>JAGKWQ010000001.1 GCA_021151825.1 Cellvibrionaceae bacterium
ATAAAGCTGAAACTAAAAGGACTGAGTCCGGTGCAATACCGAACCCAGTCCTTTCGTTAAACCCCTGCGGTTATGTCCAACTTTTGGGGTGCAGTTCAATACGGCGGTTTTTTTTGACGCAATCAAGAATTAAACCGTTGTTTTTCTTCTTGCAGCAGCCAGGCCCAACAGGCCCAGGCCAAACAGCATCATGGTACCCGGCTCAGGAACTTCAGCATCTTTGGTCACTACTGACAAAGTAGATTTACCAATGATGAAATCGCCCAGTACGCTGGTCACTTGCACAAACAAAGTGCCATCAGCATTCAGTTTTACCAATGAGCTCAAACCCAAACCGCCAGTCCAATCTACGGTTGGGTTCAACACCAAACCGCCGTCTTGCAAATCAAACAGACCAATTTGCACCAAAGCAGTTTCGAATGGAGCATACCATGGGTCTTTATCATCGCGGAATTCGATGGTCAGTGTCGCAGTTTGCGCACTACCCAATACAAAACCTTGATCCAGAATATTGTGGGTCCAGCTTTTGGAAGCGCCGAAACTCACAGTTTTGTTTACTGTTTCAACATCGGTAATCAAACCGGCTTGAGCGTTTGCAACCATTAAAAACGCAGCGGCAGCAACAATTTTTTTCAACCATTGAAAATACATAGAAATTCCGTCAATTAAATATTTTTTACTTTAGCAACTGCATTTTTATTCATACAGTCACTCCTGAAACACCAAAAAATCTGGTGCGCGCAGTTTAATAAAACTGTCACCAAAAACCACTCTTATTTCATGAAAAACAGTGCATTTTTTGTGTTTATTTGTAATTAAAATAAAACTATACGAAACAAAAAAAGCCCGTTTGCACGAGCTTTTTTAATTATTTAAATGAATTTTCCTGCGCGTAGCAGAATAAATTATTTCGCTAATTTTTTTCTGCTGTAAAACAAACCGAGCAGACCGATTGCAAACATCACCAGCGGGCTTGATTCAATTACGTGAGCGCGGGTAGTCACTACAACGTCATCCAAAAAATTACCAACAGTAGAGTTGTCGTAGCTGGTAAATGTAATTGTGCTGAGAATACTGGTCGCCACAAAACTACCGGTGTATTGCTTCCAGCTACCAACCACATGATCATTCAACAACGCCGAGAGAGTACCTGCACTGAAAGAAAATTGTTCATTGTTGCTCTCACGTGCGCTGTAATAAAACGAAACGTCGTAAGTCTGGCCAACAACAGTGGCAAAGTTTTGATAAATGGAAAACACGGTGCCATCAAAAGGGTGCGCATTCAGCTCTGCATGTTGCTTGCCTTCCGGTGCAACAACGCCGCCGAAGTTATTCCAAATCTCGATGTTATCGCCTTCCCAGCCATTAACACTGGACGAAGGGAAGTACGCCCAGTTGCCTGAAGCAACAGCGTTATCTTCAAAACCGCCATTCACGATAAGATTGGCCTGGGCATTCAACGCCAACAACAAACCGGCCAAGCCACCCAACACGCGGGTATAAACAGATTTAAAGCCCATACTGATACCGCCCGAAAAAATGATATGAAATTATGAGGTGAGCCAAGAGGTAAAAATCCCGACACCATTGTCGTCAAAATCAGCAATTTACGCGCCACATTAAAAATTCATAGGTAAAACAAGGATATAGTGATAACTGCATCACAAAATAAAACATAACTTGTAAATAAAACCGACGAAAACCAGCCATTAGCCAAGGATTTGGCAATTCGATGCGTCTGATTGATGTCGACAGTTCAAGAGGGATAGAAGATGGGGCAGACCAATGTCACCCATTGATGAGAACCAGTTAATCCGCACCGCCCAGGCCGGTGATGCAGCGGCTTTTGAACAGCTGCTGACGGACAGCTATGACCGGATTTATCGCTTTGCGTACCGTTGGTGTGGCAACCGCGCTGACGCGGAAGATATCACCCAGCTCACCTGCATCAAGCTGGCGCAGAGCATCCGCCAATTTCGCTTTGAAGCTGCATTTAGCAGTTGGTTGTATCGGCTGGTCATTAACTGCGCGAAAGATTGGCACCGCAGCCAGCAACGCCATCGGCATGAGGATTTGGATCAACTGGCAAGTGAAACCCATAGCGACCAGCGCGCGGAAACAGGCATTTACCTGCAACAAATATTACAACTACTGGATTCACTCGCCGAAGGGTTTAAAGAAACCGCACTGTTGGTCCACGCCGAAGGACTAACCCACGCTGAGGCCGCGAACATCTTGCAAGTAAAGGAATCCACGGTGTCCTGGCGACTCCACGAAATTCGCAAACAACTTCAGTCCCTGCAACAAAGCGATGGAAGTTGGGAGGTATCCCTATGAACGAACATGACCTGCAACAGCAATTACAACAACCCACACCGGCACCTGCAGCCGACACCAAAGCGCGTCATATCGCCGCGGCTATGGTTGCATTCACACAACACACAACAACGGCAATCGAAGACAACGCTTCCGTCAACGCAGAACAAGCCACTCCGATTGTTGCGGAACCTTCGCCATTAGTTGATGAACAAAATATTCCGCAAAAAAAATCCAATGTACTCCAAGGATTTTTGCAACGCCTGCGTCCTACCCGTGACACCAATCATCACGGGAGTGATTCAATGAACAATTCAAACCTTACCGATCCTGATTTAAATAATCGTCCTTTATGGCAAAAGCCGGCACTGATTTCCGGAATCGCCGCATCCAGTCTGGCGGTGTTGGCGGGAATCACTTTTATGCAGCATCTGGCAATCAATCCGGTTAATGATGAACTTTCAGCGGCACTTGCAAAACAAACCGCTGAAGTCAGCGAGCAACACCAACAAGTAGAACCCGTCAAAGAAGCATTTTCAGAAAAGAAAATAGCAATTGATGCAACTGTTGAAGCAGCAGTGGTCACTGGTATTCGTGCAGAAGAACCACAAGAAAGAAACGCTATTAGTGCTGAAGATATTGGGCAGTTACCGGATAGTAATGTCGCCGATGCATTGCAGCGGATACCTGGAGTCGAATTGGAAGCTGCAGCTCCGCCGCCAGCACCAGTTCCCAACCGCGCAATTGCCGCAGCGCCTGCATTAGCCAAACCTACGATGCAGCAGGCAGATACTGTCGAAGAGATTCAGGTTGCCGGTATGAGAGAAGCCTTTGCTCGTGCTCCGGAATTGAAACGTGCAAATGGCGTAATTGATGTACCCTCAACACAGCCGCAAGAATATCGTGACCGCTTTGAGGACTTTAAAGAAAACGCGGTAACGGCTGTGAGCGAAAATCCGGTTTCTACTTTTTCTATCGATGTGGATACCGCATCTTACAGCTTTGTACGTCGCCAATTAAATAATGGCCAGCTGCCAGCAAAAGATGCAGTACGTATTGAAGAGATGATCAATTATTTTGATTACGCCTACCCTGCACCACGCAATAAAAAAACACCGTTTGCAACGCATGTCAGCGTAATGGATTCGCCGTGGAAAAAAGGTAATCAATTAGTTCATATCGGCATTCAGGGTTATCAATTACCGGCAGGAGAAATCCCGCAATCAAACCTCGTTTTCTTGTTGGATGTGTCCGGTTCTATGGATGAACCCAGCAAATTGCCGTTAGTAAAACAATCCATGAGTTTGTTGCTAGACACCTTAAAACCTGACGACACCATTGCCATTGCGGTTTACGCCGGTGCAGCGGGTACGGTGTTGGAGCCAACAAAAGTTAAAGAAAAAGCCAAGATCCTCGCCGCATTAAATAATTTACAAGCCGGCGGCAGCACGGCCGGCGCTGAAGGTATCGCCCTCGCCTACCAATTGGCAGAAGCGAATTTTAATTCCAAAGGTGTTAACCGGATTATCCTTGCCACTGATGGCGATTTTAATGTGGGCCAAACCAGTGATGATGCACTGCAGGATTTAATTGAACGCAAACGCGATAAAGGAATTTATTTATCAGTATTGGGTTTTGGCCAGGGCAATTACCAGGATGCAATGATGCAAACGCTGGCGCAAAACGGCAACGGTACTGCAGCATATATCGATACATTAAGCGAAGCGCAAAAAGTTCTGGTGAACGAAGCTACGTCCACGTTATTTCCCATCGCCAAAGATGTAAAAATCCAGGTGGAATTTAACCCGGCGACAGTGGCGGAATACCGTTTGATTGGTTATGAAACCCGCGCACTTAACCGCGAAGATTTTAATAACGACAAGGTGGATGCCGGCGAAATCGGCTCGGGCCACAAAGTCACTGCGATTTATGAAATCACGCCGGTAAATGCCGACAGCAAATTATTGGAGCCCAGCCGCTACCAGCAACAAGCGACGGTGAATGGTAAATCCAGTGAGCTGGCATTCTTGCGCGTGCGTTATAAATTGCCGGCAGAGAATCAATCAACGTTAATCGAAACCCCCATTACCAAAAACACACGCGCAAGCGGAGCGGGTTATCAACAAGACGTTAATTTCTCCATCGCCGTTGCCGGTTTCGCGCAACTATTACGCGGCAGCAACTACACGGGTGATTTTAATTACGACAAAGTAATTGAATTAGCGCAAGCCAATAAAGGCAAGGATGAGTACGGTTATCGCACCGAATTCATCCAACTGGTACGCAAGGCGAAAATCGCCAAAGCGCTGTAGAAATACAAGTATTGGAGTAAAAATAAACTCTGCTGTAGAAATAAAAAGGCCCGGAATTATCCGGGCCTTGTTCCATCACACCAGCACGTTATTTATTTCGGGATGTGTTGCGATCATGAATCGTGAAACTTTCGCTAATTAACCGTAACAACTTACGGTTTTTCTCATACAGGGATTCCAGAGTCCAGGCGTAAGTGATGTAAAAATCTGAGTCCGTTTCAGTCACTGTCAGAACGTAAACAATTTTTATACCATCTAACACCACTGCAATTTCCTGTTGTTGTGCAGGGCGACCATTCACTTGTAACGATTTTACCGGCTCCAGTTCGCGCAGCTCGCTGCCGGATGTCTGTAGCGTTTTCACTGCAAATCCAAGGTATGCAGCGGCATCGATAGGTGGATTAAAATCCTGTTTTGATTCCACCATGACAATCGCATAATTTTCAGTGCCCAGGTTTGCTACACCTAACAAAGCCTGCTCGTTTAACTGGCGATTACCTTTCCAGTTACGCGGCACCACCAGCGATATTTTTTTATCGTCACTGTACATTCGAATATCGGACGCAGACGGTCCTGCTTCAGCGCGTTGTGCATTGGTGCCACCGCGACATTCCGGGTCGCGCTGCTTGTCTTGCATGGTACCGCCTTTACAATCCCACACTATTTGCGCGCCCGATTTTTTGGGTGTCCAAATGATCGTTGGTGTATTTCCACCATTATAAGTAACCACCAATTGCGCGCCGTCATCCAAACGGATAGAGCGCACATGTTGGGTGCTGATATTTTCCGGTAAACCTGCCAGAACATTTTCGTTGGGGAAAAAATTCTTTTCCAAAATAACTTTTTCAACTTTTGCGCGGGTTTCATCAACGAGCGCAGCAGAAGCACGGACTTTTGAACGAATGGTGTAATCCTGATAGGCCGGCAGCGCGACGGCGGCGAGAATGCCGATAATCGCTATAAACAATATTGCCCCAATGATAATCGCAACGATCATTCCGGGCCCTTGCGAAGGAACTTGCCCATACTTGCGCTGCCAGCGTTCCTTCGGAGTAAGCCAAAAAACAAATGCTTCGATCAACGAAATAATACTGGGAATTAACGTGCCCCAGAACAGCAAATAAAACACGCCCCACCATTGCCCCAAATAAAAACGGTGCACACCAAATCCGCCAACAAAAAATGCGAGGGCGCCCGCAACGATTTTATTTTTACTGTTGAATTGCGGCTGTTCGGTGCGGCATTTCGGGCAATGGGTCATACCCACATGCAACGCCGCGCCGCATTTGAAACAAAAATGACTTGGCTGCTGAACCTCAGCCTGAGGTGATTCATAAGGTGATGAATAGGCAATCGAAGCTTGATCGGTATAAGTAGATGCATGGGCAGAAGCCGATGGCGAAGGCGAAGGCGAAGGCGCTGCAGTTTCAATTGGCGCAACACTGAGCGGTGTTACAGCCGATGCAGGGCGAGAAGCAACCGGACTTAATGCATCCTTGGGAAATAATTGTTCGGCGTGTTCAACCAACTCACACAAGCCGCCGGCTTTATCAATCGCCGTTTTGTATTTTTTTGCCGTGGCCAAATCAACATTGGCTTTGAGTAAGCTGCGCGATTTGCGCAACATTTTTTCAATGACGGGAATATCTTTTTTGAAGGTGGCAGCAAGATTGTGCACCAGGGTTGACCGCTCTACTCCCAGTTGGGACTCGCCCAATATATAAATATCCCATTTGGTTTCTGACATGGTGCGCATCCTTATTATCGTTTTTGCGAACAGTACTGCCTGGTTGCCAGGGCAGTACTGCGTGTTGGTTAATGCGCCATACTAACTTTTGTAAGGCAGGCCTCCAAGATAATCTTTCTTGCCTACATCTACGCCGTTATGACGCAAAATCGCATAGGCAGTGGTGACATGGAAATAGATATTCGGGATTGCATGCTGGATCGCAAACTCCTGACCAGTGAGGTATTTACCCTCCCAGCGCGGCTGGCTGATATGGCGCTCAGCAGTATCTGCAAAATCTGCCGGAGTAAAAGTAGCGAGATAATCCAATACTGACTGGATACGCGCTTTTAATTCCGGCAGCGTCGTTTCGGTATCCGCATGAACCGGCGCCGATTCCACTTTTCCCGTCAAACGCGCCACGCCCAGCTTGGCGGTATCACAGGCAATTTGTACCTGGCGAATCAAATTGAACTGATCCGGCGCCAGGCGCGAGTTAAGCAATACAGAGATATCGTACTTTTTGGTCTCGGCGTGGGTTGCCGCTTTATCCAGGAAGTGGCTGAGGTTGTTGAGGATTTTGCTGAATTGCACAACGGTGAGATCGTAAAACATGGTTAGGCCTCCAGAACTTAACGCAAATTTACATAGAGCGATTGCTCGCGAACATATAGTGAAAAACGCCCGATTTAACCAAGGTTGAAGCAATTTGGGGCTAGGAGTAGCGCTATTCAATGGCATCTGAAAAAAACTGCGGGTTGCGCGAATTTCTTTTGAGCATTTATAGTCGACCCTCATTCACGAAGAAAGAAGATGCTATGCCGCATAATATTAGCTTGATAACCACTATTGCCGCCGGCCTCGGATTGGCCATGGTCCTTGGTTTCCTTGTCACACGCCTGCGTATGCCCCCCCTGGTTGGCTATTTAATCGCAGGCGTAATCATTGGTCCCTATACCCCCGGTTTTGTCGCCGATATGGAGCTGACTGCCCAGTTGGCAGAAATCGGTGTAATGCTGCTGATGTTCGGCGTGGGGTTACATTTTTCTATCGGCGATTTGATGTCAGTTAAACGCATCGCCATTCCCGGTGCGATTGTGCAAATCGCAGTTGCCACTGCCCTTGGTGCTGGCGCTGGCCTATGGTGGGGCTGGAGCATGGGTGAATCTATCGTATTTGGCCTGGCGCTCTCGGTAGCAAGTACGGTGGTACTGCTAAAAGCACTGGAAGCGCGTGGGGTTATCGACAGCATCAACGGTAAAATTGCCGTGGGCTGGTTGGTAGTTGAAGATCTGGTGATGGTACTGGTGTTGGTACTTTTACCGGCCTTTGCAGTTTTATTAGGCGGTCATACTGTTGGCGGCCATGAACCGGTCAGCGACAATATCCCGCTGACAATTGCCATCACTATTGGCAAAGTAATCGCTTTCATTGCTTTCATGTTGATTGTTGGTAAACGTTTATTACCAAAGTTTTTATGGTGGGTGGCCGGTACCGGCTCACGTGAATTGTTCAGCCTCTGCGTTATCGCCACCGCCGTCGGTGTGGCTTACGGATCAGCCGCCTTATTTGATGTTTCCTTCGCATTGGGCGCCTTTTTTGCGGGAATGATGCTGCGCGAATCCGAATTCAGCCACCGCGCTGCCGATGAATCATTGCCATTGCGCGACGCCTTTGCCGTATTGTTTTTTGTGTCCGTCGGCATGTTGTTTGATTTCCATATCATCGTAAACGAACCACTGAAGGTGCTCACCGTGGTGGCCATCATTATGTTTGGTAAAACCATTGTGGCAGTCGCGTTGGTATTGATGTTCCGCTATCCGTTAAACACAGCACTGACAGTAGGCGTAAGCCTTGCGCAAATCGGCGAATTCTCTTTTATCCTCGCGGGACTTTGTATAGCCCTTGGGCTGATGGATAGTACCGGGCAAAATCTGATTTTGGCCGGGGCATTAATTTCCATCGCCCTGAACTCATTAATGTTTGGTGGCCTTGAACCATTGCAACGCTGGGCGCGCACCCACTCCTCATTTGCACGTAAATTGGAAGCCAGTGTCGATCCATTAGCCACATTACCAATGAGCACACATGAATCTTATCTGGCCGGGCAAGTGGTATTGGTTGGCTATGGGCGCGTAGGCGGACGCATCGCAAAAATTCTGAACGCCAATAACATTCCTTATGTAGTGGCCGATACAAATCGTGAACTGGTGGAACAACTGCGCGCAAAAAATATTCCGGCGGTGTGTGGCGATGCGGCGGATCCGAATGTATTAATCCAGGCTCATATTGCGCAAGCAGGAATGCTGGTTGCTGCCACCGCAAATACATTCCATGTACGAAAAATGGTTGAGACAGCTCGCTTGCTCAATCCCAAAATTGAAATAGTGATTCGCACCCACAATGAAGATGAAGCAGAATTGTGGGTTAAGGAAAATATCGGCAAGATATTTTTAAGCGAGCGCGAACTCGCTTCAGGTATGGCTGATCATGTGTTGTTGCGTATGGGTAAACTCGATACGCAGACAGCACATTCACATCACGCCCATTCGCATTAAAATAATCGTCTGACGCAATAAAAAAGGGGCTGAATATTCAGCCCCTTTTCATTTCAACGTGCGCTTATCGCAATGCTTTCTAACGCAGCTATTTTTCTAAACACTAACGAGCACTCTCTGCATCTATCGCATCATTCACTTCCGATGGCGATAATATTTTTGGTGCGGGACCGGATGGGCTAAACGGATCACCACCACCTTTAATCAGGCTATTGCTATCAATACCCGCTCCACTACCCAGGGCATCCGCTACCGCCTTTTTCAAAACAATAATAGCGATACGACGATTGATCGGCTCATTGGGTTTATCAACCAACAACGGCGCCGCTGATCCCATCCCCTGCACTGTGGCGACTTTAGGTTCCGGATAAGAACCTTCCAGCAATGCACGGCGCGCAGCGTTGGCACGATCAGCAGACAATTCCCAGTTTGTGTAGGTTGCACCCGCACCGTAAGGTGTGGAATCGGTATGGCCAGTGATGCTGATTTTGTTTTGTACTTTATTCAGAATCGGGCCCAACGCATGTAACACATCTGATGACCAGGGTTGCAAATTTGCACTGCCAACATCAAACATCGGACGTTGGTCTTTATCCACAATCTGGATACGCAAACCCAGTGCCGTGAAATCGATAAGGATCTGGTCTTTGATTTGTTGAAACACCGAATCGAGCGAGTTGATTTCCGTTTCCAATTGCTTTTTCAATTCTTCCAATTGCTGGGTTTCAATTTTTTCCATTTCTTTTTTAACTTGATCTTCGGTCATTTCCTGATCGTGATCTTTATTCGCTTCCTTATCACTCGCCATATCATTATCGGGTTGGTCGGATTGTGATTGTTTGAGTGGCTGATCCTGGTTAATCAAACCCAAATCCGCACCGCCCTCACCCACCACATACTCACTACCCGGATCTTGAAAATAACCGGCAATGGCTTTTTGTTCTTCAGTTGAAGTACTGCCCAATAACCACATCAACAGGAAGAAGGCCATCATGGCCGTCATAAAGTCCGCGAGCGCTACCTTCCAGGAACCACCATGGTGCCCATGGCCATGGCCCTTCTTCTTCTTGATGATAATGGGTTGTTGTGTTGCGCCTTTTTCCATCACTCAAGCCCTTATTTTTTGCTTGCGCGATATTGTTCTTCCAGCTCTTTGAAGCTGGGGCGAACACTGTGGAATAACACTTTACGGCCAAACTCAACCGCAACTTGTGGTGGCACACCATTCATAGAGGCAACCAGTACCGCTTTGATACATTCATAAGCGCGCGACTCATCGCGCAGTTTGTGATTCAGGTAACTGGCAAAGGGACCGATGATGCCGTACGCAAACAAAATCCCCATCAATGTTCCTACCAATGCCGCAGCGACCGAATGACCCAGTTCAGCCGGTGGTCCACCGATCTTGCCCATGGTGATTACTACCCCGAGTACCGCAGCCACGATACCAAAACCGGGCAAACCGTCAGCGGCGTTTTGAATCGCGCCGGGAACCAATGAGGCCTCCTGATGGTGACCATCCAACTCCTGCTCCATCAAAGATTCCAATTCGTGCGGCGCCATATTGCCGGCTACCATAATGCGCAGGTAATCGCAGATAAATTCAACAATGTGGTGATCTTTAAGGATATCCGGATAATTGGCGAAAATCGGGCTGGAATCAGGTTCTTCAATATCGCCCTCAATTGCCATTAAACCTTCGCGGCGGGTTTTGTTGAGGATGTCATACAGCAACGTCAACATCTCCAGATAAAAGGACTTGTTAAATTTGGACGGTGTCATCAATGCACCGGCCGATTTCACCACCCCGATACTCACGGAAAGCGGATTAGCAACAATCATCCCCCCCAACGATGCACCGCAAATAATCAGAATCTCGGTCGGCTGCCAGATCGCCAGCAGATTGCCGCCGTGCAGCACGTATCCGCCGAGCATACAAGCGAAGAGGACGATGATCCCCAAAATAATATTCACGCAAACCCCCAGCGCAGAAACGCTTCGAAAAGCGGCAAAAATGTCTAAATATCAGGCAATGGAATAAGTACCGCTAAACTGGCACGACTTGAGTATAGGCAGGATGAAAACAGGTTCAAGGCGACGGGAAATTTAACCGTCGGGAATTTACCAAATTTGACCCGCAGCAAGGGATCACCGACACTGCCGGCTTTGAGTTTCCCCTCGTGCTGCTGTTTGGTTTTGGAGCCAGATTATGAAAATTGAAGAACTTTCACCCGCCGATCAACAAGCATTGGAAGCCGCTGTATTCCGGCGTTTGCTCGCCCATTTGGATAGTCACAAAGATGTGCAAAATATCGACTTGATGAACCTCGCCGGCTTTTGTCGCAATTGTTTGAGCAAATGGTATGTGGCGGCAGCGGAAGAGGTGAATATCGTGCTGGATTATGAAGACGCACGTACCCGCGTTTATGGCATCCCCTATTCCGATTGGAAAGTGCAATACCAAAAAGAAGCGAGCAACGTGCAACTGGACACGTTTCAAAAAGTGATGAGCGATAAAAAAGAGTAAGCAGGCGTTATAAATTATCCGGCACAACCAGGCGCGATGCCTGGATGCGCAACTCCCCCCGCTCAAGCGAGCGAATGAGTTTGTCATCTTGCAGTGGATTGGCGTGGAAAGAGCCTCCCAATTCGCTGTTAATACCCACCCAACAATCGCGCCCGGCTTTTTTTGCGGCGTAGAGCGCGCGGTCAGCAATATTTACTACCTGCTCCCAACCCAATGCATCAGGATGCTGTTGGTAAAATGGGTAACTTGCGAAACCAATGGAGGCGGTTTTATGCAAATGCATTCCATCGCCTACATCAAACGAATAATTGGCAACGGCCTGGCGGATACGCTCTGCCATTTCAGCCGCTTCATCGCGCGAGCAAAACCGCGCAACGATTAAAAATTCTTCGCCGCCCCAGCGCACCAGATAATCCGAATCGCGCAAGGCCTCTTCCAGCAAACGGCTTAATTGCTCCAATACTTTGTCGCCCGCATTATGGCCATAAGTGTCGTTAACCGTTTTAAAATGATCGACATCCAATAATAAAAAAATTAAATCGTTATCTTTTGGCGGCGGCCAGAAAATAGAATCTTCTGTGCGCCCATTATTGGAGTCCAACCAGTTTTTATATTCGCGATCCACCAACGATAAATCGGCGCCGATAGACTTGCTGAGAAAGCGGCGATTGTGCAAACCGGTAAGTGGATCAGACAAACTTGCCTCTTCCAGTTTTCGGTAAGCGATTTGCAGTTCTTGTTGTGCCTGACGTAAGCCTTCATTTTTTTTGCGCAATTCTTCAGTACGTTCGGCAACTTTTTTATCCAGATATTGGGTAGCACTATAAAGTTGCAAATGAGTATCCACTCTCACCAATAATTCTTCTTTGGATATTGGTTTGGTTAAATAATCATTCGCGCCCACTTCAAATCCCATCACCAAATCGTTGGTTTGATTGCGTGCAGTCAGGAAAATAATAGGTAATTCGTAGGCACGATATGTTTCGCGCAAACGCTTGCAGGTTTCGTAGCCGGACATTTTCGGCATCATAATATCCAGCAAT
This sequence comes from Cellvibrionaceae bacterium, assembly GCA_021151825.1. Classification (GTDB taxonomy): domain Bacteria; phylum Pseudomonadota; class Gammaproteobacteria; order Pseudomonadales; family Cellvibrionaceae; genus Cellvibrio. The sequence continues at coordinate 12,483 of JAGKWQ010000001.1, forward strand.
ACCAGATCTACGTCACCCTGCTGTGCAATAAACGTAATCGCTTCTTCACCGCTGGAGGCTTCTGTCACACGATAATTGCGCAGCGCCAGATGATTCACCAATACCAGGCGATTAACCGAATCATCATCTACAACCAAAATGTGGCCCTGATGCGTCTGGTTTTCCAGTACTGGCTTAATGTTTACTGGTTCGATTGTTATCCGTTCGGCAACCTCGGCAGTTGGTGAGTAATTATTATCTTCTGCTGCGATAACAGGTAACTCCAGTGACAAAGGCAAATGCACACTAAATACTGAGCCGCAGTTTGGAGTGGACTCCACAGTAATGTTGCCACCATGCAATTCCACTAATTGTTTGGTGATAGAAAGCCCCAACCCGGTACCACCATATGCGCGTTCTGTGCGGCCATCGGCTTGATAAAACGCCTGGAAAATATCAGTTAATTGTTCTGCTGGAATACCGATTCCGGTATCCGCAATTTGCACCAGAATTTGATCATCTTTTACCTCGGCATACACATTCACGCTACCCTCATGGGTAAACTTCACCGCATTACCGATTAAATTGTGCAGTATTTGTAACAGGCGATCTTCATCGGCATAAATCGCTGGAAGGTCAACGGGAACCCAGTTGTGCAATTGCAATTTTTTGTCGCCAATTAAGGGGCGCGAAAGTGTGATAACAATATCCACCAGGACGCGTAAATCCAGCGCTTTTTTATGCAAGGCAATACTTTGATTTTTTAATTTGGAAAAATCGAGAATGTCATTTACCAATGCGGAAAGGCGTTGTCCACTCGCCGCAATCAAACGCAAACTGTATTGCGCCTGCGCCGGCAACTTTCCACCAATGCCATCCAACAACGATTCAGCCAAGCCAATAATACCGTTCAACGGCGTGCGCAATTCATGGGACGTATTGGCCAGGAACTCATCTTTTAACTTATCCACTTGTTGCAACCGCCGCACCAGTGAACGTTCCTGTTCCACTTGTTGCTGTTCGTAATGCAAGCGGGTTAATTGAATTCGTAAAAACCAAACTACAAGTGCAGCAATCACGGCGATATAAATAATGTACGCCCACCAGGTACGCCAAAAAGGCGGCAAAATTGTAATGCCCAGGCGCGCCACCTGATCATTCCAAATGCCATCATTATTACTGGCCTTTACTTCAAAAATATAATTTCCTGCATCCAGGTTGGTGTAAGTGGCCGCGCGTTTATTGTCGGCATAAATCCAGTCATTATCAAAACCCAATAAACGATAGGCGTATTGATTCTCTTCACTCATTTGATAATTGAGTGCAGCAAACTCCAACGTAAAGACCGAATCTTTATAGGTGAGCGTAATGGAATCCGTGTGATTAATGGCACGGCTAAGCGGAGATTTTTCACCACCAATAACAACCGGTTTATTGAGAATGGATAAATTGGTCAATACCACCGGAGGACGATGGGGATTGGTAGTAATTGCCGTCGGGTTAAACAACACGAAACCTTTACTATTCCCAAAAAATAACTCACCTGACACTAATTTAACCGGTGTATTACGGTTAAATAAATTGTCATTCAGGCCATAGCGTTTATCAAAATTTCGGAATTCTTTTTTATTGGTATCAAAACGCGCAATCCCTTTTTGGGTTCCCAGCCAAAGATAGCCTTGATCGTCTTCAATAATTCCGGCAACAACATCATCAGCTAAACCATCGCGGCTGCTATACGCCGTAAACTTTCCAGTTGTGCGGTCCATTAAATTCAAACCGCCGCCATCCGTGCCTACCCAAAAATTTCCGCGGCTATCTTCATAAAGTGCGAATACAAAATCAGCGGCAAGTGTGCTGGCATCACCATCTTTATGTTGATAGCGCGTAAAGGTTTCACTCATGGGATCGAATAAATACAAGCCGCGAATAGAACCGACCCAAATGCGATTTTCCTTATCGACATACACAACGCGCGCGTACAGCACTTTGTCGCCATCGAGTTGTTCCGGTGGTGGAATAAAATAACGAAATGAATCAGTGGCGGGATCGTAGCGGTTTAATCCTTCTTCTGTCGCAATCCACAAATAACCATGGGAATCGCGCACCACTGACCAGGGTTCGCGGCCGCGAATAGCAGCGGGATTATTAGCATCGGGAAGATAATGTTTAAATTGGCCGCTGCTCAAATCCAAACGATTTAATCCGCCGGCCCAAATACCTAACCATAACTCCTGCGCGGATTCATTCAAGGCCAGTGAGAGTACAGTGTTGCCGCTTAAGCCGTTTGAATTCGTGGGATCATGTTTATAACGGGTGAATTTTTGGCGTACGGGATCGAAATAATTTAAGCCATATCCTGCACCAATCCAGAGTTTGCCAGCTTTATCTTTTACTGCAGACAGCACGCCGCCTTCGGTAACAGAATTGGGGTTGCTGGCGCTGTAGCGGTAGTTATTAAAAATCGATGCCTGGCGATCAACAACATCCACGCCAGATGGGAAATATCCCAACCAGATATCGCCCGCAGCATCTTCAAATAATTCATTAACAACGTAATTGCCCGGCGATGCGGGTTCGGTTTCATCGTAAGTGAAACGTACAAATCGTTTGCTGCCCGGCGCACGTACATACACGGCGCTACCATCACCGATCCAGAGATTATTTTCGCGATCCTCCAATACCGACCAAACGATTGCACTTTTTTCCTGGTTATCGTGTTTGACCGATACGAATTGTTCGCGCTGGTTATCCAGCATAAACAGGCCCGCGCCATAGCTACCCGCCCAGAGATTATTGGCGGAATCCACATAGAGCTCACGAATATCCATAAAACCCAACCCCTGGGCTTTGCCATAAGTACGCATTTCACCGGTTGCCGGATTGAAACGGGTAACCCCCAGATTCTGGTGCCCAAGCCAGAGCAGGCCCTGTTGGTCTTTTACCAGAGTCCAAACCCAGGAACCTTCGGCGCCATCGGCAATTGAATATTTACGGAAACTTTCGGCCGCGGGATCAAAACTGTAAAAGCCTCCGCGCGTAGCGAGCCAGAGGCGGCCATCATTACTCTCTTCAATCGCCATGACATCGTCGACGCTATGGGCATCGGGTGAATCCTGCGCAGTTACGTAGCGAACAAAATTATCGGATTGCGCGTTAAAACGATTAATCCCTTTGCGGGTAGCTATCCATAAATTGCCGGCAGCATCCAGGCGAATGTCGTTCACGTAGTTGTGGCTCAGGCTATGTGGATCGTTATCGTCCTTACGATAAATGCGCAAGCTGTAGCCATCAAAACGGGCAAGGCCATTAGCACCACCAAACCACATGAACCCTTCCCGATCCTGGGCAAGGGCGGTGATATAGCCAATAGCAGCTACCTGATCAGGTAATACATGGCTAAAGGAAAAGTGTGCAGCAGCGATGTTTCGCTCTGTTAACGGAGCCTGGGCATGGGAATTGGCAGCTAATGTGCACACTAGCAGACAAGCGATGACAGGAAAGTAACTGTGCCTGGCGATACAGCACCGCCAGGAAAATAAACCGGAAATCCTTACGTGCTTCCGCGGCTGCATATGATGTTGCATACGTTCAAGCAAGTAACAGACATTCGTCCAAATACTGCAAAAAACCACGCGATATTCCTGTCTAGCGGTAAGATCATCGGCAATAAACACCAACAACATGGAGGTTTCATTCTTGTTTGCGCCTTAGCATAGCCCAAAGACAGTTGCGACGGCTAAAGCCGATGAAAAAAAACACCACTTTAATAGATGAAAAAACGCGCCGTTTTACTACCGGCGCGCTTCGTTGTAGCAAACCACGCGTCGCGAGCCAAGTGCAAAAAGACTACTCCAGTTGATAGGCAGTCACCGTATTTTTGAAAAAATTAGGTACAAACAAGGTTTGGGTTGCGGGGTCAAAACCTATATCCGCCGTATTGATTTTGCCGGCCTGGGAATCAACCAGCAGTTGTATTTTACCGTCGGCATATACGTAATAAATTAACCCGGGCCAGCACGATACAATAAATTCACCGCGCTGGATCATCTCAATACCATCAATTCCCTGGGCAAAACCTTTCGCCAGGATTAGTGGTTTTTTATCGGGCCCAAATAATATTAACTCCGACCCGGCCCCAACGACCAAACTGGAACCAATGGCTTTCAAACCATTGGCATTGCTGACATTTTCCAGATACAGACTGGGTTCATCTTTTTCAATGCGATGAATTTTATTGGTGCGGGTATCCGACACAAACACAATACCCGACGAATTCACCGTAACATCATTCAGAAAAACGGCACCGGCGATCGGAATTTTTTTGATGATCCGTTGCTTTTTAATATCAATGACCACTACCTCGGTAAGATCAGCGACATACAAATTATTGTGTGCGATTCCCATTCCCTTGGGTGCATTAAGACCGGTAATCCAGTCCTTTTCGATGACTTCACCATCGGGAGCCAATCTGGCAATACCCCCCTTACCATCGGCCGCAGCGCCATCACCATCAATGAGTGACACAAACAAATAAGGGGACTTTTTATCTGCAACAAATAAAACAGATTCCGGTGTTGGTAAATCGGAAGCCATCCAGGTGGGTGTAAGTTTATGCTGGGCTTGCGCCTGGAACGTCGCACAACTTGTTATAACCGCTACCAGAGCCAATAGTGTTCTCATGTGATACCTCTCTTTATTGTTTTAATAATAACGCGTCATACCGAATACTGATCAGGTCAAATACCACGTTAACCATGACTACGTCTTAACCTGAATTTATAGTGCCATTGCCCTTTTTATGACCGCAAAAGACTTTACAAAACCTTGCGCCCCCCAAGCAATAGTGTTTCGCAGCGAAACGATTGCACTGGAACAGGCTAAGCTCTACCCTAGACACCAAGGCGTCAGACGCCTAGTTGATCAATACGTTTCAAGTCTAGCCAATCCTCGGCGGGCGTATTGCCTTATGCTATAAAAATCCATCGACACCCAAAAAGTTGACCACTAATGATGAAAGCCAGTGCCGACAAGCATGCTCCAAAGACCAAAGCCACTATTAAGGATGTAGCCAAACTCGCCGGAGTTTCTTTTAAAACCGTATCCCGTGTGATTAATAAAGAAGGGACTGTAGGCCAGGAATTGCAAGACAAAGTCATGCAAGCGGTGAAAGCCCTGAACTACCAGCCCAACCTTTCTGCCCGCCTGTTGCGTGGCGCAGCCTCGTCTATCGGGTTTATTTATGACAACCCCAACAGCAACTATGTAATAGATATGCAGAAAGGAATTCTGGGCGAATGCCGCCGTCAAGGTTACGAACTGGTAATTCACCCGTGCGATTCAAAATCTGAAGACATTATTGATGAAGTGCTCAACATGGTGGACCGCAGCCAGGTAGGCGGGTTGGTATTAACGCCCCCCATGTCAGAAATGCCAGATGTGTTATCAGCCCTTAGTAAACGCAAAATACCCTTTGTGCGCATCCTCTCGGGAGCACAACCGCCCGATAAAAAAGGTCCGTGTATTTTTATCGATGACCGCACTGCAGCTTACAAAATTACCCAATATCTAATCGATTTGGGCCACAAAGCCATTGCCTTTCTGGGTGGTGAAGAAGCACATAAATCCAGTGGCGAGCGCTTGGAAGGATACAAAGCTGCGCTCAAAGCCAATAAAATTGTCTTGGATAAAAAATTAATTTTACCGGGTGAATACTCATTTGAATCCGGCGTAAAACGCACACGACAATTACTGGCATCCAATTTAAAACCCACTGCCGTATTCGCCTGTAACGACGAAATCGCCGCAGGTACGCTATTTGCGGCACGCATTCAAGGTGTAGATGTCCCACAACAATTATCCATAGTCGGCTTCGAAGATAGCCCATTCTCTCGCCAGGCCTGGCCCAATTTAACAACGGCACAACAGCCCAACACCACTATTGCTGAACGCGCCACCAATCTATTAATCGAAACCGTTCGTGCGCAACGCAATGTAGAAAGCGAAGGCTTTTATCCGCAATTAATTGTGCGTGATTCAACCTGCCCTGCACCATCGAAGCGCTAAAAAAACTGTAACAACAAAAAGGCCAGCAAATGCTGGCCTTTTTATTACATCAATGAAGGTTAATTGCGTCCCAATCGTTCTAACAATTTTTGGTTTTCAACTTCGATATGTTTGTAGAAATCCACATCGGTTAATTGCGATGCAGCAGCTTCGTCAATTACCAATACAACCTGTTCATGCAACTGCAATGCAGATGCCGGGCATGCAGCTGTTAACGGGCCTTCGACAGTCGCTTTGATAGCTTCAGCTTTATTTTCACCGGTCGCCAACAAAACCACTTTTTTGGATTCGAGAATCGTACCAATACCCATTGTGATGGATAAATGCGGCTGGTATTCATCAGGGCCGAAGAAGCGCGCATTGTCATCGATGGTTGCACGCGTCAATGTTTTTACCCGGGTACGTGATTTCAATGATGATGAAGGTTCGTTAAAACCAATATGGCCATTGCGACCAATGCCCAACAATTGAATATCAATCCCGCCATGCTGTTTGATATTTTTTTCGTAAAGCTCACACGCTGAAAATGGATCTTCGGCATCACCAGGAGGAACTGCCGTTTGCGCTTTATCAATATCAACATGGTCAAACAATTGTTGATTCATAAAATAGCGGTAACTTTGCGGATGAGCTCCAGGCAAACCTAAATATTCATCCAGGTTAAAGCTACTTACTTTTTTAAAAGAAACGCTCTTATTTTGATAAGCAGCAATTAATTCTTTATACAACGCAACCGGTGTAGAGCCAGTAGCCAAACCCAATACTGAATCAGGCTTGCGATTAATTTGTTTGATAAAAATATCAGCGCCGTATTTGGCAACTTCGGCGGCGTCTTTCAGGATAACAACTTTCATTAAGCACTCCGGTGAGTGTTGAAACAGAGGAACAGGTTGAAACCGATCTAATTATGTTGGCTAATATCACCAGCAACCCAAGTATGGGTAACTTTAAAGTCATCGGTAAAGTGAACCAAATCAGCGCGATAGTTTTCGCGAATACGACCAAGATGATTATCTACTTGCATATATTCTGCAGGATACAGTGATGCCATACGCAGACTCTCAGCGAGTTCAACACCAACCCAATTGGTATTCAAGCGCACCGCATCAATCATCCCGATTGCACTGCCTGCCAAACGCCCTTCTGCATTCACCAGGCACCCATCTTTTTCATAAATCGTTTCGCCATATATCTGGAATGATTTTTCCGGCGAACCGACAGTCGACATGGCATCAGTCACTAAATACATTTTGCCTTTAGGTTTTGCCGCATAAGCAATGCGCGCAGAAGCAGCATGCACATGATAGGTATCGATAATAATTCCGCACCAACTATTTGCATCCTCCAACGCTGCACCAACCACACCCGGCTCGCGGCCAGTTGTTGGGCGCATTGCATTATATAAATGCGTAAATCCGGAAAGACCTTCTTTCAATGCCGCTACAACATCATCGTAATGACCATCAGTATGGCCAGCGCAAACCACAACACCCGCAGAGGTTAATTGTTTAATTTGACCAGCATCTGCATGCTCAGGTGCAAGTGTCAGCATTACTTTAAATTCGTGTTGCGCTTTTACTGAAGCAACCAGCCAATCAATATCAGCTTGCTCCATTTTGCGAATATAACGTTCGTTGTGCGCACCGCGTCGTGCCATATCAAAAAATGGCCCTTCTACATGTACGCCTAATACACCTTTCAAACCTGCTGCAACGGCTGCTGCAATAGCGCGCACACCCGCTTGATGAACTTCTCGAGTATCACTAATTAACGTGGGCAATAATGAAGTAGTACCGGTAGGGCGATGCCCATCCAACATCGTCTGGATAGCAGAAACACTGGTATCGTTAGTAAAAAATGCACCGCCACCACCATTAACTTGCAGGTCAATAAAGCCCGGCGCCAGCACACCGCCGTTTAATTCAATACGCGAAATATCTGCCGGCAAATGTTCGGCAGAAACCAGCGCTTCAATTACATCGCCATTAATGATTAACGCGTGATTATTCAGAAATTCTTCGCCGGTAAAAATTCGTGCTCCGACTAATGCTTGTTTCATAGCCATACCTATACAAACCACTACTTACCCGCTGTAAAAGATTACAAACTGGTTTTTATAAACTGATAATGATATTGCGCTTGTGTAATACCCAGGCAACAAACCACAAAATGGCAACCATCAGAATAGCAAACAGGAAAGAAGCAAAATAAGGATCCGCAAAACTACGGAAAGAACCATAAAGCGCGCTATACGCGTTTTCGTTACCAACAGGAATTAAATACAAGGTTGTCGCCAACAAACCGGACAGCACATAAATAAAGAGCGGATTTTTACCAATAATTTCAAAAAAGTGGTACACAGGACGCGCTACATTAATTGCCGCCGATTGCTCGATTTTCACCAGCAGGAGCAATACCAAAATCGCCACACCGCAAGTCAGCAATACAAATGGGCTAGTCCATAATGATTTATTAATTGGGAACACCGTGCTCCAGGCCAACGCCAATGCAATTAACAACAATGCCGATACAAATAATTTACTCAATGCTTTTTCTTTGTTTTCACTCGCTAACAATACGCGGGTAGCTTCGAAACCAATCAGCACATTCACAATCGATGGAAAGGTACTCAAAATCCCCTCTGGATCAAACGGCATACCTTTACCTTGCCAGAGATGACTTGCTCCCAACACCGACAAATCTATCTGGCGAACAATGCTGTGCTCCAGGCTATATGGATCTGCCGAGAGATTAAGTAATCCCCAATAGCCGACCAGTAAAATTGCGCTGATTACAACACGCGCAGTAAAACCAAAATACAAAATAATAAATGCCGCAAAACCGTAGGCAATTGCAATTCGTTGCAACACGCCCATGATGCGCCATTGATCAAGGCCTTCATTGAATGGGTAAGCGGCCAGCAGGACACCGATTAAAAATAGCAGCGCGACTCGGCGTAATATTTTCTTTGCTTGCGCTGCGGCATTTAATTGGCTCAGCCCACGCACTGCAAAGTACATCGCTGAGCCGACAATAAACATAAAGAAGGGAAATACAAAATCTGTGGGAGTGGCACCATGCCAATCAGCATGCAATAACGGCCCATATACAAACTCCCATGATCCTGGCGTATTCACCAGAATCATGAGCGCGAGGGTCAAACCACGCATTACATCCAAAGCTAAAAAACGTTGCTTGACCATCGGATACCTCGCAGACGATAAAAATAAATCAGCAAATAATCTTGGAAAAGATTATTTCCAGCTGCGCAGTTTGTATCCTTTTGCTGCGTAATAAAGAATAAACAAATAACAAGGGGTCATCACAATGTAGGCGGTTTGACGATCCACCAAGTGAGAAACACCACCGAGAATTAACGGGAATACGGCACCACCGGCGATAGCCATAATCAAGAGTGCAGAACCGGTAGCGGTATATTTACCCAAACCACTCAACGCCAAAGGCCAAATTGCCGGCCATACGATGGCGTTAGCAAGACCTAGCAATGCGATACACAAAATAGTGTTAGGGATAGCAGGTACACCGGCAAAAGAAAGTAATGAAGAAATAGAAGTTGATTCAGCGTTACCAAATACGATGCTCAGGCTTAATACCACTCCAAGAATCGCTGAAACCAGCAACATATTTTGTTGGGAAATAACACGTGGAATTAACAAAATTCCGAGTATGTAGCCTACTACCATGCACGACATAGTAATCGAGGTCAAAATGGCGAAGTTGCTGAATCCAATACTACGACCATAAGCGCCGATGCTATCACCTGCAATTACCTCAACACCCACATAAACAAATAATGCGATCACACCCAAGACCAAATTGGGGAATTGAAATACTTCACGCAAAGGTAATTTGTCTTCTTTACTTTCTTCTGATTCCAGATCAGGCAACGATGAAAATCTTACTAACACAGCAACAACACCAATAATGATCGCCATGTAGATGTACGGCATGATCAGGTTATTGGCTAATTGATCTATTTCTTCCGGAGTCGGTGTTGTGCTGGTATGAGAGTTCATTCCACCCAGAATTAACGCCGTGAAAACAATCGGCGCAACAATACCTGCCGATTTATTTAAAATCCCCATAATACTAATGCGACGGGCAGCAGATTCCTCCGGCCCCATTTTTACCACATAGGGATTTACCGCTGTTTGTACTAATGTCTGCCCTGCTCCCATAATGAATTGGGCCAACAGGAAGAGCGCGAACGATTGCGCTTTTGCAGCGGGTATATAAAAAAGAGCAGCAGCAGCCATAACACCCAAGCCTATCGCCATGCCATTTTTATAACCGACACTATTGATAAGCCATGAAGAGGGAATTGAAAAAATACAAACGGAGAAATAAAAACTTGAAATGATTAAGTACGCCTGGATTGGATTTAATTTCAAAATCATTTCCAGGTAAGGCATTAACGACCCATTCAACCAGGTCACAAATCCGAAAATAAAGAAAAGCCCCGCAATCATTGCCAGCGGAATGAGCGAGTTCGAATACTTTTCCTGAATATTGGTAGCGGTCATAGTTTCACTATTCATAATTATTAGTCGACTCTGGTTAAAGGGTAGCACTTAATTGATCATTGTTATTTTTTGCCGTCCTCAGAGCCTGCTTCGCAAAGTAAACCGCTCCAAATTCCGGCTGGTAAAGTACTGGGGAGAGATTATCAGCCATGTCTTTCTCCATCCAGGGAATCAGACGCGGAGCCAAACCACCAATAATTGACATGCGCCCGGGGGTGGTAGCCCAAAGCTTGCGAGCTACGCCACTCATGTAGGCAGCCCCTTCCTTAACGATATTGATAGCAACCGCATCACCGCCATCAGCAGCATCCACCACAAAAATCGCGAATTTGGCATAGTCCCCCTGCCGTGCACCAAACATGCGATCCACAATCATCATGCCTTCGGCTTGCAGAAATTCACCGATCGACTGGCTTAAACTGGTTTGTGGCCCCAAATCGTCTGACGCTAGCAAAACCGCTTGAATAGCTTCTAACCCCATCCAGGCACCGCTGCCTTTATCACCAATGGGAAAACCATGACCACCAATAAAAAGTGATTCATTATTTACAAATGAATAACCACAGGAACCCGTACCACAAATCATCACCGCACCTTCATCGCGATTGTGCGCACCCAGGCAGGCAATATGGAGATCAGTAGTGAGATGCATTTCTTTGAAAGGATGATCCCAAGCCGACATAACGTCATAGAGGCTGGGAACATTTACGCCTGCAAGGCCGGCACCGGCAATTAATCCACTAATGGCTGACGGAGGTAAACCTGCATCGATCAGCGCTAATTCAGCGGCAGTGCGTATGGAATCTTTGGCTTGTTGAACGCCCTGGAAAGGATTGGCTGGACCACCGACGCCAGTACCCAGCACCTGCAAATCTTCGGTCATGATACTGGCTCGACATTTGGTGCCTCCGCCATCAATTCCGATAAACAAGGTTTGCACGCCTGATGGCAACTTCGCCATGATCTACCTCTTAAGTTTCTTAGAGCTATACCTGGGTTCTAAAACACCAGAACCAGATACTTAAAATTCGTTGTTTTGGTGTAAAGCGTCCCGTGTCAATGGCGATCATAGCAGACTGTGAAAAAAGGTTAGTGCCCCACGGGACACTAACCACAAGACCACTACTACAGCTCTAGAGAACTCATGCCCCATGATACTGAAACTAATAAGGAGAACTATCAGCTCCAGCTTGTCATCATCGGACAAGCTTAGATTACGCACAGCGGACAACGTTGTCAAACATTATTAGCGAGTTCCTTTAAGATTTATTAAGCGACGTTACGGAAACACACACTTCGCCAAAAAAGCTCGAAATGCATCCTGTTAATAGACGCACATTTAAGATATAAAAATAATTCTATGCAGAAAAAGTGAGGGCACAATCACACAGAATATCCGACCTTTTCTGGAAGGCATTGCAAACCAAAGCGTAAGGCTAAAAAGCGACAAATGAATTCACCGTTAGCCGCCCTGTATCCGGATTGTCATCAACACTCCTTTCGGGATTGGTAATATATGGGGAGTGTATTAGGCAACTACGATAAATAACCATTCGATTGTATTTGGCATTTACCACTGAAATTTTTGTAAAGTACTGATCTGATTCCGTAAAATATGCCGGTTTTAACTCCCGCTTCTCCAGTTCAGAAAAATACACGCCAATATAATCATTACTTCTCTCTGTAGTAACGACCTCAAAATTCGTGGCATTGTGGCGATAAAACGCAGTGCCTCCATGAGACTCATCACACAAGTATAAAAGCACAGCAAATTGGTTATATGCGCTAGTATCAAAATGAGGAGTCAGCTGTATTTTTCCAAGATGTTCTGGCTTTATGGTTGTTAATGACATACTACAAACCGCCTTGCGCAACGGTAATCCGGCAGGGATGTCATATTCTTTTATTATGATTGGACCAATCAAATCCATTAACGCATGTGAATATGTCGATGGAGGAGTCAATCTTAAGCCGGGATATCCAGTCCCCGGCTTGGGAATGGGATATGGCTCAAATGAATTATGTTTGGCAAACTCAACCAGATCCGATGGTTTTTTTAACAGATCATCAATGATTAAAATTTTCTGTTTTTCTTCGCCAATTTGAACTGTGTCAATAGATAAGTTTTCATTAAAAATAGAAGTGCTGTTGATTGACATTGTTCTGCCACTGCGTTTGGAATTTAATTTTTAAAAACAATATTGAGTATAAATCAACCATCATTATACCGGCGGATTTTGTTAACCATGATATCTTTCCTGGCGCCCCACACCAATCAGATTAATTCATTGTGTTTTTTAAAATTTAATGCACAACGTCGAATAAAATCGGACAACTTTGCCATATCATGCCGGGATTTATATTGTGTTGCCGAGCGCCCTGTCAGTGTTGGGAAAACCCCATATCCAGCCAGCAAACAAGCCCACGATTCCGCCTGATAGCTTCCTTCCAAACCATATGCATGCATGTCCTTAACAAAATTCTCTCCCTCTTTCCATAAAGCTAAAATTTTTCTCAATTTTTCGGGCAGAACCTGATTAGCAGCATTATCACGCCAATAGTCCGTATCTTTTCGTTGATTCACTTTATAATGACAAACGATATAATCTCTGACTCCATCAAATTTCGTGTTAATTTCATTATTAAAATTCACAACGAATTGGTTTGAATAAGATCCTTTTTCGTAAAATTTTATAAATCGGGTGATAGTTTCATAAACCAAATGTAATGCGGTGGCTTCCAAAGGCTCAATAAATCCTTGAGATAATCCAACTGCCACACAATTTTTTTCCCAATGCCTGTCAACTCGTCCGATCTTCATATTAAGGTGCCTTGCATTGACCTCACTCTCCAATGCACCCAAATGCTGCCTTAATTCTATTTCCGCCTGATCTGATGAAATATAATCAGTGCTATACACATAACCATTTCCAAAACGATTTGTTAAGGGAATTTTCCATGCCCAGCCATTTGATAAAGCAGTTGCTGTTGTTTCAGGAGGAAGAGTTTCTGTAATAGGGCTTGGCATTACTACTGCGGCAGTATTAAATAAATTTTCCTTAAAACTTTGAAAAGTTACCTTTAATGCGCCTTGCAAAAGCAAAGATTTAAAGCCAGAGCAATCAATGAAAAAGTCTGCACTCAGAAAACTATTATCATCCAATCGGACTGAAGATAACTCACCATTAGCATCAAGTATGACTTCTGTTAACGTACCCTGAACTCTCTTTACGTTTTTCTGGGCAGCTTTTTCAGCAAGAAATTGCCCTAACAAAGTAGAATCAAAATGATATCCATAAGCTACATCAAACGGAAAAGATTCCGCTGGAATAGGGCCTAAGTTTTCTTTAGCCAGATAAGCTGCTAAAAAATAATTATCAGGGTGCACATCGGCGTTATTACCTTGTATACGCTCTCTAATACTGTTAAAAAAAACCGGGGTAGTAAAGCTATCAGTCTGGGACGGGAAAGGATGAAAATATTTTTCAAAACCAGGAATGAATGACCAATTTAAAAATGAAATTCCATTTTTATATGTCGCATTGCAAAAAGGCATCCACTCCGCCTCAGCAACACCAATAGCATCAAAAAAAACCTTTAACTGCGGTGTAGAACCTTCCCCTACGCCAATAATTCCTATATCAGGAGATTCCAACAAACAGATTTCTACATCGGCCCAGCGCGATGCAATTAAGTTCGCAGCCATCCAGCCTGCAGTCCCACCACCAACGATAAGAATTTTTTTAGGTTTTTGTGGATAATTCATCATGTTTAGACCAACCGGGACATGTGTTGCTTTAATTTTTCAAGGTATGTGCGATGATTTGGCAGCTTGTCCTTCAACGCATTAAATTGCTGATTTTTATGGCTTACACATTGATTTATAAACACATCAGTATTATTCGCCCTTACAGGGTGCCGGGTGGGATATTTCATGCCATATAAAATATAGAGATAATTATCTACATCAAACACTTCAAACTTGCTAAAGAAATCTTGTCGTTCAGGAACCTGGTTTTTCCACACTTCCAAGCGCAGCTTAAGCTCATCAGATAGTTGTGCGCCCTCTGTATTGTCTAGCCAGAATTGTGAATCACGCCTATCAGATAAAAAGTAATGCAATTGTACAAAATCAATAACCCTTTCCCATACATAGGTGAAAGTTGTATTAAATCTGCGAGAAAAGCTTTCTATCTGATCTGCTGTTTTCGGAAATCCTTTAGCCAGATATTCGGCAGCATAATCGGTGACCAGAATTGATGTAGCTTCCAACGGTTCAACAAACCCTTGCGCCAACCCCAATGCAACACAATTTTTTTCCCATAATTTTTTCCTGTATCCAATGCGCATGGGTACTCGTCTTGGATTCATACTCTCTAATTCAACACCAAGATATGAAGAAAATGACGAAATAGCCTCAGATTCACTCATGTGCTTGTCAGAATAAACAAACCCAACACCTCGCCGGTTGAGTAAGGCGATATCCCAGATCCAGCCTGCCTTGTGTGCAGTTGCAATAGTGAAAGGTGGTATCGGTTCATTCTCATTAGGGATTTGAATTGCCAATGCCGCATTAGTAATAATCTGCGATGACTTATCGATCAAAGGAACGGCTAATTCCTTTTCAATCAGAATCGAATGAAAACCACTACAGTCAATGTAAAAATCGAAAGCCAGAGTTTCTCCTTCGCTCGTTAATAAAGATAATATTTCGCCTTCTGTACCTTTTGTTGCACATTCAATATTCGCAAATTTATGAATTACGCCAAATCTCTCTTGCGCATTTTTAGCAAGAAGCTTTGCAAACTTTACTGCATTTAAATGATATGCATAATTGAGTGGCCCCTGATAAGGCAAAGAAGATATCAATTTGGGAGAAAGAAAATCATTACATGCTTTTTCTTGTATACCTACAAAGTCAGCATAGCTTTTCTGCATTCCACTGTTTAGCCAGAACGGAGCCCAATTTTCATTATCGTTATAAGTAGGATCAAATGGATGGTAATAATAATTTTCATCCCCGTGCTTTTTTGAATCGAGCCAATTTACAAATTTTATGCCCTGCTTGAACGTAACGTCGCAACAATCAATAAACTCAGCCTCAGAAATTTCGAAGCGAGCCAAAGTGGCGCGAATGTGAGGAACAGTACCCTCACCAACACCAATAATAGGAACATTAGGTGATTCTATTAAGGTGATCTCATATCCAAATTGCGCGGATAACTCTAACCCTAAATGATTGGCAGCTAACCAACCTGCCGTACCACCACCAATAATAGCTATTCGCTTTATCTGCATGCTGTTCTCACAAATTTCAAACAAAAAAAAACCCAGCCGAAGCTGGGCTTTTTTGAGCATCAATTACATCTTGAAGCTTACACCCAACATATAACGAGCTTCACCCTCGAAACTCCAGGCAGGGAAACCTTCTTTCAAATCCACTTTCACGTCAGAACTAGCTGGCGCTGTACCTTTCTGAATACTATCTTCTTCAGTTAAGTTAACACCTTCCAATGACAAGCGAATGGAGTCAGTAATGTTCCAACCCAAACTCAGATCCAAGCTACCATAAGACTCATGCATACGGTTGCCATAGAACTTTTGGCCTTCACGAATCAAGAACTCTGAACGCCAGTTATACGCCAAACGAGCTGAGAACTCATCATTCTCCCAGTAAGTTACGGCATTCACTGTATGCTTGGATGAATCAGAGAACAACGGCAAGTTGTCAGGGAAAGCCGATGTTGGAGATGAACCATCAGCATAAGTATAGTTTGTAGCTACACCAAATCCATTATCCCATGCATGAAGCGCTTGCAATTCGATACCTTCAATTTTTGCACCTGAACCATCAGCGGCAGAAGCAATAGCCCAGTCATCCACACCTGAGTCATTATTCAAACCAACTTTTTGATTTTGTTTCAAATTAATAACAGTTACGTTGCTGAAATCTTTGATGAAGTATGTAGCGGACAACATGTTTGAATCGCCGTAGTACCATTCAACACCGAAGTCAGCTTGTGAAGCTTTTACGGGCTTCAGTGATACGTTACCGGTAAATAATGCTTCATTCCCCAACGTACCATCGTTCACACCGATTTGGGTGGTGTTAGCAAACAGGTTTTCGTAATTCGGGCGTGACAATGCCTGAGACAAAGAGGTACGTAATTTCAGATCATCAGTTAAATCAAAACTTACGTTCAAGCTAGGTAATACATCACGGTAAGAATCGCTTTTGGTTGACATTGCATTGGCATAGCCATTTGCATCATAACCAGTTGTGCCTTTCTTGGTGACATCCCATGCATGGTAATCAGAGGAAATATCAGTACTTACATAGCGAACACCGAGGTTACCTTTAATGGTGTCAGTACCGAAATTCAACATTACATAAGCAGCATCATTTTGCTCTTCCAGATTCACTTCTGCCGAATTGTCGACAGTGTGTGTAGTCAACACTGATTTCGCTTTACCCATCATGGCTGATACATTTGGCTTCGGCAATTTAAAGCCGTTACCTGCAGGGAGCTGATCATTAGTCCAGAAATCTGTTGGCAAGCCATCATATTTCGCGTTATTCGCATAAATAAACTGCGTAGAGTTAACTTCGTGATCTGCAGAAGACACACCTACTTTTATCGACTCTATCGCTCCCAACTCCAAATGGAATTCAGCATTCAAACGAATAAAATCTTCCTGGTCTGAACGTGGGCCACCTTTTAATGACCAACCTTCCGGTCCCCAGCCTTTACCTGCAGGGCCACGACCAGCTTGATCCGGGGTACTGATATCAAGAAGGGTCCAATCAGCAACAGTAAATGACTTCTTGGCAGTATTTACTTTGTAGGTATCGCCAGTAGCATCAAAAGTACCGTCATAACCACCGGTTGTATTAACCATTGACCAACCATAGTTAGCTGTCAATGTTGTACCACCGTCAGATTCAGTAGTACCAATCAAACCATCAACGGTTACATCATCGTTTGCAAACTTGAAGTCGGCAGTAGTGGTTTTAGAATCCATACTTGATTCACGAACCCAGGTTTGAGCCCAGGCATTTACATCATTCCAACCAGTTCCGCCCTTTCTTTCCCAATAGGTACATGTACCGGCAGCATTGGTAGATTTGCAATCCCCACTTGGGAACAGGAACAGCGAGGTGTTATCGTTGTTTGCTTCTGACTCAAGATACATATGATCCAAACCAAATGTCCATTCTTCTGTTGGTTTGAATTGTACCGATGCATTGACAGCCGTGTTTTCACGATCCTGATGGAAAGCAGAAGGAGCAACACTACCTCCCCAACCTAGCAATACTTCTGTACCCGCACGGACATAGTCGGCTTTCTTAATAGCACCAGAAACCAACACACCGAAAGTTTCATCATCATTTTTGTAGCTATACAACCCGGAAACTTCCGGATCAAACTCTTCAGAGATACTGCCATAACCAGCTTTTACACTAGCAAATACAGTATTAGCATCCAAATCCAGAGGTTTACGGCTTTCTACAATAACGGTGCCGCCAATACCACCTTCAGCCAAGTCGGCTTGAGATGATTTGTATACCTTAATTCCACCAACCATTTCTGATGGCATCATTCCGTAATAGAACGAACGATCAATTGACTGCTGATCAAACCAACCGGAAGTGGCAACACTGTGACCGTTCAACTGGGTGCTTGTATATTGTGAGGATGCACCGCGAATAGAAATTTGCTGGCCCTGGCCGAACTGGCGGCCTACCGATACACCTGGGATACGCCCCAAAGTTTCACCCACATCAGAATCCGGCAACTTACCTACATCTTCAGCCGAAACAGCATCAACAACTGCTGGTGAATCACGCTTTATATCAATTGCATTTTTCAACGCACCGCGAATACCGGTAATAACTACCTCTTCCGGTTCCGCTGCATCATCCTGCGCACTGGCAGTATGAGCAAAACCCATCATTGCGACCGCAGCAACTGAGCCGAGCATCAATGCACTCTTATTGGCCAGTTTGATCGCATCACTTAACTTATTACGCATGGTTATTCTCCCGTGACTTGGCATTTTGTGTGTTTTCATAATTACTAACTCTTCAACAACGGGCTGATGTTTAGACAACGTTGTCGATGAGCCAACACTAGGCTCACAGGACAACGTTGTCAATATGTTTGTAAAGCAAGGTTAACCAGGGTTAATCAGAAAAAGCTTTATAACTGTTGTAGAAATTATTTAGAAATCAAGGAATTAGATAATTTGGACGCCAAAACCATTCAAAAAAATATTTTTTGAATGTATTACCAAAGGATTACCAAAATACACACTCTTTTATCTGCCAAAAAAAAAGCCGCGATAGCGCGGCTTTTTAACGATTTTGCATTATGGATGAATGCCCATTTTTGTATCACTAATTGACGAGTCGCGCTCGCAATTGGCGCAAACTGGCTTTCACACTGCGTGCATTCTCGGGGCCCATGCGTAGCATTAACTTGTGAGTTTGTGGCAATTGCTCAAGTGCGGGATCTGCATATTGGTAAAAAACTTTTGGTCGGACTAACAACAAGTCACCAGTGGCATCCGGAGCGGCCAATAAGTTATCAATTGCAGCAATCAGCACACTATGGAAATTCGGTTTTTTCAATCCGAGCTCGCCAAACGCTTCTTCTAATAAAGGATAAAAGCGGCGATATACGGCCACTGCTGCATCACTATCAATTAGTGACAAGGTAGTCACATAGGGTTCATAGCGCTGATAGTTTTTGGGTGAAACACGCTCCTGATCAGCGGCGGTACCTTCCACCATGACCGAAAAGGTTTCTGTGATGAATGGCGGTGTAGGTGAAACCACCGGGCGGTATTCATGAATCACCTTACCTTCAGCGATATTATTCACTGCCAATACAAACTTGCGAATCACCTCTTGTGGCACCAGTAATTGCAACAATCCTTCGCCACGCAGTTGCTGCAGGGCCGCAAGCACGCTGCTGTCACTTTCATTTAAATGTGGCAACGGCTCCACCTCGGCAACAGGTTGGGGCGGCGAGTATTCAACAATTGCTGCCGCAGAAGCAGCAACACTGCTGGTGGCAACAGTTTGCGGCACTACCGCCACCGGCGAAGTTACTGTTGGGGATGTTGCAGGTGCATCATCCCGCAAGAAATAAAACGCAGCCGCCGCCACAATGGCCACCAGCACTACAATACCGATGAGAGGGCCGGAAGAACTTTGTCGCGGTTGGTAATCGTCACGCATACTCAATACCCTTTTTAATTGGCGTTTTTACAACAGAAAATAATCGAGCGGAATTATGGCTTAATCGCCCCCTAGGTGACAGCCCCAAGCCAAACCAGTTCCACTTTTATCAATTTCTCAAAAACGCTCACGGCGCTATTTGGTATAAGTCAGTTAGACTGCGACCATCATGAATTAGTATTGTTGTTCGGTAAGGAACGTTATGAAAACTCCGGTATGGGTACGGTTGAAGAAACTCACCAGCCAATTGAGGCCCGTCAGTCTGGCGATTGTTGTGTTGATGATTGCCAGTTGCGCAAGTATCTCCAGTTCCGAATGGGACAAACTCTACGGACAAGCTAAACCCCGAGAGGTGCCAGATAAGCCATTGCCCGCCAAGCCAATTGCGACAAAACTGACCTACTATCAGCACACCCGGCCCATCCTGGAGCAGCGCTGTGTTGTTTGCCATGCCTGTTACGATGCTCCCTGCCAGCTCAAACTTGAAGCCTACGAAGGTTTGTTGCGCGGAGCCAATCCGGAAAAAGTCTATGATGGCACCCGGCTGCTGGGGGCAAACCTGACTCGTTTGTTTGAAGATGCGCAAACCACTACCGAATGGCGCGCAAAAAAATTTCATCCCGTAATTAACGAGCGAGAAAACACCAAGGACGCGAATATTGATGCCGGCGTTATGGCGCAAATCCTAAAATTAAAACAGGAGCATCCGCTACCTCAGGATGCCGTTTTACCCGATAGCTTCGATTTCAATCTCAACCACAACCAGTCCTGCTCCAGCATCGAAAATTTCAACGGCTTTGTCCAAAGGGCTCCATTGTGGGGAATGCCTTATGGTTTGCCAGGCCTGAACGCCAAAGAATATAAAATGACGATGGATTGGCTGGCGCAGGGCGCGCCCATGGGGCAACCAACATCAGTACCCGCAAAAGTACAAAATCAAATTACACTCTGGGAAACATTTTTGAATGGCGATTCGCTCAAGGAGCAACTCGTCAATCGTTATATTTATGAACATCTTTTTTTAGCGCAATTATATTTTGCTGAAGCGCCACGAATTTACTTCCGGTTGATACGCTCGGCAACACCTCCGGGCCAACCAATTCAACGCATCAGCACCTCGCGCCCTTTTGATGACCCCAATGTACCGCGCGTTTATTATCGCTTGTGGCAAGATCCATCCAGCGTGGTTGCCAAAACTCATATGCCTTACGCATTGGGTAAAAAGCGCATGGATGATTGGAAAGCACTTTTTTACAACGAAGATTACGTCGTCACGCAATTGCCCTCTTACAAGCCCGAAACAGCTGCAAACCCTTTTGTGACCTTTGCCGAATTACCGACCAATGCGCGCTATCGTTTTATGTTGAATGAAGCACAGTTCACTATCATGAATTTTATTAAAGGCCCGGTATGTCGCGGCCAGGTTGCGCTGAATGTTATTCAAGATCATTTCTGGGTATTTTTTCTTGCTCCGGAAACCCAGGACACAAAAGGCATGGAAAAATTCCTCGCCGATAACAGCAAACACCTGCAATTACCGGCGAGTGCGGGCAATACCTTTTTACCATTGAGCAGCTGGTTAAAATATTCTGAATTACAAAAAGAATATCTTAATTCCAAAGCGCACTTCGTTAATCAAGTTGTCGATGAAGAACGCGGGTTGGGTTTGAATGTTATCTGGAATGGCGATAAGGGCACCAATCCCAACGCAGCACTGACGATTTTCCGTCACAGCGACAGCGCGAGTGTGCATCAAGGTTTGATCGGCCAGCCCCCCAAAACTGCATGGGTGATAGGTTACCCATTATTGGAACGAATTCATTATTTGCTGGTTGCCGGCTTTGATGTATACGGCAATGTTTCCCACCAATTACTCAGCCGCTTGTATATGGATTTTTTGCGCATTGAAGGTGAAATGAATTTTGTCACGCTCCTGCCCAAAAAAGCACAGCAACAGGAAATGGCGTTTTGGTATCGCGATGCCGAATCGGCAGTACAAACCTATGTGGATATTTACATCAATCAGTTAAAAGAAAATAACAACATCAATTTCAAAAGCGACACCCCTAAATTGGAGCTCTACCAAAAGTTGCAGCTGCACTTGGGTAATGCCAGCAAATCTCCGCATAACATCCGCGCAACAGCACTCAATAACGAACAACTAGCGTTGTATGAACAATTACAGAGCACCAGTGGTACAGCCATTAGTTTCCTACCGCAAACAACGGTAATTGAAATCCCCGGCAAAGGTTTGTTTACGCTGATCCACAATAATGCCTACAGCAATCTTTCGTCTTTATTTGGCGAAGACAAACGGCGCATTCCAGCAGAAGATAATTTAACAATTGCACGCGGTGTTATCGGCAATTATCCCAACAGTTTTTTACGCGTGGAAAACCAGTCGCTGGAGGCATTTGTTGCACAATTCCAGGCTATGCGTTCGGACGCCGATTACCGTGCCCTGCGCGACAGCTACGCCATCCGACGCAGCAATCCGGATTTCTGGGCATTCAGCGATCACGTGCATGAGCTCTATTTCCGCAATCAACCTAAAGAAGCGGCGATTCTGGATTACAACCGGCTGGAAAACCGTTAATACAGACGTAAAGGAATGTGCAGGAAATTGCGACATAAGGGTAAATACAGTATTCTTTCTAATAATCAATCTCATTTACACCAAAGACGTATTTATCTATGGATACTGTAATACCGACTGCAAACCCCGCCCCTAGCCTGCGTCTTGACCAATGTGCTAAAGGTGCTCGGGTACGCGTAGTTACCCTGATCGATCAACCATTATTTGGTGCACAGGATGAGCATGTGAGTTTGCGCTTGAAGGAATTGGGCTTTTTACCCGGGGCGCCATTAAAAGTAATCGGTTTTGGTTTGTTGGGCGCAGATCCGCTCGCCGTGCAAGTAAACGGAACCAAATTCGCATTACGTCGTGCGGAAGCGGCCAAAATTTGCGTAGAGCCGATAACCGTATAGAAGCATCAACCGGGTAAAACCGATAACTGTATAGAATCCAGCTGTATAACTTATTGTTACTGACCGTTAGGAATCCCGCATGTCTGCTGTCCCTATTCGTCTGGCGCTGGTTGGTAACCCCAACTGCGGCAAAACCTCCCTGTTTAATCGTTTAACCGGCGCCCGCGCCAAGGTTGCGAACTACCCCGGTGTGACGGTGGAACGTCGTTCAGGCATGGTTACTTCCCTGGAAAGCCCTGCCGAACTGGTGGATTTACCTGGCACCTACAGCCTGTTTGTAACATCACCCGATGAACAGGTCGCACGCGATGTGATCCTCGGTAAGCTCGCCGGTGAGCGCCGCCCGGACCTGCTGGTTGCGGTAGTCGATGCCTGCAACTTGCGCCTGGGCCTGCGCCTGGTACTGGAATTACGCAGCCTGAATCGCCCGATGATTCTTGCACTCAATCAAATGGATGAAGCCCGTCGCCGCGGCATCAGTATCAATACGGCTGCACTCTCCCAGGCCATTGGTATTCCCATTATTGAAACCGTCGCGGTTAATAGCCAGGGCGTTGCTGACTTGCGCAAAGCACTGGGTAGTTATGCACAGCAACCACCTGTTCCCACAGGTGAGCAAGTCGTTACCTTGAGTGATCGCCAGGAATCTGTAGAAGCGCTTTATGACCAGATTGAAAGCCTGATAAAGCAGCACGTGATCCAGCCTGAAGCCATGCCGCGTTGGCAAGATCGGCTGGATGCAGTAGTCATGCACCCGGCGCTAGGCCTGGTAGTTCTCTTCACTACGTTATTGGTAATTTTCCAGGCAGTATTTGCCTGGGCGACGCCCGTGGTGGATTTAATTGATGGCGCTTTTGTGGCCTTGGGCGAAGGTGTCGCAACAACCCTGCCTGACGGAATATTGAAAGACTTTATTGTTGATGGCTTGATCGCTGGCGTTGGCGGTGTATTGGTATTCCTGCCACAAATCCTGATTTTGTTCTTCTTTATTCTTGTCCTTGAAGATACTGGCTACCTGACCCGCGCCGCATTCCTGCTGGATCGTCCAATGCGCGGACTAGGCTTGTCCGGTCGCTCTTTTATCCCATTGTTATCCAGCTTTGCATGCGCCGTTCCTGGCATCATGGCAACCCGAACCATTGCCGATCCGCGGGAACGCTTCATCACCATTATGGTTGCACCGCTGATGACCTGCTCTGCACGCTTGCCGGTTTATGCATTGATTATCGCCGCATTTATTCCAGAGCAAACCGTATGGGGCATTTTCAACCTGCAAGGCCTGACGTTGTTTGTACTCTATTTTTCCGGCGTACTCAGCGCCGCATTGATTGCCTGGTTTATGCGTCGTCGCGCAGCACGCGAGGAGTTTCCGCTATTACTGGAATTACCCAGCTACCGTTGGCCAATGGCTTATCACTTATTCATTGGATTGCGCGAGCGCGCCTGGATCTTCTTGCGTCGCGTGGGTACGATCATCCTCGCCTTATCGATTGTGTTGTGGTTCCTCGCCACCTTCCCGGGCGCACCGGAAGGCGCTACCCAACCAGCCATTGATTACAGTTTTGCCGGTCAATTAGGCCATTTCATGCAACCACTATTTGCTCCTCTCGGATTTAATTGGCAAATGTGTATTGCATTGATCCCGGCGATGGGCGCGCGCGAAGTGGCGGTTAGTGCGTTGGCGACTGTTTACGCGGTAGGAGAAGAATCTATCGATGCAGCACTCGGCGCAACCCTTGCCGCCAGTTGGTCATTACCCGTTGCTTACGCTTATCTCGCCTGGTTTGTGTACGCACCACAGTGCATTTCAACCATTGCGGTGGTCAAACGGGAAACCAACTCGGCAAAAGCGACAACCTTCTTTACCATTTATTTATTTGCTTTGGCATATTTTGCGGCGTGGGCGACTTACCAAATCGCCAGCGCAATTGTGAATTAACCGCTCATCAATACCGGAGGCAGTTATGTGGCAAAACATTCCCTGGCAGGAAATAGTCGTCGGCGTTTGTGTCCTCGGTGCAGCCATATTCCTGCTGCGGCGCTGGATTTTCCCGGGAAAAAAGCCGGCCGGTTGTGGCGGCTGTAGCGGTTGCGCCAAAACAACCGACACCAGTTGCAGCACAGCTGCTGACAACAAATAGTAACGGGGATTATTACTCGGTAAGGGCGCGATTTATTGCGCCCTTTTCATTGGATTTCAAAGAAGATAAATCGACCCAGTAACGCGGGTTATTCACTGGCGTTTCCGCCGGCAGCAATGGATTCTCCAAAGTAATAATGTGCCGACGAGTTAAATTCTCCAAGCCAAAATTAATGCGCGGGTGATTGAAAAAAAACTCATCAAACTCTCCACTATCAATTAACTTTTCCAATCCTTTTTCGATACGAACTGCCAGCGCTTCATTATTTTTATTGACGAAAAAATACAGCGCAGCCGGGTAATGCAGCATGATATTTTTTTCAACCACCAGGTTTTTTTCCGCGCGCTGGGTTAATTCAAACCAGGCTTCGGAAATACCGCGCGGAAAATAATCAAAACGCTTGGCATTGATCATGCGAAATAAAGACTCCGTTGTTTCTGCAGTCGTCACGCGCAGACCATTGTATTGCATGATCGGTGTATCAGGCCAATGTGTTCCCTGTCCAGCCAGCAACGTCGATAATTGCTGTACATTACGGATGTGATCAAAACGAGCCTGGTCACTAGCACGAATTAACAACACCCGATAACCAAACAAACCTTTGCATAAAGGAATTCGTATCGGGCGCAATTGTTGTTCGCGTTCTTTATCTGTCATTGTCCAGATAACAAAATTGCGTTTTTCATTTTGCGCCAGATAAAGCCAGCGTGCCTGGGAGTACTCACGCTCAGAAAAAACAATATCGATCACTTCGTTGTCGGCTTTGCTCGCATTTAATGCCATCAGCAAAAGTGTCGTGAAATAATCGGCCGGCTCTTCTAATTTGGTGGCTTGCACAATCACAGGTATATGGATTTTTCCATCAACCGGCTGTTGCGCCAGCACAACAGTCCCCATCAATAACCCTGCGCACAGTAATAACATGCTCAACCACAGCCGGTAGCCAGGTAAATCATGTGATCGTTGTCGTGCAAGCGTGAACATAAATAGATTCCGGTGATTAACGTCTTCACGAAGCATAGAAGATAACATCCTGCATTGCAGCTTATGTCGTATCTCTCCTCCAGTTCGAAGCGTGACACTGGTTATCAGCTCCCGTATAGTCAGCAGCTACTATTCAGCTTTTCCGAAGGATATGCGTTATGCGCCAATTGGAAACCCGCTCTTTTTTATTATTTCTATTTCTGGTTTCGGTTGCTTTTTTTATTGTACTCAAACCTTTTTTCGGTACGATTTTTTGGGCCTGTGCGATAACGATCATTTTTTATCCCATGCACCTTAAACTCATGGCGAAATTCAATAATCGCCCTAACCTTACCGCACTGACCACACTCACAGCGTGCATTCTTATTGTGGTTTTACCGGTGATCATGCTGATCAGCTCTGCGGTATCGGAAGGTGCCGGGCTATACAACAAACTGGAATCCGGCGAGATAAACCCCGGTCAATATATCGAGCAAATACGCACCGCGTTTCCAGGTGCACAGCAAACACTGGAGCGCTTCGGTGTAGACATCGCAAAAGTCAAAGAGAGTGCCCTCAGTGCAACGATGGCGTCAGGCAAATGGCTTGCACAAAACGCGCTCAGCATTGGCCAAAATACCTTCAAACTGTTACTGAATATTTGCTTGATGTTGTACCTGGTATTTTTCCTGTTGCGTGACGGTGAATATTTACTGGCTTTGTTAATCCGTGCCTTACCATTGGGCGATGAACGCGAGCGCCTATTGTTTGCAAAATTTAGTGAGGTTACCCGCGCGACCATCAAAGGCAATTTGGTCATAGCGATCATCCAGGGCAGCCTCGGCGGTTTGATTTTCTGGATACTTGGCATTCCCGGCGCGCTCTTATGGGGGGTAGTGATGGCCTTATTTTCGCTAATCCCGGCAATTGGGCCAGCGATTATCTGGCTTCCGGTAGCAATTTACCTTTTCGCCACCGGCGATAGCGTGAAAGCACTTATTCTGGCGGGTTTCGGCGCGGGCGTCATTGGCCTGATCGATAACCTGGTCCGCCCTATTCTGGTTGGGCGCGATACTAAATTGCCGGATTACATTGTGCTGCTATCTACCCTCGGCGGGTTGGGAGTATTTGGTGTGAATGGTTTTGTGATTGGGCCGCTGGTAGCCGCGCTATTTATCGCCTTCTGGGGCATCTTTATGCGCGAGTTAAATGTACCTGAAGGCGATCACCGCACGAACAATCCAAATGTGCAAAACCGCGGGGATTCTACCGATTGATCTGCTAGACTGCCCCACCCTTTGAAGCAGCCCTGCTCCATTGCAGGGCTTTTTATTTATAGCGACAGTTTTATAGAGAGCACATCTATGTCCGACAAATTCAGCAGTGTTGAAGAGCTTGTAAGTTACGGAATTGGCCGTCAAATGGGCCAACAATTGGCCGATAATCCTTTTGAGGGCGTATCGTCTGCCGCTGTTGCGCAGGGTTTACTGGATGCATTGAATGGCGTTGAGATGCCTTACAGCAACGAGCAAATGCAGGATGCATTTCAGGAAATCAATAACCGTATGCAAGCGAAAGAAGCAGAGCAAAGTAAAAGCCTGGCCGCTGCTGGCGAAGCATTTTTAGCTGAGAACGCGAAAAAGCCTGGCATTACGGTGACCGAATCCGGTTTGCAATATGAAGTGATTACCCAGGGTACCGGTGAAATCCCAACCAAAACCTCCAAAGTTAAAACCCATTACCACGGCACCCTGATTGATGGCACTGTGTTTGACAGCTCTGTGAATCGCGGCCAACCCATCGATTTCCCGGTAAACGGTGTTATCGCTGGCTGGACCGAAGCATTGCAATTGATGCCTGTTGGTTCCAAATGGCGTTTGTACATTCCATACAATCTCGCTTACGGCGAGCGCGGTGCCGGTGCGAGCATCAAGCCCTACGCAGCGCTGATTTTTGATGTTGAGTTGATTGAGATTGTTGGTTGATCTATTCCATTTTAATCCACCACCAGCATGGGCTCCGGTATGGTCTTTACGACACGCCGTGACCCCATCCCCGGGGCTCGACGCTCACGTCCTGTGGGCGTACGGTCGTAAAGACCATACCGAATCCCCTGCTTCTGCAGCTTCGACAACCTCCCATTTTTACTCAGCAATTGAATTCCGGATTTTCCATGTGGTTTAAAAATTTACGTTTGTATCGCTTGACCGAAGAGTGGACGATTTCCACTGAAGAATTAAATGAAAAACTTGCCGAATTCTGTTTTAACCCCTGCGGCAACCTTGATCCATTACGCTATGGATTTGAATTTCCCCTGGGTCGTCACGGCAGTGAGTTTGTCCATGTAACCAATGGCTACATCATGATTTGCGCCAAAAAGCAGGAAAAAATCTTGCCAGGTGGCGTTATTAAAGAGGCGCTGGAAGAAAAAGTTCAGGCGATCAGTGAGGCGGAATCACGCTCAGTAAGCCGTAAAGAGCGTGATGCATTGAAGGATGAAATTATTTTTTCATTGCTACCCAAAGCATTTACTCGCTCCACGCTCGATTACGCCTACATAGCGCCGCAAGAAAAATTAATCGTCGTGAATTCATCATCAGCAAAACGTGCAGAAGATTTACTCAGCAAGCTGCGCGAAGCGCTGGGGAGTTTGCGCTGCCTGCCTATTGCCCCAAAAAATATTCCCACCCAAGTGATGACCCATTGGCTGCGCGAAAGCCAGGCGCCACATCAATTTGAATTGGGCGAAGAAGTTGAGCTGCAAGCGACCAAAGATGGCCGCGTGGTGCGTTGTAAAAAGCTGGATCTCACCGCCGCAGAAATTCGCAATCATCTCGAAAGCGGAATGCATGTCACCAAAATTGCACTGATATGGAAAGAATCCATCAGCTGCATTATCGACGATCAACTGGGCATCAAGCGCGTAAAGTTTGAAGATGTCATTAGCGATAAAGCGAATGAGCGAAATCCGGAAAGTAAAGCAGAACAATTTGATGCTGACTTTGCGATTATGGCGATGGAACTGAAAAATTTTATTGACGCATTACTCGCTGCATTTGGTGGGGAGTCTGATCCCGTCTAAACCTGTGTCGCCGCGCCAGCGGCGATATTATTCATCCTTTACTCATCATTACCTGAGCGCCAGTTTAATTTACGTCGCTAAATACTCTTGCATCGCTGGATCGTTATAATGTGAATTATTCTTGATCGGTTTGCGGAGTTTATGAATGCCTCGTCTTTTGCTTTCACAGTTGTCGTTACGTATATGCTCAACGTTTTCACTGGTCCTGCTTGCCAGTTGCAGCAAAACCCCGGAACTATCCAAAATCGAAGGTTTTGCCCAAGGTACAACCTACAATCTTAGCTTTGAATTACCCACAAAAAATGCAGCACCTGTAAGCGATATCCAAAAAGCAGTTGCCGATGAACTGGCACGAATTGATAAAGCATTGTCAAATTATCGCGATGATTCCGCCATCGAACAATTTAATGCCCAACAAACGACGGAAATCTTACCCGCCGATACAGAGCTGGTCGCGTTAGTAGAAGCCGCTCGCAAAGTATATGTTGCAAGCAACGGTTGTTACGATTTAACGATAAAACCGCTATTTGATTTATGGGGCTTTAAAAAAGATGAATTTAGCCCGCCGACTGATGAAGCACTCAGCCAAACACTTGCCATGATCGGCATGAACAAATTAGAAACCATTGATGCCAATCATCTGCGCAAACAAATCCCACAATTGCGTATCGATATTTCTTCCATCGGCCAAAGTTACAGCGTTGATCGTATCGCCGATGTTTTGGAAAATTATGGAATACAAAATTATCTGGTAGAAATTGGCGGCGAGTTACTTGCGAAAGGCAAAAAAACCAATGGTGATCCCTGGCGCATTGCGGTAGAAAAACCCTTGCCGAATGAGCGCAAGCTGCAAAAAATTGCCAGCTTTGACTCTGGTGCACCTGTAGCACTCATCACCTCTGGCACCTATCGTCATTTTTTTGATAGTAACGGAAAGCGCTACAGTCACATACTGGATGCACGCAGCGGTAAACCTGTCGAACACAACACAGTTTCTGTCACCATCTTCCATGAAAATCCCACTATTGCCGGTGCCTGGGGTACTGCACTGTTATGCTTGGGTAGCAAAGATGGAATTAAGGTAGCCGATGACAATAAACTTGCCGTGTTGTTTATTGATCAGCAAGGTGATGAGTTAATTGAACATGAAACCAGTGCAATGAAAACACTTAAGGATGTCAGCTTACTGCAACCTTAATAGCAAAACCCTATAAAAATTTTCCGGATTAGCAATTATGAAATTGGTCTACACTCACGAAAATCGGTTGTTTGTTGCAAATGCCCATAATCTTTTGGAGCAGGCTGGTATTCATGCCATCTGGAAAAATGAATTCGCCTCCAGCGCTATTGGCGAGGTAGCACCGATCAGCGCCTGGCCAGAACTCTGGGTACTGGAAGATACAGATTACGAGCCAGCCACCGAAATTATTCGCACTGCATTTGCAACCAATAATTTGCCAGAATGGGTTTGCACCCAATGCAAGGAAATCAATGAGCCAGCATTCGAGCTCTGCTGGAATTGCCAATTAGAAAAACCGGAGTCTGCACTATGAAATTGTTGTTGATGTGTGTGTTGTTAATTTGTTGCTCGGGACTTACCAATGCCCAGACACTGGATGTAATGACCTACAACATTCGCTGCGGCTCTTGTGAAGCCGCCGACAATCCAAACAACTGGAAAAAGCGTAAATATCTGGTTGCGCATGTAATCAAAAACCACAATCCCGATATTATCGGCTTACAAGAAGCTGAAATTAATCAGGTGGAAGATCTGGTTGAAATGCTCGACGATTACTCGTGGATTGGTGTTGGCCGCGAAGATGGAAAAGAAAAAGGTGAGACTACCGCAATTTTATTTCGCCATGGCCGTTTCTCGTTGCAAGGCCAACAAACACTATGGCTTTCACAAACGCCGCATCAGGTATCGCGCGGGTGGGATGCGGCATTTCGCCGCATACTCAGCATCGCCAAATTAACGGATGCCGTTAATAAAAAAACGTTGCTGGTCTTTAACACCCATTTTGATAATGAAGGCGAGCTAGCAAGACAAGAAAGCGCTAAATTCCTGCTCGCTGAAATTTCCAAGCTCGGCACTCAGGAAAACTTTGTTGTTACTGGTGATTTTAATTTTAAAGCCGACTCCAAAGGCTATGAAATCATCACCCAAACACTGGCTGATGCCGAAAAAATCTCAACAACACCTGCAACCGGCGGCAATAAAACATTTAATGATTTTGGAGCCAATAAAGATACCGATAACAAAATAGATTTTATCTTTGTCAAAAAAGACACCAAAGTCTTGAATCACAAAGTAGATACCACCGCTTACAATGATTTATATCCGTCTGATCATTTTCCTGTAATTACCAGACTGGATTTATCCGCGCCCGTTCAACAATAAATCCAGTTCATTGCGAATATATTTTTCATCCACCCATTCACTTAAATGCGCATTCATATACTGGATAAAATTATGGGCGGCGACCGGTAAACGCCGGTCGCCATGACGTACCAAATACCAGTGGCTGGTTAACGGAAAATCTTTTACCGGCAACAACGCGACTTTAGCATTGGCTTGCGCCAGCGTATGTTCAGAAAGCACTGCCAATCCCAACCCCGTCTCTACACTCATCCTGATGACTTCGTTGCTTTCAATCTGCAACGTATTATGGAGTTGATAGTTTTGATCGCGCAGCCAATTTTCAAACATCATTCGCGTAGCGCTACCCGGCTCGCGCATTAAAAAACGTTCGTTACTTAATTCAGAAAATTTTAACGATTTCTTTTTTGCCGCCCAATGATTTAACGGTGCAATCAATACCAATGGATTACGCAAAAATCGCCCGCTTACAACATGGTCACCCGTCGGTGGATGACTAAATAAATACAAATCATCCAACTGATTTTGAAAGCGCTGCAAAACACTACCACGATTACCAATATTGAAAGTGACATCCACACCAGGATACTGCTGCGTGTAAGGGCTCAGTAATAACGGCAATACATATTGTGCCGTCGTCACAACGCCCAAACTGAAATGACCATTATTACCTTGCGCAGCCTCGCTTAAAAAACTATTGAAATCATCGAAACGCCCCAAGGCATCCAACGCCGCATGGTATAGCTCACGCCCAACATAGGTGGGCTGGTATTGCCCTTCGCGAATTTCCAATAGCTCTTCGCCAATCGCCTCGGTAAGGCGTTTTATTTGCTGGGACACCGTGGGTTGAGTCAGGTGTAATTGGCTTGCCGCCTGGGAAATAGAGCCGGTACGGATCACAGCGATATAAACCTGTAACAAGCGAAAAGTCAGGTGACGGATATTCATAACAACTCATCCTGGCGCAAAATATAGATAATTATCAATATTTATTAGTATAAACATTAATTATCATCTATCAAAAAGAGGCGCCAAAATAACCCTGTAAGTAAAAGTTTCCTGTAAATAGAGGTTATGACCATGCCCGATATCGTAATTATGTTCTTTCTGCTCGGCGTTCTGGCCGGAGTGGCAAAATCGGATCTGAAGGTGCCCAAAGCGGCTTACGACACTCTGAGCATCCTGCTGATGCTCACGCTGGGCCTGAAAGGCGGCCTTGCCCTGCACGGTAATGTTAGCTGGCACCTGCTACCGGAAGTGATTACGGTAGTACTGCTCGGCATCGCCATCCCTTTGCTGCTTTACCCCGTGTTAACCAAATTGATAAAGCTGAGCGCCGCCAATGGAGCGAGCATCGCTGCACATTACGGTTCTGCCAGCGCCGGCACCTTTGCGGTTGCAATCGCATTCGCCGAGGTAAACCACCTGGCTATTGCCCCGCAAACCACGTTGTATTTGGTATTGCTGGAATTACCGGCGATTGTTGTAGGAATCCTGTTATTCAAAAAAGCCACCGGAAATGGCAGCAGTATGAAAGGCATCTGGCACGAAGCGCTGACAAGCCGGGGCGTAGTATTGCTGACTGGCGGTGTGATTATCGGCTACCTCTACGGCCCCGATGCCAGCAAAGATGTAGCGCCACTTTTTCTCGGCGCGTTTAAAGCATTGCTCGCATTATTCTTATTGGAGATGGGTGTTTGTGCATCGCAACATTTAAACCCATTTCCAAAACAACACTGGAAATTAATTGGCTTCGCGTTACTTGCTCCTTTCGTTTTAGCTCTGATAGGAACCGCTGCAGGATTCGCGCTACACCTGCCACTCGGCACCATATTAATTCTCGCCGCATTAACAGCCAGTGCTTCTTACATTGCTGCGCCAGCCGCTATTAAAGCGGCGATCAAAGAAGCCGATGTTGGCCTGGCAATTTTCGCAGCGCTCGGCGTGACATTTCCGTTAAATGTGTTAGTTGGTATTCCGGTTTATTATCAGATAATAGAAATGATAAGTCGTGTTTAGATAATTGCAGATCACCGGCAAACATTTTATGGTGGCACCACAACGATAAACAGACTTACACAAACACAACCTCTCATAGCAACATCAACCTTAACAATAAGGAAACAGCAAATGAGAGCGTTTAATAAAAATTATGTTTTGCCGGCAATTATTATTCTGGTTAGTGGATGTGGTGGAAGTAGCGGCAATAAAAATACGCTCGCCACAACATCCAGCATTACGTCTATTCCATCCTCGATAGCGAGTACCTCAGTCACAATCTCCTCTGTATTGAATTCATCGCCTGCAATCTCCAGCATCAATGGAGCTGTAGAAAACTCTACCACCCACTGTAATATTCCAGCGCCAAAATCGTTTGCAGATCTGCCCCAAATTGCAGCCCTACCCGATCCATTTATATCAATGAGTGGTACACATTTAACTCAAAAGCAAGAGTGGCCATGTCGTCGCGCAGAAATTGCAGCGCAAGCGCAGTATTATGAACTGGGAACAAAACCAGCTGCACCACAACAGGTTACAGGTGTAATCAGCAATGAAAAAATTACGGTGACCATTCATGAAAATGGCAAAGAAATTTCTTTTGATGCAACGATAATCCTTCCCTCAACCGGTACAGCCCCCTACCCGGCTATGATTGGTATTGGCAATTCATTCCTGAATAATCAAGAACTATCACAACAAGGCGTGGCAGTGATTCAATTTCCCAACAATATAGTGGGCGAACAACAAAATGGGCAATCGCGCGGTAAAGGGAAATTTTATGAAATCTACGGCAGTGACCACACCGCCAGCGCCATGATGGCATGGTCCTGGGGCGTAAGCCGGTTGATTGATGTTTTACAAAAATCACATAACACTTTGATTGATGCAAATCGTTTAGGTGTTACAGGCTGTTCACGTAACGGTAAAGGCGCATTGGTTGCCGGTGCATTTGATGAACGCATTGCATTAACCATCATGCAGGAATCCGGTTCCGGCGGGGCTGCAAGCTGGCGAATTTCCGATGCACAAATGGCCGCCGGACAAAATGTTCAAACCCTGCGCCAGATTGTGACAGAAAATGTCTGGTTCACTGGCCAGTTTAAAATATTCAGTGAAGCAGCCAATAAACTACCGTTCGATCACCATAGCGTTATGGGATTAATTGCACCGCGTGGGTTATTGGTGATTGAAAACACTTCAATGGAGTGGCTGGGGAATCAGAGCACTTACACAACATCGATAGTTGCCCATGAAATCTGGAAAGCCTTGGGTGTTAGCGACAAAATGGGGGTATCGCAAGTTGGCGGCCATAATCATTGCCAATTACCCGCAAGCCAACAACCGGAAGTAAATGCCTTTGTTCAGAAATTCTTATTAAACGACTCAAGTGTTAACACCCGTGTACAAAAAACCGATGGTACTTTTCCCATTGAATTATCGCGTTGGGTAAACTGGCAAACACCACTATTGAATTAATCAAAATATAAATTTAATCCAGAGCCACATCTATAAATGTGGCTCTGGAATTAATAATTACAAACGAGCAAAAGGTTTAAGCATTGCAAGTACCCGCATAGCCAAAGCCGTAACATCATGTCATTTAAACGACAAACCTCAGAATATGCTGTTTACGCCGTACAAATTGCAAGCACTCACCATCAATCCATTAAATTTTTTAAGATGTAGAAAATTTATAGGTGATAACTACGATAACGCGCCCAAAAATCTATAGCACTTTTGATGATGCAATCCAACTGATAACATCAGACGCATTTTCATTGGGGGGAAATACAGGGTAAAACACTTTTATTATTACGCCATTTTTGATAATGATTGTACAACGTTTAAATAATCGCATTCCAGCCACTTCAAATGTCGGCAAGCTCAACAAATCCGCCAGCTCGTAATGTTTGTCACTGACAAGTTTAAAAGGCAAATGAAGTCGATCTACAACCTCCTGAAGGTAATCGTAGTCCTGAGTGCTAACTCCATAAATACTTGCACCTAATGCTTGTAACTCTGAATAGCTATCTCTGAATGAACAAGCTTGAGGCGTACAACCTCGCGCGCCCGGGATTGCATCCCAACCATCAGGCAAAGCCACGTCTGGCCTACCAGTCATTGGATAAAAATATAAGACCAAAAGCGATTTAATTTCACTAAATTTAACTAGCTCACCAGCCGTTGCTTGTAATTCGATATGAGGTAAATGCTTTCCCAGTAAATGTTGGCATCCACCATCATCAACAGGAATAGGCAAATCGGAAGGCAAGTTCGTTAAATCCATAAATCATCCTGGAAAATTAAGTTTAGAAAATATGAAAGCCCAAAGCATTGAGATAATAATCGTTAAATAGCATCCAACGCAAAGTGCAGAGACCATATTTTTTAATGTGCAGTAAAAACTTACTTATCTTGCATCAGAATCAACCTCAAGGATTAGTTACGCGCCATATAAAAAGGATTACTTAATTCACTCAAACTGCTTTCCATATAAAAATCACCAGACATACATGTACTGCAAAAAAACTTTCTTAAATATTAAATAAAAATTTAATGACAAATTATTTGACAACGTTGTTTTACGAAGATAACCTGCGCGCAAATGATAACTTTCCAGGATTGAAAATGACGAACAAAAAAGGGAATCCCCTTCCTTCATCTATATTTTTTGTCGCAGCTTTTAATACATTTAACGATTATTTAGTTATGCGATAAATCAATCCTCTAATGCATTGATGATACCCATGCTCTTCAGGTGGAAAATTCGTATGCACAAAAAATAGAATATAAAAGCATCATTAAAAATTTCAGTAAATTTTGGCTGATCTTACTATCAATTTTTTAGACGAAACGGGATAGAAAGATATGGAACTGTCCATAAAGGAATAAAATAGTATGCGCATGCATGATTTTTTAGAATTAAATACAAAAATAATAGCGCTTCATCGCGTATTACCCGAAAAACAGATTGAAAACGGTCTCATTGATACGACCAGCATGGTGACATCGTCTGAAAAGCTAGAATACTTTATCAATAGCTTTTTGAATGGTGGCGGTGAATTTGTATCGGTGGACGATGCAATATTTTCTAGCAATGAAAAAAAGGCAAGAATAGCCATAACTGTGGATGATGGTTATATTGATTTTTATGATCAACTTTATCCTTTGCTTAATAAATATAAAATTCCTGCATGCATATATGTTATTAGCGGCTTCCCAGATAACAACTGCTTTGACTCTTATGGCACATTAGCGGATTTTATCGAAAAAAATACAAATCATAGCTTTATTATCAACGGGAAAAATTATGATTTAAGCTTTAAAACCCATAAAGAAAAAAAAGAAGTACTCTTATTATTAGATGAAATAATTGAAGGGCTTATCTGTAATCATGATATGCAGGATGCATTCTCAATAATTGGGATACCCTCTTTTAATGAACAAAAACGCTTGACCCTTTCATGGGACAATATCTCCGAGCTGAATAAAAATAACCTAATTACAGTAGGCTCTCATAGTGTAAGTCACCCTCGGTTAACAAAATCGTCCACAGCTAAAATAATCGCCGAACTTAAAGATTCAAAGTTACGATTAGAGGAAATGTTAAACACTCAGATCGATCATTTTGCTTATCCATATGGTGACCACAACCTTCTTACAGCTGATATCGCCAAAAATGCCGGATACAAATCGGCTGTGACAATTATACCAGGCAACATAGATACTTCATCAGCAAATTTCTATGCGCTACCCAGGATATGGCTTGATAGAAATTTTAATGTAGTAATTTAATAATATTTGGATAACCCAATGTGATAAATGGATGGAGGTGTTAATTGGAATTATCGAAATTAAAAAGTGGGATATCGGTAGTCATTATTACCTATA
Source organism: Cellvibrionaceae bacterium (assembly GCA_021151825.1). Taxonomy (GTDB): domain Bacteria; phylum Pseudomonadota; class Gammaproteobacteria; order Pseudomonadales; family Cellvibrionaceae; genus Cellvibrio. The sequence continues at coordinate 49,762 of JAGKWQ010000001.1, forward strand.
ACAAAATAGAGTTGCTGCTAAAAACAATAGAAAGCTTTTTGCAACAAAATGCATCTGCAAACGATTTTGAAATAATTGTCGTAGATGATGGCTCAAACAAAGAAAACATTTTAGATGTAATAGAAATACAAAATAAAACCACAATAGATATCCTCTATATCTACCAAAAGGATCAAGGGTTTGGCGCTAGTAAAGCGCGAAATAGAGGAATCAGTGCGGCCAGATTTGAAAGAGTACTATTTATTGATAGCGGGATCATAGCATCTAAAAATCTGATAGCGATGCATATCAAGCAACATAAGATAGGATCAAGAGACGTAATTTTTGGCTTATCTTATGGCGTCGTAGAATTTGGAATGGAAGGATTCGAATCATTAAGGGAGATAATTTCTAATTGCACAGTGGATGAGTCTTTTGAGAAGTTGCGATCTAAATCAGAGTTTTATGATTGCAGATACAATTATTTTAAAAATATATCATTTGATCTGACCTTCCTATCTACTTCGTGGGCTGCCTGCTGGGGTGGGCATGTATCAGCAAACACAAAGGATTTGATACATATTGGTGGATTTGATGAATGGTTCAATTCTTGGGGCGGAGAAGATGTGGAGCTAGCCTTTAGACTTAGAGAAGCAGGGCTAAAGTTTAAACTAATTGAAACGATGGAAACAATTCACTTACCCCATATTCGAGATGCTGACGATCAAATTAAGCTATCAAGAAAAAATATCGAGTACATAATTGAAAAACACCAGCATCCTGAAGTGGACTTGCTTCGGCTTTTAAATTGGAAAGATATTTTAAATACAAAAATATTTGAAAAAATAGAAATTTCAGCGTGAAAAATTAAACGTATAGAAGGGAAATTTATGCTGAGTTATGAGAAAGTTCTAAGTAAAGCCGTGAAGGAAATTGCTGGAAATGAGACTGAAATAAAGTTTTTTTTTGGCGACACAATTGCAGAAGGAGTAGCAATAAGAGCTGAATTATATTTAGAGTATGGGGAATATTATAATAGATACAATTCCACTCAAAATACTGACCAAAACACGCTAATTGCTTGCCTGTTTGTTAATGGAATACCCGTCGCCTCTGCCGAAATCGGCAACATATCAGAGCTCGTAAAAAAGAACATGAGAGCAATGGGACATTGTATTCATCCAAATGAAATGGAAATTCGCAGATTAGTCGTAAAAAAACGAATTAGAGGGCGTCGGGAATTTGTTGTAGCGAGCCTCATGGCCGTGGCTGCTCAAAAATATCTAGATGGATCAGCGCTGACTTATATTGGCTTCGCAAAACGCAAGAATCATTCAATATTTCCGTTCGAAACCGAAATTCTCTGTGATTCATTTACACCTTATACAGATAGCGAGTCACTGTATGTTCTTTTTAGAGGGCAGATCGGTGAAGACTTTAAAAAGGTGCAGACTCAAGCTATATCACTCAGAGGATTAGAATATGTTGCGTAAAACATTAAAGAAGGCTGTCAAAAAATACAGCTCAAGAATTACGTTTGAGAATGATACTGATCATCAAACTATTGATAACTTATATGACCGAGTAACTTTACGTGTTTGGGAGCTAGAAGCCAATCAGGAGCAATTCGTAGCCATTAAGGGAAAAAATGATTGGTTTTCAATAGAAATGGATTTGGCTTGCCTAATTGCAGGAAAAACATTGATTGTTTTTCCTGAGCACTTCAAGAATGAAGATCTAAGTGTATTTATTAATCAGCATGCAATTGACGAGATAGCAAGCCAGGGATACGCCCAGACACCAACATTAATAAACGACAAACGCATAGTAGATAAAGATGTTTCAACGCTAGTGTTTTCATCGGGTACGACGGGAAAAGAAAAAGGATTAATTATTTCCGAATCAGGTAGCTACAACGCCATTAAGCTGTTTATTGAAAATTTTTCAATAAACAGTGCAGATAGATATTATACGTTTTTGCCATTTTCTTATTATCAACAACGCGCACTTATATACACTTGTCTGATACAAAATTGTGAAATTTTTATTGGCGATAGGAAAGCATTCATTGGTCAAATGATGGCATTCAAGCCTACATGGTTAGTCATGCCACCGGTATTTTGGAAAGGCCTGCTTTTATATGCAGAAAAAATACCGCAGTCAATGCGCGATAACCTCCAAAACGAATTAACAGGGAATTTAAGATTCGGCATTACCGCAATGGCTCCAATAGCAGATTCGGATTTACATAAACTGATTGATCTAAAAATTAATATTATTCAAACATACGCAGTAACTGAATGTGGAATAGTCTGCTGGAATACGCCAGAAAAAAATCAACTTGGTACAGTCGGTCAACCTCTTTCAGATCAGGCATTGAGTATTGATGAACAGGGCGTTGCATATATTACACGCGATCCACTCATTGCATCAGGATACTTTTATGGCGAAGAACAAGGCGTCTATACCGCAAAAAACACGGTATGCACAGGCGACGTATTAGAAGATGCAGGCAATGGATTTTACAAAATAGTAGGAAGAACAAAAGATGCAATTATATTGCCCACAGGCAAAAAAATTCATCCAAGCAGAATAGAGTCCATGCTTGACGGCGTAGCCCTGAACAATGGATCAATTGCTGTGACGTTTTGCCAAGATAAATCAATGGTATCTTTAAATTATTTTAATGAAAATTACGATAATCAAGTATTCGATAAAATACTAACAAGAGTATCAAATATAAACAGCAGTATTTCTGATTTGTGTACGATAAGTTCTGTAAAAGCTTATGAAATCAATGCAACTTTTGAAAATGGAATGGTGACTAGAAATGGCAAAACAGACAGAAACGGCATTGCTAAAATTATCAGAGAACTCCAACCAATTAAATCAGAATTCGTTTGATACTGATTTAATTGCAACTAAACGTTGGACATTCTCGGGGACAGTTTCTAATGCATTTGATAGCCATGTAAGGAAATCTGTCCCTGATTATGAAATTTTTCAAAACATTATCCTGGAATACTCTTCATTTTTTATCTCCGAAGGCAGTCGAATATATGATATTGGATGTTCGACGGGAACTACGCTCAAGCACATTGCCGATCACAACAAGGACATAAATATAGAATTGGTGGGAATTGATTGTGTCGAGGAAATGGTAATGCGATCGCGTGAGAAATTCGCGGACGACCATAGGCTAAGCGCGATTTGTACAGATGCAGTGTCTTTTGATTACATGCAGATGGATTTAATTATTTGCTGTTTAAGCCTTCAATTTATAAACAAACAGCAACGATATAATTTGATCGCCAATTTATATAAGAAATTACGTATTGGCGGTGCAATTATAATTTTTGAAAAAACGTTAGATGAACCATCCTCACTGCAAAGTATAAACAGCATTTTATACAATAAATTTAAAGTAGAACAAGGATTAACCGCAGATCAAATTATATCAAAAACTAACTCGCTCATTGGAGTGCTGGATCCTTACACCCAGGAGCAAAACTTCGCCATGCTGCGTGAAGGTGGATTTAGCCAAATAGGCTGCATCTATAAGAACTTATGTTTTGAAGGCTATTTGGGAATAAAATAATGTATATCCAAAGAACAATTAATAACAATGTTTTTAGCATGTATGACCCGGACATGAGCACGTTCCGCGAAACTTATCCTGGCGAAGAATACGAGCCGGGTGTATGCAGCCAATTACAAAGCAGTTTAATTGATGCAGATGCTTTTTTAGATATCGGCGCTCTCTATGGTTACTTTAGTCTTTACGTTCAATGTCTGGATCATGAAATCCCTATATATGCATTCGAACCAAATAGATACTACTTTAAAATACTTGAGGAAAATATAGAAAAATCCTCAGCAAAAAATATTAAATGCATAAATGCAGGACTGGGCGAAAACATTGGTAATTCTAAAATATCTGAGAAAGCTATGTCTGCGAATACCAATAGCAACACCATGGATATTAGTTTCCCCAAACTGCCAGTAGCAAATGAAAAAAGCATATTCCATAAACCCTCTCCTAACAATTTTATTGAGTGGTTAATTATGGAGATGAAGTACAGAATATTAATGAAAAAACCTGCACCTCATAGTATTAAAATAATAGATTTTGACAATTGGATAAAAAATCTAAATCACCAAAATATTGTTGCAAAAATAGACATTCATGGTGCGGAAGCACTTGCCTTAAGAGGTATGAAACTGTCTTTAAGTGAAGGCAGATTCAAAAAAATATTTCTTGAAATCCATAAACCATCCATTCTACTTACAGAGTCATATGAAGAAATTTTTGATTTCTTCGATCCAAAAATTTATAGAATATTGGAAATATTCAACTATCGTAGTTCAAAATTTTCTATAAGACCTCTCAACAAAGAAGACATAGAAAATTTTTGCAAATATGATCGATGGACATGGAAGCAAAAAATAGATATGCGAATGCTAATTATTGAAAGAATTTAAATAATTAGAAAACTTAATCAACCCAACTGAAAATGGATATAAGATATGTTCCTACAAGACTTAAAAATAGAAATTAGTGCGATTTGGAAAGAAGCACAGTCGAATGCCTTCTTTGTTGCTTGTGAAACGGGCATAGATAGAGAAACATATAAACTTGTAATGACTCAGCTATATCATTACACGAAACACAATGCATTTAACCAGGCATTTGCTGTGAATAGGTTTCGTGACGATACCAATAAAATTCTGAAATTTGCATGTAAACACGCGCTGGAAGAACTTGGACATGAAAAAATGGTTCTATCAGATCTTGAAAGCGTAGGATTATTAGATGACTCGGTAAAAGATGAATCAAAGCTGCTACCTGAAACTGAAGCGCTAATCGGCTATATCTATTTTGCTTCACAATATTATGGGGTGAAAGGTCGACTAGGTTATAGCTTATGGGCTGAAGACTGCTATGATTTTATTAATACAGCCGTACGAGGAGTTCAGAAGCATTTAAACATAGACAAAAAAAATATGAGCTTTCTTGTGAGCCATGCGCATATTGATGCGAAACATAGTAAAGAAGTTGATGAGATTATTGAAGAATTTGTAACGGATTCACATGACCAGGCAAACTGTCGAAAAGTAGCTCTAACTACATTAAAGCTTACATTAAACATGCTTACTGCGTGTGCAAAAAAATGAATTTTGAAATAGACACGCTAAACCATGCAGAAGATATTCTTGCAATATCTTCTGCTCTTTTAAAAACGGATACATTAGAGATAGATGACGACCTGAGAACCCACGGTGCCGATTCCTTGCTGATAGTTATATTATTACAGCTGCTAAAGGAGCGAAATATAACTATCGACATGGAAAGCTTAGACCATAATATAACCGTTCGCTCTCTAGTTTTAGCGGCAAATGCCACTCCGACTAAACGCCCCTCCAAAACCGATAATTTAGCATTTCGTCCCGGGTCAAATATATATAGTACGCTGAGACAAGGAGCTCCCAATAAGAATTACCATCAACTATTTCAATGGAATTTAATTGGCGCAATGCACTTCGATTTTGAAATTGATTTTCATTTAATCGAAGAGTATTTTAATTTACTTGATCTTGAAATTGAGCACATTCATATTGAAGGAGTTAATCAAGCTAAATTAGCTAATTTTAAATTAGCGACTACCTCAATCGAGCAAATATATATTACAGATTTTTCTGATTTTATCGAAAATAGTAGCAGACTTCTAAATTTGCCTTCCTTGGATAGGCCATTAGCATTAGCATTATTATATTTTAATTTGACAACGTATGCCGTCATGGCCGCCCATCATTATTATGCCGATGATTATGCTCTTAATCTTTTAGGACGCAGTTTAGCCACATTTATTATTGAAAAAAGATTTATACCTATAAAAAATAAAATCAGCACTATAGATATTCCGAACCTGGCACATATTAATCATAGCGAAATCTCTCACGGATTAATGCCGGAATTACCACCAAATAGGCTTGATTACTGCAGAGTGAAGGCGTCAGTTTCCAGGAAGAAATTACTGGATCTATTAGGTGCAAATTTAGCAATAGATGATGAATCTTTAATAACTTACGCAATTTTACACAGCATATATGGCTCAACAAAAGGTATATTATTTGAACGACAACATTCTGGTCGCAATGATTTAAAGAGTGAACGCTCCGACATATTCGCATTCCTTACCGACATACATCCATGTGTAGTAAGCACTTTATCATTAGATGAACTTGTGCGAAGCCTGAACTTTTCCAAGGAACACCTTTATTATTCCTATTATGATTTTCATGCAGAGAAAAATGAAAATTTAGAAAGCATGATAAAGAAATTTTTACCGGCAGAAATCCATTTAAATATTCGCCATGACCTCAACTTTTCCCTTCCAATAGGAGCACATGCCTTCGATTACGGTGAAAACCTGATCAGTGAAGAAAATTACGCAGAGGCATTATCCCCTGTATTCAAATATGACATCTCCGTACTTATTAGAGACGGTGTTTATTACATATCAAGTTACTCGAAATTCAATGAATGGCTACGCCACACATATTTTGTTTGATTTTTGTAATTTACATTTCTCGAAAAAGTACCATATAAAAGATGGTCAATCATAATTAGTTATCTTTCCCTTTTGAACACATGAAGTATTATTGACTATGAAATCTACAAAAATGGATTTTTTAAAAAGGTCCATCCTGATACTAACAGGCGCTATATCATCTATTTTTAATGGGCTGGCTGGTGCTGCATTTATACCACTACTATTTTATGTGTTATCTTCTAAAGGTTATGGCTCATGGAGCAACAGCCAATTTACTGAATTACCTATAGATCTATCATTAGAGTGGGCATTTTTTGCAATAATAATGACACTCTTTATTGGAAAATCGATTTCTTCTGCAATTTTTTCTTATCTATCAGTGTCCATTTTCAATCAGCAAGTAATATCGATAACACATAACTATTCAAAGTCTATTTTTTTAAATGCAAAAAAAAATACTGCTGAACTAAATTCTTTAATTGCCCAAAATTTTGAACGTTTTAGTAATGGCGTAAATTCTTTTCCTATTCTAATTTCCAATACATTTATGCTCATGGGATACTATTATTTTATAATTTTACTAAATCCTTCTCTATTTCTGGATATTTTTTTATATCTTATTTTTGGTGTTATTATTTTTTGCTTAGGCCTTCGTATCGCAGCAAGAGCACAGATAAAACACATAGATAACATAGTAAAATTATTCAAAGATATATCAACATATCTGCATTCTCTAACCGAAATAAGACATTCCCTTTTGCGTGAAAAATCTCAAATTTCTGACATATACACTATGTTAAAGACGTCAGGTAAATCAAAAATATCTTCCGACATTATTCAGTCTTTCAATAATCTTTTTGCCGACACATTAATGTTAATAGCTTTATTTTTGTGTACATATTTTGTGGTTAATTCCGAAGGGGCAATTAATGAAAGCCATGAGCGCTCTTTAATACTATTTATTGCTTCCATTGCCCCCATTTCGATAATCATCCAAAACACTTCAATACTTACAGCAGGTATTACATGTTATAAAAATTTAAGTTTGATAATCAAAAACCTATCTGAAGAACCGTTAAGCCATGCTCTATTTAGGAATGCAAACCCCAACCAACTGCTCACATTTAAATCAATTGAAAAAAAATATGATAATTTTCACTTAAGTGCGGCTAACTTTATCATCACTAGGAAATCTGTGATTTTTTTGGTGGGAGGAAATGGGTCAGGCAAAAGCACATTGATGAGGATACTGAGCCTAGATGACTTAAATTATAAAGGTGAAATTACTATCAATTCGGCCCAAATGGGAAGTAATATCTACGATGCCAGACAAAAAATAGGTTGCATATTTACTGATTATAAACTTCCGTTGACTCTGAACCATGGGGTTTTTGATAGACTCGAATTCGATTTATGGTGCGAGCGATTTAATGTAAGCAGTAAAATTTTTTATTCTGAAACTAAAATTCATTTTTCTCAAGAAACTTCCGATGGCCAAAAAACACGAATTGCATTAGCAATTGAACTTGCAATGCAGCGAGATATTTATTTTTTTGACGAAATCACTGCTGATCAAGATCCTCAATATAGAAAGTATTTTTTTGAAGTGGTTTTGCCCTATATTAAATCTAAAGGGCGATCTGTAATCATGATCACTCATGACGATAGATTTTTTAATTCTTGTGATTATCTGTATAAACTTGATTGTGGCGTATTGTCTGATCCAATACAAAGTGGTTTTGCATTACACTCGACTAAATTTAGCTATAACGCAATTAACGATACATTATAAAAATTTACGTGCATTTATTGCGAATCGTGGACTAAAGGCTGCCCCCACTGCAATCGGCAACCGAAGCAATCCTTAACAGAATATGACGCACAAGTATCGAATAGCGATCAAATAGAAAGATGAAGGTGGGTTTTGTAGCTGGAGGGGATGCAGTTGCACCCAGTGAATTTTCAACAGCAAATATTAAAATTAAAGTGATGAACTAGCAGCAGATTGGCTGGATATAACTGCACTGGACGTGCTGATAATAGCGAAAGATATTGTCGTCGCTTTGGATGAGAAATCCTGCCCCCCACTTCCTGCACCGCCCCCTGATCCACCACATGCAGTCACTCCCGCTAAACTCGCAATTATTAAAATTTTCTTGGCGCCTTTCTTTTTCATATAAATATATTCCATTAGCTGATCATTTGATTAAGTATTTTTATCGGGCGACAATATGACCATTTTTTAACAAAAAAATTTCAGCCAGATAATCTATTGAGCACTTTATTACAAATAACCTATGCCTATTATCTTATTAATGACACGCATTATTTTCGATAAAATTGCCACAGAAAAGCATCAATAGTATTGATTACATAATCAATAAATTAATTCTGTAGTTAAAAAATGAAGATGACTTTCTCAATCGCAACCATCCAATTTTAATACCAGCTGCGTTTTGCCATTGGACTATTTTTACTCGATGACGCGCGCTGCTCTCCAAAAAACAAATCATCATCAACAAGTACAGGAAATAAAAAAGTATTGCGTTGGGATTTTATAATCTCGATATAAATGAAAAGAGCTTTCAGGGTTGTCAACAAAATAATGTGATAACAGCATTGCGATAAAACTTCAGCATGCCTGATTGGCCAACCCAATTAATTACTGGAGTACATCCCTGCTTTTGTCGATTTATTAATGCACCCGCCTGCCATGGTGAGCCTGAGGGTAAAACGAAGCAGTAGCGGCCAGGATTTTTATCTCCTGAAGATGTTATGGATTGTTGGATGGATATAACGCGACTTTATTAATATCGCAATTCAGGTATACAGGTAACGAACCCGAACTCTGGCTGCTTAAAATCAAGTCGGCAGACTTCGGCTAACGTGGTAATATGCGCGCCTTTTTTTCGTTTCCGGCCCATCTTTCGGGCCTACACTTACAGTTTCACGCAATCAGGCACGAGATATGGCAAGAAAAGTCGCAGTGATTATGGGCTCCAAGAGTGATTGGGCCACCATGCAGGCAGCGGTGGAGATATTGGAGCAAATGGGTGTTGAGTATCACACCGAAGTGGTTTCTGCCCATCGCACCCCGCAAAAGCTGACTGAGTTTGCTGAATCGGCGGTGGATAACGGTTATGCCGTGATTATCGCCGGTGCCGGCGGCGCTGCACATTTGCCCGGCATGGTTGCAGCTCATACCCGTCTGCCGGTATTGGGCGTGCCGGTGCAAAGCAAGGCGTTGAGTGGTGTTGATAGCCTCTATTCTATTGTCCAGATGCCAAAAGGCGTGGCTGTTGGTACCTTGGCGATTGGTGTTGCCGGTGCCTTTAATGCCGGTTTGCTGGCCTGCCAGATCCTGGCGGTGACTGATCCGGCATTGGCCGCCAAAATCGAGCAATTCCGTCACGACCAAACCCAATCGGTGCTGGATAATCCAGACCCCAGAGATCAATAAGCGGTTTGCCGACGTTATTTATGAGTCAATGTTTATGAGCCAACGTATTTGGGTTTTGGGCGCGGGCCAATTGGGCGCGATGCTGAAACATGCGGGCATGCCGCTGGATCTGGACGTTTGTCCGGTTGATATAAATGAAGCAATAGCGCCTGCATTGGCTGCTAGTGATCTGGTCACCGCCGAGCGTGAGCAATGGCCAGATACATTAGTTACCAATACCCTGGCGCAACATCCACGCTTCATTAACCAGAATATCTTTGGCCGCCTTGCTGACCGTAAAACCCAGAAAGAACTGATCGATTCCCTTGGCATCGCCACTGCGCCATGGCGCAACGTTGCAGGTGATATCACCGCTAACGAGTTGCGCGATCAATTGGGCGAACGCGTGCTATTGAAGCGTCGCACCGGTGGTTACGATGGCAAAGGCCAGCATTGGTTGCGCACAGATGACGATCAGGTGCCGGATGACTGGCAAGGCGAAGCTATCGCCGAGCAAGCGATTAATTTCGATGAGGAAGTTTCCTTGGTTGGCGTGCGCAACGCGGCCGGTGACTGCGTGTTTTATCCGCTCACCCTCAATCTTCATTTAAATGGCATTCTCTACGCATCGGTCGCCCCCCTTGCCCGTTTGCAAGCATTGCAGGCGCAGGCAGAAGAGATGCTTGGAAAAATCCTGAATGCCCTTGAATATGTGGGTGTGATGGCGATGGAAACGTTCCGCGTTGGCGATAAGTTATTGATCAATGAATTGGCACCGCGGGTGCACAACTCCGGTCATTGGACCCAGGCCGGTGCCAGTATCAGCCAATTTGAATATCATCTGCGTGCAGTAGCCAATATGGCGACACCAGAACCGCAAGTGATTGGCAAGAATGTCATGATCAACCTGATCGGTACCGACTATAACCCCGCATGGCGCGAACTTTCTTGCGCCCGCACCTATTGGTACGGCAAAGAAGTTCGCCCGGGCCGTAAAGTCGGCCATATCAATATCGTCAGCAATAATGTCACGGAAGTGCGCGAAACCCTGGTGCTGCTGGGCGATTTGCTACCCGAACAGTGCTATGCCAAAGCCATTGAGTGGAGTCTCACTGCACTTGAATCTATCTAAACCCGTGACCGGAGCCTTGATTTGGTAGCGGGCGAACGTTAAGCCAGCGATTCTTTTTGTTAGATTTGGTTAATGTTTGCATCATCGGGCGGGTAATCTATGGTAGTTTTCCCGCCCCTGCATACATCCATAAGGAGTTATTGATGTACACATTGCATATCGCCAACAAAAACTACTCTTCCTGGTCATTGCGCCCCTGGGTGTTGATGCGCACCCTGAATATTCCGTTTACCGAGCAAATTCATCCCCTGGAAGTCGGTACAAGCTGGGCGACCTATCGCAGCTTTTCACCCAATGGTCGTGTACCTTGCTTGCAGGATGGCGAGCAAATCGTATGGGATTCCCTGGCGATTGTTGAATACCTTGCAGAAGATTTCCCTCGAGTCTGGCCTACTGATAAATCTGCACGCGCCTGGGCACGCTCGGCCAGTGCTGAAATGCATTCTGGCTTCCAGCAACTGCGTAACCAATGCGGCATGAGCTGTGGTCATCGCATTCAGATACACGCGATAAGCCCCGCATTGCAAAAAGATATAGATCGTATTAATGAACTTTGGAACCAGGGATTGTCTCTGTTTGGTGGGCCATTTTTAGCGGGGCAAAGCTTTACTGCCGTGGATGCATTCTTTGCACCGGTTGCATTCCGGTTTCAAACCTACGGGCTTAAAGCAACGGGCGCAGCCGCTGATTATCTGCAATTATTACTTGCAGTCCCGGCGATGCAAGAATGGTATGCCGCAGGCCTGAAAGAAAGCTGGCGCGAGCCGGATCATGAAACTGAAATTCTAGCGGCAGGAAAATTGATTGCGGATTTACGCAGCGGAGGACATTAATGGAAGCGCAACTGGATTACGAAATTACCATCACACATAAAGGCTCCTATGTGCATGTCAACGCAGAGGGCCTTGGCAGTTATGATGGCGCAGTTGATTTATGGCAACAAGTTGTCGAAGCCTGTGATCAGCACCAGTGCTATAACATTTTGGGTGAGCAATACCTTTTTTGTAATCTCAGTACCCATGAAGCCCTCAACTATCCCGATCTGTTTAAAAAAGTAGGTATCACCAAAAAGCATCGTATTGCCTGGGTCGATAAAAATCCGCGCACCCGTGAAATGACTGAATTTATTCGCAATGTGCTGACTAATCGATTAGTAGGTAACGGCCGCCTGTTTAGAGATTTGGACAGTGCCAAACAATGGCTTTTGGGGCAAGACATCGAAAAAAATCCGCAGTAAAAATCTTCCCCCCTTCCTCATTTATGCCATCACGAGTAGAAATACTCTGATTAGGCACCTGCATTTTGACAAAAAACCTCCCCCTTACTAAGGTTGATAACAAAGACGCCATCCTTGCTGCGCCTTGTTAGTTCATCACTGATAACGACTTCTATCGCCGGAAACGCGCTGGCAGTTATTTTTTGGCCCCCGGGGAGCATCCCATGTTTCAAAATATGAAAGTTGCCGTGCGCTTAGGCCTGCTGGCAGGAACGCTGGTTTTGTTAATGATCCTGATCGGTGTGATCGGGATTAAAGGGATGCACGATGCCAATCAGGGAATGCATACCGTGTATGTGGATCGCGTTGAACCCATGCGCGACCTGAAAGAAGTTATCGATAATTTTGCACTTATCCTGGTCGATGTTCCGCAAAAAACCGTTAAAGGAATTATTACTCCGCAAGAAGCATTAAAAATCACCCGCGAAACCTTGCCCGCTACCGATAAAATCTGGGAAGACTATTTGCTCACCTATTTAATCGATGACGAAAAACAGTTGATTAAACAAGCCGCACCGCTGATTGAAAAAACCCATCAGCAACTTGCTGATTTACAAACCTGGTACGCGGAAAATAATACGGCAAAAATAAACACATTTACTCAAACCGGCATCTACCCGGTTTTTGATCCACTCAATGAAGTATTTACCGCACTGAATAAATTGCAGGTGCGTGTAGCAAAAGAAGAATACGAACGCTCCACACAACGCTATGAAAATACGTTGCTGGTTAACAGCTGTATTATCGCTATTAGTATTTTAGTTGCCATCCTGCTTAGCTACCTGATTGCGCGCAGCCTGATTCGCCAATTGGGCGGAGAGCCCAACTATACCGCCGACGTGATCTATCGCATTGCTGAAGGTGATCTCTCGATTAACGTCAATATAAAACCGAAAGACCAAAGTAGTATCCTGTTTGCGATCCGGCAAATGGTCACCAAACTTTCCGAGATTATTGGTGATGTTCGCTCCACTGCTGATTCACTCTCATCGGCATCGGAAGAACTCAGCGCAACCGCCCAATCGCTCAGCCAGGCAGCCACACAACAAGCGGCAAGCATCGAAGAAACCAGCGCATCCATGGAAGAAATTACCGCATCGATTGGACAAAATAATGACAACGCCAAAGTGACCGATAACATCGCCAGCAAAAGCGCACGCGATGCGAATGAAGGCGGCTCAGCGGTAAAAAATACGGTAGATGCAATGCGCAAAATTGCCGAAAAAATCAGCGTGATTGATGACATTGCCTACCAAACCAATCTGCTCGCACTTAATGCAGCCATTGAAGCGGGGCGTGCCGGTGAGCACGGGCGCGGTTTTGCTGTTGTCGCAAGTGAAGTGCGCAAACTGGCAGGACGCAGTCAAAGTGCCGCCAAAGAAATTGGCGAGCTCGCAGGCGGCTCGGTAAAACTGGCAGAAAGTGCCGGAAAGTTATTGGACGATATTGTTCCTGCTATCAAGAAAACGGCAGATCTGGTACAGGAAATTTCTGCCGCCAGCGATGAACAAACCATGGGGGCAAATCAAATTACCACGGCAATTTCACAAATCAGTATTGCAACGCAGCAGAACTCGTCTTCCGCAGAAGAGCTTTATTCAACCTCGGAAGAATTAACGGGCCAGGCGTTGCAACTGCAACAAATGATGGAGTTTTTTAAACTTAAATAATCATGGGCAACTACATTCTGCGAGACAAACGCTATATTGCACACGTTTCATTGAATCAACCCCGTATTACGCAAACTCCATACGGGCTACTCAACCATGACAAATGATGGGAATTTTCAAACTAAAGTAGTCCGAAAATTATTTAAACATGAAAAAAGCCCCGCTAACAGCGGGGCTTTTTGTTGATCCATACCAATAGTTTGGTTATGTGAAAGCGAGTAGCCTGTAAGGAATGAAACGTATTATGGGATTTTATCAGTAAGCAATACCTATAAAATCCACACTTCCACGCGGCGATTCATTCTTCGTCCCTCTTCCGTTTTACTACTTGCCAAGGGAGCTTCCTCACCCATACCACGCGCAACCAACGGATAAATACCACGTTCAATCAAATGCTGCTCAACCACTTTAGCGCGGCGCAACGATAATTCTTCATTTTGTGTTTTATCGCCTTCGCTATCAGAAAAACCAAACAGCTGTACGCGCTTGGGGGCATTTACTTCAACATATTTTACCAATCGCTCCAGATCATTAATGCCTTTGGTATCCAACTCATCGCTGCCATCTTTGAAACGAAAATTTAATGACAAGCGTTGCGAGCGCACCGTAAGGTCGCGCATAACCGCCGGGTAAAAATCATTATTAAATGCTTGCCCCGGTTTAATATTTTGCGATACCAACCCGATATCTTCCACGATACTTTGACCACGCTCAGTCGCACTAAATTTTACAAATTCTTCAGCGTCAGCATTAATATCTTTACGCGGCAGGTACAAATATAAACGGCGCGCTAACGGATAATCCTCTGTACTCACCGTGAAATGCGCGGGCAATATTGCTTTGGAGGTCCTGGTGGAAGAAATAGGTAATAGCTTTGCACGACGCACATAAGGCAAACCAATGAATCCAATTGCACCCGGTTCTTTAGCAACGGTATCCGACAACTCGGTACTGGATTCAATACGATGGGCAGTAGCTAATAAATTTGCCTTGGAAGGATCCAGCACCATACTTTTAAATGAATCCCAGGTGCCTGAGTTTTCATCGCGCGCGTACACTTTGATGGGCAAATTTTGCCCGCCGATTTCCGACCAGTTAGTAACCTCACCGGAAAATATTTTTACTAACTCGGGAATAGATAATTTGGTCAACGGATTACTGGTATCGGTAATAATTGCCAACCCATCCAGGCCAATAATATTTTCTGCACCTGGCTCACCCATATCACCACTTTTTGCCAGCAACAATTCGCGTTCCTGATCTTTGATTCGGCGCGATGACATTCCCAATTCGGCGGTACCTTGCAATAAATCAGTAAACGCTGTGCTCGATCCATGCGCATGGATTTCAATAAATTCAATACGCCCATTTAATTCCGCACTGACTGCCTTTTCTACCGCCGTATTACCTTGCTGGGTTTTAATGTTAGTTGCACCGCGAGCCATAAAATAGGCTTCCACTAAACGCGGGGCCAATTTTTCGCCCACCGTATTTGAACCGTGTAATCGAAATAAAGGCCTGGTAGCACGCACCAATTCTCCCGCAGGGACATAGGTCATTTGCTGGCGTTTATTAACGGCAGATTTAACCTGAGTATTGGTAACAGCCTCCAGCACAAATACTTCGCCCGCGTTCAGCGGCAAAAATGAACGCAAGAGATAGCCACTCATAATCAGCAACAATGAACACGCAAATGCAGCCACATAACCCAGCTTCACACTGCTACGCGCTTTTTTGCGCGGTTTAAATTCATCGCCCACATGCGTGGCAGTCACAATTGAATCCTCCATCTGGCGTACATCCCACACCAGCTGGGTCAATTCTGCGTTATTTGCTTGCAGCGCTTTTTCCAATAATTCAGCCCGGTATTCTTCATCCTTAAGTACCATATTTAACGGAATATGCATTTTTAATTGCGCTTCGCACAGCCGCTTTAAATTCCATAACTTATCAACCAGGGCCACGTTGTAATGCATATGCTTGTGGTGTTTGGGGGACATAAGGAGTCTCTGCTGATGATCAGGAAGGGGAGTTTATCGATCAGCAGAAAAAACACTCGCCGTACGATAACGGCGAGCACTCTATGACAGGATTGTTACAGCAGAATTACACGGTGATAAAAGCTGGCCATACTTAAAAAGATAGCCAGTCATAGAACAATTTAATTATTTATTTCAGTAATTTTTTAAGTTCCGGTACTAACGCTTTAGCATAAAGCTCATAACCATATTCATGGGGATGTAATAAATCCGGCATTATTTTTTCAGCCAAAGTTCCATCTTTAGTCAAAAATACGGAATTGATATTGGCGAAATACACACGCTTGTTATCGGCATAATTTTTAATAATGCCGTTCACCTGCTCATTAATTACACGCAGCTCACCGTCCGGTTTCGCATCGCGCGGAAATACGGCGAGCAACAAAATTTTGGTGTTGGGTAAACGTTGCTGTAAATCCTCCAGAATTTTCTTTATCCCTGCAGCCGTAGTCTGCGGGTTTTCACGACGATGGCCAGCATTGTTAGTACCAATCATCAACACAACTACTTTAGGGTTCAATCCGGTTACTGCATCGTGTTGCAAACGCCAGAGCACGTTTTCGGTGCGATCGCCACCAAAACCAATTCCAAATGCATTGAGAGGGGCGAGATATTTATTCCACGCCGCAAGACCTTCCTTCTCCCAGCCCTGGGTAATGGAATCACCAACTAGCAACACATCGATTTTTCCACCGTTCGCAAGTGTTGCTTTAGCTTCTGCAATTTTTTGTTGGTGGCGTGGCAGCCACCAATCAATAGACCACCACTCGTTTAACATATCGGGCGTAACTGACTGAGTGCGGTAATCAGCACAGGTATGCAGTGCAACCTCTTTGGGTGTATTGATTAGCAATTCCACATTGGCAACTGCCACTTCGCCTGCACCGCCGGTTTCCAATGCAAATGGCATTGTCACCGCACTGAAATCATCCTGGTCCTGTTTAAAACAGCTGAGCGGCACATACACTTTTTGCCAGCCTTTACCAACGAGTTCACGTGCTTTCAATGTGAAAGGAACCTGACGATCACAACCTTCTTTCTTACATTCCATTTTGAAAGACACGCCGCCTTTGGTGAGTTCATTGATTTTAATATCCACGGCCAGCACACCGGTTTTCATATGCGCGGTTAAATCCAGCGCTTCACCGGATTCAAGTGTCATGCCTGCACGCCAGGTATCTTTCCAATTAAAGGTGAGTGCATCTTCCTGCACGTCTTTATCGGTGGTTTGTACTTTCACATCCCCTTTCGGCAATGCCGCAAATGCACCGCTTAAAATTTGCTGGCGCTCGTAGTTTTCAATAAAGATATGCCATGGTTCCAGTGGGCGACGCACATAGAGTTTAATATCTTGCGGCTCACCGCTGGCAACACCATTTACTTCTTCCGGTAAATTGACCGGACCGGTTTTACCGGATTTATAAGTCAGGCCATAACCCAATTTAAATAGCGGATCATAATTTTTATGGTGCGGATTCAATACATCTTGCAGTGGCAATTTGGGCCAGGAAAATGACAGTGTTCCGCTGAAATCAAAATTAGGTTTGCCATCGGCTTGCGCGATAAGTACATCAGCAATACCTGCACCTTCAGAACCCGGTAACCAGGCAGCCACAAAAGCATCCGACGCGTTTAATTCCGGATTCACCCACAGCGGGCGGCCCGATAAAAATACAGCAACAACCGGAATACCCTGCGCTTTTAATTTTTTCAGCAATGCGAGGCTTTTCTTTTTCGCTGGTTCAAATTCCAGCGTGTCGCGGTCACCGCTACCCTCGGCGTAAGGATTTTCACCAAAGACTACGATGGCAACATCCGGTTTTTGTGTAAAAGAGCCATCAACCGACAACAGGGTTTTGCCACCCGCAGTATCAACAACAGATTTAATTCCGCTATAAATTGATGTGGCGCCGGGAAAACGATGATTTTCGCCGGCATCATTAATACCTTGCCACCACACACTCCAACCACCGGATTGTTTACCAATATTGTCCGCAGCATCGCCCACCACCAAAATAGTGTGTTGCGGTTTGATCGGAAGAACTTTGTTGGTGTTTTTCAATAACACTAAACTTTCACGCACGGCTTGACGCGCGATAGCGCGATGCTCTGCGCTGCCAACAACAGATTGATCGGCTGCATTCGCGCGTTGCGAGGGCTTTTTATCCCACAGCCCTGCACGTATTTTCACGCGCAAAATCCGGCGCACCGCATCATCCAGGCGCGCTTGCGAAATTTCGCCGGCTTTCACTTGTTTGAGGGTATTTTCAATCATGGCTTTCCAGTCATAGGTCACCATTAGCAAATCGATACCGGCATTAATGGCTTGCGGGCACGAATCATTCGTACAACCCGGCACCTGGCCATGACCATTCCAATCGCCCACAACCAAACCATCAAAACCCATGCGCTCTTTTAATACATCGGTCAATAAATATTTATTGCCATGCATTTTTTCGCCATTCCATTCCGAGAAACTGGCCATTACCGTTTGCGCACCGGCATTCAATGCAGGCACATAACCGGCGTTGTGGATTTTAATTAATTCTTTTTCAGTAATCCGCGCGTTACCCTGATCATCGCCGCCATCTGTGCCGCCGTCAGCAAGAAAATGTTTTGCAGTGGCGATAACATGATTTTCATCGAGGAATTCTTTGGTGTTTACTTTGCCCTGCAAACCTTCAACCATTGCAGTGGCATATTTGGCAACCAGTTTTGGATCTTCTGAATAACTTTCGTAGGTGCGCCCCCAGCGATCATTTTGTGCAACCGCGAGCGTCGGTGCAAATACCCATTCAGTGCCAGTAGCGCGAACTTCTTTCGCGGTTGCTGCACCGATTTTTTTAATCAATTCCGGATTGTGCGCTGCTCCCAAACCGATGTTGTGCGGAAACAATGTCGCGCCAGTTAAATTGTTGTGCCCATGGACAGCATCTGTTCCCCAAAAAATCGGAATCGCTTGTTTGCCATCGCTGGTATCCATGGATGCATCGTAAAGGCCATCCAGGAAATCTACCCAATCTTTAGCTTTCGCATTTTCAATGCGATTCGGCATGGAACCGCCGCCGTTCAGCACAGAACCCAAATGGTATTTTTTAATATCGTCCGGCGTTACGGTTTGGATTTCTGCCTGCATGATCTGCCCGACTTTTTCTTCCAGCGTCATCTTCTGCAAAATCGTTTCGATTTTTGCATTGAATTCAGAGGAGTCTTTGATAGGCGATTCGGCTTTGGGCCAGAGTTTGATGTTATTTTTTTGCTCGGCGTGAGCGGAATAATTTGCAGTGAAAATAGCAGTGGCAATCAAGCCTATACTGGCTAGTTGGTGGAGTTTTTTCATTGTGTGGTTCTCTGGAGTTTTTTTCTTGTAGGTTGCTGGTGAGGAACGAACCGCAACATGGCCATGTTGGAGCTCGCACCGCAACCAGCTTGACGCTAGACCTGGAATTGGGTTGGCCGTGCGAGATGATCATGTTGCGGTTCGTTCCTCACCAGCAACCTACGTGAGTGCTTCGAATTATTTTATTTCGCGTTAACAACAACCTGCTTCTGTACACCCATCCCTTCAATACCCAATTCCACCACATCGCCTTCATTCAAATACAGCGGTGGTTTCTGGCCAAGACCAACACCGGGAGGGGTGCCAGTGCTAATAACATCGCCCGGCTGCAAGCTCATGAATTGTGAAAGGTAATGCACTAAAAATGCAGGACCAAAAACCATTTGATCGGTAGAACCGTTTTGGAAAATTTTACCGTTTACTGTTAACCACAAATTTAATTTCAGTGGATCAGCAATTTCATCTTTAGTAACGAGGTACGGACCAATCGGGCCGAAGCTATCGCAGCCTTTACCCTTATCCCATTGGCCGCCGCGCTCCAATTGGAAGTTGCGTTCGGACACGTCGTTAATCACGCAATAGCCAGCGATATGATCCATTGCATTCTCAAGCTCGACATAACTTGCATGCTTGCCAATCACAAAACCCAATTCCACTTCCCAGTCGAGTTTGGTGGAATTGCGTGGTTTAATAATATTGTCATTCGGGCCGGTAATCGCGCTGGTGGCTTTCATAAATACCACCGGCTCGGCGGGAACATCAAGACCGGACTCTGCAGCGTGATCAGCGTAATTCAAACCGATGCAAATAAATTTACCCACGCCGTTTACGCAAGGGCCAAAACGACCCGGTGCATCCACAATTGGCAGGGATTCAATGTTGATGCTGGCAATTTTTTTCAGCGATTCTTCGGTCAGGGTTTTGCCATTAATATCGGACACTACCGAACACAAGTCGCGTACATTACCCTGTGCATCCAAAATACCCGGGCGCTCCTGGCCAGCAATTCCGTAGCGAAGTAATTTCATAATTCATTCTCTGTTAAAAAAATTAATTGCTCCAACCGCCATCAATAATATTGATGGTGCCGGTGGTAAATGATGAGGCGTCACTCGCCAAGTAAAGTGCAAGCTCCGCCATTTCACGCGCTGTGCCTAAGCGGCCCATGGGTTGGCGTGCGACAAAATTTTTGTACGCGGTGTCGTAATCGCCGGTGGCTTGCATGCGTTGTTCAAGGGAAGGCGTTTGTACAGTGCCGGGGCAAATTGCATTGCAACGCACGCCCTGGGTGACAAAATCAGCGGCCACACCTTTGGTTAGGCCAATCACGGCAGCTTTGGTCATGCCGTATGCAAAGCGATTGGGCGCACCTTTAATAGAGCTGGCGACAGATGACATATTAATAATAGAGCCACCGCCTTTACTGATCATGCCCGGCAACACTGCACGAATCATGCGATACATGGATGTCACATTTAAATCGAATGAAAAATTCCAATCTTTTTCATCGCAATCGAGGATAGTACCGTTGTGCACATAACCGGCGCAGTTAAATAAAATATCTACGGGGCCGATTTTTTCAGAGAACGATTTAATATCGTCGGTTTTTAACACATCCAGGCGATGCACTTCGCAACCTTGCAGGTCATTTAAACCGTCGACGTTAATATCCGTTGCAATAACCCGTGCACCTTCTGCCGCAAATAATTCTGCACTGGCACGACCAATGCCTTGAGCTGCCGCAGTAATAAGCGCGGTTTTGCCTTCCAGTCTTTTCATAGTGGTTTTTATCTTTTTAAATTAATAATTAGATCTAGCAGAGGGATTGAAAAATAATCATTACGCAATTTGGCGAACCGGCAAACAACTCGGGCCAATAGGTTCAAACGCTTTATAGGTCAGGATAAATTCCTGATGTCCTAACTCTTCAGAAACACTGCGCTTACCCGATGCCACATCGATAACATTTTGCAAAATTTCTTCGCCTACCTCATCGAGCGTTGCTTCACCTTCCAGAATACGGCCCGCATTTACATCCATATCGTCCGCTAAGCGGCGATAGGTTTCCGGGTTCGCACAGACTTTAATAACCGGGGAAATGGCCGAGCCTACGACAGAACCGCGCCCCGTAGTAAATAAAATCACATGGGAACCACAAGCAATTAATTCGATAATTTCTGCGTTATCCGAAATATTCGGGAAACCAAAACGCGGCTCGCCATCGGGGACTACATCCAATAAATACAATCCACCGGCGGGAGGGATATCACCGGGTTTAATCAAACCGCTAATCGGCGATGAACCGGATTTTGAATAGGCGCCCATGGATTTTTCTTCCAGCGTCGTCAAACCACCATCTGCATTTCCCGGTGCAAAACTGCCAAATCCCATCACGCGATAATAATGTTCCGCCTTGGCTACACAGGCTTCGATTTCTTCCCCTAACTCGGGTGTAATCGCACGATTCGCCATAATCGTTTCACAGCCGATCAATTCACCGGTTTCTTCAAAAATGCAGGTTGCATCGGCGGCAACCAATGCATCGAAGCAACGGCCCACCGCCGGGTTTGCAGTAATGCCGCTGGTACCATCAGAACCGCCACAAATAGTCCCGACAATTAATTCATGCAAATACATGGGCACGCGCTCAACATGCGCGGCTTGCGCTTGCAAACGCGTAACGGCTTCAAGCCCGGATTTAATCGTCGCTTTGGTTCCACCCGTTTCCTGGATAACTAATAATTCGGCGGGGCGGCCACTCGCATGAATATCCTTTAATAATTTTTCGCGATTCATACTTTCGCAGCCGAGCGAAATCAACAACGCGCCGCCAACGTTGGGATGAGTGCATACCGCGTGCATCATTTCATAAGCATATTGATTGGGATAACAACCGGGGAACCCGATTAAATGCACATCCCCGGCTACATTTTCATTAAGAGCATCTACACGATTCACAATCATGCGCGAGACGTGATGCGCGCACTCAACCAGATAAGCAACCACAATTACATTGCGGATACCTTTGCGCCCATCAGCGCGCAACCATGCAGGAAAATTAATTGCAGAACTCATTCTTCGCTCCGGTATTGGATTTGACGCGTGCGCGTATGGCTGGGGATGTAATCACTTTTCATATTGTGCATGTGCACATGATGTCCCTTCGCAACGGCCTCAATCATGGAGCCAATAGGTGCACCGTAGCGATAAACCTTATCGCCTGCGGCCAGTACAAAACGCGCAACCTTGTGCCCCACACCAATATCGATAGGACTCACAATTATTTCTTGTTCGATACTGATTTCATCGCCCGCGCGAATTTGTTTTACGCACACCAGAATGTTGTCATCGGGGTGCAACAAAATTAACGGCGCTATTGATTTCTCTGTCATAGTTTTTTCTGCCGTGGTTTTTTTACTGTAATAGTTTTTGTTGTAATAGTTCTTATAGAAGCATCATCAGCCCGGTGTCAGCGCTGCCGGATGCAATAAATTGCGCTCGCGCAATACATCCCAAAATTCTGCCGGGATTTCACTATTCATTAACTGCACCGCACGCTCGACCTGATCGTGATTTGCGAGCCCCGCCAGCACTGAACAAATTTGCGGATGCGCTGCCGGAAATTGCAGTGCCGCCGCCGCGAGGGGAATAGCAAATTGTTCGCACACCACTTCCAGTTGGGCTACCTGCTCCACTATCGATTGCGACGCCGGTTCATAGTTGTAATACAACGTCGCTTTGCTCGATCCACTCAACGCCGCCTTTACACCGGTGGCCAAAATGCCGGAATTAAAGGGCCCACCAAGAATCACTGAAGCGTTGCGTCGGGCGCACAAGGGTAGAAAGGTTTCGCAGGCAGTTTGTTCGAGTAAGGTGTAGCGCCCCGCTAGTAAAAAACCGTCGAAGTCGCCATGTTTTAATGCGGCATCACATATTTGCCACTCGTTGGCCCCCAGGCCGATAGCTTTCACGAGACCTTCGGATTTGAGCTTGTTCATGGCGAGGAAACCGCCATCCATAAACTCGCGGAATTTTTCGGGATGATCAGCGCCGTGGGTCAATGGGCCTAAATCGTGGGCCAATAAAATATCAATCTGCTCCACTTGCAACCGCGTCAGGCTAGCCTCGAAGGAGCGCATCACACCGTCATAGGTGTAATCGAACACCGGTTCCAGTGGTGGCGCATCGGCAAAACCATGTCGGACACTGGCCGTAGAGTTGGTTGGCACTAACACCCGCCCAACCTTGGATGAGATAACCACCGGCTCGCCAGACACTTTAAGAGCATGCCCCAGACGCGTTTCACTCAGACCAAAACCGTAATGGGGCGCGGTATCAAAATAGCGAATACCTGATCGGATAGCCGATAGCACCGCTGTTTGCGCTTGCTCATCGTTTAACGGTTGGTAGAGGTTGCCAATAGGCGCAGCACCAAACCCCAATAGCGAAAGGTTTATCCCACTTGCCCCCAAGGCCCGGAATGACATGGATTTAGACTGAACCACACAACCTCTTTTTTTATAATTAAAATAAGAATCGCCAATAAAAAAATTATTTTAGCCGAACGCCTCTTTAATTCACATATAGTTATTTAGACTTTTTGAATTAATTTACATCCAGCTCTAGTTCAAAGTTCTGCAAATACCAAATTTGAACTTTTTCATAACCCATAAAATGAGGTTTCCAGTAATAAAAAAGCCGATCCATGGATCGGCTTTTTACATCGAGGGTTGAGCGCTAATCGATCAGCCCCTGGGAGATTTTATCAGCTGCCTGCAACAGGCGTTCTAGTAAACGCTCAGCAGTGATGGATTGTGCCTTGATGTGAATAAACGGAATGATAAGTACCGCAACAGCACCGTGCACGCCGATGATAGGTACGCAATAATCCGTTACTCCATCCACAAAGTCGCTCGCCAGTTGGATGTAGCCCTGGTCCATGCCTTTGCGCGCACGCGCCAGGAAGCGCTCGATACGCTCCAGGTCTACCGTGGCCGATAGAATCGGCAACCAACCAGCCTGTACATCCGGCGTCGCAAAACCGTAGAGCAACGCGCCGGAGTTGGTATCAATCAAGCGGCGGCGATAGCCTACACGCACAGAAAATCCCAGATCCATCGGGCTTTCCTGGCGAGCCACCACCACGATTTGATCACCTGACGGCACCACCAGATGGCAAGACTGGCCCAGCTCGCGGCTCAGTTCCTTCATCACCGGCAAGGAAACTTCCAACAGGGTTTTGGCGGTCCCCTGGGAAATGCCCAGCGTGAATAGCTTGTTGGTAAGCATGTAGCCATCGCGGCCATCGGGCATCTGGGCGATATAGCCACGATACTCCAGCGCCAACACCATACGGAACAGTTCACTGACTGAACGCCCCAATGCGGCGGCCATTTGTGAAGTAGTCATGGGAGAAGAATTGCGCGCTAGCAACTCCAGGATATCCAGGCCTTTTTCCAAAGCCGGGGCGCGGTATTTACGTTCGGTTTCATCTTGCGCCTCAAGAACGGCGTCATCGAGTTCTTTGTTCATAGTAACTGTCATAGTGCTTTTCTCGTTATTAGTATGATTCATGATTCCTTCCCCGATAATTTCCCATTGATGAGTAAACTCATGCCATGGGTTCAGGTTTATCCTCGCTGCCCGAAGATTCTACGCACAGCCCCGGAGGTAAAGCGTTCTAATTTACGTAATTCGATAAAAACGCAAACTTGTACCTATGAAAACACTTTCAGAATTGGTTGTTTTGCACTCACTAAGTGCATGATCCACAAGCGCCAGCCAGTTTTTATAGATGGAGAGTTGGCGGTTTGGCGCCAAGCCAATGACAGGCCAGTCACTGCCCCACATCAGCCGCCCCGCACCAAATAGCGATACCAAAAATTTAATATAAGCCAGATAAACATCCTTACCTTGCCAACCCGCTGCCTCCGTTACCAGGCCGGAAATTTTGCAGTGAACCTGGGGCAAGATAGCCAACGCGCGCAAAGCATCGCACCATTCATCGGCAGGTGAGTCGTTGGCGATAATTGCCGGCTTGGCCGCGTGATCAATCACGATGGGCAATTCCGGATGGCGACGGGCAAACTGGTAAAGATGGGGCAAGTGACGGGTGTAAACCAGCGCATCAAAACTGAGGTGATGCTGTTTCATCGCCGCGATTGCCGGCTCTAATTCGGAACGCAAAATCCAGTTATCGTCCGGCAGGCATTGCAACATGGGCCGAATGCCTTTGAATTTTGGATGCATCGCCA
This sequence comes from Cellvibrionaceae bacterium, assembly GCA_021151825.1. Taxonomy (GTDB): domain Bacteria; phylum Pseudomonadota; class Gammaproteobacteria; order Pseudomonadales; family Cellvibrionaceae; genus Cellvibrio. The sequence continues at coordinate 75,445 of JAGKWQ010000001.1, forward strand.
ACCGGGCAATACGTTCAGGCGCCGCCGGTGAAGCCAAATCCACCCAACCGACCACAGCTTTAATAAAGTCAGACTCACTGGCTAGCTGCAGTAGATAATCCGTGTCCGCATCGCTGGCTTGGGATTGCACCAGCACCGAACCGGTCACGCCGCACGCATTCGCCAGCGGTAGCAGATCTTTTTCGCCAAAGTCGCGATAGATAGGCTTGAGATCCGCCGTCGGCCACTCGCAGTCATGGCGGCCTAGCTGCCAGAAATGTTGATGGGCATCAATCATGCTTCTTTACCTCCGGCCCCTATGATTTATCTCAGATCCGGTCGCGAAAACGGGCGTAAATCGCAATCACTACAAAACAGCTGAGCGGCACTATCACTGCCGTATGGATAGAGGTCAGGTCTGACACCAACCCCATTACTGCCGTCAGAATCGCACCACCAATAATGGCCATGACCAGGAACGACGCGGCAGGTTTGGTCAGTGGGCCAAGTTCCTTCAAACTCAATGCGAAAATCGTAGGGAACATGAGCGACATAAAAAAACTGGTCGCCGTGAGTGCCAGCAATCCTCCATAACCCGGTTGCAGTATCGCAAACGCGCAGAGCGCCACATTGATGGAAGCATAAACCCACATCAACCAGGCAGCACGCACGAGGCTCATTAGTGCGGTAGCCACAAAACGGCCAACCATAAAAATCACCAGCGATGCTAACAAATAATTCGCCAGAGTCTTTTCGCCGGTACCGGGTACAGCTTCTTGTCCGTAGCGAATTAAAAAACTCCAGATACAAACTTGCGCGCCCACGTAAAAAAACTGCGCAGTAACACCAAACATGAATGGACCATTGGCGAGCAACTGCTTGTAGTCACCCCAGGAGCCAGTGCTTTCATCGCTTGCAGCCCGTGTTGCGATGGCAGGAAATTTCACCAGCAAGACCAGAAGCGCCCAAGCCAATACGATCAATCCCAGCACCAGATAAGGCCCTTGCACTGCGTGGGATTCGGTTTGATAAAACAGCTCCAGTTGCTCAGTACTCATCACCGCCAGTTCTTCCGTCGTCGGCTCGTGGCCGGACAGGATAAATTCACGTCCGATCAGAATCCCCGCAATGCAACCAAAGGGATTGAACGATTGTGCAAAGTTCAAGCGACGCTCGGCAGTAGCAGGATCGCCCATGGCAACAATCAACGGATTCGCTGAGGTTTCCAGAAAAGCCAAACCGCTCGCAATCACGAACAGCGCCCCAAGGAAGAGCGTGTATTCGCGCGCGGCAGCAGCGGGATAAAACAGGAAGGCACCAATGGCGTAAAGTAACAAGCCAAATACCACTGCCGCTTTGTAGCCGTAGCGTTTCATCCACAACGCGGCAGGAATGGAAAATACAAAGTACCCGGTATAAAACGCGGACTGCACCAAACCAGCTTTAAAGTCCGACAGCGTGAATACTTTTTTAAATTGGGTAATCAGAATATCGTTGAGGTTATTCGCCATTCCCCATAGGAAAAACAGACTAAAAATCAGGATTAACGGCAGCAACACAGATACAGTTTTATCGTTATTGTTCATTGGTTCTCCAGCGAGTATCCGCGTACAGATACCCTTACATTATTGTTATTAGTCAGAACACTTGCGGGCTTTTTGCTCTGCGGCCCATGTCATTCTTACTCGAACGGGCTCGCAACATCTTTATAAATGAAAGATGGTTTATCCATAAAAGATGCTAACATAGAGTCAAACAAACTATAACAATTTTTTACAGGTCTGCCCCCTCATGATTCTCGCCAGCATTGACGACTACCGCATCCTTGCACAAAAACGCCTGCCCCGCTTTTTATTTGAATACATTGATGGTGGGGCCTTTAGTGAAACCACCCTACGCAACAACCAGCTGGATTTGCAGGCCATCGCCCTGCGCCAGCGCGTTTTACGCGATATTTCCAATGTGTCCACCGAAACTACACTGTTCGGCCAAACACTTTCACTGCCGTTAGGATTATCGCCTGTAGGCATTGCGGGTTTAAATGCGCGGCGTGGCGAAGTGCAAGCAGCACAAGCGGCAGAAGAAGCTGGCGTGCCTTTTTGTTTATCGACAGTATCGGCCTGCTCAATTGATGAAGTGCGCGCGGGCGTTAATAAACCGGTATGGTTCCAACTGTATATGATCCGCGATCGCGGCTTTTTGCGTGAAATGCTCGCACGTGCAAAAGCAGCGGGAACCAACACCTTATTATTTACCGTCGATATGCCTGTGCCCGCCACGCGCTACCGCGATATGCGTTCCGGCCTTTCCGGCGGTAGTTTGCTTCAACGCAAATTAACACGCGTCAGTCAGGTACTCACCCGGCCACATTGGGCCTGGGATGTCGGGTTGCTTGGGCGCCCGCACTCGCTAGGCAATATCGCGCCGATTCTCGGCGACAATGCCGGTATTGATGAATTCTGGAGCTGGCTCGGAGCCAACTTTGATCCCACCGTAACCTGGGCGGATATTGACCGTATCCGTGCCGAATGGGATGGCCATTTCATCATTAAAGGTATTCTGGATGCCGATGACGCGCGCCAGGCCAAACAAATCGGCTGCGATGGATTGATCGTTTCCAACCACGGTGGTCGCCAATTGGATGGGGCATTGTCCTCCATCAAAGCATTGCCACGCATTGCTGATGCCGTGGGTGATGACCTCAGCCTGATTCTGGACTCCGGCGTCCGCTCCGGTTTGGATATAGTGCGCGCCTTGGCATTAGGTGCCAAAATGGTGATGATCGGCCGCCCCTGGGTTTATGCCCTGGCGGCGCGGCAAAAACGCGGCGTGAAAGAAATACTGGAAATATTTACCAAAGAAATGCGCGTTGCCATGGCGCTTTCCGGGTGCTCACGCGTGCAGGATATCAACATCAATATGCTGGATAACGTCCACTAAAACGCATGCAGGAATTTTATAACAAAGCACTGGTGAGCCTGCTGTGTATTGTCGGCGCCAGTTTTTTAATTGGCTACACCTGTGTGGATCGCACTTATTTGCATCTGCCGCTCGTTCCTGCGGGTAACAGCCAATTACCCTGGCATGCCGAAGCCGCCGCGGATGAAATACAGGGCGGCTTATCCACCATTAAAATAAACGACGATAGATTCAGTTTGCATTTTGATTTTAAAATCGAAAAAAAAATAGAACATCCTTTTGCATCCTTCGCCCTGGTTTTTACCGATTCAACGAATGAAAAAACACTGGTCGACTTGACGCAATACGACAAACTTTCTTTTAGCACTAAATGTTCGCCCGCCAATACACTCACACTCGGCATCGCCACATTTGATGAGGCTGTTTCAGTACATGACAATTTATTAACCTACCGCGCACCCGGTGCATTTTTTTCCTGCAACCAAAACTGGACGCGTATCGAATTGGATTTAACCCGCCTCGAAACCCCGCAATGGTGGTTTGATATGTTCAAGCTTGATCTCTCCCGCCAGGCTTACACACTCGATAAAGTGTCGCGTATCACGTTCAGCAGCACATTTCAAAGTCCCATCAATGCGATAGCCGAAGTGCAAATCAACGAATTAACCCTGCACGGACGCGACTGGCGCTACATGTATTTATTGGGCGGGTTTTTATTTATCACCTGGAGCAGTTTTGCGTTCTGGTTATTCCGACAATACACCCGCGCCTTAACCAAAGACCTGCGCGATAAAATCCAGCGCGACCGCCCGTTGGTCGCCTACCAGCAATTATCCGTTGAGCCGCATCGCGATAAAGAAAAAAGTGCAATCCTGCGTTTTATGGCTACCGAATACGCCAATGCCGAACTTGATCTGGACACGATGGTCACCGCAATTAATGTGAGTCGCACCAAGATCAACGACCTGCTTAAAGCAGAAATGGGCTACACGTTTATCACTTACCTGAACAAACTTCGCCTCACTGAAGCGGCGCGTTTACTCGCCGAAAAAGAAGAAGCGAACGTAGCGGAGATCGCGTATTCGGTGGGTTATAAAAACGTGTCTTATTTCAACAAGTTGTTCAAAGAGGAATACGGCTGCACGCCTAAAACCTTCAAGAGTTTATGCAATAAAGACCAGTCCTCGCAGACATAAAGGTTCAACCTTGCGCTCGGACATGTGTTATCCAATTGAATATTTAAAAAACTAACAATTTCCTAAAAATTAATGCAACTTTTCGCATCCTGATAGCAATTTTGGGAAAAGCATTACCGCGCAACGCCACAAATCCCTATTCTTTATCCCGCGTGACCTTTACTCCTCGTCAGGAGTTAGCTGCACCTGTCCCTACCCCGGGTGCAGCTATTTTCAAACTATAAAAACAGCCTGAGATACCCCATGAAAATAATTCCATTGTTATCGTTATCACTATCCATTTTATTCTTGTCAGGTTGTGGCGGTGGTGGTGGCAATTCCAAACCGGCAACCAATACATCTACAGTTGGCAGTGCATTTGCCAGTAGTACAGGCGTTAGCAGTGCGGCGTTATCGTCAAGCTCACAACCCTCATCCAGCGTGCCATCAACAAGCTCATCCTCATTAAATTCATCGTCTTCATTATCATCAATCAGCACAACAGTAGGTCTTTACCCGGATTACAACACCAATCCACTGCCTGCCGATAATACCGGCATGACCAGCACTGCCACACAGATTGCCGATCACATAAAGCTGGGCTGGAATATTGGCAACACCCTGGAAGCCATCGGCGGTGAAACCAGTTGGGGCAACCCACTGGTGACAAATGAATTGATTCAAACCATAAAAGCGAATGGTTTCGATGCAGTGCGAATTCCCGCCGCCTGGGACCAATATGCGAACCAACAAACCGCCAAAATAGATTCGCTGTGGCTGGATCGCGTTAAACAAGTCGTTACCTATTGTGTGCAGAATAACCTTTACGTTGTCGTAAATATTCATTGGGATGGAGGCTGGTTAGAGAACAATGTTACGCCGGCAAAACAAACTGCAAATATCGCCAAACAAAAAGCGTTTTGGCAACAGATTGCCACGCACCTGCGCGATGTTGACGAGCACTTATTATTCGCCAGTGCCAACGAACCCAATGTAGAAACAGCGGAACAAATGGCGGTGCTCAATCAATATCACCAAACCTTTGTGGATGCGGTGCGCGCTACCGGCGGTAAAAATGCACACCGTGTGTTGATTGTACAAGGTCCGGGCACTGACATTGAACGCACCAATACACTCTGGACCAAAATGCCTATCGATACCGTCGCCAACAAATTAATGGCCGAAGTACATTTCTACACGCCTTATAATTTCGCGCTGATGCAAAAAGACGAAAGTTGGGGCAAACAATTTTATTACTGGGGTACCGGTTTCCATTCCACCACCGATACCGAGCGCAATCCAACCTGGGGCGAAGAAGCAACAGTGACTCAATTATTTGGTTTAATGAAAAAACAATTTGTCGATAAAGGAATTCCCGTCATCCTGGGTGAATACGCAGCGATGCGCCGCACCAACCTCACTGGCGATTCACTCGCTTTGCATTTGGCATCGCGTGCTTATTACCTCAAATACGTTACACAACAAGCCTTAGCCAATGGCCTCAACCCATTTTATTGGGATGCCGGCGGCCTGGATAATTTCGGCTCGGGAATTTTCAATCGTAAAGACAACACGGTGTTCGATCAGCAAGCCCTAAATGCCTTGCTGGAAGGCGCCGGTAAAAAATAATCGACTAACTAATAACAGTCCAATTGATAACAAGCCAATGAATAACTGGACAGCCCCATGAAAAAAATAACATCACTTTTGCTCGGCAGCCTGTTGCTCCTGCCATTTTATTGCGGAGCACAGCAACGCCATATCGACATCAATGTAAACAACGTACAAGGCGATTTAAATACATTTTTTAAAACCAGTGTTGGTGCCGGTCGCGCGAACGAAGGCTTGCGTGCCGATTGGCAACAACAACTCGCCGAGATAAAACGTGATGCCGGTTTTCGCTATATTCGCATGCACGGTTTGCTCACTGATGACATGGCGGTATACCGCATTAACGCACAAGGCAAAGAACAATATAATTTCCACTATATGGATGCATTGTTCGATTATCTGCTCAGTATTGATGTAAAACCGTTTGTGGAATTAGGTTTTATGCCTTCAGCCCTGGCGAGCGGCGATAAAACCATTTTCTGGTGGCGAGGCAACGTAACGCCGCCGCACAGTTACGAAAAATGGGAACAATTAATTAAAGTCCTCACCGAACATTTCACCGAACGCTACGGCGCCGAAGAAGTGGCCAGCTGGTATTTTGAAGTGTGGAATGAACCTAACCTCGATGGATTCTGGACCGGCTCACAAGCGGATTATTTCAAACTGTATGCTCACGCCGCGCGCGCCATCAAAAGCGTCAACACAAAATACAAAGTGGGCGGTCCTGCTACTGCCGGCGCTGCGTGGATTCCGGAAATGATTAATTACTGCGTTACTAATAACGTCCCGCTGGATTTTGTTAGCACCCATTCCTATGGAGTAAATCAAGGATTTCTCGACGAATTTGGCAGCACCGGTACTGTGTTATCCAAAGACGAATGGGCAGTGAGTAGCGATGTATTAAAAAATCGACAGGAAATTGCTGCATCCGCGCTGCCCAATCTGGAATTGCATTACACCGAATGGAGCTCATCTTACACACCAGCCGACCCGACTCACGACAGTTATCATCAAGCCGCGTATATCCTGCAAAAAATAAAACAAGTGGGTAATGCCGCGCAATCAATGTCCTATTGGGTATTTACCGATATTTTTGAAGAAGCCGGCCCACGCTTTGAAGCATTCCATGGTGGTTTTGGTTTGATGAACACCCAAGGCATTAAAAAGCCGGGTTATTTCGCTTACCAATTTTTAAACCGTTTGGCAGCGACGGAGTTAATCAGTAATGACAAACAAACCTTTGCCACAACGGATAACAAAGGCAATGTGCAATTACTGTTGTGGGACTTTACCCACACATTACCGGAAGGCATTAACAACCAGCAGTATTTTATTAAAAACTTGCCACCAAAAAATAAAGGTGAAATGCAAATAAATATTCTGGGATTGAAAAAAGGCCATTACACCGTGAAGATTTCGCAAGTGGGTTATCAACGCAATGATGCGTACACCGCTTACATTGCCATGGGCTCGCCGGCTCAATTAAGCAAAGCGCAAGTCGATACGCTCAAAGCAAAAGCCACTGGAAAACCGGCAGAAGAAAAACGCGTTCGTATTGCAAAGGATGGAAAATATACGCTGACATTACCGCTGCGAGAGAACGATGTGTATTTAATCGAACTCAACGCAACGAAGTAATATCCGGAAATTATCGGGTGATTTAAAAAAACGTTATTGCTGTGGCAGGGGCTGAACCTCTGCTGCTGCAGTTGGTTGACGCAGATTTTTAATATCCAGCCAAAGCTCCGGGCGATCCAGCGGGGTTTCTTTGGGCAAGGTCGGGTTTTTTAAATTAAATACCAGGCGCCCTTCCAGGTTCGCTTTTTCCAATACCGCTTGCACCATCGGGTCTTTATAGAAAATATTATCGAAACTGCCATCGGCAATCGCGCGGTTTAATCCCAATTCAAGATCAGCAGCCAATTGTTTATTTTGTTTGCCAGTAAATAAATAAAACGGCATGCGGTATACCAGCATAATGTGTTTCTCTACCGTCAATGGTAGCTTGGAATTGGTTTCCAATTCCTGCCAGGGCTCCTGTACCCCACGCGGAAACGCATCAAAACGGCCTCCATCCACCATATAAAATAAACTCTGGTATTTATTGGCTTTCACCACTGTCAAACCATTGCTTTCCAAAATTCCACTATCGGCCCAGGTTGTCCCCTGCCCAAACGTAAATTTTTTCAAATCATCAAATGTTTTTACCTGGTCAAACCTCGGTTGCGATGCGGGATTAATAATAAAAATCCGGTGCCCTAACAATCCTTTGTACAAGCAAATACGAATAGGCAGCAGCTTGTCTTCCATTTCCTGATTGGTAGCCGCCCACAGTAAATCTGCCCTACCCGTCGCCACATCATCAATATTGCGTGCCTGGGTAACGACACTGCTATCAATCTGCAATTTATATTTATTACTGATTTTACTCAGGGCGAGATTCACCATCGCCATGGCATAACGGCCATTGCCATCAGTGGCTTCGTTGATTTTGATTACAGTCTGCGCGCTGGCAGCGCAAGTGAAAAAGCTACTGGCGATTAAAGCCAATACGGAGATGAGTTTCATAGATGACCTGCAGTGGGTTGCGTGCGCCGATATATGCAAGCTGCCGTGCTTTTCTATCCATCGTTATTGAGTCTAGCATGTAGAAAAATGTGCCATAGATTAAATTACGCCCACTTTGACGTCTAAACACTTTTTTGCACATGCTTGTGTGTTATAGCTCGATATCAGGAAATCGCCAGCAATCCAATCTTTTGGTTATTTTAACCATAAGGCAATATAGCGATGTAGCCCGCAGGATTGAAACGTATTGCGGGACCTTTTCCCTAATTCCGTCCTCATAATCCCATTAGCCCCGTATCCGCCATTTAGCGGTATCATGCGCACAGACATAGAAAACACTTTTTAATGACGGGGCCAAACTGCCCTTTTATCCGGAGTTGTTATGAAATCCTTACGGAATCTTTTGCCCTTCGTATGTTGTATGAGTTTAATTTCTTGCGCACAAGCACCGGACTCTGCAAATCTCCACAGTGAATCTGCAACAATAATAAAACCCGAACCCCGCACTGAAATATCCAGCTCAGCGACAACGACAAAACCCTCAGCCCATATTATTAGCGAGGCAGAATTTTCAGTGTGTATTGATAATTTTTCCGCACAAGCAAAAACAGCGGGGATTTCCAACAACACAATTAATCGCAGTTTGCGTAAAGCAAAATTAAATACCAAAGTTATCGAACTGGACCGTAAGCAACCGGAATTCACCACCAGTTTTGCCGATTATTTTAATCGCCGGGTAACCAGTCAACGTGTGGACCAGGGCCGCGCCTTGTTAAACAAACATGCCGATTTACTAAAACGAATTGAACAACAATACGGTGTACCTGCGCCTTATCTGATTGCATTCTGGGGATTGGAAACCAATTACGGTAGTTTCTTTGGCAATATCCCGGTTGTCGATTCGCTCGCAACACTTGCATGCGATGCGCGCCGTAGTAATTTTTTTACCATCGAATTAATCAATGCATTGCGCATACTGGATGCCGGTGATATTGCACCGGATAAGATGATAGGTTCCTGGGCTGGCGCAATGGGCCATGTGCAATTTATGCCAACGTCCTTTTTACAAAATGCTGTCGATTTTGATGGCGACCACAAACGTGATTTATGGAATAGCACACCGGATGCATTAGCATCAGCCGCAAAATTTTTACAAAGCCTGGGGTGGCAGCCCGAAGAACGCTGGGGCCGCGAGGTAAAATTACCCGGCAGTTTTCCATTTCTTGAAGCCGGTTTAAAAAATAACAAACCGATTTCAGAGTGGGTAAAGCTCGGCGTAAAACGCGCTGATAATTCTCCGCTGCCGCATGCCAATATCAATGCATCATTACTAGTGCCTTCCGGCCATCAAGGCCCGGCATTTTTGGCGTATGATAATTTCAACGTAATCATGCGTTGGAACCGCTCCGAATTTTACGCCATCGCTGTTGGCCAACTCGCCGATCAAATTGCCGGTGCCGGAAAATTAGTGCAATCACCACCTGACGATGCACCGCGTTTACATCGCGACCAGGTTATTACATTGCAAGAACAACTAAATCAAAAAGGTTTCAACACTGGCACCCCCGACGGTATTCTTGGCCCTGGAACCCGTCGCGCTATCGGTGAATTCCAACATCAACAAGGCATGATTGCCGATGGTTTTCCCGGTAAAGAAGTACTCGCATTACTCGGCATTAGCGTAGATAAACATTAACCTTTTGAGGTAATTAACATGATTAGCTGCGACCAACACGACTATATCGAAATTGTATGCACCTATCGCTATCCGCTAAAGCTTACGTTGAAATCCGGCGAAATTATTCAAGGCATTGCAGTAGATACACAACGAAATGAAAATCGCGATGAATGTATAAAAATCGAAACTGAAGGTCGTGAGCAGTTAGTTATTTTGGATAATATTAAAAAACTTGAAGTTACTAAGGATAACCCGCACCTGCGGGAAGTTGTGTTTGGTCAACAATAATTGATGGCGCAATCTCGCCATCAAAATACATTAACAATGATAAAAGAGTTCACCTTATGAAAATCGTCGTAGAAACAACGGTATCGGCCCCCATCGAAAAAGTATGGCACACCTATAGCTCTCCCGAGCACATCGTAAAATGGAACGCGGCTTCTGATGATTGGCACACAACCTCATCCTCTGTTGACTTGCGTGTAGGCGGCAATTTTTCTTCGCGCATGGAAGCAAAAGACGGCAGCTTCGGTTTTGATTTCGCAGGCACTTACACCAAGGTTATTGAAAACGAATTAATCGAATACGCATTTGGTGATCGCACCGCACAAGTTCATTTTTCCGACACATCAGATGGCGTTAAAGTAAAAGTAGAATTTGAAAGCGAAGAGACTCATTCGATTGAACAGCAACAACAAGGCTGGCAGGCGATTCTTGATAGCTTTAAGCGTTATACAGAAAAATAGACCGCTGAATTGTTCCATGTTGAGGTGCAGGCCGCGTAGGCTGAGGAACGATCCCCAACATGACCATACATCAGCAATCACCAAAGCCAAAGCCAAAGCCAAAGCCAAAGCCAAAATGCTCGGATAATGAACTCCATAAAAAAATCCCACTCGCTTCACAACGAGTGGGATTTTTATTTTAACTGCTGCTATAAAATTATTTAGCCAATTTCACCTCAGCCGCCTTACCTTCATAGTCAACCACTTGCGCAGGCTTCGCATCAAAATTCGCAGCATCTTTCGATGGACCGGAAATTACACGAACACTGATTTTGCGTTTTTCGGCCATGCCGGTAAATTTGCCAATGCGATCACCAATGGTCACAGTGCCAGTTGCATCATCGTAAGCAACAGGGATGCGCGACCATTCGCCTTGCTCGTATTTCACTGAGCGACCATCGTCTTCGTAAATATCGAAAGTGCCGTTAGCACCGGCGTAAATATTTAGTGTGATTGGTGCATTCAAGCCTTCATCAGTGTGCTGGATCAACGGCCCGGTTGGAACGATTGAGCCGGCTTTTACAAACAATGGCATTTGCGAGAACGGTGCATCTGCTTTAATAGTTTGCCCACCTGTTAATTTCTCACCGGTGAAGAAATTGTACCAGTCAGCGCCTGCTGGCAAATACACATCGCGTGAGCGCGCTTTGTTTTCATATACAGGGTTTACCAAAAATGCAGGGCCAAACATATATTGCGTGTTGATATTCCAACCCGCTTTATCATCCGGGAAATCCATCACCAACGGACGCATGATAGTGCCGTCTTTATGGAAAGTATCCCCCGCCAACGTGTAGATGTAAGGCATCAAGCGATAACGCAATTTGATATAGCTTTCGAGTGTGTTGTATACCTCGGTACCTTCATCCGCAAGGCTGAAAATTTCGCGATACGGGAATTGGCCGTGCGAACGGAACAGTGGAACAAAGGCACCGAATTGGAACCAACGCACATTCAACTCTTGCCAATCAGCAACGAGTTCCGGTTTTAAATCGTGGATATTTAACGCAGGGCCACCATTCTTGCTGCCCCAGCGATATTTATCTTCCGGTGTAAAACCACCAATATCAAAACTCCAGTTAGGCATACCGGCAATACCGGTGCTTACGCCGGCGGCAACTTGCTCGCGCAGGTTGTCCCAATCCGATGATGTATCACCACTCCAAATTGCTGCACCGGTACGTTGAATACCGCCGAAACCGGAGCGCGTCAAAATAAATGAACGTTTTTCCGGATCAGTTTTGCGCTCGCCTTCATATACGGCTGTTGCATTTGGAATTGCGTAAGAGTTGAAATATTCCGCCCCGGAGCCAATTCCACCTTCGCGACTCATTAATTCTTTACGTTTGGTGAACGTCAAATTGGAATGGATATCCGGTTCCGCCGCATCCAGCCACCAGGCATCGAAACCTTTGCTATTTATTTTTTCATTAATTTGTTTCCAGAAAATTTCCTGGGATTCTTTCGGGTACGGATCATAAAACGCATTCAGATAACCTTTACCAATCCAGTCGAGATTATTCTCCTCCAGATTTTTGTTGAACATATAACCTTTTGCGTTCAACTCTTTGTAGTTATCAGTCGTCGGATAAAATTTTGGCCAAACAGAAATCATAATATTTCCGTTCATTGCATGGATTTTATCATTCATGGCTTTTGGATCCGGGAAAAATTTCTTATCGAAATCATGGCTACCCCAGGCATTTTCCGGCCAGTAGGACCAATCCAGAACGATGTTATCGATTGGAATTTTTTTATCGCGATAATACTTAAAGGTATTTACGATTTCGTCTTGTGATTTATAACGTTCGCGACTTTGCCAGAAGCCATATACCCATTTTGGCAACATCACTGCTTTACCGGTCAGCTCGCGATAACCCGCAACCACTTCATCTTTGTTATTACCGGCAACAAAGTAATAATCAATTGCCTTGCCGGTATCAGAAGCCAGCGACAATTGCTGTTGTTCTTCTACCGGTAACGGATCGAGATGTGTCAAACGGAAGAAACCGCCACTCACGGTCCAATCCAGTTTGATAGATTTTTTCTCACCGGCTTTCATATCGGTTTTATAGGTGTGGTACCAGGGGTTCCAGTTCAAGCGCCAACGATCCAATGCAAGTTGGTTATCTACATACAATTTGGCATAGCCGGAGTTGTACATTTTGAAGTGGTGTGTGCCGGACTCATCACTCAGGATTGAACCTTCCCATTCAATGCGCAGGTTTTTCGCATCTTTGACTTCGTCAGGAAATGGAACTTCACGCACGCTGTTGTTACTGAAGAATTGATAATTCAAATCTGCTTCAACGCGAGTCAATAATAATTTGTCGCCATCGTAATAACGTGCGGTCAAACCACCTTCTTTGCCATCGACATCAAATAATTTTAACGATGTATTTAATGGCTGGGTTTCGCGTGGGTCACCAAAACGCGTGACTGAATTGTTATCCCACAACACGCCATAATTGCGGCTGGAGACCACATAGGGAATGGAAATAACGAGGTTATACGTCGTAAGCTCGACATTTTCGCCGGCGTAGTTAACCTGGCCGTTTTGATGCTGTCCCAAACCGAAGAACCCTTCATCGCTATTGCGATTAAATTCCTGGCGAATCGCAAAAGAATCCGCATCGGGTTTGATAGGGTCTGCCGTCACTTCACTAAAAGTACCGCGATTTTCTTCCTGCAATAGCACATTGCCTTTTGCATCACGGAAACTCACAGTGCCATCAACCAATGATACCTCAGCGGTAACTTGCGCCGTCTTTAATACCAGTTTGTTGCCAGCTTGCTCCGATGTAAATTGCACATTGGTAGCAGGCTTGGCGATAACTTGAATCGATTCGGGAATTACCCCGAAATCAGTTCCCGGTAAAGCCGTCACGCGAATAATTTTTTCGCTGATAACTTGCAAACGCACTTTTTTTACAGCGCCGCCGGCGAGCGTTAACACTACACCATCAGCCGTTCTCTCCACTTGCGCCAGCGCTTTGGTCTGCTCTATTGCTGCATTGGAACTGGACGTATTTTCGTTACCGGATTGTTTTGAACAGGCTTGCAACAGGGCGACCGAAGCCATCCCGATGACGCAATGCGTGATCAAGGCTTTTTTTGAAAGCCCTCTTAGTGCAGATAGCATGTTTGAGTCCTCGTTCTGCGTTTTTTAATTTTAATCCCCCCTGGCCCCCTTTGAAAAAAGGGGCCAGGGGATTCAGGATTTATTCAGTGGTATAACTCGCCATTTTTATTTTCAACAAATGTGCACGCGCTGTGAAATTCATTCCCCAATCGGTTTGATCACCATTCCACACACGCTCCATAATCCATTTGCCGTTTTCATAATGACCTTCTTCTACACGTTCAATCATGTATTTTTTGCCAGCAAGTTCGGCCGAAGGTTTTAATTCCACACGCGCTTTATGTGCAGTAACCAGATATTCATTTTCACCCAGCTGTGCGATTAACGCTCCGCCCGCTGCCGGAATATTTCCTTCAGGTGGTGCTATCCAGAACATAGGACGACCATAGGTTACTTCTGCATCCCATAATCCCAGATCAAGCGTTTGCGTAAGTTGTGCGGCTTTATCTTTTGCGTATTTTTCTTTTTCGGCGGGCGTTGCTTCTGCATTCCAGATTTTTTGTGTTTCTGTGGTTGTGTCCAATGGCTCGGCCACACCCCACACATTACTTTCGTAAGCAAGCTTGGCCCATTCACGCATCATGGAAGCGATGACGCGATAGTGTTGCGCAAATTGTTCAATGGTTTGATCGTTATAATCTTTGGCACCCAATGGGTAATTAGTGTAGTCAGTATCATCCATTCCGAATGGAGAGAAACCAATACCGCCTTTACCCAACGTCGGGAAAAAATAACGCGCAAAGGGTTGGTCGTTGCCAATTTCTGCAACAAACAATGCGTTGTCCGGGCGCGTATAAATATCCAGGATTTTGGAAACGGTTTTGTGATCGCGGAAATAAATATCCGGCGCAATTAAATCAATTGATGGACCCGCCGCTTTCCAGATGTGCAACACATTATCAGTACCGCCACCGCTGGAGTATTGACCAGGCAATCCGGGGTTGAACGGATTGCGTAACGCTACATTCACATACATGGGTAAATTTTTAATTGCTTTACCTGCTGCAGTAATTTCATTGCAATATTTAGCGATGTAATACGCATGAAAAAACTCGTCGGCATCTTTACCAAACACTTCTGCCCAGGTGCCGGATTTTACGTTTAATGCTGAAGCCAGTTCGGCGGGGATCGATGCGTTAAATGCTGCCTGTGCAACGGGAGAAAAATCGCGTACAGCACCGTAGGTACCTACTTCATTCTCCACCTGAACCATAATCACGGTGTGATCTTTATCGTTTTTTTTCAGGTGTTTCATTAATTCAACAAACGCTTTTTTATCCGCTTCGAGTGTATTTTTTCCAAGCGGTGATAAAGAATTTAACGTATCGCCATCCTGTTTTCTTACACGTGGAAAGCGCTCGTTATTTAATTTCACCCAGGAAGGCGCATAGTGCGGCGCATTGTTTTTCCAGGTAGCGAACCACAGCAACACAACTTTTACATCGCGCTCGCGTGCTTCTTTCAACAACACATCGACATACGAAAAATCGAATTTACCTTCTTGCGGCTCCACTTGCTCCCAAGCGACTGGAATACTCAAGGTATTCGCGTGCATTTTTTCAACGGATGGCCACACATCTTTCAGTGCAGCGGGATAATTGCTGGAATTATTCGTTTGTGAGCCCAGCATTAAAAAAGGGGCACCGTCAACCATGAGCGCATGCTTGCCATTTTTAGTGACGAGCCGGGGAAGTTCTGCCGCCTGTATCGCCAGGGATAAAAAACTCATACCCGACAACAGGCCGAGCCAACGAAGAGATGATTTAAAAAACGGAGTGTTTGCCATACCTGAAACCTTGTATCAATTTCTTGTTATGTTTTTATAGGTGAATATTTACCTGACCTGATGGGTCGGGTGTTTTAATCGAGGATTATTATCATATAAACCACAAGAAATTGCTTTGCATACTTAATACAAAATGCAGGGCTTATCGATGTTTATAAATATTTTTAGCTGCTGCTGAATGTTGCTGAAAATATAAAAACCTTGCTCCACACGGAACAAGGTTTTTAATATTTTACTAATTAAAACTTGGCACGCAGACCAACTGCGAAACGTGCATCTTGTGCATAGGAATATGCAACATGATCACCCGCAGCGTTTTGATCAATGATACCCACAGTCTTTTCCTTCAGCAGGTTTGATGCCTCAGCAGTGATTGTGTAGTTCTCAAGGAATGTATAGCTAATAGATGCATCCAGCTGACCGTAGTCGTCGTTGTACACCGGAATGGATGCCTTACCTGACCAATCCGTATAGTCCGGATTAAACCCGTTACTACCCCAGGAAATCAGATACTTGCTCCGCCATGAATATGCCAAACGCGCGGAGACTCCACCCTTCTCATACATACCAACAATGTTGAATGCATTTTCAGAAAGCTGATCAATTGGCAATTGCCCATACGTGGATTTGTCAGTATCAACTGGTGCAGCACCCGCAACTCCATTGTTACTAATCAATGGGAAATCTGCTTTGCTATCGATATAGGTATAGTTAGCTTGAACACCTAAACCATCGAATGGCGCTGGAAGAGCATCAAAGAATTTGTTAACACCAATTTCCAAACCATTGATATCACCAGTGCCTACATTATCCAGCCAAGTAGCTTGTCCAGCATAAGAACCGATGCTGTATGGAGCAGTTTTTTTCTTGAAGAAATCTTCAACTTGTTTGTTAAAGAATGCCGCATAGGCCATACCGCCATTCTCATCAAAATACCATTCCACAGACAAATCAAACTGGGTGGCTTCCATCGGTTTAAGGTATGGATTGGTATCCTGCTGCAAATTGTATGATCTGATAATACCGGTTTCCTGATCGATATTAGGACTAACAGTAACGAATGCCTGCATATCCGAAAATGACGGAGCCCAAATCGCTTTGGATGCAGCGAAGCGAACAAAAATATCTTCTGTTGCTTTCAAACGTAAGTTAAAACTCGGCAGCACGTGGGTCTCATTAGTCTTCGCTTCTAACGGTGCGGTAGAACGCGGCACCACAACTACATCGCCAATTTTGCCTTCATTAACGACCAAGGTACCCGAAGCGGTGTTGTCGGTTTGAACAACACGTACACCAATGTTGCCGTCTATCGGCATTGCCAAATCATCGAACCCGTAATTGGCCATCAAATACATAGCAGCCGATTTTTCTGATTGAAGATTTCTGTAATCCGGATTGCTCAACCGAGTCCAATCAATGTAAACATTTCCTTCACACTGCCCGGCAAATGGCTCACTCATACAATTACTATTAATTGCGTCGGTAGTTGCACGGAAATTTCTGGTTGCCGCCGCTGAGTACAAATAACCTGCTGCCGGAACTTGTACATCGCCACGCTGGAAATCTTTGAATGAATAGAGAGTTAAATAATCTGCAGCCTGATCGGCAGTGACTTTTGGTAAAGTATTTTTGTCATAGCCATTAAACCAGGTTGCGTAGCGGGTATTCCAATCGTAACTGGTATTAATGTTATCAGCCGTTTTTTCAGAATATCTGAAACCTGCTTTGATTGATTTAATGACTGCATCATCAAAACTATATTCTGCATCAATACGCCCTGTTTTGGCTTCGGCACTATTGCGTTCAAAGTGAGTCATTTGCTGACCCAAACTGTAATTTGCATAGTTACCCATAAAAGCTGAATCAACCTGAATTGAAGGAGTTTCTGTACCCATTCCGCCCATGTAGGCTTTTTCAGGAATAACTTTTAAACCCAACGTGTAATCATCAACTCTCGCATCAGCTTTAACATATTGCAAATCAGCAGAAAATTTCCAATTATCATCAGGAGACCATTTAATTCCGGTAGAATAATCCGTTGTCTCTGATTCATTTTGTGCCCAACGAGTACTCGTGCCAAAATCCAGCCCCCATTGAGCAGGATTAGCAACGGTCACCGTTCCTGATTCCAACGCGCCGTTAGCACTGTATACCCAATCGTTAGGGGTCGCAGGAATTAACGCCTGATCGCCGTTAGCACCTTCTAAAAAGAACGCATTCTCGTCATAAACTGAATCACGCTTGCTTTGGAACGCAGTGAAATAAACTTCTGTCGCATCATTAGGAGCCCACTGCAATGCCAGATATCCGCCTTCACGCTTACTTTCGTGATCGTTACGACGCCAATCCACCCCTTTTGATACCCACACATCATCACCATTGATAGTGCGTGGCAAATAAGGACGGGTGTACACCTGATCCGAGCGGCTTGATAATTCAGAAGTAGAGGCATTAACAAGAATGCCAAAGTCACCAACGCCCGTTTCCCAGCGATTACTATACAAACCGGAATACTCGCCATTGGTTTCTTTAATTTGGTCACCATAGTTGCCTTTAACAGATAAGCTAGCTAACTGGCCATCTGAATCAAAAGGCATACGAGTGCGAAGATTAACCGTACCACCCAAGCCACCTTCAATCATATCGGCAGATGGACTTTTATAAGTATCCACTGCATACATCAATTCTGCTGGAACATCTTCAAAACTTAATCCGCGCCCACTTGCCGCAGAGAAAACATCGCGACCGTTTAATTCTGCGCGCACTTGCGTTAAACCACGAACAGCAACACCACTACCTTCAGCTGCCGGATGCTCGGCATCATTATTGGTATAGCGACCAATAGTCACACCGGGAACACGTTGCAATGCTTCGGTTACACTGCGATCCGGTAACTTACCGATATCTTCTGCAACGATTGAATCTACAACAACCGCTGAATTCTTCTTAACATCCTGAGCAGATTGAATACTCGCACGCTGACCGCTAACGACAATCTCCTCAACTTTTTCAGCAGAAGCAGTTTGTGCAAGGCCAGGTACTGCAATACCCATTGCACCCACCACAAGCGACACACCCGATGCCATTTTTATATAGGCGGGCAATTTCTTTTTCAAAAACTGTTTATTTTTTGTGGTCATGATTTTCTCCAGTTAGCATTATTTTTGACTACCCCGTAAAGCTATCTCCCGCTGTTAGATAAGAGATAAGTGCTTCCTCCTTGTGCGATAAATGTTCCCGTATTGCCCTTGTTGGTTAACACAAGGGATGTTCCGCTCTGCATATCCTTCAGTGAATATTTCGTTAAAGGTTGCGTTGTTCTTAGCTGTAGTGTGCTTGTGGTTTTTGAATCGCCTTTCAAATCGATTGCTACATAAATTATTGCTTCGCTTAATTGGCGGTTGTGCCATTTTAAATCGACGGTAATTCCACCGCGTGCACGTAAACCGGTAACAGAACCGCTGCTCCAGGCATCGGGTAACGCGGGCAGTAAATGCAATTCGTTGTTGTGGCTTTGCACCAGCATTTCGGCAATACCGGCAGTAGCACCAAAGTTGCCATCAATTTGAAATGGAGGATGGTTGTCCCACAAATTGCTCAACGTGCTGCGCTGTAATTGCTCACCCAGGACCTTGTGGGCACGATTACCATCCAGTGCACGCGCCCACATATTGACTTTCCATGCTTGCGACCAACCGGTACCACCGTCACCGCGCGCATTCAATGTAGTGCGCACAGCCTTTAATAATTCCGGCGATTCACTCACATTAATCTGGCGCCCGGGATGCAGGGCAAACAAATGGGAAATATGGCGATGTTCATTGTTGGGATCATCATTGTCTTCCTTCCATTCCTGCAATTGACCCCATGAGCCGATACGTAGCCCCTCATCAAAATTGTTCAGTTTTTTATCCAATTTTTTTTGA
This sequence comes from Cellvibrionaceae bacterium, assembly GCA_021151825.1. Classification (GTDB taxonomy): domain Bacteria; phylum Pseudomonadota; class Gammaproteobacteria; order Pseudomonadales; family Cellvibrionaceae; genus Cellvibrio. The sequence continues at coordinate 95,014 of JAGKWQ010000001.1, forward strand.
AAAGATTTATCGCCTAACAACACTGCTGCTTCACGGGCATTGCGCAACAAATCAAATACAATTTGTTGCGACATGGCAGCACCATTGGTGAATGGCCCATGCTCGGGAGAAAAGCTGGGCGATACAATCCATTTGCCATCGCGCGGATCTTTTATTAAAAACTCAAGCCAGAATGCAGCGGCACTTTTCATCAACGGATAAGCATGATCACGCAAAAATTTTTTATCGCCCGAAAATAAAAAATGTTCATAGTGATGTTGCGCAAGCCAGGCACTCGCTTCCGGTTGCCAGAATGCGGTGGGCCATTGGATCACACCGGTAAAACCCCATATATTGGTATTCAAAAATACCGTCCAACCTTTACTCACACCAGCAACGCGTTTGGCTGAAACCTTTCCCGGTTCGACGAGGCTGTCGACAAAATCAAAATACGGTGTCATCAATTCCGGCAAATTGGTGGTCTCTGCCAACCAGTAATTCATTTGCAAATTGATGTTAACGTGATAATCGTCATTCCACGGCGGGGTAATGGAATTATTCCAGACACCTTGCAAATTGGCAGGCAAAGAGCCGGCGCGCGATGATGCGATTAATAAATAACGCCCGAATTGAAAATAGGTTGCCTCCAATGCACGATCTGCAATCGCATCACCTTTTTTATAATTCGCCAGCAACGCGTTAGTGGGTTGCTCAATTGTTTTTTTAGGGAGTTGATACTGGCCAATATCGAGCGTTACACGATTAAATAAGGCGTGATAATCCTGCCGATGAGTTGTTTGCAATTGCGTAAATGTTTTTACGCTCGCAACATCCATTTGCTGCTGCAATTTTGCATGGGGATGAAGACCGCGATAGTGTGGATATTGTTGCGCGTAATCTGTACCGGCATTGAGCAGAATTACCACGCTATCCGCATTGGTGATTTTAATTTTTTGATTTTCAATTGCATCAAGTTTTCCACCCTGCGGTAAAAACTGGATTTGGGTTTCAAATTGCAAACCATTGCTGTGCAATTTTCCTGCGGCAACAATGCGGCCGTTTTCAATACGGGTTGTAAGTGTACGGTTATCAGGAACCTTCAAGCTCGCATTAAACGAAACTTTCCCGGGCTGATTCGCGGAAAGTTTTATGGCAATAACACCATCGGGATAATTCGCCAGATATTCACGTGTGTAGGTAATTCCATCCTTTACATAGCTCACGTCTACCTGGGCATTATCGAGCGATAGCGTACGAAGATAATGAATGACATCGCTGTCATTTTGAGGAAAGTCTAAAACCAAATCTCCAAACGTTTGATAATCGCCATACGCAGTAATTTTTCGCCCTAAACGTTCAGCAGCAATTTCGGGTGTTACTGAGCCTTCTTTTGCGATTATCTTACGTACTTCTTTTACGGCGGCGGTTTGCGGTTTGTCGGGCCACCCGAAATCGTAGCCCTTTGCGCCCGGTCCGCCGGTCCAGAGCGACTTCTCATTGAACTGAATAATTTCCTGCTGGATACCACCACTGATTACAGCGCCCAATGCTCCATTACCAATGGGAAGCCCTTCGCTTTCCCAGTCGCGGGCAGGGCGATCAAAACGAATACTGGATTCAGAGGAAATTGCTTCTGTGGCAAAAGCAGGCACAACAACTCCTGACAACCAAAAGCTGAAGCTGCCAATGAGAACTGATTTCAAGGCTGTGTGTAATAAGAAGCGAGTCATCCAGAGTGTCACAGTTATAATATGGTATATATGACTATTTGAGCCAATACTAAGCCAATGTTTTTATACGTGCAATACAAACCACCTATGACAAAAAAATCTTCCAATCATTGATACCAAAAGAAACATGGTAGGACTTAGACGTCATATTTACTGGGCTTCAATCGCTAATCGTTTTGAGAAATTCCACATGCGAATTCGCGTAATCGCCCCCCTTTTGTATTGCTGCTTGCATTTTATTCATGATGATGAAAGTCTTTTCGGCGTCAGCTAAAGGCTCCAAACCTCGCGGTTCCACCCCAAAGCCATAAAACATGCTGATCCAGCTGTCTTCTTTAAAGGATTCGTTTTCCTGCAGTTTTACATCGCCGGATGCGCTGAACATGGCCATTTTTTCTTCCAGGGACTCAGGTATTTCCATCCCTCGAACATGCTGCCAAAAGGGATTGGAGCGCCCGTTTAATTTGTAATGCAGGATAATAAAGTCGCGGATGCGTTCGTACTCCAGGCGATTAAGGCGATTGGCTTCTGCCACATGCTTTTCATTAATTTCAAAATCCACCAGGAAACCAGCCATTTTGGCGATGCCGGTTTGAATGAGCGAAATACTGGTTGACTCCAGCGGCTCCAGAAAACCGCTTGATAATCCAATCGCAACACAGTTTTTGTACCAAAAATCACGTCGCATGCCGGTGATAAAGCGAATTAATTTCGGCTCGGTAGTGAGTTCTCCACGTAAATTCCCCAGGAGCTCCCGATGTGCTTGCTCGGGAGAAATAAATTGGCTGGAGTAGACATAGCCATTCCCCACTCGATGTTGCAATGGAATATGCCATTGCCACCCCGCTGTTCTAGCCGATGAGCGGGTAAATGGGTCAGGCTCAACAACACTCTTTGTTTGTACGGCGAGAGCACTGTCGCATAGCAGCCATTTGGTCCAATCCTCATAACCAACCCCCATTGTTTTACTGATTAACAATGCAGGGATGCCAGTACAGTCAACGAATAAATCACTTTCGATAACCAGCCCCGACTCCATGGATATGGATTGAATAAAGCCGCTGGTAGCATCCAACTGGACATGGTTGACCTTGCCTTCTATGCGGGTAACCTTGCGTTTTTCGGCATAACCGCGCAGGAATTTCGCAAACAGGGATGCATCAAAATGGTAAGCATAGTTGTACCAGGCCAAGCGGCTTTCGGGATCAAAGCTGGGCTGGGCAAATTTGCCGGACCGCGCAAGTTGGGTGCATAAACAAAACTTTTCCAGCCCCTCCGGGTAGCCTTGCTGTCTTGCCGACCACCAGGTTTTATGAAAAGGCCGGGCCTCAATAGGCACGCCATAACCGGCGAAAGGATGGAAAAAGTGTTTACCCTGCCCCGCCCAATCCGCAAACTCGATACCTAATTTAAATGTGGCATTAGTGGCAGTGATAAATTCGGGTTCGTTGATATCCAGATCTTTAATGAATTGATGAATGCCAGGTACGGTGGCTTCGCCAACACCGATGGTGCCTATTTGTTCGGATTCAACGAGGGTAACCTGGATATCAGTGTTCTCCAGCCAACGCGCCATATAAGCAGCCGTCATCCAGCCAGCAGTTCCACCGCCAACAACAAGTATTTTTTTTATGGGCCTGGAAGCCATACCCGCTCCAAATTGTCATTTTATTGTTATGAGATCGACCTAAAAATCTCATTAATCATATATTGAGAAGTGCCTGCATGCCTATATTTTTTATACAGGGAATCTGGCATAGCAGTTGCTGTACAGCTATCACAATGAATGAGCATGCCCTTCCCCGCACGCAAACCTTGGCGGTACAAGGGTTCCGGATAACTGGAGTACAGCAAAGAATGGCAGCAAGCACCATTAACTCTCAGGGCATTAAGCCTGTTGCACCATCTCGCAGCAATAATGCCGGACAATTTGCACACTTCTGCAACCTTTACCATCAACGCCTGGATGCACTGACCCTTACCAAGCAACTTATCCATATGATCAAGGCGGTGCAGCGCCATCGCGGTATGACGATGGGTACGCTGGGAGGCAACCAGCAATTTCGCGAAGATCTGAATAACCTGCAAGTCCAGCTGGAGCGCCGCCTGGAGCTATTACAGGCCTTTTCCACACACTCAAGCCACTTGCTCAGCCCGCGCGACCAGGACAACCTCAACAACGCCTGGCTCACTATCAGTCGCAACTGGCAGGAAGATTCAGTCATCGACAACTATGAGCTTCATTGCCATTTGATTGAGCAATTGCTCAGTATGGTGGCAGCGCTGGGCAAACAACTGGAGCTGCCCACATCCCAATCCATGCCGGATACGGTGGAGCCCCGGGTTATTCATGTGGATGAAACCCTCTACCCCAATCGGTTTAAATACCTGGAAGTACTGCATTTCGCCACGCGCCTGATGCCCGCAGTAGCCGAGCAAATCGGCCGCATTCGTGCACTGGCCACATACGCGGCGGCACTGGGGTATTGCGATAAAGATTTCGCCGGGAAGCTGCGTTACGTCATCCAATGTACGCGTGTGAACAATGAAAAGCTCCGCCACCAAACCAAACGGCTGGAAGGCCTGCTTGATAGCGATCTCACGTTGCTCAACCAATTAAAAAGTTACGAAATCAAATTGGAGTTCTTGCTGTCTATGGTGGAAGCAGATGTCGTCAACTCGCATCAGATGAATGCCGACAGTAACCGGCTTTTCAGCCTGGCGACGGATATCATCGATGTCTATTTGAAAGTTGTAGACGAAGGCGTGCAACTCCTCACCCAATGGCATGAGCAAGATATTGAAGTCTGGGTGCAATCTTATTAGATGATGGCTAACCTTTTTAATCGCAAATAGCCCGTTTGATTGTGGAATAGCGCACTTGCCTCGTTGGGGGTAATCCCTACAATAACCAAAAGCCAATCAAGGGATAATCTTCATGCGTTATATCTGGCCATTCAGTCTGGTTTTTCTCGCCACCATCACTCACGCCCAATCGCCTGCTGCCACTGAAGAGTTTATCTCCGAACCGGTATTGACCGCTGATGCAATGAACACTTGTTTGCAGGCGTCAGTAGTCAGCGCCGCTGAAACCATGACGATTCGCCAGTTAAAAGAAGCTTGCCAAATGCTTCATGATCAGCAAAAAAGTGAAGCGCAACAGGCCAAAATAAAAGGAGCACCACCCGAAGTCGCACAAGCGCGCGAAACACCGTTACTTAAAAAACGCTTGACGATGGAAGCGCTAAATCGCTCCAACCGGTTTATGCTAACACCGCATAAACGCAATTATTTTTTCCCGGTCAGCTACACCCGCCACCCAAACACAGTGCCCTATCGCAACAATAATTCAGAATCATTAAGTACGCTGAGTAAAACGGAAGCCGAATTCCAGTTGAGTATTAAAATTCTGATCCACGAAGATCTGTTTGGCGATAACGGCCACCTTTATCTGGGTTACACAAATCATTCGCTGTGGCAGGTTTATAACGATACCGATTCCGCACCATTTCGCGAAACCGATCATCAGCCCGAATTTATTCTGAGCTTTACCAACGATTGGGAAATTCTGGGTTTTCAAAACCGGATCAATGAATTTTCGTTAACGCACCAATCCAATGGTTTAGGCGGCCAGCTTTCACGCAGCTGGAATCGTATTATGTTTAATACCGTTTTCGAGCGCGGGAATTTTGCCTTTGCATTCAATCCCTGGTATCGAATTCCCGAGAAAGAACAAAAATTTCCCGGCGATCCACACGGCGATGATAATCCGGATATCGACCACTATATGGGCAACTTCGAATTAAATGCGGCGTATCAACATAAGGAAAATATTTTTAACGCGATGTGGCGTAACAATCTGGAGAGCGACAACAAAGGAGCAATGGAGTTGGGCTGGAGTTTCCCGCTCAGTTCAAATTTACGCGGGCAATTTAAATATTTTAAAGGCTATGGTCACAGCTTGATTGATTACAATACCGATATGGAAATATTTGCGCTCGGTATTGTATTTACTGATTTATTTTAATGCGCAATTAAAACGCTTCACCTAACAAATCGACTAACGCCCTGATCGACTCTGACGACTGGGGCGATACATCGATAATTGAAAATCCGATCCAGTGTTTACCGGATAAATCAGCATCGCGGGCCCACAAACAATCAACACCCAACTGAATAACCATTTGTCCGTTGACGGGTTCGGGTACATGTAGATCCAGCGTGTAAATACGGTCTTCTTCCAGCGGAATATCCCCGACCACCATCAAACCTTGTGCATGAATATTTACCAGGCGCCCGACATACAAATCGCGCAGATTATCGTACACATCTACATCGCCGTTAATAGTATGGCGTTCTAACTCCCTGTCATGTTCATGCGAACAATTATGGGTCATGATCCGCTCCCGGTTTTAAGAGTATCCGCACGCTCGTTCAGAGTGTGGTAAATATTTTCCAGCGCGCGCTCGAAGAAAGGCTTGGTACTTCCCGCAATAATTTTTGCGCGCCCGGCGAGCATATCCCGCGCCAGTTGCAAACCTGCAGCCAGGGAAACCTTACGCCCTTGTTGATCCACCAGCATGTAATGCTGGGTCTTTTTATTGTACCAGGCCACTTTTAAACGCTTGCCGCCTTCAAATTCAAACCAGGTGCCAAACTCCACCATTTTTAAACTATCGACAATTTTTTCTTCTTCAGGCGAGACTGGTTGTAATTGTTCCGATGCATGTCCCGCTTTTTCAGCAGCAAGGCTTTCGAGTTTGGTTCGCATGGGCGCTGGAGCAGGCTCTGCTTTACGGCTAAGGAGCGCCATGCGTTGCAAGGATGTTACCGCATCCAATAACTTGCGGCCCTTTGCTTGCTCGTAACCAATCGTTTCAAAACCACGTTCCAAGGCGGCAAGGAGCTCATCCTGAATTTCCATTTGCCGCGCTTTATCTTGCTGTTTGATTTTTGGTTCCAATGACCAAAGCAAATCATCAATCACCTGCAAGGCGCGCTTCCAGCTATCGGATTTATCACCATAACGCAGTACCACAAACGATAAATAATCCGACCAGGGCTGCAATAATAACAATAAAATTGCGGATGGCATTTCGCGATTGTCGGTGCGGCTGCGCACCTCGGTATTTACCTGGATTTTTGCTTCACGCAATTTTTCTTCGCCCTGGGCTTTCTCCAGTGCGCGTCGCTCCATCAACTCCTGGCGACGGGCAACGTTGTGCGTGTAAGCATTAAATTCAATTAATAATTCCGCAAAAAGGCGCACATCATTTTTGAACTCCTGCAACAGGCGGAATACGGTGGTTTTAATTTTGGTAAAGATATCGTATTGCTCACTGCCATCATTACTCACCCAACGCACACCGGCTTCAGCGAGGCTGTTGAGTAAAACCCGTGCAGGATGCTCCGGCTGCTCAAAAAATCCTTTATCAATAAAAGCGATCTTCAGGAACGGTGTATGCAAATAACTCAGCAGCGCTTTCACCGAATCCGGTAAATGATCATCCGACAACATGTACTCAAACAACATGCCCACCAAATCGATGGTTTGCATATCACCCGCTTCCACGGCCGCATTTTCATTCTCGCTGGCGATGGTCTCCATCATCTTGCGACCAACCTCCGCCGCACTCTGGATTTCAATAGCGACCGGGCCAGTATCGTGATTAGCCAATGCTTGCTGGGTATAACTCAGTGCCTGGGTTTGCATATGCTCCAGTACTCCAACCAGTTGTGGCTGGGAATACACTTGCAAACTCGATGGAGCCACTGGCATCGCAGCTGTCGGAGCACCACTTTGTGCCTGTAATGCTTGCGCGGCATGAATAGCGGGTAACTGCTGCGTAACATGAGCCTGCAACAAACGTATCGCGTTTAATAAACTGTTTTGGTACTGGATATCGTTAGGATTGAGCGCGCCGCTCAATAATTTATCGCTCGCGCGACGCTGGTGCTGTTGCTCTTCCTCTTCCGTTTGCTGCTCACTAACCGGAGTGGCCGCCTCGCGTTCAAACGGATCATCCTGAACAGCGTCTTCTGCTTTAGGCCCGGCCGGTTTTTCACTATTGGCAGGAACAAAACGCAAATTGGGTAATAAATTCTGGCGGATGAGATAATCGTTGAGCTCTTTATAAAGCTCATCCAGCATTCCCACCACATCCTGGTCAAATAATTTGTAGCCGATAATTTTGCTTTTTACATCGACCTCCAGATTGCCCAGTAACTTGCGCAGTGATTCGCAAAACTGCACGGGGCTGACCGGATTACTGCGCTCATCCACTTTCTCGCCATCATTCAACAACGCCAGGCGTTGCTGGAATGCCCATAGCTGCTCTGCAAAAAAATTATCAGCGCGATGGGTAATGGACGTAATTGCGATAGTTTCTTCCAGATCAGAATGCTCAACCAGCGACAGGATATCGCCACTAAAACGCTCTTCGCCAGTTAAGGTATTGAGGGATTTATTTTTAAATTTCACAAAACCGTTGGCGAGATGCTGGCAAAACTCCTGCTCTGCTGCCTGCTGGACGGCAACAATCAGGTTTTGCATTTCATACAGGGCAACTTGCTCTTTATTGGATTTCGCCTGCTCGGCAATTTCCAGAATTTGTTTGCACCACTGCCGCCAAAAATTGGGGAAAACCCGGTATGCAAAGCCACGCGTAAGATCGCGACAATGTTTCAAATGTTGGATGACCAATTGCTCTGTCATAGCTACCGCAGAATACGTAGAGGGTTTCTGGGTATCAGAGCCTGGTAAGCCTGAGTTGCGCATAGTTATTCCGTATTTTTCCATGATGGTCATATTCCCTAGCCCCCAAACCAGATAACCAATCAATTGCCACATCCGGAAATAGAGCCTTCGAAACCTGGAGACAGAGTGAGTAAGTCTAATTAGGTTGTCCTGAGCGCCAATCTTATCAGCTTGGGAAAATAGTTCCACACACAAACGCAACAGACGCACTTGATTAAAAATAGCACGATATCGCTGTAACTGCCTGATGTGTCGATAAAAATTACATACCTGAACAATCGCAGCTGTCATATAGGTCTGCAAAATCACCGCACCAAAACGGACCCTCATGCACCACCACCAAGCCTCATGGTGGTGCATAAAATTTAAAACAAAAAGCCACGCTCGATCTGAATCCCTTTAAAAATCAGCGAATTACTGAATTGGCACCCATATTGCGATAGCAATCCTCGTAATAACTGATCCGCACTCTGGGTGGTTTTAGCTATTCAACAAACTGTTCCACACAATTTGTTAATAGAGAGCTAGGGTTCCGGTCGCACCTTGATTGCACTGTGCGATGACTGGTCCGAGAGCTTTCGACCTCTCCTGATACCTTTGAAAAGGATTCAGCAATGAGGTTACACGGCGGGATAAAAGCCCGGGAGATGATTGGCCTAACCGCCAGAGTGCTCCCTATTAAAAAACGCCGATGTCACCCGTTGGAGGTTGTTCATGTTGCACCACGCCCGCCTCACCAAAACATTACTCACGCTTACATTATTATTTTCTGCGACCCTTACCTCCGCTGCTGAGCCTTTCAAAGTTTGTTGGTCCATTTATGTTGGCTGGATGCCTTGGGGCTACAGCGCCGAGCAAAAAATTATCGACAAATGGGCCAAGAAGTACGGCATCGAAATTGAAGTTGTACAAATCAACGATTACATCGAATCCATTAACCAATACACCGCTGGACAATTCGATGGTTGCGTCATGACTAATATGGATGCACTCACCATTCCGGCGGCAGGTGGCGTTGATTCGACCGCGCTTATCGTGGGTGATTTCTCTAACGGTAATGACGGCATTGTGCTGAAAGGCGCAAACAAATCCCTCAAAGACATCAAAGGCCAAAACGTTAATTTAGTTGAACTCAGCGTTTCCCATTATTTATTAGCGCGCGGCCTGGAAACCATTGGCTTGAAAGAAGCCGATGTAAAAGTGGTTAACACTTCCGATGCGGATATGGTTGCGGTTTACGGCACCAAAGATGTCACAGCCGTTACTACCTGGAATCCATTGCTGAGTGAAATCCTCAAGCAACCCAATAGCAGTAAAGTATTCGACTCCTCAAAAATCCCGGGCGAAATTATGGATTTGATGGTGGTGAATACTGCAACCCTGAAAAAAAATCCTGCCCTCGGCAAAGCATTGGTCGGCGCCTGGTATGAAATCATGAGTGTGATGGGTGCAAATGACAAAGCCGCTGTTGCCGCAAAAACAGCAATGGCTACTGCATCAGGTACAGACCTCGCGGGTTTCGATTTACAGCTCGCCAGCACCAAAATGTTTTATACCCCCGCCTCTGCACTTGAATTGGTTAATAGCGATGAACTGTTAAAAACCATGCAAAAAGTGGCTGAGTTTTCCTTTGATCACGGCTTATTGGGCGAAGGCGCACCCGATGCAAAATTTATCGGCGTTGAAGGTCCCAGAGGTGTTTACGGCGATAAGAAAAACGTAAAGCTGCGTTTTGATACTACATATATGCAACTCGCCGCTGATAAAAAACTGTAATCCACATAACAACAATAGGGCTTCCATTTGCGAAGCCCACATACCACAGAGCTGCCGAGACTCATGAAACGATTAATTAATTTAACACCCTCCAAACCCACCCGGTTGTTATTAGGGCTCCTGCCATTTTTAATTATAGTGTTTATTTATTTGGTCGTCTCTGATGCACGCCTCGCTGAAAATGCTACGGATAAATTGTTACCCAGTTTTGTACAAATGGGCGACGCAATTCATTCCCTTGCGTTTGAAGCAAGCAAACGCAGTGGCGAATATTTATTTTGGCAGGATACCTTCAGCAGTTTACATCGTTTGGCATTAGGTATTTTTATCGCCGCAATTATTGGCTTTACGATTGGCCTATTAACCGGTGCCATTCCTGTTATTCATTCACCGATCGCACCGTTACTGACAATCATTTCTCTCGTACCGCCAATGGCTTTATTACCGGTGTTATTTATTGTGTTTGGTTTAGGCGAATTATCCAAAGTGGCATTAATTGTTATTGGTGTTGCGCCTTTTATCGCACGCGATATCCAACGCTGCGCGCAAGAAATTCCACTCGAACAATTAGTAAAGGCACAAACACTCGGCGCATCCACCTGGCAAATTCTGTTGCGTGTTTTAATTCCGCAATTATTACCAAGGCTCATTAATGCCGTGCGCTTGTCACTCGGTGCAGGCTGGTTATTTTTAATTGCAGCCGAAGCCATTGCATCTACTGATGGCTTGGGTTATCGCATTTTTCTGGTGCGACGTTACATGTCGATGGACGTAATATTGCCTTATGTCGCCTGGATTACATTGCTTGCATTTTTAGTCGATTGGATGCTCGCCAAAACCAGTCGCATTTGTTTCCCCTGGCATTATCCAAATAATAAATAGGCCAAATCATAAATAGACCAATAGTAAATAAACCAACAATTGGTAAGGGGAAAAAATCATGACCATTCTGCCATTCGATAAAAAAATTCTTGAAGAAAAAAGAGCTAAAACCATGCCCTTAATCAAGGCTAAAAATTTGTGGAAAAAATACGGCGATAACGTTGTGCTGGAACGCATGAATGTCAGTGTTAACGCCGGCGAGTTTATTACGATGGTCGGCACTTCCGGCTGCGGAAAAAGCACGTTCCTGAAAATGTTGCTCGGTATGGAATCGCCCAGTTCCGGTGAATTATTACTCGAAGGAAACCCCATTCCCGATGAACCGGATCAATCGCGGGGCATAGTATTCCAGCAGTATTCTGTTTTTCCGCATTTAACGGTATTGCAAAATGTCATCATCGCCCGCGAATTTGAACATTCGCCGTTGTTAGGAAAGTTATTTGGCAGTGCCAAACGTAAAGTCATTGAAGAAGCAAAATCATTGCTTGACTCCGTGGGTTTAACCCATGCGATAAATCGCTATCCGCATGAATTATCCGGCGGCATGAAGCAACGCCTTGCCATCGCGCAAGCGTTGATTCGTCAACCGAGAATTTTATTACTGGATGAACCTTTCGGTGCACTCGACCCAGGTATTCGCGCCGATATGCATCAACTGATTTTGCAACTCTGGCGCGAGCATCAGCTCACAGTATTTATGGTAACGCATGATTTAAGCGAAGGTTTTTATTTGGGAACCCGGTTGTGGGTGTTCGACAAATTACGTCGCGACAATCAAGCCCCCAACGCTTACGGTGCAAGCATTACCTATGACTTGCCAGTTACTCGTCGCAAACAGGAATTGCCTGCCGAATTATCCAGTGGACTACAGGCACTCACGAAAGAAACTCAAGATCTTTAATTGCCGAGATCATAAATATTCAGGAATCACCTAGTTATGAGCAAGATTTTTTACACCACAACCATTCCCGGCAATGGCCATTGGTCGCTGGAATTACGGCGCGGCAGTTTATTAAAAATTACAGACCTGGAAGGCGGGGCCAATATCGGCATGTTGTTTTACAACCCGCGTAATTTGCTGGAGCGCTACAACGCACCCGACACACTAAAATGCCAACACACATTTAAATTACAACGCGGTAATTGTTTGTATTCCGATATGGGGCGCATTTTTGTTTCCATTATTGAAGACCATTCCGTCAACGGCGAAGGGAATTGGCACGATACCGTGTGTGGCAATAGCACCACAAAAACAGTTGAAGAACGTTGGGGAAAGCGCGATTACCAAAAAGATCGCAATCAATGGTTACAAAACGGTTACGACGCATTTTTGGTGGAGTTAGCCAAATACGGATTAGGCCGCGCTGACATGGCATCCAACATCAATTGGTTTAGCAAAGTCATTGCCGATGATTCCGGTAATATAACACTCGACACCAAAAACCAAAGCGCAGGTAATAACGTCACGTTGCGTTTTGAAATGGACACATTGGTAATACTTCATACCTGCCCGCACCCATTAAATGTCTCGGAACAATATCCATTTAAATCCGTGCAAATTGAATTGGGCGAAGCTGACCCTGTAGCTGCTGATGATTACTGTAAAAATTTCCGCGAGGAAAATCAGCGCGGATTTAAAAATAATGATCTCTATTATTTAGCAGCAAAACATTAGTTTTCACGAAGCTGATATGAACTTCAGCATTTTCGTGAACTGCTCGAAAATGCATACGAATAGAAAATTTGAGGTACTGATAATGTCACTCGTTCAAAGCAACTTACATCCGGAAACAGCAACAGCACGCCATAACGTAAAAGCAGGCGATTATTTCCTCGGTGAAATAAAACAGGGCCAAACCTTTCGTATCGTCGATCTGGAAGGCAACCAGGCCGCAGACGTTTTATTTTATAACGCCAAAGATCCCAGCGAGCGCTATAGCGCTATGGACACTATTCGCACACAAGGCAACTTATATTTGAGTGCAGGCACCAAATTAATATCTAACGCCAGCAATGAACTATTGGAAATTGTTGCCGATACCTGTGGTCGTCACGACACACTTGGCGGCGCTTGCGCGACCGAAAGCAATACAGTGCGCTACAGCTTGGAAAAGCGTTGCATGCACGCCTGCCGCGATAGCTGGATGCTCGCCATTGCGGAGCACCCGGAGTTCAATATTCACAAACGCGACATCACCCACAACATCAATTTTTTTATGAATGTTCCCGTTACCGCACAAGGCGGGCTCACATTTGAAGATGGAATTTCTGCGCCGGGAAAATACGTTGAACTCAAAGCCAAAATGGATATTGTTATGCTGATTTCAAATTGCCCGCAATTAAATAATCCGTGCAACGGTTACAACCCAACACCGATTGAAGTGATTGTGTGGAATTAAATTACATTTTTTGAAGTACCCGTAGGTTATTGGTGAGCTTGCGAACCGCAACATAATAACCTTGAAGTCTACGTTGCGGCTCGTTCTTCAGCCTACGCGGCTAGCCCCAACCTACGCTAACGCACTTATGATAATTCTTCAGTGGACGACCATTGTCGTATTTAACACCAGTGGGACGGCCCACCGGAGCAGAATATGTTTACCAAAGTACTGATTGCCAACCGTGGTGCCATTGCCATTCGAATTATTCGCACGCTCAAAAAACTCAATATCAAATCCGTTGCTGTCTACGCAGAATCTGATGTGGATTCTTTACATGTAAGGCTTGCCGATGAAGCCTTTTCACTAGGCGAAGGTGCGGCGGCGCAAACCTATCTGGACCGCAAAAAAATAATTACTATTGCACAACAAACCGGTGCACAGGCCATTCACCCCGGTTATGGTTTTTTAAGCGAGAACGCCAATTTTGTGGCTGAGTGTGAAGCCGCAGGGATAATTTTTATTGGGCCCACTGCGGAGCAAATGCTGACATTTGGTTTAAAACACAAAGCGCGTGAACTTGCCCAGGCAGCTAATGTACCTCTGTGCCCCGGCACGGATTTGTTAAAAAATATTGACGATGCACAGCAAGCTGCCGTGCGAATTGGCTATCCCGTTATGCTAAAGAGCACTGCCGGTGGTGGCGGTATCGGCATGCAATTGTGTAACAGCGAACAGGATTTGCTCTCCGCATTCGATTCCGTTAAACGCCTCGGGAAAAATAATTTTGCAGATGACGGTGTATTTTTGGAAAAATTTATTGCCGCTGCGCGTCACATCGAAGTGCAAGTATTTGGTGATGGTAAAGGCACGGCAGTTGCGATTGGAGAGCGCGATTGCTCCAGCCAGAGACGCAATCAAAAAGTAGTGGAAGAGTGTCCTGCGCCCAACTTGCCCGAGCATCAACGCACTGCGATGCAAAAAGTAGCCGAACAATTACTGGCCTCTGTAAATTACCGCAACGCAGGAACCGTAGAATTTATTTATGACTCATTGGACAACACATTTTACTTTCTGGAAGTTAATACTCGCCTGCAAGTTGAACACGGTGTAACAGAAGAAGTTTATGGAGTAGACCTGGTTGAATGGATGCTCAAACAAGCCGCCGATGAACTGGGCGATATTCGCAATTTGCGCAACCAGCTTTCGGCCAAAGGTCATGCCATTCAAGTACGCGTGTATGCGGAAGACCCGGCATTAAACTTTCAACCCTGTGCTGGTCTGCTCAGCAAGGTAGAATTTCCACCGCTGACTGAAAATCTTCGTATTGATCACTGGATTGAAAGTGGCATTGAAGTTCCTGCATTTTTTGATCCCATGCTCGCCAAGATCATTGTTAAAGGTGCTGATCGTAATAAAGCATTATTAAATTTAAAAAATGCATTAAGCCACACCCAATTGTATGGAATAGAAACCAATCTGGGTTATTTGCGTACGCTATTGCAGGATGAAAAATTATTGCAAGGCACCATGACCACACGCTATTTAAACAGTTTTGTATTTAAACCCAATCGCATTGATGTGATTCAAGGAGGAACCCAAACAACCATCCAGGATTTTCCTGGTCGTCAGGGTTATTGGCATGTTGGCGTCCCTACTTCCGGACCATTCGATAGTTACTCATTTCGTTTGGGTAATCGCTTGCTCGGAAATGATGATGCAGCGGCAGGCTTGGAAATAACGTTACAAGGTCCAACACTGAAATTTGGCTGCGCGACAAAAATTATTATCACCGGAGCAAATATTGATGCAAAACTCGATGGAAATTTAATTCCTTGCAATGAAGTTATAAATATCAATGCGGGCCAACAATTGCAATTGGGGCGAATCACTATCGGTGCACGCGCGTATTTGTGTATAGCGGATGGGATTCAATGCCCGGATTATCTCGGCGCAAAATCCACATTTACCCTTGGCCAATTCGGCGGCCACAATGGCCGCGCACTACGCGCTGGCGATGTGCTTGCACTCGCACAAGACTGCAATCGCAACATTAAAGCAGAATGCGTGCCGCAGGAATTAATTCCTGCAATTACCAACACATGGCAATTGCGCGTTATTTATGGCCCGCATGGCGCGCCGGATTTTTTCACCAAAAAAGATATCTCTGTTTTCTTTGCAACGGATTGGGAAGTGCATTACAACTCCAGCCGCACCGGTGTACGCTTGATCGGCCCTAAACCTGAATGGGCGCGCACTTCCGGTGGTGAGGCGGGCATGCATCCGTCGAATATTCACGATAATGCGTACGCATTCGGCACGGTAGATTTTACGGGTGATATGCCGGTAATTCTTGGCCCGGATGGCCCCTCACTCGGCGGTTTTGTTTGCCCTGCCACAGTAATTAACGCTGACCTGTGGAAACTAGGCCAAGTTCGTGCCGGCGATAAAATTCGTTTTATTCCGGTCAGTATTGATGATGCAGTAGCTATTGAAAAATCGCAAAACCAATCACTGCAACAACTGCATGTTGTTACACACTCCTATTCCGAAGCGAATATTTCATCACCCATTGTTAAAAAATTATTTGCACAGAAATTTGGCGAAGACATTATTTACCGGGTTGCTGGTGATCACTTTTTATTGGTGGAGTACGGCGCACTTGAATTGGACATTACACTGCGTTTTCGCGCCCATGCATTAATGCAATGGCTGCAAAAAAATAGCATTACCGGATTACGCGAATTAACACCGGGAATTCGCTCATTACAAATTCATTATGATAGCCAGCAGTTATCGCTTGCCCAATTGCTTGGGCATCTTGAGCTTGCGGAAAAAACGCTAACGCAGCAATTAGCGCAGTTGAGTGTTCCTTCGCGCATAGTACATCTGCCACTGAGTTGGGATGATGAAGCTTGCCAACTCGCCATTCAGAAGTATGTACAGTCTGTGCGCTCTAATGCCCCCTGGTGCCCAAGCAATCTGGAATTTATTCGTCGAATTAACGGTTTGAATTCTATTGCCGATGTTAAGGATATTTTATTTTCTGCATCCTATTTAGTGATGGGACTGGGTGATGTTTATTTGGGGGCACCAGTAGCAACACCGATTGACCCTCGCCACCGGCTGGTGACGACTAAATATAATCCGGCACGCACCTGGACTGCAGAAAACTCTGTGGGCATTGGTGGTTCTTATTTATGTGTGTATGGCATGGAGGGCCCGGGTGGTTATCAATTTGTGGGCCGTACACTGCAAATGTGGAATCGCTATCGCCAAACCAAAGCGTTCAAACAACCCTGGTTATTAAACTTCTTTGATCAAATTCGTTTTTATGAGGTCAGCGCAGAAGAGTTACAAAAAATCCGTCGTGATTTTCCATTAGGCAGATACGATATAAAAATTGAAGAAAGTCATTTCAGTTTGGGCGAGTATGAAAATTTTATCGCAGCGAACGCATCCGATATCACTAAGTTTACAGCCCAGCGTGAGCAAGCGTTTGACGAAGAGCTGGCACGCTGGCATGCCAATGGCCAATTTAATTATGAACAGGAAGAAGTTATTGAGATCGATGCCGAAACCCAATTTCCTGAGAACGCTATTTGCGTAGATAGCTCAGTCTCCGGTAGCGTGTGGCAAACCCAGGTAAAAATTGGACAAGAAGTTAATGCAGGAGATATTTTATTAATCCTGGAATCCATGAAAATGGAGATCAATATCAATGCTCCTTGCGCGGGAAAAGTAACACATTTATTAAAGAATGATGGTGCGCGAGTTCAGGCTGGGCAAACACTGGTAGTGCTGGAAGAAGTTTAATCGCAACAATAAAAAACCCGGCGCGAGCCGGGTTAACATCCAGGGAGAACATACAACAAAAATCAATTCATCATACGCTTTTCACGCAAGTTACCGATGACGGCCTCCAGTGCACGATCAAATAACATACCATCATCCAGAATAGTCAACCGCTTGGTTTGCAGTGCAATCGCCAGGCTCTCACGGCTTTCTTCCGCTACTTTCATACCGGCACGATTAACAAAAATATATTTTCCTACCGAACGGATAATCGCCGCTAAACGGCAACGATATTTTTCGCCCGCGTCACCTTGCATTTCAAACCAGGTGCCCTGGGTAATATTATTTACCAATGCTAAATGTTGTGGGTCAACTTGAATACTTTGAGTCACTGATTCATCAACAGCAACAACGGTGTCCTCAACAATCACTTCCTGTTGAGCCGCAACGTTTACTGTATTGGCAACAACAGGTTCAATAGCAACCACAGGAGATTCTACAACCGCAGGCGGCTCAATAACGGGTTGCTCTGCAACGACAGGAACTTCGATAATTTCAGGAGTAATTTCTTGAGCGGCCGCAGCAATATGCTCTTGCACGATTGCTACTGAAGGCTCGTTCACAACCTCTTCATTTACACGCTTGGCCTGCACGGTTTCTGCTTTTGCAGCTAACTGTCCATTAGCTGCCAATTGTCCACTAACAGCTAGTTGGGCATTAGCAGCCAATTGCGCTTTTTGTTGCGCCTCAATCATAGCAGCCTTCACACTGGCATTTTTTGCGGCCAGCTCTTGTGCTTTAATGGCCAATGCTTCAGCCGATGCAACAGGTTCAATCTCTTCAGCAACCGATTTTGGTTCACCACGCAAACGCGCGAGATGCACCACTTCCAGTTGTTTGAATAAGTTTGTAGTTTCAAACGGGCTGAATGAAATACTTTCCAATCCGGTACGCAATTTTTGCAATAACTCGGGCACCAGTTTTAACAAGCGCTGGCGATTATCCTTATCCATCGTGGTGGTTACGCTCCACACCAACTGCTGTGCAGTAGCAGAGCAAATGCGCCATTCATCACTTTCCACACCTTGCTTAAGGCTGGTAATAAACATCACGTTCGCCCAAGCCTCACGCAATAGTTTGGTGACAGCCAAAGGCAAATCTTTACCGGTGCAGATGCGATTTAATTCGGCATCAACTTGTGCGCGTGCGCGTTCAGATTTGGCTTTGCCATCTTCCGCATCAATAGTGCGCTGCTCCAGAATTTGGGCGCGACGCTTCTCTTTATCCAGATAGGAACGGAAATCTACCAGCAACCGCTCAAACACGCTCATATCGGTATCAAACTCAGTCAACACCGCGCGAACAGTTTCTTCCATTTTGTTGTAGAGGCCATCTTTACGCTGGCTGTCTTCGCTGGATTCTTGCCAACCCAAACAGGCCATCGCCATTTCATTTAATAAACGACGAGCAGGATGACCGCCTTTGCTGAAGAAAGTTTTGTCAGCAATAGCAACTTTCACCATCGGAATTTGCAAACGCCCGATCAGGGCTTTCATCGGCGCAGCAAGATTGCGATCATCCAGAATAAATTCAAACATCATGCTGACCAGATTAATAACATCGTCGTCAACTTGATTAATTGCGGCAGCAGCCAGGGTCTCCTGGTGCAACAACTCGTTCAACATGTTGCGCAAGTTTACAGGTGCACTATGCGTGACCGGTACACTGAAAGTATTTTGCTGTTGCGCCAGGGACAGAATTTTTATCAGATCTTGCGTAGTGATCTCTTCACCCGGCAACTGCGTACGCGGTGCATTACGGCTAGTGCCTAACAAGTTACGCAACTGACTCAAAACCTGGTTGGTTTGATCATCGTAATTTGGTGCAAATCCGCCAGTAACCGGTGCGGATTGCAAGCCCATATCAACTTCAGCACTCAGACCTTTGCCAAAACTATCCGCCACATTGGACGTTGGTTTTTTAGGGGCACGCGACGCCTGTTTTAATGACGGTAAAATATTGGCATCAATGAGCGTCAGGTTAAGCACTTCAAAAAATTTGCCGAGCTTCGACATAACGATGTTGTCAAACAGCTTGAACAACACCAGCTTGGCTTTTACATCGACATTGAGTGTTTTGGTTGCATCGGTAAACGCACCACAAATAACGTCGACTCCTAACGGATTATTTTTTTGATAAACCTTAATCGGCACTAAATGGTCGATACGCAGAGTTAAATGCTGGATAGGCTCACTGAACTGCTCATTGGCCTTATTAACCATTGCGTCTATAGCAACCATCTCCTCCAATTCATCATTTTTTACCAGGGAGAGATCATCAAGCGAAACAGAATGTTCATCGACCTGCTTTTCATCGCGATAGGCATTAGGGTCCAACAGGCGAGCAAAGCTGATATCAATACTGCGAAAGAACGACGTTTCCATCGCACGGCGACGAATGCGCACTTCGCGCATCGAATCAAAAAAGATATTCTGGTCGTGGTTGTTATTGGCTTTATCAGCCAACTCAAACATAGCGTCATCCACTTTATCGAACAGCTCGCGCAAAAATAGTTGCAGTTGTTGCCGGGCTTTATCGCGCAAGGTATGCATAGCCGCCGGCAAACGTGCGAGTGCAATTTGCGAATTCGCGGTAGAATTCCGCTCTACATTTAATTGAACGACCTTTTTGGGGTCAGCTTTCAGATGCTCTGACATGGTGGATTTACCATTAGTAAAAACTTGCGTAAGTGAAGTATAACCAAGGGCAAGACACACCAAATGAGCAAATGATAGGATCGAGAGCCATATCACAAACAGTTATAACCACTAGGCCTGTTTTGCTATTTTTAAGTATATTTAGTAATTAAAGGCTAATTTTTGCGCCAAATTAGCCTTTTTTATCGTTCAACCTGTTTAATTATCCGACACTTTCTATGAACTTTTTATATTCCAAAAACCTACCTACATTGCAAAATGACATAACCAAAACCGTCAATTTGGCGTTGTTGGAGGACGTAGGCACAGGCGATATTACAGCCCAACTAATTGCCCCTGATGAACACGCAGAAGCGAGAATCATTACCCGCGAGGATTGCATTTTTTGCGGCAAAGCCTGGGTAGAAGAAGTATTTAAACAGCTTGATCCGCATGTTGAAATTCAATGGCATATAGAAGATGGGCATGCAGCCGCCGCAAACAGCTTGTTATTCACACTAAAAGGCAATGCACGCAGCTTGCTAACGGGTGAACGTGCCGCACTTAATTTTGTACAAACGCTTTCCGGAACAGCGACTATTAGCAACCACTACGCCCAAAAAGTAGCCCACACCCCGGTAAAACTTCTGGACACTCGCAAAACCATTCCCGGTTTACGTACCGCCCAAAAATATGCCGTCGCTTGCGGCGGTTGCCACAATCACCGCATCGGCCTTTACGACGCATTCCTGATCAAGGAAAACCATATCGCCGCCAGCGGAGGCATAGCCAACGCGGTGAACCTCGCCCATCAAATTGCACCGGGCAAGCCTGTAGAAGTGGAAGTAGAAAATTTTGAGGAATTGGAACAGGCATTATCCGCAAAGGCAGATATTATTATGCTCGACAACTTCTCTATTGAAGACATGAAAAAAGCCGTTGTCATCACAGCAAAACGTGCGAAGCTGGAGGCCTCAGGGAATATTAATGAAACTACCTTGGTTCCCACTGCAGAAACCGGAGTGGATTTTATTTCGATTGGGGGGCTGACCAAGCATTGTCGGGCGGTGGATTTGTCGATGCGCATATCTAACCATAATAAATAGGCAATGATTTTAAATCATGCTTTGTACTTTTTCCTACCAATAAATAAATACCAAAGCAAGCATACAAGCAAGGATGCTAATTCGCCACCAACAATCCAAAGTCGGCTTAATACTGACAGCAACGCTGCTGTTCCCGAGTCAATAACAGCAGACGACAATGCAAAAAAAATAACCTCTCTTACACCAATCCCGCCCGGAAAGACAATTAAGACAAATGACAATCCAAAAGCTAAACAAAAGCCAAGCCCTATTTTTAGGCAGGTGACAAGATCATAGACAGAAGACAGGATAGAATAAGCAAACAATGAAAATGCGCAAAAAAAGACAAACCATAAAACTATATAACATCCAAATACCGACATCATTCGCAAAAGCCCACCCGATGACACACTTGAAAATATCAACCCTTTTTTTTTCACTATAAAAAATACAATTACTGCAAAAAAAATCGGAACCAACAATAACAAATCGTAATTTAACCACACGAAATAATTATTAAAATCAACAAACCATAAAAAATTAACACCCATCAATACAGCTGCACCAAATAAAAACGCAGCTTCGAATATAAAACTAAAACCAATTGAAGAAACATTTACAGATTTTTTTTTCAGAAAGAGAATTCTATTCGCATAACCCCACACAATACCAGGAATATAACGAGCAAGAGACGAGGAGAGCCACACAAATACCGTCTCATCGATAGTAGAGGAAACACCAAGCTTTTTATTTATCAAAAACCATCCCACGCCATTCATAAAAAAGACAACAAGCAATGCAATAAACGAAAGAGCAAAAACAGGAAGGTTTATAGTCAGGTGAGAAAAATCGACTGTTGAAAATTCATCTTGCAGTATATAAAAAGCAAAAACCACTCCCAAAATTGGAAGCAATATCTTAGTTACGTTCTTTAGCATTTTTTACACTTACCCTTTTCGGGGTTTTATGATTTTGCAAGGCACGCCAGCGGCAATCACGCCCGCCGGAATAGATCGGTTAACGACAGAATTAGCTCCAATAATAGAACCAGCACCTATAGTTACTCCATCCAATACCTTCACCCCCGCACCAATCCAGACACCATCCTCAATGTTGA
The DNA here is from genome assembly GCA_021151825.1 of Cellvibrionaceae bacterium. Lineage (GTDB taxonomy): Bacteria > Pseudomonadota > Gammaproteobacteria > Pseudomonadales > Cellvibrionaceae > Cellvibrio. The sequence goes on from JAGKWQ010000001.1 coordinate 117,209, forward strand.
TTCCTATCGTTGAAATTCCTTGCCTAGAAATAGGAATGGAGGAGTCGTTGATATTGTGAGATGAAGCAACAATGAAACATTGCCCGGCAATTAAAACATCATTACCGATAGAAACACCGCCATTTCCATAAATAATGGTTCCCTGGCCAATAGAGGTATCAGCTCCTATATGTATGAACCCATTTGGTTCACCGGCATTTAAGATGCAAAATGTGTTTAGTACTGACCAGGCTCCAATTTTGATAGCTTGCGGATGCGATGATATACCTTGTAATTGAGAGAACTCATCGACAAAAACTCCCCGCTCCAAATGGATTTTACCCGGCGAACGAATCGTTACACTTTTATTAATTGAGGTAGATCGGGAAATAGAACCAAAAACCCCCACATAAAAAAGCTTCCGCAAGACTATCCCCAAAGCACCTGGAATCCAGGTAAACAACATGAAAATTATTTCTATTAATATAAATGACAGCCAACTCGCATCCTTCCCTGCAACAATACGCTTGTACTTTTGCGCAGATGACTCATGCAAGTACATTTTTTTTAAATCTATAGGGGGCGTCATAATCTACTTGATATTAATAACTGGTATTGTATTTTCTGCAGGAGTATCCGCTTTTACATTTATATATGAAGGCCGAACCCCACTGAGGATGCAATCCCGACAGATAATGTTACTTTTCTCCAACTTTTGACCCATATGCTTTTGATAAATCATTCTTCGCGAGGATTGAAAATAAGAGTTGTTCCAAATCTCTTTAAAGCTTTGTTGCTTGGCATCACCAAAATCGTCTTTTTTAAAAAATTCATAACAACAGGGAGCAATGCCTAAATCGGCTCTAACATTCACATGAGTCCAAGGCCTTTCACAGTGGCGAAGCCGTTCCGGATTGAGGAGTTCCGTCTTATATTTTTCACCTTCAGGAATCCAGGTCTTATCCTCCGTATATGCGGGCAATGGAGTGAATTTATCAATACCAATTGAATAGGCAAGTGACTCCGCAGCATCCACCTCATGTTCATTATGCCGAAACACAATAAATTGCCACTCCACAAATGGCTTTTTACTTTTCAGTGATCTTTTTATCTCAAGCATTTGAGTAACATTATCAAGAATTTTCTGATAATTTCCCCCAACTCGATACTGCTCGTATGTTTCCTGAGAAATTCCATCCACTGCCAGTGTAATGTAATCAATCCCACACGAAATCATACGCTGAACATTAACTTCATTTAGTGCAGTCGCATTAGTAGAGAGCATTACATATATATTTTTTTTCTTTGCATACTCTACTATTTTAACAATATCTTTGTTGAGCAATGGCTCGCCCCATGTGTAGAGTTGCAGCATATACACATAGTCGGCAACCGCATCAATAAGCAGAATTGCTTCTTCATAAGTCATGTGACGCTTATCACGGCCACCTGAAATACCCTTACCAGTCAAACAGAATGGACATTTTAGATTACATATATTTGTAACCTCCAAAATCATCAGGTACGGAAATGAAATAACCTCTGATACACCCCTAAAAATCTCCCAGTGACATAACAAAATATTTTTTATTTTTTTAAACGAGTTATTAAAAATAAAAGCTTCAATGTGAGAATAAGATAACCGACTGGAAAAATACGTCCGAGACAGCCAATTCACAAAACGAAAGCTATTCTTTTTAAAGAAATTCATACCTTTTTCCTAATGAGAAAAATAAAAGAAGGTAAAAACGGATAAATGACTTTCAATAAACCAACCGGCAACCGAGCTGTAATACCCGATGGCTTAATCATATCTTGGGCGCAATAGCGTACAGGGTCCTTAATGATTTTTAATGTGTAGTCATCCACAGAGAAATTTTTAATCATATTGCGAATACCCCAGTAGGTCCGGAGTTGTTCATAATAAAAATCCCCCTTTCCGCACACTCGCATATATCTATGCGCAAGCCATTTAGGCAGCCAGGACAAGAAAGGCAATTTAAAATGTGGCTCTATAACAACTAAGCGCGAGGCTGCCCCCAAGTAGCACACACCATCTGGCCTGAGAACACGAGCAATTTCAGAAAATAACTTACTTACATTTGGTACATGTTCGTACACATGATTACAAATAATTAGTTCAACCGACTCGTCAGGAAGAGGAATATCATCGGAATTAATTAATAAATACTCCACATTTGCAAAAACAGAGTTTTCCTTCGCAAAATCAATTGCAGTGGAATCAATATCAATGCCAACGATTCGGTGAAAGTATTGGGCCAACCCTTCGCAAAAAAAACCGCCAGAGCATCCCAGATCAAGAGCTATACCCTCGGGGCGATCCAAAAGCCCGGCATCCTGAAGTACAGCCAGCATTTTATTTACTTTTGGGGACTTATGATTTCTATCTAAAAGTATAGGTGTAATCATGGACAGATCATGCTGCAGTTCATTCATTTATACGGCCTCATAAACTAACCATAAATAAAATATCACTATAATCCATAACCGATGACTATGGTCTGATGTTCCAGATTTATGCTCATCCTGTAACTGCTTAATATACGCCCTATTAACATAAGGATCCAAACTGGCATCATTTATAGCTACGTCCAGGATCGGTGCCAGCTCGCCTGCCAACCAGTGATGCAGAGGAGGGGCAAAACCATGTTTTATACCTTTGTACACCTCGGGCAAAACATCGTTCTTAAATGCTTCACGCAATACCTTCTTTTGCTGACACAATGAAATCTTATAACCATCCGGAAGAAACAACATTTCTTCTACAAGACGATGATCAAGAAACGGGGTGCGCACCTCCAAACCAAAATGCATACTGATACGATCAGTTTTAAGGAGAATATCGTTAGGTAAATAATCATTCACGTCCGAAAGCTGGTGCATCAGCAGACTGGAGCTGTAGTTTTGTTTACGGTGTAAAACATCGCTCTTTCTATCTACGTAACCAGATCCAGCTTTGAGTAAAGAAATACTTTCCTGATTGAACATCTTGGGGCGAAAATCATTTGGAAATGACTTGCGGTTAAGTAGATATTCATTCAGTAGAAAAATTCTCTTTTTCAAACTTTTTGAAAAATATTCGCGTTCATTGCCAGTAACAGCAGCAATCTTGCCAAACAAAAAGGAAAATGGCTGCTTGTGCAAAACGGAGGGCAAATATTTTCCAGCATAGTAACGCCGATACCCGCCAAATATCTCATCTGCACCATCCCCGGATAATGCAACTGTAACCGTTTTGGATGCTGCCTCACATAAATCCCACATAGGAACCATTGCCGGGTCCGCAAATGGTTCACCGATAACATGCAAAATATTGATTATTTTCGCCACCAAACAAGCATCGCTACCATTAACGCGAATCTGATGATGGAGGGTGCCGTAAAATTGACTCGCTTTTTTTGCCTGCTGCGATTCATCGTAGGATTTCTGATCAAAGCCGACACAAAAACTGCTGACATTTTTTAATTGCTTGGTGGCTATACTCGCCAATATTGAGGAATCCAACCCCCCACTTAAAAATAAACCGACAGGCACATCGCTCCGTAATCTTATTCGCACAGAATCTTCAACTAAAAACTTTATTTTTTCCGCCACACTATTTTTATCTGCAGTAGAAGATGTAGCTTCTGGCTTCCAATAGCGAGAGCTTACCAGACCATTGCGCAACGAGAATTTTAGATAGCATCCCGGGCTAAGCCGCTTAATGTCTGAATAGATAGAGTCATCACTAATATACTGATGCATTAAAAATTCATGGGCAGCCAATAAACATATTGATTTTTTAATTCCGGAAAATTTTTTTATCGCAGAAACGGTTGACGCAAAGAAAAACCCATCATTGTTTAATGCATAGTAAAATGGTTTTTCCCCGATCCTATCTCTCGCCGCAAACAAACATTGCTCGACATTATCCCAAATCAAAAATGCAAACATTCCATTGAAAAGGTTAAGGCATTTTTCCCCGAGCAAAATATACAGCTCCAAAATCACAGAAGTATCATTCACATGCTCAAGAACAACACCATGACTTAATAAAACCGTGTTTAACTCCAGATAATTATAAATTTCGCCATTGTAGGCAATAACAAATCTCCTACATCTTGATTCTAATGGTTGCAAGTTCGCAGCCAAATCAATGACTGCCAAACGCCTGTGGCCAATTGCCACATTTTCACGCAAATAAGAACCTGAAGCGTTAGGTCCTCGATCAGCCAAAAATTCCAATGCCGAATTAAACTCATTAACATCAATATCAGCTGCGGATATACGTCCAATTATTCCGCACATATTCAAACACACACCCGAGTAAAGACATTCAAATATTTGCTCGCAGAATCGCACCAGTACCCAACCTCGGCACTTGCCATCGCCATCGCCTCAATAGCCTTGCCTTTATAACGGCTGAAATCACTACAAACATGCTCTAAGACTTGTACAAAATCCTCTCTGTTCTCTGAATCATATAAAAGACCAAAACGTCCCTCTAAAAGCAGCTCGTTTACACCTGAAATTCGCGGTGCGACAACCAGCAATCCGGCGGCCATGGCTTCCATAACGACATTAGGTTTACCTTCAGATAAACTAGAAAAAAGTAGCACATCTGAATTAGCAAATACTTGTGCGATTGCATTATGATCAAGCGCACCACAAAACTTCACTTTTTCAGAAATTTTTAATTCTTGCGCAAGCTGACTCAACATATCTTGTTCTGGACCCTCACCAACAATCATCAGTGACCATGCTATCGACCCAGGTAGAGAAGCGAGTCCGTGCAAAAGAAATTTATTATTTTTTCTGGGAATTAAATTACCGACAGAGACAAACCTGATAGCGGCATGTTGTTCAGTGTAACATCTAGCGTGTCCAACTTTAAAAAACACCTCAGCAACCCCATTGCCAATATAAGATAATTTTTTCGCACAATTATAATTATCCTCAAGCCAAGACTGCATATCTTTGCTAACTACAATAACATGCGAAGACAACTTAATAAGCATCCCCATTAATACATAATTTAATTTACTGGTCATTGCTCGCGCTACATCGTCGCCTCGGAGAGTGACAACAAGCTTCTTGCCAAGCAAGACAAATGGCAGCGCCAAAAAACCGGAAAACGACCAATTCGCATGAATAATATCAACACCAGTAACTACTTTTCGCAGGAGGTTGGCAAACATTGAAAGCATCATAGTACAGAGAAAAATTCTCGCAAGTATAGGCCTCTTACGAACTGCTACTGGCACCCCCCCTGGAGCATGAGCCAAAGTTTCATGCCTCGCAAAAGCATAACGACACGAGGTAATCATTTCATTCCCCATTTGTAAAAAATTGCCACTACCGCGAAACGAAGGAACCAAAACCATAACTTCAGCTCTTCGCGAGATAGCACCAAGCAACTGCCCAACAAAAACCCCGCTTGCGGCATTTTGCTCGTGAGGATACGAGGTTGTGAGAGATATGATTTTCACTTAACGCTTCCTGGCCCTTATGAATCGTCCAAGATACAACTGCTGCACATCTGGCAGAGCCAAATTAAATATGAATGCCAGCAGATTCAATAACAAGCACAGTGCCGCTACAGGAGGAACAAAAATCGCAACAAAAATACCAATACGTTTTTCAAACTCAACCAACAACATTAATAAATAAAGATTGAACAACATAAAAACGGTTTCAATCGCAGCCCCCATTTTCACATCGTCTATAATTTCAAGTGAATACTTATCAAGGTAATTATTTAGACCATAGCGGGAAAAGCGCTGAAAATCGAATGGCGCATCATGTTCTGGATATAAAAACGGAACAGATAAATAAGCTTCTCCATTTTTACTTAAAACCCTCTCCACTTCCTCAAGCACTTGTTCGAAATCATTAATATGCTCAAGCACTTCAAATAGGAAAACACAATCAAAAGAACCATTAGCAAAAGGCAATTTTCGAGCATCAAGATAAACAGTAGGCGAACTTTTGTATCTTATTGACACAACCGGGTAATCAGAGCAATACAATTGATTAGAGGGCTGGATATATTTCGCTATATCAGAATTTCCTGAACCGATATCCAATATTTTTTTATTCTCTATAGTTCCTAATGATTTAAATTTTTTCAAATGACCTTTGTTAGCCAGCCACTGAGGATGGAAGGGGGAAAAATAAAATAATTTAGAAACCCGCTGCAGCAATCCAGTTAACATAAGTGTCCTAGTCTTTCTTATACATCAAATTAGTAATTTGTTCAGATACAAGCCCAATTAAAAAAATCAAAATAGATGTAGAGAACATTAGTGCACTCATGTTTGTAAAGCGCCCGGTTTCTAAAAATGTATAAATATAGAGAAAAAGCCCCGTCAAAAAAAAGCTGACGCTAATCGGCATAAAAATTTTTAAAGGGGAGTAAAGGGTTCCAATTTTGAAAATAATCAACAAAAATCTAATTCCGTCGCGCATAACATTAATATGACTGGCAGTACCTTCTATTCTATTCTTAACATCAAGAGGAACATAAGCAACGGAATAGCCAGCCCGAAAAAAACTCATCGTAATTGTCGTCGGATATGAAAACTTATTCGGCAATAAATGAATGAACTCTCGAAACCTATCAACCTTTAACGCCCGAAAACCGGAAGTCAAATCATCAATTTTTCTGCCCACAACCCACCCGGCAAACCAATTGTAAAACCTATTGGCTATAGAACGATGAATACCTGCTTGCGCGCGACCTGATCTTGCCCCAACAGCCAAATCATAACCCTGATTAATAACCGTCAGTAATTTTTCGATATCTTCCGGGTCATGTTGCCCATCAGCATCCATACAAACCACAACGTCCCCGGTAATTACGCGAAGACCAGTTTTTATTGCCGCACCATTACCTTTGCTATAAGGATGCCTGATGACATTGACCCCCATATCTTCGGCAACATGTGTGGTGTAATCTGTTGATGCGTCATCAACAATTACCACCTCAGCATTTGGATATAAAGAGCAAATTCTAGGTAAAATCGCTCCTAATCCTTTTTCTTCGTTTTTTGCAGGTATTATTATAGATAATTTCATTGCGCCTCCCCAGAAGAACGCCCGCCTGTTTCGAGAGAATCTCTTGCCATTCTCAGCACTTTATCCATTTTTTCAAACTCCGCGTTATATATAGATCTGGATCTAATCAATGAAGAATCTGGTTGAGCATCATAAATTTGACGCGCGCGATCAAGCATTATTAAAGCCTCGCCAGGCCGTGCAGCGTTCCCCATATCTGCAACCATACTTAATGCAGCATCAGTTTCCGAATATAAATTCATAGCTTCAAGATAACTTGCTAATGCATTATCAAATTGCTGCAACCTCAAATAAAGCATACCGTTTAAGTAATGATATAGGCGATTAAAAATTGGCAACTCACTATAATGGCCATTTTGCTTAACTGTTTTAATCAAAACCAATGCATATCCAGCATATTCATCACTTTCTTTTGCCACAATTTTTTCTACCAAATTCCTAAGCCCTTTCACAGCTTGCGCATCAAACGGTTGCGATCTCATTCGATCACCAGCTATCAAGAAGTCATTCTCATTCGCCACATTTGCATACACTTTTACTAACAATGTGTTAATAGTTAACAAACTACTATTCTGAAATTTATTATCGGCATCCTCTAGATATTTTATAGATTCATCTACCCGATCCATTTGCAGGAGCAGCGTGCCAACCCGGTTTTGCGCCCTAGCAGAGTCCGGATTCATTGCAGCCCAATAAATTTCCAATCGATCTGTACTGGACCATAACCGGCTTCGCTCAATAGTGAGGAAACCAATAAGAAGTAATATTAAAAAGGTACAGAAAAATGCTAAACGAAAATCGATAAGCTTAAATAAGGCAACCATTCCTGCAGCGATGGGAAGAAACAAAAAGGCAGCGGGCGCATAATTTCTATGCTCAAAATATAATTCCAAGTTCAACCACGTAGACTCCAATAGATGCCCACTCAAAAAAAATAAAATCGATAGGCTGAATAACGGAAATCTATAGCGAAAAACAACACACGAGCTAACCAATAAAAACATTCCGGCAATTGATGTGAAAGTTGTAACTGGATGAAACAAGCTTTTTGAGACCACATAGCCATCCTGAAACAATCCTCGCCCCTCTATCTTGGGTATAAATAAGTTAAACAAATATTCCCACATAATTCTAAACTGAGACATGATTCTCTCAATCTGGCTGAATGGCCTTCCTGTCATATTTTCTGATGTAAAATCAACCTTACTCAGCAAGTATATAATTAGAATTAATGTCGGCCCCCAGAGAAATATACTAATCCACCAGAAATTCAACTTTGCTAATTTAGGTGATATGCAAAATTCAATGACCAACACCCCAACCGGCAATAGAATGCCATTCTCCTTGCAGAGCGAAGACAATAATGTACACACAACCAGACTTATCGACATCCATAAATAACCTGCCAAAGGTCGATTTTTTTCCAGCATAAGACGCCCATAAAAATATCCGACCAGCCCAATAAACATGAACATTGCGGCTAGTTGCGCCATTCGCTGAACGATATAAAGAGTTGTGGATGCCATATAAGGATGAAGCATCCAAAGCGCACAGCTAATTAGAGAAATCCATACTGCCTGCTCTTCATCTTTTTTCAGTAGCCGCATAAGCAGCAGCGATGCCCAAGCCAGGAGCAAACCAACCAAAAGGTGAATTTTTAAATTCGTAGCTTTAAACCAAGCCCCATAGCTGGGCCAGGTATTATCATCCAGCAAAAAAGTAGCCAAGGCTAATGGTCGTCCTGTAGGACCAGAAACACCGCTAAACACAAAGCTTTTAAACGACTCCCAATCAGTTACACCACCAAATGCTCCCAATGGCTCTAGATTAGGATAATCATCAAATAGAAAACCACCATCCAGACCCGGGGCATAACACAACCAGGTAGCAACCAACAGCAAACCAAGAAACAGCGAAGGGAATAAAGCTTTTTCCTTGTGTCTCATAAAAACAAATCCCCAAAAAAAATGCCCGCACTTTGGCGGGCACGATTTAATTCTCTAACTAGTATGTATTAACGGCAAGAGCTCGGTACGTACTTGGCTTGAAGTGCGTTAGCACCAGCAGCTTTACACACCCATTTGATAGATCCTACAGCACTGATCGGGCTTAATACTAACTCTTTAGATTCGATACCTTTTGCGACCGAACCAGCGCCTTTCATCGCAGCAGTAATCAAACCGTTTGTACCAACAGTAACCGATCTAACATATTTACCAGTGATACTTGCAGCAGCAGCTATACCAGCAGAACCGTTTGATGCAGGAAATGTACCTTTGTTAGTCCAATATTCAGTTACAGCACCTTTGGCACCACTAGAAAGACTCAATGCCTCAGAAACCTGAGAGCGAGCAGTGTAATCCTGATAAGCAGGCAGAGCCACAGCTGCCAAAATTCCAATGATCGCAACAACGATCATCAATTCGATCAAGGTAAAACCTTTTTGAATAGATTTTTTCATTTTTTTACTCCAGAAAAGATTGGGATTAGACAACGATAGTTACCCAGCAACACACATGCCAAATATCCTAATCCCTAGTGACGCAATACTTTCAGGTAAAATTGCCTACAAAACCATCCCCAACTTATAACAAAACCGGACATAGAGTGACGTTTTTTGTCACCTAAGTTCATTTCATTGGGCAAGATCTCCTACAGCCTCGCAGAAGCTGCTAGAGTTATTCAACTCCATTAATAACTAACGGGTTGCTAAATGAACAATCCTACTCCAGCAATACTAAATGGCTTAGCCAGACGGCTTGTTGCCGACAATCTTATAGACACCGAATTGGCCAGCAAATCACTTGCGCAGGCAAAGAAGGAACATATCCCTTTTGTTCAGCACTTAGTCAATCATGGCATTATTGATAGTCGCACTATTGCACGCGTTGCCTCAGAAGAGTTTGGCTCACCTGTTTTTGATCTAGATGCACTAAGCAAAGACTCAATCCCGCAAAAACTTGTCGATGACAAGCTAATACGCAAACACCACACATTACCTATTGCAAGACGCGGCAATAGATTATTTTTAGCAGTTACTGACCCCACTGACCTTCATGCACTTGATGAAATAAAATTCAACACAGGTATTAATACCGAAGCAGTATTAGTAGAGGCAGACAAGCTTAAAACCGCTATTGACAAATATTTGAATGCTCAAGAGGAAAGCATTGGCGATGCATTAGGGGGGCTTGATGGTGAACTAGATGATCTTGATATTGAGGCTGTCGACGAAAATGCGAAAGGAGATGAGGCAGCGGGTAGCGAAGCTGACGAAGCTCCTATTGTTAAATACATTAATAAGGTATTACTTGATGCAATAAAAGGAGGCTCTTCAGATATCCACTTCGAGCCTTACGAAAAATCGTATCGCATTCGCTTTCGTACCGATGGTGTATTGCATGAAGTCTCACGCCCACCAGTTAATTTGGCAACCAGAATGGCAGCTCGCTTAAAAGTAATGTCACAAATGGATATTTCCGAGCGCCGCTTGCCTCAGGATGGTCGTATTAAGCTGAAAGTATCCAAAACCCGTGCAATTGATTTTCGGGTTAATACCCTGCCAACACTTTTTGGTGAAAAAATCGTATTACGTATTCTCGATCCAAGCTCCGCAAAGCTAGGTATCGATGCGCTTGGATATGAAGATATTCAGAAAAAACTTTATATGGATGCCCTTGCTCAATCACAAGGAATGATATTGGTAACAGGACCAACAGGTAGTGGTAAAACCGTTTCACTTTATACAGGATTAAACATTCTTAACACCAATGAAGTGAATATTTCCACTGCGGAAGACCCAGTGGAGATAAACCTTGAAGGCATCAACCAGGTACAGATGAACACAAGAGTGGGGCTAACTTTTGCCGAAGCACTTCGTTCTTTTCTTCGTCAAGACCCCGACATAATCATGGTGGGCGAGATTCGCGATCTGGAAACCGCAGAAATTGCAATTAAAGCCTCCCAAACAGGTCACCTTGTACTTTCCACACTACACACTAACTCAGCGCCAGAGACATTGACTCGCCTGCTTAACATGGGGGTTCCCGCGTTTAACGTTGCAACATCGGTAAGCTTGATTATTGCCCAGCGTTTGGCTCGCCGTCTTTGTACTTCCTGCCGCAAAGCAGCCACCGATATCCCTGAAGACATATTGAAACAGGAGGGATTTGACGAAATAGGTATAGCGCGAGCAGAATTCCAACTCTATCACCCTGTGGGCTGTGAAAAATGTAATGGGGGCTACAAGGGACGAGTGGGCGTATATGAAGTGGTTCGCATAACCCCTCTTATTGCCAACCTTATAATGGAGGGCGGTAACTCGCTACAAATTGCGCGAGCAGCCAAAGACGCAGGTTTTAATAATTTAAGAATCTCCGCATTGCGCAAAGTCGCGATGGGATTAACCAGCCTTGAAGAGGCTAACCGAGTCACCAAGGATTAATTCCATGGCATTAGCATCAACTACAAAATCAACCAGCGCTGCTGCAAAATCGAAAGCTGCCGCGGCTAAAGCAAAACAGGTTCCGACAACCAATACCTATGTATATAAAGGCGTTGATAAAAAGGGCAATAAAATCCAGGGAGAAATTAACGGAGGGAGCCCGACTATTGTTAAAACACTTTTAGCAAGACAAGGGATTACCACCCGTTCAATATCTAAAAAGGCCAAACCTTTATTTGGCTCCAGCGGAAAAGCCATTAAACCCGCAGACATTGCGGTTTTCTCTCGCCAAATGGCGACAATGATGAAGGCTGGCGTACCTCTGGTGCAAGCCTTCGATATTGTTGCAGATGGACTGGAAAACCCCAACCTGCGCAAACTTGTTTTACAAATACGAGATAGTGTTGCTGCAGGCGGAGGCTTTGCTAACTCCCTGCGCGAACATCCTAAATATTTTGACGACTTATTTTGTAACCTGGTTGATGCGGGTGAACAATCCGGTGCGCTGGAAACAATGCTAGATCGAATTGCGACCTATAAAGAAAAAACTGAAGCGCTGAAAGCAAAAATTAAAAAAGCAATGACATATCCTATTGCAGTCGTTGTTGTTGCAATTGTAGTTACAGGCATCCTTTTGGTAAAAGTTGTTCCACAATTTGCGGAGACATTTAGTAGTTTTGGTGCAAATTTGCCAGCATTTACTTTATTTGTATTAGGTCTATCCGAACTTGCACAAGAATATTGGCTGATAATCTTAGTGGGAATGATTGGTGCTGTATTTGCCTTTAGGGAAGCAGCAAAACGATCACCAGCCTTTGCTTATGCTATAGATAAATACATTCTAAAACTGCCAATCATAGGGCAAATCATTTATTTATCGGTAATGGCGCGTTTTGCCCGAACATTAGCGACCACATTTGCAGCAGGCGTACCTTTAATTGATGCACTGACATCCGTTTCGGGCGCTGCGGGTAATAAAATATATGCAGATGCGATTATTAGGGTTCGAGACGATGTATCTACTGGTATTCAACTTAATACCGCCCTTAAAGCCAGAACTATCTTTCCAACTTTGTTAATACAAATGTCTGCAATCGGTGAGGAGTCTGGTGCATTGGATGCAATGCTCGATAAAGTAGCAGCTTACTACGAGGATGCCGTAGACAATATGGTTGACAGTTTGACGTCTTTGTTAGAGCCGATAATTATGTCTGTGCTAGGAGTACTGGTGGGCGGACTAATGATTGCCATGTATCTTCCTATTTTCCAACTTGGCCAGGTTGTATAAGCGTGACATTTTTTGAAGCACTGCAGGTTTACCCTGCTCTTGGTTTATTAAGCACGCTCATTTTAGGTTTACTTGTCGGCAGCTTCCTTAATGTAGTCATTTATCGGCTCCCCAAAATGATGGAGCGAGACTGGCAAGAACAATGCAAAGAATTTGTTTCCAACAATAACGATATTGCTGCTATATCCACTGAGAGCGAACAACAGGAACCATTTAATTTAATGGTTCCGCGCTCACGGTGCCCTCATTGTGACCATCAGATTAAAGCGTGGGAGAATATCCCGGTCATCAGCTATTTAATACTTGGTGGAAAATGCTCTGGTTGCAAAGCAAAAATTTCTGCTCGTTATCCAATTATTGAAATTGCTACCGGTTTACTCTCCGCAGCAGTAGTTTTTTATATTGGATTTAATTGGAATGGATTAGCTGCGTTAGTGTTCACCTGGTCGCTCATTGTATTGACCATGATCGACTTCGATACCTATCTTCTACCGGATGACATCACCTTACCGTTGCTGTGGCTTGGATTGATTGTTAATAGTTTTGGCGGCTTTACTGATTTATCCAGCGCATTATGGGGAGCCATTACCGGCTATTTATCACTCTGGTCCGTTTATAAACTATTTAAGTTATTAACCGGCAAAGAAGGTATGGGCTATGGTGATTTTAAATTGCTGGCAGCATTGGGAGCCTGGATGGGTTGGCAAATGTTGCCGCAAATTATTTTATTGTCGTCGCTCGTGGGCGCAGCGATTGGTATCAGTTTGATCGTCATTCGCGGGCGAGATAAAAACATTCCCATTCCGTTTGGTCCTTATTTGGCAATTGCTGGCTGGATTGCCTTTGTCTGGGGCGACACAATCAACCAAACCTATCTAAAGCTCTTCGTAAGCTATTAAATTATGGCTAGCAAACGCTTGATTGTCGGGCTTACTGGTGGCATTGGTAGTGGCAAATCCGAAGTCTGCCGCCGATTTATCGCAAAGGGCATTACTGTAATTGATGCCGATATTGTTGCCCGTGAAGTCGTTGAACCTGGAACGCCGGCGTTAAAACAGATCAGCGCACATTTTGGCGAAGGCATATTAACCAACAAGAATCAGAACCCTGAATTAAATCGTTCAAAGTTACGCGAGATTATCTTTTCTGACCCTTGCGAGAAAGAATGGCTGGAAAAAACTTTACACCCGATTATCAATCAGCAAATCCGTGAACAATTAAAAAATGCTCCCGGCCTTTATGTGATTCTAGCATCACCCTTACTATTAGAAACTCAACAATATCTTTTGGTAAATCGCATTCTGGTGATAGATGCAAGCGAACAATTGCAAATTGATCGAGCAAGCCAGCGGGATTTTAATAATGAAGCCCAAATTAAAGCTATTATGCAGACTCAGTTATCGCGGCAAGAGCGTTGTGCAAGAGCAAATGATATTATCCAAAACCACGGCTCATTGATTGAATTAGACGAACAAATAGAAAACTTGCACAAGCTGTACGTGGAGCTGGCTCAAAACAATTAACTGCAGAAATATTTGTAATATGTCAGAAAATAATGCGCAAGAAATTAAACTAAATTGCCCAACCTGCCAGAAAATGGTTTTGTGGAATGATCAATTTCCTTTTCGTCCTTTTTGCAGTGACCGCTGCCGATTGATCGACTTGGGAGAGTGGGCGAGCGAGAATCACTGTATCGTGGGGGATAATTTGGATATTAATTCAGAGGATGAATTTCAGCGTTAAACAACGTCGACTTAACCTGAATCATTTATGACAGCATTCATTGGGAGGCGATTAACAAATCACCCAAACTGCCATAAGTTGAATACATTAAATTCTTAAATATAGATTTTGCATAAATTTAATTGTTAATATTAGCTCTCTCACCACCAAGCACTTATACCTGCCACACCTTGCGCACCTAATAACTTAGCCTGAGATATATCACCGTCCGCCAATCCACCCAATGCATAAACCGGCACATTAGCCAGCTCTACCAAAGATGCAAAAGTATTCCATCCCATCGGATTAGTATCGGGATGTGATTGTGTATTTTTTACTGGCGACAGCAATAGATAATCAGCGCCTACTTGTTGGGCCTGAATGATTTCATTTTCATCATGACATGATACCCCCAGCAAATAATCAGCAGCGATTGGCCGCGAGGATATTGCAGCAGCTTCATGACGATTCAAATGCAAACCAATTTTTGCATGAGGAAATGATGAGACCGCTAATTCAAATACATCTAAAGACGAATTAATTAGCAAGCATGCAGAAGATTTTTCGGATAGTTTTATCGCCTTTGCCAACAAAGATTTATGTGCAGCAAAATCCAGATTAGTTAAGCGCAGTTGCACAAGGCGCACGCCCTGATCAAGCGCAGATGACAAGCGACAGCAAAAGTCGTCTTCGCCAATAAACTCACCTGTAATCAAATATTTATCAGGAAGAGTTATCGCCTTGATAATAGGTTTATTTGCAGCGGGGAATTCAAATTTACTTAACTCATCAGGCGCAACCCAACATATTGGCTGACCTTCTGCACCGCAAGGTTCTTCACTAAAGCGGGTGACTTTATGCACATCCAATAGTACAGACTTATCGGGATAATGATGGCGAATTTGAATGAGCGGTTCGCTTGCAATAACCTTGATAGCAAGCTCTTCCTGAAGCTCTCGCGTTAGAGCCTGATGAATATTTTCACCTGCATCAACCTTACCACCGGGAAACTCCCACAAACCGCCCTGATGAGCAGTTTGCGAGCGTTTGGCGATTAAAATTTTTCCGTCGGTGCCAATAATAACACCGACAGCAACATGGATTAGTTTAGTCACAAGAAAACATTAATCAGGAACGATAATCTGCATTAATACGAACA
This sequence comes from Cellvibrionaceae bacterium, assembly GCA_021151825.1. GTDB lineage: Bacteria > Pseudomonadota > Gammaproteobacteria > Pseudomonadales > Cellvibrionaceae > Cellvibrio. Next base: position 132,878 of record JAGKWQ010000001.1, read on the forward strand.
TACTCGTAAGATAAATCTGTAGTCCATACTGTTTCGGAAAAGTCACCACGCCCCAAATGAATATTGATAGCAATCTCCGCCTGGTTCATTACTGCTTGGCCCTGCTCTTCCGTATAAGTTTTTGCTCGCCCGCCATTTTCTACAATCAACGTTTCGTTCAAATGCACACGTACTTTTGTAGCGTCCAGGTTTGGCACACCGGCATAACCTATCGCAGCAACAATACGGCCCCAGTTAGGGTCAGAAGCAAATAGCGCGGTTTTAATTAAAGGGGAATGAGCAACTGCATAAGCCACATCCAGGCATTCATCGCGATTAGCTCCACCAGCCACCGCAACAGTAACAAATTTGGTGGCACCTTCACCATCGCTGACAATTGCTTTGGCAAGATGCACATGGGCAGCAATAATTATTTCTCGCAGCTTTGCATATAACTCATTAGTCGTTTCAGTAATTTCCGGCAAATCAACCTGACCTGTTGCAATTAAAATACAAGAATCATTAGTAGAAGTATCACCATCAATAGTGATGCGATTAAAAGATTTATCAGCAGCCTCACGCGCTAAATTTTGCAAAAGCTCCTGGGAAATTTTCGCATCAGTAGCAATGTAACCTAACATGGTTGCCATATTAGGTTTAATCATTCCCGCCCCTTTGGAAATACCATTTACAGTAATGGTTTTTCCCTGATATTTAAATTGCTGACTAAAGCCTTTTGCACGCGTGTCAGTGGTCATGATACCTGCACCCGCATCATCCCAACCATTTTCATGGGCTTTTTGCAGCGCTTCAGGAATAACAGCTGTAATTTTCTGTACAGGCAATGGCTCACCAATTACACCGGTAGAAAACGGTAATACTTGTTCCGGCTTCACGCCAGACAACTGCGCAATTGCAGCACAAGTTGCTTTTGCATCTAGCAAGCCCTGCTCACCAGTACAAGCATTAGCATTGCCGGAATTAATCACTAAAAAACGAATTGGCGCTTTCTTCAAATGCTCTTTGCAAACTGTGACCGGGGCTGCACAGAATGCGTTTTTGGTAAATACACCAGCAACACTTGAACCTTCAGCCAGCTCAAACAAAACCACATCGCGGCGACCAACTTTTTTTATGCCCGCGCTAACTGCTGTACATTTAACCCCTTTTACGGGATGCATTTGCGGAAAGGGATACTCGCCAACTGCCATATCTGTATTCTCAAAAAATTTACTAATTTTATCGTTTAATCAAAGCAACTGGAAAAATTATTCCAACTGACCATGACAACTTTTGTATTTTTTTCCTGAACCGCAAGGGCATGGATCATTGCGGCCAACCTTACGACCTTCGCGTACAACAGGTGTTTGTGTACGCGGTGCAGAAGGTGATTCATCTTCTGGTTCACCGAGTGCAGACAGCTCATCGTGGCGCAATTGCATTTTTTGACGCGCCAATTCTTCGCGACGCTGATTTTCCATTGCTTCCATTTGTTCACGTGAAATTGGTTCAACACGAGCCATCAAATGAATAGTTTCACTCTTCACCGTCCTCAGCAGGTTCTGGAACAATTCGAATGCTTCACGTTTGTATTCCTGTTTTGGATTGCGTTGCGCATACGAGCGCAAATTAATTCCCTGGCGCAAATGATCCATAGTGGCCAAATGCTCTTTCCATGCATTATCAAGCACCTGCAACATAACTTGTTTTTCGATTTCCAACAGGATGTCACCCACACGCTCACACTTGGCATCATAGGCGCCTTGGATTTCGCTAAGAATTTTTTCGCGTAGGGGTTCCTCATGCAATCGAGTATCCTCTTGCAGCCATTTGGCAATCGGAATACTTAAGCCAAAATCACTTTCAATTTGTTTCTCAAGGCCGGGAACATCCCACTGATCTTCAATTGATTGCGGCGGAATGAAGTTGTTAATCATATCTTCGACAGCTTCGGCGCGAATCGCCGTAATAGTGTCGCGAATGGTTTCTGCATCCAACAACTCATTGCGTTGATGATAAATAATTTGTCGCTGCTCGTTAGCAACATCATCAAACTCAAGCAATTGTTTACGGATATCGAAGTTACGGCCTTCTACTTTACGCTGGGCTTTTTCAATTGCATTGTTCACCATGCGATGTTCAATAGCTTCGCCTTTTTCCATGCCGAGCGCCTGCATGAAGTTACGCACACGCTCAGATGCAAAAATTCGCATCAAATTATCTTCGAGTGATAAATAGAAACGGGTTAAGCCTGGATCACCCTGGCGACCCGCACGACCACGCAATTGGTTATCGATACGACGCGATTCATGACGCTCGGTACCAATAATATGTAAGCCACCTGCTGCCAATACAGTTTCATGGCGCTGCTTCCATTCAGTTTTGATTGCATCTATTTGCGCTGGCGTCGGATTTTCCAATTTTTCGATATCAGATTCCCAACGACCACCCAGCACAATATCTGTTCCACGACCAGCCATATTGGTTGCAATAGTTACTGCAGCCGGGCGTCCGGCCTGTGCAATAATCTCAGCTTCTTGCGCGTGAAACTTTGCGTTTAATACTTGATGCTTAATGCCAGCCTTGGTCAGACGGCGAGACATTTCTTCTGATGTTTCAATTGAGGCTGTACCAACCAAAATCGGAGCATTTTTTGCCTGGAATGTTTTTACATCTTCCACAATAGACAGATATTTTTCTTCCAATGACAAAAACACTTTGTCATTCATATCGATACGCTGAATAGTTCTATTCGTAGGAATTACCACTACATCCAAGCCATAAATTTCACGGAATTCATAGGCTTCTGTATCCGCAGTACCTGTCATGCCGGCGAGAGTTGGATATAAACGGAAATAATTTTGAAATGTAGTAGACGCAAGCGTTTGGCTTTCACTCTGAATCGCCACCCCCTCTTTTGCTTCAATCGCTTGATGCAATCCCTCAGACAAACGGCGACCAGGCATAGTACGGCCAGTATGTTCATCAATTAACACTACCTGACCTTCCTGCACGATATATTCAACGTTCAGATGAAATAATGCATGCGCACGTAACGCAGAATTAACATGATGCAACAGGGTAAGATTGTTAGCTGCATATAGATTTTGATCTGGTGGCAACATTCCGGATTGGATCAGTAAATCTTCGACTTTTTGATGGCCATTTTCAGTTAGCTCAACCTGACGGGATTTTTCATCTACCGTAAAATCACCGGGCTCCGTAATGACACGACGATCACCATCTTCACCATTATCAATTTGGCGCTTTAGCTTTAACACCAATTGATTCATACGCTTATAAGTCTCCGAGCTATTTTCCGTAGCACCGGAAATGATAAGCGGAGTACGTGCTTCATCAATTAAAATTGAGTCTACTTCGTCGACTACTGCGAAGTTCAGTGGGCGTTGCACCTTATCGCGCTTGCTTAATGCCATATTGTCGCGCAGGTAATCAAAACCATATTCATTGTTGGTGCCATAGGTCACATCGGCAGCATAGGCTTCGCGCTTTACAGTGGACGGTTGCATTGATTGAATAACACCAACGCTCATCCCTAAAAACTCATACAGCGGCTTCATCCAATTAGCATCGCGGCTAGCCAAGTAGTCATTCACGGTTACAACGTGAACCCCTTTTCCTGCCAGCGCATGTAGATAACTGGGTAATGTGGATACAAGAGTTTTACCCTCACCAGTTCGCATTTCTGCTATGCGCCCCTCATGGAGGGTCATACCACCAATCATTTGCACATCAAAGTGGCGCATTCCCAAAACACGATGACCAGCCTCTCGAACTGTCGCAAAAGCTTCTGGTAGAAGCTGATCCAGAGTTTCACCTTTCTGATATCGCTCGCGGAACTCCGCAGTTTTGGCTTTGAGTTGCTCGTCGCTGAGCTTTTGCATTTCAGGTTCAAGCGCATTAATACGCACAACAAACTTATTCATGCGCTTTAATTCGCGCTCATTTTTTGAACCAAAAACTGCCTTGATTAACTTACCGATCATTTTTTAATACCGTAATAATTCCAAAACCGAACACAATTTGCGCAGCGCATACGAGTCAAAATAATGCGAATGAGCCGTTATAAATGGCTGGCAAGTAAATAGGAAGGAGCTAACTAAAGCAAGAGTGAAATCAAGCAGTTAGCGAGAAGAAAGGCGATTAACGATTAGTGCGACGAATATAGGCAGCTGGATCTACAACTCGTCCATTTTTATAGACTTCAAAATGAACATGAGGAGCTGTTGATCGACCGGTCGATCCAGAAAGGGCAATTAATTGTCCTTTTTTAACAACATCACCCGCTTTAACGAGATTGGATTTATTGTGTGCATAACGGGTAACCAAACCATCGCTATGTTTAATTTCTACCATGTTGCCATATTCAGGATGGCGACCAGACCAGTTAACTATTCCCGCAGCGACACTACTAACTTCACTTCCTTGACGTGCAGTGAAATCCAAACCCGCGTGAAATTCTTTTTTCCCGGAAAAGGGATCGGTACGATAGCCAAAACGGGAAGAGATAAAAGAGTTGGTAACTGGTGAGCCGGAAACAGCAGTCTCTTCTGTAAGACTACGTTTGGCCAATAAGGCATCTATGGTATTAAGCTGTTGCTCGCGGCTATCAATTTGTTGGGATAATTGATCGACAGCAGCAAAAAAATCGGGGGTGGTATAGGTTGTATCTGGCGCTGCTTGGGAGGGACCACCAAAGGCAGGGGTTTGGCTAAAATCAAACTCACCCTGTTCAAGATTAGCTGCTGAGGTCAGCTTTTCGCCTAAAGCATCAAGACGCATTAAACGCGCCTGGAGCTCTCCAAGCTTACTGGTTAACGCTGCCAATTGAGCTTCGGAAGTCTCGCGCTCTTGTTCAATTTCAGTTTCGCGGGCAGACAGGATGTCCATCCATGCCTCGTCGGTGTTAAAAAAACCACCCCGTTCATCAGAAACTAACCAACTGTAACCCCAAGCGCCAACAAAGGTAGGAATACCCAACAGACACACAGACAATAACGCTCGCGTCCATCCACCCAAGGTGAAGCTGCGAGCCTGCGCATGATCTTTGTTGACGATAATAATCTTCATTCAGAAATCTACTTTTTTATTAATCAAAAGAATCCATACAACATTTGATGTCGTGAGAAGTTCCGTTAAAAAGTTCGACTCTCAGGTAAACGGTCAATCTGATTGAAACACCCTCTAATTATTCAGAGATGATTAAAAGCGTTTCAAAACAAGCAGTTACGCAAATTTCACAAGAGAAATAAGTCAGTGCAGACATTCCTTGCAAGGGGCGCATAAGTGCGCGAATCAGAAATATCGCACAGATAGGAAGGATTTAACAAGTAGAAATTTATCGCCCTGTTCACAGTTTAAACAGGGCGATAAATTTCATCAGGCGGCGGCTATAGGTTCAATATAGGTAATTGGTGATGATTGATTTTCCTCAAAAGTAACAATTTCCCAAGCATCAGGCTGCTCCAGTAAAAGGCGCAATGCGCGATTATTCAGTGAGTGGCCCGACTTATGCGCACGGTATTCACACAATAAACTGTTGCCCAACATGTACAAATCACCAATCGCATCCAACACCTTGTGCTTTACAAACTCATCTTCAAAACGCAAACCGTCCTCGTTCAGTATTTTGTATTGGTCTACCACAATAGCGTTGTCCATACTGCCTCCACGGGCCAAACCCTTGGAGCGCAAATATTCAATCTCGTGCATAAAGCCGAAGGTGCGCGCTCGGCTTATATCAGTCACAAATGATGAACTGGAAAAATCCAGCTCGGTTTGTGGCCGGCGATCCTTAAATACCGGATGGTCAAATTCGATAGAGAAAGACACCTTGAAACCATCAAAGGGAAGAAAACTGGCAACCTTGTCGCCATCTTTTAAAGTCACCTCTTTCTTAATACGAACGAACTTTTTAGGCGCGTTTTGTTCCTGGACGCCGGCAGATTGAATCAGGAACACAAAGGGTCCGGCGCTGCCATCCATGATAGGAATTTCGGGTGCATTCAGTTCGACAATCGCATTATCTATCCCTAACCCGGCTAAAGCTGACATCAGATGCTCAACAGTAGACACTCTGACATCATCTTTGATCAGGCAGGTAGAAAGTGTGGTTTCCCCTACATTTTTCGCAGTGGCCTTAATCTCCACCGGCGGATTCAAATCCACCCGACGGAACACAATACCGCTATCAACCGGCGCAGGCTTGAGGGTTAACTGGATTTTGTCTCCAGTATGCAAGCCAACACCAGTTGTACGGATCGAGTTTTTTAAGGTTCGCTGTTTAATCATTTTTTCACCCGCAATAGTTTTATTCGCATCGATAAAAGCAGTTTAGAAACCAGCCATTAACAAATGCTGAATAAGGAATTAGGAGCACTATCAATCCTAAATTTACTCGGGCATGTTACCAATGGTGACAGAGATCAGCCAGTTAAAACCGGCAATACCTGTCATAGCCATTTGTTTAAAACCAACTAATTAATCCGCCTGGCGACGCAGGAACGCTGGAATGTCCAGATATTCCAGCTCCTTCTCACCCAATGGTGCAGCCAATGCGGCAGAACCTGCTGAATGAGCGTTGGCGCGGAGTTGCGACGGACGCTCAACAGCATACTCTGCAGGGCGACGGGTGTTGTCGATAACTTTAGTTGGCGCAGGCTTGGTCTCTTTAACCGGCGCAGCTGCTTTGGCAGCTACACCCAAACCGGTAGCAACTACTGTGACTCGCAGTTCATTAGTCAGTTCAGGATCGATTACGGTACCAACAACTACTGTTGCATCACCTGACGCAAATTCTTCAATGATGCTACCTACTTCGGAGTATTCACCCAGGGATAAATCGATACCTGCAGTGATATTCACCAGAATACCGCGCGCACCTTGCAGATTTACATCTTCCAACAATGGGCTGCGAATTGCGGCTTCAGCCGCTTCACGCGCACGATTTTCACCGGTAGATTTGCCAGTTCCCATCATCGCCATTCCCATTTCAGACATCACTGTGCGCACGTCTGCAAAGTCCACGTTGATCATGCCCGGACGAATAATCAAGTCAGCGATGCCCTGAACGGCGCCAAGCAATACATTGTTCGCCGCCTTAAATGCATCCAACAGGCTGGTAGATTTTCCCAGCACCGATAGCAATTTTTCGTTCGGAATGGTAATCAGCGAGTCGACGCGCTCACCCAACTCTTTAATCCCTGCATCCGCGATGGTCATACGTTTACGACCTTCAAACGGAAATGGTTTGGTAACAACAGCAACAGTAAGAATTCCCAAATCGCGTGCAACTTCGGCAACGACGGGTGCAGCACCAGTGCCTGTACCACCGCCCATACCTGCAGCGATAAATACCATATCGGCACCGCGCAAAACTTCCGCGATCCGCTCGCGATCTTCCATCGCCGCCTGGCGACCAATTTCCGGATTTGCACCCGCACCCAAACCTTTAGTCATGGAATTACCCAACTGCAGCACAGTACGGGCATCAATATCTTTCAGCGCCTGCGAATCGGTGTTGGCGCAAATAAATTCAACACCTTCGATTTTGCTGGCAATCATGTGTTTGACCGCATTACCGCCGCCGCCGCCCACACCGATAACTTTAATTACTGCATTTTGATGAATGCTATCAACGAGTTCAAACATGGCCACACCCCTTTGTTTCCTTTGATTCAATCTGTGATCGTGACAAATTGTTCTGGTAAGACACAATTTGCGAAAATTTATTTTCCCAAGGATGCACTTGCATCACCTAGAAGTTGCTCTGAAACATTTTTTTGATTTTGCTAAAAATAGAACCCTGCGATTCTTTGGTGCTGTTACTAGCACGGCCACCACCGCTACCGCCCTGGTGTTGTTTCATGGCATAAATCAATAAACCAACACCTGTCGAATAAATCGGGTTATTTACTATGTCGGACAAACCGCGAATATTTTGTGGCGCACCTAAACGCACCGGCATATGGAAAATTTCCTCAGCCAACTCGATAACACCTTCCATTTTGGAAGTGCCGCCAGTCAATACAATGCCGGCGGCCATTAAATCTTCGTAACCACTGCGACGCAATTCAGCTTGCACCAGAGTAAACAATTCGTCATAACGCGGCTCAACAACTTCAGCCAATGCCTGACGGGATAAATCGCGCGGCTGACGATCGCCAACACTCGGTACTTTGATGGTTTCATCCGGGCTGGTCAGTTTCGCCAACGCACAGGCATATTTAATTTTGATTTCTTCCGCATTCGGCGTTGGTGTACGCAGCGCCATTGCAATATCGTTAGTGACCTGGTCACCCGCAATTGGAATGACACCGGTATGGCGAATAGCACCGTCTTTAAAAATGGCGATGTCCGTAGTTCCACCACCGATATCCACCACACATACACCTAATTCTTTTTCGTCGTCAGTCAGCACGGAATAACTTGATGCGAGCTGTTCAAGAATGATGTCTTCAACTTCCAGACCACAACGACGAATACATTTTTCAATATTTTGTGCCGCATTTACCGCACAGGTTACTAAATGTACCTTGGCTTCCAGACGTACGCCGGACATGCCCAACGGTTCTTTCACTCCATCCTGATCATCAATCAAAAACTCTTGCGGCAAAATGTGCAGAATTTTTTGATCCGCAGGAATCGCTACCGCTTGTGCAGCATCGATTACTCTCTCCAAATCCTGTGAGAAAACTTCGCGGTCACGAATCGCCACGATGCCGTGAGAGTTCAAACTGCGAATATGGCTCCCGGCAATACCGGCATAAACAGAATGAATCTGGCAGCCCGCCATTAATTCAGCTTCTTCAATTGCACGTTGAATCGATAAAACGGTCGACTCTATATTTACCACCACACCTTTTTTCAAACCGTTCGAACGGTGAGAGCCGATACCAACAATCTCCAATTGGCCTTCAGGTGTAATAGCGCCAACGATAGCCACAACCTTGGATGTGCCTATATCCAGGCCTACAATCATTTTGTTGTCACTAGCGTTTGCCATTCAAAAAACCTCGTTTACCAGTTGTGAGCCAATTTCCGTGCAACTGGCATTTTTTTAACTTAATGAACTTGTGGATTAACAGCTGCTGCAGGAGCAGGAACACCAACTTGCAATGGACTTTTTATGTATTTTTTTGCCATCGCCGAGTCCGCTACCCACCGCACAGCAATGCCATTTGTATACCTGACATCTATCGCTTTTACATCTGACCAAACACTGCTCAAATGTGTATCGTATACAGTAACAAATCTACGTATTTTTTCCATAACTTGATCGCGTCCAATAGCAATTTCTACGTGATTTTTTACCGTTAATCGCCAGGATTTTTTGTTATCGCACTTTAATGCGAGTACATCCAATCCACGCGAGCGCAAAATCTGGGATAAATCCTGATATTGCTGCAAAATTTCAATCGCGTCTGCTTCACTTCCTTGCAACCATGGCAAGCCGGAAAGTGGCCCCGCATTTTCTACACGAACAATTTCACCGCGCTGATTCAAAAATCCATCACCCCAACGGGCAATCGGTTTTTGCTCAATAATTTTTACCACTAATGTGTCCGGCCACCGACGATTGAGCGTAACTTTTTCCACCCAGGGATCACTCAATAACGCGGCTTTCAGTTCCATTAAATCCAGCTGCAAAAAATCGCCATTAATTTCATCGCCAATTAACTCGGTCGCACGCTGTTTGGAAATAAGATGAAACTCACCTTCCACAACAACACTTTTAATCGGACGTTCAAACACTTTGGCAATCGGTCCGCTTGCCCAATAAATAGCAACGCCTAACGCAACCACCAAACATCCCGCCGCAAAACGGCGATTCAACCAGGAAAAATTCCATGTAAATGCCGGTTTTCTTCCTGCGCGATTAACACTTGTGTCATCTGTCCGACTTTTTCTTCCTTGAGGAGATGCTTTTGCATAGCCTCGCTCTCTTCGCGCAGCAGGCTCAGGTCGTGCAACCGGCATATCTCCCACGCTGTAACGGGGAGCAGGATTTTCCATTAAAACATCCCGCTCCTCGCGCACATCCTGTTGATGCCTTTTTTCATGACGCGAATCACTGGTAACGCGAGTTACACTTTCATCCACTGCCGCACGTCGACGCGGCTTCGGATTTTCATCCATTAACGGATCTGCACCAATTCTTGGTTCAATACGCTCCCGATCCGGCTTGAAATCGCGCATGGAAAATTACACTTTCACCTTGAGGCTGGCACGCAACACAGTCAGCACCAACTCTGCAAATGAAAGCCCTACTGCTGTTGCAGCCATCGGCACTAAACTATGGCTGGTCATACCAGGCGCGGTATTTACTTCCAGTAAATAAAAATTTTGCTGTGCATCAGCCATAACATCAACACGTCCCCATCCACGACAGCCCAGTGCATTGAATGCATCAAGAGCGAGTTTTTTTAATTCCTGTTCTTTCTCAGCAGATAGACCACAAGGACATAAATAGCGCGTGTCTTCAGCAAGATATTTCGCGTCGTAATCATAAAAGCTGTGATGCGTTTCAAGTTTAATCGGCGGTAACGCCTCACCATCCAAAATTGCTACGGTGTATTCAGCTCCGACAATCAACCGTTCAACCAATACACTGCCCTGAAATTGCGCAGCAGTATTAAATGCGGTTTCCAATTCTTCCGCCGTTTTTACGCGCGACATACCAATACTGGAGCCTTCGTTCGCCGGTTTAACCATGGCCTCGCCATTCAATTTTGCGAGTACAGCTACAAAATCTGACTCTTTAGTAAGTACCGCAAATTCTGGCGTTGGTAATTTGATTGAGCTGTTCGCACTTAAACCAGTCCACAAATATTTGGTGCGCACTTTATCCATCGCTAATGCCGATGACTGCACATCACTGCCTGTATAAGGAATATGTAAAAACTCTAATAGCGCCTGAATACGGCCGTCTTCACCACCTGGACCATGCAATATCAAAAATGCACGGTCAATTTTTGCAGCCTGAATATCAGCAATAACATTTTCACTTACATCAATCGCAACATGATCAATGCCCGCCTCCTGCAATGCAGCAATAACCGCCGCACCACTTTGCAGGGAAACTTCACGCTCGGCAGAGAGCCCACCGTAAAGTACGCCGACACGACCAATTTGTTGTTTTAATGCCGGATCAACCGGCAACTTTACTGCTTGCATTTATTTACCTCTGTGGCAACTAGCCAATCATTAACGCAATTGTCGCTTTGCCAATTCCGGTGAAAGCACACCGACATTTCCTGCGCCTTGAGTAATTACTATGTCACCCGCGCGCACCAAATCTTTAATAATTGTGGGAACACCGTCTACGGTTTCCACAAAAATAGGCTCAATTGCGCCACGCGCACGAATGCTGCGGCACAAATGACGACTATCCGCACCGGGAATATGATCTTCACCGGCGCTATAAACTTCCAACACCACCAATGCATCCACAGTTGAAAGCACTTCAACAAAATCTTCATAAAGATCGCGTGTACGAGTGAATCGATGCGGTTGGTAAATCATGACCAAACGACGCTCCGGCCAACCATCACGCACCGCTTTAATAACCGCAGCCACTTCACGCGGGTGATGACCATAATCATCCACCAACATGGCATCACCTTCACCAATCGGGAAATTTCCATACACTTGAAAACGGCGACCGACGCCCTGGAAACTTTCCAAACCTTGCTGGATTGCGTCGTCACTAATGCCTTCATCCGTCGCAACTGCAATTACTGCAGTCGCATTTAGCACATTATGAATTCCGGGAATATTGATGCGAATGTGCAATGGTTTATCAAAACCAGGCCGAATCACATCGAACTCGGAATGCATCTTGTTTTGTTTGATATTGATCGCACGGAAATCACAGTGGTCACCAAACCCATAGGTCAAAATCGGACGTGCAACATCAGGAATCACATCGCGAATTACCGGATCTTCACCGCATAAAACTGCCAAACCGTAAAACGGCAAGTTGTGCAGAAACTCGATAAAGGTTTTCTTCAGTTTGGAAAAATCACCGCCATAGGTTTCCATATGGTCAGCATCGATATTGGTAACAATCGCGACCATCGGCTGCAAATGCAAAAAGGAAGCATCGCTCTCATCCGCTTCAGCAACCAGATAACGACTTGCGCCCAATTGCGCATTGGTACCAGTGCTATTAACCAAGCCACCAATAATAAATGTAGGATCGAGATTTGCGGCAGCAAGAATTGATGCAAGCAAACTGGTAGTCGTGGTTTTACCATGAGTACCTGCCACCGCAATGCCATGACGGTAGCGCATCAGCTCACCCAGCATTTCTGCGCGACGCACAATCGGGATGCGCATTTCACGTGCGCCCAGCATTTCCGGATTTTGTGCGTTCACTGCACTGGAGTTCACTACGACATCCGCACCATAAACATTTTCGGCGATATGACCGATAAAAATGTGCGCGCCTTTATTTTTTAAACGCTCGGTAACGCTGGATGCTTTAATATCCGAACCGGAAATTTCATAACCCTGGTTCAACAATACCTCAGCGATGCCACTCATACCGGCGCCGCCAATACCAATAAAATGAATGCGACGAATACGGCGCATTTCCGGTACACAAAACTGACCGTTGGATTTCTGCGTAGAATTATCCACGGACAACCTCCTCACAAATTTCTGCAACCTGCGTTGCCGCTTTAGGTTGCGCAAGTTGCTGTGCTTTTTCCGCCATCGATAATAAATGTTGGCGATCAGCTAACTCGGTTAATAACAGGGCAGCCAATTTCGCAGCCGTTAATTCTTTTTGCACCAGAGAAACTCCTGCGCCTACATCACTTAAATACTTCGCGTTGTAAGTCTGGTGATCATCAATTGCGCTAGGCAACGGAATTAAAATAGAGGCAACACCCGCTGCCGTTAGTTCAGAGACAGTGAGCGCACCAGCACGACAAATTACTAAATCTGCCCACGCATACGCAGCTGACATATCTTCAACAAATGCATCGACTTTGACATTGACCTGATGCTGCATATATAAAGCAGTCGTAGCATCCGCATGATTCTTGCCAGACTGGTGCCAAACTTGTGGGCGTGATGCGCGAGGTAATTGCGCAAGAGCTTCAGGCACTAATTCATTAATTGCTTTTGCACCCAGGCTGCCACCGAGCACCAACAATTGCAGTGGAGCATTTTTTTCGATGCGATCGCCGTAGCGGGTTTTCGCATCCGCCACATCATTGATAGCAGTACGTACCGGATTGCCTACCACTTGTACTGATTTTTCCGGCACCGAATTAAATGCATCTGGAAATGCAGCAAGCACTTTAGTAGCCACTTTCGCCAATAAACGATTAGTGGTTCCAGCAATAGCATTCTGCTCATGGATTACTAGAGGCTTGCCTAAAATTTTTGCAGCCATGCCACCCGGGCCAGATGCAAATCCGCCAAAACCAATAACAACATCCGGATTCACCTTGCGAATTAATTGCAATGCTTGTCCCAACGCATAGCTAATTAAAAACGGTGCTTTAAATAAACCTGTTACACCGCGCCCGCGCACACCTTCTACTTTAATGAGATGCAACGGAATATTTGCCGCGGGAACTAAACGCATCTCAATGCCACGTGCAGTTCCCAACCAATGAATATTGTGGCCACGTTTGCGCAATTCATCGGCAACGGCCAACGCCGGAAATACATGTCCGCCGGTACCACCTGCCATTACCAAAACAGTCAGAGGCTTACTCATGTTGTTGCCTCCGCTAAACGTGTACGGGTAACCTTGGTTGCTTCGGGAACTTCCGGAACATACACAGCTAATTCCCATTGCACACGCATGACAAATGCCATCAGCACACAACACATTAATAAACTACTGCCACCATAACTGATAAATGGCAAGGTCAAACCTTTTGTGGGCAATAAACCGGAAGACACGCCCATATTGATAAAAACTTGAAATGAAAAAAGTATGGCAATACCAAATGTCGCCAGCGCCGCAAACATTTTTCCTGCTGCCAGGTTTTGTTTAGCCAGTTTAAAAATACGCAAAATCAACGCAGTGAATAAACCCAGCAATAGCACTGCGCCAAGTAAACCAAACTCTTCGGCGATAATGGCAAAAATAAAGTCGGTATGCGCTTCAGGTAAAAAGAATAATTTTTGCAAACTATTACCTAACCCCAAACCAAACCATTCGCCGCGACCAAAACCAATCAGTGATTGGGTAAGCTGGTAACCAGTATTAAATTGATCAGCCCAAGGGTCCAAAAATGTAATCAGTCGTTGCATACGGTAAGGGGATAAAATCGCTACTGAAGCCAAACCACCAACACCAATAACAATGAGTAGTAAGAAGTGCATTACGCGCACGCCGGCAATAAACATCATGGCGAATACTGTTGCACTCAGCACTACTGAACTACCAAAGTCGGGCTCAAGCAATAACAAGCCAACAAAAACTCCAACCACCAACAACGGTTTTAGAAAGCCCTGCCAACCAAAATGCAACTCTTGATAACGACGAGCAAAAAAACTGGCAAAAAAAACTACCGCACAAAATTTGGCAATTTCAGATACCTGAATTGATATCACGCCCAAACTGAACCAACGCTGGCTACCATTGACCTTTTTACCAATCCCCGGAATCAACACCACTACCAATAAGAATAATGTGATCAACAAAAAATGACCGGAGTAACGCTGCCAAACACTCATAGGAACAGAGACAACAAAAACAGCGAGCACCAATCCCATCAACATATACACAGCGTGACGCTTGGCAAAAAACCAGGCATCGTCATAAGTAAGTGCAGCAAAAGAAACTGATGCAGACGCCACCATAATTAAACCAATAGACATAAGCGCAAACCACAGGCACAACAAAGGCCAGTCGATACGCGCGCTTAACGGCAATTGGTTAAATGGAGTGGCCGCTTTGATCATGATGCAATTAACTCCTGTACAGCCGCACAGAATTTTTCACCGCGATCTTCGTAATTTTTAAACATATCGAAACTGGCGCAGGCAGGTGAAAGTAATACCGCATCACCAGCATTTGCCAATTGCAATGATTTATTTACCGCATCTTGCATGCTACTGGCATGGGTAATTTTGGTTGAACGGGCCACAGCTTGTTCGATAATTGGTGCATCGCGGCCAATCAAAATTACCTGACTATTAATTGCACCCAACGCTGGCGCAAGCTCCGTGAAATCCTGCCCTTTACCTTCACCACCAAGAATTACAATGAGCTGTTGCGGATCGCGAGCCAAGCCATGAATGGCCGCCAATGTGGAACCAATATTGGTTCCTTTGGAATCGTTATAAAACTCGACACCATTTTTGGTTGCAACAAACTCACAACGATGCTTCAAACCTTTAAAACTCTTTAGCGCTGTCAGCATCGCATCCATGGGAATACCTGCTGCATCACCAAGTGCCAGAGCAGCCAATGCATTATCCACATTGTGACGACCACGGATTTTTAGCTCACGCGATGGCATTAGCGCAGTCAGATTTTTTGTGAGAAATTCTTCGCCATTCTCTTCGGTCAATCCAAAGCTGCCAAAATCAGCATTACCACCGAAATAAATTGGTTTCACACCGGCAGCTAACGGCGGATGAGTTAGAACATCCTTACGATTAACAACAATATGCTCCGCACCAAAATACACGCGCAACTTGGCGAGAATATAGGCGCGCATATTTTCGTAGCGATCCAGATGATCCGCACTGACATTTAGAATTGTCGCTACTTTGGCATTGAGTTTGGTAACTGTCTCCAATTGGAAACTGGAAAGTTCCATTACATACAACTCAACGGAATCATCCAGCAATTCCAGTGCAGGAGTCCCAAGGTTTCCGCCAACAGCAACATTAATACCGGCAGCTTTTGCCATTTCACCTACTAACGTAGTGACGGTGCTTTTAGCATTGGAACCGGTAATAGCCACAATCGGTGCTTTGGCATAGCGAACAAATAATTCGATATCCCCCACAACCGGAATACCGGCATTTTTTGCTTGTTCGATAGCAGGCGTTGCAACCGCAACACCAGGGCTTACGATAATTTCATCGCATGCCAATAATGTTTGCGGATCCAACTCACCGCATTCGACCGTAACACCCGGAAATTCCTGTTGTACTTTTTCAAGGTTCGGAGGAGTGGTACGTGTGTCCAGCAAAATAAACGCTTGTTGTTGTGCCACCAAAAAGCGTGCAACCGACAAGCCGGTGATACCGGTGCCGATTACTGCTTTTACTTTACTGGTAGCGATCATCTGTGACACAAATAAGTTCTCTCTATTTAATGAGTTAGCTCTTTAAACAATTAGCGCAGTTTCAACGTTGCTAATCCAATCAGAACCAATATCAAGGTAATAATCCAGAAACGAACAATCACACGCGGCTCTGGCCAGCCCTTTAATTCAAAGTGATGATGAATAGGCGCCATACGGAAAATGCGGCGGCCGGTTAACTTGAACGAAGCAACCTGCAAAATTACCGATACTGTTTCCAATACAAAAATGCCGCCCATAATGAACAATACAAATTCATGGCGAACAATTACGGCAATTAATCCCAGTGCGGCGCCTAATGCGAGCGCACCAACATCTCCCATAAACACTTGTGCGGGGTATGTGTTAAACCACAAGAAACCTAAACCGGCACCGACCAATGCGCAACAAAACACAACCAGTTCACCGGCACCGGGAATGTAAGCAATATTTAAATAATCAGAAAATTGCGAATGGCCTGCGAGGTACGCAATTAACGCCAGCGCACCTGCCACCATGACGCTAGGCATAATGGCCAAGCCATCCAAGCCATCGGTTAAATTCACAGCGTTACTGGTTCCAACAATCACAAAATAAGTAAAGACTATGTAAAAAATCCCCATATCAAGCGCAACGCTTTTAAAGAAAGGGATAAACAATTGTGTCTCTGCAGGGTTTTGCGCGGTCATGTATAAAAAAGTAGCTGCGCCCAAACCGGCTACGGATTGCCAAAAATATTTCCAGCGCGCAGGCAAGCCTTTTGGATCACGTTTGGCCACTTTGCGATAATCATCGACCCAACCCACAGCACCAAAAATTGCCGTAACAATTAATACAACCCATACATAACGATTGGATAAATTTGCCCACAATAATGTGCTGACAAAAATTGCCGACAAAATTAATGCGCCGCCCATCGTAGGCGTGCCGGATTTAACAAGATGGGTTTGTGGGCCATCGGTACGTACGGCCTGACCAATACGCAACTCGGTGAGACGACGAATAAACCATGGACCTAACAATAATGAAAAACCGAGCGCGGTCAGCACGCCAAAAATGGCACGCACCGTTAAATACTGAAACACTGCAAAGCTGCGCAGGTATTCTTGTAAATATTCTGACAACCAGTACAGCATTAGTGAGCATCTCCTGCAGAGTCACAAAGCTCACGCACAACCAGATCCATGTTGGAACTGCGTGAACCTTTAATTAATAAAGTCATGTCGGCCCTGGCAATGGTTTTCAAATGGGCAACCAAACTGGCGCGGTCAGTAAAATGCTGCGCGCCTGTACCAAAATGCTGGCTAGCGTTTTGGCTTAAGTTGCCGAGTGTAAAAATATGGGAAAGTTTTTTGCTGCGCGCGTAATCGCCCAGTTCACCGTGGAGCTGTGCTGCGCCTGGCCCCAATTCAGCCAAATCACCCAGCACTAAAACACCGAGAGTTTTTTGCGCGAGCACATCAATAGCGGCACGCACTGAACCGGGATTGGCGTTATAGCTGTCATCAATAATGTGCACGTGATTAACACCAACGTGCTGGCTCATACGGCCAGCTACGGGTGCAAAATTCGCAAGCCCTGCTTGAATTTGTTGCAAGTTGGCGCCCGCCGCGAAAGCACAAGCTGCTGCCATCAATGCATTACGTACACTGTGCTCGCCTTGGGCGTTCAGTGCGATGGAAATCGTTTTAGTGTATGCAACCAATTCAAAATTGACTTCTGCATCGCTCAATTCAATTGCTCGCGCGTAGAAATTTGCATCACTATTTTGCAAACTAACGGAAACTACTTTGCGATCCTGCAATTGCACCAACCATGAAGATGAAAACTGATCGTCCAGATTTACGACCGCTGTTGCGTCCACAGCAAGCGACTCATAAATTTCACCTTTTGCCTTAGCAACACCTTCGATGGAACCAAAGCCTTCAATATGCGCCGGCATGACGTTATTGATCATGGTGACTTGCGGTTTGGCGAGCGAACATAAATAACCAATCTCACCGGGGCCGCTCGCGCCCATTTCAACTACAGCAAATTGATGCTCCGCCGTTAATTGCAACAGCGTGACAGGCACACCAATGTGA
This sequence comes from Cellvibrionaceae bacterium, assembly GCA_021151825.1. Lineage (GTDB taxonomy): Bacteria > Pseudomonadota > Gammaproteobacteria > Pseudomonadales > Cellvibrionaceae > Cellvibrio. The sequence goes on from JAGKWQ010000001.1 coordinate 151,227, forward strand.
TTATTGAGATTGCCTTTGGTCGCATGGGTATCACCGCATTCAGCCAAAATACTGGCCACCATGGTTTTCACAGTTGTCTTGCCACTGCTGCCGGTAATACCAATTAACTTGCCAGTAAACAGACTACGGTTGAGCGCAGCAATTTGGCCCAAGGCCAACACAGAATCACCTACCACCAGTTGCGGCACCGTAATTTCCGGAAAATATTCCTCTACTACCAGGGCGCAAGGTTTTTTAGCAACTGCTTGCTCGATAAATTGGTGCGGATCAAAAAACTCTCCGCGAATAGCGACAAACAATTCGCCTGCACTTAAGCGGCGGGTATCAGAATTAACCGCCGTAAATTCAGCATCGCCATAACGTTGCACGCTAACCGGACGCAACAATGATTGTGCCTTAATAAATTCTTCAACCCACGTTAATGACAGAGGCTTGATCATGACTGTGCCCCTTTTGAACCTTCAATTTGATTTTCACGTTTGGCGATGCGGCGCTGCAGTGAAATACGCGCATGCTTGCTATCGCTAAACGGCAGTGTTTGCGTGGCAAAGATTTGATAATCTTCGTGGCCTTTGCCCGCAATTAAAACGATATCGCCCGCTTTCGCTTGCTGGACAGCAAAATCAATTGCTTGCGCGCGATCAGCAATCACCAGGCAACCGCTCGGGCTTTTCATACCACGCAAAATATCGGCGGCAATGCTGGATGGCTCTTCGGAGCGAGGATTGTCGTTAGTGACGATGACATAGTCACTCAAACGCTCCGCGATTTTTCCCATTTGCGGACGTTTGGTTTTATCGCGATCACCACCACAACCAAATACCGTCCAGACACGACCCGGTTTGTGTTGATGAATGGCATTTAATGTGTTTTCCAATGCATCAGGTGTGTGGGCGTAATCCACAATCACTTGAATTTCCTGCGTTATTTGATCGACAGAAATCGACTGCATACGACCCGGCGCTGGCTCAAGCTTTTCAATTAATGGAAGCATTTGGGCAAGGGTGTAACCTTGATCGCCCACACAGGCAATAACTGCCAGTAAATTGCTGATATTAAATTCACCCAACAATGGAGAATTAATTTCCGCTTCACCCCACGGGGTAACAACCTGTGCACGGGTACCTGTCGCGTGTAGTTCAATGTTTTTTGCGTAGACGTCAGCATTTTCGCGTGTGGAATAGCTAATGACTTTTACATTTTCAGGAGCTTTAGCAGGTAGCGTTTTAGTCCAATCGTCATCAAGATTGATTACTGCAGTTTTCAATCCAGGCATCGATAAAAGTTTTGCTTTGGCGTTACCATAGCTAACCAAATCGCCGTGATAATCGAGATGATCCTGGGTTAGATTGGTAAAAATTGCGTGGGAAAATTGCACGCCTGCAACACGTTGTTGCTGCAAACTGTGCGAAGACACTTCAATCGCAATTGAACTTGCACCAGCGTTTACCAACTCGAAAAGTATGCGTTGTAATGCAATGGGATCTGGCGTGGTTAAACCAGTGGAGATCAGCAGGCCAAGTTGTTGTGACACAGGTGCAATAGACTTTGAATCCACCAGGCCATAACCAATAGTGCCCACCACGCCGGATTTTTGTTGCAGTCCGGCCATTAATTGCGTAGCAAGCAAACTGCACGTTGTTTTGCCATTGGTACCAGTAATGCCAATCAACGGGATTTTTTTACTCGGGTCAGCAAAAAAACGGCCGGCAATATCACTTACCTGTTCGGGCAAATTTTCTACGGCGATCACCGGTACATTGCCCAGCCAATCAATGCCCTGCCAATTTTTATCGGCTTCTACAAAAATTGCAGCAACACCTGATTCAATTGCTTTGGCAATAAAATCGCGGCCATCAACTTTAATTCCCACTAATGCAATAAAGGCATCGCCCGTTTTTAATTGGCGTGAGTCCAGGCATAAATTACGCACAGCAATGTTGGCAGCATTACCCAATTCAACTTCAGGTAATAAATCTTTGAGTGCAACGAAATGATGGGAAACAGTCATTATGTGCCTGACCTCCCATTGCTCGCCATTTGGGTGACCGCAGCTTTTGTCGACGCAGTGTCCACAGGTTCAGCAACCAGTGGAGTAGTTTCTTCCGGCTTGCCGATATTGTCAGGCGTTACTTGCAGCATACGTAGCGCATCTTCTGCTACTTTGGAAAATGCCGGTGCCGCAACGTAACCACCATTCGCCGTAACACCGGCACCTTTAGGTTCGTCGATAATAACCATCGCAACAATGCGCGGATTATCAACCGGCGCCATACCGATAAATGATGCGATTTGTAAATTTGAATAGCGGCCATTTACCGCCTTGAATGCGGTACCGGTTTTGCCCGCAACCGAATAAGAAATTGCTTTTGCACGCGAACCAGTACCTTCGGCGGCAACCACTCGCTTCAGCATCTCCTTCACTTGCTCGGTGTATCGTTTTTCTACAATGCGTTGGCCTTCGGGCGGAGTATCAACACGTAACAACGATACCGGGCGCTTGACACCACCCGACGCAATAACACCGTAGGCTTGCACCACTTGCAGCGGAGTCATTGTCATCGCATAGCCGTAAGAAATATTGGCGCGCTCAATTTTTTGGAGCGGTTTTAAAATAGGGATATTGCCAGTTCCTTCCCCCGGGAAACCTGTTCCAACCGGTTGACCTCCACCCAGACGCGCAAACATATCGCGCACAGTATTGGTTTCCAAGGCAAAAGAAATTTTGGTCATCGCAATATTGGAAGATTTGGCAATCGCCATGGAAAGATCCATCGCACCGTAATTGCGATGATCTTTAATGGGTTTACTACCCACCATGAAATAACCGGGATTGGTATCAATCACATCTTCCGGTTTGAATTTTCCGCTCTCCAGCGCCGCGAGAATTACCCAGGGTTTTACGGTAGAACCCGGTTCGTACAAATCGGTAATTACACGATTACGCAAACCTGTGCCACGTGCGCGGGCGCGATCATTCGGGTTGTAAGATGGCAAATTGGATATCGCCAACACTTCACCAGTGAGCACGTCCAAAATGGCGATGGAGCCTGCAACGGCCCCACTTTCTTCAACGGCTTTTTTTAATTCGCGATGAGCGAGATATTGCAAACGCAAATCGATACTCAGCGTCAAGTTTTGCCCCGGTCGCGCCGCTTTCACCAAACGCAATTCTTTTACCGTGCGTCCGCGCAAATCTTTTAATACTTCTTTGCCACCATTTTCACCGGTTAACCATGCATCGTAAGCCAGCTCCATACCTTCCTGACCACGATCATCTACATCCGTCATTCCCACCAAATGTGCAGCCACTTCACCAGCAGGATAGTAGCGATGGTATTCAACTTGTTCATAGACGCCGGGAATATCCAACGCAAGAATAGCTTGCGCAGCATCCGGGGACATTTGACGTTGCAAGTACATAAATTCTTTAGTGCCATAGCGCGCAAGACGGGCTTCCAATTCCGCTTTATTAGTATTGAGCGCGCGCGCTAAATCTGCCCAGCGATGTGGAGCTTGCAGTAAAATTTTTGGATTTGCCCAGAGTGTAGAGACCGGCGTGCTTACCGCGAGCGGGTCGCCATTGCGATCAGTAATTACGCCGCGATAGGCAGGGATAGTTTCGGTACGCAATGTGCGTGACTCACCCTGATCTTGCAGGAATTCGTAACCTTTATCGGCGTTAGGCAACACTTGCAGGCTGGCAACGTGAATAATGAGTACGGCAACCAGAATCACCAGTACTACGCCAACGCTATAAAAACGCCAGCGCGCCACTTTTAACGGTTTGCGATTCGGTTGCACTGCGGGGCGAGCCCTGCGCGGCTCAAATGCGGAATTGCGCTGGGGACGAATGACATCGCTGCGCGGTGATTGATCCGAGGTGCGCTTCATTGGCCACCTGCCGCAGGCGCAATCGCCTTGCCTTTTTCACCGACGATTTTATTACCGGAAATCATCACCATATCTTCCGGGGTCGGAGCCATCATATTGAGCTCGGAAATTGCGGCATTTTCTACGCGACTGTAGGCCGCCCAAGTACTTTGCTCGAGCAGATATTGACCCCATTGCACTTGCAATTGAGCAGCTTCACGACGAAGGGTTTCAAGGCTGTTTACATCGCGACGTACAACTTGAGTGGTTGCAACAACAGCCAGTGCAGAAGCGATAGTAGCAACCCACAACAACGCAATCACCGCGATCACTCCGGGTGATAGCGGTTTTTGTTGTGTTGGATGGCTTCTGTTCATGGAATCCCTGGGGCTTATCAGTTTTTCGGATTGATTTTTTGTGTTCTTTCTAAGGCCTAACAAAACCGGGATTTACAATTTCTCCGCAACACGCATGACCGCGCTGCGCGAACGCACATTTGCATTTACCTCGTCATCGCTCGCCTTGATTGCCTTGCCCAGCGAACGCATACGTTTATTTAATTGGTCATCGCGCACTGGCAAGCCTTTGGGTATTGGATCACCCTGCTCCTGGCGACGAATGAAACGCTTAACGACACGATCTTCCAACGAGTGAAAACTGATCACTACCAAACGCCCACCCGGTGCAAGTACTTCAAGCGCCTGCTCCAGTACAGAATCCAGATCACCCAATTCGTTGTTCACCTGAATACGAATTGCCTGAAATGCGCGCGTCGCCGGGTGCTTACCTTTTTCCCAGGCTGGATTGGCTTCTTTAATGACTTCTGCCAAATGTTTAGTGCGCGTAAATGGTTGCTTCTGCCGTTCAGCGATCACCGCTCGCGCCATGCGTTTGGCAAAACGCTCTTCACCGTATTCTTTCAGGACCCAGGTGATATCGTCTTCGCTGGCGGTATTCACCCAATCAGCTGCACTTTGGCCTCGGGTTTGATCCATACGCATATCCAGCGGACCATCCTGCATAAAGCTGAATCCGCGCTCGGCTTCATCCAATTGCGGGGAAGACACCCCCAAATCCAATAAAACACCATTTACTTTGCCGCTAAGTCCACGAGTTGCCACGAGGCTGGCCAGCTCTGCGAATGATCCGTGCGCAATGGCGAAGCGGTTGTCAGTACCAAAACGGCTATTGGCTGTTGCTATCGCCGCCAGGTCTTTGTCGATTCCCAGCAAATGCCCGTCACTCGACAGGGATTGCAGAATCAAACCGCTATGACCGCCACGCCCGAAGGTGCCATCCACATAAAAACCGGAGGTATTAGTAACCAGTGCCTCTACCGCCTCATTCAAGAGCACGGTGATATGTTGTGAGTCAGACACGCAGTTACCTAGAAAGAAAGATTTTGTAATTCGGCTGGCATTTCGCCGTCAGCGGATTGGTCCATCAGGGCATTCCAGCTGTCTTCATCCCACAGCTCTAATTTGTTGCCCAAACCAACCAGCATCAGCTTCTTATCCAGATGCGCAAATTCGCGCAGTGTGGGCGGCACAAGAACACGGCCATTCGCATCCAATTCCAGATTGACCGCCTGGCCTATAAACCGGCGCTGGATTTTGCGAACCTGCTCATTGCCCGCAGGTAACGCCTGAACTTTGGCCAAAACAGGCTCCCATTCAGGCTCGGAGTAGACGAGTAAACAGCGTTCATACATATGAGCAGTCACCCAAATCCGCCCGGCACTGGACGCCACCAGCGAATCGCGAATGCGCGCCGGTATCGCCATGCGACCTTTTGGGTCCATGCTGATGGAATGACTACCTGTAAACACTTTTCACCACTTGAAGGGATTAATTTCCACAAAAATCCACAATTACCCACTTTTTCCCACGACGCTCACTATAAGTCGGGGGTGTACAAAGTCAAGCAACACGGCGCGAAAATACGCACGATTTCACGGGAAAAATCAGGAAATATCGGCAAACAGGATGGGAAATCACTTATATCGAGCAACACAAAAACCAACTTAAACAACAAAATCAATGCAATAGAACACAAACCTAATGTAAAACATTAAGTTTCAAATTATTTTGCAGTGAAAATTCAGGATTTATAGAAGGATTCGGTCTATATCGACCTTGATAAAACGCGGAAACCACATACACAACGCAAAAAAACACACTACAGAATTAAATCGGAGTCAGCCTGTAAGCCGGGTTCTGTCGTGGACAATCATTCATCTGGGACTGATGTCACCATCAGCCTCGAGCGACCTACCCGCCCTCGATACGGGTCGCATCATTGAGGGCCTATTTGGTCTTGCTCCGAGCGGGGTTTACCTAGCCGCAGCCTGTTGCCAGTTGCGCGGTGCGCTCTTACCGCACCCTTTCACCCTTACCGATTCCGGTTTGCCGAAGCACCTGGAATTTAGGCGGTCTACTCTCTGTTGCACTTTCCGTGGGCTCAGCAAATCCCGTCATGAACTGGTATTTTTTGCGCTTTAAGCTATTAATTAGTGAATATTTATTGCCTCTCTATAAGGAAAATAGACTTCACGCCCAACATTCACAATAAAAGTTCAGGAGATCCTCCCGTGAAAGTACGCACACATAAACTTCTGGCAATGGCGATTGCCCTGGCCCCATCATTTCCTGCATTTGCACAAGATAATTCCCCGGCACTGGAAGAAATTCTGGTTACCGCGCAAAAACGTGTGCAAAACCTGCGTGATGTGCCGGTTTCTGTTAATGCACTTTCCAGCGACAAACTGGAAAGTTCAGGCATCACCAGCATTGAGCGTGTTGCCGACTACATCCCCAGTTTCAATATGACCCAAACCGGTATCGGTACCAATATCGCCATTCGCGGCATCAGCTCCGGTGTTAACCAGGGTTTTGAGCAATCCGCCGCCCAATTTGTGGATGGCATTCACTATGGCCGCGCCCAGTTATCACGTGCGCCCTTCCTGGATCTTGAGCGCGTTGAAATATTGCGTGGCCCACAAAGTATTCTATTTGGTAAAAACTCTACTGCAGGCGCAATCAGTATCACTACTGCAAAACCGGGCGATGAGCTCGAAGCAAAGCTCACAGCCTTATATGAGCCAGAGCACGGCGAGCAAGATGTGCGCTTGGTTCTCTCCGGTCCTATTACCGACACTCTTGGTGGTCGCCTGGCAATTCTGGAGAGCAGCATCGATGGCTTTATGGAGAACACAACACTCCAGCGCGACGAATCTGGCGATAAAAACCGCGTAGTTCGCGCTACATTGCAATGGAAACCTAATGACGCATGGGATATCACCCTGAAAGCAGAAGACGGCTCATTTGACAGCGATGGCCGAAATGTTGAAGTGGTGAATGCGGTCTACAACCCTAACCCTGTTTATGACCGAGCTGGCAAATTGGTTACGCCGGTTGCCTATAGAAACGTGCTTTCCGCCTTGACCAAAGCAAATTATTTGCTGGATACCACCCACGACTGGAAGCGCCAATCCAACGGGGATTACAGCTACAACGATACTGAAAACGTCACCCTGACTATTGAACGGGATTTTGGCGAGCACACCCTCACCTCAGTGACGGGTTACAACGCCTACAACTATGAGGAATTGTGTGATTGCGACTTTACTGGCGCACCAGGCTTTAACATTCTTTCCGACGAGGATTACAGCCAGGTCAGCCAGGAATTGCGCTTGGCTTCAGATGAGGACAGAACTGTCAGTTACCTCGGCGGCCTGTTCTTCCAAAGTAGCTCACTGGATTTCCATGACTCTATTCGCGTGCCGGGCGATAGCTTTGTAGCCCAGGCCTTTACTCCACTGTTAGGGGCTTCGCTAGCCAATTTATTGCGCAATGCATCAACGGAGCGGAATTTTGAGCAGGACACCGACCTTGCCGCCGTTTTCGCCCAGGCAACCTGGAATATTACCGATGTATCGCGCCTTATCCTTGGTGCCCGTTATACAGCTGAACAGAAGGACGGTAGCCGCACCCAGTATCACATCAGCAACACAGGCGTTACGCTACCTCAGGGCGCACCGACCGATCTTTACAACTTTATCTGGAGCCAGTTCAAAATTGATCCGCATTCGATCAATGGCGACCGCGATGAATCAGCGCTCACACCATCCATCACCTTCCAGCAAGATATCAACAGTACTGACATGCTCTACGCCAGTTTCACAACCGGCTTTAAGTCTGGCGGTTTTGATGTGCGGGCGAACGCTGCACCCGATGAATTGGGGGGTATTTTTCAAGGTCAAACCATCCCCGCCAACGCACTCTTTCCAACCGGAAAGGTACCGGACATTAAAGGCACCTGGGAATTTGAAGAGGAAAAAGTCAGAAACTTTGAAGTCGGCGGCAAGTTTTTATTTGCCGATGGCGGTGCTGAACTTAACGTAGCAATTTTCCGCTCCGAATTTGAGAATATGCAAACCAGCCAATTCGACGGCAGCCTCAGCTTTAACGTCACTAACGCCGGTGAAGCAGTAGTACAAGGCCTGGAGGTAGATGGCCGCTGGGCCGCTACCGATAGCGTTCTGGTCCGTGGCGGATTTGCCTACATCGACTTTGAATACACCGACTTTAAAAACTCACAGTGTTATTTTGGCCAACCAGACCCTGAAGGTGACGCCATCTGTGATGCCACGGGAAAACGCCGCGAATTTACCCCGGAATTACAAGGTAACGTGGGCGCTGACTACACCATTAACTTCGATAATGGTTTAAAACTGGTTAGCACGCTTGATGTCATTTACAGCGATGATTACCTGACAACCCCTTCGCTGGACCCCAAATTTGAGCAAGAGGCTTATACCAAGCTCAATGCACGTATTGCACTTAGCGGCAATGGCGACAAATGGGAACTGGCGTTAATCGGTAAAAACCTGACCGATGAATCAATCGTGTCATATGCCAACGGCTTGCCAGTAGCAACCACGCTGACCAGCGGCACCAGCTCGGGCTACTATGCATTCTACGAGCGCCCAAGAAGCGTCGCTGTTCAAGGAACCATCAAGTTTTAAAATTCCAGGCAAAACCAAAAAGGGGCCAATTGGCCCCTTTTTTTATTGTCTTTTCTGCGCAACAACAACGGTATGTCATTCTAAAAATAGCGATATTTCACGCAAAAAAAAGGCGCCCCCATGAAGGAGCGCCTCAAAATCGGCAATGGTATTCGGTCAATACCGAGTTCAATGTACCCCCCGGAAAAACGGCTGACAATAGCGAAAAAACCGCTATAAACAACATGTAATCGATTACAAAAACACTTTTCCACACTCCTCCCGCACACTCCGATCTCATCATCCCTTGAAAAAATTAACCATCCTAAAAAATTTAAAATTTTAGGATTTTAATCACCATCAAAGAAAAACTCATTTCAATTAAACTTTTAAATTGAAAACATTATGAAACCATTTACAAAACAATAATAAACATAGATGAAAACGTATACATTTAAATAAAATTACAAAAAGGCAGCAATAACGTTACCAAGCAACCCAACTTATAAGACAAATATTGAAAAACTAACGCAATACCATTAATAATAAAAAGGTCTCCTTTATGAGGATGATTATTGCCCCTCGTTGTTATCAGCCACTTAAGCTTTTAAGTGGCTTTTTTATAGCAAGCATTAAGTAACTAGAAATGCATTTTTGACTATTCACGCACCAATCCACTGACACATTAACCAGTTCACGAACGGTCACAATACCCATCGCTACCATGAGGCCAGCCTCGCCATACAATTTGTCATATTATTCACATCGAAAGGTCGCACAAGCGACTATGGTTAATCTATGCTGTAGACCTGTCGCTTAAGTGGTTTTGGCGAAATGATTGGATTAGCTCAATGAATGACCCGGCCGCCTCCCAGCCAACACCGCTTCACACTAATGTCCTCAAAGGTTTTTTACTCGCCGCAGCCGGGCTGCTGCTATTTGCCTGCATGGATAGCACCACTAAATACCTGACCGCCCATTACAACGTGCCCACCGTGGTGGCGATGCGTTACATAGTGCATTGCGCGTTAATGCTGGTGATATTGGCCCCCCGCCACTCCAGCAAACTGATTACGACCCAACGCACTGGCCTCGTTATTTTGCGTGCGGCGGTACTGACGATGGCATCACTCTGTATCGGACTTGCATTGCAGCGTATGCCATTGGCAGAAACTACTGCGATCAACTTTCTCGCGCCTACATTGATTGCGCTTTTCGCCAGTTCCTTGCTGGGTGAACATATAGGCACGCTAGGTTGGGCAGCGGTGATTACCGGTTTTATCGGTGTATTACTAATCGCCCGCCCCGGTAGTGGATTGGATGCATTGGGCATCGTATTTGCCCTTGGCGCCGCCGTTGCAAATGCCGCCTACCAGGTACTATCGCGCTTGCTTGCCAGTACCGAACGCGCTATCACCCTGCTGTTTTACACCGCCCTGATCGGCACTATTGTGTTTGGCCTCGCGCTGCCCTGGTTTTGGGAAGGAATAACGCCTAGCACCACGGAAATTATCCTGTTTATCAGCATGGGGGCTTTCGGTGGTCTTGGTCATTATCTATTTACCCTCGCTTATCGCTACGCCCCCGCCTCGGTACTAGCCCCCATGACTTATCTGCAATTACTGTGGGCCGGCTTATTAGGCTGGATTGTTTTTGACAGCACTCCCGATGGCTGGGGAATTGTAGGGATGGTTGTTATTGCGGCATCAGGATTGCTGATTGCTGTGAAATCAAAATTCAGCAAAGTCCCTCCCGTAAAATCAGAAACCGACCAACTCTGATAGCCAATAACGATCACCAACAACGCTTCCTGACAGAAATGTCAGGTAAATGTTGGTTTTATGTTGGGTATAGACGGTTAAACTAAAGACGCTAACTGCCAACCACACCCAGTGGAGATTTTCAGGATGCGTTTACTCCTAGTCGAGGATGAAGAAAAGACCTCGTCTTACATCAACCGCGCCATGAGCGAGTTGGGTTTTATGGTCGATGTTGCCGATAACGGCGTCGACGGTCTGTACCTCGCACAACAACATGACTATGACGCGATCATTCTGGACGTAATGCTGCCCGGAACGGATGGCTACACGGTGCTTGAGCGCTTGCGGTCAAGCAAACAGACACCCGTATTAATGCTCTCCGCACGTGGCTCGGTCGACGAGCGCGTAAAAGGCCTGCGCTCCGGCGCCGACGATTACCTCCCTAAACCCTTCTCGCTGATTGAACTGGTTGCGCGCATCCAGGCATTGCTGCGCCGCCGCCAAAGCGACGGGGCCGACGTCACCCAATTGCAAATCGATGATTTGCACCTCGATTTACTCGCGCGGCGCGTTACCCGCGCCGGCCATCGCTTGGAGTTAACCGCCAAAGAGTTTGCCTTGCTCAGCCTGCTCGCGCGGCGGCAGGGAGAAATCCTCTCCAAAATGATGATCGCCGAACAAGTCTGGGATATGAATTTCGACAGCGACGCCAACGTCGTGGAAGTTGCTATTAAACGCCTGCGTTCCAAAGTGGATGCCCCCTATTCCATCAAGTTACTCCACACTGTGCGCGGTATGGGCTACGTACTGGAGGCACGGCCGGAAGCGCCGCGCGCAGGCCATGAATAACCTGCGAATCAGCCGTTCGATTGCCATTCGCCTGGCGGTGATGTTTGCCCTGGCGTCGGTCGCCATTGTCGCCGTCTCCGCGTTAATGCTGCGCCATTCATTGCACGCTTCACTGCGCACGCAAATGCATCAGGAATTACAGTTTCGCCACAGCCTGCTTGTGCCTTACATCGCCGCGCGCAATTCTCTTGCGGACTGGTCAACGGTCGCGAGCAAATTGACGAACTGGACCACCGTTGAAGGTGGCCGCACACACTATTGGATACTCAGTGATGATCCGCGCTATCAATTGGGCGGGGCGCCGCTAGAAGGCGTGGACTGGACGAAACTCCATAACGGCTTCTCGCGGATCCCCAAAGAACCCTGTTCGATTTATTTGCTGATCACCGAAATTCCGGCCAATGGTGAACGTCCCGCTGTGCGCTATGTGGCCGCACTCGATTCCACACCTTATATGAGCACGCTCGATGCGTTTACACGCGCAATGATTTTGATCTCAATTGCCGGTGTATTATTTGTTGCGTTGCTCGGATTTTTTGTGGCGCGTGTGGGCATGCGCCCCGTCAACCATCTCAGCCAGCAAGCGCACAATCTCGCACCGGGAAATCGTAGCCAACGGCTCGATACCAAAACCCTGCCGGTAGAATTACAAACATTGGCCGAATCATTTAACGGCGTTCTTGACCGGCAGGAAATTGCCTGGAATCAATTGGAAAGTTTTAATGCGGATGTCGCCCATGAATTGCGCACGCCACTCACCAATTTAATCGGCCAAACACAATTGGGATTAGCGCGGCAACGCGAGCAACATGAGCTGGAGGATTTGCTGCAATCCAACCTGGAAGAATTGGAGCGCATGACCTCAATCGTTAATGACATGTTGTTTTTATCGCACGCACAAGCCGGTGAACATGCAACACAATTGAGTGAAGTATCGCTGCGCGAAGAAGCCATCAAAACGGCGGATTACCTCGAACCCGCGTTTGTTGAAAAATCATTAGTCCTCACCATTGAAGGTGATGTACAAGCACGAATTGATCGCCGGTTATTTCACCGAGCACTCGCTAACTTGCTTGGCAACAGCGCACGCCACGCACAAAGTTCTACCGAAGTGATTGTGAATCTAAAAGAAGAAAATGGATTTGCGATTATCAGTGTTGCTAATGCAGGTGACCCCATTGATGTGCAACATCTTGCGCGTTTGTTTGAACGCTTTTATCGCGTAGACGCTTCGCGCGCGCGCAGCGATATGCATCACGGCCTTGGCTTATCTATCGTTCGCGCTGTTGCACTGATGCACAATGGCGATGTATTTGCCACCAGTCAAAACGGTATTAACTGTTTTGGTTTTTCATTGGAAATCACGGCGGATGAAAACCGGAAAAAAAATTATCCACACCATAATTCTGACAAGCCTGTCAGCGAAACGTCAGCGTTTCGACCCACACAGATGGGTAACATTTAAAAACTCATTAATATGAGTTGATAACCGACCTGCCGGTTAATGCAAGTATCTGTTTTTCACAACTGCCTGACCTAAACAACCGTCGATTTTACACAAGCGTCCACTCTATAAAGGAGCGATTTCTTGAAAGGCCTAATCAGTATCACACTGCAAAAGCCGCTCACATTTATTGTGATGGCGATATTAATTGCAGGGTTTGGCACGCTCGCCGCGCTGCGTATGCCGGTGGATATTTTCCCCGCAATTCGCATTCCCGTCATCGCCGTCGCCTGGACCTATAATGGCCTTGCGCCGGAAGATGTAGCCAATCGTATTATCACGCCTTACCAACGCGCGCTAACCACCACCGTTGCAGATATCGAACATATCGAAAGCCAATCGATGACTGGCATGGGTATAGTACGAATTTATTTTCAACCGAATGTGGATATTCGCACGGCGAGTGCGCAAGTTACGGCCGTATCGCAAACTATGCTGCGCAGTATGCCGCCGGGAATCACACCACCTTTTGTGGTGAATTACGATGCATCCACAGTGCCGGTACTGCAAGTTGCGCTGTCGGGCGAAGGTTTGAGCGAGCAGCAGCTTAATGATTTGGGCACCGCGCAAATTCGTACACAACTACTCACATTACCTGGCGTTGCAATGCCATTACCGTCCGGCGGAAAACAGCGGCAGGTACAGATCGATTTAAATCCGGTGGCATTGCAATCCTACGGTTTATCCGCGGCCGATGTGAGTGCAGCAATTGCAGCGCAAAATCAAATCAGCCCTGCCGGTTTTATGAAAATCGGCGCTCAGCAATACAACGTTAAACTCAATAACGCGCCCGATTCCATTCAGGGGTTAAGTAATATTCCAATCAAAGTTGTCAACGGCGCGACCATTTATATTCGCGATGTTGCCTCAGTGCGCGATGGCAATAGTCCGCAACAAAATATTGTGCAAGTAGAAGGCACGCGTTCAGTGTTGCTAACGATTTTGAAAAACGGTGCAGCGTCGACATTAACGGTAGTGGAAAGCGTAAAAGAAGCGCTTCCCCGAATTACTGAAGGGTTGGCAGATTCACTCACCGCTATCCCCGTTGCCGATCAATCGGTATTTGTGCGCGCATCGATGATGACTGTTGTGCATGAAGCGCTGCTGGTTGCCGCATTAATCTCGCTGCTGATTTTGTTATTCCTCGGCTCATGGCGTGCGACGTTAATTGTTGCCGCATCAATTCCACTCTCTATTTTTGCCGCGATCGCAGTGCTCAATGCATTCGGACAAAGCCTCAATGCCATGACTCTAGGAGGCATCGCTATTGCAATCGGCATTCTGGTTGATGAAGCGACAGTGACGATTGAAAATATCGAGCGCCATTTAGGTGAAGGAAAATCCGTTACCCAGGCCATTATGGATGGCGCTGCCGAAATTCTGATTCCAGTTTTCGTTGCATTGTTGTGTATTTGCATTGTGTTCGTGCCAATGTTTTTCCTGCCGGGCATCTCCGGCTATTTGTTCGTGCCTATGGCGCTGTCCGTAGTGTTTGCAATGGTCGCATCATTTTTGTTATCGCGCACCGTAGTATTAACCATGGCGATGTACTTATTAAAACCTCATCACCATAACCACCAACATGAATCAGCGCAGCCAACGCGAAAAAATATTTTTGCGCCGCTCATTCGCTTCCAGAAAAAATTCGAACACGGCTTTGAAACCCTGCGTAACAGCTATACCAAAACCCTGGCCGGTGTGCTCGCTACCCGCAAATTATTTGCACTGTCGTTTATGGGGCTGGTGTTGGTATCGTTTTTACTGGTGCCGTTTTTAGGTCGCAACTTTTTCCCGGCGGTAGATTCCGGCAGTATCCTTATGCACGTACGTATGCCGAGTGGAATTAAAATCGAAGAAAGCGCTGCACAATTTGAATTGGTTGGCCGTTCAATACGCGAGTTGATTCCCGCAGAAGAACTGGATTCGATCATCAACAATATTGGCATGCCCGTGAGCATGCTGAATATGATTTACAACACGTCCGGTACCATTAGCCCGCAAGATGGCGACATGATGATCAGCCTCAAACCGGGTTATCGCTCCGCGGAACATATCGCGCGCTTGCGGCAGGAATTGCCTATGCGTTTTCCCGGTATCGCGTTTTCGTTTTTACCCGCCGATATCACCAGCCAGATTTTAAACTTCGGTTCACCGTCGCCAATTGATGTGCAAGTCACTGGACGCAACCTCACAGCGAATCGCGACTTTGCACAAAAATTATTGCATCGTATCAACACTATTCCCGGGGTCGCTGATGCGCGCATCCAGCAACCGGAAAGCTCACCGCAATTAAATATTGATATTGATCGTTCGCGCATTAGCCAATACGGAATTACCGCGCGCGATGTTACCAATAGCCTCGGAGCATCGTTGTCGGGCACACAGCAAACCGCACCGGTATTTTTTGTGAATCCCGCTAACGGTATTTCTTATCCAGTAGTGGCGCAGGTGCCAGAATATTTAATGGCGAATATTAGCGACCTGGAAAATATTCCGGTTTCGAGTGCAGCAACCACCAGCGATAACACACAAAATTTAGGCGGCCTCGCCAGCATCACTCGCTCCACCACTATGCCGGTGGTGTCGCAATACAATATCCAACCGATGATCAATATTTTTGCAACCACACAAGGTCGCGACCTGGGTTCAGTAGCAAGTGATATCAATGCTGTAATTGCAGAGCTGGAAAAAGAACGCCCCACTGGCACCAACGTTACCCTGCGCGGGCAATACCAAACCATGAACATTGCCTTCGGTGGTTTAGGTTATGGTTTGCTCGGTGCGATTGTGTTGATTTATTTTTTAATCGTGGTGAACTTTCAAAGTTGGAAAGATCCACTGGTGATTATTTCTGCGTTGCCCGCTGCACTTGCCGGCATTGTATGGATACTGTTTGTTTCCTTCACACCACTCTCGGTACCCGCATTAACCGGTGCAATTATGTGTATGGGTGTGGCAACCGCCAACTCAATTCTGCTCGTCAGTTTTGCGCGTGATCGTTTGGCAGAAACCGGCGATGCATTACAAGCAGCGCTCGAAGCCGGTTACGTTCGTTTGCGCCCGGTAGTGATGACTGCACTTGCGATGATTATCGGCATGATACCTATGGCGCTCGGCATCGGTGAAGGTGCGGAGCAAAATGCACCGCTCGGTCGCGCCGTTATCGGTGGATTAATTACTGCCACTATCGCCACATTATTTTTTGTTCCTGCTGTGTTCAGTTTGGCTCATCGCCACACTACAAAAACATCAGCAAACGGTTCAGATAATGAGCCAACAAACAATTCGGAGTTAATACCACACAATGTCTAATTATCACCCTCCTATTCCGGATGTAAATCCAACCGAGTTTCGTCGCAAGTTGATTAAAGTCAGTGTAATTATCGGCGCAGTGGGTTTCGTACTCGCCGGACTCGGAATTTTCCAGCGCAGTAATGCAACAGCAGATCTTGCAAAAATCGCGGCGCAATCTGCTATTCCAACGGTATCAGTTATTAACGCTGCGCTATCGGATGATGCGGGGGCGCTGGTATTACCTGGCAACCTGGAACCGCTCAACAGTGCATCCATTTATGCGCAAACCAATGGCTACATCAAAGAATGGTTGGTGGATATTGGTGATAGCGTTAAAAAAGGGCAGATATTAGCCATATTGGATGCACCGGAATTATTGCATCAATTAGCGCAAGCCAAAGCCGATTACGCCACTGCACTTGCCGAGCAAAACAACGCGCAAAGTATGGCAGATCGCGCCAACAATTTAATGAAAATAAATAGCGCCGCTATTTCGCGTGAAATGGTAGAACAACGCAGCCGCGACGCCGAAGCAAAAACTGCCGCAACTGCTGCTGCGCGCGCCAATGTAAACCGTTTGGAGTCGTTGCAATCATTTACCAAACTCAGCGCGCCTTTTGATGGCAAAGTCACCAGCCGTTCCGCACAACTCGGTGAATTGGTTGTCGCCGGTAATTCAAACGCGCAACCATTATTCACTATTTCCGATACCCGCTTGATGCGCGTTTTTGTGCGTGTGCCGCAAAATTACGCGGCGCAAATGCAAAGCGATCAGAAAGCCGAATTAGTATTGCCTGAATACAACGATAAAACGTTTCCCGCCGTTGTAACGCGCAGCGCTCACGCCGTAGACGTTGCCTCAGGTTCGGTATTAGTCGAACTGCAAGCCAACAATGACAAAGGCGAATTGATGCCCGGCGCTTATGCACAAGTCAGTTTCAAACTTGCCATCAACAAAGATCGCATTCGTATTCCCGGTAGCGCGATTTTGTATCGCGACCAAAAACCTGCAATCGCAACTATCAATGAAAAAAATATTGTTACACTTAAGCCGGTAAAAATTGGGCGCGATGAGGGAACAACCGTTGAGATAGCGGCGGGGATAATGGCAACGGATAGAATTATTACAACTCCGCCAGATGCGATTCGCAACGGGGATGAAGTGCGCGTGGCAACAACGAAATAAATGTCAGGGGCGGAGCTCGCCAGTTCAACCTGCGCAACCCGCCCCTTACCAACCGACAAGCATATTATTTCATATCCATGACACCTCCGGCGGATACTACCCAATAGCTAAAGATTCAAGTACATTCGCGTTTTGGAATTGTTATCCATCAATCTCACGCGAAGTATTAATAATGAACAACGACATGTTAAAAGAGCTACTGGCCCAGGAAGATGAAATCCAGTTCTCACATTTCAATAACCAGACGGCATGGGAGCTGGGGAATTTACTGAAGCTTGCCGCCGATAAATTGTCAGCCTCTATCGCTATTGAAGTGT
Source organism: Cellvibrionaceae bacterium (assembly GCA_021151825.1). GTDB lineage: Bacteria > Pseudomonadota > Gammaproteobacteria > Pseudomonadales > Cellvibrionaceae > Cellvibrio. The sequence goes on from JAGKWQ010000001.1 coordinate 169,015, forward strand.
ATGCATTTGAGCATGTGCTGTTTAGTTACTTCATGCCAGGCACCAATAAAGACAATCACGATTGGATAAAACGCAAACGCCAATCAGTGATGCGCTTTGGTCACAGTTCTTATTATCAGGGCCAATACAACGCATCCAAAAACCGCGACTTTGAAGCGCAGCCCCATATTGATCCAAAAGAATATTGCGCTCACGGTGGATCGTTTCCGATACGGATCAAAAACAGCGGCATCATTGGCGCAGTAACCGTTTCCGGTCTGGCACAGGAAATCGATCACCAGCTTGCAATAGATGCCTTGCGTGAACTCATAAAAAATAATTAAGTTACTTTCGGGCACAGCCAAAAAACACGGAACTATAAAGATAATAAGGCAATTTTTCCTTGATTATATTCACTATGTCTCAAGCGCCAACCCAATGGTTTTTAACAGCAACCTCGATGACCGTAACACACTTAATGTTATTGAAGATGCCGTTGAAACCAAAGCAAGGGGTTGGACTATAGGATGTAAAATTCTGTGGAAGTTTATCAAGAACCCAGGGGAGACACTGATACAGATCAATAACCATTTATAAATAAATCTGTAGGTAACACTTTCACACTAAATCCCGCTGCCACAGCTTTTTAGGATGATGTTATACTGAAACCACCGCCAACCTGTCTGGGTCAATGCTTTCAAGGACTGCTGCTGATGCTTTCCCCCGAACAAATTTTACAATTCAACAATCAGGGCTTCCTGATTCTTCCGCAATTTGAATCAGTAGTGTTTTGCAAGTCTGTTATTGAATTGGTAAAGGATGATTTGCAAAAACAGGTTGGCCCTATCGAATATGAGGCGGATACCCAATATCCCGGCGCGCCCAGCTCGCGTGATGCTGAGGGCGGAAAAACAGCGCGCCGCTTACTGAGTGCCTATGCCCGCAATCCGTTATTAGCTCATTGGGCAACCGGTATAAAATTACGCGCACCGTTGCAGCAATTATTGGGAACCGATGTGTTTTTATCCCAATGTCACCACAACTGCATCATGACCAAACAACCCGCCTATTCCAGCCGTACCGGTTGGCATCGCGATAGCCGCTATTGGAATTTCGCGCGTCCGCAATTAATTTCAGCATGGTTAGCACTGGGCAATGAATTGGAAGAAAACGGTTGTTTATGGGTAATTCCCGGTTCGCAAGAATTGGAAATTGAGAGCGAACAGTTGGATGCACTGCAATTTCTGCGTACCGATCTTGAGCGCAATAAAACGTTGCTCAACCAAGCAATTCCAGTTCCATTAAAACAAGGGGACTTGTTGTTATTTCATAGCAATTTATTTCACGCGGCGGGGCGAAATACTACCAGCATCACTAAATTTTCAATGGTGTTTACTTATCGCGATGCATTGAATCTTCCCAAACCAGGAACTCGCTCCAGTGTGTTGCCAGATATCAAACTGAATTGATTCATAAATATTTATTGCACACTACCTCGCGCAGATTCGTTCTGTTACGTTAAATCCAGATACATTTAATCCACAGACCAAAGCAATAAAGACAGGGATTTATCAAAAGAATAGTTTTGGTTTTTCGGGAATGCGTAACAAAGAATTGGATAGCAAATACCAGCGGGTATTTGACTGATATTTTTATTTCATTTTCAACGCGGGAAAGTGAGAGAGCAAACCCGCATTGCGTTATTAGATGCAATGCGGGTTGCGTAAGAAGAATTACGGTGCGAGGCTGAGTGTACCTTGCATAATGGCAACGTGGCCTGGGAATGAACAGAAGAAGGTGTAAGCTTCACCCGCTTTCAGTTTGCTTACCGGAAAAGTGACTGATGCAGTTTCACCGCCACCGATAATTTTGGTGAAGGCAATTACACGCTCATCACCTTTTTTAAGGTATTCGTTTTCGATACCTGCCGAAAGACCATCAGCCGCAACTGGCTTGGCATCAGCCGCTTTGGTCAATACCCAATTGTGACCCATTACATTTTTGGGCAACTTGCCAGTGTGGGTCAGGTTCAAGGTGAAGGTCTTACAGGTTTTATTCACGGTAATGGACTTTTGATCAAATTGCATAGCGTCGGTGCTGGCAAGTGCAAAAGTACATTCATCCGCCTGTGCAAACTGGGCACCTGCCAATAAAAGCGCAGACAGTGCAAATGCATATTTTTTCATAATTGTTCCTCGTTATCCTGAGCGGTAGTTAATCTGATTAATAGAATAAACCATTACTTTACTCAAAAGCAGCCAAACCAATCACGGTTATAAATGCTTAGATTCGTTAATCCTTGTAGACGTATCTTTACCATCATCCTGTTTAGGCGATGACAGGCCGCTATAGTTCACCTCCCGATACCTTCCTTATAAAATTTATACGCATTAATCTCCTATACAGAACCCAGCGTGCAGCATTCCCTGATCCAGACCTGAGCAACATGAATTCCTGGTCACAACACCGTAAATTATCGGCAAAAAAGCCGGACTTAACAGTTAAATGACATTAATACAGCTAGACTGGGAACCTGCACGTGTTTTTACGACTCATTGATGCAATGTCTGATACTGTTCACCGATGAACTCCGGTATCGGCTGTACGACTGCCCCAAAACAGATTCGGTTTTATTCATGATGAAAGAAACAGCGATTAAGTATCTCTCCTGGTTATCCTGGCGTAGACCCTGGGTATGGTTACTCGGACTTTTCCTGATCTATAACCTGGCATTGGCCGTCGTCGCACCGATGCTGATCAAAAGCCAGCTGGATGAGCTGGTGGTCAAACGGTTAAAACTCAATCTGGATGTAGATGGAATATCTATCAATCCTTATGCGCTTACCCTGAATATTGATAACTTAAAAATCTCAGGAAAGGATTTAGGGCAACCACTGGGGTTTAACAATCTGTTTATCAACGTCCAATTGTGGGATTCACTAGGCGATACCTGGACTATTAAGGAAGCCTACCTGACTGGTGTTTATGGTGAGTTCAAACGCATCAACACCAAAACAAACAACTTTACAGCCGCAGTTAACAACTGGATCGCGAGTGAAACGAAAACCACCGCGACGGAAAGCTCCGCTACACCTGCAGCTCTGCCACGCTTACAAATAGAAGACATACGTTTACAAATCAGCCGGTTAAAAATAATTGACCAGGTTCCTAAAAGCCGGTTTGAAACCGAATTAGGCCCCATCGAATTCCAGATCAATCAATTCAGCACACTACCCAATGCCACCGGTAAACAATCCCTGTTGCTCAAAACCAACACACAGGTTGAATTAAGCTGGCAAGGCAATATCAGCCTTTCGCCCTTTGCGAGCCAGGGCGATGTAAAACTGGCTGGCCCCGCCTTAACAACGCTGGCCGATTATTTAAAAGATGATTTTAAAGTGGCAATTGCCACAACCAACCTGCAAGCAAAATTTCATTACGCACTTAATAAACCGGAAAAGTCTGACCTGAACATAGTGTTGTCCGGTATTGAAGCAAATTTGCAGAATCTGAAAGTCAATCAGCACCCTGAAAAAATACCGTTGGCGGCGTTAAAACAAGTTCACTTTAGTGGTGGCGAACTCAAATGGCCGGAAGCTAGTTTTCATTTGCAAAAAATCCAGCTAAGCGATGGCGATGTCTGGGCCAAAATATCGCCGCAAGGCCAATTAAATTTCACCCAACTGATTGTAGAAAATAACAAGGACAATAGTGAAAGCTCGCCCTGGCAATTTGTTAACAAATTGCTGTCAGTGAAACACGTAAATCTGCATTACATTGATGAGTCCACCACAACTCCTTCGCAAATCGAAGTCGAGAACATTGCGTTGGACGTTAATAATTTCAGTACCAAAGCACAGCAGGATGTTGAGGTGAATGGAAGTTTTACGTTGCAAGGGGGACAATTTGAATCCAGTGCAAAATTACAATTGAATCCTTTAGCAAATGTGGAGGGTGCTTACAAAATCGCAAAATTACCCGCACAAGCGGCGCAGAGCTTTGTAGATCCTTATGCACTGATAGAGATTACGGATGGAGAGTTAGCGGCAGAAGGTACCATTACCTCAAAGGATGATGTAATAAAAATTCAGGGAGCAGCCCAAATTGATAATTTCCGCGCACAGGAAAAATCATCTGGTCACACTATTCTCACCTGGTCACAATTAAAACTCAGCCGTATTATTGCTGACTTGAAAGAGCAGAAAATAAATATTGGTCGTATGCGCTTCGACCAGGCCTTTGCCGATTTTAATATTTTTTCCGACGGCACCCACACATTAACACGAATTATTAAAACACCTGAGCACGCAACGCCGGAAGCAGCTGCCGCTGATGCCACCAAGTCATCTGATGGTTTCAGTTATCTGATTGGCCGTATTGATTTTGAAAACGCGAGCGGGAAATTTACCGATGCTTCATTACCCCTGCCATTTTCTGCCGATGTAGCAAAAATTAACGGCAGTATTTCCACATTGGACTCCACCAGCCATTCGCCCGCCAGTGTAAAACTGGAAGGCCAGGTTAGTGAATACGGTGAGATGGTAATGACCGGTGCAATTTTTCCGTTGGAACCCACACAGAAAACACGTATGAATATCAGCTTTAACAATATTGATATTTCCGAGTTTTCACCCTACTCCATTAAATTCGCGGGTCGTGAAATCGCCAAAGGCAAAATGGACCTCGACCTGGAATATGACATCAATGAAAGTCGGATGCGCGGAAAAAATAATATTGTGCTACACGACTTTGCTTTGGGTAAAAAAGTTGAGCAACCGGGCGCTGTAGATTTGCCGCTCGACCTTGCTGTAGCATTATTAAAAGATAAAGACGGTGTTATTCGCACTGATCTGCCAGTAGAGGGCAATGTGGATGACCCCAAATTCGATTACAGTAAAACTGTTCGTTCGGCTATCAGAAAATTAATTACCAACGTAGCGGCGGCGCCCTTCCGCTTTCTGGCCGGACTTGTTGGTGTCGGGCAAAATAAAGATCTTGGCTATATCAGTTTTTTTGCGGGACGTACTGATTTATCCCCCGCACAAAGCGAGAAAGTAAAACAGCTGGGCGAGGCATTGATCAAACGTCCGGACTTACAAATCACTATTCCCGGAGTTTATTCCGCATCCTTTGATACTGCTGCCTTACAGGAAGAAAAATTTGATGCGAAATTGCGCGAGCAGTTATCCAAAGGTTTAGCCGATGCCAATATAGGATCACGCAAATACGTTTCCACCCTGGAAAAATTTTATGAAGACAGCGGCTTATCTCCCGGTTTGACCGAGTTAAAGAGGAATGCACAAAGTCAGGCCAGCGACGATGAAAATGAAAACCTTGACCGCTTAACCTACGTGAAAACTATTAAAGAAAAGCTGGTTGCTGCCGAAATGGTGACGCAAGAAGATCTGATCCAACTTGCCAATAAGCGTGCGCAAATTGTTTACGATAACGTAATCCTGGTGCCAGGTATTAATATCGCCCAAATAAAAATGGCCGCCGCACGTGAAGGTGGAATCAACAAAGACAATAAGTTGAAACTGGAATTGGGAGCAAACTTGAAGAAAAAGACCAAAACCAAAAAAGCCAAAAAAACATCAGGCTCCTAAACAAAAAAGCACCATTTACATGGTGCTTTTTACTATCAGCTAATCAGTTATTTTTTCACAACCGTCGGCTTGATTGGCAGATAGAATTGTTGCGCCACCAGGCGCACACCTACACCAGCGAAACCCCGATATTTTTGATTTTTGCCAGTTGCATAAAGAGGCGAGCCGTTGGCAAGTAGCTGCTGCGCCCAGTTAATATCATCAGGCGATGCACCGGACATTTCCAGGTTTATATCCGACAATTTGGTAATGCGGTTCTCAGTATTTAACAACTGCTCGTCGTAACTAAAACAAGGCGTGGTTATACACAAAATCCCATTATTAGTGACGCCGTAAAAATTACCGGTTGCCGTATTTTGCGTAGCGGAACGATACGCATCTTTTGCACGAAAGAACCCCAAAACACCAGCGGTAGTATCGGCTTTTGGCACTATTGCACCAATCAACAACAGCGGGGTTTTATTAGCAAATGAATGTGCGCCAGTGTTAATCGGACCATCGCCATAAATGACCGATGCAACATAACACTCCTCTTTCAAACTACCGTCCGCACATTGGGTTAATTTTTTATTCACCAGTTTTACAAAATAACCACCGCATAACGGTGCTGCGCACTTGCGATAATCCGGACGTGCAGTGAACACTTCCGAACGTGTGGTTCTGGCAACAAATTGGTATTCCACCAGCGGCCCATCAAAGGCCCGTGAATCCACTACTCCTTTGGCTTTTATAGCATCACCGTCAAAGGTAAAGGCAATATCACGCACTACACCGTAACTGTCGTCGTAGGGATCTTCCGGTAATTGGAAATAAACATCCGGCGTTGTTACAAGAGTGGAAGAAGGAAACAGGATATGATCGCCAGTAGCAGAAATTTGTGCGACAAAGCTGCCTGTTACCGTTGCAGCGGTCGGTAAGCAAGGGTTAATCCTGCACCAGGCAGGTGTGACCACTACCGAACCTTCAACAATAGCAAACGTGTAACTGTTCGCCGTTTGCGCAAGGCCCTGGTTAGTAAAAATTGCCATTAACACAATCAATTTAAATACAAGATATTTAACCATTTTCATATTACAACTCCTGGTAATTAAGTTAGTTGGGATTATTGTTATACATCCCTGATAACAAATTGAAATGGCTGCAGCGTAACGATAAAAATTGAATGCAAAAATTACTGCCAAATAAAAATGGCACCAATATTATTATTTTTACAAAACTGCATGCCACGAAAAAGTGTACCACTCGTTATTTGTAAATTTTGTTAAAGAATGTTCTCATTTTATTATTGGCAATACTTAAAAATTAGTATTGAAAAACTCATACTTACATGATGATTGTTGCAGCGCCATTAAATTTATAAGGAAAAAAACAATGTCAATCCGACCTTGTGCCACTCACAACACCCCTGCTATCTGTGACATCTATAATCACTATATTGCTAATACAACAATTACCTTTGAGGAAACACCGGTGAGTGTTGTTGACATGCAAAAACGAATAGCCACGACTACCCGATCATTTCCCTGGCTAGTGTATGAAGAGAATGAAAAAGTGCTTGGTTATGCCTATGCCAGCACATGGAAAGACCGCAGTGCTTACAAATATACCGCCGAAATCACGGTATATTTGCATCCCGAACACTGCGGCAAGGGAATTGGTGGTGCATTATATAAAGTACTAATTGAACAATTAGCGAAAAATGGCATCCATGTATTGTTAGCTTGCATTACGATTCCAAACCTCGCCAGTGAAAAAATTCACAAGCAATTCGGCTTTCGACAGGTAGCGCACTTTCGCGAGGTAGGTTTTAAATTTGGCCGCTGGGTGGATGTAGGCTATTGGCAGAAAACCCTTTAGCCAGATTTTTTAATTTTTACTATGCGATTAGAGAGTTCAACTATGAACACAAAAATTATCAGCGTTTTAGCAACACTTGCCTTTCTCAATACAGCCTGTTCCAAAGAGGAAAATACCCCCCCCTCTTACACCAACACTAGTACCGCCACCAGTGTAATATCAACAAGCTCAGCGACTACAGCTGCTGAAGTCATCGAAAGTACCATGGCTGAGCAAGAAGACAACATTGCCGCAACACAGGAAAGTACATCAACCGCTACAAGCGAGTTCCTGAATACATATTGGAAGCTCATTGCACTGAAAGATGCCGAGATTATTGTTGGTGAAAAAGAGCGTGAACCGCATATTATTTTTAATGCGGATAATCGTATTAGTGGGTCAGATGGCTGTAACAGCATCATGGGGAATTACAAACTGGAAGGAGAAAAACTTACACTCAGCCAGGTTGCCTCCACGATGATGGCTTGTGCAGAAGGCGGTGAACACGCCCACGATTTCAAGAAATCATTAGAAGAAATCACCACCTTTAAAGTGCATGCTGACCAACTGGAGTTACGCAATGAAAAAGGTTTGGTATTAGCACGCTTTAAAGCGGTAGCCCTGCCTTAAGGTAATTCTAAAAGACTATCGATTTCAAATAAAAGCCCCGCCAGGTTGAATAGCCTGCGGGGCTTTTATTTGGATCGATAGCATTGAAATTGCCAATCCCGTTTAATTAATGTTATTGCCCCCCTGCCGAAACTCCGTAGGAGTAATACCTACCATACGCTTGAAAAACCGGTGGAATGCTGAAGGGCTGTTAAATCCGGATTTATAAATAATCTCCAGAATAGTTTCATCTTTAAATTCCGGAGCAAGCAGCAAACGTTTTGCCTCTTCCACACGATAACGATTAATAAACTCAAAAAAATTACTCTGGTAATGCATCTTTAAAATCGCAGAGACATCGCGCGGCTTTAACCCTATTTGCTCTGAAAACCGCTCCAGGTTGATATTGCTTTCCAGATACAACTTATTTTCATGGATCGCCTTTTCAATCACCGTTACCTTGTGATCCATTTTGCTGGGCTGTACAGGTTTAGCTGCCGGAATTGCCTGCACATTCAGCAACTGGCGAGTATTGATCAAGCCAAAAACAAATAAGCCATTAACCAGAATAACAGTGAGATAATTATCAATAATACCGAGACTATCACTCACAGAAGCACTGACCAATCCTTCCAGCAAATAAGCCAGCAGCGACCACAACCAGTGGATGCAAAAACCAGCCAATACCGCATCAGCCAGCTTCAGCTCAGACATGGAAATATCAGAATAAAGTTCGCGCAAGTTTTCACGCAATTTATATTCTGCAATCACACAGGCGATGATGTAACCCAGTGGCGATAGTTTCACTAATGCCCAAAGAAATGACACTACGGCATTTTCTGCACCGGTTAATTCAGTCGTCGGCTGCCACTCCAGGCTATCAATACCAAATACGACCAACAACACGGCAGCAACGACAGCGGGTAATAAGTGAATGAGGTTGCGCCAACGCAGCAATTTAATTTCCTGCGAGAGCGAACGCAAATAAAAATAAAGTACCGGCCCCTGCAACAATAAACAGGCGGCAAGAATACTGACAATAAAAGGAGCCTGGTTAATCGCCGCTGTTTTTAAATCGCCATTCCAGACAATTAAGGTAGTGGTAAGCACCAGCGCGATAAGCACAAAAAATCCGGACAAAATCCTGCGCGGTTGAATATGTTTTGCCGGTAATAAATTTAACAAGACCGCCAGTACACCGCACTCCACTGCGGTGAGCACTAACACCAGGTCATGGATGTTTAGAAAGTTGGTTTTCATTAGACCTTTCTCTGTAGCAATGCTACTTCATAATAGCAACGCCATCTGGTACCGCCATAGAAAATGGTGGATAGCAAAGATAGCGTATGGAGTTTTTTCGCTTGGTTGAGTTTCGTTTTTATTTAAACACGCAGTGCTTGGCGTAATCTTTCGCTTCATTAAGAGTAAGATCACCTTTGGGTTTTTCTTCTACCGATTTACACCATTCAGGGCTGCCAACCTCCGGCGCACATGCGGAAAGTATTAAAGCACTGGCCACGACCAGCAGCGAAGTAAGGATTCGTAAATTGGCAAACATATCGGGTTCCCGGTTATAGCTATTATGTAATACAAATGGTCAGGCATCTGCATGCTAGTGATCAAGCGAGGATCTGCGACAAGGATAGCAGAGGGAATCATCAATAAAAAACGCCAGCGGGAGTGCACGGCAGTTTTTTCAGAATGACCTGCCTGCCAGTCATTCACCTGCATTTCAACACTACTCTCGCCGGAAGGCGACCTCGGGTAAACTGTTAGCATTTGATTTTCACCCCAAGGAAGTGCCATGACTGATGATGACCTCACCCTTACCTCCCCAATCACGCGCGTCCTGCAGGAGGATAATCCATTACCCTGCCTCACCATTATCTGGCACCCGGACTGGGAGCGTATTGGCGATCAGGCCATCATTGCCGGCCAAAACCTTCACCTCAGCCGCTATCAACCAACATTTTGCAAAGCTGAGCAAAACGGGTTGCCGTTAGGGCATGCGGGCATATCCCGAAGCCCGGTAGAACTTTTTGTCAGTACCGAAGGCGGCGTTACTATCAATGTACCGACCAGCCGTATGTCAGTAGAACTGGATGGCCGGGAAATCCACGGCAGTCACCAGCTATCGCCCGAGCAAATCAGCACCGGTACCATTATCGGCCTCGGCCGTGCGGTTTTACTGTGTTTGCATTGGCTAACCGCACTCCCTCAAAGCAATGCAATCGATGGCTTAATCGGGGTAAGTAGCAGCATCCAAAAAATCCGCGACTTGATTCGCCAGGTAGCACCAACCGATAGCGCAATATTGTTACTGGGTGAAACCGGAACGGGAAAGGAAGTTGTGGCTCAGGCAATTCATTCATTGAGTCTGCATAAACAAAAACCACTAGTCAGTGTGAATATGGCGGCACTCAATGAAGACCTGGCAGCAGCCGATTTATTCGGTGCGGCCAAAGGTGCTTATACCGGCGCGCAAACCGCACGCAATGGTTTTTTCCAGGAAGCTGAAGGCACTACATTATTTCTGGATGAAGTTGGCAATACTCCTGCCAATGTTCAGCCCATGTTATTGCGTGTGCTTGAAACCGGCGACTATCGCCCTTTAGGATCCACCAAAGATCTCACCACCAGTGCGCGTATCATCGCCGCAACCGATCAGGATTTATATGGCGGTGGATTTAATCCCGCGCTGTTACGCCGATTGGAAAGCTTCGTAATTAATTTGCCACCGCTACGCAATCGCCGTGAAGATCTCGGCGTATTAATTATTCATTTAATGCAATCGCCATCATTGGAAAACATCGCCGATAAAAATTTGTCGTTTACGTTGCTCACGCAATTGGCGACTTATGATTGGCCAGGTAATGTCCGGCAGCTGCGTCATTTTTTGAAACGCGTTTTACTCGGCATGGCCAATCATACCCCCATCACCTTTGCCTCACTCGTCGATACGCCACCGCAACGTATTACTTACAGTGCAGAACCAACTCACTCATACACACCAACAACTGCATCACCTACAGAAAAACAAACGCGCAAAAAATTGACTGAATTAAGCGAGGATGATGTATTAATAGCGTTGGACCAAAACGAATGGAATATACAAAGTGCAGCACAAGCTTTGGGGATATCGCGGCCATCAATGTATAAATTGATAGAGGCTAATTCGAAGGTTCGCCGTGTAGAAATAATTCCTTACGATGAAATTCAGCAAGCATGGAAAACCACCAATAATGATATTGAAGCCTGCGCTTCATTATTAAAAACACCTGCGGAAGCATTGCGGCGGCATTTACGTGGACTAGCGTTAGGAAACGAAAATATAGTTTAAATTGCTTTTCAATCTCCATCGTCACAATTGTTTCATCCAAAAAAACCGCCACCTCCTCCGGGAGGTGGCTTGAAAAACTGTTAGCTCAGTTTTGCGCGCGCAACATCTTGATAATAACCCTTCACATTCCATATTAAATACCGTACTTCGTAATCAACTCCCTGTACGGGGGTGCTGGTCTTGTAGCTTGTCCCTCTACTTGCCCACTGCCAGTTGTTTCCACCGATATATTCGCTATTAGGTACGGTACTATTAGGGAACAATCCAATCCAATCGTATGAACCTATTATTGATGCACTCCAATGCAATTCAAAAAAGCCACCGTTATTTTTTAGCGAAACGTTATAGTTTGCAACTTCGGCAGTAGAGGCAGCATTGAAAAGCCCTGGATTAGCCAATAAGCGCTCAGCTTCAGTTGAGGGATTGTCTAGACGATCGATATTTTTAGTCATGATAATTTCCTTTCTTAGTGGTGTTGATAAAATATGTCGAAACTCACCAGGTAACAACACAGTTTTGCGTTATGCAAACTAATAACGTATGCATTGCACATGATGTGCCAACACCAGAAATCCAGGTTTTTAACAGAAAAAATATAAAACCTTACAACCCGCCTAAAAAAAACAGCTGTTATTTACATGTAAACATACTATTTACATGTATTTTTTCTTCTAATAGATAGTTTAAAAATAGCGTTATAAAAAATAATTACCACTGCCTTGCAAGGCAGTGGTAATTCGATTAAATATCAGGGTAAGCGGGAGAGGCAAGAGAGGTGTGATGCAATGAAGAATATTGTTAGCTATCTCTTTCACCAACAACACATTCCGGATCAACAATAAACGGCATCAAAACTCTAACGTTTTTAAATTTTTGTTTACCTTTTACTTTTCCTTTTGGTTGCCCAGTGTCATCGCCATCCCCGACAATATTCGCCTCAAATGTGCCGGCTATTGTAAAATCCCAAACGCCATTGGATTCAATAATTTCAATATGGTCCACTTTCTTCTCTCCCTTTTTCCATAGATGTATTTGCCATCTATCAGAAAAACCATCAACGTCTTCGCCAACAGAGGAGCAGGCTCTAAAGGGTATTTTCAGGCTTTTAAAGTTCAGGGGCTTAAAATACAGGGTGCAATTCCATATATCCCGGCCATCAATCTTGAATCCTAGAGTATCGCCCTTCTCAAACGCCAGCGGCATCTTGTGTGATGGCAATCGAAAATGTTTTCCTTGCCCTTCCAGTGTTCGTGTCACCTGGTAGGAAGGCGTAGGATCTTCGGTATGCAGGCTAATGGTAAAAATGTACTTTTTTTTCATAAATCAACTCCATGAATAAAAACTATTGATAAGCTGCGTCGCGTCGCAATGCGACCAGATCGGGTTCAGATTCAATAAGGTTTATCGGGTACCCAATTGCTTTTGCCTTGGTAATTTCACTCAACGCACGCTGTCTTTCCCCAAGCAATTCAAAAGCCAAACCCGCACGAAAGCGAATCGCAGGGTTATCAGGCTCCAATTCAACTGCACGTGTGCTGAAATTTATTGCATCAGTTTTTTCACCTGTTCTTGCAGAATATAATCCCATTCGAGAAATCAACGTTGCATCATTTTGATTACGCAACAGTTGAATATTTAATAATTTTTTTGCTCGCTTGTACGCATTGCGAGCATCATTGCTGCGGCCCGGCATCCATAACAACGCATCGGCATAATTAGCCCAACCAACATATGAGTTGGGATTTCCTTTATCAGGTGATACGGCGAGTTCAAACGCTTTAGCCGCAGCAACATAATCTTTTTGTAAAAACAATACATTGCCCAGGTTGGTGTAGAGATTAAAACTCGGATGTACTTGTAAACCCTGCTGTAAAACTTGCAGGGCCTCATCTATTCGATTCTGATGTAACAACACCACATTGAGGTTCGCATAGGGAATCACAGCGTCAGGCTCCATCGCTATACTGCTACGAAAAGCATTTTCTGCCTCTCGATATTTTCCCTGTTTAAAAAAAACTTCACCCAAGGCATCGATGAACATGCGCTGCTGCGGAAAACGTTTGATGCCTGAATCCAACCAGGCTTTCGCTTCATCCAAACGATTCGCAGCAATTAACGTTGCAGACTTTGCATACCACCCCAGCTTATTTCCCGGATCAAGATTGAGGGCGTTATTCAATGATTGCAAAGCCAGTTCAGACTTTCTTTGGAGATCCTGCACCCGGCCTTGAGCAATATGACTCAACGCTATTTGATCATTAAGCATTAAAGCCTGTTGGGCACTTGCATCCGCCTTTTGCAACCAAACCTCATCCTCCTTATCACCTTGATAACGGAAAGTATAAGCAATCGATAACCCTGCAATCGCTGCTGCGTTTTCCGGATTCTGCTCCGCGAGGTTAGTAAAATGTTTTATCGCCGCATCCAAACTTCCAGGCTTGTCCCATTGTTCCAATGCATCCATTCCCAGTTTCATTTCCTGTGACTCGGAATAACGCGGAACAACCGCTTCAAAACGCCATAGATAATTACGAGTTAGCCAACCGCCAAAAATAACCGAGGCAATGACTAGTACCGAGAATAAAATGGCGCTTTTTAGCTGTTTGCTGCGCAGCTGTTTTTGATGTGGCAGGTATAATGATTCAATATTTTCTTGCTCGGGAATCACTTCATCAAGCTGACCGGAAATACTTTTAGTGGAAATTCCATTTTCTACATTATCCAATTCAATTAAAAGCGCCGTCATTGATGGCAATCGATACGCAGGTTGCTTTGCTGTCATCCGGCGAATTAAGTAAATAAGTGTTGGGGATAATTCGCGGGAATAATTCCATTGATCTGATGACGATTGCACTAATGCAGCAGCGAGTGCCAAGCCACTCAACTCAGCAAATGGGCGCTGTCCATTGAGTAATTCGTAAAAAATAACACCGAGCGCGTAAATATCATTGGAGGATGCAAGTGGCGCACCGAGCAAACGCTCCGGCGCCATATAGGCAATGGTGCCCTGGGGATCTTGTTGCAACATGGAAGTTGTTGCTTGTGTGTCGGCCTTGCTGGCCAAGCCAAAATCCAGAATGCGAATCACACCGGAAGGCTCCAGCATAATATTGGATGGTTTTAAATCGCCGTGGGTCAAACCGAAGTCATGGGCTTGCTGCATTGCCCCGGCGATCTGGCGAATTATTTTTATGGATTGCGTAATGTCGGGTTGATCGCTGGTGATTACTTGTTTCAGTGTTTCACCTTTTATCAATTCCATTACAATAGCGAGGCTATTATCGTCATCTTCCAATGCGTGGATTTTTACAAATGCCGGATGACTGAGTGAAGCAGCCATACGCGCTTCACGTAATAAATCCGTTGCTGGCGATAGCACTCCATCCGCATTCAAACACTTGATGGCCACACTCCGTTGCAACTTGCTATCCCAGGCTTCAAAAACTTTACCAAAACCACCCTGCCCCAAACAGGAAACAATCTGGTAATGCTTAATCACAGCAACCTCGGGAGACATACTGATGCTCTTGGCTATTTATAGATAAAATTTTTGGCGGGAAAATAAAAAGCTTTACCTGCAACAATTGAGAGTAAATAAGGTTTTTTGGAATTCTCGAAATCAAGGGCACTATGGAAACATAAAAAATAATTTTCAGGCCCGGCTTGAAGATTTTTACGCCAGAAAATTTTTCAATAAAAAAGCCTGCAGCATGCTGCAGGCTTTTCTTTGCGTACGACGAAATTAATTCGTCATTAGCAATGTATTACGGCAAGGTTTTCAGATGATTACCCACTGGAACCGAGAAGATACGGCCATCTTTTACGTCCCAATTGATTGACCAGGTCATCACTCCGCGGAAATCACTGTAAGCAGCCAGAGGTACATTGCTTCCGCAATTGGTGCGCAATGCCAAGCAGCTTACCGCTCTGTTGATATCCGCAGTTGTTGCCTGACCGGAACCGGCAGCGCGTGGGCCAGATGGTAAACCGAGGGCAACCTGATCCGGACGCAAGCCTTTGAATTGACCGGCAGTACCGTTAGCCAATGGGAAGCCTTCAATCATCATACGTGCGGATGCAACCATCATATCCACAGTACCGGCTTGATACGCTTGTGGAGAATAAGGCGTTGCCAGGCCGCCGTTGTTATACAACTGCACGTGCAATAAATCGAGTTCATTGCGCAGTTGATCAATCATCGGCAAGTACGCACCCCAGATACCGGAGTAAGCTACATAACCACCTTGCACGTAAGGATGCTCGGGCGCCATAGAGACATACAGATCCGGATACATCGCATCCAGTTGCTTGATAGCAGAAACCATGTTGGAAATAACCGGTGCACCGTGAATTACGCCGGCGCCACTTTCCAAATCGATATCCACACCATCAAAACCATACTCGTTAATAATTGCCGCCGTGCTATTTACAAAGTTGGCAAGGTTGGTGGAATTATTCAATGTCACCGTACCTTTTTCACCGCCGTAAGAAAGCACAATGTTTTTACCTTGCGCACGTTTCGCTGCAACATCCTGGATAAATTGTGCTTTGTTCAATGCAGGGTCCAAGCGGAATTCCACATTGCCATTGCCCGCGTCATCCACGAAAGCGATAACAATTACGTCCCAGGACGCATCAACATCCGCGAGACGAAGCACACCACTACCGTTATCAAAGTTGTGCCAGTAACCAACCAGCGCATGTTTTGGCAACGCAGCTGCATCGCCAGGAACGCGGCCATTACCGCTAACACTGGATGATGAACGACTGCTGCTTACAACAACTGCCGATGAACTGCTGGACGATTTCGAAGTGGTCACTGATGAACTGGCGACGCTACTTGATACTGCGCCACACGAACGCACTAACTCCCAAGCCTGCTGCCAATGAGCACCTGTACCAGGAGCGTAAGCCCAGCTCGCGGTAGAGCCACACCAACCCGCAACGGTGCAACGATATTCACTGCCCGCATTTTGCGCGAGCGCACCTGCCGCATAATTAGTTCCAGCTGCGTATTGTGGCGATGCACAGTTACCGGTAACCACTGAAGATGATGAACTGGATGAAATAACCGGGCTGGACGATTTGGAGCTACTGCTAACAACTACCGATGAAGCAACAGAACTTTTTGATGACGACGATACTGCACCATCACATGCACCAACTAGTGTCCACTCTTGCCACTGACCGGAATAATTTACCGGGTTGTGTCCCTGCGACCACCAATTTGCTTTATAAGCATTGTTCTGTTCTTTTACCTGACTGCCGCCGCCGTAAGACGCGGTCGCATTCCATGCAGGAATACTTGAGCAATCGATTGCCATTGCGCTGGTTGATAAGCCGCTCAAACATAATGCGGCTAGCGTTATTTTTGTTTTCATTAAATAAATATTTCTCACCATATTAATTTTCATAGTCCCCTCACTCTCGTTGTATTTTTTAGACAAAAGGATGCCGTAAAGAAATTTAAAAAATTTCTTTTGATTCATCGTTTCTATTTGAGATTTTTTTGGGTGTCCCGTGGAGCAGTACTAATCTATTTTCTTGCGTTTATTAATGTACAAAATAGATGGGCCGTACTTGGGGAAACACACCAGTCCTGGTCACTCGTTACGAGCTCCCTCTGGTTAGTTTTTCACAGGCATTTCCCAGCCTGATTATTATTGTGGGTATAAAAGTCTTTATGACAACGTTGCCATATATATCACCGGGTAATGGCTATGGCAATCGGGAAATGAAAAAAGCATGACAACTCGATGAATTTTTCTTTTCATTATAAGAAAAATTCATCGAGTGAACTAAAAGCAGTTGTGGAATATGCGATTGGGAAATAAAGAGTTACACACTGGCAGTTACGAGACTACCCGCACGAGTCTTGATAGGGTAGATAATTTTAATCTCCGCCAGTGTCTCTAATCTCCCCCCGCCCCCCTTTTTCAAAGAGGGGGAGTATTCACACCTTCCTCTGAACGAGGCTCGCAGCCAGAGGAGATTAGGAGGGATTAATTATTTCGCACTACGCTGACGCACCGCTTCAAATAAACAAATGCCGGTAGCAACAGAAACATTCAGGCTGCTAACTGTACCCGCCATGGGAATGTTCATCAGGTGATCGCATGTATCCTGCGTAAGGCGACGCAAACCATCGCCTTCTGCACCCATCAAAATTCCTACAGGACCAGTTAGGTTGGATTGGTAAATAGATTGCTCAGCTTCACCTGCCGCACCAAATAACCAGACCCCCTTTTCTTGCAATTTTTTCAGTGTACGCGCAAGGTTAGTGACTGGCACAAACGGTAAAACTTCTGCCGCACCACAAGCTACTTTGCGCGCAACTGGAGTCAACCCGGTAGATTTATCTTTAGGTGCAATAACCGCATGCACACCCGCCGCTTCCGCCGAACGCATACACGCGCCAAGGTTATGCGGATCAGTCACGCCGTCCAGAATTAATAAAAATGCTGGTTCACGTAAATTTTCCAAAAACTGGAACAACCAGGTTTCGTCGTAGGTTTCACCGGGCGTGCAAATCGCAATCACGCCCTGGTGATTCTCATCGCTTACCAAATCATCCAGTTTAGCGCGCCCCACTTGCTGGCAATGAATGCCATTAATCTCCGCCGCATTCACAATTTTTTGCAAACGTTGATCATTACGGCCTTGCAGCAGATAAATTTCAATTACCCGCTGGGGCGCACTTTTTAACAATGCCTGCACCGCGTGCAAGCCATAAATAATTTCGCGTTTCAAAACACTTTCCTAAAAAATCTGAACAATACTTTAAAAAACTAACGCCCGGAGATGCGCGTTTCACGTTCGCGCACCTCCCTGTCTTTCACTATATAAATTTCACGGTGCAGGTTTTCGTCTAGAACAAACCCCTCACCTTGCAACCAGCGGTTAATCCTTCTTCTTAGCCTTAACCACCGGTCTTTTAGCAGCTGGCGCCGCAGGTTTAGCGACAGGGCTGCCCTTTGCTGCCTTTGGCGCTGGCGATTTAGCTGGTGCTGACGCTGCTGCGCCTGAAACCTTCGCATTCTTACGGCCATGCTCCACCTCACTGGTAGATGTAGATTGCTTGTTCGCAGCATTCACTACTGCGGTTTTTGCCGTTGGTTTTTTCGCAACTGTATTTTTAGAGAGCGTATTTTTTGCTGCTGTATTTTTTGTCGTGGTGGCTTTAGTTGCTGCCTTTTTATCGGCAGCATTACCAGCGGTATTTTTAGCCGCATTGTTACTACCAGCTCCTGCAACATTTTTGGTTACGGGCGCGTTGGTATCTGCAACTTTTTTCGCCTTCGCCGCAGGTTTTATCGCGGCAGCTTTCTCTGCAACGTTGGTTGGTGCTTTAGCCAACGGCTTCGCAACAGATACTTTTACATTGCCTTGTTTGCCCGCCGGTTTTTTACCAGCCGATTTACCACCAACACTGTTGTTGTCCGGAATATTATCCAGTGAAAAGTTACCCGCCGATGACTTCGCATTGGATTTTTTACCGGGGCCTTTTTTACTGGCCGCTTTTGGTTTGGAGCTTGTGCTATCAACCATTTTTTTACTAACAGCGTTGCTCGCTCCGGCTTTACTGGCAACTGTTTTTCCAGCTGTCTTTTTAGTTGCCAATGGTTTAGCAGATGGTTGTTTAGGTGCAGAGGGTTTAGCTGCAGATTGCTTAGCCGATTTTCCAGCAAATTTTTCTACCGCATCTGCTACCACTTTCCTCGCACCAGTCGTCAATTTTTCAACAGCGGATAGCGATTTTTCTAACAAAGAGTCGGCACCTTTTTTGGCTTTGGATGCATCGCGTTTAGCTACTTTCGGTTTAACGCTGGATTTGGGGCGACGAATCGCATTCGCCGATTCCAATTCAAAATCGATTTTGCGATTATCCAGATCCACACGCACAACGCGTACCACCAACTCATCACCCAAGCCAAACACTTTGCGCGTACGCTCGCCCACCAAACGCTGTTGCGCGGCATCAAAGCGATAGTAATCGTGCGGCAAGGAAGTGATGTGAATTAAACCCTCGATATACAACTCATTTAATTCAACGAACAAACCAAAACCGGTAACTGCACTGACGTGCCCATCGTAAACAGCGCCGACTTGATCGCGCAGGTATTCACACTTCAACCAACTCACTACATCGCGTGTTGCTTCATCGGCGCGACGTTCAGTGCGCGAACATTGTTCGCCGAAAACCAGCATATCGCTGGCAGAGTACGGATAAATTTTGCGGCGCGGAATCGGCTTGGCGCTGTCAACACGACGCACATGGGTCGTCGGTAAATCGCTGCGTACAATTGCACGAATCGCACGATGAACCAGCAAATCCGGATAACGGCGAATCGGCGAGGTGAAATGTGTATAAGCTTCATAAC
This sequence comes from Cellvibrionaceae bacterium, assembly GCA_021151825.1. Taxonomy (GTDB): domain Bacteria; phylum Pseudomonadota; class Gammaproteobacteria; order Pseudomonadales; family Cellvibrionaceae; genus Cellvibrio. The sequence continues at coordinate 188,766 of JAGKWQ010000001.1, forward strand.
CCAAACCGAAGTGGCCATGATTCTCTACTTGATACATCGCCTGACGCAAACTGCGCAGCATCACGGTCTGGATTAAATGACCATCGCTACGGCCCTGGATCATTTGCAATAATTGTTGATAGTCGCCCGGCGTTGGACGATCACCGCCAGCAAGGCCTAAACCCAACTCAGAAAGATACGCACGCAAGTTGGTGAGCTTTGCTTCAGTCGGGCCTTCATGTACGCGGTACAAACCGATTAAATCGTGCTTCTCAATAAATTTCGCCGCACACACATTTGCACACAACATACATTCTTCAATTAATTTGTGTGCGTCATTGCGTTTGATCGGAACAATGCGTTCGATTTTGCGCTCTTCATTAAATTGAATACGCGTTTCCACGGTTTCAAAATCAATTGCACCACGCTCATCGCGCGCAACACGTAAACATTGATACAACTTGTGCAGCAATTCCAGTTGCGGAACAACAGCTTTATATTCTTTGCGTAATGCGTCGTGCGCTTCACCTTCACCAGTAAGAATTTCACCTACTTTGGTGTAAGTCAGGCGCGCGTGGGAATGCATCACGCCTTCATAAAATTGATAGCCAGTGATGCGACCTGAATCGCTGATGTTCATCTCACACACCATGCACAAGCGATCCACATGCGGGTTCAACGAGCACAAACCATTAGACAATGCTTCCGGCAACATGGGCACTACATAATCGGGGAAGTACACCGAGTTACCGCGCGCACGCGCTTCCACATCCAGCGGCGATTCCACTTGCACATAATGCGATACATCCGCAATCGCCACATACAAACGCCATCCGCCTTTGCGGCGCTCACACAATACCGCATCGTCAAAATCGCGCGCGTCTTCACCATCAATAGTTACGAATGGCAAGTTGCGAACATCCACGCGATGTTGCTTGTCTTTTTCTTCCACCGTTGGTGATATCAATGCCGCTTCAGCGAGCACATCCACCGGCCATACACTGGGAATACCGTGGGCCTGAATTGCCAGCTCGATCTCCATCCCCGGCGCCATATGGTCGCCCAATACCTGGATGACGCGGCCCGTAGGCAAACGGTTTTTATCAGGCTGGGAAGTAATTTCCGTCACCACGATTTGCCCGTGCTTGGCGCCGCCGTAAGCACCAAACGGAATCATAATGTCGTGGGTAATACGCGGATTTTCCGGGCGCACAAACTGCACACCTTCTTCATTAAAGAACCGCCCCGCCAATTGGGTAGTATTGCGCATCAGCACTTCAATAATTGCGCCCTCTTCCTTCCCGCGATATTGCTCACCGGAAAGGCGCACCAGCACTTCATCGCCATCAAACACTTTGCGCATCTGGCGGTTATGGAGGTAGATGTCCTCCTCCCCATCAGCGCGAATCACAAACCCGTAACCATCGCGATGCCCCTGCACCCGCCCGCGTACCACATCAATCTTGTCCAGGCGCACATAGGCATCGCGGCGGTTGCTAATCAGTTGCCCATCGCGTGCCATAGCAATCAACCGACGGCGCAATGCCTCAACCTGATCCTCATCGGTCAGTTTCAGCATTACGCACATTTGTTCATGGGTGACTGGCTGGTCGGCGCTATCGAGTAAATCGAGGATATATTCGCGGCTGGGGATGGGGTTTTCATACTTTTCCGCCTCACGGGCAGCAAAAGGGTCGCGGCTGGAATTCTTACGTTTAGTCAATTGGGCATCCTGTGAGCAATATTGGTAGTTTTCAAACTATCCAGAGGTATATAGACGGATTATAGGGCAGCAATGATGACAAACCTACAAATAAAACTGAAAACCCTGTTGACAGCCTCAAGGCCGATATTTATAGTGCGCGGCCTCAGCTTGCTGAGTATGCCCAGATGGTGAAATTGGTAGACACGCCAGCTTCAGGTGTTGGTGACGCGAGTCGTGGAGGTTCAAGTCCTCTTCTGGGCACCAAATATAAAAGCCCCGTTACGGAAGTGTCGGGTCACCCATAAAATGTCTGAAAATGACACTTTATGCTAACAATTTGAAGCTGACATTTTATGCTTCAAATTGTTAGAAAGTGATTTAACTCCCTTCTTTGCTTTTCTTCGTTAAAAAATTTCCTTTAAAAACAAATCCATCTCAAATAGCTTGAAAATTAAGCATTGTGGACACTTTCCTTCGTGAGCAATTTTAGAACTTTATTGACTCGCAACCTGATAAATCTGTTTTTAATTTTACCTCCCACAAATCAAAATTGCGTTGCATTGCAAGCCAGCTCTCAGGACTACGCCCTAATACTTTTGAAAGTTTCAAAGCCATAAGGGGAGAAACTCCAGCCTTCCCATTTACCAAGCGGTTAAATGTACTGGGATTTACCTGCAGCCTGGTGGCAATCTCGCATGAACTTAATGCGTTAGACTCTAAATATACTCGTCTTATAAAGGCGCCGGGGTGCGGTGGACTATACTGCTGCATTAGGTGCTCCTCACTATTCACGATACGGGAATATCTATTATCTAATTTGAAAGCCACAAACTAGATTTTATCCGCTGCGGTTTTACAATTATTTTTGCCCCACTCTAGAAGGATATTTATCACTCTGAATCTGTCAGGCGATAAATCCGTTAACGGATGCGAATTCAGTAGGTCAGCGCAACACATCAATATCTAGCGCGTTGGATGATGCATAACACTCGCCAGTGAGTTTTCATCACTCATGTTGTTAATCTTCCGCGCGCCCCTTAAAAATCCTTTGGACGAGCCAACGGTTTTTTTCACAACAGAAATAATGCCCCGTCGATCAACAAAGACTGACACTTCATCGCCGGGCTCAATACCTGCCAAGACACACAAATCGATAGGCAATGTAACTTGCCTTTTGGAACTTACTTTTGACATAAGCACCTCTTTAAATATTGGCTCACCCAATCAAATGCGAAATTCAAGAACCAGATTCGTTGATATTTGGGAAACTATACTGTAACTCTCTATTTCTAGAGAAGACAAACAATTGAACCAACTCTTCCAGTCGCAGTTCGGCCAATAGCAGACTTAGAGAACAAGCCGACTCATCAAACCAAAATATCTGTTTAGAGCGACTGCCTGTGAATTAGATTCGCTGTTGATTAAATCGATGACTTATCGCGGCCTGGTTATACAAATTAATAAACGATTGCGATTCTTGGGTTAAAGGGATAAAGCAACTCTTAATACTTTCAAAAGCAATTGTTCTTATGTCCTCATCCAGCGCAAATATCTGCATAACTATTCTAACTAATAAATCTTGAGTGAAAACCTGTTTGTTAATTAACGTGATATTCATTTTTACATAAATGTCCCATAATTTTACATGATCTGCGCTCGACTCAATAAGTTTAGACTCAATTTTCACAGGTGTACCTACGCTTTGAAAGATAAACCAAAACGTAATAAATGATTCCATCGTTGAAAATTGATGGCGAATAAGAAAACCATTAAATAGCGGAAGCAAAACCTCGGATGTTAACGGAAATTCCGTATTTCGTGTTGCACAAAGAATCATGTCTAAAAATACGTTTATGACATTGTTATCTAACCGAAGAGATGAAAAGACTTTATCAAATATTATCTTGAAATCAGTATTGGAATAATCTTTTTCATCGCCTGATTGAACATAGAAGTTTAGAGACTCAGCTAGTAACCTAATGCTCATATTTGGTTGGTGAATACCGAGAGCACATATTCTAACCATATATGTGAACTTTTCTGTAGTTGAAATAGTACCTCTATTAAAAAGGTATTCAACTATATTGAAGCTGTTCAGGACAGGTAGCGAAGTATCGTTTCTGACTGTGAACCTCATGAAACGAAGATCATCGGTTAGCAAGGCTGATGAGCCAATTATCAATTCATCTCTTATAGCATCGAAACCATTGTTATCGCCCTCAGGAAGAATTTTTAATTTTTCTTTATGGCTATTGATAATATGGAGCAACTGCTGCGGGATTAAATTGTAAACAGTCCCTCCTATTGGATGGATGCTATTAGCAATTCTCTCAAAACTTGTTTCGAGAAGAGCTATCTCATTCACTTCTTGCATCAGCTTGTCGAGCAATCCAATATCGTTCAAAATTAGTAGAGATGTATCCTCGATAACCAGAGTTTTGATATTTGATAAAACTTTGTCGCATTCAGCTTGATCCAATTGTGGAGATTGAATCAATTTCAACTCAATTTCTTCTTCACGAGATTTTTTCGACAGTACCCATGTAGTAAACAAATCTCTAGTATCTCTTAGAAACCTGTCAAGCATGACAAACGGAACCGGAAGCCTGCCACTTCTTATTTGATTTCGGTTATTTTCCCATTTCCTTATTTGTTCTGGGGTGATCCCTATCAGCTGATTCAGCGAATTGATTAACTTCTCTGGTCCGTTATCTAAATCAAGTGTTCCTTGTCTCAAAACTTGAGAATTTGGAAAATTTGTCGAATAGTCCGACAGTCTCTGCTGAAAGCTTTTCACGTGGACGGGATCTTGATCTCCCTGAAGCATCAAAAAGTAAATTAAAAACTGAGCCTCCTCATCGCCATTTTCTTTATTCACTAAACGACCAAACCGCATCACAGCCTTCGTTAACTTTTCCTCATTGCCAGACTTTGTGGAGTAAATTGATATTAGGATCGATAAAAATCGAAGCTTTTCATCTCTATCTTCTGTGTTTTCAAATAAGCTGACTAATACCTCTTCAACTTCGTCAGAAAGACCAAATTGTAATGACAAATTAACATATTGCTTTAGATAATCAATTGAGTTTCTATTTTGCTCTAATGATTCAACAATCTGTTGATGCGCTAATCCGGGCTTGCCTTTGTTTTGTAAACAACTGGCTTTGACCAGGTTCCAGTGTGGATGGAAATTCCCCCTCTCTATATGCTGCTCTGCGATTTTGATTGCTTCATCAAAATTTGATGCGGTTATATAGGCTTCGGCCAACTTAAAATATTCCATCTCTTTAAGCTCATACATAGCCATGAGTTGTTGAGATATTTCTATCATTAGTAATGCGGATTTTGAGATACGGGGATTGAGGAACCTGATAAGATGCTCAGCAATGATCACTGGTTTATCATATTCAATGTATTTTCCATATAATTGATTGGTATATTCCTCCTGATTCTCTGGATTATTTTTACAGTTATCCATAAAATTTGAAAGTGCCAGAAAAGCATGACCCGTGTCTAATCTAGACACCACATTAATATATTTTTGCTCCAATTTGTCATCGAGCGAGTGGCGAGCTAATTCAGCACCAATACAAAATATGAGCGCGGTATTTTCAGGTTCATCTTCTGTAAGCGCGTCATAGTTATCTTCAATCAACTGTAATGCTGTGTGAAATCGTTTAAGATAATAATTGCAAAGAATAAGCATCCCTTGCTCATATAAACCGATTTTGGATTTAACTCTACTTAAAAGCTCAATAGTGCGCTCATATTCTTGGTCATTAAAGATCAGCCGAGAGTATAATTTTATAAGCGGAACATGGAGGGGCCGTTCGTGGAGAAGATTTTCAAGGTGAGAGTACATATCTCTTTGCCGGTTAAAATAACCAAAAATCAGAGGGCTGAAATCAAAAAGAATAGTTACATCACTAGGGTACCCGGTCTCATGAGCGTAGCTCCACGCTTTCTCGACATGTTGCAATGCATTTTTCATTTCATTTAGATCTGAATTAACATATCCTCGGGTGTGTATATTTTCTCCAACAAGTTTTCCCTGGCTTGCTATATCCAAAAATCGTCTTGCTGCTAGAGAGTGAAATAAAAATCTCTCTCTATCATTCTCCAATGACAGAATATCAAAATTTCTAATTGTGGCATTTGCCTCTAATATACGATCAGCCATAAGCATAATCAGCAACTGCCCCAAGGGACGATTAGAGTGCTTATCTTTAAGAATATCCAAAGCGCTATCACTTTTTCCGATTAAAGTAAGGCACTTTGCTTTAAGTATGGTATTTCTATAATCCTCAGCACTTAAAGACTTTATTATTTCGACTAATTCATCTTCTGAAGGTAGAGGATCTAAACGAAACTTAGATTCAAAAAAGGCAATTTTATACCTGTCTTTATTGCAGATTTTATATGCGGCTTCAAAATTCTTATTCGCTTCTTGATCATCACCTTGCCTCGCAAGAATATTTGCTTGCTGATAATGAAACTCTGCTAATTCATGAGCACTTAATGTAGCTATATTTTCTTTTATTTCATCAATTTTTTCTTGTGCTCTAAATACTAAATTTGAGTTTAAAAAGTCAGAGCATTGTTTTAATAATGTTGGATATTCACCTTTGGGATTTTCTATCCACGGTTCATCACCATTGATTTCCACAGTCTTTAGAAAAATAGGTTTTTCGGAAATGGCTTCTGTAAGATTTGAGAGGCTTTGGACTATATCTCTACTTTTCGACTTGATCTCACTTTTTAAATCTGAAACTGCAAATTTTTCCTTTATCCTATCCGAGTAGTAATCAAATATATCAAGAGAGTTTGAAATAGTTTGTGTAATGGGAATTTTTACGGTTATTGTGGCCTGACTTAAAAGCTTTCCCTTATTTTCTGAGTACCAGCTGTCGTCTAACCAGTAATAATAAATGGGGCATTTCCACAGCTCATCTTCATTTTCTTTTAAGTCAACCACCGCAACCATAACAAGCGGCTCTTGTCGATGATAATAATTCAAGGTTGAAACCTTAAACTCATGCGATATGTATTGTGTATCTGCACTGTAATCAGGTGTTGTAGTTCCCTTTAGCTGAAAGTAAAAGCTAAAAGACACATCATCATCGACGTTTTTCAATTGCATAATATAATCAATGCCGAAATCCGTATCGCCATCTAGTTCCTTTTCGACCCACGCTTTCGGCAATTTTATTCCGAGCGCTCTTTTAGCCATTCTTCCTATTTCTTGATTACGACCATCTTTGGGTAACTTTTCCATATCGCTCATATAACTCTCTCAATACTGGCTCTGGTTTAATTGGGTCTGCTATATTCACAACAAAGCCGGCATCGATCAAATCGTGCTGCTTAAGACTAATCTATATCATAAATAAAAATGTTTTTTGTACCATTTAAGTCCTATTCCCTTACAACTGAGCCGATCTGGATGCAGAGAAATTTGAACAAGGTCAATTTCATCATATAGCCGCCAGAAGAAGCTCATTTATTTCTATATGTTATTCTGCTTTTTACATTCTTTATTGAGGTACGTGTCAGAATTATGGTCTGCACAAAATATGAGCTTGGACACCAAAATCTTTACATGAACTTATAAACGTGTTTATTAGCCATATTAACTGTACGTAGTGTGGCTTACATTTTTTACCTAAAGCCAATTTATTTAATTCTGCTGCAAGCTTAGCTTTACTCAAAAATGGAGTCGCTAGCACTATTTTTTTTATGGAATTAGGGTTTTTATTTACCGTGTCGAGAGCCGCTTCTATTTCTTGCCAATTCTTGGCACCAATGACTCTTTCAATATTCGTGCTTTCATAGTTTTTGCACCATTCATTATCATATTTATTTTTAAATAGCTGTTTTTCGGCCTGAGTTCGGCCAATATTTTTTAACGCTTGAGCAACTACATCATGAAATGCACTGGCACCGTATGTGTCTTTATCGGTAAATTTCGAGTGTATAAAAGAGATGGATGGAATGGCGCTATTGCTATCTATAGCAATATGATCGGCCCATTCATCATTCATGTCATCACAAATAATAATATTATGTGCTGCGCAATACTGGTCTTCTACCTTTCGGAATAGTGAATTGATTGGAAACCGAGTTAAATTCGTTGCATGTGGCTTCTCTTTTTCACTGCACGTGCCACTAAAATTATAACTATCATTAAATATGTTAAGTATCGACTGAATATTATTTATTAAATGCTTATCTTCAAAGCATGACTTTGAATAATATGAATAATTTGGGGAGTCAAAAACGGCAGAAAATGGCTTTTCTTTATTGATATACCCACCTATCGTATAACTGTCAGATCCGTTTTCAGTTACGGAAATGCTATCAAGCAGTGCATTTCTAATTGTTATTAAATTTTTTGAGAATGAAATTTTTCCGGATAGCGTCGCACCTTTAACTTTCATTGAATTCCCATTAACCGCTACCGGAGACTTTAATATATTAAAAAGTTTATTAATTTCTCTGCTATTTAATTGGCTGTCATCAGCCTTGCTTAAAACTGCAACTCCCTCCAAAACTTTAGTTTCTAGTTCAGTCAAATCTATGAGAATGGCAACGACTTTATGACCTAAGTCTATAATGTCTTTCAAGCAAATTGGAGAGGCAAAATTACGAAGAAATTCGCTTTGATTAGTGGTTGCTTTTATTTCCTCTTTAATCTCAATAACCCAATCGACTAGTTCGTCAAAAGATGCTTTTTTATCCCTATGACCAACTCTAGAAGTACTTGGAGTTAGAGTGTACGAATCGTCTCCGACTTTCATTCGGAAGTTACTTGGAATTGATCGACTAGATGAATTAGATGGGAGAATGCCATTTAAGCTTTTAGCCTCTAATGATCGTGATCTTATAACGGCATTTGATATGCTCATATTCTTCATGGTAACTCTTTCATATTCAGGCTTTTTGTCACCATGAAAATGACAAAATTTCTCATAATCGAACTCACCTATAAAGGAAACAAAATGTTTTTCTGGTGAATCAATAAACCTCTTCAAAATTGCCAAGGCATCATTACATTCAATTAATAATAAATAGGCATATTTTTGTTCTTTTATCGAAGTTCCAGCTAAAAACGAAGGTTCTTCTTCAATCTTATATGAAACAATTGAGTATACAACCTTGTTACCTAATGCTGTTGTATGGCTTATTTTCGAATCATTTAATAGGTAATTCCCAACACGCTCCTTAGATATTTCTTTAAAAGTATCTTCAATTGACTTTTTGGTAATTGCTTTATTCAGTTTAAAAAACTGAACGTTTTTACTTAGAGATAAGTTGTCTATCATTTTAAGGAATTCCGTTAACGATTAAACTCGAATAGATCTAATAATTCTATTGAACAGAATGCTTCCGTTTCCCGTTCTGGAATTTTTCTGTCTAGCTTTGATAGATTGGCTAACGACTCATTTATCTACCAGTGAACTGATTGCTACACTAATGTCCGCTTTGGGCACATACCAGCCATAAATTAGCTACCATTATTATTTAATAGCTTTAGCTAACAGCGTAATAGCTATAGAGAATCTATTTCCAAAACTGCAACGAGAAACTTGCAAAACCTCATTCAAACCTGTTGAGCTTGACAAACTGATTTGCTCATAACGACAAATAGGAATTTGCCTATTATCTTTAAATCTTTTATCTGGCCCACCAGACTTATTTACATATCGCCAAGTTCTATCAACAACTTCAGCATCTCTGGGAACACCTTCATCTTCAATAAATCTGGTGGGATTAACGGAAATTTGTAGGGAACTGTAATTAACCGCACCAACGCCGTTTACGTCATAAACAAGAACGCGATCTGGAAAGAAATAAAGTGCCTGACGCCCAACACCAATTGCGATGATTTCCACATTCGTTTTTACGAAAGGAGGTTCGGCTTTTGTTATCGATGTGGGCTTACGTTGAAGGAGGTTGCTTGCACCAGCGTGGTATTTTTTATCGTAGACTTTGCCTGATGCTTCGATATGCCATGCTTTAGCACAACTGGCTAATTGACTGGCAGCCTCATGAAGTTGAGCGTATGTTTTTTCCAGTTCCGGGTCGAACTCGTAAAGCAGAACAGTGGTTTTAGCCAGTGTGTCGCGAGTGTGGGCGGCATAGATTGCAGCCAAGCAGGTCAAGACCAATAAGGTTAGCCCCCAGGACGGCCAGCTTGATGAAGCAGCCAGCCAAAACAACCATACAGATGCGACTGACACCCAAGGCCATAACCGCATTTTCTTGCGCTTGGAATTCAGCTCGTCCAGAAGCTCACGCGACGATGAGTCAACGATCCGAGAGACGTCTGCCGACTCAATTTCCTCCAAGGGGGCATGAGTCCCGCCCAGGATTGGCAAATCTGATTGAGGTACCGGTGATGGTTTGAATTTAGCTGGAGCAGCAGGAGACAAAGCTGCCCGGTAGGATAAGCCACCGCCTCCCATGCGAATCCAGTTTCCGCGAGGGCCGACACCGAATCGCAAACCGGTAATTCGTGTGGAAACGCTTACCCCAGACTTGGAGAGATTAAACCGTAAAGGCCCAACTTTTACGCTCTTTCTTAGAAAACCCATTATTTATCCTTGTAATTCCCTTGGGGCTACAGCCAGAAATGCCCCACTTACACGCCATATCTAACAGCTGATATTAGCCGTTTTGTGAACTGGCGCAAATATCATGGGATTACAACGGACAAATAGAGCAAGGTAGAAGCTCAGCTACATACTAGAGCAAGCAAGCCGCGCATTTGACTGGTTGCGTGAGAGGTGGCCACTCAGGCCAAGGGCTCTGAGCAGAAGGATTCACATGATTATCAAACTTCAAGGTCTTCGAATATAGCTGTTAATTAGCAATTTATTCCCTATTTCCCGCAGCAACTGCCTATTCAATTTAAAAAATTGCTATTAAATTATTCATTGGTTAATAGCATCCCCCAGCCGAAATGCAAAACATCGACCACCACACATCAACTCACTCAATTCTTGATTTTGAAGCAAGCAGTCTTTCTGATTGCAGCTACCCAATTTCCGCAGGGTTGGCAGTCGGTGATCGCACTTACTATTGGATAATTAAACCAAAAGCTGAATGGATTGATTGGTCTTTAGCTAGTCAAGCTATTCATGGAATGAAACGTTCATTCCTGTTTGAGAATGGTCAAGATGCAAGCCAGGTATATGTAGAGATGTTAGAAATCCTGCGCGGGCACGATACCGTATATTCGGACAACCCTTATTGGGAGACTAGATGGTTAAATACTCTCGGAAATTTTCCCATTGTAATTCGAGATATTAAAGAGCTAATTCCTCAAAACTCCCACCATCTATTTAAAGAGGTACTATATAACCAATTTCAGTTATATAAATTAATTCCTCATAGAGCAGATCACGATGCTCTCGCTATAAGTATGGCTGTTAGTCATTTAAGACAACAGAAAAAGCAGGATTAATTTTATTTTTCCCGCAGCAGCTGCCTATTTAATTTCTTACTTTTTGGTAAAGTATTTTTATACAGCCAATCAATATTTTACTAATAGGCATTACCCATGTTATTAGCAACCTTTCAGATTTTAAGCCATTCAAATATCAATAGTTACATGATTGCCGTAAATAACACAGACTTCACGAATGAGCCACCAGAGAATTTTAGATTTTCCTTTATAAAATTCGATATCAAGGAAGGCTTATTAATCGAATTAAGATCCGAAATTCATTCAAAGTTAAATGCTGAAGAATGGTTTCTTAAAAGCATCCAAGAAGACATCATTTCGACAATTAGAAAAAATGAAGAGATTACAATAATTGGCCCCCATCGCAAGCATCCTATCCGCATTTTTTCTAGTGGAAATAAAATATAACAATTGCCCATAATATCCCCGCAGAGCTTTCACGAAACAGGGGTACAAGTATTAATACATACTTCTCGATAGCCCGAAAAACGATAAAATCAATTAAATGTAAACTTCCAATTAAAAAATATTAAACATCAGCAATCCGAATATAAAAATTTAGCTCATAAAAAAATTCAAAAAACCCTCAAAAAAACACAAAAAAATCCATTACATATCAATAGGTTATAATAATTATTGCAATGCACCTACAATATAGAAAAAATACATTTTTTTTCGAAAAAAATAGTCCTCTTTTCTTTTAATAAAATAAAAGTTATATCTGTTCGTGACTTTAGCGGACTACGTCGGGCCTTCAGATGACTACAGCAGAAAACCATCAAAAAAGACCTTCAACATTCGAGTCATTGGAATCCAGATACGGATTATTAATGAGTTTAAAAGATGTTGCCGAAGTTCTTAAGTACCCCACTGTAGACTCAGTCCGAAAAGCACTTGCTCGTAAAACGCTAGCTTTACCCACGACACGTTTACCCAATAGAAGAGAAATTTTTATTCGAACAAATGAGCTTGCAGGATATTTGGATAGCTCTGGCTAATCGCTGGCTTCTTTTGTCCGCTGTAGTCCGGAAAAATATGTAAATGTGAAAATTTAAAAGCGATGAATTTAAAAAATCCCTACCTCTTTTAAAAGAAGTGGGATGGGTTTATGCAACTTAAATTTAATTAAAAAGGTAGGAGGTGTGCATCAGTTACTTAATTAAAGCGAGGAAGTAAAAAGGGGACTAACTACAAATTCGTCCCGCTTTCAATGGCAAATACAAAACATCTCAACAATGTAAGTATCTACCCACGAAAGCGGCCTAGTCAAGTATTTCTTGTAGTTGTCTCCTCATGCCTGTGATTTAAGTTACCAAAAAATGGTAAGGCCCTGCATCACCCGAAATACGACCAAATAGGACGTATATGGACTATGCAAGCCCTTAGCGGATTCGTTCACCCAAAATTTGGTAATGATCAATTCACAGAAAATTTATTCTATGAGGAAAAATTCATGTCAATTTCAGAAGATGAGTTAATTAAAATCGTGCGCAAAGTTGTGGGCAATCAGCAAGGAGTCAACTATGTATTGCGGAATATTAAAAATAATGCCCCAAGTCGACGACCTACAGGAAATTATTTAGCGGTTCACGATACAATTGCTTCAAGGAAAGCAGGATGGACCAGGGACTCCGAAAGCAGATCAGCAGAACTACCATTTGTTCTGTGGTGCGAGTTTTCGTCAGATGTGTTGTTCTACTGGAGCCAACCAGAACCCATAAAAGTTAGCTATAAAAATAATGGTGGCAGAACTGTCAGCTATTTAATAACGCCAGATTTCTTAATTGTTACTCGGAATGAAGTTTACCTGGTTGAATGCAAGAAAAAGTCGTGGATAGACAACGCAATCGTGGAGCATCCTGATAAATATAGGAAAACCAATAAAGGCTATGAGTACATTCCGGCATTGGAGACTGCCGCCGCAATGGGCCTTGGCCACCGAATATCTACCGACCAGGATTTCACACCCACGTATACCAGAAATTGTATTTTTCTACTTAATTTTATTGATGACCTTAGCATTCATGAAGATACTGAAAGCGAGAAAATTGCAGAATGCATCAAACATAACGGAAATAGACTAAAGCTTAACAAGCTTTATGAGGTATTTTCACAGCTATCTGTATTGCGAGGTTTTTTTCACAAAAAGCTATTTTTAAACTTTGACAAGGAGCTTCTATGCAATCCGGAAACCAGTTGGGTATATGCCGAAAAAAATTATTTGGATGCATTACGCCTCACCATATCGAAAAACAATCTCTTAACAGCGACCTCTATAGAGCAACTAATTAACGAGAAATACATATGGTGGAATGACACTGAATTCGAGATTTTGCTTGCAACGTTAACGCCAGCTGTCTCTATGAAAATCCGAAGCAATAATCGAATCATTAATCTATCTACATCTGAAATTGAAGATCTAATAAAACTTGAAGAGATATATGTTGTTACCCCCGATAACACAGTAAAAAACTCTGGCAACATATTGTGCAGTAAGAAGTCATATCAAATAGATGAAGCCATCTTGCGCCATTCAATTATTAGTGGAAACAAAAAAAATGACACCTATTCAAGTCGCACAGTTTATAGGTTAAAAGCAAAGATAAAAACCGCTTCTGATCCTCTTGTTGCACTCTTGTCCCAAAAGGAATTAAGAGGTAACCGCATCTCACGATTGAGTGAAGACGTGCTTAGGTTGATGCAGAAAAGTTACAAAAATCTTTTACGCCCATCACCACCATCCGTATACACTGAGTATGGAAATTTTGTTGATGAATGCAAAAAAAAGGGATTATTAGAATGTTCATATAAAAGCTTTAATAAACGATTTAAGAAGTTTGATAATTATTACATTACTCTTAAACAAAAAGGATTTCGCGCTGCCTATGCGCTGGGGCCTCAACCTCGAGATATAGATCTTGAATGGGATCTTCCTTATCACGGTGATTTCATCTTTGAAATTGCGCATGTTGATCATACGCCGATTGAACTTAACTTGGTATCAAAGCTTAATGGCGAAGTTCTGGAGGGGACATTAACGCTCAGCATTATGTATGACGGCCACAGCCGAATTATTCTGGCCATTTACATCTCTTTTGAAAAACCATCATACCGATCAACGATGATGCTTTTACGAGAATGCTATCGCCGCTTCAAACGCCTCCCGCTATTTTTAGCAGTTGACCATGGATCAGATTTTGAAAGTGTCTATTTTGATTCCACCCTGGCAGACCTTGGGATGAATAAACGTAGACGCCCTAAAAGTGCTTCTCGTCATGGATCAATTATTGAACGGGTATTCGGCACCACGGAAAGTGAACTGATCCATACACTCGCCGGTAACAAGCAATTACAAAAGTTGGGTAGAGGTCAATCCACAACCCATAAATCAGAAAAATTTGCTGTATGGACACCAGATGAATTTAATACTCGGCTTAAAGATTATGCCTACCTACATTACCCAACTATCAACCGTCGCGGCATATCTGAAACGCCCCAAAATCGTTGGGATTGTTCTCTTAAAAAATTCGATGAAATGCCGGGAACAAAAGTCTTATCAGAGACAAGCTTCTTCATTTCAACACTTCCCGACGCTGATGGAGACGGATACAGAGTAATCAAGAAAAATCAACTCTCATTCAGACACACGACATACCTGCTGTCAAAAAAAGTTCCTGGATACTCGGGTGCTAAAGCCCGCGTTAGAGTGAAGTACAATCCTTATGATTATTGTCATATCTGGGTTCTCATCGAAGGACGTTGGGTAAAAATGACAACAAATGATGTCCTGGTACGTGAATGCCATGACAAAGGCATTCAACTTCCGCACATGGAAATATTCTCTCGTCATCTGAGAAGCGGCAGGCGTTATCGAAAAGGCCCCAAGCAGTCCGCAGCCACGCACTTCAGCAATCCAGAGCATGAACAGCATGCTTTTAATACTAAAAATTCAAACATCGGATTACCCGATCCTACAGAAAATGAATTTTTCAGCACAAAATTTTCAATTGATATTCAATCAATTGAAATCCTGCCTTTTAATAGTGATATGGAGAATAAAGATGAACAGTAAAATTCTTGAGCTTCTTGAAAATCGCATAACACTCGAACATCAAAATTTTAAATCTGTTTTTACGGAAATTCTCTGTAAAACTCAACACGGACGAAAAGATGAGGTTATTTGTGTTATTGGGCCGAGCGGCATTGGAAAGTCAACAATGCAACGATACCTTGCTGATTACCTAGCCAAACAACAAACAGCCGGATGGAAGGATGATCACTTCCCACCAATTTTGATTGAAGCCCCGTCCTCGCTTAAAGGGGAGTTCCCATGGCGATCATTTCTCGAGGATCTACTTGAAAAATTAGGCGACCTGCACACAGAAAACAAAATTGATCTAGACAGCCAAGAAAGCAAAAAACGAGACGGTACTTTTACTCCCCCCCGAACCAGATTAACAATAGGTCAACTGGAAAAACTACTCAGGACAAGAATTAAAGCGCTGAAGCCAGTCGTAATATTTATTGATGAATGCCAAAATTTGGTGGATCAGATCTCGGATAGGGATATAAAGTCCAACATCAACCGAATTAAAAACTGGGCAAACACAATGGATACGAAATTTATGCTCTTTGGAACACATGAGGCAAAGGAACTGTTGAACTTAAATGAGCAACTTGCCCGCCGTATAGTCCCTATATATTTTCCACGATACCAACGTGAAAGCGAAAGCGATATCAAAGCCTTTGCTCAATTTTATATATCACTGATTAAACGCCTTGAAATAAAAATTGACTCAAAAGTTCATGATAACTTTTTGGATATCTACGACTACTCCCTTGGATGTTCTGGGCTTCTTGTTTCATGGATACACAATGCCATAAGCCACTGCATCAGCAATAATAGCTTCAAGATCACGCCAGCTATCATGAAGAAAACAAGACACTCAAGGGATCAACTTGTAATAGCAGAAAAAGCAATAAAAAACTTCGAGCTATTTCATCAGCGATCCCTAGAGGATTTTAATCCTAATGAAGTATGTGCAGACAATGAGGAGCAATATCAACCTGATCTTCTACAACCATCACAACCGCAAGCATCGAAAAAGCGAAATTTAAAACCCGGCCAACAGCACCCGAAGTATCATAAAGTCCATGAAAATAGATTTGACTGAACTTGAATTGCTTCATCTCATAGAAATCGACTTTGAGGAAAGTCGATTTCCCTATTTAATTCCATTGAAGCCCGGAGGCTATCGAAGTGGTGACATTGAAGCAATGAGTTCATACATTTGCCGCCATGCTGAGCTTTCAATGGAATGGTCGCACATTTACGGGCAACGATTACTTGATAATTTTGTTACTACGCAAAAGCTACCTGCATGTAAAAAGAATTCTGCTGAAGTACTAAGACTATGCAACAGCGTTGGAGTAGTTGCAGACAGATACATTGAAGCGGTTACAGTAGCCTCAAATGGAAAACTTAATGGACAATTTTTGACCCTACACCCATTGAGATTTCTGTGTGATAACAACGCTAGAGGTTTACAGAAACAACATATGGTTTGGTGCCCAGAGTGCTGGCGAGAGGATCGCATTTCAGGAGAGTCGCCTTATGTTCGCCTGTATTGGTTAGTAGAGAGCACGGTAATTTGCGTTGTTCACGGGCACAGATTATCAGAATACTGCCCTGCATGTGGTGAAGTAAAATTGCAATTTCCGAAATTCCCCAGACAGTGGGTATGTGATAAATGCGCAGAAGACCTCTCAAAGCCTGATGAAAATCATATAAAAGATAATTTCACTGAGGAAGATGCTTGGGTATCGCATGCGATCTATCGTTTGATCGAGAGAATATATTCTGATGAGTTGGTGTTGAATGAGTTTATTGTTAGTAAAGCGATCCAGCGGTTGCTGCAATGGTCCAGGCTATCTCATCTTGAGCTTTGCCATAAGTTAAATATTGAACCAAAATCACTAGAAAATATGTTGGATACAAAGCGCAGACCTTACTTTCTGGCGTTTCTCGATCTTTGCTATCGACTGGATCTACCACCTGATCAATTTCTACTGGATAAAGATATTCTCACATCAAAAGAATTATGGCGTGGCCTACCCAAACCAACCTTCACCAGTAAAATTAATTTAACTGAAAAGGAAATAAAATCTATTAGAAGCCAATTGAAAAAAATACTAAATGAAAACCCCACTCCTCCCGTTCGATTAAGCCATCTGGCCGCAAAATTTGGTATTACCTATACACGTCTTCAGTACAATTTTCCGGACGAGTATCGAGAGCTGAGAAAACGGTGGACACAATGGGAAAAGATCTTTCGCAGAAACAACCATGCAGCCAGATTGGAAGGATTAACTATTGCGGTGCTTTCACTTGTCAAGCATGGAATATACCCGAGTGAGCGAAAACTGCGAGATCTCGAATTGGTCTTACCTAGTGATCTAAGGAGAGAAGATGTTAAGTGCTTGTTAAAAGCATTTCAGGAAATTTATTCGGATTTGCAATTTAACTGAGCAATCGAGTTCAATTGAGATGCTTTCCGGTGCAGTTTATCGAAAACAGCGGAATCAGATTATGAGTAATTCTACAAGTATTGATTTAGTTATTTTTGACCTTTACGGAACGCTAATAAAATTCGGAATTATGCATCATCCATTTCGTGAACTACTAAAATGGGCAAGAGAACATGGAAGGCAAGTTAAAGAAGATGATGCTCGAAACTTAATGACGACCAATGCCAACATATTTCAGCTAGCGTTGCACCTAGAGATTCAGGCGCCGGATGATTTATTAATTAAGCTGCAACAGTCTATCAATGAAGAGTTGGCAAGCCTTACCTTATTTGGCGACGTTATACCCACACTGACGAAGATTCAATCGCTAGGCATTCCCATCGCAATCTGCTCTAACTTGGCCCAACCGTATGGAGATGTAATTAACAGACTTCTGTCTCAATTTGAATTCTTGAGATTCTTAAGTTATGAAGTTGGCTTTATAAAACCTGAACAGGAAATATATCAAAAGATAATTCTTGAATCGGGATTTAGTAGCGAATCATGTCTTTTTGTAGGTGATACCTTTATTGCAGATTATGATGGTCCGATTAAAAATGGATTCCAAGCTCGACACTTAGTTCGTAATCAAAAAAGTGGTGGGTATCAAATTTCAACTCTTAGCGAAATTCTCGAGTTAATTTAAAATGATATCTTAATTGGAAAACGTAATCTGAGTTATTTAGGTAATAGTAGCGCCCTTGCTGGCTAGCAAAACAGGGGGAATTCCCCCCCTTGTCCAACTTAAAATAAGCGGGCAATGCCAGTGGCTAAAATCAGGATCATCTTTAAGGATGCTTCATCAATTACCACTTTAAGGCAGATTTTGATTTTCACAGAAAATCTCCTAGAAGCTTATGGAGATACTGATCCAAGAGCATTTTATTTGGGCTTGTTAAAAACCTTTCGTTTGGGTTATTTGACTATAAGTTAAAAAGCCCAAACGACAACAAGTTGACCATTTCGTCAATTTGTTTTATATAATGCTCGTGAAAGATCTTTGATCAAGTACCTCTTGGTTAAATTTCCCAAAAGCCTCGGGCCGCAATCCCGAGGTTTTTCTTTTTGGGGCCTCCGCAACACTGCGTTAACCGTACTATATCAGCGGCTCACAACGCTGCAACTATAAAGTGTAGATTTCAGCAAAATGTAACGCATAGACGCAACAGCTGGATTTTATTGGTTATTACTCAATAAACCACATATTTTCACAAATCGTCACACACCATATAAATTTGGTATTTTAAATAAATTTTAATAACAAAATATTCTATTCATTCCAAGTATCAATAACGTTTTTTTATTTTGCCTCTACTGCCGGTGCATATTCGGAGCTTCCAACCTAAGTCAGAATTTTTATTAAAACCGGTAGCAAGCAGCTTTATGGAATTTGTTATCAGTGGATAGAGCGACCGGCCACACTCTTACGCAGTTAGAACCAGTTTTACCTACAATAAAAAAGCCCGGCAATGGTGCCGGACTCTAGATTGGCTGGCCGGATCCATCTGTGGGACTATGCTCCAAACCAGATGGGCGACCAAACTTGCTTTGCGGGCATCGCCCTGATTGGTTAAACATAATTGAAAGCCAATCAAGCTGCAACCATTAACTAACTTACCTTGATAATCAATTAAACGAAGGAATTTATCTTATGATCCAATCTAAATATTTGGACTTGTTACAGGTTATTTAAAAGCGCCTCATCATTACCCATTGGAACACTAACGTAAACAGATCCATCCTCAAGGGGCCAGGGGAAAATTTGAAATATCCAAAGCAGTCGTTCGACATGTCTATCCAGCGAGTATATATTTACCTCGTTAAATTGCCCCTCTACATCATACAGGCGGCTCAAGTCGCGCCCCAATAAAACAATCCATGAATCAAGACCAAAAGCCTTTAACTCAGTTAGAATCGCAATCCGAGAGGAATCATCCATTTCAGCTTCACCATCTTGATGACCGATCCACTGAGCGGCATGAGCAATAATAAATGATATTTGAGTAACAGCAATTTTAAGCAAGCCATCGAGGTCATTATTAACTCTATACCCCAGCCTTGCAGCGATAATTACTTCATGCGCCACTTTAATACAATCGAGCAATAAATTCGCGTAACGCCCCGCTGCATTTGTGTCACAAAATGCACTTTGCCTAGCAGAAAAATAACTCCCGGGAGCACAGGATATTCCCATATGAAAAAGTTGACTAAATTTATCCGGAACGAAATTTTTTTCTTGTAGCCTTTTTTCGTAAAACACTTCATGACCAATATGAGAAAGCATATTTACTATTATATGTATTGATGACATGCGCTCATTTTCGTCACCGGAAAGCAAACCAACGGCGATAATTGCGTCAACAACAATATGATTTTTATTTTTACCTTCACGGTTAACCGTGACGCACTTTGCAACACCGCGACCATAGCCGCGTGACTGAATTAAATCGGGAGCTAAATTCGGATCCCCACGATCCAGATTTTGTAAAGTATGAGCATAATCTGAGGAAAACGTAAAACCATCGATTAAGGACAATGGCATGCTACGGCCAAGCTCTTGCACAATAATTTGTATAATGCTGCTAAGCTTTATTGAAAATTCAGAATCCGCAAAACCAACACAAGTTAGAGAAAATGAGAAAGACTGAAAATAATCATCTAATACTGTAGGTTGTTGTGCCTCGGCAAACTTGAAGAGGGAACGATTATCCAAATCAGACATTGATTCCTTTACGACGGCATTAATTGTGTTAGCACATCGGGTACCGATCAAATTAGATAAATGGGTGAGGTCATTATCTTGATGAGATATAAAAAAACTATCACTACATTCCGCAGCGGAAAAATTGATCGACGCAATATCAACATCGAAATTTTCCTCATAAGAGCCAATTAAAATTTTATTATGTGATATTGGGAAAAAAACTAATTCTATCTTATCTGAGGAACTTAGAATAAGGGGTACGATAGCTCCACCTGGTTCACTTACCAAAACAACGCAATCAGGTAATACAGCATTCGATACACTAAAAGTCTTCCATGTGAATTGGGATAGCCTGCCTTCCCAAGAGAAATAATTCATTTCCATGAGTGATTTATTGTGGGCATCACGAGTTATAGTAGGAATAACGCCAACTACTTCAACTATTTTTTGCGAAAGATCTGTTTGAACCTCTTGATAAAAAGAATCAAATAACTCTCGTACATAAAAGGAAAGCATTCTTTTTGTAAGTGCTGTAGGTAACGGATATTTTTCTAGATATAATGCATCAAACGCATCACTCATTGGGGTTGCAATCTTTTTAATTGAGGTTGGTACGTCGATTCCTAGCAATCCCCTCATTTTCACTGTATCTAAAACCAACTCCGCCATTTCATCAACAATCTTTTCTGCTCCTTGGGAGAACGTAGAGCGAACATGATTGGTTCTGATTGCGAGATGAACTACCAAGCGTGCTGCTATTTCAGCATTAATTGGCTGCCCAACAGGGGCGGATCTGATGATAATCAGATCCGCATCCAGATCTCTTTCAGACTCGGTAATCAAATCATCCAGAGTTTTGATCCCATCAGAGGAGAGCTTTGAGTAAAAGTATTCGCCAACGCCAACATCACGGATACCAACAAGACGCGGTTTTGTTCCGCGCCTATATAGCCAGGTTCTATCAGCTTTCGAATCGGATGCATCCAAAAAACCACGCTGAAGAAAACGAGGAATGTAATGCTGACGCTTACCTGCCATATAGTCCTCTCATATTTTAAATGCACACTGAAGCTTTTGTGATCTCATTAGAAACACACAAATCACTATTGCATTCAACGAGAATCACGATTTTAGTGCTGACTATTTAGCCAACACACAGAGGTTAATCGGCCCCTTAATAACACCACTCCTTATTTTAAGGAGAATCGACAAGTGGCTGCATTATAACAAATCCCTCTTGAGGGAAATAATGTATCTCTCCATTTTCAGGATTTAATGATGCACAATTCCTCGTTCCACAATACAAAAATGCCGAATCCTTAACGCCTGAATCTACCGAAGTAACTCTCACAAATTTTCCATTTTTAATGCTATCAAGAACATTTTTTGCCTGCAGTTTTCCTTCATTTTCCAAATATGCCATCAAAAAAACAAAGGAGAGTAAAAGTACGACCACATTAAAAATATTGAAGTTTAAATTGAAATGATGTAATTGCAGCGCATTTCTTCTTTGGCGCGGGCGAAAAGAGAAAAAGTAGATCCAACGAGAAATTTTTCTGCCCATTCTAAAATCATTTCTCACAATTCGACTGATTTCAGTAATGATGGCAGATCTCACGATTGATAACAAAAGCAGAATTATCGGACCAATGATTATCACATGAAGGCATAGAATCATTCCGTGGTATAAGATAGCGTGAAGATCACGATCTAGCACGTCAGCATCCAGATTGAGAGTGCCCAAAAAACCATGTGTAAAAGCGGTGCTTGCACTATATAAGAAAGCCGTAAAGAATGATAACAATATGGCCCCATCCAAAAATCTCATAATATTCCTCTAACTCAACTTGGCTGTAGATCATTTGGAAAAATATCACATAGGGAAACAACTGTATTCGTAAAAATAATTTCAAGAAAAACTCATGATGCTACGCACATGGACAATGTAGCTACATATGGTTTAAACTTTTTATTTTAAGCCTAATATCATAAAATTCTTTGATTGCCTGGGCTCCGGCGATCCCACTTTTGACCACCTCTTCACAGGCTCGCAAAGATAATATGTAATCTGGAATCCGCTCCTGATTTTTGTATGTCGAAACATCGAAAATTCGCCTTAGCTCCGAAGCATAGTCATCAGCATACTCCAGCAATCTTTCTTTTCTCCCTTCTTTTTTTCTAATAAAGGTCCTACTTTGTAGATTTGCCAGATGAATGGGAACCAATAATGTGTGAATTATTTCATCAGATCTAATCTCTTTATACGCACACCAGTGAGCTTTAATTGTCAGTTTCCCATCAAGCAAATATAGATCGCATGCTAGCGTGGCGTTAACGTTTTGATTTACATCCGTTCGCGCATAGATTTCGATGAAACCAATCATGCTAGGATCTATATGAGCAAGCAGCTCTCCAAATTCCGGAGAACTGGTGCCATCACTTAAAACAACCTCTCGGTTATTATCTCGAAGTAGTCGATTAATTTGATAGGTCAAATACCCACTCGGCAGATCGTTGATATTTTGTATGGCATCAGATAGTCGAAATGTTGCCACACCTGAAGAATTAGATTTTTCCCCGAAGAAGAAATCAAGTTTACTCATGACTAACCTATATAAATGCGAAGCCCAGAAGATAGAAATTTCGGATTGTTAAATTTTCAACCCCTGTAAAAATTCACAGCTCAAATACGATAATAAATTTCATACAATTATTTAACGAAATAGATTTTTTAATCTATTCCAGAGGCTTTCTAAAGTTGAGCGCTGTTTATTTTGATCACGATCAAAGTATGCTTTCCTTCTCAAATCCTCCTGTTTTCTACCATTAGCGATCTGCGCGCTTGTCCATTTTGTTGACCATAAAATTTCACCATTGGTTATCCAATAATGCGACTGACATGGAAGTTGCCAATTTCCGATAGAGGGTTTTAGTGATGGCCCCCGCTCGGAAACACTCAAAACCCATTCCGTTGCAGTCAACGGTGTCCGTATCTTGGCGCCACATCCACAGGGGCATAAATGAGCCGCAGTATTAAATTCTTTTGATACGTATAAAACACCAGACCTCAACTCCTTTGGCATGTAACGAATATACTGAATTTCAATTTTCATCCAAACTTAACTCTCTTACCATTGAGAACGAGCCAATATTAAACAAAGTATTAAAACTCTCCGCATCAGCATGATAGAACCCCTTAAGCTGTTTATATTTCAAAACAGCTATACAGGCATTCAACGCATTCAGCTCACTAATCTGGATGTTAGTTTTATATAAATTATTTGGATCTTCAGATTCGTTAGCCCATTTCTTCTGGCGTACAGCTTCTGCTTTATCGTTTGAAAAATATGTGGAGCGCAACATCCCAGATAATGCCCCCGTATTACTTCTTTTTAGTCCCAATCCGACATCTATAAAGGGAATTTTTAAATCGATAAGCAGATTGAACACCTCTCTTCGCGCATCGCCATCATCAATACACACGAAAACAAATGTTACATCCGCCAACTCATTTTGAGTGGACATATCGACATACAAGCTCTTAATTGATAGACCATGGCGAAAGTTTTCATATCGCTCCAGATAGACTTCCGCTTTTGCCTTTCCAAATTCATGCTCTTGCAATCTGCCTGGAGAGCGATACGCATTGTGCACATGATAAAAGTCATGATCATATCCACGAATCTCTTTTACCGGCGTTTTCATCATGAAATCCAAAACATACGCACCAGTTCCGCCGAGACCAATTATCGCCACCACTTCATCCGAAAATTTTTCGCATAAATCTGCTAATCCTGATCGACTGGTGAGTGTGTCACGAAACTTGAAAATGGGGTCAGGTGACGCCTCATCGCATACACGAAAGGTGTAAGGATTAGCTTGGAATTTATGTATGGCCGGACCAGATATCAATCCAACATAAGTTTCCAATTTATGGTAATGATCGTTGTATCTACCTAAAACCCTAGGCTTGTTTGAGAAGGATCGTTGAACAACAACGTCATCACAGCTTTTACTAAGACCTATTGAACAACTTCCACCAGCAAGATTTTGAATTGGCTGACCATCAAGCCCATAAGGCACCTCGCCTGCAAAATAAATCTGGTGATCTTCCTGCTCAAAACGAAACTGATCAATAAACCTAAGCCTAGCGACGATTGCCCCAATTTTTAATTCACCTTTTGAATCTAAATAAGGGATATCCCGAATAACGAGATTATTTGTACTGTCGACTGCCACTGCATACCCTTTGTCGATCAGCTGTTTCAAATCTTGATTAAGATTGACCAGTTTCTGAAACATAGAACACCATACCTTCTTTTACTTTTACAGATGCACCTGGATAAAGAGAGCCTGCTGGCTTATTGCCTTGACCACGCTCGTACATAACGGAATAAGTCGTTTGAGACTCTGGAGTGTGGGTAGGCACCTCCAATTTCACAACTTCGTCATATGTGATATCCCCTTTGGGCCATTCGTGAGGCGTTGCCTCTACGATAATAGTGACAAGCTTCTTTTCCTTTTCCTGATTCATAGCTTTAACCTCTCAAATTTGGTAAATGACATGAAATAAGAGACTTCCCATTTCACACTCGTAAAATAATTGCTAGAATGCAATTGGTAGCACAATAATTTCACATGTCGAATTTAATTGCAATAATGAAATGGTAAAAATCTATGCAAAAAGGTCAATTTGATGCCGATGCATTTTTTGATGCCTTAGAAAAAACCCGAATTAACAAGAAGATAACGTGGAAAAAGGTCGCGGATGATGCGGGAGTGAGCGCATCAACTCTAACCCGTATGGCTCAAGGTAAACGTCCAGATGTGGATACCTTGGCTGCCTTAGCTGCATGGGCTGGACTGAGGGTGGATAATTTTATCCAAGGTGGCGAACCGGAAAAAAAACCTGAAAACGTGATAGAGGAAGTTGCAGCTTTGTTTAGAGCCGATCCAAGTTTATCCCCTGATGCCAAATCAGCAATTGAAGCAATTGTTCGGACTGCCCACGAAAAGCTGAAAGCTTACTAAGCAGGGACGTTGTCCATGGGATTTCGGAGAGGCTTTAAAGCCGAAGCAAATAAGCATGCTACAGAACTCAGGAAAGAGCTGGGTCGGCAGCCTCATGAGGCTCTTTGTCCTTGGGATCTCGCCAATCATCTAGATATACCAGTGTTAGCACTTAGCAATTTTTCTGCCGTGGAACCAGCGGCAGTATCTATTTTGTTTAACGGATCACAAGATGAATTCTCAGCGGTTTCTGTATTTAGGGGCAGAAAGCGTCTGATTGTGCATAACGATGCGCATCACAAACACCGTCAAGCAGCCAACTTAGCGCACGAACTAAGTCACGCTATATTATTGCATCCACCGACGCCTCCATTTAATGAAAATGGAGAGCGGAACTATTCAGATAAAATAAAGGAATTTGAGGACGAAGCAAATTGGCTGGGCCCAGCGCTGTTGATTTCAGAAGAAGCAGCATTACATATAGCAACGAAGGAAATTACGATAGCGCATGCAAGTCAGATCTACAATGCCAGTGAACAATTAATAAGAATGAGGCTTAATGTGACGGGCGCGATGAAAAGAGCCTCATTTTACAGACGGAAATAGATACGGCCATATATCCAGCAATGGTATGTATTATCGGATCGAAAAGCTGAGATACTTGCACATTTTGGTAGATGAAGTTTGAGCTAGCACGAATGAGGTGATTTTTTTCTTCCTTCACTCTCAGATTCGAATAACACATCTGTCCGCAATACGTACTTAATTCCATTTTTAACAGGCATGCCAGCGTGCCAAAGTTCATGCTGAAACAATAACGCTTTACCTGAATGTGGAAACACATCTATATCAGCATCTCTAAAGCGAGTAGCTCCAGAACCCTTAAGATCGTTCAGGTAAACCAGCATAGTCATCCGCGTATGATTGCCGTTATGTTCTTTTCTACCATCCTTATGCATATTGAATTTTTGCTCTCCTTCGTAACGATAAAAACGAAAGAACGGCGTTAATCCAATCGGTTGCTTACCATCAACCTCCGGAATATTCATAGCTTTCAATTTTTGCCAAAATTGTTCTGCAATCTGTGGTGATTCCATATCAACCCGCTCATTAGTGCGGATCATACTGAGCATTTGCCGTTTTCCATGAACATCTACATCCGCTGGCTTATATCCCAATGATTCGCTCAGTTTTATCAAACGCTTGCATTCATCGTCATCAAGAAAGTGATCAATGGTTAAAATGCCTTCGGCGAGTTGCTGAAGCAACATAAATTTATACCTCTTAATTGGCAACTAACTGGCCTTGTACGGATGCTATCCCAATCGAGGCAATTGTGCCCGAGTTGAATTCGATTGCATCATCAACAATACCATCTGAAAAAATAATTCCGCCTTCGGCCATTTGCGAAGCAAGCTTGAAGGTATCGCGCTCTTCAATTTTTCCGTAAACCAAACTGGTTCCAGTAGTGTGAGAAGGAAATGGCTCACGCACACAAAAACATAAACTGCGTGCATCCCATGCCATATTGATAGGATTAGGTTCTGTGCCAAGAATTGCGCTAGCACCGGTAAGCAAACTGCTCAACCAGCCGCTAGAACCCAATCCTGTAGAAATGATAACGCCAGATGACGACTGAACTTCTATTTGGCCGCGATAATGCAGTTCGTAGCGAGCAGATACAGGTAATTTCGGGCCTATAAATAAATCGTTTACCGCAAGCAGGGTTTGCCCATCGTTCAAATTGGCTTGAGCCATAGTTACGGCTTTCGTAGTAAAGCGTTTGCTTAACACTGCATTGATGATGGTAGCAAGATCATTTAATTGGAAAGGTAACAATTTCCCGTCGAAGCGTTGCGGCGCAGGATTGATAGCAATTAATGGTTGCCCTTTGAGATATTTAAGTGTGTTGACAACGAGACCATCTTGTCCAGCAACAACCACAATATCATCAGGGCCAAACAGAAAATTAGGCAGGAAGCTGCGCTCCAATCGCTGTACACGACCATATTGTCGCAATATTTTTTCAGTCGATTCGATTTCCTGTTTTAATTCGCGATCCTCATCCTGATAATCAGCCACACGATCACCGCGACTCTGTAAATAAAACGCCGCTTGTTCACGAGTGTTATGGCGACGAATCAACCCGTCCAACCGCGTTTCGCGGTGGACGAGGATCATATTGCGATCACTCATGCGCTCCATGATTAGCTCCTTTGCAATAAACTGCCGAGCAGATCCGGAGTGATATTCAGTTGACCAATTTTGCCAGAGTTGGCTGCCAGGCTTTTAAACGCTTGGGCGATAACCAACTCCGGATCGGTGCCACTCGCAGCAATAGCCTCAAACAATTTCGGATCGATTTTATTTAATGCGTCCATCATTTTTTCCAATCCATAGGCTTTGGCTTCACCTTGTTTGCGCTCATTGGCGGTGGCCAGATCGACCAACTCCTGGCGCTTGGCTTCCAGAGCGACTTGGGCTTCCATATCTTCTTTATGGATCAATCGCTCTTTTTCTTTTACGGCGCGATCAGCTTCAACCTGGTTTTCACGCAACTCGCGTTTTTTTGTTTCCACTGCCAATTCTGTACGCAATTCATTTTCTTTGATGGCCCGCTCTTGTTCGATAGCGGCATTACGACGTGCATAGGTAGCTTCATCAGCTTCTTTTAATAAGGCTTCACGGACGGCAGCTTCTAATGCTCGTGAGGTTTCAGGTGCAGGACGAATCGCTTGAATGGCGAGATCCACCACTTCAATTCCAAGACTGATCAACACTTCTGATGTTTTAAGCTGTTCGCGAACATTATTCATCAGTGTACGTGATGCAGTGAGCGCGTTGCGCAAAGGCAATTGTTGTATCTCGGCACGCATCAATACCTGTACCAGATTCAGGATACGATTCGGTAATTTTTCCGGATCTTTTCCCGTGTAGTCCTTGGCATTATTGGCCAAGGCAAAATTCATCATTCCGGCTAACTTAACCGCATCCGCGATACGAAATACCAATTGCCCTTGAATAGTCACTTCCTGGAAATCAGCAGTGGTTTCCTTGAGCATAAATGGTACATCCTGACTCGCCATGGGGATGGCCACCAAAGACGTAGCCGGGGCAAAGTAGAAAAAAGATAATCCAACACCTTGCCGCTTGATCTTGCCTTTGTGGTACTGCACCACAAAGGTAGTTGGGTCTGCTTTGAAATATCCAATATTCAACATGTTCATTCTCCTGATTAAGCAGCGTTGTTTTGTACTTGGCCAAGCGCCTGGTTGCGCACTTGATCAAAGGTGTATTCAGTAATTAATTTTCCATTTCTAAAAACTGTGACTAATTCATTCACCACTGGATTGATGCTGTTACGCGCAACAGTCTGGAATTGACCGTTGATTTTGGTTAATGCCAAACGGCCTTTCTTAGAACGCTTGCCCTGATCGGTGATTGGGTCTTTGTACACATCTCTCCATTCACCGTTAATGCAAATCGCAGACACTTTCATGGCAAATTTTTGGGTATCGCGGTTTACTTTTTGCAACAACTCCCCGCCCATTCCGAACGCGACGTTATCCGCACTCAAACCACGTTTTTTCATCTCGGCCAAAATCGCGTCGATAGAAGCGGCGCACACCCCATCGCCCTGGATCAAACGCACGCAAGCAGGCAATACTTTGTAGCCTTTGGTGTTGGTGGTGTAGCCGAACTTCGCCATCAAGCGCTCAATCGCTTCAGGTACTACCTCTACCGGCTCACCAGAATCCGGACGAACTACCAAAGTGCCTCCCATGGTTTCTACCTGGGCTTTCAACTCACCGCCCCAGAGGTTATCAATCGCATTCCAGATATCGTAAGAATCGCTCACCACGGCTACGAACTTATTCTCGCCACCGAATTGCTTAAGCATATTGGCGTAAGCCGCCGTTTCACCGTCACGGCCCCAGCTGGTAATGGTGCTGTGTTCAGCAGCAGGAATAGAGAAGCCCGCCATATCTGCACCGTAAAAACGACGGGCCGCAACCAAGGCAGAAAAGCTGTCGGTACCCATGAAGTTCACCAGATGCGCCAACCCGCCTATCGCTACGGTTTCTTCAGAGCTGGCGCCGCGCGCACCAAAGTCATGGAGCTTGAATGGCAAGCCGTTGAGGTTATCGGCAGTTTCGTCCAGATAACGGGCAATGATGTTTTGGCAGGCTTTAGAAACAGTCGCTACGGTGGTTGGGTACCAAACAGCACGCAGCAACGCGGTTTCGATGTAACTGGTCAACCATGCACAGGTCGGGTCGGTATTGATGACTTGTACCAGCACGTTACCGGTTGGAACTTCAGTACCCTCAGGTACAGCTTCGATTTCTAACGGCAGGTAGCCTTTGTGCGCAGTCAGGATGTGCATCCAGCCATCACGGTTAAAAGGCACGCCGTGAGCAGCGCAGATCATTTCTGCCTCATCGATATCCGCCAGAGTGATAGGCTTGGTCAGGTACTGCTTGATAAACATCTGCAGACCAAAAAACACTGTAGAAGCGTGTACACCACCGCGAGATTCGATATAGCTAGAGACAAATTCAGCCCCTTGTGGGTACTGAACAAAGTGAGAGGTTTTGTAAGAGTCGGTATTCAGAATCAGGTTTTGCATGATGGAAATCCTCCAGTCATCGGGGTTAAGCACCGGTCTATCCAGCGCTGTTAGGGTATTCATTCAGATTGTTTGGAAGCAGTTCCTGCGTCCATGGAGATATAGTGGCAAATAGACACCAATGTGTCAACACATTTATTGGCCAAATGACACTATTTATTTTGTATTGTTGGATATTCGTTCTGGCGGGTGATTC
The DNA here is from genome assembly GCA_021151825.1 of Cellvibrionaceae bacterium. GTDB lineage: Bacteria > Pseudomonadota > Gammaproteobacteria > Pseudomonadales > Cellvibrionaceae > Cellvibrio. The sequence goes on from JAGKWQ010000001.1 coordinate 219,023, forward strand.
AAGATGAGAGAGAAGCAAATAAAGTTTCTGCGGCGCCTTGGATATTTTCGTATTTTTGAATCAGGTTTACCCAGTGCTTCGGGATACCTACACATCCATAAAAAGCACCAGCAATTTGCCCGCAAATCGCGGCCGTAGTATCGGCATCATTACCAATATTTGCGGCAAGCAAAATAGCCTCTTCAAAACTGTCAGCTTTATGGAAACACCAGAGTGCAGATTCAAGGCTTTGAATAACGTAACCACTACCCGTTAATTGCTCATAGCTTTTCTCTAAATATAAGCCGGATGCAATCGCGCTAACCTTGGAAGTAGTTGGCTGATAAAAAGTACCACGCAGCTCCTCTTTGCTACGCACTAACATCGCAGTTACAAGCAGGCTGGCAAAGTATTTACAGGCATCTATGCACTCAGCAGAACCATGGGTGGTTCGCGAGCTTTCACCGGCATAATAGATTAGATCAGCACGATTCTTGTGATAGAAAATGGCGATTGGAGCCAAGCGCATCAACGATCCATTGCCAGAGGATCTTTCATCTATTGATCCGCTGAAAGGATTTCCAGTCTTCATGTAGGAGTTAAGTGCGGTGGCAACCGTAGCACCAATATCAAAACATTCACCGGTGCTACTCATATATCCATATTGATACCAATTGCAGTATCGATTCATCTGATCGACAGGATCAAATCCATTTTTATGAATGAGACTATGTGCAAGACACAGGGCCATAGAGGTATCGTCAGTCCATTGACCGGGCAATAAATCAAAAGGCCCGCCACCCAACATATCAGTTATGGGCTCAAAGGTCCCACGCTGACGGAACTCCAATGTGGTTCCTACTGCATCACCAACCGCCAGACCAACCAAACAGCCTTTTGCTTTATCGAGCAAATCCATATTAGATAAACTCCTGTTATCGATACTCGCCGATAACTTCAATTTTTCCCACAATGTTTTTATTTAATTCTTCAAGGTCAGCAGCGGGAATCCACCACTCAGTAGCACTCGCACCACCGACTTTCTGAATCGGGTAGCGATCCATAAATGATTTTTTCACCCAAAACCGCGTGACATACCCAGCACCAAAATCGGTGATATTCCATTGAGTGAGCGCAATCGCGTAAGCCTCATTGGTGACGGGGTAAAAGATATCCTGATCTGGTAATCGCGGCGGCCATTGCGTGTAGCCAGATGCGGCAACTAAATCCAGTTCTTTTTGACCCATGGGTCTGAAGCATTCAGTAAGTGAGTCCATGATTACTCTTTCGTATTAAGCAAATGATTTTTGCTGTTTAATTCTCATGCATTATGGTTTCTGCTCATGAATGAGAGAGGCCAATTGTAAAATGTAGTCTTTTTGTTCTATGAGGATATTTGGCAGGTTTGTTACACCGTTATAAGCTCCCCATATTGCGCCGGCCATTGCTCCTATCGTGTCAACATCACCTTTGAGTGAAATAACAAATTTTATTAACTCCTCAAAGCTACAGTTGATAAATCGCATCGCTATATAAATGGCAGTGGCGACAGATTCGTGAGCGCTTATCCCATTTCCAAGTTTCTTCACAATCGTTTGATGGTTAACTAACTCTCCGTTATGCAACCATGCTTTGATCAAGCCAAATTTTTCCCTAAATATTGGAGCACTGCAGTGCTCGTTTAAATCAATCCAAAAGCTATCATCAAAACTTCCTTTTAATGCAGAAGAGATTGCCAAGCTTATTGCTTTAGCTCCGTCAATTGCTAGTGGATGCGCATGGGTTATCTCAGCCGCTTTGCGTGTCTCATCGAGTAGGCGATTGATATCTTTATGGAAGAATAGTGCAACAGGTGGCGTCCTCATTGCGGCACCATTACCAAAAGATCCATTTTTGAATTGCCTTGTGCTTGCGCTTTTCCAATCAACTCCAGCTTTGATAGCGTTAAGCACTTTTACCGCACCTGGGCCATAGCCACGACTCCATTGGTAACTTTGTGCAAATTTATTCGCTAATTCAATTTGATCGATGGCTTTGTATTTCAACAATATTTCAGCAACATCAATGGACATCTGGGTGTCGTCCGTCCATCGAGGAAGACCATCTGAAGTTTTTCCAATAATTCTCCAAACGAATCGCTCAAATGGACCACCCTCGTAAGGCGCTCCCAGTGCATCGCCCAAAGCAAGACCAAGCAGGCAACCTTGGTACTGACCAATAGTATTTTGCACTTTGTTGCTTTTCCATTTTCACGAGGGCAGTCTCTTAAGATTTTGGTAAATAAATTCTTTCAACAGGAGTTAGCAAATACTCTAAAGACTCAATATTGCTCCGTTGCTCAACTACAAAATCCGTAATATCGTTTATGTAGAGCAAGTCTGTTGTTGCATATCGCTTAAGAGTTTCACCACGCAACCCAAGCTGAATTGCCCGACGCGCTACAGACAACCCTTTAGGGTCATGATCAGGATCCCATTGCAGCCTTACATCCGACACACCAACGGCATGCTTCCAATCTTCCTGAGAAACAAATTCACTGCTTACAAATTTTGAAGGGACTGCGCCAGCTAAAATTTCATCGAAGAATGATTGCTTTAGACGAATCTCCAAAATTCGCTCCTGCCCTTCTTTTGTTGCCCATCCAGCGCGGTACATCATCCATAAGAAATTGGGTTTTATCCAACTCATTCTGGTAAAGCTAAACTCTCCGCCAAATTTCTGGTGCTTTACGGCGTAATCAGCAATAGCAGGTCTATATGCCTGATAGACCGAAATGGAGTTTTCATCGTAATTTGCCAGAATATGCTGGCCTTCTGCTGGCCATATTTTTTCTTGTTCTTTATATAATTTGTATTCCATGTATTACCTTAAATAATTGTTTTTATTTGATCCCTTGTTTTCATTAACGCGAAACCTAACAGATTTAATCCCTGCCAAAGAGCAGGACTTTTTGCCCTCTCATCCGCTTCAGCTAGCCCAATTCCCCAAATATTATCTACCGGGCTAGCCTCGACGAGTATTTTTGATCCAGTTGATAAAAGGTAATTTTTTAACGGCTCATTTTGTGAAAACTTTGCCAAGTTTCCTTTTACAACTATATCAAAGCGATTTTCATCCCAAATATCGTTTACAAACCCTTTAACTTTTCTACCCAATGATTTTGCTTCATCGGGAGTGGCTGCATTGATAATTTTTTGATAACTATCCAAATCATCAAATAATTTGGCTTTCTCTGCCATCATAAAATGCTCAGCCGATTTGTATTGAACAGAATCAACAACAAAATTGGCCGGAAACCATTGACTGAAACAGCTCTTGCTAATACTGCTATCTGATTGCCGATGCCCCCAGAAGAATACATATTCAGGTGTATTTCCCTGACCAATAAATTCCTGCAAAGAATCGACAGAATAAATTTCCATTTGGCTTTCCAGAATAGTTATTTACAAAAGGTATTACTTAGTTTGCTATCAAGTAAGGATAAAAATTCTAACCCATAAACAGGCTCATCTAACAAGTCAAAAAGAGAGACCGGAAAATCCTTATTGTATTCGCTAAAACAAGTCGCCAGCCCAACCGCAATTGCTGCAACACTGTCAGTGTCTCCGCCCAGCTCAACGCAATTCAAGAGCAGTTCTTTTGTAGACCGAGTTGATTGCAAACAGGTTAACGCTGCACTAATGGTATCGAAGGCTTCCACAGATGCCTCTGTGTGCCAATTTAAATCCCAACCTGAAAACCCCTCTGCCCCCAGAAACTTACCGATATCAGAGATAGAACCATTTAATACCAAGCCTAAATGAGCAACCAGCGCAACAGCACAGCTTGAAGATATCCCCATAGGAGTATCATGTGTAACTTTGGCCTGCTCAGTTGCGTAATGAACAACATCTATTTTGCTATTCAAGTAACCCAGTGGAACCGAACGCATTGCGGCACCATTGCGGGTGCTATCGGGTTTAATTTTTTCCAGCAATTCTGCCCCCGTATTGATTTGCGAAAGAAGACCGTAAAATCCTTTTGAATATCCTTTTCGTTGATCTCTCTTAAAGCAAGTTACAAAACTGGATGCAATGTTTTCAGATGTCCACGCTTTATTTGCCAATAGCAATTCGGCGATAGCAATAGACATTTGGGTATCATCCGTATATTTCGCCTCAAAACCATATAAGTCATGCGACACGTAGCGTGAAAGATTATTGTGATTTTGGATTTTCATTTTATTTGAAAACTCAAACCCAGCCGCATAAGCATCAGCAATTGCAATTTCCTTAAGCATTATCAAACTGCTCCCAATAGATCCTGAATAATAAAATAGTGATCCTCAAACATTTGCTGCGGATCCAACTCACTCAACGGAATCCATTTAGCGGTTTTTGCATCATCACCGCCTTTAACTTTAGGCAACTCCGCATTCGGCTCCAGTTCAATATAAAACGCATGAGTGATAGTGCGGCCGCGTGCGGATCTGTGTGGGTCGTCATATACCTGGCTGCGCTTGATTGAGCCTTTCAATACTGGAGCAGGCACTTTTAATTTGGTTTCTTCACGCAGCTCACGCAAACAGGCATCTTGTAATCGCTCACCTTGATCCACAAATCCTCCCGGCAAAGCCCACAATCCCTTGCCTGGATTCGCGCGACGCTCAATCAATAACACGTGACCTGATTGCACCACGACAGAATCAACAGTGACAAACGTGGGCGCATATGGCGCTGCCTTCCAAGCTTCCTGATATTTTTTGATAAACAGAATTTCATCGCGCACTTGTTGATAGCCGTCAGTCTTGCTAGCAAACTCAATCAAATAGTTGGCCACGGCATCAGGCAATACGTCTGTACTCACCATGCTATTAATTACCTGCTTGGCATCCCCGATAAAGTATCCTTCACGCACAGGTGTTGCGCTAATTGCACGATGATTTTCAATACTGATGTTGTGCCACTGCGGAAACAGGTTCAGGTAAAAGCCTGTCTCATCTTTTTTATGGCCAATCAATGCAATTTTTGCCAAGCGATGGGGAGTTACGTGATGCGCAGTTACCAATCCATTTACTGTAGATTGTACGTTGCGAACCCAAATTTCATCGTTGTAAGGCACATCCATTAACGGCAAACACAAAAGTCTGCTATTTTCTTCTGCGCTCAAACACGCGCGCACCATTTCTTCGCGCTCTTGATGGGTCCAAGGGTTACGAGTGTTGCGCGGCTGCCATGCAGAACCAATTAACAGGATTAATTTATCCGCCTGCTTTAAACCCTCCTGAACAACTTTCAGATGGCCAGCATGAAATGGCTGGAAGCGGCCAATAAATACGGTGAAATCAAATGGACGTGTCATATCGCAAGACCCTTGCTGATGTGGATGACCAAAAGTCTGTCTTCTGGTCTTAATTTATTCATGCTCCAACCATAGTTTTCTTGCTATGACCAAGCGGCGGGCTTATTATTGGCGTATTGCCACTTAATTGACAACCCCTTTTCTGATTTTTTATTCGGATATCACAAACAGCTATGTTTACTACCGAGAAAGAGTACCTTAAACATTACAATATCCATGACTATGACGTGCCTTTGGTATCCGTGGATATCGTCATTTTCACGCTGCTAGATGGCAGGCTTCATATTTTGCTGGTCGAACGCGGAGACTTCCCCCAAAAAGGCCGATGGTCACTACCTGGTGGATTTATTAATCAGCAGCAAGACAAAGACCTGCATGCAACGGCCTTGCGTAAACTCACCGAGAAAACCGGTGTAAAAACACCGCATCTTGAACAGGTGGCCACTATTGGAAATAGCAAACGGGATCCTCGGGGATGGTCGGTAACGGCGTTGTATATGGGATTAATCCCCTATGCACCTACCGCCGATTTTATTGAAACCGTGGCTGATGCGCGCTGGTGGCCCTATGAAGTCGCAATCAAACAAAACCTGGCATTTGACCATATAGAACTTGTCACTCAAGCTAGGGAAAGGCTCAGAGTTAAGAGTGGGTACACGGTTCTACCTGTTTACGTCCTTAATGCCCCATTTACCTTGACCCAGCTTCAGCAGGCATTTGAGGAGCTTTTGGGTACTGAAATCGAAAAGAAATCCTTCCGCCGCCGCATCCAGGCAGCAGATTTACTCGAAGAAGTTGGCGAAGGTTTACCGGAGGGAGGAAGAGGAAGAATCGCCGCGTTATATCGCCCCAAAAAAGGCAGCGAACAACACGCCTTTATTCGGGCATTTGGTGGAAGTGAGGAGGATTAACCATGAGTATGCGAACCAGCCTTACCCATCCACTCATTATCAATACCATACCGGTTTCGGCCGGAGAGTTAGGATTGACCTTTTGCCCCGGAAAGAAACAGCCTAATGCCATGACCGGCTCATGGGATCGCGATATTGCATTGGATATCGCCACCATCAAATCCTGGGGCGCTGACGCAATTATTTCTTTACTCGAAGACTTCGAGTACGAAGAGCTTCAGGTTCCAGAATTACCTGCCGTTTATCAGCGAGAATTTAAAACCTGGCACAATCTTCCAATCCAGGACAAAAACGCCCCCAACAAAGATTGGCTGGATAACTGGCTATCAATTCGGGAACTCATACACACCCAGCTCAATAACGGCGAAAAGATCATGATCCACTGTAAAGGTGGCTTTGGGAGAACCGGTACTGTTGCTGCGATGATATTGATGGATTTCGGCTATTCAACTGCTGATGCGATTGCTGAATGTAGGAGGGCGAGAGAGCTATCGGTTGAAACAATAGTTCAAGAGCAATTTTTGATGGATTATTCGCAATTAAGGAAATCAAATGCAAAATAATGAAATTTAAATCACTTAAACGTACCTGCCGGCCAAGCAACTTTTAAAAAGAGCATAAAAATCAATAAATTAGCAATGTCATTTTTTGGGTATAATTTCTATAACCTCTGTCACTTAATGGGTGCAACAGACAGAAACTTACCAATTAAGCATGGGAAATCAAGCACATTAAGCCGTCAAACTGACAGTTTATTGTTCAAACCCTATGTCAGTTTATGGGTGAACCGACAGAAGTAACGGGGCTTTTTGTTTTGTGGATTATTTCGACACTCCATGTAGGTTGTGGTGAGCTTGCGAACCGCAACATTCGTAATATCCGGATGCGTTATAGCTATTTAATAAATTAACATTTTGCGATTAGTTTTATTGCTCGTGACAAACTGGTTATGTATGGGTTCGTTCTTCACCCGAACCTACGTACGACAACCTAAATATTTTACACTCCAACATATAATCCAACCGAATCGCTTCCTGCCTAAGATGCTCTGCGACTTCCTCCAACACCGCTAAAGAATTTCGCATCACCTCAGCGCTACCGTTCTCGTCAATTTCTATCATGAGAACTGCGGCCTGCTCTCTTTTCATATGGAATTTAATACATAGAAGTTCGACAACATAATCCATCGGAGTGAGATCGTTATCGAGCAAATGCAAAACATGATCAGCGTCTTGTGCGCCGTTTTGAATTTTAAATTCCAAAGCGATTGGAAAACGTGCGATGCCATAATCGGTAGCGCTGAGAAACGTATCGTGAAGCCAAGTTAACATCCTTTTCATAAATCCGAACAACTCCTCTTTCTATCTAACATGAATGAAGGTTAACTGACTCGATAAGATATTTATCTTCTATGAGTTTCATCATACGGATGCTCGCCTTTTATTCCCAACCAAGGGCTAAGTTGTGAAAACGCTATTTCCCCTGCCGAAAACTCAATAACAATTTCTTGTTCGCCGCAGTAGTCATAAGAACGAGAAGCGACAGGCGTTACCATGCCTTTAACAGTAACCGAAACATTTGAACCTGCTTTTTCCAACAAAAGCAAACCAGAGGTAAAATAACCCGAACAATTCGAATCTGGCCATGCAGAGCCTCCAGCTGTATAGGCAATTTTAACTTGCTCCTGATTACTTAAATCAAACTTAAGAGAATGTGATTCCGAGCCATCAGCAACCCATATTGTCAACTTTTTAAAAGTCTCATCGTCGATATTCGTAGTACCATTTGAATACCATCTATATCCATATACGGTGCCTTGACCACGAGCCAAGCGATGAACGTATACATTCTTGCCATCATATAGCCTTAAGTCTTCCTCCTTTTTTAACTCTTCATCCAACTCATACAAATAATTGAAATTACTGAATTGAGTATCCTTCACATAGAAAGTATCCGTTCTATCAAAAGACATATAGAAGGTAAACCCAGCCACAATAACTATCAGCAAAAGACAAAGTAGCACGATAGCTTTTAAAACAAGCCAAATAATTCTCATGGTTGATTCAACGTATAGGTGGATGGCAATTTACAACATAAAATTGAAATTAAACCTAATAATAACCTATAAAAAACCATTCAATTCACGGCTTTACATAAGGAATTACCAAGTGATGAAATTGATAAACAAGCCGGATCAGGCGCTAGCCGGATCAAACCATGAAGGCTTACATTCTTTCTTAGGCACCAAATATGAAAGCACTGTTACAAAAGCAACAGTGCTTTTTAGCGTACGTATTTATGTTTCATAAACTACACACTGTACTTACGCATTGAATATAAAAACGGAACATCATGATGCACATCGTTTTAAGCATTGCTAATCAATCAAATCTACAGGCGATTCGTACTCATCTTCTTCATATTGTTCTGGATCATCAGAATAGACCTCCCTCAAGTTCAAATCTTGAGGCCAAGCTGTTGAAGCTGTTGTAGCAATAGGCGCATCATCTTTATAACTTGGGAAGTGATAAACAATTCCATTCTTAAGCCCAACCTCTTGCAATTGACCGATAAGCTGAGACATGGCGGAATCATCATAATTATAACGGTACTTGGGAGATCGTGTTTCAACAGCGATGTCCTGATCATCAACTGTAATAATAAAATCAAAAGTAACTTTGGCGTTATTTTTATAAATTTCAGGATCATTTCTTATTTGAAAGCCAGGAGCAACACTTTTTATAAAAGCTGCCATTTCGGCATTAATTGTAAGCCTTGGCTTTTTCGACATTTCATCAAAGTTCTTCAAATAATATGCAGAGTATGAAAACAATACTTTATATAATTTATCTATAGGCGGCTGTATATCAAAATCTTTCATTACTTCACGAGCAAGTGACGCCGCCTTTTCTAACTCAGAGTACTTGTTGTTAAATATTAGCCTTTCAATCATTTGATCTAAAAGGATACTGACAAAAGCACTTACATTTACAATTGCTAGATAGGACTCTTGTTCAGAAAAAAATAGCTGGTAATCATGTGTGGAAGGATTGCGCCAATTTTTTCTATAGTTAGTAAGGAGATCGACAACTCGTCCTTTAAGGATGTTTTCACTAAGCATATATTCTTCTATATCGTACGGTGTTTTTCTATCTGCACTCGCTTTAGAAAAAACCTCAAATGCCTCCTTTAGAATCCCTTCAAATGCATGATTTGTTCGATATATAACATCCGTATACATGTGCTCATCATTTTCAGATTTGGCTCTATAATGGTATTTTTCTGCCACCTCGATGTGCGTAGCAACGGATTTAATCCCTCCACCTGTTGATAGCGTAGAATTAGTTTTAATTTTCTCTCTTATTTCAGCTAATAAATCCATAAGCTATGTGCCTAACCTCATCTCCAGCCGCATCATCTCGGCCAAACAATTTTAGTTTTCATACTAACGCCAAACGGAGCAGTGACGCAGCCTAATGAAACAACTTCAATTTTTATATATTAGCCTCACTTAGCCAGTGCTCTTCTGAAACTATGTACAGAGGTATGCCGGCGCGTCTATATTCAATGGCTTTTTCAATCTTTCGTCCAAATGCCTCATGTGCCCAACTGTCTGTTACGTAGGTTCCAAGTATCAAATAATTTAAAGATTTAGTGACTCCGCCAGCATTAACTCCCCCTAAAGATTCTATGATTTCCTGGCATTGTTTCCTTGTGCCAAAAGCACATGTTCCAGTAAATAAAAAACTGTTGTTTTCAAAAAGTATCTTAGGTGCAGGAGCACTTATAGGAAGTGAAGTGGTTTTTGATAACTCACCTACCTCCGCCACACCGCCAGAGATGGAGCGAAGAATTGAAAAGAGCTCAGATGATTCTTCTGCATCAAGTTGGCCATCGGCAAGCATAGCGTCAACCTTTAAAAGCAAATTTTGAATTAACGGGTTTTCCGAGGCTGCCTGGTTTTGAATCAACCATGAATAAAGAAAATTGGCTTCATCTTGATTAATAACTCCATCAGCAGTTAGCCCTTTGCTTAAACCAATTAATGTGTCTATTTGGCGGTCTTGTATATCTTTTCTATTATATTTAGTAAAAATATCCATAAATTTCCTCAAGTTCACTTCTGTGCTACCCAATATTTGTATTCCATCCGAGCGCTACCATTCAATAACATCATAGCGATCAGAATCGAAGCATAGGCCATCCCCGGCAAGATTAAAATAACGCCTCATTTCATCTAATACCCTCACATTGACAACCCAACCCTCATCCCCTAACCTGCCCGCGCTGCGGTAAATCCCGCAGTCGGGATTACGACCCCCGGACTTAACCGGCGCTAGAGCGTGAGCTTTAGTGTCCTCGTACAGCTGTGCCTGTTGTTTTGTTATGGCGGCTGGACGGGGCCACCTTCGGGTGGGCCGGCGTGGTTAAGTCCGGTGGTCGTAACCCTGTTCAGTCCGCCCCCATAAATTACGACTTTATGGTGGGCGGGTAGCAACAAACTTAACCGAGATTTTTATTATGGATAATACGATTCCCCTTCCCCCTCATCCCAAAACCTACGTTATTAAACTCGATCAACTCCAATACGCATTTTATAAAAAATCCCGCCTTGAAATTCATTCACCCGCAGGTGAAGCGATCACTGTGCTTTGTAAACCATGGCCTGTCATAACGGATGAAGATGCGATTTACCAACTGTATTGTCAGACGCATTTGCTGGAAGTGTTGTTTTATGAAGTGAATGAGCGCGTGAAATTACCGCCTTGGGCGATTAATAGTATGGCGCGCGTGATTGACAGAATTGATATGCACCTTAGAACGCAGTTATCGATGTAAAAAATAAAGGTGGCTAATTGCCGCCTTTATTTGTCATGTTTGGAATTTTGCTAAAAATTTAACCCGGCCTTGGACCCAGTCTTTTTTCAGAGCGCGGAGCTTCATTAAGGATTTTGTCACCAAGGTAGCCGCGGGCACAAATTTGTCGAATGCCGGCCAAGCTTGCGCGTGCTTGCGGCCCAATAATTAAACTATGGGAGCCGGGTCCATTAGCTTCCCTGAAAGTTTCATAGCTATGTTTTCCTCCCTCATTATCTACATCCACCTCAGTCTCTTTATCAGGAAAAATCAGCACTTTTCCCATTTTATTTATCGCACTGATTGAAGCACTTACATCGGCTCCCTCGGGATAGCCCGACTGATGCTGCAACATATAAATTAAAAATGCGCCCAGAGCTTCGTCTCCGTTAACCATTTCTATTAATTCAACGTTAGCAATACGAAATTTCAAGACGTCACGAGGCTCTTTACCATTCGCTCCGAATTCATTTCGAATACCTTCAGCCGCCCCGTCCCCATGACCTGTCACCGTATAAAAACCCTGCCCAAGCTCACCCTTACTGGAACCGTAAGTTGTATCGATACGCTCCTTCATCCAATCTGCTTTTTTTGATACGTGTGCTAATTCTGTATGGGTAGTGGGATCTAACGCACCTCTATCCCCTATATCCCAAGCCGCCAATCGGTTATATCCGGTTGCTGATATTGCACCTGCCAATTTCTTGGTTGGGTGTTGCTCATCCATCAGCGTAAGTGGCGCATCTGTTTCATCATCCAGCATTTGTCTCAAGTTCAGTTTGGTTTCAGCGTAGGTTTCACGAACGTTCTCCCATTCAACTTCACTACTTGATTTCGCATGGTCAGTAAAAAACTTCAGCAATAATTCTTCCCCTTCCGCCTCCAATTGTTTTTTTGTTGCACCCACCCACTGGCGAATTTTTTTCGCTTTCTCACCTTTCGTTGTGAAGTAATGTTGCACAACACCATTGGTGCGCAAAGAGGTATTGATGGATTTTGCCTGCAAGATTTGTGTATGCGTTGAGAGCGCTTTAGCTCCCATAACATCCGCCTCACGCTCCAATCCTTCGTCATCATTAACCGGTACGCCCGCTTTCATTTGCATCGTGGGTTGTACCCTTCCCTGCGCCTGCTGCACCACATGCCACGCCTCATGGGGTAAGTGTTGCTCCTGCCCCGGCGCCACATGAATTTCACTACCCTGGGCATAGGCATGGGCGTTCAGCTGTGCGGGTTTATCGGAGTTGTAGTGCACCTTCACATGATCCATGCTCATACCCGAAAGGGATTCGATGCCCGTTTTGAGTTGCGTGGGTAAACCTGTGTTATTGGAACCTGGCAATTCAGAAGCGGCTTCACTTTCCAAACGCAGGGCAGTTTCAAATTTGCCCTGCAGCGGCTCTTCTTCCTCCACCCGCTGTGTTATAGCACCATCGGCCATGTACGCTTGCAGTGTGTTCATGTGTTGAACAAGCGGGCTACTTTTTATTTTGGCTTGAGCAGCCTGTAATGATTGTTGATGCGCGCTTGTACTCATCATGGATTGATTGCGCAAAAGCTGGGCCGACTCTGCACGCGAATCTTCAAAAACAGGCTGAGCTTCTGTCGCCAGCTGAACCGACTCGGGTACAGATCGATGTTGATGGGACTGCTGCGATTGATCCGCAGTGGTAGGAATGTGAGTCTGCATACAAGAAACTCTTTGCGCTGAGTTGAATACTCTATCAAGAGACGAAACTAACTTTTGGCGAGTATATGCATGCAAAACCGGAAAAGGAAAGATGAGACTGTAGTGGCATAGTAAACCTGTCCATTACAAAGTATTGAGTGATGGAATTAACGAACGAATAAATGACCGCAGCAGGCGATTAATAAGATTGTGTCCGTGATGAACAGAATTGATCAACATTTGAAGACGCAGTTGTCGATGTAAATAAACAAAGGCGGCAAATAGCCGCCTTTGTTTATTTTGATCAGATTTAGAACGTTGCTTTTACACCAGCACTCACGGTACGCGGTGCACCCGGCCATACTTCAAACAAACTAAATGCATGCTCGTAATACTTTTCATTAGTGAGATTTTCAACGGACAAGCGCAATTGCCATTGTTTATTTAACGCGTAACTGGCAAATGCATCGACTCGCCAGTAGTCGGGCAAACTAAATGAGCCTTCGATATCGCCCGTACGCTCATCAACATAATTTATTGCGGCACCTACATTAAATGCATCGCTAATTAAATAATCGGTTGCGAGCGCCAACGTATTTTTAGGTACGTTACGAATGGGTTTGCCGATGAGTGCACCGTTAGTATCTTCTGTGGTTTCCGCATCGGTATAACCGTAGGCAAGGTAAAGATTCCAGGATTCTGTGAGCTTGCCGCGCAACGATGCCTCAAGACCGCGCGCACGTTGCTCACCAATAGGAATCAATGCTGATGGATTATCGCGATCCGATACCGCAACATCGCCGCGCGTTAATTCAAACAGCGAGACGGTGGCGGTGACGCGCTGATCGAACAACGCCGCCTTGGCCCCTAACTCATATTGGGTGCCGGTTTCCGGATCGAGCGAAGCACCATTGGCCGTAGTGCCTTGTACCGGTAAAAATGACGTACTGCGATTTGCAAAAAACGAAACAGAATCACTCGGCGTGTAGAGCAAGCCAAATTGCGTGGTCCATTCTGTTGGCGATTGTTTTGAGCGGGTTGCATCACCTTCATCAGGATAATCATTAATATCCTGATCGAAGCCGGCGTAGCGTGCACCGAACACTATTCGCCAGTTATCGGTTAAGTGAATACGATCCTGCAAAAACGCACCATAAGTATTGTTATCTTCATGGGAGATACGGCTAAAGCTCGGCACAAAAAACGCTTCGGGTTTTGTATGGTTTTCATAATGTGGCGAGAACAAATCCAAACTGGTAGTCAAGCTGATGTCGTTATCGCTTTTGCGGGAATTATCCGTGTAATCAACACCCGTGATTACTTCATGTTTTATATCACCCGTATTGAACACAATACTGACATCGTTATAAATCAACACGGCATCGCCATTCACTGTTGACGATTGCATGGCACGCGTGAGCGTGCGCATGCTTTCATCTTCCCAACCCAGTACACCAAAAATTTCTTCACCATCGACATGCTCCTTGGTCCATGACACAACACCACGATAAGACAACGCATCATTAAATTGGTGACTGAGTTTGAGCGTCACTTCGGAGTTGCGACGCTCCAGCGGTTCCCATGCAAGATCTGTCAGGCTGCGATTGTAGGTAATAACACCATTGGGGTTTGGCAATACAGTTCCCTCTGCCGCCATACCATTATAAAAACCGTTCCATTTTTTGTTGTCCTGAAACGCGTCTAAAGAAAAAGTAGTGCGATCAGAAATTTCGTAAGCCAATGCCGCCGACAAAAATTGGTGGTCCTTGTGCCAGAAATCGATAAAAGAATCTTTATCTTCATAGGCACCGGTAATACGGCCGGTGAGTTTTTCATCACTACTCAATGCACCGGTAGCATCAAGCGTTGCGCGATATTGATCATAGCGAGCACCTTCAACACTAACCTCGATATGTTTTTCAACCTGCGGCTGTTTGGTTACCAGATTAATGACCGCACCTGGTTGCAACTGACCGTAGAGAACAGAAGCCGGACCTTTCAGTACTTCAATGCGTTCGATATTCACGCTATCGCGCGCCGTATTTAAACGATTAACGCCTATACCATCCACCGTTTGCGAAGAATAAAAACCATGCATCAGGTAAGTATCACCAAAAGCATCCAGCTCCGATCCATCGCGCGATGCACCCGGAATAAAACGCAACGCTTCCCCCACAGAATCTGCCCCCAGATTCGACAGCAATTGTGCATCGAGTACATCCACCGTTTGCGGCACTTGCAAGTTCTGCTCAGCCTCAACGCGACCAAAAACAACAACTTCTTCCAGACTGGATTCCGTCTGGGCCAATACCGCGCCGGACAGGATTGTCGTCAAACCGGAAAGCACAAACGGCAGAGCGGGTTTTCCAAATATCTTGTTCATAAATATCCTTGAGCAAAGCCCGGTGCATACGGACGCAGGCTTCAAATGTTAAAAAAAATGGGTAAAAAGAGGGTGCTAAAAGGTAGCGCAATATAACCTGACCAAAATCATTGTCAATAATAATTCTCATTTGAGACAAGAAACTAACAGGAGGGCTGTGCAGCAATTAGCGCAAATTTAATTCAGCGCTCCAACCAATCAGCTCTTAACAGAAATAGGATGTACCTGGGAGGCATATTGCCTGAGTGTTTTTGACAAAATGAATACACAAATAAATGTATCGCAATGAGCAATCAACAGTATTGCGCATGTAATTGACTAGATTGATGGGTATATTAAGAAGCAGATGTAGATTGGGGTGAGCATTGCGAACCCCAATATTTGTAATGTCCGAACATATTGTTCCTGATTAGTAAGCAATTGATTTGTTATTGGTTTTATTTTGCCAGGCGAGATCGTTATGTTGGAGTTCGTTCCCCCCCAACCTACATGCTTATTTTTGATCCCAACCTATTACTTGATCATCATCCAACGTAATACGAAGGCCATACCGGTTAGCCCCCTGGTGATTATATTTCCAAACTTCCTTTTTCTTTGTTTTAAGTAATTTCTGATCCACATCATGGGGCTCCCCCAGGGAATCCAATACTTGTTCTGCTGTTTGCCCTTGCCAAATTCTCCGCGCCATCAATGCCTCAACCAGTCCTGGATCCTGGTACTTATTCAGCAGTATCTCTCGGCGTTTTTTTACTTTTGAAATCTGGAACCAAACAACTAAACCAATAACTAGAACCACCAAAATAATCAGCGACCCCCAACCAACCGATTCCCCTAATTTCATTATCCCGTAAATCGGCAGACCGATGACTACGATCCAAAAAATTCCTTGTGCTTCTGCTTTTGTCATTTTCTTTGCCATTTACTTTTCGCCCTGTGCTTCAAATGATTAACTTAGCAACCGGAGCATAGGCCATATTTGCAGGGCGTAAAATAACACCATATTTCACATTACGATTCAGGTATGTTTGCTGGAAGTGCTATTTGATCAAATTAATGAGCAGTTAAAATTACTGCAGCATGCGTTCAACAGCCTTGTATATGTTATTAAGCGGGTTAGGCATATTAAGAAAAATTGTCTATTCAGCAAAAGCAAAGAGGACTTTTTTTGCCTTTGTTGTGACAGTGCTATGCAGATGATTTTTCTGAATTATTGGATATGCTGGGCATTGCTGCCCAACCTACTTACCTTCTATTTGCTATCCTATTTTTTCGAAAACAATTTTGTATTGCGTTTGAGACATTACTGACTGCAATATTTCAGCATGTGGGAAGTTTTTCTTTACTATTTCTATTGCTTTTACCTTATCTCCCTCAGCTATTTTGCATCCTAATATTAGCTGCTTTAATTTTTCAGCAGGAAAGGACATTGGGCCTACACCATAAGAAAAAGGAGTCCGAACAAAGCGGATCTCTTGTTCATACTCCCAACATGTTGCCTTTGTATAAACTTGCCTAGTGGCGATATCTTCAAATTTATTTATATTTTTATCCTCACTATATTGCCCTAGCATAAGCTCTTCCATTCTAATTACAGGTATTTCCGGATAATTATCAGAATATTCCACGTTATAACCTGCACCAAATACAGAATCGAATGGTCTGTCGATATCAAACCCCAAACAAATACCTTTATGCTCATCTCCATAATGCGACCACATTAGTAAATTATTATTATAGGGCGTAAGGCACAAAACCCCTGTTCCATCTCGATATTCCCTGTTGGAATTGAAGAAATTTTGCGACTCTTTAAAGTGCATCTCTGCTCGCGCAATATAGTTACCATACCGCCCCCTTTTAACACCTCTCATTACAAGATATTGTTTAATTTCTCTTTTATTCGGCAAGGAATAATAAGGAATCCCTTCAAAAGGGTCGTTCAATCTGGAGCAGGAGGCAAAGTAAACCTCAAAATTTTCAAGAACCCCCGAAAAAGATTTTGATTTTATTGACATATATTTATAAAGCATAATTTGCGATCTTCTAACTCTACTGCTAATCAAATGTGTTTATTTACAACTATTACAATAGTAATTAACTCATCTATAAAGTGCCAACCGCAATTATAAAGCCTTAAATGCAGACAACAGATAAAAGCACCATCTAACCAGATGTGCTCTTGAAAGTGATTTTTTTGAGTAGATTAACAAGCAAACCAAATTACTGTAGCGAGCGTTCAACAGTCTTGCGCATGCTATTGAGCGGGATGATGGGCATATCAAGAAACAGGCATTGAGGTAAAAAAAGGTGGCACTACCGCTTTTATTTATGGTTTTTATTGTTGTGCCTTACTAAAAATTTTGTCAGCCTCCAGAAATAGGAAAATGTCCTTTTGCTCCTCCTCACCTCCAGGTGATTCGTCGGAACCATAAGTTGCAATCGTAGCTGTTTCTACTCCATTGCTATTTGTACTGTTATAGTAAAGATAAGCATTTCCCCACCTATCTTCACTCAACTCATCAATATAACCGCCAGGCCTGTAGCCTTTTATATCGTCACCACCACCCACCAATACAAGAAGACCTTCTTCATTGGTTGGAAAACGGTTGGTATCGATGTAAAACAGTTTTAAGGCCGTTTGAATAGTGTTTAATTGATATTCATCTTTGGGCGTCACGCATTCAATAGGTGGGATCCCCCCCCAAACACCTAAAGCAACCAGGACTGAAATGATAACAGCGGCGGTAATCTTTAATAGTTTCATTGATTCAAAAGTCCATCCTGTTTAACGCTCTGCCCTTGTGTTGATCCAATATACTACTACCCACATGATGAACTATCTGTTTTGTCGAAAATACGGTATGCATTATCGCTGTTTATACATTATATAAATTGAATTTTTTCTTACAGTATCCGATAAAATTTCTGATGAATAAAACGATTAAGTTTTTCAACACTTACACGTTAGCGCAGTGCATAACAGGAATTAAGGATGCAACTTATCAGTTATGATGCCAGGATATGACACCTGGTTACATTGCAAATGCAGGCATCTGTCAACCAGGGCTTTGATCAAGATATAATTTGCTGTTGAATGTCGATTGAGTCTTCTGTTTCATCGTGCATATCTCCCTGCCATTCAACTCCATTCGG
Source organism: Cellvibrionaceae bacterium (assembly GCA_021151825.1). GTDB lineage: Bacteria > Pseudomonadota > Gammaproteobacteria > Pseudomonadales > Cellvibrionaceae > Cellvibrio. Next base: position 237,312 of record JAGKWQ010000001.1, read on the forward strand.
GTTCACTATTTCATTGTTTACGATCCCCTCCATTTCTGTTTCGATTGGCAAGTCTGTTTCATCGTACATAATCCCATGCATTCCGGTTTCGATTGCACTTTCCTGTTCTTCATATTTACCTTCCTGATCATCAGTTATGTCTACCGGGTTTTCTAATCCGGAGGTCTTTTTTGACATTTTGTTAGGCCTATCGTCAGGTAATTGCGTTTGATTACCGCCTGTTGATACCGACTCCAGTATGTCAAATTTCCTTTTTTTAGCATTTTTACTATCTGAAGAACCTTCACCCTTTGATCGGTCCCTGCGGAAATCGTTTTTATCAGACTCCCGGTCTCTTTCTGAATCACGCCGATTGAGGCGTTTCTGTTCTGGATCTCGTGAAGAACTTTTTCGGCGACCTGGCTTTTCAGAAGCTAATGTTATTTGAAAATAATGCGCCAGCTTTTCCATCAAACTTTTACTGATTTTATCGATCGTTTTGTCCGATTTATCTATTTCTTGTAAATGCCGTTCGATTGTTTCTTTAGCTTTTGTGAAAAATTTTTTTCTATATATAGATAACTCAGAACAATAATTTTCCACAACCTTATAAGCATCTTTACTCAACCTTTTCTTAAGTTTTTCTGTTCTATTTTTACCATCCCATTCGCTGGCTTTTTTCATATTGTCTTTTAACCTTCCAATCAAGCGCTTCTCAGAATCGGAAAATTCACCTTGATCAAAGGAGAGCAATGGACGAGACTGCCAACGTATGATAAAGCTGTTGCACTCTTCCTGGGCGTTATTTTTAAATTCATCCTTTGCTTCAGCTGAATTAAGTAACTCCATCAATTGAGCAACTTCCAACTCAATTGAAGCACCAGTTTTTTGCATTACTTCGTCTTTATCTTCTCTGTTCTGAGTGAGCTTTGCTGCCAGCTCTTCAATTTCATCCCAAACCGGTTGCAACAATTCGTCCATAGATTTATCTATAAAATGTTTATCCGCTTTCCAGCGAGCGCGGTGCAAACGCAGTATTGATTCATTCTCTTCGATGAACTCTTTGCCAAACTCTTCAACATATCCCTTAGCATTTACTTCATTACGGACTGTTCCATATAGCTGGTGCCTGAATTTTTCAGAATCCAATTCCAATTTTTTTTGTCGCTCCAACTCATTGGCTCTTTCCTCTTCCTGTTGTTTAATCTCGTTAATCCTCTTAATGCTTTCAAGCCTTTGCTGCTCCTGCTGGCTCAATTTTTCTTTTTTGGCTAACTCTTCTTGCTTTTTAAAATTATTTATTTCTTCCTTATGTGACTGCAATAATGAATTATGTTTATTCACGTTATAGATAATAAATGCAGAATCTCCAAAATCGTAATCACATATTTTCCCGAAATAGAGGTACTCCACCGCTGTGCTATTGGCTATTTTTTTATAGGCATAGCCATTTGGCAACTTATATTCATGAAGCACCGTTTCATAAATGAATGAGGGTTTCAATGTGTTTTTATCATCCACTCCTAGTGCATCGATTACACTTGAGGGAAAGATACCATTGACAGAAAAAGAACCCTTAACATGATAATTAGGGTTTGCAAATTTGATGCTCCCCCCGGGATGACGATACAGCCCGGGTTCAAATGTCTTAATTGTAGGTGCAATAACACCACTAATAGTATCTGTAGGTATATTGTGTGTAAGTGTTTGATTGTACAAAACGTTTGAGGTGTTTACCCAGTGAGCTCTATCATCTCCCTTTGCTCCCGTTAACTTTTGCATTTCAGTCACTTTGAAAAAGAATGTATTGGGCAATTTTTTCTCTTCAAGAAAACCAAAAGCGCCCGGAAAACTCCCCCAATCTTTTGCTTCTGCTTCGTAAGATATCACCTTGTTTTCAGCGTTAACCGCTTGTTTCATCTTTTTTTCCACGCCATCGCGCATTACCGAATTAAAGGCAGTTGATATAGGGACCAAGTTATCATTTGAGCCAGGCCCATGAAGATGGGCATTTAACATATGCCCGCGCTTATAACCGGCAAAATTAGTCAAACTGCGCCACAGTTTGGTTTCCTGGTAAGGAATACTGCCAGTTATTCCATCATCGCGAGGCAAAAGACTTAGCGGTGTTACTTTGAGTTTCTTAGCGAATTTTTCACCGTTAATCGTCTCAACCTCCTTCGTGTCCATATGCGATGGTGGTCGATATTCAGGTGTGCTTAATTGTTGTAGCAAAGCAGCAATTTTGTTTAACGCTTTTGTAACTAAATTTTTTTGTGCGACAGTGGGCGCCTTTCCCTTATCACCATAGCGCCCGGTGTGAACTATAGCTGCTTCAGTTTTGATTTGGGCAACAATGCCGAGATCTTGAAAGGTCTGGTTTTTACGGTATTTTAAAAAATTCTTAAGTGTTTGCGGATCTGAGTGTAAAATAATTTCTCCAGTATTTTTCTCGACCAGTAGTTTATGTGGTTCCGCATCACCATCATTGTTCATATCTAATTCAAGATCGACAGAATAATCAGCCCCCGGATATTCATCATCTTCGTTTCCTAACTTTTCTTCTTCGGTTACTTCCTGCTCCACACGTTGACTGGCGATATGCGGTGGGGCCTGGTTAGGCAACGATGTGGTTTTGTTCGACTGAAATAATTGATTGACATGCTGGCGCTGTTTGATCGCCAGAGAACTATTATTGATGCTATCTCGCAATGCTACTTGTTGCTCAACGCGAGAGCTATTATTTATATTGCTTTGGAGTTGCAATTGCGCAAGCGTTTCCTCACGCTGATCCATAACGGCCGTATTGCCTGGATTTACTTTTGTAGTGGTGGCAGCTGCAGGTGATTGCATTTGCCTTCCATTTGCGGCGCTGACTTTCATGTCAATCCTCGATTATGACAGCCATTATTTATCCTGGCAGTGACGAATCTACCTTAAGTTAACCAACCCACAAGAAAACTCACACCCAAGTTACATATAGAGTAAAACCAGCCAAGCATCGGCGGAAACGAGTATTTTAGTCGGACAGTCGACTTAAGATGAACTTACGCCCGTGATGAAAAATTCTAACAGTAGTAAAGGAAATATTGTAGGAGTTAAATGGCTGACGGTAGGATGTGTATATTAAACAACAAGTACCGATGTGAACATTGAATGCGTAAAAAAAACAGCCGCTCTAATGTCACCTGTTTTTTTGTAATTAAATATGTTTTGAAATAATGGACATTACTTGTCCGACATAAATTTGTCACACAAGACAAGAACTAATCCATATTCAAATAGTCAATTTTCAGATGTATTGGGCATAGCTACCTAAGTAACCCAACACAAACTGCACGATTGATACATATGAACAGAATTGGGGGATTCCCTGCCCGCGTGTATGATTCTGTTATCTCACAGCCCCACATAACGCACCGGGTAGCTGAACATATCTAAGGACATTCCAAAGGATCCTTGCACATGGCAACAGTTATTAATACCGCACCTACCAGTGCTATTGGCTTCCTATCAGGCGGCGGGGTGATGGGGGAGCTAATAAGGAATTATGCCTGGGAGCAATCACCCATTGGACTACCGCAGTCCTGGCCCCCTACATTGAAAACCAGTTTGCGTTTATTGCTAACAAGCAACCATCCGATGATTATCTGGTGGGGACCTGAACTCATCCAGTTTTACAACGATGCGTATCGCCAAACAATGGATGCGGAAAGGCATCCACGTGCGTTGGGGCAGCGCGGCCGCGAATGCTGGAAAGAGCTTTGGGCAACTATCGAACCGCAAATCGAATATGTAATGTCTGGCAAGGGTGCTACCTGGCATGAAGAACAATTACTTCAAGTCACTCGCCACAACGAATCCCGCAATGAGTGGTGGACATATGGATGCAGCCCTCTTGAAGATGATGCCGGCGTCCATGGCGTACTGGTGGTGTGTAATAACGTTACCGAACAACATCAAACGCGCGCGCGACTTCAGCAACTCAATCGCCAACTTGAAGAGGAGATCGAACATCGCAAACAAGCCGAGGCTCAACTTGCTCGACAGCATCAAATCGAATTAGCTCGCGAACAGGAACGTAGCCATCAAATGCTCAGTTTCGAATCAGAGCAACGTAAACGGTTTTATGAAACTTTTCTTTCGCACACGCCAGACCTCGCTTATGTCTTCGATCTGAACCATTGCTTTATCTATGCCAATGAAGTGCTGCTCAAAATGTGGGGAAAAACCTGGGACGAAGCGATTGGAAAAAATTGCCTTGAATTGGGTTATGAACCCTGGCATGCGGAGATGCATGATCGCGAAATCGAACAAGTTATTGCAACCAAACAACCCGTACGGGGCGAGGTGCCTTTTAATGGCACTTTTGGCCGCAGAATTTATGATTATATTTTCGTACCCGTATTTGGTCCCGATGGAGAAGTAGAAGTTATTGCAGGGACAACACGCGACGTTACAGAACGAAAGGAGCACGAAGATCGACTCCAGCAATTAGCTAACGACCTTGCCGAAGCCAACCGGCGTAAAACGGAATTTCTGGCTACGCTAGCCCATGAATTGCGTAATCCACTTGCCCCTATTCGCACCGGCCTGGAACTTATGCGGATTGCACAACACAACCCGGCCTCACATAGCAAAGCATTGGCAATGATGGACCGGCAACTGAGCCAGTTAGTTCGCCTGATTGATGACCTGATGGAAATTGCACGCATCAATAGCGGCAAGATCGAATTAATGAATCAACGAATTGATTTCACGTCGATTGCCACGATGGCAGTAGAGGCAGTGCTCGGACAAATAGAATTGGCAGGGCACAAACTGGATATTCAAATTTGCGACGACGCTATTTGGCTCGACGCGGATCCCACCCGCCTTGCTCAAGTGCTAAGTAATTTGTTAACGAACGCAATTAAATATACTCCTGCTGGTGGCCATATCATTTTAAAAGCGCATATTGAAGATGCATTTGCATTTGTGTCAGTAACAGATAATGGCATCGGAATTCCGCAAAATGCGCTGAATCAAGTGTTCGATATGTTTTGCCAGGTTTCAAAAACTAAAAACTATTCACAAGGTGGGCTGGGCATCGGTCTATCGCTGGTGCAAAGCCTGGTACAAATGCATGGCGGATCTGTGTCGGCTCATAGTGATGGCGAGGGGAAAGGCAGCACCTTCACCATAAAATTACCATTAGCAAAAAGTGACGCATCTAACGCCCTCTATTCATCCTCTGCTAACGAAATGCCTCCACATCAATCCTTGCAAATCCTGATAGCAGACGACAATAAGGATGCCGCAAATACATTGTCGAATCTTTTGTCACTATTGGGACATTCTGTGAAGCTTGCTTATGACGGTAATGAAGCGCTCAAGATCGCGACAATAAACGATTTTGATTTGATTATTTTGGATCTCGGTATGCCCGGTTTAAATGGCTATGAAGTCGCAACCGAAATCAGGAAAATACCGCACCTACAAAAAACCGTGCTGGCAGCACTAACCGGTTGGGGAAGCGAAAACCACAGGGATCAAACTAAAGCAGCAGGATTCGATGCACATCTGACCAAACCCGCCGCACTTACTGACATTAATCAGCTGTTGTCAGCTGCAATTAACATTTAAAAAAAAGAGCCAGCAAAGGCTCGATGTCATTCATAAACTGACCGCCAATATTATTTGATGACCTCAACGAGAAAACGTTTGCATTCAAAATCAACCCAACATGTAATCAGTTACATGTTTATGTAAAAAATATTTAAACATAAAGATTTGTTTGCATGCGTAAAGGTTGATGTCCAAAAAAGTTTATTGATGCGACAATCACTGCAACCTTTTAAAACAACGATCATCATCAGCCACCATTCAAAATAGATTATAGCCTGAACAGATCTACAGCTACCTCTCTGGAATTTCCTAGCAAGATGCTCACCGATTATTTTCCAAAAAATAGTCATTAACAGCTTTCAATAATAGATAAAAAATTTTACTCGAAAAACTTCATGGATTTAATCAGGCTCACTAACAAGGTCATGTTAAGAAACCCTTGAAGTCTGACTGTTTTCTGACAAAAAACAGAGTTTATGATACGCATGTGCTGGTGTCTCAATTGATATTTACGATAGTTTTACATTAAGAATAAAAAGCTTGCACCTGATCGGTTAGTTAACATGTGACAAGCAATAATATCGGCAATTAGTACTTCATTATTTTCTGTGAAGCGGTTTATTCCGTTGCATTAACCGTTATAGGTAGTAACACAAAAATAATGGATATCGATTGTTAACAATTGAGAGAAATAAGAAATGAAAGCTCCATTACTATCAGCAGTCATGCTGAGTATGTTATTGGCCGCCTGTGGTGGCTCAGGTAAATCATCTTCAAATTCCACATCAAGTACAGTAAGTAGCGCCGTGCAAAGCACCTCCAGTTCCAGCGTGATGTCAATAAGCAGTAGTGTAGAATCCAGTTCGAGCAAGGAATCCTCCAGTTCCTCAACCGGGGCTTATGTATCGCTCGACAATGGTGAAGAGGTAATTAGTTTTGATGGAACTAAAGTCACATGGAAAGACAAAGAATGGACGCTTGATCAATACACAATATTTATCGACTATCGCCTGGACGAATTTCAAAACGTAAATTCTCCTTATGCATTCAAATCACTGCAAGATGCAAAAGCGGCCGGAGCAATTATTTCGGGGACGATAGATAAACGAATGACTGTGCTTATTGCACCCGGGGTATATTGGATTGACGACCCTGATGATGGATTTATTCGCCCTGATCGCCCGGAGGGTAATCACGAAGAAGGTTTATATGGCATGACCATTACCAGCGATTGGTTATACCTTCTGGGTTTAAACAGCAATAAATTTAATGTGACGTTTGCGGCCGCGCGCGGCCAACAGCAAGGTGCCGACGGCAATTTTAATTTATTTAGAATAAATTCAATCGGCTTCATGACTGAGAACGTCACCTTCGGCAACTATGTCAATGTCGATTTACATTTTCCACTTGATGCCAGGCTGCCAGAAGATAAACGACTCAGCCGCTCAAAACGTTTTGATGCCATTTCACAAGCGCAACTCTTTGGCGGCAGCACTGTTTCAAATGCGATAGCGATTAACACCGCATTTATCAGCCGACTTAATCTTTCGCCATTTAACGCGCTCTATATTAATTGCCATGTTGAATCCAGTGGGCACTCGGGCGGTGGTAGCACGTACATCAATAGCACGCTGTATTTCTACAACACTAACTTTAGCGGCGGAACACAATTTTATAATTCGGATATTTATCTTGAACCGCTTTCTGTTAACACATCCGGTATCACCACTTACGAACAAGGTTTTGGCGATAGCACAAGCACCTCGGGCAGAGCAATTGATACCCGGTTCCACCGCGGTTCAACATTATTAAATCATCCGGTAACACCTGATATGCCAGCGGGAATTTCATGGGCTACCAGAACTCCGAAAAGCCCTACAACACGCAGCTATCAATATAATGTCACGCTGGATGGTAAACCCTACATTATTCAGGATCATTTCACGCCAGGTGCATCAGTTGTCATTCCTGATAACAGTGAATTGCTTAAAGCATATCGGATCGAGAATGACGGGCAGATTTATTACAACCTCCAAAACATTTTGGGTCTCAACGATTTTAACGGCAACAACGCGATCTACCTTCCCTATGCTAATGTTCCGGCGATTTCCTCAGCAGAATTGAAACAAGGTGTAGCAGACGGTTATTACCGAACTATTCCGAGAACCGCGAGCCTTAACCGTGTCGGTAGCAATACACCTATTCGCACTGGTGAGGCAGCAGCAACGTTTAATACAAGCGCAGAGACGGGCAGAACAGCTGGCCTTGGAGAATGGACATTTGCGGCATACGATTACAATTCTGATCACACACTCGCCATTGATCCAGTAACAAAAAAATACAGATCGGCAACCTACGTTAATTTGCAAATGACTGGCAACAGTGTCGACGTGACATCCACATTGACCGGCTACGAGGAAAAAACAATTCTTCTTGTAGCGAAAAACACCCTCGGCATAGAAGCAGCAATCCTCGCAACGATTCAACCCAAATATATCGATCCGCCGGTATTTACATCGGAAGGCGAGCCGGAAATTATTATTGGAACAAATGGAAAAGCACGGCTTGAATATGCATTCCAAATAGCAGGTACCGGCTTGCTGGATACATCGATCATCACCTGGTATCGCGTGGATGCGCAAGGCAATGCAATTCCGCTCATTGTTAGCCGTCTCAATAAACCTGAGCAGGAGTACACCATCAGCGAAGGTGATATTGGTTATTATCTGATGGCTGAAATTACTCCCAAATACAATGTCAGTGAACTTTCAACAGTAAAGACAACCTTTAAATCCACTTACCTGATAACCAGGAATGATGTGGAAACAAGAACTGACACTAACGGCAAAAAAGTGTCCCGGGTTGAAACGAACTTCAACAACATGCCTATCGATCCACAACCGCAAATAATTCCCGGCACATGGACACGCACCAATGGCCAAGGTGGCAGCGGCTGGGTCTGGGCTGACGGTTCCACAACCCAAGGTGCTGCAGGTTTTCCGGGGCTACAAACTGGATCACCCGATAGACAATCCCGCCTGCATTACCAGCCAGCGGGAAATAAATTTGGCGACGTTACCCTTACGGTGAAATTAGCTCCGAATAAATCAGCAGGGCAAGGGTTTGGATCTGCACCGGACTTTTTAGATATTTACATTAAGTCAGACGGGGTAAGAAACGATGCAATTGTCCGTGGTGAGCCGGGCGCGGTAAATGGCTATGCCCTGCGCTTCCAGCGACTGGCGGCTCCTGAAATCGGAGAGTTAGGTTTTGATGGTGGCGGTGCAGTAGCGGGGCTTGCTGTTTATCTGGTTGAAATTAAAGATGGCAAAGCCTCCGCAGTCCGATATGACAGCAGCAACCGCCCTTTCGGTTCAACTTTACCGCAAGTGATGTGGAATCCGGAAAATCCATCCGTGAAATACAATCACGGCGTTATGGTAAGCGCGTATTTGTCCGAACTTACCGTAGAACTCAGTTTGGTTAATGGTAAATTGGTGGCAAATATTTCTTCCACCAAAGAAGCGCGCTCCGGTGATGCATTCAATTATTTAAGACAGGTTCATCTGGAAGCAGATGTTCAAATGTCCGACCTCGGTGGAGTAGGCATGTACTACAGCAGTTCGACCGGCAGTGATAACTCTACAGTGCTGACTTATTGGAAGGCGAATATCTCCATCACTGAAGATTAAACTGGATGCTAAAAAAACCTGATTTATAAGAGGCTTGGACCATCAAAAAACCTCCAGTTATGCTGGAGGTTTTTTTTGGTTTCAATTCACGATTGCTAAAAATATTTCAAACCTGGATTCACTGAAAAATTTTACCCGTTATGCTCAATTGGTTATTTTATCAGCTCATACCGTGCTCTTCTTTTTAAGGACAGGTTTAAAATGCTGTAAAAATTAGTGCGCACCTTAAAAAAGTCGATGCAGGCCAGAAGAATAAAGTCCCCCGGACCATTACCCAATAATAGCTGCCAGGATATTACAGCAACACCTTTGGCGCGGAGTTATGCAAATCAATAATCGTAGCTGCCGCTTTATCCGCTTCCCGCTCCAAATCATCCCACGCATTCGCTGCGCAAGCAGTATGCACCTCATGACTCTGTAAACCCAGCGCGTCAATATTCAGATAAATATGTGAATCGTTTTCTTTTAAAACAATGGTATAACTTAACCCCGCATGGACTTTATGTTTTGCAGCTGGAGCATCAGTAGTTGCCATGTTCAAGTCCTCTACATCTGTGATGAACTGTTGAAACCACTATGGTGATTGCACTAACCAATGACAAAACACGATGTGCAACGCATAACATTGCACTCATTAACATCGACCTGCCAGGAGCCATTAAAGTTTCAATGCGCGAGCATCTTCCTTAAAGCCGAAATGACAGATTTCCAATTTTTTTAGACAAATAACTAACATTGTCTGGTTGATGGTTAACAGATATTAACTGGAGCTTATGAATAGCGCTAATTACACTGTGGCATTTTTTGCAATGGAAAATAATGATGAATAGCAATCGGTTTTATGAAATAGATTTGCTGCGCCTTATTTCAGCAGTGCTAGTGGTGTTATTTCACTATACTTTTGTTGGCTCAGCTCTGGGTTTTGCGCCCCTGCCACGCACTGATGCATTTGGCGAGTATGGGCGCTATATGTATTTGGGCATTAACTTCTTTTTTATTATCAGCGGATTTGTAATTTTACTTAGTGCTGAAGATGGCAAACCGCGTCAATTTATTGTTTCCCGTTTTATTCGCCTTTACCCTGCGTATTGGTTGTGTGTAATTCTAACCGCAACTGCCGCGGTGTTATTTAACCAACCAGCATTTCAAGTGAGCTGGCCGCATTTCCTCGTTAACCTGACCATGCTGCAAAACGGTTTTGATGTGCCTCTGGTAGATGGCGTTTATTGGACACTGTGGATAGAGCTGAATTTTTATGCTCTGGTATTGGTGATGATTTGGTTGCGGTTGCTGCGCTTCTTGCCATGGTTTTGTGGTGCGGTATTGATTGCATCGATTATCGCCTTGGGCACACCACTTGCGATTAACGTTGAACATTTTGTTGTTGGTTTTCCACACTGGGCCGGGTATTTTGCTTGTGGTTGCGTATTGTATCTGGTGAGATCGCGCGGTTTTAATTGGGGTTATGGTGTGCTGCTGCTGTTGAGTGTGATTTTCTGTGTGCGTCAAAACCAGGAATTTACCGAACTAATGATCAGTTGGTACAACGTGGATTTCAAAACCTGGGTGAGTGTAAGCTCGACGCTACTATTTTTTGCAATATTGTCGATAGTTGCTTTGCGTAAAAACGGATTGCTCCGCGACCCTCGTTTTTATTATCTGGGCGTATTGACTTACCCGCTGTATCTACTGCATGAGAATATTGGTTTTATGATGTTTAATGCCTGGCATGACCTGATACCTGGCCCGGTATTAATAGGCAGTGTTGTGATATTTATGTTGATTGCCGCATGGTTGATACATCGTTGGGTCGAAAAGCCCCTGCAAGTATTTTTAAAGCGTGTGCTGCAACCTGCGACTGAACGTACAAACTAAATATCCGTACCCGATTGTAAATAAAAAGCCAGCTCTTTGAGCTGGCCGCGCTTGAAACCAATAAGCCGTGTATGTTTATATTGTTACACGTTTAAACTATTACACACTTAGTTTACCGTATCAAAAATTCAGGACTTATAGCAATCCCAGTATCGCTTGCACCTCACACCTAAATAAGGAGCAAGCTTATTTCCCGCCGATGTATCTACCAGGCACTCAAGAAAAATAGTGCAAATAGCGTTTGCATTATTATTGCTATCATCCGTATCGCTAGAAACTATTTCTTCAAACGCTACACAGAGAGTGCTGAGCTGCAATCGACTGAGCGATTCAAAATTGTGTTGGTAGAAATCAAGAAATGAACCCATGACGTCATGGGGGGTAAAACCTCCATCAGCCGCTTTGTAAATATCGTCTTGCTCCCAGTGTTTTTTGAACCCGGGTATAATTTTTATGAGCAATGAATCAAGCACGGCATCTCCTGCAACACGAATAATTTAATTGGCCGTGCAGACTATATATCCCCACACTTTACTTTTCTATATTTTGATCAAACCACTGCAATATTCCCAAATATTCATATTATTCGCGCCCGAACCCATGGCCAAAACAGACTCTTTGAGCGATGTATGAATAAGAAATGTGCCCCTGCTGTCATGAAAACATCTCTATTCAAATTTCTGATGATGTATGATTATTCATAATATATTGCTGCCCTATCATCGTTGAACAATCGTTCTTTTTAAATTTCAAGGTTGAATCATGAATACAATGTCGCATGCCCATAAATTTTTGTCCGGTGGCGGTGAGATGGGCCAGCGCATACGGGAATATGATTGGGATGCATCGTCATTAGGAAATCCTTCAAGCTGGCCACAAAGCCTTAAAACCACAGTCAGGCTTATATTGTCCTCCGCGCATCCGATGTTTATTTGGTGGGGTTCAACACTAATACAGTTTTATAACGATGGATATCGCGCATCTATTGGATCAGAACGTCACCCGCACGCATTGGGTCAATTAGGGAAAGAATGCTGGAGTGAAATCTGGCCGATTATTGGCCCGCAAATCGAGCACGTAATGCGCGGTGAAGGAAGCGTGTGGAAAGAGGATCACTTGGTCCCCATAACCAGAAATGGCCAACTGGAAGATGTATATTGGACTTACACTTACGACCCCATCTACGACGAAGCGGCACCGAATGAAGTGGGAGGAGTGCTGGTCATTGTTACTGAAACAACCGACTACATTAAATTGCAACAAAAGCAGAGTCGCGAAGAAGCGCGCTGGCGCGATCTGTTTTCTAAATCTCCCTCTTTTATGTGTACGCTCATGGGGCGAGAACACGTATTTCAATATGCCAATCCGCGCTACCTTGAATTGGTTGCGAACAGAGATATTTTAAATAAACCATTACGCGAAGCGCTGCCTGAAGTGTTTAAACAAGGCTTCGGCGATTTATTGGATCAAGTTTATGAAAGCGGCCAATCGCATACGGGTGTTGCGGTACCTATATCGCTGCTGGATGGATGTGGCGGAGAGCAAGCACTTTATCTGGATTTTGTTTATCTGCCGATACGAAATCCGTCCGGAGAAATAACGGGAATATTTGTAAACGGGTATGACGTAACAGCCCGGGTTCTTTCTGAACAACGATTGGAAGAACAAGATCGTCGCAAAGATGAATTTATCGCGATGCTCGCGCACGAGTTGCGCAACCCGCTTGCGCCTATCCGCAATGCCAGTGAACTATTAATAAAAATATCCGAGACAACGTCCACCGCTCACGCACTCGGCGATCTCATAAAACGCCAGGTAACGCAGCTAACACGATTAATTGATGATTTACTTGAAGTATCCCGAATTTCGCAAGGTTTATTGAAGTTGCAAATGGAAGAATTGTTGCTTGATGAGGCCATAAAATTTGCGATTGAATCAACAGGCAATGTCATCCCTGAAAAAAAATTATTGCTAACTTACGATTGTGCAGAACCCAATCTACGTGTTTGCGGTGACTTCGCGCGGTTGGCGCAGAGCTTTATCAATATTATTGTTAATGCGATGAAATACACGGAAGAAGGCGGCAAGATAAACATCGCTTTGCGCCAGGAAAATCAGTATGGAATTATTGAAGTCACTGATACTGGTATCGGTATAGAAGCCACATTGCTCGGAAAAATTTTTGACTTGTTCATGCAAGTTGATAACTCCATTGATCGCAGCCGTGGCGGCCTCGGCATTGGTTTATCAGTTGTCAAAACTATCGTTGCCATGCATGGCGGGACAATTAAAGCCTCCAGCCCCGGGCTTGGGTTGGGCTCGACATTTTCTATATGCTTACCGTTGATAATGTCGAATATTCCGGCGAACGAAATATCGGAAAAGCAAACTCTTTCACCGCTTACATTTTTAATAGTGGATGATAATAAAGATGCTGCAAATTCATTAGCCATGCTATTGGAAATTATTGGTCACCAAAGTGTCACTACCTACACGGGCAATGATGCCTTCAATGTATTGAAGGACCAAAAGTTTGATGTGATTTTATTGGATATTGGCCTTCCTGATATCGATGGGTACAAAATTGCCGAGGCGATTCGTGCATCCAACCCGGACCAAATCATTGTGGCAATTTCCGGTTATGGCCAGGCCGATGATATTCAAAAAGCAAAAGAGGCTGGTTTTAGTAGCCACCTCACCAAACCTGTATCTTTAAATGAACTTGAAAACAAACTGATCAGTTTGATTGGGCGTTCTGAAAAGCAGAATTAAGCACTTCAATTATCCAAAGGAAATGCACGTTTATTCGATAAAAATTCTGCACTTATTGCTTCAAATGATCGCTCCAAGATTTTAATGATCCATAATGTAGCCATACATATCGGCTGTAGATGCAAGCCGATAAATAGTCGCTAATGGATACCCGCTAATGGAAAATTCGATAGTAAAACGTTATCTACCATGGCTAGTCGCCATCGCATTATTCATGGAGCATTTGAATGCAACCATCCTGAATACCGCGATCCCCGCTATCGCGGCAAGCCTGGAAGTCACTCCATTAAGTTTAAAAGCGGTAGTAAGCAGTTATGTATTGAGCCTTGCCGTTTTCATTCCCATTAGTGGTTGGATGGCGGATCGTTTTGGCACGCGGCGCGTATTTGCTGCTGCCGTTGGTATATTCACACTTTCATCAATTTTCTGCGGACTGGCATTAAATGTTCCCATGCTCGTTGCTGCGCGAATATTTCAAGGTATTGGTGCCGCCATGATGCTACCCGTGGGACGACTCGCCATCGTTCGCACCTTTCCCAAATCAGAATTATTAGCGGCAATGAACTTCGTTATTATTCCTGCATTGATTGGACCATTACTGGGGCCGACCATTGGCGGAATAATTGTGCATTGGTTGCCATGGCAGGCTATTTTTTTCGTCAATGTTCCCGTTGGTCTGGCAGCGTTATGGTTGATTCGCCGCCATATGCCGGATTATCGCTCCAGTAATTCGCCACCATTGGATATTATTGGTTTCGTATTGTTTGGTTGCGGCATTGCGTTGCTTTCGTGGGTACTCGAAATTTTTGGCGAGCATTATCTGGATGCAACATCGATAGGTGTTTTATTGAGTTTGTCGCTGTGTTTATTAGCATCCTATGGTTGGCACGCTCGCCACAATATTCATCCGCTGCTACAACTTTCACTTTTTAAAACCAGAACATTTCGTGTTGCAGTAGCGGGTGGTTTTGTTACCCGACTAGGGCTTGGCGGTATGCCTTTTTTATTACCATTGTTTTATCAAATCGGTTTGGGATTTCCCGCCTGGAAATCCGGTTTGTTGATGATGCCTGCCGCCGCCGCGGCAATGTTTATGAAAGTAATTTCGATCCGTGTGCTCAAGCAGTTTGGTTATCGCACCGTCCTGATCGCCAATACGTTACTCATCGGCTTCACCATTATGCTATTTGCAATTGTCGATAGTTCAACTGCTATTCAGTGGATAATAGCGATCAGTCTCGCCCAGGGGTTTTTCAATTCTTTGCAATACTCCAGCATGAATTCCATGGCTTATGCAGATGTTTCCAGCGAGGAGGCCAGTATGGCCAGCACTATCGCCAGTTCACTGCAACAGCTATCAATCAGCTTTGG
The DNA here is from genome assembly GCA_021151825.1 of Cellvibrionaceae bacterium. Lineage (GTDB taxonomy): Bacteria > Pseudomonadota > Gammaproteobacteria > Pseudomonadales > Cellvibrionaceae > Cellvibrio. The sequence continues at coordinate 252,608 of JAGKWQ010000001.1, forward strand.
ATTAGCGTTTGCATCAATCATTGCTGCCTGGTATCTCGGAGATGTATCGCAATCAAATCAATTAGCAGTCACCGGTGCATTACACTACGCGTTTCTAACACTCGGCGGACTGACCATACTGTCATCCGCCTCCTTTTGGTCACTGCGCAAAAATGATGGCGACAATGTAAGTCGCGGTGTGGATCAGGAATAGAAACACACGGTACAGATGAAATAATTTTTATGAAATCTGTGTATTAAGAATTACAGCAGTTTTATTTCGTGTAATTTTTAAATATCATTCAACGCAAAACACCTGATTTAATAAATCGATAACAATAAAAAATCAGTGCTGCGGTAATTGCAGCGAGAACAATAGGCATTAGCCATAAAACCCCCATTGCTTCGCGCCCCGAGGAAAGAACAAGCACATGTAATATGTATACCAAGCCCCCCACCAATGAAGTGGCGAATAAAACGCTGGCAAATCGATGACGAAAAAGCAAAGCCACCGCGCCGAACAAACCGCCCCATACTGAAAGAGTCCAACCAATGACAGCCCAATCGGGAACACTCGAGAAATACACAACCTGCGCTTCGGTCATGCCGGATGCACGGTAATAGCTTTCTCCTTGATAGAAACTCATAACGTGGTCATATGCGGCTGCGACACTGTATAACAGAAAAACCCCACCCAATAGCCAGCCATGCCAGGGTAAATTTACTTTATCGGTTGCCTCTTTTTTAAGTGCATTATTCATCGCTAACCTCATTTGAGTTTGTTAATTCCCTGAAAAATGAATTACTCATTCAGCCCATCACGATTTATCAGCAACACAAGCTGATCCATCTCGCACCTTTAGATGCAATAAGTTGAATTTTGGATTCATAGGTTTCAAGGTTTAACAGCCACCAGGAAAGTCCGAACGCCCATCCAAAATGATGGCACGGCGAGGATTTGCCATAGGTCCACCATTATTTTAGCGATAGCCCAAGAGCTATTGATAATTTACGAATTTTATTCCTCACCTATTCCCAATATACTTGGCACCATCCAATTACCCTCCTTGCCAAACCGCGCCAGGGAGTGAGCATCATGAGGAGACACACATGGGTTCAAATGAAGTTACTGACACCGCATCCGTTCGTGCACCACAACGTATACGTTTGCCGTTGCGCTTTCGCAAAGTACAGGTTACGGCTACAGAGAAATTTGCAACGAGTTTTATCCGGATCACCTTTGGCGGTGATGATCTCGACGGGTTTGACAGCCCTGGCTTTGACGATCACATCAAATTAATTTTTCCCGATGAATCCACAAACGAACTCCGTGTTCCGGAAATAGGCCCAGCAGGTCCGGTATGGCCGGAAGGCCCGAAGCCGGTTATGCGCGATTACACACCACGATTTTTTGATGGCAATGCAAAAACCCTGGTCATTGATTTCGCCCTGCATGAAGCCGGCCCCGCAACCGCATGGGCAATCAATGCAAAACCCGGCGATTGGTTAGGCATTGGCGGCCCTAAAGGTTCGTTTCTGGTACCTACCGACTATGATTTTCATTTGCTTGCCGGCGATGAAACTGCAGTGCCAGCCATCGCCCGCCGCCTTGAGGAATTACCTGCAACAACACGAGCGATTGCACTTATTGAAGTTGATAATGTGGGCGATGAAATTCCATTAACGTCTGCTGCACAATTTGAAATTATCTGGTGCTATCGCAAAGGAGCTGCTGCTGGCACTACCACCGCGATCAAAGATGCACTGGAAACGCTGACGTTACCAAACGGAGATGGCTATGCATGGATTGCCTGTGAAACCAAGGCCGCGCGTGCAATTCGCTCTTATTTAGTAAAAGAACGCAACCTGAATGCAAAAGGCGTTAAAGCCGCAGGCTATTGGCAACTTGGTGCAGCCATTGCCGATGAAGGTGCTGATGATTAATAGTTCAATGATGAAGCAAGGCGTGCTCCTTGCTTCAATTTCAATTTCAATTTCAATTTCAATTTCAAAAAATCGGTATTATCCGTATTTTACTTTCACATAAATTTTGCTAATCAACCATCTAACAACGACAGCCAGTGATAAAATAATTATTGATGCAGCTATCAACCACTCAAGCCCCATCACCCCGCTGGGGTAATTAATTGAATTAATTTCCAAAACATAAAACATCCCGCCTCACAACCCAAACCACCCGATGATTGATCCCCATACAAATACTTTCCCCCATGGCAAAATAAATGGATACAACGGTAACAATAAAAACCGCTTAAATAGTAGTTCCGGATTCATGGTTGGTGAACAACCAGCAAAATATTTTTATCTACATTTAAAAAGCTTATTGGTTTCTTTTGACCCTTATCGCGAAAATAATAATACCAAGACATAACAACATTATTGAAGACGGCTCAGGAACATTCGCCGGTTTCTTAATACGCAGATGAAATTCATCAACGTCAACTATCGCTCCGGAAAGTAATCTTTTGTCGTCCTCATTTATTTCCAGTGAAATTCCGCAAGTGGGAAGGTGATGCTGCCCGATGGATATCGCATTATAAAAAAATGGCGCGCGAGGTTTGGATGCGATGAGTGAACGAGGCTCTGATGCAATATCAGACAGGTTATAGGTTTTGCCACCAATGGTTATACTGGAATCCAACCAATCACTGTATTCATCATAATACTCCCAACCTGGATAGGGTTGCTCCTCACTGGGCAGGAAATCAGTGTCATACTAAAACGTCCCGACAACCTCGCTACCCAATTCCGTATTCTCCCAATATCCCTCAACAGGTAAATATTCTTCATACTCAGGCAAGGATTGTAGCGTTCCACGAATGGCTCCTTCGATGATAACGGCAAATGTTCCCGGTGATAGCAACATAAGCAATAACAGTACTGCTTTACGAGTAATGATGTTTTTCATAAATCGCTCCTTTTTAATAATTGGCAAAAAGTGTTGTAACAGATTATTCACAGTCACAACTGATTCGTTATTTACAGGTGGCATTTATAAACCACTAAATGCCAAAAAATCATGCCCCTCACCGCAGCTTAATATTGCCTAAGACATAACAAAACGAACAACAATGATTGGTACTTTCTGTTAACGTTTTTATTCTCTACCCGGAAAAAAAACCATTCCCTTATGCAGATATTGGAAATTTTTAGCCATAACAGCACCGCGTTGGAAAAAACAGACGCCAGGCTCTATGCTCTTTAGAACTGGTGTGAATATTAGCTATCTAACCAGTTGTGATTGTCATTTAGTAATAGCGTCGCCGTTACCCACAGGAACAACACCAATTCCATGTCTGATAAGAACCAAACTATTCGCGAGTCTTTTTCCAATACATTATTCAGTTTGCTGGGTTACGTTGCCAAATGCGATGGTCAAGTAACTCGCAATGAAGTGATGCGGCTACAGGTTTACATAAAGAAAATGAATTTAACCGACGAGTCAAAACATCAAGCATTGCAGTTATTCAAAGCGGGAACACTACCCACCTTTAATATCGATGCGGTTTTGGTAGCCTTTAACCAAACGGCCACACCGAAATTAATCCATATTTTGCTGGTACACCTGATTACCATGGCAAGGGCAGATGGATATCTGGTTAAAACTGAAATGGAAGTCATACAACAAATTGCGCGCGGATTAAACTATCGGAGCATTGTATTTAATCACTTGTTACGCATGATTTCAGTTCAGGATGAGATGGCCCAGCGCTCTCGCCTGCAAGAGCATCCAATCCAGCCAGACATTTATGAGCATCCCCAAAAAATGCAACAGAAAGGTGAACAACAAAAAGATCAGTCGCACAATCAGGCTAAATATGAAAACCCGGATTTGCACCAGGCCTATGAAATTCTTGGCGTGACAGCGGACATGACGGAGGACGAAATTCGCAGGGCCTATAAAAAACTGGCTAGTCAATTCCATCCCGATAAGCTTGCCAGCCAGGGGCTTACACCGGAAGCGATAATTACTGCAACTGAACGGTTTAAAAGGGCCCAGGTTGCTTATGCCTTTATCAAAAAATACCGCTCCATTTACGTAGCTAACTGAGCATTTCCAGCGGTCACACCAGAGTATGCACCACCTATTCGGATTAAAGTTTTGTTATTGCAACCGAACTAGTCAGCATCTCCGCTTTCAAAGCTAAATCACCATAGATGTTTGATGATCAATGTGCCTTTTTAGGGCATCGGCTTTTTCACACAGCATATTGTTATCTGTAAATTATTACCTGCAAACCTTGGTTGCATAGAATTTTCTGCATAAAAAAGGAAGATGAATTTTATGTCAAATCAGATTCAAACTCTGCGAGAATCTTTTTTCAATACAGTGTTCAGTTTGTTGGGGCATATTGCCAATTGCGATGGTTATATCAATCGCAATGAAATAAAACGAATTGAAGTGTATATGGAGAAAATGGATTTATCGGAAAAATGCAAACGAGAGGCGCAACATCTGTTCAAAGAAGGAACCAGTCCCGCCTTTAATATTTCTACAGTGCTGAAAGAGTTTAGTAAAAATACTACCCCCAATCTTACACAGATCTTACTAGTCTATCTGATTACTATGGCGAGAACAGATGGTGTATTAGTAGAAAAGGAAATGCAGGTTGTTCAAAAAGTTGCTAAAGAATTAGGTTATACCAGCATTGTTTTTGATCACTTGTTGAAAATGATTTCCGCACAAGATGAATTTGCAGCTGCCGCACAAAAACGTGCAACCCAGCCATCCGATTCACCCAAAACCCATCAATCAACATCGCACCAATCAAAAGCAAGTGCTTATAAAACCTATGAAGCCCCCAAACATGCCGCACCTGAATATGAAGCACCGAAAGAAGAACCCAAAAAAGAACAGGCACAAAGTAATACCAGTAAAAATAATTTTTACAACCAACCCAAATATCGCAATCCAGCCCTGGAAGATGCTTATCAAGCCCTGGGAGTTAATTCGTCAATGACAGAGATGGAGATACGCAGGGCCTATCAAAAACTGGTTAGCCAGTTTCATCCGGATAAATTAACAGGGCAAGGAATGCCACCTGACTTTATAAACGCTGCAACCGAGCGTTTTAAAAAAATCCAGGCGGCTTATGAGTTTTTGAAGAAATATCGTTCCATTTATAGTGCGGCGTAATTTCCGTTACGTTTCGACAATCAACAAGGACAGCGTGATATTTTCCCGGCTTTAGCGGGATAACGAGCATTCTGGCAGTAACGAAAATATTCCTGCTCAGTCATCGGAGTAAGTTCCGGATGATGACTTTCCATATGTGCTTTGTACGCCGGATAATCACCCACGCCTACCATCATCCGCGCAGCTTGCGCAGTGCGATGAAAAATAACAGGCAAGCGGCGTAACGATTGAGATATTTTTTTCATATTAATTCACCGCGCTTGCTGCATCTGCTTGTGATGCTGTGGAGTTTTGAATTTTGCTGGCGTGAATAATTGCGCGAATCGCAAAACCCAGAATCACCAATACGACAGAAATAAAAATTCCCGCCATTACTGCATCCACATAATCGTTAAACACCACCTTTTCCATTTGTTCCATGGTTTTGGTAGGCGCTAATATTTTGCCTTGGGCAATCGCATCGGAAAATTTTTGTGCGTGGGATAGGAAACCGATTGCCGGATCAGGCGAGAATAATTTTTGCCAGCCTGCCGTTAAGGTCACAATTAAAATCCACACAGCCGGAATAATGGTGATCCATGCAAATTGTTTTTTCTGCATGCGGAATAAAATCACAGTAGCCAACATCAATGCCATGCCCGCGAGCATTTGGTTAGCGATACCAAACAGCGCCCACAAACTATTGATGCCGCCAAAAGGATCAGTAACACCTGCATACAAAAACCAGCCCCAGCCTGCCGCTGCAATGCCAGTAGCAACAATATTCGCAGTCCATGATTCAGTATTGCCCAACGCCGGGGAAATATTGCCGAGCAAATCCTGGATCAGGAAACGGCAGACGCGGGTACCGGCATCGAGCGTAGTTAAAATAAATAGAGCTTCAAATAAAATCGCAAAGTGATACCAGAACGCCATGAATGCGGAACCGCCGATAAAATCGGAAAGGATTTTCGCCATGCCTACTGCAAATGTTGGCGCACCACCGGTGCGCGATAAAATAGAAGCTTCACCCACGTCATTCGCCATTTGTGTGAGAGCTTCCGGTGTTACAACAAAACCCCAGGTGGAAATAGTATGCGCGGCTTGTTCTACCGTGGTACCAATTACAGCGGCAGAACTGTTAAGGGCAAAATAAACACCCGGGTCAAGCACGGCAGCGGCGACCAATGCCATAATCGCAACAAAGGATTCCATCAACATCGCGCCGTAACCAATCGGAATAATATGCGATTCCTGTGCGATCATTTTTGGTGTGGTACCCGAAGCAACCAGTGCATGGAAACCACTCACCGCGCCGCACGCGATAGTGATAAATAAAAACGGAAACAGTGAGCCGGCAAACACCGGGCCGGTGCCATCAATAAAAGGCGTGATCGCCGGCATTTTTAGCGGCGGAGCGACAATTAAAATACCAATCGCCAATAACACGATGGTGCCGATCTTTAAAAAAGTGGAAAGATAATCGCGCGGTGCCAGCAATAACCACACCGGCAATGCAGCGGCGATAAAACCGTAGATAATTAATCCCAGTGCGAGCGTTTCAGCATCGACCGAAAATACTTTACCCCAGTAAGGATGTTGCGCAACTTCGCTGCCATACGCCAATGCAGCCATCAACAACACAAAACCGATCAACGAAATTTCCAATACGCGGCCGGGGCGAAACCAACGCGAATAAACACCCATAAATATGGCGATAGGAACCGTCGCCAATAATGTGAACACGCCCCATGGGCTGGCGACCAATGCTTTCACCACGACCATGCCTAACACGGCGAGCAAAATTACAATAATCGCCAGTATGCCAACCATACCGACAAAGCCAGCAAAATTGCCCATCTCCATGCGCATCATTTCACCGAGCGAGCGGCCATCGCGACGAGTGGATGCAAATAAAATCATCGCATCCTGAACGGCACCGGCAAAAATAACGCCGAATAAAATCCATAAGGTGCCAGGCAAGTAACCCATTTGTGCAGCGAGGATGGGGCCCACTAATGGACCGGCACCGGCAATAGCGGCAAAGTGATGGCCGAACAAAACCCACTTGTGTGTGGGCACATAATCCAGACCATCATTGCGCTGCTGTGCGGGAGTCGGGCGACTATCGCTCAACTCCATCACCCGTACGCCGATATAGCGCGCGTAAAACCGATAAGCAATGACGTAAACCGAGAGCGATGCGACGACCAACCAGAGCGCATTCACCGATTCACCGCGCTGCAATGCCAACACCGCAAACGCACTAACACCGGCAATCACTACACTGCCCCAGAGTAAAAAATCACGAACCAGTTTTTTCATTTTTTATCGTACTTGCAACAGTTAAAGAGCGAATGATGATGACATCACATTATTAAAGCGGTGTTGGACGGCGCGCGCTGTAAACGAAATACACCACAATACCTATCGCCATCCAAACACCAAGGCGAATCCAGGTATCCAGCGGCAACCCTAACATCAAACCAAATGCAGACAATGCACCGGCCGGCGCCACAAACCAAATCAGTGGTGTACGGAAGGGGCGATGCATATCGGGGCGGGTTTTACGCAATGCCAATACACCGAGGCATACAATCACAAACGCAAACAAAGTACCAATACTCACTAATTCACCCACCAGGCCCATCGGCATTAAACCGGCGAGTAGTGCAACAAATACACCGGTAATCAAGGTAGTTTTAAACGGTGTCCGGAAGCGTTGATGCACATCGGAAAACATTGCGGGCAACATGCCGTCGCGCGACATCGAATAAAAAATTCGCGCCTGGGCTAATAACAACACCAGTACAACCGTTGTTAAACCGGCAATTGCACCGAGCTTAACGAGTGGTGCTAACCAGCTCATACCCAGCGTATCAATAGCGATGGCGATAGGATCGGGAACATTGAGTTTGTCGTAAGGAACCAAACTGGTAAGGACGTAAGCAACCAATGCGTAGAGCACCGAGCAAATTAGCAGCGAACCGATAATGCCACGCGGCATATCGCGCTGTGGATTTTTGGCTTCCTGCGCAGCACAAGAGACTGCATCAAAACCGATATAGGCAAAAAACACCACACCAGCGCCTGTGAGCACACCACCCCAACCAAAATTACCGAAGCTGTCTTCCGGTGGAACAAAGTTGCCGTCCGGATTTGCAGCAGTTATCCAGTTAGCGTGATCGACCGCCCCCCAGCCCAAGGCGATAAACAATAAAACCACAGCCAATTTCACAGCGACGATCACAGCATTCACCTGTGCGGATTCGCGCGTGCCTATCGCCAGTAACCAGGAAGTGATCAACACAATCAACGCCGCCGGTAAATTTACGATATTACCGGTGGATATCCACTCACCGGTCGCAGCATTAAATGACCAGGGGCCTTGGGTGAGTGCAGAGGGAATATAAATACCGAGATTTTTGAGGAAGGAAACAACGTAGCCGGACCAGCCGATCGCCACCGTTGTGGCCCCTAGCGCATATTCCAAAATTAAATCCCAGCCAATAATCCATGCGATAAATTGGCCGAGCGATGCATAAGCGTAAGTATACGCAGAGCCTGCAACGGGAACAGAAGACGCCAATTCGGCGTAACACAAACCCGCGAACACACACACAATCGCACCGGCGATAAACGATAAAACCACTGCCGGCCCGGCGTTATTTGCCGCTGCATGACCACTCAACACAAAAATACCCGCACCAATAATACAACCTATGCCCAAGGCAATCAGGTTCCAAACTCCAAGGCTGCGCTTCAAGCCGCGCTCATTCCCGTCAACCTCGGCTCGTAACAACTCTACCGATTTGCATGCCCACATTTTATTCATAGATTGCCTCGACGACTTGTCGTTGATAAACACAGAAAGAATTCACATCCGTTGTTGTCATGCAAAAAGCTTGCTGGTGCATTTAGCGCTCACCACCGGGCGCGACATCATTCATGCAGCAGCAAAAATGCGTCGGGCCTTTTTATAACTTATAACGGGACAGCGTATAACGGATCAGCAAACAGGTAATTGCACTGGTTAAGTGCAGTAATGAATTCCTACGATTGTTCAAAAGTACTTATTTTTATTGCTCAAGCCGTAATTTCACCAGCTTCTATACGAATCGCCCGCTGCGCTATTTATTACCGATTTTATTTCGGGTTATTGATGCGACACGCAGGCTGTAGATCGACGGGGATTATAAGCAAGCTTCAAAACCACAACAACAACGCGAGTCGTTGGGGATTGAAGTCTTGATGGAAGAGGGTATTTTTCGAATAGTTACTGCTGGAAAAGTTACAGATCTACCCGCATGACGTTCACCTGACGGCCACCGAGGCGTGTACGACGAATAATTTCCCAGCCGCGTTTTTGATAGTAGTCGGTGTAGTCAGTAGCAGATAACCATAACTCACTGAATCCCAAATCACGCACATAGTGTTTCGCTGCATCGATTAATGCAGAGCCAATACCCTGTTGGCGATATTGTTCAGGTACATATAAGTTGCTTAGCCATACCGGCGTTTCGGTTGACACTTTGGGCATGCGCTCGCTGCTGCGATAGGTGTAATTGACGAGGCTGACGCAACCGACCAATTCATCGCGCTGCAAAATAATCAGGGTCTTTGGTAGTAGTTGTTCTTTAACATGCAAGACCAACCGCTGCTGGCGCAATGCGAGGGTCGATTTAAGCCCCTGGCGTTCACATTCCTGATGATGCCAATAGGCGACTTGCGCAAAAAAATCAGGGCGATTTTCCAACAATGCAATTTGTAGCTCGGGGGATTTTTTTACCGCGGGTGATTTCACATTAGCAACTTAATTTGTCAAAGAGGGATTGGCTTTACTCTAGCCCAAAATCCTGAACCGGTTTTAAACACCAGAATGTAAAAACTCCCGGCCAGCGGGAGTTTTTTGTACCGCAATAGAGAACAAGATCAGGCTTTTTTCGCCTCGCCAAACCACTTCACATCTTCACCGTGGGCTTGTTTATCCGCATGGTACGACGACCTTACCAATGGACCACACGCGGCGTGTTTAAATCCCATTTCTTCAGCAAGTTTTGTGTATTCCTCAAACTCATCGGGATGAACATAGCGTGCAACCGGAATGTGATCTTTGGACGGCTGCAGATATTGGCCGATGGTGAGCATGTCGATGTCATGTTCACGCATGTGTTTCATCACTTCGATAATTTCTTCTTTGGTTTCGCCCAGACCAACCATCAAGCCCGATTTGGTCAACACATCAGGGCGACGCGCTTTGTATTGTTTGAGCAATTCCAGCGACCAGTTGTAGTTGGCACCGGGGCGCGCCTGGCGATATAAACGCGAGACGGTTTCCATATTGTGGTTGAACACATCGGGCGCTTCTTTTTCGAGGATATCCAGCGCGATTTCCATACGACCACGGAAATCCGGCACCAATACTTCTACTTGCAATTTGGGGCTCAATTCGCGTGCTTCGCGGATACAATCAGCAAAATGTTGTGCCCCGCCATCGCGCAAATCATCGCGATCAACCGACGTAATTACCACGTACTTCAAACGCATTTCCGCAATCGCTTCAGCGAGTTTACGCGGCTCGTGTTCGTCGAGTGGATTGGGTTTGCCATGCCCCACATCGCAGAACGGGCAGCGACGGGTACAGATATCACCCATGATCATGAAGGTCGCGGTACCTCCGCTGAAACATTCCCCCAGGTTCGGGCAATTGGCTTCTTCACAGACCGATGAAAGTTTATTTTTGCGCAGGATGGTTTTAATGCGCTCCACTTCTGGCGAAGCGGGAATACGCACGCGAATCCAGTCGGGCTTGCGCGGGATATCGTCACGGTCGCTGGCAATCACTTTTACTGGAATACGCTCAACCTTATCGGCATCGCGCAATTTCTCGCCCTGCTTGTGGCGCTCGGTGCGTTTAACCGGTTGCAGTTCAGGGACAAAGGTGGCTACAGGAGGAAGATCTGACATAAGAATCTCGTGACGTTAATCTACGGCGCGCATTGTACAGGTTTCATAGCCCAATTTCCCCGCCAATTCCGTAACAAGTTGCTGTTGAACCTGCACCAAAGCGGGACATTCGGGAATAAGGTCGCGAATCTGGGTCATCGCCAACCCTTGATAGCCACAGGGATTAATACGCAGGAAGGGCGCTAAATCCATATCTACATTCAAGGCCAGCCCGTGGAAGCTGCAACCACGGCGAACGCGCAACCCAAGGGAAGCGATCTTGTTGCCATTGACGTATACGCCGGGCGCATCAGGTTTGGCAGCAGACTCGATACCGTAATGAGCCAGTGTAGCGACGATGGTTTGTTCCAATGCCGTCACCAGATCGCGCACACCGATTTTCAAGCGGCGCAAATCCAGTAACGGATAAGCCACCAATTGGCCAGGTCCATGGTAAGTCACCTGACCGCCACGATCCGTTTGCACCACGGGAATATCACCCGGAAATAACAGATGTTCAGCTTTGCCGGCTTGCCCCTGGGTAAATACCGGGGGATGCTCCACCAACCAGAGCTGGTCAGTCGTATCAGGCGTACGCTGATTGGTGAAATCGCTCATCGCCTGCCAGATGCCGGCGTAATCGCGCTGGCCGAGGTTAATGACCTCTAACGTCAAACCACTCAAATCACATCACCATCTTGATGCTGCGATTAAGGCGCAAATCGTTGTGGATAGCGGTGAGCTGCTCAACACCGGTCGCCGTAATCCATACCGTCACCGAGTTAAAGCTGCCTTTGCTGCTCTCTTTAACGGTGATTCTGGTTTGATCAAACCCCGGCGCATGGCGCTCCATAATTTCTACCACGTAGCTATGCAGCTCGGGGCCGGCTTCGCCAAGCACCTTGATAGGGTAGTTTTCACAGGGAAATTCAATTTTTGGGGGTTCTTGCTGGGCCATATCTATAAAACCTGTAAGCGAGGGGCAAATTATAACGCCTAGATGGGGGCAAAATCGCCATGCACAAGGCAAAAAGCCTGGCGCTTGGCTATTCAGCAAATGCCATATCCGCTATTCTCGCCCCTTCACTTGGGAACACCAAACAATAATTTGCACGACATCCATCTCACGGCGAGAGCGCTGCCTTGGTAGCGATAGCCCCACTCCAGGTAAGGAAAAGGTTTTGTTACTCGATACCCGTCAATCACTGGAAACACCTGAAGGCGCCTTGCTCCCGCTCACCCCGGCAGGGTTTGGCGTACGGACGCTGGCGCAGATACTGGATATCCTCATTCGCTTCGGTATTACCGCTGTTATCTTTATTGTCCTGTCCCTGCTTGGCCGTATGGGTATCGGGCTCGCGTTAATCCTGACATTTCTGCTCGAGTGGTTTTATCCGGTATTTTTTGAGATCGCCCGCAATGGCCGTACCCCCGGTAAAAAATGGATGGGGATTCGGGTAGTCAATGACGATGGCACACCCATAACCTTCGGCCCGTCGTTATTGCGCAATTTATTACGGGTAGTCGACTTTCTGCCCATGGCCTATCTCACCGGCATTATCGCCAGCCTGTGCAATCGCCAGTTCAAACGCCTGGGCGATTTAGCCGCAGGCAGCATAGTCATTTACGATGCGCCGCCCCTGGGTGAACCCAGTTTTGAAGTGCGCGGCCAATTGCCGGTACCTGCCGATTTTTCTACCGATGAACAACGGGCGCTACTCGCGTTTGCCGAGCGCAGCAACTATTTATCCGCTGAACGCCAACGAGAACTGGCGACCATCCTCCAACCCGTGATCCACGCCAAAGATCCGGTGATAGCCATTAAACAAATGGCCAACACCATGGTTGGCAAGCAGTAAGAGCAGAATAAAAAACAATGAAACAAGGACAATTCGAACAACTGTACCAACCGCTGTGGCATGTGCTGGAAATGCAAATTGTCGAGCTGGAAAAACCCGATGGACAATTAACAAGCGAGGAGCTGGCAAGTTTTGCCAGCCGCTATCGCCGCCTGTGCCATTTCCACGCACTCGCACGCGATCGTCATTATTCCAGCCATTTAGTGGATAAGCTCGGCGATTTGGTCGTGCGCGGCCACCAGCAACTTTATCGTCGCAAGCAACCTTTTTTTCAACAATTCATCAGTTTTATTGTGGCGGGATTTCCGCGTTTGGTGCGCGAACAACAAGCCTATATCTGGTGGGCAACAGCATTATTGTACGTACCGGGATTATTAATTTATTGCGCGATCTTGTGGCAACCGGATCTGGTGTACACCATCACCTCCCCCGACCAGGTAAGCAGCTTTGAAGAAATGTATGACCCTGCCAATCGCACCCTGGGTGCCGCACGGGAATCCGATACCAATGTACAAATGTTTGGTTACTACATCAGCAATAATATCGGTGTGAGTTTCCGCACCTTTGCATCCGGTATTTTATTGGGTGTCGGTTCGATTTTCTTTTTAGTGTTTAACGGCCTACTGATGGGCGCTGTTGCAGGCCACTTAACCAACGCGCAATTTACGGAAACATTTTTTTCATTTGTTGTAGGTCACGGCAGTTTTGAATTAACCGCTATTTGCATTTCCGGCGCGGCGGGTTTGAAACTCGGTTATGCGTTGCTTGCGCCCGGAAATTTCACACGCGTTGAATCACTCAAGCGCGCCAGTGCAATAGCGATCAGGCTGGTATACGGTGTAATCATCATGCTGGTGATCGCCGCATTTATCGAAGCCTTCTGGTCCTCTAATAATATTCTGATGCCCTGGCAAAAATATTTGGTAGGTGGTTTTTTATGGGCGTTGGTAATTGGCTATCTGGTATTTAGCGGACGCCAATTGCGCGGCGAAACAGTTAGCGCTGAACGAGGTCCAGTATGAATCTGGATCAAGTCACACTGGAAATTCGCCCGCGCAGCGCTTGGGAAGCAGTTGATTTAGGTTTATTGATGGCGCGCCGCTGGTGGCTGCCAATGACCAAAGTCTGGTTACTCGTCAGCGTGCCAATCTTACTGATCGCACTGCTAATTCCCACCGATAAATGGTGGATAAGTGCGTTGCTAATCTGGTGGTTAAAACCCCTCTATGAACGCCCGTTGCTGCATATTCTAAGTCACGCAGTATTTAATGATTTGCCAGATACCCGCAGCACACTAAAAGCATTTTCGTCATTTGCGTTCAAACAATTATTGTTAAGCCTCAGTTGGCGGCGCCTGAGCCCAACGCGCAGTATGGATTTAGCGGTATTGCAACTGGAAGGATTAAGCGGCGCACGCCGGCAAGACCGTTTAGGTGTATTGCACCGCGAGGATTCATCGCCAGCGAGCTGGATCAGCTTTTTTGGATTGATGATGGAATTTTCTTTGTGGACCGGGATGATCACCCTGATATGGTCATTCCTTCCGCGCGAACTCAACATCGAATGGGCAGGATTATTTTTTAGCAATGAATCTGCAAAATTAATCGAGTTACAAATTATTCTCTGGTATTGCACGCTGGCATTAACGGCACCATTTTATGTTGCTTGCGGTTTTGCACTTTATTTGAATCGCCGCGTAAAACTGGAAGCATGGGATATAGATATCGCATTCCGCCGTATCATAAATAAACGCAGCACGCCATCATCAAATGTTCTGGCAATTGCGCTCGCTGCGTTGCTCGGTTTCTTGATTACCAGCGTCCCCGATAATGCTTATGCAGAAGAACCACCGACAACAGAAGCCGCTGAAACAGAACAAACGCAAACTGCAAGGTCGTTATCGGCGTCGGAACATCTACCGGGAATGGCAACAGATTCCGCTACTGACACCAGCGGAATTATTGAAGACAAACCTCTGGGCGATTATATCGAACTGAATCGCGACACTGCGCAGCACGCGATTAAAGACGTTATGCAACAAAGTGAATTCAGTCGTAAGGAAAAAGTCAGCACCATTAAATGGGATACCAGGGAAGACAAAGAGCCCTCAGAGTTCTGGAAAAAATTCTTTGATTTTCTGCGTAACTTTGAAGGCTTTATTGCTGCTGCCAGTATGCTGGAAATTATATTATGGCTGGGTGTGATCGCACTGGTTGCTTTTGTTTTCTACCGTTATCGCCACTGGCTGGCCGCGCAATTTGTACGCATAAAACCAACGCAGGTCGTACGCGAAAAACCGGTTACGTTATTTGGTATGGATGTCACGCGCGAATCACTACCGCACGATATTAGCCAGAGCGCTATGGAATTAATGCGCGCGGGCAATAGCCGTGCTGCCCTTGCATTATTGTATCGTGCCAGTTTATTTCAACTAATTAACAGCGGCGTCGAAATTCAGGATGGTCATACTGAAGGTGAATGCGTGCAGTTAATGCGCGAACATTTTTCTCCCGCAACGAACGTGAAAAAAACACACCACAACACTGATACACGCATCGATTATTTCGCATTGCTAACCCGCGTATGGCAACAACTGGCATATGGCCACCAGAACCCGGATATAAACGTAGCGGAAAACCTCTGCCAACAATGGAATCCGTGCTGGCTACATACAACCGCTAACGTTCAAGGTGGTACACAATGACAGTATCACCGGACAAAACAACAGAATCACACAACACAGAGTCGAGCAACAAAGAGCCTGACAACAAAGAATCAAGCAACAGAAAAATTGCATTAATTGTTGCCCTACTCCTCACCATTATTGGCGGGCTCGGCTATTGGTGGTACACCACACTGGTGTGGGAAGAAAAAGAAATTGATTTGGGCTTCTCCAAAGAGGCCCTGCAAAATAACTTCCTTGCCGCGGAAATTTTTCTGCGCAAACACGGGATACAAGCCACCACTGTAAAAAAACTCAGCCTGCTGGACTCGCATCGCTGGCGCAATATTGAGCTGGGTCGCAACGACACCCTCGTATTAATTAATGCCAACAAAACCCTCGACGACGCTCGTTACGATAGCCTGTACGAATGGGTTGAGAACGGCGGAACGCTGATTACGTCCACACAAAATCCCTTTATTGGTACTCACACCAGTGAAGAGGATTTATTACTGAGTGACTTCGGTATTACGCCCGCAGAAGATGAAATCAAGCGAGTAAAAGATTTATTGGACACTATCGCAGACGGTTTGGAAGACGGCGAAACACAAGATGATGAATCAACCAGTGACGAATCTGCTGATGCCAAATCCGCTGGCGAAGAGTCTGTTAATAAAGAATCTGCTAACGAGGAACTCACCCAAAAAACACAGCAAGATACATCGCCTGACGAATCTACCGATAAAGATACCAGCAACAATGTAAAAAAAGAAAAAGCTGACAAGCCGGAAAATTATTATCGTTGCAGCATGAATGAACATCCGACAGAGGTTTATTTTGCCGATGAGTCCAAACCTTTACGTTTTGATTTCAGCCACGAAGAAGCATTTACCTATCGTAATAGTGATAGCGCTAATGAAGACAGTATTGCAGAAGAACCTGACGTAATTGCAAGCGAAGACGATGAAAAAAGCCCGGAAGACGCAGAGCGCAATGAAGAAAACATTAATGTAGATAACACAGCATCAACCAGTCAAAAAGAACACTTACTCTTTTTTGAAATCGGCGCTGGTTCAATCACTATCACCAGCGATAACTTTATCTGGTCCAACCGCCGTATTGATTGCCACGATCACGCGTATGCACTCTGGAGTCTCGTAAATCCCAATGGCCGTGTCTGGTTTTTGGTTAATCAGGATGCTCCATCGCTCGCAGCAATTATTTGGGCACAAGCAAAATATGCCGTACTCGCCGGCGTGCTCGCATTGGTATTTTGGTTATGGACCAGCAGCACTCGCTTCGGGCCAATATTCGTTGTGCCACAACAAGGTCGTCGCAGCCTCGCAGAACATATTTATGCCAGTGCCATGTTGCTCTGGCGCAAACAGCAGCATCCGCAACTACTCACGTTATTGCGCGCGGAAATTCAGGAGCGACTTATACAACAAATGCTGCCACCAGAAAACGTACAACAGCAAATTGAATTCTTAACGTCGCTGACCGGCTTAACCCAAGCCGAAATCCAATACGCTCTATTTACAAATAATCTTACCCATCCGCAAGAATTCACCCGGGCCATCGCGCATTTGCAAATTATCAGGAAATATTTATGAATGATTCAGTAAACAACCAGAATACAACTGACGCCGGCAAAAGCCAGGAAGAAAGTTTGCAAAGCCGTTTGCAGCAGGCGAGCACCGTTGCCAACAACTTGCTCAATGAAATCAGGAAGGTTCTTATTGGTCAGGATGCCATTATTGAACAAGTCCTGATTGCATTAATTGCGCGCGGCCATGTATTGATTGAAGGTGTTCCTGGCCTAGGTAAAACGCTTCTGGTACGCAGCCTCGCCAAATGTTTTGGCGGACAATTTTCGCGCGTGCAATTCACCCCGGATTTAATGCCCAGCGATGTGACCGGCCATGCGATGTTTAATATGGCCAAGCAAGAATTTGAAATTCGTCGCGGCCCCGCATTTACCAATTTATTACTCGCCGACGAAATTAACCGCGCCCCTGCCAAAACCCAGGCTGCATTGCTGGAAGTGATGCAGGAAGGACAAATCACCATCGAAGGTGAGTCCTTTAAGACTGGCGAGCCATTTATGGTGCTGGCAACGCAAAACCCGGTTGAGCAGGAAGGTACTTATCCGCTGCCAGAAGCGGAACTTGATCGCTTTATGTTGAAGGTCATCATTGATTACCCCAGTGAAAGCGATGAACAAATCATGCTGCGCCAGGTAAGTTCACAAGCGCAAGGCGGTTTTGGTTTGGAACATATCCGCACCTTATTAAAACCGGCCCATGTACTGAGCCTGCAAAAAATCGCCGAGCAAATTACTGTCGATGAACAAATTCTTCAGTACGTAGTAAAACTGGTGCGCGCTACGCGCAGTTGGTCTGGCATTTCACGCGGTGCAGGCCCACGCGCATCTATCGCATTGCTAGCCGCAGCGCGTGCTTATGCACTACTTAACAACAACGCGTTTGTCACACCGGATGATGTGAAAAAAATGTTTATCCCGGCATTGCGCCATCGCATTTTGTTATCGCCGGAACTGGCAATTGAAGGCGTGGCAGCAGAACGCATTTTGAATAAAATTTTGCTGCAAGTCGAAGCACCGAGACATTGATATTTGACTCTGTGTCGGAAGGCGGCTTCGACTTTTCCAACCTACAATTTCAGGAACCATTGCCTGTAGGTTGGAAGAGTGTAGCGACTTCCGACACTTTCCCTGAGCACAAGTCCCGAATAATCGCCTGGAAAGTTTTATGCGTAGACAATGGATACCCGCCACGCGCTGTGCAACATTTTTTGCACTGCTGGGCATTGCCCTATTGATCAATAAATTCAGCGCCCATTACTTTAAAGTAAGCATTCCGGAATTTTTGCTGGAAGCCCTATTTGCCGGGGCCTTGATAATTTTATTGCTGGATTTTTTATTTTCGCGCCGTTTACCTCCTGTTGAAATTACCCGCGATTTACCGGGCAACCTCGCCGTAGATAAATGGACTCCAGTCAAACTGCAACTTCGCCATCACTTTACCCACGCCACAAAAGTTCGCATTTTTGACGGTGTGCCAACCGGTAGCGACTACCAGCACTTGCCCCTTACACTAGAATTAAAACCCAATCAAATCAGTAAGAGCGAATATTTATTGCGCCCGCTGGAACGCGGCTCGTTGCTCATTAATAAGAGCCATATCGAATTCAATAGCCCGTTGGGTTTGTGGAATATTCGGTATTGGGCCGGCATCACTTCAGAATCAAAGGTCTATCCGGATTTTGTGGCCATCGCCAACTATGCAATTCTCGCCACCGAAAATCACACCAGTCAAATGGGCATCAGAAAAAGACAACGGCGCGGTGAAGGCATGGAGTTTCATCAGTTGCGCGAGTTCCGCCAGGGCGACAGCCTGCGTCAACTCGACTGGAAAGCCACCTCGCGCCGCCAAAAATTAATCGCACGCGATTATCAGGACGAACGCGATCAGCAAATTGTATTAATGGTCGACAGCGGCCGCCGCATGCGCGCGAAAGATGATGAGCTCAGTCATTTTGATCACGCACTCAACGCAATGTTGTTAGTAAGTTATATTGCTTTACGCCAAGGCGATAACGTAAGCCTGATGAGTTTCGGCAACGAAGGCAACAACAGCAGGCATCGCTGGATTCCGCCACAAAAAGGTACCGAACGTGTAAAGGTTTTACTCAACGGCATTTACGATTTACAAGCCAGCCAGGCCACTGCCGATTACATCACCGCCGCTGAAAAATTATCAGTATTACAACCCAAGCGATCGCTCATCATTTTAGTCACCAACTCTCGCGATGAGGATAACAGCGAACTATTACTCGCCGCCAAACTGTTAAAGAAACGTCATCTAGTTATGATCGCCAATATCCGCGAGCAAGTTTTGGATGACCTCAACGAATTACCCGTAAGCACCTTTGACGACGCGCTCAACTACGCCGGTGTTCGCCGTTTCCTGCACGAGCGCAGTGAATCCCATAAAAAATTAACTGCCGCCGGAGTTTATGCAGTGGATTGCACCGCTGACCAATTAGCTGTACGGGTTGCGAATGCATATTTGGAAATTAAGAGTGCCGGGGTTTTGTAATCACAAGAAAAACATAATCCGCCGCTATTAAGCGCTAATTAAAAGAGTAAAGAAAACAGCAACATCAACCAATAGCAATCAAGGAGCAATACCCATGCAAGATGTAATGAAAATGGCAGGACATTATACAGGACATGCATTCTGGAGCATTTCCACTGGCGAAACACTGATTCCCATTGTTGGTTATCTGGATAACGCAGGTGAACAACGAATGGAAAGATATGCAATGGAGTCTGTCAAAGCAATTGCATTGGGTGAGCAAAAAATTTCTGAATTATCGGATGATACCAAAGGTGCAGTTTTTATACGGGACGGCTACATCACGCTCGAAACGGGCAAGACTGATGCAATTATTATTGATGTAAGTCTGAAAGGTGATCAACAAGGCCGCATTCAATATATGTTCCCCTACAGACATGCGGAACATGAAAAAGGGTTTGCATTGCACCGACTCAAGGTCACGCAACTAAACGGGGTTTCAACTGACGATCTGGAAGCGCTCAGCAATTTCTTCTGGGATGGAATTGAGTCACACCAGCAAGGCAGAGAGATATTAGAAAATCAATATCAGGATCAACCAGACAGTGTTGATGCCCTTGCCTCTTCAGGTATTGAAGGTGATGATTTTAACACTTTGAAAAATGCCCCATTCCTGATTTTTTTCCTTGTCTCCGCAGCAGATGGAAAAATTGATAAGAAGGAGGTTCTAGAGTTTATTAAAGTACTTTCCTCACCGGAAATCCAATCTCACGATTTAATGGTCAGAGTCATTACCAACATTATTACAACTGTGCCAGAGCGCCTCACAGAAATGGCCACAGCAGATATCAATTATGCTGTTGAACTTATCAAGATACGTTTAATTCTTGAAACCAATCTGCCATCTGAAGAAGCCCTGGAAATCAAAAAATCCCTGCTCGACCTGGGCAACAGAATCGCCAGTGCATCAGGATCTTTTTTTGGCTTTGGAAGCAAAATTGACAAGAAAGAAAAAGCTGCACTTGACGCTATTGCTAGCATACTTGGCCTGGAGTAAACCCAGCCCCGATTAATACCCAGCCATTTAAAATGGCAACCGCAGCACATTCAAAACCGAAATTGTGCTGCGGTTTATTCTTTATGGATATCTCATTGAAATTTTACCCTTCGTAAATATTATTAACTTTTTTGGTTACCAATACATTTAATCCTATGCCATTCACACCACTCCATATGGGCCCAGGCCTTTTAATAAAATCCGTATTACAAGGTAGTTTTAGCCTTATGATTTTTGGCTGGGCTCAGATCGCAATGGATATAAAACCATTAATTGTAATGATTAACGGAGAAGGCCATATTCATGGCTTCACTCATACTTATATTGGGGCGAGTTTGATTGCTATTTTTGCAGCCATCACGGGTAAATATCTGTCTGAGTTCGGGCTTAAATTTTTCGAAATTCCAACACCGAACTCAGGAAAAATATTCTGGTGGGTTAGTTTCCTGAGTGCGTTTATTGGAACCTTTAGTCATGTATTCCTTGATAGCATCATGCATGCTGATGTGCAGCCGTTCTATCCCATATCACTATTGAATGGTTTACACCAATATATATCGGTAGGGCTTTTGCATAAGTTCTGTATTTATAGCGGACTGATTGGTGCAGCTATTTACTATCTGGTATCTTTAAGGAAAGAAGACAATTAAATTTTAAGGAAAAGAAAATGAATAACGTAGTTGTACTATATCTGACAGGTATGTTCGTAGGAATCCCGTTATTTTTGTTAACAATTTATTTATTGATAAAAGCAGTAAAATCAAGAAAAGGAATGGCAATGGTATTAGCCATTTCAAAATACAAGATAACTTGGGTTATTCTTCTATTAAGCTTACTAACCCCAGCTTATGTACAGGATTATTATGGAAAACCTCAATATGTGTTCGGGTTTATAGTATTCCTTCTTGGGCCCGTTGGTTTTTTTGCAGGGCACTTTTCATGGATCGCGAATATATTCCTATTTTTAGGGCTCAGGAAAAGAAAATCAAATATTGATTCATCAAACTTCTTTTTTGTTGTAGCTATCCTAAGCGGGCTTACTTTTTTATTACCTGATAGAATTGCTTCAGGATCAGCTGGTGAATATGAGTATCACGCTCACATAGGGTTTTATCTTTGGTTATTAGGGATGGTATGTGCACTTATTGAAAATGTGCGCATCAGTCAGATAAAAAACTCTAAAACTTAAGAAATTGCACTTTAACTATAAATGCCCCTCAATAAACATAGAGTGGCATTTATAGTTAATTTTACCGCAAAAACCCAGTCACCCCACCCGAACTATTCCCATACCTCCCCCAATTCAAACCAAATGCCTTGGAGATATCGAGGTATAAATTCGACATGCCGGTGTTGTTTGCATCTATAGCTGTGCCAGAACGGATTGCATTACCTGCACCACCCGCAACATAAATGCCGGGATTTTCTTGCTGGTGGTTGCCGCCACCAACTTCGGACATTACTAAAATTAATGTGTTATCCAAGAGCGTCCCACCGTAGGTTACATCGGGGCGAGCGGCGAGTTCGTCCATTAGGTATGCGACCATAATGTTGTACCAGCGGGTTTGCGCATCGAATAAAGATGACTCATTGTGCGAGCTGACGTGACTGCGGGTTTCGTTGTAGGTTAATTTTATGCCTGAACCATAATCGCCCATGTAAGGTCGGATATCGGGAGAAATAATTCTTAATGATTCATCTTGTGCGCCCATAAATTGGAATGTTGCGGTGCGCGTAACATTCGCCTGAAATGCCATAGCGATATTGCGCATTTGTGCTTTGGCGATTGCATCTGCATCGTCATCAACACCCGTCATACCGATGCTGGGGCGAGAAAAACCGGTACCGCCAATATCCAAGGTGCCGCTGAGGGTATTTTGATAATAATTCAACGCTTCTTCATGGGTTAATAATTTCCCCTGCTGTTTTACATTGAGCGTATTGGCCTGCAATAAATCCAGATTTTCATGCAAGGTTTCCAATACTTTTTTGCGGCGCGCCGCATCGGGATCAGGAGTGCCGCTACTGTTGCCAACCACATCGGCGAGCAGCGCGTCGTACACTTGTTGTGGATTGTCGGACACCTGGATTTTGTTGCGATTTTTATCGGTAAAGGGCATGTATTCCGTGCCTTTTGCTTTACTCGACCAAACACCCACGTGCATATTTTTAGTTAAGCGCCCACCAAGCGCTTCACCGATGGCGACATCGAATGTCGTTGCATATTCCTGCCCACCGGAAAATACCGCGCGACAGGCTTCCGGGTGGCCAGAGCTACCGCCGTGGCCGTTATAGGTGAGGTTTTTTATCGGCACAATTTTAGTGAGGTGCGCGTTTAAATGTTGCAACGGGCTGGTGGCAAAACTGTTGCTGCCCAATGCACCTGCATTGTAGGAATGCCATTTATCGCGCACGCATCCGTTCGGGTAATACACCATAATAAAACGTTTAGCGCCCGCTGTTTGTGCAAACACATTGGCCGACAACATAAATTGACTGGTGAATGCGGTAGTCAAACCCAACTTGGCAATACTGCGCAGGAAATCGCGACGCTGCATTTTATTTTTTAATACATTCATCTTAATGCCCTCCTCAGTTATTTACGCAAGATGTAATTTTTGGTTTGGGTAAATTGGATCATCAGATCCAACATGCTGGCATTACTCGATTCCTTAAAGGTTTTGCCAAACACTTGCAGCGTGCAACTGTCAGTCACCTCTTCCAGTTGACCGCGAGTGTAGCGATACCACTGCCGCACGTAACAGGCCTTGGCATTGGAGCTGCCAGCAATCAACCCTGCTAACTCATCCATACCTTGATAATTCACTACAGGCTCTGATTCAGACAAATACGTTTCCGCCGAATGTAAACTACCGATATAACCGAGCGAGTTAATTGCCTTAACCAAACCGTTATCGGTTTTTTCGGTAGTGACATATAAACCAAGGGCATTGTAATTCTCCAAACCAAAGCCGATACCGTCGATATATTGATGGCAAGATTCACAACCTTCTTTCAAGTGCGCGTGTTCAAAACGCTCACGCACCGTGAGGCTCGGATCTTCCTGAGGTTTTAATTCCGCACCGACGGGTGGTGGTGGGAAATCCTGGCAAAGTAAATTGCGACGCACAAACAAACCGCGTTTTACCGGATGTGTTTTTTCCGATGCTGATTGGATCGCAAGAATTCCTGCGTGTCCCAACACTCCACGGCGTTCAGCATTAGCTGCGTTGTAATCCACACGCTGTACACCACTGCCACCCGGCCAAGTCAAACCGTAGTGAGTTGCGAGTTGTTGGGTCATGTAACTGTAATTGGCGTTAAGCAATTCGTTGTAACTGCCACCACCAAATACCGTGCGTTTTACCAATTCAACAGTTTCGGTTTTCATATCCGCTTTGAGGCTTGCACTGATTGCGGTGGTTTTGATTTCTTTATCCAAATCCAACCAACCGGTAATAAAACGCTCGAAGGCAATTTGCGCTTTTGGATCCTGCAACATTTGCGCAACCTTGGCAGAAATTTGCGCGGGTGTACTTAATTGCCCCGCATCGGCTGCTGCCATCAATGACGCATCCGGTGTTGTTGCCCAATAGGTGTAGGACAACATAGCCGCGACTTCATAATCGGTGAGTTCGTAATAAGTGCCTTTCAACTCCCCCACTTCCGAGCGATACAACATCGAAGGCGATGAGAGAATTGCAGTCAACAATGCGAGATTGCCTTGCGCCGATTGCAGCGCGACTAATTTCGTCACCTCTGTTGTACTCAGCGGACGACGATAAGCGCGCTTACCAAAGTTCTGCACAAAACAGGTCGCGTTGCTGCAACCGGGAGTAAGACTGTAAATATTACTCACCATCGCCGCAGCCGCTTCCGCTGCTAATACATAACCTTTGGCGTAATCGTTAGTGAAGATTGCATTGGCGTTGGTTTTAAATCCATTCACCGGTAAGTCGGCAGGAATACGCCCGCTGGTGACATCGATATTATTTGTCAGCCCTAATAAATCGCGCACCGAATTGTTGTATTCGAGTGTGGATAACAAACGGAAACTACGATCTTGTGGAATTAAATCGTCAAGATTATCTGCACTGCACACTCCCGCCGGCGGAATAAATGCTTCGGCAAAAATCATCGCCGCAATGCTAGTTGCACACGTACCCGTACAAGTGCCGACATTACCTTTTGGCATATTCGCTGCGATGTAATTTGCAAGGCTGGCTTGCGTGTAACGCGTTTGCAGCTCGAGCAATGACGGAGTGCCATTGCCGTCACTGCCATGGCAACCGACACAGCCCTGACTTTGATAATGGCTGCGCGCAACTTGATGCTGATCGGTAATGCTATCGAACACTGCAAGCAGCGTGAGCGAGACTGCATTGCCCACTACCATTTTTGTAGTCGCACTATTTGCATCCAACAAATAGGCAGCACCTGTTCCCTCCCAGTGAACAAATTTCATTCCGGGGCCTGCGGCGTTTGCTTTGATATCCACCAGAGTACCGGGCACAAATAATTTTCCGCTCAGGTTTGCACTGCTCGCGATTGTCGCTGTGCCATTACCCACCTGAATTTGTGTACCCGCTTCCACTACCGCTAATGCAGGCTCAGCGGTTAACCAGGCTGTGTCATACCAACTTGGATTGGTTTGGCTCACGGTTAAATCCGCAGTCTGGTTTGCCATATTGTTGCTGAAAATAATATTGGTGTTGCCGGATGTATTTGCCCATGCCGCCGGAATAAATACGCACAACCAGCCCGCACCATATTTAGGAGCTGTTTCTGTTACTGCTGGCCCAGGCCAAGTGCCGCTGCGCACAGTCAAAGCACCATTCTGGTTTGTCCAGATATGTGTATTAACCGTCGCCCACGCCGTTGGTTTTTTCACATAAACATATTGCCCTGCGCCCAAACCTGTAACGGTGTAAGTTGTAGAAAGCGCGCCGTAGGTTGCGGTGATAGTTGCAGTGCCTGCAGTAGCGCCCGCAGTAACCAATCCATTCGCCGATACGCTTGCCACTGCAGTATTACTGCTCGTCCAGATAACTTGCGCAGTCATGCCCAACAAACCATCACCTGCAGTAGCAACCGCTGCAAGTTGTTGTGTCTCGCCTGTTTTAATTCGCAGGTTTGCAGTACCTGCAATCGCTAATGCGGTGACAGGATTTGATGCAGCGATAACATCCAACGTAACGCTATCGCTGTAACCATCGCTGCTCGCCGTAATAGTTACTGTGCCTGTTGATAATGCGGTGACATTGATCGCTGCACCGGTTTTACCTTGAGTGGAAATCACTGCAGGATTGCTGGATGTCCAGGTCACAGTGCCTGCTGTTGGCAGCCTGGTGCCATTGCTATAAACCGCCTCCAAATTTAAACCAACCACTTCATTCACTTCGGGCGATGATTTTGTTGCAGTGACATCAATTCCGGTTTGGCTAACATCAACACCCAATTCATTAATCCAATTGCGGAACAAGGTTTCTGCTTCAGGATTAGTCGCCACCGAACCGTAAGGCATGCGCATGCCCGCACCGGTTTGATATTTGTAGACATTACTGTTCGCCGGAATACCGGGCACAATGCGGTTGTGATCATTAACGAGTTTCATTGCTTCCAGTGCGGTACTGAAACGCAAATCCATACCGCCCGAAATACCTGAGTGACAGTGCGCACAATTGGTGTGTAGATAAGATTTTGCACGCGCAGTCAAATCGACACTGGCGTCAGTTGGCGTAGCAAATTTTTCGTAACTGCTACCGTTGCTAGTGCCTGTCGTAAATAAACCAATCGCGTTAAATACTTCAATCTGATTTTTAGTTACACCTTGATAATTAAAATTACCATTCAATTGATGTGTGCCTGTCGCAAGTGGCGTTAATTTTCCGTCCGCATCTTTATGGCAACCGGCACAGGTGCTGCCTGTTTCAACTTTGCGCACCACACTCACCAAACCACCATCGGGTTCTACGGAAGACTCAGTCACCAAATTTGCATCGGTACCGGCGGCATTCCAGCGGTAATTCGCTGCTTGCCAACCCGTTTCCTGACGGAATAATACTGAAGTGGTAAATGGTTTCTTAGCATTCGCCGATGTCGCCACTGCAAGATGCTTCACTACCACAGAACCAACCGGTAAATTCCAGAGTGCATTTGGATCAAAGGTTATTTTGCTTGCATTGGGAATCGCTACAAAATGCCGCAGCTTGCCGCCGTCAAACCAACCGGTGGTATTCAATGTGTATTCAATAACACCGTGCGCGGGAATGACATTGGGCAAATCGGCAAATAAACCGGTCGCCGATAAAGTCGGCGGAATTTGTGCCGATGCAACATCGTCATCCACTACTTTAAAAATACTGGATGGTCCACCGAGTTCGCGGCCGTGGCTGGAAATCAGTAAATTCTTTTTAAGGTCTTTACCAATGGATGAAATGTAATGCGGGAAGGCCTCGCTAATTAATTTTTTGGCTTGGCCGTCATTCGCAACTGACCAGAGACGTTTGCTAACGTAATCGCCAAAAATAAAACTGCCATTGAGGTTAGGCAAATCAGTGCCGCGATAAACAAATCCACCGATAATCGAAACACCCGAGGTGCGGCCATAACCTTCACGCGGCGCGACAAAATCCGTCAAACAATTTTTTGCAGCGTCGCCACCCAGCGCTCCACGGTTTCGTACGCCTTCACACACTGGCCAGCCGTAATTCTGGCCTTTGGTAATAATATTAACTTCCTCGTAGGCGAGATCAGTGTCCTGCCCGATTTCTGTTTCCCACAGCGTGTAAGGTGCATCGGTATCAAACGCCCAGCGCCAGGGATTGCGATGTCCCATTGACCAGATCTCCGGCAAATAACCAGAGCGGCCAACAAATGGATTATCTGCGGGAACGCGATAATATTTTCCGTCCACTGCCTGCGCTAATGGCTCAATGCGGATAAATTTTCCGCGCAGTGTTGTTGGATCTTGCGCGCTGTTATTGGTGCGGCGATTGTAAGGGTCACTTGGCAATGGATTTTGTGTGAACGCGCTATGGCCGTAACCACCCTCGCCTACGCCAACATACAAATATTGCTCGGTGGGATGAAATTGCATCATGCCGCCTTTATGGTCCTCACCAATTTGCGGGATGCGCAAGACTTCTACTTTAGAGCCAGCAGAGATTGGATTTGCAGGATTATCGACAGTCCAGCGTTCGATAATTGCATCGCCGGTTTTACCACCAACCATGCCATCGGTGCGCGGATAAAAATTATCGGTCTCACCAAAAATGTAATAGACATAAATGAAACCATTAGTAGCGAAATGCGGATCAAACGCCATGCTCAACATACCGCTTTCATTGTTGTTGAGAACGGTAGATTTTATATCGAGCAATTTGCGCACTTCAGTTGCGATCACATTTTCTTTATTCGGGAATACGTAAATCGCACCTTCTTTATCGACGACATACACCAGATCATTAATGCCATCATTAGTTACCATCACCGGCGAAAAGAAAAATTCATTTAAATTCGGATAGGCATTTACGAAACGGTATTTTCCAGTACTTACCGTACCGGTGATGGGGAATCCCAAGGTTGCCGCCAATTGCGGGCGTTCGGGTAATGCTTGCGCCGCAGCGACAACATTAATCACCATGGTATCGGTTGCAGTGCTGTTATCGGCCGCAGTAAGTGTGAGCGTTACAGTAATATTGCCCGTAGCAGTGAGCAACGGCGTAACCACTTGTTTGCCCGTCAGCGCACCTGACCATGCCGTACTTGTCCAGGTTGCAGTGACATAATTACCGGTTGACGCTGCTGCGGATAATGCCTGGCGTGTATTGATATTGGCTTTGCGATCCACACCTGCATTTGCAACTAGATTGGTGGGCACACCACAGGCGCTTTCGGTTTTCCAACTCGTAGTACCAAAGTCATAACAATTGTTAGGCGCAACAAAATTTAAATCCACCGTTTTTGGATTACCATTAGCGCTAAACACAATGCCTGCAGAATTAACACTAGTCGCAAATTCATGACTGAAAAAAGTAGGCGCACTGGTATTTTTAACCATCGCCACACCCGGCCATGTAGAAGCCGTTAGCACAGGTAGAACATTAAAATAATGAATATTGACCGATGCCCAATTGGCAGTATTTTTAAAATATATTTTTGTTTTTGCAGCGGCGACTGAGCTGCTCGAAGCGCTCACTGCAATGGATGACTGACTGGAAGATAGTCCAGACAAACTTGATGAAGAGGCAACTGATGAGCTGGACTTACTTGACGATACCGCAATGGAAGATTGCGATGAAGATGAAGCCAAAGACGATGAAAGCGAGAAAGAAGAAACACTCGATACAGATGAACTGCTCGCAACAGATGAATTGGTCGCAACGCTAAACCCACATTGCGACAACGCTTTCCAGGTATTAGCGTCATAACAAGCTGCACCGGTAAATTTCAGGTTCGCCGTTTGGTTTGCACCATTATTGCTAAAAATAACATCCAGCGATGTTGGCATTTGCATACCAGCAGGAATCGAGCTAGTGAAATCGTAACAATAAAAAGTGCCACGCTTGGTCATACTCTTACCGGGCCAAGCGGGCAAAGGGGTCACTGCGCTAGCGGGCAGTGGATTCCAAAAATAAATATAGGGAGTAGCAAAATTATTGGGATTACTGAAACAAATATTATTGGCAGGAATTGCAATAGGAAGCTTGGTCGCGACCACCGCTTTGGTGGTGTCATTAAAGGTAATTTTATAATCGCCGTCACCGCCGGTAATTAGATAATCCTGTGCAGGATAAGCTTCATTCCAATTATCGGTATAGCGGCTGATTTTGAAGCGCGGGTTGGTGCCCGAAAAGGCTTGTTGTGTTTCCCATAAACCGCTGCTGGTATTTTTAGTTAGCGACGTAGCAGCCCAATTATTGGACGTACCGCGAAAATAACTGTTGCTCCAGTTTTGCGCTTGTGCGACCTGCGCAAAAGCAAAAGCGCATAGCAGAAAAAAACCACCAAAAATATAACGTTGCCATTTCCAGGCACGTCCATTCAGTAAAACGCGGGTTGATAAGGTTTGCATAGCTTTTTTTCCTATAGGAAACCAGGCAGCCAAGAATGCAAATACCTGGAGTATTATTGTTATGTCTTTTGAATTATTTAAGGCAAAGCAAAGCCGTCGATGCGTAGTGCACCTGAAAAAATTTATATTGCTTTCCAATCGAACAAAAAATTGCGCAGATCCCTGGCTGCAAGAAAACATGCTGCCATTGCTACTGAACCAATTTTCTATGTAAGAGTATTTAAAAGGCGTTTAACCAACGCGGGGCGATAAAGGTCTGAATTCGTATTTATTATGCAAACGCTATTTTTTCTATCGTTAACACGATTGTTATAGATGACCACCAAAACAGAATAGTTTTATGGTTTGTAACCGGCAAGATGAATACGTATGCACAAATAATTCAATTTACCAATAAAACAATCCCCAAATATAACCAGCCCGAAAATACTGACATGGTGAAGACTCAGAAAAAATCTCCTTACCAACCAAAAGAGAATCCTGAATAGACTGGAGATGAAGGTAGAGAGAAGGAAGATAGGAGGTGAAGCTATAGAAAGCAAAATAAATACGGAAACAAAAAAATAAGGCAGCTTGGGCTGCCTTATTCTATCGAATGATTCCCGGCAGCTTATTGCGGGGTTTCAGTCTCTTCGGTTGCCTCAACTTCACCTTCTTCGATTACTGCTTCTTCAGCAGGAACGTCTTCGGTGGTAGTTTCATCAATCACTTCATCGGTTTGTTCGTCAGCGCTGTTAGCTTCTTCTGAAGGATAGGCTGATTCATCGGTAGCGCTTTCATCAACAACGCCTTCATCGGTCACATCATCTGTCGGGTAATCAGATTGCTGTTCGAATTGTGATTCGAGGCCTTGGGCACGCGTCACATAATCCTGATAGGCCGGTAACGAAACCGCCGCGACAATACCAATAATCATCAGCAACGGATATGAAAATGCCAATATCCAATGCCAGGTTTTATTAGGTGGTGTTTGCAAGCCGTAGTTATTGCGCCCTTCTGTTCCTTTAAAAAATATTAACAACACCAGTAAATAAATGTTGGCGAGAGGAATAATAAGCAGCAATGACATCCAACCGGTTTTATTTAAATCGTGCAACCGCTGGATTACCAAAATAAAGCTGAACACGATCATGATGATATAAATAACAACACCCAAACCTATAGCTAATGTCTGGGATACAAATGCAGCGATGAGTCCAACAATAATAAATAATCCAATCATCGCTAACGTGAACAACATTGAATGTGCCCAGTAGCGCAAACGGTTTATACGTGATGACGGAGAAAAAAACTTGATTTCGCCGTAAGCCAAATCATCGGTAGTTAATTGGCCTTCGGGAGTTTGGTAAGGATTGGTAGACACGAATAGCTCCTTGGTTTGTTATAAGTGAATAGTTGATTGGGAATTCTTTTGTACTTTTTATCTGCTGCAGCAACATTAACTAACAGCAGTCCCATCAACAATAACAACCAGGAGCATTTGCACAAACACCAGCAAAACCTGCCTTGGCCGGAATTGCTGATGCCGTACGTTTTATAACTAAAAAGTTAAAAAACAGGGAAAAGACACTCAGAATTTCCGGGTGACGGTTTGCTCTTGCACATCCTACGCAAAACTGTCACCAGCGGAATGATTCTAGCGATCAACTGAATAAATTGCGAAAGAATAATTTCAAATTGTCGATCAGGCGGGCAAAAAATCCGGCTTCTTCAACCGCCTGCAATGCAACAATCGGGGTATTCACAATTAATTGACCGTCCAACTCTATTGTCAGGTTGCCTAACTCTTGTCCCACGGCAATGGGGGCTTTGATAATTTCGTTAATATGCATTTTGGCTTGCAATGCTTGCTCGCGACCTTTAGGCAAGGTCAGCACAATGTTATTGGGAATTCCCAAGGTAACTTCCTGGGCTTTACCAGCCCAAACACGCGAGGTACTAACTTGCTGGCCAGCCTGGTACAACGGCGTTGTCTGGAAATAACGGAAACCGTAAGCCAATAATTTTTCAGTTTCAGCCGCACGCGCATTTTCACTGGCAGTTCCCATTACTACCGCAATAAAACGGGTGCTCTCACGCTTGGATGATGCCACCAGACAATAACCCGCTTCTTCGGTGTGACCGGTTTTCAAACCATCGACACTTTCATCGCGGAACAACAGCAAATTGCGGTTTGGCTGGCGAATGTTGTTGTAGAAAAAATATTTTTCAGCGTAGAGCGGGTAGTGTTTGGGGTGATCATTAATAATGGCGCGCGCAAGAATTGCGAGATCTTTGGCGGTAGTTAAATGACCTTCTGCTGGCCAACCGGTGGAGTTTTCAAAATGGCTATTGGTCATGCCCAATTGCGCCGCTTTTTGATTCATCACATCCACAAATGCATCTTCATTACCGGAAACATATTCAGCCAAGGCAACCGTGGCGTCATTACCGGACTGGATGATGACGCCGCGCAGTAAATCGATAACCGAAACCTGGGTACCCTCTTTTACATACATCCGCGAGCCGCCCATCTTCCAGGCTTTCACGCTGATATTCACCATCGCATCTTCGGCAACTTTGCCTTTTTCAATTTCGTCGACCACCAAATAGCTGGACATCATTTTGGTCAAGCTGGCAGGAGGCAAACGTTGGTCGGCATTATATTCAGCCACGATACTACCGGTAGTTGCATCCACCAAAATAAAACCGGTCGCGGCCAATTGTGGAGGGCCGGGAATAACTTGCGGTTTTTGTTC
The DNA here is from genome assembly GCA_021151825.1 of Cellvibrionaceae bacterium. GTDB lineage: Bacteria > Pseudomonadota > Gammaproteobacteria > Pseudomonadales > Cellvibrionaceae > Cellvibrio. Next base: position 285,162 of record JAGKWQ010000001.1, read on the forward strand.
AACAACCTGCCCGGGAGTTGGTACCGGCAATGTAGATGATGGCAATTGCGCACTGGGTAATTGTGCCGGGGGCAATTGGTTTGCGGGTTGTTGAGTGGCGGGTTGCTGGGCGAACGTTGCTATCGATGAAAATAGCAAAGTCGATGAAAATAACAGTCCACAAACAATAGATTTTTTAATCATGTCGATTAACACTCTTCAAACAAAAAATAAGTTTGCAACACTAACGTTGCGCGGTGAACTCAAGCTGAATAGTGTGTTCGCCGGTCAGTGTCATGAATTTATTGATAGACCACATGGGCCTCAAAAATATTAATGCGCGCTAATTGATCTCGCGCCATCTGTAAATTTTTTGCGTCTTTAAATGGTCCAAGGCGTACGCGATGAATTTCTTTTGGTGATGCAGCAGAGCTAATTATCACCGGAAATGTTAATTTGGTTCCCAGTGTTGCCGCAAAATCTTGCGCGGCTTTTTTATTGCCAAATGCACCGAGCTGCAAAAAAGTTCCTGGCGGTAATGCGGACTCAACCGGCTTAACGGTAGTGTTATCCGCGCGGCGCGGAATGGGTGGTGCATCGCCCGGCAATGCAATTTCCACTTCTACTCGCCCGGTCCCGGCTTTGTGAATTCCAATACGTTGCGCTGCAGCATAACTTAAATCGACTATGCGGCCCTGATGAAATGGACCGCGGTCATTAATACGGATCACCACACTTTTGCCGTTATCCAGATTTGTTACGCGAACATAGGAAGGAATTGGTAATGTTTTATGTGCACCGGTCATGGCATACATATCGTAAAGCTCACCATTTGAGGTGTGATAACCATTAAATTTATTGCCGTACCAGGATGCATAACCACGCTCTTTATAAGAGGTTTCATCTTCAATCAGGTGGTAGGTTTTACCAAGGACGGTATAAGGATTTTTATTGCCCGCACGTGTGCGTACTTCAATACGTGGCACTGCATCAGGAATATGGGAAAGGTCAACATCTTCGCTAGGGCCAAAATCCTTGTCGTGCTTATAGCGGCCGTCATTGGGATTATAAGGTGCGTTGGCTTTCGGTTTAGGCTTTGAACCGGAACAGGCAACGAGCATCACACAGAGCAGCGCCAGCAAGCAACACATCCACAGGTGATTGTTGTTTGTTAAACGCGCTGAAATATGCTGATGCATTGTTGCTACTCTCCGCTGCCAGTTATTTTTTTGCGCCGCTTTTTTTCATCGCTGCTTTAATGTCCAAGCTTAAATCATAGACTGCCATCGCATACATCGGGCTGCGATTGTAACGGGTGATGGTGTAGAAATTTTGCAACCCCATCCAATATTCAAGACCATTTACGCCATCGAACTCAATGCTGATTACCGGCGTGCGCGCGGCAATTCTTGCGGCCGGTACTACACCGACTTTTTTCCAATCAGCAACAGTAATTGCAGGCACTTCCACTTTATTAAATGATTCGTGGGTTGCTACCTGAGAGCGCGCGCGCGTAAGTTTTGCCGGAACAACGACTGGCTTACCTTGTTGCCAGCCGTGCTTTTTAAAATAGTTGGCAATACTGCCGATGGCATCGGTTGGATTCTTCCAGATATCTGTAAACCCGTCGCCACTGAAATCCACCGCAAAATTGCGATAGCTGGACGGCATAAATTGTCCGTACCCCATCGCGCCGGCATAGGAGCCTTTAAACTCGAGCGGATCGTGTTTTTGCTCGCGTGTGAGAATAAAATAATTCACCAGTTCCGAGCGAAAAAACGGCGCGCGCGGCGGGTAATCAAAGGCGAGTGTAGTCAAGGCATCGATCACATACCAGCTACCGGTATTTTTGCCGTAATTGGTTTCTACCCCAATAATGGCGACGATAATTTCTGCCGGCACACCATATTCTTTTTCCGCGCGCACCAAGGCTTCGCGATTCTCATTCCAGAAATTTACGCCATTGGTAATGCGCATGGGCACGATAAAAATCGGGCGATATTCTTTCCAGGTTTTGGATTTTTCTGCTGGACGCGCAATAGCATCCAGAATCGGCTGGCGCTTTTCCGCTTTGCTTAACCATTGATTGATTTCATTGGCCGTAAAACCGTGCTGTTGCACCATTTCATTGACAAATTCTGCCGCTAGCGGGTGTTGCGTGTAATCGGCGGTGACTGAGGCACTCGCGCCCAATGCCGCTAACATTAACCAGGTTTTGACGTTGAACCAGACTTTACTTGTTGCAAACTGCATAACTTTTTCTCTTACTTTCAACAACAGACCCTGCACACATCTAGTAATCAGGACTTCTCATTATCAAGACTGTGGAGTCATCACTCGTTTTTGTTCTGTGGATATCGCCATCAAAATACCAAAGCCGGCGAACAGCGCCACAATGGCGGTACCGCCCTGGCTGATCAGCGGTAAGGGTACTCCCACCACGGGCAACATGCCCGACACCATACCCATATTTACAAACACATACACAAAAAAGGTGGAGCTAACACTGGCGGCCAACAAGCGACCAAAGGTGTTTTGCGATTTAACAGCAATGGTGAGCCCGCGAATAATTACCAGCGCATACGCAGTTAACAGCAGGATTACACCCAACAAGCCAAACTCTTCCGACATCACCGCGATAATAAAATCCGTGTGGCCTTCAGGCAGGAAATCCAGGCGCGACTGAGTACCCTCCATCCAGCCTTTGCCAGATAAACCACCCGAACCGATAGCGGTTTTGGATTGGATAATATTCCAGCCGGTACCGAGCGGGTCCTGCGTCGGGTCGAGCATGGTCAAGACGCGCTGGCGCTGGTAGTCGTGCAGCATGTAATGCCAGATCGGCCATAAGCTCGCACTAAATACAACAACCGCAGCGGCGATGTAACGCCAGAGCAAACCGGAAAAAAACAAAACCATAACACCCGAGGTAGCCACCAGAATGGAGGTCCCCAAATCGGGCTGTTCAATAATCAATGCCGTGGGAATACCAATCAGCACCAACACAGCCAACACCCGGCTAAAACGCGGTGGAAGATGACCACTGCTCAGATAGGCCGCAATAGTGATGGGCATCGCGAGTTTCATAATTTCCGAGGGCTGGAAGCGGAAACTACCGATCTGTAACCAGCGCTGCGCCCCCATGGAGATATCGCCAAAGATGGTTACCGCGAGCAGCAATAACACACCACCAACGTACGCGAAAGGTGCCATGCGCCGCATAAAATCCACCGGGATTTGCGCCACGATAAACATGGTTACATAGGCAATCATGAAAAAGCTGGCTTGTTTTTCTACACTCGGCAAATTATGGCCACTGGCACTATAGAGAACGGTAAGGCCGATAGTGGTCAGCAACAACAGTAATAACAGCAAGAAAAAATCGATATGGAAACGCTCTGCCAAACGGGTCGGACGGCTAAACGCCCGCGCAGCCTCCGGCATACGGCGCAGGAAATCCTGCCTACTCATCAGTCACTCCTTCCTCAACACTGGCGCTAACTGGCGGCACAGGTTCAGTGTTTTTTAGCGGCTCTTCGACGGGCTTTCCTTCGCGAGCGGCATTGCGTGCGGCAATATAATTGTTAAGGCGCTTGATAATGGCGGCGTGGTGGAAACCGAGCGGCGGCACAAATTCATCGGCGTCGAGCGAGTACCCCAGTAAATAGGCATCCATCATCCAGCGGGCCACTGGTGCTGCTTTACTGGAACCACCTTCAGCGTTCTCTACCATTACCGCTACGGCAATTTTCGGGTCTTCCAGTGGAGCAAAGGAAATAAACAGGGCGTGATCGCGATGACGCTCTTGCAACATGGCCGAATTGTATTTAGCGTTTTGGGCAATCGCGACTACCTGTGCAGTTCCCGATTTACCCGCCATACGATATTCCGCACCAGGGCTCATGTAGGCTCTGGCCGTACCGCGTGGACCATGAACCACTTCCGCCATGCCTTCAAATATTGCATCCCAATATTCGGGTTTTATCTCCATGGTTTCTTCAATAATCGGCTCATGGATTTTGTCGCCAATGCGCTGCACAAATTGCGGTTTGTAACGCACACCACGGTTGGCGATAGTACTTACCATCACCGCCAATTGCAGGGGCGTCGCCAATACAAACCCCTGGCCGATAGCCATATTCACTGTATCCCCCGGATACCACGCCTGACCTTTAGCCCCGCGCTTCCATTCACGCGATGGCCATATACCTTTGCGCTCGCTGGGAACATCAATACCGGTCAATTGCCCCAAACCAAAATGCGCACCAAATTCACTCATTTTGTCGATGCCCATGCGGGTTCCCAAATCCCAGAAATAGGTATCGCAGGATTGGGAAATACCGATTTTCAGGTTTACCCGCCCGTGGCCGCCACCGGTTTTCGCCAGACTCCAGTCGCGATAAATACGCGAGCTGCCTGGCAACGTGAAAAAACCGGGATCGGAAATAGCGCGGTCCACATCGGTGAAACCGGTATGCAAACCCGCCAGGCCAATCACCGGTTTGATAGTAGAACCCGGCGGATATTGTGCTTGCAGGAAACGATTGAATAACGGAGTGTCGATATCATCATTAAGGTTTTTGTAATCGCGGTAGCTAATACCGGTTACAAACAAATTGGGATCGAACCCCGGATTGCTGACTGCCGCGAGGACGCCACCGGTTTTAACATCAATCGCAACAACCGCACCGCGGCGGCCTTGCATCGCTGCCACAGCAGTTTCTTGCAAGTGCCTATCCAGATGGAGATGCAGGTCGCTGCCTTGTTTGGGGTCGATGCGATCCAGAACCCGCATCACGCGCCCTCGCGCATTAGTCTCTACGTTTTGACTGCCCACTTCGCCAAGCAGAATATCTTCGTAGCTACTTTCAATCCCGCTTTTACCAATGGCGTGAGTACCTGAATAGCGTTGCAATTGTTCAGGTGTAAACGAATCCATGTCTTTTTCGCTGATACGACCGGTATAGCCAATCACATGGGCGAACATCTCGGCATGGGGATAATTGCGCACCAATTCGGCGTTGACCTCTACCCCTTCGAGCAAATGCTGGTTGACCGCAAGGCGAGCAATTTCATCTTCAGTAAGGCGATAACGCAGAGGAACCGGATCGAGTTTATGGCGGCGTTGTTTTTGCGCTTTATAGAACTTACCCAAATCGGATGGCGTAATTTCAATCAGGGTTTTGAGTAATTCGATGGTGTTGTTTAATTCTTCTGCGTCGCCGCTGACAACCGACAAGGTAAAGCTGGCTCTATTATCAGCAAGCAGTTCATTGTTGCGGTCAAAAATCAATCCGCGCGTTGGCGGAACCGGTTGAACGTGAACGCGATTGCGCTCGGATTGCGTGGCGTACTCTTCGTAATTGACAATTTGCAAATCGTAATAGCGATAGATGAGCGTGCTGACTAATGCCAACATAAAAGTCGCCATCACCAGCACGCGATTGCGAAAAAGTTTGGCTTCGCGCTGGTGGTCTTTAAAGTGTTGGGCTTCTTGCATGCTCGGGCCGAAAAGGAGATCTGGGTTGATAGTTGTTGTTGGGGTTAATCGCGTGCAAATTATTTATGGTACGGATGATTTTGCAAAATGCTGCTGGCCCGGTATAACTGCTCGATCACCAAAATTCGCACAAGTGGATGCGGTAACGTGAGCGGTGAAAGCGACCATTTTACCGACGCTTTTTGCAAACACGCAGGTGCTAATCCATCCGGCCCACCGATCAGCAGCGAATAATTATTGCCACTCATTTTCCAACTCGCGAGATTTTCCGCAAGTTGTTCAGTGCTCCAGGGTTTGCCTTTGACATCCAAGGCAATCACTTGTTCGTCTTTACCGCCTTTTTCTATCGCCACGAGCATGGCCTCACCTTCCTTTTCCATGGCTTTGGCGATGTCACTGTTTTTGCTGCGCTGGGCGAGCGGCAATTCCACCATTTCCACGGTGAGATCACGCGGCATACGTTTGGCATATTCCGCGTAACCCGCTTCAACCCAGTCGGGCATTTTTGTGCCTATGGCGATAATTCTTATGCGCATTCAGCAGTAAACGATTAAGTTCTGTTTGCCGGCTTCATCGACCAGAGTTTTTCAAGCTCGTAATAATCGCGTGTTTCTTGCTGCATCACGTGGACGACGGTATCACCAAAATCCACTAACACCCAGTCACCAGAATCAAGACCCTCAACACCCAGTGCACGGAAGCCGGCTTTTTTGGTTTCTTCCACCAGATTTTCCGCCAGTGAGCGTGAGTGACGGCTGGAGGTACCGCTGGCGATAATCAATGTGTCCATCACATCGGTGAGTTCGCGCACATCGAGCGTGACAATATTTTTACCTTTGAGATTTTCAAGGGCCTCGATGATTGCTTGGTTTAAATCAGACATTCAGTTACCTATTGGCTAAAAAATAAAACTAAAAATAAAATTTCGTTTATCACTAATATGTTTTGCTAGCGATACAAACCTTGAGCGCGAATGTAACTCCATACCGCATCAGGCATTAAAAACTGTGGCGATTCACCCACCTGAATCTGCGTACGAATTTCCGTAGCAGAAATGGGCAACAACCGTTGCTCGAGTATTGCCAGGCTGCCCGCAGGCGTTGAGTGGATATCACTAGCATCAGCACGATGTTGCACAATCAATTCTGCAACTGGACCAACTACCGGAACTTCCCAACCAGGGCGCGCCACGACCACCAAATGAGCAAGACCAATTAATTCCTGCCAGCGATGCCAACTATCCAGCGTGACAAAACTGTCCATCCCCATACACCAACTCAGACTTACATCAGCGCCAAATTCTGCACGCAATTCGCGCAAGGTGTCATAAGTGTAGGAGGGTTTTTCGCGTTGCAACTCCCGTGCATCCCAGCGCAATTCAGCGCAATCCCTCACTGCCAGTTGCAACATCGTTAATCGCTGTTGCGCATCTACAGCAGGCGATGCGCGATGCGGCGGTATGTAGCATGGCAACAACCACATTTCATCCAGAGCAAGTTGCTGCTTTAATTCCAGTGCAAGGCGCAAATGCCCGAGATGGATCGGATCAAACGTGCCGCCGAAAAATCCTATGCATTTGCGCATGCATAACTCCCACCTGATTTATCTCTTAAAAGAGAAAAACAGATCGCACCACTCCAAACTCGGAAAGTACGATCTCTCCTCCCCTTTGAAACAGGGGAGGCCTGGAAGGGATTACGCACGAACATGCCCATCGCCAAACACAACCCATTTTTGCGAGGTCAAACCTTCCAGCCCAACCGGGCCGCGCGCGTGGATTTTGTCGGTAGAAATGCCGATTTCCGCACCCAATCCATATTCAAAACCGTCGGCAAAACGGGTCGAGGCATTCACCATTACCGACGCGGAATCCACTTCAGTAATAAAACGGCGAGCGCGAGTGTAGTCTTCGCTCACAATGGCATCGGTATGCTGCGAACTGTATTGGTTAATATGGGCGATGGCTTCATCCAGACCACTCACCAACTTGATCGATAAAATCGGCGCGAGATATTCAGTCGACCAATCTTCTTCTGTCGCAACATTCGCAGCAATAATTGCGCGCGTTTTGTCATCGCCACGCAGCTCAACACCTTTTTCAGTGTACGCAGCAGCGAGGCGCGGCAGAATTTGTGCAGCCACTTGCTCATGCACCAATAAAGTTTCCATCGCATTACACACGCCGTAACGATGGGTTTTTGCATTCATGGAAATGGTGAAAGCTTTATCCAGATCGGCCTTATCATCGATGTACACATGGCAAATACCATCGAGGTGTTTGATCACCGGTACCTTGGCATCGTTGCTAATGCGCTCGATCAAACCTTTGCCACCGCGTGGCACAATCACATCCACAAATTGCGGCATGGTGATCAGCTCGCCTACAGCCGCGCGATCAGTTGTTTCTACTACTTGCACCACATCCGCAGGCAAACCGGCCGCTTTCAAACCCGCTTGCAAACAGTTGGCAATGGCACGGTTGGAGTGAATCGCTTCGCTGCCGCCACGCAAAATGGCTGCATTGCCGGATTTCAAACACAGGCTGGCTGCATCGATAGTCACATTGGGGCGCGACTCATAAATAATCCCCACCACCCCCAAAGGCACACGCATTTTGCCCACCTGGATGCCGGTAGGACGATAACTCATATCAGTAATTTCACCACACGGATCAGACAACCCGGCAACCTGACGCAGCCCCTCAATCATGCCGTCGATAGTAGTCGGCTTAACTGCAAGGCGGTCGAGCATCGCCGCATCCAGACCATTGGCTTTGCCCGCCGCAAGGTCTTTCTGGTTTTCAGCAACGAGGGTAATACGCGATTTATCCAGCTCATCGGCAATCGCCAGCAACGCCTTGTTTTTCAGCGCTGTTGGTGCGGCAGCGATAACACGGGAAGCCGCGCGCGCTTTTTGGCCGAGACCAGCCATGTACTCTTTAACGTTCAATTCGGATTTGGATGCAGACATGAAACGACCTGTGCGGGAAAGCCCAAAATGCAGTTTGGAAAAAATGGCCGCGATTATAACCCGAGTTGCACCACAAATTGGCGCATTTACCGGCTTTATTTCAGTGCGGTTGTATCTGCATATCCAATTTTGGGCCAAATACCGCAATTGCGATCTGACGCACAATAAAACGCTCATTACTTTCAGTTTGAATTCAGTTTACGAGGACTAGTCTGGAGACAAGTTAACCAATGCGGCCAATGCCGTTTTAACCGGGAGAAACCACCATGAAACGCCTGTTACTCATCAGCACTTTGGCCAGCATCAGCCTGCTGCTGGCTAACAATGCGTTAGCGGATCGTGATCATCATCGCCACCACCAGAAACGTCATCACCATCATCACCATACTGAAAGGGTAGTGGTGTATGAGCGCGATTATTACGCACCCGTGACATCTGCACGTCCAATTTACCGTGAGGTAGCAGTGGATGTACCGCGCGATTCCTGCCGGGTGGAAACCGTGGCTTATCGTGAGCGTCAACGGGGCGGTGATTCGTTCCAGGGCACCGTAGTCGGAGGCTTGATTGGTGCCGCGATAGGTAAAGAGATCGGCCATAGCGGTCACGCAACCGCTGCAGGTGGTTTGATTGGCGCCGCGATTGGTAACGATGTTGCCGGCGGTGGCCGTACTGTTACCCGTTACGAAGACCGTGAGGTTTGTTCAACTCAATATCGCACCCAATATGAGCGCCAACTGGTAGGTTATGAGGTAAGTTATTTGTACGGTGGCCGGGTGTATCACACCGAAACCCGTCATCATCCTGGCGACCGTATTCGCCATAGATAACGCCCCATTAATCCCCATCTTCACTCAAAAACCCAAAGGTCAAATTGACCTTTGGGACAACAGCGGCGATAGTGAAGGCATAAATCTTGTTGCAACAAGTATTGCCGGACCCAGTAGTATGAAGTTCACACCTATCACACGATTTATTCCTTCGTTAGCCAGCACTTTGCTGGCTTTAGTATTGATGGCTGCCCTGCCCGGCAATGCCGAACCGGATTTGCTTGATGGCGATATGGGCCTTCAATCGAGCAGCCCCGGCAATAATATGATCGACAGCGACAGTATCAACAGCGCCCCCCTGCCTCCTAAAATTACGCCGGCACAAGCCGCTGATCTGGTGCGTCGCTCGACCGGCGGCCAAGTGATGAGCATCAATAGCCAACAAACCGAAAACGGCGTGGTCTATGGTGTCAAGGTTTTGAATTCGGGCCGCATGCGCGTTGTGCGCGTGGATGGCCAGACCGGTCAAATTCTTAATAACTAGTTGTTTTTATTCACCCTGCACGGACAGACCCCGACTATGCGTATCCTGATTGTTGAAGACGAAAAGCCGCTGCGCGAGCAAATCCAAAGCTTGATGGCCACTGAAAAATACGCCTGCGACGCGGCAGCCGATGGTCGCGAAGGTTTATTCCTGGGCACCGAATACGATTATGATCTCGCCATTATCGATTTGGGCTTACCGCTACTGGATGGCTCCAGCCTAATCAAACAACTGCGTGCAAAATCGCGCAATTATCCAATCCTGATTTTGACCGCGCGCGGTAATTGGCAAGACAAAGTAGAAGGTCTTGAAGCCGGCGCCGACGACTACCTCACCAAACCCTTCCATCCGGAAGAGCTGCGGGCGCGTATCCACGCGTTACTGCGCCGTGCAAGTGGCCATGCTTCATCTGTCTTGCGCTATGGCCCGATTTCAATCGACACCAGCGCCAAGCGCGTTTTCCGCGATGAAGCAGAAGTGGAACTCACCAGCTTTGAATACAACACCCTTACCTATCTGGCGATGCATGCGGGGAAAAACATTTCCAAAAGCGAATTGACCGAGCATCTGTACGCGCAGGATTACGATCGCGATAGCAACGTGATTGAAGTATTTGTTGGCCGTTTGCGTAAAAAGCTGGATCCAGAGGGCACCCTCAACCTGATTACTACCCAGCGCGGTTTGGGTTATCGCTTTAACCTGGACAAGCAATAAGCGTGGGTTCGCGTTTGGGCTCCATCGCGGCACGCCTGCTATTGGCATCGGCGTTATTGTTGCCATTGTTTTTGGGATTGACCGGTTTTTTCCTTGATCGCGCGTTTGAAAATAGTTTGGAAGTAGCCGAACGCTCGCGTCTGCGCGGTCACGTAAATTTATTGATGAGTGTTGCCGAACCGGAGACCAAAAACGATCGTATCACCGGTTTGCGCGTCACCTCGGTCACACTCAGCGAAGCCGATTTTGAACATCCCAACTCCGGCCTTTATGGTTACATCTTTAATGGTGATGCAAAGGCAGTCTGGCATTCCAATTCAGCTGCGTTGAATACGCCCCCCAATTACAAAAGCCTCGCGAAAAGCGACACCCCCGGTAAAATGCTATTCAGCGAAAAAACGCTGGACAATAACCCCCACTTTATCGCGCGCTATACCGTGAATTGGGAAGACGCCAACGGCAATCCAACACCGTTTCACTTCGTCGTCATCCACAGTGCCGATGAGTACAACGCCGAACTCAGCGCCTATCGCAATGAGCTGTGGCGCTGGCTCGGTGCAGCCGGGATATTCCTGTTGATCGCCCAAACCTTGATCCTGCGCTGGGGTTTACGTCCGCTGGGAAAACTGGCCGTTGCGCTTAAAGCGATGCAAAGCGGTGATACCAGCAGCATTGAAGGCGAGCATCCCAAAGAGTTACAGCGCATTGTTAGCAACCTCAACCAGGTACTGAATCGCGAACAGGCGTTGCGCCAACGCTACCGTAACAGCCTCGCTGATTTGGCTCACAGTTTAAAAACGCCACTGGCGGTACTGCAGAGTAAAATCAATCAATCCGCAGATCCGGACAACGAACTCAGCGAGCAAGTCGCACGCATGAGCCAGGTAGTGACTTATCAATTACAGCGCGCGGTGTCCAGCCAGCAAAAAGGCACCTTTCGTCGCACACGTATTGAACCTATTGCCCAACGTTTATTTGCAACACTGCAAAAAGTGTATGCCGATAAACATATGCAACAGGAACTGGAACTTGCGCCCAATTCGCTCGTTGCCGGCGACGAGCAAGACGTGATGGAACTGGTCGGCAATTTGCTGGAAAACGCGTTTAAATATGGCAAACAACAGGTACGCATGACGAGCGTGGTTGAGGATAATCGCTTACGTATCGATATTGAAGACGATGGTCCGGGCGTCCCCGAAGATCAGCGCGAACGCATTTTGGAGCGTGGCCAACGGCTCGACACCAGCATACCCGGCCAGGGCATCGGACTTTCAGTTGCCGCAGAAATTGTGCGCAGTTATGAAGGCGACATTCGTATTCTTACCTCGAGCCTCGGCGGTGCACACTTCAGCATCTCCCTTCCGATGACACCGGAAGCGGATTAATCACTCTCACTTTATCCCTCCGCTGCTTATAACCATTTATCGCCAAAATCTGCGCTCGTGTAAGCGATATCTCACAACAAGACTTACATCGCCTTACAAAACACACTGATTTATGCGACTTCTGTTCTATCACACAAAACTTGATACTGGCTTCATCAAACAGCACCGTTAAAACGGGGCCAGGACAACACGCCAGGGATGGCATAGCAGTTTTAAACTAACTATGCCTTATCAGGGGAGAAAGAAAATGTCATCCAGGACGTGTATTGCCGTAGATTCCACTTGTGATTTACCCGCTAAATTTATTCAGCAACACAATATCGAAGTGCTGCCTATTTATATCAATCACTCCAAGGGACAAGAGCTGGATTATCGCGATCCGCAAACCATGCTCAATTTTTACAAAAATCATTCACGCGATGTGTACGGTTTAGCGCAATCAGATCCCCTGTCAGTCAATGACATGACCAACATTTTAAAAGAGCGCTTGCTGCCGAAATACGATTTGGTACAAGTAGTCACCATCAACAGCAAAAAAAGCGATGTATTCAAACGTGTTTCTGAAGCAGCGCTGGTTAACGAACCCAAATTCCGCGAGATGGAAAAAAATGAAGGTCGCGCGCCATTTCGGATTCGCCTGTATGATTCCATGTCTATGTTTACCGGCCACGCGTTGCTGGTTTATGAATTGGTAAAGCGTGTTAACCTGGACAAAATGCCGCTGAATAAATCCATTCGCGAAATCGACAATATGCGCGATCAGGTGTACGGTTATTTAATTCCTAACGATCTTTCCTACATGCGCGAACGTCGTCATTTGCGTAAAGGCGACAACAATATTTCGTGGATTAATTTCAAGTTAGCCAGCGCGTTGAACTTACGCCCTATCGTGCAATTACACCGCGGTGCTACGGATAAAATCGATACTGGCAAAGGGTTCCTGGGGGCTCTGGAAAAATTATTTTCCCACGTTAAAAAACAAATCAAACAAGGTTTGAGCAGCGACGTTATCGCCATGAGTTACGGTGGATTACTGGAAGAAATCAAGGATGAGTCAATTCTTGTAGAGTTCCGCGAATTCTGCAAACAACACAACATCAAAACCATGTTGTCGATGATGAGCATGACCGGTGCAATTAATGTTGGCCCGAAATCATTTGCGCTGTCGTTTGCTACAGAGAAGGATCTGGTTTGATTTTTTTTGACTCGTTGATTTTTTTCGTATTTTCAGGAGGGATCCTATATTTCATCCATGACCGTATGCAGCATGGATGTTGCATACGAGCCTACATGGCTGGAGAGAGTATTAAGTAAAACGTGTTTTGCGCGCACGGAACGCCAGCAATGTATTCACGGCGTGTCACAGAGGGAATATCGGAATCCCTCCTTGGCACAATATTTAAATCTAACAAAAAACTCCCATCAGTTACCTGATGGGAGTTTTTGTTTTTTTACCCACTGACAACACAGAAAAATTACAAGGATTCGAGGAACTTAATCAAATCATTACGCTGTGCTGCAGTTGCTGCGCGATAAGCAGATTGGCTTGTCGCTGCTTCACCGCCGTGCCACAAAATCGCTTCATTGATATTGCGCGCGCGACCATCGTGCAGCAAACGGCTGTGACCATTAACTGCTGGTTCCAGACCGAGGCCCCACAACGCCGGCGTGCGCCATTCGCGATTTAACGTTGTATTATTAGTCAAGCGATCCGCCAAACCTTCACCCAAATCATGCAATAGCAAATCGGTGTAAGGTTTAATGGTTTGCCCACGCAATTCCGCGAGTGGATGACCATAATCGGTAGTCAGTGTTGGTGTATGACAACCGGCACAACCCAAATTACCAAACACTTGCTCACCGCGAATTACATCTGCATTGTTAACAGTTTCAGCGCGCCGCGCCGGTGCACCGAGCGCTTGCATATAAACGGTTAACAAATTCACGCGCGCATCGCTCAATTCAATGCCGTTTGGACCGGCATTGCGACATGCGGTTTGATTCGCACCGCACGCCGGGCCTTGCAGGATACTGGTGCTTACACCAATGTCTTCATGCAATGCATCCGCCGTGAATTGTTCGAGTGTGGCGATGCTAGCTTTCCAACCGAAACGACCGATACGTTGTTCACCGGTTTTCAAATCAGTGACCTGATTTGCACGACCGGAAATTCCATCGCCATTACTGTCATTCGGATCATGGCGTTGCAACAACACTGATTCAGGAACTGCTTCCAGCAAACCGAGACCAACAATCGTTTGCGCCATACGCGGTGAGAAATTATTTACCGCACCACCGGCATTATCGAGAATCTGCACTGAATAATTTGGTGCTTGTAACTGATAGGCCGTGCCATCGTTAAAGGTTCCCGCGACATTGGTGTAACTCAAATTGGTGATCGCTTCTGCCGGTACACCGCCATTGCGCGATTGCGGATGCAACACTTTGCCGAAATAGTTGTGCGGCAATGCATTGCCATTTGCATCGGTTGCGCCCGAGCTGACTTTCACCGCCATGCTATTCGGCAATTGACCGGCAACTGGCGCCTGGCCGCGACCATTATTCACGTGGCAACCCACACACGAATTATTAATCGTCAAACCCGTAGAAAGATTTGCCAATTCAGTAAAGTCCGGGTTGCCTGCTTCAAAGTGTTTTCCTGTTACAAAATCGGTGTGGAAAATGCGGCGACCATTTAAAAATTGATTGTGCGTTTCCCAACGAATATTTAACGCTTCGCGGAAAAATGCCGTCCACAAATGTGAATGGCGATCAACGATAAATGGACTCGCTGCGATCGGTGCATATTCAATGACCTGATCAGTAAATGTCTGGTTGCCTTCGCGATAAGTCACTGTGGCGTTATTGCCGGAATTGGCCAGCAAATAAGACGGTTTTTGATAACCCTTGGCGATGGCTTGTGGTGAGCGAATCGATTGATAACCGGGCGCGCCCGAATCGGCCAATATACCGGATGTGCTGATTACATCGGCTTGTGCAACACCTTTAAACGCGCGCACCGGTGCAGCCGTTGCCGTACCACCAGACGCAAGCTTCGCATTCAATTCGTCGTTGTTCACGATATACAAACCGGGCGTTCCCAATTTGATGCGGAAGGTATCGGTGTAATACACGCGTTGCGCGCTTACCCGTGGATCGGTGTCGGTAAAGCCAAGCCATTGCTGGAATTCAAAATCGTAGAATTCGCCGGTGCGTAAAGTGGTTTGCCCTTCGCGCTCACCCGGAACAAAACGGGTACCGATACAACGCCACAATTCACCTTTACCCGTCGCGGGATCAGCATTGCGAATGCGGGTGAAACCGCCGTTATCACCGAAATAAGAACGGTAAGGATTGAACAAACTTTTGCGGCAACCAATATCGTTGAAGTTGGCGTACTCTGGCTCGTAGAAAATTTCTACGCGGGATTCACCTTTGGGTGTGTGATCGTGTACTTCAAATTTAAAGGTACGATGCTCGTGATAAAACGATGGGAAAGTATAAAAAATATCTTCCGCTTCATGGCGCGCACGTGCACGACCACTACCGACAGTCACAATGGTGCCATCTGCTTCAATCCGCCAGTTGCGCGAAATTTCAGCGGAGAATTGATTTGGGTAAAGCGGCTTGTAAGTCACCGTAACGGGAATGCTCGTATTTGCTCCACTACTGCTGTTAACGTTAATCGCTGAGGACGATGAGCGACTTGAAGAAGAAACAGCCGGCGTACTGCTTGGTGTTGCGCTACTAACCGGAGTACTGCTCGCTACACCGCCAGCGCCAAATACTTTTAACTCAACAATGGAGTAACCCCATTGATTGCCTGCACTGCGCGCAGTGCCGTAGATACGCAAGTAGCGCCAGGACCCGCTGACTGCCACAGTATCTGTGTGAGCGCCAAAAGCACCGCCAGTGCGCGTAGCCAGGGTGGTCCAACTACTGTTGTTATTGGAGCCTTGAATTTCGTAATTGGCGGCGTTCGCTGCTTCCCAGTCGATAACGACCGAGCTCACGCTTTTAGCCGTGCCGAAATCCAGGCTGATCCAGCTCGGGTCAACACCATGGGCAGATTCCCAACGGGTGCCAGCATTGTTATCAATCGCCAGCCCCGCAGGTTGCAACTGGGTGCTGGCAACCGCCACGGCACCCTGTGCCAGATTGGTAGTCGCCGCCGCACTGGATGAACTGACGGGTGCTGTGCCATACACTTTCAATTCCCAAATGGAGTAGCCCCAAGTATTTCCCGCGCTACGCTGGGTAGCGTTGATGCGCACATAACGATAATTCCCTGCCACCGCAACAGTATCGGTGCGAGTGCCAAACACGCCACCGGTACGCGTTGCCAGGTTTATCCAGGTTGTCCCATTGGTTGATCCCTGAACATCATAGTTCGAGGCGTTCGCCGCCTCCCAATCAATAACAATTGAAGAAAGATTGAAACTCGCCCCCAAATCCACACTGAGCCATGAAGGCCCATTGCCATGCGCAGATTCCCAGCGCGTGCCACCATTACCATCTACCGCATTGGCCGCAGTGGTAATGGCAGTGCTGGCGGTCGCCGTTTTATTTAACGCAAGATTGGTTTGTGCAAAGAGGTTGTGACTCAATAAAAAACTGCCGAACAGGAACAAAATCCGGACCCAGAACTTGGGCAACGGGTTGATGGGTTGCATAGTGTTGTCTCCACTAAATTTCCCTTCGGATACACGCAATCGCCGCCGTTTTTGCCCACAGAAAAGTCATGCGCACGACCAGCTTTTTATGGTTATGAAATTGCGTGTAACGATGAAGAGAACTCTTGGCTGATGGTTAAGCGCCACTTTCAACTGCAAGTTTTCAATTACAAACTCTCAATTACAAAAAAGGACGCGTTAGGCTTACTACTTACTTATTAGGGTTATTGTGTGTTTGCGAACTAACACACTAGTAAGCTTCCATCAGGCGAACGTTTTTCTCTTCTCACTTTTAGAAAACCGCTCAAAGCTGGGGCATCTCACTTGAATCGGTAAAAAGTGAGAAGCTTTTTTGCAATATGCGTCACAACTGATGTGACGAACAAATCTGTTACACCAATCGCACTGCGTTGATGAAACTTGTTACAACGATTGCGACACCTAAAGAAAAACAGCCGCCGGATTGCTCGCAGCGGCTGTTTGAATATCGAAAGATCAATCGTTATCAGGCATCGTAACCATTGGGGTTTTGCGATTGCCAGCGCCATGCATCCTGCATCATGCGCTCAAGACCCAGCTCCGCAGTCCAGCCCAATTCGTTTTTCGCTTTAGTCGCATCGGCATAGCACGCGGCGATATCACCAGGGCGGCGCGGCGAAATTTTGTAAGGTACGCTACGGCCACTCGCCACTTCAAAAGCCTTAATAATTTGCAACACCGACAATCCGGCGCCAGTGCCCAGATTGTATGCACGGCAGCCAATGCCTGATTTTTCCAGGCCGCGCAACGCCGCCACATGACCTTTGGCCAGATCCACTACATGGATGTAATCGCGCACACCAGTACCGTCGATGGTTTCGTAGTCATCGCCAAACACGCTCAACTCTTTCAATTTACCAATCGCAACTTGTGAGACATAGGGCAGCAAGTTATTCGGGATACCGGCAGGGTCTTCACCAATCAGCCCGCTTTCATGAGCGCCAACCGGGTTAAAGTAACGCAACAACGAGAAATTCCACTGGCTGCCCTGTGCTTTGGCGATATCACGCAGAATTTCTTCCACGATGAGCTTACTGCGGCCATAAGGATTGGTCGCAGACGTAGCGAAGGTTTCATCGATAGGCACTGCAACCGGATCACCGTAAACCGTGGCGGATGAACTGAAAATCAGTTTCCATACCTTAAATTCTTCCATCACTTCAGTAAGCGACAAGGTACCCGCCACGTTATAGCGGTAGTACTTCATAGGAATCTGATTGGATTCACCTACCGCTTTCAATCCGGCAAAGTGCATCACAGCTTCCAGGTTGTAGGCTTTAAAAACTTCACGCAAGGCATCTTTATCGTTGATATCCGCCTCATAGAACACCGGCTCAACACCAGTAATCTGCGCAACGCGCTTGAGCGATTCGGGCTTGCTATTAATGAGGTTATCCACAACCACCGGCAAATAACCGTTATTAATCAATTCAATACAAACATGGCTGCCGATAAAACCGGCACCGCCAGTCACAAGAACGGGTGAGCGAGACATGAAAGATTCCTTATAAAAAGTAAAGCCATTTCGCGCGCATTGAACCAGAGTTCAGGCATGAGTATAAGGGCTTGGAAAGAATCTTTTATTAAATCATATAATTAACATAAAAAACAGAAAACCTCGTTACACCAAACAACCCCCGGGTAAATCGGGTGTTGTAATTTCCATTGAACTAGTTCGGATTTAACCTGATGCAGGTTGGACGAAACCCTCCACTAAACTCCGCACAGTATCCGGGAGCTGTACCACATGAATAAATAGGCAAGCCATAGCGCATAGTTACGGATGCAGGAAAACATGACGAATAATATTGCACATGTTTTTCCGCGATTTCCTTCATTCCGTATGCATTGTTTCTGTCCGCAGTACCAGTCGCTAAACCATTGTATGAAATAGCCGGATTTGAGTGATATGCCAATCTCGGTGCAGAGCCAAATACGTCCGGGTAGGCCATCACCGTTCTAAAAACATCTCTCACACCGTGCCCCCTGGAGTTAACAATTGGAATACCCTGGTGATCGCCAGAAGCTACCGGACCATGCCCCGCACCCAAATTATGTCCAATCTCATGGGAGAACACCGCCGCGCCACAATCCCATCCAACAACAGATACGCCCTTAAAAGCCATCTCTCGTTCAGCGGTATAAATATTACCTGGTCGTAATGTGACGCTAGGAAATTCAGCAATACCACACAAAGAAGAGGACGCGCGTGTTAAGTACACAACAATATCCGGCCTATGTGTCCCCCTCAATGACATAACCTGCTCATCGTAAAACAATTTATTTCGTAAACTTTCGGAAACCTCTTCGCCACCAGATATTTGGAGGACTTGATGATGCTTCAAGCGGAATTGAATATCGATCCCGCTATTTATAAAAACCTGATTAGAATAGGAAATATAACTTTGGATTGCTGTAGCTGCATTGTTTACATTAGAAAAATCGGCTGTGTATAGTACGAGCAAATCAACATTCACTGCATTAGACTTACTCGCAAATACTAATGTCACAAATAAGATAAATTTTCTTATAGATAACTTCATAATACATCTTCCTTTAAAAATCATTTCTTTGTGTTTTTTCCATTTCGGGCAAAACCTTTATGACTACCGATTGGTCATAATAGGTTTTTATGCTGTAGTTTGATTTCTCTGTTGTTATTTCCCCATAAATATGCCCCTCATTATCGTAACTAAAACCAATAAAATAAGATTCCGGATATCCGGAAAGATGCCCAACCACATTCGTTAACCCATCTTTTTTTTCAATATTGATTACATGCATATCGGCATCCGCAGCATCAGGAATAGGAATTTCGTAAATGCCATCAACTTCAATTTTTTCCAGGAACTCAGGATCAACTTTGATAAAAATGCGGGTAACAGGTGCAGAAAACTCACCGATGACACTATCAATGTTATTTTGAATTTCCTGTGAAGGAGAAACAGGTGTCCATGGTTTATCTGTATCAGAGATAACCGCTGAACTGCTTGCAACATAACGTGAAGATACTGATGCTATTGACGACGCGACAAATGAATCGCTGGATAAAGATGGATTGATAATGGAGCGGGATTCAACGTTATTTTTATCAATCGTATTTTTGGATATTTCATTATCTGTAATTACGTTTGCAGCTTCTTTGGAAAAACTGAAAAAAAATGCCGCCAAAAAGCAGAGAACCAATACTACAAAAACGTATTTTTTCATTGATAGTCCTTAATCTCTTATAACTCTATATAACAATTTAAAAAAATCGAAACGCTAATAAATAAAAGCGGGCAATGCCCGCTTTTATCAGAATCGTCCCTGAACTCTTGACTGAAAACTTATTCGCCCAATGGCAGAGACAGCTTCACAACAAACTTCAGTTCGTCATTGTGGTCTGCTTCGCCTTGATCAATTACTTTGCCCAGCGTGAAAGTCAGGTTGCTGGTATAGGCGTAGCTCAAGTCAAGGTGAGTCAAGCCATCGTATGCACCGCTGTCATCACTGTGAGTCCCCACCAGCGCGCTAAATTTGCCAAACGCTGCCGAGAAAGTGGTGTATGTGTAATCATCATCCGCCAAAACTTCACCCACACCTACACGGTGCATCAAGGTCAAAGTCACGTCATCAGAAGGTTTCAGACCCAGAGTAATAGCTACGTCAGATACGTCGTCAAAACCCAGTGGAGCTCTTTCCACGCTCTTAACGACTTCGCCATCATCATCAACACCGTAAGTAGTTGAAGTAGCGGATGGATACATATAAGTGGTGTAGTTCAGGTCAACAGACAACGGGCCCGCTGAAAAGCCGTAACCTGCATAAAAGTCGTATTCAGTTCCAAGGCCGGCATCACCGGAAGAAGCCCACAGGCCACCGTAAAAACCATTGGACTTAAGTGCTACGTCCGCGATCAACGCCGGATCACCATTACCGAGATCCAAACCTCTCCAGTAGTACATGTTAGCGACAGCGACTGATGCAGCTACTTCAGCGTGTGCGGCAGGAACTGCGAAACCTGCAAATGCCGAAAGAGCGATAGCACCAGCGATAAATTTTTGTTTCATCTTCATGAGTTTTGTCCTCTATTAATGGTCTTTGCTAATTTGTTTTTGAGGCAGCTATTGATAATTCACACTAGCTTGACCGAGTTATTGCAGGGACTAAGCCAATTTTATTTTTATTATAAAAATCATGATGTTGTGGATTGAATACAAGATTGCATACCCTAAACAAAAGTAGCTCAGGCACAAGCTTGGTGCATGAAAACCATGCGCGCCAGTCCAGCGCGCACCAAAACAATTCACTTATAACGAATCATGTCGTCTCGTGCTTCTTGAATAGCCGATTCAGCGTTTTTATCGACCTCAATGGCGCGCGATTGCAAACCCGAAAGCAACTTTTGTGAGCACCAATTCGCAACTCCAGCAAAAGACCAGGATGAGTAAAACAACAAAGCAACCAACACTAACGCCACCCCAAACAGCGTATGTGAAGACAGATCTTCATCGGCCAGGTTTTTTCCTATCACAATCGCCAGCACCGGTGTCATCAAGGTAATCAATGACACCGCACTGGCAGAAAGGCGTTGCAAGATATAAAAAAACAATGCAGAACCAATCAACGACCCAACTATCGCCAAGTACACAATTGAGCCCGCAGATTTTATTGAAACAGCTTGTGGAATTGCCCCATCCATCACCCACCAACTCAGTAACAAACCCGGCAACGCAAACAAAAGCGAGCCAGTTGCCTGGTGAAAAGCATCAACAGTCACCGCTTGTTGTTCAGTTAATTTTTTAACCCACACACTACTGAAGCTAAACAACACACACGACAACAAAATTCCGGAGATCCCATACACCGAGCGAAAATCAAAATGCAATTGATGGAAAAAAATTATGATTAGCCCTGTCAACGCCAACAGGAGTGCCAATATTTTTTTGAGTGAAAATGGATTTTTCTTTAACAGCAACAAGGTCATCAACCCCGTCACAAAAGGCAATAATGCGAAAATCACCGCAACCAAACCGGATGGAATAAATTGCGCAGCCCAATAGACCACGGGCATATTCGGAAAAATACCGATCGACGCTGCAAAATAAATTAACCGATGCTGCCAAAAAATCGCGAACGATTGACGCACAATGGCAAAAAAGGACAGAGCTAACGCCAGCGCAATTAACATACGTGTAACTGCAGCAGCCATAAAGCTCAAGCTATCGCTACTCCATTGAATAGCGAGGGGCGTAGTGGCCCAAATCAGCACCACTGAAAAATAGGCAAGTAACACAGCCACGGCATAACTCCTTATATTCCCGGAAAGGAAATAGAAATTACCGCAGCACTATTCAATTAAAAAAACTGAAACCCAAAAACACAAAGGCCGCAGTTTTTATGCTGCGGCCTTTGTTTATAACGATTAAAACATCAATCAACAAATTCCGCCAAAACACGCGCAATGACCACACACCAAAAAATTGGTCGTAGCGCTACGCGATGTTTTAGGGAACTCATGAAATACATAATATTTTGGTCTATCGTTAGATGAATTTATTAACTTGAGCGAGAGTAATTTAATTTCTATTCAGCCACAAGTCATTTTGTAGATTTTTTTATCAGCGCGATTCACCTATACTCCGCGGTAACTTTTTCTATTAAGCATGCGTTATGAAAACTTATCTGGTAGGCGGTGCAGTCCGCGATAAATTATTAGGTCGACCGGTCACGGAACAGGATTGGGTCGTCGTGGGAGCAACGCCAGAACAATTGCAAGCGCAAGGCTTTACCCCGGTGGGCAAAGATTTCCCCGTATTTCTGCACCCGCAAACCAAAGAGGAATATGCACTGGCTCGCACAGAACGCAAAACCGGCCATGGTTATCTCGGGTTCAGTTTTTATTGCGGTGAGGAAGTAACATTAGAAGAGGACCTGATTCGCCGCGACTTGACAATTAATGCCATGGCTGAAGATGAACAAGGCAATATTATCGACCCTTATAAGGGGCAGGTCGACTTACAACAAAAAATACTTCGTCATGTATCGCCCGCATTTGCAGAAGATCCGGTGCGCATATTGCGGATTGCACGTTTTGCCGCGCGTTATCATCATTATGGCTTTCACGTCGCCGATGAAACAATTGCACTGATGCAAACCATGGTCAGCAATGGTGAAGTAGACCATCTGGTCGCAGAACGCATATGGAAAGAAACTGAACGCGCACTCGCAGAGCCCAATCCAGAAATTTTCATCCAGGTACTGCGCGACTGCCACGCGCTGGAAAAAATTTTCCCGGAAATTAATGCGCTGTTCGGTGTGCCGCAAACAGCGGTCCACCATCCGGAGGTTGATACCGGCATTCATACCTTGATGAGCTTGCAACAAGCCGCCAAATTAACAATAAATACCTGTATTCGCTTTGCGACTCTCGTGCATGATTTAGGCAAAGGCACCACACCGGAAGCTGAATGGCCACGCCATATTGCCCATGAAGAACGCAGCTTGCCATTAGTCAAGCAATTGTGCGAACGCATCGCTGCACCGCGCGATTACAAAGAGCTGGCACTCATGGTGGCGCAATGGCATACCCATTGTCATAGAGCAATGGAATTAAAACCGGCAACCGTGTTAAAAGTCCTACAATCCAATGATGCATTTCGTCGCTCTGAACGCTTTCATCAATTTCTGGTTTGTTGTGAGGCCGATGCTCGTGGTCGCACCGGCTTTGAAAATCGTGATTACCCGCAAGCCGATTTTTTTCGTCGCGCCCTGAGCGCTGCCCAACAAATTGATTTAGCCCCGTTGCGCGCGCAAGGCTTAACCGGGCAAGCATTCGGCGATGCAATTGCCCGACTACGCTTAAACAAAGTAACGCAATTAAAGCAGGAATTCCCCGCACAGGAATAGCAATCATTTTTTGCAGGAGTAAGTCATGCCAGAGGCCACCATGAATCACCAAACCAAAGTCGCATTGGTTACCGGCGCCGCCAAACGTATAGGCGCCGAGATTGCACGGCAACTTCATACTGCAGGCTTTAATGTGATTGTTCACTACAATCAATCAACGACGGCAGCGCAGGAGCTGGTTGAAGAGCTCAATAGTGAGCGCGAAAATTCTGCCGTTGGATTACCCGCAGATCTTAATGATCACACTCAAATAGTAAACCTTGCACAGCAGAGCACAGCGCAATGGCAACGAGTGGATTTGCTGGTTAATAATGCATCCAGTTTTTATCCTACACCTATAGGCGAAGCGACAAATGCGGATTGGGATAACCTGATTAATTCAAATCTCAAAGCACCATTCTTTTTAGCACAGGCATTGGCACCAGCACTGACACAAAGCCATGGATGCATTATTAATATCGCCGATATTTATGCACAACGCCCGCTAAAAAAACACAGCATTTATTCAATTGCAAAAGCCGGCAATGAAATGTTGACAAAAACCCTGGCCCAGGAACTTGCCCCGCGAGTGCGAGTCAATGGTATAGCGCCGGGCGCCATTCTCTGGCCGGAAGATTATTATAAAAAAACCGAAGAGCAACTTTCCGATGAGAATAAAGAAAAAATGCTTGCGCAAATTCCATTATTGCAACGCGGACAAGTACAGGACATAGCGCGCACCATTTTATTTTTAGCGAAAGATGCTCCTTACATTACCGGACAAATCATCGTCGTGGATGGCGGCCGCACGCTCACTATTTAATTAATCAGGATTTGTGAAATAACAATGATTAGAACCCAGCTTCTCACTGCGCATGGCGAACACATACACGGCAGCACGGAATTAATTGAACGTTGGCGCAGCGAAGGCAGCGGTTATATCTGGATAGATTTATTGGGTGAAGATTCGGCAATAGAAAAAAAATTTTTACTCTCGATGGGTTGTCATCCGTTGGCAGTTGAAGATGTACAACGCTTTCGCCATCCACCAAAAACGGAAACGTTTGACGATTACACATTAATTTTGTATCGCGGCATTACCGAGTTTAATAAAGATCTTACCATCCAGCAGATGACTATCGCACTATTTGCCGGTGATCGCTGCCTGATTAGCTGCCATCCGCGCAATTCGATGGGGATTAACTACTACTGGGAAAATGCCCACAGAGAAAATTTATTGGTAAGCCCCGGTTTACTTGCCTCACGCATTATGCGTTTTTCAATTGGCCGTTACCTCGAAGCGATTCTTGAATTTGAGCCATCGCTGAATGAGCTTGAAGATTCCATGCAAGAAAAACCCAATGACGAAGTGATGCGCGAACTTATCGCCTATCAATCACGCCTGCGAAAATTGCGGCGAATTTTCAGTTATCACGAAAAACTCGTTACCAACTTATTAAAAGATATTCCCCAGCGTTTGATTGACGAAGACGGCGACATTGAACATGCATTGCAAGATCTATTTGAGCGTTGCGAACGTTTGCACGGTTTGACGACAATGTATTACGAAATCTGCGGCGATTTGATTAATGGCTACCTATCCATCACATCACACCAGTTAAACAACACCATGAAAGTGCTAACCGTAATCACCGCAATTTTTGTTCCGCTCACGTTTATTGCCGGCATTTACGGAATGAATTTTGACAACATGCCTGAGCTCCATGCTACCTATGGTTATTTTTATACACTGGGTGCAATGCTTATTATTGCGGCAGGGTTTGGAATTGTTGCTTATAAGAAATGGCTTTAGCTAAACTCCACAACCTTATCAACTTGATCACTAACAAGCACAAAGAGCTTCTATGCCAAGGATATCAATTTATCTACCGGGATGTTTTCTCTTCTTTTTTTGCCACTCTATCAGCGCAGCAGTTCTAAGCTGCAAAACAGCTGACGGAAAAAACATCTTTACCGATGACCCGCGTAAATGCGGCAAGCAACCGGTTGCCGAGGTGCAACTGGATATTCCCAGGCAAACCCGCGTTAATTATCGCTACCCGGAAAGATTTTATGACCGCAGTAATAGTCACTGGCCAATCTTTATTGAGCGCCCTGAAAACCAACAGGATATAAAGGTTTACGATAAAGCGGTTGCGCGCCTGACAAAAACCCTGGACATGATCTTCACCAAATTTCCTTATGCGACACACGCAAAACTAAAAACCGTAACGTTCTATATTATGCGGGGCTCAAAACATCGACTGGGTGGTGAAAGTGGTGGAGCACGATACATCCATCACAAAATAGAGCAATACTCATTACACGACAATCACTGGAACAATGCAGTGGTAATTTACAGCGCAGACAGTTTTTTATATCACAATGATATTGTAACCAATCAACTTATCGTTCACGAATTAGCTCATGCCTGGCACTTTTTGGAATGGACTTACCAGTATCAGCCAATCATAGATATTTGGTTAAATTCACGAAATAACGGACTTTACCAGTCAGTAAAAGATTATGCAGGAAGAAACATTAGTCCAGCCTATGCAACCACTAACGAATATGAATATTTTGCAGATCTTTCAGCTATGTTTTTTGTTGGAGGAACCTACCATCCTTTTGATAAACAAGGCTTGGCGAAATATGACCCCAAGGGCTATAGCATGATAGAGACTTACTGGCTCACACAAAAAACTAACTCGCCACTGAGATAATCTTTTCTTGCCACTTAAAGTCAATTGCCCACAATTCCTGTGATGCCTGATTATAATCAGCCCATAATTGCCGATAGTTTTTTTGTAATTGCGGATGTGAAATAGACGGTGCGATTTCAGCAAGCGGCAAAAGTACGAATGCATTTTGGGTGATTTCGGCGCGCGGTAGTTCAATACCATTTTCAACTCCAACAAAATCACCGTAAGTCAGAATATCAATATCCAATGTGCGTGGACTGAATTTCGGCCCGTTGCGCTTACGCCCATTATTATCTTCAATGCGCTTTAAATTTTCCGATAATTCTGCAATGGATAAACCCGTCTCCGCACCAACGACCAGATTAAAAAAATTGCTCCCGTCAAATCCCACAGATTTGCTTTCATAAACAGAAGAAACACGTAGGCTGCCCAACAATTCATGCAGTGCATCCAATGCAGCAAGAATATGTTTGTGACGATCAACATTACTACCAAGACTCAAATAAATTGTTGTCATAGTGGCAAACCTTCTGGCCGTGTACCGCGCTCGATAATCAACCCGACATCGCGCGCACCACGTATTGCACCCGGTTTACTTAAACGCAAGCGCAACCAGGGCACATCAAATTCCGTGCGGATAACCTGCGCAATCTCTTCTGCCAATGCCTCCACTAACAGTGCGTTACGATTTTCCACATACGCAATTAAACGCTTGGAAACCGCTTTGTAATTCAGCGCATATTGAATGTCATCGGTCTCGGCGGCCTTGCGAATATCGCTGGCCATTTCCAGATCAATGCTCACTGTCTGGCGCACTTCGCGCTCCCAGTCGTAAATACCAATAATGGTATCAATGCGTAAATCGCGGATGTAAACAATATCCATAATCAGCGTCTGCTAAAAATTAAAAATCGAAAATTAAAGGGATGAAAGTGAGTCCAGCGGCCAACGCGCTTTTATGTTGATCGCCAAATCTTCATGTTGCCCCGCGAGCAAACGCTGACAACCGGCATAGGCGATCATTGCGCCATTGTCAGTGCAAAATTCATGGCGTGCGTAAAATACTTTTGCACCGATTTTGGCAAGCTCGCTATCCAGATCTGCGCGCAATTTTTTATTCGCAGACACACCACCTGCAATGACCAGCGTTTTCATACCAGTTTGTTCAAGCGCGCGCTTGCATTTAATTACTAGCGTATCCACTACAGCCGCCTGAAAAGCATTGGCAATATCGGCACAGGTTTGGTCATCGGGCAAACCATTCGCTTGCTTATTTGCGTTTACAGCAGTGAGCGTCGCAGTTTTTAATCCGCTGAAACTGAAATCCAGACCGGGACGATCCACCATTGGCCGAGGAAATTTAAACCGCCCTTCTACACCACACTCAGCAAGCTTGGCTACTTGCGGGCCGCCAGGGTAATCCAGATCGAGCATCTTGGCGGCTTTGTCGAAGGCTTCGCCGGCCGCATCGTCTATCGATTCGCCCAGCAATTCATAATCGCCCAACGCATTTACTTTAACGAGTTGGGTGTGACCACCGGAAACCAAAAGCGCCACAAATGGAAATTCAGGGGGATTTGCCTCCAACATGGGAGCAAGCAAATGCCCCTCCATATGGTGAACGCCAATTGCCGGCACCTTCCAGGCATAGGCGAGTGAGCGTCCAAACGAGGCACCTACCATCAATGCGCCCACCAAACCGGGACCCGATGTGTAGGCAATTGCATTGATATCACTTGCTGTGGTGCCGCTTTTTTCCATCACCTCATTAATAAGAGGAAGCAGTTTGCGTACATGGTCGCGCGAGGCCAGTTCAGGCACCACACCACCATATTCAGCATGGAGTGCGATCTGGGTATAAAGCACATGGGCCAACAGGCCGCGCTCGCTATCGTAGACAGCTACACCGGTTTCATCACAGGATGTTTCCAGCCCCAACACTCGCATAACCAACCTCAATCAATCATTGACTAGCGCACAAAGACGCTAAAAAGGGCGGCTATGATAATCCGATGATCACTGAAAACCCAGCAAAACTCCCTTCATATGAGAAGGTCCAAGGTTGCGATGGGGGGAATAAGCGTATAGAATCCGCACCCCTCGGATACCTGACCGCGTTTTATACCGACAGCTATCTACAAGACATCATTTTCAAGCACTCTATTTAAAAGGTAACAGCATGCCTTCAGTAAAAATTAAAGAAAACGAACCCTTTGATGTAGCTTTGCGTCGCTTCAAGCGCGCCTGTGAAAAAGCCGGTATTTTGGCTGACGTTCGCGCTCGCGAATGCTATGAAAAACCAACCACTATTCGCAAGCGTGATGCCGCTGCCGCCGTTAAGCGTCATGCTAAAAAGGTTCAGCGCGAATCCAAAAAGTTTACCCGTCTGTACTAATTGCCAGCTGCAAACCCTGTTGGGGTAGTTGCAGCCAGCCAGTGCTTACCGGTTCTGCTTGTTAGTTATGTTTGCATCTTTGTATTAACAAGCCGTGCGTTTTTAGATCACTGATTACTGAACATTGTTTACTGCATAACGGTGAATCATGAGTGAAGCAACGCTAAAAGACCGCATAAATGATGCCTTGAAAACCGCGATGCGCGCTAAAGAAAAAGAGCGCGTCGCGGTTTTGCGTCTTGTGATGTCTGAATTCAAGAAAATTGAAGTTGATGAGCGCATCGAGCTTGATGATGCCCGCGTACTTGCTGTGCTCGACAAAATGGTCAAGCAGCGCCGCGACTCAGAAACCCAATATCGCAACGCCAATCGCCCCGAGCTTGCCGAGCAGGAAGCCTATGAGATTCGCGAGATCCAGGCCTATTTGCCCGCAGCCCTGACTGCGATCGAGCTCGATGCAATTGTAGTTAAAGCAATTGCCGATGCAGGCGTTACCGAAGCACGCGATATGGGCAAAGCCATGGGCCTGATCAAGCCGCAAGTACAAGGTCGTGCTGATATGGGCGATGTGAGCAAACTGCTTAAAGCCAAATTGAGCAATTAGTCGCCTATTATTAATAGCTTGGTGCTAGCTCCTCGCAATCACTTTCAAGCGACTATTTCATGGCCGGATTAATCCCCCAGAGCTTTATTGACGACCTGCTCGACCGCCTCGACATAGTCGACGTGGTCGACAGCCGTGTAAAACTCAAAAAAACCGGCAAAAACTACAGCGCCTGCTGCCCTTTTCATGACGAGAAAACCCCCTCCTTTACCGTTAGCCCGGAGAAGCAATTCTTCTATTGTTTCGGTTGCGGCGCCAGTGGGAATGCACTGGGTTTTATAATGGATTATGAGCGACTCAGCTTCCCCGAAGCCACCGAGTCACTTGCCCGCCTAGCCGGCCTGGAAGTGCCGCGCGAAGTACAAACCGAAGCACAACAAAAGCGCGAAGAAGAAAAACGCAGCATTTACACTTTGCTGGAAAAAGCAGATCAGTTTTATCAACAGCAATTGCGTCATCACACCAGCAAGCACCTTGCAGTGAATTATCTGAAAAATCGTGGGCTCGACGGCAAAACTGCCAAAGCGTATGGCGTCGGCTTTGCCCCACCCGGCTGGGACAATTTACTCAAGTCTCTGGCACAAAATGATGATGATAAACACCTGCTGATTGAAGGCGGCATGCTGATTCATCAAGAGCAAGAAAAGAAACTGTACGATCGCTTCCGCCATCGCATTATGTTCCCGATTCGCGATACTCGCGGGCGAGTGATCGGTTTTGGCGGTCGCGTTCTGGGCGACGACAAACCCAAATACCTCAACTCACCGGAAACACCGGTGTTCCATAAAGGACAGGAGCTTTACGGACTTTATGAAGCCCGCCTCGCCTACCGCGAGTTACCGCGCCTGTTGGTGGTTGAAGGCTATATGGATGTGGTTAGCCTCGCACAATTCGGCATCTGCTATGGCGTTGCAACCCTCGGTACCGCGTGCGGACCGGACCATCTTGATCGCGCCTTCAAATACACCAGCGAAGTCGTGTTTTGTTTTGACGGCGACAAAGCTGGTCGCAGTGCTGCCCATCGTGCACTGGAAGCTTCAATCGAGTGCATGACCGATGGTCGCACAGTGAAATTCCTGTTCCTGCCTGAAAATGAAGATCCGGACACACTGGTGCGCCAAATCGGGCCTGAAAAGTTCGAACGCATGATCGAACTGGCCGTACCCTTTGAGGATTATTTATTTGACGCAGTTGCTGATGGCTTGAACATCCGCACCATGGAAGGTCGCGCCACTTTCAGCAAACGCGCAGCGCCGCTGCTGGACCGCCTGCCGAAAGGCGTGTTTCGTGAGCTAATGTTCGAGAGCCTGGCGACACGAACCGGCCTGAATCGTAATGTCTTACAGGAATTGGTTTTAGAGCAGCAAACCAAAGAACCGCCCGCCCAACCAGTACAAGCCAAAGCGCCGGCAGAAGAAAAGACTCCGCAGGTAGCAATGCCCAGGCAGGTCGATAATTGGTGGGATAACCCAGCGCAAAGCGCCCCCCAAACCCCGGACGAAACTGGAATGCATCCGGCTGATTACGGGGATTTTCCAACTGATTTGCCACCACCGGACTATCGTGAATACTACGAAGAGCCCGTCGCGCGAAGACCCACGCAGAACCGATACCAGCCGGAGCTTCAGCCACGCGCCACCGGAAAATATTTGATGCCACCAGCTCGCAAAGCACTGGCGTTACTATTGACGCACACCTCATTGGCAAGCATGGAGCCCAATCATGATGACTGGATTGCTGTCGCCGATGATCTGGATTGCCAGATGCTAGGTCGCCTGCTGAAAGTGCTGCATGAACGCCCCCATTACAACCTATCCCACCTAATTGGTTATTGGCGTGGCATTTATGGGCCAGAAGATACGGAAAGACTGGCCGCTGTTGCGGGGCATGATTTGTTACAAGCGGCAAATGCACTAACCCAACCGCGCCCGGACAAACCCGCCAAAGCGGATTACGACACCCAAGCCGCATTTGCGAGCGCAATGGAAAAATTACGCACCCAGCAAAACCAGAAAAAAAGTGCTGAATCCTTGGCAAAACTCAAAAATGCCGACTTAACTCAACTATCCAAAGAGGAGCGCGAGCAACTGGTGCGCGCTGTTCTGGCGACCAAACTGCAATCTTAAGCGACCAAACAGGTCAAAAGCTGCACAATCCCACACGATTCACGGGGAGATTTCAGCGTCGCCACCCGATTGCCTAGAATCCACTCAAGCAAGTGGAGTATAATTTCGGGCTTTGCATTTCACTCACCAGGTTTTAATAGGGTCTCGAATGTCTGAAGACGTCCAACAACAACAGTCTCGTATCAAATGACCCCGTGCGCATGTATATGCGTGAAATGGGTACCGTAGAACTGCTGACCCGCGAAGGCGAGATTGTTATCGCCAAGCGTATTGAAGAAGGTGTGCGTGAACTGATGCATGCCCTCGCCTATTGGCCTGGCGCTGTGCAACAAGTGCTGGACGAATATGCATTAGTCGCCAAAGAAGAACGCCGCCTTGCAGACGTAATCATCGGCTGGCTCGACCCCATTGAAGATATTCCTTCTGCACTCGCAGAAGTAGAGGAAATTCCTGTCGCTGCAGCTCCGGGCGCTAAAGCCGCATCTGATGATGAAGAGGATGAAGAAGGCGGTAGCGATGACGAAGAAGAAGCGATCACTGGTGTAGATCCGGAAGAAGCGCGTGTACGTTTTGAAGAATTGCAAAAGCAATACGACAAAACCATCAAAGCACTCGCCAAAAGCGGTTACGGCAGCAAACAAGCCGAGAAAGAATTGTCCACATTGGGCGACTTGTTCAAGTTCTTCAAATTACCCGCACGCCAATTCGATCCAATTTATAGCAAAGCGCGTGAAACCCTGGATCACATTCGCAAGCAAGAACGCCACATTATGGATTTGTGTACGCGCAAAGCCCAAATGCAACGCAAAACATTTATCAAAGCATTCCCCGGTAATGAAACCAACGAGGAATGGTTACCCGAGATACTCAAAGGCAAAGTTGAAAGCCCTGAGAAACTTGAACGCGTATTACCTGATGTAAAAACGGCACAGCAACAACTCGCACATATCGAAACCGAAAGTGGTTTGAGCCTCGCTGCTATTAAAGACATCAATCGCCGCATGTCGATTGGTGAAGCCCGTGCACGCCGCGCGAAAAAAGAAATGGTTGAAGCAAACCTGCGCCTGGTAATTTCCATTGCAAAAAAATATACCAACCGCGGTTTGCAATTCCTCGATTTGATTCAGGAAGGCAATATCGGCTTGATGAAAGCAGTGGATAAATTTGAATACCGTCGCGGCTATAAATTCTCCACTTACGCAACCTGGTGGATTCGTCAGGCAATCACTCGCTCCATCGCCGATCAGGCGCGCACCATCCGTATTCCTGTTCACATGATTGAAACCATCAACAAACTCAATCGTGTATCGCGTCAAATGCTGCAGGAAATGGGGCGCGAGCCAACGCCGGAAGAATTGGGCGAACGCATGGATATGCCAGAAGATAAAGTACGTAAAGTACTGAAAATCGCCAAAGAACCAATCTCCATGGAAACACCAATCGGCGACGATGAAGATTCACATCTTGGCGACTTTATCGAAGATACCACCATTATCTCTCCGGTGGAGTCAGCGACAATGGAGGGTTTGATGGAAGCAACCCGCGAAGTGCTTGCAGGCCTCACCGCACGCGAAGCCAAAGTACTGCGTATGCGCTTTGGTATCGACATGCACACTGACCACACGCTGGAAGAAGTGGGCAAACAATTCGATGTAACGCGCGAGCGTATCCGTCAGATCGAAGCGAAAGCGTTGCGCAAACTACGCCACCCATCGCGCTCCGATCACTTGCGCAGCTTCCTTGATGATTAATTCATCACCAACAATAAAACCCGCTTAATGCGGGTTTTATTTTTTTCAGTCAGCAATTTCCGTTAATCTCTAGCCACATTCAAAACAACTCACTATAATGCCCCCCACTGCGGTTTCGCAGCCTCCTTTTGGGGCCTATAGCTCAGTTGGTTAGAGCATCCGACTCATAATCGGCAGGTCGCTGGTTCAAGTCCAGCTGGGCCCACCACTTAAAATACTTCGCTGCAATTAATTCAAAGTCACGTCAAACACAACCACTCGAAAAAAGTCATTTCAAAAATTTATTTTCTTTTCAGAAAATACATTCCCAATAACTATTAAAATCCTGACACCGAAAGCAGAAGTCGAAAACATTAGTGTTTTAAATATAAAACCCCTCAACCATTCGCTCCTCACTAATAATTCGATGCGTATTCAGAGGCATGGAATATGACGATATTTACAGTCATATTTGGCTGTAAAATACAGTAGAAGTTTTAATAATTCATACACTTCCATGAAAAGTTTAGTAGCAATCTACACGTTTCAAACATGACCTGGATTTTATATTTCGTAGAAAAAATTAATTTATTCGACAGTTAATGGAATATAAAAATAAATAGAAAGTCTCGCACCAGTATATTCACATAACGAAATTAATAATAAGCATCCTCGATAGCACGGGAACTATTCTGGTTTTAGCGAGTCGACCATTAAGAGCGCAATTAATAGCAACTACCGATATGGAGAAAATCATGCCATTGTCAGTTGAAGCAGCATGGGGTGGCGCGGTATTTTTTATTTTTCTAGCATTATGTATTGCCGCCATTTTAATTAGAAACAATGCAGCCAGGAAAGATAGTATTGGCAAATCTGAAAAAGATAGCATTGCAACTAATGTTTCCATAAGCCCCAAGAAAAACACTCGTAAGCTGGATTAAAAACGCAATCAAAATCCATTTCAGGTTCAATGGTTTTTTAGTGTAAAAGCCTTCATATTATTACCCTTCACCCAACACTCTTCCTCCTTGATATTTTGCTCACCCCCTTTATTTTCATCATGGAATTATTCTCCGTATCCTCTGTCACTTTGTAATGGAGACACATTTATATTGCTATAGGAATCAATATGTCAAACCAACGACGCTATCCTGTCGGTGCTGAAATCGTAGACGATGGAGTTCATTTCAGGATATGGGCTCCCACAGCAAAACGGGTGCAAATTATTATCGAAAAAAATAATGAAAATATTGAAATGTTTGCGGAAGAAAATGGCTATAAATCAATATTTGTTCCTTCATTAAAAGTAGGTGATTTATATCAATTCAAATTAGATGATGACGATTATCTTTATCCTGATCCTGTTTCTCGCGCCCAACCTACAGGCCCTCATGGCCCATCGATGATAATAAACCCACTTGATTTCAACTGGACAGATAAACACTGGAAGGGAATACAAAAAAAATCCAATGTGATTTATGAAATGCATGTCGGCACATTCACCAAAGAAGGAACATTTGCCGCTGCGGCAATAGAGCTGAATGAACTCGCCAAATTAGGAATCACCATCATTGAATTAATGCCCGTCAACGAGTTTGAGGGAGAATTTGGTTGGGGTTATGACGGTGTTGATCTGTACGCACCCTACCATGCTTATGGAACACCAGATAATTTACGATCATTTATTGATAAAGCCCACTCACTAGGCATAGGCATCATATTGGATGTTGTTTATAACCACGCCGGCAGTAGCGGTTGTTACTTGAAAAAATTTTCCCTTGATTATTTCTCTACCCGTTATAAATCAGAATGGGGTGATGCTTTTAATTTTGATGGCAAGAACGCCGCCCCCGTGCGCGAGTTTTTTATTAATAATGCGCGCTATTGGATTGATGAATTTCATTTTGATGGATTTCGCTTTGATGCGACCCAACAAATTTTTGATTCATCGGCCGATTATATCCTTGCCACCATTGTACGTAGCGTGCAGGAAGTTGCCGGTAACCGTCAACTCTACATCAGTGGAGAAAATGAACCACAAAATACCCAATTGATTAAATCGCGGGATAAAGATGGCTACGGTTTCGATGCTTTATGGAACGATGATTTCCACCACAGTGCGATTGTCGCCGCAACAGGGCGGAGTGCTGCTTATTTTTCAGATTATAAAGGTGGGCCGCAAGAGTTTATTTCCAACCTGAAATACAGCTTTCTATACCAAGGTCAATTTTATCAATGGCAAAAGAAACAACGCGGCACACCAACGTTTGGAATCCCCCCAACAGCATTTATTCATTATTTACAAAATCATGATCAGATAGCCAATACCGGCAGAGGCAAACGACTCCATCAGTTAACAAACCCGGCCTTAATGCGCGCATTAACTGCAATTTTATTATTAGGCCCGCAAACCCCGCTAATTTTTCAAGGGCAAGAATTTGGAGCCAGTTCACCCTTTTTGTATTTTGCAGATAATCCAGAAAAACTTGCCCAACAAGTGGCAAAAGGCAGGAATGAGTTCTTACAGCAATTCCCCAACCTTGCGCAACCGGAAATGCAATCTTATTTAAGCAGGCCCGATAACCTTGCGACATTTACTCAATGTAAACTTAATTTTACTGAACGCGAAAAAAATTATGAGACCTATCAACTGCACAAGGATTTATTAACGCTACGCCAAACAGACAATGTATTTTCAGGCAACAATTACAGTCATATTGATGGAGCTATTTTATCTAACACTATTATTATTTTTCGCTTCTTTTCACTTAAAAAAAATGATGATCGCTTGCTCATTGTCAATTTTAATTCTGATACTGAGCTTTCACCGGCACCGGAGCCTTTGCTCGCCCCTCATATAAACCATACCTGGAAATTAATCTGGTCGAGTGAGTCTCCGCATTACGGAGGAAATGGTAATGCAGCACCATTCTCACTAGAGCAATGGCAAATTCCCGGCTTTAGCGCCGCAGTACTTGTACCTGATGTTAAATAAATTTTAGTTGGATTGAGAAAAAAGCCAAACAATTATTGATGTTGCTATAAACGTTTCAGGAGCCGACCATGAAAAATTCTATCGCCCGAACAATTTCTTTTGATGTGTCCGGCAATAACGATTCAATACTGCGTCGCGAATGGTTGCAAACCAATGGCCTTGGTGGGTTTGCCTCTGGCACACTGGCTGGTGGTGTTACACGGCGCTACCACGGTTTGCTTGTGGCAGCATTACCAGCCCCACTCGGGCGAACGGTAATGCTGAGCCGCTTACAGGAGAGTATTACCCTTGGCGACGACAGTATTATTTTGTTAAACACGCAGGACCTTGGTGATAACCAAACTGATGGCACCATGTGCCAATGTATCGAATCGTTTCATCTCGACACCGGCTTACCTGTATGGACCTATCAAGCTGATAGCTTCAAATTGGAAAAGCGCATTTTGATGTTACGCAATAAAAATACTGTGATTGTTAATTATCACTTGATAAGGGCAGCCACCCCTGTAGAAATAGAGTTGCGCCCCGCAGTACATTTTCGCCCACTTGAAGCATCGGTAAATAATATTACCGTAGATGATTCTGAATATTCAGTAGTCGCCAAAGACAATATTTATCAAATTCATGGTGGTCATTATCCACCCTTACTGTTAAAAATGATTGATAGTGAATCGACCTTCAATATTGATAATCGTCGCAACGATAATATTTACTTTCGCCTGGAATATGAACGAGGTTATGCTGCAGTTGGAAAACACTGGAGCCCTGGATTTTTTAAAGCCGTTTTGCGCGCAGGCGAAAGCACAACCATTATCGCCACCACCGAAGCGACAGATGACTTACCCGATAATTTTTCAGATACTTACAACACTGAAATAGATCGCCGCAAAAAATTATTAACACTCGCCCCCATTACAGCAAAGCGTAACGAGAAACTTACTACTGAATTAATTCTTGCCGCGGATCAATTTATTATTACTCCGGGTGGCAGGGTAGAAGAAACTGAACGCGCGCGCGCTGCCGGTGAAGATGTAAAAACGATTATCGCAGGTTATCACTGGTTTACCGACTGGGGCCGCGACACGATGATCAGCCTTGAGGGACTTACATTAACCACCGGAAGATATAAAGAAGCACGCTATATACTGCGTACTTTCGCAAATTATGTTCGCAATGGATTAATTCCCAACATGTTTCCTGAGCATGATAAAACCGGTTTGTATCACACCGCCGATGCCAGTTTATGGTTTTTCCATGCGCTGCATCGTTATGTAACAGTAACGCAGGACCGCGACACATTGCGTACTATTTTGCCCAAATTAATTTCTATCGTTGATCATCATCTTGCGGGAACGCGTTTCAATATTGCTGTTGATTCCAACGATGGTTTGTTGCAACAGGGTGAAGAGGGTTATCAATTAACCTGGATGGATGCCAAGGTAAATGATTGGGTCGTGACGCCACGTCGCGGTAAAGCCGTTGAGCTAAATGCATTGTGGTACAACGCATTACGGCTATTGGAAAACTGGTTAATCGAAGAGCGGGATGACCGTGCTTATACCATTGGACAACATGCGAACCGCGCACAACAATCATTTAACCAACGATTTTGGAATCCGATTAATGGTTATCTTTATGATGTAATCGACGGACCGGAAAAACTGGATGATTCATGCCGACCAAACCAGATATTTTCTATTGCATTGGATCATCCCGTACTAGACCGACAACACTGGGAAGCGGTCGTTGAACAAGTAAAAAAACATTTACTAACCCCCGTGGGTTTACGTTCATTATCACCACAACATCGCGATTACAAACAAAATTATGATGGTGATTTATTCACTCGTGACGCCGCTTATCATCAGGGCACGGTGTGGGCATGGCTTATCGGCCCTTATATTGATGCCTGGGTAAAAACCTACCCTGAAGAGCGCACCAATGTCAGCAAATTATTACATGGCTTTGAAACACATATGAACGATGCAGGAATTGGTAGCATCAGTGAAATATTTGATGCAGAACCACCCTTCACACCCCGCGGCTGCATTGCGCAGGCGTGGAGCGTGGCGGAAGTATTACGATGTATTGCGACTTACTCATAAGTTTTCTATGCATCAATTTCCTGAACTATCTTTTAATTCTTCTTTGCGTTGTGCAAGTTCAGCACCGAGCTCTTGCAAATCCAGGTTACTATTTTGTACTTTTGGAAAAATTTCTGTTTGCTCTTCGCGAACATGATGTTTCACATACTCGGAAAGCACTTTGACTTTTGCTTCAAATTCTTCATCACCTGGAGCACCGTCCTCAAGCTGGGCAATAAGATGCTTCAGGGTTTCATGCTCTACCCTTGCCTCTGGTACTAGCTCTGTATCTTTTAGTGCCGTTTGAACTTTGGGATAAAAAATTTCCTCTTCAATTTGCGCATGAACAATAAGCTCCTGACATATTTGTTCTATTAACGCTTTTTTCTTTTCTTTGGAGCGGGAAGATTCATATTGCAAAAACAAAGTGTTTACTAATTTATGGTCAGCACGCAGAAGTTTAGTCGCCTCCTGTGGTTTACCTGATTCCGGTTTATTGCTGGTTTTCTTGGCTGTACTAGTCATAATAATTCCCTCGCGAAGTCTTGATGGATTAAATTTGCTATCTACAATAAAAATTTTTCTTTAGTTTTCTGTTGTTATTAAGCGCATTGGCCTTCCGTGGTTATTAAACAATAGGAGGTTCAGTTTCCCGATTAAATTCACGATGTTGCGCTAGCACAGCTTCAAAACGAACCATGCCATTCACTACATCACCACTGTCCGCTTCGATTAATGTTCCGTCTGGCTCGCCAGTAGGCAGTGTTAACGGAATATCCGCATTCAAAACCAGTTTGATTCCCTCACCAACCGCCAATATTGGTTTGCAGTGGCGATATTGTTCACGCACAAAATCAAGCGCGTGTGCGTTGCGTAATAAATCCACAATGGCGACATCACCATCGGGAATCACTACGCCGTCATATAACGCAGAAGGGCCGGCTTCCAGTGAAATGTCGATATTGATAGCTTCACCGGTATCATTTGTTACCGCGCCCAAACGAGTGCCAACAAAACGCGGCACAGCACCTTTGTTTAATAAGGCGGTGTAAATAAAGCGCGCTGAAACAATATTCACGCCGGGCGCAACAAGGATCGCAACACGACGGGTTTGAACCCCTGTGCAACCGGGATAAGAGAGCAGCGATAATGCCGGTGAAGGTGGATATTCCGGCAGCGGAATACTATTCGCCAACGGCAGTGGTGGAGGCAACTCCAAACCCAGGCCTTGCGCAACACTTGCTGCCAGATGACTATCCACATTAGCCAGGAGCGCGAGTACACGCTGGCGAATTCCTACTATTTGCACTCGTGTTAATTCAAAACGAAATGCCGCAATAATATGACACTGCTCAGCAACGGACTGGCTTTGCCAAAATAAACGCGCCTGTGAATAGTGATCTGCAAATAACACCGGATTACCGCGTACTTTATCTTCCTCGATACGCTCAGGCATTGTACGAAAGCCGGTCATTCCTGCTTGAAACGGGCAACCACCCGCAAGTGAATTGGGCTCATAATTTACGCGCCCGCGATGAATTGCTTGTCGATGTAAACCATCGCGCTGATTATTATGAACTTGCGCTATAGGTGCGTTGATCGGGATTTCATGAAAGTTCGGACCACCCAGGCGGGTTAATTGGGTATCCACATAGGAATGGATTCTGCCTTGCAATAAAGGATCATTGGAGAAATCAATTCCCGGAATAATATGCGCAACGCAAAATGCAACCTGTTCTGTTTCTGCAAAAAAATTATCGGGATTACGATTTAATACCAGTTTTCCTACCGGCGTCAGCGGCACAATTTCTTCTGGAACAATTTTAGTGGGATCAAGAATATCGAAGGGAAATGTTTGCGCATCTTCTTCAGTAAAAATTTGCAGACTTAATTCCCATTCCGGAAATGCACCGGACTCTATTGCTTCCCATAAATCACGGCGATGAAAATCGGGATCAGCGCCACTGATTTTTACCGCTTCATCCCACACTAACGAGTGCGCCCCTGCCAACGGCGTCCAATGGAATTTACAAAATACCGACGCACCGTTTTGATTGAGCAGGCGAAAGGTATGTACACCAAAACCTTGCATCATTCGATAGGAGCGGGGAATGGCTCGATCTGACATTTGCCACATTAACATGTGTGCGGACTCAGGCATCAATGATACAAAATCCCAGTAAGTATCATGCGCACTGGATGCCTGTGGCATAGCATGATGCGGCTCAGGTTTGACTGCATGGACGAGATCGGGAAATTTCATTGCATCCTGAATAAAAAAAACAGGAATGTTATTTCCCACCAAATCCCAATTACCATCTTCAGTGTAAAACTTGACCGCAAATCCCCGCACATCACGCGCCGTGTCAGTCGAGCCGCGCTCACCCGCAACCGTGGAAAAGCGTACAAAAACCGGCGTTCGTTTCCCGGCTTCACGAAAGGGCGCTGCCAGGGTAAATTCGCCGAGATCTTTATACGCTTCAAAATATCCATGCGCAGCTGAACCGCGCGCATGAACAACTCGTTCCGGAATTCGCTCATGATCAAAATGCGTAATTTTTTCACGCAGAATAAAATCTTCAAGTAATGTCGGACCACGCAAACCCAGTTTTAATGAATGCTGGTTATTTCCTATCGGCACGCCCTGGTTGGTAGTTAATATCTGGTTTCCGCTATCTACACGCACACGATCCAATGAAGTAATTGTTGCATTCACGCTTGCATCAACTTTTCCATCCCCCACCTTTTCAGATGCAATTGATTCAGTCGATGTGCTTGCAGTGGCTTCAACAGATGGAGGTTCTTGGGTGTACCCCATTAACGGGCAGCGCGCCTCATCACCATACTCACTTGCTTTATTGGGGTTAGACGGAATTTGTTGTGCTAATTGTTGTTGACCGGAAGCTTTTTTGAGCAATGCATCAGACACTTCTGTTTCCTGCCCGATTCCTTCCGGAATTTTTGCAGTAGATGGACCTGAGACACTGCTTAATATTCCTGCTGCGCCAACGGCAGGCTCATTGATTTTATCTGTCATGATTTTCCCCTTAATGCAGTAGCTAACACTGGCATCTAAAATTAATTTTCTAATTAGATTAACAACAGAAGGGCTAAAAATAATAAATGGCAATATAACCGTTATTTCTTCTGCACCCTTTTATAGGTTCATCACAACTGGATAGGTTCAATATTAATATCGCATAACGAGTTATTATTTTTATAAAACACGAATTACAGGTTTATATAAAAATTTTAATTTTCTTAATTGCTCTATCACACTGCAAATAATTAATGCCTAAAACTGTCGGAGATAAAGTCAAACCAGTCAGGATTTTTTTGTGCTTCTTCCGCCCACCCCTGATCCCACTCATCATGTGTAAATACATCCAAACCGGAATAAGGATTTTCACGATAATGTTGCTTATTCAGAAACGCCTTTCGCCCTGCCACACGGGCAGATTTATCATTTACAGATTGAGATGAAATAACACTCCTTTCTTCCTCTTTATAAATTTCCCAATGTTTTTCTTCGATCTGGCGGCGCATAAAACTCACAATCGCAAACGCAGGAGCGCTTTGAGCAAACGAATTCACTGTTAATGTGCCCATTTTTCTCACCCTGAATTCAAAGCCGTTAAATGCATCATTATTTTGGTTACGAGAAACAATAGAAAAATAGTTATCTGCTTCATTGTCGATAATAT
Source organism: Cellvibrionaceae bacterium (assembly GCA_021151825.1). Lineage (GTDB taxonomy): Bacteria > Pseudomonadota > Gammaproteobacteria > Pseudomonadales > Cellvibrionaceae > Cellvibrio. The sequence continues at coordinate 326,943 of JAGKWQ010000001.1, forward strand.
GAATATCGACTTCTTCACCGTCTATTTCAAAACTATCGACTATCATCACTCCTCCACTACACCATTCATTTCATCCGATGGAAAAACAGCAAAAATCCACCCTGCAACTTTTTAAAGTGCATTGCTGTCACTAAATAGACAGCAATTTTTTACACGATTAGATGTGTATCTTATTTGTTGACATTCGTGTTATCTCAAAAGTTCAGCAGTCATCTTATTCATCAAAACGAGAAATATCTGCAGGACAATAAGATGATATTTTTTAAATTGCAGGAGGTAAAAATCCATGAGCAAAATTGATCAATATACGATGCAAGACCCACGCACCCAATATCCATTAATTAAGGGAACTGATGACAAGACGCAGCCAGAACCTGGCCTCGATACAATACTCAAGCCACAAGCTGACCACGGTGAAAATACTTATCGCGGAGCAGGAAGACTGGCAGGACGCAAAGCATTAATTACCGGTGGTGACTCTGGGATTGGTCGCGCCGTTGCAATTGCATTTGCGCGTGAAGGTGCAGATGTAGTAATTAATTATCTTCCAAGCGAAGAAGTAGATGCACAGGATACTTTGCGCTTGATTAGTGAATCAGGCAATAAAGCATTTGCATTTTCTGGCGACATAACTGACGAAAATTTTTGTAAAAAATTAGTAGAAAAAACAGTAGAGGCATTAGGCTCAATAGACATTCTTGTCAACAATGCAGCAAAGCAACAATTTGTAGAAAATCTGGAAGATATCACCACATCTGAATTCACTAAAATATATTCGACTAATGTATTTGCCACATTCTGGATCACTAAAGCGGCAGTGCCGCATATGCCGCCGGGCTCCAGCATTATTAACAATACATCGATTCAATCCTATCAACCGTCAGCAGGCCTCCTCGCTTACTCATCCACAAAAGGTGCAATTACAGCCTTTACCAAAAGCCTTGCAAAAACCTTGATTGAAAAGGGTATTCGCGTAAATGCAGTTGCGCCGGGGCCAGTATGGACACCATTGCAGCAAAGTGGTGGTCAACCGCCCGAAAAGCTGAAAAGTTTTGGCGAGAAAACACCTATGGGCCGCCCCGGCCAACCCGCCGAGGTTGCACCTGCATTTGTATTCCTGGCTTCGCAGGAATCCAGTTATATTACTGCAGAAGTCATTGGAGTGACTGGCGGCCAACATACGCCATAGGGATAGTATGTATTTCATTAGCATTGAATTAAGTTTTTACTTCAATGCTTTTACTTTCACTGTTCAAATAGAGATTTCATAAAAAAACAAAATATTAAATGATCGAAATTTGAATTGTGAATTGTGAGTTGTGAGTTGTGAGTTGTGAGTTGTGAGTTGTGAGTTGTGAGTTGTGAGTTGTGAGTTGTGAGTTGTGAGTTGTGAGACATTAAACAAAATCCAAAAATATTATGCCAGCCAATACTCCCAAGAGATTGGCTGGCATAATATTTCTGTAGGCTAATTTAAAAATTAGCGAATCATCCTGAATAAATTCATCATCCTGTTAGCATTAACATTTTTCTTACCGAATTAATCAATTAACAATTAACAATTAACAATTAACAATTAAAAAGTAAATTGCAAATTTACGTTCGCATAGTCAACATCCATATTAATTGAGCTGGTTTGCAATACATCAATTTCATCGCGTGAAATTTCAAAATTAAAACGCTCATATTCCAATCTTAAATCCAGATGCTCGGCCAAACGGAACTTGGCACCAACGCCCCAAAAGGTTTCGTCTCCATCATAGTCATCATTCAACACAAATGTTTCTGTGTCGATGTTAGCATCTGCATCCCACCATAATTGACCGCCTTTGGCATACACAGAAAAGCCTTCAGTCACTGGCAATTCAAGAATCAGATCCAACGCTTTACCTTTTACATCAAAATTTAATGCACCGTTACTCGCATCATCAAAATCAATGTATTGAGCTTCCAAACCGATGTACTCATTAAACTTCACCACCGCAAAAACTTTTTTTGCTGCTTCGTTTTCATCGAAGTCTTCATCTTTTAATTTTGTTACACCGTAGCCTGCACCAATTGAGAACTCAGGATTCAATCTCCAGTTATCATCTGACTGGGCTAAAACGGCGGAAGAAAATAAACCTGCGCATAAAACTAACATTGTTTTTTTGATCATGATTTTTCTCCATTTTGAATGTACGACATGATCTACAACGCAAATGCTGTACCAATCACAAACAGAAATTGAAAATGACGATTTAACTGCTAAAACGGCAGATTTTTCACCCAAATAACGTGATTTATTACAAGGAAAAAATACAGAAAGGAGAAATATGCAGGAAATTCCGGTAATTATTACAAATCAAAGAAGTCTAATCAGAATATAAATTTGTAGTCGCTAAATACAATTATTGTTCGTTTACTGCTGCCCTCACCCTCCCTGGCAAGGCGTTTAATATCAGCGAGATGCAATGTATTAGAGGGTAAAAATTCCCTGGCTACGCAGATAGTCTTCGTAGTTGCCGTGGAAATCGATAAGACCGGTTGGCTGCATATCAATAATGCGTGTTGCCAACGAGGATACAAATTCGCGGTCATGGCTGACAAAAATCAGGGTGCCGGGATAGTTTTCCAATGCCAGGTTTAGCGCTTCGATAGATTCCATATCCAAATGGTTAGTCGGCTCATCCATTAACAATACATTGGGATTTACCAGGCTGAGCTTGCCGAATAACATGCGGCCTTTTTCACCTCCCGATAAAACCTTGATGTTTTTCTTCACTTCATCGTTGGAAAACAGCATGCGGCCCAGTGCACCGCGCACCAATTGCTCATCGCCCTTGGTCCATTGTTTCATCCAGTCAAACAGGTTGCTGTCATCAGCGAAATCGGCAGCGTGGTCTTGCGCGAAATAGCCAATCTCGGCTTGTTCAGCCCATTTCACCGTACCACTGTCCGGTTGCAAATCGCCATATAAACAACGCAGCAATGTCGTTTTACCCGCGCCGTTAGGGCCGATAATGGCGATGCGCTCGCCCGCTTCAACCTGCAGACTTAAATCAACGAGTAACGGGCGATCGTAACCTTTGTTTACTTGTTCAAGGGTAACGGCTTGGCGATGCAGCTTTTTGTTTTGCGTGAACTTGATGTACGGGCTAACGCGGCTGGATGGCTTGATATCATCCAACTGGATTTTTTCAATTTGACGCGCACGCGAGGTTGCCTGTTTGGCCTTGGAGGCGTTGGCCGAGAAACGGCTTACGAAGGTTTGCAACTCGGCAATTTGCGCTTTTTTCTTGGCGTTTTCATTTAACAGTTTTTCGCGCGCTTGCGTGGACGCCATCATGTAATCATCGTAATTACCGGGGTAAACGCGCAGCTCGCCGTAATCCAGGTCTGCCATGTGAGTGCAAACAGAATTCAGGAAGTGACGGTCATGCGAAATAATAATGATGGTGCTGTTGCGCTCCACCAGGATATTTTCCAGCCAGCGAATGGTATTGATATCCAGGTTGTTGGTAGGCTCGTCCAACAGTAATACTTCCGGATCAGAAAACAGCGCCTGCGCCAACAGCACGCGCAACTTCCAGCCCGGCGCCACCGCGCTCATGGGGCCAAAATGTTGGTCGATTGGGATATCCAGCCCCAACAATAATTCACCCGCGCGCGATTCAGCGGTATAACCATCCATTTCCGCAAACGCAACCTCCAGTTCCGCCACACGCATGCCGTCGTCTTCGCTCATGTCTGGCAGGGCGTAAATACGGTCGCGCTCGGCTTTGATCGCCCAGAGCTCGGTATGCCCCATGATGACGGTATCCACTACCGAATAGTCTTCGTAGGCGAATTGGTCCTGCTTCAACTTACCCAAACGGGTGTTGGGCTCCAGCATTACCTGGCCTGCAGAGGGATCAAGATCGCCTCCGAGAATCTTCATGAACGTAGATTTACCGCAACCATTGGCGCCGATCAGGCCATAGCGGTTGCCGTTATTGAATTTGACGGAGACATTTTCAAAGAGGGGCTTTGCACCAAATTGCATGGTGATATTGGCGGTGGAAATCACGGATATATTCTCTGGAAGCTACGACTAATAAAGGGAAAACACGGTTAACGCATTTGAAAGGCGCGCATTTTAGCCTAGTTGGGGGCCAGGCAGGGATTTTTATTGGCTATAAAAAAGCCCGCATTGTGCGGGCTTTTTTTGACAGAACGATTACCGGCTTACGGTAATTTGAATACCACTTTTACACTGGCATCCACCGCACTGGAATCGACATAGCCGATCGCATTCGGATTAGCAGCAACCTGGGCTTTTACCGCCGCATCGTTGCCAATATCCTTAGGTGGCGTGCCTTTTCCCGTAAACACAAGTTGTGACCAATAAGCTTTGTATTGGCTTGCATTTTTCTTGCAAACCGCTTCATTGAACTTATCGCGCGTTGCAGAACCTTCATTCTGGTTCACTGGCACTGCCTGGCCACCACCGGGAAAGCTTTTGCTTTTGCCAAGGAAAATACGCGAAATATCATCTTCCGTCAGCGAGTTGAAACCGGCAGATGGATGAACAATCACCGCAACTTCTGCCAGGGCGAAACAGGAAAAACTTAAAGCCACAGCTGCAGCTAATGATTTAATAACCGTCTTCATTTATGCAGCTCCTTAAAATACGGCTTGTAAGGCAACGGAATACACTTTCTGTTCACCTTTTGCATCATCAACATCGTCAAACTGGAACTTGAGCGCAGTGCCTGAAGCCACATCCCAGCGAGTACCAAAACTGATTACTTCACGGTCCACATCACGCGCAGCAGCAGCGGCGTTCAGACCATTGATCAGTGGATCAGTCTGAGGTGATGAAGGGATTCCAGCGGCCAATCCTTCAACAATTTCATCGTCCGCTTTGGAGCCAGTCACATGAAACAGGAAGTCGCCCAGGCGCACACCAACCATGACGTAGTCACGGATGTTTTTGGCCAATAAGGTGTCCTTCACTTCGAACTCTACGTGTTCAGCAGCGGCGACAAACATACCGGTATCAATATTGAGGCCGATTTGCCCAAAGGTCGCTTTGTCTTCATCGATAGTGATATCCGTCACTTTGGATGCAAATGGGCTGGCTTGCAGGCCAGCAACCAGCATTGCCAAATCTGTGCTGAAAATATCCACGGTCAAATCAGCTTGGTGATACGCCGCACGGAAGTTCCACCAATCTTTGCCGAAAGTTGCCGCAACACCCATTTGGTTACGCAAGCTGGCAAAACCTTCAGTGCCGTCTTCAAACGCGAAGTCGGAGTCAAAACTACCGAAGTACGCCTGGAAGCTGGTATCAAAACTGCCCAACGCCGCAGTCACGTAATAGTCGATACCGTCCACGTTGTTAAATGGCAGGTAATAAACTTCGTTGGGAGCACTGATCCAGGGGTAGGAATAACCTACGTCGAGGTAATCCGAATACATGTACAAGGGTGTACGCAAACGCCCCGCACGAACTTTACCGTTGTCCGTCGCTTGCCAGGTGAGGTATGCCCACTCGGCAGTCACTTCGTAATCTTTTTCACTGCGCGCGATTAACTGCGCGGTTGCACTGATCTTCTCACTCACCTGGCCGGTAACCTGCAAACCCAACAGGTTGCGATCAAAAGTCAGATCCTCCTCGCTGTAGCCGTCATAAGACACACTGGTCTCATCATCGACCATACCGCCGCCTACGGATAAAAATCCGGAGACGTTCACATCCGCCGCCAACGCCCAGGGCGTCAACATCATGCTCGCAACAACCAGAGCAAGGCTGTGCTTTTTGTGTGTGTTTTTGATTAACATCATCGAATAGCTTCTCCTAAAGTTAGCTATGCTTTTTTGGTTTAAACACTCATCCAGCCGGCGAAAAAATAGAGGCTCTCCCTCTTGAAGATAATCTGTTGCCGGCTGGCATCCGGTGCACGGGTTGTTTTCTTATTGAAACATTCACCGCACACCTGGAATTTTTTGCGTTGCTAATTCGCGAAGGAAAAAGCAGCGCTTCATTTATTAATGCTTTGCAGCGCGATGCATTTCATCCAAGAGTTTTTGTGCTTTTGCATTGCCCTGGGCGACAGCTTTGCTCACCCAATCTTCTGCGAGTGCGGGATTTTTAATGGCACCTTTGCCGGAGAAATACATATAGCCAACGATTAATTGCGCTTCGTCATAACCTTGTTGTGCGGATTTTAAATACCAGTCGAATGCGGCTTTTGGACTTTTGGGAACGCCCATTCCCTGATCGAACATATACCCCAGCATGTATTGGGCATTGCGATTATTGGCTTGCGCCGCTTGCTCGAACAGTGCAAATGCGCGCGGATAATCCTGCGCAATGGATTGCCCGTCCATATACAAATACGCGAGGGTGTATTGCGCCTCGATCTGACCGGCAGCAGCAGCCTGCTGATACCACGTCAGCGCCTGCTCCACATTTTTTTCAACGGCATCCCCCTGGTACAACAAATTAGCGACTTGATACTGTGCCTGTGCGTTACCGAGAATGGCTGCCTGTTCAAACCAACGCTTCGCTTCCGCCGGATTTTTTTCAACTTTTTCCCCGGCAAAATACAATTGCGCCAATTCCATTTGAGCTGACTCGTCGCCCTGTCCTGCGGCTTTTGTGAGGGATTTAATCGCCTCTTTGACATCAGCAATTACACCATCGCCCGCCAAATACATTTTGCCTATTTCACGATGGGCCGGCGCATAACCCTGGCTAGCGGCTTTTTTAAACCAACCCAATGCACGATCCACATCCTGAGGCATAGCGAAACCGTTTTTTTGCATGATCCCCAGGTAATAACGCGCCTCGGCATTACCTATCGCTGCCAGCGGTTTGAATTCCGCCAGTGCCTGATCGTACTTTTGTTTGTCGAAGGCTTTAATGCCGTCATTCAAGGTTGCAAAAACAGAGGAGCTGAGAAGCAGACAGCCAAGTGCGAGAAACCATTTCATTGCCATAAATCCATAAAATCCAAGATAGAACCAATAGTGCAAATACGTGTGAGAGCTTAAGGAAAGGAATTGCGCCACTAAAGGCGAAGGGAATAACCATTGCAGAACACCCTGAACTGCGCGGAGAGTGTAGACCCGCACAATTTCAGATATCAGACACTATTCACAACTCCGGCGTCTCACAGCACTGGGTTGGAATAAGTCATACTTATTCATCAATCATGCCATTGCTGTCAAATTTTCGCTAATTTAGATGCCAGAAACGTGGACCAACACACAATTTATGAAAATACCACCACTGCAGGGCCTCCTCTCACAGCCCCTGCAGTGCCCTAATATCTAAGGAACTTTAAACACAACCTTTACCGAAGCATCAACTGCACTACTGTCGATATAGCCAATCATGTTCGGGTTTGCCGCAATCAATGCCTTTACCGCCGCGTCATCCCCACCATCTTTGGGAGGAGTTCCCTTGCCGGTAAAAACGAGTTGTGACCAATAGGCTTTATATTGGCTGGCATTCTTTTTACACACGGCTTCGTTAAATTTATCGCGCGCCGCAGAACCTTCATTCTGGTTAATAGGCACGGCCTGGGCACCACCGGGAAAGCTTTTGGCTTTGCCCAGAAACAGCCGTGATATGTCATCCTCAGTGAGCGACGACGCACTCAATGTCGGATGTACGATGACTGCAATTTCAGCCAGAGCCACATTGGTTGCAACGAGTAGAAAAATCATCGCGAGAGAATTGAGCAATTTTTTCATGATGTCACCTCCCTCTTAAAACACAGTTTGAACTGCAACGGAAAACACTTTCTGTTGCCCGCTGACAACAGAGCCATCGATACGAACGGTATCCGGGCTATCAATATCATCGATCTGGAATTTAATCGCGGTACCGGTTGTGACATCCCAACGAGTACCGAGCGTGAGTACATCCCGTTCAACAGCTTGCGAATTGGCAATAGCTTGCAAGGTGTCAATCAGGAAATTAGTACTGCCCACAACGGGTAACGGTTGGCCTGCAGGAATTCCCGCTTCCGGATGGGTTGCTTCATCTTTCGCTTTCGCGGCGGTGAAATGAATTAACCAATCACCCGCGCGCACCCCCACCATCACATATTCGCGAATGTTTTTTGACAGGATTGCATCGCCAGGATCAAATTCCACGTGTTCAGCCGCTGCAACAAAACGCCCGGTATCGATATTGATACCGACCTCCGCAAACGTAACGCCATCCTCCTCGACCAGAACGCGGTCCGCATTACTGTTAAAACCAAAGGTACGCAAGGTATTTACAAAACCGCCCAATGTTGCTGTCTGGCTGATAGGAATACCGGAAACATCAATCGTTAAATCTGCTTGATGGTACGCCGCGCGCAATGTCCACCAATCTTTACCCAGGGTGCCAGACAAACCAATCTGGTTACGTGTTTCGGCATCGGTAGCAGCCCCACCTAAAACAAGGTCATCATTGAAGCTACCAAAATACGCTTGCAAACTGGTATCAAAAATACCGAGCGTACCCGTTAAGTAAACATCCACACCATCCACATTATTGAACGGCAAGTAATAGACTTCCTGTGGTGGAGTAATCCACGCATAGGAATAGCCCACGTCGAGAAAATCGGAATACATGTAGAACGGAGTACGCAAACGGCCAGCGCGTACTTTAACGAAATCATTCGCTTGCCAGCTGAGATAGGCCCATTCCGCATCGACTTGATAATCATTGTTGCTGCGCGCAATTAATTGTGCAGTTGCTGTCACTTTTTCGCTAACTTGCCCGGACACTTGTAGCCCCAACAAATTGCGATCAAAAGTTAAATCGTCCTCGTCATATCCACCGTAAGCAACCGCATCTTCATCATCGAGCATACCGCCACCGACCGATAAAAATCCGGAAAAGTTAACATCACTGGCATTGGAAAAAGGTGCCACCATTACGAGCGCAATTGCACAGGCCAGATGATTTTTTTTACGATTCGAACTGATTTTTTTCATTGCGTTGCCACTCCTCTTGTTGCGCACGTGCCTGTGCATGAACTCCTTGAAAAATCCCTCTTGTCCACGCGTGTGTGGGCAAGATAAAAATCTTGTACGCAGATTGATGCAAAACTACACGCGAAATTGCCCCGCAATTTTGCGTAGTGCTTCGCTGATATGGCCGATATCGCGACTGATTTCGTCCAGCTCATTGGTAGTGCTGGTGACTAGTTGGGTATTGTGGTAAATGCCGTTTACATGTTCGGAGACATGTGCAAATGTCACCGTTTGCTCCTGGGTTGCCGCCGCAATTTTTTCATTAATACTGCTGATGGTTTCTACGTTATTCAAAATGGAATTGAGTACTTCGCCGGACGCCGCTGTTGCCTCCACACCGCGATTGGCACGCTCCACACTGCCTTGCATTGCCGTTACGGCACTGGCAGAGACTGAACGCAATTCACTAATAACCTTGTGAATTTCTTCTGTCGCCTGGCGTGTACGCACCGCAAGACCGCGCACTTCATCCGCCACCACCGCGAAGCCACGCCCGTGCTCACCGGCGCGCGCCGCTTCGATGGCCGCATTCAATGCCAGCAAATTGGTTTGTTCGGCAACGTTTTGAATCGTGTTAAGTAATTGGCCAACGTCAGAAGAAAATTCTTCAAAACGATTAACGACATTAGCAGCACTGCGCACTTCTTCTGCCAATGTGCTAATGGTGGCAACATTGGCAGTGAGCGTATCTTTTCCGCGTGCAGCAGCAGAGCTGGCATCCTGTGCTTGTGACGATGCATGACCCGCAAACTCTGCAATTTCATTTACCGTTTTCATCAATTCTTCAATCGATGTGCGCATCGCTGAAACTGCACGTGCCTGTTCGTTAATCCGCCCGAGATTCTGGCTGCTGGAATTAGTGAGGCGCGAAGCCACGCGTGTTAAACCACTAACATCCTGGCTGACAGTGGCAAAAGAGCCGTGCAACTTTTCTACGAATGCATTGAAATATTTAACGAGGTAAAGAATTTCATCGTGTCCTCGATAATCAATTCGCTTGGTTAAATCACCAGCACCGGAAGACATTTCCTTAAGTGACGAAGTGACTTCATTAATGCTGGATGTAATTGACCGGCTGATGATTGAACTGACGATCAATAATGCGATTACCGCACACGCAGCAATCACCAGCGCAATGCGCCCGGCACTTTTTGAAGAGTCAACAGTTTCACTGATGGAGCTGGTAAATTCGGTGGTGGTTTTTTCTTTCATCGTGGATAACGATTTACGCAACGCTTTCAATTTTTCGGCGTTAGCGGCGGCTTCTACACCTACCTTTTCATAATCGACATTACCGCCAATAAAACTTTTGGCGATACGCGATGCAGTGCTGTACCAATCCTGCAATAACTCATCTATTTTTTTGACTTCATCAGCGAGGCCAGCATTTAAACCAGAGAGTTTTTGCAAGTTTCCGCGAATTTCCTGGTAGTGCTTATCTGCATGTTCCAACGCTGATTCATCACCGGTGGTGACCGAGCTGTTAATTTGTTGCTCCATTAATAATAAGGAGCCAAGGTTTACGGTGGTCAATTCAAGTGTTGGATAAAGCTGGCGTTCAACCTGCGCCAGGCGGCCACTATTTTCGCGTTCAATCCACTGTGAATACCCCTGGCTAATGACAAAACCCAGTAATGCGATTGTCACCAGCAACATGAGTTTTTTTGCAATCGTCAAGCGGAGCATTACCGAACCTCAAATGAACGCGATTATTCTTTTACTTCCATCAGGCGACAAAAATCATCAAGGTCGTAAAATAATCAGGGGGGAATATCTCGTTAATATTCATTTGGGTATAGCAGCCGACTATAAAATGCGCAAACGCCATAAGTGTTTTACGTAGCAGAGGGCTAAATGAGTGTATTTCTACATCGATGGAAGTGATAAAAAGAAATCGCTTAATCACCAAACGTGATTAAGCGATTTTTTAGCTGGCGCGTTAACGCCACGAATTAAATGGATGAGGAACGACGCAAAACCCACAACAACGGAATAGTGACTGCAAGCAACATTACACCAGCCACTGCCGCCATCACACTGGTACCCGATGACGTTAACCACCAACCGTAAGCGGGACGAACCAAGTCACGCCAGGGCAATTGACTGGCGACCAGCAAGCCGATGAGAGTTACCGGCACCGCCATGATCAAGCGTTCTAACCAGGGGTTCAAGCGTTGTCCGGCAGGCAGGCTTGCCATCACACCCGCTGTAAAATCATCATCTTCGATATAACTGCTGTTGCGCTGCAATTGCTGCGCGAGGAAATCATCAAACGATTTGTCGCTCATAGAGCACCTCTGAACATTTCTACATCGCCGGTTACCAACACCTGGATTTGCCTCATTAGATTACTCCGGAAGCGCGTCCTGCCAGGATGAAAGTAAGGTCTGTAGTTTCTGTTTACCGCGATTGATATGGGTTTTTACGGTTCCCAGCGGAATTCCCATAATAGTCGCTGCTTCTTCATGAGAAAAGCCATCTTCAAAGCATAGCCGGATAGCGAGCTGCTGCCCGGCGCTCAGGGTTTGCATGGCTGCCTCGACATCTTTACGGGCATGGAATTGTTGCAAAGCACACTGGTCTGCTTCCACCTCCTCGTTCTCATCCAGCTCACACCATTCAATTTTTTTAGCGCGCCAACGGTTGGCAGCAATGTTGAATGCAATGCGATACAGCCAGGTAGAAAACTTGGATTCCGCACGGAAAGCGCCCAGCGCGGCATAGGCCTTCATGAAGGTCTCCTGCGCCAGATCGTCCGCAAGGTGGGTATCGCCGTTGCACAGTCGCCGCGCCCATGTGCGCAGTTGCGACTGGTAACGCAAAACCAGCTGCGCGAAGGCATGCTGGTCTTTACGGTTAACCACCCGCGCAATCAATTCCTGATCGGGAACTGACATGCGTATTAGTCCTGTTGCCCGGCCTGTAGTTCAGTACGCAGCTCAGTAGAGGGATGCACCCTGGGCTTATTGAGATACCAAATTAATACTTGTGAAACGCCCAGGCCAATCCAGATAAAACCGATCGCACCAATCTCTATGCCCACAGCAATAGTGAGAAACACGAGCCATCCCGTTCCCAGGCAAACATTGCGAATTCCCTTGGCAAGATTGCCATGATCATCTGCAGCCTTAGGCTCGTCACCACGTAATATTTCCACCGGGATGTCCCTGCCAGCAGCCAGTAGTTTGTCGATGTTATTGTTCAACTCCTGCTGGCGGCGCGCCCTCGCTTTGTAGCGTAAGGTTAGATAGAAACCAATCAGGATCAAGGGGGAGCACAGGATCATAATGCCTGTGAACATACCAAAAATTGCGATGAGTGCGATCATGCCTGTAATTTCCTCTTCATCATCATTGTGTTCCTTATTACCTCCACCAAACGCCTGGTTCAGGTTCTTTTCAAGGTTGCGCTGCCAGTTTTGCTGGTGATCCTGCACTTGCCGCTCAACATCACGCACACGGGCTTCCGCTTCACGCACTTGCGCTTCGTTGTCGCGTACCCATTGTTCGTGTTCATTGCTATGGGGTGGAGGTGGGGCGATATCCGGTGCAGCCACATCCGGAGGCAATGGCGCTACCGGAACCTCCACGTTGAGCTGCACATCAACGGGCGCAGAGGCATCAACCTGAACAGCCGTCCCCTCCAGTTCAGCCGCCACCACAGCGGGGAAATAAATCGCACTGGCAATGGTTAGCCCAAAGGCCAAACACACGCGGTGCGACAGGGTTGAAAATAAAGTCATGGGATAAGCCTCTCAGAAAAATCCGGGCAGGATTGCAAAGGTTTCAATCGAAATTGCCCCAACTCGCAAACTAGGACACAGTCTAGCGAGCGCTGGATTCAGAGGAGAGGATTATTTTTAGCGGCGGCAAAAACCGGTCAGTTGACCAGTTTTTGCCAGAAGTTTTTGATGGGGTTATTACCAGAGATATTACAGTCAGCGCTTTCCTGCGGGCGAGCATCGTCGCGCAGCGGCAGCCAGATAGAACCTTCACAGGTTTCAGCACCGAGCTTGCCCGTTGCACTATCAATCCAATCGAAACTCACACCCGGCGGCGGCTCTTGCTCCAGGCTGCGCGTCGGTAATTGCTTCATAAAATCAGCCCATACCTGCAGGGCACCACCGGCACCGCTCAGCGGTGTTTGACTGTTGTCATCGCGCCCCAGCCAAACGACGGCCAGGTGTTCGCCGCTAAAACCTGCGAACCAGCTATCGCGCTGATCATTGGTAGTACCGGTTTTTCCCGCAAGATCGATGGTGGATGATATCTGATTGTAGGCGCTACGCCCCGTCCCTTCACGCAAGGTACGTTGCATCGCATACTGTAATTGGAATGTCGTTTCGGGAGCGAAGCGCTGCTCCAGTTCCAATGGATAACGTTTGAGCGGTTTGCCATCCGCAGTCAGTACTTCGCGAATTCCATGCAAGGGCGTATAGACACCTTCAGCCGCGAGCGTGTGATAAATTCCGGCCACTTCCAAGGGCGACATTTCCACCGAGCCTAACAACATCGCCGGCAACTGTGGCACATCGCCCTTAAAGCCTGCGCGTTTTACGGTCTTGGCAACTGAGTCCAAGCCAATAGTCATCCCCAGGCGCGCGGTGGATTGATTGTAGGAATAGGCAAGGCCTTTGTAGAAGGGAATATCGCCATGATCTTTTTTATCTGCATTTTGCGGCGCCCACCATTTGCCGCCAGATTTGTAACTCACCGGTGCATCGCTAATGACGGTACCGAGATTGTATTTCTGCGGACTTTCCAATGCGGTTAAATAGACAAAAGGTTTCATCAGCGAGCCGATCTGGCGTTTTGCATCGAGTGCACGATTCAAGCCGGCAAAGCGCGGATTGGTATCGCCAACCAGCGCGAGAATTTCTCCACCACCCACAGACGTGACCACCATGCCGCCTTGCACATCTTTGGTTTTGTATTGCTTCTCCAATTGTATCGTGCGCAATTTCAGCGAGTTTTCCGCTTGTCGCTGTACCATCGGCGATAGCGTGGTAAAAATGCGCAAGCCTTCACTGCGTAAATCGTCTTCTTTGTAATCCTGCTTGAGCTGGCGTTTTATCAAATCCATAAATGCAGGATAGGTTGTAGAACTCGCCTCACTCGGTGCAACAACACCCAGCGGTGCCGCCTGGCTGATTTTTAATTGTTGATCACTGATTAAACCTTCCTGATGCATCACACCAAGAACCACATTTCTGCGCTCTTTTGCGCGCTCGGGGTTTTTCCAGGGATTGTAATAGGATGCGCCCTTAACCAAACCAATTAGCAACGCGAGATCGTGGGGTTTTAATTCTTGCAGCGGTTGCCGGAAATAATGCTGCGATGCCAATGCAAAACCATGGATCGCACGAGGGCCACTCTGGCCGAGGAAAATTTCATTAATGTAGGTTTCGAGAATTTCCGCTTTGCTGTAATGCACTTCCAACAGCACCGCCATAATCGCTTCCGGAATTTTGCGACGCAGCAAACTTTGTTCATTGGTGAGATAAAAATTTTTCACCAGCTGTTGGGTAATCGTGCTGCCGCCCTGCACTACATCACCGTGAGTCACGTTCACCCAGGCTGCGCGAATAATTGCGAGTGGTGATACGCCGTGATGCTCCAGAAAATGTTTATCTTCCACCGCCAATAAGGTTTCTCCCAATAATGGAGGCAAATCCGCTAGACGTACCAACAGGCGATCTTCTTTATCGGCGGGATAAAAACCGCCAATTTCTTCCGGCTCCAGGCGCACGAGCGGTAAATCCGCACCCGCCAAATCAATCAAACCTTGCACAGAGCCGTTGGAAACGCGCAGCATAAATGTGCGTGCCGGTTCGGTTTTATCCCAAAATGCAAAACCACGACTGTGAATGTGATAAGTCACTTCGCTGGAGGTTGCACTCACTTTTTTCACGACATGACCGGGAGATTTGGTATCGCCTTCAAAGCGATATCCCAATGCGCGCAACTCCTGCTCAAACAGCACCGGTGTTAACGACAAGCCTTGATACAATTCCAATGGCCGCGCATACACTCGCGCCGGCAATGCCCATTTTTTACCTTCGAATTTTTCACGCACCACCGAGTTCAGATAGAGCGTCCAGATTCCCAACAACGTAACGATCAACAACACCCCATACAGTATCCAGATACGCGCTAATGCCCAACCGCGACGAGGAGCTGCAGAAGAAGCGCTGGCAGGTTTGGCGCGGCGGGTGGTAGAACGGCGTTTGGTCATGGGTACATCGGTTCCATTTTCGATAAACAATAATTGCAATGAAAGTAGCGCATCGTGTGTAGTTTCAAAACTATCTAGATCTGGATGCCAACGATAAGCTCCAGGGATAGATTCACGGCGAGTTTTGCAACAACAAAGGATTCTTCATTTTCATCCGGCTAAATTAGCGCGCCAGTTTACTGGTGAGAATGTGCGATTGCGAGCATCAATCTGTACTAAAGCTTTAACCGCTCCGGCGAATTTTGCATAATGCCGCGCAAATCACAGTCACTTCTTTTTCTTCCCATCAAAGGCAGCCCCATTCATGAACAAGCACTACCATATTTACGGCATAGGTGCCGCACTGGTCGATACTGAAATCACCCTCACCGACGCCGACCTCACCACCATGGCAGTGGCCAAAGGGGTAATGACGCTGGTGGACGAAGCACGCCAGCACCAACTCATTGACTACTTGAAAAATCATTTAGTTGCATCACACAAAGCCAGCGGTGGCTCAGCGGCTAACAGCATCATCGCCGCCAGTTATTTTGGCTCCCGCAATTTCTATTCTTGCAAAGTAGCCAACGATGAAAATGGCCAATTTTATCTGGATGATATTAAAGCAGCCGGAGTCACTACACCGTCACACATAGTTCCCCCTGCGGGAATTACCGGCAAATGCCTGGTCATGATCACACCCGACGCTGAACGCACCATGAATACCTTTTTAGGAATCAGCGAAACACTTTCGATCAATGAGCTGGATATCAACGCAATAGCACAATCTCATTACGTTTATATTGAAGGCTACCTGGTAACTTCACCGACTGGCCGCGCCGCTGCCATTGAATTACGCAAGCAAGCCGAAGCCAACAACACACGCACAGCCCTTAGCTTATCTGACCCGGCCATGGTGCAATTTTTTCGCGATGGTTTAGTGGAAATGATTGGCAATGGAGTGGATCTGATTTTCTGCAACAAAGATGAAGCCATTGGTTTTACCCAAACCCAAAACATCGAAGAAGCTAGCGAAGCGCTGAAAAAATACTGCAAACAATTTGCCATTACCTGCGGCGGTGACGGCGCATTGGTATTCGATGGAAACGAATTGCTTCACATTGCTGGCACCGCTACCAAAGCGGTAGATACCAACGGTGCGGGCGATATGTTTGCCGGTGCATTCTTGCATGCAATCAATCACGGCAAAAATTTCCAAACTGCCGCTGCATTCGCTAATAAAGCGGCGGCAAAAGTAGTTGCACAATTTGGTCCACGCTTAAAAGCAGAACAACATGAAGAATTGAAACAAGGTTTTTTTAACTAACCATTAATTTTTCTGGCTTGGCAGATGGAGTTCGCTCCATCTGCTACGAATAAATAACAATGATTCCACACACCACCATCCGCATCACTCGCCCGACTGATAATCTCGAAAAAATTGCTCGCATGTATATGGATGGACTTGGGTTTCAGGAATTAGGGAGCTTTAATGATCATCAAGGATTCGACGGTATTATTGGTCATCCGCAACAGGTTTATCATTTGGAGTTTACCCATCATCGAGGAACCACAGCGGGTAATACACCCACGCAGGATAATTTATTGGTGTTTTATATTGGCGATAAAAATGAGTGGGAAAAATCTTGCGCACAAATGATTGCCGCAGGATTCACGCCGGTGAAACCCTATAACTCATACTGGGATTTTGAGGGAAAAACCTTTGAATATTTAGATGGATACAGAGTGGTTCTGCAATGCCGGCATTGGCCGTTGTAGTTTGATAATTTTACAGATGCAAATTAAAAAAGAGCCTCAAATAAGACTTCGCCCATCACAACACCCTCACCGATACGCACATAACACCTGCCAATCAACACCATAGCAAACCCTATTTAGCAAGGGTGGATCGGCTATTAACCGCGATTAATATTTACCCGTAAGCAAGGGGATTTGGAAAACCAGGACATGATGGGAGCACGATAAGTATTGAAGCGTCCTTACTTAGGTGCATAACAGACAACAAACACTAGATTATATTATTTAATAATGCACACCACTTGCTAATGATAATTAGTGTTATTTGTATTAAAATGCGCCATCTTTTAGTCCTGCCTACCATTTGGAGCACTCTTGTGAAATTCAAACTCTTACCCCTCTCTGCCGCAATACTGCTGAGCCTCAACCCACAGGTAGTTTTGGCTCAAGGCACCACTGGTGATACTGGCTCCAAGAAAAGCCAAAACGTTGAAGAAATTGTGGTTACTGGCAAGTACGCCGTCGAACAGACCAAAACTCTGGATACCGCAACTGGCTTGGGTTTGACGATACAAGAGACACCACAATCAGTGTCGGTTTTAACCTTTGAGCGTATGCAAGACCAGAACATCACCAGCATTCTGGACGCGGTAAATAGTGCTGTCGGTGTGGTCTCCGAGGAAGTGGACAACGTGCGCAACAGCTTTTATTCGCGCGGTTTCCAGATTGACAGTTATCAAATCGATGGCGTGCCTACCTCCTGGAGCCTGGGTGGCGACTCCGGCGAAACGGTTGCTGATACCGTTATTTACGAACGCATTGAATTTGTGCGCGGCGCAACCGGTTTAATGACTGGCGTGGGCGATCCTTCTGCCTCTATCAATCTGGTGCGCAAGCACGCTAACAGCAGTGAGCTGACCGGTTTTGTGGACGTTGCCACCGGCAGTTGGGATAAAAGGAGTGTAGCGGCCGACGTATCTACCGGTTTGAATGAAAGTGGTACCGTGCGTGGTCGTGTAGTGGGCCGTTATTTAGGGGGCGAGTCTTTCGTTGATTATTACGAAGACAACAAAAGCACTCTGTATGGCGTATTCGAAGCGGATTTAACCGATTCAACATTAGTGCGTGTAGGTGCGAGCTACCAGAACAATGATCCGAAATCCACCGTATGGGGGGTATTGCCTGGCTTTTTCTCCGACGGTACCAGAACCGATTGGGATGTATCCAAAACCACGGCGATGGACTGGAACCGTTGGGAATCAACCAACACCAATTTCTTCGCCAGCATTAATCACTCATTCTCCAATGGCTGGGAATTGCTCGCTAACTACAACAAACTGCACTACGAAACAGAAGCGCGTTTGCTATACGTTTACGGCTCGCTGAATAAAACAACCGGCGCCGGCCTGAGCGCCCAACGCTACCGCAGTGATGGCGAATCCAAACAAGACAGCTTCGATATTCAACTGAAAGGGGATTTCAACCTGTTTAACCAAACCCACGATTTTGTCGTGGGCGCATTGCGTGCAGACCAAGCAGCAGAAACGTTCACCCAGTTACCACTGGGCGGTGACATGAGCGGTGGTTACGACCGTGTTGATGTGGACAATTTTTACGAGTGGGGCGACCTGCATGAGCCGGCCTGGTCAGACGTACGCACCCAATCGCAGGATATTGAAACCGAACAGCGCGGCTATTATGCGGCAACGCGTCTTTCTGCCACCGAC
Organism: Cellvibrionaceae bacterium; assembly: GCA_021151825.1. GTDB lineage: Bacteria > Pseudomonadota > Gammaproteobacteria > Pseudomonadales > Cellvibrionaceae > Cellvibrio. The sequence goes on from JAGKWQ010000001.1 coordinate 345,644, forward strand.
AAGCTCAAGTTTGTGTTGGGTGGGCGTATAGCAACCTGGGAACGTACCGGTTTTGACTGGAGCGGCATCGTGAATTACGGGAATGATGATGAGTTTATCCCCTATGCAGGCGCTCTCTATGACCTGACCAATACGCACCGCATCTACGCCAGCTACACCGAAATCTTCAAGCCACAAAACAATCGCGATGCCAACGGGGACTTCCTGAATCCGCTGGTGGGTGAAAGTGCAGAGATCGGTTTAAAGAGCCGTTTCCTGGATGATCGCCTGCAAACCACTATTGCCTATTTTGATATCCAGCAAGACAACCTGGCGCAGCTCGATACCACATTTAAGGGTACTCCGGAGCAGATGTATGCCTACATTGGCGCGGAGGGAGCACAGAGTAAAGGGTTTGAAATTGAAGTGGTTGGCCAGCCAATCGACGGCTGGAACATCAGCGCAGGCTATTCACAATTCACCATCGAAGATGCTAGCGGCAAAGACCTGAACACCGACAATGCAACCAAGTCAATCAAGCTGTTTACCTCTTACCAATTCGATGGTGCGCTTGATAAGTTAATGGTAGGTGGCGGTGTTAACTGGCAAAACGAGACTTATTCAGAAGGGATTACTCCCGCCGGTAAGCCTGGCAGACTCACTCAGGATGCCTATGCACTGGTCAGCCTGATGGCTCGTTACGCTATTACCGATGACCTCAACGTACAGTTCAACGCAGCGAACCTGACAGATGAAAAATACTACTCACAAGTTGGATATTTCAGTTCATACCGTTATGGCACACCGCGTAACTACACCCTCAGTTTGAACTACAAGTTCTAACCCCATGCACCGCAGGCCATTACAAATGGCCTGCGGTTCTTCGCCTCCCCTGATGCGCCCCAGGAATTCTATTCACCCATTGCATTACAGAGCTGGTCCACGTCGGCTCATCGATAACTGAAAGGCAACAATGAAATCAGCCACTGGCCATCCATAAATAACCAATCAAACCACAACAACTGATGGGCAATAACGATTAACCAAAACACCATCTGAAAAGATAACTTTTTAGTTTTATGGCGGAATTGTTGTTGTGCGATAAATGCCCCCGGCCAACCACCAATCAATGACCAAAACTGCAAATTGGCTTCAGTAATACGCCATTCATTGCGCTTCGCACGGCGCTTGTCATCCCAGTAAAAATAATACGCAAGCAAACTGGCGATTAAATAAATGGGGAAAACCCAGGAGGCGCCATATTCAATAGTCAAATTAAACGCGCCCCCCAAGGGCAACACCAATAACAGCACCAATTTTGCCCACGGAATGTCATGCTCCAAAAGCCGATATTTCCTACCTGGCTTCAGCGTTTTTGTTGCGCTGCTATTTTCCTTTTTAGCATTATCACGAGGCTTGGTTCGAATACGGGGATTATCTATTGCGAGATCAGCACTGCGTACATGGGTGGCGCTTGCTCGCCCTTGCTTATCTGTACCTGATTGAAAAAATACGGGTTCGCCCTGCTGCGGCCGATGCGCACCCCGTACTGCCGAGATATGGAAAAAAACTTTTTTACCGGACGCAGTGGAAATAAATCCAAAACCTTTTTGATCATCCCAACTGTCGATAACGCCGGATTGTTCTAACATTACTTGCCTCTGGCTTACTATTTTTGCGCATCATAAAACTCCACAAGAATTCTATCCACCAATTGCGTAGCGGTAGTGAGATTGCTGGTGTCCGGATTAATCGCACCATCTTTTCCCGAATGATGCCCCTGCCCTGCAAGCTTCAATAAATAAATCGATTGTTTATCATTGCGATCCACCACGGCTTCGTAAATAACTGAAGGTTGCGCAGAATAACCATCACCGGAATATACGTCATCATCCGGAAAACGATCACTGGAATAATAAGTATTAAAATCAAACGATTGGTTGATTTCAAAACGAATCCGGAATTGGTCAGGCAGGGCTGCCAATGATGCGGTTGTTAAGCGAAAATTTTCAGTGATAGTTGCACCGGCATAAGCATCCAATACCGGGGTAGATGCTTCAGGCACCATCGCGCCGTCAGCAGATTGTAAACCCAGTGCGTGCAAAAACACGGGCAAGGATTCCGGGCGCATTCGCTCATTTTTGCTCGCAGAATCATATTGATAGTCAAAAATTTCACCATTATCCGTGTCAGTAACGAGCGGATTATCAGTAAAAACTTGCTGTGGATTTTTGCGGGTTACCTTGGTAGCAAAATTGTTAGCGGCCAATTTGCCGGTTACATATAACGGCTGGATAAACTGCCCATCCAGGGTCTCTAACCATATTGCGTATTGTGGCCACATAAAAAACGGGCCTTTACGAAATTCAATTGTCAATGTTTCTCCCGTTGCGATAGCTGGTTGAACCCGGCGGATTTGGTAAATTTCCTGCTCATCCATAACACCTGCTGTTGCCGCACGCAGTGTTTGCCCCCAACGATAAAATTGCATAAAAGGCACAGTCTGGTAATAAACCAAAATCAGCAAGACCGCAAACACGCCAGCACTGCCTAAAGGAACAATATTGATTTTTGAGGTACCTGTATTTCTCAGATAACTCTTGAGTGGTTTAAGATTATTTTTAATATGCCATAACAATAACAGCAGCAACCAAAAACCAAAAATGGTATGCAGCAATGCCACCAAATCCTGATGAGGCTTTAAGAACATCAGCAGCGATGTAATGAAAAGAATCGTTAAGCCGAGAAAAATAGAAAGGCTGATAAAGCTGCGCCAGCGAATTTGATTGGAAGCCATAAGGTTCACCCGTTACATAATGTGGGGCTACTTTCTTTGGTGAGCGGGGTTTAAAACCAGTTAAATTTTATAAAACTTTATGAAAACAGCTACTTTTTGCAGTGATTCGCTTAATTCACAACCAGAGTTGGCAATTCAATCGGCAACTTATGTTTTTCGATCAATGTTTTAAGTTGGTGCCATTGCGCACTTAATAAATCATTTCTTTTTTGGGAAGTGTAAAGCTCGATTAATTTAAGGCGAACCAAACTCACACCAATCGGGCAAGCAATTGCTTGATGATGACCTAACGCACGCTGATAAGAAATTTCTGCTGCATGCAAATCCCCCGTTTTTAACGCGACATCACCCCACAGAGTTGCAATGTACGCTTGATACAAACTATCAAATGCTTCTTCAGCCAGTTCCTGGGCGATAAATAAATGATGGCGTACCTGTTCAATATCGCCCTGTGCCAATTCGGCTCTGGCTAACAAATAATAAAATACATAAGTCTTGGAATATTGGCGCTGCTCGGCAACAGCAATAATTTTTTTAGCCTTACTGATCGCTTGCGGCCAATCATGTTGATATTGCACAGACTCTATTAACAACTGATAAGCTAAAAAATTATCCGGTTCAATAGTAACAGCCGTATTCAACAGCGCAATCGCTGCATCTAATTGCCCCTGATTCCATTTCGCCCACGCCTCCGCTACCAGACTGGAATTAAACTCTGCACTCAAATGGGAAAGGTCAAGGCGCGCATCGGTTTTTGTCGCGATAATATTGGCCAGGTTTTCTACCACTTTATCCAGATGGCTTTCCATAATTACCCCCGAGGTTTGATCCGTGGGCGTAAACAGGCGATACAACAAACGATAGTCATTTACCGACCCCGCTAATTCCAGATCCACCACCAGACTCGATCCGGAAATTTCAAAAATCCTGTTCGCGAGTTGCACGCGATTATTACCATCAACGCCGGATACTTCCAGCAAATGCAATACATAGGGAACATCAAACACTTGCACATTGGAGGATAATTGCAGGGACTGGATAAGCTGGTCCATCATACCCAAGCGAACCCACGACAAACTGGAACCATCCGTGCGATTTTCAATAGGCAACACCGTAATAATATTTTTTCCAGCGGGTTCGGTTGCCGCATACTGTTTTAACGCGAAAATACCCAACGCACATAACAGTGCAACTCCCACGGCTATAACGGTGCTGGGAAGTTTTATCCGCGCACGCACAGATTGTGAAGTAGAAATGGATTCGGGGAGTTGATGCAATTTTTCAACAGGAATCACCCACGCATAACCTTTGCGCGGATGCGTTTGAATAATATCCAGCGGCGCAAATAATTGGCGTAGCTCGCGAATGGATTGAACCAGCACTTGCTCTTCAACCGTGACATCATCCCAGATTTTATTCAGCAGAAGATCTTTTGATAAAACCTGTAACGGATTTTCAAGAAATTGCAGGAGTAGCGAAAAAGTTTTGGGGCGAACATTAAGGGTTTGTTGCGGCGTAATGATTTGTCTTTGAGTCACGTTAACCGTAAAGCCTTCCAGGCGATACACAATATTATGTTCGATTGTCACATCCTTTACCCGGAAGAAAAAATGAATAATAAGGAGCAGCATTTGCCGCTCCTTATCATGTATTAATGGTGCGACGCTTTAGCGCTGGAACTCACTTTTTGCATTAGCCAATCGGTATAGGCAATACCAATTGCGGAAGCAATAAAGGCCATATGAATAATCGTTTGCCACATTACCCCGGTTTCAGTGATACGTGCGCACGCATCGGGTTTGCCGGCAAATTGTTTTAACTTCATCAACTCTTCGCAAGGAATTCCAATATAACCCGCTTCAATAAAAGTCTTGAGCAGGTGAATCGAAGAGATGCCGATAATTGCCATCGCTAATTTTACTTTTAATACAGTGGCGTTCACGTGACTTAACCATTCAGGTTGATCTGGATGATTGTTCAGGCGCAAACGGGATACAAATGTTTCATATCCGCCAACAATGACCATTACTAATAGATTGGAGATCATCACAACATCAATTAATCCAAGAACGATCAGCATAATTTGCTGTTCGCCCATATCACCAACATCGGTCACCAGATGCGTCAGCTCTTTAAGAAACAGATATACATAGGCGCATTGGGCAACAATTAAACCCAAATACAATGGTAACTGTAGCCAGCGCGAGCTAAAAATCAGCTTGGGGAAAATATTCATGGAGTTCGGTTCTTTTACATCGCTCATGGATATACCTATTTAAAAAGATTAATTACAAAAAATTGCGTCAATACTAATTAGCCAGGCCATCAAAACACAAGAGGTTTATCTGGCAAGTTTGGTTAAGGTGCCCCACATACGGGGCACTGGTGATCTCTGGGTAATTTCATTTCCCGCCATTGCATATGGCGCGCATCCAATAACAATAAGCGGCCGGTCAAACCGGTACCAAAACCGCAAATCAATTTGATGGTTTCCAGCGCTTGCATAGATCCGATAATTCCGACCAACGGCGCAAGCACACCATTAGCTGCACAGGTTGCATCGTCGCTATCTTCTTCATATAAGCAGCGATAACAAGGGCTGAATTCAGTGCGCGCATCAAATACCGCAACCTGCCCTTCCAAACGGATTGCCGCACCCGACACCAGCGGCACTTTCGCAGCGACACAAGCGGCATTAATCGCAAACCGTGTGGCGAAATTATCGGTGCAATCAACCACTACATCAGCACGATTGATTTGTTCAGCAAGGTTTTCAGCATCAAGAATTGTTTCGATACAATCGATAGCAATATCCGGATTTAATTCGCGCAAGCTCTGCGCCGCAGACACGGCTTTGTTCACACCAATACGTGCATTAGTATGCGCGATTTGTCGTTGCAAATTGGTTAAATCTACCGCATCAAAATCTGCCAACACCAAATGCCCGACACCCGCGGCGGCAAGATACATTGCCGCCGGTGATCCCAAACCACCAAGCCCAATAATTAACACGCGTGCTGCCAATAATTTTTCCTGCCCGTCGATATCGACATCAGGCAGCATTATCTGGCGCGAGTAACGCAGAAGTTGTTCGTCGTTCACACTGACTCCTGTGATTTTTTACCTGGATTTTTTATCAACGCTTTTTTACCAAAAGAAATACGCTCATTTCCACCAAGGTCGCGACGGGTTTCTACTGCAACAAATCCATTCACACACAATAACTCCCGCACCGCTTCACTTTGATCATAACCATGTTCCAGCAACAACCATCCATCGTTGCGCAAATAATCCCAGCTCTCGCGAATAATTAATTCGATATCCGCCAAACCGTGATTATCCGCAATCAATGCCGAGCGCGGCTCAAAGCGGACATCACCTTGATCGAGATGCGGATCCTGTGGATCAATGTAAGGAGGATTACTGACAATCACATCAAAGTCACGCAATTCGATTTGCGAAAACCAATCGCTTTGTTGAACGTTCACGTGATTAAAATATAATTGCTTTCGATTTTTTTCAGCCAAGGCAACCGCATCGACAGATTTATCCACCCCCAGCAATTGCCAGTGTGGTTTTTCACTTGCAAGCGCTAACACAATTGCACCGGTGCCGGTTCCCAAATCGAGGCAATTCCGCACCTGGTCCGGTTTATCTTGCGCAAATAATTCCAATGTGATTTCCACAAGCAACTCGGTATCCGGGCGTGGAATCAACGTCGAATTATTGACCGCCAATGGCAGCGACCAAAACTCACGCTTACCAATAATATGGGCGATAGGCTCGCCATTTTTACGGCGCTGAAAAAAATCGTTAAACAATACGTGCTGCTCTTCGCCCAATATTTTATCGGGCCAGGTAAAAAGCCAGGTACGATTTTTTTGCAGGATATGGCAAAGAATAATTTCAATATCGAGGCGGGCTGAATCGCTAGTCGATTCCAATTCGCTTGCACGCTGTAAACATTGCACAACGGTGATATTGTTCATAGGGGAGTCACGTAGGTTGCTGGTGAGGAACGAACCGCAACATGTAATCTGGCTCAGAATGTTGCGGTTCGTTCCTCACCAGCAACCTACATAGATACAAATATAAAAATTAATCCGCAATCGCCGCCAATTGATCCGCCTGGTATTCATGTGCAAGTGGGTCAACGACTGGATTTAAATCGCCTTGCATAATTGCATCCAGCGAATACAACGTGAGGTTGATACGGTGATCTGTCACACGACCTTGCGGATAATTGTACGTGCGAATACGTTCCGAACGATCACCGGAACCAACCAGATTGCGACGTTCATCGGCCATGGATTTATGCGCGGCATCTTCCTGCATGGTTTTTAATTTGGTTGCCAGCAAACTCATCGCGCGTGCGCGGTTTTTGTGTTGCGAACGCTCGTCCTGGCACTCCACCACCAAACCGGTTGGCAAATGCACGATACGAATTGCAGAATCGGTTTTGTTAACGTGCTGCCCACCGGCGCCGGATGCGCGAAAAGTATCGATGCGCAAATCCGCTTTATTGATATTCACTTCTTCCAACTCATCCGCTTCCGGCATTACCGCCACTGTGCAAGCAGAAGTATGGATTCGCCCCTGCGATTCAGTTTCAGGCACACGTTGCACACGGTGCGCACCGGATTCAAATTTTAATTTTGAATACACGCCCTGCCCGCTCACCAGCGTAATAATTTCTTTAAAGCCACCGTGCTCACCTTCATTCTGGCTCAACACTTCAACACGCCAACCTTGCGTTTCCGCGTAACGGGAATACATGCGGAATAAATCGCCGGAGAAAATTGCCGCCTCATCACCACCGGTGCCGGCGCGAATTTCGAGGTAACAGTTTTTCTCGTCATTGGGATCTTTCGGCAGCAATAATTTTTGCAAATCCAGCTGCATTGGCTCAAGTCGCGTTTCGCACTCTTTTAATTCTTCCTCAGCCATTTCTTTCATATCGTCATCGCCATCCACCAGCAGGTGTTTGGCTTCTTCGATATCAGCGAGCAATTGCAAATAACCCTGATAACCTTGTACTACGGGTTCCAGCTCAGCGTACTCTTTGGAGAGGTCGCGGAATTTATTCTGGTTGTTAATCACCTCGGATTCAGATAGCAGTGCACTAACTTCTTCGTAACGCTCTTTCAGGCGATCCAGCTTTTCTAAAATAGACGCTTTCATTGGGGCTCACTTGCATCGTTGCTGCTACCAGCAACGGGGTTAACAGATTCTTTTGGGGTAAGCGGCAGGTCAGTAGTCAGCGACAGATCAAATAATTCTTGCGCGACTTGCAGCACGTGATGGCGGGAACCGGCACTCGCTTCTTTTAATACCGCCGTGGGCGAATGAATTAATTTGTTGGTCAGGTTGCGCGCCAGCTGTTGTAAAACTTGCTCGGGATTTGCACCGGATTGCAAAGTACGCAGCGCTTTTTGCAATTCGGCGTCACGCATTTGCTCTGCTTTCTGGCGATAGGCTTTTACCGTTTCCACCGCATTAAGGGCGCGCTGGTGCCGCAAAAACTGTTCGACACCTTCATTGATAATTTCTTCGGCCTGGTCCGCAGCCGCAACGCGGGATTTTTTGTTTTCATCGATTACCGCGTGCAGATCATCCACGGTATACAAATACACATCGTCCAGTTCACCCACTTGCTCTTCAATATCGCGCGGTACGGCGATATCGAGCATAAACATCGGTTTGTGTTTGCGTTTTTTCAACGCGGATTCCACAGCGCCTTTACCCAATAACGGTAATTGGCTCGCGGTAGAGGAAATGACGATATCGGCACGATGTAATTGCTCGGGAATATCCGCCAGCAAAATCGCTTCGCCGCTAAATTCATTCGCCAATCGTTGAGCGCGATCCAACGTACGGTTAGCCACAATAATGTGCTTGATCCCTTGCTCGGCCAAATGGCGAGCGACCAACTCGATAGTTTCACCTGCACCAATAAGCAGCGCGGTGTCTTGCTTGAGATTGGAGAAAATTTGTTGCGCCAGGCTGACAGCGGCATAGGCAACCGATACCGGGTTTTCGCCAATCGCCGTTTCAGTACGGACACGCTTTGCAATGTTGAAAACCTGCTGAAAAGTGGCGTGCAACTCTGCCCCCAACGTCCCCGCTTCTTTTGCCGATGCGAATGCCGATTTCATTTGGCCCAAAATTTGCGGTTCGCCCAGTACCAATGAGTCCAGACCGCCGGCCACTTTCATCATATGGCGCACCGCTTCCTGGTCCTGGTAGCAGTAATAACTTTTGGCGAGGTCGTCGGCTTCAATCGCGGTATGGCTGACTAACCAGGCCTGGATCGTCGCAGCATCGTTCTCACTGTTGGCATAAATTTCGGTGCGATTGCACGTCGATAGGATTGCCACCTCTGCCAAACCCGCATGGGCGCAGGCTTCCTGCATGGCGGAGTGCAAGTTTTCCGGCGCAAACGCAACCCGCTCGCGCAAGGCAAGGGGAGCAGTAGTATGGTTGATACCGAAAGCTAACAGGGTCATGGATGGCGCTGGTTGTTAGGAAGGCCGGTATTGTCCGGTCAAGGGCGCGGTGTGACAAGAGGCAAGCTCATATTCCTGTCATAAAGCGGGTTTATTAAGGCACTTTTTATTATCTCTTTAAGTTGGCGCGGCTTTTTGCTTGTCCGCCTATACTCAAACGCAATATCGGAGAAAAGATGCATTATGCGTAGACACGGCTGCCCAACCATTATCGATATAGAAGCGTCAGGCTTCGGCTCGCGCAGTTATCCTATTGAAATTGGAGTGGTTAAAAGCAGCGGCGAACGTTACTGCGCCTTGATTCGCCCGGAACCCGACTGGGAACATTGGTGCGATAACGCCCAGACCGTGCATGGCATTTCACGCCAGCTTATCGAGTCGCGAGGCCGGTGCCCTAAAGAAATTTGTGCCGAACTCAACCAGTTTTTGGGGGAAATCACGGCTTATAGTGATGCCTGGATTCACGATAGCCCCTGGCTAAACCGGCTATTTTTCGCGGCGCGAATCTATCCCTGCTTCCATCTTAGCCCAATAGAAATGATTGCGAGCGAAGCGCAACTTCTGGCATGGGACGATGCCAAAAAACGCCTGGCAAAACAACTGGATATAAAACGTCATCGCGCCAGCGGTGATGCTTATTTGATCCAGCAGACTTATCTTTATACCCGGAATCTCATAGATACCTATCCTGCACTGGCGAGGCGCACCGGACTTTAATATGATGGCTGGCCGTGCTGCCTTTCAGCACGAAGCTAATCTCGCACCGGTTGAGCATGGTCAAACATCGCCCCCTTATCTTTTCCAGCATGACACTTTTTTGGGTCCTGAGCGGCTGCAGCCTGCAATCTGCCCGCAGCCAGGCGTCTCCGGAAAGCGATACCCCTTTACCCAAACCATCGCTTGAAGTGCGCATCGAACAACCGACACGCGCTTTTCCTACAGAAACGCTCTACTCGTTGCTCGCCGCTGAAATTGCGGGAAGCCGCGCCCAATATGACCTGGCGCTCAGCAATTATGCCCAGCAAGCGCGCGAGACCCGCGACCCGCAAATTGCCGAACGCGCCACCCTTATCGCACGCTATATGAGCAATAATACCCTCGCCCTGGAAATGGCCCGCATCTGGGTTGATGCAGCCCCCCACAACAAGGATGCACTGGCAAATACCTCTATGGCCTACATGCAAACAGGTCAATTGCGCGATGCATTTACCTATTCCCGGCGCTTGATGGAAGAAGGCGGGGATCCACTCTTCCAAAATATTGCCGCCACAGCGACTACGCTGGATGAGGATAATCGCGCTCGTCTTCTGAATGACTTTACCGTGCTGCTACAGCAACACCCCCAAGATGAACAATTGTTGGTCGGCACCGGGATCTTGCTGCAACAACAAGGTAAATATGAGGAGGCGATGAACATCAATCGCCAGGCGCTCAAGCTTCACCCGAGCAGCATTCCGGCCGCGATTCTGGAAGCTAACCTGTTGCACCAGCTCAAGCGCGACCAGGAAGCCATCGCCAAAATGGATGCGTTGTTGGACTTGTATCCAGACAACACCAGCCTGCGCCAGCAATATGCGCGTATCCTCACCCGCCACAATCTGGAACTGGCGCAAGAACAATTCCAGATTTTGGTGAAACAGCGCCCCGGCGATGGCGATATGTTGTTGTCGCTGGGGATTATCGCGCTGGAGCGCAAAGATTCCGCCACCGCAAAGAAAGCCTTTGAGGAATTGCTGGACAAAGACCAGCATCTTTCCACGGCCCATTATTATCTGGGGCGGATTGCCGAGGCACGCGAGGATTGGCCGGAAGCCATCATCAATTACCTGCAAGTTGATAGTGGCAACGACTTTCTGTCAGCGACGCTGAGTTTGCTCGGGATTTTTGTCCGGCAGGAGGATTTCCTCAGTGCCCAGCAACATATGAATCGTATCCGACTACGCTTTCCCGATCAGAGCGAAGCGCTGTATGTGCTGCACAGCCAGGCGCTGGTTAAATACAACTATACGGATGAAGCTGACAAAATAATGAGCGAAGGGCTCATCAGCTTTCCTAATAGCACCCGCCTCTTATTTGCGCGAGCCATGCTCAACAACCAGCGTAATAATTTCGCTGCGACCGAACGCGATTTACGCCAGATCCTCAAGCTGGATGCAGACAATGTGTCGGCCCTGAATTCACTGGGTTACATTCTGGCCGACCACACCCAGCGTTACGACGAAGCCGCCAAGCTACTGGAAAAGGCATTGCGCCTGAAACCGGATGATCCGGCGATTATGGACTCCATGGGCTGGCTCTACTACCGCCTTGGCAAATACCCGGAAGCGCTCGGCCAATTGCGCAGCGCTTTTGATCTGGGGCCCAACGCCGAAATCGCTGCACATCTGGGCGAAATCCTGTGGATAGTGGGCGATAAAACCGAAGCGCGCCGCATCTGGCAAGAAGGCATCAAGCTTTCGCCTAACGATCCGGTAATCAGGAAAACCCTACAACGGCTCAAGGCTGACTTATGATTTGTCTCCGTTTTATCCGGCAGGGAATACTGCTGCTTTTCATTTTGCTCACCGCCGCCTGCGCCCATCGCACTGGCCTTACCCCACCGGAAAATGTGCTCGAACACCAGCGCCAGGTACAGGCGATTGACCACTGGCAAGTCAACGGCAAACTGGGCATTCGCACCGCCGAAGACAGCGGCAGCGCCAGCCTGAAGTGGAGCCAGGAAGCGACAAACTACCAAATCAACCTGAGCGGCCCATTGGGGCAAAAGCGTATGGTGATTACCGGCACGCCTGAAAAAGTCCGCCTGGAGCAAACGGGCGAGCCGGCACAAGAGGCAAAATCGCCGGAAGCACTGATCAAGCAGCAACTTGGCTGGACGCTACCGGTTACCCAACTCGCTTACTGGGTGCGCGGCGTTCCCGCCCCAAAAGGCCGCATCAGCCGTTTGGAGCAAAACAGCATTGGACTTATCGCCCAACTACAACAAGGCGATTGGCTGGTGACCTACGACAACTACAGCGATCAAACCTTCGACGACAAAATCCTTCCCCTGCCCAGGAAGATCACCGCTGAATATCAGGATGTGCGCCTGATTCTGGTCATTCGCCAATGGCAACTTGGCTTACCGAAACAATAAAGCTGCTTAAAAAACATGACGAGCTTAACCCTGCTGTCCCCGGCAAAACTGAATTTGTTCCTGCATATCACTGGCCGTCGCGCCGATGGTTATCACAACTTACAAACCCTGTTTCAATTACTCGACTACGGCGACACACTGAGTTTCACACCTAATGCGGAAAACAGAATCAGCCTGCACCCGGAAATCCCCGGCGTCGCTTTCGAGCAAAACCTGATTATTAAAGCCGTGCGCGCACTCGATCCATTCAAACCAGCGAATGCAGGTGTAGATATTCAACTGGAAAAACGCCTGCCTATGGGGGGGGGTATTGGTGGCGGTAGCAGCAATGCGGCCACCACATTAGTTGCACTCAACCATTTATGGGACTGCAATCTGGGCAAAGAGCAATTGCAAGCTATAGGTTTAAAGCTCGGCGCCGATGTTCCCGTCTTCATAAATGCGCAAACTGCATGGGCTGAAGGCGTGGGTGAGCAACTTTTGCCTGTCAAAACTCCAACAAAATGGTTTCTCGTTGTGCAACCTGATTGTCATGTATCCACTGCAGAAGTTTTTTGTCACAAAGATTTGACAAGAGATACTTCGGCCATTAAAGTGGCGGCCTTCCTTGAGCGGGGCGGTAAAAATGACTGCGAAGCCTTGGTAAAAATGCTTTATCCACCCGTGAATGAAGCACTTACCTGGCTACAGAAATTTGATCGCAACGCGAAGATGACTGGAACCGGAGCCTGCGTTTTTGCAAGCTTTGAGTCGGCAGAAAAAGCACAATATGTGCAGGCGCAATTGCCCAAACATCTGCCCGGTTTTGTAGCACAAGGCGTTAACCAATCGCCGCTCTACAAACTGCTTCCAGGCGTCTGAATCAAGTCACAACAGGGGCGTCGCCAAGTGGTAAGGCAGCGGGTTTTGATCCCGCCATTCGTAGGTTCGAGTCCTTCCGCCCCTGCCATTTTTATCTTCAGATTCCCTCGTTAATAAATTCCCGGTGCTTAGCGCATATTCCGCTAAAATCCCAAGGGTAAAAAAACCTGCTTCGGCAAACAAGCTCATTCAGCTCTGACTTTTTATCTACCGGCAATCAGCAAAAGGTATCTGACGTGACTGACTTAATGGTCTTTACCGGCAACGCAAACCCCGAACTCGCCAGGAAAATCGTTGGCCATTTGGGCCGTCCGCTGGGTGATGTTTCAGTGTCACAGTTCTCCGATGGCGAAATTGCTGTCGAGCTGAATGAAAACGTGCGCGGTCGCGATGTGTTTGTGGTGCAACCTACTTGCGCCCCTACCAACGACAATCTGATGGAACTGATTGTGATGGTGGATGCGCTACGCCGCGCCTCTGCCGGCCGTATCACCGCAGTAGTTCCCTACTTCGGCTACGCACGCCAGGATCGCCGTGTGCGTTCCGCCCGTGTACCTATCACCGCCAAAGTTGTTGCGGACATGATGGTGGGCGTAGGCGTTGATCGTGTACTTACAGTTGACCTGCATGCCGAACAAATCCAGGGCTTTTTTGATGTTCCTGTCGATAATGTCTACGCCTCACCGGTGCTACTGGAAGATATCGAACAACAAAAATTTGAAGACCTGATCGTTGTATCACCCGACATCGGCGGTGTAGTACGCGCCCGCGCTGTTGCCAAGCAGTTAGGCATCGATCTGGCAATCATCGATAAACGTCGTCCGCGCGCCAATGTGGCCGAAGTGATGCATATTATCGGTGAAATTGAAGGCAGAACCTGTTTGCTGGTCGACGACATTATCGATACCGCCGGCACCTTGTGTAGCGCCTCAAAAGCATTAAAGCAGCACGGCGCCAAACGTGTAATCGCCTACTGTACCCATCCGGTACTGTCAGGTAAGGCGATCGATAACATTAATAATTCAGAGCTGGATGAACTGGTAGTAGCCGATTCCATCCCGCTCAGCGAAGCGGCAAAAAACTGCCCGCGTATTCGCAGTTTGACCTTATCAAAAATGCTCGCCGAAGCCATGCGCCGCCTGAGCAATGAAGAATCACTGAGTGCAATGTTCCGCTAGGAATTTTGCCTCGGATAAACCGCCGGTGTGCATGTCGCCCTCCGGTCACTGAAACCCGTCAGGTTCTGGTCGCGGATCTGAACGGAAAATTGAGGACGGAAAAATGTCTGAAGACTTTAAATTAGATGCAACTGCCCGAAACGATTTGGGGAAAGGTGCGAGCCGCCGCCTGCGTCGTTTGGCTGATCAAGTTCCTGCTGTTATTTACGGCGGTAAGAAAGAGCCAGCAAGCGTAAGCGTTTCTCACAAAGAGCTGGTTAAGCACCTGGAACACGAAGCGTTCTACTCACACATCATCAGCCTGAATGTAGATGGTGCTGCTGAAGACGTGATCCTGAAAGATGTTCAACGCCACCCATCCAAGCCAGTTGTTCTGCACCTGGACTTCTTGCGCATTGACAAGTCAACCAAGGTACACACCCACGTACCTCTGCACTTCATCAATGAAGCAACCTCTAAAGGCGTGAAAATCCAGGGCGGCAAAGTGGTTCATAACCTGACCCAATTGGACGTTATCTGCTTCCCACACCAACTGCCTGAGTTCATCGAAGTAGATCTGGGTGATGCAGAAGTAGGTACTATCCTGCACATTTCTGACCTGAAATTGCCATCAGGCGTTGTTTCGGCGGACCTGCAAAAAGGCGCAGATCACGACTTGGCTGTTGCCACTATCGTTAAACCGAAAGGTGCTGCAGAAGGCGAAGAAGCGTAATTCTCGCTGGAGTGCCAAAAGGGCGGTGTCTTCGGACTCCGCCCTTTTTTATTTATACTGCGCACCGTTTAAAAACAGGTTTTTGAAAACCCATGCCATTGAAAAAGAAACCCGGAATGTACAGATGAGCAATGCAATTCAATTGATTGTCGGCCTTGGTAACCCTGGCAGTGAATATGACCGTACCCGCCACAATGCCGGACAGGATTTTGTCGAAGAATTTGCCCGCACACTGGGAGTATCTCTGGCGCCCGAGAACAAATACTTCGGCCTCACAGCACGTGCCAGCATTCAAGGGCAGGATTTGCGTTTACTCATCCCGACGACTTATATGAACCGCAGCGGCCAATCCGTCGGCACCATGGCCAATTTTTTCAAGATTCCACCTGCCGCTATTCTTGTCGCTCACGACGAGCTGGATTTAGCACCAGGTGTTGCCCGCTTTAAACAAGGCGGAGGACACGGCGGCCATAATGGTTTGCGCGATATTATCGCTGCACTCGGTAATAACCAGAATTTCCCACGCTTGCGCTTGGGAATCGGCCATCCGGGAGCCGCCCCGTTGGTTGCAAATTTTGTACTGAAACGCGCGCCGTCTGCAGAACAGGAACTCATTGATGATGCGATTAGCCGTGCAGTTAAATT
Source organism: Cellvibrionaceae bacterium (assembly GCA_021151825.1). Taxonomy (GTDB): domain Bacteria; phylum Pseudomonadota; class Gammaproteobacteria; order Pseudomonadales; family Cellvibrionaceae; genus Cellvibrio. Next base: position 361,458 of record JAGKWQ010000001.1, read on the forward strand.
CGTCCCCGAGGCGATTAAAGGCGACTGGAATTCAGCTATGAAAAACCTGCACACAGATCCCAAAAAATAACGGCGCATAAATCATCAATACTGCAAACAGCAGTCGAAACTTCATCCGCCAATTTGTTAGCATGCGTAGCTGCATATCACTACTCCAACAAACAATAACGAATCGCAAGGCACAACCCCTTACAATAATAAAATTGACCGCAGGAAATGCTGCCTTGCCCAGGACGGCCCACCATGTCTTTACTTACACTTAACGGTATTCTGCCGCCGCTGCTTATTGCAGTGATTGCCTTGGCATCGGCATATTTTCTGGTTCGCGATACCTCTGCGAATGACAAACACGAGTTTGTCAGTCTGGATGGCATGCGCGGCTTTCTTGCGCTCATGGTTTTTATCCATCACAGCGTATTCTGGTTTAACTACAGCCATAACCAGGGCTGGCACGGCAACCCATCGACACTTTACGACAGCTTTGGCCGCGCCAGCATCGCCCTGTTTTTTATGCTGAGTGGATTCTTATTCACTTACAAATTGCTGGAAGCACGCCATAAAGAAATAGACTGGCCGCGCTTGTTTTGTGGCCGGGTGATGCGCCTTACGCCGGTGTACTTACTGTTGATCGCCGCCATGTTGGTCATTATTGCGATCCGCTCCAACTTCACCCAATACGAAGATACCTGGCAATTACTGGCCAATATTTCCAGCTGGGTTTTATTCAGTATCCCGGGCGATCCGGAAATCAACGCCATGCCCGGCACATTGCAGATTTCCGCTGGTGCCATCTGGACGCTTCCCTACGAATGGTATTTTTATGGCTGTTTGCCATTACTTGCCGCCGTTCTGGGTAGCAAAAGCAAAGCCCATAGTGGAGTCTGGCTAGCAATCGGTACTGTCTTTGTTCTCACCTATTTCTGGTGGGGGCTGGACACCAAACTGCTGTGGGGATTTGTCGTTGGTGGAGTTGCTGCCGGCTTGGTTCGCTCGCCGTTGCGCGCTCATTTTTCCGGCAAGAATATCAATTGGGTTGTGGCCGCCGGGTTTGTGATTGCCTATAGCTGCTTTGATGATGGTTACTATTACACGCGCCTGGTACTGCTCGGATTCTGCTTTACCTGTGTTGCCAGCGGCGCCAACTTATTTGGCTTGCTCGATTGCCGCCCCGCCCGCGCACTCAGCGCCATCAGTTACGGTATTTATCTACTGCACGGATTAGTGCTCTATTGCACATTTACCTTTGTACTCAGCAAAGATGCCGCCTTTGCGCTCACTGAATCCCAGCACGTTTTGCTAATGCTCGCGATTACCCCTGTTGTTGTCGCATTATCGAGCGCGGCTTGGCATTGGGTTGAATGGCCAGCAATTCGCTCCACACCACGCATTGCTAACTGGCTCAACCAGCTCTACAACCCCCGCAAGCCGCAAACACCACCGCCCATACCGCTTACCGTGCTGCTTGATCCGGTAGAACACACGCCAGCGCAACAGCAGCAACATCGCGCAGGAGGCCGCCATGATCACTAATCACTTGCGCGCCGCTCCTGTACTTTGGGTGCTCTTTATTGTTGCCGCACTCTTGCGGATTTTATGGTTGAGCGATTTCCCCGGCGGCCTCAATCAGGACGAAGCTTCATCCGGCTACGATGCATGGGCGCTATTGACTGGCGGAATTGATCGCCATGGCGTCAGCTGGCCAGTGCACTTCATCGCTTGGGGCAGCGGCCAAAACGCGTTGTACGCTTACCTTGCAATGCCCTTTATCGCCATTGGTGGTTTGAATGTCACCAGCCTGCGCATGGCGGCAGCGGTTTTGGGAATTATTGGATTGTGGATTTTCTGGCGTCTCGGCAAACGCCATGATCGCCAGATGGAAATCTGGGCACTGCTGATTATCGCCACCAGCCCCTGGCATTTTATGGCTTCACGCTGGGCGCTCGAATCCAACGCAGCACCGCCAATGGTGCTGATCGCCGTGTATTGTTTTGTGCGCGCAAAAGACGATATTCGCTGGCTTGCGCTGGGCTCAGGTGTTCTCGCCAGCGCCGTTTACGCTTACGGCACTGCTTACTTTTTTGCACCGTTGTTTATGTTGTGCGCGTGGAGTTTGATTTTCAGCGAACGCAAAATCCCGCTCAAGTGGCTATCACTCAGCACACTGACTGCATTTATCGTCGCCTTGCCGATTATGGTGTTTATCCTCAATAACAGTATGGGCACAGGGCATATCGAGTTCGGTCCGTTCAGTATTCCCAAATACCCAAGCGAGGCGCGCTACAGCGGGATGTTCCTGCCATTGGCCGATAACGGCTGGAGCGAGATTCCCAAAAATGCACGCGAAGTTATGCGCATGTTACTCGCCAGCCAGGATGACGGATTGCCGTGGAATGCCACCCCGACCTGGGGCCCGCAGATGTGGATTCTTACCCCCTTTCTGTTACTCGGTATCGGCTTTGCCTTGCGCGAAAAAAGCCTGACAGATCGCCTGATGTTGGCCTGGTTGCTATGCGCCCTGCTCACAGCCATTTGTACATCCGCCAATATCAACCGTATCAACTTGATCTGGATTGCCTCACTCTGGCTCGCTGCGCGCGGTTTCTGGTTGTTCAGCAGTTATCAACTCTGGAATCGCATCGCCCAAACCGGCATGTTGTTGTTGGGATGTTTTTTTGTGCTGCACTATTTCACTTCATGGCACGAGAAAATTACCGAGAACTTCTTCCCCGGCTTTGGTGAATCCCTGCAAACCATTATTGCGAAAGCACCGGAGAACGAACCACTCATTGTGACCAACCACAGCGTGTACACCAATGCGTTGTTCTACGCACAGCCCGATCCCCATGAATACGTGAAAACCGCGATTATTCCCGATCCAACCTCACCTTTCGCCAACGTCGATGGCTTTGGTCGCATCACTTTCGGGATCAACGCAGACCGCATCATCAATCGCAATTACTGGGTTGCCCATAAATCCGAACTGCATCAATTCTCGCCGTTGAGCTTTGATATCCAGACTTTCGGCTTCTACGCCGCAATTACCCGCAAGCCGCAAGACGTACAGGCGTGCTATCGCCCGTTGGAATTGTTCCGCTTTACCGGCAAGCAGGATCACGGCGTACTCAGCATCAACAATGAAGTCGATGCTTATCAAGGTGGATTGCCAATTGCGGATCAAAACTTTTACTCAGGATTAGGCGTTCACGGCGATAGCCAATGGACCATGGATATGAGCCCCGCCGATGAATTCCTCGAAATCGGTATGGGACTCTCCTCCAGCTCCGGCTGTTCGGACGGCATGAAATTCAAAATCCTACTGGATGGCAAACCGGTATTTAACTCGGGCCGCATGCGCCCGGGCGATCTCCAGTTCACCAAAGTCCCACTTAACGGCGCTGCCAAACTAACCCTCGCTACCGAAGCGGGTTATAACAACCGTTGCGATCACGGCCTCTGGTTAGCTCCCACCATCAAACGCTGCGCGCCTTAAATGCAGAATCGCGGGGCAAGGATCGCCCCGCCCGCAACCAAACCGGCTATAATGCCGCCCTTTTTCGGGCAGCCTCGCGCCGCCTCCGTATTTGTTCTCGGCACCACATTCACTCAAAGAGACATCACCATGGGTTTTAACTGCGGCATCGTCGGCCTGCCCAACGTCGGCAAATCAACACTGTTCAATGCATTGACCAACGCCGGTATCAGCGCGGAAAACTTTCCTTTCTGCACCATTGAGCCCAACGCCGGTATCGTGACCGTACCCGATCCACGCCAGGACAAACTCGCCGAAATCGTAAAACCCGAGCGTGTCATCGCTACCACCATGGAATTTATCGACATCGCCGGCATCGTCGCCGGTGCTTCCAAAGGTGAAGGTCTCGGTAACAAATTCCTCGCCAACATCCGCGAGACCGACGCCATCGCCCACGTTGTGCGCTGCTTTGACGATGACAATGTCATCCATGTCGCCAACGGCGTAAACCCCGCTGCTGATATCGAAGTCATCAACACCGAACTCGCACTTGCCGATCTGGAAGCTGTAGACAAAGCCATCAACCGCTACGCCAAATCCGCCAAAGGCGGCGACAAACACGCCATCGCCATCAAAGCGCTGTTAGAAAAAATCCAACCGCATTTAAACGAAGCAAAACCACTGCGCTCTTTTCCGCTGGATAAAGACGAAGCTGCACTACTCAAAGAAATTAATTTGCTCACCCTCAAACCCACCATGTACATCGCCAACGTGGCCGAAGATGGTTTTGAAAACAATCCGCACCTGGATGTAGTGCGCAAAATCGCCGCGGAAGAAAAATCCATCGTAGTGCCGATTTGCAACAAACTCGAAGCCGACATCGCCGAACTCGAAGGCGACGACAAAAAAGAATTCCTCGATGAAATGGGCATGGAAGAACCCGGCCTCAATCGCGTAATCCGCGCTGGTTATCAATTACTGGGCCTGCAAACCTACTTCACCGCCGGCGTAAAAGAAGTTCGCGCCTGGACCATTCCTGTTGGAGCAACAGCACCGCAAGCCGCTGGCGTAATCCACACTGATTTTGAAAAAGGTTTTATTCGTGCAGAAACTATCGCTTATGACGACTTCGTCCAATACAAAGGCGAACAAGGTGCAAAAACCGCAGGAAAATCCCGCAAAGAAGGGAAGGAATATGTAGTACAAGATGGAGATGTAATGCATTTCTTGTTTAACGTCTAGTGTAAATATTTTATTTCACAACACATCCCCGAATTTCACAAACCATTAAAAATTCCAATCAAGCCACTGACTTTAGTGGCTTTTTTGTTTATACAGATTTCACCTCACTGACGCTGCCTTCAGTTATGTTATGACTGTGCGTAGCAATGCGCACGAGAGCGTCCTGAATTGGCTCTCATACGTTTTCACACAGCTCCTGATGCAGCAATGACCAGTTCAAGGCATCAGGAATATTGAGTATTCTTTGCGATTTCCGAGATTGCTTAATACAAAAAAATTCAAAATAGCTCTTTTACTCAGCCTGTTGTCCGAGTTCATTTTTATCAGAGCTCTGATCTTCCTCTGAATAGTCAACGTTAACGCCATCAAAACAATTGCTTTGTAAAGAGCGGCCAATTGAGTTAATTTTTAAGTATGTCAACATTAAGATAGTGAATATAAAAAGGAACGTGCAAAATGAAAACAGTAGGCCTATTAGGAGGGATGAGCTGGGAAAGTACCATGGGATATTACAAAGCGTTAAATGAAGGCATCAGAAGCAAACTTGGTGGTTTTCATTCCGCAAAAATTGTAATGTTTAGTGTCGATTTTGAACCAATTGAAAAATTGCAGCGCCAGGGAAAATGGGACGACGCAGCACTCATATTGTCAGAGGCAGCAAAAAAGATTGAGGCAGCCGGGGCAGATTTCCTGCTTATTTGTACAAACACAATGCATAAAGTGGAGCCCCAGATTAGTCAGGCAATAAAAATTCCCATTCTCCATATTGCTGATACGACCGCTGAAGTGCTAATTAAAAATGGCATCAAGACCGTAGGCCTGCTTGGTACGAATTTCACAATGGAGCAGGATTTTTATAAAGGCCGACTTCAAGAAAAGCACAACATCAAGGTAATTGTGCCAGATATAACAGACAGGGAAATAATTCACGCAATTATCTACAATGAATTATGCCTTGGTAAAATCCAGCCCAATTCAAAAGCAGAATACCTGAGGATTATCAAGCAACTCTCCAGATATGGAGCAGAAGCAATAATATTGGGGTGTACCGAAATAAATATGTTGATAAAACAATCCGATACAACAACCCCTCTTTATGACACAACAATAATTCACGTTAACAAAGCGCTGGAAGAAATCGCCACATGATTTATTGTGAAAAAATAATATTGAAAATAATGGCTACCTTCAGTTAGTGCAACATTAATTATTGTTTGTTCGCGTCACAGCAAAGCGCTATAAAGAAGATATGGCTACATTTTCGGAAGCACTACAGCTAAATGTAAATCACCAGTTTCTAATTTGAGAACGATGGTGGGTGCATTGCCCAATTCAAAATCGTATTCCAACATCAAATCGAGGGGCAGCCCTTCAATTGATAATCGATTGTTGGATATGACTGATACCGCCAGGAACGGCGATTCATCCAGAAATAAATACAACTTACCATGAAAAGGTTTAATACTAGCCAATACATCCTTTGTAAGGGGAGCATCAAATAAACGTTCAATTAACAATCCGGATGGCAAGATAAAACTCACCGAATATTGGTTAACTTGTGCCAATTGATGACTGTTAGCGGCACCGAAAATCTGGTTAGCGGCACCACCAAAAATTCGCCGCAGAGAATCATCAACAATGGCATCAATAACTAAATGGATTCTCTCGGTATCACCATTATTCTCCCCCCAATGCGGAAGCCGGAAATCACCATACCATAACTCCCCTTCCGGCCAACTTGCATCAGTATGATTAATATATAACTTCGCATTTGGATTTGTCTGTATAGGCAAATGCAAACGGGCAATCTCATTTTCCAAAAATGAATCAGTATGCCGTTGGATTATGCCGCCCGGTTCAAGAATCATAAATCGCGCAGTTACTACATCAATCCCCAACCGGTTAATATATTCACTCAACTCGTAAAAATTATTTGCATTATCTTGCCGTGAATAAACCGAAGTATTAGTCCAGCCAACATGTTTTTCAGTGTCAAATCCTGCTTTGATTTTTTCGCATTTGGCAACACGAACCAAAGCCTCAGCCTTTAATCTTTGGAAATCAGAACAAATATCCAGCTGCAACGTTTCCATTTTTATATCTCCTGGATTGACTAATGGTTTTGAAAAACCCTGATGTTCCATAAACCTGTTGTTTCCTGGGCAAACAGTCCCGAGAAAAAGTGTGAAATATCGCTAAACCCAAGAAGATCAGGATCAATTAATCTCACATGCCCTCTTGATACAACAATGCCTCCTTCCGTCATTGATGGCCTTAATCTCTGTAAATATGTTTCAGGTTGATTGATTTCGAATGAAGGTATATCTGACAACGAAATAAATCCTAATGATTTTTGGCTGGCCGCCACTTTATACACATCACTATTAAGAAACTGAATTTCAGTCGTTCCTAAGGCCCTCTTGGCAAGGGCATAAATTTCGGGGTCACACTCTATAGGAAAGGATGCGTTACCTTTTAACTGCCCCCACAAAACCAAATTAACAAAAAAAGATTGCTTTACCAAAATATTGCTGAACAGATGGTCAAATATATCCTTATAAATTTTATAGTATGACTTATCAATATTTTTCGCAGGAAACCGGCCTTTATATAAAACAGTATTAAACAAGGTGCTATTACCTAACACTGCCATTATCAGTTTCCAGCGCATTCTTGGAAATTGATATTTATAGAAATCCAGCTGTTGACTTAGATCATCCGCTTTTAAAAAATCGTTAACTGAATCACCCAGGACAAACCTTATAACTTTATTCAAAGTCATCAGCATCCGCTCAAATCCACCAAAATAAATCAGTGCTTCACCATTGCCAATGCGCCGCTGAAGGCTTTCAATAAAGCGGCGATCAATATTGCTCACGTCTATTTTTGATAAAATATCGAGCCTCTCCTCACTTGTGCAATCAACATACCCCAGTAGCTTTAAGTAATCGGCGTGATCGAGAATCTCCAGTGCGTGAAAACGAAGCTTGGTAAGCTCGAGTTGTGGCAAAGATATATCAACGCAAATGAGCTTTTCGGGGCTCTTGGCAAGTAGCGGAATACATCGCCCACCACTGCCTGCGACAGAAAGCACGACATTGCTATTGGAGGGAAGGATGGAATATTCCACGCGCGAATCTTCATCGCCCAACGAATAATTCAGATTATCAAAAAAATTTCCGTTAGCCATTTAACCTGGCCTCCAATAACGTACCCCTATCGGAATGGCCGGCCCTAAATGCTTGATAGTCCTCAAATACTGCATCCATCATATTAACGGTCAAAACCAGCGACGTTTCCATTACTTCACTAAGATCCCTGGAATCCTGTTCTGTTAAGCATACTTTTTTAATCATTCTCTCAACTTCAGCAGAATGATCTGAATCGATTTCTGCGTGCGCCACAAAGAAAGTCATATGCTTATCCGCGAGATCAAGATCTGTTCTGACTTTTTTCAAAATAGGCGCAATATATGAATAACAATTTTCAGCCCAAAAACTGTATCCAAGCCGCTGTATAGGATTGCCTTGTGTCGATATCCAATACAAGTAAGCAATTAGCACAGTGGTTTGTGGCAGCGCTTTAGGAAGCTCATTCTCATCGAAACGGTACCCCATATTATTGATATCATTAAGCGCCATCATTTGATGCCCAACCTCCTCTTCAGCATGGTGGAAGCAGAAGCGCTGGTAGGAAAAATTATTGATATCCATCCTTGCCCCCACCAAAGCTTGATTAAGGGCATTGTGCTGTGTGTAATGATAAGTCTCTATTAAATATTGTGCATAGAGATGTTTTGGGACCTGATTATTTTCGATAAAATTAATAAATTTCGAACGGCTCAACTCTCTGTCCCATAGCTTTTTCAGGGCGAAATTTAATTTATTAAAACTTTCATGTTGCATACTATTGTCCTATGAAATTTTATTTTCAAATTTTTGTTGTAACTTTGCCACACGTTTTACAACGTCCTCGGTGCTTTCTATCAGCTTCTCGCAGGGAGCAGATACAACTACATAACGGCCTTGCGCCCGATCTTTAATAACAATCTCTTCGCTACATTGTTCAAGGCCATAACGCAAATACAAATTACGATCCTCAATCCTGACAAGAGCATATACACCTTGCGCCCCCAATGCAGACGCCTCCTTCACACCATAAATAACGACTAGCGTTGCAGCCAGATATATCCGCGCAGAATCAAGCATTCCCAATCGGCCAATTTCTATATAGTTTTCATTGAATGAGATGTTTTTGAAATAGAATTGCGATTCGAATGGACAACCGGAAAACCTCGCAGCTGCAACCACATTGCCCTGCATTTCCACATAATAATATTTATATGGGTTGTCAGTTTTGGCTAACGTAGAGCTAAGTAAATAGCTACGCTGTGCACCATATAACGTGCCGTAAAATTTCTTCAGCCCTTCATGCACATCAATATTATCACTGCACTTAACCCGTCCATCATCGTAATATCTACAGAAGTTATTCTCTACGCGGGTGGAAATACTATGAATTTTGGCGTTCATACATATCCTTTGGTTTTTTAAAATATTTCCGATACTAAATAAACAACTATCTACGTGGTTAAACTGTCATCCCCAAACATATGTCTGCATATTTTCCATACTGAAAAACAATTTCGCCATTTACAAAAACAGTCTCAACCCCCTCTGATGCACGATAATAACGCCCCTCTCCACCGGGGATATCGTAGATAAATGTCTCATCCTTACGCTTGATTTTGCCGGAATCAAAAATAACGATATCGGCATAGGCGCCAGGGTATAACCGACCTCTGCCTTCTATACCAAATTCATCCGCTATATCGCTGGTCAATAGACGTATCGCCTGCTCTAATGTTATTTTTTTATCGGCTTTTACAAACTTTTCCAAGAGGTAGGTTGAATCTCCCTCACCTGAAAATTGATTAACATGAGCACCAGCATCGCTGCCGGATATTTTGGTAAAAGGGCTAAGCAACAATTGCGATACAATGTCTCTGTTTGCATGCACTGCATCTTTCCATTGAAACACCGTTTCGAGGTTATCTCTCAGGCTGATATCCAGCAACGCATCTGTTAATGTTTTATTTTCACTTTCAGAAATAGCCAGCAAAGATTGGTTTTCATATTTTTTATTATCAGAAGAAATCGATTTTATAACATAAGTCTTTTCCATCAGCGCCGAAAAAAAGCTCATCTCTTCATGTAATTGTTGGCGCAAATTTTCATCTTTGAATTTTAAAATTCTATCACTTATGGGCAATTTCATAATATTTGCCCATGTCGGCAAATAAAAAGCCACAATCCAATTCTTACTCAATTTAAAATTGATATCTAAAGGCCTAACTTGTGTTTCATAAAATAGCTTGGCCCCTTGTGAATTGAGTTCTTCAATATGCTTTAGATCATCCGCCCACTGATCCTTTATTATGGGATTTTCCATAACACCGAGAACCATTATTTTAATGCCGGAAGCAATGGAGATATCTGCTAATTCACGAAGTTGTTTTTTTCTTAATTCAGAATTTAAAGGATTAATTGAACACTGGATCATGGATCTTCCACATTCGGCAACAACTTTGGCCAGCAAAACTCTTTCTTCGACGGAGGCAAAGCTGCTAGCAACGGCAAGATTATTTTCATCTTTAATATGGTCGTAGCTCATTGATAAACCAAACCCCCCGCCCAAAATGGAGCCGCGCAGCTCCGAACAAAGCCGATCCAGTTCTGCTGGAGTTGCCGCTCTTTCTTGAGCTGCCTCGCCCATTACATAATGCCTGAGAGTGGTATGCCCGATTAATGGGCCAACATTAATAGCGATGTTATTCGAGAAGGAACGCACATAATCTGGAAAGCTATTCCAATTAAACGGAACGGCTTGATGAAAAAAATTGGGATCAATATCTTCAATTCTTTTAAACATCCTCACCAACTTGCTTTTGCCATCGTCTTTAACCGGTGCCAGGCTTATCGAGCAGTTTCCAGTGATAACCGTAGTAACGCCATGCTCCGGAGCGGGCGTTGCATATTTGTCCCAATGAAGATGAACGTCATAATGGGTATGAAGCTCTATAAATCCTGGACAAACTACATAATTCGCAGCATCAATAACCTCCGCATCATCATCCAGGATATTACCAATAGCTTCGATTTTCTTTCCAACAACTAAGATATCCGCTTTAAATGCAGCACTACCTGTTCCGTCTACTACCCAACCATCTTTAATAAGATATTTCTTCATATATCAACCTTGAATTTTTCAATATAACTGCAATTGTGAAATCAACTGGGATAAAAAATTACAATTTAAAGAGATTTTAAGCCTGGAATAGTTAATCCGGCCGCCATTTTAAAGGATCAAACATCAACCCTTCAGGTGCGATGAATTCAGTAGATACTTTAGGTCTTTCATTTTTTCTATAATAATGGCCATCAACAAAGGTATATGCTTCAAGCTCGTCGGTTCCTTTGCCCAAAATACGCTTATTTTTTTCCCACTCATCAATTACAGCCTTCAACCCAAATCGCTGTATAGGGCAAACTTTTAAACAAATTGCACAGCCCTCTGCCTGCGCTACAGTGGGAAAACATCGCGCTGTATTTAACTTGGCTTTAAAAACTCCACGATAATATTTTTTCTTTATCGGTATTGCCCCTGGAGGGCATCTTCGTGCGCAAACCTGGCAAGCATCACATATTTTCTCCACTCCGAAATCTTTCGGGCTATCAATATCCAGTGGCATGTTGGTTGAAATTATTTCTATCCTGCATCTCGATCCAAATCTCGGCGTTAGCAGTTGACCATTCAATCCAAGCTGGCCAAGCCCTGCATCTACGGCGTATGGTATGGATAACCACCTGGGATTTGCCATCGCATCAAACCCCAATGTTCGAATAAATTTACAAAGTTCAATATTTTTTTGTTGCAACGCTAACGTACATTCCTGTGCAGCACGCTCAGAACTCCAGCACGGAATTTCATGTACAGCCTCATAACTTTGCTCCAATACACACACAATAACGCAGTCACCAACGGCAAGGTCTTTATGTTGCTGGCAATTATATTTTTCATCGAGTTTGGCAATCCCTAACATCGATATGCCTATTTCTGCTGCCGCTGTTTCAAGCAATTGGCGTAATTGGTTTCCTTCAGTAATTGTTGAATGTTCCCCTTTCTGCCATCTGACCTTGAAGGCTCCCAGGGAAATAGCGTTGAACTTCGGTTCAAGTGGTTTAAATACAATTGCACTTTTTTCGTGATACCACTTCACAGAATCTTTATGTGTCATATCCCAATCATAAATAGGCTTTTCAGCATGAGCGGTTTCTTCCAATTGCAAATCGCGCACGATCCCGGGAATAGTTTTTAAATCTTCTGGTATTTTTATATCTTCATTTTTTTGAAAAACCTGTCTGGGCAAATAAAGATCTGAATCATCTACTTCAATTGGTAATACAATGGAGTCCATAACTACTATTAATTTTTTAAAAAACTCATCACATGTGTCCATGTCTGCAGCAGCAACGTTTTTAACCAGAGATCCACTTACTTCGGGCAGCCTTTGCCAATCATCATAAAAACTTCTTTGCATGGGCAAAAGGGAAGACCTAACTCTAATACCGCCAGTTAACTCATGTATAAAATTGATTAACCTTTCATAAAAATACGTAAAATACAGAGTTACTTCGCTGTTTCTTTTTATAAGCTCTAATTCACGAAAAATATTGCGCACATCAAAAAGATCAGATTTTTTTTTAGAAGTATTGATTAGCTCAAGCGCACATCGCGCATTATCAATATTTTTGATAAGAGCTGAAATTGCATTTTGATGATAGCCAGCTATACCCGCAACCTCATCACTTATCAAATCATTCCACCTGGTTACAAGGGCATCAGCGATACTCATGTTAATCAGCATTGAAGTTGCATAAGTATCCAGACTCATTTTTCCACTGCGTGCAGCCTTATGGAAGTTTCCGTCAATAAAACCATCGGTAATATGCACAATACGGAGAGAAAGAGTTAAGCACTCATCCGGGATAAAACTTTCATTCATACCTAAATGGTTCATTAGATTTCCTATCGAGGCAAGCCAACAGCCTTAGCTGCCGGGCTTAAATTTTCCAATATCCAGAGTCTTCACCCCGGACTTCCTTTTCGTATAAAGCGCTCAGAAAACTATCTCTTATGGCTGAACGGTTTAGTTTCATATTCCTTGTCATAAAATGTAGATTGTCTTCAAAGCGGCTATGGGTAGCGTATATATTGATTATTCTCTTTTGTGAGATCGAGTTTTGATTTATCGTTTTAATTTTTTCTTTGATAAGGCCAATCAGCTGATCATTTTCACCTTGCGGCAATACCAACAAAGCGGCTATATCCTCCTCATGATCGTTTAGCACCATGCATCCAAGCAGATGTGGGATTTCAAGTAGAGTTTTCTCATGCTCAAAAGGATTAAATTTATAACCGCCACTGGTGATAATCACATCCTTTTTTCTACCTGTTAAAAATAAATACCCATCTTGCAGGTAACCCAAATCGCCCGTTAATATTCCAGAAGATATTGATGTCAATTCATCTTCCATGCCATTTCCAGCATCAAAGTATTTACGAGAAAGCGGCCAGGTTTTTTTTACAATGATCTCGTTATCATTACCCAGGCATACACTGTCAAGCTCTATAGGTTTACCTACTGAGCCGTAGAGATTAGCCTTGGGTATATTGAGCGCAATCATCCCAATTTCGGTTGTGCCATAGACTTCGTAAATAGGTAATTCAAGTTCAGAATATCGGTTCAATATCGACCGTTTGATTGGTGCCATACCTGTAATCATGATTCTTATATTTCCACCCAAGCCCGCACGTATAAGTTGCCGTGCATTGCCAATATCTGCAGGTGCAATATGTACAAGTAAAAAAATCTCATAAAATATTGGCGGACATATAATAAAACTGGGTCCAAAATTTTTTATATCCTGGATAGCGGTGTTTAAATTTGATATAAAAAAGGAAACACCCGAACTCAAGCAACCATAAACTGACATTCGTTGCTGAAAGTTACTAAAGGGTAAAAATATTATGTGGGTATCCTTTTCAGTGATGTCATAGCACTCGTGTATTGTTGTTATTAGACTTTCCACACCTCGGCAACTAATTTCAATTCCCTTGGGTATGCCAGTGGTACCTGACGAATAGACACGGGAAAGAACATCTTTATCTTTTGTCCTGGGAACATTTGAGGGAATGTTGATACCAACTGCGGTACCGACAGAACACCAGTCAAAAGTTAAATTAAAACTGCCTGGCTCACCACGGTCGGTAACAAAAGCTTTAAGGCCTACATTCTGGCAGCTAACAACCATTTCCTCAGGGTACACCTGAAGCACGATACCAAGCTTTAGAGTGGCTATATCAAGCACAGTCCATTCATAGCTGTTTTTAGCCTGAAGGCCAATAATGTCACCCGCACCAAACCCCAAAGTCGTTATTTTCTGCGCAAGTGACTCAACATCAAATAGAAACTCTGCAAAGCTTTTCTTTGCAATGCTATTATTAGAAGTTCTATAGTGAATTTCACTTTTAGAATTTTTCTCTATATTTTCCAATAAATTATCAAATTTCATTTAAATTTTTTAAAAACCTTGCATTGGTTAGTGAATTAAAATAAAAATTTCATATTCCAAAGCTTGCACTTAATTGCGAATTGATTAGTTCCAACCCGTGATTGGGTACCATTAAGGTGGCGGAACATATATCCCGGTAATTGCGGGAGATACTGAGTTCAGAATTATTTTTGTAACCCTGAACTCCCAGAAATTGGAGTGCTTCGTGAATTATTTCGTGTGCCAGATAGGACGCATTAACTTTCAGTGCGTTATATTCAATAGCCCAGTCGAAATACCCTTTGTCAGAAATCGCACGGGGTATAAAAGCTGCGCTGTCCACACGTAACGCGTAATGGCTGCACATGGATTGCAGATTTCGATATTTTGTATTAATTGCCCCCACTCGCTCATCGGAATAATTCATGCCACTGCCAGAATTCCATTTTTTCTTTGCCAACAGATTCACTTTATGTACCGCATCTTTGGCTATACCTTGCCAAACGGCTGCCCAGAGTACATGAGCAAAAGGAACGACAGTGTTTGATGAAATAACTGCATAGCTTTCCGGAAATAACTGCTGTTTATCCGCGTAAGCTTGAAACTGATAAGCAGGGCTAACGGTTCCACGCATACCAAGGGTGTCCCATTTATCTAATGGGATGAGCGTAGAGTTTTCTTTTGTAAATAAAACCAGCACCTGATCACTTTCGTCAGCACTTTCATTTTTCCGAGATGTGACAAGGAAAGCATCTGCATACTCCGCGTAAGATGCGGTGGTTGCTTGCTTTATCAGGGAGATGCGCCCCTCTTCATAATGTAACGCACAACGACTTATTCTGGCGTTTCCGAAAGTCCCTACCTCTGATGCGATGGAAGAAATTAACCATTGATGATGTGCAATGTTGCGTTGAAAATTGTGAAAGTATTCATTATCGAATGTATTACGTTTTATACATTCAATTTGAGCGAAGTGCATAGCCAGAATTAGTCCGCTTGAACCGCACTTGCCAGCTAATACCGAACATATTTCTGCCTGAACGGCAAGAGTTGCGCCAAAGCCCCCCAATGCCTCATCAATAGGAGCAGAAAGTATTTTATGTTTCTTTAATTCAGAAAACGTCTCAAATGGAAAACGACCGTCCTGGTCCACGATAGGAGCAGTTTCTGCTGAAACGGAATTGGCAACTTTTTTAACTATTGTGATTATTTCATCCCTATCCATTCTATATGACCCTTAGTTCGCAGTTTCCCCGACAAGTTTAGAAATGTTTTTGTACATAATTTTCTCTTTTTCAAGATCCAGGCAATTTTTCATAACACCGTCTTGCGCAACAAACTTTGTGAGCTGACTGGTATAGGTTTCTGTCATCGAAGACAAGGGCCAATCAGTACCAAATATTATTTTGTGATTAATTCCTCTGGAGAAAAGATGTGTCAGGTGACCAACCCAACCTTCGGCTCCACTCATTGACGAAAACCCCGAAATATCCAGATATACATTGGGCCGAAATTGACATTGCTGCACAGCAGCATCGACATTCACGATTCCCCCATGCGCTAATATAAAATTAACGCTTGGAAATAGTCGGGCGGCATCATCAACATCAAAGGGATCTGCATATCTAAATGTTAATTGTGGTGATGTTGGGCCAGTGTGAAGTAACACAGGGATATTGTGTTCCGCACAAAGTTCATAAAATGGATAGAGCGAAGGGTCACTTGAGGAATATCCGCATGGAGGATATAACTTCAAGCCTTTAAATCCATAATCAAAGATTCCGCGCTTAAATGACAGAATGGCTTGTGAACCATGTCGTGGATCGACACCTATGAAGACAATAAATCGATTCTCATGCCGCCGGCATATTTCATAATGAGCCTTTGCTAGCGAATCAATGGAATCAGCACTATTGAATACATATGAAAAATCAGGGACTAATAAAACAGATTTCGATACATTTGCCGAATCCATATCAGTGACGAGTTGATCACCATAATGATCTTTCATTTGACTATGTATTATTGTGGATAAGGCATTGATTTTAGCTCTATCAAATTTTTGCAAACTATCAGCAAGCATATTATGGGCAACCCCCTGGATAAACTCCGCCGGAATAAATCGGCTGGAATTTATATGAGTATGCCCATCTATTATTTTCATGTGCATGTTTACCAGTTACGTTAATTTAACAGACTGAGTAGAAATCAAATCGATAGCGTCGCCCAAGGTAAATATTTTGGAAAGCAACTCGGTATCTGAAAGTAACTCAACTTCATATTTACTCTCACATAAAACAATAAAACTCACCAATTGCATAGAGGAAAGCCTCAGGTCCCCAACCAGGTGTGACTCTAGCGTAATAGATGATGCATCTATCAAATCGCCCTTTATTCTACGCAACAGCTCGATCATTTCATCAATATTCATTTAGTCTCCTTTAGTACCATTCACATTCAAAACGAAAACCTACATAATAATTTTTTCTGCTTGAACTGTAATTGCCCCCGCAGAATTGTTAGCGTTTATCTTTCTCCCTATATCTCGAAAAGCCAGTTCAAAAATGGAAAAATGGCTCTCACCGGGATATGCGGTTATCGCATCCGAACTTAATTTAATAACCTCAGGCAATTGGCGAAGCCCAGGAAACCCACCCAGGCTCTGGTCTGCCTGATAAAAATTGACTGCTCCAGGATAAGAAATTTCACATGCAGTAGAATTTAATAAGATAAGATAATTTTTTTTGAAATTTTCATAGAAAACACCTAATTGCTTATTATTTTCCAATATATATTTTCTCGTATTAACATCACCATCATGCCCAATGCTTTGCAAATTATTGCTGTTTAAAATGTCGCTAAAAAACAGATTAATGAAAGCGTCTTCATTTAACCTCATTGCAGCTGGCTTACCAATATATGAGTCAACCATATGGATACATGACACTTCGATGCCAAACCGTTCAAGCACAGATGACATGCCATAAGCCAATGTCCCGCCCATCGACCATCCACAGAGTATCGTGCGCTTTATAAAAATTTCATCAATTACTGCCTTCGAAAAAATTTCTATAATTTTTTCTATTGTTTCAGTACCACTGAGTTCAGCCAAGTATTCTTGTGTTAATGAGAGACCATATACATTAAAACCATTAAAATGATGGAGAACTGTCTCGTAACATAAAAGATTGCCACTTACAGGTGGAAGTAAAATAATGCTGCCTCTCTCTCCGCGGCTTAGTTGCTTACAAACCTTCTCTTTGTAATTTTCTTCGATGGCTACTGCCAGCTCAGTTATCGTTTGATGCTGAAACACTATCTCAGCGGGAAACTTTCTACTGAACACTTTTTCCATTTCGACGATAAGATCTATTGCCGCTACAGAGTTTCCACCAATATCAAAAAAACGATCTGTAGTAGAAAAATTATTAATGTGAAGAATAGATTGCCAGATCTCGTATATTGCAGCTTCACATGCATTTTTAGGTAAAGCTAACAAAGGCGTATCTGTAACAGCGGTGACATATGATGACGCTAGAAAATCCCGGTCTATTTTTCCATTCGCAGTTGTGGGTATTTTGTCTATTTTGCAGATGCATTTTGGGTGCATATAATCCGGAAGATGAGATGAAACATAAGCAAGAATCTGGTTTAAATCAGCATTATCTTTTGCCAAAACACCCAAGACAATAAAAGCATTTTTATCCCCTTTATGAACTACGAAAGCTATCGCCGAGCTTACCGAGTGGTGACTTTCTGCAATGCTATCAATTTCACCCAATTCAATCCTGTAGCCACGGATCTTAATTTGGAAATCCTTTCTACCGAGGAACTGAATACCGCGATCATGCATATAACAACCGCGGTCACCGGTTTTATAGAGCCGCTGCTGCGTTTTTGGATGGATAATAAAAGCGGCATTCGTTTTCTCACGATCATTGACATACCCAATAGCTAATCCGCTACCGCCTATATATATATCCCCCTCTTTCCAAAGAAAACATTCATTCAACGCTTCATCAAGTATGCAAAGATATTGATTAGCCAGAGGATAACCATAGGGAACGTACACCGAGTTATAGGCAGTTTGCGTGGCAAGAAAATAATTGGACCAAATGGAGGCTTCAGTCGCACCTCCCATGGCAACGATGTTCACTTCGGGTAACCTGCTATGGATGGTGTCAACTAGATCTTTCTTAACCCAGTCCCCACTTAGCATTATCGTTTTTAATGAAGTTAACTCACCTATTCCCCCCAGGCGAATTAGCATTTCCATATAAGTAGGAACAGAATTCCACAGCGTTACCCCAAATCTCTTCACTGCTGCCAACCACAAGCCTGGATCAGGATATAAACTGGCTTTCGGATAAACTAATGTGCCACCCGCACCGAGCACACCAAATATGTCATATACAGACAAATCAAAACCTAACGCTGATAATGCGATTGCCTTCGTCGCGTTGGTAATTTTAAATTTTTGACTGACATCATCAATTGTATTTACCGCAGATTCATGTGATATCGATACACCTTTGGGCTCACCTGTAGAGCCAGATGTAAAAATAATATAAGCAGGCTCAGTAATGTCTACCTTTATTGGTTGGATTATTTGATCCAATGGATAGTTAAAGGCGCTGCTCATCAATAAAAGTTTAGTTGCAATAAATTCCATTTCACTGTCACTAATTATGTAGTGGCAATCAGACCTTGCCAGGATTTTTTCAATGCGAGATTGTGGAGTTCGTTTATCGATAGGAAGGTATGTGCAACCAATAGTTAAAATGGCTAACACAGCAACGATTTGCATGTACCCCGTATCACTTAATATGGCAACAACCTTTCCTTGTGTAACACCCTCATTACGCAAATAACAACCAGCCTTACCAACCAAGCGCTCCAACTCGGAAAAAGTTATGCTAAGTTCATCGGATTGTATTGCCGGATGATTGGGGTATCGCTCAAATGCTTTATAAATATTGTCGTGAAGCATTTTCCCACAACGATTCGAAGTGGTAGGCAAATAATCATGCTTGGGAATAAAAAAATCTTTGTATTGACGGTCACTTTCTTTTTCAACAACATCCGGTGTACTCGCTATGAAATCTATTAGCGTGTTATATAACCCAAACATAGTTTCAACAAGACCGGTTGGAAATACAGTTTCAACAAAATCCCATGTATAAGTTAAACCTTGTTTATCATCATATACCTGATGATCTAAAAATACCTGGGGTGTGGACAGTGTGGACCGGGTATGTCGCCATGATGAAATGGGAATCACGAATCCATTTCGCTTTGGATCAACGCCAATAAGGCTAGCAAAAACAACGGGCATTATAGGTGTGGTTACATTCAAATTGTGATGATCTGCATAGTCTCGAATAACCTCAACACCGGTATAATTTAAAAAATTGTAACAAACTAAAGACTCAACATAATTTACCCGCGCTCGCTGTATTAACGATGCTGTACTATATTTTGACTCCATCAGCAGAGTAGAACTGCAATTTCCAATTCCTTCATAATGAAACGCATCAGACAATTCTCGCCTGCCAATCATTACGTTAATTGTAAAGTTTTTATTCTGCGACCAAGCTCGCAACACATCACAATAAACAGTGAATAACAGGGAGTTTATAGATAAGCCATTAGCAATACTTACCTTGTGAAGTGACTGGTATTTTTCCTCGGAAATCGTATGGGTTAATCGCTGGAATCGTGATGTTTTTGTTTCATTATGTAGAAGGGTATAAGGTAGTTGCGGTGCCGGAGATAAGTCAGGAATTTTTTTCTGCCAAAATGCCTTTGCTTTCAGAAAAATTTCGGATTCCCTGATCCTATAAAGCTCAGCAATATATGCCTCATAACTGGAGATCTTTACCGTATAATCTGGATCTACGTAAAGATCCCTAAGATAATTTTGTATTAATACAACCGAAGCCGCATCACAAGCAGATAAATGATATAAAACTGAAACATAGTATTGCTTGTTAAAACATACGTGAATGTAGAGCTTTTGATAACTAATCCAATCTCGCTTGATTTGAGCTGTTTTTTCTTTATAGAAGAGAGAAAATTCAGAAGGAGACATTTCGCTGGACTGAATAAAGTCAAAGCATTTTTTGACAATAGAACTATCCGTGGGTAGGCCAAACGCCCCGAAAGAAACCGACTGCAACGCCTCATTTCTCTCAACAATTCTCTCAACAATAAAACGAAGACGCGCAACATCTAAAGTGTCGACAACATATTCCTGGAAAAAATAGGCAGGACATGAAAATTCGCACAAACCTGCTGATCCTATTTGATAGGCCTGTTGAAGCGGAGTTTGTCTGATTTTAATGAGAGAACCCTGGCCTATTTCCGTTTTCCCTAATACATTATTTTCATTCATATTTATAATTTATTAATTTCCTTATGTACATCCAGTCGTTACATTTGATCTGCTTTCTTTTGGGGGCTGATGTAACTATTAATAACACTATCATTTCTACATACAGAAACAACTATTTTGTTTTGATTTATGAAGATAGGTATTAACACAGATTTTGCTAATGCTTCTTTTAAGCAACTCTTGATATCTAAAATACTAATATTTTTATCTACAATAGATATTTTTACCCTATCCATTTTTGGCTCTACAGTGGAGTCCACGCCTAAAATTCCTTTAATATTGACATGCCCATTTACCTGAATATTTCCTTCTGTGCTTAATAAAAGATTTTCCTTCACTTCCTGCAAAATTGATGCAAGCAATATTTCCTGTGGATTGGGGCCGTAGTCATACCCTATATATTGTTTTGGCTGATCTACTTTAAATAGAAAGTCCTGCCAATTATTGGACTTCAACTTCATTAAATATTGGGTACCGTGCAGCCAACTTAATCTCGCCTCAGAATCTTTCACCTTCAGCTCAACGCAGGGAGTAAGTTCTATTGTTGATTTATCAACGGTAAACAACTCCTCTCCGTCACTACCAGTGATATGAAAATCAATACAGTTTTCATCTTGAAATGTACGATGATTGGGGCTAAATCGGCTTACCATGTTTGAAATATCAACTATATCTTCAGTTGAACCATCGCAATCAATACAAATTGAATAGCCAAGCGATAGTTCACCATTCTGTGAAGTTATAGAAATTTTTGCGTCTATTGAATTAAATATTATTCCTTTTGCACTGCAACCAAATACGAAGGTAATTAATACGCAACTCCCTAATGCCCCTAACGCATAATCCATATATGAAGGAGATTCACTTTTTCGGTATTTATCTCCCATTGCTATCGAAAAATATCGTGCTACACGAGCCGATCCGGCCTCAAGTGAAAGAACACGTATATCGTCAGGAGCATCTGGATTCAAGCAACTACTTACTTTGTAAAAAAGATGCGCCTCAATATCGTTCTCTCTGACTTCAGAAATTAACTCGCTCATTGCTGCGATATTTAATCCATTTCTCATAACACCACCGCTTAAATCTTGCTTAATGCAGCTTCGAAATCGGCAAGCAGATCATCAATATGCTCAATTCCGACAGAAATTCGGATTAATCCAGGATTAATCCCTATTTGCTTTCTTTGATTTTCTGTCAATGTACTATGCGATGTATTGAACGGCATGCTGATTAATGTCTCAACTCCACCCAAGCTGGTAGCAGAGACCGCAATGTTCAGTGCATCAAGTAATTGCAGCGCTTTTTCATTCGACCCGACTTCAAAGGAAAACAATCCACTAAATCCATTATTCGCATACTCGTGTATATATTTCTGCGACACAGCATCATGATTAGGATGGAATACATGGTTTACTTTGGGGTGGCTGGCAAGATAATTGGCCAGGATAGCGGCATTTTCTGTATGAGCCTTCATACGCACAGCCAAAGTTTTCAGTCCACGCTCCAGCAAAAAGCAAGACAACGGATCAAGGTGCCCACCAAAACGAAGCATTTGCTCCCACACTCGATCAACATATTTGCGTGAGCCCGATACACATCCTGCAGTAAGGTCCGAATGCCCATTCATATATTTAGTGCAGCTATGTATCACCAAATCCACACCGTGTAATACCGGCTTGGACGAGAAGGGTGTAAGAAACGTGTTATCAACAACAAACAAAATATTGTTAGCTTTCGCCAACTGAGCAATTTCTTTCAGAGGAATGGATTTTACGAGCGGATTGGAAAGTGTTTCAAAAAAGAAAACCTGGGTATTATCTTTAATTGCACCTTTAATTTGTTCAATGTCAGTTGGATCGACAAAAATTACTTCTCTTCCTAACTGGTGCATATCATGGTGCAATAAGTTGTACGTACCACCATAAACATCCTGCGAGCTAATGATGCTGCCACCACGATTAGTCAATGCAATTAATGCGGTACTGATAGCGGCCATACCTGATGCAAAAACAGCGCAGCTTTCCGCCCCCTCAAGTGCCGCGATTTTTTCTTGCACAGCCCACTGCGAGGGATTGCCGTACCGGGTATAAATAGGCGTATCTCGCGATATACCTTGAAAAAAGGATTCATAAGTATGACTCGAAAAAAGAAAAGTACTACTTTGAAATATTGGCGTCCCAACAGCTCCGACATTTTCGTCAATATAGGTTCCTGAATGGACACATTTGGTGCTGTCATTAAAATGGTCTGGCAGCACAACCTGTTGCTCCATTCTTGGACCAGGCCGTCTCCCCCGCTCCAATTCATTCGTCCAATTTTTATTCGGGCCAACACCAGGTAGCTCGCCAATAGCCTTTGATAGCTTGCTCTTATCCATTAATTCCCCCTAAAGGAATGATTATATTTGCGTTGTTAGTACATCCATATTCTTCCGGATAAAGCGCTTTCATTAGACAATACGCGTCTTCTCCATGAAAAATATTTACACCGACCCTGGGAATTCTATTTCTCGTTCTTTTTGGTGACACAAGACCTATGCCATAAATATTCTCTTGAGTCGGGTCACTTCCTATCTTTACTTTACAGTTCTGATCTACATGCAGCTCCATTCCACTTTTTAATATGAAGTCACCATCTACATTAATAACTTCAGGAAAATTTTGACTGTAACCTGTTGCATCAATAAAAATATCTTGTTGCTGTAGGTATTCATCGGTTAAATCATTAATATTAACCAGACAAATATTTAAGCTGTTATTTAGTATTTTGTTATAGATTTCCAATGACTCGTACCTAAGTCCGGAAAATCTGTTGATATGAACAAATCCTTCATCAAGGTCAAGATCACTATCTTCAATATCTTTTACAATTTCACTTTTTATTTTTTTATATGTGAGAATTTTCCCTTTATATACTAATGTGATTTTGCATCTGGAACTTGTTTTAAGAAGCTTTGAAATGCAAGAGAAGCCACTATGTGATCCACCTATTACACAAATATTAACCTGATCAAAATCATTGTATTTTTGGCAAAACCCCACACGAAGAAACTGATCTGATTTGATGACGCTAGCCTTTTTTGGTAATTCCCTAGCCAGCTTTTCATGCAACTTTTTATTTTGAATGCCCCCACTCGCCAGGATAATGTTCCTTGATTTAGCGATGGGCTCACCAAGCTGGTTGTAGCTTACATAATCCCCTTTCAAGGTTTTATTGATGCGTACAATATCAGTGCCGTACCTTATTGGCGCATGCTTACCGATGCTATTGGCAAACTCCTCAAAATGGTTGATCAGGGAGCAGGTTAGATTTGCGTATCTATGTAACTGAATCGCGGAATGCCTGTTTTCTAATAGGCTTTGGAACTCGGATGTCGTAAAGGTCTCGCGAAAAATACCTCCAGGAAATACAGATTCAACAAATTCTGCTCCTGGTGAATTAGAACTAATGCTGTAATTCAAACAAGGGTCAGCTTCAATTTGCGATTTGGTTTTTTTCTCGATAAAGACAAGATCCTGAGCAATCCTGTCTACAAAACCTAATCGATCAGAAGCCAATATAATGCCTAGGGCTGAGGCACCAAATCCGATAACCTGGGTTTCGACAACATCCATGTGTCTACCTTAATTCATCAATAGTTTTGTTTGTCGCGGCCCGCCATGTTTCAAGAGCGGCAATTCGCAGCGGATTTGATCGCGCACGGCTTGCAATTTCAATTGGATCTACGATGCCAATTTCTTTGTAAATTTTAGGATTGTGCAAAAGCCGAAATGCCGTTTCCTGATAATCAGTGACAGCAGATATTACATCCTGAATCTCACTAGATTTGCCAGCGGCTATAAGTCGCTTCTTATAATAAGCCATCGCAGCACGATCCCATGCGATATGCCTAACCTCATCTTGCATATGTACCTTATTACATTGTCTGGCGGTTGAACCGCAAGAATCATTTGACGCTATATGCTTATTCATAAAAACCAGAAAGTTTTCCAACATTTGAGTCCGTGCATATAAAAGCAGCTCACCCGCATCAAAGGAGTGTGCTTCTCGTTCAATTTCCATGGTTTTTACTTTCATCACGCTGCCGTAATAACGATGGCAGTATTCAGCCAACATGAAAGTGTGGGAATTCTCCTCATGAATAAAATGCTGCATATATCTGCTGGAGTCAAAATCTTCACATGCAGAACGCCCTTTGTATAAACGCTTTTCGAATTCTGCAATTAATGACTGCTCCCCATGGATATTTATGGAGAAATAGTTTGTCATTTCCAAAAGAGAGAGTCTTTTTTTGGTAGCCTCATCCAACTCCTTATATTCAGGCTCAAAATAGATAGATAAATATTCTTCCGGCATCTGCCAGAAATTATCATCCAGACTATCCTCGTAATTAACCCGCAGGAATGCATCATTCATTCTCTTTAATGACGCCTCTGCCAGCTGATGTGCTGTTTGCGTTAGAGCTTCCATAACATATTCCTTAGATGTTGGCACCAACCAATTCACGCGATACAACAATGGCCAGCTTTTCAACTGATTCGAAATTATCAGCAGTTAAGGATTCTTCCGAAAGTTCAATATCAAAAACGATTTCGATGTTTTCTACCAACTCCAGGAGAAGGTACGAATTGAGTATCTTTGCTTCGAATAACTGTGATGAAACATCTATCAAATCAACATTGTCAACGCGACTCTTTGCCAGGTTTTTTACAATCTCCAAAATTTTAATTTCAACAGAATTACTCATTCAATATACTCCATGATCATAGAACACCAATGCGCACCAAACCCAAACCCAAACAACAAACAGATATCTCCATTTTTTAACTTTCCATTTGCAACAGCAGTGTACGCGTTGATAAGGGAATCCAAACTTGCTGTATGACCATAAGACGATAAAGAAGCCAGTTCTACACGACCGAACTCCAAATCTATGGCGTCACATATTATTTGCCAACTCTTTTTACTGACATTGTTAGGGAACACGTGATCTACATTTTCAACGGTCAAACCGGCATTGCTTAACGATTTTTTTATAATTTTCACACTCGTGGGATAATACCCGGCTTCCAGCTTTTCCAATGTTTGGGCAGGATTCCAATAGTACCCATTAGATTTTTGCGCGAAGGATAGATATCTAAACGATTTTGGTTGCGGCGACGCTGAGACGATGCAAACACCACACGCATCACTGACTGCGCTATGCAGAACATATCGTGATATTCCTTCGGGCACATCGTCTATCGAAATACAAAGCACATTTTGATAATCGGCACCAATATACTTAACCGCCATATCAATAGCTGTATGCATTGATATACACCCCAGTTGTGATATGCCGATCACCTGCGAATTGCTCAATCCCATGGAACGTTGAAGCCGCAATCCGGTATATTTAAAGTAATCTTCCAATTGCTGTTCTGAGCCATAATCAATTCTATGCTGACGACCGAATGCAGAAGCAAAAATAATAAGGTCGATACTGGTGGGCGCTGTTCCATTAGCTGCCAGGGCTCGGCAAACACAATCCTCAAGAACATCAAAGGCCGGCTTGGTAAAGGCGGCGTAATGTGCAAATCCACCTGCGCGAAGATTTTCCTTTGCCTCGGCAGAGATATCCATGCTGCTTAATGGGTAGCTTTCAATATCCTTTGCGCCATGGATACAAATTGAATGCAGATAGGCTTCTGTCATTTTATTTATAAATACCATTGTTTTATTTTTTCTACTGAACGAAGCATTTCGAAATTCAATTTACTTTCATCCAACTCGCCACCACATAGATCCTCAATTACCATTAGCAATTTCATGAGTTTCATGGAATTCAATAAACCTGACTGCAATAAATCTTGCTCAGATGTCCAATCATTATTATGAGCTAACCCGGTTTCCTTCTCGATCCAGGAAATAACTGTATTTACATTACTCATAGTTCTCTATTCCTAATCGGGCTGATCGATTGGTGTAATAAATTGGTTGGCAATATTAAGCGAAGCGGGTTGGTTTAGAATTTCAATCAAACAACGGACAACATCATCAACCTTTAACGGCGTGTAGGTTTTTGTCCGCAGTGAAATTGTTTTACGGATAAGCGGGTTACGAATCTTGGTATTAATATCAGTATCAACTCCACCTAAATGTACATTGCAAACTTTAATACCACTTTTAATCGCTTCTTTGCGCAAACTATCAATCACAATATCTGACGCCACTTTGGAAGCAGCGTAAGCAGCATTTCCCACAGCGGGACTTAAAGCAGCCACCGAAGATAAGTTGATAAATGATCCAGCCGGGCTTAACTTATTGAACAAAGCCTTAATCGCTTTCAGAAGGCCGACATAATTAACATCTACCATTTCAACCCAATCGTCTATTTCAAAATCCATTATGTAAGAAAGATACATAACGCCGGAAACATAAAATACAGCATCCACTTTTCCAAATGAAGGAGCTGTTTCACCAAGCACTTGTATGGCGTTATCATCACGTATATCCAAGCAAAAAAACTTTATATTCCCAGGGTTCGATGACTGTATTTGATTTCCTTTATTTGCATTTCTTCCGTAAAAAACAACATTGTTGCCCAGTTCAGAAAATTTGCGCACCAACCCTTCACCAATACCGGAGGTTCCACCAATCACGATTATATTCATAACAAACCCTAAGCCAACTCAACCATTTTTCTTCGTTGTATTTTCCCGGTTTGAGTCATAGGAATGGCGCTTTGCTCACCAAAAATAATCTTGTCAACCAGAATAATATCCGCTAATTTTTTTCGTATTTGTGAAGATAAATGATCACGGTCACACTCTTTATTAGCGACCACATATACCCCCAACAAGTCATCTTCAAATGAAGTTGCAATTCTGAATGCAACCACATCATCAATAAAATTAATTGTCCTAATTCTATTTTCAATATAGGTTGGCGAATATTTTATTGCCCCTTTAATTATCGCCTCATCCTTACGAGAAATAATAAATAAATTTTGGTTACTCCAAAATCCGAGATCACTTGTGTGATGGAAATCTTCTATGCGCTTTATCGCGTTATCGCCCCATATTCGTTTTGCCGCATATTGCGACTTAACGGCAATCTCATCCTCCACTAATGTGACTTCACATCCTTTAATTGGCATACCAACAGACAGTGTTGAATCATGAAGATACCGAGTTAATTCTGAAATGGGAGGAGTACAAGTTACGAAATTGGACAACTCTGATTGACCCCAGCCATGAACAATCGGGACATTCACGCAACGTAGAAATTCGTTTGCTGTGCCCACTGTCAACCGTGAGGATGAAATTAGTACAAAACGCAAACTCTCATAATCACTCACATCAAAACACTTGCCCGCAGAAGCAATTAAGTTCGCGATGGGTGGCACTACAGATGTAATAGAGATGTTATTAGTGGACAACTCTTGCACCCACTTGTTGGGTGTCATAAATCTGGACATATACAAGTCATAATCTAATGACAATGAAGACAACATCCCAAAACCTAATGCATGTGCATGCGCCAAATTCAATACGCAAAGATGCTTATCCGAAGAGGAGATATTGAGATGTTCGGCTAGCGACTCCGCATTGGCCACCAATGCCTTGATAGAATGGAGGATAGACTTTGGTGTGGATGTAGTTCCCGAAGAATGTAAAATGACATCCTCGTGCTCTTCGAAAGCGGTGTAGCATTCACGCTCATAGCACTGGATATTTCCCTCTAGAATTTCTGCTACGGGCAACAAGCGATTTTCAATACTTTCCCTGGTATCCAAAGGCCATTCCTTAATCACAGGAACAACTACGTTGCCTGAAATAATTACCGAAAGAAAATCAATGACAAATTCAATTGGACTCTCATTTACCAGCATAAATGCCTTACGGCTCTCCCCGAATTGAGATGCAATGATGTGCGCTCTACGCAAGGATTCGGAAAAAAGTGAGGCTTTAGTTATTGATTTACCTCTCGATAAATCATAAATAGAAGATTGAGCGTCCTTCCATGCGGGCAGGAACCTGGTTAATCGCCATTCCATTATGCAAACTCGTATTGATAATTGCTGATTATGTATTCAGATATTCCAGATAAATCATTTCGTGTGTTTGTCCAGTCGAAACCTAGAGCTTCAGAAAAAACCTCTCCCTGGAAAACACCGTAAAAAGTTGGCCGATATCCGACATTTATATAGGCTTTTGCAAAGTGCAGCACAACATCTTCGAGAGAATCGTATATTGGACCAATGGAATCCATTCCATGAATGTAAGAAACAGAAATAGCGCCAAACTTTCCATCAACATCAAACACACAAATACAATGACCGCATTCTTCTTCCTGGTCATCAATCCGATGGATTCCCACTAAAATGTTGTTAATTTTCGCATTAGTAAAAAGATAGGATGCATACAAAGCCCCCTCAAGGCACATTAAATCGGTCAATCCATCCTCTTCAATGAGCTTGGGTGGGCGAACAGAGTAATTAACCTTCCAACTCCTGTTGTAAACACAAGAGTTAAAAAAAACGAAAATTTGGTCTAATGACTGTTTCATTTTGCTTTGATAACCAGAATGATTGGTTTGTATTATTTATGCATTACTTCGGTATGGGTACGTAATGCAGATACGCTATTTTGGTAGTATTCCAAAATGCCATCCAAGAATACTTCCAGCAATTCTGCGGTCTTTGCAGTGTTAGCAATAGCTTTATTGGCTTGTTCAATGCTAATAGTACCAACAGATTTGCACATTTTTTTGAAAGCGCCTTCATGCCCCAAATTTTGATCCAACGAAGTATGCAATCGATAAGCCTTCACAATTTTTTCGGTCCACGGGTGATTATTCAGTAGCAAGGCATAGAACTCACCTACTTCTGCTTCATCATCGCTATCTACATTTTCAGTCAATTGTAATAATTCATTAGCAGCGTAATAACAAAATGAATCATCCATTGCAAATTCTGAGAGACCATTAATCAACGCACGTGTCGTAGGTAACGGTACGGAATTTTCTATTTGTTCGGCAGAATAAAACTCAAGCATGCCTTGCTTATAAATATCACCATGGGTGTATTCTTCAATAAAATGCTTGGCAAGATGATTCATCATGAATTCGCTAGAGTCAGCAGCCGCAAAAGCCATATGCTCATGCGCGCCCTCAATATAATGGTATTTTTCCAGGGTAAACCCCAAAATAAGATTCTTCGGACAATCTTTATCGATAAGCAGATCCCAAATCTTATGATCGTATATAGGTTGTAAAACACTGAGGCCGAATTTTTTATGTTTCTCATAAAAATCCAACGCATCAATACGTTGTGAAGTATTTAGTTCTGCACGAAGCATATCGTGCTCACCAATAATCCTGCGCAGATCCTGGCTTTTTTCCAAATACTCGTATAAACCAATTTTGCTTTTTACGCCTTCGAGCTCAAGTTCAGCACCGCCATAAGACAACACAATACTTGACTCTCTTTCTAATATAGATACTGAGTTCTTTAACATGGTCATACTCCTTAAGCGTCGAGGTATTCTGGTTTTCTTCTAGGCATTGCATTGCCTGGATTTGAGTAGTACTTAACAATATTGGCGGTCCAAGCATAAATATGCTCACTCATCATGCGCGCATATGTCATAACACCTTCTGCTCGCTCATTAGTAATATCACCAATGGAGCTACAAACTTCCGCAAACAGGTCTGCATGACCATATTTTTGGTCTAATTCAAGATGATCATAAATAGGCTTAATCGCTGCGGCAGGTATATCGTATTTTTGCTGCATAACTTTATAAAAGTTATCGTAGGTTTTATTATCAGTTGTCGTTCCCTCTAATACAGCTGAGCATGCTGCATACGCAACGAAATCAGTTCTGGCCGCTTCGCGCATGAAGTTAGCCATTTCATCAGTCATCGGAAGCGGGTTGCTGCTTTCAACTTCTTCGCGGGTAAAACCAAGCTCTTCCAGGCATTTTCTGAAAAAGTGATAATGGTTCCACTCCTCTTTGTAATGTACTGCTAGCTGGGTTTTGGTACTTTTATGCTTGCAGTAGGCCACAGCTAATGGCATATGTTTATTGGCGTTTTTGGTATAGTGAAACAGTTCAAATAGCCATCCAATAAATACATTTTTGCTTTCCTGGCCTTGCATTAACCTTTCCCAACTTGGATGCGAAAACGCCCTATCCAACCAATGATCCATAGCAGGTGAAAAATAACGCTTATGAAATTCTTCTCCGGAAATAACCTCGTTCTTTCCTTCCAGATCCTTAATCAGACCAACTTCAATAAAGTCATTTATATGCTTTCTTTTTTCATCAGGCATATCATTGATATTGATTTTACGTCCATTAAACTCATCATGAAACGAAAGAACAAGGTCTTTGACTGCCGCAGGTACGGTGTAGACAGAATCATTTGTTTTAAGCTCAAACATGCCTTCTATATCATTCATTTCCAATATTTCGGGCACTTGCAGTCGTCTCTGGGTAAAAGTGTTCATTAAACCTCCCTAATTTAATTGCGGTTAACACGGTGAATGAAAAATATTTGATAACGCTTTTCTATCAATCTTTCCACTTTGGGTACGAGGGATATGACTAATTGAAATTATTTCATCGGGAATCATATACTCAGGAAGGCTAAATATATTTTCCTTAATTTTATCTCGATGTTCATTTGAGCTAGTTACAACAACTACTTTATTAAACTTATCAGTCTTTGCAACACAGCAATAAATATCCAGAATGCCAGTAGCTTTTTTCAAAACTTCTTCGACATCTTCGAGTTCAATCCGAAAACCTTTAACTTTAACTTGATTGTCTTTGCGCCCAACATAATACAAAAGGCCATCATTCATTTTGACTTTATCGCCTGTTCGGTAACCGCGTTGATTGTTCGGCCCCATGACATAACGTCCAGCGTTCTGCAGTTCATCGGTATAGCCGACACTTACCTGTGGACCGTAAACAATCAACTCACCAGCGTCCTCACCGGGAACCGCCTCGATTTTATAATGATGATCACCGGGTGGTAGCCCAATAGGAATTTCGCCCTGATCAATGTGGTGATCAAATATTTCGGCCCAGCAAATTCCTATCGTTGTTTCGGTGGGTCCATACAAATTATAAATTTGTGATGATCTGGCTATTTTTGCCCATTTCTTCAAGAAGGCTGCTGATAACGCCTCTCCAGCAAAAATAGAAATTCGAATCGACTCCAATTGCTTATCAGTTCCAAATTGATCCACATAAGCATTCATATAGGAAGGCACAGAGAACCATACGGTTATTTTATTTTTTTCAATATATCTCAACGGGAAAAGCCGCTCTTTTTCACCGAGCACATACAGTGATGCCCCCGAAGCTATGCTTGTAACTATGTCGTGAATAGCAACATCAAAAGTCAAATCAAAAAATTGGCTGACCCTATCCGTACTTTTTATTTTTATATCCTTCAAAACGTTTACTGCATAGCTATCAAGATTAGTGCGCGAAATGAGTACACCTTTTGGTATCCCCGTGCTGCCAGAGGTGAAAAGAACATACGCAATATCGTTATTCATTAGCCCAGAATCAACGTCTAGCTCAACATTTCCAATCTGGCTTTTTTTGATCACTCGACAGATGTTTATTTCTTTATCAAAACCATCTTTTGTTATAAAAATATCAGGTTTGATTTGATTCAATATGAAAACAATACGATCTATAGGCTGATCAAGGCTCACTGGACTAAAAGCGATTCCATTCATCAGGCAACACAGAATAATTAAATAAGTTTCCAATGATTTTTCAGAGCTTAAACAAACTATACGACAATTCTTCAGCGAACTATGTAGCGCAGAGATTTTACGAGCAACCTCTTCATAAGAGTAATGAACCCCATCAATAACCAAGCAATCCCGGTCCGGATACTCTGTAAAGGATCGCTGCATCATAGCCATATAATTATTCATTGTTTTCGTCCTTAATACATTTAGCCAAACTAAATCTGCCTATATCTTCTAGATTCTTAATGACAGATCTAATATCTTCCTGTGATTTATTTTGTGACATTTTTGATTTGTATTCTGCCGAATCAATACTTACTTCAAAGAAGCGCAATCGACTCAACACATTATTGACCCTTTCCTCACCTAAAGAATCTATTTTCCACGACGCATTATGCTGGCGCTCAAAAAATTCAGTTATGTCGACCAGACTTTTGATTGCTTTTTCCGTGGAATGAATTTCCGTGGCAACACCATTTAATATGCACAACGTATAGTCCCATGTGGGAACACTATTATTGATATACCATGAGGGTGAAATGTACCCATGCGTTCCCATTGCAACAAAACTTATGTTATGCCCCGCTATAAACTCACAATGAGGGTTTCCGGCCGCCAAATGAAAAATAAAGCTGTTATCATAAATTTGAATAGGCGTGTATGAGATGTAGGTTTCACCAGGCCCAACACTTGTGATGAGCTGACCAAACATTGAAGACTGTATATCTTCAAGGGCTTGAAATCGATCGAGGCTTGACTTAAAAAAGTCAGGAATGTAGGTATTAATAGTCAATTCAGTTTCCTTCCAGTAAACATGCTGCCCAATTTTGCGTCCCAGACGCCAGAGTTAGAATATGCTTTTTATCGAGCTCGACATGCTTTAATCCGATTATTGTGTCTGAAGAAAAACAATGGCCATATCGCTCTATCCCTGAACAATCTATTAGGTTATTTTCGACTCCCAGAAGCAGCGAAAACATTTCTACTACATCTTTTTTATAATTATTGGTAATCAGCGAATCAACAATACATCCCTGCCTCAAACTCAGTTTTTTTCCGAGCAAACGAATAGCATTTGCAGTTTTTGCAAAAAACTCACCCCTTGCCTCATCAGCTTGCAAACTTCCCAGTTCACTTGAGTAAATGGTTTCTATTTGTTTAATTTTGAAAGCTTGATGGCTATATTTTTCTGTGGAAACAATAAAGGAGCTTGCCCCATCAGACGCGATTGAAAGCCCTGGCGAGATAATTCTACTTTTTTGTCCACCTGCAACATCTGATGTAATCACCAGTACCGTGCTGTTTTTTCCACTAGCAATCAGCGAATATGCAATATCGATTGCGCTATAAACATTCGCACAGCCATTGCCATACAAACAAATTGGGCTTATATCCTTTCCAACCAAACCTACCAATCGGCTAATCGCAAACCGATCAATATAGTTGTATTTCCACATAGCTGACGTGGAATATATTAAATTGTCGATCTTATTCAGATCGAGATCGTACGTTATTTTTTGTTTCTGAACACACTCAACAGCCAAATCAACAGGCGATTTATTTGATTTCAAAAAATGGCGCAATCCGCCTAATATAAGATTTTCTATTTCATTTTCCGGATGATTTTCATCTATTAAACTTATAATGTCCGTACTTTCGCCCAATGCGGTTTCAATCGCAGAAATGTATATATCCATATGATTCTCATAAAAAAGCAAGGATTTAATCCTTGCTTTTTTAACCTCATTTTATTCAGCTAAAACACCACGAGGTTTTTTTGATGGTTGAATTTTTCTTACAGAAATTTTCAAACCGCTTCCAAGATCATAATTTTTCAGGGAATTAAATTCGTTCTCACTATCAAAAGCAGTGATATCAACGTTTTCTTCCTCATTGTCTTCCGGTAGTTGTTGATTGCTATTCATACATTAAGTCCTTGCTTTAGGAATTCAAAAAACATATCTACGTCTGCCTATCAGGTTCTCCTTGATAAGGCGACTGAAATCTACACCGGCATCAAGCGACACACAAGATAAAAAAGTTGATAATTCAACTTTATGGCACACAAAAAAACATTGTGGCAGATAACTTATCAATTATTTTGTGGGAAAATTTATTTTCTGCTTATATAGAAACAAAAACTGTTGATTGTGAAGCGTTGACTCAACTTTTTCTGCACACAAAATTTTTGTAATTGCATACTTTTGGCTTAATTTTTCCCTTGGAATACCACAAGCCTTTATCAACTTTTTCAATGATCATTTAATTTTCCATTTAAAACCCTGTGATTAATCTGCAGTGTTTCATATTGTGCAGCGGGTAATACGTGTGCTAATTTAAACACTACATAGAAGGAAATTTGATAATTCCTGGTATAAATTATTTTTCATTTATTTTGAAAACGGAGTTTATTAATTGATATGGACGAACACTTGAGCCATGTAGCAGGAATGCATAACATTTACCAGGACAGGTCAATGAGATCTGGTGGCACATGTTTTTTATTGCACCTCTCCTTTGCTCTATCGTCCCCATCACTTCCAAAAGCACCACCTAGTTGCACATCTAGTTCACACCATGCTTACCAAATTTTAAATAAAAATAATTCGCATACAGCGTCTTTGATAATGAGAATGTAACCGTCTCGATAATACCTCGGCACTTACTAACCAAATTTAGGTAAAAACTCTATGAGAAACGGGCTGAATATTGCAGCAATGAGCGAGCTAGTCGCCGAATTGAAACACACGGACATTGAGGCCCATCTTTTTTATAAAGTATGCAGCCAGTTAAATCCCGAGCTCAAAATCGGAATTGATGTACTAACATTAGAGGCAGGCTCTACACGCGCTGCCCGAGACTTTTCAATTGCGATGAAAGATAAATATCAAGACAATCTTCCCGGGCATATGGATTTTGCATTAGGCGCATTGGGATGCTGCGTACTTGTTACCTTTGTATACGGTTGTAGCACTAAAGGAATTTCCTTTGACTCGGTAAAAGCTAAATCTCGTATTGACTTTGAGAATGGAAAACCATCAATAAAATATGAAGTATATGTTGAATGCGATGGTGAGACTGAAGATGTGGTTTTTATTTCCAACATGGTAAGCAAATTCAGCCCAAACCATCGGGTGTTCCAGGATGAAAACCAGATTGTATTTTATTTATCTGGAAACGATGGGACCGAGGAATTATTAGTTAATACTGCAACGCTAAATATGCTCGCTCGCCAGAACTTGCAATCAAGCAAAGCTGAAGCAGAATTGATGTGGCTGCACGGGACCCAATATATAATGAATCTCGTAACTGCAAAGAATGACAACTATCCTTTTATGGTCGATCAACCAAAACAGTACATTGGCTATGATTACGGACCAAATCCACAGGAAATTCTACTTTCCGCGATATTACATGAAATCAAGAACAACATGCCCTCAAATGAAAATGGAGAGATACAAGCGAGCGGGCATGTGAATTTAAAAGGAATTTCAGGGGTTGATCTTGAGGTCGATCCTAAAATGGATCAAATTAAAATTTCTATCTTTGCCAATAAACTCTCTTGCGCTGATATTAAAGCCAATATTCTTGAGGCTCTATCTCGCTCCACGCTCATCCCTGTAATTGTTTTTCCAAACCAAATTCAGATTGGGATATATAAGAATAACGAAGTTATCAATCAATATACTAGCCCGCAGGTATAGGAAAATGCTAGACGAAATGTACAGTCAATCTGCATCTGTTAATTCGCGCCGTGAAAATGAATATTATGAAGCAATCAGTAATGTAATTATTAGTATGTATGGCGCGGAGAAAAATTCTGCAATTGGCGATGACCTTGGCAAGTTAAACATGGCTTCTCTTATGGTTATCAAATTTATCACAATGGTTGCTGCAGAAACGTGCACTGAATTTCCCAATATCGAAGATGTTGTGAGAGGAAATTACCTTGCTTCAAAATCTTTATATGCCGCTTACCTTTCAAAAACACAAATATAGATACGCAACATGAAAGATTTTTTCGATTCGCAGGAAAAACACGCTGTTAAACAATCCGTTATGAATGTTCAACAGACTCCTTTGCAACGCGCGTATCAAATTGGCTCTGCAGGAGGGTGTTATTTTTCCTGCCCTGCTTATTTATACCAGGAATATATCGTTGATAATCTGGATATTAATAAACTTCGCGTTGCTGTAGAAAAAATTCTTGAAAATCATGATGCATTGCGATCTCATCCATCAAATCAACTTGATCAAGTTATTCTAGGCACAAAATCAAGGCGATGCTTTGAGTTTACCGATCTTAGTTCACTGACCTTCGCTGAGTTCAGGGTTCAGCATCAGGAAATGATTGACCTAATAAAGCAAGCAGACGAACAATTTCATAACTTCTTTGTGCAGGTCTTTTTGTTTGATAAACACTATTATGTTTCAATTCTCTATAAATTATCAGCGTTTGACGCTACCTCTGTTACGTTATGCCAAGAATATCTAACAAAACTCTATCAAGATCCTAACCATCCGCTTAAAAAATCGCATTACGGCGACTATGTCTCCAAACTGGATAAAATGCGAAATTCGGTGGCGCACACCAAAGCAAAGGCTTTTTGGGCCAAAAAAATTGCCACCATGCCTGGTGCACCACAACTTCCTTACACTGATACCGCGGGAAAGCAAACATCACAATTTACCCGACTTAGCAATACGATATCCGAAACCAATTATCAGAAAATAAAAGAGCTATGCATCAATAATGGTATCTCACTTAGCTCGTTACTTTTTACTATTTACTGTGACGTATTAAGGCTTTGGTCAGAACAGAAAAATTTTACTATTAATGTAATGGTGGGGCACAGAGAACTTGCAGACGATTATTGTTATGAAGGAGTTGGCAATTGCAGCTCAACGATATTAACAGAATCCCGTTTTAATAATGAACCGCTGATCGAAAGAGCTCGCAAGGCTTACATAGAATCCCTGATAAGTTTGAGCTTTCTCGATTATACCGGTGTTGACGTAATACGAGATTATGCGCAATACCATGAACTAAACCCAACCAATCCGATTATGCCCATCGTCTTCACTAGCGGAATCGGCTTGGACTCCAAAAGAAATGGTTTTCTTGTGCCGATTTCCAATTGGCAAAATACGCATTGTTCTTTATCAACACCGCAGGTGCTTCTTGATCATCAAGTTTTTGATGATAGGGACGGTTTAACCTATAACTGGGACTTTGTTGAAAAAGCGTTCCCGCCTGGCCTTATTAATATAATGTTTCGCCTGTACAACACACTACTTGATGAGCTTGCAGGCAAACCTGAAATTTTGACGCAAAAATCATATATAAGAAATTATGATTTTGCTTATCAAAATGCCAATCATTTATTCACCGGGAGCAGCATAAGCAGCAGGTTGCTACATGAAGATATATACAAATCTTTCGATAAATATACGCAATCCCTGGCTATCCAGTCCGACGTAAAGACACTTACCTATGGTCAATTACATGAGCTGGTTCTGCGAACCAGCTCATATCTCATTGGCCATGGTATAGGGAACGGAGATGTAGTCTCGGTATTATGCGACAAGGGGTGGACTCAGGTTGTTGCGGTTATAGCGATTTTGTCCGTCGGGGGAGTTTATCTTCCTCTTGATAAGGGCAATCCAAAATCTCGATTAACTAAAATATTAAACAGATCAAATTGCCGCTATTTGCTCGGCGATGAAGACATTTCACTCGACGGCACACAGATTTTGTCGATAGCTCAAGCAATGGCCTGCGAACTGGCTGGAAATATCAACCCATTCACAAGCAAGGTTACAGATCCGGCTTACATCATCTTTACCTCAGGTTCCACAGGAGAACCTAAAGGTGTGGCAATTTCACATGAGTCCGCTGCGAATACAATTGACGATGTAACGAAAAAGTTTGAAATATCCAGCAAGTCAAAAGCTATTGCATTATCTGCATTGAATTTCGATCTCTCTGTATATGATATTTTCGGAATTCTTGGAGCAGGAGGGACGCTTGTATATCCTGAAAATACACCATATCCAGACCCTTACCGCTGGATAGAAACCGTAAATAAATACCACGTGACAATATGGAATTCTGTTCCAGCTTATTTGCAGATGACGGTTTCTGCCTGCAAAGGTTCAGAGCTTTCTACATTAAAAACAGTGATGTTAAGCGGTGATTGGGTTAAAAAAGATTTGGTACGAAGCATAAAAAAAATGATTCCAAGGGTCGATGTTATTGCCTTGGGTGGCGCCACCGAAGCTGCAATTTGGTCTAATTATTTCTTTGCATCAACCGATACTTATAGCTCAACGCATGTGCCTTATGGCTATCCACTGGAAAACCAATTTTTATTCGTGCTCGATGAAGAACTAAAACCCTGTCCACTATGGAAAGAAGGAGATTTATATATAGGAGGAAAAGGCGTTGGCATGGGTTATGTTAATGATCCAGAGCGAACGAGGTTGGCATTTATTCCGGATGAAAAAACCCAACAGAACATCTACAAAACCGGAGATCGGGCTCGCTATATGCCTGGTGGAGTAGTAGATTTTTTGGGCAGGA
This sequence comes from Cellvibrionaceae bacterium, assembly GCA_021151825.1. GTDB lineage: Bacteria > Pseudomonadota > Gammaproteobacteria > Pseudomonadales > Cellvibrionaceae > Cellvibrio. The sequence goes on from JAGKWQ010000001.1 coordinate 400,524, forward strand.
AGGATTTTCAAATCAAGATTCGCGGCCACAGGATAGAACTAGGTGAAATTGACGCTGTGGCCTTGGCACATCCATGCATTAGCACCGCAATATCATTTGTTTGCAATAAAAATCAGCATACTGCATTTATCGTTATAGCAGTTGTGATAAATGGGCACGGAGATTTACAGGAGATTCTCAATGACATTTCCTCCGAACTGCCTGATTACATGATCCCAAAGGATATTATCGAGATAAATAATCTATCGATAACAAAAAATGGAAAAGTTGATCGAGACGCGTTGATAGCAACGTATTTATCGACGGCGAATACATCAACCTCATTGGCTCATCCAGAAAGTGAAGCGGAAAAAAGGATTTTTGAAATATGGAAATTAATACTTGGAAGGGATAATTTTTCGATTGATGATGGCTTCTTTGACATCGGCGGAAATTCAATTGCAGCAGTAGATGTGCTTGTTGAACTGGAAAAGATATACCATAAACGATACCCAATTGACATAATATTTCAAAACCAGACTGTGAGGCAGTTAGCCAAGGCAATTTTAGAGCAGTATGTCCATAACCTATGTGCAAAACTAAACAACGGACCGTTGGGAAATATTATCTTGCTTCCCCCTGTAGGAGGCAACCTTCTGTGTTATGAAAATTATTTAAAATATTTAACGGACTTCAATGTTTACGGAATGTCGCTGGGCCAAGAAAAAATTGCTCAACTTTCAGATGCCGCAACGATCAGCGATATATGCGATATTTTTATCCACGTACTCATGCAAACTGTACACTTGAAAAGTGTGATTTTATGTGGCTGGTCGATGGGCGGCGCACTTGCTTATCATATGGCACCAAGACTGGAACAGCTCGGTGTAGAAGTCAGGGGGGTGTATATGATTGACTCTTACATTGGCAAACAGAATGCTGAATACTTATCGGATGAGACTCTTGTTGAGTTATTTTTTAACGACATATTAGGCAACCCAGGCGCTACGCTGCGGTTAGAAGAGGAGTTACAAAAGCACTCAAAATCCGCGGTATTACGAGAAAGAACAGAACTTCATCCCTACTACCAGCAGTTCAAAAAGAATTATCGTGCATTATCAAATAGCAGCACGTCTCTGGGAAACTTTGAAGGGGTAATACATTATTACAAAGCTGGCGCAGAGAAGGCAGGAAAATTTCCCGCCCTTGATTCACTCATCCAACTGGCAAACATAGGCACACAAGACATAACAGTTATTGATGATTGCAATCACTTCTCCATTCTTGAACCAGCTTTCCTCGACATAAGCACGCGAGTTATCGATAGCCTGTCCGTATGCAGTTATACTTGATAAAATTTAACGATTTCCGCGATTTTATTAATAGAGATATTTTGTTTTTGAATTCAAAAACTGAAACTTCTCACGACGAAAAAAACTTCATGGAAGATAGCCAATGGAGCCGCATATTATCGCGACATTTTCTGCAGCACCTGCTTCACAAAACATTTAGCGAAAAAAAATTGGATCTTAATTTTTCCAAAAATAAACATGGAAAACCATTCATACCCGCACACCCAGAAATTAATTTTAACATTTCACACTCAGAAAATTACCTGATTATTGGCATATCCGCGTATGGCCCTATTGGAGTGGACGCAGAGTTTCTTTTACAGAAATGCGAGCAACACCTGAAAATAGCAAAAAAATATTTTTGTGCAGCTGAGTACAATGCCATCGTAAAGTCAGAAAATCCAAAACTGGAATTTATTCGTATATGGACAGTAAAAGAGGCATTATATAAGGCACTGGGATTAGGGCTACTCAAATCACTTTCGGATACGGAAGTTTCCTTAGGTCAGCGAAGCAGCATATCATTTGTTAAAAATGGTGCTGGTTGCCGCAATCTGAATTTGCTTTGCCTGGAACACGACGATCATTGTGTGACTATGGTGAGCCTGAACCAACCACAAGAATTTTCAGTATCCCTGGTCGCGTCCGACTTAACGACTATTCCATTACGTTACCGCACGGTATGCTCTCTACGTCAGGATTACGCATTAGCCGTCGAGAGCTTCGATGGTGGCTGATAGATTTGCGATTGAGGGCGTCTTATGTCAGTTACAATGCACAAAAATCGCTGCAGGTTTTATTAACTCGCAAGACTCCATAGCACTATCAATGGCCACTCACCAAACAATCAACCACACATTTATTTAAACTTTTATCTTTAACTGCAGAGATATTACCGTTGTAGCTGTCTATTACTACAACCTCACTGCCCCACACTTCATATTCCGCAGGTATTCACATGCACTCAGAAACGCTGTCATTTATTCAACAACACCTCCCCCCAAAAAATCCTGCGCGAATTCAGCTTTATTCAATGGCCACGCCGAATGGGCAGAAAGCGTCGATTATGTTAGAGGAGCTGGGATGGGAATACGATGTGCATAAGGTGGATATTACAAAAGATGAGCAGTTTCATCCGGCCTTTTTGGCGGTGAGCCCAAATAATAAAATTCCGGCGATGATTGATCCGCTGGGGCTGAATGGTGAGTTACAGGCACTGTTTGAGTCTGGGGCGATTTTGTTGTATCTGGCGGAAAAGAGTGGGAAGTTTGTGGGGAGGGACGCGGTGGAGCGTTATCAGGCGATTCAGTGGTTGATGTTCCAGATGGGGGGGATTGGGCCGATGTTTGGGCAGGTGGGGTTTTTCCATAAGTTTGCCGGTAAGGATATTGAGGACCCGCGCCCCAAGGAGCGTTATGTGAAGGAGGCAGCGCGTTTGCTTGGGGTGTTGAACAAGCAATTGCAGGGAAAAACCTGGGTGATCGGGGATGAATTCACGATTGCCGATATTGCGATGTTCCCGTGGGTGAGCAATTTGATTGGGTTTTATGATGCAGGGGGATTGGTAGAGATGGAGCAATTCCCGGAAGTGTCGCGGGTATTGAACGCGTTTTTAGCGCGCCCTGCAGTTCAGCGGGGTATGAGAATTCCTGCTTAGTTCGAATTGTTATCCAGTTCAAAATTTAAACCTTGCATTTCAAATGACAGTCTATAGAATAAAAAGCGTCACCTGATGCCATAGGAGCACTCAATGAATCCTCAAACCGCCAGTGTTTCTGACTTGGAGCTTGTGAGTAATAGTGTGATCAATGCTGCGGATGCCCTTGGTTTGGCGCGGGAGCAGCTTGCTGATGCAATAGGTGTATCCATTTCTACGGTGGACCGGATGAAGCGCGGGACGCCATCACAAGGGAAGGCGTTTGAATTATCGCTGCTGGTGATACGGGTTTATCGCTCGCTGTTTTCCATTTTAGGTGGAAACAGCGAGGCGATGCGGCATTGGATGACCACGCCCAACCACCATTTGAATGATGAGGTTCCCGGTGAATTGATCCGCAGGGCGGACGGCTTGACGCGGGTACTTTGGTATCTGGATGCGATGCGCGGGCGTATTTAACCTTAACTGCACTCCCTTAAGGATACGAGATGAATTTTGCCAGCCTGTTGCGCCCCCACATTATTGGCAATTGTTGGCGCGTGGTGGAGACTCAGGAAACGGCAGCCACTATGGCGATTACCCGATCTGCAGCCGAGCAGAGCCGCCTTGAAGAATTACTGGATTTATCCAAACCTAAAATCCCGGATGATTGTGCCGGTCTCTCCTATCTATTGATGACACCCTTTCGCTACCCACCACTGCGCTACGGCTCCCGCTTTGGCAGCACATGGGAACGCGGTATTTTTTACGGCTCATGCGAGTTGCAAACAGCATTTGCAGAAACCGCCGTGTACTTCTGGTTATTTCAACAAGGTCTCTCCACACTCGGACCATTGGAAAATATTCGCGACCAACGTACTGCATTTTCCGTAAAACTTTCCAGTCAGAAAGCGATTGATTTACACGCGGAAGAATTTGCAAACCAGCACGATAAAATCAGCCAGCGCGATTCATGGGACTACACCCAACAATTAGGTAAACAATTGCGCGAAGCCGGAACAGATTTTGTTCTCTATGCATCCTCGCGTTTTAGCGGCGGAAAAAATATTGCCGTGTTTTCACCACTTGCCTTTACCGATAAAGAGCCCACCCAACAACAACTCTGGCATGTACGCTTCACGATAGAAAGTTGCGTATTTGTGCGCGCGGGTAATAGCGAATCGTTTGAGTTTCACAAAAATAATTTTTCAGTGGATGGAAAAATTCCTCACCCGGCATTGACGGCTTGACATATTGAATCCCTATATCCACGGAGCAGATCATGATTCAACTAACCGAATTAAAAACCCTAATGCTTGCGCAAAGTACACACATTGATCGCCACCCGCACTTGAGCGCGGCCAGCGGGTTGGTGCAAGTGGGGCCATGGTTGTATGTGATTGCAGATGATGAATTGCATTTGGGACAATTTTTGCTGGAGGGAAATGAACATGGGCAATTGCATCGTTTTTTTGCTGGCGATTTGCCTTTCGAGCACGAAGAGCGCAAAGCAGAAAAACCGGATATAGAAGTGCTTACGCTAATTCCAGGCGTCGCCAATCCAAAACAAAGTGTGTTGCTGGCGCTGGGTTCCGGGTCAAAGAAAACACGCCGGCGTGGCGCGGTAGTCTCGTTAGATCACACTGGCAATATTTCCGGGCAAGCGGAAATGATTGATCTCTCCAATTTTTACGACTTTCTCAAACAGGAAATTGGAAAATTAAATATTGAAGGCGCCGCTGTTGTGCAGAACCAATTCTTTCTATTCCAACGCGGCAACAAGAAAAATAAATTGAATGCAAGTATTCGACTTTCGCTCGATGACCTTTACAAAACATTATTAGCCCCGGAAAAAAACTACCAACCACACATTCATATCACCCCTTACGACTTGGGTTATATCGATAATGTTCCGCTTTGCTTTACCGATGCAACCACACTCCGCAATGGTGATATCGTATTTACCGCCAGCGCAGAAAACACCTCGGATTCCTATTTGGATGGACAATGTATGGGGTCGGCAATCGGGGTAATTAATCGCGGGGGTGATTTGGTTTTACTGGAACCAATCGATAAAACGGTAAAGCTGGAAGGTATTGAAGCGGATGAAGAAGGAAACAACATCGAACTTTTATTAGTGACCGACGCCGATGATGCGGCACATCCTGCACAGCTTTATTCGGCGAGCGTGAAATATCCGGGCTAATCCAAGCTGTTCGCTTACCCGCCGAGGCGCGCTTTCCTGACGATGTCAAAAATTCCATGCAGGAAGCAGGACTCTTACACGGTGCAGGAAAAAGCGCACAACCTCCAACAAATCGATAATGTTATTTCCCGTCTTGAAGTACTCGACTACGATAATAAAGCCGCAGCTCACTATGGCGATAGTCGTGCATCATTAGAACGAAACGGTACACCGATTGGCGTGAATGATTTACATATTACCGGTCATTCACGCAACGCATACCTTATTCTAGCAAAAAATAATTTACGTGAATTTGAGCGAGTAAATGGCCTTAGAGTGGGAAATTGGCTCTCCAAACTCTAAGCAAAAACCCGCTCCGCCCAAACCCCCAATCCCGCGGCAACGCTACCAAAGTGATCGCCATCGACGATTTCAATTTTTTCACCTAATAATTCGCGCACCAGCTTGCGGATTAACGGCGATTTGGCGCTACCACCAGTGATATAAACAATATCGGGTTTACTGCCCGCTTGTATGGTTGCCTCGTTAATCAGGTTGGCAATTTTTTGCAATAGCACATTCACAATATCTGCATAGTGTTGTGCACTGGTTTCCGGTGCCAAATCGGTTTCGATAAAATCCAACGGGAAGCGGCAAGTATTTGCAGAAGATAATGCAATTTTCCCCAACTCCGCTTCACGCACTACGGCGAAGTTATGTTTATCTTCTCTCATTGTAGCAAAACGTTTTAACAATTCTGGCTCCAGCGTTTCGCGTTGCAGCTTTTCCAGCAGGAAACCGGTTTTTGCATCGTAAAAATCTGTTTGTGCACCGATATCATTAATCGCCATTGCATTCACAAATGGCATCAATGGCATGGGCAAACCTGTCTTTAACGGTGACAACATACCAAAAGAAGGCATCAACGCTTTTTGTGCGAGCAATATATCAAAATCATTGCCACCGATACGCTCACCAGTATGGCCTAAAAAATCCTGTTCGCGTTGCAAGTAGCCTCTGTGAGCGGGCCCCATCAACACCATAGAACAATCGGTAGTACCACCGCCCACATCTACTACTAATACTTTTTTGTTTTCATTCAGGCGCGTTTCAAAATCAAAACCAGCAGCAAGAGGCTCAAACAAAAATTCTATTTCACGAAAACCAATTCGCTTTGCCGCTGCGGATAAAATAGCTTGTGCCTGCTGGTTGGATTCCTGTGCATTAATACCCTGGAAATTCACCGGACGACCAATCACTACCTGCGACGCGTCGCGCTGCAAATAATGTTCTGCGCGCTGCTTTACATTGAGCATCATGGTCGCGACCAGATCTTCAAAAAAACCCACCATTTGCGGGCGCAAACCACTCGCGCCCAAAAATGATTTAGGAGACTTAATAAAATAACCTTCACCGGGTGCAGCGATATAATGGGCGATAGCATCTGCGCCATAAAATAACCCATCGCTAACTTGCGTAATATCATGTTCCAGCTTTCCTGCACGTGATTGTGCCAACACACCGGATCGCGCTTGTGCATAAATTTGCCGTTCTACAGGGTCTTGTAATTGCTGAGCAATCTGCTCCGCAATAAACCCGCGCTCCATTGCATACAGTGTGGAAGGTACAAATGCATCATCACCATAGAGCGGGATAAGCTCGGCCTTGCCTTGATTAATAAACGACATAGCACAATTCGATGTGCCGTAATCAAAACCTACTCGCATAACGTCTAACAACCTTCCAAATCAATATTAAAACCAATCACATTTTTAATTCGATTGATTTATTTACGCTTCAATCAAATAACGACGTTGCAAATGCGCCTTGAAAAAGCGTGCATTTAAGGGTTCACCCGTTGCAGCGGTAATTAACTCATCGGTAGATAATAAACTCCCCTGATTCCAGATATTTTTTTGCAGCCAATTAAATAACGGCACTAAATCGCCTTGCGTAATTTTTTCTGCAAGCTGTGGAATGCTGTGTTGCGCCGCTGAAAATTCCTGTGCAGCGTACATCGCCCCCAGTGTATACGATGGAAAATAACCAAACGCACCGCACGGCCAATGAATGTCCTGCATACAACCATCACGATAATTTCCTTCTGTCGACAATCCCAGATAAGCCTGCATTTTTTCATTCCATAATGCCGGGATATCATCCACCTCAATATCTCCTTCTACCAACGCGCGCTCAATTTCATAGCGCAAAATTACATGGGCAGGATAAGTTAATTCATCTGCATCCACACGAATATAACCGCGCTTCATTCGCGTGTTGAAGGCGTAAAGGTTTTCTGTTGTAAATGCCGCGTCTTGCTCGCGCTGCAAAATATTACGCGCAAGCGGCGCTAACAATTGAGTGAATTCAACAGACCGCGCCAACTGCATTTCAAAAAATAAACTTTGCGATTCATGAATTCCGGTAGAGCGAGCCTCACCCACCGGCAAACCACTCCAGGATTTCGGCAAATTTTGTTCGTAGCGCGCATGTCCGGTTTCATGGATAACACCAAACAGTGCCTTCATAAAATCGCTTTCGTCGTAGCGCGTAGTGATGCGCACATCCGTGGGAACACCGCCGCAAAACGGGTGCGTACTTACATCAAGCCGGCCATGGGTAAAATCAAAACCGAGCAATTTCATCGCAGCAAGGCCGAGTTCCTTTTGTTGCTCAATCGCAAACGGGCCCTCGGGGACAATCACTTTTTTATGCGCTTGCAATTCATCGGCATGCACAATAAATTCCGGCAGCCAGGTTTTTACATCGGCAAATAACACATCCAGTTTGGCACTGGTCATGCCCGGCTCATACAATTCCAACATTGCATCGTAGGGGCGCAAGCCGGCATCTGCTGCACGAATGCGCGCCTCCTCACGTACCAGTTCAACCACTTTTGCGAGGTTGGGTTTAAAACTTTCCCAGTCATTATTTTTACGTTGTTCGCGCCATGCATGTTCACATGCAGAATTCGCCAGCGATTGCGCTTGCACCAAATCCCCGGGCAATTGTGTGGCTTGTTTCCAGCGGCGCTTTATTGCAGCGAGACTCGCACGCTCATCCACCGACAAACTTTCCTGTTCAGCTGCAATCAACCATTCGCTCAGGTGCGGCGCGGTAGTTTGCTGGTGAACCAGCACCGATAATTCTGCCATAGCCGCACTGCGCGCATCATTACCACCTTCCGGCATCATCGCCGCCTGATCCCAGGAACAAATTGCCGCAAGATGTTGCAGATGGGAAATTTTTAAAAAGTGTTGTTGCAATTGTTGATAAGACATAGAAACACACTCGCTTTTATAAAAAATTGATTTCAATTAATTTAACGATTTATTGGCCCGCAACCGCTTCGCCATCAGATCAATAAAACTGCGAATTTTCGCGGAAGAGTAACGGCCTTCGCGATGCAATATATGTACGGGAACAATGTCCGGCTCAAACTCACTTAACAGGATTTTTAATGTTCCCTGTTCCAATTCTTGTGCGATCTGATAAGACATTACACGTGTAATTCCCAAACCGCGCACTGCTGCTTCAATCGCTGAATCATTACTGGTTACACTCAAGCGCGATTTGATACGAATAGTCAATGGCTTTTCCTGCTCCATAAATCGCCACTCCACACTCATACCCAAATTGGTCGCCACAATAAGTTGGTGGTTAAGTAATTCCTCCGGATGCGCAGGCAAACCATGATGCGCAATATACTCCGGCGATGCGCACAACACGCGGCGCACACTGCCAACGCGCAAGGCGTGAAAACTGGAATCGCCTAATTCACCAATGCGTAATGCAACATCAATTCCCTCTTCCAATAAATTCACCACGCGATCCACAAACATTGCCGACACTTCCGTTGCAGGAAAACACTGCAAATAATCCACAATACCCGGCATGACATACATGCGCCCGAATAACACCGGCGCAGTGACAGTGAGATGCCCGCGCGGCTCGCCGTTAACACCAATTGCAGCCTCATCGGCTTCATCGGCAGCGGCAATCACACGGCGTGCATCATTAAGGTAGCGCAGCCCCGCATCAGTAACTCGCACATAGCGCGTGGTACGATTCAGTAACTTTACTCCCAGCCGCGCTTCCAGATCTGCCACTGCGCGCGTTGCAACCGGCGGCGAAATACTCAACCGCCGCGCCGCCGCCGCAAAGCCTTCGCATTCGGCTACCGCTACGTATATCTGCATTTCAGTCAAGCGATCCATAGGCACTTCCCGTTTTGAGTGCGGCAGTTAGAGATGCGTCAGTCAGGGATTCTTTCAGTTTTGGAAATAATGAATTAGCAATTGTGAGTATTCTTCACATTAGTTGCAATTGGCAATATGACTTCAAACAAAAAACCCAATCGTTTTTTATTCACAGTGAGGTCAACACCATGAGCAGGATCAATACCGTTACCAACCAAACCGCATCCACCGAACAGGCTGCGTTGTTTAGCACAATTCAGCAACAAATCGGAATGGTACCGAACTTTCTGCGTGTGTTTGCCAATTCTCCCACTGCACTGCGCGCATTTCTTGGCCTCTACGGCATTGCAGCTTGAGTGCGCAAACCCGCGAGCGAATCGCACTTGCATTAGCGCAACAAAACGCGTGCGAATATTGTTTATCCGCACACACTGCACTCGGCAAAAATGCCGGATTAAACGGCGCCGAGATAGATTCAAATCGAAACGGCACCAGTCAGGATGCAAAAGCCGCTGTTGCAGTAAAACTGGCGCGCTCGCTGGTTGAGCACAACGGTGATATCACCACCGCAGAATTAATTGAAGCGCGCAACGCAGGTTATTCCGATGCTGATATTGTGGAAATTATTACGCACGCAGGAATGAATTTACTGACCAATATTTTGGGTAAGGCCAGTCGAGTGGAAATTGATTTCCCCAAAGTGCCGATTAACAGTTAAACAGGAACGATAGAAAGGTAACTGCCATATTTAGCGGAGGATTTAATGATGTCGCGCGCATTTTCTGATATCGCATTCACCACCAGCGTCAAAGAAACCCAGGAGCGTTATGGAAGCCGTGAGGGAAATCGTAATTTTGAATTGGCGGAAGATCCGCGCAATGAATTAACCGAAGCAGAAATACATTTCATTCAAGCGCGCGACAGTTTTTATCAAGCCACAGTGGGCGAAAATGGTTGGCCGTATGTGCAACATCGCGGCGGCCCCATTGGTTTTTTAAAAGTTCTGGATACGCGCTCTATCGGTTTCGCTGATTATCGCGGCAATCGCCAATACCTCAGTGTGGGCAACATTAATGCAGATGATCGCATCAGTATGTTTTTGATGGACTATCCAAGGCGCCGCCGTTTAAAACTATGGGGCCGCGCGCGCATTGTTCACGAACATGAACAACCGGAACTTATTGCAGCACTGGAAGATCCGGCTTATCGCGCTCGCATTGAGCGCGCCATTGTGATTCACATTGAAGCTTTTGATTGGAACTGCCCGCAACATATGACGCCGCGATTTACGGAAGAAGAAATAAGGGCGCAAGTTGAACCCATACTGATCGAAAATGAAAATTTAAAAGCCCAATTGCAAATGCTGTTAAAGACCCAGACCTCCAATTAACGCCGGATAAAACAATGCCGCAACAAGTGCGGCATTGTTTTCTTGTAAAAAAAAACATGTACTTACTCTGCCAACGGTTCTACCGGAAACAATTTTGTAATGACATCCGGCACAAACGGGCGGCCGCGCTCATTTACTGAAGTGCCGGTAATTTTTGCAGCGAGTATCAATTTTTGATCGTGCTTGCGATAGATGTTTTGCAAAAAATCAAAACGCACGCGCGATGACTGCACAACGTCAACATCCACATAAAACTCATCACCACTGACCAGCGGTTGCTTGTAATCCAGTTCTGCACGCAGCACGACAAGATTAACTTTCTGCCGTGTCAGTTCGGCAAAATCAATGCCTTTGGATAACAGGAATTCGTGGCGCGTATGTTCCAGATAATTCTGGTAGACACTGTTATTCACAATGCCTTGCATATCGCACTCGTAATCGCGCACTTTAAAATCCAGGGTAAATACATCCTTATCCATATTTCGCTCGCTACGCCTCTTTTACTTAACCACAGAACCAAAAACGTCAAAATACGTCGGGAAGGTTTTTGCGGTGCACTTTGGATCATTAATACGCACTGGCACACCACCAAATGTTGCAAGTGAAAAACACATCGCCATACGGTGATCGTCGTAAGTATCAATGGCAGCGTTGGGAATTAGATTTTCCACCGGTGTAACACGCAACCAATCCTCGCCCTCTTCCACAATTGCACCCAATTTGCGCAACTCGGTTGCCATTGCAGAAATACGATCTGTTTCTTTCACTCGCCAGCTGGCGATATTAGTTAAACGCGATGGGCCATCACAGAAAAGCGCAACAACGGCGAGCGTCATAGCTGCATCGGGAATATGATTAAAATCGCGATCAAATGCTTTCAGCGGTAATGACGGCGCAGAAGCTTCAATCCAGTTTTCACCCTTGGTGATAGTCACACCAATTTCCGCAAGTGCATCGGCAAACGCCACATCACCCTGAATACTATTTACACCCACACCTTGCACACGCAACGGACCGCCACCCAACGCTCCGGCAGCGAGGAAATAAGAAGCAGAAGACGCATCGCCCTCAACAAATACCGTCGCCGGGCTGCTATAACCGGCTGCGGCAGGAACGGTAAAACGCTCCCAACCATCCCGTTTAACATCAACACCGAATTGCGCCATCAGTTTGAGGGTGATTTCAATGTAAGGCTTGGAAATAAGTTCGCTCACCAATTCGATTTGCGTTTCTTTGCCAGTCATCGGCAATGCCATCAACAACGCAGTCAAAAATTGGCTGGATACATCACCGCGAATTTTAATGCTGCCATTCGCTGCAATTTGCGCCGGCTTAATCAGCAGTGGAGGAAATCCCTCCTCACCGAGATAAGTTATATCTGCGCCGATCTGACGCAAAGCGTCCACCAAGTCGCCAATCGGGCGCTCATGCATACGCGGCACGCCGTGCAGCTTGTAAGTGCCACCACTCAAAGCCAGCGCCGCCGTCAGTGGGCGAAACGCTGTACCGGCATTCCCCAGAAACAGATCCGCTTCCTTATTAGGAAAGCTACCGCCAGCACCAACCACACGGTAATCGTTCTCGCCTGTTTTGGTCACACTCACGCCCAGCGACGCTAGCGCCTCCAGCATACGATCGGTATCGTCCGACTTCAGTAAATCGCGAATCTGCGTCTCACCAGAAGCAAGCGCCGCCAGTAACAGCGTACGATTAGAGATACTTTTAGAGCCGGGCAAATGCACTGTGCCCTGGGCACGGGTAACGGGAGCGAGATCAAGAAATTCCATCATGAACCTGTTTTTCGATAAAGGTTATACAGAGAGCCGGCCATCAGCCGAAAACAAAGCACGCATCATACCCGTTTCGCCCTCCGAAGCATAAAAAAAGCCAGCCTGGTGAGCCAAGCTGGCTTTTTTATAAAATGCATATGGTAGCTAGAGGCGGACTTGAACCGCCGACCCCAGCATTATGAGAGCTGACAACCTGCCCTCACACAACCTCAATTCCAATAAAATCAATGGGTTAAAACCTCACTAAAACTCAGTGGGCCGCTATGAATAGTGGATTTATGGATTACGAATTGGTGATTTAACCAGCTTCATGCCCCCCTAATAAAACATTTACATTTTAATAGCAATTTTTCGAATATTTCGATTGTTGCGATTATTTCGCTTATGCGTATACTGACAGTAGTGTCAATACCGACACATATAACTGACAGGAGCACACAGGGATCTGTGGGTATGATGAAAAATGACCAATCGTAAATATGAACTTCCAAGTAGCGAGGAAGTAGACCTCGCTAGGGTGAGTGCGGCAGCACTTACAAAACTGCTTCAGGATTTACCTGATGACCATAGAGCCAACATTAAGATGGGAGGTGAAGACTTAATTATCCCGAGGCAAGCTGTAGAGTTATTGAGAGATATTTTGGCAGGCATGTCGGCAGGCAAAACCATCAACATAGTTCCAATGGCATCAGAGTTAACTACTCAACAAGCTGCCGACTTTCTTAATGTTTCTCGCCCTTACCTGATTGGATTACTTGAACAAAACGAACTGAATTACACGTTAGTTGGGACTCATAGAAGGATTAGGTTTGATGACCTCCTCACCTATAGAGAAAAAATGGTTAATCGCTCCAAGGCTGCAATGGATGAACTCATGGCGCTTACTCAGGAGCTAGGCATAGGTTACTAATGAAATATATAGTCATTTATGACGCGTGCGTTTTGTATCCATTTTCATTACGCGATCTGCTAATCGAATTGGCAATGCCACAGTATGGACTATTTCAGGCGAAATGGACTTTGCGTATAGAAGATGAATGGCAGCGGAATTTAATTAAAAATTTTCCGGATATTGATGCCGCCAAGCTAAGCCAAATTGCCGGAAAAATGAAAAACGCAGTTCCAAATTGCATAGTAAGCAACTATGAAAAACTAGAGGCGGGATTGGTTTTACCAGACGCCGATGATGCGCATGTTTTGGCAGCAGCAATAAGATCAAAATCGCAGGCAATTATTACAAGTAACCTGAGACACTTTCCATCCTCAACACTTGCAGAATTCGATATTGAAGCAATTCATCCCGATGTATTTTTAGTTAACCAGTTTGACCTAAGCAATGCTAAAGTTTTAGATGCATTAAAAAATATAAGAGCAAGACTCAATCGCCCGCCCTACACAGCAAAGGAGTATCTCGATAGACTTGCAGTTAACGGGCTCACTGCCTTTTCTCAAAAGCTATATGAGTTTGAACACTTAATTTAAAAGGCTTTATGAAATAATGGAAGATATAATTAAATCAATAAAAGCTCATCTTTATGACCGAATAGCAAGCCCATTATCGGGGGCTTTAATTATTTCTTGGTGCATATGGAACTACAAAGTTTTATTTGTTTTGCTTTCCTCAGAGAGCATGCCGTATAAACTTAACTTCATAGAAATTTTTTACGCACAGATATTCTCATTTAACGCATGGAACCCTGATTATCCAATATCAAATGCACTGGCAAATGGAATCTTTGGCCCTATCTCTACAGCGTGTATATATATTTTTATTTACCCTGCTGTTTCAATTCCTGTCTATAGATTTAGTCTTTGGGTCCAAAAAAAATATGAAACTGCCAAAAATAAGCATCAACAAGAAAAACTATTAACATTGGATCAATCAATGGAATTTCATAAAAAACTTCAAGAGCTAGAATCACAGCAGCAAATTGAATATAAAGATTATTTAGCACGAAATGACGCACTCAATGCTCTTATCAATCAGAGAAATACTCAATTTCAAGATTTGGAAATACAGTATAAAAACTTGCAAGCTGAACTTGAAACCATTAAAAATCCAAAGACCAAACCTGAACATGATAGCGATAGCATTTCAAAGAAAAATACTACCCTTGAAAATTTAAATTTAATACCCGATAAAAGCATACCGAAAAAGCAGATTAATGCTTCAATTATAGAAGGAAAAAAATCAGGCTCAGAACCTACTTTCAGAAACGCGAACACCAAAAAAATTCGTGAGTCCACTTTTATCTGGACAAAATTGGCAAACAAAATCTATTCGTTTAGCCCTCACGCCGAGTTCCGAATTTCACAGTTATTTGATTCGGAAGTTTGGAATGATTATAACGGCGCACAAAGAGCTGCAATAGCAGATATATTTCAGGAGCGTTACAACAATGGTGAATATATCAACATTAAACTTAAAGAGACTGAAGATAAGAGCGGCGAGAACACATATATTTCCCTCCCATTTGCAGAATACTCTAGATGGCAGGAAATAAAAGACAGAGTCATTGCATTTATAAACTCTAAAAAGGAAGAGGCTTTTTTATATCAAATGAGCAAAGGCTTAGAAATAAGGGAAGAAATTATAAAAAGCTGCGTAGACTATCTGATTGAGAAAAATTTCCTCAAGACTTCTTTTCACACTGTTAACGGATCTAAAACACCGGCTTTCAGCCTTACCTCGTCGGGCCGTTTTTATGCAGAAGCTCTCGATTAATTTTTAGTTTGCATAATACCTAGGTTTGGTTTCATGTGGATTTTATAAAAATTTTCGCGGCGCACTTTCACACTCTGATTTAATTAACTTTAACATGCGTTTTACTACTTTTCTTTAGCTGCAACCCAATCGGGCTCCTTCAATCCCTGCATACAAAGTTTCACATCATTATCAATAACGTTATTTGGTTTAATGCACTCTTTCGCTGATCGCTTATGCTCAATCACTAATCGCTCTTGCGGATATAAAATTCTATTTTCAGCGGCTTTTGCATCGCGGCACGCATTTTCTTTAAATGCACGATTTTCAGGTGAGGAGTTTCTATTGAATTCGCCGATCCAATAATTGCAGGTTTTAATTAATTGTTGCAGCTGGTGATTATCAACATCGCTTTGAACAAATCGTTCGTAGGATTCTTGACTGTCTTGATTATTAGCTCCAGATGCAACCATAATTTTATGGCCATCATCACCGCTCGATCTTCTACAGCGGCTTAACTGCTCTTCAAGATGATTTCGCTGGCGTTGCCAATAATCCATTTGACTACCGGAGCCGCCATTTCTTTTCGCGTTATCCACCCTTTCAATTTGGTATTCCCAATATCCGCAGTTATCTGCAAATACAGGCATTGAGGAAATACCAAATATTATTGGAATTATTAAGTGGCTTACTCTCACTTTTCTTACTCCATCTTTTTGCTTTTTTAGTTCCGGTATTTTTTAGATATCACGACAAACTGCGCTTACAGCCAATTGGGATTTCTCAGTAGGGGATTTTTGATAATTAAGCTTTGCCCTCTCACAATCCTTCGCCTTAGCTGCTTCTCTGGATTTAGCCGCACGCTCTTCCATTCTGTTTGTGACAGTATCACCAGCATTAAATAAAATCCCAAGACCTGTATAGGCAAGAGCTCCAATTAATACCACTCCAATTATTGGTTTTATTATTTTTTCCAACAGTCATTCCTCCCTACAGCAACTATGGCCACAATAATTAAGTCAAATCATCCAATCGCTTCATAGCTTCATTCGCAGACAAAACTTTTGGTTGCCGCCCAATAGAAGCTTGATTTGTACTTACTGATTTTTCACTCGGCAGTTCAATGACTTTGGCCATTGCTTGGTGCGGGTAACTATGATTGAAGGCAATACCACCTATAGGTTTCCATCCCTGATTTAATTTTTCACTTACTTTTGCTTCAAAATCTTCAAAGCCTTTATCACTAACAACAACTTTATACACTAGCTTTTTCATCCCAGCTCCATCAATGCTTGGTCATATATTCCGAGTTAACAAAATCATTTTGCTAATTAAAACAAAATCCGTTCACTAAACCTTCCTCCATCTACTGGCAACCTTGGCCGCAATAATTAGGCCCTCCCTTGTGCCCCTAAGTCACCCAGGGCTTTCTTGGTAATCGGGCTTATTGTCCTGCTTCCGGCATTTCTTTTTCGTATGCAAGCCAGATCATGTATTCAGGGTACGCATTTCCAATCGCTTCTATTTCCTCGTGTCTTACCTTTGCGCGACCAGAAAATATGCTTGTGATTCTTGTATAGGGCACACCAACCTTGTTGGCAAATTGCTCCCGAGTCATTCCCTCGCTTTCAATAATTAGTTTAATTCTATTTTCTATTTCCATAGTAATAGCAATATTCAATTATACTTAGTTTCCACCATTACATAGTAATAATGAAACACGAAAAAACTTTGTCCATTTTGGCTTACTGAGGTTTAAAAACCAAACCATGGACCTCACTGGACCACACTAAACCATAAAGGCTACCGGTGCTCGCTGGAGTGAGGCGAATAACCTCCCTCGCCACAACTTACTACTTGACAGGGTTATTTACTCTGATACAAAAAATGGTCGCGTTCGTGTTGTACCGATTAAACCCGAGCTTTCTACCATGGTTCAGCAAGTAGCATACCTTGTAGGGCCAAAACTCTTTTCAAGCTGTAAAGGTGCTTTCCGCAAGGCTGTTGAGCGTTCCGGCATCGAACTACCCGATGGGCAGTTAACCCACGCTCTTCGGCATACTTTCGCAAGTCATTTTCTGATTAACGGTGGGGATATTCTCGCGCTACAAAGAATCCTTGGTCATTCCGATCTCAAGGTCACAATGCGCTATGCACACCTCGCCCCTGATTACATGGCAAGAGTTCGCGATCTATCTCCTATCTAACATATTTGCTGATGTGGGCATCCGAATAGGACGTAAGGGCGCGTGAGCGCGGGTAGTGTGGGCAACAAGGCACGTGGTATTTCCGACCACGATAATCTCTCGCCTTTTGTCCACACGGGCATTATGCGTTTGAATATAAGGGTGTGCATTTAAAACAAACAAAAAACATCAACATCAACATCAACATCAACATCAATAAAATCAGCTTCACTATGGATTTATCTTTCTTATCATATTAATATGCCCATATTGAAAATAATAGCCATGGATTTTGGTGCCGCAATCACACATCTCAATCATCGCTTTTTTCAATGGACCGTTTGTCTTTTTGCATTAGTTTTCGCATATAGGCAGATTTTGTTAATTCAATTATTAAGGATTATTCATAATGATAAAAAATGTTTTTGTTTTTGGCCTTCTAAGTTTTGTTACTGCAAGTGTAAGTGCAATACCAACAGTTGTGGTTACTGGTACACCTCCCCCTTCATCGTCTACAACCTACAATCCATCAACCAGCGGATCCAGCTCTAGCGATTACGGCTCTACTTTTGGCTTTTCTGGTGGATATAAAGATGCAGCCATTGCTCAGGCTAGACAAAGCTGTATAAATGATCTCTCAAGCAAGCAAAAGAAACTTTGTGACGACAAAAAGGAACAGATTTTTAGGGAACATATTGAATACTGTAATACATTGGGTACCAACGGTACTTATGGAATGGCAGGAGGAGGGATTGTCGCAGCGGGTGGAACCGTAGTTGTTTTAGCTGGCGGCCCAATTGGCTGGGGTATCGCATTTGCTGGTCTAGGCGCTGTAGGGGCTGGAGGTGGAGCAGTAGCTCAACAAGAAGGTAACTATGGTTGTCGGGATGATGCGAACCAAAACTATCAATATAACACTCAGGCCTGCATTAATTATCAGGCCAAAATTGTAGCGGATTTTTGTTCACAAATTCGATAATTATTATTTGAGGAATCCTCGCAATCCACGGGGGATTTCTCTTTAAGGGAAAATTACCTAATAGCGATGTTTTTATGAAAAAATTCTTTTTTTTACTTTTTTTATTTCTTGCTGCAGGTGTAATTGGATATCAGTATTTTTTCAACCAAAGCACAACTGAACAACCAGTATCGCTTGAAATTGATAATATTCGTTTACCTGAAACAGAGACAATAAAATCAACTTCACCTAACCAAACCAGCTTACCACCACAAGCGGTCAAACCTGCTGGTCGCCAGCTTACTGCCGCTGAAATAGCCATCAAAAGTGAATGGATGAGAAAGTCTGGCCAGTCTACGCCAGACCTTGAAACCTACGAGCATTACTCAGATCAACAATTGGCTGACCTCGTCGCTCAAGGGGATTTCAATGCTATGCATGTTTTAGGGATTAGAAAATTGGAATCAGAAGGGATAAACGCTGCTACTCCTTTTGCACAAAAAGAGATTGTTTACGGAAGCCTGAGGGGTATCACCACAATGGCAAATTACACATCTCCCAATTTGTATGGCGATTCATCACCTGATGAAATTAAAAAACAGCTAATGGAGTCCTCTGCTTACTATAAACTCTATGCAATGCGTGGTGATCAATATACTGCGAAATTATTTAATGACACCATGGTTGATGCTTATAAAAAGCATTACCAGCTTGAGAAAGCTTTTACAGATGAAGATAAAGCATGGATAGAAAATCGAGGAAAAGAGCTCTATGACAATTACCAAGCCGAACGCAATAAACTTGGCCTAGGTGACTTTGATAATGAAGTTCCAAAAGAAGTAAAAGATTTTTTTGGCGAATAGCTAAACAAATTAGAAATTGCCGCTATCTTAACCAGTGGCCGGGGGTTAGGAATAGCCCCCCATAAAATCTAAAAGAAGCCCTTTTCAATCGCAACTCTCAGATTTCCCTTCCTATCTCGAATCACTCCACTCAAATCCTGCGTTTACCAGATCATCTTTAGCTCTTAAATATTACTTGGCTTGATTGTATTTTGTTCGGTATGGATTTTTTATGGCTGGGAAAATAAAAAAGGTTAGCAAGTATTAACCTGCTAACCCTTTCGGAATATGGTAGCTAGAGGCGGACTTGAACCGCCGACCCCAGCATTATGAGTGCTGTGCTCTAACCGGCTGAGCTATCTAGCCATATTTGTGAGGCGCGCATTAGCCGCAGCAATCGCAATATCATTGCCCACCACTTCACTTGCCGATGATTGCGGTTGGTGGCAGTCAAAAATGAATTCAGCGAATAACAAAATCAATAAAGGCGGAAACCAAAGCCAGGTTAAACGGTGGGAACAGGAACGAGACTACTACGCCAAGAGCCTGGAGCAGTGCAACAAGAGAAACGGAACCCACAAGTGGGTCCAATCTATCAGCGGTAAGCGCGAGAGAAAGACCAGTTATGCTCGCGAGCCATTACGCACTATCAAAACCGATAATCCCCAACTACAACAAGTGATCAAAACTTGTAATTTCTGGATTCAACAATACAACCAAAATCCTAACGACGATACACAGGCTATGAAAAATACTGCTTGTCGCAATGCAGACAATATGGCAACCCGCGCAAGCGAAAACAAACCGGAAGAACAATTCAAACCAACGCGCTCATTAAAAGAATGCGTTAAACCAAAAAATGTTATTGATCGTGATGTAAAGCTTTGTATGCAGGGGTTAAAAGAACCTATCTGGATTGTAGCCAAACAATAACTGTCGAAGACAGCAGCGCTAGCGGTTTAGTTCTGACTCAACGACACCAATTATTTGACCTGCATTGTAAGAATTGCCAAAATTCAACGACTTAATGTTAACGGAGAAAATCCAAATGACTTTGTACGTTTTTGATGTCCGAAAGCAAGACGGGAGAAAGATCCCGGACCCGATTGGTATTTTGCCCACACCCACACTTGCTACAAACGATGAAATAATCCGTATTACAACCGAATCAGACGAGTATTTTGAAGTGGTAAGAAGTAAATTTGAGAAGGAAAATTTGTTTTTTAATGTGTTTCTAAAATCAGAATAAAGCACATGATGCAACCATCGCTAATTACATATTTAGAGCCCCAAGGAAATTTAATTTGAAATTGGATGTCAATGATTCAGTACTTATCCATTTTTGAAAGGAGAAAGATATGGATCTCATTGTTAATCTGATTATTTATCTTGTGATATTTGGGCTTATCTGGTGGTTAGTGTCGTTACTGCCTCTGCCCGCACCTGTCGCGCAGATTGTGCGGGTTCTATTTATTATATTGCTGATTGTAATAATACTTGCAGCGTTTGGAATTCTCCCAGCCAGTTTCCTACCACGACTTTCGCTATAGCGGCACTCAATTAGTTTTACTAAAATTAAAACCCTCGCTCTTCGTGTGAAGATCGGGGGTTTTTATTGTAAAAAAATTTATGAAAATCAAGAGTTTGAATTTTATTTATCCAATCCACCCAAACCACAGCATCCCGACAATCAGCGACAGAAAAATTATTGTGGCGTTGGCACTTCTTTAAAATATTGACGGAAGTCGAATGAAAAACTACCGCTCAAAGATCCACCACCAAAAGTATCTTCCATATTGAAGTTTCCGCTGAGCGACAAAGGTGTAAAGGTATCGATTCGCAACTCACCTTTTCGCCCGGGGAAATGAATGCCTGGAATGAAAGGGACCGATGCATTAGGCGAAGAAACCTGGGCGTCCACATTCTGAAGTAGTAATTGGGAGATACTAGCGGGTGTAATATTGAATACGCCGACACTGAGCGGATCTTCGTAGCGGGTAAATGTAATAACCTTGGAGTTATTATCTACTCCCGTTCGAATAAAGATTTTATTAAGCATTCCAGCCCTACCTTCTCGCTCAATTTCCTTTCCATCTTTATCCAAAAACCAGGCTTCAAATGTTGAAATATTCCAACTTGCACAAGCTGGTTGCTGAA
This sequence comes from Cellvibrionaceae bacterium, assembly GCA_021151825.1. Taxonomy (GTDB): domain Bacteria; phylum Pseudomonadota; class Gammaproteobacteria; order Pseudomonadales; family Cellvibrionaceae; genus Cellvibrio. The sequence continues at coordinate 421,902 of JAGKWQ010000001.1, forward strand.
CCTGAGCATCGCTCAGTGTTAACCCCAAATCCTGAAACCGGCTTTGATCTGACAACTTTACAATCCTGGTTGTCATCACCAATTCATTTTCGCAGCGATATTCCATCGTGTATGAATTATCCGGCTCATGAAAAAAACGGTTGTTGGTAATGCAATACAATTCACTACCAACAAATGCAGGCAATAATTTGGCCTCATCAAACGCTGATGGAGTGAGAACACAAACACCTGGCGCAATACTTTCTGACTCAGAAGCAAATATATAAGTATTGACTGATGTTTCTCGCAATCGCTCTTCCCTAAAAGGCTTTTGTACATCATTTTGTGGGAATCGTCGGGTGGCATCAAGATGAGTGAACGCCAACCATAAACCTGGCTCTTTATAAAAGATATCTTTGCTTATTGGTATTTCCTGTCGAACAGCTAAAGAGCTACTGCTGGACGTTGCTGTAATCATCGAAGAAGAACTGGAAAATTGCTTGGCAGCTGATGAAACAGTCTTTTTGCTGTCGCTACTGCCACCACATGCTGTCAGGGCTGCCGCTGCCAAGATTATTGCGCTACAAATGAATAGATTTTTTTGCCGAATTATCATATTAAAATCCCTGTTGATAGTTTTTATGATGCATTACTGTATAAACGGGTTGCAGGAGGCAGGCTATATACGAGATGGTTTAGTGTCAAACCTATTAAGATGGTTGTTATCAAGAAACTTATTTTTTGGATAACACTTAACACAATGGAACAACAATATTTTAACTTCATTACCAAATAAAAAGGCCCGACACCATTGAAGATGCCGGGCCTTTTTATTCTAAAAATACTACCTAACCGACAACTTAAAAATGGTGCGCGTTTTATATTCTTCACCGGGGCGTAATACAATCGACGGAAATTGCGATTGATTGATTGAATCCGGTGCATGTTGCGGCTCCAGGCAAAAACCGGTGCGATGTTTGTAGTTGATCCCTTTACCCGTTAATGAACCATCCAGGAAGTTACCAGAATAAAATTGCACGCCGGGCTCTTCAGTAAACACCTCCAATACACGGCCGGATGTTTCTTCTTCCACGCGCGCAGCCAGCGTTAATGCTTTGTAGCGAGTTTGGTTGATTAAAAAATTGTGATCGTAACCCAAACCATTTTTGATTTGTTCGTGGTCAGCATTAATACGCTCGCCAATGAATTGCAACTCGCGGAAATCAAACGGAGTACCCACAACCGGCATTGGTGATCCCACTGGAATTTGTACTGCATTTACCGCGTTAATACGATTGGCAAAAATTTGCAGTTTGTGATTGAGAATATCGCCACTGCTTGCTGGATTAAAACTCGCGAGATTGAAATAAGTATGCTGGGTTAAATTAACCGGTGTCGCTTGATCGGTAGTTGCAAAATAATCCACCACAATTTCATCGTCATGAGTAAATTGATAAGTCACTTTTACCTGCAAATTACCGGGAAAACCCTGATCGCCATCTTCACTTAACAACGCCAATACCAGCCCTTGGCCTTTGGCATTTTCAAAGGGTTCGGCATTCCATACTTTTTTATCAAAACCCTGCACGCCACCGTGCAAACTATTCGGGCCATTATTGGCTGCGAGATTATAAGCCACACCATCCAACGTGAATTTGGCATCGGCAATACGATTGCCTACGCGACCAATCAACGCACCAAAAAACGGCGATTTCTCCAGATACGGTTCGAGCGTTTCGAAACCTAAAACCACATCACCCAAATTGCCGTTTTTATCGCGCACATGCAGTTCGGTAATGATGCCGCCGAAGTTAATAATTTTGGCAACACTGCCGCGCTGGTTGGTCAGGGTAAACTCCGTCACTGTTTCGCCGGCAGGCGTAGTGCCGAATACTCGTTGCGTAATTGCCGTAGTCATTCGTTGTTTGCTCTCACTGGTAATCATTTTGTTGAATAGATGGTCTTGTTGGTTGATTGTATTTAATCCGGTTTATTCTGCCCGAAATCCGGAAACCCCTCGCTGTTCCACTCAAGGCGGCGAATATAAGTATGACGATTGGGATCGGTGAGCGGAGTGCCCTGCAACTCTAAATAGTCGCGCGCATGATATACCATAATGTCACTTTGACCATCATCAGCCAGCGTGAAACTATTATGGCCAGGGCCGTATCGATGCAGGCCTTCATTGGTGCTGAAAACCGGCTGCGGCAACTTGTGCCAGGAAGCAGGATTTAATAAATCCGCATCGGCATCAGCCCAAAGTAACCCCATGGCGTAGCGGTGGTCGGTGGCGCTGGCGGAGTAGGCAATAAAAATCTTGTTATTGCGAATCAGCACTGCCGCCCCCTCATTCACTTTGTAACCCTGGATTTCCCACTCCAGTTCCGGGCGGGAAATTTCCACCTCCACATCGCCCACTTGAGTGGGAGAAATTAATGCGGCGAGATACAAAGCGGAGTTTAATTTTTCTTCCGGATCTTTTTGCGCCCACACAAGATAGCGCTGGCCTTTGTGTTCAAACGTGGTCGCATCCAGCGCAAAAGAATCACGCGCGGTATTTATCCGGCCCAATTCTTCCCACTCACCTTGTAATGGATCAACATTGCGATTTGCAAGCACATACATGCGGATTAACCAGGGTTTTTCCGCATCGCCCGCCGCAAAATAGATGTACCAGGTGTTATCGAAATAATGCAGCTCCGGTGCCCAGATATTTGCCCCCATTGCACCACTCGCACGTTTACGCCAAACCACTTTTGCTTCTGCGTTCGCTAATGCTTGCAATGAATTTGCACTGCGCAATTCAATGCGATCAAACTCCGGGGCAGTCGCAATAAAATAATAATGCCCCTCCGGTGTGCGATGGATAAAAGGGTCGGCCCGCTGCGGGATAAGCGATTGCGCGATGTCGCTGGCAGCCGACGAAACTGACGTTACTGCGGCACGTTTGTCCGCAGCCTGTTTTTCTAGCTTGTCCCCGCAAGCTGACAATAGAGCCCCGGCCAACATCACACTTAAAACTAACCCATACTTCATATTCACCTCTCAGCCCGGTTCAACGTATCCATTACTTGAAGACGACACGCTTAACAGGAGTTAACTGTTATTATTTAAAGTTTAATATTATATTACATATTCAAAGAATTAGACCAAGAGAGAAGAAAATGCAGTTCATCAACCCCGCTCGCGCCGCTTTTGCCGGTGCCTTAAAAGTACTAGGTTTCGCGACCCTACTTTGCCTAACAGCGTTCAGCCAGGCCAAACAGGTGGATGTCCATGACCCGGTTATGGCCCGCGAAGGCGATACCTGGTATCTGTTTAGTACCGGCCCCGGCATTACTATTTACAGCTCCAAAGATCGGGTGAACTGGACATTCTCGGATCGAGCCTTCGCCACCGAACCCACTTGGGCCCAAGGCGTTGCGCCGGGTTTTAATGGGCATCTCTGGGCACCCGATGTTATCCACCACAACAATCAGTTTTATTTGTACTACTCCGTTTCTGCCTTCGGCAAAAATACCTCTGCAATTGGCGTGACAGTCAATAAAACCCTCAATCCAGCATCATCGGATTATCGCTGGGAAGACAAAGGCATAGTGATTCAGTCTGTACCCAATCGCGATATGTGGAATGCCATTGACCCGGCAGTGATTGTGGATAAACAAGGCGCAGCCTGGATGAGTTTTGGTTCGTTCTGGAGTGGTTTAAAAATTTTCAAATTAAACGATGACTGGACGCGCCCCGCCGAACCGCAGGAATGGCACAGCATTGCCAAGCGCGATCAGGTACCGGCAGAAATTAGTAGTAACGCGGGGCCAGGCGAAATTGAAGCGCCATTTATTTTGAAAAAAGACGAATATTATTATTTGTTTGCGTCATGGGGATTGTGTTGCAAGGGCGCTAACTCCACTTACCATCTTGTTGTTGGTCGCTCCAAAAATGTTACCGGCCCCTATGTGGACCGCGCCGGAAAAGATATGAATGACGGCGGCGGCAGCTTGCTGATCAAAGGCAATAAAAAATGGGTTGGCCTCGGCCATAACAGCGCTTACACCTGGGATGGAAAAGATTATTTAGTGCTGCATGCTTATGAAACCGCCGATAAATATTTACAGAAATTAAAAATCCTGAATATTCATTGGGATAAAGAAGGTTGGCCATTAGTGGATGAAAAAGAACTGGACTCCTACCAAAGCAACCGGCAGCCCAATAAACAGAAATAACTCTTTGCAATTTAAATAATAAATGCTAATAACTTTTTAATCATACACTTTACGGGTTATTAGCATTTTATCTTTGTTTACCGACACCAAAAGGGCTAGTCTGTAGCCATCACTGCTAGTTTTTCCCATCGTTGTTTATCTTTTTCCAACATTGATTAGTCGACACTGAAAGGAAAGGTGTTTTAACGGAGGTAAATTTATGACCCGCGAAGAAATTCTTCGGCAACAACTAAAAGCCGAGCAAGCCGAAACCGCCCGCGAACTGGTTGAATTATTGCGACTAGGGCAAGAAATGGGCCGGCGCCTGTGCAATGAAACCCACGGTGATATGTACGATGATGTGCGCATGTTAATTTCACTACTTCATCAAACTCGCGCACAAGCCGATTTAATTGATGCCAAATTAAGTTCCACCGATCCCGTAGCGGATTTAATGGCGAGACGCCAAAACGTTTTGTAAAAAAAATCCATCAAAAAGTGGATTTCACTTTTTGATGGAAATGACACACACAAGAAACCTTTCGTCATTGCGACGCAAAAAAAATTCCATTAAGGACAGCTGGCACCTAATTTGGTATAAAGCTGGCTCAAATTCATTTCTGTTGCAAATCCTGCTGGTACATTACTGGAGCTGTAACCCGCCGTTTGCAAATCTTTCAGGAACTGGTTGTTGATGTATTTCGCACTGAAGGTTCCCAAACCATTGAAGTAATAATCTGTTAATGAAATCGGATCCAGGGCCATTGCGCCGCGATAATTGTTGCCATCATTTTGATCATCCCATCCCCAGGGAGTATTCGCAGAATTGCTGCCGCAGGTAGGCAAACCTGCACCGCATCCGCCACTGGTATCACCTTTAAATGTGCCCCAGCTATTAAATGTTTGTGCCGATGCACTCGCTACCGGCGCCTCCAATAACGCGCGCGACCACAAACCATTGCTCTTGGTCATATTCACCAGTGTGTAAAACACCGAGCGATCATTGCCTGACGAAGGAACTTCACTGATCGTACGCGATGGAAAATAAATAATTCCATCCTGATTAGCTTCGCCAGTGAAGTTGCTAATGTATGGCCAGGCTTTTAATCCATGACCTTTTGCTTCTTGTGCAAGGCGCGCGCGATTTGATCCTTCAAAATTAGTAAACGTAATACTGCCATCAATGGTTTCACTTCCATTAGTTAAGGGGCTGCCAGCGGGAACAAATGAAAAGAAATCTTTATGGAAAACGGTCATCACACCTTCAAGTACACCATAGGTAGAACCATTCTTGCGCACAATAAATAGAGCACCTTCCATGTCGTTTTCATGCTCTTGATCAAAAGGTGTATCGGTCCAATCGCGCGGATGGAAAAATCCATAAGTAATAAAATAGTGGCTGCAACTTTCCGTCACAGAAAAATAAACTTTTGCCGATAAATTACCGGTACCAAGATTATCCCAGTTATTGGTAGATACCCAATCTGAATCGTAATCGATAGCAGTAATATATTCGGCGGGATAATTGGAGCTATCGGTATCCTGATAATGAATGGGGGCGTGGTGATACGCCAGATCATCATAAAATGCTGCATTCACACCTGACGCTGAAAAAACCAGCGCAATTGCCATAAAAAACTTCTTATTAATCATTATCCTGTTTTCTCCTTAGAGTTGATGTGTTGGCCATTTGCCAAGCGCAACTCTAGGAGCGGAATATGTAATCGCGGTTACTCTTTAATGACAGTTGTGTGCAGAATTAATGACAAGGTTTATCGCAAAATGTTGAATGCGATATTTAACGGGAGAACTTAAATGAGCGAAGTGCCACATCCTTATGGCTCAAAAAAAATTATGCGGGAAAAATTTTAGAGAGTGCGACGACGCATGACGCCCAATCCGGCAAGGCCTAATAATAACAACGCAATACTGGAAGACTCAGGCACACTGGCCGCATGGATATCTACCGTAAAATCATCCAATACCCATTGATCCCAACCGGCAAGATTGCTGTAAATATTGAGCTGGTCTATACCCAACCAATCCAGCTGAATCCATGACGGCGTATCGTTGGCTAGTGCAATGGCAGAATCCAGCGAATAAACCAGAACACCATCCAACCAACCTTCAAACGTGATTTCATGGAAATAATCACCAACCCAGGCCGCGGTAAAAAATCCACCAATAAAATCAAATGTACCTTCGGTTGCAAGGCTGATACTGACATCGCTCGCGAATTGATTAAATACAGCGTTGTTACCCGATACAGTGCCCGCTGCGTAACCGGTATCCGGATAATCCGCTTTGTTGACACTCGCCAAAGTCAACCAATTAAAACCCTGATAACCATCGGCAATGGATGCAAACGTATCGCCGGAAAGATCATCAAAATTAATTACAGTGGCGGAAGAAAAACTGGCAAATAGCGATAGACACAAACCAAAAATTATTTTTTTCATCACTGACTCCATTAAGCAGCAGAGGCGTTTCCATTACCAGGAAACGCCGGTTAAAAATACAAATGTCGATTAAGAAAAAACAGACATCACTAACAATAACAATTGCCGATTAATGAGCCAGGGCTTGCACCTGGGCATCGGTCAATGCGGTTTCATAGATGCGCAATTCATCCATCAACCCTTTATAAGGTGTATCCCACCAGTTAACGCCCAACGAGAACACACCACTGTTAGTCGTAAACACATTCGGGAAATTCACACCGCTGAATTTTTTGATTCCATTCACATACACATTGACTACGCCATTATTAACGGTAAATGCCATGTGCGTCCATTGATTGACCGGAATATTCAAACCCAAACCGGCGTCATACCAAGCCGTGCCTGACCACAACATAGAATTACCGTTGACCCAACCGTGTCCCATCGGCAACAAGCTAACCCATGAATCACCATCGCGAGCACCGAAGAAGGTTGTGGCAAATGCGGTGAGTTGATCCGGATTTAACCAGAGAGAAATGGTGTAGGTATTTTTGGTGATAATTCCATTCGGCAAGCGCACACCACTGCTGCCATTAAATACCGCTGCATTCCCCGCTACGCCGGTTGCATAACTGATGCTGCCGCCGCTGGTGCCAATTAATGATCCGCTTACACTACCTGCCGCTAGCACACCGGTAGAATCATTCAAATTATTATTGAATGCGTAGTGTGCTAACAAACCGCCTGCAGTTTCTTCACGCACAGCAACGGTAAAACTTTTCGTCGTTGTCGTGGTGCCTTTTTTGATCGTTGCCGTCAATGTCACCAGCGCATCGCCAGCACCATTTTTCGGGCGTTTTACCACACCGCTATTGCCGAGTACCGCCGTGTTGGATGAGGCCCAGCTAATGGTTGATGCACGAGTAGCATCCACAGGTAATGACAAATCTGATGTTACTGCTGAAGTATCACCCAGGCTTAATTCTGTTTTAATTGCCGCCACAATTTGTGCATCGGTTTTCTTGGCAAGTTTGCTACCAAATATTGCCACGCCTTGATTGGACAATGCAGTAAAGGTAAGCGCATATGCTTTCGCCGTTTCATCCCACTGGTTTAACAACACGCCTTTATAAACCGGTGAGCCATCAATAGAAATTTCAATTTGATTATCACCCACTAACGTCCAGCTACCCGTTGCTGCACCAGTGATAGTACCCGTGGAATTCAAACTGATTAATTGGGATTTTTTGAGTGTGGCCGAAATATCTTTGCCATGATTTACCAACAGAAAATCACCAGGAATAAAATCGCGACGCACAGTGGTGAGTGTTTCGTTCGCATAGCGATACGGGGCAATCAACGGCCAGCCATCTGCATTCATCACTAATTGATGTGCGCGAATTTCGTGGGCTTCACCACGATTCGGGAAACGTGAATGAAAAATAATAAAATGTTTGCCACTCTCTGCATCGTAATACGCCGAGTTGTGGCCAGGCGATACATAACCTGTTCCAATGCCCGTTCCGGTTTCACCGAGTTTACGCTCGAATAAAAAATTACCCATCAGTTTCACACCGTAAGGTGCGATAGTTGCGTCATCAAAAATTGGCAGCGATGCATTGGCTTTTACATTCACCATGTCGTTACTTTGCGCATCAAGGTATGGGCCATTGGGATTTAATGAACGCGCCACACGAATGTTGTAACCACCTACAGCATCCAAGCCGCCAAACGATAAAAACATGTAGTAATAACTGGTTTGCGGGCTGTAAAGCACATACGCGCCTTCGATACGACTATGGTTTCCGCCAATCAAACGTTTACCATACCCCTGCCCCGCTAATGGCTTACCCGTTGCCGGATCTAATTGCAGGATAAAAATACCGCCGGAATAAGAACCGTAAATCATCCACAATTTCCCGGTTGCATCAAAAAAAGTATCTGGATCTACTGCGTTAGGATGTTTGCGCGCGTCATAAACAGTTCCGTCTTCGCTCGCCAATCCCCACATACCGGATTTCAAAATAATACCTTTGTTAACGTAAGGGCCATCGACTTTATCAGCGACAGCTATACCTAACGCCGAGCGCGGTGAATCGCCTTTGCAGGCGTTGTAGTACATATAAAATTTGCCATCAGCCAACTGGATGACATCTGCTGCCCAAAGCGTGTTGCTTTCTGCCCAGGAAAAGGTGGCCGCCAATTCGGTAAGCACATTATTGAACAACGGATTAGTCGCACTTACACCATCGGCAATCGAATACCACTTGAGTAAATCTGGTGATTTCGCCGCAGCCAGATGGGAACCAAAAACATAATATTCACTGCCGACTTTAATGACGGATGGATCATGTACGGAAGCATTTATAAAATTGGGGACAGTAGGTGCAACCACCTGTGCCTGGGCAGACAAGGCCAGTGATACCAGCGGCGCCAGCAACCAGCGCATAGCTGAAAAACGAGTTCTCATTTCTCCACTCCTATTTATGATTATTGCTTTATATGTATGACAATTAAAAACCTAAAAGACAAAGAAAAACCTGCCCAAATAAAGCATGAGCAAATAGAAAGCAGTTTTTAGGCTTGAAATCGGGTCAATCTGAGTAGTACAGGTATAAAATCTTTATTTTTATAGCGGGATTAGTGTGTCACGAGTTTCAACCATTCTCAATATTAATTTATTATTATCTTATAATTTATCAGGCAGACAAAACTTTATTTTTAGAGCAAAACACATCAGCGTTTGACCGATGGGCATTCAAAAACTAGGGTGTAGGTAATCTTCTCTTAATCCATAGTGATGGCTTGTTGTATGTTGAAATGGTTGCCCCTCTTGCCAGGGCTGTTGTCCTTCTTCGCAATCACCACTTTCGCCCAAACCTTAAAAATTGGCTATTTTGATTTGCCACCGCATACGTTCCCTGACGATAAAGCGCGCGCCAGCACGGCAATTCATTTCTTTGACAAGGTTGCCGGGGAAATGGGGGTTCAGGTTGAATATCGCCACCTGCCATTGCAGCGCTTGTTATTTATGGTCAAACACGAGCAATTGGATGCAGCACTCTTTCTTGCCAGTAATCCCGAGCGCAACAGTTTATTTATTTTTCCTGCAACACCGTTGTTCCAGGCGCAATCCGTGTATGTCGTGCGCGCCGATAGCGTGTTTCAAACTGCGGGCGACATCAATAAAGAAAGCGCGTTGAAAATTGGAGTCTGGCAAGGCGGGTATCAATCCAACACATTGCTCAATAGCAAAAACCGGTTAATCCCCTTAAGTGGCAACAATGTAGCCGCACGTGCGCTTGAGTTAGTTTTTAATCGACGCTTCGATGCATTTTATAGCCCCGATAAATATGCCGTTGAGTTTGCAGCGCGACAAAACAATATGCAGGACTACATTAGAATTATTCCCATCAATAAAGAAATAATTCCATTGTTTACCGTTTTTAATAAAAAATCGGCAGCGCTCTATTTGAAAAAATTTGAGCAAGCGCAAAAGAAAGTTAAAGCAAAGCATAATTACGATGCGTTGCTTGAACAACAATTGCAGGGAAATTAATTATCGCGCACGAAGCAGGACGATCAACGTATTAAAATACTATCGCCCCGACAGTCAGCAATGACAGGATAAATGCGCCAATATTCAGGGTTATTAAGCCTTTGGGCTTATAGGTGATCATTAGCGTCACCAGAAGTGCAGCAAACGTAAGTACACCAATCAGTACTGACGCGCCGATAAACCCGCCCCAGACTAAAATCCCCAGAATCATGGAAATAAAGACCAACACCGAGCCAATCAATTGCAGGATCAGCGTTTGTTGTTCTACTAATGTGTGACCAAATAAATCGCGTTGGTGTTTCCCCATCGCAGCAGCTAAACAACTTAAGCTCAACACATTAAGTGTCCACAATAATAATACCCACATATTATGTTTGCCCCTCTACTTGAACCAGTTTTTTATTGGTAACTTTTTTGGCATTCAAACTAGCGACGGGTGCATGCTGCAACTTATAAACAGAAAAGGCCACTATCAATTCCACTACCACACAGGCCAAATCAACACTGGCGACTACCCATTGCTGGTGATAAATACTACTCTAGGCCCCCCGGTTAGTGCGTTCAAAATCGGGGTTAATAAAAATAATATAGCGCTAATTGATAATTGTTCCACCCAGGCTTTGCGATACAGGCGAATAAATGCATGAATAGCGCAGATTAACCACACCGTGAAAAATATTGTAATTTCCCACCCGGCGCGCAATTCCATTGCTATGCGATAAATCAATTTTGCCCCAAAGTAAGTCGGTCACACGGTCATATCGATTGGCTACCCCCTGCCACGTTTACTTAACTGGTTGAGGCAAATGACACGCAACATTACAACAAATCAAACCTTGTTTATTAATTCTTTCTAAGCAACCTGACTCCGTAAATTCCACCCGCGACCGAGCCGGGCGCCGCCATAAATTTCACTCGCAACTTACCTTTTGATTGTTTTACCAACTCCGCTGGAATTGCGTAAGACTCCGTAAAAAATTCTGCCGCGTTACCGGTAGATTTTACTTCGGCAAGCAACCGGTCGTTTAAGTAAATCGCAAAGCTTCTGCCTGCATCAATACCGGCATAAGTGATTTGTAAAAACGTTGCTTCCTGTTTTTTATCGTTCAACTCATAACTGAACCAGGCACGGGTATGACGCCAATGACGGCCATTATAAATACCCGTTTCGCTTTGCTCGCCCTGATAAAAATGATCAGATTCCGGTTGTTGTTCGCCCGGGGCAACCTGATCAATGGTTTTTGCTTGCAACTCCAGACGTGCTTTTTCCGCTGCCGCCGCTTTAGCACGGCTTTTTTCTACATCAGCCGCTGTGGTATATGGCCAATAAATGGTATAGCGCGACTCATGCACACGGAAAAAGGGAATCAACTCCAGATGTGTAATATCTTTACCATTGATTAAACCCGATGCATCAAAGGTAAGCGGCTTTCCAGCGACCGGTTTTAATTTTTTAATAAAATCGTTGCTGTTGCCTAACAAAAATGGTGCCGCCTCCAACGGGCACATAGCACCTTGGGCGATATGCCCCATGCGCGAATCATCGGAAAAATAATTCAATTGTTCACTCGCGAAGGGTTGGGTTTTTGCCGCGAGCACAATGGGCCCATGCAATACTGCATAATAATTTTCACCGCCCGGCATTTGTTCCAGCTTCGTTTGCATTGGAACAGTTAACTCAACTTTGTCGCCCTTTTTCCAGCGACGGTCCAGGCTAATATATTGACCCGGTGTTGCAGTCACAGTGACTGGCTCACCGTTAATAAAGACCTTTACGGTTTTATCCAGCGCCCAGAGCGGGTAACGCAAATTCAAATTAAAGTGCGCAGTTTTATCGACGTGAATTGCTGTTGTTTCCTGGTCGGGAAATTGCGTCTGTTGAGTAAGGAAAATACCTTTAGTCTTCCATTCCAGGCGTGAAGAAACAAATAAATTCACATATACCGCTGGCGATTTTCCTTTAACAAAATCGCGCGCATAAATAAATTCAGCATACTTCGATTGGCTTTCCAGACCCGAACCGACACAACACCACATCCCCTTATCCACTTGCGAGTAAACGCGGTAATGATTGGGGCGCATAGGAGTGAAATAAACAAAGCCGCCGGTGGTGGGGTTTTGTGATGATAAGATATGGTTGTAAAGCGCGCGCTCGTAATAATCCACATATTTCATTTGCGGAGATTGCGCAGCTGAAGAGAGATATAACAGCTCGGTTAATTTGAGCATGTTATAGGTATTGCACGTTTCCGGCCCTTCCACTTCATTAACCATTGGCGAAAAATCTTGCTGATCATGGAAATGTTCTTTAACGCTATTACCACCAATCGCTACAGAACGCTTATCGACAACGGTTTGCCAGAAAAACTCAGCGGCCTTGTTCCATTCAGCATTATGAGTTGCATCGGCATAACGCTTAAAGCCAATCACTTTGGGAATTTGGGTGTTCGCATGCAAACCAGTTAACTGGTCTTGCTGCTTTTCCAAAGGTTGTAAAATGGCTTGATGGGAAAATGCTTCGGCAAGCTTCAAATATTTTTTATTGCCAGTGATCTCCGCCACATCGACAAATATTTCATTCATACCGCCGTGTTCGGTACGCAGCATAGTTTGCATTTGGTCGGCATTCAGATTTTGGGTAAGCGCCAGTGTCCAGTCTGATAACTTCACCAACATTTTTTTTGCGTCTTTATTCTCTGCGTAGCGATAAGCATCACGCAAACCTGCATACATTTTATGGATGTTATACCAGGGTACCCAGCGCTCGTTGGTAGAAAAATTATCAGCGCGGATATTTCCAGCAGCGATTTCATCCCACATTTTTTTGCTGTCAGGAATACCGCCGATATAGCCGGTCCCCAATTTATCCTGGCATTTTTTTAATTCGGTAATAACATAATTCAAGCGTTGTAATACATGCTTATCGCGCGACGATGCATACATCAATGCCAACGCCGATACGTAATGCCCCCCCATATGGCCATCCAAACCGGTGGATTCCCAATTGCCGTAGGTTTCTTTAAAGGGTAACCCGGCTTCGCGGCGAAATGGCGCGAGTAATTTTTCCGTATCTAATGAGAGCAGATATTCTTTATTGAGATTTTGTGCGTGAAGAAAAGGGCCATCGAGCAATTGCACATCGCGTATTGGTGCGAGCTCAAACGCATTTATATTGAACGCCAAACCTATACCCAATATAAAAAGTAAACGAGTGAGTGAGTGCTTCATTATTTTTACCTTTTCGACAATGGCATTTAGCGCCTTATAATAAAAAAGGCAACCCGTACGAGCTGCCTTTCTTGCATAACTTAACCTTCGAAACGCTCGCTATAAACTAAAACGAGTAACGCGCACCAAGGGCAAAGGTACGGCTATAGAGTGCTGAACCAAAGTTGCTGGTCGTTGCACCATTTTCGCCGTAATAGCTTTGATAAATTTCTTCTGTCAGGTTAGTACCATCCAGCGTTAACTCAAGCCCGTCGGTGAGTTTATAACTGATTTGCAGATCCATACTTTTTTCAGGTTTTCTCCATACTTCAAGTGGATTAGCGAATACAGCGGCTTCGTAATTATTCAAGAATTCACTGCGCCATGCGTAAGATAAACGCATACCCAATTTATCTTTTTCATAAGCAAGAACCACACTGTATGATTCATCAGAAACCCCGAAAAGATCGGTTTTCTTTGATCCTACCACTTCACCTTCGGTATTGGTAATTGGCGTTACTTGCGACGATTCCAGCGCGGTATAACTTGCCTGCACACCAAAACCATCAAGAATTCCTGGCAGGTTTTCAGGGAACCAAACAGCGCCCAATTCCAAACCGCTCAATTCACCATTCGATGCATTGTATGGCTGGCTCAGAACGTACGTACCCAATGTACCATCAGGTTTTACACGTTCAACCTGACGACGGAAATCAATAACAAAACCGTCAACTTCACGTTTGAACAATGTTCCGTATAACGAACTGGCATCAGCAAAATACCATTCCAACGAAATGTCATAGTTTTTGGATTCTGTTGGTTTCAAATCTGGATTACCGCCTGATGCGCTACCAAGTTTGCCACCCGTTACACTTTCATTATAAATAATCTGGGAATTCAACGCTGAAAAGTTGGGGCGACGCAACGTTTCGGTGTAAGCAAAACGCGCGAATAAATCATCAGTCAACGCATAACGCACAGAAAGACTAGGCAGCACTTTCGAGGTATCCGCAGAATCGGCGTAAACATCTTTAGTGGGTGACGCGGTATCGGTAAATTCCATGTCCGTATCAGAACCGGTGTAACGCAAACCAATTTCACCGTCCAGCGTTCTGCCTGCAACTTCAGTTTCATAGTGTGTTGTGACATAGGCAGAGGTAGTTAGCTCTTCAATATTGAAACTTTCATCCAGTGCCAGTTTTTTCAGATTGTAAGTAGCGCGCATTTCATCAGCGTGCGAACGCAGGTAATATCCGTTCGCAACAGCCCATGTAGTTGGAACATCGGCGTTACCATCAAAGAAACCATTGTTGATGTAAGTCATTTGCGCAGTAATAGGAACGGCAGAATTAAATCCTTCCTGGCGACTGAATGCTTCAGATGCAGTTCGCTTATCGACACGCACACCAAAATTAATTTTATTAAAAATGCCAAGGTCAGTGTTGTAGGTAGCATCAGTGGTGAAAGTAACTGCGTCACCTTTATTTTTGTTGGCGTTGTCATACAACTGGGCGGTTTTCCAGTTGGCAACGTCCGCTACATTCGCTTCGTTTAGCGTCGTTGCCGGGTTATCAATAAATTCGAAGGCAGGGATGCCACCGCCATTATTGAAATCAACATTCAAACCATAACGAGCGCCTTCATAACGCATGGCAATAAAATCAGTTGAGAACTCACTCTCTTGTAAAACCAATTCAGATTTCACATTGAAGTCATCGCTGATATCCCAGTCGCCACCAAATGCGTAAACAAAACTATCGGTCTTGCCGGTAGTCAAATCGCCGCTGGTGAAAGACCAGTTATCTTTCACACTACGAGATTTAACAATGTTGGTTCCTTCGAATAATTCAATATTTGCATCGGCGGCTGCAGTCGGGCTATTTGCATAAGAACCCCACCAATCAGCAAACGAAAATAACAATGAGTTAAAGGAGTCATTGCGATAGCCATTATAGAATGCTTCAAAGGTGTATTCAGACGAGTCATTTGGCGCAAATTGCAAAGACACATTCGCCGCAGAACGTTCGCGCTTACCAGTAAAATCACTGGAAAAAATTGCGTCTCGTCCGAGGATATATTCCATGGGCTGACCATTTACATCCAATGTTGAACCTGGAGTATTAGGTAACCCGTTTAACAAACCGCCTTGCCAAATTGGATTTTCAGCAACGTTGTCTCTGGCCGGAAAAATACGCTCGTAACTGGTGTAAGGCGCAACAGGATTATTCGTAGCAAAAGGCACCATTGCACCGGCGGTAATGCTTTGATCGCGATAACTGGTCTCTGCATAAGACAGGTTGACCAATGCACCAAATTCGCCAGCACCGGTGTCCCAGCGATTGCTCGCCAAACCGCTAATTTGCGGATCAGTTTTGTCGGCCTGCTCCTGATAAATGCCACGGCCGGCAACAACAATTTTGCTACCTTCAAAATCAAATGGACGCTGGGTTTTGATATCAATTACACCTGCAATACCACTTTCAATTTGGCTCGCAGAGCGGGTTTTATAAACATCAACCTGACGTAACAAGCTCGCAGGAATATCTTGCAGTGCAACCGACAAACCTGAAGCAGTAAAAATATTGCGGCCATTTACCGTGGTAGTAACGTCAGTTAAACCGCGAATAGAAATACCCGAAACTTCACCGGAGCCGCGATTGGTTACCTGCACACCCGTTACGCGCTGCAATGCTTCAACAACGTTGTTGTCAGGAAATTTACCGATGTCTTCGGCAACGATGGCATCAACAATTTGCACTTTATCTTTTTTAACATCCAGGGCTTTTGTCAAACTGCCGCGAATACCACTGATAACAATTTCTTCAACCTGGCCTTCCTGCGCAACCGCAAAAGAAGCACCTAATGCTGCCGCCATGGCAACAGCAATGCTGAGTGTTTTTTTTTGGAACATGTGTATCTCCCATGTGCGATGGCGCCTTGTGGCGAACCGACAGGTGCCTATCGTTATTATCTGAACGCTCGTGTTTTATTTGTCTTATAAAAAAGCCAGCTTCAGGGAAATACTTCCCCGGCCGGCCACATTCATGCGCAGTAGCAGTCGTTACATGCTTACCAATTGTGCATATTGTAAGACAAATTAATCCTAGCCCTGACGGGTTATACAGTCAATCAAAAAAGTGCTTTTTCGTGTAAAGATCAGGATTTATTAATACGTGGGAAAGTTGGTAACAGCAGTAATGGAAAATAAATCCAATAACGAATGAATCAAGCTGAAATAATTGCTGAAAAATTATTTTTTAGCGATCGCCCTCTTTTATGGCTATGCCGAAAAAAACGCGCAAAAACACTACTTTTTCCGGTTAATAATTGCCCTTCCGTTTGTCCATCAAACAGCAAGCCAATAAAAAAGCAAATATGAAAAATAAAAAAGCCGCTACAGAATCTGCAGCGGCTGAAAAATTGGTGTAAACAAAAGCGTCACACCATCCAACGACAAAGGGATAAATCCTGACACTACATAAGCTCTCACGAGCCAAAGAGGTTAACCTGACGAGGCATCCAAACACTCTATTTGTAATATAATATATCAATAAACTTTGTTGTCCAGTATTTTCATAATTATTTTCTATGAAATATATTTTATTGGTGGCCGCAGCACACCGCCCGGCGGCTCCGCCATAAAATTAAAACCATAAAAAAAGCCCTGCTGTATGGGCAGGGCTTTTTTCGCACACATTTACATCAGAAGGCGTAACGCACGCCTATCGCATAGGTTTTAGAGTAAATGGCGTTACCAAAGTTAAACAGGTTTTGGTTACCCTCACCGTAGTAATTTTGATAAACATCATCCAACAGGTTGGTACCGTCGAAGGTGATCGCCAACTCGTCGGTCACATCGTAGCTCAACTGAAATGACAGATCCTGCTCAGGTCGGCTCCAGAACTGGATGGGGTTTGCGAAGATAGATGCTTCGTTGCCCTGGAAGAACTTCTCACGCCAGACGTAGGACAAGCGCGCACCGAAGTTCTCTTTTTCGTACGCCAATACCACGCTGTAGGAGGAGTCCGACACGCCACTCATTTTGGATTTGTTGTAACCGCTGACACTGCCATCTACCGCAAACTCAGGGTTCAACTGCTCGGAATCCAGCATGGTATAACTGGCCTGTACTCCCAAACCATCCAGCGCGGCTGGCAGATTGTCCGGGAAGTAAACCAGGCCAATTTCCAAGCCACTCAATTCACCATCAGCTGCGTTAACCGGTGCGTTCAGTACATAAGGACGAGTAACACCATCCTCACCCTCGCGCACAACAGTTTTTTTACCATTGATAACAAGTCCGTCGATTTCACGCTTGAAGATCGCACCGTAAAGCGAGCTGCCTTCTGCAAAATACCACTCCAGGGACATGTCGTAGTTTTTGGAGTAAGTAGGCTTGAGCTGCGGGTTACCACCACTGCCTGTACCGTAAGGTGTGCTGGTTAAAGGATCCTGCCAGGTTTGATAGGGATTCAGCGCACTGTATTCAGGCATACGCAGGGTTTCTGTATAGGCGGCGCGCGCCACTACTTCACCCGTGATATTCCAGTTGAGCACCAGGCTCGGCAACACTTCGGTAGCCGAAGAACTGCCCGGAATGGGAACACCGTTTTGGACAAACTCCAGATCCTGTTGATAATCAACAGCGCGTACACCCAGCTCACCGCTCAAGCTATCGCCCAGGTGGAATTTTGTGGTTGCGTAAAGCGCAGCGGCGTCCTCATCCACACTGAAGTTTTTAGCCAGAACCGGGGTATCAAGACCATAAACAGTACGTACTGCATCTTTATTTTTTAGCAGGTAAGACCCGTCAGCAGTGATAAAGCTGTCGAAAATATTCGCGCGGCCATCGAAGTAATTATCGGCGGTATAGATCAAGCCTGAGCCATCACCCGAGGCACCAGCAGCGGTCAACAATTGCATCAACTGGCTCACACTGGTATTCGCAATGCCTGAATTCTGGTCGCGTGTAAGCACTTCCGCACTGCGCACCTGGTAGCGGCCACCCACTTTAATACTATCAATAAAGCCACCATCCAGCTGCCAGTCAGCATCCAGCGTGTAAGCAACCGAATCACCTTCATTGCTGGAGCCGTTATCGTAGATAGTGCCCGCATTCCAATTGGCAACTGCTGCCATATCGGATTCATCAACCGTAGTAGCAGGGTTATCCCAGAAAACTACCGAAGGAATGCCGTCGCGATCGTTGTAATCCACATCCAGGCCATAAGCGGTGCGATCAAAGCGCATTGCGAAGAAATTGGTAGTGTATTTACTCTCTTGTAAAACCAGCTCGGAGTTAACAGTCACCTTGTCCGATGGCATCCACTTGGCACCCAAGGCGTAGAGGTAGCTGTCCGTTTTACCATCAGAATAGTCACCGCTTTGGAAGCCGCCGTTATCGCGCCCCTGATGTTCTTTAACAACATTGGTACCTTCGTAAACGATAGGAATATCGATATTACCGTTTTGATGCTCCAGCACGTTGGTGAACCACATGGCGTTTTGCTGGGTATTGCGATAGCCGGTATAAAAACCTTCCGCCAGGAATTCCCACTCGTCATTCGGTGCCCACTGCAAGGAAAAGCTGGCAGCCGGACGCTTGCGGAAACCGGAGAAAGAAGTACCAAATACCGCGTCGCGCATCATCAGATAATCGACAGTTTGACCATCGACATTCAGAGTTGAGCCCGCGGTATAAGGTATGCCTGCCTCCAGGCCAGCTTGCCAAACATCACTGCCGCTGGATTTATTGGGGATCATTTGGTACGGCGAATACGCGGATGCTGGCGATGCCGAAAAGAACGGGTACACCGCACCAGCAGTCATAGTGTCATCACGATAATGGGTTTCAGCGTAACCAACGTTAATCAACGCACCGAACTCGCCACCACTTTCCAGTTCCCAGCGGTTGCTGTAAAGCGCACTGACATTGGGATCAATTTTGTCGGGTTGATCGGTATAAATACCGCGCGCAGCCAACACCACTTTTTCACCGTCAAACATAAACGGGCGATTGGTTTTTACATCGATAGAGCCAGCAATACCGCGCTCAGTGCGATCAGCGGAACGGGTTTTGTACACATCGACACTGCTCAACAAGCTTGCAGGAATATCCCAAATAGCTACGTCGCGGCCAGCGCCGGTAAATACATCGCGACCATTAACAGAAGTGTGCACGTCGGTCAGACCACGAATAGAAATACCATCTACTTCACCGCCACCACGACCGGTAGTTTGAACACCCGTTACACGCTGCAGGGCTTCTACTACGTTGTTGTCAGGAAATTTGCCGATGTCTTCTGCAACAATAGCATCCACAATTTGCGTATTTTCGCGTTTGATATCCAATGCTTTACTCAAGCTGCCGCGAATACCTTGTACGATAACTTCTTCAACTTGCTCTTGTTCTTGCGCACTACTCATTTGCGCCAACATCGCAGCGAGCATAGCAGTGGCTAATGCTGTTTTCTTATACATTTTTCAACTCCAAATTTTTTATTAAATTTGAGCTAATCCTGTATTGATTAACTCAATTTCAAAGAATGGTTAACGAGGGGCGACGCCCCTCACCGCTGCGAATTAATTTGCAGGCGAACCTTCTTTAAACAGTGAGTTAATTTTTTCCGTGCTGATAGTTCCGGTATACACTTTCAACTCATCAATAGCGCCGTTGAACGGCGTATCCCAGTAATTCACGCCCAGCGCAAATTCATTGGTTTCGCCCGCTACCGTCATCACGCGACGGAAGTCAGTGGCTTCGAGTTGTTGTGCACCATTCACAAACAGCTTGATGGTATTGTTGTTTTCACCATCAACCATGATGACGATATGTGTCCATTGGCCCGCAGGAATACGATTGCTTAACTCCGCGTTGTCATAGAAAGAAGGGCCATTCGCCCATACGCGTGTTTTCGCAGTACCCGACATGGATGGAACCAGGCTTAACCAGTAATTTGCATTGGCGCCACCAAAAAATGCCGTGGTGTAATCGGTAAATGCGGCTGGTTTTAACCACAGTGAAATGGTGTAGCTGTTAGTGGTAATCAGATTGTCTGGCAAACGAATACCGGTTGCTCCATCCAGTTTCACCGCCTGGCCTTTCACACCTTCAACGTAACTCACTGCGCCACCAGTGTTATTAATAAAGTTACCAGTCACTTTACCTTCAGCAGCAACGCCGTTCAGCGCCGCCAAATTATTTTCAAAACTGTATTCCGCTGGCGCGAGCGATTTAATCGTCACCGAAAAGTTTTTGGTATCGGTAAAACCCTGATAGTTAATGTGCGCCGTCAAGGTAACGGTTTTATCACCTTCATCAGCCGTAGGCTGGGTAACAACAGCGGTACCATTGGTTGGCTTCAGATATTTTTCATCACTGGATGTCCAGCGAATGCCTGACACAAATGGGCCAACGCGAATCAAATCAAAGTTTTCGCGCACGGCAGACATATCACCCAATTCCAACGCGTCTTTTACAAAGCCAGCGAATTGCGCAGGATCAGTCAGGTTATTGATTGCAGCACCGTTGATATCCAAAGTACTTAATGCGTAGTCGTACACAATCAACTCATCAATTTGACCTACGAATGGTGCGTCCCAACCGAAGTTAACACCGAGCGCATATAAACCGCCATTTTTGAAAATATCATCGCGTGGCATTGAGCCAACCAGAGCACCGTTGATATACAAACTCATGGTGCTGTTGGAATAAGTAATCGCTACGTGTTCCCACTGATTGAGTGGTGCGGTTGCCGAGTGAACCACTTGATTCCAATTGCCAAGGTAATTACTCCAGATCAATGAACCTGTAGTAAACCAGGCATTGCCGGGAATAAAGCTATACCAGTGATCAACATCGGTTGCCCCGAAAAACGCGGGAGTGTGTGTGACAAGTGCTTCAGCTTTCATCCAGAAAGAAACGGTGTACTCACTGGATTTAATAATGTTATCCGGTAAACGCACACCGTTAGCACCGTTAAAATCGTAGGCCTGGCCATTGCTGTAACCTGCTGCAAATGTTGGTGCAGTTGCATCAACATTTGCCAGATTATTGTCAGTAGTTCTGGCTACTGCATAATTACCCATTGAATCATTCAAAGAATTTTCAAAGCGATAATGTGCAACAGCATTTTTAAATGCGGGGCGCGCTTTAATTTTTACATTGAATGTTTTGGTAACAGTTTGGCCACCCAATGACAGGTTTGCAGTCAGGGTAACGGTTTGATCGCCGAGGTCAGGTGTAGGAATAAATACGTTGCCTTTTGAATCGATGTAATACTCGTTACTGCTTACCCAATTAATTGCTGTGCCGCTTTTACCAACAGTAGGCAACGAATAGCCTTCATCGGCAAGTGTCAATTCCGTTTTAATATTCAATGCATCAGCAACAGAATTAAGTGCGGCAGAGGTATTTGCAATTGCATCAGTGCGGCTACCAAACACGCTGGAACCATCGCTTGCCATTGCCGAGAAAACCGGCACCACATCTTTTACGTCGTTATCCCATTGCCATTTAATAACACCGAAATAAGTGCCTGAGTCCAACACCAATTTAATCGTGTCATCACCTTGTGATAACCAGGTTCCTTTCTCGCTGCCGGTAACGGTGCGATTTTCATTAAGCGTAATGAAGCCGGATTTAATCGCCGTTTTGTTAACCGCCTTGCCCTGGTTTACAAATTTGTAGTGACCCGGAACTTGCGCGAGATCCACCAGGTTATTGCCGGTGAGCGGAACATAACGCTGTGGCGATACCACCAACCAGCCTTCTTTGTTCACAAACATTTCATGCGTACGCACCGCATGCGCTTCAATATTATTCGGGTACGCGGTTGCTGAAACCGGGAAGCGTGTATGAGTTACCAGAATGTGGCGCTTTGTCGCTTCATCGTAAAACGCGGAGTTATGGCCAGGCGATTGATATCCCCAGGATGGGCCCGCATCACCTAACGCTTTAGTGAATTCAAAACCACCTAATAATTTGCCACCAATCTCAAGGCCTCCAGTGTTGGCAATGTCATTGCCAGCCGGATCAAGGTAAGGACCTTTTGGTGTTTTGGAACGTGCAATACGAATGTTGTAACCGTCATTCGCCGCAAAACCGGCAACGGAATAGAACAAGTAATAGTAATCAGCGACTGGGCTATAGATAACAAATGCGCCTTCAATTGCGCGGAAGTCGCCACCTAACAGGCGCTTGCCGTAACCTTGGCCGGCTTTTGGTTTGCCTGTGGTTTTGTCCATTTCCAGAACAAAAATACCGCCCGAATAGGAACCGTATACCAGCCACAAATTGCCATCTTTATCGTTGAACGCCGCAGGGTCGATCGCATTCGGATCAACAGCGCCGTTCCAGGTAGTTTGGCCGTTATCTAACGGGAAAGCGGTAAACTCACTTGCGTTGCGATAACCGCTACGCAAGAACACACCTTTATTAACGTAAGGGCCTTCAATTGAATCGGCTTCAGCCAAACCGAGATATGAACGGTTCCAACAGCCGCCATTATCAGCTTCAGTTTGTGCGCAATGGTTGTAATAGAACCAGTATTTGCCGCTCGCCGATTTAATAACATCAGCAGCCCAGTTGCCCTTGTAACCATCGGTCCAGGTAATACCTTCTGCAATCTGGGTTGAGTAGGTATTGAATAGTTTGCTTTCATCGACTTTGTCGTTCGCGGAAAGCACAGAAATATATTCCCAGTTCACCAAGTCAGTCGATTTGGCCGCAGCCAGATGTGAACCGAAAATGTAATAAGAGTTACCGTCTTTTACGACTGAGGGATCGTGTACACCGATATCCAGCCAATTAATAGAACCATCGGCCGCACGCGGAGCCGTGTTGGATAAGGTTGGTTTACTGTAGACAGGCTCCTCGGAAGCAGGAGTCGTAGAATAGGACTTGTCATCACCGCCGCCACCGCAGCCGCCCAATAGCAGCAGACCGCCCATGACAAGCGCCAGGCTTGTAAGCTTCATATAGTTTCACCTTCTCTCGTGTAGTTATTACTTATTAGCCCCCGAACCATCCTTCCATGAACACTGTCGTTACCGGATCTACGCCGGATGTGACTTCAGGGTTTAAACTGCTTTAATCATTATGTATTACAATATTACTATCATTGAATATTGTCACATAATATACCCGGAGTAAAGTCGCAGAAAGGGATGATCCATCACCAGTGGAACTATTTTTAAATACGGGAGATTTTTTATTCAGTAAGGCAATAACTACTTAACCTGAGCATATCTTCAGTTATAAAACTGCATTACCCGGTAACACTGCCTAAGCATAGGAAGGTTGCAGCCCATCAATTGCCACCATAAAAAAACCCGCCGTAGCGGGTTTTTGAATTCGGGTATAACAAATGATTAACCAGCAGAACGAGCCTTATAAGCACGCACTACCACGTTAAAATCTTCCGCAAATTTTTGCAGCGCATCCAATTCTTTCTTTTCATCAGAACGCGACAAACCAGCACAACCCACATAATCCTGCATTGCTTTTACATAAGCCTTAACATCATTATTTGCTTTTACCATCTGGGCGGTAACGACGGTTGCGGCATCGGGGATATCAGGTTGGGCAGCAGGCTTCTCGCACGCCACAGCCATGGTAGATACCAAAGAAGACACAGCAACAGTTAACGCAAAAACAAACGGCTTCATAGATTTTCCTCTTCAATGAACGGCAATAAACAAACTTGAACTACACAAACTAAATAATTTATACGCGGAAGCGCCCTACTAACTCGGCCATGCGTGCAGCTACATCAGCCAGGTTATCGGTACTACCGGTAATACGGCTTGAGCTATCCGCTGTGTGACTTGCGACAGATGAAATACGGTCGATATTAATTTCAATCTGGCGAGTCGCTGCACTTTGCTGCTCGGACGCCGCTGCAATCTGGTTGGTTCTATCGCGAATCACGCTGACAATTTCGGTAATGTGTTCTAACGCACTACTCGCATCACTGGCTTGTACAACTGCGGTGTTCGCTTGATTGGTACCGGCGGTCATCATTTCCACCGCTTGCTGCGCCCCCGATTGCAAGCGCTCAATCATTTCGCGAATTTCAGTAGTAGAACTTTGCGTCTTCGATGCGAGCGTGCGCACTTCATCCGCTACCACCGCAAAACCACGCCCCTGCTCACCCGCACGCGCCGCTTCAATGGCAGCGTTAAGTGCAAGCAAATTAGTTTGATCCGCAATACCGCGAATTACATCGAGCACAGAACCAATACTGACGGTTTCATTACGCAAGCGATCAATCACATCGGCGGCGGTTTTAATATCGGTCGACAGCTCGGTAATTTGCCCCATGGTATTCACCACCAGGGTTTTGCCGGCAGACGCAGCACCATCTGCTTGCAAGGATTTATCGGCAGTATCAGAAACACTGACTGTCACATCCTGCACTACACTCGCCATTTCTTTTACGGCACCAACAATGTGTTGAATTTCATTTTGTTGCGTGCGAATTTCGTTTTCATTGTCGCGCGATAGTTGCGATAAGGTAGAAGCACTGCTGCTAACTTCACGCGCAGTTTGTGCCACATTGGCAATAATCGATTGCAAACGCTCTACAAATTGATTGAAGCGGCGCGACAACTCAGTCACTTCATCATTTCCTGCTTCCGGTAAACGGCGAGTTAAATCACCTTCCCCCTGGGCAATATCACGCAATGCAATTACGACTTCATTTACCGGACGTACAATGCTCAACTGCACCGCATAAGCCAACGATGCCGCAACCAAACTGATAATCACAATCAGCACCAGCGCATTCATCGCCGCGGTGCCAACAATTTCGTCGATTTCAGTCATATCTACGCGCACGCTGATACTGCCAATGCGCGCACCTTCGGATTTAATTTCTTCGGTAATCGTTAATAAATGGCCTTTGGTTTCAATGCCGACTGCACGTGGGTTGCCAGAAAATTCGGCCGGTGCAGTTTTGGTTGCAGAGTTTTTTTCATACCAGGCAAAAGGTTTATTGCCGTTATAAACAACAGCTACTAATACACGCGGACTAACACGCAAACCGGCAAGCGATGCACTCACCGTTGCGGAATCATCAAAGGTCATTGCACCAACGCTCGCCTCACCCAATACCTGGGCAAGCGTGCGAATATCCTCAACAATTGCTGTTTCAGTTCTATCGATACCTGCGCGCACAGTTACGAGAGTAGTTACAACAACAGCCGCAATACAGGTCAGGGTAACGCTTAGCAAAATCTTCCATTTCAGCGATAAATTTTTCACTCGCACCTCAAATACATGAACAAAGATTTAACAAAAACGCATATGTGACGCTGATCACAATTTGCGCATAAGGCTATCAGACATTTTTTTTATTGCATTATTTTTTATATCAATTCATAGAATATTAACGTCGAATTTTTTAATTTTTTTTCATTACAGTTATATAAAGCCCAAAAAAGACAGCTTTATTGGCGAATGAAAAACAGAGATCGACAAATTCTGCAAATCGACAGAATTCCGTCACACTCAAAACGAGCATCCTTGGTTGGAAATTAACGTCCGATAAAAATAAGCATTAAGTCGAGTAATAACTCATCCGCCCAGCAACAGATGGGCAGATAAAGAAAGAGGCTGGTCATTGCCAGAATGGAAGGAAACGCGGGTTGATCTCATGTGTAGTTGTCTCACTGCGGTAGATTTTCTAGTTGTTGTGACTGCTAAAGCTGTTGGGATTCATGATGCTCCCAACGCGCAACCATTTTTAATCGGTTGCGACTTATAGGTTTAGCAGATACTGCAGCTTTTTCCTGATTTTTTTCACTAACAAAAATTTACATACAATGTAAATAAAAAAATAATGCACGCGCTTACAGATGAAATGCGTGTTGTGATAACAGAGTATCCATAACATTAATAGGCGATAGCCCAATTGCTTCCAACGGGCTTTCTTATTGCTCAGTGACTTCAGAATTCCAGGTTATCAGGCCTCGATAAAAATAAGGAAAATTCCAAAGAGCATAATTGCCACAAACAGGAAGCCAATAACAATCCAGAACCAATTTAGCCCGGTAAATTTATTATTGGTGATACCGAGCGGATCATCACAGCTAATGTTGATCGCTGTCTGCGCCCTTAAAAGCAAAAGGCCATGAACAGCCAGCAGAGGAAAAACGATCAATACAAGCCAGGTCACGCCTGTAGATTCTGCAATCCGGTCTATTACATTGCCTAATATTGCAGAGACCACCACCCAAGAGGCACAAGATGTTGGGTCCCAGTCAAACTTCTTTTCTGATCGTTTTAACACCCCATCTACTTCACTGAATAACGAGTGCGTAAAGAAAATCGAAAAGATAGCGCGCAACGCAGGAATAATGCGGTCTTTATGGTAGTCCTTATACTGCTTCCAATTTTTGAAATGCCAGTACAGGGAATACATACCGAATGTACAAAAAAACAACACCAGAAATTTGGTTTTAGACACTACATAAAACATCTGTCTAACGGGAACAACTTGACTATCATTCAAAATTGACTCGGGCACCGCATAAACATTCTCTTGCATTTTAGTGCTCCATTTTTTTATTGATGCATTCATGATTATGTAACGGGCCGCATTCTAACCCGCTAATAAAAAGCCCGCTGGAAACAGCGGGCTTTTTATTTTTACTGTTACGGAGTGTAACGGATTAGTCAATCATTGATGGTTTGCCAAACACCGGCATGCCATTGTTATCCCAGCGCAAAGGCTTAACAAAGGTATGGCGATCCGGGTTCCATAATGGATCGCCTTCAATTTCAGTGTAAGTGCGCGCATGATAAACCAGCATCACGGTATCGCCATCTTCGGCGTAAGTGAAGCTGTTGTGGCCAGGGCCAAAAATTTTATTGGGAATGTCCGAACAGAGCACTGGCTCTTTGGATTTAGTCCAGTTTGCAGGATTTAACAGATCTGCATTTTCATCCACCCAGAGTAAACCCATCGCGTAATTTTCGTCAGTAGCACTTGCAGAATAACTCAGGAAAATTTTGCCATTGCGTTTTACAATCGATGCACCTTCATTAACCCAAAAGCCACGAATTTCCCACTCAAATTCCGGTTTGGTAAGCAACACCGGTTCGCTTGCCAACTGCCAGGGCGTTTTCATCGGTGCGATATAAATATTAGAGTTACCTTCAATGTTTACGTCTTTTTGTGCCCACACATAATAGAGAACATCGTTGTGGGTAAACGTAGTGGCATCCAGGCAGAAAGTATCGATGCCTGAATCCACCTGCCCCATAAATTCCCATTCGCCTTCCAGCGGGTTTGCATTTTTGTTGCGAATTGCATACATGCGATGTTGAAATAAATTGTATTTAATTTCACGGCTGGGGGCTGCGGCAAAATAAACGTACCACGCATATTCGCCAGATTGCGGATCTTTGTTGAAATGAATTTCCGGAGCCCACACCAATTCACTGTAAGGGCCAGTGTCCGGTTTATGCCATGCATCGACGGTTTGTGCAGCGGGTAATTCTGCAATGGTTTTCGCACGACGCAATTCAATACGATCATATTTCGGCACAGATGCAGTGAAGTAATAATAACCATCCGTGTGTTTGTACACGAATGGATCTGCACGTTGTGGGATTAAGGGTTTTAATAATTTGCTCACGTTTCTCTCCAATATTTTTTAATCTGCGTAGGTTGGAAGAGCGTAGCGACTTCCAACACTATCGATACACCTGCGCAATTAATGTCGGAAGGCGCCTTCGGCTTTTCCAACCTACATAAATATCAATGCTCTGCAATATAACCTTTCGCGCGCATTTCATTTTTAAGGCCAGCGTAATAACTATCGTTAATGCGATACCAAAACATAAATACGCCCATCAACGCATGGAAAAATCCGGGGATGATCGACAGCATCAACGCAATACCCATCAACGAAAAATCCGATTGCTCGTGGTTAGGTACGTACTGGAAATAAGTCAACAACCAGCCCACCATCAAACCGGCAATTCCCATTCCTGCTTTTTGACCAACTGAAATACCGCCGTAAGCAAAGCCGGATACGCGTTTGCCATTTTTTACCTGACCATAATCAATCGTTTCAGAAATAATTGACCAGAATACTGGCGCATGCAGATCCACCACAAACGACAACAAAAAATACAACACAAAAGCGAGCACAACATCATTTCGCCCGACAAACAAATAAATTGCCACACTTAACGCTGCAACCAACAATTGGGTGTAACGAAATAAATTAATTTTGCAATAAACCTTGGTGATCCAGGTCGATGCCACCATCGCCAGAATAGCCGCTGCAACACCAGTGGATAAAAACGCGGAAACCAACGCCTCATCGCCACCTAAATAATATTTCGCATAATAAATGGCAACCGAACCGCGAATCACATAGCCAATAGTTCCGGTGACGCACACTGCAACCAGAATTAACCATTGGTCATTCTTTAACAGCTGAATAAATTGGCTCCACAGTGGTTGCGGTTCAACCACATGCACCACGCGCTCGCTAGTATTGAAATAACAAAATAAAAACATCACTGCGCCAATGGCCGACATAATTGCCATCGCAACCTGATAACCCAACGCCTTGTCTTCCCACATTCCGGCAACAAGAGGCACCACAATCGCCACCATAAACGCGCCGATTTTTGCGAGGAACAAACGATAACCATTAGCAGACAATTTTTCTTTGGGATCACTCGTCAAAGCACTAGGTAATGAAATATAAGGAATGCCTACACCCGATGTAATTAAGGTCATCATGATGTAAGTGGAGTAAGCCCAAATCAATTTGGCATCGTATTCCCAGTTGGGTGTGGTGAATACAAAAAATACGCTGACCGCATAAGGTATTGCCAACCATAGTAACCAGGGGCGATAGCGACCTTGCAGAAATGTAAAGCGATCGGTGATTTGGCCCATGACCAGATCAGAAATAGCGCCGACAACTTTTACCGTAAAAAATAAAATGCCCATATCCATCGGCGACAAACCAAAGATATCGGTGTAGTAAAAGGTGATGATCAACATCATTGATGAGATCACCACGTTTAACGCCATATCGCCAGCGCCAAACCCTATTTTTTCGGTAACCGATAATTTATCGGATGCGTGCTTGTTGAGCGCTTGCATTTATTATTTTTACCTCAGTTACTGTGGTTAAAAACCCTAAAATTAAAATCAGGGAATTAAAAAAAGCGGCATCACTTGAATAGTAATTGCCGCTTCCTTTATCTCTCACCGTTTATACGGTTTATATTTTCGCTTTGCATGTTCAGCTGAAGTGTGCCGAACAATTACCTTGCTGTTTAAACTTTTTTCAAATTACAAAAAATAATCATTTTCTATCGCATGTACGAGCAGAACATCAATGCCTGCCATGCCTGCACTTGCTGCTGCCTGCAGTCCGAGCTTTGAATCTTCAAACACTACGCATTTGGTTGGATCTACACCTAATAGTTCCGCACAACGCAAAAAAGTATCCGGTGCCGGTTTTGGATTTTTTACCTGATCAGCGCCAACCACAACGCTCACATATTTATCCAGGCCGCAAATTTTCAGAATGCTTTCTGCTTCTTGCGTATAAGCACCCGTTCCAATTGCCATTGGCTTGATACCGTGATAACGCTGCGCCACTTCTAGCAATGCCGTCGGTTTTACATACTTGTGCATATTTTCATGCACAACCTGCTCTTTAAAATCGTTCATCTCATCAAGGGTTGCATCGACCTTGATATTAAATTTTTCCAATAAAATTTCGATAGTGCCCTTGGTGGGCACACCGGCCAGTGAGCGCATAAACAGGCGGTCAATGGGTATGCCATATTTGTTTAGCATGGTGGACCATGCAAATTCATGTAACTGGCCGCTATCAACCAGGGTGCCATCCATGTCAAAAATCAGTGCATCGTAATGGTCGTACATCATTCGCTCTCAAGTTTGCTAATAAGATTACCGTTAAGGTGAAATTAGAGCACAAACCTGCGATAAGTTCGAATCTAATGATTACATCGTTATTTAGATGCAAAGTTATCTATATACAAAGCCTATCTACATACAAAATTTTCTGCTTTTTCAGAATCACCAGTGCCCGTGTAATGTGCATACGCAGGATAAGGGCAAAGCGGGCGACTACGATTTGGAAAAGCATCGCCGGTAACAATGACTTGCTCAGGGGCTTTACTTTTTTCCACCCATTCGACAATCGGATCAATCATATCGAAGTGGTCAAGCGCGGCAGCGCCACCACCACAATGCCCCATACCGGGAATCAGAAACAGACGACTCCATTGCGATACTTTTTCCGTACCACCGTTATCATGAACTAACTGTTCGTAATAACGCGCGGTCTCTTGCGCGGAAAACCATGGGTCACTTACACCATGATAAAAAATCAGTTTGCCGCCATTGCCAGAAAATGTATTGAGCAACGTCCAATACGCAGAATCACCCACAAATGCCGCCGGTGTTGAAGCCGCTACAGACTCCTGGTCCACATTCATAGTCGTGCTGGTAATTTTTCCAACAATGGGATGATTGCCAGGATTTAATAAACCGGGAATTCCCCGGGTTTCGGTTATGCCAGTATCAAACCAGAATCCGGGATACACCTGCACACCGAGCGAATTTTTTGGCCCGGAAAACCCGAGCTTGATAGCCCTGGCTTTTTCGGGGCTGATGCATTCATCTTTTTTAGTTGCGCTGCATGCAACTGACAGCGGATCAAATTTGCATCCAACTGTATTGGAAATCATATTGTCAGCGACACCATCAAGCACATCACATTGTTTTAACAAACCATCCATCACGATGGCCTTGTCCTGTGTGCTTAATGCTTCCGCAACGTTTGGATAACCTTCTTTGTCTTTTGGTGCAACTTTTGCGAGTGAAACCATCACCCACTTGTCAGCCAAATTGGAAAAACTGGTACGCATCGCAGGAGCACCGGCGACTATGCCATCAAATAAACGTGGATAACGCTGCGACATAATCATGGCTTCGCGACCACCCGTTGAACATCCCATGTAGTAAGAATGCTCAATTGCTTTTCCATAATATTGCGCAACGATTTGCTTGGAAGTAACAGCGACCTTGCCAATTGCCTGATACAAAAAATTCAGCGTTGCTTCCTGGTCACTAAAAAAACTCGCATCAAATCCGTGCGCACCTTGATGCCCGGTATCAGTAGTGACAACAGCAAATCCGCGTTGCAATGCAGTGGTATCTCCTGCTGCGCTGCTCCCCAACGGGGTTGCAACCGAACCATTCAGGCCGCCACCGCCTTGCATCATAAAACGACCGTTCCATTTTTCCGGCAACGCAATTGCGAAACCAATTGCATAAGGCTTTCCACTATCGCCAACGCGCTCATCAATCACACCATCAATGCGGCAGTAACCCGCCATGGTTCCTGCATAAGGGCGCTGATACATCACCGGAGGCACAGGCCCCGCTGCAACATTTACAGCACTTTTTATCGTTACAGTGTTTTCATGTGTTTTAAAAGCCAACAACTTACTGCAAGCATCTTCACTATTGTTTGATGAAGTCTTGTCAGTTACCGAGCAGGAAGCCGAAGCCAAAATGAAAAACAATAATACGAATAAATTTATTATGCAGCGCATTTAATTTCCTCTTCAGCCTGGTCCGTAGCTAGTTTGCCGAGCCCATTACTGAAAGCGCACATGCTAACAGTGATGAAAATTTTTATAATGTTTCATCACTATCCCTGTGATGGTGAATTATTTATAAATCGTTTTGCTATTCCTGTTACACACCTTCTTTCAAATGCCTATACACCATCCTTCAAATGAAAGTACGCGGCATTGTGGCGCAATTCAGTTTTGAAGTTACGCACGGTGGTATCCGCACCAATCACAACCACTTCAACACCGGCGATTTCAGCATAATCAACGATTTCATCAGCAGTTACGCCCTGGGTGTAAGCGCTGTGGTGTGCACCGCCCGCTTGAATCCACGCCGCAGCGGAAATTTCCAGGTTTGGACGCGGCTCCCACAGTGCTTTTGCCACAGGTAATTTTGGCAATTCTTGTGGTGGGTTTACAGTGTCGACTTCGTTGATGATTACACGGAAACGCGTGCCGATATCGATCAAGGAAATACACAACGCAGGACCAGCCTTGCCGGTGAAAATCAAGCGCGCGATATCATTGCGACAACCGATAGTGTGCAAATGCACTTCCAGCTTTGGTTTTGCCGCAGCGATGGAAGGACACACTTCCAGCATATGCGCGCCCAATACCTGATCAACAGCACCGAAGTGATAAGTGTAATCTTCCATAAAGGATGAACCGCCTTCGCGGCCTTTGGAAATCACTTTACAAATATGCACCATGGCAGCAGTTTTCCAATCGCCTTCACCGCCGTAACCAAAACCGGCCGCCATTAGACGTTGGGTTGCCAGGCCCGGCAGGTTAGTTAAACCGGTCAGGTTTTCGAAACAGTTGGTGAATGCACCGAACTCACCTTCGGTGAGGAATTTCAGCATACCCAATTCCAAACGCGCTTCGTTTTTCAGCATTTGGAATTGATGTTCATCATCAAAGATTGCCGGATTAACATCATATTCTTTTTTGTACAATTCAATTTGCGCAGCAACTTCTGCATCAGTAACGGCATCAACCACTTTTTGCAAATCACCCAAACCGTAGGCATGAACTTCGTAACCGAATTTAATTTGCGCAGATACTTTATCGCCGTCGGTTACCGCAACTTGACGCATGTTGTCTCCGAAGCGCGCAACTTTCAGCGTTTGGCTTGCATGCCAACCCATAGCAACACGGCACCAACTGTCGATTTGCTGTTGCACTGATTCAGTTGCCCAGTGGCCAACAACCACTTTGCGCTCCTGGCGCAAGCGTGTGCTCACATGGCCAAATTCACGATCACCGTGCGCACTTTGGTTGAGGTTCATAAAATGCATATTGATATCAGCAAATGGCAGCTCAGCATTAAATTGCGTGTGCAAATGCATGTATGGCTTGCTCAATGCGCTCAAACCGGCGATCCACATTTTTGCCGGAGAAAAAGTGTGCATCCACAAAATCAAACCCACACAATTTGGATTGCTGTTGGCGGCCTGGCATACAGCAAGAATTTCAGACGGTGATTTAACCGTTTCTTGCGCAACGATTTTGATCGAAATATTATTCGACTCCGTTAAACCGGATGCGATTTTTTGACTGTTCTCGGCGACTTGCTTTAATACGCCTGGACCATATAAATGTTGTGAGCCGGTGACCAACCAGACTTCTTTATCGCCGTAGATTTTCATTGTTTTTTCCTCAAAAATATTCTGCATTCTGCGAGAGCAGGAATTGACTGGTTCTTTACGAGACACGCCGTAAATACATCCCTGCAGGCTCGTCGTCGACATCCATGTCGCCGAACGGTCTCGCAAAGAACCAGTCAATCCCTGCTACACCAAGTTTCAAAAGTTGTGTTTATTTATTTTGCCCGTAATAGGCATTTTTTCCGTGCTTGCGCAAATAGTGTTTATCCACAATGCCTTGTTTTAACGGCGCGGTGTTTTGTTGCAATGTTTTGGTCAAATACGCCATGCGCGCGATTTCTTCCAGAATAACCGCGTGATAAACCGCATCCGCACCGTTCTTACCCCAGGTAAACGGCGCGTGACCGGCAACGATCACCATGGGTACTTCTTTCGGACTGCGATCTTTAAAGCAATCGGTAATTTGCACACCGGTTTCTTCTTCATAATCGCGTTCGATTTGTTCGTCAGTCATCACCGCAGTACATGGAATTTCGCCGTAGGCGTAATCCGCATGGGTGGTGCCATAACAAGGAATGGATTGCTGGGTTTGCGCCCATGCCGTGGCGTAAGTTGAATGTGTGTGAGTTACACCACCGATAATGTCGAAATGGCGATATAAGTGCGTATGCGTTTTGGTATCGGAGGATGGACGCATTTTCCCTTCCACGATGTTATTTTCCAAATCTACAATCACGATATCGTCCGGCGTCATCACTTCATAAGCGACGCCGCTGGGTTTAATCGCAATAACACCTTTGCTGCGATCAATTTGCGACACATTGCCCCAGGTATACACCACCAGGTTACGGCGATTTAATTCCATATTGGCTTCGAAGGCTTCGCGTTTTAATTCGGTGTAACTCATACGCTTACACCTCACTTGATACTGATGAAGATACAAAATTGCCTAACGCGCGATATTGTTGATAACGCTTGTCGTAAATCGCAGCGGCTTGCGGATTGGGTGTGTAGGTTTTGCACACGCTGGACGCCATCACTTTTTGTGCATCGGCAACCGTTGGATAAACACCGCCACACACTGCTGCAAAAATCGCGGCGCCTAGTGCGCAACTTTGTTCGCTTTCCAAAACTTCAATTGGACAGTTCCACGCATCGGCACAGGTTTGCATCACAAAATCGGATTTTTTGGAAATACCGCCAATTGCAACGACTGAATTAACCGCAATACCTTCGTCTTTAAAACGCTCGATAATGGCACGTGCGCCAAATGCAGTAGCTTCAACCAACGCGCGGAAAATATGCGGCGCTTCGCTACCCATTTTTAATCCGGCAATGGCCATGGATACGGTTTGGTCTGCATCGGGAGTGCGGCGGCCATTGACCCAATCCAGTGCAGTAACACTGGCTTCGTTAAGTGGCAATTCACTCGCTGCTTTGCTTAATGCAACCAGCGTATTGTTTTCAATTTCTTCGATGAGTTTTTGTTTAGTAGCGTCATCCAACAACGGTGAATTCGCGAGCAGGTTTTGCACGGGCCAATTCACCAGATTGCGGAACCATGCATACAAATCGCCGAATGCAGATTGCCCCGCTTCCAAACCGACAAAACCGGGCAACACTGAACCATCAACCTGGCCGCAAATTCCGCGAATGGATTTGTTGCCAACATCGGCGTAACTCGCCACAGTAATATCGCAGGTCGATGTGCCCATAATTTTGGTCAGCACACCGGGTTTTACTTTTGCGGCAACGGCACCCATGTGGCAATCAAATGCGCTGAAACCCACCGGGGTATTTTCCGGTACGCCGAGTTTGTCGGCCCATTTAGCAACAAGGCCACCGCACACTTGATCAGAGGTAAATGTTTTTGCTGGCAAGCGATCACGTAAACCATTTAGCAACGGATCAATGCCGACAAAAAAATCATTGGGTGGATAACCGCCCCAGCTTTCGTGCCACATTAATTTATGGCCAGTGGCACAACGGCCCATACGTAATTTGCTCGGGTGAGTTGTGTCAGTTAAAACAGCCGACATCCAATCACAATGCTCAACCCATAAATACGCCGCGTTGGCAACAGACGCATCTTCACGCAAAACATGCAGCGCTTTCGCCCAGAACCATTCGGAGGAATAAATTCCACCTTCGTATTTCAAATAATTTTCTTTTGCCTTACCTGCTGCTGCGGTAATTTCCTGCGCTTCTTTGATCGCAGTGTGGTCTTTCCACAACACAAACATGGCATTAGGGTTTTCAGCAAACTCCGGCTTCAATGCGAGTGCAACGCCTTCGCTATCCACAGCAATCGGTGTAGAGCCGGTGGTATCAAAACTGATGCCAGCTACTTTTTGTGCCGCACCGACCGGAGCCAATTTCCACAAACCCTGGACGACTTGTTCCAGGCTTTCCAGATAATCCAGTGGGTGCTGGCGAAATTGATCTTTGGCAGGCACGCAAAACAAGCCTTTCTTCCAGCGCGGGTAATAGACCACATTACTCGCCACTTCCTGACCGGTAAGGGCGTCTACTAACAAAGCTCTAACGGAATCAGAGCCGTAATCCAGCCCCAAGGCATACGAGGTCATGAAACTCACCTTTTAATACGTAAACTTACTATTATTTTATTAATATTGACTCATCAGAGGATATTAATATTGTATGACAATATATTCTCAGCAAGCCAATTCCCTGTCAATCAGTTTCAGATCAATCAAGGAATAGCTTTTCTTTATTTTCGGGCTTTTGGTGCTGCCTTATTTGCTGTCACACCTTCACTGGTCATAACAATGCGCTTGATGGTGCCATCCGGGTTATAAAACAGCTCATCAATACTCACTGAGCGGCGATATTGCCCCCCGTCCGGACGCCCGGCGCCGGTGTGATAAATAAAGTAATGCTTGTTATTAAACTCGATAATCGCCTGGTGGTTAGTCGGTGTATTGCCAGCAACCTCATTCAGGATTCCTTTGTACTCCCAGGGACCAGTGATGCTTTTGCTCATGGCATAACCCAATTTTTCCGGAAAACCCATCGCATAGGACAAGTAATAATTGTCCTTATATTTGTGCACCCAAATAGCTTCGGTAAATTCCGGCAGGGTTTTGATATTCACAATGGGACCATCCAGCTCAATCATGTTGGGCTTGAGCTTGGCGTAGTACGCCTTGGTGTTACCCCAAAACAGGTAAGCCTGGCCATCATCATCGATAAACACCGAGGGATCGATATCATCCCAATCGTTCGGAGTATCCGTGGTCATGTCGTTGGTGATTAACGCTTTGCCCCGCGCATCCTTAAAGGGACCGAGCGGGCTATCGCCGACCGCTACACCGATGGCGAAGCCAGGCTTGGTGTCGTTGTGGCGCGCCGTGATATACCAGTAAAACTTGCCATTCTTCTCAATCACCTGACTCGCCCAGGCATCGCCTTTAGCCCATTTGAAATCCTTCACACGCAAACGCGGGCCATGGGCCTCCCAATTCACCATGTCATCGGATGACCAGACTAACCAGTCATGCATTTCAAAGAATTTGGTGTTGTCTTTCGCTTCATCGTGACCGGCATAGAGATAAACCTTGCCCTTGTGCACCAGCGCAGCCGGATCAGCAGTAAATACATCGGTAAAAATGGGATTAGCAGCTTGCACTGCAGTTGCAGCGCCGGCCAACGCCACTATCAATGGTTTAATTAACGTCAGGGGTTTGATCAGGGAGCGCATTTACACCTCTCTCTTATTGTTTATCGGCCATCCCGTTGGAGTCAGACCATCCAGTTCCGGGCCACTTTTCAGTTTTTTGCACCGGGGTTGATTTATATTGATATTATAATACAATTAAATCAAGCACAGACGCTAAAAAGTTTTACCCGAGGTTAGTTGATCGCGCAAATATTCGTAAAATCAGAGCTTATCGATTGCCCGCTCGATGATCAAACCTATATTGTATGACTTTAATAATAATGGCCAACCCGATGTAGCCCAAGTATGAGCCGCGATAATAAGACAGAACCTTTAACCAACGCAGCGGAGACCAAAGCTCTGCCAGCCAAGCCCCTGCGCAGTGCCCAATGGTTCGGTAGCCAGGACAAGAACGGCTTTATGTACCGCAGCTGGATGAAGAATCAGGGGATTCCCGAGCATCATTTCCAGGGCAAACCTATTATCGGTATCTGCAATACCTGGTCAGAACTTACCCCCTGCAACAGTCATTTTCGTGAACTCGCCGAAAGCGTCAGGCGCGGTATTCTGGAAGCTGGCGGCGTGCCGGTAGAGTTTCCGGTATTTTCCAATGGCGAATCCAACTTACGCCCCACTGCCATGCTCACACGTAATTTGGCAGCGATGGATGTGGAAGAATCCATTCGCGGCAATCCTATCGACGGCGTAGTGCTCCTGGTCGGCTGCGATAAAACCACACCCGCATTAGTGATGGGCGCAGCGAGTTGCGATCTTCCAACAATAGTAGTTACCGGCGGCCCGATGCTGAACGGTAAGCACAAAGGCAAAGATGTCGGCTCAGGCACGCTGGTGTGGCGCATGAGCGAGGATTACAAAGCCGGAAAAATTTCCTTGCAGGAATTTATGGATGCGGAAGCCGATATGTCCCGTTCCACCGGTACCTGTAACACCATGGGCACTGCATCGACAATGGCCTGCATGGTGGAATCACTCGGTTTATCGCTACCGCAAAACGCCGCGATTCCAGCGGTCGATGCGCGCCGCAAAACACTCGCTTATATTTCCGGTATGCGCATTGTGAATATGGTGAATGAAGATTTGCGCATTTCCCAATTACTTACACGCGACAGCTTAATCAATGCGATTCGCACCACAGCCGCAATCGGTGGCTCCACCAACGCGGTGATTCATTTAAAAGCAATCGCCGCGCGTTTGGATATTCCATTAACACTTGAAGACTGGCAAACCTACGGCCAACAAATTCCGACGCTGGTAAACCTGCAACCTTCGGGCGAATTTTTAATGGAAGATTTTTATTATGCGGGCGGATTACCAGCGGTATTAAAACGTTTAGGCGATGCCAATTTATTAAATAAAGATTGTTTAACGGCAAACGGGAAAACCTTATGGGAAAACAATTCGCAAGCGCCTTGTTACAACGATGAAGTAATTCGCGCATTGGATAATCCGCTCTGTGCCAACGGTGGCATTTGTATTTTGCGCGGCAACCTTGCACCGCGCGGCGCGGTATTAAAACCCAGCGCGGCATCGGCCCATTTAATGAAGCATCGCGGCCGCGCAGTTGTGTTTGACAGTTTTGATCACTACAAAGAGCGCATTATGGATGATGCACTCGACGTGGATGCCAGCAGCGTCCTGGTATTAAAAAATTGCGGGCCCAAAGGTTATCCCGGCATGCCGGAAGTGGGCAATATGGGTTTGCCGCCGAAATTATTAAAACAAGGTATTAACGACATGGTGCGTATTTCCGATGCACGTATGAGCGGTACTGCGTTCGGGACTGTCGTGTTGCATGTTGCACCGGAAGCACAGGAATTTGGCCCACTCGCTGCCGTAGAGGATGGCGATTGGATTGCACTGGATGCAAACGCAGGCTCACTCGAATTGGAAGTCAGTACCGAAGAAATAACGGCGCGGCTCGATCAATTGCGCGCACAAAAAATCCGGAAAAAAACTGGCGGTTATTTGCAACTGTATATCGAGCATGTCATGCAAGCCGATGAAGGTTGCGATTTTGATTTTCTCGTCGGCTGTCGCGGTGCGGCAGTTCCCGGCCATTCGCATTAGTGGTGAAGCCGATGTCCCTCACTAATCAATACCCAAGTTTAAAATACAAAATTGTGCTGATTACTGGCGGTGCATCAGGCATCGGCGCCAGTCTGGTTGAAAGTTTTTGCCATCAAGGTGCGCAGGTTTGCTTTATTGATATTCGCGATGACGATGCACAAAAATTGGTAG
The DNA here is from genome assembly GCA_021151825.1 of Cellvibrionaceae bacterium. Taxonomy (GTDB): domain Bacteria; phylum Pseudomonadota; class Gammaproteobacteria; order Pseudomonadales; family Cellvibrionaceae; genus Cellvibrio. The sequence continues at coordinate 461,481 of JAGKWQ010000001.1, forward strand.
AACAATTAAGCCACAGATCCGATATTACGCCACCGCGCTATTACCGTTGCAATTTGTTAAATATCCCGAAATTACAAGCGACGATCAAACAGATTTACAACGAAATGGGGCCAATCAATGTATTGGTCAATAACGCCGCCAATGATACGCGTCACGACTTTCGCAAAGTCACCGTGGATTATTGGAACGAGCGTCTCGCGGTAAATTTGCGCCACCATTTTTTTGCTGCGCAAGCGGTATACGAACATATGTTAGAACTTGGCGGCGGCTCAATTATTAATTTGGGCTCCATGAGCTGGTACGCAACGCAAGGTGGCATGCCTGGCTACACCAGTTCCAAAGCCGCGATTGAAGGTATGACACGCGGCCTGGCGCGCGATATGGGGGGCGATAATATTCGCGTAAATACCCTGGTGCCAGGCTGGGTGATGACAGATCGGCAAGTTGCAATGCTGACCAGGGAAAAATCCGCAAAAAATATTTTGGAAAACCAATGCTTGAAAAAGTCAGTAATGCCGGAAGACATTAGCGCTATGGCGTTATTCCTGGCATCGGACGATAGCCGTTTATGTACCGCCCAACACTTTATTGTGGATGGCGGCTGGATTTGATGCGGCATTAAATTGCCGGATATACCTTGGCAGTTTTCACTCATTTTCTAGTTAAAAAAAGAAAATGATGCGTAGATAAGAAAAACCCTGTGTCCTCTTGATCAGGATTGCAGTGGTTAAGCGTTACGAATAAAAATTTATATAACCATATTTTGATTACACGAGGATCCACTATGAAAGGTCTATTTAAAACCCTGACTCTCGCTGCCGCTATCGGTATCAGCGCTACCGCGAATGCAATCACTGTTGGTTTTGCGCAGGTAGGTTCAGAATCCGGCTGGCGCACCAGCTTTTCTGAATCGGTAAAAGCGGAAGCAGAAAAGCGCGGCATCACTTTGAAATTTTCTGATGCCCAACAAAAGCAGGAAAACCAGATTAAAGCGGTGCGCAGTTTTATTGCGCAGCGTGTAGATGCAATTTTAATTGCACCGGTCGTTGAAACCGGTTGGCAACCGGTGTTGATGGAAGCCAAGCGCGCACGCATTCCAGTGGTAATTCTGGACCGCAATGTTTCCGTGACTGATCATTCACTTTATCTCACACGCATTGCGCCGGATTTTGAAGTAGAAGGTCAACGCGCCGCAAACTGGCTCACTGAAAAGACCCAGGGCAAGTGCAGTATTCTGGAGTTGCAAGGTACTGTTGGTTCGAGCGCGGCATTAGGCCGTATGAAAGGCTTCAATGAAACCATTGCGAAATTTCCGGAAACCAAAATTGTGCGTAGCCAGACCGCAGAATTTACCCGCGCAAAAGGTAAAGAAGTATTGGAAACCATGCTGAAAGCCGAAGGCGGTGGTAAAAATATTTGTGCAATTTGGGCGCACAACGATGAAATGGCACTAGGTGCAATCCAGGCAGTAAAAGAAGCGGGATTGAAACCCGGCAAAGATATTTTAATCGTCTCTGTTGATGCGGTAGATGATGCATTAAAAGCAATTGTTGCCGGTGAGATTAATGTGTCCGTTGAATTAAGCCCGCACCTTGGTGGCCCGGCGTTTGATGTGATTAATGAATATCGCAACGGCAAAAAAGAATTTGATAAGTGGATTCGTATGGGCGGCGCCGTTTATACCGCTGATAATGCGGCGGCTGAATTGACCAAGCGTGGTGTTAAATAATTTTTATCGCACGGGATGTTAACAGATAGTGATGCAAGACACGCCAGTCTTTAATTGAGAGCTAATCAAGTATCCATCGGGACTCATCGTCGACATCCCTATCTCCGATGGTCTTGCATCACGATTTGCCAACATCTGAAAAGTTTTTCGCAAGTACCGTCGTACTACGAATTGAGTTTGCTGCCGATTTTTATGTTTAGAAACCATCAAGTCAGTGACGACATGATGATGTATTTATGCGATTTCGAAACATAAAACCCAGTGGCAAACGGGCTACGAAGCTCCCAACTGAATTATCAACTATGACTAGCATACCCGTATTACAACTCAAGGGAATCCATAAAATATTCCCCAGCGTTCACGCTCTGAAAGGTGTGAACTTCACACTGCGCGCCGGAGAAATCCACGCATTACTCGGCGAAAATGGCGCGGGTAAATCCACGTTAATTAAAGTGATGACTGGCGTTTACCAACGCGATGGCGGCGACATTTTATTGGATGGCCAACCGATATTCCCCAACAACACTGGCGATGCCCAGGCGTTGGGTGTGAGCACGGTGTATCAAGAAGTAAACCTGTTACCTAACCTCACCGTTGCGCAAAATATTTATCTCGGCCGCGAGCCACGCCGTTTCGGTTTAATTAACTGGGGGAAAGTCAATCGCGATGCACAGGCATTATTAAAAGGTTATGACCTGGACATTGATGTAACTCTGCCGCTTTCAAGCTACTCCATCGCGGTGCAACAACTGATTGCCATTGCGCGCGGTGTAGATATGTCCGCGAAAGTATTAATTCTCGACGAACCTACTGCAAGTCTGGATGCTGATGAAGTGCAGTCGCTATTTCGCATCATGCGCGATTTACGTGCGCGCGGAATCGGCATTGTGTTTGTTACGCATTTTCTCGATCAGGTTTATGCAGTTTGTGATCGCATAACGGTATTGCGCAGCGCGCAACTCGTAGGGGAATTTGAAACGGCAACCTTGCCGCGCACCGAATTAATTGGCCATATGCTCGGCAAAGAATTGGCGGCATTAGGTGAACACAAACCGCAAAGCAATTCTGAATGTGGTGATGCACTATTAAATGTGCAAGGTATTGGTCGCAACGCAACTTTATCGCCCACCGATATTCAAGTATGTAAAGGTGAAGTGGTTGGCCTTGCCGGATTGCTCGGATCAGGCCGTACCGAGTTATGCCGTTTGGTATTCGGGGTCGATAAAAAACACAGCGGTTCAGTAACGTTTAATGGCAAAGCCGTTAACTTCAATTCACCGCGCGATGCAATTACCGCTGGCATGGGTTTGTGCCCCGAAGATCGCAAACATGATGGCATCCTTGGCCAACTTTCTATTCGCGAAAATATGATTCTCGCTCGCCAGATTAAACAAGGCTGGTGGAAATTTATTTCGCGTAAGGAACAAGAGGAAATTGCCAATCACTACGTAAAAGAATTGAGCATCGCCACATCGGATATTGAAAAACCGATTGAACAATTAAGTGGTGGCAACCAGCAAAAAGTTATCCTCGCGCGCTGGCTTGCGGCTAATCCTTCATTGTTAATTCTGGATGAGCCAACACGCGGCATCGATATTGGCGCTCACGCGGAAATTATTCGTTTGATTCGAAAACTCTGTGATCAAGGTCTTGCATTGATCGTTGCCTCTTCCGAGCTGGAAGAACTGGTGGCATTCAGCAGCAAAGTCATTGTATTACGCGATCGCCAGAAAGTTGCCGAGCTGGAAGATGGTGATATTAACCCGCAACGAATTATGCAGGCGATTGCCTCAAATTAATGAAAGAGTAATGCATCATGAACACCTTGAGTAAAAACCAAAACCTGCGCCGCTATTTATGGCCCTGCGCCGGTTTGCTGGTGCTACTGGTTATCAACGCGATAATTGCACCGGAATTTTTTAGCATTGAATTTAAAGATGGTCGCCTCTACGGCAGTTTGATTGACGTGCTTAATCGTGCAGCGCCAGTTGCATTATTAGCGATTGGTATGTCGCTGGTGATCGCTACTGCCGGTGTGGATTTATCAGTGGGTTCGATTATGGCTATCGCCGGTGCTGTGAGTGCTTATTACATCACCAAAGGTGTTGATAATATTGCGCTGATTATTGGTGCAGGATTAATTGCAGGGTTAATCGCTGGTATTGTGAATGGATTTCTCGTTGGCTATATGAGTATCCAACCGATTGTTGCCACCTTAATTTTGATGGTGGCCGGGCGCGGTATTGCGCAATTAATTAATGAAGGTCAGATCGTTACGTTTGATCACAGCGGTTTTGCATTTTTGGGAACCGGTAGTTTTCTCGGCCTGCCATTTCCAGTTGTGCTAGTGATTATTACCTTTGCTATCGTGCAATTGTTAACGCGTCGCACTGCCTTGGGTTTATATATTGAAGCAGTGGGTGCAAACCCGTCCGCCAGTCACTACATGGGCCTGAATGCAAAAGCAATCAAGATGAGCGTGTATTGTGTTGCCGCACTTTGCGCTGCACTGGCCGGCATGATTGCAGCGGCTGATATTCGCGGTTCCGATGCAAACAATGCGGGCTTGTGGTTGGAGCTGGATGCAATTCTGGCCGTGGTAATTGGCGGCGCATCGTTAATGGGGGGACGCTTTTCTATTTTCCTCGCCATTATCGGTGCGCTGATTATCCAGACACTAACCGTTACGATTATCCTCAGCGGCATCCCACCCAAATTTAATTTATTGATTAAAGCCAGTGCGATTATTTTAGTGTTGCTATTGCAATCACCTTTATTCCAAAAACAGCTGGCCCAATTGAAGTTCCGCAAAGCAACCTCCGCTACCAACAACACCAAGGAGGTAAAAAATGCTTAATCGTAAATTTATTCCATTAGCTGTTACCTGCTGCCTGTTCTTTTTATTATTTGGTGTTGGTTCAATACAATTCGAAGGCTTTGGTACCCCGCGTGTATTTTTTAATTTGCTGAGCGATAACGCCTTTTTAATTATTGCTGCGGTAGGAATGACCTTTGTAATTTTATCCGGGGGCATTGATTTATCCGTTGGTGCCGTTATCGCGTTAACCGGTGTGGTATGCAGTGTATTAATTAGCAAATACCAGTGGCATCCACTCATTGTGTTTCCGGTGGTGTTAATCGGCGGCACGGCCTTCGGTGCAATTATGGGTGCGATTATTCACTACTATAAAATGCAGCCATTTATCGTCACCTTGGCGGGAATGTTTTTCGCGCGCGGGTTAGCGAGCGTAATTAGCGAAGAATCCATTCCCATCGAACACGAATTTTATAATCAGGTTTCTGCGTTCGGTTTTGAAATTTTTGGTGATGCATGGATCGGTAGCTCAACCATTATTTGTTTGATGGTATTAATCGTCGCGATTATCGCCGCACACTACACTCGCTTCGGTGGTCGTGTTTACGCAATCGGTGGCGATGCAAACTCATCCGCACTGATGGGTATTCCACTCGCTGCAACTACCATTCATATTTACGCCATTAGTTCATTTCTCGCCACACTCGCAGGCATCGTCTATTCCTTCTACACATTTTCCGGCTACTCACTCGCTGCGGTCGGCGTAGAGCTGGACGCGATTGCCGCCGTGGTTATCGGCGGCACACTCCTAACCGGTGGCTACGGCTACATGTTTGGAACGCTGATGGGTGTACTCATCATGGGCGTAGTGCAAACCTATATATCCTTCGATGGAACACTCAGTAGCTGGTGGACCAAGATTGTGATTGGTTTACTACTGTTCTGTTTTATTGCACTGCAGCAGTTATTGGTAAGGGTAAAACCCCGGTAAATTTGAATTAACCCGGATTGAGAAGCTCAAGGTGCAAGCCTTGAGCTTTTTTTATTGCGCCCCTGTCCTGTCTATTTATACAGAAAAAATCCAGCTACAATCAGAGTCGCTTGCGCAAAGGTGCAGCAAAAACTCCGTAACACCATGATTTTTATCGACATTAAATTTCATTATTACCACTATTATCTGCTTTTCTCACTTAATGGATTTTCCACGCCAATGGCGTACAATGGAGTGTAAATGGTTATTATCGAAACACGTACTTTTACGAGAATAATTAAGGATTTACTAAGCGATGATGAATATAAGGAATTGCAGGAAGCATTGATAAATCGTCCAGATATGGGAGATTTAATCAAAGATTCTGGCGGTCTTCGCAAAGTTAGATGGAAATTGGATGGAACCGGTAAAAGCGGTGGGGCTCGAGTTATCTATTACTGGGTTGTTGATAATCATCAGATTCGCATGCTCTATGCTTATCCGAAAGGCATGCAGGAAAATCTGACCAAAGAGCAAATTACACAACTCAAAACAATTGTTGAACGGTGGTAATGATGAAAAAAGAAATGTTTGATGAACTTCTGGAGAGTGTCCAGGAAATGGATGACATTATTCAAGGGAAAAAAACTGTGTCGCGTAGCTTTAATTTTCCTGACCCGGAAGTAAAAGCAATCCGCGATCGACTGGGGGTATCCCAGGAAAAATTTGCCAACCTTTTAGGTGTTAGCAAGCGTACTGTGGAAAATTGGGAGCAAGGGCGCAGGCATCCGACAGGCCCTGCGCGCTCATTGTTACGAATAGTAGAAGCTGATCCAGCACACGCTTTGCAAGTGTTAAACGCATAAAAAATTAGCGCCCGTCAAAAATATGTACAAACTTTTCTACTACCCCCGCAATGCCAGCTTCGCACCTCACATGTTGCTGGCGGAGATGCAACTGGATTATGAATTGATTCTGGTTGATCGCAAAACCGAAGCGCAAAAAAATCCTGAATATTTAACATTGAACCCCACCGGTAGAATTCCTACACTCATTGTTGATGGTGAGCCGATCTATGAAAGCGCAGCTATCTGTTTATTTTTGTGCGAGCGACACCCGGAGAAAAATTTATTTCCTGCTGCGGGAACAATAGAGCGAGCGAAATTTTACCAGTGGTTATTTTATTTAAATGCATCATTACAACCTGAGTTAATGGTTTATTTTTATCCGCAGAAACACACTATTGACTCATTGGGAAAAGAAGCAATAAAACAGGCCCAGCAAACACGCGTTACGCAAATGTTTGCGTTACTGGATCAAGAGCTGGAAGGAAAGGAGTTTTTATTGGGGGATAATATCAGCGCCTGCGATTTTGTTTTATTTATGCTATTGCACTGGGGAAGTGGCCTTGAAAATCCACCATTATCCTTTCTCAATTTAAGGAGATTCTTAAGGAATTTAGCCAAGCGGGATTCGGTTAAGAAAGTGTGTAAACTCGAAGGAACCAGCCTTGGAATATATGAGTAAGAATCACTGAATACTCCACCCCGCACATCTCTCCGCTATAACATCGCACTGGTTACATATTCATCAACTAGACTAGGTTTCCTGGCCTTATAAACTTAGGACTGGACAATATGTCGTTTAAAGCAGTTAAATAATTTATATCAAACAGGTATCCTTGGTTATAAATACACTTAAAACGACAATTTAATATAACTACTCATTATAGTGACTATTAATTGAAAGCAATTGGCATGGAGTTGTAACCCTATTATCCAGGGAGAATTTTGTTGAGACTTTTTGTGCGAATCATTAGTGTCATTTGTGGTTTGTTAATAACCCACCTTTGTCACGCAGGTAACACAATTACCGCTGCGGTAGATGAAGACATTATTGCGGATTACCAATTATTTATTGGTGATCGCGATCCAATCAATATCGAGCATTTCGGTGGCCCCGGTGCGCGCCGCGATGTTATCGAGATAGTTTTACTGCAACAAGCGTTGTATTTGGGTGGGTTTAGCGGCAAGGTGGTTTTGCGCCCGGAAAATAGTTACCTGCGCATTTTAAAATTATTAACCGATGGACAAATTCCCATCTCCGGCGCGCTGATGTGGCGAGAAGATATCAAACCCTATTCCGAACATTTATTTAAAACCGCTGCCCTGGTTAAAGAAGGAGAATTTATTGCCGGGCTCTATACCCGTCAGGATAATAATCGTGCACTCAATGCCAACACCCGCGAAAAAGTCAGTCAGCTTAGCGCTGCCTCCAATGATCATTGGAAGCCGGATATTGAAGCATTACGGTCACTGGGCATTAATCGCATCCACTATTCCACCTACTGGGTCCAAATTGTACGTATGGTAGTTGCACGCCGCGCCGATATAACGCTTGCCCCCTTTCAAAGTAATCCCGGGATGAAAGTACAAGTAGAAGACCTGGAGTTGGTGCCGATACCCGGCGTCAAAGTGGCATTGCCTGGCAGCCGTCATTGGCCAGTTAGCAAGAAACATCCGCAAGGACAGGAAATATTTGCAGCGTTGGAAAAAGGGATAGCGCTACTGGAACAAAAAAATATTATCCAGCGCGCTTACGAAGAGTGTGGTTTTTTTCATGAAGGAGTGAAGAACTGGAAACTCTTGAATCCACCCGTAAAACAACGAGCCTCATCCTTAAAAAATTAAATTAATTGCGGGGCAAGCCCGGTACTTTCACGCACAATTAATTGATGCGGCAAAATACGTTTAATGGGTTGCATGGGCTCACCATTTAATTGTGGCAATAATAATTCCATACAAGCAATACCAATTTCAGTCATCGGCTGAGCAACAGTTGTTAATGAAGGACTACAATATTCCGCGTAGCGAATATTATCAAAGCCCAACACCGAAAAATCCTGCGGAATTTTAAACCCCATCTTATGTAACGTGGACATACAGCTCATCGCCATTTCATCACTAAATGCAAAAATAGCGGTAGGACGATTGGTTAAACTCGCCAGTTTGCGCGTTGCTTCAGCAGCACCGGAAAGTGCGTAATCACCGATCTGGATTAATTGTTCATCAAAAGAAATTCCTGCATTCTTCAATGCACTTTTATAACCGTCCAGACGCGCAATAGTACTCGGCGATGTCATATTCCCTGCGATAACACCGATGCGTTTATGGCCGAGGCTGAGTAAATAATCCACCGCATCGTTTGCAGCTACCGTGTTATCAATATTCACGCTGGGAATTCCATCAATATCTACCGGCTCGCATGCATTAACCAATGGCGGCAATTGTTCAGCGAGCGTTCGCTCAGGGTCAATATCAAATGGCAGGCGCGAACAAAATAATAAAATGCCATCAGCCTGGCGCGAGCGAACCATATTCGCAAATGACCGCTCGCGACTTTCCATTTCCTGGGTATCACCCAGCAATAATGAATATCCATTTTGCAACGCGAGGCTTTCAATCGCGCGAATTACCGGATAATTAAATACGCTGATCGCATCGGGAATAATCGCAACCAGGTTGTAGGTTTTGGACATGCGCAAACTAACACCGAGACTATTGGGTGTATAACCCGTGCGCTTGACCACTTCCAATACGCGGGCGCGCTTGTCTTCAGTCACCAGATCAGGATTACGTAATACGCGCGAGACTGTAGCGGGGGATACTTTCGCCTCTTTGGCGATATCCTTTATTCCTATCATGTCGATGGCCTATTTTTGTTGTTATGAATTTATCAGTATGTCTAACAGGCTAAGGCTAGCACTTTTTGGAAATAAAGGTTGTGATGTGAAAATAAAAAAGGGGCAACGTGATACTCCAGCGATACAGGAAAGACACATCCCCGGATTACTATTCACAGCTGCCCCAAGCAAGGGAGAGACTCAGGTTAACGACAGATAAAACACACTATTTGGCGATTAAACTAATGGCAGCGCCACCTCCGGGAGCTAATTGCAATGAAACCTCATCGCCATGGGCAACATCCAATTCCCTGATTTCATAACTTCCCGGATTCTTTGCGTAATGCGCGTTTTTTCCATCCTGATAAATACGTGCGGTATATTTTTTACCGGCATCCAGGAAATCCAGTTTTAATGTCAGATTGCGCGCTTTTTCGTTGGTTAATGCACCGATAAACCAGTTGTCGCTGGCGCGCGCTTTACGGGCGATAGCAACATATTCACCAATTTCACCACCGAGGGGTTTGGTAGTTTGCCAATCGACGGCGACATCTTTAATAAATTGAAATGCATCGGGATGCTGCTCATAGTGTTCAGGCAAATCCGATGCCATTTGCACCGGAGAATAAATCACAACGTACAACGCCAATTGTTTTGCCAACGTGGTATTCACCTGGTTTTTTGGGCGCGATGGCAGCGTCAACTCAAATGCACCGGGCGTAAAATCCATCGGGCCGGATAGCATACGCGTGAATGGAATAATCGCCGTGTGATTCGGTGGATTGCCGCCGTCCGCAGACCATGCGTCATATTCTTGCCCGCGCGCTACTTCGCGCGAAATAATATTGGGATAGGTTCTACGCTCGCCAGTATCTTTCACTGTTTCGTGCGCAACGACAGCAATTTTATGTTGTGCAGCAATATCGATAACACGTTGCGCATGATTCACATAAAACTGGCCGTGATGATACAAACCATTCACCAATTCTTCGCCGGTTTCCACATAACCGGTTTTTACCGCTTTCATGCCGTAACGCTGCAAGAAATCAAAGGCGTCATCCAATTGGCTTTCATAATTTTCAATCGCCGCACCGGTTTCGTGATGGCCAATAATATAAACGCCCTTTTGTTTGGCGTAGCGGCTGAGTTCTTCTACATCAAAATCTGGCGTGGGCGTGTAAAAATTAAAGGCATTGCCGCCTCCTGGCAACCACCATTCACCATCCCAACCTTTATTCCAGCCTTCAACCAACACCCCGGCGAAACCGTGTTTTGCAGCAAAGTCGATATATTTTTTGGTGTTCGCAGTTGTTGCTCCGTGGGTTGGTCCGGATTTCCAACTGGTTTTTTCCAAATGCAATTCCCACCAGATGCCCACATATTTTGCTGGCTTGATCCAGGATACATCGCCCAGTTTATTAGGCTCGTTTAAATTCAACGTGAGGTAATTGGTAATTAAATCTGCAGCGGAATCTTCAATCTGCAGCGTGCGCCAGGGAGTCACAGCAGGCGCCTGGATTTTTACCGCAGTTGGCATATTTTTGGAAATAGGTACCAGGGTTGCACTGATTTTTCCACCCGCCGCTCCCGTCACATTCATCGTGGAATAATTGTGCAGTGCCGCTTCGTGCAGTGCGATAAAAGTTCCATCGGTTGTTTTCATGGTTACCGGTGTATGCACCAATCCCATTTTGCTCACGGGGGATTGTTGGTACAGATATTCATATTGGTTTCCCGCCTGCCCCGGCGTCCACCAGGCAGTGTAGTCGGCAGCCATATTAAACTCGGTCAGTTCGCGCACAATTTCAATCGAAGATAACGTGGATTGCTGCGGAAATTCATAACGGAAACCAATACCGTCATCATACACACGGAACACCACATCCAACTTACGTTGCGAGCCACTGGTTTCACGCAGCGCAAGATGCAGCTGGTTATAGTGGTTACGAATAAATTGTTCTTCACCCCAGGGTTGCTCCCAGGTTTGGTCCAACTTACTGGTTTTTGCAGATACTAATTTAAAACCACCCGATAACGCTGGTTGATTTTTCAATTCGAATCCCAACCGCGAATTCATCACCAGGTCTTTGCCCTTGTAAAAAATTTTATAACTGGGCTCACCGGCAGGTGATAGATAAATATTTACACCCACGGTGTTAGCAGGCGATGAAAGACTGGCAACCGGTGTCTGGGCAATTGCCGAGGTAGAGATCCAGGAGGCGATAAGAACCATAAGTATTTTTTTCATTTTTTTAATCTTGGTGATTGAACGTTGTTAGGTTGCGCATTATTAGATTGAACATAGCCAATGGGTTTCTTGATGGGTAACAGGCACCCGAAACACTTGTAACTCCTACACGTTTATTCTGTAGTTAAACCAATTTAATAGCAGGAGTTATCCTCTGTCTAGCGCCAAAACCTTGTTTTTTAAAAAGAAATCGTTTTCAAATTTCTGAAAACGATTTCAAAAAAATCCCTTGAAAACCACCCATGCAGGTGCTTTCAAAATGCTTTGAAACCGCAATAGTGAACCTCATCGACAATTTAAAAAATTGGTAACGTTTTCAAAAAAAAGAAATCGATTTCAGATTTTTTTGTGTACTTTTTCATCTAGACACAAACCTTTTTCTGTCATTAAGATAATTTTGAAAAGGTCATAACACCGTTTTTATTAACGGCTATTTCCTGAAAAATAATAATTATTTTCATACAAAAATAATGCTTTCGCTTCACTGCTATTTTTTTGGCATCTAAACATAGATATCGATTTTTATAATAAAAATTTTTGATCCGTTAGTTTTAATTAAAAGCGTTTTGATTCGCTGTAGCCCCATCATTAGTGCCGCAGCTCATACGCAACAGCCATATGAAAGAATTTAATAACAATGAGGAAATCCACTATGAAAACTGTCAAATCAACCGGGCTACCCAGCCTGTTTAAAGCCGGGCCGTCAAAAAAGGGGCTGTTAAAACAAGGTATGCTCATTAGCATGATTAGCCTGCCCTGTTTTTTCGCCAGCAGCGTACATGCACAAACCAATCTCGCGACAGGTAAAACCATTACCGCATCCACCACTGTCTCCGGTTTTCCCGGTAGCAATTCGGTGGATGGAAACCAGGGTACGTATTGGGAAAGCCAGAACAATGCATTTCCACAATCACTCACGGTGGATTTGGGTAGCGCCTATAACGTGAATCGTGTGGTACTGAAATTGCCGAACAACTGGGGCAGCCGCACACAAAATATTTCTGTTGCCGGTAGTGTAAATGGATCAACTTATTCAACACTGGTAAATGCTGCAGGTTATACATTTAATCCAGCCAGCAGCAACAATGTCACCATCAATGTGCCAAACAGTAGTACGCGTTATTTGCGTTTGAATGTCACCGGCAATACCGGCTGGCCCGCCGCACAACTTTCTGAAGTAGAGGTCTATGGTGATAACCAGGCGCCTGCGCGCGATGCTTTTGCACAATTAAAAGCAACGTCCTACAACAGCATGAATGGAATTCAAACCGAAGCGACTATCGACACCGGTGGTGGCAATAATATTGGCTGGATTGAAGACGGCGACTGGATTGCATTTAGCAATGTGAATTTTGGCAGCGGCGCCAATAAAGTGAATGCACGTGTTGCCAGCAATACTGCCGGTGGCACGATTGAATTGCGCCTGGGCAGTACCAGTGGTTCATTGATTGGTACCATTCCTGTAACCAGCACCGGTGGCTGGCAAAACTGGGTAACCAAAACCGCAAATGTTTCCGTAAATGGCACACACGATTTGTATCTGGTATTTAAAGGTTCTGCTGCCGGTGGTTTATTTAATGTGAACTGGCTGCAATTCAGTAACGATAACAATCCCGGTTTACCGGCAACACCGCAAAATCTTTCATCGCCTGGAAAAACTGCATCGAGTATTTCATTGTCATGGACTGCAGCCACCGGTGCGGACGGTTATGAAATTTTACGCAATGGCAATTTGTTAACGACGACCACCGGAACCACATTTACGGATAATGGTTTATCAGCCAGCACAACTTACGCGTACAGCGTGCGTGCATTTAATGCCGCCGGCAGTTCCAGTGCGAGCAACAGTGTGAGTGTTACCACTGATGCGGGTAATCAAAATCCGCAAGTGGTAAAAGTATCCGGAGGCAAACCAGTCACCGCCAGCACAGCAATGGGGTTTTTACCTGCAACCAACACCGTCGATAATAATGCAGCGACTTATTGGGAAAGTAATAGCAACGCATTTCCACAAACATTGACGATTGATTTGGGCAGCATCCATCGCGTCAGCCGTGTGGTATTGAAATTACCAAACGATGCAGCATGGGCAACTCGCACGCAAAATTTATCGGTATTGGGCAGCAGCAACGGCACTGCATTTAATACGCTGGTCAATGCCGCGGGTTATGTATTTAATCCGGCATCGGCAAATACCGTCACCATTAATTTTGCAGAAACCGCCACACGTTTTGTGCGCTTGAATATCACCGGCAATACCGGTTGGACAGCCGCGCAATTATCAGAATTTGAAGTGCATGGTTATCCAGACCCAGTACCGCCTGCAACGCCGCAAAATTTACGTAGTACTGGCACATCGGCATCATCGGTTTTCCTTGCCTGGAATGCCGCGGAAGGTGCAACCGGTTATCGCATTTTGCGCGGCAATACCGTTGTAGGAAATGCAGCTACTACTACTTTTGAAGATACCGGTTTAACGCCTGTTACCAATTACAGCTACAAAGTGATTGCGTACAACCAATACGGAGATTCAATCGCGAGCAACCAAATTTCTGCAACCACAACCGAAGAAGGCAATGGCGGTGGCGATGATGATTGGGAACCAAACGGTACTCATGGTGCGCAAGTTCCTTACAAACGTTACGACACAGAACAAGCAACTTACGGTGGCGGTGCGCAATTAAAAACTGCACCGACTTTCTTGCAATCATTAACGGCATCCGAAGCATCGGGCCAGGCGTATATCGCATTGCCAACTAATGGTTCCTATGCGCAATGGACCATCAAACCTAATGAAGGCGGCGCCGGTGTAACTATGCGTTTCACTATGCCGGATTCTGCCAATGGTATGGGTTTAACCGGTGCATTGGATGTATTTGTAAATGGTGTGCGTGCGCAAACTGTGCCGCTGACTTCTTACTACAACTACCAATATTTTAATCCTGGCGGTGGTCACCCTTCCGATACTTCTGCGGGCGGCAGCCCATTATTCCGCTTCGATGAAGTGCATTGGAAATTAAGCACACCATTGCAACCCGGCGATGTTATTCGCATCGTAAAAGCCAATGGCGATAACCTAGAATACGGTGTGGATTTCCTTGAAATCGAACCGGTTCCCGCTGCACTCGCACGTCCTGGCAATTCTGTTTCTGTCACTGATTTTGGTGCGATTGCGAACGATGGCAATGATGACCTTGCTGCATTCAACGCAGCAGTCACCGCAGCAGTCGCTAACAACCAGACACTTTATATCCCTGCCGGCACATTTAACTTGAGCAGCATGTGGGTGATCGGTTCTGTGGCCAACAAAATTAATAACATCACCATTCGCGGTGCGGGTATGTGGCATACCAATATCCAGTTCACCAATCCGAATGTTGCAGGTGGAGGCATTTCATTCCGTGTTGCCGGCCAACTGGATTTCAGTCACGTGTATATGAATTCCATGTTGCGTTCGCGTTATTCCGAAGGTGCAATCTACAAAGCATTTATGGATAACTTTGGTAAAAATTCCAAAGTGCATAATGTGTGGGTAGAACATTTTGAATGCGGATTCTGGGTAGGTGATTATGCGCATACGCCAGCAATTATTGCCGACGGTTTAATTATCGAACACAGCCGCATTCGCAACAATTTGGCGGACGGCGTTAACTTCGCGCAAGGCACCAGCAATTCCACGGTGCGCAACAGCAGCATTCGCAATAACGGTGATGATGGTCTCGCAGTTTGGACCAGCAATGTCAATGCAGCGCCCGCTGGCATAAATAATGTATTCACTTACAACACCATTGAATTTAACTGGCGCGCGGCAGGTATCGCATTCTTTGGCGGTAGCGGCCACAAAGCCTCGTACAATTTAATTGTCGATGGTGTCGGCAGTTCCGGTTTCCGGATGAACACGGTATTCCCCGGTTATCATTTCCAGAACAACACCGGTATTGAATTTTCCAACAGCACTATCATTCGCAGCGGCACCAGTCTGGATACCTGGGGCGGTGAGCGCGGCGCAATTGATTTGGAAGCATCGAGCGATCCCATTCGCAACGTCACTATTTCCAATATCGATATTTTTGATACCCAGCGCAGCGCCATCCAGATGGGTTACAGCGGCGGCTTCCAAAATGTGGTGTTCAACAACATCAAAATTAACGGCACCGGTAAAGATGGTGTAACTACGTCGCGCTTCGCCGGACCGCATTTGGGGGCAGCGATTTACACCTACACCAATAACGGCACTGCGACCTTTAATGGTTTAACTACCAGCAATGTTGCAAACCCTAACACCAATTTTATCCAACAAGGATTTAATTTAATTATCAACAATTAATTCCAGATGATTTAACAGAGGAACCTTCGGGTTCCTCTTTTTGTATCAGAACACCAACGTTTTTCCACTCCATTAAGACACGCGATTTCTATAACAATAATTCGTCAATCAACCCACATGCTCGCAAGAGTAAGGAAAATCTATTATGAAAATGAATGAATCCATCAGTTTGTTAAAACAGGGAGTGGCGATCAGCATTATCAGCCTGCCCTGTTTACTTGCTACCAACGTACACGCACAAACCAATCTCGCACTGGGGAAATTTGTCACAGCGAGCAGCGTTGTCGATGTTTATAACGCTGGCAATACCAACGATAACAACCAGGCCAGTTATTGGGAAAGCCAAAACAATGTATTCCCGCAATCGTTAACGATAGATTTGGGTAGTACACAAAATGTAAATCGCCTGGTATTAAAGCTGCCAACTAACTGGGGGACCCGCACACAAAATATTTCTGTTGCAGGTAGTGTGAATGGTTCTACCTACTTCACTTTGGTGAACACTGCCGGTTACACATTCAATCCTGCCAGTAGCAATAGCGTCACCATTAATTTACCCGCAAGCAACGCACGCTATATACGCTTGAATGTCACCGGCAATAATGGTTGGCCAGCTGCACAAATTTCCGAGCTGGAAGTGTACGGCGCTAATAACCCCGCGCTGCCTGCGGTGCCGCAAAACCTGTCATCCACCGGTAAAACCGCATCCAGTATTTCATTATCCTGGACAGCAGCTGCCGGGGCAGATGGTTATGAAATTTTGCGCAACGGTACTTTCCTTACCACTACCACCAGCACCATGTTTATTGATAACGGATTATCTTCCGGCACTGCATACAGTTACAGCGTGCGTGCCTTTAATGCCGCTGGCAGTTCCAGTGCGAGTAACAGCGTGAGTGTAACGACGGATGCCGGCAACCAGAATCCGCAAGTGATAAAAGTGTCGGCAGGAAAACCGGTTACGGCGAGCACGGCATTGAGTTTCTTACCTGCCACTAATACAGTCGATAATAATGCGGCAACGTATTGGGAGAGTAACAACAACGCATTTCCACAAACGTTAACGATTGATTTGGGCAGCACCCATCGCGTCAGCCGTGTGGTATTGAAATTACCAAACGATGCAGCATGGGCAACTCGCACACAAAATTTATCGGTACTGGGTAGCAGCAACGGCACGGCATTTAATACGTTGGTGAATACAGCGGGTTATGTATTTAATCCGTCATCGGCAAATACCGTGACAATTAATTTTGCAGAAACCGCGACACGTTTTGTGCGTTTGAATATTACCGGTAATACCGGTTGGACTGCTGCGCAATTATCAGAATTTGAAGTGCATGGTTATCCCGATCCGGTACCGCCAGCGACGCCACAAAACCTTGTGGTTGCCGGTGGAACTTCATCAACGCTGTATTTGAGTTGGAACGCAGCAGATCTCGCAACAGGTTACAAAGTGTTGCGTAACGATGTGGAAATTGCCGATGTCACCACCAACTCATACCAGGACACTGGTTTAACCGAAAGCACAAGCTACAACTATAAAGTGCGGGCCTATAACAGTTTTGGTAATTCACCATTAAGCACCAGCGTCACGGGTACAACACTCGCGAAAAACCAGGACCCGGGCCCTACCGATAAACGCGGCGCAACCATGCCTTACACAATTTACCAGGCGGAAGACGGCGCAATTGGTGGCGGTGCGCAACGCGTTGGTCCCAATCGTATTGTGGGTGATATTGCCGGTGAAGCATCCGGTCGTCGTGCAGTGACATTAAACAGCAACGGCAGTTACGTGGAATTCACCACCAAAGAAACCACCAATACTTTGGTTACGCGCTTTTCAATTCCTGATTCACCCGGCGGCGATGGAATTACCGCAACGCTGAATATTTATGTTGATGGGCAATTTGAAAAAGCAATTACCTTAAATTCCAAACACGCGTGGATGTACGGTTCGGAAACACAACCGGGTAACAGCCCGGGCGCTGGTCCGGCACGGCATATTTACGATGAAGCCAATGTGATGTTTGATCGCACTATTCCCATCGGCAGTAAAATCCGTTTGCAAAAAGATGCGCAAAATACGTCGCAATATGCCATCGACTTTATCAGCCTTGAACAAGTAGCACCGGTTCCCAATCCAAACCCCGGTGCATTTATTACGCCTACCGGTTTCACGCATCAGGCAGTACAAAATGCATTGGACCAGGCGCGCATGGGCACTGCACAAGGTGTTTATTTACCGGCAGGTGTTTATCAAACCGCGCAAAAATTCCAGGTCTACGGCAAAGCGATAAAAGTAGTTGGCGCCGGTCCCTGGTATACGCGTTTTGAAACCCCCACCAATCAAACCAATACCGATGCAGGTTTCTCTGTTAACAGCACCGCGAATGGTTCTTCATTTGCGAACTTTGCATTTTTCGGCAACTACACCAGCCGCATTGATGGCCCCGGAAAAGTATTTGACCTTAACGGCGTGTCCAATGTCACCATCGATAATATTTGGGCCGAGCATCAGGTGTGCATGTTATGGGGCGCAAGCGTTCACAACATCACCATTAAAAATTCGCGCATGCGCAATTTATTTGCCGACGGTGTGAATTTTACCAACGGCAGCAGTGGCAACCATGTTGTTAACAATGAGGCGCGCACTACCGGTGATGATAGTTTTGCATTATTTGCAGCAACCGATAATGGCGGCGGTGTTGTACAAAATAATCTGTTTGAAAATTTAACCGCGATGACGCCATGGCGTGCAGCGGGCCTGGCTGCTTACGGTGGGCAGGGCAATACGTTTAAAAATATTCACGTGGAAGATGCATTAGTTTATTCCGGTGTAACCATCAGCTCGCTGGATTTCGGTTATCCATTTACCGGTTTCCAATCCAACCCCACCACCAATTTTGAAGGCATTACCATTCTTCGCTCTGGGGGAACTTTCTGGAACAACCAGGTGTTTCCGGCGTTGTGGATGTTCTCTGCTTCAAAAAGTTTCCAGGGCATTCGTATTCGCGATCTGGATATTATCGACCCGACTTTCCACGGCATTATGTTCCAAACCAATTACGTGGGCGGACAACGGCAAAATATTTTCCAGGATACGATTTTCACTAACGTCACTATTTCCGGTGCCTTACCCCACCCCTCCTACCCCAACCGTTCCGGTTTTGGTATCTGGGCGAACCCTATGCCGGAAGCTGGCCAGGGCTGTGCTGCAGGGCAAGTTGAGTTTAATAATTTAACGCTAATCAATAATGCGGTGAACATTAAAAATGATTGCCCGGCAGATTTCAGCATTACAGTACGTTAATTTTATTTAGCAATACCACTAGAAGCCTGTCGGTAACATGACAGGCTTTTTCAATTATAGGCCCTTCAATTACAAGGACATAATTGGCTGCTCCGCAGCCATGGTGTAACCATCCAAATTACTTGTAGGACCACGACCAATTAATTATTGTGATGCGCAATCCCCAAGGCAAGCCTTGAGGTTTTTTAAAAATAGATGATTATGTATTGCAGGAAAAATCAAGAGATAAGCGGTGCGAATTTTTTCATATTGTACAGCGAGAAATTTTGCGCATACGCATAGCTGGCAATTTCCAGGAAGCGGTTTTTACTGTCATTGTTACACGCAGAAAGCTGCGCAATTTTATTGGTGTCAATATTGTACAATCCCTCCAGCGTAAGCGAGGGCTTATCCTGATAACGGATTTCTGCATTTATTTTAGCGATCAAATCCAGCTCTACACAGGTACGAACATAAGCCCGTGTTGCACTTAAGCCTTCGTATAATTGGCCCAAAGCAGAAATTGCTGATTCAAATGTTGCCGGTTTGCTTTGCAAAAACGGCTCGCCCTGACCAATCCCCGGCGATGCCATATTGATAGCAATCAACGGGCGGTTTTCTTTAGCATCTGCCGGTGGTGCTATGGCCAACAGTGGCAAGCGGCGAATATTCAGCGGCAGACTGTCATCATTAACGATATCTTTTCCATCCAGCAAATTTGCTTCCGAATTTATACCCAGTAGTACTGAACAAGTAAATTCGCCAGTTTCCTTATCTTTCACAAACACGATTGGATAATGGAACATCAGCGCATGAAACTCGGAAATAACCACCGGAAGCAATCGCTCTTTTCTCGATGCGCTGCGCGCCGCGTTAAAATCCAGCTTTATGTCGCGATGGATTGTTTCATCCAGTATTTCGATTATTGAATTCATAGTGTTATATTTTCTGCAGGCCGTATTCACGGATCTTTTCGATCAATGAGCGGTTTTTAGGGAGTGAGTTAATTAATGCTGCCATATTGCGCTGCTGGTTATGGATTCTTGTCTCCAACATATTCAAATGGGCATCGCCAACCGGATAAGTCGCTGTTTTAAATTTCATGCCATACAAAATGTAGCAATAACTTTCAAATGGAAACACATCGGCGCGGTTTAAAAAATCCACCACTGATGGACATTGCCTACGCCATAATTCCAACTTTTCCAGCAATACATCAGGAATGGAATCCGGATGGGTGTTATCTCGCCAGAAATCAGTATCGGTACGTTTGGAAATACAGTAATGGAGTTTTAAAAATTCAATAATCGTATCCCAGCGATAGCGAAAAGTGTCATTAAATTGTTTTTCACAGTGAGCGAAATCGTGTTTTTGATGGGGCAGTTTTTCTGCAATCCAATAGGCCGATATTTCAGCGAGCAAAATTGACGATGCTTCAAGTGGTTCCACAAAGCCTGCCGCAAGCCCAACGGCTACACAATTTTTTGCCCAGAATTTTGCGCGATGCCCGGTCTTATATTTAATATGCCGGACATCAAGTTGATCCATTTGCTTGCCAACATATTTACGCAAGTCTCGCTCGGCATCGACTTCGTTCATATATCGGGATGAATAAACATGACCGACACCGCGCCGTTTTTGCAACCCTATATCCCAAATCCATCCGGAGCCCGTCGCGGTAGAAATGGTATGGCTGGCAATAGCTGCATCTGGTTCGACATAAGGACATTGCACGGCGACGGCTCTGTCGCAAAATAAAATATCGCTTTTATCCAGAAATGGAACGTTAAAATGTTTATCGATTAACAAGCCTGCAAAACCGGAGCAATCAATATAGAAATCTGCAACCAGCTCTGTACCATCAACCAGGCGCAGCGAACCGATTGCACCATCATCAGCCGTGGTGGTACCCACAATATCATTAATAACATGGTTGATATTTAATTGGTTAATGCAGTGCGCTTTAATGAAGACCGAAAATTTATTGGTATCGAGATGATAAGCGTAATTCAAAACGCCCTGGTATTCCGGTGTGGTAATAGTTTTAGGAGCCAGGCCATATTCGCAAACCGTTTCCTGGCTACACAACATCCTGGAGTAGGAAAGGCCATGATTATTTGCATCATTATTTAATGTGCGAATGATCGTATTAAGCGGACCGAGGTTGGACGGCAACATCAAGGGATGGTAATAAGCATCACCCTCACTATTATCGACCCACTGTTTAAAACAGGCACCTTGTTTAAACGTTGCATCACATTGGCGAATAAATTCAGTTTCGGATATTCCCATGGTTTGCAGTGTTGTGCGCAACGACGGCCAGGTACCTTCACCAACACCAATGGTGCCGAGCGCAGAGGATTCAACCAGGGTAATTTTTAAATCGCGCCCCTGTTCTTTTACACATTTTGCAGCGAGCACGCCCGCAGTAATCCAGCCAGCAGTTCCCCCGCCTACCACCACAACATGCTTCAGGTTATCGTTTGTCATTTTGATATTCTTCTTTATTTTCTGACACAAAAAACAAGGGCCTTTTGCAAGGCCCTGTTCTCTTTACTTAAAACGATGCACGTACACCCAGGGTATAACGTGGACCACTTTCTTCTGCTAGCAAGAATTGATTGCTGTAACGCGCGTGCCAACGTGTTGCTTCACCGGTAATGTTGATACCATCCAACGTGATAGTTACATTCTCGGTTAAGTTATAACTCGCACTTAAATCGAATTGGCCATAATCCTCAACAAATGTAGGCTCGGAATCGCTGACTGAGCGCAAGAATTGATCGCGGAAGTTGTAAGCCAAACGCACCTGGTACTTGTCATTTTCATAGAAGCCGACAAGGTTATAGGAGTCACTTAACCCGACCAATGCGAAGCTGGAATCAAATTTTGTTACATCATACTCAGCATTCGTGCTTACAAAAGTTGCGTTCACCACAGTACCAAAACCCGTTTCACCAAACATATGTTGCACCGCGAGTTCAAGGCCCTGAACATCGGCTGTTTCAACGTTTGACGGTTTGGTAACCGCAAATTCAATTACCTTGCCATTCGACGGATCAATAATGGGATTGCCATCCGGATCGGTAAGCTTCTGCCCGGAAGTCGCATCAAGAATAAAATTATCAACTTGTTTGTAGAACAAACCGGCAGACGCATAACTTCCTGCACCGTAATACCACTCCAGCGAAAGATCCAGGTTATCGGATTCCAGTGGTTTCAAATCAGGGTTACCTGAATGCACCGGATAAGGACCGCGCTGTTTCAGATCACCAAATTCCAAACCGGGACGCAAATTTTCCATGGATGGACGCGTAATTGTTTTTGAATAAGCCGTACGCAAAACAAGATCATCACTCAAATCAATCTTGAAATTTACGTTTGGCAAAAACATCGCATAATCAGATTCGAGATTCGTTGGTGTAACCGCTGTGAGTTTTTGTTTCAACACTTCAGCGCCTTCCACTTCTACGCCCAAAATAGCGGCCAGGTTGCCACCGATAGTGAGATCGGTTCTTTCATAGCGCAAACCCGTGACAAAATTGTACGGAAGCCCGGACAGATCGCCAGCAAACTCCAATTGGGTATAGAGCGCGGTAATATCCTCTGTAATGTCATAGGATTCGCTCGGCACTTTTTCAGTGGTGAAAGGAACACCGATATGCCCTTCATAAATACGGCGGAATTCATCGTGATCAAACTGCAACCATTGGGTATGGATTTTTCCGCCGCTGCTAACACCATCCAGAAAATCCGAGCCAGCATCCAGCACGGTGATATTTGGCCGCGGGATTTCAGTCCAGAAAAATTCACCGCCACAGAACATACAGTTGAGCGATGAGCCCGGAACAGCATAAGCACGCGGCTCTTTGGCGTTCACAGTTGCCGCTTCTGCCGCAGTAAGGCCACGACCGGTAGTAAATTGTTGCCGGGCTTTTTCGCGGGTTTTATAGGAGAAACCAAAATCGGCTTTTACCAAACCGCTGTCTTCATGTGATTCAAAAGCGCCGGCAATTTTAAATTGGTCGATGGTGTCTTCAATAATGCGGCCGTTGCGAATGGTATAACCGGGGCGCAGGTTACTTGGGTCAAGGTAATCCTTGTTGGGAATGGTAATGTTGCCACTGGCATCCGGCTGATAAGGTACAGTGCCAGTGCCTGATTCAAAGCCGGAAATATACGGAATAAATCCACCTTCCATATCCCAGGTGAGACGATTGCGATAACCCATAGTTACCTGTGAGTTACCAAATCCCATCGGGTCTTTGTAGTTGGATTCAGAGCGATAGGCATCAGCAATCACACTGAATTTATCACTGAGATCCCATTTGGCGTTAAGCCCGGTGACCAATGTATCTGACTTGCGATTTTCTTTAATCGCATTGAACTCTGTGCTCTGTACACAGCAGCCTTCACCTTCGCGTTTGTCAGCAATAAAGTGCGTCACAGTTCCGTTTGCATCGGCAACCACATCGCGCCACCCCGGACGGCTACCAAACCAATTCACGAGCATATTCTGATCGCGTAACAGTTCGTAATCTGAATAGAGTGCATCAGCCGTGATCGTAAGATCATCAGAAGGAGCAAATTGTAAAACCAGATTGGCATTGTCGCGTGTGCGTTGATCGTGCTGTTGCTGGATAAAATGGTTTTGCGGAAGATACAGGCGGCCATCCGGATTTGCATTGGAGGTTAATTCACTGGCATCAGGATATAAATCAGAGCCGGAATTTTTTTCAACGCGAGTCCAATGGTTATTGGTAACACGATTGACAATGGAGTCGCGCTCGAAATGGTTATAGGCAAACAGAACACCGAAGGCATCATCAGCAAATTTTTGGCTCACCAATATAGAAGCCTGCGGTGAACTTTCTTCTGCCAGGGTCTCATAGTCGAGCTTGATGGAGCCTGCAATTTTGTTGCCTACATCAAACGGGCGCGACGTTCTGATATCAACAATTGCACCAATACCACCAGTCTCGGTCAGCGCAGAACCACTTTTGTTAATGACCAGACCGTTGATCATTTCCGAGCCGAGGGTATCAAATTCAAAATCGCGGTTGATATTTTCAGACGTCAATTGACGGCCATTTAACGTGGTTACGTTAAAACCCGCACCAAATCCCCGCACCGTAACGTACTTGCCTTCCCCGCCTTCGCGATCAATTGAAACGCCAGGGATACGTTGCAACGATTCAGCGAGGTTGGTATCAGGAAACTTGCCAATATCTTCTGCGCTAATGGCATCGACAACACCGGATGAATCGCGCTTGGTTTCCATCGCCGATATCAAGGCCGCCTTAACGCCTGTAACAAGGACCTCCTCAACCGCACTGTCACTCACCTGGGCTTGGGCCTGGATGCCAAAACCGAATGCAGCGCAAGATGCGATAGCCTTAACCAGAATTTTTTTCTTAAAGCCTCTATTGATGCTCATGGACTCCTCCGTTTATCGTTTTATGGATTTATTCTCTACTCAGCTTTATTAATTATTCAGGCTTAACTGCATAGCACATAGTTTTGCACTTGCAATCCACCTCACCTGAAAAGGTGAATTCTTTTAATTACTGCTCATTCAACACGGCATCGATGAATGAAAACAAATGTGAACCTGTAAATTTATTTTTAAGTACGCCAATTCACCGCCACAAAATCGGAACAAGAGGATTGTGCCGACAAAGAAAGCTAACGTTTTAATCATCTTAATAACGCCACTCATCAAGTGTCTATGGCGACAAAAAAAAGAAATCGTTTTCAATTTTTTGAAATCGATTTCTTTTTAAAAAATTTTAAAAATTTAAAATTATCGGACAATTAAAATTTCTGAAAACGTTTTCAGAAATTGCAAACAGAAGATGTTTATTTGTAATTTTTAGCGCAGAAAAAATGCACAAAAAAATACGGGGGTAACATCCCGAAACAGCCATTAAAAGAAAGAGCACTTCCGGAAAGAATAAAAACGAAGAAGCATGGAATAGAACAGGAATACAATCCGTACAAATAGCAAGCGTCACTACCGCCACATGATCGTCCCACTCTTACAGAGAGATCCATCGGAGATCAATCCAAGGAAGCCAGGACGCAATTCGATAAGCAATCCAGCTCCGGCATGCCCTGTGTGAGGGTTTTCGCTATAATCATCGCCCAAGACATGACGCCCCGGGGCGCCTATAACAATCGGATAATTCAAACGTCTTCATGAATAACAAACCGCAACTCGGTTTCTGGCAGATATGGAACCTCTGCTTTGGCTTTTTCGGCATCCAGTTCGGGTTTGCCCTGCAGAACGCCAATGTCAGCCGTATTTTCCAGATTCTGGGCGCGCCCATTGAGGAAATCCCCATCCTCTGGGTTGCCGCGCCCATCACCGGCCTGCTGATCCAGCCGGTTATCGGCTATATGAGCGATAAAACCTGGAATCGCTTTGGCCGCCGCCGCCCCTATATCCTGTTTGGCGCCATTGCAGCGACGCTTGCGTTGCTGGTGATGCCTAATTCACCCGAGCTGTGGATCGCCGCTGGCATGCTTTGGGTGCTGGATGCTTCGCTCAATATCGCCCTCGGTCCATCCATTGCGATGCTGGGGGATACCTTGCCCGATGAGCAGCGGGCGACCGGATTTTCCATGCAGAGTTTTTTTATTGGTGTGAGTGCAGTAGTTGCCTCAGCATTGCCATGGATTTTGAATAACTGGCTGAATGTGGCAAATACGGCACCCGCTGGTGAAGTGCCACCATCGGTGACCTACGCATTTTATATCGGCGCATTGATGTTATTGGCGAGCCTGTCCTGGTCAGCCTGGAAATCAAAGGAATACAGCCCGCAACAAATGGCAGCGTTCGAGCAATGGCGAGCAACACAAACCGTTGTCGATGAACAACACTATGCAGGGTTTTATCGCAACGGCAGTACTTTTCTGGGCGGAGGAGTGTTAGCTTCGACGCTAATCCTGTTGGCCAATTTTGATCACAAATTATTGATTCTTGCAGCGGGCATCACGCTCTTTGGTTTGCTGCAACTCATCGCCGGTTATTTGCAAACTCGTAATCGCAACCAGAACGCGCTTTACCAAATTACGCGTGACATTGTGTTAATGCCGCGTGCAATGCGCCAATTGGCAATTGTGCAATGCCTCTCCTGGTTTGCATTATTTTCCATGTGGATTTACACCACCGCCGCAGTAACATCCCACCATTATCACAGCACCGATACCACCTCAGTTGCGTACAACGAAGGCGCCGATTGGGTCGGGGTTTTATTTGCAGCTTACAATGGTTTTGCGGCACTGGCAGCGTTAGCCATTCCGCAATTGGTGCGCCTTACCAATCGCAAAACGACACACATGATTAATTTATGTTTGGGGGCATTGGGATTTATTTCTTTTGTATGGATTCGCGACCCGCAATGGTTATTGCTTGCCATGGTCGGTGTCGGCTTCGCCTGGGCATCAATCCTGGCATTACCATTAGCAATTCTCACCAGCGTTTTGCCGCCTGCAAAAATGGGGGTTTACGCAGGAATTTATAATTTTTTTATTGTTATACCGCAGATACTGGCATCCAGTATTTTAGCGTTGGTGGTCAGCCATTTATTCGGCGGCAAACCTATTTATGCATTGGTATGTGCAGGTGTTTTCCTGATTCTTGCCGCCATCGCCACCGCATTTGTTGATGACAAGTACAGCAAATAACATTAAGGACTTTCTATGCCGGCCAGTATTGAAGCGTTGATTAATAGCATTTACCGCAGCGAATCGCGCCGCGTACTCGCGACCTTGATTCGCTTGTTAAAAGATTTCGATCTCGCCGAAGAAGCATTACAGGAAGCTTTCACCGCTGCATTACATCAATGGCCACAAGAAGGCGTGCCACAAAATCCGCGCGCATGGTTGGTATCTGCCGGTCGCTTCAAAGCGATTGACCAAATCCGCAAACGCGCGCGGATGAATACTTCCTGGGAAGATATTGCAGAAAAACTCGGTGAAGAATTATTCACCGACGAGGAAGATCACACCGATACACCTATTGAAGATGACCAACTGCGTCTGATATTTACCTGCTGCCATCCCGGCCTTGCCCCCGAAGCGCAAATGGCACTGACATTGCGCGAAGTTTGCGGCCTCACCACCGAAGCCATTGCCAGTGCATTTCTCACTACACCAAGCACATTGGCGCAACGTATTGTGCGCGCAAAAAATAAAATTCGCGATGCAAAAATCCCCTACGAAATTCCCACTCGCAGTGAATTACCTGCACGCCTGGATGCGGTTCTGCATGTAATCTACCTGGTATTTAACGAGGGGTATTCTGCATCATCCGGTACAGAATTAATTCGCCAGGAATTAGCGCAAGAAGCCATTCGCCTGGGACGTTTGCTCGCACAATTATTACCGGAAGCAGAAGTGCTCGGATTATTGGCATTGATGCTGATACAGGATTCGCGCCGCCATGCGCGTACAGATAGCAATGGCGATTTAATTCGCCTTGAAGACCAGGATCGCAACCGGTGGAATCACCAGCAAATTGCTGAAGGCTCACAATTAATCCAGCGCGCGCTCAGCAGCGGTCAGGCTGATGTGTATTGCTTGCAAGCAGCGATAGCCGCGCTCCATGCAGAAGCACCAAGCTTTGCTGAAACCGATTGGGAAGAAATCTGCGGGTTTTACGATTTATTATTAACGCGCAATCCATCGCCGATTATTGAACTCAACCGCGCTGTCGCCATCGCCCATCGCGATGGACCAACACAAGGGTTGGCGTTACTGGATGATCTGGTCGCACGCAACCAGCTTAAGGAGTATCACTTATTACATGCAGCACGGGCAGAATTCCTGGTCCAGTTAAAAAAATTAACCGACGCAAAAACAGCTTACGAAAAAGCGATTTCGCTCACCACGCAAGAACCGGAAATCCGCTTCCTGCGCAGCAAGCTGCAATCATTGGAAAATTCACTTTAGTGATTGAAAAAATATTGCCCTGCCGCAAAACCTTCGCTAAAACCAAACCACAGCGCCAGTGAAAAAAATAAACAGATAACTGCAAACGTTAATTTTGAGCCTGCAACCACACGCAAATATTGATTTAATTTCATCACACATCCCTGCCGTTATAATTGTGCACCGGAATTTTTCCCAGATCGATTCCTTCAATACAGCGAATATTAATTGCTGCAACCTTATTTCCCGTGGGATCTACACCTTCCGCATAAGGCGCAACACCACAAACCTGACAAAACTTATGCTGGATCACATGCTTGTTAAATGTGTAGGTCCCAACCTTATCGCCCGACGTTAATAATTTAAATTCGCTGAAAGGTGCAAACCACAATAACGTGCCTTTGCGCTGGCAAATTGAACAATTGCAAGCGAGGCCGGAATCAATAGTCCCTTCCACTTCAAAACGAATATTGCCGCAATGGCAACTGCCGATGTTTTTCATACTGACCTCTCCTGGCTCGGTTAATGACTTGTTCATCATAATGATCGAATAATTTTGGTGCACTTCGACAATCGCTGTAATTTTTTTAAGACTTTTTATGTATAAAAAACCGCAAGTAATCGTGCTTTAAGTATTGGCATTGCATCCGGGCTTGATAAAAATTCGCCAATATCCATTAAACGCCAATATTGGCCTTCATCGCCGAATATTATATTTTCAATCTCTTCTGCCTTACCCAACGCGATAAAAAACCAGGAAAAGCCGGAATTTAAATGATTCACCACTTTCTTGCGATAAAACAAACGTTGCGCGGATATAGCTATCGCAAACTCTTCATACAATTCCCTGATTACACAATCCTCGGGCGATTCATTGCCTTCCCTCCCGCCACCGGCAAAATCCCACATCCCCGGATAAGGAATTTCCGGAATATCATCGCGCCGATAGACAAGTAACTGCCCGTTATAGAGATACGCCAGTTTGCAACCGGTGAACTGCTGGGCCATAAAATTTTCTTACGCTTACACCGGTTAATAATTTGTTAATTGCATATGTAGTAACGGGTAAGGCTTGCCCTGGCCATCCAGTGGTGAACGGCCAATAACGGTGAACCCCATCCTCTGATAAAACCCCAACGCTTGAGTGTTTTGTTCATTAACATCCACTTTCGTAACACTTTGCGTGGCAAGCGCGTGTCGGGTTAATGCAGCACCGACGCCTTTCCCACGCGCAGCAGGTGATACAAATAGCATTTCAATATTGCCATCAAGAACACCGCAAAATCCCAGAATTTCATCTGTAGCGCACCGAGCACAGGTTAAATGAACAGCATCAAAATACTGTTCAAAAATCAACGGCTTTAATGCAAGTAGATCTTCCTCTTTTAAAAAATCATGAGTGGCCCTTACGGAAGCCTCCCATATTTTAATCAAATGGCGATAATCAGTTTTTTCAACGACCTCTATATTCATAAACAACCAATGCAATAGATTTATTTTTTATCCATTATGAGTTTTTTAGTTGAGTCTCGTAGCTCACAAAACAAACAACGTTTATTAAAATTCATTATTGTTGCTTAATTACACACGCACAATGAATTTCATAAATAATGTTAAAAAGTGCAAACATTTTATGCGTGGAATTTCACAATGAAACAAATGCCAAAAAAAAATTCCGCCTTTATCAATCACTCATTTTCTGACGAATGTCATTTTTCTAAACATACCATGCGACTTAACATCGCGCCTGCCTTGATTTAAGGCAAAAACTTTTGGACTCTTTAACTTATTATCACGTAGGGAAAATATGTTTACATCTAAATTAAGCCGTGCACTCACAGTACCTGTTGCATTAATAGCAAGCATTGTTGCACAGAACGCATTTTCAGTGACCTATCAAGGAAAGCCAGACTTTCCTGTAGATTCTGGCGAGTTTGGCCATACATTAGCCAAGCATGGAAAATACATCATTGTTGGGTCCGATCGACATACAGAGTTTGGCAGAAGCGATCAATTTGCCTATATCGGCCACTGGACTGCCAATAGAAATATTGATGGAGGCGCGATCTATCTATTAACGGATGATAATTCTGAATCTATAAAGAAATATCAGTTTCTAAAAGAGCCTGCGATAGCCCCCACATTAGCGCATGCAAGTTACCTGGCAAATCCTTTAAATTTTGGAGCACAAGTAGACATTACCGATAATTGGATCATAGCGACACTACCTTATCATTATTCACCAGCGACATCGACAAGCCAACCGGCAGTGGTAATCATCCCAAAAACAGATGGCCAGTTTGCTACTTGTCCAACATCAGCTTACACAACAGGTATTCCCGGCGATACACCAACACTAAGATACTGGGGAAATGCCTTAAACTGCAAACCCGTTTCCGGTACCAATCCTAACAACACCATTATAATTGTTCCGTTGCCATCAGAATTTGTCGGAAAATTAGGCCGCAATGTTAAAGTAAAAATTTCTGGTGATGCATTTGTTGTAGCAGCACCTGATCGATTGGTGGCGTACCATCGCAATTCATCATCTGGTGAATGGGAACTTATCCATACTTTTTTACCAGAAAGCGGTAAACATATTTCCGATGTTTCACTGGACGGCCAGAATCTCGTGATTGGCGAAGTACCATCACAACCTTCCATTTCATATGTTGATGACAACGGAGTTATTGAAGCGGGTGATTTTGTATATGCCGGATCCGGTAAAGTACACGCATTCAAGGTTAATTCGACATCATTAACGCAAGCGGGTGTTTTCACTGGCGATTTGGGTTTTGGATATCGTGTTGCGGTAAATCAAAATGCACTTTTGGTCAGCAGTGGCGGATTTGAGTACCCTTCCGAGTTCATCACGTTATATCCACACTTGGCAAATACACCATTGCCACAGGGCAAGGTGCATCAATACAAAATTGACCCGCTTGCAACGCCTGGCCAAACCGCGTGGCAATATCGTGGCTATGGTGATTTTACCTCCACACCAATTCAATTATCTATTGATAACAATGATGTTTTAGCGGTACAACTACTTGAAGTGGGCAAAGTGCTTAACTCCACTTACGTTCCTTATGAACCGAGTACAATTGCCCAGGTATTTTACGGTGATACCACTCAAACGGTACCTTTTAATTTAGGCTCATGGGCAACACATGATTCTATTTATCAATCCCAGCTTGATGCGGCAAAACCTTATTTTGAAACTACTCCTTTCAGGGCAATAGATCCACTGCAAGTTTCAAACGGAAATGTTGTCATCGGATGGAGAGGGATTAGAGGCGATAGCAGCAGTCTCTACCCATTAAGCGGTGGGATTTTTAAAGTAAATCTTTCTGAACTGTAATAGCAATTGATCGTCACAAAAGTCTCCGGATATATCCGGAGGCTTTTGTTAGCCAACATAAACACCGGCACACCAAAAGGCAATACCACCTATAGCGAACAACACTATCCAGGATAAATGTTTTCCACGGGTAAATATAATTGGCAAGAAACCCGAAATAATCGCGGTAACACCGATAATTCGAAGTGTGCCAGCCACCGTCAAATCGCCCCGCCCCGCATGCACCAGCAGCGCAGCAAAACCTATCCATGCCACCGTTGTAATATGCCATGCAAAGCGCAATGTACGTTTGGTAAATTCCTGGTTGCCAAAAATTTTTGGTAAATTTTCACGGCGAAATAAACGAATAAGAAGATATTTTTCGCCGAGATAAGAATGTGCGACTCCCAAAGCAATAGCGAGAAAAGCGGCAAAATAGAGAAATATAGCCATATCCAAAATTCCCTTCATACTTAGTATTTTCGTTTTCTTGCTTGGCCTACGGCTTTGCTATAAAGGCTTGTTTTTCATTGCCACTAAAACCGGCAGACTGATAAAAGGCCAATACACGTTCGTCTTTACGTCCGGTCATTAGCATCACCTTATAGCAATCCATTTTCCACGCGTGATCAGTAGCAGCTTTCAAAACTGCTTTTCCATAACCTTTATTACGATATTCCGAATGCGTAACCACATTTTCAATAAACGCATACGGATGGCAATTTCGAGTGAGGTTTGGAACTATCACTAAATGACAGGAACTCACCAATAGCTCGCCGATAAATCCACCAAAATACAAGATGTTGTTGGTTGACAGTATCTCATCCCAGATAGAGTCGTAAATATTAAAATGCCTATCACAGGTTTCTTGATGTAAATGAGAATAAAGAGACAATAAGGCGTGTAGATCGCCTTTATGCAGACTTCTAATTTCCATGGGCATATTTCCTGCTGACGACTTAAAAATCATTAAACTATTATTTACGCAATACACGCTCAATAAACTCACTTTTTAAAGCACGATATTGCTCTTCAGAAAGATTGACACTCATTAATTTGAGGTGGTTATATTGATTCAGGAGCGCTCTGGATTCTTTCAACCTTTCACGAAATTCGATAAAAAATTCGAACGTCGATCCGTTAACAACAACCTGAAGGGAAACATTTTCAATATCGGATTCAAGCATACAAAGCTCTGCGGTCCTCAATGTTTTTAACTTCTCCCTGAAACCCAGATTTTTTAACAGCGCTACCGATTCATCAAATTTTTGAAAGCTGATACCAACAAAAATATCCAGATCACCCTTTGATATAGCCCCGGGGATGGATGAAGATCCCACATGCTCCACCCGTGCATGTGGGATCAAATTCAAAATAGAGACCTTATGCTTTTGAAACAACTCGTCACAAGCATCCCTATATTCGCATTCCTTGTAGAATTTCATAACGGTTCCCATATGTTTTCATTGTATGCATCATTCGCGACGATTAATGGGTGCCCTACAATTTCACATCCTTACTAAACAAATCCTTCAACTCTTTCCGGCTTTGCTTCACCAATAGCGCCAATTCCTTTGGATCTTTACTAATCGCAATTGCCTGATGCAACAAGCTATGGTCGTGCTCACGGAAAATATCGATCGCGTGTTGTGATTGACCTTCGGTATAACCGACTTCTGTTAGCGTGCGCATAGCAGCACTGAGGCTGGATTCGTAAATTTCACGAATAGGATTTTCCACCCCTAATTCTGCCAGTTGATAAGCATGGGCGCGATCGCGGGCGCGGACAATGAGCGTGATATGCGGGAAATGGGTTTTTACCAGGCGAACCACGGCCAGAGATGCCTCTATATTTACCAATGCAACTACCAGCACTTTCGCATCGCGAATACCGGCGGCTTCCAGTAATTCAATGCGTGTTGCATCACCGTAATAACTCTGCACACCGTAGTTTTTCAAAAATTCGATATGTTCGGGATTTTTATCCAATGCATTAAATGGAATGTTACTGGCCGTGAGAATACGGCCGATAATTTGGCCAAAGCGACCAAAACCGGCAATGATAACTTCCGCCTTGTGTGCATCCGGTTCTTCAAGTTCTTTTAATGCATTTGCTGCGTGTGTTGCTTCCTCGCTGGCCTTTTCTTGCATGGTGCGCTTGCGGGTAAAGAATTCGTGCAACATCACCAAGGGGCTGGTTAGTGCCATGGAAATACCCACCACCAACACCACATAATTGGAAATATCTTCTGGTAGAAATTTGGTTTGTTCAGCGGTGGACATCACCACAAATGCAAATTCACCACCCTGTGCGAGCATTACGCCAACCAGCAAGCCATCCTTGATTGGAAATTGGCGAATGCGTAATACCAATGCAACCACAAGGATTTTGACCAGCATTAACGTCAACGCGAGCGCTAAAATTAACAGTGGTTCTGCGAAGAGCAATCGCAAATTTAATGACATACCTACCGCGATAAAAAATAATCCCAGTAAAAGACCTTTAAAAGGTTCGATATCAGCAGCCAATTGATGACGGAAACTGGATTGAGCCAGCAAAATACCTGCGAGAAATGCCCCCATACTCATAGAGAAGCCCACCAACTGCATCAAGTAAGCAACACTCAATACAATTAATAAACCCGCAGCAGTGAGAATTTCGCGGCTGCCATATTTTGCAACCACTTGTAAGAGCGGATTAAAAATCCTCGCGCCCGCTAATAACAAAAATGCCACTGTGCATAATCCTATCCACCAGGG
Source organism: Cellvibrionaceae bacterium (assembly GCA_021151825.1). Classification (GTDB taxonomy): domain Bacteria; phylum Pseudomonadota; class Gammaproteobacteria; order Pseudomonadales; family Cellvibrionaceae; genus Cellvibrio. Next base: position 495,578 of record JAGKWQ010000001.1, read on the forward strand.
AACGTGAGTGTCTTCCGCAGCAGCTGGTGACCAGGTAGCAAGTAATAATAAGATGGGAATAACAGCCAGATCTTGCAACAACAAAATCGAAAACCCTTTACGACCAATCGGCAAGCCCATAATTTTATGCTCTTCCATTAATGGGATTGCAAATGCCGTTGAAGAAAGCGCGAGCGCGAGGCCGATCATAAATCCTTGCTGCCAACTCAAATCCAGAAAAATTGCGATTAACGCGGTTATCGCAAATGCCGTGAGCAACATCTGGGCACCACCGAGAAGACCGATGTCCAACCGCATTTTCCATAATTGCTGCGGATTTAATTCAAGGCCAATAACAAATAACAGCAGCACCACACCCAATTCAGAAAATTGAAAGGTAGCTTCAGGCTGGTAAATCAAGCCCAATTCATACGGGCCGATAATCGCACCGGCAACCAAATACCCCAGGATCGCCCCCAGACCGAGGCGACGAAATAGCGGCACCGCAATGGTGGCTGCCAGCAGATAATAAATAGCGTGTAATAGTGTTTCGTGGTGTTCCATAAAGTTAACTCTGATGTGGCGTGGTACAGGAATCAAAAATATTTTACACGCAGGTGATCTCAATCGAACACTGCAGTGAAAATTATCTGGAAGATTTTTATTATTTTAGTGAGTTGATATTGAAATCTTCGAAGGGTTAATTTAAAGCAACAAATGATAATGAAAGCTCCAACATTAAATGCCAGAGCTTCCTGTTAAACGGGATTATTGGCGAGCAACACTTACCTCATAGCTGCCAAGGTTATCATTAATGTCAGCAGGTGTTGTCTTGTCATTAATAGCAAAAATCAACTCGCCTGCGCGATCAGCAACCAGAACATAATTTTCACCAACAGAGAACCAACGGCCATAGGGACCAATTTTAACTAACAACGCGCCCAAATTAGCACCGGGTAACAGGCAAAGACTACCGCACATTTCGGTTCCCCTGGGGGTAGAAAGCGGATACGCGACATTCGTAGGCCATACATTTATACGCCCCGCCGCCCTGATCATTACGCGCTGGTTGGGCACAACATTGATATGTGACGCAGTATTAAAACTTGCCCCTCTAACCACAAAACGTTTGGGCTCATAAAACGCTAACACATCGTGAAATTTGCGCTGACTTTTAACAATACGATAGTTGGCTACACCAATATAAGGCGGGTTATCGTATTGCTGGACAGAAACGATTAATTCATTCGTACCTTCAACAAACGGTGAATAATCCAGGTTCTTACATAACAGCACGCGCTCTGATGCCATCACGGTCCAATGTTGTTGGATGCATTCATGAAACCATGCACTGGCATCCTTACCATTAACATATGCCTGGATTTTTAAAATCGAGGGACCACGCTGTGGTGCTAACGCGGGAGACGGATAAGGTGAAGGATAGACAGGTTCAAACTCAGGCCTGTTCAGTGGCATAAAAATATCCGGCGGTAAATACACCGCTATATCCACTACCTGGGCTTCCAACATATTCGCATTCGCCGGCTCTATACGCAGTGTGCGCGCCCCCCCATCATCTTGCGCAACGGTATAACTGGCCAAGGTTAATCCTGCAACAACGCCCAATAACGAAAACATCTTTTTAAAAATCATACTTATATCCTGGTTAATTATCCAAATAATCACGTTTGAGCAATTCGACACTCCCAATACTTTCTCCTTGCCCGATTATCTCCTTATTAACCAATGGCCTTTCAGCTAAAGGTGTAACTCAGAGAAATACATTCTAGTTGGAAGCCAATGAACTATAGAAATGTTTCTAATTTAAGTGCCGTCCAACAAAGTTAGATAAAAGGTAAATTTTTTATTATTGCTGTCGATTTTGGTTTGGCTCATCCGACTATTACCTGATAACACTCAAACGTTCCGTTGGTAACAGGTGAGGAGAACTCCGCACGAGGAACAACGCTGCCCATATGTGGACCAATAGAGAGTGGTTTAAAAAAACGTGCAACAGCGCTAAACGAGAGTAAGCTCGCCATAGAATTTACTGTTTTTCATTAAGCTGATTTAACTGATTGTTTTAATTACCGAAGGAGATATGACATGACTCATTACGTAGATGGTTTTTTACTTCCTATTGCTCCGGAAAAGCTACCGGAGTACCAACAAATGGCCAACAAAGCAGGTGCTGTATGGAAAGAACATGGTGCTATTGCATATTGGGAGTGCGTTGGTGATGACCTGGATATTCAGGACATGACCAGCTTCCGCACTGCAGCTGGCTGTAAAGATAATGAAACAGTAGTCATCGCCTGGATTATTTTCCCATCGCGCGAAGAGCGCGACCGCATCAACGCATTAGTAATGGCCGATCCGCGCCTGAACGATATGTGCGATAAAGAAAATCCACCGTTTGATTTCAAACGTATGGCTTACGGTGGATTCAAATCCATCGTGCGTCACGAATAAATTTTATTGTATTTTTTTAACCATTTTTAAAGGAATTCGATTATGGCAACGCAAGTGTTTGTTAATTTTCCGGTTAAAGATCTGGAAAAATCCAAAGCGTTTTTTACCCAACTCGGCTACAGTTTTAATCCGCAATTTACCGACGAAAAAGCGGCCTGCATGGTTATTAGTGATACTATTTATTCCATGCTGGTTACTGAGGCAATGTTTAAAACATTCACCCCCAAAGCAATTGCTGATGGTCATAGTACTAAAGAAGTTATTGTGTGTCTCTCCTGCGAGAGCCGCGCAAAAGTGGATGAAACAATTAGCAAAGCCGTAGCCGCCGGTGGCAAGGCCTGGCCGGTAGAACCACTTGACCATGGTTTTATGTATTATCACGGTTTTACCGATCTGGATGGCCACCATTGGGAAATTATGTTTATGGAGCCCTCACACGTTCAGGAATAATTGTCACATATGCCCGGCTAATACAAACCCTGTGTAATAACAGTCTTTGGCGGTAAAAGATCATGGATTATTGCTTTTGAATAATTGATCGTTGCCGCCCGGATAATCAAAGTCAGCATGAGCGCTGGTTGTACTACCAACAATGACGAGGAAAACGATGAAATATTTATGCATGGTTTATTACGATGAAAACATCATCAACAACATGACCTCTAACGAATGGAAAGCATTGAATAGCGAATGCGAAGCCTGCGGCCAAAACTTGCGCGATAGCGGGAAAATGATTGGTGGCAATGCGCTGCATCCATCGACTACGGCAACCAGTTTGCGTATTCGCGATGGGAAACCATTAATTACCGATGGCCCATTTGCTGAAACCAAAGAGCAACTAGCTGGTTTTTATTTACTGGATGCACGCGATTTAAATGAAGCCATACAACTCGCCAGCAAAATTCCACCGGCACGTATTGGCACTATTGAAATTCGTCCGATCCGCGAACTGGACTCAACAAAAGATGAACGAATCCAACAACACTTCGGTTAATGAAAAAATTGCATTGGCACAACCACGGATTGAACAAGCCGGCCCATTATTAATTGCCGGCTTGCGCGAACCGCTGGACGAACATGCTGCACAGAAAATCCCTCAACTCTGGCAACAATTAACAACCAGTTGGGATCAGATTCCACAACGTGTCGGCGCCACCGGGTTTGGCCTTTGTATTCATTTACATAACCAGGAATATTATTACATGGCAGGCTGTGCGGTATGGGACTTTACCGGGCTCCCTGAAACATTCAGCCCCTTTATTATTCCGTCACAGACCTATGCGATATTCAGTCACAAGGGAACTGTAAATAGCATTCGCGCTACAATTGATTTTGCATTTGATAAATGGTTGCCCACGTCCGAATACAACCACGCTACCGCAGAGGAAAATGCGTTGCATTTTTTTGAGCGCTATGGAGAGCAATTTAATCCACATACCGGTGAAGGTGATATTGAAATCTGGTTGCCTGTTACTTAATAAAAGCGCATCTTTTGGATGCGCTTTTTATTTTTTGTACTCATAAAACAATGTATAAATAGCCAATGAAATTAATTTAATAAAGATGCAAGATATTTGGTTACGGGTTTGGTTAAGCTATTATCCGTCCAATACGCGTTATGCGACATAGGATTCCAATTGACAAATATCCCGCCAGAATTAATAGCAATATCATTGTCTACTACTTTACTGTATGCATCGTTAATAGGTTTTAATGGATAGGCCAGGACATCATCCTTATCATAATAATTCAACCACTTACTTTTTGCGCGAGTACTGTCTGATAATAATTCACCGGGAAATTTAATCGGAAAGATATCGTTTTTATCATACGCAAACGTAAATAATGGAATGTTACAACCAAAGGTGATAAAGCCTGCATGCGTCTTGAATTGCTCGAATTCCGACAAACCTGCAGCACCATGCTGTTGCATATCCCAAATGTAACTGGAAATAATATGCCCACCTAAAGAATGGGCCATTACCACAAGAGGGCACGCGGCTCCGCCCAATTGCTGGCTATATAATTCACCCATTTTTTCGCGTATGCGTGCATGAATACGATGATAAGGGGCCTTTGCGTTATCGCCCACCTTTTGATACGCCACAGCGTCACTTAATGCAGTAATGGTAAATCTTCGTAGTGAAAAAAAATCCAGATCATTATTTTCGTTGGCTTCTTTTAGATATTTTTCCTGGCGACCAAATAAAATATCAGCCCAATGAATGGGCTGCCACGCAACACGATTGGGGTCCACATCGGCATCGGCTAAACGCCCCTGAAGCTCGGCAATCATAGAATTTGCAAATTCAGGCTCTTGAGAGCCAATTCCATGAATAATAATCACAGCAAGATCTTTAGACATAAAAACCTCCTTGAGAGATACGTGTTGTTTGTTCTAAACATACTAGCTACTTTAATTTAGCGAGAGCTACCTCCATTTGGGGGGCAATTTGATTAAACAGACTGTATATTCCATCTGCGAGCTATAAAAAAGGAGGCCAATTGACCTCCTTTTTGTATCAACGGCACACCACTAGGCGTCCCACTCCATGTACCCATGAACCTCGGCATAATCATAGGTAGTGATTTCAAATGGATTACCGTCAGGGTCCCTAAAATAAATTGACCATGAAAGGTCATGGTCAACGATAGTGGTTGGCATATCGTTATCTTTCAGGTGTTCAATCCAGGCAAAGAAATTTTCTGCTGTCACGGTAAAGGCAATTACAGTATTTTGAATAGTTTCCGATTCAAATAATGCCAAATGGATATTGCCCTGCGCATTGCCAATGGTTAGAGGACCTTTTTCCGTTGCCCACGCATCAAACTCAGGCACACGCTCAAACCCAAGAATATCTTTGTACCACTGCTCTGCACGCTGCCGGTTTTTAACCGATACATGTACATGGTCGATTAGCAGTAAATCTGGAACCATATCATCATCCTCTATTGTTTCTGCTATCCAGTTTACAATAAAAAACGGAGAGGCATAGCTCTCCGTTTTTGACCAGCTAAACGTACACGTTCGTCATTATGTTTTGGTTTTATCGAGGGATAAAGACGTAGAGTTAAGAGAAACAATACGGGTTTTACTGATCTTATGGCGATAAATTTCGCGCAGGTATTTAATCGCTTTTTTCACACTATCACGCGATAGGCGGATATCGTTAATAGAACAAAATTTCTCCGAATCATTAATCAACTCGCGATATTTTTTCTCGTACATAGGCTTGATTGCGTACCAGTTGGTGTCCAGAATTTTCGCCGGGTTTTCATACTCATTGAGCATTTTATCCACCAGCTTTTCATCAAAATCCTCTGCCCGAATGAAATCGAGCATCGCGGTATCCAGCTGCTCATCAAAACGATACGGGTCTTTGGCAAAGCAGCGCTTGATAAATGCGACGATCAGGGTCAGGAAGTCATCGCTCAAACAGGGGCTTTTTACGATCAACGTGGTTAACGAAATATTTGCCGATGCACCAATTACCAACGCGTAGCGCTTCAATGTTGTATTGGGGAACAAACCATTCAAATGGGATTTGAGTTTATTCAAATCCATATAGGAAAGTTTGTAATCTTTCGGCAACGAAATGATCGACACAATGGACGAGCAATTTTTGAAGAAATGCAAATTCTTCAGCTCTTCCGGGTCATAGCCTTTTTGTAAATATTTCGCCAATGCATCGCGGTAGCGGCCAGATTCAATCGGCAGCAAACTGATACCTTCAATCGCTTGGGTGACTTTATTGAAGTGCGGCAAATCGATAGAGCGATAGAATAAATCATCAATATTCAATTCGCTGGATTTTTTAGTTTCAATACCGCGCAGCTTGTCTACACCTTGTGGCGCCATTGCAGCGGGAATAACCGATTCGGCGTAAGCGACTGCCACCGGCCCCGCCAAACTCATAAATAAATCGTTGGCATCCAGGCGAATAGTTTCGCCGATATCGATGCCGGCACGACGGAAATAATTTTCGTCGTAATCGGTTGTAACTGCTTGCGCGGTCAGGATGTTAAAAATTTGTTGGGAAATATATTGGTTCGCATATTTCTCCATCGCATTCACATCAATATGCTGGATGGCGCCTTCGTCGGTTTCTTCCGCGTAGCGCATGATGTCGTTGGAAATCAGCATCATCGCATTCCAGGGGCGAATGCGATGCATCACGCTGGCTTCGCTCGAATCTTCGTTATCGAAGTTGTAAGAAAAATCCCATTCTTCCGATAAATACTTACACAACAGGCGACCCGCGTTGATATGCAAGGCTTCCGACATCTCCACACCGTGATCGGAAATATTCGGCAGTATGCAAATACCGCTGGTGAAGATCGGCTCGAATACAAATGAATGGCCGCGGTTTTCAGCATCATCTGACGGTGCACGCACATCAAACGTTTTGCTCATGTACGCATATTGTTGTGCAAGACCAAATTCACTCGCCATGCCCGAACCGGTGCCGCCGCCCGCACTGAAAATATAAAAATACAAGCGCGACTGGTTGGCCTTAATTCCGCAGGAATCGATTAAATAAGAATGTACGTGCTTCCAATCGGGATTGGAGAAACGCTGGGTATCTTTATTTAAAATAATTTTGGCAAGGTACTGGCCGAGAATCGGTGCATTACCGGAACCACCGGCATGGACTTCGGACAGGTCCATGATTTTCATTTTGGTGTAATCCTTGAGAAAACCGGAACGCTCCCCTTTGTGAGAAAAACGAATGCGGCCTTCGATATCTTTATCGAGATCCCCGAGCATCACCAGGGGTTCAATTAAAAATACCGGTTTGAGTTGATGCGCACCTTTTAAATGCAGGCTGCGTTTGATCCAGCGAATGGGGCGCTGGTCTTGCTCGCGCACCTCTTTTTCTTCGGTGGCAAATTCATTCAGGTAAAAGTTGCGTGCGTTGTAAACCAGCGAGGCCACATCCAACGCGATGTTGGAGCCGCAACGCCCCAAACCAATCAAGCATACCGACGGAAATTGCGGCTGCTTGCGCGAGTCCTGATCCTGTTCGTTACTAAGTCGCGGATAAACACTGGAGCGGAGGGTATCCAGATTGTAGAGGATCTTGTTCAGGTCCCGCTCGGTGAAATACATATAACCACTGCTGGAACCGGAGATGGACTCTTCTACAAGTTCGGATTGCGACTCTGGAATGGGTTCCAGTGTTGCAAGGTCGTCTTGTTCCAGAATCCCGGTGGAGCGCGAGGATTTTTTTGTGGCCATGATGAATGTTTGTCCTTGATGAACAGTTAGCTATTAATTAGGGGGAAGGCCAGATACGGCTTATGGTCTTAACACCTATTAACGCTAGACGCGACTTGCAATAAATACAAATTTGCATGCCGCGCCTGTTCAAAAAGTCACCGAAATCGACTGGGATTTCGATGCATGGCAAGGAAGACCCTGTTAATGAGTACGATTTAATGCAGCCAGCACTTGTGGATCGCGGGCATAAATATCCGGCTTGAACGCAATTTGCTGTTCATTGATGGCATCCACCGTCCAATAAGCCAACAAAATGGGTACTCGTTTAGCCAAGGTAACATTGCGCGTTTTGCCGGTATCCAATGCTTGATTGATAGCAACCTGGTCCCAGCCCGGCGTTTCTGCCAATAACAATTCCACTAATTCCAGCGCGCGCTCTACGCGAATACAACCCGAGCTGAAAGCCCGCTGGCTTTTATCAAATAATTTTTGATGGGGTGTATCGTGCAGGTAAACCGAATAGGAATTAGGAAAGCGAATCACCGCTTTCCCTAATGCAGCATCTGCACCCGCATCCTGACGCAGAATTACATTGCCTGGGCGCGACCAATCCACCGAATGCGGATCAAGCTCTTTACCTTCGTTATTCAGCACACGGATATTGTGTTCGCGTAGATAATTAATGTTCTTGCGTACTTTTGGCAAAATATCCTTGCGCAAAATAGTCGGCGGGACCGTCCAGGTCGGGTTAAGAGTGATGTAATTCACTTCGGATTTGAAAATCGGACTGGTGCGATACGCCATTCCCACTTGCACACGTGAACGCCAGATTGGCTGATGCGCTTTGAAGTAAGTAATTTTAAAACCCGCGACATCCACCAACACCATGTCAGCTGGAATGTTATGCAGCAGCCAGCGGGCGCGATCCAGGTTAACGCGAATCTGGTCGATACGCGATTGCACAGACACGTTCAACGCAGCACGTGTGGCCGGACCAATCGCGCCGTCCACGTCCAGATACTGATCGCGCTGGAATTTTTTTACCGCGTCCACCAGATATTCATCAAAGACCTCATCAGGGTTAATGCCCGCTGGTACGGTGGCACTTGAAGAACTACTACTACCGACAGACATTACATCGCCCACATAGACTTCGGTGGCCGAGGGAGTAGAACTAACACTCTCCGTGGTGATGAATTTGGTATCCGGCCCCAGGCATTTTTGTGCGGGTAGCGTACCTTGCTGTCCTTCTGCTGCAGGTAACACAGGCGCTACGTATTCGCCAGTAACACTCAGGCGTTTGCGCAAGATGGCAATTTGAGGATCGACCATACAGGGTTTGAGCGAGGGGCCAACCGGTAATGCCGGCCATCCCCCTTGGGCCGCAATAACGCGGTAGCGCTTGAGGCCTTCGCGCATGTAGTTATAGAGAGGATGCTGCGGGCGCGTTTTAGCGAAAATCTCGGCAATCGGTGTGATATCAACTCCACCCGCAACAAAGATACCGGCGCTGGTCAGGGTTAAATCTTCCAGCTCGAAATTCCACTGCGGGTCGAGGCCGGCGGGATCTACCTTGCCATTAAAAAGATGGTAGAGCGCACGGAGGTAAGCGTTGGTCGCGCGGATATCGTCATCCGCCTGGCGGGTAATAGATTCGGGGGAGCTATCGGCAGCGAAGGGTGGCGCCTGGCGCAATTGTGACACCAAATAATCTTCCGGGCTCAGGCCATCTTCTGACAATGCCTCCAATGCAACGATCAGCTCATCCAGCCTGCCCGCTTGATTCCACACCGGACGAAATTGCCGTTGGGTATAGAAAGTACTCACCGCCTGGGTTAAATCACGGGAATTATTCCGTGCAGACTCCTCGGCCAATTGCATAATCGCAACCCGCGCCTCAATCTCTTTAACCAATAACTCTTGCGGTGAAAGCGCCAGCGGCGCAGGAACGGCGAATACACGCGTGGCACTAACAGCCATCAATGCCACCGCACCCAACAACAACCATCGATACAACTCTTGCTTTATCGCCATTGACCTCAACACCCGAAACAACTGCATAAACGCATGCTCCTGCACACTCTGTGAAAACGTGCTTATTATCTAAGGTAGCAAAGAAGATTCAATAGTTGCTGTATTTTTGATCATTTAATGTTTGCCGCATCAGTTTTCAGATGCTAGCATTCGTCCACTATTGATATTTACAGGCAAAAATATCCCCTGTCACAGCAAGGCCGCTGCAACTTAATCTACCCAGAAATCCGGGAAATATTCATGTTGTACAAAACAATTAGGGCCTTATCTTTTTCGGCCTGCCTCAGTCTTTTATTCACTTTTCATGCCACAGCTGGACAAACTGATAACAACAACCCTTTCGCATTACCCTTGCCTTTTGCTAATGAACAGTCACAGTTACGCCTGTTAAACGTACTAAGCAAGGCTGCACCGGCGGCAAACCCTAAGGTTATTGGGCTGGCACTGTCTGCACTGGATTGCGCCCTGAGCCAGGGCATGTCTCCCTCACGCAATTTAACCGTCATTGATTACTCCCTCGCCTCAACCATACCGCGCCTGTGGGTGTTCGATTTGGTTACCGGCAAGCTGTTATTTAATGAATTGGTCGCCCATGGCAAGAATACCGGTGAAAATTTTGCACGAAAGTTTTCCAATAGTTACGGAAGCCTGCAAACCAGCATCGGCCTTTTTCGCACCAAAGGTACCTATGTAGGTGCTAACGGCTATTCGTTGCGGATGGATGGATTGGAAAATGGATTTAATGACAAGGCTATGGAACGCGCGATCGTATTCCATGGCGCTGATTATGTAGATTTAAAACTCGCCAAAAAGCTGGGCCACCTGGGGCGTAGCCATGGTTGCCCGGCGGTGCGCCGTGGCATCGCACAAAAGGTGATTGATACCATTAAAGGCGAGCAATTCCTCTTCTCTTATTATCCGGATAAGCGCTGGTTAAACGCGTCAAAATTCCTGAATTGCCCGGGCAACCAACGCCTCGCGCACAACAGTTTTAAAGAATAATTTGCCCTGCGGGCCCTGATTAATCAGGGCCCGCCGTGCCTCTCTCCTCTTGCGTGAAATAGCAATCATTCGACAGCGTTCTGTAAAGCAGTGTTAAAGATTGGCAATCACTCACACTCCCTGTATCAAGCTGTGTAAAAGCATTCGCAGGGCATTCAAATAGTCGCTATAACTAAAACTTAAAAACACAACGATAACAATCACAGCAACTACAAAACCCTGGGAAAACACACCTCATGAACACATGCCATTTTAAACGCGGCGCATTGCCCGTTTGCCTCAGCTTTTTATCGGCCCTTTGCATCACCAATGTCCAGGCTGCGGATGCAGCAAAAAAAGAACCCTGGCAGCTCGCCCAGGAAACTGAAGTGTGGGAACCGGTCCCGCCTGTTATCCAGGCATCCGCCAATGCCGCACCGTCGGATGCCATCGTTTTATTTGACGGAAAAAACCTGAACCAATGGCAAGCTGCTGAAGGCGGTGGTGCAGCCGGATGGAAAATTGCCGACGGCGCTGTCACCGTTACCCCCAAGAAGGGCGATATCAAAACAAAAGAATCATTTTGCGATGTACAACTGCATATTGAATGGAAAACACCAACCAACTTCATTGGCGATGACGGCAAGCCGCAAGAGAGCCAGGGCCGCAGCAATAGCGGCGTGTTTTTCCAGGAACGTTATGAAATACAAGTTCTGGACTCTTACAACAACAAAACCTATCCCAATGGCCAGGTCGGATCGGTTTACAAACAATCTATCCCGCTGGTAAATGCCGCACGCGCACCAGGTGAATGGCAAACTTACGACATTGTTTTTACTGCACCAAAATTTGATAGCGCACAAAAACTCACCGCACCGGGTTACGTCACTGTGCTGCACAACGGCGTATTGGTGCAAAACCATTTCGAAATCCAGGGCGCTACTGAATGGATTGGTAAACCTGTCTACAAAGCCCATGGCTGCGCGCCATTGCGTCTGCAAGATCACGGCAACCTGGTGAGCTTCCGCAATATATGGGTGCGCAAACTTTAATTCCCGTATCTGTCCGCTGACGGTTTAGCGTTATTGAACTGTCAATGTTTCGCGCCGCCCTGTCATTGCAGTGGCGGCGCTTTTTTCCGTTAAAAAGAACAGGTAATCAATCATGCCGTTTATCAATCAGCTGCGTGTATTGCTGCTTGCGCTCGCATGCGCATCCGCACCACTTATCGCACAAACCAATTCCACACCAAATCCCGCACTCGCCTTTAAAGAAAATACCGACTGGAAAACCGTTAAAGCAGCCAGCGCAGTGGGTACCAAATTACAATTGTCCCCCGCTAAAGAGGGCGAGATCCTTGCGCTCAGTTCCCAGGGCAGCGCCAAGCATTTAGTGACTGCTATTGCGCTGGGAGATACAGTTCTGGATATGGAATTCCTGGTGCCGGAAGGAAGCGATGCAAAATTATTTTTGCAAGGCCGCTACGCCGTTGACTTAAAAAATGTGAACAACGAATGGCAACATTTAACAGCAAAATTTCGTGCGCCCCGTTACAACGATGCAAGCACCAAAATCGAATCTGCATTAATTGTTGAAGTGCGTATCAATGGTGAACAGGTGTTGGTAAATGACATACGTCCGGAGATGAGCGAAAACACCAGTATTGCATGGGAAGGCCCAGCGGGTACAACCAGTTTGTTGGTTAAAAAAGGTCAACTTGCGTTGCGCAAATTTTCTATCGCGCCCGCAGATTTTTCACAAATCGTCATGCCAAAAAATTCAGGCGACGCTACTAACGAAAAAGAGTTGGTCGACTTTGTCGCGCTCGGCAAAGAAACATTTGAATCCGTTGGTTGCAATGCTTGTCATCTCACCACCAAAAATGATGCAGGAGTAAGTACAGGACCAAACCTGTACGGTTTATTCAAACGCGAACCGCGCGACCGTGAAGTTGTGGAGGGTGGAGAAGGTCATCGTTTTACCATCAAAGCAGATCGCCAATATTTACACCGTAGTATTCGCGCCTCTACTGATCAATTAGCAGTTACCGAAAGCGGCGTTAAAAAAGGCGAAGCTTATTTGCCAATCATGCCCGCCTTTTCCGCGCAGGTATTAAGTGATGTACAAATCGATGCAATCGGTGATTATCTCGCCACGCTGAACGATCTGCGCGATCAGGGTCCCACCATTAAATTACTCGCACAGACCGGCGCAGCAGAATACGACCCCATTGCTGACCGCCTTCAATTATTGGTAGACGATGAAGTACGCATTCAACGCGGCCCAATGGTCGGTACTTCCGGGCGTGCAATTCACGTTGGCACACCTTGGGGCGTTAACTATTCGTTTGATCCACGCTTGCTTGCTATTACCAAAATCTGGCAAGGCGGGTTTCTGGATATGACCGGCGAATTTACCAATCGCGGCGGCAAGGGTTTGAAGATGGGTTACGAAAGCCGCGAAATTAATTTTGGTGTGCAGGAATTTTTATTTGCGCCACTAAATGCGCACGGCAAAGTAATTGATTTCTCTTTCAAGGATGCAAAATTTGGAGATCCGGAAACCGCCAAAGCATCACTCTACAGCAAAGAAGATCATCTGCCTCGCGTGGCGGCAATGGATGCACAATTTTTAGGTTATACACGCAACTCAAAGAAAAAAGAGGAGATGCCGACCTTTAATTATCGCGTGGGCAAAAGCACACTGAAAATCCAAACACTCATTAGTGCTACGGGTGATGTGAAAATTATAGTGAGTGGCGATATTAAAACCGCGCAACAGTTTTCATTGAATACGCAACTGTTGCAAAACGCGGCCGTGGATAAAGGTGAAATCACCAATGGCCAATGGACATTACCGGCAGGCATCAAACAAGCAACACTCACAGCCAAAATGCAAGTTGCTGCTAATGTATGGCACGCAACAAAATCGGAATTTGATTATCGCAAACAACCGATAAAAATTACCGAATCCACAGCGGATCTGCCTGCGGGTTACAGCATCGAAAGTTATTATCCGCCAAAAGATAATTATGGCCGTGAACAATTATTTGAAGCACTCGGATTAGCGCTCACCAAAAATAATACCGTCGTGGTAGCCACGCGTACCGCAGGCATCTGGCGCATGGTAAAAGGCGAATGGCAATTATTTGCAGAAGGTACGTTTGATAGCCTTGGTGTAATTGTCGAAGATAAAAAAGGCTTACAAGTTATCGCTGGACAAAAAGCCGAACTGACGCGCATTAAAGATACTAACGGCGACGGTATTGCCGATAGTTATGAAACTTTATTTGATGCGCACTCTTACCACGGTAATTATCACTCATACATGCACGGCCCGGTGCGCGGCGGCGATGGTGCTTATTACATCAGCATTAACCTCGCCGATGGCGGCGACGGCTCCACCTACAAAGCCGGCGGTCAATATATGGGTAGCGCAGGTGGTTTGGCGGGCTGGAATATTCGCGTGGATGCCAAAGGTAATTTCACACCTTGGGCAAATGGTTTACGCAGCCCCGCCGGTTTGGGCACAGCACCGGATGGTCGCTTGTGGTATTCCGATAACCAGGGTGAATACATGGGCACTTCAAAAGTTTTCGTGATCGAACAGAATAAATTTTACGGGCACCCATCAGCATTGGTAGATTTGCCGGGCATGACGCCGGACTCGCCGGAAATTGCATGGGATAAAGTACAAAACCAACGCACCAACGCCATTATTTTATTGCCACACAATCGCGTTGCTAACTCACCGGGCAATCCGGCATGGATCACTCACAAAAAGTTTGGTCCTTTCCAACAACAAATGCTGATGGGCGATCAAACGCAATCCAATTTATTGCGTATTGCAACACAAACTGTGGATGGTATTGAACAAGGCAGTGTGATGCCATTTGTGGACGGTTTGGAATCCGGTGTGATGCGCCCATTGTTTTTGAAAGATGGCAGCTTGTTGCTCGGCCAAACCGGTCGTGGCTGGCAGGCTAAAGGCGGCCATGTCGCCAGCTTGCAGCGCATTATCTGGGATGGAAAAACCGTTTCTCCTGCCATTACCCAAATGCTGGCGACACCAAGTGGTTTTGCAATCGAATTCACTCAGGCAATCAGCGACAAAATATCAATAGAGGAACTAAAATCCCTGTTGCTCCTGGAATCATGGGTGTACCGTGACGCACCGGACTACGGCTCTGATGAATTGGATTTAACGCAAGAATCCATCAAGTCCGTGTCGCTCAGCAGTGATCGCAGAATCGTGAATATCGATTTGCCATCACTTGTCCAAAAACAGGTTCACCCACAACAGACGGCGCGCGTTTATCACGTGCAATTGAAAGCAAAAACAGTATTTGAAAAAAATGCAGAGGAAAAAATGGATGCGTATTACACGCTCTATAAATTTCCCGCTGCAAAATAGACCAACAATCTTATTACCCAAGTGCGGCTAAATGGAATCCGGCATTTGCTTCGGGACCGTGCGCAGCATGGATGCTGCGCCCGAGCCTACAGGGATGTATTCACGGCGTGTCCCGAAGTGAATGACGGAGTCCATTTCTCTCGCAGCACGGTAGATTTAGTTAATTACGATTTAAGGCTCGCAATGAAAAATTTCCGTTTCACCCCATTATTCCTTGCACTACTTTCTACAACTAGCTTTGCTGCAACTGAAGAATTAATCGTTACCGGCAGCTATAACCCGGTCACCAACGAACAATTATCTTCCTCGGTATCGATCATCAACAAAAAGCAATTATTGCAATTAAGCAGCAACAGCGTGGTTGATGCGCTGCGACAAATTCCCAGCTTATGGGTTGAAGAACAAGGCGGCCCAGGTGGCATTACGTCTATCGCCCTGCGCGGCGCGGAAGCAAACCATACATTGGTTCTGCTCGACGGCGTGCAACTGAATGATCCAACTAACACACGCGGCGGTGCATTTGATTTAAACAGCATTAATATCGAATCCATCGAACGCATTGAAATTATTCGCGGCGCACAATCGTCAGTGTATGGTTCCGACGCACTCGCCGGTGTTATTCACATCATCACCCAAACACCGGGCAAGGCGACAACAACACTGAATACCAGTATCGGTAGCGATGATTATGCAAGCACCGGCATTAGCACTGCGGGAAAAATAAATAACCTCGGTTATGCCATTGCGGTACAAACCAAAGATGCGGGCGAGCCTATTCCCGGTAGCACCGCCAAAAATACAGAATTCACCAGCCGCCTGAATTGGCAACAAGAAAATCACACATTAAATTTTAACTATCGCTACCTTGATGGCGAACGCACCAGCTTCCCGGAACAAAGTGGCGGGCCGGAATTTGCAGTTGGTCGCGAATTGGATCGCAGTGATTATAAAGATCAAAGTGCAGCATTAGGTTGGACTGCACAAGTGAATGCTGGCTGGCAAAGCAAAGTGAGTGCGAGCTGGTATCAACGGGATGAAGATTATTGGTCTCCTGGAATATCCCCTTTTTATGAAGTCCCGGTGAACAGTTCGATCATCGATTTCAATCGCACACAATTCAGCTGGATAAATACACTGGGCGATCAACAAAAACTATGGGCCAATATCGGTGTAGAAACTAAAAAAGAAGATGGCAAAAGCCAGGGCTATTTAGTGTCGCCAGAAGTATATCCCAATAATTTTGCACTGGAACGCCAGATCGACAGCGCATTCATTAACCTGAATACCTACGCCACTGAAGCGTGGTTACTACAGGCCAGCATTCGCCGCGATGATGCTGAAGGCTTCGATGCGAATAACAGTGGTCAAGTAGGAACTAAATTTGTCCTGACCGATAATTGGACCTTATTCGCCAACTGGGGTGAAGGGTTTAAATTACCGAGCTTCTTTGCATTGGGCCATGTGTTGGTTGGCAATGAAGATTTAAAACCTGAAACCGTCACCACATACGATGCCGGTTTTGAATTCAATAAAGACACGATCAATGCCCGCGTCAGTTATTTTGATCATCGCTACAAAAACCTGATCGATTTTGATTCCGAAACATTTAAAAATGTTAACCGTTCACGGGTAGATACCAGCGGCGTGGAATCTGAAATAAATTGGCAAGCACAACAAAATGTAACGCTGCGTGCGCATGCCAGCTATACCGATATCGATATGCTATCGTCCGACAACCATTTGTTAGGCCGCCCCAGCGTTACCTACGGCGCTTCCGTTCATTATGAACTGAATGATGCATGGCAATTCAACGTGAATTATTTGCGCGTGAACGAACGCTTTGCTGTCAGCCGTTATACCGGTGCCGATGTGGAACAAACGCTGGGCGCCTATGATCGTTTTGATACAAGCATTCAATGGCAAGTCAACAAGCTTACCCAATTGGGTTTAGCGCTGGAAAATCTGACAGATGAAAACTATTACACCGATATTGGTTTTCCGGCAGCGGGAAGCAGTGCAAAGTTAAATTTGAAAATTAGTTTTTAATGTGAATTTAGTCTTCCTAATCAGGCGCCCAGAGCGCCTGATTACTTGAAGCACTAACTTACGGTTTCTGATTTTGATAACAACCCGCATTTACAGGAATCCGATTAGTTTTAAAAATTCCCTCTCTGGATTCTATATCTCTCACCATAGTAATAACATTCCCATTTTCATCTAAAGAAACACAAACAAATAACGTGTCCACAGAGTTTTTCGCCATATAAGAAAAATGAATAATTGCATACAAATTGCTGGCCCGATCAAGCTCCGGATTAATCGGTATGGGATTGAGCTCCAGTTTTGCCAAATCAGAATGGCGTAATTTTATTTGTTGCAAAGCGGTAACCAATACCTGATTTTTATCAAAAGAGAAAAGGCTGCCCGCCCAGACCGGTGAAGCAAAAATATATACCAAAGCAATAACTATTTTTTTCATGTCCACATTCCAGTAAACAAGCTACAAGCCATATTTTGCACTACAAATGTAGTTAAAATATACTGCGCTGTTGACTCCCCGGCAATTCTCGCGCAAGATTCGCTCCCAATAACAAGTAAGCCTCACTCTAAGGCTCACACGAAAAATTTCAGTTTACCCTCCTACGCAGATTTCCCTCTAGGCAACTTAAAAATTGCAGGTTTGCTATTGGCTATGGATTCCTTAAATCCACCATGCTCAGCAATCCATTTTTTCAGCCTTTCTCAGTATTCATGAGGGAAATATGCTTAACAAAGTCGCACTCGTCCTATTTTCATCCAGTGTTCTTGTTGCTTGCGGTGGCGGAGGTGGTGGTGGCGGAAAACCACCGATAACCAATACCACATCTACCCTGGCCTCAAGTTCGATATCGAGCTCAAGCTTGAGTACAAGCAGCAGTTCGAGCTCGAGTTCAGCCGCCGCCAAAATTTTGCAGGGGCAATTTAAAGACACCAATGTATCCGGTTTGCAATTTGTATCAGGGGGACAATCAGGCGTCACCAATGCCACTGGAACATTCAGCTATGAGCAAGATAAAGAGGTTGTATTTTCAGTCGGCGAAGTGAATCTGGGGCAAATTCGCGGGGTGTCGGTAATTACACCGCTGGATATGGTTATTGATGCTGACACATCCAGCCCTGCAATTATTAATAGGGTTAAATTCCTGTTGATGCTCGACAGTGACGGCTATTCAGGTAATGGAATTCAAATTTCACCTGCGGTACAAACCGCCGCAAAAAAATGGTCGCCAGTTGATTTTTCCTCTGCCAATTTCGCACAAGACATTGCCCCCTTGATGAGTGCGGCATCCGCAGCTGATGGCGGCGCGCACCTCTTACCCGATGCCGACACAGCCAGGCATCACATAGAAAATACCCACTGGTGTACTCGCTCGGGAATTTTTACCGGCAGCAACTTCGTTGATAATAATATTCGCTTTGCACTGGTTGCCAGCCCCACAACCGGAATGCTTGATGGCTTTATGGTATCGGGAACAACACCTGAAATTGCTGAATTAGGTGGTATTGAACCAATATCCATGAATGCATCCGCTTTCTTTCTATTCCGTAACAACACCACAAAAGTTGAGTATGGTGGCAGTATCGCCAACCCCGATGAAATTGGTGGCAACTTTCAACAGAACACTCAACCTGAAGGTGCATTTAAGGCGCAACGTGTGGGAGGAAAAAATTCTGCCACTTATCGTTACAGCGCAATCTACAACGGCAGCGAACGAGGGTTACTGAGTTTTGATATTGATTCTGCGAATAATATTTCCGGTGTGATTTATTATTTGACTAACAACACCAGCAAATCACTCAGTGGCTCCTTAAAAGGCCCATGGCTAACCGCCACTACCGCTGACAATGTTCAACTACAAGGCCTGGTGAATTGGACCACCGGTGAATTAAGTGGAAGCTGGACAAATAGTGCAGCAGGCACTTCTGGCACATTCACCGGTAGCGGCTGCCAATTAAACCCGGCCCCCATCACCATTGACGGTTTTGATGATTGGAAAATTGGTTACAACACGGGTAGCCAGCAAATCATTCCAGCGTCGGGAACAAATCCGCTCGTTATTATGGAGGGTACCGCTGTTGCGCACGTACGCCTTAAAGTATCCCCTTGGGGAGAAATGTCATTTCCAATTGCCGGTTTTGATCTAACCGGTGAAGCAGAAACGATTGACCTTAGCGGTTCAAGTTTTATTGAAATTACTTACAAAGCCAACCAAAGTGTGAATTTGCAATTGCGTCAATACGCAGTTCATGGTGGAACTCACAACCAGATCACGCTGCCTGCTGCATCGGGATTTACGACGGTGAAAATACCATTCACTGATTTCAAAGGCGGACTCACACCACTGGACTTAACCAAAGTTGCAAAATTTAATTTTGCATTGCTTAGCAATAATCCAACGGATGGTTATGCCGAACTGATCGTGAAGAACTTTAAAATAGATAAATTTAATTAACAGGAAAACTTAACGTACCGGGTAGACACTCTTGCTTGTTTTATATTGCCGAACAAGCAAGAGCTTTTTTATTAGCGACGCAATGAAAACTCTTTCCATAACACATCATCTAATTGTTCAGATGATACTTGCGTAATAATTTCCTGATCACCGGTAAATGTCTTCAATTGACTTCCGGATAGTAACGTACGCCCTTGCGCATGCTGCTTCATCACTAAATACTGTTTCACAAAAATCGCGTCCGGATGGGTAGAGTTATAGTAATTAGCCAATGAAAAATCTATCCATTCCATCGGCTGCAGATCAAACCCAAACTGATTGGCCCACTCACCTTTTACCAACGCTTTAAGCACAAATTCATCGCGTTCATTTTTATCCAATGTAAAGGTTTCATTATCTTGCAGGACAACCTGGCCGAGCTGATGCAAGCCGATAGGTGCACGTAAACCAAAACTGCCAAAACCGGTATCGCATAACCAACGCTGATTACCAATATTAACAAGAAGTACCACATGGGTTTTAGGGCGACGCTGAGGGTAGAACATGGGACGTGCACCAATCAGATCATAACCAAAGCCTAATGCCGTAAGAGCCATAGTGAACAGACCATTCACTTCATAACAATAACCACCGCGGCCGGAATAGATAATTTTTTTCACAATATCTTCGGGCGCAATAGAAACAATTTTTCCTGCTTGCACATCCAGATTCTCAAACGGAATTGAATGCAACTGGGCACGCATAACACGTGTCAAGGTTTCTATCGTTGGCTCGGTGCTTCCGGAATAATGGATACGCTTCAGGTAATCATCCAATATAAAATTTTCTGCTTGCATAGCCTCACTCGCTTTTGGCTAACCATAAAATGGTCGGGTAATTGTTAAAATCTGTACCGGTGTTTTTTTATCACACCTGTCACTTACATCTCTTCGTCAGAGCATCTAAGATGTTATTTTGAGAGATGAAGTGAGCCCCGTCTATGAATTCACCGTTAAGTATTTGGCTGATGGTAATAGCCAGCACCTTTTTTTGGGGCAGTAATTTTAATGCGGGTCACGCAATTGCGGGCGATGTTACACCACTTACCGCCGCAGCTGAACGCTTTCTGATTGCGGTTATTCTGTTTTTATTATTGCGCGCGGCACAACGCAAAGCCGAATCACAATTACACTGGCGCGATGGGCTGGTATTGCTTCCGTTGGGAATTATCGGCGTCTTCGGATTTAACTATGCATTTTTTACCGCTCTGCACACTACGTCGGCATTAAACGCGGCATTAATTATGGCCCTGTCACCCATGCTGTCGTTATTATTTTCAGTGTGGTTACTTAAATCACGTATTCAATTATTTCAATGCATAGGAATTCTTATTGCATTTATTGGTGTTACGTTGGTAATTACCGGCGGAAATTTTGGCTTGGTACATATTGCGTTGGGCGATGCATGGATGATTGGTGCTTGCATCGTGTGGAGCCTATATACCGTTGGATCAAAAAAATATGCCGGGCATATTCCATCGCTACAACTCGCGCGCTGGACGGTCAGCATAGGTGCAGTAGCATTGACAGCCGTTGCGCTCTTACAAGAACAGCCATTAATTGATGTTCCGGCATTATCATGGCAAACCCACGGCATCCTGTTTTACATGGCTTCATTCGGAACAGTATTCGCGTATATTTTTTGGTTAAAAGGCGTTCACTTTTTGGGTCCGGATAAATCGGCAATCGCTTTTAATTTAGTGCCAGTGTCGACGTTAATTGTCAGCGTGATATTAGGAAGCTATCCAAATCAAATACAGCTATTGGGAATGTTATTGGTATTAGTGGGTGTGGTTATTTCCAGCGGCTGGCGATCCAGCGGCTGGCGACCCGGCCACAAAAAAATATAACTTGAATTTTGCTACAAAAAAATACCCCGCCAACTGAACTGCGGGGTATTTTTTATCTGGATATATTCCTGTTACTTCAGGATCAACAATTTCCTTACTTCCGATTCAACCAATTCCCCATCAATAAATTCTGCTGATTGCTTTTGCAATTTACCCGTTACGCGAATAGAACAACTTCCATTAGCACGAAAATTTAATGCGGTCGCCAGAAGCGCTTCACTGGTGTCACCCAATTGGCGGGTAATATCATCCTGGACACGACAACCCAGTACTAACGTTTCGCTATTCGCCAATGATGACGGAACAAAACCATCACTGTATTCACCAAAACCTTTAGCATTGGCTCCTTTCAACTGAATGGTGTAATACGTAGTACCGCAATTTTCTTCCGGATAAAATCCGTAGGGTTTGCCGCAGGTGGTATCGCCAATTAAATAGACTTGTACATTAGCACCGCGCAAACCATTGATAATTGCCTCGCTTGCCGAACAGGTATCACCGGAAGAAAGAATATAAACACGTTTTAAATCCAGCGTCGGTAAGTCCAGGTTTTTATAATTGCCGTAATACCCAAAATCCCAAAAAGGCATTGGTTCCAGTTTCGGCTGTTTGCTGTTTTGGATTTGCTCATAAAACACTTTTCCTTGCACATTAGCGCCCGCCAACATGTAACTGACCTCGCTCGCAATCGATAACAAACCGCCGCCGTTATAACGCAAATCCAGAATCACATCACTCACAGCGGACTGTTTTAATTGCTGGATCGCTTTTACCCATTGGTCTTCCGCTTTTTCAACGTGTGAATTAAATACCACATACCCCACCTTACCAGTGGCAGTCTCCAATACTTTGGTAAGCAATACTGGCGAAGTGCTAACTTCAGCGGATTGCAATGTCACTGTACGCAATGTAACTGTACCAGCGTCCTGAATTTCAAAATTATGGGCAGCACCCAGTTTGGAAGGAAATAAACCTTCCGCAAGCGCATTTAATCCGGCATCACTGTTTTCATTCACTAAATCATAAGAATCAATTTTTAGAATTTTTGCTCCACGCGCAACACCAGCATTAGCAGCCGGTGAACCTGGCTCAACATAAGCGACAAAATAACCCCGTGGAGGCGTGGTTGAATAAACCTTCAGATGAATACCATAGCCATAAGTAATACCCGATTCCCAGGACTCTGCATCCTCAGTGGGTTCATAAAAATGGAATGCATCCTTAGCGGTTCCGGAACTGGTTGTTTTGTTGGTTTTCAATTGACTGAAATAGGTTTGCGGCGTTTCACTATTGCCGGGATTCAAATCGGGTAACTCTTCAAACCATAAATAGGTTTCATGGCTCCAGGAACGCAGGAAATTTTTTTCATCCAGGCTGGTGCCTTTTTTATCGGGAAATGCGATACCCGTAAATTTACTGAAACCGGTACGCGGCGCAGCACAAAGGTTATCGAACACGGCGGAGTTTTTGTAAGTCCCGGCAACCCAACCGGAGTTTGCCATCGAGCTGGCCGATGAACTGGAGGGCGTTGAGTTACTATCAATCGACCTGCTGTCCCCGCCGCCGCCACAAGCGGCAAGTGTGAGCACCAGTGCGCCCACCGACAACCAGGACAGAGTTGATTTAATTGAGGCAGGAGGATGATTGGCCCGTCTGACCAGAAGTGATGATTCGTTCACAAAAGATTCCCTTAAATATCCTGTTACCCGCAGCGATATGCCGCTGGGAGCACAAGAATAAAAGAAATCCTTTTGAAAAACCACGACAGCTATAACAGCCGTCGCGGTTTTTACTCACAGAGTCATTAACGCAAAGCGACATTAACCGGGGTGATATACACTTTGGATTTGCTGATGTCAGTCACTTTGCCCACAACCTCCAGCTCGCCTTTCAATCGAATATCCGCCGAAGAAGAACCGATCATCAAATTAATTTTTCCCGGCTCCAGCACAAAATTCATATTACGGTCATAAAACCCCAGTTGATTGGCAGCGAGCGTAAAAGTCACACGCGCAACTTGCTTCGGCTCAAGGTAAACACGCTTGAAACCGCGCAACAGTTTTACCGGCTGGGTAACACTGGCCACCGGATCATTGATATACAACTGCACTACTTCATCGCCTGCACGCGAACCGGTATTAGCAATGGAAACACTAATATCGACTGTCTCACCCGCGTTGATTTTTGTTTTATTCCACGTCATATCGGCATAACTAAACTGCGTATAACTCAATCCATAACCGAATGGATACAGCGCATCGGTTTTATCAAACGCATAACCGCGTTTTGCAGCGGGCTTATGATTGTAATAAACCGGAAGATGGCCAACAGAACGAGCAACACTCACAGGTAATTTTCCACCGGGATTAACATCGCCAAATAAAACCCGTGCAACCGCACGGCCGGTTTCCTGGCCGAGATACCAGCCCTGCAAAATTGCCGGTGCAGTTTGTGCGAGTTTACTAATCGCCAACGGGCGGCCGCCAATTAATAACACAACAACAGGTTTGCCCGTTGCCAACACTGCATCTACCAACTCTTGTTGCTCACCCAGCAATTCAAGGCTGGTACGATCACCTAAGTGATTATCGCTCCACGCCTCACGTGAAGTTGCTTCGTTATCACCGACAACAACAATCGCTACATCACTTTTTTTCGCCACCGCTACGGCTTTTTCGATCATCCCTTTGGTATCAGCTTTGGATGCCAATACCACTTCATCAGTATGCCAGCGCTGTTTGGAGCGAGAATTTGCAGACGCTGAATCAGGATCGGATGCCCATTTTTCAATGGTTAGTAATGTGCCTTTTTCATGATGAATTGTTACACCACTGCCAAGATATTCTTGCAAACCCTGCAAAATGCTCACAGTCTTTTTCGGCACATCGCTGTAACCACCAATTAAGGTTTCATCAACATGAGGACCAATTAACGCCACGGATTTAAGTGTGGATTTATTGAGCGGTAAAATATTTTTGTCGTTCTTTAACAGGATTATCGATTTTTCTGCAACCTGTTGTGCAAACGCGGCGTGTTTGGAATTGCCGACAAATTCATCCACGTTAGTAGTATTGGTGTAAGGATTATCAAATAATCCCAGTGTAAATTTTTCATGCAACACACGTGCAACTGACTGATCAATTTGTTTGATCGTGATTTTTTTATCTTTCACTAACTGGATAAGATTTTTATAAGCATCACCATCCGGCGTTTCAACATCTACACCCGCCGCCATCGCCATTAATGCCGCTTCGGATTTGTCAGCGGCAAGATGATGACGATTAATTAATTCAGCAATCGCAAAGTAATCGCTCACCACGACGCCATTAAAATTCCATTCGCCGCGCAAAATGTTTTGCAACAAATCCACATTGGAATGGGAAGGAATACCATCGATTTCATTATAAGAAGCCATCACACTGCGCGCGTGCGCGACTTTCACCGCCGCTTCAAACGGCGGCAAAAAATTCTCGCGCAGACTGCGCTCACCAATCGGTGCGGGTGCAGTATTTAATCCACCAGTGGGTTCGCCATGACCAGCAAGATGCTTCAACGTTGCAATCACTCGATCTTTACCAATGCCATCACCCGCACCTTGAAAGCCTTTAACACTGGCCACACCCAATTCCGCCACCAGATAAGGATCTTCGCCGAGTGTTTCTTCGATGCGCCCCCAACGCGGATCGCGCGCAACATCCAATACCGGAGCCAGCGCCTGGTGCGTGCCTATCGCGCGCATTTCTTGCGCGGCAATGGTGTAAACCTGCTCGATAGTGGCGGGGTCCCAGGTACTCGCCAAACCTATCGCTTGCGGAAAGCTGGTAGCGTTGCGACCCGCAAGGCCGTGAAGCGCTTCTTCATGAAAAATCGCGGGAATACCCAGGCGCGTATTTTCAACCAGATATTTTTGTACGGCGTTGGTAAATGCCAATGTTTGTGCCGGAGTTTTGTTGGGTGTGAGCGTGGCTTTATTTTCCGCCGGGCGCGCAACCTGTCCGATACCACCACCTAAAATTTCTTGCGCATGCTCCGGCGTAAATTCACCGCTATCTGTTTCGAGCTTTTGACGTGCAACCCATACGGTTTGCAATTGTGCGACCTTTTCTTCCAGTGTCATGCGCTTGAGTAGATCTTTTACGCGCACATCAATAGGTTTATCGGGATTTTTATACGCTGGCTCAGCAGCAATGGTGCTGACTGGAATCGAAAATAGTATTGCACTTGCGATAAATATTTTTAACCTATTTACAGATAGGGATTGCATGTTGTTGTCCTGTAGTAGCGTTGTGTTTTTAAGTTTATGAATATTTATTGTTGGAATGTTGAATACAGACAAGCAGAGTTTTGCGCAGCTGACTTGCTGCCAATAATTTTAGCGCAGGCAAAAGTTTGCCCACTGGATTTTACATTTTTTTATTAGCCGCTAAAGCACGCCAATAAAAAAGCCGCTAAGCATCGTCCCATTGCTGGGACGATAATTAGCGGCTAGAGGCTTTGCTAGATAAATCGATTAACGAATGTAACGATTGATAATGTTTTCGTACAATTCCTGGCGTCCGCTTTGCAGCGTCACTTCACCGCCTTTGTTGCCGATGTCTGCCAGCTGCTGCAGAGTCAGCTTGCCTTGCTCGTACGCAGCACCGTTGCCTGCATCGAAACTGCTGTAACGCTCTTTACGCAAGCCTTCCAACGGAGATTGTTGAATCAGGCTGTCAGCAATAATTAATGAGCGTGCAAACGTATCCATGCCACCAATGTGGCCGTAGAACATATCTACTGGATCCGGTGAGTTACGACGCACTTTCGCATCGAAGTTCACACCGCCACCTTGCAAACCACCTGCACGCAACAACACCAACATCATTTCAACAGTTTCGTTGATGTTGTAAGGGAACTGGTCAGTGTCCCACGCGTTTTGATAATCACCGCGGTTCGCATCCAATGAACCCAACATGCCAGCGTTAGCAGCCGCTTGCATATCGTGGCACATGGTGTGACCAGCGAGAGTCGCGTGGTTGGTTTCCAGATTCAATTTGAAATCTTTATCCAAACCGTGATGACGCAAGAAACCAATAACGGTTTCAGCATCGAAATCGTATTGATGCTTTGAAGGCTCCATTGGTTTTGGTTCAATAAAGAAATAACCTTTAAAACCCTGGCCGCGTGCGTAATCGCGCGCGATGGTCAAGAAGCGCGCCAAATGTTCCTGTTCGCGTTTCATGTCAGTGTTCAGCAAGCTCATGTAACCTTCACGACCACCCCAGAACACATAGTTCTCACCGCCCAATGCAATGGTTGCATCCAGTGCATCTTTCAATTGTGCACCAGCGTATGCCACTACGTTGAAATCAGGGTTGGTAGAAGCACCGTTCATGTAACGTGGGTTAGAGAACAGGTTTGCAGTACCCCACAATAATTTCACGCCAGAAGCGGCTTGTTTTTGTTTCGCGTATTCAACAATGGTTTGCAAACGCTTGGACGTTTCTGCGCGCGATGCACCTTCATCCACCAAATCAATATCGTGGAAGCAGTAATAAGGAGTGCCCAACTTGGTGATGAATTCAAATGCTGCGTCCATTTTTTCATGTGCGCGCGCGATTGGATCTTGCGTCGCAGCCCATGGAAAAATTTTAGTGCCTGGACCGAAAGGATCGTGGCCAGCACCGCAGAAGCTGTGCCAGTAGCAAGTGGCAAATCTGAAATGCTCTTTCAAGGTTTTGCCGGCAACTACGCGGTTTTCATCGTAATATTTAAACGCTAGTGGATTATCAGAATCCGGACCTTCGAAACCGATTTTGCCAATACCGGGGAAGTATTCTTTGCTACCGAGAACAATACTCATAATTTTCACCTTGAGGATTTTTTACTAACACAATTCAAAAAATTTGTTTATCGAAACCGAAGTCTTATTTGCCAATTAATTGTTAGTCAATTAATTACTGGCCAACTATTTTGGCAAAAGTGCAACCCAGTTTTGATAAGCATCCTGATACCGGGCAAACAACGCTGCTTGTGGTTCCACCACACTCAATCGTGTTAACCCGGTAAACGCTTCACTCGCGGAAGCGTAATAACCGCTACCCAATGCCGCTGCACGCGCTGCGCCTTCAGCACCATCGGTTTCAAACATTTCTACTGCAGCTTGCGTCGTGTTGGCAAAAGTCTGCGCAAACACATCACTTAAAAACATATTGCCTTTACCGGCACGAACCACTTCACAGCTACCGCCCAATGATTTCAAAACATCGAAACCCTGATTGAGCGAAAACACTATGCCCTCTTGTGCGGCGCGCACCATATGGCCTAAACCGTGGCGATTGAAATCGAGATTGCGCAACTGCGCGCCGGGATTTTTATTTTGAAAAATTCGTTCTGCACCATTACCAAATGGATGGAACAACAAACCCTCACTACCCACGGGAACTGCTTGCGCTAATTCATTCAATTGTGGATACGACGGCGTTGCACCGGCAGCGCTAATGGTTTGGCGCAACCAGGAATACAAGCGACCACAACCATTGACACACACAAGAACGCCATTGCGTTTTTTCTCTTCAGTGCTGGTCACGTGCAAAAATGTATTTACGCGTGATGCTGTATCTGCCGCAGGCTGATCAGTCACGCCGTATATCACACCGGAGGTTCCCGCTGTCGCAGCAACTTCACCTGGCTCCAGCACATTTAAACTAAATGCATTGTTAGGTTGATCGCCAGCGCGGTAACAAACTTTTACACCGGAACGCAAACCTAATTCCGCAGCGATTGCATCACTCACTATCGATTGGACACCAAAGCTCGGCGCAATATCCGGAATCAATGCAGCATCAATTCCCCAATGGGCGAGCAATTCCGTGGCAACGCGATTTTCTTTGAAATCCCACAAAGTGCCTTCAGACAAACCTGACGCAGTGGTGTTAATCACGCCGGATAATTTCATCGCGATAAAATCACCAGGCAACATAATTTTGTGGATGCGGGAAAAAATTTCTGGTTGGTTTTCTTGCACCCAGCGCAATTTCGCGGCGGTGAAATTGCCCGGTGAATTTAATAAATGGCCAAAGCAATAATCGTGACCGAGATCGGTTAGCGCTTTGTTGCCCAAGGGCACCGCGCGGCTATCGCACCAGATAATTGAGGGGCGCAATACTTGCTGGTTTTTATCGACCACGACCAAGCCGTGCATCTGGTAAGAAATACCAATTGCATCAATGTGCTGTGGATTAAAACTGCCACGCGCTACCAAACGCGCAAACCCCTGGCGTACACAATCCCACCAGGTATCCGGATTTTGTTCAGCAAAACCGGGTTGCGGGCTGTCGATGGCCAGCTCGGAATCCGGATAGGACAAAGCGCCAAGGCTCTTGCCCGTTTGACCATCCAGCACCGATAACTTGACCGAGGAACTACCAACATCAATACCGAGAAACAGCATAAAGGCTCACAAATAGTCGAAGATTGTTTTCAAAATGTGTTGGCCGGATCTAAAACACCGGCAAATCTGATCAGATCACTGCATTTTTATCGTTAACAACGCTGCAGCAGGCTTTGGCTTACTAACAAGCATAGCTTATTGTCTATCTGACAACAAGATGAGCAATGACAAAAACTCTGTTAAAAAAGATTAATTTTGTGGCGCAGGCTACACCTGCACAAAAAAATGGCACCGGTTACATCTGGCAAGCTATAAATAGCCAGAACCGATGGCATGACAATCCGGTTAACAGGCCTCGACCATTGCCACATCGGCTTATACAATGCGCCATTGACCTGACCTATCAGGCAGCTGAAAACCAGATGCCCATAACAATCAACTAACGCAAGCCTCCAGGGAGATTGCAGTGCCCAATACCCATATTCCCGGCAGCCAGACCAATATCAATCCGCTGAACCTTTCCGGCGATGTGATTAAAGCGCTCTCTATCGATAACCTGATTTTCGGTTTGGATAATGACGAGTTGAAAATCCTGCTGGTAAAGCAGACTGACCCGTTGCATGAGGGCAAATGGGCATTGCCCGGCGGCTGGATTCGCTACGACGAAAACCTGCGCGATGCGGCGTATCGCTTGTTGGAAGAATTGACCGGCGTACGCGACCTGTATCTGGAGCAACTGAAAACCTTCGGCCGTGTTGATCGTTTTCCGGCCGAGCGCGTGGTAACCATCGCCTATTACGCACTGGTTAGCGCAGATAAGTTTTCCCTGGTGGCCGGCCAAAGTGCGGCAGATGTGAATTGGCAAAGTGTGAACAATTTGCCGGAGCTGGTTTATGACCATGCCGAAATCGTGGCCCACGGATTGAAGGTACTCCGCCACCAGGTGTGCCACCAACCTATCGGCTTCAATCTGTTACCAGAAAAATTTACCTTGCTGCAATTACAGGCACTTTACGAAGCTATCCTCAATACCAAACTGGATAAACCCAATTTCCGCCGCAAGATTATGAAGATGAACCTGCTAACCCCGTGTAACGAAAAGCAGCAAGGTGTTCCCCATCGCGCCGCCAGTCTTTATCGGTTTGATGCCGATGCGTACAAGCATTTGAGCGAATCCGGATTTGCATTTGAGATATAAAGAAACCTGAAACATAGAGAGCCTCCTGCACCACAAGAGGCTTCGCACTACCACAAAAAGCTTCAAAAATAACCTGACGGTGACATATAGTCACAAAAACTATAATGAGTTAAGATCCGCGACCACCCGCCGTTCTGGCGGCATAAAACAACAGTAAAGATAATTCAATAACAGGTATCAAACATGAGCCATGCACCTATAGATTCTGGATCTGCGGGGGTTTCCGTCGTTGCGGGAGAACGCAACATGACCTCCATCGTCATCATTAGTATTATCGCCACCCTGGGTGGATTTTTGTTCGGGTTTGATAGTGGTGTAGTTAATGGCACCTTTGATGGCCTCAAGTTAGCCTTTAAATCAGAAACAGCCGGCACCGGCTTTCACGTAGCAAGTATTTTATTGGGTTGCGCTACCGGGGCTTTTTTCGCGGGCCCATTGTCCGATCGTTACGGTCGTCGCACCGTTTTAATTATTGCGGCCATCTTGTTTATTTTGTCCTCATGGGGCGCAGGTATCGCCACATCTTCCACTGAGTTTGTGATTTATCGTCTTATCGGTGGTTTGGCGATTGGTGCGGCCAGTATTATTTGTCCCGCCTATATCAGCGAACTGGTTCCTGCTGAATTCCGCGGCAAGCTTAGCTCCATCCAGCAGATTGCGATTATTTCCGGTTTAACCGCCGCATTCCTGAGCAACTATGCACTGGCCCACGCAGCGGGCGGTTCTATCCATCCGTTCTGGCTCGAATATGAAGCCTGGCGCTGGATGTTCTGGGTAGGTGTCGTTCCAGCGGCGATATTCCTGTTCTCGTTACTGGCGATTCCGGAAAGTCCTCGTTATTTAGTGACTCGCGGCAAAAATGAACAAGCGCTTGCTGTGCTGACCAAACTCTACGGTGCCACCACTGCCAAGCAAACTGTGACCGACATTTACAACTCTATCGCCCACGATCACAAACCCAGCTTCTCTGATCTGATCGACAAGACCAAAGGCGGCATTCGCCCGATTATCTGGGTTGGCATTGGCTTGGCGATATTGCAGCAATTCGTGGGTATCAACGTTGTTTTCTATTACGGCGCAGTACTTTGGCAAGCTGCCGGTTTTTCTGAAAGCGATTCACTGATGATTAACATCGTGTCAGGTGTTGTTTCTATCGGTGCGTGTTTTATTACCTTTTTCCTGGTGGATAAAGTAGGTCGCAAACCGTTGTTGCTTATAGGTTCTGTTGGGATGACCATCACTCTGGCCCTGGTAACCTTCGCATTTGCAGATGCACCATTAGATGCTGATGGTAAGCCAGCGTTGGCGGGTACTACGATGGGAATAGTCGCCCTGGTATCAGCCAACTTGTATGTCATTTTCTTCAATATGTCCTGGGGACCGATTGTGTGGATCATGCTGGGCGAAATGTTCCCCAACCAGATTCGCGGTAGTGGGTTAGCAGTTGCCGGGTTGGCACAATGGCTGGCTAACTTCCTGATCACCTGGACCTTCCCGATGCTGCTCGGTTCTGCACTCGGCTTGTCCGGCGCTTACGGCATTTACATGCTCTGTTCGCTTTTCTCGGTGTTCTTTGTCATCTGGTGGGTACGCGAAACCAAAGGCGTCACGCTGGAAAAAATGCAAGGATAAGTCCTGACAATCGCGTCAAAAACACTGTCTTGCACCATAAAAAAGCCACCTTCGGGTGGCTTTTTTATTGGTTGCCTGAAAAAACCTATTGGCACTAAATAATTCCTTACACTTCGCCTCTGCCACACTGGTATACAAGCCTTTTTTCTTATGGTGTAATTGACTACAACAATAAACCATAAGACACGAGACCATAACAATGAAATCCAATCATCAGCTTTTATGCTTAACTTTTTTATCCCTTAGCCTAATGGCCTGCGGCGGTAGCGGTGGCGGCGGATCAAAACCTGCCAGCAGCTCAAGCACAGCAGTTACCTCAAGCAGCTCCAGTGTTGCACTGATTAGCTCTTCCTCACTGAGCAGCTCATCGGAAGCCAGTGTTTTACCATCAAGTTCGTCGGCGGTTAGTTCAGCGGCACCCAGCAGCAGTTCATCTACTGCGCCGACTAGCAGTTCCAGTGCAGCAGCGACAACAACGCTTACCTTGAATATGACCAGCGGCTGGCGCGGCAATGGCACCGGCAATTCCGGCATTAATATGAACAGCGATGGAGTGAGCTTTACCGCAAGCGGGGATGGAATAGGCGCAGTAACCGATGTAGCCAAACCAATACAATTGGAAGATGCCATTGTCGATATGGTGGTGAATGTCAGCCCCGAATTCAAAGCGTCCGGTGCAAGCTTGCAAATATTTGCGCAAATCAAAGGCGGCAGTTGGGCGGGCGAATGGAACTGTTGGTCAGGCAATGAATTACTCACTGCCGGAACCGACACAGCAATTACCTGTACCATCAGTGAAGACGATAAAAAATTCAACCAGCTTGATAGCGATGTGCAAATCGGCGTGCAAGCCAAAGGCGCACCAACCGGAACCGTTACCATCAAAAGCGGTAAAATCACACTCAAACAAACGGCAAGTTCAAGTTCCAGTACTGGTAGCGTTTATTCCGCCAACGTAAATAGTTTGCGCGAGCTTGCGGATTTCACCATTGGTGTTGCGGTATCCAATAATGATTCACCGACTTATAACGTTCTGACGAATGCCTCCGAAAAAGCAGTCGTGGAAAAACATTTTAAACAAATGACGGCTGGCAATATTATGAAAATGAGTTACCTGCAAAGCACGCAAGGTAATTTCACATTTGCCAATGCAGATGCGTTTGTCGATTACGCCAAAAGTAAAAATATGACAGTACACGGCCACGCATTGGTCTGGCATGCGGAGTATCAAGTTCCCGGTTTTATGAAAACCTGGTCGGGTTCTGCAGCAGATTTTATTGCTGCACTGGAAACGCACATCACCACTGTTGTGGATCATTTCGAGGCCAAAGGCAATGTACAAAGTTGGGATGTTGTTAACGAAGCACTGACCGATGGGAACGCATCTACTTTCCGCACTACAGATTCAACCTTCTATGTAAAAAGTGGCAATAGCGCAGTGTATATTGAAAAAGCATTCCTGGCCGCGCGAGCAGCAGCACCAGAGGCAATACTCTATTACAACGATTACAACATCGAAGCCAATGACTCCAAGATGAATAAGCTGGAAGAAATGCTTACTGATTTTAAAGCGCGCAATATTCCTATTGATGGTGTCGGCTTCCAAATGCATGTGTGTCAGAACTACCCAAGTGCCAGCACTATTGCTGCAGCGATGAAGCGTGTGGTCGATAAAGGATTGAAAGTAAAGATCACTGAATTGGATGTCGCCATCAACCAACCTTATTGCGATAGTTACCCCACCAATAAAGTGAGCACCTTTACCCAAAGCGTCGCATTAGCGCAGAAAAAACGTTACTGCGAAATTATTAAAGCGTATATCGATACCGTGCCGGCTGCACTGCGCGGTGGTATTAGCGTATGGGGCACCACTGATGCGAATACCTGGTTGAATGATTTGTATAAAACCCAATTCAACAACGAAAAAATTTCCTGGCCACTGCTGTTTGATAACAACTACAACGATAAACCTGCGCTGCGTGGATTTGCTGATGCATTACAAGGTGCTGCCTGTACCAACCTGTAATATGAATTTACACAATTAAAACAACTCTCCACTGGGCAGCCATGTAAATCGCTGCCCGTTTTTATTTTAAGAAGAGCTGAAAAATGAAGGTCATCCACAATTTATTAATTACCGCCGCAATCACTACCGCGAGCGCATCGCAAGCCGATAGCGTTACATTCAAACAATTCACTTATGAGGGTAAAGACGCTGTTTTTGCAACGCCATTAAAAGCCAATGAATATCGCAATCCCATTCTTGCCGGTTTTTATCCTGACCCCAGTATTACCCGCGCTGGAGACGATTACTATTTAGTGAATTCATCGTTCTCTTATTCACCCGGCGTACCCATATTTCACAGCAAGGATTTGGTGAATTGGAAATCCCTCGGCAGTGTCTTGACCACACCAACGCAATTACCGTTACAACAGCAACAAACTTCTCGCGGAATTTATGCACCAACCATTCGCCATCACAATGGTGTTTTTTACATGATCACAACGCTCGTGGATGTGCGTGGCAACTTTCTGGTTACCGCAACTGATCCAGCAGGACCATGGTCCGAGCCACTGTTGTTGCCAGAAATTGGCGGCATAGATCCGGATATTTTCTTTGATGACGATGGCAAAGCGTATATTGCCCACAATGATGGTCCAATAGGCAAGCCACTTTATAATGGGCATCGGGCCATTTGGCTGTGGGAGTTTGATCTTAAAAACAAAAAAGTGGTAAAAGATTCCGGACGTGTGATCGTAAATGGCGGAACAGATATTTCCAAAAAACCTATATGGATTGAAGGCCCACATATCTACAAAATTAACGGCTGGTATTATTTGCTTTGTGCGGAAGGCGGTACCGCTTACGATCACTCCGCTGTTATATTCCGCAGCAAAAATTTACGCGAGCCGTTTGTACCTTATGAAAAAAATCCGATCCTGACCCAGCGCGATTTAAATAAAGATCGAGCCAATCCTATTACCACAGCCGGGCATGCCGATTTTGTGCAGACAAAAGAAGGCGATTGGTGGGCCGTATTTCTCGCCACACGCGCTTACGATAAAATGCTCTACAACACCGGCCGCGAAACGTTTTTATTACCGGTTACCTGGAAGAATGGTTGGCCGGTAATTCTTGAATCCGGGCAGGAAATTCCTTATCACCATAAAAAACCTGCGATTAAAGCAGCAACAGAAAATCCCGATCAGCTTACAGGCAATTTTATTCGCACCGATAATTTTTCAAATAAAACATTAGGTTTTGAATGGGTAAGTTTACGCACTGCTAATTCGCCTTTTTACCAACTCAAAAAATCCGGCATTGAGTTGCAGGCATTGAACGTAAAGCTCGACAGCCTGGAGCAACCGGCATTTTTAGGCCGTCGCCAGCAACATACACAATTCCGTGCCAGTGCCGAATTTGAAACTCCCAAAAAGAAAACCTCGGCAGGGATTGTGGCGTTCCAGGGTGAAACAGCGCATTACTATTTTGGTGTTCGTCCACATAAAAAAGGGACAGAGTTATTTATCGAGCAAGCCAATAAATCGGCACCTAAAATTATTTATCAGCAGCTGATTACTGATTTGGGAAGACCAGCCCGTTTGAGCATTGAAGGCAATGCAGGAAACATCAGTTTTTACTACACCAACAAAAAAGGCGAACGCAAAGCGGTTTTGGAAAATGCCGATGCAAAAATTCTGAGCACTGAAATAGCGGGCGGTTTTGTTGGTACATTGTTGGGAATACATGCAAGATCTGAAAGTAAATAAAGATCTGAAAAAATAAAGGTGAAAAATTTTCGCTTGGTGCCAATCATAAGTCCCATATAGGGTTCAGGACACGCCGTGAACCCATTGATGGGGCTTGTCGTCGACATCCCTGTCTCCGACAGTCCTGAACCCTATATGGGACTTTTGATATCAAGCCATACCACAACCCCACCAAAAAGCAAATCACACGAGGGGATTTCTATGCCTATCAACCACATGTTAAATTTTCGAATTGGAAAACAGATTTTAATTTTCTGGCTCCTATTAATAACAACACCTATGTCATTTGCCTTGGGTGAAAAATCCTGGCTGACCACGTCAGGTTCCAACCAATTCATATTGACTGACAAAAGCTCGGCGGCTTCATTAATAACTGATGAAAACGACTTTCCCGGGGTACTGCGCGCTGCAAAAAACCTGCAAAGTGATATTGAAAAAGTTACTGGCAAGAAACCATCGCTGGTTAATTCCCTCAATGAAAATAATGCGCAGGTAGTGATTATTGGCTCGATAGGCAAAAACCGATTAATCGATCAATTGATTGCCAGCAAAAAACTGGACGTGAGCAAAATTCGCGGCCAATGGGACGGATTTTTAGTACAAGTCATTGAGCAACCACTGCCGAATGTAAAACGCGCATTAGTGATCGCCGGTGCAGACAAGCGCGGAACCACTTACGGCATTTACAGCCTGAGCGAACAAATTGGTATATCGCCCTGGTATTGGTGGGCAGATGTTCCGGTAAAAAAGAAAACTACAATTTCTATTGATAAAAAAATTCAGGTCACTGAAATTCCAAAAGTGAAATATCGCGGCATTTTCCTGAATGATGAAGCTCCCGCGCTAACCGGTTGGGTTACCGAAAAATACGGTAATTACAATCACCAGTTTTACGAAAAAGTATTTGAATTATTATTGCGCCTTAAAGCCAACTTTCTCTGGCCAGCCATGTGGAATAATGCGTTCGCAGATGATGATCCGCAAAATATGATTCTGGCCGATGAATACGGCATAGTAATGAGCACATCCCATCACGAGCCCATGATGCGTGCGGATAAAGAATGGAATCGCCACGGCAAAGGCCCCTGGGAATATTCCAAAAACCCGCAAAATCTTTATAACTTCTGGGTCGATGGCGTTAAGCGCAATAAACCTTACGAAAGTATTTACACCCTCGGCATGCGCGGCCAGCAAGATGAGCCGATGAGTGAAGGCGATAACATCCAGCTGCTGGAAAAAATTGTGCATGACCAGCGCGAAATCCTGACCGAACAATTTGGCCAAGACAAACTCACTGAAGTGCCGCAAGTGTGGGCACTTTATAAAGAAGTGCAGGGATTTTACGAACGCGGCATGCGCGTGCCCGACGATGTCATTTTGCTGTGGTGTGATGACAACTGGGGTAACATCCGCCGTTTGCCAACACCGGAAGAGCGCAAACGCGTTGGCGGTGCCGGTGTTTATTATCATTTTGATTATGTTGGCGGCCCACGGTCCTATCGTTGGATTAATACGGTATCTATCGCAAAAATCTGGGAACAGATGAATCTGGCTTACGAATATGAAGCCAATAAAATCTGGATCGTTAACGTAGGCGATTTAAAACCGATGGAATATCCCATCGAGTTTTTCCTGAATATGGCGTGGAATCCGGAAGCCTGGCCCAAAGAGCGTATTCCGGAATTTGCAACACTCTGGGCGGAACGCGAATTTGGCAAAGAACATGCAAAAGAAATTGCAGCGATTATGACCGGCTACACGCGGCACAATTTGCGCCGCAAACCGGAGCTGCAAGATGCAACGATTTACAGCCAGTTGAATTACGCTGAAGCCAATCGCGTAACCGCCGAGATAAAATCTTACGCGGCACGCGCTGAAGCCCTGTATAAAAAAATTCCGGTAGAACAACGCGATGCGTTTTATCAATTGGTGTTATTCCCGGCAAAGGCCAGCGCAATTATTACCGAACTTTATGATGCACAGGCCAAAAACCATTTATATGCACAACAAGCGCGCGCTACCACCAATGATTACGCCAATAAAGTGCGTGAATTGTTTGCGGCCGATGCAACACTGGAACAGGAATATCATCAGTTAAATGGCGGCAAGTGGAACCAGTTTATGTCGCAGCCGCATATTGGTTACAGCAACTGGAATAACCCGCCGGAAGATACCTTGCCAGTGGTCCAGATTTATGAACCACACGGAGCAGAGGAAATGGGTATCGCTGTGGAAGGGATTGCATCCGCCTGGCCCAGCGCCGGCACTTACCAGTTGGGGCGTTTTGACCCCTTTGGCAAACAGGAAAAAGCGTTAACTATCTTCAATAAAGGCAAAAAATCTTTCACCGCTACTGCCCAAAGCAGTGTGCCTTGGATTATACTAAATCATACTAGTATACAAGTTGATTCCGAAGCCGAACTCAACGTGAGCATCGACTGGAGCAAGCTGCCCAAGGGCGAGCACACTGGTCGCATCCAGATCGCCGGCACAGGCTGGGGCGGAGCAAGTATTGGCGTTACCGCATTTAACCCGGGAATTAAAACCACTGCATTGAAAGGCAAAGGCTTTGTTGAAGCCGACGGGTTTATTGCGATAGAAGCAGAACATTTCCAACGGCAAAACACTGTTGCACTGGCGAACGGCAATAAGCTGCGCTGGGAGAAAATTCCGGAACATGGGCGAACACTGTCATCCATTTCGGTTTACCCCATCACCGACCAGCGCTTTACGAAAGCCGAGGATGCACCCTATGTGGAATACGATATTGTTACCGTGAGCAGTGGTGAATTTAACGTGCAGGGATTTTTCGCCCCAAGCTGGCCAATGATCCCCGGGCATGGTTTACGTTATGCCATTGCGATCGACAACGAATTACCTCAAGTGGTAGATCTCACCGCTGATATGAGCAGCGCCACTTGGGAAGAAACTGCGCGCACCGATGTGCGCACAGCCATAACCACTCACAAGGTCAATACTGCAGGCGCACACAAAGTGCGTATTTACAGCCTCGATCCGGGCGTAACCCTGCAAAAAATAGTGATAGATACCGGCGGCCTTTTACCCAGTTATTTAGGGCCGGAAGAAAGCCGTCGGTATTAATAAAAAAACAGAGTGAACACAATCCAAAACCTGACGCCGTAGAGAAGCTGTTGAATGAAAATTGTTGATGCAAAAGTAATTGTCACCTGCCCCGGCAGGAATTTTGTAACACTCAAAATAACCACCGACCAAGGTATTTACGGCATCGGCGATGCAACACTCAATGGCCGCGAAAAAAGCGTGGTCTCTTATCTCGAGGATTATTTGATCCCCGCGTTAATTGGCCGCGATCCGCAACAGATTGAAGATATCTGGCAGTTTTTTTATCGCGGCGCCTACTGGCGTCGCGGGCCGATTGGTATGACTGCATTAGCCGCTATTGATGTGGCACTGTGGGATATCAAAGCCAAACTTGCCAATATGCCACTGTACCAGCTGCTCGGCGGAAAGAGCCGCGAGCGCATCCTGACGTACACCCATGCAAACGGTAAGGATCTGGATTCCACCCTGGACGCCGTGCGCAAAGCGCGGGAAAAAGGCTATCAGGCAATTCGTATCCAATGTGGTATTCCCGGTATCGAAAAAACCTACGGCGTCTCCAAAAGCGAAAAAAACTATGAGCCCGCAGATGCCGATTTGCCATCAACTGAAGTCTGGTCCACCGAAAAATATTTGAATTTTATTCCGGAAGTATTTGCCGAAGTCCGTAAAGAATTTGGTCGCGACATCCATTTGCTACACGATGTCCATCACCGGTTAACGCCGATTGAAGCCGCGCGCCTTGGTAAAGAACTGGAGCCATTCCATTTATTCTGGATGGAAGATGCGGTGCCCGCAGAAAATCAGGAAGCGTTTAAATTAATCCGCCACCACACCACCACACCATTGGCGGTGGGCGAAGTATTTAACTCCATCCACGATTGTCGCGAGCTGATTCAAAACCAATTGATCGATTACATTCGCTCGACCATTGTGCATGCCGGCGGTATCACCCATGTGCGTCGTATTGCGGATTTCGCCAGCTTGTTCAATGTGCGCACTGGATTCCATGGCGCAACCGATTTATCACCGGTGTGCATGGGCGCC
Source organism: Cellvibrionaceae bacterium (assembly GCA_021151825.1). Lineage (GTDB taxonomy): Bacteria > Pseudomonadota > Gammaproteobacteria > Pseudomonadales > Cellvibrionaceae > Cellvibrio. Next base: position 535,160 of record JAGKWQ010000001.1, read on the forward strand.
GCCCTGCATTTTGATTACTGGGTACCCAACTTCGGCATTCAGGAACATATGGCGCACAGCGCGCAAATGGAAGAAGTATTCCCCCACGCCTATCAATTTGATAACGGCTATTTCACACCCGGCGAAGCACCAGGCCACGGTGTGGATATCGATGAGAAGCTCGCCGCAAAATATCCTTACAAACGCGCTTGTTTGCCCGTGAACCGCCTGGAAGATGGTACCCTATGGCACTGGTAGACCCAGTGCCTGCCGCAATACCAAAAACCAATGCCTGACACAACGGCAATCACACAACCCCGCAAGAGAGAGCAAGCGCATGACATTACAAAAAAAACTCCTTGCTGCCAGCATCATCAGCAGCGCCGCTTTTATTATCGGCTGTCAAGATAAATCCGCCCCGGAAAAAACCGAAGCCGCTGCAACGTCTGCCGCAGCACCATTAGTTGCAGATCCGTCAGTGGACCCCGCTAAATTTCTAAACCAACCGCTGGTAAAAGATATTTACACTGCCGATCCATCTGCCCACGTTTTTAATGGCAAGTTATATATTTATCCTTCACACGATATCGATTCCGGCATCACCACCGATGGCGAAGGCGATAAGTTTGATATGAAGGATTACCGCGTATTCTCGCTGGATACCGCAACCAATGCGGTCACCGATCACGGTGAAGCGCTTACACTAAAAGATGTTCCCTGGGCCAGCCGCCAACTCTGGGCGCCGGACGCTGCAGAGAAAAATGGAAAATACTATTTATTTTTCCCGGCAAAAAATAAGGAAAATATTTTCCAGATCGGCGTCGCCACCAGCGATTCACCAACAGGCCCATTCAAAGCCGAACCGGAACCGATCAAAGGCAGTTTCAGTATTGATCCCGCTGTATTCAAAGATGACGATGGCGCTTACTACATGTATTTCGGTGGCATCTGGGGTGGGCAATTACAACGCTGGACCAGCGGCAGTTACGTCACTGACGATAAATACCCTGCGAGCAATGAACCCGCACTCAGCCCGAAAATTGCCAAATTGAGTGATGATTTATTGCAATTTGCCGAAGCACCAAAAGATATACAAATCCTTGATGGTGCAGGCGTACCGTTGCTCGGCACCGATACCAATCGCCGTTTCTTTGAAGGCGCCTGGGTTCATAAATTCAATGGCAAATATTATTTGTCTTACTCCACTGGCGACACCCACTACATCGCCTACGCAATCGGTGATACCCCTTACGGCCCATTCACCCACAAAGGTATTGTGCTCACACCAGTATTCGGCTGGACCAATCACCACTCCATCGTACAACACGAAGGCAAATGGTTTTTGTTCTACCACGATTCCCAACTCTCCGGTGGCAAAACCCATTTACGCAATATCAAAGTTACCGAGTTAACCCATCTGGATGATGGCACCATCCAAACGATTGATGCATACTTGGATTAATTCGTTTTTCCGTAAAATAAAAAAGCCCGAATAGTTTTTGCTATTCGGGCTTTTTACTTTTAAATCATTGGCTATACATCAACCCTGCGCAAAAGATAATCCAATCGCGCCTTAAAATACTGTGATCGCTTAATCAACTGAGTTGAAAACCGCTGTGCGCCGTCAGCACAACTTTGATAAACCTCATCATTGGACATTATTAAAAAACGACTAGCCTCGCAAAAGAATGCGCAGTAATCATTAAACTCCGCATATTGATCACAAATCGTAGCCAGCTCGCTTCTTATTGTGCGAGCCTCATTTTCAGAAAAATCAGTGTCATCAAATTCCCACATAACTATTCCCTCAGTAAATGGTTAGATTTTTTCCTTTACACCTAATTGAATCGCATTTTGAATTTTACAATATTCAATGTTAGAAATTATTGGAGGAATTTTTTGGGGAGAAGAAGATAAAGAATAATGAGCCATCATTGGCCTCCTTTGGATTTAAGTTAAACAGCTTCCAGTTAGTAGCTGGAAAGCCGGGTGTCAACTAGAGCTCCAAAGAGGCTCCGGGCCTATTCCCCTTGCGGGTTTTGTATTAACGCCTCTCCACCCGGCCATACAAATGGCGGGCGCGACCTTTTTGCGGACAAAAAAAGACCGCAAAGGCTATCGGGTGCGGAAGACCGCTTTGGAATTCTAGTGAAATGAAAGTTACTGGGAGACCTCAAACTTGTCAATCGATTATTTCCGGCACACAAAACCAAAAAAGCCCCATCAATAATCGATGAGGCTTCAGGTTATTGCGTACTTGTAGGTTGGTGGTGAGCTTGCGAACCCCAACGAGGCGATATAGCAGAAACCGAATAGTGAAATCGTGAGAGCTTTTTTTACGAATTAGAAAAGCTACCAAACCAAACATTTGGCAGATGCCAATATCAAGAACTCAATAAACTCTCATCAAACCAAACATCTTCATAATCTCCAGCAATTAAAAATCGCCACCCTGGAGCAAGACCAAGATATTTTTTTATTTGAGGGCACCATTCATCCAAATGTTCAATGTGAAGCGGATTAAAAAAATCAGGGTCATCTGAAAGCTCTTCACCACCCCATATATACCAACCTGTTGTGTCTCCTTCAGGTGAATGGCGTAATCCATTAATTGGTAAAGCTCCGTTACGGATATTTAATGATATTCCTACTTTTAAGTTCGATGAAATCGGTATGAAATCGGAATTAAATTTTCGACAAATTTCTTGTTGCAATTCTTCAATAGCAGTTTTCATTATAATCCAAGCACCTCTTTTTGTTGACGGGAATACCTACTCATTTCAGCACCTTGACGTGCGGAACACACAGAGCAATGAGGCTGTACAGCTTCAACACTTTTCATTTTTTGCAGATCAATTTTACCTGTTCGATAGTATTCTTTGACAAGAGCATCTTTATGATCAGCAAATTGACGTGTCGTTGTTTTACCACAATCCACACAAGGCTTTCCCTGTACAGACTCACGTTGAGCCTTGGTGGTTGCACCAGATGGCCGTTTATATGGAGTATTAATTTTCGGCTTATTTTTAGCGATTTCCAACGCATCCTGCGCCTTCTTCCCATCCTTTATCGCAGTAGTACCATTACCAAACCCACGCGTCGCAGTCCTCTCAACAACCTCAGCTGCAAAATCTTCCAATGATTGCCCCATATCCGCAACTTGCGCATAGGGATTATCAGGAAAGAGTTCCCGGCCTTGAGATGTTGCCACGCGGCATGCCCCCAACGCACCACCTTGGCATAAATCCGTATTCTGATAAAAACTATTCCCACTATAATCCGGCCCCATAAAGAAGCTTTGGGTGCGATCTAAAGCCCCTCGGTAATACTCCACGAACAATGCATGGTTGATTTCAATAGCCGCGGTGTAGTTTAGATATCCGTAAGTACAACAAATCTCCATTGTTTGCTGCATTGCATAAGCAAGGTCTCTGGAACCCTGATTACTGCGCGTCCAATACCCACTCGGGTCGGTATAACTTAATGGATTATTAAATGTATAAGAATAACGATTATAACTTTGTGAATCATAGGGCGATTGAACATATAAATCCGCGCTGAGGAATCGTCCCAGATTCGGGTCATACACACGCCCGCCCATATGAATAAGATTATGGCTATCCAATTGGTCGTGCCCTGTGAATCCATTCGATGTTAAGAAATTTTCAGTGGGATTACCCGGTTTCCAATCGGATTTCTGACGTTCGCCCCAGGCACCAAAACTCATGCGATTAACAAATTGGCCTAACGCATTGGTAGTCGCTTCTACCGAACCCAGATGATCACTATGTAAATACACAGTGTCATTCGCACTCTCTGTGCCGCTGGTGATTACACGGTTGTTGAGGATCACACCATCGACATAACTTTTTTGTGTGGTGGTATTGCCATCAACAATCACTTCATACATTCCACCTGCGAGCTTGTAAGTAGTTTTAGTGCCGCTCACTTCTTTATACAGCTCATGATCCGGGCCGTAATAGAAATCGGTGATAGAGGCACCCACAAGGCGGGTGGGTTTATTAAAGGTGTCGTAGAGAATTGATTCACCACCACGAATAATCATGTTGCCGTAATCATCGTAGCTATATAACGCACCACCAGCTGACGTGACAGCGTGAATACCAGCCTTGCGCACCCGTTCGTATTTCAGTTCGCCTACATCATTATTGATTGAACTTCCCGTGAGCACATCGGAACGGCTAACCAGATTACCCAAACCACCCGTATCGTAGTCAAACGTTTGCGTGCGACCAAAAAGCCCGCTACTCGTAATAGTTTTAACGCGATTGAGCTTGTCGTATCCATAATTCTCCGCAATGTTTTCCAGTGTAATGCCATTACTATCTGTGCGCGCAGTGGTACGCGAATATAAATTACCTAGAGTATCAAATGTGTAATTGAGATTTTGAACATCACCTTTCAAACTGTTCAAATTATTGGTAGTACTCAAACGACCCGATTTAATACTGGCAAGGCGTCCGCTATTAACATCAAAACCTGTTTGGGTAACAACACCATTACCCCACAACTGATTATTAAAAGCACCGCGCGAATCAATTGAGCTTCCTAGCGCCCAAAGAACTTTAGGCGTAATCGCAGATGTCACATCTTGGGTTTGTACCTGATAACCAGCAGCGTGGTAATCGCGCTGGATTTTAAAACCGCCGGGATATTTGACTGTTTCGGGGCGACTGAAATCATCATAGGTATAAACAAATTCGCCATTACTTAATCCATTGGTTGTAACAATCTGGCGAGAAAGGCGAAAGAAACCGTCATAAAAATATTCTTCATGAAACCCATTGCCAGAACGAGAAGTTAGCTGCCCTTGTTGCCGGGTATCCCATACCCAGGTGTAGGGAATACTATTACCGATTGCTGGTGTATCAATACGACTTATCTGGCGCCCCAATTTGTCATAATCGTACGTAATATACTTTTCAACACCAATTATTCCTTTTTGCCAGACTTGCTTTCGTAGCTCGCCAAATCCATTAAAATTAAAATCGATTACACCAGCATCCGGATCCTTGATATAAATTTTATTACCTGCCAGATCGTGGTGAATATTAATTTGGGTATCAATATTATTGTTAACCAATGTTGTTTCAAGATTGCCTGTCGCATCATAGGTGTAAGTGACCGTGTTATAGAGCGCATCTTCTGTACGAGTAACCTGACCCAATGAGTTCAACCATCTGTTGCTAGTCTGAATCTCTGAGGCACCTGTCGGTTTTATTACCTGAATGCTTTCTGAAAACTTAAGTCCGTACCCATCGACTGCATACGAAATTGTTTTAGCACCACCATCCGGACCAACAATATTGTTGGCACGGCCAAGAGCATCGTAATCACTATACGTGGTCCACGCCATCGCACCATTGCTATCAGCAAGAACTCCGTTAGTTACATAAGGTTCTGATACGCGATGCAAGTAACCATTCGAATTATATTGAGTTACTTTATTAATGACTTTGCCACCAATACTGTAAATCACACTGCGCACTTCGCGTTGCAACGCATCATAAAATACAATGCTTAACGGCTCACCAAGCATATGGGACTGCCGTTCATTTGTTACCCGTGCAGCAACCGCATAATGCGCCTCTGTTGGGCAAACTACAGGCGAAAAACTATTGCAATAAAATGCAACATTTTCCGTAACGGTCTTATCTGGTGAAGTTTGACTCTGCAAGCGACCAAATGAGTCATAAATATTTGTAGTCGTTTGCCCCAGAAATGATTCCGTTTTGACAGCACCAAAACGCTCATCGTAAGTTATGGATGTCGCATGGTTTTCGGCGTTGGTGATTGTTTGGGGATACAATTCGCTTAAAAAATTACTGTAAGTTGTTACCCGATCAAGCTCATCAGTGCCATCAATATCTTTCGCGTTATCAGTAACAGATTTGACCACACCATTCGTTTGATAATCGTAGATTGTCGTCTTTTGAATAGACTCGCCCTTTAAATCTGTACGAGACCAGACATCGCGCCGGGCATTAGGTTTGAACTCGGTAACGATGCGCTTTAGATCGCCGCCACCGGATTTAGCTAACTCCTGAGTAACAGAAAGTAAAAAATCATCGCTGCAATCAACAGTTCCGTAGTAGTCGTAGGCATTCACAACATACTGGCTACTCTGCTCGCCGGTAATGTCATAACCAGTAATTCCGGTGCCCGTTTTACTACGCTGTTCTTTTAAGTTACCACAGTAGTCAAAGGTATTAATTACTTTACTAACAGCCGTTGGGGAATTCTCACTGGTTGTAGTTAATGCATAATTCTTTTGAATTGAGAAATCCAAATAAGGAAAACGCTTGTTCTCCGAATGCAACGCATAAGCATTTTCCGTAACACTGATCAATTTCCCACTGTTATCTCTAATTATTAGCTTTCTAATTTTTCCGGAATAAGGCCAATCCTGACGATACTCCGTTGTGGACACTACATTTGTGGATGTGTTGGTTGTGGTAATTGATTTAAACCCGCCAAATCCACGAAATAAATCCTGCACACCACCGACATAATTGAAGTAAGTATTGTTAAAACCACCCTGCCCATTGGACACGGATATTTTTTTAACAACTTGCATATCACGATTGACAGGGCCTAGCGGGAATACAGGAGCAACAGCATCCGGTGCATACAAAGGAGCACCATTATTTAGCGCATTAGTTAATGGGCTATAAGATAGCTCTGTTATCGCACCAAACCCATTCGTTATTTTGCTGAGCAAATCTGGTTGTTGTTGCTTGGCGTGGTGAACTAAATAACTGTAGTTATTAATGTTTGTAAGAACCACCAAATCCATCAACCCATCATTATTAACATCACCGCGTAATGGATTGACCGCAATGGCTCGCGGGGCAGTAAGCTCTCCTGCCAAATAATTTAATTTACTTTGTAACGGATCCAGATCCAAATTAACGAAGCTTAGCACTCCTTGTTTATAACTCGGCGAGAACGCGCGCATAAACCATGACGGGGAACTACTGCCACCCTCCGCTCCTGAGCCAGAAAACAATATAAATTCACTTATTCCATCTTTATTGTAATCGTACATAAATGTGTACTGGCTATATGCATGCTCCAGGCGAATTACTGGAATAGCTGTATTTATTAAAGGCATTGATGTGAATGCGGCACTATTTCCAGTAGAAAGTCGTACGGTCCAATAATTTGGTTTATAGCGAATATAAGAGTAATCAGGATCTCGTTCATACTCCTGATAAAGTAGATCCAAATTCCCATCCGCATTTATATCAACCCAATTGTGCCAATAACCCGGAGCCTGGCCGTATCGATAATCCGGTGCTCCTGGTAATTGAACTCCCGGGGGAGTGGGGCTGACTTTATGAACAAGCGATTGCGTGAAGAATCCTCCATGATTTTCAAATCCACGGAGATAGTTTTGCGGGTCAGTTGTGCCAGACTCAAATGTTCCAATATAGGTTAAGTCCTTTAATCGATCACCATTATAATCAACGTAACTTACTTCACGGCCCTTTCCTATATATTCACCTGACTGCGGATTCTTCTCAAAAACACCAGCAGAATTCTGCAGCCAAACCTCTGAACTGTATGTGGTAACCGGCTGCACAATGAGATCCGTTAATCCATCGTTATTAGAATCATTTACTAAAATGACTGGAACATCACCCGCGGTTTTTTTATAGCTTGCGATAAGTGAAAATGACAAGCTTGTTGATGCTTTGGAGAATCTGGAAAGGAATACATCTACATACGTCTGATCGCCTGACTCACGTTCTTTTGTTGTAATTGCTGCCCTGCCAGCAAGCGTATTGATTAATAAAAAACTCTTCACTTCATCATAATTTACAACAGTGAATCCTCCCGATGGTTCACCCCAAGCCAATATTCCTTTTTCACCCAGCGCATCTACATAACCATCATGGTTAATATCCTCAAAAGCAGAAATTTCTCCTCCCACATTCAACAGCCGGGATGATTCGGTATCAAATCCGAGCTCACCAATCTGCCAATCGAATATCACAGGGTTAGCACATTGCCATCCAGTGATGCCGTACCCACATTCATAAATTTTATCAACCAATTCACGATCAGTTGTCGGACTAACCTTATAGCGAATGTCGTATTGCTTGATAGGCACTGATTGTGAAGCGCCCAGGTAAGTAGTGACTTTACTCAGCACTTTAGTCTGTTGATATTTATTACCGCCGTTGTAACCCCACGGAATTTGGCCGATGCGATCCTGGTAATCAAAAATTACTACACCTGTGGCCCCGAGATTAATTTGAGCTGGATAATATTCTCCGTTTGCCGTATTTCTCTCATAGCTAACGGTATAACTATTCCCGTAAATGTCTTCTACCTTATCCAGTGCCCATACGCTAATAGACCCACCAGACTGGCCCGGTGCGTAAATTTTACTATTTTGCCCACCGTCCTCGGCACCGTAAGTAAGAACACGACCATCTTTCGTTGTTACTTTAAAATATCCATGGCCACCATTGGCACTTGTTCCGTGCGCAATGATTTTGGAAAAGTTATCCAATTCAGTTTTGTATTCAGTTTCTGTTGTCCAATATGCATCATTCGATGCAGGTGCCGCACTGGTGGCAACAACCAGTTTTTGACCATCCAAACATAAGCGATCACCTTTACTGTAAACAGGGTTAGATTTTTGCGCTTCAGATTTTTCTGTAGCAAAGCTTGGACTACAACGAGTAATAGCAGAAAGCCCGGCAAGTCCCCAGCCAACTCCCATTAATTTGTTACCTGACTGACTATTATAGGTAAGAGCCAAGCGGGGCTTTAGATTTCGAACAGCGGGAGGTAAATCAATATTGATTGAATAATTTGCAGCCCCATTACTTACATTTAAATTTCCCTGCGTTGCCGCTACGAATTGTCCTTGCCCCAACCCTGGCAGATTTGAAGCGCCTGAAAGTGATTTAAATTCATCAGGCGCTTCTGCATCAAAATTAAATAGATTTGCTGCGCTGCTTGATGAGCCACCTGAAGAACTTGCAGATGAATTGGTTCCACTGCTAGCGGAACTCCCACTGGAAACAGTGCGTCCTACTACAAACGTAGCCAACACCGTTGGATCATCATACGTCTGATTGCGAAGCTCAAACTCGTTACCGGTATTTTGCGTAACATCAAAGGTAACACTGTGAGCCCCCTCACCACTCTCACAATAAATTGCCTGACTGCTTTTTTTCGAGTAGATACATGTATTTAATAAATACGAATACCAACTCACATTAACAGAGCAGATAGGACCTGAATAATGACATTGGGAAACCACAAGGTCTTTATAAGGTACCGATGGTTCGTGCAGTTTAACCAGCTTTTCATCCAGAAGAATTTTCTGATTTTCCTCAGCGGGAACAAGGTACAGTTGAAACGTATGATTTCCACCGGCAACTTTTAAATTGTGGAAGTTGTTGTTTCCATTCAGGCCACACAAGGATGGAATTTTGACGCCGTTATCATACAAACAGACGTTCCCCGAATAGCTTGTGAATATATTTAAATTCACCAGACATTGGTCAGTGTTACAGCCATGGGAGTACACATACAATTTTGCAGCCTGGCTTTGTCTGGACTTCAGGTATACTTGCGCTATCAACTCGGAATTGGGTGAACTGGTTTTTCTTAATTGATATAAATAATCACCTTCAGCGCGCTTGATGGTAGTGGTGCCATTCATCATCGTCGAATCAGGACAAAACCCTGTTTGACTTCCCACTAAAAAGATACAGGCACCTGAAGCCGGTATCGTCCATGACACTTTTAGATCACAACCACTATCTGCTAACGGATTATAAGTACATTCTGTTAATGGAGAGGTGAGCGAATATCCCTGATTAGTGTATGTTGACGGATATAAAAATATTTTAGCAAACTCATATAACGCACCATCGTAGTTAGCCTTCAAGGAGTATTTGGTTCCTGCTGCATCTACGGGCAGGGTTGCTGTGCTTATAAATGGCGTAGTTTCCGCAGATGTTCCAAGATTTCCCCAGGCCACATCATCCTTGTAAAGGGTAATACCCATATGACCACCAACATGCTGCACTTTAATTGGTACTTCACAGGTGGCACCATTGATAGGGATACAAGGGTTGGCCGCACCCGGTGCCAATTCAAGCTTCCCTGTTGGAGGTCGCATCGCACGAACAGTTTTTCTTACCAGCACTTTTGCATTCGCCCCCCCCTCATCTTTTAAGGTAAAGGTTGTCGATAACGCATGAAGCGGAATATTGATACTGCCATTATTAGAGCAAACCGTTTTGACATTATCTTGATACAAACAAGGAACATAGCCATTGATAGCAGACCAGGTTATGGTGGCATTGCAGGTAGTCGCGGGCCTGAGAATGTCGCAACGCTCCGGCGTGGTTACCAGGGTGATAGCATCATATGAGGCCAGAATATTACTGGAGGCGAACACACGTTTTCCTGCAGGTTCATTCGCTTCAAGCTCAAGTTTTGAAACATCAACCGTTATAGGCACCTGCAACTGTTTTGTACCGTTATTGCTAGCAAAGCATTCAATTTCTGTACGTTGACCATTTGTTGTTTGGTATAAGCAAACTGGATAAACACCACTCCATGCAACATTAACTATTGATAGACAACTTTCATGCTGAAGACTCATGACACACGAGGATGAATTTATACTACCGCTAACAGGAACAAATACATGGAACCGCTTTCGCAATCGAATACCAGCCGCATTTCCAGCACCAGTCAAATCATAGGAATATGATCCGATTTCAAAATCTGTTTTCTCAATAGAAAAGCTCAACGTGGGCATGCTTCCATTCGCTGACTTAATTTCATTACCTTTATGGTATAGAGATATACTGCCTGCGCCATTCAAGCCAGTAGCTGATGCATTAATTCTTACAAGGTTAGCGCTGCACCTTCTGGTAACAGGGTCCGCAAAACAATAATTTTGTCGATATATTTTATTATTTGGAGCATCAAATACATCAAATGAAAGCTCAGCATTCAATACCGATGATGCAATCTCGGGATAATCAAGAATAACAGGCTTTGAAAACAGGCGAGAAGGGCTACACCCAATAGAATTACACGCCCTTACTGAAAACTCATAAGTTTGTAAATCACGAACTCCATATGCTTCATTACTCCTTCTCGGATACCATTGATATGCATCTATATTATGGGCCGCAACGTTTTCTATAGTCCATGCACTTGAATTAACTAAACGATAAGAGAACTCGTAATAAAGATCGGCGACAGCAACATCGTTATTCACCTGCCCCCATGAAAACTTCAGAGCATAGTCCTCTGTTTTATACACAAAACGACCAGGCTCTTCGATAAGGTAAAGGTTTGAATAGTAAAACGGTGGATAAAATTGAAAATATGCAGGCGCAAATGAGGGTGCTTTTCGAGGTGCCTTAACCTCCACCAGATCAGATTCAACTCCAGAACTCCATGGGTTAGCACCACTGGAATCATCAACTATGTGGACCCTGTATTTGTAAAGACCTGGAGCAACAGGTTTTGATCGCTGGGAAAACCAAAGACGCAAATCGTTTTCAAAATAGAAACTGATTTTTCGATGATTGCCACTTGGATTAATTTGTACCCAGGCGCCTCCGTTAAGTTGTTCCCACAATTGATAACGCAGATAGGCAGAAGAAGCACCCCCTAAATCAATCGACAGATTGATATCTATCTCTTCCCCGCCGTAACTCACTTTTTTGCCATTTTCAAGTGGCGCCACCATGACGACGGAAGTAATACCCGGTGCGGCGATAGCAGACTCACTGGCCAATAGAGGCATTACCAACACAAAAATATATGTAAGCAAAAGCAAACTTAAGGAACCGGTAGAAAATCTTGCCACGTTAACGGCGCTTTCAGCGGCTAATTTTTTGTTATTGGTGGATCTCCAATTTAATTCCATACATTCTTCTTCCTGAATGGCAAAAATCTTTTCCAGTATGAATACTGAAAATTAATAACATTAACGAGGGATTTTAACAAAAATCAAACAAGGCCGAACCGAAGCTAACAGTTCAACAGGGTGCTAACAGGAAATAATGCTGAAATGACAAGAAAAAATGATAGGACAGTTGAATTTTATTTTCTCTATAAAGCCTTAGCCATTCACAGCTAACGATCTATTCAATAAATAAATTCAAAAAAACAATGCCGCTCCATGCAAAATTAACAATTAACGCGTCAGCATATTATGCCGACGCTTGTGGGAAAACAACCAATTCTCTCAATATTCTATAAAAATCCAAATGCCTGAAATCGCAAGCCTATTGTAGAGAGCCCTGAAGTGGAAATGAACGTGGCGAAATTACCAAACAAAAAAAAGCGCACAGTTTTCACTGTGCGCTTTTTCAGAGCCATCACAAACGATTAGAACTTCGCGCGCAATGACAATGTGTAGCGACGATCCATAACGAACCAGCTACGGCCAGCGGTCATGCCTTCATCGTTGAGGATTGCCAACGTTTTGGTTTGCTCGTTAGTTAAGTTGGTACCTTGCAGGCCAACAGTGATGTTGTCGTTGATGTTGTACATGATCGACGCATCCAGCATTCCAATATCATCAGACCACAGTGGGTATTTTGAAATTACGTCACGAGTGGTCAGCAAATATTTTGAACGCCAGTTGTAAGCCGCACGGAGTTGCCAATCATATTTTTCGTACATCAAGGTGAAGTTTACAGTTTCCTCTGATTGACCTTGCAGTGGCACATTGTTCAGGTTTACCCGTGCGCCTGTGTCATTCTCACCACCGTTAGCCCAATCAGTATTTTCATAATCTACTTCGTTGTGTGGAACACCGGAAGATTTGATTTTAGTGAAAGTACCTTGAACCCCCAAACCATCCCATGGAGATGGGAGGAAATCAAAGAATTGTTGATAGGCCAATTCGTAACCGTACATTTCACCTTCACCACCATTACGTGTAGTGGTTACTTCAACCGTGCGTACTTCATCGGGATAAATGGGGTTAGGAATTTGTTGCGGCATAGAACCTTGCACAAAGAAATTTTTCAAATCTTTGTAGAACAAGGTTGAAGTCAATGAGCCTGTCGGAGCGAAGTACCATTCTAATGAAACATCGTATTGATCTGACTCCATGGGCTTCAGGTAAGTGTTTCCACCTGAGCCGCGCCACTCGTCAATCTTCATGGAGTTAGGCACATTCACAATTACCGTTTCACCATTTTCAATTACTTCGTAAGGATCATAAGTAACTTCGTATTGATCCGTACTCATTTTGACATTGTTACGCACATCACCCATATCCGGGTAAGCCACTGCTTTTGCATAGGCAAAGCGCCCTAACAATTGATCTGAAATTTCCATTTTCAAGTTTAAGCTTGGTAAAAATGCGTCATAGCCTGACTTCGCTGTCGACCAGCCAGAGTTGGTATCACCATATCGACGGTCCGCATCACTGAGCCAGTTATAACCTTGGCTTACCCAGTCACCTTCTCCTTTCATGAAAGCCGCAACATCCGAATAAGTACCATCCTGGATTTTGCCATTCATGTAACTTACGAGTTTCGCCGAGGTTAACGGCAAGGAAACTCCTGCTGGTGGTGAATTCACGTCAGGATTATAATTTTTGTCCAACTCTGCAGTTGTTACATATCCCGTTGATTCACGCTCCAACTTGATATAACGAACACCGACGTTACCCGCAATTGGGAACTTCAAATCATCAAATCCGAAGTCGGCGCGCACGAATGCAGCACTGTTAATTTCTTCAGTAATCGCCAAATCGTTAGGCTGGAACAAACCATACTCGGCGTCATTATTTTCACGGCAGTGATAAGGCTCATAAGTGCCGTTGTCAGATAACTCAGGGAAACCTACGTCACCTTCGCACAAACGATTGTCGCGAATATTTTGTACAACACTTCGCTTGATGCCGAGCAACTTGTTGCCGCCCTCAATGCTCATTACACCACCACGATGGAAGTTACTCCAATCATTGACCTGCACCCAATCCGCTTGATCAGGCGTGTGATCGACATAAAGCGCCCCCTCTGAATACTCAGGAGCAATAGCTCCCCATCCCCAGCTAGTGGAACGAACAGTTTGCTCGCGCTCTGCGCGACGCACACCAGCCTTGATTTCACGTAATGGGCCCAAGTCTTCAAATTGATGACTCACATCAAAGCGTACTGCATTGGAATCACCTTCCGAGCGCTCATAGTGACTCATACCCGAACGCCACCAATAACTGGTCGGATCAGTAAAGTAATTTGTGTCGCCCGCAGGATCATTACTGAAACCAGGCACGTTTGTGAATGCAGCCAACCACTTGTCACGATTGGCATCTCGAACACCGCCCCATGGCTCGGTTAACTTCATAGTTGGTGTGCTACCACGAAGATCAACTTCCTGCAGACCCGCTACACCCAAATGAAGCACCAGGTCATCATTGCTGGTTTCGGCCTTAACATGCTGCAAATCAAGCTCAAACGTCCAGCTATCATCCGGCGTCCACTTAACATTCGCCGTAAAATCTTCTACGAGGGTCTCACCGGCTACGCCGCGAGTATCAACCTGGAATTTTTGACCAAATTGTGGCATTGAGACCGGATTGCTATTCCCCCAGGTCATTGGGTAACGAAGCCCTCTGGGCTCATCCCAAACCTTTTTACCGTCCGCATCCAAATGATAACGACCATGATAAGTTGCCCAACGATCATTACCGTCAGCCATGCTTCCCGCCAAGAAACGACCGCTGTCATCAAATAAAAATTCCGAGTCGCCATAAGGGCGAATGCGACGGTCGCTGTCTTTGTATCCGCCCTGGTACTTCATGGCGTCTTCCCACCAATCCAGCTTGGAGTTGGAGCGGATGTATTCAGTGGTTACCAGGAATTTGTCATCCGTATCTTTCCATTGGAAAGAAGTATTAATACCTTCACGCTCACGCTGATCTTCTTTTACCAGGAAGTTCATAGCAGAAGGCATCCAGACTTCACCGTAGGTTTTGTAGTCTGTCGTTGTCATACCCGGGCAGGCTACACCCTCAGCACGTTTATCAAATGCTTCAGCACCTGGCAGCCAACAGGGGATATAACGTTTGTAAGCATCGGCCTGGATATTATGGTTTTCTGTAGTCATTTCTGACTTTACAGCATTGAACAAGAAACCAAATTCGCCCGCATCTGTTTCCCAACGATTGCTGAATAAGCCGGAAATAGTTGGCTTGGTTTCCTCAGAAAGATCACCGTAAGTAGCCTCTGCACTGAAGGCAGTCATCATGCCTTCCTGGTCGAATGGCTTACGGGTACGCAAACTTACAGTGCCACCGATACCACCTTCAATCATGTCAGCGGTTTGGTTTTTATAAACATCTACACCCGCCATCATTTCAGGAGAAACGTCCTGGAATGACAAACCGCGACCAGAGTTTGCAGTGAACGAATCGCGGCCATTGAATTCAGAACGGGTTGCGGTCATACCACGGATTACCGCACCGGAGCCTTCAGCAGACATATGGTCAGGATCATCCACAGCGGCGAAACGTTCAATCGAAACACCAGGAACACGCTGTAAGGCTTCAAGTACTGAGCGATCGGGTAAAGCACCAATGTCAGATGCAGTAACGGAATCAACAAAGGTTGACGCATTACGTTTCACATCTTGTGCATTTTGCAAGCTTTGACGCATACCGCTAACAACAATTTCCTCAACATTTTCGGTTGCAGAAGTATTTTCAGTCGCTGCTGTTTGTGCGAATGAAGGCGCACTTAATGCCATTACGCACAGCGCCAACATGGATTTTTTAAACTGGATTCCCTCGTGTAATTGTGCAGTTTTATTGTTGCTTTGATAACTCATGAACTACCCCTTCTTAAATTTATGATTAGGTGGCGAAGATCTGACCAGTGCATGCGCACCAGGACTCGGGTGTATCTCCCAGTGCACACTGGACCACACCCAACTTGCACACTAGTGAACTAATGCACATGTCGCCATGCTAAGTTGGCGCTTAAGTATTGTCAATCTGACCATAAGATAGGGGTTATACGCTTTTTGTATAACCAACAGGGAAACCGCCCAATGGCGAAGGGGTTGCCGGGAAAATATCCAGCATCGATAAGGGCCATAAGCGGAACAGGATAAAAAAACACCGGATTAATAATCCGGTGCTCAAGACAGGAAAGGGTAAAGAATGATTAAGGGGCTTTCTGCGCGTTCAATGCCTCGATAAATACTGCCGTAAACTCTTCATCAGAAAACGGCTGGCGACCGGTAATTAGCTCTCGATCTTTCACCACATGGTTCTGCCAGGATTTTCCGGATTCAACAATCCCACCCGCTTCTGCCAAGGCTTCCGCCGGGTAAAAAAGTACTTTTCCATTGAGTTGGGATTGCTCTGCCATACGCTCTTCCGCGGTGCCAAATACGGTCATGCGATAGCCAGCGTAAGGCCAATTTTTACTAGCGCGTTCAAGCGCTGCCGCATCACCGGTTGCGGCAGCGGTAGCGAATGCCTGCGCATCCGGTAGCGCCGACAGCAATGCAACCGGGCCATGGCAAATCAGTGCAGTCGGCTTATTTGCCACATGAAACTCACGCAACAACTTACCCAGTTCAACATTTGTCGTTAAATCGCCAAGGGGCGCATGACCACCGGGAACGAAAACACCGCTATAACTAGCAGTACCTTGCTTTAACACTTGCGCAAAGCTGAGTGGCTTTTTCAAACCCGGTAAGCTTTGGGCAAAACTTTTCATTTGCTCCAGTGATTGTTTATTACCGCCGAAGAACTTTGCATCCAGCGAATGTACATCCCAATTCGCAGCATTCCCTTTCGGATTCGCGAATACCGGCTCATATCCCGCTGCAATCAGCGCTTTTACGGGAACTGTCAATTCATTGAGGAAATACCCGGTGGGATAGATTTTACCCTCTTGCAGTGAAATTTCACTCACACTCGATACCACCACCAACACCTTGTCTTTGCTATCCGCTGCTAACGCATTCACTGCTGCAACACTTGCCACGCCCACAACAAGAACAGCCGCAAATAATTGCCGCGCCTTTGATAACCATGAATTTGCCATAACAACCTCCACATAAATAAACCTGTTATTCCGTCACTCAATGTAATTAATCGACAATGGAACAACACCCGAGTTCATATGCAGTAAATTCGCGCCACACGCATCATTCACTACCTATAGTTGCCACTCTAGCGATGTGGATTTATATGTTGTAGATTCAGCCGATCACTTCATTATTAACCTGGTGTAACAAATGGATCGAAAGTTCTACAGCAACAATCTGGGCAGCATCCAGATTTTCTGTAAGTCCGCCGAGCTGGAAAGTTTTTCTGCAACAGCAATAGCGCTGGGCATCACTCCCGCCGCCGTGAGCCGCTCCATAGCACGCATTGAAAGCCGTATGGGCGTGCGGTTATTTGCGCGCTCCACTCGCCATATTCGCCTCACCGATGAAGGCAAACTGTATTACGACGAATGCATTCGCGCATTGCAGCAACTGGAAGCCGCCGAGCGCTTACTGACCGGTGGCCTGAACACACCGCGCGGCACATTGCGTATCAGCGTACCCACTACGTATGGCCATTGCCGGGTGATGCCGGTGATCCACAAATATCACCAACGTTATCCGGACGTTGCATTGGAAATTAATATCTCCAATCGCAATATCGATTTCATCGAAGAAGGTTATGACCTCGCCATTCGCTTAGGCCAACCAAAAGATTCGCGCTTAATTGCGCGTAAATTGGAAGATGCGCAACTCGGTATTTACGCCGCACCGGAATATTTAGCGCAACGCGGCACACCGCAAACATTGGATGATTTAACACAACACGATTGCATTCACTTCATCATGCCCGCCACCGGCAAACCCATGCACTGGACTTTCCATTGCGATGGCGAAGAAATCACACTTGATATTCATAGCAGCATTCACATTACCGGCGATGTCCTCGGTTGCATAACCTACGCCGCAGCCGGCGGCGGCCTTGTACAAACTTACGACTTTATCGCTGCACAAAAGCAATATAGTAATTTGGTGGAAGTACTGACACCGTATCGCGGCGCTTCGCGCAGTTTTTCAGTGTTGTATCCGCACGCAAGAATCCTCGCGCCGAAAACGCGAGCGTTTATTGATTTGTTGGTGGAGGAGTGCGGAAATAACAAAAATTAAATCGTTAAAAATTTACTCTGACACAAGAAAACGCAATAATCTAACATACCCACTCAATCTGGATATAAAAATCAAGGACTCTTATGAACAATAAAAAACTCGCTCGCTCAAACAACAAAGTTATTGCCGGCGTTTGCGGTGGCTTCGCTGAATTTATTGATTGGCCCGCCAGCAAAATCCGCTGGCTGTGGGTATTAATAACGCTCTTTACAGGCGGTACGCTGATTATCGCTTACATAATCTGCGTAATTGTTTTTCCTGCGCCGCCTAAAAAACTCGACCTAAACGATTTCAGGCAACAATGACCATCACAATATATTTATAAACTGCATACAAGGCGAACGGAAAATAAAGTATGTGTGTAGTTACAATACATCGCTGACTACACACAACTATAGGTAATCGTCCACACATAACGGCAATCAAAATACCTAGCCCCGCTCCCACAAATACATCTGCTGGCCAATGCACTCCAAGTGCAATTCTCGATACTGCAATCGTAGCCATCAATGCAACCAACACTAATTGGCCAAACACATTTAGCCGCAAATACCGCAACAAAAATGTTCCCAATAAAAATGCAGTAACGATATGACCCGATGGCATTGAATAATTAGTTGCCGCCATACTTTCGGTTAGAAGATGAAAGCTACTTTCAAAATCTGAGGAATGCTCAGGTCGCGGAATTGCAAATAATCGTTTAAGCCCTTCAGATGCCGCCAACCCCAGCATCGCACCAATTAATCCTTTCGCTAGCAAATCAGTTTGTTTACGAAATATTAAATAAAATATGCAGCCTGCAAAAGCACCATCACCTAACGTTGTAATAGCTTTCCAGAAATTGGCATTCGGAAATAACGAATTAATAAATAGAAAAACAGAATGATTAAGTGAGGAAAGCCAATGAAGAAATGCGCCAGCGAAAATTAATGTAACGGCAACAATAAACGACAATTTCATTCCATTAAAACCTGATAACCACTTAAAAAAAGGCGACTCAAAAGCCGCCTTTGCACTACTTTAAAAACTATTAATCCATCTTAAAAAACGTTGCGCGATAATGCTGCAACTCTGCAATTGAGTCTTTAATGTCATCCAACGCTAAATGCGCGCCGGATTTTTTTACACCGGCGATTACATCGGGGCGCCAGCGGCGAGCCAGTTCTTTTACCGTGCTTACATCCAGATTGCGATAGTGGAAATAGGCCTCCAGCGTTGGCATACCGCGCACTAAAAAGCGGCGGTCCTGGCAGATGGAGTTTCCGCTGATCGGTGATTTACCTTTGGGAACCCATTGCTCCAGAAATTTAATGGTTTCGGCTTCCGCTTGCTCAGCGCTGATTTTGCTATCGCGCACACGCTGGGTGAGGCCGGATTTACCGTGCTGATTGGTGTTCCATTCGTCCATATTGAGCATGATGCTGTCAGGCTGGTGAACGGCAAATACCGGACCCTCAGCGAGGATGTTGAGGTCGGCATCGGTGACGATGGTGGCGATTTCGATGATTACGTCAGTATCGGGATCAAGGCCAGTCATTTCCAGATCGATCCAGATCAGGTTGTTTTCATTCGGGGTTGGAGTTGTCATAGGTTATTCCTCATAAATCAGGCACAATGTTTGCCAGACTAAACCATAAATCGCCCGCTAGCCAATCGAGACCTGAAAAACCACGCATGTCCAAACGTAAACTCACCCGCCGCCAGCAATGGCGCATCGACAAAATCCAGGAAGAACGCAGCGCCCGCGCGGCAAAACGCGATCAATTGGCTGACGAGCATTTAAATGACACCGAATTGGGTCCGGAGCAGCACGGGTTGATCATCACCCATTTCGGTACTCAGGTCGTGGTGGAATCCACTGAGGGCGAAAATGCCGGCCAGCACCAGCGCTGCCACTTTCGCAGCAACCTGGGCTCGTTAGTAACGGGCGATAGGGTGGCTTGGCGCGCGGGCAATCCAACCGGGGTTGTGGTCGCGGTAATGCCGCGCGATTCAGCATTACAACGCCCCGACCCGCACGGTGATATGAAAACGGTGGCGGCGAATATTGATCGCATTATGATTGTGGTCGCGCCCTATCCCGAACCCCACGCCAATTTAATTGATCGCTATTTGGTCGCCGCTAACGCAATTGAAATAGAACCTGTGTTAGTAATTAATAAAATCGATCGCATCGATGATACAACGCGCGAAAAAGTTTCTTATCTGGAAAATACCTATCGCGAATTGGGTTACAAGGTACTGATGGTTTCAACCAAAACTGATCACGGTTTGGATGAACTACGCGAATATCTGAAAGATTACACCAGTGTATTTGTGGGCCAGTCAGGCGTGGGTAAATCATCGTTAATTAATGCACTTCTGCCTGAATCCAATTTGCGTGTAGGTGATTTATCCGAACGCCAGCAAGGCACGCACACGACGACCAGCGCCATGCTGTTACATTTTCCAGCCGGCGGCCATTTAATTGACTCGCCCGGTATTCGCGAATTTGGTTTGTGGCATATGGAAGAAGATGAAGTACTGGAAGGCTTTATCGAATTCAAACCATTTATTGGCCACTGTAAGTTTCGCGATTGCTCGCACCGCCACGAACCCGGCTGTGCGATTTTAAAAGCACGGGATGATGGCCGGATTAGCGAAACCAGAATGAGTTCTTATCGTTATATTTTGCGTACATTGAATGAAAATAGTTAAAAAAAGCGCACCGATTTTAATTTCATAAGGAGCACCCCATGGCCTTACCCTTTGTGATTGAACCCACACAGCTCGCGGCGTTACTTGCACAGCCTACGAGCAAATTATTGATTATTGATATGTGCGCCGAACCTACTTATTTGCGCGGCCATATCGATGGTGCGATTCATGTACCACCACACAAAATTCTAGTGGCTGAACAGCCAGTGCCGGGCAAAATTGCACCGGTAGAAAAATTGAATCGCGTGTTTTCATTTTTGGGTTTAACGCCCGACACTCACGTTGTTGTTTACGACGATGAAGGTGGTGGCTGGGCCGGGCGAATGATCTGGACACTGGATGCCATTGGCCACAAACATTATTCCTATTTAAATGGCGGTTTGCATGCGTGGATCGCGTCAGGGCAATCGTTGACACAAGAAATTCCCGTCGTCACACCGAGCACTGTTAACGTAAAAATTGATCCAAAAGTGGTTATTGAAATTCCCGATATTATCGGTGAATTGGATCGTGCAGACTTTGTAGTATGGGACGCACGCAGCCCGCAAGAATATTCAGGCGAACGAGTGACTGCGCAAAAAAATGGCCATATCCCCGGTGCAATCAATTGTGAGTGGACGAATTTAATGGACCCGAATAATGCGTTACGTATTCGCAGTGATGCGCGCGAATATCTCGCTGCATTGGGATTGACTGCCAACAAACGTATTGTCACCCATTGCCAGGGGCACCATCGTTCCGGCTTTACTTATTTGGTGGGCAAAGCCGTGGGATTAAATATTCGTGGTTATCATGGTTCCTGGGCAGAATGGGGCAATCACCCAAGCACGCCGGTTGAACAATAAACCATCGCCCTATGCCTGTTCGGCATAGGGCTTTGCAGCGGGAGCGCGGGTAACAAATAACAACAGGCGCTTTAATGGTTGTTGCAATGGTTTTTCCACCAGGATATGCACCAACCAGGCGGCCACCAAAAAGAATGCAATGGTTAATATAATTAACCAATACCCCGATAGATGTTGGTGTAAAACATTAAAGAACATGTAGCCAATATTCTGGTGCAGTAAATACAGCGGATAAGTCAGCACACCGGCATAATAAAAATAGCGGCTGCGCAATAATCCGGTTTTACGCAAAGCGATTACACTCATTAACGCAAAAAATACCAGATTTGAAATAACCAATACCCACGCATTAAACTCAACGCCATACCAGCCTTTCATCATGCTGCTAAACACTTGCGGCTGACGCACACAAAAGATTATTCCCAGCAACATCAGTAAACCATACTGCCAACAAAATCCGCGCGTTTTAATTAAATAAAAAATACAGCCACAGGCAAAATAACCCCACCAATGTGGAAAGCCACTAACAAAAGGATCGAGTGATTGCGCATAAGAAGTGTTTAACCCGATGATAGATATCGCCAATACAAACGCACACAACCAAGGCACAAAGCGCAGCAGTTTTAACCACACCAACACCAGAATCAATGCATAAAATTTCAACTCTACCCATAGCGTCCAGTAAGCACTTTCCAGTGGTGCCACACCAAAGCCACCCTGCAACAAGGTTAAATTAATCAAAAACTGCGACCAATTGAATTGGAATTGCGTTTGCTGAAAAGTGATGATTGCCAGGGATGTAAGCAGTACACCACACCAATAAGCAGGATAAAGACGCAGTGCACGGGAAATGAAAAACTCGCGGGGCTTGCCATCGCGCGCACTTAGCAAAATCACAAAACCGCTGATGACAAAAAAGAAATTAATCCCTTGATACAAATAGCGAGAATAAATGCCGAGCTCATCTGTGCGTGGCGCGGGTGCATAACCCAACATATAACCGACAAATGTGTAGTGAAATATCACCACCATCACCGCGGAAATAAAACGCAATAAATCTATTTCATAAAACCGGTCAGCGTTCATTGTTATTATCCTGCATTATTTTTAATGTCATGCAGTCTAGGAGAACGCGATCAACTCCCCCAGTTAATATCTGTTAACTTGTCGAGGAAAATATTAATAAAGATCAATATGGGTTGAATGACTATAACTATCACTCCATAAAAAAAGCGAAGTTTGACCTAATCAAACTTCGCTTTTTTCAAACACTCTTTATTTGCCAGGCGGATTAAACGCGACGACGAACCATGCTCAGGCTAATCAATCCCAATCCTAACAGTAATAGCGCCGAAGGTTCCGGCACTTCAGTCGGAGGCGTTTTAATGCCATGTACTGTTTGTAAATTACCGGAAATACCTGCACCTAAAAAACGAACACCATCCAGGCTCAAACCATCACCCAATTGGAAATAACCATCCGGTGCAATGTAGGTGCCCTGCATGCTTCCCGCAGCAACATTCACATGCCCTTTATTCAATTCACCGAACACATTGAATAATACGTTTTCAGCAGAAACACCATCGAGAATAATGGAAGCACCACCGCCCAGCATAAAACCAAAATAATCGACGTTTACAATAAACACATCGTCAGCGTTGCCTTTTAAAGTCAGGCTTTTACCTGCACTCAAATTCAAACCAAGAATATTGAATACTGATACATCACCCTGGCGATTAAATGTTTGCGTGGTATTGACGTAACCCGCATTCACGCCCGTCAATGCTTTTGCAGATTGCGATGCGCCTTTAAGATCGGCGTAAAGCGCATCCCAAAATGCAGCGTTCTGCACGGTTGCCGCACCATCGATACTTGCACCGGGATTTTGGGTCAGAGAACCAAAATCCGCATCACCATGAATTACCGAGCCGTGCGCCATATTCAGTGTATTGCGCACACCGACGTTGCCGTAAATTTCCGCTTCAGAACCCAATTCAAGGTTGCCGTACAGTGGTTGGCCGTACCAGATATTAGTACCGTGCGACAGCAACGTGTAATTGCTGGCATTACCCAAATCCACTGGCAACGCAAAAGCACTGCTGGAAGCCATGGCCAACACCATTGCTGCCGTTTTCATTAATTGTTTAATCACAGAAATACCTTTTTGGTTGATTAGCTAGTCTCACACCGTATTTATCGTATTTGTATGTAAGAGAAGTTATTTTAGAAAGTTGTGGTCATTACGGTTGCGCGTAAATCAGCAATTTCTGCACCATTTTGGGAAGATTCAATAAAAACAGTGATTTGCGTCACATCCAAATAGTGAGAGGAGAGAGAACTGTAAAAACAACCGACAACGTTGTCTGTCGAAAAATTAACGCGGAGATGAAACAGGAAAGGCGACTGAGACGTCGAGCCCGCCAAGCGAAGAAGATTGCCCCAGTGCCAACCGGGCCGAATGCCACTGCACAATACGCTCAACCACCGCCAGACCCAAACCGTAGCCGCGCCGGTCTTCCGTACTCTGGAGCTGGCTACTGCGATAAAACGGCTGCAATACTTTCTGACGCTCACTTTCAGGTATGCCGGGGCCATTATCCTCGACATTCAGGATTAACAAATTCCCGGCAAGCGCTATTGATACACGCACTGTGCCCCTACCGTAGCGCAACGCATTTTGTACCAGGTTGTGGATTAGCATGGCGAGATAATCCGGATCGACACTGACAGACATTTTTTCAGCATCATCGCTAACCCCAAGCTCAACCTGGTCGATATAAAACTCCCGCTGCAATCGCCGTACAAAGTCACTGAGAATTAATTCACGTGGAGAAAAAGCAATTTGCGCCTGATCCATGCGCGCGTAATTGAGTAACGCTTCCACTAGTGATTCCATCGCCGCCAAATCGCGATTCAAATGGGCAAGTTGTTGCTGTTGCATGGGCGGCAATTCTGCTTCACCCAATACATCCAGGCCAAAACGCAAACGCGCCAAGGGTGTGCGCAGGTCGTGCGATAGGCCGCGCGACAGCAATTTATTATCGGCAATCAATTGTTCGATGCGTTGTGCCATGCGATTAAACTCCAACTCAATACTGCTGATGTAGGAGTTTTTATCGCTGGCAATGCGCGCCTGCAAATTTCCCGCACCAAATTCCTGGGCAGTACGGCGCAATAACGATAATCGACGCAATAATGGGTAGAGCCAAATAAGCACCACCAAAATCACGCCGCCATAAAATAAAAAGGTCAGCAACCAATTTAACCAACCGGGTGAATCCTGGCGCAACTCGTCGGGGAGCGTGAGTGAAAGCACTTGATCCTGGCTGGCAAGATAATAATTCAGGCTGAGCTGATCGCCCGACTCCAGCAGCAATGCTTCGCCTTTTTCGAAATTTTTTTGCAGGTTTTGCGGTAATGGAAATTCGCGATAGGGAATAACTTGCGGATGCATAGTGGAAAATGCGAGCCAGTCATCCCATTCGATTTGAACACCTTGCTGGTCCAACAAAATCGCCAGCTCACGCCCAACGGTTTTATAAGCGATTAAGGATGCATCTTCTGTGGAGGGCTCCTGGTCGTTGTACCATTGGTCTATACCCCATCCCAGTCCAATTACCGCCGACACAACAACAATGAGCAACGAGAGAGTCAAACGCTTCACGAATTAATCCCAGGCTTCGGGGGAAAATAAATAACCGCGCGCCCATACAGTTTTAATCCGGTAAGGCTGCTCGGCATTATCGAGCAATTTTTTACGCAGACGCGATACACGAATATCAATGGAGCGATCAAAACCATCGTATTCAAAACCGCGTAACTGAATCACTAATTGATCGCGGCTAATAACTTGCCCGGCGCTGCTTGCCAGTAACCAAAGCACGTCAAATTCATTCGCCGTGAGTGGCACTAATTGTTCGCGATAAAATACTGTTTTGGCATCGCGCAGTATTTTTAATTGGCCGAACTGTAAATGCCCTTCCGGTTGTTCTTGCTGTTGTTCTTGCGGCTCACGTCGCAGCAGGGCTTTAATGCGCGCAAGCAACACACGCGGCCGCACCGGTTTGTTTAAATAGTCGTTAGCCCCCAACTCCAAACCCAATACTTCATCAGTTTCTTCGTTGAGTGCGGTCAGCATCAAAATCGGACCGTTATAAAATGCGCGCAGCTCGCGACAAATATCAAAGCCATTTTTGCCCGGTAACATCACATCCAGAATAATTAAATCGGGCTTGTGTTGCTGTACTTCGGCGATAACCAAATCACCGCGCGCAAGATGGCGCAATTGATATTCGTGCCCCTGCAAATATTGCTGAATCCACTCGGCAAGTGAGGCATCGTCTTCTACCAATAAAATGTTGGCAGCGGAGGATTTACTATCCAGCGCTTCAGTAAATTCATTAATTGTCGTCATTAAAATAATCGCCAATGGGTTTTACGGCGGGTGTTGGCCTTATAAACCCAGGCTACCTCCATAGTGGATTCAGCAACGACCTGTTGCTGTATATTTTTTAATTGCAACAAAAGCGATGAGTCACTGGCAAATTCATACACAAATGTGCCCTGTGTTTGTTCTTGCCAGCAATACAGTGGTTGTGGTGTTGCCTCTTGAAACAAACAATAGTTTCCCGCAGCAAAACTGCTCCATGAAATTTGCACCCGCTGATAACAGACTTGCCCCTGGTGCAACGCCACACAACGTGCAGGAGTTAGTAGCAAACTCGCTGGTTCCGGAGTGGTGGTAGCAGAAGTGTTATCAGCGGCGAGCGCTCCGGTTGTTACTAGCAACAGAAGCGCAATCCTGATTCCTTGAATAAGCCTGGACATAATCATCGCCGCTAGAACACGTAACTGACTGAGGTCGCGATCACTTCACCGTGATCATCCATGATAAGCGGACTTCTCATAGCCGTCGATTCAAGATCCATACGCCGGATAAAACTGCGAAACACCCATTTTTCACTGAGCGGATAAGTGACACCAAGCTCTACAACATAAGCCATGCCAGCAGGCACCTCGCTTTGCGGAAATTTTTCAGAGGCTTCTGACTCATCAATGGAAAAATAATAATCCATGATTTGTTGCGATCGATAAGTGGCTCCCACGATGCCGTGCAATGTCCAGTTGCGATATTGCCAATGGCGCGCCAAACGCAAGGAATATAATTCGCCATGATGGGTATTACTGATGTCAGTGAGCGCATGGAATTGCACGATGTAATTGCCGAAATAAGCGGTAGCGCGCGGCCCCGACATAAAATCATCGCGACGGCGTTTCAGGCCGCGATAATCATCGCTTACCTCTTCACTCATCTCATCATGCTGTGTAAGGCCGACCCAATCGAGGGACCAATTTTCACCGTTATAAAAATTGCAGCCCAGGGTAAATTGTTCGAGGCTTTGGGAAAATAGTTCCCCGAACAGGCAGCCGTATTGATAGCGCGCATTGATATCCAGAAAAACTTCTGTGTGTACCTCGCCTTTTTCATTACCTTCCGGGATTCCTACGATAGGGTTAGTGGAGGTTGCAATACCAGCACCGACTTCAAAATAGCCGCCATTACGGTTGTCGGGGCCGGAGGCACCTTTGCGCACTTCCGTAGACAAGTCACCCGCATGTGCGGGCAAGCCAAGTACCATCAATAATCCGCACAACAAAATCCCTGTGTGCACCAGGCAAGCCGGTAATAATCCTGTACGCAAGCGCTTAATCCACATAAAAAACCGTAACCTGTAGTTAAAAAGTCAGCGACATTCCCACCGCCGGAATTATGCCCAGTCCCACTTCATCTTCCAGTTTAAAATTCTGCGGCGAGGTCGTGCGTTTGTAATCCAGATTGCGGTCGGTGACGTTGCGCCGGTTAAGGGCGTTAAGAATATCAATATTGTAAGTACCGGGATAACCCCACAACGTCATTTCACGCTGGAAACGCAAATCCAGGCGTGAATACACCGGCAGGCGATCCGAATAAGGTTCGCCATAGACCGGCAAAATCCGGTTTTCAAACCAGGGATTTTTTTGTATGCCCACAATCGGTGTATAAGCACGGCCAGACTGCGCGGTAAAACGTGCACCCATGGTCCACAAGTCATTTAACTGGTAATTCATTACCCAATTAAGAACCAGGGGCGTATCCAGGTAATAATCGCGCTCAACCCCGGTTAATTTGTTGGTGCGATTACTGTGTGAGGCGCTAATTGCCAACCAGCCGTACCAACGGTCGGTGCGCTCTTTACTGATAAATAAATCCACACCATAAGCCTCACCCTCTACATTGTTGGTGTACAGCGGTTTACTGGTGTCGCCAACATCGCTCGCCAGCGGCAAATTATCCATAGTCTTGTAATAAGTAGTGACGGACCAACTCCATTCATTCGCCAATTCCTGCTTGATGCCTAGGGTAAAGTGATCGGAGGTTGGAGAATCCAGTTCCGTGTTACCGATTTGGGGAAAGGTTTTATCGATATCTGGCAAGCGATTGTATGAACCGGCGGATGAAGTCAGCGTCCATTTATCGATAAATTCCCAACTCAATGCCAGGCGTGGATGCGTGAAGGTTTCTTTGGTGTAATCGTTGTAATGGCTTTGCACGCCGACATCCAGCGCAAAATTTTCCGCGACTTCCCAGTGATCATTCAGATAGACAGATGATTCTTTAATGCGTACCACATCTTCCGAATCAATTAATTCACCGCGTCGCAATTCGCAATCCGGATCAAATTCGGTACACACATAATTAATAAAACGCGCGTCGTAACTGTAATCCGTAGCGTGATATTCACCGCCCACCGAAATGTTATGACTATCCCCCAGCACAAATGAATAATTAGCCAGGGCATAGCTATCTTCTGTGGTCATATCGAAAAAATATTTATCGCCCCCCCAAAAAGTATCCTGGGTATTTTCATAGTGGCCGATTTGCACATCCAACGCCTGGCCAAGGAAACCATCAAACTGCCAACGCAAACTTTGGTTATTAAAAGTGTTTTCGATTTTTGCGCTACCAACAAAATCCGGTTCCTCCATCACTTCAGTGGAACGCTCGGTAAATTCAGCGGCAGCCAAATCGCTCGCGCCATTAGCGCTTAAGGTAAATTTGTGATTGTCCCCTAAACGGTATTGGTATTTAAATTGGTAATCCGTATCTTCCGGTGCGTCCTGCACACGGATACCATCTTCCTTATCCGCTTCGTCCTTATCAAAAAAATATTGCAGCAAACTGGCGCGCGCTGACAAATACAGTGCAGAGTTTTCAGTGACCTGCCCCTCGGTAAATACGCCTGCGCGCAAAATCGAAAGATCGACTTTGGTCGCGAAATCCTGCTGGCGAGGGTCGCGCAGTTTGATATCAAAAATACCACCGATGGCATTGTTATATTGCGGCCCGAAGCCGGCGGAAAACAATTGAAAATCCTGAATAATATTTTCATTAAAGATCGACGTAGAAAACGCATGGAATACATAGCCGGCGGGCGCACCATCGACCAAATAACGGTTATCGCTGGGCGATGAACCGCGCACCGCCGGAGCACCGCCGCCGTCGCCTTCGCTGAGCACACCGGGCAGGCTGAATACGGCCATTAACGGATCACCCAACGACCCCGGAACATCGACAATTTTTTGCGCATTTTCGGTAATCACCGAGTAATCACTTTGACGGCCGCGCACAACAACTTCTTCGACAGCGGAATCCGCCGTGCTGGTTCGCTCCGGTTGTGAAACGGTTTGCTGGGCAATGGTATTCGCACTCGCCAACAAAAGTGGCAAGAGCGGAAGTAATGGGCCAAGGGAATGAAAGCGAACGTACGGCTTGGGCATGGCAGTTTCCTTTTGACAAAGTGAGGGCTCGCAGCCTACCCACTCACGTCCAGCTTGGCTGTAACAAGGCGCATGGGTCTGTATCAGACTGTAACAAATTGCTCCACCAGAAATGCCGTACAGTTATTGCCAATTATTCCTTAACCCTAAAAAGGCATTATGAAAACAATCTAAACAGCAAGACGCCAAACCGGCAGCACTGCCTATACTTAATTCAACCTATAGGATGACTGCTATGAAATTTCTAAAATCGGCAGATACTGCTGCAGAAAACATCGCACCGCATAACAAGCTGCTGGTAAAACCCTGGAAAGTGGCGATTATTGATGATGAAGAACAGATTCACGCCGTTACCCAAATGGTATTAAAAAATACCAAAATCGATGAACAACCCCTTACTTTTTTTAATGCTTATAGCGCTGCAGAGGGCTTGCGTTTATTTCAGGATCATCCGGATATTGCACTGGCGTTTGTCGATGTGGTCATGGAAACGGATGATGCCGGCCTGGATTTAATCCACAAAGTGCGCAACGAATTGAATAATCATTCTACGCGTATTGTGTTACGGACAGGCCAACCAGGATCATCGCCCGAAGAAACCGTCATCCGCACTTACGACATCAATGATTACAAAAGCAAAACCGAACTGACTGACACTAAATTAAAAACCTGCGTTTACTCCTCCATCCGTTCCTATCGCGATATCCTGACCATTGAAACCAGTAAACGCGGAATGCAAAAAGTCATTGCAGCTTCAGACTCGGTATTGCGCAGCCAAACCCTGTATCAATTTGGCAATGCCATCCTTAATCACACGATTCAATTACTTGGTATCAAAACTGCAGAAATGTATCTGGTTAGCCAGCACGTGGATTTATTTGGCGATACCGATTTGATTTTACTGGCGGCCACTGGCGAGCAAGTAAAACTTAATAACCATTGGGACACCGATATATTGCCACCGGATGTGCGTAAAGCGATTGAAGAAACCCTGGCAAAAAAAGAATCGTTAGTCACTGACGACATTTTTATCGGTTATTACCACACGCATGAAAAAACACAGAGCGTGTTGTACACGCGTTTTCGCGAAGCGCATAACGCGTTGCAAGATGAAATCCTGAAATTATTTGCAGCCAACATCACGTTGATTTTCCAGAATCTCTACAATCGCGAACACACGCAGGAAACCCAGAAAGAGTTGTTGCTGATTCTCGGTGATGCGATAGAACAACGCTCAAAAGAAACCGGCGCGCATGTGCGCCGTGTTGCACTGATGTGTGAACTGATGGCCCTGAAGTTAGGGCAAACCAGCGAATACGCTGAAACGTTAAAATATGCATCGCCATTGCACGACATTGGCAAAATAGGCATTCCCGAAACTATTTTGCACAAACCGGGAAAACTCACCGAGAGCGAATGGGAAACCATGAAAACCCATGCGCTCATCGGTTATGAATTATTAAAAGACTCCACGCGCACTATCGCCAAAATGGGCGCGCGTATCGCGCTGAGCCATCACGAGCATTGGGATGGCAGCGGCTACCCCAAAGGGTTGCGCGGTGAGGCTATTCCACTAGAGGGCCGGATAGTGGCAATTACAGATGTGATCGACGCACTCGGTTCAGAGCGCGCGTATAAAAAACCTTGGCAGGAAAACGATATTATTCACTACATCACCGAACGTAGTGGCAAACAATTTGATCCGGCAATGGTTGATGCAGCCTTGTCATTGTTTGAATCCTTCCGTGAAATTCGCTTGAACTTTCCCGATCAAACCAGCCACTAACTACACACCGGAACGATAACTTTTATGTACCGAACGCTTTACGATATTCTGCACGATGTTTCCAAATCCAGCATGGTTGACGACGGCGATCTACAAGCCGCCGGTTTATTAATTCTCACTGCTGTCATTCACGGTTTGCAAATTAATCGCGCCGGCATCTGGATATTTACCGACGACAAAGAAGCCATTCGCTGCCGCATGCTAATTGATGGCAATGATTGTGTACTGGACGGCGGTCTTGAACTGGTGCGCGCATCCTATCCCGATTATTTCACGGCGCTGGATAATGAGCGCGCAATTGTGGCGAACAATGCGCAGGATTACAGCAGCACGCTTGAGTTTCGCGATAACTATTTAATTCCCTTTGGCATTACCTCCATGCTCGATGCCCCCATTCGCCATCGCGGCAACATGCTGGGTATTATTTGCTGCGAACACCAGGGCCCGGAGCGTGAATGGAGTAGCGAGGAAATCGCTTTCGCCAGCGCATTGGCGGACACCTATGGCCGCGCAATTAGCGCCGCACAACGTAACAATTACGAACAACAATTAACAGAAATCAATGAACAACTGGAACAAAAAATTAACGAGCGCACCGATACCCTGCAAAATGCGTTGCGCAATTTAAATCACACTCAGGCAAAATTAATTGAGAGTGAAAAGCTGGCATCATTGGGGCGACTGGTATCCGGGCTCGCCCATGAAATTAACACACCGCTTGGTGTAGCAGTCACGTCAGCCAGCCATTGCGCTAACGAATTAAAACGTGTGCAACAGCTATATCGTGCTGATCAATTAAACGAGCAGGAGTTTGCACAATTTCTGGAAAGTATTGATGACGGCCTGGGCTTGATCAATAACAATCTCAACCGCGCCGCGACGCTGGTACAAAACTTTAAACTTTCCGGTGCCATTCATACTGCCAACGAAGAAGAACAATTCGAATTGCGAGATTGCATTGAGCTCACCTTAAAAAGCTTGCAACCGCTATTGAAAACAAATCAGGTGACTTACCAGCTGGAAGCAGATAACACAATTCAGATTAATAGCTATCCCGGTGCTATCGCCCAGATTATTACCAATTTAATCACTAATTCCATTCACCACGCGTTCGCCAATACCCGTGAAAAGAATATCCGTATTCAACTGAACGAAACCGCCGAACAGGTTGAAATTCACTACGCGGATAACGGTTGCGGAATTGCTGATAATATTCGCCAAAAAATTTTTGAACCCTTTTTTACCACTGCACGCCGAACCGGTGGCTCGGGCTTGGGATTATCGATTGTTTACAATCTGGTAACGCAGAAATTGGGCGGGGATATTGTGATTGATGAAGATCAAGGTGGCGGTGCGAAATTCAGCCTTACATTACCCAAGCGGAATTAACGGCAAATAATACGTATAAACTGAAATATGGTTTAGAAATTGGCGGGGGGCATGAGATCGCCCCCACTAGTGATGATTATATCCAGCCAACTATGGTTCCTTATCAGTCACTTTTATGATTTTGGATATATTATTCTTAACAAATTTCGGGACCTCCCCCGGAGCTTCATCAAGACTCTTATGTTTCTCCCGATGACTACCATACTCAGCTCTTTTTGGAGCAACTGACGTCACTGCTCCTGCATCAACCTCAAACCAATAACTCATACTTCTATCGCTCTTGGTGATGTGCCAACGATTGGTATCCTTTATTGTCATATGCCAATCTATGCCCTCCTGCGTCCATATCGGGTACCCTCCGCCATCCACATAAACATTTATCTTGTCAATTAACTGCTTTTGAATGACTTCCCGTTGAATCGTTTTCGAGCCAAGGGCGTCAACTGTTACATTATTTGGACCCACTGTAATACTGGCTCTTTGCAGCGCAGTATCTCCCATTGAAGCCGCATCACTTTCTATGCCCGCCTTTAAACCATCAGGAAAACCCGTACTGTTTGCTTTCCTTTGAACAGGTTGCATCTGCTGTGCGGAATAGTCATTCACCATGGATTGCAATTTTCGTTGCGCTATAGTTTCCGAACGCGCATCCACAAACCGATTGTTAACCTGATCGCTCTGCTGTTTTTCAGCCGGATTAGAGGTAATTGCGCGACCTTTGCTATCGAGAGTTGTATCGGCGTGAGTTTTCATCATTTTCCTTTTAGCGTTCCGGGTAGTTGAGACGAAAGGCAACCGCTTTTTAACAATGGCAATTTGGCGATCATCCTACTCACCCACAACTATTGCAACCTGAATTGCTTATATGAACGCCATAACGGACAGGATTTACAGCCTACCGGGAAAGCCTGTTGTACTGGCATCCATTACTCCATAAGCCTACAATTCCCGTCCTTTGTTTAAACTGGCTGCTACCACCCAAAAGCTATGACATCACCCCTGATTCCCGAACGCCCATTGCTGATTTCGCCCTCTCTCGCCGCAACCATCGGCCTGGAAGAGGCGTGCATGTTGGGAATTTTGGCGGAGCTGGCCAATTTCCTGCCACTGACATCCGCGAATGGGCGCCAGTGGCTGGATGTGGACGGTAACTGGACAGAGCGGATGATGCCCTTCTGGACCGATTACGATATCCAGCGCATTAGCCGCAACCTCCATGAGAAAGGCGTTATCCAATTGGTTTCCGCACCGTTTGTAGAAAGCCGCCGTCTGACGTTATCGCTTGATAGCGCTACGCCCCAAACGTCGATGGCACCGCCGCTTCCAATGGTTGCAACCGCCATCGCTCCGCACATTAGCCAGGGGGCGAATTTGATTCCGCCGCATTGGCAACCGGATCAGGAGTTATTGCGGCAAGTCGCCCAGTACAATATCCCGCAGGAATTTGTGTGGCAGCAATTGCCAGAGTTCGTGACTTACTGGCGCGAACGCGGTGAAACCAGCCATAGCTGGGGCGCAAAATTTCTAAAAGATGTGCTGCATAAATGGCGCAATCACGAAACATTAAATGCTCGCCAGCAGCGCGAAGATAACGAGCGCCAGGTGCGAGAACGCGAAGCAGATTTTTTAAAGCGCGACCAGGAAATTGCAATGCACAGCCAATGGCGCCCAAGCCGCGATGCATTGGAAGTGCTAGTAAAACACGCAGGGATCAGCCTCGCGTTTGTCGAAGATTCCATCCCGGAATTTGTAGTGTATTGGCAAGAACGTGGCGAAGTAGGCCGCACCTGGAACAGTAAATTTATCCAGCACGTAAAACGCCAGTGGTTGCGTTACAGCTCGGCGTTGGAACACGATACTGAACCCAAACGCATTCCGGAAAATTGGCAGCCGGGCAAAGATGTCTACGACGTTTTGAAACTGGCCAATATCGATTTGAAATTTGCGCAACAACAAGTTGCCGAATTTGTCCTTTTCTGGCGCGACAGCAATCAGGTTTACGCCAGCTGGAACACTAAATTTTTGCAGCACGTGAAATATCACTGGGCCAAACAACACGCATTAACCACCGTCAACTCGCAGCAGGTTAACCATGCAGGACAGCAAAACGCTCATCAATCAGGTCGCACAAGAGATAGCAGCCTCGCAGAACAACTCAACGACCGCAGCTGGGCCAGCTGATTCTGCGCAAGCGCAGCGCGGCACACCTACAGATGCCCACGTGGATGCGATCAATCAAATATTTGCTTTGTTCCGCATTAATTATCACAACCAGTATTACAGCGCATTTAAAGATAACGAATTGCTCAATCAAGCGCGGCGCCTGTGGTTGAACTCGCTCGCGCATTTTGCGCCGGAAACCATTCTGCGCGGCGCACGCAAAGTGATAGAAGAGTCAGAGTATTTACCCACATTGCACCGTATGATTCGCGCCTGCCAGGGCGAGCCGGAAAAATTCGGCCTGATTGATGCGCATGCCGCTTATGTTGAAGCATGTCGTGCATCCAGTCCAAAAGCAGCTTATCACTGGAGCCATGCTGCGGTGTATCACGCGGGCTGTGCGAGTGATTGGTATTTTCTGGCAAGCAATCCGGAAAAAATCGCTTTTCCAATTTTCGAGCGCCACTATTTAAAAATATGCGAGCGAGTAATCAATGGCGAGCAGTTACCTGCGCCCAATGCACCGGCATTGCCACAAACCATCGAAACGCCGCTCAGCCGCGAAGAAAACCTCAAACGCATGGAAGAATTGCGCAAACAACTGGATATTTAATTTTCCATTTTCGTTTTTAATTAATTATTAATCGTTTCGGTAAACCGTGTTATGAACAAGCAAGCGTCACAATGGTTCCTTGGCCTTTTATTGTTGGCCTTTCCTATTGCCACCCTGGTGATGGTATTGGGGTTAATGAGTATTCCGATTCACCACGTTTTTATGGATGACGATGAACTCACCAGCAGCACCCTGCTACCTGATTTTGCGGCGATCAATCAAACACCGGAACGCAAGGAACAATTCCTTGCCATGTTGCGCCCCCTGGTCGACGAAAAAAATACAAAACTTTTAAAATCCCGTGAACGTTTATTGAAAATCAAAGCCGAATGGGAGAGCTCACAAACCATCAGCGGTGTAAACAAGCGCAACCTGGAAAAGCTGCGCGAGAAATTCCATGTGACTTATGAAACCTATCCAGAGGATGACAAGGCTGTTGATATTTTATTGTTGCGCGTCGATAGCATCCCGTCATCGATGGTATTAGCACAAGCTGCTGTGGAATCCGGTTGGGGTACCTCACGTTTTGCGGAGGAGGCCCACAATTTGTTTGGCCATTGGTGTTATAAACCCGGCTGCGGCATAGTGCCGAGCAAGCGTTCGGCACGCGCCAAACACGAAGTTAAAAAGTTTAACAATGTTGAAGAATCACTTACGGCATACTTCAACAACATTAATACCCATAATGCCTATCGCGCCTGGCGACAATTGCGCGCCCAGCTGCGCGAGCAGCCACAATCCTTTACCGGTGTTGCTATGGTGGCGGAATTAGGTAAATATTCAGGGCGCGGCAGTGCTTATATCCACGAATTACGCACTGTTATTCGCGGCAATAATCTTGAATAACAAGTGCTAACGAATTGATTTGAATAACCGGACAGCAATAATTTCTGACTAATAACATTGATCACACAGCAAGGAAACCTTATGTGTAAACAACTGGTTAAACCGCTCGGCGCGCTGCTCATCGGCGCCTTCGCCAGCATCAGCGTGAAGGCGGAAATCCCGCTGGATTTCAACATCTCCGGCCAAGCGACTTACACCCTGATCAAATCCGAAGGTGAACGTTATTCACCTACCATCTTCCTCTTCAAAGGTGGCCTGGAGTTTGATGATGGATTACTTGATGGCATAGGCCTTCAGGGCGTTGTGGGTGTTCCCATCAGCAATGATGAGAAGCATGGTATGACCATGAAAATCACCGAACAAACAGCCGCCTATATCACCCTCACCAACCCC
This sequence comes from Cellvibrionaceae bacterium, assembly GCA_021151825.1. Taxonomy (GTDB): domain Bacteria; phylum Pseudomonadota; class Gammaproteobacteria; order Pseudomonadales; family Cellvibrionaceae; genus Cellvibrio. Next base: position 571,887 of record JAGKWQ010000001.1, read on the forward strand.
GAGTATCAAGAAGGCGATTTGAAAATCAGTTTATTGCTTGGCTATGCATCCACTGAACTTGAAACGCATTTGCCACGCGTGGGCGCGCCATTCAAAGACACGTTTTCCGGCTTTAGCTACGGCTTCTCATTGCAAGATCCCATTTTGGAAAACAAACCATTTTATTGGAGCCTGGATTGCGTGCGCTCCTATAACGATGATGATTTACGAATAGATGGCTGCGGCCTGGGAGTTACCTATGCGTTCTAAAGGAATTCATTTATCACTGGCGCTAGTCGCCAGCCTGGGAGCGGTATCACTGGTTGGTTGTGGTGGTGGGGACAACAATAGCGAGCGAGTAGCGCAAACCGTTGATGCCTCCAAAAATACCGTTACCAAAGTGGCTATCGCAACTAACGACCAATATGTCCATTTTAAAAGTTTTTATCAGTTCGAATTAATCGGCAGCGATGCGCAAGGTAATGAAGTTAATTTAACTAAAAAAGCCACCTGGAAAATTAGCGATTCCAAACTGGGAAAAATTAAAGATGGCTATTTCACTGCGTCAGGTACTGCGGGAAATTTCACCCTTAGTGCAGAATATGCAGGCATTGTAGCCGCACCCCAGGAAATCAATGTTTCTGATGCAAACCTGGTGAAAGTGACCGTGCAAAATACCGCTGCCTCAGTGGATGAATGTAAAAACACCACGTTCACTGCACAAGCTGAATTTGATAACGGCAGGATCCTGCCTTATCCACTAACCTGGAAAGTTGCTGAAGGTGGCACCAACGCGGTCTTTAAAGATGCCACCAAAGGAACGCTCAATACCACTAACAGCGGTGCTATTAAAGTTGTTGCCAGCGGTGTAGATAATAGTGGTAAAGAAGTTCTTTCTGCGGCCTATGATTTTGCAATCAACGAAGCGCTAACCAGAATTACTGTTACACCAAGCAAAACAACTGAGCTGCGCAATGGCGACACTGCGACAGTGACTGTGCAAGGTATTTACGGAGATCAAAACAATCCTGTCGATATTACCGGCAATGCCGCGCTCACGGCATCACCCGATAGTTTGTTAAAAATTGAAGGCACCAAAATTACTGCACAAAATGGCACCGCCAACGGCTCGAAAGTTACACTCAAAGGAAGTTGCGGCGGAGCAGAAGGCACCCACGAGCTGACCATTAAAGACCGTGAATTGAAATCGATTGAAATCAGAAACAGTAACGGCGGCGCGTCATCAAATTTGACAGTAGCGGAAGGCAGCAACATTGATCTGAACGTCCGGGCGACGTATATCGATGATGCCACCAACGATGATTACACCAGCAATGTCTTTTGGAAAATCGATGATCGTAACAACAATATTCCTGCTGACAGTGAAAGCAAAATTACTATTACGTCATCAGGTGTTCTGAGTGTTGCCAGCGATCTGAATCTTGGCATAAGCGCCATTATTTATGTGATTGCAGAAGTGCGGGACAGCTCAGGCAATGTGCTGAAAAATTCCAGCGGCACAGAAATAAAGGATGAAATCAACATCACTATTAATCCCAATTAATACATCCACACTGATTAATAAAAAGGGCGACCATATAGTCGCCCTTTTTATTGGAAAGTTGTTGTTGATGTATTCGATTATTGATTAAAGCCTCAATCTTTATAAGTCCATTTGCCTTGTTTATCTGTTGCTAACCATTGTTGGGTGTACCAATAGAACCGGCCTTTTTCTCCTGCATAGGCGGTGCAGTTATAGCGTGTACGTCCGGGCTTTAATGGTTGCTTTGCTTGAACCCATAATTGCTGTTCAATAATTTCTGCCGTGATTGGCCCTTGTCCGGTAGCGAAACAATTTATTTTTTTTAGCAACCCGGCATCGGTTAATTTCAACACTAACCAGGGCTTATCGCCCTCACGTACAATCACACTTTCAAGTTCATCGTTTTTACTTTCATAAAATTTTACCGAGCGGGTGGGCATGGGCTTGGTGTTAACTTTCATAATGAAATCGTCGAGGTCAGTAAAACCACCCCCAAATGGAAAACGCGGCACAGCCTGCAAATCACCTTTTTCATAAAGTGCACCGGATTGTTGGCCAAACGCGATGTAACCCAACTTCCTGGCAATGCGCTGTACGTCAACGTCGTATTCACCAAATGGATAGGCCAGCATCATGTGTGCCTCGCCAATTTCCTGTGTAATCTTCTGCTGGGCATTTTCAATATCGTTACGAATGCGCGCGCGATAATCACTCGCACTTTCGCCCGCATTTTTGCGCGGCAAATGAGTATGGGTACTGGTGTGATTGGCGATGGTAACTCCATGTTTTGCCATTTCACGCAGCTGATCCCAACTCACAAATAATCGGGATGTGCCAACCGAATCGGTGTTCACGAAAAAGGTAAATGGCCAACCGCGCTTTTTTAAACGAGGATAGGCAGAGTCATAAACACTCACATAGGAGTCATCAAAACTGATGGCGACGGTTTTATCGGGAAGTGCACCGCCCTTGCGCAAGGTTTCTACCAACTCTGGCAGGGGCACGACTTTAAATTGGTTTTTTTCCAAATAATCCATCTGCGCTTCAAATGCATCCGGACTAATACTGGTGGATTTAGGAGTGGTATTGCTTACATGGTGATAGAGCAATACCACGGCGGCGTTGGCAGAAACGGAAAATATTGTTAACAGCAGCAAATACCAACGGACAGCTTTTATATGCAATGACATCACCAAAAAATTATTGCAACACACGAACCTCTACCGGAAACTCTTTCGATTTTTGTGTGCGCGCAAGATTAAACTCAATAGTTTCCGGAATTTGTTTAACATCCAACTCAATCGTGGTTTTACCAAAACTGTTGCGCAATTCTGCCGGCTGGCTAATGACTGCACCGGATTCATCCAACGCCTTCACTGCCATAAAGTCAGGCAAATTTCCTTCCACATCAAAAATCAAACGACCCGCCTCCCAGCGACGCAATTTTAATGTGCTGCCATTACTGCTCCACTCCATCCCAAACATAAATGGAGCTTTGACCGAAAGTGGATCTTCCGTTGCGAGAAAAACCATTTTTCCCCAGAGCGCCACAGCATCACCTTGCTCTAATGGACGGTCACGAATTTCCAGTTGCCCACGCAACCATGGGCGACTTGGATCGGGCTCGTATTTACCATTCGTCCAGCCGCCGCCCATATGCTCCATCGCAATAGGAACCTGGTAATTAACTGAATGTAAATTTCCCGAAGCATCTTCTATTTCGCTAATGACGAAACGCACTGCACTTAATTGGCCCGTTAGCGGGTGAGTGTTGCGCGTATACACGTCGGCCAGTAACGATAAATGTTGCCCGCTAACGCTTAACTCGTTGAGCGCAATTAATGCTGGCCCGGCGGCAATGGTTTGCCTGGGTGTTTGATAGGGATAAACAACATCGTTTGGAGGAGAATCTTTTTCCAATGCAGGTAAACTTGCCACACTCAACACCGCAAGTTCAGATTTTTCCGTCAGGAATGGTTTTGCCGGTGGAAAAATACGTGCGATGCTGAATTCATAATTTTTTTGTTCCAGCTTACTGGCCACAACCACCTCAGCAGCGGCAATTTTGCCTTGATAATCGATGCTGATTGTTTTACCGGAATCATAGAAATTATTGCCTCGCATCGCGTTGATACTGGCAAGTTGTTTACCATCTTCATTCAATGCATTCACTTGCAACAACGCAGCAGTATTACCGCTCACCTGAAAATATAAGCGACTGGGGCCTGCCGAGAGAAAGCGAATTTGCACACCTTGCACATCCAGCGTTTTTCCAGCCAGTGGGCCATTCAGATTTACACGCTCAACATCCAGTGGCAATTGCTGGGTGATAACCCCTTTTACCGCCCCTACACTGGTCAAGCTCACACCCGCCGGTAGCATAATTTTTTTTGTGCCTTGCAATCCGGTAAAGCTGATCGGCTGGCCATTTGCCATGGCATTACCCTGATACATCAGATTGATATTACTCGGTTGTTTTAAACCGCCGCCGCAACTACCCGCAGCGGCAATCAGGGATTTATCCTGATGGTCCACAATATCGGTAATACGCAATACAACGCTGTCATTTTCCTTGCCCAGATTAGGTAGGTTAAATGCATTTACATCCAGATTAATTTCATCGCCCTGCTCGGTTCGCTCTACCGTGCGAATACCAATTCCAAACGGGCCGGAAGAAGCCTGAGCAATAAATGCTTCATTAAAATGTTTAACGGTGGCGAAGGCTGGCAGTTCCGCCGATGGCAGCGTGATGAATTGCGCCGGGTTGGACTCCAGCCGCTCACCATCGACAACAGGCGCAGCATTATCTACACCAAACGCGCGACTCAGTAACGATGAAAACCACAAATGAATTTGCTGTGGCGCCTGCTCATCCAGATTTAATGTTGCGCGCACCTGATTCGCATCATGCTTGATTTTCATGCGCTCATAAAAAGGCAGGGTTTCCGGCCAATCGGTGGCGATTGTTGTTTTTGCTACAGACGCTGCGGCGGTTAATTTGTTGGCAGCATCAACAATAAATTGCTGATCATTGCTCGCCACTACCGCATTAAACTCCAACGCAGGCGGAAATGATTTTGGCTCAAGCCCGAGATATATTCCCTGAATAGGCTCTGCCGGTAACGACAACTTTCCCAGCGCCATTGCGGCCGAACCCTCCGGCAGCTGCCCTGGTTGAAACAGAACAGCGGACACCATTTGGGAGTTGTATCCTTTTGCCCATGTTTCAAGATTTTTTTCCGCTGCAGCACCTGCCTGTAAACGACCATTAAAGGCGGCGACCAATTCAGGTGCCCCGACCACGATTTGGTTATTGCTAATGCTGGCCGATAGCACCGGGGATTTTTCACAGGTATTGTCATCTACCGTGGAAAAAATAATACCTTCGGGACTTTCGTTATCAATGATGTAGTTTTTTTTTAGCCATTCACGCCAGGCATCGGCCGGAAAATTTCCGCTTAAAACCCACAGCGTTTTACTTTGCCCGTTTTGTCCATACACGCCCATCCAGACATCATCAGCTTGTTGCTGAACATTAATGCCTGCTTTTGCAAGGCCGCCCCAAAAACCGGTTTTGGGTTCGGCAACATACGCAAACAAATCAGTGGTGGGCGAAAGCATTTGCAGGCGATCAACATCTGCATGCATCAAGCCAAATAGCGACGATGATGCAATGGCTTCAGTGACTTTTATTTCCTGTGGCGCAACAGTAACCGGTGTCCAGGTAGAGCGTTTTAACCAGAGGATGGTGCCTGCTGTGGCGATAATCGCCAGCAGGATAACCAGCATGCCCCACACAAAATGCGATTTATGGAAATTCACATCTTCATGCAGCTCGTCATCAAGCTCTTCCGCTAATTGCGCTTCGCGTAATGAAAGTTCTTCATCGGTTAGTAAGTCGTCACCTGGCCATTCACGGTATGACGATTCATCGTCCAATAAAGGAACATCGAAATCTTCTTCGTCAAGGCGATCCTGACGCATATCCAAAGATTCAGGTTGCGGCTCTGCAACTAGTGCAGGTTTTGTTACGGGTGATTGATCAGCAACATTTTTTGTTGCCGGTACCGGCGCTACTACTTTTTTTGCTTCCGTTTTTTTAACGTCAGTCTGTTTTTCCGCTGCTGCTGTCGGCGCAGGTTTTTTAGCCTCTGCTGGCGCCACCGAGGTATCCGGCGGAGTAACTGCATGAGCAGAAACATCGTCCGACTCATCCAGCAATTGACGGGCAGCCAGTGCATCAATTTGCGCTACTGACAATTCGTGCACAGCTGTTTCAGGTATTTCTTTTGCGACAGACGGTTTTTTGGTTGGTACCGCTGATGCTGAAAGATCAATAGGTTCCTGTACAGCGACAATCGATGTATGCGAACCATTGGTTTTCCCATTGGAATGGGAACCATTGACCGGCTTTTCGCTCGCTAATGCTTCATTTACCAGATGCCCATTTACGGGCGTTCCATTGGCTGGTTTTCCTTTGGTCGCAGTTGCCGGATGACCATTCACAGCAGTTCCGTTAACCGTATTAGCATTATGACCATTAACTGCTTTGCCATTCACCGCAGGCTTTGCAGCTTCAGGCTTTATGAGTTCCGGATCAATCGAGTACGCCGATACCGGGCGCGTGGCCAAGGGCTGGTTGGCAAAGGTTTGCGGTTGTGCAGACGATTCTTGCGCAGGCGCTTTACGAATCAGATAGAGACGTTCATCCGGTTCATCATCTTGCGTATCGAGCTGGTGCAATTCCAGCTCCAATTCGATCTGGTCAGAAATATTCGCCGCATCAGGTGAATCCACGCCTATCACATCCAGATAAACGCCGGCCTCCTGGAAAGCCGCGCACCATCGTTCCACCTCGCTGGCGGAATCGAGCATTTTTATAACACTGGGTCGTTCTGACAAAAATGCCAGACGCACAGCTTTGGGCTTGAGGTTCAATAACTGGGCCAGGTTGCCAACTACCTGATCCGCATCGAATCCATCGACAAATTGGCCCTTATAGGTGAGTTTGTACACAAGAACTCCTGCAGTTTTCAGTGAGCTGCCCCGATATTATTCAGGTTATACAGAGGGCAGATCTGAAAGCACCAAACGGAAGCGCTTTGCAGCGTTATTATCGGAAAATTACATGTTGGGGGTTGATGGTATCAATCATCTTGCAAAAAACGCAGGCCGACGCCAACAGGCTCTACGCGTACCACTTCCATTTGCAATACGGGCGCATCATCCATCAGGCCCTGAACCTGGCCGGCTACCACAGATCCAATCGGAGGAATCTGTTCCGGTTCCAGGACGACGAATACTCCACCATCAGAAATGTCGCGGGTTTTGACCAGCAACTCGCCAATACTATCGTGAACTATTTTAATGCGGCAAGCAAAAGGGGTGCGGATGTGTCTGCGTTTTTCTTTAGACATGTGTCAACCTGGTTATTTTTTTACTATTGAAATCCAGTCGCCTCTGCCCGAGCCCATGTCTGCATAAACAAAACAAGCCGGGCAGAATGCGTACAGATTATCACTTGTCGCTCACTTCCGCCTTATCCACTTTCTGGAATCCGCGCGGTAATTTGTTACCACGACGGCCACGCTCACCTTTGTAGTGTTCCAAATCCGATGCTTTAAGGGTGATGTGACGCTTACCCGAATGCAACGTTAATTGCTGGCCAGGGTGAATTACATTCAAGGCGACTACAAACTCTTCACGACTAATGACCTTGGCTCCGGGAATGTTCATGATCTTATTGCCCTTCCCTTTGGCTAATTCCGGCAATTCAGTCACCGGAAACACCAGCAAGCGACCATCATTACTTACCGCGGCCAGCAGCGCCTGTTCAGGGCTATTAATCAGTTGCGGAGGCATTACAAATGCGCCCTCGGGTAGCGTTAACAGCGCTTTACCGGCTTTGTTTTTGCTAGCGAGATCTTCCAGTTTCGCCACAAAACCATACCCGGCGTCGGATGCGATCAACACGCGCTGGCTATCAGCCCCCATCAATGCACCTTCAAATGTTGCACCGCTGGGTGGACTAATACGGCCACTTAATGGCTCGCCCTGTCCACGCGCAGACGGCAAATTGTGTGCGGGGACCGCGTAACTGCGCCCGGTAGAGTCCAGCAATACCACACTTTGATTGCTCTTGCCTTGCACCGCGAACTTGAAACTATCACCGGCTTTGTAACTCAAGCCCGCTGCATCTACTTCGTGGCCTTTGGCGGCGCGAATCCAGCCTTTGTCCGAAATAACCACAGTGATGGCTTCGGCACTAACCAATTCGGTTTCGCTCAAGGCTTGTGCTTCCGCACGCTCGACAATGGGCGAGCGACGCTCATCGCCAAATTGATCGGCGACTTGCAGTAATTCTTTGCGCACCAGGTTTTTTAATTTCACGGCAGAGTCGAGAATTTTTTGCAGACCATCGCGCTCTTTCATTAAATCATTTTGTTCTTCGCGGATTTTCATTTCTTCCAAACGCGCCAATTGGCGCAATTTGGTTTCAAGAATATATTCCGCTTGCATTTCAATTAAATTAAAACGCTTCATCAACACCGGCTTGGGATTTTCTTCCTCGCGGATAATACGGATAACTTCATCCACATTGAGGAATACAATCATCAATGCCGCTAAACGCAGCAAGCGCTCTTCCACTTTTTCCAAACGGTATTGCAAGCGGCGACGTGTGGTAACGGTGCGGAAGCTCAACCATTCGGCAAGAATTTTATTAAGCGGTTTTACTGCCGGGCGGCCATCAATACCGATCATGTTCATGTTGACACGATAGGTGCGTTCAAGCTCGGTGGTCGCAAACAAATGTTGCATGATTTGTTCAAGGTCGACGCGGTTTGAACGCGGAACAATAACCAGGCGCGTCGGATTTTCATGGTCAGATTCATCGCGCAAATCTGCCACCATCGGCAATTTTTTCGCTTGCATTTGCGCGGCAATTTGCTCAAGGATTTTTGCACCGCTCACCTGGTGTGGCAGTGCAGTGATAATAATATCGCCACCCTCTTCATCTTTTTGCCATACCGCGCGCATACGAATACTGCCGCGCCCGGTTTCATACATTTTGATAATGTCATCACGCGACGAAATAATTTCCGCTTCGGTAGGCATATCCGGGCCGAGAATATGCTGGCAAAGCTCGGTCACTGTCGCATTGGGATTATCCAGCAAATGCACACAGGCATTCACCACTTCGCGCAAATTGTGCGGCGGAATATCGGTAGCCATACCTACTGCAATGCCGGTAGTGCCATTCAACAATACATTGGGAACACGTGCAGGCAATACTATCGGCTCTTCAAGCGTGCCATCGAAATTGGGTTGCCAATCGACAGTACCTTGACCCAATTCCTCTAGTAATACTTCACTGTATTTGGTGAGGCGCGATTCGGTATAGCGCATAGCCGCGAAGGATTTGGGATCGTCCGGAGAACCCCAGTTACCCTGGCCATCAACCAGCGTATAACGATAGGAAAATGGTTGCGCCATTAGCACCATCGCTTCGTATGATGCCGAGTCACCATGCGGATGGAACTTACCAATTACATCACCCACGGTACGCGCGGACTTTTTATATTTTGCACTGGATTTTAACCCCAGCTCACTCATCGCATACACGATACGACGCTGAACGGGTTTAAGACCGTCACCGATATGCGGCAAAGCACGGTCAAGAATTACATACATGGAATAATCGAGATAGGCTTTCTCGGTGTAGTCCTTGAGCGCTATACGCTCATCGGCCTCGGGCAGGGTTATATCGTCACTCATTTAACATCCTGAACAGCAGAGCTTAAAAAAATAATCAAAAAAAAATTTTGTGATATCACACGCGGTACATTTTCAATAAGCGTTTAATTGCGCTTTTGCGCTAAAGGGATCGCGCCTTTTTCGTTCACGCGCAAAGTGGGTAACCACGCACTAAAATCCAGCTTGGCCGAAAAGTTATAATTCACTTCTTCACGTACTCCGGTGCGGCTAAAATGTTCCAGCAAACGTACCAGTTGTATTACGTTAGCACTCACCACGACTTTAACCGGAGTTTCTTTATAGGCGATTAAGGTAGGTAACTCATTGCTCACACCACTGAGCACATCAAAATTTTCAATACCAATATTGTAGGAAATTCCACGCAGCGACAAATCGCGATCATTAGGGTTGGAGATCAGCAAACTGACTTCAATAGGCTGATTAAAACCTTGGGCAGGAAGCAGTTGCAAACCGGCAACCTTAACCGTAGGTTGCTCAATTTTTGGCTGCAGACTAGCGCAACTGGCCAACAACAAACAAACGGTTATAAAAAAAACCTTATTCCATACTAATGATAAATTCGAAGAAATTTTAACCATTTTTATGCGCTTCCTGAAAAAATCGGGTTTGATGATAACCACAGAAACATGAAACTGTGAATTGGCTGCACCCCCGTTGTAACAACTCTGTGATCTAATCCGCTCGCTTTTAACTGGCTATTCATCTTTGGGCGAGCCAGACAAACACCCTAAAATAATGATTTAACTACACACCGTATTTTTAGCGTGGAAGTTAAGGCCGTAGCAATTAATTTGGTTGGCCATATTAACGGGGCAGTTGCCGGATTTGCACTGCACAATTTTGCCAGTGATGGTCAGCTTATCAGTGTTATGACTCTGACTGACGCAATATGTTTAATTCACCACAAAAACAATTAATCAACCCGGATGATTTATTTGGTAGCCGCGAAATTCGTTTTCAGGATCGGCGCGAATCCCACTACCCGCAATTAATGCGCTTGTGCGCTGATTTTAATTTTTCTGTGTTGCAGTTACAGCGCAAAATTTTTAGCCATTTATCGCGCAAACTGGTACCGGGCCCATTGGAATTTGTATTGGCGTTGCGCGATGAATCCAGTGAATACTGGTATAGCCTGTCGCCGGGTGTTGAAAGCCTTAAACTGCTCAATGATTATTGCAAAACCTACGAAATCGATCTGTTGCACATGCATTTAATTGGTGACGATGGCGATGATCAGGAATTGCACAATGAGTCCTTTTACTAGCGGGCTCATTGCACACCGGTAACATTATTCGCCCATTTCCGCTTCAAATTCTTCCAGCAAATCCAGCGGCTCCATTTCTTCACCGTCCAGCTCTTCGTTCCAATTAATGCCTACCAGCAGCACATCTTCATGCATACCAGGTAACCAATCTTCCAGAAATTCTTCCAGATCCACAGGTACGGGGTGATAATCTTTCCAATCATCAACACAATGCCCACGCGCAAACGATTCCTGCGACCAGAATGGCATTACATCGACATCCTCATGATCTTCCGAGGCACTTAGCGCCCAGCCATCCGGCCCTTGCAAGCCCCACACGCAGCCCAGCTCCATAGCCTCTACGATAAAACGGTCGAGATTTTCAGCGGGATCATCGCTAAGTGGTTCAATTGCAGTAGTGTCATTCATGCGGATTACCCTTGGAGTTTTGCTTTAGCTTTTGAATTACAGGCACAGCCGGGCGCCATTAGCTTTTAACCAGGCCCGATCAGTTTTACAGCCGGGGCAAAGGCTGGTAACGAGTGCCCAGAAATCGGCGCTGTGATTCTGGTGACGCAGGTGGCTGACTTCGTGGGCGACAAGATAATCGACTATAGCTTCCGGGGCCAGCAGTATCTGCCAGTTATATTGGATTGCACCTTTACTGGTGCAATGTCCCCATTTGGAACGCGTCGCCCTGACATTTACCGAGCTAAATCGTAATCCTGCACGAACGCAGCATTCGGCCGTTTTACGAGTAAGAATTTGCAATGCTTGCTGTTGATACCAGCGCGCCAGCAGCGCGCGGATTTGTTCCTGTTCGGTAGCGCGCACGCGCGCCGATAAAATGAGATGCAACTCTTGCCCGACCCGCGCAATCGCCGCGCGTGGACCGCGACCAATTACCAGATGCAAGGTTTCGTCCATAAAAGCAATACCGGCCCCCTGTACATAAGTTGGTGCTGCCGGTTGCGCACGGATCAGCGCCTGTTGCTCGGTAATTTTTTCCCTTACCCACGCCGCTTTTTGTTGCAGGAAGGCCATCAAAAAAGATCGGGCCGTATTGAGCGGTGCGCGAATGACGACTCTCGCCGCACGCACTTCAATGCTGACGGTGCGCCGCCGCGCTGAGCGCGCAAGCGTAAACTCAAATCCCAAATCAGCCTCAGGCAAAGGCACTTTTTTCAGGCCGATAACTTCATCCATGAGCGAATCAACCAAAGTTTTTGTCGGCAACAAAAGGATTGGTCGCACGCTCCTGCCCAAGGGTGGACATGGGGCCATGGCCGGGAATAAAACGGACTTCATCACCCAGCGGGAATACCCGGGTACGTATTGCATTGATCAAATCGGCGTGATTACCACGCGGGAAATCCGTGCGCCCGATCGAACCTTTAAACAGCACGTCACCAACTAATGCCAGGCGGGATTCGCGATGGAAGAAAATCACATGACCGGGGGTATGGCCCGGGCAATGCAACACATCGAGCTGGGCAGCACCGACGTTAACGGTATCGCCATGATTGAGTAATTGCGTAGGCTGGAAATTATCGACAGGAGCAAAGCCCATCATTTGGATTTGCTGCGGTAACAAGTTAATCCAGAACAGATCGTCGGCATGCGGGCCGATCACCGGCAACCCCAGAAGCTTTACCAGCGCAGCCGTGCCACCGACATGATCCAGATGGCCATGAGTGAGCAGGATCTGCGTGAGTTTCACATCCAGGGATTTTGCTGCCGAGAGAATTCGCTCGATATCACCACCCGGATCAACCACCGCCGCATCACGGGTCTCATCGCACCACAATAAGGTGCAGTTTTGTTGGTAATGAGTAACGGGGATGATTTGGTAGTGCAGCACTGCGGAACCTCTTGTGTTTCAAGGCCGCCAAGATACCACAGGTTTGCCAGTTGATTTATATTGACACGATTAATAGAAACCCAGTGTGTGGCCCTTGCGAGCGATATACACAGACGTCACTCCCAGTTGCATACGCCGCGCAATCGATGCTTCGGCTTTGAGGGTTCCCTCACGAAAGTTATCAAGTGCGTTGTAAAACATCGCGGTGAAGTAATCGGCATCGATATCGCGCGGAGTAAATACTTCGATACGGCACATGCTGGCACGACAACTAATGGTATTGACGCTAACGCGCGCCAGTCCCTTGTGGGAAGCAAACATCTCGCGCAAGGACTGCTCATAAACACTGGCCCACTCTACATCAATGGGCTCCGCCTCGAACAAGCCGGTCGCTTTTTCATAGACATTATTTTCCTTACGGAAAACCGCATCGCGCGCCGCTTCAGGTTCCAGGCCGGTTGGCTTGGCTGTAGCCATATTGCCTGGCTCAGGACTGGCGTTTTGCGATACTGCGGGAGGTAGTTGATCGCGGATCACTGATGGTTTAACAACTGGCACCACCACTGTAGGAGCAACCGGATAAGTTGAGGCAACTGATGTATGGCGTTGCTTATCAAGATAAAAACCCAAAGCCAGAATTGGCAGTAATACAATGCCTCCCCACAACGGCAATCGGGTTTTAACAGCATGCAAATTCACAGTGCCACCTCATTTGTGTTGATGATGAAGAACCTCTGGCGGCAAATCGCCAGAGGTCAATTGCCATTAACGCGGAGCGTTGCAAGTCACCTGGCCGACACAAGTCTGGTTGTTTTCATTTCCCCAGCCTGTGGTTTGGTTTTTACAGATAGCCACTTGCCAGCCATACCAGTTGCAATAAGCCGTACTAGTACCGCCTGCTGACGAGGATGAGCGACTGGAGGTAGTCGGCGCAACACTCGAACGGCTGGATGAACTTGGCAGCGCGCTGGAGCGACTGGATGTGCCCGGTGCAACACTGGTGCGGCTTGATGAGCTAACTATCACACTCGAACGACTGGAGGTGCTCGGAGCGAGACTGGAACGGCTCGATGACGGTGTCGGTGTAGAACTCGTGGTACCGCCACCAATTTGCACATCGATACAACCATGGAAACGCTCATAGGTTGGTGGTTCACGGCCCCATTCGGCATAAATCACATGGCGACCACTGCGCGACGGCACAGTACATGTGGTGTGGATATGGGCGTTGCCCTTATCTGCACGCACATTGGGATAAGCACCCGGATTATCATCGTTATAAGGAAGATCGCAGAAGGGCTGGTCCTCAAAATCCGCCCAGGTCAGTTCTTTACCTACCTGATACACAAATCCAGGCTTAGTAATCCAGTAACGGAAATCCGACGTATCGTCAAAATGCGGGCCATTGCTGATATCCCAGGAAAAAGTCAGGCTTCCGGAATTGATATTGTTGACGGGCCAGTTGATGGAGTTATCCCACGGGGTCTTGGCGCCGCCCCAGGTTTCACTGTCAAAACTGCACACATTTTTAGCAACCGGCCCCAGCACTTTGCGACCCTGGTGATGGGTAAGCACGCTCATGTAGGAATACCCGCCATTCGGGTCAGTAGCAAAAGCATCGCCACACACTGGATATTTGGCAACGCCGTTGGCCACTTCATCAGGCTTGGTCACCTTGCCGCAAAAATAATTTCGCGCACCAGGGCTATCGACAAAACCATGACCGAACGTTACCGCGGAAAACATAAGCAACATCGCGCCCAGCCCGCTTTTTTGGATGAGATTCTTATTCATTATTCACACTCCTTCACTTAACCGGATAGAGAAAGACTCCATATAGGAATCGAAACCCCCGGAAAACCTGCCTTGGGAAACTGCAAGCAACTCAGCGATGGAGAACTACCTGTGAAGCCGAATTGGCTTTAGCCAGAGTTGCTTATCCACGATATGACACAACAGCAACAGATTTGCCGGAGAGACTTACCTCATCAGTAGTCCTGGTGTGCCTATGAACTGCAAAATCATTAGAGAGAAGCACAACTATTGTTATTTTTTAAATGTCCACCCACATATCCGGTGGACAAGTAGACAACTGAGACGAACGAGTTTTGCCCTCATAGACAGCGCTGTCAAATTGTTAAAAACAATACACTTGATGAATAAAATGAATTCACGCACTAAAAACAAGCACAAAAAAGATTTAACCGCCAGACATTGGCAAAGAAGATGAAGGAGCTGACACAACCGGAAAATCGCCCGAATAATTTGCCCCGGCGATTGAGCCATCCAGCAATATTTTTACATACAGGATTTTATTTTCCCGCTGGTTATTAAGGCTGACCACATAGTAACCCAATTTGTTTTCATGGATTTTCGCATCATCACCCGAGAGGTTTGCCCAACTCGCCGATAGTTTACCTGCCTCATAAGGCGATATTTTGCCTGCATAGCGTTTGGCTGTCTTGATGCCAATTTCCAGCGCGGATTTTATCGATACGGGGCCGTGGTCATGGCCTTCGTGCCCATACACTGCCAATCCCCATAAACTGCAAATACAAATCACCGTGATACGTAAAAGATATTTCATTAGTATTTCCTCATTATTTTTATCTTGCAGATTGCTCACATCTTATACGCAGCGTATTCGAGCAAAGATAAATCCGTTTGAACAGGATAGATTTCGCAAGTTTGACGCGTGAGCCATAGAGTTTGTTACACTGCGGCCCGTTTTGCAGTTTCTAATTAATAACGGTCGCCTGAATGCGGCAGCCATAGGAAATTTTTTAACGCATGAACCCACGTATTTTTATCGGCTTGCAACATCTGGTTCCCCAACACGCGCTGTCCCGTGCGGCGGGTTGGTTAGCCAATACCCAAACAGCATTTATCAAAAACACGTTTATCACATGGTTTGTGAAACGTTACCAGGTAGACATGAGCCTGGCTGCTGAAGAAAACCCTGTGGCTTATGCCTGCTTCAACGATTTTTTTACGCGCGCACTCAAGCCAGGTGCACGTGTAATTGATGGCGAAGCTAATTCCATTGTTTGCCCCGCAGACGGCGCCATTAGCCAATTAGGCAAAATTATCGATGGCAAAATTTTTCAAGCCAAGGGGCAGGATTACACTGCACTCGAATTACTCGGTGGAGACGAAGCGCTCGCCGCGGAATTTAATGGCGGCAATTTCGCGACGGTATATTTATCGCCGCGCGATTATCATCGGGTGCACATGCCGTTCGGGGGTAAATTGCGCAGCATGATCAGCCTCCCCGGGGAATTGTTTTCCGTAAACACAGTCACCGCCGAAAATGTACCGCGCTTGTTTTCACGCAATGAACGCGCCGTTGCTATTTTTGATACCGAGCTTGGCCCGATGGCCGTAGTGCTTGTGGGTGCGATGATTGTGGCGGGCATTGAAACTGTGTGGGACGGCCAAATCGCACCGTTTGCCAGCCGCGAAATTGCAGTATCCAATTATCCTTATCAAAATATTCATCTCAACAAAGGCGATGAAATGGGCCGCTTTAAACTCGGTTCTACCGCCATCATTTTATTTGCTAATAATAAAATGCAATGGGATGAAAAATTTATCGCCGGAACCCCCACCAAAATGGGTGAGAAAATGGGGTTCACCCTTTAACGCGTATAAAAAAGCCGATCATTTGATCGGCTTTTTTATCAGTCTTACTCGTTTGGTTTTTGCTCGTCCGGATAATCCTTGCGTAACTCCACCGGTTTATCCATATTTTTGCGCAACTTGATGTTGATCATTTCCACACCCAGCGAGAATGCCATGGCGAAATAAATGTAGCCTTTTGGTACATGGACATCGAAGCCTTCAACCAACAAGGTGAAGCCGACAATCACCAGGAATGACAGGGCAAGAATTTTAATTGTTGGATGCGAATCGACAAAATCCCCAATCGGCTTGGCCGCAAACAACATCACGCCCACGGCAATAATAATGGCCAACGCCATAATCGGAACCTGGCTAACCAGGCCTACTGCAGTGATTACGGAATCGAGTGAGAACACGATATCCAACACTGCAATTTGTACCAGCACAATCATCAATCCATGGGTCGCTACATTCCGTTCGGTCTCGACAGCACCTTCAAGGCTGCTGTGAATTTCATGCGTCGCTTTGGCAAGCAGGAATAGACCACCGCCAATCAAAATGATATCGCGCCCCGAAATTTCTTCGCCAAAGATAGTAAAAAATGGTTCAACCAACCCCATGATCCACGCGAGCGAGAAGAGTAATGCCAGACGGGTAATCATCGCCAAACCCAAACCGACGTTACGCGCAAATTTGCGCTGATGCGCTGGCAAGCGGCCCACCAGGATCGATATAAAAATAATATTATCGATCCCTAATACAATTTCCAACGCCGTCAGCGTTGCCAGAGCAACCCATGCTTCCGGGCTTGATAACCATTCAAACATTATTCAAATCTCATTGATTAATAGCACGCAACCCCCATTAGCCGGAGAACCGGTGTATGGACATTGCACATATAAGCAACCTGGCATTGGTCGGCCAGGAGGAGGACGGCGATTGTACCCTGACCACCACAGCGGTAGGCAATAACTTTGCAGCCCAACAAACAGCGAAAGAAAAAGCTATCTAACGAAAGCTTGGGGCATATTTCTGCCATTCCAACCATAGCTCCATAAAAAAACCGCATGCAGTAACTACATGCGGTTTTTAAATAAGTAATGTTGCCGTTGAATTACGTTATCAATGGAGCTGCTAACTTCAAATCATCAGTTACGTGTAGTCAAGCGACTCAGTAATGCCATCAGCCCTTTTTTCTCATTTTTCATCAGGTAGTGGTCGCGAATACCGGAAATATCCACCTCGTAACTGCCAGGCTCAAGGTCGCGGGCAATTTCGATTTTTTCAATTTCATAACGGGACTTTTTGCCTGAATCCAATAACTCCTGTTTACGCTTGTCATCTTCCGACAAATCCAGCAATAAATATTCATCCAATGGTTGTTTGTATGCGTCCAACACCACAATAACGCGAGGTTTCAAACGGCGCTCAAAGTTTTGTTCCACCACTACCGCCACTTCGCCGGTGCTCAACTCCACCAGAGTTCCTGTGGGATACAGTCCGATGGCGCGAATAAACTCAACTACCAGCTCCTCCTGGAACTGGATATTACGCAGTTCATATAACTTGCCAACGGCTTTGGAAGGGGCAATCGGGTGGCGCGATCCACGTGGATTTGTTACGTAATCGTAGTAGGTGACTATGCCGGCGATTTTGCCGAGGAGTGGAATTTTATCGCCCGATAATCCCTGGGGGAAACCGCTGCCATTGAGACGTTCGCAATGCGTTTTCACAACGCTGATAACCCGAGGCTCGACGCCTGGTGTCTTGCGCAGGATTTCACAACCCAATTCGACGAATGTTTCGTATAAACGCTCTTCTTCTGCACTGCGCTCTGCATTCGACAACAAAGCGATATCAAGCTGTACCTTACCTACATCTTTAAGCAAAACCCCCATCGCCAATACATCCAGATCGCGCTTGGGCAAGCCTATATGACGGCCAAACAAAATCGCCCACACTGATGAGCGAACAGCATGGCTATAAGTATATTCATCTTTTTCCTGAACACGCGAAAGCCAGGTAAATGCGTCTGGATTGCGCAGTACGCTATCCACCATTTCACTGGCGACGCGTTTGGTTTCACCGAGGGACATTCCGTCAAACTGGTTTTTTTCCAGTTGATCCATCACCTCGACTACAGCGCCGTAGACCTTTTGATGCAGCTGGCGGGCCTTCTTAACTTCACGCTGCAAAGGCTCCACATCACGATAAAGACCGCGCTGAATTTTCAACGCAGCTACCGGTTCACTAAAAGAACTAACGCGCTCGCGGGTATTGGCGACCTTTTTTGTAGCCGGAGAAATAGTTTTAAGATTGGCTGCTATCGGGCCACGGCCTTTCTCAATATCAATATAAACATAATTACACAACGCTTTGAGCTGGTTGATCTCGCCCAAATCACGTAAATAAAAGCCCTGCAAGGGAAAAGGAGTTTGTGACCATGGGCGATCCAACCCCGACACAAACATGCCAATGGTTAATTCATTAACGTCAACTTTGACCTGTTTGATTGCCACGCCTTATTCCCCACATCACCACTCAGGTGTTAATTATCTAGCCTTATTCATTGGGATAATTGGCAGAAACGGGCAGGACCACGGTTAGATCCTGCACTTGTTGCCTACCAAGCTTCTAAATCTTCCTAAAAAAGCATTGGATATGACACCGAGTGTAATCAAGATATGGGCGCCACACCAGAGCAGGTAGATTAAAGGTAGCTAAATAAGCCTGCATGGTGACAAAAAGATTACAGGTGGTATTGACCGGACAACTCATGCACGGCGTTTATAAATGCACCAGCGTGTTCAGGGTCAACTTCTGGCGTGATGCCATGCCCAAGATTAAACACATGGCCAGAACCTTTGCCGTAGGAGGAGAGAATACTACCTACTTCGGTACGAATACGCTCAGGTGATGCATAAAGAATTCCCGGGTCCATATTGCCTTGCAGGGCAACTTTATTGCCAACACGGGCGCGGGCGCTGCCAATATCGGTGGTCCAATCCAGACCCAATGCCGTTGCACCGGTTGCCGCCATAGCTTCCAGCCATTGACCGCCACCTTTGGTGAACAGGATTACCGGTACTTCGCGACCTTCGTTTTCACGAATCAGGCCAGACACGATTTTTTGCATGTATTTGAGCGAAAACTCCTGATACGCCACATGCGACAAAGCACCGCCCCAAGTATCAAAAATCTGTACCGCCTGCGCACCCGCCTGAATCTGGGCATTCAGGTAAACGATGACCGAATCCGCTAGCACATCCAGCAAGTGGTGCATCACTTGTGGCTGGTTATAGAGCATTTCCTTGGCGCGACGGAAATCGCGACTGGAACCACCTTCGATCATATAAGTTGCCAGAGTCCAAGGACTGCCAGAAAAACCTATCAGCGGTACACGGCCATTAAGTTCGCGACGAATAGTTTTTACCGCGTTAACGACATATGGCAGATCTTGCTCAGGATTGATGACTTTCAGCGCGTTTACATCCGCTTCGGTACGCACTGCTTTTTGGAATTTAGGGCCTTCGCCAGTTTCGAAATAGAGTCCCAAGCCCATAGCGTCAGGAATCGTAAGAATGTCGGAAAACAGAATCGCCGCATCCAGACCGGGATAGCGATCCAATGGCTGCAAGGTCACTTCACAAGCCAACTCAGGATTGGTACACAATCCCATAAAATCCCCTGCTTTAGCACGCGAAGCGCGATATTCAGGCAAGTAGCGACCGGCCTGACGCATCATCCATACCGGGGTGACATCTACCGGTTGTTTAAGCAGTGCGCGGAGAAAACGGTCGTTTTTGAGTTGGGTCATGTTGTTATCCTCAGGCTTGCAGCCCTGATCACTAATAAAATTTATTTTGCATACGCAGATAAGAAAAACCCCGCAGCTGCGGGGTTTGCGACGCGGGTGGAGCCTAAGCGATACCCACTATACGGTCAACGCAAAATGCGCCAAACAGATCAAACTTCCAGATAATCAAGAATCCCTTGCGCTGCTTCACGACCTTCCCAGATGGCAGTAACCACCAGATCAGAACCACGCACCATATCGCCACCGGCAAACACTTTCGGGTTGCTGGTCTGGAACTTGAATTGTTGATGTTCAGCAGCGATCACACCACCCCAATCATTGGTTTTTACACCGTTGGTTTCAAACCATGGTTGCGGGCTGGTGCGGAAACCGAAGGCGATCAACACCACATCGGCAGGCAGGATCTCTTCAGAACCAGGAACTACTACCGGACTGCGACGCCCTTTAGCATCTGGCTCGCCCAATTGGGTCGTAACCACTTTCACACCTTCCACTTTGCCGTTACCAACCACTTCTACCGGTTGACGATTGTAGAGGAATTGCACGCCTTCTTCTTTGGCGTTGGCCACTTCGCGCTTGGAACCAGGCATGTTTTCTTCGTCGCGGCGATAAGCACAACTCACGCTGCTGGCGCCCTGGCGAATGGAAGTGCGGTTACAGTCCATCGCGGTATCACCACCACCGAGAACCACAACTTTTTTGCCTTTAACGCTGATGAAATCCGCCGGATTTTTCTCAAAACCCAGGTTGCGGTTCACGTTGGAAATCAGGAATGGCAGCGCATCGTAAACACCCGGCAAGTCTTCACCGGGGAAACCGCCTTTCATATAGGTGTAGGTGCCCATGCCCATGAATACAGCGTCGTAATCGCGCAGCAATTCTTCCATGGTAATGTCTTTGCCCACTTCGGTGTTCAGGCGGAATTCGATACCCATTTCAGTGAAGATTTCACGGCGACGAGTCATCACACTCTTTTCGAGTTTGAATTCGGGGATACCGAAAGTCAGCAAGCCGCCGATTTCAGGATACTTATCGAACACGACAGGTTTAACACCATTGCGCACCAATACGTCCGCGCAACCAATGCCCGCCGGGCCAGCGCCAATAATGGCAACTTTCTTGTTAGTCCAAACCACTTTGGACATATCCGGCTTCCAGCCCATGGCGAAAGCTGTATCGGTGATGTATTTTTCGGCGTTGCCGATAGTCACCGCACCAAAACCGTCGTTCAACGTACAAGCGCCTTCGCACAGACGATCTTGCGGGCACACACGGCCGCAAACTTCCGGCAAAGAGTTGGTTTGATGGCTCAACTCCGCCGCTTCAAAAATATTGCCTTCGGAAATCAGCTTCAGCCAGTTGGGGATGAAGTTGTGCACCGGGCATTTCCACTCGCAATAAGGATTGCCGCATTCCAGGCAACGGTGCGATTGGCCTTCAACCTCTTCTTTGGCGAAGGGCTGGTAGATCTCCACAAACTTGTGTCTGCGGGTTTCCAGGTCTTTCTTGGCGGGGTCTTTACGGCCCACATCGAGAAACTGAAAGTCATTGTTTAAACGTGCTGACATAAGATCTCTCCTCACCCAGCCTTATTCGCCGCGCTTGCGGAAACTGACTAACAAACTGCCCAAAGACGCTGCTTTGGGTTTTACCAGCCAGAACTTGCCGATGTAGTCATCGAAGTTATCCAACAAGTGTTGGCCCCATGCACTCTCGGTTTCCTGCGTGAATTCTTCAATCACACTGCGCAGGTGGTTGCGATGGGCTTCCAGTGCCTCGGTGTTGATGCGGTGGATATCCACCAATTCATGGTTGTAACGATCCACAAAATCATTGGCTTCGTCGAGTACATAGGCGAAGCCGCCCGTCATACCCGCACCGAAGTTAACGCCGGTTTGACCCAATACAGTTACCACACCGCCAGTCATATATTCGCAACAGTGATCGCCTGCGCCTTCAACTACTACATGGGCACCGGAGTTACGCACACCGCAACGCTCGCCCGCAGTACCTGCCGCAAACAATTTACCGCCGGTCGCACCATATAAACAGGTGTTACCCATAATGCTGGTTTTGTTGGACTTGAATTCCGACGTACGCGGTGGACGCAGCACCAGCTTACCACCGGCCATACCTTTACCGACGTAGTCGTTGGCATCGCCTTCCAGATACATATCCAAACCGCCCGCATTCCACACACCAAAACTCTGGCCGGCAATACCGGTAAGTTTCAGTTTCAATGGTTTGTCGGCCATACCCTGGTTGCCGTAACGCTTGGCGATTTCCCCACTGATACGTGCACCAATGGAACGATCACAGTTGGTGATATGGAACTCGAACTCACCACCGGTTTTGGCTTCAATCGCTGGCAGCAATACTTTGATAATCGCTTCGGCAGTTTCGCCTTTATCAAACGGCTCGTTCTTGCTCACCGCGCACAGTTGTGGCTTGGTCGCCAGATAATCATCGGTATAGATGATTGGGCTTAAATCCAGTTGTTGCTGCTTGCTGGTTTCGCCTTCGAGGATCTTCAGCAAATCCACACGACCCACCAACTCACCCAAAGTACGCACGCCCAAACGCGCCATCCACTCACGGGTTTCTTCGGCAACGAACTTGAAGAAGTTCATGGCCATTTCAACAGTGCCGATGTAATGATCCTGACGCAATTTGTCCTGCTGGGTAGCAACACCGGTCGCACAGTTGTTCAGATGGCAAATACGCAGGTATTTACAGCCGAGCGCAACCATCGGGCCGGTACCGAAGCCGAAGCTTTCCGCACCGAGCATCGCCGCTTTAACAACGTCCAAACCGGTTTTCAAACCGCCGTCAGTTTGTACCCGTACTTTATCGCGCAGGTCGTTGGCACGCAGGGTTTGGTGAGTCTCGGACAGACCCAATTCCCATGGTGAACCCGCATATTTAATCGAGGTCAACGGGCTCGCCGCCGTACCGCCGTCATAGCCGGAAATGGTGATCAAGTCGGCGTAAGCTTTAGCCACACCTGCAGCAATAGTTCCCACGCCTGGACGCGATACCAGTTTCACCGATACCAGCGCATCAGGATTGACTTGTTTCAAGTCATAAATCAGCTGCGCCAGATCCTCAATTGAATAAATGTCGTGATGCGGCGGGGGCGAAATCAGGGTCACACCGGGAACCGAGTGACGCAGGCGCGCGATCAACGCATTCACTTTACCGCCAGGCAGCTGACCGCCTTCACCAGGTTTTGCACCCTGGGCGACTTTAATTTGCAGCACTTCGGCGTTCACCAGGTAAGCCGGTGTCACACCAAAACGGCCAGAAGCCACTTGCTTGATTTTGGACGATTTAATCGTGCCATAGCGCGCCGGATCTTCACCGCCCTCACCCGAGTTAGAGCGGCCACCCAAACGGTTCATGGCTTCAGCCAGAGCTTCGTGCGCTTCAGGTGACAGGGCACCAAGCGACATACCAGCCGAGTCAAAACGCTTGATCACGCTTTCGATAGGCTCAACTTCCGACAAAGGCACAGGCGTGCAAACATCTTCGCGAATAGCGAGCAAATCGCGCAGCATCGCCACCGGGCGCTTGTTCACGATATCGGCATAGTTGCGCCACAGCGCGTAGTTACCGCTTTGCACTGCTTTCTGCAGGGTTTGCACTACATCCGGGTTGTACGCATGGTATTCAGAACCATGTACGTACTTGAGCAAACCGCCCTGGATAATCGGCTTGCGATCCAGCCAGGCAGTCTGGGCAATAATTTTTTGATCGGCTTCCAGCTCTTCAAAACGCGCACCGCCAATACGGCTCGGTGTACTTTCAAAACAGGTGCTGACCACTTCTTCGGATAAACCAATCGCTTCGAACAACTGGGCGCCGCGGTAAGAAGTAATAGTGGAAATGCCCATCTTTGACAGGATTTTCAGCAAACCCTTGTCGATACCTTTGCGGTAGTTTTTGTAAGCAGAATCCACATCGCTCAGCAATTCGCCAGTCTCAATCAAATCATTGAGAACGTGGTAGCTCAGGTATGGATAAACAGCGGTTGCACCATAGGCGATCAAGGCAGCAACCTGATGTGGATCGCGCGCGGTGGCAGTTTCAACAATCAGGTTGGACTCACAACGCAGACCAATATTAGTGAGGTGTTGATGCACCGCACCCACCGCCAGCAAGGCGTGGATCGGTAATTGGCCTTTGCTAAAGCCGGCATCGCTCAACACGATCAGCACTTTGCCCGATTTAACGGCGGTAGCCACATCGTCACAAAGCTTGCCCAGGGCAGCTTTCAGATTGGTGGTTTCTGCATCGTAATAGAGCGAGAATTTTTGTTGGTCATAACCGGGGCGTTTCAGCGCCATCAAACCGCGGAATTTTTCCGGTGACAGCACCGGCGAACTGAGGATTACACGGTCAGCGTGATCCGCGTGCTCTTCATAAACCGATAATTCACGACCAAGGCAAGTCTCCAGCGACATAACAATCGCTTCGCGCAATGGGTCGATGGGCGGGTTGGTTACCTGCGCAAATTGCTGGCGGAAGTAGTCGTAGAGCGAACGTTGCTGGCGTGACAGAACTGCCATCGGAGTATCGTCACCCATGGAGCCAACGGCTTCCTGACCACCTTCAGCCAATGGACGTAAAAGCTGGTCGCGCTCTTCAAAGCTGACCTGGAACATTTTCATGTTGGCTTTCAACTCAATACCTTCAAGGCCATTTTCTTTGGCATCAGTCTTGAGAGTCGATTCAACACGCAATGCACGCTCTTTCAGCCATTGTTTGTAGGGCTTGCTCGACTTGAGTTGATTATCAATATCCTGGGTGTTGTGCAGGGTACCGGTCAGGGTATCGATCGACATAATCTGGCCTGGGCCGAGGCGGCCTTTGGCAACCACATCAGCCGGATCGTAGGCATATACGCCCACTTCCGAAGCAACAGTGATAATGTCGTCTTTGGTTATTACCCAACGGGACGGACGCAGGCCGTTACGATCAAGGGTACATACCGCGTAGCGGCCATCGGTAATTACCAGGCCTGCTGGACCATCCCACGGCTCGATATGCATAGAGTTATATTCGTAGAACGCACGCAGATCCGGGTCCATGTTTTCCACGTTCTGCCAGGCCGGCGGTACCAGCATACGAATGGCGCGATGCAATTCCATCCCGCCCAAAGACAGGATTTCCAGCATGTTATCGAGGCTGGATGAGTCAGACCCGGTACGATTGACCAGTGGCGTTAACTCTTGCAGCTCAGGCAATAAAGGCGTGATGAATTTTGGTGTGCGCGCAACTGACCAGTTGCGGTTGCCAACAATAGTATTGATCTCGCCGTTGTGCGCCAACATGCGGAACGGTTGGGCCAATGGCCATACCGGCATGGTGTTGGTAGAGAAACGCTGATGGAATACACAGATTGCAGTTTCCAGGCGCTCATCTGCCAGGTCAGCGAAGAAACGCGGCAAATCCACTGGCATCATCAATCCCTTATAAGAAAGGATGCTGGTGCTCAGGCTCGCCACATAAAAGCTCTTGTCACTCGCCAAACGGATTTCGGCCTTGCGCCGCGCAACAAACAGCTTGGCGTTAACCTGCTCGATCGGCAGGTCAGTGTTGTTTACAAAAACGTGATTAAAGGTTGGCAGTGATTTCAGGGCGATAGGCCCCAGACACTCAGGATCAGTCGGGATCAAGCGCCAGCCAGCAACTATCAAACCTTGTTTGGTCAATTCTTCAGACAGGATTGCGCGTTGAGACTCAGCAACCGCTTCATCGCGGCTGAGCATAATAGAACCTACACCATAAATAGCAGTCAGCTCTGCACCGCAGGCTTCTTTAGCCACTGCGCGCAGGAAACTGTCCGGCTTTTGCAGCAACAAGCCACAACCGTCACCGGTTTTGCCGTCCGCATTAATACCACCGCGGTGGGTCATGCAGGTCAGGGCTTCAATTGCTGTTTTAAGCAGACGATGGCTGGTTGTGCCCTTTAAATGGGCGATCAAACCAAAACCGCAGTTATCTTTGAACTCGTCTATCTGGTAGAGGCCAGTGGTCATAGGCTGATTCTCAACAAAAATCACTATCACAGGATGTGAGCTGCAAGTAAGGCGACGCTTTTCTCATGTTGGACGTTGCTCATGCGAAAGCTGCGCCAAATCACATCCCAGACAAAAAAGCCCCTGGTATCCAGAGGCTAGGCAAATGGGCGCAGGATATTACCCGCTTGAAAGGGTATTAGCAAGATAAGCGGAGGGGTGTTAGCTGTTGATTGAAGAGTCAAGCGGGTGCAGAAACAAGCAACCCCGGTAATTGCGACCTAGCTTTTCCCCCACCGCTCAGGCCCCAGGATCTGCTTTGCTCCAAAAGTATTCTGATCGGCAGTTGTTGCACCATCTTTACACTCACCACGGACCCATAGGTGATAGCGGGAAATGCTACGATCCAGCTCGAAAAAACCTTCGCGACAGTACCCTGAATGTTCAACAACGTACGCCGTATTCTCCACCAGGCGATCGTAGGTACCGCGTCCAATGTCCACACCACCCTTTTGAAATTCACGCCCAGCATTACCACCGCCACGATCCACACGGATATGGCTGGGAATATGATCCTCCGGCCAGCGCAAGCGATAAGTAAACATTTTGCTGGCATTGGGTAGAATCTCCACTTCCAGAGTCTCCACCATTTCTGTTTCGACGTAGCTGCGCCCGGCAGTGCCGCAACCAACCAAAACCGCCATCACCACCAATAGCGGCACAAGAATATTCTTCATGCAGGTTTTTCCATTTATTTGATTAACGCCTTGAGCCAGCGACTGATCACACAGGGACACTAAAGAATTACGTACAACAGCCGACAAAAATGTATTACCGATCACTATACCTGCTCATTAACGGAGCCTGCCATGGGTTCATCCAGATTGCCGCTAAAGATTACTGTCACCAGGCAAACCGCCAAAGCCAGCCCCGGCCGCTTGCTGTTGACCTTGCTGATGGCATTCAGTTCATCGCTTGTTTGTGCAAGCAGCCACGCAGGCCCATCTATTGTTCCCGATGACATTGCCTACAAACCCAAAACCGCACCTGTAGAAACAAAAAGCAGTGATGTTTTAGTTGGGACGGCCGACCTACCAGGAAACAGTTCACCGGCACCAACCCAACCCACTCAGGCACCAGCAACGCAGACGACACAATATATGGGCAACAACCTCTGCCCTGACCACAGCGGCGCCCACACCAATTTACAAAAGTCGCTGACAATCACACGCTTCTTACGCAACTCCCCACAAAGCGCCAATGCAGGAAATTTATTTGCTGCCGAAAGTGAAGTTCCCGCGTTGATTCGCACACAATTGAGCGATAACTTTCAAAGCATTAGCCCGAACGTATTAGCATTTGGCTTTGCAGATCCCTCATCGAACGAAATCCAACTCAAACAACAGGCGCAAAAAATTGCACGGCAGGCACGCACCCAATTTGTATTGAGCGGCACCATTGATGACATGAGCATGAGCGCTCCTGACACCACCTACAATCCCAACCTTTATCGTCAGGCAGCCAATCTTTTTCACGATGTCACCACCATTAAAAAGTTTGATAAACGCACGCGCATCCTGAATCTCTCCGTGCAATTGCGCGATGGCTTTACCGGCGAGCTGTTATTCGATAAACAATTTTCAACATCGGGCATCTGGAATACCCGCGAGCCAATCGGCTTTGATTCACCCGCGTTTTATCAAACCCATTACGGCAAACAAATAAAATCACTCACTGAAAAAATCAGCAAAGAAGTTGCACAAGTCGTTCATTGCCAACCATTTATGGCCAGCATCGATTCACAGCCGGGGCAAGCGCAAATTGTGCTACACGGCGGCGCCAATAACGGTTTACATGCAGGGGACACACTCAGCCTATACCAACTGGTTGTTGTAGGTTCAAACACTGAATATCAGGTTAATGAAACGCGCCTGGTAAAACGTGATACACGTTTGCACCTCAGCGAAGTTTATCCTTCACACAGTGTTGCACAGGTTGAGGGCGGGAGTTATTTGAACGGCCATTACCTGGCCGTTGGTGAGTAACTAATTTTTAGATGGCTCAGGGCCAAGACCATAATGCTCGGCCAGATATTCATCATGACTGGGCAAACTTTTCACCATATTAAAAATCGCCGAACGTGCAAGTTTTAGCGTTTCGCTAATCTGCTGATAATCCAGATTATCGATACGCGGATTATATTTTTGTGGGCGAATGCCCATACCCTCAAACACTGATTGCCAGCTGGCAGCGCGAAATAATTGGTCATTGTCTTCGCGCAAAATTCCGTGGCCGCGAAACAACTCAATTCGCTCACGCAATGAATCCGGCAATTCCATTGATTTGCACCAACGCCAGAACTCCGTGTCATCGCGCTCAGTGGTGCAGTAGTGGAGCACAATAAAATCACGCACCTCTTCATAATCTGTAGTCATGCGCCGATTATATTCACGTTGCAAACTGGGTTCACAATCGGCATCGGGGAAAAAGCGCAAAAAGAAATCCATTCCTCGCGCAATTAAATGAATCGCAGTTGATTCCAACGGTTCAATAAAACCGCCAGACAAACCCAGCGCAAGGCAATTATCTTTCCAAAATTCTTTGCGACGCCCGGTATTAAACGTAATCATGCGCGGATCATTAATACGCGGGGCGTCCAGATTTTTTAGCAGCGTGGTTTTTGCTTCAGCATCAGAACAAAAACGACTGGAATACACGTAGCCGTGACCGGTACCATTGCGCAGCGGGATTCGCCACGCCCAACCGGATTTGCGCGCAGTTGCCGTGGTATAGGGCATGCGCGAACCTGCTTTTTCTGTTTTTACCACATAAGCGCGATCACACGGCAAATAGTGCGACCAATCCTCAAATTCAACCCCCATGGCTTTTTCAATCAATAACGCCTTGAAACCCGAACAATCGATAAAAAAGTCACCGCGAATTTTGCGCCCATCCGATAACTCTAACGCTTCGATAAAACCATTGCTTTTACGCAACACATTTACACAGTTGCCTTCACTGCGTTTTACATTGCGCGCCTCCGCATAGCGGCGCAAATAAGCAGCGACTAATTTTGCATCCAAATGCACGGCATAACCGGCACCTCCGATCGGAGTGTTCATCGCCTGGGAAGGAAGGAAAAATTTTTCTTGCGCGGCCATCACCGCGCAAGGTGAAAAATCCTGCAAGTCATAAGCATCTCCTTCTTTGGTCGCTTTCAACCAGCATTGATAAAAATCCTGGGAGCCGATGCGCTTTCCCAACGTGCCATATGGATGAAAATAGGATTGGTTTTTTCTCCGCCAATCGACAAATTTAATACCGAGCTTGTAGCAGGCCTGGGTCTCGCGAATAAACTCTTCTTCATCTATACCAAGGCTGGTAACCAAACGCACAACCGGAGGGATAGTGGACTCACCCACACCAATAGAGCCAATCTCTTCCGACTCTACCAATTCAATTTCACAAAAACCGGGCTTTAAATGTGCCGCCAACATGGACGCGGCAATCCAGCCGGAGGTACCTCCGCCGAGGATGACAATTTTTTTCAGGGGATTAATACTTGCCGTCATAGATTATTTGGCTCGAAAGCAATTGCACATTCGTTAATTGATGCAATCAAAAATTGGCTAACGCACCGACAACATAGTCTGTACATTTTCATCCGGCTCGGTGGTGAAATTCCAATAAGCACCACTACAGGTCTGTATTGCTTTACGCAATACATCAACCGCCTTGTGTCGCGGGAAGCTTGCTCGCCATGCCAGCGCCAGACGGCGCCGGCTTCCGGGAATTGCCAGAGGCCGCGCCACCAAACGGTTCGCCTGGCACAAACTCGCCTCCGCTGCCGAGCGCGGCAATATACTCAAGCCTAGCCCTGCTGCAACCATATATCGAAGGGTTTCCAAACTATTTCCCTCGGCGCGAGGAGCGCGCGATACAACAGGATCCAGCGCATTGCGCATTGCAGGGAGCAACGCCAGCACCTGCTCACGCAAGCAATGCCCCTGCCCCATCAATAATAGCGATTGGGACTGAAGATCATCGAGTGCAATTTCTTCCTTATGGGCTAGCAAATGGTTCCTGGGCATGATGACCACCAGCGGCTCATCAAACAGCTCTTGAGTCACCACATCCGACTCACTGAATGGCAAAGACACCAAAATCACATCCAGCACACCATCGCGAAGTTTTTTACGCAGATTTTCAGTGAAGTCTTCCTGCACAAATAGCGGCATTGCCGGTGCCTGTTTTTGCAGATGGGGAATAAGTTGCGGCAATAAATATGGCCCCATCGTGAAGATAGTGCCCAGCGCCAGCGGACTACCAAGCTGATCTTTACCCGCATCGGCCATGGCCTTGATGTTTTCAGTGCTAGCGAGTAACGCCCTGGCCTGAAGAATAATTCGTTCGCCCATTAATGTTGGTTTTACCGACGTTTTAGTGCGCTCAAATAGCTCCACGCCCAGCTCTTCTTCTAACTTCTTGACAGCAACACTTAAGGTAGGCTGACTGACATGGCAACGCTCCGCCGTGCGCCCGAAGTGCTGCTCTTCAGAAAGAATAACAATGTAGCGCAATTCAGTAAGGGTCATAACGGCCAGATAAACTCAAAAATAAATCCTGCGCCAGTGTGCACAGATATCGCCAATATGGCAAAAGCCAATCCAGATAAAAGCCTTCCGCAAATACTATAGCCAAAATCTATGTCATTCAAATTGCCCTTTTTGGGAAAGCTCCCTTAAATAAGCCGGTCACACTGCCCTCTGACTAAGGGCTAATAACAACTATCAACAATTAATAAAAATCGGACATCGTCATGCCAATTGCCCAACTCTCCGTTGTATTTTTCCTGCAAATGTTTGTGATCCTCGCCGCTTGTCGCCTGGTCGGCTGGCTCGGACAAAAATACTTCCAGCAACCCCAAGTAGTCGGGGAAATGATTGCCGGGGTTATCCTTGGCCCATCCTTGTTTGGCCTCTTGCTGCCAGAACTGCAAAAGACCCTGTTCCCGACCGAAATGAAAGGCGTGCTTTATGTAGGCGCGCAACTCGGCGTTGGGATGTATATGTTCCTGGTAGGCCTGGGATTCCGAGGCGACCATTTTAAATCCAATTTTAAAAGTGCTGCGGCAGTTTCCATCTCCGGTATGGCGGCCCCATTCCTGGTCGCGATTCTGATCACTCCATGGCTACTGACAGTACCCGGCCTGTTCTCCGAAAAAGCCACCACATTCAGCGCCACCCTCTTCATGGGCGCTTGTATTGCAATTACCGCGTTCCCAATGCTGGCGCGAATTATCCATGAGCGAGGATTGAGCCAAACCAAGCTGGGAACACTTTCGTTATCTGCCGGTGCTATTGATGATGCTGGCGCCTGGTGTGTGCTGGCAGTCGTTCTGGCAACCTTTGGCGCTGGCGCTGAATTGGCGATTAAAACCATCGTAGGCGGTATAGCATTTGCCACTTTTATGATTCTGGTTGCGCCAAAGCTGCTGGCACCACTTGCGCGCGCAGCTGAAAAACAGGAAACCCTTAGCCCAACCGTTTTTGCCATGGTATTGATGGCATTCATGCTGTCCGCATTTACCGCGGATGCAATTGGCCTGCACGCCGTATTTGGCGGATTCCTGTTGGGTGCGGTTATGCCACGCGGCAAACTAACCCAGGAGATCAAGCGTCAGTTGGAACCATTTGTGGTGATCGTATTGATCCCGATCTTCTTCACCTATTCAGGCTTGAATACCCAACTGACCATGGTTAACAACATCGAGTTGCTAGCGATTGCCGCGGTAATCCTGGTGGGCTCAATTGCAGCGAAAGGCGTTGCTTGCTGGGGTGCGGCTCGCCTGTGCGGTGCAGACAACCGTACTGCAATGGGGATCGGTGCATTGATGAACGCACGCGGCCTGATGGAGCTGATCATTATTAATATCGGTCTGCAAGCCGGTGTGATTGGACCTGCATTGTTCTCAATAATGGTATTGATGGCTGTTGTCACCACACTGATGGCATCGCCTTTGTTTGAAATCGTCTATGGCAAACGCGCGCGCGAAACCGGTGAACTTGGCGCAGTGGGCGAACAGCAAAACGAAGCACCCGTGCCTGCCGCCATCCGGACGACATAATGCCTTAACTATTTCATCTCTTTATTTTCTTTCGCCAACCCTTTAGCCCGGATCTATCCGGGTTTTTTTATGCCTAAAAACCGTCGAAAAAGCTTACATTTTAACCACGCCAATAAACAAATGTGACGCGCATCACATAAAAAATCAATGACTTACGCGACATGGCGCAGGAATTGCTCTTTGGGTACAAACAATTAAAAATCATCTCAACCTTTACTTATGGATTTGCTCTATGCGCTCTCTAAAACTCATCATCGCAGGGTTCGCGATAACGCTCGGTATCGTTAACACTGCCGTTGCAAGCCCCATCAGCTTCAACCTGACTGCCCCGGATTCCCGCATAGGTGCTATCAATAGCACCTATGCTATGCAATACAATTACGAGAAAGAGGACCTCGGCCTGGCGGTAACCGGCTGGTCTTACGGCATCAAAACCACCACCACTAAAAGCTGTAAAAAAACCAATCGCAAAGGTGAATGCACTCAATGGAAAACCACCACCACCACGAGCCTGAACGAGGCCATCGAGCAGGATTACGTTGGTAAATGGGATGGTTTGGGCGTAGAGAAAGCCGATACTCCCAATCACGCAGTTGATAACGAAGCAGGCGATTACGACATGCACTTGCTGTCATTCGACGAGCTGGTAAAGCTGACCACTCTGGATATCGGCTGGTATCAGAACGATAGCGACATTTCCATTCTCGCGTTCAACGGCACCAGCTTTACTCCCAGCTCACTATTAGGTAAAAAATGGCAAGACTTGATCGGCAACGGCTGGGAACTTGTCGGCAACTATTATAACGTCGATACTGGCCCCAACAACGGCGCCGTGAATCAGGGCGGTGTTGTTTCCCAATACTGGCTGGTAGGTGCCTACAACCTGAATTTTGGTAACACCTTTAGTGGTCCAAACGTCAATAAAACCAGTGGCGACGATTACTACAAGCTCAAGGGCGTTACGGTTGAACGCCCACTGGTGAAAGTGCCTGAGCCAAGCGCATTATTGCTGTTGGGATTGAGCTTGCTGGGCCTGAGTATCGCGCGTCGCCGCACTGCCTAGTTCACACCGCAAGAACAGTAAAATAAAAAAGGGCACCTCGGGTGCCCTTTTTTATTGCCTATAAATTTGTATCGCTTATGATGGCGCCGGTTTTATAAAAATAAAAACATAAACAAGGACAACAATAACAATTCATTCGCGAGGTAAAGTTATGCTGAAACAAATCGCCTTACCCTTTGTTCTTGCCTGTAGTTTTCTTCTGTCCAGCATTGGCGCGCACGCGCAACAGTTCAATGTTTTACTGTTTACCAAAACCAATGGCTGGCACCATGAAGCCATCAATGAAGGTGTAGATGCAGTCCGTAAACTGGCTGTGCGCCATCATTTCGCGGTGGACTGGCATGAAGACGCCAGCATCTTCAACGATGAAAAATTAAAAAAATACCAGGCTGTCATCTTCCTGCTCACCACAGGCGATATTCTCAATGATGAGCAACAAGCGGCCATGGAGCGTTTTATCCGCTCTGGCAAAGGCTATGTGGGAATCCACAGCGCATCGGACACTGAATACGATTGGGATTGGTACACCAAAATGGTTGGCCGCACATTCCATATCCATCCGGAAATACAAACCGCCGAACTGGAAGTTATCAACCGTAAATTTCCCGGAGTTGAACGCATGCCGGACCGTTTTTTATGGACCGATGAATGGTATGAGTTTGGTGCGGAACGCATCAAAGGTTTAAATTACATTCTCGCTGTCGATGAACAAACGTTTAATCCTGCTACCGATTGGGGCAGCAAAAAAAGTCAGGGCATGGGCAAATTCCATCCCATCGCCTGGTATCACGACTACGATGGTGGCCGCGCGTTTTACACCGCACTGGGGCATTTACCCGCGACCTATAGTGATAAGCTTTTTCTGGAGCATATCTATGGTGGACTTTATTGGGCAGCAACCGGCAAAGGCTTGCGCAAAAAATAATTCCTGACTCAATCCAACTATTAATAACAAGATTATGAAAACTTTCTTTAAGACCTATGCACGATTTATTTATCCTGCTGTCATTCTGCTGATTTCATTCAGCGTTTATTTTCCCTACTACGGTAGCCCCCAGGCAATGTTCTGGGATGAAAATTACCATGTCCCGAATGCGCAAAAGCATATTGACGGCATGATGTATATGGAGCCACATCCACCATTAGGCAAAATGCTAATGGCCGTGGGTGAAGTTTTTTTTGGCGGTAACGAAGGCATCAATAAACAAGCATTGCTGGAAACCGATTATCTGACCGGAGATGCAGCGCCGCCCACCATGACCTATAAAGGTTATCGCTGGCCATCAGTAGTAATGATGGCATTCTCCGTGGTGTTCTTTTACGGCATCATCAATTGCATAACCCAACGCGCCTGGTTGGCAGCGGCATTTACCAGCCTGGTTATTTTTGACAACGCGCTGGTGGTTCACTCTCGTGCAGCGCATCTCGACGGTATTCAATTATTTTTTATCCTGGGTGCGCTGTATTATTTTGTACGTACCGCGACGAATTTTATCCATCACCAAAAACCGGTGCGATTAAAAGATTACGCCATTCTCGGCGTATGGATCGGGCTAGGAATAATGGTAAAAGTTACCGCCGCGATTCTAATGCTGCTCTTTGCCATGCTGTATATTGTTGAACAATGGCAGCAGATTAAAACCTGGCAATGGCAAGAATTATTGCACCGCCTCGCAGTCACTGTTCCCTCCGCCGTTATTCCGGTTGTTTTATGTATATGTGCCGTTTTTTATATCCATATCGGCATGGGTACAAAAATTGTAGCTAATAAAACCTATAAAGCGTCGCCGGAATATTTAAACCAGATTCGCGTGGGAGATACCTGGTCACTCAAAACATTTCAATTGGGGTTGCGCGACAACTGGAAATACATGAGTGAATACGCCGATGGAGTACCGCGCCTGGATGTGTGCAAACCGGATGAAAATGGCAGCTATGCATTGAGCTGGCCACTGAGCAAAAAAACCATCAGCTATCGCTGGGACCGCAATGTCGAAGACGGAAAAGTTATCGTTAAATACAAATACCTAATCGGTAATCCTATCGTCTGGTTCTCAATATTGGGCGGAATTATTTTGTCAGTCGGGTTAATCATAAGCCGTTACGTTTATAACAACCCGATTAAAGATGAGAAACTCTTCTACTGGATCTGCGCATTTACCGGCTTATATCTCTGTTACATGATTACCATTTTGCAAATCGAACGGGTGATGTACCTCTATCACTATTTCATTGCGCTGATTTTCGGCGCAGTTAATCTCGCATTGATTTACACCTACATTTATCGCGATGAAGTTATCGCCAACAATAAGCACACCATTATCAACACCACACTGTTTGCCGCCCTGGTGATTGCAATTTTTGCATTCTTCTCACCCTTCACTTATGGCTTCGGATTAACCGAAGACCAATTTGAAATGCGCAACTGGTTTGAATTCTGGAAATTGCAGGTGGTGAGATAATCATGAATATCCAATCTTATTTAACAAAAAACTGGTTTTTTTCAGTAGCGCTGGCGCTGGTGTCAGCATTGATTATCTACCGCATTATTCCAATCACGGTTGATCCTGTTGTTAAATTGATAATCAGCAAAAACCGCGTGAGCATTTCCAATATCTATCAACAACGCGATATTGAAAACATCAAGGAAGTCTGGGTTGATGTGTTGAACCTTGAATACAAAAGCCGCTTCAGCCACCCTAAATTAGGTAATATTGCTGATTATGCAGAAGATTTCTTTGTCGATGTTGACCATAAAATCACCGTGAAAAAAACTGACACTTACCGTTTCCTGGTGGGTAGCGATGATGGGTTCTCGCTAAAAGTCGATGGCAAATTATTGTGCGAACATTTGGGGGATAGGCCATTCACTGTGCAGCCTTGCGTGGTGCATTTAACCGAAGGGGAACATCAGGTACAGGTGTCCTACTTTCAAGGCTATGGCAATTCCGGCTTCACTGTGGAATATGCCCGTGGCGATGACAGTCCGCGCTGGTTTGGCGATGACTCCAGCAGCGTGAAATTCTAACCCTGCGAAAAGTAACAATAAAAACGCCTGCATCAGCAGGCGTTTTTATTTGTGCCGGCACAAAAGACCATTACGGTAAATCGTTTTTTTCAGAAGCAACCAACAAGGGCCTCAATTGCCCCAAACCTTTGCGCTCACGCTTTATCCCCAACCAGTTAACAATAGGCGCCGCAATTAGAATCGACGAGCTGGTTCCAATCACAATGCCAAATAACATCGGCAATGCAAAACTGGATACCGCATTTCCACCTGCAATCCCCATCGGTAACAATGCCAAAAAAGTCACGACGGATGTGAATATTGTACGCGTTAACGTCGATGTAATACTTTCGTTCAATGTTTGCACCAATGGTTTGGTTGGATCACTGCGCAACTTTTCGCGAATACGATCAAACACCACTACCTTGTCATTCACCGAATACCCAATTAATGCCAGCAATGCAGCCACCGCCGTTAAATTAAACTCCACCCCCGCTAGCGCAAAAAAGCCAATCGTTTTAGTTACGTCCAATGCCAGTGTTAAGGTGGCAGCCAACGCAAAATGCGATTCAAACCGCACCCACAAATAAATCAGCATTCCCAAGCCGGCAAGAATAACTGCCAAAATAGTAGCATCACCAAAGTCGCCACTCACTCGCGGCCCAACCATTTCCACACGTGGGAAACTGGCGTCAGGTGAAAGCTGTAATACTTGTTCTTTAATGGATTGCACCAGCTTTCCGTTCGCAACATCCTCTGCCGACTGAAGTGGCAAGCGCACTAAATAATGCCCTTCACTACCGAATTCCTGCAGCGCAACCTGATCAAAATGATTTATCACTAATTGCTCGCGCAAATCACTAACACTGACTCCTGGAGCCTGCACTTCAATTACACTACCGCCACTAAAATCGATGCCATACTCAAGGCCGGGTTTAAAAAATAAAATAACGGACGCGAGCGATAACACTGCCGAGGCAATTAATCCCACATAGCGTGCACGCATAAATGGGATAGTATTTTCACTCACCGTATCCAGCCATTGAATGCCAGTAATTTTTAATGGCTGATCATCCAATTTGCGCGCACGCCATTCCATGATCAGGCGAGTAAAGGAAATTGCAGTGAACATGGAAATTAATAAACCGATCGCCATAGTGACAGCAAAACCACGCACAGGACCGCTACCGAATAAAAATAATAAACTAATAGCAATAAGCGAAGTAACATTGGAATCCAGGATCGTACTAAACGCGCGCTGAAAACCGTAATTGAGCGCGGCCATTGCTTTTTGGCCGCGCCGTGTTTCCTCACGAATGCGCTCATTAATTAAAATATTCGCATCAACTGCCATACCAATACTTAAAATAAATCCTGCGATCCCGGGCAGTGTCAGCGTTGCGCCCAGCAACCCCAAAATACCCAACGTTAAACCAATATTAACAGCCAAACCAAGGCAGGCGATAAATCCCCAGCGGCCATAAATGCCCACCATAAATGCAAACACTAAAAACGCACCAATCAAACCCGTGTTAATTCCCATGGAAATAGCATCACTTCCCAAATCGGGGCCAACGGTTCGCTCCTCAATTACTTTTAATGGCGCAGGCAAGGCACCGGCGCGCAATAACAAAGCAAGATCATTTGCTGTTGCGCTGGTAAATGCACCGCTAATTTCCCCGCTACCGCCTTGAATTGCACTGCGAATGACTGGTGCCGTAACAACTTTGTTATCCAACACAATAGCCAATGCACGCCCGATATTTTTTTTGGTCAAATCACCAAAACGTTTAGTACCTTCGTAATCCAAACTAAAGTTCACTACGGGTTCATTGGTTTGTGGATTAAAAGCAAGGCGTGCGTCGCTGATATGTTTACCATCCAATACTGCAAATTCTTCCAGCTGATAAATCCCCGCACCGGTATCATCTTCAGCAGTAATCAAATCTGTATCAGGGCGAGTCTTATTATCCGCAACCCAATGAAATGTCATCTTCGCGGTGGTGCCTAATAATTCGCGAATATGCTGCGGATCACTAACACCTGGCATCTGCACCAGAATGCTGTCAGTTCCCTGACGAGTAATCATTGGTTCTACCATACCGGTTTCATCCAAACGCCGGCGAACAATTTCAAGGCTCTGGATAACGGCATCATTAGTAATCTGGCTATGTAACGCCGGATTTTTATGTTGCGTTAACTCACCGGTATCAACTTCAAGCAGCAAATGTGAGCCACCGCGTAAATCCAGTCCAAGCGTAATTGTTTTTTGTGCATACCAATCAGGTAATTGTGTTCGAATAGCTTCAGGTAACAGACTGGGCAAAGCACAAAGCAGCCCAAGCAGAATAATAAGACTGTAAACCACAGCCCGTTTAGTAAGGGATTTCATAAGCAATACTCCACTGTGCCGTCATGATGACAGCAAAAAATTAATTAAATATTCGTTAATAAATTTTTAGCGGAGACGTGGTGGAGCGCGGGAGATATTAAGTGTGGCCAACTGCAACCGATAAGCGATAGGAGAACTATTTAACCAGGGAGCAAGCCGGACTTTAGGCCGAACAAAAAGAGCCAGCGCCGCAAAGAATAAAGCACTGACTAATGGAGTTAGTTGATCAGATGGAGGGACGGACGAAAAAAAACCCAGCGCGCGCCGCGGTGAAAAATTATGCTCCCCGGCGGCGAATACATGGGCATCCGACGTTACAACAACGTGTGACTGTGTATGGTTGTAATAATCTTGCGAGTAAACGCCAATGCTTTTCCACAGCAATAACAACCACAACACACCAATAGCACCGGCCCAGCTCAAAAGGAGCCGAAAATCCGGTGTTGGTTGGTTACGGGAATCAAACATAGGATTAGCCAAAGTAATAGTTTTAAAGAGATGGTGGGTAACCCATAAATTTCAAGCCTGCCGCTTTTTTAAAATTAAAAAATATAAAGCAAGGAAATGCAATTAGCGAACAGCTGGATCTTCCTTAATCATTTTATTGGTAAACATAAAGTCAAATTTTCTCGCCAGCAAAATTCATATAGCACCCATAAAACCCTTTGGCACGCCAATAATTGCGTTAGATGATTTTGCAGTTAACTTTTATTTTTTATATGGGCACTTATCGCAAGATTGTAATTTCAGCATCACGGTTCCTTCGCAAAATCAATTCGCCGTCCTAGGCTTTCAATCCGTGCATCACTCGCACCACCTACCGCTACCATTATTTTATCAAGGAGATTCGCTATGCAGAAAATTATGATCGCACTTATAGCCCTGCTAAGTATTCCAACGCAAGCTGTTATTGATGAACGTTTTCCAGAAGCACCGACACCTATAAACAGCACAAATATACTGCGCTTTCAGTATATGTCCCATGAAGGTGCAGAATGTACCGTAGGCAATAACACTCGCTTGAGTTCGCGGGTACCGTTCTATGTTTACGCTCCCGCAATAAACAACACACAAGTAAAAACGGGAAAATTTTCCGCACTGATTTTTTTACACGGCATGGGAGAACAAGGTCCATCCATGTTAAACATGTGTTACTCACGCGACGATACATACTATGCATCTATCGCCAACACTTTGAATAAAGTTGAAAATCAGGCGGGCGGACCGGGGGCGGCAATGCTCGCAGGAAAATTTAATCCCGCTGAAGATATGGTGGTAATTATTCCACAATCCATGCAACGAGGAGGCTTCTCTACCGATGTTATTCGTCGCGTAATTTCCGATGCCGCAATTCAAATGGCCAATAAAGGCATTGAATTGGATACAGACCGGATTTATCTCACCGGTTTAAGCATGGGCGGCGGCAGCTTGATGCAATATATTGCTAATAACCCCAATCATTTTGCAGCGGCTATTCCTATTGAGGCTGCCGGTGGAATTGATGCTTGCTGGTTACGCACGCACAATGTTTCATTCTGGGGTTTTGCCGGAGGAGCGTCTGGCAATATGGGGGCGGGCACGTTGCTGAATATTATCAATGGTACCAGTGCCTGCCCCGATTCAACTATTGAATATACAAACTCCGCATACACCTGCGTATACAGCAACAAAAGTTGCACACGCTTGTCTGCACCACGCCCGAATAATTTGCGCGCAACTTTTATGCCGGCAAACGGCCATAGTGGATGGCGCGAGGTTTACAACGGCACTCACAGTGCGTTGCCAACTACCGAAAAAAATATTTACAACTGGTTGCTGACACAAAAAAATTCTGATCAGGGAAAACCGCTTTTTCCTATTCAATATCCGGGGACCAGTAATTCATCAACAGCATCAATAAGCTCTGCTCATTCATCAAGTAGTTTGCCTAACACTAGCAGTTCGTTTGCATCCAGCTCACTAATTTCCAGTTCAACAGGAGGCACTCTTTCCAGCGTATCATCGTCTATCAGTTCAACTCCAACAGGCAATCCCACGACTATTTTGCTAACCCCATCGATGATTTTACCCGGCTCACCAGGAAACCCGGAAGCGCTGGTAGATGAGCAAACATCAACAGCTCCTACAAGTTACTGGTTTGCTGGCTGGTCAACCAGCATCTATCCGGTGAGCGCCATTATTGATTTGGGCCGCGAATACACACTTACAGAAATAACACTCTATGATGCAAACGGAACAGGATTAGTGGAATTTTCCGATGCCGATCCAGCGCACTCCCAAAGTGTTATTGTCTCGGATGGATTAACTCGCTATTTGGCATTCACCAATTACAACGTCAACGTGCAAACACGTTATCTGCGCGTGAAAAAATACAATGCAGCGACACTGAGCGAAATAAAGCTGAAAGGCTATTAATAAGAAGGCTATTAACAAATAGCCGTTGGAATATCAAAAAAAAACGCCGCATTACTGCGGCGTTTTTCATATCCACTTAACTAACAATGAATGGAGAGTAGCAATCAATTAACAACCCAAATTGTTACCCGCCGTTCCACCGATGATTTGGAGGATACGGTTGTACTCATTAATCCTGCTTTGTACTTGCGCCTGATTGCCACCATTACATTCGATTGAACCGTTGATAGTACGGATGGTTTCGCCAAAGCCATAGTTGTTAACAATATTGTCGTGTGCCGGGCGATAACCTGAACCACTCTGGGTCATCCAGAACCAAAGTGCTGTCTGCCAGGCCACTTTCGAATTTTGCTCAACGATCTCGGGATTACGACGCAAATCCAGCCCCAAAGCAGCACCAGCGGCGCAGTAGTTACCATTGTGGCTCAATTGAATCGGACCACGGCCGTAATATTGCTTGCCAGGCTCACAGGGGCAAGTTGCCAGATTTCCCCAATCACTGCAGTACAAACCTCGCGCAATCTCGGTCACATGTACAAAGCTACCGGTTTCATGGGAGAAGTTAGCAAGCGCCGCAGCCGCCTCACGTTTTTTGAGTTGGATATCGCCAGTACCGGCAAATGTCGGGTAAGTCGCTGTCGCTTCAACCAAACCGGCATAGGTGTAGAAAGGATTGCGCCCCGGGAACATTTGGTTAAATTGCGCTTCGCTTACCACTGCCCCAAAACCAGTTCCAGGATTGGACACACTTGAACTGGTACCGGTGCCATTACAACCGCTGGTTGGCTCCCAGAACCAGGTGCTGATCAGTGGATCATAACCGGGGTTGTCATACTTGGCGCGGAAGGTGCCGCCGTTATAGCTCACGGTATTGCCTGCGTAATACATCCTTCCGGCAACCCAGGCTGCGCAAGTGCCGTTATTGCCTGAACTGCTCGAGGTATTGGTTCCGCCCGGGCAAGATGCAACCGGCTCCCAATACCAGGTGCTGATCACTGGGTCATAACCGGGATTCTCATTTTTCGCACGGTAGAAAGCACCGTTGTATCTAACCACTACACCTATCTGGTAATTAGTGCCGGCAGCCCAGTTAGGGCAATTGCCGCCGGTGTTTGGCGTGCTTGACGCTACGCTGGATCGAGCGCTTGAAACCGGAGTTGAACTGGTAGTTGTGGTACCGCAAGAGCCGAGGTTATTCCAGGCTTCACCTGATGCCCAACCCGTGCCAGGCGCGTAAGGGCCGCCAATAGAACACCAGCCGGCAATTTTACAACTAAACGCACTGCCGGCGTTTTGCACAATCGCATTGTTAGTGTACGAGCGGCCATCAACATATTGGGCCACGCCATTACAGTTATAGGCATATGCCTGGGCCGATAATAAAAGTGTTGCAGCAACACCAAGGAATTTTTTGATATTCATTGACTATCACCTGTCCTGTTTTCCCCTCGTGGAAGGGAATGGTTGATTTATTTGAACGAGTACAGCAGGTCGAGCGATACGATTTGGACGGAAACTACAGAGA
Organism: Cellvibrionaceae bacterium; assembly: GCA_021151825.1. Taxonomy (GTDB): domain Bacteria; phylum Pseudomonadota; class Gammaproteobacteria; order Pseudomonadales; family Cellvibrionaceae; genus Cellvibrio. The sequence goes on from JAGKWQ010000001.1 coordinate 614,276, forward strand.
GGATTACACCAACGTAAACTGCTAAATTCGCTTTCACTTATCGTATTTATTGCAATGAAAAGACGTTGTATTACTACAGCCTATTCACTTGATTCAGGCAGATACTGCATGCCGAAAAAGCAGGCTACGCCCATCAGACAACGTTGTCAAAGAGTTGCGTCCGTTTGGCGAGTAGCACTTTTACGAATTTAAAGTGGGAAGAAAAAGTACGAATATCGGTAGGAAAACGGGATAAAAAGGCGAAAAGAATTACTTATTTTTCGCCTCAATCCACTGTCCCATGTATTGGGTGCTTTTATGGTGATGATGACGGAGCATCTGGCCGATAAAATTATGACTTCGCTCCAGCACAATATCGTCAATCAGCAACTCCAAACGCTGCTGTAATAACTGATTGAAATCAGCGGCCGCAAAATAATGATGCAGAATAGTAAATCCCGAACCCTGTGCATCACGCCACAAGGATTGGTCGTTATATAAAGCCACTGCGGCAGCGGCAATTGCCTCCGCATCATCCACAATCGCGCCGCCCCATGATAAATCCCCACGCATGGATTCAGCACCAATGGTTGTGGTCACACTGGGTGTGCCGGCGCGCATGGCATCCATTAATTTACCTTTAATACCTGCACCAAAACGCAGTGGCGCCAGGCACACCCGCGCTTGTTGCATTACCGCATTGGCATCATCCGCCCAGCCTTTTACATAAAATCCTTCTTTTGCATTGTGCAGTTGAGTGGCTTTAGGCGGGGGGTAAGCGCCGTAAATATGCAGATCTACTTGAGGTAATTGTGTACGAATCAGCGGCCACAATTGGTGCTTTAACCAAAGCACGGAATCCCAATTAGGCTCATGGCGAAAATTGCCTATCGCAATAAAATGCTGGCGATTGGAAAAATCCGGTAATGCGTTTTCCTGAAACGTTACAGGCGATAAAAATGGAACATAAAATAATAATTGCGCGGGAACTGAAAAATGCTGCTGCAGGAATTGCATTTCAAATTCAGAAATCATCAGGCTCAAATCACAACGGAAAATCGATGCAACTTCACGCAACGCCATATCCTGATCATACATATATTGATATAACTCAGCGGCACTTGCTGTAACAGGTCCAACTGCTTGTTTTTCTTTTTCTGTTACACATTTTTTCTGCGCAATTTTTAATAACTGCTGCCGCGCATGGCGCAAACTATGGAAGTCTTCAGTATCCAGAACACGCAACGCTTGCGGGCAAGCCTGGGCAACCCGCCAACCAAATTGTTCTTCGGTAAAAAATCGATCAAATAACACCAAATCCGGTTGCAGATTTTTTACAAACTCATCAAAACTACTGCAATTTAATGTAATTGCTTTTTCAACTACATCGAGAGTAGTTAAATCAAAGCGATGCTCTGAAAGCAGTGCAGCAGATGCGAACACAACCTCGCAGCGCATCTGCAAAAACAAGCGAACCAATTCCAGTATGCGTGTGCCAGCAGCGGAAGATTTAGGCTCCGGCCACACATAACCGATAATCAGAACTGTGCGAATCACAAATGAAAATCGCCCGCGCGCTCTGGCTGGTATTCAATTGCATCAATGTGCACCCGCATAGTTTTCTGTGCATCAATTTGCCACTCGATTTCCTGTCCAACAGAAAGTCCGAGCAAGGCGCCGCCCAAGGGAGTCAGGATAGAAATATTATTTTCGTTCGCGCCCTGATCCTTTGGATAAACCAATGTTTTTACCATGGTCACGCCTGTGACAAGAACAGTAAAACGCACGCGGGAATTCATTGTTACCAGCGTTGGCGGCACTGCTGTTGGCTCAACCACTTCAGCGCGATCCAACTCGGCAAACAAACGATCTTTTACATCATCATATGCAGGTGGCAATCCATCCAGCACTGATTCAATGCGTTTAAAGTCCAGAGCAGAAACGGTAATTGCAGGTAACATACTTATTTCCCCCAAAAGCAAAATGCCAACAACAAAGTTGCTGGCAAGATTCGAAATAACAAGGTGAAAGCCGATAATAGGCCAGCGGCGCAAAAACAGCAAGCCTTAAAAAGTTAGCAGATTTTTGTACTAAAACTACACATTAACGCGATTTCTTCAACCAACTCACCAACCCATGCCCTGCTGCACGTCCGGACGCAAAACAGCCAGTCAGCAGATATCCACCGGTAGGCGCATCCCAATCCAGCATTTCACCGGCGCAAAAAACTCCAGGAATTTTAGTGAGCATAAAAGTGTTATCAATTTCTTTGGCAGCAATCCCCCCGGCACTGCTAATCGCTTCATCAATAGGGCGAGTCGCGATTAAGGTCAGGGAAAGTTTTTTTATCGACAAAGTAAGCAACTCTGGATTTTCAAACGTGCTCTTAGTGGTGAACTCGCGTAACAATGCCAATTTCGCTGGCGATAAATTTAATTGCTTGCGCAAAAAATTGCTAAGCGAATTTTTCTCGCGCGGCTTTTTCAAACGCTGCACAATTTTATCGTGCGACAAATCAGGCAACAGATCTAAATTCAATAACGCCGAACCTTGCTGTAGTAATTGTTCGCGCAAATATTTTGATAGTGCGTAGACACCCGTGCCTTCAATACCATAAGCACTGATAATCGCTTCCGATAAAACACTGCGCACCCGCCCCTCACTATCAACACAACTTAAACCCACACCATTTAACGGTGCACCAGCATGCTGCTCACGCAACAAGTCGCTCCATGCAATATCAAACCCGCAATTGCTGGGCACCAATTCATTTACTTGCACCTGATGCTCATTCAATAACGACACCCATGCACCATCAGAACCCAGACGCTGCCAACTGGCTCCGCCCAGCGCCAACAACATCGCGTCTGCAGAAACCGTTTTGGTAACAGCAATTTTATTTTCCGTTGTAGAGAAAATTAATTGATGGCTTTCATTGTCCTTTAATTTTTCCCCCCACCCCAACCAGCGATGACGAGGATAAATTTTTACGCCTAATTCACGCAGCCGATGCAACCAGGCGCGCAGCAATGGAGCGGCTTTCATATCAGTGGGAAATATACGTCCGGATGTTCCAACAAATGTATCGATGCCGAGACCATGCACCCAATTGCGCAATGCTGTTGCATCAAATTGTTTAAGCGCATTAACAAAATTGGCATGTGCAGAATAGCGCGCGCGAAAATCTTCTGCGGGTTCCGCATGGGTAATATTCATCCCCCCTACACCAGCCAATAAAAACTTTCGCCCTACTGACGGCATCGCATCATAAACAGACACATGATGCCCCGCAGAAGCAATCACTTCCGCCGCCATTAATCCCGCCGGGCCGCCACCAATAATCACTACAGTTTTTGCAGGGGCAATATCAAAAATATCAAGTTGATTCACAATAAAAACGCCGATGAGAAAATTAATTCTGCATCGGCGTTCTTTTGGAACTACAAAGGTAGCGGTTTGGGTTCCGGTGTATTTTTCAAGACCGTGGGCCGCTGGGATGCGGACGACGAGCCCCCATGGATGGGTTCACGGCGTGTCTTGAAAAATACACCGGAACCCAAATCGCGGGGCTAATAGAAAAACTATTTCACACTGGCCTCAAACGGCGATGCAGGCAGACCCGCACTATTATACAGATTTGCGCCTTCAGGGTTATCCGCCCACGCATAACGCACCCATTTCGGCTCAGCGACCGAATCCGCTGACACGATTAACTGGTCTCTCTTAACTTCCGCCCTTGCCCACACAAACTTCTTATCAGCGCCCGCCACAGCAATACGCTTCAATTCACCGCCGCGCACGTCCAATCCCTTACCTGCATCCGTAAAGCTCAGTATCAATTTATTGCCTTTGGCTTTCACTTTCTGCAGAGTCGGGCCCGACACCAATAATGATTTTTTACCATAAGCCAACTTATTCGCACTTAATGCCAAACGCTCACCAACGGTTTGTTTATCCAATGGATGAATATCATTCCACTCGCCCACATCAATCGCGACGGTCATCGCAGTATTTTTCAATTCCAATGTCTGACGCTGGGCTTCGCGCAACTGCGCCCATTTGCTTTCTGTCGGTTGTTCATAGGCAGGCAAAAAGTTCGCTAACTGCACAAACAAAAATGGAAAATCGCCTTGCTTAAACTGAGCGCGCCAATCGCGAATTAAATCGGCAAACAAATAACGATATTCAGAGGTACTTGCCGCACAACTTTCATCGGCGCACTGACCGGCTGGCTGGCGATGCACACCCTGCGCATCGGCACGATCCACATTGGATTCGCCCTGGTACCAAATCACCCCTTTAATTTTTAAGGGCAATGCCGGCGCTAATTTCGCGTTAAACAATGACGATGGCAAATAATGCAAGGTTGTCGTTGGTTGCATGGAAGCGGTGCGTGCGGCAATTTGGTATTTCCATTCACCTTTCAAGTCGATTGACTCATCACCGAAAATACCTTCACCCAACAATAGCGCGTAACGTTTATCTTTCACAAAACCGGCATTCGCTGAATAACTGGTGATACGAACACTAATGCTATTCAGCCCCGCTTTTAACACACCCGCAGGAACCGCATAAATACGCGGCGGATATTGATAACCGGTTTTGCCTACCAATTGCCCATTCACATACACCTGATCACCATCAACGATACAACCCAGCCACAGCGTTGCTTTTTTTGCAGCTTGCGCAGCAGTTAATTCAATTGTTTTGCGAACCCACACGGCCCCGTTGGTAAAATCGCTCCCTTGCTCCTTAAGAAAACCGGGAATTTGCAACGATTTCCAATCTGCAATATTTAATTTTTCCTGCTGCCAATTATTTTTCAAACCAATATCCGTCGCATCCAAATCAGCATACCACTTATCGCTACTGGCCTTATCTTTCACAATAGTTGCCTGCACATAAGCATCATCTTTAAATGGTTGTAATTTTTGTTGGTAATGGGGATATTTATCCAATACCGATTCGCTCACCCAAGCCTCTGCCGGTGAACCACCGACAGGAATCGTGACCAAACCAATCGGTACATTATTTTCGGCATGAAGTTTTTGCATAAAGAAAAAACCAACGGCAGAAAACGTGGCCATATTTTCCGACGTCGCAGTTTTCCATTGGCCTTGCGTGTAATCCTGTAACGGACCTTTAAATCCATAAGCAACAGGTACATTAAACTCACGAATGTTTGGTTGGTTGGTAGATTCAATTAATCCCGGGTATTTGTATTTCACGCGATTTAGTGGCAGCTCCATATTGGATTGCCCCGCCGCAATCCATAAATCACCCAGCAAAATATTTTGTCGGATTAGCTGGTTCTTACCGCTAACTTTTAACTCGTGAGGACCACCGGCCTTAAATGCGGGAAAAGTCACCGACCAGCGTCCATCTTTAGTGACTGTCGATAGCTCCTTGCCTGCAAAATTAACGGTAACCTTCTCCCCCTCATCCGCCCATCCCCATACAGTCAACGGTTTATCGCGTTGCAGGATAGCACCGTCACCCAGCAAGCGAGGGAGATTGACATCGGCAAAGACTTGGGTGGTCGCTAGCGAAAGCAACGCCAGAGCAGCAAATTTGGATAATATTGTTTGCTTCATAATTGTAAAATTCATAGGCATATTTTCATTATTGGTTATAAGCAGTTAGGTGAGGCACTTGTATACCAGACAAAAGCATAAACCAAGTTTTATCGTTTGCGTCGACTTTTACAGAAATTGATTAACCCAATAAAAAAGGCAGCCTGGCTGCCTTTTAAAAAAAAAGATACGTTCCGAATGCGCTACTCGGTCGACTCACGATGACCAATCAACGCCGTGTAATTCTCGCGATAATCCTCCATGTGTTCTTTTAAATGATCGCGAAAACGGCCCGTGAGGTAATTGGTGGTGCCTTCAACATCTTCAGCAAATTCACTTTTATCAAGCGATGAATGAGCCACCACGAACGCGTTAAAACGCGCTGCCGCGTTGAGTAATGCCGCAGCCACAATACCGGGATCTGCCGCATCACAAGCCTCATTCGCCTGGCTGATAAACGCTTCTACTTGCCCCCAGTAAATATCTTCATCATTCACCGTTGAACCATCGTTTACATCGGACATAGCAACCTCACTCATCATGGAATTTTGGCGAATTATAAATGGCAAAGCCCCCGCTGTCAGGCGACAACGGGGGCTTTGTTAATCCAGTACCTATTTTACCGGCGCAAATGGCTTGGCTTTGAAATTAGTGCCACGCAATTGCAACAATGCTTTACCCGATTTTTCATTCAGCAATAAATTCTCGTAGATGCGAATCAAATCGGCTTTGGTCACTTTTTGCAAAGCAGCCAAATTGCGATCCCGCGCATCAAATGCATATTTACCCTGCCAGAATTCCTTTGTATAACGCGATGCTTCTGCGTAGAAATCGGTAGGTTTTTCCAATACATTGGCAATCAACGCTTGCTTCGCTTGTTCGATTTCCTTTTCATCGGTTGCTTTCAGCGTTGCCAAATAATCCTTACGGAATTTATCCATCCGTGCTTTGATACCAGACAAATCGGTATTGGAACTTTGTACCAGCATTACAAAACCGGGAATATCATCCACAGGATACTCAAAACTGGTCACCACATAACCCAATTGCTCGTGAGTGCGCAGCTGCATAAAAAACGCATTGCCGAACAACGCATTGAGTACAGAGAGTTGCGCTTGCTCATCATCCGATTTTTTACTGCCAAACCAGGTTTGCAATACGGCACTATCCGCCAGCTCTACATTATCTTTAAACTCCGTAATTTTTCCTGCGGCAGGAATCACTAAGGAATTTATTGCACGGCTTTCCGGTAAACGTTTGCCCGGTAAAATCTGTGCTGCTGTTTCAGCAAAATGTTTTACCTGGGCTTCCGTGTAATTACCCACTGCAAATAAACGCAAAAGCGCATTTTTCTTCACGGCGTCCTGATAAGCGATCAAATCCGCTTTGGTAATTGCGGCTAATGCTGCCAGTTGCTCATCTTCGTTGTAACCATTTTTAGTGGTTACACGGCCAAGATCGGCAAACAATTGGCGGAACACATGGTTCTTTTTGGCATTGAGCAGGTTTTTTTCCAGACTGTCTTTGGCCTCTGCAAACCACTGGTCAGTAATTGGAAGTTCAGCAAAATTTTTCAATAGCTGGGTCAGCAACAATTCATGCTTGGTGGTATAGCCGGAAATAAATATCCCTTGCGAGTTAGTTACTGTGAGCTGCAAATCTACGCCCAAAGAGGCACGCCCCGCACGGTCAATCAATGTCAAATTTTGTTTGGCAAAGACATCATTTAACAATGATGCTAATACTGCCTGGCGCGGCGATGACTTGGCGAAATCTACGTTAATTTGTAAAGAAAGCTGACCTTTATCTTCGCGATAAAACTCTGGGTGAACAAGATAGGCTTCAACGCCAGCCTGACTAATAACCTGGTGCGGTTTCAAATAAGTGTTTTCTACAATCGGCGCTTGCTTATCGGTAAACAAATCATTCAACGGTGGCAAATTAAACTTATAATTTGCTTTCAATGAGTTCCAGCGTTTGTATTCCTCAGCAGTGATATCGCGAATAGCGTATTTGCCATCGAAAAACGCAATTGGAGTGTCCACTTTTTCATTGGGGTTGACATACCAGACCCGCGCACGATTTTCTTCCAGTTGCGACAACACCTGTTTAATCGCTTTCGCATCATAGCGATCATAGACATATTCGGAGTTCAGCAGACTCTCCACAGGCAAATCAAATTGTGCCATGGTCAAACCTACTGCTTGCTGTAGTGGATCCGGTTTCGGCGCGTTAGCAAAATCCTTACTGCGCATCGCTTGCAATTCACGATAATAATTTTGGTCCAAGCCCTTCGCTTGAATCAAATCTACATACGCAAAAATCGCCGCGATAATTTCATCCTGCTTTTGCAAGCCGGCATCAGTTAAGTCTGCTTGTACACGCAAGATGCCATCTGGGCCATAGGCCTCGCTATCAAAATAGGCCGTGAGTGTTTTTACCAAGCCTTGATTGCGCAATTGCTCACCTAGCGTACCCGGTTCCTCTGAGGTCAAAAGATTATGAATAAATTCATTGGGCTTCAATCGCCATTCCGCTTTATTAGACTTCACCGGAAAATCAACATATAGCGATTTCAAATCCTTGATGGGTTTGTAATGAATACTTTTACCCCATTCAGCCTTGGTCAAACCCGCTTCAGCGACCTCAGGGAGAGGAACATTTTTATTAGGAATGCTGGAAAAATGTTTTTGTGCAAGGGCCTTCAATTCGGGCAGGGATTGTTTACCTACCAAGGTTAATTTCATGATGTTTGCAGAATAATACGCATCATAAAATTTTTTCATTTCATCATTAAGCACAGAACCCGGCTTATCTTTTAACGTATCCAGATTACCGATATTAAATTTGGAACTGGGGTTAGCCGGATTGGCCGTATAACCCTGCAACGCATAAAGGTTCCAAGGGTCCTGGGCTTTTTGTAATGACCATTCATTATTTACCGCATTGCGCTCTTTATCGCTGTAATGCGGATCAAACGTTGGCTTTTTAAAATAATCGCTAAACCTGTCTAACGCATCGTCAAATTTGCCGGCGTTGATCTGAAATAAATAATTGGTTTTATCGTAAGCGGTGAACGCATTGGTCGAACCGCCATTGGCCTGGGTATATTTCATAAACCCATCAGGTTCAGGGAATTTTTCGGTGCCTAAAAACAACATATGCTCGAGATAGTGAGCCAATCCCAATTGGTCTTTTGGATTGTGTGCACTGCCCACACCTACCGCGAGCGAGGCCGCCGAATTTTCCAGACTGGGGTCAGACACCAATACAACCTGCAAACCATTTGGCAGTAACAACGCGCCATATTGGCGATCATCATTAGGGCTTTTAATAATAGTGACTTCTTCAAGATTGCGAACAGCGGTTACGGTTGAAGTCGACGCTGCAGTAGACGTAGTTTCACAGCCAGTAAGTGCGACACCGCTCAGCAACAAAATACCGAGCGCCAGCGCTGAATAACGTTTGGACATAATAGATCCCTTGTGGAATTAGTCGGACATTCAAAGCAGGCAAAGCCTAACAGAGTTTGCGGTGGTACGCACTCACGCACAACTGCATACATAGCAGTTAAAGCAAAGAGGCATTATGACTAATTAAGAAGAGTGAGGTTCCTTATCGTGGTTATGTTTTATCACTGTTATATCGTTGTTAAATCTTTATTGCGATATCTTTTTAGGAGTTGAAAACTCAACACGAGTGACGGTCGAAATAAAATGCCGCTGGGCTTGCATAGCAGCCCCCCAAGTCTCCTCCTTCACCTCGCGCCGGATGCCAATCAAGCGCGAGCCTTGTTGCTGGTACATCATGCTCACCGTATTTTGAAACTGGAAACCGATAACAAGAAATACCCGCCCCGAACCTGTTTCGGTGGTCGCACTAGCGAGCGGTACACCGTTATCATCAATCCATACCGTAAAGCGGTGATGATATTTTTTTACATATTTGCGATATTTTTTATCAATTTTTTCCATCGGCAAACTGAATGTGAGCAATCTGGCCGGCTGTCCCTCAAATACATCTTCATGCTCACCTAAAAATGTATAACGCTGCAGAGCTAACTCTAATTGCGAGGCGGGATACATCAATTCCCGCCACTCCCAATAATCAAATTCCCCAACCGCATTCAGTGCTGAATTCTTAACATTTTCGTCAGCAATTTTGGCCAGCTCTTCCTGATGTAATAAAGCCAGTGCGTCGGCCGGATAAAGAATATGCATTCCTTTAGCCCCATCTTCCAGGCGCACATTGATTAACCCTTCCCGTTCAATTAATTCATCATCTTCACCGGTATGCCCAAACAGCTTGAATTGCACATCCATACTAATGGGATTAGTTGTCTGCATTTGTTTCAGGGTTTTACGCAAGTCAGTCAAACCATCCGCCCTGCTCCAGGGAGCCAGAGCGGCCAGGCAACATACAAGAAAAGTATATTGGCGACTATGCAGGAAACCGTGCCTGATCATAAACATCCTACTGCGCAGCAAAAAATGGGGGGTCAGTTAATAATAGACCCATTTCCACACCAAAGATTCCCGCAACTATCATCCGCGCTGCAATCGGCAAAACTCCAGTTCATAGACGTTTGCCTTTCAATTTTTTAGCGATATTTTTTGCCAGTGCTGCTGATCCACCCCCTTCAGTAACAACCAAAGACATAGCGATAACTCGGACAATAAACAAACGCCCAATATGGGGTATACCATGGGAGGCGCAGCGGGCAGAAGTATTAATACAAAGCTGTTAATTAAGTAGCATAGCCCGGCAATTGCGATAAGTACTCCGATGATTTTTGGGAAAAAACCAGAGTTAAAAATCAAATAGCCATAACATAAACACGCAAATCCAAAAAATATTAACCCCAAACCAAAGCCATAATTATGAATATCAATGAGCAACATTATCTGTGCACTGATTTGCTCGGGAGATAACGCAGAAACATAATGGGAATTAGTCACCACTATTAGCGGCACCATCAAGGCAAGCTTATTAGTAGCAAGAACTGCGGTTTGAATAATATTGAATGCTAATGCCAATAACGCGACTGTTTTATTTACGGGCTTTAACAGGAGAAAAAGAATAATCATCAAAGGAATATCCAGCAGGTGCATCGCAATATCGCCCGCGATTCCCCAGCGCCATAACAATGGTGATGCAACAATATTTTGCATCGTCGCAGCAGCATCCTCAGAAACAATATATGAGCCGCGTACAATTATTTGCCCGAATATTCCCAGCAAAATAATTAACAAATAACATAGGCCCGCGATGCGCGCATACTCCCATGGCGATGTTATTCGTACTAAGCCAATATCCCCTTGCATATCCAATCCTCATATCCATTAACGTTACGCACAACTGTTGTACACAACAATAAATGACAAGCACACCTCTTTTTAAAAAAACAGACAACACAGCAATTTTCATCGATAAAAGTTGCTGTGTTGTCATGAGCAGACGTTTTGGCTACATAATTCTAAATCAAATTATTGCTTATTTACCGGAACGTGCATTGATATGACTGGCACCACTGGAATCGGTTTTCGCCTTGGGATTACCAAAATAATTCACACTGGATGCACCACTCGCTCCCGCTTCCAATTCGTCAGTTACCGTTAATTCAATATGCGATGCACCACTTGCATCCACTTTTGCTGTTTTTGCAGTGAGTGCTTTTGCACGGAAATTACTTGCTCCGCTCACATCAGCTTTCAATGTTTGGGTATTGCTTCCACCTTTGACATCCACATTCGCAGCGCCCGACAGATCGTAATTCTGCGTTTGGCTATTAATGCTGTTGATCCGCACATTGGAAGCGCCGGATAAATCCAGGCGGAAGCTGGCTACATTCAGCGCTGCAAAATCCGCATTGGCAGCACCACTGTTACTCACTTCCAATTTATCTTCCTGCAAATCACCCACTTTCGCATGGGCAGCACCAGACAATTCCAGATACTCCAAATGTTTCACCCGCAAAACAACGCGCACACGTCCTTCGCCGTGACCAAACCAATTAAAAAAGTTGCTATCACTTTTTACCCATACACTAACACGCTTTCCGGTTTGATCTACTTTGACACGTTTCATCACCTCTGCGTCAGCTTCCACACGCAAATACTCAGTGCCATCCTGAGTAATTTCAATCGTAGTATCGCCGCCGGCAACAAACTCGGTGATATCTTTTACCGGATAGGTTTTTGCCACCGTTTCCGCCCATGTCAACGGGGCCAATAAAGACAGCGCAAGTGCCGGTATTAATGTTTTGATCAACATAATTTTCTCCAAAAAATTTCAATTTTAAATTTCAACGGCCAACTTTTTTGCATCGGTGGTATTTATACGAATAAGATCGAGTTCACGAATAGCCGGAACCACATTGCGCAGTTGATCCTCCGTGGCATTAATTGCGAAGGCGGCGCGACACAAGCTGGCGCCACGCAACTCAAGTTCGGTACCCACTGATTTAATTTGTGCTTCCATCTCATTGCCAAGCCGTTTCATGCGCGCCTCAAACACTTCAGTATTGCCGCCTGAGCTGAAAATCTCCCTACCTGCAGCGAACAGGATTTCACTGATCGAATCTTTTACCGAAGTCTCAACAATACGTTCTATACGGGTTTCAAAATACTGCCCCAACAATTCAGGCGCGCCATCCTGTTCGTGTTTAAAATCGATTGTTTCGCTCTCAAAATAGCGGCGAACATCGCCTTTCAAATGATTTAATTCACTGGTCAGCCGGGTTGAAATTTTATTGCTTTCACCTAAAAAGTTATCAAGTGCGGTGGTGGTACCAACAATTGCCAAATCGATTACGACTAAAGCCATTCCTCGAACTTCAGGCAGCAAAGCACGTATTTGCTGGTCATATTGCGCAATCAGACGCTGTTGGTCGCTATCAAGATTGAGTTGCTTGCCATCAACGATTAAATAACGGTGATCTTTAATTTGATAGACAGATGTACTGTTGTCATAAAACTCAAGAGCATCGGGCGAAATGCGCAGGCCGGCGTCTATTTGCAGGTTGCAGCTTTCTCCGGCAGCCACTGAACTGGCCATCAATACCAATGCGAGCAAAATTAGCAATTTCATACAAATTCCCTGGGTTCTGCGCAGCACCCGTTGCTGCAGTTACTGGTCATTAAGATGCAGGTCGCCAGAGTCTGGATTCACCAGCCCTGAAATTTTTTACCGTTCATAAATAAGAGGCAAATTCAAGTCTGGCAGGGGCGAGGATTTTGGCGATAATGGAGCACTTTCGATTCCGCCGTAACATGAGTCCGATCTATGACCAGCCTGCCTAGTATTGCCAAGCGTATCGCCGATGAATTAAGCGTTCAGGAACAACAAGTTAGCGCCGCCGTGGGGCTATTGGATGAAGGTGCAACCGTGCCCTTTATCTCTCGTTACCGTAAAGAGGTCACCGGTGGTCTGGACGATTCACAAATGCGTACGCTGGAAGAACGCCTGCGTTACCTGCGCGAACTGGAAGAGCGCCGGGCCACAATCCTTAAATCCATTGGCGAACAAGGCAAATTAACGCCTGAGCTGGAGCATGAAGTGTCCATCGCCGATACTAAAAATCGCCTGGAAGATTTGTACCTACCCTACAAACCCAAACGCCGCACCAAAGGCCAAATCGCCAAAGAAGCTGGCCTGGAGCCATTGGCGGAAGCACTATTAGCAGATCCAACACTCGCGCCCGATGTGGAAGCAACAAAGTATTTCAACGCCGAGCACAATATTAATGATGTGAAATCCGCGCTCGACGGTGCCAAATACATACTGATGGAAAAATTCAGTGAAGATGCAGAGCTGCTGGGTCGCCTGCGCCACTTCCTGCACCATGAAGCCACATTTACGGCGCGCGCGGTGCCGGAAAAACTCACTGACACATCGCAAGAAGTACAAAAATTCCGCGATTATTTTGAGCACGATGAGCCGCTTAAATCTGTTCCGTCCCATCGCGCGCTCGCCATGTTCCGTGGCCGTAATGAAGGCGTGCTGAGTATTACCATTAAAGTGGGAGATGAAGAAGCCATCTCTTCATCTCCCAACAAAGGCCACCCCTGCGAAACCATGATTGCAGAGCATTGGCAAGTAAAAGACAGTGGCCGCGCTGCCGATGGCTGGCTCGCCGAAGTTGTGCGTTGGACCTGGCGAGTGAAATTGCTCACGCATCTGGAAACCGATTTGCTCGGCGAATTGCGCGAAAAAGCGGAAGAAGAAGCTATTAAAGTGTTCGCATCCAACTTAAAAGATTTATTACTCGCCGCACCGGCAGGCCAAAAAGCTACTATCGGTTTGGATCCCGGCATGCGCACTGGTGTAAAAGTGGCAGTAGTAGATGCGACCGGCAAAGTATTGGATCATTGCGTAATGTACCCAACACCGCCACTGAATAAAATTGCAGAATCCGAAGCCATCCTGGTTCATCTGTGTAACAAACATAATGTTGGTTTGATTGCGATTGGTAATGGCACTGCATCGCGCGAAACTGAAAAGTTTGCAAAAGATGTATTAAAAAGACACAGCGATATTAAAGCCAGCACGGTGATCGTCAGTGAAGCCGGCGCATCGGTTTATTCAGCGTCTGAATTTGCCGCTAAAGAATTTCCGGATCTGGATGTAACCATTCGCGGTGCAATTTCCATTGCACGCCGCTTGCAAGACCCGCTCGCCGAATTGGTAAAAATCGATCCAAAATCAATTGGCGTTGGCCAATACCAACACGACGTTTCCCAATCGCAACTGGCGCGCTCGCTCGATGCAGTAGTTGAGGACTGTGTGAACGCGGTAGGTGTAGAGGTAAATACTGCATCGGCTGCATTGCTTGCCCGCGTATCTGGCCTGAACAGCACGCTCGCTAATAACATTGTGGAATTCCGCAATCAAAACGGGGCATTTGCATCGCGTGCATCATTGAAAAAAGTTCCACGTTTTGGCGAAAAAACCTTTGAGCAGGCGGCAGGATTCTTGCGTGTAGCGGGTGGTGATAACCCACTGGACGCATCCGCCGTTCACCCTGAATCCTATTTTGTAGTTGAAAAAATCGCGCAAAAAAATACGCGCGACATTAAAGGCCTCATCGGTGACTCTTCATTCCTGCGTGGATTAAAAGCCGCTGATTACACTGATGAAAAATTCGGTGTTCCCACCGTGACCGACATTATCAAAGAATTGGATAAACCCGGCCGCGACCCTCGCCCTGAATTTAAAACCGCACAATTCCAGGAAGGTGTGGAAGAAATTACCGATTTGGTTCCCGGTATGATTCTGGAAGGCACAGTAACCAACGTAACCAACTTCGGTGCGTTTGTGGATATCGGCGTGCATCAGGACGGGCTTGTTCACATTTCCGCACTTTCACATAACTTCATCAAAGATCCGCGCGAAGCAGTTAAAGCGGGCGATATTGTGAAAGCCAAAGTGATGGAAGTGGATGTGCCGCGCAAACGTATCGCACTGTCTTTACGCCTGGACGATACTCCTGGTGAAAAAGTAGAAGGCAATAAAGGCTCGCGTGCCCCATCACAAAACCAGCAACGCGCAGCGCAGAAAAACAATCCTGCCCCCGCCACAATGGGAAGCATGGGCGCACTGTTGCAACAGGCGCTTAAGAAAAACAAATAGTTATTAATGCTTGCCCCCGGCTTGTTTTCCGGGGGCAAATTTACCGGAATTTTTTATGAGTAGTTTTCCACCCTGCCCCAAATGTAAATCCGAATACACTTATGAAGATGGCGAATTATTAATTTGCCCCGAGTGTGCTCATGAATGGCAAAAAAATGCAGCTGCTGGTACAGATGAGGACCAATTGGTAGTGCGCGACTCCAACGGCAATTTGCTGGCTGATGGCGATAACGCGACAGTTATTAAAGATTTAAAAATTAAAGGTACATCGTCAGTCATTAAAGTCGGGACCAAAGTTAAAATTGTTCGTTTGGTCGAAGGGGACCACGATCTGGACTGCAAGGTCGATGGCCATGGCGCCATGATGTTGAAATCAGAATTTGTAAAAAAAGCGTGATGAAACAGTAAAACACCAATTGCGATAGGAGCATGCAATGGAAATTGGTAGCAAGGTAATAGCAGCGGCTGGCATAAGTTTGTTTATTTTGGGCGGCTTGAGTGTTTATTTATTAATGGCGCCCAAATCTGATGTGCCAGAGCGCAAGCTCACCAGCCGTCAACACAGCGCAATGCAAGCGGCTGTTGCGCAACTTGAACAGCAAGAGCCGAAGGAACAAGAAACGACCCGTGCGCCGCTGGAAAACAGCGCGCCATTAAACACAGATGCATCCGAAGAAATGACCCATGCCGCATTTATTGCCGACGCAGAAGCCAGACGCGAGCAGAATATGGAAGATAAAGCCGAAGCGGAACGCCTGGATAAATTACGTAAAATCAAACAAAACAGCACAGAATGCAAATTCTGGAAACAGCAGCAAAAGAGTTCCAGTGCTGCTGCGAGGATAGAAGAAAAAATTATCCAGTTTTGTACACTTCAAAATACCAGTAGCATCGCCAATAGCGAAGCAACCTCAAGTATTGCCTCATTAGAAAATGATCTGGTCCCACAAAACTATCAAGCAAAATAAAAACAATCAAGCAAAATAAAAACAATCACGCACAATAAAAACAATCAAGAACCATAAACAAACTGATAATCAAGCGTACAGATGAAGCCTGTACGCTTCTACACATTAAAAAAATTAAAGCCGATAGTCGACATTAAGAGGCTGCCCCGTTAATTCCACAATAGAAATATTGTCCTAATGGATTAAGCCGACAGCACCTTCGTAAGTTAATTTGATCCCCGCCAACAATAAAAATCCATAACTCAACCAATAAAATACTTTGTCTGAAACACGGTGGTGCAAATAAACACCCAGCATCACACCAAGGGGAGCCAAGGGCAATAACACCAGGGAAGTATAAAACGATTCACCACTGATTTGACCTAGCCAGACATAGGGAATTAATTTAATAAAATTAATAATAGCGAAAAATAAGATCGTCGTTCCCGCCAGTACCGATTTGGAAAGATGCTGTGGCAACAAATAAATAGCTACTGGCGGGCCGCCCGCATGAGCAATGTAACTGACATACCCGGCAATGCTTCCCCAAAAACTACCGGCAATTTTATTGGGCTTTCGCTCATGCAATTGTTCCAGGAAGCGCTTACCCCATAAATAATGAACTACAAAATAAATCGATAAAACACCGATAATCAAACGAATCCAATCCGCATTAGTCACCTCAAATGTAAGTGCACCCGCCAGCGTTCCCAGCAATGCGCCAGGCAACAATATTTTTAAATTGAGCTTGTCCCAGGTACCGCGAAAACTCCATAAGCTCACGGCATCCATACTGCATAAAATAGGTAATAAAATAGCAGCGGCGAGACGCGGATCAATCATCAATGCCAGCAGCGGAACAGCGAGAGTGCCAAAGCCACCACCAAAGCCACCTTTGGACATTCCAACCAGGATAACCACAGGAATAGCGAGACAGTAAAAGAGAGGATCAGAAATCATGTGCTATATCTTTTGCAAAAAGACTAGCATGACGAGAAGAGCTGTTTTTAGCTAGCGCAATCCATGCGCTACGATAAAAATTTACGCGATGTTTTTATGACAGATGTTTAGTCAATTTTTATTCAAGGGTGACTGGGTAATAATCATATTCACAGTAACCGGAATTCGAATCGCAAACTTCCAAAAATAAATACACCAACTGCGGTACTTTGGCGACGAGCGGATAAATATCTTTTTCTATCGTGGAACCATCGCACGACATATAAAAGTCATTGGTGTATTCGCAAATCCAGCTACCATCCTGATCGCAACGACGGCCTGCACCACACACTTGCGAATGGATCACCAAACTGTTGGCAAGCACCGGGCGATCATTAATGCGTAAAGTGACGGTGTAATCTTCCAGGCTATTCACTTTCCAGAAAATTTCGTAAAGACCATCATAACGATAAGGCGTTAATGCTAATGGAGGATGCTTGGGAATAGCGGTATCAGTATCGTAACTATCGATAATATCGAATACGCGCAATTCAGGAACGTAATTATCGTGATGCGGATCATCAACAGCAGAAGAGCCTCCCCCGCACCCCGAAAGGGTCAGGAACGAAAGAGCAAGCACTGCGATCGACAGAATTTTTTTCATAGCATCAACTCCAGTTGGATACGGTACTGATGCTAGGATTTTGCTACTGAATCGCGCCTGAATAATTCTGCCGCTGCAATGTTACGGACGAATGTGCAATTGCGCTTTTAAATTTACCGACCCGTCGTCTTCCAGCACTGCATGCTGGGTCGACTCCGGATTGGTAACTACCACAATCGGCTGCATGAATAATGGCCGCCGCACAAACCACAAATGCCAGCCGAAACTTTCCAGGCTATGTAATGCGAGTAGCTGTAATTCGTTCAGGTAGCGGCCAAGGTCAATAGGCACCGCTTTTTGAATACCGCGACGGTCATCAACAACATGCTGCAACCGTTCGGCCAGACTGGACTTGCCTGCGGGTTTGGACCCGCTCGCCACTGATTTGCGTAGTTCCGGCATACCCCAACTCCCTTAGTTGTTTAGTGTCAGCCTACCCTGCATTAAAAAATTGCCTGCAAAAACTGTGATAGGCTTACCATCAGTGTCGTTAAAATAATCATTTTTGTCAAAAACCGTCTTGGAATATCCAGAATTCCTATCAGCATGGTTTTACATAATTATTCTGTCGCCACGCTAGCGAACTCGCTAGAATCTAACCCAAATCAATAAGATGGATATTCGGTCGCGCCTTTCTCCTTCACCAACACTTCAGGAGTCTCAACCAATGAGCATATCCAGATTAACCAAATCCTTATTAGTCGCGGCCAGTTTTTTTGTTTGTGTATTCAGTCAAGCCTCATTTGCCAATGATGCAGATATTGAAACCCTCGGCAAGAAGGTAACGGCACTGTCCAAAGCCATGATTGATGCCGATGGCAAAGCACTTAACGCATTGTCGTCACCAGCGCTCAGTTATGGGCATTCTGGCGGCCATATTGAAAACCAGGCTGAATTTATAGAAAAAATCACCAGCGGCAAATCTGATTTTGTCACCATCAATGTGAGCGACCAAACCATTGGTATTTCAGGTGATACCGCCGTTGTACGCCACATACTCAATGCAGACATCAAAGATGGTGGCGTGCCTAACACCATCAAACTCGGTGTATTGCTGGTGTGGCAAAAGCAAGCTGGCGACTGGAAATTACTCGCGCGCCAGGCATTTAAATTTCCACCACCAGTAACCCAATAAGCAGGAATTATCATGAAGCTCTACGGCAGCTTTACCTCGCCCTTTGTGCGGCATGTGCGCATCGTATTATTGGAAACGGGGCTACCCTGCGAGTTTATTGAAACCGATCAAGCGAGCAGCGCCACTAAATCGCCTACCAAGCGCGTTCCTTTTCTGGAAGATGGCAATATTTTTTTAACCGATTCCAATTCCATTATTAAATACCTGCGTGAAAAGGCTGGCCAGAGTTTTTGTAAAACTGCCACAGAGTTTGATGAGCTTTGCTTGGTGAATACTGCTCTGGAAGCAACGACGAATTTATTTTTTATCAAACGCGATGGTGTAGATATCAATATCAGTCCTTACTTGCAACGCCAGGCCGCCAGGATTGATTCCACACTCGCGGAAATAAATAAATTTACACTAGCGCACGCAGCACCCTACACAGAAATGCAATTGCGTTTAGCGTGTTATATCGGTTGGTGCAAATTTCGCAAGCAGGTGGATTTTTCCAAATTCCCGAATTTGGAAAGTTTCTATTCCGATGCACTCAATTACTCTCATTTCCAGGCTACCCAGCCGCCGCAAAATTAAATCCATGAGCATAAAAAAATCCCTGAACCGGCCTTCGCTCCAGTTCAGGGATTTTTGTAGTAGCCTGACAAAAATTATTCGTGGATTTTTACATTCCCATCACGGGCCACATATAAACTTACAACGCCGGCATCCAGATCCGGTGCTGAAACTACCATGCTTCTATCAATAGATAACTGGTTGTTATTAATCGCTTCTGAAAATGATTGCATTGCCTGGTTAGCCTCATCAATGTTTGCTACAGCAACCTTAATCTGGCAGCGCCGCGATTTACACACTACAGATTGCGGCACAACCTTGCCCGCCAAGGTATCTGTATCAAATAAATTATAAAGCCGAGATTCATAATCAGAAGCCCACTGCCCATCCACAGCTTCAGTTTCGAATTTTGCAGCCATGTCTTTTACATAGCCGCCACCGTTGCCCGAAGAAACGGTTTGCAAATATTGATTGAACTCTTCCGAGTTTTTGCGCGCTTTATAATATTCCTCAAAACTCGCAGCATCGACCACTGGTGATGAAGGTTCATCGGTTGATTTACCCGTTTTTGCCGGTTGCCCACCACGGGCCGCTTGCAAATCTTTGGTTAGTTGCCGATTCAACTCTTCCAATTGACGAATGTAATCGGCGTGCACACTCGTCGGCTGCAGGTTACTTTTCTGATGACTTTCCACTGCCAGCGGCACATCTGTCGCACCAATATCTGGATTTTTATCTGATACGATTGAATAGGTAACTGCTACCCCCAATCCAAAGGAAACCACTGCCGTTGCAAATATTTTTATCAATTCCTGTTGCCTCCGCTTATAAATATATTTATTACTTGTACTTAGCCCGCACTGTAAACAATGGAAGGCTTGCGCAATTGTTGCGCAGTTAACCATAACATGCTTACGCCTAATAGTAACGAAACGAACCAAACCTGCACAAATTGTAGAAAATGCGCCTCTCCTCCCAATAATAAATCTTTAATTAACACTTGATGCCCCAGGATCGGTACCCAGCGAAACCAATCGGCGTAGGCCCCTGAATTAAACATGGTGTAAAACAGCGGCACCATAGGAATAAAGACCATCAAACCCATATAGGTCTGAGCATCCTTAAAACTGCGCGCAAAGATTGAAATCAAAAATTGGAGGCTTGTTGCCATAAATGCGGCGGATACCAAGACCAAAAAGATGGCCACCAAATCCAATGGAGTAACATTCACACGCAACCCCAACTCGGTAAAAGGCACATACGCAAAGGCAACTGCCAACAAAATAATTTCCACCAACAATACCAACAGGGTTAGCGAAAATGTATTCAGCCACTTGCCAACAATAAAGACAGAGGATTTAACCGGCGTAATCAATAACGACTCCAATGAACGCCGCTCGCGTTCACCTGCCACCATATCCGCCGTAAAACCAACGCTGCTCATAAAAGCGGTCAGGATCAGCAGTAAAGGCAAACTCATCATAACGAAGAAACCCATTTTCTCATCGCTGGCGATATTCAAATCACGAATCACTACCGGGTTTACAATGGCTGGAGCTATACCGCGCGATAACAAACGCAATGCCCCCATGCGCGCGTTCCAGCTCCAGATTTGCTGTCGTACAAAATTCAAACTGCCATGCAATTTGTTATTGGTAACATCAAACACCAATGCCAATTCAATACTTTCGCCAGTGGCAAATTTTTCTGCCGCGTCTTCAGGGATAATTAACGCGTAATCCAACTTAGCCTGCTCAACTTGTTGATAGGCATCATCTCCCACCGGCTCCACTTTTAATCCACGTTCCTGCAACCAATCAATCAGCGACGGCAGCTCGTCAGCGCCGACGACGGATAATTTAATTGGCTCGGCGTTAGTCGCTCGCGACTGATTGCTTATGTGGATTGCAAATAGGGATGAAGCAACAAACACCGCTACAAAATATACGGGCATTAATAATGTCATACGCAGGCTTTTTTTATCGCGCCAGGCGTCGCGCCATTCTTTAGTAAAAACCACCATAAGTTTATTCATGACCAGATCCCTTTTGCTCATGGATTTGTTCCTGCTTGTTCATCGCTTGCGTCACCAGATTCACAAAAGCATCTTCCAGGTTGTTTGCCTTCCCCGCCTCTTTAATTGTTTCCAAATTGCCATCCACTAAAATCTTCCCTTGGGCAATTACAATAATGCGATCGCACAAACCGCTGACCTCATGCATCAGATGGCTGGAAAAAATAACACAGCGCCTCTCGGATTTTAATTCATGCAGCAAACGACGCACCGCGCGAGTTGTAATTACATCCAGGCCATTCGTTGGTTCATCCAGTAAAACATGGCGAGGTTGGTGCACTATGGCGCGCGCCAGCGCTGTTTTCATTCGCTCCCCTAATGAAAAACCTTCCGCGCGACGATCTGCAATAGATTCCATACCCAACCAGCGAATAAGTTGCTCAATACTTTGTTCCAGCGCAATACCCGCCATCCCTTGTAACTCGCCAAAGTAGCGAATGTTTTCGCGTGCCGTTAACCGTTTATACAAACCGGTATCATCGGGCAACACGCCTAATTGCTGACGAGCCTGGTTGGCGTGCCGGCTCACGGAAAAATTATCAACCCAGACTTCACCGTAAGTGGGCTGCAATAATCCGTAAATCAAACGCATTAGCGTAGATTTCCCCGCACCGTTCAAACCTAACAAGCCGGTAATCTCTCCATCATTCAATGTAAAGCTAACATTATTTAATGCCACAATATCGTTGCTTTTATTTGCTTTGGAAGCAAAAGGCAATTGTATTTTTTGGGGTTGTTTTGTTGCAAAAACCTTACTCAGTTGCTCAACACGAATCATGGCTTAACTCCTTCAGCAACATCGCCAGCTGAAGCACTGCTTGCAACAGAAGACGATGATTTTTTCCGGTTCGCGCCCAGCACCAATGGCAAGGGTTTGATATTGGTAACACAATCTGTTTTTACATCAGTCATTGAACCGCGCTCAATAAACTGGGCGATAATTTGCGGCACACATCCCTCGAATGAAACACCATGGTTTCCACCGGCAGCCAGTAAACGAACTGAATTCGGCAAACCGCTGGCAACCTGATCGGCCCAGCTTTCCGGCGTCACCGGGTCATGTTTTCCCGATAATAAAAGTGCAGGCACTTCACTGTGAACAGGCTGCCAGTAATCTTCCGGTAAATGTGCCTTGGGCCAAAAGCCACAGATAATATTTCGGTCTTTAATTGCGTTTAAACCAAAAAATGGCGGTGTAGTTTCCACATCAGTGGCAGAAATAAAATGCCAGTCTTCATTGCATAACACACTGAAATGCATCGCATCCGCAATATTCATTTTTTGCGATTGCTCCATGGCCAATGAAAATACAGCTGCTAACAAGCGATAATTTTCCTGCTCTGCTTCGCTAATAGCCTGAGGGAGTAGCACAGTTAAATCGCGTGAATACAACGCATTAAAAATAAGCATGGAAAAATTTTTAGCAGTTAACGTTAGTTGCTCCTGTTGCTGATACACCGGATGCGCATAATGAACTACCAACGGAACGCCACGTTGATCGGCCAGTTGCAAGCGTGCGTAAACGATTTCTGTTTTCTGCAAAATATCGCCAAATGTGCGGACACACTCTGGCTGGGCCTGGCACTCATTATTAACGGCCGTTAATGCTGCCAACGAATCCCGTGCTGAAAATTTTGACAATGCAATTTCTTTGGGAGCAACACCATCCAGGATAATACTGCGTGTGGATTGCGGATAACGTTTGGCATATTCAAGCGCAACGCGAGTGCCATAAGAAACACCCCACAGGTTTATTGTTTTATACCCCAATGCCACACGTACAGCATCCAGATCCTGCACCGCGTACAACGTTGTGTAAAAAGGCAAACTCGCTTTAAATTTCTCCGAGCACGACTCCATGTATTGCAAATATTTTTCCATTTGTATCGACTCGGGCAATTGCAAATCTGCTCCGTTTAGCTGCTCACAACGCAATGGGTTGGATTTCCCGGTGCCGCGCTGGTCCACAAAAATTAAATCGCGATTTTTGCGTACATCAGCAAAAACTCCATGGATAAAATTGGCCATCTCAATGGATGAACCACCCGGCCCACCCTGAATTAAAAATAATGGATCTTGTTGTGCTGCCGGGCTAATCGCTGGTAAACGCAGGATTTCAATATCAATATCTTTACTCACCGGGTCAGCACTGTTTTCTTTTACGGTTAAACGTCCACACTGCGCGCCAGAAACGAGCGGAGGCTTACCCGTTTCTACAAATCCCGGACAAGCGTGCAACAGCGATTGCTGTATCGCAGCTGCTTCTTGCTGTTCGCTACATCCTGCTAGCATGAACAGGCAACTAATAATCGATAAGCTTTTTTTCATTGCTCAAATCCTTGGTAATTTTTTCCGGCTAATTGGTTATTGCCCAATAATTTGCGCAAATTTTCCAGCAATTGCTCATCGGTAATTTCCAGCTGGCGCGCGGCCACTACCAACTGCTCCATATGTGGTTGCAAGTGCAGTAAACGCGCCTGCTCCGACAGCTGTGATTTTTTTTGCGGGGCAATTTGCATGGGTTTGCCGCGCTGGCGAATTAATAAACCTTCAACCTCCAGCAAGCTATACGCTTTGGAAATAGTCATTGGATTAACAGCATGTTCAAGCGCAAGCTCACGCACCGATGGTAATTCATCACCGGCTTGCAATTGCCTACCCGCCACCATACGACGAATTTGCTCAGCCAATTGCCGATAGATAGGTATGCCTGAATTGGGATTAAGGGTGAACATTAGTGGCTCCGTTGATCAAGCGAAGACTGAACGCACTCGCAACATGCCAATACTGTTGATGTGTGCTACCCATTACACCATCCTCACTAAATCCATGCGGGAAAACCCCGCACGCACAGGCAGATAAAGCAGCACTAACAAAATTAATGGCGGAAGCCAAATCCAGGCGGTAGTGATCCCCGTCCAATTAAACGGTAGTGGAAATAAAAGCCCGGTTGCCATAAACAAGACCATCCACAGCAATACGGTAAGCCCGCAAACCCAATTGCACCACAGCAAGCTACCTTGGGTTCGCTGGTAAATCCACAACACCAGAAAAAAACTCACCGCATTAATTAACAGGATAAACACTACTGCATAAAGCCAAATTTCAACCCCGTGCCATTGCCCCCAAATGAACTCAATCGCTAATGCGAGGCTAATATTGACTAGCGTCCAGATACCTAATTCGCGCACATAAAGTTTCCATGCAACACTTAATAAATGCTGGCGCCCGCCCGGGCAACAAAGCCAAACATTGCGTAGATTGAGCGCAAAATTAATCGCCATTCCATGCGCGACCGTAGCCGCCATAAACATCACGAATAAAATCAGAGCGTGCTGCATGAAAGCAGCAAAATCTTTCGCCCCCATCAACCAATAGGCTGGAACTGGCGCAATCAAAAAGAATGCGCTCGAAATCAACAATCTTTGCCGGCGTGAACGCCAGCCATCAGGCGCGCCGAAAAATCGCGAGCCCAACCAGGTGTCTGCTTTACCAGATAGAAAAAGAAAACCTGCCTGTTTTGCAGCGGTCAGCTGTTGCGCATCGTTAATCACAGTAACCATCGAATTGGATTGGTATTTTTTCGGCTGCCACCCCAGCCACCAGCGCGAAAATAACAACCAACTTGTAACCAAACTTAACAACAGTAACAAGGGGTTTTGCATTGCAAGCCAGTAGGCAAACTGCAGCCACACCCAAGACAATACAAAAATAACTCCCTGCCCATTTGGAAAACGGCTACACACTAAAACGCACAATTGAACCAATAGCGATATCACCAACCAAATCACCAACAATAAGGATGGAATCGCACGTAGCTCCTGGCTGTAACTCAATGAGTAGTACAACCCCCAGCTAACCAATGAGGTAAATACCAGCAGGCAAACTAACAATGTATGGCGACTATTGCCCAATAAACTTACGGGGCGACTGCTGGCCAACGCAACGATCTGATTTGGCATTAGCATTAAAAGAATAAATGCGATTAGCCCCGTGACCGCAATAGCACACACAATCAAAAAATCCCAAGCATACAATTGCTTCAGTATCCAACCAGTTCCCCAGAGGACAGCAATTAAAACTATCGTCCAGCGTAAAACCCTGAACGGGAAAAGTAATTTAAAAAAAAGTAATGTATAGCGAAAGCAAGTTAGCAGCGATAAAGCTAACAAACGGGGGCCTCGGTTATTAAGCGGCAAATTATTCATCGACTGCCTCCCGCAAGATTCACCCGGCAAAAACCCGAACGCACCCGCTTATGAAGAAATACCAACAAGATTAACTCTGGCATCACAATCCATAAGGGAGAAACGCTCTGCCAACCAAAAGGTAATTTTGCTAAAAAGCCAGTGGCAAAAGACATTAATAGCCAACACAGCACCACCCCGAAACACACCAGATTGCACCAGAAAAGACCAGCGGAGGTGCGCTGATAAACCCACCAATAAACGTGAAAGGTGAGCAACTGCAAGAGGAAGACCGAAACCAAAAAATAAAACCAGGATTCAGTGCCGCGCTGCGCGCCCCAGAACCAATCCAAACTAAATGCCACTGCAATAAAAAAGAGCGTAAGCGGAATCACATCCAGCCAGAATTTTTTTTGCAACAACGAATAAAATTCGCCTCGATCACCCGCGCTATACAGCCATATGCGACGAAGGTTAAGCGCTTGATTTGCCAACAGCCCAAGAGCAACCGTCGCACTTGAAATCAACAATATCGTATGCACCAGGCCTTTAAACTGTGCATCTTCCATAATCAAAAAAGCGGGGATGAAACCTAAAGGGGTAAAGATAAGGACCGAGAGCATACGCCGACCACGAGCCCCCCAACCATCGGCAGCACCTAGTAAACGTGAACCCAACCAGCTATGCGCAATACCTGTATGAAACCAGGAATTGCCGCGTTGTGTTAATGATATTTTTTGTTGCGCAGCCAATCCGATAAAAAATATATTTACTTTATATTTTTCCGGCACCCAATTGATCCACCAATACGCAAACACCATCCAGCTCAACAACAACACACCTGCCGACAGTAAAGGATTCCAGAATTCAAGCAGGCTAACCACATCATCCAGCATTAAATAAAATACCAACAGGAAAAGATGAGCTCCCGACCAGCGATAAGAGAGCCACACACTGGCCTGTAAAAACCAAGAGGTCATCAACCAAACGCCCAGTAACATTAGCGGGGAATAGTGATTTAATGTGGATAAAGACCATAGCCAACACATCATCAGGCTCGTGCCAAGACTGAACATCAATAAAAAAACCAATAGCAGGCTACGCGCATTCCCTAAAAAGATAGCTGTGCGACTAGAGGCCATGGCTACCATCTGCATTGGAATTGTTACTGCACAAAGCAACGCCAGATTGATAAACGCAATCGCCGCTATAATTGTCGTTAGTTCTGATCTGGCATTGGCTGTCATTGCAGATGCCGCACATGCAATCACTAACAGCGCCAACACAATGCAACGCAGAATGGTTGACGGAAATAACAATCT
Source organism: Cellvibrionaceae bacterium (assembly GCA_021151825.1). GTDB lineage: Bacteria > Pseudomonadota > Gammaproteobacteria > Pseudomonadales > Cellvibrionaceae > Cellvibrio. The sequence continues at coordinate 641,278 of JAGKWQ010000001.1, forward strand.
GAACAATACCCTGCCCTTGCTGGCATATATACCAAATCCACTCATTGACTCAGTCCCCAACAGAATGTCCTTAAAAAATTTTAATCACATCAAATGCACCAAATTTATTTTTTTGCAAACCCCAAATAAACCGGTTAACACACAGATACTTCTATCCAGGCAGGGCTTCACTCATTGATTCAGCTCCAGAAAAATATCTTCCAGCCCCAAATATTCCACCTGAACCTGCGCACCGAATTCCTGCTCGAGCTGCTGCACCATTTCCGTTTTCCAATGATCAAACGTGAGCTGGGTTTGGTGGCCGCTATTTTTTTGCTTGATTAAATTTGGCCAAGTAATTTTTTGACTAAACGGCTGGCCAAAACTGAGCGTGACACGGACGAAGGATTCTTTAAGCTCATCAAGCCCGCCTTGATAAGCTAACGAACCGTCGCGCAGCATCCACACTTGATTGGCAACGCGTTCCACATCGCTGACAATGTGCGTAGAGAAAATAACCGCACGATTTTCGTCCGCAGCAATTTCAACGAGTTGCTGCAAAAACTGACGACGGGCAATAGGATCGAGACTCGCTACCGGCTCATCCAGAATTAATAATTCCGGTTCGTGGGCCATGGCTAACAAGATAGATAATTTTTGCCGCTGGCCAATCGACATTTTGCCGACGCTAACATCCATCGGAATTAACCATTCTGCAACCAAACGATCAACCAACGTCTGGTTCCAGTTTTTGCGGAAGGATTTAAACAGCTCCAGATGGTCGCGACCATTTAAGCCTGCCAGCAGTTCATCTTGTTGTGGAACAAACCCCAGGCGCTGTTTTATATCGCCATCAATATCGGTTGCGCTGGTATTCCATAATTTTGCTTCGCCCGACGAGGGAAAACCAAAACCCAAAATGGTTTCCAATAAAGTAGTTTTACCTGCACCGTTTTTACCGAGTAATGCAATCACCTGACCGGGGATCACCGTTACAGTAATGCCGTTTAGAATAGTTACGCCACCCAGCTTACGCTGCAGGCCATTCAGTGAAATAGAAGCTTGCATAGAGACTCCTTGGATAAAACCATACTGCGAGCACCACAAATAGCGGCGCCCTGGTCGCAATACGCGAATAATTATTTGGTTAATTGATACGGTTTAATCTGGTAGCCACGCGCTTTTAGCTGCGCAAGCAAGCCGTTATTACCCGATAAATGCAGTGCGCCCACTAATACCAATTCAGTTTCCTTACTGGCAATCAGCGCCTCAATTTTTGGTAGCCATGCCTCGTTGCGATCGACCAATAAACGCTGGTAAACCTCTGGAGTTTCCTTGCGCATATCTGCTGCCAGTTCGTTGTCCAGCTTTTCCAGTTCGCCGGCACGCCAATGTTTCAATGCAACACTCAATGCTTTATCCATTTTTTTAACGTCACGCAACGCGGATGAAATCACCTGGTTAGCCTCCAGGTCAGTAAGTGCTCTCATGTGCTGTAACACATCGTCTGTCGATTCCAATTCCTGAATTGGCTTTTGCGTGAGGTTGGCTTTTTGGAAAAAATACATATCCACACCTTGCCCCAAGCCATAACCACGCTTTTGCATTTCAGTAATAGAGATAGTGAGGCTGACAAACACCGCTTTGAACATGCTCATTTGGCCGAGAGGAAATTGATTTTTATCCGCGTAAGCCTGCAATTCCTGCCAGAGTTTTGGCCGCAGATCCTGCGCCAGGTTTTTTCCGCCGCTGTACATAAATGCTTGTGCAAATTGCTGCCCGAACTCCGGTGAATTGGATTTTTTTGGATCAGTTTCCAATACCAAAATTTGTGATTTTCCGTACGCCTGCTCAAATTCTGCAGGTAGCGGATAATCGCTATTGCGCAAAACATGAATGGTGCCACCCAGATAAATTTTCTGGTCACCTTTAACAATTTCATAAAGGCTGGTTTCGGCAAATACCGATGTGGAACACAACAGTACAACCACAATGATCAAACGACCAATATGCAACATAGCGATATCCCTTTATTCGTTAACTTATCTTTTATAAATCGACACTAGCTGCCGTATGCACAACCCCGACAACCAATGTGTATTAATATACTAATACACATTAATACGCTTGAATAGCCCTTGTTGCACAGAAGATTTTTAGCGATTCGATCCATTAAACGGCTGTCTGATAGTTTCTATTTATATAAGTGCACACTCTTCTTTTATCCTTGTCTAACACCGTGGAGCTAGAAATCTGAAATGTGGTGGCGGTCGTCATTTGGAGGAAACCAAGTTGTTAGACTTTTACTATCATTCACGGCTGCTGTGCGGCCTTGCTCAATTTGTGGAGGTGTAACATGTCGCATCTTTGGCGCATACCCCTGATAATTGCATTAACACTGACAATGACCGCTTGTGGTGGTAGCTCTGGAGGCAATTCATCAACCCCCGCTCCCTCACCAACCCCGTCCTCCAGTGCGATATCATCCAGCGCAGTGGCCAGTTCTGTCGCCAGCACTAATAGCTCCTCAACACAATTGGCACCACCACAAAACGTTAAAGTTACTCCGGGAAATGCCTCCGCAATACTCAGCTGGAATCCTGTCGCCAATGCCGGTGGGTATCACATTTATTACGCGACCCAAGCCAATATTATTGCTAGCAACATCAGCGCGTTTGAAAATGGAACCTGGATTAAAAATGTTACCTCGCCTTATACAATCTCTAATTTGCAAAATGGCGAAACCTATTATTTTGTTGTCACGGCAATAAACGGAACTCAAGAAAGCACACAAAGTATTGAGTTAATCACCACACCTACAGCAATAGATTTAAGCAAGCAGCCGACTGCACAAGAAGTGTATGTTCTTGAATTGGTTAATCGCGCCCGTTTTGATCCGGCAGCAGAGGCAGCGCGTTACGGCATAGGTTTAAATGATGGGATCAGTGGCTCTACCATTTCAGCCGCCAGAAAATCTCCACTCGCGCCCAATTTATTATTAACAGATTCTGCGCGTACGCACTCACAATGGATGCTGGATGTCGATACGTTTTCCCACACCGGTGCAAATAACAGCACACCGGGAGATCGCATGGCAGCAGCTGGATATGTATTTACTGGCCAGTGGGCAAATGGCGAAAATATTGCACAGGCTGGAACCACCGCATCCAGTATCGATTTAACCGAATATGCAGCCAGACACCATGAAGGCCTGTTTAAATCACCGGGACATCGCCAGAATATTCTTAGCACTAATTTCCGTGAGCTGGGTATAGGCCAAAAACAAGGGTACTTTTTAAATAATGGCACTAATTATTTGTCATCAATGCTCACACAAAATTTTGCACGTACGGGTAGCAATTATTTTATTACCGGCGTGATTTATAACGATCTCAATGGCAATGAATTTTATAACGTCGGCGAAGGCATTTCCGGAGCCACCGTGCGGGTTAACGGTACAGCCTATAGTGCATTTGCAACCGGCGCTTACAGCATTCCGGTGAGCAACGGCAATTATGATTTAGTGATCTCCGCCGATAGTTTGCAATTTGATACGGTATATAACGTTCAGGTTAGCGGTGGCAATGTGAAAGTCGATTTGATTAAAAATGGCAATGCGATTGATGTGGTTAGTTGGAAATAACTCCATCACGCACGCGTTTCATCGGCTATCAGTACTACTCTATTTCACGGTTACAATAAGGCCAAAACAAAAACGCCCGCAAATGCGGGCGTTTTTGTTTGCGAGAACGAGCGAAGAATTATTCTTCGGTAGATTCTGCCGCAGGAGCTGCTGGTGCAGAACCAGACTCTTCCGCAACAGCTTCTTTAATAGAAAGCTTGATGCGGCCGCGTTGGTCTACGTCCAGGCATTTCACTTTAACAACCTGACCTTCTTTCAAATAATCGCTTACGTTGTTCACGCGCTCTTCAGCGATTTGAGAAATGTGTACCAAGCCATCTTTGCCAGGCAGGAAGTTAACGAACGCACCGAAGTCTACGATACGCACCACAGTACCTTCGTAGATCGCACCGATTTCCGCTTCGGCAACAATACCTTGCACGCGCAGAATTGCCGCCTGCAGAGCTTCGTTGTTGTCAGCGTAAATTTTTACAGTGCCATCATCATCGATATCGATTGAAGATTGAGTTTCTTCAGTAATAGAGCGAATAGTGGCGCCGCCTTTACCGATGATGTCGCGGATTTTGTCCGGATGAATTTTGATGGTTTCAAAACGCGGTGCATTTTCGCTAACCGCAGTGCGCGATTTGGCGAGCACTTTGTTCATTTCCGCGAGGATGTGCAAACGCGCAGCCAGAGCTTGCTCCAGTGCGATTTCCATAATCTCTTCGGTGATACCTTCGATTTTGATATCCATTTGCAGCGCAGTTACACCAGCGGTGGTACCCGCTACTTTAAAGTCCATATCGCCGAGGTGATCTTCGTCGCCAAGGATGTCAGTGAGAACTGCAAAACCTTCCGGTTCTTTTACCAATCCCATTGCGATACCGGCAACTGGCGCTTTCAGCGGAACACCGGCATCCATCAATGCCAATGAAGAACCGCACACCGAAGCCATTGAACTTGAACCGTTGGATTCAGTAATTTCGCTCACTACACGCAAGGTGTAAGGGAAGCTTTCTTGCGTTGGCAGAACGGATTGCACACCGCGTTTTGCCAAACGGCCGTGACCGATTTCGCGACGACCGGTTGCGCCCATACGACCACACTCTCCGACAGAGAACGGTGGGAAGTTGTAGTGCAACATGAATGCTTCTTTTTTCTCGCCTTCAAGGAAGTCGATAATTTGTACATCGCGTGCGTTGCCCAAAGTAGCAACAACCAACGCTTGCGTTTCACCACGAGTAAATAATGCAGAACCGTGTGCTTTTGGTAATACACCTACTTCTACAGAAATCGGGCGAACGGTTTTGTTGTCACGACCATCGATACGCGGCTCGTTAGCAACAATACGTGAACGCACTAAACGGTATTCGTAATTGCCGAACTCACCTTTAACGTCATCAGCACTGAAACCCGTTGCTTCAGTGGCTAACTCGGCAACAGCCTGGCTACGTAATTCACTTAAACGATCATAGCGCTTGGCTTTATCGGTGATACGGTAAGCCATGCCGATTGAATCGCCGAAGCTGCTGGCAATTGCATCTTTCAATGGTTGGTTTACTGCTGGAGCTTGCCACTCCCAACGCGCTTTGCCAGCGTCGCGTGCCAACTCGGCACACGCTTGTACAACAGCTTGCAATTCCTGATGTGCAAACAGAACAGCACCGAGCATGATATCTTCCGGCAATTCTTTTGCTTCAGATTCAACCATCAACACCGCATCTTTAGTACCGGCAACAACCATGTCCAATTCAGACGTTTCGAGTTGCTTGTAACTTGGGTTGAGGATGTAACCTTCTTCTTGCGTGTAACCAACACGCGCACCACCGATTGGACCGTTAAACGGAATACCGGAAATTGCGAGGGCAGCAGAAGTACCGATCATCGCAATAATATCGGGATCTTGCTTTTTATCGGTAGAAACAACAGTACAAATTACTTGTACTTCGTTGAAATAACCTTCAGGGAACAACGGACGAATCGGGCGATCAATCAAACGTGATGTCAGGGTTTCTTTTTCTGACGGGCGGCCTTCACGCTTGAAGTAGCCACCAGGAATACGGCCAGCGGCATAAGCTTTTTCTTGATAATGCACAGACAATGGGAAAAAATCCTGGCCTGCTTTTGCTTCTTTTGCACCAACAACAGTACAAAGCACAGTGACTTCACCCAGGGTTGCCAGAACGGCCCCCGTTGCTTGGCGAGCAATGCGACCCGTTTCGAGAGTTACAGTTTGTTCGCCGTATTGGAATTTCTTAATAATCGGATTCACTCTTTTATCCTTTCTTTTTCAATTTAAATTGCGTTCGGCTTTTCATTACATGAACGCGCCTTCTTCATACATTTCATTTACTACTAAAAAATCATTTACAGCGTTGAGGCTCTTTACAATAAATAGTTAAATCACCAATGCGGTAAATACATCCTGTCAGTGCGGTAATGTTTTACATGCTCTCACTACCGCTAGCTTCCTAAAAAAATCTTGCTCCAAAAACTCAGGAGCCGAAAATAACGTCGCCGGCTTTTTGTTATCAGCCGTTTTATCACTGGAAAAGAAAGTGCCCGCCAATTGGCGGGCACAGTACACACTTAACGACGCAGACCCAATTTTTGGATCAGAGCAACGTAGCGTGAAGAGTCTTTACCTTTCAGGTAGTCCAGCAACTTACGACGGGAGTTAACCATACGGATCAAACCGCGACGTGAGTGGTGGTCAGCCTTGTGGTCAGCGAAGTGGCCTTGCAGCTTGTTGATATTGATAGTCAACAGAGCAACTTGAACTTCTGGCGAGCCAGTGTCGCCTTCCGCTTGTTGATACTCTTTAACGATTGCAGCTTTTTCAGAAGCACTCAGTGCCATGATATTTTCCTCAATTAATATGCCAAAAATTTACAGCCCGCCCGTGCATATTTACAGGTGGGTTGTTGCGCTGATTATCTCCACCAAAGGGGATTTCAGCGCGGCCTTTTTACCCTGCCGATCGCTCGGTGAGGTAAAGATTGCACCAATCAAGCTTCGTTAACGGAGCGATTAGCAATAATTCGTTTAGGGGCGACACGACCATCATCGGTGATTTCACCCAGCCCCAAAAATGCGCGGGGCGATTGATCGGCTTCTGCACAAAAGACGCGCACAATAGCAGCTTGCGGGGCAATTCGATAGATCTGCGGATGCATCACCGGGTTACCCAAACGAAAGTAATAGGCGCTGTTGGCAGCCAGATCTACTTTCGGCAAACTCGCTACCGGCGCATCGGCACCCAGCAAGTGCTTATCCAGTGTAGCGTAAGCCATTTCATCGTCATGCTCGGTTTGTAGTTTTTCAAACTCGGCCTGTAGCTCATCCAAAGTGACGCATTGGTTTTCATCAAATACACCAGCCAATGAACGATGCAAGGTTTTCACATGCGCGCCACAACCCAATGCATTGCCCAGGTCAACAGCAATTGAACGGATGTAAGTACCTTTACTGCAGAGAATATCCAACTCAACTTCTGCTTTTTCACCCGGGCGAAAAGCAAGGAGCTCAATTTTGTGGATAGTCACTGGACGTGGTGCACGCTCTACTTCAACGCCTTGACGAGCCATTTTATAGAGTGGTTGACCATTGAGTTTAAGTGCGGAGTACATAGGTGGTACTTGCAGGATATCGCCCAGCAAAGGCTGCAATGCGGCCTCTATTTGCTCACGAGTAACCGCCACAGCAGAGGCTTGGGCAATCACTTCGCCATCGGCATCACAGGTATCAGTAGCAACACCCAGCTGGATGCAGGTGCGATAGCCTTTATCCGCATCAAGCAAGAATTGGGAAAACTTGGTGGCCTCACCAAAGCAAAGCGGTAAAACGCCAGTTGCCAAGGGATCAAGTGCACCGGTATGACCTGCTTTTTCCACAAAGAACAAACGTTTTGCACGTTGCAAGGCATGGTTTGATGTCATACCCGCAGGCTTATTTAACAGCAATACACCATCAACAGGACGGCCTTTTCTACGCGCCATCAGTGCTGCTCACCGTTGGATTCGCTATCACCCGAAACATCTTCATCTTGTGGATGCAAACGATCTTCGGCGATTGCCCGATCAATCAACGATGACAATGCCTGGCCTTTGACCGACGTTTTGTCATAAATAAATTGCAACTTGGGCACAGTGCGCATGCTCAATTCTTTCGCCAGAAAGGTACGCAAAAATCCGCTCGCCTTATTCAGGATAGAGGCGGCAGCAATACTTTCTTTTTCGTCATCAACACCCACAAAGGTCACATAAACCTTGGCAAAAGCCATATCGCGGGTGACAGTCACATCATTGATGTTGACCATACCGATACGCGGATCGCGAATTTCAGCAGGAATAACTTGCGCCAGCAAACGCTGGATCGCATCGGAAACCCGGTCTGAACGGGTAAATTCTCTTGGCATTAGCCATTAACCTCTATGAATCCCCTCCCGGCCTTCCCTTTTTCAAAGGGGAGAAGCAAAACAACTCACCTTTAAAGGAGTAACAGGCCCCTCCCTTTGGAAAAGGGAGGGTTAGGGAGGGATTAAAATACAAAACCCCACTCCCATGACAGGAGTGGGGCGCAGGTGTTGCGCCCGCCTTAGAGCTGGCGCGCTACCTCTTTCACTTCGTACACTTCGATCTGGTCACCGACCTTCACGTCGTAGTTCTTCACACCGATACCGCACTCGAAGCCGTTACGCACTTCGCTCACGTCATCTTTAAAGCGACGCAGGGATTCCAGCTCGCCAGTAAAGATCACCACGTTATCGCGCAGTACGCGGATTGGTTTGTTACGGTAAACGGTACCTTCAACAACCATACAACCAGCCACTTGACCAAACTTGGGCGAGTTGAACACTTCACGCACGTTGGCAATACCAACGATAGTTTCTACGCGCTCCGGATCCAGCATACCGCTCAGGGCCGCTTTCACTTCATCCAGCAATTGGTAAATGATGCTGTAGTAGCGAATATCTACGCCTTCGGATTCCGCCAGACGACGGGTCGCACCGTCGGCACGAACGTTGAAGCCAACGATGATCGCACCGGAAGTAATCGCCAGGTTCACATCGTTTTCAGTGATTCCACCGATACCGGAAGAAATCACATTCACCTGAACTTCATCGTTGCCGATATCGGCCAGCGAAGCCTGAATTGCTTCAAGCGAGCCACGAACGTCCGCTTTAACCACAACAGTAAGCGTCTTCTTCTGGCCAGCTTCCATGTTGGAGAACATATTCTCCAGTTTGGCTGCCTGGAAGCGTGCAAGTTTCTCTTTGCGCTCTTTCTCGGCACGGAATGCTGCTACTTCACGGGCTTTACGTTCATCGTCCAGCACCACGAAATCATCACCGGCGCTAGGTGGAGTATCCAGACCCAGAATTTCTACCGGTGTAGATGGACCAGCTTCTTTCACTTGCTCGCCACGCTCGTTCGTCATCGCACGGACACGACCATAGCTTTGACCGGCGAGGAGCAAATCGCCCTGCTTCAAAGTGCCTTGTTGTACCAATACTGTTGCAACGGTACCGCGGCCTTTATCAACACGGGATTCAATCACTACCCCTTTCGCCGCCGCACTGGTAACTGCGGTCAGCTCCAATACTTCAGCCTGCAGGGAAATAGCTTCCAGCAGCTCATCAATACCCTGGCCAGTGTGCGCAGATACCTGGATAAACTGGGTATCGCCACCGTAATTTTCCGGAATAACGCCTTTAACAACCAATTCATTGGTTACGCGATCCGGATCAGCAGACGGCTTATCACATTTGTTGATCGCAACCACGATAGGCACATTTGCAGCGCGGGCATGCAGAATCGCTTCTTCGGTTTGCGGCATTACACCATCATCCGCAGCGACTACCAGAATGACTACGTCAGTTGCCTTGGCACCACGAGCACGCATAGCGGTAAACGCGGCATGGCCCGGGGTATCCAGGAATGTGATTTCCCCACGTGAAGTCGATACACGATAAGCACCGATATGCTGGGTAATACCACCGGCTTCACCTGCTGCTACCTTGGCTTCACGAATGTAGTCGAGCAGCGAGGTTTTACCATGGTCAACGTGGCCCATGACGGTTACCACTGGCGCACGGGTTGTCAGCTCGCCTTCTGTTTCAAGAGAACGCTCCAGTGCGTGCTCAATATCATTTTCGCTCACGAGGTTAGCTTTATGGCCCAAATCTTCCACGATCAATACAGCAGTATCCTGATCAATAGATTCGTTCATGGAGGCCATCACACCCATTTTCATCAGGCGCTTGATCAGCTCGTTCACTTTAATAGTGAGGCGCTGTGCTAACTCGGTAACAGCAATAGTTTCCGGAACATCAACTTCATGCACGATTTGGCTCGTCGGTTTCTTAAAGGCGTGTTTATTGGTTTTCTTGTGATGCGCACGGATGTGACTACGACGCGCTAATACATCGCTGTCTTCACCGTCTTCAGCAACAAAATCAAGCAAGTCAATCTTGGCTGCTTTTTTCGGACCAGCAGCGCCTTTCTTAACCGCTTTACCGGCGCCGCGTTTGCCACCACGATCACCGGCTTCATCATCGTCATCATCTTTGTGATGATGCTTTTTATGGCCGTGACCATGGCGGGTATCTTCTTTTTCTGCTGGCGGTGCAACAACAGCTACAGCAGGCTTACCTTTAGCCGGTGGGCGTGCATCCGGCTTGGCATTTTTATTAGCCGGTTGCGGTGTTGGTGCTGCAGGCTTTTCAGCAGGCTTGTCGTTACGCGGCTGACGGCGAGCCTCTTCGGCTGCACGCTTAGCTTCGTCGCGCGCCTTCAAATCAGCCTGACGCGCAGCTTCTTCGGCTTGGCGGCGCTCAATTGCAGCGCGACGCTTCTCTTCAATACCATCGGTAAAGGAAATACGATGGGACGGGGCCTCAGCAACAGCAGCAGGCTCTTCCGGTGTCGGCTCAACTGACTCAGCCACAACAGGCTCTGGTTCAACCACAACCTCTGGCTCGACTACCACTGGCTCCGGCGCAGACTCTACCGGGGCGGCTACCGGCTCGGGTGCCACCAATTCAACAATCGTTTCATCTTCCAGCTCATGCTGTTCAGCAACAGCGGATTCAGCCACTTCATCCTCGCGCTTGATGTAAGTACGCTTTTTGCGCACTTCAACATTCACGGTTTTCTTAGCATTACCCGTACCGGTTTTGATGGTAGTGGTGGTTTTACGCTGTAAAGTAATTTTTTTGGGCTCTAATACAGCCTCGCCGTGGCTGTTTTTCAGGAAGGCCAGCAAACGCTGCTTCTCATCATCAGACACTTTCGCCTCGGCGTTTTTGTGCTGCAAACCGGCTTCCTGCATTTGCTTGAGCAAACGCTCAACCGGCGCACCTATCGATTTGGCGAGTTCATTAACAGTTACTTCTGCCATTGTTTTTCCTCAGGGATTCTGTTCGTTGCCTAGGTTTCGCTCGATGGCTCACACTTAGGCAAACCAGGGCTCACGCGCTTTCATAATCAGTGCGGCTGCACGAGTCGCATCAACACCTTTAATATCCACCAGCTCATCAATGGATTGCTCTGCCAAATCTTCCATGGTCACAATGCCGCGACGAGCAAGCTCGGCCGCCAATGCATCATCCATACCTTCCATTGTTAATAAATCTTCTGCTGGTGCTACGCCTTCGATGCGCTCTTCTGAAGCTAATGCCTGAGTTAACAACGCATCTTTAGCACGCGCACGCAACTCTTCAGCGATGTCTTCATCAAAACCATCAATCGCCAACATTTCTTCGAGCGGAACGTAAGCCACTTCTTCAAGCGTGGTGAAACCTTCTTCCACCAACACACCGGCGATGTCCTCATCAACATCCAGTGCACTCATGAACATATTGATGTAGCTACCGGATTCTGCTTGTTGCTTGGATTGCCAATCAGCAACGCTCATCACGTTGATATTCCAGCCCGTCAACTCACAAGCAAGACGCACGTTTTGACCACCGCGACCAATCGCCATCGCAAGATTTTCTTCATTCACTGCCAGGTCCATTGAGGCCGCATCTTCATCAACAACAATGGATTCAATTTCAGCAGGTGACATAGCATTGATAACAAATTGCGCCGGGTTATCATCCCACAACACAATATCAACTCGCTCACCACCCAACTCATTAGACACAGCTTGCACACGCGAACCGCGCATACCGACGCAAGCACCAACAGGATCGATACGACCATCATTGGTTTTCACAGCGATTTTTGCCCGCAGTCCCGGGTCGCGCGCCGCGCCTTTAATTTCAATAATTTCTTCGGCGATTTCCGGCACTTCAATTTTGAACAACTCTACCAACATTTTTGGATTGGAACGGCTCAACAACAATTGCGGACCACGTGCTTCACTACGCACTTCCAACAACAATGTGCGAATGCGATCACCCATACGGAAAATTTCACGGCCAATTAATTGATCGCGCGGCAACACGCCTTCTGCGTTATTGCCAAGGTCAACAATAATGCTATCGCGTGTTACTTTTTTCACAGTACCGCTAATTAATTCGCCCATACGATCGCGGTATTCGTCAACCATTTGCGCGCGCTCGGCTTCACGTACCTTTTGTACGATGACTTGCTTGGCAGTTTGTGCAGCGATACGACCGAAATCCGCGTTTTCAATTTTTTCGCGATATACATCACCCACTTTCAATGATGAATCTTTCTCGCTTGCCTCATCCAGATACAGTTGAGTACCCAATTCAGCCATAACATCATCGGCAACTACATCCCAGCTACGCCAGGTTTCATAATCACCATTAACACGATTAATTTTTACTTCAACAGCAGAGTCTTCATCGAAGCGTTTTTTAGTGGCGGTAGCGAGTGCAGTTTCAATCGCCTGGAAAATTAATTCTTTATCAACGCCTTTTTCATTAGATACCGCATCAGCGACCAGCAAAATTTCTTTGTTCATTGGTTTGCCTCTGTTAACTCCTCTAGCCGGTGCTGAGAATCGACACACCGGATTAGTAAATTTTCCATTGCGATACTGTGGGTCTGCGAATTTAATTTCGCTTACTACAGCGTGTGATTTAAAAACTAGTTCTTTTCGTTGTGCAAATTATGTTGCCGCAAAATTTCATCGTAACGCGGCTCAACATTCGCCTTATCGATCACATCGATGGGCAATTGGATCTCCTGATTATCTACCTGCACAAATACTTCACCATTTTCCACTTTGGTGATAACGCCTTTAAAGCGACGACGACCATCACGCGCAATACGCAAACGCGCGCTAATGGTTTCCCCGATAAAGCGTGAGTAATGCGATTCTTTATAGAGAGGGCGATCCAATCCGGGGGACGACACCTCCAGGGTATATTCGCCGTCGATAGGATCTTCCACATCGAACACCGCGCTTACCTGACGGCTCACTCGTTCGCAATCCTCCAGCGATGCACCATTAGGTCCATCAATATAAATGCGCACTGTGGTGTAACGCCCCTGGGTTAAATACTCCAGCCCCCAGAGCTCACACCCCAGGGAAGTCGCCACTGGCTCAACCAGTTGCTCCAGAATTTCTTGCTTGGAAGCCATGCTTTATCCGGGACCTTAATCAATAAAAACTTCTGCAACCTCGTAATTCTTACAAAATCAGAGGCCTAAAAAACAAAAATGGGCGCAAGGCCCATTTAAACGAATACAACATTCACCACACAGGCCTGCATGGCGTGGGCCGAAACCCTGAACAGCGAATACAAAAAAGCCCCATAAAGGGGCTTCTCGACCTGAATCTGCTTTAGTAAAAAGCAAATTCACTACAGCTGTCTGGCGAGAACCGGGAATTCCCTTTATCTCTACCTGCTCTTGCCACATTAAAAATGCACAAGAAGCAAAGAATTTGGTTGCGGGGGCTGGATTTGAACCAACGACCTTCGGGTTATGAGCCCGACGAGCTACCAAGCTGCTCCACCCCGCGACTGAAACTCAAACTTGCTAACTGCTCAAGTGAGGTCGCGCATTATAGGGAGGTGACTCACAGTGGTCAAGCATAAATTTTCCTGAATCATCAAATAGATAATTCCATTTACGCAGGAGGTATATTAATGAGTGCTTATGACAAAACCGTTAAACGGTTTTATTTAGGAAACTGCCAACAGCATTATTATCAGCAAACACACCAATCTCAATCAGGCGGCGGTTGATATCAATGTTCCGCCTGGTGGATTCGTTGAATAACTCTGCTCGAGCCTGACGCTGATCCAATAAACGCTGCTCACTTTCGAACTGCTCCTGCTCACGCAACAGCCGCTCCTCTTGCTCCTGAATGCGCTCTTCACGCTGCTGACGAAGCTCTTCTGTACTTGCTGCCGAGGAGATACTGTCACCTTCTTCAGCCGTTCTTGCCCGAGCATCTTCTCCCTTAATAGCAGCCTCCTGCTCTTCAGTCTCAGCAGCCTCTTTGGCACGCAATTCTGCTCGCGCATCAATCTCCATGGCTGCTGCCTGTGCCGCAACACGACCATCTTGCGAAGAAGGCTCTGCCGGCGCATTAGCAGCGCGTCGCAATAATTGCGCTTTACGAAGCGTTGCTTCAGGGTCACCCGGAATGGGGCTGGTATCTACATCTACAGACCCACCAACGGCATAACTCACACCATCAGGACCACGCACAAAACTATATGTTGGGCTGCTGCCATATTGCCCGGCTGCCGCCGCGTGAGCTTGCTCATGGGAACGCACTTCGCGGTCACGCGCTGCAAGCTCTTGTATTTGTTCCTGCTCTACCTTAATTTCATCCTCAGTGCGACCACCGTTAGCACGGCGCTCCTGAGTCAATGCAGTTTGCCTATCTTGCTCAACCTCATCATTCGGGCGCTCATCCGGCAGGCGGCGATTTTGGGAGCGTACCGAATCAGCCAACTGTTCGGTCGGCTTGAAAGTAGAAGATTTGAGCTCGGTACTTTCCTGACCAACAGCCGACCGCCCCATCGGCGCGTAGGGCGCGATGGTGTTGGCATAGTTGGATGGAATAGAGTTAATCACTCAAATCACCTCAGCAATTGCTAAGCCCTGATATCCAGCAAAGTCCCGATGGTTTCATCAGCCGATTTAACTACCCGTGCCGAACTATCGAATACCTGGCTTTGTGCACGGAGATTCACCAATGACTCAGCCAAATCCTGGGATTGGGACGAAGCCTGGGGCGAATCTGCTCGCTGGGTAGTACCTGCCTGGGCAATCTGCTGGGCAGACTGCGCCATCGAAACCTGGCTTTTTTGCATGCCAATCAGGCCCTGGTTAACAACTGAACCTACATCCATCACGTCACCCCCTTCTCATATTCAATGGGCAAACCGGAGGAGGAATCATCAAGCGCACGCGCAAAATAAACAATTCCCCAATATTGATAACAGTTTACGCCGCAAGGAGCACAAAAAACAGGCGAACTTGCCGCCTGGAGCCAGATTTCTAAGACAAGTTTGATTTAAAAAAGGAAAACATATAACCAGAGAATTATTGCAAAACCGGCAAACTTCCCTGGGCGGCCTGATAGCTGGAGATAGACCTGGCCTGCTCAAATACACTTTGCGCCGTTAGCTGCAAACGGCTGCGTACCGGTAATCCGGCCGCCTGTAAGGCGCGACCGCTCCAGGTATTGCAGTTACTGAATAAGCCATATTGACCTTCAGCCCGATAAAAATGTCCGACACCTTCACCATAGGCAGGCAGAGGAATTAGCTGCCCATTATCATCGCGCACAAAAGAGTTATCGATATAACGGATAAGCCGCCGCATCCCCTTTTCGGTAATTGCCAATGGCACGCGGGTTTCTATGGGAATCTCATCAAAAGGAGGCTTTAGGTAGGTAAGCACCTGCACAGCCGAATATCGGGAAATAAATAAGGCTTTAGTCGCCGAGCCGAAGGTCTTGCTTTTGCCCGTAAAGTAATCGCCATCACCCCAACCAACGCGAATAAACTGTTGGCCGACTGCCTCTTCCGCCATCACTCTACTGTGCTTTCGTACTGCGTCAGCAGGTAGCAAAATACTGGTATGCCACTCGCGATAAATAAAATAAATTTGTTGCGAAGCATTCGCTGCAGGGATTTTTTCTTTGTCCGGCAAAGATGAACAACCGGCCAATGCTACAAAAAAAATACACCATGCAAATCGCAACAAACCAATGATCATGATTGCAGAAGCACCTTGGCAAATAACTGCTCATCAATCGTGACTGCAACGTGCTCCGGATTTGGCGAATCCAACCAGGGCACAACCCCCAGGCATGGCGCAGGAATACGCGCGGCCAAACTCTCAATATTTTCTTGCAGCGCAGGCATATCGGCATCCACACAATTGGCAACCCAACCCGCCAGCGGCAAGCCATCGTTGCGAATCGCCTCTACGGTTAATAAGGCGTGGTTAATGCAGCCAAGGCGCACTCCCACAACCAGGATCACCGGCAACTGCAAAATTTTTGCGAGATCCGCCATGGTTTCACGCGGATTTAATGGCACCCGCCAACCACCCGCACCTTCAATTAACGTAAACGCTCCCTGCTGCAAACTGCCACGACAAAAACCGGCAATGCGATCCGCTGAAAGCACGCGCTTTTCTTGCACTGCGGCGATGTGTGGTGCAATTGCAGCTTGCAATGCGATGGGATTAATTTGCTCATACATCAACGGTTCAGTGATCACCGATTGCAACAACAAGGCATCACCATTGCGTAAACCTGCCTCCGTTTTTTCGCATCCAGCCGCAACCGGTTTTAATGCTGCCGTACGCAAGCCCTGCTTTTTTGCCACCAATAACAAGCCGGCAGCAACCAGCGTTTTACCGACATTGGTATCTGTGCCTGTTACAAAAAATTGTTTTCTGGTCATAGCAATTACTCACACTCAATTATCGTTTGTGCACAGATAAATAAAACACTTCGTAAGTAGCAGGTAAGCCGCGCGCTTCGCGATATTGCTCATAGGCATTTTTAAACGCAGCGATGCGGCTGCGCCCGGTCAACCCTTCAGGCTTTCCGGAATTAATATTGTGCGCGCCCAAGGCTTTCAATTCGCGCGTCAGCTCTGTCAAACGATCAAAATAAATAACCCGCTGCTCAACCGCAAAATGGTCAATTGCCAGATTGGCTGCAACTGCCGCAAAACGCAAACTGTCCTGAGGTTGAAATTGATTCACATGCACATAATCATCCGCTTGTTGCCAGGCTGATTTTAATTCGTGCAACGTGTTTGGCCCGAGCGTCGCCACTACTAATTGCCCACCCGGTTTTAACACTCGTGCAAGTTCACGCAATAGCTGCAACAAATTGGAACACCACTGGATCACCAAGCTGGAAAAAATCAAGTCCACACTTTGATCTGCGAGTGGCAATGACTCAGCATCCGCACACAGCCATTTGATTTGATGAGATTGTGTTTGCTGCTGTGAAAAATGCAGCATACCTTCGGCGATATCCAGCCCGATTATAGTGGCAGAATCAAATCGCGCTGCCAGCTGCCGGGAAAAAAAACCTGTGCCCGACCCCAGATCAATTACCGTCGCGCCGGGGTCAACTTGCACCGGAACATATTGCAGCAAATGTTTTCCAACATCGCGTTGTAATTGCGCGACGGTATCGTAAGTGGGAGCTGCGCGCCCAAAAGATTGCGCTACTTTTTTCTTATCCAATCCCGCAGATTCAACTATTTGATCTCGCAAAAAGCTGGAAATATTTTCGACTACAGCAACTGGCTGACTCCAATGCACTGCATGGGCAGCGTGCGCGATGGTTACAACTTTATGTGCAGGATTAATTTTTCCCAAGCCAGCCGCAACAGCCACTGGTACCAGCGCATCTTTTTCTGCGAGCAAATGCAAACAAGGTTGTTGTAGTTGAGCAAGCGGCAAGCGATTGTCCAGTTCAGCCAACAATTCCAACGATTGAATCCATTGCGAAGAAAACTCAACTGATGCGTGCTGGCGCAAAGATTTTAATAACGGGCGTTCATTAGCATCACCTTGCGCCAGCAAACCGGAAAATAATTTCAACGTCGATTTTGGATCTTGCGCAAATGCCGCATTAAATTCGCGACTCACAGCAATAGGCATCGCATTCGGGTAATCATCGCAGGCAACAAATTTTGCATTGGTAGCCAAAGTAATTAAGGCGCGCACTTTTTGCGGGTATTTATTCGCTAATTGCACCCCCAGCATGCCTCCTAGCGACCAACCTGCAATTACCGAATTGTCAGGAATTTTTGCGGCGAGATTCTCCAGCACAGTAGCTAACGAGAAATCACTGAGCGCAGGCGATTGACCAAAGCCAGGCAAATCCAGTGCAGCCACATGTGCGATTTTTTCCAGTGCCGGTAAAATAGGCTGCCAGGTGTTGCTATCGCAGCCCCAGCCGTGGAGAAGTATCAGGTTAATCATTGAATTTGAATTACTCATTGGGCAACTCACCCATCACATCGCTCAACGCTTCAAGAAGTTGATCGACTTGTACAATGCTATGTTGCGCCGAAAAAGTGATGCGCAAACGCGAGCTGCCAGCGGGCACGGTGGGTGGGCGTATAGCGATAATTAAAATGCCCCGCGCCGCCAGCTTGTCAGCAATCACCAGTGCTTTAGCTTCACTGCCAATCACGATAGGTTGGATCGGGGAAAAAGACTCCATCAATTGCAAACCCAATTGCGTCGCGCCCTGGCGAAAGTGTGTAATCAATTTCTGCAAATGTTCACGCCGCCAATGTTCGGTTTGGATCAAACGCAAACTCGTACGCGTTGCTGCCGCAATCGCGGGCGGCATAGCCGTGGTGTAAATATAAGGGCGAGCAAACTGGATCAAGGTTTCAATTAATGTTTCGCTGCCCGCAATAAATGCACCAAAACTTCCCGCAGCTTTTCCGAGTGTGCCCATTAGAATCGGCAATTGCGCTTGCGTTAAACTGAAATGTTCCGCACTGCCCGCGCCGGTTTTTCCCAGGCAACCAAACCCGTGAGCATCATCCACCATTAACCATGCCTTATGTTTTTGCGCGAGTTCGGCGAGTTCCGGCAACGGGGCGCAATCGCCGTCCATACTGAACACACCATCCACCACAATTAATTTGCGCGCGGCTTCGGTTTTTTCCAAACGCGATTGCAAGCTGGCTAAATCGTTGTGCAAAAATCGCTGGAAGCGCGCACCACTTAATAATCCGGCATCCAACAAACTGGCGTGATTAAGGCGATCTTCAAACACTGCATCACCTTGACCAACCAGCGCAGTAATTGCGCCCATGTTGGCCATGTAGCCAGTAGAAAATAGTAGCGCTCGTTCGCGCCCGGTAAACGCGGCCAACGCCTCCTCCAGGGCGTGATGCTCACTGGAATGCCCCGCCACCAAATGGGATGCACCACTGCCCACACCCAGTTTTTTTGCAGACTCCGTGAATGCGGTAATTACGTCCGGATGATTGGCAAGGCCGAGATAATCGTTGCTGCAAAACGCGAGATATTTTTTTCCATCGACTATCACTTCCGGTACTTGCGGTGACTGCAAGGTTTTACGGGTGCGATATAAATGTGCGGCACGGCGTTCGGCTAATTGTGGCGCGAGGATTTGATCAAGGTGAGATGACATGTGAGAAAATTTATAGGGCGGCGTTGTAACCAAGCCGCCACATTAATAATTCACAGCAAATTATTTTGCTGCGTTATAGAACATTGAATCCAGCTGCGCTTCCTGCAATTTGTTCACAATCACCGCTTCCTGCTCTTCTTCGTCTTCATGCACTTCATAAGCCTCAGGCTTAATACCGAGCTTGTTGAACAGCTGCATATCTTTGTTCGCTTCAGGATTTGGGGTGGTCAGCAATTTTTCGCCGTAGAAAATTGAATTGGCACCGGCGAGAAAAGCCATCGCCTGGGTCTGTTCATTCATTTGTTCGCGGCCAGCCGATAAACGCACATGGGATTTAGGCATCAATATGCGAGCAACAGCGATAGTGCGAATAAAATCGAAAGGGTCGAGATCCGCTTGATCAGCCAGAGGCGTTCCATCGACCTTAACCAGCATATTAATCGGCACTGATTCCGGATGCTCAGGCATGTTGGCCAATTGCTGCAATAAACCGGCGCGATCATTTTCTTCTTCGCCCATTCCCACAATACCGCCACAGCATACTTTCATGCCGGCCTTGCGCACATTTGCGAGAGTTTGCAGACGATCCTGATAGGTGCGGGTTGTGATGATTTCGCCGTAATATTCAGGCGAGGTATCCAGATTGTGGTTGTAGTAATCGAGGCCGGCATCGGCTAAATCCTGCGCCTGTTGTTCGTCGAGCATTCCCAACGTCATGCAAGTTTCCATACCCAGCGCCTTTACACCTTTCACCATATGGGTGACATAAGGCATATCTTTACCTTTGGGGGAACGCCATGCAGCGCCCATGCAAAAACGGGTTGCGCCCGATGCTTTGGCTGCACGCGCTTCTTCAATCACTTTTTCCACCGCCATTAATTTCTCGCGTTCGAGACCGGTGTCGTAACGGGCCGACTGCGGGCAATACGCGCAATCTTCCGGGCAAGCCCCGGTTTTGATTGAACACAAAGTGCTGACTTGTACCTCATTAGGGTTGAAATAAGCGCGATGTACGGATTGGGCCTGGAACATCAGGTCGCTAAATGGCAGCGCAAAAAGCGCGGTGATTTCAGCGCGAGTCCAATCGTGGCGCACTTCATTCAAAAGCATTGGGGCAGGGGCAAAACTGGCATTCATAACAAATCCCTGGATAGAGTGGGGAAATTATGGGGTTAGTCGCATATTACCCCAGAGGACAAAGTTGTCAACTTTTTAAAGATTGAAAAGTTTACTACTCAATTTTGACAATCCATTCCCAAACCTTAACAATCAACCAAAAGCTGAACAACTAACAAGGACTCGTTATGCTTAAAGCGCTCCTCAACCAAATTTTGCCCAATCACTGCTTACTCTGTGGCGATACCAGTGGTGCCAATCTGATCTGTGCTCACTGCCGCCTTTCACTACCTCGTTTACAGCAATATCCAAACCTGTGCAGTTGCTGCGCTCTCCCGTTAACAACACCCGCACCGTTATGCGGCCATTGCCTCGAACGCAAACCGGCGTTTGCGCAGAGTTGCATTGCATTCAGCTACGAGCATCCGCTGGATTACCTGATCCATCAATTTAAATATCGCCGGCAATTAACCGGTGGAAAGCTATTGGGTGAGATGCTGGCAGAACACTGCCGTCAGGTCGCGCGGCCGGATTTTTTAGTACCCGTCCCCATCCACTGGCGCAAGCGCTGGCAGCGCGGATTTAATCAAACCGAGTTGCTGGCCCGCTTGCTCGGGAAATCGTTGCGCCTGCCAGTCGTTAATGCATTACGCCAGACTCGTTACCACGTATCCCAGAAAGGTTTGGGAAGGCAGCAACGGCAGAAAAACCTGCGCCAGTCATTGGCAATTAGCCCGCGTTATTTGTCACAAATTCGCGGCGCCCATATCGCACTGGTTGACGATGTAGTCACCACTACCGCCACAGTGCGCGCGTTGAGTGAACTATTAATAAAAGCCGGCGCCCAACAGGTGGATATTTGGGCCCTGGCGCGAACACCTGACCATTGAAGCCTCAAACCGGCAGCGGCGAACATTTTGCTACAAACAAATGCTACAAACATTAGCAATTCCGCCTACCTAAGCCCGCCAATTGCCGCTAATATCCATGCACAGCTTTTATTAACCAGCCGCAAGGACTTTCATGAAATTTCGCTCTCTTTTGCTGCCATTGGCGATCAGCTTTTCCCTTGGCAGCAATGCGCAAGCGCTCAAACCCCAACAGGGAAAAACCGAGCAACCCCCTGCGCCTGTTCAAGCCCCCTCGTCTACAGCACAACAGCTTTATGCCAATGCCCAGCAAGATTTATTACAACTGCGAGTATTGACTAAAAGTGGCAACAGCCAAAGCTCGGTGGGATCGGGTTTTTTGATCGGCACGTCTAACCTGGTGGTGACCAATTATCATGTGGTTTCCCAGATCGCATTGGAGCCAGACATTTATTTTGGGGAATATAAAGATACCAAGGGGAAAAGCGGTGCGATCGAGTTGCTCGCCGTAGATGTGCTTCACGATCTGGCCGTAGTACGGGTGAATGTAAACGGCACCGGTTTTTTCAATGTGCCGTTTGCGACTGGCGACCAGCCCCAACCGGCATTAACACCGCTGCAACAAGGGCAACACTTATACTCACTGGGCAACCCGCTGGATTTAGGTTTTACCATTTCAGAAGGGACTTACAACGGTGAAAGTCATCGCGGCTTTTCCGCGCAATTAATGTTTACCGGACCGGTTAACCCCGGCATGAGCGGCGGGCCTAATGTGACGGCTAATGGCCACCTCGCGGGGGTGAATGTTGCCCACAGACGCGATGGTGAATTAGTCAGCTTTTTAGTACCGGCCATTTACGTACAGCAATTGCTTGCCAAAGTCAGCCCGGACATGACACCACCGAAAGATTTTAATCCCACCATCGGTGAACAGTTATTGCAGCATCAAACAGTCATGGTCGATAAGCTACTGGAAAAGCCATTTAGCATTAAACAACTCGGGCCTTATCAGGTTCCCGTGCGCGAATCCGAACAGGTTCGTTGCTGGGGCAATACTGATAATAGCGAGAAAAAAGCCTATTCCATCGACAGTATTAATTGCTCCATGGAATCGGCGATTTTTGTTTCCGGTGAATTGCAAACCGGCCATCTGAGTATGCATCACAAATTTGCACAGAATAAGAAATTGAACACTATGCAGTTTGCAAAATTGGCGACCAATTTATACAACGGCCAGGTTTATAGCACCGCGAAAAGCGAAACCATTACACCGGCTTATTGCACTGAGGATTTTATCGCGCATAAAAATATTTCGCTGCGCGCGCTGGTGTGTACCGAGGCGTATCACAAATTCAAAGAGCTATACGATTTCACCTTGATCACTGCCAGCACCGATGACAGCGAGAAGAGCTTGCAAAGCATGATTAATATTCAGGGTGTCTCTTACGCCAACGGCGTAAAATTGATTACCGAATTTTTAGAAGGTATTGATCGTGCAGCAATTAAAGACATTGCACAACAAGAAACGTCGACATCGATAACTACAAGTTCAACGGAGGCCGCACAATGAGCCTGCCAGTATTTGTTGAACTTCTGACGCCGGATGGCGAAGTTATTCATCGCAATAAATTCATTCAGTTGCCTATTCGTATTGGTCGCGCTTACGACAACGATATCATTCTGGATGATCCGCACACGGCAGCACACCACGCACAAATCGAACTGAATCAACTGGATGAATTAGTGATCAACGATTTGGGTAGCCGCAATGGCATCGCGCAAGATAACCAGCGCAATGATTTTTTTGTGGTTAATGGTGATGCTGTTTATCGGCTGGGCCACACACGCCTGCGAGTGCGCACCACTGCCTATACCGTTGCAGACGAAGTTTCTGATTCCACTAACCATGGTTGGGAGGGCTGGCGTCCCGCACTGTTAGGTGGCGTGTTGCTGGTGACGATTGGATTATTAAGTACCTGGCTGAGTGATTTGCAACAGGGCACGCTCAGCAAATATTTGCTCGAGCTGGTCAGCGTTATTGGTTTCGCGATTGGCTGGGCCGGTGTCTGGGCATTGTTTAGCCGACTGTTTAATGGTCACGCACGCTTTGGCCGTCACCTGCTAATTGTTAGCAGCGGTTTGACCGTGTTAGAACTCTGGGAATTTTTCAGCGGCGCAATTGCTTATGCGTTTAGCCTGGAATCACTCGCCACCTTTACATCGCCTCCCGTTGTAGTGATTTGTGCATTCGTGTTGTATTTCCATTTACTCACCACGGGCAATAAACGCCCGCAACGGTTGAAATATTATCTGGCTGGCTTGGCGATCCTGGGAATTGGTATCACCATGGCGAAACAATACCAGGCTAGTAATCATCTGGCAGATGAGCTTTACCTCAGTAATCTCTATCCGCCCGCGTTACGTATTAGCAGTGATAAATCACTTGAAAGCTTTACCGCAAATATGAATGCGCTCAAAGCCAAGGTGGATGACGAGCGCAAGGAAAACCCGGAAAAAGATGCTGACAAAAATGTCATTGAGAAAATCATTGATAACGGCGTAGAGGAAGATACAGCGGCAAGTGCTGAATCCTCATCAAGCAGCGCCGCAGCGCCATCGACATAATTCGGCTTTCCGCGATTAATCCGAATGCCGGTTTCATCAAACCGGCCATACAATTGGACAGCGCAGGGGCGCCCGCCTAGAATGGCGCCCCTTTTTGTTCACCCTCATTCCAGCAGGTAACCCCATGGGCAATAAAACCGCTCTTTACGCCACCCATCAAGCCATGGGCGGCAAACTCGTGGACTTTGGTGGCTGGGACATGCCATTGCATTACGGCTCGCAAATTGAAGAACACCACAAGGTGCGCCAACATGCCGGTATGTTTGATGTATCGCATATGACCGTTGTGGATGTGACTGGTAAAGACGCAAAGGCTTACCTCCAATACCTGCTAGCCAATGATGTGGCCAAGCTGGATTCGCAGCTTGGCAAAGCCCTGTACAGCGGTATGCTTAATCCCGAAGGCGGCGTTATTGATGACCTGATTGTTTACAATCTGGGGGACTGGTATCGCGTCGTGGTGAATTGCAGCACCCGCGAGAAAGATTTGGCCTGGATGAATAAAGTCGCAGCTAACTACGCGGTAACTCTCACAGAGCGAGCAGAGCTCGCCATGATTGCCGTGCAAGGCCCGCAAGCCATCGCAATTACCAAATCCCTGGTTGGTAGCGATAAAACTACCGTTATCGACCAACTGAAAATATTCCAGGGCCTACCTGCGGGTGACTGGTTTATTGGTCGCACCGGCTATACCGGTGAGGACGGCCTGGAAATTATGCTCCCCAATGAACAAGCAGCCGACGTCTGGAATGCACTCGCCAATGCGGGCGTAGCGCCAAGCGGCTTAGGTGCTCGGGATACATTGCGCCTGGAAGCAGGCATGAATTTGTATGGGCATGAGATGGATGAATCGGTATCACCACTGGCCGCCAATATGGGCTGGACCATCGCCTGGCAGCCAGCAGAGCGTGACTTTATTGGCCGCACCGCCCTGGAGACCCAGAAAGCGGCAGGTAAACTGCATAAACTGGTTGGACTGGTGCTGCGTGAGCGCGGCGTATTGCGCGCTGAGCAAATTGTCAGCGTTGACGGTAGCGACGAAAAAGGCGTTATCACCAGCGGGACATTTTCACCCAGCTTGGGCTATTCTATTGCTTTAGCGCGCGTTCCCGTTGCTATCGGCAGCCATTGCCAGGTGGAAATGCGTGGCAAGCAAGTCACAGTTGACGTTGTCGCTCCCAATTTTGTGCGCAATGGCAAGGCCCTGATTTAATAAAACCCGATGGTAAAAAAGTAGTATTAAAAACTTGATACGTTTTTATTAAGAACATTCGTTAAAAATTTTTACAGGAAAAAAATCATGAGCGATATTCGCAAAGAATTGAAATATTTAAGCAGCCACGAATGGGCCCGTGTCGAAGAAGATGGCACTGTCACCATCGGTATTACTGACCATGCTCAAGACGCGCTGGGCGATGTTGTGTATGTAGAAACTCCGGAAGTAGGTTCACGCGTTGCCATCGGTGAAGAGGCTGGCGTAGTGGAGTCCGTAAAAGCAGCTTCTGATATTTACACGTTGGTATCTGGCGAAGTTATCGCCGTTAACGAAGCCCTGCAAGATGCACCGGAAACAGTAAACAGCTCACCCTATGACGACGGCTGGTTCTTTCGCGTAAAGCCGGATGATTTATCTGAATTGGATGAAGCACTGGATGCAGAAGACTATCGCGACTTGTTAGAAAGCGAAGAATAATTTTCACCGCTTTTATTTTGTTGTTATCAGAATAAAAGCGTGAAAATAAAAAAACGCGGCAATTGCCGCGTTTTTTTATTACTCATTTTTATCCAGATCACATCGCAGTTTTAATTTCTGACTGAATGGTTTTGATATCACGTGGCCATGGGCCTGCATCGCGCTGAGCTGCAGGTAATGCTTTAATTGCCTGCCGCGCTTGCGCAGAGTTAGTAAAACGGCCGGTAATAACCACAAACCAATCCTTCCCCGCACGCTTGCTCCTAAACATCAGCAATTCACTTTTGTTAGGTTGCGACGCAATAAAATCGAGCGCTGCTTTTTGATTACTGACACCAACTAATTGAATTGTGTATTCAGTTGGCTTCCATCCCAGAATATTACGCTCCTGCCCGCTCCCACTTTGTTGAGCTGGTTTGTTTTCAGGTTTTGGAGATGGTACCGGTTTTGCGGTTGTAGCCGGCGCAGCTTGAACGCTCGCTGCCGGTGCGGCAGTTTGCGCCGGAACCCGCTCAGGTTTTGCAGCATTTACTACTGCCGCTTCACTGGCTGGCTGGCTGGCTGGTTTTGGTGGCGCAGTCGGTAATTGCGCTAACGGAACAACGTGTTCTTTCGCAATTTCACTTGTAGTGGACTCTACCGCCGCAACACTGGCTGCGCCTGATTGTGCAATAGCGGGGGCAGCAGCAGGTTCTGAAGGTGTCGTAACAGTAGGTGTTGATTCTGGCGGTATTGGTGTTACTTGTTGTTGCACCTGCTGATTCGGTTGCTGGGGCTGCGGCAAACTTTGCATCAACGGTTGCACCGGGGTTTGTGTCGACGTTAATTCAGTTGTGCTGGTAGCAGTGGAATTAGCAACAGATGCTGCCGGTGCAGAAACAGGGTTTACTGCAATAGGTGGCGCAGATTCAGGTTCATCATCTTCCATATACAAAAAGGCTACACCCACCACAGCAATCAATAAGGATATAGCGACGATATGAACCACGGGCAAAGCTCTTTTACTCATGGTTCTGGCGGGCGTTACGGACTCCAGTAAATGCTCCTCAGCAAGCCCGTGTAGTACGTTTAACTGCCCTTGTGCCTGATGCCACCAAGGGTCCACTTTGGATTCTGAAAAAATTTCAGGCCCAAGATAATCGGCCATTTCCATCCGGAAATTTAAATAATCAACGGTTTCCAGCAGCGTGAACGCTTGCAGATAAAAATCATTGCACAATAAATTTTCCGGGCTCAATCGCTCCAGACGCCGCATTAATGACGGCTCACCAAATAACGCCAGGTGCAAACGATTTTGCTGCGGGAAATTATTCAGCAGCGAAGTAAGAACAGAAATGGATTGATCGTCAAGAAGATGGGCGTTGTCTAGCACTACTACCGCTAAACCATCATCTTCCGAAACGGCTTCCTCGGCGATAAATGCTTCCAGCGCACTGAGCAATGCTTCCGTCGAAGGGATATCGCCCGCATGAATACCGAACGCCTGATTAATTGAAAGCAGTATTTGCTCAAGCGAATGAGAGTTACGTACCGCGATGAAACAAATCTGGTCCTGATCTGACAGCGAATCCATAAATGCATGGGCAACACGGGTTTTACCTACGCCATTCTCACCCAGCACCACCAAGACACTATTACTGAACTGGCACAAATGGAGTAGCTGATCCAGTAACTGGCGGCGCCCGGCGCCGGTAAATAATGGAAAGGAATAATCGTGTGCAAAAGGATCTTCGGACAACCCATAACGTTGACGATAATCGGAAAGCAATTGATCTTCTTTTTGCTCGCCTAATTCATCAAATAAATAACCTTGTTGTGAATCCTGATCCAGAATTCGGTTATCCGGTTGGGCGCGCAGTGGTGATTCGTCCGTCATGATCTCAATCTCTTACAAGCAGATTAATCGGCTTTACAGGCATCAAACGTTTGCTGCAATAAATTAGCATCTATATCGCTGGTGATAATGGCTTTTCCCATGGACTCCAAAAGCACGAGCCGCAAGCGACCATCCAATACTTTTTTATCAACACCCATTAAGGATTTGAAGGTATCCGGGGACATATCTGCCGGCGCTTTAGTGGGTAAGTTGGCACGCTCAAGCAAATTAACAATACGAATTAAATCGTGCTCACTAATAGCACCGCGACGCCAGGACAAATCCGCCGCCATCACCATACCTGCAGCAACGGCTTCACCATGCAACCAGTTGCCGTACCCCTGGGCAGTTTCAATGGCATGGCCGAAGGTGTGTCCAAGATTTAATATTGCCCGCAAGCCACCTTCACGCTCATCCTGCGCAACAACATGTGCTTTATTTTCACAAGAACGTTTTACAGCGTATGCCAATGCCTCTTTATCGCCCGACATCAGTGCAACAATATTATTTTCCAACCAGACAAAAAATTCGTAATCGGAAATCAAACCGTATTTAATAATTTCAGCAATACCTGCTGACAACTCACGCGAAGGCAAACTGGCCAGCAACGAAATATCAGCCAATACACATTGTGGCTGGTAGAAAGCGCCAATCATGTTTTTGCCCAGTGGATGGTTAACGCCGGTTTTCCCACCGACAGAAGAATCCACCATCGACAATAAAGTGGTAGGAATCTGGATAAAATCGACGCCGCGCTGGTAACACGCTGCAGCAAACCCTGTCATGTCGCCAACAACACCACCACCCAATGCGATTAATGTTGTAGTGCGGTTATGACGCGCGCTGAGCAATTTATCAAAAATCGTCGCCCAAACCTCAAGCGTTTTATAACTCTCACCGTCAGGCAGAATCACTGCATCAACTTGAAGACCAGTTAAACGCTGTATCAGTTCATCCAGATATAGAGGAGCGATGGTTTCGTTAGTAACAATGCACACCTGTTTACCCGTTATATGGCGGGTAACTAGATCAGGATGGGTTAAGAGTTGCTCACCGATATAGATTGGATAGCTACGATCATCCAGATTAACGGTTAAAACCTGCATAGCGAGGAACCTTTTGGAGACAAAAATCAGCGGGCACTTTATCACAAAGTGCACCGGGATTTTAGAAAAGAGGAACAAGACTGAAGTCGATTGAGTCAATGAACAAGAGGATTAATCAGGCATTAAGAACCAAGGATGCAATTTCCTGAGCAACGGTTTTGGGTGAACGGCGATCAGTATTGACGATAAAGTCAGCTGCATTTTGGTATAGGGGGTCGCGCAACGCTAACAAATCAATAATTTTCTGACGCGGATTCTCGACTTGCAATAACGGGCGCTTTTTATCACGAGCTGTACGCTCAACTAATTGATCAATCGATGCTGTCAAATAACAGACAAAACCAGCAGACTTCATCAATAAACGATTTTGCTCTCGCAAAACAATTCCACCACCAGTAGCCACGACCGTATCATGGTCTGTAGCCAGCTCCTGCAGCACTGCAGTTTCACGCTCACGAAACCCCTCTTCCCCCTCCATATCAAATATCCAGGGAATATCAGCACCCGTGCGCTCTTCTATCACCCGATCACTATCACGGAAATTAAAACCCAATTCGCTAGCCAATAAACGGCCGATGGTAGATTTGCCGGCCCCCATGGGGCCGACAAGAAAGATAAGGGACTTACGCATTAGTTTGACAGATTTTCCGATATCAGCTTGGGAGTTACAAAAATCAGCAATTCGGTTTTGAATTGATTATCAATGGTTTTCTTGAACAGGCGCCCCAAATAAGGAATGTCACCTAATACAGGAACCTTATTCTCCGTTTTATTACCCTCGACAGAGAACACGCCACCAAGCACTACTGTTTGAGCATTATTAACCAATACCTTTGTTTGCAAACGAGTAATATCTAAAGTGGGCCTGCCAGATACTTCTACACTGGCAACCGAATCTTTCCATACATTTAAATCCATGATGATTCGGTTATCAGGCGTTATTTGTGGAGTTACCTCCAGTTTTAACACGGCCTCTCTAAAACCAGTAGTAGTACCACCGCTAGGAGCGGTCTCCAGGAAACCAATTTCTTTACCAGACTTAATAATAGCCAGTTGCTTATCACTGGTAATGACTTTGGGCTGAGAAACTATTTCTGCGAAACCAGAGTTTTCAAGAGCACTCAATTCCAAGTCTAAATACGTGTTATCGGTCAGTACACCGATAGCTGCACTTGCATAAGGGTTAGCAACTGCCAGATTAACAGCATCAGCTTCATTCATATCAAATGATTTTCCATCTGCAGGATCGGATACAAACCAATCGCGTGGACTTGTTCCACCGGTGTCATCCAAGCCTTCACGAGATCCAGCAAAATCAATAATACGGTTTTTATTTTCGTTATAGCCAATTCCACCCCAACGCACCCCCAGCTCACGCTGGAAATCTGTATTGGCAATAACTATGCGAGCCTCAATCATTACTTGACGGATAGGAATATCGATCTGATCAACCAAACGTTTAAATGCCTCTATACGTTCAGCAGTATCGGTGATAATGATAGAGTTAGTGCGCTCATCAACCACACCCTGACCACGCTCGGAAAGAACGCTGCCTGTAGCACGGCTGCCGCCTTGACCACCACTTCTTGACCCACCCCCGTTATTATCGCCACGGAACAGTTCAAACATTTCTTTTGCATTGGCATAACGAACACGAATGTATTCGGTGCGCAAAGGTGCCAGTTCTTCAAGCTGCTTCTTGGTGGTAATTTCCTGGCGCTCACGCTCAGCAATCTCTGCAGCAGGAGCAACCATTAACACATTTCCAATCTGACGCTTATCCAATCCCTTATTTTTCAGGACCATTTCAAGCGCCTGATCCCAAGGTACATTTTGCAAACGCAAAGTGATACGCCCTTGCACTGTATCGCTAGCCACCAGATTCAATTCGGTAAAATCAGCAATGATCTGCAATACCGCACGTACTTCGATATCCTGGAAGTCCAGAGAGAGTTTTTCACCGGTATATTCAAAATCCTTTTTCTTTTCTTGCTTCTCTTGCTCAGTTAAAGGTTTGATGCTGACTACATACTCATTGTCAGTTTGATAAGCCAGGTAATCAAAATCACCACCCGCACTAATGTTCAGCACAGAGGACTCGCCCTCTTGCGCAGAAGCTACTAAAGAGACCGGCGTTGCAAAATCCACTACATCCAGGCGACGACGTAACTCAGGGGGTAACCATACATCTTTAAAGGAAAGCTTTACTCCAGCACCTGTTCCAACCATATCAGCACTAACTTTGGGATTGGATAAAGTCACAATAATACGACCTTCACCAACAGCTCCTCTTCTAAAATCAATATTGGTGATACGCGTCTGATTACCCAGAGCATCCTTTTCTTTTAACGATCCGGTTGTCGCCACATCAACAGACGGACGAGCAACCTGAGTCCTCTCTCCCCCTTTGACTGCACCAACCTCAACTACAAAATTATTTCCGTCGACTCGAGTGGTGTAAGAGGCCAAATCATTAAGATTCAAAATCAAGCGGGTACGGCCTTCACTGGTCAGAACCATCGCACTTTGGCCATTATCAACCGCCAATGGAAAACGACGCTCTTTCAAACCACTAACAACATCGGGGAAATCAAAAACAATACGCGCAGGCTTTTCAATGGTGTAGCCCTTTGGCTCTGGCGGGGCAGAGTCAAAAGCCATGCGCACCTCAAAGCGCTCGCCGGGCAATTGTGAAAAATCAATAGTCTTGAGGGTGTTAGCCCACAAGAAAGGGGAGGCGATTACGCCAATCAGTGCCAAAGCAAATTTACGCATATTCAACCCCGGAGTGAATAGAGCACACATGTCCGCTTATTCCTTCTCTTCTAATTTAATAATTCTGGGACGTTCAACCCAACCATTGGAGCCATCACTAACAATCTCCATCACTTCAATTTGTGACGAGGAGGCTGAAATAATTTTTCCATGATTCATCCCCAAGTAATTACCTAAAGTTGCAGGTACAACACTATTTTCACCATTATCGATCAGCGCCCATAACTGACCGCCTTTTAAAATAGTGCCCACCATCTTCAATGAAGTAATATTAAACCCTTCAAGAAACTCTTTTTCACGCGCCAAATCCGGCGCAACAGCACGGCCACCTTTGGCAGCCGATTCATCCACTGGAATTGGTTTTTCAAAGGGACTACGCAAAGTCATAGCACTATATGCAAAAGGTTGATATGGGCTAAAAGTTGGTAAAGGCTCAATCTGCCCTTTAGGGCGACGCTTGGTTTCTTCCATAAAATCAATTAAATCTTGTTGAGAAGACTGGCCACAACCAACTAATGCTAATACACAAAATACCTGTGCAATTAATAAAGACCGTTTCATTTAGCGGCGGCCTCCTGTGCTTTATAGCGATATGTTTTTGCTGATATTTTCATATTCAACGTCCGACTTCCGCTAGCCGCCGTTATCGTGAAATCATGCAGCGTAACTATACGCGGCATACCAGCAACACCACTCACAAAACCACCCATATCGTGATAGCCACCATCCACTGAAATACTGATTGGGACTTCGATGTAATATTCAGCCACAACATCTGGCTGGAAGTTTATGTTCGCATTGGTCAACCCGCTCTCTGTTCCACGAGTACCAATATCTTCAAGCAGACCTGGCACCTCTGTCTTAGCAGGAAGGCGAGCAAGCAACGATTCGAAAGTAACTTTCATCTCTTCCATTTGCGTTTTATATGCATCCAGATTGGCAGCCTCAAAACTACGTTTTTCAAATGTGGTTCGCAGCGTCTTTTCCTGTGTAGCAACAGACTCTAATTCCAAATTTAAATCGCTAATTTTTATGTAATAGGTTGCGATGAAAATAAGAGCTACCAATAGCAGACACACAAACACTTTAGCTGGCAAAGGCCATACGCCGATTTTTTCAAAATCGATATTGTTTACGTCAAAATCTTTTAGTTGTTCGAGAGTATCCTGAAATGACATTATTTTTTCCCTCCTGCGGTTTTAGCCGCCTCAGCAGCAGGATCTACAGGCGCAGAAGTTTCTACCGTCATTTTAAATGTACTGGCATCCTCTCCTTCATTTGGTGCTGCTTGCACAGAAGACAAATTTGGCGATGCATACCAGTCCGATGACTCCAGGTTACGCATAAAACTGGCAACCCGATTATATGATTCTGCAACACCAGCAATGGTAATAACATTACCTTTGCGCTCCACCGAATTGACCCACACACCATCAGGAATTGCTCTTGCCAGTTCATCAAAGTAACGAACAATAACAGGACGAGTTCCCTCAAGATCGGTAATAACTTTAATGCGCGCCAACAAATCATCACGCACTTTCTTGATTTCGCTAATTTCTTTTACTTGCGCATCCAGCTTTTTAATTTCCTGGTTCAATAACTGATTACGCGCATTCTGGTTTTCAATAGCAGATTGAACGCTGGATACCCACAGATAAGCAGCAAACGCCGCAACAAGTCCAACGCCGGCGATAATCCCTAAAAATTCGCGCTTCTTTTCCTCGCGATAGACCTGACGCCAGGGCAATAAGTTAATTTTGGCCATTAGTCAAAACTCCTCATTGCCAAACCGGTAACAATCATTAACGCTGGCGCATCATTAGCTAAAGAAACTGCATTAACCCGAGACGACACTGACATTCGCGCAAAGGGGTTTGCTACAACGGTTTGAGTTCCCAGTTTTTCCTCAATCAAACCAACCAACCCTTCAAGCGAGGCAACACCGCCGGCAAGGATGATGTAATCAACATCGTTGTATTGACTCGCAGAAAAGAAAAACTGGAGGGAGCGGGTAACCTGTTGAACTACTGCATCTTTAAATGGAGTCAACACTTCCATTTCATAATCATCTGGCAGGCCGCCTTGTTTTTTAGCAAGCCCGGCCTCTTCTCGGGATAAACCATAGCGCCGCTGGATTTCCTCAGTAAGCTGGCGTCCACCGAACAATTGCTCACGGGTATACACTGTTTTTCCATCAACCAGCACACTAAGTGTCGTCATGGTTGCGCCTATATCAATAATCGCAACCACTTGACCTTCCTGATCTTCCAATTGCTCGGCAATCAGCTCAAAAGCGCGCTCCATACAATAAGCTTCAATATCGACCTTTTCAGCAATCAAATCTGAATCTGCCAGAACCTGCTCACGCACCTCGACGTTCTCACGACGACAAGCGGCGAGTAACACTTCAACCTGATCAGGATTGCGCGGTGAAATACCCTGGACTTCAAAATCCAGCGCAACCTCTTCAAGCGGGAAGGGAATATATTGATCAGCTTCAGCTGCAATCTGGCTTTCCATCGCATCGTCATTCAGATCCGCTGGCATGTCGATCATCTTGGTGATCACTGCCGAACCTGCAACCGCTACTGCTGCATGCTTTAATTTGGTTTTGGACTGCTTGACCATAGAGCGGATAACTTCAGCCACTGCAGCCGGATCAGCAATATTTTTTTCTACCACCGCATTAGGCGGGAGCGCTTTTACGGTATAGGACTCAACGCGATAGCGGTCACCGCTGCGACTGAGTTCAAGCAATTTCACCGATGTGGAGCTGATATCCAGCCCGATCACCGGCTTTGCCTTCTTTTCGAGGAAACTTAAAATGCCCATTTTTCTATCTATATCCGTAACTTAGACGTTGTTTATGTTATAGCACTTTAACTTATATCTCAGCCCCAAATTACCTTCGGTTGAATCCTTGAGGGAGGTTAAATTACAGACCCCGTTACGGGTTTATTCAAGCGACGGCAAACTTATTGGTGAATTTGGCGAACAACGTCGCACTCCACTCACCTACAATCAGATACCGCCCCTTTATATAAAAGCACTCCTCTCCGCCGAAGATGCAGAGTTCTTCGAGCATCATGGGGTTTCTCTAAAAGGCATGTTGCGCGCCGCATCACAAATTCTAAAGTCCGGCGCCATCCAATCGGGTGGAAGTACTATTACTCAACAGTTGGCACGTGATTTCTTTCTCACTCGCCAGCAAATCTTCTCACGCAAGTTTAACGAAATCCTCTTATCCATTGAAATTGAAAGAAAATTCACCAAGGAAGAAATACTGGAACTATTCAATAATAAAATGTTCTTCGGGAACCGCGCTTATGGCTTACAAGCAGCAGCCCAAATCTATTATGGTAAGGATATTAAGGATTTAAGCGTCGCCCAATACGCCATGATCGTCGGTGTGCTTAAAGCACCATCAGCCTACAATCCACTCGCCAACCTCAAGCGTGCGATGATCCGCCGCAACTGGATTATCGGGCGCATGTATGAGCTAAAACACATTGATCGCGTCACCTATGAAGCGGCAATCAATGAACCCAACACTGCCAGCTATCACGGTACGACTCTGGACATACAAGCTCCTTACATTGCTGAAATGGCACGACAGGAGGTACTTGATCGTTTTGGCGACAAAGCTTACGTGCAGGGATACCGTGTTTACACCACCGTTGATAGCGCCGCACAAGCAACCGCCCAGGCAGCAATCCTCAAGGGATTAATGGATTACGACAAACGTCACGGCTACCGAGGCCCAGAGCGCAAATTAAATCCATCGCAGGAATCTGATCTTTCGGATTGGCAAGATGAGCTGCAAACAATTCCAGTCCTTGGCGGCCTTGAACCTGCCGCTGTTGTAGATATTGCAGACAAAACAGTCAAAGTCATTATGAGCAATGGGGATTTTGTTGATCTCGGCTGGGAACAAGGCCTATCCAACGTACGCCCCTACATTACCGAAGACAGTCGTGGCGCCACATATAACAGTGCGCGCGATTTTTTAAAGCCGGGCGATGTAGTACGCATTGTGAAAGATAATGACGACCAATGGCACTTCAGCCAGGTTCCCGCAATTCAGGCCGCACTGGTTTCCCTCGATCCAATGGATGGTGCTATTCGCTCGTTAGTCGGCGGTTTTGATTTCAACCAAAGCCATTATAACCGCGCTACTCAAGGCGCACGCCAACCGGGCTCCAGCTTCAAACCACTGCTGTACACCGCTGCACTGGAAAATGGATTTACCCCGGCCTCAATCATCAACGATGCACCAATCGTCATCGAAAACACTAGTACTGGTATAGCCTGGCGCCCGGAAAATGACGATGGAAAATTCTCTGGCCCCATGCGGATGCGTCAGGCACTTTATCGCTCGCGCAATCTGGTATCGATTCGTTTGTTACGCAGCATTGGCATGCAAACAGCACTGGATAGCATGGCCAGATTTGGTTTTAACCCTAAAGACTTCCCCCGAGACCTGACATTGGCACTAGGTACCCATGAGCTTACCCCCCTGCAGATGGCAACAGCCTATGCCAGTTTCGCCAACGGCGGTTTCAAAATTGATCCTTACCTGGTCACGCGGATTGAGGAAGATAGTGGTAACGTTGTTTACGAGGCCACGCCCAAAAGAGTGTGCAAAGAATGCGATAGCAACCCTCCATCCACCGATAGCACCAACAGCAATGCTGCAAAACGAATTATTGATGCTCGCATCGCTTATCTGATCGATTCAATGCTGCGCGACGTAGTAGACAAAGGCACCGGCCGCCAGGCGAAGCAATTGGGACGTAAAGATCTTGCGGGCAAAACCGGCACCACCAACGGCCCACGCGATACCTGGTTCTCGGGCTATAACCCCAATATCACCACCACTGTGTGGGTAGGTTTTGACGCAAATACGCTATTGGGTAGAAAGGAGTTTGGGAGCTCTGCGGCACTTCCAATCTGGATTGATTTTATGCGTACCGCACTGGAAGGATTGCCAGATCAATTGCCACGCCAACCTGAAGGTATTGTTACCGTGCGCATCAATCCAGATACGGGCAAACCGGCGATGCCCGGCGATCCCGACGCCATCTTTGAAGTATTTTTAGGGGAAGATACAGGCCGTACATCTGCCGCAGGCCATGAAACCAGCGAGCAAGTCACCCTGCCGGAAGAGATTTTCTAAGGCAAGAAGGGATTTTAAGAAACGCTAATCGATAACCTTCAAGGATGAAGGTGCTCGCACCCCCATCACCAATGACTTAAACCGGCGCTTGCCATATTGGCGCCCCTTGTCTTTTCGAGCGGCAATCCATCCACGAACTTCCACTGTTTTGCCAACCAGTAACTGCCAATCCTTGCGCCCGAATGCATGCCAATCGGACTTTTTGATTTGCGCAACCAAATCCCCATCAAGCTCAATCCACACCGCTGAATTCACATCGACACGCATAATTTTGCCTCGCACCAGGCGAAAACCGGTATCACTCAATGTTAATGATGTCGCTGGAAAACTACCCCAATAGGTATTGCGCCAAACACCGGATGGATTTTTGCGCGCACGCGATTCAATTAAGGAGAGGCAGGATGCTTGTGCACCATTAGGGGGAACGCTGATTTGAAATGCCATGCCGGCACGAATTTGTTCGGCGGCAAGGCTGCGTCCTGACTTATCGTAGACGTGAGCCAACCAACGCCCATAATGGTCGCGTTTTTCAACATCAAAGCCCAAACGAACTTCACCACCCGCACGCGCGACAAACTGACGTGCACTTGCCAGCGATTCCCGACCTAAGGGCTGTCCACGCTTTTGGCCGATAGTAATTTCCGGCGCATTGATATCCAGTACTCGTATAGAACGCCCATCACTTAATTTCAGTGTGTCGCCATCTTGCACCTTGGACACACCAATAAGAGGCGTTTCAGGATGCCCACATTCAGCCATCACTGAGGAAGACAACAGGCATAAAAAAACGCCGGTGATTAAACTCACCGGCGTTTTTAGGGATTGTTGCATCAGCTTAAGCTGCAATGCACACCAATTATTTCTTGGCGCCACCGATACGGCTGCCGAAACGCTTGGTGAAGCGGTCAATACGACCACCGGTATCAACGATTTTTTGCTTGCCAGTGTAGAAAGGGTGGCATTGGCCGCACACGTCTACGTGGAAAGATTTACCCAGAGTTGAACGGGTAGTGAAGTTGTTGCCGCAGCTGCAGTTAACAGCTACTTCAACGTAATTTGGATGAATGTCTGCTTTCATGATGAATGCCTTCGTAAGCTGTGCCGCCACCGGGTCAATTGCCTGGCACCGCACATAGGTTAAAAAAAACGGCTGTTTTTGAAGAGCGGCGATACTATCAGAAAAAAATGCCAGTGCAACCGCAAAGCGCGGTTTCGCCTAAAAAATCATCACCCACATGATATTTCTACCTCTGACGCTTCAAATTTGACTCCCTGCTTTGTTAGGACAATATGGGTTATCCTTCCCACCAAACGCTGCCTAACCAAAATTACGTCAACGATGCTCGAACCTCGATTACTTGAAATTGCCCTCCCCGTTCCCTTGAGGCGTAACTTCGACTATTTACCTCCCGTAGACTTTCCCGTTAATGCGTTGGGCTCTCTCCAAGCAGGCACTCTAGTCAGGGTCCCGTTTGGTCACCAGGAGCTCATCGGTGTATTACTTTCCGTGAAATCAGTTAGCTCTTACCAACCTGCCAAGCTGCGTCCTGCACTGGAAGTTATCGATCATCAACCAGTATTGGGCGCCGAATTATTGGAGCTTTGCCGTTGGGCTGCTGACTACTACCAATCGCCTTTAGGCGAGGCCCTGCAAACTGCTTTACCCGTCCTGCTGCGACAAGGCGAGCCGGCGCGATTAAAAGGTGAGCCAATTTTCGTGCTAACTGCGGAAGGTAAAGGCTTGCCAGAAGGAGCTCTGAAACGCGCACGCAAACAAGCTGAATTACTGGCCGCACTACAAAAGGCTCCGCATCTCACACGGACCGACCTGGATTTGCTGGAAATCCCCCGCTCCATTGCCAAAAACCTGATCGATAAAGGTTTGATAAAAATAGAAGAACTGGCGATAGCAACAGATA
Source organism: Cellvibrionaceae bacterium (assembly GCA_021151825.1). Classification (GTDB taxonomy): domain Bacteria; phylum Pseudomonadota; class Gammaproteobacteria; order Pseudomonadales; family Cellvibrionaceae; genus Cellvibrio. Next base: position 679,625 of record JAGKWQ010000001.1, read on the forward strand.
GCACAATCACCCAATTATTACGCGAGCCACCGCTCATTCTAAGTGAGGAGCAGCAACACGCATTTGCACAGATCGACTTTGCCGGCTTCAAAACCTGGTTACTCGACGGCGCCACCGGTAGCGGTAAGACCGAAATTTATTTACAGGCGATTGAAGAGTGCCTCAAACAAGGTAAACAGGCATTGGTGTTGGTACCCGAAATCGGCCTTACCCCGCAAACCATCCAGCGCTTCCAGCGGCGATTCGCCGTTCCGGTTGCGGCATTACATTCAGGGCTAAATGATAGAGAAAGACTGGAAGCCTGGTTGCAAGCGCGCGCCGGTATTGCGCGCATAGTGATTGGCACTCGCTCCGCGCTCTTTACGCCCTTCCAATCATTGGGAATTATTATTATTGATGAAGAGCACGATGGCTCATTCAAGCAGCAGGATGGCTTTCGTTATTCCGCCCGCGACCTTGCCGCTGTACGCGCCCATCGGTTAAATATTCCATTGATTCTCGGCTCGGCAACACCTTCATTGGAAACCTTGCACAATGCACTGCAAGGTCGCTCCCACCATTTACAACTTAAAGTACGTGCAGGCAGTGCCAAGCCACCGGAAATCCAATTACTGGATATTCGCGGCGAAATACTTCACGAAGGTTTTGCCCAAGCCAGTATCGACGCAATTGGCGAGACACTCGCACGCGGCAACCAAGTGCTGGTTTTCCTCAATCGCCGTGGCTATGCCCCCACGCTGGAATGTCACGATTGCGGCTGGCTGGCGAACTGCAATTTTTGCGATGTGCGCATGACCGTACACCAGACCCCGCGCCATTTACATTGCCATCATTGCGACCATCAACGCGCTTTACCGCGCCGTTGCCCACACTGTAATTCCAGCCATTTGCAACCAATCGGCCAGGGAACAGAACGCAGCGAAATTGTGTTGCAGCAACTATTTCCCGAACAAAAAATTATTCGTGTGGATCGCGACTCCACCCGCAATAAAAACGCCATGCAAAAACTGCTGGAAGATGTTCATACCGGCGAACCCTGTATCCTCGTTGGAACGCAGATGCTCGCCAAAGGCCATCACTTCGCCGATGTAACGCTGGTGGTCATTATCGATGCCGATGCCGGTTTATTCAGCACCGATTTCCGCGGCCCTGAACGCATGGGCCAGCTGTTGCTACAAGTAGCCGGGCGCGCCGGGCGCGCCGAAAAACCGGGGCGAGTTATATTGCAGAGCCATCATACTGATCATCCATTAGTGCAAACACTGGTTACGCGCGGCTATCACGCGTTTGCAGATTTGATTTTACAAGAACGCCTGATCACTGGTTTACCACCCTACCGCCAGCTGGCTTTGGTTCGCGCTGAAAGCAAATTCCCCCAGAAAGCCACTGACTTCCTGACTTATGCCCGCCAGCAAGCAGAAATATTATTACCCGCAAGCCCGACCTTGAGTTATCTCGGGCCGCTGCCAGCATTTATGGAAAAGCGTGGGGATCGTTTTCGCTATCAATTGCAAATCAACAGTGCGCAACGAAAACCCTTGCAGCAATTGCTAACGGAATTGGCGATGAAACTTGAGGCCAGTCCGCTTGCCAAAGCGGTACGCTGGTCGATTGATGTTGATCCACAAGAGATGGGCTGATGACGATTAGTGACGGCAATAGCCATTCCCTTTACAATCGCGCCCTTATTTTTCGCCAACTGATTATGTAAAACATTTCATGAGTAGAGATTTCGCCAAAAAAGGCCGCGCACCAGCCAAACGCACCAGCGGCAACAACGGAGGCCAAACGCCCGCGTGGCTGTGGTTTATCGCTGGCCTGGTCATGGGTGCGTTTGCGGCGAGCTACTATTTTATTAAACATCCGGTTGAAGTACTTGCCACCAAAGAAGAAGCGAAACCCAAAGTTATCGAAAACAAAACACCGAAGCCGCGTTTTGATTTCTACAAGTTGCTGCAAGAAAGCGAAACTATAGTGCCCGCCAGTGAAGCGACCGGTGAAGACAAACCAGCGCAGCAGGAAGCAGGAATCGAGTATCTGATTCAAGTGGGATCATTCCCCAAAGCCGAAGATGCCGATAAATTGCGCGCACAACTGATCTTGTTGAACCTGGATGCGGGCATCGAAAAAGTGGAAATCCGCAAAGGCGAAATATGGCATCGCGTTGTCGTCGGTCCTTTCGACAACCAAAATGCATTGACCAGTGCTCGCTCCCAACTCGTGAAAAACGAGTACAACGCACTCGTCCTCAAACGCGCAAAAGCCAAGTAACAACCTGTTCCAATCCCATACTGGCACCGCTTGAAAAAGCGGTGTTTGTCCCCATTTCGATAATTCCCGTTGCGATACCGCACGGCACATGTTCCGCATGTGTTTGCATTTATTCTTTAAAGGAAGTCCTGTGACTACAATTCTTTCTGTTCGCCGCGAAGGCCAAGTGGTAATTGGTGGCGACGGCCAGGTGTCCCTTGGCAATACCGTAATGAAAGGCAATGCGCGCAAAGTACGCCGCCTGTACAAAAACCAGGTGCTCGCCGGATTTGCTGGTGGTACTGCCGATGCATTCACCTTATTCGAGCGCTTTGAAGCCAAACTCGAAGCTCACAATGGCCAGCTTACGCGCGCCGCTGTTGAACTCGCCAAAGACTGGCGAACGGATCGCAGCTTGCGCCGCCTGGAAGCATTGCTCGCCGTCGCTGATAAAGAAGCTTCATTAATCATCACCGGCAATGGCGATGTAATCCAACCCGAAGACGATTTAATCGCGATTGGTTCCGGCGGTAATTATGCGCAAGCCGCTGCACGTGCATTGCTCGAAAATACCTCACTGGATGCGCGCAACATTGTAGAGAAAGGTTTGAAAATCGCTGGCGATATTTGCGTATTCACCAACCAGAATCACACCATCGAAGTGCTCGATTATTAATATGTTGCAACCCGTATGGAGCTTGCGCAATACGGGAATTTCCCATTGATAACCCCACCCCGCATTTCGCTACACCTCATGCGGGTTACATTAAGAGTTTTTTATGTCTTCTATGACCCCGCGCGAAATCGTGCATGAATTGGATAAACATATCGTCGGCCAACAAAACGCCAAGCGCGCTGTCGCCATTGCATTGCGCAACCGCTGGCGCCGCATGCAAGTGCCCGCTGATATGCGCAATGAAATTACCCCGAAAAATATTTTGATGATCGGCCCTACCGGTGTTGGCAAAACTGAAATTGCTCGCCGCCTGGCAAAACTTGCCAATGCGCCGTTCATTAAAGTAGAAGCTACCAAATTTACTGAAGTCGGTTATGTGGGCCGCGATGTGGAATCCATTATTCGCGATCTCGTTGATGTCGCGATCAAAATGCGCCGCGAACAAGCGGTGAAATCGGTGCAGCATCGCGCTGCCGAAGCAGCGGAAGATCGTATCCTGGATGCATTGTTGCCGCCTGCACGCGATTTATCCGCGGAAGAGAGCAAACATGAATCCGGCACGCGCCAGATTTTCCGTAAAAAATTGCGCGAAGGCGAACTGGACGATAAAGAAATTGAAATTGATCTCGCTGCCGCCAGCGTTGGTGTGGAAATTATGGCACCCCCCGGCATGGAAGAAATGACCAACCAACTGCAAAACATGTTTTCAACGCTGGGGCGCGACAAAACCAAAAAAACCAAAACCACCGTTAAAAAAGCACTCAAGCAATTGCAAGATGAAGAAGCTGCAAAATTGGTGAGCGAAGACGATATCAAAGCCCAGGCTATTGAAGCGGCTGAACAAAATGGCATTGTCTTTATCGATGAAATTGACAAAGTTGCACGCCGCGGCAATGTCAGTGGCGCCGATGTATCACGCGAAGGTGTGCAACGCGATTTGCTGCCGTTAATCGAAGGCTGCACGGTTTCCACCAAACACGGCATGATAAAGACGGATCATATTTTGTTTATCACTTCGGGCGCATTTCACTTGAGCAAACCATCAGATTTGATTCCGGAGTTGCAGGGCCGCTTGCCAATTCGCGTAGAGTTACAAGCGCTGACGCCAGATGATTTTGAGCGCATTCTCACCGAACCAAAAGCATCGCTGACCGAACAACAACAAGCATTGCTAAAAACTGAAGGAGTTGAAGTTTCCTTCACCAAAGATGGTATTCGCCGCATTGCGGAGACTGCATTTGACGTGAATGAGCGCACTGAAAATATCGGCGCCCGCCGTTTGCACACCATTCTGGAGCGCCTGTTGGAAGATGTTTCGTTTGACGCGGGCAATGCGAACAACAGTGTTGAAATCAACGCGGATTATGTTGAGAAGCACTTAGGCGAACTGGCAAAAAATGAAGATTTGAGTCGGTACATTCTCTGATGAGCACAGATACCACGTTAATTCCCAGCAAAATCAAGCTGCATAAACAATCGCAGCAACTTGAATTGCATTTTGGTGGCGAGCAATTTTTATTGCCCGCCGAATTGTTGCGCGTTTTTTCACCCAGTGCAGAAGTAAAAGGCCATGGCCCCGGGCAGGAAGTGTTGCAGTTCGGGAAAAAAGACGTTGCTATAACCGGCGTTGAACGCGCCGGTAACTATGCACTCAAATTAATTTTTAGCGATGGCCACGACAGCGGCATTTTTACCTGGAGTTATTTTTACGACCTGGGGAAAAATCAGGAGCAACTCTGGACCGAGTATCTGCAAAAATTACACGACGCTGGTAAAAGTCGCGAGAAAGACACCAGCGTCGTGAAATTTATTCACTAGCAACCAACTAATTTATTCAACACCGCTCCAACTCACCACACCGGTGTAAGCCGTTGCCAATATCACTAAGCCAAACGCGATACGATACCAGGCAAAAATTTCATAGGTGTGGTTAGCCACAAAACGCACCAGCGTTCTCACCGCCAGCCACGCTGCAAAAAATGCGGTGATAAATCCCGCAGCAAACATCGGTAAATCACTGGCATGTAACAAATCGCGGTGCTTGTAGATATCATAAAAAGTTGCTGCAAACATTGTTGGTACCGCGAGGAAAAATGAAAACTCGGCAGCGACTTTGCGATCAAGGCCGATAAATAACCCTCCGATAATGGTTGCACCTGAGCGTGAAGTACCCGGCACCATGGATACCACCTGGAACAATCCAACTTTCAACGCATCCTTCCAACTCATATCATCGACATTGTATACACGCACCTGATGCGTGCGACGCTCTGCCCACAGAATCACTATGCCACCAAGAATCAGCATAGCTGCCACACTCAGCGGATTGAATAAATAGGTTTTGATAATGGAGATAAATAGCACACCAAAAATTGCTGCCGGTAAAAAGGCAATAAACAAATTGATAATAAATCGCTGAGCTTGTGAATCGCTAAACATCCCCAATGCCACACTAATAAATCGCTGCCGGTATTCCACAACCACCGCCAATATGGCGCCCAACTGGATCGCAATTTCAAACACACGACCATCGTTATGAAAGTTGATCAGGTCAGCGACCACAATCAAATGCCCGGTACTGGAAATCGGTAAAAATTCGGTAAGACCTTCCACCACACCTAATACAATTGCTTTGATAATCAGTAAAAAATCCACAATCAACTCCCGGATCAATATAAAAAAAGCGGGCGCAGTCTGCGCCAGTTCCACAAGGTTTGCAAACTCTGTGCCCATACACGGGTCTACACTAGGGTATAATTCTTTCTACCATACCCGGAGGACTAATTCATGATGCTGAATATTTCCCGCTTGTTCGTAATTACTGCATTAATGCTACTGGGGGCCTGCGCCCAAACCAGATACAGCGATGATTTTAAATCCGGCACAGAATTTAACGGACTGAAAACCTATCAATGGCGCAGTGTGGCAGTTGATATCGGCGGAACCGATAAAGATTTCCTGCAACGCCTGGCCGACACCCAATTACGCGCACAAGGTTTTGTCGCTACGGATAAAGAACCGGATTTATTGTTGGATTTACAAGTTTTCTCACGTGTAAGTAGCGGCGGCAACACCAGTATCGGCATAGGTATCGGGATGCCCGTTGGCCGCCATGGCAGCGTTGGCCTCGGTACCGGCCAAATTCTGGGGAAAGGTAAACAAGAGGGAGTAATCGTTGTCGACGTTACCCAAACAAAATCCAATACATTGATTTGGCGCGGTACTGCAGAAGGGATACCTCTCATTAACTTTTCATTGAAAGCCGAACACAAACTCAGTGAAAGTTTTGCGCAGCTATTGCAACAGTTTCCACCGAAGTCATCGGCCAAGTAATTTTTAATCAACTGCCAAGTAGTTTTAATCAACTACCAGGCAACTTTAATCAGTGTCCAGTTTCATCGCTTTTTTTGCCAGTAGGCAAATGAATAAAAGCGGGCTTTGCTGATAAAGCCCGCTATGCGCTTTTTCTGCTGATTTAAACTTCCCATCAAGTGATGCCCATGCCCAACGCTACCCCTCGCCTTTCCGCCGAAGGTATTTTGTTATTAATTGGATTAGCCATTGGATGGGGTATTAATTGGCCCATCATGAAATTTATTCTTGTTGAAATCCCACCACTGAGTTTTCGCGGATCGTGCTTAATGTTGGGCGGCGTTGGAATTCTCGGCCTGGCGCGCGCCTCAGGTCTTTCATTACACATCCCTAAAGGTTATTTAAAAAAAATAATTTGGGTTTCCCTGTTAAATATTATTGGCTGGAATGTATTCGCCATTTACGGATTAAGTTTTTTACCTGCAGGCCGTTCGGCCTTATTGGGTTACACCATGCCGATTTGGGCAGTGCTGCTTTCCATCTGGATACTGAACGATAAATTCACTGTACGCGTGGGGATTGCCTTGCTACTGGGCGTTGGAGGCATAGCAGCATTAATGAGCGAATCATTATTAAGCTGGTTTGGCGGTCCGGTTAATCATGAATTGTTAATCGGTGCAGGATTTATGATTGTGGCTGCCTGGAGTTGGGCGACAGGAACCGTGTTAATGAAACGCTGGAAAATCCCGATGAATAGCGTTGCGCTGACCGGTTGGTTGTTATTTCTTGCGAGTATTCCCGTGTTAATTGCTGCATTTTTTATTGATGGTTTGCCGCCAAAAGCCCCTTCAACAATGGTGCTATGGGGATTGGTATACAACGTTTTTATTGCATTTATGTTTTGCTATTGGGCATGGGTGCGCTTAGTCAGTTTGGTGCCGATCAGTGTTTCTTCGCTTTCATCCTTGATCACACCATTAGTGGGGGTTATTTCAGGAATATTAATCCTGGGCGAAAAACCCGGTTGGCCGGAATTCAGCGCAACCTTATTAATTTTAGGCGCAGTTGCCGTAATCAATTCAGGCGCGAAACAAACGCCAGCAAATAAATAGCCGTCACATTTCAACGGCTAATGAATGAGTCAGCACAATGCGATCCTGTTGCGGCAAAATTTCTGCCGCATAAGCAATCACTTCAACACCAACGGCTTTTGCTTCACGCAATGTTGTTCCATACAACACATCAATGTGATCCGCAGGGCGTACTTTTTTAATGCCGGTATGCTGCACACAAAATAATAAAACCGCGCGTTGCCCTTGTCGTACCATCGCCATTAATTCACGCAGATGTTTACTTCCGCGCTGACTGATTGCATCAGGAAAAAAACCTTCTCCATCTGCTTCCATGAGCGTTACATTTTTAACTTCCACGTAACAGGCGCGAATATCATTCGAGTGATTTCCCAGCAAAAAATCAATGCGCGATTTTTCTTCACCATACACAACTTCGCGCTTTAGTAATGCGTAACCTTGTAATTCAGCAATAACACCATCTGCAATTGCCTGCTCTACTAAAATATTGGCACGAGCCGTATTGATACCCGCAAGATATCCACCCGGCGCGCTAACTACCTCCAATGTCTGGGGATATTTGCGAGTCTTGCTATCGCTCACCGAATACCAGCAAGGGCTATCGGGAATTACACAATTTTTCATAGAGCCGGTATTCGGACAATGAATCGTCAACTCACGCCCGTCGGGCAGGGAGATATCCGCGAGGAAACGTTTATAGCGCTTGCGCAATAGCGCGGGAAATAAGGGAACCATAAGCCACTTTCAGAATCTGGATTGAAGGGAAGGGATAAAATGACAAACGAATGACAAATTGAACCACAAACGCGCCATTTTGGGGCTATAGTTTTTGTTTGTGGTTGATCGCCCCCGACGTTCAGGCGTCCCGGGAGTTATCGCCAGTTTTCAATGAGATAGCCATGAAAAAACGCTAGCACTCCCATTTGTTATCTGATAGCTTGCTCCCCCTTCTAATTCTGCCCACCTAATAAGGGCAGTGAATGACGATCCAGGAAGTCTTACGAGGCGCTACACATTATGGCGAAAAAATCCCCCTCTACTGAAACCTTCGCTCTGCGCCCTTTTACTCCATACGTGGAGAAAAAAGGTGAAGAATATATGAACGATAACCAGAAGCTGCATTTTAGAAATTTGCTGCTGAACTGGCGTTCAGAATTGATGGAAGAAGTAGACCGCACCGTGAGCCACATGAAAGATGAAGCGGCTAACTTCCCCGATCCAGCTGACCGTGCCAGCCAGGAAGAAGAGTTCAGCCTTGAACTGCGTACCCGTGACCGCGAACGCAAACTGATCAAGAAAATTGATAGCACCCTTGAGTTGATCGAAAACGACGATTACGGTTACTGCGATGCATGTGGTGTAGAAATCGGCATCCGCCGGTTAGAAGCTCGTCCGACCGCAACGCTCTGTGTGGATTGTAAAACCCTCGCAGAAATCAAAGAAAAGCAAATCGGCGGTTAATACCGTCGATTCCGGAGGTGGGTTTTCCCACCTCATGGATATGCCCGCGCCAACACATTCCTCCGCCATTACCCTCCCAATAGACAGCCCTTATATTGGCAGATTTGCGCCTTCACCCTCCGGCCCGCTGCACTTCGGCTCGTTAGTTACAGCACTGGCAAGTTACTTCGATGCCAAAGCTCATCAAGGTCAGTGGCTGGTGCGCATGGAAGATCTGGACCCACCGCGCGAACAGCCCGGTGCCGCCGATACAATACTACGCAGCCTTGAAGGCCATGGTTTGAAGTGGGATGGCGACGTGATTTACCAGAGCCAACGCCATGGCGTGTATCAAAGCTGCCTTGATGATTTGATTGCTCATAATTGGGTTTATCCTTGCGATTGCTCACGTCAGGACCTGAACGCAATGGGCGGAATTTATAATGGTCGTTGCCGCTGTAGATCGGTGGATTTATCTCTCCCACACTCCCTGCGTCTTAGGCTTTACGATATCAAGGATTACCCAAGCAGCGACGAATTTCGTTTCCATGACCTGATTCAGGGCTCGCAAGCACAAAACTTGCGTACCCAGGTGGGCGATCAGATCCTGAAGCGGCGCGATGGTTTCTACGCTTATCAACTCGCTGTTGTGGTGGATGATATAGCGCAAGGCATTACCCATGTAATTCGGGGCAATGATTTGCTGGAAGTCACCGCTCGTCAGCTATTTCTATTCGGATTGCTGGGCGCGCCGTTGCCCACCTATGGTCATGTCCCCTTGGCCGTGCAGGCAAATGGGCAAAAACTGAGTAAACAAAATCACGCACGCGCCATTGAGACCAAAGATGCAAGCAGGAACCTGTGGCGTGGGCTAGAGTTTTTAGGGCAAAATCCGCCCGCTGATTTGGCGGGTGCTTCAACCAGTGAAATTCTGGACTGGGGATTGCATTACTGGCGCAGGGACAAGATTAACGGCCAAAGTCACGTGTACAGCGATAGTTAACCGTACAACGATAATTCACAGACCCTTAAAACAATAACATCAACCCGGTTGCGCCACGGCGCCATTCTGGAAGCACAGCTCATGAACAATCAACGCCTGGTCATCTTACTGCTGCTAATTGCCTACATATTTTCCCCGACCCTGTTTAATTGGATTATCAACCCGGAAGGGGCTTGGTACAGGCCTTATATCGTGTGGATTCTGGTGATCGGCATCGCATTCGCGATGCAGTTACGCCGCAAGAAATACAATGATCTCGATTAACCAATACATATTTGATAATTACCCGATAATGACACCAATAAGAACGCCACAATGACTTTTGACCTGAGCCAAGTTGCACTCATCGGAATCGGTTACCTGCTGCTGCTATTTGGCATCGCCTGGATTACCGAACGCGGCTGGATTCCCGAATCCGTCACCTCCCACCCTATTACCTATATCTTGTCACTGGGTATTTTTGCCAGCGCCTGGGCGTTTTACGGGGTGATCGATCTAGCCTTCCAATATGGTTACGGTGCACTGGCTTACTATTTAGGGACTGGCGCGCTCTTTCTATTCGCACCGGTTGCCCTCGCACCACTAGCAGAACTGGCTCGCCGCCATCAAGTACACTCATTAGCGGATTTGCTGGTGTTCCGCTACCACAGCCACAGCGTTGGCGCACTGACTACCCTGTGTATGTTATGCGGAATTTTGCCGCTCCTCGCCCTGCAAATTCAGGCGATTGCCGACACCATGCACATTTTGACAGTGAGCAGTAATCCATCCCTACCACTGGAAACTGGCCTGACATTTAAAGACATCATGGCGCTTTGTTATTGTGCCATCCTGGCTTTCTTTACTATTTCGTTCGGCGCAAACCGAGACCAACATCGCGGCCTGATTACTGCGATGGCTTTTGAGTCACTGCTAAAAGTGTGCGCATTGTGCGCCGTTGGTTTAGTCGCGGTATACGGCGTATTCGACGGGCTTGATGGCTTGGACCAATGGCTGCTGGACCACCCGGAAAACCTGGCACTTCTTCATACCCCGATCCACACGGATTCAGCCCATACGCTCCTTTTGGTGTTTGTGGCGACAGCTGTCACCATGCCGCATATTTTCCATCTGGGCCTGGCGGAAAACCCACTGATGCGTAACTCGCACACAGTTACCTGGGCCTTCCCCCTCTTCCTGTTATTAATGGCCCTGCCGATTTTCCCGATTCTCTGGGCCGGCACTGAACTCTCCGTTCCACTGCCACCTCAGTATTATTCGCTCGGCGTTCCCATTTTGTTTGACTCACCAGGCCTCACCTTACTGGCGTTTCTGGGCGGGCTATCCGCAGCCACTGGCGCCATGGTCATCATCTCACTGGCCTTGGCCACCATGGTGATGAACCACTGGCTGCTCCCCAGCCTTAAACTGCGTACCCGCTCGGATCTTTATAGTCAGCTGATTTGGTTGCGACGCGTGTTGATCGGAGCGATTTTTGCCGGTGGTTATATATTTTATTGGGTGCTGGACAACCGTTTCAGCCTCGCCCATCTGGCGATGACGGCATTTATCGAAACCCTGCAATTCCTACCGGCCACTTTTGCCATTGTGTTTTGGAGCAAAGGCAACAAACGCGGCCTGATTGCCGGTTTGTCCGTGGGCACCACTATTTGGGCATTGGGCCTGCTACTTCCCATCCTGACTGGCATTGAATATATACACATCCCATTAGGCAACCTTAATATTCCCGTTGGAATCGAATATTGGAACCATGTCACGCTGATTTCGCTTGGCCTTAACACCTTTTTCTTTGTGGTGATTTCCCTGCTAACCCGCCAATCAGATGATGAACAATACAGCGCCGAAGTTTGCGCCGCTGATGAATTAAGCCACCCCGTACGCCAAGCGCTGGATGTTCACTCCGCCTCCGAATTCAAACATCGCCTTGCCAAGCCATTGGGCAAAGTCACCGCCAGCCGCGAGGTGGATATTGCCCTGCAAGAGCTCAATCTCACCATCGATGAGCGCCGCCCTTATGCGTTACGCCGTTTGCGCGACCAGATTGAAGGAAACCTCTCCAGTTTGATGGGTATCCATGTGGCGAGTGAAATCATGGACAAATATATTCCCCATGTGACGGCCGAAACCCAAAGTACGGTAGACATTAACCTGATCGAAAACCGTCTCGCCCAATACCGGGATCACCTCACGGGTATGGCGGCAGAATTGAACACCCTGCGCCTCTACCACCGTAAAACCCTGGAAGAACTACCGATGGCGGTGTGTTCGCTGGGGCGTGACATGGAAGTGTTGATGTGGAACCGGGCAATGGCTGGTTTGACCCAGATTCCCACCGAAGATGTTACCGGCTCGTATCTCGAAGATATTCCTGAACCCTGGTGCAGCCTGCTAATCGACTTCAGTCAAAGCAAAGAGCCCCATTTTTATCGCCGCGAGATCGAACTTAATAGCCGCCCGCACTGGATAAGCTTGCATAAAGCAAACATTGAGGGCCCTATCACGGCGGGGGTGTACGATCAGGTTATGTTACTGGAAGATGTCACCGAAACCCAATTGCTGGAACAGGAACTGGTGCATTCGGAACGCCTGGCTTCGGTTGGTCGACTGGCAGCAGGTGTTGCCCATGAGATTGGCAACCCGATTACCGGTATCGCCTGCCTGGCGCAAAACCTCAAATATGACTCCAGTGATCCTAAAGAAGTACTGGAAACCGCCGAACAAATTCTTAGTCAAACTGACCGGGTTGGCCGTATCGTGCAATCACTGGTGAGCTTTTCCCACGCCGGCCATGCCAGTAAAACCGAGTTTGAAGCTGTTTCCATTCGTGACTGCGCTAATGAAGCAATTCATTTGTTATCGCTGCAAAAAGAGAAAAATCAGGTACTTTTCTGCAACGACATCCCCAAAACCGCCATCATCGCTGGTGACGCCCAACGCATTATTCAGGTTTTTATAAATCTTTTATCTAACGCGCGGGATGCCAGCCCGGAGCAAGGGCGTGTTATGCTTGAAAGTAACGAAGATGAGGATTCGGGAGCAGTTTTCTGCACCAGGCCAAATTAGTAACACCAACATGCAAGACCCGGATAGCTATGAGCAAGATTCTGATTGTTGAAGACGAGACCATCATCCGCAACGCCCTGCGTAAACTGCTGGAGCGTAACCAGTACGAGGTCAGTGAGGCCCCGTCAGTTAAAGAGGCAACCTCAAAATTCCAGCTGAAGGATTTTGACCTGATCGTCAGCGACCTACGACTGCCGGGCGCACCGGGCACAGACTTGATCAAACTCGCCGGAGATACGCCGGTGCTTATCATGACCAGCTATGCAAGCTTGCGTTCAGCGGTAGATTCCATGCGTATGGGCGCCGTGGACTATATCGCCAAACCGTTCGATCACGACGAAATGGTTAACGCCGTTAAACGCGTTATTGGCAAGGCAAAGGCGGCCAATAAAGTCGCCCCTTCAAGCCAGGCCGCCAGCAGCGCAATCGCCGGCATGATTGGCGCTAGCGATGTTATGCAAGATCTCTATAACCGCATCCATAAAGTGGCACCAACCAATGCCACCGTGTTGATTCACGGTGAAACAGGCACCGGGAAAGAACTGGTAGCCCGCGCACTCCATGAAGAAAGCAACCGCAATAACCACTTGATGATCTCGGTTAACTGCGCTGCAATTCCCGACACATTGATTGAGTCCGAACTGTTCGGATATGAAAAAGGCGCATTTACCGGTGCTGCCAACAATCGCGAAGGTCTGGTTGCTGCCGCAGACGGTGGCACTTTATTCCTCGATGAAATTGGTGAGTTACCACTTGAAGCGCAAGCGCGCCTGTTGCGCGTGTTGCAAGAAGGCGAGGTTCGCCCATTGGGCTCGGTGGAATCGCGTAAAGTTGATGTACGCCTTGTCGCCGCAACCCACCGCGACCTGCGCAAGCTCTCAAAAGAAGGAAAGTTCCGAGAAGATTTATATTTCCGCATCAACGTAGTCCAATTAGAACTGCCACCATTGCGCGAGCGCGGTCGCGACATCATCAATATCGCAGAATCCCTGCTACAGCGTTACTGTGGCCAATTTGGCAAGCCCCAGCTCAAACTGTCATCAGCAGCGATGGATGCCATCATGAGCTATAACTGGCCCGGGAACGTGCGCGAACTGGAAAATGCCATGCAACGTGCAGTCATCCTGTGTGAAGACAGCACTGAAATCGGTGATCACTTACTCTCCATTGATATGGATGCACGTGACTTGGACGACAACACCGGTACATCCCTGATCGAAGCACCGCGCCTTGCTGGCCGAAGCAGTCGCCAGGATGCTACAGAAGATTTGTCACTGGAAGACTACTTCCAGCGCTTTGTGCTCGAACATCAAGACACCATGAGTGAAACTGAACTGGCGCGCAAACTTGGCGTAAGCCGCAAATGTCTGTGGGAGCGCCGTCAACGGCTTGGCATTCCACGCACCAAAGTGTCTGCAGCAGCCTCCGCCGCCAAATAAGCCTTTTAACGTTTCGCCATCAAAAAAATCCCCGTTATGCCTCAAGCAGCGGGGATTTTTGTTTGGAGTGACACATTTATCGATAAATGTGCCAAAAATAACTATTTTAACGCCAGACTGTTACCCCGAACCACGAGAGTGTTACCGTAAAAAAACTGTTACTTTCGCTACCCAACAGTAACAAGTTTGATACCAACCTGTAACCGTTCGAAATAACAAAAAGAAATAAGAACCCACCAAAAAATACTAACCATTTGTTTTTATTAGACTTTTAAAAACTGGCACAACACCTGCTCTATGTCGGCCATAACAAAAACAAACAATAAGAATTAATTAACAAAATCTAATAACAACAACAAATAATAAAAAACGTAAAAACTTAAAAATAACAACAATAGACAATAAGAAACTGAAACAAACGAATAACAACAAGAAACAATAAGAAACTGAAAAAAATAGAACATAACAACAAGAAATAATAACAACAGAATGTATATAACAATAACGAAAACAATAACTTAGATTGACCACGCTAGAAGACAAAAGCAATAAGACAGTAAAATAAAGCGGACTACTGACTAGGCACAGGATGGGATAGCACGCGAGATTGGATGTTTGCCATGGAGGCAACCCATTGAGATGCCAGACGTTAAACATTGAGACAAGCTTTTATGCGACAAATTCCCAAAGCTACCACAATGTCGTAAAAAACCCCGATCATCTGCTAAACTCGCGGCTTTCGTGCAACTGACTGCCTAATCACCAGCGAGACACCATGCTCAAACGCTTGCTTAATCTCTTCACATCAAAGGACTCCGGCAAAGTTTCCGGCCAGCGCACCAGTGATGGCGCAATCTCCATCCCGCGCGACCAACACAATATCTCGCGCAAAAATATCAGTCAGGCAGCGATAAAGATCATCAAGCAATTGGAAGAAGCCGGGTTTGCTGCATACCTGGTGGGCGGTGGCGTACGCGATTTGCTTCTCGGCAATCACCCCAAAGATTTCGATGTGGCGACCAACGCCAAACCCGAAGAAGTAAAACGCTTGTTTCGCAGCGCACGTATTGTTGGCCGTCGCTTCCAAATCGTTCATGTGCGGATGGGGCGGGAAGTGATCGAAGTCACGACCTTCCGCGGCCATCATGACGACAGCACCCAGCATGCCGCGCGTAGCGAAGATGGCATGCTCTTGCGCGACAACGTCTATGGCACTCTGGAAACCGATGCTATGCGTCGCGATTTCACCGTTAACGCCCTTTATTACACCCTCAAAGACTTTTCAGTGATTGATTACTGCAAGGGCGTGGAAGATCTTAAAAACCGCACCCTGCGCATGATTGGCGATCCTGCTACACGCTATAAAGAAGACCCTGTACGCATACTGCGCGCCCTGCGCTTTGCGGCCAAGTTAGGGTTTACGATCGAACCTAAAACCGCAAAACCGATCCGCGATCTGGGCAGCTTATTGTTGAATGTGTCAGACGCCCGTTTGTTTGAAGAAGTACTCAAGCTGTTTTTGGGTGGGTCGGCTACCGCAACATTTAATCTATTGCGCGACTATGATCTGCTTTTGCATCTACTGCCCGGCACAGATACCGCACTCAAGGCGGGTGATACCCTGGGAGCAAACCTGATCGAACAATGCATGATTAACACCGATAAACGTATCCGGGCCGATAAAACGGTGACCCCCGCGTTTATCTATGCAGCCTTGCTCTGGCCAGCGTTACAACAGCAATTTACGTTGCTGTCGAGCCAGATGACCCTGGCCCAGGCTTGGGCACAGGCAGGTACCAACGTGATTAACCAGCAACTCACTCGCACTGCTGTTCCCAAACGCTTCCTGATCCCGATGCGCGAGATTTGGGACTTACAACAACGCCTGCCCAATCGCCTTGGCTTGCGCGCTTTACGTACGCTGGATCACCCGCGCTTCCGTGCAGCTTATGACTTTTTGTTGATGCGTGAAGCCGCTGGTGAAGCACTGGATGGATTGGGTGTATGGTGGACCAATTACCAAACGTCAAGCGATGAAGAACGCGAGCGCATGGTCAGGGATCTGGCCAAACAAGGCGGCCCTAAAGCCGGGAATAAGCCGCGCCGCCGCCGGGGACCGCGCAAACCCAAATCTGATGCTTCCAGCAGCGGGAACGAATAACCGATGGTGTTGGCCTACATAGGTCTGGGCAGTAACCTGGAAGAGCCATTGGCCCAGATTAAACGCGCTTTTGATGAGCTTGGCAACCTGCCACATACCCGTTTAACCGCGCGTTCGGCACTGTACCAAAGCCGCGCAATAGGGCCGCAGCAACCGGACTACGTTAATGCAGTCGCACGCCTCGAAACCGGCCTCACATCATTGGATTTACTGGACGCACTGCAAGCAATAGAACAGGTCCATCGGCGCGTTCGTCTGCAGCATTGGGGACCGCGCACGCTGGACCTGGATCTCTTGCTCTACGGAGCAGAAACCATCCAGCATCCGCGCCTCGTAGTTCCTCACCCCTATTTAACCCAGCGTGCTTTCGTGCTCTATCCGCTGGCAGATATCGACCCGAATTTACAACTACCGGATGGCCAATCGCTGCAAGCCTTGCTTCAACAATGCCCGTTTGAAGACATTGTGCGCTTGCCAAAGAGCCATTAACCGGCGCAAGGAGTTACTGTGGACGCTGTATTTGAAGAACTGGGCCTTGATTTCACCAACATCAAATTACCACGCTATATCGCGGTAGAAGGCTGCATCGGTGTGGGCAAAACGACTCTCGCACGCAATATTGCCCGCTTGTTTAATTACGACATGTTGTTGGAGCAACCGGAAGAAAATCCGTTTCTGGAACGTTTTTATCGCGATCCAAAATCCACCGCCCTGCCAACCCAATTATTCTTTTTATTTCAACGCGCCAACCAATTACAAAACCTGAAACAGGGCGATATTTTTGAGCCCGTGCGGGTGGCCGATTTTTTAATTGAAAAAGACCAACTCTTTGCGCGCGTTACGCTTGATGACGACGAATTGAATATCTATCGCCAGGTTTATGACAAGTTAGTCATCAATGCACCGCAACCGGATCTGGTAATCTATTTGCAAGCACCGCTTGATGTTTTACTTGATCGTATTCGCCAACGTGGTATTAGTGCCGAACAACATATCAGCGCTGATTATTTAAAAGCGCTGAATGACGCCTACACAGAATTTTTCCATTTTTATGATGGAGCGCCTTTATTGATTGTGAACGCCAAGGATCTAAACCTGGCAAAAAATCGCGATCACTTCAAACAACTGGTGGAATATATCCTTACCATCAAAAGCGGTCGCCATTATTACAACCCCGTGCCAGCGCTTTAATAATATTCGCTGTTGAATACGTATTTATTTCCGCACGACTGACTTTTATTGAGAGAACTGCCATGCCCTACGGAACAATTAACAGCACCTCCACCGCAGACACAGCACTCACCAAAAGTGTCACAATCAACACCCTGAATAAATTAAAAAATAACGGCGAAAAATTTGTTGTTATTTCACTTTATGATGCCCACATGGCCGCAATGGCTCAACGCTGTGGCGTAGAAGTAGTACTGATTGGTGATTCACTGGGCATGACTGTACTCGGTTATGACAGCACCATTCCGGTCACCATGGAACAAATGATTTATCACGTAGAAGCCGTTGCACGCGGCAATAAAAAATCGCTGATTATTGGCGATCTGCCGTTTATGACTTATGCAACACCGGACGATGCCATGCGCAATTGCATGCGCATTATGCAAGCCGGCGCGCACATGGTAAAACTTGAGGGCGGCGCCTGGCTGGCTGATACCGTACGCATGCTCGCTGAACGCGGCGTACCGGTGTGTGCACATTTAGGGTTAACACCACAATCCGTTAACAAATTTGGTGGTTTTCGTGTACAAGGGCGCGATCAGGAAGGTGCAGAAAAAATTCTCGCCGACGCCAAATTGCTCGCCGAAGCGGGCGCAGATTTATTAGTCCTGGAGTGTGTGCCGGCATCGTTGGGAGCACAGATCACTCACGAAATTGCAATTCCAACAATTGGCATTGGCGCAGGCCGCGATACGGATGCGCAAGTATTAGTAATCAATGATATTCTTGGTTTGACGGAGCAACCACCCAAATTTTCCAAAAACTTTTTATTAGAAGCGAATGATATTCCCGGCGCAATGCAAAAATATGTCGCCGATGTTAAATCCGGGACATTCCCGGGCGACGATAATATTTTTAATTAATGCACCTCGATCTCAAAAAAAATGCCGCTGCAACAACAGCGGCATTTTTTATTTCCATACGCCCAAACTGCTTTCCTTGCATTTCTTAACCAAAAGTTACTGTCCATCGCTCGACCAGATTTTCATACTTTGAATGGCCAGTAGTTTGCACTCACCGTTAACATCAACATAAGTGCGTGTTACCTGATAGCGCGACGTCCGAAATGTTTTGCCATCAGCATTCCATTTTTCCACGCTGCTTAAACCTTCCACAACTGCCGTATTTTGCAACTGACGCACACTCAGGCCATGTGAGCGACGCGCTTTGGGTTTTTCTTCTTTTTGGATGCGTGTTAACAATTGGGTTTTATTTTCTTTCAGACTGGCAAGGTTGTGCACCCAATAAAACTCATCGGCAAGCAACTGCCCCAAAAATTTCACATCCGCTTGCTGTACTGCCGTTTCATAACGTTGATCAAGGGCAATTAGTTTTTCCTTATCCAGACAGGAATCTGCATAAACCGGAAAACCGATGGTAAGCAGCAGGGTCACAACCGCAATTATTTTCATTATTTACCAACACTATTTAAAAAGAACAGATCCTAAAAAAATAACACATTCTTTTTAACCATCAAAAAAAAAGCCGACACCAAAACGATGCCGGCCAAGACCATACTAGATTACAAATAAAGGGGAGTTCCAAACTGGGCTAAGAGAAAAAACCCCACGGTAACCATCCCAACCTCCCTAAATTGATAAACCGACCAATCTCAACACGCTATCGTCAGCTCACAGGGAGAAACCGTTACCGGTAGTTTTAGTATTGTTCAGTTTTCAATCGCTGCCAGTTTTTATACGACAATCCTTAAATTATTTAGCGATAACACGCGACTCCTGATTAGAAATTGCTATAACGTTAGGAAGTACGGCCGATCAGTACTAACACTTCATTAATTAACTGATCCAACCTCGTGGCCGTGGTGGAGCGCAAGGCAAAATCATCTATCAGCTTCAGCAACCGGCCCAATTTCGGGCGCGCCGCACGAAACTCTTCAGTGACAGGTTCATACAATAAATCGTGATCCTGCACACTTAACTTGCCTAACTCGGCAAGCTCTGCGTGAAGCGCACTGATCAAATCATAAAAAAAATCTTTGCGATCCAGGCTATTTGCCTCCCAATACGCCTGATCCAACCCCGCCTGCAACCCCTCTAATACCGGAATCGCATTGGAAATACTGTTACATGCCATGACACACACCTTTAAATTAACCAGCCTTAATCGCTTGAGTATAGGAGACTTTAACGCCGCTGCCGGCGGCTCTGTTACACTGCAGGCGACTCCTTCACTGGCTTGCTTAAATCCCCTTACATCATGTCGCCTGAACAACTCTGGCTGTTTATCACCCTAACCTTTATTGTTTCCGCCAGCCCCGGCCCGGTAATGCTGTCATGTATGGCGGATGCCGGTCGCTTTGGTTTTGCCAAATCCCTCTACACCATGCTTGGCGCCAGTACTGGCAATCTGGTACTGATGCTGCTTTCTGCCATAGGTTTGGGCTTATTGGTGGAGGAAGCAGAATGGGTGTTCCATACCATTAAATGGATCGGTGCGGCCTATTTGGTGTACCTGGGTATAGCCCTGTTTATCGCCAAACCCCATGACCTGCAGGGAGAATTGCCAGATATCCGCAGCAGCCATTTATTCTGGAAGTCTTTACTGGTGGCAGTTACCAATCCCAAAGGCCTTATTTATTTCGGGGCGCTCTTTCCGCAATTTATCGATATCCACCAACCCATGCCGTCGCAATTTACGCTGTTAACGATAATTTTTTTGGTCACAGATTTACTCTGGATGGCGATTTACGCATTGGGCGGCAGTGCGATTATGTGCTGGTTGAAATCCCCCACACATCAACGCTGGTTTAATCGCATTTCCGGAGGTGCGCTGGTTGCCGCTGGCATCGCACTGGCATTTACGCAGCTCTAATAACAGCACATCAAATACCCAAACAATTTTGATTCAAGTGAATTCAGGTATAAGCACAATTTCGATATAAGCAAAGAAAAAACAATTCTTTTTCAACCCCGGCAAAAATCCCTAAGCTGCACTCATCAACTTGTGGAGACAGCAGCATGTCCAGTGTTAATTCATTTTTTCCTCAATCATTGCGCGATCAACCGGTATTGATCGTACCGGGCTTGCACAACAGCAACGAACACCATTGGCAAAGTCTCTGGCAAGAAAAACTTCCTAACAGTAAACGCATTGAACTCGGCGAATGGGATACGCCTGACTTGGAAAAATGGAAACAAGGCATTCGGGAACAATTACAACATATTGATAAACCCGTCGTAATTATCGCCCACAGCTTCGGAACCCTGGCGAGCGCGAGTATTGCCCAGGAATTTCCGGAAAAAATCGCCGCATTATTTTTGGTAGCACCAGCTGATCCGGATAAATTCCAAATCGCTGCACAATTACCACAGCATCCCCTACCCGTGTCTGCACAAATTATTGCAAGCAGTAATGACCCTTGGTTAACCGAAGCTAAAGCTGCCTATTGGGCGTTACTGTGGGGCGCCGATTATTTGCGCTTCAAAAATGTTGGCCACATTAATAGTGCATCCAATTTAGGTGAATGGCCCGAAGGAATTCTTCAATTGCAGCGCCTGTTACGCAAAGCCAATGCCCGCCGTACAGCAATAGCACAGCAAAACTCAAAAGCTGCCTGAAACCAATAGCATTAGTGATAAAGATATCGATTCAGTAATATGAACTTAAGTCGCATACCAATGAACAGCTTCACAATTCCTACGCACGTTTTTGCGTGCACCTGCAAATTCCAGTAAATTGCGCGGCGAGTATCGTTATCAATGATGTTCGCTGCTTATATCTCGACACTAATAATAATTACCTGATAATCATTGCATCCCCATTGTTGTTTTCTCGCTTTTGCAAAACGCAATTCCTGTGCTGTAACGCGCGCAAAATTTACTGATAAACAACAATATAATTCCTGACAGTTAACAGCGGTATCATTAACCTGGATGCGGTAAGGCTCAGGTCTACTGGAAATCCATTTATGAATAACAACACAACAACATCGGCCCCGTTTAAATCAGTACAGTCTGGTTTTGACACCAGCCTTTTTGCCAAAACCACACACAACCCTTCGTTCGCCAGCCTGACCAAACAATTTACCGACATCAATGGCTTGCGCGATTACTGCATTCCGGTAAACCCTTATTTTCCACCACCGGCGATCATGGAAAAATTGCAAGAGCGAATTGCATTTGCGCTGAAATATTATCCCGGTTCAAATGAAAACATCGCCGAAAATATTGCACAATTCTCCGAAGTCAAAAATCCCAAAACAATTATTGCCGGCAACGGCTCCACTGAAATTATTTCCTGGTTAAATTCACTTTTTATTAAAGCGAGCTTATTCGTACCGGTACCATCATTTGGCCGCTGGATTGAAGAGCCGCAAGGCTTGGGAATTGAGTTACATACCTATCGTTACGAGGATTCACACAATCAATATACATCACCGGAACAATTGGCTGCTGAAGTAAAATCTTCCGGCGCCCGCAACTTGGTGATTTGCAATCCGAACAACCCTACCGGATCGATTCTTGCGCGTGAGCAAGTGTTATGGTTACTGAATGAACTTTCGTATCTCGACAATATTATTGTCGATGAATCTTTTATCGATTTTTCCGGCGAAGAACCACCCAGCATCAAAAATGATGTAGCAAATTATCGCAACACCTGGGTGTTAAAAAGCCTGGGAAAAAATGTCGGATTGCATGGCTTGCGCATGGGTTTTGCCATTAGCAATGAGGAAAATATTGCCAAATTACGCAAGCACTTACCCTACTGGAATGTAAACGGTATTACTGAAATGTTGTTGCATTTAATTAAAGACGAACATACGAGCTATCATCAAAGCCGTATGAAAACTATCGCCGATGCAATCTATTTATCAGAGCGCTTTGAAGAGTTGCCGGAATTTACGGTTTACCCAACCCATTCCAATTTTATCTTCGTCAAATTGTGCGATAGCATTAACGGTACTGAATTGCGTGACCGCATGTTACAAAATCATGGTTGTTTTATTCGCAATTGCGGCAACAAACTGGGATCAAGCGAGCAATACTTCCGCATAGCGGCACGCCCGGCGGACGATGTAAATCACCTGATGGACGCGCTCAAACGTGAGTTGTCCAGCCTGCAAAACCCAAACAACAAACTGCAAAGTGAAAACTCGGGCATTGGTTAGCCTGAAAAAATAAGCGCAGCT
Source organism: Cellvibrionaceae bacterium (assembly GCA_021151825.1). Classification (GTDB taxonomy): domain Bacteria; phylum Pseudomonadota; class Gammaproteobacteria; order Pseudomonadales; family Cellvibrionaceae; genus Cellvibrio. The sequence goes on from JAGKWQ010000001.1 coordinate 702,439, forward strand.
TTTCTTTTCAACAAGAGCTGCGCTTGTGCCTAATTACAGTACAAACAGCTTTTAGTTACTGTGGTGCACTGGTGCGAATCAAATAATCGAATGCCCCTAGTGATGCCGTAGCACCTGCCCCCATCGCAATAATGATTTGCTTGTAAGGCACATTGGTACAATCACCTGCGGCAAACACACCCGGCGCGGAGGTTTCGCCGCGTGAATTAATTTCAATTTCACCGCGAGTAGTCAGCTGCACAGTGCCCCTCAGGAAATCGGTATTAGGCAACAAGCCAATTTGCACAAAGATACCTTCCAGCTCTACCGTTACAATTTCATCAGTATTGCGACTTTTGTACTTCAACGCTGTTACTTTTTGCCCATCACCAACAACTTCTGACGTTAAAGCTTCAGTGATCACGGTAACGTTGGGCAAACTGAATAATTTGCGTTGCAATACTGCATCAGCGCGCAACTTTGAATCAAACTCGATCAAGGTTACATGGGCAACGATGCCGGCCAAATCAATTGCCGCTTCTACACCCGAGTTACCACCACCAATTACCGCCACACGCTTGCCTTTAAACAGAGGCCCATCGCAGTGCGGACAATAGGCAACGCCTTTACCACGATATGCGCTTTCCCCAGGCACATTCATTTCTCTCCAGCGTGCACCGGTAGCGAGAATCACACTTTTACTTTTCAAGCTCGCGCCACTCGCCAATTTCACCTCTACCAAATCACCGGGATTATTACCAAGAATAACGTCGCTGGCCTTTTGCAAATTAATAATATCCACATCGTATTCTTTAACGTGTTGTTCCAAGGCTACTGCGAGCTTTGGACCTTCAGTTGCTTTCACAGAAATAAAATTCTCAATACCAACCGTGTCCATCACCTGCCCACCAAAACGCTCGGCAACTACACCAGTGCGAATACCTTTACGCGCAGAATAAATGGCTGCCGCGGCACCAGCAGGTCCGCCGCCAATAACCAATACATCGAACGGATCTTTTTCGCTGAGCGATTTCGCATCGCGTTCAGCTGCACCGGTGTCGATTTTCGCGATAATTTCTTCCAGGCTCATCCGGCCTTGGCCAAAATGTTCGCCATTCAAATAAACACTGGGAACCGCCATCACCTGACGTTTATCCACTTCGCTTTGGAAGAGTGCGCCATCAATCATGGTTGCAGAAAAATTCGGATTGAGTGCCGCCAGTAAATTTACCGCTTGCACAACATCCGGACAGTTGTGGCACGAGAGTGAGACAAACACGTCAAAATGAAATCTGCCATCAATCGCTTTAATTTGTTCAATGGTTTTTTCATCCACTTTTACCGGATGACCACCAGTGTGTAATAGCGCTAACACCAACGACGTAAATTCATGGCCCATGGGAATTCCCGCAAATTCAATCCGCGCCGGCTCACCGAGAGCAGCAACAGAAAATGAGGGGCGATAATTCGCATTGCCTTGTTCATTGACACTGACTTTGTCAGACAGGGTAGAAATTTCTTGCAAGAGATTTTTTAATTCCTGCGCTTTTGCACTCGCATCCAGGCTAGCCACCAGTTGGATGGGGCGTTGCAGTTTTTCCAAATAAGCCTTGAGTTGGCTTTTAATCGCGGCATCTAACATGGTGTGTGCTCCGTAAGATTTTAATCTCCCCCAGCCCCTCTTTTTCAAAGAGGAGCGCCTCGCATCTCTCGACTAATGAGGAGAACCAAGCTCCTCTTTACCAACAGCGCCTCCCTTTGTGCGGGTCGCGTAACCAAGGGAGGCAGGGAGGGATTTGATTACAAAAATAAGTTAGATTTTTCCAACCAGATCCAATGAAGGCGCCAGTGTTGCTTCACCTTCTTTCCATTTCGCCGGGCAAACTTCACCAGGGTGTGCAGCAACGTATTGCGCCGCTTTTACTTTGCGCAGCAACTCAGATGCATCGCGACCAATACCGCCCGCGTTGACTTCGATAATCTGGATTTTGCCTTCCGGATCGATCACAAACGTACCGCGCTCAGCCAGACCTTCAGATTCAATCATCACCCCGAAATTGCGCGTGATAGTCCCGGTTGGATCACCGATCATCGGGTACTGGATTTTGCCGATGGTTTCAGAGCTGTCATGCCAGGCTTTGTGGGTAAAGTGGGTATCGGTAGATACCGAGTAAATCTCTACGCCCAGTTTCTGGAATTCGGCATAGTTGTCTGCCAGGTCACCCAATTCAGTCGGGCAGACAAAGGTGAAGTCAGCCGGGTAAAAGAAAACAACGGACCATTTGCCTTTCAGGTCAGCATCGCTAACAGGAACGAATTTCCCTTGATGGTAAGCTTGGGCGTTAAAAGGTTTGATTTCCGAGTTGATAGTAGCCATGTGTGGACTCCTGAGGTCTGTGGTTGAGTACTTGTGGTTAAAGACTTGGGGGTTGATGTGTTTCGTTGAGCACAGATTAGGGAGTTGAGCGCCAGTGGGCTAATTGAATGTCGCCATGCATTTAATATACAAAATCTATTAACTAAATATTATTAATTTTAATTAGCTATTAATAAGCACAAAAAAACCGCAGCCTCCGTCCTGAAGATTGCGGTTTTACTAAAAGCAGAATGTGAGCGGTTTAGAGCCGGAAACGATTAGACCAATTTGCCATGTCGATCAATGATCAGGCCTCCCGCCACATGCCGGTCAATAATCAAACCACCAGCAACATGCCTATCAATGATCAAACCACCACTAAACAACTTGATACCACCACGCTCCAGAATCACGCCACCACCAAGATTAAGCACAGGAGATTTTTCAATGACCAAGCCACCAGCCAGTTTATTTTGCACAATGATGCTCTTTTCAAGAATTACCCCACCATTATCAGCCTGGCTTTCCAGAATCACGGTATCAGTTAACGATTGATCCGCGTTAGCAGAAGAAGATTGCTCAAGCATCACCGAGCCGGCAGAAGCCAATTGAGCAGCAAATAACAAAGAGATAAACAGAGCAGGTTTTGATTTCAACATGATTGCATCCTCGCAATAATTTCACAGTTTACTTACCGTTACAGCAAGCCAGTTTGAGTTTCCTTTCGGAAGTTAAATGAACAAGATTCCCTACCATTTCATGACCATCCTGTCGTTTGTTCATGTAGCCATGATAGGCGGGATATTTGTTAGAAATATGCCGCTAATAAATAGATTTGTGGCAATTGTGTCAGGACTAGTGGTGTTCTGAGTTATATTACTCCAGATCCGGTTATCTCCACTGCAGAGCAATTTAATCCATGGAAAATCCTATAGAAAAATTTCAATCCTGGTGGAATAAAGCAATATCAAATTCCCCATTACAACAGAAAAGTGCCATTTGCATTTCAACAATCAATGAACAGGGTTTTCCCTCTGGCAGGTTTGTTGATCTGAAATCGGTTGATGAAAATGGCTTTGTGTTTTGCACTTATCTTGATTCAGCAAAAGGAAAACACATTCAACATAACCCAAAAGTTGCCATGACAATATGGTGGGATCATGTCGGTTATCAAGTAAGAGTGATTGGTGAAGCACAAGCCGTTAGTGACGCTGAAGCGATTGAGTTCTGGAAAACAAGAAAACGTAGCGCACAGCTTACCACCACTGCATTTCAGCAGAGCCAACCGTTGAAAGAGCTAGAAGAATTACAAACACGAATGCAGGAGGTATCCGATCAATTTATTAATAGGGAAGTACCAAAGCCATCAACCTGGGGCGGCTATAGGATTCAACCGGTATCCATTGAATTTTTGACCTTTGCCGAAAACCGATTGCATTTGCGCGAATTGTTTAACAAGAAAGAAAACGCCTGGATTAAAAGTCTGCTTCAACCCTGATTTCAGGGCTGAAGCAGGATCTATGTATTTATCGAGGAACAAAATCCAATACCGTCGCGTTGATACAATAACGCGGCTTTCCATTGGGGCCATCGTCAAACACATGTCCTAAATGAATGCCGGAAACCTTCGCGCGGATTTCAGTGCGTTGCATACCGTAACTGTTATCAGGTTTTTCAATTACAGAACCATCCACCGGCTTGGTAAATGAAAGCCAGCCACTACCGGAATCAAAACGGTCGCGGGTATCAAACAACGGAGCACCACTTAATTTATCAATAAACACACCGTCCGGTGTATTTTTGAAAACTTCATATTGCTTGCAGAAGCGTGAATCAGTACTTTCTTCAAACGCAACATTGAAGGCTTCGCTCTCGCCCAATTTAAATTTTCCGAGCAATAAATAAAATTGCTCCGGATTCATATAACCCTGGCGACCAAATACTTCTTTTCCATCCTGCAATAAAATGATGGTTGGTGTTGCCCATGTTGGGGTCTTCAAACTCAATTTATCTAACTGACTTGCGAAGCGAAAATGCAGAGGGATATCGCCTTTATAATTTTGCGTCACATCTGCTTTAAATTTTTTGCAGTAAGGGCAAAACTCTTCCGCATCGATCACCAAAATATGCTTTCCTTTGAGCAAAGCAGAATTATCGGCAAGCACAGTCTGCGTATTACTGTTCTGCTCAAATTTCACGCCAGTAGAATGATCCGGGCAATAGCCGTTGGGGTTTTTGACAAGGTAATCCTGATGGTATTTTTCAGCCGGATAAAATTTTTCCAAAGGCTTTATTTTCGTAGTAATCGCACCATAACCCGCCTTGGTTAATAACGCCTGATAAGCCTTCAGTACCTGTTGTGCTGTCTCCGTTTGCGCTTGACTATTGGTTAATATTGTCGAGCGATATTGGGTACCGACATCATTACCTTGACGATTCAATTGCGTCGGATCATGCATTTCAAAATAACGTTGTAGCAGTACGGTCACATTGACCACTGCCGGGTTGAAAGTGATCTTTACTACTTCTGCGAAGTTATTCGGGTTCTGTTTATTTTTGTACTGAGTGATAGCTTCATAATTGGGTTCGATGCCTTTGCCATCGGCATAACCGGAAACGGCATCAATTACACCATCAATGGCCTCGAAACGTTTTTCCACCCCCCAGAAACATCCCGCACCAACCACAATAGTGTCAAGGTGGCGTGTTGCTGGCATAGGTTCCGCAAAAGAGTGATTACCAAAAGCTAGCGTGAATAAAAAAAGAACGTTTAAAAATCGGGAGAGAGCCATTGCTACCTCGGTTTGTTTTTAATAAAGAGTATATAGTCAGGATGTTTGTGGAAAGAACTAACCGCGCCATTTGCCCGCACATAGTGCAATCATGACTTAGCATGCACCACAATATGCAAATAATATTCAGTAATATTGAGCTGATTCTGATCACAAAATAGATAATGATCAATATATAAGCCCAATCATGACGCAAACACGAGTAGATTTACCATTCTTATAAATTGGCCTTTCATTTGCTAAGGCTATTCGTCGTTATATCCTTAAAAATATACCGATAGTTATCCATTACCATAAACATACACGGTGGCAACTAATATTCCGGCCTCGCCGGTAACAATTATAGAGAGAGCGGCAAGGTAAAAATTTTTGCCTATCGCTATATTCTTGAAAATATATCGACATTTAAGACCCACTATTTGAAAACACGGAACCAGTATGAGAAATCATTTTTATATCCCGTCACATTTATCGTTATTTATTGCCAGCACTATTTCTATTGGGTTTCCCTCTGTGGCCTTGGCAAACACCAATGCACCCAAACTCGAAACCATTGTCGTCACCGCCAATGCACTGGATACCGAAGACGACAACACCCAACGTATCAGTATCGACACCATTCGCGCTTACGATAAGGAAACTGTCGGCGGTGCACTTAATCTCAGTAGCGGTGTGAGCTTGAGTAAAGTCGGTGCGCGCAATGAAGAGATGGTGTACGTGCGCGGTTTTGATTTGCGGCAAGTACCAGTATTTCTTGATGGTATTCCAGTGTATGTACCCTATGACGGCTATGTGGATCTGGGCCGCTTTAATACGTTTGGTATTGCCCATATTGATGTAGCCAAGGGTTTCAGTTCATTAATTTATGGACCTAATACATTAGGCGGTGCAATTAATCTGGTAAGTCGCAAACCGGGTAATGTATTGGAAGGCGAAATTGGAGCGGGAACAACCTGGGCTGATGACGGTAATAATAATTCACGTCGTGTTTACACCAATATCGGCAGCAATCAGGGTAGCTGGTATGTGCAAGCAGGGCTCTCTTATTTGGATGTAGATTCATTTTCACTGTCCGATGATTTTCCAGCAAGACGTTTTGAAAATGGCGATGAGCGCGAGAATAGCTACAGTGATGATCGCAAATACAGTTTGAAAGTGGCGCTCACACCCAATGAAACAGATGAATACAGTTTGAGTTATTCGTCACAAAAAGGTGAAAAGGGTAACCCACCTTATGCGGGCGCAATTGCCAGTATTAGTGCACGTTACTGGCAGTGGCCAGTGTGGGATAAAGACAGCATTTATTTTTTATCCAATACCCAATGGGACAACGTCACACTCAAAGTGCGCGCTTATCACGACACATATGAAAACTCACTATTTACTTATGATGATGCAACTTACACTACACAAAATCGTCCTTCGTCGTTTAAAAGCTGGTATGACGATTTCACCAACGGCGCCAGCGCACAACTGGATTTCCAAATCAGTAGTAATAATTTATTGAAAGCAGCCTACCACTGGAAAGAAGATATTCATCGCGAACACAATGCAGGCCAACCCATTCGTCGCACCAGTGACCGCACACAGTCTCTCGTATTGGAAGACACGCACGATATAACTAATAAACTGTCACTAGTCGCCGGTGTTTCCCACGATTGGCGAGATAGCCTTGAAGCTGAAGATTACAACGCAAATACCGGCGTTATTTCAGATTTCCCCAAAGGCGATAACAGTGCAAATAACACAACCCTCGGTTTTTTTTATCGTCTAACAGATGCAAGCCGGGTGCACCTGACCGCTGCACGTAAACATCGCTTCGCTACAATTAAAGATCGCTTTTCCTATCGCATGGGCAGTGCCATTCCCAATCCGGATTTGCACAGCGAAGAAGCTGATCATTACGAACTCGGTTATGAACATAAACTCAGCAACCAATTGCGCTGGGACATCAGTGTATTCCGTTCCGATATCACCGATATGATCCAGGCGATAAGTATTCCCGCCAGTGCCTGCAGTGCACCGCCTTGCTCGCAAATGCAAAACATTGGAGAAGTACGTGCGACCGGCGCCGATACCGGTTTGCATTTTTCACTTGGCGATGTGCAATTGGGAACGGTTTATAGTTATCTCGATCGCGACAATATCACCTCACCTCCGGTACGCTTAATTGACACACCACGCCATAAATTCGCTGCGGACCTGCGTTGGAATATTACGCGCGCATGGAATTTGACAGCAACCACCGAAGCATCCTCATCCCGTTACACCACCAGTAATGGCGTTCAGCAAACCAAAGGATTTGGTGTTACCAATTTAAAAACCGGTTATCGCATTTTTGATGAAAAATTATTAGTCGAAGCCGGCGCACGCAATGTATTTGATCGCTTGTACGAATATAGCGAAGGTTTCCCTGAGGCTGGCCGTACCTGGTTCTTACAAATCAATTACAGCCTTTAGGAGCCGGTGATGAATACGATAAACCTGATGCGCCGCCGGCTATTACAAAGTGTTGCGCTGGCATTTGCCAGCGCCGCGTTACCGTTACACGCAGAAATACAAACACTGTCCGTCATGACAAGCTACCCCACGGAAGTAACTGAACGTATGCAAGCGGCGTTTGAAAAAGCGTATCCGCAATATCGCCTCCAAATTATCTGGCGCATGCCACAAGATGCACTGCCTTATTTGCAACAACCCAAACAAGGGGGCATTGATGTTTACTGGTCACCGTCGCCACGAACGTTTAATCAACTGAAATCCGACAATGCATTGCGCAAACTCGATATTGATTTAACCGGTTTGCCGGAAGCCATTGGGAAAACCCGCTTGCGCGATACCGATAATTATTTCACCGCAACGGAAATGGCTGGCTTTGGTTTTGCGATTAATACCCAAGTAATCACCGCACTCAATATTGAATCACCAAAAACCTGGCAGGATCTCACCAATCCCAAACTGGATGGAAAAATAGTGGTGCCTAATCCTGCACGCGTGGGTTTTGCTCCGGTGTTAATCGATATTCCATTGCAAGGTTATGGCTGGGACGCAGGCTGGGCATTGTGGAGCGAAATTTGTGGCAATGCAGAATTGCTCGAACAAGGCGGTGGATTTATTAGCGATAAAGTTTCCGCCGGGCAATTTGCCGTTGGATTATCGATAGATTTTTTTATTGCCTCCGCCATCGCCAATGGGGCCCCCATTCGGTTTGTGTATCCGGAGCGCGGTGGAATTAACCCGGCACATATCGCGATTACCGCAAGCACAGATAAACTCGATGCAGCTAAAAAATTTACTGAATTTGTATTGAGTAATCAGGGGCAAACGTTACTTACCCACGCCGATATTCGCAAATTACCCGTGCGGCCATCGGTCTATGAAACATTACCTGCGGATTATTACCGCCCCTTTATCGCCGCTACTCGTGGCGAGCTGGATTACGATAATGATGGCGGACGCAATCGCCTTGGTGTTATCACCGCGTTGTTTGATCATCACCTCGCTTATCGCCATGAAGAACAACGCGCGTTATGGAAAAAACTGCACGCGCTTGAGTCAACAGGAAAGCCACAACCCGCATTACGTAATTTACTCACCGCTGTGCCGCTTACAGAGAGAGCAGCTACAAGTTCCGAATTGCAAAAACAATTTCGCGAGAGATTGGAGGGAACCAATAAACCGGAATTGCGTACGCCGGAACGCCAATGGCGTGACGCCACAGATAAACGAATTGCTGCTGCACAAAAACTAGCGGAGAGTTTATGACTCTCCGATTTTCTACAGCCATCATTTTTAGTATTTTTTCCATTAGTACTGCGATTAATGCAATAGAACTTTCTACGCAGCAACGCGCCACAGCTAATCATGCTATTAATCATGTAACCAATAAAATAACTCGTGAAGCCTATGCGCAACCTTTTGCCGGATTGAGCGAACAAGAACTCGCGCAGTTTTTTCGCGGGCGCAATATCTTTCGCCAGAGCTGGGTGATTGCACCGGCGAAAGATACGCTGGTTGGATTAGGCCCGCTGTATAACCGTATCGCTTGCGTATCCTGCCATCCTAAAAATGGTCGCGGCCGCGCACCTAATGATGCCAGCGAACGAATGCAATCCATGCTCGTACGTTTATCAATATCAGGAACCACAAAACACGGCGGCCCCAAACCTCATCCGCGTTATGGTAATCAACTTAACGAGGAAGGTGTTCCCGGTGTATCTGGTGAAGGCCGTGCACAATTGCAGTGGGAACATCAAACCATCGAATTCGCAGATGGAACGCAAATACGTTTACGTAAACCGCAGCTCATATTTAGCGAATTAAATTATGGACCACTCTATAAAGATCAGGAACCAACACTAACTTCAGCGCGTATTGGCCCAATCGTTTACGGGCTTGGCTTGCTTGATGCCGTGAGCGAGGAAGATTTACTCACATTCGCACAACAGCAAAACCCCGATGGCATTAAAGGTAAGGTTAATCGGGTATGGGATATTGCCGAACAACAACACCGTATTGGCCGCTTTGGCGCAAAAGCAAATACCGCCAGTTTGCGCAGCCAAATTGTCGATGCAATGCTGGGCGACCTGGGCATCACCTCCCGTTTATTACCCAACGAAAATTGCCTGCCCCATCAACAAGCATGTTTGCGCGCATTGAGTGGCGGTTCACCGGAATTAAACGATGAACAACTGGCAGACCTTGAATTTTATTTTCGCCACCTTGCAGTTCCAGCCCGGCGCAATACGAATCACCCACAAGTAAACGCTGGCGAAAAAATATTTTCTGAAATCGGCTGTGCACGTTGTCATCGCCCAGAGTTAAGAACCGCTAAAACATATCCATACAAGCATTTAGCAAATTTAACGATTCAACCTTATACCGATTTACTACTGCACGACATGGGTGAAGGCCTTGCAGACAATCGCCCGGACTTTCAAGCCACTGGCCGTGAATGGCGAACACCGCCACTATGGGGGATAGGGCTGACAAATTTTATCAACGAATATCAATCCTATTTACACGATGGCCGCGCACAAACACTCACGGAAGCCATTGTGTGGCACGGCGGCGAAGCAACAAAAGTACGCGAACGTTACCTCAAGTTGCCGCATCACGAGCGAGATGCATTAGATCAATTTTTATTATCCCTATAAGCAATTTGGTAAGGAAAGCGTATGCCAACGAACCAAATCAATTTTTTCGAAATGAATTCACAGCACTTTCCATCATTCAAATGAATCAATCCCGGCAATGGCAATTTATTTCGGCAACACAGAATTTTGCATCGTATTTTTCACAATTCAATCGCAACTAATGTTTATACCCAAAGGAGTTTTGAAATGAGTTCAGCCCCAACGTTGTACCGGTCACGTGCGGCACAACAAGAACGCAAACATGATTCATACTTATCTGCAGGTCAATTTGTTAAAAGCATACTGCATTGCATCATCACAGCAACCCTGTTTTCTGTTTCGGGTATATCTCATTCTGCACCGGTTTTCCCGCAAGAGCCCTCCGGTCAACATGAATTATCTAACACGAAAACTGAACGATCAAAAACCTCACCACCAGGATCTGCTTTATTAAAAGCAAGTAGCGACCAAACACTGAATACTATTGTCGTAACCGCACGCCGCCGCGAAGAGCTTATTCAAACTGTGCCAGCTGCGGTATCCGCCGTTAGCGGTGAATTGCTCGACAGTTCATACACGGTAAATACTCAATCACTAAGCCAACTGGTTCCATCGCTTTATTACAACTCCGCCAACCCGCGCAACACGGCGTATACCATTCGCGGTTTGGGTTCGAATACATTGTCGGTTAGCGCAGCAAATGATGGTATCGAACCCGGTGTGGGATTTTATGTGGATCAGGTTTATCACGGGCGACCAGCGACAGCAGCGTTTGACTTTGTAGATATCGAACGCATCGAAGTACTGCGCGGCCCGCAAGGTACAGTGTTCGGAAAAAACTCCACGGCAGGCGCGATTCATATCATGAGTCGCGAACCCACGTTCGAACCCGAAGCAAATGGCGAAGTATCTATCGGTGAATCCAATTTCAGGCAATTCAAAGGTGCCGTTTCCGGTGCACTATTTGACGATAAAGTTGCTGCGCGCCTTTCCGGATTAATCACCAAACGCGATGGTGTAATTCACAACGTCACGACCGGTGAAGATCTCAACGAACGTAACAACTATGCACTGCGCGGGCAGCTATTATTTGTTCCAGACGACAACCTCAAAGTGCGTTTAATAGCCGATGTTTCCGATCTTGATTCCGCTTGCTGCACACAAAGTTTTTTACGCGTGGGCGAAAGCAAACGCAGCGCTGCACGCCAATTTCCTGCACTCGCTGCCGGGCTCGGTTACGCACCCCCGAGCCGCAATGTTTATGATCGCCTGACGGATATCGATACCGACTTGCACATTGATACACAAGATGGCGGCGTAGCGCTGATCGCCGATTGGGATCTCGACGATAAGACGCTCACGTCTGTTAGTGCGTGGCGTTACTGGGATTGGGATGTAGCAAATGATCGCGACTATATCGGTGTTCCCATTCAAACGGTGCAACGCATTCCTTCGCGACAAGATCAATACAGCCAGGAACTTCGCCTTGCCACCAATGGCGATGGCCCACTGAATTACGTCACCGGTTTATATTTTTTCACGCAAAAAATTACCGGTGAGCCCACAAGTATTTACGGCCCACAAGCCGCGTATTGGTTATTGAATAAAGCAAATTTCACCGTGCCCATTCCGGCAAATTTACTCGATGGTTATGGCCAGATTGGTGATTCACGTTTTGAAATGGAAAGTTATGCTGCCTTCGGTGAAGTGAGCTATGAATTTATTCCACGCCTGACCGGGACGGTGGGTTTGCGTTACACCAATGAAGACAAGGAAGGCTCTTATTCGACACAAGTATTTGGTGGAGCAGACCTCTCCGCGCACAACGCAACCACGGCTGCAGAATTGCGTCGCGCACAACTTTCGATTTTGCGCCCGCAAAGTTACGAAGCCAGTGATGATGGCGGCAACTTATCCGGGCGTACCAATCTCGCTTATCAATTCAGCGATGATTGGATGGCCTACGCGAGTTATGCCCATGGTTACAAATCCGGTGGACTCAATATGTCGGGCCTACCGCTCAACGCACAAAATCAACCGACGCTTGCAACAGCAGTGATCCGGGACGAAAAAAATTCCACAGTAGAAATTGGTTTTAAGTCGACGTTATTTGCAGACAGAGTAACGCTGAATATCGCGGCCTATCGCACGGAAGTTGAAGATTATCAGGCGAATATTGTTTCGAACCTTGAAACAGCAGCGCTGCGTTCGTATCCATCAAATGTCCCCGAAGTTCGCGTGCAAGGTGTGGAAACAGATTTCACCGCACTGTTATTTACCGGTTTCACACTGCGCCTATCCGCCGCTTATGCCGATGGTGAAAATACCGATTATCCGGAAGGCCCCTGCCCTCTCGAGGTACAAACCGCTACCACCGTGGCCTGCGATCTCAGTGGCAGCAACCTCGCTGGCCTTTCAAAATGGGTTGGATCGGCAGGCTTTGATTATCTCTACCAAGTAGGCCCCGGTGAGATTTCATTGCGCGCCGATGTAAACTCCCGCTCGCGCTACAACAGTGACACATCAAACTCGCGCTACACCTGGATCAGTGGTTATAACGTCGTTAACGCCAGTATCGGTTATCGTTTCAATAATGGTTGGGAAATGGATGTATTTGCCCACAATTTATTTGATTCGGATTACATTCAAGCGCTGACCATTCAAACAGGAAACTCGGGCCTGATTCTCGGCCAACCGAGCGATCCAAGAATGATAGGAGTAACGCTGCGCGCGAAGCTTTAATCTAACAAAAAAATTCATTTATAAAATTCGCCGCTGCCAAATTATGCAGCAGCGAATTTGATGACCCATTTTTCGATTTATTGAATTTTTTACTGCGAAAAGCCAATCCACATTGTTACATCTTAAAAACTGCCGCCATACGAGAAATATAATTCAGTCATTGCTGTTAATTGCTGGATTATTTTTTTATCCCACAATTTCCTTCAACGCATCTACATGTCCTTTAAAAGCCTTACGCCCAGCGGGAGATAGCGATAACCATGTACGCTGCCTCCCCTCGCTAGCGCTTTTATTAATCACCACATAACCTGCTTCATCAAGCGGTTTAATATGTTTGGAAAGCACAGAGTCACTTACCTCCAGTTGTTCGCGCAGCGCACTGAACTCAAGTGATGTGACCGGCGCTAACAACGCACAAATTCTTAACCGGTTAGGCGCATGGATTAAATCATCAAAACAGGCACGCCCCATTATCTCCCCCCTTCCTTTGCACTTAACAGCCGACCAAAATACAAACTGAACGCCAGGATCAACGCATTAAAGATACCCGCCCCATAAGGAAATAATGCAGATCCTGTTTGCAAGTAAATGACTCGAGATAACACCAGCAGTGTACAAATAAGGAGCGCAGCAATAACGCCTTTTTTTGTGATATTAACATCAGTAATTCTTATCATTATTCCTTTAACACGCAACGCAATAATCCACGAGACAACACTAAGGCAACAAACAATATACGATCCCCACTGAATGCTATTCCACAGGTTATCGTTAATCATAAGCCCCATAGCAGTGGTTTTTATTCCCAACGCCGCAGAACATAAAAGCACTAACCATAACGGTGGCTTCATACTATTCAATGTGATTTTTTTTGCCACATCCAACGAAGCAAGTGCAGCTCTAGCGTCGCCAGCGGTAATTTGATGATAGTTCTCATTCATTGCTCAAGCTCCTTTACTTTCCAATATGGAAAGCAATATAGCGCTGACTTTCCATTGCGGCAAGTCATTTATTTCCACAGCAGAAAGAAATGACCTGCCGCGCACGCTACATCGACAACTGCCTCTTAAGATGCCCATCAATCCTGTAAATCACACGCGCAATACTATTAATCGCCCACGGCGGTAATTTCACGCGCTCATTAACTTCACCAAACAACACTTCCAATAAATGCGTCTGACAATACAGTTGGTAGATTGCATCTTCATCCGCCATGACTGTCCATGGTTTGCAAAGTACAGTGATCGCTTCACTGGTCGGCGAACGGGGTTGCAACCACCAGCCCGCCCGAAAGCGGCCTCACCCAGCCGCCATAACATCAGGCAAAGCTGTGCGAGGACACGTAATGCGTTGAAAAAACGCAATGTGCCTGCCAGGTATTCGGGGTTACATTCCCGACTGGAGGATTTACCGCAGCGCGGACAGGTTATGGGATGGAGCCGGGGCTGTCAGCGGAAGTGCAACAATGGGTTGTAATTCATACTGGCACTGAATATCGCTATGGTCTTTACTTGGTTTTATTGTGAAGGACGAATGGGTTTTGGATTTCAGGTGCTGTTTTTTTCTTTGAAAGAAATGTTGGTTTTGATGTGTTTCTGCTAGTCAAAATTACTACCCTAGCAGAGCCGTACCATATGAGACTTTAATAATTTATAGATAATAACGAAGACAAAAAATGGATAATCAAACAAGCAAAGTAATCGTCACAGATATAAAAATGCCATTCTCCTCAATGGTAATATTTATGGTGAAGTGGGCCATTGCTGCTATTCCGGCGTTTATTATATTGGCGATTTGGGGTGCGATCATATTCGGCTTTTTTGCTGGTTTGGCTAAATCTTGAGGTAATTGAGTGTAGATATTTTGAGGACTAGTAATATGAGATGGCTGCTTTGTGCCGATAGCAGAACTAATGCAAGCGAGGAAAAAACCATTACCCAAGAAGCCCATATACCAGATCTGATTGAATCAATTACCATTGCCTTTAAAGATGTTGTCCTTGGAAATGGCGTGGGCCTTTTTGAGGCACAAGCGATTGATGATTATTGTACAGAACCAGAACAACTGGTCGCTCGGGCACGGGATGAAAAAATGGATTGGACTGCGATTTCGCACACAGATTTAAACCGCTGTTACAGCAGCTTAAGTTTTTTCGATAAAGAGGGAATGCGGTTTCATTTGCCAGCGTTTTTAATTGCAGAGCTTAAAGGTGAATTTCAGTTTGATATTTGGTTTCATCTCACTCACCTATCTGAATATAAAGAGCTACAATTTGAATTATTAAACACACAACAGCGCTTAGTAGTTAGCGCTGTTCTGCAGTTTAAGTATGATCTACAAGATGATCATTTCTATCATGATCACATATCGATTGCATTGAATGGATATTGGAATGCCGATAATGAACAATGAATATTTCAAATAGTTACTGCGATACCACATCAGGAACCGGATACCCCGTTAACGCAGACGCAAAATGAAGCCAAGGTGTTGCCGCATTCACACTCAAAAATATCAACAGAGTTACAAGCAAATAAGCACCAACAATCCCCAATGCCAACCTGGAAGCTTTGTTCGAACCTTTGTCTTTCAATCTCGTTGCGCCGATATAAAGTGCAAGTGAAACCAGCAGCGATCCGAAGGTAGCAACAGTGCCTGTTTCAACAACAAACCTCAACGCACGCGCCGTGGCTGGTGCGAGCAAAATAAAAAAGCTGGCTAATTGGAAATGGCGATGCCAGTTGTGGTGGCGCACCAAAATAAAAGCAGCTAATCCGAAAATTAGCGTTGCAGTGATAATCCAGAATGGATAGGCCAAACGGACTAAGGGTGCCACTCCCGATGGTTCACTGGCGGCTGCCGCAGCTCTGCCTAATACCACAACGTATGACAGCGTGATGTATATGCCGAACAGCGCAGCACCTGCAACTCCGATTTCTTTATGCCGCGCGAGCAAACCTCTGCTGGCCGCGAAATGTTGATAGAGGAAAACAGCTATCCAGGCGGTGATTGTTATCCCGTGAACCAATATGAGAGACGTTAAAGGTTTGCCTGCGCCGAAAACCGGTTTTAAATAAAATGTGGGTGCAAAGCCCACCAGAATCAGAAGAACGCCGAACAGAACAAAAATATCACTTTGTTTTAATGTAAATTTTCTGACTGCAGTCATTGCAGTGTCTCCATCACGGTTGCTTTAAAATTGTATTGAGTAGGAAAGCTTGTGTTTTTCTTGGAGAGCAAGGAGTGTGCCGTGTGAAAGCACATATTTTTTTAATTCAACAGAATGGCTGAAACACGCTTAATTTAAAGGGATCGTGAGTGCTATTAAGGGATTTTAAAGAATATTCAGCGAGAATATGTTTCTGAGATTCAAACGAATGTGTTGCTATGAGAACATTTTGAATCTCAGATCATGCTGATTTATCAACTGTACAAGAATAAGAATTAGATTGAGGCTGTTATTGTTTTGCTGCTGCCTTCATCACATCCGCCATAACCATATAAGCATTTGTCCACGCAGTTTTTACATCCTGCGTAAATTCATTACCCAATCCCTGCCCCAAGGTTTTTAACAGGGCAGTACCAACGGTGTCGTAATGGGAATCCTGTACCCCATAGCCGCCGTGGCGTTTGCCGAGATTTTGCAATACGGGAACAAGTACATTTAATTCGGTTAATTTATTGACGGCGGTAGTAATCATTTCTATCAACTTTTTACCTTGTGCTTGCAAGTCGCCTTTGAATAACGGTTTTAGTGCGGGATCGGCTTCAAATAAATTTTGATAAAACAACGCCGCCGCTTGTGGGCCAATGGCGATTACTTTTTGCCAGGAATGTTGTACCAGTTGAATCGTTGAGTTATCCATATCGACACCCGTTTATCGTTAGAAGGATATTGGAAAAATAAAAAGCAACCGCACCAGGCGATTGCTTTTTTGGTTAACACATTTATTGCACGATAATGTTTTTTCCTGGTGGATCAGGTTGCGGGTTGAAGTTGCCGACTTGTTCTTTAACACGTAAGTCGTGAACTATCACTCCGGCGTTTGCCACACCTGTACTGAACACCAGGGCCAATACACTAATCAATTTCATTGCTTTCATTTTTCAAATCCTATTGAGTAAATTTCCAAAAAATTTTGTTTGCTTAATAGCGTTAGCTGTTTAATTACTTGCGCCAGATTCCGGTATACACAGAACCGCAGTACCACCAGCCGTAACGGGTGTAACCCAGGTTGGCCAAATCATTCGATTTTTTAGTGAATGCTGTTAACGACATACCGTGGAATGCTTGCCAAGAACCGCTCGATGGAACCCAACCGGTGTTATAGATTTGGCCATTGTCAGTACAGGCATAGACATTAGGCATTACACCGGAATCAGCGAAGTGATTGAACCAGGCTTGCATGCGCTCATCGGGAATATTGTTGACTGTCCAATTACCCACTGAGTGCGGCGCCCACACCATCACTTCACCAGCGGGTAGCGATTTACCGTTCAATAAAGTCCAGGTGGCATTTACTGATGCAGTTTGATTGGTGAACGGTGTTGTTTGACCGTGATCAAATTTAATCTCAACCGGTTGATCCGCAGAAGTTTGCATATGCACATGCAAGTGCGGGCGATCAGAATTACCAACATTACCAACCAGACCCAGGACCTGCCCTTTGGTAATGCGTGCACCGCCGCTTACCCATCCTTCACTGTTTAAAACATATCCCGCCTTTCCGGTGGAGTTGTAAACCGCATTATGCGGACAGAGGCTGGTAGGAATTGAGCCAGGTTGTGCATGGGCGTAGAGGGCGTAATTACCGTCGTCGTGACGCACATACAAATAGTTACCCGCATAGGCGATATAACCCTCACCTACTTTTGCGTGATTGGAGCCCGGAGTGTTTTCCGGCGAATTGCGCCAACAGTTGACGATAGTACCCGCTTCCATTGCACGGATTTTTGCACCGTAAATAATGCGACTGGAGTTGAGTGTTGTATCGGCGTTGTCGGTTTTGAATTCAGACCATTTGCCATTGCCGGTATGGCGCTGGGCAAGAATATCAAACCCGTCGGTTTGAGCACCTTTGGACCAGTGAGAAGTAGTGGTGTAACGGTAACTCAGGTTGATGTCGTCAGCACGCAATGGAAAATCCAACGCGGATGCAGAAACAGAAATCAATGCAGCAGAAGCCACGATTAAGGAACGAGTAAAAGTATGAAGTGATTTCATTTTAAATTTCCCTTTAAATTCAAAATAATTGAGTGAGTTTAGGTTTAGCGCCTGCTTCGTAAAGAAGCAAAAAACAATTAATAAAAAACAGGTAACACAACAACGAATGAACAGATTCCTTTTTTACCGCACGACAACCATGTCGTTTGTTCATGTGGCCATAGTAAGGGGGGAAATTGTCAGGAGTTTGTCGTACAGAGGGAGATTTGTGTCAATTGTGTCAGCAGTGGGGAAACCCAATGCCGGTCAGGCATTGGGGATGTAAACATAACCTACGGAGCGTACGGTTTTGATGGTGGCGGGTTTGTCCGGATCGATTTCAATTTTTTTACGCATGCGCGTAATGCGGCTATCGATAGAGCGATCAAAAGGATCTGCATCGGTTTTGTGCGCGAGCTCCAGTAAATAATCGCGCGATAGCGGGCGATTGGGATTGGCGAGGAAGACCATCAATAAATCGTATTCCATAGCGGTGAGCGGAATTTCGATTTCACCTTCCCAGAGTTTGCGTGTTTCAACATCAAGCAAACATTTGCCAATTTTTTTGCGCGCGTCTTGCACCGGTTGGGTATTCGCCGGCAATTCATTTTGCGTGCGCCGCAATACGCTGCGCACACGTGCCAGCAGCGCTCGTAAATCAAACGGTTTGCCGACGTAATCGTCCGCGCCCATCTCCAGGCCGACCACCATATCCACCTGCCCCGCCGATGCGGTCACCATAATAATTCCGGCGCGAGTGTGTTCGCGCAAATAGCGCGTGAGTGTCAAACCATCTTCACCGGGCATACTTAAATCCAGCAGCACAATATGCGGCGTAAAGTCCGGCAGGATTTTTTTCAGCTCCTGCCCATTCACGGCGATTTTTACGGCGAAGCCCTGCATTTCAAAATAATCGGCGAGGGTTTCGGCAATGTCGATTTCATCATCGACCACAATCATTTGGTATTGAGTGCTCATGTTGTTCACTTAATGCTGGTTGTTAACTGTTACGGTTTTTTTGATAGCGGTGATGAAAAATTTATGCCGCACGCAACGGCAAACTAATACAAAAGCAAGCACCGCTACCGCTGTGCTGTTCTAGCTCCAGGCGCCCGCCATGGGCTTCAATAATTCCGCTGCACACAGCAAGCCCTAGCCCCGTACCCTTACCCGGTGCCTTGGTAGTAAAAAAAGGTTCGAAAATACGGCCCTGCACTTCCGGGGTAATACCCGGGCCAGAATCCTGGATGCGAATCGTAATGTGCCCTTGATCGTTATTGATCGCAGTTGCATCCAATGCCGATTCAATACGCAGTATTTTTTGCGGTGAATCCTGCATTGCTTGTTGGGCATTGATAATTAAATTGCTAATCACCTGATGCACTTGATCGGCATCTGCTGCCACCGACGGCAAATCATTGGCGAATTGCAGTTGTAATTCGATGTGTTGGCTGCGCAAACCGGGCTCCAATAATTCCAATACCCGTTGTACGAGTTGATTAATATCTAGCGGTTGACACTGCGGTGGCTGATTGCGCGCCATGGCGAGAAAGGTGTTGATAATCGTGGCACAACGCTCGGCTGCGCTACGAATTTTGTCGGCGCGTTTGAGCACGCGCGCATCCTGTTCGGTTTCCTGGAGCAGTTGCGCTTGTCCAACCACAATCGCCAATGGATTATTTAACTCGTGGGATATTCCCGCCAGTAATGTGCCCATCGCCGCTAATTTTTCATTGCGCTGCAACACTTCGCGCTGGCGAATAATTTCCTGCTCGGCATTGCGCTGTGCGGTGAGATCGCGGATATACGCGGTGACCAAACGGCGGCCAATTAAATCCACTTGCCGTAAAGTTAATTCCACCGGGAATTCGCTGTTATCTTTACGCTTGGCTTGTAATTCCAAGCGCTGGCCTAACACGCGTGGTTCACCTTTTTCGCTGTAGCGACGGAAGCCGGATTCATGTTGGGCACGCATGGCTTCCGGCACAATTAATTCGCCAATCGATTGCCCCAGCGCTTCGCCGCGCGAGTAACCGAACATGTGCTCGGCAGCTTCGCTGAATTCAATCACCGCGCCACTTTCATCGATGGTAATTACCGCATCGAGTGAAGCGGCAATCATTGCGCGGTGTAATTTGTTGCTATTATTTTTTATCACCAGCGATTGGAAAAATTGCCAGCGCGAATGTTGCTCGATAGTGTAACCGGCGAAGATGCCAATGATTGCGTTGGAGAGCAGGAAAAAATTATTGGAAATAATATCGGCAAAAGGCAGCGCTTTAAAAAATGCGATGCAATTGTAGATCACTACAATTAAAACCACCGTGCGCAACGCATTGATAAACCGCAGGCCAATAATAAATAACGTCCAGGTAATACACAGATTAATACCCGCGTAATAGTAGTGATTGAATTGATTATCGGTAATGAGCAGCATGGCAAAAATGCCGCCGCCGGCAACCATACTGGAGACAAACACAAGCTGCTGATGAATACGCTGGAAAATCGACTGGAAGCTGATCGCAAATAACAGTATGAACAAACCGCATGCCGCCGCGCGGATGCCCCACAAATCCCACATTTTTTCGGGTACCAGCAAGTAATCCAGAAACGCGAAATTCAGATAAAGCACAAAGGCAAGAGCCAGCGCGATACGCACTTGCTGGGCGATATTCACGGCGACGTTCGCCTGGTATTCCTGCTCCAGGGATAAATCGCGAAATACCAGCGTTAAGGGATTAACAATCCGGTAACGCTGGCTGAAAGAGAAGGTATGGTAATTATCGATGACCGGATCGTTCATTCGTTTCCCTGCAATGCAATAGAACTATTCGATAGAGAGATGTCAAAACTCAAGCTGCTGATTGTAACTGGTGGTTGATTTACATGCAGCTGCGCGATCGAACTTTAATTCTGGCAAAAGCTGTCATAACGCCTAGGCTTAAAGAGCGGTACCCAATTTATGCACTGGAGGTGAGCAAGATGAGCAAATCTCAAGACAAACGTAAAGAAAGTAAAAAGCCGGCAACTCGCACTGCCAAAGAAAAACACCAACAGAAAAAAGCCAAACAGGCTGAGCATGCACATCGCGATTTATAACCGCGGTGTGAACTAACAAAAAGGGCGCACACGGCGCCCTTTTTATTTTACAGTCAGAATAAATCTAATTCCCCGCCTGTTCACGCACACGCAATAACCCACTCGCCACATCTGAACCCTGCGCCGCAAAACGCAAACCTTGCTGCACAAACATCTCTGCTTTTTGCGGTAAACCTAATTGCACGTAGCTTTGGGCCAGAATCAGGTACAAATCCGCCGCGCGACGTTCGATACGCAAACCGCGCTCGGCAGTGGCAATTGCGCCTTGATAATCCTGCGCGAGATATTGGTTCCGCGCCTGCTTCGCCAGACTCAAAGCCGCAGGATTCAATACGGCGGGTGCCGGTTTGGGCACTGCCCCGGGTTGCGGTTGCACAACGGCCGGTGCTTCAGGTTTGGTAATGAGCGGTGGTGGAGCCGGGGTAACAGGTGGCGGTGGCGACGACGGAGAATGAGTGGCGCAGCCGACAAACGCCAAGGCCAGGCCAGCAATAAGCAAACGGTTGAAAGAGTTGATCATGAGGTACCCGATAACAGTTATTCAGCATCTTTAGTTGCAGCTTTCAACAGCCGCGCGATTTCTTTCCATAAATCGATATAGGCCAGGGCCGCACGACTGCGCTGATTGTAACTGGTGAGCGGTGCGCGGCGCAGCCCCATTTGTTCAACCGCAGAATCATTGGGTATATAGGTTTTTAACATCGGCACCGGCATTTTTTTGCTGTTTTCTACCGCTTCGCGATGCAGGCTGCGACGCATATCGACCTGATTGAAGAATCCAACAATGCGCGTGGGCGCCGATTTTTTGGTATTCAAAAATTCGATTACTTGCTCCATCGCGCGAATGGAAAGCGGGCTGGGAATCATGGGAATCAACAAAATATCCACTTCCATTAACAACTGTTCAACACTGGGCGAAAGCGTTGGTGGGCAATCAAAAATCAATATGTCAGCTTTTTCGCTGAGCGGTTTAAGTAGTTGCTTGAGGAATTTTTTTTCTTTGCTGAGCTCATCGAATTCACTATCCAGACTACGCAAGCTGAGGTCGGCGGGAATCAACATCAAGCGCGGATAGGGGCTATAAAGCTCCATCTCACCAATGGATTTGCCTTTACTGAATAGCTTGATGGCCTTCGCAGAATCCGGCTCTTGCTGGCAAAACCAACTGGCGGCGGCTTGCGGGTCCAAATCCCAGAGGATCACATTCTTTTTAGCAGCAGCGGCCATATAAGCCATATTGACTGCCGTGGTGGTTTTACCCACACCACCTTTGAGGTTATAGAAAGCGATTTTGATCATAACAATCCCATGCGTGCGATTTGCCAGATGAACGATGGCCGGTTAATTATCCGTGGTTGAAATATGGCCAAGGAGTTTTAACTTGTAGCATTTTTATTCAAATCCTTCAAAATTTATCCGCCAATCGCCTTCAAATTCTTGATTGGCTTCATGCCTGAGCAAGAAACTTGCGCGCGCGTTACAATCGCGCCCTCACTTTGCGAGTCACCTTTATGAATCAGGCACATCCCTACGAACAACTCACGCCGGACCTGGTGCTGGATGCGATTGAAAGCACTGGCCTGATGACCGATGCCCGCATACTCGCACTCAATAGTTACGAAAATCGGGTTTACCAAGTGGGAATTGAGGGTGGCTCACCGCTGATCGCCAAGTTTTACCGGCCTGCGCGCTGGACCAATGAGCAAATCGTTGAAGAACACCAGTTCACCCATGCGCTGAAAGAGCTGGAGATCTCTGTGGTTCCGCCACTTGCCGATGAACAGGGTCAAACCCTGCGCGAGTTCAACGGCTTTCGCTTTGCGCTCTACCCGCGTCAGGGCGGCCATGCGCCAAATCTGGATGACTTTGATGCGCTCTTATCGCTTGGGCGAACCTTAGGGCGGATACACGCACTGGGACAAGCGCGTCCGTTTGCACATCGCCCGGCACTGGATATCCAGACCTTTGGGCGCGAGAGCTATGCGTTTTTGCTGGAGAACGAGTTTATTCCGGCGAGCTTGCGCGAGTCTTATCGCACGCTCGGTGCAGATTTGCTGGCGCGCTGCGATACGTTATTCGGACGAGTGGATTACCAAGCCATCCGCCTCCACGGCGATTGCCATCCCGGCAATATTTTATGGCGCGAAGACGTGCCACACTTTGTGGACTTTGACGATGCGCGGATTGGCCCGGCCATTCAGGATTTATGGATGCTGCTGTCCGGCGAACGCGACCAACAGACCGCGCAGATGAGCGAAATACTGGAAGGTTACCGCGAGTTTTGTGAGTTTGATCTGGCCGAGTTGCCGTTAATCGAAGCCCTGCGCAGTTTGCGAATCATGCATTACAGCGCCTGGCTGGCGCGCCGCTGGACTGATCCCGCCTTCCCTAAACATTTCCCCTGGTTCAATACCGAGCGCTACTGGGGGGAGCATATTTTGGAGTTGCGCGAACAGCTGGCGGCACTCAATGAACCGCCATTAGTCATTTACTAACAATGAAAGTGTTGGAAATTTAACATTAACCCCCAATAATGGCATTTTCGCGATCCGGTTCCATCTGAGGAGTTTCCATGACTGCACCCGCACCCGCTTTGGTTGTCGACAGCCTGTGGGAATCCATTCGTCTGCAAACGCGTAAACAGGCCGAATCCGAACCGGTATTGGCGAGTTTTCTCTACGCCACTATCCTCAACCACGATTCACTCAAAGCATCCCTCAGCTTCCATCTAGCAAACAAACTGGATAGCCCTGCATTGCCAGCGATGTTGATTCGCGAAGTGGTTGAAGAGGCACTGGCGAAGGATGGAGCGATTATTGAATCGGTTCGTGCGGACTTGATGGCAGTTAGTGAGCGCGACTCCGCCTGTTGCTCACTGGTAACACCTTTGCTTTACTTCAAAGGCTTCCATGCATTACAGGCTTATCGTATCGCCCATTGGTTGTGGCAGCAGGGCCGTACCTCACTCGCATTATTTTTGCAAAACCGGATTTCCGCTGTATTTGCAGTCGATATCCATCCCGCTGCGCAGATCGGTAAGGGCATTATGTTTGACCACGCTACCGGCATAGTGATTGGTGAAACTGCCATCGTGGAAGACAATGTTTCCATCATGCAATCCGTAACTCTGGGAGGAACCGGCAAAGAAGCAGGTGATCGCCATCCCAAAGTACGCAAAGGCGTGCTAATTGGCGCAGGCGCGAAGATCCTCGGCAATATTACTGTTGGTGAATGCGCCAAGATCGGCGCCGGCAGTGTGGTATTGAAAGATGTACCATCCCGCGCAACCGCCGCCGGAGTACCCGCGCAAATTATTTGCGAAACCCAATGCTCGCAGCCGGCACGGGAAATGGATCATCTGATCCGTTAATCTAATTCGCGACTTCCTCGCCCACTAAATACGCCGAATCTACCGGCGTTTATTTTATCCCCTGCCCCAAAATAATCCCCACGCACCAAAAGAACCACCGTTATTGCCCGATGGCAGATCGAAATCACCGGCTATAACCGGAATTCAGGCCTTGGTCTGATAATTGCTCAATTGTTAGTCCAAGACCGAGGAGAACGAGCATGCAATACACTAAGCCGATGATTGATTTGGTGTACGAGATTCGCCGTCGCGTTGAACCGGATGTAAAGCCGGGTGTGAAAATGGCGAACCCGGAGCTGCTTAAGGAATTAGCGGATTATTACCACCAGACAAAAGACACCATCACTAAAACCCTGATTAAAGAATTACTGACGCTGGCCGGTAATGAATGGCGAGCACTTCTGCAATCCGGTGGTCATAAATCCGATTTGGCCAAGCAGGTCGTCAAGGTGTATCGCGGCCAAACTACGTTAGAAGAAGCTCCCAAACAGGAAATTCGCACCGGGCTTTTGGTCACCCCACCGCCAGCCAAACCGGTACGAATGTATCGTGGCCATCCGGTGGATTAAGAAGAGTACAGTCCGTTCTGGACGACAGATGTATCAGCAGCCACAATTAATGTGTCTGGCATAACCTTACGCCAACACTTCACTGTGATCCGCTATGAAATCAAAACCATTCTGTGCACTTTTCGCAGTTTATATCGCCCTGGTTTTGGGCTTGTTTTTATTCGCCAGCAAACTGGCAGCGGCCACGCCAGCCCACATTGGTGTGTTGCCGGATATTCACACCAGTTACCTCCAGTTCCTGGATGGACGCAGCCCCGATGCGGTGGATTATTACGGCGGCCCCCATGCACGACGCGATGTTATCGACCTGATTTTGATGCAACAGGCGCTCAAACTGGGAGGTTTTAATCAACCACTGGAATTTGTTGCCGAGGAAAATTATTTTCGCAGCATTCGCAATGTGCTGGATGGAAAAACGCTGACGATTAGCGGCACAATTTGGTATCAGGATCTGGAAAGCCAGCAAGAGAAATTACATATCACCCCGCCGTTAGTTATGGACGGCCAATTTATTGTGGGCCTCTACACTTCACCGACAAATCAAAAAGCGCAGGCAAGCAAAAACCTCGCGCAATTAATCCAATTAAAAATCGTCACCAGTAATCAATGGAAACCGGATCTGATCACGCTCGAAGCACTGGGCTTTAGCAAAATTATGTACACACCTAATTGGGTCAATATGGCGCGTATGATTAATGCAGGGCGAGTGGATTTAACCCTGTCTCCGTTTGAAATGAATCCAGAACAAGAAATCGTGGTGGATGGCATTCGCCTGGTACCCATCAAAGGCGTGAAAGTCGCGATTCGCGGTAGCCGCCATTGGCCAGTCAGTAAAACTCATCCATCGGGCGAGGCTTTTTATCAGGCATTAAGCAGGGGAATTTCACAATTGCGCGCGAATGGCACGATTGACCGCGCCTATCGCGAATGTGGATTTTTTCATCCGGAATTGGCGAACTGGCAATTATTAAATCCGCCAGTTGCCAATCAGGTATTACAATAAATTTTATTTTTGTTGTTGCTGTTTGAGTAAATCGCGAATTTCAGTAAGAAGTACTTCCTCTTTGGTGGGTACTGCCGGTTTTTCTTCTTCTTTTTTCTTCAGGCGATTGATGACTTTAATCATCATGAAAATAGCAAAAGCAACGATGGTAAAATCCAGAATGGTCTGGATGAACTTGCCGTAAAAAATCGATACCGGCCCTTTACCTTCGATCAGCTCTGGCAAAATAATCGCCAGATCAGAAAAATCTACGCCGCCAATAATCCAACCTAGCGGCGGCATGAATACATCACTCACCAGCGAGCTGACAACCTTGCCGAAGGCAGCACCGATAATAATACCGACCGCCATATCCACCACGTTGCCGCGCACTGCAAATTCTCTGAAGTCTTTAATAAAGCTCATTCCCATTCCCCTGTATGAGTTAGTCAAGCGCGCGAATGCGCTGCAAAGTTTTATAGCCTATAAATAAATGAAAACCAACTTACAAATACAAAAACGCCAACCGGCTCACTCATCCTCGCCCTGTGCATAAACGGCGGGATATCCCTGCTCGTCCACATTTACGTGTAACACCATGGGCCTGCAACAGACCTGGCAGTCTTCTATATAGGTTTGTTCTTCGCAGGAACAATCCACCAATACACTGATGGATTCCCCGCAATAAGGACAATCGAGAAAACATTCCTCCAGCAGGCTCATGGCATCCTCACAAAAATAAATTAGTACGCAGCAGGCTGATCAATTCCCAATTCATTCCAGATTTCATCTACGCGATTTTTTACTTGAGGGTCCATCACAATCGGTGTGCCCCACTCACGCGTAGTTTCACCGGGCCATTTATTGGTTGCATCAAAACCAATTTTGGAACCGAGACCGGAAACGGGGGACGCGAAATCGAGATAGTCGATCGGGGTATTTTCAATCATCACGGTATCGCGCGCCGGATCCATACGTGTAGTCATCGCCCAGATCACATCTTTCCAATCGCGTGCATTTACATCGTCGTCAGTAACGATAACGAACTTGGTGTACATAAATTGCCGCAAGAAACTCCACACGCCCATCATCACGCGCTTGGCGTGACCGGGATATTGTTTTTTCATTGTCACTACCGCCATGCGATAGGAACAACCTTCCGGTGGCAAATAAAAATCGACAATTTCCGGAAATTGTTTTTGCAAAATCGGTACAAATACTTCGTTCAATGCGACACCAAGAATGGCCGGCTCATCCGGCGGGCGCCCGGTGTAGGTACTGTGATAAATTGGATCGCGGCGATGGGTAATTCGCTCCACAGTAAACACCGGAAAATTATCCACTTCATTGTAATAGCCAGTATGGTCACCGAAAGGACCTTCCGGAGCCATATCATTCGGGGCGATGTAACCTTCCAGAATAAATTCAGCAGATGCCGGTACCTGCAAATCATTACCAATACAATTCACCACCTCAGTTTTATCGCCACGCAATAAACCTGCAAAACCGTATTCGGAAAGTGTATCGGGTACCGGTGTTACTGCACCCAGAATTGTTGCGGGATCAGCACCGAGCGCAACAGCAACCGGGAAGTTTTTACCGGGATTTTGAAGCTGGAATTCGCGAAAGTCCAACGCACCACCACGATGGGAAAGCCAGCGCATAATCAAGCGATTTTTACCAATTTTTTGCATGCGATAAATACCGAGGTTTTGCCGCTCTTTATGCGGGCCGCGCGTCACTACTAATGGCCAGGTCACTAACGGTCCTACATCACCCGGCCAGCAGGTTTGAATCGGCAACAAATCAAGATTTACCGCATCGCCTTCCAGCACAATTTCCTGACATTGCGCCTTGCTCAATACTTTTGGAGCCAGATTCAAAACCTGTTTGAAAATGGGTAATTTATCCCATGCATCTTTAAAACCTTTTGGAGGTTCAGGTTCTTTTAAAAATGCGAGCAACTTACCCACTTCACGCAAAGACTCGACAGATTCCTGCCCCATTCCCAACGCAACACGTTCAGGCGTGCCGAATAAATTTCCCAGCACGGGAATATTGTAACCTTTGGGATTTTCAAACAATAACGCAGGGCCACCAGCACGTAATGTACGGTCGCAAATTTCGGTCATTTCAAGATTGGGGTCGATTTCCTGTTTGATGCGCTTTAATAAACCGCGAGCTTCCAACAGGGCGATAAAATCGCGAAGATCTTTATATTTCATGTTTTAAAAAAGCCGAAGCCCGTACGGAGCGCAGTGAATACGGGTTATTCATTTTCCCGCATTACGCTGCGCTCCATACGGGCTACAAGCTTTCATGTTCCTCTCTTAACAAAGGGAGGCCAGGAGGGATTACTTGCGTTTCATAGATTGGAAGAATTCATCATTGGTTTTGAAATCTTTCAATTTATCGAGCAGGAATTCAGTTGCGGCTACGTCTTCCATATCGTTTAACAAACGACGCAAAATCCACGCGCGCTGCAACTCATCTTCTTTCATCAACAAATCTTCGCGACGAGTACCGGAGCGACGCACATTGATTGCAGGATAAATACGTTTTTCAGCAATCTTGCGGTCCAGATGCAATTCCAGGTTACCCGTACCTTTAAATTCTTCGTAAATAACTTCGTCCATTTTGGAACCGGTATCTACCAGTGCGGTAGCAATAATGCTCAAGCTGCCACCTTCTTCGATATTACGCGCAGCACCGAAGAAACGTTTTGGCCTTTCCAGCGCATGTGCATCCACACCACCCGTCAATACTTTTCCTGATGAAGGAATAACGGTGTTGTAGGCGCGCGCTAAACGAGTGATAGAATCGAGCAGAATCACCACGTCTTTTTTGTGCTCAACCAATCGCTTGGCTTTTTCGATCACCATATCAGCCACTTGCACGTGGCGCGCTGGCGGCTCGTCGAACGTTGATGCAACCACTTCACCGCGCACCGAGCGTTGCATTTCCGTTACTTCTTCCGGACGCTCGTCGATCAATAACACAATCAAATGACATTCAGGGTTATTGCGCGTAATCGCCTGCGCAATATTTTGCATCATGATGGTTTTACCGGCTTTTGGTGGCGCTACGATCAAACCGCGCTGGCCTTTACCAATCGGCGCAATCAGATCGATGATACGACCGGTAAGGTCTTCAGTAGAACCGTTACCTGCTTCGAGGGGAAGGCGAATATTGGGGAAAAGCGGCGTGAGGTTTTCGAACAGAATTTTGTTGCGGGAGCTTTCTGGTTTGTCGAAGTTAATATCGTTAACTTTCAACAGGGCAAAATAGCGTTCACCTTCTTTCGGTGGGCGAATCTTGCCAGAAATGGTATCGCCGGTACGCAAGTTAAAGCGGCGAATCTGGCTGGGTGAAACATAAATATCATCAGGACCAGCGAGATAAGAACTGTCTGCAGAACGCAGGAATCCAAATCCATCCACCAAAATTTCCAATACACCATCGCCGTAAATATCTTCGCCGCCTTTGGCGTGGCGCTTGAGGATATTAAAAATAATGTCCTGTTTGCGCGAGCGGGCGATATTTTCCAAACCCATTTCGTGGGCGATATCAATTAATTCTTCAATGGGCTTCTTTTTAAGGTCGGTTAGATTCATAGGAGAGACTTTATGGATGGATGTGAGTTATTGCAGATAGTGAGTTTCAAGTTTGTCGGTAACGACTTGTCATTTAAGGAACTGGTTGCTCTTTTACTGTTATTGTCGCCGGCTATTGAATTCTTCAGAAAAATTCAGGAACGCAAGCTTGCCAGCCTAAGACCACAGGTTCAATTAACTTATCAATTTTTTATACAGTGAATTGACGGGTTAACTGATAATCCAGGGATCTTTGGATTCCGGGGTAAGAATAACAGCAGGAGTTTAGGGTTTGTTCGTCTGGTTATTGTGAATCGAGCAGGTGATTCGAGGAGGAACAAACATCAGATTGACTGGAGTATAGCCATAAAAAACGAACAGTGCAAAAACAAATTGGGCCGTTTTGTTTAACGACCCAATTTGTATTAGAGCGAGTTGTTTATGAAATCAACCAGTTGCGGCTTGCTCAACGCACCCACTTTAGTCGCATGAGCAGCACCATTTTTGAAGATAATCAGTGTTGGAATACCGCGGATACCGAATTTTGCCGGGGTATCTTTGTTGGCATCAACATCCAGCTTGGCGATCTTGATTTTGCCTTCAAACTGCTCAGCCAAATCATCAAGAATTGGAGCAATCATCTTACATGGACCACACCATGCTGCCCAGAAATCCACCAACACCGGCAAATCGGCACTCAATACTTCTTGTTCGAAACTGGTATCGCTGACATGAACAATGGCATCACTACTCATATAAAACTCCAAACCTAACGGTTATTTAGTGGTGGGATAACCCAATTGATGGAGGCATCATAAGGACTGCATCTGGCGCAGGCAAGGAGAAAAAACCAATTATTGCCATAGGGGGGCACTATGTTGCAGGTGGAATTTGCTCTTGCTTGACCAAGCCAACCGCTTCAAAAGCGCCATACAAATTATCAAAGGTAATCGGTTTGGAAAGATAATAATTCATCCCGCTGGCGAACACGGCCTCGCGATGCTCTTGTAGCGCGTGCGCCGTGAGCGCAATAATCGGTGTTGGCGATAAGCCTTCCCGCCGCTCGTAATCGCGAATACTTTGCGTTGCCTCAAAGCCATCCATCTCAGGCATTTCGCAATCCATCAAAATCAAATTGAAACGTTCTTTTACCTGTTTGACGCTGTCCAGGGCTTCAACCCCGTTTTCTGCAAACGCAGGTGTTATTCCGAGCTTGCCCAATAGCCCTTTAATGACCATCCGGTTGACCGGATTATCTTCTGCCACTAACACACGCAAATGGGAGAATTTTTCCGGATCCAACACCTTGCGCTCCACGGGAGCAACCGGCGCTGCTTCGTGTCCGAGCAACGCAATTAATTCCTGGTGCAACAACTTGATAGAGACGGGTTTACGCAATACCGAGTGAATGCCAAGGCGGCGAATATGTGTTTGATCATGATAGACATCGCCTGCACTAAACATAAATAGTGGCAGCTCATCCAGCTCGGGAATATCGCGCAACCATTGCGCGAGTTCAAAACCGTTAGCATCAGGCAGGGAATAATCAAAACCGACAAAATCGTATGGCTCACCGGAATGCATGGCATGTTTGATCTGCGCCAGCGCCGCTTTTGCAGATTGTGCGGACTCAACAAATACTCCCCATGCTACGCAATGATGCGTAAGAAAATCGGTTAGTGAACGGCTGGCTTCCACAAACAATAATTTTTTTGCGATCAGCGCATCGTATTTCGCCTGATTGCGATTCTCGTTCCAATCACAAACTTCTTCTATTTCCATCCGTGCGGTAAACCAAAAGGTAGCACCCTGACCTTTTGCGCTTTCCACACCGATATCACCATCCATTAATTCAGCAAGGCTTTTACAAATTGCCAATCCCAAACCTGTGCCACCGTACTTACGCGTGGTAGACGCGTCGGCCTGATTAAACGAATCAAACAAAGCGGTTGTGTTACTGGTATCCAAACCAATACCACTGTCTTGCACCAAAAACCTGAGCGTTACTTTCTGATCGACCGGCTCCGCAATCAGTTGCACACGCAGGGACACAAAACCTTCGCTGGTAAATTTAAAGGCATTACCGAGCAAATTAATAATAATTTGCCGCAACCGGGTTGGATCGCCACGCAACCACCGCGGCACTCCTGGCTCCAAGCCACCAAACAATTCAATCTGCCGTTTATTTGCCGTCGCACCAAAAAGCTGAATGCAATTTTCGACTAACTCGTCCAATTCAAATGTGGTTTCTTCCAGCCGCATTTTTCCGGCTTCAATTTTGGAGTAATCAAGAATGTCATTGATAATGCTCAACAACGTTTCGCCGGAGCGATGAATAACATCGATATAGTGTTTCTGGTTTTCATCGAGCGGTGTATCGCGCAACATCTCCAGCATGCCAATAACGCCGTTCATCGGCGTGCGGAT
Organism: Cellvibrionaceae bacterium; assembly: GCA_021151825.1. Lineage (GTDB taxonomy): Bacteria > Pseudomonadota > Gammaproteobacteria > Pseudomonadales > Cellvibrionaceae > Cellvibrio. The sequence goes on from JAGKWQ010000001.1 coordinate 734,686, forward strand.
TTCATGGCTCATGGTCGCGAGGAATTGGCTTTTTGCGCGGCTCGCATCTTCCGCTGCATTTTTCTGGCGGCGGGTTTCCATCTTTTCTTCTTTTTCAGTCAACAACGCCATCTCAATAGCATGGCGCTGTTCGATATCGTCCAACAGTGTTTCGCGCATGTGGTTAATGGCGTTGACCACATTATCCAATTCATCGGATGCCGAATTAACCTTCAAGCGTTTTAGCTTTAACGGTTTGGTCAGTGTTTCCAGATTTAAATTGCGCGCATAATTAGCGATGGTTTTGATATGGCGAGTCAGTAACGCATGGACCAGCCATACAATAAATAATGCGATGACCAGTGTTTTGGTGCCCTGCACCAGGGCGATAAAAAAAGCGCGTTCCCACAATTTATCGTAAATGCTGCTTAAGCTGGCAGTGATAGTGAGCGTACCCAATTGTTGTTCCGGTGTGCTGGCATCTTCGTATACCAACGGATAGGCGCGCACCAAAAACTGGCTGCGTTTATTTTCGAGATCTTTCGGATCATAATTGTAATTACTGGCGACCAGTGTTTGCTCGGCGTTGTTCCAGTCGTGCCATACCACTTTAACCTGCACAACATCATCCACTGCCAATACGCTGTTGATCTGGATATTGAGTTGCTCCTGATCAAATCCCCAGAGGCTTTTGGTTATACTTGCCAACGTACTGATTCGCACTTGGTCTAGGCGCTTTTCAAGCGCGGCGATATCGTCATTAAAATTGCTATGTAACTGCAGGAGAATAGCGATCAGCGTGATAATCGAACTGCTGATAATAATCAGCCCAAGCAGCCGTGCCGCTATCGGATTTTCACGCATGTAGCGTCTCAGGTTGGGCATCTCGGAAACCGCAGCAAAAAATCAGTGTTAGATGAGAGGATGCCCTGAAGTGTAGCAGCAAAAAACATTCTACTTATGACAAATCACGAAGTCGTTCCGAGAAAAACTTACAGGAAATGGTTTAGCTCACATAACCGGACTGGAGATGCAACAGAATTCGCTCTGCACGCGCCGCAAATTCAGCGCGAACCGTTTGGTCATCCAACTGCACACCGAGCGCATGTATGTAATGGCGCAACCCTGACGGTGTGGTTTTACCTGACATCAACCAATGCTGGAAAACAGCTTCTACACGGGATGGACCTGCGGTACCCGACAACTCCAGAAAGAGCTTGTCGACCTGCTCGATAACACGGGTTACCACCGGTAAAATTTTATGGGAAGTTACAGTGGGATTAATGGCAGCACGTTGCATATAAATCTCCTTGTCGTCTCATAATTTGAGTTAAGACGATCCCCTTCTATTCGCAAAGACTGTTTGGGAATAACCGGATTTTTTTAGACTGCCAGCAGCTCGCCACACTGCCACAGAATCCGCCTAAAAAAAGCCATCCAAGTCTTGGTAAAACAAGCTATTTTTTACCGGCAGATGTATTACAATGCGCCCGCTTTCTGCTTAATCATGGCAAGCCTTTTCAAAGCTCACCATGGCGCAGTGAACGTATCTTTTGCCAATCACTACCTCACTTGTATTTTTGTATGAGCAGTTCGGGAATGCCCTGCATGATGTTGGCCTGCGCAAACCGGAATTACAAAACAGCGGGATAGTCATTCGGAACCAAAGCGTCGAGGTATAGACCCAGGAATATGACGCTCAAAAATATAGTGTGAATTTAAGGACTACAATGAATGCCGACCCGAAATAGACGGGAGGCTTTTTTATGTTTAACGAGACACCAAAATCCGACGCGGAGAAAATTGGATGAGCATGTTGTTTAACAACACTAGGTTTGAATGCACAAGCAAGGTTGGCAGCCGATTATTCCGTCGCTGTGCGCTAACCGCCCTGGCTTTAAGTTGCGCACTGGGTTTAAACGTATACGCCCAACAACCCAGCCAGCCAGCTGTAGCTCCTGCCTCGGCAACGGAAATTGCCCAGCCCGCACTGTTTGACGCAATTGCCTCCCGCGCCAAACTGCTCGCCCGACGCGAATACAAACCCATTCAGGCAAATATCCCGGAAGCACTGGCGAACATGAATTACGACCAGTACCGCTCTATTCGCTTCCGCCCTGAATCATCGTTGTGGCACAACGAATCCCTCTTCGAACTGCAATTATTCCATCCTGGCTTTCTTTATCGCGAACCTGTCATTCTGCATATGGCGACCGATGGCCCCGACTCTTTCGTGCAATTCAAGCAAGAATATTTTAACTACGATGGCCCTGCAGCCCCTCTTGCCGGTGTAGCGCCCAACAATATCGGCTTTGCCGGCTTCCGCATTCATTACCCATTGAACAGCAACGAATACAAAGACGAGTTTGTGGTATTCCAGGGCGCATCCTATTTCCGCATGGTTGGCCCGGGCCTGGCTTATGGCTTGTCTGCACGCGGCCTCGCGATTGATACTGCCGAACCCAAAGGTGAGGAGTTCCCGGTATTCCGCGAGTTCTGGCTAGTAAAACCTAACCCTACTGATACGCGTATGGTGATGTACGCACTGCTCGATAGCCCATCAGTAACCGGCGCCTATCGTTTCGAAGTTATTCCCGGTGCGCCCACTGAAATGGCAATAGAGGCACGCATTTTTGCTCGTAAGGACATTCTTAAAGTAGGTATCGCACCACTGACCAGTATGTATATGTGGGGCGAAAACCACACCCGCTTTGTAGATGACTTCCGCCCTGAAGTACATGACTCAGACGGTTTGTTAATGGCTGCGTCTAATGGCGAATGGATCTGGCGCCCGATCAGCAACCATCGCCAACTGCGTGTTTCGTCAATGCTGGATACCAATCCGAAAGGATTTGGTCTGCTGCAACGCGACCGCGATTTCGATCACTACATGGATATGGAATCCCGCTACGAGAAACGCCCGAGCATGTGGGTAATCCCTGAAGGCGACTGGGGCAAAGGCCGCGCCGAGCTGGTGGAAATCCCCAGCGATAGCGAAACCAATGACAACATCGTTGCTTATTGGGTACCGTCCAAAGCTATGAAAGCCGGCTCCAGTGCGACCTACAAATATCGCCTCCGCACCATGGATGACCATGTGATTGAAAATACCGGCGCAAAAGTGATTCGCACCCGTATCGGTTGGGGCGCCAACCCTGGCCAAGCTAATCCACCACCGCCAAGCAAGCGCAAGTTTGTCATCGACTTCCGCGGTGGCGAGCTGGATAACCTATCTGCCGATTCACCGCTGGTTGCCGAAATGCAGAAATCAGCAGGCACTATCAGCGAGCTGGTTGTACGCCAGTTACCAGATGGCCGCACCTGGCGCGCATCCTTCAAGCTGGAACCAGAAGGCAATAAAGTTGCCGATATGAGACTGTTCCTGAAATTACGCGATCAACGCCTGAGCGAAGTCTGGAGCTACGTCTGGTATCCGGACGCCATTTAAGATGACCCATATGCAATCTCCACCCGTTCCACCGGTCAGCCGCCCTGTGGCTGACCTTACCAGCGCACCTGCGGATGCAATCCGGATTCCGGCCAAATCCCTGCGCCGCTATATCTATGTTTTATTGAGCGTAATCACCGCTGTTAGCGGTGTTTACATCATGTTCGACATATTGCGCGCAAACGACCTCACCGCACTGGAAGCGGTAATTCTGGTGCTCTTCGGTATCAGTTTTACCTGGTTGAGCCTGGCATTCTGGAGTGGCTTGTTCGGCTTTTTCCTGCAGATGTTACGCATCGATCCACTCACCCTTAAATCCACCAAAAACCTGCTCACCGACAACTCACCGATTGTTACCCGCACTGCCGTGGTGATGCCGGTGTACAACGAAGATACCCATCGAGTAATTGCCGGTTTTGAGGCCACGTTACGTTCGCTGGAAAAAACCGGTGAAATAGCCAACTTCGATTTCTTCCTGCTGAGCGACACCACCAACCTGACCATTGCCCAGGCGGAACGCGATGCGTGGCAACAGTTACAGGAGCGATTGGGTGATCTGGCCAAACAAACGTTTTACCGTCGCCGCGAAAAAAATATCGCCCGCAAAGTGGGAAATCTCGCCGAGTTTTGCCAACGCTGGGGCGCTAATTACGAGCACCTGCTGGTGCTGGATGCCGACTCCATTATGACTGGCGAGTGCCTGGTAAAAATGGTGCGCGCCATGCAGGCAAATCCGCGCACCGGCCTGATCCAGACCATTCCAATCCCCGTTCGTCAAACCACTTTCTTTGGCCGCTTTGTACAATTTGCTGCGGTGCTTTACAGCCCGATGCTCGCCACCGGTATTGCTTTCTGGCAAACCGATGCAGCCAACTATTGGGGCCACAATGCCATTATCCGTATGCGCGCATTTATGGATCACTGCGGCCTGCCAACACTACCGGGTAAAGCACCTTTTGGTGGCGATATTCTCAGCCACGATTTCGTAGAAGCAGCGATGTTGCGCCGCGCTGGTTGGGATGTATTTCTGTTATCCGATCTGGAAGGCAGTTACGAAGAAGTCCCCTGTAACATTATCGATTACGCCAAACGCGATCGTCGCTGGGTACAAGGCAATATCCAGCATCTCGGGATTTTGAGTTTACGGGGCTTGCATCCTATCAGCCGTATGCATTTTTTACTGGGTGCCACTGCGTATATCACTTCACTTATCTGGTTACTAATGCTGGTATTGAGCACTGCCGACGCTGTAGTCCGCGCCATTAATTCCAATGTGTATTTCACTGAAACCTATCAGCTTTATCCCAACTGGCCCATCGCCAAAACAGAATTAATTATTGCGCTGATTGCACTGACAACCTTGCTATTAATGGGCCCCAAATTTCTCGGTGTGATAGTTGCACTCGTCCATCGACGCAAACAATTTGGCGGAGGCTTTGCAATTATTAAAGGTGCAGTCGTAGAAACTATTTTTGCCGTGCTAATTGCACCAATCATGATGGTATACCACGCCTACTTTGTCATTTCAGTATTGCTTGGTTTCAAAGTGAATTGGGATTCACAGGATCGTGAAGGCCGATTATTGCCGTGGGGCGAATGTTTTGCGCGTACATCCAAGATGACTATCGCCGCAATTATCTGGGGTGCGGTTACTTATAAATACGCTCCGGTTTTTTTCTGGTGGTTAATTCCGGTTATCACTGGTTTGATTTTGGGTGCCGCTTTAGTGCGTTATTCATCAAGCCTGGATTTGGGCCGCAGCACGCGTGAGCACAAAATTTTGTTGTGCCCCAGTGAAGCGATTGAAGATCCGGTATTGGTTCACCTGGATGAATTGTTAGCCGTAGAACATCCAAAACTGGAAACACCAGCACCAATTCCTGCGCTGCCGACAGATAACTGGCTGGATATGCCGCATGGTGATCTGGACGAATTCCGCCCGGTTACCCGTTAAGATCTTTTTAAAAAACCTTGATGCAAAATAAAAACGGGGCGCTAATGCGCCCCGTTTTTTATCAACAAGATATCGATTTTAACTTTCAGCAAACAACCCAATTTCAATCACGGCAATTGATCCAGATACTGGCGATGCCTGGTAGAAAACTCAGAGTTATTGAATTTATCCCAATTAACTGACCAGGTCATCAAGCCACGCAAGTTAGTCCATGCCTGCGCCGGTTGATAGGTTGTGCAACCTTGCGCCTTAACCAAACAATTCAACGCAATTTGCACATCGGCCACACTGGTAAATCCGCCGCCTGCATTTACATTCGCCGGCAAACCAATTAACACCTGATCCTGACGCAACGCAGGGAAAGTCAAATTAGTGCCTGCGACTTTAAATCCGGTTAACAGCATATCAACCAGGGCGATATGGAAATCCGCTCCACCCATAGTGTGAAATTTATTGTCAGTACCAGTAATTGCACCCGAGTTGTAGTTTTGTACCTGCAACCAATCAAGCTGATCGCGCAACGCATAAATCACTGGTAAATAAGCCCCGGCGCGCGTATCACAACTGATACAAGTTCCACCGTAGAAACTATAACCCAATTGTACAAAAAACGTTTCCGGAGCCATCGTCAGCACAAATTTATCGCCGTAATGGCTGGTTAAATCTTTCAGTGCGCCAATTAAATTTACGATCACCGGTGTGGTTGGATTGCGGAAATCATTATCGCCAGAATTTAAAAATAATGAATGACCTTCAAAATCGACATCAAGTCCATCAAAACCATATTCGTCGATAATCGCTTTCATCGAATTCACAAAATTCGCGCGCGCGGCGGCGGTTGACAATTGCACCTGACCATTGGCACCGCCAATACTGATAATGATTTTTTTGCCCGCTGCTTGTTTTGCTTTAATCGCTGCCTTAAATGCAACGGGATCAAATGCGGCATCAAGCGCAAAACCAATTTCACCTGGCGCACGACCGGTTGGTTCAGCAAACGAAATATTAATCGCATCAAATGCATCGGAAACCTGATCCAGCGGAATCACACCAGAACCATTATTAAAGTTATGCCAGTAACCGGAAATAATTCGATAGCGACCAGTACCCGCACTCGATGATGTTGAACTCACCGATGAGCGCGATGAACTACTGATTGAGCCGGGCAACACACTTGATGATGCGGTTGCACATGAACGCACCAACTCCCACGCCATTTGCCAATGCGCACCAGCACCTGGTGCATATGCCCAGTCCGCACTTGAGCTACACCAGCCGGCAACGGTACAACGATATTCATTGCCCATATTTTTCACGAGCTGCCCCAATGTATAAGTAGTACCCGCAACATATTGTGGCGATGCACAATTGCCACCGTTCACCGAACTTGATGACGAACTCGATAAAATCGAAGAACTGAAACGCACACTCGACAACGAACTGCTTGAAAGAATAATCGATGAGCGCGACGACGATGGAACTGTTGAATTAATCGATGATGATGAAGCACCATCGCAAACACCTATCAACGTCCACTCTTGCCACTGGCCAGAATAATTTGCCGGGTTCTTTCCCTGCGACCACCAATTGGCTTTGTAAGCCTTACCGGCTTCCTGTACCTGACTGCCACCACCATAAGACGATGTGTTATTCCATTGCGGAATTCCCACACAACTGATGGCATAACTTTCAAATGATAAAGCCAGCAGGCAAATACCCGCAGCAGTTGATAGATAGACGGTTGATAGAAATTTTCTCACTGATCTGTCCTCTTCAATAAAATTAACCAGCTATTGCGATTGATTAGTTATTTGAATAACTGGAATTTTTGGCAAATAGAAACCCGCAGACCAAAATGGCCTGAATGGGACCGGGGTGGTAACTCACTGCCAACGAACCTGAATGCGTCAACTCACAACGCAGGACTACACAAGTCGCTTATTCTCTAGAAGTTCGCGTCCGTGTTCTGTTTGTATGGGCGATATGCCGCGAATTATTCTTGTAGCGGCAGATTTTCTTTCAGCGATGAAGATGCGAAAAACCTTTCGCCTTTCCTTTATGACAACCTTGTCATTTATAGCATGTGCTCAAGCAACGTACAATTGTGTGCTATAAAGCCAGCACCCGTTTTGCCAATTTCCACGCCGTTTAATAAGCTCCTTCTATCCATAAAGATAAAAACCACCACAGGCACTGCACTATGAAAAAACTCCTGACCACACTGTTAATACTCGGCAATCTTTTTAGCCTTAACCTTGCGAATGCGGATGAGCAACGCAAACCCGGTGACTACCAATTCACCGCCGATTCACAACAACAAATCGGTGTACCTAATGGCACACTCAAAGGCCCCTACGAATTCCACAGCAAGATTTTCAAAAATACTGTGCGTCGCTACTGGGTTTATCTACCGGCAAATTACGAAACCCTGCACCAAAAGCCATTGAACCTGCTGGTATTTCAGGATGGCCAACGCGCAACCAATCCTACCGGCTCACTACGCGTACCGGAGGTGCTGGATAATTTAATCCACCAAAAAGCCATCCCTCCCACAATTGGTCTATTTATCACACCGGGAAACGTAAGTGAGACGTATCCGGATGATTTAGGTATGTCCAACCCGGATCATCGCGCACAGGAATACGATGCACTTAACGATAATTACGCGCGCATGTTGCTGGAAGAATTATTACCGCAACTGGAAAAAACTTACGCCATCAGTAGTAACCCGCAAGATCGTATTATTGGCGGCACCAGCAGCGGCGCAATTTGTGCATTTACTGTTGCCTGGAACAAACCCGATGCATTTCGCAATGTCATCAGTATTATCGGCAGCTATACCTCTATCGGTTACCAACCTGCCACCGCCAACAAACCTATGACACCCGGCGGCGATTTCTATCCTGGTTTAATTCGCAAATCACCAATACGCCCGCTAAAAATTTTCCTGCAAGATGGCAGCAATGATCTTGATAATGAACACGGCAACTGGTTTCTCGCCAACCAGCAAATGCTAGCCTCGCTTCTTTGGGCCAACAAAAATGCCGACGAGAAAAAAGACAAAGGCGCACGCTATGAAATAAAACATGTATGGGGAGATGGCGATCATTCCGACAAACACGGCGGCGTTTTATTGCCGGAAATATTGCGCTGGATGTGGGGGAAATAAGAACTTTATTTACATTACGTATCCCATATGAAGCTTGCGCAATACGGGAACTCAATCTCACGAAAACCCCGTAATACGTTTCACTCCTTACGGGCTACTTTCTGCACGAACAATTCATTTCAGAAAAAATATTCCGCATTAAATAATGCGGAATATTTTTTATTCAAACATTAAAGCTTGCATGTGACTCTAAGCGATGCAGCATAAGCGCCAGATCCCAGCACTTGAGTGGTGTAACCGCAAGAGCCGCAAAATGCATTTACCTGAGCTTCAGGGAAAGGTTGTGGTGTTTGTTGTGGGTATGCACTAACAAACACATCCCCGTAAAGTTTTCCTGCATTAGGGCCGCAAGATTGCGTTGGAGTATCTGGAATAGTTTTCAGAACGGTTGAAAAACACGCATTAGTGTCAGCGACAGAATAGCCAGTCTGAACCGCTGAGCTACCGCACATGGTATAGATATCCCCATACGCCGTGTAAACAGTATATGTATAGCTTTGAGCCACAACTACGCCATTGTCGTGGCACACATAATTATGATAAGGCCCATGAGCCCCAATAGTGACATGCGTTAACTGCCAGTTACAATTTACAGTAACCGTAGCGGCATTAGAATTTATAGACATTGCGGCTACAACAAAGAAAAAAGACAGTGAAACAAGTGCTCTTAACAATTTCATGGAGGGCTCCTTTCGTTTATAAAATTATTGTCATTTCAATTTGCAAAAAAACATTAATGCATTGATGACCGTGAAATGCTAGGTAGGGTTTGTTTTTAAGTCAAGAAATTAAAAATCTCGCAACAAACATTTAATAAACAGAAAAATTAAATAATTATTTAATTCTGTGAATAATATTTTGCGGATTTATCAGAAAATTAAACCGGATAAGCAGGGTAATTTTTTAGCCACAAAACCATTCAAACAGGTACGAATAAAAGTAGAACCTATACTTTTAACGTACCCGAGACATAACTCTCCTGAAAACAATATAAAAACTCCAACTAAAAAATAGAAATAGCCGAAATGGTAATAAAAAATTCACTGAAGTTTTAATTCTTTAATCGAGACGGAAAATTCAATAGAGGGAGGTTTAAAGTAATAAATTCAGAAACTCAAACCTTGAATCGCAAACACAAACTCTTCATACGCAAAGAGTTTGTGTTAATTAGCAGAAAATTACTTAGTGGAAACCGAATAGTTAGTACATGTTGAGGGGCTGGAATAAGTATAAAGATCGGGGCTTGCTGATTGATGCAGCGTGCATTCTGCATATCCTGTTGGTTGGGTGACAACCTGCTTAACCAAAATAGGGCCAGCACCGTTACAAAAAAGCCCATGCACGCTAACACTTACCGGTGAATAATATCCTCCCCCCAAGTAATTCCATGAGCACCCGGAAGCAACGTAACCAGGGGCCGCCAATAAAGTCGCCGCCAGCGCTTTAACTGCAACAAAAGAAATAACAGAACCAACAACCAATATTATTTTTTTACGCATTGAGTTTCTCCAGTTTGATTTATATAACCCGGGTTCCTTTTCCCTTATGATTTAACATTACAAAATAGTGGGTCAAATATTTTGCAGGCCGGTCCTTAACTAATACTCGCGTTTTAAAACCCCTTTGCAGTGCCTTCCAATCGCTTTAAATTTTATTGTGAAAAATACCTACCCACTCTCGATGATATACATCAAGCGTGGCGCCTTAATATTGAAAATGTGAGTTGTAGATGAAGCTGCCCTTTAAAAATGATTAAAATTATAAGTATTATAATTTTAATCATTTTATAACACGGGCTTAGAACTTAGGTAATAGGGAAGTATGATTTGAGGCCTTATTTGTCACCTAAAAATACATAAAGATTATTTCGTGTCATTTGTATAAGGCTGAAGATATAACGCCAAACTGAAAGTCAGTTGGTCACTGGAAAAGTGAGTTGGAAATATGCAATTTCCAAAATATTATTAGTTGTGGCAATAAGTGCCAGTGGGCTTGCAAAAAAATGACTGACATCCAAGTTGAATGGGATAGGGTTTCAAGCTATCTCATACCCGCTTATGGCGACGGATAAGATAACTAAATTTCAACCCCAAGTTTTCCAAACTCTTCAAGTGCAGAACGAATCGATACAGGAGCATTTTTCCCGGTAATCCTCCAGGATACTTCATGCCTTATATACTTATCTCCTTTGTTTCTTTGCGCAGACAACCAATTAAATGAACCCTCGATAATTTCCGATGAACCAATAATTAATGTTTTGTTATGCATGTTAGCAATCAGATTAATAGTCGCGCCTGCTTTTTGCATTATCGCAAGAGCCTCTTTGCCACAATGTTCCGGAGTACGTACTGAAAGTTCTCGGTCCACCACAATCAATATTCGAGCCCCTCGTTGTTCAACAGCCTCTGCAATTAGTGCGGCAAGATCATCATCCCTGATAGCCTTGGTTGTAATCCAGGGAGAGGCAATAAGAATTATTTGATTGCGAGATGACTCAAGGAGAGCGCTGCGTAACACATTACGGTGCCGCTCAAGTGTTGATATACGCTCTGCATTCACTAACAGTTCGCGACTGAAACGATGATTTCCATCTACATCGGACAATTCATTTCGCGCATCAACAAACAGCATTTCTCCTAAAATTGATGAAGGTGATCGCCCTTTATTTCGGAACAATCTCATATCACCAATCACTACAAACGAATCTTTTGCACGGGAAACAGCTACGTTCAACATGTTTGGTTTATGGTCGAAGAACATACCTTTAACTGTATCAGCGTTATAGGTTGGCGAGAAAACTACAATTGGTTTTTCCGCGCCCTGAAGGCTATGCACTGTGCCTACAGTTATTTTTGTGTATTGCTTTCCTCGTAGAGATAACGCTTTACTTATTAATGCCGCTTGCGGATTAAAAGGCGTTATGACGGCAACAATATCCTCAATGGGTTTTTCATAATGAAGGCACCATGCCTCAGCATTATTAACAATCCACTCTGCTATGGAATTAGCCTCCGGGGAGTTTGTTCGGCTACCCCCTACATTTTTTACGAAACCTCTTACATGCGCCCACATTAGTGGACGCAGCGGAGGCTCTTTCTTTCTTGGGGAACTTAAGGGTTGCAAGCGCCCCTGATAAATTAGCTCATTGCAGTATTTGACAATTTCCGCGCGGCACCGCCGATGTTCAGACAAGAATATACCCGGCTCTTTTTCTGTGCCGGGAGAGACTGACATAGTTGCCATTTGCGCGAGACGCATAACACTGCCTTGCGGAGCACCAGTACCAGGATCGCTCACCAGATGAGGAGTTGCAGGCTCACCATCACGCCACAAATCTGACAAACCAGCGCGAATAGAATTAGCACGATCCGTCCCTTGAGTTAATCGACTAAAGGGTTCAATTTGGTAAATGTCGCCCACCACAATTGCTCTGCTCGCCAATGCAAAAACCGCAGCACCCACATGCGGGGCAACTTGTCCCGCTTCATCCATAATTAACAGATCGATATAATCAAATAAAAAACTCGAAATAAATTTATCATTTTGATCTTTCGACGTAAAACGAAAATATTTAGGTAATGAGTGAGCTGTCATAATTAAACAAGGTGTCAACATACACCACCGACGGAATCGTGCTTCAGTTGCTGTTCGGCCATTGTTAGTACTTATTCTGCCCTCCTGAACAGCCTCAGCTTCTAATATCCAACGCCCTTCCCAATAACGCATTGCCTTTTGAAAGGCCATATGCCGCCACGTCATATCAAGGAGACTATCAAAATCTTTGACAGATGGAGGAACCTCCGGGGGATCGATTTTTTTCTCATCAACTAAAAATTCAGTCACCGAAAGGTGCCTTAGTCTTTCATAGGTGCTCTCCAGTTCAGCTTTCTTGATCCCAAGCTCCTGAGATTTTTCCGCCAATACTCGTAGCCGTGAAATTCTATTTTGGTTTTCCTTTTCCAGATTTTGATTCATCAAGTGATGATTTTTGGTAGCTGTTTGCAAATTACTATCCGCTTTTGCAACCTCTTCACTAAAAACTTTCGCCGTAATATTTTGATCATTGGCGAGCTGAGATAGCTTAGCGGATGCAGCTTTCACAATTTGATCAGACCGATCAAGCCATATCATTGGTTCATTACTATGTATTTCTTTTTCAAATAAAGAGTTAATCAACGGTTCGCGTGCTGCGACAGAAAAAATTCGGGCAATTCGTCTGTAATTGAATAGCTTTCGGGAAAACTGAAATATTTCAGCAAATGATTCCAATAAACCATGAGGAGCACACGCAGCATTTATTTGCGATTTAACACCCATTAAGGTGCGAATATACGCCTGCTGGGCTTCATAGGATTTTTTAAATTCTTCTGCAGCGGCAATAGAATTTGAGTGCAATAAATCGCGGTTTTCTTTTGCATTTTTGTAAATTTCATATAGCTCATTTACAGCAGTTTTTATTTGATATATGGCAGAAGAAAGACATTTATCTTCCTTTTCTATATAAATTTCTGGAGTTAAACCTCGCGCCGTAATGTGCCACCAATTTGAAATTACCTGGTACGCTTCAAGGCAATTTTGAATTTTCATTATTTTCTGATTGATGCCCTGAAGATCCGCGCGAATTGTATCCAGGCATATTTCTATAGAATCGGGTTTTATACCATAGGTCTCCGTGTAACGCTTAACCCAATATAATTTATTGCTTGCCAGATACTCTGCATTAGTTTCGCACTCAGGGAAACCGGTCCATTTTTGACCGATTTTTACAGCGATTTTGTAGCCATTGTTTTTTGCTTCATTAATTTTATCTTCGCCAGCAGGCAAATAAAGGCCGTAAGTATTAGCATTTCCAATCCATCGCTGAGCCCATATAAATAATGATGAACCTGGATTTTCTCGAAAAATTTCATTCAAACTGCGGTTGATATTAACCACAGCCCTATTGTTGGTGGACACGCCAACAATTACTGCGGGCAAACCGCCTTTCATTGCCGTGGACACAACTTCGGAAGCAATAATACTTTGTAATAAAGTTGTTTTTCCTGTACCGGGAGGTCCATTAACAGCAAGTACGTTCCCCACCGTCATCTCTTTATATGCAGCAATTGCATCGGCTTGACTATTTGCCAAACCATAGGCAGTACTCATAGTTCCACGAGCTGCCGCAAGTTTTCTGATACGCAAATCAGAATCAACATGTGTATGCCCTTCACGCCCATGACATATGCGACTAAATAAAGCAGGAAACTGTTTTTCCTGTTGAAGCGCATCATAAAGCTGGCAGAGAGATCGAGAAGTATTTTTTATTGATTTAGAAATATCTATACGAAAATCTGATAACGCTATAAATCCTGCAGGTATTTTTTCACCCATAACATGCTGACATAATTCATCACACCACGTCATGAATTCTGCCCAGGATAACTCGCCTAACGGATTTTTATTCAGCCAATCGTCATATACAGATACATCACCGATTAACGGCGTATTTTCATCAGTTTCTTCGTTAGGATACAAATATTGTCGCCCAATCCAAGGCACTGAAAGTTCAGAGTAGGTAAGCGTGCCAGAAGAATTTATTGAGGCCGGGATATGCAACGTGTAATAAGATGCAGATGAGTTTTTAGCTGCGATCACTTTTCCATGCTCATGCCTGGGAACAAAGCCTCGTCCTAAAATTATTATTGGTATTGAATCATCATCACTTGATGCGACATCAGCTGCTGTTTGATTCCAAATAGCCTGCTTTTTGCTTTCACTCCAAATCTGTTGGAGTCTGCTGACAGAGTCTTTATCCAACACGCCCGAGTGAATTACGTTTGCAATAGTTCTTACGGGAAAATCAGACGCATCCAACCCCATAAGATCTTCATCTGCGAGCGTATTTCGCCAATACTGCACAAGACTTTTAAGCTGAAATGGAGGGTACGAATTAGTTTTCACAAGTTGTCCTGGAAAATTACGCCAACTACCTAGTAAAAAGTGAAATTTTTATTGGAATTAGTTCATGAGTAAGTTTTTATTTTGGCAGTATCTGAATATTGAAATTGTAAGTCATATGAAGCCCTGACAATCTTAATTACCAATACGGAACTCAATTATGCTGTTCTTTCGCCTGGTTTAAAAGATTTCTTCCGACACAATTATATTTTTATTTTGGTGTGCCCCTCAAAAAAATAAAAAATATTTCACCTGCCTGAGGTCATGCATGATGTCAATACAGGTAGATCTTCTCCAGCTTGATCGTCATTGCACTCACAACGCCTACTATCAGGCAGACTATAAATTTCGCCAGCATCGCAACCACCTATACCGCTGACCCGGCATATGTTTACCGCCGAACGAGGGCCTATCCATTCAGGAGACTAGCCTCGTCACACAGTGAGATTGTAGACTAGTTCACCAGTTAACAGTAAGCTTAAGAAATTGATGCATTCGGTAATACAAACACGGGAATGAGACGCGTGACCTGACCATTTCCTTCGTTATTTAAAGAAATTAATATAATAATCCCTGCTCGACAGGCTAGTGAGCCACCATTAAAACACATCAGTTTTCTTGCGAAGAGAACACGGGAATAAGCAAAAATAATTATCTTAAGGAGAAATAACCAATGAAAATAACAGACTTTAATTCACTACTCGATTCTGATTCTTCTGACAAATCTCATGCACCTGCGGCCTTGAATGGCCGCGAACTTCAGGAGCTTATAAACCCAATAGTTTGCGAAGAATTTGTAAACTCCTATTTCTCACGTATTTCACTGAACGTAGAAGGCCACCCCAAAAAATTCGATCATATTTTCAGTTGGGGGCGATTGAAACAAGCTCTTTTGAGAGGAGAAAAAATCCGGGACCGACGCTACAACATAACCGCATCATTTACTGGCGGAGAAGATTCAGGAAGCTCGCGACGGATGATTGAAGCGCAGCATAATCAGGTAAGCGAGTTGTTCAACGCCGGTGCAACGATTTGCATTACCAACATTCACATGGCCGATCCAATTCTTGCCCGATGGGCAGAAGCAATTCGCGCGCAATTTAATTTTACCGGCACCGTAGGTGTAAATTGTTATATCTCACCGGACGGATCGGGATTACCCATGCACTATGATAAAAGAGTTGCTACCACACTCCAGATTGCAGGGAAAAAACGGTGGAAATTTTCTATAGAACCGGCAAAAGCCTGGCCTGACATCAACACAGTATTCCAAGAAGGGCAAACCGAATCGGATGTTGGAAAATTGCCCACTGAAATGGAATTTCGCGAAGTGGAGTTAAACCCTGGGGATTTACTCTGCCTTCCTGCTGGAGCCTGGCATTCTGCTCGTGGCATCGGTGTTTCATTAGCACTAAATCTTTATTTTGCTCCTCGAAATCTCCTCGACCAGTTGGTTCCTCTACTTAAAGACTTCGCAGCTTCAAACGAACATTGGCGAGGAGGTCCGCCTGCTACAGTAGAAAAAATTCAAGGAAATATGCCACAGACAATTTCAACATACATGCGTGATCGCCTTGATGAGTTTCATAAAATGGCGCTGGCAGCTCTAGATAGTCCGGATGCATTAACGGAATCCTGGCTGAACTCATTAACACATAATCCGTATACAGGATGGCAACCCGCTCCAATGTTGTCGATACCCGAAGTGTCACCGAGCCAACAATTTTGCGTTGCAGTATCATCACTGCGTTTTATTGAAACACGGAATAATGTGATTGTACCTTGCGATAATGGCGTGCTTAAATTTCCGGCCACATTCACTCCGATTCTACAGCGTCTCGCATCTAAATCAGGGAGCTTTACCATACCCGAAGTTTTCTCGTGGCAGCAGAAACCTGATGGACCTACCCCAAATGAACTTACACCCTACCTACAAGAGTTATACATAAATGGCATTATCAAGCTGATATAGCTCAAAATGGGCAGTATCTGCATTTGCGTGGGCTGGACTTAATTAACCAATCTGCTGGCAGTGACTGACCACTGAAACCGGAAAAGTGTAGCCAGGCTACTGGTGAGATTGACCAATTTTTCGAGCAGGTATAAAAAGCCCGGCATTAACCGGGCTTGGAGATTTAGTCTCTGTGGTTGTTTTCTCTCCAACCTATACACCAATAAGATCTTTCTTTTTCATGATTCCTGCAACACGCTCCTGAAAATCTCCATATATATGCTCTGTCGCTTTGTAAGCAGCCTGATTTTGCGCAATGAACTCCAATGCAGGAACCACCTCATTCCAAATAGGTAAAATGTAATCAGGGGCATCATTCAACTTCATATCTATTAAAGTTAAAAAGCATTCTGTAGCAGAAGCTATCGACATTTCATCTATTGTTCCTGTGAGAAAGATATCTTTATAAGCCAAAAAATAAAATTGAAACGGCTTTATCGGCATAAAACGCAAATCAGTAAAACTTGAAAGAGGATCTGATCTACATAATCGCTTAGCCTCCTCAAATGACAATCCATAAAAATTATCGAAGGCTGATCTAACATCAAAATCAGCTTGATAATTTTCCCATTCGAATAGCTGTGGAGTTTTACTGTTCATAGATTAATTACCGCAGTTATCTTTTTTCATTCTCAGCCGTGCTTAACCTTAAATTCCGTTCATCTCAACTCGAAACAAGGCCTCACGTGATTGAATAAAAAGCACCAAATAACGCAGATTTAGAACTAGTGCCGCATTCACAGACCAACACGCATCCACAGCCTGAAGGCAAGCACTCGCATTTAAACTAAATTTAATTTAATAATTTTAAGCTTTTTCTGCATATCATCTCGAGACTCTATATCCAACTCATAATCTTGGTAATTATCTATAATAAGTTCCATCAGATCCTGGAAGTCTGGAAAAACCCCCTTGATTACATCTTCCTGTAACTTTGCTTTCTCAGAAAAAATATCAAAAAGCCATTGAACTGAACTAGTTTTTGCAAATAATCCAAAGTCTGCTGTTTCAATAAAATCTTTAAGCCCATAGATGTAATATTTGAATACAGTTTCAGGCATCCACTTTAAATTAATACATCGCTCATTAATATTTTTTTTATACTCTGCCTGCATGTCAGAATTTGATCTTCCACCGAAGTATTCATAAGAATAAGCAATATCTCTATCAGAGAGATCACCCCAATCAACATCCGATGGCACCATAAGAAAATTTTTATTCACAATCTAATGGCTCCTCTTTACATGACCAAGAATTATTGTATTTTCTAATTTCATCTTTTATCGCCCGATCAAGTCCTGCAATATCGTCAGCATGACGACCAGGAAACCATTTATCATCCCAAGACTGTCTTAAATTTCTACACTGCTGTAACCATTTAATATAATTTCTTCTGTCTTTGCACATATTTCCAGTTTGCTGAGGGGGAGAATTACAAAAATTCTTATACACATCATGCTCTGCATCCGCCTGAGCCTCATTTTCTGGAGTTCTTTCAGGTTTTTCCCACGGGATGGCAGCCATTGCATCTACCGCTGCTTGTCCACAGTTCGTAGCAACACAAGCTGCGCCAGCACCTACCGATGCACCACCAGCAATCCAAATATATGCAGGAATGCCAAACCAAACGAAGCGACCATCGGGATCAAAATAATTAATGGGATTTTGATATGCATACCCATAAGTATTTATCCCACCCTCCAATCCAATCGGATCACTCTCAATATACCTCCCAATGGACGGGTCATAATCCCGGAAGTAGTTGTAAACTAATCCTCAGAAAATCCTTTTCTGAGAAATATACTTTATTAAGTAGTATTTAAAAATATAGATTCTCCCCATCTATGTTTATCCAATAAGCATAGATGGCTAACTTTCCAGACTCGGTAATTCCTATACCTTCCGAATAATATGGATTGTAACTTCTTGGTTGAGTGTAAACGACCTTAGAGTTTGACTTAAGAGCAAAAAGACACATTGCTAGGGATGTGGGTTTTGGCCCATAGGGGGCCAATAATGTCGGATGAGATTTAGTGATGCTTACCATGTAGTCAAATGCATCTGATACATTGGTGGCAGATACTCGAATGGGATCGACTGGCTGATTAGAAAATCCCAATCTCTTTACCCCCTGCATAAATCGCCAATTTTTTTCAATGCTAGGCGGGCCAGGAGGAAAAGGAAATAATACGTGTAAATTCAATCTTGGCGCAGTTTCCTCTAATGCACCTATGAGCCCCAGTTCTGAATGACCAATACTTAAAACCAAATTTTCTTGTTTTTCTTTAGGTAAATCACCATCAAAAAAAGGAAGCGCATCCAATTCATCAGGATTAGATGCCAATTCTCCATTATCACAATATTTTTCAGGTCTAGAGTAAGTAACCATGAAGTTCTTTATTTTTGCTTCAATAATCACCTTGACAGCAATAAAAAAGAATCTCTTTGGCATGCAAGTTATATCTAAAATTATCGTGCCCCCCTTCGAGGAAAGATCACTGAAATAATCATAGATATCAAATGGCGCGCATATCAAATCGAATTTTTTATAATTGCATCTTAATTCACCACCAGATTCCAAAGACTCTCGCGACAAATCAATTTTTTTATTTGTAATATCAGGGTTATGTAATATTGGATCATCAATGATCAAAAACTCATAATTAACATCTTCAGGATATTTATTATTTAGGAGCTTGGCGGCCTCTACGCATCTAATCTCAGTAGACAGGCAGCCAATAAAAATAATGTCATCTGTTAATGTACTATGATCAAGAACCCAATTTGCTTGACCCCAAGGGCGATATTTTTTCATGATCAAAACCCTAAACCTAGCTGATGATGATCATTACTTTCCATATAATCTTTATCGATTAAAGTTAATAGCTCGCTAGGACTGAAATAAGCCGGCTCTTTAGTTTGTTGAAATGGGAGTTTAAATATTGGACACAATATTGGCTCTATGTAATATTTAAACCTTGGCCTTTTATCATTTAACTTTGTAGTATGATCTTTCTTGTCAAGAACTGAAAAATCTGTACATTCATCAAGCATTTTTAACAGAGGGTAACTTTCATTTAAGTCATCAATAGCTAGAGATACGCCTGTTTTTCCCGGGTTAGACATTGCCAGATCATTTATATATTGCTTATAGAGATATAAACCAAGCCGGGTTACAAATTTTTTCCGCTCCTCACCTTTCGGCAGCTCAGAAATTTTTTCATACCAAGTTCTACTAGCTTCTTTGATGCCTGCGCTCTGAATATTTCTATTCAAATTTTCAGGCAAATCACTTAATTCATGCTGTAGGCGTGTCGAGTTAGCAATATAGATTGCCCATATTTTCTGGCATATTGTTAAGAAAGCTAAAATGTTAGCGCCACTTACACCTATAATATCCTGCTCGCCAAATAATAAGATTGCTTGCTTTCGATTGGATGCGATTTGAGCAAGCGATTGTTGGACACGTTCTTTTTTCCAATATTTTTTTTCTTCAGATTCCCAAGGAAGGTCAACTTTTGATGGTATTTTATTAACTACGTCAGACTTTCCCCGTTGGCGAGCCCATGCAGCACCAAGATGAGCTGATAAAGGATGCTCAACAGATAGATCAATCAAAAACTCTTTCCAACTCACCGGCCACGATGCATCCAACTTGATTACCTGCGAGGACTTATCCCCTGCATATATACGAGCTTTTTCTTCTCCAGTAGGGGTTCGCCCGAAAACATAGCTAAAAGCATCGCGCCCTTTTGGAATAGCAATGTTTGCCCTATTTAGTCTTTTTTCGAAAACTTCATTGCATAAACTTTTAAATAACTTACTATTCGTATGTTCTTTTTTTCTTAAAAGCTCATAAATATTTATAACACTATAATCTCTACCTTCCTCTATTTTTACAAATGAATCATATACATCTCGATTATGTTTCCATGCGTATCCCCTAGTACCAATTTTAAATGAAACCCTATCATCCCTAGAGTGAAGAGCTTGATTTATAATTTTCCTAAAGCCGCTTAAAATATCATTCTCATCAAGGCACATATGATCAAGCTCTTCATACTGATCAATGTATACAATAAAGTTGACTTCTTCACTGATTATTCCCACCTTTTTAAGGCATTCCGCTGCTTCAAATATCGGAACAGCTATCATTGTTTTAGTTTTGCTAATTGTTTCGTTTGGCTCTTTCCGATTTAAACTTAAAAGCAATCTATATTCACGAAGCCTATCCTCCACCTTCTCCTTTAATTCGTCAAAGTTCTCAACACCATCTAAATAGCCAAACCAGCAATCATTTTTCGCTAGAGTTTTTGCAAATAAATTTAGACACTCATTTCCCGCAGAAAACTGCAAACCGAATAAGTCTTCCCGACTTTTATTTTCATAAACCTTCAATGATTTTAACAAATCCTTTATTACGACAAAGTTGAAATAGTCTGAAAAGTACCAAGGCAAATCATGCTGCCATTCCCTAATATTTTTACCTGGACGCAAATTTGAGAAGCTCTTTGCTCCGTCCTGAGTTAAATTGATACCACAGGAAATAAAATTACTAAATCTTTGGGGAATCGGAAATTTCTCATTATTTTTGGCATATGCAAGTCTAATCTCGGGCTTCAGCAGGGCCAATAACATACTTTTCCCGCTACCCTGGACCCCCTCAAGAATTGTATTTCCTTTGCCATATAAGTTAGTGGCGCTATTAACAAGACTGGAACTGAATAGACCAACGAATTCATCCTCGTCGATTCTTTCAGTAGGATATAATTCCGAAAATGGATTTTTTATCCAGCTCATATTTTAAACCTCTCAGATCTAGGAAACAGCGGCTTCCAATTATCATCATTGGATCGATGAATAAGCGCTAATGTATTGTTAGGACAATTTGAATACATCACAATTAACGCTCCGGTATTTTTATAGCCAAAGGTTCCTATTTTAATTTTTTCAGCATCATCCACATTAAAATCCAAACCCATCCTATTACTATATTCAGCATTGATTGCTCTAACTTCTGTAATACAAGTATTCTCATCCACTGACTCATCTACAGTAAATATTTCACTGGAGGGAATTCTTAACACCGGCTTGTAACTCATCGTTACGCTTCCTTTAAGCATTCCTGATATTTTTTCATCTCCTTTTGGACAGATAACTAGTGGCACAACAATTACATCTATACCTAACTCTAAAGATTCTACAAAAGCTAAAGTCTCAGATACTTGTCCGCCGCTTCCAACAAAATCTTCCAATAACACTAGCCTTTTTATGCCTGAGTCCAATATATATTTTTTAATGCGCTCCTTATCAGCGAACATTCTTAGACTTCTCCAGTCAGGTCTGTACTCTTTTCCCTGTATATTATTGACATGATAAAAAGCGCTAATTCTCAAACTGTCAGTTATAGGGCAGAACCAAGTTTCAGATATATTTTTAGTTATGATTATGTCCACTTCCCCTATCCTGAGACGGACATAACTGGAGTTTTCTGAGACTATTACCTCAGGAGGCTACTATGAAAAAATCACGATTTACCGAAACCCGGATATTCAGCATCCTTAAAGAAGTGGATGCAGGAATGAAAGTGGAAGCGGCTTGCCGTAAGCACGGTATTAGCAATGCGACTTACTACAACTGGAAATCAAAATACGGCGGTATGGATACCTCTGAACTCAAACGCATGCGTGAGCTTGAAGAAGAAAACGCCAAGCTGAAAAAAATGTTTGCCGATGTCAGTCTTCAAAACCAGGCGATGAAGGAATTATTTGAAAAAAAGGGTTGGTGACAGCAGAGAAAAAAGCCTGTGCGCAATCCCTGGTTGAACGCGGTATTGATATTGCCAGTGCATGCAAACTTGCCGATCTCAGTCGAGCCAGTTACTACCGTCCCGAACGTGACTGGCGTAAACAGGATGCTGCTGTCATTGATGCGATTAACGACGAACTAAAACGTTCACCGCAAGCGGGTTTCTGGAAATGCTACGGGCGCATTCGCCACAAAGGTTATCCGTTTAATCAAAAGCGCGTATATCGTGTGTACTGCCAAATAGGATTGAACTTGAAGCGTCGTGTTAAGCGTGTATTACCCAAGCGAATCGTTCAGCCGTTGGTTGTTGTTGCGCAAGCCAATCACCAATGGGCATTAGATTTTATGCACGATAGCTTGTATTGCGGTAAACGTTTTCGCACATTGAATATTCTGGATGAAGGAACGCGTGAGTGTTTGGCCATTGAAATAGATACATCATTACCGGCTGAGCGGGTGGTTCGCACGTTGGAGCAACTCAAGGTTGAACGCGGATTGCCAACACAATTACGTGTCGATAATGGACCTGAGCTGATATCGGTGAGGTTAACGGATTGGTGCGAAGAAAATGATATCAAGCTTGTTTATATCCAGCCGGGCAAGTCGCAGCAAAATGGTTTTGTTGAGCGTTTCAACGGTTCTTTCCGGAGAGAGTTTTTGAATGCGTATTTATTTGAATCATTAACACAAGTACGAGAGATGGCCTGGTTTTGGCGAGTGGATTACAACGAAGAAAGAACTCATGAAAGTCTTGGCGATCTACCGCCTTCGGCTTACCGAACAAAACTGGAAAGCTCTAGTTTAGAAATGTCTCATTAATGGGGAAGTGGACAATTAGTTCAAAATCAGGAGCATTAAACTTTAAGTTAGCCCCCTCTATTATCCATGGGATAATTACTTCATTAAAAGCCACTCTATATAAAGCATTAAACTCCTCCTCACCAACAAAAAATATTTTCGAAATTAACTTATATAGAACTATTTGATGCTCAGTTGATGCAACATTTTTAAGCCATTCATCCATACGATTAAAGAATTGGAGGCCAGGCGCCTTCGTCGGCTCATATTTTCTAAATAGACGCTCTTCTAAATATTCAATGAACTGATAATTTTTAAATAATTGCCCGCTTTCCTGATCGTCATTTATGAGAGATAAAAAAGTATCACCTTTTATCATTTTTATTTACCTCCAAAAAAAACTTCATAAACTGAATGAGCAATTTGTTCAGATATCAAAGGAGGGACTGCATTTCCTATCATTTTGAATTTCTGTGAAATATTACCTTCGAATATAAAATCATCAGGAAAACTCTGAATCCTTGCAGCCTCTCTAATAGAGAAGCCCCTGTGCTCAGTAGGATGTAAAAAATACCTAGGATTACCGAAGTTAGTATCCACGGTAAAAGAGGGCTCATCTAATTTTAATCGCCGGTATTTGCCATTAAAAGTGCCACATAAATCAAAATAACCAGTCGATTTTTCAATAAGATAGCCCTTTTTTAATAAAGCTTTTAGATCACTTCTGAATGAATGAGGATAGTGCTTTTCGAGAACATCGATTGTAACGGGATCAGCATCTCCGGTATCTCGTACACGACATCTGCGTCTTATGGAAATTATGCTTTCTAAAAGCTTCTTTTCTGAAATCGAAACATCCCCAAAAACATCTGGGATTTCCCAACTATGAACAGAAGCCGGCCCTGATCTCACATTTGACAATTTCTGCCCAGGCTTTATTTTTTTTGCAATCATTAAATCTGTTTCTTTTTCCAGCTTTCGATAAATATGATCTGCATGTTTGTCAACTCCCGTAATTACATCACCCAAATGAATTTTAGTTTTTTCAGGTATCATCAAAAGTTCTCGGTCTACCTTTTTTCCTTTGTACGCGATCAAAAATATCCTTTTCCTCATCTGGGCAATTCCGTGGTCATAAAAATTGTAAACAAACTCTTCCGTGTTATATCCCAAACCATGAAAGCGCTTTATCAATTTGCTCCAATATTGAGCGTGCAGTCCAGATTTTACAGCTGGCACATTTTCACACACTACGACTTTGGGGTTAACTCGTTCAGCCATGTCAGGTGCAGTGAACAGTAAATGATTTCTAGGATCATCAAGATCACGTTTCCCAACGGTTGAAAACCCTTGGCAAGGGGAGCCAGAAAGCAATATATCTGCTTTCTTTGCTTGTTTTAAATTGGGCAAATTTAGATCGGTCAGATCATGTAGATATATATTTTTCTTAAAATTCTTTGAAAACGTTTCAACTGCACTTTTCTCAAAATCGTAAGCTCCAATACAATCAAAGTATTTGGAGAATCCGTAATCGAACCCACCACAGCCACTGAATAAACTCAAATAATGCGCCATCTTTTCTCTCGGCAACAATTACACTGATTGAAGTACTTAATTAACATTTTTATTTATTGAATTTTCAAAAATAGTTAACCGATTAATTACATCCTCAAATTTATCCGTCTGTCCAAAAAACATACCCCCACCTAAAGCTTCTTCATGATCTTTAGCTATGGATAAAAGGCGACCTTCATCTGGAATCAAAACTAATTTTCCTGTAGCAATTTTTTCGTAATCAACGCCAGCAGTCGCCCACCGGTTAGATTTCATTTCGATAACATCTAACATTGCCTGCCTACTTTGGATAGGATCAGCGAAATTTTGCCGCAACAAGCAGTCAACGTCATACCAATGACGCGATAGCCTGCTTGGATTAGGTTCGCTAGTTTGTGTGCAAAACTGATGTAGCGCTGTTAGCTTTTCCCACAGAATATAGGCTGGATCATAAGCTTGAACCTTTGCAGCCGGTAACTTCAATGCTGCAAGCTCAGCAATTTCACTGAGATATGTATCCACTTGCTTGACGACAGTGGGGCGGCCACGATTTCTGCCACCGAATTCAAGGAGGATATAATCCAATTGGTAATTGTTTATATCCTTCGCAAGTCGCGGGTAGCGAATATTAATTTTCTCGCCCTTGGAATCCAGGTCTAATTCTGCAACCAATCCTTCTATTCCATACGCAGCAAATCGATTATTTAAACGGTTAACTAACGCTTCCGACCATTGTGTTAATAATTTGCTTTGCTTATCTCGAAACTTTTTCTGCTGACTGGACGTGCTATTGGATTTCTCCCACGCTTCCGCCTCATCCTCGGCTCCTGCCAGATCCGCCCAATGAATGGATAGATCAATATCTTCAGAGAAACGCTGAATGGCATTCCAACATTTGCTTAATGCAGTCCCACCCTTGAATGCAGTGCTGTAATTTCCAAGCAAACCCTCATCAAACAACAATCGTAAAATTTCAGTTACCCAAATGTCCTTTTCCAGAAAATTGCTGGCAAGCCCATATTGGTGACGTTGCGCACCTAACGTTAAAATTTCACCCAGCTCATTGTGTTTGGCGGGATCTTTATAAAAATCAAAAATATTCACTGGGTGAGAGTCCGCTCAAAAGATTCCAGCTTCATTTGCCAAGGCTTCGGCAACGGAGATTCAAGTAATTTATGAATAACCAACTTTGCTTTCGAGCCAGTAAGTGACAAACGTTTAAATGCCGTTGTTAAGGTATTCATTTCAACTGCTTCTGCCGGTGTAACTGAAAGCCCGCGCAACAAAGCACCTTCCGGCTTCCCCTCCCAACGCAACTGAACGGGAGACCGGTGTTTTACTTCAACAATTTCATTGCCCACTTTAAAGCGACGACTGGGCCCATCACTCCAGTAAACAGCTTTCATTGGAGCCTGGGTTTGAAACCCCAAGCGATAGGCAGATTCCAACCCCTGGCTCACCAGCTTGTAACCATGCTTTTTGGCCCAGGCACGGGCAACCTCATTAGCGCTAGCAGTAGTTTTGATACTTGGCAGACTTGGTAGAGGTTTGGGGCGAGCATAGAAGCCCTTGGATACCCGAGCGACAACACCCTCCTTAACCAAACGGCTAAAGGACTTCTGTACAGACGTCTCGCTACCCAGCTCATAAAAGCTGTCGATGGGGAAAGGGACGCCGCGCTGTATACGATTTAGCCGGGCTAGTACCTTCTGGGCGACTGACATGGCGATAATCCTGACATTAATTAGGTATAGTGATCTTATTCTAGTCCAGTATTTACAAGGCTTACAAGGGTATTAATGTCAGGATTAATGTAGATACTTATGAGGATTTGTCCCTGACTAGACCTTTTGTGGCGGAACAACAGTGAGCCAACAGCCATTTCAGGCCTTGTCATTGAGTGATATGAAGAATTTCTTGGCTTTAGCTCCGCCATAACGCCGAGCCTCTTTCTTTAAGGTTGAGGCATCCATGCTGGCAGCTACCTTACTGATGTGCCCCAAGACAGCATCCTGCTCTTCTGCCAATCTGCTTATATTGTTTACTAAATCGACCAACAGGAATTCTTTTGAAAGCTCTTCAGGGAAGTAAGGTTTCACCCGAAAGCTGAAGGTACGGTTACCCAGCTTGAACTTACCGTGACGTTTCCGGTTGTAGACGATCTGCTCGTTATAGAGCTGTGTTGTACCAACCCCTAACGAATTGTAGGCATTCGGGGAAAACAATAAAAAATCGTCTGTTTTTAAGAAGGCTTCGACCAGTTTGCAATCCTCTGGCGCAGCTTTACCAAATGACGTTTTCTTGGGGCAGGCATACACCCCCTGATAAACCTTCTGCAAGGCTCCATCCTTTACCAACTGCTTCAAATGGCGATCAACGGCATTGCTCCACTGCGCCAGATCGGCTCTGCGATATACCTGACCCGGCTTTAATTTCCGCTTCAACTGATTCAATGCAGACATGCTTGTGCCCCACACGATGCAATCAAAAATATTGATATTTAGTTTCTGGCAGCTGGGTGTGTATCGTTATACACCCTGGCCAGATCCATTACGGTCACTCGGGTATAAATTTGGGTACTGGTGATATCCAGGTGCCCAAGCATCTCCTGTACATAGCGAATATCAGCTCCATTCCTCAGCATGGCCGTAGCTGCTGCATGACGGAAAAGATGGCAGGAACCGGACTTACCAACACCCGACCGTTGCACACATTCGCTGACCATATCCGAGAGCTTACTTGGCCGAATTCGCTTACCCGTAGCCCCCAGGAATAATGCATCTCCGGAATCCAGGCTCTGAAGGCTTGGACGAAGCTCTTTTAGATATTGCCGAACCCAGTTAAGAGCTCTGGTAGCAATAGGCACCCTTCGATCCAAGCTGCCCTTACCTTTGCGCACAGTGACCAGTTGATGCTTGAAATCAACGTCTTTGATATCCAGATTAGCCAACTCGGTGCGGCGAACACCAGTAGCGTAATAAACTTCCAGAATCGCACGATCCCGCACCGCCATTTTCCCCCTGGTCATCGCCTGCCGAAGTACTTGCTCCATTTCAACTTCATCAGGAACATCAACTGGTAATCGTCGGTTGACCTTTGGCAATTTGAAATAAGCGAAGAAATCCGATTTGATAATGCTGAAGTAGTAAAGCCGTTCTAAAAAGCCGGTGACAGCCATGAGACGCATACGTTGCGTAGCTAGATTTAACGGTGCTCCATCACGCGCTTTGCGATAAGAGCTTAAAAACCGTCGATAATCTTCCAGAGAATTTAAATCCAACTGTGTAACCAAACGAATATTCTCACTTAAACACCACTTTGCAAAAGCCTTGAGTAATATTCGTTTAGTGTAAACAGTCGAGTTACTTTGTCCCCTAGCCAGGCAATCCTCTGCATAGAACTCAATGCAGATAACCAATTTAGTGCTGCGCCTGCTCATGGCTGTTACCTCCGCTAATGCAAAGTTGTCATGCTGGTTGCCGAGCGCAGGCATTGCATAAAAGCATCTTTGGGATTCGATACTTCCATACAAAAACGATTTACGTCCATTTCATTAGGTAAAAAAACTTTGTAACTTTGAATACCTAAAGGGGCAAGTTGCTCAGCAATACTGATGGCGATTTTCTGATGCGCGATATCATTGTCAAAAACAACGCCTATACATTCCGTATTAAAAAAACGTAGAACGCGAAGATGTGCCTCAGAAAAACTTTTAGCGCCCATAATGCTGATCACATTCTCGATGCCCAACTGAAGTAGCGACATTGCTTCCAGCGGCGATTTACACAGCAGAACATGCTTGTATTTTTTAAGCGCATCAATATTGAAAAAGCTCATCCCATCCGAAGTCCAATGGACGTGATAAACCGAATAGGCTTTTAACTTTTGGGTAATGCGGCGACCGTATGCTCCAACAATATGCCCTTGCTCATCGAAGAACGGAAAAACCAACGCACCACGAAAAAACTCGTGACCTGATGGCTTTAAGATTCCCACACGTTGCAACGCCCCACGACTGGATGCGCTTTGCCATGAGGGCAACTTATCAAACTGCAATCCTAGCGTGCGATCAGAAAAACCAAGCTGAAACCGCTGGATAAGTTTTTCATCCAGAATGTTGCGATCAGCAAGAAAACTTCTGGCTCGCACTGAAGCCTTGAGTGTTTGGTGATAGTAGCGAACCACATAATTCATTAGGTTCTCTTCGATATCCGCAGCAACTATATCGGTATCGCTAAATAGCAAATCTTGCGGTATGCGAGGAATACGCTGAATAAGGCTGATGTTGCCTAACTTTTCATAAAAATACATTTATGTATCCTCCTTGCTATTGGTTTTCCTGCGCATCGAATCGCCGTGAATTTCGATGAAATGTGACCGATGAAGAATGCGATCAAGAATTGCATCAGCAATTGATTGGCCACCCAGATATTTATGCCATTCAGTTACCGGCAATTGCGAAGTAATTAATAGTGATCCACTGCCTGTGCGATCATCAATCAATTCAAGCAAATCGCTCTGCGCACGGGCTTTCATGGGAACCAAACCCCAATCATCCAGAATTAATAGGTTTGGCTTCGCAAGTTGCGAACGCAATCTCGGTAAACTTCCATCGGCGTGCGCTATTTCCAGTTCCTCTACCAATCGGGTAGATCGCCGATAGATAACCGGTAAATCTTTGCGAATGGCCTGTTGACCGAAAGCACAAGCCAACCAGGTTTTCCCAGCTCCTGTGGGGCCGGTTAGTATCAAATGCCGATGTTGCTTAATCCATTCACAATTCGCCAGGGACAATATCAATTGACGATCAAGAGAGCGGCCGGATGAATATTTAATATCCTCGATGCAAGCTGACGATACCTTTAAGCGGGAACTCTTTAGCAAACGCTGTTGACGGCGCTGCATACGATCATGGCCCTCTGCCTCCACTAGCATGGCCAGGCGCTCATCAAAAGATAGTGAGAGCGTGCTCGCATTGGTTTGTTGCAATTCGTAGCTATTAACCATGCCGTACAGTTTTAAATCACGCATCTGGGATAAAGTTTGTTGAGTACTCATTGTTGAATCCTCCCTTCTTGATAATACTGCGCACCTCTTAAGTGATAATGCAGCGGCAATTCCGGTTGAACAGGCAGATCATCGTCAATCAACTCCATGTGATGCTGCAAAATGGACCGCACACTCTTCACGGTAAGAGAGCCGATTTCTATTGCACGCGCACAAGCAGCTTCGAATCGCAGCTCTCCGCATGAACGGCATAATTTTTCAAGCTGCATACACGCCTTTCGGCCAAGCAGTGAATATTCAGGCTTATCTTCAAATTGAGCAGCAACCATCTTTTGTGTAGATGGGCCGATTCGCTGCGCCCATGCGAAAAAATTTTCAGCGGTTTGCGAGGCGTATGCCTTGTGTTGCGGGGGCCGGTGATCTGCATTCGTTGTAAAGGCACCAGGCTCTTCATTGCGCTGATGAATAGCAACACGTTTATTAAGGTGAAAAAGCTCAACAGCACGATGAGTGATGCGAGCTTCAACTTTTTCACCTACTAATTGAAAAGGAACTGAATAAGCATGCTGCTTAACGTACACGTGATAGTCGGAGGGTACTTTCTGAGCACCAACCCACTCAGCATATTCAAAAGGCTCTGCTGGCAAAGGTTTTAATTGGGGTTGATCTAACTCTTCGAAACGAGAACGACGGCAACCAGGTAATCGTTTAAATGGTCGGTTATTAAATTTTTCCAATAATGGAAGAATTGCGGTATTAATTTCATCAACACTAAAATATTTATGACGAGATAATTGCGTGAGTATCCAACGGGAAATAAATAAAACACCGGCCTCCACTTTTGCTTTATCTTTTGGACGCCTGACTCTCGTAGGATCAACCGCAGTATTGTAGTGGCGAATGCAATCCAGATAACTACGATTGATCAAAGGAAAAGAGCCTGGTCGAGTCACTGCTGATTTTAGATTGTCAGGCACTATAACCTGGGGCGAACCACCGAAGTATTGAAACATTTGTACATGAGCTTCAATCCAGTCCTCTAACTTTTGGCTAGACGATGCATATACGAATGAATAATTGGAGCATGCCATTACTCCAACAAAAATTTGAGCCCTCCTCTGTTGCTGCGCTACTTCGTCAAACCAATCTATAGTTCTACCTGCATAGTCTACAAATGCTATTTCACCGGCGTAATAAACCTGTCTCATACTCACATCAACACGAGCAATATGATCTCGATAATAATAAGTAAACTGCGAATAAGAATATGCATCTGAAGGGTCAATCAGGCAATATTCTTCCCATAGCTGCAGTAACGTTTGATGCCTTGCTTGCATCTGAGAATGAATGAAATTCCAATCAGGCATACGTCTATCAGCTGCAAGACCTCGAGGGCTAACAAACATCGCTGTTAGTTGTTGATCATTGAGCGCAAGAATGGCATCCAGAGAATACTCAAGGCCGCATAGTTTTTGACGATATTTTCTTATTGTGTTGTGCGCAAAACCGGTCATACGACCAACAACACGATTGGAAAAATTTGTAGTACCTACCAAGCGTATTACTTCACGAAGGTTAGACATATCAAAATCCTCATTTTTATTACTACTTTTTATTAGCAGCAAATTTTTAGAAAAATGAGGCACTAAGCTACCGTAAGCAAAACCGCAGATTTCGCTTGACACCGGCAGCTTTGAAAAGCAAGATTAAAAGCGTCGAGACAACTAATTTCGATACCTTTAATAAAAGCCCTGAGAGTTGCACCTCTTGGGGCTTTTGCGTTTCTGGCCTCTAACCAAAAAGTAAACCCTCAAGCTTTACATAAACACCTCCTCAGATTTAACTTATTGAAGAACAACGTTTTTTAGCCAAGTAACGTGCAATATCTTTTGCTAATGCATATTTCCCCCGACGATTGTCAATTTCAAAAACAGGCACTGGAACCGTCTTGCGAACCAATGACTGACGGAATGCAGCTTTAGATACATACCCTAAAGATTTAATTAGCGCGTCGCCTGTTATAACTGGGCCATAAAACATTAATAAATCCTGTTCCAAAATCCCGGCCAATTTTTCTTCTTGCTCGCATAAGTTGCTCATAGGTATATCCACTGCAAACAGGGTGTGACAATTAGACTATACCTTTAATCTAATAGCCGTTAGTGTCCGCTCAAGCCATGACAGGACAAGGTTTTTACCGAAATACATTGCAATATCAATGAGTTAAATTTCCCGAGACATTTGCATCGGGAGTTACGAAATATAGAATGAGTTAGCAATGGATATTTTGAACGCCAACTTCGTCAGTTATCTACCATCCATGCTTTGGGCCAGGACGATTCAGCATCGCCTCGGAGGGCAATCTTATGGAAAAATTCAAAAATATTTTTTAAAAAAAGATGATCAAACTAACGCAGATTTCTGGGATTCATGCTCAGGAAGGCTGTATAAAAATAGCAGAGGAAAAACACGGGTCAGGGACAAATTATTTATTAATAAAATTGAAGAGCTGCTACCGGGAACACGGAGAATTTTACACCATCCATTATGGAAAATAATGGCCAATCCAGATGCTAATTTAAGTCAAATTCATAGCCTCATGAATGAGCTCTCTATTGACCTAAGAGGAAAACTTTTTAAGATTAATAATCCAGACATAACATTAACCAGAAAAAAATTAAATTATAAAAGTATTAATTACATATCAAAAAGAAATGATCTGGATGCATTTGCATGCATGCTGATGATGATGCGTGAAGCGGAATTGACCAAACATCCAGAGGCTTATATACAATGCAAATGGGAAGCACATCAACTGTTTTGCAGAATAGCAACATTTGAGCCATTAAAAAGTATAGCGCCACTGATTTATGATTACATGTTTGAGGTGTTCATCAAAAAAAACAATCCACTTCCATCACAACTAACAAACATTTTGGCTAAGGATTATCCCGAACATTATAGAATCCCTAAAAAATATCCTCTTCACCGCTACCTGGACGAAAATGAAAAAATATTAAACTTGACTGTATCACTAGGAGTTATCAGCAGCTCACTACACGATCAGCTCAGTTTTTTATATTGGATTGATTATGGAATTAGAAGAACTCAAATAATAGATGCTTTGATAATCCTTAAGAATACTCGAACAACCGATGGTGTCCCTACCATTTTCCCCGCCCCTTTGAGCAGTCTAATGCAGCAGCTTCGTGGTGATAGCCGAAAATTTATCACAGGCGGATATTACCTTTAATAATGGCTTATAAAAACCAGCAGACTAGAACGATTATTTCGGAATCAGCGAGCAGCTTTTTCAAGAATAACTGGTCAATCATAACGGTATCAGCACTTGCGTGGGCTGGACTTAAATGACCAGCTTGCTGGCCGTGACTGACCAGCGAAACCGGAAAAGTGTTACCAGGCTGCTGGTGAAAATGACCAGTTTTCTAACAGGCATAAAAAAGCCCGGAAACAACCGGGCATTAAAAATTAGTCATTAAAGCTCTAACTACTTAGCCACATTAAGATGTTTGAACCAAAACCATAAATGCAACCATACCAACAACCACTACAGCGATTGGAATTCCAACCATTAATAAAGCTTCATTTTTGAAATGATTTTTCATTGTTCACACCATGCCGGTTCGGGTTTAGGTAAAGGTAAAGGTAAACTAATCCTATATTTCGGTGTAAATTTGAGAGGTTCTATTTCACCAAGAATGCGCAACAATTATTTATTTTGATGAAACTCTATTTCATCAACCATCTTTAAGATTATCTCCGTAAAAAGCTCCAAGCATAGATTTAGCGTCCATAGCTTATCGCGATTACTACCCTTTAATTGGAAGGTTAACTTTTCATCTTTTTCAAGAGGAAAATTTTTAAATATCGGCTTGGTTACAGTATCTGCGTGAATAATTTTATCGCATACGTCCTTTATCGATACACACCTTACAATCAATTTGTCGTCTTCATAATAATCAGCCGCCATGGTTTCCAAGGGTATTGGACGGTTTTCAATTATGTCTTGATATAGGTTTATACGAATCGATACGGCAAAATGAAGTAATGAGGAAGATAGAAGACTTTGCAATACTGATTTAGACTGATCAGATGGATCTGTATAAGTAGATTCAGTAAAGATGCAGCTACTAGCGCGGTCCAAACCATTACATATGAAACAAAGTCGTCTTATTTCATCAAAACTTTGCCTATGTTTTTCAACTACATACTCCATAATGCATCCTTTCGAAAAATTAAAAACCGCTATTTATGTATCGATTTGATAGAGGGCATGCATATACAGCCGAGCGCCGAGCATCGTCGAAATCCGTATTGCCACAGTACGAAGTGTAGGCGACTGACGCTGTACGGGTAGCTGTACGTTAGTGGAAACAAGGAATGATAACAGTATATGGTTGGTTAGGCGCTAGAGAGGGCCATCGCAAGTTGCGACTTCATATAGTTTCGATTTAAATTTCAGTCATCCATTAGTATTTTCATCATTTCCTGATGATTATTAAGAAAGTCCCTTGTGACCGCATAATGCTCAGTATCCTCATAAGCGATTTCTTCTATCCCGTCAGTAGAGAAAGAATAAATTTTAGATCTGGGATACGCTAAAAGAATTGGTGAGTGCGTTGCGATAATAAATTGTGAGTTTTCTTCTACCAATTGGTGAATGGCAGAAACTGCTGCCATTTGGCGTGTTGGAGAAAGAGCCGCTTCAGGTTCGTCCATAATATATAAACCATTACCCTGTAGCTTATTCAACAAAGTGGCCATAAATGATTCACCATGCGACTGTTGGTGCAATGATTTACCTCCATACATTGTCAAATAACCTGTTTTATCCATGAGTGTTGCAAGATTATAAAAACTTTCAGCACGTAGAAAGTATCCGTCTTTTGGATACTTAAAGCTTTTAATGGTTTTTAAATAATTATGTAGTGTTGAATGCGTTCGACTTGTTGAAAAAGTGGATTGTTTTGTCCCACCTTCGGCGTTAAACCCCATAGCAACTGCAATAGCTTCAATTAGGGTCGACTTTCCTGAGCCATTTTCTCCAACAAAGAAAGTAACATCTGGGTGAAAGTCCAAAGATTCCAAACCTTTAATTGCCGGGATATTAAATGGGTATGAAGAGCGATCAAAAGATTGATCGCTCTTCATTTTTATTTCTCGTAAATATGGTTTTTCCGAAAGTTCCATAAAATTTATTTAATGCATTATGGCAACTATAAAAACTTACTATCATCTTCAAAATAGGATGTGCCATCTAAAAAATAGAAATCGTATTTCTCTTTTAAAACATCCATATTGGAATCAATAGTACGCAACGCCAAATCTAGAGCTTGAAGTCTATCCATTCCATATATTTCGGGATACTCAAAATCTATCCCATCATATTGGACAGAACAAACAGCCACCGTTTGTTGCTGCTCATTCTCTATAAGAGCTGGCTCGAAAACTAAAATCGCCAGCTCATACATTCGGTCTTCATTTTTTAAAGAGTAATTTAACTTCCTTTCAGCAATAACCCTTTTCATATTTACCTCAGTGGTGGATAACCCATGCAACTTCTATAAGTATTTTCGGCTGCATTATAACAGCGCATCATTTTTGCGCCCGTTAAACCTGCACAGGTGTTAAGAACGGATTGTTTAGCTGCACGGCATGCTTTTTCTTTATCCAATGGATCCTCTTCTTGAGCTAATGGCGGACAATTAACTCCATCATCAGAATCTGAATCCCCATCATGAGGGGTGCTGGGCATTGGATTTGTAGGGTCATACGGTACAGTGGGATCATTCCATTCATTACCTGGCTGAGCAGGAGTATAGGGGCTCGGAAACAGCCACGGAAATAAAAATTGCCAAAATGGTTTCAATACGTTGGACCGCAATCCGTATAAATCGCTTTTGTTTAATGGGTTGCCCTCTACATACGCATAAGTATTTATGCCTCCTTCTAATCCAATCGGATCACTCTCGATATATCTCCCAATACTCGGGTCATAATCCCGAAAGTAGTTGTAATAAAGGTTAGTTTCCGGATCAACATACTGCCCCGGAAAACGACTAAATATTTCTATACTGTTTGTCGCATTCGCCGTTAGCTTGCCGAAGGGTTCGTAATTACCCATCCATACCACTTGCTGACTTTGGTTTGTAATAACTTGCGGGGTATTGAGGTGATCGCTGTGGATGTAATACACCGTACCACCATTATTCATAAAGGCGACTTGTTGGTTGCCCCAGTAAATATACTCGCGCAAAGTCACATAATTGCCGTCACTGACTGAAAGCAGATTTCCATTCAAGTCGTAGTGATAAATTTCCTTATTGCCATTGGCCAATGTTTTTACTGATCGCTGACCAAGCGGGTTGTATATGTATGTTGCAGCCAGCGCGCCATTTACATTGACACTCGCTAATCGATTAGCCTTGTTGAATGTAAGGTTTTGGGTACTGTTATCGTCCGCTGTCCGCTGAAGGAGATTGCCTGTCGCATCATAAGTAAAACTACGATTGCCAATACTGCGTGTCACTTGTTGAAGGCGATTATTGTTATTTTCATAAATATAATTATCTGCAACGCCATTACGAGTTTCAGAGAGACGATTGCCTACTGCATCGTAACTGTAACCGAGATTGCCGTACCCGCCGCTCGCGGTAATCAGGCGATTAAGCGCGTCGTAACTGTAAGTTTGGTTATTTGCGCTGCTCAAGGCGTTGGTGATCGTCAGGATATTATTTGTCGGGTCATAACCATAACTGCGACTCAGCACACCACCAACCTGAATTGCACTCAGGCGATAATCCTGATCATAGGTGTGGGTATGACTCAAGCCATTGCCATAAACATAACTATTCGCTGGCCCGAACGGTAAATAACTCACTGTATCCAGTAACGTCTGTGTTGCCGCACTACCCAACTTTGTAGTGATTTTATTGATGCGCCCTTGAGTGTCATAGTAATAGTTAACGGTGCGCCCGGAAGGGTAAGTAATCAATGTCACATCGCCTGCCAGGCTGTAGCTGTATTTAACGTATTTGGTCACCCCACTGATACTGGTGGCGAGCTGATTAATATTTCCCAGATAGTCGTAATAGAAGTTGAGTGCAACGTTATTGCTCACCTTGGTAAGCCGGCCAACACCTTTATTGGTGGATGACGTTGCATCATAGTAAAAAGATATATTTTCAGTGGAGACTGGATATTTAATGGTTTTAACGCGATTGAGCGCGTCGTAGGCATAGTTGGTAACCACACCGCGTGCATCGGTTTGGCTCAGGCGATTGCCTGCAGCATCGTAAGTAAATGTCGTTGTACCAGTATCCGGACTGATCAGTGATGTGAGATTACCTAAACCATCATAGTTATAGGTTGTAACGTTTCCGCGAGCATCAATAACGGTTTTAATTTGATCCTGTGCGTCATACGTAAATTGGGTTTCGCCCAAATTAGGATCAATAATTTTTTTAACCCGATTAAGTGCATCGTATTGCTGTTGGGTTTGGTTATTGCGCCCGTCAGTTGTTGCAGTGCGATTATTATTGACATCGTAATTATGTTTTTCTTGCTGGCTATTATTGCCCAGCACATTCATTACGCGACTCAATTCATCAAATACATTATTCACTGAATAAGTGATAGTGCCAGACGAATTTTTAATAACGTGTTGAGTGCGATTGCCTGCAGCATCCAGCGTGTATTCAATGCGCTCATTCAAGCTATTTTTAATGGCAACCAGACGACGTGCATCATCGTATTCGTATTGAAGGTTTACACCATTGGGTAGTGTCGTGCTGATCAATTGGCCAATAGCATCGTAACCATAGGTAGTTACTGCATCCAGCGTACTATTTGTTGGATGTTTGACCCGTGAGCTTAATAACCATCCCCGATCGTGGTAGGTAAATTCGGAAATTACCCCATTTTGGTCGGTCATTGATAACAAATTGCCATTGAGATCATAGTTGTTAAACGTGGTCGTTTGACTCAAGGCATTAGTGGTAGTCGCCACATATCCCTGTGAGTTATAAGTGTGCGTGGTTACATCAATCACATCCGTACGCGGGCCATCTTCGGTTAGCACCTGCCCTGCTGCATTGTAGGTATAACTGGTAGTTTGTTGCGCATTAATATTCAGGGATATTAATGCTGCAAATATACTGAATGAAAATTTATTCAAGCTCATCATGATTTCCTTTCATAACTAGTTGCTTAATGCACGAACAGATTGATTATCAAGCCGTCCGTTGATGTCATAACTAAACGTAGTTTCTTTGCCAGGTTCAGTTACCTTCGTTTTCAAATAAAATGTTGGATGCCATTCGGTAGTAATAGTGCGAGCCTCGGAGGTACCAAAAGCTTCTGTGCGGGATATTTCCTGGCCGAGAGAATTGTATTGATAAGTAGTTTTAATACCTTTCCAATCAGTTTTACTCTCAACCCAACCTTCAGCGGTATAGGTGTAATTCTGGTTGGCACCGGCACAATTTGCGGTAGGTTGTCCCTCTACTTTAACCACACGACGTGCGCCCGCAATATCATCAAAGCGATAAACTGTTTTTTTACCCAATGGATTGGTAACAGTGGTGCTTCCATCGGCATTGAAAACCAATGTGGTTTTATCAACGCCTGCGTGCTCACTGGAGATAGCACGACCTTGAGCATCGTAAGCCCAAGTAGCGTAACGTTTTCCTCGCTCGTCAGTAATGCCCGTCAGGAAAGTAGGAAAACGAGTATCTTCGTAGTGATAAATACGCTCGGTATTGTCAGGGCGAATAACTTTGCTAATAAGCCCTTGACCGTTATATGTATAAGACGTTGTTTTATTACCATCGACAGTGATACTGCTGAGTTGATTACCGGTGTAAGCAAATGCTAATTCGCGATTGGTTAAATCTTTTACGCGCATTAATAATTCACTCGTTACATCATAAAATAATTCCTGCTTCATACCATTACTGGCAGTGATAGATAATAATTTTCCATCTGCATTGTAATCTTCAATATCACCATTGCTGGCTTTATAACGCCATGCCACAGGTGCCGCATCACTAACAGCAATTAATTGGCCTCGGCTTCCGCTTAACTCGTTGTACTGATCGCCAGTACTTAAACCAAAATTGAAAATACCTCCATCTTCACGAATTAATTGAATCGCGCCAGGCTTAAAATAAATTTCGGTACTTTGTGCACTTTGCACAATGGGGATATTTCTAATAATTTTATTATTGCGCACAATCTGACACGTATTATTTACATATTGCGCAGAAGAACCTTGTGTCCAGTTATCGCTAATTTTAGTTTTTAAGTCATTAAATCCGCTGGTGCAAGCGGTTGCTTTACTGGCGTAAGGAGAGCTTTTAGCACGCACTATTTCAATTTTTTGTGGATCAATAATGCGGAGTGATTTTTGATATGGGTTATACCAAAAGCCACCAATCGTTTTATTTGAGTTGCTGTAGGTGCGATCAAAACCGATTTGACCAAAGCCACGAGAGTTAATATCACTTTCTTTCTGAATTTTTGCGCCGGTACTGGTATCGATTGGATTTCCAACGGGGCAAGATGTGGGCGGTGAATCCTGGGGAGCTGCGGCAACAAACCTTAATTCACAAAAACCGTTATTAAGATTTACAGTATCTGGGGGGCATTGATAGTCAGCATTGCACGTAAACCCACCGCCACAACGATTATTAGGACACTTTATACCAAGTGTTTGGCCATGATAGCTACAAGATGCTGGTGCTAAGTACATATCAAGAAAACCGGGCCACCGAGCGTGCCAATCCTGCTTACGCCCATCCCCGGTTGGCGGCATTGTTAACTTTCCTGAAGCATATCCGTAATCATACCACCCCAGAAATGTGGCAGGAATTTGCTCTGCCTTAGAAGGAAACGCAAATAATATAAAAATTAATGTAACAAGCATCCAATAAATACGCATAAATATCTTCCTTTAATAACATCATATTGGTTTAATCAATTTTTTGTGAAAACCCTGATTTTAGATAAGAGTTCACTTTTGCAATCCATCTTGGCTGCAAAATAATTTGAAATTAGATTCTTCGACTTATAACAATGGCTATTTTTTATATTTATAAAAAATTGATTTGAAGTTTTTTATCTTACGAAGCAAGATCAGACTTGAAAATACAAGAGGGGCTGTCAGTCCAAAGCGCATACAAAAACTCCCTGTTTAAAGGTTTAAAAACTTGAATAAGTGTACTTAGCTAAAAATAATAAATCCAGCATCTTTACCTCTAAAAAAAGAGATAAAACAATCCACTAATTTTTACTAGCGAAATTATTTATACAGCTATTTTTAAAAATTTAGTCTTACTCAAGCAAAAAAGTAAACCGAGCTTACCCAAAACTCGCAATTTTCTCTTCACATAACGTTTTCGTTAGCTCTTGTAAAAACTTAACCCGCTCGCCCAGCCACAGAAGCTCTTCTTCGGATATTTTATAATGATCAGAATAGCGAGCATCTACATAAGCCTTTTTTAATAACTGAAAACAGCGGCGATGAAATTTATTATCCTGCGGAAAAACCTCTGCAACATGTTCATTCTGTGAGATAGCCAGGGAGTTAAGTCGAACCAAGTTATGTGTATAGGGTTTATAGTTGGTTAAAACGAGAAGCAAGCATGAGAAGCAATGCTCGGCAGACTGGTGAAGTTGAAACGCTGCTATATTGCATTGAGGGATATTCAGCGCAAACTCATATTGAAGATAAAATCCTTTTGTACTTTCATACCACTTATTGTAATACCTCTCAGCAATAACTTTGTATTCCTGTGGAGTCAAGTTTCCCGGCTCAGCAAGTTCGCGCTTGTCTGATTCGTACAGAACAATTCCTTCACGTTTGATATCAGTAAAAAAGTATTGCCCCTCAACTAAAGCCGTATTCACATCATCTAATGTGTGAACCAAAATATTCAACGGCTGGCGCACTCGCAACGCGATACGATCCTCCGCGAGATCCCAAATCTTATATTCTTCAACGAGGTCATGCTGGTTAACATCACTAATATGTCGTAGTCACTCACATAACCGTAAGCCGGTTTGTTTACCCATTTTCCCGTCGCATAGCTACCGAACAGAATGATCTTTAGTATCCTGCCATGCTTTTTAGTACCGTTGGCAAAACCCGTCACTTGTTCCAGCTCATCACGAAGAACATCACAGATATAAGTCAGATTCTTCTGCTTTGATGACGGTAAATGATCAATGCTGTCTTTCATTTTTTAATGGGAGGCTCAGGTTCAACGTTGATGTGAGGCTTGTAATGTATGCGCCGGTATACACGGCTAAGTGGGAAATTTCAAGTTGTGCAGTATGTGCCCGCCTGAAGCTTGCGTAAAACGGAGATTATTGTAAATCCCGCAATACGTTTCACGCCTTACGTGCTACGCCTTGGGGAGGATAAAAAAACGCGGCCATTACCGCGTTTTTTATTTAGAACCAGAAAGAGAAATACAACCGAATCACATCCGCCTGCAAACTATAAAGCGGTTCTTCGCCAGCGGCGTAATCGGTTGGTGATACGCGCGCATCGCGGAAATCGTCGTAGTCAATATCGAAATGATCCCAGTAAAGGTTGGCGGTACTTTTATCGAACCAGGGAATAAATCCGGCTGGAATTTTGTAAGTCACACCCAAGCCAACAGTTGTTGATGAGAAAGGGCTCAGTTCTTTGTCGCGCGCGAGGAAATTCTGGGCATCGCGATAGGGAAATAAATCTGAATAAAAATCTGCACCCGTTTGATCATAAATGCGGTATTTCACTTCAAATAAAAAGCGTTCGCCATACGGATGTAAATAGCGCAGCTCGGCGTTATCAGCATCTATGCCCCAGCTATCCGAAAACTTGCGTAACTCGGCGCGAATAGAGGCGCGGTAGGGTAAATAATAAATTGCGCGCAAACCCAATGCATCACTATTACGTGTATGCGGGTATATTTCCCCCTGATACAAATAACCACCCGTGCCACTTAAATAACGCACGGAGCGATAGGGATTATTCAAACAACTTTGTTCATCGGTAAGGTTTAAGCATTGATCCGTGGCGCTGTCGAAACTGAGCGATGCCAACAAATTTTTAGTGACGATTTGCGAAGCATTGACACTGTATTTTCGTCGTTGCAAATCGCGTTGATACGTTGGGTCAGTATTTTGGCCAACAACATCCTCACCAAAACTCACACCGAAACCGAGCGTGGTTAAATCGCCAAAAAAACTTTGATCGATACCGAAGGTATAGGTTGTTGCATCGTAATCATTTTCTTTACTTTGGGTGTAACCAAATTTCAGTGTGGAGCGGTCAATCATATATTGGCCACTAAAACCGGACTCTTTACGTTCTTCACTGTAAGGGCTTGCGGTGGCTTGCACATCAATAGACGCGCTACTCACCATATCCACATAATAGTTAGCCGATACAGAAACGGCTGTGCCGATATTTTTGCGCACCAGGATTGATGGTCCGTCAATTTCTGCACCGCCACCATCGTAACCGTGATACAGAACATCGATTCGTTCGTCC
Organism: Cellvibrionaceae bacterium; assembly: GCA_021151825.1. GTDB lineage: Bacteria > Pseudomonadota > Gammaproteobacteria > Pseudomonadales > Cellvibrionaceae > Cellvibrio. The sequence goes on from JAGKWQ010000001.1 coordinate 776,916, forward strand.
GGCAATACTGCAGCAAATGTTGATGATGCCAACAACATAAGGCTCGTTATTAGCCAGCGATTAATTACAGCCACAGCCACCTCCCGATGCGCCATCGCCACCGCGCGCAGCTTCACGCGCATCAAACACATGATGCAAATAAGAGTCTGCGATTGGGTCGCGCTCAAAGCTCATGATTTCATCTGCAATTTTTTGCCGCTCATAGGGCTTCACCCAAGGTTTAATCGGGCTACAGGCGGCAACACTTAAGAGCATCACCAGCAACAGGAAGCAACGCAGAATCATTCTTTAATCAGCTCGCGAATTTTATCGCGGTAGATATTTTCGTCACCGGCTTTGTAACCACGATGTACATAGCGCACCTGGCCTTTTTTATCGATCAACACTGTGGTCGGCATAGCATCCACTTCGTATAAGCTGCTGGCTTTACTTTCGATGTCAAACAGCACTGGAAAAGTTACTTTCATATCCTTGATTAATTTTTTAGCGCCCTCGCTATCTTCTTCCACATTGATACCGTAAATAACAAAACCGGCACTGCTGTAGCGTTGGTACATAGCATCCAGCAACGGCATTTCCTTGCGGCACGGCGCACACCAGGTAGCCCAGAAATTCAACATCACTACTTTTCCGCGTGCTTCAGCCAAACGAACATTTTCGCCTGAATTACTTTGCAGCGTGAAATCCGGGGCTGCATCAGCGTTGGCTTGCAGCGATAAAATACCCAATGAAAAAATAATCGCGACACGCGTCAGAAATTTTTGCAGAGACATAACTAACCCACCATTAAAAATCAAAATTAGAAAAACAACGATAAGCCCAACCGCGATTCCAGATTCGTTACGCGCTTGCTTTCACCAAATAATTCATGCTCAAAACTATGGCCGCGCATACTTAAATCCAGCGCCAACCAATCAGTCCCATAAAAGCGCAAGCCGGCGCCGATACTGGTGGTGAAATAATCTTTACCGGCGAAGTCGGTATTTCCACCCCCCAACATAATGTAGAAGTGATTGTTAAAACTCCACTTATCGGAGATATACACTTGCCCGTGCAAAAAGTTGTAGCCGAGTGACAAATTGTAATAGCTGATATCGCGTTGATCATCTGTGAGTAATTCAACACCACCACTCAATAATTCGTAACTGGTTTTTTCTGTTTTGCTCACGCCATACGCAGCTTCCACAAAAAAATCTTCGGTGATGTGATAGGCAAAAGTAATTCCCTGGACATCATTCGTGCCAAAATCCTCCACGCTGAGCAAACCAAAAAACGCGCCCATCTCAAAGTTTTCACTGTCGAGATCATCTTCTTTTATCGTGCGACGTTTGATGTCGGGCGTAATGATTTGCCCAAGCTCATCATCGTCTTGCTCGTCATCTTCCTGGGCAAACGCAAAACTGCTAACACTGGAAACACCAGCGAGTAATGCGATCAGAAAAAGACGTTGAAACCAAGTTTCCATTCATTAACCTCTTCATTGGTATTGCGGCTGGTGAGCACATAGTGGTTAACGTATTCCACGCGCATAAAAAACCGGCCAGTGATGTGTATGTAAGTACCCAGGCTCGCTTGTAATACATTGTCTTCGCGATCCTCGGTTTGCACGAGAGTAGAACTTGGATAGGTTTTGATTTTGCCGCCGCCCATACTAAAAAACGGCGAGGCACGCCATTCCGGAAATGGCTGGAACAATAAAGCGCCGGTAATAATTTCGCTATCGGAAAATTTGCCCGTGTTATCAGAGAAACGAATTTCAGCCGATAGATTTTTAGTAAAGCGGTAACCGAGATTCAAGGTCATGCTATCGGCACCATCGAAATCACCATAGGCCGCGCCGATTTCAAAACGATTCACCAGATAATCCGCTTGTTTACTATCCGGAAATTCCGGTTTGCTGCCATCAAGTGCCAGTGTGAATTGCATGTCGTCGCGCTTGATCCAACCGACAATGCCGCGTTTGGTTTTGATTTTGATCCATTCGGTACGGCTTTTTAACAGGGTAATAATTTCTTCGCGTTCGACGACATGAAAAATGGGATAGCCGCGCCCCGGGCCTGAATACACATTGATAAAGGCATCATCCACGCTGACTTGCAGTGGTTCATCCGACGCAAACCAGTTGCTGAACCAGTGTTGCGCCCACGCAGGATGACTGCACAATAATAAGCAGCAGAAAAAAAATCGGTAAAAACGCGGGCGTTTTTGTTGTTGTGATGCGCCGAAAATCGTCATTGAAAATCAGTCTACCGAGTCAAAAGGATTGTTGTAATAAGCCGCGCGTATATCCAGCCATTCTGATAATAATTTCAATTCACTCGCGTTTAAAAAACCGCGATGATCCACCGTGTCTGTTGCCGCATTAAAATTGTTGAAGCGCCCGAAGAATTGCGCACTGGCGCGCGCGCCACCCACTTTCATACTGGAATCAACACCTATTTGCCGGGTCAACGGAATTGGATTGCCTTCACCATCCAGCACCAGTACTGTTTCAACCTGCCCTAGCTCATTGGTGATGTCTTGTTCCACAAAAGGACAGTCAGCTACCCCGTTGCAGGTGGGATTATTGTCAGCATCCAGAGTCACGCTACATTCGGGAATTGAATCTTCATCCACTTCAAATTCACACACCGGAATATTATCGGTTAAACCGGCGCCGTCATCCGTAAGAATCTGCCGCAAATCAGCTGTCAATAATTCTCGATAGGATGTCATGTGGGCGTTATTGGCATCCGATGGCTGACGGGTCAACTCTAGCTGACCGGCAGGAATCTGCACAAGCGCATTGCCATTGTTATCCACCGTATCGCGACTGTGGCAACCGGTGCAGCGACGCTCCTCGCCATTAACAACGCGGCTACGCTCCCATAATGGCTGGATGTGGGTTTCATAGTTGATGATGACACGGCAGAGACTATTCCAGCCATCCGGGTCCATGCAGGCTTCCGATGTTGGTGCAACAATTTGCGTTGGGTCGTCTGCTAACGCCGCGTAGCGATACTCAAAACTGGCGTCACGCGGACGCACAGCCGGGTCAGTCCATTCATCGTTAAAGACAATATCCACACTCGGGGCACGCTGTGCGACAGGTGCGCAAGTCGCAGCATTGCCTGGAGTAAGGCAGAAGGTTGAACGGGTGGCGAACTCCGCCATGGTCTCGCCCATAGCCGGGGCGATAGGTGTACCCAACGCATCGAACCGCAGGGTGTTCAGGAATGATACGCCGCTGGTTGCCGCACCTTTATTCAACGCCGCCGCTTCCGCATCAGAACGGCCATGGGCGACATCGTTCTGGTTGTTGTGGCAACCGTTGCATTCGCGCACTTCACCGGGGCGCAATTGCAGCCAGTTATTGTGCACCGCACCGATGCGCCGGCCATTGGCATCCAGCACTTCAAGAGTAAATGCCACATCCGCCGGGACTTTTACTTTGACCGAGCCATCCGGCTCTATAGGTGCATAACCGAGAATTTCGCGCATAACATTACCGCTGACACCAAAGGCAGTTCCCTGGAAATCGAGTGTGTCCTCATCGGGCATGGAGACTGCTTTGATCAAGCGGAGAAATCTGGCAGGACGTGCCGTTGCAGGCGCTGCAGCCATCGCCGCCAGATCCGCTGGCGCCCCAGCCATGCCGTAACGGCTGAAGGTTCCGTCGATGTCGTAAACGCTGCGAATATGCAGGACACCTACCGCTTCCTGGGCTAACTGGGTATCAACGTCCGGACGCAGGAACGTTGGCGGAGTGATTTTTTCCAGAGAAACGGCATCGGTATACATAACTCCATCTTTAGCCAAAACCACCGGTTGTTGGGTTTGGGCAACGGTGTTGTAAATCCATATACCGTAGAACGGATCTGCTTCGCGAATATCCGGAATCGCCAGATTCGTTTCTGTACAGGGCAACAGACGCAGAGTAACCGGCTCTTCCAGGCGGCACTGGCTCCAACTGACCAGCAGGCGATTGGTACCGTCATACAACGGATAAAGCGAGGCAAAACGACCATGCACGGAAATCTCGTTTTCGCCCTCACGGATATTTACCGGCAATATCGAAATACGGCTTTGGCCACTTGTCCCACCCCCACTTGCTCCAGGGACCGCGCGTTCGTTTTCGCTGAAATGCGCACCATCGATAACCACCATATCGCCACCGAGCAGCGCATCGTTAGGCTTGAGGATTCCGGCGATGCGGCCGTCGGGCATCGGGTTCAGGTTGAACAGGCGCGGTGTACTTTGGGTGGCATCTTCCGGTTCGCCATTCAGGCTGTCGTAACCGTAATAAATCTGGCTGTTGGTGCCATCAGGGTTAACAGTATAAAAACTGAGATTGTTGTGCCCGTTGCGATCCCAGCGTGTGTAAAACACGCGACCATCCGGCAATACCCCAGGTTGGATATCGTGGCTTTGGTTGTAGGTGATTTGCTGGATGTCAGTACCATCGTCCTTCATGGTATGCAGCACGTACGCGGGGCGATTGCGATTGCCTTCCACGCCGGCGGAATATTGCGGCTTACCGTCATCGAGCAATATTGCCTTGCTGCGTGTTTGCCGCGTGGATGCAAACAGGATGCGGCCATCCGGTAAATAACGCGGCGCAACATCTTGCCCGGCCTCAGCAACGATATCGGTACTGATAATGCGGCGGAGCACTTTGGTTTGCAGATGGTATTCCCAGATGTTCCAGGTGGGCTGCTCGTCGTCATCCGCATCAGGAATTTCCGGTGCGCGCATGGCGAATACCAGGCGATTACCATCGGGATGTACCGAAATATCCTTCACATCGTATAAAGGGCCATCAGGGTAATCGGCGACCGGAAAGTTTTCTTTGGGGAATGCCGCCGAGCTGATATCCACTGGCGTTGCCAGGGCAGTCGCGCGATCTTTCAAAATCAGTTTGGCGCCGGGATTAAAGGCGGCCTGGTCGAATACATCAGAAAATACCGGATCACCATCTTCATCAATGGGGATGGGGCGCTCCACATAAGCGATGGGCAAATCAACCACCACCGGGTCCGGTTTTTGACCACCATCTGCACTGCCACCGCCACCTCCGCCGCATCCTGACAATGCAGCAATCACCATCACGCAGGTAATGCTGCGCAGTGAAAACCAATCCTTAAAAGTGGACAGAAAAATACCCCATTCGCGTTTCATAAGCCGCTGCCGAAAATGTAATAAAGCGATTCGTCGAGTTTATTCAAAACCTACGCCAATCAATATTCGCTTTCCAAATACTAGCCAAGGGCGCGACATTCATCTGATTCTGCAAAGGCCAATGTGAGACGTGTCTCACTTTTTCAAGGTCGGCATTATCATTTGCATAACACCGCTATGCATGAACCAGTTCACATCCTGCCGGTTCACATCCTAAAGTGACAATTTGTGCCACTTATGATGCATTCGGGAATCCGATTAACGGTCAGCCGGTCCGCGCCAAAAGCGCTAAAATTCTCACTTTCAGAGTGACAAGAGATGCCGCAAAGGAGAACTGATTCTAATTCTGGACGCATCCTTGCCGATACCGCTTTTTGCCGCCGTTGTTAGGCATATTCACTGCATAGTGCGAGCAAGCATCATCGCGCGATTAATATTGTTCGATAGCGCGACGTCGATAAACAGCATTTGATAAAACATCATTAGTTAAGCTTAAAACAACAAGAGGACAGCATTGCGCCAGGGATTCTCCGGAATGAACGAATCACACCGGAATACATTACCCCTTGCCGCGACTATCTGCCTGTTCCACAACAACACAGTATTTCAACAACCATGTTTGCTGCAGATGTAGCAATTGATCGGGGGCACATTGTGACCACTCCTCCTACCTTATTTCGCCGGCTGGCGCATTACCTGCCAGCCGGATTACTGACCTTGACGCTCGCCACAGCGGATGCAACTGCAGGCTCGCGCGAACAGGCATTACAAATCCACAACCGCGTTGCCGGCATTCCGCCGAGCGAAGCCGTGCTATTACAAATGGCGGCGCAAATCGATGCAGGCCAAACCGCTGAAGCCGTTAAAATCGCCATGAATAACGAGGCGTTCTACAGCGTCACGCTCAAGAATATGGCGACGCCCTGGACCAACCGCGACCAAACAGTGTTTGCCCCGCTAAACGATTATGTGGCGACGATTATCGGTTTGGTTCGCGACGATGCCGATTTCCGCACCGCGCTTTACGACGATGTGATTTACACCAGTAATGCCACTGGCTTGCCTGCGTATTCCAATAGCAATAACAGCCATTACGAATCGATTGAATCCCAGGGCGTCAGCCTGAAAGACACCCTGGTACGCCGCACCCAATCGACAGTCAACGGGCTTCCCGCAGAAGCGACTTCCGGCGTGATCACCAGCCGCGCGGCCGCCAAGGCGTTTTTTATTGCCGGCACCAATCGCGCCATGTTCCGCTTCACGCTACTCAATCACCTTTGCCGCGACCTTGAGCAAGTGCACGACACCTCGCTGGTGCCGGATTTTATTCGGCAAGATGTCAGCCGCAGTCCTGGTGGCGATAGCCGTGTGTTCCTCAATAACTGCATCGGCTGCCATAACGGCATGGACCCAATGGCCAAAGCCTACGCCTATTATGATTACGAATTCGATATCAATGCTGATCCCGATGGTATTAACGGCGCCATCCACTACAACACCGAAGGTACTATCGACCCGGATACCAATTCGCGAGTGGAAAAGAAATACCGCATCAACAGTTCTACCTTCAAACCCGGCTACGTCACCACCAACGACAACTGGTTGAACTACTGGCGCAAAGGCCAGAACAGCTACTTGGGCTGGGGCTGGAATTCCCCATCGCTGACCGGTGCAGGTACCGGTGCAAAATCTATGAATATGGAAATCGCCCACTCCAAAGCATTCGCCAGTTGCCAGGTAGAAAAAGTCTTCCAAAACGTTTGCCTGCGCAAACCGGGTGATGCCACTGACCGCGCCAAAATCGAGGAATTTACCCAGAGCTTTGCCGCCAATAACTACAAGTTGAAGCAGGTGTTTATCGACACCGCCAGCTACTGCAAAGGCCAATAAGGGGAAAGACGATGAACACGATTCACATTCGCCCCGGCTTGCTGGTACTCGGATTACTGCTAACAGCCCTGATGGGTTGCGGTTCCGGTTCTGGCTCAAAAACTGAAACCAACCCGAATACTAACCCCGGCAACGGCAACGGCGGGGAATTCAGCTACAAAGGCAACAATCCGGCAGCGACAGCCGACATCACCAAATTCCAGAACAATGTGTGGATTAACATCGCCCGCGAAAACCGGTGCGGCGGCTGCCATGTACAGGGCAAGCAAGCACCGGAATTCAGCCGCGGTGATGATATCAATCTGGCTTACGCTGCCGTGATCGATAACGGTCTGGTATCGCTGGGCAATCCGGCACAATCGCGTCTGGTCACCAAAGTTGCATCCGGGCATAACTGCTGGTTGGCAGACCCGGTCGCCTGTGGCGACATCATGACCACCTGGATTACCGCCTGGGCAGGCAACACTGGCACGACTGCGAATAGCGTGGTACTGACACCCCCGGCCGAGAAAGATGTCAGCAGCAGCAAAACCTATCCTGCCAGTGCTGCCGGTTTCTCTACTACGGTTTACCCGTTATTGTCCCAATACTGTGCTCAATGCCACAGCGAAAGCGCGCTGACCCGCCAGCAACCTTACTTTGCCAGCAGTCGTGTCGACACCGCGTATGAAGCTGCAAAAACACGCATGCGCCTGGATAACCCCGCCGCATCGCGCTTTGTACAACGCCTTGCCGGTGACGGTCACAACTGCTGGAGCAATTGCAGCCAAAACGCAGCGGAAATGCAGGCAGCGATTACTACCTTTGCCAACAGCATCATGCCGGTTACCGTCGATCCGGAACTGGTCATCAGTAAAGCCGTTGGCCTGGGCGATGCATTTGTGGTGAGTAGTGGTGGCCGGATCGATACCGACATCATCGCCAAATACGAATTCAAAACCGGCAAAGGCAGCATCGCCTACGACACCTCGGGCGTGGACCCGGTGGCCAATCTAAACCTGATCGGCAATGTCGGCTGGAGCAGTGCTTGGGGTTTGAAGTTCAGGGATACCGGTAAGGCCCAGGCTTCCACCAGCGACAGCCGCAAATTCTATGATTTGTTGCGCGCGGCCGGCGAATATTCGATTGAGGCCTGGGTAATTCCCGATAACGTGGTACAGGGCGATAACGACAACAACCCGGCCCGCATCGTCACTTATTCCGGCAGTGCGACAACGCGCAACTTCACCCTCGGCCAGTACGAGTACAACTACAGCTTTATGAACCGCACTTCGGCGAGCGACGCTAATGGGTTGCGCGAACTGGCGACAGCAGCCAATAAAGAAATTTTGCAGGCGAGCTTGCAACATGTGGTGGTGAGTTTTGACCCCATCCGTGGTCGCCGCATTTATGTGAATGGTGAATTCACTGGCGATACCGATCCGGATGCCGGCGCAGTATTAAAAGATTGGGACAGCAGTTTTGCTCTCGCCATCGGCAACGATGTTTCCAACAATCGCCCCTGGGCTGGCAGCATTCGCTTCCTCGCGCTTCACAAGCGCGCCATGAGCGCCGCCGATATCAAAACCAACTTCAATGTGGGTGTGGGCGCAAAATACCTGTTGCTGTTTAACGTATCGGAACTCGTCGGCACACCACTGAGTTTTATCGTGTTCGATGTGCAGCAATTTGACGATTACGCCTATTTGTTCAGCTCACCGTTCTTCACCAATCTGGGCGAACAAAAAGTCTCGGGTGAAATTGATCTAAAAGGCCTGCGTATTGGTGTCAACGGCGTTGAAGCCCATGTTGGTCAGGTATTCGCCCATCTGGACACTAAAATCAGTGCCGCACAAATGGTTGATGGCCGCCAAACCCTTTCTACACTCGGCACGATTGTGGAGATGAAACAAGGGCCGGATCAGGACCAGTTCTTCCTGACCTTTGACCAGATCGGCACCCATCATTACAACCGCACCGAGGTTGTTGTGCCGCCACCGGCAACACCGGCGGATATTCCCGGCCAGGCCCATATTGGCCTGCGCAATTTTGCCGAAATCAACGCAACGTTATCGGCGCTAACCGGCGTGAGTAAAACCAACGCCGCCGTGCGCGCGACCTACACCAAAGTTGAACAGCAGTTGCCAACACTGACCAACATCGAAGGCTTCCTCGCCGCCCAACAAATGGGGATCACACAACTGGCCGTGTCTTATTGCAACGCGCTGGTGGATGACGCCAGCTTGCGCAGCAGCTATTTCAGCGGCTTCAACTTTGGCGCTAACGCCGGCAGCGCGTTCAGTGCCAGCGGCCGCAACCAGATTATCGACCCATTGATGAAAAACCTGCTCGCAGGCGATATAGCATCCGGCGGCGCCCTGAGTAACCAGGCAGACCCGCTGGCGATTCGCACCGAACTCAATCTACTGATTGATCGTATGACCGCCTGCGCTGCCACGGGCAGCTGTAGCAGCAATCGCACGGCGATTACCGTTAAAGCCACCTGCGCCGCCGCAATGGGCAGCGCAATCATGTTATTGCAGTAAGGGGAACCATCATGGCCAAGAAGACGACAACACTTCATCCCGATGCCCCGCTACGGCTGAACAACCACAGCCGCCCCATCACTCGGCGCGATCTGGTATCACAAGGGTTCCGGGCTGGCACCGCAACAGTAGTAGGCGGTTCGATTTTCAGTTTGTTTGCCAACCCGCGTGCCGCTGAAGCAGCATTGTCAGCGGATCTGATTGCCATGCGCGGCGCCTGCGGTATTGCCGCGCAAGGTGCGGGCAAAATTCCATTTATCTGTTTTGACCTGGCAGGCGGGGCCAATATCGCCGGCTCCAATGTGTTGATCGGCCAGCGCGATGGCCAGCTCGATTTTTTGAGTGCCGGCGGTTACAGCAAACTCGGTTTGCCGGCAGCGATGAGTCCCGCAGCATCAACCGCCGCTAATCCATTAATCAACACCGAACTGGGGCTGGCCTTCCATTCCACCAGCGCCATGCTGCGCGGTATTCTGGAGAAAGTCGCGCTCGGCAACCGTGCACTCACTAACGGTGCCGTGATTCCTGCGCGTTCGGAAAACGACACCGGCAACAACCCGCACAACCCCATGTACGGCATCAACCGCGCCGGTGCTAACGGCTCGCTGCTGGCATTGGTCGGCTCCCGCGCCAGCGATTCCGGCGGCAATTCCATGGCGCCGGCGATGATGATCAACCCCGAAGTACGCCCCACCAAAGTGGATAATCCCAACGATGTAACCGGCCTGGTCGATGTAGGTGATCTGGTGAGTTTGCTCGACCAGCAAGACACAGTGGCGGTGATGGAATCTATCTATCGCATCAGCGATAAAAAACTCGGCAAGGTAAATACCGGCACACTCAACGATGCCGTCGTCAAAGACATGGTGCGTTGCGGTTACGTGAAAAGTGCAGACCTGGCTGATCGCTTCGGAAATCCGTCCGCGATCGACCCGGTTGCTGATGCTGATTTAGTCGGCACCGCGGGTGTATTTAGCCAGGCCGAATTTGATAGCGATGGCGAATTCCGCAAAACTGCGTCGGTCGCCAAGTTGGTCATCAACGGTTACGCCGGTGCAGGCACCGTAACCATGGGCGGTTACGACTACCACACCGGCGACCGATCCACCGGCGAAATGCGCGACCTGCGCGCAGGCCGTTGCATCGGCGCCTGCCTGGAATACGCGGCCAAAAAAGGCATGCCAGTGATGATTTATGTGTTCAGTGATGGCTCGGTGTTCAGCAACGGCATGATTGACGATTCAATGGCCGGCGGCGGTAAAGGTGTCTGGACTGGCGATGACCAGCAAACCGGCGCATCCTTTTTCCTCGTCTATAACCCCGCGCGCCGCGCGGTATTAATGGGCGGCACCGCAACGGACCCGGCAGCAATCAGCGATGTACAACGCGTGCATCAGCAACTCGGCCATATGCGCCCCAGCGGCGATGTGGAAACCGGTTCGGGTGTGGGCGCCGCCAACAACGTCAACTCATTAGTGGAAACGGTAATCCTCAATTACATGGCGCTTCATGGCCAGCAAAACCAAATGGGTGCGCTCTTCCCCGGCAACAGTTTGGGCAACGCTGCCGCATTGGATAAAATCACTGCGTTTACGCCGATCTGTAATGGTGTTATTTCGCAGCCAGTTTAATTTTTTCCCAGCTGAAAAATAAAAATGCCGGCAACATTGCCGGCATTTTTTTGTAGAAAAATAATCGTTCAACATTCATTAAAAAAATGGCGTTGCGATAAATTAATGAGCCGCAATTTATATTTTCTTCACATCCTCATAATCCCCCACCGCATCTTTAATAATGCGCTTGGCGATTTCCGTTTCTTCTTTTGTGACAGTTTCAACAATGACAACATGCTGGTCATGTTCGATAGCATCGCGTACGAGATCCGCAAAGGGTTTTTCTTTTTTTGCAGCACCAACAGCCGCACCTAAAAAACCACCCAAGCCTGCCCCCCATCCCAACATAACCAGCGGCGCAATCAATGGGCTGGCAACAAACAAGGTCACATTCGCAGCAACAAATGCAACTTGCGCCAATGCACCAACACCAGTACCCACTACCGCACCGATGGTGCCATCCACCACAATCTCTTTTAACACGCCGTTACTGTCTTCTTTCACGGGATGAAAAGGTTCATTAGTTGTTTTGTTAAGTAGATGTATGCGTTCAAGCGGAATGTGTTCAGCCAACAACTGTTGATTTACCTGGCGCGCCTGATCGTCGTGCGCAAAAAACCCGGAGACATGATGCAGATAGTCGTTCATAAAATCCCTCCCAAAAATTACCGGATATACCAGTAATTTCTCTATCAATCGGATGTGTAAATTGAGCGTTTTATACGAAACCGATATTGCCATCGACATCCGCCTACAAAACGTCAATACTGCTCGCCAATTCAGGCATACCTAAGTCTCCGACCATAAAATTATTTAATAATTCCAGCAGGGATTTTTCATGAATCATTTCTTCCGCGTTTTATCCATCAACACGTTGTTTGCATTTATCAGCCCTGCCGCAACAGCCAGTATTCTCTGGCAAGGGAATTTTGAAACCGGCGACACATCTCAATGGCATACGGGGATTAACCCGGCAGGTTTATCAGTCACAACTCAATGCGTTTTCGAGGGTAAATATTCAGGGAAAGTGCGCTTGACCGGTGACGATTCTTTTATCTGGAAAGGCAATAAATTTTTAAACCGTAGCGAATTCCATCACCGTAGTGCAGCGGGGCTGACTTACGAAGGCAAAGATACTTTTTTTGCTTTCAGTTTTTATTTGCCCAAAAAATTGACTAACCATAAACATGAAATAGGTTATTGGGAATCGGATAAAAGTTGGCAACAAACCCTGCGTTTTAATATCACCGGCACTGAATTGAGCTTTCAGGAAAGTGCGGCAAAAGAGGTGTTGTGGAAATTACCGGAGGGGGCAACACCAGGGCAATGGCATCGAGTGGCCTTACATATTCATTGGTCCACGGATGCGAACATTGGCGCTACCGAAGTGTGGGTAAATGGCCAGCATATGGGCAAGCATTATTTCAAAAACCTGCCCACCCAGGATGCACTCATGTTCACCCAAATTGGAATTCTGCGCACACAAGAACCCACCGTTGAAGAAATTTTTATCGATGGCGCACTGGAAACTGACAACCTTACTGAACTGCTGGAGCGAGATAAGCATCTGGTCGGCAAACCTTGTCATTCCCAACACCCAAACTGATGGTTATAAGCACCAAACTAATTGTCATTAGAAACAACCCTCAAGGACTGTTAGCCTGCGCGACCTGTTTATTTATCAACACTTATTGCTTGTTTATTAATCGTTAACGCGGGTTTTTATGGATTTTCAACTGGGTTACATCGTCGCCGGACTGGTGGTAGGTTTTATTGTGGGTATGACTGGCGTTGGTGGTGGCTCATTGATGACGCCAATCCTGTTGTATTTTGGGGTAAGCCCGGCCAACGCCGTGGGTACCGATTTGCTTTATGCTGCCATCACCAAAGCGGGCGGTATTCATGTTCATCACAAAAAGAAAAATATTGATTGGAAAATTACTGGTGAACTGGCGTTGGGGAGTTTGCCGGCAGCGGTGATTACGTTATGGATTCTGCATAGCATCAGCGTGGACACCGACACACTCAATAAAGTCATTAAAGTCACCTTGGGCTATGCCTTACTATTTACAGCGGTAGCGATTTTATTCAAACGCAAAATTTTCGATTACAGCCAGAAAAATAATTCCTGGATTACACGCATGGGTCGCCGCCAGCAAATGATTGCAACAATAATCACCGGTGTGATTTTGGGCGCAGTAGTAACTATCACCTCAATTGGTGCCGGTGCGCTCGGCACTGTTGCCTTGTTTATGCTGTACCCGTTGTTGCCAACAGTGAGATTGGTGGGAACCGAAATTGCCCATGCCGTTCCGCTCACCCTGGTTGCAGGTATGGGCCATGCCGGATTGGGTAATGTTGATTGGCATTTACTGGCGAATTTATTGATCGGTTCATTGCCTGGAATTTATCTCGGCAGCCATTTGGCTCATCGGGTTGCAGACCACTACTTGCGCCCAGCCTTGGCGATCATGCTGGCTTTTGTAGGAACAAAATTGGTTCTCTGATTTTTTCACGCGCTGGACGATACGGCTCACACCATTACTAAAGATTGGGTGAGCCGTTTTTATTTGTGTGTTAACACTACCTCCCCACCACTCTCATCGCCCTCTCATCAAAGCTCAGTGAAAACTCGCTGAAAGCTGTCTGAGCAAAAAAACATCTCTCATTAAAAAATAACTTGAAGTAACAATCGTAACTTTTTTTATCTCTCTGCATATTTATTTTTAAAAACAAAAAATATCTGTAAAAACCCCCAGCTGAAGTTTAATTACTGATGCGACACTATTCTGCTTTGAGTGACATTATTTTCTGCGCTGCTGTAAAAACATCAGAACATCAAGAATCCTGACCTAGAGTTTCAATCGGTCTCTTGGGGATGCAGTTATAAAAGGAACATTACTGAGACCAATAACATCCATAAATAACTTTTCAAGGATCTTGTGATGAATAAAAAAATAATGGGCTTATCGCTCATCTGCGTGTTAACCGTGATTCCTTTTACTTCCACACTTGCACAAACAGGCGTTAGTAATTCCTGGACCGCATGGTTGGATCGCGACAACCCCAGCGGCGATGGTGATGCAGAAGTACTTTCCGCCTTCCTTACTGAAACCCCCTCCAGTGTGTGTACCAGCCCAAGTGCATTGGAAGCACGGATAAAAGGTACAACCCGGGTTTTTACTCCTGGCATGATCACACCGCACAAATTGCGCACCTTCGCTGCGGGCAAAGGTTTGCAATGCTACAACGCAGATCAGGCATCCGGTGGTTGCCCTGATTATGAAGTTCGGTTTTTATGTGCAGCACCGACGTTGGGGCAAACCAAAGCCGTATTGAATAATGTTGAATTATTCCAATTGGAAACAGCAACGGCACAAGGCAATGCTATCGCCCAGGCCAAATTTAAATTGGACGATGCAACCCGCGCATTAAACGGCCGTTTCTCCTTTGATATGGAAGGAAAAATCACGGCATTTAACGATTTGGGTGAAGGTGCCGACGAAAAATCCGGCGATGGAATTTTTTCTGCATTTACGACAATTGATGTGGCTGATATCAACAACACGCGCACTGTATTTCTCAATAAACTCAGCACCGTCAAGCAGCCGCAGGTGAGCGAATTTTCCGGCCGTGCCCTTATCAGCACTAAAACATTTGCGGTGAGTTCATCGGTTTCCAGTGTTAGCACGATTAAAGGGTTGCGCGTAGTCACTGCGCCCAGTCCGTTACCGGCAGCAACACCACCGGCATTGGTAAATCCTGCGAACGCGTTAGTGATTAACGACACCGCTGTGGTGGCAAACCCATCGCTGACATTTGATGCCTGTAATACTGATGGCATTGGCAACAATGTGAATCCGAATGCAGCCTGGTCCTTTAAAACGCTCATTTCCAATTTAAATAACGAGGCCACATCGGGTATGACCGATCAACAATTTGCTAACGATTGGTTGCGCAACTGGATCACTAATCAAAACGTAAATAGTTTTTTAATTTCGGCGCGCGGCAACATAAAAGATTATTTCCAGGGTTGGGATGGTGTTAATGCCAGCACGTTAAATATGGATCGATTGCCGTTCCGTTTATTGGCTATTGTCAATCGTATTGATTTGGCCAGCATTCCGGCTTATGGAACCACTACCGCCAATAAACCAGGCGAAATTCGTTTTGTATTTGGATTGTTATCTCGCAATAGCAGCGGCCAATGCGTGAATGGTGGAATTCCTTTCTCCAATGAAATGACGGCAATTTTTGAATATAAAGACGCAACCACCAATTGTGCAGGCTTGAAAGATTTGGCGAACAAATGGATTGCACTGGATTCATTGGGTGTGTCATCCGGTCGCGGCAGCGCAGCGTATTTAAATGCGCTAAAAGCCATCACCGATACCGTAACCGCACCGAACGTCGACAAGCTCAATCAATTGCGCACCAATGATTTTGCGTTCGACGGATTCAATTCGTTTCTGGAGCCATGGCAACTGCGCGAATTTGTGATCAATCCCACCACCAAAAGATTGGTTTCAACCACCACCAAGCAAACACCGGAGTCGGACAGATTCCGCCAGCCGGGAACCGGTACACCGGATGAGTTGCTGATGAAAAGTTACCTGGATCAGGAAGCCTCAAACATTTTGTGCGAAAGCCATCAGGTGCCGGAAATTTTCAACAGCCAACCGTTTTTGGGTAGCCATGCAGATTATGAATCGATAAACACCTGGACGATTCGCCCCACTGTCAGCGCATTGCCAGCAGCGTATCCCGGTTGCTATCAAACCTCCATCGTTCCCGGAACCGACGCGGGTTTGTCATTCAATGACCGCATGACCAGTGAAATCCGCCATAAATTTGCAGTGAATACTTGCGACGATTGCCACGCCGCCGAAACCGCAACCCGCTTTGTGCACATCAGCCCGATCAATCGCCAACTCTCCGGTTTTATGCAAGGCATTGAAGTCACTGACCCACGCATTCCCAGCCTGAAGCGGAAATTTAACGATCTGGCCCGCCGCAACCAGGCCCTGGTGGGTACCGCAGCAACATCCTGTACGGTTGATCCACGCATCCTGAGCAGCTTCCAGGCGCGGCAAGCACGGTTGGGATTCATCCATTAACACCGCCAAACCAAACCTGTAACGGGTTTGGTTTCCGCAAAAAAATGGCGACCTTGGTCGCCATTTTTTATTATTTATTTACCTGACGTCGCAACCGAACGTAATCAAACAGACAATACATTCCCAATACCAGGGTTGTAACCTGCGCAGCAACACTCACTGCCGCAGAATTGCCCTGCGCGAAGGAAGCAAATGCGAAAAAAATAGCAGCCGCAATAAACGTGATTTGAACATACCGCTTCAACGGCGATGTTTGTCGAGGTGCACCCGTAAAATACGAACCAAATCCGCCATAAAGGAATAGCGCAATCGTTGCCATAAAACACACTGAAACCAATTGATTGGTTTCGATAACACCGGTGATACCAAGTAATGCGGGCATCAATGTCAGAGTGGCTGCCACCAGGGCGATTTGATAACGGCGAACAGGTAAAACAGGTTTCACCACCGCGTCGACATCCGGCGCTTCCAGTAAATCAGTGAGCGGCACATTAAACGTTGCAGCGAGGCATACCCGAGTTTCGCGCGCTGCCTTACCCTCAGCTTCAACACGCTGGATTGTGCGCAACCCCAAGCCTGATGCTGCGGCAAGTTGCTCCTGCGACCAGCCGCGTTCAGTACGTAAACGGCGAATTTCTGCAGCAGATATTTTCATGTCTTGTTCTATATGTTCCATAGTTTGGCTTCTGATTAATTAGACCAGGCCAGCCTAAGGTGTAGGTTAATTTATCGTTACGCCAGTATGCCGCCACTCAGGGTAAAAGACCCGCCACCCTTATGTAGCGTGTGCTCAACCTGCCTTTTCCGGCGGCGGTGCAACACGCAACACTTCCTCCATCGTAGTTAATCCGGCCGCGATTTTTTGTGCGCCCGATAAACGCAGTGTACGCATTCCTTCTTTCATCGCCTGGCGGCGCATGTCCTGCAAATTACAATCGGGGGTTACGCGCTCTTTGAGGCTTTCGGACATTACCAGGATTTCATACAACCCCTGACGCCCCATATAGCCGGTATTACGGCATTCCAGGCAACCGACAGGGCGAAAGACTTTGGCGGGAACCTGGACTTTCCAGGGGGCGACCAATTCCTGCCAATCTGCCTGGGTGATTTGCCCTTCTTCTTTGCAATGGGGGCATAAGGTGCGCACCAGCCGCTGGGCCATCACCCCCAATAAGGTGGCGTTGATGAGATACGATGGAATACCCAGATCCAGCAAACGTGCCACCGTGGAAGGCGCGTCGTTGGTGTGGACTGTTGATAGCACCAGATGGCCAGTAAGCGCCGCTTGCACTGCCATTTGCGCGGTTTCCAGGTCACGGATCTCGCCCACCATAATGATGTCCGGGTCTTGTCGCATCAGGCTGCGGATACCTGCCGCGAAATCCAACCCGATTTTGTGGTGCACCTGGGTTTGGTTAAAACGCTCCTCCACCATTTCGATAGGGTCTTCAATGGTGCTGACATTCACTTCGTCAGTCGCGACCTGGCGCAGTGAAGAATAAAGCGTGGTGGTTTTACCGGAGCCGGTCGGGCCGGTTACCAACAAAATTCCGTTCGGGCGATTCAGCATGGTATTCCAACGTGCGTAGTCGTCGCCGACCAAGCCAAGATCACTAAAACTGCGTTGTAGTACTTCCGGATCGAAAATACGCATGACCAGTTTTTCGCCAAATGCGGTTGGCAAGGTAGACATACGCAATTCGATTTCACTGCCATCGCTGCGGCGCGTTTTGATACGGCCATCCTGTGGTTTACGTTTTTCAGCGATGTCCATCCGCGCTAGCACTTTGAAACGGCTGGTTACCGCCGTCGCCACATTGGCCGGTAATTCGTACACGTAATGGAGCACACCATCAATACGAAAACGGATGCGCCCGACCTCGCGGCGCGGCTCAATATGGATGTCACTCGCTCGCTGGTCGTAGGCGTATTGCAGCAGCCAATCCACGATCTTGACGATGTGTTGGTCATTCGCATCGGGGTCACTTGCTTTGCCTAATTCCACCAGCTGCTCAAAGTTGGTAATCGCTGATGAAGCCGTTGCGCCGCTGGCGCCGGATACCGAGCGCGCCAGGGTATAGAATTCCACCATAAAACGTTCGATATCGGCCGGGTTTGCCACCACACGTTTCACGCTACGGCGCGCCACATGTTCCACTTGCGGCTCCCAACCCGACATAAACGGTTGCGTACAGGCGATCAACACATGATCCTGATTAACCTGCACACACAAAATGCCATGGCGCTTGGCAAAGGCATAACTCATCACCTCGGTGCACTTGGCGACATCGATTTTCATCGGGTCTATATGGAACAGGGGAAGACGCGCTTTAGTCGCCAGCCATTCGGTGAGGGTATCACCCTCCAGGGTTTTACCGGGGCGCTGCACATCGTCCAGGTTCTGGGTAGCGATGTAGGCCAGCGGGTGCATGATGGCTTGTTCGCGGGTGCGCGATGCGCCCAGCAATATATTGGCATCTGTCTGCTTCATCCGCCCGTCGGCAACCAGATCATTGATCAAGCCGCGTAAATCCAGAACCCTATCCAGCACCTGCGCCATGTATTTTTAATCCTGTTGGTTTTTTATCGAGTGACGAATTGTAGCGGCTGCCTGCGCCAACGTCTGCTTGCGCCATCACTTGCTCGCAATCTACTGCGCGCTATCTATGCTCAAACGATGGCAATCTCCACGATGATGCAACACAACTGTCACAAAAATGTAACAAAGCTGCGTGACCTTATTGAGCCATGTTTCTATACTGCGCACACTTTTTATCCGGAGGGATTTTCATGCCATTTGCCAATCTGTCGAATCTGTTTGGTCGCTCACCGATCAAACCGTTGCAGGAACATATGGCGCTGGCAGTCAGGGCCGCGACTGAACTGGTAGCGTTTTTTATCGCCGTTACCAGCAACGACTGGGAACGTGCCCGCGCAATCCAGCAGCAAGTGGTCGATTACGAACACCAGGCTGATGACATTAAAAAGCAATTGCGCCTGCACCTTCCCAAAAGTTTGTTCTTACCCGTACCGCGCACCGACTTGCTCGAACTACTGGCGATGCAAGACCGCATTCCCAACCGCGCCAAAGATATCGCCGGCATCATTATCGGCCGCCGCATGAGTATTCCGGGAATCATGAAAGAGCAAATGAATGAGTTTGTACAAACCAGCGTGCTCGCCGCTGAACAGGCACTCAAAGCCATCAACGGGCTTGATGAATTATTGGAAACCGGTTTTAGCGGGCGCGAGTTGGCGGCAGTTGAGCAAATGATTACCGAGCTGGATGAGCTGGAAGAAAAGGCGGATCGCCTGGAAATCGGTGTTCGCACATCACTCTTCGCGCTTGAAGCGCAATTGCCGCCGGTGGATGTGATGTTCCTCTACAACATCATCGACTGGGTCGGTGATATCGCCAATCGCGCCCACGATGTCGGTGGTCGTTTGCAATTATTGTTGGCGCGTTAACGCCTTTGGATTATTTTTTTGATGAATTTATTCGCTGAACACGGCCAACTCCTGCTGATACTCGCCTGCACTTTCGGCGTGTTTATGGCGTGGGGAGTCGGTGCAAACGATGTGTCCAATGCGATGGGAACATCGGTCGGCTCACGCGCCTTAACCATGAAGCAGGCGATCATTATCGCCATGGTGTTTGAATTTGCCGGCGCTTATTTGGCGGGCGGAGAAGTAACTGAAACCATCAGTAGTGGCATCGTGGAATTGGGAGTCATGCGCGACCATCCCGATTTATTAGTGTATGGAATGCTCGCCTCGTTACTAGCGGCGGCAAGCTGGTTGCTAATCGCGAATATCCTCGGCTGGCCGGTATCCACAACCCACTCCATTGTGGGCGCGATTATCGGTTTTGCGGCGGTGGGCATTTCTGTTGATGCGGTGCAGTGGGACCAGGTCTGGGGCATTGTCGGTAGCTGGATTGTTACGCCGTTTATCGCGGGGATACTGTCGTTCTGGATTTTCCGCTCGGTCAGATTTTTGATCCTCGATAGTGATGATCCGTTCACCAGTGCTAAACATTACCTCCCGTTTTATATGTTTGCGGTGGGTTTTCTATTATCCATGGTTACTATCCTCCAGGGATTGAGCCATGTTTTTAAAGCACAGCACATCGAATTTACCTTTTTCGAAGCAGTGATGATTGCTGCTGTTATCGGCATCCTTGTCGCCATCATCGGCGTTTTTTTGCTGCGTCGTGTAGTGAAGGATGTAAACGCCGATAAAGCCAATCGTTTCGCCAGCGTAGAACGCGTGTTCGGTGTATTGATGATTTTCACCGCCTGCGCCATGGCCTTTGCCCACGGCTCCAATGATGTCGCCAATGCCGTCGGCCCTATGGCGGCGGTGATCAATGTGGTTAATCAGGGCGCAGTTGAAGCCAACGTGAGCGTTGCCTCCTGGATGTTACTGCTGGGCGCGGCGGGCATAGTGTTGGGCGTGGCAACTTACGGCTACAAAGTAATGATCACCATCGGCCAGAAAATTACTGAACTCACGCCCAGCCGTGGCTTTGCGGCAGAAATGTCAGCGGCGGCAACAGTGGTTCTCGCCTCGGGATTCGGTTTGCCCATCTCCACGACCCACGCCCTGGTCGGCGCATTACTGGGTGTAGGTTTGGCACGCGGGATTGGCGCGTTGAATTTGCGCGTAATCGGCGGGATTTTTGTGTCCTGGATTATCACCCTGCCCGCCGGTGCTGGCTTGTCGATATTGTTTTTCTATCTGTTCCAGACACTATTCGCTTGATGGATGCAGCGCTTTTAACGCGCCGCGTTTAACCGCTACTTGCAATTTTCTACTCAATCGCCGATAACACCCCACTATGTTGTCGACGAGCCTTTGCCTATGTCTTTGAACCGCAAGGAATACATCCACCACCTGCAACATTTGGTTGCCTTGCCCTCGGTAAGCTGCGGTTTGCCTGAGTGGGATATGTCCAACCAAAAGGTGATCGATTACCTCGCCAATACCTTTGGCGACCTTGGTTTTAGCACCCGTGTAGTTCCCATTGGCGAGTCGGGCAAATCCAACTTGATCGCCAGCCTCGGCACTGGCGATGGCGGCTTGGTGCTGGCGGGCCATAGCGATACCGTTCCCTACGATGCCGACCGCTGGCAATCCGATCCTTTCACCCTCACCGAACGCGACGGCAAACTTTACGGTCTCGGCGCGACCGATATGAAAGGATTTTTCCCAGTCATTATCGAAGCGGTAAAACCTTATCTGGACAAGCCGTTTAAACATCCGCTCATTGTTCTCGCTACCGCCGATGAAGAAAGCAGCATGAGTGGCGCGCGCGCGCTTGCGCAAAATGGAATTCCCGGTTTAAGCCCACGTTACGCCGTTATTGGTGAGCCAACTGGATTGGTACCGATTCGCGCGCACAAAGGCATCATGATGGAAGCCATTCGTGTGCGCGGCAAAAGCGGCCACTCATCCAACCCGGCGCTTGGCAACAATGCGTTGGAAGCGATGAACCAGGTGATGAATACGCTGCTGCAATTGCGCAGTGAATTGTACTTAAAATATCGCGATCCCGGTTTTGCAGTGCAAACGCCGACTTTGAATTTAGGTTGCATCCACGGCGGCGACGGCGCCAACCGTATTTGCGCCGAATGTGAATTGCATTTTGATTTACGTTTATTGCCGGGCATGGATAACGACGAGCTGCGTCAGGTAATCGCGCAACGTTTAATACCTATCGCCGAAACCAGCGGCACCGATATTGTTTTATCATCGCTGTTTGAAGGTGTTGATCCGTTTGGTGAATCAGCAAATTCTGAACTGGTAAAAGTGTGCGAGGAATTAACCGGCAATACCGCCGATACCGTTGCCTTCGCCACCGAAGCGCCGTTTATGCAACAGATGGGTATGCAAACGCTGATCCTTGGCCCCGGCTCCATTAATCAGGCACACCAGCCCGATGAATTTATTCCGCTCGACCAGATCGAACCAGCAGTAACTATTTTGCGACGATTGATTGAAAAATATTGTTTGTAACATGCTAACGGCAGATTTTTCTTTCACATTTTTTTGAGATCATAAAGTGCCAGCCAATACCCAAGACTACGTTAAATGGTTCCGTCACTCGACGCCCTACATCAACAGGCACAGCGACAAAACCTTTGTCCTGATGCTGCCGGGCGAAGCCATTCCCCATGCAAATTTCCACAATATCGTGCACGACATTGCCTTGCTGTGCAGCCTGGATGTGCGTTTGGTATTAGTGCACGGCGCGCGCCCGCAAATTGATGAGCGTTTGCAAGTTGCCGACACTTACAGCAATTTCCATAAAAATTTGCGCATCACGGACAGCGACAGTTTAAGCCTGGTGATTCAAGCGATTGGTGAAGCGCGCACTATTGTCGAAGCAGCGCTTTCAACCAGTTTGCCGAATTCACCGATGCACGATGCCGACATGCAAGTGATTAGCGGTAACTTCGTCGTCGCCATGCCCCACGGCGTAATTGACGGCGTAGATTTGCAACACACCGGCAAAGTGCGCAAGGTTCACACCAAATCCCTCAATGCCGCACTGGATTCCGGTGCGGTTGTGTTGTTATCGCCCATCGCCTATTCACCAACGGGCGAGATTTTTAATTTAACGTTTAGCGATGTCGCCACCCATGTCGCCAGTGCGATTAAAGCCGATAAATTATTAGCATTTGTGGAAGGCAACGGCGTTACCGATGATGAAGGTAATTTAATTCGCCAGATGTCATTGCAAGAATGCAAAAACTATTTAAACGAGCATGGCGAAAAAATTAATTTCGATTTGCAACAATCGATCAGCGCCTGCTATTTAAGTGTGCTGCAAGGCGTACCGCGCGCGCAATTGGTCAGCTACAGCACCGATGGTGCGCTGCTCACCGAATTATTTACGCGCGATGGGCTGGGCACCATGGTGTATTCCGGTCATTACGAGCAATTACGTCCGGCAACGATTGATGATGTCGGCGGCATTCTCGATTTGATTCGCCCATTGGAAGAAGAAGGTATTCTGGTGCGGCGCTCGCGCGAATTGCTGGAAACCGAAATCAATAAATTCCATGTGATGGAAAAAGACGGCACTATAATCGCGTGCGCTGCGCTTTATCCTTACGGTGAGATGGCGGAATTATCCTGCGTTGCCACGCACCCGGAATATCGCAACGGCGGACGCGCGGCACAATTGTTACAGCAAATTGAAAAGCAGGCGCTCAAACAAAAAATCAAACAATTATTTTTGCTGACGACACAAACAGCGCACTGGTTTATCGAGCAAGGTTTTGTGCAAGGCAAGCTGGATGATTTACCGGTGCAGCGGCAATTGCTGTACAACTACCAGCGCAATTCCAAAATTTTTATTAAGTCGCTGGTGTAGGTTTTCAGGAAGAAAAATAGTTATGGAAATTATTAACCTGAGCGAAGCGCCACAACATATCCCAACCATTGCACGCTGGCATTTTAAAGAATGGGGTTATCTGAATCCGGGTAGAACCATCGAATATCGCATTGAACGCATGCAGCGTTATATCACCGACACCCCAATTCCTTCCATGCTGATTGCAATTGATGGAGAAGAGATATTGGGAACCGCAGCACTGGTTGAGGCAGATATGGATAGCCACCCGGAATTAACACCTTGGCTGGCTAGCGTTTATATCCGCGAAGACCAGCGCGGGCTTGGGCTCGGCAAAAAACTGGTACAAGCGCTGATGGATTTTGCAGGTAAACAAAATCTTGAGCGCCTGTATTTATTTACGCCGGATCAGTCAGGTTTCTATGCAAAACTGGGCTGGAAAACTCTCGCGCAGGAAACCTACCGCGATACGCCTGTCACCGTTATGCAATTGGATTACTAAGACTCCTCCTTACGCCTAACTAATCTTACTGCGGCTGGCTTGGGGCATCTGATAAGATAGATGCCTATCTGTTAGCCGCTATTACAAGATCGAGGTTAGTTATGCCGGTTTATCGTTCCAAAACCACAACATCGGGCCGCAACATGGCCGGTGCCCGCGCCCTGTGGCGTGCAACAGGCATGAAAGATGACGATTTCCAGAAACCCATCATCGCTGTCGCCAACTCCTTTACCCAATTTGTACCCGGCCACGTGCACCTGAAAGATCTGGGCCAACTGGTTGCGCGCGAAATCGAAAGAGCCGGCGGTGTCGCCAAAGAATTCAATACCATCGCTGTGGATGACGGTATCGCCATGGGCCACGATGGCATGCTTTACAGTTTGCCATCGCGCGACATCATCGCCGACTCCGTGGAATACATGGTCAACGCCCACTGCGCGGACGCCATCGTGTGTATCTCCAACTGCGACAAGATTACCCCCGGTATGCTGATGGCGGCTATGCGCCTGAATATCCCGGTGATTTTTGTGTCCGGCGGCCCGATGGAAGCAGGTAAAACCAAATTGTCCGAGCACAAGCTCGATTTGGTTGATGCCATGGTAATTGCGGTTGACGATAACGCCAGCGATGAAAAAGTGAATGAATATGAGCGTTCCGCCTGCCCAACCTGCGGCTCCTGCTCAGGTATGTTTACTGCCAACTCCATGAACTGTTTGACCGAAGCACTGGGTCTGTCCCTACCCGGCAACGGCTCTTTGCTCGCAACCCACGCAGACCGCGAACAGTTGTTCCTGGAAGCAGGTCGCCGCATCGTAGAAATCACTAAACGCCACTACGAAGAAGACGATTACAGCGTGTTGCCACGCTCCATCGCGACGTTTGAAGCCTATGAAAATGCCATGGCACTCGATATCGCCATGGGTGGCTCAACCAATACCATCCTGCATTTGCTCGCTGCCGCACAGGAAGGCGACGTGCCGTTCACTATGTTCGATGTAGACCGCATGAGCCGCAAAGTGCCGCAACTGTGTAAGGTCGCACCCAACACTCCCAAATACCATATGGAAGACGTACACCGCGCTGGCGGCGTGATGGGCATTTTGGCGGAGCTGAATCGCGGCGGCTTGCTGCACAACCAATTGCCGACTGTTCACAGCAAAACCTTCCAGGAAGCGCTGGATAAGTGGGACATCATTACCACGTCCTCTGAAGCGGTAGCGACTTTCTACAAAGCAGGCCCTGCCGGTATCCCGACCCAGGTCGCATTTAGCCAGGCGACTCGCTGGCCGACACTGGATGGCGACCGCGCCGAGGGCTGTATCCGCTCCGTGAAAAACGCCTACAGCAAAGAAGGCGGTCTGGCCGTACTCAAAGGCAACATCGCTATCGACGGCTGCGTAGTAAAAACTTCCGGTGTGGACGAAAGCTGCTGGGTATTTGAAGGCAAAGCTTACGTTGTGGAAAGCCAGGACAAAGCCGTAGCCGATATTCTCGACGGCAAAGTGAAAGAAGGCGATGTAGTGGTAATCCGCTACGAAGGCCCCAAAGGTGGCCCGGGCATGCAAGAGATGCTCTACCCTACCAGCTACCTGAAATCCAAAGGCCTGGGCAAAGCTTGCGCATTGCTGACTGACGGTCGCTTCTCCGGCGGAACCTCGGGCTTATCCATTGGCCACGTTTCACCTGAAGCCGCCGCTGGCGGTGCAATTGGCCTGGTACAGACCGGCGATATTATCCGTATCGATATCCCCAATCGCAGCATCAACGTGGTACTGACCGAAAACGAATTGGATGCACGTCGCGCTGCCGAAAATGCCAAAGGCCCATTGGCCTGGAAGCCCAGCGAAGTTCGTCCGCGCAAGGTTTCTGCTTCACTTAAAGCCTATGCGATGCTGGCCACCAGTGCCGACAAAGGTGCAGTAAGAGATTTGAGCAAACTCGACTAATACCTTCATTATTCTTCAGTAAATTGTGACCCAGTAAAAAGCCCGCATTTTTGCGGGCTTTTTACTGGGTCATTTGTTGTTTACATCATCAGAAAAACATTAGTGCATCAGCTGTGTTGATGATTGTGCTGTTTTTATTTTTTCCCGCTCGACATAGGCAATCCATTCTTTTGCAGAAGCTTCACTGCGCGGATCTTTGCTTGCTGCCTGGAAAAACTTTAAGGCCTCATCAAAATTATTTTGCGCCAGCTCTGCCTGGCCCACCACAAAATTTGCATGGTCGACGCGTTTCAAACGCGATGCTTTGAGCGCGGCGCGCGCAGTGCGTGAAGCTTCCTTGAATTTTCCGTTATCGTAATAGGCGCTGGCCAAACGCAACGTCAATTCCGGATCGCGGGAATTTTTTGCCGCTTTTTCATATTCCGCCAGGGATTCTTTGGAGTTTTTTGCAAGGCGTAACGATTCTGCCAGCAACATCAAATTATTGGGATCAGGCGCAATAACTCTGTCTACATACAACCCTTTTTTTAACACCTTCGCAGCTTTATACGGCGCATTTTCTTCCATCAATAGATAGGAAAGATTCAACAATTCTTTTTCCGTTGTCAGCCCGCCGAGCTGATAACAAATTTCCAGCGCAGCAAGGGATTCCTGATCCCGTTTTAACTCGCCATAAATATGAGAGAGACTTTTCCAATAACGCGCTTTGGGATAATAACCGACAAGTTTTTTCAGCGAAGCCAAACCATTTTTATAATCCTCTCGCTCCACATACAAACTGTGCTGCAATAAATACCAGGATTCTGTGGGGATTTTTTTGTTATCCAGTTGCGCATCAATGGCTTCATTAATATTCACCAGCGCCTCATCGTTATCGCCCAGTTTGTAATAAATTTTGGCGAATAAAGCCCATTGATCCGGATGCATGTCATCGACATATTCAGTCCAGCGCAACATGGTGTTTAACGCTTGCCGCGGCTTTTCATCCACCAGATACACCTGCCCTAGCACTAATAAAATTTGCGCCTCCATTGCCACAGGAATATTGGGCGATTGGGCCAACGCACGATTAAAATAATCTGCAGCACGGGAATAGTTTTCTTGTGCGAGATAGGCGTAACCAAAATATTGGTAGAGCAGCACCAGCTCGTAAGCATTCAACTGGTTTTTATTAGCTTCCAATTCCGACAATAAGGAAATGGCTTTGCCAGGATTTAATGCAGAATCGGGATTAGCTGGCTGAATAAAAATTAACACTTCCTCAATTTTATTGCCAAATGCTGCTGAGACGTGCGGCAAAACACGCCGTTCATCACGATGGATATTTTGACTGGTAACCTGCGCAAATGCCTGACCAAGGTGACCGGTAATCGCCAGCAAGATAAATACAATAAATGCTTGCTTGAACGTGCGCGCAATTATTATCAGTGATTCAATCCGGTTGCTCATGCCGCGGCCCTATTTCATCTCAAAGACGAAGCGGCTTTTGACTCCGCGAATTTCAACCGGTTTACCATCTACCACTTTCGGTTTGTATTTAAACTTAGCGGCAGCGCGCACGGAAACGCGATCAAATACACTGGTCAGTTGGCCGTCTTTGGTACGACAATCTTCGGTAATGGTGCGCGCATCGCGCGTGGCCCCCGTAACGGTGATGGTGAACTCCACCGTACAATAGCCTTCAATACCGCGCGAGAGTGCCGAGTTAGGATATTCAGGTTGTACTTTTACGATGGGCAGATATTCTCCTTCGGTAAAAACCAACGCGCGCGTATCTAGCAAGGTATCGTTGAAAATAGGGTTATCAAGATCCAGCGGTGCAATAACAATTTCGGGAATTTCAAAATCCTGCACGGACATTTCTTCCGGCGGCAAACCCGGTTCTGGTGGTTTTACCGGCGGCGGAACCTCGGGGCGTTTTTCCACACCGATGTTGGGCATCAGGATGGGTGCAACAGGAATTGTGCGGTAATCATCCGGTTCTTCGAATTGATTGTTGATCAATAAATTCATCAGAAATAGCAGGCATAAGGTCGTCATGACACCGAGCATTGCACCGACTGCCATGCGCGACAGGTTCATGGCTGCGTGCTTTTGGGGGTTGAGACAATAACATCGTCAACACCGGCATCGCGCGCAGCATTCACAATCGTAAAAATGTATTGCATGTCGGCATCGGTAGCTGCCTGGATTGAGAGTGCACCTTTGGGATTATCGATACGCATACGCTCAATGGCACGGCGCAATCCACGCTGCTCAATGCGTTGATTATCCATCCAGATTTCGTTATCGGCGGTCACTGAAATTAATAAAGTTGCCTTGGGTTGATCTTGTGCGGTAGTGGAATCCGGACGCATGACTTCGCGCCCGGTTTCCTTCACAAATGATGCGGTGACAATGAAAAAAACCAGCATGATAAATACCACGTCCAGCATGGGCGTTAGATCTAGCGCTTGTACATCGTCTTCAAATTTTGCTTTATGCCGGCTCATGAACCATCTCACAACGAAAGTCACAGCGAAAGCAGTTATGGATGACCAAAACTGTTACCGAATGTTGATCAGCTTTTATTAAAAAAATGATCGAAATTATTAATGGTCCATCGTGAGATGGTCTGCAAATAGTGCTTTCTCAGTATTCGCCACTCGCGTCAGGTAAGCATGGACAAAAAGCCCGCTAATTGCAGACACCATGCCCGCCATGACTGGAATGGTCGCTTTGGATACACCGTTGGCCATGGACCGGGCATTGCCACCACCACTGGTGGAAAGCACACTGAACACTTCAATCATACCGATCACAGTACCGAGTAACCCCATTAGCGGGCACAAGGCAACTAACGCCGAGATAATATCCAGGTTCGCGTCAATCCGGCTGTTAACCCGCGAAATCATCGCAGTACGGATTTTATGGGCATACCAGGATTTGCGCTCGCGACGCGCTTCCCATGCACTGAAAAACTCTTGCAACTCAGGCTTTAAATCGCCTTTGAAGTAGGATAACCGCTCAAAAATCAGGGTCCACATACACAAGGTGAGCAGGGCGATGAAATACATCATCAATCCGCCCTGATCCAAAAAGGCGCGAAGAGTAGCTATTGCATCCAGCAGCGGCTGCATGGATTTCAGGCCTGCGCTGCCGCTTTGCGTTCAGCGTTTTCTGCAACCAGGCCCGCGCTTTGTTCATCCAGAATATGGATAACCGATTTGGCTCGGCCATTCACCAGGGTATGCATCAATACCATCGGGATTGCCACCACCAACCCCTGTACCGTTGTGACCAGTGCCATGGAAATACCGACCGCCATGTTCTTCGCGTCACCGGCACCAAAGATGGTGATGGCCTGGAAGGTGGTGATCATACCGGTCACAGTCCCTAATAGACCTAACAGCGGCGCTACCGCGGCGATAATTTTCATCATGGATAGCCCACTTTCGATCGCCGGACGCTCGCGCAGTACTGCCTCTTCCAGTTTCAGCTCCAGAGTTTCCAAATCTACAGCGGCGTTTTCCTCCGCCATAATCAGAACGCGGCCGAGAGGGTTATCGGCGTTGGCGACGGGATTATTCAGTTGTGCATGGACCTTGGTACTGACCGTGAGCAATACATAAATTCGCCAAATACCCAGTGCGAGACCAAAAACGCCCACCCATACGATAGCCCATCCCACCAAGCCACCTTGATCCAGGTATTCCATAAATGTGGGTTTTTGGGTTAATGCCGATAACAATTGCCCACCGCGCGGGCCTGAAGGATCTATACCAATATTGACTGTCGAGCCACTTTTGGCAGCCTGCAACTCGGCAGCAGCGGAGAGAAGATCATTGCCCGGCTGACGCACCAGCTCTTCGATTTTGCGCCCGTCATAACTCAGGTAGTGGCCTTCGGACACCAGGTTGTAAGCGCCAATACGCACAATCTCTTGCGTCCTGGTTTCGCCGCTGATTTTCACCACCGGCCCATTGAATGCAACTACCCGCCCGGTTTCGATCATTTCGCGCTGGGCTTCGTACCACAGGCGCTCGATCTCTTCGATGTCTGGCAATTGGGTACTGCCATTCATTTTTTCAATCAAGGCCTGTAGGAAATCACCCCGCCCCGGGTACTGGGCACTAACCAGCGAGGTATCGAGCACACCGCGCAAATCACCGGCAGTGGACGTCAAATGACCGAACAGTTCACGCATGGAACCCAGGCGCTCACTCAATTGCGATTTCTTGCTGTTAACCAGTAATTGCTGCTCGGTATAGATGCGCTCCAATTCAGCGGCGCGCTCTTCCAGCTGCGCACGCGTTGCCTTGGCCTGCTCAACCAATGCAGCCTGATTGGCTTTATTACGTGCGAATTCGGCTTCGCGCTGGCGGTGTTCCGCTGATTCGCTGATCTGCGAGCGTTTGATCATATCGAGCAATTGATCAAGGTTTTGTGCACGCTCCGGTTGCGCCAGCACACTTGTTGATAAGATTCCCGCCACCAGTGCGACTACAACTCCCAACCTCATTTTGAACGCTCCGGTGCCTGCACAGGCAACAACATAATATCGCTGGCAGTTTGATCGCGCGCGATGCGCAAGCCTTTCAGAATGCGGGCTTTATAAGAACCATCCAGCGCAACCCAATCCCGTTTGGATGAATCCCAGTAGCCACTCAAGGTGGTATCAGTAGTTTGATACATCAGCGCAATACGCCCGACGCGCAAGATATTCACCTCGCGTGGCTGCGCCTCCAGCGTTAAGGTTTCTTTATAAGCCTCAATGGAGGTGCCGTAAGCGGATTCGATTTTGTAGGCTTCAAGCACCTGGCGAAATTTTTCAGAGACAGGGATATCCGCGCGGTCCTGATTGGCTCGCAACATTGCCAAACGCTCTTGCCGCTCGCGCAGGGAGAAAGGTTTATCGAGCTTTACGAACTGTTCCAGACTGTCGAGCATACGGAAAATCAACGGCTGAATCTGCCGTTCAATCACCGTCACTTTTTCTATGGAGGTAGTTAATTCATCCACTACCTGTAACTGCAGGGAAACCTGTTTCTCCATCTGCGCATTGAAAATGCGCAGGTCGTCGATGAATTTATTTTGTTGTTTGAATTCGCGCGCAAGGTCTTCAGTTTCATTCACCAATTGATCGATACGTGTTTGCGACGCTTCGGCCTGTGCGGTTTTAGTTTGCCCTGCCTCTACCACCGCATCGACATTGGTTGCAGTCTGCGCCCATACCTGGCCAACCATCAGCAGGTATGCGGATAGCAACGCGGACGACATCACCGCTAAAAATCGATGCTTTTCCATACCCCTCCCAATCGGGTGCAAATGATGTACTTTTTGGAAACGAACGACGAAAACTCGCGACTATTACCAACTTGATGTGCCGTGCTCCGGCAATGAGGGCGCATTGTAATGAGCGCCTCAAACCACATCCACGATTTATCTTTTAGACTTTTCAGGCGTGTATTTAGGTAACACGCATTGCACTTGAATAAGGCAATTTAAGATCAGTGGTGAAAAACTAGCCACTGATACGGCGAAATAATTTATTCGTGCCGCTCATAGACACAAAAAGTGTGAGGTAATTCGGCTGCTGAATCACCGGCGACTGTTGATGTTCGCTGCCACAATGCCGGCGGCAATGACGGAAACGAAGCGTCACCGTCAATATCCGCTTCAATTTGCGTCAGGTAAACGCGATCTGCCCGCCCCAGTGCCAATTGGTAAATCTCTGCGCCGCCGATAATCATCGCTTCGGCATCTGCTGCACCGGCAACAACATTTTCCGCAGCGGCAATTGCTTGCTCCAGGCTGGAAACCACAACAACGCCAGCAGCCGGTTGCCAATCTTGCTGGCGGGTAATGACAATATTGGTGCGTCCCGGCAATGGCCGGCCAATGGATTCATAGGTTTTACGCCCCATGATGACCGGCTTACCCAGGGTAATGGATTTAAAGTATTTCAAGTCCTGCGGAAGATGCCACGGCAACTGGTTATTACGCCCGATAGTACCGTTCCTGGCTGCTGCCACAATGATGGCCAATTTCATTGAAACCTTGCCTTTCTTATCTATGAATCTTGCTGTTTTGTTTAGTCGGCCGTCGGCCATTAAATAGCGATAGGCGCGGCAATACGTGGATGGGGCTGGTAGCCCTCGAACTCAAAATCCTGCAACTCGTAATCGAAAATCGAGTCAGGTTTACGCAGGATCTTCAGTTTGGGAAGATGCTTTGGTTCACGCGCCAATTGCTCAAACACGATGTTATCGGTGATATGGTTGTTATACAGATGGCAATCGCCAAAGGTATGCACAAAATCACCCACATCCAGATCACATTGCTGGGCAATCATATGTGTCAACAGCGCGTAACTGGCAATATTAAATGGCACCCCCAAAAATAAATCCGCACTGCGCTGGTAGAGCTGGCAGGATAATTTGCCATCGGCAACGTAAAACTGGAACAGGGTATGGCATGCAGCCAGCGCCATGCGGCCATGCTCTACATTTTGCTGGGGGCTCATGGATTCGTCAGGCAGATCAGCCGGGTTCCATGCGCTCACAATCAAACGACGTGAGTAGGGATTCTTTTTAATTTGCGCGATCACCTGGGAAATCTGGTCGATAGTGGAGCCATCCGGGCATGCCCAACTGCGCCATTGTTTTCCGTAAACAGGACCGAGGTCGCCCGTCGCTGTTGCCCACTCGTTCCAGATATTACAACCGCGCTCCTGCAACCAGGTCACATCAGTGCGGCCTTGCAGGAACCATAAGAGCTCGACAATCACACTTTTCAAGTGAACGGTTTTGGTGGTGACCAGCGGGAAACCTTCGCTCAGGTCAAAACGTAACTGGCGACCAAACACGGAGCGAGTTCCGGTGCCGGTACGATCACCGCGCTGGATACCGTTATCAACCACATCGCGCATTAATTCAAGATATTGCTTCATTCAACAACCTGCATTCTTCATTCGTTTTAAACCTCATCATGATACTTTTATGATGCTTTTTGCGGTTCATTCTGTGATTCACTGGCTTGAGCCACAACGGCATAGGCGTAGATCAGCAAACCGACGCCCAGTAAAAACATAGGCACACATAATAGCTGCCCGCGCGTCATCCAGCCCATCAAATCAAAACCAATTCCCTGATCGGGTTCGCGCACAAACTCGACACTGAAACGGAAAATGGAATAGCCGATCAAAAACACACCGGAAACAGCACAGCGCGGGCGCGGTTTGGAGGAAAACCAGAACACGATGATAAAAAGCACCAAACCCTCGAGGAAAGCTTGATACAACTGGCTCGGGTGGCGCGCTACTCCAGCTGGGTCCATTGCTTTAGGAAATACCATCGCCCAGGGCGCATCGCTAACACGGCCCCAGAGTTCCTGGCCGATAAAATTGCCCAGGCGACCAAAGCCCAAGCCGAGTGGCACAATCGGGGCGACAAAATCCATCACGCTGGTGAACGGGCGATTGATGCGGCGAGAATAGATAAACATCGCCACGATAACGCCAATCAAACCACCATGGAATGACATTCCGCCTTCCCAAACACGAAACAACCAAAGGGGGTCCTGCAACCATTTTTCAAAGTTGTAAAACAACACATAACCAAAACGTCCCCCGAGAATTACCCCGAAGGCGCCGTAAGTGATGAGGTTTTCGACTTGGAATTTGTTAACCGGAGAGTAAGGGGCACGGGTGCGGTAGAGGGCAATCAGCCAGGCGCTCAAAAACGCGAGCAGGTACATAATTCCATACCAATGCACGCTAAACGGACCTATCGCCAGATTTCCCACCTGGATCGGGTCTTTAAAAAGGGTAAAGGCAATGGGATTAATATCGGGGTACTGCAACATAAACACCTGAATTTGCTGACGCCGGTTCAATGCGCGACCTTAAATCGCACAATGGCAACCGGCGGATAATGTTAGAAGTCTGGATTTAGTTACTATCGGACGCCACCGGCCGAATCAGACGGGTCAAGCCAGTCTCGCGCAATTCGCGATCAATATGCTCGCGGATCAGGTCACCATTGGACATACGCATGACTTCCGCCAGTAATTGCTTGGCGCGCGCGAAAGTAATACCACGAATAACCGATTTCACTTTGGGCAGGTTGGTGGCGTTCATCGACAACATATCAAAGCCCATGGCCATCAACAAAATAGCCGCACCCGGATCGCCCGCCAACTCGCCGCAAATACTGACGCTGATACCGGCATCATGCGCGGCATACACAATATATTGCAGGGCGCGCAACACGGCAGGATGAAACGCCTGGTACAAATCTGCCACCTGGGCATTGTTACGATCCACCGCCAGCAAATACTGGGTTAAGTCGTTACTACCGACCGAGAGGAAATCAACTCGTCGCGATAGTTCCGGTGCCAGATAAACCGCTGCCGGCACTTCGATCATCACTCCCACTTGCGGTTTGCGCACCCGATAACCTTCTTCCAACAGCTCTTTATGAACGCGTTGGATAAGCGCTCGTGACGCATCCACTTCCTGCACATTCGTGATCATTGGCAGCAGGATACGTAAATTATCCAACCCTTCGCTCGCCTTGATCATGGCGCGGATCTGGGCCAGGAAAATCTCCGGATGATCCAGGGTGACACGGATACCCCGCCAGCCGAGGAAGGGGTTATCTTCTTCAATCGGGAAATACGGCAATGCTTTATCGCCACCGATATCCAGCGTACGCATGGTCACTGTGTGGGGGGCAAAAGCTTCCAGTTGTTCGCGATAAATCGCGCGCTGCTCCTCCTCGCTGGGGAAGCGGTCACGCAATAAAAACGGCACTTCGGTGCGATAGAGGCCGACACCTTCAGCACCGCGCTCAAGGGAACGCACCACATCCGCCATAAGGCCGGTGTTTACATGCAACGGCAGGCGATAGCGGTCCTGGGTTTCACACGGCAGGTTTTTCAGCGCCTCCAGGCCTTTAACCAGCGCTTGTTCTTCCAGATAAATCGCTTTGTAGTGCTTGCGCAGCTGCGGATTGGGGTCGCAATACACCGTACCTTTGTAGCCGTCCACGATAATGGGGCGGCCATCAATTTGTGTATAAGGTAAATCGACGGCCCCCATCACCGTAGGGATATCCATCGCTCGGGCAAGAATTGCCACGTGAGAGTTGGAAGACCCTTGTACAGACACCAGACCTGCCAGCTTTTCCTTGGGAATCTCGCCCAGCATGGAAGCCGTTAGCTCCTCGCCAATGAGGATGGTTCTGTCTGGATAAACACGGGTTTTTTGATTGGATTCCTGCAGGTATTCCAGCACCCTACGCCCCAGATCGCGCAAATCTGTTGCGCGCTCACGCAGATACGGGTCATTCATGCTGTTGAAGATGCTTTCATGCTCAAGGATGACTTCACTCCACGCATAGGAAGCAACAGCCCCCTTGCGGATACGGGTAACAACTTCGCCCCCCAGTGAAGCATCATCCAGCATCGCGAGGTAGGCATCGAACAACGCCTGTTCTTCGCGATTAATTCGTTCTTTCAGTTTAACGCCCAGCACTTTTATGTCTTCGCGCACGGCGATCAGACTGCGCTGGAACGAGGTAATTTCGGCCTCCACATCCTTGCAGGCTTGGTAGGGCACCGAACGTAAATCCGCCGCCGGTGCGATAACCACCGCTTCACCGATGGCAATTCCCGATGCACCGGAAACACCGACAAATTTGGATTGGGCCGCTTTGGCGCCTACCGGAATAACCCCCCCAGTCGCCTCGGCATGGGCGATAACACCTGCGAGCTGCGCCGACATGGTTACAAGAAAAGCTTCTTCACCTTCATCGAAACGGCGCTGTTCTACTTGCTGGACGACCAAAACGCCCAGCACTTTACGGTGGTGGATAATAGGTACCCCAAGAAATGAGCTATAGCGCTCCTCGCCGGTTTCCGGAAAATATTGATAGCTCGGATGTGCTTCGGCGTGTTCGAGGTTAATGGGTTCTTCGCGTACGACTACCCGGCCAACAAGGCCTTCACCGGTAGCCAGCCGCACCTTGCCAACCGCATCGGCATTGAGGCCATCGGTGGCCATCAACACATAATCGCCCTTGGCATCGCGCAGGTAAACCGAGCATACATGGGTCTTCATCACTTGCTTCACGCGCGCCACAATAATCGCCAGCGCGGTTTTCATATCGCGCGCAGCGTTTACTTCCTGAACTATGGAACGCAGTGAATTTAACATCGGGACTTGACTCGATTAATGACCGGTATGTACCAGCCAATCTCCTATTAATTGGTTATTAACGCACACCGGTAGATTGTCCTTCCAACTGGGAATGGAACAGCGACAACTCTTTAAGTGCGCGGCGATAAACATCGCGTTTGAAAGAGACCACTTTCCCCAAAGGATACCAATAGCTCACCCAGCGCCAATCATCAAATTCGGCGCGACCACCATTATCCAGACAAACCCTGCTGTCCTCACTTAACAAGCGCAGCAAAAACCACTTTTGCTTTTGCCCTACACATAATGGCAGGGAATTATGTCTAACCAACCGATGCGGCAACCGGTAGCGCAACCATCCACGAGTGCATGCCAATATCTCCACATCTTGTTGATGCAAACCAATCTCTTCGTGCAACTCACGGTACAGCGCTTGTTCGGGCGTTTCATGGGCATTGATACCGCCCTGCGGAAATTGCCATGCATCCTGCCCACCAACTCGCCGGGCCCAGAGTAGCTGCCCCCGATCATTGGTTAGTATGATGCCCACATTAGGGCGGAATCCGTCTGAATCTATCACAGGGAACTGTCCATAAATAAAGAGTTTTGCTGTAGGAATTCACCGACGTTTTCGATAAACGCGAACAGGTTCCTCAAAACAGCGTTTTCCGCACTATAACAGGCCTACCCAAACCCGCAACCCTGAATCATGGATAAAAGATTGAGCCAGTTTGGCGCGCCAGCTATCCTAGCGCCCCTGCAACAACTGCAAACCATTTATATTCGACTTCATACGACGTTTACCAAGAGGATTTACCGTGGCCCTGGCGATTTTTGATTTGGATAACACCCTGATTGCAGGAGATAGCGACCACAGCTGGGGAGTATTCCTGGTAGAGAAACAATTGGTAGATGCAGAGGCCTATCGAATAGCCAATGACAGGTTTTATGCGGACTACAAAAACGGCACTTTGGATATTTGCGCTTATTTACAATTTTCCCTCGCGCCGCTGACGCGCCACACGCACGAAGAGTTGCAAGCGTTGCACGCCGAATTTATGGCAACACATATAGAACCGCTGATGCTTGTTAAGGCTGAAGCACTTCTGCGCAAGCACCGCGAACAGGGAGATCACCTGCTAATCATCACCGCCACTAACGGCTTTGTAACCCGCCCCATCGCAAAACGGCTGGGCGTGGATGACATACTCGCCACAGACCCGGAAGTAATAGATGGTCGCCATACAGGCAACTTTGTAGGGACGCCATGCTTCCAGGTGGGAAAAATTACTTATTTGCAAGAGTGGTTGAAATCAAACCAGCATTCGTTGGAAGGAGCGTACTTCTACAGTGACTCCATCAATGACCTGCCATTACTGGAGCAAGTGGATAACCCGGTTGCTGTAGACCCGGATGAGCGACTCACGGCCATCGCCCGCGAGCGCAATTGGCCAATCCTGAGCCTGCGCGATTAAGTGCGCAGGCCCGAAGGCTTGTATTACGCGAGATAAACCCGCGCAAACACCGCTTTCAAATAATCCGTTTCCGGAATTGCCGGATGAATCGGGTGATCCGGCCCCTGACCGCCCTGGCCAATAATCTGTACATGGCGGTCCAGATGGCGGCCGGCAGCACGGACAATTTCCAGCAAGGTATCTTTGCCAAGATGCATCGAACAGGATGCTGAAACCAGCAAACCATCGCGCCCCAATAAACGCATCCCCAATTCATTAATATGGCGATAAGCTGCCTCGCCGGCCTTTTGGTCTTTGCGCTTTTTGATAAACGCCGGCGGGTCCAATACCACAACATCAAAACGCTCATCGTTGGCAATCAGTTCTTTGAGCACATCAATCGCTTTACCCTGAATACCGGCAACGCGATCCTCCACGCCATTTAGCTGAGCATTCTCCAACACGGCGTCAATGGCAGATTCAGACGCATCGACACAAAACACTTCGCAGGCACCAGCAACCGCTGCCTGGATTCCCCAACCACCAATGTAAGAAAATACATCCAGTACACGCTTGCCCTGCACGTATTGTTGCAATTGCGCGCGGTTTACGCGGTGATCATAGAACCAGCCGGTTTTCTGTCCACCGTGTACCGGCGCAAAAAAGCGGGTGTTGTTTTCAATTAGCTCGACCTTTTCTGGCACCTCGCCATAAGCCACTTGCGTGTATTCTGGCAGGTTTTCCAATTCGCGCGCGCTGTGCTCGTTACTCAATAAAATGCCGGTGGGATCAAGTACCTGTACCAATGCTGCAACTATGTCATCCTTCACCAGCTCCATGCCGGCACCGGCGATTTGCACCACCAGGTAATCGCCAAAACGATCAACAACTAACCCTGGCAACAAGTCGGCATCGCCGTAGATCAAGCGATAAAAAGGCTCGTCAAATGCCAACTCGCGCAATGCCAATGATTGCTTGATACGGTGTACCAACAAGGATTTATTAAGAGGAAATTTTTCGTCGCGGCTAATCAGGCGCCCGCAAATCAATCCGTTGGGGTTAATCAAGGCAATTCCCAGGGGCTTGCCATTGTGTGCTGTCACCAATGCTTGCTGTCCCATCCCGAAGGTTTTCAGGGGAGATTTTTCCACCTCGACTTCGTTGCTATAAATCCACAAATGACCCAATTTCAGGCGACGATCAGCCTGGGGCTTAAGAACAAGAACCGGAAGACTCATGGGAAAACTCAACTGAGAGAAAAAAGTGGGCGAATTATAAGGCTTGCACGACCAGTAGGCAGAAATAAAAACATCGCCGGCGCAAAATGCGCCAAAAGAAAGAGCTTAACGCCAGAAAAAATGCCAAGAATTGCACAAATATCAGGTGTTTTGCGCAGCAGCGCGCGTTTTTTGAACGAGCAGGACTTTATCATTGAAAGGATATGAGCTAACGTAAGCTTTGGCCATAAGTGCTAATAAGCTCAAGAGCTTAGCGCAGATTCTTTATGCCATTTATATCATTGAATTCATACCCGCCGCCGGGGCTAGTCATCAACGGTCGGTAACCCAGGAAGACGCCATGCAAACCCTAAAAACAACGAAGATCGTTAGCGCAGCATTTATCAGCCTAATATTATCCGCCTGCGGTGGTGGCTCAAGTTCACCTTTAGACCCCCCCAAAAGTAGCGTCAGCTCCATGAGCTTTAGCTCTGGCGTCGTAGATACCACATCACCTGTTGCAATTGGCTATGGTTTCGACAGCAATTTTGCCAAAGGCCAAATCGGCGTTGGTATTGGTGATGCACCGCTGGGAGCAGGCGGAACCACCAACCTGACCGTAAATATCGTTAGTGCCACCAATACTCTGGCAGCGACAGCTACTTCGATCACCTTTAACTCCCCTTGTATTGCATCAGGTGAGGCGAGACTTACCGTTAACGGTACGGCCACTAACGTAGTTACATCATCATTTGGTGAAGCAACTATCACCTATACCGCCAATGGTTGCTCCGGCCCCGATCAGGTAACGGCAACCGCCACACTGGGCGGCAAACAGGAAGTTGCCAAAACAACACTGAATGTTTCGCCTGACACCATTTTATCCATCACCCCTATTGATCCGGAAGATGACCAAATCAGCCTCAAAGGCACCGGGGGTAAGGAAACAGCAATTATCAGCTTTACGGTAAAAGGAGTAACCGGGGCTCCTATTAAAAATGTGATTGTTGATTTTAGCCTTAACTCCCAGGGCGGTGGCGCAAGCCTCGGCGGGTTGGCATTGGTAAATGCAGAGGCAACCAGCGATAAAAATGGCCTGGTATCTACCACAGTACAAGCAGGAAATGTCGCTACATCTGTTGTTGTTACGGCAAAAGCCAGAGACACGGGTATAGCTACGCAATCCAAAAAGTTAATTGTTTCTACTGGTATTCCGGATCAGGACAGTTTCTCCATAGCAGCAAGCGACCTTTACCCAATGGGCTGGGACCACAATCGCATTGAAAGTACTTTTACCGTGCAATTAGCTGATGCGTTCAACAACCCGGTCAGCGATGGAACTGCCGTAAGCTTTACTACCGAAGGTGGCGCAATTGATGATGCGTGTGTAACTAAAGATGGTTTTTGCAGTGTTGTTTGGCGCAGTCAAAGCCCGAGACCCATTCGCAACAGCTCCAACACTTCTGTAGATCGCCTGTTGTGCGTCAACCCGGGCGGATTGAGTTACGTTACTGATCTTGATGTCTGCGAAAAAGAACGCGCTGGTCGTGTAACCGTACTGGCAAAAGCCATTGGTAATGAAAGCTTTATCGATACTAACGGAAATGGCCTTTATGATTTCGACCCGGATGGTGATGGCCCAATCAAAGGCGATATATTCAAAACTCACAATGACTACCCGGGCGGCAACCCTGAGTGCGATAAAAACGTACCATTGGCCTCATCGCAAAAATTATCAAATTCACCCAAACGCCCATGTGATGATTTGGTAGAAGCCTACCTTGATCGCAACGAAAACGGGATTCGCGACAGCGATGAACCTATCGAAGACACCAACCCTCTTGATGGCAATTACTCATTGGAGAACGGCATTTATAACGGGATACTTTGCCGCGACAATGACCCGAAATGCACCAAAGAAAAAATTACCATTCGTCAGGAAGCCATTCTGATTATGGTAAGTGATCACATGCTTCTAGGACCATCGCCTGAAATATTCCCTTACCTTGTGAATCAAGTTGCCCTTGCTGCACGCGTCAGAACATCATCATCTGCCGGCAGTTCAAGTAGCAGCAGTAGTTCTGTCGATACAGACCGCTTCTCAGCGACTGCATTTTTCTGGATAGCTGACAAAAATGGTAATGGCCCACCAAAAGGAACAACGTTGGCTTTAGATACTTCATCATTGAAAGGCGCCACGGCTAAATTAAGCAACGAAGGTCCACTGCCAGCATCGGCAAATCCAACCAGCGTATCCATCAGGTTCACGTCGGATGACTCAGGCAACCCGCCATCAGGCGTGGTTAAAGTTTCTGTAACCTTCCCAACCCCTGGCGGAGCGCTAACGACATCAGACTTTATTGATGTAGTTTCCAGACCGTAATTGAAATAAAAAAGCCGACCTTGAGGTCGGCTTTTTTATTTCCCGCTAAATCAGTTACTCCATCTCCAACATAAACGTTACCGGCCCATCATTCACCAAGCTGACTTTCATATCCGCTGCAAAAATACCTGTGGCGATTTTTGGATGTTTGCTACGTAATTGAGTTACAAAATAATCATAGAGCGCTTGAGCTTGTACCGGTGGTGCTGCCGATGAAAAGCTTGGGCGCAATCCCTTTTTGGTATCAGCAGCCAACGTAAATTGCGACACAACCAAAATCCCGCCATCAACTTGCTGGACATTACAATTCATTTTGTTATCAGCATCGGCAAAAATACGATAAGCAAGAATTTTCTCAATCAGCTTATTGGCAGTCTCTTCCGTATCGGTTTTTTGAATACCGAGCAACAACAAAATGCCTCGCTGAATTTCGCCAACAACATCATTGTTTACAGTGACAGATGCAGAAGTAACGCGCTGAATTAAACCTAACATGAACTTTCCTGATTTAACGCTAACAATTAAACAGCCACGGGCTGGACGGTCTTACGATATTCGCTCGGCGTCATTCCCGCTTTTTTCTTGAACAAGGTATTAAAAGTCGCTTTGCTGTTAAAACCTACATCGAGCATTATGTCAAGCATGGTTTTATCGGCATAGCGATTATCAGCCAGCATGCGTTTGGCTTCTTCCACCCGATAGGAGTTAATAAATTCAAAAAAATTACAATCGAAGTGGCGATTGATAATATTCGACAGAAGTCGCGGTTGAATTTTTAATTGGCCTGCCAATTTTTCCAGCGTAAGCGCCGGTGTTAAATAAGGTTTCTCCGCATTCATATAACGGCTGATTTGTTCAATCAACTCCGGTTTGATTTTATCCTTCTGGCTCTCGGGTTCTTGCTCATCTTTTATGGGTTCAGGTTCATTGGTATTTTTTTGCTCCAATCCTTCAAACACACTCGAATGCCCCAACCCAAAAAAGATTAATACGCTCACCAACAAAAATGTTGTGTAGTTCCCCAGCAGCCCCATCGTTTCGAAATCAATACTGATACCGAAACCAATAGCAAGAATAATCATCGCGGCAACCAATACAGCCCATAAGCGAATTACCAAAAAGCCAATCACTAGAATCTTTAACCAGGTTAAATCAATTTTATCAATATCAGAAAAATTGGTACGGATATGCTGGGTGTAACGTTTTATTTCAATTAAACAAATAATGCCCAATGCCACACGGAAAATCTCACGAAATAAGGTTACATAATTCATGACTTGCGGCGCTAACGCCAAATCGTATTGTTCCTGGATTGTCTTCTTGTCAATCACGTCGAGGCTGTAATAAAAAATTAACTGATAGCCAACATATAAAATAAACGGTAACAAATAAACCAGATCCGTTAATTTAAGACGATAATCTTTATAAATCAGCGAACGCGTGTACCACAGCAATAGCGGCCCTTCCAGCCAATAACCAAAACCAAATACATAAAATAAATTTGGCGACCACTCAATAGCGATGTGGCGGAACTCTTCGCCAAAGCTAATCAAAATATCCAGAGGAATCGCTGCTTGCTGCAATAAAAAGAAAGCAAGAAACACATTGCGAATATAGTGCTCACGCTGGATCGTTAGCAACAGCAGCGCAAATAGGATGCATTGATAGGCTGTCATTAACAGCACAACATCGTGGGTATTAAAAATAACCTCGTACATGGGAGGGACTCCTGTAAGGCTGTACCACATTATTAGTTTTCTAATTCAGCCAGATGCGGTGACTTTTTGTTATGACCGCACTATTTTCGGATTCGCAGAAGGATTTATGGAAATCCCGGAATCGCTGTGATCGGAATCATACCATTGAACTAAAAAAGCCAGAACCAACCAAGCCAGAAAAAAGCCCCTAATAAAAACGGAGCCATAAAGGCTCCGTTTTTTACCACAGGGAAAAATCAGGCCAATTGATCGCCGGTTTGCAGGATTTTTTTGGCGAGGTCATCCGTTGCGCGAATCAGCGCATCCACAATTCCCGGTTCACGCGACGCGTGGCCTGCTTCGCGGATAATTTGCAATTCTGAACCAGGCCAGGCTTTATGCAATGCGTAGGCATTATCGAGCGGGCAAATAACATCGTAACGGCCATGCACAATTACCCCGGGGATATCCGCCAGTTTGTGTGCATCGCGTAAAATCTGGTTATGTTCCAGAAATGCATCATTCACAAAGTAATGGGCTTCAATGCGAGCGAGCGAGAGGGCACGATGAGGTTCGGTAAAAGAGTCCACGACTTCCGGGCTCGGTTTCAGGGTCGCGGTACGCCCCTCCCAGCAGGCCCAGGTTTTCGCGGCTGACATTTGCATGATCTGGTTTTCACCGATCAACTGGCGATAGTAAGCACCAATCAAATCGCTACGGTCTTCCTCCGGAATTTGCGCCACAAAATCATCCCAGTAATCAGGGAACAAACGGCTTGCACCTTCCTGGTAAAACCACAGCAGGTCTTCGCGGCGACAGAGGAAAATCCCGCGCAGAATCAAACCCAATACTCGCTCGGGATAGGTTTGAGCGTAAACAAGGCTGAGCGTTGAACCCCAGGAACCACCAAATAAAACCCATTGGTCGATTCCCAATGTCTTGCGAATCACTTCAATATCTTCCACCAGCTTTTGCGTGGTGTTGTTTTCCAGTTCGGCGTGAGGGCGAGAACGGCCAGAACCGCGCTGATCGAAAAGGACGATGCGATAAACTTCGGGATCAAAAAAACGCCGGTCGTATTTTCCACAACCTGCACCCGGCCCGCCATGAACAAAGAGCACCGGAATTCCATCGGGATTTCCAGATTCATCGACATACAATTCGTGGGGAGGCTCTACGGCAATTTGGTGACGTTGGTAAGGTTTTATCTCTGGATAAAAAATCTGCATAAACTCGCCTTGTTCGGGTCAATCGTATATGACTGGTGCGGGGTAACGTCCACTAAAGGTAGCACAGGGCCTGCTTCAAGCACGCCATTTTCGCAAGGAAAAGCAGATACGTGCCACATATTTTGGCGCCAGGGCCGGTTTATTGTTCAAAGTCGCCTCTCTTTTTCCACGACACTACCGGCACTCCTGACATAAACTGTCAGTACCTGACTATAGGCTGCCAACATTCTTCACGAAGGAGCACGCCATGCATCGCGCAGAACGCCTTTTCCAACTGACTACCCTGCTACGCAATCGCCGCACCGTATTGACCGCGAAACAATTAAGCGACCATTTGCGTGTATCCGAACGCACGATTTATCGCGATATCCAATCCCTGAGCCTTTCCGG
Source organism: Cellvibrionaceae bacterium (assembly GCA_021151825.1). Taxonomy (GTDB): domain Bacteria; phylum Pseudomonadota; class Gammaproteobacteria; order Pseudomonadales; family Cellvibrionaceae; genus Cellvibrio. The sequence goes on from JAGKWQ010000001.1 coordinate 821,576, forward strand.
CGTGCCTATCGAAGGCGAAGCGGGTGTGGGTTATCGTTTGTCTCATCGCTACCAATTGCCGCCATTGATGTTTGATCGCGAAGAGGTGGAAGCCTTGCTCCTCGGCGCACGCATGGTGAGCAGTTGGGGCGATACCGATATGGCGATCCACGCCAACCAGGCGATCCAGAAAATCCTCGCCGTACTGCCCGATCATTTACGCCACAGCGATGAAACCCTGCCACTCCTCGTCCCCAACATGGAAGAGGTGCAAAAGTATTACACCGCCCACAGCCAACCTATGCGCGAAGCTATACGTTTGCGCCGCTGCGTGATTATCGATTATGTGCGTGCCGATGACGCGCAAAGCTCGCGCACCATTGAACCGCTCGGGCTAATTTTCTGGGGCAAAGTCTGGACGCTGGTGGCATGGTGCCAATTGCGCAATGATTACCGCACATTCAGGTTGGACCGCATTCAATCCACTGTCATTTCCGATCAGGGTTTTGAAACCCACGATAATAAAAGCCTTAAACATTTTCTGAACCTAATGAAGGAAAAGTGCGAGCAGGAATCGGAAAACTTTGTGACTGGCCAATCCTCAGCCAAAGAAATTGTGCATGAAGAAAATAGGCAAAAAGACGTTCTACCGGAATTAATCGACGCCTGAATTGAAACCAACTTAATTGGAGTTAACAGTGACAAAACAGGAAAAATGCCGCTGCAGCTGGTGTGGCGACGATCCGTTGTATTGCGAATACCACGATCAGGAATGGGGTGTTCCCTTATTTGATGAGCGAAAATTATTCGAATTTTTAATATTGGAAGCCGCACAAGCAGGGCTTTCCTGGATCACAGTGTTGCGCAAACGCGAAAATTATCGCAAGGCATTTGATAATTTTGATCCGGAAAAAATTGCGCGCTACACCCCGGCAAAAATTGAAAAGTTAATGCAAAACGAAGGTATCATCCGCAATCGTTTAAAAATTGAAAGTGCGATAAAAAATGCAAAAGCCTTTCTGGAAATGAAGAAAAACGGTGAAAGTTTTAGTGATTTTATCTGGAGTTTTGTCAATCACAAACCGATCCAGAATAAATTGCGTGGCATGCAGGATGCGGTGGCCAGTACGCCGGAATCCGATGCCATGAGCAAAGCGCTCAAGAAGAAAGGTTTCAACTTTGTCGGCACCACCATTTGCTACGCCTACATGCAGGCCTGCGGCATGGTTAATGATCATTTCGCCGATTGTCATCGCCAGAAAGAGTGCGTGGCTCTCGCCAACCAAATCACTCGCTAGCAATTGTTTTATCTACATCGCTTAACACTCCTTGAATTGCCTGCCACTGGCAGGCTTGTTACCCTGCCCCCCATTATTAGAGTCAACCGACAAAGGTTGAACACACCTGGCAAAGCACATTTCACCCTGTTTTAACAATTTATTGAGTTAATTGGAGCTTATCGATGAAATATTCCCTGCTGGGTGCCGCCTTGTGTTTTTCACTGGCAATACCACTCGCTACTGCCAAACCGCTGGATATCAAAACTGAAAATGGCACTATTCGTGTAAACACCATTGCCGAAGGCCTGGAAAATGTCTGGAGCCTCGCATTTTTACCCGATGGCAAAATGCTGGTGACAGAAAAACCTGGCCGCATGCGTATTGTTTCGCTCGATGGAAAATTAGGTGAACCGTTACAGGGGCTGCCAAAAATTTATAATCAGGGGCAAGCCGGTTTGCTGGATGTCGTACTCGCACCGGATTTTGCGACCAGCAAAAAAATCTATTTCAGCTATTCAGAGCCGGGCGACAAAGGTACTAACAGCACCGCCGTCAGCTATGCGACGCTGAATGGCAATAAGCTGGAAAACGTCACGCGGGTGTTCAGCCAAAAACCAAAAATTGATTCCAATAACCATTTTGGTTCACGGTTAGTGTGGGCGGCTGACGGTACTTTGTTTATTACGCTGGGTGATCGCTACAGCGAAAAAGATAAAGCGCAAACACTGGACAACCATCAAGGCAAAGTCATTCGTATCAACGCCGATGGCTCAGCACCAAAAGATAACCCTTTTGTAAAAACCCCGGGCGCATTGCCGGAGATATGGTCTTACGGCCATCGTAATATGCAAGGCGCAGCTATCAATCCTGTTACCAAAAAACTCTGGACTGGAGAACATGGCCCACAAGGAGGCGATGAATTAAATATTGATGAGCCGGCAAAAAATTATGGCTGGCCGGTGATTACCTATGGTGAGAATTACGGTGGCGGAAAAATCGGTGAAGGCACCCACAAAGAAGGCATGGAGCAACCAGTCTACAAATGGGTTCCCTCCATCGCAACTGCCGGTTTTATTTTTTACACCGGCGACAAATTCCCGCAATGGAAAAATAATATTCTGCTAACCAGCCTGCGCGAACAAGCGTTGGTTCGCTTAGTGGTAGATGGCGATAAAATTACCAAAGAAGAGCGCTTGCTAAAAAATGAATTAGGTCAGCGTTTACGCTCGGTAATCCAAGGGCCAGATGGACTTGTCTATGTTGTCACTGACGAGAGCAAAGGCAAAATTCTGCAGATAGCACCGCTATAAGCCGAAACTAAAAATTCCCGCTCTGGCGGGAATTTTTTTGCGTATCCATTGAGTGAAGTACTAGTGATGAATTCAGATTTATTATTTGTATATGGCACACTGCGACGGGCCTGCCCTACTGGCGCACATCAGAAATTTTTGGCGGACGCTGAATTTATCGTCAACGCACAGGTGCGCGGAAAACTCTATCGAGTCAGTTATTATCCTGCACTGGTATTGGGAGAAAACGTGCAGGGTGCGCAATGGATCACCGGTGAAGTATATAAGCTGGCAAGTGCAGAGCAATTACACGCGCTGGACGCGTATGAAGAATGTGATTTCCCCGCATCGCCAGAGCAGGAATACCAACGCAAACGCCATGAGGTGATCACCGCTACCGGAGAGAAGTTGCAGGTATGGATCTATGCCTATCAACACCCCATCACTAATCTCCCGTTGATTACGTCAGGTGACTTTTTAAATCCCTGAACACAGGCCGGCTTTAGGCATCAGATAAATCCCGCACAGCATTCATCGGCGTTCTTCATTTCGCGATATACTTGCGCCCCAGTTAAACCAACCACCTAAGCCTAACCACTTTTCCGCACTGTTTTGGGAGCCATTAATGAGCCGATTCACCGCCTTGAATTACGATATAGATCCGGTATTTCATGCGGCAAACAAGCCCTCCCCACGCATTGGCGTATTGCTGGTGAATCTCGGTACCCCCGATGAACCCACCGCTCCGGCCTTGCGCCGCTACCTTAAGCAGTTTTTATCTGATCCACGCGTTGTTGAAATTCCTCGCCTCGCCTGGTTATTGATTCTGCACGGCATCATTTTGCGAGTGCGCCCGAAAAGATCAGCGGCGCTTTATAAAAGCGTGTGGACCAGTGAAGGTTCACCACTGTTAGTCATCAGCAAACAACAACAAGCGGCCATACAACAGCAATTAGGCGATGAATACAGTGTAAAACTGGGTATGCGTTACGGCAATCCATCAATCGCCAATGCATTGCGTGAATTGCAAAAAGAAGGCGTGCGTAAAATTATTGTGCTTCCGCTTTATCCGCAATACGCAGGTCCAACGACAGGCTCTTCTTTTGATGCAGTCGCCAGTGAATTAAAGCAGTGGCGCTGGGTTCCGGAATTACATTTCATTAATAATTATTGCGATCATCCGCTGTACATTGATGCACTTGCCAACTCCGTACGCGAACACATTGAAAAAAATGGTTTACCGCAAAAAATTATTTTTTCCTACCACGGCATGCCAAAACGTTTTCTTACTGCGGGCGATCCTTATTTTTGTTTGTGCCAAAAAACAACACGACTGGTGCAAGAAAAATTACAGCTGGATAAAAATATATTAATTACCAGCTTTCAGTCGCGCTTTGGCCGCGCCGAATGGCTGAAGCCATACACGGATGAAACACTCGCAAACCTTCCCAAAGAAGGGATAAAAAACATCGCCATTTTATCGCCCGCGTTCAGCGCCGATTGCCTGGAGACACTGGAAGAACTTGCAGTGGAAAATCGCCACACATTTTTAACGGCGGGCGGGGAAAAATACCAATATATCCCTGCACTCAATACCCGTGCGGACCATATTGTTGCCTTGAGCAATTTAATAAAAATAACGGGTTAATCCCCCCAGGATGTTACTGATAAGTTCACGCTTGATGGCGCCACGAAAAATCGACAAATAATGATTTTTGCGCCACAAGCAGTTGATGAATTTTTATCTTTCCTATTTCCAGCGCCTCCTCTACCATGTCTATTTTTTAAACTTTGCAGATTTCGGTGCCGCACTGACTGCGAGGGAAATCACTTGACTACCGAATCAATACAAGAAATTACACTACGCCACAGGTTGCGAGAGGAAACTGATGCAATCCATCAGTCATTGCATCGCAACCCGGGATTACAGATGCTTGTGAGTGCCAATTGCACTATCGGAAATTATGCGAATGTATTAAGCGTTTTTTATCATTTTTATCAGGATGTTGATGATCTCTTTAATACTGTCCCCGCTAACCAACGTTTTGCCTATGAAGCCAAACCTCTGCGATGGTTACAGCAGGACTTTTTGGTATTGAACCAACCTTTACCGGAGCGGTCTTTTTCTTCTCTGGTCAACGCAAAAATTGATAGCTCCGCATCACAACTCGAAAACTATATCGGCTATCTATACGTTAAACAGGGCTCCACTCTGGGCGGGCAAACCATCAGCAAACAGTTAAAAAAATCACTCGCACTTGAACCTGGTATAACGCAATTTTTCTTTTACGGATTCGGCGACCAAACAGGTTTCTACTGGAAAGAATTTCTCAGTTACCTTGCGCAACATGAAGCGAATCTTGACACAGATGTGGTGATTCAAAGCGCCCAATTCTATTTCAAAATTCTCGATCAATTATCTAAACGCTATTTCCCCTTGGGGGCATAAATGAATAATGAAGGTTTACTAGTCCCTCGGGAACAACTATCTGAAGAAGAATTAGAATCGGCATTGCAGCAATGCGCCAGGGAGCCAATTCATATACCCAATTGTATTCAACCACATGGACTGATGCTGGTAACACAAGATACGTCTGATGAAATTATCCAGGTCAGCGAAAATGTTATCCAGCATCTAGGTATTAGCGCACCGGATTGTATCGGCAAAAATCTTAACGATATTATCGGCGGCGATAACCTGGCAGTTATCAATAAGGCAATCCGCGAAGCGGATCTCGCCCCATATAAATTTACCTCGGTTATGTTGGCAAACAAACCATACGACGCTGTAGTGCATTTTTCACGACACTATAAAGTCATTGAATTTGAATCCAAAACAATTGCGAATAAAGATTCCCTGCAACAAGTGTATGAGGATCTACGCAATTATTCGATTGAAGCCCAACAGGCCCATGAAATTGAATCGCTATATGATTTGATCGTTTCCCATGTACGCAACATCACCGGCTTTGATCGCGTAAAATTGTATAAATTTGATGAGTCATGGAATGGTTCGGTCGTAGCCGAAAATCGCGCTGACTACATGACCAGTTATTTAGGCTTAAATTTCCCAGCAAGCGATATTCCCGAGCAAGCGCGACGCTTGTATAGCATTAATTATTTGCGTTTGATTCCCGATATACGTTACAAACCTTCGCCGCTGTATCCTGCATTTGCAGATGGCGCGCGCAAACCGCTCGATATGAGTTATTCAATTTTGCGCAGTGTATCGCCAGTGCACATCCAGTACCTGGAAAATATTTGCGTTGAAGCATCCATGTCAATTTCCATTATGCAAGATAACAAGCTGTGGGGATTGATCGCATGCCATCACCAAACCAGCCTGCACCTTTCACATAGCATTCGAGTGCTGTGTGAAATTATCGCACATATATTTTCAGCAAAACTTACCACCATGCGCCGTTCACTGGATAACCAGCGCCAGGAATTACGCAAATTATTAATTGAAAAACTGTCACTGTCATCGAGCATGGACACATTTGAGCACACCATTGCAAGAAATAGTGATGCCGCATTGCAAGCCATGGGAGCCGATGGTATCGCCATATTTGCAGACAGCAAATTTTGGTATTTCGGTGAAACTTACGAACAAGAATGTATTGAGAACCTGGCAAACTGGTATCGGAAATTTGGCAACAAATCCGTAGTGCACACCAGTTTTGTCGGCGATTATTTTAAACACGATCCGATGCTCAAAGACCTTACCGGTGGCGCCTTGTTCGTGCCCATAGGCATGTACAGCGATGATATCGCCATCTGGTTCCGCAAAGCGCGTATCAAAAGTGTTAACTGGGCAGGCAATCCGGAAAAACCCGTAGAACAAACCAAAGCCGGGTACCGTTTAACGCCGCGCAGCTCATTTGAATTGTGGCAAACCACCGTTAAAGGCCATTGTAAAAACTGGTCATTTACCGATATTGAAACGGCAGAATCTATTGCGCAAATTATTCTGGAAAACAGCAAAATCCAGGCAGACATTGCCAATCGCGCAAAGACCGACTTCCTCTCGCATATGTCACACGAGTTACGCACGCCGTTGGGTGCAATTATTTCCATTATCCAGGTACTTAACCGCGATAAAACATTGACCAGCGATCAGAGAAAATTAATTTCCAACCTTGAGGTCAGCTCGGAATCACTGTTTAACCTGATTAATGATTTGCTGGATATCAGCAAAATCGAAGCGAATGAGTTTTCACTGGAAATAGTCCCATTCAAAATCGCCGAACTGGTTGAAGACGTACGCAGTATTATGTCGGTGAAAGCTGCAGAAAAAAGTTTGCAGCTGGGCATTAGCTATCAAGCCGCAAAAGATTATGAATTTCAGGGCGATAAAACCAAAATCAAACAGGTCCTGTTTAATCTGGTAAATAATGCGATCAAATTTACCGAGCGCGGATTTGTTAATTTATTTGCCAGTATCAGCGACAGTATGCATCCGGAAATAAAAATCCTTAACCTGGAGATTATTGATTCCGGCATAGGGATTGATGAAAGCAAACTGGATGCTATTTTCGGAAAGTTTATCCAGGCAGATAGCAGTACGGCGCGAATCTATGGTGGGACTGGCTTGGGTCTGTCTATTTGCAAAAGTATTGTCGATCTGATCGGCGGCGATATTGTGGTCACTAGTAAAGTTGGTCTGGGCAGTAACTTTAAAGTCTCCCTGCCATTACCCTGCAAGCCTTCTCATACTGGCAACACTGAATTAAGCAATGAATATTCAGTGACTGACAATCTGAATAACGTTGACAACATTAACAATAAAGACCGCCTAAAAGTATTAGTAGCCGAAGATTACGAAGGCAATATTATTGCTGTGCTGGATTTTTTACAGAGCGAAGGCTGTGAGGTAGTTGTTGCCAAAAATGGCGAAATTGCGGTGAAGTATTATCAATCATCCAGCTTCGATATTATTTTGATGGACGTGCAAATGCCACGCATGGATGGATTAACCGCGACCCGATTAATCAAAGAGATGGAAGTTAAACAAAATAAACGCCCAACCCCTATCCTGGGCATGACGGCAAATGCAATGAAAGAAGATCGGGATCGCTGCCTGGCGGCGGGGATGGATGATTATATTAGCAAGCCTATGCGCCTTGATGAACTGTCGAGCAAAATCAAAAACCTGGTGGAGAAGAATCGCAACGCTCAATCATCTGCATTTGCTGAGTAACGGCAATAAAGAGGGCAAACATAAATAATTGCATTTATGTTTGCCTAATCACAACTACTCATCGCCGGCTTAAGACGGCGACCAATAACACCCAAAAACATAACACCAGATTAAACAAGGGTATCTGCAATTCCACCGGCATGGCATAAACCACACACACTGCCGGAATCCACACCAGCCAGTTCGATAAAATGACGGTAGGGATTTTTATATAGAAGAATTTTTTATCCATGAGCGCAATGGTGCGCGCAACACTCCAACCGGATTCCATCCAGGTATAAACAATCGTGACGCCCGGTGCCGCCCAGAGCGAACTGTAAAGAAATTGGTCCACTGCCATTTTAGTGATAATAGTGTGCAGGTCATTGCCGGTACCAAACCAATCCGTTTGCAGGCGATAAAAGTAATCGACCTCCATGCCTTTTAATCCCCAAAACACCAGGTAAAAAATAAATAGCGCACACAAGCTGCGCCCTTTCGCAATAAATCCGCCAAGCCATAAATACAAGAAAGGGATCAATCCACCAAAAATTGCAGTTGCAACGAATGAATACGTGTACCCATAGGTTTGTTTCAATCCACCAAACCAGGTAAATATCGGTTTTGATGCAGGAACAAAAAAATAAATTAACAACACTACTAATGCGAAAGCCTGCAACACCAAACCTGGTTTTATATTTTTCTTTAGCGCTGCAAAAATAGCTTCGCGGATATTCATCGCATCAATGACCGAAAACGGTAATTAACATCTGTATCGAAAGCCCGAGCAATAACAATGCAAATAACTTTTTAAGCAGCGGAATTGGCAAACGATGTGCGAGCCTTGCCCCTAATGGCGCCGTAAAAAAACTCATTGATGCCATAGCGATTACTGCCGGCCAAAACACATAACCTAATGTGTAAGCTGGTAAACCAGCCTGGCTCCAGCCATTTAAGATATAACCAATCGCACCGGAAAGTGCGATGGGTAAACCGACTGCGGCAGAAGTGCCAATTGCCACTGGCAAACTAATATTACACCACACCAAAAATGGAACCGTAAGTGTTCCACCACCAATCGCCACCAACGCCGAGATAATTCCTATCCCTGTACCCGCCGAGCTCAAACCGATAACGCCGGGTAATTGCTGCGATGGTTTTGGTTTGCGATTGAGCACCATTTGCAACGCAACAAACGCCATAAAGCAGGAGAAAAAAATCGCTAACGGTTCTGCCGATAAATAACTCGCCAGAAATGTTCCCGCAAACGTTCCCAACAAAATTCCCGGTGCAATTTTTATTACCACCGGCCATATCACTGCGTTATGTTGGTGATGTGCGCGCAAGCTGGCAATCGCGGTAGGTACTATCGCGGCCATCGATGTTGCCAATGCCATGTGCAACACATGTTCAGGCGGAAATTGTTGCTGTACAAATAAAAAGGTGAGTACGGGCACCATAATGCCACCGCCACCAATACCAAACAGACCAGCAAAAATACCGGTGATAGCGCCGAGCAATAAAAAATAAAATAAGAACAGAAAATCCATAACATCAATAACTCGTAAAGCGTTTACAACAGGTGGAAACTATTTAATAAAACCTTTCAAGCGCGCAAGGTTATATGCATTGGCACTAGTAGCATCTTTAATGACACCGGAAATAATCATTTCCTCAAACTGTGCGAGCGTAAACGGCCTGGCGATCAAACCTTCTTCTTCATGATCCAGCAAACTGTGTTGCTGCTGCAAATCGGTCGCCAGATAAATATGGTAGCCCTGATTTGAATAACCGTAGGCTAAATACTGGTGCCCGACATAATGCATTTGCCCGGCGATCAATCCGGTTTCCTCACGCAATTCACCGGCAGCGATAATGGCGGGGTCTGCATCCGGATTATCTTCCCAGCTGCCTTGTGGTAATTCCCAATAACGCGCCTGCACCGGATAACGATATTGCTCGACAAGATGGATGTAACCATCGGTGATAGGAATAATCACCACGAAATCCGGTTTTTCCACGACACCGAAAATACCTTCAGCACCGCTGGGGCGCTGGATTTTATCTTCGCGCACACGCATCCATTTATTTTCGTAAACGGTTTTGCTCGCCAAAGTTTTTATTTCCGTCATCACTACATCTCCAGCATAGAGTTACTGCCCAACAAATTAACATCTAAAAAAAATCCCCACCGTTTTCACGCTGGGGATTTTTTATTATCAGCTATCGATCAAAAAACCTTAGGCTTTTTTACCACGCTTACGTTCGTTTTCGGTGAGCAATTTTTTACGCACACGGATGCTGAGCGGAGTTACTTCCACCAACTCGTCATCTTCAATAAATTCCAGCGCTTGTTCCAGGGTATGACGGATTGGCGGTGACAGGGTCAGCGCGTCGTCGGTACCGGAAGCACGAACGTTGGTTAATTGTTTGGCTTTGGTTGGGTTTACGACCAGGTCATTGTTGCGCGAGTGAATACCCACTACTTGACCTTCATAGACTTCAACACCGGCACCGTAGAACAAACGGCCACGCTCTTGCAGCGGGTGCAAACCGTAGGCGAGGGTTTTGCCCTTCACCATAGAGATCAACACACCGTTTTGACGCTTGGCTACTTCGCCTTCTTTTACCGGGCCGTAGTGATCAAAAATACTGGTCATGATGCCGGAACCGGAAGTCATGGTCAGGAACTGGCCACGGAAACCGATCAAGCCGCGCGATGGGCAAAGGAATTCCAACTTGATACGGCCTTTGCCATCCGGCTCCATGTTGTTCAACTCGCCTTTACGCAGGCCGAGTTCTTCCATCACTTTACCTTGATGCTCTTCTTCAACGTCGATAACCACTTGCTCGAACGGCTCGTGGATCACGCCATCAACGATTTTTTGTACCACTTCCGGACGTGAAACACCCAGCTCGTAACCTTCACGGCGCATGTTTTCGATGAGTACTGACAGATGCAATTCACCGCGACCAGACACGATAAATTTGTCCGGCGTTTCACCTTGCTGAACACGCAGTGCCACGTTGGCAATCAATTCCTGGTCCAGGCGGTCTTTGATATTACGGCTGGTCACGTATTTGCCTTCTTTACCGGCAAACGGTGAATCGTTTACCTGGAAGGTCATGCTTACGGTTGGCTCGTCGATAGACAGGGCTGGCAATGCTTCGATGCAATCCGGGCTGCACAGGGTATCGGAGATGCCGAGTTTATCCACACCGGTGATACACACGATGTCGCCCGCGTAGGCTTTATCAGTCTCGATACGTTGCAGGCCGTGATAGCCCATTACCTGCAGCACTTTGGCTTTACGGGTGTTGCCTTCGTGGTCAACCACTACGATTTGCTGGTTAGGCGACAGGCTACCGCGAGTGATACGGCCGATACCGATAACACCTACATAGCTGCTGTAGTCCAACGCAGAGATTTGCATTTGGAATGGGCCGTCCAGGTCAACTTGTGGCGGCTTCACTTTGTCCACGATCATTTGGAACAGCGGAGTCATGTCCTCTGCGATATCGTCTGCTGCCAAACCGGCAACGCCATTCAATGCTGAAGCATAAATAATCGGGAAATCGAGTTGCTCTTCAGTCGCACCCAAGCGGTCGAACAAATCAAATACCTGGTCAACAACCCACTCAGGGCGCGCGCCTGGACGGTCAATCTTGTTGATAACAACAATCGGGTTCAAACCTTGTTCGAACGCTTTTGACGTTACGAAACGGGTTTGTGGCATTGGGCCGCCAACGGCGTCCACAATCAGTAATACCGAGTCAACCATCGACAAAACGCGCTCTACTTCACCGCCGAAGTCGGCGTGGCCGGGGGTATCCACGATATTGATGCGGTAGTCGTTCCACTTGATCGCGGTGTTCTTGGCCAGGATGGTAATGCCGCGCTCGCGCTCCTGGTCATTGCTATCCATGATCAAGTCGGCGCTTTCATCGCGACGGTCAAGGGTGCCGGATTGACGCAACAACTGGTCAACCATAGAGGTTTTACCGTGGTCAACGTGGGCGATAATGGCGATATTGCGCAGTTTTTCGATAGCTGATTGATCTGTCACTTGGGGTTTCTCTTGGGTGTGCGCCTATATATAGGCAAAGGGGATGCGTAAAAAGGCGCGCATTATACCTATCTGACTGTGACGGGGATATGTCTAGCGTGCATCTAATTGGTGAAAATTTAATCTGGCTGCATGCTTTTTACATGTGTATACTTTGCGTATATACAAATTGAGAGGTGGCAATCATGACCCTTGCGCGTGTTTTTCAATCCGGAAATAGCCAAGCCATCCGGCTGCCAAAAGAATTTCGTTTTGATGTTGATCAGGTTGAAATTTTCCGGCGTGGCGATGAAATCGTCTTGCGCGCTGTTACTCCGAATGGAGCCACCATTTTTGATGCGCTCGCCAAACTACCATCCGACTTTATGGAACATGGACGGGAAGATTCACCACCACAAGACAGAGAAGGCTTCTAAAAGGATTTTTTATGAGCACCCGCTTTTTACTCGATACCAACATCTGCATTTATATCGCTAAATATAATCCGCCCGCTGTTCGCGAACGTTTCCAGCAATATCCAGCCAACCAATTGGCAATGTCCGTTGTTACGCTTGGTGAATTGCGTTTCGGAGCTGAAAAAAGCCACGCCAAAGATCGAGCAATGGCAGTTATTGATGAACTTGCCAGCCTGATCTCCATCGCAGACCTTTCCGAAAACACCGCAGACCACTACGGCGATATTCGAGCGTCTCTCCAAAAATCAGGCCAACTCATTGGCAACAATGATTTGTGGATTGCAGCCCATGCCCGTTCGCAGGATTGGATTTTGGTTACTAATAATGAAAAAGAATTTTTGCGTGTGGATGGGTTGAAGGTGGAGAATTGGGTGTAATGATGAACAGAAATACCCGAATTGAGAGCTAGCACAAACCTCAGGTTTACTTTGGACTACAAATACCTAAAATGCACACACCTGCAAATAGCAGCAGGGTTATTCATCAGGATGAAGCAATCATGAAAAAGCATTTTTTGGTAGCGGGCTTAATGGCCGCTATAGCAGTTCCCGTATCAGCTCAAGGCTTTTATATTTTTGGCGATGTTGGCAGAACGAAAGTATCTATCGATAACGACGATTTTAAACTCAATACTTCAACCAATAACTTTTCATTTGGTGCTGGTTACGCGCTAAATCAATACATTTCGTTTGAAGTGGCTTCACGTGATCTCGGTAGTTTTACTGCGTATGAAGATCAATACCAAAAAAGCGCAGTAGAAATTTCTACGCTCCAGGCTTCTGTTATCGCTACGTATCCCATTAATTCCAAATTTAGTGTTTTTGGTCATGCAGGCATTGCAGATGTGACTGCCGATGAAAAGTATCAAGACTTTGAAGACTCATCCTATAACGAATCCGATTCTGAATCCGAAAACAGATCCGTTTTCGGCTTTGGTGGTAACTATATAATTAACGATCATGTAAGCCTGCGCGCTGCCTATAGCCGTTATGCAAAATGGCAAGATGTAGTGCAAGTAACTACCGTCACCGCTGGTGTAGTTTACACATTTTGATTATTGGCCCGGATAATTAAAAGATAGACAGAATATACGAATGCAATCAGGTCATTACTTCTGTGAAAACTAGAGAAGTAATGACTAGCCACTGGTTACTGGCTTATCCCACAATAAACTTACTATTCTTTTTAAATACATGGCGTATTAATACTGCAATCCCCGCCGCCCCATAAAACTGCACAACAAATACCGCAATAAATACCATCAAGCTTGTTCCCATACCGGATACCGGGAAAAACGGCTTTATTGCGTCAAGTGCAGCAATATTCTCCAGCGCAATAGTCAGCAGCGGATGAATAAAAAATATCGGGAAGCTTAATTCTGCCAACCAACGCAAATGTTGCTGCAACCACGGCCAACTTATATAACGGCAAAGTGCGAGCAGGGCGATGCAGCCGAACAGGGTTTGGATAAATTGCAGATCCCAGCCGGCGTAATGAAACGCGGCGGTATGATAATTACCGATATGTATCCACAAATAGGTTTGTGCGAGCGCGGTAGCGGCAACCATCAACAAGCCTGCGATTAACAAAGTCCAATGCCAGCGACGCAAGGATTGTTCGTACTGTGAAAATAAAATCCCCAGCAAATAATAAGGCGTGAAATAAACCAGCGATTGCAAAAAATTGGAATTGGATTCCGGGCGATGCATGAGCACAGCAATAAACGAGAAAAGAATCAACACGCCGGTTTGCGTTAAAAAATGTGCACGAATGTAAGCGAGATGCAACGGCGAACACAAAAAGGTGAGCAAAATAAACGGAATGTACCAATGCGGGTAAAGCACGTAACCATTGCGAATGGTGTACCAGGCGTTGAGCAACACTTGTTGCCCTTCCAATCCCTCTTGCCACCATCCCACCAGGCGGACAAATAACGCAAACATCGAAACAACGAAAAAAGGAATGAGCAAAGCGTTGGCTTTTTTAACGATAAATTGCTTGTAGTTAAAGCGCGGATAGAAAACGCGATGAAAGAAAAAACCGGAAATAAATACAAATAGACCCGTGCCGCCGCGCAACAGGTTTTCCAATAGCAACGGAAATACCGGCTGCGCGAGAAAGATCGAATGCCCCAATACAATCAGGGCAATGGCTAATCCACGGAGATAATCGAATTCAACGAGTCGTTCCTTCTGTCGGCTCGGGACAGGTAAACTCATGAAATGGCGCAAGCACTCTTGGGTTCCGGGCGATAAACACCCACATTCAAATACCCTGCATCTTTTAAATTCGCCGCATGCAATTGGCTCATCACACCTTTCTGGCAATACAAATAATATTGTTTGCTCTTATCGAGGTTGGCGAAATGATTATTGAGCGAATAAAAAGGAATAGTTTTGATTTCTACTCCATCCAGACGCAAGGGATTGGATTCCTGCTCATCGGGGTGGCGAATATCGATAACGATTTGACCGGGATTGATATCACCAACAACGGGAACCGATAAATCCGCATCCAACTCTTCAACAATCTCATCGATATTTTGCGCGCGACGTTCAGCGATGGCTTTCTCAAGTACAGCAAAATCAAAATTGTTTTCTTCGCGCTCCACTTTATGCATACGCGCCTTGGTGGTGGGGTTTACCGAAATCACGCCGCAGTATTCGGGCATGCTCGCCGCAAAACTTTCGGTGCCGATTTTGCGCGAAATATTGATGATATCGCCTTTATCCATAGTGGCGAGCGGGCGCAGCACTAACATGTCTATCGCGCGATCAATTGCATTCAAATTAATGAGCGTTTGACTGGAAACCTGCGCCACACTTTCACCGGTAACCAGCGCGGGAATTTCCAGTGAATCAGCCACTTGTTCGGCGGCGCGCAACATCATGCGTTTGAGCACAACGCCCATGTAAGAGTTATCCACTTTTTCGAGAATTTCTTTAACAACATCTTCGAAGGGGACAGTAACAAATTTTACGCGATGGCTCGCGCCGTATTTATTCCACAAATAATACGCAACTTCCTTTACGCCAATTTCATGCGCGCGGCCACCGAGATTAAAAAAGCAGTAATGCGCACGCAGGCCACGCTTGATGCACAAATAGGTAGAAACGGTAGAGTCAAAACCGCCGGAAATTAATGACAATACCGGATCTTGTGCGCCCAACGGAAAACCACCCAAGCCTTGGGTTTTGCTGGTTAATACCCAAAGTCGCTCATCTTTAATTTCGAGCGGCACAATGATATCCGGCTTATGCAGGCTCACGCCTTTTGCTTCGGAGTTATGCAGCAAACCGCCGCCCACATATTGCTCCACTTCCACCGAGCTGAACGCATGCTTGCCCACACGTCGTGCACGTACGCAGAAGGTTTTGCCCGCAAGCTGATCGCGCCAGTGACGCAAGGTGTTGTGAAAAATGGAATCGAGATCGCCCAATGGGTAATCATGAATCAAGGCAAAGTTGGCGATGCCCGGGGTGCGGGCGAGCACATCGGATACCTGCGCGGTCACTTGCGTATCCGCCTCGGGGCAGCGGATTTCGATCTTTTCCCAATCGCGTTGCACATCAATATCCACCCCCAGGTTCGCGAGCAGCACACGCAGGTTATCGCGCAATTGCTTGATGAACCTTTTGCGCACAGGTGGGCTTTTAATGATGATCTCGGGGAAAACTTTGACGATGAAATGCATAGCTGGAGGTGCCTGGAGTTTAGGTGGCTGGAGCCACCTGTTGAAAAAGGCGGCGATTATAAACCAGCCCGCCCTTGCCGTGGCGCCAATTCATGACTGGCCGCCACTCCAATCCTGACCAATACTTGTACAACTACGTCACACTTGCTCAAA
This sequence comes from Cellvibrionaceae bacterium, assembly GCA_021151825.1. Classification (GTDB taxonomy): domain Bacteria; phylum Pseudomonadota; class Gammaproteobacteria; order Pseudomonadales; family Cellvibrionaceae; genus Cellvibrio. The sequence goes on from JAGKWQ010000001.1 coordinate 837,672, forward strand.
AAGTACTCATGCACATGGAGGCCATTATGCTATTGCGGAACATCAAAATCGGACATCGTCTAACCATCGCCTTTGGACTGTTGGCGCTAATCATCTTGTTATTAGGCGTGGCCTCGTTGCGCAATATCAACAAAATGCATGAGATGGAGCGAAAAGTGGCGAACAACTGGATGCCCACGCTGGATGCCTTATCCAAACTTAATCTCGCACTTACCCGTTACCGGGTCGCCACCTTGCGGGCGGTGGTTGATCCCAGCACCGCCAACCTGGATTCGATGGAGGCCCGGTTTGACACCCTTGAGGCCGATATTGCCAGTGCGGAAACCACCTATGAGGAATTGGTCAGCGAGTCCCATGGGGACCGGGCAGCGTATGATCGACTCCAGGCCGCCAAGCAGGAATATATGAATCTGGCGAAGCAAGTTTTTGAGTTATTGCGTAGCGGCAATCACGACCAGGCCCGCCAAATACTCGACCAGCAGGTTCATACCCAAGGCGATGAAGTCACCCGTCACCTGCTGGCCATTGGCGATTCAAGCACTAAAGGAGTGCAGGATGCCACGGCGTTATCAAACGAAGCCTATGAAAGTAGCCGCATGATTATCGCTGTTAGCCTTACCGTCAGCCTTATCGTGAGTATTTTGCTCGCCCTGATCACCACTCGCAGCATAACCCTGCCTATTGCCACCGCTGTATCCGCCACCGAAAAAGTAGCGGCGGGCGATTTGACCCAACGCATCGACACCCAGGGCAAGGATGAACCCGCGCGGCTACTGACGGCGCTCGCGGCAATGCAGGATAGCTTGCGCGGCGCCATCAGCCAGATTTCCGATTCCGCCACGCAACTAGCCTCCGCCACCGAAGAATTACATGCAGTGGCCGAGGATGCTTCGCGCAACCTGCAAAACCAGAATGGTGAAATCCAGCAAGCGGCCTCGGCGATTACCGAGATGAGTGCCGCAGTGGATGAGGTTGCGCGTAATGCAACCGGAACAGCAGAAGACTCCAACCAATCATCGCGGCTTGCGCATGAAGGGCGCGACAAAGTCCAGCAAACGATCCAGTCCATCGAAAACATGACCAACGAGTTCGCCAAAACCTCGCAGCAAATCGAGGGACTGGCGGAGGAATCCAAAGATATCGGTAAGGTACTGGATGTAATCCGGGCGATTGCAGAGCAGACCAATTTGCTTGCGCTAAATGCTGCTATTGAGGCCGCGCGCGCAGGTGAAGCCGGGCGCGGTTTTGCGGTGGTTGCAGATGAGGTCCGCGCATTGGCACATCGCACCCAGGTATCCACCCGGGAGATTGAGCAGATGGTTTCCAAAGTACAAGCGGGAACCCAGGCGTCGGTAGATTCCATGCATGGCAGTGTTGAACACGCTCGCCAGACATTAGGTGTAGCCGAACAAGCGGGGCAGGCACTGGAAGAGATTTACCACCAGGTAGGAAAGATCAGCGAACGCAATCTGTTGATTGCCAGCGCCTCGGAAGAACAAGCGGCGGTGGCGCGGGAGGTGGACCGCAACATCGTTAATATCAGCGACTTTTCCACCCAGTCAGCCGCAGGGGCCAACCAGACCAGCGCCTCCGCCCAGGAACTGGCGCGCCTCGCCATGGACCTGAACAGCCTGGTAGCGAGGTTTGTGGTGTAACCGCAGGCCCGGCACCGCGATTGTCGATTCCTCATTCGCTGCTATACCTAATTTCAAGCTGCCACCCTCTTCAACGCCTGCGGAGTTACCTGCCAATGTTTATTAGAAACTTTAATTTAGGACCGCGTTTAACGTCTGGATTCGGCATTTTAGCCGCAATCATTGTATTGCTCGGAATGTTTGCATTAGTGCAGCTCAACACCATCCAGGGAAATGTTATTGACGTATCGAAGAATTGGTTACCCTCGGTGGAATCTGCCAACCGTCTTAATACGCTCATGACTCGTTACCGCATTTTTGTAGTACGAATTTTACTTCCCTCAAATATGGAAACCATCAACAAAGACAAGGCTTTTTTATTTAGCATTGATAAAGAAATAAAAGCAGAAGAACACATTTACGAAGCGCTGATATCGGAACCAGGCGAAAGGGAGATATACGATAAACTCCTGGAGAAGCGCAGCAAATATGTTACCAATACCGAAAAAATGATTGCCTTCGTAAATGCGGGTGATGTGGCCAGTGCAAAAGTTATCCTCGATAACGACAACTTCACCCTGGCCCAGGAAATTTCTGATCTTTTGCAACAGTTGAGCGATATAAACCATCAGGGCGCCTCAAAAAGCGCTGAAGCAGCAGACCAAATTTACACACACAGCCAAATGATGGTCGTAGCAAGCATTTTATTGTCTTTGTTCATCACCATTACATTAGCCATCATCGTCACCCGAAGTATTACCTTACCCATCGCTTCCGCCGTTGCAGCAACCGAAACAGTAGCCGCAGGCGATTTAACGCAGCAGATAGATGCTCAAGGCAAAGATGAACCTGCACGATTGCTGGCAGCGCTTGCGAGGATGCAGCATAGTTTGCGTAGCGCAATCAGCCAGATCTCTGACTCCGCCATCCAACTGGCAGCAGCCACTGAAGAGCTCCATGCAGTGGCCGAGGATTCATCGCGGAATCTGCAAAGCCAGAATGATGAGATACAGCAAGCCGCATCAGCAATTACCGAAATGAGCGCCGCTGTAGATGAAGTTGCCCGTAACGCTACCGGCACAGCGGAGGCCTCCAACCAATCGGCCCGCCTTGCGCATGAGGGCCGTGACAAAGTCCAGCACACGGTGAACACCATTGAAAATATGACCCATGTATTTGCGAAGACCTCACAGCAAGTGGAAGGATTAGCGGAAGAGTCCAAAGATATAGGTAAAGTGCTGGATGTTATCCGCGCAATTGCGGAGCAGACTAATCTGCTTGCGTTAAATGCGGCTATAGAAGCGGCACGCGCAGGTGAAGCAGGACGAGGCTTTGCTGTTGTCGCCGATGAAGTTCGCGCGTTGGCCCACCGCACCCAAGTATCAACACGCGAGATAGAAGGCATGATTTCAAAGGTACAAACTGGTACCCAAGCTACCGTGGACTCGATGCGCGGTAGCGTTGAACACGCGCAACAAGCCCTGGAAATAGCAAACCAGGCCGGCATCGCCCTTGAAGGAATCTATCAACAAGTCGGTAAAATCAGCGAGCGCAACTTATTAATCGCTAGCGCATCGGAAGAGCAAGCCTCGGTGGCACGGGAGGTTGATCGCAATATTATTAATATCAGCGATTTTTCCACCCAGTCCGCCGCTGGCGCCAACCAAACCAGCGCCTCCGCCCAGGAGCTGGCACGACTGGCAACGAATCTGAATGGATTGGTGGCAAAGTTTGTTGTGTAAGCAAAAAGAGCAGGTATCTCACCTGCTCTTTTTTCTATTATTTCGAACGGAAAATAATATCTTTAAAGCGGGCAAGCTTGGGTGATACCACTGGTACCGTCAGCATGGTACTGAGGACTGCCATAATCAGCAGTGCGGTAAAAGTCTCGCTGGTGATGATTTGTTTATCGAGCAAGACGTTGGCAAAAATAATCATGATCAGCGCCTTGGTTTGTAACAGCCAGCCGATAATCGACGCTTCGCCTTTTTCCCATTTCAGGATTTTGCCCGCCGCGTGAACGCCCACCAACTTGCCTGAAACCGAGGCAACCAGAAGGATGGCCGCAGCGATAAATACCGTAGAACCACCCACTTCCCAATTGGTGCGCAACCCGGTGCTCAGGAAGAACACTGGCATAATGATCATCAGGACGAAATGGCGCAGCTTGTCCATATCTTCCTGATTAAACCAATCCGCGTCCATTACCGCGCCAGCGAGGAAGGCACCGACCATAAAGTGTAAGCCAGCCCAATCTGCCGCCAAGCCACAGAGTGCCAACCAGATAAAACCTGAGTACCAACGATCGCGCTCGGGAATGGAAACCATCAGCTTGCGGAACGCGTAGCTGGCAATGGTGAAGGCCAGAAGGAACATCCCTTGACGACCAACACGCTCCCAATCCAGCAGGATCAGCGCCAACACACCCCAGATAGCGATATCGTCGAGACTGGCGTAACGCAGGATGCGCTGGCCAATTGGCTGGCGCAGGATTTCCAGCTTCTCCATCAGCAAAATCAAAATCGGCAACGCGGTCACCGCACAGGCCATGCCCACGCCGAGAATAAATTGCCAGGTCATGCCTTTGGGTCCCATCCAGCCATCGCTGAACGACATAAGCGCAACGGCTGCCGCACAGCCAAACAGCAGCGGCGTTCCCAATGCAAGCCCGGCAGTGATGCCACTTTCACGTTTATATTCCCAGGCCTTTTTCAGATCGAGCTCGATACCTGCAATCCACACAAAGATCATCACCGCCCACCAGGCGATACCGTTGAGTGACTTGATAACATCGGGATTAAACACAAAGGTGTAGTACTCGGGGAAGGCATTACCCAGTACGCCTGGGCCGAGCACGATCCCCATGATGATTTGCACAACCACGAGCGGTGCCCAGTAATCGGTCCGGCCGAGGCGCCAGATCAGGTAAGGGACAGTGAAGATAATCACCATCGCGATCAGGAATATTTCTGTTGTTGTCATGTGCATTTTCTTTCGCCTTCGTTTTTTATTGGTATTGGATATTTTTATGTGCGCCGATATAGCTGCGCGGCGCAGGCTACAGAGATTTTGTGCGCCACTCGAATCAAACTTTATAGATATTCGCTATAGGGTAATTAGCTAAAACACAATCGCCAGGAAAGAGCCTGGATAGATATCCCCAGGATGAAGCCTATAGCCATAAAAAATGATGCAAATTGGCGCATGCAACTGGCAAACTAGCGCTCGCTTTTCCGGGAGGCCAGTAAGGCTGTCTTAAGGCGCCAACAAATGAATCAAAAAGGTGCACACCAGAAATTTAATGCATTTATTTGGTGCAACAACATTAAAAACCAGCACTCCTTATTGCTGAAAAGCCTTATTTTTAAAGGCGTGTTGCTATTTATTTTAAATGGCATATATTTTGCCCCTTTTCTGACACCCTAGTCTTGCCCCGCTCACCGAAATGAGTCGCGAGCCCGGATGAAGTGGGGAAAATTTTCAGGTAAATCGCCCTTTGGGTTGTTTACCGACAGCACAACAACTTTTCATAATCCGTAGCCTTTGGGCTATTACAACTTGGAGGCATTCAATGTCTAAGACTTTAGACCTGATCAAAGAACACGAAGCTCGCTGGATTGATTTGCGCTTCACCGATTTCAAAGGTAAAGAGCAGCACGTTACTTTCCCTTCACACGTTGTAAACGACAGTTTCTTCGTTGACGGTAAAATGTTCGACGGTTCTTCTATCGGTGGCTGGAAAGGCATTAACGACTCAGACATGATCCTGATGCCAGACGATTCAACTGCTGTTCTGGATCCTTTCTACGACGAAGCCACCATCAACGTTCGTTGTAACATCGTTGAACCTGCAACCATGCAAGGTTATGACCGCGACCCACGTTCTATCGGCCTGCGCGCTGAAGAGTACCTGAAATCAACTGGCCTGGGCGACGTTGCCTTGTTTGGTCCAGAACCAGAATTCTTCATCTTCGACAGCGTTCACTTCCATTCAGGTATGGGCGGCGCTTTCTACAAGATCAAATCTGAAGAAGCTGCATGGCAATCAGGTGACGACATCGAAGGTAAACACGGCCACGCTCCACGCGTTAAAGGCGGTTACTTCCCGGTTGCTCCAGTAGATTCTCTGCACGACATCCGTGGCGCTATGTGTAACGCGATGGAAGCGATGGGTCTGGAAATCGAAATCCATCACCACGAAGTTGCTAACGCTGGCCAATGTGAAATCGGCGTAGGCGCTAACACTCTGGTTAAGAAAGCGGACGAAGTACAGATCCTCAAGTACTGCGTACACAACGTTGCGCACCAATACGGTAAAACCGCTACCTTTATGCCGAAGCCTCTGATCGGTGATAACGGTTCAGGTATGCACGTTCACCAGTCTTTCTCCAAGAACGGCAAAAACCAATTCGCTGGCGACGCTTACGCTGGTTTGTCTGAAACTGCCCTGTACTACGTTGGCGGTATCATCAAGCACGCTAAAGCATTGAATGCTTTCTGTAACGCTTCTACCAACTCTTACAAGCGTTTGGTTCCAGGCTTTGAAGCTCCGGTAATGCTGGCTTACTCTGCACGTAACCGTTCAGCGTCTATCCGTATTCCTTACACTGTTGGTGAGAAAGCCAAGCGTATCGAAACCCGTTTCCCTGATCCAACTGCTAACCCATACCTGTGCTTCGCGTCATTGCTGATGGCGGGTATCGACGGTGTTCTGAACAAGATCCATCCGGGCGAAGCAGCGACCAAAGATCTGTACGATCTGGAGCCGGAAGAAGAAGCAGAAATCCCACAAGTGTGTTCATCTCTGGAAGAAGCTCTGTCTTCTCTCGAAGCTGACCACGAGTTCCTGTTGGCTGGCGGCGTATTCTCTAAAGACTTCATCGATGCTTACATCACTCTGAAGAAAGAAGAAATCCAACGCGTTAACATGACTCCGCACCCGGTAGAGTTTGAACTGTACTACAGCGTGTAATGCATTGAACTGCTCCTGATCGGAGCAATTCCCATAATGCAAAACCCCGTAATACCTCAGTATTACGGGGTTTTTTTATGATTGATGACGCTCGTTGAATTGCTCGTTAGGGTGTTGGCAAATCAATCGCCCGCACGGCGATTGCCCGCAAAGGTATAACCCTTATTGCGCAGGGTATGGATAGGAAGATTTACCCCGGCTTCCTTTTTTGCCTTACTGCGCAACCGGCTCAAGATGCTATCAAGCCTGCGCGTATCGTCCTGACCACTACCCGGCGGCAGGCAGTCGCACAAGGCATCGCGGGTGATGGGTTGCCCTTGTTGTTCAAGCAAGGCTTTTAGCAATGATGATTCGGTAACAGTTAAGGAGATACGCGCCAGGTTCGGGCAAATCAGCTCAAGTGATTGTTGATCAAGTTGCCATGTGGCTGCAGAAGGCTCGGGTGGAAGATGTTGCGCCAGACGTAATTGCAGGTGACCGATAGTCGCCCGCAGTTCTTTAAGGTTGATGGGTTTAATCAGATAGGCATCAGCACCGGCAGTAATGCCTTCGATACGATCGTCCACATGACCGCGTGCAGTTACCATGACAATACCCAACTTTAAGCCATACTGTTTGCGCAATTCACGGGCCGCGTCCAGACCATCACCATCGGGAAGGGTGAGATCAAGCAGCAAGATGCTCCATGATTCGTTACGCAGGGCTTGCGCCATTTCTTGTACACCGCCCGCGCTACCCACTTCAAAATTACAAAACTTCAGGTAATCGACGATTTCTATGCGTAGATCAGGATTGTCTTCAACAACGAGAACACGAGGTACAACCATACTCGGAAACCTTGCTTGCGATATTGTGGGCATTTTTTTAGCCACATTTCTCAGCATCTGTTCCGTGCACGCCAAAGGCGCACCGGCTACCTCATCGATAAATATCCTTCCTTATACAGAACACATTGTTGAAAATTGTGCCAAACATTCGCTAATTCTAGAGGACGTTTTACGTCTAGGCCAGCCCCCTTATAAGGTTAATGACAAGTCTCATAACAAAAAATTCTCTTTTGGTTATACCGCATGCGAACACTGGTTTCGCTGGAAACTGGAAGTAACACCCGAACAAACAGGAACCTGGTGGTTGCAAATCGCGCCCACATTCCTTGATTCGGTGAAGATGTATGTCCCGCAGACAGATGGCAGTTACCAGGAAATACGCACCGGCGACCATGTTCCTAATGCAGAGCGGGTGATGCGCTCCCGGCATTTTTTGATACCGCTGGAACTAACCAGCGAACATAGCGCGTATTACTACGTGCAAGTCCAGACATCCAGCACGCTCACCCTCGGCATGACACTCTGGAAACCAGAAGCTTACGTTAACGCCGCAGCGCAGGAAAACACGCTCTATGGCGTCCTCTTCGGGTTGACACTCACGGCGATAGTGATTTGCCTGATCGGCGGCGGCTGGTTCAAAGAACCGTTTTATTTCGTGATGGCCGCATTTTTGTTCTGCAACGGGCTATCGCACTTTACAGTTAATGGTTTCGATCAATTTTTGTTGTACCCGGATAACACCCAGTGGCCGGACAGAATGCTCAGCTTCAGCGCCTTTGCGGCAGGGTTATCCGGTGTAAGTTTGTACCTCGTCTTTCTGCAACCGAAACCCTACTACCCCCGCTTCACCATTTTTTGCTGGGGAGTTGCCTCGCTTAGCGGAACAGGCGCGCTAGCCAGCCTCGCAGGGTTTCCTTCGCCGCTCATGTCAGGGTTAGGCGCGATTCTGGTATTGGGTTCAATGTTTATTTTGACCTTGCTGATGATCAGGCACCGGTTCATTCCCGCGCTATTGATGCTGATCTTGTTTTTACCACAGGTCCTGACGTTGTTTTTGCAAATCGCACGCAATTTTTCCTTGCTGCCAATGACTTTTTGGACCACCCATGTGTGGGCGATTATGTCGATGCTGCAAATTCCTTTTGTGGCATTAGTGGTGATGTTGCGCGTGCGTGCGCAAGAAAAAGCCTATTTGATTGAACAGGAAAAAACGCGTTTGCATCGCGATCTGTTCAGCATGGTTGCACACGAATTGCGCACACCACTCGCGGTCGTCAGTTCAGCCATTGCTAATATCGAATTGCAAACCGCAGAATCAAATCCTGAACTTGCGCCGCGCTTCCTGCGCGCTAACCTGGGATTGTCCCGGCTCAATAGCCTCATCGATAACGCCCTGGCGGAAGATCGTTTATTAGACAAAGGCATCCAGCTGCAACACCAGTGGATCACCATGGATTTATTTTTAGCCCAATTGCGCGAATTGCGCGCAGTAGAACCACCACATTCATTAAAACTGAATCTGCAGGATGCGTATGAAACTCTGTATGCCGATCCGCATTGGCTCGGCATTTCGATTTTGAATTTGCTCGACAATGCGATTAAATATTCGCCGGCGGGTGGGCTCATTCAGGTAAACGTTACAACTGAAAACAATAAGACTTCTATTGCCATCGTGGATAGCGGGATTGGAATTCCGGTGGACGCTGCCGCAAAAATTTTTGATAAATTTTATCGCGCAGACAATGCTACCGCGTTGCGCGGTGTATCCGGTATCGGATTAGGTTTATCGTTAGTTCAAACAATTGTTACGCTTCACAACGGCCAACTAACCTATCACCCCAACCCAGGCGGTGGTTCTATTTTTACGATTTCCCTTCCCTCTGCGCTATAAAATTACCTCGCTATTTTTTAAAAAAATCAATCATTTTTTTAGCCTGCAAGAAAATGCAAGGTTGCGCAAGGAAGCGCAAGAAATCGAAAGAAAACGCAATAAATCCCGCTAAAACCCCTGACTATACTCCCGAGGCAGATGGACTATTCGTCTGCCCGCGGCATTGTTTTGCCGGGTTTTACCGGGAAAAGCTCGTCTTCGTTTTAGTAGCGTCTAGTCAGCTTTGAACGGACTTTATTTTTTGAACAGGTTCGGTACTGGCTATGACAACAAAATTTAATTTTTTCCCACAGCGTTTTTTTTATTTATTCACGTTACTCAGCGCAACTACCGTAGCACATGCCACTGAATGGCAACAGCAAAGCGTGCCCATGGTTGGGGTGCAAAACTATTTTATGGAGCGCTGCATAGAGTTTGGTGCAGGGAAAAAAGTTGAGTTCAGTTTTTCATCGCAATACGCGGTGAATTTCGATGTTCATTACCACCCCGGCAATTCCATCGCTTTCAAAATAAAAAAAGACAACATCAAAGAATTGAGCGATGAGTTCACCAGCGAGGCAGTTAGTAATTACTGCTTCACCTGGAACAATCCCATAGATGTGGGTAGCGATTGGAACATCCAACTCAAATATCGCGTCGTCACTCAATAATCATTGATTTTATTTTCAGGAATTTCCCAGTTATGAGATCAAACGGTATTCGCAATTTATTTTCTATGGTGGCACTGGGTTTTATGCTTGTTGCCACGCTGGCACCCGCCAGTGCCTGGGCATCACATTTTCGCGGTGGCTCGCTCACCTGGCAGACCAAAGATATCGACGGCAATGGTGGCAAGAATGATGTGGTATTAACGATCAATACTGCATGGGGTGGCTTCGACAGCGCCGTTTCATTTCAGACATCGCCATCATTAACGTTCACAAAAATCGGTTCCAGTGACTACGTGTGGGTCAACGGTACCAACTGGTCTGATTCTTCTTATGTGTTGCGCACTGAAGTTTTTCACGCGCTGAATTTGAATCCGGACACAACTTATAGCGTTGCGTTTGGCAGCAGCGCCCGTATTAGCAATCTGGTGAACAACGCTAATGGTGCCTGGAAAATCCAGACCAATATTAATATCAAAGACGGCAACCTTGCGCCCAAAATTGATCTGCCGATCATTATGGATGTACCCAAGCTGAAAACTGATGGGGTGACGGTGCTGACTGATTGGACTTACCAATTAAGCTCGCGCGACCCCAACTCCGACAAATTGCGTTACCGTCTGGCGAACCTTGATGAGTTGGGTGGTGGTACATCAACCAACCCGGCGGGTCTTGCGATTAACCCCAACACCGGTGTGCTTACCTGGGTAGGATCAGGCTCCCGTGCAGACGGCCTTTACAGTGCCGGTATTGTTGCGGAAGACGTTGATGAAAACGGGCAGGTAAAATCCAAAACCCATGTGGATTTGATTTTTAACCTGGTCAATAAAGCCCAGGTTACTTTTGCCAACCCCACGGGTATTCCCAGAACTCGCAACGTCATCGTTGATAAAGGCTCGAGTTATTCATTTGCAATTACAGGCTCTGCGATTGATACCCAAAGCTTGGGCAGCATCCAGGGTGCATTGACTGAACCGACACCGGATAATTATTTGTTTACCCCGGGCGCAATGGGTACTGGCTTGGATCCGGGCAGCTATCCCATTACCTTTGAAGTGCGCGATAGCAACGGCAACAGAAGTAATAATTATCTCGGTATTACCTTTATTGTTCCTGATCCAAACGCGCCGCGTGTCCACAATCTTGAAGCGGACAGTGTGACTTACAACGGCACGGCGCCTGTGCGTATTGATGCGCTCCAGGATGCTATTGTTACGGATGCCAATACCACCGATTTCCAGGGCGGCATGCTGAAGTTCAACGTTACCTTCACCGATGGCTTGCTCGAAGTATTGGGTATTGATGCGGTGGGTGATGGCGTTGGTGAAATCAATCGTGTTGGAAATACGATCTCTTATGAAGGCAATGCAATTGGAACTGTGCATCCAACCCTGAATGGCCAGGGCCGTGCACTGCAAATTAACTTCACCAGCCCAACCAGTATTGACGCGTTGCAAGCATTGGTCCGTGCATTGACCTACCGCGATACATTCGCGTTGCGCGAAGAAGGTGATCGTAATTTGTCGTTGTTTGTGGAAGATCCGGATGGCCTTAGCTCATCCAACGATTTCTATGTTCACGTAGGCCCACACCCGGATCGCGGTAATTATTCCGGCGCACCATTGGAAGCTGCCAACACCATTACGCTGGTAGAAGGTGATTCGATTGCGCTGAGTAATGAAAATATCAGCTATGCCGACCCGGAAGGCGACACCATTACCTTTACTGTTAGTAATGTCACTCGCGGTCGTTTTGCGTTGGTCAGTGCACCAGCGACGCCCATTACTACTTTTACCCAGACTGACATCAATTTGGGGCGTATTGCCTTTGTGCACGACGGTAGTGAATATGCGCCGACTTATGATTTGGTCGCGTCCGATGGCACTAACACCACCTCCCCAAGCCCAGGTGTTATTAATTTCACTAATGTGAATGATCAAACGCCGAGTTTTACTAACAGCCCTGCTACATCCACCCTGGCCGGTACTACCTACTCCTACGTGCCGACCATTAGTGATGTTGATTTGGGTGATACCCACACATTCACCATTACTAACATGCCTTCATGGGCGAGCTTCGATACAATCACCGGGACTTTGTCAGGCACTCCGACGAGTAGCGATGCCGGTACCTTTGCGAACATCAGCATCCGGGTAACCGACTCCGGTGGCCTGACTGCCGTGCGCGGTCCATTCAGCATTCTGGTAATTCAGGATACGGATAGCGACGGCGTCCCCGACGATGTTGAAACGACTGACGGCACCGATCCCACCGATCCAACATCCTTCAAGGATACTGATGGCGACGGTGTACCGGATTACGTAGAAACCCGCGATGGTACTGATCCCAACGATCCTACCTCATTTAAGGATACCGATAGCGACGGCATTCCCGACTATGTTGAAACCCGTGATGGCACCGATCCAACTGATCCGACTTCCTTTAAAGATACCGATGGCGATGGCATTCCCGACTACATCGAAATCCTCGATGGCACCGATCCGACCAAAGCCGATACTGATGGTGACGGCGTGCCCGATGGCCAGGAAAAAACCGACGGTACTGATCCAACCGATCCAACCGCATTTACTGATACAGACGGCGACGGTGTACCTGATTATGTAGAAACGCAGGACGGCACTGATCCAAACAATCCATCGTCTTACAAAGACAGCGATGGTGACGGCACGCCCGATTACGTCGAGGTTGCGAACGGCACAGATCCAACCACCGCTGAAGACTCGGACGGCGACGGCGTACCTGACTACATCGAAGCGCGCGACGGCACCAACCCGGCAAATCCCAAATCATTCAAGGATTCTGATGGCGACGGTATTCCTGATTATGTCGAAGTCCGCGACGGCACTGATCCGGCCAATCCAACATCGTTCAAAGACAGCGACGGCGATGGGGTACCGGATTATGTGGAAACCCATGCAGATAACACCAATCCCAATGATCCGAAATCGGTAAAAGACAGCGATGGCGATGGTGTGCCGGATTACATCGAAACACGCGATGGCACCGACCCCACCGATCCCAAATCATTCAAGGATTCTGACGGCGACGGTGTGCCCGATTACGTAGAGGTCCGCGACGGTACTGACCCCGCCAACCCCAAGTCGTACAAGGACAGCGATAACGACGGTGTGCCGGATTATGTGGAAGTGAACGTGGATAAAACCAACCCCAACGACCCTGCGTCTGCACAAGACAGCGATGGCGATGGTGTACCTGACCATGTGGAAAAAGCCCAAGGCACCGATCCGAAAAGCAAGCGCAGTTTCCTTGATACCGACGGCGATGGCATACCCGATTATGTAGAGGTCCGCGAGGGTACCAATCCTGCCGATCCTACATCTTACAAAGACAGCGACGGCGATGGTGTACCGGATTACGTAGAGGTAAACCTGGATAACACTGATCCGCTGGACCCGAAATCGGTGAGAGACAGCGATGGCGATGGCGTGCCTGACTATGTGGAAAAAGCCCAGGGTTCCGATCCGGAAAGCGGTGAAGGTTTCCTCGATACTGACGGTGACGGCGTACCGGATTACATCGAAATCGCGGAAGGTACTGATCCCAAAAATCGCAGCTCCTACAAAGACAGCGATGGCGATGGTGTGCCCGATTACGTTGAAACCGTAGTCGAGAAGACCAACCCGCAAGACGCCACCGATTTTGCGGATCTGGATGGCGACGGCATCCCCGATTACAAAGATACCGACAACGACAACGATGGCATTTCCGATAAAGACGAAGGCCGTGCGAGCAACCGCGATAGCGACGGTGACGGCATCCCCGATTATCTGGATCTGGACAGCGATAACGATGGCTTGCCCGATGTACTTGAAGGTAATGGCGACAGCGATGGCGACGGGCTCCCGGATTACATCGACAACGACAGTGATAACGACGGCATTCCGGATTACATGGAAGCGCCTTTGCTCGTTGTTCTGACCGGCAAGGATTCGGACAAAGACGGTATCGACGACGCGCTGGATGTGGACCAAACCCGCGGTGCAGATCGTAACAACAACGGTATTGATGATGCGTTTGAGCCGCGCGATACCGATGGCGACGGCATCCCTGATTATCGCGATGCCGATAGCGATGGTGACGGCATACCGGATCGCATTGAAGCTGACATGATCCCGCTCAGCGGTGTTGACAGCGATGGCGATGGTATTGATGACTTCCTCGACGTTGACCAGACCGGAGGCACGGACAAGAACAACAACGGTATTGATGATGCCTTTGAACCACGCGATAACGATGGTGATGGTTTGCCTAATTATCTCGACCGCGATAGCGATAACGACGGTATTGCCGATGGCGTTGAAGCCGGTGCTTCCGGTATCGATAGCGACGGCGATGGTATCGATGATGCGTTTGATGTCGACCAGACCGGAGGAACGGATGCCAATGGCGATGGTATCGATGACGCCGCCAAACCCCGCGATAGCGACGGCGACGGCACGCCCGATTACCTGGACCTCGACAGCGACAACGATGGTATTTACGACGTGGTTGAAGCCGGCTTGCCGGATGCGAACGGGGATGGCATGGCCGACGGCGGCGTGATTACGACCACACCCCGTGACCGCAACAACAACGGCACTCCGGATTACCTGGATCTGGATAGCAACGGCGATGGCATCTTCGACGTGGTAGACGCAGGCCTGGGCCACTTCGATCAAAACAAAGATGGTCGCATCGATGACATCACCGATGTGGACGGCGACGGTATTCCGGATGTAATTGACTACGACATCGGCGCCTTTGGCGGTGGCCTCGATAGCGACGGCGATGGTATCCCCGATGCAGTAGATCGGGACGATGATAATGATGGTATCCCGGACTGGGTTGAGAATGGCTTCAACTCACCGACCGATACCGGCCCGGACCGCGATACTGATGGCGACGGCATTCCGGACCGCCTGGACCTGGACAGCGACAACGATGGCATTCCGGACATTATCGAAAGCGGCCTGCGCTTCCTGAGCGATGCCAACCGCGATGGACGTATCGATAACTTTATCGACAGTGACCGCAACGGCCTGCACGACGCCGTCGACTTGCTGCAACGCGCACTCGACACTGATCGCGACGGTACGCCTGACTTCCAGGATCTGGACAGCGATGGCGACGGGATTTGGGACTTGATTGAAGCCGGTGTAGCGCGTGCCCTGGATGCCAATAACGATGGCCGCATTGATGTGTTTATTGACCTGGATCGCGACGGTATTGCGGACAGCGTGGATGCAGTTGTCGCAGGGGGTAAAGCGGGAACACCACCATCAATTCGCGATACCGATGGCGATGGTATTCCCGATTACCTTGACCTGGACAGCGATAACGACGGTTTTCCGGATAGCCTGGAAAACGGCGACTTTAACAACGATGGCATCCCGGATAGCGAACAAAACTCCGGCGATCTGAAAACAGCAGTAGAAGGTGGTGGTTCAATGAATATCTGGTTGTTATCCCTGTTGGGATTGTTTGCCCTGACAAGAAAATGGGCAGTCCGCCATGGTCGCACGGCGGCCGTGGTGGTCGCAGGCGGGCTATGCAGCTTGCCGGCTACGCAAGCTGCCGCCGCTGACTGTGGCGCGAACGGCTATGAGATCAGCAGTTGCTGGTATGTCGGGGCAGGTTTTGGCGTTTCTCGTTTGGCACCTGAAGGCCGGGTGAATGGCTGGGGGGTAGATGACACTTCCAGCAACGGTGTCGAAATACACCTCGGGCAATACCTTACCCCAAACTGGTTTTGGGAACTCAAGTATGCGGATGCTGGCGAAGCATCCCTGAGCAACCTTAATCCGCGTTTGACCGAGGCAATTCCGGATGCGGCAGTTGAATATAAGATTCCATCGTTGATGGCAGGCTATGTCCTCTGGGGTGGTACCAATGTAGATGTGTTTGTCAAAGCGGGGGTTTCCGCCATTGCAACCAAAGCGTCAGATCGCCGCATTGGCCAACGGGCACAAACCTCGACCCAAATGGCATTGGGAGCCGGCATGAATTACACCTTTGCCGATAGCCCCTGGCAGTTAAATCTGGTGCTGGATAGTTATGACCGCGACGCCCGTGTCGTTTCATTTGGCATTTCCCGGCACTTCAATTAACTATCAATTCAGTATGACCAGGAAGGTGATCTGACCCGCTTTCCTGCACGTCAATCCCGAAAAAGCCCGCAATGAGAACATTGCGGGCTTTTTCTTTGTCTACGGTAAGGCTACTCTTTGGTAATAACTTCCCGGGATTAACCTCATGCGTATTTTTTTATTGTGCTTACTGTTGCTGGCTCCCTGGGTGGCCGCCGATATCTATAAAACCGTCGATAAAGACGGGCGTGTGATCTATACCGATAAACCCAAAGACGAAAAAGCACAAAAGCTGGAACTGCGCGATATCAACACAACGCCGTCACCACCGTCCCTGCCGGAATCCACAGCGGTAGATTCCTTCCAATCCCAGCCCGCGGCGATCAGTTACAAGATTAATATCATCAGCCCGCGCCAGGACGTTATCATTCCCATTGGCCAGCGCGACCTGGCAATTGCAATCAACGTGGCTCCCGCACTGCGTGGGGATCACCTCCTGGTGTACTTCATGGATGGTGAATTGCTGGAGGAAACCACCGCTAATAACATCATCGTTAAGGACGTTCCGCGCGGAACCCATACGATCGTGGTTGAAGCCATTGACCCCGGTGGTCAATCATTGGGCACATCTGCGCCCGTTTCCGTGAGCGTTATGCGCCCAGTCATCAAAAAACCTGCCCCACCAGCGCCCACACCACGCTAAATGCACCAAATTGGTGCTATGATTTTCCTGAAAATCCCCATAATGGACACCTTTATCAGCTAAATCCGCTAAATCAGGCGGTTTTCCCACTTGGTTTGGTTTTTGCAGTAAGCCATGTGCCCATTGTCGAGGCGTCCAGGAGAGCAAAACCCGGTGAGTCCACGCGATATCTACAAACCCATATTGGATAGCCTGAGCACTGCCATAGTGCTGGTGGATACGGACTTGCTGCTCTGCCACATGAACCCGGCGGCGGAAGCGCTACTCGCAATGAGTTGCGAGAGCAATACCGGCGAACCTATCACCTACTTTTTTTATGAATCCGATGAGACTGATCGCCAACTCAAAATGGCGGCAGCCCAAGCCAATCACTACACCAAACGCCATGCCGAATGGCGTCTGCTCAGCGGCGGCAACCTGACCGTAGATTACACCGTGACCCCGTTTGGCGATCATGAAGGTTTGATTATCGAGATCCAGCCAATCGACCGCCTGTTGCGCATCAGCCGCGATGAAATGCTCACGACCTCCCATGAAACTACCCGCACCCTGGTGCGCGGCATGGCCCATGAGATCAAGAATCCTCTCGGCGGCATTCGCGGTGCAGCGCAGTTACTGGCCCGCGAGTTACCCAATTCCGGACTGGCGGAATACACCAATATCATCATTGATGAAGCCGATCGCCTGCGTAACCTGGTGGATCGCATGCTCGGTCCCAACCAATTACCCAAGTGGCAATCACTCAATATCCACGAGGGGATCGAGCGGGTCGCGAATATCATTAAGGCGGAAAGTAACGACGCGATCAAAATTGTGCGCGATTACGACCCCAGTATCCCGAACATGCAGGGCGACAAGGAAATGCTGATCCAGGCGCTGCTCAACATTGTGCGCAATGCCATGCAAGCGCTGCTGGAAGCCAATATCGTTAACGGCGTTATCCAGTTGCGGACCCGCATCCAACGCCAATACACCATTGGCCGCAAACACCATCCGTTGGTATGCCGCGTGGACATTATCGACAACGGTCCCGGCATCCCGCCTGACATGATTGAAAACATTTTCTATCCGATGATCACCGGTCGCGCCGAAGGCACTGGCCTGGGTTTGACCATCTCCCAGCACCTGATCCATCAACACCACGGCCTCATCGAGTGCCAAAGTGAGCCGGGCAAAACCCGTTTCTCGCTCTACTTACCAATGGAAGCACAACATGCAGAAGTCTAATAAAGTCTGGATCATCGATGATGATCGCTCGATCCGCTGGGTGCTGGAAAAGGCCCTGCAACAAGCGAATATAGAAACCCGTGTGTTTGACTCGGGCGACAGCGCCATGAGTCATCTCAACCGCGATACGCCTGATGCTATCATCAGCGATATCAGGATGCCGGGTACTGATGGCCTGACGTTGCTGGGCAACCTGCATAGCACCCATCCGCAGATCCCGATCATTATCATGACTGCGCATTCCGATCTGGATAGCGCCGTTGCAGCCTATCAGGGCGGTGCATTTGAATATCTTCCCAAGCCTTTTGATGTGGACGATGCCGTCGCAGTAACCCAACGTGCCCTCGCCCATGCCCAGGAACAAAAAAGCGAGCACACACCGGAAAACAGTGTTGAAACCAATACTGAGATCATCGGTGAAGCGCCGGCGATGCAAGAAGTGTTTCGCGCGATTGGCCGCTTGTCGCAATCCAACATCACGGTGCTGATCAACGGCCAATCCGGTACCGGTAAGGAATTGGTTGCTCGCGCCTTACATCGCCACAGCCCACGCCGCAACGAACCGTTTATCGCGTTGAACATGGCGGCAATCCCCAAAGATTTAATGGAATCAGAACTCTTCGGCCACGAAAAAGGGGCTTTCACCGGCGCAGCCGCCCAGCGCCAGGGGCGTTTTGAGCAAGCTAACGGTGGCTCATTGTTCCTTGATGAAATTGGCGATATGCCTGCTGAAACCCAAACCCGCTTGCTGCGCGTATTGGCAGATGGTGAGTTTTATCGCGTAGGCGGCCACACACCAGTTAAAGTGGATGTGCGTATCATCGCTGCTACCCATCAAAATCTGGAAACGCTGGTGGCGGATAATCGCTTCCGCGAAGACTTGTTCCATCGTCTGAACGTTATCCGCATCCATATCCCCAAACTCGCTAATCGCCGCGAAGACATTCCCAAACTGGCACGCTTTTTCCTGCATAAAGCAGCGACTGAATTGAATGTCGATCCCAAAGTATTGCTGCCGGAAACCGAAGAATATTTTTGCTCACTGCAATGGCCGGGCAATGTGCGCCAGCTGGAAAACACCTGCCGCTGGATTACGGTGATGGCCTCGGGCCGTGAAGTGCATATCGAAGATCTGCCGCCGGAACTGCTCGAAAACAAAGAGACCAGCACGCCGGCCGATGATTGGGAAAAAGCTCTGCGCCATTGGGCTGACCAGGCCCTGACTCGCGGCCAACACCAACTTCTCAGCGAAGCGGTGCCAACCTTTGAGCGCGCCCTGATTGAAACCGCGTTGAAATACACCGCCGGACGCAAGCGCGATGCGGCTAACCTGCTCGGCTGGGGGCGCAATACCCTCACTCGTAAACTCAAGGAATTAGGCATGGCCGGTGGAAATGATGTCGACAACGAGGGCGATGACTAAACACACGTAATCGCTGAGGGTGAATCAATCCTCCTGAACAACGCAGGCCATCCTGGCCTGCTTTTAGGTGCCGATTTGGCGCACTAAACTTCTTTACTCAACTTTCCCCTTTCCTCAGGCAGCTTTGAAAAGCTGTGTCTATACTCAGCTGACCGGGTTCAAAACTGACTTGGCAACCACTACTACAGCACTTTAATAGCCGTGTTTGTTACCCGCGAAGACAATGGCAGCAGGCGCACCGACCAGCCACATAAACTCAAGAAAAAGAGACAGCTGCCGCCAATAAAAACTAACGCCAATAAAAACTGAATTCCGAATGATTTCGGGGGAAAACATGGTACAAAAATCCTTACGCACCAAGCTGATGACGGTGTTGTCTGTTGCAATGGTTGCTATCGCAGTACTAGTTGCATTTATTCTCGATGAAGTTGCCTCCAGGAATCTGGAAAAAAAATGGGAAGCCGAAACTTCGGCCATGGTTGAGTTGACCAATAGTTCCATCCTGGAAGCCGTATTCGCCTATGATTTCCAACAAATTGAAGCTATCGCCAAATCGCTGGTGAATACCTCCCTGGTTACCGCAATCAGCGTGGAGGATCACCGCGGCCAGTCATTGGCCAAGGCCGCGGATGAAGACCGCAGTGAAAATCTCGTTACCCGGGCAGACATACCTATTATTTATAACGGCAGCACAATCGGCAGTTACGACATCACTTTCTCCACCCAGGAACTGAAGGACACATTGGCAGACCAACGCCTGACCAACGCACTAACCGTGATTGCATTGCTGGCTGCCAGCTTGATTACGGTATACGTGCTGATTGGAAAACTGGTACTTGCACCGGTAGATGAAGTGACTCGCTCACTTGCCTCTATCGCCGGTGGCGGTGGCGATTTAACCCGCCGCTTGCCTACCGACAGCCAAAATGAAATTGCGGCGCTCGCGCATAATTTTAATCTGGTGATGGAACACATCGCCGACATTATTCGCAATGTGGTCCAGGTTAATGACAAGGTACGTGTCAATGTCAATAAAATGAGTAGCGCTACCGAAAGCACGGTAAATTCCACGTCACAACAATTGCGTGAAATTGAATTGGTGGCCACTGCCGTAGAAGAACTTTCTGCGTCTGCGACCGAAATTGCCCGTCATGCCGGCGACACGGCCGAGCGCACCAATGCCACCAGCATTCTCGCCGAAGAGGGTAACACTATCGTTAATTTGTCATTGGAAAACGTTAATCGGTTAACCGGACAAATTGAATCCACCGCGCAAAAAATCCAGGTGCTGAAAAATAATTCGGTGAATATTGGTTCGGTGATGGAAGTTATCAGAACAATTGCCGAGCAAACCAACCTGCTTGCCCTTAACGCAGCCATTGAAGCGGCGCGTGCCGGTGAGCAAGGTCGTGGGTTTGCGGTAGTTGCGGATGAAGTGCGTTCACTTGCGCAAAAAACCCGTTCGTCTACGGAAGAAATTGAATCGATTATTGTGCAACTGCAACGCGCTGCCGATGAAGCGCACCAAGCCATGAGCACCAGTACGGCATCAGCGCGCGAAACCATTGATACCGCCTCGAAAGTGGGTAGCGCGCTCGATAAAATCCGCGCGAACATCGGCATTATCAATGACATGAACCACCAGATTGCTACTGCATCGCACCAGCAAAGTTCTGTGGCCAACGAGGTGAGCAAAAACATTACGGCGATTCATGGCCTGTCTGAAAACGTGGTGGAAAATGCACAAGTGGTCAACCACGGCGGCAGCCAGTTGATCAATGAAACCAGCGAATTGAAAAAGCAAATCGACAACTTTAAAGTGTAATATCAATCAACACTGCAATAAAAAAACGGCGCACCATGCGCCGTTTTTTTATTATTCGAAAGATCATTTTAAAAAACAATTATTTATTAAAAGGCAATAGGGTCCGCGCTTCTGCCGCATATTGTTGAATGTGCTCAGCCTCCTCCTGCAAAAATCTGCCAATTGCAGGGCGAAACTCTTCAGCGATTAAATAGTGATTCGAGTAAGTGATAACTGGCTCGAATCCGCGTGCAATTTTATGCTCGCCTTGCGCTCCGCCATCAAAACGCTGCACATTATTGGCGATAGCATAATCGATTCCCTGGTAGTAGCACGTCTCAAAATGCAGGAATTGGTATTCCTCAAAACACCCCCAGTAACGGCCATACAAGGTTTGGTTATCACGCACAAATAACGCGGCTGCTACGATAGTTTTTTGTCCCTGCACATCGTGTTTCAGTGCGCAGATCAATACCAGGTTTTCAGCGAATACATCCCCCAGTCGCTGAAAAAAAGCCTGCGATAAATACCCCTCATGGCCACTGCGTTTTAAATAAGTATTGCGATAGAGCGCGTAAAACAAATCCATATCAGCTCGCTCTAATTGATCACCTTCCTTTACGGCAAATTCGAATCCCTGATCACGTACCTGGCGTCGCTCTTTAATAATATTTTTACGCTTGCGCGATGCCATTCGCGCAAGAAAATCCTCAAAGCTTTTGTAACCGGTATTAAACCAATGAAACTGGCAACCCAATCGTTGCATCACTAGTGGCGACAGCAATAATTCATGCTGTGTAGCGATGGGGAACAAACAATGCCAACCGGAATAGGCATTGCGCTCACATTCCTGCTGTAGCGCCGACGCAATTAGCGGAATTAATTCCGGCGGGATATGTTCATCATGCACTAACAAACGCGGACCAGTGCAGGGGGTGAATGGAATCGCACTGATCCACTTTGGATAATAAGAAAACCCATAGCGACGATAAGCGTCAGCCCAAGCCCAATCGAATACGTATTCACCGTATGAATGGGTTTTTACATAGCCGGGCATTGCCGCCACTAAGTGTTGCCCGGAATAGACCAGTAAATGTGCAACCTGCCAGCCGGACTCAACGGTAGTGCAGCCAGTATCTTCCAGTGCGGCAAGAAATTGGTGACGCACAAAAGGATAATCTTCACCACAGAGCCGATTCCATTGTTGTGGATCAACTTGATGTATCGACTTGATAAAGCGAACTTCCACCACTACCTCCGGTCACCATCAATATAGTCGGCCATAGTGCATGTTCGTCGCCGTGTATGCACGGCTGCATTACATTAGCGTCGAATTACATTTATGCCGTATTACATTTGCGTAAAGTTACGCAACTACAAGCTTGTGTGCTAGTCATAGTAATCAGGTCTACAGTAGAATCAGTCCACTCCAGTCACTTTTGGTTTTTCAATGCCTTTGTCTGAACACCAATCTGGTCAACATCCCCCGCATCACCCCAATGCCAGTTTATCCGCCTTATTGCTGGACTTTGCCGAGAAGTTCACCAATGAACGTGTGCGTGTGCGCGATATTACCGATTCCCTCGGGCAGCGTTCGTTTGGTTTTATTTTGCTGATTTTTGCGTTGCCCAATTCGTTGCCCATTATTGGAATTCCCGGTGTCTCCACCATTACCGGCCTACCGATGTTATTGGTCGCTGCACAAATGGCACTGGGGCATCAACGTGTTTACCTTCCCCGCTGGATTGCTGATAGCTCTATCTTAACGGTAAATTTTCAGGCGCTAATCTTCAAAGCAGTGCCCTGGCTCAGGCGCATTGAAAAGCTGATGAAACCGCGCATCGGTTTTCTTACCCACCGCAGTGCCGAGCGCTGGCTCGGTGCATTTTGTGTGCTACTAGCATTTTTACTCGCCCTGCCAATTCCATTTGGAAATTTGCTGCCAGCATTAGGCATATTATTTATTGCACTGGGTTTAATCGAGAGTGACGGCGTTTGCGTTCTCGCCGGGCTTGCGATTGGTATCACCGCCTGGGTATTTTTAAGTGGCCTCATTTGGGTTGCGGTACAAACCATCATCACCATGCTGGATCATTGGGTATAAAACTTTTTTTATCCATTGATGTCGGTTGTATTGATAAATAGTTGTGTAGATCCATTTGTTCGTGCGTCGTCAGAAAGTGAACCGGCTTGCCCGGCTTTCGAGAACTGCCGCACTTCTTAAACCACAACTAAATCAGATAATGCGCACGCAAATTCTTCCAGGATCCTGCATTCAGGATCTATTCATTCACCAAAACTAGTATCCAACTGGAAGACCTTACTGGAGATTTACATCATGAAAAATTCTATCAAAAAAATCGGCATGCTCATCGCTGTCGTTGGCTTGACTGCCAGTACCACCACCATGGCTGCATCACGTATTAGCTACAATTATGCAGGAATTCAATTTGTTGATCAGGATGTAGATGATTACGATTGCAATCAGGATGGTTTACGTTTAAACGGTAGCCTCGAATTAAACGATGATTTTTTTGTTGTCGGTGCGATCAGTGATGTCAGTGGCAATCGTGGTTGTGGCTCTGAAGCAATCAGCGCAGGCATTGGTTATCAAACACTTTTTGGTGCTGATTCCAGCATTTATGGTGCACTGAGTTTTGAAAGTATTTCTCCGGATAATGGTAGCAGTGATTCAGGTTTGGTCGCCGCTGCGGGTATACGTGGATTTATTCTGAACAATCTGGAAGCGAAAGCAGAGATCGCACATCACACTGTTGGCGACGGTAACACTGTATTAGGTGGTGGCGTGGCCTACTGGTTCGCGCCACAAGTTGCCGTCACCGGCGATGTTGGCTTGGGCACAGAGGCTTCTGAAATCGGTGTGGGGCTGCGTCTGAATTTCTAATTCATTTAAGAGATTTTTTCGCGAATAAGGCCAGTAGCAATGCTGGCCTTATTTTTTTAAGCAACGGTCGCAATCAGACGCCATCAAAAAAGGCACATGGATTTGCACAGGACGACTGTTTATACTGCACTCCGTACACAGTTCCAACAAATTGGATACAAAGCAACTCACCCTGAACAAATAGCTGTCATCACAGCTAAAGGAGCAAATAAAATTGAAACGGGCCCAACAGTTTTTTTCCGCATTTTTCCTGATGTTATGTTGTGTGTGCACACAGGCTGCAACGTCTGATTTGCCCGCGCGCCTGCAAGCTGAAATTGATAATTTTAAAACCGAAATAGAAAGTTTACGCGGTCAGCAATTGATTGGTTCTGCTGATCGGCTCACCGGTGCGGGGATTTCTGATCCATCGCTTTACACCGTTGTGGAAACTAAAACCAAATCATTAATAAACGAGCACGCAGAAAAACCCAAAGACAAACTCGTTGCTGAAGAACTTAATGCAATGATCCGTGCATTGGGATCTATGAGCACCAAATCGCGCGACCTGATCATTGGATTGGTAGAAGGTAGCAGCTCGCGCGGCATACGCAATCGTGCACATAGATTGCATCCAAAACTGGATTGGTTTGCCTCGCGCAATGTCATTATGCAAAAACCGGATTTTTATCAACCCGGCCAGGATTTAATGACACACCGCTATTTGAATTTATTGGCGAGTGATGATGCCAGCATGGGGCGCTGGGGACTGGAAGAGCTTGACCGTCACGGTGGTGCAGAACCCGTGGTCTACGAAAAAATGCGCGAAATTCTTAGCCAGCAAAAAAACACTATTAAAAATGATATTCACCTGGATTATCTCGCCTGGATTTGTAAGTTGTTATCAAAATACGATGCAGCCAATTCGGCGGAATTATTGAAATCCATTCAAAACGATCCGACTGATGATAAAAACGTCAGGAAACTGAAAAAGTACGCCAAGGTGTAATTAGCAACACTGATGCGTAACCGCGCATTACTTGATGATTGTTTTACCCAATAAAAACCCCACAGTAAAAGTGGGGTTTTTATTTTTTAATCCAGCGAATATTTATCCACCCTATAATTATTGGCTGGCCGCCTCCAATTCCTCACTCACTAACAACCAGCTTTCTTCTACCTCTTCCAACTGTGCATTTAATTTTGCCTGTTCCAATACCAATTCTTGGAGTTTGGCTTTATTTTTTTCGTCATAAATGTTGCTATCTCCTAATTGGGTTTCAACATCAGCAAGGCGCGCTTGTAATTTTTCCATTTGCGTTTCAAGCGATTTCAGTTTGTTGGTCAGCGGTTTCAATTGCGCGCGCTGCGCTGCAGATTGTTGGCGCTGAGCTTTTTTATCCACCTTGTTATCATTATCGCCAGCGACAACAATTTCTTTTTCTGCGGCAACAGCGTTAACTTTTTGCTGCTGCATCCACTTGTAATAATCTTCCAAATCACCGTCGAACTCGCTGACTTTGCCATCAGCCACCAACAAGAATTCATTCACGGTGTTGCGCAATAAATGGCGATCATGCGATACCACAATTACCGCCCCCTCAAATTCCTGCAGCGCCATCGTTAATGCGTGGCGCATTTCCAGATCGAGATGGTTGGTAGGTTCGTCAAGCAACAGCACGTTGGGTTTTTCCCACGCAATAATCGCTAGCGCCAGCCGCGCTTTTTCGCCACCAGAAAAATGCGTAATAGGTTCAAACGCGCGGTCGCCGTGGAAATCAAAACTGCCGAGGAAATCGCGAATTTCTTGCTCGCGCGCCGTTGGCGATAAACG
This sequence comes from Cellvibrionaceae bacterium, assembly GCA_021151825.1. GTDB lineage: Bacteria > Pseudomonadota > Gammaproteobacteria > Pseudomonadales > Cellvibrionaceae > Cellvibrio. Next base: position 863,625 of record JAGKWQ010000001.1, read on the forward strand.
CTGTATATGCAGTGCCGCCGAGGCATTGATATCCAGCGCTTCCAATTGATGCTGGGCAAAATAGCCAAGTTTAAAATGTTCGCCGTTAGTGCGGTCACCGGTAATCAACGGCAATGAACCAGCCAGTGTTTTCACCAGGCTGGATTTACCAGCGCCGTTGGGGCCGAGCAAACCGATTCGGGTTTCAGCGCGAATACTCAGTTCAACTTTATTCAAGACGACTTTGGCCCCGTAGCCAATATCGGCGCGAGCAATGTGTACCAACGGCACCGACATTTTGTCGTTGCACTTAAAGGTAAAGCTGAACGGCGAATCGATATGTGCAGGCGCAATTTTTTCCATGCGCTCCAATTCTTTAATTCGGCTCTGTGCCTGGCGTGCTTTGGTGGCCTGTGCACGGAAACGGCGAATATAACTTTCAACGTGTGCAATGCGTTCTTGCTGCTTCTCAAAACTCGCCTGTTGTTGCGCAAGTTTTTCCGCACGCTGGCGTTCGAACGCAGAGTAGTTGCCGCTGTAATTATCGAGTTTTTGCTTTTCGATATTCACAATGCGGTCGACGATGTTGTCGAGAAAATCGCGGTCGTGCGAAATGATAATCAAAGTGCCGGGATAGCGCTTGAGCCATTCTTCCAGCCACAAGGTTGCATCCAAATCGAGGTGGTTGGTTGGTTCATCGAGCAACAATAAATCTGACGGACACATCAGTGCCTGCGCGAGATTCAAACGAATCCGCCAGCCGCCGGAAAAATCCGATACCGGGCGTTTGTCATCGCCTGTGGCAAATCCCAAACCATTCAGCAATTGCTGCGCGCGCGAGGGCGCGGTGTATGCATGGATATTTTCCATATCACTGTACAAATGCGCGAGTTTTTCGCCGTTATGTTCAGGGTCGGCATTCGCCTGCGCAATTTCCTGTTCCAGCCGGCGCAATTCACTATCGCCATCCAGCACGTAATCGAGCGCGCTGCGCGAGGTATGCCCAACCTCTTGTGCCATGTGCGCGATACGCCATTGCTTGGGGATATCGAGCGTGCCGGTATCGCTGTGCAATTTGCCCAACAGCAATTGGAACAAGGTGGATTTGCCAGTGCCATTGGCGCCGATTAAACCGACTTTCTGGCCCGGATAAATAGTGAGATCGGCCGCATCCAATAAAAATTTGGTGCCGCGCTGTACGGAGATGTTTTGTAATTGAATCATGGCGCGCATTCTAGCAGACTTGCCCCAAGCCCCTGCTAGCGGAATTTTTATGCATTCCTCCCTACCGATTGAGACCAGCCTCTGGGATTTTTCCCTGTTTTATTATGGGCGCCCCGGTGTTAGCTCATTGTGCTTACACTTGCAGGATGAGCATGGGGTGAATGTAAATATATTACTGTGGACGTTATGGCTCGGCTATCGCGGCATTCAACTTGAGCCTACCCAGCTCACGCTGGCACTACGCAAAACGCACAGTTGGGACCAACAATATGTATTGCCATTGCGCCAGTTGCGGCGGCGAATGAAAGCGGAATTCGGTGTGGCGGATAGGTCGATAGAGACAGTGCGCGCGCAGATCAAACACGCCGAGTTACTGGCAGAAAAACATCTTCAACAATTGTTGGAATTGCACATACCCGTAGAAAAAATAGCCATCACAGCAACCCCGGATAAAGCATCAATGCCGGCAACATTGATGGCTGACAATCTGCAGCTTTATTTACAGCAGCTCGGCATTGATGAGTCGCTTATCACAGATTTATTGGCGTTGTTACTTGATTGATGGGCTTAGTGGCGACGCAAACGCGAATCCAATTGATCGACCAACTCACACCAATCAGAATCTTGCTGCAGGCACTCATCTAAAAAGCGCCGTTGCGACGAAGACCAGAAAGGCGCGTTGACGATGGGTGTTTGCGGTGGCAAATAATGCAGCTGGATAAAACGGGCAATCGCAAGGTTACTGTTTTCCAAACCCAATTGGGCAAACAACTCAGGCATAGCAAGATAACTAGTGTGCATGGCATACCTCCAAAACCGCAGTGTGATCACTAAAATTATGCATGAATTAGCCCCACACAGTTGAACTGTTTTGTTCTTACAACATACGCCCAAGTAATAAAACAACCAATAAAAAAGGCGCTTGCGCGCCTTTTTCAGTTACCGAACAAATAATCGCTTAGTTCAGTGCACCCTTGTCATCATCAAATGGCAGGGTTTCGGTAACACCAACAGGTTCCGGAGCCACAACTGCAGGCTCCTCTTCTTTCACCACCGGTGTCTCTACCGGTGCTTCTACCGATGGTTGTTCTATAGCAGGCTCAGCAGGTGCGGGAGCAACAGGATTTGGCTCAACGTCTGTTTTTTGTTCTTCTTTTTTTGCTTCCGGCTTTTTAGCAGGTACTTTTTTCTTTGCTGCAGGTTTTTTCTCAGCAGCTGGCTTTTCTGTAACAGCAACCGGAGCTGATTCAGCAACAGGCTCTTCCACTTTGGCTGTTTCTACTTTTGGTTTTTTAGGTGCTTTTGGTTTTACTGCCTTTACTTTCTCTGCCGGGGTTTTCTCGACCCGCGCTTTTGCAACAACAGGCTTGGCATCTGCAATGGCTGTTTCAGTTACATCTGCTTTTTTCGCCTTGGTTGCTTTGGTTTTCTTTTCCGCTTTAACCTTTGCCGGCTTATCACTCAAGGTTTTTTTCTCATCAACAGATTTGCTCGCGACTTTTTTACCCGCTGCTTTTTTTGTGGCTGGTTTTGCACCTGCCGGGGCTGCAAGGAGTTTTGCAACTTCAGCAGCAGCGCTTTGCTGAGCACCCAGCACATCAACCTGGTTTTGGGCTTCTGTCAATTTTTTACTGGCCGAGCTCAAATCTTTTTTCAATTGAGTTAATTGTGGTTTGGATTTGGCAGCATCTTTACTCGAAAGCGCAGCGATTTTTTTCTCAGTAGCGGCAAGATTTTTTTGCTCGGCAACTACTGCTTTTTGTGCAGCAGCAAGTTCTTGCGCGCGCGCCTTTTCCAGCGCGGCGGTTACCTTGGCAATTTGCTGTTCCAGATCAGCGACGGAAATTTTTTGAGTTTTGGAGGCAGCCATAAAAAGTACCTGTTAGAGAGTGCGTCAGAAAAATAAAAAGTGTGGGAATAAATGGTGTTAGCGTGTCGGGCGAATTGTAGCTGCGCCGTACCAAAAAAGGTATTCCCGTTAGTACACAAATATTCAGCAGAATTCACATCAACCCGGGTTTATTTATTCATCATCAATACCCGTGTATAGCCATCCATTGTCATCCAATTGAACTTTTATTAGTAGGAGTAAGTCTGAGGGGCCTGGCTTTATCGGTTCGTTGAGCAGATAAAAGGCAGCTGCAAATGGGCATCAGCACACATTTCGTGGCGATCTGCCGGCGAGATTACCGCCAAAAACGCGCACATTTGCCTAAAGTTGGTATACCATTGCCGCCTGCTCTGGCGCTGTGAAGGGTGTCGGCTAGGAACAGACGCATCGCGCGTTTCACACAATCATTACAAACTAAAGATTACATTATAAGGTGAATTATGTTTACTAAACGCTTATTGGTTGTTGGCCTTATGGCTGCTACTGCTGGCCTGATTGGCTGCAACAAAAAAGAAGAAGTAAAACCTGTTGATGACAGCGCCAAGCTGGCGACCCTGGAGCAAAAGGCTAACTACATCATTGGTCAAAACCTGGGCAAGAATCTGCAAAACGGCGGATTGACTATTGAGCCGGAAGCATTGGCATTAGCATTGACCGATGTACGTGATGGCAAAGCTGCACGTATTAGCGAAGAAGATCAACAAAAGATCATGCAAGAAGTTCAGCAAAAAGCGATGGCTAAACAAGAAGAAGAACAAAAGAAGCTGAGCGAAACCAACATTGCTGACGGTAAAAAATACCTGGACGAAAACAAGGCGAAAGAAGGTGTAACTACCACCGCTAGCGGCTTGCAATACAAAGTGATTACCGAAGGTAAAGGTCCAAAGCCAAAAGCAACTGACACCGTTACTGTGAACTACGCTGGCAAGCTGATCAATGGCACCGAGTTTGATAGCTCTGCTAAAAACGGCGGCCCGGTTTCTTTCCCATTGGATGGCGTAATCGCTGGTTGGACTGAAGCTCTGCAATTGATGCCAAAAGGTTCCAAGTGGGAAATCGTAATCCCGTCTGACCTGGCTTACGGTGCTGGTGGCCAAGGCCCAATCCCACCATCATCAACCCTGATTTTCGAAGTTGAACTGCTGGATATCAAAGCGCCTGAAGCCGCTGCAGCAGATGACAAGAAAAAGAAATAAGACCTGATTCCAGGCCATAAAAAAACCCGCCAATGTGCGGGTTTTTTTATGGCTGATTGAACGGCTAATTGCGCGATTAACTAACCAAATCTTTATGCGCCGTGTGCAACACAGCAATCAAACGATCTTCCGCACTGAAGCGAATTTCCAGTGCCTCACCCAATTGTGAAAGGTCGGGAATCAAGGCTGCCAGATCATCTGTTTCCAGATATTTATCATTAAAATCCAACAACTTTTCCGTGGTTTTATCGACAACATCATAGAGCTTGCCCGCTTCCTGCAACGCGTCCGCATCATCGAACTCGCGCCCTTCTTTAATCAGTTGGTCATACACCTCAAAATGACCAGCAGAAACATAGTCGACCAGAATTTGGCAAAAGATACGCAATTTCTCACCGCGCTGGATATCGCTCAAATCTTCATTCAGTCCACTCAGTGCGCAATATTGCACCAGCATTTCCTGACGCTCTTCCAGCCAGCGATCAATAATTTCACTGACGCCACCCCAGCGCTCTTTGGCAGTTTTGCAATTCTCTAACATCAGATGTTCCTATGACTTTTAAAAAGGTAGTCGTATTGCAGAGCCTGAATTGCCCCGACTCGTTATGAGCCCCCACAATAGGCCATCTGCTCAAACAGGGCAAGCCAATCAGGCCAGTTTGTCGTCCTTACGCAGCAACTGATAAAGGTTCACCAACGCCAGACCGATGAAGGCAATAAAGGTCCACGCCGCCAGGCTCAGGCCAAGGATTTTATCCACATGGGCGCAGTTACCATCGCCTTGTAGCAATAATTTGAACGCTTCCATAAACGGAAACTCTTCAAAGATATAAGCCAAACCGGGGCCGCACGCAGGCACCTGGTCTTCAGGCAAACTTTGTAACCACAATTGGCGGCCGGCAAAACAGGCACCGAGAATCGGGCTTACAATACCCAGCACCGCGTAAACACGACGCCCACCCAGCGCAGGATTATGAATGGCCGCAATTAACGCGAGAACACCGGTAAGCACCACAAAACCGCGCTGGGTAATGCACAGAGAACAAGGAACCATTTTCATCACATGTTCCATGTACGCTGCAGCGAGCATCATCAATGTACAGACGATAAAAATCAGAAAATTGGTTTGGCGACTATTAATGTGATGTACACGGGAAAACATGGGAGATCCTTATTAGGGTTGTTGTCTTAAGGTTATGTATGGTGCGCTATGGTAAGCAATTAAACGGCAACCGGGCCAGCGCTTTTAGCGGAAATACCGCGCGTGCCAGATGCATAGGCTATGCTTGGTGGGCAAGTTTCCGCTGGTTTGAGCGCGAAAGATGGCACAAGTTTCACGGGTGAGGAATCGGGTATGAAAAATTATTGGGTGCGCAGTTTTGGCGTGGTTTGGGGATTGGTTGCAGCGGGGGCGATGGCCTCGGGCGGTGGCAACGCGCCCGCCGAAGGGGTGAATTATATTGCAATCGCGCCACCGCTGATTGTGAATTATGGTGGCCCGGGCAAGGTGCGTTACATCAAAGCAGAATTATCCTTACGCGCCGAAAATGCCACTGATGCAACAGAAGTAATGCATCACTTGCCACTCATTCGCGATCGGCTGGTCAGTATTCTGAGCGCACAGACAGAAGAAGTCATCAGCACCGCAGAAGGTAAGGAATATCTGCGCGTGTATGCGTTAGCTGAAATTAACAAAGCGTTGCTGAAGGTAGAGGGTCACGATCATCATGATGAAGAGCATGATGATAAACATGGCGATGACCACGATAAAAAACCGGCGGCAGAAAAAGATTCCCACGGTGCTGAAGTGGCGACCACCGAAGCAGAACATACAGCACCCGCACTGCCGTCAGCGGCAGATGTAAAACCAGTAAAAGGTCCGGCCTCTGATTTGTTTTTCAATAATTTCGTAGTGCAAAAATAATGTTCTTCACACCGGCGCGCAGTGCGCCGGTAACAACTCCGCTCATTCGCAACGACTACATCCGCGATATTGGCTGTAATAACTTTCCAGATATTCATCAAACGACACTTCGCGACGCGCCTCCAATAACTGCTGCTCCTGCAACGATTTTTTACTCATAGCGACAAAATCGGCATGTGTGGATTCGGATAATTCGCGCGCAGCAAACCACGCTCGATGCTGCTCTGCCAGGGTCAATGTATGCGCGTAAAAACTTTGCCGACTTTGCTGCATATCATTCAGTACGCGCGCTGACGGTGTCAGCGTCGGATCCTCCAGTTTGGCGATCTGATGTTGCACTGCTTGTTGATACGCGGCTCCGCCTTTGGCTTGATCCAGTAATTGCGCACACTCCAGGCTGCCGCGAATAATTTCCAGCGCCCAGGTGTTCATCGCGACCTCTTCGTCACCACGTTGCAATGTCAAACCCGGTTCGCGCCCGCGATTAACAATTCGCTTCTGGTTTTCCTGCCCCTGATAAAACTCTCGGTCATCGGTAGCCGGGCTTTCACTTAACAAGCAATACAATAAAAAGGCATCCATTACTTGCATTTGTTCAGTCGTAATCCCTAAAGGCTCGTAAGGATTTAAATCCACACAGCGCACTTCAATATATTCCACACCGCGCAAACGCAACGCTTGCAATGCAGTTTCGCCGCGCGTAGTGGTACGCTTGGGACGAATACTGGAGTAAAACTCGTTTTCAATTTGCAACAAACTGGTATTGAGTTGTTGATAATTTCCTTCGCTATCTTTCACGCCGATGTTTTCATATGCCGGATGACTGTGCGTAATAGCACCACACAGGGTCTTTAAATAATCACTCAGACTGTTGTAATTCACTACCAGACTTTTTTGTGCATCACTTTGATAACCCAAATCACCCATGCGCAGGGAAGTTGCATAAGGCAGGTAATGGGTTTGGTCAGCATCCGGAAATGGCTGCAATTGATGGTTGCGGCCTTTTATGAAGCACGAACAAACCGCTGGCGACGCCCCAAATAAATAAATCAGCAACCAGAAATTGCGGCGGAAGTTGCGAATCAAACCAAAATAGCTATCGGTTTTAAAATCTTGCAACGATTGTTGATTGCCTTTTTGTGCTTGCAGTACACGCCAAAACTCATCCGGCAAACTGAAGTTGTAATGAATACCGGCAATGGTTTGCATGGAGCGACCATAGCGATGTCCCAGGCCAATACGATAAATAGTTTTCATCGTACCGCTATTTGATGAGCCGTAACGCGCCACCGGAATTTCATCATCCACCCCCAAACTGCACGGCATACTGGCCGGCCACAAACGCTCATTGTTGTGCGCGAGCTGGGCGTAGGTGAAGCGATGAATATCATCCAGTTGCGTCAGCAAAGGCTCTACATCGGCGACCGGATCGGTAATAAATTCCATCAGCGCTTCGCTGTAGTCAGTGGTGATGTGCGGGTGCGTCAATGCCGATCCCAATGCTTCAGGATGATCCGTTTGCGCAAGCGTCCCCATTGGGGTCACACGCAAACTTTCTTTTTCGAGGCCGCGCAAAACGCCGCGCAAGCTCGCATTATTTTCAGGGTTGGCGAAAATGGCCAACAAGTCCCGGGGTAAAGCATGGGATACAGACACGTCAGTTTCCTTTTGCTATTGAAGCATTCAGGTAAGCCTTGATAGGCACTCAAGGCAAAAAAATATCATGGAGTCAGTCTAGATCACAGACTGTATTAGACCCAGTCGATCACACCTCGGGCGAGCCGGTTTCCGTCTCTGCGGCAACGGCACCATCGTCACTTACCGCAGCAATTTCAACAGTATTATCAAACAAATCCTTGCCCGGTTTGGGCAATGGCTCCGGCATTATTTCCGGATCGATCACTGGCAGCCCTTTTTCGTTAGGTACACAACTCACCACTTTAATACGCTGACGATAATCCTTTGAACTGGCCTCAAACATCTGGTTAATCGCTTCATCCTTATGGGGTGACTTGTACACGGCATTCAAATCTCGTCCATCCACCCAATTGTTTTGTTTACCCAGAAACAGCTTTTCCTGGTTTTGCAGAATAAAAAGTTCGCTCATAACTCAAATACCCGAGTGAAGAAAACAGGATAAAGCGCCGATGTTGGGGTACAACGCCCAAGTTCAAGGGCAAGGCTATGCGTTTATAGATGACATCAACCCAGAAGATCTTGATAAGATTGCGCTATCAGAACAATTTTTAAACGAGTGAATTTGCGCTAAATCAAAATAACGATGCAGAGCCCCATTGATAATGCACTTTGAGTACCGCCTTCGGACTCATCAACTAAAACACCTAATGATAAATTTTCAACATGTTTGCGCAAACAAATAGTCTGGCAGCCGCTCGATAACTCATCAGCAATGGCATGGCAGCAATAACGATAACAATAGAGGAACCTGAGAATGCTAAAAACACTTCTGGTCTACGCCCATTTGATCGCCGCCTGCCTCGCCGTAGGCATACTCTTGATACAGGACCTGGCGCTTGCCAAATGGCAAGGTCGCACCATGGATGCAGAAGCCATCGCCAATCTCCACCGCAACTCCGGAATTGTCAGCCTGGCACTCGTTGCGCTCTGGGTGACTGGATTGATCATCGTCGCGATGGGTTACCTCGATAACCCCGCTTACTTGATGAACCAGAAACTCTGGGCCAAGTTTTCCGTGGTGAGCATACTGACGATCAACGGCCTCCTCCTGCATTTCTTCAGCTTTTCCCGCCTAACCTCGTCGCAAGGTTTTTTGGGGTGCAGCAGTAGCGAGCAATTATTTGTGCTGGTCACAGCAGTCACCTCTCTGGTGTCGTGGCTCTACGCTTGCTACCTCGGTATCGCTCGCCCCTGGAATAATGTTGTCACTTACACTTACGTTATGACTATTTACGCCACTATTTTTGCAGTGACATTATTGGTCGCATTGGAATACTGGCGCGGGTTACGGATGAGCTACCGGCCAGTGATTCGTTAATTCCACACACAAGAATAATTGCGCTCCAATAATGGAGCGCACATCACTGTATATTCCCATCCAATATTCCCGCTACAATTCGTCCTGATCTAATGTCAGGAAAAACATATCAGGGAATTTCTCATGCACATCAAATTTGCCGAAACACCGGAAGACACTACAGAATGTTTTCCGCTAATGAATGAATTACGCCCACATCTTACACTCGACACATTCCTCATCCAGGTCGAACGCCTGCGCCATTCGGGGTACCAATTAATTTATCTGGATGACAATGGAATCAAAGCCCTTGCCGGCATCCGCATCGGCGAATGGCTACACACAGGAAAATATTTGGAAATAGAAGAATTGGTCACCACTGAAGGCTGTCGCTCACAAGGCTATGGCGGATATTTATTTGATTGGATAAAAAACTATGCCGTTGAGATGGATTGCAACCAGGTGCGATTAGTTTCCGGTGTAAAGCGCATGGATGCACATCGATTTTATGAAAGCAAAGGGATGATATTTGAGGCTAAATATTTTTCGTTAACACATTAAGAATTCATAAACCACTTATCATTAATAGAACTTCAGCGTTGAGCGGGTCTTCATTGCCTTACTTTTCTTTTACCCATAATTTTATTATTCATATGTTCGCCTCACCCAATTAACAGAAAAAGGCTTTTAATCAGCAAATAACCTGGCACTACCAGATCAATTAACCTGTTAGCGCCAATAACTCAGCGCAAACAAACAGAATATCAGTGAAAACACACCATTAATACTTAATGCTATGTATCGCCTGTGCATCTGATAATCTGAATACCTCAGCACCATGTGCGATGCAGACACCAAAGCCAAACCACTAAAAATGGACATCGGTATAATTAAATACACAGGCAAAGAAATTCGTTTAAAAAACAGGACTACTGCAAAGAGTTCTAATGCTGCAATAGACACATATAATAAAAAATCTTCATGCCTGCTTATACCGGGTACAGGGACCAAAATCAGGAAAAAAGCCAACATTATCAAGATCAGTTTAGGCATTGCGACACTCACTAACTCGCTGATTCAACGTATTCTAAATTACGCAGGAAAACTGGAAAATTTAACCGAATAAATAGTTTTAAACAGCGACTATTGAGCTGAATTAAATATGAGCCTGGCAATGATATACAACACAAAAACTACCATTGCATACAATAAGGCCCCGGCTACCGCCCCACTCACGCTCTCTACATAATTAACACACAGGCATCGAGGTCCGGCAATAAAACCAATCGCCCCAACCAGCAAGAGCCAATAGTGGAGGTACCATTTTTTTGTTATAGGAAATTTATTTTTAACCCAAAAAGCTAAAATTCCATTTATGGCTATTGGCATAAAAAACCAGATGAAATGTTCCCAGTAAGTCGCCATAAGACTCCTATACAATCAAGACACCGACAAACCTGGTTGCCGATATTTAGCAAACAGCCATTGACGAGATAAAAAAATCCCCGCATTGAGCGGGGATTTTCAGACAAGCTTATTTAAAACTGAATTACTTAAAATTTACAGGCAGCGATGTTGCATCGATACCAAATTCCCCATTGACAACTTCCTCACCACGCTCAGTCAAATCAACTTTGTCTTCGGTGTTGGTGATATTCAGTACTTCATTTTCACCGGTATTGCCAAACCAGGAGTATGCCAACCAGCCAAATGGAGCAATTTTCCAGGATTTGGTTTTGGCGCTGACCAATGCGGATTGCGTGAATGCACCACCCGAAAAATCAAATTTCACACTATCAACTTCTTCCTGGGTGCCGAAGTCATTACTGTAGAGTGGCTGACTGTCTTCAACCTCTATATTGCCATACAACTGGATATCATCAATTTTTACGGTGTCAGTATTACCATTTACACCTTCCCAACGGAAACCGAAGTGACGCAGTTTTTGCGTACGCGCAAAACCGTCAGGGAAATTATCGGTGGTAAATTCAAAACTGGTCCACTCACCCGGTTTGAAATCATCAATGGTCAATACGCGATCAGGGAAGTCCTTATCATGGCCCCAGTTGTTATCCTGGGTAAAAATACGGAACTGAAGATTACTACCCGCATAACTCGCCGGTACAAAAATTCTCACTTTATAAATGACCGGACCAGATACATCGATATCGGTGATGCTATTGATATCTTCTTTCAGTACTACAACGTCGTTCGATGGTGCACCTTTATCATCCAACCATTTTGGTGTGATGTGCAATTCACCATTCACCATTTCAACTGTTGATAAGCGCCCCCATGCTTGCGCATAGGTTTCGGTATCTTTGCTGAATTTGGATTCATATTGCAACGCGGTAACTGTTTTTGTGCGCTTGCCTGGTTGTTGGGTGATGGTAATAGTATCAATCAACAAAGGATCAGGATTTTCCGAAATACCGGAAACCTGGAAACCAATATTTTGTGGAGTAGAAACGTCAGCCGTTTCACTCCATTTAAGAGTTGCACGGAAATTATTCCACTCACCGTATTTAACACCACCCGCAACACTGGCGAATGCTTCAGTGTTGATACTCCAGTCGCTGCCAAAATTACCAAATACTTTTATTTGTGGAGTTTGCCCTGCGTAAGCAGAAGGTACAAAAACTTTAAAATCCACAAATACATTTTGTTTGAAATTAATTTTGGGAGTTACTTCTTGCGACTGCCAGGCCGGGCTTTGAACAACTGCGCCCCACGCACCACCGGACAACGCGATCTTCATCTGACCATCGGCGAATACAGCATTGCTGGTACCCCCCCAACCGGCGTTACTCCAACCACTATCGCCAGAGTTAAACGTGGATTCAACCGCTAATGTAGGTTCCGGTGCGCCCGGATAAATTTCCACATCATCAAGTTTGATTGGCGCTTTGATGTCAGCACCTTTTCCATTCGCCAGGATTTCAAAGCCGACTTGTTTTACTTTGTTCAAATCAAATGATGTTGCACCATTCAACAAATTAGCCGGATCAATTTCGCTGTTGCTTTTGGGCAAGGTAAAAGCCACACGATTCCATTGATACCCACGCAAATCCTTGGCCTGAATGCTGCCGGCACGCAATGCATTGCCGCTTTCATCTTTAACATACATAGCGAAAGTCAGCTTACCTTTAGGCACACGGCGACCATCCGCATCGCTAATAGGTTGCTCTTCAAGATAACGCGCATCCAGATAAAGGTTGGTAGACACACCAGCACCATCCAGCAACGGAATTGATTGCGGGAAAGTTGCAATGTATGCAGCCGAGTCATTCGTTGTTAACCAAGGCAAATTCAATTCGATGGCTTGGTTGCCTGCACCTTTTTGCATGATATCCACATGATCAATTCCGGATAAACCACCCACACCAGAGCCGGCAAACGAACTCACCACGAAAGGAAGACGTGTCTCCATTAAATTAGAAAATGCCAGTGTGGTACGCGTAGTGGTATTCCATTTGGCACCGTCAGCTTGCACAGACAAAATAATATTTTTTGCCGAATCCGCGACCAGTAATTGTCTACCGCGATCACGCGCAAACGCATTAAAGTCCTGGCCACAAGGCGCATCGATGGCAAGAGGCACCTTAAAACCGGCGGTGCGGAATTTATTAATCATCGCTTTATAGGCATCGAGATAATCCTGATAACCAAAACTGTCAGGATTAAAAATACCTTCAGGACCCCAGGCATTGGCGATGTTAATAATCAAGTGGGGCTGAAAACGATCCTGTGCAATAACAGCGATCCATTTTTTTAACCACAAGGTATCAACCGCACTATTTAATGCAGCACCGTTACTTGAACACGCCAGCTTTGCGCTATCCAGCGTCACTATCGCAACCAAACCCTGCTCCACAACTTTAACCAGGGCAGTTTCCAATTGCGGGTCAGTTGTTTCTTCAGTGATATAAAGACGAACAACGTTAGAGCCAGTTTCTTTAATTGCTTTGATGCCATTTATACGCGTATTGGTAACAGCGGCACCTGCGCCCAGTTGCATATCGATACCACGCAGGAGCAAAGGTTTTTTTGCGGCATCGTAAATAGTGGAATCGCTGGTCGTGATAGTTAATGCAGTATCGCTAGGGCGCGGGCGCGCCGTTGGATCTTCCGTACCTGGCGCCGGGTTCAGTGGGTTTTTATCTTTATCGGCATTGCTAACAAGGCCGCCGCTACCGCCGCAACCTTGCAACAGCAAGGCGGCTGTGAGTACCGCCATGGAACATAATTTAAATTTCATAATTTGACTCCAAAATATTATTGTCTGGCCCTCGGGCCGCTCTTGGCCTGCACGCAACAGGCCTGGCTATGGATTGTTTTTTTACAGTGTCAAAGTTATGCCGACGTTATAGCGGCGCTCTTGAATCCACATGCTGTTAAATTGGTTGGTGTATTGCGAATAACTTTTTCTGCTTTGCGCAGTCAGGTTGGTGCCGCTCGCAGTGAAGCTGATGTGCTCGTTCAACCAGTAACTTGCGGAGAGGTCGAGGTAACCTTGTGGCTCCACCCAATTACCCATGGAAATAGGTTCGGCTTGTGTTGCCAGACCAAAGCGTCCGTCGTATTCCTTGCTCTTCCAGTTGTACGCCAGACGCACGTTCAAGCCGGCTTTGTCGTACCACAGGATCATGTTGGATTGATGCTTGGAGTTGGATTGCAACGGGAAGGAGTTGCCCAGGAAATCTTTATCCGTGCTCTCACTTTCGGAATAGGTGTAGTTAAATTCAAGACCGGTTGCGCTCAGAAATTCGCCCGGCAGGAACGTGAATGGTTGTTTGTAGCCAAGCTCCAGACCGTAGAGTGATGAAGCACCGACGTTCTTGGTAGTCCATACGTTCGCCATGTTGCCGCGATCAATACCATCGAGATCCACAAAGCGACGCTGTTCCTGATAGCCCTGCACGGACGTGCTGACATCAATCATGAACAAACCTACACCCAGGATGGAATTTTCAGCGAAGTACCATTCGGTGGTGGCGTTATAGACGTTGGCATACCAGGGTTTCATGTAAGGATTGCCCTGATCAGTGCCGCCGTTAACGCAATATACGGTCTCGCCACGACCATCCGGACCAATTTGCTGGACGCCGTTAACATCGTATTTGGGGCATTCGCCGGTCCACACCGTCAAACTTTCCCCGAGGTTTTTCAAATCATTACGCGAGGTGGTTTTAGCTGCGCCCAAACGTACAACCACATCATCAGCCGGGAAAAAATTCAGGTTGATAGACGGCAGTACATCAACAAATGAATACTTAATGGTTTCCATATCGCTAATAAATGCGATGGCCTGGTTTTCGTAACCGATGGAATTATAGATATCCAGTTTTTCGGGAATGATGCTTTTCTGGATGGTGCGATCAGTACTGATAATTTGCGCGCCCACATTTCCTTTGAAAGGAATGCCCCAAATTCCATCGATAGAATCGAGGTTCAATTGGAATGATGCTGTTGAGGTTACCTCTTCAACATCGTACTCAAATGCAGGGTCATTCACCGTTCTTACGCCCGGTGCCGGCACTACAGTGACATTGCCGTTTTCATCAGTAACCGTTGTTTCCTGGCCTGGATACAAACGATTCATGAATGCCAGCGGATCATCCCACGCCGAAGGATTCAGCGAAGAAACGCCACTTTCAAAGCCTTTGAATGGGCCAAAGTCAGTAAATTTGATGGTATCTGCCGAGGTAAAACCGTTATTTGGCAATTTGCCAATAGTTCCTAATTGCGGGTGCTCTTGCAACTCCAAGTCATAATCAAAATAGCGGAAATCCGGCCAGCGTTGCCATACCTGATTGCCCGACATCAACTGATAGCGCTTGTTAGCCGGGGTACGATCACTATCGGGATAACGCTGGGTCGCGGTGATGTAATTGAATTTGCTATTGTGAGCATCGCGGTCGCCCTGGCGAAAACCAACATCAACCGAAGAAAAAAGATCACCATCAAGCTCATAGTTAACATCGAGGCGAATCACACTGAGCTCAGCTGTTACTTCAGAACCATCAGCAATGCCCTGATAGAACTTCAGCAAATTCGCATCGGACAAATCACCTTCGTAACTGAAACTTGGGTACTTGCCACGATAATCAACAGTCAGCGGATAACCAGTTACCGGGTCCTTACCATTTTTAATCGGCAGATTGGTGGCCGGATCAATCGGACCATCCACATCAACCCAGTTCCAGCCCGGGTTACCTTGCTGGAAAATAGCGCTGCGGTATTGTTTTTCTGCCTCGGCATACACATAGCGAAGCTTGGCTTTCAAACGATCCTGACTGTCATAGGCAATTTCGAAATTGCTATTCAGTGCAGCAGTTCGATTGATTTGGTTGCTGGAGGTAGTTTGGAAACCGGGAGCCACCAGTTTGGCAACTTGCAGGGTATGCAGATTTTTGGTTTGTGTTACACCGTTGGCATCCACATAGGTAAAGTCCCCCATGTCGGTCACAATTGTGCCTTCGGATACAGGCAACAATGGGTCATAAAGGCCGTCCACATAGAGTGGCAATGCGCCATTGACCTGATACGAAGTGGTGGAGCTGGAACCATCAAACGCCGCCACTACACCGCGGTCGTATTGATCCATGCTGGTATAGAAGACATCGCCACGCACGGTAAAGTGATCACCCACCGCCGCTTCAATAGAGATGTTTGCACCTTCACGTTCGCGCGTCATAAAGCTTGAACGAGCGGAATATTCGCCGGGTACCAGATACCAATCGTTAACCAGATCGCCGTCGCCATCGATGTCTTTGCGGTCGCTGGGGCCTTTGCCTTTACCTTCCAAAAAGCCCAAATGCTGGCTGGTGGACATTTGGTAGTTAGCGTTGTAGCTGTTGGATTGGAACGCACCCACGGTTACACCGAAGAGGCCATCATTGTTATAACCCAGGATCAAACTGTAGTTATCGTCTGGTGAACGCTTGTCAGTGGTGCCATCCGCATTCATTTCACGGTCAGAAAGCTCGCCTTGCGACGCCTCCAGTTTGGCACTGGCCGTAAAGCCATTTTTCATTTTCAAGGGGCTAATGGTTTTCAGGTCCACCAGACCGGAAATACCGCCGGCAATAGCATTAGCCGATTGGGATTTGTAGACGTCCACACCGTTAATCATCCCCGCAGGGATATCGCCGTAGTTAGCGCCCACGTCAGTAATATTCCACGGACTCAGGAATTGTTCACCATTCAAGGTAGTCATTACCTGCGGCATACCACGTACGTTCAGCGAGGTGCCTTCGTTTGCTTCGCGTTTGATTTGTACACCGGTCACACGTTGCAGGGAGTCGGTAATGGTCGCGTCAGGTAATTTGCCGATATCTTCAGCCACAATGGAATCAACCACCGTAGTTGATTCGCGTTTGATATCAATGGCTTTGGCTTGGGAGGCACGCACGCCTTTTACAATAACTTCCTCTACCACGTCATCTGAGCCGGCTTTATCAGCCTGCTCCTGTGCATAAACCGGTAACCCGGCAAGGGCGCAGCCTATCGCCAGCACCAGCGCCTTTTTTCTGGTAGTAATACCGCTAGGTTTGATCATCTTGAGCTTCCTCGTTTTATTATCTTTTGAGTAATTCTGAACAGCAGCTGCGTTATCAACTGAAGCGGAGCGACAAAACTCCGATCAGCGCCGCCTAACATTGTTGACGTTGTTATCAGGTACACATCGGGAAGTGAGTCTCGGGGGGATGTTGGCCGAGGATAGGTTTACTAGATCACTTTATTTTTATGATGTGGCGTTTATTCCGTCTTATTAGCGCGCCTTGCCATGAAATAATGGATTAAAATGTAATCGGTTTCAACAATACTTTGAAAATGTTCACACCCTCCTTATGACTAGCTTAAAAATCGATATTGCAATCGCCTTTACTTTTTCAGGTTTTTTAGATGATTTGGCTTTAATAAAACCTATATTTTTAACTATATATTCGAAAAAGAAATAAAAAATCACAAACTCCAATGATTATAAATTTGTAATATCTATAAGACCATAAATAATTGATAGTTAATTTTTCTTACCCTCACGCTATCGGTTTCATTGATATGTGAAAACGCGTAACACCTGTAAGGGATTAAAGTAACAAGCATAAAAAAACCGGCCGAAGCCGGTTTTTTTATGTGTCAAAGCTTAAGCCAGTTACAAACGCAGGCGAATTCCTGCGGCAACACGACGCTCCTGCACCGCCAGCGAGTGGAATTGATCCTCAAACTGGGCATAGTTGCGATAGTTGGTTTCGGTCAGGTTGGTGCCTTGCAAATATAAGGTCACGTTTTCGATAACATCGTAGTTAACGGAAATATCCAGATAACCCGCCGCCTCAGTCCAGTTACCCATGCTGATGGGGGCTTCGTTGGTGTTCAAACCAACACGGCCCTGGAAAATCTCGCTGCGCCAGTTGTAAGCAATACGCGAGCTGAGTTTTTCACCCTGGTACCACAGGATCGCGTTGTACTGGTGCTCAGAGTTGGATTGCAACGGGAAGCTATTACCCTCCAGATCCTCATCGCCCGAGTCGCTATCTGAATAGGTGTAGTTAAACTCCATACCGGTATTGCTGAGGAAGCCTGGCAGGAAATCAAAGGCTTGTTTGTATCCGATTTCGAAACCGGTCAGGTCAGATGCAGAAACGTTTTGCGTAGTCCACACGTTAGCGGTGCGGCGCACTACACCGTCAGAATCCGGATACGACCGTGCTTCCTGCAAGGTTTCAGTAGCGGTGTCCACCTGGATCAGGAATACACCCACCCCCAAAATACTGCCTTCGGCGAAATACCATTCGGTAGAAGCGTTCCAGTTATCTGCACGCCAGGGCTTTACACTGGGATTCCCCTGATCATTACCACCACCAGGGCTGGTCACAACGTTGTATTTGCCATTTTCATCTTCGCGCGTACCTTCAGGGGTATAAACCTTGTACTCCTGATACCAGAGCGTTTCATCTTCCCCCACATTCACCAGATCATTACGACTCATGGTTTTGTTGTAGCCAAAACGTACGATGACGTCTTCAGCCGGGAAAAAGCTGATATTGGCTGCAGGCAATACATCGGTGAACGATGTTTTTGTAGTTCTATTGCCCAATTGCTTGAACATCACCTGCCAACCGGCTGGCGGCTTACCCAGAGCAGCCTCAGCGCCGCCCCCGTAGTAACTTCCTGCCGCAGGAACAGAACCTGCAGCGTAAGTGCTATTCACGACTTCGCGGCGGGTTTCAATAACACGCAACCCCAGGTTACCGGAATAAGGAATGCCGAAGACACCGTCATCATTTTCGAAGTTGCCCTGGAAATATGCCGAGGCGGTATCTTCAACGACTGAATAGGCCTTGGCCGGGTCGGCAAATTTGGTGGCGCCCGGATAAATGGAATTCATAAAACCATTCACATCATCCAGGGATTTGGGGTTCAACGCCGCAACGCCGGATTCAAAACCGCTAAATGGGCCAAAATCGTTGTAGGAAATCAACTGGGATTTTAGATCATCAAACGGCGCCTGCCCTAAATCGCTATTACCTTTGAAGTCATACCAATCGGGATAACGTTGCCATACATAGTCACCTGGCAACGGCTTGAAGTGCAGTTCAGCAGGTACATTCGGATCAGCCCAGGTTGAGTAGCGACCAGTCGGGGTCAGGTAATCATATTTGGTGGTTTTTACATCGCGACGATCCAGACGCAAACCGAACTCAAACGATTTGAAATCAGCAAGCTCAAATTCGTATGAACCATCAGCGCGCAATACATCCATCGTCGCTTCATCTTTCTGGCCAATGGCAAACGCCTGGAAGAGATTCAAACGATCAGTGCTGGACAAGTCATCTGCATAAGAAAAAGTTGGATATTCTTTGGTGTAATCCACGGTTACTAGGAATGGATCAACCGGGTCATCCTGGCCATCGCCATCAGCGTCAATCCAATACCAGACCGGTGTTCCCTGTTGGAAGGTGGCTTCTTCATAGGTTTTATCGGCTTCAGAGTGCACATAACGCAGGGTGCCTTTGAATGCATCGCCCGAGTCAAATGCCAGCTCGAAATTGGTATTGATTGCATCGGTGTGGTTTTGTTTGCTTTTGGTCGTCGCCTGGAAATCCGGCGCCTCCACTACCGCGACTTGCAATGAGTTAATCACGCGGTCCGGCGTACTACCGCTACCAGGAACTACAGCTTCTTTAGTCGTCACGCTACCGGGGCGCAGCACATCATAATTAGAGTCGCGGCTGCCATTGAATTGGGTTTCTACACCGCGATCATATTGATCCATCCTGGTGTAAAAAACTTCACCGGTGAATGTCAGGGAATCGCTCAAACGTGATTGGAATGAAGTCGCAAAACCCTCACGTTCCCGCTCCATAACATAGGCTTTCACCCCATAGCCAGCGGGCACCAGATAACGGTCAGTGGTGGTATTGCCGTCGCCATTCAAGTCCAATGGATCGCCACCGCTGTTCACAAAACCGAGGCGGGAATCTTCGTACATTTGATAGTTGGCGGCATTGGTAAGCGAGCTGAATGCACCAAACGTGAACCCCAAATCGCCATTATTCCAACCCACAAATGCATTCACATCGTGGTTCGCATCTTTGGTGATAGAGCCTTCTGAGGTTTCCAACGCGGCAGTTGCCGTCCAACCTGCATCCATATCCAACGCACGGCGGGTTTTCAAATCAATTACCCCGGAAATACCACCTGCAGCGGTAGAAGCAGACTGGGATTTAACAACATCCACACCGGAAATCATGGACGCGGGAATATCAGAGTAGTTGGCGCCAACGCCGGTAATTGACCAGGGACTGAGGAAAGATTCACCATTCAGGGTAGTCAGCACCTGTGGCATACCGCGTACGTTCAAGCTGGAACCTTCACCCGCCGTACGCTGGATCTGTACACCGGTCACACGCTGCAATGAGTCAGCGATAGTGACGTCCGGTAACTTGCCGATGTCTTCTGCGACGATCGAATCCACGATCACCGCTGAGTTACGCTTCACATCCACCGCTGCTTTTTGCGACCCGCGAATACCGGTAATGATGACCTCTTCAACCAGCTTATCGTCCGCCGTTGCGTTCTGCGCAATTGCTGGACTTGCCAATGCGGCTACCGAAAAAGCAGCTACACAGGATGACAAAATAGTCTTTTTAAAATATGGAGAACTCATGAAACCCCTCGTGATGGTTAAACCCCAGTACCTTTCAAATTCGAGGCGAACAAATCCGATGGCTGTGAAAAAGCCATGATATGGTCGAGAAAATGAATACTTGTTTGGAAGGTACCGGGATTACTTTTTAAACAAGCGGTATACCTCTGCCTGTTTCTGATTGCTCTTATGTTATTTGATGCGATTTTTGAAAATCGCACTTAATCATCACTGATTATGTAATCGATTACAATTGTTTTTACATTGAACCAGTTCAAATTTTCAGATGCTTAGGGATAAAGAAAAGCTGGGGTTTGGCAAAAAAAATTTAAATTATTGTTTTAAATCAGACACTTAATAATATTAAAAACCTAATCACATAAGGCTGTAAGAACTGAGGGTATAGAATGTTAAGCAGACCAAAAAGTAACCGTTTACATTTTTCATCCTTTAAAAGGCGCTTTGGCTTTGCTCGAACTCAAAGCGCCCGAAGGATTTTATTTAATACTCAAAGCTGCTGTTCAATTGCCGCCGCCAATTTGGGCGAATCCGGCTTGGTCATACTGCCGAAATACTCCACCAACTTTCCATCTTTACCCACCAGGTACTTATTGAAATTCCACTTGGGCTCCTGGGCCTGGCTTGCCAGCGCTTTAAACACCGGATTCGCTTGCTCGCCCGTTACATGGGTTGGGGCCAGCATGGTAAAAGTCACCCCATAATTCA
Organism: Cellvibrionaceae bacterium; assembly: GCA_021151825.1. Classification (GTDB taxonomy): domain Bacteria; phylum Pseudomonadota; class Gammaproteobacteria; order Pseudomonadales; family Cellvibrionaceae; genus Cellvibrio. The sequence continues at coordinate 884,715 of JAGKWQ010000001.1, forward strand.
GATAGCAGATTTCCGCTGCTTTTTCTTCGTCAGCATCTTCTTGTTTGAAATCATCGCTGGCAAAACCAACCACCACCAATCCTTTGTCTTTGTACTTTTTATGAAGTGCCTCCAGCTCTTTAAACTGGGAGGTAAACCCGCAATGACTGGCGGTATTCACTACCAACACCGTTTTGTTTTCCATTAACTCGCAAATATTCACCGAGTCTTTTGAATGCAATTTGCGATATTCACCTTGCAAATATTCCGGGCAAGCCGACGCAGCAGAACTAATCACTGTCATTGCCAATACTCCTGCCAGGCCTATGAGGCTTTTTAGTTTCAAAGGGCTTTTCAATTTCACGGATGCTCCTCCTCAGTTATTAACCTTAACAACATTGTTGCGCAGTCTAACCGGTTTTAAACGTACAAAGGGTTTAGAAGTGTTGATCATCAACGATGGAGCTGAAAATATAAGAGATCATCTTTCACAAAAAGCTCCCATCCGTCTTTTTCTTTATTCCCTTTGATGAGGCAACCAATATTGTTGGATTTAAAAAGGCCATGCGCTTTAAAAGCACTATCGTTACTAAATTTTACTGCACTCGTTTGATCAACTGACGCAAATGCCCCACCGTGGAGCTCGCATCCATCGATGACTTTTTTTACATATAAAGGTTGAGTCTTAAGCAAATAAACGGTGGTTGAATCTGTTGATTGACTGAATAAGGTTTCTTCGGCGGCAACACTGAGGGTCGTTATACGCTCAATGTAATTTGCAGGCCGGGTCCGCCATAACGCAAATAGAACTGCACATACCACAATAAAAACACCCCAATAAATCAAATACTTTTTCATACATACCTCGACACTATTTAACCCAACACCATTTAACCTAAAACTATTTTAATCCAGAACTATTTAACTCCGGATTATTCAACCGGATCTATTCAATAAAGATCGCCACGAAAATATTTATTATTGCAATCGCAAATTTGTAATTCCGATATTAGCGTTCAGTGATCTAATTAATTCAAATTAATAAGCGCAAAATACCCGCTTGTAAAATGATATCAGTATCTTTAATAAAGGAATAATACGAACAAAGGTATGTAATAGCGGCGGATAAAAAAGCGGATCTGATAGCAGATCCGCAAGTCCGGGAGGAAAAACAGGGGGAAAAGCTGGGTAAATCGTCAGAAATTACAACTTGGTGAAGCGTAGCCAATTAATATTCCAGCCGCCTTGCGGTGCAAAAATTCCGACACTATAGGTTCCGGCATTAATGGAAACGTTGTGCGATACCGTAGTCCAGGTTTGCCAACCGCCGGTTGCCGGAATAGTGACTTGCCCCAATTGAATTGCACCCGCATTTAAATCCAGCGATAGCAGCGCACCACTCACACTCGCCACACGGTATTCCACTTTATAAGTACCGGAAGTCGGGAAATTAATATTGGCATGGGCCATCCAATCATTCGCATCAATCCAGCCAACATTTTGGCCGCCACCGGTATCGGTGGTAGTTTCAAGCTGCACACCATTCATTGCGGTGTAAGCTTCAGCCTGAATCAGCCGTGTAAATGCCGCGACGGACGATGAACTGGATGATGCAACACCACCACAAGCGCTGGCACTAATTGGCTCCCAGAAATAGGTACTAACCGTAGGAATGTAGCCGGGGTTATCGTATTCAGCGATGTAATATCCGCCCTGATAAGACACTTTATTGCCCGCATAATATTGCTGGCCACTCACCCATGCAGGGCAATTATTACTACTTGACGAGCTGCTGGAATTATTACCGCCGCCAATCTGGCTATGAATTGCAGCTAACAAACTATTCGTGCCCGCTGCATCTTGTGACAACTCCCAAATCATTACCCCCGAACCTTCTTGCAACGCGAGTTGGGTTTTGCTGCGAATAGTGGGAATGCCGTTGTAAGTGATGTAACTGCAACCAGCGCAACGAGTGCCAATTACATCGCTCTGCGCTGCACTTGCACCGAATTGACTGAGGATACTGTTGAAATCATAAGCCGCCACGTAACCGTTAAACCCATATCCATAAAATGGCACCCCCAATACCAATTTTTGTTTGGTAAGGCCGCGCGCTTTCCAGATATTAATATCAGACACCGCCATCGAATAAGGAGAATGCTCAACACCTGCTTGCCCCCAACCCGGGCCGACCGCGTCGTAAGACATAATGTTTACAAAATCGAAATAGGGTAACGATGATGTCGGCACCATACCGCCAACATAAGATGCCGTCGCAGACGTTAACAACTTTCCCGCCGGTAACCCATTGCGTAGTGCCTGGATAAATGGCGTGTAATTGCCGGAATTATCGATATTAGTCAGCACCACACCTTCAATATCTACGTCCAATCCATCCAGATTAAATGTATTCACAAACTGCAATAAATTATTCACCACCGTGGCACGGTTGGCAGGTTGTAATAACGTTTGCCAATTTCCGGAACACGCTGGCAATACTCCACCGGCAATGGAAACCAGCACCTTTACACCAGCCTGGTGGGCTTTATTCACTACATAGTGAATATCGCTCGCGCTCGCGCCTTCCATGCACACCGGATTTCCACCACTAACAACCGCACCGCTGGCATTAGGATTTAAAAACGATAAATTTAAATGGGTTAATTTACTTAAATCCGTGCGATCAATTACCGCCGGCATATTTTTATAAGAAGGGATATAACCAACCACTTTTGTTTGTGCACAGGCCGTTAATGTACTGCCTGCCAAAATGCACACTGCACCAGTGCCGATTATTTTTTTCACATTTTTTTTGGAGAGAATCATCATCGTTTGCCTCAGTGTGTTGTTATTCGTCATTTACTACCTCACAACGACTAAAAATCACGCTAACACTCAAAGGAAAACACTGCAATTTATTGCCGAAACTCGTACCAATATTTACCCGCGTCCCACTTATCAGGCATCAAGTGGGATTCATAACCAATAAATGTACCGATTCAATAAACAAGATATAAATTTAAACGAACACCTGTTTCGTATCATTTTTGAATTAAAAAAAGCGGGCTTTCTTAAAAAAGCCCGCATGGAAGAATAAGACGTCAAATATTATTTGTGCTTAATGAAGAACAACCAAGAGCATAGATACCGGCAACATAAAATTAATCTGATGGTAATTGCTGGTTAACTCTACCGTTAAAAATTTCACGAATAGGAAATTTTCATTTAATCCATCATTATTAGGGAGCGGCGGTCACGCTAGTCCAGGCACTGCATTGATTTGCCGCATTACATGCTCTCACTTTACCGCTGGTTGGATTGTATCCGTAAGGAATAGTAATACTTGTACCTGTCGTAGAACCGGCAAATGGTAGCGTTCCAACAAAGGAATATTCATAACTGGACGCATTTGGCATAGCAGGCCACACAACCCAATATTGTGGCGCCGGGCAAGCACCTGGTGGAAATGTACCGCACCCATTCACATTACCGGTATATGCATAAGTGGGGGCAGCAGGCACTACCAATGGTGGCGGAGTCACTTTTGTACGCACCTCAAATGAAGTACATGAAGTGCTGCTTAATGTATAAGTGGTTGTATCCATCAAAGCGATGTTGCAACTATAAAGATTGCCATTGCCGTAAAATAGTTGCGTTTTTCTGGCTACATAACCGCCATTACAAGACACCGTAAATACTTGATAGGTTTTTGGATATTGAGGCTCACCTGTTGAACCAACTCCCCCGCCTTCCCTAAACTCCCAGCCAGAACAACCCGCCTTGATATAACTTTGGCTAATAATCAGTTCGCCTTGTTGTGCAGAAGCAAAACCGGAAAAAAGCCCGCTTAAACATAACAGACCAGTTAACTTTTTTTTCAACATAGCTATTTCCTTTGGTTGATAAAACCTCACTTGCCATCACGATCCTCGATCACACAAGCCATAACCCCTAGGGTCTCATAAGTATTCATCCATGGTTATTTAAAACCCCCATTTACCAACAGAGATTCTAAAATGCAGGGTGTTATTTACCGATATCTTAAATAAAAAGAACAGGCCAACTGCCGATAGATAGATTGAAAAAAGCCAGTCTGCAGATTTAGATAAGATTGAATTTTGTAAAGATATGAATAGAAATGGCTCAGTGCGTAAAACAATGTTTTTATTTTTTTAGCATTTATGAGTGAAAAAAAACCAGGTACAACCTGAAACCTATAGGCTTGAAAAAAACCGAATAATAAAAAAGATAACATCCTGATTAACATTTTAAGTCCAAAAAAAAGCCAGAAACTAGTTCTGGCAAATCACGGGAAGACTACAAATTCACAGAATCAATCAACAACAATCATTAATAAGCAACTAACTAATAAAACTAATAAAATAGAATTAGACCACCATAAAACAGGTCTCAACATATTCGCTTTATTTTGTAGAAGCATCATTTCATGAAACACCAAAAATTTGCGCTGGAGAAAAATTAACATTGCAGCATTGAGTAGACAATAACGATTTTTGGTTTGACAAAAAGTCGTACCTCACCAAAGTACGACTTCCAAAAAAAATACCTACCTTTTCATTCTTGAATTCAAATAATGCTTAATGGATTGATAAATTTGCGGATTCATAGAGCCTAGCACTCCACGCGCCTCTTCCGGCAAATGTGCCAACGGGTGACCATTCGTTTGAAAAACATAATGATCGAAAAAAGATCTCCATGCGCGTCGTTCCTTTTCCGGCAAACTACTTATCGTAAGAATTGCGTGAATGAGCGCTTCAGAGGGTGAATCAGCTCCTGCTGAAGAATGATTCCACCAGTAATTAACTAATGCATTAAATGAATCCAACCCTTCAACACCATGCCACCATAGTGACGGAATAAAAATAGCATCGCCAGGCTCGAGTTCTACTACTAACGCATTTTTTAGCGCTTCTGCATAACGGGGGAATGTTTCAAGGTCAGGATTATTTAATGAAACCAAACTCATTGGCTGGCCAGCGGGAGTTACGTCGATAGGCCCCACATATAAATTATTAATCTGCTCTGGAGGAAATAATGTAAATCGCCTGCGCCCGGCAACTACCACAGCGATATTGTCAGAGACATCATAATGGGGTTGAACCAACGTTCTACTGCCTAACCATAATCTCGCTTTTATATTGCTATCCAGCAATATCATTTCGTTTTCTTTTTTAAAATCAGGCCAAACAACATCTGTTGGGGTAGATCCCATATATATCAATGGTGATGGGTTTTCAGCTTGAGCCAACAACAATCTTTCAAGGCAATGCGCAAAGGGAACTTTTAACTTTTGAAAATTAAATCCCTTCATTGATGAACTATAGTGCATATGCCCGTCTGACTGGGGAGAAAAGAAAATTTCAACTGGCTCATTAGTTCGGCCAGCCCCGGCAGCCATTAAATATTTGCCGAACTCATGAGGGGATGCTTTGCCAGCAATAGCCACAGGCCAATTACTACACACCCCTCTAAAAACGCACGGGTTATATTTCGGCAATACATCAGTAAAAAATGTCTCACGGGTAATTTCACTGTATTCTTCAATTGCCATTAAAATCTATCCACTTCAGTCAAATGATTAATAGCTAATAAATATATCCACTTAACTTAAATGGCTTGCACATGATCTGTGCTACGCCTTGCAGTACTTGGAAATATACTCATCATGGCTTGGAATAATTTCTGCTGACTGCCCTATCGCCCGAGCCACATCCTGCAAAGCAGCATTAAATTCTGCTTCTCCCATTGAATCGACCAGAGGATGGTAATCCTCCACCATTATTCCTTGCCCTTCCATTACGGCAAACCAACTGTCCTCCGTGAAAAGTTCATTGTTGTCTCTATAAAGCTTGCCGCTTTTTACATAAAGATCTATTTTTTTACGAAGCCCATCAGGGACGTCCATGGTTCTACAATGATTCCAAAAAGCAGAATCAGTTCGCGACGTTGCTTTGTAATGCAGGATGATAAAATCGCGAATAAATTCGATATCTGTGCGCATGATATCGTTATATTTGTCGATATCTGCCTGACAAAAAGATGAACTCGGAAAAAAAGTTAATAACTTATGAATGGCACTATGTATTAAATGGATACTGGTTGATTCCAACGGCTCAATAAAACCACTTGATAAACCTATCGCGACACAATTTTTATTCCATAATTTTCTGCGCATACCTGTCTTAAACTTCACCGTTCTGGGCTCTGCAAGTGCTTTGGTAGGCAAGTGTTTAAGCAATATAGAGGTAGCTTCATCTTCAGACATAAAACGACTGGAAAAAACATGGCCGTTCCCGGTGCGATGCTGCAACGGAATACACCATTGCCAACCGGCTGAATGCGCTGTTGCACGCGTAAATGATGGGCGGGGATTCATGACATCAGAGGGTACAGCAATAGCAGTATCCGACAGTAATAAATGGCTCCAGTCCTCATAGCCCGTTTTTAAGGATTGTTCGATTAGCAATCCACGAAAGCCGCTGCAGTCAATAAAAAAATCACCGCTATATTGTTCATTATTCTTCAAGGTTACTGATTTTATATACCCTGTTTCATCATTAAGGCTAACATCCATAATCTGCCCTTCAGTACGTATAACACCTTTTTGTTCAGCATAATTACGTAAAAAACGAGCATAGAGCCCTGCATCAAAATGGTATGCATACTTTATTTCGGATAAGGGCGAGTTAGGTAGATTGGGCGCGCGCATAAACTTATTGTTACGCGCGGCCTGGATATTAATTGAGTATTGACCGACATCAGTATTGGCAACCCGTTTTTTTTGCTTAAGCAGATAATTATAAAATGCTAGCGCGCCCATACCTCTACCATAGGTACCAAATGGGTGAATATAACGATCGCCCACTTTCCCCCAATTAACAAATTCAATACCCAATTTAAAAGTCCCTTGGGTTTTTTTCATGAAATCACTTTCATCTACTCCAAGAATTTGATTAAACGATGTAATCAGCGGGATTGTTGCCTCACCGACACCAACGGTCCCAATATCGTCAGATTCAATTAATTGGATTTCGTAATGTTGAGTACCCAATACTTTTGCAAAAGCCGCCGCAGTCATCCATCCGGCAGTGCCACCACCAACGATTACTATTTTTTTAATTCTATTAGTATCACTAGACATCATAACGACCTCTACAAAAAGCGTTAGCGAACAACGGCACTGAATTGGTTATTTTTAGCAAGGTAATCATTGAGGTATTGCCTATGCGATGGCATTGCATGTGCCGCTTTTTGAATTAGCTGCTGCATTTTGGATAACTGATCCTGCACCCAGTTAACATCCTGATTTTCTACTAAAAAACTAAAATCGTCAGGCCAGCCAATTAACCCGACCATAAAAGCTATCCATGTGGTTTCAGATATCGTCTCGCCTTCATAAAAAGGAATACGACCGGCAGCGGCAAATAAATCAATTCGATGCTGGAGCCGCGAAGACACATTGACGTTTGATTGTGCTAACCAAAATTCACTCACAGACATATTCGGCAGATGAAAATGAAGAGAATGAAAATCCTCTATATGATCATATTCAAGATGAGTCAGCCGGTTATATTCCGTTGCCAGGCATGCAAAATCGCGGGAAGCCGGAAACAACGTTGCAAGCCGCAATGCTGCACTTTGTGCAAGATGCATTTGATTGATATAGGTTGACGTTAAATCACCTGCTGATGCGCCTATAGCGACACAGTTTTTATGCCAAAAAGTAGCTCGCCGCCCGGCATCCATATCGCTCACTAAAATAGTGCCGTCAAATGAATCAGCAGAAAGTTCATAGTGTGAAAATAATTCGGCCAATGCTGCATCATCTTTTAAAAAATGCGAATTGTAAGTGTAGGATCTGTAATTTTTATGTTGAGATGAGACGAAATTGCTCACCCCTGATGAAAGAAAAGCATGCTGATTAAATGGACGCAATGCAGAAACATTTTCAATACAATCGATACGACGATCTACTGGCAACGTTTGACCAGAACCATTCCAATCTACACCAAACACGCCATTAAGAATGGCTGCTTTTTTCCCCGAGCAATCCACAATCAAATCACAAGTTAAGGTTACTTGTTGTGTTTGAAAGGAAGCGCCGTTTGCAATAGTTACATCGAGCGCCTCAATACAGCCATTAGTTGCAGAGAGAATATATTCATTAATATTTGCTGAAACATATTCCACATGCTTGTCTTGGGAGTATTTTTTTAGATACTGCCTAAATAATGGACCGGATAAATTAAGTCCATAAACCAATGTTGAATATAAAGACTTTGTATCCTCCGCAGGATGTCGAAAGTTTTCTAATGCGGCAGCCACAGAACCGAGGGAGTATTGGTCATATTCAAATAGCTTGCCCAGTTTGTGTAGATAAGCAGCGTAAGAAAAAAAACTCATTCCACGCAGGGAAAAACCATGTTCACCATAAGGTAAAAAATACGGGGCACGGGCAGCTACTTGATAGCTATTCGCTAACGTAAATGAAGCATCCGTTAAATTGATAAGATCTGATTCCTGAATGCCCAGTATTTTATTAAATGCATGAATGGAAGGAGACATTGCAACACAATTATCTGCATCTTGCTCATCATCGGTTTCAACGACAGTTATTTTAACTGCCGTTTTATCAAGCGCATTGGATAGTACTGCGGCAGTAACCGCTGCATCCAATCCGGAGCCCACTATTACAACATGATAGGGATGCATTGATTCAGCACTCATGAAAACACCTCGTATAAACTCATAGCAGCACGAGGCCACGCAGTAGATGCATCCGCACGACTGTATTTATTGATAGCAATATCATGCGAAGGCATTTCAATGCATTTTTTATTTATTTCTGCTCGCATGCTGGCTAAATGGGCATTTAATTCCGCTTCATTTAAACGATTTACTGCAGGGTGATAACGTTTAGGTACTATTCCTTGCCCCAGGTAAACAGCCACCCAACTCGGCTCCAGAAACATGCCCTTTTTGTACTGCATTACATGAGCCTGTTCTACAAAAAGTGCGATTTTTTCCTCAAGACTTTCTGGCCGCTTCATATTGCTTATATAACGCCAGAACTCGGTATCGTCACGCGTGGTTGCTGTGTAATGAAGCACCAGAAAATCGCGTATACGCTCATATTCCATACGCATATCACGATTAAATTCATCCGTTAGGGAGACATCATTTTGAGTACGAGGGAAATATTCAATTAGCTTGGTAATAGCCATTTGGATCAAATAAATACTGGTAGATTCAAGCGGTTCCAAAAATCCGCTCGACAAACCAACCGATACACAGTTTTTATACCAGGTTTTTTTTCTGCACCCCGTGGTGAAACGAAGGTGATTCAAATTGGCAAGCGGTTTTCCATCAAGATTTGCCAGCAAACTTTCCGCAACCTGATCATCAGTTATGTAATGGCTACAGTAAACCTGGCCATTACCATTACGATTTTGTAGCGGTATTCTCCATTGCCAGCCAGCGTCTCGGGCCGTTGCTCTGGTATAAGGTAAAGGTGGCGACGTTTTTTCGGATGGAACAGCAATAGCACGATCACATGGTAACCACTGGCTCCAATTGTCGTACTCTGTTTTTAAAACTTGCTCAATGAGCAAACCTCTAAAGCCGGAGCAATCTATAAATAAATCACCATCGATATGGCTGCCGTTTTCCAGAGAGATAGAGGTAATATTTCCCGAGTCCGGGCATTGATTAACATTGTTAACTTTACCTTCAAGGCGAGTTACACCTTTTTTTTCCGCATAGCTACGTAGATATTTTGCATAGAGCGATGCATCTATGTGAAAAGCATAACTGTATTTTGAAGCCAGCGAATCCGGCTCCGCGGAAGGGTAAGAAAATTTTTCGTTCAGTGCGGCTTGCACAGCGAGGGAATAATCACCAATCGGGCGATTATCGCCAAATAATTTTGCTTTCAACCAATAATGGTGAAAAGAAACATCGTTAACTGTTCGCCCATATATACCAAAAGGATGGATGTAGGTATCGCCTAATTTTCCCCAGTCTACAAATTCAATTCCCAGTTTGTAGGTTGCATTGGTTTGGCGAATGAAATCATTTTCATCGATACCCAACGTTTGATTAAAGTAACGAATATGAGGGACTGTGGCTTCACCTACACCTACGGTGCCTATTTGTTCGGATTCAACCAATGTTATCCGATGTTTTTGCGGACTTAAAAAATGACTCAGTGCAGCCGCTGCCATCCAGCCTGCAGTACCACCACCGACAATAACAATAGATTGAATGTGCTGCGTCATTAAATTTTCTCGATACTTCTTAAGCAGTTTAATGAAAAAATGCGCGCCGCATTTCAACGGCGCGCATTTAATAACGTACTAATACAGCCTATTAGAACTGGGCGCGTACGCTCAATGCAAAACGTCTATCCGTTACGAAATTCAAACCATCAGTCTTAACGCCTTCCTGGTTAAGTTGGTTCATGGTTCTGGTTTCTGTATTTAACAGGTTAGATGCTTCGATACCTACTTTCAGATTTTCATTGATAGTGTAGAAAGCGGAACCATCAAGATATCCAGTATCTTTGGCATACACGGGTGCAAACCAGTCACTATCACGACGGGTGATCATATACTCTGAACGCCAGTTGTACGCCAAACGCGCAGAAATGCTTTCGTACTCATACATTCCAGTAATGTTGAAAGTATTTTTGGAGTATGACGGCAACGGAAGATCGGTAAATGAACGGAAAGTGTTACGACCGTCCTGCGGCAATGGATTACCATCAACGCCCAAGCGAATATCTTCGATACCTGCAATACCTTCAGAATCGTTGAGGTCTTTCTGGTCGATGTAAGTGAAGTTCACTTGCAAACCTAAACCAGACCAGGCACCTGGCAACGAGTCGTAGAATTGAGTATAGGACAACTCAATACCTTGAATAGTACCTGAACCTTCATTGACCGGGCCGCTGAAGCTACCAGGCAAAGTCACACCGTTGTGAGTAACCGGAGCGGCGAAGGCGCGTTCACGAATAATATTGTCCAGTTTTTTGTGGAACAAGCTTGCAGTCAATGAGTCGGTAGCATCGAAATACCACTCCAGAGTCACGTCGATATTTGTAGACTCTTCCGGCTCAAGGAACGGGTTCTTCGCTTGTCCGGTTAATTGGACGTCTTTAACACCGATCACTTTGGTTGGATCTGTTGGATCAAGAATATCCGTTTTGCTGATTTGCATTACTTTGATATTGCGAGTATCAGTCAACGATGGATAGTAAAGACCTTTTGACACCGCAAAACGCGCAATCAAATCGTCCTGCAAACTGGCAGAGAGGTTAAACGTAGGCAGCACGGTAGAATAATCAGTACCATTTACCTTAACGCCTTTACTTGAACCACCAGTTGCGAAATCCTGTACGTTTTGAGGATAAAGCGCAGCGTTGTTAGACAACGTTGGGTAGCTTTCAAAACCTACAGAAGACAACTCATAATTCACCTGACGTACACCCAAATTACCTTTGAGTGGAATTGGCAGATCATCGAACGCGTAATTAACACGAACGTAGGCTTCCTGACGTTGCTCGTTTACAGAGCCAACATGGTTAGGAGCAAAAGGGGTTCCTGGAATACGATCCGTTCTCAGCCATTGGGAACCACTGCCATAAGGCATCCAGCCATTTTCATAACCACGCAAGGTTGTTCCAACGAAATCTTCAGCGCTGGACATTTTGGCGAACCAGAATTCCTGAGTATCACCTTTGATACCTGAACCGCGATAGAAATCGCTGAATGTAACTTTCTCAAACTCGGTTGGGCTTTGAGACAAGTCAGCGCTGGTTGCAGAGAAGCCAGGACCACCCGCACACCAGCCGCATCCACCTACTACACCCCAGTTGGAGTATTCGGTATCACGAACAACAAGATCTTTATCCGCGTAATAAACACCAGCTTGGACACCGGTAATCCAGTTATCATCAATCTCGTAAGTTACATCAGCTGAATACGCATCCATTTTTGCATCATTATCAACATTCTGATCCAGATGCGAACGTATAAAGTTGGTGTTGGTAGCAGCAGCCCCATTGGTATTTGGATTTCTTACTGATGGGCTCAGGTATTCAATGCTCGGGCTTGAACCTCTCAAATCAACATAGAATCTTGAACCAGTTGACTGGGTCATGAAGCTGTTGTTGGTAACTGTGTTAGTAGAATCAACACGTTGAGCATCCAGATCGATGGTCAAGTTGTCTAATGGGCGCAATTTCAAATTGAAACTCGCATCTTCCACTGAGTTGTCGGTCTCGTTAAAACGAGTGTTGTACCACAGCAAACCAGAATCCAATGCGCCTGCTTTAAAGAAGCCATTTTCTACAACAGTAGGACGAGAAGCATCTGCCGGGTTGGTTGAAATATTGATTGCAGTGTTTCCACCAATCACGAAACCTTGCTCATAAGGTGAATAAACAACGTATTCGCGAGTAATCAATTCAGCTTCCGCTTTAATATATTCAGCAGTTGCAACTACAGTTTCATCGGCATTTTGCCATTGCAACGAGCTACCCAAACCATCACGAGTACGATCATTGTTAGCAGTACGGACAGAGATCACACCAGGCATATAAACAGTTTGATCTGCATAACCGTTCAATGCAGGACCATCACCACCGGTACCGCGAGAATAGTAGTTACCCACACCGATACCATCACCGCGTGTTTCCAACTCTGATTTAATTGCACTGATCAAAAAGCCAAATTCGCCAGCACCTGTTTCCCAACGGTCACTGAATAAACCGGAAATAACAGGAGTTACTGATTCACGCAAATCGCCATAGGAAGCTTTTGCACTACCAGCGATTACACGATCCGGAGAGTCGAAAGGCTTGCGCGTCACCAGGTTAACGGTACCTGCAATACCACCGGAAATACGATCGGCAGTTTGGTTCTTAACAACTTCTACCGCACCCAACAATTCTGGCGGGATATCTTCAAAGTTCAGTGTACCCCAAGGGTTTGCACTGAATGCATCGCGGCCATTGATTTCACTGCGCACGCGGTCCAGGCCACGCACCAATACACCGGTACCTTCATCAGCAAAGTGATTAGGGTCTTCTGATGAAGCAAAGCGCTCAATGGTTACACCAGCAACACGTTGCAGTGCTTCAGTAACCGATTTATCCGGCAGTGCCCCAATGTCTGTCGCGGTAATAGCATCAATAACGGTATCCGAATTTCTCTTCAGCTCCTGAGCATTTTGAATACTTGTCTTCATGCCTGTAACAACAACTTCTTCCTGAACATCAGTAGAAGCAGCAGTTTGTGCAAAAGAAGGAACGCTCAATGCCATAATAGATACGGCTAACAAGGATCTTTTAAACCCCTTGCCGGACATTTCTGTCATTTTGTTTTTACTTGTAAACATATCTAACCCCTTGGTTTTTTCTCTCGTATTAAACCCTTTACAGCGTTTAACTGAACACAGTTATACGCAATTTTCTGGACACTCCATCTACTACATACCGCAAAAAAAACGTTATTTGCTTTCACATCCCGGCGAAATAAAATCAACTTACGATAAGCACGTAAAAACATTAAAAACGGAGCTATTTTTGAATCTAACATCTGCATTTTTGTGATGCTATATGCAAAAAAAACTCGAACCAACACCTACCAAAAGTCGAACTCAGCGCCAAAAAATCACTACACAGTGCAATTAATGTAGATGCTGTTGACGATAATGACTAGGTGTTACGCCTACCGATTTTTTAAACGCCTGATTAAAAACTGATTTGCTGTTAAACCCACAACTTTTCATAATTTCGCTAATTGGTTTCTGGCGCAATTCCGAATCAACCAAACGCTTTTTTGCTTCTGCCACGCGATAATTACCAATCAATTCAAAAAAATTAACATGTAACTGGCTATTAATCGTGCTCGACAAGAGTTTGGGTGACACATTTAATTTATTGGCCAAGCGCTCAACCGTAATATGCGATTCCAGATAAGGTTTATTTTCTTCCATAAATTGCACTAACCGATCAACCAGCTCCCTTTGTTGCGCATCTGTATGGGTACCGGCATTAGAATCCGGATTTGAATCGACAACAGCATTATCGTTATTTACAGCTTGCTGTTTATGCAGTGCTCTATGCAGGTTGCGGTTACGCACCAGCAAAAGCGCCACTGCAATAGCGGCAATTATGCCGCTGATAATCAGTGCCAAAAGATGTTTGTTACCCAGTGCTACTTCTGCCATAGCAACCTACCCGTAAGAACGATGTTCTAATTATTTTTCTATCCTGGGAGCAAGCAACAATCATCAAAGTTTTATAACTTTGGCTCGTTTAACTTTGCGCCACAAGGACAACGTTGTCAACTTTATTTACAATTTCCCCAAGCATTTTTACAATTCAGGGACGTGTAAACGAATACAAAATTTTCTCTACAGAATAAGCCGTCGCCACTATGATTTCCTGATCGATTTTTTGCGCGTTTATGAGTAGTTTTTTTACCTCTTCCTGTTCATTTTCTGTGATCGATGCCCCCTGCAATCGGCGATCTAACAGCAATATTCCCCACTGCGAAAGCTTTTGCACTTTTTCCGTTAGTGTTTGCCACTGCGAACGATCTTTTACTAACGGAAGCAGTTTTATTCCTGCATCACTCCATACTGAAAACTGTTCACGCAATTGATGATAATTCTCACCATCTTGTGGATTCTTTAACCATTGCCCCAAGCGTAGGTTAAATTGTCGCAAGTTTTCATTTTCTGCTGGCAACGCATCAACCAGACGATTTAATGGATCAGCTTTTGAATAACTTTCATTGGCCGATTTTTCATGCTGTCGATGATAATAATGTGCTGGCTCCAATGTTTGGATAAAAGTTGCCAAACTCATTATTTCCGTCGCACTGACCCCATCACTCGCCAGTTTTTTTAACGCAGCGTGCTGTTGACTGTTGTGCAACAAACCCACTGATTTTTCCGCCCAATTTGCAACCTTTTCCATACGCACATAAAGGGCACTTTCATCTTGCAAACTTCGGGCCGACCAAAGTCTTTCTGCAACAACAAATGCGCGCGGCCACAAACGCAGGTCAATGCTATGTTCATCAACAATTTCTACCCACAGCGCCGCTTCGCCACCGAGAACTAACGCTTCATCTTCTGCACTTAAATGTGCCACTGGTTCAGTTTTTGGTAGCTGTTTTTGTGCACTATTTTTTAAAGAGTTTTGGATGTTATTTTTTTCATCAGATTTTTCAAAACTGGCATTTTTTTGTAAAGAAACGTTATCTGTTATTTTCTCACCACTAATAGAATAAGGTGCATTACCCACAATAATCGAGCCCGCTAAGATTTCCTTCCCTGCTGAGGTATCTTTACCAGCAGCCGGTAATTTTTTATTTGAAAAGGTAACGTTAAATTGAACAGGCCCCATCCATGTATCCAGCGAAAAACTTGCTGACTTTTCATCGTAACTATGCAGTTTCGCTTCGCGGCGGGACTTGCCGGTGAAATCGACTAAAGCTCGCGCATTTTTTCCTTCACCAATTAAACTAAAAGACCCTGTTACTGGTTTGCCACGCTTACGTGGCATTTCAAAACGCCAGCTATTTATTGCATCTTGCACAGAAATATTATTGACAACTACCGGTGCAGGTGGAATTGGATCATTGCGATAGTGGTAAGAAGCATATTGTGGTTGATCCAAATAATAACCCGTGGATAAAATTGCTTGAAAGCCGTGACTAACAGCATCACTGACACCATCCGGACCACGCCAGGAATGAATAACAATGTCGTTAGGCAAATCTTTGTGCTGGATTTCATCCCAACCAATCATTTTCCGCTGATGTTGTTGTAATATTTTTTGCACACGCTGATTGAAATAAGCTTGCAGCGCACGAAAATCTTTCAATCCATTTGCTTTCATAAATGCTTGAATACCCGGATTAGTATTCCAATGCTCGGGATCCACTTCGTCGCCACCGATGTGCAAATATTCAAAGGGAAATAATTCGGTGACTTCTTCAACCAGACCATCCACAAACTCATACACTTTTTCATTGGCTGGATTTAACAAAGGTTTATGCACCCCCCAGCGATACTCCATCGCATAAGGCCCTGAAGCTGACATCAATTCAGGGTAAGCCACAGCAATGGCACTCGCGTGACCAGGAACATCAATTTCGGGCAAAACCTGAATGCCACGCGCACGTGCGTAGCTGACAATCTCGCGGATTTGCTTGCGCGAATAATATTCGCCATCAGATGCTAACTGGTGCAGCTTCGGGTATTTTTTTGATTCAAAGCGCCAACCCTGATCATCCGTTAAATGCCAATGGAAAATATTATATTTGGCTGCCGCCATAGCATCGATTTGACGCTTGATTGTATTCACCGAAAAAAAATGACGTGACGTATCCAACAATAGCCCGCGCCATTTAAAACGGGGATGGTCCTGAATAGTCACCAACGGTAATTGAATGTTTTGTTGTTGGCTGCCAATTAATTGCAACAAGGTTTCGAAACCACGCAAAACACCCAATGATTGGTTGGCCGATAAAGTAATAACGCTCGTTGAAATTACCAGTTGATACGATTCATCCCAATCTTTAATAAAATTGGAAATAGGCGCAACCTGATTCGCTTTGATAATGACATTGGCTTTATCAGCGCTAACCAATTTCCATTGAATTTTTTGACCGGTTTGTAGCTCTACACGTTTAACTATGCGTTTTAGTGCCGCTTTTATTTCACCGTTTTTCTTTGCATCAATTGCGACTAACCATTTATTACCCAATTGCAATTGCCCTTGTTGCTGTACCACAGATTGTGGCCAGGGCATTAATGGCAGCAGATCTGCCTGTGCATTCGCACAAGCAGAAAAAATAAAACTGACAATGAGTATTAAATAACGAATCATAGTTTTAATTACATCTTATTCCGGTTTTTTGTAGGCCACACAATCTACTTCTACTTTGCAATCCACTACCATGCTGGACACTACACACGCGCGCGCGGGAGGATTTGCGCCGAAATATTCCATAAACACACGATTGAACGACATGAAATCGCGCGGATCATCCAGCCATACACCACAACGCACTACATGCTCCGGCCCATAGCCGGCTTCTGCCAAAATTGTGAGTACGTTTTTAATGGTTTGATGAGATTGTGCAACAATTCCACCGTCAATAATTTCGCCATTAACCATAGGCACTTGGCCGGACACAAATAACCAACCATCGGCACCAGCAGCACGCGCAAATGGCAAATGCTGACCACCAGTACCTTTACCACCTTCAACACCGTAACGTTTTATTTCGGACATGTTTAACTCTCAACATTTTTAATTTGTTCTTTTGGTAGATTTAATAAAAACCGACTCTTAAATCCCGCTGTCTTTCCAAAAACTTTCCTGCACGCTGGCCAGTCATTTTTTTATTCTGGTAACTCAATATACCGTTCACCCAAACTGAGTGAATGCCTTCCGCTAATTGTTGTGGCTGGGAAAAAGTCGCTGAATCTTTTACTTGTTGTGGATCGAATAACACCAAATCTGCTGCTGCTCCCACTGCGATGCGGCCACGGTCATCCAAACCAAAACGATCAGCTGACATGCGCGTCATTTTGCGCACCGCTTCAGGCAAACTAAATAAATTCAAATCGCGGCTATAATGTCCGAGCACTCGCGGAAACGCTCCCCACAAGCGCGGGTGAGGCAATGGATCCACAGGTAAGCCATCCGATCCAACCATTGTTAATGGATGCGCAAGAATTTTCTGCACGTCCTGCTCACTCATACCGTGATATACAGCACCAGCCGGTTGTAATTTTTTTGCAGCATCCAACAAACTTATTTGCCATTCATTGGCAATTTCAGCGAGTTTTTTCCCGCCTTGCTCTGGATGCGGATCACTCCAGGTAATAACAATATCGAAGTCAGTGGTTACTTGTTGCAAGTCCAGCGTCGATGAACTCGCACTGTAGGGATAGCAATCACAACCAACCGGATGACGATCTGCTGCGAGCTCAATTTTTTGCAGCACTTCACCACTGCGTCCCCAATTGCTCGCACCGGCACATTTCAAATGCGACACAATAACTGGTGCTTTGGCCGCTTCACCAGTTTCAAATGCTTCATCCAATGCTGATAAAATTTCATCAAACTCAGTGCGTAAATGAGTTGTGTACACTGCACCGAATTCATTTAACACTTGCGCCAGGCTTTTTACTTCATCAACTGTTGCAGAAAATGCTGAAGCATATGCAAGGCCAGATGACAAACCCAATGCGCCCTCTTTTAAGCTTTCACGCAATTGCACGCGCATTTTTTCAATTTCATTTGCAGTAGCAGTGCGATCCAACTTATCCATATGATTATTACGCAACGCCGTATGCCCGACTAACGCCGCAACATTTACCGAGGGTTGTGTTTTATTCACCGCGGCTTTGTAGCTGGCAAAGTCAGAAAATTCAAAATCATCCGCTATGCCTAATAAATTCATCGGATCGGGCAAGTTGCCATTAAGGCTGACCGGGCTTGCACTAATGCCACAATTGCCAACAATAACGGTAGTAATTCCCTGTGAAATCTTTGGTAGCATTTCCGGTGAGCGAATAACTTGCAGGTCATCATGGGTGTGTACATCAATAAAGCCAGGAGCGAGAACCAGCCCCTCCGCGTACAACGTTGTCAACGCTTCCTGATTTTCAAGTGAATCTATCGCTGCAATTTTCCCCGCATGAATGGCAATGTCCGCACTAAACGCTGGCTCACCTGAACCATCCAGAATCTGTGCGTTGCGAATAATCAAATCAAACTTCACTGCCATTCATCCTGCAAAAAATATTGTTGTTCAGAAAAGTCGTGTTAATCACCCAGTGGCAGACGATTGTCACCACCGCGATATTCATCGAGTGCAAATTTCACCCTGCGCAACAATTCCTTGCTTTCGGATTTACGTGCGAGTGCCAACTCAGTGGCAAGTATGTCAATGGCCAGTAACATGCCGTAACGGGATGCGGATGGTTTGTAGATAAAATCCGTTTCTTCAGTAACCAGAGGAATCACTATGTCGGCCTTTTGTGCCAGTGGCGAACTGTGCGCAGAGAGCACAATAAGCTTTGCACCGTATTCACGCGCAATATCGGCGATTTCCAATAATTCAGGTGTAACACCGGTAACCGATAACAGCACCAGTACATCTTTTTCAGTCAAGGTTGCAGCAAACATGCGCAGCAATACCGGATCATGATATGCAGCTACCGCAATCCCCAAACGGGCGATGCGAAATTGCACTTCGTCCGACAACATGGTGGATGCCCCGCCCATACCGCCGATATAAATCAAGCGCGCACTATTTAATAAACCCGCCGCCGCGCGAAAATCTGCCTCTACAAAACGCGATAAATTTGCACGCAATGTAGATTCAACCTCGCTACAAATTTGCGAATAAAATGCACTCTCTTCTACCGCCGGGACTTCTGCTAAAAAGCGGGTGCCTACCGCACTGGCTTGTGCCAGTTTTAATTTCAGATCGCGAATATCTTCACAGCCAACCGATTTTGCAAAGCGCGAAATGGTGGCAATACTCACGCTCGCTTTTGCAGCCAGTTGATCAATACTAGCGCTCGCGGCGAAAGCAATATCTTCCAGAATTGCATCGGCAACTTTTTGTTCCGTTGCAGAAAGACGATCGCGACTACCGCGAATGTGATAAACAATATCGAATAATGCAGTCATGAATTTTTTCACTCGCCTTAAATAAGGGCGTGTTAAATAATCATCGCCAACAGTGAAACAAAACCGAAAGCGACCAGTGAAATTATGGTTTCCAGCACCGTCCAGGTTTTTAGCGTCTGGGTCACGGTCATGTTGAAATATTCTTTAATCAACCAGAAACCGCCATCGTTCACGTGCGACAAAATTAATGAACCTGCGCCGGTGGCAATTACCAGTAACTCGGGGTGCGGATAATTGGCGGCCATCGCGATAGGTGCAACAATGCCTGCTGCCGTGCTCATCGCCACAGTAGCAGAGCCGGTTGCAATGCGCATTAAGGCGGCAACTAACCACCCCATCGCGAGCGGAGTTAATGCCATTCCCGCCGAAACCGTTACAATTTCTTTGGCAATGCCGGCTTCAACCAGAATGCGATTCAAACCACCACCTGCACCAACCAATAAAGTAATACCTGCTGTAGGTGCTAAACATTCGTGGCTGAACTTCAAAATCGAATCGCGATTAAAACCGCGCGCCAATCCCAATGTGTAAAAACTCACCAGTGTTGCTATTAATAACGCGACAACCGAGTTGCCGATGAAAGATAAAAAATCATTCAATGCGGTACCGGGTGCAGAGATTTGATTCGCCCAACCACCGAGTAGCATCAACACCACTGGCAACATAATCGTTGCGAGTGTGATACCAAAACCTGGCAAGTCGCGCGCTTTTTCCTCGTTAATAAATTCATGTTCCAATGGATTTACAGCGGGCAATTGAACGCGCGGTGCAATCCATTTGGCAAAAATCGGACCAGCAATAATTGCGGTTGGAATTCCCACCACTAACGCGTAAAAAATGGTACGACCAACGTTAGCTTGATATTCACCCACGGCAATCATCGCAGCGGGGTGCGGAGGAACCAAACCGTGCACCACTGATAACCCCGCCACCATCGGCAAACCCACTAATAACATTGAAGTGCCTGTGCGGCGTGCAACGTTAAAGGCAATTGGAATCAGCAATACAAATCCGACTTCAAAAAAAATCGGCAAGCCAACTAAAAATGCAATAAACACCATCGCCCAGTGCACATTTTTTTCGCCAAACCAGCCAATCAATGTGCGCGCAATTTGCTCCGCTCCACCGGACTCGGCCATCATTTTTCCGAGCATGGTGCCAAGCGCCACTACCAATGCGATATGTCCCAGCGTTTTGCCTACACCGGCTTCGTACACAAACACCACATCTTTTGCCGGAATTCCTGCCATTAACCCCAAGCCGAGTGAAACCAGCGTGAGCGTGATGAAAGGATTCAGGCGATAGCGAGCGATCAGCAAAATCAGCGCAATAATGCTGATCAGCGCATACACCAATAACCAATGACCGGGGCTTAATAAGGTTTCCACAGATGCCCCTTAAAAAAACGTTTCTACGGCGTCGACCACCGCGTAGTTATCGTTCACCACCAGCAGCTGCCGCCATTTATCGAAGGTCAGACAGGGATGGGAAATATCCAGCACGATCATATCGCCCACCGCCAGATCATCACCGGCTGCAATTTGCATAAAGGCATGCTGATCCATCATCGCTGTGAGCTTCCACTCCGACGGTGCGGCAGACGGCGTTATATCGCGACCGGGGCGATAGCGCAGTGCTGGAATGGGTAAGCCTGCATCGAACGCCGCATCGCGTTTGCCGAGGCCAAGAATAGCGAGACCGGATTCAGGAATGGAAAGTACGTAAGCCCAGAGTTGCAATGCAGGCAGCAGGCTGGTTTGCATTTCGCGCGCTACCGGATTGCTGGCATGGATACGTGTTTCAGCAGCTTTGTAAATGCCTACATCGTGGGTGAGATAACAACCCGGGCGCAGGACGATATCGAGCGGGCGGGAGGGATGATCGTTATTCCAGCCTTTGGCAAGCCCGGTCCATTCTTCTGCGACCAAATCAAACCACGCAGAACCGGCACCAGTCAGGATGATACGCTCGCCCTGCAATTGGCTATTGGCCTCCAGAGTCAACAGCTCGCGCACGGCAAGACGCAGGAAATCGCGAATTGCAGGCTCTTCTTTGAGTACACCTTCGTAAACCTCTACGCCACACAAAGCAAGCGACTGAGGGAAACGGGCGATAGCAGCAAGTACCTCATCGCGAGTAGAAACATCGCGCACACCGGTGCGACCACCAGCGACGCCAAGTTCCAATAACAAATTCAAACGTTGGCCGGCAGCAGCAAAAAACTCGCCGAGTTGAGCGACATTCACAACCGAATCCACAATCACATAAAACTCGAACCCGGGTTTTTCCAATAGACGGGAGATGATCGTCATATTGGCCTTACCAACCAATTGGTTAGCCATTAGCACCCGGCGCACACCGAACTCATAAGCCGCTTGAACCTGGGGGGCCGTCGCAAGGGTGATACCCCAGGCACCTTCTTCCAGTTGGCGATGGAATAAAGCCGGACTCATGGTGGTTTTACCATGAGGTGCGAGTTTCAGCCCATAGGTGCTAATAAAGGATTTCATCCACTGCAAATTGTGCTGCACACGAGTCTCACTCAGCACTGCGACTGGCAGGCTGACATCCTCACGCAACAGGTTCCAACCCAGCAGTCCGGCGTCGGCAATAAGGGGTTGTGTTGTCACATCACCCAAGCCTTTACCAGCGGGACTAAGCAGCCTGTTTTTTAATGTCTTTTGTAAATTATTTTCTTCTGACATGCCTTTTTCTCATCAAAAGCAGAAAAAACGATCACTTTTTGCAAGACTATCATCAAAAATGCGCCATGAGAAGAAAATAATTTACAGAAATATTCGATTTAAACAGAAGATTGTGAAAGTTTTTCGCGCACCAAAATGGCTGTATTCGCGCCAGTTTTGTGCAAAATGCTTATAACCGAAGAAAAACTGCTTTCTATATAAAGGCTTAGTGAGGTGATAAAACGCCTCGTGAAGAAAATCGAACCTCGACAAATCGAGGTCGCACCAAAGATAAGCACTTCCCGACAACACCAAAACCACGTGAACCCCTTGAGGCACAGCAATCAACTCCCAAAAGATGACAATTATATTTTTCAGTAAGGTTCGATTTTAGGTCGCCACAAAAAATGGAGCACAAAGAGAAAAACTCGAACCAGGGAAGAGTTTTTACCTGGGAAGTTGCAGTTAATGGCATTCCCAAACTGGGACTGGCAATTGCAAAATGATTATTTGATGATCTGGATGGGCGCAAAAAAACCACAACCCTAACAACTGATTTGCGCTCCAATAACAGCCGGGATTCGCTACTCACCTCCTCGCCTTACAAGCTATCTCGCTGTGCCATCAACCCAACGAGGACAATAACAATGTTTAATTTCACCAGAGGCCTACACCGGTCATGGTTTCCTTTACTGGCTGCGGGCCTGACTCTTGGCCCCCTGGCATTGCCATCCCAGGCAGTGGTGTTTCAGGCTGAAAGCTATTCCAATTTTTATGACACTACACCAGGCAACAGCGGCGGCGCCTTTCGAAATGATGCAGTAGATATTGAGACCACAACCGATAGCGGCGGTGGCCACAATGTTGGCTGGATAGAACCTAATGAATGGTTGGTTTATGGCGGATTGAGCATTCCGGCTAGCGGCAGCTATATCATCCGCATGCGTGTGGCCAGCCCCTCGGGAGCTACCGCTGCCGTGGATTTAAATGGCGGCAGTATTTCCCTGGGCGATTTTGCCATCCCTGCCACTGGTGGATGGCAGAACTGGACTACCGTTACACGCACCATCACTATCAATGCAGGAACGTACAATTTAGGTGTATTTGCACGCACCGCGGGTTGGAACTTTAACTGGATCGAAATTGTGCCTAATGGCGGTACCAGCGGCTTGGTCACTGTTTATGAACATTGTAACTACGGCGGCTGGGCAGCAGGTTTTAACACTGGCTCTTACGATGGCAATGTAATGACCTCATTGGGCGCACGTAACGATGCAATCTCTTCCATCCGCGTGGCAGCTGGCTACGAAGCAGTTCTCTATGAGAATTGGGATTACAGCGGAGCCTCTGTAGTCGTCAGCGGGGATAACGCCTGCCTGAATAATTTCAATGACCGTGCGTCCTCAATTATTGTGCGGCCAGCCACCAATACCGGAACCGGTTTCTCCGCGGTGGTTAGTGAAGCCCAATTCAATCAGATGTTTCCTGGTCGCAACGGTTTCTATACCTATGCCGGCCTGGTCGCGGCCGCTAAAACCTATCCTGCCTTTGCTGGGACTGGTGATCTGGCGGCGAAAAAACGCGAAGCTGCAGCGGCCTTAGCTAACTTCTCCCATGAAACAGGCGGATTGGTATACGTGACCGAAATTGCAAAAGGCGAATACTGCGGCGATTGGGATAACAATCCATCCACATGCCCTTGTGCTCCCGGCAAACGTTATTACGGTCGCGGGCCAATCCAATTAAGCTGGAACGGCAACTATTGCGCAGCTGGTGCAGCACTGGGGCTGGATTTGCGTGCAAACCCGGATCTGGTTGAACAAAACCCGACAGTTGCCTGGCAAACCGCGCTCTGGTTCTGGATGACACAAGCCGGTGCCGGTTATCGCCCTGCGCACAACGCTATCAATGGAGGTTACGGTTTCGGTGAAACTATCCGCACTATTAACGGCTCACTGGAATGTAACGGCGGCAATCCTGCACAAGTACAAAGCCGCATTAATGAATACCAGCGATTCCTGAATATTCTGGGTACTTCAGCTGGCCCTGGAAACTTAGGTTGCTAAAAAAGCTGGCCACTACTACATATAAAAATAAAAAAGCCCTGTATTTATTGCAGGGCTTTTTACTTTGAAAATTAAATACCAACGCGTTAATACAGCCCCTCATTGTTTTAAAATCATTTAAATTCTTTAAATAAACTTTAATATTACTTTACTAAAAAATTTATTTAGAAAAATTCTAATCATTTGTAACACCTACAACAAATTTATCAATAAACCGCTTTATTCAGGGCTATTGGCAGCTAATTCCTGCTGGCATGAATACTGCAGCTTCCATTATGAATCTATGTTTTTTCGATTTTTTTACGAGCATCAGTTACAGAACTTATGTTTCGAAAAAAGTGTCGTAATGTAAAACATATTAATGAATACCATTTCATAAATGGAGAACCATCATGGCTACTAATGAAATTTCAGCAATTCGCGATCTTATTAAAGTATTAAATGACGGTGTTAAATTTTACACCGATGCCAAAGTTGAACTGAGAGGCTCAGGTTACGAGGCTGTATTCCAGGAAATGATCGACGTTCGTCAAAATGCGCTGGTGCGTTTACAACCGCTGCTATATGCGCGCGAAGGGGAAGTAGAAGATGATCAAACCTTGCGCGGCTCATTAAATCAAGCTTACACAGATCTACTCGCCAAAATTAAATCCAACAAAGCCAAGACCTACATTGTGCAATTGGAAGAGTTGGAAGATAGAACCCTTGAACATGTTAAGAAAGCGCAGGCTGAAGCTGTTTCAGTGGACTTCACCATTGCACTGAACTACATACTCATTTCCATGCAGGAATGCCACAATCGCATGCGTTCACTCAAACGCAACGTAGCTTAAGCGTAACAATTCCGCTAACCCAAGCGGTCACGGGGCCACTGTGAGTAATTGCAGTGGCCTTTTTATTTTTCAATAAAAAATATTTTTTCTTGTGGGAATAAAAATAGATCCTCACGCGTTAACAGGATACATACCGGAAATTCCGGTTTGCAACTTCCGAAACCAAGAGGATTACATCATGAAAAAAACAATCTTATTTTTTGCTATCGCCACCTTAACGACCAACAGCTGGTCTGCCGATATTGCAATGACCGCCGGTGCTGATACCAACATTCAGGTTTCCGCTAACACCGAAAACAATGCGCAAGAAAATACACAACGCATCGGTTTATCATTAAGTGGTGCAGCACAGCAAACTGCAACAATGCAAACACCGTCAAGCGGATCAACCGCAGTAGAAAGCCTTGAAACAGAGAACAACAATAACGAAGAAAGTGCCCCGACCTCCACCACATCAACGGCGGCCAAAGGCGAAGCAACGCTAAACGCTAATAAAGTACTTGCTACGCTCAGCGCGCAAAAAAGTGCGCCACTAAACCAAAGCAAGGAAACTAGCGAAAATCTCGCAACGGCAACTAACCAAAACCTATCCACATCATTGAACCAGGCAAATAATGCAAATGCTCAAGTACAACAAAATCTGGATGTTGCAGGCTCTCAGGTAACCACAGTAATAAACCAGCAACTCAATACAGTTGCTGCGCTAGAGGTAGATAAAACCCTGCAAGGTTCTGTTAATCAATTAGTGGGCAGCGCCGTAGAAGGTTCAATCGCCAGCACCATTAACAATACGATTAACAACAATGTCCAAGCCAGTGTTGAAGACAGCATTAACTCAACCGTTAATTCCACAATCAATTCGACTATCAATAGCGCGGTAGATAGCAGTATAACAACAGCACTTAACGACACATTAAATCCCGGTAACTAATCGCTTCAACACTATCGGCGCTACAGCGCCGATATTAATTTCTGCAAGGCAAGTAACCACTGGTTAACGGGAGAGCGCTCCATGAACAATTACGCCGTTAAAAAAAGCATCTGCATCTCATTACTCGCAAGCTTTACAACAATTGTCAATTACAGTATTGCGGCATCACCGACAACAAAATTCGAACTGGAAACCGGTGCAGAGTATGATTCAAATTTATCGGTGATTGAGTTAGATCGAAACTCCTCAGAAGGCGATTGGTCAACGCTGGCTAATGCACGCCTGAATAGTCAATGGCAGGCAACCGATAACATAAAATTAACAGGCGGCTTGAGCTACAGCAGCAAAACCTATCATGAGTACAGCGAATTTGATCTGGCAATCAAACAGGTATTTGTTGATGCAAGCTATGATTTCAAACCGTTAACGGTAGGTACAAGTTACCACTACGCCGATGCCGAACTGGATGATAACGACTTTCTGACACTACAACAGCGCAGCCTGTATATTTCGCGGTTGATTAATCAGAAGATTTTTTTACGTGCAGCAATTAACGATCAGGATAAGGATTTTCCCATTAGTAGTGCACGCAATGCGGATAATCAAAGTATAGCGGGCGATGCCTTTTTCTTTTATAACCAGGGAAAAACGTTTTTTACCTTGGGAATCAGTAGCGAAACAGAAAATGCAGTGGCCAATGAGTTTGATTATGACGGCATCAATATCCGGACAAACATCCATCATCAATTCTTGCTATGGAATAAAAAGAATCGCCTGCAATTTGGCTTGCGCTACGACCAGCGCGATTACTCCAAAGAAACGCCGGCAATAAAAGCCAAGCGCAACGATGAACGTCGTATCGCAACGGCGGAATGGCAAATGGAAGCAACTACATGGCTAAATGTTGCGGCAAAACTGGAGCGAGGCAATTATGATTCGAATCTGGATTCCGCAAACTATGCAGAAACGATTAGTTCATTAATGCTAAAGGCAAGCTTTTAAAAAAGTATATAAATCTCACCACATCAATCAAGGACGATTCAACAAACCATCACCAAATATCGGATCTCGACCTGGCTCGCCCAAATCAATAACATTTTTTTTCAATTGTTCGCTGATTGTTGCAGAAAGGTTTATTGCAGAAGAGTTTGCTGTTGAAGCAATACACGCCGTTGCAGCAGTAACCAATGGCACAGCCATGGATGTTCCGGTTTCATTGCCAAAATCACCACTGCTGCGCGCGGTAAATACTGCAACGCCCAATGCGGCAAAATCGATGTAATCGCCACGGTTAGCCCAGCGATAAATGCGCTGGTTTTTATCCACTGCAGTCACAGCAATAACATCTGCATACGCCGCCGGATAAGCAGGCGGTGCAGCAGGGCCCTCATTACCCGCCGCCGCAACAATAGCTGCTCCCGTTTGAATGGTTTTTTGAATCGCCAAGGCAAGAATTTTATTTTCCGGTCCTGCCAAACTCATATTGATAACGTGCACCTTTTTTTCCACTAACCAATTTAATGCACGCACCAGATTCATCATGGTTGCACCCTGCGCATATTCACTGCGCGGATAAAAAACGGACGCAGCAAATAAATGGGCTGCGGGCAATAAAGGCGTTAATTCTTCACCGCGCCCCACTAACACCCCGGCTACTGCCGTACCATGCGCACGTGGTGCATCAAATTCTTCACCGGCAAAATCTTTTATTTCAATATGGCTTGTTGCAAACGCGGAGTGCTTAACATTAATTGCGGTATCGATCATACCGATGCTTACCGCCTGATTACAGAAAGGTTTTTTTGCAACGGGTGAGGATGGCGTTTGCGAATTGCTGTGTTGTGGGCTGTCTTTTTGAGAAATATCTTTTTGTGGGTTGTAGATGTGATTACGGTCCAGCTGCTCATGCAAGTGCGCGGGTAAATATTTTTTTAATGCCGGCAATGAATCCAGCGGTGCGGGCACGCGGAAGCGCACTAATTGCATATCCAATCCGCTAAATTGTGTTTGTTCGATAATTTCTGCATCCAATGCCGCGAGGGCTTTTAATCCAGGTTGATCAAGCAACATCAGCCATTCACGCTCCACTGCACGCCAATTATCCTCAACACGAACTTCCACAAATGCAGTGGCGCCGTCGCGGTTCAGAACCGGCAAAACAGCGGCCAGGGTGCTCCTCACAATGTTATTGGTCGTCCGGGTTATTTCTGCTGTTGTTTGTGTGAGCACATCCGCGAGGGGATTAATGACCGGATTGTTTAACGTATTATCCAATAATCGTTGCGCGGATAATTCATCCTCTGCTGCCCGACGAACCTGTTCCTGCACATCGCCCGTTACGTGTTCCAGCTCGCGAGTGACGCCATCAACCTGATTACCCAACCGATCCAGCAATTGCGCGTTGGCGCTATGGCACAGGCAGGCGAGGAGCAAATAATTCAGATATGAAGGTTTCATAGGACGCCCCCGGTTTGGATAATGAAATTAAACACAAAAACAACTACATATTCATTAGAAACGTTTAACAGGGCTTGAAAATTCCACGAAAAAATGTCCAATGGCTCGGAAATATTTGAATTATTCGGGAATAAAAATAGCGCTGGCCCGTCTACTGGATATGCACCTCTCTATAGATGACCAATAAACGGGTTAAAGTACTCCCATGAAACAACATGAACTCCGACAAGAACTACCCCGTATCGCGCCCATGTTGCGCCGCTTCGCGTATTCGCTCACCGGTTCGGCCGCGGATGCCGATGATTTGCTGCAAAATACCCTGGAACGATTACTCAACCGCGACATTCCTACCGATGTAGAACTCGTTAAATGGACCTTTCGCGTATGCCGCAATTTGTGGATAGACGAATATCGAGCACGCAAGGTGCGGCAAAAAAATGTGTACTCACTGGATGATACCGAAGAGCCCGCCGTCGATGGTGAGCAGGCAATTCACGATCAAATTACACTGGCGCAAGTCGATGCAGCCATGAACCAATTATCCGACGAGCAACGCTCAATTATGGCGCTGGTCGCCGTGCAGGGCATGTCATACAAGGAAGTCGCAGAAACCCTGGGCATTCCCGCAGGCACAGTGATGAGCCGCCTCGCACGTGCACGCATTGCGCTGGCGAATTTTTTAAATCCTGCCTCTGGCCCGGCAAATATTTGAAAGGATATGAGGAAACAGCAATGACTATTTCTGATGAACAACTCTCTGCGTTTCTGGATGCCGAATTGCCCGAACCGGAAATGGAGCGGGTTCGCCAACAATTAATTGTGGACGAAAACCTTGCAGACCGTTTGGCACAACTGGCAATGGTGGATGAGCAAATCGCAAACCATTACGCATGCATTGATGAACGCCCTATGCCGGAATCAATCCAAACATTACTCGCACAAAATTCCACAGCAGCAGATAATATTGTTGTATTTCCACGCTGGAAAAGAGTACAGCAGGGTGTGCAAAAAAATATCGCCATCGCCGCATGCACATTGCTAGTGATCGGTTTTGGTATGGTCCAATTGTTGCCCGCCAATAACCAACATACCAATCAATGGAATACCATCGCGCAAGTATTGGAACAAAATGTCAGCGGCAGCGAACAACACCTGGATGATGGTAGCCGAGTTAAGACACGACTGACATTTATCAACAATAATGGCAACTACTGCCGTCAATTCCAATTAATCCAGCGCGACAAAAGTAGTGAAAATATCGCCTGCCGTGTAAATAATCGCTGGGAATTGGCGGTGAGTGTGTCACAAGAAACTATTGCGGCCGGCGATTATCAAACAGCGAGCGGTGGCTCATCGCTCGATAGCGCGCTGGATGAAATGATGCACAGTGAAGCCTTTGACGTTGCAGCAGAACAACAAGCAATTGATTCACATTGGTCTCGTTAATGCGTATATCAACAAGGGCAACATCCATATGAAATATGCAGTGTTATGTTGTTTGATATTTTTACTCAGCGCTTGCGCCACTACTGCTTCCAACTATCATGCCGCCAAAGCCGACGGGACAGGCTATAAGGAAATTGTGTTGGATAGCATCAGTTACCGCGTACAATTTAAAGTGCGCGGCAACCAGCGCATCGAAGCTCACAATTATGCGATGCAACGCGCCGCCGAATTAACCCTGAACGCGGGTTACGATTGGTTTATTGTGAGCAAGGAAACTCGCCGCTTAATCAATGAGAAAAATACTTCACCTGAGTTACCCGAAACATTTAGCACACGCCGTTGCGGACTTTTAGGCTGTAAAACCCAAACTTATCGCACACCTGAACTGGATACAGAACCGCCAGACAGTTACACACTAGTACTATTGGATATTCACATGGGTAGAGGTATTCGCCCGGAAAAAAACAGTTACGCTGCACAGGAAACTTACACCCGGTTTTCTCAACAATAATTTTAAAAATCGCTGTTTTTCTCATTTCATGTAGTAATGCGTTGTAATGCTACCCCTAATTAAATAGTGCTCTAATTTGAATTGGAGAAAAATTCCACTCCAATAAAATACCTTTCACATGAGCAATAATTAAGGGAAATAAATATGACTGCGTTAACGTATGTTTACTGGCATAGAGCGGCTGATATACCTGACCGGTACCGCCTCGACACACACATTGCCCCGTACAATTCAACATGGGGTACGGGAGAAATAGCATTCGTTGCTTATAACACTCATATCACCGGAACAGTTCCTGTTTATCGGCATCAAGCTCTCAACGCATCAAGCTACTTTTATTATGATACCAATAAAATTGGAAAGCCGGATTGGAGTGATGGAGAAATTGCATTTTATGCATACCCTGCGAAAGTACCAGGAAGCGTTCCTGTTTATCAACATACTGCACCGGGAACAACCGAGAGATTTTATTATGACACCAATGATTTTAATAATTCAGGATGGAGCAAAGGGGAGGTAGCATTTTATGCATGCGATATCAGTGATCTGACTTTTGTGTATTGGCACAGAGCCACAGATTCACCTGACCGTTATTACTACGACACAAAAAATACAGAAGAGCCTGGATGGTCAAAAGGAGAAGCTGCTTTCGCTGCTTACAGCACGCAAATATCTGGCACAATTCCCATTTACCGGCATTATGCAACCAACGCATCAGGTTACTATTATTACGACACTCACAGCACCAGTAAACCCGGATGGAATCTGGAAAATACTGCTTTTTTTGCATATGCGACACCAATACCTGGTACTGTTCCCATCTATCAACATAGCGCACCAGGAACACCCGAAAAATTTTATTACGACACAAATATATCGAATCACTCCGGCTGGAGCACAGGAGTTATTGCATTTTATGCTTATACGATTAACCAAACATTTTCAAACAATTGGATGTCGGCAATTCAAGATGGAAGTCCCATTTCAGAAATCAGCATTCCTGGTACACACGACTCCTGTGCCCGCTTCGAAAAAAATCTTATTCATACTCAATGCCAATGGTTTTCCATCACCCAACAACTGAATCGCGGCATCAGGTTTTTGGATATTCGTTGTAAATTCAAAGCCGACGACGAAAAAGGGTGCACGCAGGGAATATATTTCCCAATTCACCATGCAACAACTTTCCAGCATATTTTCTTTGAAGAAGTGCAAGCACAATGCATTGCATTCCTGACCGAAAATCCATCCGAATTTATATTAATGAATGTGCAAATGGAATATGAAGGCGACGGGAATGACTTCCGGGAGAAATTTCTGGAATTAACAGCCCCGTACCAAACAGTGTACTGGTATATGAAAGACACGATTCCCGCTATAAACGAATGTCGCGGACGTATTGTGCTGATTCGGGCTTACGACCCGAATCAAACAGAAAAAAATAAAAAAGGATGGCCCAGTGGTATTAACCCAAATGATCCAAATTCATTTCATATTTGGCCGGACGGAGAACATGGCGGCGGACTTGAATGGAATGGTTTTGATAATGATGGTGAATCACATAACATTATTTTTAACACACAAAATGGTTGGGAAAAATGGTCAGGCAATCCGGAAGAAAAAGGAAATATGGTCGAAAAATACATAAAAAACGCCGAACAGAATGCAGTTGATGGCAAGATCACCCTGAATTTTGCGAGTTATGCCAAGAGCCATGGCCCTGGCCCCAATGCGCAAGGAATGAATACCAGGCTAAAGAATTTTCTTGGCAATTACAGGCCGGGAGGAAAATGGGGAATTGCCTTGGGAACAATCCCGCTGGATTTCATTGGCAACACCGGAGACAGCAACGAAGCGTTGGAAAATCTTATTATTGAACATCAAAAGCGCCAGGCACTTTTCACACTTTATAATGGAATAGCAAAATGGCAATTAAAAATATCATCCTGATACACCCGGTTTGAATTCACAAATTGAAAATAAATCATTTCCGGTGCGTGATTAATTGTTAGAAAAGAAGGGCTAAAAAAAGCCTGCTTTTATAAGCAGGCTTTCTGACACATATAAATTAAAAAATTATTTCGTTTGCAATAACCACTCACGCCCCGGTAATTCACTGCGGAAGGTTTCAATCGCACCACGATCCTGCAGGGTTACGTAAACGGTTTTACCATCTTCACCACCAAAGGCGACATTGGTTGGCTTTTGGCCTTTTAATTTAATGCGTTGCAGCAATGTTCCCTGGGGAGAAACAACTGCCACTTCACCAGCCGCATAGCGGGCAATGTATAAATTACCATCCGCATCGCAACGCATACCATCCATGCCGTGATCTTTAAATTCGATTAACAGACGTTTATTTTTTACATCGCCAGTTTTTTTATCGATATCGTATTTCCAGATTTTGCGTTGCACACTCTCGTTCACGTACAAATGCTTTTCATCAGTACTGACTTCAACACCGTTCGTAGTCCCCATATCCGCTTCCAGCAAGGTTACAGTACCATCGATGGCGACTTTCCACAGGTTGCCGGTACTGTCCGCCCACTTGGGATCACTCGCATAAATA
The DNA here is from genome assembly GCA_021151825.1 of Cellvibrionaceae bacterium. Classification (GTDB taxonomy): domain Bacteria; phylum Pseudomonadota; class Gammaproteobacteria; order Pseudomonadales; family Cellvibrionaceae; genus Cellvibrio. The sequence goes on from JAGKWQ010000001.1 coordinate 917,941, forward strand.
ATGCCGGATTTGGCGATCGCAATATCGTTGGGCTGGTTCATTTTATCGCTGTGTGCATGCACGCTGATCGTTTTGGTTTTTAGATCAATCTTTAATACGTTGTGCGCCGAATAATCAGCCACATACATAATGCCTTTGCGATCAAAACGAATACCGTTGCCAGTGCTGCCTTGCGGCAATTTCACAAACAATTGCGCATTGTCTTTTTTATCGACAATACCAATGGTGCCTTCTTCAGCAAAATTTACCGCGTATAAATTGCCTTGCGCATCCACTGCCGGGCCTTCCACACCCTGGGTGAATACTTTGTCGGTCACGTAATCTTCGGTTTGCGCTATTGCAACGGGTGATGCAACCAGTGCGGATAAAAACGCGCAACACAATGCGCGTGGTCGGAACTCTCTCATATCTGCCTCATGTGCTTAATAATGGAATAATTCGCAAGCACTCCAGAATCGCAGTGGTATTGTTGTGGTAGTTATTTGTCCTTGTCGCTGCGCAACTTTTTTATAAATGTCATAGTTATAAATGTAATGGACAATTTTATCAGGCAATCGCCGGCAAACTAATACCAGTGGCGGTACCTATAGCGCTCCATAATACACCAACTATGGAATTCCACACTTTTTCAACGGTTACCGTGGCCAGGCCCTGCAAGGTGTTGGCAAAACTTTGGGCCATGGTTTTTAAACTATCCAGAAAAAACTCCTGGGTTTCTTCCGTAATCTGGCCACTGACAATGCCCGCGGAGACTAACGCTGCCTGTTGGGCAATGGCTTTTATTTGTCGATCAGAAAAACCTTTTAATACCGTGATATCTTTTTGCGCGACTTGCGATGCAGCGGATTGCATTTGCTGAACCAGCGTTGAAATATCGATAGATGCCATGATTAGTTCACCTCGCGCGCTAGAAAGTTTTCATAGGTCAGGGCCTGATCCAGATAAATCACCACTTGCCCTTTAAAGGCGGCTACCTCAAACGCAGTAACACCTTGCTTCTTATCCGTATCACGCATTTTAGCCAGGGTAATGGAAATCTGTTCCAGCGCTCCGACACTGGGGGCATCGCCAGTTTCCGGAAAGGTAATGCCACGCTTGCCAAGCAATTCTTTTATTTTCTCATTGACGCTGGTTTTGGGAATAGGACGTGATTTCGCCTGTAATGCCAATGCATCCAGGCTGCCAATAAGGCTGTTGTAAGTGCTGTCACGCTGCGTATAAGTATCGCTTCCGGTGCCTGATGACACAGAGGCAAACAACGTCATCGCTTGCTGGTTCACGCTAACCAAACCATCGGCAATCGCTTTATCGTAGGGCGGCGCCAATTGGGTTGTGCATGCCGACAGACACAACATCCAGAAAATGAACAGGAATTTACAGGGAACGGATAGTGATTTACCGGAAACAAAAAACTGACTGGCTTGATTAAATAAACAAAGCATATTTCACTCCTTGGCAAACGGGGAGTAAACCTTATAACCAAGAATAGCGGGGAGTGCAAATCCTTCTGCGGGGAGCCGGGGTTGTTTGTATCTAACAGTTTTCAATGCATTTCCACTATTTGCACACGCCCATCCGATAATACTTCAAACATCGTGCTTTTAGGCTCCTCCAATAACATGGCAGCAACAGCAGTGATGGCAATGCTCGCGGCAATCGTCAGGAAAAATACCGGTGTGCTAACAAAAGAAAAAACCGTAAGGAAAATTACCGCGCCGATATTCCCATAAGCACCCACGATGCCCGCGATTTGCCCGGTGAGGCTACGGCGAATTAACGGCACTACGGCAAACACACAACCAGCCGCAGAACCCAAAAAGAACGAGCAACACATCATCGCCGCAACAACAAACGCAATGGGCCAATCGCTATTGATGGTCGACATCGCAAAAAAACCAATTGCGGCGCCGACCAGTAAAATAACCAGTGATTTTTTGCGACCAAATTTATCGCTGATCCAACCACCCGATGGACAAGAGGCAATATCCACACCCGCAAAACAAGCGCCAAAAATACCGGCCAGCGCAACAGGCACTGCAAAGGTATTTTGGAAAAACATCGGCAACATGGAAACAACGGCCAGCTCGGAACCAAAGGTAACGGCATAGGCGAGACTTAAAATAGCCACTTGCTTGAATTTATATTGCTGCAATTTATCGACAGGTTTGGAAAAAATATGTTGGTTCAAACTATAAATTTTGCGGCACTGCAATAAAAAAATTGCAGCCAACACTGTATCAATTGCATACATAGTGGTTGCGCTAATCAACCCCAAGGTATTTACCTTCCAGGCAAGTAATGCCAATGCGCCGTACATGGGAATATTCACCACCAGATACAACACAAAATCTTTTTTACTGGTCACTTCCAAACCACCGGATTTATTCGGTTTGAAATAGGTGGAGCCCGCCGGAGTATCCGCTACAGAAAAGTAGTATACGAAGGCGTACACAAATGCGATCAAACCGGTTATGCCCGTCGCATAGCGCCAGCCGTCATCACCACCAAGCAACAGCGCGGCAGTAGGTAAGCTAATTGCCGCAGCGGCTGAACCTATATTGCCCAAGCCTTTATAAATACCTTCTGCCAAACCCATCTGACGCGCAGGAAACCATTCACTAATCATGCGAATGCCAATCACAAATCCCGCGCCTGCAAAACCCAATAAAAAACGCGCGAGCGCCAGTGTTTCAAAACTGGTGGCGAGCGAAAAAAACAAGCAGAGAAAACCGGTGACGATTAATAGCAGGGAATAAATATTACGCGGCCCAAATGAGTCCACCAACATACCAATAACGATGCGCGCCGGAATGGTCAGCGCAACGTTCAAAATCAATAAGGTTTTCACTTGCTGCTCGGTCAATCCAAAACTGGCCTGAATTGCTACCAATAACGGAGCGTGATTAAACCACACCAAAAAGGTAATAAAGAATGCAATCCAGGTCAGGTGCAAGATCCTTGTTTTACCCACAAACGATAACAAATTCAGTTTTGCACTATTTTTACTCATCACCAAACCTCAAGGTTTATTCATGAGGCGCTTTCAGCAATAACCAAGCCACAAAAACGGGATCTATTATTTTTCATTAAAATTTAATGCACCAGATTAAAACCCCGACGAATTTCATACAAAAATGCACAACTTTAGAGCGGTGCGCACCGTTATATTTTTTCATACCGGTGCATAACCAAAAACCAGATTCGCACCACTTTGGCTATCTGATCAGTGCCAGTTCCTGAAAATACTCAATCTTTTATTGCCTTCTTTCGAATTATTTGCAAATAGCTGCTTCACCAGCAGGCACTCACATTGCAAATGCATGACACTCGAATGTTTTTATTATCAAAACAGGGCGCCGCATTATTTATCCGGAGAAATGCACCATTCGGAATCAAATATTGATTTTAAGGCGTTCATTTGGCGCACAAAAATGAATGCCTGATGCACTTAATGCATCTTTCTACTGCATAACAACACCTTTAGAGCACCAATTATGATTCAGTACTGCCATGGCAGTGGTTTGGCATAGCCGTTGCAAAACCTTCCCTGAAAGCTGCAGCGCTTTCTACTACAGAGCAGCCCCTGAGTTATTGCAGTGCATTCTCTGTTGATGCTGAATAATTTGCCGGAACCCATGCCATGAGCTCACACCATTTAAAACTGCTGGATTTTTCTAACAAATCCGTCGCGACCTTACACTTCACCTGGTTCGCATTTTTTCTTACCTTCGTAATGTGGTTTAGCTTGCCGCCGCTAAAACCTTTGATCACCGCATCATTTAATATGTCGCCACAACAATGGGCCGCGCTCTTAACCTTAAACGTTGCACTCACTATTCCGGCACGTATTGTGGTGGGCAGCCTTGTCGATAAATTTGGCCCGCGCGCCATTTATTCGGTGTTGCTGATTTTTTCCGGCTTGTTATTAATTGCATTTGCCTCAGCACAAACTTACGAACAACTCGCGCTCTTTCGTTTCTTATTAGGCTTTGTCGGCGCCGGTTTTGTGATTGGTATTCGTTTGGTCAGTGAATGGTTTCCTGCGCGTCAAGTTGGTTTGGCGGAAGGCATTTATGGTGGCTGGGGAAATTTTGGTGCTGCCGCTGCCGGTTTCACGTTGCCATTTTTAGCAATTCATGTATTTGGCGGTGTTGATGGCTGGCGTTATGCGATGGGCACCGCAGCAATCATTGCGATGATTTACGGTGTGGCTTTTTATTTAACCGTGCGCAACACCCCGAAAGGTTCAACCTATTTCAAACCCAAAAAATCCGGTGGTTTGGAAGTGAGCAGCAAAAAAGATTTCGTGTTTTACGTGATCATGAATGTGCCTATGTATTTAATCCTCGCTGTACTAGCGTGGAAAATGTCGCCTGCCAATCTCGGTTTATTAAGCGATGCTACAGCCTATGTGTTGTATGTAATTTTACTCGGATTATTCATCTTTCAATTTTCACAAATTTATCGCGTTAATAAAGATATGTTGAAAAACGGCGCCGCAGAACACGATAAATACGAGTTCAAACAAGTCGCAATTTTAAGTTGGGCCTATCTCGCCACCTTCGGTTCTGAAATCGCAGTAGTATCAGTATTGCCCGCATTCTTTATGACTACCTTTGCCGGTTTAAGCGTAACCCAGGCGGCGATGCTCGGGGGTTCTTTTGCGTTTATGAATTTGGTGGCGCGCCCGGGCGGCGGTTGGGTGAGTGATAAATTTGGTCGCCGCTTGAGCATGACATTAATTCTGGCCGGTGTTGCTGCAGGTTATTTATTGCTGTCACAAATCAATGCCAGCTGGCCGCTATACCTTGCATTTGCGGCGGTGTTTATTTGCTCGCTGTTTGTACAAGCCGGCTGTGGCGCTGTGTTTGCAGTAGTGCCGTTAATCAAACGCCGTATGACCGGCCAAATCGCGGGCCTTGCCGGTGCTTACGGTAATACCGGCGCGCTGTTTTTCCTGACGATGAATACGTTTATTGATATCCAAAGCTTCTTTTTTATGCTTGCCGGCGCGGCCGCAATTGGTTTGGTGTTCGTGCAATTTTTGAAAGAACCCAAAGGCCATGTGGTAGAAGTAAATGAAGATGGTTCTTTGCATCGTATTGAAGTAAGTTAACTTTCTGATTCTTAATACATTATGATCGTGTTGCCGACAGCGTTGCTGTCGGCAATTTTTTTACAGTCTCGGCAACAAAGAATAGTATTTGATTTAAAACCGTATGAGGCTGGACGCCGATTCGAGTCTACATGGATGTATTCACGGCGTGCTTTAAATTGAATACTATTCGTTGCTTTGCACATTCTCGCAATCAAAGACAATTAATATGGATCACCTGCAATCAGTTCTGCAAATTTCCTTCGCGCAAAAAAGCGACGCAGGCCGCAAGCCGGAAAACCAGGACACTGTGGGAGCGCGTCTTCCTGAAGGAAATTTATTAACGACCAAAGGTATCGCCATTGCCATCGCCGATGGTGTCAGCAGTAGCAAAGCCGCGCGTGAAGCCAGCCAAACTGCCATCGCCGGGTTCCTTAACGATTATTACGCAACACCGGATACCTGGCGCACCCAACAATCTGCCGTGCGGGTAATCCAGAGTTTGAATTCCAGCTTGTGGGGGCGTAGCCAGAATTCCATTTATGGCGAAGGTTATCTCACCACATTTTCTGCGTTAATTTTAAAAGGTGATAGCGGATTTATTTTTCACGTGGGTGACACTCGCGTTTATCGCCTGCGCAATAACACCCTCGAACTACTCACCCGCGACCACACCCAGCGCATCGATAAACACACTACCCATTTAAGTCGCGCTATGGGCGCCGATCCTTATCTGGAAGTGGATATGCACAGCCTGGAGTTGCAGCGCGGTGATATTTTTATTTTAACCAGCGATGGTATTCACGAAGCCATTCCTGCACAGGAATTCAAAACCTTCATTTTCAATCACCGCGATAACCTGGATGAGCTTGTCAACGAGGCATTACCGCTCGCACTGCAACATAACAGCGAAGACAATTTAAGCATTCAGGTATTGCGTGTGGAAAACCTGGGCATGGCGGGGCAAGACGATGCGGTGCAAGTATTGTCGCGCTTGCCATTTCCGCCAGTGCTGTCACCGGGCCAAAGCCTGGATGGTTTGCGTATCAAAAAAATTATGCATGAATCGACACGCAGCCAGGTGTATCTCGTCGAAGACGAAAAAAATAATTTGCTGGTGATGAAAACGCCTTCGGAACTTTATCAGGATGATAAAGCATTTATTGAGCGATTTGTGATGGAAGCCTGGATTGGTGCACGTATTCACAGCCCGGCCGTGGTGCGCGTTATTCCCGCGTCTGAAGCGCGCTCCTGCTTGTATTACCTCACCGAATATATTCCCGGCCCCACACTCACCCAGTTATTAAAAGAGCGAGGGATTTTATCAATACTGGATGCAGTAGAACTCACCGAAGGTTTAATTCGCGGTATACGCGCTTTCCATCGCAAGGAAACGCTGCATCAGGATATCAAGCCAGACAATATCGTAATCAGCGGTAAAGGACCCATGATTGTAGATTTCGGTTCTTGCTGGGTCGCCGGCGTGCAAGAAGCGGGTACGCCATTCACGCGCGATAATATTCTGGGCACGCTCGATTATTCCGCCCCTGAATATCGTTACGGCGGTAGTGCCAGTGAAGCATCGGACCAATTTTCACTTGCAGTGCTGTGCTACGAAATGCTCACCGGCAAAATGCCCTACGGCAGCGCCTACAGCAAAGCCATGGAGTTAAAAAGCTTCCAGAAGCTCACCTACATTTCCGCCATGAAACACAATCCGCTGGTGCCTTACTGGCTGGATAAGGCGCTGGAAAAAGCCCTGAGTATCAATCCTGCCCATCGCTATGAAGCCCTGAGCGAATGGCAACAGGATTTAAAACGGCCCAACCCCAACTGGCTCAGCCCGCGCGCGCAACCTTTAATGGAAACCCATCCCGATAAAGTGTGGAAATTCCTCGCCATCACCGGCTGGATTGCGGCAGCTATCGCATTTTTCTCACGCGGTTAAAAAAATCCAAGAAAACCCTGGCCGGGTTGTGATTTGGGTTGCCCACTGGCATCCAATTCTTTGGTATCCTTTTGAACAAATAACGATCATCATCAGACTAATAACATCATCACCATAATAATCGCCACCAATAATACCGACTGCGGGACCCGACCATGGCTAACAAACGCGCCCTGATTGTTGACGATTCGACAACTGCCCAATACCGCCTTAAAAAAATGTTGCGCCGCTATCCGCTGGATATAGACGTCGCTGACTCCGGTGAAGCTGCCTTGCGTTACCTGGCCCACAATGTCCCCGACGTGATTTTTATGGATCACACCATGTCGGGTATGGACGGCTTTCGCGCGCTGCAAATTATTAAATCCCATCCGGAAACCGCGATGGTGCCGGTCATTATGTACACCGCCCAAAGTGGCGATGTGTACACCAGCCAGGCGCGTGCACTGGGTGCACTGGATGTGGTAAGCAAAGACACCATCAATGCCACTGATTTATCCAAGGTGATGGAAGCGATTCATATTTATCAAGGTGAACAGCAGGATGCACGCACCGATCAAATTGAAAGTGCGGAATTAATTGCGGCGGCAAATAAAGTGACTGATATTAATACTCATCGCATCGAGCGCCGTGCCCCCAATCCCGCTGCACTGGAACAAGCACGCAACCTGGAATTGCGCTTGAGCCATATGGAACACACGCTGGAAGATAACCGCCGTTTTATTACCTCGCGGGTCGTACGGGAGTTGCAAGGTTTACGCAAAAATTTACGCGAAGAACTCAATGATATTTTGCATCAGCAACAAGCAGCTGTTGCACCGACGGCACTGCCAGCACCGGAAACGGAACAACTTATTCAAAAAACAAATAAGGGTTGGCCGATCACTACTGCATTAGTGATTATCGCCGCGCTGCTAGTGATTGCTTATTTTTTAGTGCAAATAAGCCAGCAGCTAAATAACAGCACACAAGTCCAGGAGCAATTAGGCAGACAGCTACAAGATGTCTCCACCAAGGTAAATCGCGAACCGGAATTAATTTCCCCTGCAATGCAGAATGCAGGAATTGGCACACAACCGTCGCTCACAATAACCAGAAACAATGATTTTATTGCAGACCTCGCCTGGACTTTCAACCAAAGCGGTGCACTCACCTTTAAACAAAACACCATCGACCCAAAACCGGTATTGCGTTTGCACGAGTTATTACACCGCATTGCCAGCAATGGTTTTAAGGGCACTGCGACCATCACTATTTTTGTGGGTAACTTTTGTGTATCGATAGACAATATGGGCATGGCCCAACTCGCCAAACCCGAAGGCACACTGGGTGATTGCATGCTCTCCAGCGAAATTTATATGCTGGAACGTGTTATGGATGAATACACGCGCGAAACCAACGCAGTTCTCAGCAATTTAACTCGCGCGGTAAATTCCACTTTGCGCATTGTTATCAACGCTGCAGAAGGCCCGGATTCCTATCCTGAACGCATTCCTACCGTTAGCGCTCGCGATTGGAATACCATTGCACAAAATAATAATCGGATTGAATTGACGTTAACGCCAGACGAAGAATAGATCTGCATAGCAGGATAAAAGTAACATCAAAAAATCGCATCATTACCAATAAAAAAGCCAGCAACGTTGCTGGCTTTTTTATTGGTTTTCATCACACGAATAGTTACTTAATGTTCATCAATATCGTACATATGATCAATCACGTAACGCGCTTTTGGTAGCAAACCATTTTGCTGGGTTTTGCTGTAATAATCTTGCCAGTATTTCACCCCGCTCCAAAAGGTTTCCGGTGTTGATAAATTGGCATTGACGCCAGGCGCCAAATCAAAATTATTCACGCTGAATAATTGATTCAGCATCATAGCCGATGGAAAACCAATTTGCTGGATTAACGGGTTAGCCGCATTGCCTGCACCCCATACGAAAGCGAGCCACGGTAGAATATTTTCTACTGCGTCGTAACTAACGCGTGATATTTTGTATTCGCTGAGTGAGTTGAGGATTTTATTTTGCTCAACCGGAATCGCCAACAATGCGAGGTTTGGATAATCAGGCAATTTATTTATCGACAACTCAACCAAACCATTGCGCGCAGGAGCGTAAGATTCAAACGCTGGCTGGAACAACGGCAGATTATAAAATTTTGCCGTTGAAAAATTCCCCTTCACTACTTTGAGCAACGCACAATCAGACCAAAATGATGGCAGCATATCGCCACGCAAATGGGACTGCGCAACGCGAATACGAAATGAGGCGATATCCTTGTCACCGGCTAACACAACAAAGCTCCAGTTATTGGCGTCATCCAATGCAAAACTTTCATAGGCGCGCTTCAACCATTGCGCATTGTTTTCTTTGTCACGTTCCAGTTTTTGTATGTCGCTTTTTACCCGTGACACGGAGAATGTAGAGAGTGTTTGTTTGATCATTATCCTTTCCTCAAGAGATAGCTGAAATTAGTGAAGGCGCAACAAAATGACAATGAGTAAAAACCCGGCAAGTTAAAAGCCCAGCAATTTAAAAGGGCCTTGTGTCGATGAATATACCCGCCGCTTTTTTTCGTCGGGGTCGGTACAGATATAATCAACACTGAATTCAAGCCCGCCAGCGATAGCGTGGAAACGCAGCAATGCCACATGATCCCCTTGCTGCTGATGTTTGGTGACCAGGTTAAGATTACCCATCTTGATTCCCGCTAAATCACAAGGTGCATCAGGATGTTTAGGGAAGGATTTTCCATCCCCGAAGAGACTGTGCCATGCATTTTTTAATTCGTTTTTTTGATCGCTAAATGCAGTATCAATAAGGCGCGAGGGCGAGGCGATCACTTCATAAAATAATTTTTTCCCCTTCTGGTTTACACCTTCAACAATGCGCCCCCAATGCACATCGCCAGTGATATAGATCACTGGAATTTCAAACTCGAAAAGTGCTGTTAGTGCACGGGTTAGTACCGGAAAATCCTTGTAGTTAGGCATTTCCATATCGGCTAGCTTACGCGCCCAGCGCCCCGGTTCCTCTACTAATAACGCTTGGCCGGAACTCAATAATCCAACCGCCGCCTGATTATTTTTTTTGCGCGCAACCAAATCTTGTGCCCATTGCTCAATCGCTACATGGGTTGCATTACTAAACATTCGGTCACCCACTGCATCGCGCTGGGTACGGCCGTCGAGAAATAACATGCTCAGCGGTTCAATATCCTGCCGAAAAAATCCGCGCGCTTGCGCCGGCGACATTTGGTAACGTTCATATAAACGCTGCGCAAGCTCTTGCCAATTCGCACGATCCTGATCATCGTGGGTGTTACCCAATTGCACTTGATAGAGCGGGAAATTATTCCAGAACTCATGATCATCCGGCACACAAAGCACCGGACCATGACTTAATACATGGGCAAGCCCAGGTTGCCCCAGCGAGGTAGAAAACCAGTTGGCGTAATATTTTTTTCCCAATGCCTGAGCAAGACGTTTTTTATTGCCCGGTAAATTTTGTTGTGACGGTAAATCAAGATAAACCTGATCACCCGCAAGAAAAGTGAAATCCGGAGACGGCTTAATCGCTCGGATAAAATCGGCGAGTGCGCGGCTCTTATCATTGGGTTGGTAATAACAGGAAGATAACAGCAAATTAAAACTCTCTGCGGTTTTTACCGGTAAATGCGCAGGCGGGCGGCGACTGGTAAGCGTTGTTTTCGCATTCGCAACACGCACTGTGATTTGAAAACGCTCATCAGTCTCCGGCCATTGCAATCGGAATAGCGCACGATGATTCAGTGGATTACCGCGTGCATCACACACCTCATCGCCCAAGGGTTCAAACCCGGGCGGCAACAGCTCCGCGCTAACCGGATTACCAAAAATCTCAATCGTCACAGGAGGCGGTGGATATGCCTCCACAATTCCGACCCAAACCAATAACTCATCGGGCTGGCCAATGGGGTTGTAAGCAAAAAGCTGCACCGGATTTCTCCCTTGAAAGAGGTGTAGACCAAACCCGCACTATAAACGAAATCGCGCGGAATTTACGGTTATTTACTGTTTTCAAAACGTGGCGGGCGCGTTTTTGAAAACGGATTGCGCATGCATTTAAAAGCGAAAGAGATGGTCTACACTTGTGGGTATCCGAATCTGGAGCCACTAATGCAGATAACAACAACACAGTCATCGCTGATTCCACTGTACCGCCTGATCATAATTTCTACCTTGCTGGCGCTGCTGGCAGTGCTTGCCTATTTTGTTTTACCTGAAAAAAAAGAGCGCATCTTGCCTGCTGCCGGCAGCCAATCCCATTTATTTTTTGATGCTCAAAATGGTGGAAAAACCCGGGCAGAATGGGTGGATCAGGATAAGTATAGTTTTACTTGTAGTGCGACTGACGGGGGCATTGAATTGCCCTATTGTGGGTTGAGCATTAATTTTCAGCAAGTCCCCAACAACCTTGATTATTCACAATACCAACGCATGGAGCTGAAAATAAATTATCACGGAAATAACCAGCGCTTGCGTTTGAAAATGCACAGCTTTCGTCCGGCATTATCCAACGATAAATTCCGCGAAACATTGCGAGGGCTTGAGGTGAGCTTTCTCGCTACAGAAACCAGCGCGGCGGTCGTTATTGATAACCATGGTTGGGGCGTCACAAACGATCACCTTTTTTCCAATACACAAACTCCCGCCGCTGCCGAAAAAAATAAAATAGCGATGAACAATACGGTTGATATTGGTATTGATTTGGTGCCGCCGATTGCCGCTGGTGAGCATAGAATTCAATTGGAATATATTGATGTCTACGATGAGCTACTCCCCGCCGATGAATGGTATCTCGGTGTGGCAATTATCTGGCTTACGTCCAACCTGTTATTTATCGCACGCCATTTAATTGCGCAAGAGCGGCGAATTCGCAATGATTCGCAGCGCTTATCAACTCTCGCGCATTACTCCAATGATTTGCAACAAGAATCGCAACACTACAAATTGTTGTCCAATACCGACGCACTTACCGGCGCACTGAATCGCAATGGCTTTGCCGCCGAAATGAGCCAGCGCAGCCCTAATGGAAAAATGTTGGCTAACACTACGCTAATGATTATCGACCTTGATAATTTCAAACGGATTAATGACAGCCGCGGCCATGATGCTGGCGATGCAGTACTGCGCGAAACCGCGCAGGTGATTCACAAAAACACCCGTACGACTGATCGTTTTATCCGCTGGGGCGGCGAAGAATTTATTTTGTTTTGTGAAAACACTAACGCCCAGCAAGCATTATTAATTGCAGAAAAAATCCGCGTTGCGATTGAATCAATGAATGTTGCCCATCACGAAGATACTATTTCAATTACTGTGAGCATGGGGTTAGGGGTTGCCGTCGCACAGGAAAATTTTGACGATCTTTTTCACCGCACCGATCAAGCGCTTTATCGCGCCAAACATATGGGGCGAAATTGTGTAGTGTTATCAGACAATGCGGCTTAAATTTGAAACAGGCATGAAATAGCAAATATTTTCCACATAAAAAAACCGGCAAATGCCGGTTTTTTTATAATTTCATTAAATATTTATTGTGGTGTTAAACGTAATACCACTACACCGTGCGCAGGGATTTTGGTAACAAACTTTTCTGTCGTGGACCCCTTATTACCATTCCAGATATCGCGCCAGTTGAATTTTTTCTTATCGAAGAAAATTTCGTGTTTGAAAAGATCGTCTTTCATGTAGTGGAAAGCCCAGTCCAGGGTGTAATCGCGTGCGACATCATCGCGGTTCAGGAACAGGAATGCGAACTCACCTTTTTCCAATGCCTTCACGTAAATTTCAATATCGCCGTCATCAATCCATTTCATGGCCTGAACACCAAGCTTGTCCTGATTAATCGCTAACATATCTTTGTTGGTGAGGATTTTTTTAGTGGCATCACTCATGCTGCGCAAATCATTGCCAGTAATCAGTGGCGATGCCATGATGGCCCACAATGAAAAATGTGCGCGGTCTTCATCTTCGGTCATACCGTTGCCCACTTCCATCATATCCATATCATTCCAGTGGCCAGGGCCCGCAAATTTACGTAAACCAGCTTGCTTGTCGAGGATGGGCAACACGCCCCATGATGACCAGGAACCGTGGTTGTGTTCGCAATTCCAGCATGGATAAATATCGCCTGTAGTGCGCCAGGAATGACCAACATCTTTGGCCCAATCCCAAGGCTTGTTATCGCCCCATTCGCAAATACTGAATAAAATCGGGCGACCGGCCTTGTGCAATGCATCGCGCATTGTTGAATATGCAGAAATCGGATTGATATCTTTGGTATCGCACCAATCGTATTTCACGTAATCAATACCCCAGCTCGCGTAAGTAATCGCATCCTGGTATTCGTGACCGCGACTGCCCGGACGGCCTGCGCAAGTGGTGTTGCCTGCGTCAGAATAGATGCCGAGTTTCAAACCTTTTTTATGGACATAATCTGCCAGCGCTTTGATGCCGGAAGGAAAATGTTTTTTATCCGCTTGGATAAAACCATTTTTATCGCGTTCACCGTGCCAACAATCGTCGATATTAATATATTCATAACCCGCGTCTTTCATGCCCGACGAAACCATCGCATCGGCCATTTCGCGAATCATACTTTCATCCACGTTACAACCAAAAGTATTCCAGCTGTTCCAACCTAGTTGTGGTGTTTTGGCGAGCTGCTCAAATTTTTGCGCATGTGCATGCGCACCCAGCAATAACGAGGCGATAAAGCCAAGATGGATAAATAATTTTTTTGTCATGGGTGAGTACCTGATGGTGTCATTTTTTATAAAAATTTATTGGATATTACTAATCATATAAATTAGCGGATTTACAAAAAAAACTGCAATCTGAATTGCAGTTTTTTACTTTTTCAATCATCCAGTATTATTGATTCAAACTTTGGATTTTGGTGTTAAATGCTTTGATAATTGCAATGGTCGATGCATCTGAATCATAAATGCCATACATACCTTGTTCTTCTTGTGGCGGATCGCCCATCAAATCATCGCCTTCCTGCCACCAGTAATTCGCGCGCGTAGTACGTGCGCTGCCGTTCCAGGCCCAGAAATTATAACCGGCGATAGGCTCGCCTTTTTGCATTGGCCCCCAGAGCACATCAAAGACTTGTTTATAAAACTGGTCGCGCACGTTGGTAGTGGTTTTAATATCATACGCACCAGCATCGCGGTCCAAACCAAACTCTTCCAACACAATTGGTTTACCAATTTGTTTCGCAATCGCAATATGGGATGTTAAATAATCTTCACCTTTGGCCCAGCCCGCATCCCAGGTGCCGGCAAAATTGTTTTTGTCGATCCAGCCCCAATTACGAATCCACATGTGATAAGTCAGGTAATCTACATGTTTGCCAGAATGCGCATCGATAAAAAGTTTTTCATCTCTCACCGACCCCATTAAACCTTCACTGCCAGTGCTCACCAAATGATGGGGATCGAGTTCTTTGATGTATGCGGTAATGCCATTAATCCAATCGACATAAATTTGTTTTTCTTCTGCAGTAGTGCTGTTATTACCAGGGCGCGGTTCATTAGCCAATTGCCAGGACATAATAGCGGCATCATCCACATAGGCTTTACCATTGACGGTGTTTACGCGAGTGATGATTTTTTTAACGGTTTTACGAAATTCTTCCTGGGCTTTTGCACTTTGATAAAAGCTGGCAGAACGTGCCATAAAACCTTCCCAGTCTTTGGTGACGTTAGGGTCTTGCATCGGCGTGCCATCAACCCAGCTCATGTACTGACTCATACCGCCCGACCATTGCCAGTAATTATTTAAATAGAGCACCACAGTCATATCGCGCCTGGCAACTTCGACCAGCAAATAATCCAGGCCTTTTAATAATTCTTCATCGTAATTACCAAAGCCATTAGTGGTTGCGGGTTTCACCACAGAATTGATATCACTTTTTTCTGATACCGCTAGCACACGCAAATTGTTTACGCCCAATGCTTTGAGATTGTCCAACTCTTTTGCCAGACGTGCGCGGTTGCCAACCTGGGTAGTTGCCCCTAAATAACCGGCGTACCACATATTAGTACCCGCGATGTAATAAGGCTTACCCGATTTTTCAAATTGAGTGCCGTTCACTTTTACAAAATCTTGCTGTGGCACCGATTTTGGCGCACCGGTAGAGCACCCCACAAAACTCAAGCAAACAGAAAATAGCAACGCAAAAGCGCCAATGTGTTTTATTTTTTTCATACGAATTACCCGTTGTTAGTGCTTTTAAATGTAGTAAATTTAGCAGAACATCCTTTTACTGCCTGCATGCTAACACTATGCATTTTTGTTGTTTTCCAAATTAAAAAACGACAACCGTACGTTAACAGCTGTCGTTTTTCCTTAGTAAAAAACAGCCGGAAGCATCAGGCTATTTTTTGCAGATAACGAATTGCTTCCAGCATCGCACGCCCGTTGTGATAAGGGCATTTCCAAAAACCGACTTTGTAATGGGGTTCACTGGTTGATGCTTGTAAACTCGATAGCCAAAACCATTCGCCATTGTTGTGATCAATTTGATAGGTTTTAATAAATTCCCAGGCATTTTTTGCTGCTTCGAAATAACGCGTATCACCAGTAGTCGCATACGCGTAAAGAAATCCTACCAATGCTTCTGCCTGAACCCACCAGACGGTATCGGCGTTCACCGTTTTAGTGGCGAAATCGTAAGAGTCCAACACTTGCCCCTGCAGGCCGATTCCTTCGTTCAAGGTGATTTCCGTAACCTTAATCAAGGTGGGCGTCAAGGCTTTGATATAGGCTTCGTCACCCAAAGATTCCAACGCCTGTGCGATTAACCAACTGGCTTCGATATCATGACCATAGGTATAGCCGGGTGAAAAATCATTCCACTCCAGATCCATAAACATACGCAGGTGATGCGTATTTCTATCGATCATGTATTTATCAAACATCTCAATGTTGTAACGCAGCGCTGCTTTGACTTCTGCGCGCGCATCCACTTTATATAAACGCGTGTAAGCTTCGAGAACATGCAAATGGGTGTTTTGCGATTTGGGATAATTCAAATCTTTTTCACTCAAGCGCAGATCTTCAATCAGCCCCCACTCGCGGGTGAATGCTTCCAGATAGCCTTCGCGCTCACGATCAATACCGTGCTGCTCAACCAATGCAAAACAGGATTGTGCTAACTGTAATGCCTGTTCATCTTGCGATAATTGGTAGTAGGCGCACAGTGCGTAAATCGTAAACGCCTGGGCATAAATTTGTTTTTTGGTGTTGATCGGTTTGCCGGTTGAATCCAACTCCCAATACACACCACCAAATTCATTATCCACAAAATGCGCGGCGATATAATCATAAGCGCGTTGGGCGCAACGACGATAATTCGGATTATCAACCGCTAACGCCACCTCACTGAAAAACCAGAGAATGCGTGCATTTAAAATAATACCTTTGCTCGCGTTTTTTACCGGTTGATTATCCACTGCGATTTCGCCGTAAAAACCACCTTGCGCTTGATCGGGTGAGTGTTTCACCCACCAATCAGCAATCGCAATTAATTCCGCATGAAACTCTTGCGGCAAAGGTGTAAACCGCGCTGGTAATACCACTGCATTCATGCGCTTACACCAAATCCTTCAGCACTTTTAAATTGGCACTGATCAATTCGTTGCGCACCGCCACAGAGGCAGCAGAACGCAAGCCGTCTTCCGGTGTGTTTTTGCAGTAATCAATCAATTTTTCAACCGTGCTGGTAGCTACGTGCATGCGTGTGTCTGACGAAGCGTAATAAATAAACACTTCATTTTTTTCATTCACAATCCAGCCATTGGAAAAAGTTACGTTGGAAACATCACCAACGCGCTCCGCACCATGGGGCGCAATAAAATGGCCAGCCGGGCGATGGCTGATAACCCAGGGGCGCTCCAGCTCAGTCATAAACATATACAGCGTATAACGCAAACCGGCGGCGGTATTGCGTACACCGTGCGCCAAATGCAACCAGCCTTCCGCCGTTTTAATCGGTGCGGGACCCTGGCCATTTTTGACTTCTTTGATGGTGTGATAAATTTTTGGATCAACAATCACTTCCGATTTTACTTCAGCGTTGGTCATGGTTTCAGTCAACCCCCAACCCACACCGCCGCCACCGCCTACACTGATGAAGCCATCCTGCGGGCGAGTGTACAGGCCGTATTTGCCATCGATAAATTCAGGGTGCAGAACCACATTGCGCTGCTGGCCAGAGTAGGTAATCAAATCGGGCAATCGCTCCCAGGTTTTTAAATCTTTGGTACGCGCGATACCACATTGTGCTTCAGCGGCAGAGGTATCTTCCGGGCGCGTTAAATCTTTGCGCTCGGTGCAGAACAAACCGTAAATCCAGCCGTCTTCATGCGCAGTTAAACGCATGTCGTAAACGTTGGTGTCGGGGCGATCCGTTTCCGGCAGGGTAATCGGGTAATCCCAAAAGCGGAAATTGTCGATGCCGTTCGGGCTTTCAGCGATTGCAAAAAAAGATTTGCGATCAACGCCTTCAACGCGCACCGCTAAAACATATTTACCATTCCAATAAAGCGCGCCGGAATTAAATGCGGCGTTCACCCCCTGGCGCTCCATTAAAAACGGATTGGTTTTTTCATTTAAATCGTAACGCCAAAAAATCGGGGCATGATCGGCAGTGAGAATCGGATTTTCATAGCAATCGTAAATGCCGTTACCGTTAGTTCTCTTGTTATTTTTCTTGCTCACCAACGCTTCATGTTGTTGCAACAACGCTTTGGCTTGTTCGTTAAAGCTGCTCATATTGTTTACTCCAATGAGTCAAATAATGGTCGCCCGATAAGCATGCCTGGGCATGCTTTTTACGTAATCGATTACACTGACTGTTATTTTTTTGCGGTGGGGGGCAAACCACACCGCAATCAAAAAATAATTATCAGGATTTTGTTAACAAGTGCTCGTCTTTAGTGCCGGTGAGCAAGGCGGGTGGAATATCCGCTGGATAATCCTGTAAATGGCGATACCAGTTTTTCCACAGGAACAGCGCGCCGACTGCTGCCAGCCCCATCGCCATAAGGAACTTGTCGTATTGCTGGATCACCAGGAAAATCGGCGCCGCCACCAGGGAGGTTTGCCACACAATTCCTACAACCACATTCACCATATCGCGCAGGAAGTTGGTGTTTTTTATTAACTGTGGATGCTCTTGCAAACATTGCTCATGCACCGGCCCCCAGAATCCCCACGGACGCACTTTCAAATAGAATTTTTTCAATACGTCCATATCGGATGGCGCAGTGATCAATGACGTCACTACACAGGTAACCAGACAAATTACCAACAACCAGGGGAAGGCGTAGATAAAATCAATTTTGTCCAACTGCAATCCAAAAACACCCAGCGCATGTGCCACAGCAGTATTTGCTTGCGGTATAGCGAGCGACAAGGCCAGCACAATACCCACTAACATGCCCCAGAAATAACCGTAGGCATTGAATCGCCACCAGTACCACTTGAGTACGTTAGAAGCGGTGTAACCACCGTAGAGCCCGCTAACAATCCACTGCAATACCGTATTCACACTCGGAATAAAAAAGCCGAGCGCAACACCGATCACAATAAATAACAACGACACTATGTAACTCATATACACGTAACGTTTTGGCTCGGCGTTAGGATTGATGTAACGCTTGTAAATATCATTCACTACGTATGCCGGAGCGGCATTGACTGTGGCAGCAAAGTTCGACATAAATGCAGCGAGTAACCCGGCAATTAATAAACCAAGCAAACCGCTGGGAATATAATTTTTCAATACAAACGGCAGTATTTGTTCAAAGTCGACATTCGATCCCATCGCGCGCAAATCATTCATGAAGAAAGCGAGCGCCAGTACGGTTAAACCGGCGATCAACATGTAACGTGGGAACATTAAAACTACAGTTACAAAACCGCTCATCTTGGCAGCATCGCGCGGCGATTGAGTGGAGAGAACACGTTGCATATCGTAGTTTGGTGCAGGGCCAGCGAGGCTCAACAAAAAGCCTTTGAACAACATCAACATGAAAAAGATGGCAAAGAGTGAATAACCATCAGCCGAAATTTTTTCATTCGCCGCATCCAGGCGACCAGCCCAATCCACATTCAGATTCCAATTAACGGCAATGCTGTCCCACCCCGGTGGTACAACGGCGGCAATCATTTCTGGCGATACACTGTGTATCGCCACAATACCCACACCGATACTCGCAATCGTGGTCACAATAAATTGGAATACTTCAGTAAATACCACCGAGAACATACCGCCTTTAATAATGTAAAAGGTGGTGATAACGGTCATGACCAAACCGTAATACACATCGTTCATGTGCGGATCTTCAGAGAGTTTCCACGGGAAAAATACCGACGCAAATTTACCGATGCCGATAAAACCGTAAGCGAGAAAACCGATCACACCCACTAATGCAAAAGCCACCACAATAATGTTGGATAAACGTGCGCCGCGATCATCACCAAAACGGAAAATAATCCATTCAGCACCGGTCATTACACCGGAGCGACGCAACCAGGTCGCGAGGAATACCATCAGGAAAATCTGGTTAAAGGTGGGCCAGAGCCAGGGGATGTAAATGCTCGACAGACCGTAGACAAATAATAAATACACCAGCCACATAGTGCCGCTAATATCAAACATTCCTGAGGCGTTGGATAAACCCAACATGTACCACTTGAGTTTGTTGCCTCCCAGGAAATAACTGTTCATATCCTTGGATGCGCGCGCGGAAACCCAAAAACCTACAAAAATTGTCGAGCAAATAAATAGCAAGACAATCGCAATATCGAGAAGGGGAAGATTCATGAACACACACCAACTTATTATGTGGATCGCCAATTTATGAAATCGATTGTGATCGCTTTTCTTATCTGGCCCAGCACATCCGTGCTGTACTCCCGGATTACCGGAAAAGACTGAGACTCAGGGGAACTGCAATCGACAACGGTGTAGTCAGCAAAGATATAGCACAACCGACCATAACCATCGCCATGTGCAACTAATGTAACCGTTTACATGTTTTTTTTCTAGTCTCTTTTGGCGCGCTGTAGTAAATTTTCCGGCAAATAAGCAAATCTCCAATAAATTCAAAATCAACTGGCAGGTTGCCAGCTCTCCATAGGTTGTTTTTTATGTCCAATATTCGCGATGTCGCTCGCCTGGCGGGTGTTTCTGTTGCCACCGTTTCACGTGCACTTAGCAACCCTGAAAAGGTGTCTCCGGAAAGCCTGGATAAGGTGCACAAAGCCATCGCGGAAGTTGGCTACCGCCCCAATATGCTCGCGCGCAACTTCCGCTCCGCGCGCGCCTATGCGGTAGTGGTGCTGGTACCGGATATCGCCAACCCGTTCTACTCCTTATTTATCCGCGCCCTGGAGGACCGCGCCCACCAGAAGGGTTATGCCGTACTGTTGGGTGATACCCGTGGCACCCCCGAGCGCGAACTGGAATATATCCGCCGCGTAGAAACCCGCCTTGCGGACGGTATAGTGCAGTTGCGTCCCAGCTCGGAAAAAAGCCAGAACAATATTCCTGCCGATGTCCCCTGCGTAAATGCGTGCGGCTGCGAATACACCACCGGTCCTGCCATTCGTATCGACAATCGCGGTGCGGCCAAAAGCATGGTGAATTATTTGATTTCACTGGGACACAAGCGCATCGGGGTTATTTCCGGCCTGAAAGATAACCCCCATGCCATTGATCGCCTGGAAGGTTATAAAGAAGCAATCGCCGAAGCCGGTATTCCGTTCGAAAAAGATTTGATTGCGGAAGGTGACTTCACCATGTGGTCCGGCCTGAACGCTGCATTCCAATTCTGCAATATGAAAAATCGCCCCACTGCAATTTTTTCTATGAACGATGAAATGGCGATTGGCGCGATGCAAACATTAAAGAACCAGGGAATCCGTATTCCGGAAGATATTTCCGTTACCGGCTTTGACGATATTGCCTACGCAAAATACTCCGACCCAAGCCTCACTACCATTTCCCAACCTGCAGAAGAAATGGGAAAAATGGCGATGGACATGTTATTGAAAGTAATTGAAGGCGAGCCGTTAAGCCAACGCGAATGTGTATTGCCAACGGAATTTATTATTCGTAAAAGTACCGGGCCAGCGCCGGGAAAAAAGTAATTTGCCCGGAAGTATCCTGATCATAAGAACGCGCTCGACAAATTCGTAGCGCGTTTTTTATGCGCAATCAAGATCAATATTCTTATACCTTCTCCCTACACGCGCATTATGATTTTTCACTTCGCCATTATTGGATCAGGCTTTTTATTAGCAGCGCCAAATAAACCTGTTGCGGGGCTGTTACTTTTGATCGCCATTAAAATAATCAATGACATTCATCACTGGCCCCAAAAAAACCGCATCAACAAAGAACTCAAGAAAGATTACAACAGCAAGGATTAATTAAAAAATAAAAAGCCGATGAATCAATTCACCGGCTTTCTCAAATAATGCTTATTGCAAATTATGGACGCAGGTAAACACGCCAATTTGAGCAATCACCTTGGGCATAATAAGTAGAACTGCCAGGATAGAAAGTACAAGTAGGCCAGCTAGTGGAAGTGTTCTTGGTAACACCAACAGAGTAGGTTCCGGTGGGGCATGAAATTTGATATTGATCGAACAAATAACCTCCACCACCTGTTGAATAGGTCTTTGTAAAAGTACAGCCACCCCAGGAATTACCCAAAACAGGATCACCAAATTCCGCAACTTTTGTATCTGCATGTGCAGCAGAAACCAAACCGAAAACCATAGCAGCTGTAGCAATTAATCTAAATTTCATATTAAGTCCTTGTGTTAACTATTATTGGCCCTGCCTCATGCTTCGCTCTCATTTGAGTGATAAATTTGGCCGTTATTTATCGCGATCACGCTCCTTTTCTACTGAAACCATTTTCTTGATATAAGTAAAAATTAATTTCCAAAAGTAATGGCGATTAATTTCTCCCGATGAAATACGGCAGAAATAATTAGCAAAATAAATTGCGCACATTTGGGCAACAAGAGCGCTGTAACATCGGGAATACTGCACAAAGACCAAAAAGCTCTCACTAGCTGTTGTTATTTAGACAACATGTATACTAGACAACAAAGATTAAATCGCAAGGGAGTAAAACAAGCAGGATTTTTTTTGACGCCAAAATCCTTTCAAATAAGGATTCAATAAATAAGCAATGCGGGTTTTTTTTAAAGCAGCAGGAATGGTTTTATATTTAAAAGTGCATCACCAAATAAATGATGCACTTTTAATACATAATTATTGTTTTGCAGCTAATTCAAAATGATCAATTAATTCCATAGCAGCAACAATCAAATGATACAGCGTACTGGCGGGAGCAACATCGACAACCACTTCATCATTTGCACCACGTTGGTCTACATAAGAACCGGGTGTTGATGCGCACAGATAATATTTAAATAAATCATCCACACCTTTTATGGCGATTGCTTCAGCACCCGCGTTGCCTTCGCGAATTTGCACCAGGCTGGCTTTAATTAATTCGGTAATTCCCCAGCAACGTTTATTGTGATCAATAACATCACCGGTGTAAGACACTGCATCGAACAGCAAACCGGATTTATCCATACCAATTGCCAGCCCGCGCTTATATAGCACGTTGGTGTATTTTGCTACAGGGCGGCCAGTGCGGCGGTGATACCAATCCAGCAACCATACCCATTCCATCATATGGCCGGGTTCTACCGTATCACCTTTCGCATTGGGTAAACGGGTCCAGTTATCATCAAAAAACTCAAACAACACGCCGTGGGTTTCGTCGAAAAAATGCGACTGAAAGAGCGCGAATAATTCGCCAACGCGCGCGAGATACTTTGCATTCCCGGTAGCATCGTAAAGCGCGAGAAACGCTTCGAATAAATGCATATGGGGATTCTGGCGGCGGCACGCGTACGCGTAATCACCTTCAACCCAGCCGCCGACAATCGAACCAAAACGCGTATCCAGATGGGCGATTAATTGGTCGGCCTCATCCAAATAAGATTGCTCGTTAAACGCGCGATAACACCAGGCGTTTGCCAGCAGAAAAAAAGCGTGGTCATAAAGATCCTGTTTAGTATCTACAACAACAAACTCTTTATTCAATAAATGGGTATAACCACCACCTGCCGTTGGATGGGCAGCAACCCTTTGAACGAAATCGAGTAAATTTTTTGCAACTGTTTTTCCCTGTTCACACCAACCGCGATGGTAAGCAGCCGCAAAGAAAAAGGCCTGGCGCGCCTGAACCCGCACGCGCGTGCTGGACTCAAGATCAGGTACACCGTCCGGTGTTAGCCGCTCATAATTGGCGTTTGTGATAGGTTCAATTCCACGCTCCAGCCAAAGTGGCAGGGCGTCATTTTTAATCCAGCGTTCAAGGCGGCTCGCGGCCGCACGCAATGCTTGTGACATAAGAAGTTTCCCAATTCGCAGCGCCGCCCCTGGCGAGATATGAAATAAAAAATCGAGCTGATTGCGGCTGAAGTGCAGGGCATTTTGCGGGAGGATTAGCTTGGGCGCAAATAAAAAACCCCGGCAAGCCGGGGTAAAAAAAACACAACAGCGGGCTATGGCTTAACAATTAATCACTAACCATTGCTGGCAGGAGCGACAGAAATTAGAGACTACAAAACACCTAATCTGTAACCGATTACCGACAAATAACCATGAGTAAAAAGGCCTTAGCGAAACCATTATCACCAAAAATGTAACCGGTTTCAACAAAATTCCGAAAAATCTTACTTTTTGAGGCAACCGCTTAATCTGCACGTGAAGCAGATGGATGATGCCACCTCTCAACTAGGCAGAGGCGGCAATAGCGTTTATTGCGGAAGGAAATCAAATGTCTGGTTGAGTGTGGTCCGCGCAACATTGGAGGCAGGAAACGTAATCAGCTTGATACGCTGCAGAATTTTGCTTTCCAGCGCCGCATCACCCAACTCACTGGAAACCAGACTGGCTTCAACAATGCGGCCACCCGGGTCGATAACAAGCTTCACCACCATCTTGCCTTGCAAGGCTGGATTCTGCCGTAGAGCGCGGTTATAGATCGAATAAATCGCGCCTTTGTGCTGCTCCATAATCTTGCGGATTTCTTCTTCGCTACGCGCTGCACCACCAGCCCCGTCGCTATTCCCCGCAGTTGCGGTACCAGATCCGGTTCCGCCTTTTTTAATCGATTCTGCAAGGCCACTTTTGACTTTGGTGTTCTCGCGCCCCGACAACGCAACCCCACCGGTATCACGGCTCATTGCTGCGGTATTAATACCGCCACTGCCCGATTTGGCGCCACTGGTAATCATGGCCCTATCTACCTGGGCAGCAGGACCCGTACTGTTAGTCGCCGTTGTGGTTGCCGTCTCCACGGCAGAGGTTTGCATCATCTCGCGCATTTCTGCCAGATCATCTTTAAATTCCATAACACCGCTGTTGGCTGCACGCTCGCGCGCTTCAGCAACAGCCTGGCCCTGCGTACGCGGGCGTTCTGTTACGGGCTTCTCTGCTGGCTTTACCGGTGTTTTTTCCGGTGGCTTTTCAACAATTTTTTCATCCGTTTTGGGTGGCTCCGGCAATTTTTCTTCCGGCTTTTGCTCTTCCACTTTTGGAGGCTCAACCGGTATCGGAGCCGGTAATTCTTGCTTCTCCAACATTACTCGTGCCAGTTGTGGTGGTAACTGTTCTTTTTCAGCGCGCGTCAACTCCGGTAATTTTACGATGGTTACCGGAATGGCCAGCGCAAAAAAAACGGCCAGCAATCCCAGCAGAATTTTTTTGAAACGATCATCATCTTTAGCTAATGCCCAAGGCAGTTGCAGGGTTGAAATGCTAGATGTGCTCATCTCAACCTCCCGCAGGCGTATTACTAGCTTCTTTATGCATCACTGCCAGCGCAATATTGCGATAATCCGCCGCGACGCAGGTTGCCATGATTTTTTTCAACTGCTCGTAGGGAATTGCCTGGTCTCCCAGAATAGTAATAGCACGGCCTTCTTTCTTTTCCGCTTCGCTCAATGGCGGTGCTTTACTGGCGAGGTATTTCAATTCATTTTCCAGCGGCTCAAATTTTCCGTTGGTAGTCGCCATCATTTCCTGAATACTACCGACACGCTGTCCAGCCAAAATAATGTCGTTAGCATTGACTACAACAACCAGAGATTCTTCCGGTAGTGTTTCAGAAATCGATAATGGCAGCTTTACTGTTTTATCGGTTTGCAGGATTTCTACATCGGTTGAATAGTTGATCAACAAGAAAAAAATCAACAGCACAAAACAATCGATAAGTGGCACCAAATTAAGTTTGGGAACCAGATTCAATCGACCACGATGTTGTTCCATACGTTTTGCACGATGGGATTTTTTCATGGTTGCCCTCCCGCGCCTGGCGTTACCACCTGGGTCTGCTCACCCACAGGCGGAGCATCACCAAGGGACACTTCGGGAAATAATTCAGCGTTTACAACGGATGTCGCAACAACCGCTCGATAAGAGCGAACAGTGTCCATGACTTGCACTAACGTTTGGTAATCAACATTTTTTTCTGACAGCAAATAAATATCGCGTTTGGTAATGCCTTTCTCACCAAGCTGGCGTTTGATTTCCTGCAAATGCAATGTCAGGTTTGGATAATCGTATTGTCCGGCTGCGGTTTTATCGATTTTCTTTAAACGAATTCCAGCCGGATAATTAATATCAAAATAATCTGCGCGCACAATCAATTCCAGTTGCGCGGGCGGTTCTTCTTGCGGTGCTGCAGGGTTGGCGGCAAGGTCCGGTAATTTCAAATCCAGTACAGTAATTTTTGAAAGTACCATTCCCATCAACAACACCGGCACCAGCACTATCACGAGGTTGATGAATGACGTTACATCAACATCAGCATCCTCACCATTTCGTTTGGCTAAGCGGCGCATCTGGTTTTACCTCGGGCCCGGTATTATTGTTTATGCGCTGATTCTGCACGCTGTTTTGCCAGTGCATCTTGCGCATTGGTCAGCATGTTCAGGCACTTCACACCAGCCATTTCCAAACTATCAATAATTTCCAGCGTGCGGCTTTGAATCATCGAATGCGCCAACAACAATGGAATTGCCGTAAATAAACCAAATGCGGTTGCATTCATTGCCACCGCAATACTGGCCGATAACAATGCTGCTTTTTCCGATGGATCAGCAGCAGCAACTGCACTAAATGCCGAACTCAAACCGTGAATGGTACCGAGCAATCCCAACAAGGTTGCAATGTTAGCGAGCGTAGCCAGATAACCGGTGCGGCGCTCCAGACGTGGCACCGCTTCCATAACACCTTCTTCCATTGCCGATTCAATATCTTCACGGCGGCTGGATTGCGACATACGCAGTAACCCGGCACTGATAATCCGTGCAACCGATGCATCGGAAGTTTTGCCTAAATTCAATGCACCTTGGTAATCGCGCTTATGCAACAGCGCAAGAATGCGCTCAAATGCATCGCGGTTGGATTTTTTGGCGTGACCCAAAAAAATAAACCGTTCGATCACAATCGCCAGACCTACAATTAAAATAATGCCGATGGGAAACATAAATACGCCCCCATCCTGAAAAAAACGAATGATCTCGGTCATACTCATAAAAAATCCTCAACCCAATAATTGGTATATTTTAAAAATTCAAAACAATAACGCCGCTTATGCCAGCGTTATTTAAAGTTCATCCAGCGCATCGGTCGCTTCCAGTTCGCGCGCAAATTCTTCGCGCTCCACATGACCGAAAACTGATTCTTGCTGACTGCTCAGCATTTCCATTTCCAAATCCGGGCTGGTAGGCGATTGCCAGGGTAATATGTACATCACCCGAGGTTGTTCCTGATTGCCCGTTACCGTCGTGCGTAAATTGATATTGGCTTCGCGTACTATTTTTTGTCCGCTATTTTTTTCTGCCGGCGTTTTTTGGTTATCCGCTGACGACGCTGCAGCTGCGGGCGCGTTGGGAGCTACCTCATTAACCGGTTCCTGTGCAAGCACTGGCAAACTGACAATAATCGACACTAACCAACAGACTTTGGCAATTAATTTACTCATCGTTTATCTCTTCATCGCCGGCATTGGCAGATGTGTTTTCTTGTGTTGCATCACTCGTTGTTTCCGCGGGTGCAGCTTTAGGTTTAGGCGCAATGCCTAATCGCCGCTGTAAATCAGCAATCCAACCGGTGACTTGTTTGTCGCCGTCACCGCGAATTTGTTGATAGGCTTCAAAATGTGCAAGGGCTTCCGCACTTTTGCCCAAATACAAATCATAAAGTATGCCGATGTTCTTATGGCTTTCAGCATGGAAGGGCCAAATGCTCAAGGCTTTTTTATAATTGCTCTCTGCGTCACTAAATCGTCCGCTTTCGCGCTGCAAAATCGCCAACTCGTTGTAGGCATCCAGATTAGTGTGATTAGCATTAATTGCATCATTAAAAGCTTGCTCCGCACGTTTGCCTTCTTTTTGCGCACGGTATACCAGGCCCAGATTCAAATAGGCACCGGACAATTTGTTATTTTGCGCAACCAATTGTTGCAATAAAGTTTCTGCCTGTTGCCATTGCTTATTACGCATAGCGCGCGTGGCATTCGCAAATTGCTGTGCAACTGCATTGCTAACCGCAGGCTTACTTTGCAAGTAAGGATTCGGAGTCACTGGCCCCGCCGGTAAAATAGAAACACCAGCAGGCGCAATAGTGGAAGCTGCGGTTGGAAGAGTAGTTTCTGTTTTTTGCGGTTTTGGTGTGGATAATGAGCACCCCGTCAGGGCGATTGCAATTGCCAAGAGATAACAAGTGCGCTTAGTGAATTTCATCGCTCACCTCCAAACGCACTTCAGTTTTGTTATAACGGCCTGGCAACAATTTCGCGAGCGCATCAAAGCTGCGTTTTACACCGGTATCGTAAGTACCTTTCCAACTGCGCTGGGCATTGGTCTGATGGATTTCAATCGCTTTTTCCTCAAATGGATACGCTTGCTCTTCCAATAGAATTTCGTATTGCTCCAACGCCAGCTCGTCCAAATCATTGGGTCGCTGTGAATTCATAAGGTCGCGACTCAACTGCGCATACACTTCACCAATTTTGAAACTGGCTTCGGTAGTAAATTCACCTACACCGTAAGCGAGAATTTGCTCTTGTGCTTTAATTGCTTTTTCCATTGCTGCACGCTTACGTTGCAAACTAGTTTTTAATGGCAAGGTTAACGCAATGCGCGAAAACTCATCGTAACTGGCCTGTGAAATTTCAGTTTGCGCACTGGCCGCCAAATAAGTTGAGCGATCACTTTTTTCGGCACCAGCGCGATTGTGTGTGTTCACAATATTTTGCAACCAGAAATTACGCTTTTCCCGATCACCTGCCGCTTTATACAATTCTGTTAACTGGAACTGGGCTTCAAGATTATTGGCTAGCGGACGCGGATATTGAGTTGCGTAACGTTGATATTGCTCAATTGCCTGCGCACGTTTTCCGGATTTTTCATACAGTTCTGCGCCCATATACAACGATTGTCGTTTTACATCCGGATCCGTACTGGTGCGTTCCATCACTACCAATTCATCTGCCGCTTGCTGCCATTTATTCTGGTTTTGGTAAATCAACACCATTTTTGCCGGGAGCGTTGCTGCCAGTGCATGTTGTGGATATTTTTTGCGGAATGAGCTGTACACATTTTCTGCCTGGGTCCATTTTTCCTGATCCATTAAATACACACCGGCATCATATTGGGCTTTGATGGCAACTTCCGTATCCGGCGTTACCTGGGTGATACGCAACAATTGCGCAATGGCAGCATCTTTATCACCAAACTCCAGACTGGATTCCGCCTGGCGATAAATACTCGCCGCAATACGCTCACGCACTTGTGGTGCGGTGGGTGCGCCCGGTGTTTTTCCATAAGCCGGTAATAAATTTAATACCTGGGTATAGGCTTGTTCTGCCGCTGCATATTCTTTGGTTTCAAAACGGCTGTGGCCGAGAATCAACCAGCTTGAAAATAGCAGCGAGCCTTCGGCCGGCGGCTGCCATCCGATCACACGTTCAGCAATATTTTTTGCATCTACATAACGATTTTGTTGCAACAAATCATTTGCGGCTTCCGCTAATACCACGACAGCACGCGGATCATTTTTATAAACATCAGCAAAATTTAATGCATTCTGGATTTTGCGATTTTTCCATTCCTCCAAACGATTATCCGGCAAACTGCGCGCCGACTGGATTAGTTGTTGGGGAATTAAAATCGCTGCGTAACCTGCATCTGCACCGCGCAATTGATCAAGGTATCCATAGGCAACCTGTTCATAAGCCTCCATGGCAGGCACCAAATCACCAGCCTCATTCAATGATTCAGCGAGCAGGAAAGTCATCTCGGCTACTTGTGCGTCTTTCGCAAACGTTTGCACAAATTCGCGATACCATTTTGCTGCTCGCCCAAACGCAGCTGTAGCCTCGGTTTTATTGGCGGGTTTTAAACTTTGCGCCTGCGCGTGTTCATATTGCGCAAGCTCCTGCAGGGATTGATGCAGATACGCTAAAGCGTTATCACCAATAGCGCCTTTTCGTTCAGTCCAATAACGGCTGCTAATTCCATAACGCTCAACAAAGTCTTGCTTTGCGGGAAGAATCAAACTGGGGAAATCGCCCTGTTGATAGACATCAATAACTTTAATGCTAAAGCTGGGTGCAAAATCTGAATGGGGATTGTTTTTTACAAAGTGTTGATAGGTTTCCGCACTGTCAGTAAAACGTTTTTGATCCAGATAAAGTTGACCCAATTGTTGATACAACAAAAATTCGTAAGCGCGGCGACTACCCAATTCAATTTGCAAATTGCTAATCGATTTGGCACCGTCAAGATACGACAATGACAATCCCATCACGCGCAAAGTATCTTTCACCAGATTGGCTTTTGATGGACCAATATCATTTAACGCTGCATCGACATCCTGGGGGCCAGTGGCATGACCAATTAATTGGTCTAACACACCGGAAAAAGATTTCAACGCGAGCTCATAATCGCCGCGTTTGAATTGCGCCCATCCTTTCATATAAAGCGCATTTTGTTGCAGCTCGGGGTTATTGCCTTTTACCACAGCATCATAATTGCGTTCCGCAGCCGCGTAATCACCATCGGCGAAGGATTTTTCCGCGCGACGAAATTGTGTTTCAGCCATAAATCGCGAATCGGGATTGCTTTGCGCGAGTTGATCCAGAATAACGGCAGCTTCTTCATTGCGACCATCCAGCGACATCGCTTTGGCAAGTTTGTAGCGCAGTTGATCCGCCTGGATACCTTTTGCAGGAGCGGCGTTATTATTTTGCAGTTGCAACAATTCGTTATACATGGCGATAGGTTTGTCGTACTGGCGCCGCGCATCTGTTGCATCCAGTTGTGCTTTCTCGCTGCGCACCATTTCCAAGTCCGCAAGCCGCACCATAATTTGCTGGCGCAATGCCGGCTCTTGTGCAACAGCGAGCGCACGTTGGTAACTTTGTTCGATGCTCGCCATATCCAGCACGGCTACCGGTGTTTTAGCATTGGGAATTTTTGCGGCGGGTAAATCGGCGAGGGTTTTGCCACGGCCATCGTCGCCAAGGCCAAAAGTTCCACATGCGGTTAATTGCCAGCTAACGCAAATAACAAGCGCTAATACGCTGATTTTTTTGAGTGAGCAGTTGAGGTTTTTCATTCCGGTTGCTTCCTCAATTCCGCATCATATAAACGCGCCACCGCTAAATGCGCTTGCGCCAGATAATTATTCAACCGTTTTTCATGCGCAGCTAATTGTCCATCAACTTGATCGCGTAATACTTTGCTTTGCTGTTCAACCATCGCATCAGCCTGTAGCAGATTGCTAGCTACTTCTTTGCGCAATGCATCCAGCCGAGCAATTGCAGGTTGAATATCTACGCTGGTCAGTGTGACTTCATCAATACGTTTTCGAGTATCTGCTATTGACGCCAGCGCATCGTCAATAGTTTTTAATTGCGCATGTTCTTCGGCGACACGCGCCGGGAAATCTTGCGCGGCTCGCCACAATAAAATTCCCTTGAACATTTTCAAGCGAGTTTCAACATCAGAGGCGTCTTGCCCCGCCGCTTTCATTTGCCGGATGGTATTTTCACCCTGCTCGACACGAGTATACAACGCACGGGTTTCGTCACTGGCTAGCGCAATATAATTTTCATCGCTGGCTATGCTATTCAAGCGGGCGGTAAGTTGATCGCGCTGTGCAATCAGGGATTGTTGTTTATTGGCCAAAACGTTTTGCGCCGCCTGTTGTTCATGGCGACTGCGGCTGGCTTGTTTTTCAATTAATAATTCGCGATAGGCTTCCAGTTTCGGCTGCCATTGCTGCAAGAGTTTTTGCATGCGCAGTAAATCGCGAAGATCCAGAACGGATGTTTGAAAACGGGTTTTGGCAAACAGTTCTTTCAAATAGGTTGAACGGGTTTTGATAACACTGGTGTTATCAAGCTTCAACCAATTTTGACCGTCATCAGTAATGACTGCCGTGGGAGCGCCTTCTGCGGTGCCATCACCGCGCAAGATTTTGTTGGCATCATCCTGTGCGACAGCGTCACTACCAACCAGCGTTAGCAGTTCACCTTGCGTTAGCGTTGCACGCATATCGCGAATCAATTGAATTTCACGCGCGAGTAGCTCTTCCGCCGTTTGATAAGCAGCAACAGCTTCGCCCTGCGCATTCAGTTTTTCATACGCATAGGGAATGGCAAGTAGCGATTCCTGTACGGCCGGTTGCATCAGGCTGCGCTGGCGCAATACCTGCCAGGGCTTCAATGCGACATCGTATTCTTCTTGCGCAACAGCGGCCCAGCCATAACCTAATAATGCCTGATTAGAAAAAGCGCCTTCCAACCGAACTTTAGTAAACTCACGAATAGCGGCACGGTATTTTTTTTCAGCGAGATAAGAATAACCCAGAGCGGTGTAGGCTTTATCCTGCAATGCCCACTGTTCTTTTTGGCGCTTGGGCAGATCGGAAATATCAATATCCGAGAGCTCGGCAAAAAATTCCTGTGCACTTTTAAAATTACCGGCGCGCGCATGGGCCGCGCCCAAATTGTAAAGCGCGTAAGGATTCCAGCTACGCAGTTTTTCCACATCTTCCGGTGTGATTTCAGCAAAATTATTTTTACGAATGCGAATATTAAATTGCAGTGCTTGCAATTGCGCACGCAAGGACGGTTTAAAATTTTCACTGACACGTGCGAAGCTTTGTTCCGCTGCCGAAAAATCGCCGCGAATATAATGCAACTTACCTAAATAAAACCAGGCAGCATCGCGCACGGCTTGCGGGCGACGCTGATCTTGCAAGATAGTAGTGAATACACTTTCAGCGTGATGCTGCATCCCAAAAGCGAGACTGATACCACCAGCAATTAATTCGGGATTATCGCTGTGTCCCTGAATACCATTACGGGTATCTGCCACCATCAATTCTGATAATGCCGGAATATAGTCCTGCTGGTAGTAGTGATAAAGTGCAACACCGTAACGTAAATCGGCGACTGACGTTTTCATTTTTTCCGCAGCATTTGCCGCAGGAACACAAACGAAACCGGCGAGTGCCAGCAATAGCGATGTACGCCGTAACCCAAGGAACGGACGCATTACATTTGCCATTGTTTGATTTCAAAAACCGGTTGCAATTGCGCTGTGGAATCTACAATGCGTAATTCCAATACAATAGGGTCCTGGCTTTTATTGATAATCAGTTTTGCGCCGCGCTTGTAATCCTTTTGTGGTCCGCGGCCTGTAAAAAATGCACTGACTTCATGCTCACCGGATTTTAAATTGCCAACATATAGCCGCTGTACACCGCCGCGAAACAAAGCGTTGGTTTGTTTGTCGGTGTAGAGTTCGCTGGCGACCAGCTGATTATCAATTTCAAGCTTGATTGCATCCAGCGCAAAGAAAGTTCCCAAATCCATCGAAACGTACACCGCAACCTGGGTGCTGGCTGGGTAGAGCAACTCCTCCTCCAGAATCAGCAAATCGCGATTGAGCGTTAGCACCGATTCCTTCAATGACTCCACCTTTACCTCCGGTTCCTGGGCCAGGCTGGTGGAAGTCAAAAATAACGAAAGGCACAACAAAGGTAACAGTGCAACCAGGCGCAACCAGTGGCGCAGGGGTAGGTTCATGGTCTCTCTCCAAATTTTTTATATAGCGCGCAGAACGGCACCACTGTTTGAGTTGGCACTCATCGCCACCTTAAGCAAATCATTCTAGAAGCCAATCCGGATCTTGGATGTGACTTTGAGCACAGTTGATCTGGCGCTTGAGTGATTTTTTGATGACAGTGATCAAGCCCTGCACAAAAGTGACAAGACCGGTCATCCCGCGGCGGATAAAACAAAGCTTAGATGGTTTTTGGAGGGGGACAACTGCTTTTTACCCGCCGGTGTGGCAGGTAAAAAGCGAAGAGCAAACGCCTTATTCGGTGATACGAATTGTATCAATAGTAATTATTCCGACGTAATTTACCGGTTTTCCATTAGCGTAAAAATGAACACTCAGCTTACGCACATTGGCAGGGTTGAAACCACCAGGGAAATTATCACCCAGATCGATTTCAAGCTCGTACCATTCGTTCGCATCCATGTCTATCGTATCGGCGGCTCCTGTATCAAGCACAATGCCGCTACCATCAGTGGCTGCCAGGCTAAATGAAATATGTCCGGCGCCTACCAACTCAGGGGACATTTTAATTTGAATGCTGGCAGTTTTATTTCTGATATTAATCGCTTTGGCTAACGTTGTTTCCAGAGCCCAGTGATCAAAACTGGTTTGCCACAAGGCAGTAATATTTAATCCATGGTTTACATGCTTGTTCGCATTCGTAGCACCGCCCTCATAGGAAATAAAACTCCATTGGTTTGCAGAGTCCTGCGTATTAAAGTGTTCGACATAGATTTCTTTGGGCAGGGAAATACTACCGGAGCCTTTAACCCACTTAATATTATCCAGTTGGAAGACCACACCGGACTGCTGGCCATTTGGCGATGCCGGGCGAATCAGTATGGGCGAATCAACCCTGCTTAAATCCAGGCCATCGTGAACCATATCGGCGATATCCAATTCAACGGTTTGCCACTGGTTAAGAAAATTCACCGGCACCCAATAGGAATGAGAAGTACAAGGCCAACCACATTCAACAATGATTTCAAAAAGCGCTTCACCGGTATTCCGGTTATAGATAGTGCCAAAGTCCTGCACATTCAGATCAAACTTCAATTTTCCATTGGCGTACTCTTTGCGATCCTTTGGTGTATCACTAGCAATATTGAAATGGGCCACTACATTAGGCTGGTTTTGATAACTCACCTGCAATACTTTGGAATGACCGGCAGAGGGAGAATCCACCAGCTTCCATTGCACATTGCCAGGGTTAGTTTCCGTGCGATACGTCTGTGCTTCACCTGTGACATAATTTTGTTGCCATACCTGCATTACGCCCCAGTCTTTATTAAGGCATTCTTCAAAAATGGTTCCACCGGTTCCGCAAGTAGAATCTACTGAGCCAGTAACACTGGATGTGGTAGCACTGGATGAGGATTTACTAGTCGCAGATAAGCCACCACCGTTTCCCGAACTTCCACCGCCCCCACCGCCACAGGCGCAAAGCAACAAGCTGGTCAAAACAATTCCTATAACACGTGTCATAACGACTCCTTGAGTGAAGAGCATCAATTAATAAAGTAAGTAGGAAGTTACCATCAAAGGATGACGAAGAAAGAAAATAAAAACGGGGCTATTTTAACCAAATCTATCCGCAAAATGGCGCATAAATATGCGACGAGCGGCACAAACTTATTGCGGAGGCATTAAGCCTTTGCTGTAAAGCACTTTGCCTTTGTCAGTGATAATGACGGCATCAAAACCGGGTAAGTTATTAATAATCGCCAACCCCTGTTCCGGACCTTTAATGAAAACCACTTTGGATAGAGGATCAGTATCAAATCCGGCCGGGCCGAGAATGGTAACGCTGGTAACCCCATGGGCAGATTTCCCGGTGCGCGGATTAATGATGTGATGAACCCGCTCACCCGTTGCCTGATCAATAAAATATCGCTCGTAATCACCCGATGTAGACAGGGAAACGTTTTCCAACGGCAGGGTTACTGCAACCGCTTCTGCGCGCGGATTTTTAATACCTACCAGCCATGGCCGCCCCAAACGATCACCAATCACCCGGCTATCCCCGCCGGCAGTAATGTTCGCATGCTCAATGCCAAATTTTTTCAATTCCGCTAATGAAGTATCAACTGAATATCCCTTGGCAATTCCTCCCAGATCCACATACACCTGCGGATGTTCAAACCACACAGTATTTGCTTTTACATCCAGGTGAATAAACCGGTAATTAATTAAGGGTAATAATTCTTCGCGTTGTTGTTCGCTTGGTTTTAGCTTTTTGCGGTAATCGTAATAACGTGCGAGGGAGGCAAAAGTCACATCAAAAGCACCATCACTTAGACGGCTGTAATACAGTGCCTTATCAAGAATGGTCGTTAGTTCATGAGATATTTTTAACGGATTTTCCGCACTGGCTTTAGGTGCTAATTGATTTAAGCGGTAGAGTTCACTGGTCTCAATATAAGGACTGAAATGCGCATCGATGCGGCGCATTTCAGTCATCACTGCGGTGATTGCCTGTTCTGCTTTGACATCATCTTCATGCCACAGAATCACGCTAACTTTGGTACCCATAATACTTTGGGTATCGGTATGCCATTTCGCTTGTGCACAAATTGGCAATATCGACAAAACCAGCGCGATAAAAATCTGCTTCATAATTTAAAGATTCAGATCTACGCGATAGTGATGTTTATTTTCCGGATCAACACGATCTAACTGCGCAAACATGGCAAGCACATCTTTCGCATTAGCCGCCTCAAAAAATTCCTGCGATGCAGATAATTCTCCCGAGATACGACCACCGCTAGGCGCGGCCAATTCAATTTGCAAATTGGTTTCTACCGGACCACTCAGATGGAAAAATTTTGCCGAAATGCCATTCTTGCCATCATCACTCAGTTCCGCTGCATAACTGCCAATATCAAGCCAATTTGCGCCGGTATTCACCCGCGCATTATTCCAGGCAAGATTGCCTTTGAGTTTTAGCAAAACATTGCCGCGCAATTGCAATTCGTCGATGTGTGCAGATAGTTGCCCCTGAATGGGTACAGGAATTTTTGCTTGCAACAGTGAAGAGGGAGCCGATAAATCGGCATTATGCACTTGCACTTCTCCGTTTGAGCCCGCGCATACTTCGCCATCAAATTGTTGCATCGGCAATTTGGTTGCCACTGCTGCACAACGAGTAAGTAACGAAAACGGGCTTAATTTCCAGCTCAATTGCCCGAGCGATTGCTCCTGCCCACTGAGTTGGACACTGGCGAGACTAGCCTTACCATTCCATATACTTCCAGTCACGCCACTCATTGCCAACCCGGTTCCGCGTGTTAACACCCAGGCGCCCCAGGTCGCTGGAATATTGCTGAGCACGAAGATGAGAAAAAACAACACGCCCAGGCTAATCCAGAGTTTTTTGTAGGCTTTTAGTAAATCGGGAACAGTGCTCATAAGATTTCTTTTTCGGTCGCGGTTAACAAGAACAACTCAATATTATTGCGCTTTTTGCAAACGCAAATTGACAGTGACCTGACCGGGGTCATTGGTGGATGCCAATGATAAATCCGTAACATTCACGCCTTGCTTATATTCCATGTCATACAACCATTGCATCAATGGCTCATAGGCAGCGCGATCCAGACGCACACGCACCTCACCATTGGAACCAGGTTGCAGAACACTCATTTGCAAACCGTTAGCGCGCAAACTGGAGTCAATTAAACCGTTGATATTTTCACCTGCATTTGCGGTATCTTGTGCGCGCAATTGCTGGATTTGTGCAGCGAGAATTTGCACGCGCCCTAACGTTTGGGTAGAGCTGGTATTGGCTTGATAAAGTTGATCACGCTTTTTCTGGATAGGTGTCAATACCAATATCCACACCAAATAAAGCAATACCAAAACACCACAACCAAGAATCAGCATTTGCTCGTGGCGACTATATTTATTTAAAAAATTCAGTATTTGATTCATGTTTTTTCCTCGATGATTTCGCGCAACAATTCATCGACTACTGTGGATTTTTGGTAATTTTCAAACGCGCTGTTTGAACATTACCCTGCGCATTGGCACTCAGCACTTCAGCATTAAATCCCTTGCTGCGAATATTTTGCGCCAGGGTTTCAAAGGTCGCGAAGCTATCAGCCTGCACATTAATATTTAGCTCACCAATTTCACCTACGTAAGCAATGCCTTTAACACTGACATTAGGCACTGATGAAATTTGCGGCAGAACAACAACGAGTATTTCCATTACCCGGCCAGATTGATTGGTCGGTTGTAATTGCTTTAATGCAGTGGTTAATTGTTTTTCCGGATCCACCATTCGTCCCTGGGGAATGGCACCACGCGCCGCTGTTTCGATTTGTTGGCGAATTTTTACATTTTCGCCACTGAGTTTCTGGATTTCAAAAATCAGTACGCCGAGATACACCGCAGCACACACACCCGCAAAAATCGCAACAGATTTCCAGATTTTCCACCAGCGCTCAATCGGCAAACGTTGGGAAAAATCGCCCTGGCATATATCGATAGCGGTACTGCTGTAATCCAGCGACCAGGCATCCGCCACAATTTGATCTTTAATCGAATCCTGTAATTCCGCAGGCACCAATTCGGTGAGTTTTGCAAGATCGTCTTCATTGGCTGCACGCAAATGCAAATCCGGCAAACGGTCTACACGTTCTTGCGATGTTAACAGCAAGGATAAAGCCCTGCGCGCGTGCGATTCGGCAAGACTAAAACCCAGGGTAGGGGCATAGCGTAAGTAGAATTGCCCATCATATAAACCCAATGACCAATGGTTGTAGGCATCGCTTGCGGCTTCTTCTACGCGCGGCAAAATCAGCGGTGCAGACCAGCAGCGAGTGACTTCGATACCTAACGTGGCCAATTCGGCAAACACCGCTTGCAGCCAGGTTTTATCAGTGTAGGCAACCACGATACGCCCATCTGTCGGAGTCCCCAGGGCAAAGTGCAAATCTTCCACATCACCAACAACACTTTCTTCCAGTTGGAATGGCAGCAAGTTGCGTAGATGTTTTTTTTCTTTTTCGCTGTACTCCAGCTCGCGCGTTCCAACACTGTTGCCCGGTAAAATTAACCAGGTAGATTGGTTGCCGCCCGCGCGGTCACCCAATGCGTTGCGCAGGGCCTCGCGATCTCCGCTCGCGGCGGATTCCGGTTGCGGATTGCCGTCGCTACCCAACCAGCACCAGCGGAACCAGTCGGCCAGGGTTTTGCCATCGGCAGATGTATTTACTGCGAGCACCAATTGCATGGACATAAGTTTGCTCTGATCAAATCACTGAATTAAATTTTCATTATTAGTCGATGCGAACATCGCATGTTCGGGTTATTCAACCAACTCGGTTTCATCATCGTCATCTTCATTCTCATCCTTGTGTATCACTGTCGGTAATTCAAACACGTCATCGCGTTGGATAACTTTCAGGCTTGGGCGCTGATCGATTTTGTCGCGAACCATTAAACTGCGCATGCTTCTGCGCTGATCCACTAATTGCACCGTTGCGTTTAGCCAGAAATAAGTGGCATTACCGTTAAGATCCGTTACATCCTTGCCCGCAAATGCAGTTTGGATTTCACCACTATCAAAGCCTGTTTCAGGGCGCAATTTTATCGCCTGTTGGACGTCTGACGCAGCTGCCGGGGACAATGAATTAGCATCGTTGATGGTTAGCAACAAATTATTAATTCCCTTGCGGGTAACAGGGTCTGCCAGTTCCATTGTATTGATATTCATCCCCACCTTGGAATTGGGTAAGACGGTGATGAATGGCATCAACCGCATAACCAATAATGGGCTCTCGTTAAATCCCCTGACCAAACGCAATTCATCCAGAGATTTAAACCACGTATTGGCGGGTAAATAAGGCTCTGGCATGCTCTGGTAATAATTTGATTCTGCGCCTCCCTGACCGGACTCACTTTCATCCTCATCGATCCAATCGACAACCGCCTCTAACAAATACTCTGCTTGATCCTGCCCCAACGGCATGTCCGGAAATGTTTGTAGCAACCGGATAAAACGCTTTTGTTGCGGAGAATATCGCTCCGGATTACCGATGGGAGTTTCAGGTTTTAACGCTGTTCCCAAATCATTTAAATTCAACTTATTGGTAGCATCACTCAATTGCGCTACGCCGGTGACCCCCTGATCTTCAATGGGGATTTGGTTGCTCCAGGGTTCGCCCAAAA
This sequence comes from Cellvibrionaceae bacterium, assembly GCA_021151825.1. GTDB lineage: Bacteria > Pseudomonadota > Gammaproteobacteria > Pseudomonadales > Cellvibrionaceae > Cellvibrio. The sequence continues at coordinate 957,460 of JAGKWQ010000001.1, forward strand.
AGTCTTTGCCTTGCTCTATATCCGCTGTCGCAAACATTAACTTTGCCACTTCTTCTGTTCCTTCCAGAAAAGCCCGGGCCTGGGCACCATGCCAACGGGTTTCTGCGCGTGCCAGCCCCAATTGATATTGGGCGGCAAACTTTACGCTCAGGGCCGCTACCAACGCGACTATCAGCAACACCAATATCAGTACCGTTCCTCGTTGGGAAGCCGGGCTACTGTTGCTGTGTCTGGAACTGTTCAGGCAGCGCAAACAGGCGAGCAATTGAACCGACTCCTTTAATTTTGATAGTAATTTCTACCGCTAACGGCAAACCCGTAGCTCCAGCCGTTGCATCCGGCCAATCTTGCAGCCAATCATCGGTAAATTCCCGGCCTTCCAGTACGCTTTTACCGCGCGATGTTACAACACCCTGATGCAAAAACCGCAGCTGTATGTCTTCAACATCTTCCAGTAACAACTGATGAAAACCATCGTCTTCTTCCAGATCAACATCAGCCAACTGGCGGTTGTATTCCGGCGCAAAATCACGCCAGAGTTTGCCATCCAGTACACGATATTCAACCAGTTGCAAATCGCTGCGTGGCAGATTGGAAAAGTTAACCCAGCCGCGTCGCTTGAATATTAGTAATACCTGATCGGCGTCTTCACCCGAACCATCCAACGTCTCACCTTTAAATATCCAGGTTCGATCATTAGTTCCGGGCGGAACAATATGGCGTATATCTGCAGCGATAATCTGCCAGGCACGGTCTATTTTATTAATATCGTTTAACACTTCATTAGTGCGTGTCGCACCTTTATCGGCAGCATCCAGCGATTGAAAAGCCATGACCGCAATAATCGCCGAGACCACCAGCGCGATCATAACTTCCAGCAGGGTAAAGCCCCGTTGGTTACAATTGCTGGGTGGATTCAGGATCACTGATATACCCTGTCAAAAGTGCCATTGCCGGTTTGTCTTCATCTACTGCGGTACGCCCCAAGGTTGGCCCATCAGCCACTCCCAACAACCGCACAGAAATTTCAATACGTTTAAACCCGGGCTCGGGCAGTGTGTCCATCGCAATGGTTTTTTGCTGCCATTGCCAGCGTAAACCTGCTAAATCCACAGTTCCGGAATCTTTCTCCGGCACCTTGTAATCCTGCAGGCGTTTCTGCATTTTTTGCTGCTGTAACAGACGAATACGTGCCAGCTGGTTTTCCGCTACCCAATAGGCGTAGGTCTTATCGCGAATTACTGCTGAACCGTCGAGCTGCGTCATTATCAGCGTTATCATCGCAGGCAGCGCCAGGGCAACAATCATGAGGGCAATCATCGCCTCCAGCAGCGTAAAACCACGCTTCCGTTTCAGCAATGACTGACATCTCACTCGTTTGCTCATAGGCCTTTGCGCTCCGCTTCAAGGCGCTCTTCTTCGTTAATCCAATGCAATTCACCCATGAGGTTCAACTCAAACTTTTGGGTTTCAACGTTATCATCCATGTTGGTTTGACTGGCAAATATTGTGATTTCTGCCTCGCCCGAAGCATCACCGCTAGGGAAAAAGCCGATAACCGGATCCTGATATTCCAGTTCGGGATCGTACTCCCACAATTCTTCATCAATGGTGAATTCAATTGCCAAACCTTCTGCGATACAGTGGGACGCAAGTTCCGGCAGATCTTGCCATTGGCGGTCACGCACACGACGCCAGGTATAGCACCATTGCTCCTGCGCATCGATATCCTGCGCTGGCCGCAATTCAGCGAATAATCCATAAGTTTCGCCTTTCAAAACTGCTTGTTCAGACACATAACTGGCCCGCAACATAAACTCTTCCGCCTCCTTGCGTGCATTGTCGGCCGCGGCATTACCGCCTACCGCAATTGAAATCACCCCCACCGCCAGACCGATGATAAACACCACGACGATAATTTCGATCAGGGTAAAACCCTGTTGGCGGGGGTTCACAGATACTATCCAGCGTTAAACTTATTCCGAATCCCAAACGCTGATGTCAGCATTTTGACCTTCGCCGCCACTCACACCATCGGCACCCAGACTATAAATATCAAACTCATGACCTTCGCCAGGACTCATATATTGGTATTCATTGCCCCATGGATCTTTGGTCAGAGTGTCAATGTAGCCGGACTCTTTGTAATTGCGTGGCACCGGCGCGATGGATGGTTTGGTCACCAGTGCTTCCAGGCCTTGCTCGGTAGTCGGGAAGTTAAAGTTATCGATGCGATATAACTTGAGCGCCGTTTGCAGCGAGCTGAAATCCGCACGCGCTTTTTTGACGTTCGCTTTATCGAGGTTATCCATTACGTTGGGTACCACAATACCGGCTAGCAAACCGATGATGATTACCACCACCATGATTTCTACCAGTGTAAAACCCGCCTGGCGGGCTTCGACCTTACGGCCGGTGTAACGCAGACTTGTGTTCATAGTGTTCTCCAGAACAGCTTTGATAAACGATTGGATTGAAGAAAATTGGTACGGATATCCGCGCCGGATCAAGTCAGCTTGGACATTTCGAAAATCGGGGTCAGGATCGCCAAAACAATTAGACACACAGCGCCGCCCATAAAAATGATCGTCGCCGGCTCCAGTAAACCCATCGCCACTCCCAGCATCATTTCCAGTTCACGCTCCTGGTCTTTGGAAGCGTTGTCCAGTTGCTGGGGCAGAGTGCCATTGGTTTCACCACTCGCCACCAATTGCACCAACAATGGCGGGAAGTGACCGGTATTTTCCATGGCCCGACTCAAACTCATACCTTCACGCACTGCAGCAGCTACCTGATCACAGGCCTCTTGCAGAATTTTATTGGTCATCACCTGGCCGGAAATGTTCAATGCTTGTAAGAGCGGGACACCGCTGGCGGAAAGCAAACTTAACGTTGCGGCAAAACGGGCGGAGTTAATTTGTTTTACCAACTCACCAATAACTGGCAGTTTTAATTGGACAACATGCCAGGCACGAAGGCGCTTGGGATCGCGCATCATATGTTTAACCAGGTAATACACACCGATCAACACAATAAAAAGATAAATCCCATAACTGATCAGGAAACTACTGGTTGCCATCAAGGCTTCAGTCAATGCGGGCAGTTCGCGTTTGCCCTGCTCAAAGATTTTTACCAGTTTGGGCACTACCAACACCATCAACGCGACAATTACAGCCATACTCACTACCAACATTACCAGCGGGTAGATCATCGCCATTTTAATACGCTGTTGTAATATCTGACTGGTCTGGGTGTAATCGGCAAGCCGCTCCAGTACCGGGCTAAGATATCCGGAGCCTTCACCAGCGCGCACCAGCGCGCGATACATATCATTGAACGCAATCGGGTTATCGCCCATTGCCTGGGCAAGACTAAAACCTTCCAATACGCGAGTACGAACTTGTAGCACGACGCGTTTGACGTTGGCTTTTTGCGATTGCTTGGCTGTTGCGTGCAGGGCTTCATCCAGAGGCAAACCGGATTTCACTAGCGATGCCAATTGGCGGGTAATCAAACTCAGATCACGAGTACTTAATTTGGCAGCGCGGCGGCGGAAACTGGCTTGCAGGTTTAAACCTTCACCACTATTTGCCGCTGCAGCCTCACCTGCGGCACTTACCACCTCAAGCGGTTTTAATTTTTTCGCCCGTAACTGGGTGCGAATATGCCGTTCGGAATCCCCCTCAAGAATTCCTTTGATGGTTTTTCCGTCTTCATTCAGCGCTTTGTAACTATAGGCAGCCATGGAATATTCCTTATAACTGCGTGGTTACGCGCAGAACTTCTTCAATACTGGTAATGCCATTGAGCACGCACGTACGACCATCATCGCTCATAGACGCACTGTGTTTACGAGCCTCTGCCAGAAGTTCTTGCTCACCGGCTTGCTCGTGGATCAAATGACGCAGGCGTTCAGTGATTTCAATCAGTTCATAAATACCCTTACGGCCGCGATAACCTTGATGGTTACAGTGTTTGCAACCACTGGGCGCCGGACGCCAGATCGGAGTATCCAATGGTAACTTGAGCATTTCCCGCTCGGCATCACTAGGCATGTATTGCTCTTTACAATGAGTACAAAGCACACGCACCAGACGCTGCGCCATGACCACCTCAAGGCTCGATGCCAACAGGAACGGCTCTACCCCCATATCTTTCAGACGCAACACCGCACCAATCGCGGTATTCGTATGGAGGGTGGATAACACCAGGTGACCTGTTAGCGATGCCTGGATTGCAATTTCAGCAGTTTCACCATCGCGGATCTCACCCACCATCACCACATCGGGGTCTTGACGCAAAATAGCGCGGAGACCACGCGCAAAGGTCATATCTACCTTGGCGTTAACCTGGGTTTGCCCGATACCGGGAAGCAGATACTCCACTGGATCTTCAATGGTGAGGATATTGCGACTGCGGGTGTTGATATGACTGAGGCTGGCATACAGCGTGGTGGTTTTACCCGAACCTGTCGGACCAGTAACCAAAATAATACCGTGGGGTTTAATCAGGTTCTTGGTCAGGCGCTCGTAAACTTGCGGTGGCATTTGCAATTGCTCAAGGCGCAACTGGCCTGCAGCCTGATCCAGGATACGCAATACAATACGCTCGCCAAACGCAGAAGGAATTGTCGACACACGAATATCAACCGCATGGCCTGCAAGGCGTACAGTAATACGACCGTCTTGCGGCAAGCGTTTTTCGGCGATATCCAAACGCGCCATGACTTTCAGGCGGGACACCAATACTGGCGCTAATTCGGCTTTCGGGGACAGCACCTCAGTCAATACACCGTCGATCCGGAAACGAACAGAAACGCGATCCTCGAAAGGTTCCAAATGTATATCTGACGCGCCTTCACGTACGGCTTGGGAAAGAATGGCGTTAATCAGGCGAATAATCGGCGCATCATCGTCACCGGCAAGCAGATCTGTACGATCTGCCAAATCATCGGCCATGGACGATAAATCAAATTCATTCCCCAAGTCTTCCGCAGCGCGTTGAGCAGCACCGTCACCACTTTGATATTCACGGGTGAGGCGCTTTTGAAAATCTTCTGCCGGCATTTCTTCCAGTTCAAAGCCGGCGCCGAGAATACGCTGTAATTCCAGCAACACATCGAGAGTCAAACCGGGCTTATGCAATACCTTGGGATTAACACCCGCGGTAATGTCTTCCAGCATGACGCCGTGCGCCGATGCAAAGCTGAACGGCAAACGGTCAAAGCCGGTAGCAACAGAATTCTGCCCATCGGGAGATGACTCATCTACGACGATGGACTCTAGCACTTGCTCGGTCACAGGTTATTCCTCAGCTTGAGCGGCAGGTTGCTGGTCTTGTTGCTGGCTTTGTTGTTGGAACTTACGAATTTGTTCGTCCCACTCAGGCAATACAGGAACATCGCCCTTGTTGATCAAAATTCCACGATTGCGCTGGAAATTTACCTGTTGGTCGCGCAATGTACGATATTTTTCCGCCGTTGCACCGGTTAATACCTCATCAGTACGAATGATGGTTGGCTTCAAAAATATCAGCAGGTTAGTCTTTGTCTTCTTGGCGCTTTGGGAGCGAAACAAATGACCTAAAACAGGAATACTTCCCAGCACAGGAACACGGTTATCACCTTTATCAATTTGATCTTGAATCAAGCCACCGAGAACGACTGTTTGACCGTCGCCTGCAAGAATTTGTGTTTTAATTTCACGTTTTTGAGTGGTTGGGCCATTTGGTGAACTCTGAGTGGCGCCAATTACTGAAGAAATTTCCTGTTCGATATCCAATACCAGGCTATCTCCTCCATTAACATGGGGAGTTACCTGAAGCTTAATACCTACATCTTCACGGTTAACAGTATTAAACGGGCTGGAAAATGAATTGGCACCGGTATTGTTAGTGCCGCTCATTCCGGTGTAAGAGCCTGTAACGAAAGGAACTTGCTGACCAACTAAAATTGACGCTTCGCTATTGTCTGTTGTTAGCAGGCTTGGTGTTGACAGAATGTTACTCGACTCAGTGGTTTGCAATAACTTCAACACACTCAGGAAGTCCAGATTCTTACCCAAACGCCCCACACCAAATACCGGAGACCCGACAGAAGTTATACCTCCAGCAAGAGAAGCGAGAGCTGTCTCGCTGGACGGATCATTTAACAAACTAAGTGCAGGGGTTCCAACTTTGCTCAAAGCCCCACCAGATGTAAAACCACCAAAACCACTATCATCCGCCTGGTACATCCACTCAACGCCAATTTCTTTGGCATTGCTACCGGTGATTTCTACAATAATTGCTTCAACTAATACCTGTGCACGACGAATATCCAGACTATCCACAATCGATAAAAGGGTATTCATTGTTTCTATATCAGCAGTAATCAATACCGAATTGGTTGCCTCATCAGCTTGAACCGCTGCCTGTGTAGCTGTAGGCGGGGCTCCCTCAGCTGGTTTGCCACCAACACTTTGCAACATGCCGGAAAGCACTTTGGCGACTTCTTCTGCTTTGGCGTACTTCAGATAAAACACCCGCACATTGCTATTACGGGTTTGCGGGCGATCCAAATCATCAACTAACAACTTAAGACGCTGGCGAGTCAAATCATCACCACTAATAACTACTGCGTTAGTACGCTTGTCGGCCACAATGACTGGCGGCGAGGTGGTCATACCACGGTTAGGATCCGGCTTTTCCAATTGTGTGAGCATCGCCACTACATCTGCTGCGTTGGCATATTTCAGCGAAATCACATCGGTATGAGTCATACCAATTTTATCCAGCTGGATTACCAGTTCGTTCATCCGCGCAACGTTGGCGCGGGTATCCGTGATGATCAGGGCGTTACTGGGCTCGTAAGTAGTCAGGTGCCCGTATTGCGGCACTAACGGACGCAACGCCGCAAGAATTTTAGCCGCGCTGGTATTTTTCAGCGGGATTACCTGGGTGATATAGAGATCATCTCGATTACGAACATTATTCTCGGTAGGAATTGGCAGGTTACGCGCATCGCGGTTCATTACGATACGCACAATATTACCGCTTTCTACTGCGGTAAAACCGTGCACATCAAGCGAGGCCAAAAACAACTCATACAGCTCTTTGGCATTGAGTGGCTTAGTATTGATAACTTTGATAGGACCGCGGACTTTCGGATCGATAATGATGGTTTTCCCGGTGGCGCCCGCAATAAATTTAATCACTTCCTGGATATCAGAATCATTAAAGTTAACTGTCCAGGCTTGCTCGCCGGCGGCATTCTGGCCAGCGGGTTCTACCTGCGCCATTGCGAGATTAGCGGTACCACTGATAATCGCCGCCAGCATCAAGCTGGAGATAATCTTGTTATTTTTACGACCATTCGAACGGATCACGAAAACCTCACTTATAGCATTACGTCTAGGTTAACTGTACTGCCACCGCGTCTGATTTCCAGATTCGCCGATGTGGCACTACCCATACTTTTGTAAATTTCCATAATTTTCCCCGGGCTACTCAAGGGAACACCATTGACTGCTGTAACTATATCGTCAGTCTGTAAGCCCAATTCAGTAAACTTTTGCGCATTACGGCCCGGGCGAATCTTATAACCCACTACCTGGCCATTCTCACGATAAATACTCATTGCCACTACATCAGCCAGGGTTTTACCCACCTGTGCCATGCCGGGATCACCTGCTGCTTGCGCGGGTGAATTAAAGCTGGGGCTTTTATCCACTAAAACCGGAGGTTGTTGCTGGTATGGAGGGTTTGCGTAGCCACCGGAAACCGCTGGATTGCCTGCCGATGGAGCTGCAACCGCACCTAACTTCGGCGCATTGGGATCGTCTTTGTACATCCACAAAGACTCGAAGGAACCGTTATTATTAATGATGACGCGCAAATCCAGAACCTTAGCCAAGGTGACATTATTACCGGCAGGCAACGTATCACCAATACCATAAACGTCAGCCTTATCACCCGTTGCGATAATAGCGCGCGCCGCTTTCTCATTATTACTGGATAAGACGCCGCGCAAAATCAGGTTAAGCTGCGTATCTGCTGCGTTATTTTCTATGCCTTGGGTGGCCGGCGCTTGTTGGGCCTCTACCTCAGCGGCGGGCTCGGCATTCGATTCTCCAAAGGGAGCAAGGTTCTTAACCTGGGCTATATTAATAGCTTCAGCACCGCCTGCCGGGCTTGCACCAGGTAATGCCGATGGGACTGATGTCACCGTTGCAGGCGGAATGACCGGAGTTGGAATAATGAGCCAAAATAACCGCGCCAGACTATGGCTCAACCAAATCACTAAAAGAAAAGTGATCAACCACTGCCAACGCGCCAGTGGCACCCGGCTTAAAAAACCGAAAAAACGACGCAGCTGGAATTCCAACTGGGCAGTTCGCTGCGCGAAGGCGGCACTATTTATAAGTGAATTGTCTGGCATGGGTTTGACTGAGTCCTTCACACTGGAATTACGACAGGATCAGATTTAGCAATTGTCAGTCGTATCAAAAGCTTAGTGCGTTATGTTTATCAAAGCTATGAGATTCTACTCCACATCTATTACAAAAGCTAAATAGTTGCGTGAGATATGGCGGGTAAATCAAAAAGCGCAAGTTTCAACAGCTTTTGGACGACAGGAAAGAAGGGAAGTTCAGAATTGATGAAATATGCGACAAGTAGCACAAAAATAGTCATCTAAAATGCGAAAAACCCCGATTGCAGGAGGGGGCAATCAGGGCTTTTACAGGATGACAGGCCGTGCCTTGGCAATAAAAGGTGCTTAATTCCGTTATATTCCTTGCTTTTGCCACATCCTGCGGCAATCTCCAATGGTTGCCATTATTGATGAATCAGGCGTCAAACAACAGTGGCGAATTTCGGCAAGTTTTGTAGGAAATATCTCACAAAGGTGTGCGCCAAAACCTCTGCATATTTGTAACGTCGGGTTTATAATCCGCGCCCTATCCCCAGTGCGAGACAATGACATGCCGCCCAAGAAGAAAAATATCGATTTTGAACAGTCGCTTGGCACTCTTGAAGGCTTGGTAAATCGCATGGAGCAAGGTGACATGACATTGGAAGAGTCTCTCCAGGCATTTGAAAGTGGTATCGCTTTGACGCGTGAGTGTCAGGCGCGCCTCGCTGCCGCTGAATTGCAAGTTAATAAACTTATTGAAGTTCAAGGTAATGTCAGCCTTGAGCCTTTTGACTCGGAAGAAGGCGACGCTTGATGTCAGATGAATTCAGCGAGTTTGCCCAATCCTGTCGCCAGCGCGTAGACATTGCACTGGATCACTATTTGCCAGACCGGAGTGACCCAACTCACCTGCGTGCCGCCATGCGCTACAGCCTTTTTAACGGTGGCAAGCGGGTTCGCCCAACGCTAGCTTATGCTGCCGCGTTGGCAATAAATACTAGTCTGGATCTGGCGCAGATTGATCCTATCGCTTGCGCCCTTGAATGCTTGCATTCGTACAGCCTGGTCCATGACGATTTGCCCGCCATGGATGACGATGATTTGCGTCGCGGCAAGCCAACCTGCCACATTGCCTTTAACGAAGCGACTGCCATTCTCGCCGGTGATGGACTGCAAACCCTGGCTTTTGAGTTGTTACTACGCACCAATGTAACAGCAGAAATTAAAGTTCAACTCATTGCTCAATTAGCTACCGCGTCCGGCGCGGAAGGTATGGTACTCGGCCAAGCGATTGATCTTGCAGCAGTAGACCAGCAACTAAGCCTTTCCCAACTTGAAAATATGCACAGCCACAAAACCGGCGCCTTAATCCGCGCAAGCGTAGCGATGGGAGCCCTGGCTGCCGGGGCAAACGCCCGGCAGCTGGAAGCCCTGGATAACTATGCCACTGCCATTGGCCTCGCCTTTCAAGTACAGGATGATATCCTCGATGTGATAGCCGATACCGCAACTCTGGGCAAACAACAAGGCGCAGATATCGCACGCAATAAACCTACTTATGTATCACTGTTGGGACTGGAAACAGCGCAGGCTAAAGCAAAGGAATTGCATAATCACGCCCTCGCCTCACTCGAAAACTTTGGTGAAAACGCCGAGCGCCTGCGCCAAATGGCTGAGTACATAATCCGCAGGATCAACTAGCCAAGCCTCGACCAAGGTGCCTACAATGGCAGGCTTGCAGAAGATGTACCCCACAACGATAACCAGATTGATGAACCTGAATGCATAACGAAATACCCACCAGCCGCCCGCTGACCCCCTTGCTGGATAGCATTGATATCCCTGCTGACCTGCGCCTTCTCAGCGAAAAACAACTGCCAGACCTGGCAGAAGAGCTGCGTGCTTTTTTGTTATTTAGCGTCGGGCAAACCGGCGGCCACTTTGGTGCCGGATTAGGCGTGGTGGAATTAACTATCGCACTGCACTATGTCTATCAAACACCTGAAGACAGGCTGGTATGGGACGTTGGCCACCAAACATATCCTCATAAAATACTGACATCGCGTCGCGAGCGAATGAATACGATTCGCCAGGGCAGTGGTTTGTCCGGCTTCCCAAAACGCGAGGAAAGTGCCTACGATACTTTCGGGGTAGGACACTCAAGTACTTCCATTAGTGCAGCCCAAGGTATGGCTATTGGAGCCAAAATGGCCGGTGCTGATCGCAAAGTAGCAGCAATCATCGGCGATGGCGCAATGACTGCCGGCATGGCATTTGAAGCACTGAATCATGCAGCTCACACTGAAACTGACATGTTAGTGATCCTTAATGACAATAACATGTCGATCTCCCCTAACGTTGGAGGCCTCTCGACTTACCTGTCCAAAATATGGGCCAGCAAATTTTATAATTCCTTGCGCGAAGGCAGTAAGCAGGTGCTGGGGAAAATTCCGCCCGCATGGGAGTTCGCTCGTCGAACTGAAGAACACTTCAAAGGATTCATGTCTCCCGGCACGTTGTTCGAGGAGATGGGATTCAATTATGTAGGCCCGATTAATGGTCATGACCTTGGAGATTTAGTGCGTTGCTTGCGCAGTTTGCGCGATATCAAAGGCCCCAAGCTACTGCACATCATCACGCAAAAAGGAAAAGGTTTTGAACCCGCGGAACTTGATCCGGTCGGCTACCATGCACTAAACAAAATTGAGCCAAAAAAAGCCACCATCGGTGCTGTAAATGCGCCCAAAAAACCAAAATATCAGGACGTTTTTGGCCAATGGCTATGCGACATGGCCAGAGAAGACAGCAAGCTGGTAGGAATCACACCCGCCATGTGCGAAGGCTCGGGAATGGTTGAGTTTGCTACTCAATATCCGGATCGTTTTTATGATGTCGCGATCGCAGAACAACATGCTGTAACTCTTGCAGCAGGGATGGCCTGTGAAGGTCAAAAACCGGTAGTAGCCATCTATTCAACGTTCTTGCAGCGCGCTTATGACCAACTGGTGCACGATGTAGCCCTGCAAAATCTGGATGTCACCTTTGCCATAGATCGTGCCGGATTAGTCGGCGAAGACGGCCCCACACATGCAGGGAGCTTCGACATTAGTTACTTGCGCTGCATTCCCAATATGGTGATAGCCGCTCCGAGTGATGAAAATGAATGCCGCCAATTGCTCTACACCGCATACCAATATCCAGGACCTGCGGCTGTGCGCTATCCGAGAGGAACAGGCGCTGGTGCAGCAATAGATCAATCAATGAAAGTATTGCCAATAGGCAAGGGCGAACTGAGACGTGAAGGAAAAGGCGTTGCGGTGTTGTGCTTCGGTACGTTATTAGCTAATGCCCAAATAGCTGCAGATAATCTTAATGCCAGTTTGTGTGATATGCGTTTTGTAAAACCGTTGGATACCGAACTGATTAAAAAAATGGCCGCCAATCATGACCTGCTAGTCACACTGGAAGAAAATACCATTGCTGGTGGTGCTGGTAGTGCGGTGACCGAATATTTACACAACCTTGGCCTTAATCTACCGGTACTGCAATTGGGATTCGCAGATGAGTTCGTCGATCATGACAGCCAGAAACAACAACTCGCCAAGCAAGGGCTCGATCCTGTTTCTATAGAGGCGCAAATTCGCGAGCGCCTTGCCCATATACAATCGTTAAAGCCACTTGCTGCAAGCTAATCATTCTTCCACTCCGCCACAATAGCGCTAAAAAGGCGCTATTTTTTTATATGGTTAAATAATGACGATATTGCTGCGCGCAGTGCAATTTATTTACGAGATAGATATTTAATTTACAGGAGAGAAGAAAACGGAGGGGAGGGAAGAACAAAAGGAGAGACATTCGGTAGGTGGAAACTCAAATCCTTTTGAGCTCACTAAACCACTCACTCATATCATGGTCATGCAGAGCCTTTATACACCTGCACTTTCAAAAAACCCAATCTACCGCGCCACAAATGTGAACCAATTCCTATATTTGTCACGTAACGCATCAACTTATTACAGAGAATTACATCTTGTCGCTTGAAATTGTGCATAGCAAAAATTAAAAAAGCGCCATCAAAGGCGCTTTTTTAAGCTGGGTGCTAATTATTAGTGCGCAAAGCGTTTACGCAAAATAAATAATAATGCAAACGCAAAAATCAGAAATAACGGAAAGAGAGCCAGATTTTGTAACGTTGCCTGACCTGCCGCAAGCTCTACCGCCTCAGCCGGAACTCCACTTGCAACAGCCTCTGCTTTAGCATCATCCAACCAGCCACCAATTACCGGATTCCACATACTCATGGAAAACATGCCTGCCCCACCCAGCAATGACATTCCCAGCGCGCCGGTTTTAGGCTGATATTCGCTAATAAATCCAATCATCGTGGGCCAGAAATAAGTAACTCCCAGCGCAAAAACCATAGCGGCGAAATAAATCAAACCACCAGAAGCAATACTCAATAGGAAAATCCCGATGGTGGTCACCACTGCTGACATCAGCAATACACCGACAGGATTCAAAGCTTCCACAATTGGCCCTGCGAAGAAACGCCCCAATGCCATCAACCCCGTCACTAACGCTAATACCAACATCGGATGCGCGCCAGACGCGCCAAAAATACGATCAACCCACTGTTGCGTACCAAATTCGGAAGCGGCCGTTACGGTCATGCAAAAAAACATGAAAATAAATAACGGCGAGAACAAGGCGCGAATATTGGTTTTCGTTGAAGTCTCGGAGTTAGCCATACTTGGGAACGGTTGGCCAAAAATCATTACGCCATAAATGATGGTCGGGATAATCATAATCGCGATTTGCCATTGCCAATCCAGGCCTAGTTTGGTCATCAAGCTGGACACCAATGCACCAATCACAATGCCGCCAGGAAACCATACATGGAATTTATTTAGCATCGCCGTTTTGCGTGTGTGATAGATATCGGCAATTAACGGATTGCACGCTGCCTCCACAGAGCCATTGGCGAAACCAATGAAAAAACTTGATAGTAACAACGACCAAAAACCACTCGCTGAAATGGTGAGAATCAAACCGAGCAGATGGCAAGCAAACGCCAGATACATCAGCGTGCGCGCACCAACATGGTTGTAGATTAATCCGCCGAACATCATGGCCACAGGAAAGCCCAGGAAGGCCATCCCATTAATCCATCCCAGTTGGGCGTTGGTAAAATTAAAATCTGTACTTAATTGCGTAAGAATTCCGGCGCGGATCGCAAAGGTCATTGCGGTAACAATTAATGCAACGCAACACGCAATAAATAAACGCTGGGGATTAATCGTGGATGTAACTGTAGATGCACTTGTGGTCGTCATTATTATTTACCTTTTGTTATTTTTTAAAACTGTGGTTTAGAGCTGTGCTGATAAAACTATCCGGCTTTTACGACATGCAAAAGCCGGAACTGAAACTAATTAATGTTTGATATTTTCTGCATTCACCTTTTCATCTTTAAAGCTCACCAGGAATAACACCAAGACCGCTGCAGCAATTGCAGCTGGAATGATCCATATATTAAACCAGGAGTGAACACCATCAGCCGTATACTTATCACTGATCATGCCGGCGAGGGTAAAACCAATCATCATGCCGATACCGTAGGTCGCCAGGGTAATAAGCCCCTGAGCAGCACTTTTAATTTTTTCGCCCGCTTTGTAGTTGGTGTAAATCTGACCAGTCACAAAGAAAAAGTCATAGCAGATACCATGCAACACAATCCCTAAAATCAACATCCACGCCTTATCACCGGCATCACCATAAGCGAATAATACGTAGCGCAATACCCACGCAGCCATGCCAACCAATAACGAAATTTTAATGCCAAAGCGAATAATAAAAATCGGCAGCAACAACATAAACAAGGTTTCAGAAACCTGTCCGTATGCCATTTTCGATGCAGCGTTTTCCACACCTACTTCGTTCAAAAACAAGTTGGCATTTTGATAATAAAACGCGAGCGGAATGCAAATTAAAATCGACGCAATAAAAAACACAAGGTAACGTGAATCTTTTAATAACGCCAATGCATCCAGCCCGAGAATATCACGCACACTGACTTTGCTATTTTTATCAACTGCGGGAGGAGTATCTGGCAAGAAGAAACTCAAAAGCCCCAACGCAATTGATGCGACCGCAGCCATTTGGAAAGTGTAATGCAAAACATTTTTTGATTCCCAACCCAGATTACCAATCACCAAACCTGCAACGATCCAGCCGATGGTACCCAGCACACGAATTTGAGCAAACTGCCCTGCAGGATCAGGTAAATGACGGAAAGCCACCGAATTTACCAATGCCAACGTTGGCATATACAACAGCATGTAAATCAGGATGTAAGGATAAAACGCGTCAAAGCTTGCCGAGGTTGCGGCAAACCACAAAAGTACACCGCCAATTAAATGCAGCACGCCGAGAATTTTTTGCGCAGCAAAATAACGGTCGGCAATCAGACCGATAATAAACGGCGCAACTATCGCGCCGATGGCCTGGGTGTTGTAAGCCATGCCGGTTTGCGCACCGGTTGCGCTAAATGCCTGCGCTAAAAATGTTCCCATGGTGACGAACCATGCACCCCAGATAAAAAACTCAAGGAACATCATGGTGGAAAGTTTGAGCCTTATAGAGAGGTTCATATTATTTTCCTGTTGTTATAGGGTTGTGTGGTATGACCGCTTAGAGCTTAGTCCACACACCTTCTTTTTTCGATGATTCCAATACTGCCTGGATAAAACGCATGCCTTCCAAACCCGTATCGATATTTGGTACCCAGTCTTGCAGGAAATGTGTTTCACCCTGTTGGCGCGCCACCAGAATATCCGCAATGTCTTTGTACAAATTTGCGAACCCTTCAAGATAACCTTCTGGATGGCCGCCTGGTGTACGCATACCGCGCGCCGCGATATCGCTGCCAATATCACCGCGACGGGTTATACGTTGACGCGGTTTATTTAATTCGGCAAACCATAATTCGTTGGGATTTTCCTGCGCCCATTCGATACCGGCCTTATCGCCAAAGATACGAATACGCAAACCGTTTTCACAACCGGGAGCAACCTGGCTGCTCCATAACATACCTTTGGCACCGCCATCAAAACGCAGCAGTGCGTGCACATTGTCGTCAACCAAACGCCCATCGACAAAACTGGTTAAATCCGCACTCACTGAATTTACTTTTTGTTGCGTAATAAATTGCGCAAGCTGGAAGGCGTGGGTCCCGATATCGCCAAGGCAACCCGCTGCACCGGAACGCGCCGGATCGGTACGCCATGAAGCCTGCTTGTTATCATCAGCCGCGGCTTCCGTTAACCATTCTTGCGGGTACTCGACCTGGACTACGCGCAATTTCCCCAGCTTGCCTTGTGCGACCAATTCGCGCGCGTAACGCACCAATGGATAAGCACTGTAATTATGGGTAAGCGCAAAAAAACAGCCGCTCTTTTTGACGATTTGCTCCAGCTCCAATGCTTCTTCCAAGGTGCGGGTGACCGGCTTATCGCAAATAACATCCACGCCCGCTTCCAGGCACGCTTTGGCAACGGGAAAGTGCATATGGTTGGGTGTTACAATCACCACGGCTTGAATACCATCAGCGCGCGTTTTTTCTACGCGCAGCATTTCTTCGAATGAGGTATAAGCACGATCTGCAGCAATGTGTAAATCGGCGGCCGATAATTTTGCATTTTCCGGATTGGACGAAAGCGCACCGGCAACCAACTCAAAACGATCATCCAAACGCGCTGCAATACGATGTACCGCACCGATAAACGCACCGCGGCCACCACCGACCATGGCATAACGAATTCTTGGGGTTGTCATAATATTTTTTCCTGAATTAAAGCACTGAAATTAAAGGCCGAGGATTTTGCGGTTTTTCGCTTCATCAATTCCGCTTTTTGCAAAATCATCAAACGCGCGCTCAGTCACTTTAATAATATGTTGTGCAATAAATTTCGCACCTTCTTCTGCACCGACTTCAGGATGTTTCAAGCAACACTCCCACTCCAATACCGCCCAACCTTCATAATCGTAGGCAGCAAATTTGGAAAAAATTTGTTTGAAGTCCACTTGTCCATCACCGAGCGAGCGGAAGCGGCCCGCACGATCCACCCAACTCTCATATCCACCGTACACGCCTTGCTGCGCACTGGAATTAAATTCAGCATCCTTCACATGGAACATTTTAATGCGTGAATGGTAGCGATCAATAAACGCGAGGTAATCGAGTTGTTGCAGTACAAAATGCGACGGGTCAAACAAAATATTTGCGCGCGGATGATTATCAACTGCCTTCAAAAAACGCTCGAAGGTTGCGCCATCATGCAAGTCTTCACCGGGATGGATTTCATAACAAACATCAACGCCCGCAGCATCAAACGCATCCAGAATTGGCTTCCAGCGTTTAGCCAATTCGGCAAAACCATTTTCCACCAAACCGGCAGGGCGCTGTGGCCATGGATAAAGGAACGGCCACAACAGGGCGCCGGAGAAAGTCGCATGGGCCTTGAGGCCAAGATTTTTACTAGCCTTGGCAGCAAGCAGTAATTGTTCTACCGCCCACTCCTGACGCGCCTTGGGGTTGCCGCGCACAGACTCAGGGGCAAAACCGTCAAACATTTCATCGTATGCAGGATGCACTGCCACCAACTGGCCTTGCAAATGGGTAGATAACTCAGTTGCAACCAACCCGTGTTTGGCGAGAGTTGCCTGAAACTCCTTACAGTAATCCAGGCTATTGGCCGCTTTTTCCAGATCAAAAACACGTTTGTCCCACGTAGGAATTTGCACCCCTTTAAACCCCAGGCTTGCCACCCAGGCAGAAATATTCTCCAGATTATTAAACGGTGCGGTATCGCCCAGGAATTGGGCCAGAAAAATGGCAGGGCCTTTGAGAGTCTTCATAGGTATCTCCAGCAGTGGTTGGATGCGTGGCATCCTGTAATTATTGACGGCTAATGCTTAGGTCGTTGGGGTATCTCCGCCCAGATGGAATACGGAGAAAATCTGATTTATTAATCAAGCGCAAAACTCTATTCCATGTGGCCCAAGGGTGCGACACGGGAAACAGTTATTTACACTTCTTATAACCCACAAGCACTCGCTAGAGGATAGAACATATTTTCTACCCTGATGCGAGCTATGTTTTATTGTGCTGCCGCGAGCACTTGTGAAAATGAAGCATCGGCCAATGCGCCAAATGCGGAATGGTTTTTTAATGCAGACCGGCTGGTCGCCGGACTGGGAAGGCCACACAAAAAACGCGTCAGTTGGCGCGGCTGCACCAGAGCTTTATGCGCTTCCTGCTTCAGGTTTGCAATGAGTTGTATTTGTTCATGGTCCAGCGATTTCGACGCGGGTGCGGATACCCGTGCATTGGTGGATTGGCGGCAGTGATTACAAATCCCGCAGGTCGCACTTGTTGATTCGCCAAAATACTGTAACAACTGCTGGCTTAAACATTCGGGATTATTGGCAAACTCCAACAGGCTGCGAATTCGTTGTATATCACGTGCTTCGCGCTCGGCAAACAATTGATCGAGGTAATCGCAAAGCCCGGTTAATTGCTCGGCTGAATTGATCAATTTATTATTCTTATAACCTTGCCGCAATTTTGCTACCGACAACTCAACCCAGTTTTTCTCTGCCAAATAATCAAGCGCTTTAATGACACGCGCTTTGGGCTGCTGTAATTGTTGCTCGATCGTCAACATATCCAGCGCCAACCACTTTTTGCCCATGCGCCCCACAGCGAAAATGCTGCGCAAAAAATCAGCGCGTTCATGATCAAACTGATCAAGAATAAAATCCGGTGATTGCAAAAATTGAATTTTATATTCTGTATAAAAAGGGCTTTGTGCACTAATTACGTTTTTCAATTCCAGATAGGTAAGTGCCGTATTTAATACCAGTGGACGCAAATCAAATTGATTCGACAAATCATAGGTAGAAATATCAAACAGATCGTCAAATGCCAGCAAGTGCTCAATCAACGCAAACAGGGCTTCATGTGATGGGGTATCCCCATAAGTAAAATTTTCCAACACGCGGATATCATCACCTACCGCAAACATCTCACATAGCGATGGATTTCCATCGCGACCAGCGCGCCCGATTTCCTGGACATAATTTTCAATGGATTTGGGTAAATTGAAATGGTAAACCGCACGAATATTGTTTTTATCAATACCCATACCAAAAGCAATGGTCGCAACAACAATAGGCACCTCACCGCTCATAAAACGATTTTGCACTTGTTCGCGCTCATCGTCTTTTAATCCGGCGTGATAATGAACTGCACGCAAACCGGACTCATTAATCGCTTGTGCAACATCTTCTGCTGTTTTTTGCAACGTGACATAAATAATAGTTGCGGCATCTACCGGATGTTTTTGCAAGCGCGACAATAATAACCCCATACGTGTTTCAACATCGCACGGCGTTACGCGTAACTGTAAATTGGGGCGTGCAAAACTGGTTTGTATATGATGCTGTGGTTGAATAGAAAACTGCCGGCAAATATCTGCTGCCACACTGGGTGTAGCCGTAGCAGTCAATGCCAGTACGCGATCAACGCGCAATTTTTTGGCAAGATCTGCCAGCAATAAATAATCAGGGCGAAAGTTATGGCCCCATTCAGAAATACAATGGGCTTCATCAATAGCCAATAAACTAATTTCAAGATTGGCAAGGCGCTGCACAAAGCGTTCATTCTTCAAGCGTTCAGGTGATACGTATAACAATTTGAGACTGCGATCGTAAAGGGCATCGTAAATTGCCAGAGTTTCTTCCCGGGTTTGCGATGAATCCAAACGCGCCGCATGAACTCCCAATCGATGCAACGCATCAACCTGATCTTTCATCAATGCAATTAATGGTGATACCACTAGCGTCAAACCATCAAACATTAATGCGGGTAATTGATAACACAGACTCTTACCGCCACCGGTAGGAAATATGGCCAGTGAAGAATGCCCTTGAAGCAAGGCATTGATTACCAACTCCTGCCCCGATCGAAAATCGGACAAGCGAAATAGGTTGCGTAATAGATTATGCGGAGTAGACATATGAGTTTCCGTAGTGACAGGAACATCTTCCATGATTAGTAATTGCAGATATTAGAAAGGTATTCTACTGGTAGCCAACTACGGGCCGCAACGTGGCGGCCCGACTTTACTCAAAACGGTTATTGGATGCGCTTCCACCTTAAAGCACCCAAACCTATAACACTAATCAGTAATAATAGCGCGGTGTGTGGCTCTGGAACTGCTTTGCTAAATTTAACGATATCAGGCGCATCTCCATCAAAGAACCCCCCATCCCCAAACATAACCAACTTGGTTGCATCGCTGAATAAAAAAACCTTTTCAACCAGATTATCGAGTCGATCATCATCTTTGTAGGTCCCCTCCAGGAACAACTCAAAACTGGCACTTTTACCGTCGAGATCCAGGAAAAAGCCTTTTAATGACAGCTTGGTAAAAAATGAACTGGAAAGATCAACTACCACTGAATTGCTTTGGGAAAAATCCAGGCAATATTCCTTACTGCTGTGCGAATTAAAAAAACTAGCATTTAAGATTGCGCCGCTGTACTCGCCTTTTTTAATACTAGAATCGGAATCAGATCCACTGGTATCAACTTGCAGGGAAAGGCGACCGCCTTTTTTAAGTTCAGTATAATCATCATTCCAGTATTTAAAGCCTTCCATCTCTACATTAATTAAGCCGGCAAATGAACACGGTGAAACAAACGCTAGAACAAAACCCATCACTCTAACAATATTCATAATATTTTCCCCCAAATCCCTAACTATACCGAGGCTAAAAAAAACGACGATCGAATCGCGTTTCGGACCAATCCATCGTAGGACAACACAATAGGCACTATCATAGCGCTACCGGCTTGAACTCTTGAAAGCAAACTAAAATCTTGCGACAGACTTTGCTAAATTATGGCATCAAAATCCCTGCAAAAAATTAACCATTATAAAAGCATGAACCGCTAAGCTGAAAAAAGAATAAAAAATTAGTTACTGCAAATACGTACAAATTTTTACATATGACCAATAACAGCAAGACGAGCCAGATCAAATGCACAGCATTCATAATGAATACGATTTATCGGCGATCAACTTTTCCATAGTACCGACGAGATCCGGCGGACTTGGGTGAATCGGGATAAAATTTTCAAGAGCCGGTAGAAAAATACCAGTTTTGCATTCAAAAATACATTTTTATCCTTGGTTAGCTTGGCAGAATAATTTTTAGTTTATGAGGTTGGGGAGCAACTCATGCTGTCCTCATAACAACAAATAATTATTTTGACAATAACACTGAGGTCTTTATGAAGCCGATCAACCCTTTATATGCTATCTATCTAAAACGATTCGCCATTTTTTTAAGCGTATTTTGTAGTAGTTTTCTTTGCTTAAATGTTCACGCGATTAGCTGCACCAATCTTATAGAATGGAATAGCGCTACGGCTTACAGCGGTGGCGCACAAGTTAAGCAATCAGGAAAAGCATATAAAGCCAACTGGTGGTCACAAGGGCATAGCCCCGCCAATTATTCGGGCCAATGGCAAGAGTGGACACTGCTCGGGAACTGCGATGGAGCAGTATCATCCTCGCCTGTCTCATCAAAAAGTTCGAGCAGATCCTCTATTTCCTCAAGTAAATCAAGCAGCAAATCATCAGTGGCTTCCAGCAAATCCAGCTCATCTATTGCAGGCAATGATTGTGGTGCAGCCTGGTATCGTGCAAACCTGACTAATTACGAATCTTACCCCGCGCCAGGTAGTGATGAATGTGTAATTTATAATGGTTGTATGTGGAGTGGTTATTTCTATGGCATATCCGGAAAACAACCTGAATCCTGGGTAATGGCCAATAATATCGCCGCCGTACATTTAAAAGATTGGAGTTGGCTCGGCAATAAAACGTTGAATTTACGCCAGGGTAGTAAGCGAATTACAGTGAAAGCTTACGATGCCTGTTCAGATTCCGATTGCAATGGTTGCTGCACAGCTAACCTGGCAGGCGACGGTTATTTAATTGATTTGGAAAAATACACCATGCAACGCTTTGGTTCCGGCTCAGGCATCGTGGAGTTTCAGGTGTGTAATTAAGTGGTCATTTCCTGTGGACTTTAGGGCCGTTGTTACGGCCCTTTTTTATTTATCTTTTGTTTTTATTTATTTTAGATAACTACGTTTAAATTCACGGGGAGTGCAATTTTTCAATTGCATAAAACGGCGATTAAAATTGGATAAGTTATTAAACCCGCAACGGTGGCTGATATTAGCAACTGGCATATCGGTAGTTAATAGAAGCGAACAGGCACGTCCTATGCGCAGTTGATTAACAAACTCGGTAAAGGTTTTTTCGGTGCGTTGTTTAAAAAAGCGATGAAAATGATTGGTACTCATGTGCGCAAGGCTTGCCATTTTTTCTGCGCATAGTTCTTCGGTGTAATGTTGGTGAATATAAGCAATTACTTTATCAATTTTTTCAGTTGACGCATCTAGAAAACTGGCAGGAGTATAACCTTCACTGGAAATCAAGCGCGCGCAAGTATCCTCACACATAAATTGTAATATTTCCATCAACCACAACAAGCGCCGCATAGGTGTAGCATCAGCCATTGCGGCAAATCGCTCGCGACAAGCGATTGCTGTTGCAGCAGAAAACGCTATGCCACGTTTACTTTTTTGTAATAGATCGTCAAGAGGCTTTAATTCCGGCATCCGGGCAATGCTATCAATCCAGGTTATTGGTAATTGCGCCACATATGTTAGATGCTGACCTGTGGCAATCAATTCCCGTGAATGCCAGGTATGCGGCAATTTGGGACCAAGTAATACCAAATCCAAATCATCATAAGAATAAATATTATCGCCAATATAGCGTTGACCTCGGCTATTCAACGTTAAACAGATTTCATATTCCGGATGGTAATGCCAGTTAAACGGGATCTCATCGAGCGCATACAACCAATAACGCCATGAAGAATTTTCAGTGGGTAATACTTTTTCATACATAGGTTTCATGGCTGGCCCCATAAAAAACTAAAAGCGCGCGAAAAGAAATCTACACCCCTTAATGTTTAAGAAGTGCATAGCTATTGAATTAACCAATAGAATTCGCTGGAATGCCAGGTTTTTATAGGCGTAACAATATTGGTCAGGATTATAAAAACAGAAAGAAATGAATATAGCAAGCAAATAAAAATCCTCGCATGGGCGAGGATTTAACGGTAAAAAATTTTAGCTTAATACGCTGCAATTTAACGTAAACGCTTCACCAACTCTACACGGCGATTTTTTTGCTTACCTGAATCGCTGGTATTGTTAGACGCAGGGGCATACGAGCCTACACCTTGTGCCTGCAAACGGTTATTAGCAATCTGATAGTCTTTCACCAATGCGGCAACCACTGAATCTGCACGTTGTTTAGAAAGTGTGACGTTGGCTGTACCATCACCGGTATCGTCTGTGTGACCGACAACATAGAGTAGCAAATCCTTGTTGCGCTTTAACAAATCAGCAATCGCATCAAGCGTTGGTTTTGATTCGGGTTTAATAATGGCTTTACCAGTATCAAAATAAATACCGTAAATCAGCGCTTTGCCCTCTGCATCAATTTGTTGTTTCAATTGATCGGCATTTACCGTAACCAAACCAGTCTGCACTTTCTTTTCTTCCACAATAACTTGTTGTACGCCTACAGTATCCTCGTAACCACCCACAAATAACGCCACATAGGCATTACCTTCGGACAAAGCTTTTTTAGCTAACAAATAATAGGGCTTTCTATACCAGTTATAAACGTCACCGGAAAGTGCCAATTGATCACCCACTTCCTTTGCTTGCTTTTCATTTCCGCATTGCTCTAATTCGCACTGGGAAATAAATGTAAAAGATGCTTTCGTTAATGCGGCCTTGTAATTTTCGTACACTTTCAATGTGGAAACATTTTTAATGGTGTATGTGTGTTTGCCCAAATCACCGGTTAATTTCAGCGGTGTTCTATCGGCAGCATTTATGGCAAAGGGTAAAGTTACTGTTTCAGTGTCAATTTTTTTGTGATTATAGATTTGTGCACCGGGATAGCGCGGCAATAATGCGTAGTCTTTAGCTTTATCATCATCAGATAAAGGCTCCACATTCGTCGGTGTTACGCCCTGGTTTGCGTATGCCGCATCGACTTTTACCAACCCTGTCTCCAAGGGTTCGCCTTCTACAATAACCTGGTGAACAGCAACTTCGTCTTCATAAGCCCCTACAAACCAGGCTGCAACAATTTTACCTTTGGGTGAATCTTTTTCGCCGACCCAATAATACGGATTTCGCCTGTTGTTATAGACATCACCATGTACCGAGAGCATATCGCCAAGGCTATCTAATTGTTTCTCATTACCGCATTCAGCCAATGCACACGTGAATAGCGGTTTAAAACCCAATTTTTTTGCCGCAGCAACATAATTTTCAAATACTTTAATACTGGAAGCATTTTCAATTTCATAATGGTGCATATACAGATCGCCAATCACCTCCAATGGGGTAAAGGCTTGCGGCTGTTTCGCTGGATCAACAATTGATAACGGAAATACAAACTTTTCGTAATCAAACATAAGTGCACGATTAAGATCTGCATTGGGGTAGGCCGAGAACAAAGGCTGATCACGATCATAAGCCGCCATAGCAGAGGAACTTAAAAGTGCCAGAGATAAACTCGCAATAGCTAATGTGCGATTAAACATAAATACTCCTTTCTATTGTTGTAATTACCAAATAATGACCGGCTAATAATTGTTTTGGTTAAGGTGAGTGGTGCAGGTTGATGATGAAAAATATCCAGAACGGAAAAGCTAAACGATGAATACTGAATTTTGGATGAATACCATTATCGCTTCATTTACGCAATTTTTGTTTTGCTAGCCAGTTCATATTTTCCCGCTTTTTAAAAGCCCACCATTTTATATATCTAACCTTTTTAAACACCCATAAATAAAAAACCACGCCGAAGCGTGGTTTTCCAGATCAGAATAAAAAGCGCTTACTTTTTAACGCCTTCCACTTCCAGTTCCAGTTTTACGGTTTGGGAAGCCGGGCCCAAATCCATTTTGATATTGAAATCTTTCAATTTGATTTCAGTATCGCCAGAGAAACCAGCGCGGTAGCCACCCCATGGGTCTTTACCTTCACCCACTTTTTCAACTTCAATAACGATGCTTTTGGTCACACCGTTCAGTGTCAAGTCACCGATAATATCGAATTCGTCTTTGTCATCCGCATCTACTTTGATAGATTTGCTGACAAAAGTCGCTTTCGGAAATTTTTCCACGTTCAGGAAATCCGGGCTGCGTAAATGCTTGTCACGCTCGGCATGGTTGGAGTTAATACTGGAAGTATCAATAGTGACATTGATAGTGCTTGTTTCCGGTTTGGCAGGATCATAACTGAATTCGCCTTCAAATTTATCGAAGCGGCCAGTCAATACACTGTAACCCAAATGTTTGATAGAAAAATTGATCGACGCATGCGCGCCTTTGGTGTCAATTACATAATTGTCTGCCAGTGCTGGCAAACTCATTACACCAATACTGCTTACTGCGAGGGCAAGAAGGGATTTTTTTAACATCTATAGACTCCTTTAGGGTTAGTCATTAAATATACGGTTGCCTGGAAAATTAATTTAGCGTGTCTATCTTTTAGTACGTCTATCGTTCTTTTTAGTGCACTTATCTTTCAGTGCAATTACTGAATATCCGATTTCTTCACCGGTTTAAGCATTCGCACCAGTGTACGATCACGCATTGCAAAATGATGGAACAGCGCACCAAGTGCATGTAAAACTACTAATGCGATAATTCCCCATGCGAGATATTCGTGAACTTCACCAGCGATATCAACATTGGCGGAACTCAATTGGGTAATCACCGGAAACTTAATGAGATTAAACATACTGGCAGCTTGGCCTTCTGCCGTAGTAATTAAATAACCACTCGCAATCACCACAAAAATAAAAACATAAAGTCCGATTTTGACCAACTTGGCGGCAATTTGTTGCACAGCTTTTGCGGGTAAATCAATGGGAGTTGGATTAATAATGCGCCACACAATACGCACTACCATAATCAACAATACCAACAGGCCCAAACTCACATGTAACTCGGGACCTTTGTGATACCAATCATCGTAATAGGTGAGATCCACCATATAAACACCCAAGCCAAATAAAAATAAAATCAGTAGTGCGCTGATCCAATGAATCAGAATCGAGATCAAACCGTAGCCACTGGATGAATCCTTTAACATGCACAGCCTCTTATTTTTGTTTAGCGAGTGAAGAAGTGAAATGAAGATAGCAGCAATACTAATAAATTACAGTATCGAAAAATTTTAGCGGATCTGGCACAAAGTGCTGACTGTAATTATGTAAAGGCAACTTTACACAAACAATTACTGCGTTTTCAAATGGTTAGGTATATGCAGCGCAATTACACTATGAAATGAGCAAGAAGATCTATCAGTTTTTTCGTTGCTTATGATTCAAATTTCGAAGGCTTTATTCTGTTTTTTGCGACGGTTTTAACACTGGCCGCTTTTGACCATACTCATCAATGGCAACATACACATACTCACCCTGAGTGACCTGGCTAATTTGATGGGTGAGAAAATCCTTGATCCAGACTTCTACTTTCACGCGAATGGATGTGTTACCAATGCGTAAAGTACTGGTGTAACAACTGATTACCGTCCCCACTGGCACTGGCCGAATAAACACCATGCTCCCCACCGCCACTGTGGTGACTCGCCCAAGAGAAACTTCGTTGGCATGGATTGCACCGGCGATATCCATTTGCGCCATTAACCAGCCACCAAAAATATCGCCGAACGGATTGGTATCCGCCGGCATAGTGATAGTTTGTAAGGTGAGATTGCCGTTCGGTGAAGTGTTGGGCGATTGCATCTTCATATCCGTGCTAATTTTTGAACGTGAATTTTGAACACTGAGTATAGCTGGCTATTTAATTCAGGTAGCTTGCGGTAACAAATTATGGTTATCCACAACAAACTCCTTCGCGCCGGAAATGCCATGCAAGTAGTAAAAATAGTTACTGATTTGTTCGCAGAGTTGATCAAAATCTTTGAATAACACATTTGCGGGCAAGTCACAGACTAAGCGACCTTTTTCCACGGCGGCTTCAACTTGTGCTATTCGATCCAGGTCCGCTGGATGGAAGTCCCAAAAATTGGTTTGATCGCTGTGCAAATCAACTTCGATTTGCCGAATAAAATCTACAGAAAAACGCGCGGCCAATGCAATCACTGCTGCCGGGATATTGCGCAACAATTGATCCCGCTCGTGCAACGCGTTGTAATTGATTTCCATCACCTGTTGCCATGCATAAGCATGTTTACGCAAGTTCAATGTATTCGCGCGAAACACATGGCTGCCAACCAGCTGCGCTTCATATTTATCAGCATCAAATTCCATTTGCCTGGACATGGATTGGGTTAAACGCAAACTTAAAAAAAACAAATGCCTGAATAAAAAACGCACCGCAGCAATCATAATTTTTGCAATATACAAAGCGATCTGCACTGCAACAAAATCTGTTTTATCCATCCAGCGATCCAATCGCTCACGCCAAATATCCTGACCAAATGCGCATTCAGCAAGCCAGCGGTTGACATAATTAATCCACTGATAAGCAAACATACCCGAGCGCTGGGCAAAGTGACCAAATTCATGGGCAATAATTCCCATGAGTTGTTGCACATTAGAGCCCGCCACCAGGGAAAGGCCAATCATTAATTTTAATTTGCCGCGACTCAAACTCACCAAACCACCCGTCGATCCAGCGGCGGCATTGACTTCGGGCATGATTTCAATATATTCCGGTACCGGTACATTGGCAGCTTTCGCCAATTTTTCTATCGCGCGATAAAACGCTGCATTCTTTTTGCGATCCAGCACAAATGGTTTGGGCATTTTTCCTTTCGGCCAGAGCGGGTACAGTAAAAATAAAATCACAATACCGCCGACAATTGCGGGCATCACGAACGTCATCATCACGCCCCATGCGCTGCGATTCCAACCCAGATACAGCTCGCGCCCCTCGCTGAAATACCACCAGAGCCCCCAGCCGGTGCCTGCTAAAATTCCGAAATAAATCGCTGGTGCGATTAACGAGGCGAGCATCACCAGCAATAGAGACAGTTTATAGACTGATGTGGTTTTTATCCGCGTGAACGGTGTGGAAAGCGCAGCATCCAATACTGCAAAAACATCTTTTTCCTGAACCGGTTCGTCAACTTGATAGGGCTGGATATTGACTACCAAACCGGCGTTGGCAAAGCGCTCTTGATAGGCCAGTGCTTTTTGGTAATCCAGATCCTGTTTGATCAGTGTTTTTTTCTGGAGCAACACCTGGGCTTGCAGCTCTTTCAATCCTAATGATTGCAATTGCGCAATAACCTGCTTGTGCTCGTAACCTGATACGAGCGCTGCCGCCGAAATAACCCGGTATTTTTTAGCCATGATAGGAGCTCCCTATTGATATTTTTTTAATCTAAAAACAACACCGCCCGAACAATGTCGGGCGGTGGATAACAACAAACAATAACTATTGAATGCGTTCCAATTTACCTTTGGCCGCTTCACCAATTTCACCACCGCCTTGCGCGGCTTGCTGGAAATATTGTGAAGCTTGCGATTTGTTGCCTTTGGCCAGAGAGATTTCGCCGAGGTAATAAGTCGCAATTTGTGTTGGCAAATAACGCTGGCTGGCGAGCAAATCTTTTTCGGCTAAATCGCGCTTACCCTCTTCATAGTAGGCGATACCGCGCAATGCATAGGGTTTGAAATATTTTGGATTCGCCTGGATCGCTTTATCAAATGCACCGACAGCGTCATCGGTTTTCTTTTGTTGCAACAGCAATTGGCCTTTCAGTTCCCAAAATAAATTTTCCTTGGGTTGCTGGGCGATAGATTGCTCCACATAACTTTGGGCATCGATATATTTTTTCTCGCCCGCCAGCTTCTGCGCTTTTTGATAATTTTCGTAGGCTTTTTTGTCTTTGTTCACTTGCGCCATTGCACGCTGGAACGCTTCTTTATTGCGCACACCACCGGGATATTTCGCCGCTGTTGCTTTGTTTTTCTCAACGCGCTCTTGTGATGGCGGGTGGCTGGCAAACAAGCCTTCAATAAACCCGGCATTGCGGCCTTCCGATAACTTCACAAAAATTTCCTGTAGTTCGACTGCGGCTTGCGCATCGTAACCGGCCTTGGCCATGTATTTGATACCCACTTCATCGGATTGCAATTCGTGGCCCCGACCATATTTCGCCTGCCATGCCTGCGCACCTACCGCTAACGCCCCCATTCCCAACGCACCGACTTCCGGTTTTTTCTCGGAAATAGCAACACCGGCAATCAATACGCCTGCGCCCATCAGCACATTTTGGGTTTGTTGCTGGGCTCCGTGACGGGCAGCGGCGTGGACAATTTCGTGGCCTAGAACTGAGGCAAGCTGGGCTTCATCCTGCAAATACACCAGCAGGCCACGGTTGATTGCCAGCTTGCCACCGGGCATCGCCCAGGCATTGGGGACATCATTATTAAGGACGACGAACTCATAGGGCAGGTCAGGACGATCACTCACTGCAGCGAGTTTTTTACCAACCGATTGCACGTAAGTGGTAAGACCGGGGTCGACCACATATTGGCCACCTTGCGATTGCTGGGCCGGGCCATAATTCTGGGCGCCGGAGGCGACTTCCTGCTCAGGCGACATTAATGAAATCTGGCTTTTGCCGGTTACCGGATTGGTGACGCAACCCGCAACCGTCAGCAATAAACTGATACCCAGAAGACGAAACAGAATGTTCATAGTGAGACTCCTTATGAATGAGCTGCGTATAATGCCACAGCTTTTTTATTTAGCACCCGACCGCTTTTAACAAGCGCCTGAATGTTAACCAGTAAGTGACAGCATTGATGAAATCCCTGCAAATTATTGAACTCTTCGCCGGTATCGGCGCCGACGGCAAACCTATAGTAGAACAATTACAAGTACGCGAACTGGAAGACAGCACCCTGCAACTTGTCCAATCACCCGCCTTTGCCAAAGGCTTGGCCAGTGGTGATGTTGTACGCATGCTGCCTGAAACCCGCGAATTCGATCTGGTTAAACGCAGCGGAAACCTCAGTGTCCGCGTGTTTAGCCGTGGCGATACCGGTGCATTATCTGACCAACTTACCCCCGAGCTGGAAAAACTCGGAGGTGAACTGGATCGCGAAACACCGCGCCTGTTGGTGTTCAGTATCCATGTTAGCTGCGGCTTTGAGGCCATCGAGGAAATTCTCAACCGCTATGTCGGACACGACGGCCAAAGTGCCTGGATGTACGGCAATGTTTACGACCCCGTCGATGGTCAAACACCGCTCAACTGGTGGTTGGACATCCTGAAACCGGAATAAGCTTCCTCATTTTTTCTGTGTGATTATTACTTCCTATGCTGCATGTTATTTCTCCCGCAAAAACCCTGGATTTTGAATCGGCCCCGGCCATCGATGATCACACTCAGCCGCAATTCCTGGAGCATTCGCAAGAGCTAATCGGGCAACTGCGCGCACTCAAACCTGCCGATGTTTCCAGCTTGATGGACATCAGCGAAAAACTGGGCGAGTTAAATGCGCAACGCTTTCAGGACTGGCATTTACCCTTCTCGCCCCGCAATGCCAAACAAGCAGTACTGGCTTTCAAAGGCGATGTTTACACTGGCATGCAAGCTGAGCTGTTTAGCAAAAAAGATTTCACCTTCGCACAACAACATTTGCGCATCCTCAGCGGTTTATACGGTTTGCTGCGCCCGCTGGATTTGATCCAGCCCTACCGCCTGGAAATGGGTACCGGTTTTACCAATAAACGCGGCAAAAATTTGTACCACTTCTGGGGAGATATCATCACTGACCAACTCAACAACGAGCTGAAAAGTCGCAAGGAAAAAGTGCTGGTGAATCTCGCCTCGACGGAATACTGGAGCTCAGTTGCACCTAAAAAACTGGATGCCGACGTGATCACGCCGGTATTTAAAGATCGCAAAAACGGCCAATACAAAATCATCAGTTTTTTCGCTAAAAAAGCGCGCGGCATGATGAGTGCTTACATCATCCAGCAACAGCTGAAAAATGCCGAAGCAATTAAAGAGTTTGATGTTGCGGGTTATTGTTTTAATGAATCCATGTCCAACGCTGGTGAGTGGGTTTTCACGCGTGAAGAACAGGCAAGCTCATCGCCATAACCGCAGGTTTTTTGAGCAGCAAATTATATATATCCAAAAATTCAACAGCGCCCGCTGTGGCGCCTAAAACAATCTTAACCAGGGATTGCTTTACAGGGTCCTGCTCCCTAGATTGGCAGGACAACCAAAAATACATAAACGATAAGATATCGCCACCCAATGAACCTAAGCCCCGCCTACCTTGATCGCGTTATTGCCAACCTGTCGCGTGTGGCAGAAGTGTCGTATCGCCGTATTTTTAACGGGGTAGGGATTTATCATCGCGGTGTGCAATTTGCGTTGATCATTAACGATAAGCTTTATTTCCGCGCTGATGATGACTCGCGCCCACTGTTCCTGCAGCGCGGTATGCATGCATTCCAACCCCGGGTAGCAGTGCAGGTTGAATCCAGCTTTTTCCAATTGCCGGAAGAAGTTCTTAACAACGCATCCGAATTAAAACACTGGATGCGCATCGCTGTAGAAGCCGCAAAAACCGGCGACTTCCGCGATGATGAAACCACGCTCGAAACACCTATTCGCCATCTGCGCCAACGCGCTTGAGTAATTTTACCTGTGCGCATTGAAGCGCAAAAACACCAAAGCTGGGCTAGTCTCTATGGATTGACATTTGAGGGACAAATCATGGCAATCCGCATCCTCGTGGTGGATGACGCGACCTTTATTCGCGACATGATCAAGAAACAACTGCGCGATAAAATTCCCGGTGTGGAAATTATCGATGCACCTGACGGCGCACGCGCGCTGGCGCAAATGAAAAACCAATCGGTAGACCTGATTCTGTCCGACTGGGAAATGCCCAACATGACCGGTGCTGAATTATTAAGCACTGTGCGCGCCATGCCCAATGCAGAAAAAACTCCCTTCGTGATGATCTCTAGCCGCGGTGATAGAAACCATATCGTCAAGGCGATCGAGCTGGGCGTTTCCGATTACCTGAGCAAACCGTTTTCGGCGGAAGAGCTGTTAAAAAAAGTGTTCAAGCAACTCAAGATTGCCGGTAAAACACCGGCGCAACGGGCAAGTGGGGCAACAACCCAAGGCATCGCCTTTGCCTCAGTGGATGTACTTACCGGTGGTCGCGCCGAATCTGCCGCTGCAGCTAAACCTGCAAATCCTTTTGCCAATAACAGCGCCAGCGCCTTGCAGGGAACAAAGCCCGTTATCAAAGCTGTCGAGACAATCAAGACAGCCAAAGGTAAAGCCCAATTGCGCTTCGCCAACAATCGCACATTCAGTTGTGTTATCTGCGAAATGTCATTGCAGCTCATGAATTGCCTGATGCAACGCAGCGATGATCTGCCGGGATTATTCGAACAAGCGGTGGTGGATATAGAAACCGGGGATGGCAGCAACCTGGCACGTGTAAATGGCTATGTACACAGCATTCAAGCCGGTGAAAACCGTCCCGATACCGGCGTGGTTAAAATCGTCATTCGGTTTGTGGATAACGATGCAGAAAAATTCGAAACCCTGTCCAAATATATCGCGCAAATGTAAATCCATTCGTGGAATCCACCCTGCAATCCAATATGCGCTGGCTATACTCAAGTCCATGGTTGTTGGTTACCGGTACCCGCCGGGCATTGCAGGTTGTTTCCATGGTTGTAGATTCCCGTACTATTTCCCTTTTCGCATTGCTATTGAGCCTTGCCGTGCCACTCGCCCGGGCTGATGTCGAGCACCGGTTTTCCGGTTTTGCCACATTAGGCATGGCGCTCAACGATAGCTCCGCGGTTGTGTTCCGCAACGATGTTACCCAGGACGACGGAGCCTATGAACACAACGGTACCTGGAAAAATGATTCGCGGCTCGGCGTGCAATGGCAGGGGCGCTGGTCACCGCAGTGGGAAACCACCGTACAGTTGGTTGCTAAAGACCGGTTTGATAATACCTTCGCCAATTCCGTTGAATGGGCCTTTGTACGCTATCGCCCGGTCGATGGCCTGGATTTACGCCTCGGCCGTTTAGGTGCTGATGCGTTCATGCTCTCGGACTATCGCCAGGTGGGTTACACATTGCCCTGGGTGCGCCCGCCGCAAGATCTTTACGGCATCACCTCGCTCTACAATTTCGACGGTTTTGACCTCACCAAACGCATCGCCCTGGGCGATGCCATGCTCAACCTCAAAACGTTTTATGGCAACTCCAGCGAAAAATATCCCACCGGTTTTAACAACGGCCAATTCACCACCTTTGATTTTGATTTATTCGGCCTCAGCAGCACTCTGGAATGGAACGAATGGAAATTGCGCTACAGCTATGTGCGAGTGGAAGTGAACAGTGACTTGACCAAACCATTGCGCAATGTGTGGGCACAGGTTGCGCCTGTGTGGCCAGCGGTCAATGATTTGATCAGTGAATTGGAAACCCGGGGCAAACAATTTCGCTATCACCAGATTGGCCTTAACTACGACAACAATGATTGGTGGTTTCAAAGCGAATATGTCCGTATTAATTCCGATTTGATGCTGGTCGTAAATGGTGAAAACGCTTACGCCAGCCTCGGCAAACGCTTCGGTCCGCTCAATCTTTTTACGCTGGCTGGTTATGCAACACCAAAAGATCCCGAACTGAAAATTGCGATTCCAGCAGGCCTGCCTGAACCCGTTGGCTCGCAGCTGCATTATCTGGCACAGGCAACTGAAACCCGCCTCAATGGTGTACGAATTAAACAGCACAGTTATGGGGTCGGCGCGCGCTGGGATTTCTCACCCAAAATGGCCCTGAAATTCCAAGTGGAAAAATTCCATATCGATAAATCCGGCACCAGCCTTTGGTTCTCCACCGATGGAAAACCACTGACCGGGGATGAAAAACCCACCGTCATTAGCCTTGCCTGGGACATGCTTTTCTAATGCGCACATTAATGATGCTCATCATTGCGCTGATCATCAGCGGCCCGCTCCAGGCAGACATACTGGTGATCGTCAACGCGCAAAATCCGGTAGCAACATTGGAAAAAAAACAAGTGGTGGATTTATTTATGGGCCGTGTTTCCGCATTTCCCGGCGGTGCTCCAGCACAAACACTGGACTTAAAAACCGGCACCCCATTGCGCGCCGATTTTTACAAACGACTCACCGGCAAAAGTGAAGCACAGGTGGATGCCTATTGGGCCACATTGGTGTTTGCCGGACGTATGTCGCCGCCCAAACAATTTATCGATGATCTCGCACTGATTGGCGAAGTCACTAAAAACAAAATGGCCATTGCTTATGTCTCCCGCCAAGTGCTACCCGGCGGAGTCAAGGTTGTTATTGAGCTACCACAAACGGCTCAATAAATTTTCTCTTTCACATGCAGAATTTATTCACAACACCACCAATGAATATTAAAAGTTTGCACATCAAAGTTTCGCTGAGTGTTGCTGCCGCCGCACTGTTAGTTGTACTTTTATCGTCGCAATTTTTTTATCAGCGCGATTACGAAAAATCTTTTGCAGAAAGTGAACGCTCGGTATTGCAGCTATTGGAAACTGTTCAAACTACCGCTTCTATTGCCGCTTATGTCGGCAATCGTGAACTCGCACAGCAAGTGGTCACCGGTTTAACGAAAAACGACATAGTTGTCGGTGCCACTATTACCGCTGGCAAAGAAATTATCGGGCAAGATGGAAAAACGGCGCGCGAAACACAACAGAGTTTAATTTCAATTCCGCTCGTTGCCCCTTTCGATGAAAAAGAAATTGTCGGTGAATTATCGGTGGTTCCCAATGCGCCCTTGATTGCATCGCGCGCGCGCGACTCGGCAATGTCTACTGCTGTCGGCCTTGCCGCACAATCCACGCTGGTCGCGCTGCTGGTGTTAATTCTGGTGTATTGGTTGATGACGCGCCCGCTGTCAACATTATCTGGCCGCTTGCATCGCATCACGCCCGGCGATGGCAGCCGCCTGGATGTACACAGCATTCATCGCGGTGATGAAATCGGTTTGCTCGCGGGCGATATCAACTCATTGCTTTACACCGTTGAAACCATGCTCGAAGAAGAGCGGCAATTGCGCCATCGTGTTGAATCATTGGAAACGCGTTTTCGCGGTATTTTTGAAGACAGCAGCGCCGGTATTTTTTTAGTGCGCGAACGCGGCAACCTGGTCACCGCCAACCCGGCGTTTTTTCGCCTTACCGGCATGAATGAAGCAGAACAATTACAAACCGGCGATGGTGATATCGTCAGCAACGTATTTCTTAACAGCGAACAAGCAAAAGCCCTGATTAAACTCGCGCTCGTCACCAAACGCCCGCATTCTGCCGATTTGCGTATTCGCAACGACAGTGATGAACATTCGCGCTGGGTCCATTGTATTTTTTCGCCTGCCGACAACGAACAAAATAGCGCGACCGTAGAAGGTGTGATGTACGACGTAACCCAACGCAAACACTCCGAAGCGCGTATTCGCGAACTCGCCGAAACTGACAGCCTTACCGGCTTGAGTAATCGCCAGGCCGCAGACTCGGCACTACAAGCGCTGATCAGCCAAACACCAATAGGCGGAAAGGCCTTCGCCGTGATGTTGATCGACCTGGACCGATTTAAATATATCAACGACACCTACGGCCACGATGCAGGCGATAAAGTGTTGGTCACCGTCGCTGAACGCCTGCGTAAACTGGTGCGCGATTCTGATGTAGTGGCGCGCATGGGTGGCGATGAGTTTTTTATTATTTTGAATCACGCCGGCAATATCGGCATGGTAACGCGCATCGCGCAAAAAATTCTCGACGCCCAACAAGCCCCCATTGAAGTCCAGGCCAGTGTGCTGGAGAAAATCGGTATCAGTATTGGCATCGCCCTTTATCCGGATCACGGCGACAATCCGCTCAGCTTGCGCAAACATGCCGACCAGGCGATGTACGCCGTTAAGCGCCGCGATAAAAATAACTTCGCCATTTATGAGCCTGGTGAAGATCCCTTGATGGAATCAGCCTGATTTTTTACCTAAAAATGTAAACGATTACATTTTTTATAAGCCATGTAACGAAACGTTTTCACACAAAAATGCGCAAAAAATAGGATTAAAAATTCAATAAAATCCATTTTTGAACAAAATATTTTCACTTCATGCTTGCTCGATTTCATTTGCCTGTGTAGCATTTTTACCAACAGCTCAGCAGAAGCTCACCTTATCGGCAATACACACAGTCACCCATCACAGAGGTAATCCCAGTGAACAGGACTCATGTAACTGCCGCTAACCCACAGCAGAACGCGGACTCTGGCAAGGCGCAGCCACAAGCTGCGCAGCCCACCAATGCACTGGCCAGCTACCAGTGCTTTCCATTCACCTACACTTACTACGGATTCAGCACCGAGGCCTGCGTGTATGAAACGCCCGTAGCCGCGCCGCCGGACAATCCGCATACTTAAATAGCCATTCATAACGACAACAAGATCAACCGGGAACACCATGAAAACACGTAAACCAATAGTGATTGCCAACTGGAAATTAAACGGCGGCCTGGACCTGATTTGTACCTCGGTCGCCTCTTTTATCGGCAAGCACTTCGCCGCGCAAATCGCCATTTGCCCACCGTATTTATACATGCGCGACATGATGACCTTTTTGCAATTTTCTGAATTGCAAATTGGCAGCCAGAACTTAAGCCGCTATGAATCCGGCGCTTACACCGGCGAAACCTCTGCACAAATGTTGAAAGAAGCGGGCTGCTCATTGTGTTTGATCGGCCACTCCGAACGCCGCGCGATGTTTGCGGAAAACAATGAAGGTTGCCAGATCAAAGTACGCACCGCATTGAGCCACGATTTATTACCCGTGCTCTGCGTCGGTGAAAACCAACAAGAACGCGAAGCGAATATCACCGAGCAAGTATTGCGCAAACAATTGCGTGAAGGCCTGCCGCAAATGGATTTAACCGGCAAAGAATTATGCATCGCCTATGAACCCGTATGGGCCATTGGCACCGGCCTTGCAGCAACACCGGCAATCGCGCAGGAAGTGCATCAATTTATTCGCCGCGAAGTGACAGAAATTTACGATGCAGAAACAGCCAACAATGTAAGGATTTTATACGGCGGCAGCGTCACTAAAGCCAACGCCCACGACTTGTTGCAACAAGCAGATATCGATGGCTTATTAGTTGGCGGTGCCAGTTTGGACCCGGGCCATTTCCTCGCGATTTGCGAACAGGCCTCAGATCTCGCTGACGAATAAAATTCATTAAAAATTCAACAAGAAGTAAAACAACAAAATAGTAATCGGCGGCAAACTCGGTCATCACAAAAATCAACCACAGCTCAGGATTTGATGATGAACTCTCTTGCCCAGTTAGTAGCCCCAGGGGTCGCCACCGGCGATGATGTACAAACCTTATTAAATGCCGCCAAAGCCGGCGGCTTTGCCTACCCGGCCGTGAATGCGGCCAACACCAATACGATTAACGCCACACTTGAAGCCGCGCGCAACGTTAACTCCCCGGTAATTGTGCAATTGTCACAAGGTGGCTCGGCATTTTTTTGTGGAAAAAGTTTAAAACTCGACGGTTTAAAAAGTTCGGTGCTCGGCTCCATCGCTGCTGCCCATTATGTGCATACTGTTGCAGAAGCTTATGGTGTGCCGGTCATTCTCCACACCGATCACGCGGCGAAAAAATTATTGCCCTGGATCGATGGCCTCCTCGATGCCAGTGAAAAATATTTTGCGCAAACCAGCAAACCATTGTTTAGCTCGCATATGATCGATTTATCGGAAGAAAGCCTGGAAGAAAATGTGGAGATTTCTGCGCATTATCTCGCACGCATGAAAAAACTCGGCATCACCCTGGAAATCGAACTGGGCTGCACCGGCGGTGAAGAAGATGGTGTAGACAACACCGGGCTGGATAACTCCGCACTCTACACCCAACCGGAAGATGTTGCCTTTGCCTACGAAAAATTACGGGCAATCGATGATAAATTTACCATCGCGGCATCGTTCGGCAATGTCCACGGCGTGTACAAACCCGGCAATGTAAAACTCACACCAATCATCCTGAAAAATTCGCAAGAGTTTGTGCGCGAAAAATTCCGCTCGGACCATAATCCGCTGAATTTTGTCTTCCATGGTGGATCAGGTTCAGATCCCAAAGAAATCGCAGAATCGCTCAATTACGGCGTTGTTAAAATGAATATCGATACCGACACCCAATGGGCCTTCTGGGAAGGCACGATGGACTTTTACAAAACCAACAGCGGTTACCTGCAAGGCCAAATCGGCAACCCCGATGGCGATGACAAACCCAACAAAAAATTCTACGACCCACGTGTATGGTTGCGCCAAAGTGAAGAGCACATGGCCAAACGCCTGGAGCAATCTTTCGCGGATTTAAATTGCCTTAACCGCTACGTTTAATTTTTTGATTCAATGCACAGCCACTATAAATTGGCTTTGCATTTTGCAGAGCAGGAAAATTCATGATTAATTTATTTCAGCACTTGCGCGATGAAGCCGTAGAAGCGCCGCTGGTGCAGCTCCTCGAAAGTGTTATCAACGCTAGCAAAGAAATTGCATTTCGTGTGCGCCAGGGCGCCCTGGCAGGTGTACTGGGTTCAACACAAGATGAAAATATCCAGGGTGAAACCCAAAAGCACCTGGATGTTATCAGCAATCAATTATTAAAAGACTTACTGCTCGCGTGCCCTCACGTGTGCGCAATTGCTTCGGAAGAAGAAGATACAGTCGTTGCTGGCAATGCAACAGGTGAATTTATTATCGCGTTTGATCCGCTTGATGGTTCGTCCAATATCGACATCAACGGCCAGATTGGAACTATTTTCAGCATTTATCGCGCGCAAAAAAATATTGCTGCGAATGATGAAGCACAATTCCACCAACAAGGTGAACAACAAGTTTGTGCCGGTTATGTGCTTTATGGGCCATCTACCTTGTTGGTCATTACCACCGGCAAAGGCACCCATGCGTTTACGCTGGACGCGACACAAGGCAACTTTTTACGTACCGCTAAAAATATCCAAATTCCTGCGGACACTAAAGAATTCGCAATCAATATGAGCAACCAGCGTTTTTGGAGCGAAGCGATGCGCCGCTACATCAGCAATTTGGTACTCGGCGCAACGGGTCCGCGCGGTAAAAATTTTAATATGCGCTGGAATGCGGCAATGGTGGGCGATGTACACAGAGTTATTTCACGCGGCGGAATATTTTTATATCCATCGGATAATCGCAACCCCAAACAGCCAGCGAAATTGCGTTTACTTTATGAAGCAAATCCCATGGCACTTTTGATTGAAAATGCTGGCGGCAAAGCCTGGAGTGAAAACCAGCGCATCCTGGTAATCAAGCCCAGCGCATTGCATGAGCGAGTGGCGGTAATTTTGGGTTCGGCGAATGAAGTACAAGCTTGTCTTGAATATATCACCGTAAAAAATTGAAGAAATTTTTGTGATAAAAGTTGGGGTTCGTTCAGCCTACGCGGGCCGCGTAGACTGAGAAACGAATCCCAACATGTCGACTTAATAAACGATAATTATCACTTTGCCACAACTTCCACCCAATACCCCTTACTCTTCGCGTGAATTTTTTCGTTATACATCGCACTGGTGTGCCAACCGGGCAGGTAAAATTTACCCGCATAGCTCGCGTTTAAAATGATACGCAACGTGATGCTGGTTTGGTTACGATCCTGGTAACGATAATTCCAATAGTAATCACGCCATAAACTGTAATAGGCCAGCACACGATCATCGCGGAAGTCTATATAGTCTATGCCTTTTGGCATTTGCGCTCCTTCGAGGCGCTCATTACGAATTTGCCAACCACTGGGGACTACCGCAGTGAGTGCAATGTTTTCGATATTACTGGTAAGTAATTTATCGAACTCCCCCTGAACAGTAACTTCAGCAACAAAATCCTGGCCTTGTGGCAATTGCTCGACACTGAGCGGTTTGTTGTCCAGCGTCAGGAAACTTACCGACATATTCAAACCATTGTTCGCGGGTTCTTCCTGCAAATTCGCCGGAATTCCGCGATTGCTGACTAATACACGAATAGGAACATCATGATCATTACGCACACTGACTTGCGGATTGTTAATTGCCATTTTAAAAATAGTTTTGTTGCTGCCATGAGCAACCCAATCTTTTTCACCCTGTTGCTGTACGGCAAATTTAATATCATTGGAACTGGTATTTGCCGCAGCGAATTCACTCATGGCTAACAACGCCCAGGCAATACTTTGTGTGGAATACCAGTCACCACTGGATAGATCTTTTGCAACTTGTTCAGCAACTTGCCAGGTGAGATCTTTATTCGCATTTACAGTTACCAGTGTCGCAAGCAATAAACCGCGATCTCGCATATCTGAACCGTAGGTGTAGCCCGCATCTTTATACATCGGCACGGTATTGGATAATTGACCGAGAACATCTTGCGCGGCATCTTTTAACCCCACGTGTTGATAACTCATCGCTAACAACCAACGAGCGGGCATACGATAATCTGCCTGCGCAGAATTGCTTTGGGTTTTAAACGTTTCGCGTAAGCGATTCATCGCTGGCAATTCTGCTTTGTCAGCCAAGGCCAATGTATATAAACGATAAGCCAACACAACTTCATCGTAATAATTGCCTGCAATTTGTGGATTGCGTGCCGCACTACTTTGATATTTCACCCAGTTATCCAATAAATTTTTGGGAACTGAATAACCGGCACGTTTTGCTTCCAGTAAAAAATGACCTGCATAACTGGAAGCCCATTCATTCACATAACCATCACCTGGCCAATAGGAGAAACCACCACTCGCGTGTTGGAAGCTAGTGAGGCGTTTTATTCCGGCGGCGATGTTGTTATCAATTTCGGCTTTTTGCACATCAGTCAAGTTGACCAATTTTGATAACCGCAACTGCGGAAATACGGCAGATGTAGTTTGTTCGATACAACCGTGCGGATAACCAATTAAATATTCCAGACGCTCATCCAGATTTAATGATGGCAATGTGCTTACTTCGAGCGACGCAACATTGGTACCGACCATGCCGTTCACTGTTAATGGCGATTGCCATGTCTCGCCCGGTTGCAATAATTTGGATTCCCATACCGTTGTTGGTGGATTGGCTGCGCGCGAATCGATAAAAATTTCCTGCGTTGCAACTTCATCACCGGAACGTGCAGTTACTTTCACACGGCCTTTACCGATACGATCATTAACTTTGAGTTTTAAACTTGCAATAGCATCGCCCGGCTCGCTGAATTGCAATTGTGCGGTGCCTTTTTCCACGGTAAAAATTTCGTTCGCTTCGACAGAGATATCTACGTTGTTGATATTAGCTTCACTAACAAAAACATTGACCGGTAAATGAACGGATTCCCCCGGACCCAGCACGCGCGGCAGAGTTGCAAATAAAGTCACAGGCTGGGTAACCGTAACGGTTTTTTCTACATTGCCGTAAGCACTAACAGCGTCTTCTTTTTTCGCGTTACTGGCAGTATCGCCCGCAACCACCATGACACGTACCGACCCCATATAAGGGGGTAATTTAATTTTATGTTCGCGCACCTCACCGGCTTGTAATTCAAACGCGCCGAGGAATTGCACTACTGGAGGAAAACGACGCTCGCGACGTTTACGTTCGGCTTCCAGTGCAGCATCGGAACCACCAACGGCGAGCACGCGTTCAAGTGAGGCACCATAAGCACCTACCACTTGATCAAATAAATCCCAGGTACGTACACCGAGGGCTTCACGTTTGTAGAAATAACTGTGGGCATCGGGTACATGGAAATTTGTCAGTCCGAGTAAACCTTCATCCAC
This sequence comes from Cellvibrionaceae bacterium, assembly GCA_021151825.1. Lineage (GTDB taxonomy): Bacteria > Pseudomonadota > Gammaproteobacteria > Pseudomonadales > Cellvibrionaceae > Cellvibrio. The sequence goes on from JAGKWQ010000001.1 coordinate 998,949, forward strand.
CATCGCTAACGTATAAGTCATTGCACGTTTATTTTGCTCGCCAACCTTGATAGTGAATTCTGTTTCGGGGCGAACTTTTTCTGCAACATCCAGCGTAGGCTGCAAACGGGTTTGCGGGTTTTCTACCAGCAGCGGCACTATGCCGTATAAACGCATCGGCGCTTCTGCAACGCGTTCCTGGTGCGGCAACAACAACATTACGTTGGCATAAATATTCGGTGCCATGGCTTGGGTAATCGGAATTTCAATTTCCGTTTGGCCGGGTTGTAAATCCAGCCAGCGCGATTCCAATACGCGGGTACCATTTTCCAGGCTCAATAAAATTCTGCCTTCACGTGCTTTAGGCAAGCGCACTTTGGCTACATCACCCACTGCATATTTTTCTTTATCGGTAGAGAGCATTAATTGTGTCGCAGAATCACTTTGTGCAGAGGAGTCGTAACTCCAACCCAAATACACTACTTCGCCCGCACAATGGCCTGCATCACCGGAATCAACATCACAGATACGAATAATATGACGGCCCCAATCATATTTTTCTTTTTCCAATTTCCAATTGATACGGCCGTTTGCATCGCTCACTAATTTTTCGGTATGCACAGGTGTATGCGATGAATTATTAAAATACTCGGCAAGATTTTCCTGTTCTTCATCCCACCACCAACGCCAGCCAATTTCATAGACATTGACTTCTACATTGCGATTGGGCTCGGCTTTACCATCGGCACCGAGGGTTTGGAACAATACCGGATGATCTTTATCGCGTCCGATTGAATCCATATAACCACTGCCTTTGGCGATATTAATACCCACCCAATGGTCAAACGGTAGTAATTCATAAGGGCGCAAGATAGTGCTAAAGTTACCGCTCTCTTCAAATACGCGTGTGGTAAATGAGGCGGTGAGTTTCCCTGGTGGTGGCGATGATAAACTGACATCCACGGTAAATTCCGCGTGACCGGTTGCATCCACATTGCCATCAAATACTTTTTGCGTGCTGCCAGAGAAAGTGCGCACCGGATCATCAAAATTGAATTGTTCAAACCCGGCGAATGTGGATTTGCGAGTAAATAATTTTAATTCCGAATCGGTTTTTAAATTCTTAGCGGTTGCACCTTGCAGCCATTGTGCAAACAACGATACCTTGGTGGGCATATTGCCAACACGCAACGGCGTTTCTTCCGGTGTTAAATCTACTTTCAAACGATTGGGCACTACCATTTCAATTTTTAACAGCTGATCAAAATAGCGATTACCAACATGTACCACTGCGCGATAATTTCCGGTGGGCGCTGTCTCTTCCGTTTTTAAAGTAAAAGTATAGAAATCATTGACCGGTTGCGTGCTGGTTTGGCTGACTACTTTTTTTCCACTCGGATCAAACAAATCCAGTGTGACCGGATGATTCGCAGGGAGCTGTTGGGATTTATCTTCCAGAATAAAGGTAAGGAAAATATCGTCGCCCGGACGCCACACATCGCGCTCGCCATACAGGAAACCTTTCAAACCACCTTTGATATGTTCACCACTCACATCAAATTGATTGGTCGGTAGCGCTTCATTGCTGCGCACACGTAAATAGCCAACTTGCTTACCATTTTTTGCTTCGAGATAAAAAGGAACACCGTCGGTCGTTAATTGCAGCATGCCGTAATTATCGGTTTTGCCATTACCAATTGGCTGACGTTGATAATTAAATGCGGTAATTTCGGTACCACTGAGCGGCTTGGCCGAATTTAATTCGGTGCTGATTACATGCAATTCATTGCCATCAGCACGTTTAGCCGTTAAACCAATATTGGAAACGATGAAATTGCGTGCGGTAGAAATATCATCACCGTAGTAATAATAAGTATCGTCGCAAGGATTATTGCGCTCGCTATAATTGTAATAACCTTGTGATTGATAATATTGCTGGTACCAGGCTGGTTCCTGTTCACGTTCGTAATAACCTTCGCCCTCAGAATCTTCCGGCATTTTACTCATCGGTTCAGTAGGACGAGGCTGGTCACAAGTGTAAACAGAATTGCTGCGATCAATGCGCAATTCCAAGCGAATTAAACCATCGGGATGTTGCGTCATTAATTCGGTGAGATCCAGATTAAAACGCTGCACTCCCGCGCGCGGAATTTCCGGCAGGCGATAGGTTTTTCGCCATAAATAACGGCCGGTATCGGTTGCCGGATAAGCTGCGGTTAATTGGTAGTCTTGCAAATATTGGCCAATGTTATTGGCATACACTTTAAATGCGATGACTTGGACAGAATCCACGCCTGCCGCTTCAAAAGGTACAGAGATTTGGCTCGCCGGTGGCAAGATAGAAGTCTTACCCACAAAGCGCACCAATGGTTTGACTAATTCAAGTACGACTTGATGCTTGTATTCAGTAGCGAGTGTTTTGCGCTTGCCGCTAGCGATTGCCGCATTCACAACTAATTCCAATTCACCCGTTGCACTTTGTTCAAGGGTATGGCGAATCACACTGCCATCTACAACGGCTTTTACTGCTTTGCCACCAAGAGTAATTAAACCGCTGAGATTCTGGTTTTGATCCAGCTCATCAGAAAATTGGATTTCGATCGCCGCATTGGGTTCGCGCACAACTTGCACACCGGTCACCTGGAATACTTTTTTTGCAGGGATTTCAAGATCGCGCGCACCTTTATCGGCGGAACCGATTGCAGTACCGTCCCATTCCAGATGAATAGTGCCGGTATTGTCGGTGCGATTAATTCCCGTCAGTAAAAAATTATGGGTCTTTTTATCGAGCTCTTGCGTCCACACAACATCAGTCGCTGCGCTGTTCACTTTCAAAGTAAGCAGTTTTTTCACCGTATCCAGTTCAGCGGTATCGGCAGTCGTGATGCTACCGCTTAATTGCATTTGCTCTTCGTTATCCGTCATCACACTCAGGCTATTCACCTTCAAATCAAAATCCTGTTTGATGGTGTGGACTTCAAATTCAAAATCATCGAGCGATTGTTCAATGCCCTGCAATCCTTTTGGATTCAGACGCACACGAATTGCAGTATCGCTCGGTAAGCGCCCCGCGGGCTGGATGCGTAAATCCGTGGTGGAAGTAAAGGTGAGATTGACGGGCGTTTTATTATCCAGCGTGATCAATTTTGGATTGAACGCGGTGTTTACCTGATCATCATTAACAACAGGATGTGTAAAGCGGATATACATCGGTGCTTCCGCTGCAATCCAGCGCTTGGGGTAATCGGCAATATGCGCTTCCCAGTCGGGCGCTATCTGCCCGGCATTTTCCGCCGAAGAATCTTTTTTCTCTTCAGGCGATTTGCCGCAACCACCAAGCAATACGCCCAGCAATACCAGAACACACCATGAATACCAATGAACACGCATATTGTTTCCCTGTTTGATTGTGATTGTATCGATACGATCTTATTTATTTGCCAATGCTAATTGGCTGGTGACTACAGAGTGTAGCCAACCGGGTATTTTTGTTCGTTTGATTTTGTACATTGTGATTACCATCCTGGTTTTATTGGAGCGATAAAAAAGCCATCCCACGCAAATGGGATGGCTTTTGAATTTATAACATCCTGTTCATGAATGGCAGCTTTACTGTTTTACGCAGTCCACGTAGTAATCTTTTTTGCCATCCACTTCGCGTTTTACCAGACCGTGAACATCGGTTTCGAAGCCGGGGAATTTCTCGTTGAAATCGCGGGCGAATTTCAAATAGTCCACGATGGTTTTGTTAAACCGCTCGCCTGGAATCAACAATGGAATTCCCGGCGGGTAAGGTGTTAACAAAATAGAAGTTATACGGCCTTCGAGTTGATTGATGGGCACGCGTTCGATTTCGCGGTGTGCCATTTTTGCAAACGCGTCGGACGGTTTCATCGCCGGTTGCATATCGGAGAGATACATTTCCGTCGTCAAACGCGCAACGTCGTAGGCTTTGTAGAAATCATGGATCTGCTGACAAAGATCGCGCAACCCCATACGCTCGTAGCGCGGATTCGCTTGCGCAAATTCCGGCATGATCCGCCACATGGGTTGGTTCTTGTCGTAATCATCTTTGAATTGTTGCAGTGCCGCTACCAACGTATTCCAACGGCCTTTGGTAATGCCGATGGTAAACATGATGAAGAATGAGTAGAGGCCGCACTTCTCGATAATTACACCGTTTTCCGCAAGATATTTGGTAACGATTGATGCAGGAATACCGGTTTCTGCAAATTGGCCATTCACCGACAAGCCGGGGTTAACGATGGTGGCTTTGATCGGATCAAGCATGTTGAAGTTCGGCGCAAGCTTGCCGAAGCCGTGCCAGTTGTCATCGCTGCGCAATACCCAATCTTCACGATCACCCACACCATCAGATGCAAATTCATCCGGGCCCCATACCTGGAACCACCAGTCCTGGCCCCACTCTTCGTCTACTTTTTTCATCGCACGGCGGAAATCCAGCGCTTCCAAAATAGATTCCTCTACCAACGCATGGCCGCCGGGTGCTTCCATCATCGCTGCCGCCACATCGCATGACGCAATGATTGAGTATTGCGGCGAGGTCGAGGTATGCATCAAATAAGCTTCGTTAAACGCATCCTGATCCAGTTTTACTTTTTCCGATTCGCGCACCAACACTTGTGATGCTTGCGATAAACCGGCAAGCAATTTGTGCGTGGATTGCGTCGAGAAAATCATCGATTCTTTTGCGCGTGGGCGATCTTTGCCAATCGCATGCATGTCCCGGTAGAACTCGTGGAAAGTTGCATGTGGCAACCAGGCTTCATCGAAATGCAGCGTGTCTATTTTGCCGTCGAGCATATTTTTCAATGTCTCTACGTTGTAGAGCACACCGTCGTAAGTCGATTGGGTAATGGTGAGGATACGCGGTTTTTTATTAGCTGCTTCGCGCGCAAACGGGTTCGCCTGGATTTTGCGTTCAATACTTTCCGGTGTGAACTCTTCCAGCGGAATCGGGCCGATAATGCCGAGATTGTTGCGCGTTGGCATCAGGAAAACCGGAATCGCACCGCACATAATAATCGAGTGCAGAATGGATTTATGGCAGTTGCGGTCCACCACTACAATATCGCCCGGCGCTACGGTTGAGTGCCAGACCATTTTGTTGGACGTGGAGGTACCGTTGGTGACGAAGTAGCAATGGTCAGCATTAAAAATACGCGCGGCGTTGCGTTCGGACGCGGCGATTGGACCAGTGTGATCAAGCAGTTGGCCCAACTCTTCCACTGCATTACATACGTCGGCACGCAACATGCGTTCACCGAAGAATTGATGGAACATCTGGCCAATTGGTGATTTCAAAAAGGCCACGCCGCCGGAGTGACCGGGGCAGTGCCAGGAGTAGGAACCATCTTGCGCGTAGTGCACCAACGCGCGGAAAAAGGGTGGAGCCAAACCATCAAGATAGGATTTGGCTTCGCGAATAATATGGCGTGCCACAAATTCGGGCGTGTCTTCAAACATATGAATGAAGCCGTGCAGCTCACGCAAAATATCATTGGGAATATGGCGTGAAGTGCGTGTTTCACCGTACAAATAAATTGGGATGTCGGCGTTCTTGTAGCGAATCTCTTCAACGAATGCGCGCAAGGCTTTAAGGGCGTGGTCGGTCTCTTCTTGCGAGCCGGTGCCGAACTCTTCGTCGTCGATCGACAAAATAAACGCAGACGCGCGCGATTGTTGTTGTGCAAATTGCGATAGGTCACCGTAGCTGGTTACGCCCAGTACCTCCCAGTTTTCCTGCTCGATAGCATCGGCTAGTGCACGTATGCCGGAACCCGAGGTGTTCTCGGAGCGGAAGTCTTCATCGATGATGACAATGGGAAAGCGAAATTTCATGGAATCTCCACAAAAATATACAGATGGAATTTCACTTGCTGGCTAGACGCCTCTGGGTGGTGCTTGTACTGATGCCGTACACATCAGCGCTGGTTACTGGCGAACCTTCCGGCCAGTTCACTGGAACAGCGAACCGAGGAAAAACCGGTGGTGGTTTGGAAGCCACTGAGTATGGTTTACAGTGCCGCGCATTGACAGGTCTAAGTGTAGAACTAATTTACGACAGGGAAGTTCCCGGCAATGCGGCGGCGATTGTAATTCACTTGAGCGAATTCAAACACCCATTTGTGACAAGAAAAAGGCAGGAAAGCAGCAGCCGGAGATTATCCGGCTGTGTATTTTTTCAGCAGGGTTTAGCGCCATCGGTCAGGTTGCGCTCACGACGGGACCAGAACAGGCCCAATACGCCAGCCAATAAAAGCCCGGCAATGCCTGGTTCCGGAACCGTAACTTTAGTGATGATCCAGTTGCCGGCATCATTACCACCGGAATAACTTTGCTGGACTTTTGCACCCTGAACCCAGCGCGACTCCCATTCAACCGGATGGAAGCGATTGGTGAATTTATCTTCACCGGTTTCGCTATTGGTTTTCAGCGCAACAAAATGCCGTGCAAGGCGATGCAATATCAAATCAGTATCAGGCGTGATCAACTCGGTGATGCGCAACAGCACATTCCATTCCAGCACATTGCCTGCTGAATCCAGGTTCACCCAGCCACCGGAACGCTCAGAAAAAAGATCCAGTGGAAACTCAATAAGCCCCTCAGGCGAAATCAGCGAAAAGGTAAAATTCTTGAAGCTGAATTTGGTTGAGGGATTTAATGAAAGATCTTGCTCCGGCGCCGTAAACGAAAAGGTAAATGCAATAGGGAGGATATCGGTGTGGTTAGCAAGATCATCAAGCTCACCATTGATGGAATAGGACGTTAACGGCAATTCATCGCTGGTGTAGGTAAAAACCAAATGGGCAGAAGCCGGAAAAGACAAAACCAATAGCGCAATAGCAGAACAACGAGCAGCCCACTGATAGATAACACGCATAGCTTACTCCTTGGGGTATATAACCCCCGTATGTGAATTTAAAGCAGGGCATTTTTGAAGTTGAAACCCGCCTATTCAAGCATTCCACCGGTACCAATGCACGCGTCAACGGCATGATAATGCGACAAAATGATTGCGTAGACGAAGCTCATATAGCGTTTCGAAATGACCTGTGTTGGTGAAAGACTATCTTGATTAAACGACTTGGTTGAACGACTCGGTTACACAACACAATTACCAGCAGGATTTCTCCTGGTCACACGTCGCGACCACAACAAACCCAGTGAGCCAGCCAGTAATAAACCAGCCACACCAGACTCTGGAACTGCGATTTTTGTCACCATCCAGTTGCCCAGGTTATTAAGGCCTGAATAACTCAACTGAACTTTGGCGAGTTGTATGTATTGATCACGGTGATACGTGGAAGGATGAAAGCGGTTGGAGAACTTATCGCCATCGTCACTGCTGGACTTAATAGCGACAAAATGACGATCCATTCGATGGAAAAATAAATTGGTTTCAGGGGTAATTAGCTCGGTGATGCGCAACATTACATTCCAGCCTGTAATATTTCCATTCTGATCAAGCGTTACCCAACCACCGGACTTCGATGAGACAAGGTCCAATGGGAAATAGAGAATACTTTCAGCATCCGGGGAAACCAGTGAAAAGGTAAAATCCTCAAACCGGAATGTTGTGAACGGCTGCAGCGATAAATCTTGCTCAGGTGCGGTGAATGAAAAGCGAAATGCAATCGGCGGCAGATCCTTAAGATCCCCCAAGTCTTGCAACTCACCGTTAACTGCATATGAAGTGAGCGGCAATTCGTTACTGGTATAAGTGAATACCAGATGCGCCGACGCAGGCAGCGAAACAGCCAATGCAATAAAAGCCAAACATCGAGCAGCCCAATAGCGGGTACCACGCATAGCTTACTCCTTGGGGCAAAACCCCTGTTCCGTGTAGAAAGAAATCCGGGTAAAAACCGGGATCTGTTAACTCAAGCACGGTGGAGATGCAAAATGCATGCGCGATTTAAAGTATTTAACGCCAGAGAGTTCGGGGACCTGCAATCTACCTGTCGCTTTTACTGCTCGCAACGCTGCTATAGGTAGTGGCTGATGAATGAATTGATGAGTAGACAACTGAATGGGTCGATAAATGAGTTACTGGACCCGCAGGCGTTTTTACCGGGTTGCGGATAACATCCTCTGCAATTAATTGCAACGCAGCGGGCATCAACCGGTTGATTTGCGCTTTTTCATCGGGCGAGGGCGTTCTGTAACCGCGCGGCCAAATACCATCCAGGTAATGCCAGCCATAACCCCATCGATACGAAGATGGCCAATAAGGGCCGCCCCCCATGCGCACACTATTATAGGTATGGCTGGCCATCATTGGTTGCTGCGCCTTTTGGATGCACTGTTTCATCGCGTCATCTGCCTGTTGGCGCTGCTCTTCGGTACCACCAATCCAATACGCCAAATCATGGGCGACACAACAATGCCGCCAAAGGTTCGGGCTACCAGGAGGACCGTCGATCCACATAGAACAACCATCGGTAGCAAAAGCCTTGAGCGTATCTGCCACAACCGGCGTAGCGATCAACAGCAAACCAACCAAAACAACGGGGATACGCACAATTAGCTCCTTTAACTACCTGCCTCGCAGGTACGGGATTTTTGGGGTGTGAGAAACGGATGGGCATTGTACAATGCGCCCCACAACAAATCCGCCCTCTTTACGCCCAGCCCTGGATTGCCCTATGAGCGAGAAAAAAACCACCCATTTCGGTTTTCAGCAAGTTCCTGTCGAAGAAAAAGCCGGGCGTGTTGCCGAAGTGTTTCACTCGGTCGCCGCCAAATACGATTTAATGAATGACTTGATGTCCGGTGGCGTCCATCGCTTATGGAAACGCTTCACGATTGAAGCGTCGGGCGTTCGGGCTGGCCATAAAGTTCTGGATATCGCCGGCGGCACTGGCGATTTAAGTTACCAATTTGCCAGACGCGTGGGCGCAACTGGCCAGGTGATTCTCGCCGACATTAATGCCTCGATGCTCGGCGTTGGTCGCGACCGTTTAATTGATCGCGGTATTGCCGGTAATATCGGCTTCGCCCAATGCGATGCGCAATTTCTGCCTTTTCCCGATAACACTTTCGATTGCATCACTATCGCTTTCGGCCTGCGCAACGTTACCGATAAAGATCTCGCTTTGCGCTCCATGCAGCGAGTGCTGAAACCCGGAGGTCGTTTACTGGTGCTGGAATTTTCCAAACCGCAAAACGATTTGCTCAGCAAGGTATACGACACCTACTCATTTAAAGTCCTTCCGTTCATGGGCAAGCTGGTGACGAACGATGCTGAAAGCTATCGTTATTTAGCCGAATCTATCCGCATGCATCCCGATCAACAAACGTTGAAAGACATGATGGATAACGCCGGTTTCGTGCGCACCGAATTCCACAATATGACCGGCGGCATTGTTGCGCTGCACAAAGGCATCAAGCCTTAAGCCTATATAGAAAAGTATGGATAAAATGCTCATCACCGCCGCCCTCGCCAGCGCCGAAAAAATTATCAACGCCGCATTGCGTTATGATCCCGCAACGTGCATCGGCCTTGCGCGTTTGAGCGGAAAAATTCTCGCCGTAAAAATCACCGCGCCGGTGGCGATGGATTTATTTGTGATGCCCGTCGATGACGAAATCGAGCTGATGGCAAATTGGGATGGTGAAATAGACACGCAGCTGAGCGGCTCACTGATGGCCCTGCTGCAATTATCGACTACCGAAATTCACAACCTGAAATATTCCGGCGTCACTGCCATGGGCGATTTGGGTTTGCTCGCGGATTTGCAAAAACTGCTGAAAAATCTCGATATTGATTGGGAAGATATGCTCAGCCAATTTACCGGCGACATTATCGGTCATCAAACTGCGCAAATCATTCGCACCAAATTTGATTGGGCCAAAGATCGAGCTCACAGTGCCACACGTTTAACCAAAGAATTTTTAACCGAAGAATATCAAGCACTGGTTTCCAAACCCGAGCTGGAAGATTTTTATCAGCAAGTCGATGAATTGCGCTTATCCGTAGACCGCGCCGCTGCGCGCGTCGAAAAGCTACTTGCGGAGCGCAAACCGTCGGTTGGGGCGGGGCGCGTAGCCTGAGGAACGAACCCCAACAAAGCAACGAGTAACAATCGCTAAACAATAAAATGTACATTCGCCACCACGAAAGGAATTTATCGCAATGCGCGAATAAGTCATGTTGGGGTTCGTTCCTCACCGCCAACCTACAATGAGAATCTATTTCGTGATGGTGTTTTTCCGCTTATTAACAATCCTGCGCGTCTTCGCCCGCTATCGCCTGGACCAATTGCTACCCGGCAACTTACCCTTTGCCGCACGCGCCGCATTATTTTTCTTCAAACTATTCCCGCAGCCGCGCTCAGCTAACGGTGAAAAATTATCGCGCGGCGAATGCCTGCGTCGCGCTTGCGAAGACCTGGGTCCCATCTTTGTAAAATTCGGCCAGCTGCTTTCCACACGCCCGGATCTGGTTCCCGACGATATCGTCATCGAACTTAATCACCTGCAAGATAACGTCGCCCCGTTTGCCAACGATGAATTCCAACGCATTGTCGAGGCATCCCTCGGTGCAAAAGTCAGCGATGTGTTTGCCAGTTACGATGCATCTCCACTCGCTTCTGCATCAGTCGCACAAGTGCATACCGCTACTTTGAAAGATGGCCGCGATGTCGTTATCAAAGTCATTCGTCCCGGCATCGAAAAAATTATCGCCCAGGATGTTGAATTATTATTAGTAGTTGCTCGCTGGGTAGAAAAAAACACCATTGACGGCAAACGTCTGCATCCGGTAGAAATTGTGGAAGATTATCGCACCACCATTTTTGATGAACTGGATTTACAACGCGAAGCCGCCAACGGTTCACAACTGCGTCGCAACTTTTTAAATTCACCGCTGTTATACGTACCGGAAGTCTATTGGGATTACACTCGCCATAACGTATTAGTGATGGAACGTATTTACGGCATCCCCGTTACCGATATGGCTGCGCTGAACGCGCAAAACACCAACCTGAAAAAACTCGCCGAGCGCGGTGTAGAGATTTTTTTCACCCAGGTGTTTGATCACAACTTCTTTCACGCCGATATGCACCCCGGCAACATTTTTGTCTCCATGCAGAATCCGCAACTGCCGCAATATATCGCTGTAGACATGGCAATAGTGGGATCGCTCACCCGTGAAGACCAGTATTATCTCGCGCGCAATTTGCTCGCCATGTTCCGCCGCGATTATCGCCAGGTAGCGGAATTACATGTGCAAAGCGGCTGGGTGCCAAATTATGTACGCGTCGAAGAATTGGAAGCAGCGATTCGCACCGTGTGCGAACCTATTTTTGAAAAACCGCTAAAAGAAATTTCTTTCGCCAATGTATTGTTAAGTTTATTCCGCACCGCGCGCCGTTTTGATATGGAAGTGCAGCCACAATTAGTGTTACTGCAAAAAACCTTGCTCAATATTGAAGGACTGGGGCGACAGTTGTATCCGGATCTGGATCTGTGGGCCACTGCACATCCTTATTTAGAACGCTGGTTAAAAAATCGTTTTCATCCAAAATCCCTATGGCGCGAGCTCAAGCGTACCGCACCTGACTGGATGGAAAAATTCCCGCAAGTGCCGGATCTGTTATTCAACAGCCTGAAGCAATTGCCGCAAATTTCGCAGCAAGTCGATAATCTTTCACACGAATTCCTCGCGCGCAAAAAATACCAGCGCCAGCATGGTCGCCGCCAGGTGATTGCTGCGCTGGCTTTTGTTGCTGCGGCTTATTTGCTATATCGCGATCCGCACACTGCAACCGTGATAAATGAATGGCTAACTAACGATATACCCACATCTGCGCTAGCCCTCATTGCTATTGGTGTGGCGGCCTTGTGGTTCAAAAAATAATGTCGTAATACCGCGCGAGCGATTTCAATATTAGGTGATACGAGGGAAGCGCTATGACAGTTACCGACAACAATGGCGCGACATCCAAAGCGGAAGCCCAAGCCCGCGCCAATCAAATTCGCGCCTTTAGTGCCGAACAAAAAATCCTGCAAGCACGTGGATTACTCGCACTGGATGACGAACAGAATCACGCAATTCTGGTTTATCACCAGCAACTATTGCGCGAGCTACAGCAACAACAAGATATCGATCTCAGCGAGCGCGCCCGTCACCTATCCTTAGGCACACAGATTGTTGCTTTCCTTGGTGCCGGTGCATTTGCGGCCAGCGTATTTTTTCTGTTTTATCAATACTGGGGATTCTTCAATCAACTACAACAAGTCAGCATGCTGATTGCAGCTCCACTGTTAACACTTTTTGCCGCCGCATGGATAAAACAACGCGATAGCTCCGGTTATTACGCAAAGCTCGTCGCCATTATTTCTTTTGTCTGCTTCGTATTAAATCTGGTGATGCTCGGCAGTGCCTTTAATATCACACCTTCACCCAATGCATTTGCGGCTTATGCGGTGTATGGATTTTTATTGGCCTATTTATTTCACGCGCGCCTGCTATTGGTTGCAGGATTGGCGACCAGCTTTATGTTTATCGCTGCGAAAACGACATTTTGGTTCGGCGGTTTGTACTGGACTGCATTGTGGGAGCACCCGGAAAACTTCCTGCTTTCTGCACTGGCTTTTTTTGCGCTACCTTTTTTCAAATCGCAGGATCGCAATCCCGGATTCACCGCGATCTACCAGATCACGTCTGCCTGTGCATTTTTTCTCGCACTATTAATGCTCAGCAATTGGGGCCGGGGCAGTTACTTGCCGTGGGATGCCCATCTTGTTGAGGGTATGTATCAAATTTTGGGTTTTGCAACCAGCGCCGCGTTGATTGCTTTTGGCTTGCGTAAACACAATGGGCAATTAATGTTGTTGGGCAATGTATTTTTTGCGGTCTTCCTGTGCAACAAATTTTTTGATTGGTGGTGGGACTGGATGCCGAAATCGCTATTCTTTTTAGTGGTTGGACTCACCGCAATTTTGACATTAGCTATTTTTAATCGTCTGCGTAAATGGCAGCAACAGTTAATAATAGAATCAAACACACTAGAGCCGACAAAGGAGGTAGCGCCATGAATAAATTATTATGGAGCGCTGTCGGTTTATTAATCCTGATTAACGGCGTGGTACTGGCCCATAGCTATTACAATCGCCATGAGGTTCAAGCACGAATCACTCTTAGCGAGCGCGAATTAAATGCTCCAAACAATTATGGTTTTGAGAAAGAAAACTCTGGTGTGAGTTTATCCGTTCATTGGAGTGCAAAACCCGATACAGCATCAGATGGCAACTATTATGGCCGGGATTTGAAATTATCAGATGTACACTATGCAACGTTTCGCTTCTCCGGCAGTTGTGATCACCAGGGTTCTGACACCAATGAGCAAGGGTTTGTTTTGGTAGAGTTTAATGGCAGCACCCACCAGCAAATCACAGGGCGGCTCAAAACACAATTGAACCATCTGAAGCAATCCTCGGCTTCGACAGAAAAAATAAAAAACGTAAATGACGAATTGCAGTTATTCGAAAAAGAACGCTCACGTCTCTATATCATTGATGCAGCCGCCACCAGAAACACACTGGAAGCATCGTTACCAAAACACGAAAAAGTCCCCGGCAATCAATTTTTAATACTCCCCGCCGTTATTAGCGATGCGTACAGTCATTGTGAAGGTAAACAGAAAAATCCCCACACAATCTATATTGATGAATTGTTGGTTGGCCGTATTTATGTTCCGCGCGAATACCACGCGCTATTTTCCGATAAAAAGCAGGATCAACATTTTCAGGCAACAATCGCGTTCGGTAAGCTGGATGAACCTTGGCTGGAATCACTGGAGCTCTGTGAAAAGGAATGTAAAGCGCAGTAGCGTTTTAAGTACAAAGATCGCAAAAATCGGGGTCGATAAATCGAACCTCTACGGCGTTATAGCGCGAAACAGATTAATGCTTTTGGTTCCAAACAAATCTTCATAACCGGCGCGTAGCTATTCCTTATCCTTCTGCTATTATCCGATGACAACAATAGTGAAGGACTTGGTTGTTATGTCGAGTGCGCCGCGTATCCTGCTGGTGGACGATACTCCGGAAAATCTGGATGTCCTCAGCGGAATTCTTGAAGATCTGGACTGCGAATTATTGGTTGCCACCTCGGGTGAACGCGCATTGGAACTGGCTGCGCGCCGTTTACCGGATCTGATTCTGCTCGATGTAATGATGCCGGATATGAACGGCTTTGAAGTCTGCACCCGTCTTAAAGCCGATCTGGCTACCACTGAAATCCCGATTATTTTTGTTACCGCCCGCACTGACGATATCAGCCAGGGTTTCCGCGTCGGCGGTGCCGATTACATTACCAAGCCGATTAACACCGATGAAGTGCGCGCGCGAGTGCGCTACCAGCTGGAACGCCAGGCGATGGTAGCGGAACTCAAATCATTTAATCGCGAGCTGGAAACCAAAGTGCGCGAACGCACGGCGGAGCTCACCATTGCCAACCGCCAGTTGCGCGAGGAAATTAACGAGCGGCGCTACATGCAAGACCGCCTCAATTATCTCGCCACCCACGATTTTGTTACCCGCCTGCACAACCGCAACGCACTTGAAGCCCATGTCTCGGAATTGCTGGCGCGTATCCAGATCGAAAATTTAAGTGCGACCTTTTTATTAATCGATATTGATCGCTTCCGACTGATTAATGAAAGCTGCGGCTGCATCGCCGGCGATGAGTTATTGCGGCAATTTGCCGATAGTGTTTCAGGATTATTATCACGCACCGATTTTTTTGCCCGCTTGGGCGGCGACCGTTTTGTGGTGATCACTGAAGGCGATGGCAACGATAACGGTGTGGAGTTAGCACAGAGCATTCTCAAACACCTGGAGCAATTTAATTTCCAATGGGAAGATCGCCAGTTCAAGCTTGCCGCTTCGATTGCAACCTTACCGCTGACGCGCACCATCGTTAGTTATGACCAGATTATGCTCGCGGCTGATGAAGTTATTTTCGTCGCTAAACGCGATGCGCGCGGCGCGGTATTCAGTTTGGAGGAAGCGACCAAGCGCAGCGATTTACACAAGGAAAATATCAATTGGGCATCGCGCCTGGTCGATGCCCTGCAAAACCAATTGTTCCGCGCCTATTTCCAGTTATTGGAATATTTCCCCGCTGCCAACCAGCAAGCGGAACCGATTTATCGCCTTGAAGTATTATTGCGCTTGTGGGATCCGCAGGCGCAGCGCATGGTATCGCCCGGTGAATTTATCGGCCCGGCTGAACGTTTGCATTTAATCCCGGAGCTGGATAAATGGATGATCAACCATGTGCTAGCGTTATTTGCACGCAACCCACGCTTGCTGGAACGTATGGATCTGATTTCCATCAACCTGTCTGCAATCTCTATCCGCGAATCACAACTCGCGCAGTTTATTATCAACAGTTTCAAACAACACAATTTACCAGCGAATAAATTTTGTTTTGAAATTACCGAAACCCAGGCGATTGTGAATATCGATTCCGCGCGGCAGTTTATGCAAACCCTGCGCGACTTTGGTTGCCATTTTGCGCTGGATGATTTTGGTAGCGGTTTTGCGTCTTATGCGTATTTACACCAGCTGGCCTTCGACAAAATTAAAATCGACGGTATTTTTGTGCGCGATATGGATACCGACCCATCCCACTACGCGATGATTAAATCCATTATTGAAATGGCAACGTCGCTCGATAAAGAGGTCATCGCCGAATTTGTGGAGACGGCTGAGGTCGCCAGACAATTACATGCGCTGGGTGTGCAATGGGGGCAAGGTTACCATCACCACAAACCGGAAGAGTTGAATTACCAGGCACTGGAACAGCGCCTCGCTTGATGGAGTTGTTCCTGTGGTAAACCTCGCGCGCAACAAGCTGTATTTCTTTGTCAAACTCCCCTTGTTAAACCTGATTTTTGCATTGGTGTATTTTACGCTGGCGCATTTCGGGATGATGTGGAGTTCGCTCACATCCAACGTAACACTGGTATGGCCCGCTGCCGGCTTCGCCCTGTTCGGTTTATTATTATTTGGCTTGCGAGTTGCACCCGGCATTTTTATCGGTGCATTTACGGCAACGCTTTTTTTGCATTTTGATCCAAATATCGGGCGCAACTTTACTGCTATCGCATTTACATTGCTAATGACCTGCGCCGACTTGTTGCAAAGCTGGTTAATTGCGCGTATGAACCGCGGCCTGTTCACCCGCAATTTATTAATCAGCTTACCACGTGCCCTGTATTTTATTGGCAGCATTTTTATCTGCTGCAGCATTTCCTCCAGCGTCGGTGTCAATTCGCTCTATTATCTCGGCCTTATTCCGCACGGTGAATTAATAAAAAGTTGGGCCTTCTGGTGGATGGGCGACAGCATCGGCATGCTGGTGGTAACGTCCATTCTTGCCT
This sequence comes from Cellvibrionaceae bacterium, assembly GCA_021151825.1. Taxonomy (GTDB): domain Bacteria; phylum Pseudomonadota; class Gammaproteobacteria; order Pseudomonadales; family Cellvibrionaceae; genus Cellvibrio. The sequence goes on from JAGKWQ010000001.1 coordinate 1,015,346, forward strand.
GGGCATTAATTCCACGCATTCGCCACAACAATACCCAGGCGCAAGCTTTTTTATTATTGTGCGCCGGTGTCGGTGTGGTGTTATTCCTGGTCTCAGCACTGGGTTATATCGAACGCAACAGCGCTGCTCCATTAATTCCGGAAGCCAATGACTTGCGCCCCTGGTATTTACCCAGCTGGCTGCAATTATCCGCACTGGCGATGGGTTTAACCTTGATTGGTTTACTCACCGCTTACCTGCGCGCGCGCCAAAAAAATGATGACTTGTTTTTGCGTATTCAGCAAAAGCTGGAGGAAGATGTTTTATCTCACACCGAAGCGCTACGCGCCGCTAATGATTGGTTATTAAATGAAATCGTGCAACGCCAGCAAACGCAGGAACAATTGCAGGCATCACAAGCAGCGCTAAAAGAACGCGAACAGCATTTGCGCAGCTTGCTCGATAATATTCCCGATCCCATCTGGTTTAAAAATCTGGATGGTGTATACATCAGTTGTAATCGCGCGTTTGCGCACATGCTCGGTCGCCCGGAACAGGATGTGCTCGGCAAAACCGAACCGGAATTGGTCACGCCGGAATTGGCCGAATTATTTCGCCATTACGACCAGCAAGCATTAAAAAGCCATGAACCACATCGCTATGAGCAGTGGATTCCGCTCGCCGACAATCAACTCTATTTGCTCGATACATTAAAAGTTGCGTTGCGCGATGACGACGATAATCCCATCGGGATTTTGGGAATAGGCCGCGACGTCACCGATAAAAATTTGCTGTTTACCGAACTGGAAAAATTCAAACGTTTTGCCGAACACTCCAGCCAGGGTTTTGGTATCGCCAAGCTCAATGCTGAAACGATTTATATGAATGCCAGTATGCGTACCATGCTTAACGGCGCATTGGGTGATGGCAATTTCAAGCAACAGTTCTGGCAATATTTTCCGCTGGAATTGCAGCAGCAAGTGCGCGATGAAATTATTCCGCAGGTATTGCGCGAAGGGCAATGGCAAGGCGAGCTGGCGGCGTTGCATCCCGATGGTTCGCAATTCCCCACCCACGAAACGTTTTTTGTGATTCGCGATGACCAGGGCAAGCCGCAATATATCGGCACAATCATGACCGATATTTCGGCGCAAAAAGAAACCGAAACCCAGCTCTCCCGCGCCAAAGAAACTGCCGAAGAAGCCACGCGCGCAAAAAGCCGGTTCCTCGCCAATATGAGCCACGAAATTCGCACGCCGCTTAACGCAGTGCTCGGCTATACGCAATTGTTAATGCGCGACGAAAAATTTATCGGCAACCAGCGCGAACGCCTGGAATTAATTCTGACATCCAGCCAACGTTTACTCGGATTGATTAACGATATTCTCGACCTCTCCAAAATCGAATCCGGCGTATTGAATTTGCGTAAGGATTATTTTGACTTACACCAGGAAGTCGACGACATCCAAACCATTATGGCCGAGCGCGCCAGCACCAAAGGTTTGCAATTGATTACCCAAATCGATTTGCCGGCGCCCTATATCGTGAAAGGCGATCGCCAGAAAATCGGCCAGATTTTATTAAACCTGCTGGGCAACGCGATTAAATTTACCCCACACGGCAGCGTGAGTTTGCAAGTGATGCCGCTGCCCGATAACAACGTTGAATTTGTCATTGGCGATACCGGCCCCGGTATCGCAGAAAAAGAATTGGCGGAATTATTTGCGGCGTTCAAACAAGGGCAAGCGGGTGAAGATGCGGGCGGTACCGGTTTGGGGCTCGCGCTGTCACGCCACCTGGCCGAAGGTATGGGCGGCAGCTTGCGTTTATCGAGCGTATTGGGGCAGGGAACACTCGCCTATTTGATGCTGCCATTGGCCAGCGAAAATATTGTGCTGGAACAACGCAACAATCAAACATTGCATCACTTGGAAAGCGGCAGCCATTGTCAGGCATTAGTGGTAGAAGACGATCAAGCCAGCTGCGATATCCTCGTAGACCTGCTGCGCCAGATCGGCTGCGAAACCCTCGCCGCGCGCGATGGCCACGAAGGTTTGTTGCAATGCGCCAATCGCAACTTCGATATTATTTTTACCGATATCCGCATGCCCGGTATTAATGGCCTGGATATGCTGCGTAAACTGCGCACCGATCCCGCGTACAACAACACACCGATTATTGCGGTATCTGCTTCCAGCCTGGAACATGAGCGCGCGTTTTATCTCGCGCAAGGGTTTCAGGAGTTTATCGGCAAGCCTTATGCGTTCGACGATATATTTAACGCGTTACGCACTTTCGCGAAGGTCACATTCGCAGGGCAGGACGATAAACCCGCCGTTGCCGTCGACGAAAACCTGGTTGTCGATATTTCTATTGTTAGAGCCGAATTGGAAGAACTTGCCAATCACGCCGCCAGTGGCGATATGAGTAACAGCAAGAAAATTATCGCCCACCTCACGCCAGCACAGTTGGGCAACCAGCGGCACCAGCAACTTCTGAATGCGGTGCGCCAATATGATTTGGAGCGGATAGAGAAGCTGGTGCACATCTGGCTAGCCGAAACCCGTTAAGCTCGCACTAATGTCTATTTGACCGGATTTTTGTTTACTCGATTCCTATTCTAAATTTCCACGATTCCACACCACTAAAACGCCGCTCAAACACCTGTCCTCTCATTGCTTTTTGGGCAATCATAGGATAAATTATACATAAATATTAATTATCATATTTATTGTGAGCAAGCCGTGATAGATTCAAGGTTTTCGGTCAACGACCACCCCCATCGCCGGTTCAATCCCCTGACCGGTGAATGGCTATTGGTATCACCCCATCGCACCAAGCGCCCTTGGCAGGGCCAGCAAGAACTCAACCAATGGCCGGACAGCCCCGCCCATGACCCCAAGTGTTATTTGTGCGCAGGCAATGAGCGTATTGGCGGGGAACATAATCCGGATTATCAAACCACTTTTGTATTCACCAACGATTTCGCCGCGCTAATGCCGGAAGTCCCCGCCGCGCCAGCCACGACCGATCCACTCTTCCAAATCCAGTCCGAGCAGGGCACCAGCCGCGTCATTTGCTTTTCGCCCGATCACAGCAAAACCTTGCCGCTATTATCGGATGAAGAGATGCAAGCAGTGATCACCACCTGGATGCGCGAAGCGGCGGATCTGGGCCAGCGTTACCCGAGCGTGCAGATCTTTGAGAACAAAGGCGCGGTGATGGGTTGTTCCAACCCTCACCCGCACGGGCAAGTGTGGGCGCAAGACCATGTTCCTACGCTGGTCGCCAAAGAAGATGAACAGCAGCAAGCATTTCTGGCCAAACAAGGGCATTCATTGCTACTGGATTACGCCCATAAAGAGTCCGCCAATGGCGAGCGCGTGGTGGTCGAGAATGATGACTGGCTGGCGGTTGTGCCCTTCTGGGCGGCCTGGCCATTCGAAACCCTGCTGCTACCCAAACATAAGCTGGCGCGCATCACCGACATGAGCGAGTCACAACAACTCAGCCTCGGCCAGATCCTGCGCGACCTGACAACGCGCTACGACAACCTGTTCGAGTGCTCATTCCCCTATTCCATGGGCTGGCACGGCGCACCGTTTAATGCAGCCAGCAACGATCACTGGCAATTGCATGCCCACTTTTACCCGCCGCTGCTGCGCAGTGCCAGCGTGCGCAAATTTATGGTGGGCTACGAGATGCTGGGCGAGCCCCAGCGCGATATTTCCCCGGAACAGGCCGCCGCGCGCTTGCGCGAACAGAGCCCCGTTCACTTCAAAAATAAATAATTCCTTTGTAGATCAAAAAGAATAAGGCGATAGGTAACAGCCCATGAACACCCTTTCCGACGCACGAGTTAGCGAACTTTTTGGCGAGTTTTTTGGTAGCCAACCACAGGCATTGGTCAAAGCCCCCGGTCGCGTAAATTTGATCGGTGAACACACCGATTACAACGGCGGTTTCGTCTTGCCTGCCGCGATTAACTATCACACCTACATCGCCCTGAGCCCGCGTACTGACCGTTTGCTACGTGTCGTCGCCTGGAATTTTGATAACGCTGACGTATTGATTCCACTCACGGAAGACCAGCAGGAAGACGAGCACAACAGCTGGTCCAACTATATTCGCGGCGTAGTGCAGCAACTTTGCCGCGCCGGTTTTACCCTCGCGGGTGGCGATTTGTATATTGCCGGCGATTTGCCTTCCGGCGCCGGCCTGAGCAGCTCGGCATCGCTGGAAATGGCAGTCATTCGCGCACTGTTAAGCCTGAGCGGTGAAACTATTGATCCCACCAAAGCCGCATTGCTCGGCCAGGCCGCTGAAAACCAGTTTGTGGGGTGCAACTGCGGAATTATGGATCAACTCATCTCCGCACGCGGCCAGACCAACAGCGCATTACTGATCGACTGCCAGGATCTTTCCACCCGCGCGGTAACCATGCCCGGCGATTGGGAAATCCTGATCGTCCACAGCGGTGTCAAACGCGGTTTGGTCGATAGCGAATACAACCAGCGCCGCCAGCAATGCGAACAGGCGGCAGCCCATTTCGGCCAAACCTCCCTGCGCGCGGTACACCTGGGTGATTTGTTGGATGCCGAAGGCACACTGGATGACTTGAGCTTTCGCCGCGCGCGCCATGTACTCACCGAAAATGCCCGCACCCTGATCGCCGCCGAGGCGCTGGCCAAAGGCGAGTTGTCTACCCTGGTGCAAGTCATGGGTGAATCGCACAACTCCATGCGCGACGATTTCAATATCACCACCCCTGTCATTGATCGCCTGGTAGAAATTATCGCTGACGCCGGTGAAGGCCAGGCCGGCGTGCGGATGACCGGCGGTGGTTTTGGTGGCTGCGTTGTTGCAGTCGCCCCCGCTGCAATAATTCCCCGTTTGATGGCCGCCGTATCCCGCACTTATGAACAGGAAACCGGCTGTATTCCTACCCTGATTCCCGCCAAAGCCAGCGCGGGCGCATTTAGCAATTAATGGTTAAGAATTAATTTTTTGGCACCAAATGTCTTTCAGTTGACACATGGCGCCATTTAAATAATCATATAAATGATATTTTATGACTTACTATAATTAAACGTACACGCAATTAACGTTGTACCTATAACGATAAAACATTCACGAGGACAGATGTATGAAAAGCCCAATCAACCTGCGTCACACTCCCTTGTTCCTGGCCCTCAGCCTGATCAGCGGCGTGTCCATGGCACAAACAACCCAACAAACCTCTGAAGGCCTGGTAGAAGAAGTTGTCGTGACCGGCAAATTCGCCCAAAGCTTGCAGTCAGCGATGGAAGTAAAGCGCAACTCCGCCACCGTCGTTGAAGCGATTTCCGCCGAAGATATCGGCCAATTACCCGATGTTTCCATCAGCGATTCCTTAAAACGCCTGCCCGGTTTGGCGCAAGACCGCGACCGCGGTAACGGCAGCCAGATTTCCATCCGCGGTATGGGCGGTATGCTCGGTTTCACCACCTTGAATGGTCGTGAAGTGGCGATTCTGGAAGAGACCCGCAACATTCGTTACGACCAGTTTCCTTCCGAGCTGATCAACGGCGCGCAAGTTTACAAAACCCCGCAAGCATCCATCGCCGAAGGTGGTGTGTCGGGCAGTGTTAACCTGAATACCATCAAACCGCTGGATTACGACTCCACCAAAGTGGTTGTTGATGTACGCGCAACCTCATTCGATCTGGGCAAAGACATTGATGACGCCGCCAATAGCGGTATCGGCCAACGCTACAGCATTTCCTATATCGACCAGTTTGCGGATGACACCGTCGGTGTAGCCCTCGGTTACTCAACCCGTTCCGAGCCCATCGCCACCCAGCGCGCCGAACTCTGGAACTACGGTGATACCTGGCACAACACCCAGTGGAATGACAAACTCGGCGCTAACGTGATCGCTCCCTGGGGTGGTTCAGCACTGGTACGCGGCGGTGAAGACGAGCGCCAGGGCGTGATGGCCGCTATCCAATGGAAGCCAAACGACAATCTGGAAATCGCCTATGACGGCTTCTGGTCATCCTTTGATGTGTCCGAACAGCAGCGCGGTTTTGATTTCCAGATTAGCAACGCCTACGCCAACCAATGGGATCTGCTCGAAACCACGCCCACGGCTTACGCCAATACTGACCTGGGTGCGAACGCGGTAGACTTGCTCTCCGGCACCGTTGGCCTGAGTAGCCTGCGCAACATCAACGAAGAATATGTACAAAACGACGAACTCACCAGCCACGGCCTGAACCTGAAATGGTCCCAGGATCTGTGGACCATCGCTGCGGATGCCGGTGTGTCCGAAACCAGCCGCGACAAGCGTTGGGCTTCTATCCGTACCCTCGTGAATAACCCCGGCCGCGCAACCTTTGGCGCAACTGGCGATGGCCGCATGACCTTCGATTTACTGGATGCGGACCTGACCGATCTGGCCAGCAACAGCATTGGCGACATCCAGGTACAACCGGATGCGGAAGGCGGGGACAAGCTGACCTCATTCAAACTGGATGTACAACGCGATCTGGAAGTCGGCATCCTGCAAGCCGTTAAAGTGGGTCTGGCCAGCTCCAGCCGCGACAAGTTTGAACACAGCCAGATCTGGACCCAAAGCGCCATCCAAAATACCGGCAGCGCCATTCCTGCCAATCTGGTTATCGATGCCAAAAGCGCAAGCTACTGGGGCGACTTGCCGGATTACCTGAGCCTGGACCGCAGTGCCCTGATCAGCCACTACTTCGGCAGCCTGAAAAACCCGAACCCGGGTGATGCGGATGACCTGATCGCCAGTTGGGATGTGAGCGAAGACATCTTCGCCCAGTACATCCAGGTCGACCTGGCCACTGAAATCGCCGGCCTGCCCCTGACCGGTAACATCGGCGTACGCAACGTGGATACCGAAACCACTGCTAGCGGTTATCAGCAAGGTGAAGATGTCTGGGTGGAAGTTACTCCCGGCAATTGGCAGCCCCAACCGGTTGTAGAAGCCATCGCGGTTGATCACGACTACAACGATGTGTTGCCAAGCACCAACTGGACCCTGGCCGTTACCGACGAACAATTGATCCGTTTCGCCGCCGGCAAAACCATGGCACGCGCGCCAGTAAATATGATGAGCCCAAGCCTCAACCTGAACCAGGATTTGTGGGGCTCCAACCCGGGTGAATCGACTTCCGGCAACCCGAAACTGAATCCATTCCGCGCTGACCAGGCCGATTTGGCGTACGAGTGGTATTACGCGGAAGGTTCGCAAATCGCGGTAAACCTGTTCTACAAAGACCTGGAAAGTTTTATCGCCCGCGCTGCCGATGCTGAAACCGTAGTTAGCAATGGCAAAGAGTACAAAGTATCGCGCCCCATCAACGGCAGCGGTGGTTACATCCGCGGTTACGAATTGTTATGGCAACAATCCTTTGATTTCTTGCCCGCGCCCTTCAATGGCCTCGGCGTATACACCAACTACTCGCACAATGAATCCAACGTTGAACAATTTGTACCGCTGTACAGCGAATACAAAGCACAACTCACCGGTTTGTCGAAAGACGTTGCCAACTTCACCCTCTGGTATTACCTGAACGGATTTGAAGCACGCACCTCGTACAGCTACCGCAGTGCTTTCCAACGCGATATCAACCTGGTGATGGGCGAAGAAGGGATGAACGATTCCGAAGGTTACTGGGATTTGAGTTTGTCGTATGAATTCAACGATCACTACAAAGTGTCGTTCCAGGTGCAAAACCTCACCAACGAACCGTACAAAACCTATGGACTGGAATCCAACAATCCGGCGCACATTAACAAGTACGAGGAATTTGGTACTCGTTACTCCGTTGGTTTGAACTGGAAGTTGTAACGTTTAACCAGCAGTTGCAATCGCGATGTAAACGGGTTTTACTCAGAACTATCTCTCCTTATTTGCGGCTGCCCAGGCAGCCGCTTTTTTTCCATGCCGGCAACATAAAACGTTGTATAGGCAGCGCATAAAATGCGAGGCAAGACCATGATGTATATGTTGTACAAAAAAATCTGGTTTACAGCCGCAGCGATTTTTTTGGTGAGTCAGTTTTCATTTAGCAATAACGTAATTGCCGCCGATAATTTTTATACCGGTGCGGATTTATCTTACGTCAATGAAATGGAAGACTGCGGTGCGGTGTATCGCGATAAAGGCGAAAAAATCGATCCATTTGCATTCTTCGCCAATCAAGGCACAAAGCTTGTGCGCGTACGTTTATGGCACAACGCTGAGTGGACAAACTATTCTGATCTGGACGATGTAACCAAAACACTGCAACGCGCCAAAACCAACAACATGAAAACCCTGCTGGATTTTCATTATTCCGATACCTGGACAGATCCGGAAAAACAATTTATTCCCAGCGCCTGGGCGCACATCACTGACACCAACGAATTAGCCAAAACGCTTTACGATTACACCATCGAAACGTTATCTGTATTGGATAAAAAAAATCTGTTGCCGGATATGGTGCAAGTCGGCAATGAAACCAATATCGAAATATTGCAGCCAGAAAAAACCATTGTGCACGGCATTCCCAATTGGCAACGCAATGCCGCACTGTTAAACAGCGGCATAAAAGCGGTGCGCGATTACAGTAAAACCGCCAATAAAAAGATCGATATTGTTTTGCATATCGCCCAACCGGAAAATGCACTTTGGTGGTTTAAACAAGCCGCTGAACATGGGGTAAAGGATTTCGATATTATCGGCCTTTCCTATTATCCACAGTGGTCAACCTATAAATTGCCGCAACTGCCTGCGGCCATTACCGAATTAAAAACTGCCTACAACAAAGAAGTGATGATCGTTGAAACTGCTTATCCGTGGACGCTGAAAAATTTCGACAAAGCCGGTAATGTGCTCGATAAAAAAGCGGTGCAACCGGAATTCCCCGCCACAGCCAAAGGCCAATTACTGTATCTGCTAACCTTAACCCAATTAGTAAAAAAATCCGGTGGCCTTGGTGTTATCTATTGGGAGCCAGCGTGGGTTAGCACGCGCTGTAAAACATTGTGGGGCAGGGGCTCACATTGGGAAAACGCCAGCTTCTTTGATGCAACACGTAACAACAATGCATTGCCCGCATTTTTATTTTTTAATGCCACCTACACTAACAATCAGATTAAAGACAAGGCATCCAATAACCAAATCAACCACACCAACGAGTGAGAAATATGAAACTAAAACAATTCGTTGCGCTCAGCCTGTGCGGATTTATCGCAGCCTGCGGCCAAAACTCACCAGAACCAACCAAGGTAGTTTCCGACAGTAACTATGACACCCAGTGGGAATTTTTTCGCAGCGATAAAGTGCTGGATCTCGCCAATGCGCAACAACATAGCGATTGGGAAAAAGTGCAATTGCCGCACACACCCAAAATCGAACCTTTATTAGTCAATGAACAATTCCAGGGCGATGCCTGGTACAAAAAAACAATTGCCACTGAATCGAGTTGGAAAGGTAAACAAATCACACTGAAATTTGAATCGGCTATGAACGTGGCGGAAGTCTGGTTAAACGGCGAAAAATTAACAACGCACGTCGGTGGTTACTTACCCTTCAACGTAAACCTGACCAAACATTTAAAATGGGATGTACCGAATGAATTGTTAGTGCGCCTCGACAACCGCGACAATCCTGTCACCGGCCCCAAGCCTTTAAAAGACCTGGACTTTAATACCTACGGCGGTATTTATCGCCACGTTATTTTACAAATTGATAATGACCTGCATATCAGCGATGCCGTTGCCGCAGGAAAAACTGCTAGCGGCGGAATATTTGTGCGCTATCCGAAAGTCGCCAAAGAACAAGCCACTATCAGCGTACAAACCCATCTGGTTAATAGCCATATCGACCCGAAAAAATTTCGCGTTGTACAACGGTTAATGGATGGAGAGACTGTTGTTGTTGATCAAACCAGCCAATTGCAAACCATCAACGGTAATAGCGACAGTGAAAACACCATTGAACTGGTGCTGAACAATCCAAAACTCTGGTCACCTAAAACGCCGAATTTATATCAACTGGTCACGCGAGTTTACGACGGCGATTCATTGGTAGATGAACAAAGTACACGTATTGGTATTCGCGAATTTAAATGGGTTGATAACCAATTATTTATCAATGGCGAAAAAACATTTTTGCGCGGCGTAAATCGCCACCAGGAATATCCTTATGTTGGCTACGCCACCTCTGATGCAGCGGATTATCGCGATGCCGTAAAAATTAAATCCGCCGGTTTTGATTATGTGCGCCTTTCACATTACCCCCACTCACTCGCATTTATGGCGGCGGCAGATGAATTGGGCTTAGTGTTACTGGATTCCATTTTAGGTTGGCAATATTTTTCGGAAGATCCGGCGTTTCAAGCACAGATCCAGCAAACCTGCCGCGATTTAATTCGCCGCGATCGAAACCATGCGTCGGTAATGGCCTGGGAATGTTCACTCAATGAGTCCTGGATGAGCGAACCGTTTATCGACTCACTAACTAAAATTATTGGTGAAGAATATCCCGGTGCAAAATCTGCCGGTTGGCAGGAATATGGTTACGATATTTATTTACAGGCGCGCCAGCATCGCCTGGAACATTACAAAACCCCGACCAAACCGTACATCGTGAGCGAATACGGCGATTGGGAGTACTACGCCATGAATGCCGGTTTAAACCAAACTGCCTGGGCCAATTTATTACAAGCTGATCGCAGTAGCCGCCAATTATTAAGCGATGGTGAAAAACGTTTGCTGCAACAAGCGTCCAATATCCAGGAAGCGCACAACGATAATTTCAACACACCGGCGTTTGCTGACGGCTTTTGGGTTATGTTTGATTACAACCGCGGCTATGCACCTGATTTGGAAAGCTCCGGTATTATGAGCATCGACCGCTTGCCAAAGTACAGTTATTACTTCTACCAAAGCCAACGCGATCCGAGTGAAATTTCTGAGAAATTCGACTCGGGCCCGATGGTATTTATCGCCAATGAGTGGACTGAAAAATCTACTACGAATGTGCGAATTTTCAGTAATGCCGATGCTGTGGAATTATTTTTAAACGGCAAACTGATTGGCAAACAATTAGCAGCGGATAACAGAAATTCCGAAACCACTAAAAACCTGAAGCATCCGCCATTCACGTTTGCATTGAAAAAGTTTGAGGCTGGCGAATTAAAAGCACTGGCTTATATTGGCGATAAAGTGGTTGCTGAACATAAAGTTTTTACCCCGGGTGCACCTGCAGGCTTGAAAGTTACATTGGACACCAGTGGTAAAGCACCGCAAGCCGGCGTTAAGGATGTAGTGTTTGTGTACGCGCAATTGGTGGACGCAAAAAATAATCCGGTAACGGCTAATGATGTTGCGGTTACCTTTGCATTGGAAGGCGATGGAAAATTAATTAGCCCGGCTACAGTAACCACAACGGGCGGTTACGCCAGTGCACTGATAGAAGTGGGAAATTCATTGGACAACGTAAAAATTTCCGCGCAAGCCCAGGGATTGGATAACGGCAGTATTCCGCTCAACGTACAACAATAAAATAATCGACCACAATGATTGCCCGCTGCCACAGGGGCAATCATAAGCATTTACGAAAATACACTACTCGCTCCGTCTCAACAAAACCCAACGCTTTATGTACATCCTGGCTAACAACATTTTCCAGTTGCGTATCGGAAGCCAGTTCAACACACCCCTGTGCTCGCGCCCAACGTACAACAGCATCCACCAATTGCCGCGCAAATCCCTGTGAACGGCAGTTCGGCTTGACATAAATCCCCTCGATAAACGCAACAGGCGATGTCTCTGTGCCATTGACATAGTCGTAACGTAACGCAGCTTCAATAAATCCAGCCGGCTCGCTGTGTTTGTCCAACGCTATAAATTGGCCATACCGTTTGGAATCCGCCAATAAAACCATCATTTCTTCAATATGTTCAGCTTGCGTACCTTCCGGCCACAACGCTTGCCGCATAGATAACCAACCTGCGTCTTCCACGGAATTACAAACAATGATCATCGTGCATTCTCTCACCGGTTATTATCAAATGGGCCTCTTAGATCCATAAAGTATCATCCGTTGCCGGAAAGAAGTAAAAAATGAGAACCAAAAAACAGAATTTGCACGACAGCCCAAGTAAATTGAACGAACAGTTAATTCCCCCATCGACACGCAATAATTCAGCAGAAAGTTGATCGAGGGAATTGCGCAAAAAATTATTCTAATTACAAAACTGACGCTGCCTGCTTATTAAATCTCTCCTGCGATAAGCTCCGGCATCCCAAATCAGTGACACAACACCATCCAGTATCGGCGACTAGAACTAATCCTGTGCCCCAGCACCGGGAATGATGTTTTATTGGTTATTGCTTTATCAGTTATTCAGGCTCGCTCATTACAAAAAATCGGGATGATTATGAAAACGTTACTTGTTTATGCACACTTGCTCGCTGCATGTGTCTCCGTCGGGCTACTACTCTTACAGGATATTTCCCTCGCGAAAACACGCGGCGGCCCGTTATCCACGAAAGCGATTAGCGAATTACGAACGGCTGCAGACATTATGTTTTTGGCGTTAATCGTGTTATGGATTACCGGTCTGGCATTAGTCGTGGTTGGTTATCTGGAAAACCCGGCACAATATTTAATGAATCAGAAGCTCTGGGCCAAATTCACGGTAGTTTCGATTCTGACGTTAAATGGATTGTTCTTGCACTATTTCAGTTTTCCGCGCGTTATTTCGCGCTGTGGTCTGCTCGGGCGCTCGCCACTGGAACAATCACTGGTCGCCATCACCGGCGCAATTTCTTCTACCTCCTGGCTATTCGCTTGCTTCCTCGGTATAGCGCGGCTGTGGAATTACACAGCGGATTATCAATTTGTAATGCTGGTATATGCAGCATTGGTGTGCGCAGCAATTATCGTTGCCTGCAATATCATGCGCAGCTTGCGCGCGCTTGAGCCGCCATTACTGACGGACCAGGTGCAGATAAAGACTCCTACAACATTGTAAGTAAAAAAAAAGCCCGGCATTACGCCGGGCAAAGCGGTAGCTTCACAATTGAAGCCTTAACATCATGGGAGAAAAATTAAAATTTAGCTCGCGCACCCAGGCTATAACGCGCACCATTTTCATAAAAGCCAACGGGAATACCATCGGCAGTATGCTGATAAATAACTTCATTGGTGAGATTAACTGCCGTCAGGAACAACGTAATTTGATCAGTGACCGACCAATCAGCAGTCGCATCCCATTGATCGTAATCCGAGGTCACTAATTGCGAACCTGAGGTCAAACCACCATAAGCCTCGGAGCGGAAGTTGTAAGAGAGACGAATACTCACCGAATCATTTTCGTAATAAACAGATGCATTCGCCTGGTCTTCTGAATTGCCGGGTAACTTCAGTTTTTGGCCGCCATCGACAGCTGGAACTGTCGCGTCGGTAAAGGTGTAGTTAGCAACCATACCAAAACCTGATCCCAATTCTTTTTGCAATTGCACTTCAAATCCGCTGATGTCTGCACCGTCTGATGCATTGTGCGGTCTGGTTACTGATATATTTTTTCCATCGATAACCTCGGTGGTAGTGCGGGTAAATACAAAAGTGTCCAGGCTTTTATTGAAGAAAGTTCCGGATAAAATAGCGCCTTCCTCAAAATACCATTCCACACCCGCTTCAAATTGATCCGCATAAAAAGGTTTGATGTTGGGATTGCCTGCACTTGCCGATGCGGTAGTGGCGTTAATCGTGATATTTGCACTCAGATCCTGAAACGTTGGGCGCGCCATCACTTTGGAAATAGCTGCACGAATTTTTACATCATTTGCCACGTCATAAATCAGATTGAGGCTTGGTAAGAAATCATCGTAGCTACGCGATACTGAACCTAACTCGCCATCGATATACGCTTTGGATGTCTGGTCTGTTTCTACGGCACGCACACCAACATTACCGTGGAATTTCGCAATTTCAAAATCCGCTTTTACATACGCTGCCGAAATTTCTTCATTGATTTCGTAAAACGCTTTTTGATCGTAAGTATAAGTCATTGCGCCGGCAGCAAACATCGGGTCAATAACTTGCTTGGCTTTATTACCATCGATCCAGGCATATTGTGTCAATGAGCCCGATGTTGCGGCTTCACCATGCAAACGCGGTGTTAATCCACCTGATACCTGATCCATCGTAATAACTTTCCAGGCAGGGCTGGAGGAATTGGTTGAACCTACCGTGCGATTATTGGTAATAGTTTCATCGCGAAATTTAATACCGGTTTTAATGCCGGTAATAATTCCCCAATCCAGTTCCTTTTCGAAATCCAGCTGCGCATAATTTTCTTCATCTTCCATTTTGCGAATCCAGTCGCGCGCGCTCAACAAGGTCAATGCGGAATGATCTTTAGGATCAATATCCAGGTATTCAATTTCAATCGTGTTTTTACCCAGATTAACACGCTCGCGAGTATTGGCTTCAAACCAATAACCCATATCGCGATCACTGCCACCTTCCGCACTGGTGGTTCCTACTTGTGCATGCACTGTCCAATCATCGCCAGTGTAAGTCGCATCAAAATCCAACACTTCCGATTCCACTGAAGCTTCACGGAAAATGGGCTCAATTGCTGCACCACCGCTATCGGGGTTTTCAAAAGTGCCGGCGACAATCGCTTTTTTACCATCACCAGTTGAAATAAATTTCGGATTCGTTACACGATCACCATTTGCCAGTTTGTAACCACCGGGCATAAATAAATAGTTTTGGTTGTTGTTATCCGAATCCATATCGGATTTAACATAGTTCAATGTTAAATCCCATGCATCGGTGGGTTTGAATTGCAAGGTTGCATTGCTGGTAAGGCGCTCGGTTTCCTGTTGGAAAATTGCTGAACCACCGCCCCATACCGCATAAACATCATTCGTCACTACGCCATTTTGATCGGTTACCGAATAGAGCGTGTTATCTGCAAAACCTTCCAATCCATCACGGCGCACACGGCGCTTTTGTGAATTAATTGAGGCGAGTACACCAAATGTACCTTCTTCATTTTTCCAGCTACCCAATGCAGAAAGTTGTGGATCCCATACATCAGGTAATTCGCTATACACACTCTCTGCCGATAAATTAATAGTGCCCGATGCCAAATCCAATGGCTTGCGCGTACGCACAATAACGGTGCCACCGATGCTGCCTTCATCGATATCGGCTTCCGGGCTTTTATACACTTCCAGCGAAGAAACCAGTTCGGATGCCAGGATTGAATAGTTAAAGCCACGGCTTGGATTATCATTCGCCCACCAATAGGCTGACGCAACATTTTGTCCATTCATCAAAGTACGGTTCATGGTGCTGTTGGTGCCGCGCACAAAAATGTCGCGACCTTCACCCCAAATACGGTCGACAGAAATGCCGGGAATCCGCTGCAATGAATCCGCAATATTTTTATCCGGGAATTCACCGATATCTTCGGAATTGATTGCATCGACAATCGCATCAGAATTTTGTTTAACAGATAAAGCCTGCTGCAAGCTACCGCGAATACCGGTAATGACCATCTCTTCCGGCTCTTCTGTTTGTGCGAATATAGAGGCTGAGCACCCCGCAGCCAGTAACGCAATTGCCAGGGGTAATTTTTTATGACGCATTATTTTATTCATTGTTTTCACGCTTATACCTTTGCCGGTTAATAAAAAATTTTGCAGGGTGAACGAACCACCAGGAGTTATGGACTCCAGGTTATTAACGGGAGGAAAATTAGAAAGCCGACAGGAAAACAATAAAAAAGTACGGAAAATAAAAATTTTAACTATTTTTATTAAGAAATGGCGGGTTTTAGCAAAGCGATGCGTTTAAGGCAGATCAATATCCTAGAACCGCAACCGTACGCCGGCAGCAAAGCGGCGCCCATTTTCATAAAGCCCCTGGGGAATATCATTAGCAGTGCGATAGTAAATAACTTCATTGGTAAGATTAATCGCCTCAATGTAAAGGCTGGCAAATGCAGCAGCGTTCCACGCGGCGGTAAAATCCCATTGCTGATAGGCATTTGTTTCATCCTGGGTACCGGACAATACTTCCCCATAGGATTTGGAACGATAGTTATATGAGAGACGCAGGCTGTAACGTGCATCTTCAAAATACAGCGATGCATTAATCTGATCGCGGGAGTTCCCCGGCAATTTTAGTATTTGTTTTTTATCCTGAGATGCAACCCGTGCCTGGGTAAACGTGTAGTTACTGGAAAACCCCACACCTTTGCCAATATTTTGTTGCCACTGTAATTCAAGGCCGGAAATTTCTGCCCCTTCTGCGTTGTAAGGTCGGGAAACATTTAACCTTTTCCCGCCCAGGTTTTCTTCCATGGTTTTGTTGTAAACAAAAGTGGAAATCGTTTTATAAAATGCAGTTGCCGAAAACAGTGATGCAGAATCAAAATACCACTCAACTCCCAAGTCACCTTGCCGTGCACGAAAGGGTTGCAAGTCAGGATTGCCCCCGGAAGCATTTCCGCTGGTGCCATCAATTACGATATTTGAACTAAGGTTTTGAAATGTGGGGCGCGCCATAGCACGGGATAAAGAGCCGCGAAAAATTAAATCATCGCGATAATCGTAGACAAGGTTAACACTGGGCAAATAATCATTGTAATGCCGGGCCTTCGACTCGCGTTGCTGTTCTTCATAAGCAGTTGATATTTGCGCAGTGTTTACTGCGCGCAATCCAAGGTTTCCATGCAAGGAATTCTGTTGAAATTCTCCTTTTATATAAGCGGCACTGATCGTTTCATTAATCCGGTAAAACGCCTCATTGTCGTAGCGGTAGCGCATTAACCCTTGGTCAAATGCCGGTGCAAAAATTTCAGTCGCGCTCACTTCATTAACCCAGGCAAAACGAGTGAGCGATTTACTACTCGCTGTTTGCTCATGCAATTCCGGTGTTAAACCGGTAGATACACTCGCCAAACCAGTGCGTGAAAATGTTACCCACAATGGGTGGGAAGTATCTATGCTGCCGGCAAAACGATTATTTTCAATCGTTTGATCACGCCATTTAACGCCGGTTTTTAGCGCCGAAAAAAAGGAATTATCCAGAGCCCATTGAATATCGGTTTGCGCATAAATTTCATTGTCTTCCATATTTCGAATCCAATCGCGAGAATCACTGGAGAAATAAGAAAGACTGCGCGCGTCTTGTGGATCAAGATCCAGATATTCTACTTCAATGGTATTGCGGCTCAATGAAAAGCGCTCGCGAGTATTGCCAACAAAACGATACAACTGATCCTGATTGGTACCACCATCGGCATTGGTATTTCCCAACTGGGTGTGCACCAGTATATTTTCATGCGTGTATTCAATATCCAGGTCATAAACGTTGCTATTCACATAAGCACGACGAAATATTGCATCCAGCGCTGCCCCCGTGCTGGCAGCATTATTCAAGGTACCGCCGAGCAAAATTTTCCGGCCATCACCTGTTGCACCAAAGCGCGGATCGGAAACTGTTACCGGCGGATCTTCACGTAATTTAAAACCGCCGGGCATAAATAAATAATTCTGGTTGCTAATTTTCATATCCATGGAAGAGCCAACGTAATTAAACACTGCTTGCCAATTTTCAGTGGGATGCCATTGCAAAGTAATATTGCTGGTATCGCGCTCGCGCGCTTGCTGAAAGATTGCTGATCCTCCACCCCAGATTACATAAACGTCATCGGTCACGTTACCGTGATCATCTACAATGGAATACAAACTGTTATCCGGAAATGATTCCAAACCATCGCGACGCGTGCTGGTGTTCTGCCAATTCAGTGAAATCAATACACCAAAGTTCTGCTCCTTATTTTTCCAACTACCCAACAGGGAAGCTTGTGGATCGTACGCATCAGGCAACTCGCTATATTGCTCTTCCAGCGTTAACCGTAAATTATCTTCCTCCATGTCAAACGGTTTATGGGTATAAATAATCACTGTGCCACCGATGCTACCTTCATCAATATCCGCTTGCGGGCTTTTATATACACGCAGCGATGAAATTAATTCCGATGCGAGAATCGTGTAATTAAAACCACGGCTGGGATTATCATTTGCCCACCAATAAGCCGAAGCAACATTTTGCCCATTCATTAACGTGCGATTGATATCTTTATCGGTGCCGCGAATATAAATATCGCGCCCTTCACCCCAAATACGATCAACAGACACACCAGGAATTCGCTGCAACGAGTCGGCGATATTTTTATCGGGAAATTTTCCGGCATCTTCAGCATTCATCGCATCCAGGAACACATCCGATTCACGCTTAATCGCCAAATTGCGACGCAAGCTTCCCTGAATACCGGTCACCAATAATTCTTCTGGCAATTGAACGGGGATATTTTCTTCCGCAATAAATGTTTTATCTATTGGTGATGATACAGATGGAGATGTTACTGATTTAATTTGCGCCTGAATTACCACAGCACCATTGCCACCAAAAATAAAATTCAATGACGTATTGCGCAGCAACAGTGCCAGGACTTGTTCTGGTGAGTATTCACCGCTTATTGGCTCGACATGAATGGCGGGCAAACTTTCCGGCCGAAATAATAATTGCAAATCTGCCTGCTCGGCGAAGCGTGTGAGTGCGTCGGCCAACGGTAACTTTTCAATCTGGTAATAACGCATAGCTGCAAATGCATAGCTGTTTGTTAGTAATCCCATAAACAAACTAATAGCCATTGTTCTACGCCATGCGAAGCGCAAACGAGTGGTAGTTATGGTCTGTTTAACCTTTTTCATAAAAATTATTGTGGGTCGTACCAGAGGATAAATGTGCAACCATAACAAAAGAGTTCATCATGCAACAATCCTGAAATATAGATGGAATAGTGGACATTATTCCGAAACAGATACATCCCGTGTCGGGTTTTAGACCTATGATACGTTTATAGAGACAGACCCATTCAGATGTTTCTTTTGCCCGGGGCCCGGCTATTACCATGTCCAAACCTACGTTTACCCTTGTATCCAGGCTCGGTCCGGATCAATCAGGCACTGCCGGCGAGCCTCCACCCATGCCCCTCACCGCCGAGAATTTATATAACACCTATCGAGCGTCGTTACTGAAATACCTTATCGGCATGCTGCCCGGCGGCCGGCAAGACGCATTGGAAATCCTTCACGAAACTTATATCCGCCTGTTACAACATGAAGACCTGGAACGTATCCAGCAAAATCCACGCGCGTATATTTTTACGATAGCGACGAATCTGGTAACCGATTGGCTAAGGCGCCGTCACAGCCGACGTCATGATTTGCACGATAGTTTCGATGAGCTGGAATTTCCCTGCGATGAAATGACGCCGATCCGTGCCTTGAATTGGGAACAATCCCTGGCACAACTCAAACAGGCATTAATGGGTTTACCCGCATTAACCCGGCAGGTTTTTTTGCTAAGTCGTTTTGATGAATTAACCTATCCTGAAATTGCACGCGAACTGAATATCAGCACGCGCACAGTGGAACGCCACATGAGCAGCGCTTTCCATGCATTGCAACAATCACTTGAAGATTTTTTATGAATACCCACAGTTCTGAACAACACTCCACCCAATCAATTCGCTCTCAAGCGGCCGATTGGTTAGCGCAAATGCAAAACCCGGATGCAACCCCGGAGACCCAGGATGCATTTGAGCAGTGGCGCAATGCAGATATTCGCCACGCCCTCGCGTTTGAACAATGCCGCAGCTTATGGTTAATGACACAGGAATTAAAAAATGATGTCGACATTCAACGCGAACTGGATTCCGCGCGCGCCAGGAAAAAATCCAGTGCACGCAATAATCGCTGGTATTTATTTGCGGCAGCGGCAACATTTCTGATCATTAGCGTCGGCGTTTTTTTTCAGCTTTCACCACACCCTATCGAATATTCCACCGGCATTGCCGAACAGCGGTTGATTCAATTGGACGACGGATCCAGCGCATTACTCAACACCGACTCAGTATTGCAAGTCCGGTTTACCAGCAATAAACGCGAACTCTTATTAAAAAAAGGCGAAGCCTATTTCACCGTCGCCAAAGACAAACAGCGCCCCTTTGAAGTGACTGCCGCAAAAAGTTCGGTTCGCGCGGTAGGTACTGAATTTAATGTGGCGCTGTTAAACCACAAACTCACACTGGATGTTACTGAAGGCGTAGTGGAATTTAAAACCAAAACTGCCAGCGATGATTTACTTAGCAGCAAGGTAAAACAAGGTGAAGCGATTAACCTTCATGCCAATGATTCCAAATTGATTATCCAGCCAGCCAATGCTGCCCGGATTTCTGCCTGGAAAGCACGCAAGATTTATTTCTCAGCAGATACATTGGAAGATGCCGTAGTGGAATACAACCGCTATACCCGAAAAAAAATAGTCATCCTGCACGACGAATTAAAGCAGCAAAAAATTTCCGGAGTATTTAATATTGATGATATAGATACGTTTATTTTTTCATTGGAACAATTACTGGATGTGCGGGTAGAACGCCATCGCGATAGCATTTTGGTGATGAAACGATAAAGTAGATTGTTTGAATGCCAAGGAAAATATCGACAATCTCTTGCTGTCATTGAAGTTACTTTTATAAGTGCTATATTGACGCCGCACTATCGCAACAATAACTTTATATAAGGAGTATAAATTGAAATTTCTGGCACCTGTAGTAATAGCACTTTTATCCATAACAACGATCGACACCAATGCGGCAGTCATCTGGGATGAAAGTATTGACGGTAATTCAGCCAGTTTTCCTTCACTGGTATTGCAAGCGGGAACCAATGAAATTCTCGGAACATCACGCTGGGCTGGTGATGAACTGGACCCGTTTCAATTTACCGAGCGCGACTGGTTTAATCTGGAATTGCGCGACGGATTAAGCATTCAGTCAATTACCACTCAAATTATTAATCCAATCTTGATAGCCGACACCACTCTTGAAATCCTCTATGCAACTGCAATGTGGACGCTGCAAGACTATTCTTACGATTTTAAATGGTCAGAAGATACAAGGATTGGAGAAGCATCACCTTACTTTAGCTACGACAATCTTCCACTCTCCGGTTTTAATAATTTCATATTGAACCAGGCTGCTGGCCTTTCGGTACCCGGTCCATTTGACCTCTCCTGGGAATATAAGGTTACTATACAGGTTGTTGAATCAGCTTCAGTACCTGAACCATCATCACTGGGTTTATTATCAATTGCACTGTTTGCTTTCTGGTTTTCTTCCAGAAGATTAAAGACGAAAGGGATTTTATAAAATGAAAAAAAATAGGCCGCTGTTAGCGGCCTATTTTTTTGATGTTCGCAAACCTGGCCTGCATGTTCAACTTATTCGCGAACCGCTAAATTTCCCTTTATAAGGATGGGGTCTTACCCAACCAGCTTCATCATAGGTATCAACAAAGAAAATTTTGACTTGCGCCATACCGATAGTGGTAAAAAAAACCCATGTATTAGCATTTTGCTTCTCGCGCGTAATAAACCAAAGCCCATCGCCTCTGGCAAGCCCACTACTACTTACCCTGTGAACCAACAAATCAGCATCTGCTCGTGTTGTAACAATCGCAACCCTGACATGGCCTTCTCCCATAGTTGCTGCTTGATAAATGAAAGCCAAAGTAAACTCCTGCTAAAAATATTTTAGGATTATTTTTATCTTACGAAAGATTATGTAATTTTTAATTATCAAAATCAGGGCAGTAAAATCACCTTTCCCAGACAAACACTAAAACCTTTTCGCTATTCAATACTAGCCAATTTACTCAAAATAATGAGAAAACTATATACGCTCTTCTAACTTGTCTGCAATTTCACCCCAGCTAACAAATATATTAGCGCTTTCAACAAGCACAATTTTGGGGTTTCTATAAGTTCCTGAATTGGGAATATTACTGAATTAATTTTTATATTTTACTACCTTGATTCCAAAGTAGTATCAACCAATATTCTACTTAAAACAAAAACGACCGCAATTCGCGGCCGTTTTACATACTACATGTCACTTACTATTAGTTAAGCTTCGTTACTCGGCTTACCAATAGTCGCCAAAATCCCGCCATCAACATAAACAATTTGTCCGGTAACAAAATCGCTCGCTTTAGATGAAAGGAAAATCGTCGCGCCTTGCAGATCATCCGGATCGCCCCATTTTGCGGCGGGAGTCCGGTTGATAATAAATTCATTGAAGGGATGGCCATCTACACGAATGGGTTCGGTTTGGCTGGTGGCGAAATAACCGGGGCCAATACCATTAACCTGTACGTTATATTTTGCCCACTCAGTGGCCATATTTTTGGTGAGCATTTTCAAACCACCTTTGGCCGCAGCGTAAGCACCGACTGAATTGCGGCCCAATTCGCTCATCATTGAGCAGATATTAATAATTTTCCCCTGACGGCGTTCAACCATTTTGCGCGCAACCGGGCGCGTCATGGTGAATACACCGGTTAAATCGATTTTGATTACTTCTTCGAAATCTGCTAATGACATTTCCAGCAGCGGTGTGCGCTTAATAATACCGGCGTTGTTGACCAGAATATCGATTGGGCCGTGATCGTTTTCGATTTGCTCAACAGCAGCAGATACCTGATCTTCGTCGGTAACATTGAACTTGTAACCAAACGCTTGAAAACCTTTTGCGCGATATTCATTGACGGCATTGTCGATTTTTTCCTGCGAGGAATTACCGTTAATAATTAACTTGGCGCCGGCGCTAGCGAGGCCCGAGGCCATAGCCATGCCGAGGCCGTGAGTGGCTCCGGTTACGAGGGCAACTTTTCCGGTTAAATCGAAGAGTGGGTGAGTCATAGGGTGATCTCGATTGGATTTTTTTTGAAATTTTTTCTGCAGGATAAAGTTTTTAAATATCGAGCAACCCGTATTTCGCTAGACTCCATACGGGCTACGCATGAAAATAATTTATTTGAGTTCGCTCGGCTTGTGGAAGTCCATATCGGTGTAGTCGTGATTTTCGCCGGCCATGCCCCAAATGAAAGTGTAATTGGCAGTGCCTACACCGGAGTGCATTGACCATGGTGGCGATACTACCGCTTGTTCGTTACCAACCCAGATGTGACGCGTTTCTTCCGCTGGCCCCATGAAATGGCATACCGCATGATCTTGCGGGATATTGAAATAAAAATAGGCTTCCATACGACGACTATGCGTATGCATTGGCATAGTGTTCCAGATGCTACCAGGCTTTAATTCGGTCATGCCCATTTGCAATTGGCAAGTATCAAGCACAGTGCTGATCATCAGCTGGTAAATTTCGCGCTCGTTACAGGTATCACCTGCACCGACTTGCAACACCTTACTATTTTCCTTGTTCAATTTTTTAGTAGGAAAAGTTTGGTGTGCAGGCGTGGAATTCAAATAAAATTTTGCGGGATTATTAGCGTCATCGCTACTGAAAATAACCTCTTTAGCACCGCGACCAATATACAGCGCTTCTTTGGTATTGATTGGATAGATTTCGCCATCAACCGATATTTTTCCGGCACCACCGATATTAATAGCGCCCAATTCACGACGCTGTAGAAAAAAATCAGCTTTCAGCTGATCGTAGCTTTCCAGAGGAATGGCTTTATTTACCGGAAATGCACCGCCAACCATCAAACGCTCGTAATGGGTGTAGGTAAACAATACTTCATCGGCAGCAAAAATATTTTCCACCAGGAAATGTTTACGCAGTTTCCGGGTATCGTAATGTTTGAAATCATCGATATGGACTGCAAAACGTTCTTCTACGACTTTCATAATAAAACCTTCTATCACGGCTTGTTACTTGTACTTGCGCGCAATATGCGCGCAGGTGAGTGGTCACTTTTTGTAAGAATAGTAAATTGCAGAGCCAGTTAAAAATGAAATCTAACTATGCAATGGATTTCTACTGCTTGAGTAATTTATAGATCTCAAGGCTTGCGCCAATAAATGGGCTATTACCTTTTGCATCATTAGAGAAAATACGTTCGGTCATGTAGTAGTCATAGGTACCGTCGCGACCAAATCCCAAACCGGCTACCAGGCATTGATCATTCATGCTGACCTTGCCGTCTTTATGCACAGTCATAAATTCATTGATGATGCCCTGATAACTTTTTACGGCTGCATCGCGATAGGATTCCGGCAAATAACCTTTGTTAACGGATTTCGCGAGGAAATAAGCAAACATGGCACTTGCTGATGACTCGCGATAATTTGCAATATCACCTGGTCTATCAGTAATTTGCCACCAGGTACCTGTAGCTTCATCCTGATAGCGCAAAATATCCGGAGCCAATTCGGCAATGATATCGGTCAAGGTTTTGCGCAATTCCGTTTCGGATTCCGGAATAAAATCGAGCACATCGACTAACGCCATTGCATACCACCCCATACCGCGCGACCAGAATTGTGGGGCACGCCCGGTTTGCTTATCAGCCCAATCGGCTTTTTTGGATTCATCCCATGCATGGTAATAAAGACCGGTTTTTGCATCGCGCAAATGTTCACGTGCAATGACAAATTCATGCACGGCTTCTTTAAAACTTTCGTGTTGTTGTTCACCTGTTTCATAGGCAGCGGCGTAGCGCGCTAAAAATGGCATCCCCATGTACACACCATCCAACCATAATTGATTCGGATAAGTCGCACGATGCCAGAATGCACCTTCACTGGTGCGCGGATGGCGCTTTAAATTTTCACGCAAAAAATCGGCAGCCTTGCGATATTTTTCTTGCTTGGTGCGTTGCTCCAGTAAAATTACCATTTCACCGGGTTTGGTCAAATCGATGCTGAATAAATCCGGCTCAAAGGTTTCAATGTGCCCGTCATCGCGAATATAACTGCCGGTAACAGTTTCCAATGCTTTGCGATAAGCGGGGTTAGGGCTGATGGCATCGATATCTTGCAATACCGCGATTTGCATGCCCACCACATCATATTCAAATTTGCCCGGGCGCTTGCGGTATTCATCCCAACCTTGATAGTGGTAATTCAGGGTTTTGCGTTCCAGTTCGGAATCCGCTAATTTTTTGGCCCAATTTAATGCGGCTTCGGAATCAACCGGTTTTTGTTTTGCTGCCTGACTCAATGCCGATTCAAAACGCACCCGCGGAGTTTTGGTCAAACGTTGAATTTCACTGTCGAGATACGCTTTAAATTCCGCTTCGGTTTTGATGCCGTTTAATTCGTGCTCCCAGGCCGCGACAAAATAATATTCCAGCTCACCACCTTTATCTTTCATGATGGACACGTAAGAATTTTCATCGGTTGTTTGTTTTTCGCGATCATCGCGACGAAAAATTACCGCCATACCCAAATGATCATTCTCGCCACTTAGACTTTGCTTGCCCCAGCTGGCAGCGTAAGTCCAGGCATAACCGCTAATATTTTGCGGACCTTCAATAAACGTAGAGCCAGGGTGTTTAACCAAACCAATTGCAAGGTTAGGTAATTGTTGGCTAGCTTGTAATTTTACATTTACCAAACGGCTGCCGGCATTCATCGTTAGATGTGCAGTCAAATCTACTTTTTGGTTATTGATTTGCCAACCGTTGTAATTAATTTTGAAACCGGAATAAAGATCACCATTGTTGGTGATGATGGCATCACGGGTATCAACCAACGAAACCAGGTCAACACTTTTTCCATTCCAGAAACCGTAACCACCCATGCCGAGTGATTTACCTACTTTTAAAACGTCCACGCCCCAATCGGAGTTTATGTGATAAGAATCGTAGCCATCCTGCCCGACATTTTGCAGAACAACATCATTGGTTTTCTTACCAAAAATATCGAAACCGTTACGCCAGTCGAGATAAACGCGGTACGCCACTTTATCGGATTCAATACCGGGACCTTCATAACGAATCCAGAATGAATGATCCGTATATTGTGCCGGTGGCGTTACTTTATCGACATTTTTAAAAGTACCGCCCACATATTCCTTACCTTTCCATTCACCACCGTCTTTGATGGAAATTTCAGCTTGGGTTTGTTTTTTCAACGCTGGCTTTTGAATGGCAGGATCGGAGGAAATTATAAATGATTTTCTTTCTGCCGCCGCGAAATCGCTCGCCAGTAACAAACTATCCACAGTGCCATCGCCGTCAGTATCCACTGTTTGCGAAGGCTGGACTGCACCGTTGATAGAAACACTTAAATGCTTTACTGCTTCATCGCTTGGATCCAAACCCAAATCGTACAACGTAAAATAAATGGGCTCTTGCTGCAGTGCAAAATTATTGGCATTAGAAATTTCTGCAGTGGCGACTTGGAGATTGGCCACCGTTGTTTGCGCAACAGATGTTGTAGCTGTGGTTTGTTGTTCATTGGTTTTTTCTGGTGAGCAACCGGTAATTGCTGCCAAAAAAATACCGCCATAAATAGCCATGTGGGGCGTTTTGCTTTTAAACAATAAACTCACGCTTTTCACCTTCTCTGTTACCTAACAATTTAGTCCTGCATAAAAAACAACAAAACACGTGCTTAAATAATCAAACAGGGATGCCAGCGAACTGACATCCCTTTTGATTTCATTCTTAATGCAACAAGCGTACAAACATTAATTAAATTTGTATTGAACGCCGATGTTGTATTGGCGACCAGTTTGGTGATAGTAAGAGAGACGCTCATTGCTGCCCATATTACCAACCCATTGATCATCCGCTTCATCAGTCAGGTTCAATGCTTCAAGTGTAACTTTCCAATGATCATTGAAGGAGTAGTTGAACGATGCATCTACGTTCAATGTGCCGTTAGTACCTTCTTCATAGTTGTTGTTACGACCAACAGGAGTAGTGAGGTAATCACTTCTACCAACGACTGACACACGACCACCGAAATTGTCTTGTTCGTAGTAAAGGGTCGCGGCATAGGTTTCATCAGAAAGGTTAACCAGCGGACTAGTGCGCTCAACAGCACCAGTAGTCGCATTGAGATAATCCAGATCTGATTCAACAGATGTGTAAGAACCGATAAAACCGAAATTAGCCCAGAAACCAGGAAGGAATGTAAAAGGTTGTTGGTAACTCAATTCGTAGCCGGTTAAATCACCACCTGGGCTATTTACTTGCGCACTGTATGCCCAGCTCGCATCAGCAGTACAGCTAGTATTAGTGCCGCACGCAGCGATCATAGTATCAAGCGATAATCCCAACTCGCTCATCAGTGCGGTATACGTTGTTGTTAAACGTGCTGTTTGTGCGAAGCTTTCGAACTCTTTTTGGAACAGAGTTAAGCCAACACTTGCACCTTCCTGGAAATACCATTCGAAACCAAGGTCATAACTTCTGGCTTTGGTTGGTTCCAAATAAGGGTTACCGCTAGCAACGGTAAATGCGTTGCCTGATACAGAAACGTTTGTGCTAGGAGCCAATGCGCCCAAACCTGCACGCGCAATACCATCGGAAGCGGCAAAACGAATCAATACATCGTCAATCGGTTCAACAACAAGATTGAGTGCTGGCAAAGTATCAGAGTAACTGTGATCCACCGATATAGCGGTGCCTCTATTGTCATAGCCAGCTGCCGTTTGATCAGTCTCAAAACGTCTTACACCGATGTCACCACGAACAGGCAATGAGCCAATGTTGAAATTAAAATCCAATTGGGCATATATACCGGTAGTGGTTTCATTGATTGCTGTTTTGCTTGCCCATTGTGGAGTTAATGGTGCATTGAACAGATTGTTCTCTGACATGATCAATGCTCTATTCGGGATAAGCCATGGGCGACCATCCCCCAAGCCTGAATCATATTCAACAATGTAATTCGGGTTGGATTGAATATTTACACCTTGAGTGCCTTCGTTAATTCTGTTTTCGTCAGTTTCAAAATTGAAGTCTTTGTAATCAACACCAGCCTTCAATTTAACAGCTTCAGAAGCATCAAATTCAAATACAAGATTACCGGCATCATTTTCATTTAGCGTTGTTTGTGGACGCTGTCTGATGCTGCTGGTGACCCATGATGATTTATTGTAGGCACCGTCACCAAAGGTGAGAACCGGGCTGTCATACTTACGGTAGTCATAAGTAAAATCCTGACCGTTAGCAATCATGATGACCGTATTTTGAATCGGGTTATCGTAATCAGATTTGGTAGTTCCGACCATTGCTTTCAAACGGAAACTGTCAGTGAACTCTTGCTTCAACGATACTGTAGTTTGCGAGAAGTCAGTTGACATATCATCGAAACGATTCTCAGACCATAAGCGAGCGTTATCGATATCCGCATAAACAAGATTACCATTTGCAATTTCGTAATCTCTCAGAATCATATTGATCGTTGGAGTAGGCGCAGCGGCGGTGCCACCCACAGTGCCGTTAAGTACGGTCGAGAAAAAAGTTTCTTCACGGGTTGCATCAAATTTTGCAAACAGCGAGTCAACACTGATCTCGGTAGTGTCCGTAGGTCTGAATTGCAAAGAGAGGCTTGAACCCAAACGCTCCAACTCGTGTTGATAGGAGTCGTAACGAGGCAAACGCGGATGGAATGCAGCATTGGCTTCATGAGTTGCTGTGATAACGGTTGGAGTGGTAGCGCCATCTAATTGCGCACGATGGAAGCGATCACCCGCCGCATTGGACCAACGACCAGTACTTGAGCCATCATCATGCAGCTTACGCTCAGAATAAGATAATGAAAAAAGCGCACCAAACTTTCCATCAGCAAACGTATTACTCACCAGGAATGCTGCGCCCGGATCATTTTCTTCCGATAAATCGTTGTAGCCTAATTGGCCTGAAGCAGTAAAAACAAAACCATCATAATCAAATGGCTGCGCGGCTTTTAAGTCAACCGTTGCACCTAAAGATCCCTCTTGCACTTCTGCAGAGTTGGTTTTGCGTACAGTCAAAGAGCTGAACAAATCCGAAGAAAAGGTATTGAAGTCAAAACCGCGACCACGGTTGTTACCACCGGCAGCATCGGTACTACCGGTAGTAGAAACTGTTTCCATTCCATTCAAACGAACAGTTGTAAAAGTAGGACCAAGACCACGCACAGTGATACCACGACCTTCACCGCCAGAGCGCTGGATGGTTACACCGGGAACACGCTGCAAAGATTCAGCGAGGTTACTATCAGGGAACTCAGCAATATCCGACGCAACAATTGCATCGACAAAGCCACTTTGATTTTTCTTGATATTTAACGCGTTATTCAAACTGTCGCGGAAGCTACCCGTTACCAATACTTCTTCAACAGTATCATCACCAGCGTCTTGTGCATAAACACCAATAGGTAATGCTGATACGGCCATGGCCAATACGAGCGGATTTAGTGCAAACTTTCTCATAGCTATTCCCCATCTTTTATTGTGATTAAATCATTGAGCTAATAGAGCTGTGTTTTTTTGCTGCCTCGCGGGTAACAACAATCAACACGGTTTCACAAACGAGCGAATTCAGGTCAGGCAGAATTCGCGGTACTTTGTAATCTGTTTTTTATAAATGCTTTCAGCCTAGACGACTTCCCGTACTTTTTCTTGTTAGTCGGGACGATTGGCACTATTCAAAAATTTTTATATTTCATTTCGCTGTATTAAAAATTGCTAACAGGGATTTTTGATGCAAATGTCGCAATTTGCATCAGACTTTAAATTCAACACCCTGGATTTTTACATTGTTGGCGACAAATTTATCCAGCTCTTCCAATACACCGACTGCATCTACTTTTTTGAAGTCGCAATTGGTTAATTGAAGATCCTGGATGGGAGAGCGCTTGTAGCCGCGCACCTGAAATACCTTATGTGCCGTTTCACATTGCAAATTATTGATGTGGATATTACGCACAGTCGGTGTAAATTTTCCGGCATCGCCTTCTTCGTAGTGAAAGTCGATAACAATGGCAGTTTGTACTTCACCAATAGTAATGTTGCGAATATAGAAATTTTCGATCACGCCGCCGCGGATGGAATTGGTTTTAATGCGAATGCCACGCTCCAGTTCCGGGCTGCTCATCACGCAATTTTCAACAAATACATTGCGCACACCGCCGGAAATTTCGCTGCCGATCACAACACCACCGTGCCCACTACGCATCTGGCAGTTACTGATCAAAATATTTTCGGAAGGAATATTGATGCGGCGCCCATCGGCGTTGCGACCGGATTTAATCGCAATGCAATCATCACCGGTATCAAATAAACAATTTTTGATAACAACATTTTTGCAAGATTCAGGATCACAACCGTCGGAATTGGGACCGTGGCTAACCAATTTGACACCATCAATTGTGACGTTTTCGCACAGCACCGGATTCAATAACCAGAAAGGCGCGTTAGTGATAGTCACATTTTCAATTAATACGTTTTTGCAGGAATAGGGCTGCACAAATGTTGGACGCAAATAAGAACCGTCGGCGTAATTACGCTGGGCAACAGGCACATTATTTTCCATGTCCTGCATTAATTTATTGCGCGCCGCTTCCTGGGTTGGCACACCGGGAATGCCCCAATCCACGCTACTGAAATTGCTGCCCTTCCACGGCCACCAGGTAGTGCGGTTGCCCTGGCCATCCAGCGTACCTTTACCGGTCACCGCAATGTTGGTTTGCTCATAGGCATAAATCAGCGGAGAGTAACCCATGATTTCCATACCTTCCCAACGCGTAAACACGGCAGGCAAGTAGGCTTTCGGATCGGTGATAAACGCGATGGTTGCACTTTCATCAATATGTAAATTGACGTTGGAGCGCAGATGAACCGGGCCGCTTAAATATCTGCCGCCAGTGACCAGCACTTTACCGCCACCGGCGTTATGGCAAGCGAGAATAGCTGCGGCAATCGCCTGGCTGCTGTCATGGCCATCTTTAGCCAAGGCACCATAAGTGCGGATATCAAATGTGCGATTAGGAAATTCGGGGGGGCGTACTTGTTGGCGAATCAGCTCCGCTTGGGCCCAGGGATCAACACTGACTGGAGAAGTCACTGCAGTTTTGCCGTGGGCACAACCACCCAGGGCCCCAATGGCCGAACAACCGGCAATTGTTGTCAGACTCTGATGGATAAAGGCACGACGGCCTGCATGTTCCAGGTACATCTCAGTCACTGCGTGTTCTCTCGTGTATTGCTTTATCGGCTGAATGCTTTTGTTGTTATGGCCAGACTTGCGACGCTTCGATAGTCGGTAACAAGCTCACCTGCATCACTTATTAAAGAGTTTTAGCAGACGATTCATATTGTCACTGGCAAATGCCCAATCCGGCTTTTTCGAAAAGAAGATATTTATCCTCCTATCGGACGAAAATCATTCTGTATGTCATGTTTGATATTTGCAAGCCAATAGCACAAAAATTTTCCTAAACAAGCGAAAATTTAGTGTTTTTTACGCCATATTTGTCATGTAACCGTTTTCTTTTATTTAATAATTAAAATGTAAACGTATACATATCACTTTAGATAGAAATTATTTAAAAAATATTTAATTTTTATTGAAAATAAATCATCCTATTATTTTATATATTTTAGGATAAATTTAATAATATGATAGATTCGTTTTTATGTAACAGGCTAAGGATTTGTTTCGCGCCAAATGAAACCGGTTACATTTGCGTTTTTGGGCTTTGGAGGACGGTTGCGAGGGCTAAAAATCGAGCGTAGATTTGATCCCGGTATTGACCGAATACCATTGCCGATTTTGAGGCGCCGCAAGGCGCCTTTTTTTTAAGATCGAATTTATCGGTGCGGCCAAATGCGCCAAAGTGCGCAGGGAGCTGAAGGAATAGCAGTGAGAATTTTCTTACGGGCTACACTTGAATTGATCGCGGAGGCATCAATCCTTTTCGGTAGTTCATTACATTGATTCGTTAGTTCGATTCCCTAATTCGAGAGCATCGAAAGAGAGACACGCGTGAGCAGTATTATTGTTTTGCATGACAGAGATAACGTTGGTATTTGTAAAGTTGCCCTGCCAGCCGGGGTCCTGTATGCAGAAAAAGATGTCACCCTCCTACGCGACATTCCCGCCTTGCACAAGTTTGCTGTGCGTCCTATCGCCCAAGGCGAAGCGATTTTGAAATATGGCCAAATCATTGGCTTTGCCAGCCAGGACATTCCCGCTGGTGAACATGTGCATGTACACAATTGCGTGATGGGCGTTTTGGAGAAAGATTACGGCTTTTGTGAAGAAACCAAGCCCACCGAATTTATTCCTGTCGAAAAACGCGCGACCTTCCAGGGCTATAAGCGCCTGAATGGTAAAGTCGGCACGCGCAATTTTGTCGGCATTATCACTACCGTGAATTGTTCAGCGACCGTTGCCAAAGCGATTGCCCAGCATTTCACCTTCTCCGGCGAGTTGGAAAAATATCCGAATATTGATGGCGTAGTTGCCATGACTCATGACTCCGGCTGCGGTATGCGCTCTGACGGAGAAGGCTACGAAACCTTGCGTCGCACCTTTAACGGTTATGCGCGCCACCCGAATTTTGGTGGTGTGATGATGGTGGGCCTGGGTTGCGAAACCATGCAGATCCAACGCGTGATGGAAGAATGCGGCCTCGCCGACTCCAACACATTTACCGCGTACACCATTCAGGACGTGGGCGGCACGCGCATCGCGATTGAAAAAGGCATTGAAACCTTGCGCGCGATGTTGCCACTGGTCAACGAATTCCAACGCGAAACAGTATCGGCGAGCGAATTAATTATTGGTTTGCAATGCGGTGGCTCCGATGCGCTTTCCGGTGTTACTGCGAATCCCGCTTTGGGAATTGCAGGCGATATTTTAGTGCGTCACGGTGGTACCGTAATTTTATCCGAGACACCGGAAATTTTTGGTGCAGAACATTTACTGACGCGTCGCGCGGAGAATCCGGAAATCGCGCAGAAATTATTGGATCGCATCAGCTGGTGGGAAGATTACACCGCCCGCAATGATTTCGAATTAAATAATAATCCATCGCCCGGTAACAAAGCCGGTGGATTAACCACGATTATTGAAAAATCACTCGGCGCACAAGCCAAAAGTGGTTCAACCAATTTAACCGATGTATTTTTATACGGCGAAGACATAACCACCAAAGGTTTTGTGTTTATGGATAGCCCGGGTTACGACCCGGTATCGGCCACAGGCCAGGTTGCATCCGGCGCACAGATTTTGTGTTTCACTACCGGTCGCGGTTCTGCATTTGGTTGCAAACCGGCACCGAGTATCAAACTGGCTACCAACAGTAAAATCTTCGCCCATATGAATGAGGACATGGATTTAAATTGCGGCAAAGTATTGGATGGTGAAGTAACACTGGAACAAAACGGCCAGGAAATTTTTGAAGAAATCCTTGCGGTTGCTTCCGGCAAAAAAACCAAAAGCGAATTGCTTGGTTACGGGGATAATGAATTTATTCCGTGGAAAATCGGGGCGGTGGTTTAAAATTCGCTTCCACTATTTTCGAAGTGCGTACCGGTTCCCCCCTTTGAAACGGGGCGCGTAGCTAAGGGGAGAATAAGTCGCAGTTTTACAGATTGCCTTTTTATCGCACTACGCTCACTTAAAAAAATTTAACAAAACAATAACCAGCAAATAGCTGGATTAACTAGAAAGCAAATTACGGCAGTTCCATCGGTCACATTAATAATTACATTGATGTGACTTCCTATTGCCCAAAGTTTGCCACAGAGAGAACGACAACAATGAAAATAGCCATCACCAAAGAGAGACGGGCACACGAACGTCGTGTTGCCGCCACACCGGATACTGTAAAAAAATTCATCGCACTAGGATTTACGGTCGCGATTGAAAAAGGTGCCGGAGAATCCAGCCGTATTCCCGATAGCGATTACCAAACCGCCGGTGCAAGTATTGAAAGTGATCTTGCCGCATTACTACGCGATGCCGACATCGTGTTAAAGGTTCAGCGTCCCCTATTATCTGGTGAAAGCGAAATTAATGAGCTTGCGTTAATAAAACGCGGGGCACTATTAATCGCGATGCTTTCGCCCTATACCGATCCTTCCGCACTCACTCAATATGCGCAAGCGGGTATCACCGCAATGACACTGGAATTTGTACCGCGTATTACGCGCGCACAATCCATGGATGTATTGAGCTCGCAATCCAACCTCGCCGGCTATCGTGCGGTATTGGAAGCAATCAATATTTATGATCGCGCTATGCCGATGATGATGACAGCTGCCGGTACTATTGCACCGGCGCGCGTAATGGTTCTTGGCGCCGGTGTCGCGGGCTTGCAAGCGATTGCCACTGCACGTCGTTTGGGTGCAATTGTTTCTGCAACAGATGTGCGTGCGGCATCCAAAGAACAAGTGGAAAGCCTCGGCGGAAAATTTGTAATGGTAGAAAGCGAAGAAGTTAAAAACGCTGAAACCGCCGGCGGTTATGCCAAAGAAATGAGCGATGATTACAAACGTCGCCAGGCTGAATTAGTGGCCGAGACATTAAAGAAACAGGATATCGCCATTTGCACCGCATTAATTCCCGGTCGCAAAGCACCGACATTAATTAATGATGAAATGGTGCACTCCATGCGCCCTGGTTCGGTGATTGTCGATTTGGCCGCAGAACAAGGTGGCAATTGCACACTCACTAAACCGGGCGAAATTGTTGAGGTGAACGGTGTAAGCATTATCGGTTTATTAAATATTCCGAGCCGCTTGTCGGCAGATGCCAGTGCGCTTTATGCCAAGAATTTATTGAATTTTATTACTCCCATGGTGAATGCCGATAAACAGTTCGCTGTTAATTGGCAGGATGAAATTATTGCCGCAACCGTACTCACACGCGATGGCGACATTGTTCATCCCAACTTTAAACCTGCCAGCGCAGCGTAAGGGGAATTCATTATGGAAACCGGTTTTGTTTCGCAATTATCTATTTTTGTGCTCGCGATTTTTGTGGGCTACTACGTGGTCTGGAGTGTAACACCGGCGTTGCACACACCACTGATGGCAGTAACCAATGCTATCTCCAGTGTGATTATTGTCGGTGCAATAATTGCAGTCGGCCCCGAAGGTATAAGCTTGTCCAAAGTGCTCGGCTTTGTCGCCATGGTATTAGCAGCGATTAATATTTTTGGCGGTTTTACCGTTACGCATCGCATGCTCGCTATGTATAAAAAGAAAGATAAAGCGGGAGGCAAATAATCATGAGCAACTTCCACGTAAACCTGACAGCGTTTGCTTATTTAGTCGCAGCAGTTTTATTTATTCTTGCATTGCGCGGATTGTCATCACCAGAGTCATCCCGTCGCGGGAACACGCTCGGCATGATCGGCATGGCAATTGCGATTATTACTACAATGTTGAGCCCGGAAATTACATCTTATGGCTGGATTTTTTCCGCGTTAGCGATTGGTGCGGTGATTGGTATTTTTATCGCACGCAAAATTGCCATGACGGCGATGCCGCAATTAGTAGCCGCATTTCATAGTTTGGTTGGTATGGCGGCGGTGCTGGTTGCCGGTGCTGCATTCAGCAATCCGATTGGTTTTGGTATTGCCAATGCAGCGGGTGAAATTTTTATCGCCAGCCGTATCGAAATGGGTTTGGGTGTGGTGATTGGTGCAATTACATTTTCGGGTTCAGTGATTGCATTTACCAAATTACAGGGTTTGGTTTCCGGCAAACCCATTGTATTTGGTGGCCAGCATTTTGTTAATGCGTTAGTTGGTCTGTTGATTGTCGGCTTGATTGTGTATTTCTGCGCTGATCAATCGCCGTGGATTTTCTGGAGTATGACGGCGCTGGCATTTTTAATCGGTGTGCTGCTGATTATTCCTATCGGCGGCGCGGATATGCCGGTGGTAGTTTCCATGCTCAACTCTTATTCAGGGTGGGCTGCTGCCGGTATCGGTTTTACCTTGCACAATAATGCATTGATTGTTACTGGTGCACTAGTCGGCTCGTCTGGTGCAATTCTTTCCTATATCATGTGCAAAGGCATGAATCGCTCATTTTTCAATGTAATTCTTGGCGGTTTCGGTGCGGATGCAACAGCTATTAATACCGCAGGTGGCGAAGATAAACCGGTAAAACAAGGAAGCGCCGAAGATGCCGCTTTCATTATGAAGAATGCCGGCTCGGTCATTATTGTTCCCGGTTACGGTATGGCCGTGGCCCAAGCCCAGCATGCCCTGCGCGAAATGGCCGACGAATTAAAACACGCGGGTGTGAAAGTCAGTTATGCGATTCATCCGGTTGCAGGTCGCATGCCTGGCCATATGAATGTGTTACTCGCGGAGGCCAATGTGCCTTACGACGAAGTGTTTGAACTCGATGATATAAACAACGAATTCCAAACTGCTGACGTTGCCTTTGTGATCGGTGCCAATGACGTAACTAATCCCGCCGCCAAAACCAATCCGCAAAGCCCGATTTTCGGCATGCCGATTTTGGAAGTGGAAAAAGCGCGCACAGTATTATTTGTTAAACGCTCAATGGCTTCCGGTTATTCGGGCGTGGAAAACGAATTATTCCATCGCGATAACACTATGATGTTATTTGGTGATGCGAAGAAAATGGTTGAGTCCATTGTAAAAAATATTTCGTAGCAATTTTTTTGTACAGCGTTTGTTTGTGTGAGTTATGGAGCTCCTCTAGAGTGCCGCTCAGCGAGGGCACTCATTTTTTTAGAGTTTACCGTTTATGAAGATTGAACATTTTGCCGTAAATGTCGCTGACCCCATTGCAATGGCTGAATGGTATGTGGCGAATATGGGGCTAAAAATTGTGCGTAAACAGGAAGGTGGGGCTAACACCCATTTTCTGGCCGATGATTCCGGTGATGTGATGATTGAAATTTACAACAATCCACCGGACGAAGTTCCCGATTACAAGAACATGAATCCGCTGCTATTGCATTTGGCATTTGTGTGCGAAAACCCGGGGCAAAAGCGTGCAGAGCTGGAATTAGTTGGAGCAAGCTTTGCCGAAGAAGTACATATCAAAGATGGATCACATTTGGTGATGATGCGCGACCCCTGGGGATTGGCAATTCAGCTTTGTAAACGCGGAAATAAAATGCTGAAATATCAGCAATAATTTTTTTAAATTAATTTAATAGCACTTCGAATACGTTTTCAATCAGTGTTTATGTTTCAAAAACGCATAAATACCCGCAAGCGGGACCTGCCATCAATAAATTGTTGGCGTTCCGTGCGCGCAAAACATGTTTTGCTACATGCGCACTACACCCATGTAGCTCCCTTTCGCCATCCATGGCTCGAGGGTTTTGAAACATAAACACTGATTGAAAACTCACATAGTGCCAATTGTACTTTATTCGGCCTATGCGCCAAGTTCTTTATCAAAAATAGCTTTATCAATAATCGCACCACGATGGCGAATGATAATACCGGCACAACGAATACCTTGTTTCGCAGAATCTTCAATCGATTTTTTCTGCAAACGGCCCGCGAGATAACCCGCGTTAAACGTATCGCCTGCACCGGTAGTATCGACAACACCTTGCACCGGTGGAACAGGCACGCGAACTTCCGCATCGGGAGTAATGATCACAGCATCATCGGCGCCGCGCTTTAATACCAGCTCAGCCAGGTTGTAAGACGCGTAACGTTGCTTGCAACCTTCAATGCTGTCATCGCCCCACAGCAACTGTTCATCATCGAGTGTAAGCAGTGCAATATCGGTGTATTGCATAATGGCGAGCATCGCTTGTTGTGCTTCGGCTTTATCGCGCCACAAACGCGGACGGTAGTTACTATCGAACGCGATAATCACATCTTGCTGACGCAATTTGTGCAATGCGTTGTATAAAAATTCACGCGATTTTTCGCCGATAATTGCCAGCGTAATGCCGCTCAGGTAAACGCAATTGCAATCAACCAGTTTCTGGCACAATTGATCCGCCGCTTCTTGCGAATTAAATAATTCGCGTGCAGGGGCCTCTTTGCGCCAGTAAAAAAATTCGCGCTCACCATCAGGGCGATTGCGAATAATGTACAAACCAGGTGAGCGGCCGGAAATTTGTTTGATCAAACCCGTGCCAATATTTTCAGCGGTAATACGCTGCATAATTTGCGCACTGTAAGGATCATCACCCAATTGGGTTACGTAATCAGTTTTTAAACCCAGGCGGGCCATGTACACCGAAGTGTTATAAGTATCGCCAGCGAAAGAAAGGGCCATCGTTTCGCGGCCATTGCTGTCGGCGGTCGGGAACGGGGAGAGCTCCACCATGACTTCGCCAATTGCTGCTATGTGTGCCATGTTAAATATCCACGGATGTGCTGGTTAAGAATGTTGTTATGGGTTGTGCAAAAAAATGTGCATCATTAAACCCGGCAACTATAACACTTGTTAAATAGCAACCCTAGAATTTTGTGCGATTAAAATGAAGTTGTTTTGTTATTTTTAAATTTTATTCCTGATGAATAAATCAGGTTTATTTTATAGTTTTTATTTCTCAATTTTTAACTTTTAAAGTTTAAGAATGCTATCAACCTTTGCTGGATTTTATAATGAATCGTTTAAACAAAAACTTGTTGTCACAGTTACCCAAAGATATTGCTTTACCACAATATAATCGCGCCGAATTAGTACCGGGAATAGTGCATTTGGGTATAGGCGCGTTTCATCGCGCGCATCAGGCGTTTTACACAGAAGCAGTATTAAATCAATTCGGTGGCAATTGGGGAATTATTGGCAGCAGCTTGCGCTCGGCAAGTGTTCGCGATCAATTGGTACCGCAAGATTGTTTATATACATTAGTTGAGCGTTCCAGTGATGGTGAAAAACTGCAGATTATCGGTGCAGTAACCGATACGCTTGTTGGCCCGGAAAATCCCGCTGCATTGGTTGCAGCAATCGCACAACCCAACATTAAAATTGTTTCATTAACTGTGACTGAAAAAGGTTATTGCCATGATCCCGCAACCGGCAACTTGAATGAAACCCATCCGGATATTATTCACGACCTGCAAAATCTGGATACCCCCGTTTCTGCTATCGGCTTTATTGTCGCCGGATTAAAACAACGTTATGAAAATAAACAGAAAGCATTTACTGCACTGAGTTGCGACAATCTACCCAACAATGGCGAAGTATTGGAAAAAGTAGTCCTGCAATTCGCACAAAAAATTTCTCCTGCATTAGCCGATTGGATTAAAGCCAACGCCACATTCCCCAGCACAATGATCGACCGCATTGTTCCCGCCACTACTGACGATGATCGTCGCGATATTGAAGCGCGCCTGAGTATTAATGGTGAAAGTGTGCGCGACGAAGGCATGGTGGTATGTGAACCTTTCTCACAATGGGTAGTAGAAGATAAATTTGCAGATGGTCGCCCCGAATGGGAAAAAGTTGGCGTGCTTTTAGTAAACGATGTACGTGTGTTTGAAAAAATTAAACTGCGCTTATTAAATGGTGCTCACTCCACCATGGCATATACTGGCTATCTTTCTGGTTTTCAATACATTAGCGAAGTCATGGAGCAACCGGCATTTGTCAATCTGGTAACAACTTATATGGCACGCGAAGCAGGTGAAACTGTAGTCGCGCCAGCCGGTTTTGATATTGAAGCGTATAAGCAACAATTGCGCGACCGTTTTTCCAATAAAGCTCTCAAACATCGCACCTGGCAAATTGCGATGGACGGCTCACAAAAACTGCCGCAACGTTTATTGGAAACGTTGCGTGAACAATTAGCAGGCAATGGCAATATTGATATTCTTTGTTTGGGCGTCGCCGCCTGGATTCGTTATGTATCCGGAGTAGATGAACAAGGCCAGACGATTGAAGTTTCTGATCCGCTTGCAAAAGAATTGCGCGCGACCTGCGATGCAAATCAGGGCAATCCTGCAGCAACGGTCAAAGCCATTGTGAGCATTCAAAAAGTATTTGGTACTGATTTAATTGATGAGGCACGTTTTATTCAGACTACAACCCAATGGCTGGAGCGTTTTTACAACAAAGGGGTATTAACCTCCATACAAGAATCCTTCCAATAACCCGTAGGGGCGCAATTTATTGCGCCCTGTTTTTTTAGGATTTATCTCCCCAACCAAAAAGGTACAATAAGAGGGCGCAATAACTTGCGCCCCTACAGGTCATATTCATTCTGAGAGGAAAAAATGATTTTCCGTAATGTGAATTCAATTATTGCGCTCATTTTTTCGCTGTTTTTTATCTCAAGCTGTGCAACACAACCGTATGCTGACTACGATGCAATAGTTAATGCATCTACAAAACCCTCTGCAAAACATTTCACCAGTATTCAAGCTGCGCTGGAGGCTGCGCCCACAGTTACCAAAAAGCCTTACCGGATTTTTATTGCGCCAGGCGATTACTATGAAAAAATTACTATCGCCAAACCCAATATCCATTTAATGGGCGCTGACAAAAAAATCACCCGGATTTTTTACAATGCCTATGCCGGCCAACAATCTACCGACACCGGTGTAACCAAAGGGCAAATATGGGGAACATCAGGTTCCGCCACATTGACTATTCGTGCAGCCAATATCCATATACAAGGGTTGACGATTGAAAATACTTTCGATTTCCTTGCCAACGATGCGCTCGCCAATGATGACTCCAGACGCATTGCCAACACCCAGGCCGTTGCGCTACATCTGGATAATGGCAGCGACCGTTTTCTAGCGCGCGATGTGCGTTTGCTCGGCTATCAAGACACATTATTTGTGAATGCCGGGCGTAGCTGGTTTGATAAAAGTTTGATCGCTGGCAATGTGGATTTTATTTTTGGTAAAGGCAATGCGCTGTTCACCCATTCGGAAATAAAAACGCGCGGACGCGGAAAACCCAGCAATCCTCATGCGTATCTGGTTGCGCCCTCTACGCAAATTAGCAATGAATATGGATTAACCTTTATCGATTGCATTTTAACGCGCAGCAAATCCGTACCCGATAACTCCGTACCACTCGGTCGCCCTTGGCACCCAACCACCCAATTTATGGATGGCCGTTACGCTGACCCCAACGCAATTGGCAAAGCAGTATTTATTAATGTGTGGATGGATAAACACATTACTAACGATGGCTGGCATTCCATGAGCGGCACAGCCAAAGACGGAAGCAAAATCCAGTTCCAGCCGGAAGATTCACGTTTTTTTGAATACAACAGCAAGGGACCGGGTGCTGTGGTGAATGGCAAGCGCCGGCAATTATCTGCACAAGAAATTAAAAACTATTCAAAAGAAAAAATATTTGGCGATTGGAAGCCGGAATAATTTTTCAGGCAGGTAAAGGGAAATATAGAATGAAATAAAAAAGCCCCTGTATGCAGGGGCAATGTCCTATTAACAAGGCCCGGATGATTTCATTTCGTCCGTGGGGTTGGCCGAATGTTTACAGGATGAGATCCGCACTATTCATCACGCAACACCTCAGCAGGGCGCAAACGACTAGTGGCCAGTGAATGTCCGGTAGCAGTTACCCAAACCATTATTAAACAACCCCCCAACGACACCAGGCAGAATACGGGCAGCCATAGCGGCAATGAAAAATGCTGATGAAAATCCTTCAGCCAACCGTTAATAAAATAGATTGCACAAGGCCAGGCAAATAAATTGGCTACGATAACCATAAGCGAGAAATCGCGATTCAATAACTTAACAATTTGCCAATGCCTGGCACCGTGTAATTTTCGCAATGCGATTTCGCGTGCGCGTTTTTGTGCATTAAGGGCAGTGACACCGTAAATGCCCAACAATCCAATTAACAAGGCTACCAATACAAAAACGGACATAAACCATTGCAGGTTTCGTTCGTGTTTATATCGGTCAGCCATGGAACCTGAAAACATCCAGTGATGGGGTGAGACTCCAGTCATATCAATCCAGATTTTTCTGATACTTTCAATTTCTTGTTCACTGGGCGCGTGATCAAAATTAATGGCAAAAATACCTGCCCCCACAAGACCACCCAATGACAGGTACATACATGGCCTTGGTGTTTTTTTATGGCTACCCAGATGGATATCTTCAATAACCGCACGCACGGTGGTTTCAAAACCTTTGGGCATCTCCGGGTGCTTGAAAATTTCTACTATCTGCCCCAGGGCATCTTCAGCGGACTTAAAGCCCAATTGCAGGGCGGTAGTCCGGCACAAAACCACTTGCGTTGGCGGCACCGCACCATCACCTTTTAATTGAAACCCGGCCTCAAGGGTTGAGCGATTTCCCGCCAGCAGCGGAATTCCATACGCGGAAAAATAATCGGAAGACAGATACCACTCACGAATCGTAGTAACCGTTCTGCGCTCGCCATTAATCGTTGCACTTACGTCATCAATGGTTTCCTGCTGCCCAGGCACAACACCTAATGTTCGCGCCGCAGCGATAAAACCCGGCATATGAGATAATTGTTCCAAAATAGCATCGCTGGTACGTGTTTGTTCGCCACTTCTATCGATAAACATCACAATATCTTTTGTTTTATACCCCGGCTCATAGCGGTCGAGTATTTGTAACTGACTGTAAATAGCTGCTAGACCAATCATCAAACCACAGACGAAAAAAAATTGTACAAACAATAGGAACTTGCGCGTGAAGGTTGAAACCGATGTTTCGCTGGATCGATTGGCCCGCAATATGGTCGCTGCACGTAGCCGGGAAAAATAGACCGCTGGATAAAGCGCAATAATGATAGAC
Organism: Cellvibrionaceae bacterium; assembly: GCA_021151825.1. Taxonomy (GTDB): domain Bacteria; phylum Pseudomonadota; class Gammaproteobacteria; order Pseudomonadales; family Cellvibrionaceae; genus Cellvibrio. The sequence continues at coordinate 1,057,947 of JAGKWQ010000001.1, forward strand.
ACAACCAATAATACAAGGCCAATCATCGCAATTAGCGAAGGTTCTACCAACACGCTATCCACTAAAGGAATTCGTAAATCGCTTTTCAATTGCGGCAGAAATATTTCACACAGAATCAACGCCAACAAACAGGACAGGCTTACATAAAGCCATGCATCCAACCAATACTGCCAGATCAGCTGCATTACACTCGCGCCCTGGATGCGACGCAATGCCACTTCTTTTTGCCGTGCCACATAACCAGCGAGACTGAGATTAATAAAATTGCTGAGTGCAACGATTAAAATTAAAACACCGAGCAAAGAGAGGATTAATACACGTTTCTGGTTGCCGGCACTATTATTATCATGAAGGTGGCGGTCCGTTATCGGCATTAACGAATACTGTGCTTTACTTAGCTCATGCCGTGCAGGATCTTCAGGTAAATATTTTTCCACCACCTGATTTAACGCCATAGCTATATCATCTACCGCCATGGTGCCCTTGGGTTTAAGATAAACCTGGTGCATGGAGTACTCAGGATTATTCGTTAATAGCGGGTGATCCAATTTGGGGAAATACAATGCTTGTGGAATATGGCTGCGGGGGTTATCAATATCCACTACCGCAATAATGGTAACGTCCACTGATTCCGGTTTTGCAGCTGGAGTGGCTTGTGAAAAGGAAGGGAGCAGCTGGATTGTCAGCGTTTTTCCCAATGCACTCTCATTACCAAATAATTTTTTGGCGATATTCTGGCTAATAAATGCGGTTTGTGGATTGTGCGAAAAACTATCCAGATCACCTTCAATAACTGTTGGTTGAAAAATATCGATAAAGTCTGGTGCAACCCGTATTGCCAGAATTTGTTCAGCAACCGCGCTCCCTTCCGATAACTTAATGAGAGAGCTTTCAAAAGATAGCTCCGTCATCCACAACTTATTACCCAACTCTTCACGGAATTGAGAATAATGTATGTCGCTGATGCTATCGATGGTTTCAGCACGATTATTCATTTTAGTGTTAGCGCGAACCAAATAAATGTTATCAGCATCCTGCCAAAACGAATCCCAGGTCAACTCGCTATAATTAACAATCATCACCAACAGTGCGGCCGCCAGCCCCAATGCGAGCCCAATGATTTTTATCAAGCTATTTATTTTGTGTTTAACCAAATTGCGCAACGCAACCATCAAATAATGCTTAAGCATAATGAATCCTTATCAAGCGGCTGCTAATTGGGTTTGGGCAATAATTTTTCCATCAAATAAATTAATGCGGCGCTGGGCATAACTGGCATGTTCATTGGAGTGAGTGACCATCACCACAGTGGCACCTTCCCGGTTAAGGTTTTTTAACAGGTGCATTACCTCCTGGCCATGTACAGAATCCAGGTTGCCTGTTGGTTCATCAGCAAGAATTAATTTGGGATTGGCTACCAATGCACGGGCTACTGCCACACGCTGCTGTTGACCGCCCGAAAGTTGATGAGGCATGTGGCGCGCACGATGGGCAATCTCCATCTTTTCAATCACCGTTTGTACGCGCGCCTTACGCTCTTTAGCAGAAATATTTTGGTAGAGCAGTGCCAATTCGATATTTTCAAAAACACTCAACTCATCGATCAAGTTGAAACTTTGGAAAATAAACCCTACCTGATGTTTACGCAGCTCACTTAATTTTGCTTCAGAATACCGCGCAATATTTTCTCCATTAAAAAAATACTCACCGGTATCCGGGCTATCCAACATGCCCAGAATATTGAGCAACGTAGATTTGCCACAACCCGAGGGCCCCATAATGGCTACAAATTCACCCGGCAATATTTCCAGGCTAACGCTGCCCAGCGCTTTGGTTTCAATCGTGTCGGTACGAAATATTTTATCGACATTGTTCAAACGAATCATCATGTTCTCCTTGCTGTTTATTATGTAATTTTTAACTAATTAATAATGAGCGACTGAATATCGTTATAGGTTGTGTAAGGGCTTACTATAACGTGTTCACCTACGGACAACCCTTCGATTACCTCGATAAACTGGCTGTTGCGCCGGCCCAATTTTATCACGCGTCGCTGCGCGTGTTTTTCATCGTTACTCACAACAAAAATCCAATGGCCACCAGTATCCTGAAAAAAGGAATTGTTGGGTATCAACCGTGCCGGTTCATTTTCTCCCAACTGCAAGCGCATTTGTAACGTTTGGCCACGACTAATATTTGCAGGTTGCGTTGCGGTAAATACCAAATCAATACGAAATTGGCCGTCGGTAACCTGGGGATAGATTTTTTTAACGCGCAGTAGAAATTCCTGTTCACCCTGCTTATACAACGCCTGCTGATGTAGCTGCACACGGCTTTTATAAAATTCATCAATCATGACCATAACCTTGAAATGATCCGGATCATCAATTTGACCGAATCTTGTACCGGGCATTAACGATTGCCCCACTTGCAAGTCAAAGGCAGTGAGCCGCCCGGCTATAGGGGCTTTTACGTTGAGTGACTCCAGATTACTGCGCGCAAACGCCAGATTTTTATTCAGTGATGTTACTGAATCGCGCAATTGCTTTAGTTGGGCCTCTTGTAATGCCTGATCGGCTGCTTGCGATTCTTTAGTCAATTCCAGGCTGCGCTCAAGATATACATAATCATTTTGCAGCTTTTCCACCTGCTCTACGGATATGTAATTTTGTTGCAATAGCATTTGTGCGCGTGTTAATTGTTGTCCGGTATTCTTTATTCGCAATTCCAACTCATTAAGCTGGCGCTTATGGTCAAGAGCATTGCGTGCGAGATTTAATTCTTGTGTCTGCAATAAATTAATTTGCTCACTGACTTGCGCTTCACGGGTGATTGAATCCAGCTGCAGGCGCGTATTGGAAAATTCTACGATCGACTGCCCCGCTTGCAAGCTTGAACCTTCTTCCACCAGGATTTTTTCTACCCGGCCACCTTCAAGCGCATCCAGATAAATACTGTGCAATGGCATGATCTGCCCGCGCACCGGAATCACATCTTCAAAAATTCCTTCGCTAACCGCAGCAATACTTAACTCGCTGCGTTCAACACGCAAGCGTCGCTCACCGCTGGGCGCAGCCCAAATCCAAAGCACACAGAGCAGGCAAAGCACTGCTGCACTGAAAATAAATTTTTGTTGGCGTTGCCATTGACTGCTGTGTATCGGTGTATCCATAAAAGTCTCTTGGCCATCAATAGCTTGCCCGATAAAAACGGGTTGGGAATGCAAGGTAAATTGCAGCCGCCGTGCCAAAACGATAAACCTAGTACCATCAACGACTTAACAGTGCCTGCATGAATCAATAGACCAATATACCGTCCGGAAACGTACACTTGCTGTGCGAATTCGGGCGGCATAGACTGCACAGGCTTTATTTATTTTTATATCAGTGACAGGATTTTTATGGCATTGCTTGCAGGGCATTTATTGGTTGTCGATGATGATGAGGATGTGATTGCCTCCGCACGCCTATTGTTAAAACGCAAAGTAGATTCATTTAGCAGCATTAACGACCCACAACACTTGCCGGATTTTTTACAGCAACATAGCGTAGATGTGATTTTGCTCGATATGAATTTTACGTTGGGTGAAAACAGTGGGCGCGTTGGTTTGGAATGGTTGGGATTTATCAAAAAAAATTATCCCGACATCGTTGTGGTTCTGATGACGGCCTTCGCGGGTGTTGAATTGGCGGTGAACGCAATGAAAGCAGGTGCAACTGATTTTGTCATCAAACCCTGGAGCAATGAAAAGCTATTGGGCACCTTGCATGCCGCTTTTAGCCTGGCACAAGCGCGCAGTGACAATAAACAATTAAGTCAGCACAACAGCTCGTTGCGCTCATCCATTTCTGCCAATCTACCGGCATTCATCGGTGAAACGCCGGTGATGCAGGAATTATTGCGCAAAATAAATCGCTGTGCGCCCACCGAAGCGAATGTGTTGATTTTGGGCGAGAACGGTTCCGGTAAGGAGCTGGTCGCGCGCGAAATTCATCGCCGCTCGGCTCGTGCGAACCAGGTATTTATGGCGATCGATATGGGCGCGATCCCGGATAATTTATTTGAAGCGGAATTGTTTGGTTACAAAAAAGGCGCGTTTACCGGCGCACAGGAAAATCGCTCTGGCCGTTTGTTAGCCGCAAATGGTGGTACCTTATTTCTGGATGAAATGGGTAACTTGCCAATGCACTTACAGGTCAAGTTATTACGTGTTCTCGAACAACGCCAGATAACGCCGCTGGGTGATGAAAAACCACAAGCATTGAATGTACGTGTGATAGCAGCAACCAACACTGCCCCGGCGCAATTACATAATGAACAGTTATTTCGCCAGGATTTATTGTATCGACTCAACACCGTTGAATTAACACTGCCCGCGCTGCGGGAACGTCGTGAAGATATTCCGTTATTGATCGATTATTTTCTGGGAGTTTATGCACAAAAGTACCGGCGAAAAAAACCCGTGCTCACACGTACTGTGCTGCACGCATTAACTCACTATTCCTGGCCAGGAAATGTGCGTGCGTTAAGCCATGCAATAGAGCGAGCGCTGGTGTTGAGCGATAAAGATACACTCGATATGAACGATTTCGCCCTGGGCGAGACGCCCGCCAATAATGCCGGCGCAAGTACATTGCATCTGGAAACACTGGAACGCAACGCGGTGGAAGCCGCATTGAAAAAACACCAGGGAAATATTTCTCATGCTGCCAATGAGTTGGGGCTCACACGTACCGCCCTTTATCGCCGGATGGAAAAATATGATCTCTAAATGGCGAACAGATTTTCGTGTGGTTGTCAGCATTCGTTTATTGCTGCTATTTCTTACGATGGGCGCGATTAGCTGGCTGTGTGCCCGGCAGCCGCTATTGATATTCAGCCTGCTGGGGCTCTGCTTATTATTATTGTTGCAGATAGTATTGCTCTTCCAATCGCTGCAACATATTTATTCGCAGTTAGAGGATTTCTTCACCAACCTGCGCTTTCAAGATACAACCCGACAAGCTATTCCCGTTTTTTATCAGGGGAAAAAGCTGGCGCAACTATGGCAGGAAATACAAACAGACATTCAACACTTGCGCGAGCGCAACGAAAGTTTGTTGCGTTACTATTCCGTGCTATTGGAAAAGGTCCCAGTGCCGTTGTTGCGTATGCAGGAAGAAGAAATTGAATTAATTAATTCAGCCGCACGTCAGCTTCTGCAATTCAACCAGCGTTGCAATCTGCACGATCTCCAGGTATTTGGTGCGAGCTTTGCACAAACGCTCAACGCAATCAAACCCGGAGAACAACAACTGGCATCGTTGCAATTAGCGCAACAGACATTATCGCTGGCGGTGTCTGCCACCAGCATACAACTCCCGGAAGGCACGCTAAAAATTATCAGCTTGCAAGTTATCCAGCGCGAGCTGGATCGCCAGCAAATAGATGCATGGCAAAAGCTGGTGCAAGTACTTAGCCATGAAATTATGAACTCAATGACACCCATCAATTCATTGAGTAAAACAGCGCAGGAATTATTGGAAAATTATCAACAACAAAAAACTGACGATCTGCTGGTTGATGCCAATGAGGCGCTCGTTACGGTCAGCCGTCGCAGTGAACACTTAATGGATTTTGTACGTGCATATCGCACCGTTGCACAACCGTTGACACTCGAACTACGCCCGCAAATAGCGAGCAAATTGCTGCACGCCATGGGTGAACTATTCGCCAATGAACTGCTCTCTAAAAAAATCGAACTCACGATTGAAACTTTACCGGAACACCTGCAAGTCAACGTGGATACCAGCCAGATTGAACAGGCACTTATCAATCTGGTTAAAAATGCGCTTGAGGCACTGCAGGACTTTCCCGGCCATTCGAAAGCAATCCACTTGCGGGCTTATATTCATCCGCAGGGACGACCGGTGATTGATATTGTCGATAACGGCCCGGGAATTGATGAGGAAAAGCGCGAGCAGATATTCGTCCCTTTTTACACCTCCAAGCGCACCGGCACCGGGATCGGTTTATTTGTGGTACAGCAAATCATGCAAGCCCACGGTGGTTCGGTAAACTATATTGCGCAACCGCAAGGCAGCTGCTTTCGCCTGATGTTCTGAAAACGCCGGGAATTTTTGCGTATCCGCAAGGATTTTCCCTGGCGCTTTGCGTATGATGGCGCCCTCGCTGTCAGGGACCTTATGGATATTGGCTAATGCATTACCTCTCCCCCGAATTCGCCTTGATTTTCGTTGGATTTTTGTGGCTCTACTGGTGGGCGGGATCAGCCTACGGCGTGCGCGCACAGAACCATTTATTGCTCGGTGCCAGCTATCTTTTTTATTGCAGTTTTGATTGGCGTTTTGCGCTGTTGCTGCTCAACTTTTCGCTGGTTATTCTGCTGCTCGCCCAGGCGATCAGAACACCCGCCGGAACCCGGCGCCGCTGGCCGGTGATTGCAGGCGTGGCGATTGCGTTACTCAACCTCGGCATTTTCAAGTACTACAATTTTTTCCGCGAAGAGGCGATGGCCTTGCTCTCGCCTATATTCACCGGTGCCAGCTTGCCGGTGCTGGAATTGGTATTGCCGGTGGGGATTTCCTTTTATACCTTCCAGGGGATCGCCTATCTGGTTAGCGTTGGTCGCGGGGAATACAAAGCGGCAACGCTGGCCGATGGTTTATTGCACCTTTCTTTTTTCCCCACTTTATTAGCGGGGCCGATTTGTCGCCCTAACGAATTACTCGCGCAAATTGAATCGCCGTCGCAGCGCGCTATCGTTGCACCCGAGTGGGCGATACTGCTGGTTATTTCAGCCTTGATTAAAAAAGTCTGGCTCGCCGCCTGGTTGGCCGAAGAGTGGGCCAATCCGGTTTTTTCCAATCCGGAAAGTTATCACGCGGTGGAATTGGTGGGCGGGCTGATGGCTTACGCGTGGCAATTGTTTTTCGATTTTTCCGGCTACACCGATGTGGTCACGGCACTCGCGCTGCTACTCGGTTTTAATTTGCCGGTGAATTTCCGCCAGCCGTATCTCGCCACCAACCTCAGCGATTTCTGGAAGCGTTGGCATATCACCTTATCGCGCTGGATTCGCGATTATGTGTACATCCCGCTCGGTGGCAATCGCGGCAATTGGGCGCGCACGCAAATTAATCTGGTTATCGCCATGACGCTGTCCGGTTTTTGGCACGGGGCGAGCATTACGTTTGTCGTTTGGGGTTTATGGCACGGCATTGGCTTGGTGTTTCAGAACCTGTGGCATAAGGTTTCCGCGTGGCGCTTTCCGGCGGCGATCGGGCAAATCATCACCTTTATCTTTGTATGCCTCGGCTGGCTGTTATTCAGGGCGGAAGATTGGGATTCGGTATCCGCATTTATAAAAGGTTTTGGCGAATGGGATACCGTGCCCAGCCTGAATTGGTTGGGTTTATTACTGGCAATGGTGGTATTTTTTACATTGGCCAGGCATGCACAGGCAATTATGGATAAATCTGCAATCACGCTGCGGAAACTGCCCTGGTGGGGCCAAAGTTTTTGTTTATTGATCAGTGCATTGGCGATTATGGAATTAGCGCCCGCCGGTATGCCGGGTTTTATCTATTTTGGTTTCTAATGTTGTTATCGTTTCTATTGTTAATGTTTGCGTTTTAACGGATTCACGACGCTATGCAGTTAGATGAAAAACCATTCCTGGCGATTGAGCCGGAATCGCAACACCCCAGCGCGCTGGCAGCGATCAGCCTTGCCTGTGTGTTATTGGTAGCCATTAAAGGCAATGCCCTGCTGCAATACTGGCAGCAGACCCACCATATTTTTCTGGAGTTTGGCAATTTACCCACCACCAGCCAGTTAATTCCCGGCAGCCAAACCCTGGCGAACTGGCAGCAGCAGGTTAATCGTTGGAGCGATGAGCGCGCAGAGCGGATGTTGGTCGCAGGGCAATTATTACTCGCCGGAGATAGAGCCCTGCCGGAACCCCCACCTGTGGTGGTAGCACAGCCCAAATGCCCGGCAATTGCAGCCCCCAAAGCAACTGCCCCCACTTGCCCTGCACCGGCAGCGAGTGAAAAACAAACGGCAGAGCAACCGAAAACATCCGCACCGGTGGTAGCGAATATCAGCCTTGCCCCCAGTGAGAATAAAAGTGAAATAAAAGCAGCGGATGCAACCGATAGCGCATCCACGACCGATGATCCGGCCACGCCTTTTGTTATGCCCGAAGCAACACCGGAAGCGCTAGCCGCCGCTAATGCGCCTATCGCCCTGCAAACCGGTGATCGCATTTTGCTTGTGGGCGATTCGTTGATGCAGGGTGTTGCGCCGCATTTGATTACAGCGCTCAAGCGCAATTACAAAGTGGAATCGATGGATATCAGCCGGCATAGCACGGGCCTGACCTATCCGGCATTTTTCGATTGGCCTGCCACCGTTAAAGCCGCATTTGAACTGGAAAATTATCAGGTAGTGATTGTGTTTCTGGGCGCTAACGACCCTTGGGATATGACCCTCCAGGGCAAATATGTTCGCTATGGCTCCGAGCGGTGGAAAGAGGTGTATAGCGCGCGAGTGAAGCAAATTATCCAGACTACGGCAGAGAATAATGCACGTTTGATATGGCTGGGCGCACCGCCCATGGGGCGCGAAGATTTACTCGGCAAAGAGCCGTTGCTTAACGAGATCTACGCCAGTGAATCAGCCAAATATCCGTTGTTCGCCCGTTTTGTCGCGACTGCGCCCAGTTTGAGCGCTGACGGCAGCAGCTTTACCAAATTCCTGGAGTTGCCGGAACGCGGCAGTGTTATGGTGCGCACCGATGACGGGGTACATTTCACAACCCAGGGCCAGAAACTATTGGCCAAACTCACGCTGGCGCAATTTACCCATGCTGCCCCCCCCACTGAGCAACAACCTGCACAACCCGTGGCAGAACCGGGAGCGACACCTGCCGAACTGAAACCTACTGCGTCACCTGCACCCGTGGAACAGACGCCACCGGCGCAGCAGCCCAACCCGGCTATTAGTCAACGATGAGATATTTTTGTTTTTGCGTGTTTTTCCTGCTGGCGATCCATGTAGTCGCCGATCAACCCACCCCTGTTCATGACTACGGCGATCGCAAAGCGCCAGCGCTATGGGAAGCCTTACAGCAACTCGAACAGGGCCAGCGCGCGCAGCCCTTGCGGATTATTCAGTTAGGCGACTCACACACGGCTGGCGACTATTTCACCGGCCAGCTTCGCCTGCGCTTGCAGCGTCAATTTGGCAATGCCGGTATCGGCTGGTTGACACCCGGTTACGTCACTAATCAACGCTCTCACCAAGTGCTGTTACGCAGCCTGGGCAAATGGACGCTCAGCGATAGCAAAATCGCCAAACACACCGGCACGTTTCCGTTAGGGGGATTAATTAATACCTCGGCGGGGAACTCGATTCTGGAGATCAAAACCAAAGAGGAACTCGCCACCGGCCAATGGCAGGTGAGCATCTGGCAGCAATCGAAACAAACCCCCTGGAGCCTGGCATTAGTCGGCGGCAAATTATCCAAATTGCCTGGGCAAGGTGATCCCAAGGCGAGCTGGCGCCTGAGCAATCAACTGATCGACGCTAACAAAGTGAATGGTTTGCGTTTGTTAGCCCCGAGCGGCGGCAAATTGGGCGGGGTAATTCTTGATCGTCAGGCGCCCGGTATTACCCTGGATGCATTGGGCATTAACGGTTCAGTCGCCAATGTGATCAGCCGCTGGGATACCGCCAGCCTTCGCACCCAATTACAGTGGCGCGATCCGCAATTGGTCATTCTCGCGTACGGTACCAACGAAGCCTTCGGCAAAGACCTGATTCCCGATACCTATGAAACCGAATTGCGCAACGCCATTCGCAAGGTGCGCGCCGCAGCACCCAACGCTGCCATTCTCTTGATAGGCGCACCCAGTTCAGCCAAAACCAAAGCGCCCAATATCAACGGCGGCTGCAAACTGCCATTACCGCCATCGTTAATCAAAGTACAAAACAGCCAGCGCCGTATCGCCCGCCAGGAAAAAACCTTGTACTGGGATTGGGGCGCAATGATGGGTGGCAATTGCGGCGCACAAGCCTGGTTTAAACAAGCGGTGCCATTTATGCGCCCGGACCTTGTCCATATGAGCCCCGAAGGCTATGCCGCCAGCGCTGATGCACTGTATATGGCATTAGTGCGCGAAATGGATGATGGACTTAAACGCGAAAAATTCAGGCGGGAAAAATCGCAATGACGCAACCCCATCCTGTTGCATTAATTACCGGCGCTAGCAGTGGTATAGGTGCCGCCACCGCATTACTCGCGGCAGAGCGCGGGTACGATGTGGCGCTTACCTATCTCAACCAGCAGCAACCGGCAAAAGCTATCGCCGAAAAAATTACCGCACTGGGTCGCAAGGTTATTTTCACACCGGTTGATCTCAGTAAAGAAGCCGATATTCTCGCGTGGTTTGCGCAGGTCGACGCACATTTTGGCCGCATGGATTTGTTAGTGAATAACGCCGCGATTTTACGACAAAAATTATTTCGCGATATTGAAGCGGAAGCGTTACAACATTTATTTGCAGTCAATGTCATCGGCAGTTTTTTGTGCGCGCGCGAAGCAATAAAACGCATGAGCACCGCGAGCGGTGGCAACGGAGGATCAATTGTTAATGTGTCTTCTGTTGCATCGCGTGTGGGTTCGCCGTTTGAATATATCGATTACGCAGCAACCAAAGGTGCTGTAGATACCTTAACCCTCGGTCTCGCCAAAGAAGTGGTTGGTGAAGGTATTCGTGTTAACGCAGTGCGCCCAGGAATTATTAATACTGATATGCATGCAAAAGGAGGCGAACCCGGACGCATTCAACGTGTTGCACCATCCGTACCCATGCAACGCGCGGGCGAACCGGAAGAAATCGCCAACGCGATTTTGTGGCTTGCATCCGCAGAAGCCTCATTCGTTACCGGCACAATTCTGGATGTTTCGGGTGGCCGGTAAAATCTGCGCAATATTTCTTTTTTAAATATCCATGAAAATTAACTACAACAAATTCAAACCTCTGATGGAAATTAATACGGTATTTAATATCCACTAAAGTAATTTAAAATGTTACTTACTCTTTTTTAATCAATTTTAGAAAATAGAAACTCTCACGTTTAATTGAAACTCCTACGCCAGTTATTTGTAGGCTTTGCAAAATCTTCGCTTAATTCATCTAAAATCCGGCTAAAACACTGCAAAAATAATTGGCACTCACCTTGCAAAAGTTAAATCGCTACGGAAATTTTCTTTATCCCGCGACAGGTAAAAAGCAGTCGCAAAAGTTATGAAGAAAAGCAAAAAAATAAATGGAACTTTTTATTAAACCATATCGAGGTGAATATCATGAACAAAGATATCGTTGAAGGTAAATGGAAACAATTGAAAGGCTCTGTGCAAAAAAAATGGGGCGACATCACTGATGACGATTTTGATCGCATCGCGGGTAACCGTGAACGCTTCGTCGGTGTTTTGCAAGAGAAATACGGTAAACGCAAAGAAGAAGCTGAGAAAGATATTGATACCTATCTGGACTCGCTTCACTAATTCTTCCTTATCGAAGATGAAAAATTCGGTGCTGCGTGGAGAGCGTAGCCCCGAAGCTTATTTTTTGCCCGCTATAAAAATCACCGTCTCAACTTATTGTTTTATGTATAAAAACTAGCCCTCTTGCGCTCATACGCCCTTCAATACTGATTGCCATAGCCATTCAAACCTGGTCACGGGCACTGTCATAAATAGTAAATTTTATTCGCGAATTTCACGCAAAATGCTATTTTTATAAGCATTCCTTTACCGTTAAAGGATTAATGCTGTCACAGATAAACAATACTTATTATTTGATTCCACTCGGTTAAACCGGCTTACTACTTCTGATAAGGTCATCAGCTATGAACCCTACATTTCCACTACGCTCGCTACTGTCGGGCGCGGTGCTGCTGTCACTACTTGCAGGCTGCGACTCCCACAAAGCGGAAGCACCTGCACCCGCGCCCACCGCTGAAACGGCTGCCGTCGAATGGCCCGTCATTAAAAGTGTTGTTGCCAAAGATCCCACAGTCGAAAAACGCATTGATGAACTTCTGGCAAAAATGACGCTGGAAGAAAAAATCGGCCAGTTAATTCAACCGGAAATCCGCTATCTCACGCCGGAAGATGTAACCAAATATCACGTCGGCTCCGTGCTTAATGGCGGCGGCAGCACACCGGGCGGCAACAAGTACGCAACCCTGGAAGATTGGGTAAAACTCGCTGACAGTTACTACAACGCCTCCGTTGATAAATCCAATGGCCGCATTGGCATTCCCATTATGTGGGGAACCGATGCTGTGCACGGTTTAGGCAATGTGGTCGGCGCAACATTATTCCCGCACAACATCGGTTTGGGCGCGACCCATAACCCTGAGCTGCTGAAAAAAATCGGCTGGGCCACCGCGCGCGAAATTGCGGCGACCGGATTGGATTGGGATTTCTCTCCCACCGTTGCCGTTGCACGGGATGACCACTGGGGCCGCACCTATGAATCCTGGTCGGAAGATCCACGTATCGTCGGTTCCTTCGCCGGCGAAATGGTTGAAGGCCTGCAGGGTACTGGCGGCACCGATAAACCATTCACCAACGAACATGTTATCGCCACTTCAAAACATTTTATTGGCGATGGCGGCACGTTGAATGGTGTTGATCGCGGCGAAACCCAGGGCGATGAAAAGTTTGTGCGCGACATTCACGGCGCCGGTTACTTCAGTGCGATTGAATCCGGTGTGCAAGTGGTGATGGCCTCATTCACCAGCTGGGATGGTACGCGCATGCACGGCCACAAACATTTACTCACCGATGTATTAAAAAACCGCATGGGTTTTGATGGTCTCGTTGTAGGCGATTGGAGTGGTCACAGTTTTATTCCCGGTTGCACTGCGGTGGATTGTCCGGAATCGCTAATGGCGGGCCTGGATATTTACATGGTGCCGGAACCTAACTGGAAAGATCTCTACAATAATTTACTCGCGCAAGCAAAATCCGGCGAAGTGACTGCCGAGCGCCTGGACGATGCCGTGCGTAGAATTTTGCGGGTGAAAATTCGCGCGGGATTATTTGAAAAAGGTGCGCCATCTACACGCCCACTTGCTGGCAAAAAAGAAGTGCTCGGCGCACAGGCGCATCGCGAAGTTGCCCGTCAGGCAGTGCGTGAATCAGTGGTACTCTTGAAAAACAAAGGCAATTTATTACCACTGAATCGTAAACAAAACGTATTGGTTGCCGGTGATGGTGCCGACAATATTGGCAAACAATCCGGTGGTTGGTCTGTGTCCTGGCAGGGCACTGGCAACACCAATGCAGATTTCCCTGGCGGCACCTCTATTTATGCCGGAATTAAAGAAGTTGTTGATGCAGCAGGTGGTACCACCACACTCAGTGTGGACGGTTCATTTAAAGAAAAACCTGATGTCGCTATCGTGATATTCGGTGAAGATCCTTACGCAGAAATGCAAGGCGATGCAGGTTCACTCGCCTACAAAGTGCGCGACCCAAGCGATTGGGAATTGCTGAAAAAATTACGCACGCAAGGCATTCCGGTTGTATCGTTGTTTATTTCCGGCCGCCCATTGTGGGTTAATCGTGAAATTAATGCGTCTGACGCATTTGCTGCAATCTGGTTGCCCGGCACGGAAGGTAATGGTATCGCCGATGTCATTTTCAAAAATGCGGCTGGTGCAATCAATTACGACGTTACCGGTCGCTTGAGCTTCTCCTGGCCGAAATTACCAAACCAATCGCCGCTCAATGTGGGCGATGCGAATTACGATCCATTATTTGCTTACGGTTATGGTTTGGGTTACGCCGATAAAAATACGATTGGCGATAACCTTTCCGAAGAAGGTCCACAAGCCGCACAAGCGCTCGATAAATTGGAGATTTTCAAGCAGCGCGCCATTGATCCATGGCGTTTGGAAATTATCGGTTTCCAAAACGATGTTGTGGCAGCGACCAGTAATACCGTAAAAGCGTCGTCGCTCACACTCCAATCGGTAGATCGCGATGTACAGGAAGATGCGCGCCGCGTGCAATGGCAGGGCAACGGCAATGGCCAGGTCGCTTTCTCAATTAATGATCGCCAGGATTTTATTAATTACGTGAAAGAAAATTCAGCCTTGGTGTTTGATATCAAAGTAAACGCAGCACCCAGTGATGCAACCTGGTTGCGTTTAGGCTGCGGCTCTTATTGCGCATCCGATATCGACCTGACTGAACAACTGAAAGGCTTTGCAGGAAAAGAATGGCAAACCATCACTGTGCCCTTGAGTTGCTATCCAAACTCAGGCGCAAATTTCGGTGTAACCCAACCACCGGAAGAGTTCTGGACCCAGGTCCTGCAACCTTTCTCACTCATTACCAAAGGCACACTGGATATTACCTTCGCCAATGTGAGCGTAGTGAAAGGTGCGGGTAAAGATGTTGCTTGTCCTTAATTAACGTTTAGCGTTTAGAAAATAAAAATCCCCGCCAGCAAAACTGGCGGGGATTTTTAATAGCAGCCCAAAGCACCTCGTGTTGGTGACAGAATACCGAAGCTATCCCCCATTAACACACCCGCACTGAGTTAATTCCGTCAGTACATACGTGCCCGTTTTTTGAATTACGAAGATTACATCCCGCTGTTGCAATATTTATTAATAAAATGTTGATGGGTTGATAGTGTAGCCATGTTTTTATCAACATCAGCCGCAACACTGCTCAGGAAATGTTGTAGCTCTCGTTCCGACATCAGGTCAACAATAGGATGGTATGACGAAGGCATAAGCCCCTGCCCAAGCATCACTTGAGTCCAGGAATCCAAACGGAATAATTCACCTTCAACCTGGTAGGATTTCCCATAATCTTTAAAAATATTCATTCGACGCATAAGGTCATCAGGAACGTCCATATCTTTACAATAACGCCAGAAAGGACTGTCATCACGCTCCGTCGCTTTGTAGTGCAATATAATAAAATCTCTAATTCTTATAAATTCGCTTTCTGCCTGCGCATTAAATTCATCAACAATAGACTGCCTGATCTCACCATGAGGAAACAACTGCAACAAACGAGTTATTGCTGTCATTATCATATGAATACTGGTTGACTCCAATGGCTCCAAAAAGCCGGAAGCAAGCCCCACTGCGATACAGTTTTTATTCCAGGTTTTTTTGCGTTTTCCGGTTTTAAATTTTATTACCCTGGGTTCAATGAGCACTTTTCCCTCTACGCTCGACAGCAGCAGATTGATTGCTTCATCATCCGACATATAACGACTGCTAAACACCAACCCGTTGCCAACCCTGTGCTGCAACGGAATTTTCCAACGCCAACCAGCATGATGTGCAATCGATCTTGTATAAGGCACAGCAGGGGCAGTTGTTTCAGTCTGGATGGCAATAGCACTGTCACAAGGCAACCAATGCCCCCATTCTTCAAAACCTGTCTGCAAGGTCTGCTCGATCAATAGGCCTCTCATGCCCGTGCAATCTAAAAATAAATCACCTGATATTTCCTGGCCAGACTCCATTTTGAGTGAAGTAATAAATCCAGATTCAGGATGTTGAAGTACTTCCGCTATTTTCCCTTCAACGCGTTTTACACCGCGCACTTCTGAACGCGCCCTGAGAAAACTGGCGTAGCGTCCGGCATCAAGATGAAATGCATAATTTATTTTTGCTTGATCATTAATAGAAAAGAGATCTTTTAATGCTGCTTTGTATTCGAGGCAGTAATCACCAAACTCTTGCGCTATCCCCAACTTTCGCCCCCTGAGCCAAAAGTGAATAAAGTCGGTAATTAATGTTTGCTTGCCGGTAATACCAAAGGAATGGAAATATTTTTCACCAATTTGTTTCCAGTTTTCAAATTGGATGCCGAGCTTAAATGTAGCATTTGTTGCGCGCATAAACTCCTGTTCGTTAATACCCAACAGCCGATGAAAAGTTCTCATGGGAGGAATGGTAGCTTCGCCGACACCAATGGTTCCTATTTCCTGAGACTCCACCAGGGTAATATCGAGCAACTCGCCCATTTGGTTAGATAACGCAGCCGCTGCAATCCAACCTGCGGTGCCACCGCCAGCAATCACTATCTTCATTTTTTTATTTAGCATTTCATTATTTTTCATTTATCGGCATCAACGATTCAGTTTATTAATAAGCAGGGCCCTTAATTTTCTAACGCCCAGTCTATCCAGAACATGGAGAAAACCTCTCGCCTCTACGGGAATAAAGGCGTTGGATTTTTCAGCTCCATCAAAAATGTAATGATTAAAAATATGTCTCCAGGCTTCTCGCTCATGGGCGGACTTATCCCTGACACCAAGCATGGCCATATACAATGCATTCATACCTGACGTTAAAAACGCAGGAGCATCTTCCCACCAGTAGTTAACAAGAATGTTGTAAGGCTCCAGACTTTCCACATGATGCCACCACATACTCGGTATATATAACGCATCTCCCGGCTCCAGCTCAGCAAACCGGGCAGTTAATAATGCATCGCGAAATCGGGGGAATTTTTGAAAATCAGGATTTTTAAAATCAACCAGGCTGATAACTTGCCCACCGGGTGTTGGCTCCAGCGGGCCGGGATAGAGATTGCTTATTTGATCTGGTGGAAAAAGCGTAAACCTGCGTTTGCCCGCCGCACAACACGCGATGTTATCCAGCGCATCAAAATGACAAGTAGCTGTCGTGGCACCCCCAATCCAGATGCTCACCCGCTCTGCCATTGCATCAGGATGTTTATTGCGAGGAATGACAATTTTGTTTTTATCGTTAAATCCAGGCAAGTGCGTATCAATAATATTGGATGCAATATAATACGCTGGAGCATCTATTTGATTCACGCCATCCAGAATTGCATCCAGGGTTTCATCAATACGGCCTTTAAAGCTTTCATAGTCAAGACTGGTACAATTGTCGTTGTAAAACATGCGGCCGTTATTTTCCGCGGGGATTTTACATACGATGGTAGAGTTACCATTATAAAATGATTTCAGATAATCAACGGACGCTTGATCGGAAACTTGCCCGGCTTGAACCATCGGCCAATCGCCAACCAACTGTTTAAAAACAACAGGTTCTGCAGAATTAATGACATCTTTTGGAATGTTAAAAGAATTAATTCCATGCAAAATCTTTATTGTTTTCAAACTCCGCCATCTCCTGCCAAAAGTTTTCGGTTTTTCCTGTCAATCAATTTTCTGACATTAGACATTGATGCAGCAATTAAATAAGCCGCCTGAAGAAAGCCCGACTTGTTCAGCTCCTCAAGTGCAACGCCATCCAGCTGCGATAATTTTTCAACATTAATGGTTTCAAATCCATTAATTTTCAATTTTTCCTGGTTTTGAAGTTCAATATCCAGAACAACAGTATCTAATAATTGATACTTGGTGAATGCGTCAAACATCAATTTTGTCCGGGGTATTCCATCATTAATAATTTCCAGTGTCCTGGAAATATAATTTAAATATTGGCTATGTCCTCCATTTTCCAAAAACAGATTGTTCCCTTCGCCACTTTTCGCTTTAGGATGATTCATATCAATATGCACCATCGGCCTCGGACTCTCTGCCCCATCCGCAACTTCGCGATGCATGCCGATAGAAAAGGGGCCTCTAGCGAGGGCCGCCGGAACATAATAGGCGTCCCATCCAGAATACTTTTGCTTTAATAGATTTGCATCAGTCAAAAACAGGTTTTCATCTTTTTCCAGACCAAAAAACACAATCGCCTGATACTCATTCGTCTCCGGATTCTTACGGCACAATATCGGGTATTCTTTTTGAACATCGGCGAATTCAGTTATAAATGTAACTGTGCTGACTACATTATCCCCTAACTCTGCTGAAAACCTGGAATTCACCCTCAAATGCTCATGAGCAATATTGTTTAATACTTCTATTCTTTGCATATAAATACTACCGGCAATTTGCACAATTTATTTTGATCTACATATAAAAAAGAGCCGCCTGGGCGACTCTTTTTTATCAAACAACCTTTAAGTAAAACTTAGAAGCTGTAACGAGCACCCAATTGGTAACGAGCGCCCAAGTCATCGTAGCCCCACAACATATTTTTGTTGCGAGCATGCTCACGACGATCTTCACCAGTCAGGTTGATACCTTCAAGCGATAGCGACAAATTGTCGGTCACATGATAAGTCACGTTAGCGTCAATTTGCGAGTATGCTTCGATATAGCCCGGGTTGTTAGCACCAGCACCGGTTCTATTCAAGAACTCATCACGCCAGTTGTAAGCGAGGCGCGCTTCGACACCATACTTTTCATACATCAACACCAGGTTTGCAGTATCGCTCAGACCTAACAATGCAAATTGGTTCTCCGTAATATCCATGTTGTCAAATTTCACATCACCTCTCACGATGGTGTAGTTAGCCTGGATACCAAAGCCTGACTCACCAAAGAAGTGTTGTCCCGCAAACTCCGCACCATAAATTTTTGCTTCACGGCTGTTAACCGGGCTACTCATTGTGTACTCCATCAGCGGATCATCAGCATTCGGAGTAATGAAAGGGTAACCTTTCTGATCATTGAAGAAGCTCTTCAATGCCGGGGTGAAGGCCGCAGCGCCGGTAGGATATGCAGTCGGATTTGCCAAAATCTGCATCATGGCATAAATACCAGCATTATCTACATCGAGACCTCTGCTCTGCAGAGCCGCCATGGCTGCTTTCGCTCTTGGGCCTGAGGTTTGGTCTTGAATACCCTCAAAGGTGCGTGTTACTTGCTCTGTTCCGATAAAGTTGATAACGCGTTTTTCAAACACACCGGCAGACAGATAGCTGGCATCATCAAAATACCATTCTACCGACACGTCAACGTTGTTTGACTCCAATGGCTTCAGGTATGGGTTATTACCGGTTGCTTGAACGTTGGTACCAGCATTTAACGTAGAGCCGTCCGGGTTACCATATGACGTTGCTGCACCCAGCTGACCCAAACCAGGACGAGCGATGGTTTTGCTGTAGGAGAATCTACCTACTATGTCGTCCGTCAGTTTCGCGGACAAATCCAGGTTAGGTAGCAATGCGTCATAGCTATTCTTGGCAATAGTTTTGGCGCCTGCCGCCTGGCTAACAGAAGTGAAGTCGTTATCCGACTGCCATACATAATAAGCCAGCGGTGGGGTATCAGAAGACGAGACTTGATCGGTTGTTTCATAGCGCAAACCGGTCACTACATCAATCTCAAGTCCAGCTAATGTACCAGCGGTGCTTAACTGGAAGTAGACTGCATCTGTATCTTCCTGGATGTCGTTGTTGCTTTTACTATTGCGAACACCCTTTGTACCTTGAGTATTTTCCACTCCGATAAATGCTGGACCGCTTCCGTCAGCGATGACGGGATATATGCCCACCAGGTGTTGTGCCAAGGCACGCGCGTCAGCGCGGTAACCAATATGGGGCGAGTTACCCGTACTTGCATCTTTAAATTCGCCAGCTACGTCAAACTCTTCAAACAATGAGGCAGGGAATTCGCCCGGCGCTGATGCACCCCAACCGCCCAATACCTGGTTATTATTGGTGTTGTAATCGATGGTGTTTGAACCCATTTCACGGCGCTCGATACCAAAGTCAAAACGACCATCGTCAAACTGCCATTGCGCATCCACTTTAGCTTGAGTTACGTCAGATCTTTGCTCTGCTGACCATACACGCATAACGGAGGAGCTCAGGTCTTCTGTGCCCAAAGTGCCGTCTAATGTATGAGTCCAGGTAGGGATGGTGGCACCACTAAACTGCCAGCTAGCGCCGGATTTAATGGTTGCGCCAATACCTACGTCCAATTCGCCGGAATGGCCTGGACCAGTTGGCAGACTTTCCAGGGTTGAATCATGAACATCGACATTTAATGTCAATTGATCATTAACAGCCCAGTTAACATTCAAGCCCGTTGACTCCAGGGTATCTTCCTGAGAGCGATATTGCTGAGCGAAACCGACATCTTTTCTATCGGTGCCGTAATTTTCGGTAATAAATATAGGGGTCTTAATGGCAGAGTTATCAAACTCAACGGATTGTATATATCCACCGTTTTGTACCCAGGTTGTCACTTCACCGCGATGCTCAGATTGATTGTTCTGGGCGAAGGTGTAGTCCAGAGTAGCAGTCAGGTCTTCAATAGGGCGATATTGGAAAGTCAGCTGTGCGTTGGTGCGGTCACGCTCGCGATCAGAAAAGGTATAACGAACATCGTTAGGACGAGAGTAAAGCTGCCCTACAGCAGGTGCATTTTTAAATTTGGTGCTGTTAGCCGGGTTGTCGAATATAGTCTGAGAGCTACCGCCTTCCCATTCTGCTACCGTCCAGTTGTTAACAGTAGCACCCGTAAAACCTGAGTCACGCTCTTGATAGCTAGCGCTCAGTGACACACCAAATACATCAGCGTCATCCGCCCAGCTCACCAAACCGGAAACTTCCGGTGTTACATCGTCACCAGTGCGATTAGTCGTATCCGCTACCGCTTTAGCACCAATAGTTGCTTTGAAACCATCACCATCCAATGGACGTGAGGTTTTAATGTTTACCGATGCACCAATACCACCCGCAGCGATATTAGCCTTACTGGTTTTATAAACTTCTACGCCGGAAACGGCTTCAGAAGCGAGGTTTGCGAAATCAAATGCGCGAGAGTTACCGCCACGTGTGGATGCGTCAGCACCAGAGCTACCACCGTAAGCGCTACCCGTTGGAAGTGTTCTTCCGTTCAAGGTCACCATGTTGTAGTCAGGGCCGAAACCCCGAACGGTAATACGTGAACCTTCGCCATTGGAACGGTCAATAGAAACACCGGTAATACGTTGCAGGGATTCTGCGAGGTTAGTATCAGGGAATTTACCCATATCTTCGGCGCTGATCGCGTCGACCACACCCGCCGAATCACGTTTGATATCCATCGCACGCTCCATAGAGGCGCGAATACCGGTTACTGTGACTTCTTCTACTGAATCATCTTGTGCAAAGGCGAAGCTACTCAGACCGGTAAGGGCTGAAGAGGCAATGACCGTTGCCAGGATTTTTTTATTAAAACTGACTTTTCTACTCATGGAGCTCTCCTTAATTGGATTAATTATGCTCAGGATTTTTTATCGTTACTGCTTATACAAATCCATTACCCCCTAGAGCAGGAGTAATAGATCCGGATTCACCTTGTTAGCAAGATGACTGGATCGCACCGGGCGTGTCGCCCACCTCCACCTATCAATTACTCTTATTGTGATTTTGAATGAGACATAGCTCGCAACTGGCGCTATTGAATACAAGTATCATATGTTCAGTTTGACTACAAGAAATTGAGACGCACCAATTTGTAAAAACCAGTGATCTGTTACTCAACGCTACACATTGGCGTAAAAATTAATTGGAGGTAGCATTTTTTGATTAGTGAAATTCAGAGAATAAAAAAAACGCTTTTGCAACAAAGAGATAGATAGTCAACTATTCTTATTTATAAGACAAAATCACCAATAAAACTATTTTTATTAATGATTAAAAACAAATCTCGCCAGGAAACCCGATCTAGTGATCGGGTTTTTCAAACGGCAAAATGTTGATGACCTGAATATCCTGTTTGTCTTCTTCAGTCAGATTGACGCGCGTGTCCAGTTCACGTGCAATCGGTTTAAAATGCATTTCATCTTTATAGCCGCAGGCTACACATTCGCGAAAATCCTTACCGTCTTCGCTATAAACTACCAATTTATCCATCTCCGAACAGCGCGGGCAAACAGCGCCCGCAACAAAACGGCGCTTACTGCTATAGACCATCAGGCTGCCTCCCCGGGGATACTTGTGGTAATTCCCGAGTGACGCAAGAGCGCATCAATATGCGGTTCACGGCCACGGAAATTTTTAAACAACTCCATTGGCGCACGACTGCCGCCTTGCTGCAGAATTTCTTGTAAGAAACTCTCACCCGTTTGCGCATTGAAAATACCTTCCTCTTCAAAACGCGAATAGGCATCGGCCGATAATACTTCCGCCCATTTATAACTGTAATAACCTGCGGCATAACCACCAGCGAAAATATGGCTAAAGCTGTTTTCGAATCGATTGAATGCGGGCGGCTTGATAACCGCAACCAGATCGCGCACTTCATTCAAGACGTCCTGCGCAGATTTTGGCGCAGCAGAATCATATTCAGCATGCAGGCGGAAATCGAACAAGGAAAATTCCAACTGACGAATCATTTGCAAACCCGATTGGAAATTTTTCGCCGCGAGCATTTTATCCAGCAATGATTGCGGCAAAGGCTCACCCGTTTGATAGTGCCCGGAAATTAATGGAATAGCTTCCGGTTCCCAGCACCAGTTCTCCAAAAATTGACTTGGTAATTCCACTGCATCCCAGGCAACACCGTTAATGCCGCTCACGGCAGCGACATCAATTTGCGTGAGCATATGGTGTAAACCGTGGCCAAATTCATGGAATAAGGTGGTTACTTCATTGTGGGTTAACAATGACGGTGTATCGCCCACTGGCGGCGTAAAATTACAGGTTAAGAACGCTACCGGTAATTGCACACCATTGGGTGTTTTACGACGTACGCGGCAATCGGCCATCCAGGCGCCGCCTTTTTTCTTGTCGCGCGCAAATAAATCGAGATAAAAGCTGGCGATATGCTTGCCATTTTTGTCGATATGGTAGAAGCGTACATCTGGATGATAGCTATCGAAACTCGCAATTGGTTTCACCTGGATTCCAAATAACCGTTGCACTACGTCAAACATGCCCGCAATAACTTTTTCTGCGGGGAAATACGGACGCAATTCTTCTTGTGATACCGAATATTTTTCCACGCGCAATTTTTCACTGTAATACGTGGTATCCCAAGCTTGTAAATCAGCGCAACCGCTTGCAGCAGCAAATGCACGTAATTCGGCATAATCTTGTTCTGCATAAGGTTTGGTTTTTTGTGCAAGCTCATTTAAAAACTGCAGCACTTGTGCAGGAGACTCGGCCATCTTGCTGGCGAGCGAGCGCTCGGCATAATTATTAAAACCCAACAATCTGGCAAGTTCATGGCGTAGCGCAAGTGTCTCAATAATAATCGCGCCATTATCCCATTCTGCTGCTGAAGAACCGTCCGCTTTTTTTCCTGCTGCAGATGCGCGGGTTACATAAGCGGTATAAATTTCTTCGCGCAACGCGCGATTATCAGCATACATAATCACCGCATAGTACGAGGGAAAATCCAGCGTAATTACATAACCTTGGAGATTTTTTTGTGCCGCTGTTTGTGTCGCTTGCGCAAGCGCTGATTCCGGCAACCCAACGAGGTCATCCGCATTTTCAAAGTGTTTGTACCATGCCTGGGTTGCATCCAATACATTGTTGGAAAATTGCGTAGAAAGCTCGGACAAACGCTTTTGGATTTCACCAAAACGTTTTTTATCAGCGTCATTTAATGCAACACCGCCCAGCCGAAAATCACGCAATGCATTATTTAGCGTTTGCTGTTGGGACTGGGTTAATTGTGCAAACTCATTACTATCCACCAATTGCTGATAAGCCTTATATAGACCTTCGTTTTGGCTGAACTCAGTCGAATAATCTGTCAATAATGCGATGCTTTCTGTGTAGGCTTTGCGCAATTCATCACTGTTGGCAACCGAGTTCAAATGGCTTACCGGCGCCCAGGCTTGATCAAGCTTATCGCCTTGTTCTTCAATCGGTGCGACCAAATTACTCCAGGTCACAGTAGAAAGCCCGCCCAATAAGGATTTTAATTGGGCGCGTCCATCATCAACTAATTTGCGAACCGCTGGTTCAACATGTTCAGCACGAATAGCAGAAAAGGGTGGCAGGGTATGGGCTTCAAGCAGGGGATTGGTCATGCAATAACTCCATCGGGCGAAAATCAAACGCAGTTTCGCGTATCATACACCCAAGATTGTGTTGGTTTTCGAGGAATTATTTATGGGCGCAATAAGAAGTTTCCAAGGCCATACCCCGCAGTTGGGTGAACGGGTTTTTGTGGATGAATCTGCCGTTGTTATCGGCGATGTGGAGTTAGGTGATGATGTTTCAGTATGGCCCTGCGTAGTGATTCGCGGCGATATGCATCGCATTCGGATAGGTGCACGCACCAGCGTACAGGATGGTTCAGTACTACACATTACCCACGCCAGTAATTACAACCCAGATGGACATCCGCTCATAATTGGCGACGATGTGACAGTCGGTCATTCGGTATGCTTACATGGTTGTACAATTGGCAACCGCGTTTTGATCGGAATCGGCTCAACGATTCTTGATGGGGCAATCGTAGAAGATGAAGTTGTAATTGGCGCAGGCTCATTGGTCCCACCGGGGAAGCGGCTCGAATCCGGTTTTATGTATATTGGTTCACCAGTAAAGCAAGCCCGTCCGCTAAAAGACTCTGAACGCAGCTTTTTTTCTTATTCTGCGAATAATTATGTGAAGTTAAAAAATGCTTATCTCGAGGAGTATAAATTTTCACAAGAAAGTTCAAGCCTCGATTAATTGCTCACCATTATTTTCAGGAATTACTATGTTGAAATACTCGTTGCCTATTGCTGATAGCCCGGATGTATTTTGCGTGAATAAAATAATCTGCATTGGCCGAAACTATGCCGAGCACGCTCGCGAAATGGGGCATGATCCTGATCGCGAACCACCGTTTTTCTTTTTCAAACCACAAAGTGCATTGGCGCAAAATGGCGAAGATTTTCACTATCCTGATTTTTCCCAACAAGTTGAACATGAATTGGAATTAGTTGTAGCGATAAACAAATCCGGAACAAAAATTCCTGCAGCAGATGCTGCTGATTTTGTATTCGGTTTTGCTGTTGGCTTGGATATGACCTGCCGCGACATCCAGAAAGAAGCCAAAAAACTGGGGCGACCCTGGGAGCTCGCAAAAGGTTTCGATGGCTCCGCTCCTTGCACCGCCATCCAGCGCGGCACATTGCATGATCTGGAACAATGCGGTGAATTAGTATTAACGCGCAATGGCAACGAAGTGCAGCGCGGCAACTGGCGCGACATGGTGTGGTCAATCCCGGAATTGATCGCGGAAGTATCGCGCTATATAAAGTTGGAAGCAGGTGATTTGATTTTTACCGGAACCCCCGCTGGCGTGGGGCCAGTGCAGATCGGCGATGAATTAATTGCACGTTTGGAAGGTTTTTCACAAACATTGAAATTACGCGTAACTGAATAAAAAATCAGGTGAAATCTATTCACCTGATTTTTGCTTACAACGCTATGGCAAATCAAAAACCAATGCTTTTACGGCTTGTGCCTTGGCATTTAATTGCAGTGAACTAATATCTGCCAATTTCGCACCATCACCGGGCTTTACGATTTCCCCCGCAATTTTCAATTCACCATCAATCACATGCACATAGTAATGGCGATTGGTTTTGGTATTCAATTGTGCAGTTTCACCTGGCGCCAACAGCAGTTGATAAATACGTGCATCCTGTTTGATTACCAGACTGCCCGCTTCACCATCAGGACTTACCGCTAAGGTTAATCCAGGATTACTACCAAAATCTTTTTGCTGGTATCCAGGCGTTTCACCGTATACGTTGGGTTGAATCCAGATTTGCAAAAAGTGTAAGCCTTTAGTACGCGACGGATTAAATTCGCTATGGCGAATACCACTACCGGCTGACATCAATTGAAATTCGCCTGGCGGCAGGGTGGCAACATTACCTTCGCTATCTTTGTGAGCGATTTCGCCCTCAAGGACATAACTCAGAATTTCCATATCGCGATGCCCATGAGTATCAAAACCGGCGCCGGGAGTTACACGGTCATCGTTGATAACGCGCAGCGCGGAAAATCCCATATGACGCTCATCGTAATAACTGCCAAACGAAAACGTATGTTTGCTGTTGAGCCAACCAAAATCGGCACCGCCGCGCTCGTGGTTACGTCTAATGCTGATCATCTTACACCTCACTTTTTATGCGACCGGTTATGGCCGGCCGCAACACAATGAATTTCTGCTTGTTCCTGTTTATTAACGATCACACTTTTAATTAACAATTACAGTTTGCTGGCAATCACGCTGTCTGCACTCACACGACCGCCGCCTGAAATCAGCAGAGACACTGCACCCGCCAATAACGCCAAACCAAACTCATAACCGTTATTACTCATAAACAGGCCATTGCTAATGTGCACCGACAAAATCGCCACTACCATGGTCACTGCAAGCACTAATGCTGTTGGGCGAGTGAGCAAGCCGAGAATCAGGAACAATCCACCGAAGAATTCTGCTGAACCGGCCAGTGCCGCCATCACCACACCTGGGCCAAGACCGATGGAGTCCATCCACTGACCAGTGCCTTGTAAACCGTAGCCGCCAAACCATCCAAATAATTTTTGCGCGCCGTGGGCAGCGAAGATGATGCCTAGAGGCAAGCGCAGGACCAGGGCAGAGAAGCTGTTGTTAGTGGCGATAATGTTGCGAATAGTGCTCATGGTAATCTCCAAAAAATTTGAATGCAGGAATCAGGTTTAATTACTGTTTAATCCGTTTTGGCGTTTGCTTGTTGCTGTGTTCGCCTCACTTGTTACCAGAATAGGCTTGTCATCAGGGATAAAAAAGCGGAAGATTTTGAGTCATTACTTCAAAATTTTTGAACAAATGGAAAATACACACTTATGCACCACGCCATTACGCTGGAAGCCTTGAGAGTACTGGATGCTATTGATCGAAAAGGCAGCTTCGGCGCCGCTGCCGAAGCCTTATTCAAAGTGCCATCAGCCCTGTCCTATACAGTCCAGAAGCTGGAATCTGATTTGGGCATCAATTTGTTTGATCGAAGCAAACAGAAAGCCCAACTCACTACGGCTGGACGCCTGCTGCTGGAACAAGGAAGGCAACTCTTACAAGCCGCCAGTGCCATTGAGGAAGCGGTACAGCAACTGGAGTCCGGATGGGAAACCCAGTTGCGTATCGCGTGGGACACTGTGCTGCCACTCGCACCGCTGCTTCAACAAATCAACGCGTTTAACCAACTGGATAAACGCGTTGCCATTACGGTGAGTGAAGAAGTACTGGGTGGAACCTGGGATGCATTAATAGCCGAACGTTGCGATCTGGTATTAGGTGCAAGCGGCGATTTACCGAAAGGCATTTTTGAATATCGATTAATGGGTGAAGTGGAATTTGTATTTGCAGTAGCGCGGGAACATCCCTTACGTTTTCACAAAGGCTCTGTCGATGCTGCCGCTATCGCTGCATTTCCCACTATTGTTATCGCTGACTCATCACTCAGTTCACCGGGGCGTTCTTCCGGTTTATTGGAAAGCC
Organism: Cellvibrionaceae bacterium; assembly: GCA_021151825.1. GTDB lineage: Bacteria > Pseudomonadota > Gammaproteobacteria > Pseudomonadales > Cellvibrionaceae > Cellvibrio. The sequence continues at coordinate 1,085,312 of JAGKWQ010000001.1, forward strand.
GGCAAATCATTCGCGTACCCAACGCTGCCGCAAAAATCCAGGCGCAATTAATGGGGGTAGGGGTTGGTTTTTTGCCAAAACATTTAATTCAGAATGAAATCCAACGCGAAGAACTAGTGATCCTGGATTGCACGGTGCCTCGTCCAAATATTCCACTTTATATCGCCTGGCGAAAAAATAATTCGGGCAAAGCGTTGCAGTGGTTTGTGAATGCAAGCTCAAGTGAAAATTGGTTATTATCCAAATAGAAATTTATCTCAGGAAATTTTTATAAGACCGCTATCACCACTGGCGATAGCGGTACAGTTTAATTACTGGCAATACACATTCACGTAAGGGCTACCGTTTGGTGGACCAGAATAACAACCATTAATAAATCCCAGGCTTTCGTATCGTGGCGTACAGCCAGGCCCGCATTGTTGTTGGAAATACTGACCAAAGCCATCGCTGCTTGAAGTACTGACAGCACAACCACTACCAACGTACTTTCCTACATTTTGGCACTGGGACGATGACAAGGACAATGGAGCTACAGTCCGATACAAACTCGAATTTTGGCAAGTCCCCGAATTATAAACTCCGGATGCCAGCGAAATCGTACAATAAGTTACTTGCCATGTTGGCGCAGAATAAGTTAGTGACCGGGTTGCGGCCACATTGTTATTCGCTTCTTTGCATTGAAAAGTAACGATTGCAGCAGATGCCCCTGATTGGGAACTCGCGTGAACCCAATTGCATGAAACTGGAATATTTTGGGTTTGTGCCATTGCATTTGTGACTGAAAAAGCCGCAGATACCATTGCCGCAACGCTCAATAATTTTAACACTCTCATAACGTCTCCTGATTTTAATTAATTATTCACATCCTTCATCAGCCTGAGATCGAACAGAAAAAATGGCTGATAATTAAATCTGTCATCCTTTTCAGATTAATGAGCTACTGCAGTTACCCTGCATTTACTCAATCCTTCTCCGTTATTGCGCAATATCAAAATAATAAATTTTTATTGGAAAAAACGTTATCGCATTGCGATAACGACTTTTTTACTACTGACAAAACACTTTTACCTCAGGGCTGCGCCCCTCACCAGCATATGGGCAAGCAGCTGTCCATCCGATAGTTTCAAAACGCAAACTACAGTTATTACCACAGAGTGTTGGAACAGGGATGTTGGCAGTGCCATTAGCGCAACCCTGGCCAAGAAACTTGCCTGCATTCGGGCAAACTGGAGATGCAGAGCTGGAGGCTGAACTGGAAGACACAGTCGTTCTAAAGAAACTCGGAGACGAACACGCACCGGTAGAGCTAATATTAGCTGCCAGGGTCAAAGTACAATTCTCCATAACGCTACTTCCGCTGTATCCACGGAAATTCTGCGAAGCAACCCAAGTACCATTAGCTTCTTTGCAGACGCGAACAATATCTCTCCAGGTGCCATTGGGAGGGCCTTCTGAGCTGGCAACACTCCATGAACAAGACACCGGCACTCCCTGCGCATTCGCACCAACACAAACCAACGCGGCTAAACCAAGCAGTGCCGCACCTAACATTTTTATTACTCTCATAACGTCTCCAAGTTTTATTAATTAAATAACTATCCTTTTGCGATCCATGTAAGCGTCCTATTTCAATTTCCCTTACGAATCGCAGATGAAATCTGATTTTCCAATCAGATACTTGAGTTAATTACAGCAATTGCTATCAATTAAACTCAAATCCTTTCTCGTTACGCGCTACGTACAAAATGGTTTCGCCTTGCTGCACCTGGCTATCAATAATAATTTGTGAAAAGTTTTCGCCGCTCAATACCCTGGTAATTGTCATTGCCGTTTCATTGGCATGATCTTGATCCATCACACTAATGGTGATTTGGCATTGCGTGGATTTACACGTGGTAGATTTAACTGCAATACCAGCTAAAGTTTGCTGTTGGACAAAGAGTGATTGGATATGCCCTTCTTCAGCGCTAGCCCAGTTATAGTCAGTCTCTTCTGCGTCAAAGCGGCCACGCATTTCAATGCCCAGGTCAAACCAGGGTTTTTCTTGATGATTTTTTGTTAACCAATTAGTAAATGAAGACGCACGCTCTTTAAGCTCATAACCCTCTTTTGTGAGGTTATCTGCTGTTTGGTTTATTGAGCTGGATTGAATTACTGTTTTAGCAGTAACTTTCTGAGAATTATCTTTCGGAAGATAAGATGATTGGGATTTTGAATATTTATCGGCGCTGAGTTTTTTATTTTCTGCGGTGAGAATTTTAATTTTTTCGAGAAGATCTGCCCGCTCATTATTATCAAAAGGAATATTTTCTTCAGGCTTCACATCATTACCTTGATGCCCCCCCAACCAATACCCCAAAAGTACAGATAAAAATATTGATACCGTAAATATTATTCTATTCATTCCTGATTATCCCTTCCAAAAAATCAGAAGGAGAATAACAGACGTTCAAAAGCACATAATTATTTATGCGCCACAATAACATTATTTTACAAATGAAAATATTTATTACATATAAATCACTTTATTGGAAACTTAATTAAATGTGATTAAAAAGTTAATTAAAAAATATCGATAAAACATAAAATTTATTACGGATTTTTCAAGCTATCAAAAAAAATCCACTCTTTTAACGAGTGGCTTTTTATAAAGCACATCAGCGCGGTTATTTATTTTAATTTTTTTCTGCAAGGTATCTGTGAACTTCTACCAGCTTTTCTTTCAGCATTGATTTTTTCTCTTCATGAATTTTTTCATCACTTAGCATGCCTGATTGCGCTGCAGAAATTCGAATATCATCCAGGGTTTTGTCAAAATAACGATTGTAAATTCCTGTTTTCAGAACACCATTCAGCGCCCGATCAGCAACCACTGCAGCAGCAGAAATAACTTCAAGATCTTTCCCCCCCTGCCAGGATTGCGGAATTATTTTTTTATAAACCGCTTTGGCAGATTGAGTAAAGGACGGCGACTGCCTTGCCGTTATAACGTGTGCGGCCTGATTGTGATTAGCCGATGATGCAACTGCCGTTTCAAACATATCAGCACGGCCAGAGGTAAGATTAAACACTTTATTCGTTAATCCAAGAGGGGCGTAATGCTGGAAATGATGACGCATACCCAATGAGCTTGCCCAGTCCTGCCACTTGAACCCGTTAATTCTTGATGAGGTGGAAACCGATACCCAAGGTACTCGATAAGCATCCGCAATAATTGCTGCATGCATAGCTTCTGCAATCACCAGGCTGGCGCCGCTAATAGCCTGCATAATTTTCGCAATGTCATCTAACGGATTTACATATTCCACTCCCGCACGTTTGCATGCACTTTCCCAAAGCGGGTTTAGCGATGACTCCCAATGGGGAACGAATATTGTCTTTCCTGTTTTAGGGCCGGCAGGAAAAATTTCCGGCGTCAATATCGCCGGATCGGTAATGGCCAAATCAGAAGGTAAACCAAGCGCCTTGGCTGTGGATGGCCCACGAACAAAAAAGATTTTCCAGTTCTCGTTTTTCAACTGACTGAAATCTCCACCGTACCCACTGCCAGAACCACAGACAATAACTTGCCCATCATGAGACTTGCTGTGCCCCAATAAAGTGCCAATCCCCATCATCAGGATATTGTCATCACGGCCAATAAATTCTCCCAGATAAGGCTGCCAGAGGTATCTATTCAAAACGTCACCGAAATTAGGGACATCTTCGTACATACTGATTTTCATCGAAACCATCCCTTTGAGTGGTAGATTAAGCATGGCTAAAAAATGATGTTTGAATCTTTTACTAAAAAATTTGTTAATAAGATAATTTGCAACTTGATGTCACGCTCAACTCTCAAGAATGCACGTTATATGCAACGGTGAAAAATAATTCAGCAAATATAATGCCAATGATTAAACAGCGAAAGAATTACCCAAAGGGAGATGAGAACTAACAGGAAGTTTTATGCGACAAACAAGAATGCACGTTTCTACCATAAATAAACATTTAGAAAATACTTATTTGGTGATGCATACATTAGTAACTTCGAAACTCGAACAACGCTATTTTTAAAGTACGCACCACTTTGTATCGAGTAAAGCTTCCGCCTGTTTTTGTTGGCATTTCTTAATAACCTTGCAATGTGCATGAAAAATATTTAGTGATGCTTAATCACTTAAGCAATCTCATTTCCAAGAACACCAATAGCCAACAAAATAATTAACAAGTAGCGAATGGCTTTGCCGCAAAAAACCAAAATCAAAAACCGACAAAAAGAGATACGCATAATTCCCGCAAAGAATGTTAATGGATCACCAATTACCGGCACCCACGCAAATAATAATGACCAATGACCATATTTTTTAAATCGGGCCTGTGCATTATTTATTTGTGCTTGCGAAAACGGGAACCATTTTTTTTGCTGTAAATGCAAACATTGTTTACCCAAATACCAATTTACACAGGAACCCAAGGTGTTGCCCAATGTAGCAACAATCCATAATAGTGGCAGTGAATAATGCTGATAAATCAATGCAGCAAGCAATGCTTCTGAGGAGAGAGGCAAGAGAGTTGCCGCCAGGAATGCGGCAACAAAAAGTGAAAGGTAGGTCATGATTAATGCGGCACCGATCAGGCTAAAAAACTGGTCAGTACCACCTGGGAGTTATTTTTTTTCGGTAAGCTGGCGACGCAGCGCTGTAATCACCGGCACCACTTCGGGGCGAATTTGTCGCCACAAATAAAAGGCTTCTGCCGCTTGTCCAATTAACATACCCAAACCATCAGCAATTTGCGTGGCGCCGTGAGTTTTTGCCCATTGTAAAAAAATGGTTGGCTCGGAACCGTACATCATGTCGTAACAACTTGCATTTGCCGCGAGCAGCTTTTCCGGCAACGGAGGTAATTCACCCTGCAAACTGGCAGAGGTTCCATTAATCACAATATCAAAACTGTCACCTTGGAGTTGCTCGAATGCTTTTGCCTGGATATCGCCAAGGTCCAGAAAGTTTTTCGCCAACTCTTCCGCTTTACTCAAGGTGCGATTGGCAATAGTAACGCGCGCAGGTTGTTCTTCCAATAATGGCTGCAAAATGCCACGCACTGCGCCGCCAGCACCGAGAATTAATACACGTTTGCCTTGAATTTCCCAGCCGAGGTTGTGCATATCGTGAATCATACCGATACCGTCAGTGTTATCACCCAGGATGGTGCCATCACCCAATAACGCCAGCGTATTGATTGCACCGGCACGCTCAGCGCGAGGGGTGCGCTTTTGAGCAAACTCAAATGCATTTAATTTAAATGGCACAGTAATATTTAAACCTTTACCGCCTTGCGCAAAAAAATCCTGCGCTGCTTTTTCAAATTCACCTTCATTAACCAATTGCTTGGTGTAATGCATATCTTGCCCGGTTTGTTCGGCAAACTGGCGATGAATAACTGGCGATTTGCTGTGGTTAATCGGATTACCAAATACTGCGTATAAATCTGTCATGAGAGTTCCAATAAAATCAAAAAGTCAGCGCGAATAATTGTCGGTTTTTATTTCAGCCAGTCGCGATGAGGTAAAAATTTTTCGTAAAGTTCTGCTTCGGGGCTACCCGCTTCCGGCTGCCAGTTGTATTCCCAACGCACCAGGGGCGGCAACGACATTAGAATTGATTCTGTGCGCCCGCCGGTTTGCAAACCAAATAATGTGCCGCGATCATAAACCAGATTGAACTCAACATAGCGGCCACGACGATAGAGTTGGAAATCGCGTTCGCGTTCCGAAAAAGACATAGCTTTACGCGCGCTTACAATCGGTACATACGCAGGGACATAACTGTCGCCGACGGCTTGCATCAATGCAAAACTGTGGTCAAAACTTTCCGCGTTGTAATCATCAAAAAATAAACCGCCTACACCGCGCGCCTCACCGCGATGCTTGAGAAAAAAATAATCGTCGCACCATTTTTTAAATTTGGGATATAGATGCTCGCCAAGCGGATCACAGGCATTTTTTGCGGTTTGATGCCAATGAACAACATCGTCTTCATTGCCATAATACGGCGTTAAATCGTAACCACCACCAAACCACCACACCGGCGCTGCACCTTCTTTTTCAGCGATAAAAAAACGCACATTGGCATGGCTGGTCGGCACATGAGGGTTGTGTGGATGAATCACCAGGGAAACGCCCATCGCTTCAAACGCCCGCCCAGCCAATTCAGGGCGGTGGGCGGTGGCCGACGCAGGCATTTGGGTACCGTGAACATGGGAAAAATTAACGCCGCCTTTTTCAATTACATTGCCATTTGTGAGCACGCGCGAACGACCACCACCACCTTCATTGCGCGTCCAGCTATCTTCAATAAATTGCGCTCCGCCATCTTCGGCGGCAAGCGCCTGGCAAATGCGGTCTTGTAAATCCAGTAGATAGGCTTTAACGGCGGCTTTATCCGGCCCGGAAGCGAGAGTCATGGCGGAGTCCTTAGACGGGAATAAATAAAGGCCGCTATTCTACGCGGCCTTGTCATAAAGGGGAAAAGATAGTGGCACGATCAGCCGGGGCGAATGATTTCACCCGTGAGCAAATCACGAATTTCCGACGGTGTAGCACGCGCGCCCACTTGCCCGGAGGTAACAGCATCCAGCTGATTGCCAAAATAGCGCCGAACCTGATCAATAGTACGAGCCGGTTTCATGCCAGCCGGGTTGCATGAAGTAGACACTATCGGCCCACCAAAGGCACGTGACAGGCCAGCAGCAACCGGATGATCAGTGACCCGCAAAGCAACACTGGGAAAATTGCCGGTAATCCATGGAGGCACCAAACCATTATTAGGCACCAGCCAGGTGTAAGGGCCGGGCCAGGAGTTTTTCAATCGTTGCCGCTGCAGGTCATCCAGGTGCACCAAAAAAGGCTCGAGCATACGAATATGCGCCGCTAATAAAATCACTCCTTTTTCTACCGGACGATCTTTCAATGCCAGCAAATCCATAACAGCAATTTCATCGAAAGGATTACAACCCAGCCCCCACACAGCTTCGGTGGGATAAGCAACAACACCACCTAATCTCATTTGCCGGGCGGCGAATTGCACACGGGGGTTGAGCGACCATTCGAGCATGAGCATACCTTTTTCAACAGTGGAAACATGACCTGGTGATTATCCCAGCTTAGTGTCCAATCTTACACCCTTCATCCACTCATACGCGTTGATAGCATGCACCTATTTGCTGCACCAGGCCTTTGATTTCCAGTGCAATCAAGCCGGCAGATAAACTTCCTATATCCGCTCCGGTACGTTCTGCCAGCAGGTCTAACGGCAAGGGATCAAAACCCAGTGCATCCAGCAATGCCTGTTCAGCCGTATCTAAAATTGGCCCAGGAACTTCAATGTCAGCTGTGTTAAACAGAGAAAAAGAGCTGTTTTTCTGCGCAGCTTCCTGGCGCTTGTAACTGATCAAGCCAGCCAGTTGATCGACAATATCCTGCGCAGTTTCGACCAGCGTCGCCCCTTGGCGAATTAGCTGATGACAGCCACGAGCTAACGGATTATGAATTGAACCCGGGATCGCAAAAACCTCTCGATTGTGCTGTAAGGCGTAAGAGGCAGTTATTAATGAACCGCTTTGTACGGCAGCTTCCACCACCAAAGTACCCCCACTTAAACCACTGATAATGCGATTGCGTTGCGGGAAATTCGCCGCCTGAGAACTCACTCCAAGTGGAAATTCGCTGACCAGTGTGCCACCTGCATACAGAATCGCTTGTGCCAAACCGCGATGGCGCGCTGGATAAATCATGTCAATTCCGGTGCCCATGACTGCAATCGTTTTTCCACCGGCATTCAATGCCCCTTGATGCGCAGCTGCATCGATTCCCAGCGCCAGACCACTGGTAATCGCAAACCCGCATTCTGCAAGATACCGCGCAAAGCGCTCGGCATTTTCACTACCTCCCGCAGTCGGATTGCGGCTGCCCACCATGGCAACCTGCGGTAAACTGAGACAAGTGTAATCACCGCGTACAAACAACATAGGAGGCGACTTCGGGATTTCCCGCAGCAGCCTGGGATAGCGAGGATCATCGAACGTCAGGCAATGCAAATCCGGTTGGCTTTCTATATAAACCAGATCCTGCTCCAGGCGACGGGTCAGCGCAGAGCCGGAGTGAAAAGCACGAAGTGCCTCCAATGCAGCGGGACGCAAATAGGATTTAAGGGCCGAAGGAGATTGATCTAACAACGCTTCAATATCCAACCCCTGCTCACGCAATTGCCAGTAAGTACCGGCGCCGGTTTCAGGCAAGCGTAGGAAGAGTAAATATTTGGCGAGACAAGAATCAAGCAGGGAGAGGGTCATAATCATCCTTGATGTAGACGGCCCCCTTACGGGGGCATAAATTGCTTAGGGGTTGCGCACCTTGTCGTTAACAGCCAGTGCGCGGTCCGCTTCCAATACCAAACCGAAGCTCAGTTTTTCAAAAGTGCGGAATATCATTAACAGGCCGGCGCGCTCATCTGGCAGGGCAATTTTGCCGCCTTTGACGCGATCACGAACCACTTCACCAGTTTTGTAGATGGCCAATACATTACCAATTTGCAGACCTTCGCGCTCACCGCGGTTAATGATGACCACATTGAACTTACCAACCTGGGTGACACCGCCTTCAACTGCAATAATCTGGGCGCTGATATCATCATCCGGTGCACTGGGATAAAACAGTGAATCTACAGAGCGATCCTCGCTGGGTAACAATTGGTCACCTGGACGCACTTCTTCATAGGTACGAATAACATCCAGTTTGGCAACTTCACCTTCGATGTTATCAATCGCTACTGTACCAATACTTTGTGCGTATACCCCCAGAAACTCTTTGGTTACCGGATCTTTAAACGCCTGGCCTTTGCGATAAATACCATAATTGGAAAAGTTCGAATCAAATGTGCCACGCGCATACGCCAGATCACCCGCACCTACAATCACGTGCTGTTGTTGGCCGGCCAGCATATAAGGAGCATCCTCAAGCACACCAGCCTCCACGATACGACTGCGAGACAGGAATGCATCAATCCTATCGAGCGGAATGGTAGAGATTGCCTCCTCCATTTTTTGTACTCGAACACTGGGGCTGAGCTTGGTTGCGCCATTGATACCACCAGCACCTGGAACCATCTTGAGCGTACGCTCAACAGTCAAGCGTGGCTGACCATCCAGATAAATCAATTTGATCAAATCCCCGGGGAAAATGAGATGAGGATTTTCGATTTGCGGATTAACATGCCAAATCTCTGGCCAAAGCCAGGGACTGTTTAAAAATGTTGCAGAGATATCCCAAAGGGTATCGCCTTTTTTAACGGTATATTCGTCGGGGTGACCCGTTTTAAGCACGGAGTCATCAGCCCAGGAAAACAAGCTGATTAGGGATGCGGCGAGCACCGCCAATAATATTTTTTTCATAGAAACCGATCCTGTTTTATTCGGTCCTGAGGCAGATAGACGTATAATAGTTGAATTAAAGCCCATGCTGTTTCCATTTGCACCGCATAAATCCTGTGCGATCATCATGTTAGCAGCGGTTATTACCTTTTTACTAGAAGTTTGTCACAAACACTATGGCCTTGTTACCTATCCTTGAATTTCATCCACGGCACCTTATGATGAAGGTTGCCTGTCGGTACCAGGTTTTTATGAAACGGTAATGCGCCCGACCCATATTCGGGTAAAAGCGCTGGATCGCGATGGCAATTCTTTTGAAATGGAACCCTCTGGCCTTCTGGCGGTATGCATCCAGCATGAGCTGGACCACTTAAATGGCAAGCTGTTTGTGGACCATATTTCGCCATTTAAACGATCGCGCATCCGCTCCAAGCTGGAGAAAAAGCACAAGGCCGAGGTGCGCTGAGTTAGCGCCCGGCAAACCAAGGCGCTACTGGCGCCTTTTTTATTTTTAGCGAGCTAAATTTCCGGTAATTCGATAGGTCATTCATGAGCCAAGGTTTGCACATTATTTTCGCCGGCACCCCCGAGTTTGCCGCCGAGCACCTAAAAACCCTGTTGGGCAGCCGCCACGAGGTAATCGCCGTTTACTCCCAGCCTGATCGCCCGGCAGGCCGCGGCAAAAAACTAACGGCAAGCCCGGTAAAAGAAGTAGCGTTGGCCAACAACATTCCCGTTTACCAGCCACTGAATTTCAAAGCCCCGGAAGCCATCGCCGAACTCTCCAGCCTGCAAGCAGATCTGATGGTCGTGGTCGCTTATGGTTTGATCCTGCCAAAAGCCGTCCTTGAAGCACCACGCCTGGGTTGTATCAATGTGCATGCATCAATTTTGCCGCGCTGGCGCGGTGCTGCCCCGATCCAACGCGCTCTTGAAGCAGGTGACAATGAAACTGGTGTGACCATTATGCAAATGGATGTGGGGCTGGACACGGGTGATATGCTGATCAAAGCTTATTGTCCGATTTTAGCCGACGATACCGGCGGAACTCTGCACGATAAGCTCATTCAGATTGGTAGCCAGGCGCTGCTAAATGCGCTGGATCAGTTGCAAGCAGGTGCGGTCAAACCGGAAAAGCAAAACGATTCACTGAGTAACTACGCACCGAAACTCAGCAAAGAAGAAGCAACCCTAAATTGGACACTACCTGCTCTCACCCTGGAACGCCGTGTGCGCGCGTTCAATCCTTTTCCGGTGGCCCACACCAAACCAGCAGGCGCAGCCGATGACCAACGCATTCGCGTCTGGGCAGCAAGTGCCATTGATAAAACATCACCACATGCTCCCGGCAGTATCAGCCAAATTACCGAACAAGGTCTTTGGGTTGCTTGTACTGAGGGCCAATTGATATTGGAACAGCTGCAACTACCTGGTAAAAAAGCCATGAAAGTGAGCGAAATTCTGCGCGGTCACCCGGACCTGTTTAAAGTGGGCGACCAACTGGAACAACCGGCATGCTAACGGTACGCGCCGCTGCCGCGCAGGTGATCACGCAAATTCTCGGATCGAAAGGCTCCCTTTCCAGTCTTTTACCGTCTATTTTAATGAAAATCCCTGAAAATGATCGCGCATTACTGCAAGAGCTGTGTTTTGGTACCTGCCGCTTTTATCCCCAATTACAGGCCTACACCGAATGCCTGTTAGATAAACCGCTAAGGGCTAAAGATAGCGATGTGCAAGCCCTGTTGCTGCTTGGGCTTTACCAGCTATTGCATACACGAATTCCCGACCATGCCGCTATCGGTGAAACAGTCGAAGTTACCCGCCATATCAAAAAGCCCTGGGCGACCAAACTGGTTAATGGTGTTTTGCGTAGCTTCCAGCGCGATAATGCCAAAATTAATGAATTTCTTAGCACAAACCGCGCTTTTCAGAGCAATCACCCTGCCTGGATGGAAGCGATGATTAGCAAATGCTGGCCTGAACAGTTCGATAATCTGATCGCAGCTAATAACCAGCATCCACCATTTACGCTGCGCCTCAATATCAACAAAATCAGTCGCAACCAATACCTTGGGTTATTAAGTGAACTCGGCATCAATGCCACCCCCACCCAATTTAGCCCCTATGGCATCACCCTTGCGCACGCTTGTGATCCGCGCAAACTGCCGCACTTTACTGAAGGCTGGTTAAGTGTGCAGGATGAAGCTGCACAACTAAGTGGCGATTTGCTGCAATTGTCGCCTAATTTACGGGTGCTAGATGCCTGTAGTGCACCCGGGGGTAAAACCGGTCATTTATTAGAGTTAGAACCCAGCCTGACGGTCACTGCACTTGATGCCGACGAACGTCGCCTTGGTCGCGTACGCGAAAACCTTACTCGCTTGGGAGTAACCGCCAATATCATATGTGGCGACGGCACGAAACCAGACACATGGTGGGACGGTGAACTTTACGACCGCATCCTGCTCGACGCACCTTGTTCAGCGACCGGTATCATCCGCCGCCACCCTGACATCAAAGTATTACGAACTCCCGAAGAACTCGACCGACTTGGTGAATTACAACAGCAACTCCTGAAAAGCTTATGGCCACTCCTGAAGCCGGGCGGAATTTTGCTCTACGCCACCTGCTCAGTGATGCCGAAAGAAAATACTCGCGTTATCGAAGCCTTTGTCGCGCGCCAGAAAGATGCCAGCTGCGAGCAACTGGATGTGAACTGGGGGCTGCCGCAAATCTGCGGCAGACAATTGTTGCCGCAGCTGGATGGCCATGATGGCTTTTACTATGCACACCTTCAGAAGCTATGCTGAGTTACGCACTCGACACAGAGGAGCACAGGAGGATGGATGTGAAATTATGTGGGCAGAACATGCGCCGGGAAAATTAAAAAACTTGCGCCAACTAATCAAGCAGCGCGGTGAGTTTGCCCAATAACGGAGATAGCGATTATGAAAATTATCATCCTCGGCGCCGGCCAGGTTGGCGGCAGCCTCGCAGAACACCTCGCCAACGAAGCCAATGACATCACGGTTGTTGATACCGATGAAGCACGCTTGCGCGAATTGCGCGACCGGCTGGACATCAGTGTAGTCACTGGTGAAGCCTCGCACCCGGATATTCTGGCGCAAGCCGGAATGGAGGATGCCGACATGCTGGTAGCCGTCACCAGCGATGACGAGATCAATATGATCGCCTGCACGGTCGCCGAAAACCTGTTCCATACTCCCACTAAAATTGCGCGGGTACGTGCAACTTCGTATTTGACTCATCAGAAATTGTTTGAATCAGGCGCCATCCCGATTGATGTATTGATCAGTCCGGAACAGTTAATGTCCGAATATATTTTTCGCCTGATCGAGCAACCCGGTGCCCTGCAAGTACTGGATTTTGCCGACGGCAAAGTGCAATTAGTAGCGGTTAAGGCCTATCACGGCGGCCCGTTGGTTGGCCAGGAGCTGCGTTTTTTGCGTGAACATATGCCCGCCGTTGATACCCGTGTTGCGGCAATTTACCGACGCAATCGCGCCATAATGCCGACCGGAACTACGGTAATCGAAGCTGATGATGAAGTTTTCTTTATCGCCGCTAAAGCCGATATTCGCGCGGTAATGAGCGAGTTGCGCCGCTTGGAGGTCGCTTATAAACGCATCACCATAGCGGGTGGCGGCAACATCGGTTTGCGCCTCGCCAAAATGCTGGAAGGCCGTTACAACGTGCGCGTTATTGAGTACAACAAGACGCGTTGCATTCGTCTTTCTGAACAACTTGAGCGCGCCATAGTGATTCAAGGCAGCGCCTCAGATAAAGATTTATTGTTGGAGGAAAGCATTGAAGATACCGATGTGTTCCTCGCACTGACTAACGATGACGAGGCCAACATCATGTCTTCCATGCTCGCCAAACGCCTGGGTGCGCGCAAGGTGATGACACTGATCAACAATCCCGCGTATGTGGATGTCGTGCAGGGTGGTGATATCGATATCGCCATTTCCCCGCAAACCACCACCATCGGCAGCCTGCTCACCCACGTGCGCCGTGGCGACATCGTTAACGTCCATTCACTGCGGCGTGGTGCGGCGGAAGCCATCGAAATCATCGCCCACGGCGATGCCAAATCATCCAAAGTGGTCGGAAAGGCATTGGAAGATATCGACCTGCCCGAAGGCGCGAATATCGGCGCGATTGTACGGCAGGGGCCGGATGGCGATGAAGTGGTGATCGCCCATGATGATGTGGTCGTGCAATCGGGTGATCACGTTATTATTTTCCTGCTACAGAAAAAACATATCCGCGATGTGGAAAAGTTATTCCAGGTTGGCTTCAGTTTTTTCTAACTATCCCTTAGCAAATGTTTCTGAGCATCAACAAGCCTGCCACTATTCCGCAGGCTGTTGAACCCAATCGCGCTTGCCAACAATAAACGAGTTGAGTGTTAAGCGGCCGCTGGCTGGATTTGGGTCAAAATGAAAATCCGGGCCGATATTGCCTGAATGCAGGACGTTCCCGGGGTAAACCACCAACCGATTAAAACGCGCATCAACGTTCATAATTTGCTCAAACCAATGGTCCGAACCATTCATATAAGTGCGCGGGGATTTTTCCAGCAGACCTTCGGCAAGAGCGCGCTCGCTATAAATCGCCTGACGAGCGCCATCAATAATTTCAAAACCGGTACTGCGATGACGATACAGTGACGTCCCGCCAAACTCGGCACCACACAAATAATGCACACATGCGAGATCCGTACGCTTGATGGTATCGATATGCGGCACGCTTTGCAGCGCACCCATTTTTTCCGGCGGCGTAGCCACAATTGAATAAAGGGATTGAGCACCCGCCCAGGCATCCTTGGGCAAACCAAAACAGCGTTCGATTAGCTCACCCAAATAGTGATAAACAGCATAGGTATACCGCTTGGGGGCCAGCATCCGTTTACCCGGGTAATAGGTATCAGCCTCATCGAGTTTATTGTCCTGAACACACAAATCCACCAGGAATTCAGGGTTGGCGAGAAAGTTATCGATCACCAGAACCGGGATGTTATCGCGCCCAACCCTGACCATCTGGTAGATAAATTGAGGATGCAAGGAAAAATTATACGTATCGTCCATGGCTGCGCACGGCTCTTATTGCTGGTAGAGGCTTCATGATACTGAATCTTGCCGCGCAATAAGGTGATTTTTTATGATGATAAGCACCTGATTTATGGTCGCCGAATCCCTTATGATGCGGCATCCTTAATATCCAAAAGTATGTTTGTTTAAAAGCCCTCAGATCCGAACCCGCACAGGAGCACTTCATGGCAAATGTTAAGACCCAACTCGTTGTACTCGGCAGTGGCCCCGGTGGCTATTCCGCTGCATTCCGCGCTGCTGACCTTGGCCTTGAGGTCACTCTCGTTGAACGTTATTCCAGCCTTGGCGGTGTCTGTTTGAACGTGGGCTGCATTCCTTCCAAAGCACTCTTGCATGTGGCCGAAGTAATCAATGAAACCCAACATGCAGATAATCTCGGCCTGAGCATCGGACCGGTTAGCCATGATCTGGACAAGGTACGCGCGTATAAGGATTCTGTCGTTAGCAAGCTGGTATCCGGTGTTGGCGCTATGGCGAAAGGCCGTAAAGTCCGTGTAGTGGAAGGGCACGGCAGTTTTGTGAGCGATCGCCAGTTGCAAGTGGTGAAAGGAGGAGAAACCACCTTGATAGAGTTTGAGCATGCGATTATCGCCGCTGGCTCGCGCAGTGTGAAACTGCCATTTATCCCGGAAGACCCTCGCATCTTCGATTCTACCGGAGCGCTCGAACTTCGCTCGGTACCCGCGCGCCTGCTGGTCATCGGTGGCGGCATTATTGGTTTGGAGATGGCAACCGTTTATGAAGCCCTCGGCAGTAAAGTGACCGTTGTAGAGTTTGCCGACCAATTAGTTCCGGCTGCGGATAAAGATCTCGTCGCGGTGTATAACAAATACAACAAGGGCCGTTTTGAGGTGTTGTTATCCACTAAGGTTGAAGCCGTCACCGCCAAGCCTGAAGCAATACAAGTGGCATTTAGCGGTGCCCAGGCGCCGGCAACACCTCTTGAGTTTGATGCGGTATTGGTTGCCGTAGGTCGTACGCCTAATGGCAAATTAATCGGCGCAGAAAAAGCTGGAGTTAATGTTGATGAGCGCGGTTTCATTCCCGTTAACGAATATCTGCAAACCAATGTGCCGCACATCTACGCGATTGGCGATATCGTCGGCCAGCCCATGTTAGCTCATAAAGCTACCCATGAAGGCCACGCTGCTGCTGAAGGTGTTGCGGGTCATCCCCACAAATTTGAACCTATGGCGATTCCATCCATTGCCTACACTAGCCCGGAAATTGCCTGGGTTGGCCTGACTGAAAAAGAAGCCCAGCAAAAAGGCATCAACTTCAAAACTGCGGTATTCCCGTGGAGCGCCAGCGGTCGTGCCATTGCCGCGGACCGCAGCGAAGGCAAAACCAAACTGATTTACGATGCGACGACCGATCGTTTACTCGGCGCCGGATTAGTTGGCATCCATGCCGGCGAATTGCTGGGAGAATTAACACTGGCGCTGGAATTCGGTGCGAGCGTTGAAGATATCGCCCTGACCATTCACGCTCACCCGACCTTACATGAATCGGTAGGCTTGGCAGCTGAACTAGGCGCAGGGACTATTACCGATTTACCTAATCCCGCGGCTAAAAAACGTTAGGCCGCATGCCCGTTAGCAGGTAGTTGCGTTGCAACTACCTGCTTTCTATCCCCCTAATTCCAACTTATCTATGTTTTCTATAATGGCTTAACCCCTTGGGGAATTTTGAATAACCAATCTGGATCATAAGTCGCTTTCACCTGCTGCAAGCGCGGATAATTCACCCCGTAATAGGCCACCTCATAATTGCTAATTAACGGGTCTATGTAATTCACATAAGCGCCGCCGGTAGTCCAGGGTGAGAGCGTCTGCCGGAAACTATTGACCCAGACCTGGGCAGCGTCGACCCGACTATTTGCAGTACCTGCACGAAACCAGGTGTAGTACTCGACACTGAACAGCGCCCCGCGATGCACAAATGCTGTCTCATTTGTCGCCAACTCATCGATTGCTCCGCGCATCAAATCCATAATCATCATGCCGTAATTACCAGCAAGCTGACTGTCCAGGATGGCTTGTTTCAACACCAGCAAGCCAGCTTCAGGTATGGGATTGGCGAAGAAATCCGAACTCGCAGCAAAGGCGCTACGCGGATATTGCCCCTGCAAACCATCGCCCTGCACATGGCACGCAGCTACATTCAACTCGCCGCAACCACTCATCATGACCTTGCGATAGGGCTCGGTGGTCTGGTTTACCCACAGTGGTGTAGCACCAGTCTGCTGTAGAAAGCGCTCCCAGTGGGGTGCCATATCTGCAATAGAACCGATACAAAAGGCGCGGATTTGCAGCACAGGGGAGCTGGATGGCGAATTCCAGGCGGGAATCGCCTGGGCCCAGATATGGTTGGGCAAAGTCTCCGGCCACGCTTGCCAGATGCTCATGACCTTGATGAAGTCGTTGAAATCGAAATAGGAATCGAAGGTAGTGATATCAGCTGTAGTATGGGTTTTAAAGATAAATCGGGTAACCACGCCAAAATTACCGCCGCCGCCGCCGCGCAATGCCCAAAAGAGATCCGCGTGGTTTTGCGCATCGCACTGGACCACTTGGCCATCGGCGAGCACTACTTCAGCGGAAAGCAGGTTATCGCAGGTCAAACCATAGGCTCGGTCCACAATGCCAATCCCGCCACCCAATGTCAGGCCACCGATACCCACCGTCGGGCAACTCCCCGCAGGAATGCAAACGCCCCGAGCGCCCAATTGATCATAGATATCCACCAGCTTGGCGCCTGCACCTATAGTCGCTGTGCCCGGCCCAATCTGGATACTATTCATCTGCGCCAAATCAAGGACGACACCTTCAGTTGTCGAATAGCCCGCATAGCCATGGCCACCAGAGCGAGGCACGATCGCCAATTTTTGGGTACGAGCAAAAGACAGGGTTGCCTGCACGTCTTGCACGTTCGTGCAACGCACAACAGCGACCGGTTTGATGTGATCGAAACGGGTGTTGTAAACCCGGTGCAGGAGTTCGTAATCATTCTGCCCCGGACGCACCACACTGCCGTTGATCTGTGCCGCGAATTGCGCCCAAACTCCGCTTTCCGAAGAAACGCTACTGCTACTGGAAGCAACACTACCGCCACTACCTCCACCTCCGCATGCGCTTAACGCAGTGGAGGTGAGAGATACCGCCAAAAATTTTCGACGATCCATAATCGCTCTTACCCGTTATTCATGGGGTGCTGGAAACACCGTTATGATTGTGGGACTCCAGAGCGCATGTAGTAATAGTGGGGTTAATCTGTTTTTATAATTTGACCGGCATACACCGGTTTAGGCATTTATTCATTACACGAAAAGCGCCTATACGACGTGCTTCATTTAACAAGTAATGATCCTCACTTGGCAACTCCACAAATGTCATATCTTTTTTTTGGCCTTTTATCAAAAAAAATGCCCGATGGTGTCGGGCATTTGTATCTGCAAAAAATAAATACAGATACTTAAATAACCATCACCCCATCTGCTTCAATCAGCGAATTGCGTGGTAACTGATTGATACCAATGGCAGCACGCGCAGGGTAAGGCTGTTGGAAATATTGGCCCATCACTTCATTCACTACCGGGAAATTTGCCAAATCGGTCAGATAAATATTGAGCTTCACTACATCTTTCAAACCACCGCCAGCGGCCTCACAAACAGCCTGCAGGTTTTTGAATACCTGATGCGCTTGCACCGCAAAATCACCTTCCACCAGTTGCATGGTTTTTGGATCCAGCGGAATTTGGCCGGAAAGATAAACAGTATTATTTACTTTCACAGCCTGGGAATAAGTACCGATAGCAGCGGGAGCATTGTCGCTGTGAATAATGGCTTTATTGGTCATAACAGAACCTTTAATCGATAGTCGTAATAGGAAGCGGTGAAGTATAAAACAAAATTCTCCGCGATCCCCTCCTTTTCAAATCCATCCCCCCCTCCCTTTGTTAAAGTGATGGAG
>JAGKWQ010000002.1 GCA_021151825.1 Cellvibrionaceae bacterium
GAAGGCCAGCTTGAGTATCTGGGCCGGTTGGATCACCAGGTAAAGATCCGCGGTTTGCGCATCGAATTGGGCGAAGTGGAAGCGCGATTGCTGGCACAGAAAGGGGTGCGCGAAGTCGTGGTCGTTGCTGTCGAAGGAGCCGCCGGTGCACGGCTGGTGGGTTATGTATCGGCCCATGCCGGATACACACTGGAAGGTTCTGCCCTGCGTGAACAACTGGTAAAACAGCTACCGGATTACATGGTGCCGAGCCAGATTGTGGTGCTGGAAAACCTGCCGCTCAATACCAATGGCAAAGTGGATCGCAAGGTATTGCCGACACCGGGCAATATCGACAGCGAAAGTTATGAACCACCACAGGGGGAACTGGAAGAAACACTGGCTGCCATCTGGGCGGAGGTGTTGGGCATTGAGCGTGTTGGCCGGCACGATAATTTCTTCGCGCTGGGCGGGCATTCGCTGCTTGCATTGAAAGTCGTTCAACGAAGTCTTCAAGCGGGACTGAAAGGCGCTTCACTGACCAAGCTGATGAAGCATGGTCGACTGGCAGATTTTGCAGCTGCAACAATGGCCAAAGTCGATATCGCGCCGGATCTCATCTCCATCCCGTCCACCGGAAAGGCCGCCCCCTTATTCTGTTTCCCTGCCCTGAATGCCAGCGCACAGGAATACCGCAACCTCATACACAAAGTTTCTGCGGAACGCCCCGTCCATACGTTTATCAGCCACGGTTTAACCGAACAACGTTGGGATATGCCGTCACTGCCAGACTTGGCCGCACGTTATGCAGACCATATTGAACGTCTTGCCATTGATGGAGAATGTGCCCTGCTTGGCTGGTCTATGGGAGGAGAACTCGCCTTTGAAACAGCCAGGCAATTGCAGGGGAAAGTTAAGGTTGAGTTTCTGGGGTTAGTTGATGTGAAAGCCTTGCCTAAACCGGTACCTGATACTCTGGATTCAGATGCGCGTGCACGCGCCTGGGCAATACTCAATACCTTGATTGGCCGCTCGGCAATGGAGTCTCAATGGCGTGTATTACTTGCCAAACTGACACCGCCGCTACTTGATCCCATTCTGGAAAAAATCCTTGTGCAAGCGGATTGGCCACTCGATGGACCAGCGATGGATTCGGAAGAGTACCTCGCCTGGGCCTATGTCGATGCGGCGCGTATGGTTACGGACTATCAGCATGGCTATATCCCGGTTCCAATCCATTCGTGGGTCGCCGGCATTGAAGTGGAAAACCCTGACAGATTAGGGCGTGACTGGTCAGAACATGGTCAGTTAATCGGGGAGTGGCGCATCGATAATGTGGACCACATGGGGATTGTTTCGCATGCGGACTTTATCGACAGTGCGATTACCGCGTTATCAACGTGCAGTAAGGATCAGGCATAGGGATTGATACAGAAGCCCGGCGCAATGCCGGGCTACAAGTGACGATTTACGATGACATGGCTTCAATTTCATCGAGAAATGAATCAATCCGGGAAAGTGATTCATCCACATTGGCCCCCTCGCCTTTGGACACAAGTAGTTCCGCCATCGCCATCAATTTTGGATGAGTGAAAACCTCCCGGGTGGATATTTCAGCGGGGAAAATTGCTTGTACCCTGGTGACCAATTGAATGACCTGGAGCGAATGGCCGCCGAGCGCAAAGAAGCTATCGTGGCGACCAATCTGCTCAATGCCCAACACCTCCGCCCAGATAGCGGCCAGTGTTTTTTCCGTATCACCCTGTGGCGGTTCGTAACTCACGTTATCAATATTGTCAGGGACCGGCAGCGCTTTACGATCAACCTTGCCATTGGGGTTAAGAGGCAAGCTCTCCAGTACCACAATCTGGCTCGGCACCATGTAATCAGGTAACCGGGCTCCCAGTTGCTCACGTAGCATGACCTCATTAAGGGTATGCCCGGTGTGGCCGGATACATACCCGATCAATCGCGTGCCCCCGGTTCCCGAGGTGGCTACCACTACTGCCTCGCGGACCCCCTCCTGTGCCAGTAATTGTGCTTCCACTTCACCCGGCTCAATGCGCAAGCCACGGATCTTGACCTGGTGGTCCAACCGCCCCAGGTATTCAAGTTGGCCCTCGTTGTTCCAACGTGCCAGATCGCCAGTGCGATACAAACGATCCCCCTCACCAAAAGGATTTGCTACAAACCGGTCCGCTGTCAGATCCGGGCGATTCAGGTAACCGCGACCGAGGCCAATACCACCCAGATAAAGTTCACCCGCAACACCTTGGGGAATCAGGTTCAGGTTGCTATCCAGCACATAGGTGGTAAGGCCGCTGATCGGTTGGCCAATCGGGATCAACGTGCGGTCATCATTTTGGCAGGTCCAATGCGTTACATCGATGGCGGCTTCTGTCGGACCATAGAGGTTGTAGAGTGCGACCTCCGGCAATTGTTGGAATACCTGTGCGCCGGCGTCGGCGGGAAGTGCTTCACCACTGCAGACAATACGCCGCAGACTCTGGCAAGCACTGATTCCCCGATACGCCAAAAAGGCTTGCAACATGGAAGGGACAAAATGAATGGTGGTGACATTGTGAGAAACGATAGAAGCCACTAATCGGGCCGGATCACGATGATCACCCGGTTGAGCCACTACCAGACGCGCGCCCTGGATCAACGGCCAAAAGAATTCCCACACCGAAACATCAAAACCGAAGGGAGTTTTCTGAAGCACCGTATCGTCCGACGTCAATTGATAGGCGTCCTGCATCCACTGCAACCGATTGAACAAGGCGTTGTGACGATTAACAGCGCCCTTGGGTTGGCCGGTAGAGCCTGAGGTGTAAATTACGTAAGCAGCGTGTTCGCCATGTAATGTAACTATCGGGTTATGATCCGGTTCTGCCGACAAATCCAGGGCATCCATTTCAATCACCGATATGCTTTTTGGAAGCGGCAGGCTTTCGCGCAGATGACTCTGCGTAAGCAATATCGAGATATCGCTGTTGTTGATCATGTAAGTGAGTCGTTCGCCGGGCAATTCCGGGTCCAATGGAACATAAGCGCCACCGGCTTTGAGGATTGCCAACAGACAAATCACCATCTCAACCGAACGCTCCGCCGCAATACCGACCCGAGTCTCTGGCTTTACACCCAAGGATCGCAATCGGTGGGCAAGGCGATTCGCCCGGCTATTGAGTTCGGCGTAACTTAGCCGCTGCTCGCCGAATACCAATGCCTCTGCGGATGGTTGTAAGCGAACCTGATTTTCATACAGATGATGGATCGGTAATTGAAACGAATTAGCGGCGGTCGCTGTACTCCAAAACTGCAACCTGGCGCGATCAGAATAATTCAAACCATCGCGGGTTGAGAGAGGCTCGTCAGGGAATTGTATTAACTCAGTCAACGCATCGAGATAGCGTTGCAGCATCACCTCCACACCCGTGATGCTATAAACCGCCGCATTGAAATTCGCTTGCACGCCCAGGCTCCCATCGGGTCGCTCAAATGTATCGATGCCAAGGTCAAACTGATTTGAGGAAGTAAGATGACGATAATCGCTCAGCACCAATTCATCCAGGTTTGCCAACGCCTGTTGGTCATGACGCAAATGGTTAAACATCACCTGAATTAAATTCGTAGCGGCATTACCGTGTTGTAAACGCAATGCGTCCGCGAGTGTTTCAAAAGGAAGATCCTGATTGGCTTGACCTTCCAGAACAATATCCCTCACTCGACTCAACAAGTCGCGAGCGTTGCCATGCTCTGGTATGTGGCAACGAAGAACTTGAGTGTTAACAAAAAAACCAACTACTCCACCAAATTCTGATTGATTGCGATGTGCAATAGGTACCGCCACTGTGAAATCATTGGTTGTGGCATTTCGGTAAAGAAATAAATAAAACCCGACAAGTAACACAGAAAATAAACTGGTTTTTTGTTCCTGGGCAAATGACATTAACGTCGCCGCCAAAGGTGACGGAATATCCAGCGTGCATGTTTTACCGTTTGTTTTATCACGCAGCGCTTTTACATTCTGCGCTACGTTTTTAAACGGTAAATCCACTGTCGATTCAAATCCGGATAAATGTGTTTTCCAGTAAGTGAGCTGACGTTTTGCATCTTCGGATTTCAACCAGCTCGATTCCCACAACGCATAATCTGTGTATTGCAGAGATGGTGTTGGTATTGAGCATGTCGTTTCGCGACGCGCTGCGTTGTAATGCGCTACAAATTCATCAACGATAATTTTCTTGGACCAGGCATCGCTTGCAATATGGTGCATCACAAACACGAGCATGTGATCAGTCGCACCGAGGCGAAGACACAGCGCGCGTAACAAAGGCCCGTGTTCCAAATCAAACGGTTGTTGATGAAAGTCATCGGCCTGTTGTTGCGCTTCACGTTCCCGAGATGCGTCATCGACATTTTCAAGATCCGTAAAATCCAATGACACGGGTGTGGCAGCACGAATGTGTTGCACCGAATTACCACCACTCTCCATTGCAAACACTGTGCGTAACGATTCATGTCGCTGCACAATTGCATCCAATGCACATTGCAAACTGGCGATATGCAAATCACCCGATAGCCGTAATGAAGCACCCAGATGATAAGCCGCATTGGCAGGATTTAATCGCCACAGCAACCACAACCGTTGTTGTGCCGAGGACGATGGCGCAACAGTAGCAAATGAACGTTTGATACCACTCGTTTGCGTGGTCGGCGTTCCGCCCCCCTGGATTCGTTGGCGAAGGCGTTCGCGCTGTTCCGGTGACAATGCAGAGCGACGTTGGGCGTTGTCATGACTGACCATAATTACAGGCTCTCCAGCGCAACATCATGCTGTTCGATCTCGTCCAACAACAAGGTTTCTACCAGCAGCGCCAGTCCATCAATGGTTGGATTTTTGAAGAAGGGGGCCGGCTGTAGTGCTACGGCATATTGGTTTTTGACTTTCGACAGGATCTGGATTGCCAGTAATGAATCCCCCCCCAATTCGAAGAAATTATCGTTGCGACCAATGTCGGCGATTCCCAGCATTTGCTGCCAAATCTTCGCTACTCCTTCCTCGAGCTCGCCTTCCGGTGCGACAAAGGGTGTAGCCAGTGCAGGCCTGGCGTGTCCCTGGCCGCGCGATACCACTTCTACGTCCAGCGACTGTGACAGCAAATCTCCACGAACTTTTTCAAGGCGAGTGTCCAGATCCAATGTGGAAACCAGAACATGGGCGTGGGTGAAATTGGCTAGTCGGTCACAGGTCAGCATGCCATCCTGCGGGCGAATACCTACTCCGTCTGGCATGGCCATATCGCCCGCCATGCCCACCTCGCGCCAACTATCCCAACCAACTGCGATGACCTTGCGGCCCTGCCCCCTGGCCTGTGTTGCTACTGCATCGAGATACGCATTGGCCGCACTGTAATCCACCTTCCCCAAACCACCGGCGATGGTTGAAATGGATGAGAACAACATCAGGAATGCCTGCGGGGCCCTGGCGAGTGCTGCGAGTAATGCATTGGTACCTATCACTTTCGAACGCATCACCGTGGCGGCACGCTCAGGTGTTGAGTCTTCAACAGAACCACCACCCGGGTGGCCAGCCAGATGGAATACGCCATGGATCGTACCGAAGCGATCCAATGCTTGTTGGAAAATGCCATCAACAGTTGCAGGATCAGCAATATCACCCTGAGCAACGACAATCTGCACACCCGACTGCCGGATCTGATCGATTCGTTGTTGCTGTTCGTCCGTAGGTATGGATCGGGACATCAACACAAGGTTCGCGTTTACGCTGTGCGCAAGGTGTGAAGCCAGTGTGAGACCAATTCCGCCCAAACCGCCGGTAATCAGGTAGGTACCGCGCTGTTTCCAGGGTGATTGCGTTGGTACGGGGAACTGCACCGGAACGAACTTCTGCAACCATCGATATTGTCCCCGGTAAGCCACGACACTGTTAGGTGCGGAGCGCTGGTTTTCCTCAGCCAATCGCTCCGCAATCAACGGAACAGCGCCATGACCGATATCCACTAACCGGCAAGAGAGCAATGCATTTTCCTGGGGAATAACCCGACAAGGCCCCAGCAAGGTTGCATGATCGGGATCAATAAATTCGCCTCCCAACACGTCAAAACCACCGCGAAAGGCAATCTCGATACTGACATCCTGTTCAAGTTGTTTAGCTTGCAATACACCCGCCAGGGCAGTGATCGTAAAGAACCCTATCGACTGTTTTTGCTCCCAGGAGCAGGCAATGGAGTCTTCGGTGCTGGACCATAAGTGCACTATTCGACTGACTGGTCCTGCGATGGCATGGGCGTGATCGAGCAAGGCGGCGAGATCATCGCGTTGCGCAGGCCGAATAGTCACCGTTTCTCCTTCCAAAGCAGGGCCATCCAGAACCGCAGTCCCCGGAGCCGCATCTGCGAGCACCAGTAACGGACGTTCGTTGCGAGCAGTCAGGGTTTTCAGTAGCGCCGCGGTTAATTCATCCCTCTGGCCAAATACCAGGGTTACTCCGGTATTTGCTGAAGACGTTTGTGCCGGCAATATGTCGTCTCGTTCCCAGGACGGGGCGTAGAACCAGTCATCAACCGTTCGTGCAACCGGTTTGGACTGATGTTTGTTCACCAGTCCCGACACGCCGGCTGACGTATCAACCGGAACCCAATAGGAGCGAGTTTCAAATGGATAGGTTGGCAACGGAACACGACGGCGTTTTTGAGTATGTTCGGTCTCGGGAGCCCATTTGATATCCAGTCCCAATGCCCACAGACGCCCCAATGACAGCCACCAGAACTCATTGCCATCGCCGGTATTTTTGGGGTGAGGCTGGGATGTGACCAAACCCTGTGCATCTATCAGCGCCGGGTGACGGCGACTTAACTGGACCAATGTTTCGCCCGGCCCAACCTCCAGCAGTACTCTGGATGGATCGCTTAACAACGCAGTAATGCCATCTGCAAACCGAACAGCACCACGCAAATGCGCAGCCCAATAATCCGGGCTTGTTGCCTGCTCATCGGTAATCCAGGTACCGGTGACATTGGACAAAAACGGGATTCGGGGTGGGTTCAGATGAATGCGCGCAAATTGCTGTTTGAGCGGTTCACAGGCGGGCTCGACCAGCGATGAATGGAACGCATGCGATACACGCAGTCGTTGTGCCGCGATGTCCGTAGCTGCAAGTGACTCAGCCAGTTGAACAATCGCTTCCTCGGGTCCCGAAGCCACACACGCATTAACGCCATTGATTGCCGCGATATCGCAACGGGCCGGCAAACGCGCCAGTAATTCCTCTTCCGATAAGGCAACCGCCAACATCGCTCCTGTCGGGAGTGCCTGCAAAAGTCGCCCGCGTTCAGCTACCAATTGCAAGGCATCTTCCAGCTCAAAAACGCCGGCAATGCACGCGGCAACATATTCGCCAATACTGTGGCCCAGCATTGCCTGTGGCTGAATCCCATGGCTAATCCACAATTGCGCGAGGGCGTATTCCACGGCAAATAACGCCGGTTGGGTAATCGCTGTTTCCGCCAGGCGCTCTGCGGAGTTTTCATTGCCAGCATCGGCAAACAACAGGGTGCGTAAATCAAAACCCAAAAATTTTTCGAGGCCCTGAGCACAGCGATCCAGCGCAGCACTAAACACCGGCTGACTATGATAAAGATCGCGCGTCATGCCAGAGTGCTGCGCGCCTTGTCCCGGGAAAAGAAACGCAACTGACCGCGCGGATTGCGCAGGCACCGTCGCAATATGGAGATTGGGATGGGACGGTTGATTCAACACCTCGACGGCATGGGTTTGCGTGCGCACGAGTGCTACCGCCCGGTAATCAAACGGTTTGCGGCCTTGCTGTAGCGTGTAGGCTATATCATCAATCGCCTGTTCAGCCTGGGCAGACAAGTGAGCGCCCAATTCCTCAATACTGCGTTGCAGAGCAGACGGTGTGCGTGCGGAGAGTGGCAATAGCTGGACTTGCCCACTGACGGGCAACGCAGTTTGTGCCGGCGGCTCTTCCACAATCACATGCACATTGGTACCACCAATACCAAAGGAACTGACCCCGGCGCGGCGCGGTGTGGTGCCCGCAGGCCATGGTCGCAATTGTGTGTTCACGTAAAAGGGACTTGCCCGGAAATCAATGAGCGGATTGGGCTTTTTAAAATTAAGGCTTGGGGGAAGCGCACGATTTTTCAGGGCCAGTGCTGTTTTTATGAGCCCCGCTACACCAGCTGCTGCATCCAGATGCCCAACGTTGGTTTTGACCGATCCGATCGCGCAATAGCCACATTGATCTGTGCCCTCACGAAAGGCCTGTGTGAGCGCGGCGATTTCAATCGGGTCTCCCACCGTCGTACCAGTACCGTGTGCTTCGACGTAAGTGAGGGTATGCGGCTCCACATCAGCGACGGCTTGTGCCGCCATAATTACCTCGGCCTGACCTTCCACACTCGGCGCGGTATAGCCTACCTTCGAGGACCCGTCATTGTTCATCGCCGAACCCTTGATGACCGCCGTAATCGTGTCACCATCAGCCAATGCATCAGCCAATCGTTTGAGTACCACTATACCGACACCACTGCCAATCACTGTGCCATCGGCCGATGCGTCAAATGTCCGGCAATGACCGTCGGAAGAAAGGATCGCGCCGGGTTGGTGAATGTAACCACCTTCATGCAAGAGATTGATCCATACACCGCCTGCTAACGCCATGTCAGTTTCGTAAGTCAACAAACTCCTGCACGCGACATGTACCGCCGCCAATGACGTGGAACATGCGGTTTGCACTGTCACTGCGGGTCCTTTCAAGTTCAATTTGTAAGCGACAGTGGTGGTCATGGAGTCTTTGTTGTTTCCGTTCATTAATCCCTGTAATGAGGAAATATCACGCAAATCCGAGAAGCGTCCGCTAGGTCCCAGATGTCTGAGCAAATAGGTGTTAACCCCTACTCCACCGTAGACACCAATAACCTCCCGTGCCCGAGTGGCGTTGTAGCCAGCGTCTTCCAATGCTTGCCAGGCTACTTCAAGGAACAAACGGTGTTGCGGATCCATTTCTTCGGCTTCCCGGGGCGAGTAACCAAAAAATGCCGCATCAAACTGATCGACTCCCTCAAGCGGCGCAGCGGCGCGAATGAAACCCGGATCGTTAAACAGTGACTCCGGCACACCCAGTGAGCGTAATGTGTCATCGTCATAGGTGATGATGGATTCAACACCCGCTTCGATATTTTTCCAAAAGGCATCAACGGTGGATGCACCCGGGAAACGCCCGGCCATCCCTACAATCGCGATGTCAGCAGTATTGGTTTCTACAGTGATGTCATTCATTGGTGTTCATCCGTTCATTTTTTCGGGAGGACAGGAATTGTTGGCGTTGCTGTTGCGCACGCTGACGCACATTGTTGATGGCGGGTTTGGGCGTGGCCGTTGATGGGTCGAAGTGAAGGCTGGCAACGAGGGAACCAAGGGTTGGGTAGCGGAACAGGTCGATAACCGAGAGGTGCAGGTTCAGCCGTTCCTTCAACAGGCTGTGCAGGCGAATCAACAGTACCGAATGCCCGCCCATATCAAAAAAGTTGTCATCAAGCCCGATATGGGGAACATTGAGGATTTCGCACCACAGGGCATGCAGCTGTTGAGTAATACCGGTCATTTCCCGGGTATCATTCCCGGAAGATGCCCACACCGGCGCGGGCAGCGCCTCCCGGTCTATTTTGCCATTAGGTGTTAACGGCAAATGATCCAGCACAACAATGGCGCTGGGAACCATGTAATCCGGCAGTGAATCGCGCAATCGCGTACGAAGTTCAGCCGCATCCAGTGTCACACCAGCAATGGGGCATACGTAGCCTAAAATGCGCTTGCCAGCATGATCCTCACGAACATGGATGACACCTTCACGCACACCGCGCAACGCGAGTAGCTGTGATTCGATTTCACCCAGTTCAATGCGGAATCCGCGGATTTTGAGTTGTCGATCTACGCGGCCAAGAAATTCAAGCTGGCCAGTGCCCAGCCAGCGCACCTTGTCACCCGTGCGGTAAAGCCGTCCGCCGGTAGTGCTAAAAGGATCAGCCACAAAGCGACTCGCGGTTTGCCCCGGTTGCCCGGTGTAGCAACGTGCAACTTCATGTCCACCAACATATAACTCGCCTGCAATACCTGGCTGCACCAGGTTCATGTACTCATCAAGGACATACAACTGGCGCCCTGCCACCGGAACACCGATAGGAGCGTAAGCGGTATCAACGCGATCCAGCGTTTCTCCCTCGCTCACCCAGGCCGCCGGGGTAATGATCGTTTCCGTGGGGCCGTAAGCATTGACCAGACGTATATTGCCAAAGACCCGCTTCAACGCTTCGCAGTCAGACCAGGGCAACGCCTCACCACCGATGACGCAGGTGCGAATTGCCGGAGTGATTTGCTCAATTTTCGGAATTAACATGCGGATATACGCGGGCGGCAGATGTAATGCCGTAGCCTCGTGCTTTACGGCCAATGCTACGAAATTGTCCACATCAAATTGCTCTCGATCACACAGCAAAATGGAGCCTCCGCCACAGAGAGGGGCCATCCATTGCTCAACGGCCGCATCAAAACTGAGTGATGAGAAAAATAATTCCCGATGCGTTTGATCAACACCGTAAATCCTGATGATGGATTCGAGGTGTGACCGTAAAGGACCATGAGCGACCTCTACCCCCTTGGGACGGCCAGTAGAGCCAGAGGTATAAATAACGTACGCCAGATTGCCTGGTTCACAATGGTTCGACACATTGGCTAATGGCCCATCCTTTTGCTGCTCTACGTCGTCCATCATTAACACTGGGATGTCTTTCACCCAGGATAATCGTGAAGCGACTGCCTTCTGGCTTAACAATAAACGGATGCCCGAATCCTTTGCCATGTAGGACAGCCGGTCCGGCGGGTACTCCGGATCGAGGGGAATATAGGCACCGCCCGCCTTCAGGGTGGCAAGGAATCCCACCACCATGTCGATAGATCGTTCGACCGAAATTCCTACCCGGCTTTCCGGTCCGACTCCCAGTTGCTGTAGACGGTGCGCAAGACGATTTGCCCGATCATCAAGCTCGCGGTAACTCAACAGCTCCTCGCCCTTGATAATTGCGGGAGCATCCGGTTGCCTTCTGACGTGATGCTCAATTAAGTGATGCGCTAAATACCCATCAAATGCAGCTGGATTGGTTAAAACCGGTGTTGTACGCCAGTGGAGTAACTGTTGGTGCTCTGCATCCGTCAACAAATCAATGTCTGCGACAGCCGCATCGGGCTGCTTCACAAGGGCATTTACCAGCACCAGATAATGCCGGGCCATTACGGCGATTGTTGCAGGATCAAAGAGCTCCTTTGCATAAACAAATGACAGGTTGAGTGTGCCGTCCGATGATTCAAGGATATCCAGCGTTAGCTCAAACCTGACGCGTTCACGCAAAATGCGACCAGCCTGCATAGCCAGTTCCGGCCCCCAGGCCGGATTACCAACCGGATCGGCGAGGTAATTGATGGTGACTTGTACAAGCGGGTTTTGACCAAAATTCCGGACCGGGCGCAATGCCTCGACCAACTGTTCGAACGGAAGATCCTGTCGCGCCTGAGCTGCCATGGTGGTTTTAAACACCTGATCCAGCACCTGCTCCAAACTCATCCTGCCATCGACGCGGGCACGCAATGCCAGTGTATTCACAAAAAATCCCAATACTCCTGACAATTCCGGATGCAGGCGATTCGCTACCGGTGCACCGATACGAATATCCTCCTGCCCTGTATATCGATAGAGCAGCACCTGGTAGGCCGTAAGGAGCTGGGCAAATAACGTCGCGCCTTTGCGTTGACCCAATGTCGCGCGCAGCTCAGATACCAACGAGGCTGGAATCGCGAAGTCATATTGACCGGCCAGATAATTGGTACCCATTGTGCGCGGGTGATCCGTCGGCAATTCCAGAACCGGATGGTTTTCACCTAATTGCTGCCGCCACCAGGCTAACTGCCGCTCCCCTTCACCAGATTGCAACCATGATCGCTGCCAAACGGCGTAATCCGCGTAGTGCAACGCATTGGGTTGTGGGAGCGATTCTGACCCCTGCAGGGTTAATGAATAGCGTCTTGCCAGCTCATTAATGAGTATCCGCATTGATACCCCGTCACTCACGATATGGTGCGTCACAATCACCAACCGATGCCTGTCATCAGTAAGCTGTTGATGGGCCACACGCAGCAAAGGTCCGTTGGATAGATCAAATGGACGTTCAATCATCCATTTTTCGTTTTGAGCTTGCTGTTGTGCCAAGCCGGATACCGGCACATCGCTCAAATCAAACCGGGTGAATTCAGGAGCAAGTTGAGGCAGCACGTATTGTCGTAATGAATCTCCAGCGTCTAAGCGAAAAACCGTGCGCAAGGCTTCATGCTCAGCAACAATCTGCTCCAGTGCCCTGCGCAAACTTGCATGATCACAATGGCCGTTTAATTCCAGAACAACCCCCACATGGTCAGCATTTCCTTGCGGATCAATTTGCCAGGACATCCACTGCCGCTCTTGTCCGAATGAGACGGCTAATGGATCGCTTCGTTGTGCTTTTGGAATATGAGGAATCGTGGGTGTAGTTGTGTTTTTGCCTGCGCTCAATTGATCGCGTATTACATTTGCCATCTCACCGAGTGAGGGACTTTCAAAGATCTGTGAGGGAGAAAACTCCAGCTGCCACGCCCGGGAAATTCGCGCGGCAAGATCGACGGCATGCAGTGAATTTCCGCCGCGAACAAAAAAGTTATCGGTGCGAAGGTATTGCGTTGGGGTCGGTAAAACCTTTGCCCATAATTCAGCAACAGCTACGACAAGCTCATCTTGCTCTTCCTTGATCAGCGGCGTATCTGCCAACGGGGTTTCATCAATTCGTTGGCCATTTCTGAAGACAGCATACGCATCCAGCGTTCCTTTTTGGGCGCCCTGCCGGCAGGCCTGGCGTTGCAACTTTCCGCTGGTGGTTTTGGGCATGGCACCTGGATTGAGTAGCGCTACCAGCACTGGGGCTTCACCACATTGCTCGCTTACCGCTATGCTGATGGCATTACACAGGGTATCGGCCGGCACCAGTTTTTGCAGTCCAAACGACACCTCCGCAGCCACACCAATGGCCTCGCTGCCATCGTTGTCCACCGCGAATGCGGCAACGCGGCCATTACGCACAGCCTCTACGGCAACCTCAATGGCTTGCTCCAGATCCTGCGGATAAAGATTATGGCCGCGCAGAATAATCATATCCTTGAGCCGACCGGTCACCACCACCTGGTCCTTATACAAAAAACCAAAGTCTCCGGTGCGTAACCAACGTTGATCGGCAAATTCCACAAAGGTATCCGCAGTAGCTTGAGGCTTGTTCCAGTAGCCAGCCGCAATACTGGGACCAGATGCCCAAATCTCGCCAATTCGTCCTTCGCTTATCGGCTCACAGGTATCGGCATCCATAATCAGCACTGCGTGGTTTGATGAAGGTGTGCCATTGGCAACCAGGGCTGCGCCGCCCAGAGCAGGAATCACTTCACGTTGTGCAAGGGCGCGGGCGTCCAGATGATGAACTGTCATACCGGAACCGGCTTTACCTCCAGTGACCAATAATGTTGCTTCCGCAAGCCCGTAGCAGGGATACACAGCGGCAGGGTTGAATCCCGCGTGTGAAAATCGCTGGGTAAACTGCTGCATGGTGGTGCTACGAACAGGTTCTGAACCTGTATAGGCAAGACGCCATTTCGACAAATCCAGATGTTCAAGTTGGGAGTCTTTGATTCGATCCAGGCAAAGACGATACGCAAAGTCGGGGCCACCACTGACCGTGACGCCCTGTTGAGAAATCATTTCCAGCCAACGTACAGGGCGTTCAAGAAAAAAATTGGGGGAACACAGTACACAGGGAATGCCGCTGTAAAACGGTTGAAGCAGACCACCTATCATTCCCATGTCATGAAACAACGGCGACCATACACCCATGATGTCACCGGGACCGATAGAAAGCCTTTCGCGAATTACCTCGCCGTTCGCCACCAGGTTTTGATGGGTCACCATCACACCTTTCGGAGCCGATGTAGAACCTGATGTGTATTGCAAAAATGCAATCTCTTCCGACAATGGCTCTTCACCACGCCATGAAGACGCTCGTGCAAGATCCAGGGTGTCGACATTTACGATGGTGGTTTTACCCAATTGCTCCGCTAATGCCCCCACCAGGGATTCTTTATCGCTGGTGGTGAGTATTCCGATTGCTTGTGCATCACTCGCCATCCCGATCAAACGCGCAAGATGTTGCGGACGTTTTGATTCGGGTGGAAATGCCGGAACCGCGATTAAACCCGTATAAAAACAAGCGAACATGCTGATGGCATAGTGATCGCTGTTTTCCAATAGAATCAGTAACCGATCGCCTTTTGTAAATTGACGCTGCAGATCAGCCGCGAGTGCACGAACAGATTGTTCGAATTGCTGATATGTGAATATCGTTTCGGTAGTACCATTTGTGCTGGCTTGTAAAAAAACCAGAGCGATATCATCGGGTCGTTGTTTCGCTAATTGATTGAGACATTCAACCATGTTGTGAGGGGGAATAAACACAGCGTCGTGGTGGGCGGGGCGAGTCATCGGAATTCTCCAGAAATAGTCCTGCTAAACCGTGGCAGGATGTCGATGTGCTGTTTTGCTCAATTCATTTTTGATAGTGGCAAGCATTTGCTTTTCATGCTGGCGAATAAAAAAATGTCCACCGTTAAACCAATCCAATGAAAATATTGCGTTTGTTTCTTTCTGCCAGGCTTCCATTCGATCCGGTGCAATTTCATCATCGCGGCCGGCAAAAACCTTGATAGGAATTGGAAGCGGTGCGGTGCATTCATAGCGAAAGCTATTGCAAATGCCATAGTCCGCAGCGAGGACGCTTAACGTGAGATCCAACATCTCGTCACACTGAAAAATCTCTTCCGGTGTGCCACCCTGTCGATGCAAATCATTAATCAGCTGTGTGCGGTCGTGTCGATGTGCAAAACGCTTGATGTCGTGTTGAGAAGGAGAAGAGCATGCTGAGACGAACAGAGAAAGAGGCAATGGTTTTTGTAGTGCACATTGACGCTTTGCTATTCCGTATGAAAGCAATGCCCCCATACTATGGCCAAACAATGCGTAACGTCCTTGCAAAACCGCGGAATGTTCATTGCATATCTGGTCGATTAACGATTCAAAATTTTCAATAAATGATTCTTGCAGTCGTGTACCACGGCCAGGCAACTCAACAGGATGTACACGAATCCATTCTGGTAAAAGATATCGCCAGCGGTAGTACATCGTTGCACTTGCACCGGCGCATGGCAGCGCCAACAAATCAATTTTTGAAAGTTTCATAACAAACACTACACCGCTGCAGTGCTATCGACAGGGGTAGTAGCCTGCGCTTCCATCCACTGACGTAATGAAAGTGGCCGCATATCGGTCCAGCTTTTTTCGATATATTCCAAAACAGACTTTTTATTACCGCTAATTCCCTCGACCGCTTTCCAGCCGTTGGGAATTGCCTTCCACTGAGGCCAAATCGAGTATTGTTCTTCGTGATTGGTGAGCACGATAAAAGTTTCATCCTCGCGCTCAAAGCAACTGGCTGTCATTAGGCACCTCATACAATTAAATAAGCGCCCACACATCAATAGCTGATCCGTGGACATCAGATTTCAAAGACGGGATATGCCGATATTTGTTTAGTGAATTGATAAGGATATTGAATTTATGTCAAAGGACTATTTTAAAAAAAACTGCTGACAACAATGTAAATTCAATATCAGATGAGTAGCAATAATATTGCAGATGCGTAAAAGGGAATTTGGGGCTCGATGAAAAAAGCTCAACGGCTATTTATCGTCAGGTGAGCTATCTTCGGCAGGAATTTCGTTAACAGGTGGAACTAAACCGGCAAATAGCCATAAGCGGCTCGCTTTTTCATAGGCTAATTTATGCGCAGAATCAGCGGTAAGCCATTTTTCAAATTCACGCTGCATAACTTTATCAAGCGTTTTATTTTCATGCTCTTTAATTACCCATGCCCACGCCTCCTTCCATGCAGAATCTTGATCGGAATTGATATCTTTCTTCATTGTTTGCACCGGAGTTGTCAGCATATCCACCTGCTTCTTTTGCAGCAGACGTTACCTGGCAATAATGGCACCATAAGCGCGAACGCGCAAAAAAATTATTGGATTCAGACAACTAACGTTGGTGAGGTTTTAGTCTTCGCGCTTCATATTTTGGCATTCCATTAATGCCTCAACAGCATCCTTAAGCATGAAATTAACCAGCGTTGCTGAACAATCCAGTTCTTTTGCAATTTCACGCTGGGTCAGACCGGATAATCGATACAGTTCGAATGCATGTCGTGTTCGCGAGGGTAATCGGCTCAAGGCGTTATCAATGGCTTCAATCAGCTGACGCTCAAAAATAATTTTTTCCGGAGTGCAGTCATAGGGAACATGCGGTAACTCACCATCCTCCGTGTAAATGCGGTAAGTAGCCTCGTGATTTTTTTGACGGTGATAATCACGAGCGAGATTGCGGACAACCTGACTGCAGTAGTTGTAAGGCTTTTCTATCTTACGAATAGAGGCCCCATCAACCAGTTTCAGATACGCGTCCTGAATTACTTCATCCGCAAGCTCGGTCGTTCCAACAATCTTTAATGCAATGCCACGAAGCTGGGTTCGATGAGCAATAAGCACTTCACCAAGTACATTTTCAGATGAATCGTCCAGCATTGAATTAGCGTCTCCTGTGCCACTGTGTCACCCAATTTATTAATGCGAATAATTATCAACTGCATATGGGTATAAATACAAGGGCTACCGCTTCTTTTGGCGCTTATAGCTACAATATTCGTTAAAACTCACGTGAATTTCATATGAAACTCACAAAAAGTATCAAAAAGCTCCAAAAATTCTTTATTCGCATAAAAAAATTAAACAGTGGCATTAAAAAAACGTCGTAGTGTTAATGGTTAATTCTGAATGAGATATGTAGTTATGGATTTCGAAAACAATCGAATACCAGGCAATAAAGATGTTGATGCAGCGTTACAGCTATTTTTAGCTTTACACGAAACACCAACAAAAGTCGCTGCAGAAAATTTGATTGTATGGCTCCAAAAAGGCCCTGCTCACGTACAAGCATTGGACAAGGCTCTGACTGTTTGGGCGCTCGCAGGCGCCGCATTGATTGGTTACAGATCAAATTCGGACGAAAAAGAAATCCATTAGCCTGACCCGCAATGGTCAGTTTTTTAGCTCACACCATGACATGCATCTATTTTTATTGGGGCACAAATAAATGCGTGCAGGAAGAGCAAACAGGTAAGAAAATAATACTCGCGAGAATTATTAAGCGTTATGGAAGCTTTCTAACAAATTAACAGTGTTTAAACCGATGGCCTCAAGTGCATAACCTCCTTCCATAACAAACACCGTAGGCAAGTTAGCACTTTTCAAAATTTCACCAACTTGTGCGTAATCTTCACTTCGCAATCGAAACCCGGAAATGGGGTCAGCTTCATAGGTGTCCAATCCCAGTGATATGACTAATGCCTGCGCACCGAAGCTGGCAATAGCGTCCAATGATCGCAATAGCGCACTGCGCCATTGTGGATATTCAGTACCGCGAGGCAATGGAATATTCAGGTTGTAGCCAACTCCGCTCCCAATTCCTTTTTCATCGGCATAACCAAGGAAGAAAGGATATTCAGTTGTGGGATCGCCGTGAATACTGACAAAAAATACATCTGCACGATCATAAAAAATCGCTTGGGTACCGTTGCCATGATGGTAATCAATGTCCAATATCGCCACCTTTTCAATCCCGCCATCGCGTAATCGTTGGGTTGCAACAGCCGCATTATTTATAAAACAATAACCACCAAAAAAGTCATGCCCTGCGTGATGTCCTGGCGGTCGCGTTAATGCAAACGCCGAGCGATGCCCATCAAGAATGGCTTCCGCACACCTGATTGCGCAGCCTGCGCCATACCACGCTGCTGTCCAGGTGCCCGCGGTTAATGGTGTGCCGGTATCGAAGGAAAATAATCCCATGCGCGCTGC
This sequence comes from Cellvibrionaceae bacterium, assembly GCA_021151825.1. Lineage (GTDB taxonomy): Bacteria > Pseudomonadota > Gammaproteobacteria > Pseudomonadales > Cellvibrionaceae > Cellvibrio. The sequence continues at coordinate 18,112 of JAGKWQ010000002.1, forward strand.
AAAATTTTGGGGAAGTTTATCACTACGCAATGTTCGTGTTGGCCAAACGGATGGTAATGCATCCCGTTTGCTGTTCGCAGGGTCGAGAGCAATCCATTCTTGCCATGCATGTTGAATAAAATCCAGATAGCGTTCAGCATGGACTTTTGTAACCGCCTGCGCGATGACATCATCTGTCATTTCTGCAATTTGAATTGAGCCCAGCGAACGCTTATTAAGCTCTGCCAATATGTGATCTGCTCGGGCTGCCACTTCAAAACACGGCACCATCTCGCCACGGAACATTTCCAACTTTCCCTGATGCCGACTGTGCTTGTAATTATAAAATGTAATCATGATGTATTTGATAACAATGTAATCAGGCAATTACTTCTGCTACAGGTCTGTTGGTCACTGCATTTTTTGCCATTATTTTTAGCCCATTGGACAATGCAGGGAAAAGGCTTCGGGTAAAATTATTCCAGCGCAGTTCCAAAATAGTATCTCGCGGATCTATATCGGTATTGAGTGCATCGGTGATTACTTCACCTGAATCAACTCCGCTGTCAACGTAATGAAATGACGCACCTGTTTTTAACAGTGGTGTAACAGAAATGGTTTCCATTGTATTCCAATCAATCACTTTTCTTCCTTGTGCTCCATACAACGCATCCAGTGTTGCATAAGCACCGCGGCGCTCGTACGGCGACTCAATGCGCGTGATACCAGGATGAATATTAACGATTTTCTTAATATAGGGACTCTCAGGCTGTATCAGTGTATCCAGAATAACGAGCAGCCCATCCAGAACAACCAGATCAGCTTGCAGTTCAATCAATTTATTTTTGAGTGCCTGTTCAAAAGCCTGTTTACCTGAAATTCGATCCGGTGATTGACGTGGTAAACGCCGGTATGAAGAAGGAATAGCAATAAGCAGGTCTGTGACTTTTTTGCCCTGCACTGTTAATTCCCTCGGAAATAACCACGGTTTATTCCCGGTAGGAGAAAAGCCGGTTTCGCCAAGCTTATCGTTATCTCTGGCCGACAATTCATCATCATCATTAATCACACCGACAAGAGAATACATTTCTCCCAACTCTGAATTATTCAGTTGTTCTACTAAATATTCCAACGGAGATGCCATATATCGTTGCCCTCCCTTGTAATCTATGTAGCGTCCAGCCTTGTCAGCCGCTGCATTTCGCAAAGACCAGATATACACAAGTTTTAACATGATGCCTCCTCATCAGATTGTTTGACGCAATCCCTACCCTGACGGAAAATTTTCTCCAGTGTTTAGTAAATTAAAAATTTATTTTATGTGGCATCAAAATTAGAAGAAAACAATTAAACATTTTTTTATAGATTCCGTCCTCTATGAAGATCGGTATCACCTACCTGAATTACGTTGCTAAAACGCTACCCAATTGCAAATCAGTTATCGCAGACTCGCGGGACAGAATTATGAAAATATACGACCTTCTCGGGATTGGCTTTGGCCCTTCTAATATTGCACTAGCCATTTCCCTTGATGAACTTCGGCAACTGGGTCATCCTCTGGAATGTTTATTTATTGAAAAGCAGCCAAATTTTGCATGGCACAGAGACATGCTGCTGAACGACGCAGATATGCAGATATCGTTTTTGAAGGATTTGGCTACTTTGCGCAATCCGCGTAGTCATTTCACGTTTACTAATTATTTATTCGAAAAAGGCCGACTGCAGGATTTTATTAATTTAAAAACATTTTTCCCAAGTCGGCAGGAATTCAATGATTATCTTTGCTGGGCAGCAAGTCATTTTGAAAACAATTGCATTTATCACGAAGAAGTGATTGAAGTATTACCAGAGAAAAAAGGTAACGAGGTAACCCTGCTAAGGGTTATTAGTCGAGATCATATCGGAAATGTCCGAGAGCGCTTAACCCGTAATCTCGTAGTCAGTATTGGTGGAACCCCCAAAATACCCGACAGTTTTCGGGCGCTCAGAAACGACCCTCGCATTTTTCATTCAAGTCAGTATCTCAGCAGTATCGCAGACCTTGGCCATGCCAAACGAATTGCCATCATTGGTGCAGGCCAAAGTGCAACAGAGATATTCCTGGACTTGCACGGGCGTTCCAGCGAACTGGAAATAGACCTGATAATGCGGGGACGAGCAATGCATCCATCAGACGATAGTCCTTCGGTGAATGAAATTTTCAACATTGAATTTACAGATTACATGTTTAGTCGAACACCAGAGGAGCGAGAACGTCTACTTAAAGAGTTTCACCATACGAACTATGCAGCACCTGATATCGATCAAATCGAGAATATTTTCAGGATTCTCTACAATCAAAAAGTTACAGGTATATCTCGTCACAGCGTGATTACCAATCACATAACGCATGAAGTCGAAACATCCGAGTATGGCATCCGCCTTCAATTAGCCGATTTGGAAACGCAACAAATTCAAGAACGGGATTATGATGCGATTATCCTGGCAACCGGATATTTACGCACACATCATCAGACAATACTGGCACCGTTGGCTACGTATTTGCCAAACTTCTCGGTAACCCGACATTATCGGATAGAAAGTACGCCGAACTTCAAGCCAGCTATTTTTGTTCAAGGCGCGAGTGAAACCACACATGGAATAAGCGATTCGCTTTTATCGGTTACTGCGGTTCGGACAAGGGAGATAGGTGATGCGTTAGCATCACTTACCCATAATGAAGCTGGTACGATTACAGATAGGCGGGTCATTGCCTGAAGATTAGTGAATCATCCTATTGTACTAATGGCTACTGCTAAAACACCGTCCAATTGGCGGTGTTTTCTATTTTAGAAATGTCAGTGATTCAGGCGTAGCTGCCTTAATTAAAAATAAATCGTGGTACCGGCAATTGGGAAAACAAGGGCAGCCTGAAACAAGCTGCCTTTGTTTGTTATGTTTGTGCACTCTCCCACCAGCCACTAAAATTGCCGCTGCAACGATAACTCAACATAAAACGGCAATGTTGGATTATCTTCAAAGTCCTGGCCAAATGCCTTGCCAATATTGAAGAAGGTTGTTGTTGAACCAAATACCCGGTTAAACCGTGCACCGAACTTGAAATTCCCGCCCGATGAGTCATACCAGCCATCCTTAATTTCAGGATAGTATTCTTTGAGCAATTTATTTTTAATATGGGTAGCCATGGAGTAATCATAACCAACCAATAATTCTGCGCCCCAATTTGGTTTAAGGTAACCAAATGTAGAAACTACATCAGCACCCACATTATAAAATCGAGCCATTACTGACTCATAGCGCCTGAAAATAAGCCCACCTTGAAGACTGAATGAAAGATTGCCAGAGCTCCAAAATTCCCGCTGTAAGCTGGCCTTCATTTTGTAATCATCTGCAATGGTATCGCCAAATGGAAGTAGTAGCTCGTAACCAGCAATGACAGGCGTATTTCCATTGTTCAGCTTTTGCCCATAGGAAAAACTGTAATAGGAGCCGTAGTCTGCGCCAAATTGAATTCCACCCAAATATCGAGTGTCTTTGTCTAAAGAACGCCAGTTTACATCCAGTGCGCTGGCACCGGTTGAAAGCATTAGTAACGCGATAGTAGATGCTAATTTCATATCTGTACTCCCTTACTATTTCATCTGATTCAAATAGTTGGCAGCCAGCGGATAAAAATTATCCCAGGCAAAATAAATCATTTCATGCCCTGCACCTTTTATTAAGGCTATCTCACTATTGGGATAAGGTGCTGCCACTTTATCTGCCCAACCTAAACCGTAAGCTTTATTTTTTTCACTGTAGAGAAATAAAATTTGCGGTGTGAATTTGTCAAGATTCGTTGTGAAATCAAATCCATGGTCTTCGGCATAATCGATTGTCTCACTAAAAACGACTGCTCCATTGCGCCAAAATGGATAATTTGACGGGTTGCCGATAGTGTTTCCCGGTGCATTTTCATATGTAGAAAAGAAAGAGGCTTTGTAATCCAGAATTTCATGCTCGCTTCGTCCTGCAAATATTTGTTCCACGAAAGTTGCATCATTTAATGCTTCGGAGAAAAATTTTATTTTGTTGGATCGCTCCAGATAATCTTCTGTTTGTTTCCAGGTTAAACCACCCGGTTCAGCCAGAATTGCACCGCTGATTTTATAAGGGTTCTGGTTGATATAAGCAGTGGCTAACATTGCCCCCCAGGAGTGCCCCAGGAGAAATATTTTTTGCCGGGGCGACACATGAAAATAATCAATTAACGCATCAAGGTCATCAATGAATAATTGCACAATATCCCTGCCTTCATAATGTCCCCGGCTTTCACGTTTAGATAAGCCTGAACCACGCTGATCATAAAACACTACAAAAAAACCTTGTTTTGCCAGTTCTTGCACTTTCAACATTGAACGGTAATCCGCACCCGGGCCACCATGGAGAACAACCAGTAAAGGATCATTCCTGTTTCCATAGGTTTCCACATGCAACTGTGTTCCATTAATACTCAACGATGGAAGTTGTTTATCTTCATCGACTGTCTTGGGGACTAGTGCGCCTTTTTTTGTCATATCTTCTTCGCAGGAAGCGACCAAAAAACAAAGGATTGTGCAAAATATTATTTTCAAGAATTTTCCAGGGAAAAAATTAGCAGTCCCGGATTCAGGTAAATTTAAGTGAAGCCTCGAAAAAAATTTCATTGGAAACCTCCTGGTTCGGTGTTAACTGGATGAATAAAACGTGCGTACGAAAGCATCATCCGCTCTGTAGGAGCCGCGGATGGGTTTCAATATTTTTTTATGGAAAGAGCGCTTGCTGAATTACAAGACTATTGAGACACCAAGGGAGCCGAAAACCCCCATGTCGACGCTATCGCGTTGATGCAGTTCACCTGTATCGTTTACCTTTTCGTAATCCAATACCCGTTGGGAAACATTTTCACGATTGAGAACATTCAGAATATCGATGAAGAAACTCGATTCCTTGCCAAACATCACAAGGTCGCGTTCAAAACGCACGTCCAATCTTGTATAGGGTGGCAGACGTGAACCAAAAGCCTCACCGTAGATGGGAATATATTTATCCGGAAAATCGGGGTTTGGTTGGATACCAATAATTTTGGTAGTAGCTTCACCGCTACGATAATTAAATCTAAAGCCGGCGTTCCATTTTGGTGTTAGCTGATAATTTGCAACAAGATTTACCAACCAAGGTGTATCCAATGTATACGTTCTGGTTTCTCCAGTTCTTAAATTGGTGCGTTCACTTTCCGTATAACTCACTGAAACCCAACCAAACCATTTGTTGGAAAGGTTCTTGTTCAGCATTAAATCAACACCATTCACCTCACCTTCAACATCATTGGTGTAAAACAAATTCGCATCAGGCTCACCGCTATTAAGAGCCAGTGGAAGTTTAGTCAATTCCTTGTGATATCCCTCAATGATAACGCTCCAATAATCATTGAACTCATTTTTGAAACCATAGGTAAAATGTTTGGCTTCCAGCGCATGAAGCTCAGGGTTACCCACAACGCGAAGAATGGTATCTACATCCGGCGTGCGATTATATTCACCGGCAGAACTGATCAGGGTAAATGAATCAGTCAAACCCCATGAAAGGGATGCGCGTGGATTAACAAAATAATCGTCGGTGTAATCATTACCGCTACGTTGCACACCTACTTCTACGTTGACGCGATCAGTAACTTGCCAGTTATCAAGTAGATAGATACTACTTTCAGCAACGGATAACTCTTCGCTGGTATCAATCAATTCACCTCTTCCATCCTGGCAATCCACATCAAAATCGGTGCAAACAAAATGAATCATGCGCGCAGAATAATCATAAACCTTTTCATTATATTCCACGCCCATTCCCAAGCGATGTCCGCTATCACCGAGGGGGATGGTGTATTGCGCACGCGCCAGCTCACTGTCCAATTGCAATTCCAGAGAATAATCATCACCCCAGGTTACTAGTTCGGAATCAGCATATTTCGCCAATGTCAGCCTGAATTGGGCACCAGACTCAGCAGCATATTCATAGTTCAACCCGCCACTATTAAACTTCTTATCCACTTTGGCGTCGCCAGCAAAATCCGGGTTTTTCTGCACATCATCGGCCAGCTCGGTAAACTCGGCCTCCACAAAATCATTGGCGCCTGCAAGGCTAAAGGAAATGCTGTGCTCTGAGTTAATATCCCATTTATATTTAAACTGGTAATCGTTGTCTTCAGGTGGAGAAATAATACGTAAACCGTCATCATCCGGCTCATCATCTTCAGAAATAAAGTATTGCAACAAGCCCTTACGCGCAGAAAGATAAAATGCGGAATTGTCGGTAATGCCACTTTCAACAAAAACTCCCGCCCGCAAAAATGACGCGCTTAATTTTGTACTTAAATCCTTGTTTTCAGGGTCGCGCAGACGAATATCAAAGATTGCACCGGTTGCTTGTGAATACTGCACACCAAAACCGGCAGAAAATAATTGAAAGTCCTGAATAACATTTTCGTCAAAAATAGAGGTATTGAAATCGTGGAAAATATACCCGGCCGGCATACCATCAACGTAATACCTGTTATCTTCAGGTGCTCCCCCTCTCACTGCCGGCGAACCGCCATCGCGCGGAATAATGACGCCAGGTAATGCACTTACTGCGCCCAGGGGATCACCAAAGGAACCAGGCATATTCACAAGCTTTTCAGTATTTTCCGTAATTACCGTGTAGCTCGCCTTACGCAAACCAAACACAAGGACTTCCTGAACCTCATCACCGGTTTCTGATGCTGGAGCAGTTGCTGCCGCCGGTGCAACGTTTTCTGCACTATAAACAAAAGGCGAGGAGGCAATAATCAGTGTTGCGACAGTGCCCCGTACAAAATGCGACATAAAAAGCTCCTTATTCATTGAATATAAAAAATTCAATGAGCCCGAAAATTTCAAATAATGATTTAAACTGCTAACGAACGACTATTAACTAGCAACCACGCTAGACAATTCGCGCTCGATATTTTGAGTCGCAGCGAGCTTTGCAATAACCTGCCCCAATGAGAGATCGATTATTTGCAAACCCTTATGTAATTCATCAAGCCCGATAGTGAGAGCCGGCATAATTTTTAACACTTGATCTCGCTCACCACTTCTCTCAATAACAAGCCCATTTGAAAAACAACTTTTGCTAATCGCTGCACACAGAGTTTCATCGTAAAACTCGATACCTTGCATCAAGCCAATACCGCGGCTTTCTTTAATCAGCTCAGGATAGGTATCCGCTAAACCCTGGGCGAATTCTTTTACAATGACGGCACGTTCAGCAATGTCCAATTCAAAGTCAAAACCATTCCAATAGGTGTCCAGCATTTTTGCTGCTGCAATAAAGGCAATGTTATTTCCACGAAAGGTGCCTATATCTTCACCAACTTTCCATACATCAAGATCTTCGCGAAACAACAGCAGTGACATAGGAACACCAAATGCACCGATAGATTTGGATAAACAAACGATATCCGGCTTAATACCCGCGCGTTCAAAGCTGAAGAACTTTCCGGTTCTACCACAACCCGCTTGAATATCATCAATAATTAACAAAGCGCCACATTCCTGCGCTAATTCAGCAATTTCACGCAACCATTTTTCGCTGGCAACATTGATTCCACCTTCGCCTTGAACAGTTTCCAAAATAATCGCGGCAGGAAGATCGATGCCTGAACTGTTATCGCGCAGTAATTTTCGATAATACGACAGCTCGTCGAAGCCACTGCCGAGGTATTTATCAAAGGGAAGACGGGTCACATTGCTATAGGAGATGGCCTGGCGATTGCCACGGTTACCGGTAAGGCTCAAGGAAACGCCGGTCATTCCATGGTAGCCATTGGTGAATGCAAAAACGTTTTCGCGCCCGGTATATTTTCTTGCCAGTTTAATAGCAGATTCAACCACGCTGGTACCAGTGGGATTGGTGAATTGCATGCGGTACGCCAAACCTCTTGGCATCAGCACCAGCTCATTAAATTTGCGAATAAATTCGCGTTTGGCTTGCGTATGGAAATCCAGCCCCATCACCAAACCATCATTTTCCAGATACTGGATAATACTTTCCTTGATGATTGGATTGTTGTGGCCAAAGTTAACGGCACCAGCGCCGCACAGAAAATCTATATATTCATTGCCATATTCGTCAAACAGCAAGCTTCCTTTGGCTTTTGTGAATACGGTTGGAAAAGCACGGCAATAGGAGCGCACCTTGGATTCGTGAAGAGAAAAAATATCGTTGTTCGCAGTCATGGAATAGCTCCTTTAATTTTATGCGTTGCGCTATGTAATAGTTTAAAAACTGTAAGTAAGGCGTGTGATCGCACTCGTTTGGTTAAACGTGCCGCCAATTTTTCTTAAATCAAAAAAATCCAACTGCAAGGCCAAGTCATCGGAAAAGCTGTAGCGGAAAGAAAGTTGTGAAATCGCTGCTTTTGTCTCCAATGTATGCTGGTAGTTAATTCCAACGGTTAAATTTTCATGCATCAACTTATTAGTTACGCCAAAAAATAACTCGTTGTAGCTACCCTCATCCAGAACAAAACTACTTCGATCTGATTCGTACCTTGAGTGTAAAATCCCGGCACTCCAATCGCGAACACCGTTTTCCTGATAATCAATATTGGCAGCAAACAGAACCTCATCGCTAATGCCGTAACCGTAGGGATATTTTTGATCATCAAACCTATCCGGGTTAAGTTCTTGTGCGCGATCTTTGTTGTACGCCAGCTCCAACTTTAACGCTATATCACCAAAGTTAAGATTGGCAGCCGCACCGGCCATCAAATAGTTTTTATAAAAATTCTCGGTGACTCCAATAGTCATATCCGGATTTTTTATTAACACATCCACACCCTGATTATCAGTTAAATCAGCCAACATCACAGAAAAATCGCCATTGCCAATCACTGTTTTGAAATTAATCCCGATCTCGGCATCCTTGTCATCCATACGGCTTACAACGGCTTGCTCTTGTCCTTGTGCAACTAATGGTTGTTCATCAACTTCAATGTCAGGGTTAATAATCAAACTAAACTGGGTGCTATTTATGTAATGCTCCACAATTAACATGGTTTGTGAAATCCGGGACTCATCGAGGCTGGTAAAAACCAGGTCGGTGATATTCTGCGGACTAATTACATCGGTAACTGCCGTAGAATCCGATTCCCCCCAAACAATAATTTTGTCGCCCACCATGATTGTGGTATTACCAAAACTTCCCTTTACATACAGTTCTTTAATTTTAAAATCGGTATCGCTTGACCGGTCACCGTTAATTGAATCATCACCATTCCAATAAACAATCGGTTTTATATCAGCATTAAAATAATACTGACCTGCCACCTTATTCCATTGAAACCTGAGCGAAGAACGGTTTGTAGCGGTACCCGTTGGAGCCGATAAAATTCGCGCAAAATCCTGTTGATAAATAAATTTTCGGTTGCCACCCCACAACATTTTTTCCTGATATGGGTTGTCGTATGTTAGTCCTACGTCGTCAAAAATATCTGTAACAGGTTGTATCTCTTTTTCGCTTGTTTCACCGGATGCAACGTGAGAAAAACCTAACAAAATAATGGGCAAATACAGATGCCATTTTCTCGCTAAAAAAAAATACTTTTTTTCGTTTCTGGCTAGCTTTTTGTTCATTACTGGTTTGTCTTTCATTACCGGCTTCATTAAAAATTACTTCACCAATTAAATTTAAGTCGAGCGATAACCAGGCTAACCACGCACCAGGCGGTAAGTATTGATAATTCAACACCCAAATCGCCAATATTTGACAGCGTCATTGATTCAAAAAGAACTTTTTGCATGGCGGCATTGAGTTGCGCCAACGGAATAAACATACAAATGTATTGCAACCACTCCGGAAATTTGGTGATGGATACAAATACGCCACCCAAAATAATAAATGGCAATTGCACAAAATTAACTATGCCGTTGAACGCGGTAGTGGACGGGCTAATGGCGGCAATGACCAAACCTATACCCAGGAATGCCACGCTACCCAAGGTAACTATTAACGCAAATAAAGGAATATCGAAAGAAAAGCTGATATCGAATACCAATGAAGCCATCAAGCACAACGCCACGGCGACGGAATAGCAAATCAATAGGCGCGACAAAAATAATCCTGATAAAAAAGGAACCGGCGAAATATCTACCGTTTTTAAATTTTTGAACAATCCGCGATGCTCTTCTTCGATGAGAACACCGCCAAAACCGTTAAGGCCGATGATCATCAATGTCATACCAATAAGACCCGGTAACAGCGTCACTAAATAAGATGACATACGGTCACTGGCCAACACGTACTCCCCTACTTCAGGTTGCTTTTCGTTGGTGAGCGCGCTATTGACAATACCTGCCAAGGCGACGTTTTCTATGCGGTTTTCATCAATATTGTTTTTACTGAGGAAAATATTCATTTCCGGATTGTCTTCTGTCGATGCAGAAACCGACTCAACCACATTGGTTCCGTGAAAAACGGGTTGCTTTCCCTCTGGCAATAACTGCAATACGCGCTTGACCTTGTTTTCACTGATCTCTTGATCCAGATTTCCACTCTTGATGTCATACTCAATCAATTCAACCACTGAGATATTGCGTAGCTTATCAAGGAAGCTGCGGCTCACATCGGACTGGATTTCGTCCTGATAATAAAGCGTTATTTTGGGATCGCTTTGTAATTGCAATGGATAACCAATACCCAACAACAACAACACGGGGAGAACATAACAAAAGAACAATGCAGTTTTATCGGACTTTAATTGCAACATTCTTAATTTGAAAAATATCCAGGTCTTTTTCATTCTACGAGATCCTTTTTAGTGGTGGAGAGAAACACATCTTCAAGGTTTGGTTTAATCACATTGAAGTTCACAATGTCGATTTTTTTGTTTTCACTCACACCCAGTATTTCTTTAAGCGTTTGGTTAAATTGGGCCGTCTTTATCGTCAATTGGTTGGACTCACTCTCCCAGCGATAATCAATGATGTCGGTTAGCTCTACCATGTAATCAGGGCTGAACTGGCCACGTCCGAATTGCAATTGGATATCGTGGTGCGGGCTCAATGCACTGATTAATTCATAAGGCGCACCCTGGGAAATAATCTTGCCTTCACTCATGATCATTAACTCATCACACAGAGTTTCAGCTTCTTCCATGTAATGGGTAGTCAGAATGATGGTTTTTTTCGGGTCTTTTTTAATGTGTTCAATGAACGCCCAGACATCATGACGGCTATGCGGATCAAGTGCAGAAGTCGGCTCATCCAAAAATAGAATTTGTGGATCTTCCAGCAATGCAATTGCAATAGATAAACGTTGCTTTTGCCCGCCCGATAATTCTTCTACTTTGAATTTCTTTTTATCCTTGAGATTTAATTGCTCCAGCAACTCATCAACCGATGCGCCGGTAACTTTACGGCCATTGGCAGAGCGAAGCTCCTTGTAGAAATTCAACAACTGGCCCACATCGAGAAATTCGAAGTAGTTGTTTTGTTGCAACTGAACACCGATATGAGGCTGGATTTGTTTGATCTGGGTTTTTACATCCATTCCCAATACTTTGATGCTACCGGAACTGATTGGGGTAACACCCTCAATCATTCCCAACAATGATGTTTTACCCGCACCATTCGGCCCCAGGATACCAAAACAAACACCTTGCTTAACGGCAAAGCTAACGCCTTTTACTGCTTCAAAGCCGTTATAGTTTTTGCGTAAATCATTTACTTCTATTGAATATTTCATAGCTCACCTATGCCTGCTATATAAATCTGGAAAGCCAGCTGCGACTAGTGCTTCGCGCATTAAGGATTTTCCCTGGAATAACCTGGAGTAAGCGTTTTTCAGCCGCTGAATTTCCGCGGAAGGCGCAGTGAATAACAAGGTCACCGTCCTGACTGTATGCTTCAAATAAAACGCCACAGAAGTCCTTTAATTTCTCTTCCGTTTTTTGTTCGGCTAATAATGCTTGCATTTGGTCGTATTCACCCAGCTCTCCTTCATAATTGAATAATATTTCATGACGCAGGCCTGGAAATGCATCCTGGCAAATCTTATGTCCGGACTTTTCAAGTGCCATGTAACTAATGCCATTCTTAATCAACAGTTCTATTTTGTTACCAATTGACTGCAATTTTGTTTCGGATTCGACTAAAAATGGGACTTTATCCATAAATAATCCGATTTGGTCGAAATAGTTTGTCGCACCAATTCTCCTGCCATAATGATTCATGATCATTACGAAGGATTCAGCGCCAAGCAAATCCGTCACCCAATGTTTAAACCAATGAAATGCCTGATCCACTTCCGACAAATGTTCCTGCATCGGAATTTTTAACAGGACGCTACGCAAGGGTTGGGATTTACGCTCTTCCAGCAATTTATTGGTAACTTTCACCATGGCGGATGTTTGTTCGAGCGCTAATGTATCTGCTGCGATTTGTGCAGCGGTGGTATCTGTTTTGCTCCACACACTGTTGATGTAATCGCGATAGCGGGCATTGGGTTGATAAGGTTTGCCTTTCACCAGATATTCCAATCGCTGCTGCAGCAATAATGATGAGGTTCCATCAGAAATAAAATGGTCATCAAACATCATTAATTGATGCAGGGTATCTGATCGTTTTATCCATGTCCCCATGTAAGGCAAAACAGATTTGGTTTTTTTCTCGCGTATTTTTTTGAACATACGCTTCATAAGGTCAGTCGCTTCGCTATCAGTGAACGCCGACAAATCAATGTACGGGAAATTTGCTTTTAGCGAAGCGCTACTAATCAATTTCCACTGTTGATTTTTCTCATCCAATAATGAACGTAATAGATCTTGTTCGTTCATCAATAAATTAAATGAGGTGCGCAGTTCTGTTGCCGTGTACCAACCATGCAATGAAAGCCATTCAAAGTCATCGCGCGTTTTCCATTGCAACAATTCTTCTTGCATGGGGCTAAACCGGAATGCTTCTTCGATCTCACCACCGATTAGCATGTGTTCAAACGCATCCAGTTGTGCATCGAGGTCTTTAATAATTTTTCCTGCTGCAGTCGCTGATGAATACTCAGGCAGCGCTGCCAAACCTTTTTGGCGAATAGTATGTGCCAACGCAACAGGATCATCACAATAGCGTACGAAATCCGGTATTTTTGCGGCTGATTCATCGCCCAGAATAGATTTCAATATCTCTATGGATGTTGAATGACGACGATCAACGAGCAATACCGATGCCGATTTGCTACCCGATTTTACTTGCACTTTTTCATGCTTAATATCTTGCAACCAGTTATCCAGATTGCGTTTGGCCAACACTACATGGCTGCAACACACTTTTAATACCGGTTGCTGATAGATATCACTGGCGCGCAAGGTTATGCCTTCGGCTTTTAGTTCGCTGAGCATGCGAATAATCAGAATTGAATTACCGCCCAGATCAAAGAAATTATCGTCACGTCCTACGCGCTCAATACCGAGCAGGTTTTGCCATATGCGTGCAACAACGTGTTCAACTTCACCTTGCGGTGCGCTGAAACTTGCACGTGCAACCGTTTCGATTTCCGGCTCGGGTAATGCCTTGCGATCAACTTTGCCGTTATGGTTGAGCGGCATTGCTTCAAGATTTACGTAAATTCCCGGCACCATGTAATCGGGAAGTTGCGGTTCCAGATAAGCCATTAGTGTTTCGCGTGTCGGGAATTTTCCGGTTTGCTTTGGACTCACATAAGCAGCCAGGTATTTATCGCCCTGCGCATTGGTACGCGCCATCACCACGGCATCGCGAATTTGTGGGTGTCGCGCCAGGCGATTTTCAATTTCTCCTGGCTCGATGCGGAAACCGCGCACTTTCACCTGGAAATCTTTTCTGCCGATGTATTCGAGATTTCCATCATCATGGCGCTTCACCAAATCGCCCGTTAAATACAAGCGAGCGTCTTGTTCGTTAAGCGCGAAAGGATTTGCCTTGAATACTTCTGCCGTCAATTCCGGGCGATGGAGATAACCACGCCCTACTACCGGGCCGGATATCGCCAGTTCACCAATGACGCCTACGGGCAACAACGAGAGATGTTTATCCACAACATGCAAGCGCGCATTAGCAACAGGGCTACCAATAAATACCCGCGCAACGGGGGCATGAATTGGTTGGAAAGAAACGTCATCCGAACATTCCGCCGGGCCGTAAGCATTCATGAGCGGTACTTGCGGATATTGCGCAAACCACTGTTCCACCACATTGGCAGACAGGGCTTCACCGGTTGGCATTACCCAACGCAATGCAGGCAGCGGTTGCTTCAATGGCAAGAGTGCTTGTATGACTGAAGGCACCGGCTCCCAAATCGTAACGGCGGTATTGGCCAGGCAATCGAGCAACGCCTGTGGATCACGTGTGGTTTCATTTTTAACAATGACCACTTTCGCTCCCAGGATGGGCGCGATCAGGAATTGCCATACGGAAATATCAAAGCATTGCGATGCGGTTTGAGCGATAACATCCTGATTACTCAATCCCAGCGGCACAATTTTGGCGCGCATGTTATTGATCATGCCCAAATGCTCGATCATCACACCTTTGGGCTTGCCGGTCGAACCGGAGGTAAACAACACATACGCCAGATCATCCAGCGCAACGGACGGCAAAGGTTCGGGTGACGATGGAAGCTTGGTCGAAGCAAGTTCTTCCAGCCCTGCTACTGCCCCTGAATTCCAATGCTGCTCCAGCCAGGTTTTACGCTCGCCGAATTGTTTACCGATAAGCAGCAAATCGGGTTGCCCGTCGTTCAGGATTTCTACCCAGCGCTGTTCCGGTTGGGTCGGATCAAGTGGCAAGTAGGCTGCACCGGCGCGGAGAACAGCAACAATCATGATTAACAGATCGAGATCGCGTTCATCCAGCAAGCCAACAATCTGGCCCGGTCCGATACCCCGGGTACGCAGCGCCTGGGCGAGTTTTTCAGACTCGGTGTAGAGCTGCGCATAACTCAGGGCTTTGCCATTACATTCCGCCAAGATGCGTGTCGGGTGGCGTGCAACTTGTTCGGCAAACAGCATCGGCCAGGTCTGGCTGAACAACTCAGGTTGTAAGGGATGATTGAAATCCGCGAGCAGTTGCTGCTCTTCGGATTGCCCTACCACCGGCAGGGAGAGCAATAATTTCGCCGGTGCCGTTTCCAGCGCAACGATCAGTTCCTCCGCCGCCCGCAAGATATAGTCCATCACTCGTTGGGTACCTATATCGCTGGCAATACTGGTGGTGAGCACAAAATCATCGCCGCGATCGGTGATAGAAAGATCGAACAAGTAGTTACTGATATCGCCCGGCGCGCTGAGCACGTCAATACCAGGGAATAGCCGCAACGGATCAATACCGGTTGGATCTTCATGGCGGAAATTCAATACAGCGCTGAACAACGGCGTTGACGCGGGAAGATCGGCACAGCTCTGGGTTTTTACCAGCGGCGCTTGTTCATAATCCAGTAATTCAACCAGCTTTTTATGGGCGAGTTTCAGTGCATCCGCCACGCTGAGATCGGCCATGGAAAAGCGAACCGGCAGCATATTGATAAACAAACCGAAGATGTTTTCTACGCCCCGGGTGCCCTGCAACCGTCCGGACGTTACGGTGCCGAAGACCACGTCATCGCGATTGCAACATTTGGCTAACACCAGGCTCCACAACACGTGGAAAAACGCGGCCGGCGTAGTATCCAGTTTGCGCACGCAGGCGCGCAGGCGCTGGGCAAGTTGTGGGTCCAGTGCTAACTCAAGTTCTTCGGTGTGGCGATCAGCGCGATGGATATCGAGCAAACCAAAGGGTGCGGTTGGTTCATCAATACCGGCGAGGCTTTCGCGGAAGTAATTCTCATAGTTAAAGTGCGTTGCCTTGTGAATCCCCTGGGCAACGAATTCGCGGTAAGCCACTGGCTCGGGCAGTGAATCTTCCTGCTGCTGCAAAAACGCCAGGATGTCCCGGAACTCAATGCCCATGGATACCTGATCGCACACAATATGGTGTTGCTGTTGCAGGAGTAACCAGCGGCCACTGTGCTCCTCTTGCGCGGCGACCAGAGTAAGAATCGGCGCACGCGTAAGATCGATATGGCGCCCTTCCAACTCCATTTGTCCTTTGAGGCGATCAATCGCCACTATTCCGCTTTCCGGTGTAAGGATTTCCAGATGAACCGGCGCGTCCCGCAGCACGACTTGTACCGCTCTGGGCAACCCGTCCCACAAAATCGCCGTGCGCAAGGTGTCATGGCGATTAACCAGGTGTTGCAGCGCACCGACATAGGTATCCAGCAGCGGGCGACTATCAAAGGCGAGCAATACCGAGGCCAGGTAGGTATCGCCTGAATCGCTGAGCAAATGATCGAACAGGATGCCTTCCTGCAGCGGCGTTAACGGATAAATATCCTGGATATTCGCTGCACCGCCAGGGCAGGCCTGGACGATAGAATCCAATTCCTTGGCGGTCAGATCGATCAGTGGTAATAACTCTGGCGTGAGTTGGGTGCAGCCCGACGGGATGAGATTGGGCGGAGCAACAAAAGCATCCTGCTGCTGGTTGCTATCAATTAATGCGGCGAGTTGGGCCAGGTTTTCCGTTTCGAATACCTGGCGCACAGCGGCAGTCAGGCCTTGTTCGCGCAGGGCATCGATCATCTGGATAATAAGCAGCGAATGTCCGCCCAGACGGAAGAAGTTGTCCTCCCTGCCCACTTGGGGCAGGTTCAGTATTTTCCCCCACAGGCTGGCCAACAGGGTTTCTGTAGCGCCAACCGGAGCAACATAAGACGCTGTTTGCCAGGCTTCAGGTTCCGGTGCTGGCAAGACTTTGCGGTCCACTTTGCCATTGGGTGTAAGTGGTAATGCCGCCAACCGGACGATGGCTTTGGGCAGCATGTAATCCGGCAAATAATGTTGTAAATGCTGATGGAGCGCTTCGTTGTCGACTGCCGCGACGGCCACCACATAAGCAACCAGTTGCTGGTTACCGGGCGATCGCTCAACGGCGGCGACAACACAATCACCAACCGCTGGATGTTCGCGCAAGCGGGCTTCGATTTCGCCCAGCTCGATACGGAAACCGCGAATTTTTACCTGGAAATCCTTGCGGCCAATGTATTCCAGTCCACCATCGGCAACGCGGCGCACAAGGTCGCCGGTCAAGTACAAACGTTGGTCCAGTTCGTGGCGCGCGTAAGGATTAACGCGGAATTGCTGCTCGGTTTGTTGCGGAAGATTCAGATAGCCGCGCCCTACTACCGCGCCGGAAATCGCCAGCTCACCGGTCACACCAATGGGCACCAGCTCCAGGAAATCATCCACCACGTGCAAATAGGCATTGGCAACCGGCGTGCCGATCAATACCCGCTCTACCGGGCCATCCATTCGTTGAAAGGCCACATCATCGGAACATTCGGCGGGGCCGTAGGCATTCATCAGCGGAATATGCGGATACAGCTCAAACCAGCGCGCAACGACCTGGGCATTGAGCGCTTCCCCGGTGGGCATCACCCAGCGCATCGCAGTCAATGGTTTTTGTAACGGCAATACCGCCTGGATTACGGAAGGAACCGGCTCCCAGATGGTGACTTCCAGCGCGGCGAGCTGCTCTACCATCGCTTGCGGATCGCGCACGGTAGCGTCGGTAATAATGCACACTTTCGCGCCCAGAATTACCGCCGTCAGGAATTGCCAGACGGAAATATCGAAACACTGGGAGGCGGTTTGGGCAATCACATCGCTCTCGCCCAGTGAGAGCGGATCCACTTTCGACAGCATGTTATTGATCATGCCGCGATGTTCAATCATCACGCCTTTGGGTTTACCGGTGGAACCGGAGGTGTAAATCACATAGGCCAGATCATCCAGCGCAACCTCCGGCAAACTGGCACCGGGGTTGAATTCAATCTGGCCGATGTCGGCCATCGCCAGGACTTTTTCCGACTGCCATTGGCTGGAGATATTGGCTTCCTGCTCCTGCAACAAATTGCCGCACACCAGCAAATCCGGATTGGCCTCGGTAAGGATGGTCAGCCAGCGTTCTTGCGGTTGGTTCGGGTCCAGGGGCACGTACGCAGCGCCCGCACGCAACACCGCAATCATCATTACCAGCAGATCCAGGCCGCGATAATCCAGCAGCGCAACCAGCCGTTGGTGCCCGACGCCCAAGGCATTTAACTGCAGCGCGATATGGCGCGTGGTCACTTCCAGATCGGCGTAACTTAACTGGTGGTCATCGCACTGGGCCGCGATAGCCAATGGCGTTTTATGGGCCTGGGCGAGGAAACATTCCGGCCAGGTGGTTTTAAATAGCCCGGGCTGATCGGTGTTATTGAGCGAATACAACAGGTGCGCGCGCTGGTCATCTGCGAGGCGATTAATCTGGTACAGGGGCAATTCGGGGTTGGCCACAATGGCACTGAGCAGGTGCTCAAAATGCGCTGCCATCCGCTCAATAGTCGCGGCGTAAAACAGGTCGGTCGCGTAGCTCCAGCTCAACACGAGTTGGTCTTCGCCTTCGTGGATATCCAGCGTCAGGTCAAACTGGCTGGTTGTCACCGGCGCGGAATCCACTACCGATAACTTAACTCCCCCCATGTCCAGCTCGCGCCGGTTATCGATATTCTCCAGCGACAACATGATCTGGAAAACCGGGTTGTAACCCAGGCTGCGCTCGGGTTGCAGCTCTTCCACCAGTAAATCAAACGGCATTTCCTGATGGGCGTAGGCTTCCAGCGATACTGTTTTGCAATGGGCCAATAACGCTGTAAACGTCATTGCCGGGTCAAGGCGATTGCGCAATACCAGGGTGTTGACGAAAAAGCCAATCAACCCCGCAACGCCAGACTGCTCACGGTTAGCGATGGTGGTACCAATCACCTGATCATCCGCACCGGTATAGGCACGCAAAAATGAGATAAACGCTGCGTTTATCAGCATAAACAGGGTTGCATGCTGCTGGCGGGCCAATCCCCGGAGCGCTTGGGTAAGCGCCGGGTTTAATTCACGGGTAATAGCGGCGCCGTTATAGCTTTGG
Organism: Cellvibrionaceae bacterium; assembly: GCA_021151825.1. GTDB lineage: Bacteria > Pseudomonadota > Gammaproteobacteria > Pseudomonadales > Cellvibrionaceae > Cellvibrio. The sequence continues at coordinate 37,158 of JAGKWQ010000002.1, forward strand.
GTGGCCGGGCGTGGTTTATCCAGCGGCAATGAATGCACTTGCGGCAAACCTTGCAACTGCTCCAGCCAATAATCGCGATGCAACGCCTGGGCGTAACCCTGCATATGGGTGCGTTGCCAATGGGCATAATCGCCGTATTGGAGCGCGAGCGGTGCCAGGGAATTTTCTTTTCCGTGGAGCGCGCTTTCATAGAGGCTTACAAATTCGTCGGTAAATACGCTCAGCGACCAACCATCGGACGCGATGTGATGCAAGGTCAGCAACAGTAGCGATTCCTGTTCTGCCAGTACCAACAGACGAGCGCGTACCATCAAATCTGCACTCAAATCGAAAGGCGTATTCGCTTCTTTGTCGACCAGTGCATCTACTTCAATGGTTTGCTGTGGCTGCGGTAACCCCAGCAAATCGTGATGGATAATCGGGAATGAACACGCCGAATTTACTTGCTGCTTCGGCAAGCCGTCATGGGCGGAATACGTGGTACGAAGCACTTCATGGCGCGCAACAACACCGTCGAGCGCTGCCTGCAATGCCGCTTTATCCAGCGCTCCGCTCAAGCGCAATACGATGGGTTGGTTGTATTGCGCGCTGCCGCCTTCAAGGCGATCAATAAACCACAAGCGCTGCTGGGAAAATGAAACGGGCAACAGGCCGGATCTATCCACTGGCTGGATAACCTCAACCGCAGCTTCCTGCTGTTCCAGTTTTCCAGCCAGGCGAGCGATAGTGCCAAGCGCGAATACATCACTCACCGCCACTTGCACCTGCAACTCCCGACCGATTTCACTCACCATGCGCATCGCGAGCAAGGAGTGACCACCGATATCAAAAAAGTTGGCGTTGATCCCGAGTTTGGCGACATCCACATTCAGCAGGTTCGCCCAGATCTCGCACAATTTGCTTTGCAGCGGCGTGGTGGGCGCGAGGTAACTGCCTTCGTAGATTGGCTCTATATCGGCGGCGAGTAAGGCTTTGTTGTCGACTTTGCCGTTAGCGGTCAGCGGCAGGCTGTCAATCACCATAAAGCCCTGTGGGATCATGTAATCCGCCAGTTTGCTGCGCAATGTTGTGCGAATCGCAGTGACAAACTCGATGGGGTCATTGATTGAATCATTGGCCTTCTCTTCAGGAACAACCCAGGCCAATAACTGCTTTTCAGCGCCTTCGCCTTTAACAACGACCGCCGCCTGGCCAACACCGCTGACCTCGCGTAACTGGAATTCAATTTCGCCCAGCTCGATACGGAAACCGCGGATCTTCACCTGATTGTCGCGACGGCCGGCGAACTCAATAGTCCCATCCGCCAGCCAATACCCCAGGTCACCAGTGCGATAAACCGGATTGCCCGGACGCCATGGGTCAGCAATAAATTTCTCGACAGTAAGCTGGGCGCGATTCAAATAACCCAGGGCAACGCCAGCCCCACCGATCAGGATTTCCCCGATCACGCCGGGCGGGCACAACTGATTGTATTGATCGACCACGTAAAGCTGGGTATTAGCGATGGGGCTACCGATAGGCAACGTCTTCTTGCGAATTGCCTCGCCATCAAAATGCCAGCATGAAGACAGGATCGTGGTTTCGGTCGGGCCATAGGCGTTGATGTAACGGCAACGCTCGCCCCAGATCCGAACCCACTCCAGGCCAGGTGCTGAACCAGCCGTTACCAGCGTTAATTCGGCGGGCAGATAGTCAACCGGAATTTGTTCCAGATACGGCGGCGGAAACGCAGCAAAACCGATGTTGTTATCCTGAAGGTATTGCCCGACTGCGTCCGGGTTCTGGATCAGGCTATCCCCCAGCAAATGCAATTCAGCGCCGGCCAGCAATACCGCAAAGGTTTCACCCACGGAGGCATCAAACGTGAAAGGGGCAAATTGGGTAGCTTTGGTACCCGCCAGAATCCACTGGTCGCGCTGGCAGGAACGGCAAAAGTTGATCAGGTTTTCATGGCTGATCTCCACACCCTTGGGTTGGCCAGTGGTGCCTGAGGTGTAAATAACGTAAGCGGCCTGGCGATCCGGTGTTAACCAGTTTTCCTTACCCGATTCAGTATTAGCCTGCTTATGTTTGGCGCTGTCTTTAGTGTCGTCAGCATTAATCTGATCGATATCCAACACACCCAGCGGCAAATCGGCCAGGGCAATTTTATGTTCACGATTAGTGAGCAACCGCTCGATCCCGGCATCACGGGCAATAAATTCCAGGCGATCATGGGGGCAATCTGTCGCTACCGGAACATAGGCTGCACCCAGTTTGATAATAGCCAACAGCGCTGCCACCAGGTCAGGGCTTTTGGGCAGCATGATCGCCACGCGATCACCCGCTTTAATCCCCGCCCCATGTAACCCATACGCCAATTCCCAAACCCGGCGGGACAGCTCGCCATAGGTCCAAATACTTTCCCCCATCACCAGCGCGCGCGCAGACGCTTGCGCTCTGGCCTGCTCTTCAAACAGATCAAACAGGTACTTTTGCGTTGGCAGCGGCGTCAGGGTGTAATTCCAGGTAAATACCGCCTGTTTAACACCGGCAGGCGTAAGCATGCCCACATCGGCCAGGGATTTGTGTTCAATGTCGGCAAGCTGGCCTTCCGCCATACTGGCGAGCAACTCGCAGAAATGCGCAAGGATGGTATCGGCCGCTTCCGGGCTATAAAGATGGGATTGATACGCCAGTTTAACGGTGATGGATGCGCCCGGGTAAATCACCAGGTTCAGCGGAAAATCATTTTGCTCTACGCCTTTTATCGCGCGCAGTTGTAAATCTTCCGGGCGCGAGTTCTTCAGCAAACTGCGATCCAGCGGATAGTTTTCCAATACCACCAGGCTTTCAAACAGCGCCTGGTCAGTGCGCAAACCCAGCCATTTTTGAATATCCGTCAATGCGACATAAGCGAATTCCTCCGCTTCTGCCTGGCGCTGTTGGACGCGCTTCAAGCACTCAACCAGCGGTTGGGATGGCTCCAGGGTAAGGCGCATCGGCAAGGAGTTGATAAACAACCCCACCATGTTCTCAACACCGTCCAGATCCGCCGGCCGACCACTAACGGCATAACCAAACAACACCTCTTTTTCACCGGTGTATTTGCTGAGCAACAATGCCCACGCCGATTGCACCAGGCTACTCAAGGTCACACCGGCGGTGCGCACAATGGATTGGAGTTTGCCGCTAATTTGCGCATCAAGGTTGCGCGTGGCGGCGCGCTGGCCGGTGGTTTCTGCAGGCTCAGGCAAGTGGCGCGGTGCCACCAGACGACTCCCCGCCTCCACACCTTTCAGGTAGGTTTTCCAATAATCTTTGGCGGCCGATAAATCGCGGCGGGATAACCACTGGATGTACTTATCAAAATCCTGCTCATTGGCAGGGTTTTGTTCATCACCTGCGCTACCGATGCGGGCAAATGCCGCGTACTGCGCGATAAGTTTTTGCACCAGCAATCCCATCGACCAGCCATCCAGCAGAGCGTGGTGATGAGTCCAGGCAACCTGGGTTTCGGTGGGCGTTGTTTGCACCAACAGCAAGCGCATCAGCGGCGCGCGGTTCAGGTTAAACGGGCGACGACGCTCGGCTTCGAACAGGCTTTCCAAACGTTGGGTGTGTTCATCAGCACTTTCGCCAGCCAGCACCGGGCAATCCGTTTCCTGCCAATCCAGATCCACATCCGCCGCAACCACCTGGGTCAATGAATTCAGGCCCAAATCGACGAAGGCGGTGCGCAGGACTGAATACTGTTGAACCAGTAGGTCCCAGCTTTTGCGAAAGCGGGTTTTATCCAATCCCACCAGCGTCATGCGCAGTTGGGTCAAATAAGCACCGGTTCCCTGATCGCGCTGGGTCGCCAGGATCAGCCCCTGTTGCATGGAGGTTGCCGGATAGGCATTCACCAGCCCCGGATAATTAGCCTCCAGTTCTTGCTGCTGTGGGCGCGATAATTCCAGATGCTCAAATTCCCGCGGAGGAACACCACCATCGTCATCACCGCCGGTGGTGCAGTGCTCGATAACCTGTTCGATGCTGTGCCGGATCGCTTCACCGAAACGCGTGATGGTCGCCTCTTCAAACTGGGTAGTGCTGTAATCCAGCGCGATATGCAGTTGCTTGTCCTTCACGAACCCATTGATGCCCAGCGTATGACGACGGGCGCGCTTGGCACTGACGGTTCCTGTTTCGAGGATTTCAAAGGTCCAGTCAGTCTCGCCAGCGGCATCCATTTGTCCCAGATAGTTGAATACCACTTCAGACGCAGGTTGCTCCGCCAGCAGCTCCAGCAAATCTTCGTCTTGCGTTAAATATTGCAACAAACCAAATCCAATCCCTTTGTTAGGGATCGCAGCCAGCATGGCTTTGATCGCCAGGATTTGCTGCCCGGTATCGCCGCTTACACGTTGCAAATGCACCGGATAGAGCGAGGTAAACCAGCCCAGGGTTTCGCTGATGTCGATATCGTCAAACAAGGGTTCGCGACCGTGACCTTCCAGATCAATGCGCAATGCGCGAATGCCTGCCCAGTGGTCCAGCGCCAGCGTTAATGACGACAGCAACAAATCATTAATCGATGTGCTGTAGCAACGATTGGCTTCATGCAGCAGCGAATGCGTTTGCTCTGTGCTGAGCGAGAAACGATACAAACGGGTATTGGCTTCGGTCAGATCGGCAGCATCTTGCGTATCCACCGGAATCACGCGGCCGGGTTGTTTCAGCACATCGAGCCAATAGCGGCGTTCCTGTAAAAACGACGGGCTATGGGCGTGTTCGTAAAGCCGGCTCGCCCACGCTTGGTAACTGTTGGTTTTTGCCGCTAATTGGATTGGTTGATGTTGGTCGAGCTGGGTCCATGCGCTGTTTAAATCATTTAACAAAGTACGCCAGGAAATGCCGTCCACAATCAGGTGATGCATGATCCAGTACAGCGAATCGCCCTCCTGCTCACGCACCCACAACCAACGGCACAACTCCCCTTTCTTCAGGTCGATGCCCGACTGTGCAATTGCGATAGCCGCTTGCAACACTTCGTCATGGGTGGAATCCGTCAGCGCGCGCAAATCCAGTTCGCGAATCAATTCGCGCAGTTGCTCCGGTTGTTCGAGGAAATCGTTGCTGTAACGCGCCACCCAACCGCCCGGTGTCTGGCGGAATTTAAGGCGCAAGGCGTCGTGACGTTGAACCAATGCGACCAGCAACTGGTGCAAATTTTCCAGCGTGGTCGGCGCCGGCAGCGATAACCGCCCCGCCTGGTTGTAATGGTGTAAATCCGTCGAATCGCTCAGGAAAAAATGCCAATGGATCGGCAACAAACGCTGCTCACCGGTCACCGCTTCCTGCTCGATTGTTGAAACACCGGCTTTCCCTTGAATCTCACCACTAACAGATGATTGCCCAAGGTCTGATTGCCTAAGGTAACTGGCGATAGCGCGAATATTGCGTAACTCAAACAAACGGCGGGTTGATAAGGCGAGCCCTGCTTTCACCGCGCGCGACACAACCTGAATGGCGATAATCGAATCGCCGCCGATCGTATAAAAATCATCGGTAACGCTAATCGCTTCCAGCTTCAGCACTTCCTTCCAGATCGCCAACAACTGCTGTTCAGTATCGTTAGCTGGCAATTCCAGGGTGCGGGTGAAATTTTCCAGATCCGGTTTGGGCAAGCGCGGGCGATCAATTTTGCCGTTGGCGCTAAGCGGCATGGCGTCCAGCAGAATGATCACATCCGGCACCATGTAATCCGGCAATTCAGCATGTAATGAATTACGCAATTGTTCGCGGAATTTATCGGCTTGCGCGGCGTCGTTAAGGTCCAGTTGATCCGGAACCAGATAAGCCACCAGGCGTTTCTGGTTGCCATCACCGAGCGCCATCACCAAGGCCTGGCGCACCGGTGCCGTGTTCAAAATTACGGTTTCAATCTCGCCCAACTCTACGCGGAAGCCACGGATTTTGATTTGGAAATCGATACGGCCATAAAAATCGATTAAACCGTTATCGCGCCAGCTCACCAGATCGCCGGTGCGATAAAGCTGGTCTTCGTCGGCAAAGAATGGATTGGGTACAAATTTTTCTTGTGTCAGTTCCGGGCGCTGATAGTAACCGCGCGCAACACCCGGTCCACCCACATACAGTTCGCCTTTCACACCCGCAGGCAACAAATGCCCGTCCGGATTCACAATGTAAGCCGTTGAGTTGGTGATCGGGCGACCAATCGGAATAATTTCCGAATCCGCTTCGGAGAGGAAATGGTAAGTAGAGAACGACGTATTTTCCGTCGGCCCATAACCATTGATAAACGCAAGACCCGGAGAATGTTCGCGCGCAAGGTTGATGTGATACGGCGAGAGCGCATCGCCGCCGATCATAATGCGTTTCACCCCGGCAAACAGATCCGGGCGCGCCTGCACCAGTTGGTTAAACAGCGGCGCAACCACCCATAAAAACGTAACCTGCTTATCGCGAATTTCATGGGCAAGTTGTACCGGATCGAGCAAGGTATCTTCGTCGATAACGGCGAGCGTCAAACCATTTAATAATGCGCCCCAGAGTTCAAAGGTAGTAACGTCAAATCCGGGTGCACTGGTGATAAGAATGCAATCCGTCTCATCAAACTCCACATCGCGCGCATTTTTGATCAGGCGCACAATGGAACGCTGTTCGATCATCACACCTTTAGGTTTACCCGTTGAACCGGAGGTGTACATCACATACGCCAACTGGCGCGTTTGATGAGTGCTGGTATCCACTGCGGGCAATTGCAGTGAATGCGATACGCCGCTTTGAATCTCGATCAATTCGGCCGCAAAACCAGCGGGAATAGAACTGCGGAAAGTATCTTTCTGCAACAGGATTACCGGACAACGCAAATCCTCGAGCATGTGGCTGACGCGATCTTCCGGATAACGGGGATCAATCGGCACATACGCGGCACCGGAACGAATAACCGCCAGAATTCCCAACACCATTTCCAGCGAGCGCTCGGCCACCAGGCCAATCACTACACCCGGTGCTGCACCTTTGCTGGCGAGCAAACGCGCAAGCTTATCGGTTTGTTGATCCAGCTCGGCATAGGTCAGGCGAATATCCTTGAAGGCCAATGCAATTTTTTCGGGTACGCGTTTAACCACATCGGCAAAATGCTCGCCCAATAAAACGTCCGCCGGATACGGAACTGTAGTCTGGTTCCATGCAGCAATATTTTCTTTATAAATAGCGGGAATCGGTTGGATTTGATTCCACTGCAGTTGCGTGTCATCCGCTAATAATTCCAGCAAATGCGCATAACAATCGGCCCAGCATTCAACTTTATCTTGAGCATAAAGCGCAGTATCAAAACCGATGCGCAAACCATAGCGGTACGTACCTTCTGTTTCGCCCGCTTGTTCAATCAAGCCAAAAATAAAACCGTAATTGGTTGCTTCATAACCATCTTTCAGCAAAGGTTTTTCATCACCACTCGCCGCACCGTAGTGGCTGCTTTCGATATTAAATAAACAATCAAATAAATTGCCTTCGATTTGAGTGCGCGCTTGTTGATGAATACTGGACAGCGGATAAACCGCACAATCGCGCAACGCCAACAATTGTTGCTGCACTGTAGAGAGAATGGTTTCAAGGCTGGAATGTGCAGTGAAATCGACCACCAATGGCAAGGTGTTAACGCAGCATCCAGTAATCTGGTTGGCATCCGGAATAGTTTCCGGGCGACCATTCTGGATCAAACCCACGCGTACTTGATGGCTGCCACCGAGGTAGCGCATTAAACAAATAAAACCGGCAATAAATAAACTGTTGAGCGTTAAACCCAGCTCTCTGGCTTTACGTTGCAATTGCGTAACGGTTTTTGCTGGCAGAACACTTAATAATAATTCCACATTGCCCGATGCTTCCCTCGCACCCGCGCGTTTTGGCAATTGGCAATAATTATCGGCCCATTGCACGCTGGACCAATAAGTATTCCACTGCGGATCATTCGCAATGCGCTGCTGTTCCAGAAAAACATCGCGCACACTGGTGGATGATGATTCCGGCAATTCAACTGCCTCACCCAATTTGCTGCGATAAATTCGCCAGAGTGAATCCATCAATAATTCAATCGTCCAGCCATCATGAATAATATGATGGATAGATAACACCAACGAAAATGCGCTTTCACCTGCATCCAGCACATGTAATGTATAAGCCGGGTGATCGGTAAATTCGACCGGCGCATTCTTACCTTTGGCAATTAATTCACTCGCCGTTTGTTGGCGCTGCCCGGAAGCAACATTCATCAATTCCACTTTATGAGGAAGGCTGGAATAAACACCTTGCACAACACTGCCGTCAGCGCGGGTATGAATCAAGGTGCGCAAACAGGCATTCAAACTTATCCAATCAGCGACAGCAGCCTGGAATTTTTCCTGATCAAATTTGCGCTTGAATTCATGATGCATCCACACCTGGTAAGTATCGCGGTGGCGATACAAGGTTTGTTGCATATCCGTGAGCGGAAATAAATCGACGAGATTTTCCGGCAATGCCGCCGCATCTTCATTTGTAAGAGCAACCAACGGGAAATCAGAAGGCGTCCACTGATGATTTGCAGGATTAGTGCAATGTTCAACAATTGCCTTCAACCAGGTTTGCAAATTGCGCTGGAGCGAATCGATTTGCTGCGGGTTCCAGCAGGATTTATCCAGATAAAAACCGACAATCAATTCACCAGCGCGAATTTCACTTTCCACCGACAGCAAATACGGGTTCTGGTTGCCCTCGCCCATTTCAATCGCTGCTACCGGCAAGGTTTTCCAACTTCCGGTGGAACGCTGAACAACGCCAGAGAAATTAAATAATATTGAAGGCGCACGGTAATTCTGAAAAGCCGTTCTGACCTCGTCGTGATTGCTTAAATAACGCAATGCATAGAAATCGCGACCACGTGCGGGAACCGCAGCGCGTTCCTCTTTGAGATAACGTAAAAAATTTCCCAACACATGTTCGGAATCCTGTGAGAAATCCGGCAGTGTTAAAAACAGCGGGTGAACACTGGTAAACCAACCGAGTGTGCGGTCCAGCCCCTCTGCTCCACCGATAATTTCATCGCGGCCATGCCATTCAATATCAATACCTAATTGTGCAGAACCAAACGTTTGTCCCAGCGCGAGATATACACCGGCCAACACCAACTCTTCCGGTGACTGATGATAACAATCCGGTGCATGACTTAATAAGCGCGCCGTTTGTTGCGCATCAAAACGACATTCTTCCAATCCGAGCGATGTACTTTCCGCTCCATTACCAATCGGTAATTCGGGAGCCATTGCGGCAGAAGCCAAGGTCGCTTTCCACGGCTGCAATAATTCCTGCTCTTTTCCTGCTAACTGATCCTGTAAGCGTCCTGCCCACGCAAAATAGCTGAGGCTTTTACCAGGTAACACCGATTCGACATTGGCATCGCTCACATAGAGCTGATGTAAATCATTCAGTAACAAACTGTGGCTGAGTGTATCGACAATTAAATGATGGATAACCCAAACAACACGTGAACCGGCAGCACTATTTAATAATGCAACCCGGAACAACGGAGCTTGTTCAATTCGAAGTTGATCGGCCAGCGACTGTTGCAACAGTGCAGTGTGTGTATCCAGATTTTTTACATCAATTGTTTCAACAACAATTTCCGGCAACGGAATAGATTCCGCTTCAATACGTTGTGTCCAGCGCTTGCTGCCAGATACAACAAAACTGGCCCGCAACTCATCGTGATAACTGACCAGCTGTGCCAGCGCATGCTGCAAACGCGTTACATCCAGCTGTTCAACGCTTTCAAATACCAGTGATTGGCAAAAGCGTTGTGGATTCGCTAATGGCTGGCTGAAAAACCAACCTTGAATCGGAGTAATACTTGTTTCGCCAACCTGCGGGCGATAATCGCGCACCAATGTTTTGCCACTACGCTTCAATAGCGCAACAAAATCTTTTAAACGCGGTTGTGCCAGTAATTGTGCGGAACTGGCAGCATACCCCAGTTTTCGCAATGCCGAGACAACCGCCAGCGCCGTCAGGGAATCACCACCCAGGAATAAAAAATTATCTTCACGTGCTACGGTTTTGGATTGCAACGTTTGTTGCCAAATAGCGGCAACCTGCTGCTCAAGGCCATCGGCAAGCTCTACGCGCTCATCCGTTGAAGCAGTGGCAGTTTCTGCTGCCAATCGCTGCAGGATTTGATAATTAATTTTGCCATTGGTGGTTAATGGTAATTGTTCCAACCAATGAATCCTGTTTGGCATTGCCCATTGTGGAACACGTGCTTGCAGTTGAAGCCTCAGGTCGGCTTCGGCAATTTCTTTGCCTTGTATAAACAATACCAATTGCAGTGCATTTTCTGATTTATGCACAACCACGGCCGCCGCATCAATACCATCAATTCCCGCAACAGCCGCTTCCACTTCACCCGGCTCAAGCCGGTGGCCACGCAACTTGATTTGGTTATCCACACGACCATTAAAAATTAGTTGGTTATTTTTGTTAAAACACGCGAGGTCGCCACTGCGATACCAGCGGGTATGTTCTTCATCAAGGAATTTTTCTTTATTTAAATGCTCGCGATTCACATAACCTTGAACAACTCCATCGCCGCCAATAATTAGTTCACCGGTAAATCCGGCAGGCAATGAATGGCCAAACTGGTTCACTACGCGCACATGGGTATTCGCGATAGGTACCCCCATCGAAATGGGCTCATCGGGTGCAGGTAAAGCATCTGCTTCCCATACCGTCGATAGTACCGTTGTTTCCGTTGGCCCATAACCATTCACATAACGCACATGGGGCAACCACTTTTTGATTAATTCATAATTGGGCGCGGAACCAGCGGTCAACAATGTTTTTAATGAAGGTAAAAATTCCGGAGAAAGATGCTGTAAATATTGCGGAGGAAACGCAGCAAACGTGACTTTCTTTTCAGCCATATAGGCTTGCAGATCGGCAGGAGAATCTATTAGCTCTTTACCAAGAATCACCAGCGTAGCGCCGTTCAAAATTGCCGAATGAATTTCGGCTACTGATGCATCAAACGAAAACGGCGCAAATTGCGAAACAGTATCGCCAGTGCGAATGTATTCTGCATCATTAAAATAAGTGACGAAATTCAGTAAATTGCCGTGGCTTACTTTGACCCCTTTGGGAACACCGGTAGAACCCGAGGTGAAAATAATATAAGCGGCATCATCGCGGTAAACACGGTGCGCACGGCGTTTCTGTTCGGTACCGGCAGATGCCGGCACAACATTTTCAATATAAATCAATGAAATTTTTGCTAACTTTTCTTCTACAATATCGTGCTGGGATTGTTCAGTGAGCAGATATTTTATAGTTGCATCCGCAACCATTGATTCCAGGCGATCGGCAGGCAAGCTGGTATCCAGTGGAACAAAAGCTGCACCGGCTTTCAGTACAGCAAGTTGTGCTATTACCATGTTGGCATTACGCGGAAATGCTACGCCTACTGCATCGCCCAGAGTTACGCCTTGTTGGTAGAGATTATCGGCCCAAATATCAGAAAGAACATCAACTTCTGCATAGGTATAATGTTTATCACCATCAATAATGGCAATAACAGAACCATATTCTGAACAGCATTGATTCAGTTTATCTAACAGGTTACCTGTCAGCTGGCGACTCTCACCACTAACCTGCTTCGGAAAAGTAACCTCATCTTTTAGAAAATAAATATTGGAAAGTAAATGGCGCGGCTGCTTCTGGAACTGCTCGATAAGCTGCAACCAGAAATCACGCATATGTAATAAATACGCCTCGCTGAATATCGATCTGGCACCATTAATCCACCAACTGCGTTTATCATAAATCAATTCAAACTCTGCAGTAGGCTGACCATCCTCCACTATGCCATTCACACAAATAGCATGGCATAGCAGATGATCTGCAAACAACGGGTTATCCAATTCTTCCAGATTCAACCAATCATTATTGAATTTTGGCCACTGTTTACAAATAGATGCGTGCAAGTCAATTAAATGTGAATCTTCCTGGATTTCAGACACCAATGGCCAAACTCTGGTGCGATCTTTGGCCAGCAAACAGGTAATTACCGGTTCCTTGTCATATCTCAACCAATGTAACAGCGCATGCCAGGCGGCCACACACAATTGGATATTTTCATCCCCTGAAAATGTATCAATTTTAATTTGCCATCTACCGGTGTCCGCTTGGGCACCAACGCTGGCATCGCGCAATGGACTGGAAATGCTTTTCCCTTCAAATCGCGCAATAAATTGATTCAATTCCGGCGGCAACAAGGATTGTTCGGATATAGACTTTTCCGAAATAGATTGTTCCGATATAAATTGTTCAGACATGGGATCTCTTTCCTTAATCTTGCAAAATCAATCGACTTTTTCTGAAATATAAATAAGGCTTCTGAAATATCGATATCAAACTATTGGCGTGCAACAGGCATGGCTGAAGCGGGTTTTTCCTGGCGCAGGGATTTAATAAAATTTTCCCTGAACACGGCATCACTTAAAATGCGCGGCGTCAGCGCTTCGTCCTGGATTGGGAGATTGTAGGTAACATCGGCATACAACAACATGGAAACACGACGGGTTTTCAAGTTGCGCATCATGACTTTTTTAGCCGTCCAGATATCATCCGATTCAACCAGATCAGAGGATGTTTTTACTTTGAAGAGTTCCCCACTCAATTCGTAATACTCCTCTTTGATGACCAGCAAGCGAGCTTCGTCGATCCATTGGATACGTTTTGAGTAATTACTCTTTTTGGCACGTGCGGGTGTAGGCACGTGTTCGATTTTTACCAACTCCACCCCATTAACCATTTCCTTTCCGAGAATTTTATAGGTGTATTCATTTAATTTTTGACGCTCCATATCCTCCAGTGAAAACTCACTGCCAAACAAAGAACCTTTTTTCGGTGCATCATTTGAAGAAGCAATACGTTTCACCTGATCCAATTCCGGCAAGTACATCCATTGGTCACTGTCAGCACCACTCTCAACATAATCGTATTGCAAAATACCGATTCCATATTCAGCAACGGGCTCAAGAATTAGCATCAACCCACGGCTGTCCTTTAATTTTTGCCCGTACATTTTGCTAATGGATTGAACCGTTTTGCGACGTGGTGCAGAACTACAACCAATAGACTCCCCTTTATCACGATAAGCACAGGTGACCAATGACATACGTGAAACTTCGGTATTCCCGATGTAACGATCAAGCACCTGCTCTACCAGATTAAGGGCTGCATCTTTATCCGCTTCGCCGGCAGCTTGTACAGCTGCAACCGGAATTAACAACGACACCAATAACGGCACAAATAAAAACGATTTCATAATGATTCTCTACAATTAATTGCTGTAAGTAATGTAAAACCCATCAACACATCGCTAACGCGTCATCGTTAATTAGCGGGTTCCGGATCAGCCTGCGGTGCAGCGCGAAACTTCGCATATAACAAGCACACCGAAGGAATAAACAAAAGATCGACGAACAAAGCACACATCAATGCCAATGCACCCAAATAACCGAATGCCTGGAATGAACTATCCGAGCTGTACAACAGCGAGAGCATGCCGCCCACTAATACCAGGGTGGTAAAGGTTAAAGCCGGGGCCAGTTGCCTTAAAGTTTCCCAAACAGCAACAGTGACGTTTTCTGTTTTCGGCAAAAGACCGCGCAACTTATTAATAAAATGAATCGAGTCATCGGTTGCCAGCCCGAGAATGATTGGTGCAATAATCATGGTTGTCGGATTAAGCGGAATACCCAACCACCCCATCAAACCAAAAGTGAGAATAATGGGAAAAGTCGCCGCAATAAGTGCGAGAAAACCCAGGGTGAAGGATTGGAAAACAAAGAAGAACGTAATGCCAATCAACGCCAGGGTAACAAGGAAGCTATTGACTTCAGACTTGGTCATCAAATCAAACAAGTGCATAAACGTCACAACACCGCCCGATGTAATAATCTCCATATTCGCGTATTTGCTTTTTAATGGATTAAATATTTCCTTACTCCATTGGTTCGCACGAGCAATGAGTTCAACATAGCCGGTTGAGCCGGAGTTGCGCACATTGAATGAAATACGCGTTGCATCAAAATCATCTGAAATTAAACGACGACGCTCTTCAGGCGATGCGCTGTTAAACAGGAAAAGCAATTGATTGACTTCGGTATTGGTATCCGGCAAGCGGAAATAGGCAGGATCATCCTGATGCATTTGCTGGTTAATGCGTTTAATCAAATCCACTACTGAAACACTGGTTGCAATCAGCGTTGGAAATTCTTTATTCATCCGTTGCTGGAAATCTTCAATGCGTTGTAAAACATCCAGGTCACCCACTGAATCTGATTCCTTCAGGTTAACCATGAAATCGATATTTTGCGTTCCCGCCATATTTTTATCGGCAACTTCAAATGCTTTGCGTAAATAGGTGGATTCATCAAACGACTCCAGGGTGTTGGTATCTACCACAATATCTTTCATCCCGATACCAATAGCGGTAATGACCAGCAAGAAAACGCCAATAATTACTGCCGAATAATTATTCGTCAGATTAAAAACACCCTGGCCAAAGTGAAATTGTTTGGGCACATCTGTCGATGAATTGATAGCAACATCCGGATCCTTGATATCGGAAGTAGAATCTTTCAGTGGCTTATAAGATGGAGCCCAGATGTCCAGCAGAATTGGCATCAGCGTAACGCTCACTACATAGGCCAACAACAAACCTACCGCACAAAAATAACCGAAATTGGAAACAGGAACGGTTGATTTAACCAGCCACAGAGAACCAAAACCAATCATGGTGGTAAAGGTTGTTAAAAAGCACGACCAACCGGATTTTGCAAATGCATTGGATAAACTTTCTTCATGCGGCATTCCAATCAAGCGATGGTGTTTGTAGGACGCAATAAAATGCACAACGTCCGATACCGAGATAAGCACAATCATCAGAATCATCGGATCTGAAAGGCTGGACGTAGGAACCCCGGTCCAGCCAATAATGCCCATGGTGAAAAAAACTGTCACGATCAGCACTATCATGGTCCAGAGTACCGCCGACGGATGGCGAAAAATCCAACCCAGAATAGCCAGCATAAAAACAAATATACCCAGGAAAATAATACTCATTTCCGGATCGAGAACTTCGGTCTGGAATGCAATCAATTCAGGCAGGCCGGCGTAATAGACATTTAACTCACCATCGACATTGGCCTCTTTTACTTTTGCGCGAATCTCTTGCATGTAGCTGTAGTACATATCGTAATCGCGCGGTGTTTCTTCAAACGTTTCGGGATTGATGGCTGAATCTTCAGCTTCATACTCAAGATCCACAGAAAAACTATCAACATCGCTACGCGTATCGCGATTCTGGTACAGCATCACATCGCCGAAGTTGGTTTGTATTGATACCGCACCGTATTGCGCATCGCGCGATACAAAATTCAATACCAGCTCGGGATTTTTTAATGCCGTCTCTTTTAATAATTCGCGCTTTTCTTTGCTGTCAGGAAGTTGTTTGCCGATAAATTCATAGACTTGTAAATTATCGCCTTCAACTTTGGTGACCTGTATATTGATCAACGATTGGACTTCACGGGTGTGCGACAGTGGTGAGTCTGGATTTTTTTGCACATCCACCGCAAAACCGGCCAGCTTGTTATGCAAACGCGATAATGCCGCTAATGATGCTTCCGAAAAAATATCCCCATCTTTAGCTTCATAGACAATATAAACATCTTCATTGCCGCCAAAATAACGCTCAAATTTTTGCTGATTTTTAAAGATGTCGGAATCCTTGCCAAACCAGGATTTCAAACTATCATCTTTCCATATCTTATCCATTCCCAAAAATGCCAGCACCAACAGCACCAGATATAAGGACAATACTGGCCATCGGTACTTGCGCAGCCATCCGGGTAAAGCATAAAGCGTTGATTCAATAATATTCATACATTATTCCATTGCAAAAGGTTAAAAAAATAAGAAGCGCTAGCCCGGCAAGCTTTCAGCTTTTTTGACATCAGCAACCAACTTGTTCAGTGTTTCCAGATTTTTCCCGAATTGGTTGATGGCGAACCTGTGCCGTTCATGTTTTCCGAAAATCCGATCCATAAAAGCCACCAGGGAGGCTGTGGGGCTCAAGTCGATAAAAGTGTAATCTTGACTATTTTTTATTTCAGAAATTACATTGAAGAAATTCACTGGCTCGCGAATAGCGCGCCATAAATGTTCCTGGTGCAAATCATCAGTAGGGCTCAAATTACCGGTAGCATTCACGTTATCGATAGATACTTGTGGCGAAGCTGAATAAAAATTGATAGTGGGTTTGGCATACTCCACCTCACTGGCTTGACGAATAAAGTCTGCGCGAATCCCATCGATCTGTTTGGAATGAAAGGAATGTGCTACCGGTAAAATTGCCGTAAGCACATTGCGTTGTTCGAGGCGCTGCTGGATCTTTACAATAAGCTCGTGATCACCGCTAATAATAAAATTGTCCTGGTAATTAACGCAGGCAAGGCTGGCTCCGGCATAGTCATCCGGATTGCTGGAAAAATCGGCCACATTGGCTAGCACTGCCAGCATGCGACCATTTGCAGCCTGCTCTTTAAGCAAGCGCGCTTGCATACAAACGAGACGTAATGCCGTTTTGAAATCCAGAACACCGGCAATGGTGGCGGCAATATATTCACCCAGGCTATAACCCAACACGGCTGCCGGTTTAATTCCCCTGGCCGCCAATTCACGTGTAAGGCAGTAGCCAACACTGAAACAGGCCGGATGAGTTATCAGAATATTTTCCAATGCAACATTGGTGGATTGGTGCTGGTAAAGATCTTTAATCAGTGATACGCCCAAGGCTTCCTGCACCACTGCATCACATTCTATAAATGCACTGCGGAATGCCTGGCTGTGCTCAAATAATTCACGCCCCATATTGCGATAGTGAAATCCCTGCCCACCATACATAAACAACAAATTTCCTGGTTGTTCAGTAACATTTTCGACTTTGCTTTTGCGATCATCCTCATAAGCACTTTGAATAAAACCGGTTAATTTGGTAAGCACATTTCCCGGCCCTACTTCTTCAATATCCTCGACACCGGAATTAAACATCAACAAAATAGTGTCATGCCATTTAACCGTTCCGGTAATTTGATCGGCGAGGATTTGTTGATAATTTACTGATGGATAAGGTTGTGCCGTCAAATTAGCAACTACCGGTATTTCCAATGGACGAAATTGAAATCCACGCAGATAGGCAATAAATTCTTCACGCGCTTCGCGCATGTAAGTTGAGTGAAATGCGGCGCTCACTTTCAAAGGAACACATTTCGCACCCTGTTGTTCAAAGTACTGGCAACTTGCAGTAAGCGCGGCCATATCACCTGAAAGAATGGTTTGTTTCGCAGAGTTAATATTCGCCAATTGAATGCGCGGATCATTTAATTGCGCAAGAATTTCCCTGACCAATCCTATGTCAATTCCCAATACCGCGAGCATTCCACCCTGATTCGCCCTTGCCATCAACTCACCACGTTTTTGAACCAGTTTTAGCCCGGTTTCAAAATCAAACGCGCCCGCCGCTAACAGTGCATTGTATTCACCCAAGCTATGCCCCGCGACCAAATCCGGTTTCTGATCCGTAGTGCGGGATTTAGCAATATAGTTAAGTGCGTTTACGGTATAGAGTGCAGGCTGGGTATATTGGGTTTGATTAAGATGTTTATGCGGATCCTGTAAACACAGCTCCTTGATTGAGTAACCCAAAACGGAATCGACAATACTGACCAGCTCGGGGAACTGATCAAAATACTCTTCTCCCATACCCAAAAACTGGGCTCCCTGGCCGGGAAAGACATAAGCTTTTTTCATCATTGCAGTTTCCATTATTAAAAAGTACGCGCGTAATCAACGACGATTCACAAATTCGGGTTACTCGTTTGCCTTTGCTTAAACAGGCACCGCTTCGACTTTTTGCTCCAACAAATCGATAACGTCCTGAACGGTATAACGATCGCGTTTTTCACCGTCGGGAATATGAATATTCAAGGCCTTTTCCAGGTCATACCAAATCTCGAGCATCTCGCGCGAGTCGATACCCAGATCACCACCCAGATGAAAATCCAGGCCGATGATATCGGCCGTGAACGCGGTTTTTTTTACACTGTTAACCACAGAAAAAAATGCATTGACGATGTTGTCACTACTCATAACCAAGACTCCTCTAGAATTAATTGCAAACCAATCGCGACGCTTCGTAAATCATGTCTACTGCTTTATCCATTTCTTCCTTTGTGTGGATTGACATGATTGACAAACGCAACCGTTCAAGCCCGGGAGGAACCATTGGATATTCCATGATATTGGCAAAGAGACCGCGACGATAAAGTTCCTTGTTAATTAACCTTACTACTCCATCCTGTTCAAAAAATACCGGAATAATCCCGGACTCTCCGCGAATAATTTTAAATCCGCGTTGTTCCAGGCGATCTTGCATATACGCAACATTCGCATGCAGTTGTTGTACGTGATGAGGTTCGTTTTCCAGCAGATCCAACGCTGCAGAAATTGCTGCAATCGTTGGCTGCGCCAAACCGGAGGTAAATACATAGGGATAGGAAAAATTGCGCAGCAAGAAAATTAATTCTTTACTGCCAGAAACAAATGCCCCCTGTGCACCAATGGCTTTGCTGCAGGTGGACATGCGTAAATCTACTTGCCCGATCAGGTTTAAATATTCCAGCGTTCCTTTACCGGTAGCGCCAACAGTACCCAAACCATGGGCATCATCGAGAATAATGATGATGTTATTGGCTTTGCAGATTTCAATGTAACGAGCCAGCTCAATAATTTTTCCATCAATAGAGCGAACACCTTCCACGGTAGAAAAAATTTGCTTTTCGTCGCCGACACGGCTGCGAATTTTGCTGATTAATTTTTCAAACTCATCCAGGTTGTCCGGATCAAACGAATAAAAAGGTACGCTCGTCATTTTTATCGCATTGATCACACTGGCATGGCTGTTTTTGTCATAAATAATAATGTCGTTATTATTCATCAAACCATTTACCCAACACAGGTTTGCCATGTAACCACCAGGCAACAACACTGCATCTTCGTGTCCGGCGAGTTTTGCCAGGCGCAACTCCAGCTCTTTGTGCTGGCGGGTATAACCGGAAAATGCCGGTGAACCACCAGTGCCAATACCATAGAGATCAACAGCTTCCTTTACTTTCTCTTTCACATAGGGGTGATCAGAAAAACCAAGATAACTGTTTGAGCCAAACACCAGAACTTCACGAAATTCGTCAGTGTGCAGATCCTTGTATTTCATGGTTTTGCCAACGGGACCAAAACCCTCACGGCCCATCATGTAACCATTTTCCAATTCTTTCAGATAAAAAGAATATTGTTTTGTCAGACGATCTTTAAACGGCATACGTTCAAGTTCGATAAGTCCCCGAGAATCCATTTGTTCACCCTTGTAGTTAATTAGCCAAAGTAGTTTTGACAGGAATCATGCCGGCAGACTGATACCAGTGCACAGCGTCTCCTACCATTTGTTCCAACGAAATTTCACGATAATCAAGTTCCTTTACTGCTTTGGCGGAGCTGAAATAGTAATGCCCCCCAAACACACGCATCCGATATGCCTCCACCGCCGGTTTGTTACGCACGATGGCTGGAAACTTTTCATTCATCCATGCATTTGCATATTTCACCCAATAATTACCACCAGGTTTATCCGCATTGGCATCCAGATTTTTTTCAATCGTTTCGATATAGGATTTGATATTGGTGTTAACACCACCAAGAATATATTTTTCGCCGCTACGCCCACGGGTGAGGGCATTTACATGTGCCCTGCCCACCTCACCAGCGTGGCAAAAACTGGCGCCGCCCGGTGGAACAAACGGCAATTGATTAAATGCCACCGCCAGCACCAGACGGCCCCACTGTAAGTTGTAATCAAATGAGCCAATGACTTCAGCGGGATTCAAAATAACAGCACTCAAACCTTTATCAGCAGCATCGAGGACGTGGCGCTCGGCTATCTGTTTGGAAATGCCATAGGGATTTTTAGCGCGAAAACCATTGAGGATGGTTTGCTCATCAGCAACAAAATTTTTATTGTTCGCTGCACCTAATGTTGATGTAGTGCTGGTAAACACCAACCGCTTCACTTTTGCTTCAATACAGGCATCGCATACATTGCGCGTCGACTCAGCATTAGTTTCCAACAATTGTGGTAAATCATCAGGATTGCAGCTGGTAATTCCTGCCGTGTGAATGACTGCATCCACTTCACTAAATAACCTGGTCAATTTTTTCTTATCACGCAAATCACCGCTTACTGCTTTAACGGGAAATTGTTTAAGAAACTCACGATTGGATTTAGGGCGAACCAATGCTGTTACTTCATGCCCCTGCTCTATTAATGCGTTTACGATATTCAGCCCTACAAAACCGTTACCGCCAGTTATTAACACTTTCATCAGCGCTTGCTTCCCTGGTCATCTAATATGGACATAAAATTACGTTTACTTTCTTTGTTATTGCGCAGCGCAAGTGCTGCCGGATTACGCGTTGGATTACTAGCGATACCACTCAGGAATCCTTGCAGGAATTGCAAAATATCGGCTACCGGGTGACCTAAAAATTCCTGTGCAGGGCAATGCAAATTCATCACAATTTCTGCACTGTTTGCATGGACATCCAGGCGATTCGCGCATTCATGATCAATAACACAATCCCGCACACGATATTGCTCAGCGCTATCAACGCTCGGAAAGAAATTCAGTTGACTGTGATAGAAATTATCCGGATTCCAATTAGCCAAACTTTCATTCAACAATTCGCGTGCAGTAAATTTAATAAGGCGTTCAGTTTGCACAACTTTCAGCCAGTCCAGACAAGACAGACGCACTTGCGATTTAATACGGAATGGCATTGCACAGGCATGACCACTGGATAGACATGCGAATTGCGTATGATGACGATTGCTCTCAAGACGCGAGAGCAACAATCCAAACGATGCAATCAGCACAGTTTCCAATTCGATGTGGTATTGCTGCGTAAATGCTTGCAAATCACGCACTAATTGCGCATCAAGCTGGAGTGTTTCAACAACGGCTGTTTGTCCTTGTGTTGCATGGCGTTGATCGTCGGACAGCTCATTAAAGGAGCCCAGGTAATCATCCCAATATTGGCGCTTCCACTGTTCACCACCAAAAATATAATTGGAGAATCGATCTTCCATGCCCACAACTAATTCGGCGATATTGAGATCATCGCGCGCTGCTGAAAACCAACGACCTTCCACAACATCAATCACTGGCCCTGCATCAACAACAGATGGCAATTCCTTTTTAACCGTCAGTGGCTTGGTACTCGCGTTATAGCCGGAATATTCACGAAGATTGGTATTAATGCGCGCATAGGGATAACCAGGCATAGAGATACGGTGCGGTAAAGCATCGCTATACAGCAGCGGCCATTCAGGAGCAGCACCTAATACCCACATAGATGCAAGGTTTGCGACATTTTTACCCAATGTTTGCGTGCGCAAATATTCCTGGCCAGCAGTATCGGCTAATAATTTTTCAATCAAACTCGCGGCAGGGTCTTGTAAATTACCCTGATAAACAGAATTGTTTTCTGCGCGACCGGACTCAATCCAGCGTTGCGCTTTTGTTAAAAACTCTTCGATGGAATTGGCGATAATCGCAATACGATGCGCAAAAGCAACACGACCGATTTGACTGGTGTACGCCAGATCACGTAATTGGTGCTGACGATTTTCATCGCAGCTGAAAAACTCTATAGCAGATTGCACATAACGTTTTAATTGTGCAGGCGAAGCTGCCGAGAAAAGGATTGGCAATATTTCTGTGTGTGTCGATTGCTCGGATTGACGAACAATTTCCGGCTCGGAACTCACCACCAAAAATACATTACTGCCACCCATGCCGAAGGAATTAATGCCCGCATTAAAACGACCATTTTTTCCTTTTTCCCACGCAGTAAGCGTGGTTGGCAAAATGAATGGAGAATACTCCTGTTCATACACTGCATTGACTTCGTTAAGGTTTGCACAGGGAGCAACAACGCCTTGCTTCATGGCAAGCAAGACTTTAATGAGAGAACAAATACCCGACGCCGCTTCCATATGACCGAAATTTGCTTTGGTGCCAAGCGCACAATAACGGTTGCTTTGGGTAAAGTTTTTGATGGCCACTTCCATGGCTTTCATTTCAATCGGATCGCCCAATGCGGTACCGGTACCATGGCACTCGATATAGGTGATGTCATTTGCGTCGATTTCTGACCCGACAATTGCATCAATCGCCGTTTGCGCCATGACTTGCAGATTGGGCAGGAATTGCCCCGCACCCGTACCGGCGTGACTGGTGCTACTGGCAGAAATTACACCGTAAATGGTGTCGCCATCGGCCAGCGCCTGATCGTAATCCTTAAGCAAAACCATGCCAGCACCTTCACTCGGCACCAGGCCATTTGCACCTTCATCGAAGGCCGCTTCGCGACCATCGGGTGAAAGCACACGCATATCTTGCAACATCAGGTATTTGCCCGGATGCACACTTATATTCACACCACCGGCAAGTGCGTAATCACATTCGCCGTTAATAATCGCATTGCGCGCTAAATGCAATGCAACCGCAGAGGAAGAACAAGCAGTTTGTATCGACATGCTTGGGCCATTCACGTCAAGGAAGAATGACAAGCGATTGGCAATATCACTGGCCACGTGACCTGCGCCCAAATATTTTTGTTGCTCGCGATAAGCATCGTGCACTACGCGCGAAAAATCATCGCTCATGGTGCCGACAAATACACCGACACGACGGCTACCCAATCCAGCCGGTGTATAACCCGAATCTTCCAGCGCACCCCAAGCACTTTCCAGCGCGAGTTTTACTTGCGGATCCATTCTGCAGGCATCGTCTTTGGTTATGCGGAAGAATTCGGGATCAAAGCCGTCGAGATTATCGATAAATCCGCCCCACTTGCTGTTGGCACGATCAATGACGCGATCAACGCGCGGCGCATAATGATCTTCCGCATTCCAGCGATCTGTCGGAATCGTTTCAACCGTACTTACCGCACCGGCGATATTGCTCCAGAACTCGGCAAGGTTACTGCTTTTGGGGAAGCGCCCGGCCATTCCTATCACAGCAACTTTTTTGCGGCGCGCAGGAAGCGCAGATGCAGAAGTGACTACTGATACAGGATTGGTAGAGAAGCGCGCACCAAATATCGGCGCTGCAGTTGTTGAGTTACTGGCAAACGCTGTAACCGGTGAATTAATTTGTGGGGCTATTTTTGAATGCGAATTTGGTGTTGATTGCAAAACCGGCGCACTCTTTTGTGCATTGGCTTCTGTGTTGTTTTGTTTATTGATTTGCTCGTTTGTTTCCAATCCAAATCGAGCTGCAACCAAATCCGGATAACTCGACTGCAAAAATGTAGCGAGCTTGCCGGGAGTATCCTGTTCAAACAGTACTGTTTTTGAAAGTTTGGGGAAATCTTCTTTGATGCTGCTTTGCAATTCCATCAGCATTACCGAATCGAGTCCCATGCGCTCGAAACTGTGGGTGACAACAATTTTGTCTTTATCCAGTTTGGCGATAGTGGCCAGCTTATCGCGCAGATATTCATGTACAACTTCATCAGCAGAGTTGGTTGATGGTGCTGTTAGCGCAGCAACATGAATTGGTTCTGGTGCAGCGACGCGAGCAATGGCAACCGGTGCAAAATTTACCGATGTAGACTCAATGGGTTTGCTAACAACATTAATTTCGCTGTCATCGCTACTATTAACCCGTAAATAATGTTTCAGTTTTTGCGGATCACCAGCTGCCACTAAACCATTGCTCCAACCGAGTGATAGCAGTGTTTCCAGTGCGAGTAATCCATCAGCTTCCGTTAATGGCTGGATACCGGAAAATTCAAACAACGCTTGTTGCTCTGGCGGAATAGTCATGCCACCTTCCGCCCACAACGGCCAATTGATTGACAAACTCAAACCGCGACGTAAACCCGCAGCAACCAATTGCTGGCGATATTCCGCGAAAGCATCGAGATAACGATTAGCACAGGCATAACTGCCCGAGCCCAAATCGCCAACGACTGCGGAAATCGATGAGAAAAGAATAAAGAAATCGAGATCCAGATCCGCAGTTGCTTCATCCAACCAACGAGTGCCGAGCAGTTTGGGTTTTAATATTTCCGCGAATGCAGCAGCATCTTGCTCCAGCAAATTTTGCTCGGTGGCGAGACCGGCGCTGTGGAAAATTCCATTGAGATGACCAAATTGTTCCAACACATTGGCGATTAATTGATTGGCAGATTCTGCATCTGCAGTATCTATCGCGTAATAGGTAACTTTTGCTCCGGTGGATTCAAGGGCATTGATTACATTCTGCCCTTCAGCAGAAATTGCCGAGCGCCCTACCAGCACCAAATTAATGGGCTTTTGACTAATCAAGTAGCGTGCAATAACCAATCCCAACTTGCCCAAACCACCGGTGATCAAATAAGTCCCTTGCGCTTTGATAGCCGTTGCAGAGAGATGATTAATAACCGGTTGTGCCGGCGCCAATTGACGCAACAAACGCTCACCGGCGCGATAATAAATTTCTTCAGCGCTACTATCAGATTGCATTTCTGTCAGTAGTCGCGCAGCGGTCAATGCATTATCAGGTTCATCTTCAATAGCAAGGGTCAACATGCGCAGGCGATGATTAATCGCCAATAAAGATTTAGCAAAACCTGCCGCACTGCTATTCAATACCGTTTGCCAACCGGGCTCACCGCTATGAGAGAAAACCAGCTTGTAAGCAGTCAAAGGTTGAGCTTGCTCGAAAGCCATGAAAATTCTGCGCAAATCAGCCAGAGGAGCCGGTGGTAAAACATCGAGATCTGTTGTGTTATTCGCGTGATAGAAAACACCATCAGGGAAGCGTTGATGGTTGCGCAACTCTGCTAATAAACCTGCCAGCGCAGTGTGATCATCAGCGTTAAGTAATTGCGGATAAACACCGGTATCATCGCCAGGAATTGCGAATTGATTATTATCACTATTGCGTACCGACAACACCTGAATCTGGCCAGCGTTTGCAATCTGTTGCTCAAGCTCGCTGCTCAAACCAAAAGCCAGCACACGACGACGTACTAACGTGCCTGCAACCGGAACGGGTGCGGGTAATAACTGGTAAGGATAAACACCGGGTTTCGTTTGAGTAGCGTTATCGCGGCCAAATGCTCTTGCGGTGAAATTATTAAATTTCACTAATAACTTGCCATCGGGATTAATAACCTGGATTTCATATTTTCGCAGCGATTCATTACCACCCGCTGCTGTCGGAATTTTGCGTGCAAATGCAAAACAACGCGGCTCAAGCGGATGATGAATTTCCACATCGTCTACGGCGAAAGGAACGATTGGATAATCCGGTAATGTGCCTGCCGCAAAGTCGGCGGCTAAACCGGTGCGCAATGCGGCATCCAATAACGATGGGTGCAATTTAAACGTAGAGGCATCGGCCAGCAGTTGTGGCGGCAATTGCAATTCACTGAGCGCACGTTGTCCGGTCAGGCGATAACGGGTTTGGGTAACACGATACGCGGGGCCGTAATGGAATCCCATTTGGTGGAATTCGCGATAAATAGCATTGTGGACATCGTGTTCGATTACCGAACTGGACAAGCTGTCGATATCCAGCCATTGATCTTCCGCTGCATCACCATTGCCATACACAACTTCGCCCTGGCAAAACACCTGGTGAGTTGGGTGCTCGGCAAACACTTCAAAATTAACCTGCTCACCTTTTGGCGTAATACGCACAAAAACTTCCAATTCAAAATCCTGAATTTCGATCGGTGCTGCCCACATTAAATTGCGCAGGTTGCGCACGGGATATTGCCCTGCAACGGCTTGCTCCGCACACGCGCGCACCAATTCCAGATAAGCCACACCTGGTAAAATTACCCGCGGCTCACCGGTATTGACGACATGGTCAGCGAGATAGAATTCTTTGCCGGTAAAGGTTTTTGCATAACGCTGTTCAAATAGTGTCGAGCGATTTTGATCGACCAATGGGTGCAAACCTTGCACAGCTAATTGCTCGCCCGCCTCTTCCACCCATACGCGGCAATGCATAAATGGTTTTGCCGGCAGCGGTAATTTGCGCAAATAACCAGTGTCCACCAGTGGAAATAATTGCGAGTGCAAATCCGGCCAATTGATGTCCAGCGAAGAAACCCACAACGATGCCAGGCGCGCCCACTGTTGTTTGGCTAATACGCGCTCCAACAATTGCGCACGCTCGTCTGCTTCCATAATCGAATTCAACGAACCGGTTTGATCTTGCGCCGCAACAAAAAGTGCTGGATGAATATTTGCATCCAGATATTGCTGCAATGCGTCTTTTAATTCAGCGACACTATTAACGAGTACTGCGATGCGCGATTGCAAATGGTCTCTGCTCACTTGCGTGCTGTAAGCCAAACGATGGAGGAAATGTACATCTGTTGGTTGATCATCGAGCCATGTACTAAAGCGTTGCGCATAAGCGCTAAGACGTTGTTCATCATCTGCCGATAACAAAACAAAAACAGGCTGGGAACCAAGCACAGGTGTGGATAACGGTTGGCTGTATTCCTCAATCAACATATGTGCATTGGAACCGCCTGCACCAAATGAACTGATACCAGCACGGCGCGGATATTCCGCATCCCATGTTTTTAATTGTTGCGGCACACGCAATGGCGTGAGATTGAAATTAATATTTTTATTTAACTCAGTTGAATGCAATGACGGCGCAATTTGCTGATGCTTCAGTTGCATCAACACTTTGGTCAAGGCCGCAATTCCCGCCGCCGATTCAAGGTGACCAATATTGGTTTTTACTGAACCTATATCGCACTTGAAGTCCTCCGGTAAATTACCGCCGGCAGCGTCATTCAATGCGCGGGTTAATCCCGCCACTTCAATCGGATCACCCAACGATGTGCCGGTACCATGCGCTTCGATGTAACTAATCGATTCAGGATTCCAACCCGCACGCTCCAACGCATGATTAATGACTGAGGTTTGCGCTTTTTGATTCGGAACGGTGTAGCCGTTGGTTTTACCACCGTGATTCAACGCGGTCGCACGAATCAAACCATAAATATGATCGCCATCAGCCAACGCACGACTAAGCGGTTTCAACAACACTGCACCGGCACCCTCGCCCGGCACATAACCACTACCGCCCTCACCAAATGCACGGCAACGGCCATCGGATGCCAAAAATTGTTCCTGGCTCAACCATTGGTATTTGATCGGATGACTGGTGAGGTTAACGCCGCCCGCCAATGCTATTTCACAATCGCCATTGCGAATGCTCTGACACGCGAGATGAATTGCTGTAATTGACGAAGAACACATAGTGTCCAGCGCCAGGCTTGGCCCTTGCAAATCAAAGGTGTAAGAAACGCGATTGGCAATGGACGAGAACGCTGACGTTGGCCGACCAAAGCGCGTGCGTTGCTGGTCAGATACATCAATGTGTTGGTACATGCCCCACATCACACCGACAAACACACCCACTTTTTGTTGCTTCAATGCTGCACGCGGATAGCCTGCATCCTCAAAACATTCCCAGGAGGTTTCAAGGAAAATGCGCTCTTGCGGATCTGCTTTTTCAGCATCGCGCTGAGTGATTTTAAAGAACTCCGGATCGAACGCATCGATACGCTCAAGGAACCCGCCCCACTTGCTGTAGGTTTTGCCTTTTTCTGTACGGTCCGCCGAAAAGTCTTTGCGATAATCCCAACGGGATTCAGGAATTTCAACAATTAAATCCTGTCCCTGCGCCAAATGTTCCCAAAATTCTTGCGGCGTATTTGCGCTTGGATAACGACCGGCCAAACCCACAATAGCAATTTCTTCTTCGCGATTCGCCTGGCGCCCCCAAAGGGGTGATCTTTTTTTACCGGAAGTTGCTGGCAACACACGCGTTGGTGTAACTGACAATGAATTTTCAACAACAATTTGTTGTGCCGATGTGGAAATTTTTTCTACCGGTAAAATTTGATCTAATAACGTTTGTATTGATTGGGCAGCAAACAACGAAGGAATGTTGTCGATAGCAAGATGCTTGTTCAAACGCGCACTGATACGCATCGCCGAGACGTCATCCAATCCCAACTCTGCTAACGATTTATTTAAATCGGTTGGCAATATCCCCAATGGCAATTCCGTTGCAAGAATTTGCACAATGTCCGCACGCGACACTTGTGCGATTGGAACTACCTTTTGCAAATTTATCGCAACAGTTTCCTGGATTACTGACAGAGCAACATCAGGCGTTGCTGAATTTTGCGGAAGAAGTACAGCGGCAATCTCTGCACTGTGATTTTCCACGAAATAACCCGCCATACTTGCGATGTCCTGATATTCAAAAAACAATGTGCGGGGAACCTGATCACCAAAAACCGCAGCGATTTTTTCATTCATCGCCATGATCATGACCGAATCAACACCGTATTTTTCCAGCGCAACTTCCGGGTCAATGTCCTGAGGCGACAGCTTGGTAACGTCAGCGAGGGATTTAATCAGAAATGCAGTAACTGCTGCCTCCCCATTGACCGGTGATGCGAGTGATTGAATGTGTGGCTGAACCAAGGGAGATGGGAGCTCCGCAATGGAGGGCGTTTCTGATGTAGCAGTTGGTGCGAATTGATCGCCGTAATTTTCGGCAAAATATTCTGCTAATTCAGCAGCATTTTGATACTCGAAAAATAACGTTTGCGGAATATCATTGCCAAACTTTTCGCGCAATTGCTCGTTCATTGCCATGATCATGACCGAGTCAATACCGTAACGTTCCAATGCCTGATCCGGATTTATTTGCGCCGCCGGCACTTTACTTACCCTGGCGATCAACTCAACGATATAAGACAGCGCTTGCTCTGCACGACTTCTTGTTGTCGATACCGCAACAGAAACGCTGGTACGGGCAACAGCGACTTCATTATGCGCAACAGCCGCTGCAACTTTTGTCGAATTAACAGCTGCGGTTTTCAGCGGACGCGTACCTGCCAGATGTGCAACCCACTGCACCTCAAACCCAATTAAACTGGCTATTACATTATCCGCTTTATCGAACACATACACATCGTAACGATTGCGTGCACCATTAGTAGCAACTGACTGTGCAAACACATAACAATCGTTGTCCAGTGGACCATGCACAACCAATTTCGCCAAACCAACCGGGAGCGGCATACCGGATTGTTTGTTAGCAAAACCATTAATCGCAATGGTGCAACGAATAGCGCCATCCAACAGCGCCGGATAAAATATAAATCCATCAGCAACCGATTGTTTGCCGGATAACGCCAATTCACCCACGGCCATATCCGCGGTGAAATGAACCTGTTTAATAACCTGGAATGATTCACCAAAATTAAAACCCATCGCCGCAAATTGGCGATTGATTTCTTCAAAATCCAAATGCTGGCCGGAATTTCTAACGTTATTAATTCGTGTCTTGATTAGGTCACTAGCGTGTTCCCGGAATTGCTGCAAACGAGCACTGCCACTGAATTCTTCAACGACTAATTCGCCCTGGCAAAAAAGCCCTTGGTCGTTTGCATCG
Organism: Cellvibrionaceae bacterium; assembly: GCA_021151825.1. Classification (GTDB taxonomy): domain Bacteria; phylum Pseudomonadota; class Gammaproteobacteria; order Pseudomonadales; family Cellvibrionaceae; genus Cellvibrio. The sequence continues at coordinate 66,854 of JAGKWQ010000002.1, forward strand.
GTACGATTGATTTCAAATTCAATTCCATCCTGACCGGCATAGAAAGCAGTTTTCAATGTGACCGGGGTATCTTCAACAATGACCGGACGCAACCATTGCACATTCGCAACACCCAATACAACTCGATCACCTACCGCAGTCCTGATCGACTCAAGAACCATTTCAAGATATGCAACGCCTGGTAAAACACAGGTTTCACCAATACGATGATCATTCAAGTAACTGGCAGTTGCGACGAGTGTTGTCTCAAATGCCGGTGTATCCAGTGTAGAAACATTGCGATCCACCAATGGCGCAATACTAGCGACAGAACGGGTTCCGCTTATGCCGGTTTTATTACCCAAGGGTGCGTGATCAATCCAGAAACGACTGCGATCAAAACTATATCCAGGCAGCGATACACGTTTCACTGGTTGATTGAGATAAAGCGCATCCCAAGGCACTTCTACTCCCGCCATCCAGAATTCAGCGAGAACATTCCAATCGCGGGACTGAATGGCAACTTCAAGTGCCTTAGCTTCAAATGCCTTTGCTTCACTTGATTTATCGAGTTGTTGTGGTGAGGTTCGGGTGCGCTTGCCCCAACGAATATTTGTCGTACTCTGCCCATCGATAATGCGAGTTAATTGTTCATCCAGTTCGACCAGGCTATTAACCAGAAGCGTACAACCGATTTCCAATGCGACACGACCTGTTTGCAAGGTGTACGACAAATCTTGCAACGCAACAGGCGCAGTGCGAATACTGCTACGCAACTCATTTGCCATCGCCAACAAAGAAGATTCTTTGCGTGCGGAAAGAACTACCAAAACGGGTCCCTGGAAATTGCGCGCTTGTTGTTGCGGAATAAATTCTTCAACAATCAAATGGCCATTGGCACCGCCAGCGCCAAATGAGCTTAAGGCCGCAATACGTTTTTGCGCGTTACCGGATAAAATCCAATCGCCCAGCTGTTGTTGTACAACAAACGGACTGGAATCAATTTTTGCGTAGGGATTCAGCGCTTGTGAATGCAATGACGGTGCAATTTTTTGATGTTGCATCTGCAACAAAATTTTAATTAAACCGGCAACACCTGCAGCGGCTTCCGCATGGCCAATATTGGATTTCGCCGAGCCAATAGCGCAATAACCTGTCTCACCCTGGGCAAAGGCTTTAGTTAATCCGGCAACTTCAATCGGGTCACCCAAACTGGTACCGGTACCGTGGGCTTCTACATAAGAAATATCGCGCGCATCTACACCGGCGGTTTGGATAGCATCTTTGATCAACGCGGCCTGACGATTTGGATTGGGAACGGTAAAGCCACTGGTTCTGCCACCGTGGTTTACTGCCGTACTTCTGATAACACCATAAATATGATCGCCATCGCGCAGCGCATCGGATTTGCGCTTAAGGATCACGGCTCCAACCGCTTCCGCAGGAACATAACCATCACCACCAACGCCGAAACTACGGCAGCGGCCATCCGATGACAGGAAACGCAAATTGGAAAGTAATGTGTATTTCAACGGATGCAATGACAGGTTAACACCGCCTGCAATAGCCGCGTCAATTTCACCTTTTTTCAACGCATCGCAAGCCATATGGATGGCAGTGATTGATGAAGAGCATGCGGTATCAATCGTGATACTCGGGCCGGAAAAATTAAATTGATAGGAAACGCGATTAGCAGTCGCCCAATAAAATGAACGCGGATTACCAATCTGGCTGGGTGCATTGGTATCCATGCCATAAAGGTGATAATCGCCCCACATCATGCCGGCATACACACCTACCGGACTTTCGTGGACACCACGTGACGGCGCGAGTTTTTCCGGACGATAGCCCGCGTCTGCAATTGCCTGGCAAGACACTTCCAGAAACAACCGCTCATGCGGGTCCATCTCTTCCGCTTCTTTCGGTGAGATGTTAAAAAATAATGGATCAAATTGATCAACTGACTTCAGGAATCCGCCCCACTTACCGTAGGTCGAACCCAGGGTGGTATTGCCTGGACTAAACAGGCTTGCCATATCCCAGTTACGTTCGGCAGGCACTTCGCTAATGCAATCGCGTCCGACTTTAAGGTTGTCCCAAAACTCGGTCACACTTTCTGCTTCAGGAAAACGACCCGATATTCCGATAATCACAATATCGTCATCGCCAAATTGCGCGCGATGCGATTGACCTTGAGGAACTTGAGTAGATTTTACCGAGGCAATAAAACGTGAGCCGCGAACTTCTGCCGATTTGGAATTAACAGCATCAACAGGTATGGCACTTGCCTGTTGCTCATTAACCGGTTTCGTTTCTGCGAATTGCTGCGAGTATTCACTGGCAATAAAATTAGCCAGCTCTTCAATATTTTGATATTCAAAAAACAATGTTTTGGGCAGCCCGGAAAATTCCTTTTCTAACAGATTGACCATGTCAATCATAACGACCGAATCAAAACCAAAGCTCTGGAATGAGCTTCTTAAATCAAATCGTTCTACTGGAACATTTAATGCTTGCGCAAATGCCGCAATCAAATGTGCTACAACTTTTTCTTTCACATCGCCCGCGCCTGGTGCATTAACATTTGCTGCAGTAACCGGCGCGATGACACTCACTGGATAACGTTGTGCATCAATACCTAATACAGCGCGGACTTTTTCCTGATTACCTTCGAGCACTGCAAGCTGGCTAATACCATAACGAACGGCGAACTCCAGCGCCGCTAATCCGGATGCATTTGATAGTGGAGTAATACCAAAATTCTTGTAGAGGATCTCTTCCTCTTTTTCCCCCAATTGCATCCCACCTTCTTTCCAGTAAGGCCAATTGAGTGAAACGCTAACTCCCGGGCGCAAGCCATCACGTTGTAAGTGGTTGCGATAGTGACTGAAATAATCTTCAAAGGAATTCCCATAACCGTAGTCACATTGACCCAGATTCCCGAAAATTCCGGTCACTGAAGAAAACAATACAAATATATCCAGCGGTTGATCACGTGTTGCCAAATCCAGTGCAAGAGTGCCATTAATTTTCGGCGCAAGTACGCGCTGAAACGCAGATAATTCTTTTTTGATTAAAAAATTATCTTCAATAACACCGGCAGAATGAATAACACCATTCACACCAAACCCTTGTTCATTGATAGCAGCAATATGAGCTTTTAACTGATCAACATCGGCAATATCACTTTGCCAATAAGTGACGCTACCGCCGGCATCGCATAAGGATTGCAATTGAACGAGTTTGGATTCATTAGGTGCGGATCGGCCTGTTAAATAGACATTCGCCTGATACTCTTTGATCAAGTGTCCCGCTACCAACAGACCTAAAGCACCAAGTCCGCCAGTGACTATGTAGTTGCCTGCTGGCTTGAAGCCGCCCCGGGTAACGCCTGCACTTAATTCACGCTGTTTTGCATAATCCGAAAACGGTAAAAATTCACGCGCGTATGCCTGACCACGCTGATAAGCAAGATCTACCCGGGTGTCATCGCTCGCCAATTCTTGTACCAATTGGGATATAAAGCTTGCAGAGCTAAAATCAACACGATCAAACAATACAACACGGCCAGTATAAGTTGGCTTTTCCAGGCGAATACTTTTATAGAAACCACTAAGACCTTGTTGCAATGGCTTGAAAGAATTTACATCACCTTCCACTACACTCGTAATGCGCAACTTGCGCACGGCTTTAAAACAGGCCTTGATCAACAAGAAAATGTTTTCTGTAAAAACGGTAGGCTGTGCAGGTATTAAATCGCTGGAGATGTCCCAGGCTGATTGACCATGAATAATCAATAAACCATCAGGAAGACGGTTTTGTTGTTTCCATTGAGCGACCAATGCCTCATAGTTTTCCAAACTCAATGACGCGACCTGGCAATCAATGCCGCCTGCATTAAACACATCCCGGGTTATTGCAAGGCTTTGAATTTCAACACCGGAAAATGCAGAAGAATTGCGTAACGTCTTTGCAATCTCCTCTACACCAACATCCCCCATTACTAACAGCTGCCGTACTTGAAACTCAGCAGCTGGGCGTTCTATCAAATTCCAATATGGTGCGTAATAGCTTTCATTGCCGGTCACAAATTCAATAGATTCTGGCGCTGCAATAATATGCGTATTGACTGCACCTGATGCTAGCGACTCACGGCAATTCAATCCGCGAACTGAAACACAAGGTATTGGCTCTGGTTCATTATCAATGAGATTAAAGAAATCAATATCAAAACGGAAATTAGATGTCTCGGTGCGTTTGCTATTGGCACTCGCCGATATACGCGCGATGGATGAAATAGCTAATGGTTTGTATACGCTAATTGCATCTATCGCGAATGGCAGGAAAGTTTTTCCCGTTGACTCGCGCCCTAAGCCGGCCTGGATTGCCACAACCGCCTGCAAAGCGCCATCAACCAGCGAAGGATGCAGTAAATAATCCTGATGAGAATTAATTAACGCCGACGGTAAAGCAAGTTCTGCAAAAATATTACTGCCATCTGTTTTCAACGTAACTATCGATTGATGGGTATCACCATAATCGAAATTCAAGGTTTTTAAAAACGCATAGGCCTCTTCAGCCGAATAGTTATCCAAATCCTGAGAGATATGCAGTGAGGAAACATCCGGTGCCGAATGTGCAAGCTCATACACAGTTCCATGGCAATTGGTATCTACAACCGCACGCTCAAAGCCACTAACCACATCAAAATTAACATAGGTTTTCACCTGGGGAAGATCATCAGGGGGAACATCAGCGAAAAGCTTTAAACCCAGTGTAGAAAGTTCACCATCAGCAATAAATGGCCTTACGAAAAACAGGTTGCGCAACTCAATTGAGCTTTGCGTATCATTTTGTTGTGGAAGCGCATGCCTAAAAGCTGCACAAGCCATTTCTATATACGCTGCTGCCGGCATAATTTTTTTGCCTTGCACCTGATGATCGCGCAGGAAAAACTCGTCGCCATTGAAATGGCTGCTAAAAGATTGCTCTTCAAGCGTTGAAGTATTTTGATGCAGCAATGGATGCAGCGCAGAAATATCGCGAGAAACAGTCTCGTCGGCAGAGATCCAATATCTTTCTTTTACAAACGCATAGGTAGGAAGGTGTAAACGCTTGATTGCACCCGAAAATAACGCAGAGTAATCAATTGTTGCACCCGCTAGAAACAGCGCTTTCAACTGTTCAAGCAACTGCTGGTAATTTTCAAGCGATTGATTAGACGTTAACGACTGTAATAATGTATTAGCTTGCGCTGAAAACCCGGCGAGGGAATCAACATCATCGGTATTTATAATCGAACTTTGTGCGGTATTTGTTTCAAGTTCTTGTTGCAATAACACCAATAATTCCGTCGATGATTGCACCACATAGGCGGCACGAACAGACAGTGCATCACGCCCCAAAGCCAAACCTGCACTGATATCTTGCAAATGTTCATGTTGGCCATCAGCCTGTAACCAGTGAATAAAGCGCTGCTTATACTCCGTTAAGGACTCGGCTGCTTTTGCCGATAACACAACTAAATATGCAGGTTTTTCTTCTCGTGTAGCAATTTCACGGTTAGCAGATTGCTCAACAATAATATGTGCATTGGTTCCACCAAAACCAAAAGAAGAAATACCTGCACGCAACGGTTCAGTTTTCTTTCCTTTCTTACTTCCAACGCGACTATTTGATACAGGAATCCATTCGGTGGATTTATCGACCACATAAAACGGAGATCCTGCCAAATCAATTCGGTGATTAAGCTGCTGAAAATTTCGCAACGGTGCCAATGTATTGTGTTTAAAAGACATCAATACTTTTAACAAACCGGCAATCCCTGCTGCGGCTTCTGCATGTCCTATATTGGTTTTTACAGCGCTTAAACCACAACGTATATTTCCTACAGGAATTGATTGTTGTGCAGCGAGTGTTGAATAAGCACGAGTGAGTCCCTCAATTTCTATTGGATCGCCTTTGGGCGTGCCCGTGCCATGAACCTCTACGTAGTTGACAGATTGAAGTGGAATATCTGCGCTGTTGTGCGCAGCAATAATAACTTCAGCTTGTGCTTCAGCACTGGGATAAGTAAGTGTGTAGGTAGCGCCACAATGATTGATCGCACTACCGCGAATAACACCGTAAATTGCATCACCATCATCAATGGCTTTTTGCAAGGGCTTCATTAGTATAAATGCCGCACCTTCTCCACGCACATAACCATTCGCACCATCATCAAATGTATTGCACTCACCACTCGGGGAAAGCATGCCCATTTTTGAAAACGCGATGTGCCGTGTTGGGGTGAGAATCAGGTTTACACCACCAGCCAGAGCCACATCACAATCACCCTGCTCTAACGCCTGAATACCACTATGAATTGCATTCAGTGAACTCGAACAGGCAGTATCGATTGGGAAACTGGGACCTCTGAAATCAAAAAAGTGGGAAATGCGATTAGCAATAATATTAGCGGCGAGCCCAGTGGAATAATGCGCTTCTATTTCGGCGTGCGAACGTTCTTGCAACTCTTTGTAATCATGATTAAAAACACCGCAAAAAACACCGGTTTTACTGCGCCTTAAACGCGATGGCGCTATACCTGCATCTTCCAGGCACGACCATGCTAACTCAAGCATTAACCGTTGTTGCGGATCCATAGTGGTAGCAACTTTCGGCAATAATCCAAAAAAAGTTGCATCAAATGCATCAACATCATCAATAAAACCAGCCCACTTGCTGAGCGTTTTATTTTTTTCTTGTTTGGGATCGCCCCAATAATTACGCCAATCCCAGCGAAATGCAGGTATTTCGGATACAGATGATTTCTGTTCTACCAAATTTTCCCAGAACTCATTGACATTATTTGCCTGAGGAAACTTGCACGACAATCCTATAATCGCGATACGCATAATTACGATCTTCCCGGAATCAGAATATTGAAATCAATTAATAACAAAATCCATCTACTACCAATCCTTGCAAATCTTCTTGTTACAACCTGTTACAACACATTGGAATGTGCTCTATTAAAATTCATTTATCGCTCAAGGAAAAAAATTATTGTTTTCATACACGCCATGCCATTGAACAATTTCAGTCTATTTGAGCTACTAAATTTAAATTGCTCCTATTCATAGACCCAATACAGAAGCATCACGCCACACAAGGTTTAGCTGGCAATTTGTTAGAACCGCTACTGTAACCGGATAGGCATCGCGACTATAAGTTTGCGAAAAAAAGTGCCATTCCCTGCTAGCTCGATCAAACTCATATCGCACATCCAAACGCGCATTTGAGATAGATTCAGCATTAATGCAAAAGCTATCAAATGGAACACTCATCCCCACGCCAAGCGCCTTTACATAAGCTTCTTTAATCGTCCATAAACGAAAAAAATACGGCTGTTTTTCATGCTCTGCCAGCGTTTTAAAAAAAGCCTTTTCCTCAGCAGCAAAAAATCTGTTTACCACTCCATCAACATCCTTGATAAAAGTGGTTGTTTCAATATCAACACCCACCTCACCAGCCGCTGTAACAGCGCAACAGACAAAATTTCCTGAATGTGTCAGGTTAAATTTCAACTCATCTGAGCCGTTCCCAACAAGATAGGGTTTTCCATGTTTTTCCCGCGAAAAAGCCCATTTTTCCGGGGTTTTACAAGAGGAATAAAAGGATAATGACAAGCGCAGCAACACTCGGGAAACCAGGCAAATCAACCTATCTTTTTCAAATATAAAGCTATTAATTTTTTCGATTTCATCTGCACTTAACATGTATGCATAACGCAGTAAAAAATCTTCAAAAACAAAACCATCAACACTTAAATGCCAAACATCCACATGATTAACGAGCACATCAAATTTTTGAAAACTCATTAAAAAAACACCACATAAAGGTTTATGCGACACCTATAAAATATTTATTGAAATATACCGCCTAGTTATTTCGTTTTTATTAAAAGTAACCGAATTCATCAAAGTGATTTTAAAAAAACATTCACATGTGAATTACTTCTCATCGGACACATAAATCAACATGAAAATCTTATTTTTCAACAGCAACCAAAATACAACAGCTAAAAAAACTTAAATAATTAAAACCAAAAAACATTAATGCAATAAAAATCAGTTAAAAATAATGCACACTGAAAGCTTAAAAATAAGCACTTAAAAGCAGGATTAAAATGATAAGAAAGCAGAAGTGAAATAGAAAAAAGCAGATAGGTAAGAATCAATAACACTGAAAAAACCAGCGGAAATTTATGGATATGCCCTGCCTTGACCATTTAACACCAAGCTCCTTGAGGCTCGAATGCTATCACCGCAACCATGGTGTTACAATCATATTACTTGAGCATTGTTTCAACTTTTTTTAAAAAAAAATTTAAAAACATTTAAATTTTTACAATAAAAATATTTATGTACCCCACGGGGGCACACAAGCATGATGCGTGCAGCATGTTTGCTATTTAAATGAACTTAACGGTATTATCACTGGATAAAGGAAGGTCTGTGGCCATCATTGCAGGGAGAGAAACTAAATTACGGAATAGCCAAATGTGTGAAAATTCTGATTTTGACATATTCTATGCTTTTAAAAATTCTGACCAGCACTGCTCGATAGAAAAAACAACTATGCGCCAATTTGATGTTGAGTGCCTAACATCAATATATGAATTCTCAGCAGCACAAGTTAAATCGCTACGCCTAAAAAATGGATTATCGCAACCTGTTTTTGCCAGATTTTTGAATGTTAGCGATAAACTTGTGAAAAAATGGGAGCAAGGGGAAAGAAAACCTCAAGGCTCCGCCTTAAAAATGCTGATCCTTGCGGAGCAGAAAGGAATTGAATCAATAAAATAGTGTTTTTTGTTGGTTATTCATCATTTCAGTACTGCAGATTTATTTGTGAATCATGTTTTAGCAGCTGTTAAATAGAGCGTTTAGTCATCACGCAAAAAATGCAGGCTGTTACAGACCTTATCTGCACCTATCATTCCCCCCAAGATAAAATGGGAGATACCCAACAGGTATCTTCCATTTTATTTCCAGATATCATCTTCTTTCCCCCCCCATTATCTATAATTACTCGTCGAGAAAGTTAAACTGCCGGCCGCAAGGAGACGTAAGAATTTGCCCCACAGCCGGTCAAATATATTCATCCCGTGCTATAAAATGAGGCGTTAATTTTGGCGACCGGCCTAACCTTGAATATTTCCGGCTTATTGTGTATAAGGAGCATTATCCTCCTGAAATCAATACCTTACGAGACTGGCAGTTTCTGACTTAACGTTGTCGTCCAGCTCCTGCCAGTCTATTTTTCCCTTTTGATGGCGATGGCTCTATGAAGCATAAACAACTGTTGGAGCGGTTATACGCGGAAGTCGAAACAGTCATTCTCAGTAAACAGCATCCGGTAACCGGATTGCTTCCTGCCAGTACAGCAATTAACAATCATGGCGACTACACCGATGCCTGGGTGCGCGATAACGTTTATTCAATTATTTGCGTGTGGACCTTGGGGATGGCATTCAGACACCAGGGTGAGCATCATAAAAGCGATGAGTTAGACCAAGCCACCATTAAGTTAATGCGTGGATTGTTACAATCAATGATGCGACAAGCACATAAAGTTGAAGCGTTTAAACATTCATTGCAAAACAGTGATGCATTACACGCTAAATACGATACAGCTACTGGGCTCCCGGTTGTTGCAGATGATGCATGGGGGCATTTGCAAATTGATGCGACTTCCGTATTTTTGTTGATGCTCGCACAAATGAGTGCTTCTGGTTTGCGTATCGTATGCACTCATGACGAAGTCGATTTTGTACAGAATCTTGTTTATTACATTGCCAGTGCTTACCGCACACCGGATTATGGTATTTGGGAGCGAGGCAATAAAGTTAACAATGGTAAAACCGAAATCAATGCCAGCTCGGTTGGAATGGCCAAAGCAGCATTGCAAGCACTGGATGGTTTTAATTTATTTGGTAAGCATGGCGATAAAAGAGCAGTTATCCATGTAATCGCCGACGCAATTTCCCTTGCCAGAACCACCCTTGCCTCACTTTTACCACGCGAATCCTTATCCAAAGAAACTGATAGTGCATTATTAAGTATTATTGGCTTCCCCGCTTTCGCTGTAGGAAAAGAAACGCTCGCCACACAAACACGCGATTCCGTGTTAACAAAACTTGGGGGTAATTATGGTTGCAAACGTTTCTTATGGGACGGACACCAAACTGTTTTGGAAGAAAGTTCGCGCATTTATTACGAGCACGATGAATTAAGTAATTTTGCGAATGTAGAATCCGAGTGGCCATTATTTTTCACTTATCTCTATATCACTGCGCTTTTTGATGGCAGCGAAGCAACCGCAAAACATTATCGCAAAAAACTTGAATCACTTATGGTTTACGTCGATGGCGTTGGCTTATTACCAGAGCTGTATTATTTGCCCCTGGAAAATATTGAAGAGGAAAAGAAAAGTCCGCGCTCACAGACACGTGTTCCCAATGAAAATATCCCATTGGTATGGGCACAAAGTTTATATTTAACAGGCTTGATGCTGGATGAAGGCCTTGTCAGCAGTGATGACCTCGATCCATTAAAAATGCGCAGGCGCTCTACCCGTTTTATCAAATCCAGTATTGCACTTGTTGTATTGGCTGAGAATGAAATGGTTAAACAGCATCTTGCAAAATATGGTGTTATTGCAGAAACGCTGCAGGACATTAAACCCATGGGTGTAGTTTCCGCATCAAGCTTGATGGAAGCCTACGCACACATTGGTGAAAATAAATCACTGGGTTTAAGTGGTCGCCCGCGCCGGCGCGTGCAAAGCCTGGCAACATCACAAACCTATGAAATTAACAACAAAGTCTATTTGAGCTTATCCTGGTTGCAAAGCGAGCGAGAAGATTATCGGCGCTATGATGCGCAATGGGTTATCGAAAGTTTGACGCAGGAAATTCAATTCATTTATAAAAACTGGATCAGTTCTGAAGTAGCGGTCTTCACATTACTCGTTGATCATCGTTTATATAAAGTCCCAAATGCGGAACTGCTATTTCAAGTTCTACGCAATTACCAGTTACGTAATGAAGAAGAATATGTAGGTTACGCATCAGCCAACCTGGCTTATCGTGCATCGCGTGTAAATAATCTAACCATCCCCTATTTCCATGTAACATCCATGAGCAACCAAATGCAAACATCGACGGCGAGTGATGCGTTGCAGGCCGCCCAGCTGGAGCCGGAAGCTGCTGTATTATTGGAAAAATTTTATACCGACAGCGATATCATGACCTATCGCAAATTTTCCGCTTATATCAAAAAGCATAAGCTGACCGACAACATCGGCATTAATGGGGCAATCATCACTATTAAAGATTTAATTCGTGATGTGTATTATCGCTCACAAAAAGTTAATTACTGGTTGCTTGCACGTTTTTGTTTTTCACAATTGAATTATACACTGACTGATCTTGGCGATAGCCTCACTTTGTTAGCTGCACGCAATCTCACCATTACCGTTGGCGATAATAATTACACCGAAATCAAAGTAGATCAGTCATTCTCAAATGCATCCTATTTTGAAAGTGTTCGCCAATTGTTTCCCGATCTCCTGGAACGCACACTGGTGCAAGAATTAATTTCTGCTATAGGTTCTTTGATTCGTTCGGAGCCAAAGCTGTTCGACGGTTTACATTCTGTGCAATTGCGCAATTTCATGCTGCTCTGCGGTATGGATAAAGGCGATGCAGAAGATGTGTCTATGACCGAATGGCTCGGGCTGCAATCACCGGCAAAACTCTATAAAAAAATTCGTACCATTTTAACCTCGCGCAAAAAAGTATTTGCTCAAGGCATCAATCACATTACACCTTACAAAATTCATCACAATGAAAATGCAGATGATGAAAATCCGGTGTTATCCGACGCGATGGATACCGATTGGTTGGAATGGCGTACAGCCCGTGGTTTGATTACTCACTTTGATGAAAATTTTCTCAAAGATATATGGCACAGTTTGATGTTTGCGGAATATCTGATATTTAGTAATGCAAATGGCCAGCGTTTTGTGCTTGACTGCAAAACAACTCGTCGCTCGATGACCCCGGGAGAAGAAAGTTTTGCTCACCACATTGATCAATTAACTCATCAACTTCATCCTGCTTACTATAAAAGTGCAATGGTTGAGGCGCTTTATGCCTATACTCAATTCTGCATTAATAACCCGCAGATGCGTTTTCAACGGCCTGTAGTGTTCCGTGAAGTATTAGAACGCGCTGCCGAACGCTATGCACATGAACGCAAAACGCAATTACCGAGCCTGGGGATGGAGACTGATCTGACCGTGTTTATGCAGCAGTCACCACATATAGTGAATCTGTATGTCACGTTAATCTATGCAGAAACCACCCAACCTTATTAAGAGCCAGCGTCTTTAAGGCCCATCATCAGGGGAAAGCAGCTGGCAGATTCCGGTCTGCCAGCAGGTTTTGCAAATATATATCCAGTTCCCCATAGGCTCTCGCGGTGCTAGCGTTTAGAATGCGGCCATTTTCTGCCATACCTGAAAGTCGGATACTATGAAACTACTGGGGCCTACGCTGCTTATTCTGGGCGCAATCCTGAACATCCTCGCATTATTCATGTTGGTGCCCCTGGCGCTCTCCATTGCCTACGATAGTGACAATCAACTCGCGTTCTTTTCATCGGCGACCATTACCAGTGTGGTTGGCATCGTTTTCTTGTTGATTGGAAAAACATCTCGCCTTGATTACATGCAACCCCGGCAGGTATTTTTGATTACCAGCTGCACCTGGACTGGCGTCTGCTTGTTCAGCGCAATTCCGTTTCTCTTGATGGCAAAACCATTGAGTGTTACGGATGCGGTATTTGAAGCTGTAGCCGGAGTAACAGCAACAGGCTCTTCGGTAATGTCAGGCCTGGATGCCCTACCAAAAGATATTTTATTATGGCGCTCAATGCTTAACTGGATTGGTGGTGTGGGTATTATCGGCATGGCGATCGCTGTATTGCCATTTTTACGCGTGGGAGGAATGCGTTTATTTAAGACGGAATCTTCTGATTGGTCAGATAAAGCCATGCCGCGGGCACAAAGCCTCATGGCAATGATTATTTATTGCTATTTATTGCTATCCGGAATCTGCTTTCTTGCTTTTTGGGTGGCGGGTATGGATTCTTTCAATGCAATTAATCATGCAATGACAACAGTATCAACCGGTGGGTTTTCTACCTCTGATCATTCGTTCGCGCAGTTTGATGGTCTGCTGATTCATTGGGTTGCTATCATCTTTATGTTGGCGGGCGCATTTCCCTTTTTCTTATTCGTGCGCTTACTAGTCAATAAAAAGCTGGTCATTTTTAGTGACACCCAGGTTCAGGGCTTACTGTGGATAGTGGCATTAACTACATTGGTACTAACGCTTTATTTAATAATCTCTGATCAAATGGAACCCTTTCATGCATTGACCAAAGCTTGCTTTAACATTGTGTCAGTGATTACAACCACCGGATTCGCTTCTGGTGACTATCAGCTTTGGGGACCGGCTGCCCTCATTATTTTCTTTTTCCTAACCTTTATTGGTGGATGTTCGGGCTCTACAACCGGTGGCATTAAAGTGTTTCGACTACAAATATTTGGCAGCCTGGTTAAAGAGCAGATCATGACAGCCATTCATCCAAGGGCTGTCATAAGTCGCCGCTACAATAACCGCCTGATTAGCTCTGAAATTATTGCCTCATCTATCTCTTATATGTTTTTGATGACGGTTTGTTTAGTAGTGTGCTCTGTTATCCTCGCATTTACCGGGCTGGATTTAGTAACCAGCGTTACTGGCTCAGCAGCATCCTTGATGAATGTCGGCCCAGGATTGGGCGACGTTATTGGCCCTGCGGGCAACTATTCCAGTTTGACTGATCTCGCCAAATGGACATTATCTGTTGCCATGTTACTTGGGCGTTTGGAGTTTTTAACCATTCTCGTTTTATTTGCACCCGCATTCTGGCGCGCATGATGGGCATCGAAAAGATTCTCCGCCGCTTTGCGTATCCGATTGGAATTTTATTTCCATGGCTGCTCACACCCATCGCATTTTTAATTACCGACTATTTGCCTAAAGCCAATGTGCCGTTGTTATACATTGTGATGGTGGTTTTTATTGCCATTAACGTAACCGTTGAATTGGCGATTATTAATGCGCTCTCCAGCTTTTTTGCATTCAGTTTCTTTTTTGCCGAACCTTATGGGTCGATCATCATTCATCAGGATGAAGATCTCTTAACCATTCTCTTGTTTTTACTGACATCGGTGATCGTGGGCTACATGGCCACCAAACATAAACAAAATGTACAGCGAATTCGTGTGCGCGAATTTATGACGGATATCGAACTGGAATTACTGGAAAAACTCCCTAAAGCACTGGATACCAACGATGTTCTGAATGCAATGCGTGCAGCACTGGAACCCTGGAAAGAGAGTTGCGTGTTGATCACGCGCGACAGCAATTGGGCTACGCATCCGACCATTCGCCGGATGACGCACTTACGAAAAACCTATCTTGAGGAACTGCTTGAGTTACGCCTTACACCTGAGCTCATTGCTAAAATTCCGGATTTGCAGCAAGAACATGATGTGTATTTTTTGTTTAATTCACGACAAGTAATTGGCCTGTTGAAAATCTCTATTGAAAATATTCAGTATCTTCCCAAAGATATTTTCCTGTTATTGCTGCATCAGGTAAATATTTCACTGGAACGGACCAGTTTGTCTGCTGAATTGGAAAAAGAAAAAATCGCGAAAGAAAATGAATTACTTCGCTCGGCGTTGCTGTCTTCAGTATCACACGACTTTCGCACCCCCTTAACAACAATGATCGGGGCAACGTCGACAGTAATGGAGTTTGGGGATCACCTGGATAAACAACAAACGCGAGAACTGTTAACAACGGTATTAGAAGAAGCGCAACGCCTGAACCGTTACACCCAGAACTTACTGGACATGACACGGCTCGGGTTTGGCGAGCTGCGCCTGGAGCGCGACTGGGTCAGTGTTGAAGAAATTATCAGCGTTGTAAAAAAACGCCTTAAACCTTTATTGATCCAAAATGATGTACGCGCAGAAATCGACCCTAATTTGCCCTCCCTTTACATCCAGGCCGCCTTAATTGAACAAGCATTGTTTAATGTTATCGATAATGCCATTAAATTTTCACCACCGGACGCTAGCATTGAAGTCACTTGCGTGAAAGAAAACGATTTTATTGTTATCAATGTATGCGATCAGGGACCAGGCTTGCCCGAAGAAGAACGCGAAAAAGTATTTGAACGTTTTCATACCGCAGAAAAAGGGGATCGGCGACGCTCGGGAAGCGGCTTGGGTTTAACCATTTGTCGCGGTATGATTATGGCGCACGGTGGAAACGTGAGCATTCATGCTAACCCCAAACGCACAGCTGACCGAATTAATCCCGGTTGCTGTATTCGCATTGAAATCCCCATTGAAACCAACTTGGGGGACAGTGATAAAAACCCGGATATGCCTGGTTCACACCCTGCAGCAGAATAAAATTTAACAGGGATATGACAGGCCAGGAACTATACGCACTTTATACTCCCCGTACAGTTACGGAGTTACCATGAGCAAAATACTAATTATTGATGATGAACCCCAAATTCGCCGCTTTCTACAAATCGGTTTAACTGCGCAGGGATATTCTATTTTAGAGGCTGATGCAGGCCGACAAGGATTAGTATTGGCAGCAGAAGAAAATCCTGATCTGGTTATTCTTGATATGGGATTGCCTGATCTGGATGGGCAAGTAGTGTTAAAGAAACTGCGCGATTTCTACCATCAACCTGTTATTGTTTTATCGGTGCGTAATCGCGAAACAGAAATCGTACAAGCATTGGATACCGGTGCAAATGACTACGTCGTTAAACCATTTGGTATTCAGGAATTACTGGCGCGCATTCGTGGCCTCATAAAAGCCTTTGGTCCCAGCGTACAAAGCGTGGAAAAATTTCAGGATGAGCATGTGCTCATTGATTTGCAAGAGCGAAAACTTACAGTTGATGGCGAGGCTGCTAAATTATCGCGTAAAGAGTTTGAATTATTAAAACGTTTGATTAACAACGCAGGGCGCCTTGTCACACAGCAACAATTATTGCGTGAAATCTGGGGCGGCACTCATGTTGAAGACACCCATTATTTACGTATTTTTATTGCGCGCTTGCGCACTAAACTGGGTGACGATCCATCAAATCCTCGTTACATAGAAACCGAACCGGGTGTTGGTTATCGTTTCTTGCCTGTGGTTGAAAATTAATTTTCCATCGTTTCAAAAATAAAAAAAGCTCGCGATCAATTCAATCGCGAGCTACATCAAAATACATCCTGGTACACACACACTTTAAAACCGATTTAACGTAATGCTGGATCAGGATTAATCAGCGGCAAATAGCACCGACATTTTCAACCAATCCAGAAGCTGCTTCGCTAATGCACCCGTTTTTGTTGTTAATAAATTGGGCTCCAACCATCATATTGTTCACGCACGACGCATCGTTCGCCAGAATACCCATACCTCCCGAGCGAGAAATAACGACACCAGTAAAGGTATTACCTGTAGCAGCAGTACTTGGATCAGTATTTACCTGCGCCAGGAAAATACCGTGTTGGACGCTGTCGCGAATGTGCAAATTGGTAAATGAATTATCCAGTGAATCGCGCATGAATATACCTACAGTTTTATTGTCGGCGATAGTGACATCATAAAATTTGTTGTTATTGAATTTGATGTCGGTAGAAATGCCGGCGGCTTTATTACCATACAGATGAATACCGGAGAAAGTACTGTCTTCTGTTTCATAGCCAGCCAAACCGTCAAATTCATTATCGTAGGAAGTGTAATCACGGATTGTCAGGCGCCGGCAACCGAGTTCGGTAACCAAACCTCCAGACATAGCACCAAACACGATGACCGATTGCACTACACAATCTACGCAACGACGAATACTGATGCCATTGTTACGTAAAGGGAACTGATCACTGCATGCGCCCCCCATACATTCAGCTGTTTGATTGGCGCGATTACCGTCAATCATCAGATCCATAACACGCACATGGCGAGTATCACGAGAGGGAATATTTTCAGTTAATCCCATCACAATAACCGGCGCGTTGATGTGGTCAGCAAGACGTAATAGTGTCCCCGGTCCAGCGCCACGCAAGGTGAGATTATTGCGATCCAGGATGATAGGTTTGGTGCAGTTATATGTACCTGCAGGAAGCGAAATTTCTCCACCCTCTGCCGGTAATTGATGAATCGCTTTTTGAATGGCATCGCAGGTTTTTTCTTTAACCTGTTGTGCTGCAAAAACCGATAAAGAAACACTACTTAACACAAGTGCAAGCAGCGTCCAGACTACATATGCCCTATGAATGGTTTTCATAGTAAGCCCTCTCTCGAACGCGGGAGATGTTACTCCCCTTGCTTTCATCCTAGCGCGAAAAAGTGTTGCGACAATGAAAAATGTGCCTTTAGCCTAAAAAAATCTAATTCGCTTGCTCGCCCAAATTAGCAGCGATAAATCCTGTGTATTTAGGAAACAAAAAAGGGACCCAAGGTCCCTTTTTGTAGCAATGTTGCTGTTTCTATTTTGCATCTGTTGCTGGCAATGTTTGTGGCATTAATGGATTACAGTTTTTAATTGTTACCCGGCCCTCTAACAAACTGCCTTTTGAGTACTCACTGAAAATGCAGGTGTTGCTTTCAGGATCGTAATTTTCCACCCAGAGGTTGTCATCTTTCCAGGTGGCTTGCATGTGCAATTGCCCTTTAGGGACATCAATAGACATCACACCACCATAGTTTTTAACGAAATGTTGTTCATAGTGGAAGGTATACATTAACCAACCAATGATCACGATTGCCAGACCGCCAATCAAACCTGCTTGCCATTTCAAGTAGCGACCAACGCCCCAGAAAACGAAAATTGCAACACTGATAACCGCGATCCAATACAAATATGTAATCACAACATTTCCCTCTTTAAATGAAATTACTTCCTATTCAACAGTCTTTTTCCACCCAAGGCAAGTAATCCCAATAACAGCAAAGAAATCAAACCGGTACTACCACTACCACCACTGTCTTTTTTAGTAATCAGAGTGTTCTTGGTCGGGTTCAGGTTTGAAGCCGTATCCGGGTCAGCATTCAGTACGATAACATTTTGGATAAGGACAAGATTACTGACGGTTACTGGAACATTATTCTTCGCATCATCATAAGAATAATTGCGCAGCGGGAAATCGGTAAGGCCAACGATAGTGAAACGATTTAATGCAGCCATCGCATCAATAATTGCCATACCATTTCCGGTTACCTGGCCAAACACGGTAAATCCACCGTTTTGCTTGTCGAGGTTTGCCGAATTATCAGTCAGGTTAAAAAACCATTCATTAGTAGCGCTATTCGCATCAGACCCGATCTTGGCCATGGCAATGGTGCCGCGCACATTGGAATACACAGGTTCATTTTTAACAGCAGCTTTCGAGGTGATCTTCGTCAGCGGTAATTTATCCGGATAAGTATAGCCACCACCTTGAACTACAAATCCTGGCGCCGAACGATGCATAATGGTGTTTTTATAAGATCCACCATTTACATAAGAGAGGAAATTAGCAACAGTTTGCGGTGTAGTTTTATCGTACAGGTTGACTTCAAAATCACCCATTACAGTCTGGAATTGCACAGTGGTTGCCGAGGCGGCCTGACTCAACAATAAACTACCGCCAATACAGACTGCTGATGCTGTGCGTTTCAGCCATTTGGAAGAAGACTCAAACCCGTTGGAAAAACTCATCGAAAACCTCTGGTTATAAAAATTAATGGAATGGAGAAGCGGCTTGCAGGGTAATCCGAAAAGCCACTTTGGGTGATGCATATTAGCTTGCAACCCCTGCTCCAAACACCTGAAATTTGTTGGATTTTGTAATACTTAGGCGATTTTGTTGAGGCTAGTCCTCATCAGTCACTTTTTTCCAATGACCATTCGCTTGCGGTTTAACCTCGTAGCGCGCCCACTTCTGGAATTCAGTGCGTAAACAAATCCCCGTTGCGTAACCACCATCGCCCGCCACTATTTTGTATATAACCTGGTCTTTACTGGCGACCGCGTTATCAGCGGCGTCTACGACCTGACGGACACTCCACAAGTTCCCCAACTTGCCATTGCTATAGAAATGGCCGGCGATAATCTGATCCGGATGGGTAATATTTTTCTCTGCATGTTGCTTGGCCAACTCCAACAATTGGGTCAAATTTTCGCTGGTAATGTCTACATAGGAGTTCAATTGCTCCATGGCCGCCGAAAAATCCTCCTGGGTTAATTCAAACTGACGTTCCGAAGCAACTGCAGGCTTGGCAATTTTGCGGCGAACCAGATGGGCCGGATAACGTCGCCACGGGAAGAAAGCGTTAAACACAACTGCCATTAACAGGATACTGAATACATTAATCGCGATCGGGAACACCATGTACCAATAATCCAGGCGATAAATTTCCGTCCCGCCAATCACTGCGGCCAAAGCCGTTGCACCGCCGGGCGGGTGGATACAGCGGGAATAATGCATCACCGCCACCGCGAGCCCAACCGCCAACGCCGGAGTCCAGGTTTGATCAGGAAAGAGCTGCTGGCAGCTCACACCAACGAACGCCGACAATAAATGGCCACCAATCACCGCCCATGGTTGCGAAAGCGCACCTTGAGGTACTGCAAACAGCAATACGGCCGATGCCCCCATCGAAGTAACCATGATTAGAGTACCGGCGGTATGCATAAAGCCCTCAGGGAAACACCAGCGGGTTCCCCAATAAACCGCCAGAATTCCCAACAGGGCACCAAGACCGGAAATAAGTTTTTCGCTGTGACTGGTGGTACTGCGCTCTATACCGAAGAAAAGTCTCGTTTCATGCAACCAGTGTTTTATTCGCATAATTGGTCTCACCGCCCCATAAAAGCGCAAGATGCTAGTCGCTTCCTTCTTTTGGTGCAATTACACATCCCGGTTATTTTTTCGCTTGACCTTACCACCATGGTAAACCTTAACCTGAGTCCATCTTGATCAAATACGGTGATCACCGAGGAGCTCATCATGTACGTGTTTACAGTAAAAACCATGACCTGTGGTGGCTGTAGTGTCGCCATTACCCGTGCAATCCTGGCAGCAGACCAATCAGCCACAGTGAATGCAACACCTGCAAACCGTCGGGTAGAAGTAGAGACCCGCTTGAGCCATGACGATTTAATTGAGTTGTTGAACGAGGCAGGTTTTCCCGCCGAATCCGCGTAGATGCCTGATGATAGGAGCTTAACAATGAGCAATACCGCCCATGAATTGGATTTGGCCATTGAAGGTATGACCTGCGCATCCTGCGTTGCCCATGTAGAGCGTGCACTGGCCAAAGTGGATGGCGTGCAGGCAGTGAGCGTCAATCTCGCCACAGAGCGTGCGCATTTGCGCTTGTCCCAGCCGGTGGCCTCAACAACGCTGATCCAGAAAGTTGAACGTGCAGGTTACAGCGCCCGGCTCGTAGAAAATGTGGATCAACCTGAAACATCTGCCAAACGCGAGCACGAACGTATTGCACTAACGCAGCAATTCAAATGGAGTCTGATTGCAACCTTGCCGGTTTTCATCCTGGAAATGGGTTCACATATCATTCCAGCGTTGCATCATTGGTTAATGGCTAATCTTGGCATCTGGAACTGGATAATCCAGGCAATCCTTACCACTGTGGTGATGTTTGGCCCCGGGCGGATTTTCTATTTAAAAGGTTTACCTGCCCTCGCCCGCCTGACACCGGATATGAACTCATTGGTAGCATTAGGCAGTCTTTCGGCCTGGGCTTATTCGTTAGTAGCGACTTTCACACCTGAGCTGCTGCCCGAAGGCACCGTCAATGTCTATTACGAAGCCGCGGCAGTTATCGTCACCTTAATATTGCTCGGCCGTTTGATGGAAGCCAATGCCCGTGGCCGCACCAGCGATGCCATTGCGCAACTGGTAAAACTCCAGCCACAAACTGCTACTCGCTTGCTCAATGGCCAAACTGAAATTATCGATATCGCTGCGATCCAGCCAAACGATTTGCTATTAGTCCGTCCCGGCGAACGAATTCCACTGGATGGTGAAATTGTCGAAGGCAGTTCATTTGTCGATGAATCCATGATGACCGGCGAACCTATTCCCGTCAGCAAAGCAGCAGGCGCAGAAGTAATTGGTGGCACCATCAACACTAACGGTTCGCTGACTTACAAGGTCACCAAAACCGGAAAAGACACCATGCTTGCGCGCATTATTGAATTAGTCGAAGCCGCACAAGGTGAAAAGCTTCCCATACAAGCATTGGTCGATCAGGTTACGCGCTGGTTTGTACCGGTAGTGATAGTAATTGCATTGATAACGTTTGGAGTCTGGCTGGTATTTGGCCCTGAACCCGCATTAAGTTTTGCATTAGTGAACGCGGTGGCGGTGTTAATTATCGCCTGCCCTTGTGCGATGGGATTGGCAACGCCGACATCAATAATGGTCGGCACGGGCCGCGCAGCAACAATGGGTTTGTTATTTCGTCGTGGCAGCGCATTACAAAGTCTCGCTGAAATAAAAACCATTGCATTCGATAAAACCGGAACACTCACACTGGGCAAACCACAGCTGACAGATTTTGAAGTTGCCGTAGGCTTCGACAAAAATATTTTGTTGTCACTCGCCGTAACCGCCGAACAACATTCCGAACATCCCATCGCTCAGGCATTAATTGATGCAGCAACAGCAGCAAACGTAACGTCCGGC
Source organism: Cellvibrionaceae bacterium (assembly GCA_021151825.1). Taxonomy (GTDB): domain Bacteria; phylum Pseudomonadota; class Gammaproteobacteria; order Pseudomonadales; family Cellvibrionaceae; genus Cellvibrio. The sequence goes on from JAGKWQ010000002.1 coordinate 88,709, forward strand.
ACACTGGAAACATTTGAAGCCATTCCCGGTTACGGTTTGCGTGCACAGGTTTCAGGGCAAACCGTTTTAATCGGCGCCGACCGATTATTCAAACAACAAAATATTGAATTAAGCATTTTTACCAACACTGCAACAACGCTAGCCAGTGAAGGTAAAACACCTATTTACATGGCAGTCGATAATAAAATCGCTGCAGTAATGGCATTGGCAGATACAATAAAACCCAGCACACTCCCGGCATTAAATGCATTGCACAGTTTGGGTTTTAACATCGCCATGATTACTGGTGATAACCAACGAACTGCAAATGCAATTGCAAAAAAACTGGGGATCGATGAGGTAATCGCTGAAGTATTACCAGATCAAAAAGTTGCCGCGCTGAAAAAGTTGCGCGAACAACACGGCGTTATCGCTTATGTAGGCGATGGAATTAATGATGCACCTGTACTTGCAGAAGCAGATTTGGGTTTGGCGATTGGAACTGGCACCGACATAGCGATTGAAAGCGCTGACCTCGTGTTAGTGAGTGGCGATTTGCAAGGCGTTCCCAAAAGTATTGCGCTAGCGCGTGCAACCATGCGCAATATCAAACAGAATTTATTTTGGGCATTCGCTTACAATGCAGCGTTAATTCCGTTGGCGGCGGGCATCGCTTATCCGTTCTTCGGCGTGCTGTTATCGCCGATGTTGGCCGCGGGTGCGATGGCGTTATCAAGCGTGTTTGTTGTTACCAATGCATTGCGTTTACGTCGTTGGCAAGATACAAGCCTGCGCCATCAGCAAGATGCTAAAGAGGCTCAGTAAGACGAGGATTTTTATGAATAGTCGCGCATCAAAATCGACACCGTCTTTGGAATTGGCCGATGCCCATGCCAAAGGTCTACATAGCATTGGCGAAGCTGCAAAATTAACCGGCCTTACGGCCAAAATGATTCGCCACTATGAATCCCTGGGGCTGGTAACACCAACCGATCGCACCTATGCAAATTATCGCGTATACCAAACACGCGATATTCATTTGCTACGCTTCATAAAAAGCGCACGCGATTTGGGTTTTTCGATGAAACAGATAGCAATACTCGCCAGTCTTTGGCAAGATTCTGCTCGCAGCAGCGCCGAAGTAAAAAAACTGGCGCTGGAACATATTCAGGAAATGGATGAACGTATTCATTCATTGCAACAAATGCGCAAAGCACTGAGTGATTTAGCGGGCCGTTGTCACGGCGATGAACGTCCGGACTGCCCGATTCTCGATGCGATTGCTTGCAACAGCTGCCACAACACCGATTAACATTAATGATGACTGCACGCAAATCTGTACATATGTTGGTAATTGCCCTTTGCTTATGGCTACCGCTGCAAGCAATCGCCGGGCAATGGCAGCATTGCGCGCAAATGCAATCCGTCCTCGCAACTATTGATCAAAATAATAAAAAAACTGAATTAACTACTGACCAGGAAATTCCACCCTGTCATCAAGTTGCAGATAAAGCAACGCAAAAAAATGCTGGCTCTCTTCAACAGGATTTACAAACCAGCGATATAAAATCCTGCAAACATTGCCAGTTTGCTTGCCATTGGCATTGCGTTCTTTTGAAAGGCGATTTGGTTTCCGGCTATATTGATTTAACTCCCTATTACATTCCGTTTAAAAACCCTTCTCCTGCCCAACCTTTGTTGTCACAACCGCAAAGACCTCCGCAAGCCATCACAGCGTAACAAGAGTGCGCAAGCATTCCATTCATTAAAATTTAAAACTTTTTACGTTGACGCGTTTCCACAGTGAAAACGCAAATAAATAAAACAAGGCTTTTATTATGAGCAACTTCCGAACATGGGGAAGGCTGGCGTGCGTATTGATTTCAAGCTCGCTGCTGGGCGCTTGCGCCATCTCCCCACTACAAACATCTGTTACCACCGTTGAACAACAACTTGGCGAACAATTTCCATCCATAAAAATCCCGGAAAATTCGCTAGGAAAATCCAGTGCGCCAATCGCGTTAGATACACCACTAACGCTGCCACAAACGATACAAATTTTGCTGTCGCGCTCACCGCAAGTGCGTATAGAGCTCGCGCAACTCGGCATTGCCGATGCTGAAGCATTACAAGCGGAGCTGATTGAAAACCCGCATATCAGCATCGGCGCATTAAAACCGGAAAACGGTGGGCGTTGGCAATTGGATACCTCGTTAAGCCAACCGTTGCTGGCGCTGTTTACTCGGCCGCTACGCCGTGAGTTAGCGCAGGAAAACCTGTTGGAAGCGCAACTGCGGTTGCAAGCTGAATTACAACAATTAATTGCACAAACCAGTGAGCACTATTTTGCTGCTGTTGCCGCCATGCAGCATTGCTATGTGCAAAATAAAATGCTGGAAGCGACTATCGCGCGGCAGCAATTGGCATTGAGTTTATATCAGGCTGGAAACTTGTCAGAAAATAACTTTTTGTCCTACGACAATGAATTGCGCCGCGCGCAGCAGCAAATGGAAAAACGCCAGACTATCGCCTATGAAAAGCGCCTGGAGCTGCTTAATTTAATTGGATTGTCTTCGTCTGAAAAGATTGAATTCGCTACACAGCTCCCGGCATTGCCTACAGAAACATTTAATCATCCACAACTGTTGGATCAGGCAAAAACGAATCGGACTGATATTAAAATTACACAGCAACAATTGGCTATCGTAGAGAAGCGCCAGCAATTGGTTAAACAACAAAATGGCTGGCGCGATATCACCCTGGGAGTGAATGCAGAACGTGAATTTGACGGTGCCAACAATATTGGTCCGGAAGTAGAATTTGCATTGCCGGTCTTTAATCGCGGGCAAGGTAAGTTGGCAGAAATCAATGCAAACAAAACCGCACTGGATGCTCGCTTGCAAAAAATTGAACTGGACGCCGACAAATCTATTGCGCAAGCCTTAAATCTTATGGACTCTGCGCGCGCCCAAATCAAGATTCTGGAGCCTGCGCTATTTGTTGCAGAAAAGCGTGTGAGCTTATCCAATCGCGAAGTGAATTTTATGTTGGGTAGCCCATTTGAATTACTCGCCATTAAACGCCAACAAATTCAGCTCGCCCATGAGTTTACCGATGCATTAAAAAGTTATTGGCAAGCACGTGTGCAGTTGGAGTTAGCAATTGGCCAGGCACTGCCATCAAGCAACGGTGAAGTGAAAGATCCGCACAGTGATCATTCAAATATGGATCATTCCGCAATAAATCACTCATCAAGGGATCATTCAAAAATGGATCATTCGCAGATAGATCACTCAACCATGAATCATGGAGGGGATTCATCAGCAGAAAAAACCGACCCCACTCACGATCACAGCAAACACCAGGAGCATCATCATGATTAATCGTCGCAATTTATTAGTGGGTAGCGCGGTTGGTTTGGTCGCTGCCAGTTTGCCGTTGCGTGCGCAGCAGGATCACAGTTCACATCAGGCGCAAACTTCGAGTTCGCATCACCAACACACACCTAAAAAAGCGGTAAAAACCACCAAAAATATTCCTGCTGTTAAAACTGAAAAGCCGGCGGTTACTGAACAAGGCTACTTACCTGTGGTTACACCTAATGGTCGAACCCTGCCCTATCGTTTGAATGATGGCGTAAAAGAATTTCATTTAATCGCTGAAGAAATCGAACACGAATTTGCCTCAGGTACAAAAATAAAAGCCTGGGGCTACAACGGCACAACACCAGGGCCAACGATTGAAGCGGTTGAAGGTGACCGTGTGCGAATTTATGTCACCAATAAATTACCTGAACATACCAGCATTCACTGGCATGGAATTTTATTGCCCTGGGGAATGGATGGTGTGACCGGTTTAACGCAGCCTCCGATAAAACCCGGCGAAACCTTTGTGTACGAATTTACCTTGCAACAACACGGCACCCATATGTATCACCCGCATGCGGATGAAATGGTGCAAATGGCGATGGGCATGATGGGTATGTTTATTATTCATCCCAAAGAACCGGTGACGCCAGCAATTGATCGCGACTATGCCGTGCTGTTGCATAACTGGGCGGTACATCCGGGAACTTATCGGCCTGATCCGAGTGTGATGACGGAATTTGATTTGTGGACAATGAACAGTAAAGTTTTTCCAGCCATTGAATCCATGGTTGCACAAACCGGTGAGCGCGTGCGTATTCGCATCGGTAATTTATCGATGTGGAATCACCCGATGCATTTGCACGGCGTGCAATTTGAAGTTACCGGTTCCGATGGTGGCCGCTGGCCGCAAAACCAATGGCGCAAAGAAGTCACAGAAATTGTAGGCGTCGGTCAAACACGCGACATTGAATTTGTCGCGGTTCCCGGCGATTGGGTTTTTCATTGCCATATGAGCCATCACACCATGAATGCCATGGGCCACGGCGTGCCCAATATGCTCGGCGTAAAACAACCGGAAGCGCAACTGAATAAAGTCCTGCCAAATTATATGGCGATGGGTGAAAGCGGAATGGCCGAACATCAGGAGCATACCGATATGGGTCATATGCCCGGCCCGGAAAACACTTTGCCGATGATGATGGGTGAAGGCCGCTACGGAAAACTGGAAATGGGCGGAATGTTTTCCATGATTCGTGTGCGTGATCAATTAGGCCATCATGCTGATCTTTACGAAGCACCCGCTGGAACACAAGCCAGAAAAGTTACACAAGTGCCCAGCGATATTCCGATTTAAAAAACCGCTTTAATTAACATTTAATTTCCGGCTCGCGTACCAAGCCGGAAATTATTTGGCTTATCCCAATTCAATATGCTCTACAAATACCAGGCGACGCCCACGCGTTGTAGGTACATCTTCATATGGAAGATCACCATCGACTGGATACTCTTCGTATTCAGCAATAACTATTCGATAACGATCACCGGTTAAATCCGCTGGTGTAGCAACACGCCCTTCCCATAGTACTTGCGGTTTAAACCAGCGTTCGATCAAATTGACATCCAGGAATTCGCGGTTAAATACGGGGGCGGAAAATATCGCGCTGCGTTGTGCTCTGAATTGCAAATTATCAAACGTATTGCGACGGTTAGTAATATCCTGACGACGAATTAAATCCGGATTAAGTACCGCATTACGATGCCCCTCTGCAATTCGTTGCCAACCAAAATCTGCACCTAATGCAGGGTCAAGCCGCTCAAGCCAAACCTCTACCACACTGCCCGTTGCAAAACGCGCCGGTTGCACCACAGTTACAGTACCGGTAAGAGGATCGATTAAACTTTTGGAGCGCGCAGAACGCGCTTCACGTGTTGCAGCAGAATCGGAATAGCTCGCACCAAACAGGCTGATTTCGTGAATATGCCTATCTCGATTGTGACGCAAGGTTGCCCAGCGATCCTGGGTTAATTGCATAAAGTCTGCGAGCACAATTTCTGATAAATGCGCGTTATCGACTGATGAAGGTTGATAACGCGCCAACGCAAGCCGCACAAAGGGCCAATAACTGTTACCGTGATCGATTTCAATATCGCAATACCAAAGTTGCCGCTCTTCATCAAAAAAAACATCGTGCGGAGCAATATCAACATTTATTCCATGCACAAAAAAACGGGTATTAAAATTTCCAGGTTGTTGATCTGCTTCTGCTGTCGGCGCGCCCGGTGGCAACCACGCACCTGTTGGATCAGGCGCAAGCCGCGCACGCGGAAAATTATTGATACGCGGTGCAATACTGGAAACTGCAGGTGATGTCCAAAGGGGATCGCTGCCCCATTGAGTAATAAAGTTTTTAGCAGGATGCGCAGGCGGTTCAGTTTCCGGATTTATAGTAAAACCTGATGCAGGCAACACCACCGCGAGCATTTCGCCATAGCCAGTACTATTCCAGGGCCTATCAAGATAAACCCGCAAACCACCACCCCGTCGCCAACTGTGGCGTGTGCCATCGTCACCTTGTGTCCTGGACCAGCCAAACGTGGGAACCACATAAAGAATTTCCGGCGCTGGCGGCGGTGCAGAATTGGGAATCCAGCCAATTACCGTTTCGCCATCCACTGCAATATGCGTATCAATTGGTTGCGCAGTTTCTCCCGCTGCGGGTGGATAAGGAGCTAACAAAAGTTCCGGTGGCAAATATTCACGATAACGACTGGTTGCTTTGAAATGGTATTCAATCCGACGATAACGGGTATCGCCAAATTCGTGATGCTTGTGCGCTTCAAAATCGGTTCTTACTCGATTGATACCAATAATATTGGGTCCCGCATTTTCTTCATCCGGCAAGCTGTGCTCGCGTAACGCGAAATGGCTGACCTGATAATCAACAGGCCGAGTAATCTTGACCGTAAACGCTTGATTACCGCGATGCGCATTAGCAGGTGGATCTAATGGCTCATGCCATTGTGCGAGCAAATCCAAATGATCAGTCGTATTCAAACTGCATTCAACCAATAACCGTGGTGACGCAAACGTTGCCCCAAAATTGCGATTGATAACGAGCAATTTTATTTCCGGTTTGAGTAACGGACGTTGTACTGCATGAACCAATTCAACATCTTGCCAGGGCGTAAACAGCCATGAGCGGCCATCAAGCGTTGCAGCTTCAATTTTTTGTTGCGTAGGCTCATCCAGCCACTGCCATAACCCCATACGCTCAAATAAATCGCGTTTACGAATACGCATGGAAAGCCGCAATTTTGCACGCTCACCTTTGGCTAAAGGAATTTGCAAACTATGGCGTTGTTCATCGTAAAAAGGTTTTGCTAGCGGGTTGGCCGCGTCCTCATAAAGCTCAATGCGAAAGGGTTCAGCATGAGGCCAACGAGCCCCGGCCGGATACAACGGAATATGCAAGGTTTCTTGCGGCGTCATACCGGGATGATCAAAGAACCATGCCGATACGACCTGCGCCATGGGGTCCGGCAAATACGTCAGCGCAACGCCTTCGCGCCACACAGAATACGTTGTCGGCACTTTTTCATTATCAGCATCCAACGGCCCTTTTAACTCAAAAACCCGTTCAACCAATGCTGCGTTTGGATCTCTTGCGTCGCGATCTTTTTCCTCTGCAAGCATTTGGAATGTGGTTGCACTCACTGCGCCCGCATCATCCAGCATTCCATGCAATTCAGCATCGCGCACTGTCGCTTGTGGTGGCACCGCAATACGGTTTGTACGCTCTGTGCTTTCTGCAGGATCATCAAATTGATCATTGAAACTGCGAATTGCCAATCGATACATGGATTCGCCATAACCCGGAGGTGCAACCTCGCCTGCATTTTCTGCCAACGCAAGAACTGGTGCCGCGATGGATTCAAAACGTAAAAATGGTTGCGCTTCACGCTCCGGATCTTCCGGACCAATATTTTCATCGCGTGGCAATAAAGAATTTCCGGCGAGGTCAACTGCCCTCACCCGTAACGCATAGCGACGTCCATAACGTAAACGCGGCAATGAACCGGAAACAACATTAAATGTGGATTTGAAATCCAAACCCGATATTGTCCCCGCCTCTTCAGTGAATTGTGGTTTTCCATCGGGGCCTTTATCGATATCATTGCCTACTGCTTTTCCCGGTTGTGGTGCCGCCAAGCTCCAACCAGTCCACGCCACCATACTGTCATGCAAATAAAGTACATCGCGATTGTAAGTAGGATCCGGTGAGCGCGTTGCTGCCAGTTGTACCGTCGCCTCTTCTTCACCGGCACGTGGGCTTATTTGAATTCGCCCATCGCTACCCAATTCATAATTGGCCACACGACGACACAGCGAACGCCAACGACGCGTATGCGCATCCCAAATATCGACACGATAACCGCGCACGATATCTTCGGCCCACAGCTGAATACCTTGCTGCGTTTGTGCATCATCTTTTTGCCGCTGGTTCGCAGCAAACCGGGATTTAAGTGCTGTTGCCCGCTCTTTACGAACAAGCGATATTCCACTGGTACGCAAGCTGGGTGCACCGGTTTTTTTTTCATGGCGACTTACATCGTCATGCACAATAGCGGGATCCGCTTTGCGATCCAGATCGTAATTGCCCAACGTGCGCGCGAAATTAATCAGCTTTAACGCTGCACTATCAATATCTGTTTGCAAGATTGCGTAACGCTCAGGGCGACGATAAATATCCAATAAACCTTCATGAATCAGTATGGCGTTATTGGGATTCAAATGCGGACGCGGTGAACTGAAAAAGCGATTATCTTTATGAGTAACGTAGGTTATTGGACTGGTGTCACTGTTATTAGTCAGCGGAGTAGGCAATCCATTTTCAAATTCCACGGCGACCTCAAGTGCAATATAGTCTCGCTCCTCAAACAACTCGCGACGCACATTAAAATCCACTACCAACCCCAAATGACGTAATAAGGTGGGGTAATTATTCATCGCCGCAACAGCGCGATGGAAATGCATGGATTGTGCAAGTTCAGTTTGAGTGGGTGTGGCTGGTTGCTCAAATTCCTCAACAGTTTCCGAAATGGCAGGATCATCGGTACGAGGGACTTCTTTAATAGCTTTGGGGCGCAGTGGTGGCGTATGGAAAAGTTCAACACGGGCGAGATGATGTACTTTGCGCGCAAGACCATTCCCGCTTGCCAATTTATTTTCATCTTTCAGCAACGCATCCAATGCAGCGAAACGTCGTCCGATTTTAGTCGACATATCCGCTTTACCATTATCAAATCGTCTTGGGTCAGGCAACAAATCGGCACGAGCCGGTTTATTACCCCAACGATCAATTTGTTGCACACCTTGAATTAATTCCTGCCATAAATTGTTGCCCAGCAAGTCGCGGCCTATTCGCGGTAAATCGTCGTTAGTACGCGTCGCCAAATCTACATACATTTCTTTTACAAAGTCATGCACATCCGTAGCGCTGTAGGACAATACTTTGCTTTCCAGCAATTCCGTTACATCGCGATTGACATCGTAGCTTTCCACGTAAAAATCTTTTTTAAATACCGCTTGCCAAATATCAGAATCCGGCGCACCTAGCGTTGGGTCATGTTGAATGACATCGTCATTGTCTGTAATTTTGGTTTTAGCAATGGGTTGTCCATCGACCATAAAGATAAAAACAGCATCATTTAATGTGCGAGGCCAATTCACCCACTCGGGAAATGAAGCCAATTCCTGAGGATCACCAGCAGCATCCAGTTTTGGTGAAACCATAACGGATACATGCACATTTTTTTCATCGTCACTGATGCCGTTTGGCAAGCAAGTCCATACTAATGTTTGTCTGGCCATCACACTTCCTCCGGCGCGAATGCCGCGCAATATTCAGTCCATGAAGTCTGATCCATCAAGTCAAGAAACTTGGGATCCGCTTCGCCACCGCCAAATTCTTTGCGGCAGCGTACAGGCACCGAGAAACTGATAAATACCACTTCCACTTCAACAATTAATTCTGCTTCACCCCAAACTACAGATTGCCCCGGCTTACCTTCTTGCTGGCGGTTTTCATAAGCAAGTTGCAAGTTAAATGTGAGCGATGCAGAAAAAATCGCGACGACAGTTAATTCACCGTGAATGCGCACATACCCCGCCAGCACCACACGTTTTCCATCGGCATCATCTTTCCAGTTGAAGTAAACACCCGCTTTGATTTCTACCATGCCGGATGCAACAACCAAATTAAGCGAAACTGCTGCACCAAATTCCAATGCGGCTTCAATTTCCTGAACCCCTTTTGAGCCCACAGTAGCCGCAAAAAAACCACCACCACCCAGCAAGGAAACAGTCAAACTAAATGGGCGTTCGCGTTCGGCAAAATTAAAACGAACAGACACAGGGCGATTATCAAACGGCAAATTAAACTGCGCTCCGAGCGTGACATTGGACAATGAAAAAATACCTACACCAATCGTCGGTAATCCGAGCGAGTAACCTGCAGAAATACCACTGGGCGTCACACTCAATGCCGGCGGGTCAGAGAATCCATTGCTGGGAATAAATTTGCGCAAGTCATTGACAAACTCTAACGGCCCGCCAAATTTTATGGCATCTTTCTGGTTAAGCTGAACAGACACATCCGGCTTTTGACCCGGTTTTGCCGTAAAAGCCAGCTTGTCAAAGTCGAGGATAATGCAGCCAAATAAATTGAGTTTGAATTTCTCCAACACCGCATTGGCAGATCGCGACGCGGCTTGCGGGTTGGTGATAGGTACGCGCGTTTCACCACGCATAGATAAACGAGTCGAGCCACTCGGAATTAGCAATTTCAATGGATCAGATTGGGAGATTTGTACCGCCCATTCAAAGTGGGTTTCAATGTGTTCAGGCGTTTCAGTCGACAATAATTTTGGTGCTTGCAGATCATTGAGGGCGAAGGATAGCGCACTGTTAAACAAGCTACGCAGTGAAATACCACCAATTAATTTTGCATCAGGCGAAAAAAAATCTGTCGGATTGAATTGATTGCTAATAGATTTTTGCAATGCCGCCGCTAGTGTTTGCCCCGGCTGGCTGGATACCGGCCCCGAGAGTTTCGATAAACCATAAATCTCCATTTGCGGCGCAGCCAATCCACCCAACGCATCCGTTTTTTGTGCTTCATTAGCACCGCCAAACGTTAACGATTGTTGCTTTCCTTCTTGAACCGCAAGAAATAGTTGGCCGGCATTCGGCTGGTTATTAACCACCACCGCAGGGTACTGCATAGTAAAAGTTGAATTGCGCCCCAATAATTTTTGCAACGCGGGTATACCGACTTCCGCCAGATGCATTTGCGGGTGAAAGTTTGGTGTTGTGGTGGATGTTTGCCGTGTATTTCCAACCGCAAAACTCATGCGGTTGGTATTGAGTGCAGAATCGCCAGGGTTTTTATCAAAGCGAATACTCGCCCCACCCATTTCCGTTTCCCGGTATTTCTGCTCTGCACTACCGTTATATGCCGTACGTGCATCCAGACTTCGGTCGCGATTAACAATCTCGCTGATAAATAACATCGGTAACGAAAAAACTACCCGGTGATTATCGCGATCAAGCGCAGCCACTTCAAAACGCAACTCGGTAGCCGCAGTTAAGGGAATTGGCCAAAATGCCATACGATCAGTAATAGGTGGTGCACCAAAAAATCTTACCGGGGGATTAAGGTCCGGAGTGATCCGCGTGAGAATTTCAACACGTGTGAATGGAAAATTACGCCCATTAAATTCGTGCTCATGACCGTCGTACTGGCGAACGCGCTCACGAACGATAATGAAAAAGCGTTGGCGTAATACAGCAATGCGATTGTCAGCTGGCCCTTCAAATTTGCGCTCAGTAATTTTAACCAACGATGCCGCATGCCCAAAAGGCAATAAAAACCCGCTATAAACAACACGCACATAATGGTCCCGCCCAAGCGTTGCCAAATGCCGCCACTGCTCAAGGTCAACGCCGATTGGCCGTAATGCCCACTCACCTTCCAGATCCAGCAATCCACCCAATGCCGACAGCTGCAAACGTTTGCTATGGCTCGCACGGGGAATATATTTAAAGCGTGGAATATCTGCGCGTTTTTGTCGGTAATTACCCATCAGGTTAACAAGCATTTTGCGATCTTGCGTGTCCAGGCTCATACGAAATGGCTTGTTTATCCGATTGGCAATTTCAACATCGTCAAGTGGATAATCCGGTGACCAGATCGCACGTACTTTCGCACTTGCATCAGCGCCCTTCAGCCCCTCGCCAACCGTTAATCGCGTATGCCACAATTCCGTTAAACCCTGTGCGAGGCGCGGCAAAATACTGTGGCGCCAACGCGCCGATTCAATCGGGGAAAGAATTAAACGATAAGGTAACTCCAGTGCAGTAACTTGCTGCGCCGGTTCATGGGGAAAACCCAACCAAAAAGACACGTAGGGAAAATTGTCCAGGATTTTATGGGGATCAATGGTGAGATCCAATTGCCGCGCTACATCAGCCACATTATTTGCAGATTCAAGTGCGAGCGTTGCCAGTGTTGCGAGATGAAAATCACCCTCGCGCAATTCCGGGTTTTGCGCAAATAATTCTGTGGATTCACGCAATATTCCCGCCCAGATAACACCGCTCAGCTGTTGTTGGTTTTCTGCAGTGATGCCGCCTATGGATTCATTTGCGATTCGCCGTGCGGCCGAAGCGAGGCGATTTTTAAAATTAACCGGTTCGGTAGCTACCAATTTTTCCGCTAACGAATTTTGCAAAACATCAATAATATTTTTATCCCAAAAAAAGGATTGGTTATCTTCCTTATCCGGTAATGCGTTGCTATCCAGATTCATCGGCCAATCGCGCATCGCATCCAGAACCGCATCCAGCGTAAACGGAATTGCGTCAATTGTCGGGTCCATAACAAATGCGATGCGGCTATTGCCGGACATGCGTACACGCACCAATGGAATGGCTTCTTCGGCTGGTTTTTTGTTTACCTTATCAACCGTTGGACCAGATCGTTTTTCGGCTTCGATATCAGGCGGTGTGGTATCAATGTTGGATGGCTTGCCAGTAAAGGCTTCTTCACCGAAGGATTGCGGCGGAAATTCAACAATTAAAATACCTGCTTTGGCGGGATCAATTTTGCGTAGTTGCGGTCCGCTTTCCGCCTCAGAATCAACCTGCAGGTTTTCAAACAGCAAATCAAATACGAGCAAGTCATCAGGTCGTCGGACCGAAAACCGCAGCGGCCTTTCGGCTCCTGCGCGCAAACGTTCTACCAGCCGGGTAACATCTTTGACAAATAGCGATGCTGAAACTCCGCCTAACCAATTGCGCGCCATGATTCATCTCCCATTGAATATCTGCCTTGACGCTATCACAGCAAACCGAACGGATTCACGGTAATAATTGCCTTCCGGTGAAATTCTGGCGCAGTAATTTCCACTCCCCTCCCCATCTGGCGGGGTTAGGCAGCAGGTTGAAGTGTTAAATAATGTTCACATTCGTCAATTCTCACGCCGCTTTTTGCGGCGCCCCCTATAATTCGCGCTGACTATAAGATCGACCCGTGTTTCTGTAACCAAGGTCCATAACCATAAGTAGCTGTGAGCTGACCATGAAAAAACGCCCGCTTGGAATTCCTTTATCCTTTTACGCTATCGCCCCGATGATCAGTTCGCTGGTCTTGCTTGGCGGTTGTTCTGAACAAACCCCGGTGGCTGAAAATACCAAAACCCACATTAGTAGCTCTGCTGCCAGTAGTATCGCCATTGAAATTACTCGCCTCACGCCCGAACAAGCAAAAGCCGATGCACAAGCGATTGAACAACAAGTTCCCATCACTACTGCCGAAGGCCTTAAAACCGAATTGTGGGCCTCGGAAAAAATGCTCGGCGATACGGTAGCGATCCACGTCGATGACAAAGGCCGCGTTTGGGCCGGTATTACCCAGCGCAGCAATAATTCCGAATTTGATATTCGCGGCGTTCCCGAATGGGAAGATGCGTCGATGACGTTTTCAACCCTTGAAGACCGACGCACATTTTTGCACACCGAACTCGCGCCGGAAAAAAGCGCACAACATGAAAAAATTCCGGACCGCAATAACGATGGCAACCACGATTGGCGCGATCTGGCAGTGATGACTGAAAAAGTCATTCGCCTGGAAGATACTCAGGGTTCCGGTAAAGCTGATCTGGCGCAGACAGCAATCAATGATTTCCACACCGAAGTAACGGATGTAATTGGCGGATTGTTTTATCACGATCTGCTCGATGAATTATTTATCAATATCGCCCCGGATTTCTGGCGATTAAAAGATACCAACGGTGATGGTTACCTGGATGCACAAACATCGCTTGCACACGGTTTTGGTGTACACATCGGATTCAGCGGCCATGGTCTTTCCGGTGCAACACTCGGGCCCGATGGAATGCTCTATTACAGCATGGGCGATATCGGCACCAGCGTTACTGATCAATACGGCACCAAATGGCATTACCCCAATCAAGGGGTAATTGTTCGTAGCGAAATTGATGGCACTAACTTTGAAGTGTTTGCGGCAGGCCTGCGCAATATTTATGAATTTGCATTCGATAAATACGGCAACTTCATCAGCGTGGATAACGATGGCGACCACGTCGGCGAATACGAACGCGTTGTCCATTTGATCGAAGGTTCCGATACTGGCTGGCGAACCAATTGGCAATTGGGAAAATACAAAGATCCCAAAAATAACAGCTATAAAATCTGGATGGATGAAGATTATTACAAGCCGCGCTTTAAAGACCAGGCCGCGCACGTATTGCCACCCGTTGCGCCTTATCATGCTGGTCCAACCGGAATGACCTATCACCCGGGAACTGGCTTAAGCGATAAGTGGAAAGACCATTTCTTCGTCGTAGAATTTGTCGGCTCAGCAACACGTGCCGGCATTAATGCATTTACATTAAAACCCAAAGGCGCATCGTTTGAATTAGCCAGCGATGAAAATATGATGCGCGGCGTACTTGCTACCGGTTTGGATTTCGGTCCGGACGGCGCACTCTATTTTAGTGACTGGATTGAAGGTTGGGGTTTGAAACAAAAAGGCCGCGTATGGAAAATGGATACCGTATCAGGCACTAATCCTGAACGGGAGGACACTAAAAAATTACTCGGCGAAGATTTACGGACACGCACTCCAGAGCAATTAGTAGCACTGTTAAATCACATCGATATGCGTGTACGCCAGAAAGCGCAGTTTGTTCTGGCAGAACAGCATCAAGTTAAAACGCTACAAGAAGTTGCAGTGACATCACCACATCAATTAGCGCGTATTCATGCGATTTGGGGCTTGGGGCAGATCTTGCGCAAGAATCCAGCGGGCAATGCTGTACTCATTAATTTGTTGCAAGACAGCGATGCGGAAATTCGCGCGCAAGCTGCCAAGGTATTGGGCGATGCAAAAATGGCCGCTGGAACTGATCAGCTGATTCGTTTGTTAGCCGATAAAAATCCGCGCGTGCAACTTTATGCAACTCAGGCATTAGGCCGAATGAGCGCTAAAGAAGCAACCCAACCCATTATCAACATGCTGGAAGCCAATCAGGATAAAGATGTATATCTTCGTCAAGCTGGCGCTATTGCATTAGCGCGTATTGGTGATCAAAAGGCGCTGGGTGAACTCGCTACACATTCATCTGAAGCGGTGCGCATTGCAGCCGTTGTTGCCCTGAAAAAATTAACCAGCCCGTTGCTCGCAAAATTCCTCACCGACAAAAGTGAATATGTTGTAACCAACGCAGCGCGTTCAATTAGTGATGATGATTTGGTAAAAGATGCCCTGCCCGCACTGGCAGCGCTGCTGGATAAACCGGTATTTACTAATGAAGCATTGTTGCGCCGCGCTATCGATGCCAACGTGTACGCGGACAACAGCAAAGAAAATGCCGCGCGCTTAATTCGCTTTGCGCAACAAATAAAAATTCCTGGAAAGTTGCGAGCTGAAGCTATTCAAGCAGTGTCAGTATGGGCAGACGCTTCGGTTTATGATCGGGTAAGCGGTGTTTATCGCGGCCCACTTTCACACCCGCAAGCAGAAGCAGTAAACGCACTGAAGAACGGCTACAAACAATTGTTAGGTGATAACAGCAGCGATGTGCGTAAAGCCACTATCGCCGCATTGGGCGAATTAAAACTGCAAGATGCAAACCCGCAACTAATTTCAATGCTCAGTGCCGATAAAGATGCGAACGTGCGGATTGCGGCGCTGCATACCTTAAAAAAATTCAACCATGAAAAAATTGGCGAACTGGTATTCACAGCGTTGAAAGACAAAGAACAATCCGTGCGTATGGCAGGTTTGGCATTAGTACCAGAATTAAATATGCCAGTATCACAAGTTGTAGAAATGCATAGCTTGCTCATCAAGAATGGCACTGCCTTTGAACAACAAGCTGCACTGTTATCACTTGCCAATGTAAAAGCGCCGGAAGCAGAAGCTGTTTTCCGTGAGCAAATGACGCAATTGATCGACGGCAAAATTGCGCCACAAGTACAGCTGGAATTAGTAACCGCCGCAGAACAAATTGGCTCGCCCGAGTTAAAACAATTGCTCGCGGATTATGAAAGCAAGAAAGACAAAAATAATCCGCTCGATACATACCGTGAAGCCATTTATGGCGGCGATGCAGAGAAAGGCGTTGCCCTCTTCCGCTACAGTAATTCCACCCAATGTGTACGCTGCCATATGGTCGGGACGCGCGGTAATAAAGTGGGGCCAGACTTAACCACTATCGCGACACGTATTACACCGGAACAAATGGTGGAAGCACTGGTTGCCCCCGCCGCGCGTATTGCACCCGGTTTTGGCCGTGTAACTGTGGTACTGAAAAATGGTGAGCGCATTGAAGGTTCTTTCGATGCTGAAACCAAAAACGATGTAAGCATCACTGCCAATAATAAAGCCCAAACGATTCAACGCAGCACGATTGAAAAGTTGGAATTTGGTGGAATTTCGCCAATGCCCCCCATGGGTTTAGGCTTAACCAAAGCAGAATTGCGCGATCTGGTCGCTTATCTTTCCACACTGAAAGAAGAGGTTAATGAGGGGCATTAATTTGCCCCTGCCGCATCACCTTAAAATGCCGCCCTCAAAAACTAAAAAGGCTTAAACGTAGGCAACGTTTAAGCCTTTTTTATTGGGGTGAGAACTACATCTGGTACTCTGCACAATATTGTCGGATAAAGTCTTCATGGCTCGGCAACTGCGCTGCACGTTTTTTAATTTCAGCCGAAAAATCCTGCATATATTTGCGAAGATCCTGATGATTCATTGCATCAACATATTGATGGTAATCTTCGGGAATTATTCGCTGTCCGATCATAACCTGTGACCATGAATCCAACGAAAAAATTTCACCTTCGGCTTTATAGGCAATTGCTGTTTCTTTGAATAATTTAATACGGTGTGCCAGAGTCTCTGGGACAACCATATCCCTGCAATAACGCCAATAGGGAGTGTCGTCCCGAATGGTTGCCTTGTAATGCAGTATCACGAAATCACGAATCCGTTCAATTTCCGTTTTTGTCTGTTCATTGTATTCAGCCACATTGGATTCTTTAATGCCGTTACTGGGGAAAAACCGCACCAGGCGCAATGCACTGTTCATAATCAAATGAATACTGGTAGATTCCAACGGCTCAATAAATCCGCTTGATAACCCCAAGGCAACACAATTTTTATTCCAGCTTTGTTTGCGTCGGCCAGTTTTAAATTTCAGCACATGCGGTTCATTAATTAATTCACCCGGTAAATTATCGAAAAATGTTTTTCTGGCATCCTCATCAGAAATATATTTACTGCAATAGACAAAACCAGTACCGATACGGCTTTGCAATGGAATATGCCACTGCCAACCCGCTTGATGTGCAACAGCGCGTGTATAGGGTAATGCCGGCAAAGGATTTTTAGTTTGCGCAGCGATAGCACTATCATTTAGCAACCATTGCGACCAATCTTCGTAACCGGTATGCAGGGTTTGTTCAATCAACAAACCGCGAAAGCCGGTACAGTCAATAAAGAAATCCCCTTCTACTACTTCACCAGATGCGAGGGTCACGCTTTTAATAAATCCATTATCAGTATGCGTTGCAACCTCAACAATTTTACCTTCTGTGCGCTTTACGCCACGCGCCTCACTGTATTTGCGTAAAAATTTTGCATAGAGTGATGCATTAAAATGGTAGGCATAATTAGTGCGGGGGTTTTCAGTGACTGCAAATTTTCCCATCCGCGCCGCTTGCAACTCATAACAAAAATCGCCGTAGTCATTCTCCAATCCCATTCCCTTCGCTTTTAGCCAGAAGTGGATAAAGTCAGCCATCCACAACTCTTTTCCGGTTATACCGAAGGAATGAATATATTCATCGCCTTTTTGTCCCCAGTTTTCAAAATTGATTCCCAGCTTGAAGGTTCCCTGGGTAGCACGCAAAAATTCCTGCTCATCAATATTTAACAACTTATGAAAAGTTATCATCGGGGGAACAGTAGCTTCGCCAACACCCACCGTTCCAATTTCTTCCGATTCAATCAGCCGAATATCCAATACCGTACCCAGGTGATGTGAAATGGTGGCAGCTGCCATCCACCCCGCAGTGCCACCGCCAGCAATTACTATTTTTTTTATAGGTGTAGTCATATCTCGTCAGGTCCAAATCCAGAGCGTTATGTTATTAAGATTTTTTTATGCGCAACTTTATAGATAAAAGGGATTTCCCTCAAAACATCGGTATAGCGCAGTAATTACGTGCGCTAGTGTTAACACGGAACGGATTGGTGTACAGCGAAAGCTCATAGATATTCGCTATTGCATACTAGTGGATTTGTTTGTCTTGCTACGCGAAAAAAGAAAAGGCTCTGAATAGGGATGGGGCTGCTTTTGGTTAAACATCACACTCTGCAGAAAAAGCTAAACCGCATACAATGTCCACACCATTTATTTGAACTTGAATTCACCCAAGTGCATGAGCTACAGTAAGCCCCGTTGCGGCACATCCGCAGCCGGGTTTGGCGATCCGATCAACTCAAGGCGCACAAGCGCCCTACCATTTTGCAGGCGCTTTTTTTTCGTTTGCAATCGTGATCTATGGTAGCTGTACGTGGGAGACCTTCGGGTCTGCCGGGTTCCTTGAGTTCCGGTTCGCCAACCTGCGTGCAGCTGCCACCCTAAATTGTTTGGCGACGATTGTGGCAGCCCTTCAACTCAAGGAGCTTCTCACATGGAAAAAATCACCCAAAACCCATTCAAACCACTCACCAGTAATTTCAGCAACAATCCGGTTTTATTTTTAAACACTGACGCTTCAACTATCGAAATTGCAGAAGTCGCAGATCAACGCCTCGTAGCAGCAAAAGATTTGCTCGACTCAATTGCCTGCATGACAATCCAAAACGTACCGGATAACTCACTGATTACTGTATGCCAGGCTGCCTATTTATTGCTGTCGGATGCACGGGATTTGTTTCAGGTGGCTATTTATAAAAGGGATGACAGGGAGTAGGAAAAACCGAATCACCTCCGATAACAGATATGCACTATTGCGGAGGGCGTTGTCCCGAATGCGCTCATGCACAAAGCTTTTCCGTGAGGACACAACCCTGCCCTTGGTGGTAGCGTTGCGTGAAGTTTGAATATCTTCTATCGTAGGCAAATCGTCATTCACTGATATATCTTCACAAATACATGCGCACCCTTCTGTTCTGGAAAATTGTTTTATTTGTTTTTGCCATTGTTTTTCAATTGGCGGAGACAGCCTATGCCAGTAACAGCCATGAATGTTGTAACGATGCTGCACCGTGCTGTGCCATGATGGCATCATCAAAAACTTGCTCCCCCTGCGTTTCACCCGGTATTACAGGAATCCAATTAATATCAAGCGAAAAAGATGTTAGATCCACTGATTATTCCTTCTCAAGCACTTATCACTCATTAAATCTCCATGCGATATGGCGGCCGCCTATTGAAGAAATTAGCAATTAAAAATTACCCACTTTTTCAATGAGGTTATTTATGAAAGCAAAATTGCTAAAAATCATTGCTGGCATGATCGCAATGACAACACCGGGTGTGGTACTTGCAGCAGCAACTTGTTGTGTTATCGGCGCGGCATGTTGTACTGGCAGTATGCCCTGTTGCCCTTGATTACTTCAGAAATTAAGTAATAGCGAATGCCCGGTGTAACTCACCGGGCATTTTTAATATTGTTGATATTTTTTTGATTTACCCATCACCACCGTATTAATTTCATCCAGTGGCGAATTACCACTGTCTTATGGGCAAACTGCACTTTTACCAGCTCCCTTCACCAAACTAACTTTAGAGAAAGTGATATCCAATTTCCCCTCAGTCAATAATGAAAAAGGCTGTAATACTTGCGTCCAGTATTCACTCGGTGGTTGGTTAACACCGAAGTTTGCACCGGAGTTGGGGAAGCAGCTCAGGGGAACGGTTACTGTTTGCCAACTTTTGCCGGCGAAGGATTTTAATTTTTCCGTTAGGTTAATATCCGACGCGCAGAAAGAACCGCAACCCAAACGCAAGAAAGTGGTTTTTGTGGGCGCTGCATCGACTTTAATTTCAAAAACCAGCGCGGTATTTGCCGCAACGTAATTGGTAAAGTCTTTGCGATCACTGACTGAGAATGCAACCTGCCCTGCACCCTGCCCATTCCATTCAACACGGCGTGCATCTTCCTGAACATTGCGGTCTACGGCAGAAATTTGTAATGAAGACGCTTTCGCGCTTTTGCTGGTCATAGAAATGCGATCATTCTGGAATCCGATAATTTCCAGTTGCCATTCACCAATCGGGCGGCGATTAAATAAATCCAATTGATCAACAACCGATTCCGCTTTAATGCCTTCTTCTGACAAATTATCACCCAGCGTATCTTTATCGGCATAACTCAAACCATACCCATAGGCGAACAACGGATCGTAATTTTCATCGCCGATATTTAATGGCGATTGGGTTGGGTGCTTGGGCCAGGAAAAACTCAACCGACCTTTCATATCGTAATTAATCTTGCCTTGTGGATTTTTGAAAATAACATCGGCAATGCCCTGCCCCTCAGTACCCGGCAACCAAGCGGCAACAAATGCATCAGACGCATTAATTTCGCGGTTTACCCACAATGGGCGTCCGGAAATAAATAGCGACACTACTGGAATATGTTGACTGCGTAATTTTTTCAGCAATTCCCAATCAGCAGTATTGCGCGGCTTATAGGAAAGATCACCGAGGTCACCTTGCATTTCAGCGTAAGGGTCTTCACCAAATACAACGATTGCCACATCGGGTTTTTCTTTGTAATTACCATCTACACTCAGGATCGCTTTACCACCAGCAGCGCTGACAATTTTGTTAATACCGGCATAGATAGAGGTTGCGCCGGGGAAATCCGCATTGGTATTGCCTGTGCCTTGCCAGGAAACTGACCAACCACCGGATTGCTTGCCAATATTGTCTGCACCATCACCCGCTACCAATACTTTTTGATTGCGCTTTAACGGCAACAAATTGTTTTTGTTTTTCAATAACACCAGGGATTCGCGCACAGCCTGACGCGCGATTTCGCGATGCTCCGGTGCACCCAGAACCTCTTTTTTACCAGCAAGCTCACGAGTTGATGGCGCACCTTTTTCAAATAAACCTGCACGGATTTTTACGCGCAAAATTCTACGCACTGCATCGTTTAAACGATCAGCTGCAATTTCACCTGATTTTGCTTGCGCCAATAAATTTTTGTAGAGCTCTTTCCATTGCGGGTCCGGCACCATGTAAATATCCAGGCCAGCCATAAGCGATTGAGGACAATTCACCACGGTACAGCCGGGAATAAACATATGGCCATTCCAATCGCCGACAACTAAACCATCAAAACCCATACGATTTTTTAGTACATCTGTCAGTAAATATTTATGGCCGTGCATGGGCATGCCCTGCCAGGAACTGAACGACGCCATCACTACCTGCACACCGGATTCAATACCACTGAAATAACCGGCAGCATGAATATCGCGCAGGTGTTGTTCATCACCTTGCGTCGCGCCGCGATCTACGCCGTTCAAGGTTCCACCGTCACCAATGTAATGCTTGGTGGTGGCAATAACCTGTTGATTGTTAAAAAGCGCTTTGCCCGGCTCGCCTTGCAAACCTTTGATCATTTCGCGTGCAAACGCATTAACGATGCGCGGATCTTCCGACCAGGATTCATAAGTGCGCCCCCAGCGATCATCGCGCGCTACTGCAACGGTAGGCGAAAAATCCCAATCCAGACCAGTCACAGAAAGTTCACGCGCGGTTGCCCAGCCGATTTTTTTCAATAGCTCGGGATTATTAGTTGCCCCCAAGCCGATGTTGTGGGGAAACAGGGTTGCACCTATCACGTTGTTCATACCATGCACAGCATCGGTTCCCCACATAATGGGAATACCGGTGCGACCGTTGGATTTATCTACGGAAGCGTTATAGAAACTGTCCGCCATTTTTATCCAGTCTTGAAGCGGCGCATACTTATTGCGATAAGGCGTACCACCACCGCCATTCAATACCGAACCGATGTGGTATTGCTTGATCTCCTCCGGCGTCACTTCGTTAATTTCCGGCTGGATGACCTGACCGATTTTTTCTTCCAGCGTCATACGAGCCAATAATTCATCGATACGTTTTTCAATAACCGGATCTTTAGTAATCGCACTCTTTAATACCGGCCATTGGTTGGTAAAGGTCGATTGAATTGCTGGAGATGTTTGGTCAGCGACGTGCTTATCACTTCCTTGATTGGAGCTACAGGCGGTTAATACCGAGCACAAAATCGCGCCCGACATCAGCAAATAGAGCGATGTTCTTTTCATGGTGTTGTTCTCGCATTGCGCCGGATGCGCATTATGATTTTGAAATTGCTGCTAAAGAAAAAAGCCTTTGGGCCACTATCAGCATAAGAAAAAACAACAACAGCTGCGCTCCAGTTTTAGCTGAGCGCCTAGTGGTGCGAGTACAAGTTTATGTATGGGCGAAAAGTGGAACGGTTTGGCGGGTGAAAACGGCCTGATCTTCAGGCAGTTCCAGTATTCATGAGGTATTGAAGCCTTATTGTAAATAAACGAAAAGACAGATTTACACTGTGTGGAGCAGCAAATGGCTTCCCAGTTTCAGAGAGGAATCTACAAAAGTGGTAGTTCGATATGGGGCGTTTTATGAGTGGAGTCGAACGAATTTATTGTGCGGCTTGCGATAAGGGATGTCGGGGCTCAAGCTTAGCTTGCACACCCCGACACCTGCTATCTGATGTCAGGAGCGATCACCTACCAATTAAAACTTACAAGCCTTCGGATTATCCTTCACGAAATAACTTTTATAGTTTTTCGCTTTTTTATCCATGCAACCTTCGAGGTTCAGGATGCGGACTTTACGGAAATCCGTCGGCGCAGTTTCTGCTTGCAGGGCGATATAACCGCTTTCCATTGGTTTGCCATCATCCCATTGCAGATCGTTGTACTCGAATACTTTCTTACCATTGATGATGTGTTGGGCCAATTTGCTGCCGTGTACTATCAGCTCAGCAGTTACCCACTGGTCACCATGAAAAGTATCGCTGGTGGAATTCATGCAATGGTCTTTGCGCAATTCGCCATTGATTACGACTTGCGAACCGGGTGTGCATAAATTGCCAGTGCTGCGCGCATCTTTGCCGTTGCCACCTAGCAATTGATATTCCATGCATCCGGGAAAATCTTGTTCCACCGTCATAGTTTTTGGGTCCTGGGTGTGAAACATGATGCCGTTATTACGATACGCCCAGGCCGGGCCATCTTTTACCTGATCACCGACAAAACGATATTCAACCTGGATTTTGTAATAGGAAAACGGGCCGGCATTGGAAAAAATATGGCCGAACTTACCACCAAATGTGTCGTATTTGTCATAACGGATTTGCATGATGCCGTCTTTCACCCGAAAGGTGTCCAGCGCATTCTCGCCAAGAGGATAGCCACGAACCTTGGGCGACCAGTTGCTCAAATCTTTGCCGTTAAACAGGTCTACCCATTCTTCCGTATCAGCGTTAGAGGTTTTTTCGGCTGCGTAAAGGTTGGTGGCGATCAGACAAGCTAAGGCACTGGATACACAATAGAGAGCAAGCTGTTTTTTTATCATGGTCAGGTTCCTGTTAGGTTATTAGCATTTTCAGCAAGCCTAGCGCAATTATCTGATAAATGTCAGCCAAGTTTACAAAACCAAACTCAACCCGCCCCAAACGCTGACCATCAGTCAATATACAGACAGTTTTCTATGAAAAACGATGCTTAAAACTCGCCTTCAGTGATGCCAAATATTGGCTAAATTTTATACATAGCACTCACAAGAAAGGAGTAAACCGATGGGAACTGAACTTAGTGATATCGAACGTATTCGCACTGCCCGAATCCTTTGTATACAACATCGGTTTCAGGATGCGATAGAAATTGCTCGGAAAGTGGAAGACCCTAAAACCCGCGAAACCCTGTTATTTATTTGCAAATCGTTTCAGGCATCGCAATTTTCTGTTCATGCAGCATGATTTAACTCCGCAATAAACAGTGGGGCTTACCTTATTAAGCCCCACTGTTTCCCTTTTGAAGATTATTTACGGCGTGAGCCAACCTTTTAATAAAATCTCATCCACTTGCATGACGTCAGCTGACGACTGGGTGTTTTTCATAAATATCCGCAAATAGGTTGTGTAAGGCGTTGCATTGGCAAACGTAACAGTTTGGCTCGCCAGATTTTGTACGCTGAGCTCTTCGTGATTCACGAAAGTAACACCATCAAGCGAAGTTTGGATAATGATGTCTTTCGGTAATCGATTGATGAATCCGCTTTTTCCATAGAGGTCAAAACCATTTATTTTGGTGGGAGCAGAAAACTGGATTTTCAACCATTGATTAGTGACACTGCCTATATTGGAAGTCCAGGTGCCCAGGCCATACCTTCCTCCTGGTGGTGACACACCGGGAATTGGAGCAGTTCCTGAAAAGCGATAGCCATCAAATGCACCGGCGGGTTCATATTCCCCGGCAACAGGATCAGGATAATTACTACTGGCTGTATAGTTTGCTGGTATTAAGTTATTAGTGCCTAACAAACCTATAATTTGCGGAGGGGTTGTTGGAACGAAGGGATCTTCAGAAAAGGTAAAGGCTCTGATTTTATCTTGCCCATCCCTGATAATGACATCGTCTTTAGCGTCGTTATTTAAATCTTTTAATTCAATACCTGTTACTGGATAAACGGATGTTAAGTGCGGCGGTCTAAAACATAATGAGCCATTTCCATAACAGTCCTTTCCGAGATAAATCACTAATCTATTACTTATACTTCCCGCAGTTTCCACTTTAACAACATCCAGAAATCCGTCGCCATTCACATCCCCTGCCTGTTTCTTATTTGTCAGTATTTGAACTGCACCGGCTCCTGCTTCGGTAACACACAAATTAATACCATCAGAGGTTGAACAGTCAGCATAGGCTTGTGAACAGATTAAAAGTATAAATGCAGATAAACTAATTTTTTTCATACAACATCATCCTTTAAATTAATACATCGTTATCCCATTAGTATGGGAAAGGAAAATTAACACAAGGAGGATGCTTAAATAACGATTTAATCGAAATATGATTTTTCGATTTTTCCTAAAAAAATTTTATCATTGCATTCGGATAAATAGGATTATTTTAATATTTTTCAGGAGCGCTCACGCAACCGTTGTTCTGCAACAATTAAATCATCAGTTGTTTCAATATATAAACTGTCCTCTTCTAACATCAGATAAGGAATGGTATGTGTACGAGGAATTTTTTCTTCACGCAAAAATTCATCTACTTTAAAAATGGAAATAGCCTGATTAGGCATATAGAGGGAAGGCAGATCCTGGCGGTACGAATAAGAGGTATGATCACCTGCTAGCGGATGCAAAAACTCTCCGCCACCGACAAATGCTTTTAAATATTTATTACTAATCTCATAAACACTGACGAGGCTTCGGCACGTCGGGAAATCGTTAAATTCGGCGAGTGCTTCGCTGATATGGTTTGCTGTGCGTAGTGGTGATGTGGGTTGCAGTAAAATAATAATATCTTTATTGGCTGGTTTAATACGATGAATAAATTCGGCAACCACGGGATCGGTCGGTGAATCATCTCGCGCTAAATGTGGATCGCGTTTTATCCGTTCCGCCTTGTAGTAATGAGCGACCGATAAAATCTGTTCGTCATCTGAGGAAACATAAACCTCATCTATGGCTGCAGAAGCGTGTGCCGCTTTTATGCTATACGCAATGAGAGGTTGATCGAGCAAAGGGGCAATATTTTTTTGCAATATTCCTTTTGATCCACCACGTGCGGGTATGAGTGCGAAGATCTTCGACATAACATTCCCCTTCAGTTGCCGTTACTAATATAGATTAGTTATATAGCAAAAGTTCTATTAAAGGTCACGAAATTATCAAGATCGTTAAATGATGAAAAAAAAGCTGGAAATAATTTAAAAAATAAAACACCGCTATTCCGCGCGGAATAGCGGGTTTCAATTAATTTTTAGAAGTGAAAGGCAAACGATCCAAAATACCGTCCAGGAAGTCCCCGGTAGAATTTAATGAACGAACGATGCTTTCCATTGCCTGGAATTGAGACATCAACCGCGCACGATAAGCATCACTACGACGCGTTAAGGCGGTTTCATCTTCCTCAACTTTTTTAATGTCTTTGTTAATAGTGGTTTCACGCTCTTTAATTACACCCGACGATTTGAGGTAATCATTGACCAGATTACTCAAGCCGCCAGCCAATCCGCGGGAAAAGGTAATGGTGCCGCCTGTCGCGCCGGGTTGAACAGTCATGCTCAAACCTTCTGCATCAGTGCCGAGCGCAGGTAACAATACATTGCCGTAACCGAAAGCCGCTTTTCCGGCAATAGTGCCACCTACGTCAGTGCCGGCAGTGCCAGTACCAAGTGCAATACCCAAATCGTCCATATCCGACGATACCGCCGTAAATTCCACTTTACTGGTACTGCCGTAAGAGTCAGATGTGAAAACCAGTTTGCCGGCATCAACACTTACCGCAACGGTTGATTTTACTTCTTTAATATTGGCATCAAGGTTAATCAGGCTTTGAATATCGGCAGCCAAGGCGCCCGCTGAAGCATAGGTTTTTCCAGCGGGAATAGTTATTACGGTACTTTCGGTTCCATCCAGCTTAACTTTAAAGTTGTAATCTTTTCCGGTGGTATCTAATGGAAAAGTTAAGCCCATCACCGCACCGGTATTTTTGCCTTTGGACGGTTGCTGGGTAATCACAACGTCATACGTACCCGGCTTACTTTGAGCTGTGTATTTGGTTAATTCAATATTGGCCGCTGAGGACGACTTCTTGGGTACAAATAAATCGCGCACCAGGTCATAGTGCTTATCAATTGCCGCACGAAAACCGGTGTTTTCTTCATCCTCAACAATTTTTAGCGAACCATCGCGCTCAGTACGGATACCAAGGCTGGACAACGAACTAAAACCATCGCTTAAACCGGGTACTGCGCTGGAGAGTAAATTGCGAATACCCTGCGTTAAATTTTTAGCCAACGGATCCGTTTTCAAACTGCCGTAGTCTTTTAACTCAGTATCAAAACCTACCAGTTTTTCCACTTCTGTTTTAAAGGTGTTGTAAGCAGCGACGAAATCGCGAATCGCTTTTTCACCAACGCTTTTGTCTTCGTTGATAGAAATACTGACTGTCTCAGTTAGCGACGCACCAAATACATCGAATTCCAAACCATCAATTACGTCTTTAATTTGGTTGGATTCGCGGCTCACCAATAAACCATTCACGCGTATTTTTGCATCAAGGCCTTCTTGTTGCTGGGTCATGTTGCGTGTGGTTTCATTGAAATCAAACTTCGACAGACCGAGAGCGCCAGCGTCTTCAGTGGCGGTTATTTCGATTTCATTTTTAGCACCGGATTTAGCGGTCAATAACAAACGGTAAGAACCGCCATCACCCACGATACTGGCAGACACACCCATGTTTGCTTTATTGATAGCGTCACGCAAACCCGTCAGGGAGTTGTTGCTGTCATCAATCTTGATAGTGCCACCACCAACTTTGGAAGAATCGACCTCAAAATCAGTACCAGCAGCGTTCCATTCCCCCAAACGAATAACCAGTGTTCCTTTACCAATGGGATCGGTCATTGAACCGAAAGTACCGGAACTGACGGATTGTGATTGGGCAACCTGCTCTACTTTTAATTGGTAGCCACCCGCTGCTGCTTTCGCATCCAGCTTGGTAATGCTGAGCAATTTAGTATCGGGAACAGACAGGGATTTGGCATTGAAAGTATCAGCGCTACCTAAAGCCGCCGCTGCACTTTCAAGCTTGGATAAGGAGCTACGCATCAACCCGTAATCGGAAATTTGGGTTTCCAGCAGGGTTTTCTTACTGGTTAAGCGATCAGCTTGTACTTTTTTGTTGGCTTCTGTGAGTTGGTCAGCCAGCTTATTACTGTCAATGCCTGAGCCGGTCCCCAAAGCACTAATGATGCTGGAACCTGTCGCTGCATTGCTATTGGTTGAACTCGATGTACTGCTCACCATGGATACCTCCACGCCATAAAATTACCGCTTACCCAAGGTTAGCGGCAACTCATGGGTAAACTTTAGCCGGTTTTGCCGCTTTTTTTAAGAAAAGATCTGTACAGGTCCAATTCAGCATAAACCGGGCCAACTCCCGATTCCTGCTTGGGGAAATGGGTTTATGAAAGTGATATAACCCATTGATTACTCAACAATTGGTAGAGTGAAGAAGAATATCGTCCCTTCTCCCTCTATGGAGTGATAGTCAATTCTTCCTCCAAATCGTTCAACAATAGCTTTGGTAATACTCAACCCTAAACCTGTTCCATCGCGCCGTTTGGTGTCCGAAGAGTCCACTTGGGCAAATTTACGGAAGATACGCTGGCGGAATGCGGGTGGAATTCCCTGCCCTTCATCAGCCACTGAAATTTTGATTTCACGCCCTTCGCGCGCCAGGCTTACCCTCACTTTGCCGCCCAAATGGGAATATTTAATCGCGTTTGATAAGAGATTAGACATCACCTGTAAAAACCTATCGGTATCCAGATTCACGTGCAGTGTTTCCAGTGATGCATCAATCTCATCAAAAACCAGCTCTACACCATAGCGGGCGGAGTAACCCTGGTTTTGCGTTACCGATTGTTGTAACAACGGGCAGATTGCAATGCGCTGATTATTTAGTTGCACATTGCCAAACTCCAGTTTGTCGATGTCCAAAATATCATTCACCAATCGGGTGAGACGATCTGCATTATTATTGGCAATGACCAATAAATCCCTGATGCGTACCTCCAGTTGTCCAATGTCACCACTCAGGGCTATTCCCAACGCACCTTTTATAGATGTTAGCGGGGTTCGTAGTTCATGGCTTACCGTGGAAATAAACTCGTTTTTTAAGCGATCTACTTTTCGCTTTGCAGTAGCATCGTGAACCATGATGGTAAAAAACTTACGCTCCTGAAGCTCCACCGGGCTTACACTTAATTCAATCGGTAATTCACTACCATCGCTGCGAACCCCCGTACTTTCACACCAACTGATTGTTCTCAGCTCCCTTCCTTCTACCGTCACTATGTTGCGTAATAACGGAATCAGTTGTCCTATTTCAATGGTTTGTTGGGTATCAAGCTTATAGCCGAACAAATGCGCTGCTGCCGGGTTAGCTTTAATAATTTTTCCCTGTTCATCCACCACTAAAATTGATTCCACGGCATGCTCAAGAATCGCCGCTAATTCTTTAGTGCGCTGTTCAACCAAATCGCGTACATGTTGTGTTCGTCCGGTGATTAACAATAAAAAGCCACCGAGAAAACTGCAAAATAATAATCCACCAGCCAATACAAACCAGGATTGCAAACTGCGATGCTCCAGTAAAAAAGTTTCCGAAGGAGTAACATTCACTAATAGATGCCGGCCACCAAAAGCAAGTTGACGTTTTATTTCCAGGGTTTGCGCGTAAGCAGATGCAGGTTTCGAGTGGGATGTAAAGAAAACAACGGGTGTAGAGGTATCAGTGATATCAGTAATTTTTATTTCAAAATCGGTCGCTACAAAATTGCTTAATGCTGGTGGAATTAATTCATTGATGCGAACAATCGCTGTCGCGTAACCAATGAGTGCTTGTTGTCGCTCGGCGGCGGTCGATAAATATTCGGCTTTTCGATAGACCGGCTGGTAAACAATAATTCCCGGCGCAGAATCCACATTTTGCAAGAGCTGCAATGGCGCTGTCATCGCCAGGTTGCCAGTGTCGCGCGCACGAATCCGCGCGGCTGCACGTATAGGTTCGATGCCAACATTAATCCCGACAAGTTTTTGATTTTCCAACCAGGGTTCAACATAGGTGATAACCGTGTATTCATCGCGAACCGGTGCTACTTCATAAGCACCTGCTGCTGTTTTTTCCTTGATATAAAAATTTTCGAATCCTTGTGCTTCCATTTCCTTTTCATAGCCAGTGCGCTCATCAGCGACCACATGTTGATTCCATGCAACACCCGTAACGCCTTTGGTTCCCGGAATAACATATTTAATATACGCCGCAAATTCTTCGCGGGTGACACGATCCGAGGCAATAAATAATCCGCGTAAGGTTGCAAGGCTATAGGCAAGTGATGACAAACTTGAATCGACCGAGTTGGTAACCAACTCCGCTTGTTGTTTGAAATGATCTTCCAACTTTTTCTGTTCATTGTTACTCGCAAGAACAAAAACAGTTACCACCATCACACTGCTAACAACAATAGGCGCACCTACGGTATAACGACGGTTATGCCAAAAATGATGAGGTGTCGCAAACAGCACACACATCAGCGGTGCCGCAATTAACACGCCGATGGCGTCACCTATCCACCATGTCCACCAGGTAAAAAGCATTTGTTTAAAATGAATAATCTCATTTGCATAGAGTATGAGGACACCAAAGCTTGCACTGAGACTGGTAGCAATAGGGCCACCCAAAATGAAAAAGGCAAAAATCTTCCGCTCATCCGTTAACTTGTCGGGAAATCCTACGTAGTGACGAATGAGCCAGGTTCCCGCGAGCGTCGCGATAGTACTGCCCAGTGCTATTTCGGCAGCCACCATCGTTACCGCCAGTGAAAAAGGTTGTCCGGAACTGATGGAAACTGAAATATTTAATAAGGTGGAGCCCAGGAAAACACCCAATAACATGGGCATCCCCCAAATTAACACGGCTCCCAGGGCAATCCCCATCGGTAAAAACAAACCGGTGACAAACCCTGGCGGAATGGCCAATAACAAGGAGAGTCGCCCGGCAATGATGTAAGCCAGGGTCAAACAAAATATACGCACCATCCATGTACTTGTGGGTGAGCGCCCGATATTAGCCATTCAATAAACCTATAGGAAAAGCGCTTTGAAATACGCCGGTCATTTCTATTATTTACTAAGCCTAGCCGATGTTTGCCGGTTCACCTCCTCTGGATTTTTTGGATAAAAATAAAAAAACCGCAGCAAGCTGCGGTTTTTTAAGGGACAACGTTTTATCCGGCTTATCGGAGCAATTGCAGAACCTGTTCTGGTCGTGCATTTGATTGAGCCAGCATCGCTTGTGCCGCCTGTTGCAATACTTGCGCGCGGCTCAGTGCAGCAGTTTCTGCGGCGAAGTCCGCATCCACAATCCGCGAACGGGAAGCGGATGTTTTTTCCGATACGTTCGCCAGGTTGGACATAGTGAAATCCAAACGGTTGTTGATCGCACCTAACTGTGAACGAGCATCGTTAATCGTCGTCAACGCATTATCAATTACGCCCAGCGCTTTTTGTGCACCTTGTACCGTGGCGATGCTGATTGAGGCAATCGCAGTACCGAATGCACCTTCCGCAGTTACGTTGGATTCAAGCAGGCCCAAGGTAGCAGCAACTGCATTTGGCCCTAACTTAACGCTAATCGGTGAACCATTGCTGCTGGTCAATCTGATCCCGCCAGGAACTGTTTCCGACGTTGCGCTAATGGTGGTTGCTGCACCGGTACCGGATTGAATTTGCAATGCTTCGCCATTCAAATCCGCCAGACCGGTGTTGGTAGCATCCACACCGAAAGTGATTGCGGCGGAATTACCTTCCAGTACAACACGGGTTCCCAATAGCGATGCACTAATACCCGTTACGTCAGTCTTCGCATTGAATGCTGCCACTACAGCTGAAATGGTAGTCAAACCATCAATGTCGATCGGCTCACCATTCATCAACAAGGGGGAAGTGATCGCAGTCAAATCGATGCCACCAAAATCCAGCGTTGTTGAGGAAAACACTGAAGCGGTTACGCCGGTATCTTGTTGCGATGCGTTAATGGCATTTATTTTTCCTAACAAACTATCAGTATCTTTGTTAGTAATAATTACGCCGTTAATCGACAGATCACCCACGTTCCACGGCACAGCAGGCGTTGATATACCGACGCCTTCAATCTGACCCGCGTTGGTGTTTTCGCGGAAGCCCAGTGAATTCAACTGTGCCAGGGTACCGGTTGAACCACGCGTAATGGTGATTGGGTCACCGTGTTCGGATTCAAGTACCAAGCGACCAGCATAGGTGCCGTTAATATTACCGCCCGCCGAGTTTGCAGGAAGACTGCCGTCGGTAATAACAAACTGAGATACATTAATACCCGCAATGCTTAATTTGCTGTTCTCACCTACCCTCGCATTCAGCAAGCCACCACTTTCGGTATTAATTTTTTCAGCAAGCTCTTCAATATTTTTGGTGTTACTCACTTGTACGGTAGTTAATGTACCGTCGAGTTTGGTAATGGCAATCTGGAATATTTGTCCTTCTTCCAATACACCGGTACCAGCGCCAGTTGCCGTTGCTTGCGCATAAGTTGAGGCATCAATACCCAGAACGTTTTTGTTGATCAAATTAATCAGCTTATCCAGGGTTTGTGCGGCTACCGCCGGTGGGCCAACGATGTTGAAACCGTTGTAGCTTTCCAGGGATTTTGCAATCGACTGGCCATTGATCAGAATGTCATTCTCATTGATCAACAAAGTAGACAGATCGATCTGACCACCCAGCATATCCACACCTACAAAACCCATACCCAGGGTTTTGGCATCCATCGCTGGAATTTTCATGGTGATGGTTTGGCCGGCATCAGCCCCCACTTGCAAATCAACTTTGCCCAGAGAACCATCGAGTAATTTTTGTCCGTTGAAGGACGTGGAGTTGGAAATACGATCCAATTCCAGAATCAGTTGCTGAACTTCTGCATCCAGCGTTTTGCGGTCCGCCGGTGAATAGATACCGTTCGCAGATTGGATGGACAGTTCACGCATACGTTGCAGGATATTGGTAGTTTCCTGCAGTGCGCCTTCCGCGGTTTGAATTAATGACACGCCGTCGTTAGCGTTACGGATCGCCTGATCCAGACCGCGAATCTGGGAGGTCATGCGGTTGGAAATCGCTAAACCTGCGGCGTCATCTTTCGCAGAGTTAATACGTTGGCCCGAGGACAAACGTTCAGTTGCTCGATCGAGCGCGTTTCCTGAACTCAGCAATTGGCGTTGTGAATTCAAGGAAGCGACATTGGTGTTAATGACTAAAGGCATAATGAATCTCCTAATGATTGTTCCTGTTCACAGTTGCTATTGCTGTGACAAGTCGACTAATGAAGTTCATAGCCATCGACTAATCGACTCGCTTGGACCGTCAGAACTTCGTGGCAAGACTTGTAAGAAATTCGCTACCAATTCTTTTCAACCGAACAGGTTGCAACAAACAGGTTTTCTATACGGGTCGCCTAATCCGACTTTTGCACAGACTGTGCCAGAAAATATTCAGGAGATTTTTGCAGGGGCAAGTGGAGGGATATTCCTATTAATCATCACACACAAAAAGAACAGTAAATCCGCACACAATATTGTTAATTTTTTGTGCAGGATTTTTAAAAAAATCTATCGCAGAAAATAAAAAAAAGAGAGCCGCTTGCGCGACTCTCTTTTCTTGTTTCACTTCAGGGCTGAGCCTACAAAAAACCCGATAAAACCCTGTTTTTAAAGCATTTTATGCCTGCGCACTAAACAACTGCCCCGGCTCATCCGGATTGTGGGTTTGAGCCAAACGCAAAAATATTTCATCGGGAATTTGACGAATAACTTCTTGCGTTGAGCGATCCAAAACTTTCACCACAGTCTCACCGGAATCAGGGTCGTAAGTGAAGTTTAAATCGCGCTGGGTTGATTGAATATATTCATTCATTTGCGCTACTGCAGCTTGAACTCGCTCCTGAACCGCCTGGGAATTGACAGGATCCTGGGGTAAAGATCTTGCCGCTTCGGCGGCAGGCGGCAAATCATTGCCGGTTTTTTGACCTTGAGAAAGCCCGGGCAACGACGAAACCGGCACAGCTTTCGCTTGAACCGGATTCGAAGCAACTTTAGTGATGTCATTCATAACTATCTCCTCACTAAAATTCCTCCGGGCTTACGGAATTTCCGCGCCCGGAGGGAGCCAGTTAATTATCTCAACAGAGACAATACTTGTTGTGGACGAGCGTTAGACTGAGCCAACATCGCTGATGCAGCTTGTTGCAACACTTGTGAACGGCTCAAGTTTGCAGTTTCCGCCGCGAAGTCAGCATCAGTGATACGTGAACGCGCTGCTGAAGTCTTCTCAGAGATGTTTGCCAGGTTAGATACGGTAAAGTCCAAACGGTTGTTTACCGCACCGAGCTCTGAGCGCACATCGTTGATGGTAGTCAGAGCATTGTCGATCACTTTAATGGCTTTCTGGGCGTTAGCCTGGGTGTCGATGCTGATTGAGGCGATAGCACTACCGAACATACCACCAGCACTAGCGTTAGAATCAATCAAACCAGTCTTGGCTTCAGCACCTGTATCTTTCACATCAACAGAAATCGGGTTGCCATTGTTGCTGCTCAATCTGATACCACCAGCAGCAGTTGATGTGTCAGTGAGTGTTACCAAAGCGTCATCATCACCAGCAAAAGTAACCGTGTTGGTACCGTCATCTAATGCGGTGGTTGGGGCGTCACCAGTACCACCAGTACCTGTGCTGAATGCAATTTGCGCTACGTTCCCCTCAAGAATCAAACGAGTTCCTGATACGGTTGCAGTAATCCCGGTTTTATCCGCTTGGTCGTTAAAGTTTTTGGCAACTACAGACAGATCTGTTGGTGCAGCACTGATGGTAACGTCAACACCATTCAGAGCGATCACACCACCAGTCAAACCAGCCAACGATACGCCACCGAAATCCAAGGTCGCTGTAGTAAACGCAGTTGCAGTTACACCGGTTTGATCAGAAACAGAATTTATCGCTTTAACCTTGTCATTTAAGCCACCGGTGGCACTCGAGCCAACATCAATACCATTGATTTTCAAATCACCAACAGCGAATGCGTTGGAGTCAACAGCATGGCCTTCTATAGTACCGGCCTTGTCATTTTCCCTGAAACCGAGGAAACCCAACTGTCCCAAGGTACCGATCGAACCACGAGTTACAGTAATTGGATCATCATTATCCGCTTTCAAAACCAAACGAGCAGTTTGGGTGGTTGTGATACCAGCACCCAAGGCACCAGATGCGTCAGTCACAGCGATACTGGATACATTTTCAGCAGATATAGATACTTTGCCATCATCACCAATAGATGCTGCGAACTTGCCTCCGGATGCAGTGTTAATCTTTTCAACCAATTCTTTCAGGTTGCTGGTACCGTTTGTACCGCCACCGACGTTAATTGCTGAGGTAGTACCATCAAGGTTAGTCAGGGTAATAGTCACCGACTGTGCAGACGTTAATACCCCTGTACCAGCTGCAGTTGCCGATGTAACAGCGTAAGTAGATGCAGTAACACCGTTAACGTTCTTGTTGATATGGTCAAGCAATTCCTGATCAGAGTCAGAAGTACCATCAAAAGTATCAGTACCCTTAATAATTGACTGGCCATTAATCAAAACACTACCATCTCTCAAGGTAGAAGCAGCGGTTAGCGAGTTAATCGCAGAAGCACCACCCATCAAATCCACGCTGGTTGAACCCATACCCAGGGTTTTGGCATCCATCGCTGGAACTTTCAAAGAGATGGTTTGGTTCGCGCTTGAACCTACTTGCAGTTCTACTTTACCTAACTTGCCGTCCAACAGGTTTTGACCGTTGAAGGAAGTGGTTTTAGCGATACGATCCAATTCTGATACGAGTTGCTTAACTTCCGCATCCAGGGTTTTACGGTCGCTTGGAGAGTAAATACCGTTCGCTGACTGTACAGACAGTTCACGCATACGTTGCAGGATGTTGGTTGATTCTGACAGCGCACCTTCAGCGGTTTGAATCAGAGATACACCGTCGTTAGCGTTACGAATCGCCTGGTCAAGACCGCGAACCTGAGAGGTCATACGGTTGGCAATTGCCAGACCGGCTGCGTCGTCTTTTGCAGAGTTAATACGTTGACCAGATGACAAACGTTCAGTAGAGCGGTCAAGCGCGGCGCCTGAATTCATCAACTGACGTTGAGCATTCAGAGAGGCGACGTTTGTGTTAATTACTAAAGCCATGATGAATCTCCTGGATTTAAATTTCAGTGCAGTGGTTGCTTTTGAAACAGACCGTGCTGCTAGTGTCGGTTGATGAAGTCTGACGCCAACAGCTTAATCAGCACTTCTAAAAAGGTTATCGACACATCCGGGAGGAGCTTTAGAAATTTTTTATTGCGGAAACCAACTATTTGTAACGAGAAAAGCCAAATTCAATTTCATTTAGTTATATATATCAATTGCGGCGTCAAATTAACGACCGTAGGCATCAAGCGCTTTATTGGCTGTCACTGATTGACGCAAATCTGACGCTTTATTGTCCCTGTTTAGCTCTGCAAGGTTGGTGAGATGCTGGTTAATCCCTTGCATCTCCTGAATCAGCGAGGCGGCCTGGGACTCCAAATCTGCTTTAGCAAGGGATTGAAGGTATTCGGCATCATTAATTGATAACAAACCTTGTTGGCGTTGTTGTACCAGGGTTTCAAAAGAGTCCCAATCGCCCGCCTGGGCAAGGGACAATAATGCCTGGGTTTGACTAAGAGCACGTACCAGGGGGTCTAACAGCGGATTGGTATCCATAGAATCACTCTTCACAATGGAACTAATTCAGACTAACGCCATTAACCAAGATTAGCAAAAAATAAAAATGCTGGCGCAGTAATTTACCGTGCCAGCATAATTCAGTGGGATCGCATAAAGCTAATTAAAGGTAGGTAAATAGTGTTAATTGACTCACCTTTGCAAAACTTTGTTGTGAAGCACTCAACACCAGCGACTGCATAGACAATCTAACAGTCGCATCAGCGTAGTCCAAACCTTCCAAATCCTTTAATGCGGTTCTGGTCGAGAGCACGATATCCACATTCAATTCCTTACTACTATCCAGGGTGTTCATGCGCGAACCGAGTTCACCTTGCACAGACGTTAAATTGGTTTCAACATTTTTTAGATTGGTTATCGTCTTGGCCACAATTTTCGCCAGCTCAGCTTTGCTTTCAGGCGTATCTTTCACATTCTTCATCGCCTCACTAAAACGTGTGAGCGTTGTGAGTAAACCTTGTTTATCGGTGGACTCTACAAAAAAAGTATCGCCCGGTTCAATCAATGCACCTACCGTAGATGATGTTCCGGTACCGCGCGTATTTAATCCGGTAAGCGTATCCAGACTTGTGTTGCCGTCTTTAATAGTGACCCTGGAATTGTTATTGGAAATAATTCCCTGATCCGTGACCGTTAACCCCAAACGCGCCAACTTTGGATAATTAGTTGGATTATTAAAAATCTCGGTGAGTGTATTAGGGGAAACGCCGGTAATATTTTGATTGAATGTAAACGACTCAACCTTTCCATTTACCTCCAATTGAAACGTTGTAGGACTGGAGCTGAAATCCGTTGGTGTAAATGTAAAAGGCAAATTTACCGAGCGGGTTCCATCAGTACCAACTATTGCAGTAGCAGCAGGGCCGCTGGCACCATTTACAATTTCAATATTTTGTCCGCCCGCGCTCTGGATTCCTGCTGCAGTGACGGTAATGCCCAAGGCGGCAAGTTTTGCGGCATTGCCTGTAGGTAACGCAGGTGGAACAGCGGCACCCGTATTTAATTCAGCAGCCAACGCAGCACTATCTCCCGCAGCAATCGGTGCTGACATGGTGAAGTATTCCGTTTTACCGCCAACACGAATCCCAAACTGATCCCCTGCCCCCAAGGCTACAGCGGGTGTCACACCGAACGGCAAATTTGCGGGAATTGCAGGTTGCCCCGGAAATGGATGCCCCATAATTTTGAATTTAGCACCAGCGACTTCAATATCATTACCCGCCACATATAACTGCGTCGGCAGTAAAATTTTTCCGCTGGATTTTTCTGTCACCGTAAAATTAACAGCAGACCCATTTTTGCTAAAGGTAATTTGCAAATCTTCCGGATAAAGGCGATTGAATTCATCCTGATCGATAACTTCACCAACCGAAATAACTGCTGGCGGTACCGATTTGTTGCCGGCACTTGCTGATGTATTAAAAGTATTGTGGCCACTTGGAACGTCGACAAATAATTTTTTGCCGGAATCACTTACCGCCACCGTTACTGATGTAGAAGCTTGCAAGCGCAGCTGCCCTTCATCACCAAGGTAAGAATAGTTTCCGCCAACATCACCCACAAATGGTTTGGTGTTACCCTGATAT
Organism: Cellvibrionaceae bacterium; assembly: GCA_021151825.1. Classification (GTDB taxonomy): domain Bacteria; phylum Pseudomonadota; class Gammaproteobacteria; order Pseudomonadales; family Cellvibrionaceae; genus Cellvibrio. The sequence goes on from JAGKWQ010000002.1 coordinate 126,930, forward strand.
CCCGCAAAAATATATTGCCCGGAAGCATTGCGGGTATTTTGTAAATTCACTAACTCGGAAATACGGGTATCGACCTCTGCAGCTAACGCCTTGTAATCCGAGGAGGTATATATCGCAGTGTTACCCGCTTTTACCGCAAGCTCACTCATGCGTTGCCCCAACTCAATGATGGTCTGCACGGTGGACTCTTCAAGATTCAAACTCGTTTCAGCAATATTAATATTCTTGCCATATTGCTCGGTACGAGCCAATTCCTGGTTAAGGCGTAAAATCGCAGTTGCGGCAACAGGATCGTCTGCCGGAGACAATACTTTTTTGCCGGTAGACATTTGCTCCTGGGTTTTAGTGACAGCAGCTTGCGCCTGGGTCATTCCCAAGGTTGCGATGTTATAAATTTGTGATGTGGATACACGCATGTCAACTCTCCTGAATGCGGCAAGGGCGGCAAAAAATTGCCCTCGCCAGGCTCATAAGATTAACAATGCACAAATTGATCCAAATTGAAGGGAAAAATAATTAAAGCGAATTTAGCAAGGTGTCAAAGAGTTCGCGCGCAACAGAAATAACTTGCGCATTGGCCTGATAAAGTTGCTGGAATTTAATTAAATCACTCGCCTCTTCATCCAGGTTCACACCGGAAATACTATCGCGCATACTTTGGGTTTGTTCTAACAAACTTTTACTGGCTTCAGTATTTATTTTTAACAAACTGCTTCTGGTTCCAACTTCCTCTACCAGTTTTCCATAACCATCATCCAGCGTCAGTGTTCCGTCTTGCATTAATTTTTTTGAGTCGAGCGCAACCATCGCCAGCGCATTACGGTTATCGTTAGTTCCATCCGTATTAAAACCAATGGTAAAGGTATCACCAGCTTTGGGTTGGCCGCTAATCGCCACTTGATACCCCAGAAACGAAGGCGCTGCAAAATCGGCAGCAGAACTCTCACCAAATAACGGGCTATTGGAAGGCGATGTACCGAGGGTAACACCGCTCGCCATAGTGATATCAATTTTTCCCCCAACAACAATACCCTGCAATTCACTCGCGCCGGTATCTGCACCCACAACGCGAACACTCGGATTTCCGGTTGCATCATTCACATCCAGGCTACTGGCGCTCGATGCTTGAAAACGTATATCCAGATCCACACCGGATGAAGCCGTTAATCGTAACTCTGGCGCACCAGTAACAGGATTGGTACTACTTTGTGCACGAATGCCCAGGGTTTTTAAATCCGGGTTCTCGTTAATTTGCTTCGCAAGGTAATCATTAAATGCAGCTTCGCCCTCTGTATTAAAATCCGGAACGTCCATATGGAACGCTGTGCCGGCAGCATCATATTTAATGATTGGTTTACCGTTAATAAATAGTTGTGTGGGCGGATCCTGATCCGCAGTATCCAACTTCAGATTGGTAATATTCGCGGTAGTAGATGCACGCGCAGAAACGCCAGGGATAGCGCTGATTTGTGCAGCAGTTTCCATCGCTGATGCGCCAGGCACTGTAGTAATTGTTCGTGTACTTTGCGAGCCGGTTTTAGGATCAGTGATCGTAAAATGCAGTTGCTCCGCCAAATAACCATTCTTGGCCAACGGATCTGTTAAGGACGTGACCGTTTGCGCAGCACGACCACTCGGCAAACCAAGTCGATCACCTTTTCCGATTACAACAGTTTCACCAACATCGCTGGTAAAAATATTATTGCTGCCGCCTGGAATAAAAATTTGCTCGCGCATTGCCGGTACTAATGGCTTTGGATTGCCCGGATCACTATTGTCCAGAACCTCATACGTTGTTTCGGACGTGAAACGAATAATGATAGGCGGCGATAGTTGCCCTGGCTTGGAATACGCCGGCAAGCGATTGCCATTGCTATCCACCAGACTTAACACCTGTCCTGCGCTAATTAAACCACTGCCGGAGTTACCAGTGTTGGATGCTGTACGTATAGGCGATGCAAATGCTAAATCTTCAGGGCGTTTTATTTCAGAGTGAATATCACGCGCACCATTTTTAGTAGGCTGCAATATAAATGAATCGCCGCCCTGAAATGAGCCACGGGTTAAATTCAGGTTAACACCATCAAAGGATATGGTTGCCGGATAAGCACCGGAGAGAGTTCCCTGATTAACAACTGTTTTATCGGATAGCCGGGTAATAACGTAATTTGATGATCCGGGCAAAATATCAAACTGATAGTCACTTGTGGTTAGCGCATTAGTATTTTCAATAGTCACAGATAAAACACGGTCAAACGGTGCTTTGTTATTGCCGTGGACAACACGGTTTTGCGCGATATCCGGCGCATTGATATCACCAAAAATACGTTGCCCGTAATCGCCGTCCATATCAATACCTTGCTGCTGCTGGGTATTGAATTCATCGGCCATTACCAATGCAATCCGGCCCATCTCATTAATAGACTGGAATAGAACATCATCGCGAAAATCCAGTAAGCCACCTAATTTTCCTCCGGAAATTTGCGAGGTAATATCAGTTGCCGAATTTTTGCTAACCACCTGGATCTTGCCGTCATTAGTTACATTAAATTCGCTGACAGAAGCACCTACAACTAACGGCTGGCCGTTGCCAATAAAAATATTTAAATCGCCGGTGTCTTGTTTAACGGTTTGAATAGACACCAATTCCGATAATTGCCGCAATGCCTCATCGCGTTTATCCATCAGATCATTTGGCATATTGCCATTACCCGATGCAACCTTTTCCGCGATGGATTGGTTGAGCGAAGCAATCGATTTGGCCAGCGACGAAACCTGCGCTGTCACCGTTTTTACTTCGCTATTAATACTCTTTTCAATTTCAGAAAGGCGTTGATACAAATTATTAAAACGCACACTCAAACTTTCAGCTTCAGTCACAATCAATTGCCTGCCCGGTGTAGACGCAGGGTCATTAGCACCGTTTTGCATAGCAGCAAAAAATGTTTGAAATGCACCCGACAAGCCAGTCGATGCATCAGAAAATAATTTATCGATTTTTCCAATATTGTTGTTAAAGGTATTGAGTTGATTGTAAGTAGATGTGTCCAGGCGGAGTTGGTTAGTTACAAATTCATTCACCACACGCTCAATAGACGTGGTGGTAACGCCAGAACCAATGAAGCCGGCACTGCCAATATATTGCTCTGGCCTGGTTGCGTAATTAACTTCCTGGCGAGTATATCCGGCAGTATTCGCATTAGAGATATTGTGGCCAGCGGTACGCAGTGCATTTTGACTTGCCTGCAAACCGGCAATTGCATTGGAAAGAAGACCGGACATAGGATTACTCCACTAACTTCCGGCCAGTACTGGCCGCATTGGAAATAAAGGATTGCGCAGTTTGCGCCAATTCACCAAGCGAACGAATCGCATCGGAGTTTAATAAACTTTTGATTTTTTTAGCGTAATGAGGATCGGTCGCATAACCTGCTGATTGTAATGCTTCAGCATATGCCGATGAATTTTTTCCAGCATCCAGTGCGTCCTGGTAGCGCGGATTATTTTTCATCAAACTCACATAATCTGAAAAACTTTGTGCGTAGTCGCTGTACTTACGGAAATCCGCTTTTTCATTTGCGGCAATACCATCGCGGTACTCCAGCGTGGAAATATTCACTTTATCGCCTTGCCAACCACCTGCCGCTTTAATGTTGAACAAATTAAAACTGTTATTGCCTTTTTGATCGTGAATAACATGTTTGCCCCAACCGGTTTCAAGCGCGACTTGTGCGATCAATACATCCGGGCTAATTTGCAATTCAGCCGCAGCTTTTTCTGCATGGGGTTTCAGCAGGGACACAAAATTTTCCTGGCTCTCGCTAATACTGGATTTTTGCCCTGCACGTGAATTAATTGTCTGCGGCTTATTTAGCAATGCAGGTATGTAAGCGGCGTTAAGCACGCCATAATGTTGAACTGCAGATTGCAGGCCTTCATCAGGCAACATCAGCTGATCATCAGAGTTGTCACTCATACGCATAAAATCAGCCACCCAGGAGTTCAGGGTTTCCAGATCGTTGGCAAACACTTCTTCAGCGCTATTTTCTGCAGGGTTTGCTGTGTTGGTGTGTTTATATTTAACGGCCGTCGGTAATTCACCTAAACCGGTTGAATCAGTTTTGCTGGTGTCCGCCTTCATGGTGGCACCGTAGGATTGCATCATTTGCTTATAAAAATGATCCGCCAAACCAATGCCACTACCACTGGTTAAATTCAGTACCATTTGCTGGTCCAGCATATCGCGATGAAAACGTGTAGTGCTGCTGTCGAAATAATTGCCTTCCGAAAATACATCGTTGGCTTCACGCATAGTTTTCAGCATTTGTTGCACAAACATCGATTCGAATTTTTTGGCAATTTCTTTTAACGCCTGCGGATCTTTGGCGCGCCCCATCGCCTTGACAGAGTCAAGGGAATTCACATCAAGATAAGTATCCTGAACTTGCGGAGTTTTTACGCCAGTATCAACAGACAACATTTAGATCACCACTAATTCTGCTTTAAGTGCACCGGATTCTTTTAACGCTTCCAGAATCGCCATTAAATCACTGGGAGAAGCACCGACGTTATTTACCGAACGAACGATATCGTCCAGGTTTGCGCCCGGGGCAAATTTAAACATGGGATTAGTTTGCTCTTCGGCTTTGATATTGCTACTGGGTACCACAACCGTTTGGCCACCGGCCAAAGCGTTTGGTTGAGTCACATTAAGGCTTTCTGCAACGGAAACAGTCAAACTGCCATGGGTTACCGCCACCGGAGAAACGCGAACATTTTTACCAACCACGATGGTGCCGGTACGAGAGTTGATAATGACTTTGGCAACCTCTTCACCCGGTGTAACTTCGATATTTTCCAGCATCGAAACAAAATCAACGCGCTGCGCAGGGTTAACCGGAGAGTTCACCATAATTGAAACCGCATCCAATGGACGCGCTACATCCGGGCCCAGCATTGCATTAATGCTTTTTGCCAATTGATTGGCGGTAGTGAAATCCGCGCGATGTAAATTAAATACAATGGGTTGGCCACCCGCGAAATTGGTTTCAACAGTACGTTCAACCATTGCACCACCAGGAATACGGCCAGCACTGGGAATATTGACGGTAATTTTGGAACCATCATTACCGGATGCACTCAAGCCACCCACAATCAAATTGCCTTGTGCGACGGCATAAACTTTTCCATCCAAACCTTTTAACGGTGTCATTAATAAACTGCCACCGCGCAAGCTTTTCGCATTACTAATGGATGACACAGTAATGTCGATGGTTTGGCCTGGTTTTGCAAACGCAGGTAATTCCGCCTGAATCATTACCGCAGCAATATTTTTCATTTGCATACGCGCACCTTCCGGTACGGTAATGCCAAATTGTTTGAGCATGGAGTTGAACGATTGCACAGTAAATGGCGACTGGGTTGTCTGGTCACCAGTACCATCCAGGCCCACTACCAAACCATATCCCACCAATTGGTTAGAGCGCACACCGGCAACACTGGCAATATCCTTAATGCGTTCGGCTTGCACTGCTGCGCTCATTGTCAGCAACAGGCTAATCATCAAGCAATAAAATTTACGCATAAGAACCTCAAACACAGTAACTACAGTTGGGTAAAAAATCAAAAACCGGAATTGAATAAAAAATCAGGAATTACAGCGGCCATATATCGCTATTAAAAAAGCGCGACAACCAACCCATTTTTTGCGTGCTTGCCAATTCACCCGTACCACTGTAGGAAATTTTTGCATTGGCAAGGCGAGTAGACACAATAGTGTTATCCGGTGCGATATCTTCCGCGCGTACTATGCCGCTGATACGGATAAATTCATCACCGCGATTCAACGTTATCCATTTTTCACCGCGCACAATCAAATTACCGTTAGGTAAAATTTCTGCCACCGTTACGGTGATATTGCCTTGCAAGCTGTTGCTTTGATCAGCATCAGCACTGCCATCAAATGTTCTGTCCTGATTTAAGGTGGTGGTTAACTCTTTACCCTTAATGGTGGGGTTGGCACCCAATAAAGGACCCGCATTAAAATTCACACCGCTTTTTTTACCCGTGGTTACCCCTGAAGATTTTCTTGAAACAGTACGTTCACTCAGCGTTACAGTAATTACATCACCGACAAAATGCGCTTTACGATCATTAAATAAATTAATACCGTAAGCATCCTGGTACAACGAGCCTTCGGTGCGTTGCGGAACCGGCATGTTGGCAGCGATGGTAGGAGCATAAGCAGGATCATCAGCCATCGGTTTGTTATTAGCACAACCACTGGCCGCGACAATCATCAACACAAGACTGGTACATTTAGCGATAGTGAAGAAAATTTTCTGGCTCATGATGTGTTTACCTGGGTTACTGCTCAAAAAATACTAACGTTCAATTAAAGATTTTGCGTAATGAATTGCAGCATTTGATCTGCAGTAGACACCACCTTGGAATTCATTTCATAAGCGCGTTGGGTGGTGATCATATTCACCATTTCCTCAACGATATCGACGTTGGAATTCTCTAACATCCCCTGCTTTATCACACCCATACCATTTTCACCGGGAGTGCCTTGAACGGGGTTACCACTCGAAACCGTTTCTACAAATAAATTGCCACCGATGGGTTGCAAACCAGAATGATTTACAAAATCCACAATAGTGATAGTGCCTAATTGCTGTGGATTAGGTTGCCCATTAGTGAAACCATTTACGGTTCCGTCCGTGCCAATAGTGACCTTATTGGTGCCCTCGGGAACAACGATGGCGGGCTCCAGCAATAAACCATCAGCGTTCACTACTTGACCTTCGCCATTCAATTGAAGCTGCCCATTACGTGAATAAACGATAGTGCCGTCAGGCTGCAAAAATTGCAGGAAACCGTGACCGTCAATGGCCACATCGAACGACTGTTCGGTTACTTGTAAATTACCCTGGGTAAATTCTTTTTGCGTCGCTACCACACGCGCACCGGCACCCAATTGCAAACCGGATGGCAATTGGGTGTCTTGCGTTTGTTGTGCACCGGGCTGACGCTGGTTTTGATACAACAAATCTTCAAAAATCGCGCGATCACGTTTGAAACCAATCGTGCTGGTGTTAGCCAGGTTATTGGAAATCGTGGTTAGCTGGCGATCCTGTGCTGATAAACCGGTTTTACTGACATAGAGCGCTGCGTGCATGATCTATTCCTCAGGTTAAATGCGTTTAATAACTGCACTTAAAAAATTAACTATTCAAAATTACGACATTTGTAAAAGCTGTGAAGATGCCGCTGAATTTTCTTCGGCAGTTTTCATAATTTTTACTTGCATTTCATACTGACGGGCAAGGCTGAGAATCTGTGTGAATTCTTCAACTGCATTAACGTTACTGCCTTCGTACATACCACTGCGCAATATCACTTCGGGAGCAGCGTTAGCATTTAAGCCATCGCGTTGGCGAAATAATCCATCATCACCTTTCTCAACATTTTTTACATCTGGATTAACTAATTTAAGTTGTCCAACTTGCACCATCGCTTCAGGGCCTTGCCCCAACCCCACGATGGAAATAGTTCCATCAGAACCAATTTGAACTTTTTCATTTTCCGGAATATTAATCGGGCCACCAGCGCCTAACACAGGCAAACCATTAGCGGTGCGCAACATGCCGTTGGCATCAATCGCAAGGTTGCCAAAGCGGGTATAGGCTTCCGAGCCATCCGGCGCTTGCACGGCAAGAAAGCCATTGCCCTGAACGGCAACATCCAGTGAGTTATTGGTGGTAATCATGGGGCCAGAGTCGAAATTGGAACGTGGGGATTCTGTCATCGCATAAGCGCGCGTTGGCTGACCTTCACCGTAATAAACGCCCATGCTGCGCGATTGCTCGAAATCCGCACGGAAGCCACTGGTGCTCAGGTTTGCCAAATTATTGGCACGATTGGTCTGCGCCAACATATTGTGTTTGGCACCCGTCATGGCGATAAAAAGAGCTCTTTCCACAATCGTTACTCCGGTTGCCAGCGCGAATTATTCAGCGCTGGTTTTTTGGCGAATTTGCCGCTACCGGAGATTTTGCAAGAGCGGTGCCAATCTTGGATTTATATTTAATCTATTGAAAATAAAGGGTATTTTTTGTAGCCGGCGCAGGGGCGAAATTTATTGTCCCCTCGTTAATCAACGCCAAAACAAAAAGCGGCAAAGAGCTTCCGCTCTTTGCCGCTGTTTTTTTGGGAATGAAATTTGTTGCCGGATTAAGCGTGATAAATCCCGCCCCTACGGGATCATGCCAATTACCTTAAATTAATAATCGTTTGAGTAGTGGCGTTTGCAGTTTCAATGGTCTTCGCATTCGCCTGGTAATTACGTTGGGCAATAATCAGATTCACCAATTGCTCAGACAAATCCACGTTGGATTCTTCCACCGCACCGGCGGTGATGTTACCCAGCTGCGATGAACCCGGCGCACCGATAATTGCTTCACCCGATTCAAACGTTTGAGCCCACATGGTATCGCCGGTTGGCTTCAGGCCATCCACGCTGGCGAAGTTCGCCAATGAAACCTGCCCTAATACCTGCGCTTCACCGTTGGTAAAACGCGCAAACACGATACCGGTATTGCTGACATCCAAACCAGCCAAACGACCGGTAGCATAACCATTCTGATCCAGTTCCTCAGTTGAAAACGCACTGCTGAATTGGGTGCTGCCAGCCAGGTCAATCAGGAAGTTCGAGCTCGCCGGAGGTTCTGCAACAGGAACAGCTCCGCCCTGCAATACATTCAATGGTCCCAATGCGCCAATAGGTGCTCCGTCTTCACCCAACGGAGTCCAGTTGGAAATCAGAATCGCATCGGTCATTGCCGCATTAATAGTTCCATCCGGTGTGAAATGGATATCAAAAGACGCCATTGTGGGGGCGACGTTTTGTGGCGATGGCAATGATGGATCCGGATCACCTACGTTCTTCCCATCAATTTGCACATACATTTTCCAATGGTTGGGTGATGTAGTGGGGTCAGCGGGATCGTATGCTTGCTTCACAAAAAACTGGCGCATTGAGTGCACGTTACCCAGACTGTCATACACCGGCGTGGTAGTTGCATGGTTATACGTTTTTTGATCATTTGGATCGAACGCATTAATAGGCACCGGAGTGAAGAAACCAGGGACCGAACTGGCTCCAAACATACTTCCACCACTTACGGGAACTGTCTGGCCAGTCTTGCCATCCACCAACGCATAACCCTCTTGCATGGTGATGCTGATTTCACCACCGACAGTAATGCCTTTATCCACCTCACCTGCTACTGTTGTGTTGAGGGTTTGCAACAGCCCTCTGCTCCCCAACACCTCAACAATTCCACCTGCAGAACCAAACGAAAAATTCAAATCGGCACCGGTTGCTGACTCCACAACCAGATTTCCGGTTGAATCCAGTTTTGCCGTAATTCCGAACAACGTGGTTTTGCTCAATGAATTAATTTCATCGCGCAATGCAGTCATATCACCTAAACCGGTAACGTCATTTGCAGTGAGCGTTACTCCATTCAATGTAAGAGAACCATTGTTATCAAAGGTCCTTGCAGGAATTGCTGGTGGACCAACAACGGCTGGAGCATCGCGCAAAATAGTTGCCGATGTTTTTGCAGTAGCGGAAACGCCGGCCAATTTATTTAATGCAGATGCAGTTTCGTTAGCAGGTGCACCGTAAGTACTGATAAATGTTTTTTCGGTGCTATCAGGACCTTTTATCACCAGGGTGTAAGAACCATAATCGTTGGTAACTTTTGCTTCACCCGTTACCGTTTGGGTACTGGGCAAATTGGTTGTCAGGCTGTCAGTTGCGGTAGAACCGGTTGTCGCAGTGAGCGATAAAGTTGACGCAACACCTGATGCGCGGTCTCTGATTTTTAACCGGTTATCAACCGGATCAACAAATGCATCTACGTTGATTGAATTCGGGTCACTGAAATTTCTGTTATTAATTTCGTCAGCGATATCTTCAAGATTATTAAACGTCACATTCGGAGAAAGCGTTATTCCCAATGTCTGCACGGTACTACCGACTTGTCTGGTAATAGTTAATACTGTTGCATTAGGTGCAGCGGCAGTAGTCACGGGCAAATCAGCAGCACCAATCAAATCGATTGTTGACGTGGTTGGACTTTTCAATGCCAGTTGTGCTTCGCCAATCGCAGTACCATTGGTTTGAAAACGACTGCCGGTTGACTCTAATACAACCTCTTTGGAATTGAGGTTATACGATGCAAATACACCCGTAGTTTGACGTGGCTCTTGCGAACTAACATCTACCCGCAAATCCCCCAAAATACCACCGACGTTACCATCGGCATCCGCTGGAAAACCTTGCAGTAACGCGCCCGTGCCATTCACGATATAACCGTTTTTATCCAGGCCGAATGTACCTGCACGGGTAAATAAACGTTCACCGTTTTTTTCTACCACAAAAAAACCTTCGCCGTTTACCGACAAGTCCAATTCGTTTTGGGTAAATTTCAAATTTCCCTGGGTAAATTGCTGGCGAATATTTTGAATATTCACGCCACTACCAGGAGTGTTTGATCCACCGCCCAGCAAGGTGCTCGTATATACATCGCCAAACTCAGCGCGTGAGGATTTAAAACCAATAGTACTGGCATTAGCGATATTATTGCCGGTTACCTGTAAATCGGTATTGGCTGCGCGAATTCCACTTAACGCTGTGTTGAACGACATATTACACCTCGACCATAGGGATTAATGGCTGTAAATTTTTTACTATAAAAATATATTAATTAAATTGTTTCACTTTGCTGGCTTCTACTGCGCCTACACCTGCAAGATTCAAAACCAACGCGCCGTTTTCACCGATACTCACGCTATTAACATTTGCACTTAAGGATGTTTTTAATGCTTCATTTTTACCGTTTTGATCAGCCATAATTTCAAATTTGTATTCGCCCACCGGCGCTGCAGTCTCACCTGCAGACCAATCCAGTAACTCACCATTAACTTCAATAACCTGCCCATCCCAACGAAACACCATTTCACCTTTTGGAACTTCACCGACAGGAATGGTTTGGGTCAACTGGCCTTTTTCATCGTAAATATTAATTTTTAAATTTTTGGTGGAATACGCCAAATCTGCACTTCCGGCTACGAAACTACCTTTCGTTAACACACTGGTTTCCGATTCCACATTTACACTGGTACCAACCAGAGATGATGCCTGCAATGCATTATTCGACATGAAGCTTTTGAAACTGGTATTCAAACGTTCCAACCCTTCTACCGAACTGAATTGCGCCAGTTGTGCCACAAACTCGCTATTGTCTTGTGGGCTCAGCGGGTTCTGGTTATTCATTTGCGTAATCATCAATTCCAGAAACGCAGCCTGACCCAATTCATTGGTATTTTTTTTGGCTTCCGTTTTTTTGTTGATGCTCAGGTTATCTGTAACGCTGGAGCTGCTATTAGTGCTGCCGACAGTAGACATGCTATTTCTCCTTCACTAATTACTGACCAAGCGTTAATACGCGTTGAACCATTTGTTTGGCAGAGTTCATCACTTCAACATTCATTTGGAATGAGCGCGATGCGGCAATCATATTTGCCATTTCTTCTACCGGATTTACATTCGGGTAATACACATAACCTTGCTCATCTGCCTTTGGATGATCTGGCTCATAACGGCGCTGCAGCGGCGCATCACTTTCGACAATGCCGAGTACTTGCACACCGACTTGCGATTCCACTTCGTTATCGCTGTACGTGCCTTCCACAGTATTTGCACGCATAGCGTCACGCTGGATCGCGGCAAATACCGGCTGGCGGCTGCGATAAACCTCATTCACACTGGAGCTGGCTGATTGAGCATTCGCCAGGTTACTCGCGGTCGTATTCAAACGCAGGCTCTGCGCATTCATACCTGTACCAGCGATATCAAAAATATTTCCGAGTGCCATGATCAGTACCTATGTATTCCGGTGAAGAGCCATTCTGGTGAATGATAAAAATAAAATTATTCGCCGCGGATCGCGCTGCGCAGACCGGTAAATTTGCTATTTAAAAATTGAAAGCTGGCTTGAAAAGCCAATGCGTTTTTCATGTATTCCGCATGTTCGATTTGATCTTCCACCGTGTTGCCATCAATCGATGGTTGCTGCGGAGTGCGATACAACACGTCACCTTCAGCGGTATCAAAACCCTCGCCAGAAATATGACCATTTTGGGTGGTAGACAAATCAAAACCCGATGACGGATTCATTTTTTGCTGCAGGGCTTGCTTGAAATCCAAATCTTTGGCTTTGTAATTGGGAGTATCAATATTGGCCAGGTTATTAGCCAATACCGATGCGCGCTCGGAACGAAAATGCAGTGCACTCTCGTGAATACCCAATGCTTTATCGAAGGAGATGGACATAATCGTTACCCTGGTAAGTTCGAAAGTGGCAAAACAATTCAGCCACTTTTTACGGTTACCAACATCAAAGCAACCGCTGTGCCAATCACCAAAAACTGTTTTATCCAATTGTTTTTTATAGAGTTTTTATCTTGACTTGCAAGAAAACAAAAAAGCGGCAAGCGGCAAGCGGCAAAGCTTTTCCGCTCGCATTGGCCGCTTGGCTTATCTTTTATAGAGGCAATAAAAAACCCGCACAAAGCGGGTTTTAATGCAGGAAGACGTGACACAGAGCAAATCAAATTGCTTTGTAGAGAATTCCCGGTTCACAGCGAACCATCTCAAATAAATCGGCCGCCCCTGCAAGCCCCTCTGAAGAGCCCAAAAACAACAAGCCTTGCGGCTTGAGCGCAGCATGGATTTTTTGCAGGATTTGACGTTTTAAATCAGCATTAAAATAAATCAGTACGTTGCGGCAAAACACAATATCGAACTTACCCAGGCCCGCATAAGAATCCATCAAGTTAAGCGAGCGAAAATCAATTCTCTCTTTAACAAAACTTTTTACTCGCCACATGGCTGGATTGGGATTATCAAAATATCGTTCCAGACGCTCGGATGATAAGCCGCGCATCACCGATAACTTGTCATACTCGCCACGTTTCGCCTGATCCAATACGGTAGATGATAAATCGGTTGCAATAACTTGCACCGGCCGCGGTAGATTACCCATAGCTTGCCGCTTGTATTCTTCTACCATCATGCTAATCGAGTAAGGCTCCTGCCCTGAAGAGCACGCAGCAGACCATACCCTTACAGGACCAAACATACGGTTATTGGGCGCCATTAATTGCGGCAGAAGGGTATTTCGTAAATGGTCATAGGGGTAATTATCGCGAAACCAGAAGGTTTCATTGGTGGTCATGGAATCAATGACCTGATCTTTTAGCTTGCGATTAAACCCTTGTTTTAACACGCGCACCAATTCGCCGAACGAAGCAATGTTGTTTTCTTCCAAAATACGACGAATACGGTTGGTCACCAGGTATTGTTTATTGTCGCCCAGCGAAATTCCACAGGCGTCCTCAAGAAACTGACGAAATTGATCAAACTCCTGCTGGTCCAGATTATCTCGACCAGCACTGGCAGGTTTGCTAAAGGGAGACTCTTTATTAATCATAACAACTCAACGTAAACCGTAATCACATCCACTGTGCGATTCCTTTTTTACGCCTGTTCAGGCGGCAAAAGGCTTTCACCGGTGATCGACAATACGCGGTCATTCACGCGTTTAGCCAGCTCATCCGGATGGAATTTTGCCAAAAAGTCATCGGCACCGACCTTACGAACCATCGCTTCATTGAATACACCACTCAACGAAGTATGCAGAATAATGTGAAGATTCTTTAATTGGGGATGATTGCGCACCTCTGCCGTGAATGTGTAACCATCCATTTCAGGCATTTCGATGTCGCAGATAATCATGATTAACTCTTCATATGGATTTTTGTTTTCCTTCAATAAATCCTGCAGGTATTTGAAGCCTTCAGCGCCGTCTTTTTTAATAGTGGTTTTAATCCCCATACTTTCCACCACGCGCTGGATTTGTTTCCGCGCAATGGTGGAATCGTCAATAATCAGGATATTTTTCTGCACTACGCGATCAGCGATACCATCTTCGATAACCCCGGCACTGACTTCTTCGCGCATTGGCGCGACTTCCGCCAGAATTTTCTCAACATCAATAATCTCAACCAACTGACCATCCACTTGAGTAACTGCAGTCAAGTAATGCTCTTTACCCGCCCCCTTCGGTGGCGGATGAATATCGCCCCAGTTCATGTTCACAATGCGCTCTACAGAACGCACCAGGAAACCCTGGGCGGTACGGTTATATTCGGTAATGATCACGAAGCAACTTTCAATATCCGGCAATTCCCGGCGCCCTATGGCCAGGTTCATATCCATAATCGGCAAGGTACCGCCGCGAATATGCGCTACACCGCGCACGACGGAACTGCGACCGGGGATCGCATTTAATTGTGGGCACTGGAGGACTTCCTTCACCTTGAATACGTTAATGCCATACAACTGCTGGCCACCAAGGCGGAATAACAGGAGCTCAAGACGGTTTTGACCAACCAGCTGGGTGCGCTGATTGACACTATCCATTACGCCGGCCATGCAATTACCTCATTCTTAATCTAAATGGTTTTTGAAACTGTTTTTAAGCTGTCTATGTAACGCTATCGATATAAACGCTGGCGCTGGCATCCGGTACCTATTAAACAGATCCTGCACTAAAAAGGCTTTGGTAAATGGGCCAGAGAAAGATCGCGGCACAATATTTGCTTTGGTACCCTTCAGAACAGTTTAGCGGCAAAAAACCGCCGGACTTTAGTCATTCACAACCAGAATCTGCCTGACATCAAGTGCTTACCCTTGAGGATAGGACAAAATATGGAACTTCCTAGTTTTTATAGAACTTTCGCGAAGAATATTTTGCGCCAGAGTGCCATTCATCTTTTGCTTGTACAAAAGCACTTCACATCGTCAAAATTTTGTTCGTTGGCATTGATCGCAGCAGTTTGCAGCGCCAGTTACCCTGCTCTCGCCACAGGTATTTACAGCCATTTGCAGCTAAAGCAGGACGCCACCAACTTCCTGGCCAGCGAATACCAACAAGCACCCCATGAGCGTATTGATATCAGCGTTGGCAACCTTGATAACCGCCTGCGCCTCAGCCAATGCCCGGCTCCCGTAGAGTTCACCGCACAGGATCAAACTGGCCTTGGCGGCAACATCAGTGTGAAAGCCCAGTGCTCGGCAGAAAATACTAATTGGTCGGTACACATCCCTGCGCAGGTGATGATTCACCGTGAAATTCCGGTGGCGTTAAGCGATATAGCTCGCGGTGAATCCATCACCGCCGCTCACTTAACCACCAGCCTGGTTAATGTTAGCAATATCCGTCAAGGCTTTGCCGGCGATAGCGACGCCGTTATCGGGCGCGAAGCAAAACGCAATATTGGTAAAGGCGAGCCATTTAGAAACGCCGTACTGGATGCCCCTACTGCTGTAAAACGCGGTGAGGTCGTTAAGCTGGAGTCACTTGCTGGCAGCATTAAGGTCAGCAGCAATGGTACTGCGATGGGCGACGGCCGCCTTGGGCAGAAAATCCGGGTCAGAAATGACTCATCTGATCGCATAGTAACCGGCATCGTGCGAGGTCAGGGATTAGTGCAAATCCTGTGAGACCAAGCACTTAGCCGGCACTGAAAGTTTTTTTAAATAATTGCTAAAGTTACGTGGGCTAAAGCCGATAACCTGGCTAGGAGAGCCACAAATACGGCTTTCCAACTTGTCCCGACATAGCAACCGCGACAATTTTGTACAAATCGCCCGCAGGGCGAACAGGGGAAAACAAATGAACTTCAATACCAACAACTCGCTGGATTCTGTCAGCACCAAAGGCACTCGCAGTAAGCCTACTACCGCTGCTGCACCGGAAGCCAAAGCGCCCGCTGCAGCACCCGCACCTGCAGCACCCAAGGCAGGTGATCAAGTGGTGCTGAGTGAACAGGCACAAACGCTTGGTCGCTTGCAAAGCAAAATCGACACTGCACCCGATGTCAACCTGGACAAGGTGGCAGAGATTCGTCGTGCCATTGCGGAAGGGCGTTTTGAAATCAACCCCGAACGCATTGCAGAAAATATGCTCAACCAGAATGACTTGTTGGGCTAATTGCCGTTAATTGAAAAACCGTTTTTTTGACTTGAAGGATAATTGACAGGCTCTTCCCCGGCGCCTTTTAAGAAAACCTTCTCCACATTTCCAGTAGAGGTTGCTATGTCTCTCGATATTAATGCCCTGCGCCAAATGATTGCGCAGGACACTACCGCCATCGCCCAACTCAAACAATTACTCATCGAAGAGCGCCAGTTGCTTGAGCAGCGCAAACAGGATGGCTTACAAGAAATCATCGAACAAAAATCCATCACAGTAGAGCATTTAAATAACAGCGCAAAACTGCGTCATCAAATTCTCACAACACTCGGCTTACCGACCAATGCCGCCGGTTGGGACACCTTCTTGCAACGCAACACTGCAACATTGCCGTTGCGCGATGACTGGAAAAATCTGGTGAGCGAGTTTGAAGAATGCCAAAAAATGAATGATGTGAATGGAAAGATGCTCGCCCGCTCACAACAAACCCTGAATCATTTGCTAAACCTGCTACGCGGCAAGGTGGCAGCACCGTCGCTGTATACTGCCCAAGGTACGCAAACCCAGCATACTTCATCCTATACCGTTGCCAAGGCTTAATATTTTTCCTGCAAGCCTATATAATCCGCGCCGCACGCATCTGCGTGTGGTGCGTCCCTGTAGTTTAATCGGATAGAACGTATGCCTCCTAAGCGTATGATGTGGGTTCGATTCCCGCCGGGGACGCCAATTATTTCAAAACCAGCATTCACACTTCCATCCCATTCAAAATAATCTCGCCGAGTTAATTTCCTTAAAACCTCAAAACCAGGCAACACAAAAGCTGAACAATTAGTAATCGCATGGCATGAAATCTGCTGTTTAAATTTGCAACATTAAAACAGGAGTTTGACGCTATGAATGTATCCGGATTATCAACAGCAAATTTTTATGACGCTATAAGTGCTTCTGCAAAAAATAGAGAGAATAAAGCACCACCGCTTACCGCATCCCCAATTAGAACAAGCCCGCCTGATACCGTCACTATTTCAGAGCAAGGAAAAGCGCTTTCAACTCAAGAAGTACCGGAAGAATTATTAAAAATGGCAATGGCGCCAGGCTGGTACCAAGATTTCCTCCCCGCATCCAGCAAACTTGGCACACCAGAATCATATAAGGTTGGTTACTTTGCCCGCATGGAGACTTATCGGGAAACATTTAAAAATGAACTATCCGAATACGGAAAAATTTTCAATGAAACTTTTGAGTCTACAAAAAAAGAGTTTGGAATAAATACTCAAAATGACATGTATGAAAAAGTTATCAAAAACCCGGAATATAGCGAGTCTCTCAGGCAAGCGTTTGAGCAGAAAATAACTGCTACGCCGAGAGGACTTGAATTGATGAATATTCTGGGCATCAAGCGGAAGTAACGCGGATATTGTTTGCCTTAGCAGCGGCAAGTTATTGCCCGAAAAATCATTTCTACTTTATAGCAACCAATCAGGTTGCTATTACACTTCCACTCATAAGCTAAAATAAATACCTGACTTTATAGTTAAAAAAACCAAACACAGTAAAAATTATTTAGGTCGCGGATGTTTCAAATTAGCATCCGGTTGCTGCAAGTTGCCGCTACGAATTTGTGTAACTGCATTGGCAACAGCATTAGCGACATTACAAACCTCTTGTTGTATTGCATGATCCCGGTCCAACACCTGATGACTCTCCGCATAAGATTCGTAATAACCTATATACCGATCCAACTGTGAACTATTACCCGCGTCAATCAACCCCATCCAGTCAAGCCAATCGGACAGCCCGCGCCTGACACCTTCTATTCCTGCAACATCGCCATGGACAACCAGACCATACGCACGGCCAGCAAGATGCTTGGGATAATCCCAACCGGCCAATTCAATTTCTTTCGCTTTTTCTGCATCTTTACCTTGGGTTCGGGTTGGGTCCGGGTTGCCGCCATCAGCACACACCAAGCGATCAATCATCAACTTCAAAACACCGGGCGTCTGATACCAATACACGGGGGTTAAAATAATTACACCATGGGCAGCCACCCATTTTTCATAAATTTCGGCCATCCAATCATTGGTTTGCCGCAATGCATGATTGGGGTAACAACTACACGGCCAATGACACAGAGGCATGGCAGTCGAGACGCAAGCTTTACAGGGATGAATATGCTTGTCATAGCTAGAAGTGAGCAAACTTAAATCGAGCAGATCAACGCCGACATTCGCTTTTATTAATTCTTCCTTGGCTAATAATGTAAGCCGCCAGGTTTTGGAGATCTCGCTTGCACAACTACCATCATTACGCGACGAACTACAAATCAATAACACCCGCGAACGGGTGTTGGGATTTTTTTGTTTGGCCTCAGCTAATTGAAGGCGATTGCGGGTTTCCTTCCATTCTATCGAGAGATCATAATCCGGATCAGCAAAACCAGCGCCGGCCTTTTCTGTTAAAGGCGCTTTATGGCCGCCCTCATGATAATTTTTCCAGGCAATCGCTTCGATATCAGCCAACGCTTGTTTGACAGGAATAAACGCAGGATCAACAAACGACTTCTGAAATTCCTCATGAAACTCGTTGCGATCCAACTTGGCAGGTGCTTGTCCTTTACGCGGGGAATTGGGCATACGGCCTCCGGCATTCTGTTTCAATAATCTGCGAATTTTTGGCCCATGCAAATCATTGAAAACTATTCATTATTACTATCAATAATGTGACACCGGATTTTGGTAATTATCTTGCTTCGCTGGATAAATCCCGGATTAATAACGAAAACTTTACTTAATCAGCCGCTAAAATCGGTAAATTCAGAATGGGAGTCAAGCTTAAATTTCCCGAACAGAAGAAATAAGTGACACTATTTTATTGCAGCACCCTGCTAATGGCGTTTTCTCAACTTATTTATCGTAGCCTCTAATGTATCAAGCGATACTGGCTTGGTTAAATGCCCGCTAAACCCAGCCTCCATCGCTTTACGAATATCATCAGCTTGCCCATAGCCTGACACGGCAACAATAATGATATCGTCATTAGTCGTGCGAATTTGCTGTGTAACTTTATATCCGTCGATATCAGGCAGACCAATATCCAATAATACGATATCAAATGTTTGTTGCTCCAAAATGGCCAGAGCATCAGCACCTCTATATGCCACAGTTGTATCATGGCCAATTGTTTTTAATAGCATAGAGAGAGAGTTTGTTGCGTCTTCATTATCGTCAACCAACAAAAAATTCATCGGGGGTAATACAGTATCCGCCTTGGCATTACCCACAGATTCTTTTGCAACCGCAAGGGGCAAACGAATTGAAAATGTTGCCCCCTGCCCTAAACCATTACTGTACGCAGTGACACAACCGCCATGCATTTTAATGATGGTATTTACTACGGATAAACCAATACCCAAACCACCAGCACTGCGATCAATGGATTTATCAATTTGCATAAATAAATCAAATATTTTTTCGAGCATATTTTTTTCAATGCCGATCCCGGTATCAGATACATCAATAACAGCGTGCTCACCCTCACTGCGCAAATTAATCCTTATGCTCCCCCCCTCTTCAGTATATTTGGTTGCATTGACTAGAATGTTGACGATACTTTGCACCAGCCGCGCATAATCGCCATTAATGATGAGATGTGTTTCAGCACAGTCGTAAGTAAGCCGTAGCTTTTTTTCCAGCATAACAACACTGGTCGACTCAACTGCAAAGCGTACCACTTGATCCAGTAATACCGGCCCAAGCTGTAACGCCATACGCCCTTGTGATATGCGGGAAACCTCGAGCAAATCATCGATCAATCGAGTTAATTGCACGACCTGGCGAGTGATAAGTTCACCCAATGAATGCGGTACAGAACCATATTGGGTTGTTTGGGTTAATAGCTCACTGGCATTGCGAATAGGAGCGAGCGGATTGCGTAGCTCATGGGCAAGCATCGCCAGAAATTCATCTTTGCGCTTGTCTTGCTCTTCAAGTGTTTGCTGGGAAAGTACGCGTTCGGTTACGTCGTACCCATTAGCAAAAATTCCGGTTATTTTATTTTCCGAGTTGCGAATAGGCTGCAAAACAAAATCCAGAAATACATTTCGTTCAACACCATCGCGATTTTTAAATGTTACCGGAGTAGCGATTCCAACATGGGATTGGCCCGTTGCATAAATGTAATCTAACAAATCACCGAATCCTTGCTCAAAAACCTCCGGTACAACTTCACGCAACGTTTTATTAACAACATCGGTCCGCCCAACCAGCTCGTAATAACGCGTGTTTGCGTATTCATAAACGTGGTCAGGCCCGGTGTAAATACACATAAATGCGGGTGCGTTAGTAAAAAGATTTTGCCAGCGCGCCTCCACTTCCCTTTGTCGTTGTTGCTCCAAAACATGATGGGTTGTTTCAGATACAATGACTAAAACACCGCCTACCTGATTAGGGGCAGCTTCATCGTAGATGGGATCAAATGAATAGGTCCAATAACCGTATTTAATTTCACCATCGCGCGTAACAGGTACCAATTGATCTTCACGCCAGATACTTCCGTCACCCGTCATTACCTGTTCGATTTGTGGGCCTATTGTTGGCCAGATTTCGGCCCAGCAAGTTTTGCCGCATTGCCCCAATGCACTTGGATGACGCTCTACACCAATGTAGTTACAGTAAGGATCATTATAAAACTGGATCAACTCCGCTCCCCACCAAATGAACATCGGATGGCCCGAAGAAAGCATCAACCTCACCATGGTCTTAAGGCTCTGGGGCCATGAGGAAGGATTCCCTAATGGAGTGCGATCCCAATCATATTCGCGAATGCGCTGCCCCATCTCTCCACCACCGGATAAAAAGATATGGGTGTGCAAATTTTGACTCATATGTACCAACCTTGGGAGAAAACAATGCTAAAACATAGTACAACCATAGCATTACCAAAGGTGCATTTGAATATATAGCCTTTTACTGCCATGACCAGGATTTTCACTGTATTCAGCTTGGAAATACTGCAACAATAAACAATATCAATATTCAGCCCGACAGGTATAAAAAGTGACCGACACTCCCCTTTACGGTTTTTCCGATAATTCATTCCAGGCCGCAGGTGGCACTGAGGGCATACGCAAATTAGTTGATGATTTTTATCAGGAAATGGATACCCTGCCGGAAGCAGTAATTATCCGCAAGATGCATAAAACAGATTTAACTGAATCGCGAGACAAGCTGACATTATTTCTCAGTGGCTGGATGGGCGGCCCAAACAATTACCGTGAAAAATACGGGAATATTAATATTCCGCGCAGCCATGCACATCTACCTATTGGTGAAAATGAACGCGATGCGTGGTTGCTATGCATGGAGCGCGCAATAGCCAAACAACATTACACCCCTGCATTTTCAGTATATTTGTTGGAGCAGCTACGTATTCCTGCGGAGCGAATTTTTCTTACCCGAGGAAAGCCGCTTGGCTGGTAATTTATGTGTGGGGCAAAATAATTGCAAAGAGTTATATCAATTTTTTTCTGGCCACTCTATCAGTTTTCCCCTGTTTTTGTCGTCACATAGTTTTGGATTTGTTCAATAACCTTCAATGCGTAGTGATGACCTATATCAAGCCCATGTGAATCCAATTCTAAAAATTGTTTGATATCCGGCATTGAAAAATCCTTATGCAAAGCTCGCTCGAAACGCTCAAAATCTTTTTGGTAAAAAGTGAGAGCATCATTAACTTTTTCCGGATTAAACCGAATCAAATCAGTATTCTCCATTAATAATTTATTGATAACGCCTGTTGAATCCAGAACTGATAAACCGGTTGATTGAAGGACGTTCTGAAATTGTTCATTGTAACGCTGTGCTGCCTCTCCCAAACGCAAATTTTCCCTGGCGACATGACCAAAACTTCCGTTATTCATATCTGCCCGGGCTTTATCCAACTCCTGGTTTTGGATCAATTTTTGATGATTAATTCCCTGGGTTAAAATATCACTTAATGCTGACTCTACAGCATCAGGTGCAGCAAAAAATTTTATTGCCTCATTAGCTTTTTCAAGCATGTAATTAAAATAAATTACATCATCCACCGAGAATAAAACATTTTCAGCGGCGCTCAATGCGTTGCGTACTGAGCCAAAAAGATTAGCAGTATCCTGTGCCCCCAAAATACCTGCGGTAGATTTCTCAAGGACCTCGACCTGATCTTTTAATGCTTGCGTATTACCTTGTCGTTCAGGAATAAAATTTTCTTTTCTATCAAGGCGAAAAATATCTGCAACAAGGGGGCGAGCAACTATTGCGGTTGATTCATCAAGTACAAAGTCTACATTTAACAAGTTTCGTCCATCGTCCCCATCCACATCTTGTATTGTTATTTCCTGGGTAATTAATTGTTCCTGGGTTTGTTTGAAATGCTCAGCGGCTTTTTGCTGCAACGGGTCACTGCCCTGCGCAAGATAATTCAACACAGCATTTCTTTCTGCATCCTCAAGGCCCGCCAGGTATTTATTCATTTCAAACAGGTATTGCGCTTCTGCACTGATGTGAAGGTTTGAATTTGTCGGCGTGTCGGGCACATCGGTTTTTGGTGCCGGCACAGGCACAGAGGGCGCAGCTGAAATAAGCGGGGAATTAACGTTGAAGCGTGTCTGAACCTCATTCATAAGCCTCTCCTTTTGCACACTGGAAGTGCCTTTATACGACTCACCTAATAAGTATCGGCTTTACGGCAAAAATCTTTAGTGGAAAATAGCCCTGTAAATTTACAGGGCTATTTTTTCTGCCAATCGATTAACAACCGGTATAAGTGTAATACGCGATATCATTAAGGAACATTTGGCTGTTAATAATATCAAATTGGCCCGTACTCTCAATCACTCTGATTGGATTGATATTGCCGTTGCCATTATTATTGCGAATCTGCAATGTGTGCACATCATAGTTGTATATCAGGCATGCACCATTAAATGAATGAGCTCCTGCACCTGAAGGAGACGGCAGACTCACACTGTAATATCCTGCCGCATCAGTTGTCGCAAACGCACTTGAATTAAGACCACTGATTGAACCGATTATACGAAATTCAATAACTGCACCTGCGACAGGATTATTACTTGCATCATATGCGTATCCGCTGAGCGCCGCTGTTGATTTAAACGCAAAAAAGTTGCCTTGCCCATAATCCACCCTTGCCGTGTACCCTTCATCAGAACCGAAATTAAATGTAATTCTGTTCAGTGCATGTGAAGAGCTAAACTGATAAGGAACACTTGCGCTTGCGGTATTGGTTGGTGATTTAATTGCCCAATAATAAGTACCCGCTGGCAGTGTTAAATTGGCAAAGGTGTTGTTAGGCAGTACAAAAGCAGAAGTGCCGTTAGCATAAAAAAGTTCAGCGTGATAATCACCACCGGTGATTCTGTAGCTGATAGTATCAGCGGCGCTTAATGTGATTCGATGAAAATCTTTATCAGTACCAGTATCCAGATTACCGCTAATAATACCTAGTGTTGAAGACATTATTTTTGCTTGCCAGAAATTATCGTCAGGCTCATTGGCATCAGCACCGGAAGAGCTGAAATTACCAAATAAATACGATCCACCAACGATAGTGCCGACAGATTGCACCATCAACAAATAGCTACCTGGAACGGCCACATCGCTAAGTTGTTCAGCGCTCGCGCCAGCCATGTATGAGCCAGCAACCAACGTATACGAAGAGGTTCCCGTCGGCTGACGATAAAGCTTGATATCAATATTGCTATTGGTTGCCAATTGATGCTGGAGCAATGTGGTAATTTTAGTTGCCGTGGTTACATTAAAAACATACCACTTTTCAGGTACAGCAGTAGTCACTGAATCACTATAAGTATTATTGAGACTAATTGAGTATACGGGTGGCGATGTCAACGTTGTTACCGCCCCCTTTAATTGGTTAGCAGAAGTTTTATTCGCTTTGGTTTTATTCTTTCCTGCCTGGGAAATGTCGACGATGCTATTTGGATCTACATACACAAAGTCATCAACTAATGGAACAACAAGCGGCGCCTCATAATTTGGTTCGATTTGCGCGGCACTAGTGGTTATCGGCTCATTAGATAACGCTGAACCTGAAGCCAAAATCATGCTAAAAAGTGCAACCGAAGAAAAACATGCACCAATCATTTTTTTCATAGTAAAAATCCTATAGCTACTAATCTAAAAAATTAAAATATCCATACAAGCATTCCAAAAAACTTCCGGAATAATGCACGGATATAGCTCATCGCAATGAATGAATTAATCGAAGTAATAGAATAGGAGTTTTTAAACTGAGGCAATAAGGTATGCACCCATAAACATAGGGCAGACGTTTTAAACAGACAACATCCATCAATTTCCTACTTGCAACATTCAACTAAAATCCTATCCGTGTTTACTGCTAATTTATTCTTGCAAATCGAGATTAGCAAAGAAAGGTTGGACGTCAAGAAAAGCAAATGAGGTTAAGTGATTATTTTTGTAAAGCGCTAACTGTTTCCACGCCACACGAAAATAAGTTATCTGTTATCTTCCAACAATAAATCCTGAACCCATTGTTTTTTTCTCTCATGACGCAACACTTCTACCTGTGTCCAAGCGGTGAGCAATGATAAATAGAGGAGATACATCCCTACAATATTAATGAGCAATGGCATCAACATAGAGATGCCTATAGCACCCTTCATGATGGAGGCAGGTTGATGCAACGTATTCCACCATTCGACCGATTTTTTAATAATAATGATATTCACAACACCAACGAGGGATAACACTGCCGCCGCTTTATTTCCCGCGTCTTTATTTTGATAGGCCTCTTGCAAGGTATACACAGCAATAAAAAGAAAAAATAAAATTAACATGGAGGTAATTCTTGCATCCCAAACCCACCAGGTTCCCAAGGTCGGTTTACCCCAAATAGAGCCTGACATCAATGCAATAAAAGTAAAAACAGCCTACACCGGTGCTTATGAATATTTTGTATTGCTAACAGGCCGCGACTATAAAATTTTCCCGGGCTTTTCAAAGAGAAATAGTCGTTTGCCAATAGGAGCTGTTTCATACTTATGAGGTAAACAGTTACAATAACGACGAATTAATCTGACCTCTCCCTGCGTTGCCTGTTATGAATCTGATTCTGCTTACACAAGATGATTTAATATCCCCTACGCGCGCGCTGATTCGTGATGCACGTCGATTGGCACATATCCGGGAAATACATGGGGCTAATACGGGTGAAACCTATAGGGTTGGTCTATTGAATGGAAATATGGGCAGCGGCACCTTACTGCGTATTAATGAAGCAGAACTGGAGCTGGAACTGGACCTCACCAAGGCACCACCAACAACGTTACCATTAAAATTAGTACTGGGTTTGCCTCGTCCAAAAATGTTGCGGCGCATTTTTCAAACCATCGCCACCCTGGGTGTAAAAGAGTTACATTTGATTAATTCTTATCGAGTAGAAAAAAGTTATTGGCAAACGCCCTTTCTGGAACCGGAAGCGATTCATGAGCAATTAATTTTGGGACTGGAGCAAGGTTGTGATACGCAATTACCACAAGTGCATTTGCACAAACGCTTTAAACCATTTGTGGAAGATGAATTACCCGGAATAATTGCCAACACTACCGCATTGGTTGCGCACCCTTACACAGATACTGAATGCCCGCGAGCTATTGATTATTCCTTAAGTCTGGCAGTTGGCCCCGAAGGTGGTTTTATCGCCTATGAAATTGATCTATTGAAAAAAATCGGTTTTGACGCAGTACATTTGGGCGAGCGGATTATGCGGGTCGAAACAGCAATACCCTATTTATTAGGACGACTATTTTAATATTTTCTCCCTCTCTATTTTAAAGAGAGGGAATATTCAGAACATTATTTTTCTGTAGGATGAAAACTATTCTTTATCAAGGAATGCTTCAAATTTTTCGATAGGTACCGGCTGACTGGATAAGTAGCCCTGATAATAATCACAACCAAACGATTTCAAAATAGCCAATTGTTCAACTTCTTCAACACCTTCAGCAACCAATTCCATATCCAGTAAACGGCCCATGGTAATGATGGTTTCAACCAGCACGCGATCATTGCGGTCTTCAATAATATCGCGCACAAAACCTCTATCAATTTTCAATGTGCTTACTGGCAAGCGTTTTAGGTAACTGATGGATGAATAACCGGTACCGAAGTCATCCAGTGAAAAACTGATGCCGCGCTCACTGATGGTGGTCATCGTGGCAATTGCATCATCCACGCGCTGGATCACTATGCCTTCCGTAATTTCCATATCCAATGAGTTTTCCGGAATTGGATATTTTTCCAGGGTTGCAATAACGTCATCCACAAATGCGGCACGGCGGAATTGCCGTGGGCTGATGTTAATGCTCAAGCGCATGCCCGGTTTCCACAAACCAGACAAATGCCATTTCACCAGGGTTTTACAGGCATCTTCCAACACCCACTGCCCCACTTCGATAATCATGCCGGAGGTTTCCAGCACGGGAATAAATTCCACTGGTGATACCATGCCTTTAGTGGGATGGTGCCAACGTAACAACGCTTCTGCGCCTACGACGTTATTGGTTTTAATATCAATTTTAGGTTGGTAGTAAAGTTGGAAATGCCCCTCTTCTAGGGCGCGATGCAAATCGCCTTCCATCGTCAATTGCCGGCTGACTTTATCAGCCATTTCTTCGTTGAAGAATTCAATGGAATCGCGGCCTTTTTCTTTTACTTGATACATGGCCGTATCGGCATAGCGCAACAATTCGTGCACGGAATTGTTTTTATCCGGATAAACCACAACACCAACGCTACAAGTAACGCGCAATTCCATATTGTCGTACATGTAAGGCTGGGAAATAATTGAACGAATTTTTTCACTGATCTCGCCTGCACGCAGCGCAGCGGTTTCAATATTTTGATCAAGTACAGTGAGTACAACGACAAATTCATCACCACTCAAACGCGCAACCAAATCTTCTTCCCGTACGGATTGTTGCAAACGCGACGCCACGACTTCCAACACGCGATCGCCCACAGGGTGGCCGAGAGAGTCATTAATAGTTTTAAATTGGTCGAGGTCGATAAACAATACCGCACCGAAATAACCGTGGCGTTCAGCACGACGCAATTCATGCTCCAGGCGTTCCACTAGTTGCACACGATTTGGCAAACCGGTAAGCGCATCATGGTGAGCCATAAATTCCATTTTAGCTTGCGCGTTTTTGCGCTCGGTAATATCCACCGAAACAATGAGTGCAACTTTTTCATCGTAAAATGCCAGCGGCATAATGTGGGTTTGCAAAAATAATTGTTTGCCAGTTGCAGTAACAAAGCGCTCTTCAATTACATCCAGCTCTTCGTTGCCGCGAATTACACGGTAATCGTTTTGCAGCATGGTATCGATATCAAACACCGAGTTTTTCAGCAATTGCCGCACGTGCAAATTGCGCATTTGTTCAGGGGTATAACCCAATTCGTTAGCAAGGGCTTTGTTGGCAAACAAGTAATAACCAGCGATATTGCGCGCACCAATCATTACCGGAAGATGATCAATAATCTGGCGCAAATGCTCTTCACTTTTACGCAGTGCCAACTCTACTGCGCGACGTTTAGCCAGTGATAATTCAACAACATCTAATAATTGGTTGGAGCTGGCAATCAGCTGGGCCAATTCATCTTTGCGATGAGCCGGCAATTGTGTCAGGCGATTAACACCCGGATGATCAGGGTTAATATTATTAATCTCACGCGATAAGCGCACCAATGGTTTGGTAAGCGTGTAGTAACACACCACAAATAACAGCAACACCAAAATCATATTGCGCAACAAACCGGTGAAGAGTGCGGTTTTGGAGCGGTTATAAAAACCTTCCAGTGCGAGATCCATATCTACCGAAAAACGGATACTGCCAGAAGTACCATCGGTGTAACCGGGTAACAATAAATTTTCTGTGTATTCACGTGTGTTATCAGTAATTTTGCTGGTGAGCCAGCGGGTTTTTACTTCTGGCCGAGTGCTGCTACCCTGTGCCAGAACATTGCCGGTATCGTCATAGATCACTACTTCATAAATAAACCCGTAGCGCAATAAACCGTTGACTACTTCGTAGGAAAGCTCATCGTCGAGGGTAGAGACTGAACGAACGGCAGGAGGTGTCGCCACTTTAACAACGCGATCAATCAGTGATTCAAGTTCTTTTTCTTGATTGAGGAAATCCAGATAAAGCTGAACTGAACTCAATAAAAAGCTCAGCACAAACGCCAAAATAATACTGATTTTGGCAAGCTGGAAAGAGATGCCATTAAAAAAGGACGGGGCTTTATCTCTCATTGACCTAAGTTTTCCGGAAGCTGGGGGAATAATTATTGGTGTTGGGGGACACATTTATCCCCGGCAGCTATAACGTGACTGACTTGGCAGGAGTATAGATCAATATTATCCAAGGCGCCCAAATCTATAGTGTTATTTTCTATAGGGCTACGATTTTATCTGCAATAAAAAAGTGACGTTAAAGCAGCGCTAACGGATCTTTTGCAAACAGTCCAAATGAGTTGGCTACGCCGCTGTGGGTAAGCTGGCCCGCATGGATATTTAACCCTGCGCGGAATCCGGCATCGTTTTTCAAACAGGCTAACCCCTCATCAGCCAAGCGTAAAATATAGGCAAGCGTGGCGTTGGTTAACCCTAATGTAGAGGTTCGCCCTACGGCGCTGGGAATGTTCGCGACACAATAATGAATAATGCCTTCGTCCAGATAAGTCGGATCCTGATGGGTGGTGGGCAGGGACGTTTCAAAGCACCCGCCTTGGTCTATCGCAACATCCACCAACACACTGCCCTGTTCCATTTGTCGGATTAGTTGACGATTAAGAAGTTTAGGAGCACTGGCCCCCGTATTGAGCACACTCCCAATCACCAAATCAGCAGCAATTGCACATTCATCTACGCGCTCTTGAACGGCATATTCACAAATGACGCGTCCACGCCATAAATCATCCAAATAACGCAGACGAACAATAGATTTATCCATTACTCGCACCTGTGCCCCCAGTCCAACCGCCATCGCTGCTGCATTCGCACCAACAACACCGCCACCTAGAATCAAAACATTGGCCGGAGCAACACCGGGAATACCACCTAACAATACCCCTTTTCCGCCTTGCGCTGCTTCAAGGTGATGAGCCCCGGCCTGCACCGCCATACGGCCCGCGATTTCCGACATAGGAGCTAGCAACGGCAAACGTCCTTGAGCATCGGTAAGTGTTTCGTAGGCGATGCAACTAGCGCCCGAAGCAAGCAAAGCATCTGTTAATGAACGGTTGGCAGCCAGGTGTAAATAAGTAAAAAGGCAATGACGATTTGTAAGGAATGCATATTCTTGCACTTGCGGCTCTTTCACTTTAACAATCAAATCCGCCGCGTCATAAACACTCGCCACTGATTCGAAAAGCATTGCACCAGCTTGTAGATATTGGGCATCGCTGAAACCGGCAGCAACACCTGCACCTTGCGTAACAAAGATCTCATGCCCGCGTGCACGTAATTCGATAACGCCTGCCGGCGTAAGCGCTACGCGGTTTTCACCGGTTTTAA
This sequence comes from Cellvibrionaceae bacterium, assembly GCA_021151825.1. Taxonomy (GTDB): domain Bacteria; phylum Pseudomonadota; class Gammaproteobacteria; order Pseudomonadales; family Cellvibrionaceae; genus Cellvibrio. Next base: position 156,668 of record JAGKWQ010000002.1, read on the forward strand.
TTTCTTTGGGTATTCCGATACGCATAAAAAACTCCTGTTTTCAGCTCACTTTAAGGTCGAGTATAGCCAGTGTTCTTTTAGATATTTTATTTATTAATAAATTCGTTTTTGAAACAAATTATTTCGAACAATAACGGCGCGTGAACCATAATAAATTCAGGATGAGAAGGAATTTCAAAATCTGATTCGGCAGTCGATCACAGATTGCCGAGCCCGAACAAAAGTTGGCGTGACTTATGCTGCTGTAGGGTTAAGAGTGCGTTAAACAGGTTTTTTGACGCTACTCTGATTGATTTAATTAAGCTCTTCAGCCGCTGGTGATGCGCAACTTACACGTTACTGAATTAACGCTGACAAATTGGGCATGCTTGTGACAAAAAATGGAGCAACGAGGTAGTTATGGGCATTTATGTAAGTGATTTGCGCGAATTAATTATTAAACCTTGTTTGGAATCGCTAGGTGATTATTCGGAAACTGCCGAAAATTTATTAGCGGGAACTGCGGCACAGGAATCACAACTTGGCCAGCAATGTTATTGCACACAAACGCAAGGTTTGGGGATTTATCGCATTACTGCAGAAAAACATGTAGAAGTGTGGGATAAATATTTAATTCAATATCCAGATCTTGCCTCACGAGTGCGAGGGTTTGCGAGCCAGCAGCAGTTCCTCAAAAAGCCGCATGCTGAATTGATTAGCAATTTAAGTTATGCCACAGCAATTGCGTGGATGGTTTATCGTGCCAATGGTGTTGATACATGTAAAACGGCAGAGGTAAATAATCTGGCACAACTGTGGGCTGCACATTTTGATAATGGAACAAATTGCGCACGCAATGTAGAAGATTTTATTGCAACTTACCGCACTGCCGTTCTTGAAACAGACAACCACAAATTGGTTGCCTGAATCTAAAAACGATGCAGGGATCTGAAAACAGTTATTGAATATCGAGAACATCCATAAATTGAACGCCCTCATCGCGGCGCACTACTTGTGGCGAAATCCCGCAAGATTCATCCCCTTCAGATTCACTAATATGCTGCGATTCCAGATTTAAAAAATCAAATAATTTCAAATCGGCTAATTGCGATGGCTGCACATTACGGATTGCAGAAAAAATGGTCTCTGTGCGGCCAGGATATTGACGCTCCCACTGATGCAGCATGTCTTTAACAACTTGCCGCTGTAAATTTTCCTGTGAGCCACAAAGATTGCACGGAATAATCGGGAAGCCTTTTAATTCTGCAAAATGTGCGATGTCTTCTTCTGCGCAATATGCCAATGGGCGAATCACAATATTGCGTTTATCATCCGATAACAATTTGGGCGGCATGGCTTTGATTTTTCCGCCATAGAACATATTCAAAAACAAGGTTTCGATAATGTCGTCACGGTGATGACCCAATGCGATTTTTGTTGCACCGATTTCGTCGGCAAAACCATACAACGTACCGCGACGTAAACGAGAACAGAGACCACACGTGGTCTTACCTTCAGGGACAAGCTCTTTAACGATGCTATAGGTATCGCGCTCAACAATATGGAACGGCACACCCAGCTCTGTTAAATACTGCGGCAGTATATGTTCAGGAAAGCCCGGCTGTTTCTGGTCCATATTGACCGCAACCAATTCAAACGAAATCGGAGCGGTTTTTTGCAGGCTCAGCAGGATATCCAGCATGGTGTAGGAATCCTTACCCCCGGACAGGCATACCATCACCTTGTCACCGTCTTCAATCATGCCGTAGTCGACAATTGCGGAGCCGGTCAGGCGGCGCAGGCGTTTCTGCAACTTGTTGAATTCAAGGCGATCTTTACGTTCATTTAATTCTTTCATGGGGTAAGGCTCACAAATTAGGCAAAACCGCGCGGCAAACCGGCGAGGCGCGCATTGTACGGATTTTACCCGCAAGAGGAAATCAATCCGCCATGTGGCAATCACTTGCCGGTCTATACTTCAAGACGCACAGCAAAATCATCGCTATCAACCTGACTTGAACAAAATAAAAACAAATTCGTCTTAAAAATACAGTAATAACGGTCGCCTGTTTCTAATTCCGGTTACTGACCTCTCTGGCACACGGCTTGCTCTTACCCTATTGAGCGCCCCGAATTGCCAGTTCAAGGGGAGAATAATTGCCGCGAGGAGATACTAATGTCGTTGTTCGATAAACTTTTCAAGAAAAGTACGTCCAAAACCGGTGATGTTAAAGTCGGCGCTCCGACTGGTGCCATCTTCGGTGAGGCGGGTTTATCAGCCGATATCCAGGTTCCTGATCAGTACTTTCCCCTCTGGGAATTGCAAAAAAACCGGCAGTTGCTCGAAGTAAAAATCAGCACCGCGAGCCGTGTCTATCAAAGCATGATCCTCGCTATTGATATCGAACGTGGCCTTTTATGGCTGGATGATTTATTTCCGCAACAATTGATCCTGGATGCGGGCGACGATATTACCCTGCGCCACCACCGCAACGGCGAGCAACTAGTTATTCGCGCTCCGGTTGTTGCATTGGGTTCAAATTACGGTGCAGTGGGTTTCGCAATCGAATTGCCCGAATTTGCTGCCTATACCCCAAGACGCAGCGCACCGCGTTACGCCATCGGCCATCAATCACCATTGAGCGTGAAAATCCGCACGTTGGGACAAGAGCCCAGCTTCGGCACCTTGCAGGATATTTCCAGCGGCGGCTTGCGTGTAATGGTGGCAGGCAACCTGCTTCCCTTCCTTCGTCATGGCGCCCTTCTGCCGTTGTGCGAAGTTAACTTGAATGAGGAATTGCAAATCCGTTGTAAAGCACGCATTTGTGCCTTTCGTATGGGGCGCAGCCCTTATCGCCATACCCAGGTCAGCGTGGAATTTCTGGACCTTGAGGAGGAAAAGCGTGAAGCGCTGACCCGATTTCTGTATGAATCCCAATTTCGCAGTGCCGGCGAGCAAGAACTTGCGCGCACAAGCGGAACACAGCAAGGCGTTAAACGCTTCGCCGCTGCCTGATAATTCATAAGTAAATCAGACAATTACTAGAGCTTTCTCGAATTTGGGCTAGGCTTTAAATGCCAGCCTTTGACTGGTCACACCAAAAAATTTGCTATTTGAAGTTAGTTATTTGAAAACAGGATCTGCGTATGCGCAACAACGGCCATGTCACCGGACGCGAAGTTCACCTCAATAATCAGGATGAAATCGTTTCTTCCTCCAACCTGCGCGGCGACATCGAATTTTGTAACGCCACCTTTTCTCGTATATCCGGTTATAACTATGAAGAACTTATGGGGCAACCTCATAATATTCTGCGTCACCCGCAAATGCCCCCCGCTGCTTTTGGAATGTTATGGACTGCATTGAAAGCGGGAAAGCCCTGGATGGGAATTGTGAAAAATCGCTGCAAGAATGGCGATCACTATTGGGTGGATGCCTACATTACTCCACTGCGTCAGAACGGCCAGATTTATGGATACGAATCCGTACGCGTCAAAGCAGATCCAGCCGTAGTACGTCGCGCTGAAGCGGTATACCAACGCTTGAATCAAGGCAAACCAGCCTATTCAGCCTTTGAAAGATTCTGGAGCAGTTACGGCAGCAGCAGTTTGGTAGCACTGGGCTGTTTGGTCCTGATATTGATTGCCGCTGCAATCTCCAGTGCGTTGAATACCGGTTCAATTATTAGTGCGCTGATTATTGCGGTAGTCACTGGCACCATTGCCCAGATTTTCCAACAAGGCCGCATCGCGCAAGCATTGCTGGAGGCACACAATACGATTAATGATCCTTTTGCGGCTTATATTTACACCGGACGTTGCGATGCCCTGGGCGAAATTGAGTTAGCCCAACATGCCATCAAATCACGCTTGCGCACTGCATTGGGCCGCTTTGGTGAGTCATCTCGCGAACTACAACATAAGGCTGAAGCAGCCCACCATCAGGCCCGCAAAACGTATGAAGGAATGAGTGCACAACAACAGGAAACCGCCGGCGTTGCCAATGCCATGCAACAAATGGCGCAAGCGGTCCAGGAGGTAGCGAATGGAGCGAACCAAACATCTATTGCAACCGGTACCGCCATCAATGAAGTCAACAAAGGTAATGACGTTATTGAAGGTGCGCGCCAAGCCATTGATGATCTCTCCAAAACGGTCAGCAATTTGGGGAACGTTTTGAATAAACTCAGCGAGGACAGTAGCAAAATTGCCAGCGTCGTCGATGTGATTCGCGGCATTGCAGAGCAAACCAATTTACTCGCACTCAATGCTGCTATCGAAGCTGCCCGCGCCGGCGAACAAGGTCGTGGTTTTGCTGTCGTCGCCGATGAAGTCCGCTCACTGGCACAGCGCACTCAGGAGTCCACTGGTGATATCCAACAAATTATCGGCAACCTCGGTAAAGCAACAGAAGATGCCAGCGCAAATATGAAAAATTGCCTGGCGTTAGCCGAACGCAGCGTTAATGAAATGGACAATGTGAATTCTGCCCTGACCTCTATTTCTGATTCTGTAAATGCGATTGACCAAATGTCCCATCAAATCGCCGCTGCCGCCGAGGAACAATCCTCCATGGCCATAGAAATTGAACGCAATACCTTGTCAATCGCCAATATTTCCAATCAAACACAACAGGAAGTTGGTGTAGCGGATGAACTCAATAGCGAGATGGATCGCCTGTCCCAAAAACAATTGGATTTAATCATCAGGTTTAATTAATCCTCCGCATAATTAACGCTATTGATTCTGGTTTTTCAGATAAATAGCGTTAAGCTTGGTTGATGTTATGATGAAATCTGAATGAAAAGACTGCCGGAATCCTCATGATCTACAATCAGGAAATTGCTACTCACGACTTATTACGCCTGGACCGTGCCCATGTATGGCACCCCTACACCGACTTTAATCAACCCGGCTTAATTGCACCTGTTAGCCACGCCCAAGGCGTTGAATTACATTTGACCGATGGCCGCGTGTTGATTGATGGCATGTCCTCCTGGTGGAGCGCCGTGCATGGTTACAATCACCCGGTGTTAAACCAGGCAGTGATCGATCAACTGGGCAAAATGGCTCACGTAATGTTTGCAGGTATTACCCATGAACCTGCGGTAAAACTCGCCAGCACCCTCGCTAAAATTACCCCCGACGGTTTGAACAAAGTTTTCTTTTCTGACTCGGGCTCTGTTGCGGTGGAAATTGCATTAAAAATGGCGATCCAATATTGGCATGCCCAGGGGCAAGCACAGCGCACTACGTTTTTAACCTTGAAGCGTGGCTATCACGGCGATACCTTTGGTGCTATGTCGGTGTGTGATCCTCATTCCGGAATGCATCATCTGTTTCACCATTCATTGACGCATCACTTTTTTGCTGATGCACCCGCCTGCAAATTTGATGAGCCATTTAACGAATCTCATATCGCTAAATTTGCACAACTTATTCAACAACATCGCCAAAAAATCGCCGCCGTTATTGTCGAGCCGATTGTACAAGGTGCAGGCGGAATGCGTTTTTATTCACCGGATTATTTACGCCGTGTGCGCGAACTGTGTGACAAACACGAAATTTTATTGATCGTCGATGAAATCGCTACCGGTTTCGGGCGAACCGGAAAATTATTTGCCAGCGAACATGCGGGAATTAGCCCGGACATTATGTGTCTTGGTAAAGCAATGAGTGGCGGCTACATCACATTGGCAGCAACACTGTGCAATGACAAAGTCAGCAATGCAATCAGCAGCGGGGAAAACCCGGCATTTATGCACGGCCCAACATATATGGGTAATGCATTAGCCTGCGCTGTCGCTAACGCGAGTATCGATTTATTATTAAATTCTAATTGGCAGGAAAAAGTTACCCGCATCAGCCAACAATTGAGTGAAGAACTCGCTCCCTGCAAGGAGTTTTCTTTTGTAGAGGATGTACGGGTATTAGGTGCAATTGGCGTGGTCGAACTTAATGAAGACGTTGATAGCAAAAAGCTTATGCCATTATTTATTGAACAGGGCGTGTGGATTCGTCCGTTTGGAAAAATTCTTTACTTGATGCCGCCATTCATCATTGAGCGAGAACAATTAAGCCGGTTAACGTCTGCGGTATTAAAAGCAGTCTCTACCCTGGCAAAATAATAGCGGTCTGATAAAAAATAAACCCCGCTGTTGCGGGGTTTATTTTTAGTGCGATAAACACCCTACTTAATTTTGCGTATCCCAACCGCTTCACGCACTTTTTCTAACAAAGGTTTGCTATGTGCACGCGCTTTTTCTGCACCTTTTTGCAGAACCTCTTCAATGTGCGCCGGATTTGCAAGCAAGCTTTCGTATTTGTCACGCGCCTCTGCAAGCTGACCATTAATTAATTCAAATAACTGTTTTTTAGCTTCGCCCCAAGCGATACCTGCTGCAAACTGTTCGCGCATATAGGTTGTTTGCTCCGGCGTTGCAAACGCTTGCCAGATTTGAAATACCGGCGATGTATCCGGATCTTTAGGCTCACCCGGCTCCAACAAATTTGTGAGGATTTTATTGATCGATTTTTTCAGTTGTTTTTCCGGCAAGAATAACGGAATGGTATTGCCGTAACTTTTACTCATTTTACGGCCGTCCAAACCTTGTAGCACTGCCGCAACATTGTCATCGACAACCGCTTCAGGCAATACAAAATGTTCACCGTAGTGATGGTTGAAACGCGCCGCAATATCGCGAGCCATTTCAATATGCTGGATTTGATCGCGCCCTACCGGCACCTTGTGCGCGTTGAACATTAAAATATCCGCTGCCATCAAAATCGGGTAGGAATACAAACCCATGGTAATCGCGTAATCCGTGTCTTCACCGGCTTCCAGGTTTGCATCGACAGATGCTTTGTACGCATGCGCGCGATTCATTAACCCTTTTGCCGCATTACAGGTAAGCACCCAGCAAAGCTCGGGAATTTCCGGCACATCGGATTGGCGATAAAAAATAGCGTTATCAGTATCAAGGCCCAAAGCCAACCAGGTAGCGGCAATTTCACGGGTAGACTGATGAACCAGATCTGGCTCCTGGCATTTAATCAGCGCATGGAAATCCGCCAGAAAATAAAAAGATTGCACATCGGCTTTTTGGCTGGCTTGAATTGCCGGGCGAATAGCGCCCACGTAATTGCCCAAATGCGGAGTGCCCGTGGTAGTGATTCCGGTTAAAACGCGTTGTTTGCTCATGGTGCCCAGCTTTCATTAATCAATAGGGTTCAAAAATTCAGGGCGCCATCATACAGGCAAGCCGCAGAAATTTGCAGCTTGCCCGATAAGAAGAGGAGATTGAGGAATCCGTAAATAGCAGGACTTTTAATGCTGCCGGTAATTAAAGGCCGGAGTAATAGTTAGCAGAGTCGCGCAAAATGCAGCTATCAAAACCCGCCTGGGTCAGTAAATGAACAGCCACATCGCTACGGCGCCCTGAATCATCTGTAACTACGTAGGTCACCGAATCATCCAGGTTTTTGAGATTATTACGCAATTGGTTCAAGGGGATGTTGCGGCTATCGGGTACCGACTGAATACGACGCTCTAGCGGCAAACGAACATCCAGGATTTGATAGGGCGGTAATTCTGCAGCACGTTTTTTTAGATCATCGGCACTGACAAACTTGAGGATTGGCTCCTGTAACAACTCGCGAAAATCTTCTTTCTTCAAGCGCATTACTTTACCAGGTGTGATCATTTTTACTGTGGCATTGCGCGTGGTATCGCCTACTAATGCTTCCTCACCAAAGTAATTACCGGGGCGCAATGCAGCCAAAATCTTGCTTGCCGGGTCCATCACCATTGCGCTGCCAGATTCGAGTACATAGAAATAATCGCCTCGCTCACCTTGCTTGATAACAACTTCATCTGCCTGCACTTTTTGGGCGCTGAAGCGAATAAATAATTGGCGAATATTAGCGGGAGGCAAACGGCTAAACAGCGGTGATTGCAATAATGAGGACATCCAATCGTTGTCATCGTGAAGACTGACGCCCGAGGTATCTGCTTCCTGATCGCTGGATTCACTCCAGGCTAAAACCAGATCAATAAAATCACTATCGATAGCCAAAAGGGTTACATCTGATTTGGCGACTGCAGATACCTGGGTTGGCTGGGTAATATTTAAAGGCGAACGCCGCGATTCGCTCGCCGGATTAATAGTACTTACCTGGAAGCTGGAATCGATCAAGTCGACAGTTCCACCTACCAGATACACTTTTTCAGGAAAAGGACGCCCACGCTTGAAAATAATAGTTCCCTTTGGAATTTCCCGCAGATTGGCCTTCTCTGCGACCTGAGTCAGGTATTCATGACTCATGGTATTGAAAGGTGCAAAGGACGCTAATACATCCAGGCTAATCGCCATTTTTCAGCTCCGCTTATCTAACTAACCCGGCACACCACGTAATTGAGGATGGCAAAAATAGTTTTTATTAGAGAAATCGGCGCGATTATAAACAGCCACCCACAGGATGGCTCGGGCATGTGCCCAGTCTTAGTACTGGGTCACATGCATGTTGCGAGCAAACACGCGTTAATAACAGAAAAAGACTGCATGGATCATTTCAACAATGACACTAAAGCTATCGGAGCCTTGGTGTAATTAAAAAACTCTACCCCTGTTTTATACAACCACCAGCCATCTTTAGTTCCCGCGAGCTCGCGAATGGAATGCATGGCAAAGGTCGGGCAACCTACATCGATAGTCTTAACCCCCACTTCCGATGCGACAACCGGTCCGATAGTGCTACCACATCCCATATCCGTGCGCGCAACAAATGCTTGTACCGGCACTTCCACTTTTTCACAAAACAAACGAAACAGAGCACTGGTCTCGCTGGTCGTGGCGTAGCGCTGGTTAGCATTGACCTTAATCACCGGGCCCCGATTCAACAGCGGGCCATGGTTTTCGTCATGCTTATCCATAAAATTGGGATGGATACCATGGGCGTTATCAGCCGAGATCATCATGGAGCGCTCAATCACTCTCACTCGTTGATCCACCTCTGGCAACAAGCGATCAAGGAATTGTTGCAACATCGGCCCTTTGGCACCACAGCAAGAGGCGCTCCCCACCTCTTCATGATCGGTACAGATTAATAGGCTGGAAACTTCATCATCAGCATGAAGAAGTGCCTCTAACCCGATGTAACAACTCAATAAATTATCTATGCGAGCACTGGCAATAAAATCCTGCTCAAGGCCAACAAATGCGGGGGCCTGGGTATCGTAAAGGCTGATTTCATAATCCAGCACTTGCGCAACTGGCAAATCCGGATATTGGCGCTGCAGTTCAGCGTGCAACAGGCTGCGGAAATCTGGAAGCGCAGTGTCTTCCGCTGGTAACTGGAGCAATAAGGGAACAATATCTTTTTGGGCATTGATTGTACGGAGGTTATTGGCTTCGCGATCCAAATGAATAGCGAGGCTGGGAATAATCGCAATTGCACGCTCAAAGTCGATAAGGATACTGGCTATTTGGCCTTGATCATCGCGATACGACACCCGCCCTGCCATCGATAAATCACGATCATACCAAGGTGCTAACAAAGCACCGCCGTACACCTCAACACCTAACTGGAAATAACCACGGCGGTTTAATTCGGCTCGCGGTTTTACTTTTAAACACGGGCTGTCGGTATGGGCGCCAATCATGCGAATACCGGTTTCCAGTAATGGAGACTTACCGTAAACGAACGCGATTATCGAAGAGTCATTACGTGTAACCAGATAGCGTTTTCCAGGCTTCAATTGCCACGTATCACCTTCATAAAGCGGCTCAAAGCCAGCATCCATCAACCGCTTGGCAAGATTGCGGGTTGCATGGAATGGCGTTGGCGAAGCCTCCAGGAATTGCAGCAAACCGGAGTTGAAATCATCAAGTGAAAGCAGGTTATTCATAAGAGTCACACTAAAAAAGTCATACTAAAAAATCATTGGAGTCACGAATACGCTGGCGCTTTTGCCAGGAAACAGAATCGCGTAAATAAACTGGCTGGGCTTCAAGTGCAGATACCACCTTCCCTTCAGCAAACAGTTTTGCCGCAATCAAGGCCATATTTTCTGCATGGGGGTGAACATCAATAACTTTATTTACCACCGCAAGTGCTTGCATAGCCGGATAATGCCAGCCTGGGCCGATTGCAATAAAATCACCCTTTAAATTGGCAACCTCTACACCGGCTACGAGCACATCCGGACTGATAACCTGCTCTGTCACCAATGAATCAACCAACTCCCCTGCGCGGGAAAAAAGCCCCCAATAAACTTCATTCATGCGCGCATCCAAAGCAACCCCCAAAGGAAGCTGGATGGCTGGATTAGTACGATAAAATCCGAGCGCCATTGCCTCTAAAGTAGATACAGGAATCACAGGTAAATTTGCACCAAATGCCAAACCCTGCACAATACCGGCACAAATACGTAAGCCAGTAAACGAACCCGGACCACGTCCGAACGCAATTGCATCCAGATCGGTTAACTCACAACCTTTGGTATGTAGTAGTTCATCTACCATCGGCAATAATCGCTGGGTGTGGCTTTTTGCAGCAAGTTCAAACAAGGAAGTAATAACACCATCGGCATTCAGTGCGACTGAACAAGCATCAGTAGACGTATCAAGGGCGAGAATAAGGCTCATAGCAATCAATCAAAAAAAGGTAGATTCAGTGTAATCGGCACAGGGATAAAATGGGATAAGAAAAACATCGGACAAAAAAATAGGCTCCGTAGAGCCTATTTTTGCGACTGGCAGGTAAACCTTAGCCCAATACAGTCAACAATTGCTGGCGGATACCATCAACACTGCCAATACCACTAATGCGGGTATATTTTGGCGCTTTGCTCTCGCCGGACGCAGCAAGACTTTGATAGAAGCCAACCAATGGCTCGGTCTGCTCGTGATATACACCCAAACGCTTGCGTACTGTTTCTTCCTTATCATCAGTGCGCTGAATCAAAGGCTCACCCGTCAAATCATCGTGACCCGCCACTTTGGGCGCATTGTGAATAACGTGATAAACACGACCTGATGCTTCGTGTACACGGCGGCCACTCAGACGCGAAACAATTTCTTCATCTGGCACGTGGATTTCAATGACATGATCAATATCCACGCCCGCATCGAGCATGGCTTCTGCTTGTGGAATAGTACGGGGGAAACCATCAAATAAAAAACCGTTGGAACAATCACTGGAAGCAATACGCTCTTTTACCAGGGAAATAATCAAATCATCCGGTACCAGGCCACCAGCGGCCATAATATCCTTAGCCTGCAAGCCCAGGGTTGTACCGGCTTTAACAGCAGCTCGCAGCATGTCGCCGGTAGAAATTTGGGGAATACCAAACTTTTCCATGATTAGTTGCGCTTGAGTACCCTTGCCTGCCCCAGGCGCGCCCAACAGTATTACTCTCATCTCGGATTGCTCCTCAGCATTATTTTTATCGGGACAAACGGCTTTAGCCCGAAGCTGCCTTTTATCCACGAACACCGGCTTTAAACGCCCTACAAAAGAGGCGTTACGATACACGCACGAGACCGCAATCACAATACGGAGGTAAATCATCTTCCTAGTAAAGTGCGATATTGAGTAGATTTTCCCCTTATAACTGGCCGATAACGCCAAATATTATGAAATACATCCTCAATTAATTGCCCAAGGAAAATTTTCATCCTAGAATGATGGCATAAATACGATCAATCAGGATAAGACCATGCCACACGCTATTGAACTCGATGAATATGACCGCAAGATTTTGCGTGCACTCCAGGAAAATGCCGATTATTCAATGGCTGACCTGGGCAATATGATCGGCCTTTCCCATACCCCCTGCTGGCGCCGCTTGAAACGTCTCGAAACCGAAGGGGTAATCCGCGGCAAGGTGACCTTGCTGGACCCTAAACTATTAAATCTCGGCGTCACCGTGCACGCTTATATCACTATCAAAAATCATGATGCCAGCTCGTTAGAAGCCTTCGAACAAGCAGTACAAGCCATACCTGAAGTAGTCGAATGTTATTCAACCAGTGGTGAAAAGGATTACGTATTACGCGTAGTAGTAGAAAGCGTTGAGCATTATGAAAGACTAATGAAACAAACCCTGATTCACTTACCAAACATAGGCTCAATTAACTCCGCATTTGCACTAAAACAAGTTAAATTCACCACGCAATTACCTATATAGATTTTTGTACCCTGCTAAAAAAGATCGCCACAAAACAATAACAGGAACGATGAATGGACACGTTGGCTTTGTTGATATTTGCGGGGGCCGCTTGCCTCCTGTGGGAATGGTGGCGAAGAAAAGCACTGCCGTCACACGAAGAGGAACTGGCCGCGACTGACGAAAATATTGAACAAGTAGTCGCCGAGATTCAGGAATTGCAACAACGCCTGGGCGACGTAGTCAAGCGGGATGATTATGCGGAAGCAATCTTCATCAGCGAGCGCATGCTGGCACTTTCAGATGATTACTTCGGCGATGATCCGGAAGTGATATTGCCGCTGCTGACTGCCCTATCCAATTTTTACCATCTTGCCGGCCAATCGCTTAAAGCCATGCCCTATCTCCAGCGCAGCATCCCGTTGCGCGAAAATTTTCCCGCTTTGTATGCCGATCAGGCGGATTCATTTAGCCAGTTGGCGGACCTGTATCTGCATTTGGGCGCTGCACGTGAAGCGCTGCCACTTATTCGCCGGGAAGTAGAATTGCGCCGTCACCATAGCTTGCCAGACGAAGCCATGCTACGTGCCCAGTGCAAGTTATTGTCGCTAATGCTGGATGAACCAGCGATGGCAGTTCCCTTGCGCCGCGATATTACCGCGACAGCACAAAAACTTGATCAGGAAATAGTGACCTATCTGGCAAATGAGGCGAATAAAGCTGTTAATGACGCACTGCACGCAGGTCGTGTACGCGACGCCTGGGCGGCAGCCGAACATGCCGCGCTGCTGGCTGCAATAGCACAAGGGACTGACGATGAAATCACCTTTGTTTGTCGCAGCAACCTGGCAGAGATGTTGCGCCGGAACCGCCATTTCGAGGAGGCCGAATCCCAATTTCTCCAACTGATCGCCGATCTGGAAAAACGCGACAATGATACGGAGGGGCTGCGTATCGCGTATAACAATCTGGCCCTGCTTTATGACGAATGTGGTCGTACGAGCGATGCAGCAAGTTGGCGTGAACGCCAGATGGGGTTACTTCAGGGCGCAGAAGTGAGTACAGGTTCGCACTTCAATGCGCTCAACAATCTTGCCGTCAGCCAGTCCAACATGGGTGATAACAATACAGCTGCACAAACCTATGCCAACGCGTTGAAATTATCACCGGACGGCGAAGGCATCGATTCACGTCTATGGGCCGAAACCCTCAACAACTACGGCATCACCCTGATAAACCTTAAGCGCTTCCCCGAAGCAGGTCGCCTGTACAAGAAAGTGATAGAACGCAAGAAGGCAGGTGCAGATATTCCCATGCCGGTAGTGGCCGGTAGTTTCAACGGGCTAGGCATAGTGTCGGATCAACTCGGCAAGCTGGCGCAGGCGCAGGACATGTTTGAGCGCGCGCTGGCCATCAAGGAAAAGCACCTCCCTAACGACCATTTGTCGCTGGAAACTGCTCGCCATAACCTCGGCTCGATTTACGCGCAACAGGGCGACGCTACCCGCGCGGCGCAGATGGCACAGCAAGTACTGACCAGCCGCGAAAAGAGACTGGGGCCAGAGCATCCGGAAACCCAATCGGCACGTAAAAATCTTGTCGCGATGACCAATGCATTCGAGCCTGCAACTACCTTGACTGAACCGGCGATGCGTGAAGACGTAGACGCATTGATGGTCCAAACCACGGGTGGAGAGTTGCTCCGTTATGCCACATACAACTTCGGGCGCACCCGCGACACGAGTGTAAGCAGTGTACTGATACCGGAAACACAAGCCATCGCGCTGCATCTGAAACTGGAGCTCGCCCTGCCGTACGGCTGGCGGTGTTTTATCGGGTCTACACGCTGGCTGGGCGAGGAGAAACACGATGGGATGGCTGAGCTGGTGGCTATCCAGTCAGCATCACAATTCGACTGCCTGCGAGTAGCGCGCACCGATGCAGTGAACCATGGACTGGAAACGGAAGACATCATTCACACCTTGCAAGACTATGATCAACGCTTCGGCATCCGTATCTATAACGCGAGTACCGATACCGTTGGCTTCATGTTGTTGCGTCTACCCGAAGACCTGGATGTTTTCGCGCAGGAGCTGCTGGACTTCTGCATGGACCTGGAAGATGTAGAACTTATCAAGCAGATGATTACCTCTTCGGGCAATCGGGTGGAGCTGTGGTGGGATTAATCTAAACCTGAGTAATCAAGAGCTGAGCAATCAAGAAACCAAGTAAAAAAATAAGCTATCAAGTTAGTGGGCCAATCTGGCCCACATAGAAAACGCTCCTGCTTTTTTCTGATGGAACCCATCACTGTGCAAAAAAATCAGGGGGCTTTGTGCGAAATTGCCTCCCAGCTGGCGCCAATGATTTTTTCCAGCATCGCATCATCAACCTCAATCAACCCCAACAATTTTTTTCGTGCAATTTCAAAAATAGGTTCAAAACCGAGCGAAAATAAAATGTCATCAGGTAAATCTCTCAACGCTGCACTGGCACGTCCCTGTGCGAAAAAATCAAACAAGGGAGTGAGCTCCTGCTTGGCCACTTCATGCAAGCTGCGCAATAAATCCGGCGGCAAATGATCGAACTGCCCTTTACTGTGCAAAATTTCCGGCTCGCGCATAAACAATTGCCAAAACGTCAGGCCAAGATTTTTAAATTGATCTTGTAACGGCAATCCAGCTCGATGGGTTATACGCAATTCAGATGCAACACGATTAATAATTTGTCCATGCAGTTTATTAATCAAATCTTCACGATCATCAAAATACAAATACAAAGTACCGGTCGCAACGCCAGCCTCTTTAGCGACGTCGCGTACTGAAAAACCGTGGAAGCCTTTACTGGCGAGCAATCTGAGTGTTGCTGCCAAAATGGTTTCACATTTACTCACCATCACTTTACATCACTCCGCTTTTTTCGCTGAAGACCAACGTTTTGCCAAACGAAATACCACCACAAAAAATACCGGCACAAAGAAAATTGCCAACACAGTGGCCGAAAACATTCCGCCAAATACACCAGTACCAATCGCGTTCTGGCTACCGGAACCAGCACCAGAACTCAACACCAACGGAGTTACGCCCAACATAAATGCTAATGAAGTCATAATGATCGGACGCAAACGCATACGCACGGCTTCCATGGTTGCTTCCAGTAAATCCATGCCTTGTTCATAAAGCGCTTTGGCGAACTCCACGATCAGAATCGCATTCTTTGCAGCGAGGCCAATCGTTGTCAGTAAACCCACCTGGAAATACACATCATTGGATAACCCTCTCGCCATCGCAAACAACACTGCGCCAATTACCCCAAGCGGTACAACAAGCATTACCGAGAAAGGAACAGACCAGCTTTCATAAAGCGCAGCAAGGCACAAAAATACAATCAAAATTGATAGTGCATAAAGCATCGGTGCCTGACTTCCTGATTCGCGTTCTTGCAATGACATACCGGTCCATTGAAAACCGACACCCACAGGTAATTTCGCTGCAATTTCTTCCGCCGCTAACATTGCATCACCCGAACTTACCCCGGGTGCACCCTGCCCCAAAATATTTACCGACGGCACACCATTGTAGCGCTCAAGGCGTGGCGAGCCATAAATCCAGCGACCGGACGTAAATGCCGAGAACGGCACCATTTCATTTTCATTGTTGCGCACGTACCAGTTTTTAACATCCTCCGGCAGCATGCGGTATTTAGCTTCACCTTGTACGTATACTTTTTTCACGCGCCCATTATCAATAAAGTCATTGACGTAACTCGCGGCCCAGGCTGTTGAAAAAACACTATTGATATCGCTTAACGAAACACCCAGTGCAGCGGCTTTTTCCTGATCGACATCCAACTTAAATTGCGGATTGTCATCCTGGCCGTTGGGGCGTACGCCCACCAACCGCGAGTCTTGCATCGCTGCGCCTAAAAATTGATTGCGTGCCTGCATTAATGTTTCGTGGCCCACACCGCCCAAATCCTGCAATTGCAAATTGAAACCGGATGAGGTTCCCAATTGCGTAATTGCCGGTGGGACAAATGGAAATATCATCGCATCTTTAATTGCACCTAACGCTCCCATTGCGCGCCCGGCAATTGCCTGCACATGTTGTGCCGCATCGGTGCGCTCACTCCAGTCCTTCAAGCCCACGAATGCAATACCGTTATTTTGGCCGCGACCACTGAAACTAAAACCGATAACAGAAAATATTGAGCGCACATTATCTTTTTCATTTTCCAGATAATGTTTTTCAATTTGGTCCATCACCCCAATTGAACGCTCTTTGGTAGCACCCACTGGCAAGGTCATTTGGGTAAACAAAACACCTTGGTCTTCATCCGGTAAAAATGAACCAGGCAAACGCGTAAATAACAAACCCAATACCACGACAATCGCCAGATAAATTCCCATGTAGCGCCCCGTGCGTCCCAGCATGGATTTCACACCGGTTTGGTATTTATCAGTTGCACGATTGAAATTGCGATTAAACCAACCGAAAAATCCGGTCTTGTGATAATGATCAGCATCCACTGGTTTCAACATGGTGGCGCACAACGCTGGAGTAAGTGTTAACGCAACGATAACTGATAACGCCATTGCCGACACAATCGTGATCGAAAATTGGCGATAGATAACACCGGTTGATCCACCAAAAAATGCCATAGGCACAAACACCGCAGCGAGCACCAGCGCAATACCAATTAATGCACCGGTAATTTGTTGCATGGATTTGCGAGTTGCCTCTCGCGGCGAAAGCCCTTCTTCAGCCATTACCCGTTCGACGTTTTCCACTACAACAATCGCATCGTCAACCAACAAACCAATCGCGAGCACCATCGCAAACATTGTGAGTGTGTTGATCGAAAATCCGAAGGTTTGCAGTACCGCAAAAGTACCCAACAAAACCACAGGAACGGCAATCGTGGGAATCAGTGTTGCGCGGAAATTTTGCAAAAATAAATACATCACCAAAAACACTAACACGATTGCTTCGATGAGTGTATGCACTACGGCTTCAATAGATAATTTTACGAAAGGCGTGGTGTCATAGGGATAAACTACATCCAACCCTTGCGGGAAAAATTTTTGTAACTGACCGATACGCTCACGAACACCATCAGCGGTATCCAATGCGTTGGCACCCGACGCCAGTGTTACCGCAAGGCCACTCGCCGGACGATTGTTGTATTCTGTTTCAAACTGGTAATTTTCACCACCGAGTTCAACACGAGCAACATCACCCAAGCGAACTTGTGAACCATCCTGATTAACGCGCAATAAAATATCGCGGAATTGTTCAGGCGTATTTAAACGGGTTTGCACCACAATACTGGCATTAATTTGCTGGCCAGGTAATGCTGGCGTTCCACCTAATTCGCCCGCCGCAATTTGCGCATTTTGCGCACGAATCGCAGTGACAACATCAACGGTAGTAAGTTTGTAGGTAGCAAGTTTATTTGCATCTAACCAAACGCGCATCGCATATTGCGAACCAAATAATTGAATTTGGCCAACACCATTAACACGGCTCAATTGATCTTGAACGTTTGCTGCTACGTAGTCGGCGATGTCGTATTTATCCATGCGCCCATCGGACGACACGAACGCAGCAACCATTAAAAATCCGGCAGATGATTTTGTAACGCGAATACCTTGCTGTTGCACTTCTTGCGGCAACAAGGGCATTGCGGTTTGCAATTTATTTTGCACCTGAACCTGAGCGATATCCGGATCAGTTCCTGCCATAAACGTAACAGTTACCTCACCGCGACCGCTGGATTCGCTGGTCGATGACATGTATTGCACATTATCGATACCGGTAAGCCCTTGTTCGATAATTTGAATTACCGTGTCTTGCACTGTTTGTGCAGAAGCGCCGGGATAGTTAGCGCTGATACTCACCGACGGTGGCGCCACTTCCGGATATTGTTCAATCGGCAATTTTGCAATGGAAAGCAAACCCGCCAACATAATGATGATAGAAATTACCCAGGCAAAAACCGGGCGATCAATAAAAAACTTCGCCATGGTATTTACTCCGCTGCCGGGGCCTTAGTGACTGGAACTGCTTTCGCAGGCGCACCGGGTTTCACTTTTTGCAAACCTTCAACAATGACTTTATCGCCAACATCCAAACCACTTAATACCAGCCATTGATCACCCAACGCGCGTCCGACATTGATGGAGCGCAGTTCCACAACACCTTGTTTATTTACAATCATCGTTGTCGCATTACCGCTGCGATCACGAGTAACACCACGTTGCGGAACTAAAATGGAATTAGTACGAACACCTTCTTCCAGGGATGTACGCACAAACATACCGGGCAACAACAAACGATCCGGATTGGGAAATTGCGCGCGCAAAATAACAGTACCCGTCGATTCATTCACACCAACTTCAGTAAATTGCAACGACCCCACATGTTCATAAACAGAGTTGTTTTCCAACAGCAACCGGGCTTTGGCAGAATCGATTGCCGCAACACTGCCCTCTCGCATTTGGCGGCGCAATTGCAAAAGTTGTTCTGCGGATTGGGAAACATCCACATAAATAGGATCAAGCTGCTGGATTTCGGCAAGCACTGCGGCCTGACCCGCACTCACCAACGCGCCTTCGGTAACACTGGATTTTCCAATCACGCCATCAATGGGTGCTAACACACGCGTGTAATCAAGGTTAATTTTGGCGGTAGTAACGCCCGCCTTTGCCAATTGGACGCCGGCTTTTGTCTGACCGAGAGTAGCCAGGGCATCGTCATAGTCTTGCTGGCTAATAGCTTTGATTGCGACAAGATTTTTGTAGCGAGACTCACGCGCTTCAGCAGCGGCAAGGTTAGCCTCCGCACGCGCCAGCTCAGCTTGCGCACTCGCCAATGCGGCTTTGTAAGTAGCAGGATCGATTTGATACAGGGGGGTTCCGGCTTTGATCTCCGCACCTTCGGTGAATAATCGTTTCTGGATAATGCCGCTCACCTGCGGACGAACTTCAGCTTTGCGATACGCGCTGGTACGACCAGGCAACTCGGCTTCCAACGGCACATTTGCACGCGACACCTCAACCACACCTACCTCAATAGCCGCCCCTGCAGGCTTTGCTGCCTGATCTTTACCATTACAGGCAGATAACACCAATCCCAACAGGGATACCACCAGCACTGAGCTGTAGCGAATGCGCGAAACCATGATCAACTCCCGATAGATCTATAAAAACAACCAATGAACAAATGTTCATTTTGATCATCATAGAGCCTGAGTGCGCAAAAACCAGCAAATTTTCATTAATTAACGATTGTGCATGCCCTTTACCCAACAGCGTAAGTAAGGAAACAAGTAGCGGGTGACCAGAGTTAAGGAAATAGCAGCGGCATTACCGAGCTGGGGATATCAGACTGGAATGTGAAAATAAAGCCCTTGCTTAATCCAGCAAGAGCTTATTAAAGACATCGATTAGTTGGTTAATATCGACAGGCTTAGTCAGGTAATCAAAGAAACCGGCATTGCGTCCACGCTCTATATCGTATGGCATTGCATTGGCCGATAATCCCACAACGGGAATTTGGCTGGTAGACGGATCATTCTTAAGCACAGCAAGTACTTCATAACCATCCATGCCTGGTAAATTGATGTCGAGAATAATCAAATCCGGGCTGGTACTGCGCGCCTTGTAAATTCCCAAAAATGCCTCTTCGGCGATCTCCAGTTCCAGTTGCGGATAGCGGGTGAAAATCTGTTGTAACAGGCGAATGTTGGTAGGGTTATCTTCCACATACAACACACGACAACGGCGTTTAACATTCAATATTGCAGGGCTGTAATCTTTTTTCCGGTTGGCAGCAGGCAATGTTTCCGCGCTCCACTCGGTAGCAACCGGGAAATCCATCCAGAAAATGGTACCAACACCTTCAGTACTGGAAAAATCCAGCTTGCCTTGCATCATCTCCACCAATTGCTTGGTGATCACAAGCCCTACCCCGGAGCCTTCAATATTGCTGTTTTCTGCACTTAAGCGATTAAATGGCTGGAACACTTCACTTTGGCGTTGCAACGGAATGCCGCGGCCAGTATCGCGCACACTAATGCGTAGCTTCAGCTCCTCCTCTGCCCCCAAAGTCACCTCAACTTCGCCACCAACGTGGTTGTATTTCACAGCGTTGCTTAACAAGTTCAGCACTGCCTGTTTGCAACGGACATGATCTGCAATCACATAAGTATTCACATGATCAGTTATACGTGCCGACAGACGTATACCACGCGCGTCCGCCTGAGGCTGAACCAATGTGAAGCATTCATCAAGCAAACGCGACACCAGAACCGGCTCCAATGAAACCGTCATATTTCCTGATTCTATTTTTGCCAAATCAAGAACATCATTAATTAATTGCAATAGATGCTCACCCGCTTTGCGAATTTCACGTACATTTTCAACCTGTTGCGATTTTAAATTACCGTCGTATTCGAATAATTGTGTATAACCCAAAATCGCATTTAACGGCGTGCGCAATTCATGGCTCATGCTCGATAAAAATTCAGATTTAGCGCGGTTGGCTTTTTCCGCTTGCTCCTTCGCCTGAATTACACGCTCTTCAGCGCGCTTTACTTCAGTGATATCCATATTGCTGCCAGACATCATTATTGGCTGACCCTTTTCGTTAAATACTGCCCGGCCACGGCCGCGAATCCAGCGAATATCCCCCTGGGTGCTGATGAGCCGATACTCAACATCAAAAGGTGCGCGACCGGCCATATGTTCAACTAAAGCGTTATCAAATTTGGATAAATCTTGCGGATAAATATGGCGTCGCCAAATTTTCAAGCGATCCTCACCCTCAGTAAGCACATCATCAAGATCATCGTAGCCCAGCAATTCCCAACAACGATGGGAAAAATGAAAGCCACCACGATCCGCATACCATTCCCAAATACCATCGCTGGATGCCTGGATAATACGCACTTGGCGCGCCTCACTTTCGCGCAATGCCGCTTCAACTTTTTT
The DNA here is from genome assembly GCA_021151825.1 of Cellvibrionaceae bacterium. GTDB lineage: Bacteria > Pseudomonadota > Gammaproteobacteria > Pseudomonadales > Cellvibrionaceae > Cellvibrio. The sequence continues at coordinate 177,808 of JAGKWQ010000002.1, forward strand.
AATTTCGGTGATATCGAAATTAACACCAGACATCAGCGTAACTTGCCCGCTTTCATCGCGTAGAGAATCCGCCCGCACTTGCGTCCAGATGTAATCGCCATATTTGGTTTTAATACGATAGGAAACATCCATCGGCTTACCCGTGCGTAGATGTTGACGTGTTGCCTCTACTGCAAATTCACGATCATCCGGGTGTATATAGGTAAGCACTTTGGATGCATCACAAATATCTTTTGCATCCTCCGGGCCATAGCCCAAACGCATCCAGAATCCACCCGACCATTCGATGTGCTGGTTGTGTAAATCCCACTCCCAGAAACCATAACCGCTGCCATTGAAAATTCGCTGGAATCGACCAACCGTTGAACGCAAAAGCTCCAAATCATCACTGGTCTGCAGTGCAGGGTTAAAGCTGATGTGCTCAATCATCGGATTGCGATTATTAGTCATTACCATTGCCTTGAACGAGATGCGTTTTGAATGAAATGTGTCGTAAACAAAAAGTTCACGCTACAGAATGTCCTTTCAATAAATGCCCCGACGATACCCGAGATCATTTGATTAAACAATCAGCGCGATTTTTATGGTGCCAGAAACAACAACAGCGCCTTAAGGCGCTGTTGTTAATGCAATGCAAAATGAAAACGTAAATCAGGGAGTAAGATCTACACCACCTTCAGTTTCATCTTTCGGGCGCGGCATAAGGTCTTCTTTTGAAATTCCCATTGCCACTGTCGCGTTAGCTGCAATATAGATTGAGGTATAGCAACCAAACACTACACCAATCATCATTGCTTTAGAAAAACCCGCTAACAACTCACCGCCAAATACATACAACACCGCCATTACCAGGAATACAGTAACGTGGGTCATCAAGGAACGACCCAGTGTTTGGGTCATGGAAATATTAACAATTTCGATAGGATCCATCGCCCGCAGCTTGCGGAAGTTTTCACGGATACGGTCAAAAATTACGATGGTGTCGTTAATAGAGTAACCAATCAATGCAATGATCGCCGCAAGTACGTTCAAATCGAAATCCCATTGGAAAAAGGTAAAGCACGCGAGCGTAACAATTGTTACATGCACCAGACCAACCAATGCACCGACGGAAAATTTCCACTGGAATTGCACTGCAACGTATAAAAATACCAGCGCAAATGCGCACAACATCCCGAGGCCACCGCTATCACGCAGCTCATCCCCGATTTGCGGCCCCACTGATTCGCTACTACGCAACTTGATGGTTGCTCCGGTTGCAGTTTGCAATTCTTCCAGCAAATGTTGGCTGTACACCAGATCCAAACCTTTCTCGATAGCAACCTGGGTGCCGTTATCTTTGGTCGAAACGATAGTTTTTCCAAAACGGGTAGAATCAAAAATGCCGGATTGGTTTACTTGCTCTGGCGTCAGGTTGCTGATGACCAACACATCAACAAAACCTTCTTGCTCACGCGTTGGACGCAACACATCTTGCAAGCTTGCACCATTGCCAAGTTTTGCAATTTCGGCCGCAATGTATTCACGGCCTTTGTTGCTCATTTGATCCTGGGTGCGAATCATTACATCCGCATCACTACCAAAAGTCACGGCAACCGGGCTGTGTAATTGCTTTTCCTCAAGTACCTCGCGAATTTTTCCCAGATCTGCAGCGCGATCAAATTGCACTTCAAGCTGGGTACCACCGGTGAAATCCAAACCCAGTTTAAAACCCTGAAAAAAGATCGAAGCCAACGCCAGAATGGTGAGAATAATTGAGAAACCCGAGGTGTACTTTCGGATTCCCATAAAGTTAATAACTTTCAATTCCTGTGTCATAGCAGTGCTCTCTTACAGCGAAATTTTTTGCAGGTTTTTGCGACGGCCGTACACCAGATTCGCCAACGCACGACTAACCATGATGGAAGTAAGCATGGAAGTTGCCAAACCAATCCACAACGTAATGGCGAAACCTTTGATCGGACCAGTACCTACAGCAAACAAAATAATTGCCACGATCATTGTTGTCAGGTTCGCATCGAGAATGGTGATAAATGCACGCTCATAACCGGTGTAAATTGCTTGCTGGGGCGAGGCACCATTTCTGAGCTCCTCCCGAATCCGCGAGTAGATCAATACGTTCGCGTCTACCGCTACCCCCATGGTCAATACAATACCGGCAATACCTGGCAACGTTAGTGTCGCACCGAACATGGATAACACCGTCATCAACAAGAGCACGTTAATTGCCAACGCGACGTTGGCGAAAATACCAAACACGCGATAGAAGATGACCATGAACACAAACACCATTACCAGCGCCCAGATTGAAGAGTTCACGCCCTTCTTGATGTTATCCGCACCCAGTGATGGACCAATCGTACGCTCCTCCACAAAATGCATAGGCGCCGCCAAAGCACCAGCGCGTAATAACAACGCCAGTTCTGCTGCTTCACCCGGCTGATCCAATCCGGTAATACGGAATTGAATACCTAACGCACTTTGAATGGTTGCAAGGCTGATAACTTTACGCTCGATATACTGGGTCGCTTTTTCAACTTCTTCACCCGCTTCATTTTTCACAATTTGCGTGCGGGTTTTATATTCGATAAACAAAATGCCCATCTGACGACCAACATTGTTGCGCGTCACGCGGTTCATTTTTGCACCGCCAAGGCTATCGAGGGTGATGTTCACTTGCGGCTGGTTGGTTTCCGGATCGAAACTGCTTTTTGCATCAGTAACACTATCACCGGTTACGATGAGTTGTTTTTCCAACACAGCATTACCACGCTGCATTTGCATTAATTCATCTTTGAACGGAAATTCTTCTTTATTAGAAACCAATGTGTCTGGTGAGGCCCCCAAACGGAACTCAAGGTTTGCTGTTTTACCGATAACACGTTTTGCTTCAGCCGGATCTTGTACACCAGGCAACTGCACAATAATACGGCTGCGACCTTGACGTTGAACGATAGGTTCAGATACACCGAGTTCATTAACGCGGTTACGCAAGGTAATCAGGTTTTGATTTAATGCGTAATCTTCAATTTCTTTTACAGCTGCATCGCTGAGAGTCGCAACAAAACCGAAATCTGTTGCGTCGGCCGCCGCATCTTGCTTAACAAATTGCATGCCTGGAAAGTCACCACGCAATGCACTGATAGCTTGATCAACTGACTCTGCATTGCGGAAACGGGCTACGATTTGATTATCGCGATTCGCAACAATGGATGAATAACGCAGTTTGGCTTTACGCAATTTATCTTTCATATCGTCAGCATTAATTGTCTGACGCTTTTCTACTGCAGACGCACTGTCCACTTCTAACAAGAAGTGCACACCACCCGCCAGATCCAAACCGAGCTTCATTGGTTCTGCACCCAATGCACGCAACCAACCCGGGGTGGTAGACGCGCTATTTAATGCAACGATATAGCCATCGCCCAACGCGCGCTGGATTGCAGTACGCGCCAGCATTTGTTGTTCGTGTCCATGCAAGCGAACCATTGCTGACTCACCATTTGACTCAGCACCAAAATATTCAATTTTGGCTTCTTTCAGGGTTTGTTCGATACGATCCAATACTGCTTTGTCGATAACTTTGGCAGTAGAGTCACCCGAAACCTGTACTGCGGGGTCGGGAATGTAAATATTTGGAATGGAATAAATAAAGCCGATCGCAGTAATGGCGATCAACATCAGGTATTTCCACAGCGGGTAGCGGTTTAGCATAAATAATTCCCAACTAGTCAGTCACAGCTTTTTAACTACCTGCAAGGTTATTTGCGGGTCGAAATTTCTGCATTATTTCTACTTGCTCACAGCCGTTACCCTGGCTGCGGTATGGTCAAGGGCGCCGGATTATACCCTTTAATTCACTTACAACAATGATGAAGCGTTCATTCTTGGGGCGCAGGCGGTACTTCCAAGCCCTGGCGACCATAAAATTCCACCAAAAACGCATCAAAAGTGTTTTCACTCAAGGCCTTACGCATATCAGCCATGATGCGCTGGTAGTAGCGCAAATTATGAATCGTGTTTAATTGCGCCCCCAGCATTTCATTGCACTTATCCAAATGATGGAGATAGGAACGCGAAAAGTTTTTGCAGGTATAACAATCACACAACGAATCAAGCGGGCCAGTATCTTCACGGTATTTGGCGTTGCGCAATTTGACCACGCCTTCACTGGTAAATAAATGGCCATTGCGTGCGTTACGGGTCGGCATCACGCAATCAAACATATCCACACCGCGGCGCACCGCTTCCACAATATCACCGGGCTTGCCCACACCCATCAAATAACGCGGTTTGTGTTTTGGCATTTGCGGAGTCAGGCTTTCCAGAATACGCAGCATATCCTCTTTGGGTTCACCTACCGACAAACCGCCAATCGCATAACCATCAAAACCAATTTCTACCAAACCACGCAGGGATTCACCGCGTAGATTCTCGTACATACCACCCTGTACGATTCCGAATAATGCCGAAGGGTTATCACCATGGGCAACCTTTGAACGCTTGGCCCAACGCAATGACAATTCCATCGAATCACGCGCTTCATGAATACTTGCCGGGTATGGGGTGCACTCATCAAAAATCATCACAATGTCTGAGCCCAAATCACGCTGTACTTGCATGGAGGTTTCAGGATCGAGAAATACTTTGCTGCCATTAATCGGCGATTTAAAAGTCACACCGTCTTCGGTGATTTTGCGTAACTTGCCCAAACTGAAAACCTGGAAGCCACCGGAATCCGTCAGGATTGGCCCCTTCCACTGCATAAAATCGTGAAGATCGCCATGTGCTTTTACGACTTCAGTGCCTGGACGCAACATCAAATGGAATGTATTGCCGAGAATAATTTGCGCACCGATATCCTCAACATCACGCGGGGTCAACCCCTTTACCGTACCGTAGGTTCCCACTGGCATAAATGCGGGAGTTTCGACAGTACCGCGTGGAAACTTCAAACGCCCGCGGCGCGCACGACCAGTTTGGCTATCCAATTCAAATTGCATAAAACACTGGCTGGTTGCGTCAACGTCTTTTACTTCTGGATTAGTCACGATTAACTCTCTATCTATTGCGCTACGCCGACTTTTTGCAAAGCAGCGGCAGGATTGCGGGTAATAAACATGGCATCGCCATAACTGAAAAAGCGATATTGTTCTGCAACCGCCTCCTGGTAAGCAGCCATGGTAAAACGATAACCGGCGAAGGCTGACACCAACATAATCAGGGTAGATTCCGGTAAATGGAAATTGGTCACCAATGCATCCACCACCTGAAATTTATAACCCGGATAAATAAAGATACTGGTTTCCCCCTGATAAGGATGCACCTCACCACGCTGGTTCGGATCCGCATAACCCTGGGCGGCGGATTCAAGACTGCGCACACTGGTAGTCCCCACTGCGACCACACGTTTGCCCGCCGCTTTGGTTGCACGTACCAACGCACAAACTTCGTCCGATACATCCATAATTTCAGAATGCATCTGGTGCTCGGAAATATTATCTACGCGCATGTTTTGGAACGTACCTGCGCCAACATGCAAAGTCACAAATGCCACTTGCACACCTCTGGCCTTCAGATCTTTTAACATCTGCTCGTCAAAATGCAGCCCGGCAGTAGGTGCCGCAACCGCGCCCTGCTTTTCACCATACACGGTTTGATAGCGCTCGCGATCTGCTGCCACATCTTCCCTATCTATATAAGGAGGAAGAGGCATATGGCCGATACGATCCAAAACAACCAGCACCAGGTCATCGCCTAAAAATTCCCACTCAAACAGCGCATCGTGCCGTGCGACCAAACGCACGTTGGTCCCATCTTGCAGAATGACAATGGAGTCTACCTTCGGCGCTTTACTCGCACGGGTATGCGCCAGCACACGGCGGCTATCCAACACCCGTTCCACCAAAATCTCCACCTGCCCGCCTGACGCCTTCTGACCAAACAAGCGCGCAGGAATAACGCGGGTATTGTTAAACACCATTAAATCGCCCGGCTCAACCAGACTTAGCAAATCAGGGAATTGACGATGATTTAACTGGCCCGTTACCCCATCCAACTGTAACAAACGGCTATCGCGCCGCTGTGCCGCTGGAGCACGGGCAATTAGTTCATCGGGTAATTCGTAGTGAAAATCCTGGCGACGCATAACAAATAAGCAACTTGATCGATTTGGCGTAAAAAAGGCCGGCAGGTTAACTCAAATTCGGGGAGTTTCAAAATTGTGAATGGCGATAACCGTTAGGTCGAACGAGCCGGATTTTGAATCCGGCGCATATTGGATATATCCAGATAGGTGCAAAGTGGCAAATAACCCAAACCATGAACCGCTTTTTGAACAACTTGCTTACTTATTGAAAGATTTAAAGAAATTTCGAAATAAGTGTTTGACAGCCAAGCCCAAATCATTAAAATGCGCACCACTCGCCAGTGTGGCGGAATTGGTAGACGCACCGGATTCAAAATCCGGCGCCCTTAAAGCGTGTCGGTTCGAGTCCGACCACTGGCACCAAACGAGTAAAATCAAGGGCTTACAGCAATGTAAGCCCTTTTTTCTTGCCTTAAATTTGGATGTATTAATTCTGTAGGTGGGCGCCAAGTGGGCGCTTTTATTTTCCTCTCTATTAAACCCCCTATTCCGCCCACCTCTGCGCCCACTTTTTATTGAATCCGGGCTTCATTTTCATTCAATTCGTTTCACACCCTGAACTGACTATTTCCTGCACTACTCAGCAGCCATACGGGTTTGCTTCAAAACCCTATTTCACAAATTCAAATTTTTTACAGAACCCGCAGGTCGGGGAGGAGTGAATTTCCGGGCTGGTGGCGACCCTCTCGCAAAAAAAACGCCCCATATCGGTGCACCCCATCACCACACGCAGTAGGTGTCGACGTCACTCACAACCTGCAACTAACTTTAGTTGCAAAAAAGGGTTTTGATGGTACACTCAACCTATATACAAAGAGTGGCCAACACATGAGCAAAACAGAGAAGTTGATTGGCAAGCTGCTGAACACCAACGGCAGCTTTACGTGGGATGAATTAACCAGCCTACTCGCAAAACTGGGTTACTCACTCCAACAAGGTAGCGGCTCTCGCGTTAAGTTTGATAACGGAAACCCAGCGGAGATGATCAACCTGCACCGCCCGCATCCCGGTAATGAATTGAAAAAATATGTAAGAGAACAAGTGATAGATAAACTCAAATTAGGAGGGCATTTCTAATGTCCAGCACTACAAACTTAATGAGATACAACGGTTTTTTTGGCTCAATTAGCGCGTCAGTGGAAGACAATTGCCTGTTCGGAAAACTGGAATACATTCGCCCCCTAGTTAACTATGAGGGCAATACTCCTGCAGAGTTAAAACAAGCATTTGAAGAAGCGGTTGACGATTATTTAGCAGACTGCAAAGCGAAAGGAATTGAACCGGAAAAACCATTTAAAGGCAGCTTTAATATTCGCATTGGTGAAGATAGGCACATGCGTGTAGCGTCAATTGTCAACGCAAGAAAAATTAAATCGATTAATGAGTTTGTTATTCAGGCGATTGATAATGAACTAGAGCGCGCATCTGCGTAAGAGTGAAAAAACAAAGGCAGCATAAGCTGCCTTTTTTATTTCTGACTAACCGCACTCCCTCCTTTGGAAGCTCTTCAGCCTATAACATTTTGTTAATCACCCAAGAATACTTATTGTAATAATGCCTACCATCGATTGGAACTCATTGCTTTATGGAATTAAATTCATTTCAACAAAAAGTAGTTAACGCAGCACTCAAAACAAGTGCGCCATGCAAACATTCCGCGACATCAGCAATTCGTCACCTTGAAAGGAGCTGGCAATTGATAGATACCATGCCAGAGGTGGCCGGGTTCCTTGCAATTACTGCGGAAGAAGAAGCAGCAACAGCAGTATTTCAAGCGTTAAAACAGCGGAAATATGAAGGCGCAGAAAAAATTAACTTCAAGAATCACAGAGTTAAAAACGCGCTTTATCCATTTTTACTAGCGATCCATAAAAGATTTAAGCCGGTTTTTGATGACTATGAAATTCAATTCTTTTTCGACCCTAACTATCCTGAAGGAAAACAACCATTTCGAGTTGGAATGGTTATAGCGGTTGGTTCAGATACGAAACAGGTGGCAATGCCGCACCCTCCATTGCAGATACTTTCGGTGCATAAAAACGGAACTCCAATCGACTACAAAAAGGAATTTGGAGAAGTCGCCTCGGAAAAAGGTTTTGCCAACATCACTAAATACATTGAGACGGTTGCAAATCAGCGAAACTTATTGCTCTACGCATCACCACAAAAAATACCAACCTTAAAAGATGCGCATCAATTTTTGTTAGATAAGCACAATGTAGTATTCATTCTCCTTTCCCTACTTCTGCTCATAGAACCACATAAACCGATACAACATTTACCCCAAGAGGCCTTAAAAACGTTTCTCGACGTGCTAAGTAGAGATAAACCAAATGCATGTGCAGAACGAGGCTCCAAAGAAGAGCCATAAAAACCCCGTTATTTCACAATACTTCACTATATTACACATTGACACCAAAACGCACCCGCACTACTCTACCTATGCAATGGCAAAATCCATTGCCAGGACTGGACCTCCTGAATATCCGAGAGCAACAAAGCGCGCTCTGCGCTTTTTTTGTTGCACGCTATCGGCTACCTTGCGTTTTGGTGGCTGGGCGGGGCTACCCTTCGGGGTAGGCCGGTTCTCGATTCCGGTAGGTCCAAACCCTGTCCAGTCGCCTCCATGGCTTGGACCCCATGCTGGCGGTTTTATAGGAAATTTAATCGAGGCTAACGCCATGACAGCAACTTCTGCTCGCAAAAAATCTTCTGCAACATCCGCAACAAAACTACGCCGTGAAATTAAATTAGATGAATCGCAATTTGCGATTTATAAAACCGGCTCTATCGATATTCTTAATCCTTCAGGCCAAGCCATCGATGTAATTGGTGATGGAACCAAAAAACTCAATGAATTGGGCTCACGGGATGAAATAGCAAATAGTTTACGTTTGGTTTACGAGTTACTATCAGGCAACGTTGAAGGAGTTCAATTATCTCCATTTGCAGCGGCAGGTCTTGTTGATTTGCTATCGCGTACAGAACAGATGATTGATCGATAAAAACAAATAAGGCGGCCAGTTGGCCGCCAAAAAGGTAATCATATGAAAACCACACAAAATCATATCGACGAAATCACGAGATTTGCCAAAACAGAGGCTGAAATTTTTAAACAGAATATACTGACCAGTAACGAAATCTTTGATGCCAACGTTGATGCATTAATTGAAGATATCACAGCATTTTCACAGAAAATAGGCAATATGGCATACCCAAGAATAGATGGAATTATCGACAAAATAACTCGATGTGAAGGACTTCTTTTTCAAAAGCGAAAACTTATAAAAGATCCAGTATTACGCCAAGATGAGTCTCAGTCACTAGCGGCGTTATCCCTTATCAAGTCTAGAATTTATGAAATAAGATTTTTAACTATTAGAAAAAACGAAGAAGAGCAATTCATAAAACGCACCAAGAAAAGCAGTGAGGAACAGGCCACCGAGTCACAGAATGCCAAAGAGATTGTTGACGGCCTTGCTGCCAATAAAGAATTACTCTCTTTGGTAAATGAAAAACTCCCACAACTAGATAATGCAATATCAAGCAAGCTTAAACAAATCGAAGATGATTACTCAGAAGTATCGAAACACGCCAACGAAGAAAAAACAAAAGCAGACGAAGAATTTAATAAATTCAAAAATTTTGTATTAGAAAACACTAAAAATGTTAAAAAATTATTTGATCTTGCCTCAACTGAATCAATATCCAATATCTATACAACCAGATCAGATCAAGAAAGTAGAGCCGCAAACAATTTTAGAAATGTTGCATTTTTAACAATGGGGGTCGTCTGCCTTATTGATATCCTTTTCATATTCGATGGGCTACTTTCAGGCTTCAAGGGTTATCAGGCATTTTCGGTAGTTACCCTCTCTTTAATGCTTTTAACCCCAGCAATCTATCTATCTAAAGAATCTACTAGGCATCGAAAGTTTGAGCAAGAAAATATTAAAATATCTCAAAATATTGGAGCAATACTTTCATTTATTTCAAATTTGGAGGAGGCAGAAAGGACAAAAATCATTCACTCAATTGCTGAAAGCTTGCTAAAAAATATGACACCGACTGCAATGGATGAAAGCAGCCCAAACATTCATTTCAATATAAGTGAAAAAATATTGGAAAAATTTAAAACTCAATGATTGGATCAAGCCTCCCCTTAAGCCCATCCGTTTCCCCTTTCTTCCCCCCAAAATCGCCCGATTGCTCGGGCTTTTCGGTTATCTTCGGCGCGCCGTTATCAGTGTATTTATGCGTGTGATCCTTTGCGATGTTCGCAATCTCCGAAACCACTTGAATCAACTCACTTAAAATCTGCAACACATTTTCGCCTTCACTGCCTAACCAAATCTTCCCACCATTTTTCACTTTGATGAGTTGCTTGGCTGTCGCGAGCGAATCATAAATATTGCCGATGCGCTGAATTAAATCATGTGTAACTTTATTTTTTTGGTCATGGCCAATGGCAATTTTTAAATCATGTGCGGCAACCAGGTGCGCCGGTCCACCACTTACCAGTTTCAACGCGCCCAGGGCTTCAATGGCTTTTACGCCGGTCACTTCCTCCACACTGTGCTGTTTCACTTGTAAGTAGTGAATGTGCGCGTGCTGGTTTAACTGAAACGTTTCAGTGGTGTGTTGCACGCTGGCATCATGAATATTGGCAAACGTAATACGCGACCAATTGCCGTGCTGGTCCGCGCGTTGCGTAACTGCCGGCGCAGCCTGGATCACTACTTCATTCGGCACCAGGTGCGGCACACTTAAGCCGTCGGTAAGAATGGTGCGAATAAACGGCTTGCTGGCCAGCCCATACGCAAACGCGAGCTCCACAATCGCACCCGGCTCTGGGAAGCCAAAAACGCCCCGCTCCAACCCTGCACAACTTGCCGGCAATGGAACCGCGCGCAGCACCTTAAATAATTCGTCTGGCTCGTTTTTTTCATCCAGCACCCGCACATCCACGGCGTAGCGCGGGCGAAAACTTTCGCTCATGCCAGGCGTATGGATCGGGTCGCTAATCGCTTCCACGCGCGCAAACATCGGCAAATGCAAATCCCCCAGTAATTCAGGGTTTAACCGCATTACTACGTTGTCGATTTCACGTTCCACCGCGTCCCCCAGGGGTTCTTATCCCACTCGATATACATTTGCGCTTCTTTAAAATGCACAGCGGTAATTACCTCACCGCTTTCCATCACAATGCCAGGGCGAAAGCGCGGTGCCGCCACTAATTCACAGCTATTGCTAATGCCACTTTTGCTACGCACTTCCACCGGTACCGGAACCGGCTTGCCCGCAAAAAAACTGTGCTCCCAACTGCCGACAAATACTTTACCGTCGCCCTGCTGTTGCCAGATTGGTTTTTTAATCCGGAATACCCGGGCTAATGAATCCATCGCATGGTAGCCACCACCCACGGAATAAAATACCGGCGCGGCGGTGCGTGAATAATCCTGCTCCGGAGTCACAAACTTTAACGCGGTGTCTTTGCTGATCGCGGCCAGCACATCGTTTAATGTGCAATTGCGTAAGGCCAACGGCAGAATGCGATTCAGTGTTGATGTCAGTTCACGGCAATACAACGCCTGCTGTTTTTTATCCACGTAAAAACTTTTTTGAATGGGGCCGGTAAATACCGGCACCATTGCAGCCGGGTCATAACCGGCAGAAAATTGCACGATTCCACTGGTCAACGCGTCACTGTGGTTTACATGAAACAATGCAACACCGGGCGAAAACAAAAACAGGCGAACATCATCATTCACCAAAGGAATAGGTTCGCCATTAAACGTTAATTGTTTATGTAATTTCACGACAACGCCTTATCCAATCCCGCGACAAACTTTTCGATACCGGTTACCGGTGCGTCATCCGCTGAATCGTCATCGCTGCTCACTGTTGTTCCTGCGGCGGCTTGTGGTTTTGCTTTTGCGGTTTGCTGGCGCTGTTCGGTTTTTTCTGCAACGGATTTATATTCCTGCACATTAAAATCCACTTGCCACGCAAGCAGGTTGTAATCTTCGCGCACATCAAAGCTGTCACAAAATTGTACCTGCCGAATTTTCATTGCATTAGCAGCCGGTTCAACAATGTCATAAATTTTTAGGTTGCCGTTTTCGGTTACGGCTTCAGCGATTGCCGTTAATTCCGTGAGCGATTTAGCGTCATCAAACGGAATCAACAACGATACGTAAACCGTTTTGGGTTTAATGCCTTTGTGCGCGGTATCCGTGCCGCTCGTTTGGCCACCCAACTTCTCGCTGCCAAAACTCATGGATACCGACACTTTTAATTCTTTGTCCGGCACTTTGAAATTGCCCAGCATCATTGCAGCATCCCCTTAAACGCATTTAACGCACCGGGTGCGCTCGCCAGCAACACGCACACCGCGAGCGGGTATTCATACCCCAAATCCGCATCGAGCAATGCACGGCTGGCAGCAGCGGGATTTGTCCCCGCTAAAAAATAATAATGGCCAGCTCCACCGGTGAAGCTGGCCGTTGCATTGGTTGCCGCATTTTTTATCGCGGTAATGTGCGCTTGTTTTTTGTTAGTAATGGCAACTAAATCCGATTCGGCAGAATCACCGGCGATACTTACCGCATCACCCAACGCCACCGCCTGCCCTACCGCGCCAAACGTTTGTACCAGGTGAGAAGCCTGCACATTTGCCGTTAAACGAAACCGCGCATTGACACCTGCATCGGGTAATAAAATTTTGTCGCGCTCCAGCGTCGCCAGTTGCGCGCAGCGCCTCGCGCACAGATACAGCGTTGCATCGCTGTACACCGCCAATACTTGCTCCAGTTTTTGCGCCATATCGGCGTAGCCGGTGCCGGTAATTAACATCGCTAGCACATCCATAGCGCCATTGGGTTTTTCAGCATCCAACACATCACCCAATTTTTTAGCCGCTGCATTCACCGCATTACGAGCCGACAAATTCCGGATATGCCCCACGCCCTGGTTAAGGCCTTCACACCATGGGTGAATCACTACCTGCCGCACCACCGGCGCAAATGCGCTGTACAGTGATTCTGCGCCCGTTATCGGCCCATCCAACGCGGTAGCACCTTCACTGGGTGCATCAATACCAGGCGCAGCCAGCACAGCGCTGCGTGTGGTGGCCATAGCGCCGTGTTCGCCATCCAGCGCTACGTTTGCACTGGCCAACACGTCCGCAAGCACAGGCGGGGTTTTAAATTGAATTGCAGCCCATGCCATGGTTAATTACTCGCGCGGCCCCACTGCCGGATGCTGTATTTGTAATTACCGGCACCAGCATCCGTTAAGCGCAATGCAGAAAGCCGTTTCATTTCTACGGTAAAGGTTCGCTTCTTCGGGTTCGCCGCTAAATCCACCGCCCCATCCTCCACCAGTTCAAAATCATCCGCCTGAAAATCAGCGGTGTCATTGCGCTCCAGGAGCGGGCGAATCGTCGGCGTAATCACGCCTGTGTTTCTGCCGTGCAAGGTCACTTGCAAATACGTGTAATCACCGTTTAATGGGACCGTGATTATCGCACCGGCCACCGTTTTAAATTGTTCACTGGGAATACGCATTGAATGCCCTCTTAAAATTTTCCAGCGTTAAACTTTTTTGATTTGGAAAAAATCGCTTTGATTTTCTCGCCCTTAAAATAACGCGATCCCACTATCACCGCCCCGCCTCCCGGGTTACCTGGATCATCCGTAACAACCACCAATGAATGGCACATACCATCAGCGGCTTTGCGAATAAAAAACTGATTCTCACCGGCTTTAAGCCCCGCAATTTCCCAGCGCTCGTTAATCACAAACCGCGTGGGATCATAAAAAATTAAATCATTCAACACCGGTAAGGGGTCAATATTAAAAATCACGCCCACCGTATCGGGGCTGGTTACATCCGTTAACGCGAGTGATACAAAATTCACTTGTGCTGCATTATCCGGGTGGCGACTTTTAATGGTGTAAGTCGCCGACTTGCCAATGCTTTTCAATGCGCCTTTGGAAACAGAAACCGCTACATCGCCGGGCTTTAATACCGGCTCACCAGCAACTACTGCAGGCGCAGTTGCCATAAATTCGCCTGCCACACTGGTGGCAAACAAACTAACTACTTTTGAAACCAAACCATCGGTAATCGTTGCGTGTGTTGCGGCAAAGGTTGCATCGCTCAATCGCAACACAAAAATCTGCCCGGAAAATAAATTTTCAATACTGGTAATCGTCACCGGAGCCGCTGGCATATGTCTGAATTGCAGGCCATTCAAATAAGCCTGAATATTCATATACTCCATCGCAATCGTCACAAAGCCAGACGAATCCGCAATGAACGGCGCCGTTATTGGCGCTGTAGGGTTAGTGCCTGCCACTGCACCGTAAACATATCCCGCGCCACCATTAATCCGGTAACGCGTATGGCGGTTCTGGTTTGCATGGCCGGATAAATCAATTTCACCCGCCTGGCCTGCGGTAAAACCACGCGCTTGCAATGCAGCCGCTTGCCCATACCAACCACTGCGCCAATACAGCATCGGCAATCCGTGATTGTCAGAATTTGCATAGGCATCGCCTGAAATTTTTCCTGTAAAAGGTGTGGTGATATGCAAACTAATTCCGGTTTTTGCACCGGTATTGTCAATCATGTCTGAAAAAATTTGTTGAGCCGACGTCGGGTTAACTGTCGACTGGTTCCAGTTAGGAGGAAGTGCAACCGCCGCATTGGAAAGCTTGACGTTAGTTACAATCATTGCGCATCTCTCAACTTGAACGGTTCAGACATTTTTCCGTTACTGTTTTGCGAAAAAATATAAATCGGGTCTGCGTTCGTAAAATCACCTATCCGCACTTTCACGCGAATGCGCTGCTTGGTCCGGCTGATTTGCTCCTGCTGAATCGCTTTACCTGTGGTCATCGCCGTTTCAAAACTGGCACTGTTGGTGAACCACACCGATTCAGGGCTATCGTTTGCAATCAGTCCATCCGCATAGGTTTTCATGACCGTGGTTAAACGTTTCTGAAACGGCAACAACATCTTGTTGCTTCGTGGCTGATATGGACCGGCATTTCCTTTCGGGAATCGGTTTTCCACTACATAACGAGGTTCAAAAAATTTTGGCTGCACACCAACCAAACGCCGATCATTAAAATTGATATTTCCTTCTTCCTCATCAATGTGTTGAAAACTTCCCTCTTTAAGCCGCTCGTTACGAAAATATTTAAAAACAGCACCATCTTTCTTTCCATCAATACTACTCGCCTTGTAATACCCAACAACAAGAATCCAATCGCCAAACATTTTTATAACGTTCGCACCGTTAAACTCCTGTGCAAGTGAACCACCAGTGTGAACCTCGCCCTGGTAATTGCTGGCAATCCGTCCCTTAATAATTGAGCCTCGCGGCAATACCTGATCGCTTGAAAAAATAATGGTTGTAAAGTTCCCACCGGAATGCGAATTTGCATTCACAACGTCCACCAAACAACGCTCCATTTTTATTTGCAGGTCTTCCCAGATGTTGCTGGGCGACTCCCAATTCACTGCATCCAAATGCGGTTGTGTTGCCGTGACCGTTGCTACCGGTGTATTAATCCGACGATAGCGACGCAAGTAACCCGGCGCGCCTGGATCAAAGCTCACCAGGTCACCATTCACATACACATTACCTGGCACCCATGTGGCGGCTTCATTGCCCGCTGAAATCACATCGAATTTCACGTAATAGCTGTAATGAAACTCTTCGGTGTATTCATGGAATATTTCCGGAAAACCATTCCATTGCACGCCTGCCGGGCAATCCGCTAATGCACAAACCGGATTAATAAAACCCGGCACCACATTTTGATAAATGTACCCTTCCGCCAAACGCCCGCCCATCACCGGGACCGGCGCCAACAATTGGCCATTGCGTTTGTTGCTAAAAAAACCATCTAACGTAATGATTCCACCGGCAACAAAATCACCAACCGCAGACGTAATCACCGGGCAATTCCCATCACGCCATCTGCCAGACCATGGCGGGTTAGCACCATTGGCCAGGCGAATTAATTTTCCCGGTGGGTGAATCATTCCAATGCTCCAGCCCGTACTTTACTTGCAGCTAAAAACAGCGCGTCCAGTTGTTCAACCGACAGCATTAGTTTTTCGGCGATCAGCAACACCATTGGATTATTTCGTTGCAAATCCAAACGGTTTAGCCACGCAAGTTTGATACGCGCCGGTGTTTCAGGGTGGTTGATTAATTCCTCCACCTGCAACAACAAACCAGCGTCATCGAGGGCTACCTGCGCTTGATACGCCGTAATCACTTCCGGAATTTGGTTAATTGGTGCATCACCTTTTTGAAACGTAATTACCGGCATTAGCGAATCCTCACGTATTCAACCTGGTGATCCGTGATCGACGCTACACTATTCCTGTGCACACCAACGTAATCCGGTTCTGCATAATTGACTTTTAAAAGTGAAGAACTGGACTGCCCGGTACCAGCATCGGTTAACACAATGCCCCCGGCAACAATATTGCCGAAACAGTAGTACTCTGTGGTTGCACCGGCCAGCTCTCTCGCTGAACGGGAAAAATGAATTAACGAATAATTTTCTAAATCGGCGGTAAAGTAATTTCCAATTGATGTACAAATTAATAAGCCGTCTTTAACTTTGGCGAGGGTTATTGCAGTCGATATATAGCTAGACTCACTAATGGCTTGCACTAACCCCACCGGCAAAATATCCATCAGATTTTTCCATGTCACAAAATCGCTGGTATACCGATAAATTCGCGTTGACCCGGATTGCCCCATCCAAAAAAACTTCCCTAATGCAACGCAAGTCTGCTCCTGAATCAACGGCCCTATGGGTTTATTGTGTGAAGTGAATTCCACACCATTGTTAATCGTTTTGTAATACGTTTGAATATTTTTCCCGGCCACATAAAACGCATTGTTAAAAAACTGCACTAATGGTGTGTAGCTGGACCCATTTACAGCAGCGGGCAATGTGACAGCCGTGTTATTTAAACCATTGGATTTACTCACTGCTGAACGGGTATTGTTGGTTACGAATAACGCTACCACCCCACTGCATGCGCTACGCACAGTGTCAGCAACGCCATCTGCAAACGCTCTTGCATTTGTTGAGTTACTGAATGATTGACCACCGTTTTCGCTGTATGACGTGAAGATTCTCTCGGCATCATTTCCCGCAACAATAAAGTGCCCGCCAACATATTCAACCGTCACAGCTTTACCAGGTAAATTATGTACAACAGCATTAAATGTCTCGCCATTGTTATTGCTCACAATCACATGTGTTGCACTTTCGCACGCAATAACAATATTACCGAGACCATCTTCCGCCGCTTTAGTAACACGCCCAGCCGTATTCGCTTGCGCGGTGTACACTTGCCGTCCGTACGCACGCAGACCAGGATTTTCAAGGGCACGCTCGTAGCCTGCTTTCGAATGCAGTAATCCAAAATACAACCACTCGTGATTATTGCTGTCAGTAAACTTATCACCAGCAAACGCAAACTTCTGAACAGTGCCAAGCGGTATCGATTCAGTATTACTATCAATACTCGCTGCAATCGCGATCAAATCATCTATAGCGTTTGCCGCGCCGATTCCATTAGTTACGCGTTGAAATTGTACCGTTAGATTTGTACGGTCGACGTAAACCCCAACCGTGGCAGCTTTCTTTGTTGCAATTGCAACGCTGATAACATCGTCAACAATTGACGCGTTGGTTAATGCATTAATTCGAGCTTGTAGCTCATTTCGCAATGCAGTGAGATTCATAAATCGTCCTAAAGTCCTGCCAATGCCAAAAGGCGTAAACGTCTAATTACCGGTTGTAATGCAAGTTGGTCGGGTTGTATTGCGCTGTCCGCTTTGCTGCCTTGTGCTGCTGTAGCAAACGTATTGATTAAAGGTCCTGGTACAGTCCGCTTTACGCGTAGATCAGTCACCACCCCAACAGCACTGATCGTGGCAACTTTTTCAAAAAAATGTTTACGGCCCGCAGAATCGATAAAATCTGCCAGTGCAATTCCGGTTGGCGATGTAACAACTTGTGCTGTAGTTTCACCACCACTAAATGTCGCTGATCGATGAACCTCAACGTACACGTCAACATTTTTTGCACTACCAATAGATCCGATTGCCGCATTTTTAATGCGGTAACCCTCAACATAACCAATGCCGGGTTGCACAAAATATTCGGAAGATGCCCCCAGTAAAATTTGGAATCCATCATTGAAAAATAAACTGCGACCAAAGAAATCACGCATATCGGTGGTAAGAGCAACATCAATGTTGTCCAGCACATCCATAAACGAGATTTGCCATGTCTCCGCAGGAACATCAATCCCCGTGGTTGCCTGCGCGTTGTTGTATTGCGTCAGGAAGTTGCGCGTTAACGTGTTACCAACATTCAACCCCGCCGTTTTAAATTTAAATTGGCGCGGTATCGTGGACACTCCCAACAGCACACCATCCGCATCGACCAACCCAACCCAGTTAAAATAAAAATCGCCCAACGTAGGACCAAGGATAATGCTGTACACGACTTTGTTTTCCGCAACGTAACCGTGCGCGGTAATCGGCAATGTTTTTACAATCTGACCAACAGCAGGCATTCCCTGGGCGAGGTTAACCGGCACGGTGTGGTCAAGCCCTGGAATATCCGCAAATACAAAATGCGTGGCATTCAGCACCAACCCGTTGCCTTGCACAAAAGCAATTTTGTTACGGCCAGAATTTACAATTGCGTGAGCCATACCTACCCCTTAAAAACTCGCACTATCAAATGACCATTCATTACCGAATTCAGCCATTGCGATAAACACATCAACATTCGTAATCGTTTCAAACTCGTAACGGCGGCAAGTGCGTCCATATTGCTCAATCAGTATTTTTAACAGCTCGGTATTGCCAGCTAATTGGCCGTCGCTCAAGCGCAGAATAATCACGTCCCAATCCTTATCCTGGACACGCTCTTCCACTTCCACATAACCAACACCAAGGCGCAGGAAAATGCGTTTAATGCCCACCACAGATCCCGCGTCAGCAGCATTCGCATAGGCATAGCGCACACGTTTACGAAACAGGTTTAACGGTTCGCCTTTAAAGCGTGTGATGTCCCGCTGCCATGCCATTAAATGCAATACAGCAAGCGTGCACGTCTCTGGGTCGAATTGCGTCAATGGCCAACGAATGCCCTGTTCTATTTTTTCCCAAAACGTTTGCGCTGTTTTTTCCAACGTCATGGAATGGTTTTTGTCATTCCAGAATGGCAGCTTTAACTTAATCATCCGCAACCACCTGCAACGTAGCCAGGCGCGCAACACTTAGCCCGTTTTCAATATCGTCCAAACTAAACCGCACGCTTTTTAAATCGGAAAATAATGCGTGTAATTCGCCAGCCAATTTTGAAAATGAAAAAATGCTAAAGGGCTGCGTTGTAGTAACCTTGTATTGGGTGTTTTCACGGAAAGCGGTGCGCACTGCATCCGTCATGTTTTGCAACAACAAGGCTTTGTCGTCGTCATCGGCGTAATCTTCTGCAACGACTGTCACAACCAATTCGTGCTCAGTTGCCGGCATTGCCATCACCAACAAATCATCGCCATGGCCGTGATTGCCATCATCCATAATGTGTACCTGTATCGATTCCAGGAGCTGCTCGCTCGGTTCGCCGGTGTCCATCAGAATGACTGCGTTAGCTGTGCCTGGGCCACGCGGTGCATCGTGTTCAAAAAACACATTGCGCGGGCTTATGTTGGCAAAGCCGGTAATAATTTCGCGGTACACCGCATCAGTGTGGTATTGGTTCACTGCTGTGAATTTATTGCGGATTCGTGCACGGTAATCGTCCGGCGCTTCCAAATCGGCACCTGGCGTTATTAACCAATCCTCTTGATTCGTTACTGCATCAACACCAGCGATCGGAACCGGCAGCACCGAGTAATAACCAGCGCCCAGGTTAAACCCGGCACCCGGAGCAACGGCAGCAACAGGAACAACCACGCTGTTTTGGCCATCAAACAAAATGCCAGGTGCCGTGGTTTTTAATTCATAGGTTTTGCCATTAATCACGGTGCTGTGTACGGCAGTGCCTACTGCAATTTCTATTTCACCGGCGGCAACTAACCTGCTGAAGCTAACGCGACCTTGCATCACCTGTGAGCCTTTGCGCTCGCAATCCACAGCCCAACCAAACAATGGCAAAAATGTTTCAGAAGCTGTTTTCAAAAAGAAATTGGGCAGCACCTGTTTCATTAACAGTTCGTTAGCAATCCACAACACAGGGGCGGTAATTAACGCAAGCACTGCACGCCAAAACGGCGAATAGCCAGGATTATTATTAAAGGGCGAACCAGCCGCTGCGGCCTTCGTATTCCATAAATTTACGGCGTCTGCCTCTGTCATCGGCAAGCCCGAATCGCTCACCATTTTTGCAAAATCTTTTGAATGGTCACTCACAGGTAAAACTCCACATCACCGTATTCAATGGTTTTCGCTTGCACCCAAAAAGTATTGGTATCGGTTTGCGTGATACTCGCGGTACCGGGCTTAATACGAATGTCGTCTTCCACAAGGTTTTCCAACCGAACCAAATTTAATTGCACGCGTTCGCTGGAACGCTGGCCAATTAATTCAACCAACAAACCACTTTCACGAATCATGTGCTTGATGTCCTGGGCGATACTTTCACGCCCGGAGATAAGCACAGGGTTTCCCACCTGATCTAAAACAATGCTGTCGCCATCGATCAACAGGTCGACATACTTTTCGTCAGTGACCATTACGCGCCCGCCATCATCAATTGATCGCGCAAAGATTTTTCATCACGGATCGGGTGCGGTGTATTGATATTCACCGTGCCAATGCTGCTGGAGTTGGAATTACTGCGGCTGTTGTTCACCTGCTGCATTAATCCGCCCTGCGGCACATTGGTAGCGGCAACGTGTGGTGCAGGTCTGATCGCTGCACGTTGTTCATCGATGCGTTGCTGGGTGGCATCACCCTGCCCTAACCCGCTCGTATCAATATTGATACCCGGAATTAAATTAAGCGCACCCACCAATAAGTTATCGATGCCTTGAATAACTTCGAACGGATTTAAATTCGCGAGCCATTGCTTAAACTGGCTGAACCATGCAGGCAGTTTTTCTAATGCAGTAATTAATAAATCCACTGCATCAATAGCCAACGTCAGCGGAAAAAATAACGTGCTTAAAATTGCGTTCCCCTGGATCAACGCAATAAACGTATTCCAGCGCGTTACCACCCAATCAATCGCTGTGACTACTGCGCTGTAAATCACGGTGCCAATCGCTGCAATCAACGTCGGAATTTTTGAGATGTTAGTGATTAAAAATGAGATGACATCCACCGTTAAAAATAACGGCATGAACAGAAAGTTAAGAATGGTTGTGCTTTCAATTGCGCTACGGAAGGCCTTCCATTTTTCGGTAATCCAATTCAGCGCACCAACCGCAGCCCCTTTCACGGCGTCCCAGTTTTTAACCAACAATACCAACCCGGCAACCAACGCCACTACACCGACTACAATCCAGGTAATCGGATTCGCCAGCAATGCCGCTGCAAATCCCCACGCAGCCACAGTGCTCATCACTAACGAATTACGGAACACACGCAATGCAACCGCAGCAGCGGGCAGCAGTTTGTTTCCAATCGCTAATTGGAAGTTGAACATCACCCACGCCAGGCGCACAGCGTTTAACAGTGGGCCAAATGGCAACAGCATGAATTTTAAAATAGCGAATCCCGTCGACAATCCAGCCATAGCAATAATCGCCACACCTTTCACCACTGCCAGTGCAGCAATACTCGCACCAAACGCCATGATGTAAATCGTCGCTTTAGCGATGAAACCAAACAGATGCGGATATTTATTTATCCACTGACTCAGCACTTCCAGATTTTTAATGCTGTATTGATAGAACGGAATAAGCGCCTGATCAATCAGCGCACCAAAGCCAATCTTTACGGCTTTATTGACTTGTATAAATCGTTCCTGGCTATCAGCTAATAAATCCGCTTTCCACCGCGCCTGATCCATACCGGTGACTTTGCCGATTTCATTAATCGCATCGGTCAAACCATCGGCGTTGTTCATCAACAATTTGATGGTGGCCACCGCTTCATCGGAGCCAAACGCTTTCTTGAGCAAATCACTTTTTGCCACCGTATCGATAGCACCGAACTTGCCCTGGAGTTTGGTAAGGATGTCACTCACCTGCAGCATGCGCCCGGCGCTATCCGTAAACTGAATGCCGAGTTCTTTCTGTGCTACGCCTACGCCGCGCAGGAAGGCCTTGTACTTCGTACCCGCCTCACTACCACTCATGGTGGCTTGCAATTGCCCTAACACGGCCATTTGCTCGTTAATCGCGATTCCGTGGGCCTGTGCATCAGCCCCCAGCGACGTAAATGCCGCCGACATCTGCATACCGTCGGATTTGAAAACATCCACGGCCATGGAGGTCTGTCCCACCAATTGCTCTACCCACTGAGCACGGCCCATTGCATCGGCCTGGTTCTGGAAAATCCCGTACATGGTGCCCATGTAGTTGGTAATGGTGGCGGCATCCGCTTTAGCGCCCTTTGCCAGGATGTTTCCGGCCTCGGTGAACTTCACCAGTTCATCGCCAGTTAATCCCGCAATCGCGCTTTGTACCTCGTAAGAACTGTTAACAAATGCAGCGGCGCTTTCGCCGTAACGAATGGAAAAACCGAGTGCAGTTTTTTCTAATTTTTTTAACGTGGCATCCGCGACGCCGAGCGTTTTAACGCCCATCACTTCTTTGTGGAATTCGCGGTAATCGCTGGTGAGTTCCTGGAACGCGAGACCGGTTCCCCAAATGCCGGCAACACCACCGCCAATATTGAGGTAACCGGTTTTTACGGTATCGATAAGACCATTCATTGCACCCGTGGCTAATTTTGCAGGTCGAGTGATCTTGTCGATCATCTCCACACGCATTAACAACTTTTCCAATCGAGTGCTCATCGTCTAATCACCGTTTAACGCCATGGCAATACCACTAGCCACCGCGAGTTTTAAATTTTCCCAATGCTTGTTTTCAATGAGCAGCGCCGTGGCTAAAACGTCCGGATCATTAATGTCACCACCAGGCATATGTTTGGTTACCAATGCCTGGTAGTAACTAAATCCGTTTTCGCTTAACCGTTCTGCACGCTGCTCGATTTCTTTACAACGATTTGTAAATCAGGCGTGTACTCTTCCAGGAGCGCGCTGGCTAATTGCACCTCTGCACCTGGATTCTTTGCCAACAACTCTTTCAGCGTTGCGCGTTGCTGCTCGTTAATGGTCGTCATCAAAAAATTGTGGCTCGGTTGCACTTTGTTTGTCGGCGTCACACTGTTGATATAACGGTTGTAATCGTCCCGCGCGACCGAAAAACTCAATTCTTGCCCACCAATTTCTGCTGTTAAAACTTGTTCGTTACTCATCGCTAAATCCCCGAGGGTTAGTTAAAAATTACTTGTTTAAAAACTCTTTAACGCCCATCAACAGCGCGGCAATAAATCCTGTAACCAAACAGGAAATTAATGCGCGCGTGGTGAACGTAGTTACTTGCTCATGCGATTTACGCAGCTTGCGCAAGTGTGCAAAGTCCGCCTGAACTTCACGAAAATCAGCAGGATCAATGCCCAGTTTTTCCAAAATATTGTTAATGCCTTTTTCAGCACCGGCGGCAGCTATTTGCTCTAATTCCTGTTTGGTTAAATCACTCACTTACCGCCCTCTCACTTTTCATTACACGGCATTACACGCCGGTATTTTTGTAGGCTAGTGGCCTATACTTCGCGCTCCATTAATTAAAAGGAGCTGTACCCATGCCAGAGTCATCATTAACACAAGAAAATGTTAAAACTCACCTAAACGTCAAAGCCTCTGAAATTGCTTTACAACTCACGGCTTTGATTTATCAGGAAGATCGGATATCTAACCCTAAAGACGTTATCGCGGCTTACGAATCATGCTTAGCATCTGTGAAAAAAGGCTTCGAGTAGGAAACTTCTCGCGAAGTAGCTTCACGGCTTCAATAGCTTCACCCACGTCGGGATGACGTTGGCGCTGCATCACCTCAAGGACGAGCTTCACATCTTTGTTTTCACGCATTTCACTTCCCCTTTTTACCCGTTGGTTTTACTGGTTATTACAATGCTACATATTGACGCTTTCGCAATTGGCAAGTACCTTGAAGCCGTCTACCAACACTTGAGGTATCTCATCAAAAGTGAATTCCAAGCTACCGCAGAAAAGAATTAGTGTTGCATTGATAAAGCAGGCTTTTACATTCCATAACCCTTGACCAAGCGTTACATTTTCATTTCTTAGACAAGGCACAAAGAAAATCCATGCCCACTTAATAAACATCCACGCTACGCGTAACCGATCCACTAAACCGCCATTTGCATCTATACGGATTTTTTTCATGGACTCATCAAACTTCAACGAACTCACAATCCAAATATCCCCTAACGTTTATGACTCTTTTTTGGCTGCTCTTGATGAAGCCGGGGTGGAATACAGTGAAGTCATGCTGTTCACAGCAAAACCAAAATTTTCTTTAATCCACATCATTAAAGATGCCTTTAACCAAGCCAACTTATCCAAACTTGCCGTTGCAATTCATTCGTTTCTGCTTCGTAACCAAAACAACGTTATCGATATAAAAAGCGAAAAAGGTGCTCACTTCAAAGCAAAGGGTTACAGCGCTGAAGAGTTAAAAGAACTCATTCCATTAGCTATGCACCTATTGGTACAAAACGAACCTGAATCCCAAAGCTCCTTGTCAAAACCACCAACTGAACCACTCGAATAACCTGCCCGTTTTTAATCGTTAGCACTGGTTATTTGTTGCATATTGAGGCACCAAAATTCCTTTAAGAACCGGCGGGCTTTACACAGCCCGCCAGCACCGCCTTTAATTCCTCAATGTATTTTTTTTGCTGCGCTCGTTCGGTTAAAACAATATTCACTAGCTCGCAATCTGTTTCATGCCCTTGAACCAGGTTGGTAGCAAAGTTCGGTGGCACTGGAATTTCGCTGTGCTCGATGCACGGAATAATTACCGGCACTTTGGTTTCTACCGGCACACTCACCGGCACTTTTTCAACACTGGTGCATGCAACCAGAAACAACACACAAAGCAGCATTAAAAATTTCATGGCAGTATCTCTTTTAAAATGGTTGAACCAATTCCGGCAACGGTGCAGCTTTTGCCATGATCTTGTTGTAAGCGGTTAATCTGTCCAGCCAGTGCCTGGATTTGCCCCGCTGCTTGCTGAAGCGCGTCCTGCCTTTGTTTTTTCATCACTTCCGTTTGTTGTTCCAACTCAGTGATTTTTTTGTTTTGCTCGCCAATGGCATTTTGCAAACCAGTCACTTCCATGCGTTTAATGAATGCTTCGGCTTGCAATGTGGTTTTATCGGTTTCCAGTTTTTCTACCTTGGATTGCAAGGCGAAGTTATGAATACCGGTAGGAATTAGCACCAGTAACAGCAGCACAGCCACAACGCCGGCGACATACGCTTTAATATTGCTTGTTGGATTCATTACTACCTCTAGCAAAAAAGCTGGTGGCGTTTTGCACGGTGTGGCCGGTAATGTATGCGCCTACTGTGCCCAAAATTAAAAGCTGGTATGTACCTTCGTTGATGTAACCAAAAATCAACAACAGCGTATTCACTACACAACAACCGAGTGCGAGTAAAAACCGCGTGCCACCGTAACGGCTAAAAATATGCGGCTCATTCAAAATCTTTATCCTCAAATAATGTGTAAGTGAAACCATTGCCGTAAATATCTGCCGCGTATTTAGCGAGGCGCATTAACTGATCAAAGTCTTTGCTACTGGCGATGACCTGGCATCCTGCGGACCATTTATCTACCTGAGTGCTCGTGCCATCCAACCGTGCGCGATGGCAATTCAAACCAATTAATTCACGGTGGCCCGTGCGTGCATCCAGATCCAATTTTCCATCGCGGTTGTTATCGCGAATAAAAACCGTTGGTGAGGTTTGCACCAGGGCTTCGTATTGGCCCTTGTGCCAACCCAATCGCCATAAACCAAAATATTGGTTAGCCGGCAAAATTGCGGTGCCTTGTACGTTCGCTGGATTCTCCCGGTAATAGGTGCCCGGGTCGGTGGTACAGGCGTATTGCAGCAACACTTGTTTACCGTTATCGGTGAAGGCCACACAAAACACATCATTAAACGTGTTTGCATGCAAATCGCGCGTGTTGCGAATTCCAATCAAATTCAAATTGAAATCGCCGCCCTCAAAAAATCGGTAACCCTTGGCGCGGCTGATTTGCTTTATCAATTCATAACTGAGTTGCATGGCGTGGCCCTACCCGTTCAATCAAAACGATTAGCGAAGGTGTTCAGTAGACTTGCGGGACAAATACGGCACGCCGTTAATGCGCACAAAATCCGGGCTGGTTACATCAAACGCAATTTTGTGTTTCTTCTTCTCACCACCTTTTGAATCGAGGTTGATCAAATCAGAAATACGCAATGAGCAACCAAACATTTCCACCTTTAAGCTTTCGTCATCAAGTTCACCGTGCACAATGATGTCGAAATCGTCCATCTCTTCGTATGAACCGGATTTTTTCGCAGCTTCGTTCAGCAGGTTGAAGTTCTGTGTATCCAATTCAAATTCACCGGAACAACCCACCTCGCCGCGCACTTTTCCATTCGGTGCGCCTTTCGTTTTGGAAACACTTTTGCCATCGTCAATCGTTGCACTCATGGATTCCACATGAACCATGATGTCCCCGATCATTACATCGAAATCGCGCCCGCCCAGTCTTCCGGCCATGTTCTTTACTCCAAAAAATCAGTTAAAAAATGAATTGCGTTACGCGGCTGCGCTGCTCAAATCCAGAATTAAATTTGCGGTGATTTCTTTCGCGCAATTGATCGGTTTCACCTTGATGTACACCTCAACCGAATTCCGTTCAGGCCACACGATGGTGATACTGTCATCCGCGGGTGATTCGATTTCCCCAGGGAATTGTTCACCGTTAAACACGACGCTTTTGGCCATGTCGCGAAGCGGACGCATGAAATAGGTTTTGTTGCTCTCGATGCTGATCGTGCTGTCATTCAAACGGCGGTTACCGATACGTTTGATTGCAAGGATGCGAACTGCGCGCGCGGCTTTGTCAATCACACGCAGGTTTTCAATCACCTGGTAATCGCCACCTGGTTCATCGAGCAAATTGCAGTCACCCCAAAAGGTTCCCGGGTAATCCGGGTAATGCTGGATGCAACTCAAACGGTTCGTGTCCAGGGAAGCCAGAATCGCGTCTGGCAGGCTTGTACCGGTGTTGTCTTTGGGAGTGTCACCCAACCCCAGCACTGGGCCTGTTTCAACGCGCATGGGTGTATCAGCAATGCTCACAGCACGGTTGCACAGGCGCCCCGCTAACACGCCAATATCGTTTCCGTGGAGTTGCGGTACAGCAGCAACGCGATACGCGCTAACACCGTTCGTTAACGCCGCCTGCGCGGCTAGGTATTGCGCCCAGGTCTGGGTATCGTCATCGATGCCGGCAGTTGCCATAAGCAAAATCACACGGCGTGCGTGTTGAGTACGAACCGATTCCGCTTTTGTATTTGCAGTAGTGAGTTCGTTGGCTGTCGCCACGGGTTTGCACACGACAACCAATTCCGGACTAATGGTTTGCAATGCCAGGTCGAGCGCTTCTTTCCAATCATCATCAACCGCAATCGGGGCAACATAGGCCTGCCAGTTCTCACCGCCGTTTGCACGCGCGGCAATCACATTCGTTTTTAAATCGCTAACCGCCGCACCCAACACCACGTTTAAATCGCTTTGCGTGTTCACAGGCAACACAGCGCCCACGTTCACAGGTGCAACACCGATGAGTAATGTTTTGCGTTCAATCTCCGGAAAATTGCCCTGCCCCAGATTCAGGTTATTTACGTTTACTTTGCCTTGAGCCATAGCTACACCCGCGAATGAATTGTGTTGTCGTAAATTTTTTCTACAAACCGGTTTACGTCTGCCTGCGTCGCGCCCAAAAAGGAACGCCCCGGCACTTTGGTAAGCCATGATTGTTTTGGTGTTTCGTCGCGCAGCCTTCTTAAAATTAATCCGGCCTGCTTTTGCTTTAAATTTTCTTTAATCCATTTCAACGAAGGCCTTCGCCATTTTTTGGTTCCTTTCACACGAATTTTGTAACCGGCGCTACGCAAGGATTTAGCTTGTTTGGACGTTGCTAAACTTTCCTGCTTTTCTTGCCGTTTTTTACTGCGCATCTGCTCCTTATGCATTTCCGCAGATGTCATCGTTTTTGTTGCACCTTCATGCTGCTGAAATGCAACACCGCCCTTAAAACCAACATCCACATAATCGTTAGTTAAAATGTTGGCACTGACCTGGCGATTTAGTCGCCGCAGCAATCGGCGATCATTTCCCCGTTTACGCGCTTCCCAGGGCTTACCATCAACATCACGGCCTGCTCGCAAATTGCGAATACTTTGCCGCTTAATTTCCCTGCCTATTCCACCTAACAACTGCCGGCGTTTGCGCGGTGGCAATGCCAGTACTTCCATTCGCTTCTGCGCGGACAGCGCACCAAAAACATTAATCTGAACCGAACTCATAAGGTTTATCCGTTTGCCGTGCTTGCGAGTCCCCTACGCCTACTTTGTTGGCATCGGTAATCAGCGCCGGTGCAACGCTGTAACGTTTACCGCGAAACAAAATCGGGCCTTCGTCATCCGGTACAATTTCTATCGGCTCATCAAACGTGACGGTGATTTCCAAATCGACGCAGGTGTCATCGAGTACCGTCACATCCACTTTGGGCGAATCCAATTCCAGATCGTCGCGGTTATCGTCGTTCTCGATTAACCAAATGGAGAGCAACACTAAAAATAAATCGGCATCATCGGAGTAGCGCTCGATTGAAAACACCGCGTCATAACGAAAGCGGCAAATCAACAAGCCATTACCCTGGCGTTTACTGGTGTAATTGTTTTCACCGTTTTCCATCCAGTAATCGAACTGCTCGGCTGCAAACAAATTTTGATCCCGCAGGAAATTCGCCAGCGCTTGCATTTTTGCCAAAGCCATTTACAGCAACTCCACACTGATGTTTTCCGGTACCCCTAAAAACCGGCGAATCGCACGACCTGATTGCGCAAGGTAATACTGAAAATTATCCTCAGATTCCTTCGCTTCATTTTCCGCCTGCTCGCGCCGGTTAATGGTTGGAAACTCCATTAACAGCAAACCTTTCGCACGCATGAACACTGCGCTTTTGTACTGGTCGATACTTTGTTTCACACCGCCAATTTCTTCACCTGGAACATCGGCCAGCGATGCATAACCCGCACCTATCCATTGCAGCTTGACCACTGCTAACAACTTGTTGCAGTCGCTAATTGCCAATCGCAATTTTTGTTCAACTAATTCCTGTGTGTACTCTGTTGGAATCCGGTAAACCTTTTGGAAATCACCTAAATTCAAAGCCGGGAAAAAACCATCATTAGCAATGTCGGTGTTTAAAAATGTTTGTGTCTTTCCAACGAAGCTCATTACAACTACTCGCAAATAGACACTGAGCAAAACGGGCAACAACAAAACCAAATAAGCCCTGCGCATCTCGCGCGTTCTCGGGCGTGTTATGTGTTCCCGTTTGCCAGTGCTCTCGGGGAGAGACGGTTAGAGCAGTGTAAGCTCTTTGTTTAATTTCTTTTGCACACGGTGGAGTGAACCTTTAACGCCGTGTTTTTCCGGATTAGCAGCTACCGCTTTCAAAAAATAGGATTCTGCTTTTTCATCCTGCTTTTCATGCTCAGCGTAAAGCGCTACCAGTTTGAACAACATGCTTGTCAATGCCGGTTCGCTTACCAACCACTGATTGGTTTCAATGCGCGCAACCACTTCTGATAAATAAGGCTCTGCACTGTGCTGGGCTTTGAATTGTTCTAATGCCCAGTCATGCACCTGCCGCGAAATAACAGATTCCAAATTTGCCGACTTAAAGTTGTCAGGCATTTTTTGGCCTTGCGCGATGGCAAAATCAGCCCAGTAAATACCCTGTTCAATTAGGCCCGCGTCGATCAACCAAATTGCAAACCACACCAGTGGTTCAAACGGACGTTTAGCACCGCTATCGCGATACTGTTCAATGATCGGTAGCCACTTCGGAATTAACTGTTCCTTTTTGAGCGCAATTTTCTTTTTCACATCGGTGTGTTGTTTCAGTGCTTCCCGATCCTGCGCTAACGCTGCAAGCACTACATCGTGTTGGTTTGCAACATCGGATAAAACCCTGTTGAGTTTCACCGCAACATCGCCGGTATTAATATCTGCGGTAGTGCGTTGCTCATTCAGTTTTTCAGCAGCCACCTTTGCCAGGCATTTCGCTTTGTGCGCTTGAGTGTCGTACAACATAAAATTGATTCCCCGAGTTATTTAAAATCCCCGCTCAACAAAGAGCGGGTAATAAGTTGGCTTCCCTGCTTTCATGCCAAGAAAAATTAAACCCAGTTACCGGCGGCGCTTTTCAGTTTGATATTTTTGAACTCAAAACCAGCCGCTTTGTTTTCATCTTCGACAATGAAACCATCATTCACACTGCTGTACTCCTCAATGCGATTGCGTTTCGGGTTATCGATAACTTGGCGACGAAGACTTGAGTCCTGGTAATACCAGCTCAGGTTGTTGTAGCTTGTGATAATCAATCCGCGAGACGGGAAACCACTCGGTGTATCCACGGAAAGGTTGGCGTAAGTGCGAGTAACTTTTTCATTCGCAATACGCTCTTTCTCAGTCGGTGTTTCACCTTGTGCGGCGTAAAGAGCTGCTTTGTCGAGAGCCAACAAATCCTCACCAATAAACGCCACCAAATCGTTTTTGCGTCGGTAAATTGGATCGATCATTTGCAGACAAGCGTGGACAGCAGTGTCGAGGTTTACAAAGTCACCACCAGCACCGATACGAATTTGATTTGCGTTAGCGCCCTGCAAATACCACTGAGCACCTGCATTAAATTCGCGAAGGATTTGCAACCAACCTTTATTTACATCTTCAAAGTTAGGGTTATCTTCAAAATCAGTGACAGGTGCAGCGTGTGTGCCGTACCAACCAGTAGTTAAGCGAGCCATCGCCTGTGCTTCACGTAGCCAAGTGCCGTAGCGATCTTTGAAGTCTGGAAACTTCGCCCAGGTATCAATTTTGGCGTAGGTTAAGTGGGTGTCATTTTCGGTAGAAAATAACTCGTAACCTTTTTGATCGAGAGTAACTACACTGCCGGTTTGGCGGTCATTAGTTTCAGTGTTAGTGCGCTTAGGATGCACACCGACAACCGAACCAATTACACGCTCGCCTTTAAGCTCAGTTACCGGGAAGCTGTTAATTTTTTTGAAAAAGGTGTCCGTTTCGACAATTTTGTCGACAAGCTTTTGGGCAGTGCTGGGCGTAACCGAAAACTTTTTGCCCACGGTTTTAACACCATATCCAAGGGCAAGTGATTTGAAGTAATGGTTAAGCTTGGCTTCCGCCTGGGGACTCAAATGAGTGGTCATGTTTCAGTTCCTAAAAAACCAATAAAGTGAAAAACACCAACAAAGCAGAATTAGATTTCCGCTTCTATATCACCCAAATTTTCCAAACCATTGGTGCCTGGAATCGGGGTGTTTTTAAGCTCGGTGAACTTCGTGTCGAGATCGGTCAATTTTTTGGCAAGATCGTCATAATCCTTCTTGCTAACAAACTCGCCTTTGCCGTCGTCGTTCGTTTTGTTTTTGTCGCCACCACTTTTATCATCATCCTCATTTTTAGCCGGAGGCTTTGCAGTGAATTTTTCAATCATTGCTGTCAATGCAGTCGCGATTTTGTTTTGACCTTCGACCAATTGGTTAAACTGTTCTTTATCCATAGCGGTTTCCTGGCTTTCGCCGTTTTCTTTGTTAAGTAAATTGCGGAATTTTTGAACGAGCCATGACTCGTCGTTTTCAGATTCTTCTACATCGGAGAAGCTGACTTCAGGACCGCAGATCCAGAACTTATCTTGATCTGCACTGAAATTTAATTCGGAGGTTCCTACACTTGCTGGCTCATCAGTCGCGGCCATACCACCCAAATAGAATTTTCCAGTGCCGCGAAAATTTCCTAAAACCTCAATGGAGCTATGCGTGTAATTACCACGGCGATTCGCGTAAACAAGATCATCCGTTGGGGCCAAAATAGCCATTAACTGAACTTCGCCTTTTAGTGCTTCATCTTTCGCGGGTTCCAGTTTCAGCTCTACCACTTTCCCCTGCGCACCAAAGTAGCGTTTGTGGTCTGGCCAAATTTTTGCGCTATACAAACTTTCTTTGTAAGTAGCCGCCATATCCTCCAGCCACTCTTTTTTAATGACACGGCCATCGACGGTGGGACCACTCGTAGCAATGATTACCCAACCTGTTTTTAAATTTCTTGCCATGAAAACTGCACTCAAAAAGTTGAAGACATTCAGCGTCGATTCATTTGATGTGTGCAGAATATTTTTAATTTGTTCTCCGTTCAAAACCTACAGGTCCTATACATTTCTATAACGCACTTTTAGAAATTCATCGAACCGCATTCAATAAATATTCATTCGCCAGCAACATAAACTGGCGCCATGAATGCAAAAGCCAAAGTACAAATCACACCGGAAATAAAACTTGCTGCAAGAGCATTGTTCTTGCAGGGCATGTCCATTACAGAAGTTGCTGAAAAATTTGGGGTTACAGGGCGCACTGTTTATAACTGGCGTGACGAAGGGCAATGGGGCGATTTAATTGCCGGCGTAAGCATTGAACAGGCTGTTAGCAGACGCATTATTCTGCTGACCGAGAAGGACGGAAAAACCAAAGAGGAATTGGAAGAACTCGACAAGCTTTTTAAACACCTGGAACACATCGCCCGGATCGACCAGATCAAGGCAAAGAAGCTGCAAACTGCCAATGATGATGGAACGCTCAAAACAGAGCGCGCCGACAAAAAGAAAAAGAACAGCGCTAAAAACGATATTAGCGGTATTACGCCAGAACGCCTGGAAGAAATCCGCAAGGAATTATTTTACGATTACCAGCATTGCTGGCACGACAACAAAAGCCAGCGCACCCGCTTCATTCTTAAATCCCGCCAGATTGGTGCTACTTACTATTTTGCATGGGAAGCATTTCAAGATGCCGTAATCACCGGCGATAACCAAATATTCCTGAGCGCCAGTAAGAACCAAGCCGAAATATTCAAGGCCTACATTTTAATGTTCGCCAAAAAATATTTTGATATTGAATTGAAAGGCAGCGATTGTATTACGTTAAGCAATGGTGCCGAATTGCGTTTTGTTTCCACCAACGGTCGCACCGCCCAGGGTTATCACGGGCACCTGTACATCGATGAAGTATTCTGGATTCCAGACTTCAAGAAATTGAACACTCTCGCCAGTGGTATGGCTGCGCATAAGAAATGGCGTAAAACCTACTTCTCTACTCCATCGATTAAAACGCATGGCGCCTTCCCGTTGTGGAGCGGCGAGAAATTCAATGAGAAACGTAAAAATAAAGTTGAATTTGACCTTAGCCACGCCGCTATAAAAGACGGCGCTTTAGGCCCCGATAAAATTTGGCGAAATATTGTCACTGTTGTGGATGCGCAGGAAAAAGGCTGTGATCTGTTTGATATTGACGAGTTGAAACTCGAATACAGCGACGCCGAATTTAATAACCTGTTCATGTGCGCCTTTATGGAAGCGGGCTTATCCGTTTTCAAATTGGGTGACCTTCTCAATTGTGCCGTTGATTCCAATGTGGTTTGGGTAGATTTCCAAACGGGCACAATTCGCCCCTATGGCAACAAGCCAGTATGGATTGGTTATGACCCTGCCCGGCGCGGTGACAAATCATCTGTGGTGGTGCTTGGTGTTCCGCTCGCGCCAGGTGAGAAATTCCGAGTATTGGAAAAAATCACGTTGCGCGGCTCATGGATAAGCCAGGCGAACGAAATTGAAAAGCTTTGCGGTAAATACAACGTAACGTTTATGGGCATCGACTGTACTGGCCCCGGTAACGGCGTATTTGAAATGGTGCAAAACTTTTTCCCGCGCGCAACACCAATTCACTACGGCTTAGACACCAAAACCAAATTAGTACTTAAAGGTATCGACATTATCGAAAGTGGCCGTATCGAATGGGATGCAGAACACACCGATATTGCCCAGGCATTTTTGCAAATCACCCAGGTAAGCACCGGCAATGACCAAATTACTTACGCATCTGACCGCAATAGCGAAACAGGACACGCCGACGTTGCCTGGTCAATTTTACACGGCCTATCTAACGAACCCTTGAACACAAAACGCCGTAAATCCGGTGTAGCAATGAGCGCTTAACAATGGCAAAAAAAAGAAGGTTCCAATCGCGCAACACGTTTCAACCCATTGAGAACGCCAAGCCCGAATCAGGCGGCGCTATGGCATTTAGCTTTGGTGATCCGGAATCGGTCCTAACTTCCTCACCAGGTGATTACTTAGGTGTGTTTGCAGGCCCCGGTGATTATTACGAACCACCAATATCGTTACGTGGGCTAGGAAAAATATTGCGGGCAAATGGCCACCACTGCGCTATTCCGCCGTTTCGTCGCAATCGGTTGTTGCAGTATTACATTAGCAACAATGTTTTATCCGATGACGACCTTGGCAACGCAAGCATTGATTACGACGTGTTTGGAAATTGCTACTTACAAAAGATATTTAACCGCTTTGGACAGGTAATTCAATTCAAGCATTTGCCGGCAATTTCCATGCGCCGCATGAAGGAAGCCGACAGATATTGCCAATTACGAAGTGACGGTAAGGAGCCCATTAAATTCCAACCAGGCGAAGTTGTTCATCTGAAAGAATACGATGTCAACCAAACCATATATGGGATTCCGCAATATTACGGTGGCATCAATTCGGTAATGCTGAGCGAGGAAGCCACCCTATTTCGCCGTAAGTATTATGTGAACGGCGCACACATGGGTTACATCCTTTACACCAGTGATTCATCGCTCGACCCAAAGGATGAGGAAGCGATAAAAAAAGCGGTGAGAGAATCAAAAGGGGTCGGCAACTTCCGTTCGTTATATTTGAATATTCCTAATGGTAAAAAAGATTCGGTGCAATTGATTCCTGTGGGTGATATTGCCACTAAAGATGAATTTGAGCGCATAAAGAACACTACGCGGGCAGATGTGTTGGCAATGTGGAGAATGCAACCAGCGCTGTCCGGTGCAATTCCAGAAAATGCTGCTGGCTTTGGCGATATTACAAAAATTGCTGATGTGTATTACGAATTCGAAACTGTGCCCCAGCAGGATGTTTTTTTAAAGTTAAACCGATATCTGGCACCCGGTCTTAAATTGCAGTTTGGAAAGCCAGAAAAGGAACGTGCGAGTGCATAGAGGCAATATAAAAATTTCACGCCATAGCGCAGTTGTTATACAATTTCCCCATGTTGAAATTTTACGTGGGGAAAGTGCTATGCAGATTGATTGCCCTAAGTGCATGAATAAAGCGATCATCTACAGCCGCAAAAAACTTGATATTAAAGTTAGCACTTTGTATTGCGCGTGCAAAAACGAGGATTGTTGCCATACGTTTGCAATGGACCTTTGCTACAGCCACTCACTAAGCCCGAGCAAGTTAGAACAACACAATATGATTTCTGACTTGCTCCGCTCTTTGCCAGCATCAGAACGCCAACTGATACTCGCAAATTTCTAATTAGGCCACCCGTAAGGCGGCCCCTCCGCACACTGTTTTGATCACTGCCTCCGCTTGCAACATTTGATAGTTTTGCCATTCTAAAATCACGTAAAGCCCTTCCGCTTCTCCCTCAGTTAATTCCTGCGCATCCATACGGGAACAAAGCCCCTGGATCAAACTATTAACTGCGCGAATTTGCTCAAATGTTTCTAGCGCTCTATTTACTCTGTTTACCTCGTTGTGCGGCATGATTAAAACTCCATGTGTTTAATGCAGGCGAAGTGATGCCTGCAAAATTTGCATTTAATTAAATTTTCAAAGGTTATAAACGGAAATGAAAAATTGTGGATTGCCCACAATATATTTTTGATTCGCGTTTGTACTGCCCACAAAAATTGGGGGCGACTGGACAGGGTTTGCCGTACCGGTGCTCAAACGAAAAACCGGCCCACCCGAAGGCGGCCCCACCCAGCCGCCGTTGTACAGGCGTAACTAAGGTGTGGCAGTTGATCACCTGACGACCAACTGACCGTTTGAGCTTGAGCGGGCGGCAAAACCCGGAGGCGCATTTTGGCGCCACGGCGGCGAGAATAGTTAGGGCACCGGATTCTGTCAACGGATTTTTGTGACAGGCTCCCGGTAGCGGAACGTAATGTCACGTAATTGAATAGTCCCGTACAAACTGGCAGAAAACACCGCATTTTGTAAGCAATGTCTCACATAAAAAACAGCCAAATCCTACATACATCAGATGGCACTAAAGTAATCATGACTAGTTTTGAAAAAGCAGATAAAAATTTAAAAGCAGGAATGCCCATGGAAAATAACACAGAAGAAAAACATCAAACCACACACCTCCTGTGGCACGAAATTCGTGCGCGTTACATCGTACTTGCAGTGTTAACTACATTCCTAATCTTAGCCATGACAGATGGACTTTTCTTAAGGGAACGTGGAAAAACAATTATTTTTTCAGAGAATACAGTGCTAACTTTCGTGGCAACATTCGATGCACTTTTATTATTATCAATAGGCTTTTTTTGGGGTTGCCTTGGTGGAATCACACGCACGCTAATGTCTGGCCTTAGCTTAAAAAAAACCAGTAGGATTATTTTTTCTTCCGGTTTAATGGCTGCATTTGCCTGGATGGGAATTGAAAGCCAAATATTTTTAAAGATTCTAATACCTACCCTTAACCAAACAGGAGAAGGCGGGTTTAAATTAGAAAAATTCACTATTTCAAAAAGTTATTTTGAGTTTGCATTTTTGGCAGTAATCGTTGGTATGTTTTCTTCAAACATCTACATATTTATTGAACAACGCGTAAGGCAGTTAACCGCACCAAGCGAAGACTCAAAAAATATAACACACACGAATGAACCAGATACCCTTGAAATTAAAAAGCAGTAAAAAAATGGAGGCTAAATTTATGGAATGGTTTCAACAAGAGCCAGCAAGCAGTGGCATGAGTACAAGAGTTATTGAAAGCTCCGATCAGCATGAAATTAGGTTTGTCGAATTTCTGGATATGCAAGGAAGAACAATTACCTCTTATTTTCAGGTTATTTCACTACCTGAAAAAAGCTTGGGATGTTTCGATTATATCGAAGACGCACGTATGACCGCAAAAGCGGCATTAATACTAGGCGCCCCCTTGCTTGAAATACCATTATCAGTGTTCTATAGGCAACTCGGAGAATCTGCAACCAATGATTGATAGAAGGCAATACGCTGAAGAACGCCGTGAACAGTTAACTTTTTTAAATAGTATTTTGGGTGGTTTTGCTTTTACGATTTCGCTGGCTTGCTTGCAAATGACAGACCCCAGAATGGCAATAAATATCAGCGCACCATTTATAATATTACTTGCAATTGCGGGCTATCAAAAATTTCCGCCCTCAATTCAAGCACTAAGAGAACAGGCCAAGGCAGATCCAAAAGCAAAAGAGCTTGAAGCACACATTAGCTCAACTGATTACGGACTTTGGCCGTTATTTAAATATTTTTCACCGTTTGTTTATGGATATGGATTTTTCACTACCGTATTAATATTTCCTGAAGCAATGAATAATTTAATTAACAACTAAATAGTGGAATAAATATTATGAATGATAAGCAGAATTTCGATGATAGTGATTTAAATACAGCAGTCAACTCCGCTATCGACTTAATGCCAGCACCAATTCAAAAGAATGCGTTCAAGGCGTTCGACCGCCTTTGCACTGCAGCCATTAACCTTGCCACATCATTCATTGATGATAAAACACGCCAAATTGAAGCAACGACAAATGGAAAAGTTGCTTTAATAAATCAAAGCTCCACAAAAATTGCTGAAGCAATGCAAATATCAGAAGAATATGTGGAAGCAGCTAGCCTGAAATACGCTAAAAATCTTATTGGGAAACAGAAAAATATTGACGACATTTCAAAAATCGCAGCTGAACAATTGCATCTGCAACAATCGCCCCCAATTATTCACTCCGAATACGAAGAAATAAGCGACGACTGGCTCAATAGTTTTGAAGCAGAGGCATACACCAAAAGTTCCGACGAAATGAAGCTATTATTTGGCAAAATATTAGCTTTAGAAATTACCAATCCGAATTCATTTTCCATAAAAGCGATAAAAACGCTCTCCGAACTCGACAAGGAAACAGCTCAGCTATTTATGAAATTTTGCTCCATATCCTGTTTAACTATAAAAAACGAAAAGATAACAGATGGGAGGATAATTATTCCAGAGGGTAAAAACGTAGCTCAGAATGGCCTAAAGGAGTTCGGCATAAGCTTTGCTAAAGCAATAGAACTAGTAGAATATGGGTTAATTTCTAGCGAACTAGAAACTAATGTTGAATTTCTCGTTAGTACACCAGATGAGCTACATGAAGATGATTTTTGCCTATTAGGCGGGAAAAAATATACTACAACATCCAATAAAGCCCGAGGTGTACCCTCCTCTGGCCCTATGCTTAGTAAAGTCGGGCGCGAATTGGCACTTATAGTTGACGTTCAACCAGTTCCTGAGTACAACGAAAAATTAAAAAAATTCTTTGAAAGAGCAAACACAACTCTATTTGAGATTTGATTTTGTCATTCGAAGTTTATATAAAAAAGGCGGCCAATTGGCCGCCTTTTTAATTTGAAGCAATCCTTCCCAATTCATGTAATGCAGCTTGCGCTAAAAAACCTGAACGGGATTTATACTCGGGCAGACGCGCAACAGTGTTGTCAATTCGTTTAATTAATGCCTCAGGTAACGTTACATTTACCTTCTGGCTGTTTCCTAAATAAGGAGTTATATCCACTTCAACCAAAGCCCAAACCCATCCCATATAATCTGGATTAGCAAAATAAGAACTTACGTCAGACGCTTTAGGAATGTCTAAGTTATCCTCACACAAACTTTCCAAATGCGCTTCGATAGCCTCTTTTGCATTAATCACAGCATCTTCGAAGGTATCCCCAGCAGAAAAACACCCGGGAATGTCTGGCACAACCACACCAAAAGTATGATCGCTTGTACCTGGTTCAATCGCGATTGGATAAAACATACATAGTACCTTTCATGTATAGTTTCCGATTTTCCGATTTTCCGATTTTCCGATTTTCCGATTTTCCGATTTTCCGATTTTCCGATTTTCCGATTTTCCGATTTTCCGATTTTCCGATTTTCCGATTTCAAAATATTTTAAACACGTATATTAAAAATTAATTTAAAGCTGACCCTATAAAAGGCCAGCTTGTTTTTTAATTTCTCTAACCAAACCAATACCCAAATCCTTTTTTGGGTGTGGCACCGTAAGAGTGCCTTTCGTTGGATGTTTCATTTGGTGATGGCTCCCCCTAATTCTATGGATTCGCCAACCATCTTCTTCCAGCAACTTTATTAGTTCAGAGCTTTTCACAAAAACACCTCATTCTGTGTGGTTACGCATTCTGCCCTAAGCCCAATCCTTTAGGCCTGAGACAACTATAACCCCAATAACCCCAGAACAACAAGCAATTTTATAACCCCAATAACCCTATCGCAAAAAATCCAACGATTCATGCAGCAATTCCACCATCCCTGCCCCAGCTTCCTCGCTGAGCTCCAGCGGGTAATTGGCGTTTCTGAATAGGCATTCCACCAAATGAATTCTGTTTTGCAACCGGTCATGGCTGGTTTGGGCTTCGATCTTCTGTATGTAGCTGCCTACAGTATCCAGCAGCTCGCCCTGGGGCGAATGCAGTTCTATGTTGCCGGATTGGTATAGGGCGAATTGGGAAGGGTCTAGCGTGACAATACGGCGGTGTTTAGGGGTGGTTTTGCCCGAACGGGCAGCAGATTGGTTAGCCATGGTGAAAGCCTCATAGTTTACGGTTTTAAACCGCCGCCATGAGGTAAGAAGTCATGGAGGCGACTGAACAGGGTTCTTACCACCGGTACTATGAGGAAACCGGCCCGCCCAAAAGCGGCCCTGCCCAGCCACCAGAACGCAGGGTAGCCGAACGCTAGGCACAAAAAAAGCGCTTGAGCGCGCTTGTGCCCATCATAGTAATTCGGGGGTAAGAGTCCCGGCAGTGGATTTTGCCGCTGCCTTTACAGAGTAGTACGGGTGGGATTGGGGAGTCAATATGCAATATTGTGGAATATAGTGGAACACTATGGTTTTACCGGCTTGCGAGGTGGTGAACCCTGTGCCAGTATTTCTTCGTTGCGCTTACACCCATCTGCCATTTCAAAAGGATTAGGACCAATGACGGTTTCAAAAACAAAGAAAATAACACCGGAAGAAAACAACACCGA
The DNA here is from genome assembly GCA_021151825.1 of Cellvibrionaceae bacterium. Taxonomy (GTDB): domain Bacteria; phylum Pseudomonadota; class Gammaproteobacteria; order Pseudomonadales; family Cellvibrionaceae; genus Cellvibrio. The sequence goes on from JAGKWQ010000002.1 coordinate 218,556, forward strand.
CAATACATCGTTGCAGGAAACTCCGATGTGTGGAATTGTCATGCCTATATCCGCACTAGATGGATATAGTGAGGGCCACTGGAAGGAAGTTCTATCAATCCTTAAGGAAGCAGCTGGAGACGCTGGATTCAACGCTAATTTAGTGAGCCACTCTGAAGAGTCAGGAATTATTCAAAAACGAATCATTGAAAATTTATATAAAAACGAAATGGTGATTTGCGACATCAGTGGTAAAAACGCGAACGTGATGTTGGAGTTAGGTATTCGCTTAGCTTTTGATAAACCGACTATCGTTGTGAAAGATGATTCGACGTCCTTTTCGTTTGATATAACCCCAATGGAACACATCATCTACCGGAGGGATTTAAGATTTCATAGCATTTTGGAATTCAAAAGTGCCCTGACAGCAAAAATAGAAGCTACCCATAAAAAGGCACTGGACAATTCGCTTGTCGGGTTCATTAAAAGTTTTGGTGATTTTGAATCAATAAAAATTAATGAAAGAGAAATTTCGAGCCAACAATTTATTATCGATAAACTAAACGCTTTTGAGCAAATACTGACAAAACCAAGTGCACAAATTCTACGACCAAAAGGGTTTGCAGGTGGACCAGAGGTATTAGGCAATAGTGTAGTTCGCGTTAAATTTCTAAGCATACCGAACGAGTTTGAAATGCATGGCGAGTTAAGCAATCTGCCATTTGTTCATGGTATTAAAATTGCAGCTGACTCAAAGGATGCCAATTCGGCGACTTCAATGACGACTTACGATATTGAGTTTTCTGGATCAGACAACATCGCAAGCATTTACAACGTAGTAACTTCGTTCACTACTCTTATATCAGGAAAAGTTCTTCGCTAAAGCAGCCTTTCGGCCGCTTCTACTAGCAGAACATTGGGAGTGCAACATAGACTTTTCCAAGTTTTTTGGAATCACTCATCATTTTTTTTCCTCACTATTTTTTTACCTTCAAATTCACATGTGAATTTCGAATCTTTAGTAGCAATTACAGATTTGCACCTTGCATCGTTCAAGACATTTAGCGCCTGTAGCGCCCCGCAGGCTGGCAAGTTACCAAGCAACATAAATAGCAGTAAATATTTCCTAATCATTATCCTTTTCCTTTGAACGTTTGAGTTTCTCAATTTTCGGGCGAACAGCTTTTTGCATTGAGCTCACTCGCGCCTCAAGTTGCAATAAAAACTCTGTTCCAGCAGTTATTGCTAATTTCTCGGTGGTGTAGACCTCACGCCCTAGATAGGCACCTTTACACGTTGGGCGCCAGCCCTTCCCTGCATTCGAATCGCCATTCACTGCGGTTACATTTCCATTCTTTAACCGTTCGTAAAGAGCTACATCACCAGCCGATGCTTTTTTTTCATTCCGCATTGCGTTCATCCTCCACAGGAAAATTATGTTTTTTACAAAAGTCGATTAACGTGTCTGGCGATGGAAAGCGCAGACTAACAATACCGCCGTTATCGAAAGAGAAATCCAATGTTGGTGTGCATGTACCTAGCTCTTGTTGCGCCGGGCATTGTTGGATCACCGCATCTACCAAGACATCTTTAAATTTGAACTGCGAAAAGACACTCATCCCCCAAACCCCCTTACAGAATTACCGATTGAATTAGTTCGTATTGCTTCCCTTCTTTCTTCACTTTGTTTTGTTCTATCAAGTGATCCATTATTTTTTTTGCTATTGGGTGCCGCACTTTTCCTTCCTGAATTATTCGCCGCATGCTGGGTGGTTGCCCGAATATTCCAGCGAGTATTTGCGCGGCCAGTTCTTTTTCAGTTTCGTTTAGCTGGCTCGCTTTTTGTTGCTCCGGGGGCGGCGATTTTGTTGGTTGTGGTGTTGCGGGTTTTGGTGGTAGTTGCACTGGTTCGGGTAGTGTGGCCGGGGCAGATTTTTTGCCCATTCCACTTAATGCGAGCAGCGATGCGATTGCGCAGATGTCTACAATTAACGCGAGCGTTACAAACGCGCCTTGACGCACTGCATCCGGAGACAGGCCCAAAGGTATGGACAGCGACGAAAAAAGCGATTGTGCGTTGCCCTGAACTGTTTGGCGGTAGTCTTTAATTTCTGCCAGTGCTTTATCGCGCTGCAACTCCAGTGTTTTTACTTTTTCAGCGGCTTCGTATGCGCGGGTGCGGAAACTGCCCTGGGCATCTGCCGCGACCAATGCATTCAACGTATCTATCTGTTGTTGCAGGCTGTTTAGTTGTTGCGTTTTTGTTTTGTATTCAAGGCTGTTTTGTTGCACGGATTGTGTTTGCTGGTTGTAAGCGTTCTCTAAAAAACCACTGGTAGCAGCAACAGATATTGCTAACAGTACAACACCAATCAGCAACAACCCTGCCCCGCCAATATTGCGTTTTTTCAGGTAATAAATTCCCGCCGGAAAAAATGAATATTTGCAGGCTTCCAATGCAGCAGCGGTAACACCGGCCAGCACTTTTCCGAATTGATCTGTTGGCATTGAAGCCCAGAACAATACAGCGCTGGATAGTGTGACCATACACAAAAGTAATGTTGATAATGCGATTATGAATTTCATCGCCAAACCTCACGCACGTGGCTCAAAAAATGATTTAAGAATTTTTTGTGCATCTGCCAAATCCGCTAACGCTTCACTACGCAAGGTTTCACTTAAGTGACCAGACATTAAGCACGAACGTCCAAGCACTACTGCGCTTTTAATTTTCGCGATTTGTTTTTCATCCAGTGTGATAGTGCTGCGGCGAATTTCTTTTTTTGGTGATGGCGCTGGTGCCGGTAAAGGTGTGTGCGCAATTAACGGCATGCGTGCAACTACGGGTAATACAAAAACATTGGTGGTGCCGGTTTGGATTTCCATTTTGTGTTCCTCTTTGGCTATGACTTGGTTTTTTAACGTAATGATTAAAATCGGGTTATCTTTCACTTGCTCCCAGGTGAAGTGATTAAAAAGAACAGGTGTATTTTCAAAAGCGGTTTTGATTTCTTCTTCAGTGACTTCCTCCAAATTACGCATTGCATTTCCCCTTCACAGTTTTGTGTTTGCGTTGGCAAACGGCTTTCATTTCCCCACGCATTGCTTTTAAGTAGCTGCGCATTACTTGCATTTGATCCGGAGATAAATGCGCGATTGATTCCTCTATTTGGTGCGGATTGCAGTAGGTGATTAACCACCATGCTTCACATCGATAAAGGCGATTACGGAAGTCATCGGTTTGCAGCCCTGGTTGGCCAGAAATGAATGCCTCGCGCTCCTGTTTTGGTTTTTTGGTGAATAACTCCCACGCCATGCAATCAGCGCGGAATTCCTGGCTTTTTGGGTCTAGCGGTTCCTCAATGAAATGCGGGCGCAGTGCCATCGTTATGCGCCTCTACTTAAAGGATTTAAAAAAGGGTTTCAGGGAAGTGCCATTCCAACTGGCAACAACGGCTACATCGGCAACACCGCGATCAAAGCCAGTAATGACGCGGGTTGTACAGCTGCAACTTGTTGCCGATACCCCGCTTTTTGTCGGCAACATCGGCAACATTTTTGTTGCCAACTGTTGCCGGTCTGTAGCCGTTTTGTTGCCGGTAAGATCAGCGGGTAAGCCATTGTTTTTACTTTTCATTTTGTTAATTCCTAAGCTATGTTGCCGTTGTTGCCGGTTTTTTTAGTGAGTCACCCTTTTTTACCCAATATTTTCTAGGGGCAAAAAAATACATATGAATCAATAAGTTGCAGATTCCGCCGGTTTTGCGAACACCCAGCACATGATTGGGTGCCCTTCTGACTTGGAACGAACCTTTTTCTGCCCTAGAAACCGGTAATGCTTGCTGTCAGGAAGCACTTTTTTAAGTTCGTTGATCGAGATAACTTCTTGGCCACGTTTGCGTGCATGCTCGAACCAGTCGTTCAAGTTAACGGCAATGAAACGTTTATCAGTGCTGTGATTCAGGCGTTGGATATCGACCGTTGACGTCTCGCCCTCTTCGGTGATTTTCATTACTTGGTTGTTGATCCAGTGGTAGGTTTCCCAGAACTGTTGAACCAATGGATGCTCGGCGTTCAACCGCAAGTCACGATCCATTGCGCGTTGCTCAAGGTGGGTTAGTGCTTTGTCCAGGGCGTCATCGTGAAAATTGGTGAACAACACACTGAGTGCGTCTACTGCGGCCATTACCTGCGCGTGGTTGTCTACTACGCGCTGGCTTTTGATGTTGGGATTTGCGGTGAGCCGTGCACGATGTTTTGGGAAGGCCGCAAAGAAAGCCTCCAACCATTTGTGCTCATGCGTTAAGACGTGATGCAGGTAACCAGATAATTGCTCTACGTCCATTTGCTTTAAGCGATCAGCAATTGGAATGTTCTCGATGCGTTTGTGTGTCGTGGTGTAATGCAAGTGAACGATACGACTGAGAATCGCCGGGCTTGCTGCGATAGTTGCGTTTTGGCTGATTACTAACGAACCACGAAAAATTAAATCGTTGGTTTGGTTGTCATTAGTTTTCACACCACGCGAAGCAATTGAACCATTGAGATCCGATATTTTTTTGTAGCGCTCCCAATCAACACCACCCAGTGTGCGACCGCCCTTCTGATTGCCGGTTGGCTCTTTGTCACTTTCCAAAAAAACCACAGGTAAGTTGGAAACTTGCGCAAGCGTTCGTGCTTCCGCCGACGAACTCATACTTAAAATGTCCACGCCTTCATAGTTAGTACGGCCAAGCATTTTCCAAAGGAAACGAATCAGCGTTGATTTGCCCGCTTCCTTCTCGCCGGTAATTTCCATGAACGTTAAATTCTGGTGAACCTTTTTTATCTGCTGTGCAAATAAACTCAGCGTGAAAAAGCCGAGAGCTGCCAGCCCATTCATATCAAACACTTTGATGAAGTCGGGAAAAAAGCTTTGATCAAAAACAGTCGAATGAACAAACTCCATACCGCCCAAACTTGTTTTGATACTGCAATTACCAAAGTGCAAATATCCGTGCGCGTTAGTCTTAAAATAGCGACCAGATTGGTAACCAACATTTGGAAATACGTAGGATTCCGACATTTCCTCATAGCCGATGAAAGGCACCGTTTCCACGGTGTTAATATTTTGGCTACTCCACTTCTGTGTCAGGAAATCCAATTCCCTTGAACCACCTTTAAAGTGGCCGAAGTCGGTTTGATTAAGTAATGAAGTGGATATTGCCTTCGCGTCGCCAAGGTTGGATGGTGTGAATCCAACAAGGAACGACTTGCGGTGCTTTGGCATGAGCACATCGAACAGATATTTACGCTCTTGAGTAAACTTATCTTTTTCTATGTGTAGGAAATTAAGCTCGCAATTGGCGATGTGATTTACCGATAAGCAACCAACAAAAACGTTAAAGTATTCTTCACTCCATTGAATTTTATCGTTGGCTAATTCTTTAGACAGCTTGTCACTAATCACTCGCACCGAATAGGTTTCCTTTTCGAAACTCAGCACGGTGTAAGTGAAATAAGTCCAGCAATACAGTGCGAACGCTTTGCGCTTAACGTCTCTAGCAGAAAGCAAACGGCCACGCCATTTACAATCCTCCAGATATTCAGCAGTAAGCGCACCATCACGAAACAAATCATCCCAATCAACAGATTCTGAGTGAGGCAAACTGATACGTGCAGCCTCATTCATTTTGTTAATTTCACGCAGGAACTTAACGCTAGCAAATTCACCGGCCATGCCAGCGTCATAAGCGAGGCACCATGTAATGTTGCGGCCTTTATTCGCATTGATTAGATCGCGTGGCAAATTATTTGAGCTAAAGGCAGCAACAGTTTTGTGACCAGCTAAAGAGAATGCCATCGCGTGGAAAATACCTTCCACGATATAAACATCGTCCTTGTCTTCGAGTACTTGCCCCGGTGGTGTCCAGCATTTGTCCTTATACTTTGTGCCGAATTTAAAATCGGCCTTGTTTGGCGCTTCACCATTTTTGGTATTGTCGCGAATATCGCGCTCGTTTATCAGGCGATCCCACCAGCAACCATCCCACAATAAAAAGCGAACAGTTTCAGCGAGGCGACCGTTCTTCAAACGCATTGCGCCTTGCTCAAACCACTGTTCAGTTTTTATTAAGGGGAAACCACGCACCATCGACATATAAGCTTTTGCCGTGGCATTAGGATTATCTTGGGTCGCTGGATGTTTATCAGCGAGATTCGCCCACAAATGGCTATAGCGAGCCTTGGTTGATTCGGTGTAACCGCATTTGTTAGTGCGGTTGCACTTCAACTGAAATGGTTTTTCCAAGCTAATAAAAACTTCACGCTCTTTGCAGTCCGGACACTTACCACCGTAAAGCGCTTTTGCACCTGGTTTACTTTTGAAATCTAGTTGGGAGTCGTTAATCAACGCCTCAACTATTTGTTGTTCGATACTCATGCGAATAGCTCCACCAAAATCATTTTTGTCTTTGTGTTAGGTGTTCTTCTTCACATCGTTTAAGCAGCGATTGGTTAGCTCCGCGATATTCACAAAGCGGCGCTTTCCAATTTTTATGCTGGGGAGACGATTGGTTTCAACCATACCGCGCACGGTGTCTTGGGAGATCCCGATTTTTTGACTGAAAGCCTCCTGGTCCATGATTGGGACGTCGATGGCAACGGGTAAGGGCTGACCATATTGATTTTGACTCATATATAAACCTCTGTATTTGCTTATTTGTTTTGAACTATGTTCAAACTCTAGAGGCAAAAAATCGGCGAGTCAATGGTTTTATGGAATAATTTGGTAAATAGTGCAACAACAAGGGCTTGAAGTATGTTCAAACAATGGCATTTGGAAATAAAAAAATGGATATAACTCCGGGCAAAAGACTGTTCCAAGCGAGGGAGTTAATGGGTATTAGTCGATCTGACTTCGCCCAGCTAACAAACATGAAATACCTACGATTAGTGACTATTGAAAATGATCGTGGGCGAGTAGCAGTTGACGACGTTGCATTAGTTGTCTCGAAGTTTCCTGAATTGTTGGAGTGGCTGGTCATTGGTACTCCTATCGATATTAAGACCTGCGCGAAAAGCAAAAATGAATACATACGCACTCTTGCTGACAACCTTGAAACTCATGGATATCCAGAGGTGTAATAGATGGCGGTGACAAGTAAGGACAAGGTTCGGCAAGTTGAACCTGGCATTTGGAAGCTGATTGATGACCGGTTTTATGTGGAAATTCGCCCACATGGTCGCGATGGGAAAAAGGTTAAAAAGACCTGCAGCAAACTAGAAGAAGCCCGCCAATTTAAACGCGATGAGATGCACAAGGCTCAAGCGGGAGACTCGCCCAACCAAAATACAAACACTACCATCCGATTAAGTGATTTAGTTGAAGAATGGTATAAATTGCATGGCTACGCATTGAAAGATGGCGCCGGCAGGAAAGGTATTTTGTTGTATGACTGCGAACTATTGGGCAACCCCGTAGCCAGTGAATTTACCGCTGAAAAATTCGTTATTTTTCGCAAATCTCGATTAGAAACACCGCGCTCATCTGCAACAGGAAAGATGATTACCGCAAACACAGTTAATCATTCACAGGCTTATTTTTGCGCGGTTTTTAACACACTTATCAAACTCGGGAAGTGGACCTTACCAAACCCTTTGCATGGCCTGCCAAAGTTAAAAATCGATGAACCTGATTTGTGCTTTTTAGATAAAGGGCAGATCAAATTATTACTCAGTGAATTGAAGGTATCAACAACGCAGGATTTATACATAATTGCAAAAGTTTGTCTCTCTACTGGTGCCCGTTGGGGAGAAGCTGCAAGCCTGAAGGCTACACACGTCCGAGGCAATAAAATCCATTACAGCAAGACAAAGAGCGGTAAAGCCAGGTCAATTCCTATTAGCTCTGAACTTGAAGAAGAAATACTTAAAGGGCGCCCCAAAAATGGCCTTCTATTTAACCAAAAGAACCATCGGCATGGTTTCGAGGATGCGGTATCGAGAGCCGGGATTAAGCTTCCTGATGGCCAGTTAACGCACGTTTTAAGGCACACATTTGCCAGCCATTTCATGATTAATGATGGAAACATTTTGAAGCTGAAAGAGATTCTAGGGCATGCCACCCTGGATATGACAATTCGATATGCCAAGCTGGCCCCTAGCCATCTCTCGCAAGCGGTTACTCATAATCCAATCGCCACACTTTACGCCGCATGAGGGGGCACAAAGGGGGCACACATTGGTGTAATACTGTGGTTTATTTTGGTAAATCTATGATTTAAAAGGCTGATTTCCCACAGTATTACACTATTTCACCCCAAGCACCGGATTCAAAATCCGGCGCCCTTAAAGCGTGTCGGTTCGAGTCCGACCACTGGCACCAAATCCGAAAGGGCTTACAGAAATGTAAGCCCTTTTTTATTGCCTCCAATTTTTACATTAACCTTCCGAAATACGCATATAAGCTGTCACTTTTTAAGACCCCGCATAAATCGGCATTACCTTATTTCAATTTCTCAGCCACTCAATATTCAGGCGTAACAATCGGCCACCCCTGCTCATTGGTTAATCCAATTACCACAATGCGACCAGGAGCAATCGTTGATTTAACTGTTTTCCAAGCCAGGACATACTGATGGGGAAGTAACGTTCGCCAGCTATGGCATTCAGCACCCGAACTGTTTGAGATACGCGTAGCGATAACGTTGACAAATTCACCCACATATCTATCAACTACCGATTTAAACGTGAATCCCACAAATGGCAACTTTATAAAAGAGTCATCTCCACTAAAACCCGTAATAAATATTTCAGGCATCCAATGCCTATACGTCACACCTGCAGGACAATCCATAGCAGCCATAGCGCACCTCCTACTATTGGTTTACATAATAGATATTGCGCTGATAATTTATTTTTAAAGCTCTTATTACGAGTCATCGCTGATTTTTAATATTGCGTTTACATTTCCTGTGATGCAGTTAGCAATGAAATTGATATTTCTGAATATCACCTGAATATATAAAATAAATCACAATCGATATTAACCAATCCTGCCATGAAAAATTTTATCCAACGGCATTAACACTCTAGAGAAAGAGTAAATAATAGAAATTAATTTCAAAACTATTTTTTAAATAAACTTACCAGATTAATATTTTAAAAATTTTATTAAAAAACAATTAATACGCTGGAAAAATATTCTAAAAAAATTAGTAAAAACCAACAATTAACATAACTGATAGACCCTCAGCGTTTTTAGCACAAACAGCATTTCTGATTTATATTCAACGCGCACTGGAAAGAATCGAGCAGCACACCAACGGCCAAATAATATTATCTGATCTGCAAAACTCATATTCTGGAACCTATCGAAGAACATTTGCGCATATTCAAAAATCACCCGCAAACGCCACATCCATCAGCCAACCCCACCGAAATAAGGGTTCATGAACCCTTATTTTTCCCGTATCATAAGCGGCTCGCAGCAGTCCCCTACCCCAATTCCAAGCCACAGATCGCATGAACCAACAAAACCAATGCCAAGCCATTATGTTTGCCGATGTTTCAGGCAGTTCGGCGCTTTATAAGCGGGTTGGAAATGAACAGGCCAAAGCGATTATCGATGAAGCCGTACATTTTATGACGGCGATTACCATCGTTAATGAAGGCACCGTGGTGAAAACCATTGGCGACGAGATCATGGCGCGCTTTAGTGAGGGCTTTCAGGCGTGCGAGGCGGCAATTGCTATTCAAAGGCGATGCGTGAAAGAGCCGCACTTAAAAGATCTTGGAATTAGAATAGGGATTGCTTATGGCGATGTGTTAATAACCCACAATGATGTGTTTGGCGATCGGGTTAATGACGCAGCATGTGTTGCTCATATCGCCCGCGCAAATCAAATTGTAATTACCCAATCGGTTGTAGACACACTAGGCAACGCGTTTAAACACGATTGCCAAATGTTTGATCGCATCAACATCAAAGGTGAAACCGAACATACATTGATTTATCGCCTGGAATGGGAACACTCCGGCAAAGATAATCGCGCAACCATGGTCATGCCGATTCATGATGTCACCAGCTTTGTTGCTAAATTCAAGTTAACCCTGAACTTATGTGGGCGCGATATTTTATTGCTACCGGAACAAACTCCCTACCATATTGGCCGCGATCCGGTTAAAGCACATTTATTAATTGAACACGAGCTCGCCTCACGCGAGCATTGCCATATTGAATTCCGCCGCGGAAAGTATGTATTGGTCGACCATTCCACCAATGGCACATATGTGTATCCGGATGAACAACAGCCGATTTATTTACGCCGCGAGGAGTTGCCATTACAAGGTGAAGGTAAAATTTCGCTGGGGCAAAAAATAGATTCTGAACCCACCTGCCTGATTCGTTTTAAAGTTTAACGCCATTTATGAAAAAAAAATCATCTTCCGAATCTGTTACCCAGGAATTTGCCACTCCAGGTTTATTGCGCCGTTTTGCCGCGATGGTTTATGACGCGTTATTGCTTATGGCGGTAAGCATCCTCTATGGCGCGGTTGCCACTGGTATTAACATCGCAATCAAAGGCATACCTGCCACAGGTGAAAGAGTTACCTGGGGAGCTTTCGGCATTGTGGTATTTATCGGTTGGATTTTAACACTGGGGTTTTTCTTTTGTTATTTCTGGAAACACTCTGGACAAACGCTAGGTATGAAAACCTGGCGAATGAAAATGTATGATGCTAACAGCATGCAAACACCCGACTATTCACAATGTGTTATTCGCTGCTTCTGCGCACCTTTTTCAATGCTGTTGTTAGGGATAGGTTATTGGGTGATGTACTTAAATCCGGATCGCCAAACACTGCACGATAAACTGAGTAAAACGCGAATTTTATTACTAGCGAAAGATAAAAAATAAATTGCAGGGCATGCTGGTTAGCGCGCCCTGTCCAATAAGTAAACACCCAAAACCACACACAGCGTGATAGGAATCATCACCGCAATTAATGGCGGAAAGCCAAACACCAGGCTCGATGGCCCCAATAATCGTTGCAACAACATAAATCCAATACCGAGCACAACACCGGTAAAGATTCGTTGCCCCATAGTCACACTGCGCAAAGGGCCAAAAATAAACGAAATTGCTACTAAAACCAGTGCTGCAGTTGTCAGTGGCTGCAATGTTTTCTTCCAGAAAGCCAAACTGTAAGTGCTGGAAGCCAAATTCTGTTTGTGCAGATAATCAATGTAATAATGCAAATTACGCATCGAAATATCCTCCGGAGATACCACAAGAATATTAAATAACGTAGGTGTGAGATTAGTCTCCCAACGGCGCGATGGAATTACTTCCGTACGGACAGAATCCTTATCAAGGTAAGTAATTGAGATTTCTTCTTCCTGCCAATAATTATCCTGGTAAGTTGCCTGCTTGCTAAAACTGGCAGACTGCAATTGATGCTGGTCATTAAATTTGTAACGCGTTAAACCATACACCACGCCATTAGGAAGCACTGCATTTACATACATGAATTCATTGCCTTCGCGGTTCCACATATTTTGCGGCGCTTTTTGTGTAGCGTTGTAACGCAGGAAATGACGACGGTTATCCGCCATTTGCTCTGTATAAGGTGCAACAAATTCACCGACGATAGTAGCAAGCAAAATAAAAACCAGGGCTGGACGCAGTGCCATCCACGCAATACGTTTTACCGATACACCAGCTGCACGAATAATTACCAATTCACTACTACTGGCCAGCAACCCCAAACCAGCAAGACAACCGATCAAGCATGTATAAGGAATGTAATCATATAAGCGTCGCGGCATGGTGAATAACATATAACGGAAGGCTTCATAAGCCGTGTAATGTTCATTCACATTTTCCAGTTGGCTGATCAAACCAAAAATAAAATCCAGCGCAAGAAATACCAACAGCGTTAAGGCAATTGCCATAAAAACAGTGCGCGATACATAGCTCGTTATTTTTCCCATAATCACCTCACCCCTGAGCCAATTTGGCAGGCTTGTTACGGGTTTGCATTAACCCTTGCCAATTCAACATCAACAACGCGATTACCAGAAACGGCACATGTACTCCCCACAACCCCACAATGGGTGACAAATCACCATCAGCTACTGCACTGCGCGCATTAATTAAAAATGCGAGATAAAACACGTAAATTAAAATTGCGGGCAACATTTTTAAATAACGGCCCTGACGTGGATTGGTTTTACTTAGCGGCACCGCCAGCAAGGTTGCGATAAAAACCATCAACGGCATAGAGATGCGCCACTGCAAAGTTGCACTGCTACCTGGATCATCGGCGCTTAATAATTGCGCCGTGGTTTTTGCATCGGATTCTCGTTCAAATTCCGCAACACTGGTGGTTGGTGGAAGATACCTGCCCCACTCATTAAATTGGGTAACTTTAAATTCACGGGTCCCCGGCCTTCCCTCATAACGATAACCGTTATGCAATACCAAATAACGCTGGCCGTAATCCTCAATAAAAGCTTGCTCACCCGTTTGGGCAACAACTACTGACGATGTTGTATCTGAATCACGTTGTGCAACAAAAACCTGTTCAAGGCGCTGATTATCATCGCTGACATTTTCCACATAGGTCATTACTTTGCCTTGGCCTATCGCCTGGAAACGCCCCTCTTGCAAACTCTCAAATTCACTACGATTGCGCTGTTCTGCCAATGTTTGTTCGGTCATCAATGCGCCCGCCGGGCTCAACCAGAAACTAAATAACGCCACGATAACTGCCACTATGGCAGCGGGAACCAGAGTAATTCGCAGCAGTTGCCAATGGCTCATTCCGCAGGCTGACAGCACCACCATTTCACTTTCAATATACATACGCCCGTAAGCCAACAAAATCGCGAGATAAAATCCAAGCGGAAGAATTAACTCCAGCATGTATGGCATACGAAAAGTGACAACTTTAAATAACACATCCACTGCAAGCTTTCCTTGCGCAGCATCAGTAAGAAAGCGACCAAAACTATTGGTGAGAAAAATAATTAGCAAAACGGAGCTCACCGCGAAGCTGGTAATTAATAAATCCCGTACGATATAACGAAAAATAATCAACGTAATATTCCTGCGAGTTGATACTTCAAAAGTGTGCTTTCAAGTTTGTGTTTAGCGGTGATAGTTCAACAAAGCTATCACTGCAACCTGTTCAAAACTTGCGCAACATTTAACTATGCTTGCCGAACAAGAGACTCAATATAAACAGAATCATCAACTACAATGGCTTAATGACTTGCATTCAGCGACAGGGTTCCGTTTTTAACGGAATTTCACCGCCATAGTCGCTAAAAATTGTGGCATTATCACGTACAACGCCCGATTTGTCTTGAGCGAATTATCCTTTGCCTAAACCAGGGACTTTTTATGACCTCAGCTTCCACTTCTGCTAAAAAAGCCGTCCAGAAAACCAGTGACGCAAAAACCACCAGCAAGAAATCCACTGCCGCTAAAAATACTGCTACCACAAAACCTGCCAGCATCCAGTTTTCTGCAAAAGTTATCGACCCGGTAAAATACGCTACCAATGCGCTGGTAGTTGCAGCCTATGAAGGGCTTAAATTGTCACCCAGCGCGAGCAGCATTGATGCCGCTGACGCACATCAATTAACGGCGCTGTTAAAACGCGAAGGTTTTCAGGGTAAAGCGGGACAAAGCGTATTACTGCTCAATCCGCAAGGTATCGCCGCTGAACGATTGTTGATATTAGGTTTTGGCGGCCTTAAAGATGGCAGTGTTAGTGTAGAAAATTATCGTCGCGCCGTGCAGAAAATCAGCGAAGCACTAAAACCAACCCCCAGTTCTGATGTGACTCTTGCATTGGGGGAAATCAGTGTAACGGATCAGGATATCGACTGGCAGGCTCGTCAAATTGCCGAGAATCTGGGCCAGCTGGAATATCGCGCCGACTCACTGAAAAGCAAACCTGCTGAAATCAGCCTACAGCTGAAAAAAGTGGTTTTGGGCACCACTAAAGATCAAGTCGCCAGCGCAACCAAAGGCCTGATTTTAGGGCAAGCGATTGCCAAAGGTGTAAACCTCGCGCGCAATCTGGGGGATTTACCGGGCAATATCTGTACCCCGACCTATCTGGCTGAGCAGGCCAAATTGTTGGCCAAAGGTCAATCCAGGCTCAGTGTTGATGTGCTGGAAGAAAAACAAATGAAAGAGCTCGGAATGGGATCGCTCCTTTCCGTTGCTGCCGGCAGTGACCAACCCGCGAAACTGATCGTACTCGAATATAAAGGCGGCAATAAAAAAGATGCGCCGGTCGCCCTCGTTGGCAAAGGTATCACCTTTGATACCGGTGGCATCAGCCTGAAACCCGGACCGGCGATGGACGAAATGAAATACGACATGTGCGGTGCAGCCAGTGTATTGGGCAGCTTCCGTACCCTGATTGAATTACAACTGCCAATTAACGTGGTGGGTGTTATCGCCACTACAGAAAATATGCCGAGCGGTGCCGCTACTAAACCGGGTGATATTGTGACCTCTATGGCGGGGCTAACCATTGAAATTCTTAACACTGATGCCGAAGGTCGTTTGGTGCTGTGCGATGCCCTCACCTACACCGAGCGCTTCAAGCCCAAAGCGGTAGTCGATATCGCAACCTTGACCGGCGCGTGTGTGATCGCCCTCGGCAACCATGCAACGGGCTTGTTTAGCAACAATGAGGATCTTGCCAAATCGCTACTGAAAGCAGGCGAAGAAAGTGCTGATCGCGCATGGCAACTGCCATTATGGGATGACTATCAGAAACAGCTGGATAGTAATTTCGCCGATATCGCCAACATTGGTGGTCGCGAAGCCGGCAGCGTAACCGCCGCGTGCTTCCTGTCGCGTTTCGCCAAAAAATTCGCCTGGGCGCATTTGGATATCGCCGGTACCGCATGGCGTTCCGGTGGAGCCAAAGGTGCCACTGGCCGTCCGGTTCCACTGCTTGTGCAATATCTATTGAATCAGGCGTGATTGTGACTAAAGTTGATTTTTATGTATTACCCGAAGCAACCAGCGACGCTCGCTGGTTGTTTGCATGTAAGTTGGCAGAAAAAGTGCAACGCATGGGAATGCGCGTATTGATTACTGTCGATTCTGAGGCGGATGCTCGTAAACTGGACGAATTGTTGTGGACCTTCAAACCGGAGAGCTTTGTTCCCCACCAGCTCATCAATGGTGGCAAACCAGCGCCCGTTGAAATCACATTTGGGGATCAAGCTGGCGATCACCAGGGTTTATTGCTTAACTTGAGCAACACGATCCCCGCATGGTTCAGCCGTTTCGAACGAGTGAGTGAAGTTGTCATCCAGGAACAACAGATGCTGGCAACCAGCCGCGAACGCTACAGCTTTTATAAAAGCCGTGGCTACCCCATAGAAACAAGAAAATTATAGCTACCAGAAACCGGATACTTGTAAATATCATGGCCAATTCAAATAAAACCAAAGCCGAAATTTTGCAGGAGCTCGAATCCATCAAAGGACTACTATTGGAAGAGGATGACATTCCAATCCTGCAGGAAACCGAATTCGTTCTTGAGGAACCGGGTAACCAACAGCAGTCGTCCTTACGTGCATCGCCCTATACCAGTCACGAATCCGTTTTGCCTGGACAAGCTTCATTGTTTGAGGAATCAGGGAAGATCACAAACAACACTACTATCCACACGACAGAAACAGACAATAAACGACATGGCTTTGCGTCGCATTTGAGCACACCAACTCACCAGCAACCGACCAATCCATTACAAACCAGTCAACCTCAAAACATTTCACTACAAACCAATCCTCTACAAACCAACCCGCTACAAACTTCTCGCCCATTGGCGAAAGCGTCCGGTGAGAATCCTTTTTTACCGCAACATATCCGCGAACGCTTGCATGGTAATAATCCACCGCCGTTATTCGAATATGAAACCGCAAAAAAAATCCTCAACGCAACCAAAAATGTTGCGCATAAAATTAATCATCCACGTCAACATCTGGTTGATGAAGTGATTAAAAGCATGATGCCGCAAATCGAAAGCGAATTGCGACATAGGTTATTTGCAATGAGCGTTGATGATTTGGAAAAGCTCCTCAATGAGGATGAGGATTAAGTCAGCAACATTAATAAAACGCGGCAACTGAAAAAAAATTTGTTTAACAAATATCACCCGGCTGCCGCTATTTCCCGTGAAGTCCTCACCTTACCGAATGCCCAAATAGCGACAACAACCAGCAAGATATTCGCCAGGAAAACCTGGTGATAACCAAAATAATCTGCAACAACGCCCACCATCAAACTGCTGAGCAAATTGCCGATATGCGTCGTATTTGTATAAAGCCCTGATGCAGCACCGGAACGCCCTGGCATCAAATCCTGAATGACTGATACGCCCAATCCGGCAAGCACACCGATAAAAATTGCATTGCAAATTTGCAATGCAAACAAATGCCAAAGTTGATCGGCAAAATAAACGCCGACATACAAAATCAGTGCAGCGATACCCGCGCAGCGAATCAAGGTAATCAAGCGAAAGCGGCTAGCGTAATGGCCAGCCAATAACATAAATGGCACTTCCAATGCAGCAGTGGTTCCCATCACCCACCCCATCCATTGGGCATCCAGATTCAAATTATCTTTAAGGTGAATAGGCAAACTAATGAGATAAGCATTGTTAGCCCCCCAAAGAAGCGAAAACCCCAAGGCGCAAATGATTAACGATTGTTTTATCGCTGATGACAAAGGAGCTAAGGCAATTTGTTCACCCGATTCAGTCAGGTTTTTTTGCTTCGCCGGCAAGCGCGGCAACAATTGGAAGGTAGCAATGGCTAGCAAAATATAAAGCAACGCAGCTATTCCATAACTCACATCAAAACCAAAATTGGTAGCAAGCAAAAATCCGGCCGGAGGGCCTGCTACCCAGGCAAAGGCGATTTGCGCGCGCATAATCGCATTAAACAATGGAATACGCTCTACCGGAATTTCTGCCTCTGCGTAATCCAGGCTGTAGGCCATAATTTGCGAGAAAGACACCATGGATAGGCTAAGCAAAAATATCGCCGTAAAGGCGACCAGCCAATAATTACGTGAGAATGCAAATACCAAACAGGAAACACTGCCCAACAGACAAAAGAAGGCAATCAAAGGGCGGCGATCTGTTAGCTTATCTGACCAGTGCCCAATGAAATGGTTGTAAGCAATACCCGCCATCGCCACCCCTGCAAAAGCACCGCCCACCAATAATGGACGCACACCGATCTCCTTGGCCAAAAACAAACTGAGCGTTGGCAATACCAGAGCACCCACCAGCCCCGCAGTAAAGAAAAGCGCATAAATGCCTAGCGCCAAAGGCCGAAATAAGGGAGAAGACACGATAATGACCGCCAGGGGATGACGAAAAGTTTGACTGGAGTACCCGGCACGCATCATAGCTGAAACCGGTTTCTTTCCCTATTGGCAAAAGCAGCGTTTAATCTTCTTAACGCGCAGAAATTAGCAACCTGATGCAGCGTCATTGCGTATAATTCCCGCCACTACAGCAAACCTGCGAGATTTGCCATGCATTGCATCAGTTTTCAGATCCAACCCAAATTCGCCCGGGAGTTTGACCGGGAGGAGTTTTTACGCCGTGTGCGCCCGGTACGCTCACCGGAGGTAGATGCCATTGAGGAGAAAGGAAAGCTGTTTTTAAGCTTCAATTTCTTTACCGAATTCCCGGCGCAACTATGGCAAGAATTGCAGCCCTCGCTCTTTGCCGATACAGATTACGCCCCGAAACTTGCACCTTTTTGCGTGGTGATTTGCGAAGGTGAAAGCGATGATGAATGTCTGTTGCTCCATCATTTTGATACCAGTGAAAAACTCGATTCATTTTAATCGCTATTAATTCCCGCTTCATTTACTGATTCTGCTTTCAGGTATTTCATGTCAACAATCAACTGGTTCCCCGGCCACATGCACAAGGCCCGCAAAGAAATTGCGGAAGTCATGCCTCACGTGGATGTGGTTATTGAAGTTATCGATGCACGCATTCCATTTTCCAGTGAAAATCCGCTGGTCCCCAGCTTGCGTGGCGATACACCGCTAATCAAATTGCTCAACAAAGCCGACCTTGCCGATCCGGCAATTACTGCGTTGTGGGTAGAAAAAATGGAAACGGAAAAAGGCGTTAAAGCCCTGCCCGTCAGCCAGCAGCGTCCAGATCAAATTCGCAATTTGTTAAGCGTCTGCATGAACCTGGTAAGCGAGCGCCAGAAAGAAGTTCGCCCCGCGCGAGCAATGATTATGGGCATACCCAATGTGGGTAAATCCACCATTATTAACACCCTCGCCGGCCGTGTTATTGCCAAAACCGGTAATGAAGCCGGCGTAACCAAGGCGCAACAAAAAATCAAATTGGAAAACGGAATCCTGTTAACTGATACCCCCGGATTTTTATGGCCAAAGCTGTCACCACCCTCTTGTGGTTATCGCCTGGCGATTACCGGCGCAATTAAAGATACCGTTTTTGATTATGCTGATATCGCACTCTACGCTGCAGAATACTTATTAAAAGCCTATCCGGATGCAATAAAAACACGTTACGGGTTAACTGAATTGCCGGAAACTGATCTGGAATTGTTGGATGCAATCGGCTTTAAACGCGGCTGTACCCGTAAAGGTGGTGGCGTGGACATCCAGAAAGTATCGTCATTATTAATTAACGAATTGCGTTCAGGGTTATTGGGGCCGATTAGTTGGGAAACACCGGAAATGACACAAGAGGAAGTTGCCCAAGCTAAAGCTGACGATGAGAAAAAGCGTCTGGAGAAAGAAGAAGCCGATCGAATTCGCAAACTTAAAACCAAAAAAAATCGCCGTTAACCGGCGATTTTTTATTTGAGTCCGTTGCCGCCGACCTTATAACAGGCTACGCGCAAAATCAGCCAACGCATGCGGCTCAGGATTGCGAATCAATTCATCCGGCAGTTTTTTCACATGCCAGATCACAGTCCATTCCAAATGCTCGCCGGTGTTCAGGTTTACTGCCGCACCTTGTTGTTTCATTTCAATAAAAACATGCTCTACGTGAGCAAATATTTCTATCTCGCGTTCACCTTCAGCAATAGCAGAGGGCGGATTATCCACAAACTCTTTCATCAACAAATAACCCTTGTCGATATAAGCAACCCAGCCTTCTTTACCATCTTGCATAATTTTATGATGATCCGTGCGAATTTTTTTCCGGTCATAATCAAACCAGGTCAACTCATCAATTGCTTGTACATCAAGCGGATAAAAAATTCCGCTAATCGGATCGGTATCACCACGGGGATAAAACAACGTTCCCGATGAAGGCAAACGAGTTACCTCTAACGGTGCAACACTTTTTTCGTGTTTGGAATGATTAAAAATCCGGTAGGTTACCGCAACCCGATCTTCGCCAGCAGGCATATAAGTCTTACTGAATTGATAACCGGTTTTTGGATCTATTTCACTGGTCAGCGTAACCCGGTCGCCCTTCACGCTCAATTTGTAGGGTTTGCTATCCAGGACATCAATGGGAGGCCATTGCCATTCCGCTTGCGGGCTGGACCACAATACTGTTCCCCAATCCGTATTTTTATCAAAGTCGACAATAGGCACCAGAATTTCGTGGCCGTCGTATTTGAGTGAGGATATTCGGCCCGCAACGTTCGGCATGATTTCCATGCGTAAGGAGCCTTGTTTGAGATACAACTTGCCTTTTTCCTGTTTACAGAATGCAGGAAGTTCAGATAAATCCTGATCATCTTTGCCACACCCCACAAAGGCCACACAAAGGCTCAGGAGTGCAATCAGGGAATAGCGTTTATACATTGTGGATCTTGGCCCTCTGGCACTGGTGCCATTGGCAGGCACCAGGAAAACTGAATTGCCCACAGGCAAATGATTGCAACGGACTCATTGGATTCATCCGCTTTTACATACCTTGGCAGTGTAACGGCTTTTAGTTCCACCGACCATTTACCGCGGGGTAAAACCTAGTAAAGCAACGTAAATAACTTACGTTGAAACTCAATCGCTAGCGGATCGCCCTTTCCCAGCGCAGTAAGAATGCCATTAAAGGTTTTACGGGCCTCCCCTTCGGCAAAGTTACGATCTTTACGCAGAATATGTAACAAGTGCTCCAATGCCTGACGATGCTGGGATTCTTGATGATATTGCAACGCCAGCTCGTAACGTATTTGCAAATCCTCTGGTGTTTGTAAATGAGCAGTTTCCAGCGCTGCCAGCTCCGGAGTTTTTGCAGCCTGTTTCATCAACTCAATGCGCGATTGTAATTGCTCGTAAAGCGCATCCTGATCCGCCATTTTGATTGTAGATAAAATGACTTCCGCATTATCAACACGATTCAACTCAAGATAACATTGCGCTATTAACAAATTAATGGATGGCAATTCACCAGAAACTTCGTATGCCTCACGCAACAATGGCAACGCATCAGCAAAATTATTTTCTGCGATAAATGCTGTAGCCTTGGCCAATGACGCTTCCCAGGGTTTCGGCAAATATTTAGCCAATACTTCGCGCACTTGCACTTCGGGTAAAGCGCCGGCAAAACCATCTATCGGTTGCCCGTCTTTCATAATCATTACTGTTGGCAAACTGCGCACACCAAATTGCGCACCGATCATTTGCGTTTGCGGATCGTCAGCGTTCACTTTTGCTAATAAAAATTCACCAGCATATTCATTGGCAAGTTTTTCCAAAATCGGCATTAAATTTTTACACGGCGCACACCAATCTGCCCAGAAATCAATTACTACCGGACGCTGGAAAGATTCATCAATTAAATACTGTTGGGCATTTTCCAGTGTGATATCAACAATAAAAGCTTGCGGGACATTCATGTTGTTTATCATGAGTTACTCCATTTCGCGCAAATGAATAGTGATGTTTTCGGTCGCCGAAGAAATATAAGCAATCGTTTCAGTAATGGTCACCGTCAGGTTCATCGTTTTATCCGCAAGCGAAACCAACTGTTGTAATTCATCGGCAGCAAAGGAATGAATTTCCACTTTGGGTAAGGCGCGAATCGCAGCAGTATTAGTTTTCCACCAAACATCCATTCCGCGCCCATAACTGAATACTTTTACAGTTTGCGATTGGCCGGACGCTTTCTTCAACCGATCCGGCGCGGGCTGCCCTACTTCAATCCACTCCAGAATAGTGCCGTTATCATGCTTGAGCCATAAATCCGGCTCCTCCATGGAGGAAAGCCCTTTGGTAAAGGTTAAATTCTCCGCAGCGCGATAACAAAAGGCTAGAATGCGCACCATCATGCGCTCGATGGTTTCAGATGGATGTAAGGCGATAGTCAAATTGAAATCACCATAGACATTGCGATCCATATCCGACAGGGTCAGGTTCGCCTTATAGATTGTTGCTTTTTCGGCCACAGATGCCTCGCGCTACTAGTTAGCTTTTCAAATGGGATCGCAGTTTACCAAAATGCCAAGCACTTTTGATTTTACAACCACGACTTCTACGCAAACTGCAGTAGATTTTCTTGCCGAAAAAACCGGCTTACCCAAGGCACGTATTAAAGATGCAATGAATAAGGGTGCCTGCTGGTGGATGCTTAAGGGAAAACAGGTGCGTTTGCGTCGCGCAACCAAAGCCTTACCTCAAGGTACTCGTATCCAACTTTACTATGACGAACAAGTACTTTCTCGCACGCCCCCTGCAGGCCAATTAATGGCTGACCAGGGTCGCTATAGCATTTGGTACAAACCTCACGGTATGTTGGCCCAGGGCTCTCAATGGGGGGATCACTGTAGTTTATTGCGATGGGTTGAACTTGAACGCAATCGCGAATGCTTTCTTATCCACCGGTTAGATGCGGATGCTGCCGGCTTGATGATGATTGCACATGATTCACAAGCCGCTGCCCTGCTCTCACAACTGTTTCAAACACGCGATCTGAAAAAATATTATCAAGCGCAAGTAATAGGCGAGCTGATTGCAAATGACTTGCGAATTGACCAGGCTTTGGATGGAAAAGACTCCGTCAGCATCGTCAATACAACAACGATTAACGATGGTCACTCATCAACGCTGGTAGAAGTATTAATTGAAACGGGGCGCAAGCATCAAATTCGCCGCCATCTCTCCGGGATTGGTCACCCCATCATTGGAGACAGGGTTTATGGCACAGCCAGTAAAACACCATTGCAGCTTCTTGCGTATAAATTGGAGTTTCGTTGCCCTATTAGTAAACAGCACATTCGTTTGGAACTACCCAGGGAATTGCACCTGCAAAACTGTTAGGGCAAATTTGCACTACAAATTTTTATTTTTTATGGATGGCTCAATTATTACGGACCGATTGAATAATGGTCACAGCGATCAGTAACGGGCTTAAAGCGGAAGCCCTTGGTAAAACCATCATTCCCAATATTACAAGCTGAATAAACTTCTACCATAAAAAAATCCCCGCCGATGTTATCGGCGGGGATTTTTATTTACCAAACAACTGATTAGTTACACTGATTATTCAATGCACATGCTTTAACCGCATTAGAGAAAGCATAGCCAGTCAGGTAATCTTCATAAGTAGACCAAGCCATCAGTCCGCGCAAATCCGGATAAGTTTTAGCAGGCTTGTAACCGCTACCACAATCACCGGAACGCAAGCAACGCACAGCTGCTTTCACTACAGTCGGGTTGGTGTAACCACTACCCGCTGCAGTTGGTGCAGTAGACGCTGGCAAGCCAATGATAATTTTGCTGGATGGCAAGCCGAGGTAACTTACACCGGTACTTCCGATTTGGAAGCCTTCGATCAATGCCTCAGTCCAGGCAACCAAGCCATCTTGCGTAGCTGAGTTATAGAACTGACCATTTTTACCTGGCATTGCACCGGTGTTGTAGTACTGCATTTGGATCCAACTGATGTCATCGCGCAATGCGTTAATCAACGGCACGTACACACCCCAGTTATATTGGCCTAACCAATTACCGGGAAGGTTAGAACCGATGGTATGTGCAGTTTCCGGAGCCATGGTCAACAAGAAGCCGGAACCGTAACGCGCTTTCAAACGTTTGATCGCGCGCGCAAGGTAATCAGCTGAGTATTGCGGGCTGGTTAAACTGATTTGCGCATTTGGATTGGTGTGTAAACCTTTCTCGGTATCAATATCAATACCGTCCAAACCGAATTGATCTTTAATCGCAATAAATGAATTTACGAAATTATCTTCTTGTGTTTGATTATTCAAAACGAAGGTTGCGTTAGCGCCACCAATCGACAGCAATACTTTTTTACCTTGCGCTTTTGCTGCAGCAATTTGTTGTGCGGTCGGGTTATTTTGATAACCACCTTCGTTACTGAAGAAAATCGAACCATCCGCATTAATTCTTGGGAAAGAAATATTCAATACGGTGTAGTTTGGAATTGATGTCATTTCCTCTAATGGCCAATGCCAGTTTTCCCAATAACCAACCAATTCTTTACCAGTTGGAGCAACCGAACTGCTACTGAAAGAAGAAACACTGTTGATAGAAGAAGCACTGGAGCGTGAAGATGAAGACGGAATACTGCTTGGCGCTGAAGAGCTTGAACGCGATGTGGCTACGCTTGATGAGCTAACACCGGTGCAATTGCCGCCCGCACTCCAGGCTTGTTGCCAATAAGTTCCTGTTCCCGGAGCATAAGCCCAAGTCGCTGTTGATGCACACCAGCCCGGAACCGTACAGGTATAAACACCGCCAGCATTAGTGACTACAGCGCCAAGGCTGTAACTGGTTCCAGCGACATAACTCGCGCACACACCGCCATTGGAGCTTACAGATGATACGGAGCTGGATGATGGGATACTGCTCGGGGCTACCGAACTGGAGCTTGGGCGAGATGAACTGCTTGGAGCCACAGAGCTTGGGGTGCTGGAGCTCACACTATCACACGCCCCATTATCAACCCACTGTTGCCACGGGCCGGAAAAGTTTGTTGGATTATTATTTTGCGTCCAATAAGCAGCTGTGTAACCGCGATTGGTGTGCTGTACCTTGGTTCCCTGGGTATACACACTGGTGCTGTTCCATTGCGGTAAGCCAGTGCAATTGACTGCAAATACTTCAGTTGATAACAGGGATACGCCAAGCAGCGCCCCCAGTGAAATTATTTTCTTCATCGAAGTTACCTATCCTTTCATTATCGTTAGTTAAGGAGATGGGTGTGGCGAATAGCAGCAAACTCTCTCACCGTCGCTGGTATTTGCATGTGGATGATCCTTTAAATATTCGCCGGGCAGCGATTGTCAACGTTGTCATTTGCAGGCACTAAAACCCCGAAACTATTACAACAACTTAACGTCAGGGAAATTTGGTACAGGCGGGAGGACAAACATACTTCAGGACAAGCGACTGGCGGAGAGAATAAGTTCATCTTTTACTCAATGCAAGCCTTTTGATAATGAAATGTGCATTGGCACATTATTTTGCTTACATCGTATTAATGTGCACAAAACTATTCCCTGTAGTTCATCTCATACATCACTTTTATAGCGCACACATAAAAAAATAGCGCCAAAAAGGCGCTATTTTTGCTCACATTTATGAAACGTTATTCAGGTCTCATATGAGGGAAAAGCAATACATCGCGAATCGATGGCGCATTGGCAAATAACATAATCAATCGATCAATACCTATGCCCTCGCCTGCTGTTGGCGGCAAACCGTATTCCAGTGCACGCACAAAATCGGCATCGTAATGCATAGCTTCATCATCACCCGCGTCTTTTTCACGCACTTGTTGCATGAAACGTTCAGCCTGATCTTCCGCATCGTTCAACTCAGAGAAACCGTTTGCCAATTCGCGACCACCAATAAAGAACTCAAAACGATCAGTCACTGCCGGATTTTCATCGTTGCGACGCGCTAATGGCGATACTTCGATTGGATATTCAGTGATAAAAGTTGGCTGATCAAGTTTATGCTCAACAGTCTCTTCAAAAATTTCGATATGAATTTTGCCAAGACCATAAGAATCTTTTACTTCAATACCCAAATCTTTAGCGGCCTTGGTTGCGCCTTCAATAGTGCTTAATTGTTCACGTGTAATTTGCGGGTTGTATTGCAATACTGAATCAAACACTGACAAACGTGCGAACGGCTTACCAAAATCATATTCACTGGTTTGATATTTCAATACAGTGCCGCCGGTAACTTCAACACACAATTTACGCAGCAAATCTTCAGTCAAATCCATCAGGTCTTTGTAATCAGCGTAGGCTTGATAGAACTCCATCATCGTAAATTCAGGATTGTGGCGAGTTGAAACGCCTTCATTGCGGAAGTTACGGTTAATTTCAAATACGCGTTCGAAGCCACCTACAACCAAACGCTTCAAATACAATTCCGGCGCAATACGCAGGAACATATCCATATCCAACGCATTATGATGCGTGATAAACGGCTTGGCTGATGCACCACCGGGAATTACATGCAGCATCGGCGTTTCCACTTCCATAAAGCCAGAACCAATCATGTAATTACGGATAAAACTGATGCATTGTGAACGCAAACGGAAAGTATCGCGCACTTCCGGATTTACAATCAGATCCACATAGCGTTGACGATAACGAATCTCCTGATCACTCAGACCGTGATATTTATCCGGCAACGGGCGCAAGGACTTGGTGAGTAATTGATACTCTTCCAGATTTACGTACAAATCTCCTTTTCCTGATTTGTGTAATGCACCTTTAACGCCGACGATATCGCCGATATCCCACAAACCCCATTTATCTTTAATAACTTCTTGTGCCGCTTTATCAGCATACAACTGGATCGAGCCTTCGCCGTCCTGCACCACCATAAACGGGCCACGTTTTGCCATGATACGACCGGCAACACTCACCACATGATTCAGTGCTTCCAATTCTTCTTTGGTTTTTTCACCAAACTGCGCTTGCAGATCAACGCTCTTGTCACCACGACGGAAATCATTCGGAAATGCATTGCCCTTTTCACGAATTGCAGACAGCTTCTGGCGGCGCTCCGCAATTAATTTATTTTCGTCATGTGCTTGTGCATCTGGCTGTGCTGAGTTGATTTCGTTGCTCATAGTCTTCACTGATATTTAATAAAAGGTTTAGGGCTGAAAAAATTAAGGATTGACCCAACAAAAAATAAATTACAAACCGGCTTTGAGGCTTTCAACAATAAATTGATCTAAATCGCCATCCAACACTGCCTGGGTGTTGGAAGTCTGAACACCTGTGCGCAAATCTTTAATGCGCGAGTCATCCAATACGTAAGAACGAATTTGGCTACCCCAACCGATGTCGGATTTATTATCTTCCATCGCCTGTTTTTCCGCGTTGCGCTTTTGCATTTCCTGCTCATACATTTTTGCACGGAGCATTTTGTACGCTTTGTCGCGGTTGGCATGTTGCGAACGCTCGTTTTGGCATTGCACGACAATATTGGTGGGTATATGGGTAATACGCACCGCTGAGTCAGTTTTGTTGATGTGCTGACCACCGGCACCACTCGCACGGTAGGTATCGATACGCAAGTCGGCGGGATTGATTTCAATTTCAATATTGTCATCGATTTCTGGCGATACAAATACCGAACAGAATGACGTGTGACGACGGTTACCAGAATCGAACGGCGATTTACGCACTAAACGGTGTACACCGGTTTCGGTGCGTAACCAGCCGAAGGCGTATTCACCTTCAAAATAAATTGTCGCACTTTTGATACCAGCCACGTCGCCTGCCGATACTTCTTCAAGTGTAACTTTAAAACCTTTGGCTTCACCCCAACGCAAATACATACGCAAAACAATTTCGGCCCAATCCTGTGCTTCAGTACCACCGGAACCGGATTGAATATCCAGATAGGCATTGTTTGCATCAGTCTCGCCGGAAAACATACGGCGAAATTCCAACACACCCAATTGTTTATCAAGACGATCCAATTCAGCCTGCACATCGGCCACCATGGATTCGTCGTCTTCCTCGACAGCCATATCCAGCAATTCACGGGAATCGCGTACACCGTTATCCAGGTCATCGATAGTTTTTACCACCATCTCTAAAGATGAACGTTCACGCCCTAATGCCTGGGCACGTTCGGGATTCTCCCAAACAGAAGGCTCACCGAGATCAAGTTCAACTTCTGCTAAACGTTCTTTTTTAAGATCGTAGTCAAAGATACCCCCTAAGCACATTAGTGCGGTCGGTAAGGTCTTTAAGGGCAAGTAATAAAGGATTAATTTCCATGATTAGGCGTAATTTAGTCCGGGTTTAGGCCTGAAACAGGCAGAAAAAGCGAGGCGCGCATTCTACATGAGATGGCGACTCAGGCCAAATCGCAACCCCCATCGGCTATATAGCGCACGCTGACACCGCGACCAAATGATTACTTTAACGTCACCCTATCGTGAAATCGGTTACATCTATATACTAAAAGTAACCGGTTACATCATCAGATGAAAGACCGGCGACCAGAGAGAATCTCACCCAAATAAGCATAAAAAGCGCGGAGAAATAATGAAGCATTCAAATTTATTGGCAATTCCTTTTGCCATCGGGATCACCATTGCCCTTACAGCGTGTGGTGGCAGCGGCGGCGGAAACAGTAGCAGCACACCAGGAATAGCCACTAGCAAAGCAACATCAACCAGTAGTTCCAGCTTCGGCACATCCAGCTCTACTGCTATGAGCACATCAAGCTTCTCATCAGCGAACAGCTCAAGTATCGCTATTGCGCAGAATTGCCAGGTAGATGGTAAATCCTGGGCAATCTGTAGCCAGAATCAGGGCGGCTGGGGCTATGAGAATGGAAAATATTGTATTGCTGCCAGTTTCTGCCCGGCTAAACGCACCAACCTCCCCTCAATTACAGGCCGTACAATACCTGTAGACACAAATGCAACAGCAAAAACTCGCGCGATTTACACTTATCTCCGCAGCATAGAAGGCAAACAGACGCTGACCGGACAACAAGATCTCACCTGGAAAGATGCTATTGATATGGCCGGGCGTGTACATAAAGACACCGGCAAATATCCAGCACTGATGGGTTATGACTTTATGAATTACGGAATGACCGCCAATTGGATTGAAGGCATCAAACAAACCGAAGAAGCCATCGCCTACGCAAATAAAGGGGGGCTGGTTACTTTTGCATGGCACTGGCGCGATCCGGCCCTGCTCAATACAACCAACGTGAATGAGGCCCGGTTTTATACCAAAGATACAAACTTCCAGATTCCAGTTAAAGATGGGGCATTAGACGCAAGCAGTACGGCCTATAGTCAAATCAATGCGGGCATCGATTTAATTGCGATCGAATTGAAAAAATTAAATGACGCAGGCGTAACTGTGCTTTGGCGCCCTTTGCATGAAGCCTCAGGAAATAATGGCGACGGTTGGTTCTGGTGGGGACGCATACGTACCGACAACGCGCCTCAAGCTTTTGCGCAAATACTGCTATGGCGCCACATGTATGATCGATTAGTGAATTATCACGGCCTTCATAACTTGTTATGGGTTTGGAATGGTCAAAATGCAGCCTGGTATCCTGGCGATGACGTGGTAGATATTACCAGTCATGATATTTATGACAGCACCGACAATAAAACCTACAAATCGCAAATTGCCACTTACACGCAAGCGCGAAAATATTCCGCAGAGGAAAAATTAATTGCACTGAGCGAAAACAGCTACATTCCTGACCCGGACAAAATGGCTGCCGATGGCGCCAGGTGGCTATGGTTTATGACCTGGAATGATGGCAATTTCAACGAAACAACATTGGAATCAAACACCCATCAAGATAATTTCTGGAGCGGTGATTATTACAATACGAGTGCGCATAAAACCAACGTTTACAATCACGCCAATATGATCACATTGGATGAATTGCCAACGTTTTAATCCTTGCCACAGATTGATTCAATCCAATAAAAACGCCCTCAATTGAGGGCCTTTTTATTGCCAGTAATTCACGGAAAAAATTGCTAAATGGTATCCAGCCAATTTTTCAATATCGATTTTTCAGCAGGAGTCAGCTGTCTATCTGCTGGCATGGGCCGTAATTTATCCATAAATACGCGTTGCTCTAACAAGGTATATTTACCATCAACATGCTGCAGCCAGTAATTAGAGTTTAATAACTGTGCGGTGTCTTTAACTAATTCGACATGGCAATGAGCACAACGCTGTTGCAAAAGTGCATTTACTTTTTGTGGTGGCTTCAATGATATTTTTGATACCTCGTGTACAGAAACTGATAAAGACTGTTGCGGACGATAAGTTTTGCCATTGGATAAACGTAAAATTGCCGCATTGCGATCATCTACAATAAATACACTGCCGTCGTTAGCCTGGGTTAAACCTACTGGCGCACCTTCAGGTCTGACACCTGGTAAAGGGTGCCACTGCGAAATAATTTCCTGATGTTGCGCAACGTTTTCGCTCGAATTGTTTTCACTGCCAAACCCGCCTTTGGGTTGCATCAAATGCCGGGTATATTTCCCATCAGGCTGGTCGGGTGCACGCCAGAAATAAGCCTGTTGCTGTAACTTTGGCCGTCCCTGTTTATCAATCTCATAAGCCACCAAACGATTGCCAATCACCCGATAACCATGCCAACTCATTAACAATTTATTCGCCAGCTGAGGCAATTTAGTATGTTGATAATAAAGCATATCCAGCGGTGCTACGTGAGGTGGCAATAAAGTCCATGGCTGCTGGTAATTAGCCTCATGGCAATCATTACCCTCAATACTCACATTTCGGTTGTAACACAGGGGCCAGCCATAAAACTTATTTTGTTGAATAATATTTAATTCTTCATAAGGCTCATTGGCATCGGGAAAATCCAGACTATTTTCAGCTTGCAAAAAAGTCCCGGAACTATGAATTGCCAGCGCCATTGAATTACGCAACCCTCGCGCAACCATCTCATAGTCTTTTGAAAAACTGTCGGTATCCTTATTGTAGTGATAGCGACGAATGCTTGCCTCCACACCGTTTACGCAATCCGTTAACGAAACTTTCTTTTCACAGCGATCAGAAGAACTACCGATATTAACCAATAAATTTCCTTGCGCATCAAAAATAAAATTTTTAAGAGGATGCAAATACTCAGCATGGTAAGGAAGATTATCGACCACAGTTTGCAAATTGGATATCTCACCATTTTTCCACTCAAAACGCTGGATACGATTAGCCTCCGCAATATAAATTTTCCCCTTGGGACCGAACAAAATTTTATGCGGTAGATTTAATTGTGAGAGCAAAACTTTAACAGGAACGGTTGTTTTTTTATAATCCAATACAAGTAACTGTCCGCGCTTGCTTACCCATGCACCCATATCAACAATCAATAATTTATTGTCTGCAGTTTGAATCAGGCTGCGTGGCATTTTTAAAAGAGGTTGCCCTGTACGCTGTACCACTAACCCCACGCAGGTCCCATCTACGCTCACAACCGGCAATTGTGGAAAACCATCGCAGCTTTCTTTCAGAGTTTGATAAGTTCCCGCTGTAGCGACCAACGGGCAACACATTAACCAAGCAATTACCATCAGTAATCCGTGCAGGGAGCGCATAAAAAATCCTGTATTTCCAGTTATAAAAAAGCCCGATTTGACCAGCAAATCGGGCTATCTATACATCACAATTAAATTGCTATTAATCATCCGCTATTTCTATATCAGGAAAACCATTTGCCTGCGCATTGTGAGCATCCACATTCACAATTAATTTGCGTGCAATATCACGGTAACGCTGGCTGATGGCAGAATCCGGGTTTGCCGCTACGGAAGGTTTACCGGCATCAGCATCAGCGCGGATTGATAAATCCAACGGCAAGGAACCCAGCAATTCGGTGTGATAATCCCGTGCAATACGTTCACCACCACCAGCGCCAAAAATGTGTTCTTCATGGCCACAGTTGGAGCAAATATGAATCGCCATATTCTCCACAACACCAAATACCGGTACATTCACTTTGCGAAACATTTCAATGCCTTTTTTCGCATCAAGCAACGCAATGTCTTGTGGTGTAGTCACAATAACCGCACCAGTTACCGGCACTTTTTGCGCAAGGGTAATTTGAATATCACCAGTACCGGGGGGCATATCGATAACCAGATAATCCAGATTATCCCAACGAGTCTGCATCAATAATTGTTGCAACGCCCCTGTCGCCATAGGGCCACGCCATAACATAGGTGTTTCTTCAGTAACCAGATACCCCATGGAAATAGATTGAATTCCATACGCTTGCAACGGCACCATCTGTTGCTTGCCTGGCTCACCGACGATCTCCGGGCGACGCTGGCCTATACCTAACATATGTGGCTGGCTGGGGCCGTAAATATCCGCATCCAGAATACCAACACGTGCACCTTCTGCGGCAAGAGCCAACGCCAGATTTACCGCCGTAGTAGATTTACCTACCCCGCCCTTGCCCGACGCCACCGCAATAATATTTTTAACCTGGGGAATTGACTGGGGAGAAACAGCACTATGAGACATTGCCATACATACAACCTTTTACCAAAAAATTATGGCGGGTACTTTAACAAAAAAACGCGTGAAAAACTGACGTATTTATATCCGGCAATTTAAGGGCAAATTTTTTATTTCTATATCCGTTCTATTTTCACCCACAGCTTGCATTCCATCAGGTGCAACTGCCCTACCGCAAATCCAGGAGATCGGGCTTTGCGGTGACCCTATAACTACAATCGGTTGAATACTTAATGTTTTATTTTTTATAGAAGCGTGGGCCTTATTGCCAAAATGTAAATGAAAAGCACCATTTTCCATATCAACACGATCAATATAATTACCTAAAATTTTATCAGCGGCAGGAATGCCTGCCTCCTGGTTATTTTTCAAAAAGACCTGTGCACTTTTATGATAAAAGGCTACCAACTTTTTATAGTCTTCGATTAACTCGATCGATTCAACAACTTGCTTGCGGGCGATTGCAGGATCAGGTGATGGCAGAGCCAACAACGCGAGAATGGCAATAATCGCCATGACTATCAGCAGCTCAATTAAAGTAAAGCCTCGCGTTGGCATAGATAAATTCCTTGATTACCGTTAGCGAATAAATTTCGCTACATACCAGCAACTGGCCTCAATATGAAAACCCTGCTCCTTTGCCCATTTTAATCCAGAGTACACTAATTTCTCCGCAAGGCCTTTACCACGCAATGCCGGTGGAACATAGGTACTGTAAAAATCCACTGAGTGGTTGTTACCTTGTGTGGATAAGTGATACGCGAGCACCGCGTCTTCTCCACCATCCTGTTGAATCACAAATTTATGCTGCCGGGGTAAATGCTGGACTTCAGCCATAACAAGCTCCAGAACCAATTGAATTACTATAGCCCATAAAAAAATCCCCTGTCACTTGTGGCGAACAGGGGATTTTTTTGGGATTTTTTAAACCGTTGAACCCCAAAGGTCATATTCATCCGAATGTTCGATCAATACATTCACAAGATCACCCGGTTTTACATCTTCTTCGCCATTTAAATAAACACAACCGTCGATTTCGGGTGCATCCGCAAAACAGCGACCAATTGCACCTTCTTCATCAACCTCATCGATCAACACCTGTAATGTTTGACCTACTTTGAGTTTCAAGCGTTCAGTCGAAATTCGTTGCTGTAATTGCATGAAACGATCATAGCGTTCTTGTTTGATTTCATCAGGCACAGGATTGGGTAAATCGTTCGCCTTGGCGCCATCGACAGGGGAATACTGGAAGCAACCAACACGATCCAGTTGCGCTTCCTCCAGGAAGTTCAATAACTCCTGGAAGTCCTCTTCCGTCTCACCCGGGAACCCCACAATAAAAGTTGAACGAATGGTGAGGTTTGGTACTTGCTCGCGCCAACTTTTAATACGCTCCAGGGTTTTTTCTACCTGACCTGGGCGACGCATTTTGCGCAACAAGGTAGGGCTGGCGTGTTGAAAAGGGATATCCAGATAAGGCAATACCTTGCCCTGCGCCATCAGCGGAATAATGTTATCCACATGCGGATACGGATACACATAATGCAAGCGCACCCATACACCCAACTCACCCAAAGCAGCGGCAAGTTGGTACATATCGGTTTTTAGCGGGCGACCATCCCAGAAATCGGTACGGTGTTTAATGTCAGCACCGTAGGCGGAAGTGTCTTGCGAAATAACCAACAACTCCTTCACACCAGCTTTTACCAGGCGTTCTGCTTCACCCATTACTTGTCCGATGGGGCGACTCACCAGTTTGCCGCGCATATCCGGAATAATGCAGAAACTGCAAGAATGATTGCAACCTTCCGATATTTTCAAATAAGCATAATGACGCGGAGTCAGTTTGATACCTTGTGGCGGCACCAGATCAGTGAATGGATTGTGCTGTGGCTTGGGTGGCAAATGCTGGTGGACCTGCGACAACACCTCTTCATACGCATGTGCGCCGGTGATTCCCAATACATTGGGATGAACCTGAATGATTTCGTCCTTTTTGGCCCCCAGACATCCGGTAACCAGCACCTTACCGTTTTCCGCCAGCGCTTCACCAATAGCGCCCAGCGACTCTTGCACAGCGCTATCAATAAAGCCACAGGTATTCACAATCACCATGTCCGCATCGTTATAGGTGGGCACAATGTTGTAGCCCTCGGTGCGTAGCTGGGTAAGGATACGTTCGGAATCCACCAGATTCTTGGGGCAACCAAGCGACACAAAACCAATGGTATTCCCTTTGTTGCTACCGGATTGCACCTGACTGGCCAGGGTCTTGGCAGCGGTATCCAGAGTGGTGGTTTGGCTTGGATCAAAGGAATTTACGGTCATAAAGGCTCATGAAGTCCGGGGGACAGAAAAAAGGCGGCCATTGTAGGGCTTTAGCGGACGTTTTGCATGTAGTAGATGGTTATAAAAACGCGCTTCACTAAACCGTCACGCTGCGTTCAGGGAATTGTCATACAGGAATGCTAGGTTCTCGACTCCTCACATTTAACCTGAAAGGATAATCCATGAAAAAAATCCCGTTATTTTTTGCCGGTATTTTGACCCTGCCTGCGGCTGTAATGGCCAATCCTGATGTGACCACCCGCGAATATAAACTGCTGTTAAATCCCACCCTGTTTACCTCCGCAACAGAGCCCACCAAAGTCGCAGATTATTTCTCAAGTTTTACCACTGTTGTGGAAGCCGCTATCGCGCGCGATGTTTCCGGCAGTTTGACGCTGGATAAAACCCGCACCGTAAAATTTTACGATACCGCTGGTAGTTGCTTACTGGATGACCTTGGCTACATTTTTCGTGATCGCATTGAAAACAGTCAGTCCGAAGTGACTTTGAAATTCCGCAGCGCTGATTCCTATATCGCCGACTTTGAAGATCTTTCTGCATCCAGCAACCAGGCGGAAACAAAACTGGAAGCTGATATCGGTAGCAAAAGCGGCAATCCGTTTAATATCGTTTACGGACATTCCACAACATCTCCCAACACGCGCACCATTAATAATTTCGAAGATATTAATGTGCATTTTCCTGGCTTCGATACCAATTATGGTATTGCTGATTCAACCACATTATCGCTGGTTGGAAATTTATCCATCTATGAACGGGTTTATGATGGTGGAACTATCGATTTAGGTTCAATCGATGCTGAAGTAAGCGTAACCCTATGGTACAGCAGTGTTCCAACCGGTTCGCAAAAACCGGTGGTGGTAGAAGTTTCATTTAAATACGAAGACCCAAGTGCAGACTACACCAAAGCAGTGGTTAATCGGGCCAAACAATCCTTTGATGCAATTCAAACCTTAAGCAGTTGGAACTCAACCAGTTCAGTTACTAAAACCCAATTTGTTTACCAATACAATCCAACATTCTGTAATTAACTCAGCGTTTTTATTTAATTCTCTCACCACTAAAAAATCCGGGTGTAGACCCGGATTTTTTATTGTCATTCAAGTTTCATACTTTTACAAACCAAGCGCCACAACAGAAATAAATAATGCGTGCAGGCATATAAAAGCAGCTTAAAAAAATTTGTTAAGAACCAGAAGGCTTAGTTCTTATGGTTAGCGGGTAAAACTAATGAACTGGATTAATGGGCACAAAGCGACTGTAGGTTCCATTCACATCAACAGCCGCAATTTGGAATTCGTAATCACCTTTGAGATAGTCAAAATAGTAAGTATCTGTAAAACCACTAGGAATATTGACGTAAGTAAAATCAATTTTATTACGCAACTTATAGCGAACCTGATAACCGCTAATCTCGTTAATATCCAAAATTGCGCCATTTTCGCGGCGGCTTGGAACTGTCCAGTAAAGTACTACAGGCCCCTGAACGCTAACGGATGAAGACGCACCTGAAGTTTTAGCCACAGCAGACGATTTGGTTGAACTTACTGTTGTCGATGGAATGGATGAAGGTACTTGTTGTGTTGAGGATGAACTGGACGATGTCTTTGATGCGGGAGATTTCGGCGGCACGGATGATATGGATACCGTCGACGATTGGGCAGACTCAGGTGGTTTAGAAGAAGATTGTATTACCACAGTGGAAGAAACTGCATTTGACACAGGGGCCGCAGGTGTTGAAGCATTTGCGCCTCCACCGCCGCCACAAGCCATCGTAAACATGGGGGCAACGAGAGTAAATGCCAGTGTAGTTTTACGCAGGCGACTTTGACGGGCAAGATTCTTTTTCAATTGCTCGCGTGTAATGAATCCTAACTCAATCAGGATTTCACCAATTTCGTTATGCCATCCTTCAGGAGCATCTGCTCCGCGCAGCAAATGCCGGGCTTGTTGCAGGTCAAGAGCTTGCAACAATTGAGGGCGTGAAATCAGCCCTCTTTCCATTAAAATATCGCCAATACGTGTGGGTTTGTTCGATTCAAACATACTCACCTCCATACATCGTCAGGTGATTTCGTCATTCAAATGGCTCACAGAACCATAGTGTTGCAAGCCAGTGATTATTTAATTTTCCGGGCGAACCTGCGTTAGTACTGGCAACCTGAAAATATTCAATCAAAATCCACACCAACTTTATTAAATCATTACAAATATACTGAGTTTTTATTTTAGGTTTAAGTTCTATAGATTAAATGCATAAAGAAATTCTTTGCATACGGGTTTATTTCATATGTGTTTTGATTAGATCCAATGCGTTTCCAATTGATTGCCGCGGTGTGCCAATGTTCATTCGCATGAAACCACTGCCACCTTCACCAAACACTATGCCAGGGCTTAAACCCAATTTGCATTCGCGAATAAAAAAATCCCGTAACGCAGGGTCACTCAAACCCAGCTCACGACAGTCCAGCCACAATAAATAGGTCGCTTCAGGTTTTGTCATTTTGATTTGTGGCAGATGCTGTGCGATAAATTCCGCAGCAAAATCGCGCGTTGCACGTAAATATTGCAGTAATGCATCCAGCCATGCTTCACCACTGCGATAAGCGGCTTCATAGGCAACAATGCTAAATGGATTACTATTTCCAACATGCAATGTTTCAAATGCTTTTTTCATTGCAGCGCGCTGGGCCTTGTCAGGAATTACCAGCGCAGACAAGCCCAATCCCGGGATATTAAAAGTTTTGTTCGGAGCAATAGTGGTAATAATTTTATCGCCCGGCTGGGCCAGTCGACCCAGCATGGTGTGGGTATTACCGGAATAAACCAAATCGCAATGAATATCGTCAGAAAGAATGGTTAACTCGTAGCGGCGGGCAATATCCAGAATTTTATTTAATTCATCAACCGTCCACACTCGTCCTACAGGGTTATGGGGAGTACATAGCATGAGCAAACGTGCGCCCTGCTTTGCGCAGGTTTCAAGATGATCAAAATCAATTTCGTAACGGCCATTAACTTCACGCAGAGGATTGTCAATTAATTTCCGATTATTGGTGGTCACTGCTGAAAAAAAAGGAAAATAAACCGGTGATTGAACAATTACCCCCTCCCCCTCTTTGGCAAAAGCCTGGACCGCAGCAAACAACGATGGAACAACACCGGGCGCCATCACAATCCATTCACGCTCAAGATGCCATTGGTGCCTACGGACAAACCAATCAATCGTTACCTGATAAAGCGATTCAGGATAAATAGAATAACCAAACACCGGATGATCCAATCGCTGTTGCAATGCGTGGGTAATACATTCAGGTACAGCAAAATCCATATCTGCCACCCATAGAGGAGATACATCAGCCGTGCCAAAATAATGCTGGCGGCCATCAAATTTTACTGAATTGGTATTTTCGCGATTAATGGGCAAATCAAAATTAAAAGTCATATTCAAATCTATCTGTATAAAAATTATTGATTGGTTTGACGTACAGCGTCTTCACTGCCAGGCCAGCTTTCATATTGCGGAACCGAATCAGTAATAGCATGCCAGCTTGCTTTTGATCCGACAAAAATATGCGCCTGCACTTCAACATTTTCGATACCTTCAATTCCTCCTAAAGGAATCCCCAGAATATCTGGTTTATTATCATAGGTACTGATCAAGGGTGAGCCGCAGGTTTTACAAAAAAATTTAGTAACATAATCAGACGATTTATATGCTGTTAAATTATCGGCACCTTTCAACCAAACAAATTGATTTTTGTTGATGGATGCACGAGTTCTAAATGCGGCCGCATGCCAACGGCGGCATTTTGAGCAATGGCAGTTATAAACAGGGCCGAGCGCCCCTTCAATTTTGTACTCAATCGCTTCACATAAACATTTCCCATGCATTTATTTTACTGCTCCTGTTTTATTTAACGCCTGACAAATACATCATTAATCTGTGGCTAAAATCATCCACTTAAACCCGTAATCATTTGTAATAACCAAATTCCGGTTATCGCCTATACTACCTCAGGATTTTGGTTAATGCGGTATTTTTCCAATCCGTTTTCCCGTTAAGGAGCAAACCATGAGCAATGCCAACAGCATTACCAGGGACTTATCAAGTAATGCATTTCTCGATCCAACCTTTGCCAATTTATTGGCCGCTGCTGCTGCCGCTGCCTACACAGATTTTGCGAATACCAACAACCCCGCGTACACGCCACCTTCATTGGATTTTGATGGCATTGGCTTTAATTTCCTCCAGCGATTTACCGGATTTGACGATGTCATCTGGGGTAGCGGAGAAGAAGAACGCTATGCCCTGCTCTATCAATCAACATCGCAAAGCAACACCTATTTAATTGCATTTCGCGGCACGTCGTCAGTGGATGACATGCTGCTCGATCTTGAATCCGGTAAATCGCTTGCATTCACCCCGTTTAATAATCCCAGCAACTTCCCTAAAAATGTTTATGTGGGGGATGGCTTCAATAAAATTTACATCACTAAAAAAAGCACCATGCCCACCTCTTTGCAGAACCAGCTTTTTACAGCATTAAGTAAGCTGCCCGATGCACCTACTGAAATTTTTATCACTGGCCATAGTCTTGGGGGCGCACTCGCCAGTTTATTTACACTTGATATGGCGGTCAGCCTGCCAGACGTTGGTATTACCAGTATTACGTTTGCCAGCCCACGTGTGGGAAGTAGCAATTGGCAAACGGTATATGATCAAACCTATCACTTGCAGGATAAAACTATTCGGGTGCGCAACACTTACGATCTTGTTCCGAAAGCGCCCCCGGCTAATTGGCCATTCAGTTTTAAAGATGTAGGGCAAGAATTTCTAGTTTCATTCAGCGTTGAACAAGATCATATCGATGTATCCGATATTGTTTTATCCTGGCATGCACTGACGAACTACACCTACGTCGTCACTCGTGCCGTTATTGCAACACCGCAACTATGGACGGGAGAATTTCCTGACCAAGCTCACAATGGCTGGAATATGCTTAGCTACACACCCAATATGGGTAGCTCTGCACTTGAGCAAGCAAATTCAAGTAACGATGTAAAACAGCTGTTGACCGAAAAAGAAAATGCAAGCACTGCAGTGGCCTAAATGAAATTAAAAAACGTTAGCCAGGGATGGTTTGATTATTATAAAGAAAAATAAGGAAAGGAAAGAATACATAATAAGCGCTGAAGAGAAGGCATCCGTGCCTCCGCTGATAATTAGCGATAACAATGAAATTAAAAGGTTAACTCTTTTTCAATATCAGATAATTTACGACGCGCCATCGCTAAATTGGATTTGGTTTTATCCAACACATAATAAATAAACACACCCTCCTTGCGAGACATCGGTCTAATCAGGTGATATTGTTTGCCCAGCGTAATGAGAATATCTTCAATCACATCGTTCAAACCTAAAGAGCGCATTGTTTTCAGTTTAGCCCTCACTACCTCGGTATTACCCGCTGCAGCAACTTCCAGATCAACACCGGAACCACCAAACCCCAGCATCATGCCACTTGTGGAATCCACCACCGCACCACACAATGCACCATCCAATACCAAAAGTTCATCAATAGACTGCTTGATCGTTGACATATTTCATTACCTGTTTATAAAGGATAAAAATTCCTGATTTATACACTTTTAGATACACTAAACTGGGACAATAACTCACTGATTTTTTTAGTGCTGGCAGGCCAACTGCTCCAATCAACACTTTTCAATTTCGCGATAGTTACCAGCAATACCGAAGCATTACCAAACATTTGCACGGACAAATGCGCACGCTCATGCTGGACAAACACATTGCGCACAGCGCCGAGCGCTTCAAATACTTTTCCATTTTTTTGATGCAACACCCAATAATCCCGCGCGGCCTCTGCCATGACTTCGATTTGAGCATTTTTAGAACTGGACAAAAAAACCATACCGGTATCTGCACTCACCAAAACACAAGCAATCACACCAGGAGTTTTTGCCAACAACGCTAATTCTATTTCCAGTGATTGATATATCAACTGACCTTCAACCTCTTATTAATTTCACCACAATAATAAATAATTTGTGCAAGTATCGCGGAACCATTTGCAATGACATTTAATGCACAAGGTTGTCCGGCAATTTCAACATTAGTGATATAGACAAAGCCATCTTCAGTATTAACTGTAATACTTTTACTTGCCCCCAATGAAGCTTCTTGTGAAACAACGATACCTATAGCTGCGATAGAACTTGCCATAGCCGCTATTTTTGACGGGTCAAGATCCCTGGTAACAGCACTTGCGATATCAAAACCATCCACGGAAGAAATCACAACGCCAAGAACCCCCAACTGCTCTTCGAGAAGTTTACTGCATTCGTTTCGGGCATTTGTAAGAACACCAACATCAATATTCATTGTGGCAAACACTCCATTACATATCGGCTTCAGCCTGGGCCATCAATAATTCAATCAACAAAATAACATCTTGTGGCTGCCTGACATCCACAGGAATAACAGGAAGCGCAAAACCTCTATCACCCAACAAGGTAGAAAAATCATCAATTGAGGGGTTTGGATTCTCTTCGGTTCTACCAACACCTATTACACACGGAGTACTTGAAAGCTCTTGTGCAAAACCTTCCAAATAAACAATCAAATCAGCAAGCGGTTTAGGGCGCGAGTTATCAATAAGAATAATCAAACCAAACGCATCTTTGGTTAAGATTTTCCACATAAAATCAAAGCGCGATTGCCCCGGAGTTCCAAAAAGACGAACTCGATCGCCGTTCGCCAGATTGAGTTGCCCAAAATCCAATCCAACGGTTGTAAATTCTTTATTCAGGGTCGCATCGGTATTAACAACATCTGTTTTAACCGCAGGTACTTCACTAATTGCATTAATTGCAGTGGTTTTACCAGCGCCGGTAGTTCCTGTAAAAACTAATTTATATTCTTTCATAATAACCACTTTTATTATTTTTTATTCAATCCCAATTTTTCTCTGAGCGATGAAAAAAAACCTTTCTTCTCATCCTGATTCCGGGTTGATGTCGGAATTGAAATGGTCATTTTATTTAATTGGCCGCTATCAATATACAATAAATTCTGATCTTGCAAAACTTTTAGGAAGCTATTGCACATCGCTTCGCCCTGCCCTGAAAGCGTGATCAAATCCTGCAAGGTTTTTGCACCGCGGCTCAAATAAACCGCTAGCAACATATAGTTTTTATGTTGGTTCAAAATATCAGCTGGGGGCCATTTTTTTAGTCGATAGAAATTCGTTGGGGATTGGTTGCTGGTAGCAGTAATTAATACAGATGGGGGTTGATTCGCGGAATCGATATTAATCAAAGTATCAATTAATTCATCCGCACGAAATGGCTTTAAAAAAACATGGCCTTCATGTTTTTCACCACGTCGACGAATAATAATGAGTTGTGTGGAAGGTTTAAGGACAAATGGGGTAAAACTTTTATCGGTGTTATAAACCAGCAGCGCATCACACTCGCCGTTTTCGGCCAACACCCAGCGCTTATCCAACCTTGAGCTTGTGCGAAGAATCGTACGGATCAAATCTACTTCCGGCTTAATTAAACCAAGACATCCTAAATAACGTGTCAACTCCATATACCTTTAATCAAGAAAGCTTCTTTAAGCGACATATTGGCGCATGCTACCACAATTAAATCATATTTATGGGCACTTAACATAAGTTTTCTATGGCTCGCTACTTTCAATCATGAAAAAGCAATATTTTTGCTGCTCTGTTTGTTTACGGTGCGCTTAACCAACAATGCATTAATTTCAGGTATAGCAGGATCAATAAGACGAAACAGATTTAATCCGAATATTGAAAACTGCGATAACGAGATGAAAATCACATTTTTAGATACAAACTCTTTAAAACTTATGGCTTACCTAAAAGCGCTTCAACAAGGTATTCACGCCCGAAAAATTTCTGCAAGATTATGCAAATAGTCACAGCGTCCAGGCAGTCGAAGATTTGTAACCTGCCTGTAACATTCGGGAAATATAAAAGTCCGCCCACAGAGGTTTCTACATTTTACATTTACAGTAACTTACACTCACAGTGTTAACTCCCCCTACCTCAAGTACTTTGGCACAAGGATTGCCTAATCAATACCCGGCAAGCTGCGAATTAACACCTGAAACCGGTTATTAATAACGGCCTTGAAGATGAAATTCGACAAAACCTAATGGAATCAATGCCACAGCAAGTTATGAGCAATCACAGTCGTTGAAATTCCAGCAAGCAATAGGAATTTATTACAAGTTTTTGGATAAAAAATTTTGAAGGTTTGATGAAAGTAAGTCGCTGGTGTAGGAATTTTTTACAATCGAGAGTCATGAACATAAAAGCGTTGAATATCAGCTGTGAAATTAAGTAACACCTGAAACTACCAGCGCAAAATAAAACTTAACCGTGAATAAAAGGAGTCTTGTATGTCTGGCTTAGTGGTTCAAAAAGAGTATTCAGCACGTTACGGTTTAAAGCTGGCAGTTAATGATATGGATGTTGCGCAGCAAATTGCTGAAGATACCTACCGAAAACTTGTCGGTCGCGATATTTTATGGAGTGAAATACACGATATACAGCAGTTAATTCTGGAATTACGCGTGTGGATTGGAATTGTTAAACAAGGAAAAACATGTCATTGATTTAACGGTTTCTTCTGCCGTTAAGTTTATTTTTATCATTAAAATCGTGGA
Source organism: Cellvibrionaceae bacterium (assembly GCA_021151825.1). Classification (GTDB taxonomy): domain Bacteria; phylum Pseudomonadota; class Gammaproteobacteria; order Pseudomonadales; family Cellvibrionaceae; genus Cellvibrio. The sequence continues at coordinate 261,131 of JAGKWQ010000002.1, forward strand.
AATATTCATCTGCGAAATCAGTATCAATTCTTTTTAAACTTCGCCAAATTCTCGGGGCGTCCAGCGTTGCCATTCTGAAGAAAGACCAATCACCAAAATGGTCAAACTTTCTCGCCGACGTTAATAACGGCGCTTTATTGAGGCAAATATAGCGCTTGTTCTGCGACTTACCGTAAGCTTTTAAGCGTCGGGCCAAATCGACATCTTCTACAATTAACAAATTTTCATCAAAACCGGATACAGCCCGGAATGTATCAGTCGCAGACCAAAATGCGCCGGCCGATAAACCTGTTAATTTAACAGCAAAATCCAAACATAATTCACTCGCCGCTATTCCCAAAGAGCGTCGGTCGTAACGAATTGGCATGCCACCACCAATAACATCTTGTTTGTTTAATGCATCTACCACCAAGACTAATGACTGCGGATGCAAACGACTATCCGCATCACACGTCACAAGGATATCACCGGTCGCTTCGGCAATCCCCCTATTCCTGACAGCGGCAATGCAGCGACTTTCATCGATTACAGTGAATGCACCATAACTTTTAGCAATCTGTTCTGTTGCATCATTACAGCGATTCAGCACCACAATTATCTCAACAGTTTGATGTACATTTTTGGAGGCTATTGTTATTGCCGAAAGACAACCTTCAATGTATTTTTCTTCATTGTGCGCAGGAATCACGATGGAGATTTTTTTTGCATCATTCATAGCAATAACCACTAACAAAGGAACATAGAAATCTACAACTGCACCTGGCATTTTGCAACTATTGATACTATGGCATAGAGAGGAACAAAAGGAGAGGCAGCAAAGGCAATCGTGGGGAAAGTTTAATGATAGCGCCGCCGAACCTGACCAACGGCAGCGCAATTTTTTATTAGCAGCCTAACTCAGATTTTAAACCACCCAAGCTACGTTCCACAGGTGCCTGAATGCTGGAAGATAAAGACGGCATAATATTTAAACCGGTACGCAATTCCACTTCATCTATTGTGACTTCCTTACCACAAAAGTTGTCATTGCGTCCGGAGTTCTGGTTCATAATAAACGCAGAGGCTTTCACTGTGCTTCCATTTACCAATATAACCACCTTGAAGTAGGCAGACGGGATAATATGAAACTCATCTGCATTGGGTAAAGAACCAAAATAATGTTCATTTAAAGGCCCGGTAACTACATATAAATCTTTCGCTTTACTGCGTACATACGTCCGCTCTGCATTTTCCAATCGCTCCCAGGGACCTTGATTTAAATTTGCTGCTTGCGGTGTGATATTGGATAAATAATTCAGTGCTTGCCAATCGGTTGTATTGCTAAAAGAAGCTAATGGAACCTGATGGCCCCGGCCTGTGCCTAATACAGCAGCTGCGTTATCGTAATCTGCAGGTTCCAGGGTATTGGCAGAATTAATGGCCGGATCTGCACGCCAGGTACGAGTACGCGATGGGCCATCTATCGTTGAAGGGGTCACATGATATGCAGCCCAATTGGCGAATTTAGATGAACTGTTATTGTTTAGCGTATAAATAGAACGTTCGACAATTTGACCTGAAACACCAGTAGGACAACCATAAATACAATTAGCGGCATGAAGATCAAACGAAACCAAAGCAAGGGCAGAAACTAAAATAGACGACATTTTTTTCATTACATCTCTCCTTAAAAGAAAAATGCGTCAGCAATAATTTGCGTGACGCCGGAGAAACGATAATGGTCGTGGGTGATTAAAAATTTATGATGATTTTAATACAGATTATTTAAGTTTTAGTGACTAGCAAAAATTACTTGCTCATCTGCAACTTTAAGGCGAAGGCAGTTATTATTTTATTTTTACAACCAAACAAATATTGTTTTTCGCACGCGAAAAAATGACAGGAAAACGGTCTGTGTAAATATTTGGTGAGGTATGACTGTGGTTCGCAAGCTCAGCCGAAGCACCACCAATCTATTGCTGGATTATAGATAGTGACATCATCGACTCAGATATGGATTTTCCATCAAATCTGTACATATCCTTGATTTCCCCACAAAACGTAAAACCCAGTTTTTCATACAGTCGAATAGCAGGCAAATTATCAGACATTACCCACAAATCCAAATGCTCAATTTTTGTCGTAGCTTGCATCCATTCAAGCATAGATTTAAGCAATTGCTCGCCAATTCCTTGGCCACGATGTGAAGTATCAACGCCCATACCTAATAGGGCCCGATGATTTGAATATTTGTTTGGATAAGGGCGAATATCAATGTGGCCAACAATGTTTTCACTCATAAACGCCAACATTAAAATTCGCCACCCCTCTTCACCAATAACTTTATTAACAGCGTTTGAAAATTTTGCCTTAATAATGTCATTAATCCTGGAATCCTCGCGGGACACCGGCTGAAACACTACAGCACCGTCAGCGCCGTTATCTTGCAATTGCACATCAAGGTATTGAAAAAAAAATTCCAGATCTCGCTCATTAGCTAAACGGATTTCCACAAAAAAAACCTCAATTAATATCAGAACAGCTATAACTGCCCATACTATTTAAATTATTTAACCTGCTTTTCAATTAAGGGACTATTAGAAAAAATGATGTGTTAATTTTATAATTTAATATTTATATATTTTTTCGACACCAAATTAAATAAAAGATAATCTATTCCACCTACTACAATAGCGGTGGAAACCATATCCAAAACCGAATGATATTGCTGATACAACATCAAGCCCGCATACGCGAATATGGAAACCACAAATATTTTCCATTGATTCGAAAATAAAAGACATAAAGAAAAGACCAGAGATAAAGCCACCGCAGTATGGGTGCTATAATCAAGTCCCACAGAGGACCACAACTGAACAGTATTATCGAAAAACATTAAGCCATATGAAACAATCAAAAGGCTAAACAAAAAGCAAAGATGCCCTACCACAGATTGGTAATTTGGCCATAGTTTATAAAGTGTTGATAAAAGCCTCGCGACAAATAACGCGAGCAAGATTGGAATATAGGAATCTGCAATCGCATCCAGAGTTTCGTAACTCATAGTTAAATCATCCGTCCAATTTCGTATTTATGATTATTGTTAACCTTCCCACAAAAAACGCCTCAAGAGCCAATTAATATTTATACGGGCGTCGCAGCCCATACGTCCCGACCCAATCTACGAAGCACCTTAACTGGAAATCAATTTTTTCAATAACTGGTACCTGACGACGTATTCTTGATCTTTATCCTTACTAATGCCTAACTCCAAAGCTTCAATAAGCTTGCTCCGATCCAACACTCCTGCAACAAACAAGCTTTCCAGATACGCAGCACGAGAATCCAGATTCTCCGATATTAACCACTGGAAAACCGGCTTTTTGGAAAGCGCATCGTAAAGATCTTGTGCTAAAAATGGATAGCGCTGGATAGCTTCAATACCGAATGCAAGCCGGGCCGAACCAAAATTTGGATCTCCCGGCTCACAACTGGACAACAGAAATTCCGCAACGGTTTCGTTGTAACCTTTGCTTTTAATTATTTGAATATGACCTTCACGCTGCCATTCCAATGCAATAAAAAAATCATGCGGCAGATTCGATTTCTCGCCCCACCATTTGGAGACCAATGTGTCAATTTCTGATTTGGGTCTGGATTGGAAAACTTCCCATAGGCGAGGATGAATCTGGTCACGAATGTTAAGCCCGTCCATTAGACTCTCTTTGGCATAATTGCCAAAGACCAGCAGATGATCAATGCTTTCAAGTGCATAGCACATAAGAGTACACACGTGCTGATGATTCAATCGTGCAGGATAATCTCCCTCTTTGATCCTTATCACCCGCTTAAGCGCCAGGTTGCGCGCAGCAGCTAACGCGTCACTGCGTTGATTAACAGGAATGGAGACTAGCCAATCAGCAAATTTATCGGCATCCTCCACTGGAATAGATTCAAATGTTTCCGCAGCACTTGCCGGTACATTATTAAAGCCACCGGCCAAGGCCGCAAAATTCACCAAAAAACCACTGGCTTCACCATAATTATCAGTTTCGTATGCGATTAACTCCAACGCTTCCTGAAGCTGGATTACTGTCTTCGCGGGTGCTTGCCGGACAATATCGCAAAACATTTCACAGGAAGACCATTCTTCTTGAGTGTATTTTGAAAAAGCTGGATGGGCCTGTACTTGTTCATAGGCTTCATCAAGTGAAATCGTAAAATCAAAATCCATATAAATTCCTTGTTTAAGATCTTAATAATAAAGCCACGCGCAAATGCCAGAAAACTGACTCACTCAAAACCTATGCACACTCAATTTGTTCCAAATGCTTTTTAAAGTCCAGTAGAGCATCCTCCGAAGCGAAAGAAGCCTTTGGTATTATCTGGAAAAGAGCATCCGAATGATACAACAAGAAAACACTATCATTTTCTCGCCAACGCATGTAATTGTGCCATGGAGTTTTGGAACTTGAGCTACCTCCACTCACCAACAAACCATCATCAGACCAGGAGCAAGTAAAGGCTTCATGTAAAGTTTTTTGTTGTTTATAGATTTTTTTAGCTCCAATATGGATGCAATAAATGCGCTGAATCCAATGACCAACAATTCCTCCTACACACCCGCCCCATAAACCAGCAGCAAGAACACCATGATTCAATTGAAATGCGAAAAAACCTAACACTGCAACAACCACTAATAAAATTATTGTGCTGCTTAGTTTTTTCCTAGTGTAAGGAAAACTGAGTTTAATCGCCGAAATATAATCCTGCTCTGTAATTGAATAGCTTCCCATTTATATTTTTCCATTTACAGTTATAAACTTAAACTTTCCTCAAACTAAAGCATAAATCACATCATACCGTAACTCCACCATCCCCTCACCCATTTGCTGTACGGATCTCAATCTCAACGCAGGGCTTAATACTCGCCGGGGAAAAATCGGCTGGCCTTTTCCCAGCGTTACGGAACCAACCTGAATAATCAGTTCGTCCAGCAAACCCGCATCATAAAATTGTGCAGCGAAATCACCACCACCTACGATCCAGAGATTTTTACCATTCGCTGATTTAACCATTCGTTCATGATGTTCACACACATCACCTTGGACGTAATGAATATTTTCACCTGAAATAGTTGGTAATGTCCTATGACTAAAAACCCAGGCCGGTTGGGTATAAGGCCACGGGGATCCCATTTGAGCCTTTATCGTATCCGCATTACGCAACATCCATTCATAGGTACTCGACCCCATGGCAATTGCGCCTACTTGCTCGATAAATTCCGGATAACTGGATTGATTAATATCCGCAAGGGAAAATAACCAATCCAGAGAATGATCGTCGGTGGCAATAAAACCATCGAGACTTGAGGCGGTGTAATACTGGGTTTTCATTATTGCTCCTTAGCCTGATTCGTATCAGGCTAAGGATAGCAATATTTTTTGACAGGAATTGTCAGGTTGGTTGGACGAATAACCACAAATTATTGTATCCGCTCCCAAAGCGTAACTTCAGAAAGCGTATGCTGAAACTTCCTTTTGGTTTCGCGAATGACAAAAGGTACTTCTTGCGGCCCTTGTATTAAACGGAAATGTTTATCCAAATGCGCATGCAGACCATCTAATGTTGTAAAACTCTCACCGTCTTTTTTAAAGCCACCCACCCAATCCTCTCGCGGAGTGTGTTCAGCTAACCATGTATATGGCGATGTGAGCATCAACACACCGCCGATATTCAAGCGTTCGTGAATGGCACTGAGGAATTTCGCGGGATTGTAGAGGCGATCAATAAGGTTAGCAGCGAGGATAAAGTCGTAGCCAGTGAAAACGGATTTCAGATTGCAGGCATCGCCTTGGGAAAATTCAATTTTATTGGAGGTTTCCGCCAACCCTAAATCGGCGAGTGAACGCGACTTGTAGGAGACGAGTTCGCCTTCATCTGCAAGGGTGTAACGCAGGGTGTCGCCGCTGGCGAGTTGCACACCAAGATTGATAAAGCGCGCGGAGAAATCTACACCGGTAACCTTATCGAAATGACGGGCCAATTCAAATGTTGCACGACCGGTTGCACAGCCTAAATCCAATGCTTTGTATTTTGGTTTATCGATTAAAACACTTACCGCCAAATCCACTAATGCTTTGGAAAAATTGGGTACGCCGAAATATTCGTCACCGTAATGGAATTCTGCATATTCCGACACTAATTTGTCGGTTTCATAATGGGAACTGGGCACAGGTTTTATTTCTCCAGAGACAACATAACGGAAACCCGCATGTTGGAAAAAGTGGCGACGGAATGCATAGCGCGATGAACGCAAACTTTCATTACCGCAGGAAATCCAGGAGCCGCCTTTCATTAGATTATGGCGCTCATCGAATGTGGGTGTGGTGAAATCATCGTAAATAGCGTGAACTTCAAAACCATCGAACGGATAAATCGGTGTTTCAGTCCATTGCCATACATTCCCTATCACATCAAAAAATTCTCCGTGGGAAAATTGATTTACCGGGCAAGAAGATGCGCCGTGATCCAAATGAAGATTAGCATTCGCTGCCTGTTCGTTAACATTATTCAAACCGGCCGTGTCATACAAGCGATACCATTCATCTTCTGTTGGTAGTCGCACCGGCATTCCAGTTTCAGATTTTTTCCAATTACAAAATGCTTTGGCTTCGTGATAATTAACTTCAACCGGCCAATCCCATGGCATTGCAACTTCTTCAGTCATTAAACGCAAATACCAGCCGTTGGTTTTCTTCACCCAAAATGTAGGGTGTTGAGCTTTCGTAAATGCAAGCCAGCCCTTCCCTTCCTCTTCCCAATTATGGGAGTTTAAATAACCACTGGCCTCAACAAATTGTAAAAACTCCTGGTTGCTGACTAAAAATTTTGCCGCATCAAATGCAGGCACATCTGCTTCATGCGTTCCATATTCATTATCCCAACCATAAAATGGGTCTGTTTTATTTTTCACCAAATGCACTTGCCCTGCACTCACGTTTACCAGTTCATTTTGTGGTGCAATATTTGTAAATAAATTGGGTTTCCAGTTGAGCGATTTTTTTACAAGATCCAGTTTGTGCTGGCGAATTAAAACCGACGATGTTTCCAGATGAATGCGCTCGTGCTCAATCCCCATAATGATCGCCCACCAGGGGTTATTCCAATCTACCGGCAATTGCAACGGAGCCTTGTCGATTAGACCCACCACCAACGCGCGCACTTGATCGCGATACGTTTTTACTTCGGCTGGTGTTGGCCATTCATAGTTAGCATCGTTGAGATCATCCCAACTCATTTCATCCACACCGACGGCAAACATGGATTCAAAACGTTGATTAATACGTTCGCTGATCATGCGAGTTAACAATAATTTATTAACAAAGAATGTTGCGGTGTGGCCGTAATAGAATATCAGCGGATGACGCAGGTTAATCGATTTAGTGTAAAACGCCTGATCATTAGCAAGGCATTCAAATAAGGATTCGTAAGTCGTAAAGGTATCCAGAAAATAATTTCGTAACACGCGACGCATGCTGGTTTCATCGCATTCACGCAAATTCGGTGTTCTACTAAAAAGTGGAGTTCGAATAAAATGCGATGTATCAGCAATACATGGTGGTTCGGAGGAAATCGCGCGGGATTCGCCAAGTGTTTTACGCAAAGAGGATTGTCCTGAATGCATCGCTAAACTCCTGATGTGTCCTATTGGCAAGGTAACAAGAGCGGAACAAATTACTCTTGATTAACAAGAAAGTTCCGCTGTATGGATGTAGATGCAGCATAAAGGCGATGGTTTCAAGTTGCCGATAACTTTTGTCATAAACGCCCAATAAATTGTTGGCACCAACCGCTATCAGTCAGCTTGATGGCGGCCAACATAGTCTTTGGCAAATTGCCAGGCAACCCGGCCACTGCGGGCACCGCGGGTTCTGTGCCATAAAAGCGCGGCTTCCTGAACATTATCATTCCAGGCTCCACCAAGATCGGTTACCCAATAATTGGCTGCCGCCAAATAATCATCCTGACTGAAGGGATAAAAACTTAGCCACAGGCCAAAGCGCTCGGATAAGGATACTTTCTCTTCAATACTATCGTTGGGACGAATTTCCCCGTCTTCGTAACTCACCACATCCAGATTGTCGCGCATTTTCTGCGGCAATAAGTGACGACGATTACTGGTGGCATAGAACAACATGTTCGCCGTCGGAGCAGAAATGGAGCCATCCAACACCGATTTCAGGGCCTTGTAGCTAATCTCTCCTTCTTCAAAGGACAAATCGTCGCAGAAGATGATGAATTTTTCAGGACGTTCACCGACCAGATCCACAATATCTGCCAAATGTAAAAGATCTGTTTTATCAACTTCGATAATCTTAAGGCCATCGTTAGCGAACTCGGTCCACACAGCTTTAACCAGTGTGGATTTACCGGTACCACGCGCGCCTGTCAGCAATACGTTATTCGCTTGATGCCCGGTCACAAACTGGCGGGTGTTACGCACGATCGAACTCTTCTGGGTTTCGATGTTTTTCAGTGCATCCAGTTCCACATGGTGTGGATGCTTCACGGCCTGCAAATAACCGATACCACTGGGTTTTACTCGCCAGCGAAAAGCGCTGGCCGACCAATCAGGCTCTGCTGCAGGTGCAGGTAATATGGCTTCTACGCGGCTTATAAGTTGTTCAAGGCGAACAATAAATTGGTCAAAATCTGGCACACTAAAATTCCCGAGGTTATTAAAAATCGCAGCTAGCCCTAATAAAAGGTTATTAGCCAACAAAAAAGACTAGGCTATATTGTAAGAAGTTTCGTTTATGTACAAGTTAAGGTCGCCTATGTTTACCAAACAAGAGCTACAGGTTATCGGGCAAACGCTGGCGCAGAAGCGCGATTGGATAACAAAAAACATCAACAACATTGAGGGCAATGCTAAAACCCAGATGGAGCAAAACCTGCACACCATCGAATCTGTTATGCACAAAATCAGCGCACAACTGCGACCCGTTGCAAACGAAAAAACCACCGTCAATCATTATATTTCTGAAAAAGCCATTTCCCCGATTCGTCAGGCAGCCCTCGCGCGTCGTAATGATCTGGTTCCCGGGCAAATACGCGTATTACTGGTGGATGATGATCAACTCATTTGTGAATTGGTTGCAGCCTATCTCCATGAAGCTGGCATTCACCTTATCGATTTTGCCAACGACGGCATGCGTGGAATTAGCATGATGTATGAGGCCAACCCCATTTATGATTTAGTACTTTGCGATTGGAATATGCCGGGTAAATCCGGTTTGGAGGTTCATACCGCCATGCGCGCTGCGGAGCGTTATATGGCAACGGTATTTATACTGGTTACCGCCGTTACTGAAGCAAAACAAATCCGTGCAGCGATTGAAGATGGTGTAGATGATTATGTGATCAAACCCATCGAGCAAGATAAACTAATTAAAAAGATTGCGCGATTTTTCCCGCACTTGAAGGCGCCTGAATAAATCTCTGCACAAAAACATGTAATACTTCTGGTAATAAAGTTTTTCAGATTTTAGTTACATTTATTAACCAAGTGATTGCAAAAAAACAATCACTTGGTAAGTCAATAATTATTGTGCACAACTAAAATGCACAATAGCACCGCCCGAACCACCCGTTTGGATACTTGTTTTGGTTCCGCATGCACCACAGTGTGATACTGCATTCACAGCAAATGTACTGACGTTGTTAATGCTTGTAGTTCCATAATGAGTACATGCCTTGGCGATATCACATCCCGCCGTATATACCGGAGGAACCTGCACATCCTGGCACACATTCTTTTGTACAACTGTTTCAATACGTCTTTCATTAAGTTGATGCAAGCCAGATGTACAACTTCGGCCATTTGATCCAAATAATGTTACCGTTGGGGAATTGCTGGAGGTTACATACTGGGAAAGATGTTGACCATCTGAAGTGCTACAGGATGCGAATCCATCATAAGAGTACGAAACAACAGTTTGATTTTCTACGTGACACTCGGTTTTGGTTGTTGGAGCACATTCAGCTACAGCAAATAAAGGGCATGATATTGCAACCATCAACGCCATCTGACCTATCATATTTTTCATAAAAATATCCTTTAAAAAATTAAAATATCCGAAGCCTTTTAACTAAAAGGCAATGGATCATATCAATCAGCAATATTTTCAACAATGAAATTTAAATTTAGAAAAATTTATTTATGAAAATTAATGGACAAAAAATTAGCGTAAGTTAAATAAACTCCCTTGCACTTATATTCAACTCAACAATTTGATATTCCGCCTCGTTGATTTCAAATTCCAATAGGCTTTTTGCAAAAGAAATAATAAATCAGGATGGCGATGTATGTGCGATGCCTAAAGCATCGTAGAGTGTGGGCGATCAATAGTCTTTAATATGATCAAGGGCCCTCCGTATAATGGCCATTCCCAGGCTACATCAACACCTTGAAAACGACCCACCGATAACCGACCAATCATAAATAACACCACATCACAGAAGGCCGAAACTCTTTTAACGAAACAGCAAAAGAGAAAACTAATAGCAGTTTTAAATCGGCAGTTGCAATCGATGGCGTTAGTGGAGATGCTTTAGCGAAACCAGTGCGATAACAAAGTACTCAAAGGTTTTGTCTCACGCTGCGCCGGGTTAAAAGAAGTAGCAGTATGGATGTAGAATCGTTAGTGTTGTGCAATTAAAACGTCCTTGTATCAGGGGGTAAATAAAAATCAGCCTTCCACTTCCACCATAAAATCCAGTGCTGCTTGCTGGCGAATTGCTTTGCGATGATTAGCCATAAGTTTGGTGATTTTTTCCTGATCGCACACTTGCCTATCCAACATCACCCGCGTTTTTAATTCCCCCATAGGTTCAGCAGTTGGGCATTTACTGAATACAAACTGGTTGGAAATTAAATCCATAAACGGACCGGATTTGCTACTCGGCATAATAAACAGCAACTGCAAGCCTAAACTTTCCGTTAGGTAGTTAATAACCTCGCGCGAACGATGCTCATCCATTTTGGAGAACGCTTCATCTACCAATACCATACGTAAGTGACTGTTGCCTTCATTAAAGCGAAATGCAGAGGTAATTGCTGCACTACGAATAATATACGCCGGTGTTTCCAACTGGCCGCCAGAACCGGTACCGTATTGGCTAAGGGCGATAGGCGCTTTGCCTTCCGGTTCTTTGTAAATTTCATAGCGACGATAATTACGGTAATCCGCAATACGCGTTAACTCGCGCAGGGCTTTTTGTTCGTCTTCATCCAGTAACATCCCCATCAAGCGTTCGCGCACTCTTTGGTGTTTGTCGTCCAGTTTCATAGTGAATAACGTTTCGTTTTCATCACCACCGGCCGTTGGGCTATCCATAACCGCTTTAAAAAACTGCCAGTATTCTTTAAATTCCGGAACCCAATCCCAATCGAAACGGAAACTCTCGCGATCAGCACCAAAGCGATGATGTTCAAGCTCTTTGTTTAAATCTTCCAGGATTTTTTTACCATCGTTAATCGCCTGGTAAATCGAGTGACACAGGTTACTTACGAAGGCGTTGTTAAAGCTTTCACGCAAGGATTCAATTTCTTTGTGGCGTTGCGCGAGGATATGGTTTTTATCACGGTTATAAAGCGCATCAAACTGGCGACGAATTTCGCAAATCGCACGGAAATTATTGCTGCCCAAATCATCGTTGTAATCCACATCAAACAGAATTGAATCGCTGCTGGAACAAAACTGGTTATGCATCATCGCGGCTTGCTGCAAGCGATGTAGTACTGTTTTCAATTCTGCGTTAACACCGGCGAGCTGGTTATCAAAATATTGGCTGGAATGTTGGGTGATAGTTTCATCAGCAATTTGTAAACGGGCTTCCGCATCAAACTCTGGCCACAATGCAGTAATCGCCTGCACATTGGATTCGCAGTTGTCTGCAATCGTCAGGTTTTTATCTTGCTCGGCATCCAGCTTATGGCATTGATTATCAGCGAGTTTTAATTCTGCGCGGCAATCAATCTGGGTGTTATTCAAACGCGTATAGGTTTCATTTTGTGTTTGCAGGCGCTGGTTCAGTTCCTGTAATTCCGCCTCCAGCGCTTTGGTATCACTTAAATCAAGCTGCTGTAATTTTGCATCAATCGCTACGATACGGGTTTGTGCCGTGGTCATCGCTTGCAAACAATCGGCATAGGCAAGCGCTTTTAATTTATCAATCGAAATCAATAATTCCTGCGCTTCTTCCGAATGACGACCTGCGGCTTGCCATTCCGCAACCAGATCATGGAATTCATGGCGTTTTGCATCCAATGCGCGCTCGCGTGCCCCCTGACCAAATACCAATTCGGATTCCGCCATATCGCAACGGAACATTGCATAATTGCCGGAACCCATTGCATCTTTGGTGATACCGCGGCGGGTATTTTTTAATTCTTTGGCGTTGTCCACGCGTTGCACATTGCCATAGCTGGCTTTGATATAAGCCTCAGCGGTGGCGTGGGCAAAACTCATAATTTGTGTGATGGAATTAGCCGTATTGTCCTGCAATTTATCCAGATCTTTGCGCGCTTTTTCACCCTGGATCACACGCGCACTTTTCGCCTGGCCACTCATACCACGCACAATGGCGATTGCATCCGCTTCGTATTCCGGCTCGACAATAATACCGAAGCGTGCGGCACCAATATAACCTTCAATCGCTGATTGCCATTCGCGGTCTTTGACATCGACATAATCGCAAAGCACACGCGCATCGGCTTTAGGGCATTGCGCATGAATTGCATCCAGTGCGACGCGGACAAAACCGGGGTAACTAACTTGTTTGGTTTCCAGCGTTTGTATTTCGCGGCGTTTACTATCAATTGCTTTTTGCAAACGTTCAGCCTGGGCTTTGCGTTTATCGCGCTCTTGTGCAAGTTGGTCACGCAAGTGCGTATGCCCTGCATCCGCCTCAAATAGATTTGCGAAAAAAGCGTTATGATTTTTTTGCAACTCAAGCACAGCCGTGAGTTGATCATCCTGCGAACTTTGAATCCAGTCACGATTCAATAGCTGATGAATATCCTGTACTGAATTTTCAGCGCAAATGGATTTGATTAAATTAGTCAGATTACCTTCTTTGAAGGCAGGCAAGTCCACACTAATAGATGTTTGGCGCAGAGCCAATGCTAATTGTTGTGCGGCTTCCAGGTTGATTTGCAACTGCTGATGCTGTTTGCGCAATTCCGGCACTTGCACCTGGATTAATTTCTCCTGGGCAATTTTTTCTTGCTCCAGTTGATCCTTATCACGTAGCGCAGGCACGCCCAAACGTCGCGCTGTTGCCGCAAGAATTAACTGGCTAATTTCATCGCGCTGGGCTTCGCACGCAGCCAATGCTTGCTGGTTACTCGCAGACGTTTCACGTAATAATTGTTGCTTGTGTTTTGCGTCCAGATAATGGCTTTGTGAATCTGCGTAACGACGTTTAGCAACGGAATACAACAGCACCTGCTGCTCCAGCCAATTGCTAATAAAATTGTCTGCAAACTGCCGGCCTTGCGCCATGCGTTCAATGCCCTGACGTAACTGGCGCGCATCCGCTTCCATGGTATGGATACGTTTAAGCATGGTAGAAACACTGCGAATGGCTTCGCCGAGATCGCGATATTCCAGAATTTCGTTCGCAACAAATTCATCAATACCTTTAATCGGCTTGTAAGCCATAAAACGCGAAAATGCGCGCGCAGCATTCATCGCTTCACGTTCGGAAACTGCATCAACCCGGCCACGCAAAATTCCGTAAAAACGGCAGAGATAGGATTTTTTCTTATCGTATTTTTCGACTTGTTGCTGGCCATATTGACGACGCAAGCCAGCGTAGAGTTTATCCAGTGGCACTACATACTTGTGTGTCTTTTCTTCTTTAAGCAAATCATTCAGTGTGAGCGAAACATCATTCAAAATAAAAAATTGTGTATCGTCTAAACGCGCGACTTTTTGTAGCGATGCCCCCTGCCCGGTAGTTTCCAGAAACGCGCGCATGCCAATCAACGCCGTGAATGGTTCACTGTTCTCACCTTGCGTCGGATAAAACACTGCCGCCAGATAACCATCGCAACCCTGCGGACGCGAATAGGCACCATCATCACAACCTAATACATAAGACGCGAGTGTACGCACCAGTTTTCCACCGCGGCCGCGCTGGCTGGATTCATCCTGCCCCGGGTTAAAGTGGAACAGGTTGTCATGTGCCGCAGTCATGATGGTTTGAATCGCATCCGCCGCTGTGGTTTTTCCTGAGCCATTACCGCCAGAAAATAAATTAATGGGGCCGAACTCGAATTCCGAGTTAGGAACATTTCCCCAGTTGACGTAAATGAATTTTTTTAAGTACATAGTTTTACTCAGATTACAGCTTCACTCAGGAATCAGCATCAGTCGCAAACAGCGAGCGATTGATATGCGGGGCAGATTTTTTCGCAGCACGAGTTTCAGCTGAAGATTCATCATCGGTTTCTTCAGCGTCATCATCAACCAGCAATAAATTGTCCGCCAAATGGTTGCGGATTTGTGCAAGCCATTCGTTGTTTACCAGATTAATAATTAATGGCCTGATCTTGATCCAGCTTTCGCCGGAATCGATATCCGCTTCCGCCATAAAATGCACCAGACGCAATTGGCGCAAGCGTTTGAAAGCAGCGCGACGCTCTCCCAGATTTTCCGGCAAGCTGCGGCGCAATAAACTTTTCATAGCGAGCGCAATAGCTTCCAGCGATAAGGTTGCACAACCCTGCTCATCAATTCCACCCTCACGCAATGCCTTATCGTATTCCGCGCGCAACACCAGAATCAGCGCAACTTCGTGTTGGTTTAAACGGTTGCGCAAGCCGGCGTTAAAGGGCTCATCACTTTCGTCATCCATGCCCGGCAAGCGCGCACCAGGCGGCAACACTCTTACAAATCGAAAATGGCTGTCGTGTTGAAAACGAATACCAATCAAACTAAAAAAATCATCGACCAGCGGCACTATGCGCACAAAGCGATCATACAATTCTGCTTCGACCTGACTGTCATCGCGGCAGAGAACGCCGTAATCCAACAAACGTTGAATAAGTTCACGCCAGTTATCCAGCGAAATATTGTGTTTATCCAACTGCTCTTGCAGTGCAGCGGTTAGTAGCTCACTCATGATTTTTCACCATCATCAACCAGGCTGATAACAAATTCATCGCGCTGTTTGAAATATTTGTCTTTCTGGATTAACGGCTGCCCATGCAACCATTCATCTTGTTGATGCACCACAAAACGGTAGCGAGAGGAAAGGTTTGCGGCCGCACCCACTTCAACCGCGTGGGAAAGGCCTAGCAATTCTTCCATATTTTTTGCATGCAACTCGCTGCTACTAACACTGCCATTTTCTGCAAGTGCTGCATGAACAAAATCGCGAATACTGCTCGACTGCAAAATAAACGCTTTATCCAGCGCCTGCTGGATAAATATATTTTTCTGCGCTTCAGCATCCAACGCTTTGTCTTCATCCAATTGCGAACGAATCAATTGAATACTGCGCGGCGCACGCAACTGGATCTGGGATGGATCAACAAAACCGATTTGCAAACTGGCAAGTGCATCGCCTTGCTCAATAAATAATTGATCCTGCTGTTCCGGTGCCAAATCGGCCAGCGAACGGTAAATATCCATTAAGTCATCCTGCCCGCGGCTATTAATGTAGCTGAGCTGGCGAATAATGATATCGGCACGCTGGGTAAAGGTATTCAATGCGCGCCGCAATGCAGGCAGCATAATTTCGCACGCGTTTTTCAAACGCGAATCTATGGTTTCCAGTAACGTTTCCAGCAATGAAATACCGGGGATTACTTTTTGCGGCAAGGCTTTGCGCAAGCGAATTTCCATTACTGCGCGCCAATCTTTAGCAGCGGTTTCAGGATCACCCTGGCCATACTTGCGTTTGCGGCGAATTTTAGTAATCAATTCAGAAATCTGGTCGCGATATTTTTCAACGCTATCCGCCGATAAACGCACTTCCAGATCCGGTTTAAACACTGTTTCCATAAAGTCGAAGAATTCATCGCTCGCCTGTTGCACTAATTGCCGCGATTCTACTTCGCGCACCAATTGGCGCTTGCGCTCTTCCAGTTCCGCAATGACATCGGTGAAATCACTGATGATACGTTCGGAATATTCGTAGGCATCCAGCAAGTCGTTAATTTCACCTTGCTCGTAAAATGCTTGCAAACTATTGCGGGTATTGCGCGTGTTGCGATTGCGGGTGCGGAATTGGCTTGCATGATTATCGGCAAACGGTTGGGTAAACAAACGGCCCATACGACTAAAACCATAACTGCTTTGCAGGCTGGTTTCATCGACTTGTTTTTCCAACCAACCGTTTTCAATTAAACGGTTGATAATAAAACTGGCAAGATCGCGCTGGGTTTTGAAGCGGCCTTCACCGTCATCCGGTTCGGCATTATCCGCATCCAGAATCGGCGCGCGGGCAACCGCTTCTTTAAAAATATCGACCAATTGTTCACGATTCATGGCGTGGCCATAATCACGCAAATCAGTGTAGAGGCGTTGATATAAAAGGCGCAGACACTCTGCAACCAATTCACGGTATTTGCCGGTGAGTGGATTGAAAAAGTGCTGGCGGGAATCGCTAAAAAACATCAGATAATTTCACAGCAATAACAATGCATTAAATGCAATGTTTCGCAAAAGTTTGTTGATCTTCCAAAGTCCACTCATCAGCAGGTTTTACCATTCTGGTTTCACACCAATCTGCACTACCGACTACTACTTCACGCTCATTTATAGCAGCAACACGAGCAACAGACGCTGCCGGAATTACATCTGCGATAGCATCGCCAGAACCATTCACCTGTGTGGCTTGCAATTGCTGCTCTGCCTGCAGGGCAATACCAGAGATTTGCTGAACTTGTTCATTTGCCTGTGCAGTTTGTTGCGCCTGATGATTAAAATAACTAACAGTGATTGCACCTATGCAAACTATTAATAAACTCGCAGCAAACAAACTGACAACCAATTTATTATTGCGACAAAACGTCAACATACATAACTCGTAAATCCTGCAAAGGATTGAATGTAATTAAGCGATAAGCCAGTCAGCCATTTTTTCGGCGTAATAGGTAATGATTAAATCTGCACCGGCGCGTTTAAATGCGGTCATGGTTTCCAGCACAATTGCTTTTTCATCAATCACACCAGCGGCTGCAGCCGCTTTTACCATCGCATATTCGCCACTTACATGATAAACCGCTAAAGGGCGCGCTGAATTTGCGCGAATATGTGCGAGTACATCCAAATAAGCGATGCCAGGTTTTACCATCAGAATATCGGCACCCTCAGCTTCATCCTGTAACGATTCTGCTAGTGCTTCACGAGCATTGGCTGGGTCCATTTGATAAGTGTTACGCGTGCCTTTGAAACTACTATCCACCGCATCACGAAACGGACCATAAAATGCGGAAGCAAATTTAGTTGAATAGGACATGATTGGAATATGCGTGAAGCCGGCAGTGTCCAATGCTTCACGAATTGCGCTGATCATGCCGTCCATCATGCCTGAGGGTGCGATCATATCCACACCGGCTTGAGCAGCAAGAACAACTTGTTTTTGCAAATTGGCGAGTGTTGCATCATTGTCCACATCGTGATCATGCACTACACCGCAATGGCCATGAGTCGTGTACTCGCAAAAACAATTATCGCTGATTACCAACATTTCCGGTTGCGCTTGTTTGGCAGTGCGAATCATGCGCGCCAGTAAGCCATCTTCGCTCCATGTGTCCGAGCCCACATGGTCTTTATGCGTCGATACACCAAATAAAATTACTGCCCGAACACCTTTGCTCCACGCACGCTGCACAACTCCAGCGAGTTGTGCTTCAGGGTAGCGATAAACATCCGGCATGGATTTAATCGGCACCGGTGCATCAATACCTTCTTCGATAAAAATGGGCAGAATAAAATCGCTCATGCGTACATGAGTTTCACGCACTAATTCCCGCAGCGCAGTCGTTTTGCGCAAACGGCGAAAACGAAAATCCGGTATTGTTAATGGAATTTGCATAATTTCCTGCCTATATCTCATGCCTATAAAAAATCAGGCCGGTAAAAATATTAAATACTGAGCGAGCCTTCGTGGCTCCACTCACATCGGACACGCATGTCACCTGAACCAGGTTTGTGATAACCACTCTCAGCTTCCCAAGTAAATGTATGCGTGCCGGATAATTCAGTTTCCAAATGCACCGTGGCAGAAACCCAATACATTTTGCTCAACAGCGATTCAAATTGTGCGATCCATTGATCCCATTCGTATTCAACTGCCTTATAAGATGCACCGAAGTGCATAACTTCGGTTTGGTAATTGTAGAAAGCGGATTCCGCTGTCGGAATAGAAAACATTTCCTGACTCAAAAATGGCCACTCTTCTGCCCGAGGCAACGACAACATAGCATCGCGGTTTACCCGAATCCGTTCTGATTCCGCCGCAGCCGGCGCTATATCCTTGATACAACCATAAACAATTGATTCTTGATCCATAGCTGTTTCTCTACATTAAAAAGGCCACCACCAACTGCCCTTAAAACGCTCTTCGCAATGTTGCAATTGATTTGCATATTGCTGCGAGCGGGTTTGAACTTTCTGCGCGGTATTCACTAACCAACCTTTTTGCCGATATGTACCGCGATTGTAACCGCCGTGGCCTTCGTGATAAGCAAGATATAAATTATATCCGTCATTCAAACCAATGCGGCTGCGTTTTTGGCTTTGTTTGTTGTACCAACCTATAAAATCGATCGCATCGCCAAAATTATCGCGACGGGCAAAACTGTTTCCACCTTGATCCTGATATTCATCCCATACCGCATTTTTTGCTTGTGGATATCCAAATGCATCACTTTTGCGCGGCCCCGGAAAAATCCATAAAATTTTTGTACGCGGTGTGCGTGCGTTGTGTTTAAACATGGATTCCTGGTACATCATCGACATCATTACCGGAACGGGTGAACCCCAGCGTTTCTCGGCTTTTTTGGCGTCTTTGTACCATGACGTTTTTTCATCAAAAATATCGCATAGATTATTCGGATTGGACGGCGGCAACGTTGCGCAACCCACCATTCCCAGCAAACTTATTATTAGCAATATTTTCAGAAATGAAATCATGTTAGATAGACCGTCCATGTTCGCGCAGTAACTCAAGCAGGGCTGCTTCGTCCATTACTTTCAAACCAAGTTCTTCTGCTTTTGCCAATTTTGAACCTGCACCTGGCCCAGCAACAACATAATCCGTTTTTGCGGAAACACTGCCGGCTACTTTTGCGCCCAGTGCCAGCAAATGCGCTTTCGCGTCATCGCGCGATAAGGTTTCCAAAGTACCCGTCAAAACATAGGTAAGATTATCCAATGGCAGCTCTTGCGGACTGGCAACATCAATATTGTCCCAATGAACCCCGGCTTCGCGCAGTTTTTCAACGGCGATGCGATTGGATTCCTGGTCGAAAAACTCGGCAGCAAAATGCGCGACCACCGGACCTACATCCGGCACTTTCTGCAGAGCTTCTTCATCAGCGGCGGCCAGTGCCTCAAAGTTGCCAAAATAATTGGCAAAATTTCGCGCAGTCGCCTCACCTACTTCGCGAATGCCTAACGCAAAAATAAATTTAGCCAAGGTAGTTTTTTTAGTGTTTTCGAGGGCAAGCAAAATATTATCGGCAGATTTTTCGCCCATACGATCCAGACCGGCCAACTGTTCGCGTGTCAGGCTGTAAATATCAGCCAGCGTATTTACCAGGCCCAAATCTACCAATTGTTCTACCAGCTTATCGCCCAGACCTTCCACATTCATGGCTTTGCGCGCCGCAAAATGTTTGATTGCTTCTTTGCGTTGCGCCGCACATACCAACCCACCGGAGCAACGCGCAACCGCTTCATCGGCAACAGTCTCTACCGGTGAACCACATACAGGACAATGCTCAGGAAAGATAATATCGCGTGCGTTTTCGGGGCGTTTGGATTCAATAATTTGCACGATTTGCGGAATCACATCACCCGCCCTACGAACAATTACGGTATCGCCAATTTTTAAACCAAGGCGCTGGATTTCATCGCGATTATGAAGCGTTGCATTGGATACAGTAACACCACCAACAAACACGGGCTGCAAGCGTGCAACAGGAGTCACCGCACCTGTTCTTCCTACCTGGAATTCAACATCCAATAATGTTGTAGATTCTTCTTGCGCAGGAAATTTATAAGCGACAGCCCAGCGTGGGGCACGAGAGATAAAACCCAATTCATTTTGCAATTGGCGGGAATTAACTTTGAATACAATGCCATCAATGTCGTAGGCAAGTGCATCACGCTTTTCACCAATACGGCGATAAAACTCGATTGCCTGCTGAATATTTTTTGCCACATCAGTTTCGCGATTGGTTAAAAACCCCCAGCGCTTTAATGCACTCAACACCCCGCTATGAGTTTCAGGTAAATCACCGCCTTCAACCAAACCAACACTGTAGGCACACATTTCCAGGCGACGACTTGCAGTGATACGTGAATCCAATTGACGCAACGCACCGGCTGCTGCATTACGTGGATTTACAAATAGTTTCTCTTCCGCCGCACGCGCTTTTTCATTGAGCGCATTAAAGGCAGTTTTAGGCATATAAATTTCACCGCGCACTTCCAACACTCCAGGAAAACCTTCCCCGTGCAAACGCAATGGAATTGAATTAATTGTGCGTACGTTTTGGGTGATGTTTTCGCCGTTGGTACCATCACCACGAGTGGCTCCACGAACAAGAACACCATCGCGATACAAAAGACTGACCGCTATTCCGTCAAGCTTTACTTCACAGGCATATTCAATATCGCCAGTCGTTTTTAAACGATCCAGAATACGCTGGTTAAACGCCAGTAATTCCTCATCACTAAATGCGTTATCCAGAGATAACATCGGCATTTCGTGAACAACTGTTTGAAAGGCTGTTAAGGGTGCAGCACCTACGCGCTGGGTGGGTGAATCCGGTGTAATTGCTGCAGGATTTTGTGCTTCCAATTCCTGCAAGCGACGCATTAAGCGATCATATTCAGCATCAGTAATTTCCGGATCATCAAGCGCGTAGTAACGATAGCTGTGAAAATTGATTTGCTTGCGCAGCTCGTTAATTTCAGAAAGGAAATTATCAATAGGAGAGGTAGACATGAATAAAAATACCTGATGATTCGGCTTGGGGCGATGCGCGATTCATGCCTTAGCTTGCAGTGTTAATTCGTCAAAAAACTTTATGCACCTCCCTGTGCCTCATTGAAATAATAAAATTACTGGCGTGGTGGGCGGCGGAATAAACGCATGCGTTCAAAATCACGGATACGTTGACGGCAATGTTCTAATGTTTGGCGAGTCATTGCGCTGCGCTGCTCATCTTTTAATTCACCGTTTAAATCTTCGGCGATGGCCTGTGCTGTATCCACCATTAACTCGAACGATTGCATAGAATCCGCATCGATTGGCAGCGTCATAAATAAACTTACACCAGGGGTTTCAAACTCATCCATTGCATCCAGATCAAACGTACCCGGCTTTACCATGTTCGCCATACTGAATAATAAAGCCCCCTCGCCTTTTGCATCGCTGTAACGATGAAAAATATCCATACTGCCGTAGCGCATTCCACATTGTAAAATTACATCAAGCAGCTCGGCACCATTCAGCATCTCACCTTTATGGGCCATAACATTAATAATTAATACTTCTTCGGGTTCAGCAGGTTGTTTGCTCGCAAGATTTCGTTGTGATTCTTGCGTGTCACGCTCACTATCAAAATCATCTTGCTCATCAAAATCATCTTGCTCATCGTAGCCATCTTCATCATATTGATCGTCATCATCGTCGCGATCATGTTCAGCATAGATCTCTGACTCCTCTTGCAATTCATCATCGCGATAATCGTCAGTATCTTCATTGGAATCATAACGATCATCCGTATCGTAATCGTCCTGGTCACGCTCATCGTATTGCTCGTCGAGATCATCATCACGCGATGCAGAAAAACCTGGCTCAATACGTTGGTGCGGATTCTGTTCGCCAATAAAAGGCTCCGCTCTTGCTTCCTCAACGGACTCCATCAATAGCGGAACGGCTTCACCCAGATTTAAGCTGGTTTGTTGTGGCTCACCACGCACTGCTCTGCGCTCAATAACAGGAGCTTCATTCTCATGACGTGAACGCTTTTCAATAAAAGATTTTGCTTGTGCTTTTTTCTCGATACTGGGAACAGGAATACTGGGGTCGCGCTGCCCTATTACGCGCGCGCCACCATTAGGCAACTCGCTGGTATAACTGGGCGTTTCCCCGGGAACATCGTCATCATGTTCATCAGAATGACTTTTCAAACTCTTCTTGAGTGAACGCGATACTTTGATGCTGCCATAGCGCTCATTGCGCTTACGTCTGATTCCGTCAATAAGAATAAGCAGAATCAAAATGGTACCTATGATGATGGCCAAATCTTTCATAAGTTGATCCGTAATAAATTAGTCAACATTAAACTGCAGCCAATTCTGCAGCTTCGTCTACATCTACTGTTACCAAGCGGGAAACACCGGGTTCATGCATGGTAACTCCCAACAGTTGATGCGCCATTTCCATCGCATTTTTGTTGTGGGTGATATAAATAAATTGCACATGCTCTGACATTTCTTCCACCATGCGCGCATAACGACCAACGTTGGCGTCATCCAGCGGTGCATCCACCTCATCAAGCATACAGAAAGGCGCTGGATTCAAACGGAAAATCGAAAATACCAGTGCAATCGCCGTCAGCGCTTTTTCACCGCCGGAAAGCAAATGAATTGTGCTATTACGCTTGCCCGGCGGGCGGGCCATAATAGTGATGCCGGTATCCAGTAATTCATCACCGGTTAATTCCAGATATGCATGACCACCGCCAAAGACTTTGGGGAACAATTCCTGCAAACTCTTGTTAACCTGATCGAATGTTTCTTTAAAGCGAGTACGAGTTTCGCGGTCAATACGTTTAATGGCATTTTCCAGTGTTTCCAACGCTTCCATCAAATCTGCATTTTGTGCATCCAGATAATTTTTACGCTCGGACTCGGTTTTATATTCATCAATCGCTGCAAGGTTAATTGGCCCAAGTCGGGAAATACGCCCGGCAATGGATTCCAACTCTTCCTCCAGCGGTTTTACTTCCGTGCCTTCTGGCATTTCTGCCAAAATAGATTCCAGATTTAATTCTTCTTCCTGCAACTGTTCAACAATAGTCGCGCGTTGTACTTCAAACATTTGTGCAGCAAGGCGCTCCTGCTCAAGATGCGCACGTACGGCTTGCACTTCCTGTTCCGCACGGCTGCGCGCCTGTTCGGAATTACGCAACTCATGCTCAACCGTTTCCAACGCGCGGCGCGCCTCGGTCAATGAAGCTTCTACCGATAAACGCTTGGCAAGGCTTGCTTCCAATTCCAGCTTATATTCTTCAACTGGATCGCGATTGTCAGCGATGCTCGTCAGCAGATTTTCACGGCGCTCTTGCAACCGCGATGCTTGCTCTTGCAAACGGCTAATACCTAAGCGAATTGAATCCAATTGCGTTTTTACCGATTGGAAACGCATGGCTAACTCATGGGCCTTGTCTTTATCATGGCGAGCGCGTTGACGAGCAGTATCCAGCCCAGTACGAATGTCATCACGTTGTTGCAGCAAAGTTTCTCGCAATTCAGTATCTTGCTCCATCATTTCGATGGCTTCGCTCAAAATCATGCGTGCTTCTGACAAGTGCTCTGCTTCTTGCTCCATTTGTTCACGGGCTTCGCGAATTTCATTTTCAGCCCGCTCTCGGCGCATATTGATTTGCTCAACACGAACTTGTTTGGCGCTGAGTTGTGAACGCAACTCACCGTATTTACGATTTTGCTCATCCACTTCACGACGCAGGGTTTCGCGATCCTGCTCAAGGCGCTTAACCGTTGCACGCCCCTCTTCCAATTGCAAATTCAGTAATTCAACTTGCTCTTCTGCATCGATTAACTGTGCGGTTAACTCTTCCAACTCCTGGCGACGTGCAATCACACCGGAGCTTGCATCGGTATCGCGAGTAACGCGCACCCAATGCGGGCTTAACCAGATACCGTCACGAGTAATTACCGATTCACCAGCAGATAATTGCGAGCGCAAGGTTAATGCCTCTGCAAGATCTTCAGCAATATAAATACCAGAAAGCACACCACTAACATCCCATGCCGCGCTCACTTTATCACTCAATAATTTAGCTTTATTGAATGAAGTTGCTGCGGTTTTTGCTGCGGTGTCAAATAAAACCAATTCCCCCTGGGTTAAATCACCCAACAAGGTTGCAACAGAGTCCAGATTATCGGCGCAGACAGCTTGCAAGCTGGAGCCCAATACTGTTTCCAGTGCCTTATCCCAGCCTTCGTTAACACTGACAGACTCAGCCAAACGCGTATTATTACTTAGGCCCTGCTGGCTCAACCATTGCGTAACGGCTTTATTTTTTTCGCCTAACGCGGCTTGCTGCAACGCCTCTAATGAAGCATGGCGGCCACGCATGGTTTGTAATTTACTTTTGACCTGATCCAGTTCATTAACCAAACGATTATTGTCGTTGCGGGTGTTATCGAGCTGTTCGGATTGTTCATCAAGTTGCGAGCGCTTTTCTTCGGCAACCAAATCCATTTCTGCCAATTGTTCATTCAATTGATTAATAGATTCGTCTTCAGAGCCTTCTTGCAGGTTATTTTTTTCTTCGCGTAATTTTTCAATACGCTGTAACAAGCGCTGCTGAACTTGCTCAAGATGTTGGATGCGGGATTGTTGAACTTCGGCACGCTGGCGCGGCTCGGAAGCGCGCTGGTTAAAGCTGTCCCAGTCATTTTGCCAACGCTGCATGGATTCTTCAGCATCGATTAATGACTCACTGGACGTTTCTTCAGCTGCTTTAATCAAATCCAGTTCCGGCTCCAGCTCCAGCAATTCTGCTTCCCAGGTTTCAGCCTTTTGAGTATCAACCGCTAAGTTTTCCTCAGCTTCTTTGTTATCGCGTGTGGTTTGATCAAGATCGGCCTGCAACTGGCGTGCGCGCTCATTAGCATGCTGAATACTTTGTTCAAGGCGAGCAATTTCTGCGCCTATTGCATAGTAACGACCTTGAACTTCATTAAATTTATCGCCTAACTCTGTGTATTGAGTGCGGTATTTTTCGATTTGGGTATCTTTGTTGACCTGGTCGGTCACAAAAGATTCCATGCGCAATTCCAGGTCGCGAATACCAGACTGTTTGGCTTTTGCTTGCAGATCCAATTGCTGATATTTCAGCGCTTGTAATTGCGCTTTTAATAAACGCTCTTCCTTTTTATATTCCGCATATTTTTCAGCTGCCTGAGCCTGGCGTTGCAAGCGCGACAATTGACGCTCCAACTCATCGCGAATATCCGTTAAACGCTCCAGGTTTTCCTGAGTGCGGCGCATACGGTTTTCGGTATCTTTACGACGCTCTTTGTATTTGGAAATACCTGCCGCTTCTTCAATATATACACGCAAGTCTTCAGGCCTGGCTTCGATCAATTTAGAGATCATGCCTTGCTCGATAATCGCGTAGCTACGTGGGCCCAAACCAGTACCCAGGAAAATATCAGTAATATCACGGCGACGGCATTTAGTACCGTTCAGGTAGTAGCTATTGTCGCCATCGCGGGAAACTTTGCGCTTGATACTGATTTCAGTAAAGCCGGCATATTCGCCAGTGAGGGTGGCATCCGAGTTATCAAATACCAATTCGATAGAAGCCTGACCAACCGGTTTACGGCCACTGGAGCCGTTAAAAATCACGTCAGTCATATTTTCGCCGCGCAGGTTTTTGGCGGAAGACTCGCCCATTACCCAACGCACAGCATCGATGATGTTGGATTTACCGCAACCATTAGGGCCTACAACAGCGCATAAATTGCTGGGAAAGTTGACCGTTGTCGGATCAACAAAAGATTTAAAGCCAGCCAGCTTGATGCACTTTAACCGCATAGTTCCACATCACCATTATTTGTATCTAGCCAGGTTTTTAGTGCCGGAAGCGCCCCCACTTCAGATCACACCTGTTCAATATTTATCCGCCGGCAAGCTGTTTGCCTAGCTAATTGATTTTGTTAATGTTTTTCAGAGTAGCAAAAAAAATCCCGCCCTGTGAAAAAACATTTAAGGGCGGGATTCTACACATTTACGCCGCGCTTTACACCCGCCGTGAAACACAAAGCCAAACAGGTCAAAAAAGCGCATGAATTTTGTTCAAATCTTGCAAAAGCGTATAACTGAATCTGGACTTGCTCCTTACTTCACCTGATGATCAATAGTGACATTCACTACCGGACCGGATGCTGTTAAGTCCACAGGCCCCAAACTTCCTTCCCAATCACCTGGTTTTGCAGCCGCTGTACCATCATTAGATATCCGCGCTACCACCTCTACTTTATCCACAGTACCCAAGCTCATTGCTGGCGTCATCGCCATTGATTCATTTAACAGCACAACACGCGGTAAATCAGCTACCTTTACCCGATCGATTGCCAATGGCATTTTTGCTCCCTGGTAAGCGCGGGCATAAACAAATACCACCTGATCAGGTTGGGCCTTAACTCCATCAGCAAGACTCACATGAATGCCAATTTGACGGCCATTGCGCGACCGCTCCAAATCTTCAACACTACCGCCTTCGGAAAAAAATAAAGTCGCAGCACGCTCAATACCGGAAGACAGAGATTGGCCTGTTGGAGTATCTGCCCCGACCAGCTTAACAACGCGCTCCCAGTGTTTGATTGCATTCACATAATCTTTTTTGGAGAAAGCATCGATTCCGGCTAGCCCCAGAGCCATTGTGTTATCAGGCTCAGCTTTCAATACTTTGGTTACCAGGTCATTAATTGCCGGATTAGTTTGGCGCCCATCGCGTAAAAACATTGCCTGGGCTACCTCTGCCATTACCATCGGCGATTCTTTATCACGCTGTAAAACTTGCTGATACGCGTTAACTGCCTTATCAAACTCATTCAGCTCCATATAATTGCGAGCAAGGAAAAACCAATACTGAAGATGATCAGGAACATCCGCGAGGCGCGCTTCGATCAAGCGATTAACTTCGCGAGTACGCACCGGGTCGGGGTTACGCCCAGCCTTTATATCTTCTGTATCAAGTTGCTGTTTCAATTCCTGGGCCTGGCGCACTTCAACATCTGCACTGCTACCCAAATGGCTGTATAAACTCCAGGCACCAATAAGTATCAGCAACGCAACACAGGCGAGCGTTTTAAATCCAAACTTACCCGTATTTGTTGGCAGAGCTGCGCGCACACTTGCCTCATCTTCCAACAGGGTACGCTCTTGTTCGAGCTTTAACTGATCATATTGAACTTGATCGATTCGCCCATCTGCCAACTGCACATCCAACTCGGCAACATGCTCACGAAACAAACGAATATTCTCTTCAAGGCGGGCATTTACTTCAGAGGCAAGCGCGACTGTCACTACCTCTTTACGTTGTCTTAATAAAGGCCAGAAGACAAAACCCAACGCAATAACACTCAGGAGCGACGCCCCTACCCACAAGGACATCATTTGTTTTTCTCCTGCTTACTTTTATCAGCGGAATGAGTGGAATTATTTTTTAACAAGGCATCAAGACGAGCGCGTTCCTGCTGCGATAAACCAACATCAGTTTCCGCAGCCATACGACGACGCTTGCGCACTATTAATAATAAAAGTAGTGCTCCGAATACCAACAGTAATACTGGTGTAGCCCACAACAACAAGGTAGCGGGACTCAAGCGCGGACGATACAAAATAAATTCACCATAGCGCTCCACCATGAAACTAACAATTTCCTGATCGGACTTTCCGGCTTCAATCATTAAATAAAGTTCATTGCGCAAATCCATGGCAATAGGGGAATCCGATCCAGACAGATTTTGGTTTTGACATTTTGGGCAGCGCATTTCATCAATAAAGCTTTGATAGCGTTGCCGATCAATTTCATTTTTAAATTCGTGAACATCAATTGCCGCGAAACTCATTTGTACAGTAAATAGAAGGCTAAACGCGGCAAATGCTTTTATTAGAATCTTGTGCATGACTTATTCCAGATACCCGAAAAATTCTACGCGAGTATAACAACTCGGAAGCCTAGCGGGAAACTTTGCCTGAAAGACCAAAAAATAATCACAAGTGTTTGTTTTACAATCACTTTTTACTTTTTTTTCAAAAAAATGACGAATCCATTAAAAAAAGGTTGACCCATACTTTTACATGATTAGAATACGCGCCACCAACAAGGTGAACGCTGAAAAGCGTGAAATCTTGGGCGGTTAGCTCAGTTGGTAGAGCAATGCCCTTACAAGGCATGGGTCACAAGTTCGAGTCTTGTACCGCCCACCACTCTTACTCAAAAGGTAGCTGTGGTTTTTTGTGACGCTGCGGACCGGTAGTTCAGTCGGTTAGAATGCCGGCCTGTCACGCCGGAGGTCGCGGGTTCGAGCCCCGTCCGGTCCGCCACTATTTAGAAATAAAAAAAGCCCCACACATGGGGCTTTTTTTATGCCTGCAATTTCCCAATATTAATTCAGACTTACCTTAGCGACTCGGTTAGCCGCTAATGAATAAATTTACCCTCCAATAAAATCAGGCTAATTGCCATACAGCAATCAACTTACAACATTTTATTGCTTGCCTCCTCAGGATGAGATGCAATATCTGCTTTGATGTGTTTGTACGCGTAGATGCCTACATAAGTAATCATGATGCAACTTAGAATAACGATTACCAAACCTAACACTACAATTGAATCCAGATACATAATTCACCTCCGCGTTTACTTTTAATAATTTCAGTTTACGCGCAGATAAAAAAAGGGATTTGATGCATATCAAATCCCCCTTGAAGCCTGAACGATGATCCCAAACAAAGGCCTCGTTGATACGCTGATTACTATTTCAAACTATCAAATACCGGTTTAATAGTGGAATTCCAGTTTTTCTCATTTACATCGCCGATATGCTTGTAACGAATAACGCCCGCCTTATCGACTACGTAAGTTTCAGGAGCCCCGAAAACCCCCAGATTCAATCCCAGCCTGCCATCCGCATCCACCACACTAAACACATAAGGGTTATGTAATTCAGCCAACCACCGCTGTGCATCTTCATCATTATCTTTGTAATTGATACCGTAGATAGTTACACCTTGCGTCCTTAGCTTGTTAAGGAACTCATGTTCCTGCCGACACGTAACACACCAGGTTGCCCATACATTTACCAAACTAACTTTACCTTTAAATAATTCTGCATTTGCCGTCACCAAGCCTTCCGGATTCTCTGGCGCTGGCAACACCGGCAACTCAAATACCGGCACAGGCTTGTTTAATAAAGCCGAAGGCATATCGTTTGGATTCAATGACAACCCTCGCCAAAATAGTACAGCGAGGATGGCAAAAATCACCAACGGGATAAATAAAAACAATCGCTGTTTATTCATTGGCAAGAGCACCTGTAGCAGTAACTGCGGACTGCTCTGTTTTTATGGCTTTACGATAGCGCTTATCGGCCGCCGCGAGTACAGCACCAAAAGCCATCATTAATGCACCCAACCAGATCCAACGTACAAATGGTTTTAAATGAACGCGCATCGCCCAAGCTGTGTCGGTAAGTGGCTCACCCATTGCGACATAAAGATCGCGAAAAAACCCAACATCCAGGGCAACCTCTGTCATGGTGTTGCCCGACGCTAGATACCGGCGTTTTTGCGGTTTCATTTCACGCAAGAATTTTCCATCTTGCATCACTTTAATGACCGCTTGTTCAGCCTGATAGTTGGGCCCATCAATATGCTCAAGCTTTTCCAACACAAATTCATAATCAACCACTTCTACATGCTGCCCTACTTCCATGCGAATATCGCGTTGCTCAGTGTAGATACTAGTGAGGCCGATACCCGCTACAGTCACTGCGATACCGGCATGCGCAACAGCCATAGCGTAGTAGCTCAAGCTTAATTTTTTCAGGCCTGCCAGAATATTTTCTGCATTACGCAGGCGATACAACAGGTCAGCAATCAGCCCGATAAAAATCCAGCTTGCGATAAATACTGCTAACGCGGCCAGGATTTCATATTTATCACGATAGAAAAATGGAAATGCCAAACCAATAACCAAACTAATTACCCAAGGCTTCCACAAAATTTGTAGCATTTGTTTGCCGGAAGTGCGCTTCCAATTGGCAAGTGGTCCAAATGCCATCAATAAACACAGTAACCCCATCAACGGCAAAAAGAACAAATTAAAGTAAGGAGGGCCTACCGAAATTTTTCCAAGACCTAAGGCGTCTGCAATCAACGGATACAAGGTACCTAGCAATACCATGATCATAATAACGGTGAGCAAAATATTATTACCAAGCAATAAAGTTTCACGGGAAAGCCAACCAAAACCCGTCGAGCCTTTCACCACCGGAGCACGCAAGGCATACAATGTTAGCGATGCGCCGACGACAACGAGCAGAAACCCTAATACGAAAACACCGCGCTCAGGATCATTAGCGAAGGCATGCACAGAAGTTAAAACACCGGAACGAACAAGGAAGGTTCCCAATAAACTTAATGAGAAGGTAAAAATTGCCAGCAAGATGGTCCAGCTTTTAAAAAGACTACGCTTTTCAGTAACCGCCAGCGAGTGAATTAATGCAGTACCAATTAACCAGGGCAAGAATGACGCGTTCTCTACCGGATCCCAGAACCACCAACCGCCCCAACCCAATTCGTAATAAGCCCACCAACTTCCGAGTGCTATACCAACAGATAAAAAACCCCACGCCATAGTTGCCCAGGGGCGAGACCAACGCGCCCAGGCGCTATCTAGACGACCAGTTAAGAGCGCGGCAATCGCAAACGCGAAGCTCACACTGAATCCAACGTAGCCCATGTATAAAACCGGAGGGTGGATAATTAACCCGATATCTTGCAGGAGCGGGTTTAAATCACTACCGTCTTGTGGCGGAATTGGCAAAATGCGATCAAAGGGATTTGAAGTTAATAAAATAAATAATAAAAATCCAACAGCAACAAAACCGAGAATCGAAAGCACGCGCGCCTGCATATCCAGCGGCAAAGACCGGCTGAAAATAGCCACAGCAAATGTCCAACCGGAGAGCATTAGAATCCAAAGCAATAGTGAACCTTCATGCCCTCCCCAGACTGCGCTGATTTTGTAATAAACCGGCAGCAACGAGTTGGAATTGGAAGCAACATATTGCACAGAGAAGTCGTCATGGATAAACGAATAAACCAAACAGAAAAAAGAGAATGCAACAAAGATAAAAAATCCGACCGCCAATAAACGAGCGGATTGCATTAAAACAGTACTACCGAGATAGGTTCCACTTAACGGTAAAACAAATAACGCAACGCTTAAACAGAGCGACAGAATTAACGCGAACTGTCCAAGCTCCGGGGCCAGTTGGACAAAATCAAACGTCATACTTCAGGCCCTCGCACGTTTTTTGATGCTCACCTTTGTCTTTCATCGCTTCAGCCACCTCAGGGGGCGTGTAATTTTCATCGTGTTTAGCAAGCACTTCACTGGCATTAATTTCGCCAGACTCAGTGACTATGCCATTGATCACTGCCGCTTCGCCCTCGGCAAATAAATCCGGCAAGATGCCATTGAAGTTCACTTTGACATCAGCGATACCATCGGTAATCAAAAAGTGAATTTCCAATGATGTATCCGAGCGTTGGATACTGCCCGGCTTCACACATCCACCGGCACGGATGCGAGTATTGTGCGGAACATCACCTGAGGCAATTTTGCTCGGCGGATAAAAAAGGTTGATATTTTCACGCAACGCATAGGCCATCAACCCAACAGCAATGCTGGAAAATACCACAATAAAAATCACGATCATTAAACGTTGTTTGCGAACCGGATGCATGGTTTTGAATCTCTATAAACGAATCGAATAATTACTCAACACCCTGTCCGTCGGGATTGCTCTGAGCCAACTTTTGCAGTTTTTGTTGTTGCTTGAAAAACGCCTTTTTTTGCAACACAGGACTCACAAGGAGATAAATCAAGGCAACAAAAGTAATGCCGTAAGCAGCCCACACATAAGGACCATGATTATTCATGGCAATAAAATCGGCAAAGCTTTCAAATTGGAACTTCATCATCAGCACCTTATTTGCTATTAGCAACCAGATCATTTACCCATTGGGTACGGCTTTCACGGCGCAAAATTTCTACGCGGGTGTAGAGCAACAACACTAACGCATAAAAACAGTAAAACCCGATAACCATAATCAAAAGTGGATAAAGCATTGAAGGATCAATCGTGGATTTGCCGGTAAATTTAATGGTTGCTGGCTGATGAAGGGTATTCCACCAATCTACTGATTTATAAATGATAGGGATGTTTACCATTCCTACCAATGCCAATACTGCGCTGGCTTTATCGGCGGTGTCGCGCTGTTGATAAGCTTGCTGCAAAGCGATCATACCGAGGTATAGGAAAAATAAAATCAACATAGACGTGATTCGCGCATCCCATTCCCACCAGGTTCCCCAAGTAGGTTTTCCCCAAATAGAACCAGTCACCAAAGAAATAAACGTAAGCAAAACCCCAATGGGTGCAGCAGATTTCATCACCATAAACGGTAACTTCATTTTCCAGATCAGCCCCACGGCTCCGGAAATCGCCATGATGTAATAACCTGCAAGGGCAAGGAAAGCAGCAGGAACATGAATATAAATAATGCGATAGCTATTACCTTGTTTGTAATCAGCCGGTGCAAACGCCAGCCCCCACACAGCACCAGTAACAACCAATGCGATACTGATTACTGCCAACCAGGGCAGCCAGGGATTGGTTTTTTCGTAAAACCAACGGGGAGAGCCCAAACGATGAAACCATTGCCATGCCATAGTTGCCTGCCTTAAATAAATATCGTCGTCGTTATTATGTTTTAACCATTACTGCTGATTTTCAGTGCGCCTAATGCTGCAATTGGTGCAAGTACAATTGCAAGTGCCAGAAAAGCGCCCAATACTGCCAGTTGCATGCCAATCGCCCCGCCTTGAATGGCGGTTTGTACTGCACTTGCACCAAAAATTAAAACCGGAATATACAAAGGCATCACAATCAGTGAGAGCAGTAAACCACCTTTGCGCAAGGATACCGTAAGTGCGGCACCAACGGCGCCAATCAAACTCATGGATGCCGTTCCTAATGCAAGTGAAAATAATAAAGGCAAAAAACCTTCCGCTGGTAAATGCAACATCAACCCCAGCAGCGGCGCCATGAGCGTAACCGGGAAACCGGATACTAGCCAATGCACCAGAATCTTGGCCATTACTGTGAAATAGAGCGACTGCGGGCTGATAAGCATTTGCTCCAGTGAGCCATCGTCGAAATCGCTACGAAACAAACCATCAAGCGATAATAGTGTTGCCAATAACGCCATCACCCAGACGATACCGGGCGCCAATAACACTAACACAGACTTTTCAGGGCTGACGCCAAGAGGGATCAATGTCACCGCAATTAAAAAGAATACCAACGGGTTGGCCAATTCCGCCTTGTGCCGCGCGGCAACCAACAAATCACGACGAAAACTGGCAAGGAAGCCACCTAATAACGAGGAAGGTTGATTAGCCATGCGCTGCCCCCTTCCCTTCAGCTACATCTGTAGCACTGGTTTGCGCGCTCTTCTGACCATGAGATTCTGCTTTTGTTTGGCTAGTGTTGGATGAACCAGATCGATAGTCTTGCAAGTTCACCACACGCAGCTGGGGCAAGGTCAAATCCTGGTGAGAAGTCAGAATTACTATTCCTCCTTGCGCAGACTGGCGCGCAATCAAGGCTTCCAATTGGCTTACGCCTAGTTTATCGATAGCGGTAAAAGGTTCATCGAGAATCCAGATTCTCGCTTCCGCCAAATGCAGGCGCGCCAATGCTACCCGCCGCAACTGGCCCGCAGATAACTGGTAACAGGGAGTATCTTCATAACCATAAAGACCGACCGCAGCCAACGCTTCATCAATACTGATACGGCCACCGGCCTGCGCCAGATACCAGGCAAGGTTTTCAGAGGGCGTCAGTGATTTTTTGATGCCGGGAAGATGACCAAGATAAAGCCGGTCACGGGAGAAGTCCCAATTCACATCAGGCAACGGCTGGCCAGCGTAAAAAATTTGCCCGTGATAATCACTGCTAATTCCGGCTAATGCGCGCAGCAATGTAGTCTTACCCGCACCGTTGGGGCCACCGATTTGTACAACATCCCCCGCAGCAAGCTGCAAGTTCAATCCCGAAAATAACAAACGCTCATCCCGCTCACAGCCAAGATCTCGCAATTCAAGCAATGGGATTGGGGATGAACTCATAGTTATTATGGGCCTATCAATACAGAGACAACACGAACGACTCAGGGTAATTGAAGCATGGCAGCGCTCTATATACAGAAATCAGATTGGCAGCCGCTATACTTTGTAAACTTGGTTATGACTAGCACGGTTGGGGCGATTATAGCGACCTAACTGCAAGCAACGCATCCCAATTTACGATTTTCATCACACTCCGGCGATTAAAACGGGCATTAGAGAGCAAGGCTATGGATCTTGGTTCCATTAATGAAAAGCTGTTGCATAACCTACAGCGAACACAGATTGAGCAAGTTGCCCTGATCAGCAAATCGCTGGGCCTGAAAATTGGTAGCCAGTTTTTAGCCCAGGCAGAAAAAGTTACTCAAGCTACACCCACCGAGCGTGCGGAGATTATTAAATCGATTGATGCAACCCTTGCGCAACTGAATAAAAATTCGGCAGCCCCGGCAACTAAAGCGCTAATCAATCAACTCACACAACAAAAACAGCTTTTACAAGACCCGACATTAAAACTGGTTAATTTAAATGTAAACCCAACCTTATTAACCGGAACAACAACAACCGCTAACACCAACGTACAAAATACTGCGCTGCAAAATCTGCTGACGTACACCAACCAACCCGTTCAAACCGGGCAGACGTTATTATTACAATTGACAGATAATGCACGCCTGCAAATTTTGCAGCCCTTGAGCAAAACCCAGGTAGAAACACTGGTTCAGTTATTAAAAACACAGGGAGTTAATTTAACGCTTCCCGAAGATGTTCCTGATCAAACATCCAATTCACCAAAACTTCAACCAATCAGCCGGGAACTCGCCGTCCAAATTGCAAAAATTGATGTTAGTAAATTACTGGCCGAACATACCATTAACAATCAATCAAAAGCAGCACTAACGGCAACTGAAAATGTTCGCACTGCCATTAGTGAAAGCCTGCGTAATTTGCTACCTAAAAAAGATTCCGGTCAGGATTTATTAACCAACCTGCCTAAAGTCGCTCAATTTATTCAACAATTGCCATTGGCACAACGTAAAGAATGGCTGCCAAATCAAATTCAGGATGCGTTAAAAACGTTAGCCAATCATGTTCGCGTTAGCGACCAACTCAGCAATCCCAAAATGCTGGCAATGACGCTTAACAACAATGGCCAGAGCTTTGAAAATAAACTCGCACAAACATTACAGCCACCATCAACTACAGCGCCAGCCAATACACGAGAAAACACCTCCCCCTCGAAAAACACAGCGAATATCATTAACAATACAGTCAGTCCAGTGAGTCAATTACTGGGCAATAGCAAATCAGTATCGGCAAAGCTACAGAACATGAATGTGCAGCAAGCGATAGCCCAACCGACAAATATCGACAAACTGGTCGCACAAGATTTGAAAGGCGCATTACTGGGACTATTGCATCAGCTGGATACGGAAATTACCACATCAACACCAGGAGCATTAACGCAAACTGACTCAAGTAAAGGCGCGTTAATAAATGCCCTACCCCAATTTCTGGGATTGTTAATGAACAAACAGCAAGGAGAATTGAATCAAAAACAATTGCGTACGCAATTGGTCATGTTGATGCATCAATATACGTTGGGGAGTCTGGCAAAAATCCAGCTACAACAAATACACACCGTTAACCAGCAACTTAGTCAAGCTGATGTGACCCAACCGAATCAATCCTGGCAATTTGAAATTCCAGTACGACATGGACAAGAAGTTCATCCATTACACATCCATATGGAACAACAATGGATTGAAGAACAACAAGAAGATAATGCCCAAAAAAGCGCTCGCGCTCGTCAATGGAGTGTAATGCTGAATTTTGACCTGCCAGTTGTTGGAAAATTTTATGCCCAACTGGGTCTATTGGGTAATAACCTCAATGCAAAATTCTGGGCTGAAAATGAAAACACATTGACAGAAGCCAAACAGAAAATCGACTCACTCACACAATTACTGGAACAAGAAGGTATTCGCGTCACCCACATGCAATGCATTCCCGGCTTACCGCCCAAACCCAAAATGCTGCTCGCTTATTCGCTGGTGGATGTAAAAACCTGAGGCCATCATGACCAATAACTACTCATCATCACAATTACAAAAAGCTGTTGCACTTTACTACGATGGCAAAAATGCACCTCATATCAGTGCCAAAGGAACCGGAGTGGTCGCAGAGCAAATTATGGAAATTGCCCGCGAACACCGCGTTCCCCTTTGCGACAATCCCGGCTTGGTAGATTTACTCGTGACCCTTGAATTAGGCGATGAAATTCCCGAAAACCTCTATATTGCCGTAGCTTATATCATCGCTTTCGCTTACCAGTTGGAAGGCAAAACCCCGGAAAGCGATAAATCTCACTCCGGTTTTCGTTAATCACCCACAGAAAATTACAAAAAACAACCGATGCGGTTAGTTTTCACCCTTCCCATTGGTATGTTTAAGTGAGATTATGGCGCCACTATTTTGACAAGCCCGTTTAAATAACAGCGTCCCATTAATAACAATGTCTCATTTCATCTCTGCCGCAGAACTTCAAGCCCAATTAGGTAAAGTGGTTATTTTCGATTGCCGTTTTAATTTGGGTAATAAAACCCTCGGCCATGAACAATACCGTACTGGTCATATTCCCGGTGCTTACTATTTGGATCTGGAAAAAGATTTATCCTCCCCTGTATCAAAACACGGTGGGCGACATCCGTTACCGGATGTAGAAATATTTTCACAAAAAATGCGGGCATGTGGCGTACATCCACATACCACTATCGTGGTTTATGATGATTCGCGTATGGCTTATGCAGCCAGAACATGGTGGCTGTTGCGTTATGTTGGCCACCAGCAAGTACTTATTCTGGATGGTGGATTTAATGCATGGGTAAATAATGGCGGCGCACAAGACAGGCGTGAACCTGCTGTTAAAAATGGAACCTTCAAGGCCACAACTCAACCCGATTGGACTGTTAATCGTGAAGCCATCCTGCAAAATAAAGATCATTTATTATTGATTGATTCACGCGAAGCAAAGCGTTACCGCGGTGAAGAAGAACCAATCGATCCAATCGCTGGCCATATCCCCGGGGCAATTAATTATTTGTGGCAAGATGCCACTACTGATCAGGGATTTATAAAACCTGTAGCAGAACAAGAGGCACGCTGGAAAGATTTGCCACAAGAAGAAAATCTGGCCGTGTATTGTGGTTCAGGTGTAACAGCGTGTGTGAATCTGTTATCGTTAGAAATGAGCGGTATTAATGCCAAACTGTACCCGGGCAGCTGGAGTGATTGGTGCTCGTATCAATTAGTGGATTCAAAGCCACAATAGCCACAATTAATACATATTTACATAAAAAAACGGGCACCTGAGTGCCCGTTTTTATTTTTTAATTCATGTACTCATATTCAATACGCACATCCAATGGCGCCCCCTTATCATCATCCAGATTTGAACGACCAAGGAAACGCATTAAATATTTTCCGTTAGGATCATATGCGAGGTTAATAGGAGCAGAAAATAGTGAAGCAATTTTCTTGGCTGGTGTAATTTGAAAATAAATCCACTCACGGCCATAGTCAGCATCGTAAACCGGTGATTCACTCGCCTTAATTTTGCGAATTTCCAGTTTGACTATACTCAAGCGATTAACTACAGCAAAGTCGTACTTCAAACGTTTGCCTGCAACCAACTTGTCCCAATTTAACTGGATATAAGAATCAAAACCAGCATCAATAACAATTTTTGCGTTATCCATAATTGTTTTCTGGTTTTGCTCACCGTGAATACCGTGAGTTAATACTAACCGGGCACCTTCAAATTGGGCAGAGGTATATTCTTTATCGCGCTGGTCTTCAAAATTAAACATCGGTTGAAACGGCTCACCGCTGTACACCAATGTTTTTGAAGCAAAGGTTTTACCCTCGGGCGATACATAATCCACGCGCACAGATTTATTTTCATCAAGTCCGGTGTAAAGCTCGCGATACATAACCTGGTTATTATCAAGGCTGTATGCGGTACCGGCGGTTACATAATTATCCTGCGCACTAACACCTACAGATCCCAAACCTGCCAAAACAAATGCTAATAATTTGTAGCGAGATACCACCAGACTTTTAATGGAATTGAATCTTGTGCTGGACATAACTCTTAATCCTCCTACAGGCAAAGTAATGCACGGGTTGCATTAACAAACGATCTATTAACCATCAGCCACCTATTATAGAAACAACAACGCACACGGAACCAGACTATTCTGTCAGTAAAAAATGAACACCAGCTATACATCTATTAAAGACCTGTAACTCCATGAATATATCCCTGCGATAGATTAGGATAAGGCGGTCTATTTAATTCGCAGTGACACTGGGTAATTGTGCAAATAATGCCATTGTGGACTTTCTGCTTTCAGACAAGTCCACCAATGGAGCCGGATAATTATCTAACGCCGGTGGATTATGAATTTGCCTATTAGACAGATGAGCAAGCTCCGGAACCCATTGTCGAATAAATTCACCATTCGGATCAAAGCGTTCAGATTGGCTGACAGGATTAAAAATGCGGAAGTAAGGTGCAGCATCTGTTCCAGTAGATGCACTCCACTGCCAGCCACCATTGTTGGCCGCAAAATCCCCATCTACCAATTGCGACATAAAATATTCTTCGCCCAATCGCCAATCGATTTGGCAATTTTTGGTGAGAAACATGGCCACAACCATGCGCAACCGATTATGCATCCATCCTGTTTCATTTAGTTGACGCATGGCAGCATCAACAAGTGGAATACCGGTTCTCCCTTCGCACCAGGCTTTAAAAAAAGTTTTGTTGTAACTCCAGGGAAATGCTTCCGTATAGGCCTGCATTGCTTTGCGCTTGCAGACTTGCGGGAAATCAACAACGACATGCTGATAAAATTCTCGCCAGATAAGTTCACCCACCCAACAATTTGCCCCGGAGTTACCCCCCTCCCACTCACCGTGGGTGAAAGCCAGTACTGCAGCGATTGCCTGGCGCGGTGAAATTGATCCCACCGCGAGATATGGCGATAGTGTCGAGGTTCCATCAATTGCCGGAAAATCCCGCTGCTCCTGATAGCGAGTTATCGACTTTTCAATAAATAAATCCAGACGACGATATGCTTCTTGTTCCCCTGCGGGCCACAATTCCGATAAATCCCGCAAATCATGCGCTGCAAATAATTGATCAATTTCTTTTATGGAGGCGTGTTTGCTATTTATTATTGGCTGTACTGACGGCGCCCCATAGGGTGCCATGCGTACTGGCATTACCGTTTGCAGCCATTTCTTTTTAAATGCAGTGAATACTTTATAAGGATCCCCCTGCCCGTTACGAATCATACCCGGCGGCACTATGCAGCGATCATGACAACGCTTTACCAAAATCCCCTGCTCGCGCAACAACAGGTTTACTGACTGATCGCGATTTAGTTCATTGATTGGATATTCAGCATTAAAAAACAAATGACTTGCACTTAATTGTTGCGCCAACTGCAGTAACGCGGGTGCAATTTCTGCCGGCTTTTTTACATGGATAACTTGCAGGGAAATGTTCAATGCGGCCAAATCATTAACAAGAATATGCAAATGACGTCGCACAAAATCCAAACGTACCGGCGCAATAGTATGCAGACGAACATAAGCGTCGCAATGAACATAAACAGCTACAACACCTTGCCCAATTTCAGCAGCTTTAAACAACGCGGGATTATCATACACCCGCAAATCATGGCGAAACCACACCAACGCTGTCATTTAGCACCCATTCGTTTTTTGATTCGGCGAATTGCAAATCCCATTAATGGTAAATGTTCGTACACCATAGAACCTGCATCATAGTAATCACGGTGGTAATACACTTTATCTTTATACAAAAGGTGCGAATTCCCCGTTAATTCCAGAGCTTTTCCACCAACGAGTTTTTTATGGCGATGATGCATGGTCCAAAACAACATGGCCTCACCACGCTCGGGCATTTCCATAGAGTGATGAAATTCAAAGCGACACTCCAGCAGATTACCCATGGACTCACTGAAATATTCTTGAAGCTCAGACAATCCATTGACTGCATTTAATGGATTGCGAAATTGGATATCTTCACTGTAAACATCAGCCAAGCTCTCTAATATTTTTTTATCAAAACGCAAATAAAGATTGCGAATTTTTTGCGGAACACTAAGGGAAAGTGTTGGAGCACTGTGAGTCATAGCAATGAGTTATCCCTTTACCAGTTGATTAATTGTTGCCAGGACTTGTTGCATAGTTGCGCAGGGATATAACGCTGCACCTTCATCCAAGCCTAGCGCTGGATACACCAACGCCAGATCCCCCGCCAACACGATGGGCACGGCATTTTTTTCTCGCCATGACGTCAAGTGTAGCTGCAGCTCACTGGTATTGAGGGCCTCATAACCAACCAACACAATTATTTTTGCATGCAATGCTCCCGCGCAAAGTTGGGCTTCTTTCAAATCCAGATGCCCCAAATATTCCGCTTGAAATTGATGAACCAGGCAACTGTAATTTATCAGTAAAGATTCGAGATCGTTTGCATAAAGCGGATTGCCGGGTAAAGACACCAATAATACTTTTTCACCTTGCGCTGCCTGACGTTGCCTATATATAGCGGCCTGTAAATGCTCCTGTAATACATTGAAAAAAAACGCGCGCCTCGCAGCTTGACCAAGGGCATCTCCTTGCAAACCCTTGATTAATGGCACCAGCAAATAATCGGCAACCATATCGACAGGATAAAGAGCAAAAACATCGGCCAGCAAATGCTCCAGACGGGGGCGATGAAACGCATTAATATGCGCATGAATTTGCGCTGCCAAAACTTCCCATACTGAATCAATTTCCTCGATGCAGTCATGAAGTTTTTTTTGCGCAAGCAAAGTCTTTACCTTACTAATCGCAACTCCCCGACTTAACCAGATTTGAATTTCCTGAACCCGTTGAATATCGTCACGGGTATATAAGCGATGGCCTTTGGATGTACGCTGGGGAATTAACAATCCATAACGCCTTTCCCATGCACGCAGGGTTACAGTATTTACACCCGTTACGCGGGAAATCTCGCGAATAGGAACTAAATTCAGTTCCGTGATTTCTGTTGCCAATGCTATCGCCATCTCAATCTTCAATAATGTGATTACGTAACCCCAAATATTCCGGATGCGGGGCCCAGAAGCTTTGGGATTTTAAATAAGGATTATCCAGTTTAATCAAGTGATGCTTAAGCAAGGTCAACGGCACAACGAGGGGTACATGACCTGCTTTGTAAGAGTCTATTAGCTGAGACAGCTCTTGCTTATCCTGAGTCCCCAGAACCTCTTTCAAATAACCGCGCAGATGCATCATCGCGTTAGTATTGCCTTTACGAGTTGCATGGTGTTTTAGAGCGTCCATAAACAGCTGAAAAAATTCTTCACTGCTTTTCTGGATATCGCGCGCGGCAAGGTTGGAAAGATAGCGTCCGATTGCAAAATAGCTGGGCACATGATGAGCCATAACCTGATATTTGTAGCGAGAATAAAACTCGATCAATTTTTTTGCTGTGGGCGCAGGCGCGATGTGGGTTTTGAAATCGTAATAGGCAAAAACACGCGTGAGGAAATTTTCACGCAGCCCTGCATCATTAAGGCGCCCGGCTTCTTCCACGGGCAGTAAAGGCATTAGCTCCATAAATCGTCTGGCGTAGGCGCCCCGCCCTTCGCGATCAATAGGGTTTCCATTAGGGAGATAACGCTTTACACCAAACACACCACAACTGGGAGAATTTTGAATGAATACATAACCACAAATATCAGGCATTTGTTGTGCAACAATTTCAGCATGGGCAACCAAGGCTCCGGTTACATCCAAATCCGGATTTTCTATTCCACGTACACGGGTTTCTCCCCCCTTAATAACCAGGCGTATTGGTTTACGTGGAATTCCCAAGCCAATAGCAACTTCCGGACAAACCGGATGAAACTCCACCACCTCAGCCAACACATCCATCAAATAATGGTTGCGCTTATGACTGCCGTCATAGCGAACTCTTTCGCCCA
The DNA here is from genome assembly GCA_021151825.1 of Cellvibrionaceae bacterium. GTDB lineage: Bacteria > Pseudomonadota > Gammaproteobacteria > Pseudomonadales > Cellvibrionaceae > Cellvibrio. Next base: position 303,683 of record JAGKWQ010000002.1, read on the forward strand.
TTAGGCATTGGCTGATACCAAGAGGAATTTTGCCCATAGAAAACCTGTACATATCTTGAGTCTTGTATAAGTATTAGCGCATAAGGTTATACAAAACAAGAAAAATGTATAAGTTTTAAAATTAAAAAATAGAAAGGGAAGTGGAAAAGCCAGAATGAGAGGGGAAAAACTAATCAGATATTGCTTTAGTAACAATAGTTAACTTATTGAATAGCAATAAAAAAGTAGATATAAAAAAGCCGGGGATTAGCCCGGCTTTTTTCAGAAATTGCTTAACGTGTAGGTATTTCGATGTCTTCGAAAAGCTCATCCAATTCAGCCCTTGAATGACGATTAAAGGCTTCATTGATAATGTCTTTGGTCAGATGCGGTGCAAACTTCTCAATGAAGTCATACATGAATCCACGCAGGAAAGTACCACGGCGGAAGCCAATTTTGGTAACGCTGGACTCAAACAAATGGCTTGCATCCAGAGCAACCAGATCCGAATCTGCAGTATCGCTATAAGCCATGCTAGCGATAATACCTACACCCAAACCAAGGCGAACATAAGTTTTAATGACGTCGGCATCGGCAGCAGTGAATACAACCTTGGGGGCCAAGCCGCGGTTAATAAAAGCTTCATCCAATTTGGAGCGACCAGTAAAGCCAAACACATAAGTCACGATTGGATACTTGGCTACCTCTTCCAGTGTCAGGTTGGCAACCTGAGCCAATGGATGATTTTTAGGGACCACAATACTGCGATTCCAACGATAGCAAGGCATCATGATCAAATCGCTGAATAACTCCATTGCTTCAGTGGCAATTGCAAAATCCACTGTGCCATCAGCTGCCATTTCAGAAATCTGCATTGGAGTTCCTTGATGCATATGCAAGGAAACCTCGGGATACTGCTTGATAAAAGAACCAATTACCGGTGGCAACGCATAACGAGCCTGGGTATGGGTAGTCGCTAGTGTCAAGGTACCTTTACGCTCATTACTGAATTCCTGAGCAACTTGTTTAATGCTCTCAACTTTGCGCAGGATTTCACCAGCAGTTTTCAAAATCGCCTCGCCCGCCGGAGTAATGCGGGTTAGATGCTTACCACTACGGGAAAAGATTTCCACACCTAACTCGTCCTCCAGTAAACGGATTTGTTTACTGATGCCCGGCTGGGAGGTGTAAAGGCTTTGTGCAGTCGCTGACACATTTAGATCATGATGAGCGACTTCCCAGATATAACGCAGTTGTTGCAGCTTCATAAGCCCTCCGAATGGCTCATTCACTGGGGGTATTTGCCAAGGGGCAAGCACCGGTAACAAGAACCCAGGAAAACCCAGAGTTATAAAATCATTCAAGTTTATTCATAAAGAGAATAGAACAAATCAGGGCCTTATGCCTAGCAATTATTAATTGTGCTACAGGCGGGCCTTGTTACAACTTTAGACTATATCCCGAAAATTCAAAGTTTTTACCAACGGATTATGACAAAAATAGTAAAAAATACCCCATTTAGCCCCTACCTTGGATATATACATAACAAAATGCACCGATCAGGATGGTTGATGATTGGCAATACCATGGGGCACATGGCCAGTTGGAACATGCTCACGGGCTGATTCACAATGCATTTTCTGATCATCAAAAAAGACATCTGCTCCGTAAGCTTTTAGGAAAGTTCCTTTGGATAACCCGCCCAAAAACAGTGACTCATCAATACGAATATCCCACGCCCGTAATGTGCGAATAACCCGTTCATGAGCAGGGGCCGAGCGTGCGGTTACCAATGCTGTACGAATTGGGCAGTTTTCTCCAAATTCCGCTTGTAAACCATGCAACGCAGAAAGGAATTGCTTAAATGGTCCACCTGTTAACGGCTCTTTGGCTGCCGCCTTTTCGCTTTCAGTAAACGCGGATAAACCTTGTAACTTATAAACACGCTCTGCCTCATCGGAAAAAATCACAGCATCACCATCAAAGGCAAAACGCAATTCATCTTCGTTTTCTATCTGACTATTGGATGCAATTAAAGTTGCTGCCGCCATTCCATGATCTAACGCTTGCTTAACATCATCCGGTTCTGTCGATAAAAACAAATGGCAACCAAATGCGGAAGCGTAACGATAAGGAGATGTTCCACCACAGAATGCGGCACGACTGATTTTTAAACCGTAGTGCTCAATGGAATTAAATACGCGTAATCCTGTGTCTGCACTATTGCGCGATAGCAAAATGACTTCCACGCGCGGCTCACCGCCTAACCGCTCATTTAAACGCAGAAGCTTTTGCACCATAGGAAATGCATCACCTGGAGCAAGGATTTCATCTTCATGATCAATTTGATATTGGGCATATGCAGCCAATCCTTCATTGATATATACCTGATGACTTGCGTCCAGATTAAACAGCGCACGCGATGAAATCGCGATCACTAATTTATCGCCAAAACCTTTAGGCATTTTTCAACGCTCCGCTGAGCTGTCCAGAGCCAGATTGCATCTAGAACAGTAATTCAAATTTATCCATATCCAAATGCGCAGGAAATTTTTCGCGGTATTCTTGCAAACGCTCTGCATAAAGTTCCACCGAAATTAGCTCCGCCTCCTGACTGGTGGCAATCATTTCACCTGCCGGACCATAAACTGAAGAGTCTCCCGCATAATGCTGCTCTGCCTCATCCATTCCAACACGATTTACGCCAACAACATAGCTTAGATTTTCAATCGCACGCGCTTGCAATAAACGATTCCAATGCAACGCTCGTGCACTGGGCCAATTAGCCACATAAATAGCAAGATCATAATCATTGCGATTGCGGCTCCACACAGGGAAACGCAAGTCGTAACAAATTAATGGCAAAATTCGCCAACCTTTCAACTCGACAAGCAATCGCTTTGAGCCCATCGCATAACGAGTATGCTCACCTGCCATGCGAAAAAGATGACGCTTATCGTACTCGGCATAGGTTCCATCAGGGCGCATCCACACCATGCGATTGAAATAAATGTCGCCCTCTTTAATAACAAGGCTCCCGGTAATGACCGCCTGATGTTTCACCGCTTGCGCATGCATCCATTGATAAGCACGCCCGCCAACCACTTCCGCATAATTACGCGCACTTGCACAAAAACCAGTGGTAAAAACCTCCGGCAGGACAATCAAATCAGTTGAGGAAATTGCACTCATTGACCGGGCAAAATGATCCAGGTTCCTTTGAGGATCATTCGGGGTGATGGTTTGTTGAACTAAAGTGACTTTAAGGTTTTCCATTTCAACCAGCCTCGTTTTCAATAACGGGATGTAACCAGCGATAACAGATGGCAAAAGCCAACAGAGAAGCTAAAGCCGACAATAAAAAAGTCGATGATGCACTATAGTCCCATAATAGCCCGCCAATCAATGCACCCATAGCCCCACCAGCACCAAAACTGAACGAGCTATATAACGCCTGCCCCTGCCCCTGATGTCCTCCCTTAAAATAATTTCTTACCAATTCAATCGACACTGAATGGGCAATACCAAAGCTGCACGCATGTAACATTTGTGCAGCCAATAAAACGATTAATGAGTCAGCATAATATCCAATTAACATCCAGCGCGATGCAGTTACCAATAAGCAAAACAAAAATAAATGACGCAAATGAAACCTGCGCAAGACGCGGGGCATCACAATAAAAATGGCCACCTCGGCCAGCACTCCCAGAGCCCACAATAAGCCAGTTGCCGTGCTGCTATATCCATAGTTTTCGACCAGATATAACGTATAAAAGGTGTAATAAGGACCATGACTTAATTGCAACAAGAAACTCGCCGCTAAAAAACATAACATCACTGGCTGCGAGATTATGGATAAAAATCCTGCTGATGACCCAATGTTTTTAGCGGTGCTTTTATCTTTCAAGCTGAGACTGGACAACCAGATGAGAATCAGAAAGCTTAAAATAAATAACGGCAGGAAACGAATCGGCAATACATCAAACACCAACCCCAAACCAATCACAGCCGCCATAAAGCCAAGTGATCCCCACAAACGGATTTGGCTGTATTTGTGATAGTTTCCAGAAAGATAACCAAGGGTGATAACTTCAAATTGTGGCAATACCGCATGCCAGAAAAACGTGTAGCAGCTAACCACCAAAACCAGCCACCAATAACGCTGATCCAGCAGCACCCCGGAAAAAATCAGTGCCGCGAGAAAACTACCATAACGAATAATGCGCAGACGCTCGCGACTATGATCAGCAAGCCAACCCCAAAAATTGGGCGCGAGAATACGTGTCGTTAGAATAATTGCGCTGATAATGCCAACATCTTGCGACGAATATCCCAAAGATTTCAGGTACACCCCCCAGTAGGGGATTAAAGTACCGACTACAGCAAAATAAAAAAAATAAAATCCGGAAAGACGCCAATAAGGAATAGCAGTTTGCGCAGCGGGCAGAGACATAAAATGCAACGAGGATGATAAGTGGATATCAAACTGGCTACTGATTTATGTAGCCAGTTTGATCAATCGTTATTTAACGCTGGCAGGAATTACGGGTACAGAATGTTTGACTGCGCCATTTTGCCCGCGGTGACGCAATAAATGATCCATCAATACCAACGCCAACATAGCTTCAGCGATAGGCGTTGCACGAATGCCAACACAAGGATCGTGACGCCCTTTAGTAATCACCTCTACGGGATTGCCGTGCACATCCACACTGCGCCCGGGAATATGCAGACTGGACGTCGGTTTTAACGCGATATTGGCAATAATGTCTTGACCGGAAGATATTCCCCCTAGAATACCGCCCGCATTATTGGATAAAAATCCTTCAGGAGTAATTTCATCGCGATGCGTGCTACCACGTTGCTCTACTACTGCGAAACCTTCTCCAATCTCCACACCTTTCACAGCATTAATACTCATTAAGGCGTGGGCAATTTCTGCATCCAGGCGATCAAAAATTGGCTCACCCAAACCAGGAGGGACATTGGTCGCAACCACAGTAATTTTTGCACCAATGGAATCGCCCTCTTTGTTAAGGACTTTCATAAACTCTTCCATCTCCGGCACTTTGCTCGCATCCGGGCAGAAGAATGGATTTTGATCAACCTGATCCCAATCCACTGTTTCAATTTTTATCGGCCCCAACTGAGACAAATAACCACGCACTTCAATACCATGAAAATCTTTCAAATATTTTTTGGCAATTGAACCCGCCGCAACCCGCATTGCGGTTTCGCGCGCGGACGAACGGCCACCGCCGCGATAATCGCGTACACCGTATTTTTGCATGTAGGTGTAATCCGCGTGCGCCGGACGAAATTGCTCTTTGATATTGGAGTAATCTTTGGAGCGCTGGTCAGTGTTTTCAATCACCATACCAATTGGTGTACCAGTGGTTTTGCCTTCAAACACACCTGACAAAATTTTAACCAGATCTTCTTCACGGCGCTGGGTTGTATAACGCGAGGTCCCCGGTTTACGGCGATCCAAATCAATCTGAATATCAGCCTCAGTCAACTCCAAGCCTGGCGGACAACCATCCACAATTGCCCCCAATGCAGGGCCATGACTTTCACCAAACGTGGTAACCGTAAATAATTTTCCGTAAGTATTGCCAGACATAAGAATCAAACACCGGATAAATGAAAAATAGGCGCTAGTAAAAAATTAGGTGCAAAAAGTTGGTGGATTATACGTGAGTTGGACGGAGCACGCACGGCGCTAGATAAGCCCCAGTTTGCGAGCGCTCCGCAAATCGGCTGCATTGAGCACAAAAACACCATGACCACCACGTTCAAACTCGATCCAGGTAAATGGTAATTCAGGATAAGCCTCCTCCAGCGCAGGCCAGGAGTTGCCCACCTCAACCACTAGCAATCCATTTTCGGTGAGATGATCGACAGCCTCTGCCAGTAAACGACGCGTGAAATCCAGACCATCTACACCGGAAGCCAACCCCAGTTCTGGCTCAGCATGATATTCCTGTGGCAAGCTGGCCATATCATCAGCATCAACATAGGGAGGATTAGAGACAACTAGATCAAAACGCTGCCCAAGCAGGTTTTCAAACAAATCTGACTGCAAAGCATAAACACGGTCCCCAAGATCATGCTGGTGGATATTCTCTTCCGCCACAGCCAAAGCCTCGAAAGAGATATCACTCAACTGCACCTCTGCATCCGGAAAGGCATAAGCGCAAGCGATACCAATACAACCACTACCCGTACAAAGATCCAGAATCTGCTGGGGCTCTGCACTTAACCAGGGCGCAAATTGTTTTTCAATCAGCTCGGCAATCGGCGAACGCGGTACCAACACGCGCTCATCCACCACAAACGGTATACCGGCAAACCAGGCCTGCCCCGTGATATACGCTGCCGGAATACGCTCCTCAATTCGACGTTGGATATTAGCGGCTACCCGATCCTTTTCCACTCTAGTCAAGCGCGCATCCAACCATTCATCCGCAAGCGGTGGATTCAAATGAAGCGCATGCAAGACCAATTGCTCTGCTTCATCCCAAGGGTTATCTGTCCCATGGCCGTAAAAGAGTTTAGCGGCAATAAACTCGCTGGCAGCCCAGCGGAAAAAATCGCGAATACTTACTAGCTCTGTAACAGCCTGGGCGAAATCTGGTGAAGAATTGGTCATGATCGAATCCGGCAATACTAAAAGACAGCATTCTACCCAATTAATCAGGATTTATGTTTTCGTGATCAGCACTGAACGCGGTAAACTGTACACCGTTAAACGTTAGCGACCACCGCAAAGTGGCACCATTAAGAGACGACAGCCCATGAGAGAACATTTTGCGAGCATTATTTCCAGCATCGGCGAGGACCTGAACCGCCCTGGACTGCTCGACACACCGGATCGCGCCGCCAAGGCATTCCAATTTTTAACCCGTGGTTATCATCAAACACTGGATGAAATAGTAAACGGCGCACTTTTTCCTTCGGACTCCGAAGAGATGATCATGGTGAAAGACATTGAACTCTATTCACTTTGCGAACATCACCTGCTCCCCTTTATTGGTAAAGCGCATGTAGCTTATATCCCAACCGGAAAAGTGCTGGGCTTGTCCAAAATTGCGCGCATCGTAGATATGTTCGCTCGCCGCCTGCAAATCCAGGAGCAATTAACTGTTCAGATTGCGGAAAGTGTTCAGGAAATTACCGGCGCGTCCGGTGTCGGCGTTATTATTGAAGCTAAACATATGTGCATGATGATGCGCGGCGTGGAAAAGCAAAACTCCTCGATGAAAACATCTGCCATGCTGGGAAGTTTCCGCACCAATCAGGCAACACGCAACGAATTCTTATCATTATTACGTTAAATATTTCAATCAAAATATCAAATAAAAAGCCGCTCCAATCAAGCGGCTTTTTATTTGAAGCTCTATATCTAACGACCTATTTAATTCGCACCACTTCCACACGGGCATTTCGGTCTCCTCGTCCGGCTGGCGCCAAGCTACCCAAACCATAGGTTGTCATTCGTGATGCAGTAATGCCTTTCTCCTGCAACGCTGCCTTGAGTTGATCCGCATAAACCTGTGATTCTTTTTGCTGTTGCGCCAATACCACCGGCATATAATCATGCCCAACAATAGCAATTTTCCATTCAGATTTTTGCGTAAGCACATCAATTAAAGCCTGCAAGTGCGCTGGCTTGATTTGGATACGGGTATTACCTTTTTCATCGTCCGCTACCAAATCCGGAAACACATAATAACCGCTGGTATCAAATGATTTGATAATTGATTCCGGACTTGCAGCGATACCGAGTTCAATCAATTTATCAATATGCAAAATTTCCAATTGCATATACACACGCTTGTTACCACGCTGCACAGCATAGATAGCCACATAAAATGGCCTATCCTCTGCTGTTGTTACCTCATAAGCGCCGTAATATTGAAATTGGTCCAAGCCATACAGCTGCAAGATTTTAAAATGATTATTGGCCCAGGAGTTACTGGTTCCACAATCACGGCCATTACAATGAAACAGCTCTCGAAAATTAAAATTTTGCAGTTGATCGAGATAAAAATCAAAACCGTTTTTAGCGCTATGACCTTCCGGTAATTCCAGAGTAAAGCGCTCAAGATTACCATTTAAGCGTTGCTGGCGATCCAATCTCCAGGCACCTGCGACCTTTTTATAGCTCCCCAAGGCAAATATATATTCGTCAGTTTGGGCTTTGCTTTCAAAAAGTATCCGTGCATTGTGGTAAGTTTGTAATTCCAATTCTGCGGCCGTAGCAGAAGTAGCAATCACAGAAAAAAGTACAACAACTAACAAACGAAAAATTATCATTGGCCTACTCTGCGATCGCATTATTTTTTTGATTCAGTGTCTATAAAAGCAGCAAAGAATTCATTCAATTTTGCTGCAACAAGATCAACTTCTTGTTCCATATGGAGGTGATGCCCGCCTTCCAATAATTCATAACCAATATGCGGAAATCGGGCGACCTCATTTAAATAATTCGCATAAAGTTTAGGCAAACCTTCAGTCGCCAATAATAACCTGGTCGGCATATTGATATTGTTTACAAACGCAGCGAGTTGCTCGCGCGCTAAGCGAATAATAGAAGGAGCAAGCAAACGCGGATCCGTGCTCCAGGAAAAACCATCACTGCGCTCAACAACACCGCGCTCGGTTAACGCTTTTGCTGCTTCATAACTGAGCGGAAACATACCGCGCTCCCGCGCTTTGATAGCGACCTCCATATCCGGATAAACTGATGGCGACTTTTGTTTCTGGTTGCGCAACCCGTCAATCGCTTTAGCCAATTGCTTAGGGGCATCTTCTGCAGGAGCCGCTTCCGGCAATAACCCCTCAACAAGCCCCAAACACAAAATACGTTCTGGAAATGCACCGGCGGCCAATGTGCTAATAATCGCCCCGCGCGAATGCCCCAGGAATGCAAAACGCTCCCAACCCAAATGGTCCGCAATTGCAAATAAATCATAAATATCATCCCATGGAGTGTAGGCCATATGGCCCGGGCGGCGGTCACTGCGTCCATGCCCGGCCAAGTCGACAGCGACAATATGCAGGTTTTTCAATCTCGGTGCCAATGCATAAAAGCTGGCGGAATTATCCAGCCAACCATGTAAGGCCAATACGGGTAATTGGTCAGAGGTTCCCCATTCCTGGGCGGCGAAATTCATTCCATGAACACTTAATTTCAATTCACGAGGAGATTGTGAGGACAGCATGGTAATAACACTCGTGAATAATTAATTACCCGAAGATGAAATCAAGCGTGATCCAGCCATAACAACTCGCCCATATCCGCCGCAACTACAGAAGTTTGGATAGCAGCGAGTGAGCTTGTGCCCATAGGGTAATATCCAGGAGGTTTGCCACATAATTTATTAACCAGCTCGCCCACAAATGGTTGATGACTCACCAGAAGTATAGACAGATTTTGCTGATTGATAGATTGCAGCCAACTCATCGCTGCAGCAGGGTTAGCCTCAGGAATGATTAATTCTGAAGTAAGTATTTTTAATACAGGAAAATAACTTGTTGCAATAAACGCAGTTTGTTGCGCGCGAACCAATGGGCTTGCCCATACTTGCGTAATTGATTGCAATTCAGTCAGACGACCAGCAACTATTCGCTTGGTGTCTTCGCGGCCCTTATTAGTGAGCTCACGAACTTCATCTGTCGTTTTTTGGGGCTCAGCCTGACCATGACGCAAAATAAATATGTTCATTTATTCTGCCGCTTTTTCTGGAGCATTATTATCGGATAACGCTGTGGGCACAACAGCCTCAGGTGTCTCAACAATTTCGGGATTGCTTACAGGCCAATCAGCAAATGGAAATGGCTTTTCTTCGCTGCTGTAACACAAAAATTTAAGCACATCATAAATATAGGTTGATAAAGAATGGCCGAATCGACGCAAGTGTTGATTATCTTCACCAGTAATTAATGAAAATAAAAATTGCACTGCGACAATCACCCACATGACTAAACTAGCCAACTGTAATACTGCAGCAAACAACAGCATAAACACTAATCGCAACCAGTGTTTACTAGACGTTAAATTAGATTTAAGTTGTTCGTTGTCCATCATTTTTTCCCCAGAAATTCAACATCGTTAGCTTGTTCACCAACCATCAAGCCATGCGCTACAGCACTGATTGCTTTACCCTGGAAAAGCACCGCATAAAGGCCTGTAACCAAAGGCATGTACACCTGTAATTCGTCAGCTTTTTGCTTTACCTGACGCAACGTGTTCACACCTTCCGCGACCTGACCTAAAGAAGCAACAATTTCATCCAGGTTTTTTCCTTGCCCCAACGCAAAACCAACACGGTAATTGCGACTTAAATCAGAAGTACAGGTAAGAATTAAATCACCTACACCAGCGAGACCTAAAAATGTCATGGGGTTTGCGCCCATGGTTTGGGCAAAACGCCCCATTTCCGCCAGACTGCGTGTTAGCAGCATTGCTTGAGTGTTGTGACCCGCACCTAACGCTGCTGCCATGCCGCAAATAATAGCGTAGATATTTTTCAAGGCACCGCCCAATTCCACGCCATACCGATCATGGTTTGCATAAACACGAAACGTTGGTGACTTTAGCGTGTGTTGGACAATATCGATAACAGATTCGTTCTCGCTGGCAATTACAGTACCTGTTTGTTGTTGCTGTACGATTTCTTTCGCGAAATTAGGACCACTCAATACACCTATAGGATGATCAGGTAATTCCTGTTCCAGAATTTGGCTCATCAGAGTAAAACCACCCTCGGGCTCAATACCTTTGGCAGTACTTACAATAATGGTGTTTTCAGCCAACAAAGGTTTTATTTGGCGGGTCACATTGCGAAATGAATGACTTGGAATTGAAACAAATACCAGATCGGCACCAGCAACTGCCAATGCCAAATCAGCAGTAATGACCAATTGTTCATTAAGGGAGTAACCAGGTAAATAGCGCTCATTTTGTCGCGCCAGTTGGCATTGCTGTGCCTGTTCTACAGAGCGCATCCACAGACTGGTCTGATGGTTATTGCAAGCAATAATGTTGGCAATTGCCGTACCAAAACTGCCACCACCAAGCACCGCCACCTTTAATCGTTTACTCATAATTTAATCCAGACTGCAAACAAGGAATCATGCGCAAAAAACCGTCACCTGTTACGTAAAAAAAAGATACGAAACACTCAAACTGTAACTTTTTTGCACAAAAATTTTCATCAAATTTTTGTCCACATTTTCTGTGGATAACTTAGTGGATAGTTTTTGGGAAACTGCCCCCAAGGCCCATAAAATCTACCCCACGCACAGATTGATCAAAATTTAACCATAAAAAATAATTACTTTTAAATCATGAAGTTACATAAAAAAACCCGATAAAAAGTTCAATTTTTCGCGTTTTTGATCAACCCTTAAACGACCTTGGCGCTGAAGCACTGGAGGTGTGCATAAAGAGTTAGTGGTTATTAACCTTAAAGCACCCATAGACACGAAATATTCATATTGCAAGCTAATTTCACACAAAAAGTTTGCTTTATTTTGATTCGAAAATTTTAGTGCAAATCATCATTAGAAGCCTGAATGAATATGCCTTTAAATCGGATCAGCCCCTAACTATCTATTGGCGCACAAACGCACCATAAGTGCCGTCAGCATATAGTAGTGGATTTACTTCTGCTCCATTAAGAATCACCTTATGAATGACACCAATAATTATCTTATGGGTTCCATAGGTAGTTACTTGATCAGTTTGGCAAATGAATACCGCCTCTGAATCACCCAATACAGGTAAACCAGTATCATCTTCTTCCCAATGCCCAACTTCAAAACGATCCCGGGAAGGCTCACGCCCGGCGCACAAATTAGAAACATCTTTATGATTGGCGGACAGAACATTAATGGCAAATTGACTCCCTTTGGTCGCAAGATGTCCCTGTTGTGACACTTGCTGATTGATACAAACCAGCAAAGAGGCCGGAGAGTCAGAGACTGATGTCACAGAAGAAACCGTCATTGCAAAACGTTGATTATTAGGCAAGCAGGTTGATAACACACAGACACCGGACGCTAACCGGCGCATACCCAACTTCATCGACACAGCTAATTTATTGTTTTGCATAAAAACTCCAACAAGTAAGTGCTTATTCTGACTAGCTAAATAAGGTCACACAAGCCTGCGTAGTGACAACTATGCAGCATAAAACGACCAAGCTCTCAGGGTCGCACGGTTCACCGGAATAGGAGCAATAGGCAAAAGGCAATAATAAAAATCAATAAAGACTATCGATCTGGTTATTTTTTGATATTGAAGTGATCGAAATCCTCATCGGCAGCGACTGCTGAAATTGCAATCCAGAACTCTCGAGCACCACTTTGAATGCTCCTTGCGCAAGCTGATTAGATTTTAGCTGAATGCGCTAAATATTTTATTTTGCTGCACTTTTTTCGTTGACGAGCTTAAATCACGTCGCTATTATGCGCACCACTTGAAACGCACTGAGTTTCAAGACGTCGGAGTGTAGCGCAGCCCGGTAGCGCGTCTGTTTTGGGAGCAGAATGTCGGGGGTTCGAATCCCTCCACTCCGACCATTTTTTATCGAACCTGCGAAGGTTTAATTCCAGCATGTGCCCGTAGCTCAGCTGGATAGAGCACCCGCCTTCTAAGCGGGTGGTCGCAGGTTCGAATCCTGCCGGGCGCGCCATACTGGGTAGTTATTGCAACCCACTTTTCACTCAAAAGAGTCTAAAAGTGAGAGAAATCTCAGTATGGATATTTTTTCTCGCTATGGTGGCTGTAGCTCAGTTGGTAGAGCCCTGGATTGTGATTCCAGTGGTCGTGGGTTCGAGCCCCATCAGCCACCCCATATTTCCTTCGAAAACATCTTTTAAATCTACTTAATACAATAGATATCTCCAAGCCTGCACTTTGCCATCCCCCCATTTTAAAAATTTAAATCTATTTCTACTTACACCAATAGCCAACCAATTACCCTGCGATTTTGATATCACCACATCGCTGCAAGACAATTGTTTAATAATATAAGAGAAAATCAGACATTAATTATTGTGAGGAGAATTTCATAATTCCCTCACAATAATTAAAACAATATGCAAAACTCTGACCTTATAAGTTGATTTATTTAATCAAAGAAATTTTCACATTTAATGTATACAGCTACATCCTCACATGCTGTCTTATGGCCGTAGTACCATAAAAATACTATGCCGATTGCGATGACAACTCCCACTACCGTAATCATTCTTACAGATTTTCTTAGCATATCCTGATATTCCCCCTCTCAAGATCACATAGAAACTGAAATCTTTTGCAGTCGCCCAACAATTAAGGCAACGGTTATTATTAAGAGTGATTTGCAGGCTATTTGGTTCATTGATTGTTTTTGGGGCAAGAGATTGGTCACATAATTCAGCTGCGCATCAACTTCCGTCCCTGAAAATTCACCTATTGCGCTACGATATTTTCTGCTTGGCAAAAAATAGTCACATCAGAACAACTCAATTCTTAAAGCCCATAACGTTTTTAAACATTTGTTTTAAATGAAGTTTTATAAATCCCTGTAGGTGCTTTTTCATTTGGTAAACTCCTTCTGGTCGTATAGTTATCCTTAGTGATTAAATTTCCTTGGCGGTACATGGTTGCTGTGGGAAAATGGCATCTATTAAATATCCAGCTTTTTTCTTTCATCTTGCACAGGTAATTAACGCCCATGTCTGCACTCGTATTGGATGGCAAAGCCCTTGCCGAAAAAACCGAACAGGAACTCTCTGCACGTGTAACCGCGTTAAAAGCGCGTAGTAATGGCCAAACGCCCATTCTTGCAACCATTCTCGTTGGCGACGATCCAGCTTCGGCGACTTACGTAAAAATGAAAGGTAATGCCTGTACCCGCATTGGCATGGAATCTTTGAAAGTAGAACTTCCCTCAACAACAACAACTGAACAATTACTAGCGAAAATCCAGGAACTGAACAATAACCCGAATGTTCATGGAATTTTGTTACAACATCCTGTCCCTCATCAGATTGATGAACGTTTATGTTTCGATGCAATCAATGCTGAAAAAGATGTAGACGGTGTAACCTGCCTGGGTTTTGGTCGTATGAGCATGGGTGAAGAAGCTTACGGTTGCGCAACACCCAAAGGTATTATGCGTTTATTGGAGGCTTATGGCATTGAACTATCAGGCAAACATGCCGTTGTCGTTGGTCGCAGCCCTATTCTGGGCAAACCAATGGCGCTAATGCTTCTAAACGCTAATGCGACAGTAACTATTTGCCACTCTCGTACGCAAAATTTGCCTGCATTAATCAAACAAGCCGATATATTGGTAGGCGCTGTTGGCAAACCGGAATTTATTAAAGCTGAATGGATCAAAGACGGTGCTGTCGTTGTTGATGCTGGCTATCATCCTGGTGGTGTTGGTGATATTGAATTAAAACCATTAGTTGGTCGCGTTGCGGCTTACACCCCGGTTCCCGGTGGCGTTGGACCGATGACAATCAATACCCTGATTTACCAGACCGTAGACTCGGGCGAAAAGAAAATCGGTTAATTCTATATTTAATAACTCGTTTGATTTTATTTCTAACGTTGTATTTTTAAGGAGCAAAAAGATGCGTCATACAATTATGTTAGTAGGTGTTTTTGCAATAGGTAGTAGTGCTTTCGCTGTTGAACCAGTGAAATACACCTGCACATTAAATAATGCCGAACGAATTATTGAAGTACGTTATATCAGCGATAAAGCCGTGCCTTGCACGGTTAATTACATCAAAGAAGGAGCAACGCAAAGCCTCTGGAGTTACGAGACCACAGAAGGGCAATGCGAAGATAAAGCCGCCGAGTTTGTTGAAAAACAAAAATCCTGGGGTTGGAGCTGCACAGCAAATACAGAGACCACACCTGCCTCCCAGTAACAACCAAATTCTGTTGTCGCAAAAAAAAGCAGGCTCATGCCTGCTTTTTATTTTCATAAGATTGATTTTTTATAGCCTAACAATGTTATCGATTTGTGATGTTTAAATGCCTGAACACTTACCTATAATTTACCGCGATGATTATTTTGTCGCTATCAATAAACCCAGTGGTTTATTGGTGCATCGCAGTGAAATTGATCGCCATGAAACGCGCTTTGCAATGCAACTAGTGCGCGATCAGATTGGGCAACAAGTATTTCCTGTTCATCGGCTTGATAAACCCACGGCTGGAGTCTTAGTGTTTGCACTATCGGCAGAAATTGCAAAAAAAATGGGTGAAATTTTCTTTCAACATAATCTTGAAAAAATATATCTCGCATTAGTGCGAGGTCACGCTCCCAGTGCGATAACTGTAGATCACCCACTCATAGAAGAACCGGATAAATATACGGATAAAAAAGCACGCAGCAATAAGCCGGCACAAAATGCACTGACAGAATTTAAAACACTGGCAACAATTGAATTGCCATTTAGTGTGGATAAATATCCCTGCACCCGCTATTCGTTAGTGGAATGCAAACCTAAAACTGGCCGCAAACATCAGATTCGCCGCCATCTCAAACATATCAGTCATCCAATTATTGGCGATGCCAAACATGGAAAAGGAATCCATAATCGTTTTTTTCAAAGCCAGTTTACTTGTGGGGGGTTAATGCTAGCAGCCACCGAATTACATTTTTATCATCCAATTACACAGACTCCCCTAAAATTCATTGCACCATTAGAAGAAAAATTTTTACATATACTGAATGAATTTGGTTGGCGCGATGCGGTGCCCTCTTCCTGGCTGGAGCATTTTGATGCGTCTTGATAAGTTTCTAAGCCAATACACCAGCTATTCACGCTCACAAATCCAGCAACTTGTTAAAGCTGCACGTGTAACTGTAGATAATGAGGTTGTACGCAAAGCAGATATCAAATTACGCGGAGATGAACAGGTTAAATTGAATGATCAACTTATCCTGGCATTTACCAATCGTTATATTATGCTGCACAAACCATTAGGCTATGTATGCGCCAATAACGATAGCGAGCATCCCGTTGTCGTGGATTTATTGGATGTTCCGCGCAAGCAGGACTTGCAAATCGCAGGTCGTCTGGATATCGATACTACCGGCCTGGTTCTGCTAACGGATGATGGCCAATGGAATCACCGTATTACTACGCCGAAACAGGAATGTACAAAGACCTACCTGATCACAACTGCTGATCCAATTCATCATGATGTTATTTCTTTATTTGCGCAAGGTGTGCAGCTGCATGGTGAGAAATATTTGACGCGCCCGGCTCAACTGGAAATTCTCAATTCTCATTCGGCGCGTTTGCAAATTCATGAAGGGAAATACCATCAGGTAAAGCGCATGTTTGCTGCGACAGGTAACCGTGTTGTACAACTGCACCGCGAAAGTATTGGGAATATTCAATTGGATTTGCAACTCGCCCCCGGAGAATATCGCCCCTTAAATGAAGCCGAGATACGGGGAGCCATGCAATGAGCGATCAAGCACTGGATTGGATAGTGAATGCCCTTCACACAAACACTAAACAAAGTGATCAACAATTTGTTTGGTGTACTGATGAAAATGCATTAAATGGATTACCAAACTTATCGCACTCGAATTTACAAGTAATCACCAATCGTTGGGATATCGCTGAGCAAGCGAAAAGCCGTCAATTACAAACACAATTTTCCGATTTTGATTTTGATCATCAAGGTGACTGCACGTTAGATGGTTTTTTTTATCGCATATCAAAGGAAAAACCTTTAGCACATCATTTATTAAATCAAGCCTGGCGCTGTTTGAAAATCGGCGGCAAGCTTTGGTTATCCGGTTTTAAAAATGACGGAACCAAAACCTATATCGAAAAAATTGCCACACTATTGGGTTGTGAGAAAGTTATTAAAAAAAATGGCCCAGTCTATAGCGCACAATTAACTAAAAATGTTCATTTCAATTTACAACAACAACTGGATACAAACGATTACAAGTTGATCCGCCCTATTTCGGAAAATTCCGGTTTGAGCCTGGTGAGCAAACCCGGATTATTTGGCTGGAATAAAATTGATGCGGGTAGCGCACTCTTGATCACTCAATTGGACAGTGTCTTTGCCAATCGCCCTGCACCACAGACTTTTGTAGATCTGGGGTGCGGTTATGGCTATCTAACAATTGCCACAGCTAACAATAAAATTTCCACAGGAATTACAAGCTGGATTCTGACTGATAACAACGCCGCAGCATTGCAAACAGCGAAGGAGAACCTGCGAATCAACCAGATTAATGGGCAGGTTATCGGCGCCGATGCAGGTTCCAGCCTTCACGCCAAAGCAGATCTTTTATTGTGCAACCCCCCGTTTCATCAGGGTTTTAGTGTTGATGGAGATCTGACAGACAAATTTCTGGCAAATGCCCGTCGTCTGCTGGCACCTAATGGGATTGCAGTCTTCGTGGTCAACCAATTTATCCCACTGGAACGCAAAGCCGCCCCGCTCTTTAGACAAATAAAACTCCTGGTCGATAATGGCAGTTTCAAGGTAATAAGCCTTTCTCTATGAAGTGTGCCTGACCCTGTCCGGCCGGTTTTGCCCAGCAAAAATACAGCCTGTGGAATTAATAGACAGCTTTGAATTCATTGGCATTTTTTCAGGGAAAAGGTGTTAAAAAAGGGTTGACCAACCAAAACTGCCTCTATATGATGCGCACCACTTCCGCAGAGGAAGTCACCGATCCGCCTTAGCTCAGTCGGTAGAGCAAATGACTGTTAATCATTGGGTCGCTGGTTCGAGTCCAGCAGGCGGAGCCAGAATTAAACGAGAAAGGCCGCATAGCAATGCGGCCTTTTTTGTGCGCGATACATTTTCAACCGTCGAACCGCGAGATTGCTGTACGCAGAACTGTTGTACACACAGGTTATTTAACGAATCCCTCTTTTTAATGGAGCTTCCCATGTTTAAAGTAAATGAATATTTCGGTGGCGCAGTTAAATCCATCGCTTTCCAAACCGAAACCCTGCCCGCTACTGTTGGTGTTATGGCAAAAGGTGAATACGAATTCGGTACCAGCCAAAAAGAATACATGACCGTAGTAACTGGCAGCCTTACCGTCGTATTACCAGGTAGCGATAAAGCGCAAACTTTTGCTGCTGGTGAAACATTTATCGTTGAAGCCAACCAACGCTTCAAAGTGGCTGCGGATGTTGAAACCTCTTATCTGTGCAAATACGAATAAGATTTCAACTGCGCTAACTTTTTAGTCGCACAATAGCTAATCAAAAAGGGCGCAAAAGCGCCTTTTTTGTTTTTCTTATTCCACTTTTTGATAGAAGATCGGCAAAAGCGTTGACCAACAGAAAGTGCATCGTTATTATGCGCGCCTTCTCATAAGAGATAACAATTCCGCCTTAGCTCAGTCGGTAGAGCAAATGACTGTTAATCATTGGGTCGCTGGTTCGAGTCCAGCAGGCGGAGCCAGATTTCGGTTTGCAGAACATATATTGCAAATATCACAAAAAAGCCGCATTTATTGTGGCTTTTTCGTTTTTAGCTCTGGCCAGGATAACAACCAGGGCTCATGCCACTCTGCAATTGCTGCATCGAAACTCAATGAACAAAAATACTCTCCCTCGCGCGGCATTACAGTAAAACGATATTGTTCACCATTAAATAAAAACCCCAGACTAAATGCGTGAAGATACGTGCGATCCACAGGTATATCCATGCGATCGCCGCCATAAAGTTCATCACCTAAAATAGGTGCACCAAGGCTTTTTAATGCAACACGAATCTGGTGGGTTTTTCCGGTATGCGGTTTTACGATAAACAACCGGAAACCCTCGCCAAGACCTTTATTAAAAAATTGCGTAATTGCAGGATTTTCGTTACCAGGCAATAACTTCCAGGCACCACGTCTTGCCGGTGCCATATCGCCTTTTACCAAACCTTGTTTTTTTAGTGGTTTTTTTGTGCTAATCGCTAGATAAAATTTTTCTACTTCGCGATTAGCAAACGCCTGTGTCAATACATGATTGGCCGCCGCATTTTTTGCCATCACCAATAAACCTGAAGTCACTTTATCCAATCGATGCACCGGAAAAAGCTCCGCAAAACCCTCGCGCTGCTTAAGCGTTTCAAATACACCAGGCTCGCCAGATTCGCTATGAAAACTCGTATTCGGTTTTTTGTAGATCACGACAAAATCCGGCTGGTTTTCAATTATTTCGTACATAACGACAGGCCGCAAAAACAAGATAAGGACAGAATATCAGCCATAGATTTTTTCGACTATAAAAAGCTGATCGATGTGACTTAAAAGACTAAAGTACCCCCTAGCGGCAAAAGTCGACATAGCTATAATCAATTCAGGTGTCCGCCTCGGTTGCCGTAATGACGGGTTCACCCTATGAGCGCTTATGTCAGCGCCCCATGTTTTGATTTGTGCCCAGCTTACCGTTATGCGGGAAGCATTAGCGGCCAAGCGAACAAACCAATCACCTGCAACCGGCGGTCACCTTTTTTATTTTATAATTCGCACACTACTTCGCTGTGTGCTTACCATGACAATACATTCATCTACTCCTGCCCCGGCAGATATCCCTCTAACCGAAAAACCTACTGCTGATACCCAGGCTTATCGGACTCAACATAAGTTGCGTTTGAGCTATATGCCTTGGTTATATGAACGACTTAAACCCGCCCATCGTGTCTGGGCCCAAATATGGCAAGAAGAAGTGCAGGCCTATTTGAGAGCGATGGAAACTATCATGATCGGCAATAATTGCTTTATTGCTCCTGAAGCTCGCCTGTTTGCTGAACCCGGCCGCCCTATCGTTATTGGCGATAATTGCTGGATAGCGGCAGATACTGTAATCCATGGCCCAGTGACATTCGGTAATGGTGTGTCCATTAATCATCACGTAACGCTGGATGGCGGCAGCAAGGGCATTGTAATTGGTAACAACTCTCGCCTGGCCGCTTATAGCTGTGCCTACGCATTCAACCATGGTATGGAACCGGACCGGCTTATCAAAAATCAGCCGGTAACGTCTCGTGGAATCTATATTGGCGACGATGTTTGGGTCGGCGCCCATGCAGGAATCCTTGATGGCGTTAGCATTGGCACCGGCGCAGTCATTGGAATGGGAAGTATTGTTACCAAAACCGTTCCCTCCTATACAAAAATGGCAGGAAACCCTGCCCGCCCTATTGGTTCAAGGCTTCCATCGGAAGATCCCGATAAAAATCTCCCAAGCTGATAATCACCCACTAGAATTAATCGAGACAAAAGGCTTCGGATTCAGCCATGGTTTTTTTCACGCGATACACCTTTCTTATTAGCTTATTAGTGCTTTTAAGTGTGCCAGTAATGGCGAAACAGCAACTCAATATTCTTGCATGGGAAGGTTATGCTGATGCAGACCTTGTCGCCGAGTTTGAGCAGAAAACCAACATCAATGTGAATGTGACCTTCGTTTATTCTGATGATGAACTCTGGAATCACGTTAACGAATCAAAATACGGTCATTACGACCTGATTGCAGTGAACACGGCTGAATTACAGCGCTATATCAATAAGGACTATGTTCGCGCTGTTAATACTGATCTGATTCCCAACATCCAACACCAGCATTTCCGCTTTCAAAATGCATCCCTCATTCCCGGATTGGTAAATCAGGGGAAAACTTATGCAATTCCTTATACCTATTCAGAAATGGGATTGATCTATAACCGCAAATTAGTACCTCTGCCACCGGAATCTATTAAAGCAATGTGGGATCCTGCATATGCAGGAAAAATATTGGCCTTTAATACCAGCAATCACAATTTTACATTGGCCGCGCTAAGCCTCGGTCATAAAAACCCTTTTAATCAAAATGATAAAGAACTAAAAAACTCTGCGCGCCGTTTAGTAGAGTTACGTCGTAACTTGCTCGCCTTCTACTCTTCACCACAAGAAGCAGTCAAACTTTTCAAAACCCAGGAAATAGCACTTATTTATGCTAATTACGGCAGTCAGCAATTAAAAGCATTGGCCGATGTAGGAGCAGATGTTGGGTATACATTACCAAAGGATGGCACTCTCGCCTGGCTGGATTGTTGGGCAATTACCAAAAATAGCGGCCCGCTGTCCGAACAATGGATTGATTTCATGCTAGGAGAAAAAGCCAGCCAGCGTCTGAGCAAACTTCAGGGGCTTGCGAACACTCGCGAAAAATCTACTATCCATGAAAACACCGAACTGATCTGGCTTGCACCCATTGAAAATGCCGAAGCACGCAACGAATTATGGGAGCAAATTATTTCCGGCGATGTAATGGAAAGGTTTGTGCAATGAGTTCACGGCTGGTTATTAAACTTACACTCTGGATTACCTTGCTGAGCTTGTTCAGCGCAGGGATAAATGTCTACGTAACCTACAGTCAGGGGCGCACATTACTGATCCAATCTTCACAAGATAAATTAGCTACAGCAACTCGTGTACTCGCTAATCGTTATGCATTTTTTATTGAAGATATAGGCAAGGATTTATTATTTATTTCTCACCTGCCCGCCGTAAGTCATATTATTTCACATCCAAACCCGATTGACGCTATTAATGAGCGCGCCCGCCTGAGTGCTGCCCTGTCTGAATTCCTTAATTCTCATGATGAATATAATCAGGTTCGGCTTATTGGTGCATTCAACCATGGACGAGAACTGGTTCGCGTTGATAAAACAGAAAACTCGGTCAGTGTTGTCGATGGTATTGCACTGCAGGAAAAAGCGCATTTTTCCTATATGTACAACACGCTGAAACTTAAAGTGGGTGAAGTATTTATTTCCGCTATCAAACTAAATAAAGAACGAGGCTTATTGGATGGTTACGGCAAACCCAGCATCATTCTCGCCACACCGGTTTACTCAGCAGATAATAAAGTATTCGGTGCAATAGTCATTAATGTTGATTTGGAAAAAATGTTCAGCATGATAGAAACTGATGTTCCCGATGATATCGATGTGATTGCGACTAATTCCACCGGGGATTATCTATTGCATCCAAATGCCGAAAAAACGTTTGGCTTCGATAAAGGTACGCGCTTTACCATCCAGGAAGATTTGCCAATGGCTCAACGTATTTTCGCCGGAGAACTTAATGAGTTGGTTGCGGAAATGCAGGATTTACGTACTCCGGAAAAACAAGCAGTAATTTCACTAACCAAAGTGCCGTTTGTTTGGGCGGCGGATGAGAATTATATTGTTCTGGGGTTAGTCAGTAATCTGGATGCGGTTCTTGCCGATAGCCGCCAGTTGGGTGCAACTGCATTAAAAAGTGCACTGGCGTTAAGCGTGATATTTATGTTGCTCTCACTATTTCTTGCACAAAAAATATCAACCCCCTTGCGTCAAATGGCCACTACCTTTGCTCGTTTTAAACAAGGCGATCCAGTCCCTGAAGTAAACCTGAAGCGAAATGATGAGTTGGGTTTGCTGGCTCGTGATTTTTCTATAATGGCCAAAAAATTAAATGCGCAATTGATGGAGCTTAATAGCCAACGCCAATATTTGCATAAAGTTGCACACCATGATGCATTAACAGGTTTACCTAACCGCATTTTGTTGGAAGACAGGATTGAACAAGCGCTAATCAGCGCAAAACGTGACAAAATGGAAATTGCAATCATGCTGATCGATCTGGATGGATTCAAACCTGTCAACGATAAATTCGGCCATGATATTGGCGATAAACTACTGCAAGAATCTGCCACTCGCATGCTCACGTGCATCAGGGAAACCGATACGGTAGCGCGCTACGGCGGTGACGAATTTATGATTATCATTTCCGCCCGCGACCTGCAGTTACGCGGCATGAGCACTCGCCATATCAGCCGGCAAGTCGCCGATAAAATCCGCAATGCATTGAATCAGGCATTTGTAATTGATGACCTTCAAATACATATTTCCTGTAGTATTGGCATTGCATTATATCCCCAGGACGGCGACGACAAACACACGTTAATCAAACACGCTGATTCCGCCATGTATATGGCAAAATCCCTCGGCAAAAACTGTGTTAAACACTTTAGTGATATCGATTAGGAAAATTTTCCCATGATAAATTCTCACTGGGCGCTTACCCTGCTTACCTGGCTGGAAGTTGTTTTTATCGCACTGCTCGGGCTGGCATTATTGATTGTGGTGATTATGTATATCACCGATATTACCCAGAATACTCACACTATCCGCAAAAATTATCCGGTGCTGGGTCGTTTTCGCTATTTTTTTGAACACCTGGGTGAATTTTTTCGCCAGTATTTTTTTGCACAAGACCGCGAGGAAATGCCATTTAATCGCGCTGATCGCTCCTGGGTTTATCGCGCTGCGAAAGATATTGACAACAATCTTGGCTTCGGCTCAACGCTCGATTTAAACCAACCGGGAACATTGATTTTCCTGAACTCTGCATTCCCTATCCAGGAACAAGATGCATTGATGCCATCGCCAGTTACTGTGGGGCCATTTTGCAAATCACCCTACACAACTCATTCTATTTTTAATATTTCCGGAATGAGCTATGGGGCTATTTCAAAGCCCGCTGTACTTGCCCTATCCCGCGGCGCAGCCAAAGCAGGCTGTTGGTTAAATACAGGTGAAGGTGGTTTATCACCTTATCATTTAGACGGCGGGTGCGATCTGGTATTTCAAATTGGCACGGCCAAATACGGCGTGCGTGATTTGTTAGGAAATCTGAGCGATGAACATTTGCGCAATTTAGCCGCAAAATCACAGATCAAAATGTTTGAAATTAAATTAAGCCAAGGCGCAAAACCTGGTAAAGGCGGCATCCTTCCCGCAGAAAAAGTATCTGCAGAAGTTGCGCACATTCGTGGTATTACCGAAGGTGAGGCCTCTATCAGCCCGAATGGCCACACCGATATTCGCTCTGCAATTGATTTACTGAATATGGTGAATCACATCCGTAATGTCACCGGCAAACCCGTGGGTTTTAAGGCAGTATTGGGAGAGAAACGCTGGTTGATGGAATTGATCAATGAAATTCGCGCACAGGGAATTGAATCTGCACCCGACTTTATCACCCTGGATAGCGCCGATGGTGGTAGCGGCGCAGCACCACAACCGTTGTTGGATCATGTCGGTTTACCAATCAAGGAAAGTTTGCCATGGCTTACAGGGTTATTGCGTGAAGCAGGATTAAAAGAACGAATTAAAGTGATTGTCGCAGGAAAATTAATCACGCCGCACATGGTTGCCTGGGCATTGGCATCCGGTGCAGATTTCGTAAATAGTGCGCGTGGTTTTATGTTTGCACTGGGTTGTATTCAAGCACTGCAATGTCATAAAAATACTTGCCCCACCGGTATCACCACCCACAATGCAAAATTGCAAAAAGGGCTCGACCCTACCGATAAAGCGGAGCGAGTAGCTGCGTATCAACGCAATATCACCAAAAGTGTAGCGATGATTGCGCACTCCTGCGGCGTTGCAGAACCACGGCAATTGCGCACTGAACATATTAATATCGTCGGTGCTAATGGATTTTCTATCCCATTAGATGAAGTGGTGCCACAAACGGTTATTATTTTGCCATCCCAATCCCACCTCTCATCCATTAATAAACTGGCTGATAAATCCTAAGTGCCTCAATGAAAGCAATAGTCCGGTTTTGTGTATTCATGATGGCGATAAATAGTCATATCGCTTTCGCCCAAACCCTACTGAATACAGCGGCTGAAAAAAGCGCCAATGAAATATCACCCCAAAAAATAACAATTGAAGATCTCGACTGGATTGATAAAAAACATATGGATGAAGAAGCAATTAGAATTGATAAGTTTGTTCAATCCAAATTAGGGATCAGCATTCGCCGCGATGTAACCGACCTGAATTCATTGCAACGAATTTTTGATAACAAGTTGGTAGAACCCAGTGACTATAAAATGTTGCAAGCAATGGGAATAGTATTGGGTAATGTTATGCAGGCTGACTTTCCCAGCGCTTTGGAATGGAAGGTATACAGCGATGAACTCGGGCGCAGCCGTGCATTGTGCGTGCGCAACACCGCCAATTGCTTATTCCCTGTCACTATGTTGGAACGCCGTGTAGAAGCCGGGATACGCCCTGATGTAAAAAAAATTTATCATGATGCGATATTATCAATGGAAAAGTATCTTCCCCAAGTACCCTATGGGGGCGGCATTATGTATAGATTGCCACGATAATTAATTACTTTTGTCGAAAATCACCTGGCCGTCACGACTAATACCAGACATAGCAACTTAGTCTCACCATCAACCACCGATTTACATTTACTGACATTTGCTGACAGCAAAAATCGCTAATCTGCACCTTATGCGCGAATCAGCATTTATTAACGGAAATACATCATGACTGACTATTCTACTCATCCGGTTCCTTCACGGATTTCATCCGGAGAATTCACATTACTTGTCGCATTGATGATGTCAATTGTTGCAATTTCAATTGATGCATTATTGCCAGCATTAGGATTTATCAGCAAAGAAATTACATTGAGCCATCCCAATCAAATTCAATATGTGATTAGCGTCCTTTTTTTAGGTATGGCCTTTGGTCAATTAATCTGTGGGCCGTTGTCGGATGCTACAGGCCGTAAAAAAGTACTTTACGGTGGTATCACATTATTTTTTTGCGGTAGTACTATATGTTTTTTTGCAACCACCATTGAAGGTTTATTGATTGGCCGTTTTATTCAGGGACTGGGCGTTGCCGGGCCGTACATATCTGCTATTTCTATTGTCCGCGATAAATATGCTGGCAATGAAATGGCTCGTATTATGTCGCTGGTGATGATGATTTTTATTATGGTGCCCGCGATTGCACCAAGCCTTGGCCAAGCCGTATTACTGATTAGTTCATGGCATTATATTTTTATACTTTATATTGCTTATGCCCTCGCTATCGGAATCTGGATTTTCTGGCGGTTGGAAGAAACCCTACCAAAAGAGTACCGCATTCCCTTTACCCGCACCGGTTTTTTCGAAGGCTTCAAAGAGGTTATTAGCAATTATTCCACCATGTGTTACACCTTGTGTATGGGATTATTTTTTGGCAGTTTTATGGGCTATTTAAATTCCTCGCAACAGATTTTTCAGGAGCTATTCAACACCGGAAAGATGTTTACCGTTTATTTTGGTGTACTTGCATTGTTATTCGGTGCAGCTTCAATGGTAAACGCTCGCTTTGTACAAAAATGGGGAATGGAGTTTTTATGCAGCCGCGCCACATGGGGAATTATTGGCAGCTCAAGTATTTTCCTCATTCTGCAACTGCTAATGCCCCCTAGCCTTTGGACGTTTTTGATTTACGCTGCAGTGCTGTTCTTTTGTTTCGGCCTGGTATTCGGCAATGTAAATGCAATGGCGATGGAGCCGATGGGACATGTTGCTGGAATTGCATCGGCGGTAATCGGTGCAAGCTCATCCATCTTGTCCATGGCCATAGGTACTGCCATAGGGCAGATGTTTAACAACACTCTTATTCCTATGACCTGTGGCTTTTTATTCCTGGCCACCTTCTGTTTGGTTATTTTAAACTTAGCCAAACAACGAAAGCTTGCTGAAGCGGACAATGTCGTCTAAAAATACATAAAAGTTGCTGGCTTATTGAGCAGCAACTGCGTACCATGCGCTGCGACACCCCTAGGTCAGTGTCGCCCTCTCATATAGCAAACCGTGTGTTTGCCTTTTCTCCGCTCGCCAGACCTTGCCCGCACTCCGGGAGGCCGAGCCACAGGAATTATCTATGTCGTTTGAAAGTCTCGGTCTGCGGGCCGATATTCTGCGTGCTATTGCGGAAGCAGGTTATAGCACTCCTACTCCTATCCAATTACAAGCTATCCCCGCCGTTTTAAAAGGTGGTGACATTCTTGCCGGGGCACAAACCGGTACCGGTAAAACAGCAGGTTTTACCCTTCCTTTATTGGAAAAACTCAGCCAAAAAGTTACAGATAAAGCAGCCAAGGGCCGCCGCCCCGTTCGCGCACTTATTCTAACCCCTACCCGTGAATTGGCTGCTCAGGTTCATGAAAGTGTACGTACCTATGGCAAATACCTTCCATTGCGCTCTACGGTAGTATTTGGTGGCGTCAGTATTAATCCGCAAATGATGAACCTCCGTGGCGGCACCGATGTACTGGTTGCCACACCGGGGCGCTTACTCGATCTGGTAAACCAAAACGCAGTGTCATTGCGCGAAGTTGAAGTGTTGGTACTGGACGAAGCAGACCGCATGTTAGATATGGGTTTCATTCACGACATTAAAAAAGTACTGGCATTATTACCGAAACAACGTCAGAACCTGTTGTTCTCTGCAACGTTTTCCGATGAAATTAAAGCACTGGCTGATAAATTACTGAACCAGCCAACGTTGATTGAAGTTGCACGCCGCAATACTGCATCCGAGCGTGTCACCCAGCGTGTTCATCCCATTGATCGCAATCGCAAGCGCGAGCTTTTAACGCACTTGATCAAGCAAGGCGATTGGCAGCAAGTATTAATTTTCACTCGCACAAAACATGGTGCTAATAAATTAACAGAGCAGTTATTGGATGACGGCATCAGCGCTGCTGCAATTCACGGTAACAAAAGCCAAGGCGCACGCACAAAAGCACTTGAGGATTTTAAACGTGGCGAGATTCGCGCATTAGTTGCTACCGATATTGCGGCGCGAGGAATCGATATCGATCAGCTGCCCTATGTAGTGAATTATGAATTGCCTAACGTACCGGAAGACTATGTACATCGCATAGGCCGTACAGGTCGAGCTGATGCTGAAGGTGTTGCGGTATCGCTGGTATGTATTGATGAAGACAAATTTTTGCGCGATATTGAAAAATTAATCAAACGCACAATCGATAAGCAAATCCTTTCCGGTTTTGAACCGGATCCAAACGCTAAACCGGAACCGATTGTGTTGGGTCGTCGTATGACAATAGGTGCCGGCACAGGTAAGCCAGGAAAAAGCCGCAGTGGAAAACCGGGATCATCAGCCCCTTCCCTTGGGCAAAAACCCAAAAATGGCAACAGCAAGAAAAACTCGACAGGCAATCAACAACGCACAGCCAAACCCGCTGGCGCTGCAGCTCAAGCACATCGTAAAGGAAATTCGAAACCACAAAATCGCTCGCAATCCGGCAATTAGCATATTGTCAAAAAAAATCCCCTTCAGTTTTACTGAAGGGGATTTTTTTATTTCCTAGTATTAAAAGGGTGCATTAAGCCAACTGCACCCGTATTAACATCAGGCCTCTGCCAATTGCTCCAGTT
The DNA here is from genome assembly GCA_021151825.1 of Cellvibrionaceae bacterium. Lineage (GTDB taxonomy): Bacteria > Pseudomonadota > Gammaproteobacteria > Pseudomonadales > Cellvibrionaceae > Cellvibrio. The sequence goes on from JAGKWQ010000002.1 coordinate 331,961, forward strand.
CTTCACGATCATGCTGATGATCCTTGGCAAGCAGCATATAAACAGAAGGCAACACAAACAAAGTAAAGAATGTACCAATAGTCATACCCAGTACCAATACAATACCAATTGAGTTACGTGCTTCTGCGCCAGCACCTGATGCAAAGATCAATGGCGTGTGGCCGGCGATAGTTGCCACACTGGTCATCATTACCGGGCGCAAACGCAATGCTGATGCTTCACGAATAGCTTCCAGCTTAGCCATGCCCTGCTCTTGCAATTTATTGGCAAATTCCACCACCAGAATTCCATTACGAGCAATCAATCCCATCAGTGTTACCAGCCCCACTTGTGAATAGATATTCAAGGTACTGGTAAATCCATCGGTAAAGAATGGAATCGGCATCGGTATTTTCCAGAATGTAAACAAGAGCGCACCAAACATCGCCAAAGGTACAGAGCCGGCAAGAATTACCAATGGATCACGGAAGCTGTTGTATTGCGCTGCCAACACCAGGAAGATCATTACAATCGCCATAATAAATGCTGGCAAGAAGGTATTACCTTCACGCTTCAACTGACGCGATTCACCGGTGTAATCTATAGTGTAACTTTTTGGCAGAATCTGGCGAACTTCACCTTCAAGGAACGCTAACGCTTCTCCCAATGGCACACCTGGAACACCACTAATTTTCACCGCATTTAATTGCTGCATACGATTAATCGTACGCGGCTCAGTAGAGTGAGTAATACTTGCAACCTGATCCAGGCGAATCAAACCACCATCCGGACCAGTAACATACAAACTCGCAAGGTCGTCCGCGTTTAAACGCTCAACACGCTTAACTTGCGGAATCACTTTGTAGCTTTGTCCTGCCATGTTGAAACGATTTACCCATCCACCTCCGAGTAAGGTGCCCACATCATTCGTGACCGTTTGCAAATCCAAGCCAAGATCGGCAACCTTTTCCCTATCGATACTCAGTTTGTAATCCGGTTGATCTACTTTTACATCCAGTGTCTGGAAGTAGAATTTGCCTGACTTCATCATGATGTCTTGCACTTTCAAGGCGTATTCATAGATCTCTTTGATATCAGCAGTAGAAGCCAGAACAAATTCCACCGGGAATTGGCCACCACCAGGCAATGCGGGTGGAGTAATTGGCAATATTTTCACACCGGAAATTTCAGCAAGTTTCTGTTGTACTTCAGGCATGATTTGAAATACATCGCGGTCACGATCTTCCCATGGTTTCACCACCATGCCAGAGAATCCACCCGTTGGCATTGTTAGCTGAAAGGTAAAATCTGTTTCAGGTAAGCTCATAAATGCTTCATTTACTTGCTTACCAAAAAATGACGACTGATCTACGGTTGAGTTCGATTGGGAATCTACAATCCCGAAAATAACCCCCTGGTCTTCCGTTGGCGCAAGCTCTTTAGGAGATTGCATGTACAAAGGAAAACACATCAATGTAATGCCACCCCAGAAAATATAAACACCAATACGATTTTGCAGGCTCACTTCTAACTTGCGTTTATACCATTCACGGAAATTTTCAAATGGTTTTTCCAACGGCGCATTCATACCTTTATGAGCTTTCAGCATGCGAGAGCCCAACATAGGGGAGAGTGTAATTGCGACTATTGCAGAAATTGTTACTGCCCCTGCTAATGTAATAGCAAATTCCCGGAACAAAGAGCCAATCAAGCCCCCCTGCAAACCAATCGGGATATACACTGACGCAAGCGTTACAGTCATAGCCAAAATTGGACCAGCTAATTCACGCGCAGAAACAATCGAAGCCTGGAACGGTTTCATACCATCCTGGATATGACGCTCGATGTTTTCCACCATTACGATGGCATCGTCCACCACCAGACCAACGCAAAGCACAATAGAAAGCAGTGTTAGCAAATTCAACGAGAATCCACATACCTGCATAATAAAGAGCGCCCCCACCAGCGACAGTGGAATTGCCAACACCGGAATAATGACTGAGCGACTAAAACCAAGGAACAGGAAAATTACAACTACAATAATTAATAAGGTTTCAGTCAGTGTTTTAATTACTTCGTGAATTGCCGCATCAATATATTCAGTAGAGTCATAAGCAACCGTGCCGGATAAACCTGTGGGTAATTCAGATTTAATCGCATCCATTTCTTTATTGACGGCTTTCATTACATCCAATGCGTTAGCATTCGGTGCAACCCAAACCCCCATAAATACTGCCGTATCACCGGAATAGTTAACTACCGTGTCATAGTTTTCTGCGCCAAGTGCTACATCCGCAATATCACTCAACCGGATAATACCCTCAGCAGAATTACGGATAATTAGCTGCTTAAATTCATCAACGCTTTTTAAATCGGTGTCCGCACGCAAGTTAACTTGTGTATATGAACCACGAGTTTGCCCCACCGCCGCTTGTACGTTGTTCGCTTGCAGTGCCGCACGAACCTGAACCGGCGTTACATTCAATGCAGCCATACGTTCCGACTTTAACCAGATACGCATTGCAAATGTCCGCCCACCCAAAACCTCTGCTTTTTGCACGCCATTAACAGCGGTTAAACGCGGCTGAATTGAACGGGTAAGAAAATCAGTAATCTGGTTTTGCTCAAGAATTTCTGAACTGAAACTCAAATATGCCGCAGCAAATTGTGAATCAGCTGCCTCAATTCGAATCGCTGGTACTTCTGCTTCCGGTGGTAACTCATTACGTACCTGATTCACCTTGGCCGAGATCTCGGTCATGGCTTTGAGTGGATCGTAGTTCAAACGCAGATGTGCAGTTACGGTAGACATCCCCATAGCACTTTGCGATTCGATGTAATCAATACCACCCGCTGATGCAATAGCACGCTCAATTGGTGTTGTAATAAATCCTCGCACCAGTTCCGCGTTCGCACCTACATAAACGGTATTGATGATAATCACGGAAATATCACTGCGAGGATACTGACGTACAGTCAGATTACTCCCTGCCTGAATCCCCAGGATCAAAATAAGCAGGCTCACTACCATAGAGAGAACCGGGCGCTTAATAAAAATATCGGTAAATTTCATAAGTTAGGCTCGTTGGCTTTTTGGCTTATGTTTAATCGGTTGAATTAGAGTGTTCGCTGTTTATTTAAAACAGCGAACAATAAAACGAATGGATTAACTATCGGCCGGAGTTGGATCCAGTTTGTACTCTGGTACAGGCTTGGTACTTACGGTCACAGTCTGGCCATTTAATAATTTAAACGCACCGGCACTTGCCACAACATCACCCGCTTTCAAACCATCAACAATCTCAATGAAATCGCCACGCGCTTTGCCCAAACGCACAAATTGTTGACGCGCTTTGAAAGTACCAGCTTTTTTATCTTTTTCGATCACAAATACCGTATCTCCGAAGGGGGCGTAGATCACGGCAGTTGAAGGAACAGCAAGAACTTCCTGAGGATCTGACAAAGTTACCTTGGTCTCAACAGCCATACCCGGAATCAGTTGGCTCTTTTCATTATTCAAATAGGATTGAACAATGGCATTACGAGTTGCAGTGCTGATCTCAGCACCAATAGCGGTAATTTGGCCTTTCATGGTTGCATCAGAACCGTCGCCCACATTTACTTCCACCGGCAAACCACGATTCATTTGTACCAGCCAAAATTGTGGTACCGGGAAATTTACACGCACGCTATTTGTCGCTTGCAATGACACAATAGCACCGCCTACTTGCAAATCTTCCCCCAGATCAATTTGACGGATACCTAAACGACCATCAAAAGGAGCCCGCACCAGTTTTTTCTCCAGGGTGGCTTGTAAATCACCTACATCACCCTCCGCTGATTCCATTTGTTGCACCGCAGTATCCAACTCACTTTGTGAAACGGTGTTGCGTTTACGCAATTCGACCAAACGCTCATGATTGGATTTTGCCAAACGCAATCTGGCTTCAGCAGCATTTAATTGAGCTTGTTCATTGCCGGATTCCTGTATCAGAATCACTGTGCCTTTTTTAACTTGCTCACCGGATTTAAAGTTGATTTGTTTTACCTTACCCGCCACTTCTGCGGTAATCATGATGCCTTCAGAGGCCTCAACGGTTCCCATTGCGGTATAGGTATTAGGCCAATGTTGAACCTCTGCAGTAAACGTGCTCACGGTTTCCGATGGCGCGGGGGTATTTTTCCCTGCCTCAATCATAGCCATGACCTGGGTCGCTTTGATTCCAGCAACCACTACAAAAACCCCAAGCAGACTGGCAGCGGCAATAATTGAAGATTTCACCTTAGTCATATATGAAGAACCATTTATGAAAAACTATTGAAAGGATGAGATAACTGATCGAAGGGCCAGGCATCATTACAGGCGGGAGGGTATGTTTGAACGGTATCCCAACCATAACTCCAGCTCTTATTGAATTGAGTAAGAGCCGGAAAATTGTTGCATAGCCACAAATAAAACCAAAATCAACAAATGTCACAAAATGTAATAAGAGATTAGTTGATTTGGTTATCAAAAAACCAGCCGACCATCTGGTCGGTTGGCGAATGATATTCCCTTTTCAATGTCAGATCCAAGAAATTGTTAGGCTTAACAACAATTCATGACATTCATCATCGGAATAGCCTGGCTATTATGACCATAGTAATGCCAAGGACTGTCAGTAGACTGGATATTAGGCGTTAGGGTGTCAGTATTAAATAACTCACATGTGGTTCTCGAATTCCAAGGCAACCAATGTCAGGGACACGATCAACAGTGTAGTTATCCCCGGTTATTTGTTTCAGAAAATCACATAATTTCGAACACTGCAATTTTGAATCGATAAATGCATCACCCTCTACAACAACCAGATTAGCATGGTCCATCATTTTAACTCTTTCACCAGACAACCACTGACTCACAGCAACTATATAAATGCGAATAATCCCGTAATGATATCGCTGAATAGTTTCCTGTTTTGGAATGAATTGTCGATAGGCAGTGCCCGCAGTATAAGCAGATGATGCGCGAAAGCGGCTACCAACAATTCCAGAGGAGAGTAAATGCCGCTCAATGAGCTGGGTTTTATTAAATCCGACAAAAGATACAGGATGGAAAACCATTGCAGTTTTATACATAAATATCCCTATAAATAATCCAAATTTTTGAGAAAGTTGAGACTAACAAAGAAAATTTTGGACGGTCAATCCCAAAAGCCTGATTTAGAAGACAAAAATAATGAACACTTAATTATGAAACTCATTACATATTTTTCGCTAAAAAATTAAATCCAAGAAATTATGGATTTACATCTCGCATCAAAAATTAATTGTCCACTATATGAAACTGATATGACCAAATGCCGACATGCCATACTCGAAGGAGTTAGCTATGTGAAAAAACTCTCATTTCAAACCACACAGGATTATCCTTTTCACCTGGCTTTGAGTAAACTTTTGTAGCATTTTCATATTAAATAGAGATGAGCTATGACCTGGGCACCCCACGTAACTGTTGCCACTATTGTTGAACGTGATAATCGCTTTTTAATGGTGTATGAAGAATCTGATGGAAAAAAAGTTTACAACCAACCAGCAGGCCATTTGGATCCTAATGAGACATTACAAGAAGCGGCTATTCGCGAAACCTTGGAAGAAACGGGATGGAAAGTTCAATTAACAAGTGTTGTTGGTGTAAATCTCTACACAGCACCGAGCAATGGCATCACCTATTTTCGAACAACCTTTATTGCTGAAGCCTTAAGCCACGATGTAAACCGCCCACTGGACACCGGTATTATCGAAGCCGTTTGGCTGACGTATGAGCAGTTACTGGAACGCAAAGATCAGTTGCGCAGCCCAATGACCCTGCAGATTATTGAAGATTATCGTGCTGGTCGCCGCTTTCCCCTGAATGTTGTGGGTTAAACTCTATCCACCTTTAAGGTGGCAGTGACCGGCGCAGGCGGGTAAAATGCCCGCCTCTTTTTCTGAACTGCTGCTATTTCCTTATGACTCAATCTTCCAATCCCGTAGTTTCAGCCGGTGCCCGCGTTATTGTGGGTATGTCTGGCGGTGTGGATTCCTCCGTATCAGCACTTTTGCTAAAACAACAGGGATATCAGGTCGAAGGCCTGTTTATGAAGAACTGGGATGAGGATGACGGTACCGAATATTGCACCGCCAAAGCTGATCTGGCCGACGCACAACTGGTTTGTGACCGTCTAGGTCTCAAGCTGCATACCGCCAATTTTGCTGCGGAATACTGGGATAACGTATTCGAACACTTCCTTGAGGAGTACAAAGCCGGACGTACGCCCAACCCCGATATCCTTTGCAATCGCGAAATCAAATTCAAAGTGTTTATGGAATACGCGCGCATGCTAGGTGGTGAATTGATTGCCACCGGTCACTATGTGCGCCGCACAGATCGCGATAGTCGTACCTATCTTTTAAAGGGACTTGATCCCAATAAAGACCAAAGTTACTTCCTTCATGCAGTGGGTGAAAACGAATTTGCCCATACTTTATTTCCGGTTGGTGAGTTAGAAAAGCCTGAAGTCCGTCGTATTGCAGAAGAACATGGGCTTATTACGCACAATAAAAAGGACAGCACCGGCATCTGCTTTATCGGCGAACGCCGCTTCAAGGATTTCCTGCAACAGTATCTGCCAGCCCAGCCGGGAGAGATACAAACCCCGGATGGGAAAGTGATTGGCGAACATACCGGCTTGATGTATCACACCATTGGCCAACGCCAGGGCTTGGGGATTGGTGGCGTCAAAGGCGCCAATGAAGAACCCTGGTTCGTTGCACAAAAGGATCTTGTGCGCAATGTATTGGTCGTTGTGCAGGGCACTGATCACCCCCTTCTATTTACCAATCATCTGATTGCCCAACAGGCCCATTGGATTAATGGTATTCCGCCCTCACATGAAGTGAGATGCACAGCCAAAACCCGTTATCGCCAACCGGATCAGGATTGTCTCGTAAAAATCCTGGCTGATGGCACACTGGATGTCATCTTCGACCAGCCCCAACGCGCCGTTACGCCGGGGCAATCGGTGGTGTTTTATCAGGATGATATTTGTTTGGGTGGCGCCGTCATCGAATCTACCGACAACCGTTAATCTGGCTGTCGCCATTTGTTCAAACCTGTTTTAAGCATGAGAGAGATCGCGTGAGCAAAAATTGGCAAGACATTACCCTCGCCCTCGCCGGCGTATTCCAGAGCGCAGCATTGGTTGAGCAAATAGCCAAGACCGGTTATGTGCAACCCGAAGTACTCAAGTGCAGCATCGAATCCATGCTGGATCTCAATCCCCCCAGCACACTGGATGTCTATGGTGGCAAACTTGAAAACCTGCGCACAGGGTTAGAAGTTATGCGCGAGTTGCTAAAACCCAACTCGCAAAAGCATCGCGAGACCCTGCGCTATGGACTAGGCGTACTCCATCTGCAGAAAAAACTGGCGGGTCGCCGGGATATGCTGAATGTGATTGCCACTCGCCTTGAACAAGTTAACCAGCAAGCACAACACTTTTCTTCTACACACGACAACGTGATTGCCAATGTAGGCACTCTTTACAGTGAAACTATCAGCACCTTCCGTTTTCGCATTCAAGTGAATGGTGACTACAATTATTTGCAACAACAACGCATTGCCAACCAGATTCGTGCGCTCCTGTTAGCATCAATCCGTTCTGCGATTTTATGGCGACAAGTCGGTGGCAACCGCTGGCAATTGCTGTTCAATCGTAAAGATATCGCCCGTCAGGTAGACGATTTACTGCGTCGCATTTAAAAGTTTTCGATTTATCTTTCTTTTAATTTTTATTTTTTGTTGAGAAACACAATGGACAATTCTTTCAATACCCTTTCAGCACTCAATGCGGTTTCCCCGGTGGATGGTCGCTACGGCAGCAAAACCATTGCATTGCGTAGCATATTCAGTGAGTTTGGCTTGATCCGTTTCCGTGTTGAAGTGGAAGTGCGTTGGCTGCAACAACTCAGCCGTCATGCTGGCGTTCCGGAAGTGCCGGCATTTAGTGATAGCACCAATGCCCTGCTTGACTCCATTGTCAACAATTTCAATGAGGCCGATGCACAAGCTGTCAAAGATATTGAACGCACCACCAACCACGATGTAAAAGCTGTTGAATATTTCCTGAAAAATAAATTCAAAGGCAACGCTGAACTGGAAGCCGTTTTAGAGTTTGTTCATTTCGCCTGTACATCAGAAGATATCAATAACCTGTCCCATGCATTAATGCTGCGCGAAGGCCGCAAGGTTTTCATTAAAGATGCAGAAGCAATTATCGATGGCATTGTAAAACTCGCGCACGATTACGCCGCTGATGCAATGTTGTCACGCACGCACGGCCAAACTGCTTCGCCTACCACTGTCGGTAAAGAAATGGCTAACGTAGCTGCGCGCTTGCGTCGCCAATTAAAAGCAGTAAAAGATGTAGAGTTGCTGGGCAAAATCAACGGTGCCGTAGGAAACTACAACGCACATTTATCAGCGTACCCACAGGTAGATTGGCAAACCAACGCCAAAGAATTTGTAGAAAGTTTAGGCTTAAGCTGGAACGCGTATACGACCCAAATCGAGCCACACGATTACATCGCAGAATTGTTCGATGCAATTGCGCGCTTTAATACTATCGTAATCGATTTTGACCGCGACGTTTGGGGTTACATCTCCCTTGGTTATTTCAAACAAAAAACCATCGCCGGTGAAGTGGGTTCATCCACAATGCCGCATAAAGTGAATCCAATTGATTTTGAAAATTCCGAAGGTAATCTGGGCATTGCCAATGCAATCTTCACTCACCTCGCACAAAAGTTACCGATTTCCCGCTGGCAGCGCGATCTGACCGACTCTACCGTATTGCGCAATATGGGCGTTGGTTTTGGTTATAGCCTGATTGCTTATGCATCCACCTTAAAAGGTATGAGCAAACTGGAAATCAACCGTGCACGCCTTGCAGAAGATTTAAACAATTCATGGGAAGTATTGGCCGAACCGATTCAAACTATTATGCGCCGTTACGATGTTCCCGAGCCTTACGAAAAACTAAAAGCACTTACTCGGGGTCAGGCAATTACCCGCGAAGTATTAGCGGCTTTTGTAGAAACCCTGGATATTCCCGAACACGCCAAACAAACCATGCGCGATTTAACGCCGGCCAATTACATTGGTAATGCGATAGAACAAGCGAAAGCAATTTAAAGCAGAATAAAATTAAGGGCTCAAATGAGCCCTTAATTTTATCGATATGCAGGAACAACAAATGACAACACCACTTACTCATCTTGGCGATATGCCAATTGAAGAATTCCTTCGCGATTACTGGCAAAAAAAACCCTTGTTAATTCGCAATGCCTTTCCCGATTTTGAGTCGCCACTAGCGCCGGATGAATTGGCTGGATTGGCATTGGAAGAAGAGGTTGAATCGCGCATCGTGTTAGAGAATGGCACTACGCCATGGGAATTGCGCAATGGCCCTTTTGATGAAAAGACCTTTGAAAAACTACCAGAGACTCATTGGACTTTATTAGTGCAAGCAGTCGATCAATGGGTGCCTGAAGTAAATCAATTACTGGATCATTTCCGCTTTATTCCGAACTGGCGCCTTGATGACCTGATGATCAGTTACGCTCCTGATAAAGGTGGCGTAGGCCCACACTTTGATTACTACGATGTATTTTTACTGCAAGGCTTGGGCAAACGTCATTGGAAAATTGGACAAATGTGCGATAGCAATTCACCACGGGTTGAAGGCACACGCCTTAAAATCCTGAGCGAATTCCACACTACCGATGAGTGGGTACTTGAACCTGGCGACATGCTTTATATCCCGCCGGGCATTGCTCACTGGGGCAATGCGCAAGGTGATGATTGCATGACCTACTCTATCGGTTTTCGCGCACCCAGCCATGCCGATATCATTTCCGAAATCGGCCAGGAGATTGCACTTTCTGTCGAGGATGACTTGCGTTACGCAGACCCGGATTTAACCGTGCAAGACAATCCCGGTGAAATCAATGCAAAAGCGCTTGAACAAGTACGCAATATTGTTTTGCAACATTTGACTCAGGAAAATATTGCATTGTGGTTTGGTAAGTTTATGACCGAGCGCAAATATCTGGAGCAAACCCAAGAAGAGCCGCTGGATATAGATGCTGATGAATGGCAATCTGCATTGGCCGATGGTGAGCTCCTGTGGAGGCATCCATCAGCCCGTATTGCTTTCCATAGCGATGAAAAAGGCACACTGCTGTTTGCTGATGGCGAGGCCATTTGCTGCACACGTGAATTAGCCGAATTAGTTTGCAAAGAAGTGGAAATCAGCTGGCGGGAATTAAAAACCTTAGTGCAAGATCCCATTAATCGTGCGGCTATCACTCAATTAATTAATCAGGAAACACTTTTAGTTGATGAGTAAATAGCAATCCGTAGGATAGGTATAGCGTACGCAATACCTATCCTACCCTTGATACGGAAATACATCATGCACACAATAATAATGACTGATTGGCAAACACACTCCCGTCAATTATCAGCAATCCGCGCAGAAGTATTTATAGAAGAACAGCAAGTCCCTATTGAAGACGAATGGGACGGGCTGGATGAAACAGCAATTCATTTTCAAGTTCAGAATGAGTATCAACCCATAGGTTGTGCTCGTCTACTTATTGATGAACTCAATCATCAAAAACATTTCCATATAGGTCGTGTAGCTGTATTAAAACCATTCCGGGCAGCAGGTGTTGGTCGAGAACTAATGGAATTTATTTTGAGCTATTGCTTAAAGGTCGCCCCCTATCCGATTTATCTACACGCGCAAATCGAACGCCGCGCTTTTTATGAGCGAGTGGGATTTATTGCCCGGGGCGATGAATTTGTGGATGCAGGTATTCCTCATATCACAATGTATTGGCAGTCACAACATAATGCCAATTAATGGAGCAATCTTATGGCTGAACAAAGCAAGGTAAGCGAGGACCTGTGGCTGCTGGATGGTCTTGAAGATTTTCGCCATTATTCATCGGAGTTGATCAAACAAAATCGCCGTACTTTGGCTATCCTCTCTCGGGACCTGGATGTTTTAATGTATGGCACACCTGATTTTGTTGAAGCAGTTTCTACATTCTCCCGCTCAAGCCGTCACACTCACATTCAAATATTGATCAAAAACACCAAACCCGCAATTGAGTCAGGTCACCTGCTGATTCGTCTTGCGCAAAAACTCACAGCAAAAATTCTTGTGCGGAAAATGACCGTTGAACCAAACAATAAGGACATGGCGTTTATATTGGGTGACACGGATAAACTCCTCTATAAAAATAATGATGCAGTGTATCGTGGCTTTTTTAATAGCAATGCTGCACGTGAACTGAAGCCATTGCGCGAGGAATTCAATTATCTCTGGCAGTATGCTGAACCAGAGCCTGAATTTCAGTTGCTCTATATTTAATGCATGCGAATTCCGCTAAAAACCCTTGTTTAAGGTCACAGCCTTAAAAAAAAGCGCTTTTAGCGCCGAAAAATGGCTATTCTTTGTTGCCGATTCATTTTTTATCCTATATATATAGCGTCAATCCGTATTCAGTGCTGTTTCAGCCTGTAAATACAGGGGTTTTCGAATGCGGATCAGCAAGTAATGGATAAAAATTGAATGTTGAGCTATCACTAACAATTGAAATTCATCTTGCTGGTTTACGCGGATGTTCTTGCAAGCATCCAGGCTAGATAAATGTTTTACACGAGAATCTTTTGCTTAAAAGATAACCTTAATCAACATTCAAGAATCACAAGGAATCCATTATGGCTGCCAAAAAACCTGCTGCTCCTAAAGCTGCTGCTCCTAAAGCTGCTGCAGCTAAAAAAGCCCCTGCTGCCAAAGTAGCTGCCCCTAAAGCTGCCGCGAAAAAAGTTGTTGCACCAAAAGCTGCTGCCGCTAAAAAAGCACCTGTTGCGAAAGCAGCTCCAGCAGTTGTTAAACCAATTGCCGAGCGTCAAAACAAAACTCAAATTCTGCAACAGATTGCTGATGCTACCGAGTTGAGCAAAAAGCAGGTTCAAGCGGTACTGGACGAACTGACCAATGTAATTGAAGGCCATATTAAGAAGAAAGGCATTGGCGAATTCGTTCTGCCAGGCCTGTTGAAAATTACCACCGTTAAAAAGCCAGCGACCAAAGCGCGTAAAGGTATTAATCCATTCACTGGTGAAGAAGTTACCTTTAAAGCAAAACCAGCTAGCACCTCAGTAAAAGTGCGCCCGCTGAAAAAGCTGAAAGAATTCGCTGTGTAATGATCTAGCGATTCAAACGCTATAAAAAAACCCCGCAATGAACTGCACCCCAAAAGTTGGACACCCAATCCAACTAAGTAAGGTGCAGTTTTTATGTCTAAATATTCAAAACAATTTAAGTTAAACGCTGTTAATA
>JAGKWQ010000035.1 GCA_021151825.1 Cellvibrionaceae bacterium
CGGACTCGTGAATGCTGATGGTGAAAATCAGGTTGTGCGCGTTGCTCGTGTATCAGCAGGACTCAAACAACTAGCAAAAGAACTTAACGTTCCAATCATTGCGCTTTGCCAATTCAACCGCGCAATCACCGGAGAGCCGACAATGGCAAACCTTCGAGACTCAGGAAACATCGAGCAGGACGCCGATATTGTGATTTTGCTTCACGATGAAGACCACGGCAAAGAGCGGACAGAGAATTCACTGACTAAGTGCATTGTCGCAAAAAACCGCATGGGACAGACTGGTCACTGCTACTTGGAGCCGCACCTGAAATACAGCCGCTTCATCGACACTGACCGCGAACCAGTGAAAGAACAGCCGAAGCTGGCAGAAGCTCCAAAACGATTCAGCATCAAAGGAGCTGAGAATGCCTGAGATATTTTTAGTCAAGCAGGGAAGGGCGCTGATACCTGCAAACGACTCTGATGCCGAAGCGGTCAAGAAGCTGAAAAACGGGCAGACCTATAAAGCCGATGTTGTCGCGCCACGCAACATAAAAATGCACAGAAAGACTTTTGCATTGCTGAATTTAACCTATTCATTTTGGGAGCCTGACACACTAATCAGCCAAGTCGAGGTGGAGACTGTCGAAAAGCTTCGACAGTACATGGCATTTCATGGAGTTAGCGGAGAAGCGATTGATTCGTTGTGTATTGGATTTATAAAGCATCTCGAAGCTGACCGGCAGAATTACCATAGCGACAAGTGCTTTAACTCATTCCGAGAATGGATAACGGTTAAGTCAGGGTTTTACAACATCGTGAAAACCCCATCAGGATTGCGTAAGGCGGCTAAGTCGATAAGTTTTTCCCAATGCGATGAGGTGGATTTTCAGAACTTCTATAAAGCGCTGCTAAATTCGTGTTGGTCGCTCTGCCTTAGCCGCATCTATGAAAATCAAGAGCAGCTAGCGGAAGAGTTGCTTAAATTTGAATGAGTAGTATAATCAAATTATCAACAAGGCGTGGAAACTAAGTTGATTGACCGACAAAATCGGAATAAACAGGTAGCAAAATTAAGAACCCATTGACGGCGCCTAGCTACAGGCCATTTCCAACGTCAGTGGGTTTTTATTTGAGGTGTTTATGAAAATAGGTGATAAATTCGAAAGATGGACTGTTATTGGCGAGAAAATTTCCATAAATAAGCGCTCATACATCAAGTGTGTTTGCGCTTGTGGTGTGGAGAAGAATGTTTATTGCGGAAGCTTAAAACATGGGAAATCAAAATCATGCGGTTGCTTAGCGGCAGAATCCTGCGCAGATGTTGGTAGATCGAACAACAAAGATTGCAAATGGAGTCACCCGCTTTACAACATATTTATGCATATCAAAAGAAGATGCGAAAACGCGAAATGTCACGCTTATGATAGGTATGGCGGAAGAGGGATAAAATGCCTATTTTCTGACGCGAAAGACTTTATAGACTGGGCTGAGAGCAATGGGTACAAAAAAGGACTGCAAGTGGATAGGCTTGACAATGACGGGCATTACTCAAGAGATAACTGTAGACTTGTTACAAGTCAGCAAAACAATAACAATAAATCATCAAATATCAAAATAACCCATAACGGAGAAACAAAAACATTTGCTCAATGGTGCAGGTTTCTTGGAGTTAATTACAGCACAGCAAATTCTAGACGAAGAAGGCTTGGAAGTCACAAAGCAGCGCTAGGTTTTGAGTGATGGCTAACTGCAAGCACTGTAAAACCAGAAATGCTCCACTGAGAATCAATCTTCATTCTTTCTGCGATTATGATTGCGCCACGGCATACGCTAAAAACGCACAGGATAAAGCCAGAGCAAAGAAAGCAGCAGAATCCAAGCGCAAGGACAGAGAAAAATTAAAGTCGCTTAAATCCAATTCTAGGAACTCCAGCGAATGCCAGAAGCTATTCAGCAAAATGCGCAGGCTTGAGGAATTACTCTGGTTTAAAGAGCGAGGAATCGAGCCTTACTGTATCAGTTGCCAGCTGCCTTTAGGTAATGACCAGTGGGCTTGCGGTCACTTCAAAACCAGAAAGGCGCGGTCAGATTTGGCATTTGACAGACTAAATACATTCCTGCAACACAATGTCAGATGTAACAAGCATTTATCTGGAGACATTGAAGGTTACAAGAGGGGGTTGGCAATCAGGTTTGGAGATGATGAGGCCAAAAGGATTATTGAGTATTGCGAGGTTAGACAAGAAACGCTAAAGCGCACAGCCGAAGATTGGCAAGCAATGAAAAAACAGCTAAACGCAGAAATCAGACGTTTGCAAGCCTTGCTTGATGGCTGAAAATCAAAGTCACTGGTCGGAGCAGTGCCAGCGAAAAACCGCGCTATAGTGTGCGTGTTGATAACGATGGAGATGAGAAATGAATAAAAAACTAATCTTGGCAGGCATGGCGCTGGCTAGCGCAATCATTGCTGACCAATCCACTGTTGCGCATTACCGCGACAGATTGATTGATACGCATGAGTTTGAAGCTGTCTGTAATATGGCGTATGTCATCGGCGTTGAGCGCACCAAGCGCAAAGCTGAGCGCGTGCTGGACGCTGACAGAGAACCAACGGAAGGCGGCATCGCTTTCTTTTATCGCAAACGCGGCGTTATGGCCGCTATTTCGGGGTGCTAACCATGAGCAGTTTTTACGACCACACATACCTACACGACTATGCCAGCGACGAAGCAGCCGAACTCGACGCACGCCGCGACACGGTGGAGATTGAACCCGAGCAGCTGGCGGAGCATTTGGCAATCCTGACGGACGCGCAGTTTGTGCAGTTTTGCGAGTTGGTGTTGGATGCCCAGGACGCCAAGTTGCGCTACATGGTGCGTGAGGTTATTTGTAAGGCGGTGATTGATAAGAAGGTAGAGGGGTTGAAATGAAATACACGAAAGAACAACTGCTAGCGATGAGCGATAACGAAATCAATTTCGCCTTGGCAGAATCCATGTACGGCGAAGATGCCGGAGAGTGCATTTTCTTCGGGTTCAACAGCCATGAG
>JAGKWQ010000036.1 GCA_021151825.1 Cellvibrionaceae bacterium
GCATCCGCGCGCTTGGTGATCATCGGCAGGGTTTGGTCGAGCTTCTTGATCGTTTCCTGGTTGGCGATTCGTTCGCTTTGCGCTTTTTTCAGGGCGCTGTGCAAGCTGCTTAATTGCGCCTGGTATTGTTGCCATTGCTCCCAGGTTTTTTGCTGGTGCAGCAATATTTCTGATGCAGAGAGCGTTAGTTTTTCATCGATACTGAATAGTAATTCACTGGCCGATGCGGGGGTTTTACGGGTATGTTTTTGCGGTTGTTGCTGTTCGGTAATTAACGCCTGCAGCGTTTCACTGCCGGCAAGGTTCAAGCTGGCATTGTGCAGTTCCTGTTGCATCCGCGCCTGGTCCGCCGCGGTGATGGTGCGGTCCAGTTCAATCAGTGCATCGCCGACTTTTACGTATTGCCCATCCTTGACGTGAATCGCTTTGATAAACCCCTTGTCCAATGGCTGGATTTGCTTGACGCGGCTGCCGGGAATGATTTTCCCTTCTGCACTGGCCACCACATCGACCTTGCCCAAAATAGCCCAGAGCAGTGTCAGCACAAATAATACAATCAGAGTCCAGGCGAGCCAGCGCACTAACGGGTTCGGCGGGGTTTCCTGCAGTTCCAGTGCCGCCGGCATAAATTCAGACAGGCTTTGTTGTTTGGAGCCATCGCCCAGTTTTCCACGCTCGCGCCAGGCTTCGCGGAATAATTCAAAAAAATTAGTCATGGCTCAGCTCCTTTGTTGCCTTCGCGTCCTCTGTCTCTTTCACGTCCTTCACCGCATTCTCTTTGATGACGGCAACATTGCCGTGATTCACCGTGCTGTGGTGATGCGAATGGGATTGTACGGATGATGGCGAGTGGGCTTGCGAATGCGCTGTGGTTGCGGGGTGAACAACCGCAGCCGGTTTGGCATCCTGATAACCATGCAGTTGGGCGTAATAGCCCTTTTGCCGGAGTAACTGGTCATGTGGCCCCTGCTCCACAATGTGGCCTTTGTTCATCACAATAATGCGATTGCAAATACGCACCGTGCTCAAACGGTGCGCGATGATAAAGACCGTACGGCCTTTACAGATTTGCGCCATGTTGTCCTGGATGATGCGTTCGGATTCGTAATCCAGGGCGCTGGTCGCTTCATCAAAAATGAGAATTTTCGGATTGGTTAATAACGCGCGTGCAATCGCGAGACGCTGGCGCTGGCCACCGGAGAGGTTGCTACCCTGTTCACCCACCATGGTGTCGTAGGCTTCGGGGAGATCCACAATAAATTCGTGGGCACCGGCAAGCCTGGCGACCGCGACGACTTGTTCCATGGGGGCAGCGGGATTGGTGAGCGCGATATTTTCACGCACGGTTTGATTAAACAAAAAGTTCTCTTGCAGCACCACACCGATATTGCGCCGCAACCAGGCGGTATCCACCATCGCGAGGTCCACACCATCCACCAGCACCCTGCCCGTTTCCGGTAAATACAACCGCTGGATTAATTTGGTGAGTGTGCTTTTGCCGGAACCGGAGCGGCCGACGATGCCGATAATTTCCCCGGGCTGCACTTGTAAATTGAATTGATCCAGAATCACCGGGCCATCGTGGCGATAGCGAAAGCGCACGTGTTCGAAATTCACCTGGCCGGCAATGGACGGTAACGTGGAGCGGTTGGGGTTGTAACCGGGTTCGCGCGGGGTATTTAAAATATCGCCCAGGCGCGCAATGGAAATCCCCGCTTGCTGGAAGTCTTGCCAGAGTTGCACCAGTTTTAAAATCGGGCCACTCACACGACCGGCGAGCATGTTGAACGCAATCAGTTCACCCACCGTGAGTTCACCGGCAATCACCAGATGCGCCCCCCACCAGATAATCCCCAGGGTCATTAACTTGTTAATTAATCCGGCTACCTGGTTGGCGACATTGCCGAGGTTCTGGCTGCGGAATGACGCATTCACATAATTGGCCAGCTGGTCTTCCCACTTGCGCTGCATTTGCGGTTCTACCGCCATGGCTTTTACCGTTTGCACACCGGTGACGGATTCGGTGAGGAACGCGGTGTTGGCAGCGCCGTATTTGAATTTCTCATCCAGGCGATGACGCAATATCGGCGTGATAAAAATCGAGAGCAGGATGTAACAGGGAATGGTGGCCGCAACCACAAAAAATAACGTAGTGCTGTAGTACCACATCACCAGCAGGAAGACGATGGTGAACCCCAGATCCAGAATTAACGTGAGCGCGCTGCCGGTAATGAAATTGCGGATGGTATCCAGCTCGTGGACCCGCGCTACATTTTGCCCTACCTGCCGCGACTCAAAATAGGCCATGGGCAAGGCCATCAAGTGATGGAATAACCGCGAGCCCAGTTCCACATCCACACGGCTGGTGGTGTGCGACATCACGTAACTGCGGATACCGCCCAGCAGTGCTTCAAAGATGGCAATCGCCAAAAAACCAAAGGCAATGACATCCAGCGTACTAAAGCCGCGATGCACCAGCACTTTGTCCATCACCACCTGGAACAACAGCGGGGTAATCAAACCAAACAATTGCAAAAAGAACGAGGCAATAATCACTTCGCCAAACAATTTGCGGTATTTAACCAGCGAGGGAATAAACCAGCTGATGTCGAATTTTTGTTGCAGGCTTTCACGCAAACCCAACCGGCGCGTGAGGAAAATCACTTCACCGGACCAGAGCGCACTAAATTCATCGGCGCTCAGGGTTTTGGGGGTTTGTTCGCGCAGGTCCTGCACCAGCACTTTGCCGGGAACACCCTCTTCTTCTGCCACGCGTGCGAGGATAATGTAATCGCCATCAACGGTTTTAACGATCGCTGGCAAACTTGAGCCGGTTAGTTTCTGCAGGGAAAGCGTAAACAGTTTTGCTTTGAAGGTCAGCGCCTTGGCAGCGCGCAGAATATCGGTGTTACTGAATGGTTGGCCGGGTGTGGCGAATTGGTGGGAGAGCTGTGCGGCATCAGC
>JAGKWQ010000037.1 GCA_021151825.1 Cellvibrionaceae bacterium
ATCAACTCGATAGTGGAGTCACATAATTGCCGCTTATGTGATTGCGTAACTAAATTATGGCTGTGAATGGCTAAAATTGTCAAGCACTGGTCAGACCAGATACAATGAGATGTCAATAACGGAGGGTTTATGCAACAAAAATGGCGGAAAGGTTATTTTCTACTGGGCGAATACATGGCAGCTGCTGCGCCGATGACCGCGAAGGATTGCGTGCGGATTGTAGATGCTGCGATAACAAAAGCGTCCAATAAAAAAGCCCCTTAACGGGGCTTCTGTTTCACTGCATCCGACTAGGCTGCTGTATCCTCACAGACTGCCGAATCTTCACGGCATCATTCACCGCTAACGACTTCGACTGTACGCGCTTGTAATCAATCTCAGCGCCCGCCTTGTCCGCATCCACCATAACCGCCATACGGTCGGTCTCTGCGCGGAATTGGTCGATTTGGTTCTTGACTGCGCCGTTTTGCGCCTTCATCTGCTCAGCCATTGCAAGCGCCATGTTCGGGTCTTGCTGTTGGCTTTGCGCCTCTTGCGCTTGTTGTAGCATTGCCTGCTCTTCTTCGGTTTCAGGTTTAGTGATACCCATCAGAATCAGCTGATTGCGCGCAAATTCGCGGACGTCTTTCATCATCTCGCCGTCTTGCAGTTGGTAGATTTTCAGCAGCGTAGCTTTTGCTAACTGCGGGTCGACTGCTGCGGCGTTTGGTAGCAACTCTTCAAGCTTCATGCGCGCCTCATCGCGGCTTGTGCTGTATGCCTTGCCAACATCGGCGTAAACCTCGAAGCGTGACTTGGTAAGGTCGCGCAGAGTCTTGACCGTGCCACTGTCAATATCCAAGGTTGGCTGCATAATCGCTTGCTCTTTGCGCGTGCCGTCTGAAAGCGTCAGTGTCACGTTGCGCGGTGCGTCGTAAATCTCACGAGCCATACTCGCAAAGACCATGGCGTCATAACGGTGGCTGAATTTGCGGTGGTCTTGGTACACCATGTCATAACGGTTTTGCAGCTTGTACGGAAACATGCTGTCCGCGCCGTTTTCCGAATACATCGGTTCAAAGCCTTGGATTTGCTCAGCAAAGTAAATGGGCTGAATGCGCGGCGAGCGCGAAACAATGTCAGCCATGTATGACATCCCAAAGTCGCGCAGCAGTTGCGGGTCTTTCGCGGCTTTTACGATGCCCTCGTAGTGCTCAACGCCTTGGATATACGCACGCTCACCAAACTGCGGAATGATTGGGATGTACTCACCAGCTAAACGCTCGGGCCCCGACAGGATT
Organism: Cellvibrionaceae bacterium; assembly: GCA_021151825.1. GTDB lineage: Bacteria > Pseudomonadota > Gammaproteobacteria > Pseudomonadales > Cellvibrionaceae > Cellvibrio. Next base: position 1,281 of record JAGKWQ010000037.1, read on the forward strand.
TGCTGCCCGTCCAAGATGTACTTATCAACAACCCAGCGCTCGATTTTCTTCTCACCGACCTTTTTGAATCCGCCAGCTTCGAATTCAGCAATCATTTCGGCTTCGGTGTCGTCGTATTCTTGTTGATACGCCTGTTCGTTGCCCAGAAAGTCTTGGAAGAAGTGGATTTTCACCTTTTCTTTGTAGCGGTGATAGTGCTCAGCAATATAGACAACGTCCACAGAGCCGCCAGCGAGCGCCCACGGAAACGTCCAGCCGTTTTCAGGATATGCAAAGTTGCTGATGGTTTCGTCTGCGTCTGGTAGCTCTTCGCCCGTCAGCTCTTCGTAGTATTCCTCGTAACCGTCTTTGCTTAGTGGCACCAATACCGTGCAGCAAAGCGCATCCGACTTGTCGATTAGCCGAGCGTTGGCGTCAAAAAAGACCGTCGAGTTGAATTCGTGGATTGGCTTACGGATAATCACTTGATGGTTGTTGCCCATCGAGTCGGACTCGTAGCAGGTCGTTAAGCGCCAACCGCCAAGACCGCACACAACCTGCTCAATCGCTGCGTTATCAAACGATTCTGCGCTCATGTTGTCGCGGCATGTGGTGCGGTACAGCCCGTCCATGATATCGGCATCTTCTTCAGTCGTGCCGTCTTTGGGTTCAAAGTCGGCCATGACCGGAGCGGCGCGCATATCGCTTAGAATGTCGCGCATTGCCTTTCGCAGAAGGTCAAATTCGCCTTTGTAAAGCAGCTGGTTGCCAGACAGCAACGCATCATCCCAGTGCGTTATCCAGAAAAACGACAAGTCCGCTGCTGCTCGTTCGCGGGTGATTTTTGAAAAATTAAAATCGCGGTTAAACGCTTTTTTAATGTCGTTGTATTCAATCTTTTTCATCTTCGCCCCATAGCTTGCGTAAAAACGGTCACGCATCGCCCAATAATACTGAGCGCGCTTGTTCTTGAACGTGTCCTTGTTGGTCTTGGGGTTGCGGATAGCCACGCCTTTACCATCAAACGAGTAAACAGCATCGGGATTGTCTGGCGATTCGCTGCCACGGAACATCTGCAGTACGGTTTTCTTGCCAGCTGACAGGTTGGTGATGTGGTTGCGAAGCGTTGCGCCTAATCCGTCGCCGTCCCAAATGAAATAGTCGGCGTTGTCAGCATGGCAGAATCCAAGCGCATCGCCACAACCTTGGTAAGCATCGCGGTGCAGGATTTCTTTGACTTCGCGCACAACAGAGCCTTGCCGCAGCGCATAGCCTTTCGGGTCGTCACCTTGGTCGGACGGGTCATGCGACGCAACGATAGCGCCACGTGCCACGAAGTTAAGCTTCTTGTGTGCGTCAATCGCAGCGTTGAACCACTCCGCAGGGATAAGCGCGTTTTCTACGTGGTCGTTAAAGCCGCCAAGCCAGATGTGCTTGTAGCTGGCATAGGGTAGGTTCTCTTCGTCGTAGCGGCGCTCAGCTTCTAAACCCGAATCTTCAAACCACGGGTTATCGTAGTAGTTCATCTGGATGATGGTGTGCAGCTCATCCTCATAGAACCCATCTCGCTCTAAATACTCTTGGAATGGCACAATAAACCGTTGGCTGAATGGGTCGGCGCTTGATGCGGGGTTGGCAAGGAAAACAATCTGCACGTTCCGCAGCGAATCTTCTTCGAATTCTTCTGCCTGCTCAGCGGCAAACTTAGACGGCAAGCCAGCCTTTGCTTTGTTACGCGCCGTAGGCGTCAGGTGCTTGATGGATTCTTCAGAAAGTGTCGCGGCTTCTTCCACGACAAAACGGTTGAAGTTTGCAGCCGACTTAATCGACGCAGGATTGCGCGCCAAGCCTTTGAACTTAAACTCGCCGCCCGACTCGTGAAAGATGATGTTGTTTTGCGACGTGAACCCGCCAAGCGACAGGCGTTCGATTTCCGATTGCAGCAGCGAGTGCACAGAATCTTCTAGGCTGTTCTGGAATTCGCGCAGCTCATAAATCTTGTAGCCCAAGTCTTTGACCAGTACTGCGTCAATCGACGCTTGGTTATTCGACTTCCCTGAATTGTGGTTTAAGAATCCATCAGCGAAATAACAATTAGTCCCAGCAACGTGAAGGTCGTAATATTTTAGGCGGTCGACCTTGCGGATTGATTCTACGCATGATAAGGTGGTCGAGGTTTCAACAGAAGGATACTCAAATGGATTATCGCCAAAAACGCGCTCTAGCTTGCAGAGAACTTTTTTCATCTTTTCAACCTGATGTTTCGCGCTCAAGGGAACCGGAGACAGTTCTAAAAATTCTAGAGCTAGCCTCGTCAGGTTTATACACTGCTGAGATTGCTGAAATTGTAGGTAAAACTGCGAAAGCAATTCAAAAGATTTATAGGCGTTATAACTTTCCAGATATGCAGAATTTTTTTCCGCCAATTCTGGAAGAGCGGAAAGACTGGAAAGGCGGAACAAAGCTGATGAAGGGTTATCTTTACAAGAGAACTCCTGGTCATCCAAACGGAACAAAGCATGGAAACTATGTTGCTGTTCACAGGCTTGTAATGGAGCAGACTCTAGGAAGATTTCTTTTGCCAACTGAGGTTGTAGATCACATTGACGGAGACATAACAAATAACTCGCCAAGCAATTTAAGAGTGTTCGATTCAAATTCTGAACATCTTCGAGTAACTCTAAAAGACCGCTGCCCAAACTGGAGTGAAGAGGGGAAGAAAAAGCTGTCCGAAGCTCAGAAGTTAAGACATGCTCGCCGACGCGAAGGTCTTTCGTCATAACCCAGTCGCGCCCATTATAAAACAGGTGCTCATCAGTACAGGTTATTTTCTTGCCGTCACTTGTGAGCACCTCAAACATATCTTGATAGTCAAACTCAATAGGCTTTCCAGCATAAGCGACAACAACCTCTTTCCCGTTGTGTGAGTAAACATAACCACCGGAGAAGTCGCTTATCTTTACGTCTCCGCTTGGTGTGTTTATTAGGCTGTCTGGATGAAGGCAGCCACGACCACCGATGATGACGATAAACCGTCGGTCGCTAGTCAGTGCGCGCTCCATCTTGGCGGGAATATAAACGTCGGGAATATGCTCACACTTAACCCATTCGCTGCCGCTATGCTCAAGCGAGTACAGCAGCCCATCTTTCGGATGCACAATGCCGAAGATGGTTTTGTACGTGCGCTCAGCCTTGGCGACTGTGATTAACTGCTCAACCGCCTTTAGCTTGGCGTCGGTGAGGCGTTTCATTCTTGCGCGCTGGCTCGTTTGTGCTCACGCCAGCGAGCCCAAACAATGAAAGAGCGCTCTACGATTAGCAATATCAGCGCGATTGCTGATAAAAAGTCCATCCACGGGAATGACAAAACAATGTTGATTGTGTGGTTGACTGGCTCCGGTAAGTAGTCACGCAAGTTATAAACCGCGCTTGTACCGCCTGCAGCAGTTATCGCCTTGTGCGTGAGTGTTGACGTGTAATCATGCACGTTATCAATCATGTGATTTAGTAGACTTTTCATGCTCTCTTTCATCGCGGATAATCTT
>JAGKWQ010000038.1 GCA_021151825.1 Cellvibrionaceae bacterium
TGACCCGTGGAAGTCTTAATTCCTTCAACGATAGGATTCCACCAAGTATTATCGGCAGTATCCTCACCTGCCCCACGTCTTTCACAAGAAATACCTGTTGTAGGTACTAATGTGTTAGAGACTGCTTCTGAGTTAGAAACCGTAATCCTAAAATCATTACACACTGCAAATTGAGTACGATGGCCTATTACGCAATTCCATATTTTAGCAGAAGCCGATCCATGATGGGCCGCTCTCCAAAACAACCCTGTAGTAGAAGCTGCATTACCATTAATCCAAATAGGATTGCTTTCAGTACCAAAATGTACATCAAAAATATAAGAACCAGACGAACCACCATCAACTGATACACAATTACCTGCATTTGTAAAATTAAGAACAACTTTACCTTCTGCTCGAATTCTCATACCTGTTGTAGAAATCACCCAATTATTATTCAGATTGTAATTACCTGCCGGAATAATAATACCTAGTCCATTAGAAGCTGCATAAGTCGTTGCTGCCACAAAAGCATTATAATTAGCAGAAGCGCTCGCAGAAGGAGAAGCTCCAAATTGAGTAACTTTTACCCAATCTTTTAATTCATCTTGAACTGGCTTGAGTATGGCTCCTGTACCGGATTGCATAAATCCAATTATTGTAGAACCTATATTTGATCCCAGTGTACTTAATAACTTACTTAAATCTCTTGTTTTACTCATTTGATATCCAATTAACTATATGTAGTGTAAACAGGAACATACCCATACAATGTATTATCTTGAGCATATATTGGCATAACTCCCTTGACAGTGGTAACTGAGGAAGCTGTAGCCCTTCCTGAAGTAGCAATAGCCCCATCATTTCTTATTGCAAAAGCAGAAGACCCTGTGTGTGTTTTTACACTAAAATTTAAATTACTCGTAGAAGACGCACCAGTTTGATTAACAGAAAGACCGTACCCATCTTGAAGAATCTTTAAATAAGAAGAATTACCATCCGGTTCCATAAATAAAAGAGAGCCATTTATTTTAGGGTTGTAAAACCTATATGACGGCCCAACTGCAACCATATTACCATTAGAAACAGCATATAAAGACGCAGGAAGGGTTGGTGTTGTAGAAGCAGATACATAAATATCAGAAGTTTTTATAGTGTTTCCACCTGAATCAATTACATTAACATCTGTAATTACAGAAGAACCAGCTATATCAAAATAATATTTATTATTCTCTGAAGCCCCTCCTTGACCGCTTGATCCAGCAGTAGCTCCGCCTATCTGAACTTTATAATCACATCCACCTAAATCTCCTGATACAGATACTCTACTATTTTTAAGATAGGCTGCAAAAAATCCATCTACAATATTATCAGTAGAATTCCAAGCTCCTCCTGTAGGATTTAATCTACGTTGTGCTGGAGTTTTTGTTGTAATAATATGCCCCTCGATATCAATACCATGTCCTCTACCAATTGTTATTGATCTTTGGCAATCTATAGCAGTTGCTTTGATATTAATACCTGAAGTCATTGAGGCACTTAATGTTCCTGAAGAAGCTCCTGCTGATACTAACGCACCTGTATAGCAATTACGTGCAGTGATTTCTACATCTACAGAATGTTTTTTAGTAGCCCAATTAGGAAGGTCAATCTCAATCCCAAACCCATGCACACACCCATCTGCAAATATATTCCTAGCCCGGAATACACCGCATTCTGTTGCAGGTGTTCCTGTTTGAATGGTAAGGGCTTTACCTCCATCTAGATAAGTTCCTTTATCTACATATGGAAGATTTTTGATAAATAGATTATCCACCGTTACATTATCAAATCCTCCAACTATAGAAACACCGTTAGAGCCTGCACCAGATGTTCCAGACAATGTAGCTGAAACTGCTAAATCTCTTATATGTAAATTTTTAACACTGTATAGATTTAATACGTCAGCACCTAAAGAAGATTCTGAAATTAATAAAGTATTTTCCCCATCTCCATATATTGTAATTCCATTACAATCTAATAAATCAGATGCTGGATATACTGGATGTTTAAATGGGAAATTATCTGTCCCAGAACTATATATACCTGCTGGTATATATAAGTCTTTTTTATTTTGTACGCAATAATTAAATGCATTTAAGAAAGCAGTATATTGTACTGATCCATTACCTAAAGCACCAAAGTCTTTTACACTTACGACTTCCCTAAGCTTATCCTGTACATTACGCGCTACAGTTGTATTACCTGGTTGGATAAATCCAATAATAGATGATCCAACAGAAGATAATAACTTATTAATAAATCCCTGCACTGTACTAAATAACGTACCACCAGTACCATCTGATGCAGAGACATTTACAGCATCTACGCCACCAAATGCAATAAATTGTGTTGTCTCTATAAATACTTCATCTCCAGTAGAAAGGGGAGAGGTTAGGGTAATAGAAGTTGTAGATGTTTCTGTATAATCCTGAACAGGAATTAGACGTACACCTTGTACATAAACCTTAATACATTTACTACCTAATGTGTACAAAGGAGTTGTAACAACAGTTTGACCTGCTGTACCAATAACTGTAGACTGATTAATAAGAGAAGGGGTAGACCCTAAACTATTTCCTAGAATAATATTCTTAATATCTTGCAATCTCATAGGTTCACTGTCTAAGACAGGAGTAGGAAGATTGTAGATACGTCTATTATTCATATCTATATCAGTATTTACAGAATTATTTTCCCCTACGGGATTATCTCTGTATAACACTTTATTGTTTAAAGCATCAGAAATCTTAGTAAAATTATCATTAATCTTACTTAAATTAAATCCGCTAACA
>JAGKWQ010000010.1 GCA_021151825.1 Cellvibrionaceae bacterium
ATTAACAGCGTTTAACTTAAATTGTTTTGAATATTTAGACATAAAAACTGCACCTTACTTAGTTGGATTGGGTGTCCAACTTTTGGGGTGCAGTTCAATTGCAGCGGTTTTTTATTTTTGGCATCCAAAATTTATAATCAGCGGCCAGGTTTTCAAGTGCAGATAAAAATGTCGCATCAGCCTGTTATCTTTCTATTCAATAGAAAATGGCTTGGCTATATTTCGCGGGTAGGATGATTCGGAAGCACTCATGGAAGAATCAGGATCTACGGACAATCAATTCAGTAATAAGGAGTATGTTATGAAATTTATGTCAGGTTTTTTAATTGCTGCACTGGCTTTGCCCGCTTCAGCTGGTTTGATTCGGCACGATACGCCGGACTCCTGGTACACCGGATTCGGTAACGAAGCCGCGTTTAGTGGAGTGGGTTTAATCGCGTTCGATACGGTAGAGGCCTCTTACACGTGTAGCGGCACGGTGATACATAAAAATTGGGTATTAACCGCAGGTCATTGCGTAGATGATGCCACGGCAATGTCATTTTATTTACCGGATGGCGATAGCTGGCGTTTTTATGAAGCCAAATCCTGGGTTGCACATGAAAATTTTTCGGAAACCGGATTGGTGGCTGGTTGGGATATCGGGCTGATGCGTTTTGATACTGATTTCGATGTAGCGCCTGCAGCGCTGTATCGCGGCAGTAGTGAATGGTTTGGTGCGATTGCCAGCGTCGGTTTTGGTCGCACCGGCGATGGGCTCACCGGGCCGTTGACCTCGGATTACGAGCGCCGTGGTGGTACCAATATCGTTGATGATCTCTGGTCCCTTGAGGGCAATGGTGATCAAATTATTTGGGCCGATTTCGATCACCCCACGGACCCATCCTACAACTTGTTTGACTATCCTGATTTCAGCTTTGATGATCTCGCAACGGTGTTGGAGATTATGGCAGCACCGGGTGATTCCGGTGGCGGTGTTTTTATAGAAGAAGCCGGCAAATTGTATCTGGCAGGCGTTCATTCATTTGGTGGCGATTTTAATGAGGATGGTATTTGGGGTTACGGAGACGCTTATGGCTCCACACGGGTTAGCAGTTTTATTGATTGGATTGATAGTAAAATGGCTGCGAACTCCGTTCCTGAAACTTCAGGAATTATCTTGATGTTACCCGGCGCTCTTTTTCTGCTCTGGAGAAGAAAGCATTATTGGAGAAATTTATGATTGGCAGGGGGCTATGATGAGATTGGCATTGTTACTGCTGTGTCCAATGTTATTGGCAGGTTGCGCATCGCAGCCTGCTAGCAAAGAGGTCACAGTGAAAGCAATTGAAGGTTCGACGCATTCGTATATTGAAAGCAAAAAAATTGATCGGTTCCTGGTAAATAAACCGGAAGCATTCAAGCAATTTGATAAGGTCATTCTCTTTGCAACCCAGTTTGATAAATTAAAAATCGCTCCTGAAACCGATAAAAAAATTGCAAATGACTGGAATGAATCTACCTGGAATGAAATGGATCAAATTTGCCAACAGTTGGATGATTTTGCCAAAAAAACATTCAGCGAAGGCGGCGAGTTTGTACCGGCAACTCGCGGTGGAGACGATGTCCTGGCGATACAATTCAGTTTGATTAGCTTTATGCCTTACTCAAACAGGTATAAAAATTCTGGTACCGGTACTGTGGGTGCCCAAACTAATTTCTCAGGAATCGGTCAGGTAACTGTGCGCGGAATTCTGGCCAATGCCAAAACGGGTGAACTGGTTGCTGTTATTGAAGATACGCTTGAAGTAAATGCCCGAACATCAACCAGTGGTAATCTGGCCGCAGTGCAGGACGGGAATAACAAAGCAGCGCAGAGCCTCGCATGGCGTACCACATTTCGGCTTTTTCTGGATAATCTCCACGCCGAGCTAAGCACTCTTAAGCACGCTTCACTTGCCGGTAATCCCTGAGTGTTACCTTCGCTGTACCTGAATTGTGGGTTGTTGTAGTATCGCTTCCTATTACAAAACAACAATTACAACAAAATAGCTACAGCGAGGGTCGAGAGCGTGAAAGACGATAAACCCACATCCTTTGATATTGCGTATCGTGCTGGTGTGTCCCAATCCACGGTGTCACGCGCGTTGCGCAATAGCCCGTTAGTAAACGAAGAAACCCGCCTCAAAGTGCAGCAAATCGCACGCGAACTGAATTACAAGGTGGATAAAAACGCGAGCAGTTTACGTTCCCAACAAACCAAAACCATTGCGTTGTTATTGTGCGAAGATCAGGGCACAGGTAATTCCCTGATCAACCCTTTTTTTCTCTCCATGCTCGGCAGCATTACCCGCGCAACCGCGAATCGCGGGTTTGATTTATTAATTTCATTTCAACAATTCAGCGAAGACTGGCATGCGGATTATGAAGATGCCAATCGCGCTGATGGTATTATTTTTTTAGGTTATGGCGATTACGAAAGCTTCGTAAAAAAACTTACTTATCTCACCGAGGTCGGTGCACACTTTATTACTTGGGGACCAGTGTTGGACGGACAACCTGGTGTTTCTATCGGGTGCGATAATTTTAATAGTGCCTACATTGCGGCAAAACATTTGCTGGAATTGGGGCGAAAGAATATTGCTTTCCTTGGCGATGTTTCCGAGCACAGCCCGGAATTTGCGGATCGCTATCACGGCTTCTGCAAAGCGTTGCAGGAAGCAGGAATAGAACCGAACTTGCAATTGCAAGTCGCCGCCGAAACTTCTGAGGAAGAAGGCTACAAAGCGACGCTAAAATTATTGCAGCGCCGCATCGCGTTTGATGCAATTTTTGGTGCGAGTGATTTAATTGCCATAGGTGCAATGAAGGCATTGGAAGAGGCTGAATTGCACGTACCACAAGAAGTCGCGGTGATGGGGTTTGATGATATCCCGATGGCGTCCTACACTCATCCACCCCTTTCTACTGTGCAGCAGGATACATTGCTCGCTGGCGAATTACTGGTAGAGAATTTATTAAAACTGGTTGCGGGTGAAAAACCGGAATCGATGTTGCTGCCGGCGAAACTAATGGTACGGGGGTCTTGTGGGGCTAAAGTGGTAAAGCGGTAATCCCCCCCGACCTCCCTTGGCTACGCGCCCCTTTTCAAAGGGGCGCGTAGCCAAGGGGGGATTACTTTTCCGAATCCCTCACAAACACCACCGAAATCGCCCCGAGAATCATACAAACTCCCGCCAGAACGATGATGTAAATCGCTTCATTATTGAAAACATATTTCAAAATTTGACCTGCCACCAAACCGGAAATAATTTGCGGTGCGGCGATGGTGAAATTAAAAATTCCCATATACACACCGGTTTTATCTGCTGGCAAGGTACTGGAAAGAATTGCGTAAGGCATGGCGAGAATTGCGGCCCAGGCGATACCAACACCAATCATCGGAAGAATTAAATCGAGTGCACCTTGTGGGATATCTACTTCCGTAATCAATAAATTCACATGTACGATTTCGGTATTCTGAAAAAATAAAAAGCTGATATAACCGAGGCCGCCGGCCAGCAGTGACAGTGAGTAAGTCAGCTTGCGTCCAAGTTTATTTGCAATGCGTGTCAGCACAATGGAAAACAATGCAGCGAATAATGAGTAGGCCGCAAAAATAATTCCCACCCAATCGCCCGCGGCGCCTTTCGCCGCTGCAATTTCCGGCGGAATAACGGCGAGTGAATGCAAATAGTCGGCATCAAACCATTTTGCTTCAATGCCCCAAATATACTGGGTGATAGCGGGAGTGGTATAAACCCACATAATAAATAGCGAGAACCAGGAAAAAAATTGCACTAGAGCAAGCTGGCGCATGGTCTTGGGCATATGGATAAATAATTGCCAAAAATTTCCCAGACGAACCGCAAGCGATTTTTTTTCTATGGGTGCAGCAGCGGTTAAACCTTTGTAGCGATTGTATTCTTCTGGTGGATATTCTTTAGTGCGAATTACTGTCCAGAGCACTGCACCAAGTAATGCGCTCGCACCGATATAAAATGCCCAGGTAACCGTTGGAGCAACTTCGCCTTTGGGGGCAGTGTTATCCAGGCCAATAACATTGGTGAGCAGGAACGGCAATATAGAACCGATTACCGCACCGATATTAATCAACAGTGCCTGGATTGAATAGCCGAGTGTGCGCTGCTCATTCGGAACCATATCGGCCACCAATGCGCGAAACGGTTGCATGGTGACATTGAAGGCGCCATCCATTAATGCGAGCATCAAACCACCGAATAACATCGGGGCCATTAGCGATACAAAGAGCGGTGCATTGGGCATCAACAACATTCCCAATGCCGCTGCAATCGCGCCGCCCAAAATAAATGGCCGGCGCCGGCCAACGCGATTCCAGGTGCGATCAGATGCAGCCCCCACAATCGGTTGCACCAATAAACCCATAATTGGTGCGGCGAGCCAAAATAATGAAAGTGAATGAAGATCGGCGCCGAGATCGGACAGTACGCGACTAACGTTGGCATTTTGCAATGCAAATCCGAGTTGAACTCCCAGGAAGCCGAAACTGACATTCCAGACTTGCCAGAAGGGGAGTGATGGTTGTTTCATCGTGTATCGCCTTTGTTGTTATTGATAAATTGTTATGCGTTAATTTTTATAAATTGCTATTTGAGTTGGCGTGTTCTGTAAAAAACCAAAACCCGTTTTCAATAAAAATTGAAAACGGGGCAGTGGTGATGTTATTCCATTAGCGACTTATTTTACGTAGCGCGCTTCTGTACTTGCATTTCTATCCCACACTTTTTCATCGTTCAGGCTGCGCAATAATTTCACGTATTCTGCATGGGTCCACGCAAGTGGTGTTGCCGAGTTAGTGCCTTCGCCAAGTGCAAAGTTATACACGGAATTATTGCCCACACCATCCCATACTTGTTCCGGTAACATCATTCCTTCGTTGGCAAATAATTCCATCGCCTTCACGTAAGTGTTGCGCAATTTTTCAGTGTCCAGACTTTTATTGGCTTTGGCCAATTGCAATTCATAATGACCGCGTTCGCCGGTAAAGAACGGCCACACACGGCCGCGCTGTTCTTTGGTGCTGGTGTCATTAACGGCTGCATAACCGGCACCGGTTGCGGTGTCTTCACCGTAACCGTCGATACCGTAGCGGCGCCAGCCAGGGAAAGTACCCTCAACACCAGGGAAGGTAAATTCATATTTTACCCGCAGTAAATCCGGCAATTTTTGATTGTCGTATTCGGGTAATGTTTCCCGGATGCTGCTATCCGTTGCCGCGCGCACACCGTAACGTACTAACTCTAAAAAGCCACCGTCAATCACTTGCGATTGATCCGGAATTATTTGGCCATTGCGTTCTTCCAGCGGTGCAATTTCATTTGGATTTTGTCGGGTATTCATGCGCAAAAAATATTTACCGTTACCCAAATCACCCGTCAGTGAACCTTTGGTGGTAAATAACAATGCTTCAAGATTTTTTGAATAGCTATCAGCCGCAGCGAGATAACGTTTGGCATTTTCGGCATCGCCCACTTGCGTTGCTATATCCGCCGCTGAAACCAAACCTGCAATTACTGCTGCAGTGGTCGACGGTGAATAACCCGGCTGCTCTTCCCAGCGCTCCTGTTGGGTGTACGGTGGTTTGATGGTTGTGTCATTCCATAAAATTTTTACCGGGCCGCCATCCACTAAAAAATTTGCCGCAGGTTTGAGCATCTTGTTGTACCAGTTGCTGATATCCGCATCGCTCAAGACGCCTTCTTTCCACAAGCGCCAACCTAGCATAATGGGCATGGCGGTTTGATCCAGTTGCACACCAACCCATTCCACTTCGCCATCTACGTGAGTTTTTTGTAAAAACCAACCGGGTGTTCCGGTATAACCTTTTACATTCGGCCCTGCCTGTACTTTTTCTAGATATTCAAATGCGACGCGTGGTGATTCGGTATCGCCCAATGCCAGCATTGCCATCGCGACTTGATAAAAATCGCGCGGCCATACCGCTTTGTAACCTGTTGCTGATTTTTCCGCAGGTTTGATATCACCCCAAGGATTTGAGAGCGATGCGATAAATGCACCGGCATGGGTTTTATCTTCTTGCGCTTTTAATACCATGGCGCTGGTGTAAAGTAATTTTCCGCCATCCGTTGCTGTTGCAGACAATTTTTCCAGCGCTGGTAAACTCGCGAGGAAATCCTGCCAGCCAATTGCATCACCGTCACCGTTATAATGGGCGAGTACTTTGTCGTAACCTTTTGCCAGAGTTTGTTCTGCTGCAGCCTGGCTTTCTGTGGGCGATTTACCAAAACCCAACACTAAATCCCATTGCGCACTTTCATCTTTCTTCAATGAATTTAATTGCAATGTAAATGCGACATTGCCTTTGTCGTTGCCAGTGGATGTATATGTTTTAGTGAGCGCACCACTTTGTTTGACTTCGGTAATACCATCGGAAACACCTTCAAAACCAACCGTGCTTTGCACTACCGAAGCATTGGTTTTTAAACTCATGCTGACGTTGCCTTCACTGGCCGTCCAGGTGTTATTGGCATAGGTTGCGCTGTCGTTACTGCCGGTATTGGCGATGGACGGGTTCACAAAAATATACGGAGTAATATCATCAGCCAATGCGCGGAATTTCACGCGCATCATTAATGCTTGTGAATCGGGATCGGTAAAAATATGTTTTTCAATTTCATATTTTCCCTCTTTATCTTTGTTCACAATTTTATACGCAAGCGATGTCGGGCGACCTTGTGGATCGGTATTCAGGTATTCAATCGTTGAAACGGTATCTTGCTTTTCTTCATCCAGCCATCTTTTGCCGAGTGGGTCATTTCCCTTAATAAAAAATTGCAGTTCTTGCAATTGTGCTTCGTGAATCAGGCCGTACATGGTTTCCGTTAATATGCCTTGTGCAATTGAAAACCATACTTTGGAAACTACACCGGTAGCACCGGCGTCGCTGTATGCGCCATTGGTATATTGTTCAAAAGAAGTACCAATACCGGTTTTGCCAGAGTAGGACCACAGTGAGCTTTTCCCCGGGGCACCAGGCGCTGTAGTTAGTTGTTGCGGGCTGGATGATTTGTCGGAGCAGGCAACTAATAAACAGGCGCCGGATAAAACCGCGCTGCCCAGCGTTAATGCCAGAAGATTTTTTTTCATACCAGACCTCGTGTAAATACTGTTATTTGATTTTTGTCCGGGTATCCACTTTTAGCATTTTTTGTTTTAGCTATAAGCTCGTCCCGCCATAGCAGAAATGACTATTTCGTCACCTTAGGCCTTGGCTAGACTCAACTCAAGTACGTGCATACGTATTCACATTGCATACGTATGCAAACAAGCCTAGTTCAGAAAATTTGCAATCGGGTAAAAACTGTTTGGCTTATGAATACGTATTCTATGAGAAATTTTGCGTTAAAAATCTGCCGGGCGATTTGCATACGTATGTAGTCACTTGGCGAAAAAAAAGGGCTCGCGTATGGTGTAAACATGAAGTTTGAATCGATCCGGATGGGCTGGCGCGATTCGTAAGATCCATAAAAATGTAGAGATTCCCGTAATGACAACGACTCCCTGGTGGCGCGGCGCCGTGGTATATCAGGTATATCCACGCAGCATGATGGACGCCAACAACGACGGCATAGGCGATATTCCCGGCATCATTAGCAAACTTGATTACATCGCCAGCCTTGGGGTGGACGCGATTTGGGTATCCCCATTTTTTAAATCACCCATGAAAGATTTTGGTTACGATATCAGTGATTATCGCGATATAGATCCCATCTTTGGCACCCTCGCCGATTTCGATGAATTGATTGCTAAAGCCCATGCGCGCGGCATCAAAATTATTATCGATCAAGTGTTGAGCCACACGTCTGATATGCATGCCTGGTTTCAGGAAAGCCGCGAGTCGCGCGATAACCCTAAAGCGGATTGGTATGTATGGGCTGATCCATTACCGGATGGTAATCCGCCTAATAATTGGCTGGCGATTTTTGGTGGTTCTGCCTGGGAGTGGGAGCCGCGTCGTTGCCAATATTTTTTGCATAACTTTTTAAAAACCCAACCGGATTTAAATTATCACTGCGACGCGGTGCGCCAACAAATTCTGGATGAAGTGGAATTCTGGTTAAAGCGCGGTGTGGATGGTTTGCGCCTGGATGCGATTAATTTTTGCTACCACGATCAGCAATTGCGTTCCAATCCGGTGAAGCCGGAAGCCGAGCGCAAAGGGCGCGGTTTTTCAGTCGATAACCCCTACGCGTTCCAGAAACATATTTATGACAATACGCGTCCGGAAAATCTTGCATTCCTTGAATCGCTACGTGCATTAATGGATCGCTATCCTGGCACTGTAACACTCGGTGAAATTTCTGCCGATGATTCGCTGAAAACCATGGCTGAGTACACTAGTGGCAATTCGCGCTTGCACATGGCCTACAGTTTTGAATTGCTGGTGGAAAAATTATCCGGTAGTTATATTCGTGAAACCGTCGAAACCCTGGAAAGCAAATTAACCGAAGGCTGGCCATGTTGGGCTATTGGCAACCATGATGTGCGTCGTTTTATGTCGCGCTGGGGCGGCAAAGAACAAGTGCCACAATTGGCGAAAACACTGAATGCTATGTTGTTGTCATTGCGCGGCAGTGTGTGTTCCTATCAAGGCGAGGAATTGGGATTAACCGAAGCGGAAATTGCGCAACACGAATTGCAAGATCCTTATGGCATCACTTTTTGGCCGCGCTTTAAAGGCCGCGATGGCTGCCGCACACCTATGCCCTGGAATCACACCGATGAGCATGCCGGTTTTTCAAACAACAAAACCTGGTTGCCAGTTCCTGCTGAGCATAAAAAAATGGCGATCAGTTTGCAGGATGACAACAGCGATTCCATATTGAATGCCTATCGTACATTTATGCGTTGGCGCAAAGCGCAACCGGTGCTGCGTCTGGGTGATATTACATTTATTGCGGATGCAGACGACTATTTAGTATTTGTCCGTCAGCATAATGATGAGCGTTTATTGTGTGCATTTAATTTCGCATCCACTACAAAAAATATTGTGTTGAATAACACTTATTCATTGATATCCATTGACGGCCACGGCTGTTATTCAGCAACTATCACAGCGAATCAACTTGATGTTCCAGCGTATTCCGCATTTATCGCTCGAGTGAGTTAATACCCACCAGTATTTATGTTATCCCTGTCGTTTGTTTTACTGTTGAGGGCGATTTCGCCCTCTTTTTTTATTTCTTGCAGCACAGTAAAAAACTCTGCATAACCGTTAATTTTTTCAATTGCTGGATTGAAAAAATTAATCGACTAGGCTTAGCGATTAAATACGTGAGCGGGATTTGTTCCGCAATGCGGTGTGATTGCATACGTATGCGCTCTTTTGAATACGTATGCATTCTATTGTGATCGTTAGGTGCTAGGGCCTACCATCGTTTTTAACGACAAAGCCGTTCTGGGTTGCGCAGGTTGCGTACGAGGGAGTGTCGTTTAGGCATCAGGCTAACCATACAGGCTAACAATAAAAGCTATACTCCGCGGAGAGAAAAACCATGAGAAAACCCACGTTTAACCACATGCTCGCTCTGGCTACCACTATGGCAATGGTCGCTGGTTCACAAGGTGTTTACGCACAAAGTTCTGACGAACAAGTTGAAGAAGTAATGGTGACCGGCTTTCGTGCCAGTTTGCAAAATTCTATTGCGACCAAACAAGCATCGCCTTCTGTTGTTGAAGCCCTGACTGCCGAAGACATTGGTAAATTACCGGATACCAGTATTGCAGAATCCCTGGCGCGTTTGCCCGGCTTGACCGGTGAGCGCCGCGATGGTCGCACCAGTGGTATTTCGGTGCGTGGTTTTAACGAAAACTATGTAGCCACAACATTGAATGGTCGCGAAATTCTCGGCATCGGTGATAACCGCGGTGTTGAATACGATTTATATCCTTCCGAAATTTTATCGGGCGCTGTTGTTTATAAAACGCCGGATGCGAGCAAAGTACATCAGGGCCTTGGTGGTATTGTTGATTTACAAACTATTCGCCCGCTTGAGCGCGATCGTATTGTAACTCTGAATGCGAATTACGAATTTAACGAATTATCTTCTGCGAACCCTGATTACGATGACACTGGCCATCGCCTCGCGTTTATTTATTCTGACAAATTTGTTGATGATACTGTCGGTGTTGCACTTTCTATTGCAACTATGGAATCACCAAGCCAGGAAGAGCAATTCCGCGGTTGGGGTTATGCTGACCTCGATAACGAAGGCCCGGGTGAAGTAGTTGCACTGGGCGGACATGATTCCTTTGTGCGTTCAGCATTAATGGAACGCGATACTTACGCCGGGGTTGTGCAATTTGCACCAAATGATCAATGGACGTTTGCACTGGATGCGCTTTATATCGATTTCACCGATTCCAAAGTATTCCGTGGTATGGAAGAAGGAACTGTGTGGGGCGGCGGTGTAACCAACGTACACTCTGTTATCGAAAATAATTTGGTTACTGCCGGTGAGTGGAGTGGTTTCCACAGTGTTATTCGCAACGACGGTGAAGTGAAGGAAGGTGAACTCACCACATTCGGTTTCAATGCAGAATATTTGGTTAACGATAATTGGTCGTTAACATTGGATGTCTCCAGTGGTGAATCGTCAAAAGATTTGTTGAACGTGGAAAGTTATTCCGGTGTTGGCCGTGCGGGCACGGCAACACAAGGTGCACCGGCTGCGCGCTCCTACGTGTTAACGTCCAAAGGTGCGGTATTTGGACCGCATTCAACATTGACTACGCCGGATTATTCCAATCCCGCCAACATTCGTCTCGCAGGTCCGCAAGCATGGGGTGGCGCAATTGCTCCGTTGGTTGGTGGGCAAAATAATGCGCAAGACGGTTTCGTCAATAATCCTCACTTCGAAGAAAAACTGGACGCCGTGCGTTTGCAAGCGGAAGGTGAAGTTGAGCTGTCAATAATTAACGGTGTTGAATTCGGTATTAATTATTCTGATCGTACTAAATCCAAAGTTAACTACGGCGCATTCCTGATTGCTCCCGGTTTTTATGCCGCTGATGGGGTAACTATTGCCAACGGTGATATCGCAGTACCGCAAGAATATATTGTGGGAACGGCCGACTTAAGTTTCCTCGGTTTGGGTAGCATACTCGCGTATGACGGCATCGGAATTTATAAAGATGGTTTGTATCGCTCAATTGATGCAACCACTACCGAACCAAATCGCAAAGGCGATACTTATGAAGTCACTGAAAAAGTAACTACTGCATACGGTTTGGCAAAATTTGAAACAGGTATCCTCACCGGTAATATTGGTTTGCAAGTGGTGTCATCCGATCAATCCGGCACCGGTTTTGATGCATATACCGGCGCAAATACTTTCGTCACAGCAATTCCAGTATCGGACAGCGACAAATACACCAAATTGTTGCCATCCTTGAATATGAACTTCCAATTGACTGATGAGCAAATTCTTCGCTTCGCTGCATCCAAAACGGCATCGCGTGCACGCATGGATGCAATGCGCCCCAATAGCGTCATCGGATTCAGTTTTGATACTGCGCGTCGCAGCAGTTCCGATCCGCAATTCAGCGCGTGGGATGCATCGGAAGGCAACACGCACTTAAAACCAATCGAGGCAATTCAATCAGACCTTTCTTACGAATATTATTTTGCTGATGATGGTTTTGTGTCATTAACCTATTTCTATAAAGATCTGCAAAACTGGCATTTGTCGGAAAGTGTTGTTACCGATTTTTCATCCTGGATTATTCCCGGTTATCACGATGCGGGAATTCCTGAACTGGTTTCCACCAGCGGTTTAACTACCAGGACATTTGAGGCCGGTGGTGGTTATGTTGCCGGTAATGAAATTCAAATCAGTTTGCCGTTCCACGTATTCAGTGATGTGCTGGATGGCTTTGGTGTACTCACCAGTGCCACTTTCCTTGATGGAGAAATTGATTATGACGGTGAAAAACAGCGCATTCCTGGCCTATCAAAAGAATCCTACCAATTGACGGTGTATTTTGAAAAAGGTGGTTTTGAATTCCGTGTGAGTGGGCGCAAGCGCGATGCGTATTTGACCGAGGAGCGCGGCGTGAGCTTGAGCCTGGTTCCTGCGGTAGATCAGGGCGGTGAATTATGGGATGCGCAAATCGGTTACGATTTCAGTGAATCAGGCATCAAGTCATTGGATGGTTTGACGCTGACATTGCAAGCACAAAACCTGACTGACGAAGAAACGATTACCACCCAGGAAACCGATTCACGCCAAATCAATCGCTACCAGCATTTCGGTGCTAACTACCTGTTAGGCTTGAATTACAAGTTCTAATCCGGCATTGGTTTATTGAAGATTAAAAACCCTGCCAGTGAATGCTGGCAGGTTTTTTTTAAGGACTTTTCAAAAACTTACCCGGCGTTGTCGCGGATTTGATTGGCTACAATAATCTTATTCCATTGACTTTTCCTTTGAGCAAATGATAAGAACAGGCTTTCTATGAAAAAAATTATCTTCCTGCGATTGTTAATCATTGTAAGTATTGGTGCATTATTTTCGCTTGGCACGAATGCCGAACCCTATAAAATCCAGCATCTGGAACCTGCCAATTGGTGGGTGGGAATGAAGTACGATCAGGTTGAATTGATGGTGCATGGAGAGAATATCGGATCAACCCGGGCAACAATTGATTATCCCGGCGTGGCGATTGTCCGCACTGAAAAAGCGGATAACCCCAATTATTTATTTGTCACTATTGATATCGCAGAATCAGCGAAACCGGGAAAGTTTCCGATTCGTTTTTTACTTGATGGTCAGGAAAAAAGTCGTGCAACTTATGTGTTGCTCGCACGTGAAAAAAATTCTGCAGAGCGCATCGGTTTTACTGCACGCGATGCTATTTATTTAATTACCCCTGATCGGTTTGCCAATGGCAAGCCTGCTAACGATGCAGTGCCGGGGTTTGCTGAACAGCCCAATCGAAAATTTAAAGGCGGTCGTCACGGTGGCGATATTGCGGGTATGACGCAACACCTGGATTACATCGCCGATATGGGCTTCACCCAAATTTGGCCAAACCCGTTAACCGAAAATAACCAACCGGAATATTCCTATCATGGCTATGCGGCTACCGATTTATATTTAATTGATGCGCGCTACGGGACCAATGAAGATTTCAAAAGCTTTGTGCGCAAAGCAAAACAAAAAGGTATCGGCGTTATTCAGGATATAGTGCTCAATCATATCGGTTCCAAACATTGGTGGATGGCGGATATGCCGGAAAAAGACTGGCTGAATTTTCCGGATAAATATACTGAAACATCGCATCGTCGCACCACTATTCAAGACCCTTATGCTGCCCCGGATGATAAAGCATTATTTACCGGCGGCTGGTTTGTCACCACCATGCCGGATTTAAATCAAAACAATCCGCACCTCGCGACCTATCTGATACAAAACACACTTTGGTGGATTGAATATGCCGGCTTAAGTGGCGTGCGCGAAGATACTTACGGTTATGCCGATGCTGCGTTCTTGTCTAACTGGGCAAAGATAGTGATGGAGGAATATCCGAATTTTAATATGGTCGGTGAAGAGTGGAGTGGCAACCCGGCGATTGTCGCCCACTGGCAAAAAGGCAAACAAAACCCAAGCGGCCATGTTCCGCACATTCCCAGTATGATGGATTTTCCGATTCACGATGCATTGCGTCTGGCATTAAGTGAAGACGAAAGCTGGGGCACGGGCGTTATTCGTTTATATGAAACCCTGGCCAATGATTTTATGTATCCTGATCCGTTTAATCTGGTGATCTTTCCGGAGAATCATGACACTGCACGAATTTATTCGATCGTGGATGAAGATCTGGATTTGTTCAAAATGGCCATGGTTTATCTGGCGACTATGCGTGGCATTCCGCAATTTTATTATGGCTCGGAAGTGTTATTAACGAGCCCGAAAGAGCGCGATGATGGCGCCGTGCGTGCCGATATGCCTGGCGGCTGGAAGGGTGATCGTAAAAATGCTTTTACCGGGAAAGGCCTGACTGCAAAAGAAAAAGATGCGCAGCAATTTATAAAAAAATTATTTACCTGGCGTAAAAACTCCCCAGTAATCCATACGGGTAAATTGCAACATTTTGCTCCAATTGATGGTATCTATGTTTATTTCCGCTATCTCGATAATAAGACCGTGATGGTGGTGCTCAACAAAAACAAGCAGGAAAAAACACTGGCGTTGCTGCGCTTTGAATCTTTATTGAAAAATAAAACCAATGTGCTCGATGTATTAGCGAACAAAAAAGTTGCGTTGGGTGAATCATTAGTATTGCCCGCCAAGTCATCGCTGGTGCTTGAGCTGGAATAGGGGACGGTATTGTCGCGCGTCTTATCTCTTGCCAAGGGGGAGTGACAAAAATGAATTCAATAGCTATTCAATTGTCCAAAATTATCGCGGCAGCTGTCGCACACATATGTTGTGGCAGTTATGGCGATCCGGAAAATATATGAAAACAAAAATACTTATCGGCTCTATGGTGTTGGTGTTGTCCGCTTGCTCCTCGACTACAGATCAGGCGTCACCGTCAGCTCAGGTAAAATCGGCTCATGGGCCGTCAATAAATAAGGAGGTGGTGATGCAGGGTAAACCTGTTGTGTACCAGATTTTCACGCGTCTTTATGGCAATAAAAATACCACCAATAAACCCTGGGGCACTATTGAAGAAAATGGTGTAGGAAAATTTAATGATATTGATGAGGCTGCACTCAAATCTATTAAAGATTTAGGCACAACCCATGTATGGTATACCGGTGTGCCGCACCACGCTGTGATTCGCGATTACACCGCCTACGGTATTACTAATGATGACCCTGATGTAGTGAAAGGACGTGCCGGTTCGCCCTATGCGGTTAAAGATTATTACAACGTGAATCCGGATTTGGCGGTCGACCCGGCAAAGCGCTTGCAAGAATTTGAAGCATTAATTGCACGTACCCACGCGCAGGGTATGAAAGTAATCATCGATATAGTGCCCAACCACGTTGCGCGTTCTTATATCTCTCTCAGCAAGCCCGCCGGGGTTGATGATTTTGGTGCGCGCGATAACACTCATGTGGAATACGCGCGCGACAATAATTTTTATTATGTAGTGAACCAATCTTTCAAAGTACCTGAGCCGCATCATCATTATCGCCCGTTAGGTGGTGAGCAGCATTTTTTAAGTGACGGGCAATTTTATGAAGTGCCTGCCAAATGGACCGGTAATGGCTCGCGTTTGGCACAACCAAAATTTGATGATTGGTATGAAACGGTAAAAATTAATTACGGTGTCAGTGCAGATGGGCATAAAGATTTTCCGCTGCTACCAGCGGAGTATGCGCATAAAGATGTGCGTGAACACAGGGAATTCTGGCGAGGAAAGTCTGTGCCGGATTCGTGGATTAAATTTCGTCAGATCGCCGAATATTGGTTAGACAAAGGTGTTGATGGTTTTCGTTTTGATATGGCAGAAATGGTGCCGGTTGAATTCTGGAGCTATTTAAATTCTGCAATCAAACAAAAAAATCCCGCTGCATTTTTACTGGCGGAGGTTTATAACCCGGCGGAGTACCGCAATTATTTGCGTTTGGGAAAAATGGATTATCTCTACGATAAAGTAGAAATGTACGATAGTTTAAAAGCGATTATCCAGAACCGCGCACCGACGGATGTTATTGCACAAGTGCAAAGCGGTATGGCAGATATTGAATCCCATATGTTGCACTTCCTGGAAAACCACGATGAGCAACGCATTGCCAGCCCTGAATTTGCAGGTGATGCACAAAAAGCCAAACCGGCGATGGTGGTATCTGCGTTAATCAGTCGCTCTCCGACCATGCTGTATTTCGGGCAGGAAGTGGGTGAGGCGGGGGCATTGGCATCCGGTTTTGGTAGTCCGTCGCGCACGACGATTTTTGATTACGCCGGCGTGCCTGCACATCAACGTTTTATGAACGGCGGAAAATTTGACGGTGGTCAATTAACGGCAGCAGAAAAAAGCTTGCGGGAATTTTATCGCCAGTTGTTAAACCTTTCTGTAAATGAATCGGGTTTTGGTGGCGAGTATCGCGAGTTGCATAACCTGAATCGCTATGCAGGTGGCGGTTATGATGGAAAAGTATTTGCTTTCGTGCGTTGGGATTCGCAGCAGCGATGGTTGGTTGTTAGCAATTTCAGTGCGACGGAAGCGCGTGAATTCAATTTGCAATTAACACCGGATCTGGTGGAGCAATGGCAGCTTACAAAGCCTGAATACGAATTGTATTCGCGGCTTGGTGAAAGTAAAACGCTAGCACTGCATGTACGAGATAAAAGCGCCTGTGTTGCTATCAAACTGGCGCCACTGGAATCACTGGCGTTGCAGTTAAAAAATTAATAATTGTTAAGCAGGCAGTTGAATACGTATGTAGTGAGTTGGTAGCAAAAAACCGGTTGGGTATTCTGCGTGAATAATATGAATAGCTGCACCGGGACGTTTTATGCCGCCAACTCACTATATCCATTCGTTAACCACGTTGTGGATTGTTCTTTTCTCTATTAATAACAGTATTTTTTATTGCGACCAGTGCTCCGTGGTTGCACAGAGTTACTCCCCTCCTTTTATTTCTTCCTATCACTTCATTGAAGTTGCTGATCACTATTGGGTTAATCCTTTTGCGCTATTTTTTTCGCTTGATTCTGAATCTGGCATTGAGCCTGTTTCTTAAAATTAATTTTCCCAACAATTTTTTATTCAACAATAAAATCCGCAGGAGAGTTTATGAAGGTGTTAATAGTGTTGTTGGCGTTTTTGGGGTCGGCATGGGCAACTGCTGCTAGTTACAAGATAGAACATTTGGAGCCAATGCAGTGGTGGGTGGGAATGAAGAATCCGCAATTGCAATTAATGGTGCACGGAGAAAATATTGCAGAGCTGACGCCGGATATTAATTATGCCGGTGTAACCCTGAGTGGAGTAGAGCGCACCACCAATCCGAATTATGTATTTATTAATATGCAAATAGCTCCGGCAGCGAAGCCTGGAAAATTAACGATTCGCTTTACTAAAAACGGTGTTGTGGAATTAACCCATCCTTATGTGCTGAAAAAACGTCGCGATGGTTCTGCGCAACGCAATAGTTTTTCTGCAAAGGACGCTGTGTATTTACTGACGCCGGATCGTTTTGCCAATGGTGATACGCGCAATGATTCACATCCGGAAATGCATGAAGTTGCTAATAGAAATAATCCGGTTGGCCGCCATGGCGGTGACTTGAAAGGTATTAGCCAGAATCTGGATTATATTGCCACGATGGGCTTCACCATGATTTGGCCAACACCGATTGTGGAAAATAATCAGCCGGAATATTCCTACCACGGTTATTCGCCCACGAATTTTTATCGCATTGATCCTCGCTTTGGTAGCAATGATGAGTATAAAAAACTGGTGGCCAGTGCCAATAAAAAAGGCATTGGTTTTATCCAGGATATTGTGTTGAACCATATTGGTACCGGCCATTGGTGGATGCAGGATTTACCCGCAAGTAATTGGTTAAATTATCAGAGTGGTTTTGTGCCCACCAATAACCAACACACGACAGTGCTGGATATCCATGTTGCACCGGAAGAAAAGCAACAATTTACCGATGGCTGGTTTGTAAAAACCATGCCGGATATGAACCAGCGCAATCCGTTGTTGGCCAATTATTTAATTCAAAATACGATTTGGTGGATCGAGTACGTGAATTTATCTGGCATTCGCCAGGATACGTATGCGTATTCGGATAAACATTTTTTGGCGCGTTGGGCAAAAGCGGTGACGGATGAATATCCATATTTAAATATTGTCGGCGAGGAAATGAATTCCAATCCACACATTCTTGCCTATTGGCAGAAGGGTGCATTGAATCGCGATGGTTATGAATCCTACTTGCCGAGCCTGATGGATTTTCCCATTGTGTATTTAATGCCGGAAGTATTAAACGCAAACGAAGGTTATGCCTCCGGGCTTATTAAACTCTACGAAATGATTGCCAATGATTTTGTATACGCTAATCCAATGAGCCTGATGGTATTTCCGGATAACCACGACATGTCCCGCATCTATTCGCTATTGCACGATGATCTGGATTTATGGAAAGCCTCTATGCTGTTCACCGCAACCACCCGTGGCATTCCACAATTTTATTATGGTACCGAGGTATTAACGAAAAGCCCCATAGAGCGAAATGACGGGTTGTTACGCGCTGA
This sequence comes from Cellvibrionaceae bacterium, assembly GCA_021151825.1. Taxonomy (GTDB): domain Bacteria; phylum Pseudomonadota; class Gammaproteobacteria; order Pseudomonadales; family Cellvibrionaceae; genus Cellvibrio. The sequence goes on from JAGKWQ010000010.1 coordinate 18,303, forward strand.
TTTTCCGGGTGGCTGGAAGTCTGACATCGTGAATGCTTTTACTGGCAAAGGGTTGGACAAACAACAGCGTGATGCACAAACCTATTTAAAAACACTGCTGCAATGGCGCAAACATAATACTGCTATTAGTAATGGACAATTAATTCATTACTTGCCGGAAAATGGTCACTATGTTTATTTTCGTTACGATCAAAATCGCAGAGTGATGGTGATATTAAATAAAAACAAACAATCATCTACTGTGGATTTGATACGTTTCAATAGGATGATCGGAACGGCGCGCTCCGGGTTTAATCCGCTCAAAAATGTTCACTTGATTTAACGCAACCGTTGATCCTGGATGCCAGTGAATCGGCATTGATTGAATATTAATTTCTTTGCCACTATTTTTTTATTAGTAATTAATACAAGCCCGATATGGGCAGCCCCTGCTAACACTGGCGCTTAATCGGTGCCTGATATTCAAGTGTTACTTTTATTCTCCTTTTGCGCCTTTGCATACGTATGCAGAGGCGTTGTTTTATCTGCCGGTTTTTTGCATACGTATGTAGTTTGCGAATGGAAATTTGCAAACTTAGACTAAGCTTTGAGCATTAATTTATTAATTCAATTGATTAATTTTCTAAAAATTCACGTCAGCCATGCAGTGTTTTTTATGCATGTATTTCTTGTGGCCTGATTGCAAATATTCGCGAGCGATAACTAAAAAAACGCTCATTATGATCGGGAATATACGAAGGCAATTTGATAAAGCAACGTTGCCGGATACCAGTTCGTGTTTGATACCAATGTAAAAATAATATTGTGGGAGATGGCAAATGAACCTTAACGCGCGAAATAAAATCAGGCGGCTAATACAGGGAGTGCTTCCCCTGTTATTAGTGGCTTTTACGTTGACTGGTTGCGGCGGTGGCAGTGGTACTGATAATAAAAAAGTCGATTTGCCGACCTGTCGCGATCCGCAAGTTGTGCTGGATAACGGCACTTGCGGTGATCCTCGTCCACCGTATGAATTGCCGGCGTGTCCTGAAGGGCAAGTGCGCGATGGTGAAAATTGTATCGTGCCGGATTTTCCCGCACCGGAAAGAAAGCCGGGACCCAACGAGGTTGTGATTTATGTGAATGTGGAAGGTACTGATGATGAACGCTTCAGTGCCTTTGCCGGTTACAACCTGCACTTGTGGCAGGATTGCGGTGGCGGCTGGGGAAGTTCTGCAACTGACAGTACCGGCAAGACCTACACCATTCCAACGACCTGGCCATTTGGCCCGGGTATCAGCAGCAAAAATACCGGTGCAGCCGGTGAGCGACATGATCCTTACTATGGTGCATTCTTTGTCATTCCCACCAGCGAATTGGGCACCTGCGGTAATTTCATTATCAAAACACCCGGTGGCGCTGCGCAAACGGACAATATGCAAATCAGTATCAAACGCGGCGGTGGCGATTTTGATCGCATGGCCTGGGTAGTTGTGAATACCAGTAATATGCGCAATAGCCGGTTGAGCGATATTCCGGTTTGCCTTACTGAAAAATGCACGCTTGAACGTCCGCTGGTGAGCATCAGCGATGTGGAAGCGCATTGGATTAGTCCGCGTACTATTTTGTGGAATCGCGAATTTGCGGCGAATAAAAAAGTTGAACTTTATCGTTCAACCGCCGGTGGTATCAGTGCTGCGCAAGATGGCAATTTGCAAGGCGGGCAATTATTGGCAACGCTAAATCCTGGTCGTGTGATGACGGAAGAAGAGCAAGCGTTGGTGCCGTATCTGGATAATTACCTTGCCTATGATTTACCGGCTAATGTTGCTATCGACACAATTAAATCAGCATTGAAAGACGAGCTGATTATTCTCGGTCGTTACGATTCGGTTGAAAAAAATGATAAGGATGAAACTGTCACTATCGAGCGTGGCCGTGCCACACGCATTCAATTGCCCCATGTGCTGGATGCACTTTATACCGCCAGTGCAAATGCCGATGCAGATGAAGCAAAACTCGGCGTGAATTACAGCGATGGTGTGGGGGTTTCTGTATGGGCTCCCACCGCGCAAAATGTTGAGCTGCGCATTTATTCCGGTGAGCCTTTGCGTGTTGCCGATACAAAAACCATGCAGTGGGATGCGAATACCGGTATCTGGAGTTACAAAGGTTCGGCGGCAGAATTGGATCGCAAGTACTATCGTTTCCGCGTGACTGCTTACAATCCATTGGCGAAGAAAGTGCAACGCCTTGAAGTTACCGATCCTTATTCGGTATCACTGTCGACTAACAGTCGCCATTCACAATTTGTGAATTTAAATGATGCGGATTTGAAACCGGCGGGTTGGGATAACCACGCCGTGCCTACCGTTGTTGCACCAGAAGCGGCAACAATTTATGAAGGTCATGTGCGCGATTTCAGCGTCAGCGATCAAAGCACGCCGACGGCGTTCCGCGGTAAATATCTCGCATTTGCCCAAACCAATACCGCACCGGTTGAGCATCTGCGCAAATTGGTTGCATCAGGTCTTACTCATATTCATTTACTGCCGAGCAACGACATTTCTTCCATCAATGAAGATGCTACGGCACAAGTAAACCTCGACAGTTACATTTTTGAGTTGTGTCAAAAAGTCGCGGACAAGGCGTCCGTGGAAGTATGCGATGGTTCTGTGAGTAACGGCGCCACTATTCGCAGTGTGTTGCAAGGGTTTGATCCACAATCCGCCAAGGCGCGTTCGCTGGCTGCGGCTATGGCGGATTTGGATGGTTTCAACTGGGGTTATGACCCGCAACATTTCAATGCGCCGGAAGGCAGCTACGCCACCAATCCGCAGGGCGCGGTGCGCGTAAAAGAAATGCGTGAAATGAACATGGCGTTGCATCAACTGGGTTTGCGTGTGGTGATGGATGTGGTTTATCCGCACACTGTCTCATCTGGTTTCGAAGCGGCTAATTCTGTGTTCGATAAAGTGGTTCCCGGGTATTACTATCGCACCAATCCCGCTACCGCCGAACCGGAAAGAGGTACAGCTGCCGGGCCGGATACCGCAACGGAACATCGCATGATGGGCAAATTCGTTGCCGACTCTGTGGTGCAGTGGGCGCAGCAATACAAAGTGGATGGTTTCCGTTTTGACCAATCCGGCTTTATGCCCAAATCCGTCTTGGTCGATGCTTATGAAGCCGTGCAAGCGGTGGATGCCGATAATTACTTCTACGCCGAAGCCTGGACACCAGCGGGCGGTACCTCCGGTGATCGTATTGTTGAGCGCGCAGTCCAGGATGCGTTGGCAGGCACCGGCATTGGTACGTTCAATGACCGTATTCGCAACCCGTTACAGCGCCTGGCGCTGATTCGCGGGGAGAATGTGGATGCGGTGCGTGCCGGCCTTGCTGGTAACCTCAGAAACTTCAAGCTCAAAACCCGCTCCGGAGCGGTTGTTAATGCGGAAACCGTAGGTGCTTATAACCTCGATCCGCAAGAGGCCGTTAACTATGTGGATAAGCACGATAACGAAACCCTGTGGGACTGGATCCATCGCCCCGATGCGGTGCCGGCGTCATTGGGAATTGCCGAGCGTGTGCGTATTAGCAGCCTGACCAGTTCCATTCCCTTGCTGAGCCAGGGTGTGCCGTTTATCCATATGGGTAACGATCTGTTGCGCTCCAAATCCATGTCGCCTAACAGCTACAACGCGGGCGACTGGTTCAATGCAGTGGATTTCACTAAACAATCCAATAACTGGGCAGTTGGTTTGCCGCCGGAATTGCGCGATGGTGTGACGGATCCTTATGTGCAAACCCTGTTTGCCAATCCGAATACCAAGCCAATGGCTAGCCATATCGCGCAAGCTTCCTCCGTGTTTGACGAGTTCCTGTCTATCGCATCTGGCAGCCCGTTATTCAGCCTGCAAACCGCCGTTGAAGTGTTGGATCGTGTCGGTTTCCACGACGGAGGCAAGAGCCAGGTAGCGGGGCTGATTGTGTACAGCATCGATGATGGTGTCGGCACTGTTGGCGATAGTGGTGTTGCCCGTGCAGATCTCGACCCGGCTGTCGATGCCATCGTTGTAGTGATTAACGGTACTGCGTCCACGCAAACGCCAACGGTAAAAACCGCGAACGGTTTTACGCTGCATAGCATCCAGAAAAACTCGGCCGATTCCGTAGTGCGCACCGCTAGCTTTGCAGCGGTAGACGGTGGCGGAACCTTCAGCGTTCCCGCTTACACCACCGCCGTATTTGTGAAAGTGCAGGCGGGTGTCCAGGGTGAAGGTTTGTCGGCAACGGCCAGTATTGGCTCCAGCACCGTAGTGCCTTATGGCGATACCGCAATCTATGTGCGCGGCGATGTATCGGCTGCCGGTTGGGATGCAACGGCGGCAAATCGCATGACCTATGACGGCGAAGGTATTTACTCGGTGTTGCTGAACGTTCCTGCCGGAACCCATAACTTCAAAGTCGCAGAGGCTAACTGGAGCAGTCCGAACCTTGGCTCGAACCAACCAATCAGCATCGGTGGTTCTATCACGCTGACGCAGGGCAGCAATGACAATATCGCCATTACTGTGCCCACTGCCGGCCAATATCGCTTTGAGCTGGATGCTTCCAGCAGCACTACTGCACCGACCCTGCGGGTAATCGATCCGGAAACCTGGAAAGGTACACCTGTTTATCTACCGGGTCAGATAACGGCTAATGGGTGGAGTTTCAGTGCCAGTAACCAATTGGCCTACGAGGGCAATAGTATTTATGCCTCCAGTTTGCATCTGGCGCCCGGTTCCTACGAGTTCAAAGTTGCTTCCAGCGATTGGTCCACCATCAACCTGGGTTCTGCCAGCGCGGTGATATTGGGCGAGAGCCTGGTACTGGCGCAAGGCGGCGATAACCTCAGGCTCAATGTCGACGCAGAGGCCAATTATCGCTTTGTGGTCGATGCACGCAATCCGGATGCGCCGGTGATCAAGGTGTATCGCGAGGATTTATTTGCCGCAACGCCGATTTACTTGCGTGGACAGGTGTCAGCTGCTGGTTGGGATGGAACTGATGCCACTAACAAACTTGTGTACCAAAGTAAGGGCCTTTACTCCCTCACATTATCGATGGCTGCAGGCACCTACCAATTCAAAGTGGCAGAAGCCAATTGGACCAATCCTAACCTCGGCGGTGCAGCACTCGTCCTTGGCGAAGCTGGCGATTTGGTTCAAGGCTCCAACGATAACTTGTCGATCACCATCCCCAGTGCCGGGAACTATCGCTTCACGGTGGATACCACCAGCCCTAATGCCGTCACCTTAACCGTGACGGCAGTGGGCAACTAAACCAACCAGCGCCCGGCTGTGGGTCGGGCGCTGAATGCGATAGCTAACGGATAAGATGAGAATACGAAAAATGAAAACATTCCCCGTAAAACCACTGGCCCTGATGGTTGCCGCCCTGGCGGTTGCGCCCTGGTCAAACAGTGTGCTGGCCCAGGCGTCAGACGAAGACAAGAAAGAAGGCGTGGAAGAGGTTGTGGTCACCGGCTACGCCTTGTCGATTCAGAACAGTATTGATATCAAGCGCAATGCGGACACGGTTGTGCAGGCAATTTCTGCCGACGACCTGGGCGCGTTGCCCGATGCCTCCATTGCCGATGCGCTCGGCCGTGTGCCCGGTATCACCATCACCCGCTCCGGCGGCCAGGCGGGAACCATCCAGGTGCGCGGTATGGGTGAGGGTTTTGTATTCTCCACCTTGAATGGTCGCGAGCAGGTATCGCCTAACGGTACCCGTGCGATGGAATTCAGCCAGTTTCCATCCGAGTTGATCCAATCGGTAGAAGTGTATATGTCACCCAAGGCATCGCTGATTGAAGGTGGTGTGGCGGGCACGGTGGAATTGAAAACGGCCAACCCGCTGGAAATGGAAGACGACCAGAAAGTTGTACTGGGGGTGCGTGGTAGTTTTAACGATCAAGCCGACGATATTTACGGCGCAGATCCCTATGGCAAACGCTTCTCTGCCTCTTTCCAGAAAAAATTATTTGATGACAAACTTGGCCTCGCGTTGGGGTATGCACGGTTAGTGCAACCGCGTTCAGCCACGCGTTTTGAACAATACAATTACGAGACCACGCCTTATTCGCTGGTTAAACCGGACGAACGTTTATCGACAGCGATTGTTGATAGAGACTTCAATGCAGTGTCCACCGCCAATCGCCCCACGTCAGTATTTATGGCGGAAGGTTTCGAAGTATTCCAGACCGGCGGTGAAGAAACCCGCGATGGTTATGTGGCAGCGATTCAATTTGAACCGACGGAAAACCTGTCCATCCAGTCCGATGTTTTTTATTCCAAGTTTGAATCCGATAGTTACTCGCGCGGCTTCCGTGTGCAACCGTTGCGCAATGCCGACATTGCCAGCATGGTACTGTGGAATAACGCTGCGGTAGTGGGGGGCGAATTCAAAACCAGCGATACTTCTCCTACTGCGCTTAATTTGCAAATTAACAGCAACGATGTCACCCAGACCAATGAGTTGCTATCCGGTGGTTTGAATTTGCAATGGCAACAGGATGCACTGACCGCATCGCTGGATTTATCGCACTCTGATGCCTCCGGTGAACAAGCAGACGGTGTGGTGCGTGCGTATTTGTATCGCCCCAAATCGGCAGCGACACCCAACGCTGATCCGTTTGAGCGCGATCCGGATCAATCTGTTACGTATTTACTGGACGGCATTAATGTGCCCAGCGTGAGCATGAGCCGCGATTACACCAGTTACGACAGCAACGGCGTCAGCAATGTTCGCCTCGCCAATTACGAGCGCTATCCGCGCATTAACGACGATGTGATTAGCGCAGCGCGATTCGATGTGAAATATGAATTGGAAGTGCCGCTGATCAGTTCTGTTGAAGCAGGCGTGCGCTACTCGGAGCGCAACCATAAAGATCGTCGCCAGGTATTTGTGTACGGCGATGGTGCTGCAACAACGATTTTTACTGATTGGTCTTTGCCGATCACTACCGAAAATTCTGATGTAGTGAATTGGAAAGGGGAGTTCTCGCATTTTCCATCATTTATCGCCATTGATGGTGATGCGATTATTAAGGAAGCCCATGAAAAAGGTTTGGTATTGGGGCCAGTGCCTGCGGCAACGGCGGCTAATCCCAATCCGGTTGCCAGTGCGCGTTCAATTGAGCCTGCAGCGCGTTGGGGTGAAGGCCGCGATTGGTCGATGAAACAGCGTTCGAATATTGATGAAAATATCACGTCGTTTTATTTGCAAGCCAATATAGCGACGACATTACTGGATCGCGATCTGGTGGGAAATATTGGCATTCGCCATGTACGCAGTGATCAAACCAGTACCGCATTAATCAACGTGAATGGCAACCCGGAAAAAGGCGCACAGGAAATTTGCGATGAAGTGGGGCAATGCAAATCGGATTACTCTTACCAGAATTTAGGCGCGAAGTACGATCACGATTTGCCATCATTAAATTTAAATTACAGCCTTGCTGATAATGATCAATTACGTTTGGCGTTGGCGCGTGTACTGTCTCGCCCACCAATAAATCGTTTGGCCTCCAGTGACTCAGAAGGTACCGTGGCTGTTGTCGGTGATGAAGCCTTTTTTAATTACGGAGGTGATACTGCGACATCCCCATTTCTCACCCCGTTTATTGCTGACCAGATTGATATCTCCTATGAACATTACATGCCGGAGACCAATGGTTCGTTTGTAATCGCTGCGTATCACCGCGAAATTAAATCGTTTATTCAGGATATTACTTACGAGGATTACGATTTCCGCGCGAATGGTTTTGATATGCCTGATACATGGGATATTCTCGATGCCGGTAACAATATTATCGAAACCGAAGTGCTTAATGGCGATTACAAAACAGTCATCAACAACAAAAAAGGCGGATTTATTCGCGGCCTGGAAATTTCCTACACGCAAACCTTTAATTTCCTGCCAAAGTTGTGGCAAGGCTTGGGGGTGAGTACCAGTTACTCATTAACCGACAGTGAAATCAGTGTGGTGAACCCGGTAGAAAGTGTTCAGGGTAGCAACAATTTGCCGTTCCCTGGTTTGGTAGAAAAATCGGCGAACTTCACGTTGTTCTATAGCTATGGTGCGTTTGAAACACGCCTCTCAACAACTTATCAGGATTCATTTGTGGGTGAGACGCGCAACGTGAATTTACAACCCATTGTTTATGCCCCTGAAACACTGTTGGATTATCAAGCGTCATACAAATTTGATAACGGTGTTGATGTTATTTTCTCCGTTACCAACCTGACGAATGAACCCAACAGAAGTTATATGTTTGATGAAGACTTAACACGAACATTGCAATGGTTTGGTCGTACGTTTTACGTAGGTGCGAATTATACGTTCTAATGCTAGGCGTTAAATTTTGTGGCTGCACTTCGGTTGGTGCAGCCTTCTTAATTTCTATTCGGTTTAATTTATGCAGGCTCTTATAAATATTTAGTTGATGGATTGGATCGATTTTGTGATGGTTTTGTCAATAATCTAAAAATTCATAAATAAGTAGTTGCTACTCTTTCAGGGTTTGTTAGGTTTTAAATGGATTATCTTTAAGTCTTTCAATTCCTGACAGGGAGAGTTCTATGTTATCTACACTTCGCCTGCTTTATTTCATTCGCGTAATAAGCCATTATTTTCGCAATAAAAAATTTCTAAAAATTGGTATTTCATCGTTTCTTTTGTTTATCAGCCAATTTGTAAATTCTCAAACGTATCCTGCGCCATCAATGTTCGTTCCCTCTTCTAATAGCGTGATTGTTCAAACCACAACAAATCCTTGTTTCAGTTGGTTAAAGGTTAACGATGCTCGTTTTAAGTCATATGTCGTTACAGTTTCGCTCTCAACGAACTTTCCTGATCAGCGATGGGCCTACGATATAACCGCAATCAATACCACAGACATTTGTTGGAATGGTGGCAGTGGCTGGGTTCCTAAAGGCACAAATCCAAAACCTCTTTCTGACGCGATGAAAGTGGGCGTTACTTATTATTGGCGAGTACTGGCAACTTACAATGATGGCTCTACAGTTGTTGGCACTGATGTGGCTGGTGTACCTTTTACCCTTGCTCGTCCAATTCCCTCACCAATTTCTCCCACTAATGGCTCAATAATTTATTCTTCTTCTGAAGAACCATGTTTTTCATGGAGTATGCCAAATAATGCTGAATTTGGTTATTACACCATTACGTTATCAACAACTACAGATTTTCCAACCACTCGTTGGGCGTATCAAATAAATTCTATCTCTACCACCCGGGTTTGTTGGAATAATGGTGTGGGGTGGGCGTCAAAAGGAAGTTCTCCTCCACCTTCTCCTGGCCCACTGCAAGATGGCGTTACTTATTATTGGCGTGTATTGACTACGTATACTGATGGTTCCATTTCAGGGCAGAATTTTGTAGGGCGATCTTTTGTATTTAAAAATAATATTACCTCCTCAAAGTCATCGAGTTCACTACGGTCATCAAGCTCTAGCAGTTCGTCCGTTGATATTCCTTATGTTCGCCCTGAGCAGCCTGTTACAGCTGTTGGAACCACACCATATACAACAAATGTGAACCACAAGGGCGAGGCGGTTGTTTCTATTCCTATTCAGGTCGCACCGGGTATCGGTGACATGCAACCTCAATTAAGCCTTGTTTATAACAGCAGTGGTACTACCACCAAAGTACAAAATCAAACAGCAGGCGGATTATTGGGTTTTGGATGGAGTCTTACGGGAATTTCGACAATTGATCGGTGTACTGTTGGTAAGCCTAATGTAATGGGATATATATCGCCATCCAATAAGGGGTTGGGTGAGCAAACAATGCGGCCCAAATTAAAATATGACGATACGGATAACTTATGTATTGATGGCGAACAATTGGTGTTGATCTCCGGCACTCATTTACGTAATGGTGCAGTTTATCGGACGTATAAGGAATCTTACCGATTAATCACCTATCAGGAATTTTACGATGCCGAAGCAAAAGCAAATGCATTTAGGTTTGAAGTGCGGAAACCCAATGGAAATATTGCGATTTATGGTGGGGGTGCAACGTCTCGAGTGCAAAAAGAAATTGAGTATCTTGGCGCACGCACACCCGTTTTTACTTGGGGTATAACTACTGAAACAGATCGGTCTGGTAATCAAACTATTTATCGTTACAAAAAATGGGAAGCGTTTTCCTATCAGGCAAATAAACAACGGCTGTTTCCGACATCGATTAGCTATCCTGGAGGAAATATTAATTTTGGCTATGTGGAAATTAATTCCTATACAGTGCCGAGCGCACCGGCTGGAGCAACAATTGAAGATGATGGTGTTGCAGCAGGTCCTGATCGTTGGCGGTTCAATCATGACAGTGGAGATCAACTGACTTCGATAAGAACCGAGGCAAGGCAATATAATATTATTGGCTATGGACAATCTCGCTCCGAACTTAGGATGCATGGATTAAAAGCTGCGGCGATTCAGGAATGTGGTGCCAGTGTTTACATGCAATATGACCAATGCTTGCAGCCGATAAAATTGGATTGGTTGACCAGAACAACGGCGTATCCTGAGTTTCCCCAATCGACAAGTAAATATTATGAAGTAGCATTTTTGGGCGGTATTGTAGATAGCTTGGGACGTAAAACTGAATTCCAGTACGATAAAATTTATGGTGCTTACTCTACGGAAACTCGCAATAAATTTTCTGAGTTGCCCGTAACTTTACCACCAACATCCGGCCTGTCGGGTGTATATGATCGAACTCATGGAAATAAAGACAAAGATAATTTAAATGAAATTGGATTTGTGGTTATTCAACTTAAACGCGGCACAGGAATTTCATCTGCCCCCTATATATTGAACTACCAATATCGTGCTGCAGGTACTGTGAGTAATTTAGGGAAGGGCTTCTTAGGCTTTCCAGCGGTTCGAGTTGAAGACCCGGCCAAAGGAGTTGTGAGTTATAGAATCTATGAGCTTGATAAGTCTACTCTCGGCCCTGTTGGAATATTCGGAGAAATATCTGCAATTTATAATTACACCGGCATATATGGCACTGGTGAGAAACCTTTATTCAAGAAAGAATTTCGCTATAGTATAAAAACATTAACACATACCAGTGTGGCAAAAACCTATTTGCCTGTTGTGGATCAAATCACCGAATTAAAGTACGAAAATGGAGCTTTGCTTAGTGCCACGGTAAAGTCGAACAACTATGAATTGTTAAATACAGTGTTGAGCACTGTTACCAGCAATATTAAGACTGGTGTGAAATTAAACCCAATCAATCATTCCCCCCAATACTGGGGACATAATGCTCCCTATACCCTTGACCCCTCATCTGTAAAGCATGAGCAAACAACAATAACCAATTTGGGATTTTACAACAGCTTTACCGATTGGCGCATAGGATTTATCAGTGATATTACTGATAAATTTTATAACGGCGCTGCCGGAGTATCTGCAACGGATGAAAAAACAAAGCAAGTCAAATATACCCAAAAATTGGGTACTACTCTGGTTGAAACAGAAACACATTTCCCCGGCGACGCTGAAAACGAAAAGATCATTGCATACACTTACAATACAAAAGGTCAGCAAGAAAAAATTACTATAAGCGGAAAAAATATAGAAACTCGTACCACGCAAATGCTAGATTATTTTCCAAACAATATTGCACCACAAAAAATAATAAATGCAAAAGGACACGAAACTTCCTTGTCCGATATTGATTTGCGTTTTAATCAGCCTAGAAAAGTTACGGATGCAAATGGCTTGGCTGTATTCACAACGCTAGATGCATTTGCTCGACATGCTCAAGTGATAGATAAAAACAGTGTGACGACGACAACAACTTATAATTCTTGCGTAATTAATTTCTGCGCTGCTGTTCCAGGAAAGCTGCAATCCGTCCAACCTGTTTATTATTCTGAGACCACGTCTCCCATCGCACCTCGGATTCGGGAGTTTTATGACTCCTTAGGTCGCGTGGTTCGCATTGAAAAACAAGGGTTTGCAAATGAGGCTATTTATTTTGATACGCAATTTGACGAGTTCGGCAGAGTATATAAAACAAGTATGCCTTATGTAGCAGGAGCCACAGCTTATTATGAAACACTTATATATGATAATAAAACAAATCGTTTATCACAGCGCATTCGTCCGGATGGCACTGCGATAATCACCACCTACACAACAGAAAATATTGTAGCAAATGAGCCCTGGTTAAAGGTGTCCGTGACAGATACGGTTCGCTCAGCTGATGGCTTGTCAGTATTTCCGCGGAAAAAAGTAAGCTATTTAAATAGTGCCAGCCAAATTATGCGTGTTGTTGATGCTGAAGGAACATCACAGGCGACCACTACCACTTATGAATACGACGGGTTATCAAATATCGGGCGTGCAGTGGTGGACGGTGGTGCTGATGGAATAACTATTAACAATGCGGTTTATGATAATGCAGGAAATAAGATTCACCTCACGGATCCTAATGTCGGGACAACAACGAATCGTTACACTGCATTGGGCGAATTAAGGGAAGTGACCGATGCTGAAAATAATGTGACCAAGTATCGTTACGATGTATTGGGCCGTTTAAATTATCGAACCAACAAAGACGGTACATACAACTGGTATTACGATTCACAAGTCAAAGGAACGCTTGCTTATACACATGACACTCAAGGATTTTCTAAAGATTATAAATATCTAAATGGTCGCCTGGATAATATTACTACCGATATTAATATTTCGGGCCAGCCAGCTCGAAGATTCAATGAAAGCTTTAAATACGATTCATATGGCCGATTGCAGAAAACGATAACCCCATCTGGGTTTACCGTAACACATCGATATAACAGTTATGGTTATCCATCAGGGCTTGGTTCTGGTGATAACTCTTATTCTTTGTGGGATATTTCTAAACAAAGTGCGCTAGGAATTGAAGAAGAGACATTATTGGGGGCAAAAACAATTCGGGGCTTTGATCCTGAAAGCGGACGACTGGAGGTGTTACAGTCAACGCAAGGTGTTAACAAGTATCAGGATTTGCGTTATCACTGGTATTCAAATGGTTCGCTGGATCGTCGGGACAATATGTTAAAAAATATCACCGACACCTTTAGCTATGATAACCATGACCGTTTAAATATCACTGACACCAAGGATTACAGCACTTGGGTTAGCAAGCGCCAGTTGAACCAACAATACTCTAACCTGGGGAACCTAAAATCCAATACCTCAAATAATCCTGCGGATACCAATGTTAATAGTTATCTGTATGGTACCACCACAAATGCAGGGCCCCACGCCGTTAGTAATGTAACTATCAATGGCAGCACCTTTCAGTTGTATTACAACCGCAACGGAGCCGTTACCCAATACGATGGGCCGGGTACTGCAAAAGATAAATATATTGCCTACAACGTTAGCAATCAGCCAACCAATATCACGCTGGGACTTTCGTTAACAGACACTAATCCAACCGCGCGTGACGAATTTAGATATGCGGAAGATGGAAGTCTCGCGTATAAAAAATCCACGTATCAGCAAAGCGGAGTATTGCGTACTGAGCATACGTATTACGTCGGTGGTTATGAGGTTACTTTTTACGATGCAAGCTCGCCATTATCGAAAAGCGAAAAAACAAAAATAGGCAGATTGCTGGTTACGCGTAATACACCTGTTTCTGGCAGCGTGGTTGAAACACTGCAGGCATTGCATTTGGATTACCAGGGTTCAGTTGATGCAATCAGTGGTTCCAATGGTTTAGTGCAAATGGCATTTGAGCCATTTGGTGTGCGCCGTAATACCAACTTGCTAGGCAGCATTACCACTACACAACTCAGCGACCTGCTGAATAGCCAGACGCAATATACAGCGGATGGATACACTGGTCACAGGATGCTGGATCGAACTGGTCTTATCCATATGAATGGCCGTGTCTATGATCCTGTTTTGGGGCGGTTCCTTTCGCCAGATCCAGTGGTGCAATCACCAACAAATAGCCAAAGCTGGAACCGTTATAGCTATGTATCCAACAATCCGATGAAATACACAGATCCAACGGGGTATGAAGCGGAGCCCGTTGACGAGGTGGTAGTTACCGGAACACGAGGTGGATGCGATGAACTTTGCCAGCGCAAGGGAATGATGGATTGGTTCAACTCACAAATGCAAAGTATCGATGCATCGAATGCTCGCTGGAATGGCGCTACGGAAACATGGGGATCGGGAATAACAGGGACATTTAATACTATCCCAGCAACTTCTGCAGCGTGTGAGGGCGATCTCTCCTGTATGGTGGATGTAGCTGAGGAGGTGGGTGAGGATGGAGCTATCCTGTTATCTTTTGCGGTAGGAGCAGGAGAAGCTGTAGTTATTGTAAGGTTGGCTTTGATTGCCAAGAATGTAAAACATCTTGGGCATGCGACAGAGGCAATGAAAATTCTGCAGAAATATGCAACTCAGGCGAGAAATACACCGATAAGCAAGCTGCTGGAAAATTTAACTGATAAAGAACTCGTCGCCTATTTAGCTAATCCAGATAAAGGCAAAAGATTTTTAGGCACAGCAATACATAGGGAAGTGAGAGATTTGCTGGAAAAAGCATATCCTGGGAAATTTAATTACAATTCAACTCGCTCGTTTGATTTTGTGGATAAGAAAACTGGAGAAACGTTGGAGTTGACAACGACAAAACAGTTTGCGGATCATGCAAGCAGACTTGGAGAAGGCACTCCCATTATTACTTACAAACCGTTTCCGTGAGATTAGTATGGTTAATGTTCCCGAGTTTAAGGCCAAATCTAAAGGGATTAGCTCTTTAGTGGTTGGAAAAGACATCATCATTGAAAATCGCAAGGTAATGTCTGAAGTATTTGAAAATTTGAAAGTTGATGATTTTCGCTCTATCAATTCCCAGTTTTATGGGTGTGCTTTTAAGGATATGAAGATAAAGGATATATGCTTTGGATCAGGTTTGAGCCAGAGCGTTTATCACGATTGCACTTTTGAAAATTTTGATTTTTTTTCATCGGTTGCCGGAATTGCTTTATTCGAAAATTGCGTCTTTGTTGGCGTGGATGCCCGGCAATTTATATGCAAAGAAGTTGAATTTATTAATTGTAAATTTTCTGGACGTTTTAGAAAGGTTCTATTTAGTGGGTCTATATCCACTGCAAAGAATCAGAGAAAGAGAAACAGATTTATAAATAATGATTTAAGCAATGTTAGTTTTGAAGACTTTGGCTTTAGGGGGGGTGTTGATTTGGAGAATCAAAAACTACCACCAAATAATGATTTTATTTATGTTAAACAGGGGCGAGAATTTCTTGACTTTAAAAAAAGTGAAGTAATTAAAGTTTCTGATTCTCGGCTGAAGGACGAAGTTGATACTATTATCGGTATCTACATGTATAAGGTGAATGAGGGGCAAGACCAGCTTTATACCTCAATTAATAGCGTGCCTAAAAACCTGAAAAATGCTTTTAATTGGTTATTTAGCGAATATCTGCAAAAGGGTTTTCTTGCTTGATATTGTCAGATTTTAAAAGCGCGACCTAAATAAACATGCATGTAGCCTCTTGTTGCTGCTCAACCAAAACACCTAGTATGCATTCATATTATTTGTGCATGAGCTAGTGCTCGATTCTCCATTGTTATATTTGTCTTCGCTTTTGATACATTTCGCGCAACTCTTGAGTTGCGCTTTTTGTTTCTAATCCATCTGTTTGATATTTCTATTGTTGCTGTTTTGCGGTAGCAGGAGAAGCTGTAGTCATTGTAAGGTTGGCTTTGATTGCCAAGAATGTAAAACATCTTGGGTATGCAACAGAGGCAATGAAAATTCTGCAGAAATATGCAACGCAAGTCAGAAATACACCAATAAACACGCTATTACAAAATTTGTCACCTGCTGAACGTAGAGCATATTTGGCAGATCCAGCAAAAGGTCAAAGATTTTTGGGAACTGCCGTACATCTAGAAATGGGGAATCTGCTGAATAAGGCTTATCCAAATAGGTTTGATTATAATCCAACTCGTAAGTTTGATTTCGTGGATAAAAAAAATAGGTGAAGCATTGGAATTAACAACTACTAAGCAATATCAGGATCACTTTCGCAGATTAGGTGAGGGAGCTCCTATAATTACTTACACTCCATTTCCGTGAGATTTAAGATGAAAGATATTCCTGAATTTCAGATAAAATCGAAAGGCGTGAGGCCTTTCGATAAAAGGACAGAGATTTTTATAGAAAATAAAAGAAATATGCCGAAGGTATATGAGGATTTAAAACTGGACTTCTTTTTTGCTGTTAACAGTCAATTTTCGAAATGTATTTTCGCAATTTGAAAATACAAAACACCAGCTTTGGAGCGGGTGTGGATCAAAGTATATATAATGATTGTGTGTTCGAGAATGTAGATTTCTTTTTTCCTGTACCAGGGATGGCGGTTTTTGAAAACTGTTCATTTATTAATGTGGATGCAAGGCAATTTATCTGTAACGAAATTGAGTTGATTAATTGTACCTTTTCTGGGCGCTTCAGAAAGGTGGTGTTAAATGCATCAACTCTTACATCTGAGAGTAATTACACGAAAGCGAAAATAAATAGAATAATCAATAATGATTTCAGAGATGTTAAGTTCGAAGATTTTGGCTTTCGAGGAGGAGTAGATCTAGAGGGGCAAAAATTGCCTATGAATAATGGTTTCGTATATATAAAAAATGGAAAGGGATTTTTAGATGAGAAGCGAATTGAGTCAAGTAAAATTACAGATCAACAAAAAAATCGATGTTAATAAACTAATTGATATTTATATGTCCGATGTAAACGAAGGGCAAAATCAACTGTATGTTTCAGTTAGCACGGTACCCAAAAAACTGAGGGATGCGTTTGGCTGGTTATTTACTGTGTATGCGTAAATGCTGTATCGGCTTAAGATGAATACGTATGTAGTCACTTGTCGCTACACAACCAAAGCGCCTAGTATGCACACAGTTTATGTGGGCACGTTGTGTAGTTCCATGTAGCTATCGAGTCTCTTTGTTATATTTATCGTCGCTGTTGATAAATGTTGCGCAGCTTCGGCTGCGCTTTTTTCCTCTCTCGTATTTCCTCCAATCCCTTTTGCTCTGTTCGTCTTTTGCTTGAGATTTCTTTTTGGTTGAGGCTTGTCACTTGAGGTGGCTGTTACTTGAGCTGTTTGCTGCTATAGACTAGGCTCAATATCTGGCAACCAACACAGGGAATTACCATTGTCACTATTATTCCGTTACCTGGCAGCATGGAGCATTTGTTATTGCGGGCTTTCAGTTCAGGCTGTTCTGGCCCATGCTGAACATGATAAAGCGCGCTATGTAGCCGAAAATGGCAAAGACAAAGGCCGCTGTGATCTTGTCGAGGCACCGTGTAAATCAATCGCTTACGCTGCAAAACAGGCGGGCAAAGGCGATCGTATTCTGGTGGCAGAAGGACGCTATAACGTCGCGGACGCGGACTCCATTTTTTATCTCTCTTCCTCCGTCGTGCCGGTTACCGGGGGTTATCAAAAAAAATCTTTTCAAAAAATATCGGCAACTTCCGCTGCAACAATATTGGTGGGCGTGCCCACCGAATTTGCCAATGGCTTGGCAGAAAAAGGGTTTACGGTAATTGCAGACACAAAAGGTTTGCAGCGTGAGCAACAAGAATTTTTACAGGAAAAACAAACACAATTGGTGGCGATGGCCGAGGCGCAAACTGCAACGAATTGTATCAATAGAAAAGCGGGAGAATTCAGTTGTAATCGCCTGGATTTATTGGCGCACGTACCACTTGCGACATTAGGTAATAGTAATTCGCGCGGCAATGATATTTGGGGCCATTATGATCTGAACGATCAACGTGAATACGCGTTGATGGGATTAACCAATGGCATCAGTATTGTGGAAGTGACTGATCCGGAACATCCACGTGTAGTCAGTTTTATTGCGAGCCAGAATACTATCTGGCGCGATATGTCGACCTATCAATATTATGATTCAGTGCGTCGCCGTTGGATGAGTTATGCCTATGTGAGTGCCGATGCAGCAACGGTGGGCACGATGATTCTGGATCTGAATAACTTACCGTTAAACGTTACTCACATTGCGACTGATAGAACCGATACCAGTGCGCACAATACGTATATCAGCAATGTGGATTATTCGACGGGCGTAGTGCGTGAAGGGCTTACACCTTATTTGCATTTGGCGGGGAGTGATAAGCAGGGTGGTGCATTTAATAGTTATTCGCTCGCAAACCCTTTGCAGCCTGCACCTGTTTATAAACATAGCGCGGCTGTGCGCAGCAATTACACGCACGATTTAACCAGTTTATGGATTAGCGATGCGCGCCGCGAACAATGTGCCGATAAAAATACTGATTGTGATCTGGTGGTAGATTACAACGAAGACGAAATTATTTTGTGGGATAAAACCCGCAATACGCAACCGACACAATTATCGCGCAATAATTATCAATATGTTTCCTACGTCCATTCCGGATGGTGGACCGAGGATAAAAAATTCGTATCCGTACACGATGAACTGGATGAGCAGCGTTACGGTTTGCAAACGCGCGTGCGATTTTTCTCGCTGGATAATTTGCGCAACCTGGAATTGGCCGGGGAATATATAGGGCCGACGACGGCGATTGATCACAATGGCTATGCGCGCGGCAATCGCTATTACATTTCTAATTATGAACGCGGTTTGGTGGTGCTGGATATTTCTGACCCGCGCAATCCCAAAGAGGCCGGTTTTTTTGATACTTATCCTATCGCGAACTCTGCATCGTTTAACGGTGCCTGGGGGACTTATCCTTTTTTGCCCAGCGGTAATATTTTGGTCAGCGATATTAACAGCGGTTTGTACATCATTCGCGATAAAACCGCTGGTGTAGAAGGCAGCGTGAAATTTTCGGCGGCGAAGGTAACGGCGAAGGAAGGCGATGTGTTGCGTATCGTATTGCAGCGAATAAATAGTAACGATGCTGCAGCAGACGTTTTTTATGAAACCCAATCTGGCAATGCACGTGCGGGTGAAGATTACACACATAGTGAAGGTAGCGTTTCCTGGCTCGCGGGTGAGGCGGGAGAAAAAATTATTGAAATACCGATTGTTGCCGACGGTGCAGGCAATGAATTTTCTGAACAATTTTTTGTACGTTTATTTAATCCACGCAACGGTCTCGCGTTGGCATCACCTAATTTATTGCAGGTAACCATTGTTGATAAACCCGATGAGCCTGCAGTTAATGTCAGCTCATCGTCTGACCAACAGAACTCTTCAGTGGCGGTAAACATCAGTAGTGTCTCTGCGCGTGATAGCAACAGTAAATCCGGTGGTGGCGGTGGTGTTATGGGATATTGGATAATCGCATTTTTATTGATGAGATTGCTGAAGGAAAAAGGTGTATGGCGATTGAAATTGAACGCAAATTTTTAGTGCACGGCGATACGTGGCGTGATGCTCCGGCGGTTTATTATTCCCAGGGATATTTGAGTCGGGCGAAAGAGCGCACTGTGCGTGTGCGCATTGCTGGTGAAGATGCATTCCTTACCATTAAAGGAATTTCTATGGGCGCTACGCGCGCGGAGTTCGAATATCCTATTCCCGTTTGGGATGCGCGTGAGTTGCTAGCGTTATGTGAGCAACCATTGATTGAGAAGTATCGCCGTAAAATTCCCTGTGAGGGATTTGTCTGGGAGGTGGATGAATTCCTTGGAGAAAATTCAGGCTTGGTCGTCGCAGAAATCGAATTGCCGGCAGAAGACGCTGTATTTAACAAGCCCGCGTGGGTTGGCGTGGAGGTCACCAGCGATACCCGTTATTACAACTCCAATCTGGCGGCCCACCCTTATTCACGCTGGTAATTTTGCAGTTATGAATGACGAATAGTAATTTTCTATCAATATTGTTGCTTTAATTTTCTTTTGTAATGGTGCTGGCATGCCTATGATGAATTTATGGGCTGACGAGTGATCAGCCACCCCATTAAATACAAAGAGGATTTCATCATGGCCAAAACAGCAACCTTCGCAGTTATACATTTCAGCGTGGCTTTTAGTGTGGGCTATGCAGTAACGGGTAGTGTGGTGGTGGGAGGTGCGTTGGCGTTGATTGAGCCCGCTATTAATACAGTGGCTTTCTATTTTCACGAGTTGGGCTGGAAGAAATTTGAAGCCCATAAGGTCACCTTGCAGGAGGCCTTTGCTAGCAGGGTCTAGTTGCGGCTTTATCGCTACCTGGAAACAACAAAGGCCAGCAATTGCGAGCCTTTGTCTTGAATGAACAATTTTTAAATGCAGTTCTCAGTGTTCGTTTGCTTTTTCTTCTTCTGCCGCACGGCGATCTTCACTGCGTTTTCTCAGAATCCGGCCAAAGAATAATCCCGCCTCAAACAACATCCACATCGGAACCGCTAGCATGGTTTGAGAGAATACATCCGGCGGGGTCAGGATCATCCCCACAACAAAGCAGCCCACAATAATGTAGCGGCGCTTTTCTGCCAGCGATTCTGGTGATACAACACCGGACAATATCAGCAGTACCGTTGCAATTGGGATTTCAAAAGCCAAGCCAAAGGCCAGGAACATCTGCAACACCAGATCCAGGTACTTGGTGATATCGGTCATGGCCGCAACTCCTTCCAGTTGTATCCCCATGGTGAAACTGAACAACATGGGCAATACAAAGAAATACGCGAAAGCCATTCCCGCAAAAAATAGCGTTATCGTCGATAGCATCAACGGGCCGGCCAGATCGCGCTCATGCTTGTATAAGCCTGGTGATACAAATGCCCATATCTGATAGAAGATAAATGGAATGCATATGTAGACGGCGAGGTAAAACGTCAACTTCATCGGCGTGAAAAATGGCGATACAACGTCGGTTGCAATCATGCTTGTGCCTTCCGGCAAAACGGCCAGGAGGGGCGCAGAAATGAACCCGTAAATCTCGTTTGCAAACGGGAACAAGCACACGAATATGCCAAACAGGAAATAAACGGTATGCAGAACCCGGTTGCGCAGCTCGATTAAATGCTGCACCAAGGGTTGTTCTTTATCTTCAGATGCCTGATTCATGCAATAAATCTAAATTAATGGCTGGTGCCAGTTGCGGGCGGAATCGATGCTTTTTCTGGCTCGGACGGGGCTGCTATTGGAGCAGGTGCTACGGCCGGGCTAACCTGATTTACAGCCGTCGCCGGGCTCGCCGGTGTATTGGCTGGTGCTGGCGGCGTTGTAGCAGCTGGTGCAGGGTTAATTGCAACAGGTGTTGCCGCTACTGATTTTGCCGCCGGTTGGTGGGAATCATCGTTGCCATGGGCATGGTCCGGTAATTCTTCCGGTGGTCCGTAATCCGCTGCGCTGGGTTTTGCATCGTTATTATCGGTTTGCGTGTGTTCAAGCAACCCGTGTTCGCGTATTGATGCTTCAATTTGCAGGCGAGTCTCTTCGATGTTGCGCAAAATCTCTTCATTATGAAGTTGCCGACGAATATCATCGGCGCCGATTTGGCGCTCAATCTCACTGCGAGTTTCAGCGAGGCTGCGTTTGAGGCGACCTATCCACAATGCAACAGTACGCACTGTGCCGGGCAGTTGTTCGGGGCCGATAACCACCAAACCCACTATCAGACACAGGAGTAGCTCGGTAAATCCGATATCGAACACGGCTTAAACCTTATTGTTCTGGTCAGCTTTTTCGGTCACTGGTTGCGGTGCCGCAGTTTGTTGCGCCACGATAGGTTGTGGTTGCTGGGGTGGAGGTGGCTCCTGGGCCCTTTGCTCATCCGTTTTGGGGGGATCCTCATGACTATTCATTGAGTTTTTGAAGCCTTTGATCATGCCGCCCAGATCGCTGCCCAATGTTTTCAGGCGCTTGGTGCCAAACAGCACTATGACGATGGCCAATATAATCAGCAATTGCCAAATACTGATACCGGTAAGTCCCATAATGTTACCCTCGCAGGAGAATAGTTAAGGTGGTTATGTTGATGAGGGGCGCGATGCTTTTTCATCGTGTCCCGATACGTTAAAACGCCGCGCCAGTTCATTCAATACTGCATCGGCGTTTTCGCCGAGGTGAGACAGCATTACCAGGCTGTGAAACCACAGGTCTGCTGTTTCGTAGATCAAATCGGAATTGTCGCCACTGGCCTGGGCATCCTTGGCGGCCAGTATGGTTTCGGTGCACTCCTCACCGACTTTTTCCAAAATCTTGTTCAGCCCTTTTTTGTGCAGGCTGGCAACGTAGGAGCTATCAGAGTCCGCGTTATTTTTGCGGGCTTCCAGAATTTCCGTCAGTTGTTGAAGAATATCGTTACTCATGAAATCTGCTTATTACTAATAAATGTCAGAGGGGTCTTTAAGTACCGGGTCAACGGTTTCCCATTGGCCATTTTTCAATACCCGGTAAAAACAGGATTCCCGCCCGGTATGACAGGCAATACCGCCCAATTGCTCAACTTGCAGAACAATTACATCCTCATCGCAATCCAGGCGTATTTCATGAAGCTTTTGGATATGGCCGGACGTTTCGCCCTTATGCCAGAGTTTGTTGCGGGAGCGCGACCAGTAAACCGCTTCGCCACGCTCGGCAGACTGCTGCAGGGATTCACGATTCATCCAAGCCATCATCAGAATGCGGCCGGTTTTGGCGTCCTGCGCAATTGCTGGAATCAAACCATCGCTGTTCCAGTTAACAGCATCTAACCAACTGCTCATAAATTACTCAATAGAATCTCACGCCAGCTTTTGTGCGCGCAATGCTTTTATTAGGTTAGCGCGCAAATGTTGCAAGTTAACGGTGCCGAGGATGGCGCTGGTGACACCTGGATGCGCGTAAGCAAAATCCAGGGCGGCCTGTATAGGGTCTTCAGCGGGTTGCGCATCATGGCAGATATGTCCGCTGTCGAGAACCTTTTTTAATAAAATTGCCACATTTTGCCGCACGGATTTTTCAATCGTTGGCAGTTCGTCGGTGTAATTGGCGGTGTAAACCATCATGACTGCATCGCATACATCGGCTGCAAGCAAACTGCCTTCCAATGTTTTGGAGGAAATGCCGAACGCGCGTATCCAGCCTTCCTGTTTGAGTTGTTGCAAGGTTTGGACAACCGGGGTTTGGGTCAGTATACCCACATCATTCCCATCGGAATGGATGAGCACCAGATCCAGGTAGTCTGTGCGCAGGCGACGCATGGATCGCTCCACGCTCAAGCGCGTGTGCTTGGCGCTGAAGTCAAACCAGGATTTACCTTCTGTATCAAATTCATTGTGCTCGAATTCCTCGCCAACTTTGGTGGAGATCACCCATTCCTTGCGCTCTTTTTTCAGCAGGTCGCCCAGGCGTTCTTCGCTATAGCCATAGGCAGGTGCTGTATCCAGCAGATTCACTCCAAAATCGCGGGCACAGGCGAGTAGGTCTCGTAACTGTTGATCATGCGGTAATTCAAATTGGTCGGGATATTTCAAACTCTGGTTGCGGCCAAACTTTACGGTTCCAAGACCGAAACTACTGATCTCTATATCGGTGCGCCCCAGGCGCTTGCGCGGTATCATTCGTCGTTCTCATCCAGTTCTTTAAAGCGTAACGCCATGGCTTCTTCGGCACTTATTTTGGGTGGGAATGCTTTTTCCCACGGGGTTTTATCTGGCTCGGCGTAGGGTAAGTAATCGAGTAGATAGTTGAAGTTATTGGCGGGTTGCGGAGCCACTCCATCGCCTTGCAAAAGCTCCAGTGCTTGATTGGCGAGATTGGGGGCAAGGGTTAATTTGGTGGGCCAGCCGACTAGCACATTGGTGCCCGGTACCTTTTCCATAAAGGCGTTATCTGGCCGCGCAAAGCCTGGCTGTAGCGGCTCGGCTCGCTCGATAGGTAAGACGGCCCATTCAGCGTTGTGCAGGTTGATCCAGGGAATCAGATCGCGCAATTCGGTTTCGGCTTTCTGGATAAGCTCATCTGCACTCATGTTGACGCCTTCCTCTGCCAAGCTACCGCCCAGATACCATACATGCTCGCCATCGGGTAAGCGATGGCTGGAAATCGTCAGGCGAGGAGTGGTGCCTATACCGAGGCAATGGCCGTAAAAGTCAAATGGGTGATGGTTTTTGACCATCACTTGCTGCAGCGGACGCAATTGCATCGCTGGCTGTTGTTCGCCGATTTGTGCCAGCAGTTCTGCATTGCCTTTGCCGGCAGTAAATATAAACCGTTGGGCCTGGATAACCAGTGACTGTTGTGGCGTCTGGATGTGCAGGCTGAGTTGCCCGGTTGCATCTTTCAGTAGCTGGGCCTGGCTCCAATCGATACAGAAACAATGGCCTTCGATATTGTTGGCCAGATTGTTAACCAGGCTGGGGGTATCGATCACCAGATCTTCAAGGCGGTACAGGCTGCCGGTGAATAAGGGGTGGCGTAACAGCGGCGGGCGGCGATTGGGGTTGACTGGTTCGATACGCCCACGAGTAATCTTGCTGGCGAAAAAGCCGGTGATCTTGCTGCCCAGATCATCGCCGGACCACATAAAAAAGTGATCGCTGAGGATGCGGGTATGTTGTAAATCTACATCTCCTTCTCCGCACAGGCAGGCGCGCCAATGTCTGGGCATCTCTGCGATAGCTTCAGACGCACCGCTCAGGGCACCGGCCAAGGTGTATTTCATCCCGCCATGGATCATGCCCTGGGACGCCAACGTTTGGCCGCCGCCAAGGCCGCCGGATTCGAACACCGCTACTGAATAGCCTGCGCTTTTGGCGCGGTTGGCTAACCAAAGACCAGCAACGCCGCCGCCAATAATGGCGAGGTCAAGGGCAATGCTGACTGGTGATGGAATCATGGGTGATCGGAAGTCCGGTAAAAATCTGGGTCTGGCAGACGGGCGCGCAGTATAAGTGTTTCCGGCGTGAAATGCCCTTGCCGCAGCGACGGGTTCTGCTGCTAATATGCAGGAAAATTTTAAGGGTTAGTCGATCAGCATGTCATTTACCTTGTTGTTAACGGATGTAATGTCTCCTTTGGGCAAATCCCTTGAGCACGAACTCGAGCGCGAACCATTCAAAGTGCTGGTGCCGGGTGCCGAGGTGGACTGGGCATCGCCTGCGAGCCTCGCTCACTATATGGAAAACCACAAAGTGGATCTGGTGCTGAACTGCCGTGGCTGGGAAGAGGCGTATCACGTTGGCGGCCAGGGACCATTGCTACAAGCAGCGCAATTACTGGCGACCTATTGTGCATCGGCCAATATCCCGCTGATTCATTTTTCCAGTTACAGCGTGTTTGGTGCGGACCCAAAAGGTACGCACAGTGAAAAAGATGCCCCTGCACCCGTGAGTGATACCGGTAGTGCGTTTATGGCGACTGAGCAGTTGGTCGCCGAAGTGCCCCGGCACATTATTTTGCGTCTCAGCTGGGTAATTGGCGCCTTTGGTGACAATCTCCTCACCCGTTTGCTCAGCGCTTACCTGGCGGGTGCGTCGGTCAGTGTCAATCGCCGCATGCGCGGCGCTCCGACGGCGCTGTCAGATGCTGCGCGTGTCGCCGTAGCGCTGGTCAAGCAAATTAGCAGTGGCGCCGAAAATTGGGGCATCATGCATTATTGCAGCGGGGATTCATGCACCGAAGATGAGTTTGCCGAGCAGTTACTGCAATTGCTTATCCAGCAACAATTACTGACGGCGGAACCCAGCCTGACTTTGGTGGATGAAGAGCCGGAACAGGAGCCGCTGAGTGCGATTCTCGGTTGTCGTCGTGTGCGTGATTATTTCGGCGTTCAGGCGCGCTCCTGGCGCCCGAGCTTGTTGCCACTGGTAAAGCAGTGGTTGCATAACCGCGAACAAATCAAGCGATCTTGATTGCCAATTGAGTCGCAAAAAACAAAAAAGCCGCTGATTTCAGCGGCTTTTTTGTGGATGTTTGTTTTCGTTGGCGAATTAAATCTTTTGGAACACCAGAGTCGCGTTAGTGCCACCAAATCCAAAGCTGTTGGACATCACGCGCGTGAGCTTCACGTTGTCCTGGCGTTGCAGGGCGATTGGCATGCCTTCCGCTTCCGGGTCGAGTGTTTCGATATTGGCGGATGCGCAGATAAAATCATTCTCCATCATCAGCAGGCTATAAATCGCTTCTTGTACGCCAGTGGCGCCCAGGCTGTGACCGGTGAGTGATTTGGTAGAGCTGATGGCGGGAATCTTGTCGCCAAAGGTTTCTTTGATCGCCTTGAGTTCAGCCAGATCGCCCACTGGTGTCGAGGTGCCGTGAGAGTTGATGTAGTCGATCTCGCCTTGCACGGTAGCCAGTGCTTGCTTCATGCAGCGCACCGCGCCTTCGCCGGATGGGGCAACCATGTCGTAACCATCGGAGGTTGCGCCGTAGCCGATGACTTCTGCATAAATTTTGGCGCCGCGCGCTTTGGCGTGTTCGTATTCTTCCAGCACCAAACAACCGCCGCCGCCAGCAATGACGAAACCGTCGCGATTGGCATCATAGGCGCGAGACGCTTTTTCCGGGGTTTCGTTGTATTTGGTAGAGAGCGCACCCATCGCATCAAACAGCGCAGTCAGGGTCCAGTGCTCTTCTTCGCCGCCACCGGCAAAAACCACGTCTTGCTTGCCGAGCTGGATCAGCTCCATCGCATTGCCAACACAGTGGGCGCTGGTCGCACAGGCGGAGGAAATCGAATAGTTAACGCCTTTGATTTTGAATGGAGTCGCCAAGCACGCCGAAGTTGTGCTACCCATTGTTTGCGTTACACGATAAGGACCAACGCGTTTTAAACCTTTTTCACGGAGGATATCGGCTGCTTCTACCAGATTCATGGAAGATGCTCCGCCGGAACCCATGATGATGCCGGTGCGATCATTGGAAACTTGTTCTTCGCTCAAGCCTGAATCGACAATCGCTTGTTGCATGGAGAGATAGGCGTAGGCCGCAGCGTCGCCCATAAAGCGCAGTACTTTGCGGTCAATCAGTTCGGACAGGTTGATATCAATAGAGCCAGCCACGTGGCTGCGAAATCCCATCTCTTTGTAGGCTTCCTGAAATTTGATACCGGAACGGCCAGCGCGCAATGCATCCAACACGGCATTTTTATCATTGCCCAGACAGGACACGATTCCCATACCGGTTACAACAACGCGTTTCATAGGCTACCTCTTACTTTTTTGCTACAGCGCCTGAACAGCAGGTTTGAACAGAACTCTGGCGTAATTATCTGACGGGGTTATAAAACGGTGAGTATTATGCCACAGGAGCGTGTGCACTCACCGTCTATCGTTATTTTATAAAGCTTAGAAGCTGTCGGTGTTTTGGAACAGGCCGACGCGCAGGTCGTGGGCAAAATAGATGTCTTTGCCATCGCAAGAAACGCGGCCATCGGCAATACCCATAATGAGTTTGCGCTCAATGACGCGTTTTAAATTGATGTGATAGGTGATTTTCTTCGCAGTGGGCAGGATCTGGCCGGTAAATTTCACTTCGCCACAGCCCAGCGCGCGACCACGACCAGGATTGCCTTTCCAGCCCAGGAAGAAGCCTACCAGCTGCCACATGGCATCCAGTCCCAAACAACCCGGCATCACCGGATCGCCAGGGAAATGGCATTCGAAGAACCACAAATCCGGGTTGATATCCAGCTCGGCGACGATCTCACCCTTACCAAATTCACCGCCAACCTGGCTGATGTGGACCACACGATCAAGCATCAGCATATTGGGTTTTGGTAATTGTGCATTGCCCGGGCCAAACAATTTTCCGTCGCCACACAGGAGCAGGTCTTCGCGGCTGTAGGAGCTTTTGGGTTCAAAATTGGTCATGGAATTTACTCATTCGATGTTAGCTGGGCGGGCCAAAAAGTTGCAGGCCCCACGCAAAAGTGCGCCATTCTAACCGCTGTGGCCCAGTTGTCCAGTTACGACGACGTTGTCCGGCAGCGGTGGTGCGCAGGATTGGTGGCTAAAAACTGCGAGCCAGTGAGAACTCAGCCAACTGTTTCATGGCTTGGGTGAAGCGGTTATCCGGCAGTTGGACGAGCTGGGCGAGCGCGTCCTGCACTTGTTGCCTGGCGCACTCCAGCGTGTAGGTCATGCCGCCGGTGGCCTGAACAATTTCCAGGATCGCAGGGAGTTTACTGGCATCGCCATTGCGAATGGCAGTAGCAATGACTTCCGCTTGTTCGGGGGTGCCGGTGCGCATGGCATGGATCAATGGCAATGTCGGTTTGCCTTCGGCCAGGTCATCGCCCACATTTTTTCCGAGGGTTGCGGCATCGCCGGTGTAGTCCAGCGCATCATCCACTAATTGGAAGGCAACGCCGACTTTACGTCCGTAAATGCTGAGTGCTTTGCGTTGTGCTTCGGTTGCACCGCAGGCAACTGCTGCCACTTCACAGGCGGCGGCGAAGAGGATGGCAGTTTTCTTGTCGATCACGCGGAAATAGTTTTCCTCGTTCACGTTAGGGTCTTTGGCGTTCACCAATTGCTGCACTTCACCTTCGGCGATCACATTGGTGGTATCGCTGAGGATAGCCATGACATCCATATTGCCGATGCCTACCATCATCTGGAAGGCGCGGGAATACAGGAAATCACCAACGAGAACGCTGGGCGCATTGCCCCATTGGGCATTGGCGGTGGGGCGGCCGCGACGCAGGCTGGATACATCGACAACATCATCATGTAGCAGAGTTGCGGTGTGGATAAATTCAATAATCGCTGCCAGCGACAAATGGTCCTTACCCTGATAACCCAGTGCATTTGCGGTGAGCAATACCAGCAAGGGACGTAAGCGTTTACCGCCGGCCTCCACCAGGTAATGGCCGATATTTTCTACCAGGCCGACGTCGGAATGGAGTTTGTCGATAATCAGTTGGTTTACCGCAGTGAAATCGTCTTTCACCGCCTCATGGAATGGCAGCATGGAATCTTCTTATTTATCGGAGGTGTGATAATGGCGGCCATGCTAGCAGTGGAGACCTGAGAGTCAAGTAAAAACCTTGTGCGGACTTCCTGGTCAGGCCAGTGCTTGTAGTGAATCGAACCAGCAGGTTTGCGGTAAATCAGCACTGGCAGCAGCCAGTGCACAATAACTGGTATCGGGCAGTTGCCATTGATGAAACTGCCATTTATCAGTGGTCGATTGCGCTCGCAAGCCGGGCGACAGGCTGACTGATATCCCATCCTGTAAATTAAAATTAAGGTTTTCCAGTCCTGCTGAAATACCCACTCCCATTGCTTTCAGGAGCGCTTCTTTCAAGGTCCATAACTGGTAAAAAAAACGCAGCTCTTCATCGCCTTGCCGCTGGCGCAGTTGGGCAAATTCATCAGGATGATAGTAGTTTTCAGCGATGCCTAACAAATCGCGAGAGTTACGGATTTGCTCAATGTCCACTCCCAGTTCCATATCCTGCGCCAACGCAAGTACTGCCCAATGGTCGCTATGGCTTAAATTGAATCTGATCGAATTGTTAGCGATGTAGGGTTTGCCTTTTTCTCCGCGGCTAAACACCAGTGATGCAGGTGCTTGTTGCAGGTACTGTCCCAGCACTTTACGCAGTAACCAACGGCTGGCGATATATTCCTCTTTGCCGCGGATAAATTTTTGTGCGCGTTCGCGTTCATCACTACTCATTAATAAGAGTGTTTGTTCAGCCAGAACATTGTTGAATTGGCGCACATCCAGCAGCCACAAATGGACGTGCCCTGATTGCAGTAATTGCAGTGAGCGTTGGAGTTCAGGTAATGGCTGCATGGCGAATCCTTATATGGGGCGCCCATGATACGCAATCCCGTCTTATTGATGAATACTGGGATGCACGCAAAAAAAATGCCTGTGCATTCTCCCCGGCAGTCGCACTTTTTACGGCTGTGAGCAACTGCGCAAATTGTCAGGTAGTTTGTGAAATACCTTTGTTTTTTGATGCCAGGTTTGTCTGGCACGCGTTAGTCGAACGCTAAAATTTTCGTTCGTGCGGATTGTGCGAACGCTATTTATTTTTTTGCTTCCACACTAGTCCGGTTGTTTAGCTTCACCTGTCGTTGTAGTGCAGGTGGGTTTATATCAATCGCTCGAATAACAATAGATAGAGAGGCAAAATCACATGTTAATTATCAACTCGATGCGGGTGTTGCAGCGCCTGCTAATGGCGGGGGCTGCATTGGCGTGTACCCTGCCGTTGACCACTACTGCACTGGCACAAACCAATCTTGCATTAAACAAACCGGTATCAGCCAGCAGCGAACTGCGCGCTGCAAAAGATGCTGTGGATGGCTCCGGTTACAGCCGCTGGGAATCCTCTCATGGTGTTAGCCCGAGCTGGATTACGGTGGATCTTGGCAGTGCATCCAATTTGACTCAGGTAGTTGTGGATTGGGAAGCGGCCAACCCGGAGATTTACCAGGTACAAGGCTCCAACAATAATTCGACCTGGACCACCCTCGCGCAAAAAACCGGCGGCACTTTTGGCAACCGTACGGATACCTTTGCCGTCAGTGGCAGCTATCGTTACGTGCGTATCAATGCGACCAAGCCGGCGTCGGGCAATGCCTGGGGCTATTCGATTTTTGAACTGAAAGTATTTGGCAGCGGGACTAATGCCAGTAGCAGTTCTTCATCGTCACGGTCATCGACGTTGAGTTCATCTTCATCCAGCCGCGCAGCGCCGGTAGGATACGTTCCGTTGTTTCCCGAAGGCACCCAGGTTACTGAACAGATCCAGTATCGCGAAGCGGATGGAACACTCGTGACCCTGATTGGTATGCGTTCCACCGAACGCCATGCGCGCGAACGCGGCGAAGCCTGGTTATCGCCCAATGAAGCAGATGGACGCTACTTCACCTATCCACCGTTTTATTTCCAGAATCGCTCTTTCGGTTTGAAAGTGCGCGACACCATACCGGCAGGTGGAAAAAATATCCGCATCACTATGCTGATCAACGAAGGCACTTTCTTCGGCACTACCTTTAGCTTGTTCCGCAACTCCAGCGACCCCACCGTGACTGAATTTGGCTGGGCGCTGAACTACGGTTTCAACAACTTGAAGGAAGGCAATTTGCCGCGCTGCTTCGATGGCGGCAATGAAGACTGCTATATGGATGTGGACTCCTACTGGAACACCGGTAAAGACCCGCATCGCCCGTTGGTAATGGGTGATCGTATCGAACTGGCGCCGGCGCCGCGCCTGGTGGAAATGAGTGAATCAGATAACCGCGCGCGCGTCGATGGTGGCGGCTCGCGCTATTACTCCTTCGAGCAGTTGTATGTAGTGGGTGAGGGTGTGCGCCCCTGGTATGGCGTAGCGCCGAACCTGGATTCAGTGCCGGTACCGGATGATGCGTTGCTTGGCGGTGAGACCAGCGTGTCTTACAACTATTCCGAAGAGCCTTATCGCGTATTCCAGCAAATGGCGAACAATATCGGTATTCGCAACACCGATCGTTTCCTCAAAGGACGCCGCTTGTTCCATACCTCATTTGCGAATGGCCAGCACTCGGAGTTCCCGGCGCAGAACCCCGTGTTTACCGAGCACGTGAATCAATTGGGCAGTAACTACAACGATGTGCGTTGTATCGCCTGTCACCAATTGAATGGACGCAGTAAAGCTGCTGTTGCCGGCGAGGCGCTGGATACGCTGTCGGTATTAACGGGGGCGCCCGGCAACCTGCCTGATCCAACCTACGGCTTTAACATCCTGCAAAAAGGTGTGGTGAACAATACGGTGAAACTGCAGCGTTACGATGTAACTCCGCGCTTCCTCAGCGATGGTACACGCGTGGATATGCACAAGCCGGTGTATGAGTTCTCGGGGCCGGTACCGCAGTTGTATTCCGTACGTCAGGCGCCACAAGTGATCGGTGCGGGTTTACTGGAAGCGATTCCGGAAGAAACCATCCTCGCCAATGTGGATGCCAACGATGCGAATGGTGATGGCGTTCGTGGTAAAGCCAACTTTGTCAAAAACCCCGAAACCGGTACAACCCAGTTAGGCCGTTTTGGCTGGAAGGCGGCGAAAGTGAGTGTGCGTCATCAGGCAGCTGAAGCTTTTGTGCAAGATTTGGGAGTGACCTCACCGGTGTATCCCGCTCGCTCTTGCCAGAAGACCGAAACCAATTGCCATCAAACCGGCGTTGCGACTCACGTGTCCGAGCTGGAATTGACCCGTTTGACCAACTACCTGCAATTGCTCGGGGTGCCAGCGCAGCGCAGTTATCGCAGCGGTTATCCGGCAGGTATGCGTGTATCGGTGGAGCACGATGTGAACCAGGGGCAAATCGTCCAGGGTAAAACCGTGTTTGAAAATGCCACTTGTGTGGCGTGCCATAAAGCAGCGCTGGTCACTGGCGATACCCATCCTTTTGCCGAGTTGCGCAATCAAACCATTCGTCCGTACACCGATCTGTTGCTGCATGACATGGGCCCGGATCTGGCGGATTCCCTGCCGCAAGACGGCGCTTCGGCAACTATGTGGCGCACTGCTCCTTTGTGGGGATTGGGTAGTTTGAAGTACGTGCAAAGCGGAACCTCGGCGGGCAATGACGCAAGTGTTCGCTACCTGCACGATGGTCGCGCTCATTCATTGGATGAAGCCATCCTGTGGCACGGCGGCGAGGCGACTAACAGTCGCCTGAAATATGAAGCCTTATCAAGCGCCGATCGCACCGCCTTAAAAGCGTTCCTCAATTCCCTCTAAATGTTTGTTGTCTCCCCTTTAGCCCGCTTCGGCGGGCTTTTTTATGGATATTGCACACGCTCGCAATATGGATACGTGCCCTCCAGACAAGCTTTGCGCCCGACCAATAAATCAGCGACAATCCGCGCCCTCAAAAATCGAAACCTATTTCTGGAGCTATCATGCAAATCTCTGCCGACAAAGTTGTCAGCTTTCATTACCGCCTGAACGAAACTGGCGGCGAGCAATTGGAAACTTCTTACGATGCAGATCCAACCCTGTATCTGCATGGCCACAACAACTTGCTGCCAGTGCTGGAAAGCGCACTTGATGGTAAAACCAAAGGCGATAAAGTGACCGTTAGCGTTACCCCGGAGCAAGGTTATGGCGAGCGTAAAGAAGGTGCCGTGCAACGCATCCCGATTAAACATTTGCTCGATCACGAAAAAATCAAAAACAAATTGAAGCCCGGCGTTAAAGTTGCTGTGAATACTCAACAGGGGCCATGGGAAGCAATCGTGTTGAAAGTGGGTAAGTTCAACGTGGATATCGACAGCAACCATCCACTGGCGGGCAAAAAC
The DNA here is from genome assembly GCA_021151825.1 of Cellvibrionaceae bacterium. Lineage (GTDB taxonomy): Bacteria > Pseudomonadota > Gammaproteobacteria > Pseudomonadales > Cellvibrionaceae > Cellvibrio. The sequence goes on from JAGKWQ010000010.1 coordinate 51,580, forward strand.
CTGGAATTTGAATTGGAAGTAGTTGATGTACGCGATGCATCGGAAGAAGAGTTGGCGCATGGACATGCTCATGGTGCCGGTGGCCATCACCACGAGTAATTGATTCCGCGTTGTGTTACAAAAGCCCGCACATTACTGCGGGCTTTTTTGTTTTGACGCTGGTTTTTGTTGAAAAGTGTAAAAAATAAGTCAACGTTGTCTTTATCGCTTGCAGCCACAGGATTGGCTCCGTTATTGTCGCTCCGTTTTACATAATTCTTATAAATAGCAATCGGGCAGGCATTATGAATTCACCAGCAGCAAGCGCCAGTGCGGCGCTATCCAATCGCGTTTTATCTATTGATGTCTTTCGCGGCATCATCATTTTTACCATGGTGTTTGTTAACGAGCTGGCAGGTGTGACAGATATACCCCAGTGGATGAAGCACCTTCCTGCCGATGTTGATGGTATGACATTTGTGGATCTGGTTTTCCCGGCGTTTTTATTTATTGTCGGTATGTCTATTCCGTTTGCGATCCAGGCGCGCGCTAATAAAGGTGATTCGACGCTGGAGATTTTTAAACACATTGCACTGCGCAGCTTGGGTCTGATTGTGATCGGTGTGTTTATGGTAAATGCCGAATCCGGTTATGACAAAGCGGCGATGGGAATCTCCATGCCGTTGTGGTCGTTGTTGATGTTTATCTATGTGTTGTTGATCTGGTCAAATTATCCCAAACATCTTTCTCTCGCATTGGCGACCGGTGCAAAGTTAATTGGTGTTGCGGGTTTGGTGATGCTGTGGTGGATGTATAAAGGCCCGGATGATACGGGGATGACACCACAATGGTGGGGAATTCTCGGGTTAATTGGTTGGGCGTATTTAATTGCGGGCACGATTTTTTTGTTGTGCCGTAATATTGTTTCGGCATCGGCTCGCATATTAACACTGGCAATTATTGCACTGGTGTTGCTCGGGTTATTTGCTATTTCATTTAAAGCAGATGCAACCAGTGCACCGTTGCTTGCATTGTTAAAAGAGCAGGGTGGTAATTACACGCACGCGGCGATCGTGTTGGCCGGCGTTATTTTGTCGCAATTATTTTATGCCCCGCAATTTGCTGCGCAGAAGGCCAGATATTATTGGTTATTTGCGGCGTTAACAGGTTTATTGGCACTGGCGAGCTGGCAATTTTTTCCAATCTCTAAAATTTGGTCTACTCCGAGTTGGGGGTTGTTTAGTGTATTTTTCTGCTGTGTAATTTTTGGTGTGGTGTATTGGTTGGTTGATATCAAGCAGCAGCGTGCCTGGACTAAATTCTTTGAGCCCTCTGCAACCAATCCCCTGCTGGTTTATATTTTGCCGTACATTTTATTTGCGCTTGGGGGAATTGTCGGGTTTTATTTTCGGCCGGACATGTTTGATTCGGGGGTGTTGGGGATTATCTGGAGCTTGTTTTTTTCGTGCGTGATTATGTTGATTGGCGCAGGTCTTACTCGTATGGGGTTGCGGGTTAAACTTTAACTTGTAAAAAACAACTTGCACCTTGTAGCCCGTTTTATGTTCAGCCCTTTGTGTCGATAAATTGCAGGAACAATTTACACAGCAAAGCTACCCGCAGAATAAGCCACATGGATATGTGGCTTATGAAAAACGCATAAATCCATCCATGGAGCTTCCTTTCGCGATCCATGGAGCGCGAATTTTTAAACAAAGAATCTGATCGCAAATCTGGGCTCGAGAAAATTCAGGCGAAGGTTCAATCCCATTCCGGTGCAAAACCTGGATTGGCAATCCTGTCACCGTTATCCAATTCTGCAATCGCTTTTATTTCTTCATCGGTTAATGTGATATTCGCCGCGAGCAAATTACTCTGCAGATTCTCGCGTTTGGTCGATGATGGAATTACCGCAAAACCTTGTTGTAACGACCACGCCAATGCAATTTGCGCGGGTGTTGCTTTGTGGGCCTCTGCAATCTGTTGGATTACCGGCTCTTTTAACACCTTTCCCACCGCGAGCGGCATATACGCCGTTACGTGAATGCCTTGTTCACGCAGGAAATGAATCAATTTGCGATTTTGCAAAAAGGGATGTACTTCAATCTGGTTGGTTGCAATTTCATTGGCGCCAATAGTGTCGATCGCTTCCTGTGTATGTTTGATCGTGAAGTTGGAGATGCCGATCAATTCAGTTAAACCTTCCCGTTTCGCATGCAGCAATTGCTCCAGATAAACCGCTGCCGGAATTTCATCATTGGGCGACGGCCAATGAATCAGGGTGAGGTTCACGCGTTCCAATTGCAATTTATGTAAACTTTCTTTCAAGCTGGGAATTAATTTTCCTTCTGCAAAACGGTCGATCCAAATTTTGGTGGTAACGAATAATTCATTCGCCGAAACTTTGCTGGCTTTAATTGCCCTACCGACATCCGCTTCATTGTTGTAGGCTTGCGCAGTATCGATATGGCGGTAACCAAGCTCAATACCGTTATAAACAGCATCAAATGCTTGCTGGTCTTTCAAGCGAAATGTGCCCAGGCCGAAGGGTGGAATATTCGCAATATTCATAACTTATCTCCAAAAAACTTTTTAAAAAAGGTGATAGCAACGTGATCAATATTAATGAGAACTGAGAATCGAGTTCCCGGGTAATTCCGTTGGCAGTGGATTGGCTTTGTCGAGCTTACCGCTCCAGCGCGTCAGTAAAAGTGCGCCTACAACAATCAATCCACCTATCCAGGGTGTATGTTGCAAACCCCAGTTAGCCACAATCAATCCACCGGCCCATGCGCCCAGCGCAATTCCCACATTAAAGGCGGCGATATTCAAACCTGATGCAACATCAATAGCCTGTGGTGCGTGATGTGCTGCTTGTTGCACTACATATACTTGCAAGCCCGGTACATTACCAAATGCAAATGCGCCCCAGACCAAAACCGTTGCAATCGCGAACCAGGGATTTGCAGCGGTGAAGGTAAATACAAACAATACTAATGCCAGGCCTGTAAAAATAATCTGCAGCGCAGGAATTGGGCCTTTTTTGTCGGCGAGCTTTCCTCCCCAAATATTCCCCACAGCAACCGATACTCCATACACCAGTAATACCAGCGCGACACTGCTATTACTCAAGCCAGTAATTTGTTCCAGGATCGGTGCGAGAAATGTAAACGCGATAAACGTACCTCCATAACCCACGGCAGTCATCGCATATACCAACAGCAAGCGCGGTTGTTTTAACACCTGCAACTGTTGCAAAACCGACGCCGGTTGATTGTGTTGTAAATTACGCGGAATAAATAACAGACTTGCAAGAAAAGCAATTACACCTAATGACGACACCGCTAAAAATGTTGCACGCCAACCAAAATGTTGACCGATAAACGTACCCAGCGGAACGCCGGTCACCAACGCCACGGTGAGGCCGGAAAACATAATGGCAATCGCGCTGGCCGCTTTATCTTTGGAAACTAAATTGGTAGCGATAGTTGCACCGATAGAAAAGAAAACGCCGTGTGCAAGGCCAGTCAGGATTCGCGCAATCACCAGTGATTCATAACCCGGCGCTTGCCAGGCCACAAGGTTGCCCAGCGTGAATAACAGCATTAAAGCCAGTAACAAAAATTTGCGAGGCAATTTTCCGGTGAGCGCCGTTAGCACCGGTGCACCAACGGCAACGCCCAAGGCGTAAAGGCTGACGAGCAATCCTGCAGAGGGCAGGCTGACGTGCAAATCGGTAGCGATAGTCGGGATCAAACCAACAATCACAAACTCGGTAGTGCCTATGGCAAAGGCGCTGATGGTCAGCGCCAGCAAGGCGATAGGGATACGCATAAAACTTTCCTCAATAGCTGCAAATGGGCGATGAAGCTATTGTCGCGCGCCGATATTTGCAGAAAAATAGGGTTATCTGCATAAGATTTTTGCGAAAAACTCAACAATGAGGCGAATGATGAAAACAACACTCGATGAAATGCAGGCATTTATGCGGGTGGTGGATACCGGTTCGATCACCGCCGCTGCGGACCAGTTGGGGCAAACAGTCTCGGCATTGAGTCGGGCGTTGGCGCGTTTGGAGGAAAAGCTGGAGGTCACTTTAATGCGCCGCACCACGCGCCGTTTGGAATTAACCGAAGAGGGGCAAGTGTTCCTCGCACAGGCTCGCAAAATTATTAGTGCAGTGGAGGAAGCGGAAGAGCAAATGGAAATCCGCCGCAAATTGCCGGCGGGTTTGTTGCGTGTTAACGCTGCCTCGCCATTTATGCTGCATGTGTTGGTGCCATTGGTGCGCGGTTTTCGTATGCGCTTTCCGGATATCGAACTTGAATTAAATACCAATGATCAAATTATCGATTTATTGGAGCATCGCACCGATATCGCTATTCGCATTGGGGTGCTCAGCGATTCAAGTTTACATGCGCGCCCATTAATGACTAATCGCTTGCGTATTCTCGCAAGTCCGGATTATTTGCGTGAAATGGGTGAGCCGAAATCGCCAGCTGATTTGTTGTCCCATCGCTTGATTGGTTTTTCGCGTCCCGAATCCTTGAATGCGTGGCCGTTACGAAATGCGCAAGGAGATCGATTTGTTATCACACCGCAAGTGCTTGCATCGAGTGGAGAAACCTTGCGGCAATTGGCGTTAGCTGGTGAAGGAATTGTTTGTCTCGCGGATTTTATGACGCAAGCAGATAGGGAAAATAGCCATCTGGTTGAGATACTAATTGAAGATACAGTGGAGGTATTGCAGCCGGTAAATGCAGTCTATTATCGCAATACTGCGTTGGCTTCACGCATTTCCTGTTTTCTGGACTACGTTAGTAAATATCTGGGGGATAGTAAAAAATAAATTAATTGTCCTTAATCTTTTCGTATTTTTTAGGTAAATCTATGTAACAAATTATTTTTCACCGCCTGAGCAGGGCCAGGTGGGTCTAGCGCTAAACCAGAATTCCGGTTTTAATCCAATCAAGCGATAAATTGCAATCGGCAAATCATCCCGTACGTTATCAATGTTGCGCGTGACACGTGCGTGGGTAATCAAGCCTTGAACATATTGTTGCATCAGGCGCGCGGTTTGTTCGATATCTTTTTGTTCATTTAAATAATTACCGCCCAATAAACTGCGTACCAGCGCTTGATTATATTTTGCGCCGCGCTCAGTCATCAGCTGCAACGTTTCAGTAATGCGCGGTTCACTGCAACCCGCCTGCATGCCTGCACTAAAAAAAGCGCAACCGGGGACATTGTCTTTATCTTCGCCCACTTTATTCACATAAATAAACTGCAACCAATTTTCCAATTGCTCGAGTGGTGTATTGATGGGCGAAAGCATGCAATCCATATCCTGGCGAATTTTCTCCCAGTGGTGACTGGTCGCCTCACAGAATAATTCGGCTTTGGATTCAAAGTGGTGATAAAAACTTCCCTTGGTGACACCTGCTTGCTTGCAGATTTCATTTACGCCCACAGCGCTGTAGTTGCTGGTCCAGATCAGGTCCAGCGCGGTTTCCAATAGCAGTGTGCGAGTGTCAGGGGAGTTCATAAAAAGGGTTACTCATACAAAGTGGGCGTACAAACGTTGTGGTTATTATGATACCGGGTGGTATGTTTTTCAATCGGATACTAGTGCTTTAAACCGCCGGTACGGGAAAGATACCGGTTTAGAAAAATTCCTGCAACTGCGTAAATCCCTTGATTTTACTGGGGTTTTAGCCGATTCAGGCGTCTGGATTTGCGGTGTAAATCCGGCGAAATAAAAAATTCGATTGACCAGCATACCAACCGGTATGTATAGTTTGCCGAAATGTCCGGTTCACCTCTCCGTTTTTGTTTTCCCAAAGGGAGCTTAACTCGCCATTGATTTGCAATAGCAACAGGAGCCCATCATGTCCAGCACAATTTTATCTCGCAAAGTTATTACCTACGCTGCAATTGCCATACTGACAGGTATTGCCAGTGTCCATTATGTCTCGGGTGTGGTCGCAGCAACTCCCGCAGCCGTACCGCCTGCCCCGGCAGTTGATATCGTTGTTTTGCAGCCTCAGGAAATCCGCTCCTGGGCTGAATTCTCCGGTCGCCTGGCGCCGGTAGAGAGTGCAGCAATTAAACCTCTGGTTGGCGGCACTATCCAGAAAGTGCTGTTTACCGAAGGCCAGCAAGTGAAAAAAGGCGAGCCATTGTTTGTAATTGATCCGCGCCCGCACCAGGCATCGGTACAACGTGCACAAGCGCAATTAGCGACTGCCCAATCACGCGCAAAGCTCGCGCAGGATGAACTGACCCGCGCTGAACAATTGATTGGTGCAAAACTGGTATCGCAAAGTGTTTACGATTCTGCCCTGAGCGCCCATCAAGTTGCCCAGGCGGATGTAAAGCAAGCGGATGCTGCATTGAACCAGGCAAAACTTGATCTGGAATACGCCCATATCAGCGCACCGATTTCCGGTCGTGTTGGTCGCGCCGAGCTCACCGTCGGTAACGTTGTGGATGCAGGTGTGAATGCACCGGTACTTACGCAAATTGTTGCTAACGACAAGCTCTACGCCGAATTTAATGTGGACGAAGCCACCTATGTGCAGTTGGTGCGCAACACCAAAGATGTACAAGCCATGCCGGTGGAATTGAGTCTTGCCGGTGATAAGGAAGCTGGTTACGAAGGCCATATTTATGCATTCGATAATCGCTTGGATACCAACAGTGGCACCATTCGCGCCCGTGCTATTTTTGATAATAAAGATGGTGCATTAACCGCGGGAATGTTTGCCAATGTGCGTTTAGGATCGGCGGAAAAAGTTCAGGCGTTATTAGTGCCAGAGCGTGCAATTGGTACCAATCAAAGCAAAAAATATGTGTTGGTTGTCGATGAAACCAATACCGCTAATTATCGCGAAGTTACCCTTGGCGATCATTACCAGGGTCAGCGTGTTATTCAGATTGGTGTGAACGCCGGTGAAAAAGTCATTGTTAATGGCCTCTCCCATGTGCGACCGAAAAGTGTCGTGAATCCTACGGTTGCTGTAGCAAAAAAAGTGGATGAAGAAGATACGCGTGTGGCGTCAATTCATTAGTCCCGTTTTTCTGATTCAGCGCGCTATCTGAAATTCTGTAACACAATTTAATTTTTGAAAGAGCACAGCGAGACACCGGTAAATGCTACCGGTGCTCTCCAAACTCATCCCATTAAAACCCCGGTCTCTATAAGACCCTGGCCATAAAAGCTGGCAGGTACACCATGAACATATCCAGATTTTTTGTGGATCGCCCCATTTTTGCCGGAGTGATTTCACTACTGATTTTTATCGCTGGCTTCATCGCCATGTTTCAATTACCGATATCGGAATATCCCGATGTATCGCCGCCTTCGGTTGTCGTCAATGCATCCTATCCCGGTGCAAATCCGAAAGTGATTGCAGAAACGGTTGCAACACCATTGGAGGAACAGTTGGCCGGTACCGAAAATATGTTGTACATGTTTTCGCAAGCAACTACCGATGGTCGTTTGACGTTAACGGTAACTTTCAGGATCGGTACGGACCCTGATCTTGCACAACAAATGGTGCAAAACCGTATTTCGCAAGCATTACCTCGCCTGCCTGATGTAACGCGCCAGCGCGGTGTGACCGTTGTGAAAAGTTCGCCCGATTTAACCATGGTGGTGCATTTAATTTCACCGGATAAAAGTTATGACGAACTTTATCTGCGCAATTACGCTTTGATGAACATTAAAGATGAACTCGCTAAAGTCCAGGGCGTTGGCATGGTGCGCTTGTTCGGTTCGGGCGATTACGCCATGCGTATCTGGTTGAATCCGGAAAAAATTGCCGAGAAAAATCTCACCGCGAATGAAGTTGTTAATGCAATTCGCGAACAAAACGTACAGGTTGCGGCCGGTATTATTGGTGGTGCGCCGGTAACTGACCTGGTGGATGTGCAATTGCCGGTTAATGCCAAAGGCCGTTTGGATAATCCCGAAGAATTTGGTGAAATTATTATTCGCGCGGGCAGCAATGGTGAAATCACGCGTTTGAAAGATGTTGCGCGTGTTGAGATGGGTGCATCTGAATTTGCATTGAACTCCATGCTCGATAGTCAGCCTGCCGTGGCTATCCCGATTTTCCAGGCACCCGGTGCTAACGCAATTCAAATTTCCGATAACGTTCGTGCCACCATGGCGGAATTGAAAAAACGGTTTCCGGAAGGTGTGGATTATCACGTTGTTTATGATCCGACAATTTTCGTAAAAAGTTCGATCAAAGCGGTAATTAAAACCTTGCTCGAAGCGCTCGCGTTGGTTGTGGTAGTAGTGATTCTGTTTTTGCAAACCTGGCGCGCGTCCATTATTCCATTGCTGGCCGTTCCGGTTTCAATTATCGGTACCTTTGCGTTGATGTGGGCATTCGGATTTTCTATTAACACGCTCTCACTGTTTGGTCTGGTGTTGGCAATCGGTATTGTGGTTGACGATGCGATTGTGGTGGTGGAAAACGTCGAGCGGAATATTGAAGAAGGGCTAACACCCATTGCGGCTACCTACAAAGCAATGCAGGAAGTCAGCGGACCGATTATCGCGATTTCGTTAACCTTGATTGCTGTGTTTGTGCCTATTGCCTTTGTAAGTGGTTTGACTGGCCAGTTCTATAAACAATTTGCGTTGACCATTGCGATCTCTACCGTAATTTCTGCGATTAATTCGCTGACCTTAAGCCCGGCATTGGCTGCATTGTTATTAAAAGGCCATAACGAGCCGAAAGATCGCCTGACCATTGGTATGGATAAAGTGTTTGGTCGTTTCTTTGCGTGGTTCAATCGCAGTTTTGCGCGTGCTTCCGGAAATTATTCAACAAAAGTTGGAAAAATTCTCGGTCGCAAAATGGCGGCGGTTGGTGTTTATGCTGTGTTATTGGGAATTGCAGTAGTAGGTTTCAATATTATTCCTAAAGGCTTTGTGCCTGCACAGGATAAACAATACCTGATCGCGTTCGCGCAGTTACCCGATGGTGCAACCCTGGATCGCACTGAAAAAGTGATTCGTGAAATGGGTGAAATTGGTTTGGCGGAAGCGGGTGTAGAAAATGCGGTGCAGTTCCCCGGCTTGAGTATTAACGGTTTCACCAACAGTTCCAGTGCCGGTATTGTGTTTTTCCCATTGAAAGATTTTGATCAACGTACCAGTGATGAGCTTTCTGCAGCGGCAATTTCGCAAAAACTGCAAATGAAATTTGGCGGTATTGAAGAAGCATTTATTGCGATTTTCCCACCGCCACCGGTGCGTGGTTTGGGCACAACGGGCGGTTTTAAATTGCAAATTGAAGATCGTGCCGGTTTAGGTTACGAGAAGCTTGCGGAAGTCGTTGCACAAGTGCAGCAAAAGGCGATGCAGCGACCTGAACTGGCGAGTGTATTCTCCAACTACAAAATCAATGTGCCGCAATTGTACGCCGATGTGGATCGCACCAAAGCCAAACAGCTTGGGTTAAATGTGAAAGAAATTTTTGACACCATGCAAGTTTATTTGGGCTCGTTGTATGTGAATGATTTCAATCAATTTGGCCGTACTTATCAAGTGATTGCACAAGCGGATGCGCCGTATCGCAATACACCGGAAGATGCGTTGAATTTAAAAGTACGCAATGCGCAAGGCGATATGGTGCCCTTGGGTGCAGTATTGAGTATGAAAGAAAGTTATGGTCCTGAAAGTGCTGCCCATTACAACGGTTATTTGGCAGCAGATATCAACGGCAACGCTGCACCCGGTTATTCCAGCGGTCAGGCGCAAGATGCAATTGCTGAAATTCTGGATGAAGTATTGCCTGCCGGTATTGTGTATGAGTGGACTGACTTAACTTATCAGGAAGTATTAGCCGGTAACACCGCGATTTATATTTTGCCGCTGTGTTTATTGCTGGTGTTTTTAGTGTTGGCCGCGCAATACGAAAGTCTGGCGTTGCCATTGGTAGTAGTGACTATTGTTCCGCTGTCGATTTTGTCTGCACTCTTCGGTGTGTGGATTACCAATGGCGATAACAATATCTTTACCCAGATCAGTTTGTTTGTACTCGCCGGCCTCGCCAGCAAGAACGCTATCTTGATTGTGGAATTTGCGCGGGAATTGGAGATTCGCGGCATGCAAACCTATGAGGCAGCAATCACCGCCAGCCGCATGCGTTTGCGTCCGATATTGATGACCTCCTTCGCATTTATTATGGGCGTGTTGCCAATGGTCTTCTCAACTGGTGCTGGTGCAGAAATGCGTAGCGTAATGGGGATTGCGGTGTTCTCCGGTATGTTAGGTGTGACTTTCTTTGGTTTGTTCTTTACGCCAATGTTTTATGTGTTGTTGCGCAAGCTGGAAGGTAATCGCAAATATCATCATCACGATGAGTCTGTTGAAAACTTTCAGCAACAACCAGCAATTGTTCATCACGAGGTGAAAGCATGAATCAAAAAAACTTGGTTAAAGTGTTTGCTGTTGCGCTCTTGCCGCTGATGATCAGTGCATGCAGCGGATTTAAATCAGTAGAAAACGCGCAACAACTTGCACAATTACCAACAGCACCTGCGGCATTTACATTGCCGCAGGGAGTGAGTGCAGAAAAACCGGTTGCTGATTGGTGGGCGCAATTGCAAGACGCGCAATTAAATCAATTGATTGCGGATTCATTGCAACACAACCACAGCATTCGTATCGCACAGGCATCATTGGAAGAGTCGCGCGCCTATTTGCGGAATAGCAAATTGGATCGCTATCCGACAGTTGAAGCTAATGCAAGCGGTACACGTCAGCGGCAGAGTGTAGATATTAGTGGTGATATCAATGCTCCGATTACGGAGACATTTCAAGCGGGGTTTGATGCAAGTTGGGAGCTGGATATTTTTGGTCGTGTGCGCAACGGCGTGAAATTATCCAAAGCCCAGGTTGCTGCGCGTAAGGCAGATCTGCAAGCAGCACAAGTCAGTGTTGCAGCAGAAGTTGCCAGTGCGTATATCAGTTTGCGTGGCAATCAATATTTATTGGATGTCGCCGAGCGTAACGCCAAAAATCAACAAGAATCGCTGCAACTAACCCAGCGTTTTGAAGAAGTGGGGCGCGGTGATCAATTGGACGTAGCGCGCGCGGAAGCGCAGCTTGAATTAACGCGCGCAACTATTCCGGCGCTGCAAGCACAAGTGAATACATCGCTTAATCGCATTGGTGTATTAACCGGCACGCCCACGGAGCAATTGAAAACCTCGTTAGCGGAAGTGAAATCATTGCCGGGAATCCCAGCGTCGTTTGCGGTGGGAAATCCGGCGGATTTATTAAAGCGCCGCCCCGATATTCGCCGTGCAGAACAGGCGTTGGCGGGATCGGTTGCGGAATACAATATTCGTGTAGCGGATTTGTATCCCGGTATCAGTTTTACGGGTGGTTTGGGATATCTCTCTACGGATTGGGATCGCCTGGGTAATCAGGAAACGGAAACTTTTTCATTTACACCGCGCATCCATTGGGCGGCATTTAATCTCGGGCGAGTAGATGCACAAATTGATGCTGCCGATGCGCGCACGCATCAACGTATTGCTGAATTTGAACAGCGCGTATTGGTGGCATTGGAAGAAACTGATAACGCTTTGCAAAATTTTGCACGCGAAGAAGAGCGCCGCACCGGTTTACAACGCGCATTGGCAGCCAGCAATCAGGCCGCGTTTTTTGCGCGCAAAAAATTTGAAGTGGGCAGTAGCGATTTCCTAACCGTATTGGATGCCGAACGTTCGCAGTTAAACGTAAGTGCACAATTGGCGCAGAGTGATATGCAGGTGCTATTAAATCTGGTTGCTGTGTATAAAACCCTGGGCGGTGGTTGGGAGTTACAACAAAATCCTGTAGCGAGTAATCCTTAAGTAACCCTAAGCATTCTTGGCTTGTTTTTAATGGCACGAATGGTTTTTCAATTGTATTGGTTTTGGAAACCGACTCTTTAAACCCTTCATTGTAAAGAGTTGCTCTTTGCCCGCTGTGTTGCTCCTACCCCTTGGGTTGCACACGAGCGGGCTTTTTTATTACCTGCTTTTTTCCATGTTGCGATTGCAACAATTTCCATCATCCGGGTGCTAACACTGCTTTGCTGTGAATTTCTCCCCCAAATGGGGGGAGTTTTCTTTTTGTATTGAGCACATTATGAATCTGGAATCCTGCTTTATCTGGCACAGGTCCGTATTTATTCACGCTTTATTGCTTGAATAGTTAGCCATAACCTTTTTTAACTAAACAAGGAGCAGAAAATGCCAATCAGTCTTGAGCAACCGTTTGATGATGAATCTTTTGATGAGGAAAAAATAAATTTTTTGAAAAACTTGCAGGCCAATATTCTAAAAGGCCATGGACGTGAACATGTAGCTTTGCTTTTTTTAAAAATTAAAGATGTAGGCGGTACACGTCTATTTTTGCGTGATTATCCCATTAGTGACGCGTACACCCAGCATATTGAAGTGGAAAATTTTAAAAAAAATCAGGTGCCAGGCGGTATTATTTATTTGGCCTTCCTGAGCAAGGCCGGGTTGGATGTTTTGGGGCACGGCGAAAAATTTACATCTGACCAGCCATTTATTGATGGTGTACGCAACGATGCCGCGGTATTGGATGGCGGAGAAACAAAATCCTGGCAAACAGAGTTGTTGGAACAATCACATGTTCTGTTGTTGCTGGCATATCACGATGAGGTGGAGCTTGCGCGCACCCTGGGTAATTACGTGGCAGATTTTGCCGTGGAATCCAGCCCGTTATCGGTAGTGTATGTGCAATCAGGGCGTGGCTATAGAAACGCCGATGGTGAAGGTGTGGAGCACTTTGGCTATGTTGATGGACGCTCGCAACCTTTATTGCTAACAAGTCAGATTCGCGCAGAAAAAATTGCCCGTCGCGGTGGTGTTAATCACTATGACCCCAAGGCTCACCTTGAGCAGGTGTTAATAAAAGACCCGCTGGGTAGCTCTGGTTTTGGAAGTTATTTTGTATTTCGAAAACTGGAACAAAATGTTGCCGATTTTAAAGCAGCAGAAGAAGTCCTGGCCCATAAATTACATTTGCAAGGTGCAGACAAGGAGCGTGCAGGAGCCCAGGTGGTTGGCCGTTTTGAAGATGGAACATCGCTGGTGCAAAGTGCCGAGCCTGAAGGCGCACCTGTAACCAATAATTTTAATTACGACGGTGATGCTGAGGGCGGTAAGTGTCCATTCCATTCACATATTCGTAAAACCAATCCGCGTGGATCAAGCCCGGGTGGTTTGGAATTTGACAAACGTGTGCAGATGGCGCGGCGCGGAATTACTTATGGTGTGAGATTGCAGCATCCGGATAGCAAAGAATTTATTGATCAGCCGCGTGATGGGGTTGGTTTATTGTTCATGAGTTACCAATCATCCATTGAACAGCAGTTCCGGTTTATGCAGACAGCCTGGGCAAATAATCCAGATTTTCCATCAGGTAATGTTGGGATAGATCCAATCATTGGGCAGGGACAAAGCAATGATCATCAGTGGTTTCCCCAATATGGATCGACTGCAAACAGTGTATCTTTATTATTTAAAGGATTTGTGGGGCTCAAAGGCAGTGAATATTTTTTTACTCCGTCAGTTAACGGATTGAAAAATATTTAACTGATTAAAAATGCGCGGCACCTGACGTGTTTCGCATTTTTTTGGCGTCGGTTTTTAGTTTATGCTTGAAGTTCTGCGCGGCTATACCCATCATTACGCTTAAATCCCAGCAGATGGAAATAGCGATGAGTAGTGTTCAGATTAATTGTCCCCACTGTTTCTCCACCAATCGTTTACCCGGTGAACGTCTCGAAGACAAACCCAATTGCGGTAAATGCAAGCGCCCGCTATTCAGTGGCAAGTCGATGGAATTAAACCCCGGTAATGTCGCCAATACATTGGAAGGGAATGATATCCCCGTGTTAGTTGATTGCTGGGCGCCCTGGTGTGGCCCATGCCAGGGTTTTGCGCCGGTGTTTGAAGAGGCTGCCGCGCGTATGGAGCCTTATATTCGTTTCGCAAAACTCAATACCGAAGAGGTGCCGAGTATTGGACAACGCTGGAATATTCGTAGCATTCCCACATTAATTTTGTTTCACCATGGAAAAGAAGTGCAGCGTGTTTCCGGCGCTTTACCGATGCCACAATTGATGCGCTGGTTGCATGAATCAGGGTTGTTTGGTTGATCATTTAGTTGTGAGCGATTCTGAATAAATATTGCTGCACATAATAAGGGCCTTTCCAGGCCCTTATTATTTTCACTTATAGTTTTCCACTGATAGCAATCCCCGCCCAGCGCGGTGTACTGGGAATGGCGATGTTCCACAGCGGTTGATAACCGTATTCCACATCAAATACATTTTTTACGACCAAACTGATCTGGAATTTTTCATCGCTGGTGCCGTAACCCACACCAATATCGGTGAGCCCATAACTATCTACTTTACTGTAGCGCGATAATGCCGGGTCAGTGAGATAACTACTGGTGTAGTTGTAATTGGCGTTGGCAAAAATTTCGCGTTTATTACTGAAGCTCCAGGTGTGTTCTACAAATGCATTAAAACTGGTTGGCCCAACACCGGGCAAGCGACGCCCGCTAACATTATAATACGGCGTGCTGGTTCCGCCGAGTTCAAGCGGTTTGCCGGCTTCTTTGAAATCCTCGTAACGCGAATCGTTGTAAGCGCCGGATAAACGAATGCTGGTGTTATTAATGTTGTAGGCAATATCCAATTCAATGCCTTTGGCGCTCACTTCGGGAACATTGCCGATGGCAGTAATGTAAATATTATTGCCATCGTTATTAACGCGGGTTTGTACTTCATCAAACACAAAACGGTTGGCAATATAGTCAGTAATTTCCTGATAAAAGACAGTGGTGTTTACAACTAACGTTTGATCGAGGAAAACAGATTTTAATCCGAATTCAAAGGTTTCATTTTGTTCCGCTTTAACCGGGTAAGATGTGCCGCCCAGTTTGGTGGCGCCAACGATTTGCGACACGCCCGCTTTCTCTCCGTGTTGCCAGGAAATATAACCGGTGTGGTTAGATGTAAACGCGTAACTCGGGCTCAGATGTGTAGTGTAAAGTGTATCGTTAAATGGCTCGGCGGCGGTTGAGTCGTACAGTGTGCTAATACGTCCAAAACGAATGGCTTTTGCATAAGCTAATTGGCGCGCTTGTGCGCCGGTTAAATCGCCATAATTCGCTACACCAAAATATTTTTGTGCGGCCGCATCGGCCAGGGCGCGTTGTTGTGGTGTATTGCTGGGAGAGAGAAATCCAATATTCGCTGCGCTAGCGGCGCTGATTTTTCCTGAATAAAGTGTTCCTGCTGTGGTTGAATCAAAGCCACCGAGTTGCACATTATTAACCGCTACCGGATTTAATTCCGGTGCTATCCCCTGGTGGTAAATCAGATTGTAGTTTTCATCGTTGCGTCTTTCTTCATCAGAAACACGCAAGCCGATATCGACTACTAATTTGTCGGTAGCGTGCCATTGCAAGTTGCCGTAAAGCCCCAGAGAGGTGTCCTCTTTTTCCGAGTATGCATTGGATGCTAAATCATTTAATGAGTTACCCAATAAATAACGACGGACGATGGAAACATGTTTAGAGGCGATCAATTTAGAATTTTCGGTGAAACGAAATGGCTGATTGCATAGGCCTACAATTGCCGCAATCACCAGCGAAACGTTTAGATAAGTCGTAGTTCCCTGGGCGCTGAAATTTGCGTACGAACCGTTTCACGGATTTGCACAGTTATGGCGCTTCACTGCCGTTTTTTGTTGCTCTTAACGTCAAATTCATTTGCTGGCATTTAGCTCTCTTGCGGCTACCGATGCCGAAAAATAATCTCCGCACCGCAAACGATGAAGTGCTATTTCATAGCTTTGATTTTTGCGAGATATTTTAACCTTTAACGGAATATTATGGAGTTAATATGAATAGAGTAATAAACAGGAGCATATGGAGTAGTTTTGCATTAGCCGCGATTGCTACTTTGGCCGTTTCTACAGCAAATGCGGACGATCTTGGTACAATCGAGGTAACTGGAACTCGACCAGATGAAGGAAGCACCTATAATGGCGGTTCTATCACTCTCGGCATAGGTGGTAGCGGTGGTCCAAGAATCCATGGCGCTGATCCTGTAATAAGGCAACAGATTGCTGCAGATGCCGCCAAAGCGCGAAAAGTCAAACAATGTAAGGACGACGCCACCACGTATTGGCAAGGCTGTAACCAGTCTCAAACGGTTGTACACGCCGCAAATACCACGTATTGTCGGGGCGCATTTTGGTTGGGAGGCGCGCTTGGGGTTGCTGGTGGTTGGGCCGCAATTGAGGGCGAAGGTGGCGCCTTTCTGCTGCTAGGTGGTTCAAGCTATGCTGTTCTGCAATGGGGTTCCGACTGTCAAGGTGATATGGACAGAGCTTATAATGCTGGCATAGCGCAGTGTAATGTGACTTATCAGAAAATGAACGACGGTTGTGAAGCACTGTAATAATTAAGGAGAAATAAACATGGCCTTGGCATCAAAGAAACCTATCAAGCTAGCGATGGCTGTGGTGGGGCTGCTGCTTTTTGCGTACGGTTATTATTTGCAGCAACGCAATTCAGCAAACAACCAGGACGAGACGCTTGCACAGCAAGTAATTGCTCATGAATTACAGGAAGTTAAGCAGGGTGATCAATCTGAGCCTTCGACTCAAAAACCTGAACTGCCCACTGCACAAGCCCCAGAGCAAGTTGAGCAACAAAAACTCGACCTTCCGGAGTATCAGGCGTTGGTGCGCTGGCAGGAAGAAAGAGGTTATATTGCCGGAGAGGACTACCAAACTTATCAGTCCTACAGCGATGAGGCTCTGAAAGATTTATCAAACTCTGGTGATGTCAAGGCCATGCTTGTATTAGGAGCGAATTACACTCGTGAGCGTATGCCGGAAGAATCTCATGCGCAATTTCGCAAAGCAGCTACGTATGGCTCCACTGTTGCCCTTACACACTTGGCGACAGATGCGCAGGCTCAGGCTATGAGAAACGACACAGATAAGACACCAGAAGGTCGCGAGCGTCTTGTCACTGAGGTCATGGCTCTGCAAAAAGTAGCGTCTATGAGAGGTGACGCAAGTGGCTCAATGTCGAATATAAATGCCTTCAAAGAAACGTACAAAACTCTATATAAAGAGGAGTTGAAGATCAGCTCTGAACAACTTAACCAAATCGATGCGCGCGCAAAGGCCATCTATCTGGAGTTGGAGCAGGAGCGGCATAAATTAGGATTAGGCGATTTCGACAATTCAGAACCTGAAGTGTTAAAAAAAAGCCTAAGTAAGTCGTAATCACGTGTGTGTTTTATCCAGTACAGTAAGCTTTGTTGAAATCAACAGAGAAATTTAATTATGCATTTCATTTTGATGGGGATGCGGGTGTTGCTTGCGCTGCAATGAATTTGATCAGGTGGGGTTTTGCTGTTTGAATTAATTCAGTATTGCTGAAAAGTGGAGTGTGAAAGGAGTAACATCCCTGTTGTGCAGTATGTGATTACCAGTAACGTGGCAATGGCTTTTTAATTTCGATATAGCCCGAACACTGCTCGATATATTCACCAATTAATAATTGCTTCATTATCCTGCTCACCATTTCGCGCGATGAACCAACCATATTGGCAATGTCCTGATGGGTAACTTTGGGGTTGTGAATGCGCTTGTTATCGTCGCTCAATTTTTCCAGTGCTGCGCTTACGCGCCCATACACATCTAACAGCGCCATATCTTTCACGCTGTCGGTGAGTTCGCGCACACGGCGGGTAACTTCGGTCAGGAGTAACAGCGCAAATTCAGGATGTTTGCGAATTAACTCCTGCACGCTGGCGCGCGACACCAGAATAATTTCGCAATCGCTGATGGTCATGACTGATGCAGAGCGGGGCTTTCCGTCGATTAACGATAACTCACCAAAGTATTCGCCTTCGTGCAGGTAATTCAGATTGACCTGGCGGCCATCTTCATTATTCAAATAGCAGCTAACGGTGCCTTTCCGAATAATGTATAAATGAGTGGATTCATCGCCTTCCGTGACCAATACGGTGTTCTTGGGGTATTTGCGCTGTACGCTGAGTTTTTCCAGTTCCGCGAGAAAATGCGGTGGTACATCGGCAAACAAGCTGACGTTCTCTAACATGGCAATGGCTTCTTGGAATAGTTGATTGGCAGCGGCAATCATAACCCTATGCCTTTAGTGAGAGCCAATTTTGGCGCCAGAATCTTCAAAAACTTGTGGATTGTCTCACGTTACTGATTCGGCGCAGTCGATTGGTTGTTATTGTCACCAAAACACACAATAATCACGCCTTTATTTGCCCGTATTCTGTGGCAAGGACCATAATTTTTTATCCCAACCATTAATCGCTATCGCACGGAGAGCCGACTGCATCATGGTCGCCGATTCTATTCAGCATTGTGAACAAACACTGATGTTCACCGACATTGTTGGCTACTCACGCCTTATGGGGCGCAATGAGTCGTTGGCGGTGGAAATGCTGGGCGATTACCGCAAAATTTTGCTCTCTCACATTGAGGCGCAAGGCGGGCAGTTAGTGGAATTTGTGGGCGATGCAATTTTTGCGCGTTTTGATGCTGCTACCTCCGCTGTTTCGGCTGCTATAGCCATCCAACAGCATTTGCTCGCATTTAATGAAGCGCGCGATAAAAAACTCCCGCGCCTGCAAACGCGCATCGGTTTAAATAAAGGCGAAGTAATGCTGCGTGATGGTGCAGTGTTTGGCGATAGTGTCAACATTGCCGCGCGTTTGGAACCGCTTGCTGTTGCTGATGGTATTTGTATTTCACAAAGTGTGTATGACGAAGTTCGCTTTTCGCTTTCTGCACCGGCCAAACGCCTGGGGGCGCAATCGTTAAAAAATATCCAGCAAAAAATCCGCGTTTATTTAATTAAACCGGCGGGCATTGGCTGGCGCGATCACCTGCATTATTTTCTGCGCGGCCTTAATAAAAAAATTGTCGCCTACCGTTACCCGATTGCCGTCACTGTGTTGGCATTAATTGCGGCGAGTATCTACTTCATTCCTCGATGGTTAGTGCCCGGCTACGCGGCTAACTATGTAGAAATCGCCGATTTCAAAAACCTCATGAACGAAAAAGGCGATGCAGATTATTTCTCCGCCGGAATCACCGAGGCCGTTCGCTCACAACTCGCCGATATGCGCGATGTATATATTGTCGACGCCAAAGAAGGAATTCACGCTCCCATACGCCTGGAAGGCAGCGTCCAAAAACTCGGCGACAACTTACGTATTGCGTATCGACTATTCCGTCGCAAAGACAATGTACAAGTCGCCGGCGGAAAATTGGACGGAACCTACCAGGATATTTTCATTTTACAGGATCGCTTGGTGGGTGAAATCGCCCGTTATCTCGCGGATGAATTTCAATTGCAAAATTTCAGACCGGCGCCGTTAAGGTTGACTAATAACGTGACGGCTTACGATTTTTATATGCAAGGGCTAGAGTATCTTGAGCGTCCCGCAACTCACGAGAATATTGATCTTAGCATCCAGCGTTTTAATACGGCGCTAATACACGACGCTAATTTTTCTTCATCAAATTCGGGTTTGTGTAAAGCGTATTGGAAAAAATATGAAATTACTAAAAATGTTTTATGGCTAAACGAAGCGGAATCCTCCTGTATGAAGGCTCTTTCTCAAAATGAGCGGTCATCAAAAACGTATAAATCAATAGGTGCTATATATACCGATACAGGTAGATATGAAACAGCGATCGAGTATTTAAATAAAGGGCACTTATTAGATAAGTATGATGTTGCAACTTCGGTTGCGTTGGCTCTGGCGTATCATTTAATAGGAGATAATGAAAATGCAGAGAGAATTTATCGTGAAGTAATTTCCTTGTCCCCAAAAAACTGGAAAGCATATTTTGGGTATGGATATTTTTTAACGCGCTTGGGGCGGCATGATGAAGCAATTGAAAACTTTGAAAAGGTATTAAAGGTTACACCTGATAATGTTTTAGCGCTGACCAATATAGCAAGCAATTATCTGTTTAAAAATGAATTTAAAAAGGCTGCAAAAATATACGAGGAATCCACGTTACTTGAGCCATCAAGTGCGGCATTTGTTAATGTAGGCACTACTTTTTACTTATCTGGTGACTTTGAAAAAGCAGCAGAGTTCTACGATAAAGCACTTGCTCTTGAACCGACGAATTATCAATGGCTTGTATATTTAGGAGATGCATATAAATTCATCCCTGGGAAAAAAGATGAAGCCAGTAAATACTTTAAAAATGCAATGAGGTTGGCGCGAGAAGAAATAGATGTCAATGCTGATATCGCAAGGTCTTATCAGTATCTAGCTCGATGCCTTGCGTATTTTGGCGAAATAGAAGAGGCAAAGAAAAACATGGTGATTGCCGACGGATTGGATGATTCAAGCGCAGAATCATATTATACTCACCTACGCATCGCTGTTTTAGATAACAATGAGCACAATATAAAGACGTATGTTACCCATCTGCTTCGCACTGAATATTCAGCTAATTTGCTGTTAGCTGATCCAGATTTTTATATGTTAAAGGAAAGTAGGTTTAGTAATTTTTTTGTTGAGTAATTATTTACAAATTAGGAGGTTGAATGAAAAATCTAAAGTTCGTGCTTTCACTTGCACTAGTAGGTGTCATCAGCGGCTGCGCTGTGGCGCAATCGCGTATTGAAAAATTACCTACTGTTTATGCCTTGCCTGGTACAACTACGGCAGTTGTTGGTATTGCGATTGATAATAAAGGATACCCAAAAGAAACTGTTAAGGAAATTGTGCTGCACCCTGGCGAAAAGGTCATTTTTGCTGGTCCTGATGATTTTCTCGTTTCTTTTAAAGAAAGAAAAGCTCCGGATAAAAAAATTAGATACAAGTCTGAAAATGGTGTTATTAAAATAGTTATACCCAAAGATATTCTCGAACAGCCCGCTTTCAGAGAGGAATTTGCTAAGAACAAGTATGTGAAATTTAATTATGCCATTAACATTAATGGTAAAGAGCTTGATCCGCCCATCATTATTAGAAGAGATGAATAGCTGATCGACATAGGAAATTAATTTATTAAAGGAGTGAAGTGTGAAAATATCTAGTCTGTTTTTTTTGATTGCGTTTATTTGTGCAGGTTCTTTTGCATCTGAACCCTGCACCAAGAAAAAATGAAAAGCTATATCCGGCACAAACACTATAGTAATAACCATATCCATCGATGAGGAAGGGAATCCTCTTCCTAGTGTCACAGAACTGCTCGAATTAAAGCCCGGGCAGCGCATTGTGTTCACTGGGCCTGAAGAATTCAGTATTTTCTTTAAGGATCAAAAAACTCCTTTTAAAAAGTCTGAATTCAAGTCTAAAGATGGTGTGGTAACAATCAAGGTTCCAGAGAAAATCTTTGAAGATAAGCGATTCTTTGAAGAGTCTTATCAGGATACAGGGATTGAGTTTAATTATGGCGCTCGTGTGAACGGTAAGGAGTTTGATCCACCAATAATTATCAAAAGAGAGAGTTGATGTTATCTCAATCTCATAGATAAAATGCTAAACAATATTTTTAACTGTGTCCCGTCCTAAAATAAGTTGACGGTTTCTGTATTAAGCCAGCTCCGACAAAGAGCCTGCTTTTTTATTTCATGTGAATAAGTCACACCCACTCCCCCCAAAACCACACATCACTTTCATTCCAAACACGATACCTTGACTCTCAGTAGCAGGGCGTCAGCAAGGACACGCGAGCGGGATAGATATCCCGACATTCAAGGACAAGACGCTGCTTGCAACAGGAATCCAGGGTGGCAAGGATGCATACCAGGCATTACGCCTCCCCCAATCGCCCCGGGTTTTTGTGCAGGTATTCAGCCATGAGGCAGGGCGCCCGGCTACATTACCATCAGCTTTATCCATGTGAATATTTCACAGCCTTTCGTTAGTAATGTCGTTATTCTGGCCACCGTATCACGCAATGGCAGGTTGATTGGCGTCACCACCGGCATGGTATTAAAGGACATAGATCCAGCGTTTAATCAGGGTGAAAAAAGGAGTTACGCGAATGGTCTCTCACTCTCTCATTGTCTGCGCGTTACTCAATTTTTCACTGGTTGCCCAGGCCGGCACGGTTCCATTGGATGTGAACCCTGCCGAAGTCGCAGCAGCATTAGATGCGGTCTTGCACAAGGAGGTGGGGCTTCAACAAGGAGGGGATACTGGCAGGGATGTCGCGGAAGCTCCAGCCGTCACGGAAGACTGCAAAACAGCTGATCATTGTTCGCGTGATTCCACTGATAGTCCTCCCAAAATACATACCCTGCATGAATGGTTTGCAGTACCGCAAAATTCTCCGGAGGCGAATCCTCTGATTGCGATCCTGCTGATATTTGTCGCTACTTTTTTTTACCTGCGGCGCTTTCCATCTACCAAGTAACTACGCTTGTCGCTGCTACATCATTTTCATCGCACATATAATTGTTCTAATTGCCGATTCGTTCGTGCAGGTCTGTTTTTACCTGTTACGAACAGGAGGGGCAACTTTTTATTTCTTTTGAATATCTGGCAACCGTGAATTGATTTATTCTTTTGATATCAATTAGTTTAAAGTTGTTCTGTTGATAAAACTTATGCAAAGGCTCTCTATCATCACAATCCAGCCGCAACCATGTTAATCCGCGTTTAGCTGCTTCCTGCTCGGTTAATCTAATTAATTCGTTTCCTTTATTTATTCCTTTATATTTTGGATGAACTGCAAGTTTGTGTAAGAACAAGCTACCTCGGTTGGTTATCTCTGGCCAGAAATAAGGATCTTTTTCTTGCAGGAACACCACTCCTTCCAATATTTCCTTATTCCTGGCCAGGTAAAGTTCGCCATCTTTGTATTGGTTTTTTAAGCCATCCAGCGTTAGTTGGTTTTTCGTCCACAAGGTTAAGCTCTGGCGGTTTAAATACTCCATTACATCTAGTAATAAATTCGATGCTGATTGCCAATCGTGAATTGTCTTTGCTTGTTCTAAATGCATTTGAGTTTTATCTATATTGAAAAAATTACTTTATCGATTTTTGTAAGACGACACCCAATCTTCCTTTGTCTCTTTTTCCATCCGGAGTGTTGACCAGAGCGCTTTTGATTATGTTCAGCCCTAATTCGGTGCAGTGTAACAAGAGCTGGCTTATGGTAAATGAATCATAGAAAAAGGTGTGGCCAAACATTTGATCTGTAAATGGAGGAATATCATTTTCCGATCCGCCACTGGAAAGTATAAGCATGCCATTTGGATTCAGCGCCTCGGCAGCTTTGCGTAGTAAAGTTAACTGCGCCGCCCTTGGTAAATGAAAAAGGGAATCCCATATGACAATTCCATCGTAATTATCTGCAGGTTCAAAATCCTCAAGTTCACGCAATATCCAGTCATGTTCTGGCATTGCATGTCGTGCATAGGCCAATAATGTTTCTGAGCGATCTACACCTACTATTTTGTGTCCGTAGTTTGCAATTAATGTAGCGACGGGCACACCATGGCCACAACCCAAATCCAGTATTTTGCTATTGATGGGAAGCTTGCCCAGAAATAATTCGAATAACTCCTGGTCTTTTGCGGGAAGTGTTTTTCTTGCAGTGAGCCAGTGCTCGGAAATGGAGTTGTAATCTGCTTTCATATAGATCAGTGTAAAATAAAATCGTAGCCTGTATGGAGTCTAACGCAATACGGGGTGCTCTTAATCAATAGACGGTTTTATGAAAAAAATCCCGTATTGCGTTAGACCCCATGCGGGCTGCACATTATTTTTCCTCCAGCTTTTTCAATCTTTCTGGAAAATCACCAACCCCTTTTGTTGTTCGATGTATTTTCTGAATTGTACCATCTTCATTAAAGTATAAATATTCTGCTGCAACATGGCGTTGTTTCTTTTTACACGCTCCTCCGGGTGTATCTAACCAGCGGTGATAAAACAAAATCCACTGGCCTTTATATTCAGCGATTGAGTGATGATTATTGCCGCCTTCTGCTTCCATGATGACACCTTGATATTTCCACGGACCTTTGGGGGATCTGGCGGTGTAGTAGGTGAGGGTGCGGTTATTTTCCGGCATAGTGAAATAATAAATGCCGTTGCGTTTGAACACCCAGGGACCTTCCATTTTGGGTTCGTGGCCGCCCATATCCATTTTTTGCAGGCCGCCTTTGATGCTGAGTAAATCATCAGCCATTTCGGCAACTTGATAATCGGCATTCATTCCATGGAAATATAAATAAGCTTTGCCATCGTCATCGATTAATAAGCTGGGATCGTTGGCGTAAGGTGTGGTGAATAATGGTTTACCGATAGCATCTTTAAAGGGGCCTGTAGGTGAGTCGCTGACGGCAACACCAAGCCCCATCCACTTGGTACTTTTTTCAGGGTTTGCCCTGTCTTTAAATCCGTTGCCTGCGGGAAATATCAAATAATATTTTCCGTTCTTATATGCAGCATCGGGTGCCCAGGCAAAATTGTCGGCCCAGGCCAGGTCTTTGATGGATAAAAGTGGGCCGTGAGTTTTCCAATTCACCAAATCGGACGACGAAAATGCATACCAATCTTTCATGTGGAAATCTTCCTGGCACTCTTCGTCGTGTGATGTGTACAGGTACATTTTTCCATCGCCCCATACGTGGCCCGACGGATCAGCCGTTTTGATATGGTTGCCAAAGCTCAACGGGTTTTGTGCGACGCTAGCTGAAATATTGAGGGAAAATAAGAGTGCTGCTGCTATAGTTGTTGCACATTTCATAATAGTTTTTCCGGTTATTAAACACTGCTGACCGAAAACATAGCGATTATTTTTTTGCTTATTGCCGTTATTGAGATGGCAGTTATTTTTTTATTTTATGTCGTAAAACGATGGTGATTATCTACACTGGCGTATTCAATTTTGTCTGACGGCTATGTGTTTATTTACATTTTCCTTGTGAATTAAATTTTTTCTTCGGCACGCAGTGTTAGCACTTCAAAACCATCAGCAGTGACCGCAATGGTGTGTTCCCATTGCGCAGAAAGTTTTTTATCGCGAGTGATCACCGTCCATCCATCGCGTTTTACTTTTACTTTTGCAGAGCCTTGATTAAGCATTGGCTCAATCGTAAAGGTCATTCCCTCGCGCAGTATGACGCCGGAGTTCGGTTTGCCATGGTGCAATACATGCGGTGCTTCATGCATTTGTCGGCCAATACCATGCCCGCAATATTCGCGCACAACCGAATAGCCATTGGCTGCGGCATGTAATTCAATGGCGTGGCCAATATCGCCGAGTGTAGCGCCCGGTTTTACGGCGCGAATACCTTTCCACAGCGCTTCATAAGTATTGTCGACCAAATGTTTTGCCTGGGGCGATACATTGCCAACCATATACATTTTGCTGGAGTCAGCAACAAAGCCATTTTTTTCCAGCGTGATATCCACGTTGATAATATCGCCCGCTTTTAAAAATTGCGTGGGTGATGGCATGCCATGGCAAACAACATCGTTGATGGATGTGTTGAGTGAATAAGGATAATTGTACTGGCCTTTGCTGGCGGGGCGTGCCTGCAAGTTATTGATAATAAAATCTTCGATCCGATCATTGATTTCCATTGTGGATATGCCCGGTATTACCAACGGGTTCAGGAAATCAAATACCGAGGCAAGCAAACGCCCTGATTCACGCATGAGCGCCAGCTCGCTGCTGTTTTTGAGGATGATGTCACTCATCAGTAACAGGCTCGCCAGTCGCCAGTCGCAATTGCTCGCGCAGGATCTCGGTGTAAGTCAGGGTTGGATTGGTTTCGGCCAGCATACCGATTTTGATCCAGAATTCAGCTTGGGAATTAATAGAGCGAACCATAGCTGAACTGGCTTTGCGAATCTCTTCATGCAGTTCATCGCTGATTTTCACAATACCCATCAAACACCTCAATATGCGAAACGTATATGAATTGTATATGATTCATATATTGAGGTCCAGAGTGTGAATTGCAATGGGGAATAGCATCAGGGTTTGCCGACATGCACCACAATTTTCCCCACTGCGCGGCCAGATTCACTTAATGCATGAGCTTTGGCGATATCTTCCAATGCAAATTCGGCTGCAATGATTGGGCGAATTTTTCCGCTGTCTACCAATGTGGCGAGTTCGGTGAGCACGGCCGCATCGGGTTGTATAAAGACAAATGCGCTGCGGACGTTATGGGCTGTGGCCTGTTCTGTTGATGGCGGAGTTACGATAGAAACAAGGATTCCATTGGGCTTAAGCACTTGCCAGGATTTCGCCTGGATCTCTTCACCCAGAGAATCAAAAACAATATCAACATCCGTTACCGTTTTTTCAAATGCCTGAGTGCGATAGTCAATGATTTCATCGGCGCCGAGTGATTTAACCAGTGCACTATTTTTTGCAGACGTCGTAGCAATAACATAAGCACCATGTGCTTTTGCCAATTGCACTGCAAGTGAGCCGACGCCACCGGATGCTGCGTGAATTAAAACGCGATCGCCGGTTTTTATTTCGGCCGTTTTAACCAATACATCCCACGCAGTAATGCCGGCGAGTGGTAGGGATGCTGCGCTCGTATGAGAAATTGTGACAGGTTTAAATGCAACTTCATTTGCGTCGATGGAAATATATTCGGCATAAGTTCCATCGCGCAAAATATTGGGGCGTGAATAAACCGCGTCACCCGGTTTAAATTGAGTAACGGCTTTACCTACCGATTCCACTACACCGGAAACATCCCAACCTAAAATAATCGGAAAGTTATAGGGCAGCATTTCTTTGAGGTATCCATCGCGAATTTTCCAGTCTACAGGATTCACTGATGCAGCAACCACGCGAACTAAAACATCATTGTCACCGGGTTGCGGTTTGGGCATGTCTTCAAGTTTTAATTGATCCTGCCCGCCATATGCATAAATTCTAACGGCTTTCATGAGTATTCCCTCGCGTTGATTGTTGGGTTTTGCAACAGATGAATCCTGCTGGAAATGCTTACCAAACCTTTCTGGATTTCAAATGTGCGATCAATAAGTCGGCCACTAACTTATCATCCTTGGCAGAGGGATGATAATGGCAGCCTTGGTAATCCAAACCGGTAAAAATAATCGAATCGATATTTTTTATTCCTGCTGCCTTCACTTGCGCAAGCACTTTGCCAACCTGGTTGGCAATTTCACCTTCAGCTCTATCAGATGCCATCAGTACAAATTGTGCTTTTGGATTTTTACGTTGCAATGCGTTGATAAATTCAACGTATTTGTTGATGTAGTCTTGCTGCAACTCTTCGCGCGTTTTCCAGCGTTCACCATTGTTGAGTGGCGTGGAAAAATCATTAGTTCCCAAACCGATAACGATCACGTGTGGCTGCCAACTGCTGGTGTAAATGTAGTTGTTGTTATACAGCGTAAAGGGATAAAGGCCAATCAAGCTCTTGTCTGGCGAAGAGCCGTTGTAATTGCGCACAATACCAAATCCTGATGAAGCATTGATTTGGTAATCTGCATTAAAATGTTTTGCAGCAATAGGGCCGAAAGAAAGTTGGGAGTTGGTCGTTTTAAATAACTCTTCGTTATTGCATTCGCGGCTGGGCGAGGTGTTGCCGTAACCGACCGTAAATGAATCACCGATAAATTCAATCTGACGTTTCCTGTTGGGCAGTGCTGCTGGTTTATCCTCACTGAAGAAACCAAGGAAACGGCCTGTGCTGGATTGTGTCTCGGTAATTTTTTCCAAACGTGCTCGGTGTGTGCCAGCAGTTAAGCCTGGCACCACATAATCCTGCGCGCCGGGTTTGTTGATAACTACTGGTGTTCCATCATCCACAATTAATTGGAAAATGTTTTGGTCGTCATTAAATTTCAACGTGAGTGAATCGCCCTTAAATGCCGTTTCAAAATAAACGGCGGGCCAGGAATATTCGTAAGCTTTACTACCATCTGCGATGGTGCTTTCCAATACGCGTCCACCGACGTGAGTGGGGAGTTGTTGTAAATCAGCGGCCATACTGAATGGTGCAAGTGTTAATGCTGCCAATAGCAAGCCGGGTTTTGTCAGGTTCATAGCTATCCTCGGGGGTTGTTGTTATTAATTTTTTTTCGCGCGTTAATTGTAGCGCGGTATTGCGAAAATAAAAAACGCCGCAATTGCGGCGCCTTTTATGGTGTAAAACGTTATTTCACAGAACTTTATTTCACAGAAAGTTATTTGGTTTCTGCAATAATTTTTTGCAGGCCTTTCAGGGATGCCTCAACGCTCTGAATGGGTGTTAAGCCTTCCGGGTAGGATTCTTGTTCAACTACCAACCATAAGGTGCCGCCCACCGTTCTGTTGGCATTAATCAAGGCTTTCCAGTCGGTAGTGTCCTGGCCGATGATCGGGTGCTCTTTATTACCTTTTTCTGGCGCAGAAGCTTTGTAGTGGGTAGTGATAGTACGACCCGGATACGCTTTTACGAAGTCAACCGGATCTTTACCGGCAACTTCAGTCCAACCCACATCTTGCTGCAGAATCACTGCTTGCTCGGTATTTTTTCCAATGACATCCCATGGGGTTTTACCTTTTTCGCCCAGCATTTCCGGTTTGTGGTTGTGATAGCCGGTGTGCATACCGTGTGGCGTCAGTTTTTTCTGCACTGCTTCAAGGTCTGCGGCAACAGCCTTGGCACCTTCCGGTGTGAATGCGCGCTCGTCCATTGGAATAATTAAATATTTGCAATCAATTGCTTTGTAGAATGCCACGGTTGCATCGAAATTTTCCGGCGATAATTTATCAAAATGAACATGCGCTCCTGACGCTTTCAAACCGGTTTTTTCCAAAAACGCTTTCAAACCTTTTGGATCATTGGCATAAGGGCCGAAGTTACCGGCGAACTCTACGCCTTGAAAGCCCATCGCCTTCAGCTTTTTCAATGTGCCTTCAAAGTCTTTGGCAACGTCATCTTTAATTGACCAGAGTTGCACACTTAATTGCGGTGATGTTGGTGCAACATCCGCAGCAAAGGTAGAAATGCTTACGCTGGCAAGTGCTGCCATTGTAATTGCCTTTATTGTTGTAGACAGTTTCATGGTGGGTTCCTTTGTTAAAAGTTTAATAGTGGTTGTGTCACTGTTTGGGTGTCAGGTTTTTTTAGATTTTACCTTGCTTTAATTGTGTGACTGCGTAATCGGCAGCGCGCGCTGTTAATGCCATGTAAGTCAGCGACGGATTTTGTGCTGCGCAAGATGCCATGCTGGCGCCATCGGTCACAAATAAGTTGGGAACATCGTGCGCCTGGTTCCAGCCATTGAGTATAGAAGTCTTTGGATCTTTACCCATGCGCGCAGTTCCCATCTCATGGATGGATAAACCGGGAGCCCATTCGCCTTTCTTTAGCGCGCGAATTTCTTTCTTCACGTCTTTCACGCCGATGGCTTCCAGAATTTCTGCACAGGTGTCTGCGATGTCGTGGAAAATTTTAATATCATTTTCGCCATAGCTGCAGTCGATATAAAGTTGTGGCATGCCCCATTTGTCTTTCAATGTTGGGTGCAAGGAAACCTGGTTTTCGTAGCGTGGCAACATTTCACCAGACCCGCCTAAATGGAAATACCAACTGCCAGCATTGCGAATAGATTTTTTGAAATCTGCACCAAAACCATCTTGTTGTGCAAATGCATCCCATGGTGTGCGTTGGGCGCCGCCAGTGAGCATATAGCCACGCAAAAACTTGCTATTTTTTTCCGTGATATTACGGAATGGCGCCATTGCCAAACCGGTTGGGCGACGGCCGGAGTAATATTCCTCTTCAAAGCCTTCCACGCGACCAGTAGCACCGGCGGTGTAAAGGTGATCCATTAAATAATGGCCCAATACACCGGATGAGTTGGCGATACCGTTGGGGAACGTTTCGCTTTTGGAGTTAAGCATAATTTGCGTTGTGCCCAAGGTGGATGCGCACAGGAAAATAACTTTCGCAAAATATTCGCGCGTTTCCATGGTCTCTGCATCAATCACACGTACACCGGTGGCGCGATTGGTTTTGGGATCATAAATCACGCTATGCACAATACTGTTTGTTGCAATTTTTAAATTGTTGGTTTTCAGTGCGGCAGGCAATGTTGAACTTTGCGTAGAAAAATACGCACCAAAAGAACAACCTTTTTGGCATTCGTTGCGCGCCTGGCAAGGGGCTCGGCCTTGCTCAAGATGGTGTTGCGCTGGCACGGATAAATGCGCAGTGCGGCCAATAAATAATTTGCGCGTGCTCCATTTGGATTCAATGCGCTTTTTCATTTCTTTTTCCACCGCGTTCATTTCAAACGGTGGTAAAAATTTACTATCAGGTAATGCCGGATTATTTTCTACCGAGCCGCTAATGCCCGCGTGGGTTTCGACATAGTCGTACCATTTTTCAACGTCGTTGTAGCGAATGGGCCAATCGGTGCCTTGCCCATCGCGCGCATTGGCGGTGAAGTCGTATTCACTCCAACGATAGGATTGGCGATGCCACAACAATGACTTTCCACCTAATTGGTTGCCGCGAATCCAGTCGAACGGTTTATCTTTTGGCGTTGCATAGGGATAGTCTTTATCGTTGCCAAAAAAATGTTTGGTAGCATCGGTAAAGGCGTAACATTTTTTCTGGATGTAATGCTGTTCTTCTACAACACTGCGCTCGATTTTTCCGCGGAAGGGCATTTCCCAGGGCTTAACACCTTCGCCGACATAATCCTTGCGATGTTCTACGGGGCGGCCGCGTTCTACGATGAGGGTTTTCAAACCTTTTTCAGTTAATTCTTTTGCGGCCCAGCCACCGGAAATGCCGGAGCCAACCACAATTGCATCAAAAATTTCTTTGGTGTTGGTGATATAAACGTTGTCGCTCATGGAGTTTTCTTCGCAAGAAAGGGAAATAAAAAGTGGTAATCAATCGTGCACGCGCAAATTATTTATTGCGGCAGTGCCCAGGCCTTACCAATCTCTTTAAATTTAAAGTTACCTTTGTAACCACCGGGAATAGCGAGGTAAGCCAGTTCCTGGGTAGCACCAATTTCTGACGTGTAGTAACCAAACAGCACAAGGGATTTCAATTGTTTGATGCTGTTGCGATCCGTTTGGTTAAAGCCGTTTTTGGCTTGCTCCATGTTGTTGAGTAATTCGGTTTGCTGTTCTTTGTCGAGCAGCAGGAAGGGTTTTTGCGCTGTTGCTTGTGCGCTGTCGTCAATGCGCTTGAGCGTAGCGAGCAAACTTTGTTGCTCCTCTTTGCTCGCGCAATACACTACGTAGTGATTAATAAAATCGTGAACACCGGCGGCAATCGCGCCCGGAGTATCGGTAGTGGGAATAATTATTTCGCCCAGTTCGCGTACCAATGCAAGCTGGCTTTTATCGAACAGGGTTTTGGTGCTGCGATTCATATCAGTGGGTGGTGTTACCACTGCCGCCAATGCCGAGAGCGAACTGGCAGATAATGCCAAGCCACACATCAGGGCTAATTGTTTAATCGCATTACGACGGGATTGATCCATTTCCAAAGATAAATCCAGATCCTCCGCGACCGAGGGGATGAGCTGAGTGGGGTTATTCATTAAGAGCCTCTATTTTAAAGCGCCTGTCTTTATTGTTGTGTGTTGCTCAATTGCTGTCAGGTGCATGGGCAAACACGGAATACCTGCCCACTCTTTTTAGGCGGGCTTGTACTCAAGTCTAGTAGCCGACATGGTTAAGAGGGGTCAATATTTGTAAATATGGAAACGGTTACTCGCGCTTTTTACGCGAATTTTCGTGAAGATACGCCGGTTTAGAATACTTTGGCTGGTGCTTGCTTTTTGCTCATGCAAAACAGCATAAGGTACCGATGCAAAACAGAATAAAGTGCAGATAAAAACCAGTATAAGGCAGCCAGTTTTTTGAGCGATGATGAAAACTTATCCCGCATGGGATGTGTTTAACCAATCAACAAGCGCCGCACTTAGCCAATCAGGATCGTCCACGGGAATGTCGTGGCCAGCAGAGGTGTGAAGTTTGAGTGGCCAATTAAAGCGTTGAGCCAAATCCTCGCTGGCTTTGACGGAAACAAAAGCATCGCCCTGGCTGGCGATTACCAATCCTTTCACTGTGCAACTTGCTTGCGGGCGAAAGCGTGCAGCGGCAGTGAGCATAGTGATGATCGTCGCGCGCGTTATCGGGCGTTGTTGCTGAATGCTTAGCCATTGTTGTAAGTGCACCGAAAAATGTTTGCGATCATTACTGACTTTGCTCAACACCAATCGCTCGCGCAATGCAGCAGGTAACAACAGTGCAATTAAAACAGGTAGCCAAACACGCGGGCGCAGCCGCCATTGCAAGGGTTGATCGCCTGCACTGGAGTTAATGAGCGTTACGCTGGCGAGTTGTTCGGGAAATTGTTGGGCCCAATTAAGTGCGACCATGCCGCCCATGGAAATACCGACAACATGCACCGGGCCGGTAATTTTTTGTGCAGCGAGTTGCATGCGTGCATAGTCAGTCATTGCCGGAATTGAGTCCAAGGCAGTTTGCCGATAGCGAGTGCCGCAGCCGGGGAAATCAATGCAATGGATTTGATAATCTTCGCCCAGCGCATGGTGCAGTTGTTCAGGGAATTGCATCCAGTGGGCCGCTTCGCGCGCAAGGCCGCGCAATAAAATAACGTGCATGGATTTTTCCTTATTATGTTATATGCAGTTAGCGAAACCAGAGGCTGTTCGCTGTTTGGCTTAATATCCCCCGTTGCTTTTCATCTGGCAACCAGTTTCGGTAATTAAGTGTGGCGGCGAGCATAAAATCCAGCAAGAGCAAGTGGCTGCGCAACACGCGCGCATGGCGATGCTGCATTTGCGGGTTAAACAATCCGGCCATGTTAAAGATCTGGCGCGGGCGCTTTTTAATCCATGCCCAGGAGCCCATCTCCAGCGTTAGCGGTAAAAAATGCGGTTGTTGCTGCGCGCGTGATTGCAAATAAAAATAATCCCACAAATCCCCGTGCGATAAATAATGAACCGATTGCGGTTCAAAGATATAAGTGTGATTGGGGTAAGTTCGCTCCCATAACATTTTGAGCGCGACATAATCGGCAATATTGTGAATCGGCTTTTTGCGATAGGCGTAGGGAAACCAGAGTTGGTCGCGCATTCCGAAACCTGAATGCAAATCCACCACTAGCGCAAACGGGCGATTTAAAATTTGCGCGTGCATCAGTTTTTCCAGTGCAATATTTTCAGCTTCCATGCGCCCGTTTTTCCGCCCGCGATACCAGGGTAAAAATGGCCCCAGGCGATGACCGCCCCCCAGCAGGGGGACATCACCGTCGGCGTTGATCGGCGCATTGCGATTAAGATCGACACCGTTACCGTTGCTGCGCTGGTTCAAATACATTCCTACCGGATTCAAAATGGGCATCAGCACCAGTTGCACTTGCGCGAGTTGTTGTTGCAGGTGCGAATCCCAATTCAACCGCTCCAGCAGCGTTTGTAGCCAGGCAATTAATACCTGGCTGCCAATGCGTTCCAGGCCGTGCATGCCGCCGGTTAACAATAATGTGGGAGCGGTGTTAGCGTTACTGCCAAGGGTGATGGAATACAGTGGAAATTCGTGGTGCCGGGCGTGCAGGGTTAATTCGCTGTGTGCATTAAGATGTTGCGGGTATTGGCGAATTAACCGTTCCAGTTGTAATAGCTCGGGGATTTTTTGTTTGAAGTCACGGCGCAGTTCTGCACTGCGCAGGCTGGATTGATCGGGTGTCGATGCAGATTCTTGTAAGGGTGCTAACGCTTCTGTCGATACGTTCGTAGTCGACAGCTCCGCTACAGGATCTGTTGTGTAATTGGGCTCATCAGTATTCATGTATACCACCGCCAGCAATGACTGATGAGCTGAGCATAGCGGCTTTTTGTTGTATGTATTCTTACACTTTTATGAAACCCCATCTGCGCCGGTGATGTGACTGGTTTAATTCCACACCAGAACGTCGCGTTCTTGTGCGATCACTGTCAGTTCACTATTTTCAATCATGCCTTGTAAATTGCTGCTGATATTCTGGTGCAAATCGGCAGCCTGAGTAGTTGTGCTGGCGGTTAGGCCGACGCTGCGGTTGCGCCCGGATTTTTTAGCGGCGTAGAGCGCATGGTCGGCGACATCAATCACTTGTTCCCAGGTGAGTGCCATCGGTGCTTCGCGCAGGAACGGGAAACAGGCAAAACCGATGGAGCAGGTTTTTTTCAAATCGGAGCCGTCAGGTAATTTAAAAATGTGCTCTGCAATGGCGGAGCGAATACGCTCGGCCATGAGTGGTGCATCCTCGCGGTCTGCAAAGCGGCTGACGATTAAAAACTCTTCGCCGCCCCAGCGCACTACGCAATCCGATTCGCGACAGGTGTGGGTGAGCAAGTCGGATAATTGAATTAATAATTGGTCGCCGGCGTTGTGTCCGTAAATATCATTGACGGATTTAAAATGATCCACATCCAGAATAAAAAAAGTAAGATCGGGCGTGGGCTTTTTGCGCGGTGCTTTGGAAAACGTTGCGTTATATTCACGCTGGACTTTGGCGGTATCCATCGGCATTAATTTTTGCAAATAGCGCCGATTACTCAGGCCTGTTAGTGGATCGGACAAACTAATCGCTTCCAATTGCGCATAGGCATTTTCGAGTTCGCCATTTTTGTTGCGTAATTCTGCTGTACGCTCGGCAACTTTTTGTTCCAGCTCGCGGCTGATATTGCGTGCAGCAATAACCTTTAAATGTTGGTTGCGCACGAACAACAATAACAACCCTAAAACGATGGCCACATAAATGGTGTAAGCCCACCAGGTTTTCCATGGTGGCGGTAACACGATCAGTTTGATGCTGTGCCCTTGTTCGTTCCACACTCCATCGTTGTTGCTGGCGCGCACGCGGAATTGATAGGTGCCCGCTGGCAAGTTGGTGTAAAGCGCTGTGCGTTGGTTGCCCACTGCGCGCCATTGGTCATCGAAGCCTTCGAGCATATAGGCGTACTGGTTTTTTTCCGGTTCGCGATAATTCAGCGCTGCAAAGCTGAATGAAATCATTGATTGGGTGTAATCCAGCGTGATAGATGTGGTTTGGTTAATTGAACTGGTTAATAGTTTATCCGGGCCATCTACTTTTATTTTTTCGGTGAAGAGGCGGAAGTCGGTAACCGCGATGGCTGGTGCAATTTCATTTTGGTGATTGTCGAGCCGGTCGACATCAAAAAAATAAAGTCCGTTGCGTGAACCAAATACCATCGCGCCGGAACGCGTCGCCAGTGCGGCATTCGTGGCAACGCCGCCGATGAGTTCACCGTTAATACGCGTGTAATTTTTTACGGCCAGCGTTTCCGGATTAAAACGGACAATGCCGTTATTGGTGCCCAACCATAAGTTGCCGTGCGGGTCTTCGATAATAGCGCGAATGCCTTGATCGGCAAAACCGTTGCGCGTGTCGTAAAGTGTGAAGTCATCGCTTTGCGGGTTATACAAATGCAAGCCCATATCGGTGCCGAACCAAAGCCGCCCTTTGCTATCTTCGCGAATGGAAATGACGGAGCCATTCGCCAGGCTGCGCGGTTTATTGCTATCGGGGATGTAGCGTTTGAATGTGCCTTTTTCACGGTCCATGAGGTTCAAGCCATAGGCGGTACCGATCCAGAATCGCCCTTGGGAATCTTCATAGGAAACCCAGGCAACTGTGCTGGAAAGGCTTTCGGGATTATTTTCATCGTGCGGATAAAACGAATAATCGCCGGTATGCGGATCGAATTTGGTTAAACCATTAAAGTGCGTGCTGAACCATAAATTTTTTTGTCGATCTTCAAAAATATTCCAGATCATCAAATCATTGAGTTTTTTTCCGGTTTTTTCGCCGCGCTTGCTTTGGTCCGGATCCACAGGAATGGTGTCAAAGCGGTCAGTCGCAGCGTTGTATTTTTGTGCGGCGGCGCCCCAGGTTCCAAAGAATAACGTGCCCGCTGAATCTATCGCGCCGTTGAGAATGGCAGTGGTGGCTACGCGTGAATCTGCATCAGTGGTATGTCGATAATGGGTGAAGGAATCTGTGTCCGGATCAAAACGGGAAATGCCGCCGGAGCCAAGCCACAGTTTTCCCTCTTTATCTTCGACGATGGCTTCAACGTTATTATCCAGTGGACCTTTGTTATTGTCGGCGGATTTTTGGTAAACCCGGATTGCAGCGCTGGAGCGATCATAGACATGAACGCCCGATGGATAAGTGCCAACCCAAAGGTCGCCAATGCGGTCTTCATAAATGCGGCGAATGGTGTTGCTGGTTAACCGGCCCGCGCCGCCATCACCGCGATCAAAATGAATCCAGTTGTTTTGCGCTTCGTTATAAAGATCAAGGCCCGCACCATCACTGCCGCTCCATATCCAGCCGTTGCTGTCGACATAAATTTGCCGCGAAAAATTATTGCCTAAACTATGCGGGTCTTGTGCGTCATGCTGATAATGGATGAATTGGCGGGTGGTGCGATCCAGACGATAAATACCGTTATCGCTACCAGCCCAAATGCGACTCGAATTATCTACAGCGATAGTTCGAATGCTGTTTTCCAGTGCGGATTTGGGATTGTTCGGACTGGGAATATGCAAGGTGATAATTTTTGTACTGAGATCCAATTGCGCCACACCGGTTTCCAGGCCCAACCAGACCGTTCCTTCTTTATCTACCACAATATCGCTTACCAGATTGCTCGGCAAAGTGCCGTTTTGTTGGCTGAAAAAATCCAGGTGACCATTGTTGGGATGAAGAATGCCGAAACCATTCGCAGTGCCAATCAAAATATCGCCGTTGGGGCTTTCGGCGATCGCATTAATGGCTCCGCCCGCAGGTGTTGCACTTTCGGGAAGAGGAACCGGGACCAGGATTTCGTGGCTGCGATCATAGCGATATAGGCCGGCACGGGTCGCGGCCCACAAATTACGTTGGCGATCCTCCAATAATTCCAATACTTGATTGACGGGTTCGGTTTGCGACAAATCCTGCGGATCTTTAGCGGCAGGGATTGTTAAAAACTCATAGCCGTCATAACGCAGTAACGCATTGCGTCCGCCCAACCACATAAAGCCCTGGTAATCCTGCAAAATCGCTTCTACTTCACCCAACGCAATATCCTGGTTTTGCATAATATTGCGGAAGTGAATTTTTTGCGGGTAATCAACATTGGAAATTTCATTGGCAAAACTGAAACACGCAAGTGCACATGCGACTAGTATCATTAGTGCGTGTATGAACATTTTCAACTTGATGTGGCGAGTGAGCGCCCGGATAAAAAGCATGGCCAGTGGTGGTTTCATCAATCTAGTGTGTCGCTGTGTGGTGGTGATCTATTCCCAATAATGAGCCGGATATTATTGAGTCTAATGGCTACTTTGGGCTTGAATTGGTTTAGTTATAGCAGGTGTTGGTTGATTCGCACGCTCTGGTGCAGCCGAACACTGTGGAGTGGGTATAAATTGTGAATCAGAAGGGATTGGGGCTCTTATTTGCAGTGCGTAGAACGGTGTATTGCACGGTTTTTCTTTCTGGTGCGACGATGGGCATTGCTGCCCACCTGACCCGATCCAGGTTACGGCGTTGTTACAATTTTTCTTTATCCCGAAAATAAGCTACCAGTGCATTGGCGTGCCCATGCCCCAGTCCGTGTTCGCCTTTAAGCCAGCTCACCATCTCCATATGTTTCAATGTTTTTTGCTTGCCGAGCAAGGTAAACCAATGCTCGACAGAATGACCGTATTTGGTTTCGATTGATGGGAAATAGGACGCTGGGCCTTTTACTTTTTCAGTGTTGGACATTGGAGTCTCCCTCGGGATTAGGTTGGTATTGCTAAATAGCAAATTCATCCATTAGTCGATTGGGGGGTGTGGGATTCGACAGCTGCATCAACAATAATTTTCTTGCCTCTCTTTATTCCAGGTTATATCGAGTTACGCTCATCTTATATTCAAGGTTTTTCTTAACGGTTGGCCATTCCTGATTAATGATCGAAAACACCACTGTATCGCGGTAAATACCTTCTGTATTTTTTTGATGATTACGCAAAACTCCGTCCTGTTTTGCGCCCAGCCTTGCAATTGCTGCTCGTGACGCTTGATTATGCCAATGGGTACGAAACTCAACGGCGATTGCGTTAAGTGTTTCAAATACATGAGTAAGCAATAAATATTTGCATTCGGTATTCACACCGGTTTTTTGATATGACTTTGCGTACCAGGTATAACCAATCTCTGTGCGATGATTTAGATTGTCGGCGTTGCAATAACGAGTCGTGCCGATAATTTTTTGGGTGCGATTGTCAACAACAGCAAAAAGTAATGCCGAGCCAGCGTCCTGATCTTTGAACGCTTTATCAAGATATGCATCGATAGTTTTATTGCTGGGAACTGATGTGTACCAAAGATTCCATAACTCGCCATCGCTGGATGCTTCGAGTAAGGCATTGGTGTGTTCGTGTTTGAGTGGAATTAATGTGACGATTTTTCCGGTTAAGGTTGTTGGGTAAAGCCAGGGTGTGTTCATGGTATTCCTTTTATTTAGTGATTAATTTATACGCTTCCTCGTTCAATAAGAAATTTTCGAAAGTCTCGTTCCTCTCTGCGTATATGAGCTATGCAAACCAATGTGTTATCCAATCGATAAAACACGTCCTTCCAATATTTCCTTTTCGCTTCGTGCGATACCCTCAAGGATTTCCATCCGGTTAAACATTTGATCGTAATGATTTACATCGACTAAATATGCCGATGGCAAACCATGTTCGGTAATAAGTACAGGTTCTTTAGATGTCGTGCAGTTCGGCCAACATCTTGGTGGCCTCATGTTTCAGGGGGGGGGCAAGTTCGTTTTTCATGGTAGCACTCCGAAAATTAGAGTGTCACTATAGTATCACTGGTTTTTTTTGGTTGGGAAAATAGGTTGGAGGGAGATGTAGCCTGTCGATATTTTGGTGAGCAAGTCATCTTCATTCTACAGGTTAATCATCGCTACCAAGATCATCAAAGAAGCCTGTTTTTCCTGCTTTGTTGTACTGTTTTAATAAATTTCTTTCCGGAGAGTAATGTTTATATCTGGCGATCAGTCCGCCAGTGAGCGCTATGATGGTCACCAGACTTGAAATAAAAACTTCAAGATAAGTCGCACCTGCTCCGAGAAATTTTGGAATATCTACATTGCCTAATCTGAATTGGCCAAATCCATTGCCGAAATAGACTTGTGTTGCTGCGTAAAGCCCAATGCCTAAATCGGCGATGAATAACAAGCCAATTCCACTGGCAAAAAGCCAGCAATTTCCCACAAAACTTTTAAGCTTCATTGCGTTTCCTGTAGGTCCATGCACAAAAAAGCCGAATCATTTCTGATCCGGCTTTTCGCTTTTCTCACACAACCTTTAACAAATTAAACGTTATAAGTGCTTGATGCAGTATTACCACCACGACCAGTCCAGTTGGTGTGGAAGAACTCACCGCGTGGTTTGTCAGTGCGCTCGTAGGTGTGTGCGCCGAAGTAATCGCGCTGTGCTTGCAGCAGGTTTGCTGGCAAGCGGGCAGTGCGGTAGCCGTCGAAGTAGGTCAGTGCTGAGGTGATGGTTGGCGCGGGGATGCCGTTCACAATCGCCGCTGCAGCAACACGACGCCAGCCAGCTTGGGCTGCATCAATGGTTTTAGCGAAGTAATCATCCAGCAGCAGGTTTTTCAATTCGCCATTCTTGTCGAATGCTTCTTTGATGTTGCCGAGGAATGATGAGCGAATGATACAACCGCCGCGCCACATTAATGCGATGCCGCCGTAGTTCAAGTGCCAGCCGTATTCTTTCGCGGCTTCACGCATCAACAAATAACCTTGTGCGTAAGAAATAATTTTTGATGCGAATACTGCGTTGCGCAGGTCATCGATAAAGGCTTTTTTGTCGCCAGTGAAATTCACGGCTGGGCCTTTGATCACTTTTGCTGCTTCAACACGCTCGGCTTTTTGTGATGACAAGCAGCGTGCAAATACGGCTTCAGAAATCAGCGTGAGTGGTACACCCAAATCCAATGCGATTACGCCAGTCCATTTACCGGTGCCTTTTTGGCCAGCGGTGTCGAGGATTTTCTCAACCAGTGGTTCGCCGTCGGTGTCTTTGTACGCGAGGATATCGCGGGTGATTTCGATCAGGTAAGAATCGAGTTCGCCTTTGTTCCACTCGGCAAATACTTCGTGCATTTCATCAGCGCTCAGCCCAACAACTTCTTTGAGCAATTGGTAGGCTTCGCAAATTAATTGCATATCGCCGTATTCGATACCGTTGTGAACCATTTTCACAAAGTGGCCAGCGCCGTTCTCGCCAACCCAATCACAGCAAGGGCTGCCGTCATCAACTTTGGCAGAGATGCTTTGGAAAATATCTTTCACATATGGCCAGGCTTCGGGTGAACCGCCGGGCATGATAGATGGACCGGTCAATGCACCTTCTTCACCACCGGAAACGCCGGTGCCGATAAAACGCAGACCTTTGCTCGCCAAATAAGCGGTGCGACGGTCAGTGTCAGGGAAGTGGGTGTTGCCGCCGTCGATGATGATATCGCCAGCTTCAAGGTGTGGAATCAGTTGCTCAATGAAATCGTCTACCGCTTTACCGGCTTTTACCATCAGCATGATCTTGCGTGGTGTTGCCAGTGACTGCACCAGCTCTTCAATAGAGCGCGCCCCGCGAATAGTTTTGCCCTTGGCGCGACCTTCAATGAAGGCGTCTACTTTTTCTACAGAGCGGTTGTAAGCGGTAACTGTATAGCCTTTGCTCGCCATATTGAGGATGAGGTTTTCCCCCATCACTGCCAAGCCAACCAAGCCTATATCGGAAAGTGGTTTCATAGTAGTAATAGCCTATCGTTGTGGTTGATGTCCTACCCACGTGGTTATGTCAATTGGTCAGGCGAATTTGTTGGATTTTACGTTTGCGACGACGGTTGGGAATGGCTTGCTGGTTTAATGCCCAATCGATATGTTCTTTAACCAGCGGTGATGCCTGATCTTTTTTATCGTTGAGTGCCTGAATAATCCGCGCATCGTTTGGTGCGTTTCCCAATCCCACGGCCAGATTCCTCAACCATCCCTCATAACCAATGCGACGAATGGCAGAGCCTTCAGTGCGCCCCAGGTATTCATCTTCGGTCCAGTTAAATAAATCGACCAGATCGCTATCAGCAAGACCGTGGCGTGGCAAAAAATCTTTTTCCTGTGTGAATTGCGCATATTTATTCCAGGGACAGATGGCCTGGCAATCATCACAACCAAACACGCGGTTGCCGATGGGTTCGCGAAATTCTTCGGGGATTGCGCCTTTATTTTCGATGGTTAGATAAGAAATGCAGCGGCGCGCATCCAATTCATAGGGGCGGGGAAAAGCATCGGTAGGGCAAACTTTCAGGCAGGCAGTACATTCGCCACATTGGTTTGGTTGATCCGGTTCATCGACCGGTAATGGAACGAAGGTAAATATTTCACCCAGGAAAAACCAACTGCCGGCGTTGCTATTGATGATCAGGGTATGTTTTCCCGTCCAGCCAAGGCCGGCTTTTTCCGCGAGCGGGCGCTCCATAACCGGAGCGCTATCCACAAAAGCGCGATTCTGCCCTTTAAATTCGTAATCGTCCGGTAATACATCATCGATTTTTTGCGCAAGTACGCTCAGGCGTTTGCGAATCAGCTTGTGATAATCGCGGCCTAATGTGTAGCGCGATATATAGGCTTTAGTGGGATCTTTAAGAGTTTTGATTTGCTGTGTATCACCCGGCAAATAGTCCATCCGCACCGATATCACCCGTACTGTACCGGGCAGCAATTCTGCCGGGCGCGAGCGCTTGTTACCATGAGCTGCTAACCACTCCATGCTGCCGTGATACCCCTTTGCAAGCCATTCCTTGAGACGTACTTCTGCGGCGCTCAGGTCTATATCCGTAATACCCAACTGCTGGAAGCCCAGTTCGCGGCCCCAAAGTTTGATGTTACGGGCAAGTTGCTGTAGATCGGGTTGGGTCATAGTGGGTTGGCGGCTAACGAAAAATCCTATTTTGCCTGAATTTGATGAGGGTTACATTTTTAAACATTTGATTTGGCAGATATTCAGGCTTGGCGGCTATAGTGAACAGGACTTTTTAAATGGAGTAATGTTATGAAATTTCTGATTCCTGCTGTTGCGTCTTTACTGTTAAGTGTTCCGGCATTTGCAACTCCTTTGCCTAATCAGGCGCATGTATATGTGGAAGGTTCTGCTGAACTGGAAATCGAACCCGATACAATGACGTTTACGCTCAGTATCCAGAAAGTAGATTTGGATCTCGCCAAAGCCAAAGCAGATGTCGATGCGCGTTCGCGTTTATTAATCGACACCATCAAAAAATTC
Organism: Cellvibrionaceae bacterium; assembly: GCA_021151825.1. Taxonomy (GTDB): domain Bacteria; phylum Pseudomonadota; class Gammaproteobacteria; order Pseudomonadales; family Cellvibrionaceae; genus Cellvibrio. The sequence goes on from JAGKWQ010000010.1 coordinate 94,042, forward strand.
GGCATTAAATCGGAAGATGTTGCTACCACCGCACTCAATATTCGCCCTGAATATGAGTACAAAGATAATCAGCGCGTATTGACGGGCAATAATGTTTCGCGTCAGGTCGATATCACCTTGCGTGATTTGAAAAAATATCCCGATCTGATGAAAGCGCTGGTGGATGCCAAAATTTCAGAAACCATCAATACCAATTTAACAGTTGCCGACAAAAAAACCGTTGAGGAAAAAGCCCAAACGGCAGCGATGAATGATGCGCGTGCGCGTGCAGAGCGTTTGGCGAAAACCCAGGGTAAATCGGTGGGGGAACCCTGGTCAATTTCGGAATTTAATAATCGCGGTAATGAGCGTTGGGAACTGAACCCTGCACGTGAGTTCATGGGAAATTCGGCAGCAATGAAAGCCGATTCAATCTCATTGCAACGCAATGCGGGTGAACCTTTTGAACCAGGCGTAATGAAAATTACGGCGCAAGTTTATGTAGTTTATTTATTAAAATAATGTTGTTTTTGGTGTCATTTTTTAACAGGATGATACGTTAATAAATGTTACATATGGCACTTAAATTATAAGGGAAAAACTTGTCGGCGTTATTTACAACAGGCGCCAGAAAAATTAATTGCGTTTACTTTTCTTATTGAAAGTAAACGCAATTTTTCGCTTGGCTCAGGTTTTGCTTTGTGTGTTGCTGCTGAATATCTATTCAAGGAAACTGTGAAACTTTTCTCATTTTGAGTTTCGCTGATTGATACGACAGCACAACCCAAACGGATACACAAACTCACAGTTGTATCTATACCCGATCATTATGTTTTTTTGTACTGAAGGATCTGATGCCATGACTCTTTTCAAAAAACTTGCGTTAACTGTTGCCCTGGCGCTGCCAGTAGCAGCTCACGCTGACACTATTTCTCCAGAAACTTACGCTGCTACCCTCGGAGTTGGCGAAAGTGTAACTATCACCAAAACCGTTACTATTGAAGAATCTGTAACCAGCGGTGTACTCGACGTTGTGTTTTTGATTGACACCTCAGGCAGCATGGGTAGTGTTATTGCTGCTGCTAAAGCGGCGGCCGCCAACTTGTTGACTGGCTTGGCTGGTTTCGGTGATTTGGCTACTGGTACTGGTTATTACAGCGAACCAGGTTCAGGTTTGAACACTGACCTGACTACTAACACTGCTGCAGGTGTTGCGGCAATTAATGCAATCAATTTGCTCGATGGCGGCGGCGGCGGTGACTTCCCTGAAGAAGGTATTCATGCGGTTGAATTGGCTGCAACCAATACTTCCTGGAGACCAGGTTCTTCACGTTTTGTTATCGCTTTAGGTGATGCAACATTCAAAGATTCCGATGGTTCAACCCTGGCATCAGCGCAAGCTGCTCTGGCTGCTAATGATGTAACCTTTATCGGTATCGACTTCGGCAACATGACTCAAACTGCATGGGGCGGTATTGATCCAACACTGTTGGCAACTGCTAGCGGCGGTAGCGTAGTATCAAGCGCAATTAATCCAAGCGCGTTGATTGCTTCAATTCTCGCGAGCGTTGAAGATTCTTTCGCTACTTACAGCAAAGTAAGTGTTGGTGATCTGGGTGCTGGTTTGCCAGGTGTTGGTGTTTCTGTAACTTGCTTGACTGCAGACACTGGTTCTTGCGTGGGCGACTCTGCTGTTGGTTCTTTTGACCGTAGCGTATCTCGTTCATTTACCTACTCTGTAACCTTCACCGGTTTGGAAACTGGTACTCACTCTTTCCTGACCCGTGGTCTGGTTGATGGCGCTATCGTTGCCAGCGAGAAAGACACCATTACCGTAACTGGTACTGAAGTTCCAGAGCCGAGCAGCATCCTGTTGTTGGGTGTTGGCTTGTTGGGCCTGGGCTTGACCCGTCGCCGTATGAAAGCTTAATTGCTCGCATGCGTAAAAAAGCGGCCATAATGGCCGCTTTTTTTATTTGTGCGGTAGTAGAATCGCTAACAATAATTAAAGTGTTCTTCGTAATCGAATCTATTCAAAGAAAGGAGTTGGCAATAGTGAGAGCCACGGCATCGTTATTACCTGTTTCACCTCGTCTCGCACACTTGAAACCATTGTGTGCACTGCTTATTGGTTGCTGGTTAGGTGTAGGCGCCAGCGTTGCGCCAGCGGCGATCATCGGGGGCGATCCCCAATCGGCATTTAGCGATAACGGGGCAAACTCTGCGCCTTCCATTGATATACAAAATCGCCCTGGCGCAGAGGCTTTTACCAATGTTTCGTTTGGCGGCGGTGCGGAAGGGCTAAAAAAACTTGGCCAGACTGCACGTGATGCTATCAAAAAGTACCCTGAATCCGGATTGGCTCATGAGGTATTGGGAACGGCTTTATTTTATTCGGGTGATATGAAAGGAGCGCGTGAAGAATTTTCTATTGCAACGCGTTTGGAGCCGCAGCAAGTTGGCCCCTGGGTAAAGTTGGGCATTACCCAAATGGAATCGGAAAGCCTCGATCAGGCGGAAACTTCATTTCAAAAAGCGCTATCGCTTAAACCGGATAACCGTATTGCTAATCAGCGCCTCGGCCTGTTGTACGAATACCAAAAAAAATACACTGCCGCGATTGAATACTTGCAAAAAGGTTTAAAAGGAACTGGCAATAATTATTTGGGGGTTGCCCCAAATCTTGCACAATTATTGAATCGACAAAAGCGCTATAAGGAGGCCATTGATTCGTTAGCTCCACGCGCGCCATTAACGTTGACCGATCCGATAGTTCATATCATTTTGGCTGCATCCTATTCCGGTGCGCAGCAATTTGATAAAGCGAGTGAGCGATATGCTCGCGCTGTTGAATTGCAGCCAGACAGTAAAGAATACCAATTAGGGCTGGCGATTAGTCAACGAGAAGGAAAACAGTTGACTGCTGCGGCAGATACGTTGAAAAAACTGATTGCCAAAAATCCCGGCTGGAGACCCGCTTACCTTGAGCAGGGCGAGTTGGCATTGGCAGCTGGAAAAATTTCCGACGCTGAAGCGGCTTTTGATTCGGCAATTAGCACAGGTGCTGACGCGGCTTCAGTGGATTACAAGCTTGCGCAGTATTACGTCGCCCAAAAGCAAACCAAAGAAGCGATTGCGCGGTTGCGTAAAGGAATTGATAAAGGTGCAGTGCAACCTGAAACTTATGCAATGTTGGCTGAGCTTGAGCGATCACAAAATAATGTGGATGCAGGTTTGACAGCATTGCGTGCAGGTATCGCTAAATTCCCGCAAAACGGATTGTTGCAATTCCGTTTGGGCAGTGAGCTTGCAGCCTTGCGTCGTTATGACGAATCGCTGCCTTATTTTGATAAGGCCCTCCAGTTAAAGCCGCAAGATGCCGATATTTTGCGCTCCTACAGTCTGGTGCAAAGTAAATCAGGCAAAACAGCTGATGCCGCTGCGACTGCCGGGAAATTGTATAAAGTGCGTGGCGAGCAAACGCCGGAAGCGCTGTTTTACGCAACCTTGTTACAGCAAGACAAACAATTAGCGGAAGCGGCAACGGTTTATCAAAAAATTCTCGCGCAAGAACCGGGCAATCTGGTTGCGTTGAATAACTTCGCTTCATTGTTGGCAGAGCAAGGAAAGTTGGATGAAGCAGAAAAAGCTGCCAGGAAAGCCAACGAATTATCCAAAGGTAATGCGCAATTGCTGGATACCCTTGGATGGATTTTATATCAGCAAAAACGATACAAGGAATCTCTCGAGGTATTGACTGACGCAACAAAAGCCAAACCAGATATTGCGGTAGTTCACTATCACACCGGTGTCGTGCAAACGGCAATTGGCAATACCAATGCAGCGAAAAAATCGTTAGAACAGGCATTGAAACTGGATGGAAATAGCTATTGGTCGGCGGATGCCAGGCAGCGTTTGGTGGCCAATCCTTAATCCAATCAATACGTCCTGTGAATAGCTGATTGGCTATTCACAGGGCAATGACGAAGAATTGCTGTCGATCCTTTTTAAAAAAAACCAATAAAAACTCCGTGTGGCATTTACGTATTTTATAATCAGTGCTGCAATTTAAAATTCCAGATGCTGTTTCAGTTCCCGGGCTTGCCGGCGCGAAGCAATGACTTCTGTACAATCCTGCATAACAATCATCAGTCCATCACCAATCCATGGCTCGATACGATCAATAAAATTCAAATTAATAATTTCCTGGCGATTTGCGCGAAAGAAAGTTTCAGGGTCAAGACGCGCTTCCACGTAATTTAATGAGCGCAACACCGGTGCACTTAATGTGCCGAAAAATAATCGCACATAATTTCCCTCGACAACGATGCGGCTGATTTCCCGAAATTTTATGAAATGGCAACGCTCACCTTCACGGATAAAAATATGTGCGTCCAGACTTTTTTCCGGTTGGTTAAACGGAACGTGTTGTGCCCGTCCGGCCAATTTACCAAGGGCTGCATCCAGACGATCCTGGGTGATAGGTTTGAGTAAGTAATCCAGCGCATTATATTCAAATGCCTGCACGGCATATTCTTCATACGCAGTAGTAAAAATAACGCCGGGCGTATGGTCACTTTGTTCCAATACATCAAAACCACTACCGTCAGGTAAATTGATGTCCAGTAGTACTAAATCAGGGCGCAATTGGTTTATTGCTGCAATTGCTGTTTGCACATCGCTTGCTTCACCGACGATGTTGTATTGGGAAAAATGTTGTAACAATCCTGCCAGCTCTTTGCGGGCGAGGCGTGAATCATCAACGATCAGGATTTTCATGGTCTTGAGTCTCTGTGGCGACACTTATTATTTTTCGGATTACGAAGTATTCGCGGAATTATTAGCGGCGGTCATGGGCAAGTCTACACGGGCTGTAACTGAAATTCCAAGCGTCAAATCAAAGCGTGCGCGATCACCAAATGCCGCTGCCAGACGCGCGCGCGTATTGGCAAGGCCCACATTATTGCCTGCGTGTTCAGCGGGCAATTCGGCGGCGGGATTGGTAATCACTAATTGCCATTGTGATGGTAGTATCTGCCGCGCACTTATGTGGATACGGCCACCGGATCGGCGTCGTGCTATGCCGTGTTTAATGGCATTTTCAACCAGTGTTTGCAATAGCAGTGGCGGGATTTTTTCATCCAGTAATGCGTCGTCAATATCAAACTCAACACTTAATCGTTGCTCAAACTGCAGTGATTCCAGTGCGAGGTAACCGCGCACCCATTCCAACTCTTCGCGCAAGCTAACAGTCATTTTATTTTCCGTTTGCAACAAGCCGCGTAATAGCGTTGCTAAATCCGATAAGCCCTGACGTGCAGCGTGCGGATCTTCAAGAATAAGCGAGCGCACATTATTGAGTGAGTTAAATAAGAAATGCGAGTTAATCTGGCTGCGTAAAAATTGCAATTCCATATCGCGCAATTTGGCCTGGTCTCGCCAGTGCGCAATTTCGGTTTCGCGACGCTGTTTAAATTCCCGGTAAAATAAATACAGTATCGACCATAGCATTAACATGATACCGGTATTCATACTGTAGCCAATAAAGCTGCCGACAGTGACCGGTTGAATGTTGTTGCTGGGGCCGGTTATTTGTAAGAAAAGATAAATAGCAATATGTAACAGGGTTTGTACGCCCAACGCTGCAATTGGCAACAACCAGAGGAGATGTAGCCCCAGATGTAATGTCGGCATACTGTGCGCATAGCGATGGTATAACCCGCGTAAGCCATGGCTTGCTACGCCCAGCAATAGTGAAAGCAACAAAAAAATGAATAAGCTGGAGTGATTGTAATACCCCCAGACCCCCACAAATAACAGGTTTATCAGAAAGTAAAAACTCCAGAAAATTAATTGTACTTTGATATAACGATCACGTAAGCGCGTATTATTTTTTTGTTGCTGTATTTCGCTATTCATTGTCTGTTCCCGAATTATTTTTCTGTATTGCACGACATTTGCAACGACCACCAGTGCAGCTCCAATACCCACATAAGGTTGGTGATTTTACTGAGCAGCATAACGATTACACAATCTTGTCGGTGGCGATAAACAACAGTCATACTTTGGCTTGCGATGAATCCATTATTGTCATTGTTGTTGTGCCGTGGAAGAAAGAAATTGCTGCAATTGCCGGATTACCCAATCGTTATCATCCCAGGTTAAAAAATGAAAACTGGTGTCGGATAAAAAAATATTTACACCTTGTAATTTTGCATACTGGGTTTGATAGATTGCCATGGTACTGTCTTTGGTTGCGCCGAAAGGCTTATAAGCGGCCCATGCTCCGAGCACCAGCGTAGGTTGTTTGATTGCTGCGATGTTTTCGCGCAAATCGGTCGTCATTAATTCATACATTGCTTGCGTTGTAGTGGCGCGATCGCTGGTTTTGCTCCATTCCAGCAAGCGTGGCAGGTTTTCCGGTTTATTGCTCATTCCTTGTAAATAATTGGCGGCATTTTTTTCATAGTCTGCAGCTGATTGCCTGTTCATTGCCTGGCGCATTTGCTCTGCCTGAGGGCGCACCAGTTCTGCAGTTAGTGCCGGGTTTTGAATTGCTGGATAAAAGGGCAGTGCATCAATAATAACCAAGCGATCAATTAATTCCGGTGCTTGCAAGGCGATCATCAAACTGAGTGTACCGCCCAGGCTGTGGCCAATCAGGGTAATGTCGTTGTTAGATGATTTGCGCAAATATTTAATCAGGCTGTCGCGTGCTGATTGCAAAAAAACTGATCGATCTTTGCGTGGTGTCAAACTGGCAAATCCCGGCAGCTGGATTAACAGGCATTGGTAATTTTTTGCCAGTGCGTTGCAGGTTTCAGTAAATGTTTCTTTGCCGCTGTTTAAGCCCGGAATAAAGACCAGTATTTTTCCACTGCTGTGTTTTTGAATGGCAATATCCTCGAATATCTCAATAGAAGCCAATGCATTTTTATCTGTAACAGCGGGTGCGATATTGGTTTTATGTTGGCCGCTGGCGCAAGCGGCAGTAATACCTATCGCGATAACAACCCAGCGGAAGCGGCTATTACAAAAATTATTTTTGTTAAACATGATGCAATCCTTATGTGGCCATTGTTGGTGTAGTCTGAGAGATATCCTCAGATGTGGCCAATGTAAGGGCATGCGATCCAGTGTGAGTGCAGTTTCGTGAGAATGGTTGGCCGCAATGGTTAAGCGGCCAAAAGGCGGGGTGGTTGGTGGCTATAAATTACCTGATGATAGATTGCCTGGTAATAGATTGGATTGCGGTAATGAATATCAATTCAGGCTGCGCAAATTTGTGCGATGTATTCTTTCCAGGCGACTATGTCGGTGCCTTCAGAATCAAACAGGCTCAAGCCCAGCAAATAATCCCCGGTGGCTGCTTGTGGTCTGCACCATTTGACTTCGGTGACCAATAAAAACTGGCGGTTACCATCGGCATCGCGAATGCAACAACGCAAAATAATATCGGTTGCTACTGCCTGGGTGGCAATAACGCGCAGCCCATTGGCAGATATGTCCAGGCTTTGGGTGATGACTAATGTCGGGTCACCATTGGCGGATGAGTCCAGTTCGATAATCACGATGAGTTGATTGTCCAGCCGGAACTCCTGGCGCTGTTCGGAATTGTTGTGGTTATTATCCATAGGGTTGTCCATGAATATCTGTATGGTTTTTGGTTGATTAATTCAAATCTCTACGCAGACCGCGAATGACTTTTGCTAATTGGTCTTCAAAATTATCGCCGTTACGCAACACTTTTATCTGTTCCCGCGCTACTAAATCCTGCAATTGTTCGCGGGTATATTCTGCAATTTTTCTGCCCACCTGATCGGCAAAAATATATTTGCTGGTGGAAGCAATAATGACTGAAAGTTTAGCGCGCTGCTTTTCATTACTGTTCGATATTTCCAGCCAGGCGCCGACTTGCAGTTCGTTAACCGTCTGTTGTGCAGATTGTTCCCGGACCAATTGTGCGGCTGCTTCAGCTGCCGCGTTTTCGATGCGTAAGCGCTCGGCTTCCGCCGCCTGTTCGGCTTCGCGACGGCGTTGTTCGTCTGCCAGCGCCCGCGCTTCTGCCATCGCTTTGCGCGCGGCGGCGCGGCGTGCTTCCAACTGTTGTTGCATGCGTGCTTCCGCTTCAGCGCGCGCTTGCGCAGCGGCTTCGGTTGCAGCGTGTTGTTGGGCGATTAATGCCTTGACCACCTGTTCTGCTTTTTGTTTTTGCACCAGCAATTGTGCTTGTACTCCCGCATTTGCATGTTCAATCAAAGCGGACAGCGCAGTATTAATAATGGTTTGAATATCCGGGTGTGGTAATGGTTTTGCAATTCCCGTTGATAAGCACAGTGCAAAGTCCTTATGGCTTTTAATCATCACTTTACGGCCGGTGTGATCAACCAGTAATAACTGATCCACATCCGGATTTTTCAGTGCGAGTTTGCAGCGCAATGTTTCATTATTTTCGCCATAGAAAATAAACCAGTCGCCCACATGCAATTGCTCTGTCTGCTTCAACAAACTGTAAGGCAGTTGGGTATTGCTACTGCTTTGCCCGGCGCTATACACCAGTGGCGTAAACAGGGAATTTTCCAGGGATTGTTTTTGAATCGCCGCCATCAGGTGGGCGTGTAAGTGCTCAAATAATTGTTGGTAGGCCTGGCTGTTATTTACCGGATGCTCGCTGCTGCGCTCCAACTCGGCAATCACGAGCGGAATTTGTTGGTAAAGATATTGATCATCCAGCGCGATCTCATCGGTAGAAAATAATTCGCCGAGCGCGGGTAACAGCCGGTTCCAGCTTTTCCACAGCGGTAGCTGGATTAATTCTTCCGGTGTTTTATTGAATGCCCAATACTGCAATTCACTTTTCAATGTGCCGTTAATCAGCCCATGCAAATCGCTGGGGAAAGGGCGATTGCCCAGACTTTTATTTAGCAAATCGATTACGCGTGTTTCTGCACTGATTTGTTTCAAGTGCGCCAATTCGGTTTCGCACAAGCGATTTTCCAGCATGGCCGCGCGTCTTTCCTCGTTCGCCAACCAATCATTGAATTGATGGATCGCATTTTGTAGCGGCGTATGATCAGTCAGTTCTGCATCCGTTATTGCAGTGAGATGTGTTTTGGTTTCCGCCGCGAATGACAGAAACTTTTCCAAAAATTGTTGTGCGGGTTTGCCTTCGCGTGGATACCAGTAACGGCCGCGTAACAAGGTTTGCAGCAGTTGGTGTAGCGGGTGTCGGGGCGAGCAGAAAAATTCATTATCGCGGCTAATGGCGGTAGCGAAAATCGGCCATAGGGTGTGTAAATCAGTGTCCAATTGCGCATCCCACAGCGGACGTTGCTGGAACTGGCCGATAACGTCATTGGCCAGTTGTTCGCGAATAACATCGGGGGATTGGTGTTCATGGGCGGCAATACTGGCAAAGACTTCGCTCAATTGCAGCGAATCGCCAGCGGTTATGGCTTGCAGGGTAAATTCAGACATAGGGGATCAAACATAAAAGACCAAACACAGGAACATCAGTAGCGACCATCACTCTATCTTGCGCCATCATTCTCTGCTCAATATAGCCAAGATGTGCAGGCTGTGCCGTACTTTTGCCCGCCCGGGGTTCGACAAAGGTTTTCCCGCACCGGTTCCTGGCAACTTGCGTATAATCACGCCCCGTTTGTAGCTATTAGCCTTTGGGACTTGTGACTCCATGAAAATTACCGCCGATTCCTCCTTTTTATACACTGCCGCCGAAACCTATGCGGTGGACGCCGCCGCTATTGCATCGGGGATTCCGTCCATCCAGTTAATGAAGCGTGCCGGGCGCGCGGCGTTTGAGTTGGTGACGGAGCGTTTTGCCGATGTGGGGTTGGTTAGCATCTTCGCCGGCGGTGGCAATAATGGCGGCGATGGTTATGTATTGGCAGGTTTGCTGGCTCAACGATTGTTCGCGGTGAAGGTAATTGCCCTGGTTGCGCCCGATCAACTGAAAAATGAAGTGCGTCAGGCTTATGAATTTGCGGTGCAGGAAGGGGTGGAGGTTTTGGCGTTTGGTGATGTTCCATTTATTGAAGCTCCGGCCGAAGGTCTGATTGTTGATGCCATGCTTGGTATCGGTTTGCAGGGCGCCGTACGCGAAAACTACGCATCTGCCATCGAGCAAATTAACGCCAGTGGTTTGCCGGTCTTCGCGCTGGACATTCCTTCCGGCTTGCAGGCTGATACTGGTGCTGTCGCAGGCGCGGTAGTGCAGGCGCAGCTCACCTTGACGTATATCGGTGTAAAGCAGGGATTATTAACTGGTCGCGGCCCAGCGGTTTGCGGTGAGTTAGTGCTGGCTAACCTGAATGTGCCCGAAGCCTCGTATACCGCCGTTAATCCATCCACAGAGAGACTGTATTTAAATGCGCTGTTGCCATTGCTGGCACCACGCGCTGCTGACGCCCATAAAGGTGATTTTGGCCATGTATTAGTGATCGGTGGCGATACCGGTTATGGCGGTGCCGCTTTAATGGCTGCAGAGGCGGCGGCACGTACCGGAGCCGGATTGGTGAGTATCGCTACGCGCCCTGAGCACATACCGGCGATCCTTGCTCGTCGCCCGGAAATCATGGCTTGCGGTGTGGTGTCCGGCCAAGAGCTGGAACCTTTGCTGGCGCGGCCAACAGTGTTGGTTGTTGGTCCTGGTTTGGGGCGCTCGCCCTGGTCCGAGCAGATGTTGCAACAAGCCGTAAAGAGCGGTCTGCCCTTAGTGCTGGATGCGGATGCACTCAATATTCTCGCCGGCGGGCGAGTAGTGCCAGCCAGTGTCAAACGCGATAACTGGCTGCTGACTCCCCATCCGGCAGAAGCCGCGCGTTTGCTCGGGCAAACCACGGCAGAAGTGCAGGCTGATCGTTTTGCAGCGGTGCGTGCTATCCAGTCCAAATACAATGCCAGCGTTATTCTCAAAGGCGCCGGTAGTTTGGTGGCCTCGGCAGAGGGCTCAGTGGGTGTTGTCACCGATGGCAATCCCGGCATGGCAACTGGTGGAATGGGCGATGTGCTGTCTGGCATCCTCGGTGGTTTGATTGCCCAGGGGTTGTCGTTGGCCGATGCCGCGCGCCTTGGCGCTGTCGTTCACGCCTGTGTGGCCGATCTCGCTGCTGACGAACATGGTCAGCGCAGTTTGTTGGCGACCGACCTTATTCCCTATCTGGGCGAATTACTGTAAGCCGGTGGGAGCTGTTCATGATCGATCGTGAATTCCAATTAGATGATGATGCTCTGATGGTCGCTTTTGGCGAGCAATTAGGGCGTGCGCTTGCGACCTTCGATGGGGCGGTCTCAGTGTATTTGCAGGGTGATTTGGGGGCTGGGAAAACGACATTGAGCCGCGGGATCTTGCGCGCCTTTGGTCATACCGGTGCGGTAAAAAGTCCGACCTATACTCTGGTTGAACCCTATGAATTTGTCGGGCGCATCCTGTACCACTTTGACTTATATCGCCTGGGTGATCCGGAAGAACTGGAATACATGGGGATTCGCGATTATTTTGCCGCGCCCAATATCTGCCTGATTGAGTGGCCCGAACGCGGTGCTGGCCTGTTACCGGAGGCCGATGTTAGCGTGCACATAACAGTGGCGACTATTGGTCGCCATATTCACTTGCAAAGTCGTTTGTCACTGGCGATTTAAGCTTCGTATTCATTCACTTGTCATCTCCCTGTCATTGGTGAAAAACCTGAAACTAACCTAGGCTTGGGAATACCGCTCATAGAATGTGATTGGCTGGTTGTTAGTGTGGTGAGGGAGATTCATGCACAAAAAAATGCTTTTCCGACAAGGGCTGCCCGCAGGCTGCGTGCGCGGCTTTTTGTTATTGCTGTGTATTTCCAGCGCATTTTTTTGTGCAACCTGCGGCGCCGATGAGCCACCCCAACGCGTTCTATTTGGTGGCGATGCCGAATATCCTCCCCTTGAATGGATGGAAAAAAACCAGGCCAAGGGATTTAACGTAGAACTTGCTCGTACCGTTGCGCGTTTGGGTGGTAGTAAGGCGGAGCATCATTTGGGCAACTGGCCCGATGTTATCCATGCGCTGGAAGAAGGCCGCCTTGATGTGGTGCCCATGTTTTATTCCGCTGAGCGGGCCAAGCAATTTATTTTTACCCACGCCTATTATTACCCCTCCCATTCTATCTATGCGTTGCCGGGTGCTGTGCGCGTTTCCACAGTGGATGATTTGAATGATCACACCGTTGCAGTGGAACAGGAGTCGTTTGCTCACCAGCAATTGCGCGGGTTAGCGATAAAACCGCAGTTAGTGCTAACGCCCAATACGCTCACTGCGATAGAAGCATTATTAAATGGCAAAGCGGAGTACGCCATTCTCACCAGTCTTGCTGCTGATAGTTTGTTGCGGAAAAATGATTGGAAACTGGAGCGCATGGGGGCGCCTTTCTGGTCGCGCGGTTATGCCTTTGCGGTCAATAAAAATAAACCGGAGTTGGCAGAGTGGCTGCAAGATGCGCTGAGTGAAACAATTGCATCGGGGCGTTACCAACAGCTTTATAGTGAATGGAAACCCGCACTCGAACCTGCAGCAGCCGACAAAACCCTGGTAAACATATTGTGGATCAGTCTCGCCCTGGTGATTGTTATTTTACTGTTGGGCGCAAGTTGGTATTGGAGCTTGAAACGCACCGTTGCCCTGCGCACACAGGAATTGCGCGACGCACTCACCCAGCGTGAAATGGCCGAACAGGAGTTGCGTCATGTTGCCCATTTTGATTCCCAAACCGGTCTGGCCAAACTGCAATATTTTATCGAACAAGTGGATGATTATTTTCACTCGCACCAGCAGCCGGTGAAACAGGAAAAAGAAATCCTGATTTTAAAACTGGTCGACCTGGATGTAATCGTGCGCACCTTTGGTTTCTCGCGTGCAGAAATGGTGGTTAGTGCTTTTGCTGTGCATCTGGTGAAATTAAATGATTCGCTGGCGGCTTATCTCGGGCGCGGCGTCTTTGCGATTTTTACCAACAAGTGTAATGCCCTGACATTGTTTGATCGCCTTGGTGCAGCTATGACCAATTCTGACCCGGGATTAAATTCGCAATTTGTCGGCGGCTCGGCCTATTGGCCTGAACATGGGCGCTCGGCGGGGAAATTAATGCGGCACGCGGAAACGGCCATGGCGATGAGCATTGCGCGCCGGCGGCGCTGGATGGCTTACGAATCTGCCATGGAACCCAGCCGTCTGGATCTGGATATTATTTCGATTTTTATCGATGGCAATGTGCAGGGAATATATCCGGTATTTCAACCGCAGCTGGATTTACGCACCGGCAAAATTACCTCGGCAGAAGTATTGGTGCGCTGGCAGCACCCGCGTTTGGGGTTTATTCCCCCTAATGTATTTATCCCGCTGTTGGAAAATTCCGGTTTGATCGAACAAATTACCGCGCAGATGATCGACGAAGCGGTGCGCGTTGCGGTGTTGTTGCGCAAACGCAATTTGCCTTGCGCAATCAGCGTCAACATTTCCGCGTACGATTTAATTGAAACCAATCTTGCCGAAGTGATCGGTCAGGCGTTGGTTCGCTATAAAGGTGTGGCGAGCGATATTAAATTGGAGTTAACCGAAACTTCGGTCGCGAGCGATCCACAACGCGTAAAACAAGTATTGCTGGAATTAAGTGAGTTGGGTGTATATGCCTCGGTTGATGATTTTGGAACGGGTTATTCATCGCTCTCGTATTTGACGATGTTTCCGATTCGCGAATTAAAAATTGATCGCACGTTTGTCAGCGATATGATCGGCAACCCGCGCAACCACAGTATTGTGCGCTCCACGATTTTAATGGCGCGCGAGCTTGGCCTGACGACGGTTGCTGAAGGTGTGGAGGATGACCAAACCCTGCAAATTCTCAAAAAAGATGGGTGCGATCTGGCGCAGGGTTATGTGATTGCGAAGCCGATGGCGGAAGCAGAATTTATTGAGTTTATGCGCGCCCACGCCGCGCAACTTTTTGATATCAGCCAATTTATGAAACGATAAGCTCATTTGATCAGTGAGCGATTTTTTCCGACGTTATTAAGGCAATTGCTCACGTTTAAAACGTCCACCCGAGTTGCAATCCTCCCGCACGATAATCTCCTCCGCTCGCATAAGCCACATCCACTACAAAACGTTTCCAGCGATAACCGACACCGGCGCTGGCCATATTTTCGTGCATACCGGTTTGGTCATTGCGATAGCCAGCGCGCAACGCAAGGCTATCAAACACTACATATTCTGCGCCCAAACTTAACTCCTGTGTTCCTGCCTCGGTAGCCATGGGCGTGGATTCTTCCAGATCGTAATCCAGACCCACACTGAATTTATCGCTGACATAACCGAAGCCCATGCGTGCACGGGAACTCAGCGTCACTTTCAAATCCGGCCCCGGCTCGCCGGTCACCGGGTCGGCTTCCTGTTTGGTGCTGAAACGCTTTTTAAAGGCATCTTTTAATGTGAGGCTAACGCGATAATGCTCGGCAATGGTTGCCGCTATGCCGAGATCTGCATTGAGCGTCAGGTGGGTTTCCTGGGTATCTTTAAATTCATCGCCGGCTTCTTCAACCGAATCGAGGCTATCGTTAAAGTCAGCGGTATCGCGAAAGGCATCAACACGCATTAACTTGGGGGTAATGCCAATGGCGATGCCGTGTCCGCGCACTTCAAATTGTTTGGCCATCGCCATGCCCCATTCACTCACAATCAGCGCACTCACATCAGCACTGGAAGTGAGTGTGCGGGTGAGATCCAGTAATTGGCCACGGCTGTTGACGAGATGCGGATAGGCAGCCGCAACAGTGGCCGGGTCAGCGCCTGCTGCAATTTGTCCCATGGACTCAATGTAATCACCGAGCAGTGCGCGGTCGGCGTCGCTAACATTGGCAATACCGCCTGCCAATGCGCGCGCACCAAAATAAAATCCGCCGCCTTCGCGATTGCTCGGCTCGCTGATATTGAATCCAATAAAACTGTCGACGGATAAATCCTTGCCCGCAATATCATCCAGTACATCGCGCAAATCGGTGGCGACATCGCGAATTAATGCGGCGGATGTTTGTACGGGAGCATCATTGAAATTATCAATTGCACTACTAAGTTGCGTATCCAACTCATCTTCAACCGCATCAATAGCCGATTCGGCTCCATCAGATACTTGCACCACAATATTGGGTAGATAAACCCGCCCATCGCGACCAGCTTCTTCTTCCTCTTCATGAAACGCGAGCAGGGCAGGATTATAAAACGCCGCTTGGGCGTGAGTACCAATGGCTGTTGCGGCGCCGCCCATCGCTAATGCGCGTGAATCGTAAACCCCATAGCTGATTGCAAAAGCCGGTGAGCTGAGTGATGCGAGCAGTAATGCCGCAGGTTTGAAACAATAATGGTGGGCGAAAAATGCGGGCATAAACAGTACCGGTTGATGTAGTCGAGCCAATAATGCAGAAGCTGGTTTGAGTATAGCCGTGCCTGGTTCACAGATTTCGGGGAAAAGTTAATGGACCTTGGCGATCAAACAGTGATCAAATTGGCAATTTTGCTAGAGTGAAAAGAGGTTTTTGCGGTAAAGTGCGCCTGCTACCATCGTCGTTAAACGGTGGGTGATGTTGCGTCATAACGACAAAAAGCTGTTGATATCAGCAGATAGAGAGTATTCCGGTTTTGAAATTGCCTATGCCTTTTATTCGCCGCACATGTGGATTTTTTTTCCTGGGGCTGATTGTTCTTGCCCAGGCCGCCCAGTCGGCGACCGTCAATGGTGTACGTGTCTGGCGCGCGCCTGATCACACTCGCATTGTGTTGGACCTGGATGCGCCGGTACAACACAGCCTGACTCTCGCCAACAACCCTGATCGAATTATTCTCGATGTTCCTGCGAGCGCACTAAATGCCGCACTAAACAATTTGCCGCTCGCCGATACACCGGTATTGGCGGTGCGCAGCTATGTGCAAAATAAAACGGATTTGCGTTTGGTTCTGGATCTGAAAGCCAAAATCGCACCTAACAGTTTTTTGTTAAAAGCTCATGGTGGTATGCATGATCGTTTGGTGATTGACCTCTATGACGAGCCTGCCACGCCAACCAATACAATAGCGGCCACTGTTGTTGATAAACCTGTGGTTGCACCTGCTAATACAGCCGCGCCCGCCAATAAAAATCCGGTGACTGTTAATCCAATCGCTACCAATCCGGCGGCTACAAATGCCCCTGCTTCAGTAAAGCCTGTGGTTGTGGCACCAGCGCCTGTTGAAAAAACGCCGGCACCGGCAAATGTCGATTTGCAAGGCAAGCGCACTATCGTTATTGCCGTTGATGCGGGGCACGGTGGTGAGGATCCCGGTGCAATGGGGCCCAATCGTATTCGTGAAAAAGAAGTGACGCTCGCGATTGCCAAAGAGTTGATCGCCGCTATTAATGCGCAGCCGGGCTTCAGTGGTAAATTAACCCGCACTGGCGATTATTTTATCCCATTGAAAAAACGCCGCGATATTGCGCGCACGATGAAAGCGGATTTGTTTGTTTCTATCCATGCGGATGCATTCCATAAATCCAGTGCGCGCGGCGCGTCGGTATTTGCGTTATCGCGCAACGGTGCAACTTCAGAAACTGCGCGCTTTTTGGCAGAGCGTGAAAACGAATCGGATTTGATTGGCGGTGTGGGCAATATCAGCCTGGATGATAAAGACCAGGTGCTTGCCGGTGTGCTGGTGGATTTATCCATGACTGCAACACTCAATTCAAGTTTGCAGGTTGGGCATCATGTGTTGAATTCTATGGGCGGCATTGCGCATCTGCACAAGCGTCATGTGGAACAAGCGGGCTTTGTGGTATTGAAAGCACCGGATGTACCTTCGATTCTGGTGGAAACCGGTTTTATTTCCAATCCGGATGAATCGCGCAAACTGGCAACGCCGGCTTATCGCAAACAAATGGCTAGTTCAGTATTTAAAGGTATTCGCCAATATTTTTATCAGCATCCGCCGGCAGGCACGTATGTCGCGGCGCAATTGCAATCCGGTGGCATAAAAGATTTTGAGCGGCAACATACGGTTACAGCGGGTGATAGTTTATCGGCAATTGCCGCGCGTTATGGTGTAAGCAGCCAGCAATTGATGCAATACAACAAAATGAATTCCACCGTTGTGAAGCTCGGGCAAGTAATACGAATTCCTTCCGGCAATGCGCCTGTCACTGCACCTGTTGCTACTGCGCAAGTGGAACCAACTACGCTGCCGGTTGCACGGCCGGTTATTTCGCAACCGGTTTCCAGGCCGACAACTGCGTTGCCGCGCCAACATAAAGTTATCGCGGGCGATACGCTCTCTGGCATTGCTTCCCGTTATGGCGTATCGGTGGGACAGTTGTTGCGTCACAACAATATGAAAAATCCCACAGTAAAAATCGGTCAAACCATTAAAATCCCCACGACCTGATCATTATCTACTTCGGAAAATTTTTTCCCTGTTAATGTTTTTTCCAACATAGGTTGATGCGACTTCCCATGCGCAAAATTAAATTACTCAGCCCCCGTCTCGCCAACCAGATCGCTGCTGGTGAAGTGGTGGAGCGCCCCTCTTCGGTAATCAAGGAATTGCTTGAAAATTCACTTGATGCGGGTGCTACGCGTCTGGAAATTGATATCGAAGAAGGCGGTATTAAATTAATGCGCGTACGCGATAACGGCGGTGGTATTGATAAAGATGATTTGCCACTCGCATTAAGTCGCCACGCTACCAGCAAAATTTACGAGCTGGATGATCTCGAAGCCGTTGCCACTTTAGGATTTCGCGGTGAAGCATTGGCGAGTATCAGTTCCGTTGCTCGACTTGCATTAATTAGCAGTACCAACGAAGAAAGTGCGGGTTGGCAAGTGGTAGCTGAAGGCCGCGATATGGAAACCCAGGTTTCACCAGCGCCGCATCCGCGTGGCACTACGGTAGAAGTGCGCGATTTATTTTTTAATACGCCGGCACGGCGCAAGTTTTTGCGCACGGACAAAACTGAATACACGCATTTGGAAGATGTCGTAAAACGTTTGGCATTATCGCGCTTTGATGTTGCGTTTAATCTGCGCCACAACAATCGCGCAATTTATTCCTGGCGTGCGGGCGATTCGCAGTTAGAACAGGAACGTCGCGTTGCGCAGGTGTGCGGCCCTGCATTTATGGAAAATGCGGTGCATATTGATATTGAGCGCAGTGGTTTACGTTTGTGGGGGTGGGTTGCACAGCCTACATTCTCGCGCAGCCAGGCAGACTTGCAACATTTCTACGTCAATGGCCGCGCGATCCGCGACAAGTTAGTGAGCCACGCTGTGCGTCAAGCGTATCAGGATGTGCTCTATCATGGTCGTCATCCGGCATTTGTGTTGTATCTTGAATTGGACCCATCAACGGTGGATGTCAATGTGCATCCCACCAAACATGAAGTGCGCTTCCGCGATAATCGCAGTGTGCACGATTTTATTTATTCAAGTTTGCATCACGCCCTCGCGCGCGTTCGCCCGGAGGACACCTTGGCGCGGCGCGAATCAAATGAAGCTGATGACGCGTCCGCTGTAAATCCGTTTGCGCTTTCCACGCAGAAAACAGTGCAGGGAATTGCGGCGGGAGAATTTAAAGGGCAGGAAACCATTGGTTTTCGTGCACCTGTAGCGGCCGGTTACCAGGGAAATTATCAATCATCCTATAAGCCATCATCGCCAGATGAACATACTGTTCGTGAGCAAATGGCAGTCTATGGTGCATTGCATTCATCGCCGTTAAAAAATAATCCACTACCTGAAACCCAAAGTGAAGATATCCCGCCGTTGGGTTACGCACTCGCGCAATTAAAGGGAATTTATATTCTGGCGGAAAATGCGCAGGGTTTAATTCTGGTGGATATGCATGCAGCGCATGAACGTATTACCTATGAACGCATGAAAGAATCGTTTGGTTGTGGCGGTATTCAAACCCAACCGCTGCTAGTGCCGGAATCGATTGCGGTCAGCGAAAAAGAAGCCGATTGCGCGGAAAGTTTTCACGATATTTTTAAAAGCCTCGGTTTTGAATTGCAGCGCGCCGGGCCGGAAACAATATTGATTCGCCAGATTCCAGTGATATTAAATCGTGCGAAAGTTGAGCAGCTGGTACGCGATGTACTTTCAGATTTAATCGAGCACGGCACCAGCGAGCGAATCCAGCATCACATTAATGAAATTCTTGGCACTATGGCCTGCCATGGTTCTGTGCGCGCCAATCGCAAATTAACGATTCCGGAAATGAATGCGTTGCTGCGCGATATGGAAGCTACTGAACGCAGCGGACAATGCAACCATGGTCGCCCAACCTGGTTGTTACAATCATTGGATGAACTGGATAAATTATTTATGCGTGGCCAATAATGACCATTGCTAATAATGAAAAAAAACCGGTCATTTTTTTGATGGGTCCAACCGCCTCAGGCAAAACCGATTTGGCAGTTTCCCTGCGCCAGCATTTGCCGGTTGAGTTGATCAGTGTTGATTCCACACTTGTGTATCGCGGCATGAATATAGGGACTGCGAAGCCTTCTGAAGCGGAATTAGCGGCAGCTCCTCATCGCCTCATTGATATTCGCGATCCCTCTGAACCTTATTCGGTGGCTGATTTTCTCGCTGACGCGGAACGTGAAATTGCTGATATCCACAACGCTGGAAAAATTCCATTGTTGGTCGGTGGAACTATGCTCTATTTTCGAGCGTTGCTGGATGGTTTGGCGGAAATGCCGGCGGCGGATGCTGATGTGCGAGCGCAAATTGAACGCGATGCAGAAGAATTTGGCTGGCCCTATGTTCACCAGCAACTTGCTGATGTAGATCCACAAACGGCAGCAGAAATACATCCCAATCATTCGCAACGCTTAAGCCGTGCGTTAGAGGTTTATCGGGTCAGTGGGAAAACCATGTCGCAATTGCGCGAACTTCAACATTTGCAGGCGAGATCCGGAAGTTTTTCTGATCGCTATAATATTTGCCAGTTGGCCATAGCTCCGCGTGATCGATCAATCTTGCACAAACGGATTGAACTTCGTTTTAAAACAATGCTCGAAAAAGGCCTGCTTGAAGAAGTGCGCATGCTTTATGAGCGCGGTGATTTGCATAAAGATTTACCTGCAATTCGCGCTGTGGGGTATCGCCAGGTGTGGGATTATTTCGATGGTATTTGGGATTACGCTGAAATGACCGAGCGCAGCATTATCGCCACGCGTCAATTAGCCAAGCGCCAATTCACCTGGTTGCGTGGCTGGTCGACAAGTGCAAATACTGATCTACACTGGATATTCACGGAGACTGAACAGGGAATTTTGCTCACAAAGGAAGAAATTGTGCGTTGCGCCTTGAATTTTATAGGCACGAGAGCCATATAATACCCACGTGAGAACCCTAGTCAGATTTTCATGCATTCTTCCACCCCCTCCTTACTGGATGTATTAGGTGTTTTGGGTGGGTAATTTTTGCTTTCTTTTTATTTATTGTCCCGAGGAGAATAAACATGTCAAAAGGGCATAGTTTACAAGACCCTTACCTGAACGTTCTGCGCAAAGAACGTGTACCTGTGTCCATTTACCTGGTAAATGGTATTAAGTTACAGGGTCAGGTTGAGTCATTTGATCAGTTTGTCGTGCTGTTGAAAAATACTGTGAGCCAAATGGTTTACAAGCACGCTATCTCCACAGTAGTCCCATCCCGTGCGGTACGTGTACCACTGCTGAATGAAGCTGGTGGTATCGAAGGCGAAGAAGACGAGCAAGCCGAGTAATCTATCAAGCTATTTGATATAGCCTCGAGGTCGCTAATTGTTTTTTGATCGCCCAGAATCAGGTGAGCTAGCGGTGCTGGTTCACCTGAACTTGTCGCATGGACAAGATGCCGAAGACCCTCGCGAATTTGAAGAGTTGGTATTGTCTGCAGGAGGTGATCCTGTAGCTTTTCTGACTGGTTCCCGTATTGTTCCTACCGCAAAGTTTTTAATCAGCACTGGCAAGCTCGAAGAGCTTCGGCAATTAGTTGCTGAGCACAAGGCCGAGCTGGTGATTTTTAATCACACTCTTACTCCGAGTCAGGAGCGTAACCTTGAGCGCGAATTACAATGTCGCGTGCTGGATCGCACCGGTTTGATTCTGGACATTTTTGCTCAGCGCGCACGTACCTTTGAAGGTAAGTTGCAAGTCGAGCTAGCACAGCTTCGCCATACTGCTACGCGATTAATTCGCGGCTGGACGCATCTCGAGCGCCAAAAAGGTGGTATTGGTTTGCGTGGGCCGGGTGAAACGCAGCTAGAAACTGACCGCCGGTTATTGCGAAATCGCATCACTATGATTGAGCAGCGTCTGGAGAAAGTTCGCTCCCAGCGTGAACAGGGGCGGCGCTCCCGCCAGCGAGCGGCTATCCCTACGGTTTCTCTTGTGGGGTATACCAACGCTGGTAAATCTACTTTATTTAATCGTATTACCGGTTCTGATGTTTACGCCGAGAACAAACTGTTTGCGACGCTTGATCCAACTATGCGTCGAATTGAGCTTGCAGATATTGGCGCAGTGGTTCTTGCTGATACCGTAGGATTTATCAGTCATCTACCGCATAAATTGGTTGAAGCTTTCCGCGCGACATTAGAAGAGGCCAGTAACTCAACTTTACTCTTGCATGTGATAGATTCCGCAGCAGAAGAGCGTGCACGCAATATCGAGCAAGTTGAATTGGTGTTGGAGGAAATTGGCGCAGCCGAATTGCCGCAGCTGCGTGTTTACAATAAAGTCGATTTGCTTGCTGATACTGATCCGCACATAGATCGCGATGACGCTGGTAAGCCAGTTGCTGTTTGGCTTTCAGCACAAACAGGTGCGGGATGTAAGTTATTAGAAGAAGCAATCTCCGAGCTGCTTGGTAAAGAGGTTGTAAATGGTTGTCTGGTGTTAACGCCCACGCAAGGGCGCTTACGCGCTATGCTCTACACTCAACAAGCGGTAATTGCCGAAAATTATCGTGATGATGGCGCCAGCTTATTACAAATACGTGTACCCAAAAGTGATTTGTTGCGTATCCTCAGCGCTGAATCTATCGACTTTGAGCAATTAATATGGGCAGATGACGTTTCTGCCGAACAGGATTTATCAGGGGAGTTGTAAAACCGGCATACAGCCCCCACAACCGTATTATTTTCTACGTGGAGAAAAACTATGGCCTGGAATGAACCGGGAAAAGACAAAGACCCTTGGGGCGGTCGCGGTGGCGGCAATAATAATGATGGTCCTCCTGATTTGGATGAGGCTTTTAGAAAGCTGCAAGATAAGTTGAATGGTATCTTCGGTGGCGGCTCAGGTTCCGGTGGTGGTAAATCTTCTGGCGGTGCAAACCTTGGTCCGCTATTTATCATTGCTGGCGTTATTGCTCTTGTGTTTTATTTCGGCGCCGGTTTTTATCAGGTTGATGCCAAAGAGCGTGCAGTGGTTTTAAAGTTCGGTGCTTTCTCTGAAATCAAAACAGAAGGCCTTAACTGGAATGCGCCTTTGATTACGGATGTATATATCGTCAACGTAACTGGCGAGCGTCAATATCCGTCTCGTGGACTGATGCTAACCGAAGACGAAAGTATCGTTGAGCTGCCAATTACTGTGCAATACAACGTCGCTGATGTTAAATCCTATGTATTGAATGTGCGCGATCCGGAAACCAGTTTGCGCCATGCAACTGATTCTGCCGTGCGCCATGTCATTGGTTCTACAGAGTTGAACCAGGTGTTATCCGAAGGTCGTCAGGCGATTGCAGCAGAAGTGAAGCAGCGCTTGCAAACCTATATGGATTCTTACGGTGCGGGTATTCAGGTGATTAATGTGAACATTCAGGAGGCTCGTCCTCCAGAAGAGGTTCGCGCTGCATTTGATGATGTAATTAAAGCGAAAGAAGACGAGGCTCGTCTGAAAAACCAGGCGCAGGCTTATGCAAATGGCATTATTCCGGAAGCTCGTGGTCGTGCCCAACGTATGTTGGAAGAAGCTGAAGCCTATAAAGCTGAAGTGGTCGCGCGTGCAGAAGGTGAATCTGATCGCTTTGAGAGCCTGCTTGCCGAATACAAGCGTGCGCCGGCAGTAACCCGTCAGCGCCTTTATCTGGAAACCATGGAAAGTGTAATGTCCAACTCATCCAAGGTTATGGTGGATGTGGCGGGTGGCAACAATATGTTGTATTTACCTCTGGATCGTTTGGGAAATCGCTCGGCTGTGGCTGAACCGCAAGTGCAGACCGATAATTTCAACTCGCGTGCAACGCCAACCGTTGAAGCGACCAAGCCACTTGTTCGTCGGGAGTTGCGCTAATGTCTAATAAAGGTTTTTTTGCCCTCATTATTACTGTGTTGGGGCTGTTACTTGCGTTTAATAGCATTTACGTAGTGACTGAATACCAGCGTGCAGTGGTTTTGCAATTTGGTCGTTTGGTGAAAGCTGATGTGCCGCCCGGGTTGCATTTCAAGCTGCCATTTGCAGAAAAGGTGCGCAAATTTGATGGTCGCCTGTTGACTGCAGATATGAATCCGGAAAGTTTCTTTACCGTCGAGAACAAGCGTTTGGTGGTGGATTCCTACATCAAATGGCAAGTTAAAGATGTAGAAACTTATTATAAAGCTACCGGTGGCGATGAAATGCTGGCGGAAGATCGCTTGGCGCAACGTGTTGCGGATGGTCTGCGTAACCAGTTTGGTCGTCGCACATTGCACGATGTGGTGTCGGGCAAGCGTGATGAGTTGATGAGTGAAATCACTGCCAGCATCAACGTGGATGCGATCAAATTGCTGGGTATCGAAGTAAAGGATATCCGTGTGAAGCGTATTGATTTCCCGCCAGAAGCCAGTCAGTCAGTATTTGCCCGTATGGCGGCAGATCGTGAAAAGGAGGCGCGTGAATATCGCTCACAGGGTAAAGAGCAGGCAGAAGTTATCGGTGCGGATGCGGATAAGCAGCGCGCTGTTCTTGAAGCTAACGCTTACCGTGACGCCGAGCGAATTCGCGGTGAGGGTGATGCCAAGGCTGCAGGTATTTTTGCCGAAGCCTACAACAAAGACCCTGAGTTCTACAGTTTTGTGCGTAGCCTCAATGCTTATCGCCAAAGCTTTAGTACTAAAGAAGATTTAATGGTTGTTGATCCTAAAAGTGATTTCTTTCGTTACTTGAAAGATCCTCAAGGTAAAAATTGATCCCGATAAGGCCCGCTGTTGCGGGCCTTGCTGTTTTTGCAACGTAACTTTTGCAAGTCAAGTTCAGATTGACCTACAAATCCTGTGGTAAACAGTGTTAAAATGCCGCAACCGAGCCGACCGCTCGGTTTTTTTATGCGCGCACGCCGGATTTTTGCTGAATATTGAGTCGCTTATGACCTACGCTGATCGCTGGTTGCTACCGGACGGAGTGGAAGAAATCCTCCCCGCCGAAGCCAAAGCCATAGATGCTCTGCGTCGTCGCCTGCTGGATCTCTATAGTACCTGGGGATATGACATGGTCATTCCTCCGTTGCTGGAGTACACAGATTCCCTTTTGATAGGGCTTGGGCGCGATGTTGATTTGCTCACATTTAAAGTCACCGACCAATTAAGTGGTCGTACCTTGGGGCTACGTGCAGATATCACCCCGCAAACTGCGCGTATGGATGCCCATAGTTTTCATCGCTCAGGTGCCAACCGTTTATGTTATGCCGGACATGTAGTTCATACTCGTCCGAAAAATCTGCTGGCCACTCGCACTCCAATTCAGGCTGGGCTTGAGTTTTACGGCGAATCGGGCATCGCGGCTGACATTGAAGTGGTTTCCTTGCTGCTGGAGTCATTGTCGATAGCAGGATTGGCTCATCAGCATATCGATTTGGGGCATGTAGGTATCTATCGTGCTATTGCCGCGAGTGCTGGCTTGAGCAAGGTACAGGAAGAAACCTTCTTTGAATTGTTGCAACGTAAAGCAACGACTGAGATTCGCGTCTGGGTTGCTGCGAATATCAATGATGCTGAGACAGCGAATTTATTTTTGGCTTTGCCTGGTCTTGCTGGCGATAAATCTGTATTGCAAGAAGCCAAAGAGCTTTTCTCAGGATTGGTTGCTGCGCAACAAGCTGTTGAACAGTTGGTACAAGTTGCAGAAATTATTGAGCAGCGTTATCCGGCCGCAGAATTGTATTTTGATCTGGGGGAGTTGCGCGGTTATCACTATTTGACCGGTTTGGTTTTTGCGGCTTTTGCTCCAGGGTATGGCAACCCTATCGCCAGTGGTGGTCGTTACGACCATATCGGTGAAGTGTTTGGTCGAGCGCGGCCTGCTACCGGTTTTGCTGTTGATATTACCGCCATCAGTAAATTGGGATTGCTACCGCGCAAGTCGTTAAATGCGATTGCCGTTATTGAATCAGCAGATCCTTTACAGTGGCGCGCGGTTAGTGAGCTGCGCCAGCAAGGCGAAAGAGTAGTGAATGTAAATGCTACCTCCGATTTGGGTGAATTGGGATGTGATCGCCATTTGATTTTGCGCGATGGCCATTATCAGGTTTTGGCCATCTGATTAATTCATTTTTATTTTTATCCAGCACAGAGAGTTAAACCAGTCATGGGCAAGAACGTTGTGGTATTGGGCACCCAATGGGGTGATGAAGGCAAGGGCAAGATTGTTGATTTGTTAACGGATCAGGTCTCCCTGGTGACTCGCTTTCAAGGCGGTCACAATGCGGGTCATACCCTGGTGATCGACGGTAAAAAAACCGTACTTCATCTGATTCCCTCCGGTATTCTGCGCGATGGCGTTACCTGTTTGATCGGCAACGGTGTAGTGCTCTCCCCTGAGGCTTTGCTTAAAGAAATTGCCGGGCTGGAAGCAACGGGTGTTCCTGTTCGTAGCCGTCTGCGTTTGTCTCCGGCTTGCCCGCTCATTCTTCCTTATCACGTTGCTTTGGATCAAGCGCGCGAACTCGCCCGTGGTGATGCCAAAATTGGTACGACCGGTCGCGGTATTGGCCCGGCTTATGAGGACAAAGTTGCCCGTCGTGGTCTGCGCTTGGGGGATCTGGTTGATCTGGATACCTTTGCCGTAAAACTGAAAGAAATTCTTGCCTATCACAACTTTGTTCTGAGCAACTATTTCAAGGTTGACGAAGTTAGCTTCGACAGCGTATTTGCAGATTGCAAACTCTGGGCTGAACAGCTTCTGCCGATGATGGCTGATGTTACTGAGTTGCTTCACACTGCGCGTGAGCAAGGTGAAAGTATTTTGTTTGAGGGCGCCCAAGGATCTTTATTGGATATCGACCATGGTACTTATCCGTACGTAACCTCATCAAATACTACTGCGGGTGGTACGGCGACAGGTTCAGGTTTTGGCCCTTTGTACCTTGATTATGTTTTGGGTATCACCAAAGCCTATACCACTCGAGTGGGATCAGGCCCATTTCCAACTGAACTGGGTTGTGAGATTGGCGAATATCTGGGCAAAAAAGGCCACGAGTTTGGCGCTACTACTGGTCGTAAGCGTCGTTGCGGCTGGTTTGACGCTGTTGCTGTACGTCATGCTAATCGCATTAACAGTGTTACCGGTATCTGCCTGACAAAGCTGGATGTTCTCGATGGATTGGAAACCGTCAAAATCTGTATCGGTTATCAGGACTCCAAAGGTAATCCAATTGCCAACATGCCTTACGATGCTGATGGTTGGGCTGGTCTCAAACCTATATATGAGGAAGTGCCAGGGTGGAGTGAATCAACGGTTGGCGCGCAGTCGCTGGATGATTTGCCTGAGAACGCCAGAGCCTACATTCGCCGCCTCGAAGAGCTGATCAAGGCGCCAATCGATATAGTTTCTACTGGCCCTGACCGAATTGAAACTATTGTTTTGCGTCATCCTTTCTCGGCATAAAAGTTTTCTTTTTGTCGCTTAAAAAGCCCATTCGCTGCGATGGGCTTTTTTATTTATGAAATCCTTTATTGTTAATGAATGATTGTTTGAATTCAAATTGATAGCGCTGTCAATTTAGTTCTTTTATAGTCAAAAAAACTATTGCTCTCCTTCCTTTACGGCGCCACATCCCTCTAATGAATGCTAGGATTTAATCGCCTGCTAACAATAATCATCAGGTCCGAATAGTCAAAACTGCTCTGCACCATTTTACGCAACCCGCGAAAACTGGGGCGACATACATTTAGTACTTCCGGAACATAGCTCGTGGTTATTGGTGAACAGGCAAGTACGGCACTGCTCATCTTGATCTAAACTCAAAATGCTTAGGGTCTCCTTGACTCAAAGAACTATAAAAATTACCTAATCATAAATTTAACAATGGGGTTGGCTATATGGTTTTCCATAAAAACGACAAAACCGCGCAACAGCAACAGAGTGTAATCTTCAAAAAATCCATGTTGGCAGTATGCATAATGGCGTTAACTGCGCCTGTTATGGCTCAAAGTAATTCCGCAGAAAAAAACGAAACCGTTGAAGAGGTTTTAGTGAGTGGTACTCGCCAAAACCTGCAGAATGCCCAAGAAGTAAAGCGAAACGCGGCTACTTTTGTCGATGCAATTTCCGCTGAAGACATAGGTTCATTACCTGATCGTAGTGTATTGGAAGCTATGCAACGTGTGCCTGGTGTTTCGATTGAGCGTTTTGCAGCAGCAAATGACCCGGATCACTTTGGTGTGGAAGGTTCAGGTGCTGTGATTCGTGGTATGAGCGCAACTCGCTCCGAATTTAACGGTAGGGATTCATTTACCGCTAACTCTGGTCGTGGGTTGAGTTTTCAGGATGTTCCGCCGGAGTTGATGGGGGGGGTTCAGGTATTTAAAAACCAATCAGCCGATATGATTGAAGGTGGTATTGGTGGTACGGTGAATTTGATCACTCGTAAACCCTTTGATTCCGATGATCGCATCCTGGCCTTTAATGCCGACTACTCTTATGGCGACATGGCTGAAGAATGGACCCCAACAATATCGGGTCTTTATAGTGATCGTTGGGAAACGGACGCAGGTGAATTTGGTTTCATGTTGAATGCTTCCAAATCATCTCTGAAAGGGGTTTCTCATGGTATTCAGTCAGATGCTTATGTTGAATATCGTGATGACTATACCGATTTCCCTCGCGCTCTTGGTGCTCCAGGCGGTAATGGACATGCGGGGCCTAATGATATCGCGGGTGCTGAGCGTTTTGCTGCCGCCGGCCAAAGTATTTGGATGCCACAGGGCTCCAATGCAACAATGAAGTTTGATGATCGTGATCGCAAGGGTTTTGCTACTGCATTTCAATGGGAAAATCCAGATGATACCTTCCTGACAACTGTGCAATTTATGCGTTCAGATGCAGAGTTGGCTTGGACTGAAAATGCTATCAAATACCAGTCCGGCTACGACAAGCGTCAAGCTATTCCCCTTCAAGGCACTGAATATGAATTCAGCGATAACGGCCTCTTCCAAAGTGGAACTATTACTCAGGACGGTACTTTTAGTGATGGCGGTTGGCGTTCCGCCGATCCAGATAATCCGAATGCCGTTCATTTACCTCATGCCGCTAGTTGGGCCAGCCCGGGAGTTGCGCAATTTGGTTCTCGTTTCCAAACCGATAACCGTTATAAGAGCACGCGTACTGTCATCGATGATTTTGCAACTAACTTCAAGTGGACTCCGAGCGATAAATTTGAATTAGCGTTGGACTTGCAATACATCAAGGCCAATACAGATGATGATGATGTTACCGTCATGATGGCTACTCATGCTATTCAAGAGTTTGATTTGACTGGGAGTACACCAAAGTTAACGTTGATTGAACCTTGGCATGGTATCCGTGACAACAACATGAAACTGGACTCAAATGCTTTTGTTGTACCGGATAGCCAAGGTACAGGTATTTTTGGCCTTGCTGGTTCAGGCACTCTTGTTGGTGGCAAAGCGTTACCCGGCTTTTCCGATGATCCTGCAGGAGATACAAACTGGTTCCAGGATTTGACCTCTTATTATTGGCAATCGGCAATGGATCATTATGAGCGCTCGGAAGGTGACTCAAAAGCTGCTCGTCTTGATGGGACCTATCATTTTGATGATGATGCCGGTTTATTTAAATCAGTGAAGGCGGGTATACGCTACGCGAATCGTGAACAAACTGTTCGCTCAACCGCATACAACTGGGGTCAGTTAGCGCCGGTTTGGGCTCAGCCTTACGACCAAATTGGTTGGGGTGATTCTGCAATTGTTGCTGATCTTAAAGGGCAATGGGAAACAGTTGATTGGTCTGACTTCCATGGCGGTGGAGTTATAAATATTCCTGGCAACACTATGTTGCACCCATCTGATGCTTTAGTGAAATCAATTGTAAAAACCCAACGTGAGTTACCTACAGGTGGTAGTGGTAATTTGTGGGAAAATGCAGCTGATCGTCCAGGCACTAATGGCTCTTACTTCCTTCCATCAGAAATTTTTATTACTGAAGAAACTAATCAGGCCGCTTATGTGCGTTTTGATTTCGGTTCAGAGGATTATGCGCTCCGCTTCGATGGTAACATTGGCTTGCGTTATGTTGATTTTGAGCGTGTTGCGACAGGTTCGGTGCAGTATCCGGATGTGCTTCCTCGCGAGTTGCCTCCGGCGGGAGTTCCAAACCCGAAAAATACAGCAGCGCAT
This sequence comes from Cellvibrionaceae bacterium, assembly GCA_021151825.1. Lineage (GTDB taxonomy): Bacteria > Pseudomonadota > Gammaproteobacteria > Pseudomonadales > Cellvibrionaceae > Cellvibrio. Next base: position 123,698 of record JAGKWQ010000010.1, read on the forward strand.
TTAGCTTACCTGGATGGTAAAAGAGCAGAGTTATTGGCTGCTGCTGCGAGTAATCCTGCATACATGCCTCCAGCGCTGAGTCCTACACCAACTCCAGAGGAGCTTCAGGCTCGTCTTGAATATGACACTGCATTTATTAAAACTGATTATGATGCAGCGACAAAATACGCTGGTGATGTGGGTAACTTCTTATCAGATAGCGAGCTTGGTTTTGGTAACAATGCGGCTACTGTAGAGGACTCTGTCCACAATTATGATACCTGGCTGCCTAGCTTTAACTTAAAGGTTGAGTTGACGGATGATTTGATAGCTCGTTTTGGTGCATCCAAAGCTATTGCAATGCCAGATATGGATTTAGTTCGTAATACTACAACCTTGCGCGCCTTTGAAACTACTCGCCTCGTGCTAACTGATACTTCCGTTACCCCTCCAAAAACCACACTTGTTGGTGGCGAAATAAATAGCTGGGCAGGTAGCTCGGGTAACCCGGCTCTTAATCCAATGGAGTCCAAGCAATTCGATGCTTCATTGGAATGGTACTTTGCAGAGGTTGGTTCCTTGACCCTTTCTTTGTTTAAAAAGGATCTGTCCAACTTCTTCGTTTTCGGTGCGTTTGATCGTGTTTACACCAACCCGACTACTGGGGTAACGAAAACAGCTACCGTTGAGGGCACGAAAAATAGTGGTACAGGTGAGCTGAAAGGTTTTGAAATTGCTTATCAGCAATTTTATGACATGTTGCCTGCACCGTTTGATGGGCTTGGTTTACAGGTTAACTATAGTTACATCGACTCCAAATCAATTCCAAATGCGGGTGATTTATCTGAAACAACCAATGAGAATGACTCAACGGATACGGGTGCTCGTGTTGATGTTTCTGGTTTGCCATTGCAAGGTCAATCTAAAGAGACATTCAATATCGTAGGTATGTACGAGAAGGATGCTATTTCTTTACGGTTGGCATACAACTGGCGTTCACGCTATCTGTTAACCACGCGAGACGTAATTAGTCGTTATCCTTTGTATAACGATGATGCTGGTTTCCTTGATGGTTCTGCATTTTATAAGCTTAACGATAATCTGACAGTTGGTTTGCAGTTTACTAATATTTTAAATACGCAAACTGAAACTATTATGGTTCTTGATGGTAAAAATCTGGAAGCGGGACGTTCCTGGTTTGTTAATGATCGACGTGTAGCATTGCTGTTGAAAGGTCAGTTCTAACTTTAGTACTGCCAAAAAAAAGCGTACAACGAAAGTTGTGCGCTTTTTTTATATAAGGGGGTTGCAGTTATTGCATCTTTTTACGGATAGATAAAAATGCGCTAGATTTTAGAATAAATATATCCGCTGTATTGTTAATAAAGAGAATTTTTATGCCCGTAGAAATTAAAAAAATAATAATTCTTGGTGGTGGAACGGCAGGTTGGATGACCGCTGCTGCATTATCTAAGTTTCTACCGGACACTTATCATATTACTTTGGTGGAGTCAGATAAAATTGGTACCGTTGGAGTGGGGGAGGCAACAATTCCTCATATTCGCTATTTCAATAACATGCTGGATATTGATGAGCGTGAGTTTCTTCATGCGGTTCATGCGACCTATAAGCTGGGAATAAAATTTGTTGATTGGGGTGCTGTAGGGACATCTTATATTCACCCGTTTGGTAGTCATGGATATGCATTAAACGGCATCGATTTTCATCATTATTGGTTGGCGATGAGCCGCACAGGGAATGATATCGCTTTTGACCAATTTTCCCTTGCTGTTGCAATGGCGCAAAATAATAAGTTTATATTTCCAGAGCCAAGTGGCGATGATGTAAAAAATAGTTTTACCTATGCGTATCACATCGATGCTGGCGCATATGCAAAATTTTTACGTAACTATTCGCAAGGTCGAGGAGTTGTGCGCGAAGAAGGTATTTTGCAGGGCGTAGATAAAGATTTAACTACAGGTGAGGTGAAATGCCTTTATCTTGAGTCTGGCCGTGTTCTGGCGGCAGACTTTTTTATTGATTGCTCAGGTTTTAGTGCTGTGTTGCTTTCGAAATATTTAGGTGAAAGCTTTGAGGATTGGTCCCATTGGTTGCCTTGTGACAGGGCTGTAGCCATACCAACAGCATCAACAACCTCTATGCAACCCTACACAGAAGCGACCGCCCACGCGTGGGGATGGCAGTGGAAAATTCCACTGCAGCACCGTACTGGTAATGGAATGGTTTATGCCAGTTCTTCTATTACAGATGATCGTGCCGCAACAGAACTTCTTTCTGTTATCGAGGGCCAAGCGCTGGCCGAGCCAAACTTTTTACGATTTAAAGCGGGGCGCAGGAGAAAGTCATGGAGTAAGAATTGTGTTGCAATAGGCCTGGCGAGTGGCTTTCTCGAGCCATTGGAGTCTACAAGTATCTATCTTATACAACAGGGAATATTGAAATTATTGGAATATTTCCCTGTTGGGAAAAATGAAGAATCGTTATGTGATGCATACAATCAAGATATGGAAACAGAATATCTTCGTATCCGCGATTTTTTAATTTTGCACTATGTAATAACCCGGCGCACAGATTCTGAGTTGTGGCAGTATTGTAAAAATATGTCGATACCTGATTCTCTTGCGCAAAAAATAGAGTTGTTTAGTGCAACAGGCCATATCGCACGTTATCAGTACGGATTGTTTATGTCCCCAAGTTGGCTTGCTGTGTATTTAGGGCAAGGATTTGTTGGGGGTAATTATGATTTACGAGTGTTGAATTATTCCCGCGAAAATATATTTGCGCAATTTAAGAGGATGCGCATGCAGCTTGATTATAGTGTTGGCCAAATGCGCTTTTCTCATGAAGTTATTTCTGATGAACTCTTGCAGCTTGAAAAATGCCGCCGATTGGCAGCTAAAAGCCTCTACGGTGTGTTATGAATACAATTAGGACTGTAACTGTTTTAGGTGATTCCTGGTGCTCTTTACTTGTTGCTTGTGTGTTGAAAAAAAATATCAAAAACATTGATATTACGGTCGTAAATCGATCTGCGAATCAACCAGATGCGCTCTGGATTGAACACGAGCTACAAGCTTTATTGCATTCTTTGGATGTAGATTTAAGTGTTTTAATGAAATCATGTGCCGGAACTTTTCATCTGGCTCACTGCATACATAAAGGAGCATCCAGCACTCCGTTTTATTGGTCGGCCCATGCATATGGTGTGACAGAGGAAGTTGTTGATTTTCACCAGGTATATGAGCGATTTTCTGGTGCAGACATGTCGTATGATGACTTTTGTTTAGCTGCGCAGTTGGCAAAAAAAGCAAAAGTTTTACCTTTTTCAGAATTATCTGAATTGAGTAATCCTGGCGTTCATTTGGATACTTTTCGTTTTATGCAATTGCTTGAGCTTTACGCCGACCATTTGCAAATAAAAATTACCGATGGTAGTCATAGTGATATAGAAGAATTACACGATGCTGACTTTATTATTGATACGCGCCAGCGTAATAATGGTTTTTTTTCAACAGCAAATAAAAAAGTTGAAAGCTGGAGTGAGTATTTTAAATATCAATGTATGACATCCTGTTTCTCAGCTACAACAACTAGCCCGGCTCCTGCAACCTATTTGCAAATGATTCCATCAGGTATAAAAAATTCAATACCATTGCTCACAGGGACTTTCTATCATTACTATGGCGACCGACAAGATGTGGTTGAAGCTGTTCGATCTATAAATAATACGGAGTATTATGTAAAACAGCTCGAATTTGGTGCTTTACATGCTCCTTGGGATGCTAAAGTTTTGGCGCTTGGAGCAGCTGCATCAAACCCTGGCGATATGTTAGTTTCGGTTTTAGACAGGGTAATGTGTGAGTTGCGGGTGTTACTGGATTTGTGGCCATCTTTGCCTTTACATCAAAGTTTAATAAATGAATATAATCGCTTGGCCAACGAGTTGCATCATTCGATACGTGATTTCCATTTGTTAGCGCAGTGGCTATTAGTATTTGACGGTGATATGAAACAGTTGGAACGGTTGCCAAAATTACTTATACGTGAAGTAGAGGTGTTTATTGCATCCACGAAGCTTCCTCATCGCGATAATCGATTTCCTCAGGTATCGCAATGGAACACGTTGTTAATGGGGTTAAAGACTTGGCCAACTTCTCAGGTGTCCATTCAACTGGAAATGCCTGATGTTAATATATTTTTTCATCAACTTGCTCATTCTATTCAATCAAGAGTAAGGTCGGCACCCTCTCAAATTACGGTAATCAATTCTTCATTTGGTAGTTAATTATTAATTTTTTATAAGCCATAAATAAGGTAGCTGTTATGCAAGATAATAATATTAGAAAAATTCTTATTGTGGGCGGTGGAACCGCAGGATGGATGACTGCTGCTGCAATGGCAAAAGTGTTAAAAACTGGCTACTGTGAAATACAGGTTATTGAATCTGAAGAAATAGGTACTGTGGGGGTTGGTGAAGCAACGATACCGCAGATTCAGCTTTTTAATAAGTTGCTGGATCTGGATGAAAATGAATTTGTTCGAAAAACCCAGGGGACATTCAAGCTGGGTATACAGTTTGTTAACTGGACTCATATTGGCCATAAGTATATCCATGCATTCGGCGATGTTGGCAAAGATATGGATGCTATTCAGTTTTATCATTATTGGTTAAAGATGGCGCAACTTGGAGAAGCGGAAGAGCTGGGTAATTACACAATCAGCGGTGTAGCTTCTGACAAGAATAAATTTATGCGTTCTATCGATGCTGGAAACTCTCCATTATCAAATATTGCTTATGCATTTCATTTTGATGCGAGTCTTTACGCAAAGTTTTTGCGTGAATATTCTGAAGAGCGTGGGGTTGTGCGTAAAGAAGGAAAAATAGTAGATGCTATTTTGAATCCGGAGAACGGATATATTTCTGCTGTTCAGTTGGCATCTGGAGAGCGAATTGAAGCAGACTTTTTTATTGATTGCTCTGGCTTTCGAGGTGTGCTCATTGAACAAGCATTGCAGACTGGATATGAAGATTGGAGTCATTGGTTGCCATGTGACCGCGCATGGGCTGTGCCCTGTGAGAGCGCTAGCGCCTTAACTCCCTATACACGATCAACTGCGCATTCAGCGGGCTGGCAATGGCGAATTCCATTGCAACACCGGATTGGAAATGGTCACGTGTTTTCCAGTAAGTTTATGGGCGAAGATGAGGCTCGTTCCATTTTGATGAATAATCTTGATGGAAAGCCACTGGCTGAACCCAAGCTATTGAGGTTTATAACGGGGAAACGAAAAAAATTCTGGAACAAGAATTGTTTGGCGATTGGTTTGGCAAGTGGTTTTATGGAACCTCTGGAATCAACCAGTATTCATTTAATACAATCTGCAATTGCGCGGCTCATGAGCTTTTTCCCGAATAAAAATTTTGACGAAGAAGATATCAATGAGTTTAATCGCCAAGCTGATTTTGAATTTGAAAAAATTCGTGACTTCTTAATTCTTCATTATCATGCCACTGAGCGTAATGATTCAGAGTTTTGGAATTATTGCCGCACCATGAGTATTCCTGAACCACTTACCCAGAAAATTGAACAATTCAAGAAAAATGGTCGCATCTATCGAAATAGTAATGAAATGTTTAACGATTTAAGCTGGTTGGAAGTGATGCATGGCCAAGGTATTCGCCCCAGAGGGTTTCACCCTTTAGTGGATAGAATGAGTAAAGATGAAATTGCCAAACGCTTGGAGAGTGTGAGAAAAGTTATCGACAAATCTGTTGATTACATGCCGACTCATGCACAATTTATTGCTGATAATTGCAAGGCAGAAAAGGTTTATTAAAATTTACATAGCATATTAAAAAAGGCCACACCTGCGGCCTTTTCATTTTTAAATCAATTTATTCCTTTTTATCTGCAACACAACCTTTTTCCCCTTCACCCAATTTTTCCAAGCGAATATTGGCGATACTGACAGTGAATTTTCCATCTGTTGCAATACTAAATGGACCGGCGATTTTGCTTAAATCAAAGTTGTCACTTTTAAAGCAATTTAGCGGCAAGGGCAGGGAAAACCATTCGCCTTTGGGCATTTTTTTAATCATGCCATTGATCGATAAATCTGCGCGGCAAGGGTAGCCGCAGTCCAGTCCGATTTTTACATCTTTATCGGGTTTTACATCAATGCGCATATCAATGGTGAGTGCAGCGGCATCTTTAAATTTGGATAGGTCGATCGCGTTGCCATAGAGCCCGAGGTTTCCCTGTTCTTTTTTGCGTGCTGACCATTTGATTTGAATCGCATCGCCTTTCGCCTTGTAATCTATCGGTGCTACTTCTATCTTGCCGCCAGCAGATTTACCTTCGCGCCCCTGAATGTTCAAACTCCAATTGCTTGGGTCGCCCAGTGAAATACTGCGGTTGATCAATTCCCCTTTGACCAGATAAAAATACGTTGGATTCAGATTGTTTTGCGCCTGCGCTGGCAGTGCCATTAGTAGGCCAAGGCTGGCGCAGGTGAGGAAAGAGGTAAGCGGGGAAAATACGTTGCCCATAATTATTCTCTCGTGTGACGTTATTATTGATTGAGTATCGCCATTAAATATGATTCTGGCGTCCAATTAATATTCACCCAAGAATGATAAATGTCAACTCCACAAGCCTGATAACTATGTGGCAAATAATCAGGTTGAAGTGGCCAGTTGTTGAATTTGTTGCCGGGCCATATTCAATGATTGCTCCAGGCGCTCACCGCCAAACTCGTCATTGCCGCAGTAGATGAAATGCAAATTGTTAATACCGATAAACGGAAATACTGTTCGCAAGTAAGGTTCAATCTGGTTCATTGCGAAGAACGCACCGCCGGGTTCATAACCAGCTTCACCGCTGGCGATAATAATAAAACCGGGCCTGTCTTTGAGTAATGGTTTATAGGGCTGTTGCTTATCCTTGGGCTCAAATGAAAAGCTGCGTCCGATTCGTACTATCTGATCAATCCAGGCCTTGAATGTTGCCGGTACACCAAAGTTATACATGGGAATACCAATGACCAGTGCATCAGTGTTAATCAATTCATCAAGCAAGGTATCGCTTTCGTGTAGTTGGTTGTTAAATTGCGTGGTTTGTTCCTCCGCAGGTGCAAATGCCGCCGCTATCCAGTTTTCGCTTACCGGTGTTGGAAGCTGCTTGCCTAGATCGCGATGAACGACCTCCGCGCCGGAATGTTTATCCAGCCACAGCTTCACAAATTGCTCGCTGAGACGACGAGTGTGGGAACGGGAACCGCGTGGGCTTGAATCTATTTGCAAAATCTTTTTCATGGTGTATCTCCATTTGTTAATGAGTGCGTAAAATCATTCTGCATAACTCATGGAGAGAATGTAAGAACGCACTTTTTTCTCCCTTGGTATCCTTTTTGATACTGCCTCAAGGTCAAAACCGACAGGAAAAACTATGATCAAGCGTAAAAAGAATCCTGAATACGATTGCCCCATTGAAGTCACACTGGATGTGATCGGGGGAAAATGGAAAGGGATGATTCTGTTTTGTTTATTGCGCGGCACAACACGATTTAATGAATTGCGCCGGCTCATTCCCAAAGCCACGCAGCGCGTACTTACCGCGCAATTGCGCGAGCTTGAGCGGGACAGTGTTATTACGCGCAAGGTATACGCAGAAGTGCCGCCGCGTGTTGAATATAGCCTGACCGAATTTGGCTTTAGCCTGAAACCAATTCTGGAGTTGATGGGGCAATGGGGCGAAGAATACTGGCAAATTGTTGAAAACCTGCCACACACTTTGCCTGATGAAGATACCGTTAATGCGGTTTAGGCTGCCTCCTGTACACCTCTCTTAATTTGTAAGGCCGTTCCCGCTCATCAACGGCCGACCCTCTATTTGCATCTACCGCTTTATCCATTTCATTGATTGCTACCGCTAGTGGGTGAAGGGTAAGCGGAGTGTAAAGACACCCGCCTCACCCTTGGCAGGCTATTAGTTTTAGGGGTAAACTCAATTTGTCTTATAATATTAGGATGGTTTCCTGACGAATAAGATAATCAACCATAACCCTGCTAACAATAACGAACAGGTGATCACTATGTACAAGCGTTTGCTGGCCGGCCTCTTCCTTTGGCTCTGTAGCCTTACCGTTTCGGCAATTACCCTTTCCGGGCTTATCAACTCCCACGATCCGGGCACTATTACCAAAGATGGCAATACCTATTTCCATTTCACCACGGGAACGGGGATCTGGTATTCCACATCCACTAACCTGACGACCTGGACTGGTGGCCCAAGCCCGGTGTTCAGCGCCTATCCCTCCTGGATTTACAACAAAATACCGAGCTTCGGTGGTTCATTTTGGGCGCCCGATATCATTCATATGAATGGCTATTTCTATCTCTATTACTCGGTATCGACGTTTGGTTCTTCGAATTCAGCGATTGGTGTTGCGCGCTCGGAGTCGCTCACATCTCCCGGTTGGCAGGATTTGGGAATCGTGGTGGAGTCCTATGGCGGCAGTGCGGAAATCAATGCGATTGATCCCGCGCTTTATCGCGATCACGACGGTAAAGTGTATATGAGCTATGGCTCATTTTTTGGTGGCATTGGCCTGGCGGAAATTAATCAATCCACCGGTAAATTAAATGGCAGTGTGACCAAAATTTACGGTGGTAATCACGCCGATATCGAAGCGCCTTACATTACGCGTAATGGCGATTACTATTATTTATTTATCAATCGCGGCGCTTGCTGTAATGGAGCGAGCAGCACTTACTACGTGCAAGTTGCGCGCTCCACATCGGTTTATGGCCCTTACACTGATGTGCGCACATTGCTGCCTAATACCGATGGTAAATACAAAGGTCCTGGTCACATTGGGCTGTTGAAGCAAGACGGTTGTAATTATGTTTCCACGCATTACTACGACTTGAATGATAACGGCGCAGCCAAACTCGATATTTTAAAAATGACCTACAGCAATGGCTGGCCAACATTAACGCGTAGTTTTTCAGTCGCGAGTTGTGGTGGTGTGAGTGATGGCTTGTACCGCATTACGGCGCGTCATAGCGGTAAAGATTTATTGCCTGCAGCGAAATCCAGTGCAAATGGCGCATTGGTCCAGCAAGAAACCTGGAACTCCTATCGTGCACAACAATGGTATGTGATTAATCAGGGCACCGGTTATTACAGCTTGATTAACGCCGCGAGTTTGAAAAGTCTGGACGTATACAACAACTCTACGGCAGCGGGCGCGAATATCGCGCAGTGGGATTATTGGGGCGGTGCAGGGCAAAAATGGAGCCTGACCAGCAGCAGTGGTTATTACACCATTAAATCGCAACTGAGCAATTTGCCGCTGGATGTATTGAATTTAAGTACCGCAAATGGTGCGCAAATTATTCAATGGAATGCGACAGGCGCCACTAACCAACAATTCAGCTTAACGCGCTTGAAGTAATTATTTTCAAGTATCAAAAACTGCAGCGCAATTATTTTGTGCTGCAGTTTTTTCTCAGAAGTAGAACAATGCGAGGTAAGAATGAAAGTAATAGGCAAGTTTTTGGTTAATATCGCTGTGATTATCGCAATAGCGATGTGTGTTGTGGGGTGTAGTAAAAAAACACCGGAAGCACTTTCCAGTCCTGATAAACAAATCAGTGTAAAAGTATTTGTGACTGACCAGCATACACTTGCCTATCGTATTGAACGTGCCGGGCAACCGGTAATTCTCGAATCTGCATTGGGCCTGCAATTAACAGAAGCTGATTTTACCCAGGGTGTAAAAGTTGATGCGCATTCACCGGTTACTCCGGTGAGCGATAATTATCAACTGCACGTGGGTAAAAAAAGCAGCATCACCTACACGGCCAATGAACAGACATTTTCTATTAGCAATGAGCAACAACAAAAACTGACGTTGATATTTCGCGTTTCCAATGATGGTGTTGCCTTTCGTTATTCGGTGACGGATTCCACAATCACCGCTAAACAATTTGCTAAAGAAATTACTGCTTTTAATGTGGCGCCATCGGCAAAAGCCTGGTTGCAACCTATGTCAGTAGCGCAGACTGGTTGGAGCAATACTAATCCTTCTTACGAAGAACATTATCAAATTAATGTACCTGTTGGCACTGAAGCAACTCTCGGACAAGGTTGGGTTTTTCCTGTGTTATTTAACCTTGGTGAAAACGCACAAACCAATCAATGGGTTGTCATTTCAGAAACAGCGATGGATGGCAGCTGGCATGGCTCCCATTTGCAATTAGGTTCAACGGCCGGCCAATATACCTTGGCACCACCGCAAAACGCGGAAGTATTTATTTCAGCCATGGGTGAAAAAGGTGCGTTGCTGGCGAATGGGAACGATGCATTACTATCACCCTGGCGAATTATTGCATTAGGTTCGTTAGCGCAAGTGATGGAGTCCACCCTGGGAACTGATCTCGCTGCACCGGCAATCCCTATGGAAAAAGATTTTATCAAGCCCGGTCATAGCTCCTGGAGTTGGGTAATTTTAAAAGATGATTTCACTACCTTTGATGTACAGAAAAAATTTATTGATTACGCTGCCGATATGCATTGGGATTACACGTTAATCGATGCTGATTGGGATAAAAAAATTGGATATGAAAAATTAAAGGAATTAGTGGATTATGCCGCGCAAAAAAATGTCGGAATTCTGGTCTGGTACAACTCTTCCGGGGATTGGAATACTTCTCCCTATAGCCCTAAAAGCCAATTGTTAACTCAAAAACAGCGCGAAGCAGAACTTTCCCGTTTGCATGGCCTTGGTGTGAAAGGTATAAAAATCGATTTCTTTGGCGGTGATGGCCGATCATTTATGGCGTATTACATCGATATTTTAAAAGATGCTGCTGCGCATAAATTGCTAGTGAATTTTCACGGCGCTACTTTGCCGCGCGGCTGGCAACGTACATTTCCAAATTTAATGACCATGGAATCAATCAAGGGTTTTGAATTCACAACCTTTACTCAGGCTGATCAGGATCCGGTTGCGCAACATGTAGCTACCGCATTGTTTGCGCGCAATATTTTTGATCCTATGGATTTCACACCTATGGTTTTCGGTGATATCCCCAATATTAAACGTGTTACCGAAAACTCGTTTGAGTTGGCGGAGTCGGTACTGATGATTTCCGGCATCCAACACTTTGCAGAAATTCCCGAAGGTATGGCAACTGTTCCCGATTATGTAAAAGACTTTTTACGCGAATTGCCACGCGAATGGGATGATGTGAAATTTATTGATGGCTACCCCGGAAAATTTGCAGTGCTTGCACGCAAGGCGGGTGATGCTTGGTATGTCGCTGGCATCAATGCTGAAAAAGAAAGTAAAACCCTGACGCTGGATTTACATTTTGTCGGCGATAAAAAAGGTTATGTCATTGCCAGTGGCGAAACTGAAAGAAGTTTCGTACAGCAGGAAATAAATAGCAAAACACCGCAAACAATTACCCTGCGACCCAATGCCGGTTTTGTGATGGTGTTGAAATAAAGATAGATGTAGGTTGCTGGTGAGCTTGCGAACCGCAACATTCGTAATCGAAATAAATGTTGGCCATGTTGCACGTACATGATCATATTGCGGTTCGCAAGCTCAGCCTGTGCGGCCCGCAGCAACCTACACAGAATGATGTATATAGTGAGAGATATATTTAAATGAAAAAATTATTAACCAGCCTTTTATTGCCGATTTTTTTGTTAAGTTGTGCAACCACGGAATCCGGTAAAGAAACTGCGCCAGCTAAAGATGCTGTGGCGCTCGCTGCGCAAGCAGATGTAAATACCTTTACCAATCCTATTTATCCCAATGGCGCAGATCCATGGCTGGAATATTTTGAAGGTAATTATTATTTAACGACTACGACCTGGACATCGCAATTGGTAATGCGCAAATCGCCCACACTGGCTGGTTTGGCAACAGCAACGCCAATTCATATTTGGTCTGAAAGTGAATTGGAGCGGTGCTGTAATTTCTGGGCATTTGAATTTCATCGGTTGAAAACCGAAAAAGGTTATCGCTGGTATGTGATGTACACATCGGGTATAGCAGAAAATTATGATCGCCAGCATTTAAGTATTATCGAAAGCCAGGGCGATGATCCATTGGGGCCTTACACGTACAAAGGCTCACCCATGCCGGACACCTGGAATATCGATGGTAACTATCTCGAATACAATGGCCAACTTTATTTATTGTGGTCTGAATGGGTGAAAGACGAGCAGTCAATCTTCATCGCTAAAATGAAAAATCCCTGGACGATCACTGGTGAGAAAGTATTAATTTCCAAGCCGGATTATGAATGGGAAAAATCCGGCATGAAAGTGAATGAAGGGCCAGAAATTTTAAAACGCAATGGCAGAACCTTTATGATTTATTCCGCGAGTTTCTGCAACACGCCGGATTATAAATTAGGCTTGATTGAATTAACCGGCGATCCATTAAAGCCCGAATCCTGGAAAAAATCTGCTGAACCGGTATTTAGTAAAGCCAATGGTGTTTATGGCCCTGGCCACAATGGATTTTTCAAATCGCCGGATGGCACTGAGGATTGGTTGATCTACCACGGCAATGCCAGTGAAAAAGAAGGTTGCAGTTCTACCCGTTCATTGCGCGCGCAAAAATTTACTTGGAATGCAGATGGCACTCCACATTTTGGTGAACCAGTTGAAGCAGGAAAACCAGTAATTTCTCCCGCTGGTGAAAATGGTCCGTTGGTCACCAAAGTACAAGGCACACAAGTGCAGCTGGTGAGTAAAGCGAACCAACAGTGTGTGGCGTTTGATGCGAATGGAAAAATTGCCTTGGCAGATTGCCATAATGAATCTGCGAGTAATTGGGTGTTGGATTACACCACTAATGGTAATTATCGTTTAGTGAATAAAGATGGAAAATTTTTAGGCCAAGGCATTGATAGGAAGGACATTAATAAAGAAGGCAGCGAGCAATGCAAAGCCGGAAGCTCCAGTGATTTAAATATTGCCCCCTGGCACAACCAACTGTGCCAGCAATGGCAATTGGTATCGTATAACCAGGGTTGGTTAAGCTTGATCAATGCGCAGACTAAACAACCAATCCAGTTTTCAAATTGCACTGAGCCGGTGCCGGCTACCGAGAAAAAATCAGTAGAAGATGTACCGCAATTTATTGAACAAAAACCGGCATGCGCGTTATGGCGCATTCAACCGCTGCAAGAGGTTGCTATCACCAGCGTACAAAGTGGTAAAGCCATTAGCTTCGCTGGAAAAAATAAAGCGGGTGCAAATATCGAGCAGGACGAGTGGAAAAACCAGGCAAGCCAGCGTTGGATCTTTGTGCATACTGAAAACGGTTTTTATCACATTCAATCTGCAGCGAATGAAAAACTGTGCTTGAGTGTGGCTAATAAATCCATCGTCCCCGGCGCTAATATCGAGTTGGTGGCCTGTGGCGATAACCAGACGCAATGGCAAGTAGATTTCCTTGCAGACGGCACGGTGAAACTGGTAAATCGCAAAAGCAATCTGGTTGTTGATCTGGCGCATTGTGGTGTGGCAAACCACACCAACTTTGCACAGGGGCAATGGTTGAATTCCAACTGCCAGCGTTTCCAGATAAAACCGATCCAGTAATTATCGCTTATCGCTCCCATGTTTAAATGGGAGCAGATATTTTCCTGGGCACAATAATTTTGCAGACACAAATAAAAACGGCAGCCAACTGGCTGCCGTTTTCCATTCATTAACACATGTCGAAAACTATTTGCCCGCTGCAATTGCCTCTTCAATAAAATTTAACGCTTCATCGATTAATGCCAACATTGCCTGGCGTGCGCGCTCAGGGTTGCGGTTTTTAATTGCGTTGAATACTTTAGAGTGATCTTCTACCACACCTTCGTGGTTGCCTTTGATGGGATTGGTGTGGCTGATACTGACGCGCAGTGCGGTGGAAATAAAATCGCGCAGACGGATATAGAAACGGTTGTTACTCGCGTACAAGATGCTGACGTGGAAGGCGATATCTGCTTCCAGGTCTTCTTTACTATTCCCTTCTGCTTTGCGCATGCCTTCGAGTGCACTTTCAATGGCATCCAGTTTGGTTTGATCTGCATAGCGCGCAGCGAGTGCAGCGGCTTCAGGTTCAATGGCAATACGCACTTGCAAAAATTCTTTCAGCACATGCAGTGATGGTTTGCTTTCCAATACCCAGCGCAATAAATCCGGATCAAAAATATTCCACTGATCTTCCGGTTGGATGCGGATGCCCTGGCGAGGTTTGCTGGTAATCAGGCCTTTGGCCGATAACATTTTTACTGCTTCGCGGACAGCGCTACGGCTTACGCCGAATTTATCACACAGTTCTGCTTCTGTTGGCAGGCTGTCATCAATAAATTCACCACAGATAATGGTGCGTCCCAGTTCCTGTACCATGCGTTGTGAAAGATTGAAGTTGCGATCGAGAATTGCCATCGTTGTCATTGCTCTAGGAGACCGAATTTATGGCAGCAGATTAACGATTTATTGTTAATAATACAATCTGAGAATTGAACAGAAATTGTCCGCTGTGCGTGCGCTTTTAAACCAGTCGATGCAGCGTTGTCCACGCGGGAGCAGGCTTCCAGGTCGCGGCCCAATTGGGCAAATCAGCAGCGGGCATCGGTCGTGCAATGCCATAACCCTGCGCTAGTTCGCAACCAAGGGGAATTAATAATTCGCCGTGGGCAATAGTTTCAACGCCTTCTGCGATGACCTGACGATGGAATGCATTCGCTAAACCGATTACACCTTTGACGATAGCGAGGTCATCGGCGTCCTCCAGCATATCGCGCACAAACGTCTGGTCGATTTTTAATAATTCGGCGGGTAAACGTTTTAAATACGTGAGTGATGAGTAGCCGGTACCGAAATCATCGACTGCGAAACTGACTCCCAGATTGCGACAGCGCCGCATAATATCGGCAACTTCAGCGATATCTTCCAACGCGCTGGTCTCTACGATTTCCAATTGCAAATAGGCCGGCGGTACTTGCGGATGCGCGGCTAATTGCGCGGCCAGTTGTGTTACAAATTCACTGCGTTGCAATTGTAATGCGCCAATATTCACACTGACTGGAATTAAAACTCCAAGCGTTTGCCAATGCGCAATTTGCGCTAATGCCTCATTGATAACCCAATCGCCCAACTCAATGCTGAGTGGATGGTCTTCAATAACGGGCAAAAATAATGCAGGCGATAATAATCCCCGTTCCGGGTGCTGCCAGCGCACCAATGCCTCAGCACCAATAATCGCTCCGGTACGCATATTGACTTTGGGTTGGTAATACAACACAAATTCTTTTTGGTCCAACGCAATGCGAATGTGCTCGATCGTTTCGCGCTGGGTTTTCACCGCGATATCTTTCGCTACATCAAATAAATGATAACAATTTTTGCCCGCTTGTTTGGCGATATACATGGCTTGGTCAGCGTGCCGCAAGAGTTGATCGGCATCAACAGGGTCTTGCGGATAACGCGTTGCCCCAATGCTGGCGGACACGCGTAATAAATGTTGGTTTAAGGTAACGGGTTCGGCGGCCACATTTAACAAGCGCAGGAGTACAGCTTCGTAATCATCGGGTTGTTCAAGGTCTACCATCACTACCACAAACTCATCGCCACCAATACGCGCGAGCGTATCGCCTTCACGTAATACTTCTTTTAACCGATGAGAAATGTTTACTAATAATTGATCACCGGTATCGTGACCGTGTTGATCGTTTACCGCTTTAAAGCCATCGAGATCCAAATAAAGTACGGCTAATGAGTGGCCACTGCGATGGCTACGTGCCATGGCTTGTTTCAGGCGATCAGCAAGTAAAACGCGATTAGGCAAGCCGGTGAGTGCATCGTAATGTGCAATATATTCCAGCTGGCGTTGGTGCTCTTTGAGCGGAGTAATATCGGTAAACAAATTGACATAATTTTGGGTAACGCCGTGAATATCTTGTACCGCGCTGATGGTCATCATCGCTGCATAAAGCTCGCCATTTTTGCGGCGGTTCCAGATTTCACCATACCAGTTACCATTATCCAACAGGTTGTGCCACAGCGATGAAAAAAACTCCTTATCATGCAATCCGGATTGTAACAGGCGTGGATTTTTCCCCATCACTTCCTCGCGGCTGTAACCCGTGATATCGGCAAATACCTGGTTGGCCTCAATGATGTTGCCTTGCGTATCCGTAATTAAAATCCCTTCACGCGCATGTGTAAAAACACTTGCGGCCATTTGCAACCGCGACTCGGCATTGCTTTGTTCAATCGCAAGTGAAGTCAAACGCGCTTCACTTTCAATTAAATTGATTTCGTAATCATCGGGATTACGGGATTCTTTAATGTACAGCGCAAACGTTCCCAATACATGGCCCTGCGCGGAAAAAACCGGTTGCGACCAGCATGCATAAATACCTGCTTCGCGCGCGAGATCGCTAAACGCCATGGTCCACGGGTGGCTGTGTACGTCGGGAATAATTACGCGGTGACGAAAAAACGCAGCGCTGCCGCATACGCCCATGCCTGCCCCTATGGGTAAACAATCAATTGCTTTGAGAAAAAAATCCGGCAAGCTATGTGCGGCACCACTGTGCAAGTGTTGGCCGTCGCTATCGATCAACATAATGCTGCACATACAATCGGGTAATAATTTTTCAACATCGCTGGCAATTGTGCGCAGGATTTCCGGTAGCGTTACTTTAGCGATAAGCATTTCCAGAATACGGTTATGATGCTGGTGGCGCCGCTCGGCTTGTTTGCGCTCGGTAATATCCTGATAGATACCGGTAAGGCGTACCAATTTCCCGTTTTCAAAATGCGATGTGCAGGTCGTCCGTACATCAATTTTTCGACCTTTGAACGTGTATTTTTCCAATTCGATATCAAACACTTCACCGGTTTCGATTGCGCGGCTTATTGCTGCTGTAATACGTTCACGCGACCCGGGTAAGTAAAGGGAGAAACCTTCATCCAGTGTGGGAGTGTATTCTTGCGGTGTGGTGTCATGAATCCGAAATGTTTCTGCCGTCCAATAAATTGTTCGGGTGGGCACATGCATTTCTACGCCGCCTACTTTAGCGATACTTTGTGACGCATCAAGAATACGTGCAGTAATGCGCAGATCGTCCAGTTGTTTGCGTTCTACGCTAATGAGGTCGGCCAGTTTTTTTTCCAGGGCTTGCAATTCATTGCGCTGGATTTCAATGGCCAATTTATAAATTTGTAATTCCCGCTCCAGCAATTGTTGTGGTGTTGCGTCAACGAGTGCTTTTGCTGCACGGGGCAATCGCTGTTGCCATTCGGCCAGCGCGCGCGCGTAAAGATCAGTTTGGTCGAGTGAGGGTTCAGCGGTCATTTGGGTTACTAATCCTTCGGCTAAAACTCCTTGGGGCAGAATACCCTGAGGCGTTGAGGTCGCTGATAAAATATAGCAGTGGCAATCAGGCATGTCGAAGCATGACGTTATTATTTTAATTAGTGCTGTATTTAATAGAACCAAAGGATTGGGTGGCGAAATAATTGTGCAGAAATGGCTATGATGGGAAATTTTTAGGGTGAAGATATGCGAAAAAATTTATTTTAATCGCTTATCGCGAAGGTATTGTCGCCTCTGTCATTGTGATCCATTACGGCGCATTAATTTTCGCTGGCGCACCAAGATGCAAATAGAGAAATCTTGCATCCTGATGCGATTGTTCAATGACTAGCGAATTAGTTGTTGGTGGTTTGGTTTCCTGCTTTTTTATCGTAGAAATTTTTCAGTACATAAAATGCTTTTTTCTTTTCCCCGGTGTTGGAATAAATTCCCTTGCGATTGAAATCATCCTGAATGCCGGGTAAGTGGCGACGCGGCGAACGGAAATCGGTGAGGATCCATGGCGAGGTGCCGACAAAACCATCGATGCCATCAAGCATTTTCAGCGTTTTTACGTAGAGGTTTTCCTGGAATTCTTCGGTAAAAATTTTATTGACATCACCATGGTTACCGGCGCGGGCATCACCACCAAATTCGCTGATAAATACCGGCTTGTTGTAATTAATTTCCCATGTGATGCGATCAATTTTTTCCGGTGCGCCATCGTACCAGCCAATATATTGGTTGAAGCTAACCATATCCAGATGCTCGGCTAATGGATCTTCTACCACCGCGATGCTCTCGTTGTCTGCACGATAATGTTTTTCCAGTGCCGCGCTGAGCAAGCGAGTGTTATCAAGGCTGCGCGCTTTAGCCGCGAGACGTACGAGAAATTTATTGCGTGCATCGGATACCGGCGTTTCGTTGGCCAATGACCAGATGATAACGGCTGCGCGGTTTTTGTCGCGTTCGATCATTGCTGCTAATTGCGTTTCGGCATTTTGGTAAGTGGCTTCGTTGTTCCAGTTGATGGTCCAGTACACCGGAATTTCTGACCAGACTAATAAACCCATTTGTTCCGCGAGGCGCACCATATCTTCATTGTGCGGGTAATGGGCAAGGCGCACGAAGTTAGCGTTAAATCCTTTGGCCCAGTTTAATAAATGTTGCGCCTCCGCGGCATTTTTTACTCGACCACCACCGTGTGCGGAATATTCTTCATGCACAGAAATGCCGCGTAAAAAAATAGGCTTACCGTTTAACAATAATGTTTTGCCTTGCGTGCTGATGGTGCGCAGGCCGACTGAATCACCAAGCTTGTCTGCGCCGGAGGAAATTTGCACTGCATACAATTTGGGATTTTCCGGTGACCAAAGTTGGACGTTATCGGCGTTGAATGAGAAAGTCGCTTTACCTTGTTTATCTGCTGTTAAGGTTTGCTGGATATTTAATTCCGGTACTTTGAGCGAAATTTTTTCGCCGCCTTTCGCACCGTCCAACAACACAGAGCCGGAAACAATTTTATCGGCGAGGGATGTGAGTGCGATCTTGTAATCGCGAATAAATGTTTTAGGCACGGTGATCAGTTTTACCTCGCGGGTAATACCGCCATAGTTCCACCAATCTGTATTCAATGTCGGCACTGCATCGGCGTGGCGCTTGTTATCCACCTTGACGACCAGCGAATTATTTTTATCGTTTAGTTGATTGGTAATTTCATAATGGAAGGGCGTAAATCCGCCTACATGAACGCCAAGTTTTTTGCCATTCAGATAAACATCAGCGCGGTAATTGATTGCGCCAAAATATAAAAAAGTCCGGTCCGATTTTTTGGCTTTTGGAGCATCAAAGGTTTTGCGATACCAGACGGTGCCTTCGTAGTAATACAGTTTATCTGTTTGGGTATTCCAATCGCCGGGCACTTGCAAACTGGTTGATTTATCAAAATCGTATTCCAGCAAATCGCCAGGTGTTTTTTGTTTTGAATCGGTGAAGTAAGCGTTTTGCGACGGTGTTGCCTGTTGGTCAAACGGTTCGTAGCGATAGTTGTAATAACCGTTTTCGTAAGGATCGACGATGATTTTCCATTCGCCGTTGAGTGATGTCGCAGCGCGAGTGTAGGCCTGTAAGGGTAATTCTGTTGTGCTTGATGCTTGTGCGGCAAATGCAAATTGCGCCAGGCAGGCGCAAGCCCAGAGGGCGCCGAGTAAAAATCGTTTCATAATTTTTCTCTGTTGACTGATGGTCTTATGGTTTATGTCGTTGCGCTTGTCTGTGCAAGCTGTGGGTCAGGATCAGTAGAAAAAAATGCGCCGCGCAATAATATTGTTAGTCAGTATGCTTGTATGCGACGTGCACTGGATTCTAGTCTGGTTTGTGGCGGGAGTTTAAGCGTAGTGGGGTAAATAATTGTTAATCGTAAGAGCCCGTATTCTGTCGTAAGACGAATACGGGCTCCTGAAACGATTAATGCGCAGCGGCGTGAGCGAGATTTTTTTTGCGTAATCCCCAGTTACGCAATTTTTCCATATACAAATACACCACCGGTGTAGTGAACAGTGTGAGTAATTGGCTAACTGCCAAACCGCCGATGATGGTGATGCCGAGCGGAGTGCGCAGTTCCGAGCCTTCGTTGAAGCCGAGGATTAATGGCACCGCGCCCAGAAGTCCAGCGAGGTTGGTCATTAGGATCGGGCGGAAGCGAATTAATGCGGCCTGATATATCGAGTCGCGCGAGGAGAGACCTTCATTACGTTCAAGCTCGAGGGCGAAATCGATCATCAGGATCGCGTTTTTCATCACGATACCAATTAACAAAAACAGCCCGAGCATCGCGATCAAACTGAACGGCGTGTTGGTAAGCCAGAGTGCGAGCAATGCTCCGATTCCTGCAGAAGGCAGAGTGGAGAGAATCGTAAGCGGGTGAATGGTGCTCTCGTACAAAATTCCCAGAATTAAATACACCGCGAGCAGTACACACATGATCAGGATCGCCGGGTCCTGTGCCATACCCGGTGTACTCGGACCCCAGCCAGGGCGCGAGCTGCCAGCGGGGGCGAGATAAACTTCCTTGGGCATCATGATTTCCGCTACTTTGGCTTCGATAGCCGTGCGCGCCTTTTCTTCGGTGACACCTTCAGCGAGGCCGTAACCAATACTCTCGGATACAAATTGATTGCTGTGGCGTACACGATCCTCTGCCAGGCCGTAATCAAAACTGGAAAAGGTAGAGAGCGGAACACGATTGCCATCGCGGGTGATGACTTGTAATTGGTTGAGTATTTCCGGCGTTGCGGTGTAACCGGGCTCCAACTCCATCACCACGCGATATTGGTTCATTTCCTCGTACATGGTGGACACTTGCCGTTGGGAGAACGAATTGTTGAGCAGACTGGCAATGGTGGTCATATCCACGCCCAAACGCAGCGCCGCCTCGCGGTCAATGGTCAGCTCGATTTGTTGGGTGCCTTCTTCTTTCACGCCATCTATCTCTACCAGCTCCGGCATTTTTTCCATGGCGGTGGTGAGGGTGGCGGCCCATTTATAGAGCTGGCGAATATCGTCCGAGAGCATCATGACTTCATGTTGGCTGCGGCTGAAGGGCGAGTTCAGGCGAATATCCTGATCGGGGTTAACCATTAATATTGCTCCGGGAATACTGGGTAACTGGCGACGGATACGGTCGGTCACTTCTTCGACTGATATGCCGCGCTCGGCCATGGGTTTCAGGCTAATACGTAACCAGGCATTACTGATGCCGTTGCCACCACCACTTGCGCCGAAGACGTCCTCAATCGCTGGGTCAGCGAGCAGGGCGCGGCGAAACTCCTGGATCTTCGGTTGCATTAATTGAAAGGAAAAACCATCGTCGCCGCGAATAAAGCCGGTCATCTGGCCAGTGTCTTGCTCCGGCAGCATGGTTTTGGGGATGGCGATGTAGAGGTAGATGTTCACTCCGATCACCGCGGCGAGAATCAGCATCACGATACGGCTATGGCGTAGCGCCCAGTCCAGCGCAACGGCATAACCTTTTTTCAAATCGTCAAAAACGCCCGGTTTTTCTTCTTTTCTGGATTCCGCTTTTAACAGTTGGCCGCACAGGGCGGGAGTCAGGCTCAGGGATACCAGCAATGAGATGATCATTGCCGCCGCGAGGGTGATGGAAAATTCACGGAAGAGTTTTTCTACCACACCGCCCATCAACAAGATGGAAACAAACACCACTACCAGGGTGACGTTCATCGCCAGTAAGGTAAAACCAACTTCGCGTGCGCCCTGAATCGCGGCCTCAAAGGGAGGCGTGCCTTTTTCGATATGGCGCTTGATGTTTTCCAGTACCACGATGGCATCGTCCACGACCAGGCCGGCGGCAACGATCAATGCCATCAGCGACAGGTTATTGAGTGAGAATCCCCACAGATACATGACCGAAAACGCCCCGATAATCGCCACCGGAACGGCCAGGCTCGGGATTAGTGCGCTATGGGCACTGCGTAAAAACATAAAGACGACACCCACCACTAGCAATACTGACACGGCAAGTGTGATTTGCGCTTCGCTCAGCGTGGCGCGGATGCCGGGAGAGCGATCCATCACTACTTTCAATTGGGTATCGCCGGGCATTAACCCGCGCAGGATGGGTAATTGAGCGTTGATGGCGTCAATAGTCTCAACGATATTGGCACCGGTCTGGCGGCTTACCGTAAGCGTTACGGCCGAGCTTTGGTTATGGAAACCATCGGCATAACGATTTTCTACTGAGTCACTGACGGTAGCGACATCGCGCAAACGCACGGGTCCCGAATCGCCATAACGAATCACCAGATTCTGGTAATCCGCCGCAGTACGCAGGGTTTCACTGGTGTAAACCTGCCACCGGGTATCATTTTCTTCCAGCACACCCATAGGGCGTTGCACATTGGCGTTGCTGATGGCGTTGCGTACTTCGTCCAACGCTATGCCATAGCTGGCCAGGGCATTGGGGTTGAGCTGGATACGCACAGCAGGCAGCGAAGCGCCATCAATACCGACCTGGCCCACACCTTTAATTTGCGAGAGCTTCTGCGCGAGGATCGTGGAGGCTGCATCATAAAGTGCGCTGGGCGACAGATTGGGGGAACTCAATGCCAGCGCCATGATAGGTGCTTGCGATGGGCTGACTTTGCGATAACTCGGATTGCCCGGCATTCCCGCCGGCAATTGGCCGCGTGCGGCATTCAGTGCGGCTTGCACATCGCGGGCGGCGGAATCCAGGTCGCGATCAAGGGTGAATTCAACCCAGACAAAAGTTGAGCCCTGGGTGGAGTTGGAATTGATCGCCGTCACCCCGGGAATGCTGCCGAGGGCGCGCTCCAGCGGAGTCGCCACCGTCGCCGCCATACTTTCCGGGCTGGCGCCGGGCAGGCCGGCAAAAATTTGTACCGAGGGGAAATCCACCTGCGGCAAGGGCGCCACCGGCAACATCCGCCAGGACAAAAGCCCAAGCAGCACAATTCCCAATGCCACCAGGCAAGAGGCAACGGGTCTCTTAATAAACGGTTCTGCGATTGTCATATGTGGTTTCGTAGGTTGCTGGTGAGGAACGAACCGCAACATGACCATTTACCCGCTTGCACCAAAACTGTATTCAAAGCTCCATTTGACTTTTGGTTGATGCGGCAGGATGGACATGTTGCGGTTCGTTCCTCACCAGCAACCTACGCCTCCTCCGCAAGTTGATTAGTGGTGGTTTTATTCACCCAACGATCAAAAAACAAATACACCACCGGCGTGGTAAACAGGGTTAATACCTGGCTGACCAGCAATCCACCAACCATCACCAATCCCAATGGTTGGCGCAATTCGGCGCCGGAGCCGCTGGCGAGCATCAGCGGAATAGCACCGAACAAGGCGGCGAGGGTGGTCATCAGGATCGGGCGAAAACGCATCAACGCTGCGCGATGGATTGCTTCGCGCGGACTCATCCCGAGGGTGCGTTGGGCTTCGAGTGCAAAGTCCACCATCATGATGCCGTTCTTTTTAACCAGACCAATCAACAGGACTACCCCGATTACCGCGATCAAATCCAGCGGTTGGCCGGTCAGGAGCAATGCCAGCAACGCGCCGACAGTGGCGGACGGCAGCGTGGAGAGGATGGTTACCGGATGGATAAAGCTCTCGTAAAGCACACCCAGCACAATGTACATCGTCACTACTGCCGCCAGCACCAGCCACAAGGTATTGCTGAGCGATGCACGGAAGGCTTCGGCGGCGCCCTGGAAACGCAATTCGACGGCGGCTGGTAAATCCAGATCTGCCTGTGCAGCTTCAATCGCGTCGATGGCTTCACCCAATGACGCATCTTCCGCGAGGTTGAAGGAAACCGTCGTGGATGGGAATTGGCTTTGGTGATTGATCAGCAATGGGGTTGGGCGCTGGGTAATTTTGGCTAATGTCGACAATAAAACCGGTTTGCCGCTGCTCGAGTTCACATAGGTATTTTCCAGCGCCTTCAAGCCCTGGGCGTAATCCGGATCAACTTCCAGTACTACGCGATATTGGTTGGCCTGGGTAAACAGGGTCGCAATCTGCCGTTGCGCATAAGCTGTCTGCAAACTGCTGGCGATATTGCTGACGCTCACACCCAAACGCGCGGCGGCGTCGCGGTCAATATCGACATATGCCTGCAGGCCGCGGGTTTGCAAATCAGCGGCCACATCGGCCAACGCCGGTTCCTGGCGCAAACGCTCCAGCACACGTGGCAAGGTTTGATCCAATACAGCGATTTCCGGTGCGGTCAGGGTGAACTGGTATTGGGTGCGACTTACGCGATCCTCGATACTTAATTCCTGCAACGGCTGGAACCAGGCAGTAATGCCGCTAATGCCGGCGATTTTTTCCTGCAAGCGGCGAATCACATCGCTGGCGTGGATGTCGCGCTCATCATGCGATTTTAAGTTAATCAACAAACGCCCGGAGTTGAGGGTGATATTGCTGCCATCTACGCCGATAAAGGAGGAAAGGCTTTCAACGTCCGGATCTTGCAAAATCAGTTCGGCAATTTGCTGTTGGCGTTCGGTCATGGCGGCGAAGGAAGTGTCTTGCGGCGCTTCGGTGATCGCCTGGATCGCGCCGCTGTCCTGTACCGGGAAAAAGCCTTTCGGTACCAGCAAATACAACCCGGCGGTGACGACGATCGTGCCGATCATTACGGCCATAGCAGCGGTTTCGCGCTCCAATACCTTGTCGAGTAATTCGCCGTAACGGCGGATGACTTTATCCAAAAAGTCGGGTTTGCTTTCATCATGTACCGGCGCGGTTTTGAGCATGCGCGCGCACATCATGGGGGTGAGGGTGAGCGATACGATCAGGGAAATACCAATCGCCACTGCCAGTGTGATCGCAAACTCCTGGAATAATCGCCCGACCAGATCGCCCATAAATAGCAATGGAATCAGTACCGCAATCAGGGAAATGGTGAGTGATACCAGGGTAAAGCCGATTTCCCCCGCACCTTTCAGTGCGGCGTTCATCGGTGTTTCACCTTGTTCGCGATGGCGGGAAATGTTTTCCAGCATCACAATCGCATCGTCCACCACAAAACCGGTAGCAATGGTGAGCGCCATGAGCGTCAGGTTGTTGATGGAGAAATCGAGGAAATACATCACCGCAAAAGTGCCGATCAGCGACAGCGGTACCGCCAGGCTGGGAATAATGGTGGCGGGCACCGAGCGCAAGAATACCAGGGTTACGGCAACTACCAGGAAGATCGCAAATACCAGCTCTTTTTGTACATCGCGAATGGAAGCGCGGATGCTGTGGGTGCGATCACTCAATACCTCGATTTTCGCTGCTGCAGGCATGGTTATCATCAGCTTTGGCAGGAGGTCTTCGATGCTGTCGGCAACATCAATGACGTTAGCGCCGGGTTGGCGCTGGATATTAATCAACACCGCCGGTTGTTTATTGGCCCAGGCGGCGAGAAATCGGTCTTCTGCGCCTTCCTCTACCGTAGCGACATCCCCCAGGCGCAACGGCGAACCATCGCGCCAGCTGACGATAAGGTCGCGATATTCGCTGGCGGAACGGATCTGGTCATTGGCATCCAGCATCGTTGAGCGGTATTCGCCATCGAAACTGCCTTTGGGTTGATTGGTGTTGGCGGTGACGACAGCATTGCGCACCTGCTCCAGACTTAACTGGGTGCTGGCGAGGGCATTGGGGTTGACCTTGATTCGAATCGCCGGGCGCTGTCCGCCCGCCAGGGTCACCATTCCGACCCCCGGCAACTGGGCAATCTTCTGGGCCATCCGCGTGTTTACCAGATCGTACACTTCCGGCAGTGGCAGACTTTCCGAGGTGACAGCGAGGGTCATGATGGGCGCATCCGCCGGATTCACTTTGCGGTAAACCGGCGGGGTAGGTAAATCGTTGGGGAGCAGGTTGTCAGCAGTATTCAGGGCTGCCTGGACTTCCTGCTCGGCCACACCCAAATCCACTTCCAGCAAAAATTGCAGGGTGATAATGGAAGCACCGGTAGAGCTGGTTGAGGATAGTTGTTTAACGCCGGGAATCTGGCCGAGGCTGCGCTCAAGTGGCGCGGTTACTGTGCGCGCCATAACATCCGGACTGGCACCGGGGTTGAAGGTGAAAATCTGGATAATGGGATAATCTACCTGCGGCAGTGCCGCCACCGGCAACAAGCGATAGCCCAGCAAACCGGCAAGCAAAAACGCCAGCATCACCAGCGAGGTGGCGACAGGGCGAAGGATAAAAGGACGGGAAATACTCATTTTTTATCTCAGATAGGGTGCATCGTTGGGTGGGACGTACTGCGTAGGTTGTGGTGAGGAACGAACCGCAACATGACCATCTGGCACCAGCCGCCACAAACCTGGTTGGATATTTAAATTATTTGGTGTGTGCGGTTATATGGTCATGTTGCGGTTCGTTCCTCACCAGCAACCTACATCACCTTCACGTCTTTGCCTTCCCACAGGCGATCTATGCCTTCCAGAACTACTTGTTCGCCTTCCTTCAAACCGTCAAGCACGGCGATACGGTCCGCCTCCAGCGCGCCGAGTTTGATCTGGCGCATCTTGGCTTTGCCGTCATCAATCACGTAAACATAGGTGCCTTTGGTGCCGTATTGCACCGCATCGGCGGGAATTGTCACGGCGCCATCCAGGGTTTGCAGATGCAAACGGGCATTAATGAATTGGTTGGGGAATAGACCGTCATCGCTATTATCGAACTCGGCTTTCAGGCGCAGGGTGCCAGTGGCGGTATCAATCTGGTTATCCAGAGTGGTCAATTTACCGGTAGCCAGCAGGTTTTGTTCGCTGCGATCCCATGCCTCCACGCTCAAGGCTTGTTTGTTGGTGGTAGCTAAAGAATTTGCCTGACGCACGGCCATCAACTGGTTTTCCGGAATGGTGAATACCACCGAGATGGGCTTGGTTTGGGTAATTGTGACCAGGCCGGTTGCGTCATTGGCGTTGACCAGATTGCCTACATCTACTTTGCGCAAACCGGTACGGCCGGCGATGGGGGCTGTAATGCGTGTATAAGAAAGCTGTAAACGCGCATCTTCCAATTGGGCGGAATGGTTCTTCAGTGTACCTTGCAGTTGATCAACCAGCGCTTTTTGTTTGTCGTATTGCTGCTTGGCGATGGAGTTGCTCGTCAATAAACGTTCATAAAGTGCAAGGTCGTCTTCGGCATTTTTCAGTTGCGCACGGGTTTCCTGCAATGAGCCTTCGGCTTGATGAAGCTTTACCTGATATTGGGCTGGATCAATTTCAGCCAGCACTTCACCCGCTTTCACTAATTGCCCTTCGGAAAATTTCACACTGACAATTGGGCCGCCGACTCGCGGGCGGACGGTAACGGTATTGAGTGGATTTACCGTACCGATGGCTTTGAGGTGGACTTTCAAATTACTTTTGCTGACCGTCACAATGTGTACGGGGGTTGGGCCCATCCAGGGATTGGGTGGTGGCGGGCGTTTTGCTTCAGGTTCGCGAATGCCAAAAAACCAGACCAACAATAAAATCACAACAACACCGGCACCCACTAACCAGCGCTGGCCGCGCGACAGGCGATTTAACGAAGCAAGCATGAAAACATCCATCAATTGATTAATTTGAAACAGAGGTGGCGCGTAGATGTTTATAAATAAACGGAATCAAATCTGGCGCATTGGTGCGGGAGGCTATTATGCAAGGAATAAGCCTGCAATCGGTTTTACATTTCTGGACGATTGCACAGTAAATTGTCAACTTTTTGATGCGATATCTACGTTATTTCCCCAGTAGACGTACAAAAAGTAGGTGTTCTGGTGAATGCCATGTCAGTAGCAGATTTATTCTGGTAATGATAAATATTGTCTACGAATGATAACTGGTTCTCAGTATTCCTCCTTCGAAAACACAAAAATGACAGCGCTGTCTTAATTAAATGAGACAAATATCAACAATAATAAAAATAAAACTTTAAGCGTCAAATAAAACTCTCCAAGCAATCATCCGTGTCCCAGCCGTAATCGGGGCGAAATAATTTTCTGACGTAGATTTTTGCGTCATTCGAAGTAACAGGACCACCAAAGTAGTAGCGACTTTTGGGTGTTGCTGCCTTGGCTGTCTGCATTTGCAGGCAACAGGAGTGGCTGTTTTCATGCCCGGATACCAGGGCTTTCTAATAAAACCAGGGTTTAACCCTTATCCATGTTTCGTCCAAGGAGACAATAAATGACTACTCCTCCAAACAAACGCTTCCGGCTGGCCCTGCTCGGGCTGAGCGTGCTGGCAGCGAGCTACGCCGGGTCTGCTTTTGCAGCCTGTAGCTATGTAATTACCAATGAGTGGAACAACGGTGCGACAGGTGAAATTCGCATCACTAACTCCACGACTTCCACCATTAATGGTTGGGCTGTCAATTGGCAATACGCTACCAACAGATTGAGCGGCTCCTGGAATGCCACCGTGTCTGGCAGCAATCCATATACGGCCACTAACCTTGGCTGGAATGGCACTTTGACACCAGGTCAAACGGCCACTTTTGGTTTCCAGATCAATAAAAATAACAGTGCAGCTGCAGAGCGTCCGACTATCACCGGCGCAGTGTGTGATGGCACTCCACCACCCACTTCTTCATCGGCACCTTCGACTTCATCATCAGCGCCAACCACTTCTTCGTCTTCATCAAGCTCCCTGCAAGCTTGCCTCCAGCAATGTAACTGGTACGGCACGCTTTACCCGGTATGCGTGACTACTACCAGTGGTTGGGGTTATGAGAACAACAGAAGCTGTATTTCACGTGCTACCTGTACCAGCCAGCCGTCGCCATTTGGCCTGACCAACTGCGGTACGTCTTCAAGTGTGGTAACAACTTCCAGCAGCCGTTCCAGTTCTTCAACTCCGGCGACCAGCAGCTCACGTTCAAGCTCATCGGTTGCAGTGACCAGCAGCTCGCGCTCAAGCTCGTCGGTAGCAGTTACCAGCAGCTCGCGTTCAAGCTCATCGGTAGGAATTACCACCAGTTCAAGCTCAAGCTCGGTAATTCGTTCGTCCAGCTCAAGCTCCAGTGTTACTCCTCCAGTTGGTGGTGTATTCCGCGTGAACGCGCAGGGTAACCTGACTAAAGATGGCCAGGCGTTACCAGCACAATGCGGTAACTGGTTCGGTCTGGAAGGTCGTCATGAGCCGTCTAACGATGCGACTAACCCGAGCGGTGCTCCAATGGAGATGTACGCTGGCAATATGTGGTGGGTGAATGACAGCAAAGGTTCAGGTCGTACCATCGACCAAACCATGAAAGAGTTGAAGGCTGCCGGTATTACCATGCTGCGCTTGCCGATTGCTCCGCAAACTCTGGAAGCTAACAATCCACAAGGGATGGTACCGAACCTGAAAAACCATCCATCGATCCGTCAAACCAACGCTCGTCAGGCGCTGGAGGATTTCATCAAACTGGCTGATCAAAACAACATCCAGATCTTCATTGATATCCATTCATGCTCTAACTTCGTTGGCTGGCGTAAAGGTCGTCTCGACGCACGTCCACCGTATGTGGATAAAGATCGCGTTGGTTACGACTTCAGACGTGAAGAGTACTCTTGCTCTGCAACTGGCAACCCAAGCAGCGTGACCAAAATCCACGCTTACGATAAAGCCAAGTGGCTGGCTAACCTGAAAGACATTGCAGGTCTTCCTGCGAAACTGGGTGTTACCAACCTGGTTGGTATCGATATTTTCAACGAGCCATGGGATTACACCTGGGCAGATTGGAAAGCGTTATCTGAAGAAGCCTACGCTGCAATTGATTCAGTTAACCCTAATCTGTTAATCATCGTTGAAGGTATTTCCGGTACAGCAAATAATCAAGATGGAACTCCTGACACTAAAGATGAAGTGCCGCACGGTAATCCGGACCTGAACCCGAACTGGGGTGAAAACCTATACGGGTTTGCCGAAGCTCCACTCAACATTCCAAAAGACCGTTTGTTGCTGTCTCCACACACGTATGGCCCATCAGTGTTTGTACAAAAACACCATATGGATCCAGCCCAAACCGAGTGTGAGGGGCTTGAAGGTGATTCAGCGGCTGATCTTGATTGCCGTATCGTGATCAACCCGACTGTACTTGAACAAGGTTGGGAAGAGCACTTCGGTTATCTGCGTGCACAAGGCTACGGTATTTTGGTAGGCGAATTCGGTGGCAACATGGATTGGCCAAACAAAACCAGCCAGGCTGACCGTACTGCCTGGAGCCATATCACCACTAACGTGGATCAACAATGGCAAACAGCTGCCGTTAATTACTTCAAGAAGAAAAATATCCACGCGTGCTATTGGTCGATGAACCCTGAATCGGCTGATACCTTCGGTTGGTATTTGACGCCTTGGGATCCGGTGAGCGCGAACGACAAGTGGGGTCAATGGACCACACTTGACCCACGCAAAACCACACTGTTGAATTCACTCTGGGGCAGATAATCCCTGATTGAATGACACATTAAAAAAACGGCGCTGCAATTGCAGCGCCGTTTTTTATTGCTGCAAAATGCCTTCGCGAATTAACCATTCCACTAATGGCCGGTTACTCCCTTGTGCAAAGGACTCCGGTAAATATCCTTCCTGCGACATTAATAAATATTCTGCTGTTGACGCCCTGCGCCATAAATCCGGTAAACGTGGTGCGACCACTACATAAAAATTTTCTGTTTTTCCAGCGGCAATAGGTTTGGCCGTTAGCAACGCATGAAATACTTCAAGCGGATTGCGACTAAACTTCAATACCACAACACCGGGCGCAAGCTGGATTGTATCGGTCTTCGTTATCGATGAGATTGGTTGCACGCTATGATCGCACTGCAATTGCGCCACTTGTTTCAATGCGCATTCAAATGCGATGGTCGTTTTAGTAAATGCATCCACATCGTCGCGATTAAAGAGGAATTGTTTGAATTGCTCAATCTCGGCCGCAAAAAACAACGTGCGCAACGGCATATGGGTGATGTAATCGATAATTAAAAATTCCTGCTGCCAATATTTTAATAATCCGACGGTGAAGGGGGCCGCTGTATGTAATCGTCCCAATCGCCACCAGCTCTGGATTTGTTCTGTGACCATCAGCCCCTTGCTGCCTTGCAATTGCCGTAACCAGCCTCGCTCTTCGTCACTCAGGTCATGTGTGCGCATCAACGGCGATTGATCACCGCGTGCGAGGCTAATTAAACAGGATTGAACATCAGCAAGTGGCATAGCGTTGCTCCACTATTTGCAGGTTTGAGCGATGTGTTGATGGGCAACCGTATTGTTGCCACAGTGTTTGACAGCGTGTTAATTGCGCAACTATTTTTTCTTCGCCAATCAATGGCAATGCATGCTCAAGTAATTCGTAAGTAATTGCACACAGGTTGGGGGTGTAAGGCAAAATAAATTCCAGCATTTCCCACACAGGGTCGGGTACCATGTCACTGTGTACATCCAGCAAAAAACCTTCATGGGTGACACCGCCTGCAATGTGAATCTCAATCACCCGGTCGAGTTGCAAACGCATCAACGCTTGCAAAGGATCAAAACCAAAATTGATGGCATTGCAATAAAAATTATATAAATCCAGCAACAGACCGCAGTCGGTGTTTATTAATAATTGGTTGAGGAATTCAATTTCATCCCATTCATTGCCGCTAAAATCGGGCAAGTAATAGGTGGTGTTTTCAATAAGAAAAGGCGTCTTGTAACGTTCACATAAATGCTGGATACGCGGGCAGAGTAAGTCCAGTGCTTCGCGGGTAAAAGGTAAAGGCAGTAATAACCCTGCATGATCATCACTGCCATAGGGATTTTTGGCCAGGGTAAAACCCAAATGCTCGCTATGCCACAAAAATCTTTGTTGTTTTGCATAGGTGTCCAGCATGGATAAATAATCCTGGTTCCATCCACTGGCTGAACCGATTGATAGCCCAAGTCCGTGTACCACTACCGGGAAATCATTAGTGATAAATGTAAGTTGCTCAAGTTTGCTGTTATTAAAGCGCAGTTCACGTTGCTGTCCGGTAATTATTTCCTCACACAAAATATCGGGGCTAACTTCAATAAAGTTAATTACACCGGCATTGCGCAAAATCAGCGCTGAAAAATCCCAATGGTAATTAATGCCTACGCCTAATTTGGTTGGCCATTGTTTATCCGTCATGATGTCTCCTGCCCGGCATTAACGAAGTGCTAGTAAAATGCCGATACCGCAGTGATTCCGGTATCGGCATATTTTCGCCGTTAACGTTGCATAAGGCTGGCCGCAACGGGAATACGTGTATCCAATTTGATAACCGGGTTAATGCGGAAACGCAAATCAAAACCATTAAATCCGCAATTCAAACAACCGGTCATTTTTCCCAATTGTTTGAGGATGCTATTGAAATCATCCAGTGCCACATCCGCACTATTAAACGCGATATCAATTACTTGCACCGGGCTTGCCGCTTTGATGACATTGCCGGCGGCGTCATAGCAGGTTTGTGCCGTGGCAGATTCTGCTGCAGTGAGTGTTGCGATAGCACCGGCAGCGAGCATGGAGTTACGCAAAAAATCGCGACGGTCATTGGGATTGCTGGATGCGTTGAAGTCTTGAGTTTCAGTAACAGGGGATTTTTCGTCAGACATGATCCTTCTCCTTAACGATTGATAAATGAAAGAGAGTGCTTGCCGGAAGCTCCTTGGGCTCTCTCGCATTTAATCATCTGCTCCTGTTGGAAATTAACCAGCGAACAATGAAACACAATTCTTGTGAAATATTCACATGGTTGCGCAAAAAAATGGCGTGTATTTATTTGTTTAGCAGTGGTTTAAACAAACCATAATTCCAATTGCGTGCCGCTAATACCAATGTGACACCTTTGCGCTCTTCCAGTGGCAGGCCGGCATCCTGGTTGTTTAATTCATCGAACTCGCGCGCCACGCGTTTGAGCTTGCGCTGGAATTCCTTATGACTGGCAGGAGAAAGCATACCGTTTAATACCAGCAAATATTCATCCTGGTTATCAAAACGCGCTTTAAAAAATTCCTGTGCAATTTTTTCCTGGAAAAATTGTTGGATAGGTCCACCGTCGCGCCAACCAAAATTGGTTGCGACGCGTAATTTAATTTTATTACGCGGCAACAATTCGATCAGTTTTAACTTGTCCAGCTTGATCAATTTTTGCAAACATTCATGTTCGCTGATTTTGTACCAATCCAGAATTTCATTCATCGTCCAGCGATTCAGCACGCACACTGTAACCAATAACAACATCAAGTCGCGGGTAATTTCTTCTTCCTGCTCGTGGGTTAATTGTTGCAGTTGCGGTTGTTGTTCATTCATCAATTGCACCAGGTCAGAAATTTCCATCTGCATTAATTGGCAAATTTGTTCCAGTCGTTGCAGGGAAATTTGCTGCTCGGAGAAGAGCCGTTTCACGCTGGCCTCGGTTAAATCCAGATGAGTTGCCACTTGTGCATAGGTTAGCCCGTGGCTTTTGAGGGCTTTCTTCAGGGTGCCGAGCAGGTTATTGATTTGGGGCATAGTGTCCTTGGATGTAGAAGGGCGTTGGTTTTGTGGTAAAGGTAGCAAAATACGATACCTTCTGGCCATAAAAATTCAACTTTGCAGAAAAAGGTAGAAAGTAAAAAGCAGCTTGGGCATGCTGGCCAGGCTTTAAAAACCGGCTACTCCCCATGCATTGCCCGGGGTAAAAGGATGCCGACCCAATTACCACTTTAGGTAGTCCGCTTTAAGGCCCGGTTTCAGGGCCTCTTTTAAGGAGAGTCAATACTGTGCTGCCACTGTTCCGCATTAAAGGTTTTATGCCTTACCTGCTGGTGTTATTTGTAAATGCCTTTATCGATTTGGGCCACAAAATCGTTATCCAGAACACTGTATTCAAAATCTATGATGGCAACACGCAAGTAATTTTGACCGCGTTGGTCAATGCCCTGATTTTGATTCCTTTTATCTTGCTGTTTTCTCCCGCCGGATTTATTTCCGACAAATATCCAAAACATAAAGTCATGCAATACAGCGCCTGGGCTGAATTAGCTGCAGTGTTGGTTATTGTATTGGCCTATTACCAGGGTTGGTTCTGGCTCGCGTTTGCCATGACATTAATTCTCGGTATTCAAGCAGCAATTTATTCGCCGGCAAAATACGGCTACATCCGCGAATTGGTTGGTGATGTTAATCTCGCCAGTGCTAACGGCATTGTGCAAGCATTAACGATCATTTCCATTCTCGGGAGTACCTTTGTTTTTTCCGCGCTATTTGAAGTTTTTTTGAAAGATATTGTGATCACTGATCCGAATTCAATTATCACCAGCATTGCTCCTCTTGGTTGGGCGCTGGTCGCATTTACCTTAATTGAATTATGGATGGCCTACCAATTGCCGGATCGTCATTGCGAGACGAAAAAACAGCACCAGACTTTTTCAGTGGGCAAATACTTAAGTGGCAGTTACCTTGGGAAAAATTTAAAAACTATTTCGGCTAAACGGACAATCTGGCTATCCATTATCGGCCTCACCATGTTCTGGGCAATTTCCCAAGCGGTGTTAGCGTCATTCCCGGCGTTTGCCAAAGAAGTATTGAATGAAAATAACACGCTGGTAATCCAGGGGATTCTCGCCTGTACCGGAATTGGGATTGTGATTGGTTCGTTAGTCGCCGGTAAATTATCCAAAAATTATATTGAGCTGGGTTTAATTCCTGTTGGCGCTTTGGGATTTGCAATACTGCTCGGTGTATTACCTGCGTTGGATTCGCGTTTTGCAATGGCCATAACATTTATGGGGCTGGGTGTACTCGGTGGTTTATTTATTATCCCCCTCAACTCATTGATTCAATATCACGCCAAAGCCGATGAAGCCGGCACTGTACTCGCCGGCAATAACTGGGTGCAAAATATCGGCATGATTGCGTTTCTCGGTTTAACCATGTTGCTTGCGAGCATCGGCCTTAGCACTCCGCAATTATTTTTCTTGTTGATGTTGGTTGCGCTGGGCGGTGCACTTTTTACTGTTTATGAATTACCACACTCATTAACCCGGATCGGTGCTGCTTTATTAGTACAAGGTAAATATAAAATCAGTGTGGTGGGGTTTGATCATCTACCAAAAACCGGTGGCGTATTGTTACTGGGCAACCATATCAGCTGGATCGATTGGGCGATGGTGCAAATCGCTTGCCCGCGCCCCGTACGTTTTGTGATGCTGCGTTCCATTTATGAGCAATGGTATTTAAAACCCATCTTTAAATTTTTCGGTGTAATTCCTATCAGCAGCGGCCAAAGCAAAGAATCGCTGGAGATGATCAATCAATTATTGATTGCTGGCGAAGTGGTATGTCTATTCCCTGAAGGTGCAATTAGTCGTACTGGATCATTAGGAACATTTCGTACCGGTTATGAGCGTGTTGTAGAAGGTTTCAACGGTGTGATTGTGCCTTTTTACCTGCACGGTTTATGGGGCAGTCGCTTATCGCGTGCGCGCAGTGAGAAGTTGCGTAAAAATACCGCACGTGGTTTGCGTCGCGAAGTAGTCGTTACCTTTGGTCAACCATTGCCTGCGGATACCAAAGCCGAACAATTAAAACAAAAAGTATTTGAACTTTCATTTGATGCCTGGGAGCAACACACGCAAGAGTTTGACCCGTTGCCACTCGCTTATATTCGTTCGGCAAAAGAGCACCTGGGTGCAACCTGTGTAATTGATACCAACGGCACAGAATTGACCAATGCAAAAGTGCTTGCGGCAACCGTGGCTTTCGCACAGCAAATGCGTAAGCTGGACCGCGAACAAAATGTTGCAATTTTATTGCCGGCAA
This sequence comes from Cellvibrionaceae bacterium, assembly GCA_021151825.1. GTDB lineage: Bacteria > Pseudomonadota > Gammaproteobacteria > Pseudomonadales > Cellvibrionaceae > Cellvibrio. The sequence goes on from JAGKWQ010000010.1 coordinate 159,422, forward strand.
GCAGTGCTGCTACCATTGCTAACCTCGCGGTTATGTTGAATGGCCAAACGGCGGTGAATATAAATTTCACCACCAACATTGCTGCTATTCAGGCGGGTGTTAAAAATGCCGCGATAAAAACCGTTTATACCTCGGAAAAATTTATCGAAAAATTGAAAAGTCGCGGTATCGATACCGATACAATGTTGTACGGCATACAAGTGATTTATCTCGAAAGCCTGAAAGAACAACTGTCAAAATTGGTGGTGGCCCTGGGTTTTATCGGTGCACATATCCTTCCTGCCGATCTATTTTATCTGGTGTTTGGTAAAAGGGTTGGAATTAATGATCCAGCAGCAATTCTTTTTTCCAGCGGTAGTGAAGGCACACCCAAAGGAATTGTGTTGAGCCATCGCAATTTTATGGCCAACATAAAACAAATTAGTGATGTATTAAAAACCCGCGAGGATGATGTGGTGATGGGCAGTTTACCACCGTTTCATTCCTTCGGTTTAACTGTAACGACGTTATTGCCGTTAATTGAAGGTATTCCGGTGGTGTGCCATCCAGACCCAACCGACGTGGTGAATATTGCCAAAGCTATTTCACGCAATCGTGTCACGGTGATGTGTGCAACGGCAACTTTCCTGCGCTTGTACAGTAAAAATAAAAAAGTACAACCGTTAATGTTGGAATCATTGCGCGTCGTCGTTGCCGGTGCGGAAAAACTGGCACCGGAAGTGCGCGAGGAATTCCAGCAGCGCTTTAATAAAATTATTTACGAAGGTTACGGCGCAACTGAAACCACCCCCGTGGCTAGCGTCAATATTCCTGATCAATTGGATACTAACGACTGGCACGTACAACCGGGCAACAAATTGGGCACCGTTGGTCTTCCATTGCCTGGTTGTTCATTCCGTGTTGTTGATCCGGTGAGTTTGCAAACTCTGTCGGTCGGTGAAGATGGTTTGATTTTAATTTCCGGTACGCAAGTCATGCTCGGTTATTTAAATGATCCGGAAAAAACCAAATCCGTTATTGTGGAGCTGGATGGCCGTCGTTGGTACAAAACCGGCGATAAAGGTCATGTCGATGCTGATGGTTTTTTAACGATTGTGGACCGCTATTCACGCTTTGCCAAATTGGGCGGAGAAATGATTAGCCTGGGGGCGGTTGAACAGGAAGTTAAAAAAGTAATCACCGAGCCCGATGTGGAAATGGTTGCCGTGAATATCCCCGACGAGAAAAAAGGCGAGCAAATTATATTGCTGATTACCATGGCGATTGATATCAGTGAATTGCGCCAGCGTTTATTGGCGATTAATTGCAATCCGTTAATGATTCCGTCCAAGATTCAGCAGGTCGAATCTATTCCCAAATTGGGTAGCGGCAAAACGGATTTCAGTATAGCAAAACAATTAGCGTTAAGCCTTTCTTCCGGGAGTGATGCGGAATGAATGCGCTAAAAAAATGGATTGCTTTCTGCGCGCTTTCTATAGGCCTTGGAGTAACCGCATTTTATGCGGTTACTTCAGAGCCACCAACGGAGCTGACCGGCACGGGTAAAACCATTATCGATTTTCATACGCATGTCGCCGGTTTGGGGTACGGTAATTCCGGTTGTTTTATCAATCGGGAAATGCGGGACAATATTCGTTTTCCTTTATACCTATGGGCGATGGGCGTCAGCCTGGATGAATTGGAAGCACAGGGCGATAGTATCGTTGTTAAGAAAGTCAGCGATGCCGTCGCGCAATCAACGCGTGTAGATAAGGCTGTGATTCTGGCAATGGATGGTGTAATAGATGCGGAAGGAAACCTGGATAAAAATCTTACCCAGATTTATATTCCCAACGATTATGTGTATGAACAAACACAAAAATATCCCAATTTATTATATGCCGCGAGCATCAATCCCTATCGCAAGGATTCAATACAGCGTTTGGAGCAAGCCAAAACGCAAGGTGCTGTGTTAATCAAATGGTTACCGTCAATCATGTATATTGATCCGGCTGATCCCGCATTGATTCCGTTTTATCAAAAAATGATTGAATTGAATATGCCGTTGCTTACACATACCGGAATGGAAAAATCGTTTAGCAGCGCACGGGATGAATTGGCAGACCCAAAAAAACTGACATTACCACTTTCAATGGGCGTTACGGTTATTGCTGCACATATTGCAACAACCGGTGAATCTCACGGCGAAGATAATTTCGAGCGCATACTGCCCATGTTTAAACAATATCCTAATCTCTATGGCGATATCTCCAGCCTTACACAAGTGAATAAACTCGGTTTTATGCGTAAAGTTGTCAATGCACCGGAATTGCAAGGCCATTTAATTTACGGCACCGATTGGCCGTTGCAATTTTTTCCGTTGGTATCACCGCTTTATCATCTGGGCGATATCACTCTCAAGCAAGCGATTCAAATTTCATTGATCCGCAACCAGTGGGATAGGGATGTGGCATTAAAGCGTGCGATGGGTGTCAAGGAAGAGGTGTTTCAGTGGAGTGGTAAATTGTTTAATCGGGGATAACAATAAAAAGTGCGGAGTGCCGGGCACTCCGCTTGAAAAAGAATAATCAATGCAACTTCAACCGCGGGCGCAACCAGCGGTTCAAACGCCCACCCAGCATAATTAGTCCGGTGCGGATTAATCCGTGAATCGCAATCTGATGCATGCGATACAGAGAAATATACACCATACGTGCGAGGCGGCCTTCGATAAACATACTGCCTTTGCTCAAATTACCCATCAAATTGCCAACGGTAGAATAACTGGCGAGGGAAATTAATGAGCCGTGATCAGTATATTTATAAGCGTATAGCGGTTTGTTATCGATCAGTGAAATCAGGTTTTTATAGCAAGTGCTTGCCATTTGGTGTGCAGATTGCGCGCGCGGTGGAACGCGTGAGCCATCGGGGTTGGTAAATTGGGCGCAGTCGCCAATAGCAAAAATATGTGGGTCGTGCGATGTTTGCAAAAATTCATTCACCTGTAATTGGTTAATACGATTGGTTTCCAGTCCGGCGATATTGGCCATAAATTCGGGCACTTTAATACCGGCGGCCCATACCATTAAATCCGCTTCAATTAATTGGCCGTCTTTGGTTTGCAAACCATCTTTAGTGGCAGCAGTAATCATTGTATTGAGTTTTACATCCACACCGATTTTTACCAGTTCGCCGTGGGCTGCGCCGGAAATGCGCTCGGGTAATGCCGGAAGAATCCGCGGGCCAGCCTCTACTAACGTAACCTGCAAATGTTCTTTGGAGACGGCATTAAAACCGTAGTTATGAATTTCCTGTACAGCGTGATGCAGCTCTGCTGAAAGTTCTACACCTGTTGCGCCAGCGCCGACAATCGCGATGCGCACGCGATCTTCTGCACCGGTCACGCGTTGGATGCGCAAAAACTTATTGAGCAATTTATTGTGAAATTTATGCGCTTGGGTAGGGCTATCCAGAAACAGGCAATTGTCTTTAACGCCGGTGGTGTTGAAGTCATTGGAAATTGAACCGAGCGCAATGACCAGGTAATCGTAGGGAATGCGTGTTGATGGTAAAAATTCTACGCCTTCATCGTCATGCATCGGCGCTAACACTACTTCGCGATTATTGCGATCAATATCGATCATGGTGCCGACACGAAAGAAAAAATGATGGGCGTTGGCGTGACCGCGATAACTTACTGCATCTACATCTTCGTCCATGGTACCTACCGCAATTTCATGCAGCAATGGTTTCCATAAGTGGGTGGTGTTGCGATCAATCAGTGTGACTTCTGCTTTGTGTTTGCGTCCGAGCTTATCGCCGAGCTTCGTGGCGAGTTCAAGTCCGCCCGCGCCGCCGCCAACTATAACAATTCGCGGCTTGGCCGCAGATCGATTTGCAGTCGATTGGCTGGTAGTAGATTGGCTTGTGGCCAATTGGTTGGTTGATGTTTGCATGGTTCACCTGCATAGGTAGTGGATTAATCTCTCTCCAGGAAAAGGCTTGCCAGGGGCCGCTCGATAAATCGATAAGTATTTTGTTGTAATGCGGCTTTGAACAGCTGTTTGGCAGCCTGGGTGTTGCCAGCGCGGTAATCGCGATAGCCGGAATAAAAATAATATTCGGTGCGCTCGCAGCGATTGTGTGCGCTTTTTTCAAATTGCTGGCGATTGATTTTATTGGTCCAATACGCGTAAACCGCGCCTTCCCATTCGTTGCGCACGTTAATTTTTTTACCTCTGGTTACTTTGGTGAAATCCAGCTCGGTCTGATCGCGGAGAATATCGGCTTTGATCGCATCGTAAATGCTGATTTCCTGTTGCGTTTGCAAGTATTCAGTAAAACTTAATGCTGCTTGCATCCAGTTTCCCGCATTCATATAAATTTCGTGGTACGCCGTATCGCTGGGCGCCAGTCCTTGCTGTTTGGCTTTATCGAGCAATTCAAATGCTTGCTGTTCGCGCCCTAACAGGGAATAACTTTGCGCGGCCCAGCCATAATTTTCAGCGGTGGGGGCAAGCTCCAGTACTATCGCAATTTCATTCAATGCCAGCTGGTCATGGTTGTTGTCCATAAACATTTGCGCCAGCTGATAATGCATATCCGGTTTATCAGCGGCAAGGGGAATGGCTTTTTGGTAATAGGTTGCAGCGCGGTAAAGTGAGTCATTTTTTTCATAAGTGCAGCCATCGGCTTCAGCGCGTTCTTCATAAGTTTCCGCGAGGGTTTGATATAAATCGCGCGATTGCACCTCATTGCTTTCTGCTTGTTTCAGGGTGGCAATTGCTAAGGGGTGATAGCCTTGTGCGCGATACATTTTGGCGAGTTGGATATACGCTTTATCGTTTGTAGGTTGTTCGCGGGTTGCACTTAGTAACGCATCAAAAAGTTCGTTGGGATTTTTTTCGCGGGTATCTTTCTGGGCGATATAACGCTGTAAAAAATAGGCGAGTGATGGCGGATTTAAATGGTCGCGCGTCTGGGGCGACAGTTGATTGAATATTGTTTTGGCTTTTTCCAATGCTGTGTTGTTGCCTTTAACGACATCATCATAATAAATATTGTACAAAGCCGTTAAGGTATTTTCGTTGCCGGGAATGAGTTTTAATACTTTACGAAATTCACGAATCGCTTTTTTGCGATCAGCAGCAGATTTGCTTTTTTCCGCCTGTGCAACATACGCGTAACCAAGCTTGTAACGCAATTCGGGGTTGTTGGGGTCTTTAACCAGTTGCTGTTCCAGTTCAGCAACCAATGTTGATTTGGTCGCTGTTGTAACGTTTGAATCAAGCTCTGAATCTACAAGAGGCACTTCAATTTTTTTTACAGGCTGGCTGCAACCCGCTAGCAACAAGCTGCCTACTAATAATAAGCCAGCAAGCCCCGGTGAATTATAATGCGTAAAATGGAATTGCAACGTGTTGTACGACTTAACCAAAAAATTCATCAGTACCTCTTAGAGTTTATAACCCAGTGCTTCTGCTTTTTTAAACGCAGTGTCAGACTCTTTGAATTGATGGGTGTACCCTAACGCCAACCCCAGCTGGTAATGGGCTTCTGCATTTTTTGGGGCTGCTGTCACTGCTGATTGTGCTGTCTCCAGGGCTTTTTGGTAATCGCCATTTTTGATATGCAATTTGCTTAATGCAATCAAGCTCGCGATATCATTTTTGCCGTTGCTTTGTAGCGCTGCTATGTCCGCAGCGGCAGCATCGTATTCGTAGGCCAGGGTCCAATCGGTCGAGTCGAGCAGCTCTTCAGTTTTTTTATAAAAATCGGCGTAGTTGGCCACTTCAATACGGTTGGCTTTTAGTATCAGGTTTTGCTCCACAATATAACGCTGCGGCTCCTGCGTTCCCGTTTGTACTAATTTGTAATAAGGGTTATCGATATTAACCCCACGGGTTTTTATGCGCAGCTGGTGTTTAGCGCTCGGACTGTTAAACACAATACGGGATTGCAAACTGTAGCCGGGATCATTGACATAGGGTTGCTTGCGATCATCCGGTTTGTGCAAGTTACGTAAGTCTGCAAATAAATTGGTGAGCTGGGTGATGCTGAAGGCGTAATTGATGGGTTCTTTATCGCCGCCCCATACTTTGGTAAATGCAAAGCGGCCATTGATTACAAATGGCTGCCACAGGTTGTCGGCATTGCTGGTGCTCAATTCAATTACTTCAGCGGCGTTGTAAATTTGGCCGATCAATTCGCGGAAATATTTGTCGCGTTCGCGCGAGTATTGCCACATGCTGCGCAAGCGTTGTTCATAGAGCCCGCCAAATGTGAGTTTAAAACTGGCTTGTGCATTTTGACCGTCAAATTTATCGAAGACCAACTCCAGGTGTGCAAAATGTTTATCCGGGCCCTGGGTTGGCAATACACTGATTTGTTTGCTTTGGGCATTAACGATCAGCGCCGGTTGACCTTCAATACCCACAGAAAAACCGGGATATAAACTCGTTTCCCCGGTGGTGTCCATCCAGATTTCCTGTAAACCATTTTGCGCCGGAATATGCACAATCATATGGTCAAAACTGATGCCGGGAATCGTCATGTCCGGAATGCCGCGCCCGCGCGTTACGATCAACGCCGGATCCGCTTTTATGCCCAAATCGCGTAATAATTTTACTGCCAGCACAGTTTGGTCTTTGCAATCGCCGTAACCATTTTTCAAAATATCTGTGGTGTCATGGGGTTCGTAACCGCCGCGCCCGACATGGGCAAATACGTAGCGAATGCGGTCTTGTATGGTTTGATAAACAGCTTTGACTTTTGCATCCGGCGTAAGTGCGGTTTTCTTTATATCCACAACAATTTGCGCTATTGCCGCGTCGCTTAATAAATGGGGTTCCACCAAACCGTCGGCCCAGCGCGCCACATCATTCCACTTATCGGTAGTGGCAACACGCAGGTAAGGCGCATAGTCGTGCTCCCGTGGCATATCGCTTTGCAATTCAATTTTGGCGATATTTTTTCCGGTCCAGGTGAGGGTTTGCTGCTGGTCTTTTTCGCTGCGCTTTTGGGTAATCTGATACGGCGTAACATCGCTGCTGAACAAATTGATGTTAGTCGGTGCAGTAATACTTAATTCGCTGGTCAGGATTGCATCTGCACGCGAGCCTTGACCAGCGGCGCGATCTTCCCACCAATGAAAACTGAAACTATCGAACCATTGGTTGGGCACCATTTTTTTGGTATCGGTGTAACGATACTGGAATTCAATCACCGAACCTTTACGCACATTGGGGAGGGAAAATAATAATTCCTTGCGATCGTGATAAAAATTTTCATCGGTTGGGCTTTGGATCTGTGTAGCATCGGCCTTGATACTATCGAGTTTGCCGTCGGGCGTGCGTACATGAGCAAATTCCAATTGTATGTCTTCATAAAAGCTGTTGAAGGTCACACTGATTTGGCTGTAATCACGCACGGCTTCGTCACTATTGATATAAACCGCGACGTAGGATGTGGCGTGGCTCATCAATTGTGCATCGATATAAACATCTGTTTTGCGCAGTAAAACCTGCGCTTCGGTTTTGTCGGTGGGTTTGAAACCACGCATCAGGGTTTTTAAGGGTGGTGCAATTCGCGCTGCTTCGCTATTGCCTGTTTCGGCAGCGGCGCTGGTGCTTGTGTTAATGATCAATCCAAACAAACACAGCAAACCCAACATGCACAACGAACGCTTCTTAATGGACCGCACAAAAAAATCTGACACGCGATGTTTCTCCACACTGGAACTAACAATAAAACCTGCAACCTTTTCTAGAGTTCTATCCACTGACCTTCGGCGGCACTTTCGAAAATCGCATCGATAGTGCGCATATTGGCAATGGCATCATCCAGCGATGTAGGTGCCGGTGTATTGTTGAAAATACTTTGCGCAAAGGCGTCGCCCATTTCGCTGTAATGGTTAGCGGGCGGAATATCAATTTCTTCCACGTCGCGGTTGCGTGTAATACGAATTTTCCTGGGGGATGAATCGGTGGGGCCATAAAACGGTTGTGCTAAATAAAGGCTGCCTTCTTCACCGCTGGCTTCAACAAATTGTTGTGGTTCGATTTTAGTAGACGCCGTAAATGTTGCTGCGCCATCGCTAAATTCCAGGATACCGGAAATCAGGCAATCTACTTCTTCACCGGGCAGCGGGGTGATATGGCCCATCACCTGTGCGGGTTCTTCATTAAATAGCCAGCGCGAGAGGGAAATGGAATAGCAACCGATATCCAGCAACGCGCCACCACCCATTTCAATTTTATTGCGAATGTTATCGCTATCGCGATTATTGTAGGAAAAGTTTGAATGCACTGAACGCAGTTTTCCAATGCGCCCTTCATCAATCAGTTTTTTGGCCAGCTGCCACTGTGGGTGAAAGCGATACATAAATGCTTCCATCACTTTCAGATGGGGATGGGCTTTTGCTGCATCCACTAACCGTTGTGCGTCTTCCGCATTTAAACCTAATGGTTTTTCACAGAGCACGTGCTTGCCAGCTTCCAGGGCTTTGATCGACCATTCAACATGCAAATGGTTGGGGAGTGGATTGTAAATTGCATCTATTTCCGGATCGGCCAACAATTCGTGGTAATTGCCGTAGGCTTTGGCGATATGCAGCTGATCGGCCACAGTGCGGGCGCTGTCCAGCGTGCGTGAGCAAATCGCGGTCACCTGATTATGGGCAGAGCTTTGTAGTGCAGGGATAACTTTTTCGCGACCAATCTTGGCAGTGCTAAGCACGCCCCAACGGAGTTTTTGCATGGCAGGTCCTTAGTGTCAGAGTTTTTATCGATAGGTATCAAAGGAGTAGGGATAGCTGTAATGAGTTTTGTAGCGTGCGGTCAGTGTAGCCCAAGCGCGACCTTGAAGGTGAGTCGCGCGAGGGCCAGCAAGAAAAAAATGCAGGGTATTGCGGGGATGGAATATAAGAAATGCCCTGGGCTTATCATGACTGCATTTGCCCGGGCAGCCTTTACCAGGGCAATGTGTCACCGTTGGAATGCCAGAAGGTGCCGCTGTTCTCCAGTGTAAGGTCAGCAATACGCTGGCTCAGGCGCTGGGCGGATTCGTCGGCGGAAATATCGCCACCAAAATTAACCATCGCTGTTTGCACATAACCGGGATGCAAAATCGCGACGGCAATACCTTTGGGGTGCAGGTCGCGCGCCAGCGACATTGCCGCTGCATTCAATGCGGCTTTGGACATACGGTAACCGTAATAAGCACCGGAGGTATTGTCGGCAATGGAACCCATGCGGCTGGTGATAAACGCAATTTTGGCGCCTTTGTGCAAACTGCCCAGTAACGCCTCGGTAACGCGTAAGGGTGCTACGGCGTTGATGTTGAATTGATGTTCAATGCTGCTGTAATCAAGATTGCCTAACGTCTCGCGCTGCAATACGCCAGCGTTGTTGATTAATAAATCCAGTTTTTTTCCGGTGAGTGTATCGGCAAGGTGATTGAGTGCCTTCTGGTCCGTGACATCCACACCGGCGATAACGCGTGCACCGGTTTCGGTCAGCTCCGGCGATGCATTGCGGCACACTCCGATCACTTGCCAGCCCTGGGCGAGATAGATTTTGCACAGGGCAAGGCCAATGCCGCGATTGGCACCGGTAATTAATACGGTTTGCATAGGTTCGTCCTCTTATGTGAATGCAGCGGAATGGGAAAACTATAGAGTGAACCATTGCAGATGAAAAGCCTGACCGGTTAATCCGCAACAATCGGGCATCGGGATTGTTACAGCTTGCCAGGTAGTTGTCCGGTCCAACGCTTGAACGCGCGGCGCAGATTCGCAGCATCATAAAAGTGCAAATGCTGCGCAATTTCTTCCTGGGTAATGCCTTCTTTGCTCAACCAATCCAATGCCAAATGTTTGCGTACCTGATCAAACTGTTGCTGAAAACTGCTGTTATGTTTTTGCAGTTTTCGTTTGAGGCTAGCGCTACTCATACCAAAATCCTGCGCTGTTTTTTCAAGGTGAGGGTTGTGTTGAATATTGGTTTTTAGATAGTGATAAATTTCATGCAAAAAACCACGTATGACCGGAGTAATAATTTCCTGATGCAGGTTATCTATCGTGGGCGCCTGTGTAATCTGAATGGGCGAACCGGCAGTGTTCCATTGACGATACAATTCGGTACGTGCAATCGATATTGCATTGCTACGCGCATTAAATAAAACCTGCTCACCCAAATGCACCTGGTATTGCTCTATGTAGGCAGGTTTATGGTGGCTAACATGAAATGCCCAGGGGAGCTGGTAACCTGCGCGTCGACGTGTATAAACCTGTAACGCGGTGAAGATCATTTCCAACAAAAAAGGCATCAATGAATCTGCACCAAAATTATCTTGCCAGTAAATGACTAATCGCTCTTGCTCATAGTGGATGTATGGGCTGAGGAGTGGTGATATTGCATAACTATCATTGGCAAATAATTCCAGAAAATCATGTAGGTTAGTTGCATTATTTAACGTGGAGTTTGTAGTGAAAAGATCGTGGCAAAGTAGAAATGCCAATTCATGGCCAGCGGGATGCTTAAGCACATTTTCAATCAGTTGAAACAATTGTGTGGCGGAAAATTGCAGATTCTTGTTGGTGAGATCTTCTAAAAAAATACCGGTATTGCGCAGCAGCTTGTGCTCCTGGTGGCCGCGGGTGCAGGCGAGTTCAATCAAATTGTGTGGCCAGCCACTAGCCTGTATAAATGCTGTATCTATTTCCCGCCAGGTTTGCGGAAAATAATAACAATCATGCGTTGTGGAAATTGAGGGGTTCACCTAAGCAACCTGATCCAGCGCTGACTTACGTTTTTCTTTCGCATGCAGTAGCGCAATCGTTGCGCGTTCAATCAATGAGTCGGCGGTGTCTTGTTGATGTAAATCGGTGAGTGCAATACCAATACTGGCGGTGTGAAAAATACTTTCACCTTGCATCCGCGATTTAAAGGCAAAGTGACGCAGTGCGCGGGTAATTTCGGCAGCGAGGGTTTCCGCCATTAAGCGACCGGTATTGGGCAATACCAGTGCAAAGCGATCGCCCGCATAGCGACATAGCAAATCATTGCCGCGAATATTCAATAGAATAAATTCGCCCAGCGCTTGCAAGAATCGATCGCCTTCCTGATGGCCGTAGCGGCGGTTGGTATCATCAAAATAATCGATGTCAATAAACACTAATGCCAGCGATGAGTGATTGCTGTAATGGGCCGACAATTCCTGTTGCAATTGTTTGCGTAAATAAGCCGCGCCGTTTAATTGTGTAATAAAATCCAGGCCGCGATGTTCGCGAAACAAACGTTCACGTTTGCGCAATTGTTCATTAATCGCGATTTGCTCCTGATGCCAGTGGTAAATGCCCAGGGTTAACAAACCGAGGCCGATAGGCATTAACCCGGATTCTACCCAGTGATCCCATAACGCTGCATCCGGAAAGGTAATAAATTCGTCCAACCAATCCTGGAATCCGGCCAGAAAAATACAGCTTAATCCCAGGCTTAACCATTGGGTGACGCGCCCGGCAGGACGGCTCTGTAGAATTAATAACAACCACACCAGTGCGAGCAACGCCGCGCCGCCTTCACTGATTACATCGAGCCAATTGATAACGCCCCAATGTTTGGTATCACCCAGCGCAAAGTTTGCACTGAGTAAAATATTGGCGGCCAATCCCAGTGCCAGTAATTTCCATTGATGAAGTTTTAACATGGTGCAATCAATTCCTGCATAAAAAGTATGTCAATCAATAAGGCCCGTCACCCTTAACAGTTATTTATGACAATTCTATGAATTTGGTTTTTATCATCATGAATTGGATTTTTTGTGCTGAGCTGAAATGCCTTTTGTTGTTTTGGTATTTAACTGCAGAGGCAAATTAGCTCAACGCATATTTTTTAGTGATCGTATTTAGTCACCTAACTGTCATCTATGGCACCTAATTTTGCTCCCGATATTTCACATCCCGGCGCAGGGCGGGGACACAGCAAAACTGATGGGGAAGCAAGGTGGGCCGTTTAATGACAACTCAAGCATTATCCAAAAATAATTTTTTGAAAAATACACTGGCGATTGCATTGGCAAGTATTGCAGCGGGCGCTGTAGCCGATGGCCGTATTGAAGGTCAGGTAAAAACCACGGATTACGGTGTCGCACTGGAAGGTGTAAAAGTGCGCATTGTCGAATTGAATCGCGAAGCGACTAGCCAGCGCAATGGGCGGTTTATTTTTGTCGATGTAAAACCCGGTTCTTATACATTAGAGACAAGCTACATCGGTGCTGATGCAATCAGTCGTATTGTCAATGTTACTGACAATACGACTACCAAAACCCAATTTCAGTTGAGCGGTGTTTCGGGTATTGTCGAAAACGTTATTGTTATCGGCCAGGCTGCAGGTCTTAATAAAGCATTAAACAAACAACGCGCAGCAGAAAATATTATTACGGCGGTATCGGCTGATGCGATTGGTCAATTTCCTGATACCAACGTTTCAGAATCGTTGCAGCGTTTACCGGGATTATCCATTGAGCGCGACCAGGGCGAAGGCCGTTATGTGCGTGTACGTGGTATGGGCCCGGATTTTAATGCGGTAACCATTAACGGTGTTGGTGTGCCAGGCCCTGATGCAGATCGTCGCGCCGTTGCGTTGGATGTAATTCCATCGGACCTGTTGGAAAATTTAGTCGTCACTAAAACCTTAACGCCCGATATGGATGCTAATTCATTGGGCGGTAGTATTGAAGTGCAAAGCTTATCGGCGTTTGATCGCGACGGATTATTTTTGCAAATGACGGCGGAAGGTAGCTTTGATGAAAACACAGAGCAAACCAGTCCGAAGCTTGCGCTCACAGCGAGCAACCAATTCAGCGTTGGTAGCGATGAAAATAATCTGGGCGTAGCGTTTGGTATAAGCTCATTTAAACGCGATTTTGGTTCAGATAATGTGGAAACCGGCGGTGCCTGGGATTTTGAAGACGGTGCTTTATTGGAGGAAATTGAGCAGCGTGATTACCGTATTTCCCGTGAGCGATCCGGCTTGACGTTAAACTTTGATTTTAAACCCTCCGAAAATACCGATTTATATTGGCGCAACCTTTACAGTGAATACACGGATTCAGAAATTCGCCTTGCGAATGTTATTGAGTTCGAAGATCCTGCGGCAGAAGGTGAAGTTGTTACTGCAGAAGTGCAACGTGAATTAAAAGATCGCACTGAAACCCAGAAAATTCTATCCAGTTCTTTTGGTGGCCAAACTCGCGTGGATAACTGGACAGTGGATTATCGCATTGCGCACAGCAAATCCAGCGAAGATGAACCACAAAATATCGCCGGTGCAGTATTTAAAATCGACGATGATGTGATTGCTGATGAAGTGTTTGAACTGGCGTTTACCGGCAGCAAAAAAATTCATATCCCTGCTCCTGTTGAATTTTATCAGGCCGCAAGCTACAAGCTTGACGAAGTGGAATTGGGTAGCACTAATACCAACGATGAAAGCAATGCATTTAATTTGGATATCGCTCGCGATCTGGAGATCGGTGCGCGCCCGGCGCAATTAAAATTCGGTGTGAAACGCGTTGAGCGTGAAAAAGATAATGATGTAAATGTCTGGGTCACTGAAAGTTTTAACGGCGATACCTCGCTGACGAATTTCTCTGGTGGTACTGCGGATTATAAGCTGGGCCAGTTCGGTTCAACCATTAATGCACGAGCGGTAAAAGCCGCTATCGCCGATGCAGAAGAAGATATAGTAGAAAGCAGGATCGGTGATTATGATATTACCGAAGATACCAGTGCAGCTTATGTGATGGGGCGCATCGATATAGATGCACTGCGAATTCTCACCGGTGTACGTTATGAAAAAACGGATTTCACTGCGCAAGGTTATTCAGTTGCCAGTACACGCAATTTTGATAATGCCGATGATTATTTTTTACCGGCATTACACCTTCGCTATAGCCTGAATGATAAAACCCAGATTCGTGCCGCATGGACTAACTCCGTTGTGCGTCCCGGTTTTGCGCAGCTGTCGCCCGGCCAATTAATTGAAGAAGATGATGGTGATACAGAAGCTGAATTTGGTAACCCGCAATTGAAATCGCTGGAATCTCAGAATTTCGATGCGGGTATTGAATATTATCCCGGTGTCGCCAGCGTAGTGTCGGCATTTGTGTTCCATAAAACCATTGATAACTTTGTTTATCAAACCGATTTGGCAGGCTCTGCTGATTATGAAGATTATAAGCATGCGGTGACCTATGCTAATGGCGACTCGGCAGAAATTACCGGTATTGAATTGGCCGCATCAAAACAATTTTCATCCTTGCCTGCTCCGTGGAATGGATTGTTGATTGGTGCCAACGCTACCCTGGTGGATTCGACAGCAGAAATTGGTGCTTACGATGACGGCGAATTTGTTGCCCGCGATATTGCCATGCCCAGCCAATCCGATACTTCCGCTAACTTGATGGTGGGTTATGAATCGGAAAAGATCAGCGCGCGTTTGTCGGCAAACTATAAATCCAGTTATTTACTGGAAGTGACCGAACCGCTGGAAGCAGATTACGATGCGTATGTCGATGATCAGTTGCAATTGGATTTTTCCTTGCGCTATTACGTCACCGATTCTGTCAAAGTACATTTTGAAGCCTTAAATCTGACTGATGAAATTTATTACACCTATGTAAAAAATTCGCGTTATAACGCGCAATATGAAACCTATGGTGCGACATACAAACTCGGTGTGAGCTTTATGCTGTTTTAACTTCGCCTGCTTGCTATACGAAGTGTAGTGAAAGTTTAAGCGTGAATTAAGCTAATGCAATTATTGTAGTGAAGCACATGTGCATCTGATTGATAAAGGTTAGTTGTCAGATGCACATTTCATTCACTAGGGAATATTGTTCATGAAAAAAATAGTCGTTACGTTGTTGTCGAGTTGCTTTTGTTTATCTATGGGTATTGTTGCACAGGAGCAAAAAACCTTATTTAAAAACATTCAGGCCAGTGCCATCGCTCCTTTAGTTCAATCAAGCTATTTAGGTGTTGATGAAAGATCAGGTATAAGCTGGTTTGATGTACGCGGTAAACGTAAAGCGCATTTATCGACGCCGGCAGAGTTGTTGGATGTGCGTGAAAATGTTGAGGTTAATTACAACGGTAAATTAACATTGCTTGATGTGGCCGTTACAGTGTTGTTGCCGGAGCAACAGCCAGCTTTAATCGCCCTGGATAAATCAGGAAAGAAGATTGTTGCGTTGGCGCGCTTGCCAATTCCCACATTTAAAATTGAGAACCTGTGTTTAAGTCGCGACACTGTTAATAATTTGTCGGTGTATTTGTTGGATGAGCGCGGCACCGCGGAACAATGGTTGGTGTTAGATGCACAGGGTAATCAACAAATTAAAAAAATGCGCAGCCTACCCATCGCGCCCAATAGCAAATCCTGTTCGGTGGATGATGCCAGCGAACGTTTATTTATTGCTGAGGAATCTATTGGTGTGTGGGCTTATGGTGCATCCGTTGAGTCATCACCTGGGCGGAGTGTGGTTGATATGTCCGCGCCATTTGGCAAGCTAAGTGAATCAGCGGAATTGGTAAGTGCAATCCCTGGTGGCTTGGTAGTGTTCGATGCAGAGCAAAAGAAGTTGAATGTTTATCGCACGGATAAACTTGAATTAATAAACAGCATTGCTGTTAATGGTGTGGATGAGGCCGAATATCTTGCCACGCGTTATGATTCAGTAAAAAAACAGTTGGCGATAGTGTTGTTTGATGAAAGTAAAAAGCAGCACCATGAATTAACTATTCCCTGGGGGCAGGCGCAATCTCAAGAATCACCTGTGTTAGCAATAAGTTCGGTAACTGCTGATGCACAAACGCAAGTAATGGCGCGTTTTGGCGATGCCGCAGATGACCCCGCTATCTGGATTAATAAACACAACCCGCAACAAAGCCGTGTTATTGGTACCAATAAGCAACAAGGTTTATTTGTTTACGATTTACAAGGTAAAGAGGTGCAGCACTTCAATACCGGGAAATTAAATAATGTGGATGTGCGTTACGGTATTCAGGTTGGCCAACAACAATTGGATATCGCTGTAGCCACTAATCGTGATGATAATAGCCTGGCGATTTATACCATTGATCCTGCTACTGGAAATTTGAGTTTTTCTGGCAGTGTAAAAACCAATCTCGAAGAAATTTATGGTTTTTGCATGTATCAATCACCTGCATCAGCAAATACGCCTGCAAAAACCTACGCAATTCCAAATGCAAAAAGTGGTGAGTTCCAGCAAATTGAATTAACAGCAGCTGTCGGCAAAAAGAAAGCGGTAACATGGCAGGGTAAAGTTGTGCGTCGCTTTTTTGTTAAAAGCCAGCCGGAAGGTTGTGTGGCAGATGACCAGCACCAGCGTTTATTTATTGGTGAAGAAGATGTTGCTTTATGGACTTTGGGGGCAGATGTAAATGCGAGCTCGACACCGGAATTGGTTTTGGCGGCTGGCGATATTCTGGTGGCCGATGTTGAGGGGGTTGGGATTTACGCGGGCAACGAAAAATCCTATGTTGTGGTTTCAAGCCAAGGCAATAACACGTTTGTTGTGATGGATGCATTACCACCATTCAGGCTGCGCGGAATTGTTCGTATCGATCTGGATGCTGCCAATAATATTGATGGTGTTTCTGAAACGGATGGTTTGGAAGTAAGCTCGGTAAATTTTGGCGGAGAGTTTAGCGAAGGTTTATTGGTCGTTCAGGACGGACATAAAGTGATGCCGGAAGCGCCGCAAAATTTTAAATATGTTGCCTGGAAAAAAATTCGCGAAGCATTGCGATTAGAGTAATCCGCTTTATTGATAAATAAAAAATAGCGCATTGGATGCGCTGTTTTTTATTTATGCTGATCGATCATACCATTCAGGCTTTAATGCGTAGCCTTTTTCTACATCGCCACGAAACCCTAACTTTTCATATACTCGATGCGCGTCTATTCGCTGCACGCCAGATAACAACATTACCTTGTAACAATCTTTGCTCCATGCCAGTTCTATCGCGAAACGTAACATTTTGCTGCCAATCCCTTTGCCGCGACAGGCATTGGCAGTAATGACATGCTCAATCATCGCAACAGGACGAGCGCCGTTGGTGAGTGTTGGAATTAATCCCAGCATGCAACTGGCAACAAGTTGTTGATCGATTTCGACCACAATCAGATGGGTATATGAATTTGCCAGTAATTCGTCCATGCGGCTGATTGCAATATCGGTAGAAAGTGTTGGGTCTTTGGGGCGCAATTCGCGGTAGAGAGAAAGCAGGCCATTGAGATCATCGCGGCCTGCAGGTCGAATTATTTCCATAATATTTCAGATGTTGAGTTCAGGATTATTGGCCTTTGCGTGATTCGCGGATATAGAAACGCGCATCTTTGGCATTGTTGTAGCAGTTATCGAAATTTTCTACGGCTTGCATGGTACGTGCGGCGGTAATCAAGCTGAGCGCTTTTGTATAACTGACGGTTCCACTGAAGCCATCAGCCTTAGCAATGGACAATTCGCTCCAGGCCGCGTCAATCTCTTTATCACACGCACTGCGAAATTGCGTTTTTCCGGCGCAGGCTGAAAGGGTAAGGGTGAGTGCAATTAAACTGAAACAAGATAATGTTTTCCGGCCGGGCATGTATGAATCTCCGTGAGGTGTCGATACTTGGATCAACCATATTTGCAAGAGTTCATATTCTGGCGGCAGCGCAACGGAATGCCAAGCCGAAAATTAATTTTCTGTTGACACAAGTGAGCTTTTTTCGGATGAAGAGTTGCTCAGGCGAGCATAGCGTCCGGTTGTTGATGCACTTCGCGATCAATGACGCCAATCGCTTGGGCAATAACCTGATCGAGCGAGCCGCGCACATCGATGCGATAAACATCGGCTTCATGACCTGGATCTTCCAGGCTATCAAATTGACTATCAACCAGGCTGGGGGCCATAAAATGACCGGCGCGCTTATTAACGCGGGTTTGAATGGTGTCTTTGTCGGACTGAAGGAAAATGAAAATTGTTTTGAGCCCGGCTTTGCGTAATTCATCGCGATGAGCCCGCTTTAACCCCGAAAAGGCGAGGGTAGAGTGCTGGTTTTTGGTGGCAGCATCGTGAAAATAATCACGCATACGAATCACCCAGGGTAAACGCATCGCATCGGTCAGCGGGATTCCTTTGGCCATTAAATCGCGCGACTCCTGGCTATGGAAATCATCGCCATCCAGAAACTCATAACCGTAATGATTCGCCAGGGCTTGCGCCACCGAGGTTTTACCGCTGCCAGATACGCCCATCACTATGATCAGGTTGGTCTCTGCATCCGGGTTGGTAATGGCAAATGAGTGCTGCATTGGGTGTGATCTCGTGTACATCCTACGACTAATTCAGCTCACCGCTGAATGATGCAATGGAATCGCAATCAAAAATGCTCAATCAATGCAGATGATAGCGCAACCATTGTGCTTGTGGTATGTTAGCAAAAAATAATAGCCAAGTGCAGATATTGCCTATGAAAACCGCAAAAAAAAGACTTTCAGATAAAAAAATCACCCTGGTTGATGTTGCTAATGCTTCTGGTGTTAGTGCTATCACTGTGTCCCGCGTTATCAACCAGCCTGAAAAAGTCTCGGAATCCCTTCGTATCCAGGTGCAAAAGGCCATTGATTCGCTGGGGTATATCCCCAATCAGCATGCCAGTTCATTGGCGTCGTCCAAATCCCGGGTTATCGGGGTTGCCATTCCCTCGCTCAGCAACATCGTATTTACCGAGGTATTGCGTGGGATTTATGAGGTGATGGGGGCAAGTGGCTACAAGGTTTTGTTAGTAGATACCCATTATTCACCGCTTGAAGAAGAGAAGATGATTCGCACCCTGCTGAGCCAATCGCCGGAAGGGTTGATTATCACTGGCGGCGACCAGACCAAGGCGTGCCAAAACTTTTTGACCAAGGCGCGTATTCCCATCGTGCAGATCATGGAATTGCTTGCTGATCCTATCGATATGAATGTTGGCTTTGCCCACGGTCGTGCGGGTTACGACGTGGTGAAGCATTTGATCGGTCAAGGTTATGAACGCATTGGTTTTATCGGTGCGCGTATGGACCCGCGTGTGCAACAGCGTATGCAAGGCTACAAGCTGGCGCTGGAGCAGATGGGCAAGTTTGATAAAAATTTAATTGTCACCACACCTGAGCCTTCATCTATTGGTGTGGGTGGCGAGCTGTTTAAAAGTTTGATGGCATCAACTAATGGTGTTGTCGATGCTGTTTTTTGTGTGAACGATGACCTGGCGTTGGGCGCGCTGTTTGAAGCCCAACGGATGAATATTAATGTACCCCAGGACCTCGCGATTTGCGGATTTAACGATATTGAAGCTGCTGCCTACGTTAATCCATCGCTTACCAGCGTATCGGTGGGGCGTTATGAGATGGGCGTAAAAGCGGCCGATATGATTATCCGTGTGCTCAATGAAAAACCTATCGAATCCAAAAAAGTCGATATGGGTTATGAAATCAAAAAACGCGTGTCTACCAGTCGCCTCTGATGATTGCGCCTTACAATAATTATTCCTGAGGTGTGCTGTGAACACGGATCAAAAACCAGTATTGACGACAGACTCGCGCATTAGCTGGCGAGAAAAAATCAGCTATGGCATTGCTGATTTGGGTTTCAATTTTTATTGGGCCAACATCGCCACCTTTTTAATGATTTTCTATACCGATGTATTCGGTATTTCTGCGCTTGCCGCCGGTAGCATGATGTTTACCATCAAGCTGATCAACGCATTTACTGACCCAATGATTGGTGCGCTTTCGGATAGAACGCGCACTCGCTTCGGAAAATTTCGTCCCTATTTAATCTGGATGGCATTGCCACTGGCTTGTGCAGGCGTGCTCACTTACACCACACCTAATCTGGATGAGGATGGAAAATTAATCTGGGCTTACGGTACCTATTTATTAATGATGGTGTGTTACACCTGCATTAATATTCCTTACAACGCGTTATCCGGCGTGATGTCGAGCGATACTCAGGAGCGCTCAACGATTAATGGGTTGCGTTTTATTTTTGCATTTACCGGCAGTACGGTGGTGACCTATTTAACACCGGATCTGGTGAAGTATTTAGGCCAGGGTGATGAGCGTTTGGGATGGCAATTGACCATGGTAGTGTGGGGAATTGCAGCGAGTATTTTATTTATCTGGACATTCTTTAATACCAAAGAGCGAGTAAAACCAATCGCATCTGAGCCGAGCTCAGTAATACAGGATATTAAGGATCTCACTCGTAACGGTCCTTGGGTGGTGCTGTTTTTCCTGGCGTTGATCATTATGATCACCATCACTTTGCGCACCAGTTCTGCGGCTTATTATTTTAAATACTACGTTGGTAATCCCGATTTAATTAAAACATTTGTTCCCGCCTATATGGCGGCGGCGGCTGTTGGTGCATCGCTTACACCATTAATGACTCGCTACATCGATAAAAAAATCCTGATGATGATATTGATGAGTATCACCGCTGCTTTATCGTTTTCATTTTATTTTATTCCGAAAGACCAGGTCGAATTGATGTATGCACTGCAAATCGCTATCGGTTTTGTATTGGGGCCGAAATCACCACTGGCATTTTCGATGTATGCGGATACCGCTGATTACAATGAATGGAAAACTGGTCGCCGTGCAACAGCCATGACCTTTGCGGCGGCAACTTTTTCGCAAAAGTTAGGTAATGCACTGGCAGCGTTAATGATGGGTATTATCTTTGCCTCGTTGGGTTACGTTGCCAATGCAACGCAAACAGAAGCATCGCAAACCGGTATTGTTATGTTGATGTCGTTTATTCCGGCGATATTTGCAGTGCTTGCGGTAGTTGTGATGTTTTTCTATTCGCTCGATAACAAAATCCTTAAACAAATCCAGTTCGATCTGGCTGCGCGCAAAACGCAAGTATAAATTTCAAACCATACTCATAAGCTACGTGTAACTTTTTTCGTCAGGTACCTTTTTTCAGGTACCTTTTTCTTTAGGTAACTGTCATGTTAAGACCTTCACACAATGGTGAACGTTACGATTTGCTAACGCCCACTGCTATGCCTCGCGCCGCCGGTTTTTTGTGGAACCAGCGCATGATGATCCAATCGACTTGCCGCGGTTATGCGGTTGCACAATTTATGCAACCGGAGCCAGCCAAGTATGCGTATGCGCCTAATCTGGAAGCAAAAACATTTATGCAGCCAGAACAGCCATATTATGCGCATCATCCAGGTCGTTTTTTTTATGTGAAGGATGAAGAGACTGGTGAAATTTTTTCCGCGCCTTACGAGCCGGTGCGTGCACCTTATGAGAATTATGTATTTTCGATTGGCAAAAGTGATTTGCGTTGGACATTGCAATCACTCGGTATTGAAGTAGAAATTACATTGTCATTACCGGTGGCAGATGTTGTTGAATTGTGGGATATCAAAGTAACCAATCGCTCTGGTCGTGCGCGCCGTGTCAGTGTTTATCCTTATTTTCCTGTGGGGTATATGTCCTGGATGAATCAGTCAGCGGAATACCGGGCTGATCTTGGCGGTGTGATTGCAACTTGTGTGACGCCTTATCAAAAAGTCGCCGACCACTTTAAAAATAAATTTTTCAAAGACAAGACTTTTTTCCTGCATGAGCAAAAACCAACTGCATGGGAAGCTAAACAGGAAACATTTGAAGGTGAAGGTGGTTTGCATAACCCATCGGGGTTGCAGCAAGATATTTTATCTGGTGGTGATGCCCGTTATGAAACCCCGGCGGCGATTTTGCAATATCGTCTGGAGTTAGCAGCAGAGGGTGAACAGGTTTATCGTTTTGTTTTCGGTCCCGCTTTTGACGATGCTGAAATTCAGAAGGTGCGCGATACCTATTTGAGTGAACAGGGTTTTGCCAGCGCGCGTGCTGAATATTCTGCTTATGTGGCGAGTGGTAATGGTTGCTTGCAAATTCAAACTCCCGATGCGGAGCTGGATAATTTTGTAAACAACTGGTTGCCGCGCCAAGTGTTTTATCACGGTGATGTAAATCGCCTCACTACTGATCCGCAAACGCGCAATTATCTACAAGATAATATGGGCATGACGTTTATCAAGCCAGAGGTAACTCGCGCCGCATTTTTACACGCGCTGAGCCAACAGGAAGCATCCGGTGCAATGCCCGATGGAATTTTGTTGGTAGAAGGGGCGGAGCTGAAATATATCAACCAGATTCCACACACAGATCACTGCGTATGGTTGCCGGTGTGTTTAAAAACCTATCTGGATGAAACCAACGATTACGCCCTTTTAAATGAACCGGTTGCCGGTCATGATGGTAAAACCCTGAGCGTGTTTGAGCGTATCAGTAGCGCCATGCGTTGGTTGTTGCAAGCGCGCGATTATCGCGGTTTGAGTTTTATTGCCCAGGGTGACTGGTGTGACCCGATGAATATGGTGGGCTACAAAGGTAAAGGTGTTTCCGGTTGGTTGTCGGTTGCAACCGCTTACGCATTAAATTTGTGGGCTGATGTTTGTGCAAAAACCTCGCACGCAGATTTACAGCAAGAATTTATTGCCGGTGCAAAAGACGTGAATGCAGCGGTGAATAAATATTTGTGGGACGGTGAATGGTTTGGTCGCGGTATTACCGATGACGATGTGGTATTCGGTATCAGTAAAGACAAAGAGGGGCGTATTTTTTTAAATCCACAAAGTTGGGCAATCCTGGGTGGTGCTGCAAGCGAAGAGCAGCGCAAAAAAATGATTGCTGCGGTGGAAGCGCAATTGGAAACGCCTTACGGTGTTGCCATGTTGGCTCCGGCGTTTACTGCCATGCGCGATGATGTGGGTCGTGTAACCCAGAAGCATCCGGGCTCTGCAGAAAATGGTTCCGTCTATAATCACGCGGCGATCTTTTATATTTATAGTTTGTTTACCATCGCTGAAAAAGATCGCGCTTATAAATTATTGCGACAAATGATTCCAGGTCCAACCGAAGCGGATTATTTGCAGCGCGGCCAGCTGCCGGTATATATCCCCAATTATTATCGCGGTGCCTATTATCAATATCCGCGCACGGCGGGGCGTTCATCGCAATTGTTTAATACGGGTACTGTGTCTTGGGTGTATCGTTGTTTGGTGGAAGGTATTTTTGGTTTGCAGGGCGATACCGAAGGTTTGCGGGTGAATCCGCAATTGCCCTCCGGGTGGAGCAAAGCGAAAGCGGTACGTGAATTCCGTGGTGCGCGTTTTGTGGTGAGCATCACTCGTGGCGCAACAGATAAATTGCAGCTGCGTTGCGATGGTGAATTGCTAGCTGATAATTGTGTGCGGGCGATTCAAGCGGGCCGTGAATATCAATTGGATGTATTAATCCCCTGATAAAAATAAATTTCAGCAACAAAAAAGGCGTGCATTCGTGCACGCCTTTTTTGTTTTTTACTGGTGCGTTTTAGAAATCAAAAATTTCACTCAGTATCGATTTCTTTTTGTAGGGCTTTCCATAGTGACCACCGTAGTTATGTTTACGGTCATCATCGTAGTGTTTGCGTTGTGAGTCATGAGTAGTGTGCTGGGGGCGGTAATGCTGCTCCTGGTGTTGTGGGCGATGTTCGCGCTCCGGTTCTCGTTGTGGTTGCGGGGCGGGAGCGGCATCTTCTTGTGCGCGTTCAATTAATTTATCCAGCTCGCCACGGTCGAGCCATACGCCGCGACATTTGGGGCAGTAATCAATTTCAATGCCTGAGCGTTCGGAAATAAGCAGGTGAGGGCGATCTGGGGATTCGTAACAGCTGGGATTTGGGCAATGCATATTGTGTCTCCGATATGTGCGTGAGTGAATACACAACGACCGGACACGCGAAACCTTTGTCATTGTGACAAAGGTCTCGTTCACAAATGCTGGGCATTTGCCTACGGTGCCGGAGCTGATGGATTAGAAGAGCTCGTGATGACGACAGCCGCAGCGGGAACTACTCCCCTTCGGTAGGCGGATTTTTCAGTAATGTAGGCCGCTTGTCAACTCGCCTCGGTTTTAGCGGCTTTTCTGGTGGCCTTTGCCGCTGGTTTGGCTTCAGCAGCTTTGGGTTTTGTTTCGGCTTCTTTTGGCTCGGCTTTAGCTTTGGGTTTGGCTTTGGCTTTGGCGGGCGCAGAAGCCTGGCGGGTTTTAACAATCGCTAGATATTTAACCCAGGCCTGTTCGACAGGGCTTTTAGGAGCGCTTTGGTTAGCGATAACCTTGAGGATATGTTGATCGTCAGTAGTGGGATCGGAGACTTCTTCTTGCATTAAGGCATTAATCAACACGCCCTGTTTGCGGATCAATCTGGCTTGTACGTCAGATAATCCACCTTTTTCAAAACCTTCAGGGAAGTTGACTGCATCCAGGAATGTTTGCTTCAGGTAATGCTCACGCGGCAACATAGGGTATCTCCATTATTAGTATGCGCTCATCAGGTTTGGAGTGTCTCCGAATAACCGCTTCCCTGTGGTCGGTCATCCTGGAAGGATCTACCCAAAGCCCGGCTTTCATTGTTATAGCGCTGGAATCGCTTTCCAGCCAAAAGTTGCTGCCGAATTTAATCTGTTTTTGTGACAGTGTATAGAGCTTAAATTGCCCTGACTGACGGTTTTACCATCCATTTGCTGATGATCTGCTCTGTGTGCACAAATTGCGGGCATAAAAAAACCGGCCTAAGCCGGTTTTTTGAGCTGTACATCTGGTGTTATTAAGCAGCCAGTGCCTTCAGCTTGGTATTCAAACGGCTCTTATGGCGAGCAGCTTTGTTCTTGTGGATCAAGCCTTTAT
Organism: Cellvibrionaceae bacterium; assembly: GCA_021151825.1. Taxonomy (GTDB): domain Bacteria; phylum Pseudomonadota; class Gammaproteobacteria; order Pseudomonadales; family Cellvibrionaceae; genus Cellvibrio. The sequence continues at coordinate 184,250 of JAGKWQ010000010.1, forward strand.
CGGCAATACGATCAATCACAGAAACTGCTGATACATAAGCAGCTTGCGCAGCAGCTTTGTCGCCAGTAGCGATAGCAGCCAGCACTTTCTTGAGGTAAGTACGCCCCATAGAGCGCATGCTTGCGTTGTGCTTGCGAGCTTTTTCATTCTGACGCGCGCGTTTTTTGGCTTGGGGTGTATTTGCCACCTTAGTGCTCCTATAAATAAATTCTGGATAAAACTGACTAAAAAAGGGTCTGGATTCAGGGACGCGACATTATGCCGTGTTCGATCAGTTTGTCAACCAAAGAAACGATTTTCTACCCATTGGCGAATGCCTTTTTGCAAAGGCTGGTTTTACGATAGTTTACACGTCGGCACGGGGACAAGTGGTCAATTCTGGATACACTTTGAGCGACATAAATATAACGACGCTCAGAGGATACCATCCATGGTTTATTCATCCATCGGGAAGTATGTGCTTCCTTGTGTTCTTGCTTCATTAGTAGCGGGTTGCGGCAGTGGTGGAGGTGGCAGTAAGCCTTCCGGTGGGCCAGCCGGTTCCAGTAGCTCAACTGCGGTCAGTTTATCCTCATCCTCCCAATCCTCTTCCTTGTCATCCTCATCGATAACGGTGGTTTCGAGTTCATCTGTGGCGAATACGGCGAATAAGATGGTGCCCTTTGTTTTACCTTATGACGATGCTGCCGGCGGGATAACCCAGTCGGGGAATTTGTTGAATCATTTGCCCGCCGGTAAATTTGGCACAATTAAGGTCGATGGTCAGGGGCATTTTGCCGCTGGGCAAGAGCGCATTCGCTTTCTGGGTGTAAATATCACTGCCAGCTCAACGGTGACTGCCAAAACCAATGCGGAAAAGGTCGCGAAACGTTTGGCGAAGTTTGGTATGAATCTGGTGCGCTTTCATCATATGGATAACAACTTCGGGGCCAAAAGTATTATCAACTATGCCGCTGGCAATAGTCGTTCGCTGGATGCTGATAATCTCGACAAGCTGGATTACTTTATCCATCAGCTGAAACTCAACGGTATCTATTCCAATATCAATTTAATTAATTCGCGCGAATTTTCCGCTGCCGATGGTTTGCCCGCGGATATCAATCAGCTCAACTGGAAGCAACGCCATGTGCTGGGTTATGTATCTCCGGCTTTTCGCAATCTGGAAAAAGAGTTTGCTACTCAATTGCTCAGCCATAAAAACCCGTACACCGGTTTAACTTATGCTGAAGATCCTGCTGTTGCCTTTGTCGAAATCAATAATGAAAACGGAATTTTCCAGCAGTACTACGATGGCTCTATCGATAAATGGCCGCAGGCTTTTAGCGTGATGCTGAATGAGCGCTGGAATAATTGGCTCGCTGCAAAATATGCATCGACGCAATTATTGGAGTCTGGTTGGGGGGCGATTGATCAACCCCTTGGGACGGAAAAATTGACCAACAATAATTTTGCCAGCGGCACAACGGGTTGGAATATCGAACAACACGATACTGCAAAAGTCACTGCTACAGCGGGTACATTTGATGGCCGTACCGGCGTGGAACTAAAAGTGGTACAAGCCGGCGCGGCAAGTTGGAATGTGCAATTGAACCAGGGCAGTCTCGCGATTGTAAAAGACCAGGTTTACACGCTTGGTTTTTGGGCGAAAGCCGAAACCAATCGCCAACTTGGTGTGGCATTGGGATTGGCTTACGATCCCTGGACTACATTGGTGGAGCGTAACTATTCATTGACGACCAGTTGGAAATATTTTGAAACGAACTTTATCGCCAGTCAGAGCGATAACAATGTACGCATCAACTTCAACGGTTTCGGTAATCAGCTGGCGACTGTTTATATCGGTGATGTGAGTTTCAAGGCAGGTGGTAGCCTCGGTAAATTACCGGCGGGGCAAACGCTGGAAGCAAAAAATGTCGGCAACAATTTGCGCTCAGCGGGATATACCAGTGGGCGTGAAAAAGATTGGGCCGATTTTTTGCGTGAATTGGAAACCGCGTATTGGGCGGATATGAAAAACCACATTAAAACCACCATTGGTTTTAGCGGCCTGATTACCGGTACGGCGATTATGAATACACCGCCGGGTACGCATAAACAATTTGATTTCGCCGATGCCCACGCTTATTGGCAGCATCCAGTATTTCCAACGGCGGATTGGGATGCGGTGAATTGGACGGTAGAAAATCAATCAATGGTGAATACGTTTAGCAACACGCTAACGTCGCTCGCGAAGCAACGCATCCACGGCTTGCCATTCACTATTTCCGAGTACCAACATTCATCGCCCAATACTTATGGCAGTGAAGGCCCGCTTTTAGTGGCTGCTTATGGCGCGCTGCAAGATTGGGACGGCATTATGATGTTCGCTTATGACTCAGGCCCGAACGACGATTGGAGCCTGGGTTATTTCAGTGACTTTTTCAGCATGAATGCACACCCAACTAAAATGGCCAATATGTTGGTGGCTGCCAATATTTTTCGGCGCGGTGATGTTGCAGCAGCACAACACCAATTGCTGATGAATTTTGATCCGGCAACTGAATTGAATATTCTCGCGAGCAAAGGCAGTGGCTGGAATGTTGCTAACGGTTCTCACCTGAATGTACCCAACGATATTCCACTCACCAAACGTTTTGCACTTGATGTGAGTGCGATTCCGCAGGGACAAAATGCTGTACCTGCGGCAAGCAATCAAAACCAGTTAACCTCGGATACTGGCGAGCTGGTATGGAATCTTGCCCAGGCAAATCAGGGGTTGGTAACAATCAATACAGCGAAAACCAAAGCGTTGGTCGGATTTATCAATAACCGCGCGGTGACCTTGGATAATGTAGGTATCAAGGTCGCGACAACAACCAATAACTGGGCAACGGTTTCGCTAACCGCGCAACAAGGTAGTTTTGCCGATATCAACGGCGCAACCAACATATTAGTAGTGGCTACAGGTAATACGGAAAATACAAATATGCAATGGAAAAGTGCTGCCAAAAATTCTGTTGGCCCCAACTGGGGAGCTGCGCCGACTTTAGTGGAAGTTATTCCGGTTACGCTCGATCTGCCTTACGCCAGCGCGCGTACCAAAGCCTGGATTCTGGATGAAACCGGCCAGCGTAAAGCAGAATTGACAGTGAGTGATAATGCAGGAAAGGCGCAATTAATATTGAACGGCAACACGGCCAGCCTCTGGTATGAAATTGCGGTGAGTGCGGCGAATTAGCTATACGTTTTTTTATTGCATCATGTGAATGCGGTGGGCGGGGATTTCTGCTCGCCGCATTTTTTTGTGGCTGTTATTACAGCACTGGCGTCAGCAACATGATTGGTGATCCGGTTTACACCTGTTCTGTCGATGAGTACTCGATATTGCTGCTTTTAACCTTCAGCATTATCGGAATATTCATGTTTTGTAGGCCGCGGCCTGTTGTGCAGCGATAAAACAACTTTGTCGTGATAATATCCACCCCCTGAACCAGGCACAAAAGCGCAGGGGATTTTGCGTGACCGATTCCGATAATTCCAATAAAACCCAGATACGATCTGATCAGCCCAAGGTCATAGCCCGGGGTGCTGAGCCGGGTGTATTCGATAATCTTACCCAAATTACGCATTACTCTGCTTCGCACAATCATTCTGCCGGTTTTGCACAAGCGCGTGAATTGGTGAAGCAGTCACAAACCGGTAAAGGTCTGCTGCTAAAAAAGCGTTTTTTGCTGGAGGATGTGCTCGGTCATGGAGGTATGGGTACGGTCTATAAAACCAAGGATTTGCGCAAAGTCGAGGCGGAAGACCCTAATCCCTATATTGCTACCAAAGTATTGAACCAGGATTTCAAAGATCATCCCGACGCGTTTGTGACCTTGCAGCAAGAAACTGCGAAATCCCAAACCCTGGCGCACCCGAATATTGTAACCGTCCACGATTTTGATCGCGATGGCGACACATTATTTATGACTATGGAGTTACTGGACGGTCAGCCGCTGGATCAACTGCTAAAAGCGCACCGCAATAAAGGGTTACCGAAAGAGCAGGTGTGGAAAATTACGCGCGATTTGTGCGCAGCATTAGCTTATGCGCATCAACGCCAATTAATTCATGCAGATTTCAAACCGGGGAATATTTTTGTCAATCGTGATGGCTCTGCCAAGGTGCTGGATTTTGGTATCGCGCGCGCAGCAACCCGCGAAGCACACAAACATAAATTCGATGCGGGGCAATTAGGTGCGTTAACACCGGCGTATGCCACCATCGAAATGATAAAAGATGAATCCCTCAGTTTTAGTGATGATGTCTATGCGCTGGCCTGTGTCGTGTATGAAATGCTGGCGGGGCGCCATCCTTATAATAATCGCTCGGCGTTGCAGGCGTATGAGCAAAAAATGCAACCCAAACGGTTGGATTGTTTAAGTTCGCGAGAGTGGAAAGTCGTGAGTCGTGGTCTGGTGCCATTGAAATCCGGACGCTATCAAAACATCACACAATTTGCCGATGCATTATTTCCCAGACGCAATCCCATGTTGCTCACTGTGGCCTTGGGATTTGCAGTCGTGTCGTTAGCCGGTGCGGGATGGTTTGGTTATAGCCAGTATCAGGCCAAACAACATTTACAAAAAACTATCGCCGAAAAAATTACGGCGGCCCAATCCTGTTTTGCGTTGCAAAACTTTGATTGCACCATTGAACACAGTTTGGTTGCGACCAATCTCGATCCGGCAAATAATGTCGCTGCACAATTGCTTACCGCAGCCCAAACCGCGAAAGAGCAGCGTGTAAATGATGAGCGAGTGCGCGAACTTATTGCTGAAGCGCAAAGTTGTTTGCAACAGCAGGATCTGGATTGCGCAGCCCTGTTTTTACAAAAAGCTGAAGCAATTGGTTTACACAATTCACAAGTGGTCAGTTTTCACGAAGCTTTAAGTGTGGCCCGTGCGCAACAAGCGCAGTCCACCGCGCAGAAACAGTTAGCTATTAACTCGGCACTAACGCGTGCGCAGAATTGTTTATCAAGTAAAGATTATTCTTGTGCAGTAAACAGTGCGAATGCAGTATTGGACCAGGATGCCGCCAATGCCCGGGCCGTTGAAATAAAACAGGCAGCAACCCTGGCGCAAGGACAGGCACGCGAGTTGACTGAACGGGTTAGCCGGTTAATGGGCGATGCGAATAATTGCATGGAGAAGAAAAATTACGCCTGTGCAATTGCCAAAGCAGAATCGGTATTGGAGTTGGATGCAGATTATCAGCCCGCAGCCACATTAAAGAATCGTGCACAGGAAACCCAACGCAAACTGAAAGAAACAGGTTTTACCATTAAATAACGATGTAAATAACTTTCTTGGGGCAAGGATATATGAGATCCAGATTATTGGTTGCGATTATTGCGTGCGCACTGGCGAACCCGGTTGCCGCATTTAGTCTTAAAGATTTGAAAGATAATATTGATCGTTCTCACAAATGTAAAAGCGGTGATCAGGGTTGTAAAAACCGTGAGCATTTAAAGGCCGCTGCACGTGTAGCAGCAGTTGCTGTCGCCGTAACGCTGATTACTAAAATGATTATTAATTATCGCTCTGAACGTATCGCTAAAGAAGACCAGGTGAGTGAAGAATACAAAGCCAAAAATCAACATTTACCGGCTGAGCCGGTAGCGACTGAATATCAAACCAAAACTATTCCGGGCAATGTAGTAACCCCGGGGCAAGAAGTAGTTATTCAATCCGATATTGTAGTTGTTCCCGGTACACGTCAAAAAACAGCATTGATCGAAGAACGCATTGCTATTTATGACAATGAAGACAACACCAAAGAATTAAAGAGTTTCACCAAGCCGGTGAATGAAAAAACCAAAGCTGGCGGGCGCTATAAAAATGAATTTTCGTTTACCTTGCCAGAGGGGTTGCCGCAGGGTGTTTATCCGATCAAAACCGAGCTGTTGTTGAATGGAGAGGTGGTAAACACTGCAAATAATGATATCCAGTTGGTAATGCATGTTGATAGTTTTGGGTATGGGCAGCTGGTAGCGATAAATTGAGTTATCGAATAATTTGATAGGCGAGATTAATTCGTAGGACGCAATAAATTGCGCCTTACGAATTAAGATAATTGTCTAATTGCTTCAGTCGTTCCGGTGTTCCCACATCGCTCCAGTACCCATAATGAACTTGTCCACGCAATTGTTGTTGTGCGATGGCGTGGCGGAAAGTTTCAACGAGCGGAAATTTTTCGCGCTTATCGGGATAACCAGACACCAGCGCAGGGGTCAGCAAACTAATGCCTGCAAAGGTGAAGCGGTGCGGATGGTTTTTTTGTACATCTTCCAATAACAATCCGGAATCATCCAATGCAAAATCGCCGTGCGGATGAAATGCCGGATTAGGCACTAATAATAAATAACCTGATTGGGTAGTATTTAATGGTGTTGTTACAAAATCATTAAATTCAATATCGCACCAGACATCACCATTTATTAATAAAAAAGTTTCACTGCCTAATAAATCCAGTGCGCGCAAAATCGCACCACCGGTTTCCAGAGGTTCAGGTTCTTGCGAGTAATGAATGTGCAAATTCCAACGCTCGCCATTGCCAAGATGCGTACGAATTTTTTCACCGAGGTAAGCGAGGTTGATAATAACCTCGCGAATGCCAGCGCGTTGCAAATTTTCCAGATGATATTCAATCAACGGTTTATTGCCCGCACAAAGCAACGGCTTGGGTGTGTGATCAGTTAAGGGGCGCATGCGATTACCCAATCCGGCCGCGAGGATCATGGCTTTCATTCGCGATCTCCTGCGGTGTGATAATTGCTATACCAATGTTGTTGCTGCGCGATAGGTAATAGCGTTCGTGTAAACCAGGCTGCAAATTCCTGCAATTCCGGATATTGGTTGGCAACTTCCAATGTGTAGCGAATAACTAGTGGCAAATCTTGCAGATAACCGGATTTGTTATCGCGCAATTGCAAGCGCGCAAAAATACCCAGTACTTTTATGTGGCGTTGCAGGCCCAGCCAGTCAAACCAACGCAAGAATTCTTGCTCAGTGACGATGGGAATTTGTTGCAAGTCGATAGCGCGTTGTCGATAGTACAGTGCCCATTGCGTCACTTTGTCTGCTGGCCAGCGCAAATAACAATCGCGCAGAAGCGATACCAAATCGTAAGTCACACCGCCCCAGAGTGCGCCCTGAAAATCAATTACACCCAGTGCACCATCATCGCGCACCAATAAATTACGGGAGTGGTAATCGCGATGGACAAAGCCTTGTGGCTGGGTGAGGGAATTGTCTTCCAGGTTGATAAAAAGTTGGTCGAGTAATTGTTGTTCTGTGTCATTGAGTGAATAGCCGAGCAGTTTGCGGGCAAACCATTCCGTAAAAATTTCCAATTCACGGCGCAAAAGCACGCGGTCATAGCGCGGAATAAGTTCAGGGTGATCGTCACACTGGTGCAACTGTAATAGCGTATCGATTGCCAATGTATAAAGCTGGTCGGCATTGGCGTTATCAACGGCGCGGAAGAACAATGTATCGCCCATATCTTCAACTAACAAAAACCCCAGTTCCGGATCGGCAACAAGTATTTCCGGGCTATGTACGTTTTGATTGCGCAGGATCCGGGCGATAGCTACGAATTGGTGGCTGTCTTCCGTGGCAGGCGGAGCGTCAACTGCTAACCATTGCGAAGGTTGCTGGAAACGGAAGTAGCGGCGAAAACCGGCATCGCTCCCCAGGCTTTGCAACTCTATGGGGTGCCAGCTGTCAGGTGTATTAAGGGTTACCCAGTTGGCAAGTGCTGACTTGCGGGAATCATTAGGAGATTGTGGTATGGTTTCGTTCATTGATGGCCTGATTGTGCCTATGGTAAATGCGAAAGGAAGTTATGACGATGGATTCTACCCGACTCACGATGCTTTCCCCAGTTCATTGCTTTTGCCCAATTCATTCCCAGTACAGATGGTTTCCAGTAGAATCGCAGCAATTTTTTCGGCGGCAACTTTTTCAGGCGCCTGTTGACTCAATCAAGTGAATACAACAATTGATGGCAGCGCGCGTATCCGCCCGCCAGTATGAGACCGCGGTTAATGGCTCCAACCCAGAATCAACCCAAGCAGTATCGACGTTTTTCATTTATTCCTTCCCGTTTGGCGTTGTGTATAGCAGCCCAGTGTGCAGGTCTATTATTGCTGCCTGCTGCATCTGTAGCAGCTGACACGAATTCATCGAACGCCAGCAACTCTTCGAGTTCCTCATCGATCAGTTCTTCTTCCGCTTCGTCGTCATCGGCAGTTGCTGTGGCGGCTGTTGATCCCAATGATGAGTTGCGCGAGCTGGATTGGGTGCCGATGGAGGAATTGACGGAGGAGCAGAAAAAACTGGTCCCAACCGCGTGTTGTGGTGCGTATATTGCGCCGCCGCGGGATGATGCGGAGTCGGATCTCGATCCGGAAAAGGCCAATATCCTGGGCAGTGCTGATTACTCCGAGGCGGAAAAGCAAACCAAGTTTGTGATGCACAAAGATGTGCGTCTGACTCAGGGCCGCCGTTCATTCCGTGCAGATACTTTCAGCTTCGATAAAACTACCCGTGAGGCAGAACTCAAAGGCAATATCCAGGTGCGCGAGCCGGGTGTATTGCTGCGCGCAGAGCGCGCTTATGTGGATACCAACACTGGCAATGCCGAGCTGGAACAAGCCCGTTTTGTCCTGTACGAGACCCGTGTCCGTGGACGTGCGGAAAAGCTGGAAAAGTTTGGCGACCAGGTCATCAGCCTGGATCAAGGTACCTTTACCAGTTGTGAACCGGGCGATAATACCTGGTTGATCCGCGGTTCCAATATCACTTTGCACAACGACAAGCATTATGGCACCGCGCGAAATATGCGCTTGGAAGTGAAAGATATCCCCATCGCCTATGCTCCGTATTTCCGCTTTCCGATTGGCCCGGATCGCTTGACCGGTTTTCTCTTTCCCTCGTTAGGGCTGGATGAAAACGATGGTATCGGTGAATTCACTGCGCCTTTCTATTGGAATATCGCTCCTAATTACGATGCGACCCTGACGTGGCGCTATCTCTCGGATCACGGCAATATCCTGGCAACTGAACTACGTCATATGTCGAGCTACTTTGATACCGAGCTCAGGGCCAGTGCGTTGAACAATGACCGTGGCGGGTTTAGTGAGCGTTTGCAAGACCAAATCGATAACGGTGAGATTGCCGAAGAAGATGCTTATCCCTATAAAGGAAAAGATCGCTGGCAGTACAACCTGTACCAAACTGGCGGTCGCAACCAGCCTTGGTCAACCCTTATTGATTACACCGACGTCAGCGATACCGATTACCTGCGCGATGTTGATCGCAGTGCAGTAGATTTGAATCGCCAGGCTTATATTCGCCAGCGTGTATCGGGCAGTTATGTTACCGATCACTGGCAATTGGCGGGCAAGATCGAAGAGTTCCGCTTGCTTACCGACCAACAGCTCCCTTATCGCGAAGTGCCGCGCATTAATGCCGATGGTGAATACCGCATCAACGACTGGGTGTTGGAGCTGGATAACGAATATGCGCACTTCGCGATGAACCGTTACTTCGGTGAAAATCCGGTGCAAGCCGCTGAGAGAGCTAATTTGATTACCGGTGAGCGCTTGCGCACCAATTATGCTCTGACGTGGGATAAAGAATACGCTGCCGGTTTTATCAAGCCGGGCGTTGCAGTAAAAACGCTGGGATATGAATTGGATGCGACCAACATGCGTGCGGATGCTGATACCAGCCCGTATATTGTTGCCCCGCAAGGCTCGCTGGATACCGGTTTGTACTTCGAGCGCGACAAACAGTGGTTCGGTGAAGGCTTTACCCAAACCCTGGAGCCGCGTGCGTTTTATCTATATCGCGATTATGAAAACCAGGATGCGCTTTACGGCCTGACCTCGGATGCCAGCTATGTCAACTTTGATACCTCGGATCTGGTTGTTACCTATCAGCAATTATTCCGCGATTCGCGTTTTTCCGGCGGTGACCGGATTGACGATGCAAACCACCTGGCGTTGGGTGTCACCAGCCGTTTTGTGGAATCTGATACCGGTATCGAGCGTGTGCGGGTCAGCATTGGCCAGATTAACTACTTTGAGGATCGCGAAGTCAGCATCCTTAATAATGATGACGATTATGCAAATACCCGTAGCAGTTCAGCCATTGCCGGCCAGTTAAGCGGGCAGCTGGGCGATCATCTGCGCTTTAGCAATGATGTGCTGTACGATCATCAGCAGAAAAAAATCAATGCGGTCAGTAGTAGCCTGCACTATATGGATGAGCAATACCGCATCCTGAATGTGGGCTATCGTTATAGCCGCGATCCGGTCACCTTGAGCCCGTTGGACGCCAGCCCGAAAATTGGTGAAACCCTGGATCAGTTGGATGTCACCGCGCTCTGGCCCCTTAACAACCAATGGGCAGTGATTGCCCGTACCAACTACGATTTTAATTACAATGCGGAACTCGATACCTTTGCCGGGCTCGAATACACCGATTGTTGTTACCGGATCCGGGTGCTGGCCCGCCAGTGGGTTGATTTTGACTTTAGCCCGGATTTCCTTGCCAACATCAGCAGTGATGATTACGACCGTGGTATTTTCTTTGAAGTGCAGCTGCGCGGCTTTGGTACCCTGAGTCAACGTATTAGTAACCTGCTCGATAAAGCCATGCTGGGCTACAGCGAGCGTGAAGCCTCTTTACAATAAAACAGTGATTTGAAGTTATGAGTAAAAACCAAAACAACGTGCGCAACGCCTGGGTAATATTTCTGGGTGGTTTGTTGCTGCTCGGCAGCCAAATTGGTCTGGCCCAAAGCAAGGCTGTATCACTGGATCGTGTTGTCGCTATTGTCGATAAAGATGTGGTGCTGGAAAGTGAATTAAACGCGCGCAAGCAAACAATTCTGGAGCGTTTGCGTGGCCAGTACCAGGAGTTACCGCCGGAAGATGTGCTCAATAAACAAATTCTGGAACAATTAATTATTGAACGTATCGAGCTGGGTTTGGCTGAGCGCTACGATATTAAAGTGGATGAGTCGGAAATTGATCAGGCCATTGGCCGTGTTCTGCAAAAAAATCAAATCACCCTTGCGCAATTGGAAGTTGATTTGCAACGTCAAGGATTAACACTGGCGGGCTTGCGTAAACAAATGCGCAATGAACTCACGATCAGCCATTTGCAACAAGGTGTAGTAAACAGCCGCATTAAAGTGACTGATCAGGATATCAATAACTTTCTCGCATCCAGCGATGGTAAATATGCAACCTCACCGGATTACCACATTGGCCATATTTTGATTGCCGTTTCCAGTAGTGCCGATGCAGAGGCTGTTGCTGAAGCGGAAAAGAAAGCCGGTGATATTTATCAAAAACTGCAATCCGGCAGTGATTTCTCGCAAATGGCGATCAGCTTTTCCAATGATCAAGCCGCGTTGCAAGGCGGTGATATTGGTTGGCGTAAACTCGCACAATTGCCGGAGTTGTTCGGCAATCAAATGGCGAATTTATCCGCGGGCCAGATTTCCAAACCATTCCGCAGTGGTGCCGGTTTCCATATTCTGAAAAATATTGAACAACGTGGTGGCGGTGCGCAAATGATTGATCAAACCCACGCGCGTCATATTCTGGTAAAAACGTCGGAAATTATGGACGATGCGCAAGCGCGTCAGAAATTAGTGGATTTAAAAGCGCGCATTGAAAAAGGTGAGGATTTTGCCAAGCTCGCACGTGAAAACTCGGAAGATACAGGCTCCATGTTAAGCGGTGGTGATTTGGGGTGGTCCACACCCGGAATGTTTGTGCCTGAGTTTGAAGAAGCAATGGCCAATACTTCTCCCGGTAATATCAGCCGCCCGTTCAAAAGCCAATTTGGCTGGCATATTTTGCAAGTGATCGAACGTCGCAAAGAAGATATGAGCGATAAGGTGAAGCGAAATCAAGCGGCCAACGTATTGCGTTCACGCCGCTTTGATGAAGAGTTCCAATTGTGGCTCACACAAATTCGCGAAGAAGCTTACGTCGAAATCAAGCTGTAATTTTTGCATCATTAGCTAAAACTCAATTATAAAAAACGCGGTTAAAAATTGGAGTGCATTGCCACTCCGGTTTTTAACCGTTGTACTTTTTGGGGTACTCATAAAATGCCAGATTGCTATCGCATTGCATTAACACCGGGCGAGCCAGCGGGTATTGGCCCGGATCTGGTGATTACGCTCGCGCAGCAAGCGCAAGCACATGAAATTGTTGCCATTGCCGATCCCGAATTACTGCGTACGCGCGCGCGGCAATTAAACCTGCCGCTGCAACTGCGCGAAATTAATTTGCGCGATACACCTCGCCCCGGTGTTGCCGGTGAGCTGGCGGTGTTGCCTGTTGCATTAGCGGAGCCGGCCGTACCCGGCAAGCTCAACGTAAAAAATGCTCCCTATATTTTGCAAACCCTGGATGCTGCCATTGAAGGTTGCATTAACGGATCATTCGCCGCATTGGTTACCGGTCCGGTACAAAAAAGTGTGATCAACGATGCGGGCATCGCGTTTAGTGGCCACACCGAATATCTCGCTGATAAAACCCACACGCCCAAAGTGGTGATGATGCTTGCCACTGAAGGTTTGCGAGTGGCATTGGCCACTACCCATTTGCCGCTGAAAGATGTTGCAGCAGCAATCACGCCGGATGAACTCACGCAAGTTACCGAAATTTTGCAACGTGATATGCAGGTGCAATTCGGTATTAAAGAGCCGCGTATTCTGGTGTGTGGATTAAACCCCCATGCCGGTGAAGGCGGCCATTTAGGACGTGAAGAAATTGACGTGATCGAGCCAGTATTAAATTCATTGCGCGCCCGCGGAATGAATTTAATTGGCCCATTGCCTGCTGATACTTTATTCACTCCCAAATATCTGGATAAAGCCGATGCAGTGCTTGCTATGTATCATGATCAGGGTTTGCCGGTATTAAAATACAAAGGCTTCGGCCAGGCGGTGAATGTTACATTGGGACTACCCATTATTCGCACATCGGTTGATCATGGCACCGCATTGGATTTGGCTGCAACCGGTAAAGCCGATCTGGGAAGTTTGCGTACTGCATTGGCCTATGCAGTAGCCATGGTACAGGCCACTGTTAATGGCAAGCATGCGCACTAATTTGAGTATTGTTGATGAAAAAAACGTTGAATCATGAATTCCAACATAAAGCGCGCAAACGCTTTGGGCAAAACTTTTTAATTGATCATGGAATCATTCGCGACATAGTACGCTCGGTGCATCCGCATAAAGATGACATCATTGTGGAGATCGGTCCCGGTAAAGGCGCCATTACCCAATTACTGGCAGATGCTTGCGATAATTTAAATGTGATCGAGTTGGATCGTGATCTGGTGCCCTGGTTAAAAGTGAAATTTGAAAAACATCCAAATTTCCAATTGTTCCAGGCCGATGCATTGCAATTCGATTTTTTACAGTTGATAAAAAATGACAAGCCGTTGCGAATTGTGGGCAATTTGCCGTACAACATTTCCACACCATTAATTTTTCATTTGCTCACTTATGCAAGCAAAGTACAAGACATGCACTTCATGCTGCAAAAAGAAGTTGTGAAGCGTATGGCCGCGCAAGCGGGCGACAGTGCTTATGGCCGGTTGGGAATCATGGTGCAATATTATTGTGCGGTAGAAGATTTATTTGATGTGCCGCCAACATCATTTGATCCAGCACCTAAAGTCGATTCGGCGATAGTCCGCTTGATTCCCTACGCACAATTGCCCCATGTGGCCAACAATGTTAAAACGCTGGAAACATTGGTTAACGTAGCATTCCAACAACGCCGCAAAACCCTGCGCAACTCGCTTAAACAGTTATTAACCGCTGAACAAATGGAAAACTTGCCGGTAGATTTAAGCTTGCGGCCGGAAGAAATCAGTTTGCCGGAATATGTTGCCATGAGTAACTTGTTGGGCGAGATTTCATTTAATGGAAAAACACTTGCCGATGATGGCGAGTGATCACTTATTAATATCAGGTAGATAAAAATGTCAGCTATTTCTGTCAATGTAAAAACCCAATACATTGCGGCGCAATCAGTGCCAGCGGAACAGCGCTATGTGTACGCCTACACCATCACCATTGCCAATGAAAGCGAAGTGCCGGCGCAATTAATCAGTCGCCATTGGCGCATCACTGATGCCAATGAAAATTTGCAGGAAGTGCAGGGCGTTGGTGTCGTGGGCGAGCAACCGCATTTGCAACCCGGTGAAAGTTATACCTACACTAGCGGCGTAATCCTGGAAACAGAAACCGGTATTATGGAAGGCACTTATCATATGCGTACCGATGAAGGCGCTATGTTTGATGCACCCATTCCTACCTTTGCACTGGTTCCCCCGCACGCAATGCATTAATTATTGAGGTTTGCAGGTTTATGGCGACTTACGCAATCGGTGACATCCAGGGCTGCCTTGAGCCACTGCAATGCCTACTAAAAAAAATCGCGTTTGATCCGGCCAAAGACAAGCTATGGCTTGCAGGTGATTTAATTAATCGCGGGCCTGATACGCTCGCCACCTTGCGTTATTTATATAAATTGCGCGATTCCATCACGATTGTTCTGGGTAATCACGATTTGCATTTTATTGCGGTGTATTACGGCCTGCGCAAATTGGGGAAAAACGATACTCTTGATCAATTGTTAATTGCACCGGATCGTCTGGATCTGGTGTATTGGTTGCGGCAACAAAAATTGGTTCACTATGATGAACATTTAGGTTACACCATGGTTCACGCTGGCATTCCACCGCAATGGACGATTCAGGATGCATTAGCGCGCTCACGTGAAGTGGAAACCGTTTTACAAAGTGAACATCCCGAATATTTTTTAGCGGGTATGTACGGCAATTCTCCCAATATCTGGAGTGATCAATTAGTTGGCGCCAATCGCCTGCGTGTGATCACTAATTATTTTACGCGTATGCGTTTTTGTAATGCGCAGGGCGAACTTGAATTGCAAACCAAAGAAAGCGCCGATGCAGCACCTGTCGGGTTTGCGCCCTGGTTTTCTTTTTTGCAACGAAAAGCCCGTAACGAAAAAATTATTTTTGGTCATTGGGCTGCATTGGAAGGCAAGGTCAGTTTCCCCAATGTGTTCGCATTGGATACTGGTTGTGTGTGGGGCGGAACCCTGACTGCTATGCGTTTGGATGATGGTGTTCGTTTTTCCTGCAATTGCCTTTCGTGATCGTTTTTTTATCCCTACCATGATGTCATTCATCAAATATTAGATGTGTGTTTTTATCTCAGCGGATAGAAGTTGATGGGCACCTGTTTTTTTGTGGATGCTACCAATTACCTACTAGCTGAGGCGCTTTTTTACAAAAGACGAATAACGTTTATGCCAATCGAGGCTGCTATGGCCAATACGAGGAAAACGATTTTGAATTTGATTTGTGCCAGAAATTTCTTTACTGATAACATCGCTGCAAATACTGATTGCGCCGATAACGATTTTGGTAGTGGCTGGCAGGTGGGCGCTACTATTTGTTTCTGATTTTTTATGCGTTATTAAATTCTTTCACAGTACAGTTTGTTATATAAAGAAACTGGTTTAGTCATTCAGGTTAATTACCCTTTCATTTCTTGCGTTTTGTTATTCCCCGTTTATAGTTATTCCGTCAGATGCGTTTTTATTTTTAGTGGATTTATCACTTAGCATCTAAATCTGCACTTGTGTGCAGTGAGTTGGAATTTAGGTGGCCGGTAATTCTATGTAGAGAGTCTGGTGCGTCCTGTGTTCTGGCAATTTCCTCTATAGCCAGTTGGCTGTTTCTGTTGTCAGGTTGCGCCTCGTCCAGTTGTAAACTGGATATTTCACCTGATTCCTGTGGCCGGGAATAAGCCCGGTATCGAATTGTTTTAACAGCTTTTGCTTTTTTAAAACAGTTTTTCATGAATAGTAGTTATGAGCCGTAATTTTTTCTGCTGCAACCCTGGCAGGTACTTGCTCATCTATTCGTTGCGGTTTTCCACGGCAAAGAACCAGAAAAAGGAGTCGTGCAGTGAAACGCTATTGCTTGTCGTTGAATAATAAATGTAACTGGATGCTTGTTTCATGCATGTGGTGGTGTGCGGATATCTTTGCCGCCGATGCACCTTTGCACTCGGCTTATAACATGACGCGTGGCGCAACCGAGCTCAGTCACAAAGTCTATAGCCTGCACATGATTATTTTTTATATTTGTTGTGTGATTGGTGCGATTGTTTTCGGATTAATGTTTTGGTCTATCGTCCATCATCGCAAAGCTAAAGGCGCAGCACCTGCGCAATTTCACGGTAGTTTGAAAATAGAAATTATCTGGACTGCTATTCCGGTACTTATTTTAATTGCCATGGCAATCCCGGCGACCAAAACCCTGGTGGCGATGGAGGATGCATCCAAAGCCGACATGACGGTTCTGGTTACTGGTTCCCAATGGAAATGGCATTACAAATATATGGAATATCCTATCGAATATTATTCGTTGTTATCCACACCTCGCGATCAAATTGAAAATAATGCCGCGAAAGATGACCTTTACTTACGCGAAGTTGATAAGCCGCTGGTTCTTCCCACGGGTAAAAAAATCCGTTTCCTGGTGACCGCTGATGATGTAATTCATTCGTGGTGGGTGCCTGACTTCGCCATCAAAAAAGATGCAAACCCAGGTTTTATTAATGAGACCTGGGCAAAGATCGATAACCCCGGAATTTATCGTGGCCAATGCGCAGAGTTATGCGGTAAAGACCACGGATTTATGCCGGTTGTTGTCGATGTAAAAACACCGGAAGCATTTGAGCTATGGGTTGCTGAACAAATTGCCGAACAGGAAAAAGCCAAAGCAGCAGAGGCGGCACGTGGCCTCATGACTCGAGAAGAGTTAATGGAATTAGGACAAAAAACTTACGAAAGCCGTTGTGCAGTTTGCCATCAGCCAAGCGGTGAAGGATTACCGGGCGCATTCCCTGCACTGAAAGGTAGTGCAATGGTTACTAAAGACAAACCCGCGCACTTGCACATCGTTTTGTTTGGTAAGCCAGCGACAGCGATGCAGGCGTTTGGCAAGCAATTAACCGCCGCAGAGCTCGCCGCAGTGATTACCTATGAGCGTAATGCCTGGGGTAACAACACGGGTGATTTGGTGCAAATTGCTGACGTCAACGCAGTACTGAGTGCGGGAGAATAATGATGAGCCAGGAAAATTTTCAACCGATTGATTCAGCTGCAACGCATCACCACGATGAAGATCACGATCATAAACCGCGCGGGCTTTCGCGCTGGTTTTATACCACCAACCATAAAGATATCGGTACTTTATATTTATTGTTTTCACTGCTGATGTTATTTACCGGTGGCAGCATGGCTATGGTCATTCGCGCGGAATTATTTCAACCGGGTTTGCAATTTGTCGATCCGCATTTTTTTAACCAGATGACAACGGTACACGGATTGGTGATGGTGTTCGGAGCGATTATGCCCGCGTTTGTTGGCCTTGCAAATTGGATGGTGCCATTGATGATTGGCGCACCGGACATGGCATTACCACGCATGAACAATTGGAGTTTCTGGTTATTACCCTGTGCCTTTACGATTTTATTATCCACGCTATTTATGGAGGGGGGCGCACCGGCAGCGGGCTGGACTTTCTATGCGCCGTTATCAACGACTTACTCCAATGACAGCACTGCATTTTTTGTGTTTGCGGTGCATTTAATGGGGATTTCTTCAATCATGGGGGCGATGAATATTATCGTCACTATTTTCAATTTGCGCGCGCCGGGTATGACCTGGATGAAGTTACCGCTCTTTGTGTGGACCTGGATTATTACCGCATTTTTATTAATTGCAGTGATGCCGGTACTTGCCGGTGTGGTGACAATGGTACTTACCGATAAATATTTTGGTACCAGTTTTTTTAATGCGGCCGGCGGCGGTGATCCAGTAATGTTTCAGCATATTTTCTGGTTCTTCGGACATCCGGAAGTTTACATTATGATTTTGCCGGCCTTTGGCATTATCTCCAGTATTGTTCCTGCCTTCGCACGCAAACCGTTGTTTGGTTATGAATCCATGGTGATTGCTACGGCGAGCATTGCTTTTTTATCATTTATTGTGTGGGCGCATCATATGTTCACTACCGGCATGCCGGTCGCGGCAGAATTATTTTTTATGTACACCACCATGTTGATTGCAGTGCCCACCGGGGTAAAAGTATTTAATTGGGTCGCCACTATGTGGCGCGGTGCAATGACCTTTGAAACACCGATGATGTTTGCTATCGCATTTATTGTGTTATTTACGATTGGTGGTTTTTCCGGATTGATGCTGGCGATTACGCCAGCTGATTTTCAATATCAGGACACTTATTTTGTGGTAGCGCACTTTCATTATGTATTAGTAACTGGCGCGCTCTTTGGAATTATTGCCGGTGTGTATTTCTGGATTCCAAAATGGACCGGCGTTATGTATAGCGAGCGATTGGGGCAGTGCCACTTTTGGTGTTCCCTGGTGTCAGTAAATATGTTGTTCTTTCCCATGCATTTTGTCGGGCTTGCAGGAATGCCCCGGCGCATTCCGGATTATGCATTGCAATTTGCCGATATGAATGCGTTTATCAGCATCGGCGGATTTTTATTTGGGTTATCGCAATTGTTATTTGTAGCGGTCGTGTTTCGTTGTATCCGGCGCAAAGGCAAAAAAGCCAGCGCGCAAGTGTGGGAAGGCGCAGAAGGTTTGGAATGGCAAATTCCTTCACCTGCACCTTATCACACGTTTCAAACACCACCTGATATTAAATCCGGACATTAATGATTCAGCCGTTACCGGCAGAGGCATAGATGGACAATCAGAATATTTCGCACCAACCCTTGCTGCGTAAATTGCTGGTGGTATCTATTGCCATGTTTTTCTTCGGCTTTGCACTAATTCCCCTTTACGATGTGTTTTGTCGATTGACGGGATTAAATGGAAAAACAGCTAACACTGTTGCTGCACCGTCCACGAGTATTGATACCAGCCGACGTATTAAAGTGGAATTTATTGCCAATCGTGATGATTCCATCCCCTGGGATTTTGCACCGGAAGTTAATTCAATCGAACTCAATCCTGGCGCCGTTAAGATTGTTAATTTTCATGTAAAAAATTTATCGACCCAAGCCATGATTGGCCGTGCTGTACCATCTGTGTCGCCGGGTGCTGCTGCGCGTTATTTTAAAAAAATTGAATGTTTTTGTTTTACCGAGCAACCGCTGGATGCCCATGGTGAAAAAGCCATGCCGGTGCAATTTTATATAGATCCACAATTGCCTGCTGAATATTCCACTATCACTTTATCGTATCGTTTGTACAAAAGTCAGGGCCAAACGGTGAAGCGTTAGCACTGTTTCGTAAAGCACAGTCTGTAACGCACAGCCTGTAAAATATAGTCCGTGCGAATGGAGGTATAAACCATGAGTGCCGGTTATCAACATTATTATGTTCCCCACCAAAGTCATTGGCCAATTGTCGGCGCGGTCGCATTATTTTTAATGGGTTATGGTGCCGCCCATTGGGTTAACGATGATTTAATCGGTCCGATATTATTAGCAGTGGGTTTCGGTTTATTGCTGTTAATGTTATTTGGCTGGTTTGGCAATGTTATTGATGAATCCATGAATGGGCTCTATAGCGAACAAATGGATCATTCATTTCGCCAGGGAATGAGCTGGTTTATTTTTTCCGAGATTATGTTTTTTGGCGCATTCTTTGGCGCACTTTTTTATGCGCGCATGATTTCCGTTCCATGGCTGGATGGTGCAGGGGATAACGCCATGACAGCGGAAGTGCTCTGGCCCAATTTCGAAGCAATCTGGCCGTTAATAAAAACACCTTCAGGTGTGGAAACACAGGCAATGCCCTGGGCAGGTATTCCACTCGTTAATACCATTATCCTATTGGTTTCATCCATCACCTTACAATTTGCCCATATGGGAATTGAACAGCAAAAGCCGGCCCAGTTAGGTTTCTTTTTAATGTTGACGATTATTCTCGGCATATGCTTTTTAGCATTGCAAGGTTATGAATATGTTCACGCATACGAAGAATTGGGGTTGCGTTTGGACTCGGGTGTTTACGGTAATACATTCTTTTTATTGACGGGCTTTCACGGGCTACATGTCACCTTGGGCGCAATTTTTCTAACGGTGATTTTTTTGCGCATCGCCATCAAAGGGCATTTCACTGCGGAGAAACATTTTGGTTTTCAAGCTGCTGCCTGGTATTGGCATTTTGTGGATGTGGTTTGGCTTAATCTATTCGTATTTGTGTATGTGCTTTAACAATATTTGCAAATATTAATAGGGGCGAGGGTGCGGAGTAATTACTCCGGTTGCCAGCAAGATGAGAATTACCAGAACAACCAACGCCGAAAATAGTAAGCGGCGCCCCAGAAATTGCGACATTTTTGGTGCTGTACTGTCATTCTTCATCATGACATAGAGTGCCTGGAACAAACTGATAACCACCAGTAATAGCAATGCGATCAGGATAATTTTAATTAACATAATAACTCCTCAGGAGTGAGCTTATGACCATTATAGCGTTTAATCGTCATTGGGTTGTCCGCTGGCACTGGCTGTTAGTAAATCTTATCGCGGTTGCCATTTTATTATCGCTTTCTTTTTGGCAATGGCAACGCGCCGCACAAAAGCAACAGAGTTTACAAATGCTGGCCCAATGGCAAATGCAAAAGGCATTCTCGTTGACCGAATTAATTACAGATCAATCTACTGCGTTATTATCAAGCGAAAATTTAATGGCCCGCGATGGTGCAACAGTCAGTTTTCCTGCGCGCTGGCTTGCCCCCTATGTATGGTTGCTGGATAACCAAATCCTGAAAGGCCGCCCCGGATACGACGTAATAATTCCAGTGCAGGCAAATAATCCGGAAAATACCGCAACAAATTCCAGTGCAGCAAGTTCGATAGTGCTTGTCAATCTGGGGTGGGTTGCTGCCCCCGTACAGCGGACGGAATTGCCAGCAATAAAAATGCCTGCTGAATTAATCGTACAAGGAGTTTATCGAGCGCAAGCGGGTAATTTTTTATTGGGGAAAAATCTGGAAGACCTTGGGCAATGGCCCATGCGTATGCAACAGCCGGATAATAAATTACTCATCACCTACCTACCTGATTCATTAATTGCCGGAATGATTTACCAGCAACGTGAATCTCCTTTTGCAATTCATTATCACCCGGTTGTGTTGCCGCCTGAACGCCATAAAGCTTATGCATTGCAATGGTTTTTATTGGCAATGGCTGCATTGTTAGTGGGATTGGCCTGTGCAAAGGGTGAAGATGAACCCCGTTTTGCGGAGAAACCATTATGAGTGGCCGGCGATTTTTTCTATTATTTTTTCTGTGCGCAGTGGTGCCATTTGCCGCGGCCAAACTCAGTTTGTCATACGGCTGGTTTGACTCCGGTGCGACTAACAAAGGGCAATGGCTGGAACAAGAAGTGCAATTAATACCTGCATTAGCATTGGGGGACATGCATTGGACTATTGCTTATGTAACAGCAAATCAATGCGAAAAAAACTGCCTTGAAACAATAGGTTTGTTGCAACAGCTTTATACTGGCTTAGGGCGTAAACAACTGGGTGCACAAGCATTGTTCATTACTACGAATGCATCCAATCCCGGGCTTATTCGGCAACAGTTCCCCGCCATTAAAACGACACTTATTACTCATTCCAATACTGATAATAAAATGTCGGAAAAAAATACTATTTCAGTTGAACAGTTGCAGTTACTCGAACACCATTTTGTCATTATTAATCAGCATGGATTAGTGTTGTTGCGTTATCCCATTTCTGCAAAAGCACCTGCGCAAGTGGCGGCGGATGTTCGCAGTGATTTATTGCGTCTGATTAATTATGACCGGAGTCGGTTATGAAGCCAGTAGTAATGCCTGTGTCAGGTGCCGACAATATTGCATTCCGGCGTTTGGTAAATGTTGCAATTGTTCTTGCGCTGATTGTAATCGGCTTGGGTGCTTATACTCGTTTAACCGACGCAGGTCTTGGTTGTCCGGATTGGCCGGGCTGCTACGGGAAATTAACTGCACCGCTACATGATGCGCATGTGGCCGAAATCCAGCAAGAATATCCTCACGCGCTTATTGAGCCGCATAAGGCACATAATGAAATGTTGCACCGTTATGTTGCTGGCCTTTTGGGGTTGCTGGTGTTGGGGATATTTATCTCCAGCCTGTTGATAAGGCGTTGGCGAATGTTGTGCGGCATGATTGCAGTGTTGGTAGTGCTGCAAGCGCTGCTGGGGATGTGGACGGTGACAATGAATTTAATTCCATTGGTGGTGATGGCGCATTTGCTCGGTGGTTTTTTTTTATTGAGTTTATTGGTCTTGCTGCGCGTTGAAATTTACTGCCGTCATAATCCTCTGGTGTCAGAGCCGGCCATGCGAAAATTTTTACCTTTCGCTTATAGCGTAGCGTTTATTGTGCTTATGCAGATTGCTTTGGGTGGCTGGACATCGGCGAATTATGCTGCTCTGGTGTGTACCCAATTTCCTGTATGTGAATTTGGATGGCAAACACGTTTTTCGTTTGAATCTATCTTTCATTTGCCGCTTGGGCACGATACTTACGAGTATGGTGTTTTACCTTATGAAGCGCGGATGAGTATTCATATTGCCCATCGAATCGGTGCAGCAATAACATTTTTTAGTGTACTTGGATTGTTAATTTTTTGCTGGCGTGCAACTAAGAGTATTGGTTTGCAGCGTTTGATGTTAACCCTGGGGGCAGTGCTAGTGTTGCAAGTAAGTTTGGGGATACTAAATGTATATTTACATTTACCCTTGCTCAATGCGGTTGCACACAATCTGGTAGCAGCTAACTTGTTAATGTTGATGGTGGTATTCATTCAACAATTACACTGGCGAATCCGTAATGTGGTTGTACAACAAAGTGTTCCAGTAGTTGCTGCCAATCTTAACAGTAACGCTCGTTAGCAATCGCTAGAATCTACGCCCCCGAGGTGTGTTATGGCTACAGAAAAATTAATCTTTCCACATAGTTTACGCAAAGAAATTTTCACTCTTTGTCGCGATTATTATCAACTTACCAAACCCAAAGTCGTCGCATTACTAGTGTTAACCGCATGGGTGGGCATGATGCTGGCAACGCCCGAGCCGCCAGCTTTTTCACAATTATTTCTAGCCAGCCTGGGCATTGCTCTTGTGTCGGCTGCGGCGGCAGCATTTAATCAAATACTTGATCAGAAAATTGATGCGCAGATGGCGCGTACCCATATGCGTCCATTGCCGAAAGGTAAATTATCTACGGCGCAAGCCGTCTATTTTGCAGTGACATTAGCTATAAGCGGATTTGTGTTACTGAGCGTGTTAGTCAATTGGGTAACGGCGTGGCTAACCTTATTGGGATTATTTGGTTATGCGGTGATTTATACACTGCTATTAAAACGGGCAACACCGCAAAATATTGTCATTGGTGGTATCGCGGGAGCCTTGCCACCAGTCCTGGGGTGGAGTGCGATGACAGGGCAAGTTAGCAGTGAGGCACTTTTATTAATGATGATTGTCTTTACCTGGACGCCACCGCATTTCTGGGCGCTGGCGATCCACCGCGTAAATGATTATGCCCGTGCTGGTATTCCGATGTTACCCGTGACCCACGGCATTCAATTTACCAAAACATTGATTTTGCTTTATACCTTATTGCTAACGCTGGTGTGCCTCTTACCCTATCTGGTTGGTATGAGTGGTTTGATTTATTTACTGGGCGCCTTTTTCCTGAATGCAAAATTTATCGCCTATGCATGGCAATTGAAATTTCATGCTGATACTGAGTCAGCAATGAAAACATTTCGTTTTTCTATTATCCATTTAATGGTGTTATTTCTGGTGTTGTTGGTGGATCATTATGTTTATTGGGATATTCAAATGCTGGTGCAATAAATTTCCTGTCGGAATTTTTTTTGGCATTAGTTTATGCGGCTACAGTTTTTCTACGTTAGCCGATGTGCAATCAACCAATTTGCAGGTTAATGATGCCTGGGTGAAGTTAGCTCCACCCGGTGCCAACGCTAATGCGGCTTATGCGAAGCTCTACAATCCTGCCGATGAGGCAGTGACGATAAAGTCCTTAAGTGCAAGCTGCTGTGAAAGTTTGATGTTACATCGCACTCGTTATGAAAATGATCGCGCAATTATGGAGCATGTGGATCAGCTCAGTGTGCCTGCCCACGGTAGTGTCGAATTAATTCCGGGTGGATTGCATATTATGTTACTCAATGCTTCATCACCTTTGCAGGCAGGTGATAGAGTTGACGTGCAATTGTACTTTAGCGATGGGCGACAACAACGTATTCAGTTACCGGTAAAAGCTGATGGCAATTAATGTTTCGCGCGCAGGATTTATTTTTATTGCTGCATTGTTTTTAGTGCTTGGAGCAATTAGCGCGAAACAATTATTTGCGGCTTTAATAGAAAAACCATTGGTTTTATCAACTGTACAATTATTGCCTGAGCCTAAAGCGGTGCCTCAGGTTTTATTGCGCACGGCGGCGGGAGATGCTTTTGTCCGTGAAAAATTTCAGCAGCACTGGAATCTGATTTTTTTTGGGTTTACATCTTGTCCGGATTTCTGCCCGATGGAGTTGCAGAAATTGAGCAAGCTGTTGAAGATGGCCGATGAGTCCGGACGCGATCTCCAAGTGATTTTTGTGAGTGTTGATCCGGAGCGGGACTCGGCAGCGCGTTTGGCTGATTATGTGGCATTTTTTCATCCGCACATTATTGGTTTGCGTGGTGACAATCCGGCCATCGCTAACGTCGCACGTTTTTTTGGCGCGAACTATGAACGTTCTGCCATTATTAATAGTCGCTTATTAAACGTTCCCGCCGGTGCGGCTATGCCTTCGGTGGTGGGTGACCAATACCAGGTAAATCATTCCACCCGGATTTTTATCGTGGACCCACAGGGACAATATGTGGGATCGACTAGTAATATTGAATCGGCCGAATTGCTGTGGTCTGATTTGGAGAAATTGTTTTAGCGTTGGCAGTTATCGACACAGCGATTTTTGAACTGTATTTGTTCTAATGCATTACATGAAGTCAGCGACGCCACGCTTTATACTGATACATGAAGATGTTGATGGTGCTTTTTAGAATAACGCTTGATGTTTTTCTGTGAAGCTTCAATGTTCGTTGCAGCCTGTGCAGATAAACGCAGTTTTCATAAACGGTGTAGCTGGAGGCAGGATATGATTTCCCATGTTGCTGGTTTGTTTACCCACCCTCACAGAGAGTGGGAAGAAATTCGCGATACCCATGAAAGTGTTTCCCATCTTTATTTTGCGCACGTACTTTTTCTTGCCCTGATTCCTCCCGTCTCCATGTTTATCGGCACCACCAAAGTGGGGTGGACGATTGGTAAAGGCGCCCCGGTAATGCTTACCGAATCCAGCGCGGCGGTGATGAGCGTGCTCATGTATCTGGCCATGCTTGCCGGTGTGGCGGTGATCGGGGCATTTATTAACTGGATGTCTCGCACTTATGATTCCTCACCAGGGCTCGCGCGCTGTATTGTATTTGCGGCCTACACGGCGACGCCTTTATTTGTTGCTGGTCTCTGCGCGTTGTATCCCAATGTGATTCTCACAATGTTAGTGGGGATTGCGGCTGTCTTTTATACCGTGTATTTGTTGTATATGGGCATCCCTATTTTCATGAAAATCCCTGAAGACGAAGGTTTTATTTATTCCAGCTCGATTCTGACTATTGGTTTGGTGATGCTGGTGTCGATAATGGCAATTACTGTGTTGATCTGGAGCTTTGGTTTTGGCCCCGCCTATACAACTTGATTGATGACTGGTATTTCGAATTGTTCTATTTCCGATTTCACAGAATATGGTCTGTATAACAAAATAATAATAGACATCTGTTTTAAAATCGGCTGAAATCGCGCCCTTAGTACTAAAGCCGCTGAATATCCTTGAGCGGCTTTTTGCTGATTACTATTCAGTATTCAGTTCTTTCCCAATGCAGTTTTCTACGTGCAGCTGCCTTTTCTATTACGGATAAGGTTCTGTTGCGTTGTTTTATTGAGATTACTAAGGTGATGTATGGAGTTATCCTTTATTAAGGAACGGTTGCGCAACAGATTGCCTGAGCTGTTAATTCTGCTTCTGATGTTTGTTCTAGTGTGCATCAATTTGTCACTCTTTTTGCAAGTGGATGTGTGGCGCCAGGATTCAATGTATTACGTGTCTGGCTACAACGATAAGCTTGCGGAAGAGGGGCGTTGGATAAATTATCTATGTTTTAAATTTTTGCGCATACTCCCAAGTGATCTTGCAATCCTGATTAGTTATGCGTCCATAGTGGGTTTTGCATACAGCGTTGCGGCCAGGGTGACTAACAGTCATTATTTTTCCCTGACATTTGGTATTTTATGTGTGCTGGTTCCGGTGTTACCAGTGCAGCTGCAATGGCCTGAAACATTGTTACTCGGATTTATTTTTTTAGCGCTATCTCCCCGCTTACAGCAAATTTTACCTCCGTATTATTTCTTCCCATTAATGGGGGTATTGTTCTTCGGTACTTTCAGTGCTTTTTATTTTTTAATGCCATTATTGTTTTTGCGTGACCTGGATTTTCCACGTTTTTGGCGTTTGATGGTTTACTGGATAGGGGCTTTTATTGTGGCTTATCTGGTAACGCAATTGCTCGTGTTTTCATTTACTGGAAGCTCAATGCAAATCGCAGGCTGGAGGCAACCACATTATGTAGTGGATTTTGCCAGCTTGCTGGACAATCTTGCGCGCGTGACCTCATCGTTTGCAGCCCATTGGGCTAAGGCACAAGTTTTTTTAAAACCTGCTGTGGTTGCGGCATTATTGTTGATTGCAATTGCAGTTGCTATTGTTAAGAAACAATATTTCACACTGGTTGTTGGTGTTGTATCGGGCCTGGGCATTTATGTATCGGTAATTCCGATAGGAATTCATATTCAGGAGCGAACGACTCTCAGTGTTTTTATTGCTCTTTTTACTACGTTGTTTGTTTACAGTTATCAATCAAGAAAAGCGTTATTGGCGGTGATGATTGTTATGGCTTTATTGTCAATTCGTTTGGCCGCAACAAGCCATGAGGAAATTGGTTGGTACAAGACGTTAAATGAGATATTGCTGCAGCAGTTTTCCGATGCTATAGACCATCAACCGGAAGAGGTTAATCGAGTATTTATTGCGGTAGAGTCGCCTGAGGTTTTGACGGTGTTTCGCGCTATTGATGCGCGAATAAAAAATAAAAGTCTACTGTCTGAAGACTTTTCGCCACCACTGTATTGGGTGCCAACGTTAAAACACATGGGCTATACGCAGTTCAGGATTTGCCTGGATTTGCAAGGTTGGGATTGTGATCAGATTGTAGAGTATTACAAGCGGCGTAATGAACTGAAGCGAGAACATGGATTATTTGTCAGTCAGCGTTTACCTACCGGGGATTTATTGATAATGCTTAATCCGCAAGCAAATCCGTAGCATAAGTTTTAAATAATCAGTATTGAAGAAAAGCCCTTGTTATTACTCCAAGGGCTTTTTATTTTTACTGATGTTTATTTCAATTCTGCAAATACTTCTTTTGCAGCAGCCAGTGTATTCCGGATGTCTTCATCTGTATGAGCGGCAGACATAAACCCTGCTTCATAGGACGCTGGGGCTAAATAAATACCGCGCTCCAGCATGCCGTGGAAAAATTTATTGAAGCGGGGAATATCGCACGCCATTACTTGTTTGAAGTTGGTGACTTTTTTCTCGCTGGTAAAGAAGAAGCCGAACATGCTGCCCACATGGTTAGTGGTAAATGGAATGTCAGCCTCGTCAGCAAGTTTTTGCAAACCTTCAGCTAATTGCGTGGTACGAGCACTAAGGTTTTTATAAAAATCCGGTTGCTCTAACAGCTCCAGGGTTTTTAAGCCGGCGGCCATGGCGACAGGATTTCCGGATAATGTGCCCGCCTGATACACCGGCCCGGATGGGGCGATCATTTGCATAATATCGCGACGGCCACCAAACGCGCCCACAGGCATACCGCCGCCAATGACTTTTCCGAGGGTTGTGATATCGGCTTTCACATCATAATAACCTTGTGCTCCGGTGTGGCTGACGCGGAAACCAGTCATCACTTCATCCAGGATTAACACGCTGCCATATTGATCGCATACCTCGCGCAAGCATTCCAAAAATCCCGGTACCGGTGGTACACAATTCATATTGCCGACAACGGGTTCAACGATAATACAGGCGATCTGGTCGCCAAGTTTTGCGAAGCATTCGCGCACTTGTTCGGCGTCGTTGTAGTCGAGAGTAATAGTGTGATCGGCCAATACAGCTGGAACCCCCGGTGAGCTGGGAACGCCGAGGGTTAATGCACCTGAACCCGCTTTAATGAGTAAGGAATCCGAGTGACCGTGATAGCAACCTTCGAATTTAATAATCTTATCGCGCTTGGTAAATGCGCGTGCTAAACGAATTGCACTCATCGTTGCTTCAGTGCCGGAGCTGACAAAACGGACCATGTCCATGCCCGGCATTAATGCGCAGAGCTTTTCTGCCAATGTGGTTTCACGCTCTGTAGGAGCACCAAAACTTAAACCATGTTTTGCTGCTTCGATCACGGCGTTAATAACCTCCGGATGAGCATGGCCCAATACCATCGGGCCCCAGCTTTGTACGTAATCAATATAGCGTTTTCCGTCTGCATCCCATACATGGGCGCCAAGTGCCTTTTCAAAAAATACGGGCGTTCCACCTACGGCTTTAAAGGCGCGTACGGGCGAGTTAACACCGCCGGGAATATGTTTTTGGGCTTGTAAAAATAATTCTTCTGAGCGACTCATAAGTAATCCTGATCATTTGAAATTTATAATGAACGTATATTGATGAATTTTTCTGCAACGTGCTTAACATCAGTAGCGGAAAATAATTCGTGACATACCGCGAGTTTGTCTGCTCCCGCATCTAATAAAATATGGGCGTTATCCAGTGTGATTCCGCCAATCACTACAATAGGGATATTTGGGAACTTTGTTTTTACTTCACTAATCAGTGTGAATTTTGCGGATTTCGCATTGGGTTTGGTGTGCGATGGAAAAAAGCGCCCGAATGCAATGTAACTGGCACCATCATTTACTGCTTGTTGAGCAAGCACTAATGAGTCATGGCAAGTTACGCCGATAATGGCATCGTTACCCAACAATTCGCGCGCGGCTTGCGGGCTGCCATCCTCCTGGCCTAGATGCACGCCGTTGGCGTTTACGGCAATAGCAAGTTGTACATCATCGTTAATAATCAACGCTGCCTGGTATCGGTTGCAAAGGGCAGCTAATTGTTGTGCTTCCTGTATACGTTTTTTTTGATCGCCGGATTTATCGCGATACTGAATCCATTTGCATCCTGCTTGCAGGGCAGCTTCAACGGCGGAAAATAATTTGTCGCCAGGCAGCAATTGTGAATCGGTAATCGCGTAGAGAATGCTCATAATGTGCTCTTAAAAAGGTTTAACGACTACCAGAATGACAATGCCAAATAGCAGGAAGACTGGTATTTCATTAAACACGCGAAAAAATTTATGGCTTTTGGTGCAGCGGTCATCGCGCAGTTGTTTGAAGTAAACAACGCAGGCGTGGTGATACGCAGCCATTAGCGAGACAAGCGCAATTTTGCACCAGTACCATACTTGTGTTGAGTAGTAATCCCATAGCAACCAGCTCATCCAGATGCCAAAAATAAATGTGGCTATCATTGCCGGGTTGGCAATGCCACGTAATAATTTCCGCTCCATTATTTTAAAGCGCTCGCGGCTGATTTCATCTTCACTCATGGCGTGATAGACAAATAAGCGCGGTAAATAAAACAGCGCAGCCATCCAGCAGATGACAAAGATGATATGGAGGGCTTTGATCCAGAGCATTGCGTAATCCAATAATTAACGGTTATTAAATTCGATAGTAATTGTTGATTTTTTCGCGGCTGATTATTCCCAGCGGTTGGTGATCATCGGTGAGTGATTCTACCCAAAGCACATCGATTTGCTGGCGGTTCATTAATTCCAGCGCTTCATACAAATTGGCATCGGCCGCAATGCGGGCCAAATCATACCGCCGTGCGGGGATTTCGTGCAGATTGATTTCAGAGATTTGTGAATCGCCTGACGGTGGTAATTGTTGTAAATACGCTGCTAAATCGGCAGGTTGTAACAGCTGCTGACTATCGTGCAATAAAATCCAGTGTGGGTGCTGGCTTAATAAATGCTCGGCGGTAGTGCGAATAATGTGCGGCGATGTTGTTATCAGTTGGCGATCCATTAATCCGCGCACGCCGGTACGACTTAGTAATTGTTCCAGCACTTCGGAGCTGCGAAATTTGCCTTGAACGCGCAATACTTGCTGGAATAGACCTTCGCATTTGAATGCCCAGCGTGTACAAAGGCAGGCGACGATCACAACCAGCATGCTGGGAAAAATAATATTGGGATTAAAGGTGAGCTCCAGAATCGTCATCATTGCGGCGAGAGGTGCATTGAGTGTTGCTCCCATCATTGCGCCCATTCCCAGGATCACATAAAAGCCGATGGCACTGGCCGATTCCGGCATGATCATATGCGCAATATTACCTACGGCACCACCAATGCAGGCTCCGATAAATAACAATGGACCGACTACCCCACCGGGCATACCAACGCCCAGGCTGATCGATGTTGCAAACAGCTTGGCAATCGCAATCGCCAATAGCAACCAAAGACCTAATTCTCCACTCATTGCGCTGCCGATAGTGTCGTACCCAACCCCCATGATTTGCGGAATGCACAGGGCACATATGCCGCTAAATAACCCGGCTAACATCAACCGCAATGCAATGGGCCGATTTAATGCCCAGCGATTGGCATTGCAATGCAAACGAATGTAGACCGTTGAAAAGGCGGCGATGATTAAACCTGTCGCCGCCATCAGGGGCAATTCGCGTAAGTCGCCCATCACTGACTGGGCATTTATAAATGCTATCTCTGGTCCGAAAGCGAGGCGGGTTATGGTTACGCCAGCGACGGCGGCGAGCGTGATAGGGATAAAGCCGGCGATGGTATATTCCATCAATACTACTTCCATCGCGAAGATAACGCCGGCCATTGGCGTATTGAAGCAGGCGGCAATGGCGGCGGCGACCCCACAACCGGCGAGTGGGCGTAGCGAGTTGGCTGGCAGTTTTAACCATTGCCCGAGCAAGCTGCCGGTACCAGCTCCCAAGTGGACCGCTGGTCCTTCACGGCCAACTGATTGTCCCGTGAGCAAACATGCTGCGCCGCCAAAAAATTGCGTTGCAAAATTACCGGCGGGCATCCGCCCCTGATGATTCTGCATGCGGTCCAGCACATGGCCGATACTGGCAGCGTGATGTTGTTTATCCACACATTGCAGTACGAGCCCCAAGACAGTTGCACCGGCTAACGGCAGAAAAAAATGGGTATAACGGCTGGCGGCTTCAAAATTTTCAAAGCTGCCGGGCAGAAAGTATCCGAGCGGAATTTCGACGATCCAGCGAAACAACACAATAATCGCGCCAGCGATAATTCCGGTGAGTAATCCCAGCAGCGTTAAATGCGGCAATGAATCGCCACTGGCGAGTTTGTCGCGCAGGGATTCTGTACCGCGCTTTAAGGCGCGCCTGGTGGCAGGAGCTGCGGGGGAATTGGGCACAATGTTTCCTATCGGCTTTAGACCAGTGGTCAAAAATGACGGCAGCTTTTACTTTCGATTTGCTGGCAAGGCTCTTATGATAGCCGTCTTCTTATTGCTATGGGTAAGAGCCGCCAGCATAACAACTGGCAATGTTTGAATCCTGGCTTTTCTGTAGATTGAATATTCTTGGTTTTTTGATTTTGAGGGGGTCGAGGTGATTAAAGCAGCCATCGTTGGCGGAACCGGTTATACAGGCGTGGAATTGCTACGTTTGTTGTCCAAACATCCACAGGTTGAAGTAACTATCATTACCTCGCGCGCTGAAGCTGGTGTAAAAGTAGCGGATATGTATCCGAGCTTGCGCGGCCATATTGATCTGGCGTTTACCGAGCCTGATGTGGCGTTACTAGGCGAGTGCGATGTTATTTTTTTCGCCACTCCCCACGGTGTTGCCCAGAATATGATGGGTGCTTTAATGAATACCAAGGCGCGCATCATTGATTTGTCTGCCGATTTCCGTATCCGTGATGTTCCTCTTTGGGAGAAATGGTACAACCAAACCCACGGCGCCCCTGATTTGGTTGCCCAGGCTGTTTACGGCTTGCCGGAAGTGAACCGCGACAAAATCCGCACCGCGAAGTTAGTGGCGTGCCCCGGATGTTATCCGACTGCGACCCAATTAGGTTTCCTGCCGCTAATTGAAAACAATCTGGTTGATCCAACCCGTCTTATCTCCAATGCTGCCAGCGGTGCCAGCGGTGCTGGTCGCCAGGCTAAAATTGATAACCTGCTAATGGAAATCAGTGACAGTTTTAAAGCGTATGGTGTTGCTGGTCATCGCCATCTGCCGGAAATTGAACAGGGCCTGCGCGATGCCCAACCTGCCGGTGTTGCCCCCGTATCATTGACCTTTGTGCCGCATTTGCTACCCATCATTCGCGGCATTCATGCCACGCTTTATGCCACTGCATTGGATGCGAGCAAGCTGCCGGATTTGCAAAAACTCTATGAACAGCGTTACGCCAATGAGCCGTTTGTGGATGTATTACCGGCAGGTGAGTTGCCGCAAACGAGAAGTGTGAAAGGTTCCAATGTGTGCCGTATCTCGGTGTTGCGCCCGCAACAACGCGATACTGTCGTCGTACTTTCGGTGATTGATAACCTCACCAAAGGTGCTTCTGGTCAAGCTATCCAGAACATGAACATTATGTTCGGTTTTGATGAAAAGGCCGGCTTGGATATTGTTGCGCTAATGCCGTAAAGCAAATCCATCATGGGCGGGATAAGTATTTATCCCGCTAATAATAACAACGAATTTTTACACGAATCTTTTGTATGGCCAAAGTTAAAGGCTCTCCGGTTTATCGTTTACAAGTGGTTCCTCATCGCCCCTTAAAAAGCGCACTTATTGTTGGTGGTCTTGCGCTGTTGGTTGTGGTCGCCTTGATTGGTACTTATGAATATGCTGAAAACAAGGCAAGTAGTGAGCGTCTGACCGTACAGCAAGCTCAGGATTTGCGTACCCAATTGGCAAAAGCGACTGAAGAAATCGCAGAGTTGCGTCGTGAACAAACCAAATATCAGGTAAGTGCAGAAGTTGATCGTCAAGCCGGTGAAGATGTGCGCAAAAAAGTGCTTGATCTACGGGAAGAGAATGCGGCACTGCAACGCGATATTGATGTGTTGCGTATCATGACCTCGGATAAAAATAAAAATCCCAAAGGTATCAGCTTCGGGATTTTCTCTGTGTCTTCGCTACCGGATAACAAGCACCAATTGAAATTAGTAGTGCAAAAACTGGCTGAAGGTGACGACGAGTTTACGGGGCAACTGCGTTTTATGGTGGTTGGTCAACGCGATGGTCAGGAAACAAAAATATCCCTTCATGAACTCGCGGTTGTCAAAGCTGACACTGAGCCTATGACGGAGAGTATCCCGCTCAATTTTAAATTTTTCCAAAATCTTGAAACTGAAATCGTGCTTCCTGCAGGTTTTACTCCCGTCCGTGTTGAATTGGCTGTTAAGTCTGACTCAGCTCGCAATGCGACGGTGGTAGAGGCGCAGCTGGAGTGGCCAGAAATTAAATAGTGCTTTGGTAAGGAGCAATCGATGGCGTTTTCCAATAACCATACTCTGATTTCCCGTGCGACCCGTGTTAATGGCGATCTGCATTTCACCGGCGAGTTACAAATTGAAGGCAAAGTGACCGGTAATATCTATGCTGATGATGAAAAGGACGCAAAACTGGTGATTGCGGATACCGGTGTAGTAGAAGGGGAAATTCGAGCACCAGTAATTATCGTTAATGGGAAAGTGCTGGGAAATATTCACTCCAGCAAACACCTTGAACTGGCCGCCAAGGGTAATGTCACAGGAACAGTCCATTATCAATCCATTGAAATGGTGAAAGGTGCTCAACTCAATGGTTCTATGGTGAGCAACCAGCAACAAGCCTCAACCAATGTTCACGATATTGCGGTAGCCAAAGCCCAATAGTTGACTGTTTTACTCAGGTAAAGGGATAATATTTCTCACTCGTTGTATCGAGCATGCTGTTATCCGGAGTTTTTATGTCTACCGCTGAAATCTACATCCCCGAAGTTGTTTCTGTCACCGAAAGTGCGATTGCCAAAGTGCGGAGTTTAATTGAGGAAGAGGATAATCCCGATCTTAAGCTACGGGTATACGTTACTGGAGGTGGCTGTTCGGGCTTTCAGTACGGTTTTACGTTTGATGAGGCGGTTGCAGATGATGATTCAATCGTAGAGCGAGATGGTGTCAAAGTCGTCGTTGATGCAATGAGTTACCCTTATTTGGTGGGGGCTCGTGTTGACTATGAAGAAGGTCTGCAAGGTTCAAAATTTGTTATCCAAAACCCGAATGCATCCAGTACCTGCGGTTGCGGCTCATCTTTCAGCATGTAATTGCTTGTTTAACGGGCAAAATAAACTCCTCCCAGAATTACCTCTCGTTTTGCTCCGGTGACTGCACACAGATTCCCGGGGCGATGATTTATTGTCTGATAGGCCAGCCAGGCGAAAGCCATCGCTTCAATCCATTGTGGATCAATACCGAGTTTTGCTGTTGTGTCCAGCGTGCATCCGGGCAATAAATCCCTCAGTCGTTGCATCAATCGTTTATTAAGTGCGCCTCCACCGCAGACAAGTATTTCTTTTGGTGTATTGCTCAATTGGGTAATGCTATTGCTGATACTAATGGCTGTTAGCTCAAGTAAAGATGCTTGAATGTCACACGCCTCGGGTTTGTAGGCCAGTTTTTCCAGGTGATTATCCAGCCACATACGATTAAAGCTTTCCCGTCCTGTACTTTTGGGGGGAGGCAAGGTAAAAAATGGCTCCTGCAGGAATAAATCAACTAACTCTGTTATTGCATTTCCCGATGCGGCCCATTTCCCGTCTGCGTCGTAGCTTTTGCCTTGGGATTCCAGCATCCACAAATCCATAAGCACATTTCCTGGACCAGTATCGAAGCCGCACACAGCTCCGCTCGCAGGCAACCAGGTGATATTGGCCATGCCGCCGATGTTGGCTATTACTCTATCTTTGGCAGGGCTGTGAAAAATGGCGTTGTGAAAGGCCGGAACTAAAGGAGCACCTTGGCCGCTGGCGGCCATGTCACGTCGCCGAAAATCGGCAACAGTGGTGATACCAGTCAACTCGGTGATGATATTGGGATCACCAATCTGCAACGTAAAGCAACCCTCTGATGACCCGGGAGGGCGATGGCGGATGGTTTGCCCATGACTGCCAATAGCGATTATTTCGTTGTGATCAATACCAATCTTTTTGATGAGGTCAAGGCTGCATTTTGCAAATAACACAGCAAGCTCAGCATCCAATGCACCCATCCGGTCAATTTCGTTGTCACCGGGCAAGCATATGGCGTGAATTTTCTTGCGTAACTCGTCAGTAAACGGCGTGTTATGTGATGCGATGAGCGCTGGTGAGGCTTGTATGTCAACCAGCGCCGCATCTATGCCATCAGCGCTGGTGCCAGACATCAAACCTATGTAGAGCTGGCGTTTTGACATAGTTAATTAGAGCTGATTAGTTGGTTTTGTTGCCACTCTTGGCTACAGCCACTTTAGTGGAGGATTTGTACTCATCCAGTTTGGCAATAAGGGGGCGGGTTGTGCCATTGAATCTGGCTAACTCGGTTTTCTCAATACCAATTGATTTTGGTAGCGGAACAGTAACGGGATTGCGAACCTGACCGTTAACATGAAACTCATAATGCAAATGTGGGCCCGATGCTAAACCGGTAGAGCCAACATAACCAATCACGTCACCTTGGCTAATCCTCGCACCGGTTTTCATACCTTTCGCAAAAGCATTCATATGGCCATATAACGTTTCAATTCCTTGACCATGCTGAATTACTATGCAATTACCGAAAGCACCTTTACGCCCCGCAAAGGCAATTTTTCCATTACCGGTAGCGCGAATTGGCGTGCCGCGAACAGCAGCGTAATCGGTTCCTTTGTGAGCGCGAATAATATGAAGTACTGGATGTTTACGCGCTAAATTAAAATGAGAGCTGATACGTGCAAATTCTATAGGCGTGCGTAAAAATGCTTTATGCATGCCGCGACCATCAGGGGTGTAATAGTTGCTTACGCCGTCTTTATCGGTATAGCGCACAGCCTGGAAAGTTTTACCGCCGTTGGTAAATTCAGCAGCGATGATTTTGCCGGTGCCAATCTTTTTGCCATCGAGGAATTGCTCCTCAAACATGACTTTAAAGCTATCACCTTTTTGGATATCCAACGCAAAGTCGATATCCCATCCGAAAACGTTAGCCAGCTCCATGGTCAGGTAGCTCGGCAATCCTGCACGCTTTCCCGCCATATAAAGAGAGCTGTCGATTGTGCCTTGGCTGAATGCATATTTCACATCAGGTTTAAGAGCAGTTTCTTTACTATCAAACCCTTTTGTTGTGCGATTGAAGCTCAGGCTATTCAGGTCATCAATAATGTAATTCAGGCCTTGAAGTTGCCCGTTTTCGACAAGGAATGCCATTTTTTGGCCCGGGCGGATATTGCGTAAATCTTTTGCATCTTTGGCTTCGCTAAATAACTCATAAATAGCACGATCATTTAGGCCGGCACGTTTAAAAATAATAGATAGATTGTCACCATTCTGAACAGTGAACTCTTTCCACGGCGATGCTTCCGGTTCTATAACCACTGTTCGTTGAGGCTCTGGCGTCGCAGCAACTTCCTGAATAATCGCTTCTACAGCAGGAATGGCTATTGGCGTTGCCTGGGTTTCGGTGCCTTGGAGATGTAGTCCAGGGATATTACTGCTTTCAATCAACACGTTCCTTGGATTTGAATTGTCTTCCGCAATAATAAGTGCTACTACACCCATAGATAAGGCGGCAGCTGCCATCAAATGCCTACCTGGCAGGTGCTGTGACAGAGTTGCGCGGGTAATTTCGTAATATTTCTTTATTGGCGGCATAAAAATGTCGTCTGTTTTTCATATAGAGATGTGATCCAAGAATGAGCATTTATAGCAGAAAAAAATGCCCTTAACACCCCAAAATTTCATCTTACTGCAACAAGCCTTTGATTTAACCTTGAATTTGAAGTGAGATCAGGTATCTTGGCCACCTTTTTGGCTCAAATCGAAACACAATTTCAATGACTTGGTTGGTGCGTTATGACAGCAATTGACACAAATTTTCTGCAAGAGTTACAAGATCGTGGCCTCATTGCCCAAATGACAGGTGGTGAGGCAATTGTCGAGCATCTTAATTCGGGCAGTCGCACTCTTTATTGTGGCTTTGATCCAACCGCAGATAGCCTTCATATTGGTAGTTTGGTTCCGCTTTTGATGCTTAAGCGTTTTCAATTGGCCGGCCACAAACCCATTGCATTGGTTGGTGGCGCGACGGGGTTGATTGGTGACCCTAGCTTCAAGGCGCAGGAGCGTAAACTTAACACGCCGGATACTGTTTCTTCATGGGTGGGTAAACTCAAGAATCAAGTGAGCCAATTTATTGATTTTGACGCGGGAAGTAATTCGGCTGATGTAGTTAATAATTTGGATTGGGTTGGTAAAATGGATGTTCTGACCTTCTTGCGCGATGTGGGTAAGCATTTCTCTGTTAACAACATGATTAATAAGGAATCAGTAAAGCAGCGTATTGAGCGGGAGGGGGAGGGCATCTCTTTTACCGAATTTACTTATATGTTGCTGCAGTCTTACGACTTCGCGGAGTTGTATGAACGTAATCAATGCACGCTACAGATAGGGGGTAGCGATCAGTGGGGAAATATCACCGGCGGGATAGATTTAACCCGTCGCCTGCATGGGGCCCAGGTATTTGGTTTAACTATGCCTCTGGTGACAAAGTCCGATGGAACTAAATTTGGCAAAACCGAAACTGGCACTGTCTGGTTGGATTCTGCGCGAACCTCTCCGTACGCCTTCTATCAGTTTTGGTTAAATACTGCTGATGCGGATGCTTATAAGTTCTTGCGTTACTTTACTTTCTTATCTGTTAGCCAGATTGCAAAAATCGAAGCTGATGATGCGCTTTGTGAATCCAAGCCTGAGGCGCAAAGGGTTTTAGCTGAGGAGGTGACCAGGATCGTGCATGGAGATGCTGGCTTGCTTGCGGCGCAACGCATTACACAGGCATTGTTTAATGATGAGTTGTCGGGGTTGAGTGAGGAAGATTTTTTGCAGCTTCAACAAGATGGTTTGCCTTCGTCAAAAATTGAGCGCACCAATCTTGATACGGTTCCTTTGACTCAGTTGTTGGCGGATGCGGAGTTGGCTGCATCGGGAAAACAAATTAAGGATGCTCTTGTTCGCAGTGCGGTATCTGTAAATGGTGTTGCGAAGTCGATTGAAGATAATATGAAAGCGGCCGAGGTGTTTGCATCAACTAATGCATTTTTTGGCTGTTTTTATTTGGTGAAGGTAGGTAAAAAGAAGTATCACTTATTTGATGTTGTTTGATTTTTGTTCGTATTGCCTTTCAATTAATCTGCATCTCTGGAATTCTTAATATTGCGCCAAATAAAGCTTGCCTGGGTGAGGGGTGGTGCGTATAGTGCGCGACCTCGCCAAGGCGAGTATCAAGCGGATTGTTTCAGGATGATTGGTTTGATAAGT
>JAGKWQ010000069.1 GCA_021151825.1 Cellvibrionaceae bacterium
AGCTGGATTAAGCTACAATCAGGCTTATCCGGCGGTCGTTGGACGCCTATTGATATTCGATACAATCCGCTCACCGGCAACACCGAATGCGGCGATAAAACAAACGGCTACATCGGCGAATTCACACCGGAGATTGCGCAGTATGGCAGGATGCAAGAAGCGTATCTACAAACGCCGATTATCAAGACTGGCAAAGCGTCGCTGTTTGATTTGGCGCTCGACACAGTTAGCGGCTTTGGTGATTCGACCGTTGTATTGAGTGTGTCAGCTACAGAAAACGGGTTCACGTATAGTGGAGAGCATACAGTGCCAATCTCTACGCCGCTTGGGTACACGAAAGCGCCTGTGATGCCTCGCGTTGGTGGTGTGCGTGATAAGGTTGGTTTTCGCCTACGCATGACCACACACAGCAGCATCAATATTTCAGGCTTAACGGTAAGGGCAGAGAATGGCTAACGCATCACTCAAAGCGCCATTATCATCAAGTCAGGAGCAGATACGCCGCGAATTACTCCCGAAAGAGTGGTCAGCGGCGTTAGTGCTTGATTATCTATCAAAGTCTGAAGAGGCAATCAAGACGCAGTTGAGCTTTGCGTTATGCTGTTCGGCATTGCGCAAGTGTGGGATGATGTTGTAGACGGTGACGCAGTTGCAGCGCGTGACGCTAACAACGCATTTGTTGCGTCACTGGTGGGCATTCCGACCAATCGCGTCGCGCAGATGATGCCAGAGCTTCCATACCACATCTATAACGTGTTTCTCCGGTGGCGTGACGCTACAGCAATCGAAAACAACGCGCCAAACAAGGCTGACTTGCACAAATGCTACATGCTCCGTGCAGGTTTATACGATATTTTTGTTTTGATTGCTGCTAAACTGTACGGAGATGATTACGCCGCAGAAGTTGGACCATCAATCGGCTTGACGGCAGCGGCAAACCAACAGCTTGACCCCGCCAAGTTTTACAGCGACTACTTCCAAGGTCAAGAGTTTAAGCAGCTTAACGACCAAGCTAACCGCAACTTGTTGGCTACCCGCGAAGCAACCGGAGGCTTGCGCACCACATCGAGTGCTAACCTGTTAGGCTCTATTGCACCACAGCTTGCGCAATCGGCGTTTGCGCGTCAACAAGCACTGCAAGACGCCAACTACGACCGGCAGCTTGGCTTGGTTAACGTTGGCTTAAACGCAGCAGGCGGCAGCAACGCAGCAGCAGGCAACGCAGCCAATGCCATGAGCAACCTGTTTGTGCAGCAAGGCGCAGCGCGCGCGGGTGGTGCAGCGGCGCCTTATCAGGCGGCAAGCGGAGTATTGTCTAATCTTAGCCAATTTGCGGGGCTTTTCTAATGGCAACGAATTACTTTGAGA
>JAGKWQ010000070.1 GCA_021151825.1 Cellvibrionaceae bacterium
CCGCTCAGCAGGTGTTGCCGTTAAAAACAAACCGAGGCTCTCGTAGCTGTCGCGGCTTTTGGTTTCAGCTCTAATGACTCGCGCCGTGTGAATCATCGCCGCCTGTTGGCTTCTGCCTTCTTTCATGGCGATGCGACGTGATAGGCACAATGTTAGTGCTTCGCTGTTAATTTGTTTGTTATTCATCTTGCATGTCCTCAATTTTTGAGATGTTGCCGACAGCCCAAATAAACAAGCAGCCAATCAGTCCTACAAAAATAAGTGCGGCAGCAACCGCCAAGGCGACAATTGAGCTATCAATCATTTCTCACCCCGCGCTTTTGCGAGTAGCGCATCCGCCTCTTCGTAAAAATCGCTGGCTGGTTGCGCTGAGTTCAGTATCTTGTCAAGCATCGCATACATCTCCGGCGCTGTGGCGATTAGTGCGGCGTTGTGGCGCTTTTCAGTAGCAAGCCAGTCGTTGCACTCAGCGACAACAATGCAATCACCATCTTCGATAACTCCAATTTTGCCTGCGCACAGATAGCTATCATCTTTGGTAAATACTTTCCATGCGCCTTTTGTAAATTTCTCGTTCATCTCAATTCTCCATCGTTGAAAGCGCCATTATGGTGCGGTTTTTGGTTGTGTGTGGTCTGATGAGTTGCAGCTATTAGCCAGCTCAATCCTATCCTGTGCGATTTTAAAATAGCCTTCGTCTAGTTCGATGCCGATGAAGTCGCGGTTAAGATTTACACAAGCGACGCCAGTTGTGCCGCATAAAAAATTATCTCGTGCCGCGGTGCGTAACCTCCTTTTAGATCGCCGCTTCCGTGATTATTCTTCACCCAAACAATCATGTTTTTCAGCTTAAACTTTCGCTCTATTGCCTTTTTGAAATAATCGATGTTATGCCAGCTACAAAAGAAATACAGCGCCGAGTTATCAGTCATAACTCTGTGGCATTCATCGATAAAGCAATCAACCCAATCCAGATTTTTGTCGTTGGCTATTTTTGCGAATTTATCTTTAACGACGCGCCGATTGCTTTGAAAGTCCATCCCGTACGGCGGGTCGGTCAAAACCATATCCACAGAACCATCAGGAATTTCTTTCATACGTTCAAGGCAATCGCCTTGCATTAGTGTAATTTTACTCATTTGATAAAAGCTCCGCCCAAAGCGCCATGTA
>JAGKWQ010000011.1 GCA_021151825.1 Cellvibrionaceae bacterium
ACTTATCAAACCAATCATCCTGAAACAATCCGCTTGATACTCGCCTTGGCGAGGTCGCGCACTATACGCACCACCCCTCACCCAGGCAAGCTTTATTTGAGGGATTTCTTCACCTGAGGACACATAGAAAACAAACCGGTTTTTATTCCACCGATCCGGCTTTTTTTGAACCACCAAACACCAACTTAAACACCTTAAGAGCAGGCGCTGACAATGCATACAAAACAGCAATCGCCAATACCCCTTGCTCCTGATAGATAATCAATGAGGCGAACACCAACACCACCAGCAACATAAACGCAAAAGGGACTCGCCCGCGAAAATCGATACTTTTAAAGCTGGTGTAATGAAAATTGGAAACCATCAACAAACCCGCTAACGCCGTAACTACAGCAACAGCAACCCCCCAAGGTGATTCAGGCACCGTTGATGACCAGACCCACACCATGGCAGCAATGACTGCGGCGGCCGCAGGACTTGCCAAGCCAACAAAATACTTTTTATCAACAACTCCAATCTGGGTGTTAAAACGAGCGAGGCGCAACGCGGCGCAAGCTACATAAATAAATGCTGCAGCCCATCCCCAACGCCCCAAATCCTGCAAAACCCAACTAAATACAACCAATGCCGGCGCCACCCCAAAGGAAACCATATCTGCCAAGCTGTCATACTGTTCGCCAAATGCACTTTGGGTATTGGTCATACGGGCGACACGCCCATCCATCCCATCCAGTAACATCGACACAAAAATAGCGATGGCGGCATGGGTAAAATTACCGTTCATGGCAGAGACGATGGCATAAAAACCCGCAAACAAAGCGCCAGTCGTAAACAAGTTCGGCAACAAATAAACACCGCGGTGACGGACTTTTTTACCACCTTCGGAAACCTCTTCGACCAAATCACCAAAAGGCAACGGCCCCTCATTATCAGCAGCATCCTGTTTGGAATTCTCATTGTCGTGCTGGCTCATCATTATCTCTCCTGTTGCGGGAGGGCCATTTTACACAGTCAGAAACAAAAAACGCGGCTTAAGCCGCGTTTTTTGTCGGGATCAAATACCAATTAGTTTTTGGTTTGATCAACGATTTTGTTCGCTTGAATCCAAGGCATCATTGCACGCAACTTGGTACCAACAACTTCGATACCGTGAGCCGCGTTGTTACGACGGGCAGCAGTCATAGAAGAGTAGTTAGTTGCACCTTCAAGGATGAACTTCTTGGCGTATTCGCCAGTTTGAATGTCTTTCAACGCTTGACGCATAGCTTTGCGCGACTCTTCGTTGATCACTTTAGGACCAGTCACGTACTCGCCGTATTCAGCATTGTTAGAGATTGAGTAGTTCATGTTGGCGATACCGCCTTCAAACATCAGGTCAACAATCAACTTCAATTCATGCAGGCACTCAAAGTAAGCCATTTCTGGCTCGTAACCAGCCTCAACCAGAGTTTCGTAACCCATTTTCACCAACTCAACCGCGCCGCCGCACAGAACAGCTTGCTCACCGAACAGGTCGGTTTCAGTTTCGTCTTTGAACGTGGTTTCGATAATACCGGTACGGCCGCCGCCTACACCTGATGCGTATGACAGAGCAGTATCTTTCGCCTTACCGGAAGCGTTTTGGAATACCGCAATCAGGTCAGGTACGCCGCCACCGCGAACAAATTCAGAACGCACAGTGTGACCTGGCGCTTTTGGAGCAACCATGATTACGTCCAAATCTTTACGCGGAACTACTTGGTTATAGTGAATCGCGAAACCGTGAGCAAAAGCCAAAGTAGCGCCTTGCTTGATGTTTGGCTCGATCTCTTCTTTATAGAGTTTTGACTGGAACTCGTCCGGAGTCAGGATCATGACTACGTCAGCAGACTTAACAGCAGAAGCAACGTCAGTCACTTTCAGGCCGTGAGCTTCCGCTTTCTTAACAGTTGCAGAGCCAGTGCGCAGACCAACAACAACATCAACACCAGAGTCTTTCAGGTTGCACGCGTGCGCGTGGCCTTGTGAACCGTAACCAATGATGGCTACTTTTTTGCCTTGGATGATAGAAAGATCGGCGTCTTTATCGTAATAAACGTGCATGGCTAGCTCCTGTTCAGGGTGATAGATGCCAGCCA
The DNA here is from genome assembly GCA_021151825.1 of Cellvibrionaceae bacterium. Taxonomy (GTDB): domain Bacteria; phylum Pseudomonadota; class Gammaproteobacteria; order Pseudomonadales; family Cellvibrionaceae; genus Cellvibrio. The sequence goes on from JAGKWQ010000011.1 coordinate 2,118, forward strand.
GTTCAAAAGAATGGCCAGCTGATTAAAAGGCCGCCAGTGTAGGGAAACACTTGCATCGCGTAAAATGATATATTCGCAATTCAATGTTTCACTTTATGCAACACAGTTATTGATTACTGATCACTTCGTTATGGACATTACCAAACTCCGTCTTTTTTGCGCCCTTGCCAACAGCCTGCATTTCGGGCGCGCGGCTGCCAGCTGCCATGTCAGCCCGTCAACCTTGAGCCGTAATATCAAACAATTGGAAGATGACCTCGGTGTTCATCTTTTTATGCGCGATAACCGCTCGGTCATCCTCACCCATGAAGGTGATCAGTTCCTGGATTTTGCCAAAGAAGTTATTCGCCAATGGGAAACCTACCAGGAATCACTACTCGCCCAGGCCAACCAGTTACGCGGGCAACTCAGTATTTATTGCTCGGTCACCGCCAGCTACAGCTTTCTTTATGAAATCCTGACCGAATTCCGCGTAAAGCATCCGGGCATTGCAATCAAACTCCATACCGGCGACCCCGCACAATCGATAGAACGAATCCTCGCCGGTGAAGAGGATATCGCCATCGCGGCCAAGCCAGATAAGTTACCTGCAGGAATAACCTTCAAACCTATCAACAGCTCACCACTGATTTTTATCACCGCAAATAATGAAGATTGGCAAGGCAAAAGCTGGGATGAAATCCCGGTGATCATTCCCGAAGAGGGATTGGCGCGTGAGCGGCTGGACCACTGGTTTAATTCGCAAGGAATCAAACCGAATATTTACGCAGAGGTAAAAGGTAACGAAGCAATCGTGAGTATGGTAAGCCTGGGATTTGGTGTTGGTGTTGCACCGCAAATCGTGGTGGATAACAGCCCGCTTGCCAATAAGGTAAAACGCTTTGATCCACAACCCGATCTCGGCCCTTATGATACCGGTGTGTGTGTCATGGAGAAGCGCTTGAAAAGCCCGATACTCGCCGCATTCTGGTCGCAGCTGACGCATCAGGAAAATTCGGGCTTACCGGCCAAGCATTAACTCCCGTTCAAGCGCACGCAACAACAACGACTGCAAATTATTGCTATCAATTTTTATTGCAGCTGTACGTTGCTCCAGACCTGTTTGTGCATCAACCAAACTTAACTCAAGAAATTTCTCGCCTGCCAGATGCATTACTTTACTTTCAATAATCCAGCGCACATCAAATTCGCGATACAGATAAGGAAAAGGATTTTGCGTGCGGCTGACAAGCGCATTATGCGAGAGTAAATTGATCCCCGGATAAGTTCGCAAAACCTTGCGCAACACCAGATTGGCATTCGCTTCTGCAGTATCAGGCCTCCCCTCTTCCACGGGCAACAAGGCAACGCGCAATCTTGCCTCGTCCGCCTTCCAACTCACCGCAACACTCAACAACATAGTCGCAACAGCTGCGATGACAAGATACAAAACCGTGGAGCGCCATAATGATGAGCGAGGGAGAACGCCCTGTGAAAAGGCGGCGATTGTTTCCTCAGGAACAAATCGACTATCCGCAGTACACTCGCTCAAGGCAGGAAGCCAGCGATAACCACGTTTGGGCAAGGTTTCGATAAATTTTTCCGTGGCATTAAGTTTGGCAAGCTGGGTTCGAATATCAGACATAGCTCGCGTAAGCACATCCTCATTAACCAGCTGCTTCGGCCAGACAATTTCAAATAATTCCTGGCGCGTAACCAAATCATCCGCGCGCGCAATCAATATCACCAATAACTTTCTATTGATGGGACTGAGGCGCAAGCATTCGCCAGTCGAATTTTTTATTTCCCCCAAATCAAGATCAATACACAATCCGGCACAATAATGGAGCGACATATTTTTATTCGTAGTGTTGATGGGCGAAAGAGTTCATGGACAAAGTCTAGCAATATCGCACAACGCTTTGCATGCCCAAAAGCTCCGGGGATGTTCTACGGAGGCTTTTCTCCGGAATCGAAAAATAATTTATGAGAGAGTAAAGAGCCATTGCAGCGGCCACCAAAGGAAAACTCATGATCAAAATCCACTCACCAGCTCGCATCATTTCACCAATAATAATCGTGCTGGCATTAATAGTCGCGATGCTAATTATCCCGAACTTGCGCATATTTGACGAAGCGTTGCTACCGGAAATCCAGGCGCTGCCACACCTGCAACCACCTCCAAGGTCAACAAATGCAATTGCCTATGCGTATGGAATGGGTGCACCAGCCGGTGTTTCACCACAAGCCGCCGGCGAAGAAATCATTGTCCTGATGCATAGAAAAGCCGCCATGGGTAAATGGGGACGCCTTGCTCCCAACGAAACCGAAGCTATTTACCATCAACGCACAGTAGCGTCCCAACAACCGGAAGACCACATCGCGATCCCACAACCCATCGACATGCCCTTGAAACCAACACGCCAGCACGGGAATCAAGAGTGGTGGAAAAACTATTCGGCGGCACTTGAGTGTAATGTGTTCGAAAATAACGAATGTTTTATTCATGTACGCAATCAATTAGCCACCATACCGATAACAGATACACGCCTGGAGTTACGTTTACAGCGTTACCGCACATTTATTCAATTTGCCGGATTCAATGATTCCGATGAAATGACATTAGCCTCGCCACTCGCAGACCCTATGGTGAGCGGGCGAATTAACCTTGCGCAGGTTTATCTCAATGATCCAGATAGTTTCCTTAGTACATTGAAACAGGACCTTACTTTTTGGATCGACATATTGCGCAATAGCCAGTCGATGATGAGCAAGTATCATGCAATCAGTGCAATTAGATACGACCTGCAAAACCTGAACGCATTACTCAATGAGCATGCACTCACACCCGAACAACAGCAAACAACCCGGCAATTGTTGCAAGCGCCACGCAACCTCAACTTTATGCAGGCATTACGTAGCGCGCAGCACCAATTCCAGAAAATAGCGCAGATAGCTGCACACACCTCGTTGTCGGAAAATAACGTTCGAATGATTTATTGGCTTCGCCAGGATAATGCAAGCGCAAATAACTATTATGAAGAGACCACCAAACCGCTGATGCAATTACTCCAGGTAAAACCTGACGATTTCCCAGCTGCAGCAGACAAGCTGAGCGAACAGAAAAGCCGGAAATTTACCTTGAGCCCCTACAATTTGGGGGAATTTTTTTTGCACGACAATTACAAGAGCAATCGCCAATTTTTTATCTACTCATTGGCAGCAACCTATGATCTGGCAGGAATGTACACGCTGCTTGAACTGCAACTGGATATCAAACAAAAGCAACCCATCGACACAGCTGCATTTATTCAATCCGCACCTCAACGTAATCCGTACACTCATAAAGCGATGGACTACAATCCTGCGTCGGGTGAATTAGGTTTTGCGTGTTTAAACAAGCGTGACGTTTGCAACATTTATCTCAATATCCGCATTTCAACCAGCGGAATTGCTCACATAGAAAAGCACACCCCGCCAGCCCCGGCTAACGAAACGGCTTACTGAGAAAAGGCGAACCAGCCAATCCAAAACGCCAAGGCAAATCTATGGCTTTTGAAATACCAATACGCGGACCGTGAATAACATCAACCGGTGCGACTGCCGGTAATAATTTGAACGGTTTTTGGGCGAGGGATCGCCCGTTAAATGCATGAACAATGCCCAACGCCTGCCCTACGCGTCCCGGCCCTGAACACAATAATTTTTCTGTCTCAACACCGCGCCGCTCACGCATAATCTCCAAACCGTGTGTTGGCTGAATTGCACGGATTAATACTCCCGCTCCATGCCCTTCCGGCGAGCACACAAAATTCAGGCACCAATGAATACCATAAGAGCGATAAACATACACTCGCCCCGGAGCGCCAAACATGGAAGCATTACGCACACTGGGGCCGGAAAACGTATGCGATGCAGGTTCAGACTGATCGTAAGCTTCAACTTCAACAATAACGCCCCCCACACCATTCACAAAAAATTGCGCACCAATTAATTGCTGTGCGACGTCGTGCGAGGGTGCAGAAAAATCGATTATCGAAAAAATATCACTCATTACACACTCGTTTCATTTGCATCTATAACGCAAGTAGATTGATTAACACTGTAATCCGGTGCATGGTGTTCGGCTTGCGCCTTTTTTAGATCCATCAATAGCGCATGCAACATTTCGGTTGATAGTCCGTGCAACACCAATCTATAGCCTGCACGCAAGGTGCTCATTGGCACCAATGGATGTTTGTTGTTTAACAACACCAAATGTTGCGGTGAATTTAAAATGGTTGCCACGTATAAACCAATGGTTTCATCCAGCTGCAAGGAGTTGGACGCGCGCCAAAAATCATTGTCAGTCAGAAGCAATTGATATGTTGGAGTAAACATTTCAATCGCTGTTTGTAAATCAATACCATTTAATATTCCGCGCGGCATGGACTCAAGAGTAACATCCGGTTCGTGAATCATGCTGAAATCGGGTTTTGCAACTGGCACTAATTTTTCATTCTCGTCACGCAGCGCTTTGCCCAGACGAATAACAAAATTAAATAAATTTAAGTCGTGCTTTAAAAACAATTCATCTTTCAACTCATCAAGGTTCATCGGCTTCAGCGGAGAAGTCTCTACCTTGACGGGCGAGTTTGCTGCAACAAACTCCAGAATCTGCGCCCCCATATGAAAGTGGCGCAGTACTAACCAGTTAGCCTCAGGACGAACACAATATTTCAAACCCGTAGCAAGAATCCAGTGCAGTAATTTAGATGCGGCCCAGTTGCGCGGAACGGCAACCTTTAAAACCTGAATTAATACAATCAAGGTTCGCGCAACAGGTCGTACAAAAGGCAATAAAAATTGACGCGATGGAGTTTCTGAATCAGCAAGCCAGGCTTTTTTTACATGATCCGGCAGTGGCGTGCTTTGATCGAGATACAAGGCCAGCCAGGGATTGGGGTCGCGCGGATCAAATTCCTGCGCTAAAAACTTAGGCGTTCTTTCCATACTGTAATTATCCAAAAATTATGTATCCAGAATATGTTCAAATTGCATGAGATATAATTGTGCCGTGCGTTTTGCGGTAGCGAGAATTGCACTCGCAGCTTTTGTATCTTTTGCCAACACCAATTCTACTGCCGATAGCCAACGCGCCAGGTGGTGCTCATCATTCGCGCCGTGATAATCCAGAAAACGAAATGCGCTTGCCGGCAAATCAACCTGTTTACGCAACAATGGTAGCAACGCGGGCACTATGCGCTGTCCGGTTCCTTCAATGATATAAATTGCACCGAGTAAACCTAGCGGATTTTTTGTGGCCGCCAATGAGTGTAAATATGTATTTAATGCATCTCCACCAGGGTTGCGTTGTAAATTATCCAGGGCTTCTGTTCCACCTGCGCTGAGATAATCTTCGTATAAAATTTTAAAATCATTTTGCTCTTCACCGGCATGCGTATTGATTAAATCTGCAAGTTCGGAATACTCGCCAGTCAATGACACTACCGCTTCGCGCATCCACTTGCTGCCTTCACGCACTTGCGGCACCCATTGTGCAGTCCAGTTGCGATAGTCATCCACAGAAAATTGATTACTTACCAACTTATGAACAATTGGGCTACGCCATACTTGCGAGCGATACTCATGCCAGACGCTTGCCAGTGATTGTAATAGTTGTTGCAAATGTTGCGGTGCAGAGTGCGGATCGTGGGGCGGAGCGATATGTGCATCCTGTTGAATTGGAGCAGCAATAGCAGATGCAATCTGCAACGGAATATCGGCGGCCTCCACTTCAAGCAACATATACGCCGCCGTCATCCGGCCGGATTCAGGAATAAAACACAATATTTTTTCACCAGCGTTTAAGGTGTGCGTTTCCAGGAACTCAGCCAGCATAATAAAAATCGATGCAGAACCGGTATTGCCACGCGTTGTTAGATTGCTGTACCAACGTTCACGGGGAATCGATAATCCCGCTTTCGCTAATAATTCTTCAACCACCGGAATAAAACGATTGGATGAATAATGGCAAAGAAAATGATCAACTCCCTTAGAATGAACCCAACCATCTTGTACCAGTTTTACATATTCATGAATACTGACATCAAATAGATGCGGCAATAATCGAATGTCCTGCCGCAATGCCAATGCACCGCCTGCTTCGGCTTCACTGGAAGAAGGAAAGTCCAGAAATGATTTACTACGATCTTCCGTTAATCCCAGTTGCATGCAAACAGGATAATCACCAGCAAAACTTTTTTGATGTACCCAATTTATTTTTAAACGAATACCGTTTTTAGCTTGCGGATTCCCGGTTAATAACAGTGCGCCTGCACCATCGGATAACATCCAACGCAAAAAATGCGCATCAAAATCACTTTGGTAACCACGTGGGGCAAAGCGGCTTTTTTTGAAAATACGCGAGGGCATTTCAGCAGCGGCAACCACTGCGTTTTGATGTGCACCCAGTTCAATAGATTGCGCGGCATAATTAAGGGCCGCAATGCCGGATGCGCACACACCTAAACTCGATAGTGTTTCCATGGGGCGCGCGCCCATCTCACCTTGCACCATCGCCGCAAACCCGGGAATTAACGCATCACTACCTGTTGACCCCATTGTTAATAAACTGATGTCATCCAGTTTAGTGTTTGTACGCTGCAAACAATCTTCAATGGCATTTGCTGCAAGGCGTGCATGAGTAACTGTAGTCGAACCATTTTTATCAATCGCGTAATAGCGTTGCTGAATACCATTTTCAGCAAGGATTTTATTTTTGATCCGCAATGAGATGCGGTTAATGGGCGCAATAAAATCATCCATTGCCTCATTATCCACGGGTGATCCGGGCAAGTGATATCCGGCAGCCTGAATATAAACGCGATTTAAACGGGTAGGCATAGATTAATCCTTGGGATGAAGCGAGCGGCTGCGCCAGCGCGGGTGCAGCAATGCCAAACAATAGGTGCGCCACATATAACGCAATAATCCTGGCTCATTCAAGCGAGGATCGATTAATGGGCGATATTTTTCCTGCAAAGAAGATAATTCCGACCAATGCGCACGAGGGTGTTGATGATGCGCAGTATGCAAACCGATATTAAATAGCAGCGGATTAACCCAACCATAAAAATTACGTGCGAAATTTAATGTTAAACCACTACCATCAGCATGGGCATGCTGTAAATAATTAGTCGCCAATAGCCAGTGCAATCCATGCAATTGGGGAATCAACACCAATATCAACCAGTTTTTCCAATCCAGCAACGCTAAACACATCCACAACAACACGATTAAAAGATACTGGAAAATCGCATAGTAAAAATATGTGCGGTGAAAACGATACAAACGTTGTATCCAGAAAATAAATACCGGATACAACACATAAGCTGCCTGAATAGGGTGCAACAGATAGCCCCACAGATGATTGGTGTCACCGCGCGCGCCAGGGAAAGAAAAACGATAAGTACGCGCAACATCCTTTTCACCGTGTTTATAACGGTGATGATTGGCGATATGGGCAGGGAAAAATACAAACGTTGGATGACCTTGCAAAAAGCCAATCCACAAATCTGTAAACCGATTTAACCGGCGTGAGTGCCACATACGAATATGCGTGTGGTTATGATGGACCACCCCCACACCCAGCGTTAAAAATAATTCCAGAAGATAGAGTGGCCAGTTAAAACCATATTGCCATTGCCACACAACCAATATTGGTAATAGCAGCAAGTAAAAAATACTTTGCCAATCTCGCCAATTGCGCATTGCAATTAATCAACTCGCCAGCGATTGATTTGCTTATCCGCTGCGTCAAATGGCAACGATGTGTTAAATAGCTTATCCATAAATGGAAACATAAAACCGTAATTACCGTTAAAGCAAGCGTGATGCAAATGATGGCGGCGGCTGGCATTGTGAAATACGGTATGTCGCGCCGTACTCCAGTCGTAATTGGAATGACCGATACTGTTAAACAACAAGCTAAATAGCGGAACAGAAAAAAGTGCATAGACACTAAAATCATGCACTAGCATCGGCAACAAAATCACATTGCCTAACATCAATGCTTCCACCGGATGAAATGCATAAGTAGACCATGGGGTCGTTACTACCGAGCGATGATGTGGCAAATGAAAACGACGCAGCCAACGTGTATGTAACAACCAGCGATTAAGATAGAAATGGATTTCATTCCAGATCAATAAAACGATAATTTCAACAACTATTTGCAACAAAGAAGGAGCAACAGCTAGCCTCGCCCACCCCAATTGCAAAAGCCCCCACGGAAAAACCATTCCCACACCAAAAATCGCAATTGAACTGGCAGACCACAACAACTCACGTTTTAATTGATCTCTTGCCAATGGGCGTGGATCTAATGGTTTACCAATATGCAATTTGGGTAATAATTGATGCGTGATAAAAACATTCGCAGCACCGAAAAATAAATAGATTCCACCGAAAAATGCCAAGCCTACAGCAGCGATTTCCCATACAGAGCAATTTAGAATAAATTCACGCACCACATTACTCATTAATTGTATTGATGAATATAAATTTTTTGCCATAAACCTATTGAATAGATTTATGGCAAAAAAACGTTATCGCCTAATAAAACGGCGCAAACATAAAAGTATTGAGCCTATAAAAAGAATGGCAATGCTGGAGGACTCGGGAACATCAGTTGACGAAAACGTCCATCTTGCCCACACAAAGCTTTCCCAGTCGGTAAAATCGGCAGGCAAATAACTATTGCCCCATGTTTCATAATCAATATCAGGACCAACCCCTTCCCCATTATATGAAATCGCTGATTTGACCCAGGAATGAAGTGGATTTCGTTCACCAAACGTATAGCTCCCTTCGTTATCGTAAGATGCTATAGGACTCAAAATATAACACTCGTATGACGAACAACCGGAGGTTAACGAAGGATTCCAACTCAACACAGAATCAGCGCTGATCAATGTGTGCAACACACTACTTGCCAATATAACTTCGGATTCATTATTAAATGGAATTCCGAAACCATTAAAAACATCGATAAAAGCACCATCCACAAATTCAACATTGTATATAGAGCCATTTATTTTTATCCCTTCTGCGCCGTAATAAACTCCATCGTGTTTTAGCAATACGGGAATTGCCTGAGCGGATAGCGAAAAACAGATGCTCAAAGTTATTAGCAATTTGAATATTAATTTCTGCATTTATCTACTCCTTAACTATTAGCAATAAAAAAAGCGGGAGTGTTTGCTCCCGCTTTTTTATACCACAATCAATATCTATTACAAACTTAACACTTTCTCGCCACGCGAAATACCACACACACCCGTACGCACAACCTCGATGATGGCTGCATCACCAACCGCTTGCAGGAATGCATCGAGCTTGTCGCTCGCACCGGTGATTTGGATGGTGTACAGCGTGCTGGTTACATCGACGATTTGACCGCGGAAAATATCCACACAGCGTTTAACCTCTGCCCTTTGCGCGCCGGACGCTTTGACTTTGATTAGCATGAGTTCACGCTCGATATGCGAACCTTCAGTCAGGTCTACCAGTTTCACCACATCAATTAATTTATTGAGGTGTTTGGTGATTTGCTCGATTTTGTGATCATCACCAACGGTAGTCAACGTCAAGCGCGACAGGGTTTCATCCTCCGTTGGCGCTACGGTAAGGCTTTCAATGTTGTAACCACGCTGTGAAAACAAACCAACAACACGCGAGAGTGCACCGGGAGCGTTTTCCAGGAGAACAGAAATAATACGTCTCATCTTAGGTTCTCTCCGTTTTGCTCAGGATCATGTCGCGCATGGATTGTTGCGCAACTTGCATTGGATAAACGTGTTCAGATTGATCCACCATGATGTCCATAAATACAACACGATCTTTCAATGCAAAACATTCTTCCAACTTGGCTTTGAGTTCTTCGCGTTTGGTGACACGAATACCCACGTGGCCATAAGCTTCAGCGAGCTTGATGAAATCCGGCAACGAATCTTCATACAAGCTTTCTGCGTAACGACCTGAGTACTGCATGTCTTGCCATTGGCGAACCATGCCCAATGCCTGGTTATTCAAACAAATAATTTTCACCGGCAGATGGTATTGCGTGCAGCAGGATAACTCCTGGATACACATTTGAATCGACCCCTCACCGGTAACGCACACAACGGTTGCATCGCGATGCGCAACTTGTACACCCATCGCCGCCGGCAAACCAAAGCCCATAGTCCCGAGACCACCGGAGTTGATCCAGCGGCGCGGTTTATCAAAGAGATAATATTGCGCAGCAAACATTTGGTGCTGGCCTACGTCAGAGGTTACGTAAGCATCGCCTTTGGTGACTTCCCAAATCGCCTGAATAACTTCTTGCGGTTTGATTTTATCGCTGGTGGTATCAAAACGATTTTGCGTGTAAATACCGTGACGCTCACGCCAATCATTAATTTGTTCCCACCAGGCCGCAAGTGCTTGCGCATCCGGTTTTTCATCACTCTCTTTAATGAGCGACAGCATTTCGTTCAGCACGCTATCCACTGCACCGACGATAGGTACATCGGCAACCACGGTTTTGGAAATAGAGGCCGGGTCGATATCAATATGGATAATTTTTGCATTCGGGCAAAATTTACTAACGGCGTTGGTAACACGGTCATCAAAACGCGCGCCTACGGCAAGGATCACATCACTGTGATGCATTGCAGTGTTGGCTTCGTAGGTGCCGTGCATTCCCAACATACCAAGGAAATTTTTACCAGTTCCTGGATAGGCGCCAAGCCCCATTAACGTATTGGTCACCGGATAATTCAATAAATCCACCAATTCTTTCAGCAAATGCGAGGCATTGCCCTGCACTACGCCGCCACCGGAATAGATCATCGGGCGCTTGGCGCCGAGTAGCAGTTGAACTGCTTTTTTGATCTGGCCTGAGTGACCGCGTGTTGCCGGGTTGTAAGAGCGCATTTTTACCTTCTCGGGATATTCATACGGGAAGGTATAAAGTGGACTGGTAATGTCTTTAGGTACATCAATAACAACCGGGCCAGGGCGCCCAGTCGCCGCGATGTAGTAAGCTTTTTTAACGATGTCCGGAATTTCGCTGGCGTGCTTGACCATGAAGCTGTGCTTCACTATCGGGCGGGAAATCCCCACCATGTCCGTTTCCTGGAAGGCATCTTCACCAATCAGATGACTCATCACCTGACCGGAAATAACCACCATCGGAATTGAATCCATGTAAGCAGTCGCAATACCGGTAATCGCATTGGTTGCACCGGGACCGGAAGTCACCAGCACCGAGCCGACTTTACCGGTCGCGCGTGAATAGGCATCTGCCGCATGGGTGGCCGCTTGCTCATGGCGAACAAGAATGTGTTTAACGTCTTTTTGACGAAAAATGGCATCGTAAATATGCAGGGCAGCGCCGCCTGGGTAGCCGAAAAGGTACTCAACACCTTCGTCTTTCAGGGCGCGGATGAGCATATCTCCGCCGGAAAGCATTTCCACAATAATTCCCCTTTTAGGATGTGAATCGCATGTATGCGCGTGTGTCGTTCGCCAATTAATTGTTACCAATGACTGTGACAGCCAAAAGTTATGCCGTTGGTAAATCAGCGAAGAATCACACAGGAAAGCATCAGCACTTAGGGCAGGCCAACGCCGTGAATGATCCACGATCAAAACCCGGCAAGGTCAGGATCGGATCAGCGAAAACCAGGCAGGTATGCACAGGTTTTCTCAGGCAGGTTCTGGTAGGAACCGCGCCATTAGATGGGTCGCCAAGAGGGTGACTTGGCGGGAAGCAGAGTAAAGCCCCAGCTTAGGGACATCTGCAAGCCATCTAGCGGAGTGGCAATTCTCCCAAGATAAACAGTAATGTCAAGAAAATAGCCAGCTTTTGTTCATTTTTTAGCAGTTATTATGGGATTGAAGCATTACGGCAGGCGATTCAGGGCTTGCACTCGCTCACAGATTTGGGCGCCGCAGTTTCACTGGTGCCCGATAGCGTCTATAGTTGCTGCATTCAACTGGTTATAACCCAAGGCAATGATCATGAAGTTCTCCTCTGTTTTGATGGCATCCTCTGTTCTATTGATGGCCGTTACCCTATCAAATCCCGGTGCTGCCAAAGATGGCAAGGTTTATACCTGGACGGACAGCAAAGGGGTGGTTCACTACGGAGAACATCCTCCCAAAGATGTGCAGGCCAAATTGGTAAAAACCCGCACCGGTCACAGTGATCCAACCCCTGTACCGGCTACACCAACACCACAAAACACACAGCAAACACAAACTGATTCAGGGCAAACTGATTCGCTCAAAGATCCGGAGCGTTGCACCAAGGCCAAACAAAACCTGGAAATCATAGACTCCGGCGCGCCGATTAGAACAACCAATGAAAAAGGCGAAAAAGTCATAATGGAAGAAACAGAAAAGGCCAGGCAGAGAGCGATGTTTCAAGCGGTTGCCAATCAAGCCTGCTGATTCTTTCCTACTAACCAAGAGTTCCGTAAAAAAAACGGCCATCTGCATTTACAGATGGCCGTTTTTTTATGACACGATCATTAGTTCAAGCGCTTAGGATCAAAAACAATTTTATCGCCTAGCAACTTCCCGTGAATAATTGAGCCGGGGGCAAACTTGCCGCCAAGAATGTCCTGTGCCAGCGGGTTTTCAATTAACTGCTGTATAGCGCGTTTCAATGGACGCGCACCATACACCGGATCAAAGCCCACACTGGCAAGTTTATCCATCACGTCATCTTCCAGTTCCAAACTTAATTCTCGCTCTGCCAAACGTTTACGCAACAATTCCAATTGGATGTCAGCAATACCGCGAATTTGTTCGCGACCAAGCGGATGAAACACAACAACTTCATCAATACGGTTGATAAATTCCGGACGGAAATGCCCACTAACAACTTCCATTACTGCATCTTTCATTGCGTTGTAACGATTTTCGTTATTGAGTGAATTGTTAATGTCATCACTCACAAAGCTATCAAAACTCACGGTATCGAAGGATTTATCTTCCGCCAATTCCTGGATACGATCCGAGCCGAGGTTAGACGTCATTACAATCACAGTATTGCGAAAATCCACCGTACGCCCCTGGCCGTCCGTCAAACGCCCGTCGTCCAAAACTTGCAATAAAATATTGAATACATCCGGATGTGCTTTCTCCACTTCATCCAGCAACACCACAGAATAAGGTTTGCGACGCACGGTTTCAGTCAGATAACCGCCCTCTTCATAACCCACATATCCCGGGGGTGCACCAATCAAACGTGCAACGGAATGTTTTTCCATAAATTCGGACATATCGATACGCACCAAGGCATCCGTGGTATCAAATAAAAACTCTGCCAACGATTTACACAATTCGGTTTTACCCACCCCCGTCGGCCCCAAAAACAAAAATGATCCATTAGGACGATTGGCATCACTTAACCCCGCACGCGAACGGCGCACCGCATTAGCCACAGCAACTACCGCTTCGTGTTGGCCAATTACACGTTTATGCAGCGAGTCCTCCATACGCAATAATTTCTCGCGCTCACCTTCGAGCATTTTGGAAACCGGAATACCCGTCCATTTGGAAACCACCTCTGCAATTTCTTCATCGCTGACTTTATTGCGTAGCAATTTCATTTCCATCATTTCCGCTTGGCCAGCCATATCCAGTTGCTTTTCAAGCTGAGGAATAATGCCGTATTGCAATTCACTCATCCGCGCAAGGTCACCTTTGCGGCGCTTTTCTTCCAATTCAAAACGCGCTTGCTCCAATTGGCTTTTAATTTCATGGGAACCTTGTAGCGCTGCTTTTTCAGCGCGCCATATTTCTTCCAGGTCACCATATTCGCGTTCGATTTTATCGATATCCAAATCGATTTTAGCCAAGCGCTTTTTGCTCGCTTCATCTTCATCTTTTTTCACCGCTTCCCGTTCAATTTTTAATTGAATCAAACGGCGCTCAAGGCGATCCATCTCTTCCGGCTTGGAATCGATTTCCATGCGGATACGGCTAGCGGCTTCATCGATCAAATCAATTGCCTTATCGGGCAATTGACGATCAGTGATATAGCGTTGCGATAATTTTGCAGCGGCGATAATTGCTGAGTCGGTAATATCCACACCGTGGTGAACTTCGTAGCGTTCTTTCAAGCCACGCAAAATAGCGATGGTATCTTCTTCATTGGGTTCATCTACCAACACTTTCTGGAAGCGGCGCTCGAGTGCTGCATCTTTTTCAATATATTTGCGATATTCATCGAGCGTAGTTGCGCCCACACAATGTAATTCGCCGCGCGACAACGCCGGCTTAAGCATATTGCCGGCATCCATAGCACCTTCGCCTTTCCCGGCGCCGACCATGGTGTGCAATTCGTCGATAAATAAAATGATGCGGCCTTCCTGCTTGCCCAGTTCATTGATCACTGATTTCAAGCGCTCTTCAAATTCACCGCGAAATTTTGCACCGGCAAGCAAGCCGCCAAGATCAAGTGACAATAGCCGTTTATCTTTTAAACCTTCCGGTACTTCACCATTGACGATGCGTTGTGCAAGACCTTCCACAATGGCGGTTTTACCGACGCCCGGCTCGCCAATTAATACCGGATTATTTTTGCTGCGGCGCTGCAGTACCTGGATGGTGCGGCGAATCTCATCGTCGCGACCAATCACCGGATCCAGCTTGCCCGCTTCGGCACGCGCGGTTAAATCTACCGTGTATTTTTCCAGTGCCTGGCGATTGCCTTCGGAATCTGCATCATCGACAGTGTCACCACCGCGCACTTTTTGTATCGCCTGCTGCAAACGTTGTGCATTGCCAAATTTTTTCAGCAACTCAGCAACAGTGCCTTGGGATTCCGTCATCAATACAACCAGCACGGAATCACTAGAGACAAATTTATCACCTACTTTTTGCGCATGACGATCAGCAAGATTCAGCAAACGCACCATATCCGGCGACATAGTTACTTCGCCTGTGGGATTTTTAATTTGCGGTAAATTTTCCAGATATTCATTTAATGATGTGCGTAAACCGGCAATATCAAAACCGGCCTGACTTAACAACAGACGCACACTGCCCGCACCTTTTTGATCGATCATAGCGAGCAATAAGTGGCCGGGATCCAGTTGGCTGTGATCCTGCCCCAATGCAATTGATTGAGCATCAGAGAGAGCAACTTGTAATTGGTTTGTTAAACGGTCGATACGCATGGATTACCTCAAGCGCGATGTGACTAATCGGTTGAAGCAAACGTGGGGGCGGGAAGTCACTTTTCAAGCAGGCCGGCAAACCTGCTTGAAAAGAAAGACCAATCGTTGCGCCAGATCAATTCTGGCCAGTAGAGCTCGCATCGGTGCTGCCAGGGCGCGGCGTTTCTTTCACATCAAAAAATTTGATAGTAAGCGGGTAGTTTTTGATGATGCCTTTGTTGGCATCGATAGCACCCATAATGGTAAACACAATCGAGCAAATAAATAGCAGAATCAATAATGGAATGCCGATTACGATAAAACACAAAATAATTCCGACAATCGCGTAAATAATGGCACTGAATACCCAGTTCATAACTACCCGACCTTGCTGATCAACATAAGCATCGTCTTTTTTGGATTGCCACATAATTAACGGCACAATTATCCCCAAAAACGGAAACAGCCAGGAACAGAATTGCGTGAGGTGCAAGACCATGGCGTAGTCGTAATTGTTGGTCTGCATAATGGTGTGCGGTTGAACTTGCGCATTCGCCTGAGCGCTTGCTTGTGCGCCCAGAATACGTTCTTTCGCTTGCTGATATTCCTCCTCCGTGATCAGGCCTTTTTGTTTCAGGTCATTCAGCTTTTCGATTTGATCGAGATCCATAAAATATTCCTTGTGAGTGGTTTCAAATAAGTAACAATCGCCATCAATTCATAAGACACAAACAGGCTGTATTTGGATTCAACCTGAAAAATTATTCCAACCAGATCAGGCTTGCCATCCTTCCAGTGGCTTTATCTCGCCGAAAAGAATAAAAGCGATCTTTTTCAGCGTAAGTACAATAGTCACCACCATAAATTGCATCAACCCCCAAGACATTTAATTCGGCACGGGCGAGCGCGTAGATATCCGCAAAAAAATGCAGCGGGCGATGCGCAGAAACAAACGCGGCAGCGATGTGCTCACGATGCTCGTGACTGCGTGCACTCTTAAAGAATGCCTCCAGCACATCCACACCCACCTCAAAATGTGGTTGGGATATAGCGGGGCCAAGATAGGCAAGAATATCACCCGGATTGCCACTAAACTTTTGCAGGCCGCGCGCGCAAATTCCTTTCGCCAGGCTGCGCCAGCCACAGTGCAATGCCGCAACCTGGGTGCCTTGCTTGTCGCACAGTAAAATTGGCAGGCAATCGGCAGTCATCACCAAACAAGGTTGGCCACGCAGGTTACTGTAGCTGCCATCGGCAGTACGAACTACGCCATCACTTTTTGCATTGACTACTTTGACGCCATGTACCTGTTCCAACCATTGCGGTGTTTTTGCGAGCGTTAATTGTTCACCTAGCTGCTGGCGATTTTGTTCAACGGCGAGCGGATCATCGCCTACATGCAAGCCAAAATTATTGCTGGCGTAGGGCACCAGGCTAAAACCACCTGCCCGCGTACTGATGTATGCCCCGACACCGGCAGGGATTGGCCACGCCGGTGTAATTCCGGATAAATCAGTCATCAGCAAGGGTATAACCTGTATTGAGTGCGTCCAGCAGGTTTTTAAAATCCTCCGGTAATGGTGCAGTCCACTCGGTATATTCGCCGGTACCCGGATGCTCCAAACCCAATTTAAAGGCATGCAATGCCTGGCGAGGGAAGTTTTTCAGGGCATCGATCAAATGCTGGTTCGCGCCTTTGGGGATTTTGAAACGACTGCCGTAGGTTTGGTCGCCAACCAATGCGTGGCCAATGTGAGCCATATGCACACGAATTTGATGGGTACGACCAGTTTCCAGCTTCACGCGAATATGTGTGTGGCTGGGATAACGCTTGGCCACGCGATAGTGAGTAACAGCGCGCTTGCCACCCGCACTCAACACTGCCATCAATTTGCGCTGAATCGGGTGGCGCCCCATAGGTGCATCTACGGTACCACCGCCAGTCATCGCACCAACAGCAACCGCTTCGTATTCTCGGTTTACGGTACGATCCGCCAATTGCTCCACCAAATCAGTATGGGCTTCCAGGGTTTTGGCAACCACCATCAAACCGGTTGTTTCTTTATCCAGGCGATGCACAATGCCAGCGCGCGGCAAGTTAACCAACCCGGGGATGTGATTGATCAGCGCATTCACCAAAGTGCCGGTGTAATTACCGGCGGCAGGATGAACGACCAAACCAGCCTGTTTATTGATGATAATCAGGTCATCATCTTCATGGATGATATCCAACTGGATCTCTTCCGGCTCCCATTCGCCCTGGGCTTCCAGTTCCGCTTTGAGCTCCAGGAATTCGCCACCAATTAACTTATCCTTGGGTTTGGCAATACGGCCGTCCACTTTGAGCTGGCCATCTTTGATCCAGCTTTGTAATCGCGAACGGGAAAAGTCGGGGAACAACTCCGAGGCGATCTGGTCGAAGCGCATGCCGTTCATCTGGATCGGGACCTGGGCACTCAGGTCAAACACATCTTTCATTCAATAACCTCAAGTAAAGCTGTGTTGACCGGATTGAACGTCAACACAGTGGAAATCAGGAGCTTTTCTTTCTGCCAGATTGGTATCCGCCAAGCTCTGTGTTTAAATACCCTGCCCCGCGAATCGGGGCCTAAAATTGTCGAGATAAGAGTCTATAACCCTATGCGCGTCCTGCCCTGTTTGTTGCTCAGCACTGCTGTCCTGCTGACTGCCTGCTCTTCCAAGGAGCCTGAATACACTACCGAAGCGGATTTGTACAACGCCGCCACCAAACAACTCGAAAACAGCCAGTGGGAATCTGCAATCAAAAACCTGAACTCGCTGGAAGAAAACTTCCCGTTCGGTACTTATGCAGATCAGGCGCAGCTGGAGCTTATTTACGCACAATACAGTTCAGATGAACCGGATGCAGCCATTGCCACCGCCAATCGTTTTATCCGTTTGCACCCTCAGCACCGTAATGTGGACTATGCCTACTATATGCTGGGGATGAGTTCATTCACCAAAGACAAAGGCATGTTTGAGCGTGTAATGCCAGTAGATACCACCATGCGCGATCCAGGTGCTGCGCGCGAATCACTCGCCAACTTTACCCAATTACTGAATCGTTTCCCTGATAGTACCTACGCCGCCGACGCTAAAAAACGCATGATTTATTTGCGTAACTATCTGGCCCGCTATGAAATCCATGCCGCTAACTACTACTTCAAGCGCGGCGCCTATATCGCCGCCCTGGGGCGCGGCCGCTATGTATTGGAAAACTTCCCGCAAACACCGGCAATTCCCGATGCCTTAGCAACCATGGTACAAGGCTACTATCTGTTGAAAATGAATACCCAGGCAGAACAAACACTGGAAATTCTGAAGCTCAATTATCCAGACTATCCTGCACTGGAGAAAAATGGCAGTTTTAATCAGGAGTTCATGTACAACAATGGTAAATCGCGTGTACTGGCATGGTTAACGCTCGGCATTTTCAGCAAAGATGAGATTACTGGATTCGATACCCGTGCACAGTACGATCCGCAGTATAAGCCTGCATCTACCATTGCTTCCCGACCGGAATAATGTTCCGGTTCGTATCAAAAGGCCGCATTTGCGGCCTTTTGATTTTGGGGATCATTAATCTCCCATTTTCCAGCCAGACGTAATCGGGTAGCGACGATCGCGGCCAAAGCCGCGCTGGGTGATGCGAATACCAATCGGTGCCTGGCGGCGCTTATATTCGTTGATATCAACCAATCGCACCACGCGCTCAACCTGCTCACGATTAAAGCCACGGGCAATTATGGCTTCTGCGCTCAAATCCTGCTCAATGTATAAAGCCAGAATCTGGTCGAGGATGTCATAGGGAGGCAAACTGTCTTCATCTTTTTGATCCGGCGCTAATTCTGCCGACGGCGGACGGGTAATCACAGTTTCCGGAATTACCGGGCTGATGGTATTGCGGTAACGCGACAACGCAAACACCAGGGTTTTAGGTACATCTTTCAGCGCATCAAAACCACCGGCCATATCACCATAGAGCGTGGAATAACCCACCGCCATTTCGCTTTTGTTGCCGGTCGTTAACACCAGATAGCCTTTCTTGTTGGAAATCGCCATGAGCAACACACCGCGGCAACGAGCCTGCAGGTTTTCTTCGGTGGCATCCCGCTTGGTACCGGCAAACTCATCCGCCAGAGCAGCCATAAAGGCTTCATACATTGGCTCAATGGAAATGGAGCTATAACGCACACCGAGGCGCGCCGCTTCATCGGCCGCATCGTTCTTACTCAAATCAGAGGTGTAACGAAATGGCATCATTACCGCCTCAACACGATCTGCGCCCAGAGCATCGACCGCCATCGCTAACGCCAACGCGGAATCAATGCCGCCGGACAATCCCAGAACCACACCTTTGAAGCGGTTTTTGGTCACATAATCGCGCATACCAACAACCAGCGCTTGATACACCGCTGCCAAATTATCAGGGATTATTTCCAATGATTGAGATGGAATGGAGATTTGCTGCTGATCCCAAAACAGATCAACTGAATATTCCCCTTCAGCAAACGCCGGGGCACGGAAGCAGGTCTGACCCGATGCATCAACCACAACGGATCCGCCATCAAACACCAACTCATCCTGGCCGCCGACCAAATTGGTATACACCACCGGCATTAGGCCTTCGCGCGCGCGCGCGGCAACCACCGCCTCGCGCGCTTGCTGCTTGCCCTGATGATAGGGAGAAGCATTCAGATTGAGCATTAGCCTGGCCCCGGCAGCACTGGCTTGCGCCATTGGTTCGGGAAACCAGATATCTTCACAAACACTGAGTGCCGTGGGTACACCGTTCAAATCAAACACGCAAGGCTTGTCGCCCGCAACAAAATAGCGTTTCTCATCAAATACCTGGTAATTGGGCAGGCATTGCTTGGCATATTCAGCAATCAACTTTCCATTCTGGATAACACCCGCCATGTTGTACAACTTGCCATCGCGAACTCGCGGATAGCCAATCACCAGCGCCACCGGCAAATTCGCCGCCTGAATCTCTTGCAGCGCGCGCTCAATTCGCAGCTCAAGACTTGGACGCAAAAGCAAATCTTCAGGTGGGTAACCCGTCAGTGTCAGCTCGGGAAATAAAATCGCATCAACTGTACCTTGATCCAGCGTCGCACGTGCGACGGCGATGACCTTGGCAGTATTGCCGGGGATATCACCTACCAGCGTATTCACTTGGGAAAGAACTAACTTTAATGGCAACATAAGCGCCCTGAAAATAACCGGAAAAAACGGAATGCGAGTGCTGGCAGTAGACGTTGCGCGCAGCAACCGGGCAGCATGCCCTGTAAACTCGCCAAAGGCGCGCATTGTCCGCGATCAGGCCTATTAAAGCCAAGCGGATTTTGCACAACCATTCCTCACTCAGGATCCAACCGCAGATGAACAAGTTTTCACCCAGCGATGCCCGTAACTATAACCCCTACGACCTGCTGCGGGTTTACACCTATTATCGCACCCTGCTGGGCAGCCTTCTGTTGATAATGTTTGAATTAAAGTTTGCCCCCAGAATATTGGGCAATGACAATCCGATCTTATTCTTATACACATCGGCAGCTTATACAGCGATCAACTGCATGACCCTGATTGTGATGTGGCAGCTCAAATTCGCGCCCTCCCAGCGGAAACTTTTCGGCTCCCTGCTTGTAGATGTTGTCGCAATCAGCCTGCTGATGCATTCCAGTGGCGGTGCGATTAGCGGATTGGGTTATCTGCTACTAGTCGCTATTGCCGCCGGTGGCATTATGCTGCGAGAACGAGTTTCATTTTTTCTCGCAGCAATTACTACGTTAGTTGTTTTAAGTGAGGGAGCATATCGCTTTTTGATTCTTACGCAGGATAATAAGGCAATTTTTGCTTCTGGCACTCTCGGCGCTTTAGCGTTTTTAACCGCTCTGCTTTTTCAACACCTTACCAAAAAAATTCGCGTTTCCTATGCTGAAGCCCAAGCCCAGGCAGATCACGCTGCGCACCTGCAAAAACTTGCACAACTGATTGTTGAACGCATGCGCACAGGCATAGTAGTTCTGAATAAAAATCTTGAAATGGAGCTTTGGAACCAATCAGCCATCAAGTTGTTAGGCGCACATGTAACTCCTGATGAAAACCTCAAGCTGGAAAGATTCCCTGAACTCTATAGAAAGTATCAATCCTGGATACGAAACATAAATGATCATTCCCCCCAAATGAAAATTGAGGGGCAAGCCGCTGCCGAAATCAAAGTGAACTTTGCACATCTGGAGCAAGGAAATCCGACGGAAATATTAATTTTTCTAGAAGATGTCCGCTCATTAAACCAGCAAGCCCAACAATTAAAACTGGCTTCACTGGGGCGATTAACAGCAAGCATTGCCCATGAAATCCGCAACCCGCTTGGTGCCATTAGTCATGCAAGCCAACTACTGGGAGAGTCGCAAACGATTCCCCAAAGTGATCATCGTTTGCTGGACATCATCAACAATCACAGCAAACGAGTAAACCAGATTATTGAAAACATCCTGCAACTGTCGCGCCGCAGAGCGGCAAAGCCGGAACATATTATTTTGCAGTATTGGTTGCCCAATTTTATTTCCGATTACAAATCAGGCAAAAGTAATGGCAACCAATTGGAGATTTCATTACTGGAAAAAAATATCAGCGAACAGCAGCATGACTATCCTTATGATGATGAAAGCTCCCCCAAGCAATTACAGGCTAAATTTGATACCAGCCAACTACAACAGGTGCTCACCAATTTATTTGACAACGGTATCCGCCACGGAAAGCCTGCACTGAGAATTGAAATTGGTGTAGACGTTACCCATCAACAGCCCTATATTCGAATAGTAGATTTTGGCCCTGGAATTAGCGACGAAAATGCCCGCCATTTATTTGAACCATTTTTTACTACCGAGAATACCGGTTCAGGTTTGGGGCTCTATATTTGCAAAGAATTATGCGAGGCCAATCAGGCAATTATTTCCTATAAGCGCACGGCGCACGGTGAAAGCTGCTTCCATTTACAGCTCGCCCATCCCGAAAAAGCGAATTAAATAAAGGATCCACCATGGCTCAAAAACAAGTTCTGATTATTGACGATGAACCCGATATTCGCGAACTGTTGGAAATCACCCTGGGCAGAATGCAAATTGAGACTCACAGTGCTGCGAACGTCAATCAAGCAAAGCAATTGCTTGCACAATATACATATGATTTATGCCTGACCGACATGCGCTTGCCTGACGGTAACGGGCTGGAAATTGTTGAGTTTATCCAGCAACACCAACCACAACTCCCCGTTGCAGTCATTACAGCACACGGCAGCATAGATACCGCGATTGAATCAATGAAAGCCGGTGCATTTGATTTTATTTCCAAGCCGGTCGATTTAGCGACACTACGTAAACTGGTCAACACCGCCATCGAGTCCAGCCAATTAGCGCCGCAACCATTGCCCAAGGTCACACCAATTATCGGTGATTCAAAAGCAATTCAGGATTTAATCCGCAGCATAGAAAAACTTGCCCGTTCACAAGCGCCGGTTTACATCAGCGGTGAGTCAGGTTCAGGAAAAGAACTGGTTGCCCATTCCATTCACGACCTTGGCCCGCGTTCAGGCAATCCCTTTGTCGCCGTCAATTGCGGCGCTATCCCGCGCGAATTAATGGAAAGCGAATTCTTTGGTCACAAGAAAGGCAGCTTTACAGGGGCACATCAAGACAAGATTGGTTTATTCCAGGCAGCAGAAGGAGGAACCTTATTTTTTGATGAAGTCGCGGATTTACCGCTCGACATGCAAGTAAAATTATTGCGAGCGATCCAGGAAAAATCTGTACGCCCGGTGGGCGCGGCTGAAGAGCTTGCCATTGATGTACGCATTCTCTGTGCAACCCACAAAAATCTGGAAATAGAAGTTAAAGAAGGCCGCTTTCGCCAGGATTTATTTTATCGTTTGAACGTTATTCAACTCGCAGTTGCACCACTACGTGAACGCCGTGAAGATATCCCTCTGCTCACACAACATTTACTTAACAAGTTAGCAGCAGAAATAAATCTACCTGCACCAAAATTATCTACAAATGCGCAGCAACTACTTTACAGCTATCACTTTCCCGGCAACGTCCGCGAATTGGAAAACATTCTGGAGCGCGCATTTACGTTGTGCGAAAGCAATACGATTGATAGTCATGATTTGCAATTGCGTGACAGCCCAAATGACCAAACTGAAAAAACGTATTCACATCCTGGAAAAACAACTTCGCGCAACAATGCAGGCGCAGTCGATTACCCTGCCCGCTGCGCTGAATATCCTTCTTTGGATGACTACTTGCAGGATGTCGAAAAAGAAATATTATGCAATGCTCTGGAAAAAGCGAGATGGAATAAAACGTTGGCGGCCAAACATCTGGGGATAAGTTTTAGATCGTTAAGGTACAGGCTGCAGAAATTGGGGTTGGATGATGAATAAATAATAAATTTTTACCAACTAGCTTTAATAAGGCGCAACAGCAGGCATCCGCACATTGCGCCCTTCATTTTTTAGAAATTACCAACATTCATCTGTAGTTTCCGTCCCATCACTATTTTTTGCGATTTTAGTTCCTTTGTGATCCAGACTAAAACTTGCGCAAGAATAATCTTTAGCCTGGGTTTTACCACTTACCGGTGCAGCAGTCAGAGTAAACGTTGTTCTATCAAAATCACTGCCGGTGATGACATAAAAACCACCTTTTGATGTTACACCCCCACTCGTTTTCAACAAATCAACAATATCGCAACGCCCTTCTTCAGGAGTAAAGGTGCTATACATGGTGTAGCACCTTTGCAAACGCACCGATAAATCACTGAGCTCACCGATCGCATCAGAACGATTACTTTTTCTTACTGAATCAACATAAGATGGATAAGCAATAGCAGCCAAGATACCGATGATAGCAAGTGCTATTAACAATTCAATCAAACTAAAACCTGTATTTCTTTGCATTCATATCACCTTGTTATTGGAGCTGGCGCCAAGACATTCTTCCTGTATCATCACTAGGCACACCGCCTTTCAAAGGCACTGCCTTAAGCACACCAATAATATCGCTATACACTAATGTATCGCTTGAAGTACTTGTATCTGCATTTCGCAACCGCGTAATTTCACCAGGGATAAAGTTTTCTAATTTTGTGCCGTTTTTAGCTAAAAGTGATGCATTCAAAGGCGCGATACTGGTATCACCTACACCAACCAGCTCCATTAACCAACCAGCACCACCAAATGAACAACCGTCTGTTTTCGGGATAAGAGTAGAAAAGATCACCCGATCATAAGCCAATACCGCTTTATTAGTAACTCTCTCTCCTGCATCAAAATCCAGATACCATCCCTTGTGAGTACGCCAATCAGGTTTGGACGGAGCTGTTCCATTGTCATTCACTGTCCGTTCTGGACCACTGGTCGTCATTGTTTTTTGATGCAATGATGAACGCCCCGATACTCCTGATGTACTATCTAGCTCATCGGCAATACCGTAAAAACTTTGTATATCAACATTTGTTACATCGTTATCATTGAGATAACTACCCGTGCCGAAATAGACCATTACTGCATCTTTACCACCAACTACTTTTCCATCTTTAAAACCTAGCGTTGGTGCAGCAGTGATAGGCTGAACGATTGAATTTTTTTCAGCCTTAAATAGCGGGTTGAAGTTCGGGGAAGATCCAAAAGCTGGTTTCGCAGAACCTAATCCCGATTTCAAATTAAACTTCCACATGTTGCCCAGACGATCACCGGCATACACAAATTGAATCGGATCAGCCAGAGTTTCCCTATACAACGTTGGAGCAGATAATCCGTTATTTACCGACGTATTGGTTGCAATTTTTTTAGTCAGGCCAGTATCAAACGGATTCTCTAAATCAATAACCAATAAATAAGCAAGACCATCGCCGCTGTTATATCCATTACCTAAAACTATTTTCCAACGTCCATCTATCGGTGCAATATAGGGACGCCCAAAAACATTGCCGATTTCCGGCATAGATGCAGCGGTGATTTCAAAAAGTACATCACTTTTATCAAAACTATTTGGATCAGTCACATCAAGAACAAAAATACCTCTAGCTCCCGCCCCCATAGTGCCCACCAAAATATTGCGCCAGCGTCTGGTGGAATCATCGTGCCTGGTAATGTAAGCGTCGCCAATGCTGATAGGCCCATCAACTAAATATTGATGCGAAGTTGATTTACCATAAGTGCTTGCAGCAACAAGAGGTAATTTCCCATATATCATCGATGGAACGTAAGCAAACACTTCTTTGCCACAATCACCTTTATCGGTAATAGTACAGTTCGCATTAATTGCATGGAGCATTCCATCGTTTGAGTTTGCGTAAAGTACATTTAGTCGTGTGTTTTTTGTGTCTTTTATATAATCTTTATACAATGTACCACCATAGGTAGCACTCAATTTTTCATGCCCCTCGCTCGCTCCACCGGCAAATACCGGTGTGGAGTTAACAATATCGCCTAGCAAATTGCGTGTCGTTCCATCGCTCATTATGCGAGTTCGATAACCTGTAACATCCTCTCCCCGAACCCATTTCATAACATTTTGGCGGTCAGCCGTTTTCGTTCCTAACGCAGCTTTTTGCGCAGTACTCAATGTGCTCCACGCACTGACCTTAAAATCAATTCCTTTTTTATCAACAGGGTTATAACTCAATATATTACGCCCCGACTCTGAAGTGAACTGTCCACGAGTAGTCCAAAGTTTGGTAAAACTTCCACTGCTAGTAGCCGATGCTTTATAAGCAGCAATTTCCCCATGCCAACCGTCGGTATTGAACAAAGCCTGGTACACAACCGTACCATTATCCAATCGTGTCGAGTTAGTAGCTACACCTGCACCACTAGCTCCCTCTCTCACAATTGAATCAATCATGTTGATAATGCCAGTTTCAAGTAGAGCGGGATTTTTCATAACGAAATAGTTATCAGGCAAGCCGTCCGCTCCGGATTCGCCACGAATATTATTTTGATCCCATTCTTTCGTTTGGTTTGGAATTCCATCTCCGTCCGAGTTATCAAATTTGCCATATTTGGCTGCATAAAATAATGGTGTTTTCAAGCCGGTAAGACTTGCTGCCAAGGTAGAGCTTGAACTCGCATTATAAATAGCAGTGTGTTTATAAATATAATTCAGTGCAACATTGTTAGCAGGTAATGGATCGGCACCATCCATTGCGTTATACCAGTCATCTCTCCCTAGGGATGAAAGAATTGCCTTTCCAGTTGAATCAACAAAACCGTGCTTGGCGGGGTTAGTACGAGTCACCCACGCATCATCTCTTAATTTGTTATCTGCTTCATCCGCCAGCCCCTGAATCGTATAACTCATATGCATTCTGGGTGTTCCAGTATTCCAATAGGGAAGCGTATTGGTAATTTTTATTTGGTTACTCCCTACCGCTGAATCACTACAGGCAGCGCCAACACAAAACTCTATACGCTGAACAGCGTCCATATCATAGTCCGATCCCCACGGCTGATCCTCCCAGTAAAATAGATAGCGTCCTGATATTGGATTTCCCGCAGTATCATTAACGATATTTTCCACTCTAACACCAACCAGAGAACATGCATTTGCGTGAGTATTGTTGGTGCACACAGGGACAAATGATACATTTCCGCTTCCAACTGGAATTGTAAAAGCAGGTAAGCCTTCCGATAGCTCCACGGCATATGTGGAAATTGACTGAGTTCCACTTAACGAAGGGCGCATATCATTTTTACGCGCATAGTAAGCAAGCCCAGCGATAGCATAAGTCCCCTGACCAGTTGGATATTCAGGGCACCGTCCTCTGAGGGTTGAGAGTTTTACACTGACAGCCGAGCATTGTTTAGATAAGTCAGTATTAAGCGTTTTTCCATCAGTATTAAATGGCTGCCCAACAAAAAATTTATTTGTTTGACTGCCAAACTCATTAGCGGCAATTGAATCTATAACGTTATCCAACGCAGCGCGATCAAAACTGGCATTAATATCTTTTAAATATGCATCAGTTAAATCATCACCATCATAAGAATTTGGGCCGCTCGACAACACAATGATGGAGCAATTTGTACACCATGATTCTGCAGGCAAAGGATCATTCCAAGTCGTAACTCTGGTCAACGCACTGGTTTCAGTAATCTCATTTGCATCAAATTTTGGAGAGGCTTTACCCATTAAGTAACGAAGGGTTTCTGCATATATTTCTCCAATTGGGTTACGCCAATCATCATTATTCCCATATTTATTATCAGCGAAAGAATATTTCACTATTTTGAACAAGCTTAAATTATGAATTATCCCCGTTACGCCAGTATTAAATACTCCTGTGCTCGTTGAAAACTCATTAACTGTGTCAGTGCTCCCGGAATCAGTTAAACCAGCAATAGGGCCTGCTTTTTTACGCAAAACCCCACCTGAACCAGGTTTCCCCCAAGAACCAGTTACTAAACCAAAATTAATACTGTCATATTTTTTTTGAAGAATACCAACTGGTTTGTAAGAGCCCGATTCATAAGAAAAACAACCCGCTGAAGCCGTAGCAGTATCTGAAGGATTATATATATTTCCCGTTACATCTTTACCAGCAACACACACTTTTACTTTCGCAACCAGTTCGGCCAGCTTATCGTCTGCTCTCGTTGGTGAAGTGGTTTGCTTTGCATCCAGATTAGTTTTATCAGCTGCAGTACTACGCCATTGACATTGCTGAATTTCAGTGTGCGACCAGTTATTCCATACACCTTTTGCAACACGAATTGTTGGATATCCGTCCGCAGCAGTAGAGACATTACAAATGGTAATTTCAGAATCAAAGTAAGGAGTATAATCACTAACAGCCCCATCCCCTCCTTTATATACCTTTGCAAATGCATGGCTATCTTTTGGCAAAAAAGCACGTTCAAGAATCGTAACAGCTTCCGTAGTTCCAGATTTTGCATTATCAACATCGCGCTTACCGCCAAATAACACTTTGCGTACGATATCCATTCTTGTCATAGTGGCCCAGTTTAAAAAATTACCGCTCCATTCCCCACTTGCATCGGTACATTTATGATCAACCGTCGCATAAGCTGGTTCGAAATGACTTTTTTTTGTATCCGAAGTATCTGCAGCATATGAGTAACACCACTTTGAATTAAAATAACCGTAGTAGTTAAAATCATTGCGATAAGTCAAATCTTTAGCACTCAAAAAGCCGCCATCCAAATTTGAATAGTCTGGATAGGCTTTATAAGAAAGCTCCTGATCACGAGACATGGCCAACATAACAATTGGCTTTGCGGATTGACCAATGAATAGCGGCTTTTGTGATAAGTCCAATGCAGACGAAAAAGGACTTACCAAGCACACCCAAAGAAATACACTGACAAGCTTCAATCTTTGTAGTGAAATTCTATTTGATGATTTTTTGGTTTGTTGAAACATAACATCACCTTTACTAACAAAGTTGTCTGACAACACATCAAATACTGTTGTATTTGCCATTTATTAATGCTGCACTCTATAAGTTGATTGCAAAATAACAATCGATGACTCACTCGCACCAAACCCGCGACTGGTTATTCGATACAGCACTGAGGGACCAGCCTCCTCTACGTTAGCGCCATATTCAATTGCATCACCTGATGCAGAAGCGCCCGACGCTCCAACTTCTAGCCGCTCTACAACGTAGTCCGGCTGTTTTGGCAAACCTAAATCCAGCTTTGATTTACCTATGCTAACTGCATGAGTTTTCCAAATATCTTCACCCCATAGAGACACAGAACCCAGCAAAGAGCCGGCAAGGTTTTGGTTAGTGAATAATCCATCTTTATTTTCAAACACCAACGTGTCTCCACTCGTTTGCATCTGAGATTCACCAACTCTTAATCCAGCCTCAGCAGCCTGAAATGCCTGGTTACGGTCTTTCATATTTCCTACCATTAATTCCTGCATATTGCTGCCGCGAATTGCAGATACACCAATAATCGCCATCAACAACACCATTATTAAACCTATAATCAACACCACACCTTGCTGGGAATAAGGAAGCGCTGTTCGACGATGCATATACTTGTTGATGGCCATATAACCTCTTAACAAATTCAAACCCGAATTACTTCAGGCGACTGCGAATACCAATAGTGCTAATAAAAACCTGACGCAAGCGATGATCTGTTGCTTCTTTATTTGTTTCTGTTCCAAACGAATAAATTTGTTTTTCAGGCAAAACACCATCTTCCATACTCTGCACTAATAACTGCAAACGCACACTCAAAACGTTAAACCAATTCACTGCGCCAGCTGCATCAACTTCTGCAGCCGTGTTGTAAGTATCAGGAATACCATCGCCATTTGTGTCCCTGCCGTAGGTGATATACATATTCTCGACACCTTCGAGTATTTCATACGTTTGACTTCCTGTTTTTTGCCATAAACTAGGACGTCCGGATCTCCCCTTTGCAATGTAATAAGTAGTTCGCTCTATTTTTAAAATTTGCGAACCCTCTTCATAATTATTTGTAGCGTCAGATACCCCACCCCACCCGGGAGTTTTATTCCCCGGAGGACCAGATGCACCATGAGTAATGTGAATTTCATCAGATGAGCTTGTAATATTTGTTGCTTGAAAAACACGGCCCTTTTTGCAGTCAGTTACAATCAACATATCAAGCTTACACACGCCATCAAGTCGATCACTGTCATCAGGACATGAAGCATCATCTACTCGACTAAGCCTCCCGAATAACGTGTTTGTTTCTTTGTTTCTAGTAACAGTAATATCAGATTCAGGTGATCGGGTAATCGTCAATAAATCTGTCCCAGCCAAGGGATCAGGAGATAAATCAGAACCAGTTGGTTCTGATGAATATCCTCTAATTGCAATGATTCCTGATTTGGTCGCGTCGGCAGTAACGCCAACAACGTTGTACTG
The DNA here is from genome assembly GCA_021151825.1 of Cellvibrionaceae bacterium. Classification (GTDB taxonomy): domain Bacteria; phylum Pseudomonadota; class Gammaproteobacteria; order Pseudomonadales; family Cellvibrionaceae; genus Cellvibrio. The sequence goes on from JAGKWQ010000011.1 coordinate 32,255, forward strand.
AAAACTAGTACTGTTAACCACGCTATCCAATTGCGCCATTGCTTTACTGGAACATCCCATATAGCCAGCCATACGAATATCTCGCGCTAAAAATTCAAGAGCTAGCCGACCAGTCTCCTGAATATGAGCAACTGCCTGTTGGTTTGAGTATGCAGCACGACTTCCCAAAAACATTTGCATTACTCCAGCCATCAACACCAAGCCAAGCGTTAAAGCAATCATGAGCTCAACCAATGAAAAACCTTTTTGGTGCTGCATGAAAACTCCTCTAAACACGTGTAGTAAATTTAAATTCGGCTGCATCTTCATCGTTTTGGCCAGACTGATTCTGTTCGCTCCAACGAATAGATACAGTACAGATTCCACCAGCATTGCATTCCACCTGCCCCAGCCCATCCGGCATTATCTTTTTAATGGTTTCACGCCATTCACGGAGATCTACCGCACTCAAACCACCACCAGAAGGTGCATCAGCATCATAGGCAATTGAATACGAAGCTACATTTATGCGATTTATTCTGATGCGATCAATAATGTCGTATGCCAGAATATTGGCTTGCGAACGCAAATAGGCACTATGGCTAAATTGCACAGAACGAAGCTGTAATGCAGATAATGCCAATAGCGCAGTAGCCATGATTAGCACCGTCACTAAAACTTCTATTAAGCTAGCCCCTTGCTGCCTTACAAAAGAACGCACCACTTACTCCACCCCTCTAGCGTTAACACGCAACACTGTTGGAACTCACCATTCCAGAAACACCAATAAAAATAATTGCCGTCGAAAAACCAGAACAATTTTCAATGTTGGATTTAAATGCAATTTGATCGTTAACTGTTTTAGCTAGTGTTCCTAACCCCGTAAAGCGAACAAAATTTGTCGGGATAGTTTTCGTAATAGTTAGTGCCAAACCCGATTTGACTTTAGCTGCTACGATTGTGCCTTCAGGGGCGAATCCAATTTTCATTTTTGGATCTTTTTTCTCCCAATAGCGCAAAATGGAGGTATTGGTATCGGTAATCACAGGATCATCAGACTCACTTGCCGCATCATCTAAAAATACAATCCAGGCATTGGACCACTCACCATCAGGATCACATGAGACCTTATCGGTGGTGGGGCAAATTGAAACTCTTCTGCTGCGTTTGATAGACTCCGTTCGCGCAAAATTCAGGGCAGAAACAAAATCATTATTCAGTGTGACGGATTTATTATTTCTGATTTGATTATTAAAACTTGGGGCAGCAATACTAATAGCTATACCCAGTACCGCGATGGTAACCAGCAGTTCAATCAGGGTAAAACCTCTGTTTATGGAAACCATAAATATCGCCGACCTCTTTCTTTGGAGTAGGATCTTACTTATGATTGAGCCTACCATAGATGCAAAAAGCCGAACGAAAAAGGTCGATAGCTGGTCAGCACATTGGCATGAATGGATCGCACTGACGCGACATTCAACATAAACAATCCACCAGGGACGGAAAATAAACATGTCAAAAGGACTGTCATTAATTGAGCTAATTACCACAATCGCAATCCTGGCTATTTGTATTAGCCTTGCCCTTCCTTCGTTCAGCCGGCAAATTAATTTAACCCAAACCCGTACTGCAACCATGTCTTTATACGAGGCGATTCAACTTGCTCGATCCACCGCGGTAACCTCTGGAAAAAGAGTTACCGTCGCCGTAGAAAAAACAGAATGGATTGATGGATGGGTTGTTTTTATTGACGAGAATAACAACGGCAGACAAGATGTTGATGAGCACTTACTGAAGCAATTTTCAGCAATTGATAGCCCCATAACTATTCAAACCACTCATCGGCCAATGAAAAGTTACATCTCATTTATTCCCACAGGAGAAGGCCGCCAAATAGGGCGAGCCAATGCCGGAGCACTTCTTATGGGAACAATTAATGTGTGCTCGAAAGTAGAGAAGGAAGGATTTGCGTTAATTTTATCGAGAGGAGGCCGAACTCGCGTTCAGCCGATTAAAGAAGAGGAATGCACTAAAACCTAAATCACTCAGACTAAATACGCAGCGCCTTAGGCAAAGAAAAACTAATATTCTCCGGCGTACCATCCATTTCCACCGGAACTTCTGCGCCGCAGGTTTTTAATTTATCAATGACCTGTTTAACCAGAATTTCCGGAGCGGAAGCACCTGCGGTAATGCCGATGCTAGTGCGGTTTTTTATCCATTCCGGATTGATATCATCAGGACCGTCAATTAAATAACTTTCCGTTCCGCAGCGCTCGGCAAGCTCACGCAAACGATTGGAGTTTGACGAATTGGGTGAACCAACAACTAAAACCAAATCGCATTCCAGTGCGAGCTGGCGCACTGCGTCCTGACGATTGGTAGTAGCGTAACAAATATCATCTTTACGCGGCCCCTGAATTCTGGGGAATTTATTACGCAATGCTTCTATCACTTTGGCAGTGTCATCCATAGAAAGCGTTGTCTGGGTTACATAGGCAAGATTTTCCGAATCGTTAACGACAAGCGCATCAACATCGGACTCATCCTCAACCAAATATATCGCACCGCCATTAGCCGTATTGTATTGCCCCATAGTGCCTTCCACTTCGGGGTGACCTTCATGGCCAATTAAAATGCATTCTTTTCCTTCACGGCTGTAGCGAGTTACTTCGATATGCACTTTCGTTACTAGCGGGCAAGTCGCATCAAAAATTTGCAGGCCGCGATCTTCTGCCTCTTTACGCACAGCGCGGGAAACACCATGGGCACTGAAAATTAAAATAACATTATCGGGAACTTGCTCAACCTCATCGACAAAAATGGCACCGCGCTCACGCAGGGAATCCACCACAAATTTGTTATGTACCACTTCATGGCGAACATAAATAGGTGCACCAAAAACATCCAGCGCGCGATTTACAATATCAATTGCGCGATCAACACCGGCACAAAAACCACGGGGATTCGCAAGCTTGATTTGAGTCATGATTAATGCACCTGTACTGGTTCAATTTTCAGAATGGCAACTTCAAATAAAATATCGCGACCCGCAAGCGGATGATTAAAATCGACAACAACAACTTCACCGTCAAAACGCTGGACAACGCCAGGTAATTCAGTTTTTTGCGCATCGGCAAATGACAACATTAAACCTTCGCTTAATTCAAGATCCGGACTGAATTGGCTGCGTGCAATTTCCTGAATGTTGTTTGGATTGCGTTGACCAAAACCATCTTCCGGTTTAATTACCAACGTTTTGTGCTCACCTTCAAACATACCAAAAATTGCTTTCTCAAAACCTGGCAGCAAATTACCATCACCGACAGTAAACGTTGCAGGCGTACGCTCGAAATTTGAATCCACTATATCGCCATTATCCAATTGCAATGAAAAATGCAAAGTGACTTTGGTTCCCGGACCTATGGCTAACTCACGCATCGGCTTTCTTCTCTTTCACAAACAACATATCAATAATTAATACGGCAGCGCCCAACGTAATTGCCGAATCGGCGAGATTAAATGCCGGCCAGTAATTATCTTGATAGTGCACCACAATAAAATCCACTACATGCCCATGAACAATCCGGTCATAAAGATTACCTACCGCACCGCCAAGGATAAATGCCAACGCAAAGGCTTCGCGCACTTTGGTTGCTGCTACACGGGCGATCCAGACTGTTAGCAACACACTGGCAACTATGGCAATAATGCCAAAGAACCAACGTTGCCAACCGCCGGCATCAGCCAAGAAACTAAATGCGGCACCGGTGTTATAAGCCAACGTAAAATTAAAAAATGATGTAAATACTTTTGTTTCACCGTATTCAAACGCTGCTTCAATCGCGTGTTTACTCGCCTGATCCAACAATACAATTACAATTGCTACTACGTACCATAGCCAGGCTTTTTGATAGATTTTTTCGGTCATTAAATGATTACCTTTAATCTCTACCCGGCCCTCCCTTTTTCAAAGGGAGGGAGCTGATTGAGCCCCATACAACGTATGTGCACACAATCAGCAACTCCATTTAAAAGACTGGAGGAGCCGGCAGGGAATTTAATTACGCAAACGCGCGCTCTTCGCCCACGCCATCCACATTGGTGACACAACGCAAACAGATTGTTGGATGCACTGCATTTGCGCCAATATCGGCGCGATGATGCCAACAGCGCTCACACTTGGTGTATTCAGATTTTTTCACTGCCACGTGCAAGCCAGCCACTTCTGTAGCTTCTGCATTCTGTGCTGCACTTAATGGTTGTACTTTGGCAGTCGATGTAATCAAAACAAAACGCAATTCGTCACCCAGTTTTTGCAGCTCGGTTTGCAATGTGTCATCAGCAAACAGCGCCACTTCGGTACCCAGCGCTCCGCCGACTTCACCTGCAGCCCGTTTGGCTTCAATTACTTTGTTAACTGCTGTTTTTACTTGCGCAATTAATTCCCAGTAACTTTCCGGTAATGAATCTGCTGGCAACAAAGGCAATGAATACCATTCTGCGACAAACACATTGGTTTCGCGCTTGCCGGGTAAAACTTGCCAGATTTCATCGGCAGTGAAACTCAGGATTGGCGCGATCCAACGCACTAATGCTTCGATCACATAATACAGCGCCGTTTGCGCAGAGCGACGGGCGCGCGCATCACCTTTAACGGTGTATTGGCGATCTTTAATAATATCCAGATAGAAACCACCCAGTTCCACCACACAGAAATTGTGCAACTTCTGATAAATCATGTGTAATTCATAGCTGTTGTAGCAGCTGATAATTTCCTGTTGCAACTTTGCCGTCTGACCAACAACCCAACGATCCAATTGCACCATTTGATCCATCGGTACCAAATCGGTTTCCGGATTAAAGCCGACAAGGTTCGATAAAATGAAACGCGCAGTATTGCGAATACGACGATAGGAGTCTGCTGTGCGCTTTAAAATTTCGTCAGACACGCGCATGTCGTTACTGAAGTCAGTAGCAGCAATCCATAAACGCAATACATCTGCGCCGTATTCATTCATCACTTTTTGCGGCGGCACAACATTGCCCAATGATTTGGACATTTTGTTGCCATTGGCATCAACGGTGAAGCCGTGGGTTAATACAGTTTTGTACGGTGGAACTGCATTCATCGCCATGGATGTTTTCAACGATGACTGGAACCAACCGCGATGTTGGTCTGAGCCTTCCAGATACAAATCCGCGGGGAAACGCAAACCGGTACGTTGCGCGAGCACTGCATAATGAGTGACTCCAGAATCGAACCATACATCCAGCGTGTCAGTGACTTTTTGATAGGTTTCTGCATCAGCACCGAGCAATTCTTTTGCATCCAGTTCAAACCATGCATCCATTCCACTTTGCTCAACTTTTTGCGCAACCGCTTCAATCAAGCGTGGCGTTTCCGGATGCAATTCCTGGGTTTCTTTATGCACAAACAATGCAATAGGCACGCCCCAGGTACGTTGACGGGAAATACACCAGTCAGGCGATGAAGCGAGCATGGAATCAATACGCGCCTTACCCCAATCAGGAACCCATTGCACGCTGTCCACTGCAGCGGCAACCTGATCACGCAAATTGTTTTTACTCATGCTCACAAACCACTGCGGTGTCGCACGGAAAATCAATGGCGTTTTTGTTCTCCAGCAATGGGGGAAACTGTGGGTGATTTTACCTTGCGCTAACAACGCGTGTTTTTCGATTAACAACGCAACCACTTTTTCATCCACTTTATAGACGTGGTCGCCCGCAAAAATTTCTACGTTAGGGCGATAGGTGCCGTGATCGTCGATGTAGTTGAGTGTGCCAATTCCGTATTTCAAACCAACCGCAAAGTCTTCTGCACCGTGATCCGGTGCGGTATGAACAAAACCGGTACCCGCATCAGTCGTTACGTGATCGCCGAGGATAACGGGCACTTGGCGATGATAGAACGGATGTTGCAATAACAAACGCTCAAGTGCAGCGCCTTTTACGCGACCAACGATTTCCGGCTCTTCTACATGCGCACGTGCCATAACACCGTTCACCAGCGCTTCCGCAACCAGCAAACGTTCAACACCGACTTGTACTACAACATAGTCAACATCAGCACCAGCAGAAACTGCCTGATTCGCTGGCAATGTCCAGGGTGTAGTAGTCCAGATCACTACCGAAATTTTCCCGCAGCCAGTTAAACCATCAATTACCTTTTCAACGGCATGTTGATCGACAAAGGTAAATTTTACGTCGATCGAAAAAGACGTTTTATCGTGGTATTCCACTTCAGCTTCAGCAAGCGCAGAGCCACCAACAACACTCCAATAAACCGGTTTAAAGCCGCGCAACAAATGTCCGTTCTCGGCGATTTTGCCGAGCGAACGAATAATGTCTGCTTCAAATTTGTAATCCATGGTGAGATAGGGATTTTCCCAATCGCCCAGTACACCCAGGCGAATAAAATCCTTGCGCTGGCCTTCGAGTTGACTGGCAGCGTATTCACGACATTTTTGGCGGAAGGTTTTTACATCCACTTTGTCGCCGGCTTTACCGATTTTTTTCTCTACGTTGTGTTCGATAGGCAGACCGTGACAATCCCAACCAGGCACATAGGGTGAGTCAAAACCGCTCAGGGTTTTGCTTTTGATAATGATGTCTTTGAGAATTTTGTTAACCGCGTGACCGATATGGATATCGCCATTCGCATAAGGTGGGCCATCGTGCAAAATAAATTGTTCACGACCAGCGCGCGCCGCGCGAATTTGTTGGTACACATTATTGGTTTGCCAGTTTTTTAACATCTCCGGCTCGCGCTGTGCGAGGTTCGCTTTCATCGCGAAATCGGTGTTAGGCAGATTCAGTGTTGCTTTGTAATCGGTCATGATTCACGGTCAACTTTGTTAACAAATTAATAAGGAAATTATTTAGCGATTGCAGCAAAAAATTGTTTGGCTTGCGCAATATCGGTTTGCAGTTGTGCTTGCAATTCATCCAGTGAATTGAATTTTTGTTCATCGCGCAATTTGGTATGAAAGGCAACATTGATCATTGCGCCGTAAACGGTGCGGGCGAAATCAAATATATGCACTTCAAGTAGCGGTTTTTTAACGCCGTTTACAGTCGGACGCACACCAACATTGGCAACACCGTTGTGCACACTGCCATCGGCAAAAGTTACCGTAACGGTAAATACACCGTGTAATGGCGATTTATAACGGCGCAAATGAACATTCGCTGTAGGCACACCCAATTTACGCCCTAATTGTTGCCCGTAAACAATTCGGCCACTGATGCTATAAGGGCGGCCCAGCAATTTTTCAACGCCAGCGAAATCGCCCTGCTCCAGCAATTGGCGAATACGCGTACTGCTTACCCGCACACCATCAACTTCTAATGTGCAGGTATCAGTCACTCCAAATCCGCATTCAGCCCCTACCGATTGCAAGAGTGCAAAATTGCCGCGGCGATCGCAGCCAAAACGAAAATCATCGCCGACGACCAGATGCTTGATTCCCAAACCATCCAGCAGAATTTTTTCGATGAACTCCTCGGCGGACAAACTGCGTAGCTGCTCATTGAACTGCAGGCAAAAAACCCGTTCCACACCCGCAGCCAACAATGCCTGGATTTTTTCACGCAAACGCATCAAACGCGCCGGGGCTTTATCGCCGGAAAAAAACTCGTGGGGTTGGGGTTCAAAGATGATCACAACAGCGGGCAATTGATGCTGGCGCGCAACGGCCAGCAACTGGCGCAATATCGCCTGGTGGCCGAGATGCACCCCGTCGAATGAACCTATGGTTGCCACACAGCCCCGGTGCCAGGGGCGCAGGTTATGTAACCCGCGAATAAACGCATGTGCCGCCGGATTCACGCTGTGTACTGCTCCTAATCAAATCGACTGAAAAATGAGGCGGCAGTATACAGGAGCGGCGGCACCTGAGCCTAGCACACAGGGAAAATGGCGCCGTTAGTGATGAGCCCTGAAATCGCGCAGGCGGATACCTACCGCAAACAGACCAAGCACGTATGCCAGAAAGCCCGCAGCACACACTACCGCAAGGTGGATAACCCGCTCCAGCAGGTGCCATTCCGCCCATTGGGTCCAGAAATGCAGCAGACCGAAAAGCACCGCGACCATAGCCAGATTAGCGGCTCCATAGCGCAACCAAAGCGTGGGCCAATTACTCGCAGGGTTATAGACTTCCGCTTTACGCAGGCCGCGATAAAGCAGGTACGCGTTAACATAGGCAGCCATAGCCGTGGTGAATGCAAGGCCGACATGCCCCATTCCCCACAACATGACCAACGGGATCACCACCAGCGGTTTCATCAGGATATTGGCAAAAATGGCGATGATGCCGGTGCGTACCGGAGTTTTCATATCCTGCCGCGCAAAGAAACCGGGCACCAATACTTTAATCAACATGAAGGCAAACAACCCAAGCGCATAGGCTTTCAGGCTATAGGTGGACATCAGGATATCCTCATGCTTCATCTCGCCGTGATAGAACAAGGTAAACAGGATTGGTTCAGCCAGAATGATGAGCGCAAGCGTCGCAGGCACAGCAATCAGCACCACAAAACGAATTGCCCAATCAAGCATATCGCTGAATTTTTGCGTGGATTGCGCGGTACTCAAACGGGATAAGCCCGGCATAATCACTGTGGCGATTGCAACGCCGAATACGCCTAAAGGCAACTCCACCAAACGGTCCGAATAAAATAACCAGCTCGCAGCGCCATCGCCCAACTTAGTGGCAATTACTGAATCCAACATTATATTTAACTGACTTACCGAGACCCCGAACAACGCAGGGGCCATCAACACTAAAATACGTTTTACACCGGGGTGGGACCAATCCAGTTTGGGCGTGGGCAACAAATGGATTTGCCGCAAAAATGGCAGTTGGAATAGCAACGAAAACACACCAGCCACCACCACACTCCATGCCAATGCATAGGCAGGGTTAGGAAAAAAATCGGCGAACAATAGCGCACCGGCAATCATAAAAATATTGAGGAAGATCGGTGTGACTGCAGGCACGGCAAAACGGTCATAGCTATTCAGGATTGCCCCGGCAAAACCGGTGAGCGAGATAAGCATCAGGAAGGGAAACATGATGCGAACCAGATCCACTAACAACGAAAACTTTTCCGGGTCATCGGCATACCCCGAACCGAATACATAAGCAAAGCCTCCCGCCCCTACCAGCCCCAGCAGGGTAAATAACAGCAGAATTGATCCCAGGCAGCCAGCCACTTTGTCTGCTAACTCCTTTACCGCATCGCGTCCACCCTTTTCTTTGTACTCGGCCAATACTGGAATAAATGCTTGGGAGAAAGCCCCTTCGGCAAACAGGCGCCGAAAGAAATTGGGAATTTTCTGCGCAATGACAAAAGCATCCATGGCACCGCCGGCACCCAGTACCGAGGCGAGCACAATATCGCGCACCAGACCCAGCACCCGCGAAGTCATGGTCATAGAGCCAGTCAACAAGCTGGAGCGCAACAGGCTTTTGGGTTTGGCCGGCGTTTCAGAGGCTGGATTCGAGGAGGTTTTGTTTTCAGATGGGTCGGGCAAATCAGACACGGGCAAATCCTGCGCGGGCGAAAAGATGCGGCATTATCCACGGCTGATATACTCAGGCACAACACCCGTCCGCATTTGATACCGGGAGAATGATAATGCACACCAAATCAACCTTGCTTTTCACCCTTGTTGCACTGGGCAGCCTGAGCGCCTGTAGTCCCCCTACCCCAAGCGATAACACCGCCACATCGACAACTCCCCCTGCTGCTGTAAAACCAGCAACAAAACAAATGCATTCCAGTTGGGATGTTGATAGCGACGGAATTAATGATTGCGAAAAAGACGGCAGCTGCGATCACAGCATCGATTACACCCAGCCCCGCCCTGTCACTACTTCATCATGCAACCATGCCGAAGGCAGTATTGAGCAATTGGTTTGCACTACACCCGAATTGACAACATTGGATAAGCACCTCAATGATATTTATTCCGCCGCAAGCGCTAAAACAGTCAACGAGCAAGCGACGCGGCTCAGTGCCGAACAACACGGCTGGGTTAAAGGTCGCGATGAATGCTGGAAAGCCGACGATAAAACGGTGTGTGTGAAAACCGAATATGCGCGCCGTATTAGTGAGCTGCAAGCCGCTTATCAATTGGTGGAACACATTGGACCCATTCGTTTTGAATGCAATAGCTCACCCACCAATCAATTAATAGCAACCTTCTACCAAAGCGATATTCCTACGCTAATTGCCAAATACGGCGATTCCGAATCCCTGATGTATTCCGTCGTTGCCGCTAGTGGTGCGAAATACGAGGGGCGCAATGAAAGTTTTTGGGAGCACCAGGGCGAAGCCCGTGTTGTATGGGGCTATAACACCCCGGAGTTTGTGTGCAAAAAAGCAGAACAATAGCCGCGATTTTTTTTATCGGCAGTATCAGCCTGGGCGAGTTAGCGCAGGCCGATCAGGTTTTACTTATTAATGGCGACCAAATCAGCGGCACCATCACTGAACTTAATACCGAAACACTCAAACTTAATACGGACTACGGAGGCATCATTTCGTTAAAAGTTGAGGCAATAAAAAGTTTTTATACCGAAAAAAATGCGCACTGGCAGATCAACTTGAAAGAACGGGATGCAACCATTCATGTCAGCAACAAGCGAGGCCACGTTTTGGTCAACGGGAAAAACATCGCCATCAACGAACTGATTTTAAAACCGGCACAAAAGCACTGGAAAAAATCCGGCCTGTTGGAAACATCGCTGGACGTAGACAACGATACCAATCGCAAAGAACAACTCCATATCAATACCGAATTCAATCTGGAATCTAAACATTGGCGGCATGCGCTGAAAGCAGAATCAAAACGCGATAAAGAACGCAATCATGTTACGGAAGACACTCTTGAACTCAATTACACACTGGATTATTTATTTGACGCTCACTGGTTACTGCGTGCGGATACAACTTATCGCGAAGAAGGTGTAGATACCACCCATCAATATTGGTATCTAGGGCTTGGCCCAGGCTATCGTTTATGGGGTGAAGGCAAAGATAAACTCGATGTAATCCTCGCCCATAACCGCTTCTGGTTTAGCGCCGACCCAGCCAATCTTGAACTGGGGGCCTGGGCAGTGGCGTTTGATTACGAACAATTCTGGTTTGATGAAAAACTGGAAACTTTTTCTGATTCGCGCATAGCATTTCCAACTATTTCTGTCATTGACTACATAATCAACACCAGCAGCGGCTTGCGTTATTACCTTGGCCACAACATCCATCTATCACTGAAATACGATTACAAAGAAACGCGCTACGTACTGGGGACGATCAAGGACAGCAGTTATATTCTGGGGGCCGGTGTTAATTTTTAATCCATTAAATATTTAATAGATCATCATCCTGATCATCTTCTACCGCGCCAAGTGCATCTATATTTTCTGGAAGTGCTGAGGATAATCCAACGGCGAAGTTTTCAAGAAAAACCTGGGCCACCTCGTCTTCCAATATCAATTTATCTTTGTTTCCATCTTTTTTCAGCAAGGCATAAATTTTTTCTGCATAGGCGTTTGCATCAGATTCAATTTCGTGCAGCTCATCTTTAATGGCTTGCAAGAGCTCACCACCAATATCCATATTTTGTTCGGAGTCCAGACCGATAATTGCACCACTGAGCAAATCGGTAAATACATTATTCAAATGCCCGCTATAACCGTTGCCTCGCCAGGGCAAGCGATCTGCATTACCGATTTTAATATCGGTCACATGCATAATACCCAGAGATCTTGCTGGTCCTGCCATCGTATTTTTATCATTCTTATTCATTGTACCGAGCCCTGGACCTAGCGTTTCAATGTATTGCATTAATAAACACTCACCCAACCCTTCAACCATCAACCAGACAGCCGCCGGAGTGGTAATTCCCTGACTGGCCATTTCCTTCATTCCACCAAATTCACTTTTTCCATCGGGTTCTTTTTTCAGCATCATTTTTTTATTGTCTATGATTACCTCATACAATGGATGAGAACTTTGTTTACTACTTTTCACTCCTTTAAAAACACTCCCCGTGTCCAATTCGATACCGGGGTTTCCCAAAGTCTCTATCACCATACTGACTTTAAAAGTGACTTCATCAGATTCCTCTTCATAACCCAGCGAACTTAATAAAGCCTCAATATTGCTATGAGTATGTTCACCACTTTCAATCAGAAGTCTTATCTCATTAAATTTTGCCGTGACACCTTTCGAAGCTTTACCAACACCGTAAACATTTAAAAAGGTCATCACATCCGTAAACTCTTCGCCTTTATCCGATAAAACCAATTTACGTTGCACTGGAGTATTTGCGGATTGCACTGGCAAATTTTTTCTGATCATGCGATCTGTATGCGCATTAGCCAGGTCGGTATTTGCTCGTAATTGCATAGACTGCGGACTTTGCTGCAATAAATGCCTGTGCCGCTGTTGCACCACCGATTCAGTACGCAAATCAAGAAACTGCGGCTGGGTAGTTGTGTCCACCTGCTGTGGTGAAGAACTCTCCCGCCGGTTAGCATAAGTTGGCGCAGTTGCATTTTCTTTCATGTGTTATGCCTTGTATTTATTTTGTTCAAGGCACTCAGCCATATGAACGTTATCGTTGTAATCAATAGGCAAGTCTTCGGATATAGTCAAGATTGATTATCAGCAAAGAAAGGTTGACAATCTTTATTACAACCAATACTGTATATAAAAACAGTAACAACACTTTCGAGGGTTTACCCATGGCAGTAGTCGCCGTATGGCTATGTGATCGGGATGGCAGTATGTTTGAAGATAGAAAAGTCGCAGAAGAACACGATAAGTATCTGGAGCTGGCCGCCAATATCACGCAATTGATTGAAGAAAATATTCCCGGCATCGATGAACAGCACAGTGAAGCCATAGGTTTGTTGCTAGCCCAACGCCGCGAGCTTTTGGCCAAAGCCTGCAAAGGCAAGCCCGATGAATTATTACAGCCTTTTACTTACGAAAAGCCTGTAGCCCTGAACAGCAAAGCCACCACCGCCAAGGAGTAGGAACACCAGGCAGAGGTAGTTGCTGTAAGCACCGGTTCGCCCACATCAAACCGGTGCGGTTAATGGCCGCCCACACAGCCATTAACACACAAACAACTGAATTCACTTTATGGTTGTGCTTCAGCGGTTTGTGACGTGTTTAAGTGGGCTTCCTGGATATTGAAATTACTTCTCCCCAGCGGTAATTGCAGCATTCGGTTGGCTCACTTGCTTCCAATGACTCATTCCGGCCCAGGTCGTTCAGCCACACCTGATGTTGGCAATGAGCCACTTTCGCCACTGCACCTTTCCTTATGGAACCTCAACGGGTGCGGTGGCTTTTTCCCTTCCCATACGGCCACATTCCTCACTCAATTTCTCTTCTATTTTTGCGTCGGTGATGAAACCGAAATCATTCCATTCAGGACCATTTATTGGCGTGCAATTACCGAAGCTTCAGCTAGAGTTAGGTGATTGTATACAAGTAGGTGGAACATAAAATGTCACTAATATCACCATTCTTTATCTCGGTCCGCAGTACGTTAATCGGCAGCTTGATTACCCTTTGCACCCTGATCCCCTTTTCCGCACATGCGCAAACCAAGCAGTTACGGGTTGTACAAGGCAACAACAGTATTGAGGCCTATGCCAAAGGCTTGTTACGCCTTGCCTTGAGTAAAGTGCAGGACAAATATGAGCTACAGGAAGCCATCCCCAATACCAGTGAAGAGCGCATGGTAAGCATGCTAATGGACGATAAGCTGGACGTTGTGTGGTATGCCACCACCAATGATTTGGAAGAACGATTGCTCCCTATTCGCATTTGTATATACCGCGGCCTTCTGGGTTATCGTGCATTAATGATTAAAAAAGGCACACAACATAAATTCGACGGCATAAAAAACCTTGAAGATTTGAAAAAAATATCGTTGGGCCAGGGCCGCTTCTGGGCAGACACAAATGTGCTTACCGCCAACGGCCTCAACGTGGTAAAAGTACTCAAGTACGAAGGAATTTTTTATATGTTGGATGGAGATCGTTTTGATGCATTTCCACGCGGCGTGCATGAGCCCTGGTCAGAAATAAAACGCTATCCGCAATTAGCGTTGGATGTGGAACAAAATTTATTAATTTCCTACATCAATCCGTTTTATTTCTTTGTGAACAAAAACAATACCAAACTCGCGAAAGATATTGAGCGCGGCCTGCGCATTGCTATTGAAGATGGCAGCTTTGATGAATACTTTTTTAATGATCCAACCGTAAAAGATGTAGTTGAAAAAGCCAATCTGAAAAACCGCACAATCATTCGCCTGGACAATCCATCACTGCCCCCCAAAACGCCAGTCGATGATAAATCACTGTGGATTGATCCCTATTCAATGTAATAATTTTTCCTGCCAGGGCCACGAAAACATTTCGTGGCCACATGTTGTTATTCTGCACCGGTTAGGGAGCATACATATTGATGTACTGCACCATGCGTGGAAATGCAGCGCGATTAGGACTGCTTCCGTGTGGCAATGCGTGATGCCAGATAATTAAATCACCCGCATTGGCGGCAATAGGTTTTACTGGCCATTGAGCCCAATTCTGTTGCTGCACATCTACTCCTTGTGGTTGCTGTGCCAACCATTGATCAATTTTTTTATGAAATCCAGGCACGCAGCTAAACGCCCCTTGGTGCTCTGCAACATCGGTTAAATAAATTAATGCCTGGGTACCAAAAGGAATGGGAGACTGGAGCTCCACATCCCAATGAATGGATGGCCCTGGAAATTGCCATTGCTGCGTTTCCGGCGGATTAAAGCCGACCCTGTCAGTGGTCACAATCAAATCATCGCGCTGCCACAACTGCTGGAAAGCAGCGCGAATAAAAGGCGATTGCCGCGCAACGTCAAATGCAGGATTCGCAAATAATTGCACCATAATTTTTTTCATTTCCCCGGCCGGTTTATACCAGCTGTCCGGAGTGTCTGCGCGCATTTGCAAATAATCCCAAATCGCTGCGCGCGCAGCGGCAGTTTCATCAGGCGATAAAACTCCGCGAATAATGACATAACCATGCTCATCCCAATGCGCTAATTGCGCATCGGTTAAAGGTCGATCAAAGTGACCGGCCAATAATGATTTTTTATTTTCAAGACAATCCAGCAATGCGCGATTTGCACACTCAACTATTAACGGCTCCAGGGTTCCACCGTGATTAAACTCAATCCAGCGTTCAAACTCGTTAATATTGTGCGCGCGATACACTTGCGCTATCGCAGGCTCCAAACCTACACCCAGTTTATCCAATAAGATGCGATCCAATTGCCATTCATTATTTGCAAGTTGTGCGAGGCGTTCATTCGCCACTGCGGATGGAAGGTTTTTTTGCAACTGCGCTTTGTGCCAGAAACGCCGCAAGTGATAAACACCCAATGCCGATTTTTCCAAAGAATCCGGCAGCAATAACGCATCAACATTCTCCTCGCGCTCGTACGCAAATACAAAGCGGGGATATTCACCCTGTTCATAACCATAACGCAAAATACTGCCGGGTTTTATCCATGCATTTTTTTCATAGAGCGGCAGGGTTAACTGGGATTGGTTTTCGCGCAACACACAACTTTCAAATACGCGAATGTCAGTCGTTAATTTCAAATCCTGCCAACGACCAGAAGTTTCCGGTACCGATAAATGCCCATGTAATACATGGTTATCACCAGTACCAATTTGCGTTGCCGTAGTCTTATCCAGTTGAAAAATGCTGCCAAGATGCTGTGGTTTCTTCTCCGGTTCTTCAGCATGGGTCAACCATAGATCCAACCGGATTTGCTGGGGAATCAACCATCCATCCGGCTGTAAAAACTGTTGCAGATGCGCAAAGATACTGACTTGCGGTTCTTGCAATAATCCCTGGCGCATGGTTTCCGAAATAATGACATCGTACCGATGCGGAGCCTCCCAGCGACAAGCATCTGCACAAATAATATTTTCAATTAATTCATTTGAATCCAGTTGCAGCGCTGCAAGTAAACGCCGCAAGGATTCAAGTGATTCAGCATGGATATCAAGCAGGGTCACGCGTAATTCATGCCCGCTGAACAACGGCAACAACGGAACCAACAACAATGCAAACGGCCCGGTGCCGGCATAAAGAACACGCACCGGCTGTTCATTTTTCTGCGCACGTTTTTGCTGCAGCGCCCTGTATACACCCTGCATAAAAATGCGTGTCCGCTCAACGTCTTCCGCACACTGTGCTGCCGTTGTGGGTGACACCGCTTTACCCTGCGCGGTAATGCTTGCCGCCTCATCAAGAAATAATTCCGGATGCAAATCTATTCCGGTGATATTACACAGGCTGGCTACTAGTTGATCCACGACAGGTTTGGCCTGGCCAGCATTAGCGCAATCCAGCAAACGCGACACAAGGGCAACGACAGGATGGGGCATAGTCAAATCCTTACTATTTTAAATAGGTATTTAATTTACGCGATTTCAGTCAGCAACATTTAACAATTCTATCAATTGTTGCCAAAGCAAATGCTTGGTGAGTGGTTTCAAGAGAATACGCGCGGGCGCCAACGTGTGCGCTGTTTGAGAATCCTGATCAGTAATATTGGCAGTAAGAAATAGAATCGGGGTATTTTTCCAGCGCGTTGAACGCATATTTTTTGCCACCTCAAAACCATCCAACTGCGGCATTTGCAAATCCAGGATGACCAGATCGACCAATGCTTGCTCCTGCAACATTTCCCAAGCTTTTATACCATTATTTGCTTCCAGTAATTGCGCGCCGGTATGTTTGAGCTGCTTATATAAAATCATGCAATTAATGGTATCGTCATCGGCAAATAAAATAGTTCTCCCTTGCAAATCCGGTGCTTGCAATGGTGTCGCCGAAAGCGCGGCGGCGGCCTGCTGTTGCTCCCCCGGCTCCGGTGCGGAAAGTGGAAAATTCACAATGAAACGCGAACCTTTACCTAACGTAGATTCCACATGAATTTCACCACCGTGCTGTTCAATTAAATAGCGGGTAACCGTTAACCCGAGCCCGGTTCCACCGGAGCGACGATTGGCAGATGCCTCCAGCTGGCTGAAAGGGACAAACAATTTCGGCATATCCTCAAGCGCTATACCTATGCCGGTATCCTGCACAATTAATTGCAATGCATCTGGCGAGCGCTGGCTGATAACTGCCACACTTCCCTCATCGGAATATTTAATACTGTTGCTCACCAGATTTAATAAAATTTGCTCGAGCCGATTGGCATCAGCCCAGATGCGCTCATCCAGCCTTGTACTGTTAATCAATTGCAGATTTTTGTTGGACGCTAGCGGCTTGACGATCGAAAATACTTTTTCCACCAGGGAATGAATCTCTACCCAGCTTTTAAATAATTCGATATTGGCTTCCGCCATTTTGGTGTAATCGAGAATATCGTTAATCAAATGGCTGAGCCGGCGTCCGCTGGAGATGATCAAATCCAGCTTTTTGCGCGCATCGCCAGGCGGCAATTGCAATTCTTCTTCCAGTGCAGAAGCCAGCCCCACAATACCACTCAACGGCGTGCGCAATTCGTGCGAGGTGTTCGCGAGAAAAGCATCCTTCACCGCATTAATACGGACTAACGCGTGGTTCAATTGCTTCTCTTTTTCCAGCGCAACTTTTTCCCGCTGGTGACGGTAAATCAAGTACAACACACCCACAATTAATAACCCATAGAGCACATAAGCCCACCAGGTTTTCCAAGGTGCCGGGAGAATACGTACAACAATATCCAGGTGTTGATTACTCCACTGGCCGCTGCTATTGGCAGCCTTCACCTGGAATCGATAAGTTCCGGGAGGAATATTGGTATAGGTCGCGCTATTTTTGTTATTGATGTAATTCCAGTCCTTATCAAAACCTTGCAGGCGATAGGCATATTGGTTACGCGACGAAAAATGATAGCTGAGCGCTGAGAATTCAAAGGCGAACATGCTGTGCCGGTGTGTGAGCTCCAAACGATCAATAAGATTTGCACTATGCGCAATTGGCGATTCATTTTCAGTAGGCGTCACGTCGCGATTGGCAATTTTCACACGCGTGAGACGCACCGGAAAATCGGCGTTGTCCAACGTCATCCGTTGAGGATCAAATTGGCTCATGCCTTCTACACCACCCACATAAATTTCACCGCTATTTGTCACCAATAGCGCACCGCGATTAATCGTCAAAGCGGCAATACCATGGCTGGTGTTAAATGTGGAAATTGCCAACGAATCCGGATCTACACGGGCGAGGCCCTGATAAGTTCCCAACCAGATATTGCCTGTTTTATCTTCGGTAATACCGGTCACCACCAGATCGGGCAAACCCTGCTGCAAGCCTAGTGCGATGAGCGGCTCATTATCGTTTAACCAAATAAATACGCCGGCATCCAGGGTTCCGATCCATACACGCCCGCGCGAATCCTCAAACACATTGCGCACCATCAGACTCGGCATATTGCGCGCACCGGAATCATGGCGACCAAAATGCACATAGGTATTGCTAGCGGGATCGTAGCGATCCAGCCCATTGGTTCCCCCCACCCATAAGCGCTGCTGGCGATCGCGCAACAAAGTATAAAGATCGAGGCTGGATATGCCGGCAATATCTTTTTGCGGGATCTGCGCCGAAAATGTTTCGCTCTTCGAATCAAAGCGATTAAGCCCACCTTCTTGCGTTGCCAGAAATATTTCACCGTCAGCGCCGGGCAAAATGTCCCACACAATATTGGAATTGAGACTGCCAGGACTATTGCTCGCCGTAAAATGTTTCAAATTGCCGTTCACATCCAAACGATAAACCCCGTCACTCCAGGTTCCGATCCAGTAATTTCCCAGCGTATCGCGCACCAGTGCAGTGACCGGCTTTTCCGGCATAGGCTGCGGCAGGCCTGCTGCAGATAAATTACTGAACAGCCCCGTTGCCGGATCAAATTGATTCAACCCTTTTTCGGTACCTACCCAGATACGCTTATCCGGTAACTCCAGAAAACTGAGCACACCACTGTCATTTAATTGCGGTAGGGAAGGATTGACGGTTTGTTGGTAATTACTGACCTTATCGCTGCTGCGATGATACAAGCTGATACCGCTGGGAAAATGGGTAACCCATAAGTTCCCTTCGTGATCCGCAAATAAACCCACAGTTTTATCGCTGACCAGTGATTGCGCATTCCCCTGTTGATGGCGATAGCTAACCCAGGTTTTTTGTTTGAGGTTATAGCGCAACAAGCCGGCGCCGTCAGTGGTGATCCACATATGGCCGGCGCCATCATCCAACATCGTCCAGACGGAATTGCTGCCCACCGAATCCAGCGCAGGCAAATGGCTGAATTCACGCGTGAGCGGATTTAATAAATCGATTCCCATCGTGTGTTGCCCCAGCCACAAATTACCTTCGGCATCCTCGGCAATGGCATCAACCCGGCGGCCAGCGGTGCCGGTTGCATCAGCAGTATCATGAGGGAAAAAATGGAATTGGCCGGCGTGGGCATCAAACTCTGCCAGGCCCGCATCGCTGGTACCCACCCAAATGCGCCCGGTGGAATCTTCAAACAATGCACGGATACTGGTTGCAATGGCAGCCGTAGAAACGCCTTCCGGCACGATAAATTCCTGCACTTTGGTGCGCTCGCGGTTAATACGCACCAGACGACCATTATCACCGACATACAAATTACCGAGCTTGTCTTCCAATAAGGCATACACGGAATTGTGTGCCCCCAGGGCCGCAGGTGCGAAAGGTACAAATTCATCGCGAGCGGAATCATAACGGCACAAGGCTTGTTCCGCCCCCACCCATAAATCACCACGGCTATCGCTGAGTAGGGCCTGCACAAAACGCCCGCAAATATTTTGTGTATCAGCACCCACACCGGCATAGTTTTTCAATTCCATGCCATCGTAACGCAATAAGCCTTCGCCGCCGCCAAACCAGATAAACCCCTGGCGGTCCTGGGCGATAGTAACGAGATTATTCAGCGCTTTTTGATTAACAGGATCATCCAGCTCGACCTGTTCGAAACGAATATCCGCAGCCAATAACGGACCTGCCGCACTAGCAAGCAGCAGAATCAGGAGTGGCAACCACACGCGGTTGATGTGTTGTTGGACTTGTGTGGACATAAAACCAATTTTAGCCCAGCAACCCGATTTTGCCCGCCATTACCACGACTTTACACATCCATTTCAATGCGCGCGAAAGGCTTCACAAATTCACCGTTTATCGCCAAGCTGTCATCAAAACAGCAAATATTCTTAACAAAGCGTCTATAGCGTGAGCAGGCACCTCCCCTCAACTGCACAATCCACTACAAAGGAGTTTCCCATGTTAAAACCTGTGCATCTGCTCGCCAGTGCCGCTCTGGCATTACTGGTTCCGCTGACTGCTTTCGCCCATGGCGATAAATATGACAGCGATAAATATGATAACGACAGATATGATTTTCATAACAATGATAAAACCCCCAGCGTGCAACTTGGCCCACGCCCGTTTTATTTAGTCAATGATATGGATGAAAGCGCACTCAAGAAAAAATTACAGAGCTGCGTGAACGACACCTTTAAGAAAACCAATTTCTCGATTGGCCATCGCGGTGCCCCTTTGCAATTCCCCGAACACACCAAAGAGTCCTATGAAGCTGCCGCAAAAATGGGCGCAGGTATTTTAGAGTGCGATGTCACCTTCACCAAAGACAAACAACTCGTATGCCGCCACTCACAATGTGATCTGCACACTACCACCAATATTCTCACCAGCCCGCTCGCCGGAAAATGCAGCCAACCGTTTTCACCATTTGATCCGGTCAGTGGCAAAGCTGCCAGTGCAAATTGTTGCACCAGCGATATCACCCTCGCCGAATTTAAAACCTTGCAAGGCAAAATGGATGCGTTTAATCCCAAAGCCACCACCGCGGCTGAATACTTGCAGGGAACGGCTAACTGGCGCACCGACCTTTACGCCAGTAAAGGCACATTGCTGACCCACGCAGAAAGTATTGATCTGTTCAAAAAGCTCGGCGTAAAAATGACGCCCGAATTAAAATCCGCCAGCGTTGCCATGCCATTCAACGGCTACACACAGGCGCAATACGCACAACAATTAATTAACGAATACAAAGCGGCCGGCGTAAAAGCACGCGATGTATGGCCACAATCATTTGATATCCAGGACGTGCGTTACTGGATCAAAAATGAACCGCAATTTGGTAAACAAGCCGTGTACCTGGATGATGCCGATACCATCGTTGATGTTCCCACAGCGGCCGATTTGCAACTTTATGCTGACGAAGGCTTCAACATCGTTGCCCCACCGATTTGGGTTTTATTAGCACTGGATAAGAACAATAAAATTGTTCCCTCCGACTATGCGCGCAATGCCAAAAAAGCCGGATTGAAAATTATCACTTGGTCCTTCGAGCGTTCAGGCCCGCTTAAAAATGGCGGCGGCTGGTATTACCAATCCGTGAACCCGGCTATTAATAATGACGGCGACATGATGGATGCATTGCATGTACTGGCGAAAGATGTTGGTGTGATCGGTATTTTCTCCGATTGGCCGGCAAGCGTTAGTTACTACGCGAACTGTATGAACCTGAAATAATTATTTGATTGCCCCAATAAAAAGCCCGGTTAATGACCGGGCTTTTTATTGGTTATTTTCATTGATTAACACGTTGCATTGATTAACGTTTTTCATTGATTAGCGTTTTTAATTTAAAGAAATCGCTGCTCGTGATCCGGAGAAGGCAACACACAGTAATCGTATTTACCAAACAAAGTATAGCGATTCAATGCAATACGGTCATAACACCAATCGCGAATAACGCGGGGAATAATTTTAGCAATCCCAAACAAAGGCCAGGGAAACGGAAGCTGGACAACGATTGCCAGAAATGCATCACCTTTTACCAATGCCCGATCACATTGCACCAACAGCATGGTTTCAAAATGATCCAGCGGATAACCCAACCATTGCAATATCGCTTGCCCTTGTTCGGATTGAACCGAGCAAAGTTTAAATCGATGGGAAACATCGTAACGGATAATAAAACGGCTCCAGCCGTTACACAGCTTGCACACCGCATCGAACAAAATAATTTGATCGCCAGGGTTAACACCGGGAGGGTAATTTTTTTCCATCCTAATTACCGCCTTCGTTGTTTACGGCTACAAATTTACGATCCAGCCACCACAACCATAGCAAGGGCGGCACTAATACCAATAATGCAAATATATCAGCCCACACATGGGCGATGGCATTTTTTTGTAAGGAAATAAAAATATCCTGCGGTGCCCACCATAAAATAATAATGGCCATCCAACACCACACGGCTGCAATGCGATAACGGTTTCCAACATGAATCAGCAGCAGCATCAATAATGAGAATGCTTGCAAGGTTGCACCAAATAATCCCATCCACCAATGCTGTAAATCCATTACCAACACAGGCAGTGCTGATGCAGAGTCAAAACCAAATGACGCCAGAACCTGACGATGGTAGTTCGCAAAACTATTCGCATCTGCAAACCATGTCATCCCCAACGCAATAATGACATGCACCCCAGCCGCTACAGACAGCCATGACACAATTAACCCACGTACTGTTTCACGCGCAATCATCTTGCTCCATCCACGTAGCAAATAAAATTTATTACATCGCCATTACAATCATTTTGAATTTTCAGAATATACTGAAAATTCAAATAATCCAATGGTATTTTTTGGCGGATAATATTCGCAGGACATCAGGCATTTTCTATCAACCATTCTTGTGCAGCAGCCAGTGTTTGTTGCAGTTCTTGTTGCAGACGTGTCCAGCCAGCAGCCGAATGCTGCACCGTTTTTTGCTCAAGCAATTCAAATTCCAGGGTCCGTGCAGCCTCAATAAAATCGGTAGCACCCAGCATCCCAACTGTTCCGCGCAAGGTATGCAAAACGCGAGCACAAGCCTCCCAGTCACCTTGCTGGTACAGCTGTTGTAAATTGGCAATGGCTTTTTCAGTATTACCCAATAAATTGGTTACAAATAAACGGGTTTTTTCCATGTGCGCGCTATTAGCCGCCGACATTGCCAATAATTTTTCAATATTAAATTTTTGCGATGCAGAACCGGAATTTACTGTTGCAGTGGAACTTTCTGAAATCTGATTAGCTTGATGATGCGATATTTTTTCTTCCGGCAAATAGCGTGCAATGGTCGCTAGCATTATGTCTGCCTCAATCGGCTTTGCAATCAAATCGTCCATGCCGGAAGCCACACATTCATCGCGCTCAAATTCCATAACGCCTGCAGTCATAGCCAGGATAGGTATAGTTAACGTCAATTCTTTACGAATAATGCGTGTAGCCGTGAAGCCATCCATTATCGGCATTTGCACATCCATTAAAACCACATCATAAGCCGCACTATTTTCTCGTAATCGATCTACCGCTTTTTGGCCGTTATCGACAATATCCAGCGTAGCGCCAGCCTGGGTTAATAAATCATGGGCAACAATCTGGTTAAATTCATTATCCTCGACCAACAATATGTGCCCGTGCAAATGTATATGCGTGCTACGTAAATGTTGCGCAGAATCGGTGTTGCTTGCTAACAGCTCATGCAAAGTATCGAACACACTGGAAGAGGTGAAAGGTTTAAATAAATACGCAGAGGGGCGCTGCGCAGATACCAGGTTTTTTTCCTGCTGCATAATTTTTTCACGTCCGAAAGCATTAACCATCAAAATCATCGGTGGTGTAGCTTCGCCCAATTGCGCACGCATCGCTTCTATAGCATTGATGCCATTCATCCCAGGCATTTGCCAATCGACTAAAATGGCATCGTAGCGCTTTTGTTTTAGCGTTGATTCACGCACACGTTCGATAGCTTCTTTACCAGAGGCAGCAACATCTACTTGCCAAAACCAGGTTTGCATAATTTTTTGCAAGGCTTCGCGACTGGCCTGATTATCCTCCACAATTAATAATTGCAACTTGCGCATAAATGCCGGTGACTTTTTTAATACTTCCGCCTCAGAAACCTGAAATGGAATCTGCACTGCAAATTCACTACCCTGGCCATGAGTGCTACTCACATAAATACTGCCATTCATTAATTCCACTAAGCGCCGCGAAATGGTTAACCCCAAACCAGTGCCACCAAACTTACGTGTGGTTGATGAATCAGCTTGGGTGAATGGCGAAAATAAGCGCGCAAGTTGCGCATCCGTCAAACCGATACCTGTATCGCGTACCAAAAATTGCAAACGGACTTCATTGGCAACGTCAGCATCGGGCGTTGCTTGCCTGACCGCACTAACCTGCACCGAAATTTCACCTTGCTCGGTAAATTTGATCGCGTTACTCACCAGATTGACCAACACCTGTTGCAATCGATGTGAATCGCCCCATAACAGCGGAGGAATTTTTTCGTCCGCGCTGATAATTAATTCCAGGTTTTTATGTGCGGCATTCACACTCATTAAATTAGCGAGCGTTGAAAGTACATCATTCAGTGCAAATTGCACCGGCGCAATTTCCATTTTGCCCGCTTCGATTTTGGAGAAATCCAGAATGTCATTAAGGATTCCCAATAAGGATTTCCCTGAAGTGGAAATCATATTCAAATATTTTTTTTGTTCTGCCGAGAGCGGCGTTCTACCCAGCAGCTGGGCCATACCCAATACGGCATTCATCGGTGTACGAATTTCGTGGCTCATGTTCGCCACAAAATCACTTTTTGCCTGGTTAGCTTGTTCAGCTTGTTGTTTGGCGAGACGCAATTTTAATTCGGCGTGTTTACGCTCACTGATGTCGCGCGCAATGCCAACAAATAATGATCGGTCCCCCAGAGACATGGCATTGATGGTCAGTTCCAATTGAAAAACAGATCCATCCTTGCGCAAGCCGGGCAACTCCACGCTCGGTTTCCCCACTACCACTGGCTCACCGCCAGCGAGAAAACGATGCATACCCGTGTTATGCGCGTCGTGCATATTTTCCGGCATAAGCAGGGTAATTTTTTTTCCAATAACCTCTTCGGCGGTGTAACCAAAAATCAGCGTGGCGGCATGATTGAAAGATTCGATATTGCCCAGCTCATCCACCGTGATAATACCTTCACCAACATTGTCCATTACGGTGCGCATACGCAGTTCTTTTTCCAATGCCAGCTGCTCGGATTTGGTGAGACGTGCAGTGACCGGTTTGATTTGCGAGTGCAACATCAACGCACCGCCAATCACTAACAATAAAAATAAGGGAATGCTCCAGCGAAATTGTTCGCGAATGGGATTTAACAGCGAGCGCGTATCCTGTTTGACAACAATGCCCCAACCCTCCCCCAATAGCGGTGCATATGCGGCAATGACATTGATTTTTTCCTCATCCAATCCTTGAAATAAACCCGAATGCCCGCGTGTGGCTAAATCCAATGGGGTCGGCTGGTTATAAATATTGGTGGTGGCCACTTGATAAAGTTGTGTGTGGTGTTTATCCGGAAAACACTGTAATGCGTTTTCTTGCCGTACGCACACACGAGTTTCATTCGGGCGGCCCGGGTCATCACTCAATAATTGATGAACCAGATGCGACAAGGGTTCCTCCAATACCATCGTACCCAGTTGCTCAAGACCATCGCGAATTGGCAATTGCAATTTTATCAACAGGCCTTCGTCCCACCCGAGTTGGGCCGGCATATTTTCCAAAGTGATTGAAAACGATGGGGCCGCAGAAAAACTTCCCAAATGCAATAGCATTTTCCCATCATTATCATAAATGGCGATTGCCCGGGTGCCTGAGACCAGGATGCCATTGGTGATCATAGTTAATTCATTGCGTACCGCCGTATTGTCCGGTTCCTGCTGCAAGGCACTACTCAACGCATAAATGCGGGTTCGACCAGCATTCAGCCGCGCCTTGGTAAGCAATTGTTCAACCCCCAAATTAAAGGTTGCCGTTTGGGTTTTTAAAGTTTGGGTAAGGTTGATCCCCAAATTTTTGCCAAAAGTAATTTGTTGCGCAGCAAAACCGGCGACACCAACAATCAATGTTGCGATGACTAATAAGGCAGCTCCTCCGAACACAATTTTGTCACCATCGGCTAAATGCTTACGATTGAGATACCAGGGATTTTTCCTCCCGTGATACCAAAGCCCAAAGCAAACAACCAATAAACCGACAGAAGTATGCACGGCCATACGAGTCGCGGTAATGCCATATAAATGCTCTAACTGGAGCAGATGTCCGATTAGCCCGGCCACACCCAATAAACCAATAACCAACGTGAGAACTTGAATAGCTACACCGCCCGCACGTGAATTCACCCGATGAGAGAGCAACAACACCAATCCGGTGAGCAAAAATGACAGAGCAGTGTTGGGCGGCATGCGCCCCGGATAGGGGTTTCCATCCAGTAACCAGGAATGGAAAGTGGTGAGATCTAACCGCAAATCAACACCGGTTATATGCTCTACCAATTCAAGCGAACCCAATATCAGCAGAAAACTACCTGCCAGTTTTTGCACACGCGCGGCAGCGGATGACGACACGAAAACCGGCGCCATCAGGGCAATGCCAGTGATTGCAAAACAAATGGCGGTATTAATCACCATCGCAAGAAAATTTGAATGTAGCTGTAGCGCAGCCGGATAACGCATTAACCAGCCATAAATAACGACGACAGCCAATAGCAATACCAGGGCACCGGCACTTGTTTGTGCGCTTACGTGTTTCATTTGCATAGATCGAACAACCAATCCTTAACCAAACCAGTTTAAGGGTAGCCTATGAGCAGCAAGGTACAATGGTAAGGTGCCATCAAAAGGCACAACGGAAGGGAAGAAACAGACAACACAAAAAGATAAAAAGCGTACCCCAAAGGCAGCCAGCGCGCCGAGGAAAAATGTGCAGAAAATGCGACAAGAGGAATCATCCCTGATTCCTCACAGCATCAGGTATTGGGGGAATGTGAGACAGAGGAGAGCGAGTTTTTCGTATCGTGTTTGAACACACGATTGATAATATCCAGCGCAGGTCCCGTCATGCAGGTAGTTACAATCGCCATGATCACCATCATGGTAAAGATTTCCGGGGAAATAACCCCCAGGTCATATCCGATATTCAATACCACCAACTCCATTAATCCGCGTGTATTCATCAGGGCACCAACCGACAAACTGTCTTTCCAGCTTTGGCCAACCGCCTTCGCGGCAAGGGCACTGCCCGCGAATTTTCCAAGTACCGCTACAAAAATAATTAACGCCGTGATTTGCCACAGATATGGATCGTTCAACAAACCAATTTGCGTGCGCAAGCCGGTGAATACGAAAAATAGCGGCAATAACAATACCAGTGCAACATCTTGAACTTTCTCGATGAAAATCTGGCGGAACTTTTCGCTGTCCGGCATGATCGCACCGGCCATAAACGCACCAAAGAGTGCATGGATACCAACGATTTCGGCTGCGTAAGCAGAAAGAATCAACACTAAAAAGAAGATCGCCACTACCGGCCTGCTGATACTGTCCTGAGTGGAATGTTTTTCACTGACGCGCTGTAAAAACGGACGTACCAGTTTGATCATGACAATGACGTACACAATCGATAACCCAATTGTGTACAAACCATTGATAAAAGTGCCGGCTTTCACAAACGCAATCAGCGCAGCCAGAATACACCAGGCGCTCACATCGTCTGCGGCTGCGCACGTCAGCGCGATAGTACCGAGCTTGGTTTTATTAATGCCCCGCTCCTGCACGATACGCGCAAGTACCGGGAACGCGGTAATACTCATTGCGACACCGCTAAACAATGCAAATGCCGAAAATGGAACGTTTGCCGGCGCAAAATCCTGGTACAGGAAATACGACAGGCCTACACCGAGGGTGAACGGAAAGAAAATGCTGGCATGACTGATGACCACCGCATCGTAAGCTTTGTCTTTCAGGGTTTTTAAACTGATTTCCATACCCACGATGTACATAAATAAAATCAAACCGATCTGGCTGATAAATTGCAAATTCCCCAATGATTGCTTGGGAAAAAGGCTCGCGAAAAACTCGGGGAAATGCATGCCCAGAAATGATGGGCCAAGCATAATGCCCGCGATCATTTCGCCAACCACTACAGGTTGTTTGATTTTGGTACAGACCCAGCCGAAGATCCGTGCCACCACAATAATAGTCGCAATCTGGGCCAACAATAGCGCCAGTGGATGTTGGAAGTTATGCAGGATGATGCTAATGAAATCTGTCGATTGACTCGCGGTTGCCGGAGCCACTGTCGCTGCTGTAGCACCTTCGCTTTGCTCCATTTTCGCCCCAAGGAAAATAATCCAGTACGTCAAGGCGAACAGGCCGGCAGTAATCGTGAGATAGGATGCCCCTTGTTTGAATTTGCTCATTTTTGTTCTCGCTTGCTAAATCCAATATCGTTGTAGTGGTAAGCCTGCATGGCAGGAGCTGCGTAAACTACCACGGCAAATTCCACGACTTACAGTTGTAACAGATAGTTATTCGCTATCGGCTTGCAACCAGCCATCTGTTCATCTGCACCACTTTTTATTCGCTGTACTTGACCTGCATCAATCAATTCTGTAATTTCAGAATGTACTGAAAATTCAGGAATTCCAATATGTCCGAAAAGCTCACGCCAATGATCCAGTCTTTTATCCTTCACTTTGGTGAGATGGGTAGTCGCTGGGGGATTAACCGTACGGTAGGCCAAATGTATGCCTTGCTCGTGCTCAGCAAAGAGCCGCTCTGTGCTGACGACATCACCGAGGCGCTGGGAATCTCCCGCTCCAATGTGAGCATGGGACTAAAAGAATTGATCTCGTGGGAATTAGTGAAACTGCAACATCGCCCTGGTGAGCGCAAAGAGTTTTATTCGGCGCCGGGGGATGTATGGGACATCGCCAAAACCCTGATAGAGCAACGCCGTAAGCGCGAGATTGATCCTACACTGTCTACGCTGCGCAATTTATTAATCGAAACGCCGGCAAATGATAGTGAAGCGTATGCACAACAACGGATGCGCGAAATGCATGAACTTATTGAAATGCTGACACTCTGGACTCAAGAGATCCAGCGTCTGGATTCTGCGCAACTCGGCAAATTACTCAAGCTCGGTAACAGCATCGGCAAAGTGCTCGACATGAAAGACCGCCTGCTCGGTTCCAGCAAAAAAGAATCAACAAAGTGAGTGATTGCCAGGTAAAAACGTAGGTTGGGTTAGGTGCGAGCACAACGAGCACCGTCCTCTAAAAAAGAAATCAGGCTAACATGACCATATCGCAACACGCAGCAAAAATTTCTACGAAGCAAATCTGCAACGATTAAAGCTTCGTCACAAAAAGGATTGCTCCATTTTTTATCGAGGTACCTTTATGCTCGAAACACTGATACTTTCCCGCATCCAATTTGCGGCTAATATTTCCTTCCATATTTTATTTCCCACTATTTCTATCGCGCTCTGCTGGTTTTTATTTTATTTCAAAGTGCGCTACAACCGCAGCGGCGATGAAGTCTGGATGCGCGCCTATCGTTTCTGGGTAAAAGTATTTGCACTGACATTTGCATTGGGCGTGGTCAGCGGCATCACCATGAGCTTCCAGTTCGGCACCAACTGGCCGGGTTATATGGAAACGGTTGGCAATATTGCAGGGCCGCTACTCGGTTATGAAGTGTTGACTGCATTTTTTTTAGAAGCAACATTTTTAGGCATCATGTTATTCGGCATTAACAAGGTATCCAATCGCATTCACACGCTCGCCACTTTTTTAGTCGCATTCGGTACCAGCATGTCGGCCTTCTGGATTATCGCCCTCAACTCCTGGATGCAAACTCCTACCGGTTTTGAAATGCGCCAGGTCGGCGACATGCTGAAAGCCTTTCCATTGGATTGGTGGGAAATTATTTTTAATCCGTCCATGCCTTATCGTCTCGCGCATATGTTGATTGCATCCGGCTTGACCGCTGCATTTTTAATTGCCGGTATTTCTGCATACCGTATTTTAAAAGATGATCACAAACCTGCCCCACGCCTCGCTTTAAAAACTGCCGCTACCGCTGCTGCGATATTAATTCCGCTCCAAATATTTCTGGGCGATCTGCATGGCCTCAATACGCTGCATCACCAGCCCGCAAAAATTGCAGCAATGGAAGCGGTCTGGCATACCGAAAAAGGCGCGCCTTTAGTTTTATTTGCGATTCCCGATAAAGAAACCCAAAGCAATAAATACGCAATCCAGATTCCCAATATGGCGAGCATTATTTTAACGCACACTACTGACGGCGAACTTAAAGGGCTGAATGAGTTTCCTAATGCACACCCACCTGTAGCTCCATTGTTTTACGGCTTCCGCATTATGGTTGGAGTGGGAATGTTGATGTTGCTCGTATCCTGGGTTGGCTGTTGGCAAATTTACCGCCGCAAAGAAGTATCACCGCTAATGTTGAAAGTATTTGTCGGCATGACCTTCTCCGGCTGGATCGCCACACTCGCCGGTTGGTATGTCACCGAAATCGGACGGCAACCCTGGTTAGTAACCGGCGTATTAAAAACGGCCGATGCCGTTACCAGTACACCGGCTACAAATGTAGGCACTTCGTTGGCAATTTATCTAACACTTTACGCAGTATTACTGATCGCCTACATACGCACATTATTTGTTATGGCAAGAAAAGCAGTGCTGGTGGATCGACCTGAAGAAGTCGATACCTTGCAAGAAAAACTGGTCGAAGAAAATCTGTGAGGAAAACATCATGACTGATATCAGCACTTTGTCCGGTGAAGCATTCTGGTTGCCCGTTATTTTTATTGGTTTGATGGGACTCGCCTTCTTTATTTACGCAATCCTTGATGGCTACGATTTAGGTGTCGGCATTTTATTGCCCAAAGATTCCGAAGCACAACGCGATACCATGATCGCCAGCATCGGCCCGTTTTGGGATGCAAACGAAACCTGGCTGGTGTTGGGCGTCGGCATTTTATTGATTGCCTTTCCACTTGCGCACAGCATGATTTTATTAAATTTATATTTACCGGTAACGGTAATGCTCGCCGGTTTAATATTGCGCGGGGTTGCATTCGACTTCCGCGCCAAAGCACCGGAAGATCACAAAGAGTTATGGGATCGCGCCTTTCAAGTCGGTTCATTGCTCGCCACGCTCGCGCAAGGCTATATGCTCGGCCTGTTTGTGATGGGTTTTGAAGATACTGTTGCATCACATTTGTTTGCCGCACTCAGCGCAATTTGTGTCACTGCCGGATATACCTTTATCGGCGCTGCATGGCTGGTGTTAAAAACCGAAGGTGAATTACAAAAACGCGCGGTGTGGTGGGCGCGTCGCTGTGCGTGGTTAATGCTGTTGGGAATTATCGCCGTATCTATCGTAAACCCGTTGGTCAGCAGCACGATTTTTGATAAATGGTTTGGCTCACCATTGGTCATGGTGTTGTGGGTAATTCCGGTATTTTGTGTTGTGCTGTTTTTTATTGCCGACCGCTATTTACGCCGCGCACCTTACACAAATGATTTCGGCTGCTGGATTCCATTTGCTGCCGCCGCGATGATTTTCCTGTTAAGTTTTATCGGTTTGGCCTACAGCTTTTTTCCCGATGTTGTGCCCGGCAAACTCGACATCTGGCAAGCCGCCAGCGCACCGGAATCATTGAAGTTTATTTTGTACGGCGTGGTCGTGGTATTACCCACCATTCTCGCCTATACCTTCTTTGCTTATCGGGTTTTCCGGGGTAAGGCAACGCAGTTGAAATATTATTAAGTAGATATTTAATCGCGAAAGGACTCGCGCCCATTACTTATCTATAAAAATTATTACTCTCACCATTCCCCGTCACATTCCATCGCTGTGGCTCCCTCTCAATCCCCACTCCTTTATTCGCGGCTACATTTCCCGCCCTATCTCTGCCTTCAAAAAATACGCTTAAATCAACATTTAAACTTTTTATTAATCTGCTTCCAATAAAAACTCAGCTACAACTTTTTACAGTTTTCTATACCCGCATCGCAGTACAACTGTGTAACTCGGAGTATAAAAATCACCTCGTTTTGAGCGTTGCATAAAAATACAACTTCAAGCGACATGATATTTCAATAATACATCACAGGGATCTAGCGAGAGACAGCATGACCCAACCTCTTTTTCGTCAACAGGCAGTGCAATATCAACATCGCGGATTACAGGGCGATATTTTATTAACTGCATCCATGTCAACACTATTGATCAGCGGCGCATTGTTGATCTGGTTTATTGCCATGGTTATCTGGTTGTGCGCCAGTGAATATGCACGCAAGGAAACCGTCACCGGATGGCTGGAGCCACCACAAGGAGTGTTACGTGTGTATGCAAATAACAACGGTGTCATTAAAGAATTACTAGTGCGCGAAGGCGAAGTGGTGAAAGAAGACCAACCGTTGTTAATCATCCACGGCAATAATCTTCTCGCCAATGGCGATGGAATGGAAAACCAATTACTGCAAGAACTTGAACACCAACAAAATTTATTGCGCGAACAACAAACCCGTAACCAGGAGCGATATAGCCAACGCCTCGCGGAAGGATTACAACGTATTGCGCGTATTAAACAAGAATTACAATTGCTGGAACAACAAACCGGCACATTACAAACACGTCAGCAACTACTCGATAAACAACGCGAACGTCAACAACGTTTACGCGATAGTGGCCACGTGAGTGCAACAGAACTGGAAAACAGTGAAGCACAAGCATTAACACTGAAAGCAGAGCAACAAACCCTCGCACGACAAAAATTACAGCAACAACGTTTATTGGAGGACGCGCAAAGCGAGCAAGAAGAATTGCCGCAAACGCACGCTGACCAACAAACATTTCTCGCCACAGAAATTAGCGGACTCAGCCAGCAAATGACGCAATGGCAAAGTCGGCAAGCGTATGTCATCAAAGCGGCACGCGCTGGTATTGTTAGTAACTTGCGTGCACGTATCGGCCAACAAGTTACTGCATCGCAACAAACGCCATTACTGACATTGCACCCCGAACAAAGCACACTCAGCGTGCAATTATTAGTGCCCGCCCGCGCTGCCGGATTTGTGCAAATCGGCCAGCAACTCGATATTCGTTTCGATGCATTTCCCTACCAGAAATTTGGAATTTACAGCGGCAAAGTCACACAACTTTCCGACACTGTTTTATTGCCGGGCGAGCTGCAACAAGTGCCCACACCGGTAAAAGAACCGATGTATTTGATTATTGCGCAACTTGATAACGACACAGTGCAAGCCTATGGCCGCGATTTCGCACTTAAATCCGGCATGACGCTGTCTGCGGATATTCGCCTCGAGGAGCGCAGCCTGCTGCGTTGGTTGCTCGAACCCCTTTACAGCTTGCGCGGGAGACTCTAATGACAAGCGCAACATCTTCACCAACTAATCCGGCACTTGCATCGCGCGCAGAAGATTTATTGCGTTTTGGTCGCGGCCCACAATTGCCAGTAATTTTGCAAAATGAATTAGCGGAATGTGGTCTCGCCTGTTTAGCGATGATTAGTTGTTATTACGGCTATCAATGTGATCTCAGCAGCCTGCGTCGCCGTTTTTCAATTTCCGCGCAGGGTATCAATCTCAAGCAATTACTGGATATGGCTAATCGTTTGCATTTAGCCGGGCGCGCACTACGCGGCGACATTGATGATTTGGAACAGCTGCAATTGCCGTGCATTCTCCATTGGGGCATGAATCATTTTGTAGTATTAAAAGAAATTAATCGCCGCGGCTTCCTTATTCACGATCCGGCACAAGGTGAACGATTAATTACCCGCGACGACATTAGCAAACTGTTTACCGGCGTTGCTTTGGAGTTAAGCCCGACGACGGAGTTTAAAAAAGCCGAAACGCGCGAACGTTTAACACTGGGACATTTCTGGTCACGCCTGGTCGGCCTTAAACGCAATCTCGCGCACATCATTTTTCTGTCGCTGTTATTGCAAATATTTATGCTTATAACACCCTTTTATTTGCAGACAGTGGTGGACGATGTGATTCTTCGCCACGACCATTATTTATTGCTGGTGCTAGCGTTGGGTTTTGGTTTGCTGTTATTGATCCAGCAAGGTACCAACGTTTTGCGCGATTGGGTTGTGTTGCATGTATCCATGCGTTTGGGCATGCAGATGTCGGCCAATTTATTTCGCCATCTGATTCGCTTGCCGATGGATTATTTTTCCAAACGCCACATGGGCGATATTGTCTCGCGCTTCGGTTCGCTGGATAACCTGCGCCAATTGCTCACTACCGGTTTGGTAACAGCATTAGTCGATGGCGTTATGGCCAGCCTCACATTAATCGTGCTATTTCTTTACAGTACAACACTCACCTGGGTAGTGATCGGCATTGTGTTTTGCTATGCGTTGTTACGCTGGTTTTTATACCGCCCACTGCATTTGCTGACCGAAGAAAGCATCGCCGCGCGCGCCAAAGAAAACAGTCACTTTATGGAATCGGTACGCGCAATACAAACCATCAAAATTTTTCATCGCGAAAGTGACCGACAACACTATTGGCAAAATTATCTTGCCGAAGCCATGAATAAAGACATTCGCATTGCCCGCTGGAACCTCGGCTATCAAACGGCAAAAGGCATTTTATTCGGCATAGAAAATATCCTCGTGATTTACCTTGCAGCCGATGCTGTGATGGGGAATATTTTTTCCATCGGAATGCTCTATGCTTTTATCAGCTACAAAGATCGTTTTGTACGCGCGATGGACAACCTGATTACTCAGGGTATCGAATTTAAAATGCTCGGGTTGCATTTAAATCGCCTCGCTGATATTGCCTTCACACCAACCGATCCGATTGCTGACAATAACACCGTTGCTATCACCGATTATTCAACGAATGAAACATCCATTACAGGTCATATCCGCGTACAAAACCTTGGTTTCCGCTATGGCGAAAGTGAGGCACCGGCATTTAGCGGTATCAATTTTGAAATCCAGGCCGGCGAAACCGTTGCCATTGTTGGCCCCAGTGGGTGCGGTAAAAGCACGCTGATTAAATGTTTGATGGGATTGTTTACACCTACCGAGGGCGAAATATTTATCGATGGAAAACCCATTCAGAAATTACCGCATTACCGCCGCCAGATAGCGGCGGTAATGCAGGAGGATCAATTAATGAGTGGTGACATCGCCGAAAATATTGCGTGCTTTGAGCAACCTATCGACCTCGCCCGCGTTTACCACTGCGCACAACTCGCGTGTATCCATGAAGACATTTTACGTATGCCCATGCAATACAACACGCTGGTTGGTGATATGGGTGCAAGCTTAAGCGGTGGGCAAAAACAACGTGTGTTATTGGCGCGCGCACTTTATCGCGCACCACAGATTTTATTTATGGATGAAGCGACAAGTCATTTGGATATGGCCAATGAAACACAAGTGAATCATCATATTCGCGAGCTGGCGATGACGCGGGTGATAGTGGCCCACCGACCTGAAACAGTAGCCTCCGCAGGGCGCGTTATTTATTTGGAAACACCTCGACAACATTAACTTTTAAGGAGTCTTTTATGCGTGAACTTCATGAATCTGAATTAAAGGCAGTATCCGGCGGCGCAACAACAACTGAATACGCCATATTGCTTCGGCAGACCATCGCAACAGATGCAGTGGCGGAGGCATCTACAAGCCCGGTATTAAAAACCAAACACGATACTGCCAAGAACTCTGTTGGAAATATTCGTTAATGTTAAATAGTTAATGCGGGAAGCGAAGCGGCATTATCAGCTTCGTGCGCCCTCGCCATTAAATATCGAACTCACAGAAAAAACTGATGGGTACAAGGAGCCAGTTATGATTTTGCTAATGGGTATCGCAGAAGACCCGCAAATAATTGCGGTGGCAGAAGCCCTGACAACGCAGAAAAATGCGTTCCTGATTTTTGATAGCAGTTTATACCCTGCACAACACCGACTTAGCTATCGTCCATTAGATGGCAGCATGCAATTGCAAATCGATGAGCATTGCCTGGCGCAAAGTGATATTCATTCACTCTATTGGCGCACACTGAGCCCACCGCGCCACACACAGGAAAACCCTATCGCGTTACGTGACAGCGCAAGCTTATTGCGTTCCTTTTTGCATTCACTGGGAGGCAAATCCAAAAACACTGCCGACGCCGTAAATTTCCACCAGGAAAAACCTCGACAATTAGCACAGGTTGCCAAATTGGGAGTCAGTATTCCGGACACGTATGTCGGTAATGACCCACGCGCAGTGCGCGCTTTTTGTGCGAGAAATAGCGACGTTATTTTTAAACCGGTGACGGGTGGCGATTATGCACAAATTGTTAATCAGGCTCACCTCACAGACGAGCATTTGAATTCCAGTTTAAATCAATCACCGGTAACACTGCAGGCTTATATCGACGGAACCAATATTCGCAGCTATGTAATCGGCGATGCAGTTTTTTCTGCCGAAATTCGTAGCAGCGCCAAAGATTTTCGCACCGATGAAGATGCTGAATTAATTCCCATCACTATTCCACATGAAATTGCACAGCAAGCGCAGACGATTTGTCGTGCACTGGGTTTGGCCTGGAGTGGAATTGATTGGCGCCGTACGCCCGATGGAAATTATATTTTCCTGGAGGCCAATCCGAGCCCCATGTTTGTCAATTTTGAAAAGCGCACGCACTTACCGATTACGCAACACCTCGCGCAATTGCTGAGCGCTTGAACCAGTTTCATCTCGATAACTATCGAGTGAAAGCAACGCACCTTGTGTGCATTTTTTAACGCCGGTAATACTGGCATTACTAATGATAGAAGGAGTTCACAATGAATACGCAAGCTCAACATAAGCACCCTTTTTCATTGCTTACCGATGACGAAATGGAACAAGTCAACGGCGGCAAACCAGGCTGGGCAACAACCCTTGCTTTGGGTGAAGAAGGCGGTGGATATACTACCCTCGCTGTCGGTGAAGAAGGCGGCGTGACCACGCTTGCCGTGGGCGAAGAAGGCGGAGCCACTACCCTCGCGATTGGCGAAGAAGGTGGCGGTTACACTACCCTCGCTATCGGTGAAGAAGGCGGCGGCCTTGATTAATCGTAGCGATTAATTACACCGGTTATTCGCAATAAATAAATTGCCGACGTCCGGGGTCGGCAATTTTTATTTTGTACAAAATCACTATCCGAAGGTTGATTCATTTTTTTTCGTATCTTTTCGCCCGGGATAAAGGTATCAAAACAATTTCGGTTTCACTGTTCAATAAGCTTTCGCTGCTGTGATAACTCCCTCCATAATTTTCACCATAGCTCCACAAGTTTTTTTGTTACCCTTCGTTTCAATTTGCTATATCCGTTCGCCAAACGAATAAAATGCCTACAATCAAGTGGCACCAAATTCATTCGTGGTGTTTAATGAATATGCACACCTGAAGGTTTGCTTGTAGCAGCAAGGAAAAAAGGATTAAGAGCGCTAGTGATTCACCACCTCAGTAACTCTCCCTATCTCCTCCTTATTTGCCAGCCCCTTGCATTAAGAAACCAGGCTCTGCACAAGCACATTCCTGTGTGTCTTTTTGATGTTATTAATGTGAAATAAGACAAGGACAAACGAATGAAAAAATTTATTTCAAAATTGGATCAATACCGATATTTGACGACCTATAGATTCATTAAATGTTGTGCATTATTGGCGTGCATTGCGATGGGATTAACCAGCCTGCCCTCTGTAGCGCAAATTCCGCTAACAAATGTTATTAGAATTGAATCTGGACACACCAATGCATGTGCGTTAACCGCTACAGGAGGTGTTAAATGCTGGGGAAGTGATGCAGCAAATCCAGGCAACAACACAAATTTAGAACGAAATACTGCTGTTGATATAGCAGGATTAACCAGTGGAATAAGAGACATCAGCATTGGTATGTCACACACCTGTGTGCTTACAGAAACTGGCGGGGTTAAGTGCTGGGGAAACAATGACTATGGGCAACTAGGCAACAACACAACAATACAGCAACTGGTTCCTGTGGATGTTGTTGGATTAACGTCAGGAGTGGCCACAATCAGCGCAGGCTTCTTCCATACATGCGCGTCAACATACACAGGAGAAGTGAAATGTTGGGGACAAAATACTAAAGGGCAATTAGGCGATGGAACCACTGTTAATCAACTCATCCCGGTAAATGTTATCAGCCTTGGTGCATCCGCCATTTCTGTATCCGCCGGTCATTCACATACTTGTGCAATCACAGAGTTAAAGGGCGCTAAATGCTGGGGATGGAATTATTCCGGTCAATTGGGTGATAACACGAGAGTTGATAGCCTCGTACCTGTAGATGTTTATTCATTATCAACTGGCGTCGCAAAAATTGATGCAGGCTATATTCACAGCTGTGCATTACTCACTAACGGCCAGATTAAATGCTGGGGCAACAACGCTGATGGTCGCTTGGGAAATAATTCAACATCGGCCTCTTCACCCATACCTGTTGATTTGGCGGGCACCCAGCCATCATTCGTCGATGTAGAAGCCGCCGCATATAGTTCGTGCGGTTTTACATACGAAGGCGGCGTCATATGTTGGGGGGCAAATGGAAGTGGCCAGTTGGGCACAGGTTCAACCACCCGCAGCCTGGCTCCTTTTCCTGCGGTTGGATTAACGTCGGGAGCCTCCTCGCTAAGCGTTAACTATGTAAGCGGCTGTGTGGTAAAAAACAATCGCGCACTCTGCTGGGGGAATAACGCTAACGGCACAGTTGGAGACAATACGACACAGGATAGGCTGATTCCAACCCCGGTATTACAACCATTTTCTCCACGCATTACCAATGTAATTGCAGGAGATTCCCAAGCCGTTGTTAGTTTTATTCCACCAGTAGATGACAGCAGTCACCCCGTCACCGGGTATAGGGTAAAGCCATCCGGACCAGGCACCGACATTTATGCAGGAACAACTTATAGCCATACAGGCCCAAATGAATTAAGCCATTTGGTTACCGGCCTGGTTAACGGTATCAGCTATACATTTACAGTCACCGCCACCAATGCGCTCGGCACCGGATTGCCTTCACCCGTATCGACGACAGTAATACCTACAGGAAGTAGCAGCCAAATATCTTCAAGCAGTCAACAAAGCAGTTCTATTTTTAGTTCAAGTATCAGCAGCATAACGCCCAGCTCCGCACGCAGCAGTTCCTCCGTTGCCAAAACAAGCTCACGCTCGTCCAGCTCAACCAGCAGCGCAATTAGCAATAGTGTGTGCGATCCCAAATCCGTAACATTGGGCAATACACATACAAGCGAATTAGCATCAACCGATTGCAGAGCTGGCGCTCGCGGCCCAAATTACTTTGTAGATCAGTACGTCTTCAGTGGTGTTGCAGGCCAACCCATTAGCATTCAATTAACATCAACTGCGTTTAACACTTACCTGATTCTCAAAAATGCCTCAGGTACTGTTATCGCATCCAATGACAATAATGGCAGCAGTAGCAATTCGCGTATTCCGGCAGGATCGGGCACTTATGTATTGCCGGTTACCGGTAAATTCACCATAGAAGTTACTTCTTTCTCATCACTCAGCGTGGGAGCCTACACCTTATTGGTAAATACGCCTGCACCAGCTAGTCCTTGCAGCCCTGTAATACCAATAACAGCAGGGGTTGCAACCTATGGCACACTGGAGCCTACCGATTGCACAAAAGGTGCGCGCGGCGCAGGTTATTACACAGATAGTTACTCTTTTATTGGAGCCGCAGGTGCGCAAATTATTATTAACAATACGACGGCATTTAATTCCTATCTTTATCTCAGGAATCCAGCCGGAACTGTAATCGCTCACAACTTTGGTGGCGATATGTTGAATAGTTCGCGCATTCCCGCCTCAGGCGTTTTTACACTGCCGATGTCCGGCATCTACGTTATTGAAACAACCTCATTTTATCCAGACATAACGGCGGGATATCAATTACATTTAACATCAAATTAATTTACTCAAAAAAAACAGGCCGATCTGAATCGGCCTGTTTTTTTTGCATTCCGTTAACGACTCAAGGAGTTAACGGTAGCAATAATCTGTAAAAAATTATTTCATCAATCACACATTAAACGCTTGGTGTAAAAATTTTAATTCGCACCGTGCGCGTCGCCAAATGCACTTCACGCAAAAAGTAACCAAGCCCCACTATTAACGTAAGGGTCGATGCAGTAAATAACCCGCTAATGATCCATTTTAATTCCGCCTGCAATAGCACCTGCAAAAAAATCACCGCAACAACCATGCACACCAATAAAGCTGAACAAGTACACGCAGTAATTGCCGAGCTGGCGTAATGGCGGCGGCGCTCAAGGCGGGTTAATTCTTTGTGCAACGTATCCGGGCTTTGCAAATGTTGTGGCGGTAATGCTTGCTCTGTGAGGCTGCGTCCGCGATCAATAATTCGCGCAAGGCGCCCCGCCATTACATTGAGCAAACCAGCAATTCCCGTCAACAGGAATACGGGCGCAAGTGCAAGTTGGATCGCGTGGGTAATATCACCAAAATTCATAGCAACGTCGGAAACGGAACTCATTAGTTAACTCTCAAAAAAACAAACGGGGGATTGATTAAACAATTATTTGTATCTTACGTTTTATGCCGCTTAATCGCCTGCTGCAACTGGCTCAGCGTCACGCTGCGTGCGAGCTCCTGGCTTTTGCGGATATGCTTGGTCATAGCCTTGCGGGCCTGGGTTTTATTTTTTTCGCGGATTAATTGGCAAATGGAAAAATGCTCATCGCAAGTTTCGATGACCGATTGACGATCCGGAAATCCCAAGCGCCGCAAAATCCGAATATTGTTGTTGATATCGCGCAAATAATTGGCGAGCACCGGATTGCCACTACCAATAGCAATGCCAATATGAAATGCCTCTTCGCGCGCTTTGATTTCTTCCATATCCAATTCATCATCCAACCGCTCTGCATTCCAATCTTCCTGCAACGCGTCCAGATCTTCATCTTCCATATGATCGCACGCGAGTTCGACGGCACTGGCCTCAAGCATGATGCGCACATCGTAATATTGGCTGATGGTTTCAATATCCACTGAACGCACAAAACAACCCTGCTTGGGCATGATGGTAATTTGACCTTCGGTTTCCAGCCGTTGTAGCGCGGCGCGCACGGGCGTGCGGCTGACCTGGAAATCCTCGGCGATTTCGGATTCGGTGATGCGGGTACCGGGGTAGATTTCGAAATCGATAATCTTTTTCTTAAGCTGGTCATACACCAGTTGTGCGGCTGATTTGGGGGTAGTCAAAACACCTGCTCCATTTGCGGCTCTGCGCCATTAAGGCGCCCTTGCTTGCATGGTAGGCGAGCCCTATTCCCTTGTAAACCAACCTCTGCTCAAGCGTTCACTCAAGGCTCATCTCGCCCTTTGCCGGTGCAATCGACTCTAGCCTCGCTACGTTTTGGAGCCCTTTCCTACGAATGAACATCCTTAAGCAAATCCACGCTTAAGCCTGTAAATCCCACATTTTTCAACAAGTTAAAGCCAAAGAGGCTGGCTATTTTATGCGCTGGCACAGCTTATGCAAAACCCATCGTTGTATACAACAATGTTCTAAAAAATGGAACTTATGAGGAAGCGACCATGCCCAGCCTGAAGACCGCCCACACCTTCATTTTCGATTTGTCCCGAGGTTTACGCCGGAGCCTGGTGGCCTTCGGCGCTTTTTTTCTCTTGTTTATTGCTTCATCTGTGCAGGCCGACGCACGCTGGAGCAGCACCAATTTCCAGTATCACTACGGCACTGATTACGAGCTGGGCGATAAAGAGCGCAGCTTGATTACGCTGGAACACGCCAGCGGCTGGAAATATGGCGATAACTTTTTCTTTGTGGATATCACCAATCCGGATCGCACCGGCGAACTCACCCAAACCTCCTGGTACGGCGAAATTTCCCCGCGTTTGAGTTTTGGAAAAATGACCGGCAAGGATTTATCAGCCGGAATCATCCAGGATTTCCTGATCACATCCACCATGGAAATGGGCGAGGGTTTTCACACCTATCTCTACGGTGTCGCGGTGGATTTAAAGCTACCCAAATTTAATTTTTTCCAGATCAACTGGTACGCCCGCAACGAAGTCACATTCGGCACCGACCTCGGCCAGCAAATTACGTTGGCATGGGGAATGCCCTTCTCTATCGGTAAAGCCCAATTCAGCTTTGAAGGTTTTTTTGATTACGCCTGGGATATAGGCCCGAGCGAAGACAATATCGTTTCCCAACCGCGCTTGTTACTGGATGTTGGTTCATTGTGGGACGCACCCGGGGTATTTCAAGCAGGAATTGAATATCAAATCTGGCGCAACAAATTTGGCATTGATGGCGTCGATGAAAATTTTCCCGAGCTGATGGTGAAGTGGATTTTCTAAAAACCAACAACGGCCAGCAACGAGATAGAGAGACATTTTTATGATCAGCCTGAGCGCACAACCCGAAGCCATTGATTTATCGCTCGCACAAACGGCGCTGATAATTATCGATATGCAACGGGATTTTCTCGAACCCGGCGGCTTCGGCGCGAGCCTCGGTAATGATGTGAGTTTGCTACGTTCAGCGATTGCTCCTTGCCAGGCATTACTCGCGGCCGCACGCGCTATCGGCATGCTGGTGATTCACACGCGCGAAGGTCATCTGCCGGATTTAAGTGATGCACCGCCCGCGAAAGTAATGCGCGGTAAACCGGAGTTGCGTATCGGCAGCCTTGGCCCCATGGGTCGCGTTTTAGTGCGCGGCGAACCGGGCCACGGAATTATTCCGGAGCTGGCCCCCATCAACGGCGAAATTATTATCGATAAGCCCGGTAAGGGCGCGTTCTATCGCACTGAATTAAATGATGTGCTGAAAGATCAACGCATCGAAAATTTATTAGTGTGCGGCGTTACCACCGAAGTGTGCGTGCACACCACGGTGCGCGAAGGTAATGACCGCGGTTATCGCTGCGTCGTAGTCGGCGATGCCTGCGCCTCTTATTTCCCCGAGTTCCACCGTGTCGCCCTCTCGATGGTTTCTGCACAAGGCGGCATTTTTGGTTGGGTGAGCAATAGCACCGCCGTTGTCGCGACGCTCTCACCCAAACGCATGTCCACCGCAACCACGTAATTTAATTATTTATTTTTTATCCCCATCCCTGCTAGCCAACCCTACGATCAGGAGAGGACAACACAATGAACAGCACCATGAGCAGCAACGTAAAACTCTGGAAGCCAGGAGACTGGAATGCGCTTTTTGGTTTCGGCACCAATATTCTTGTGAACCTGCTAGTACTCACGGGACTGCTGCGTTTTGTATTGCAA
The DNA here is from genome assembly GCA_021151825.1 of Cellvibrionaceae bacterium. Taxonomy (GTDB): domain Bacteria; phylum Pseudomonadota; class Gammaproteobacteria; order Pseudomonadales; family Cellvibrionaceae; genus Cellvibrio. Next base: position 75,664 of record JAGKWQ010000011.1, read on the forward strand.
ATGCCCGACGATATTGTGTTTGGCCGCATCCTTCCCGCCGTGGGTTTGATGATGTGCCTGAGCACACTTTACTACGCGTATCTCGCTTACAAGCTAGCGAAAGAAACCGGCCGCACTAATGTGTGTGCATTGCCCTCAGGCATCAGCGTGCCGCATATGTTTGTGGTGGTGTTTGTCATTATGTTGCCGATATCGCTGACCACCGGCGATCCAATTAAAGGCTGGGAAGCCGGTTTAACCTGGGTTTTTGTGCAGAGTTTTGTGTTGATGCTCGGCGGTTATATCGCGCCTTACATTCGCAAAATTACACCGCGCGCCGCATTGTTGGGAACACTCGCGGGTGTGTCGATTGCATTTATTTCGTTGCGCCCTGCTCTGGAAATGTTTATGACTCCAGTGATCGGCGTGGTGTGTTTTGCCATTATTTTACTGAGCTGGTTCGGCGGCGTGCGTTATTTCAAAGGAATTCCAGCGGGCCTTGTTGCTATTGCCGTAGGCACATTAATCGCGTGGGGCTCTACCGCACTTGGTTTACATTTTGGCGGATTGAGTTTGGAAAAGCTCACCCAGTCACTCACCAGTTTTGGTTTTTCCGTTCCCATTCCTGCAGTGGGTCATGTGTTTTCCGGTTTTGAATTTATCGGGATTATTTTAGTCACTGCAATTCCATTCGGTATTTACGATTTAGTAGAAGCGATGGATAACGTTGAAAGCGCAGCCGTCGCTGGTGACAGCTATCCAACTACACGCGTACTCACGGCCGATGGTGTTATCAGTTTGATCGGCTGCTGCATGGGCAACCCATTTATCAACGCCGTTTATATCGGCCATCCCGGCTGGAAATCCATGGGTGGCGGAATTGGTTATTCAGCGGCGACAGGTATTTCCGTATTAGTACTTTGTTGGCTGGGAATTATCGCGGTATTTTCATCGGCAATTCCGCTGGTCGCCATCTCGCCGATTTTACTGTACATCGGCATGTTAATCGGCTCGCAAGCCTTTCAGGAAAGTCCAAAATCCCACGCACCGGCAATTATTGTTTCGTTGATGCCGCACCTCGCTGCCTGGGGGAAATTGCAAATCGATAATGTACTCGGTGCAGCAGGAACAAATGCTGCTGCGGTTGGATTGGATAAGCTGGCGCAAAATGGTGTGCTTTATGAAGGTTTATCTGTTTTAGGCGGCGGCGCAATCCTGGGTGGATTAATGCTCGGTGCCATTACCGCATTTATTATTGATCGCAGTTTTAATAAAGCGGGCCTCTTTGCGTGTGCAAGTGCCGTGCTTACTTTCTTTGGATTAATGCACGGAGAAGCGATTGGAATTGCTGAATCACCGACTGTTGCATTCGCTTATCTCGCTGTTGCCGGTGTGCTATTTGCCTGTGCGAAATTCAGTGTGGTTTCAAGTAAAGCACCGGAAGAAAATGAAAATCATGAAGCGATAGAACCGGCACACTAAGGAGACAATATGACTATTTACTTAAATAGTACGCCCTACAAATGGCCTTACGATGGTGATCTTCGTCCGGAAAATACCGCGCTGGTTATTATCGATATGCAAACGGATTTTTGCGGTAAAGGCGGTTATGTAGACGCCATGGGTTACGATATTAATTTAACGCGCGCGCCGATTGAACCACTGCGTAAATTATTACCGGCGATGCGCGCCGCCGGTTTTCATATTATCCATACGCGCGAAGGCCACCGTCCTGACCTCGCCGATTTGCCGGCAAACAAACGCTGGCGCTCGCGCCAAATCGGCGCTGGCATCGGCGATGAAGGGCCCTGCGGAAAAATTTTAATTCGCGGTGAACCCGGCTGGGAAATTATTCCCGAGCTGGCGCCAATCAATGGTGAAGTCATTATCGATAAACCCGGCAAAGGCTCCTTCTACGCAACCGATCTGGAAATGGTGCTGCACACCAAAGGTATTCGCAATTTATTACTCACCGGCATCACTACGGATGTGTGTGTGCACACCACAATGCGCGAAGCGAATGATCGCGGTTTTGAATGTGTCCTGCTCGCCGATTGCTGCGCGGCAACGGATCCGGCCAATCACGCTGCCGCATTAGCGATGATTAAAATGCAGGGCGGTGTGTTTGGTGCAGTTGCTACCTCTGCCGAGGTGTTAGAGGCATTAGCGAAATAAAACCCGAAACCAAGCGCTAAAAAAACAGGAGTGATGTGTGAAAAAAAATCTGGTGTGGATAGATTTAATCAACAGGAACTTTGATGATCCCGAATTACAGTGGCAGGACTTCCGCGACGGAGTGGATATCCTGCCACTGCATGGTGATCCTACACAGGGTTGCTCTTCAGCATTGCTGCGTTACCACCCCGGCGCACAAATTCCACGGCATTTACATGTAGGCATGGAGTTTTTATTGATCCTGCGCGGCAGTCAACGCGATGAGCGCGGTGAATATCGCAAAGGGACATTTCTCATTAATCCCACCGAGACCAGTCACGAAATTGAAAGTGAAGAAGGTTGTGTGGTGCTGGCGGTGTGGGAGCAACCGGTAAAGTTTATCCACCTCGACGAATAACAAGCAGGAGCCCAACCTGGTCCTTTTTCAAGCTATTTTTTGCAGTAGCCGCTGACGCATTAATCATCTTCTGATAGGCTGCCTCCCCATAATTCCCCCTTATTTCGAAGCCATATTTCTGGCCATTCAATAATGGAGTTATCGACGGATCAAATTATATAAACTCAAGGGCTTATCTATGCGATTGTGCAAATTGCTTTTCCTGCTTCTACTTTCCACCTGCCTTTTATCCTGTGCCAACCAACGAATGAGCACCAAAACGCTCCCCAAAGGGGTTGCATTAAAGAAGGGGCTGGAAATTCCCAACACCACCACCGTGCGTTATTACCTTCCCCATATAGAACAGGAAAGCCGTTTCTTTTTTGAAAGAGGTGGTTTTTGGGTAGAGCCCGGAAAGGGTTTGGTGGAGGGCTCAAAGGCCGCATTTACCACCTATTTCCCTCAGGCCCAACCATTAGACCGTAGCAAAAATGAAGACTATGGTCTGCTTGTTGATATACAACCAAGCTGGGATTTCGACGCCGGAAAAATTGTTGCCAAAATGGCCTACCGCGTCCTGGATGGCAAGAACCCTGCGCCCGTGTTAACTGGCGAGAAAAAGTTCACAGTGGCATTCGATTGGGGCGGTGGCGCAGCGTTTTACAATGGCTACATGCGCACCACGCAAATGCTGTTGATTGAAATTTTAAATAAACTTCAGCCCACCGCCACAAAATATCCTGCGGATAACAAAACGGCCAACATCAATATCAAAGATCTGGCCAATATGGAAAAACCGGTCAGCCTGGGCACCGGGTTTTATTTCAATAGCAGCGGACAACTCTTAACGGCAAACCATGTACTGGACGAGTGCCTGGTCATTCGCACGAAATCAAACGATAAAGAACAGGATGCCACTCTTGGTGTAAACAGCGCACTGCTGGATTTGGCCGTACTCAATACCGGAGTGAAGACTGAACATTTCCTGCCCCTACGCAAAAAACAGGAACTTATATTAGGTGAAATGGTGAGTAGTGTTGGATTCCCATTGCAAGGTTTACTTGCAGAAACACCCAACCTGACCCGAGGCAACGTGAGTGCCAAAAGTGGTATGAAAGGTTCACAGGGTTTATTCCAATTTTCTGCACCAATCCAGCCAGGCAATAGTGGCGGTCCAATTATTTCTGAATCAGGGCAATTGCTTGGTGTTGCCGTCAGCACACTCAATAGCAAATACCTGATTGAAAAAGGCATCCTTCCGCAAAACGTTAATTTTGGTTTGGACGCAACGTATATCGCCCGGTTTTTACGCAAAAATGGCTTGGCATTTAGCGAGACCAACGATAGCACCACAAAAAATATTCAAGTCAGTAACGATGCAGCATTGGCTGCAAGCGTTCGCGTTGCTTGTTATCAATAAGAGGGACAATCAATGAATGCGCTTCAGAAAATAACGTTTGCAGCAACCCTGATACTGCTTGGCAATGCTGCTGTGGCAGAAGCTCCACTAAAATTACCACCGGTCATGTACTACAGCACCCTGGAAGATTCGCTCTTCGATACACTTAAAAGCAATCCTGTTTTTTCACAGATTGATAAAGAGCTTTATGGCAGCCCGTTGCGCCTGGGAGTGATTCATACCTTTGCTCCAACCGCAGGTGGTACTGCGACAGGACTTACCTCCGCTGTATTGGCAGGTGGCAGCCTGGGCATTTTACCCATCGTTAGCAATAATGATTTGGTGGTGACTTACACCTTAAGTGCTCACGGCAAAGTGCTCGCAACATTCAACTATTCCAAAAACTTTACCCAGGCAACCAACATCTATTCCAACCAGGGAATTAACCACCTGGACAAACCTACCACTGAGTGGGTTAACTCTACTGTCACTTTATTTATTGCCGACCTGGTTAAAAATCCGGATGTGCGGGAATTAACGGATGAATATAATTTTTATTTTGGCAGCATAAAATAAATTTGATGTTCAAATCCTCGAATAAAAACGCCCGGCAAATGCCGGGCGTTTACTATCAAAACACCTCGTTAAATAATGGCGTTTTTAACGACTTAATTCTGGCGAAAGATTGCAGCAGATGTGTGCAACCATCAAGATAATTCGGGCCAGTATATTTCCAAATTTCACGTGATGCGATTCACAAACACTCAAACCTGCTATCGATAATTTTTACAACCAAACTCATCCATCAATTGTGTTTATCCGCTAACCACCTGAAGACACTTGTAAAAAAATAGTCCGCACATTTTTTGCAGTCATATATGACCGTGCTAGCCATTCCTGTAAATGTGATCCACTTTGCACAAGGACCTCCACGAAACATCCCATCTATTTTAAGGAGCGAACAATCCATGCAATTTCGAAAAATCCTGTTTACCAGCCTGCCATTAATGGCAGCACTCGCCGCACCGGTTTCCTATGCAGCAATTATCGATCTCACTATTGATGGCAGCGATGCTATTTTTCTTGCGGGTCGCACTGACCTCACTATTCCCGATGCCGATCAACCCTGGAGCGGTCCTGGCGATTATTTGATTCGCCATGGCGGCGCCACTCCGGAAGAAATCAAAGAATCCCTTCCGCCAGAAATTGCGGTAACTGCAGGCGATATTATTCGTGCACTCGACCCGGCAGTCGGTGGAATCAGCTTCTTCAACGGCGTTGGTGATCCTTATTATGGCCCGGGCGGCAATGGTCCAACCGGAAGCAGCCTGACATCATTGGGTGGCATCAGTGGTTACATCGGTCCACAGGGTGCACTGGCAGGCGTATTCCTAAGCGATGCAATTCCTGTCAGTGGCACGCCGGTAACGCTAGATTTTAGCCCTGGCGGTTGGGGTATTGATTTTCTCACCATAACACCAGAACTTGGCCAGATTTTTTATATTGGTGATGGCAAAACCGCAAGCGATATCTTCCAAACATTTATCGCACCTGCGGGAGCAACACGTTTGGTTCTTGGTATTCCAGATGGTTTTGGATTCAATGGCCCACCAGGAGCGTACGATGATAACGATGGCAGTTATCGCATACGCCTTGGCATCAATGAGATTCCAACCAAAGTACCAGAACCAGGCAATCTCGCATTATTGTTAATCGGATTGGCAAGTATGTGGCTTGGCCGCAAACGCTCCACTCAACAGCATTAAAAATTATCTTTTGAACGTAAATAAAAAAGCCAACCGCATGGTTGGCTTTTTTATTTCTGGTAAGTGAATGCTATTTGCGTTGCAAGCAGCAAACTAATCACCGGTTGGCGATATACGAAATTCACGCACATCTTCACGCGTACGCCACAATTCGGCGAGGCGCGATACATTTTTTGCATCTTCAGTTTTAATAATCATGCGATATTCAAAATAATTATCGTCCCTTACACGGTAACTGATATTCAGTACCTTGAATCCTTGCTGCTGCAAAAATGCATTTAATTCGTGTTCCGGCATCACCTGTTGGCGATCAAAACTGATCTGGTGATGGATATACGACTGACTGGGCAACATCGCCTCAATAGAGCGAAATATTGATAACACACCCACCGTCAACACCGTGGCAATGATCGCGGGCAAATAAAAACCGATGCCAATTAAAATACCAATTGCTGCGGTAATCCAGATAGACGCCGCCGTGGTAAGCCCACGTACGCTCAAGCCCTCTTTAAAAATAACACCGGCACCGAGAAAACCTATACCTGTCATAATTCCCTGTGCCATTCGTGTGGGATCAGCGCGAATAGTATCTACTGGAACATCGGGCAACCATTTCCATTGGTAGTAAGTCACCATCATCAACAAGGTTGATGCAAGGCATACAAGCGCGTGGGTACGAAATCCAGCTGGGCGCCCATGATAACTGCGCTCCAATCCGATAATACCGCCAGCCACCAGCGCACCTAATAGATGAGCAACAATTTGAATTTGATCGGCAGTCATAGTCTTCCTCAATAAATTCCAATACTAACGCTTATAGGTTCCTTGCTTTTCTGTCAGATATTTCCAATAGCGCCGCGGCATATGACGCAGATGCAATTTGGTGTTGTTACGTTCGCGGATATTAACGGCGTGAAAATAATTTTCCCACAATGCCTGATATTGCTTTTCTTTTTCATCCTGAAACGAATCGCCTTTTAGCAGATTTGGATTTACCGCAAACACCGGATCATCCGTACAGACAAACTCCATTGTTTCCTGATCGTAATACAATCCATAGTGGCGTCGCGTATCAAATATCAACCAAGCCTGATCCGCATAGCGTTTTTCAAAATGATCGCCAATTAATGGCAGCACATTAAAATCCGGATCTATCGCCGCATAAAACAAACCATCGCGGCTTTTCTGGAAGCGCACAAAAGCATGCATGCGATGAACTTCCCGATGAATCATCTTTTCAATCCGGGCGGCTTTTAATATGTACGGATTAGCAAAATTCTCCAATACTGTTCCATCACCTTTTTGAATAATCGCCTGCACAACCTGGTAAACCAGCATTTCACACCAAGGCAATTCCGATAAAAATAGCTTGTACATCAGAGCCGATGCGTAAGCATTCGTTCGCTCATCAACACCCTTGAGCACACGTGCAGCCCATTCCTCATTAGTAACAATACGAGTGGCAGTATCCAGCAACGTAAATTGATGGTTCTCTTCAGTGCTAATTGCAATTGGTGTAATCCGGTCTTTAAAAACAGTGAAGATGCAACTGAGCAGGCCTTCATAACTGCCGTCGTAAATAAAAACCATAACAAAGCCCGGAAAAAACTAACGATTCAAACTAACCATTTACAATCGGATCACCGACAAGACTGTACTAACCAAATAATCCCAGTTGCGCAGCTGCAGGTACCCTGTCACTGGCGATAATTGCCTGGCGTACATTTTCTGCATGGAAGTTACCTGGCTTCACCGCCAACCCTGGACAACTAATGAAATAGCGCGCTCGTTTCAATACGACACCGATTTTTTGCAGATGATCAATATGCAAATACTGATGGCGGCGCGAACTGATAATTTTTTTTGCCGACTTAACGCCAATGCCGGGCACACGCAATACCATTTCATAATCGGCACGATTAATATCCACCGGGAATTTTTCCGGGTGGCGCAGTGCATAGGCCAATTTAGGATCTATCTCCAGATCCAGATCCGGCGTCTTCTCATCCACAATTTCATCGACGGAAAAACCGTAAAAACGCAACAACCAGTCGGCTTGATAAATACGATTTTCGCGTACCAGCGGCGGTGCGGATAAATCAGGGACGCGATTATCCGTCGCAATGGGCACGTATCCCGAATAATAAACACGTTTTAATTTTTGCTTTTGGTAAAGACTGTTAGCCAAACGCAATATATGCCGATCATTTTCCGGCGATGCGCCCACAATTAATTGCGTGCTTTGGCCTGCCGGTAAAAAAAGCGGTGTATTTTTGATATGTGGTTTTTCATCTGCATATTTTTCTTTTTCGCTACGCAAATAATTCATAGGGGTAATAATGTCGCTGTAATTTTTTTCTGGCGCGACTTTTTGAAGGCTGGCTTCTGAGGGAATTTCAATATTGACGCTGAGTCTGTCAGCGTAAAGCCCGGCTTCGTGCAACAATTCAGCGCTAGCGCCGGGAATTGCTTTCACATGGATATAGCCATTGAAGTTATATTGCGTGCGCAAAGTGCGCGCAACACGCACCAGGCGCTCCATGGTGTAATCCGCATTTTTAAAAATACCTGAACTCAGGAATAAACCTTCAATATAGTTGCGACGATAAAAATTAATCGTCAGGTCAACCACATCTTCAACCGTAAAGGCTGCTCGCTTTACATCGTTACTACGCCGGCTTACACAATAAGCGCAGTCATAAATACAGTGATTGGTAAACAGGATTTTAAGCAGCGATACACAACGCCCATCCTCTGTGTAACTGTGGCAAATTCCCATGCCTTCTGCATTTCCGAGCCCTTTATTGGCATTGGCTCGCTTACTCCCGCTGGAGGAACAGGACGCATCGTATTTAGCGGCATCAGAGAGGATGCGAAGTTTTTCGAGGATATTGCTCATGATGGAATTGCCAGAAAAGAGACAACCCAATGATACTGTATATAAATACAGCATTACAAGAATTCACGGCAGATCCCGGGATAATCAGCAGAATAAAACAAAGCCATTGCCAGCAATGCGGGCAATGGCCTGGTTGCACACGTAACGAAATTATTCGTCGCGGCGACTACTGGTCAGCAGGTAACCGGCCAGGAAGCCCAGTGCTGCACCGGCACCAATTACCGGCCATGGTTTTTCATGTACATAATTGTTAGCCGCGGTTGCGGATTTGCTGGCGCGCTCGGAGATAGTTTCGCCCCAACCTTCCAGCGATTTTTTCGCAACAGAAATGCGCTCGTTTAATTTGGCTTTTACTTTTGCCAAATCTTCACCCGTCAAATCAGTGGTTGATCTGATCAGGCTTTCAATATCCTGCACAAAGGTGCGGAAATCCTGCACTACTTCGGCAGATTTTTCCTGGATAGCTTCACCTCTGGCAGAGTTAATTCCTAATTTTTTTACGATGCTGTCTTTATTGCTTGCGGTAGCTGTCATGGCAGATTCCTCTGGGTTAATAACGTGCGGGTTGTTAGAAGCTTGTGAAGTTGAAGCGGGCTGATTGAAAAATTGATGATCCGCTGCGCTTGAATGCAACGGATTTTCGTATTGATCTTTGTGGCTAAGCACAGATGCATGGCTCGCCAATTTATTGTTGCGGTGCCACAGCCAATCTGTAGCTAAACGATGGGGGACATACTTATGAAACATGAAAACCTCCAACCTTTTATTCAAGATAATGGGCTTTTTTTCAATAACCTGGCGCCATTATCACGAGCATTGTTGGCATCAAAAACTAAAAACGTATCGACTCTTTAGCGATTAAGAACTTTCAACCAATCGATTCAGGTTAAAAGTCATAATGGTGTTTTTAATAATTCAGCCTGTATTATTCCAGACGTTTTCCTGCAAGGGTTAGTTCCCTTATTCATTAAAAAAACGATAAGAATGTTGGAAAAATACCAATCTCTCCACCGCTTGGCATTTATTAAAATATAAAAAATGAGATCGCTGTAAAATTTACAAAAAAATAAGTAGATATAACGCATAGCAATAAATATTTGGTGCTCAAAAAAAATCTGGTAATGATTATTAGTGCTACGAGATAGATTGTGTCGCAAAGAGCTGGATTACAGGTACGCAAAAGCTTGGGCGCCGAATGCGATATTGAGGAGAAAAAATAAGGGAGAGGAGATGCAAACCTATGGTGGCGATCTACACCACCATAGGTTGCTCAAAATTATGAGCAATACTAAATATGTTAGTGATGATGCCCCGAATGGCCACCACCACTGGTATTTCTGGGCAACACTACCTGAACGCTTTGCATCATGCCCTGATCTTCATGTTCAAGGATGTGGCAATGCAAAACATATTCTCCGATGTAACGCTCATAGCGCGTGCGCGTTTCAATCACTACATCTGTATTAACGAAGATAGTATCTTTCCAGGTGCCTACCAGATTTTGATACTGGGGTTCAGTCGATGGCTTTCCGGTTTTTTTATCGGTAATGCTGATAATCTGGAAAGGGTTTACATGGATATGAAATGGATGGTTAACACTTTTGGACGATAAGAACCATGTTTGCGCAGTACCCAGTGTTAATGTCTGATCAATTCGCCCCATTTGGAATGCCGAATTATTGATAAGGAACTGTACGGGAATATTTTCCGGATTATCATTAGGTGGAATCACCAGATTGAATTCGATATAAACCGGCTTTTGTTTGGACGCCAATATTTCGTTTACCGTAATGTCCTGGTGAGGTACGAATTTATTTGTTTCCAGTTTTTGTAAATCATCAATAATTATTTTTTGCACAGGGCCATCAAATTGTTTTTGCGCCAAAGCCACCAAGGTATCTTTCAGAAATTTTTCCTGATTCTCAACCCGGTCATTACCTTTTGCAACAATGATTGCAAGGACCTTGGGATTTTCTTTCAACGCGCTAACCGTTGAATCAGGATCTTTGGACGAATCATCATACACACAGTAGATGCCTTTTTTAGGCAAACTGAACAATATATCGCTGCGATATCCCGGTTGGAGTACATTGATTGTTTTTGTAATTATCTTTTTATGTGTGAGTCCATCGCTGGCAATTTCAAATTGTGTCACATCTTGTCCACTACAGGTTTTTTCTATACTGCTTGTACTTAGTTCGCTGGCCGATGCCAACACGGCGCTATTTTTAATATTGCTAATTTCACGAATACGAAGCTTTACGGTTTCATTAAAACCCGCATCAATCAAGCGCCAGCGATACAGCTGCCCGGCACGCGCATTAATCCGTGCACGCGCTTGACCATTAATTAATGTATAGCGGCCTGATTTACCCCACGCAGTCGGGCTTGATACCTGCAAATCAAAATTTTCGACAACACCAACATCGCCAGCCTCACAAATCCATACCCCTTTTTCCGTTTGTTTTATTTTTCCGTGATCATCAAAGCAAGCGTAAGGTATTTGCTGGAGCAATTTAACTTCTTCTTCAATACCGCCCGCCCCTACAAGAGGTTCCAGTAATGTATCTATATCGCCATTGCTTTCCAGTGTGGGTTTGCGTGAGCCTTTTACAATTAATGCTCCCGACATGCCACTCGCCACTTGCATTGCGGTAGAACCGTGAGTGTGAGGGTGATACCAAAATGTACCGGCGGGATGATCCGCGGGAACGTTGTATTCATATTCAAACGCAACACCGGGATCAATCGATAAAAGAACATTGTCACTGTTGCCGGTGGGAGATATCCATAAACCGTGGGAATGCAAATTGGTTTCATTGAAACAGGTTGGCGGTGCCGGGGTATTCATATCAGCGCGCGCGCAATTAACTTCCGGTACACGCAATTTATTAATTAAATTAAAACGCACCGTTTGACCAGGATTCATAATAACGGCAGGTGCAATAAATTTACCGTTGTACGCACGCAAATTTACTTTGTCATGCTTACCTGTCGCCGGGTTGTAGATACTTCCTTCCTGATAATCAATGGGCAAATCATACGCAACATCGTCGGTACCTTTTTGTGCAGCAACCGTCAGGTTATTGCGCGCTGTTTTAAAGGGCGCATTGGCATTGTATTCAGCTGGATTGCGCACCTCTAATACATCGACACTTTTTAGTTCATCCAGCTTAAAGATTTCAGCCGGCGCACCAGGAAGTGCATCATCAGCAAAGGATTGGAAGCTGAATAACACAATACCGCTTAACGCAATGAATACACTTTCTTTACGTAAGCGATATAAATAATTAAAACGCATAGTTTTCTCCAACGAGTGTGCGAATATTTTTGATAAAGAGATTTTTAAATCCCGATTGCTACCGAAAGATCCATCTATGTACTGCGGTTAAATATATTTGACTCGGTTTCATGCCAATGCTGCTGTCGCTGCCAAAACGAAGACTCTGGCCACCGTTGCTCCAGTCGATAAAATTGTTCCCTGAGCGCCATATAACGTTGATGCGTTTGTTGCACGCTCCCGGTAAGTTGCTGTTTATTCAATGCGCCCGTTAGAAATTTGGCGGCCGATATACCACTTGATATCGCTTTTACAATTCCCTGTGATGCAATTGGATCCCAACTGGATGCTGCATCACCAATCGCTAACCAACTCCCACCTGACAATTGATCGAGACAAAATGAAGGGGCAGAAAATGCCATAACCTGCGTGTTGCTATTGCACGCAAGAGGAAATAGATGCGCGCTATTAGGCGATGAAGAAAGTAATTCCATCCAGCGTTCAGTTCGTTTCAGCCCCAGATTTTTTACCGTGACCGGATCACTGTAAAACGCGACCAATAGATTATTGTCCGGCAGTTGCGCGCTGTACCACCAACCATGCGCAGTAGCATCGATATGGGTTAAGCCGTATGTTTCAGATATTTTCCCCTCATGCCTGAAACGCGCGACCATGGCAACTAACGAGAATGCTTGTTGTTGCCGGCTGCCTTGCTGACGGGCAAATGACGAACGAACACCAGTAGCATCAATCACAAAGTCAGCGCGCAATTGTTGGCTGGTTTGGGGAGGTTCTGCGATATTTTTTAAATTTAATACGTAACCATCACCATCAGCCGCCGCTGTAACAAACCGGGTATTAAGCAACACACTCACGCCCCGGTCTTTTGCTTGTTCAAGCAAAAATTTATCAAAACGATTTCGATCAAGGTGCCAACCATTGCCAAAGGGATTTATCGCCGTATCGTTATAACCCGGGCGATTATCACCCCAAAAAGAGCGAGTCCCATAACAGGGAAGATGTTTATCCTGCAAAAACGCTCGATCCACGTTCAGTGTTTGCAATAGCTTTAATGCTTCGGGTGGAATACTTTCCCCAATGCGAAATTGCGAATAATCACTCGCTTCAATAATTATATTTTCTGTCAGGCCAGCTTGTGCCAACGCAAGTGCGCAGGCACACCCTGCCGGGCCGCCACCAATAATGGCGACTTTATAGTGGCTTTTTTTGTGCAGTGAATAGTGCTCACGCATGATGGTTTTCTATTTAATCGGCGCGTACGTTTTATCAATCACAGTATTAGGCCAAGGCTCTGCAAGATTGCTTTCATCGGTATCAAATCCGCTTGCCACCTCCAGATAAAATGTGTGCTCCACATTATCTGCAGCGCCAACGATTGCAGGCGCTTGCATAACGACACCGATTTTGTGCCAATTTAATAAAATCCCTTCGCGCTGTTGATAACGTCCAACCTGTTCTGCACTCAGGGAAAATTCCCAGCTATCCGGCGCGGTCAATTGCGCGGGCTCAATGATATTTCCAGGCACGACGGTCCCTTCACCGCGCACTGAATAGCGGGGCGTTGAAAGCTGGTAATCATTCGCGACAACATCATCGTAGGCATATACTGCAACAGGCCTTTGTGCTGGCCACGATGAATACAGTAACGTATTAAAATCCGGCATTCCTTTTTCCCAATTTGCTTTTAGCGTTTCCATTTCTTGTTTAAGTACGGTTTTATCCCGTGGATAACGCGAGCCTGGATTTGGGTCAGGAGTATGTGTTGCGCAAGAGTTATAATCCGTATGCCATGGCAGCGCCATAAATTTGCTTAAATCACCCGGCTCTACCGCGTCATCACGCAACGGAATATATCCAACCGTGAGGAATGCATTATTTTTAGTGGCAACACTGTAATCCAGTTTTTTGGTGCGAATGCGAAACGGGCCACCATTACTATGATGCTGCCAATTGCATTGGTAGAGATTGGCATCGCGAACAATAAAACTCATTTCAATGCCGGGACTAAAACGTCCTCCCAGGCAATTAAACAGCACCGTTTTATCCAATTGCTCTCCAGCCCCTAATTGCTTTTCTGCAGTGTCGGATTCTTTACGATATTTCCCCGTAGCCCACTGTTGTAGAAAAAAATATTGCGCACGCGTCGGACTCAAAAAACTTTTACCCGCATCACCGAGGGACAACGGCATTAACGGACTACCCTGCCGGGCTTCGTCATCCTGATTGGGATCGCGAATAAAATTCATAATCCTGAATTCGCTCCAATCCGCCGTGATATTTCCGATCTGATCATGCTTGGCGATGGCGCGGCTCGGTAAAAATGTATTCCATTTTTGCAATGAGGCAGCCCTGAAAATGGGATAAACCTCTTTAGCAAAATTTACAGAGTAAGATGCTTGATATTGCTTGCTGTAAATATCCGGTTGCAGCCCGCAATTTTCCAACCAGGTACAATACAAGTCATCCCACAAAGTCACTACGTTGGTAATTTGCGGTGCATAGGAAGGATCAGCCGAAATAACCCAGGCACTGCCGTCAACCGCTCTCGAACTGCCATCGTCAAAAATAAGCAACGCAGTTACCGGACCATCGGCAGTATCGTCCAGCCAGTAATCGTTATTAACATTTCCTTCCAGCGGGACACTGGTAGAATAATTTCCATCGCGATCAAAACCACACGCCAAACCGTATCCACCCAATACAATAAGGCGGCCATTGGTTTCCGTTGACATTGCTCCGAGCGTTGTAATTGCGCGGCTGTGTAATTGCGGATTAGTTTGTGTATCACTGGCAGGAAAATTAGTCGGGTAATCGGGAAAGCTTTCTATAGAACCATTTAATGCATTACTGGCAGAGGCCGGTGTCGTTTTATCAAAATGCACAACATTCGCCGCAAGCACACTGAGTGCACGCGGGCCAGCATCAATGACCAACTTTTTTAATCGGGAAGCATCCGCAGGATTTTTACCAAAATCCGGATTGCGTATATCCGGTGTGTGATTATTTTGAAAAGGCGCCAGACCATCGCCGGCATCCCAGCTATTTGCTTTTTTATTTGCCAAATGCACAGTCCAGATGATGTCCTTAATTGTTTTTCCATCGACCAACGATCCTATTTTTATTTCTTCACCCTGACCCACAGGATAGGATTCCAAACCATCTTTATCGGCAAAAGTGTATTGATAAATTCGAAACCGCGCCGCTTGCCGTTTTAATTTTCCGCTGCTATCGCGCACTTCAGCACTGGTGATAGTGTCACCGTCTGTTCCGGGGCGAATGGGTAAACCGCCGGTGAGTACCTGGCCTGAAATATCCATACCAGCCATGGTTTCCGGGCCAATGTAATATTCTTCACTATTACCAACACGGGCAATACCAATTGCAGGATGAATACGCAAACTTATGTATGACATGATCGACTCCAAAAAATAAAATGCAGTTCTTTAGGGCAACATGCCATCTCTCACCCATTGATCGAATAAATTAATTGCCTCTTGCGGCAACCTGCCATCACCGTCCGGTGGTTCTGGCGGCATTGGGTGTGGAGCAGACTTGACAACATTTCCTGCGGCATCGCGCAACCAATATTGTGGCGGGATTTGCGTTTGTCCATTGCGATCGAAATCGTAACCGTGAATGGAAACCTGAATCTGGTAATGAAAATATTTCACACTGTCATAGTTGCCTAACTGCAACGTCTTTACACCTTCTTTAGTCGCGAGGGAAACATCTGTCATGCCGTTAATATATTTGGCGAATAAGCCCTTTATATCTCTGGCGAAACTGAGCTTGCTCATTAGTGTGCCCCTCCATGATTCGTAGCAGAGGTATCCGGATTAATGACGATGGATGGTGGTGAGAAATCGCCAGCAAGCACTTTGCCTTGATCCGGACGGCTAATGGCCAAGGCAATATTCCAGGTTTCGCCCGATTTATTGTTGATTAAACTGTTAATCACATCCTTAACATTTAATTGCACGCTTATATCGTGGCCACCGTGAGCGCCCGATAATCCCCAGTGGGCAGTATTAGTCACCAGATATCGGCTGCGAAAATCTTCACTGGCAATATTCTCCTTCACTGATTGGGGATAAAGGTAAACATCAGCAAGAAAACTGTAATCCGGTTGAGTATGCTGGCGAGAGAACGCCAACAGAATAATGTCGGCAGGTTTTATAGATGCAGGAATTTTATAGGTGTTATAAAGCACCACCTGCGGCTTTTCGACTTCCCTGCTACTACCATAACTTAACAACGCACTAAACAGACTTTGTTGATTGCCAAATACAAAACCTGCTTGCTGGTGTTTATCGATTAATCGCTGAATTTCCGGCTTGGGAATAAAATCACCGTTAGTGCTGGGCGCAAATGCGTAACCTTGTTTTTTGGTGTCGTAGTAAATCGATCCTTGCCCCATATTTGGTAAGTAATCAGCAGAGTCTGCGCGTGTTTCAATATTACTGCCAGGATCATAACCTTGCGGTTTCGGCAAACGGATATCTTGTTCACCGCGCAAATAAAAATCGCCGCCGGTAATACGTTGCGTGTTATTTATTTCAATCCATTTTTCAAAACTGTAATCAAGAAAGTTATGGAAAACATAAAAAATAGGATCCAAAGCCGCAGTTTGGTTATTTGCCATGTGGCCATTGATATAGATCGCATGCATTCTGTTATGGATTTTGGTTTCCAGATTTCCACCGCCCCGATTACCATATTCGTCACCACCAAAATTTATCCAATCGTCGTAATAAAGCATGTAAGCCAATAGATACGGCGAGCTGGTGGGTAACGAGCTTGCTAATGGCTCGTGTGTGCGGGTGGAATCAAATAAGGGTGATGCAGGATTTTCAAAGGCAGCCGGGTAACGGGCCCCACTGGGTTTTTGCGTAAAATTCCAAAAAGGTAAAGTAACATTTTTAGTGCTTGGCCCTGTTTTACCTTCAGGGTCAGCGGCCTGTAATGCTTGTTCATAGAAATACAATTGCGCACGATGCCACTGTAAAAATGTATTTTTTTGATGCTCACATTCACCCGGGCGCTCAGTATGGGTTTTCATTCCCTTGATATTTAAAAAAGCAGCTGTGTTGCAACTGTCCGGAGTTGCTTGTGACAGCAAATATTTTTGCATATCGGCTGCACTGATCCCCGCCTGACGAGTATTAGGTACAACTACAGAAGTGCAGTTGTGCACCCATGATTGCCAAATGAAACCCGTGCGATCAAAAACATTGTCCTGGCTTTTTTTCTTCAGCACCGCAACAGCGTGCTCAAAAGCGGCAAGTTCTGCAGCCGATAACTCATCAATATTTTTTCTATAGCTATGATTGGCTGATGAGCCTGTGAGCTTCTGTGCCGGATGAATTTCAGGGGCTGCGGGCTCCTGCACCGCACAGGAAGCAAGTAAAAATGCAATGATGGCAAATAGGCCTAAACACCATTTGCTGTGGATAATCGCCATAATTAATTCCTTTGCTGGCTGCGCCAATAGAGAAAATCTCGGCCATTTTTTAAGATTGTAGTTGCCGGATTGATTTTTCGGGGAGATGGATTTTAAGGAAAAATACAATAGTCGCGAGGTAAGTGCGATTACACGCCCTTACATAACTCGCGATATTGATGGATGCAGATTTACTTGATTAACGTGAATTTTTTATTAAATATTAATTTAAGCGACAAGCAAATACTTCCTTTTTGTTGTTGCTCAATATCTGCTAATTCGTAAAGTCATTTTTCAATTAATAACATAGGCATTTAAAAAACAGCTGCTAAATTGCCCCCGTAATGAATCGGCATTGATAGACAATCACTCTTTGCCCAACCCCAGCCATTGATTGACTCCATTCAATCGCCTTAACAATAAAAACTCCACAATAAGCAGAGCAATTAACGAAATTGCCAGTAACGGTAAGAACATTGCCAATCCGACCGTAATGGCAACTACAGCAAATCCGATACGGGCTGGTAATGCAGGGGGAGCACCCAAACCGGCTTCGGGTTTGCGCCTGCGCCATAAAATAAACCCGCTGACACTGATTAAAATTAATCCTGCACAGGTCAACACACCTAATACCAGATTAAACCAGCCAAACAAATAACCTTCGTGCGCAGCAATACCTACACCAATTGCTTTATCGATCAATTTCTTTTCAGCAAAACCGGATTGTTTTTCGATATTACCATCGCTACTTATCCATACATCCGCACGTTGCGGGCGATTTTGACTTTGTGATGAGGCCTTCCAACTGTTGTGATGAGAATTGGCAATACTGAGCTCTACCGGTGCGGCCAATTTTAATTTTTCTGCGCTGGATAAAATCTCTGGCGTTAAATCAAAACTGTCACTGGCTTGTGCGCGCCAGTGTTGATGTTCCTGTGCGCGACTTTGGGTCCAGTCCTGTTGTACGGGTGCAATTTCAAACGCGCGAACTTCTTTGAGTGCAGCCCCCCAAACCAGAGCCCAAGGCAAACCAGTAATTAATAAAAACAGTGCAAGCGTTGAAATCCAGATGCCGGTAACGGCGTGCAGGTCGCGCCAGAAAATGCGCTTGCCTTCGCGCAAGCGCGGATAAATTACGCCAGCCATGCCACTGGCATTGCGCGGCCACCATAAATATAAACCGGTGATAATTAATACAATGGCCCAGCAAGCGGCGAGTTCCACCAGAATGGATCCGGTTGTGCCCAATAGTAATTCGCCGTGAATAGTTTTGACGATATTCATTAATTGCCAGCTGCTTTCTTGCTTGCCAACAACACCGCCCGTGTAGGGGTTTACAAATACTTGCCAGTTGCTTTCCGCTTGTACATTAACAAGCACAGCTTCATCAGGGTTTTGCGGGAGGCGATAGCTGAGAAATTTTCCGTTGGGAATTGAATCAATCGCCGCTTGTATTTGTTCATTAGCAGATAATCGGTCACCACTCACAGGCAAATTATGAAATTGATTTTCCTGCCAACTTTCGTAATAGGGTTTGAATAAATAAATAGCGCCGGTGATGGAGAGTAAAATAACGAAGGGGATGGAAAAAATGCCGGCGTAGAAATGCCAGCGCCAGATGGTGCGGTAAAGGGCTCGGCTATTATTGGTATTGGCCAACAGGGTTGATGTATTCATTTTTATACTCACTTCGTAAACGTTTGTTACGAAGGAACTGTATTTCAAAAACGCATGAATACGTCCCTGTAGCTCCGTGGCGGCATCCATGCCTTTACGGTTTTGAAATACAGTTCCTTCGCAACAAACTCAGATCGTAGTAATTTTGTATGTTTATTTTACAAATCGTAAGAAAGACTCAAGTAATAACTTCTACCCGGCCATGGGTGTGCGACATAACTTTCTTCGTTGGTTAAGTTATCGATACCAAAACTGACTTCAAGTTCATCGGTAAAATCAAAACTGGTTTTAGCGCCGAAACGCGTGTAGCCATCTTGCGCGCCCATGACTTGCTCTGCGGTGTCAGTGTTATCCAGGCGGCCAAAGCTTTTATCGGCGTATTGCACGTTTGCGCTTACATCCCAACGATCACTTACGTGGTAAGTGGCCATTAAATTACTGCGCCAGCGCGGCATGCGCGGGTAATCGTTGCCTTCGATACTTTTAATATTGACCGGGTTATTGGCTTCTACCGTAGAGTTGTCGGTGATAATTGATTTGGTGTAGGCGATATTGAAACGCAAATCCAATTGCGGAACAAATAAACCGTAGCGGTTTAAAATTAATTCCACGCCGTCAGTTTCCACTTCATCGACCGATGAAAATGTAGTGACCGAGGGCACAGTAGAACCGCTGGGTAAAAATGTGGTTTGTGATTCAATGGCATCTTGAATGGTTTCAGTGAAAATATTCACTCGCGCATAACCGGCAGTGAATTCACGTTCAAACATTAAATTGTGGTGCAAACCATTTTCCGGTTTTAAATCCGGGCGCGCTTGTACAACAGAGGAATAATTCTGGCTTTGGGTAAATAATTCTTCCACTACCGGAAAACGATAGGCTTTTGCAAGTGAGTAGCGAACCAACCAGTTTTCACCGGGAATGTAGCCGACAGAAAATTTAGGGGAGAATTGATTGCGATCTGCATCCGCCACTTTTACCAGATCAAATTCCGGCGTGCTGGCGACATCTTTGCTGAAGTAACCATTTTTACTTTCCCATTGCTCATAGCGGCCACCCAATGCCAGATTCCAGCGTTTGTTAATATCCCAATTCATTTGGGCATAGGCAGCGGTAATATTGGTTTCACCACCGGAGCGGCTGGTGAAACCAGTGTTGTCACCCTGTTTCCATTTTGCCGAATTAAAGACATCCAAATTTAATTCATAGGCTTCGTAGCGCGCGCCGGTAATTAATTCAATGCCGTCAATGCCAAAATCGCTGAATACAAATTTTCCTTCCAGCGTTTGCCAACCGGTATCGTCGTAATCAGTGGTTTGGCCGCGACCAGCAAATAATGGATCTTGCAAGGAATGGCTGGATGCACGACTGTTATCTTCCAGAATACGGAAGTCGCTGATGTTAGCCTCAAAGCGTGTGGATTCTGTGAGTTTGCCTTTAATGCGCAAGCCGGTAGATAAACTGCGACGATCCAGTTCGCTCGCGCCCAAACGCGAACCGGGAACAGAGATCCATAAATTATTTTCAGTAAAGTTGCCGGACCACACCGTGTTGCCCTGCGCATTTTTAATGTAACTGTTAGGTGATGAGCGCAAGGTATTACGATCTTCATACGCGAGATTTAATAGCGTCGACCAATCGCCAAAGTCATAACCCAATTTAATTTTGTAATTGTCGGTTGTCGCCTGCTCAACACCAGTATCACCAAAATAATAAGCGGGTTTGCCGAATACATCTTTGTCAGTAATTAAACCGGTGATGGGTGTGGCGCTGGCAAATTGTTGCTGGACTTTAGTGTCGCTGTGATTTTTATCCTGGTCAAAATAATAAGACTGCGGCTGACTATCGTTTTCCAAACGATTGTAAGAAAAATACACACTCAAATCGCCAAGCTTGTCACCGTATGAAAAAAATGTTTTGTAGCCGTTGAGTTGATCATCAAAACCATAGCCGGAAAAATCTTGCGAAAAATAATCCAGGTCCACATGCACTTCGCGCGTTTGTGGAATCGCGGTTTCGATTAACACCACCCCACCAATGGAATTGCCGCTGTATTCCGCAGAGAAAGGGCCGTAGAGAATTTCCACTTGTGCAATTTCGCTCGCGCTCACCATGGTCCAACGCGGCGCCCCGCTCCAGCGGGTTTGCAATAAATAATGCAGCGGCACACCGTCGGCAAATACCATGGAACGCGCAGTGGCAAACATATTAGATCCACGCAGACCGAGGGTGCCGTTGGAGTCGCCGATATAGCGTTTGCGGATGACGATACTGGGTTCGTATTTCACTAGATCTTCGGTGGTGGAGGCGTTGATTGCCACCATATCTTCCTGTGTTAATACGCTGGAGGGATTGGTGTAGCCGGCGCTGGCACTATCGCGCGCTTCGCCCCATACGGTTACCACTTCAATTTGCGGGTTTTTCGCGCTCTTTTTTTTCAGGACTTCGTCGTGCGCAAAGGCCGCCCCCGAAAGATTGGCCAGTGCAATTGCCGTCGCCATTGCCGTTACTTCGGTTAACCGTCTCACCGGATTGCCCCTTCATCATATTTTTAGGATTTTGGGCAGCAGGGTAGGATTTTTAACGCCAACGCAACAGTGACAAATTGTCGCAGGGGATGCGATATCCCCTCAGTAAATCAATCCAGCCAGCGACGCATCGCTGGAACATGGGAGGGATTTGCGCGCAGGTCTTCCAGATGATCGCCCACCAGCTCCGGGCAATTCGGCAATGGAGCTATGCGCAATAAGTATTCCTTGGGAGGACGGTGTTGATTGCGAATCATGGGAGTTACAAACGATTTGATGGGAATGGCGCCTATATCGCGGGCAAAGCTATCAAACAATGACCAGGACACTGTGTTCTTAATAGCGATCGCCGTAACCATGCGCGTGCAGTGAACGCTGTAGGGCTGATCAACCAACCAATGCAGCATATGTTTACCCAAGCCGTGCTCACGCCAGTGTTGGGCAACAACAACTTGCCACACAAATAAGGTATGCGGTTCACTGGGTGGGCAATAGGCGGAGACAAACCCAACCAGATCATCATCCACAAACGCGGCAACAGACGTTTTGGCGAAGTGACTGCATTGCAACAAGGTACATTGCACGGAATTGCCATCGAGTAAGGGGGTTGTGGCGAGCAGGCGATCCAGGTCATCGCCATCAGTGGGGAGCGGGTGGCGCAATTCAATCTTATCGAACAAAAGATCGTTTCTGGCGTTCATGTAAACCTCCATACAGCGTCTTTGTCTACACAGATGCAGACTTTCAGATCACATAGTTATCATTCATAAATTATAGGCGGGAAGTTCCGACCCCCGATTCTTGCCCGGGGTTCCCCATCTTTACATTTCCTGATTAATCCTCTTGCCGAAGCCATCAAATTGGCAATTATGGGCGCCATTCATCAAAACATCACAGAAACGTCTAAATCCCGCCATGGCATCGTAACAATCATTTCCTAATCTCTTCACTCAATACCCAAACCAGATTAGCCAAACAAACAGATTAGGGAGTTCTCCATGAAGTTCATGTTCCGCCAACCTTTGGCACTTGCCATTGCCAGCCTTTGCGCATTACCCGCCAGTGCTGATTTATATTTTTCCGAATACATCGAAGGTAGCAGCAACAATAAAGCGCTGGAGATTTATAACAGCAGCAGCGCTGCGGTTAACCTGAGCAATTACAAAGTGGAGATGTACTTCAACGGCAGTAATAGCGCCGGTTTGACGATTCCCCTCACCGGCAGCATCCCGGCACAAGGCGTGTTTGTGCTGGCCCATGGCAGTGCCAATGCAACGATCCTTGCTGCGGCCAACCAAACCAACAGCGCAGGCTGGTACAACGGTGACGATGCAGTCGTGCTGAAAAACGGCAACACGATTATTGATAGCATCGGCCAGATTGGTGTGGACCCTGGTACCGAATGGGGTACAGGCTTAACCAGCACTGCTGATAATACCTTGCGTCGTAAAACATCAGTCACTACGGGCGACACCAACGCCAGCAACGCATTTGACCCAAGTGTTGAGTGGGACGGTTACGCGCAAGATACCTTCGATCACCTCGGCACCTATCAAGGCAGCACCAATGGTGGTGGCAATACTGGTGGCGGTGGCGAGACCGGTAGCTGCGGGCAAGCCGCAACCTTGATCAGCAGTGTCCAGGGCGCGGGCGCTAACAGCCCATTACTCGGCAATAACGTCAGCATTGAAGGCGTAGTTGTTGCTGATTTCCAAAACTCCGATCAACTCGGCGGATTTTTTGTGCAGGAAGAGGATGCACAAGCCGATGGTAATTCACAAACGTCTGAAGGTATTTATATTTCAAGCACAACGGCCGTTGCGATTGGTGATCGTGTACGCGTGAGCGGTACTGTTGCCGAAACCTTTGGCTTAACGCAACTATCCAGCACCACAGTCACTGTATGTGCGAGTGGTCAAACGCTGCCAACACCGGCAACCATTTCGTTGCCCGTAAGTTCTCTCAATGCGTTTGAAGCGATTGAAGGAATGTCTGTAGCGATTGCACAAACACTGACGGTTAATGAAACCTATCAATTAGGTCGTTACGGACAAGTGCTACTCGCCAATGGCCGTTTGCAACAGCCAACCAACGTTGCTGAACCCGGCGCTGCGGCCAATACATTGCAAGCGCAAAATAATTTGAATAAATTAATGCTGGACGATGCCAGTAATATTCAAAACCCTGATCCGGTAATTTTCCCGGCACCGGGATTGTCTGCAGAAAACACCTTGCGCAGTGGCGATACAGTAGCGAATTTGCGCGGTGTAATTACCTATGATTTTGGTATCTATCGCATTCTACCTACCAGCGCGCCGAACTTCGTTCACACCAACTCACGTCCACTGGCCCCTATCGCCGATTCAAGTGCGAATTTAAAAATCGCCAGCTTCAACGTGTTGAACTTCTTTAACGGTAATGGCACCGGCGGCGGATTCCCTACCGCACGCGGTGCAAATACAGCGGTAGAATTTGCACGGCAAAAAACCAAAATTGTTAGTGCACTCGTTGGCTTGAATGCCGATGTGATTGGCGTTATCGAAATCGAAAACGATGGTTACAGCACCACCAGCGCAATCGCCGAATTAGCGTCTGCATTAAATAGCGCCACTGGCACCAGCGTGTGGAAATTTGTAAATCCCGGCGTAAACAAAATTGGTACCGATGAAATTGCCGTTGGGTTTATTTATCGCAGCGATAAAGCCACTGCCATCGGCAAAACAGCGATCCTGGATTCCAGTGTTGATTCGCAATTTATCGATAATAAAAATCGTCCGGCATTAGCGCAAAGCTTCCGTGTGAACAGCAACCGCGCTATCGCCACCGCTGTCGTAAACCATTTCAAATCCAAAGGTTCGGATTGTAATGACATTGGCGACCTGGATATCGGCGATGGCCAGGGCAATTGCAATATCACCCGCACCAAAGCAGCAACGGCATTGGTGAGATGGCTGGGTACTAACCCTACCGGAGTGAATGATCGTGATTATTTAATCATCGGCGACTTGAATGCGTACGCCAAAGAAAATCCTATCACTCAAATACTCAATGGTGGATACACCGATTTGATTCGTAAATTTGGCGGCGATGAAGCTTATTCTTATGTATTTGATGGCCAGGCCGGCTATCTCGACCACGGCCTCGCCAGCAATGCATTAACGCCGCAAGTATTGTTCGCGGCGGATTGGCATATCAACGCTGATGAACCAATTAGCCTGGATTACAACACAGAATTTAAATCTTCTGCGCAAATTAACAGCTTCTATTCACCAGATGCATATCGCTCATCTGACCATGATCCACTGGTTGTTTCATTGAATCTGGTGCTGGATCTGGATGGCGACGGCGACGTGGATAAAAACGATGTGCAATTAGTGACTAACGCACGCGGGGTAACACCAACTGCATTTGACCAGCGCGATGTCAATGGCGATGGCGTTATCAATGCACTCGATGCGCGCGCACTCACTGCACAATGTACTCGCACCGGTTGTGCGACCAATTAAGAAAATAGATGTAAGGTTTTCAGGAGATAAACATGAAACAGTTAAGAAAATTTTTAGTATCGCTGGCAGTATTGTTTTCAGTGGATGCCTCAGCAATCAGCATCGATTTAATGGCTGATCACAGCAGCATAGCTACCGGTGGTACTGTCGCCGTGCAAGCAAAAATCAGTGGTCTGAATGATAGTGGTGCGCCATCGCTTGGCGTTTATGATCTGGATTTTAATTTTGATAGCAGTTTATTCAGCTTCAAAAATTTGATCTGGGGCGATAGTGATAAAGGCAATCAACTGGACCTTAATGGTTTTGGCAGTTTGCAATCCAGTAATATTTCAACCGGTAGCATTAATTTGTTTGAACTGTCATTCGATGGCGCCGATAGTTTGAATGCATGGCAAGCCGGCGAATTTACGCTGTTCACGCTGGTCTTTGATGCCATCGCTATCGGCACTGGCAATTTCTCCCTGAACATTCATGACCTCGGCGATGCCGATGCTAACGCGTTAACAGCAAGTGTTGGTAACACGCAAGTCGTGGTGGGTTCCGTTCAGGTTTCAGAACCATCCAACTGGTTACTGTTGTTAGGTGCACTGTCGGTTCTCATGCTGCGCGCACGCGCATCCCAATCTGCAAAATAGTTGCATAAAAAAATGCCCTGTAAGACCAGCACGTTGTGTTGTTTTTACAGGGCATTTCTATTTTTTGCCATCGAACATCAGTACCAATCCGGCTTTCTGCCATCAAATATTCCATCACTGTTCAATTCATCATTTTGCTGCACAAGAGTTGCGCAAAAAATTATCAGTTGCGTAGCAACTCGCACCTGAAAAGCAGCAAATCTTTTTTTTAATAATCCAACCCCATCACACAATTTTACTTTTGCAGATAAATTCGGCGCCGCAATGTCACTTCGCGGCATTTTTATTAAACAGAGGCGCAACTCTTGCTTAAAAATTGGCGAATGTTAAATCTGCGAGGGGCACAGCATGGATATCAAGCGTCTATCGGCACTGGATGGCTTACGAGGCATAGCGGCAATAGCCGTTGCCTGCTTCCATTATTTCTATCATTACCACCATGAATATGGCCACAGTTTTGACGTACCGGAATGGGTAAAAGTTGGCTACTTCGGGGTACATTTATTTTTTCTGGTGAGCGGTTTTGTTATTTTCTGGACGCTTTCACGCAGCAATACCGCCTCAACATTTATCTGGTCGCGTTTCTCGCGCCTGTTTCCGGTGTATTGGGTTGCAGTCACCATCACATTTATTGTGATCAACACAATTGGCCCTGCTGACCGACATGTTTCCGCAGGCGAATTGCTGGTGAATTACACCATGCTACAAGGCTATCTCGGTGTGCCACATGTCGATGGTGTTTACTGGACGCTGACACTCGAATTGTCGTTTTATTTCTGGATGCTAATGCTGATGTTGTTCGGGCAACTACAACGCATTGAATATTGGTTATTAGGATGGATCGGCATTGCGATACTTGTTCAAGCCAGCGGGCTGAATGAAATGCTGCCCATGCGAGTTAAATTTGTATTACTGCTGGATTATATCGGGCTCTTTGCGGCAGGCATTTGTTTTTATCGCATTAAATCCGGCAGCGGTAATCGGCTCAGCTATGCGGTGATCGCCGCATCCATCGCCAGCGCATTTGTTGCTTATCCGGTGGAGTTTGCTTTATTGATCGCGGGTTGGCATGCGCTGTTTTATCTGGCTGTTTCCGGCAAGTTAAATATATTTGCCAGCAAACCCTTTGTATTTATGGGCACAATTTCCTACTCGTTTTATTTGATCCACCAGAATATTGGCTACACCATTATTAACTGGGGTTACCAACTCAAGGCATCACCATTTATCAGCATAGCGATAGCATTTATGTTAGCGCTTTTCCTTGCCGTAGCACTGACATTTTTAGTTGAAAAACCGGCGATGAAATATTTGCGCAAACTGGATTTATCGTCTTTTAGCGCGCAAAAAATCATGTCCAAAGTGGGCTTGCGCAGCAGCCGTTAAATGTATAACGACTGCTGCAAAACGGGAGGCGTTAGCTTAGCACCAGATTATCGCGATGAATTAGTTCGTTATCATCCTGATAACCTAAAATGTCCGGAATCTGGCTGCTTGGTTTTCCAATAATTTTTTGTGCTTCTTCCGCGTGATAATTTACCAAACCGCGCGCAATTTCTTTTCCTTGAGAATCCACACAAATCACCATATCACCGCGTGTAAAATCACCGCGCACTTCTTTTACGCCGACGGGCAATAAACTTTTGCCCTGTTCGAGCACAACACGCACAGCACCATCATCCAGTACCAAGGTACCACGTGTTTGTAATTGCCCGGAAATCCAACGCTTGCGCGCCGCTTGTGGTTGCTGGTCTGCCCACAAAAAAGTCCCGAGGTTTTCGCCCGCAGCAATGCGCAACAAAGCATTGTCGATGCGTCCACCCACAATCACGGTGTCTGCACCTGAGCGCGCCGCCACGCGCGCAGCGCGCACTTTGGTGATCATTCCACCGCGCCCTAACGCACCGCCGGTACCACCCGCCATTTGTTCGAGGCGCGAATCAACCGCTGCAATTTCGCTGAGTAATTGTGCACCAGGATTGGAACGAGGATCGCTGTCGTACATGCCTTTTTGATCGGTGAGAATTACCAGTAAATCCGCTTCAATTAAATTGGCAACCAATGCACCAAGAGTGTCGTTATCACCAAAACGGATTTCATCGGTGGTAACCGTATCGTTCTCATTGATGACAGGAACTACATTTAAACTGACGAGTGTTTTTAACGTGGAGCGCGCGTTCAAATAACGTTGGCGTGAGGAGAGATCATCGTGATCCAGCAATACTTGTGCAGTAAGTAAACCATAGCGCTGGAATTCCACTTCATAGGTTTGCACCAAACCCATTTGGCCAACCGCAGCAGCGGCTTGCAGCTGATGAATTTCTGTCGGGCGCGATGACCAACCCAATCGGCGCATACCCGCCGCTACCGCACCGGATGACACCAATACCAATTCGATACCGCGCAAACGCAGCTCGGCCATTTGCTGTACCCAACCGGCAATCGCAGCGGTGTCCAGGCCTTTGCCATCATTGGTTAACAACGCGCTACCAATTTTTACTACCCAGCGTTTCGCGTGGGGAATAATGTCTCTTTTGCTCATGAAATAAATGTGCTCGAGAATAATGTGTGATTTTTTATAAAGTTGTTTTGTTAAAACGCCTGCCCTTAATGCAACACGCCCGGAACAGAGGCCGGGCGTGAGGTTACACTATTTTACGTCGCACCAATCATTAGGGATTAGTGATTAACGTAAATAACTTCAACGTCGTAATCATCATCATTGAAATTATCATCGTCCTCTTCGCCGCGTGCACGACGTGCTTCGCGTTGACGCTCACGCAATTCTTCAATGCGATCACGCGCCTCTTGCGCCATTTTTTCTTGCAACTCCAATTCGCGTTCGCGTGCTTCAGGATTGGATTTTTCTTCTTCCCAGATCTCTTCCAATAAATCCATTGCCTTGCCTGCAAGAGGCATAGTGCCTTCGCGATTCAACGCAGAAATACGGAACACCGGACCGGTCCAACCCAACTCATTGACAACTGCCTGGCAGCGCGCTTCCACCTCATCAGGCGGCAACAAATCGATTTTATTTAACAACAGCCAGCGCTCGCGCTTGGCCAAGGTCGGACTGAATTTTTCCAATTCGTGAGCGATCATACGTACATTTTCGGTGGGGCTGGATTCATCTACAGGAGCCATATCCACCATATGCATTAATACGCGGCAACGTGTTAAATGCTTGAGAAAACGCACACCAAGGCCTGCACCTTCGGCGGCACCTTCGATTACACCGGGAATATCCGCGATTACAAAACTGCGATGCTGCTGAACTTTTACCACACCGAGATTTGGTACCAGAGTAGTAAATGGATAATCAGCCACTTTTGGTTTGGCTGAACTCACCGCGCGAATAAAACTGGATTTACCGGCATTGGGCAATCCGAGCATGCCTACATCAGCAAGGACTTTTAATTCGAGTTTCAAATTACGCATTTCGCCTTCAGTACCGGGCGACGTTTTGCGCGGGGTACGGTTGGTACTGGTTTTGAAACGGGTGTTACCCAAACCGTGAAAACCGCCTTGGGCAACTTTCAGCTTTTGGCCATTTTCGGTTAAATCGCCAAACACTTCTTCGGTGTCCAAATCGATAACCGTAGTACCGACTGGAACCGGCAAAAATAAATCGGCACCCTTAGCACCGGTACAATCCTTACTGCCGCCTTTCTCGCCATTTTCAGCGCGATATTTGGGCACAAAACGATAATCGATCAAGGTGTTCAGGTTCTCATCGGCAACCAGATAAACGCTGCCGCCATCACCACCATCACCACCGTCCGGACCACCTTTGGAAATAAATTTTTCCCTACGGAAGCTCATGAATCCGTTGCCACCTTTACCGGCTTCGACATGAATTGGGGCTTCATCAACAAATTTCACAACGCACTCCACAGGAAAAAAGAAAAACTGAAAAATAATCGCAAACTGCGAACAGGCTGCTCATCAGCCTGAATATAAAAAAGCCCTGACGGAAACGGCAGGGCTTTTTTATTGTTCTTCATTGCCCGCTGCAAGCAGCAAGCTGGCTTACTCTGGAGACAATATTAAGCAGCAGGAATGATGCTTACGTATTGACGACCAAAAGCGCCTTTGATTTCGAACTTAACGGTACCGTCCACTTTCGCGAACAGAGTATGGTCTTTACCCAGACCTACGTTTACACCAGCGTGGTACTTGGTACCGCGTTGACGAACAATAATGCTGCCACCAGAAATCAATTCACCGCCGTAGGCTTTAACACCAAGGCGTTTCGCTTCTGAATCGCGACCGTTACGGGAACTACCTACCCCTTTCTTGTGAGCCATTTTCTAGCCTCCTCAATTAACCTTTGATTGCAGTGATTTTCACTTCAGTGAACCACTGACGGTGACCTTGACGCTTCATGTGGTGCTTACGACGACGGAATTTGATGATCTTCACTTTGTCAGCACGGCCATGGGCAACTACTTCTGCAGTTACGGTAGCGCCATCTACAACAGGAGCGCCAATCTTGACGTCTGCACCGTTGGCAACCAGGTAAACTTTGTTGAATTCAACAACGCCACCGGTGGCGAAATCGATTTTTTCGAGTTTGAGGGTTTCACCCACAACTACGCGATGCTGTTTGCCACCGCTTTCAAAAATTGCATATGCGCTCATTGTTTGCTCCAAAGACGCTTGGACGACACGAAGTAGCCGGGCGACATGCCCTAGCGTTTGGGACTAGCATCGTATACCTGATTTCAGGGGCGGCGATTGTATGCCAAGGGTGAGTGTCACTGCAAGTCGGAACTGGATATTTTATAGGCAATTCAGGTTCTATTGCTCAG
Source organism: Cellvibrionaceae bacterium (assembly GCA_021151825.1). Lineage (GTDB taxonomy): Bacteria > Pseudomonadota > Gammaproteobacteria > Pseudomonadales > Cellvibrionaceae > Cellvibrio. The sequence continues at coordinate 106,156 of JAGKWQ010000011.1, forward strand.
CCAACTCACCACATCTTTCGCCAACATGGGGCGGGCGATTAAATACCCTTGCAGATAATCCACCCCCATAGCAACCAAGAGGTTTTGCTGCTCTTCAGTTTCAACCCCTTCTACTACCACCTTGAACCCGAGGCCGCGCGCCATGGAAAACAAGGCGAGTAGTAATTTGCGCGAACCCTGATCGAGGGATTGGATAAAGCAGCGGTCGATTTTGATTACGTCGACCGGCAAGTGGCGCAAATAGGCCAGCGATGAATAACCGGTACCGAAGTCGTCAATCGCAATGCTGACGCCCAGCGCGCGCACCTGTTCCAGCACGATGCAGATGGTTTCTATATCGCGTGAAAACACACTTTCGGTGATTTCTATTTCCAGTCGCTGCGGCGACAAAGCAGTTAACTCCAACGCGCGACGCACATCATTGGCGAGGTCACCCGCTAGAATTTGCTGTACGGAAACATTGACGCTAACTACTGTATCGCCCGGCCAGGATAGCGCAGCACGGCAGGACTCCAGCAATACCCAACGACCTAATGGCAAAATCAAACCGCTTTCTTCCGCTACCGGAATAAACATGGCGGGCGATACCGTACCCAGTTCGGGATCATCCCAGCGCAGCAAGGCTTCCATTTTGCGCGAGACGCGGGTCATGCAAGGTTCAATCGGCTGGAATACCAGCGTTAAACTGCGTGTTTCAAGTGCGGCGTGTAAGGCAAAGCGCAACTTCTGGCGGCGCCGGATTTCCACTTCCATCACCGTATCAAATAACACCACACCACCGGCACCACGCTGACGCAGGTCTTGCCTGGCAATGGAGGCACGGTAGTTAAGGGTTTCCAAATCCTGCGCCTCCTCATCTACCGTCGCGATGCCAAGGATTACATCCACCGCAACCGGCCCAATATCGGTTTCGATAGTACTTTGCAGCGCTGCACGTAAAAACACCCCGCGGTCTTGCCAGCGTTGTTCAGGATCGCAAAACACCATCGTAAACTCAGCGGTACCGGTGCGCGCCAGCAAAAGCTGGCCGCCACCAAAATCACGCAGCCGATTAGCAATCGCCACCAGTACTTGTTCGCTGGTACGCGCCCCTTGCAATTCGATCAGATCAAAACGGCGGATTTCTACCGCAACCAACGCAAGGGGTAAATCCCTGGTTCGCTCGTGCAGATGCTGGTGCAATTCGCGCTCAAAAGCGCTGCGGTTGAGCAAACCGGTGAGGCTATCGAGCGCAGCAACCCGCGCCAGCTCGCGGGCATAACGCTCTTTGAGTGTCATCTCCTGCTCCAGGGTTTCCACCTTTTCAGCAAGTTGGAATTGCAGGTGGGATTTATCTCGCTGCAAAGCCTCGCGCTGGGCGAAAACACTGGCAATTTTATGGTTGCGCTCCTGCGCCATCAGTAATAAATGGTTGGCAGTCTGGCTGGCCACCCGGGCAAAACCGGTCAGGCCGATAAACAGGGCACCCCCCAAGGCCGCAATAACCAACTCATCGCGCTCACCGGTGCTGGCGAACATTACTACAAGCGGGCCAATTAGCAGTGCGATAAACACACGGCTCGCCCAGGGTGCCAACGCCAATACATTAACGCTGCCAGCTGCCACAGTCGCCATTACCAGCGCAATGACCAATCGCTGGGAAGCAGTAGAAACCGGGAAAAAGGCGATGGAAAAACAGGCCCAAAGCGCGCCCGTGATCAGTGACAAGGCAATGAAGATGTAAGTCGCGCGGCTGGATTGCTGCAAGCTATCGGCTTTGCGCCAGCGATAACGCCAGAAAAACCAGCTGATCAAACGCAGGCCGCCTGCGCATTGCATCGCACCCCACCAGAACCACAGCTGCTGGATTTCGCGGTAATAAAGCATCAACGCCGAGCTGGCAACAAAGGTAAAAATCAACACATTAGGCAACTGGCGATACATCACCAGTGCTTTTTCATGGGTTAATTCCAGAACTTCGCGCGATCGCTCAAGTACCGGCGAGGAGTTTGAGGAATTCATACATGCATCTCCCGATACTCAGCTTCATCACTTCAACGGTATCTCGCAACCGCAACGAAGATCCCTTGACCGATGTTAAGGGGCGAGCCAACCCCGCTCACGCATCCAGGCTTCCAGTGCCAGCGGCCAACTGGAAATACTGCCCTGGCCTTGAATCATCCCCACCCCGTGAATACTGGTTTGATAGATGTGCAGCTCGGACTGTTTATTGTGTTTTTGGACTTCGGTAAAGAAGGCAAGACTGTTAGTGACCTTTACCGCCTGATCGTCCACGCCATGCAGCATAAACACTGGCGGCACCTTGTCGGTCACCTGAAATTGTAAGGAATTGTCATGCAGTAACTTGGGATCGGGGTTTTCACCCAGCAGCGCTTTGCGCGAACCGGCATGGGCATCGGGCCCATAAAGGGCGATGACGGGATAACCAAGCACTGCAAAATCCGGGCGAGCACTGATATCCCCCAAAGGATCATTGAGCATATTAGTGAAGGCAGGACGAGTAGCGACACTGGCCGCCAGATGGCCGCCGGCAGAGAAACCGATCACGCCGATTTTTGCTGGATCTATCCCCCACTCCGCCGCGTTTTTGCGTACCAGCCGGACCGCGCGCAAACCATCCAGTAATGGCGCCGGGAAACCATATTCCTGCATCCGGTATTTAGCGACAAATGCGGCGACACCACGCTCGGCAAACCACCTGGCGATGTCATAACCTTCATGGTCAATTGCCAGACGCACGTAACCACCGCCAGGGAAAATCACGATCGCCGTACCATTGGGCTTTTCCGGCCAGAAGGGAGTAATCGAAGGATTATCTACCGCATAAAGCCGTTGGTCTTTGATATGTTCGCGATCAGGTTCAACCAAAGGCTTTTCGGCCCACAGATAAATAGGCTCAGTCGGTAACTCGCTCACAGGATCGGCAACTCCAGGCAGGGATAACAACAACATCAGTGCGACCAAACGGGCACGCAGGAATAAGGACATGGCTCTCTCACTACCTATTGTTATTTGGTCAGGTACGAGAGAGCTTAGCAAGCAGCCGGAATAAAGTCTGTATAACTCTTAGGTGATACCTGATTATCAATGAAACTGGGATTCGTCATCCCCCCACCAATGGTGTTCATGCCAATCGACACGGGTGGGGTCAGCCGCCGCCAATAACAACTGGCCGGTCGTCAATTCCCAGTACACAAACTCCTGCTTCAGGTCGCTCCAGAAATGGCTGGTATCTTCTTTTACATATTCGCGTGCAAGCCGAACTTCGTCCCCGAGCATCTCTTCGGCGGTAAGCTCGAGTTTAACCAGGTCGCCAACCTCGTGGGAAAAGCCTTCTCTGAATGTTCCCACCGCCCCGGTTTCCTCAGGGCTAAACGGTAGATCCATCTGGTTGGTGTGATAAGGGTTATTAGCGGTTGAAGCAGTTACACGATCACCGGATTTCATAAAAACACCTCTCGCCGTTGTATCAAGATATTTATACCCACACAGGCAGTACAGCCTCTATAATCGCCACCTATTTATTTTTCGTTATATCAAGTATAGGCCGCTAAATTAAATGCAAGAACAATACAATCCCGCCGAAGTCGAAGCCCAGGCCCAACAATATTGGGAAGCCAATGACAGCTTCAAAGTAATAGAAGACACCAGCAAGGAAAAGTTCTATTGCCTGGCGATGTTCCCCTACCCCAGCGGCAAACTGCACATGGGCCATGTGCGCAACTACACCATTACCGATGTGATCGCCCGTTACCAGCGTATGCAAGGCAAAAATGTACTGCATCCTATGGGTTGGGACGCATTCGGCCTGCCGGCAGAAAACGCCGCACTCAAAAACAACACCGCGCCGGCCAAGTGGACCTACTCCAATACCGACCACATGCGCACCCAGCTCAAGCAATTGGGTTTTGGGTTTGACTGGTCGCGCGAACTCACCACCTGCACTCCTGAGTACTACAAATGGGAACAATGGTTCTTTACCCGATTGTACGAGAAAGGTTTGGTGTACAAGAAAATGTCGACTGTGAACTGGGACCCGATCGATCAAACCGTACTTGCCAATGAGCAAGTCATCGATGGTCGCGGCTGGCGCTCAGGCGCCTTGGTAGAGCGTAAAGAAATTCCGCAGTGGTTTATCAAAATCACCGATTACGCTGAAGAATTGCTTAACGACCTGGACAAGCTGCCTAACTGGCCCGAGCAAGTCAAAACCATGCAACGTAACTGGATCGGTAAAAGCCGCGGTCTGGAAATGCGTTTTGATTTGGCATCGCAAGTTGGTGAGTTCACTGGTTTCGAAATCTATAGCACTCGTCCGGATACGTTGATGGGCGTAACGTATGTCAGCCTTGCGGCCGAACATCCGATTGCAAAACATTTAGCCGCCCTTAATGAAAGCAATGGGAACCCGGCGCTCGCGCAATTTATTGCCGACTGCAAAGTGCAATCCGTGGCCGAAGCCGATATGGCGACTATGGAAAAGAAAGGCATGGATACCGGCATCAAAGCGTTGCACCCAATCACCGGCGAACCGGTCGCAGTGTGGGTCGCTAACTACGTATTGATGGATTACGGTTCAGGCGCAGTGATGGCAGTGCCAGCACACGACCAGCGCGATTACGAATTTGCGCAGAAATACAACCTGGCGATTGAACAGGTTATCGCACCGCTGAATGGCGAAGAAATTGATTTATCCAAAGCAGCATTCACCGAAAAAGGTGTGCTGGTAAATTCCGGCGAATATGACGGATTGGAATTTAATGCCGCGTTCGACTCCATCGCCGGCACCCTCGAAATGGCCAATAAAGGCCGCGTGAAAACCAATTACCGGTTGCGCGATTGGGGCGTATCCCGCCAGCGTTACTGGGGCGCCCCCATCCCGATGTTCAATTTGCCCGAAGGCGGCGAAATTCCGGTGCCAGCGCACAAACTGCCAGTATTGCTGCCGGAAGATGTAGTGATGAACGGCGTGCAATCGCCCATCAAAGCCGACCTTGAGTGGAAAAAAGACGAACTCGATGGCAAGTACGTTGAGCGTGAAACCGACACCTTCGATACTTTTATGGAATCCAGCTGGTATTACGCGCGTTACACCTGCCCGAATTTTACCGATGGCATGATCAACAAAGCGGCGGCCGATTACTGGTTGCCAGTGGACCAATATGTCGGTGGTATCGAACACGCCATTCTGCATTTGCTCTACTCGCGCTTCTTCCACAAATTAATGCGCGATGAAGGCTTGGTAAGCGGCGATGAGCCTTTCGAGCGCCTGCTCTGCCAAGGTATGGTGAACTCCGAATCCTTCTTTATTAAAAGCGAAGGTAAAGAGAACTGGATCGAACCTGAAAACGTGGTTATCGAACGCGATGACAAAGGCCGTTTTATCGCCGCCAAACACAAAACTACTGGCGAAGCCGTGGAATTTGGTGGCGTGATTAAAATGTCCAAATCCAAAGCCAATGGTGTGGATCCGGAAAGTGTTATCAGCCAATACGGCGCCGATACCGTTCGCTTGTTCACCATGTTCGCTGCGCCACCCGAGCAAAGCCTGGAGTGGAGTGACTCCGGTGTAGATGGTGCAAGCCGTTTCTTGCGCCGCTTATGGAAAGCCGTTGAAGGCCATGTGAACGCAGGGTCACCAGGTACATTGGATGTTTCCAGCTTGCCGCAAGCGCAGAAAGATTTGCGCAGAAAAACGCATGAGACCATCCAGAAAGTCAGCGATGATTACGGTCGTCGCCAAACATTCAACACCGCGATTGCCGCAACCATGGAATTGCTGAACGAAACCAGCAAACTCGCTGATCGCGCCAACCCACAAGGCTTAGCCGTTGAACGCGAAGCACTGGAAGCAGCAATCTTGTTGCTGGCGCCGATTGTTCCACACATTACCCAGTCACTCTGGCAGGCACTCGGCAACATCACCATTCCACTCAATGAAAGCTGGCCAAAACTGGATGAAAGCGCATTAGTGCGTTCAACCGTTGAAGTGGTTGTGCAAGTGAATGGCAAATTGCGTGGAAAACTGGATGTCGCTGTCGATGCGCCGAAAGAACAACTTGAACAATTAGCACTCGAACAGGAAAACGTACAACGATTCCTGGATGGTTTAACTGTACGTAAAGTGATTGTGATTCCGAATAAACTGGTGAATATCGTCGCCAGTTAAACGTGAATTAAAAAAACGAGAATGTTATGAAAAAAATTATCGCCAGTGTATTAATTCTTTCGTTGTCCGCCTGCGGCTGGCATTTGCGCGGTTCTGCATCCGGTAGCGATAAACTGGCGATGACCCAACCGCTCAATTTAATTATTGAAAGCATCGATAATCACAGCCAGTTGGTAAACGCCGTGCGCCAGGCATTACCCGGTTATAAAATTACCGAAGTCAAAAAAAATACAGCGCAAACACTCATATTGGATATCGGCAGCGAACGCCTTGATAAACGCACTGCTGGCGTTGGTAGCGATGCATTAACCAGTGCGTATGAAATTATTTTGCAAGTGCCTTATAGCGTGAGCAATAACGATGTAACTATCACCCCCAAAGACACCAGCGCCAGCATTACACGTACTTACAATTACAACGTGAATAATGCGAATAGTGCCGCGCAGGAAGAAGAGTTGGTATTGCGTGAAATGCGTCGCGAAGTTGCACAAACTATTTTGCGCCGCGTAAAAAATCTCGCAGCAAGGCAATCATCTACTCCTGTTTCATCCGCACAATCGTCTTCTGCTGCAGCACAATAATATGCCCAAACTACGCGCTGAACAATTGGGAGCCGCACTCACCAAGCAATTGGCGCCAATCTATTTAGTTTCTGGAGAAGAACCTTTATTAATTCAGGAATGCTGCGACCAAATTCGCGCAGCGGCGCGCAAGCACGGCTTTAGCGAGCGCGATCTTTATCATGCTGACACCAGCTTTGATTGGGGCCAACTGCTCGCCGCAGCCAATAGCTTGTCATTGTTCGCCGAGAAAAAAATTATTGAACTGCGCATGCCTTCCGGCAAACCCGGCGATAAAGGCGGAAAAATTTTGCAAGAATATGCAGAATCACCCGCGCCCGATAATGTGCTGTTAATCGTCACCGAAAAACTGGATAGCGCCACACAAAAAAGCAAATGGTTTAAAGCGATTGAAGAGGCTGGCCAGCATATCCAGATATGGCCGATCACCATCGCCCAATTACCGCGCTGGATTGGTTTACGCTTGCAATCTGCGGGCTTGCGTGCGGATAGTGATGCGATTGAATTATTAGTGTCGCGTATTGAAGGCAACTTACTCGCTGCCGCGCAGGAAATTGAAAAATTAAAATTGCTCGCGCACAACAATCATATCAGTTACGAGTTGATGGCCTCGGTTGTAGCAGACAGTGCACGTTATGATGTATTTGGCCTCGCCGATAAAGCCTTGCACGGTGATGCACGCGCCGCGGTAAAAACCTTGCAAGGTTTGCGCAGCGAAGGCACTGAACCTATCAATGTGCTCTGGGCAATCACACGCGATATACGTACGTTAATTCAAGTTTCACAAGCTGTTGCTCAGGGTAAACATTTTGATTGGGCGGCAAAGCAAGCCGGTGTCTGGGAAAAACGCCAGCCGTTAATCCAGGCAGCGTTGCGCCGTTTAAAACCTGCGCACTTGCAACAATTATTGCGCAAAGCCAACGGCATCGACAAAGCAGTAAAAGGGATGCGTAATGCTGAGCCGTGGGATGAATTGCTCGATTTGATTCTGAATATCGCCGGTGTGCAAAGCTTGAATATGCACAATGAGCGACTAAGCTTGAAACATTAAAATCAAGCTCGATTTTTTTACAACAACAAGCGCAAAATCGATTGCGCGATAAATATAAAAACACACAGCAAGCATAGATTTTCTGTTGCCCTCAACAATACCGGCAACGTGTAACCCTACTACAGGAATAACAACTATGACTCTGCGCCACAAAAAATTACTTTCTATTTTTGCTTCCGTTGGTATTGGCTTACTCTGCCAATCATCCCTTGCTCTTTCACCTGTTCCACCATCAGGTATAGTGCCCAGCAAACGCACTGTGGATTACGATTGGATGTCGATTAACGCTTGGGACAAGCAACACGCTGAAGACACATTGATTGCCACTTACGATCAGGTCGATGTGTTGTTCGTGGGCGATTCAATTACCGCCGGTTGGGATTGGCAACTCTGGGAAAAAAATTTCGTCCCGCTGAAAGCCGCTAATTTTGGTATCGGTGGCGATAATACCGGTAATGTACTTTGGCGCTTACAGCACGGTGCAGTCGGAAACCTGCAACCCAAATTAATTGTATTGTTAATTGGCGTGAATAATATTGGCGGCTTACAAGAGTCGCCAGAGCAAGCAGGCGATGGTGTTACCCGCGTAGTACAACAATTGCAATTGGCCTGGCCTAACAGCAAGATTTTATTAAATGCCGTATTTCCGTTTGATCAGGACGCGAAATCACCCAACCGCACCAAGGTTAATCAGTTAAATAAAATCATCGCCAAACTCGGCAACAACAAAACCATTTTTTTTAAAGATTACGGCCCATTACTGCTGCAAAAAGACGGCAGCATTTCACCTGAAATTATGAAAGACTTTTTGCATCCAACCCCTAAGGGCTATGAAATCTGGGCTCATGCCATGACCCCGGACATACACACGTTGCTCAAGCCTTGATAATTCCCCTGAAGCGCAGTGCAAATTGCGCTTCTGTTTTTTGGAGGGATAAACACCCATGATGAAAACATTTTCTACACTCACTTTACTGGCTACCACCATGCTTGGCTTAAGCGCTTGTACAACGCCGCCGCCCCCACCGCAAATCCTTCACCTCGCTGCCAGTGACAGCATGATTAGCCGTATGGGGCGCACGCACACGAATGATGACCAAAGCCAAACATTTGGTTTCCCCGGTGTTACTTTTGCTACCGAAGTGGAAGGTAAAAAACTGACTGCGCAATTACAAAGTAGTGGCGGCAATTCCTGGATTGATGTGATTGTCGACGGCAGCGCGCCCAAAGCCATCAAAATTGAACAACAGCTAACAGACATCGAATTATTTAATTTTTCTGATGTAGCAAAACACCGCGTTGAAATTGTGCATCGCTCGGAAAACTGGCATGGATCCGTCACGCTTAAACAATTTTCGTTAACGAGTGGTGGATTTTTTGCTGCACCCAAATTGCCCAAACGAAAATTATTAATCCTGGGCGACTCCGTCACCTGCGGTGAAGCCATCGATAGAGTGGCGGGCGAACAGAAAAATACCCGTTGGTGGAATTCCCTTGAATCCTACGGCATGCTCACCGCTAAAGCACTTAATGCGCAAGTTAATCTGGTGTGTTGGGGAGGTCGCGGTTTAATCCGCAGCTGGAATGGCAAAACCGATGATGCCAACCTGCCAGACTTTTATGAGTACGCCGTGGGCGATAATAACCCGCTGATGAAGTGGGATCACAACCAATACCAACCGGATTTAATTGTAGGCGCCATCGGCACTAACGATTTTAGTCCCGGCATTCCAGATCGCGAAACTTATGTAACTGCTTACGTGAAATTGCTAAATAAGTTATTGGCCAATCACCCACAGGCACATATCGCCTTAACGGAAGGCGCCATTTTAAATGGCGATAAAAAAGCGGCGTTAATTGATTATATTCGCGAAGCGATTTCCCGCGTAAATGATTCACGCGTACATCAGGTTACGTCTAATTATTATCCCGGTGATGCGCAGGACGCACACCCCACCAAAGAACAACATACACTAATGGCGAAAGACTTGGCACCACAACTAAAAGCACTGATGGATTGGTAATGCGATAAACGCTGCAAGAAAAAAGCAAATAAAAAAGGGTGCGACTTATCGCACCCTTTTTTATTTTAGAACGTCCGTTAAATCAGGGATTTTCCGGACCAAAAGGCTTCATGATTAAAATCAGTTTTGGCAACAATGTTAAAGAACCAACAATTGCCATAAACATTGCAAATGCCGTCAACACGCCAAAATAAATCGTAGGAATAAACTGCGACAATACCAGAATCGAAAATCCAACAACGATAGTGACCGAGGTGTAATACATAGCACTACCGATGGAAATATGGGAGCGATGCATCGCGGCAATATAATTTCTATCTACCGCAAACTCGGCGCGGTAACGATAAATATATTGGATCGACTGATCCACACCCACACCTACAACAATTGCCGCAATCGTGGTGGTCATCATATCCAGCGGAATCCCAACCAGGCCCATTGCGCCCAACACGACGCCGGCAGCAAGAATATTCGGCAAAACCGCAGTGAATGCGATGCTTAACGAACGAAACAAAATCAGCATCATCACCATGATCGAAAAGAACACCAAACCTATCGTAGAAATCTGCGAATCAAACAAACTCTGCAACATATTGTTGTACAACACCAGCATGCCAGTGAAATGCACTTGTTCCGATTTTATACCGAGATCGGTTGTGAGGTGTTCACGAATACGCTCAACCAATTCTGCACGTTTTAATTCCGGTGTAGTTTCGATAACACGCAGGGTGATGCGGGTTTGTTGTTTCTCATCAGACAAATAAGGTTTGATCAAAAAATTACTGATATCGGCAGAAAGCATGTTGCGCAATACATTCAATTCAAAATCATTTAATTTGCCTTTGTTAATGTCGTGAGCCAATTGGTACACAGTAGCAAGCGATTGCACTTTGCCTACTTCCGGTAAGGATTCCAGGTAATCGTGAACCTGTTTTACCTGATCAAGACCTGCAACACTGAACCAGTAACTTTGCGGATTGCTTGCGGTTTTCGTTGGTTCATCAAATGATTCATCTTCATATTCTGCAAACGGATCATCGTCGGTTGCAGCGTCAGCATTCGCAGATTCTGTAGCCGCTTCAGCAACCGGTGTATCGAACGCATCATCCGTCAATGCGTCACCATCCACTTCTACTGCGGCATTATCATCAACAGAACCAGAGGCTGCCGGAGCATCTTCTTTTTCCGCATCGAGAATAATATCAAGGGTAACCGTACCGCCCAGCTCCCGATCGATAACGCTCAGGCCCTTGTGGATTTCACTGTCGCTTTTGAAATAATCCACGAAACGGTTTTCCACTTCCAAATGGCGAATACCGTAAACACTTATCGCGATTAATAAAAATGCGACAACAAGAATTCCGCGCCCGTGATTTTCGGTCAGACGCGAAAAGCGCCCGGCAATTGACAATGAACCATCGCCACTAACTTTAGGTTCACCTTTGGGCAAGACCATTAAACCGGCGGGAACAACCAGGAAGGTGAGGAAGAATCCTACGACCAATCCAATCGTCATCATCCAACCGAAATCGATCACCGGGCGAATCCCGCTATCAACTAAGGACATAAATGCAACGATGGCAGTGAGCGCAGAATAAAAACAGGGAACCACCATCGCACGCACAGCGGCCATCACCAATTCTGATTGCTCAAGCTCAGGTGATTGCGCGTGAATTTCGCGGTAGCGCACCACTAGGTAAATCGTGAATGCAAATACCAGAATCAGCAATAGTGCTACGAAGTTTGAAGAAATTACCGTCATCCGCCAATCGATCCAGCTCAACCATCCGAGCATATAAATCACTGACATCAAACAGGCCGTGAGAGGGAGAATCACAAAGCGCCATTGACGAAATAAAAACGCGAGCACAGCGATAATAAAAATAATCAGCGCCCCGCCAAAAATAACCAGATCACTTTTGATATAGCTGATCATATCGGTAGTGATCATGCTCACACCACCTAAAAAGATCTGCGCTTTATCCTGGTATTTGGCAACAATTTCGCGCACCACTTCTACACGCTGCCCATCCCTTGCTGCCGCTGCTGTGCGGTAGGCGAGGAAATCAGCAGACACTTTTTTCAATTCTGCTGCTTCCGCTGGCGTCAGCCCTTCTTGCGAATCGCGCTTCAAACGCAATGCATCGCGGTGACGAGCCATCTCAATATATTGATCATTTAATTTCAGGTTGAGCAAAATCGCGGACGTTTTGCCATCGTGGCTCAACAAAGTTTTGCGATAAATGGGGCTATTCAGGAACTCCTGCTTTGCTTGCGCACGGTCCACACCAGGAGTCAGCAATGTGCGGGTCGACTCTTTTTGCTCAGCCAGCGAGCGCATCGGGCTGTACAACAGGGGAACATCAATCATAGATGCGACACTGGCAACCCCATCTACCCTGGCTAACTCATCGCTCAGTTGTTTGAGCGTATTAATGGATTCATCAGAAAACATTTCCGCTTTGGGCGTGTAGGTGAGCACCAGAAAATCGCCACTTTGGTAGCGCTTGGAAATTTCACGGAAATAATCGATGGACGTATCGTGTTCCAGCGTGAGCGAATCAGCGGAGGCATCCAGCTTCATGTTCTGCATGGCGAATCCGGCCAGAACCGTGAGGATACCCAGGAAAATCAACGTGAGGCGGGGGCGATTGATAACAACGGCGAGGAATAGTTTTTCAAGTACAGCGTAAAAATTCGAGAGTAATTGCATGGAAAAATCCGGTTGGTGAATGTTCCCCGCAGGCGCATTGCCAATTCAGGGACAGATTTGCTCAGAAGTTGCCAGCAAGGCAGGCGCCATTATGCCAGCCACCCCGGATGAATACAGTAAAAATGCCGTCAGGGGGCAAAGAATGAAACGATTTGTTACAAAGGTCACTCGCTCTTTTTGTGGCCCGCCGTCCGTGGCGGCCACCCTTCAGGCCATCGCTACGCGATGTTAAAAATTCCTCCAAGTCATTTTTTATGACCATCACTGTGCCCCAGCGAGCGATCAGGACAAAGTAGATCGCGCACCCGTTGCTTAAGTTCCTTAGCCTCGGGGAACCCACCGTCGGCTACCCGATCCCAGATAAGCTGGTCGTTGAGCCAGATGTGAAAAATCCCGCCGGTGCCCGGATGCAGACTGACCTCGTCCAATTCTCCGTCAAAAGTACTAAGTAACTCCTGCGCCAACCACGCCGAACGAAGCATCCAGCGGCACATATTGCAGTAGTGGATAACCACTTTATTGGCTGCCAGCGGCGGCGCCTGAAAACTAATATCGGTCATAAGATTGCCCTTTGGAGATTGAGTACATAGAATTCGAAATAAGATTATTCAAACCACAGGATCTGCGCCAAAAGGCGACTAATTCAAGGTAGATAGACACAAAAAGATGAATTAAATGCCAAAATACGGAACCTGCCATGCTTAAACTTCATTTCAAGGACAATCGCCGCCCGCCATTATGGGTGGTCGAGAAAATGTTCGCGATTGGAAGCGCAGCCGACAATCATTTAATCATTGAAGATGGTGTGGATACCCACCACGCCAAAATTATCCAGGAAAATAATCGCTACCTTCTCAAAGATAACAACAGCAGCTCCGGTTGTTTCATCAATGGTCAACGTATTACCCAGAAAGAAATACTGCCCGGCGATATTATCAAACTCGGCACTGCGGAGATTATCGTGCTCGATCCGCGCAGCCTGCCGGACAAAGGTAAAGACACCTATATAGCGCCCTGGCGGCTGGTTTCTGATTCCAGCTGGCTGGCTGGCAAACATTTTATTATCCCGCCCGAACACAGCACGGTCATTGGTCGCGGCAACCAATGCGATATTGTGATTCCCGGTACCCACCTCTCGCGCCGCCATGTAGAAATCACCATTGAGGGCAATCATTTACGCATCAAAGACCTGGGTTCCGCGAACGGCACCTATCTGAATGAACTGCGGGTCGATAATGCGACAGCCAACAATGGCGACCGTTTACGCCTGGATGTTTATAGCTTCCGCGTCGTCGCTCCGGATATTGAAGATAATAAAACCCGTATTCGCAAACCTATTGATGAACTGGCCAAACCGGTCGAACGCAAGCAAATCAGCAACGAGCCCAAACGCTGGAAAACCCGCCCCACCTCACCCGGCAATCGTATAGAACCCACCTATCATTCCGGCCGTCGCAATGCCTGGTTGGCATTGTCAGCGGCGGCACTGGTAGGCTGCGCTATTCTCGCGTTTGTGTTGTGGTAGAATTCGCCACCTGCTTTCTACACTCTTGCGCTCAAACGATTTAACGCTTAATAATTTTTTAGCCGATACGTATTTATTAACGCACTTTTTTATTAACGTACAAACTTTCAACCAATAAACCTCAGGAATGAACCATGAGTTTTGAACTTGTCCCTGCTGGCAAAAGCCTGCCCGATGATTTTTACGTTGTGATCGAAATCCCGATGAATAGCGGCATCAAGTACGAGATCGACAAAGACAGCAACAGCTTGTTTGTGGATCGCTTGGTTAGCACTGCAATGTATTACCCTTGCAACTACGGTTACATCCCCCAAACCCTGTGCGGTGACGGCGATGCGGCCGACGTATTGGTTGTGTTCCCGCAGCCAGTACAAGCGGGCTCTGTCATTCGTTGCCGCCCATTGGGCGTGCTGAAAATGACCGACGAAGCCGGTGAAGATGCGAAAATCGTTGCGGTTCCGCACGATAAACTCACCACCATTTACAGCAAAGTAAAAACCCTGAGCGATTTGCCGGAAGTGACCATCAAGCAAATCGAACACTTCTTTGAACACTATAAAGATCTGGAAAAAGGCAAGTGGGTAAAAGTAGCTGGCTGGGGCGACCTGGAAGAAGCACGCGCAGAAATTTTAAAAGCCGCTGAAACTTACAAAGCAGGCAAATAAATAAAAGGGGGTTAACTCCCTTACAACCGATAAAGCTGTATCAACCGCTTGATCAGGTGAGAGCGATCACAGAGGCCGGCTCCGGCCTCTGTTTCAAAGCGGTAAACAATCAAGCTATACCTGTTAGGCCGACACTACGACCTAACACAAAAAAATAAGGCACGGAATAAGCCGACCATAATAAAACCAGAGGCAGTGAGTAACGCCAGCAACCTGACCATACACGAGAGGCAGGGCGTTGCCACAAACATAACAGCGAAAAAACTCAAGGTATTTAGCATGAATTCCGCCCCTGATATCACTGCTGCTCCACCCAAAGTGAAACACCCCCTGCTCTGGGTGCCCACCGGTTATTTTACGATGGCGCTCACCTACAACATGCTCACTGCAGCAGCAGTGGTGATGTTCAGTAACCTCGGAATGGATAACGGCGAAGCTGCTGCCTATGCCAGCGCACTCGGCCTTGCCTATACCGTCAAACCCTTTTTTGCCGCATTCCTGGAAATGTACAAAACCAAAAAGTTTTTTGTACTACTCAGCCAGGTGCTGTTAGGTATTGGTTTTATCGGCGTATCTTTCGCCATGAATATGCCCAACTACGTGACCATCATGCTCGCGTTTTTCTGGGTACTGTCATTTATCGGTTCATCGCAAGACATCACCACTGACGGCGTGTATGTCACCGCGCTGGATGCAAAATCCCAAGCGCTTTATTGTGGCTGGCAAAGCTTGAGCTGGAACCTCGGAAAACTCGCGATGATGAGCGTGATGGTAGTGCTTAGCGGCGTATTGCATGAGCATTATTTCAAGCACGACCCACACGTCTCCGGGCCGGAGTGGATTCAATCCTGGCAATTAGTCTTTGGTTTGCTTGGCATCATAATGTTGTTGATGGCCGTATGGCACTGGCGCGTTATGCCCGACGGTGCGCGCGCCGAAAATACCCCAAAAAATCCGGGCGAAGCCATTTCAACCCTGATGGATGCATTCGTTACTTTTTTCCAAAAACAAGGCATCTGGTTAATGATTGGTTTCGCCTTGTTATTCCGCGTCAGCTTTGGTTTTTTAAATGCACCCAGCATGCTGTTTATGAAAGACACGGTTGAAAATGGCGGATTGAATTTGACCAACCAGGAATTTGGTTTGATTTACGGCACCTTTGGTTTGGTAGCACTACTGATTGGCTCTCTGGTAGGCGGCGCTTACGTTGCCAAAAAAGGCTTACAAAAAGCGATATTCCCACTCTGTTGCTGCGTAAATATTCCCAACATTACTTTTTTATTACTAGCCTACTACCAACCGGAAAGTGCCACACTGATCAGTATTGGAGTGATCATCGAGCAGTTCTTTTTCGGCATTGGCTCAGTGGGTTTTATGATTTACCTGATGCAACAATTAGCGCCCGGTAAATACGCCACCACACACTATGCATTCGGCACCGCATTGATGGGCCTGTGTATGATGCTGACCGGCATGGTGAGCGGACATTTGCAAGAGCAGATGGGCTATACCGGGTATTTTGTGTTTGTAATGGCTGCAACTATCCCTTCATTTTTAATTTGCTGGTTTGCACCATTTCCGCACAAGCACGAATAACTAAATTTCATCCACAATAAAAAAACCGGCCTTTGAACTGCACCCCAAAAGTTGGACATAACCGCAGGGGTTTAACGAAAGGACTGGGTTCGGTATTGCACCGGACTCAGTCCTTTTAGTTTCAGCTTTA
>JAGKWQ010000040.1 GCA_021151825.1 Cellvibrionaceae bacterium
TACATAAGCCAGTTGGTCGTCATGGATAGCCACGGCCGGATTCAGGTCGGAGTAAGCCGTGAGCGTCAGGGTATCCAGATCCAGCACCGGCACATCTACAACCGGCAAGCGGCTACGCAATTCGCTGTGGGTCAGCAGCAAGGTCACTTTGCTGTTTTCAATCATGTACGCCAACCGGTCGGCGGGTAGTTCCGGGTCCAGTGGTAGGTAGGCGCCGCCTGCTTTGAGGATGGCCAGCATACCCACGATCATCTCAACCGAGCGCTCAACCGCAATGCCAACACGGGCATCGGTTTTTACGCCCAGCTCTCGCAAATAGTGGGCGAGGCGGTTCGCACGGCTGTTGAGTTCGGTATAGGTTAATCGCTGGTTGCCGAAGACTAATGCAGGTGCGGACGGTGTGGTTCGGGCGTGGTGTTCGAAGGATTTGTGAACGGGTGTCAGATCCCCGTATAGGTTGGTATTGCATTCCCAGTTACCGAGCTGATGTAACTCCTGATCCATTAATAGATCGATGTCATTTGCCGCTTGCAGGGTGTTGCCGACAAGCGCACCTATAATGCCGGAGATCGCGTGGGTAAGGTATTCGCATAACCGTTGGGCCTGGTCGGTGGCAACTGTACTGGCCACCAATTGGAAGTCATCGCCCTGATCATCAACAGAAAGGCCTACTGCATAATTGGTTTGCTCCTGCCCGCCCAAAAACTCAATACCTTCCTGGAATAAACCCTCTGCGGAAGAGGAGGCCGAATATCGGTAATTCAATAAAGCGGAAAATAGCGGCGTATCGCCCGGCAAATCACAACAGCGTTGCACCAATGCGAGACTTGCATGCTCGTGCCGTAATAAATCGGCGAGTAAATTATGGGTTTCAAGCAAGCATTCCTTAATCGATTTTGATTTCAACTGAATACGAATTGGCAGCGTATTGATAAACATGCCCATCGCGCGTGCGACACCGGTATTTCCTTGCATGCGACCGAACAAGACGGTTCCGAACACAACGTCATCGCGGCCACTGGTTTTCCCCAGAACTATCGCCCATGCCAAATGAAACAGTGCAGCAGCACTGACACCATGACGTTGTGCTTGCTG
Source organism: Cellvibrionaceae bacterium (assembly GCA_021151825.1). Lineage (GTDB taxonomy): Bacteria > Pseudomonadota > Gammaproteobacteria > Pseudomonadales > Cellvibrionaceae > Cellvibrio. The sequence continues at coordinate 1,096 of JAGKWQ010000040.1, forward strand.
GCGAATAGACAACGACAATTCAGTGGGCAGCATTAGCCGAGCCTCTTCAACCGCACTGCCATCACCAAGTACCTCCAACAATCCGAACGGTGCTGTAGGTTCATTCACACCGGCCAGCATTTGGGAGAAAAAGGCTTCGTGTTCATCCTGGCTGATTCCCAGACGTGCGTGTGCAACGAAATTGCGAAAAGGAATTTGTGCGGGAAGTTCAGCTTCCCAACCTTGCTGGATTAACGCAATTTCCTGCACCACGAGCTCAAGTGTGGTGTGATCGAGAATCAAATGATGACTGGCCAATTGCAGTAGCCAGCGATTAGAAAAATGATCGTATGCGGCAATGGCGCTAATCATCGGTGCCTGGCGGACATCAATTCGATTTCTCTGTGGATTCACTGTTTCACTCAGCCGCTGCACAGTATTGCTGTTTTCGAGCGTGTCTTCTGCTAGCCATTCCACTACTAATTTTACTTTTCTGCATACCACTTGAAGCGGCTCACTGAGATTTTCCCAGAGCACTGCGGTGCGCAAAATATCGTGGCGTGTGATCACCTGATTGAAACTCGCTACAAAGTTTTCCAGGCGTTCACGACTGTCAAAACCTAACCGGTGCGGCGTGATGTAGGCATCGCCTTGTTGCTGCAAAATGTGGTGAAAAAGAATCCCGGACTGTAACGGTGCCAGTGGATAAATATCGCTGATATTCGCCGCACCACCCGGTATCGCTGCTTCGATGTGTGCAATCTCATTCGCATCCAGTTTTACCAGCGTGATCATTTCGGGTTGAATTGCAGTACAACCATCGGGGATCAGGTTAGGTGGAATAACAATCTCGGATGGTGTTTGCTCCCGAGTAAGGGCACGTGCAAACTCGCAGAGTTGTGGATGGCGAAATAACGTGCGTACCTGCACTGGCAGGTCACGCGAACGCATCTGTTCCAGCAGTTTCAGTGCGAGTAACGAATGTCCGCCCAGTGCGAAGAAATTATCGTTCCGGCCAACACGCTCAACACCCAGCACGTCCGCCCAGATGGCAGCCAGTGTTTCTTCCAGTTCCCCCTGTGGTGGTTCATAACTTCCGCTGTCGATATTGTCCGGTGTCGGCAATGCCTTGCGATCCACTTTGCCATTGGTATTGAGCGGCAGGTTTTCCAGCACCACAATCTGGCTCGGCACCATGTAATCCGGCAACTGCTTTGCCAGTTGTTCACGCAGGGCAGAACCTTCCAGGGTGTATCCGGCATGGGCTGATACATAACCCACCAGTCGTGTACCGGCGGCTCCTTCGACCGCAACGACGACGACTTCGCGCACCCCTTCCTGTGCCAGCAATCGCGCTTCCACTTCGCCCAATTCGATGCGCAAACCGCGGATCTTTACCTGGTGATCCAACCGGCCCAGATACTCAAGCTGGCCTTCGTGGTTTCGGTAGGGCCATAGAGGTTTTGCAGGCTTAATCCCTGCAAGCGGCGTAAGGCTTCGCTTTGTAACGCGGCGGGCATGGCTTCACCACCCACCATCATGTGGCGCAGGCGGACCTGTTCCTCAATGCCCTCATGAGCCAGCAGGGCTTGCAGCATCGCCGGGACAAAATTCAGTGTCGTTACCTGATGCTCGCGAATCAGGGCAATGATGGTTTCGGGATCACGGTGATCCCCGGGACCTGCCACTACCAGACGAATCCCTTCGCTTAATGGCCAGAAAATCTCCCAGGCCGACACATCAAATCCGAACGGGGCTTTATGCAATACCGTGTCGGTGTTGTTGAGGTGATAGGTATCCTGCATCCAGCGCATACAACTGGCCAAAGCGCGATGGCGAACAGCGACGCCTTTGGGTTTGCCGGTAGAACCGGAGGTATAAATTACATAAGCCAGTTGGTCGTCATGGATAGCCACGGCCGGATTCAGGTCGGAGTAAGCCGTGAGCGTCAGGGTATCCAGATCCAGCACCGGCACATCTAC
>JAGKWQ010000041.1 GCA_021151825.1 Cellvibrionaceae bacterium
GTTTGACCGTAATCATACCATACCCCATTGTATTGATAAGCCACACGTACAGCGTATGTAGTACCCATTTGGAAGCCTGGAACATCTTTAAATCTAAAAGTATTTACTGTATTCTCATACGTTAACACAGTAGCTCCCGCTGTCAATTCAAAACGATACTTAGTAACCGTTACTGGCGCAGTCTCTGACATAACCACTGTACTTGGTTGTACTAGGGTACCACATTGTGATGCCACTACTTTAACCGTTTGTACCGCTGGAGTTGTTACGTTACATGACGTTCCGTAAGCCTGCCAAATACCATTGTACTTAACAGCTACACGTATAGCATACGTAGTAGAATAAGTAGCGCCTCCTGACAATTGAGTCAATTTAAAGTAATTCGTAGCACCATCTGTCGTAGTAAATGTACGAACTGTACTACCATTAGTTACCTCAAAACGATACGCCGTAATTAATGGATCCGCAATAGCAACCGCATTAATTTGAGTAGTAATAGAAGCTAAAGTAACTCCACATTGTGACGGAAGTACATAAGTAGTAACTCCCGGAGTAGTAACATTACATGAAGTACCATAAGGACCCCAAACTCCTGAACCATATTTAACCGCCACTCGGATAGCATACGTAGTAGAATACATCACACCACCTGTCAATTGAGTCAGCTTGAATGAATTCGTTGAACCGTTTGCTGTATCAAATGTACGTACTGTAGTACCGTTAGTTACCTCAAAGCGGTAAGCCGTAGCTCCATAAGCAACATCTGCCAAAATAGTAGTAGAAATAGCCGCTAATGTAGTACCACATTGTGCCGCTTGAACTTTACTCACTGGAGCAGCAGGCGTAGTCACGTTACATGATGCACCGTAAGCACTCCAAACACCTCCTGATTTATGACCTACACGAATTGAATAAGTCGTACCATATAAAGCACCTCCTGACAACTGTGTCAAATTGAAATAATTGATGTTGTTGTTAGCCGTATAAACTCTAGGTGTACCATAACCTCCGCCTGAAACTTCAAAACGATAAGTCGTAGCTCCAATAACCTCATCTGCATAAATCAACGTAGCAATCGTAGGTAAAGTACTTCCACATTGCGACAATTGAACTTTAGTCAAGGCCGCTCCTGTAGAAACTGTACATGACTGTCCGTAATCACCCCAAATACCCGCATACTTAGTCGCAACTCTAATGCTATAAGCTGTCGAATAAGGAATACTTCCTGTTAACTGAGTTAACTTAAAGTAATTGATCGCTGATGAAGCAGTCTCATACGTTCTAACTGTAGTACCATTAGTAACCTCAAAGCGATAAGCCTCTGCCGATGCAATCGCATCTGCATAAATCATCGTATTTGGTGTATCTAAAGTAATACCACATTGTGACGCTTGTACTTTTGTACTTTGTGTATAAACCATACAAGCTGGACCAAATGGACCCCAAACACCCGATGGGTATTTAACAGCTACACGTACAGAATAAGACATACCTAAAGTAGCTCCTCCTGCTAACTGTGTTAACTTGAATGAGTTCGTTGAACCATTAGCCGTATCAAACGTACGTACCGTAGTACCATTTGTAACCTCAAAACGATAAGCACTGATTCCTGTAACAGCATCAGCATAAACCGTTGTAGTAACTGCTGCTAAGGTAACTCCACATTGTGAGGCTTGAACCTTAGTTGTTGGCGTAGGTGTCGTTACGTTACATGCCGTACCGTAAGCCTTCCAAACACCTGACAACTTGTAAGCAACACGTACAGAATACGTAGTCTCAAAAGTAGCTCCTCCAGAAACTTGAGTCAAGTTAAAGTAGTTAATACCATCAAGTCCAGTATAAATTCTAGGAGTACCATATCCACCTCCTGAAACCTCATATCTATATGCCGTAGCTCCTGGTATAACATCTACATAAATCGGTGTGTTTAACGCCGCTAAAGTAGCTCCACATTGTGAATCTTGAATCTTAGTCGTTACAACACATCCCTCATCTATACTACCGTTACAGTTGTCGTCAATTCCGTTACCACAAATCTCTGTAGCTCCCGGATTTACTGATGCATTAGCATCATTACAATCACCTGCGCGGGTCGCATAGCCTGATGGAGTAGCTGATCCATAACAAACTGAAACCGCTGTTCCTGTTCCATAAGTATCTCCGTCTGTATCAACATAGAAACTTCCTGTACGCCAAACTTGTGCATTGGCATCATTACAATCTGTATTATTAGTCGAATAACCTGATGGGGTACTTGATCCATAACAAACTGAAACCGCTGTTCCTGATCCATAAGTATCTCCGTCCGCATCAACATAGAAACTTCCTGTACGCCAAACTTGTGCATTGGCATCATTACAGTCCACTCCATTAGTCGTAGTAGCATAACCTACTGGTGTAGTCGCTCCATAACAAACTGTTGCTGAACCGTTATTGTAACCGTCTGCATCCGCATCCACATAGAAACTAGCGCTTCTCCAAACTTGTGCATTCGCATC
>JAGKWQ010000042.1 GCA_021151825.1 Cellvibrionaceae bacterium
CTGGGGCAATTACACCGAGTACAAGTACACCAGGTACTTATACGGTAACCTATACAATTCCTGCAAGTGCTGGTTGTTCGTCTGTTCCAGTAACTACTATAGTAACTATTACAGATGTTCCTACGGCATCCATTTCCGTTTTACCTGCAACTATTTGTTCGGGGACAACTTCTACGGTTACTTTTACAGGAACTCCAAACGCTACAGTAACTTATACTGTTGATAATGGTGTAAATCAGACTATTGTATTAGATGGTTCAGGAAGTGCTACATTGACCACACCTGGATTAACTAATTCTTCGTTATATACATTAGTTAGTGTTGCTAATGGATGTACTACTATTTTAAATGGATCTGTTACTATAAATGTATTGCCTTTACCAACAGCTGGTATTACAGGCAGTACGATTTGTCAGAATCAATCAGGTACAGTGACAATTACAGGTACACCAAATGCTACGGTGACTTATACTGTTGATGGAGGTGTAAATCAGACTGTAGTATTGCCTACTTCAGGAGTATTTACTATTTCTACACCATCATTAACATCAAATTCTACTTATCAATTGGTAAGTATATTGAGCGCTACAAGTCCAGCTTGTTCTAATTCTTTAACAGGAAATGCTACGGTTGTAGTCAATCCAAGACCAGTTGCTATTGCTACTCCAGTTGGAGAAACCATTTGTTCAGGAACAAGTACAAACATTAATTTGTCAAGTGCCGTATCAGGTACTACATTTGATTGGGTTGTAACTACAGAGTCTGGAGCTACTGGGGCTAGTGCCGGTTCAGGTTCATCTATAGTTCAAACATTGACTGCTACAGGTATTTCAAATGGATTTGTTATTTATACGATTACTCCAATAGCTAATGGTTGTTCAGGATCTCCAATTACTGTTCAGGTGAATGTTACACCAAGACCAGTAGCTAGTTATACAGGTAATTTAACGTATTGTGATGGATCATCAACAGCTATTGTTTTAAGTAGTTCAATACCAGGTACAACATTTACATGGAATATAGCTTCTTCAAATTTAGATACTGCTTTTGTTATTCCTGGTTCAGGTAATACGATTACTCAGACTTTGGATTTGTTGAATCCATTAAATACAGGTTCGGTTACTTATACTGTTTTACCATTTGCTAACAATTGTTATGGAGAACCTATTTCAATCCAAGTACAAGTTAATCCGATTCCAAATGTTATTGTAACTGCTGTAGATGATTCTATATGTTCAGGAGAGACAGTTCATATTAATTCTAATAGTAATATAGCAGGTACTACTTTCAATTGGACAATTACTAATCAAACGGGAGCAATTGTAACGGGTGCTACTTCAGGTTCAGGTTCTTCTATAGATCAGGTAATTACTACTACGAGTCCAGTGGCATCAGGAACGGTTACATATCAGGTAACACCAGTTAAGAATGGTTGTGTTGGTCTTCCACAAACGATTGTTATTACAATTAGTCCACGTCCAGAAATGTTTGGTGTATTACCACAATTACCTATTTGTAGTGGTAGTTCTACTAATATTGTTTTAGGCGCGTCATTACCAGGTACTACATTTGATTGGGTAATTTCAAGTTATTCAGGCGTTTCAGGGATGAGTGCTGGTTCGGGTTCAGTTATTGCTCAAATGTTAACAGCTACTACCTCTGGTCAAGGTTCAGTTACCTATGCGGTTACTCCGAGTTTGAATGGATGTAGTGGTGTTACTGTTTATTATACGGTATTAGTTAATCCAGCACCGAAACCAATGTTGACAGATGGTCATATTTGTGTTGTTCAAGCAACAGGAGCTACGTATCAGACGTATACATTATCATCTGGTGTTCCAGCATCGGGTCATGTTTTTGAGTGGTTTTTCAATGGTAATACCACACCGATTGCAGGAGCTACAGGTCCAAATTATGTAGCTGATCAAGCAGGTACATATACGGTTAATGTTAGAAATTTAGTTACGAATTGCCAGGGTACAGCAAGTGCTGTTGTTTCTATGATTTATCCAGCTACAGCATTTGTAACTTCAGTCACAGATGCTTTCACGGGTAATGCTACAGTTACAGTTACGGTTTCACAACCAGGAACAGGTGTTTTAATGTATGCATTAGATGGAGGAGCATGGCAAGAGTCGAATGTGTTTAGTAATGTTCAATCGGGTAATCATACGGTTTCAGTTGTTGATTTAGAGGGTTGTACGTATTTAGAGGACACGCTATTGGTTATAGATTATATGAATTATTTTACGCCAAATGGAGATGGTTATAATGATAGATGGAATATTGTTGGATTAAGTGCACAACATAACGCAAAAATTTATATATTTGACCGCTATGGAAAATTAATCAAGCAGATTGATCCATTAGGAGAAGGATGGGATGGTAAATTCAATGGACAAGACTTACCTTCAACGGATTATTGGTTCTCGGTTGATTATATAGAAAACGAACAACAAAAACAATTTAAAGCACATTTTTCATTAAAGAGATAA
>JAGKWQ010000012.1 GCA_021151825.1 Cellvibrionaceae bacterium
ACCCAACCCTCCCCTTGAAAAAAAGAAGAGTACTAAATGCTTAATCCCACACTGACCCTTCCCTTGAAAAAAAGAAGGGTACTAAATGCTTAATCCCACATTGACCCTTTCCTTGAAAAAAGGAGGGGACTAGTAGCTCCTCCCCCTTTTTAAGGGGGAGGCTGGGAGGGGTCGCTTTTACTTATCCTTCGACAACGGCACATCCACCCCCGGCGTAACCTTTTTAGTTGGCCCTTCCGCTGATGGATTGATATCAAAATCAAAAATATCCGTTGGTAACCACAAAGTCGCACAAGCATTAGGAATATCCACCACACCCGAAATATGCCCTTGTACCGGTGCACATCCCAAAATCGAATAGGCTTGCGCTTTGCTGTAACCAAATTTGGTTAAATAATTAATCGCATTCAAACAGGCCTGGCGATAAGCAACATGAACATCCAGATAATGTTGTTCGCCGTACTCATCAACCGAGATGCCTTCAAAAATTAAATAATCATCGTATTTCGGTGCGATTGGACTTGGTTTGAAAATTGGATTTTTAATGGCGTATTTTGCCATGCCGTCTTTAATTAAATTCACCCGCAAGTGAATCCAACCCGCCATTTCAATCGCACCGCAAAAGGTAATTTCACCGTCGCCCTGGCTAAAGTGCAAATCGCCTACCGAAAGTCCACCGCCTTTTACATACACCGGGAAATAAATTTTTGAACCGCGTGATAAATCTTTGATATCGCAGTTACCACCATGCTCACGCGGCGGTACAGTACGCGCACCTTCAACGGCGGCGGCCTTGGCTGCATCACCACTTAATTTACCCATATGCGCGGTATCGGCGTAAGGCAGTGTTGCCAATGCGGGAACGCGTTCAGGTTCGGTATCGTAAAGTTCTTTTTCGCGTTTGTTCCACTCCAGCAACATTTCTTTGGAGGGCAAACAGCCAATCAATCCAGGATGTATTAAACCCGCAAATTCCACATTGGGAATATGGCGGGATTTGGTAAACATGCCGTTAAAATCCCAAATGGATTTTTGCGCTTCCGGAAAATGTTCTGTTAAAAATCCGCCGCCATTTTGTTTGGAGAAAAATCCGTTAAAGCCCCACAAGCTTTCCTGGAATGCGCCGATATCGAGAATATCCACTACCAATAAATCACCAGGCTCTGCGCCTTCCACACCGACAGGACCGGAAAGAAAATGTACCTGCGACAAATCCACATCGCGCACATCATCGGCGCTGTCATTGTTTTCTATTTGTCCGCCAGTCCAGTCATAACACTCAATAATAAAATCCGCACCAGGTTTTACCGTCGCCGCCATGGGAATATCCGGATGCCAGCGATTGTGGATATTTTCATTTTCGTAGGGAGTTTTTTTTAAATCTATTTTGATAATTGTTTCAGCCATGGTCTGACTCCTGGTGTGGGTTGGACAAAATCGTCGCGGAACAGGGTCAGTATCTGGCGCAAGGCCAATCGCCACAATACGACAAATAGCGCGCGCATCTACGCTGTTTGACGTATGGACTTTTACGTTCACGTTTAATCAATTTGTCATCCCGCTGAAACTTGTCCTCTTTAGACTCACCCGCCACATTTCAATAAATCCACCAAAGGAGCTGTTATGCGTTCACATGTATTCCTATTGCCACTGGTTACTGCATTGGTGGCGTCCCATGCATCGGCGTTCACGCAAGAAACCCATAAACGCATCGTGATTGATGCCGTAAATTATATGAAAGCCCACCCCACCACGACGCAATACGCGCGCCTGGCAGGCGCCGCGCAACGCGCGGGTTACACGGTGGAGCAATTCGCACAAGTGCTGGGGCAAGGCGCTTATGATGTCGATGATTTCGCCGATACGTTTATTTGCGGCGCTGTTACCGGTGATTGCCAGCAAGCGCCGGTGTGGGGTGCCGGTGCCAGTTTGGTGAAGTACACATCCTATTGGCATTTCCAAAACCACACGCGCGGCAACGATGCCCACGGCAATGACATTGGCGGCTACAACTACAGCCAACTAACGGTGAAAGGCGCTATTGATGATATGGCCGCGTCATGGCTGGTGAACGATCACCTCGATGATGGCCCCGGCGGAATGAAAGGTTCTATGAGTTGGTTGTGGGGCGAGTCGAGCAAGTACAACAGCTATGGCGTTACTGAAGCAAATTATCGCCAGGGCAGTTATTCAACCAAAGACCAATACGCTGATTTCCAAAATATTCCATGGCAACCTATCGATAACCTTGGGCAATATTGGTACAGCCAATTCTGGGTGCGTCCAACCGCGCAAACGCTGGGATTTGTTTTACACACGACCGATTTATTGCAACCACACCATACCTGGACTACATCGGATTTAAATCACAGTGGTTGGGAATCCTGGGTGCGCGATTATTACGACAGCGAAAAATTAAATGAGGATGCATTGATTACTGCCGCTCTGCGTGACTTTACACCCTTGAATACCGCGAGCAGCGAAATTCGCCCGCTGTTGACGCAAGGTGGAAATTATTCTTATAGCGTTGGCGGCATTGTGTTGAATTCAACCGCGCATGGCGACCGCGTCACTGTGGGCCGGCAAGTAGTACCCCATTCGATTGCGCTGGTGGTACGTGTACTTGACCATGCAGCAACGCGCTTCTAATCGCTGTATTCAATCCTGAACAGATCCAGGTTCCAAACAGGCGCGAGGTTATCGGCATAACCTCGCGCCTGCTTGTACAGGATTTTTTTACGCGCGCTTTTTATAACAGTGTTTGCCAGCGTTTTTTTGCGAGAATCCAATGCATTTATTTTTTTGCGTAATAGCAATGTGTGTTTTATCCAGCCCCGCATTGGCGGGAATACAAACGGATTTAAAAGGCGATGAAGGAATACGCATTCATGAGCAACGCTACTCAGTGAAAGTGGTACAACTGTTACAGCAATCGGCGGTGCGCGATCAAAAAAAATTCACCCTGCGCCAAACAACCGAGCTGGTTATCGAAAACCAATTAATCGGTAATGAAGCCATACGCCAATTTGGTGAAGATGAATTATTGCATGCAGAGAATCGTGTTGGCTTTCCGGATAGTTATTTGCTGGAAATGCAGTATATCGCCACAGCCGAATATCTTTTTAAGAAAGAGATACAAGCGCAATCGCCAAACCTCGATATTGGAAAATTTATAACGCGCCCATTTACGTGCGAACCACAAACCGTGGTTAAAGCTTTGTCATTAGGCAAACGGCAAGAATTCCAATTACCGGAATCCGAATTAACACATGCTGATGCGCTCTCGCTGATTGAATTCCAATTCCCAAACGCTACTCAAAGCAAAATTACCCTGGGCGATATTTATCGCCAGCAAAATGTGCAAGGCCGGATTACGTTACACAATGGCGATTGTAATTTTTTACAGTCGGCAACCACACGGCGTCTGGGCGAACTGTATATCAATGATTGGGTGCAACGATATTCAGGGTTGAGCAGTGCCGACATCGAACAATTAAAAACCGCGTTGCGGATGCGCTATGCCAAAGACCGTTACCTGGCATTACTCGGCATTGCACCGGATGTTCATGATGATAACCATTATGAAAACACCAAAGCCAAAACCATTACCCAAGCGGAAATCGCCCGTTACTATAATCAACATCGAGATGAATTCAAACGTGTTACCAAGGCCAGTGGCCGGCACATTGTGGTGAAAGACCAGGCATTGGCTGATCGCGTTTACAACGAATTAATGGCAGGGCTCGATTTTAACCAGGCCATAAAAAAATATTCACAAGCCGACGATAAAAACACAGCAACACCCGGTGCAATCGATTGGGTTTACAATACGCCTGCCGCCAGCTGGCGCGACAGTTTGTTCCTGATCTTGCCACTGAAGCAAATCAATCGCCCCATTAAAGCGCCCGCTGCAGATGAATGGGAAATTATTATGGTTGATAAACGTGTGGAAGAATTCCAGGGTGCCGATAGTGAAGGCGTGCGCTACCAGGTTTCACGTATTTTGGCGCACCAAAAAATCGCGCAGGAATTTTCCGCGTTGCAAAAGCGTTTACACGCGGATACCCCCATACATGTTAATCCGGCATTGATGCGCTAAAAAACGGCGCGCGTTCCACATACATACGGAGCTATGCCTATGAGTAAAAATAATGTATTGCTGGCATTATTAGCAGGAGCGGTACTGGTTGCGTATTGGTCATTATCAAATGATGAACAACCTATACCGGTGAGTGATAATGTAAATATTTCACCGAAGCCGCCAAAAGAAGCGCATACGGCAATGCCCGCTATGCCTTACCAGGTACCAGCAATCAAACCCAAAAAAAATAAATCGGCAACAGATACAGAACCGGAAGAAGAACAGTGGGATGAAGCTGCAATTGAGCAAATGCGTGAAGCGCGCATACACGGCGATGACCGCGCACCGCCGATTGTCCATGAACCAGTAACAGAGCAACGAGCAACTCCCGAGGAACTCGCATCGCCCGAGTTATACAATGCCTACGAAGCCCGGGAAGAGATGAAACTGAAAGCCCAATTTGTTTCCGCAGCACAACCGCAAATGCAGGAGCTTAAACAACAAATCCAGGCAATGAAAGATGCAGGCCTTGACCAGGCTGCAATCCGTGAAGCGGAAGAAAAATTAATCCAGCTAGATGCCATGACCAATCAATTGCAGAAACAACATCCGGAAATAACCGGGCAGACGCACAGCTCAACCCAACCTTGATGCTATCGCTCAGCATGTCGGAAGGCGCTTTTGGCTTTTCCAACCTACGTGTAAGGTTCACCGCATTGTGTAGGTTGGAAGAGCGCAGCGACTTCCAACATTCAGCACAAAAATTGAATTAAATTTATTCATTGCTAACTTGCGGAAAAAAAGGCCAGCGATCGCCCGAGACTTAGCGAAAGCTGGCTGAAGCTGAAGTATCACTCAGGAACTACACCGCAAAAAAACATACTGATAAAAAAATCACACAGACAAATAAGAAGCCACTTTCGCTTCGTTTACCGTCTCACGCAACTCCTCATGCACAATCTGGCCTTTTTCAATGACCAGGATTCGATCAGCAATATCCAGCGCAAAACTTAATACCTGCTCTGAAACAACGATGGAAAGCCCGCGTTGATCGCGAATAGCTTTTAACGTTCGGCCCATTTCGCGAATAATCGATGGCTGGATTCCTTCGGTGGGCTCATCCAGGAATAACAATTTGGGATCACTTGCTAACGCGCGCGCAATCGCTAGTTGTTGTTGTTGCCCACCCGACAAATTTCCACCACGACGGCTACGCATTTCCAACAGTACCGGAAACATATCGTAAAGCTCTTTCGGCACTGAACGTTTTTTGGTAGTTGTTAATCCGGTTTCAATATTTTCTTTCACTGTCATACTGGAAAAAATCATCCGCCCTTGCGGCACAAAACCAAAACCGCTAGCGACACGCTGGAAACTTTTTAATTGGCTGACTTCTTTACCATCCAATTTTACGCTGCCACCGGAACTGGGAATAACACCCATCAACGATTTCATCAGCGTGGTTTTACCCATGCCATTGCGGCCCATCACTGCCACAATTTCGCGCGGCTTCACTTCAAAATTTAATCCGTGCAATACTTCGCTTTGGCCATAACTTACGCGGTAATCGGATACAGCTAACATAATCAATTCCTCTTAGTGGCCGGTATTAGTGCCCGCTCTTTATTAATGACCCAAATAAACTTCAATCACTTTGGGATCACTCTTCACCTTATCGACCGAACCTTCAGCGAGAATTTTCCCCTGATGCAATACTGTTACCTTGTCGGCGATTTGTGCGACGAACTGCATATCATGTTCAATCACAATCACTGAGCGATCTTTAATAATACTGCGCAACAATTCTGCCGTTTGCTGGCGCTCACCCACCGACATACCTGCGACCGGTTCATCAAGCATTAACAGATCCGGGTCTTGCATCAGTAACATACCGATTTCCAGCCATTGCTTTTGTCCATGACTCAGTAACTCGGCTTGCCGATCCAGTTGGTCCCCCAGGAAAATCATGTTGGCGACTTCGTGAACTTTGTTAATCACTTCTTCATCGCGTTTGAATGCCAGCGCACCAAATACTGAACGCCCGCGAGGAAAAGAAATTTCAAGGTTTTCAAATACCGTGAGGTCACCGTAAATAGATGGGTTCTGGAATTTTCTTCCAACGCCCGCCTTTACAATGTCGTGTTCGCGCAATTTGGTTAATTCGCGATTGCGAAATTTGATCGAACCCTCAGTGGCTTTGGTGCGCCCGCAAATTAAATCCAGCACTGTGGTTTTGCCCGCGCCATTGGGCCCGATAATTACGCGGATTTCATTTTCATCCACATAGAAAGTTAAATCGTTTACCGCTTTGAAACCATCAAAGGAAACCGTGAGCCCTTCAACAGCAAGCACAAAATCAGTATTGCTACTCATGGATGGCTCCTTGTGGAATAACCGGGATTTCAGTTTTGGTTACAGGTTTACTGATTGGTGGAACTGCAGGTGGCGGAGGCGGTGCTGCCGATATCGCTGGCTGCTTTTTGCTGAAAATTTTTGCAAAAAATGCGTCCACTTTGGGTGCAGCATAAGTGTTATACAAACCTGCCAAACCGTTGGGGAATGCCATGACCACTGCGATAAACAACCCACCCATCGCGAACAACCACAATTCCGGAAAACTTTCCGAGAACGATGTTTTTGCGGCGTTAACAATCAATGCACCGTATACCGCACCAATGATGGAAAGACGCCCACCCACTGCGCAGAAAATTACCATTTCAATCGACGGCACAATTCCCACCAGGGTCGGCGACATAAAGCCCACTTGCAAGGTGAACATCGCGCCGCCGATTGCAGCGAATACGCCGCCAATGCAGAACACAAATATTTTAAAGTTGGCAACGTCGTAACCCGAAAAACGCACGCGGTCTTCTTTATCGCGCATGGCGACGAGCAATCGGCCCAATTTACTTTTGCGAATAAACTGCGCGACAAACAAACACATAAACAACATAAACACGCACACAAAATAAAATACATATTTGGCGCTATCAGTGCGAATATCATAGCCATGCAGTGTGCGCAGGTCGGTCATACCATTAACACCGCCGGTATAACCTTGCTGGCCGATAATTAATATCGTGAGAATCGCTGCGAGTGCCTGGGTAATGATCGCGAAATACACACCACCGACCCTGCGTTTAAACATGGCAACACCAACGATGTAGCCAACGATGCACGGCAATAAAATTATCGCGGCTAACGTAAAACCAAAACTATGGAAAGGCTCCCAGAAAAATGGCAACTCAGTGAGCTGGTTCCAATCCATAAAATCGGGAATGCCGGGAGTGGATTGGATTTTTGTGCTTTCAGGGTCGGAGGCTTCCAGTTTTAAAAACATCGCCATGACGTAACCGCCCAAACCGAAAAACACGCCCTGCCCTAAACTTAAAATGCCACCGTAACCCCAACACAACACCAGACCAACAGCGACAAATGCATAGGTTAAATATTTGCCGACGAGATTGAGGCGGAAAATATCCAGTGAGAGCGGCAGCACCACGGCAAGGATAATTGCCAGCACGATGAAACCCATCATTTCTTTTTTCGGAAAGAGTGCACTAAAACTTTGATACGACATAATCAGTTACTCCTCTTAACGACGCACTTTCAAAGTGAATAAACCTTGCGGGCGCAACATCAGGATAAACACCACGAATAACAGCGTGAGCACTTTGGACATGGAACCGCTCATAAAGAACTCCATCGTCGATTGCGCTTGTGAAATGGTGAATGCAGACGCGATTGTGCCGAGCAAACTGGATGCACCGCCGAATACGACGACCAAAAAAGTATCCACAATATAAAGTTGGCCGGATGTTGGCCCGGTTGAACCGATCATGGTAAATGCGCTACCAGCCACACCGGCAATTCCGCATCCCAGTGCGAAAGTTACGCGGTCTACTTTTGCCGTGTTAATGCCTACTGCACCGGCCATCGCGCGATTCTGCACCACCGCGCGCACTTGGGTGCCCCAGCGTGAGCGATACATTAAAATCGCGACCGCAAGTGAAATACCAATGGCGAGACTCATTACAAATAAACCATTAATGGGTAATTCGATTGAATCGGTTAATTGATAAGAACCCATCAGCCAATCCGGCAAGGTCACGCCGACTTCGCGCGCGCCAAACACCGTGCGATAAAGTTGTTGCAGAATTAAACTCAGGCCCCAGGTGGCGAGCAAGGTATCCAGTGGCCGGTGATATAAATGGCGAATCATCGCCCATTCGACAAGGGCGCCTAACGCGCCTGCGGCAATAAAAGCGAGCACCATCGCGAGAATAAAATAGATGCTGAAAAAATCTGGCAGGTATGTGGAAAATACGTGCGAGGTTAAATAGGTTACGTATGCACCGAGAATCATAAATTCGCCGTGCGCCATATTGATTACACCCATTTGACCGAAAATAATTGCGAGCCCCAGGGCCATAAGGACAAACACTGAAAATAAAATCAATCCCGCCACGCCTTGCATTGCAAAGATCGATAACAACTCCGAGGTACTGTATTCAGCAAACATGGCTGTATCCTCATCATCTCGTTTAAAAAATACTGACAAACTTTGAAGTGAGGAATAGTGTTTGATTTAAAACCGTATGAGGCATGGATGCCGATTCGAGCCTACATGGATGTATTTACGGCGTGTTTTAAATCAAACACTATTCCTCACTCACTCCGATTTTGTTTACCGAACATTTACAACCAGCCCGAAGGCTGGTTGTACTATTTTTGTTATTGATAACCTTTCGGGAATGGATCCGGTTCGATCAATTCTTTGGTTTCAAACACTACATCATATTGACCATCGGTACGTGCGTGGCCGATACGGGTTTTGGACCAGAGGTGATGGTTCGGGTGGACTTTTACGTAACCTTCCGGTGCGGTGGTTAACTCAATACCTGGCGATGCAGCGCGAACCTTATCGATATCAAATGAACCGGCTTTTTCCACAGCGGCTTTCCACAACCAGGGGCCGAGATACGCGGCTTGCGTTACATCGCCAATTACAATGTCTTTACCGTATTTCGCTTTGAAGTCAGCAACAAATTTTTTGTTGTTGTCGTTAGGCAAGCTTTGGAAATATTTCATCGATGCATAGGCACCCACCATGTTCTCGCCACCGATACCAAGGATTTCGTCTTCCGTTACGGAGATGGTCAATACCAGCGGTTTTTCTTTGGTCATATCGATACCGGCCGCTTTTAATTGTTTGTAGAAGGCCACGTTGGAACCACCCACCACAATCGCATAAATCACATCCGGTTTTTTCAATTTGATTTTGTTGATCACGGAGTTAAATTGGGTGTGGCCCAGTGGATAATATTCTTCACCCACTACACTCAAACCCAATTTCTCAATGTGCTTGCGCGCAATTTTGTTAGAGGTACGCGGCCAAATATAATCTGAACCAAGTAAATAGAACGATTTCGCGCCTTTGGTTTTTACCACCCAATCAATACCCGCAATAATTTGCTGGGTCGCTTCCTGACCGGTGTAAATCACGTTGGGGGATTGTTCCAAACCTTCGTAAAAAGTCGGGTAATAAAGCATGCCGTTGTACTGTTCAAAAATTGGCAACACGGCTTTGCGCGATGCAGAAGTCCAGCAGCCGAATACCGCCGCAACTTTATCGTTCACCAGTAATTTTTTGGATTTCTCCGCGAAGGTTGGCCAATCGCTCGCACCGTCTTCCTGGATAAATTCTATTTTGCGGCCGAGCACACCACCCATCGCGTTGATCTGATCAATCGCCAGTTTTTCCGCTTGAACAGAACCGGTTTCACTGATTGCCATGGTGCCGGTAACCGAGTGCAAAATACCGACTTTTACAGTGGTATCTGTCACAGCCAGGCCAGTGGTATTTACATCCGCGGCCTGTGTACCGCTAATCGCCAATGATGCCGCCAGTGTGAGCAAACATTTTTTCCAGGTGCTGGCCGCTTTCGCTGGCCGATTCAAATGCATGGTCATATTCATGGTCTTTCCTCAAGTAATTTAGAGTGGCAAATCCTGATCTATAAAATTTTTACGATGGAAATAAGTTGCGAGCTGTTACCACCCAATTGATTTCATTAAAAACGCTTTCATTCAAATCAAGTGGCTTTCCAATGTGAGGTTTTCATGGGGAAATCACTTGGGAGCGGAAGCGATTTCACACTTCCCAATGTAGGGGGGAGGGGCAGGTTAAACCATTCGATAAATGACACAGACCACTACGTCATTTGACGCATGGTGAGCAAAAATAGAAGTGTTTAAGGTCAGAGATTAAAAGAAGCGAGAGAGATCGCGGTTGGCATGAAGCACGCGGACAATACGGATGTGATCGGTGCGAACCCGATAAAAAATGACATGCGATGAATAAATAATACTGCGTAAATTCGCGCGGATTTCACGGCGCTCACGCCCTGACTTCGGATTAAGCATTAACTGGTTAAAGATAGCATCGAGCTCCATCAGGTAACGGGATGCTTGAGCTTGGCCAAACTCCTGTTCGGTATAGTCGAAAATTTCCCCGAGGTCTTCTTCAGCCTGCGTCGCTAACAAGTAATGCGTAATCATCCGGGACTTCACTTCGATTTGGTTTTCCCTTTAGCGGCAATAATATCTTGCACGGTTTTATTACTAGTCGGGCCATCCCAGCCTTTGGCAATTTCCGCACGCAACTCCTCGACAATCCGGTGACGGTAAATTTCATGGAGCCGAAGTGCGTCGCGCACAACTTCACTGGCATTCTGATAGTCGCCACCACTGACTTGTGTAGCGATATATTGTTGCTGCTTTTCAGTAAAGCTGATATTCATTTCGGGCCACCTGATTGAGAGTTAGTAAGCCATCCAAGCAGATATTTCCATTCAAAACACTATTTCGGCAAGGCTATCATCCATGTCCATATTTAGCAAACTTTGACATACAGCCTTCCGATAGTATCACTTGCCCCCCCTGACTCCTTTATAAATAAAAGTTGGTACATTGATTGACTGGATAAACCGGGGAAACTTTAAACGTCAGCAATCATTAGCGTTTGTGAACGGGTGCACCGAAAAAATGCACCAAAACAAAAAAGCTATGGTAAATGTTGCACAAACAAAGCGCATTTTATTAATCCTTTTACTTTGACCGAGACGTTCCCGGATGAACACCTGTTTAACGGGGAAACCATGACCGCCAAGCAACATATTTTTCGCGTGCGGCGCAATTATAACCAGTGGGTTGCGAACCAAACGCTGGAAGACTACGCATTGCGTTTTACCGCCAAGAGTGCTCGGCGCTGGTCAGCGGCGCGCGTGGCAACCACGGCATTGGGTGCAATTTCTTTTTTAGCGCTGGAAGCAATTGGCGGTGCGATTACATTGCACTACGGATTTGATAATGCTGTTGCTGCAATTTGTGCGGTTAGCTTGATTATCTTTTTAACGGCGATCCCTATCAGCTATTACGCCGCAAAATACGGCGTTGATATTGATCTGCTGACTCGCGGTGCCGGATTTGGTTACATCGGCTCCACCATCACTTCACTGATTTACGCTTCGTTCACATTTATTTTTTTCGCGCTCGAAGCCGCCATTATGGCGATGGCGCTGGACCTGCTTTTTAAAATTCCACTGGTGTGGGGTTATCTCATCAGTTCAGTGGTGATCATTCCGCTAGTAACTCACGGCATTACGTTTATCAGCCGTTTTCAGTTATGGAGCCAACCGCTATGGATTGTGCTTCAGTTGTTGCCTTTCGTTTTTATTATTTATGCCGATGCCAGTGCAGTAACAAGCTGGACCGAATTTTCCGGCACATTACCGCCAGAAAATACGCAGGGAATTAATATTTTATTATTCGGTGCCGCATCAGCGGTGGTGTTTTCATTGATTGCACAAATTGGCGAACAAGTGGATTTCTTGCGTTTTATGCCCGCCCCGCAACCGGAAAAAAAATGGCGCTGGTGGGCAGCATTGATTGCCGGTGGGCCGGGTTGGATTGTGATTGGTTCCATAAAAATTCTCGCCGGATCATTTCTTGCCGTGCTGGCAATTAACCACGGCATTGGCATAGAGGAAGCGGCTGATCCCACGCGCATGTATATGGTGGCATTTAGTTATATCGCCAATTCACCGGAGGTTGCGTTATCAGTTGCCGGTATTTTTGTCATTATCAGCCAATTAAAAATTAACGTAACCAATGCGTATGCCGGTTCAATTGCCTGGTCGAATTTTTTCTCGCGTCTGACCCACAGTCATCCAGGGCGCGTTGTATGGCTGGTGTTTAATGTGGCGATTGCGTTGCTGCTAATGGAGCTAGGTGTTTATCGCGCATTGGAACAAACACTCGGTTATTACGGCATAGTGGCCGTTGCCTGGCTGGGTTCATTAGTGGCTGATTTAGTCATTAATAAACCGCTGGGTTTTAGTCCACCGCATATCGAATTTAAACGCGCACATCTTTACGATATCAATCCGGTTGGTGTTGGCGCCATGCTAATTGCCTCTGTTGCAGGTATTACTTGCCATAGCGGATTACTGGGCGATATTGCGCAAGCACTTTCTCATTTTATTGCACTGGGTGTTGCATTGTTGTGTGCGCCGTTAATCGCATGGGCAACACAAGGCCGTTATTATCTCGCACGCCCGGCGATCAATTTAGCCGCAGAGCATAATGAGCAAGATCAACAATACGCGTGCCTTTCCTGCTGTATTTGTGAACATAAATTTGAATTGGAAGATATGACCTACTGCCCAGCGTATGCCGGGCACATATGTTCACTGTGTTGCTCCCTGGATGCGCGCTGCAACGATCATTGCAAACCGGGCGCGAACTACACCGAACAAGTCGGCGTTTTTTTCAAACGCTTTTTACCACACGCTATCACTGACAATATTAATTCCCGCCTTGGTCATTTTCTGATTTTGGTAGCAGTGATTAATGGTCTCTCGGCAATTTTATTGTCGTTAATTTATTTCCAGACACCGATAGATGCACCCGAAACCGCCGGATTACTCGAAGCAACATTATGGAAAGTGTTTTTTCTGCTCGTGATTGTGACGGGCGTAGTGAGCTGGTTATTTGTGCTTGCGCACGAAAGCCGTGTCGTTGCACAAGAAGAAACCCAACGGCAAACGCGTTTATTAATGGAAGAGATTGAAGCGCACGAACGCACTGACCGCGCATTGCAAGCCGCAAAAGAAGAAGCGGAAGCAGCCAACCTTGCAAAAAGCCGTTACCTCACCGGTATTAGCCACGAATTGCGTTCGCCATTGAATGCTGTTTTGGGTTATGCGCAGCTGCTGGAAAAAGATCCGAGCATGCCCGCGCATAGGCGCGATGCATTGAGTGTGATTCGTCGCAGCGGCGAACATCTTTCGGATTTAATCGAAGGTTTGCTGGACATTTCCAAAATCGAAGCGGGCCGCCTGGATTTGCACCAGGATCAAGTACGTATCGCTTTATTATTAGAACAATTGGTGCAAATGTTTCGCTTGCAAGCCGAAGCCAAAGGTTTGCAATTTATTTTTGAATGCAATGATCGGTTGCCGGAATTTGTGCGCACCGATGAAAAACGCCTGCGCCAGATTTTGATTAATTTATTATCCAATGCGATCAAGTACACCGACAAAGGCAGCGTTACGTTTAAAACCCGTTACCGCAGCCAGGTTGCTGAATTTACCGTGACTGATACCGGCGAAGGTATTGCCACAGAAAATATCGAACGCATTTTCCGCCCCTTCGAACGCGTACGCCGCCCGGGTTCTACTGCAACCGGCACGGGGCTGGGGTTAACTATTACGCGATTACTTAGCGAAATTATGGGTGGCGATATTTCTGTTAACAGCATACCCGGTAAAGGCAGCACTTTTAAAGCAAGCCTGATGTTATCCAGCATTAATAAACCGCATACCGAATCCATTACTGCACCGGTACAAACTATTTACGGTTATCGCGGTCCAGTGCAACGTATTATGCTGGTTGATGATGAATCATCGCACCGACAACTGATGCGCGCAATGTTAACACCGCTCGGTTTCGATGTTATCGAAATGGATAATCCGCTCAATGTTATTGCCCGCCTTGCGCAAGAACACGCGAATGAAACAGCACCGGATTTAATTATGCTGGATGTTTCCATGCCGGGGATGAATGGCTGGCAGCTGGCGCAAGCTATTCGCGATCACCATTATATATTGCCAATCATTATGGTTTCTGCTGATGCCAGTGAAGGAAAAGATTTACCCACAGAACACGATGATGAAGAAATACCGCTACACAATGCCTACGTTATTAAACCCGTGCGAATTCAACTCTTGCTGGATCACATCGGTCGCCTGCTGAATATCAGTTGGCGCTATGAAAGTGAAACGAAAAAAGATATTGATGCGCACACCAATACAACCAGTGAACCAAACATTATTGCGACAGACGTAAACAATAACGTCATCACACTACAAGATTCTGACTTGGACGAATTGGTCAGGCTTGCAGCCATCGGTCACAAAAAAGGTTTACTGGAAAAAATTCAGCATCTGCAACACCACGGAAATTATTCGCAACAGGATGCGCAATTACTACAACAATTCGCCAACTACAGCGCCAACTTTCAATTTGAAAAAATCCTTGAATTGATTGACCAATACACCGCTGCTGCTGAGCCACTTTAAGACCGGAGACGATTATGATGAGCACCACCAATGTAGTACTGGTAGTTGATGATTCAATCGATAGCATTCATATGTTGAACGATGTATTGGAAGATGCAAAGTTCACTGTGCTCGTCGCATTGGAGGGTACGCAAGCGCTCACCATCACTAAAAATATTCGTCCCGATATTATTTTGCTGGATGCCGTCATGCCTAACATGGATGGTTTTGAAACCTGCAAACGTTTGAAACAAAATCCGCAACTCGCCGATGTGCCTATTATTTTTATGACCGGCTTAAGCGATACCGAACATGTGGTAATGGGATTGGGTGCCGGTGGTGTGGATTACATTACCAAACCCATAAATCCCGAAGAACTTATTGCGCGCATGCGCGTCCATTTGGCTAATGCGCGTATTAGCCAAAGCGCACGTGCGGCCCTGGATACTGCGGGTCAGAATTTATTAACGCTCAATGCGCAGGGGCAACTGCTCTGGGCAACACCGCAAGTCTATGAGCTGTTGAATACCGCTGGCGCATTGAACGCGTCCACATTACTAAGTAGTTCCATTAACAATCAATTGCGCGATTGGCTCAGCCATAAACCCGAAACAGGTCGCCAATTAACCTTGAGTGGATTGGATCAGGCGATGAATGTGGAAATGCTTAATCTTATTGATGGCAAGGAATATCTGTTGCGCCTGAGCAATTGTCACGAACCAGCCAAAGATACACTTGCCCTCAAACAACAATTTGCCGTGACGGGGCGCGAGGCGGACGTGCTGCTGTGGATTGCTAACGGCAAAACCAACCGCGAGATTGGCCAAATCCTGGAGATGAGCCCAAGAACCGTGAATAAACACCTGGAACAGATCTTTAAGAAGCTGGGAGTGGAAAACCGGACTTCGGCCGCCGCAATTGCAATTAAATGTATGAGCAAAGTTTAGACAGATCGGTATGGTTATAACTTTAAATAGCTTTATGGTATTAAAATAATTTTGGAGATTTCATTCGATTATTAATGATTGTGTTACCTGTCATTTAAAACGCCACTCTTTTTGAAAGACATGGTGTTACAAATAGATACAATTAGCTGCAAAAGGTGACATTAATCAGCTTGTATTTTTACATACCAGTCGGTATCGTGCCCGCTTGCCTAAGACCAACGGGAGTTTTACCTATGGGATTAATCGTTCTCGCCGTGTTTATCCTTGCTGCTTTTTATGTTCAAAATCGCGGCGTAGTGCAACACGATAAGTTCACCCGCAAACTGACTGACCACTCCAATTTCCTGGCCCCTATTAATTGCCTGTTTTACTTTTTCTCCAAAGACACCCAATCGGCTTATATCGATGTGGAGAAATTCCCTGAGCTGAAAATCTTGCAGGACAATTGGGAAGTGATTCGCGATGAAGCAATTAACCTCAATAAAGAAGCCCATATTAAAGCCTCTGCCGATCTCGATGATCTCGGCTTTAACTCGTTCTTCCGCACCGGTTGGAAACGTTTTTACCTGAAATGGTATGGCGCCAATTTGAAATCGGCTGAGCAGTTGTGCCCAAAAACGGTAGAGCTGATTAGCCAATTACCCAATGTGAAAGGCGCTATGTTTACAATGCTGCCGCCGGGTTCACGCTTGGGTAAACATCGCGATCCTTACGCAGGTTCACTGCGCTATCACCTGGGGCTGGTTACTCCGAATAATGATGACTGTTACATTTCGGTAGATGGCCAGAAATATTCCTGGCGCGACGGCGAAGCGGTTATGTTTGATGAAACTTTCATTCACTATGCCGAAAATAAAACCGATCACAATCGAATCATTTTGTTTCTGGATGTAAAACGCCCGGTCGACTTTGTGTGGGTAGATTGGATTAACGAAATTTTCTCACGCCTGGTTGTCGCTGGTGCTGCCACCAAAAATGTACAAGGCGATAAAGTGGGCTTTTTAAACCGTGCGTTTGCGTATTTGTACCAAGTGCGCATTGTCGGAAAGAAAATCAAAGCGTTTAACAAACCGCTTTATTACATCCTGCAATACGGCTTATACCTTGGGTTGATTTACTGGATTTTCTTTTAAGTCACCGCAGTAATGCTCACGCGAAACAAAAAGGCCGCTTATTGCGGCCTTTTTCGTTAATGAGCCAAGTAGGCCGTAAGGAGTGAAACGTATTACGGGATAGAGCAACTCCTCAACACGTTTTATTCAGCCATGGGTTTCGATGAATGCCAATATTGTTGGTCAATAACAACCAAGGGGAAAAAGACCTTACCCGGGAGGTTGGAATAGTATTCGGTTTTATTGTTAGCGACGATAAGGAAGGCCGGTTGCCATTGCATTGAATCAGACATGCAAAGACACGGACCTGTAATTTTGCTTATCGATACATAATTACCTTCGAACTCACCATAAATCGATAAGAAAAAATAGGTAAGAAAATAAAGGCCGCTTAACGCCAGGAAGCACTTATATAAACCCCACAGGCTGAATCTGCCTGATTCCAGATATGATCGTATTACCATCTGCGTCAGTTCATTTATCAATAAGAATGGGATGGATATGGCATTACCTGCTTATCCATGCAATGCAATTCGGTTGCCTTCGGTATCCTTAATCTCGGCAACCTTAATGTTTTCAGTCACGCGGGTAATTGGATATAACTCTACCGCACCGGCAAGTAACGCACGCTCCATCGCCGCTTCTATATCATTCACCACCAAATAAATACGGGTGCCATTGATGTCTGGGACATAACTCTCACCTTTAGCTAATGCACCGGAACACCCGGCTTTGTCTTCATGCAAAGGAAACAGTGCCATCTCATTTCCATCAATGTTTGCACGCTCCAATACCACGTCAAACACCGCCTCATAAAACTGTATTGCCCGCTCCAGATCCATAACCGGTATTTCAAAATGCACCGCTAAATTCATTTCCAGCCCCCTCACATTACATGCAATACACGAACAAGCGCAGTATTTATACCCGATTCCCGCTTTGCTGACTGCAAAGTGACACTCCCACCTTGAATTTATATTTCATCTTGGGACGATTTTGAATCAACAGCTCACTACCCTGTTCTTTCGCCTGCACGGTAACGTGCGGCGGCAGCTAATAATAATTTCCGGTCAACACTTTCGAGTTCCACATTAATAATAAATAGGACATTCCCATGAAACTGCTACAACACGCCTTACTTCTGGGGGCAGTGGCGCTTGCGCCTGTCTGCTCCGCCGCTATCACGCATTACGGTGCAGGCAATATTACTGATAGCCCTAACCCTGCGGGTTACAAATGCGCCGTTGATCACGGCAACTGGATTTACAACGCGGGCATCGTTAAACCCGGTGTCAGCAGCTGCAGTCCCATTGGCGCACCCACACCGGTTTACCCGCAAAAAGTTGCACCTGCGACCAGCAAGCTCACAATGACGCATCGCTGGTGGGGTTCGATTTCCTTTATGGGTGAAATGAAGGTGGGTGACCCCAACGGCGCCGGCTATATCACACCTGATCCCATGACAGCGCGTATTACCGAACGCGGCGTGCGTATCCTGGGAATCCCCGGTGGTTTGCGTACCAGCCCGACCGCTACGCAATATTCCATTCCCGATCCATTCAATGAAGTGTTTGATGGTATTGCGATTGGTAACAGCGATTACAATAACCTCGATGCTTATTTAAAGGATTACAGCGATGGTTCAGTCACCGTGCAATGGAACAGTGGCAGTACGCCAGTGATGGAAGCTACGTTTGTGCACGGCTCGCCCTATGCTTATTTCACAGTATTGAAGGGTAATTTGAAATTGCTAACCAAGGCCGCCGATGGCGGGGAAAAGGGAATTTTCTACCAACAAGGAAATACCTTGGGGGTATGGACCAACGTAGCAGGCAATGGCAATTATTTTTTGGTGACCGGCCACGACGCTACTCATTTTAGCAATGCCAATACCAACACTGTCGGCATTACCAATACCAGCAAACGCATCACCGTTACGCTCTTGCCAACTGCAACTACACCGTCTGCTGCAATGATTCAGGATTTTATCCAGTACGCAACACAGCCCGTCGATAAAGTAAATATTAATTACAGCGTAAACCGCAGCAGCAACAAAGTTACTGTTACTCATCAATATTTATTTAACGGTATTACAGTAAATACTATGGCAGGCATGTTGCCGTTGGCCTGGAAAAATTCCACGCAAGTAACCAGCCCTTACAAAGTACGCAGCGCACGCGGCATTACCAAATTTGCTGCAACAAAAAATTTCAGCTACACCATTCCTTTTGTAGGTGTGCTGCCTTACTTGCCAGAAAATATTGGTGATTACGATAACAACCAGTTAAAAGTATTAGTCACCGAATTTGTTAATCAGGGGGCATCTAACTGGAATAGCGCAACCGATACTTATTGGGCTGGAAAAAATTACGGCAAAGTTGCCGAGCTCGCGGCAATCGCTCGCTCAATTGGTATGACAGCAGAAGCAGATCAACTTATTAATTGGCTCAAAGCTGAATTGCAAGATTGGTTTCGTGCAAATACCAATGGTGGATTGGATACCACAAAATATTTTTCTTATGACAGCAACTGGAATACCTTGCTCGGTTACGATGAATCCTTCGGTGCACAACAACAACTAAATGACCATCATTTCCACTACGGCTATTTTGTTCGCGCGGCAGCTGAAATTTGCCGTGTGGATGCCACTTGGTGTAGCGCCACCAATTACGGCCCGATGGTGGAATTATTAATTCGCGATTACGCCGCTGCACGCGATGACGCACTCTTTCCTTACTTGCGCAATTTCGATCCAGCCAATGGTTTTTCCTGGGCATCCGGTCACGCCAATTTTGTATTGGGTAATAACAATGAATCGACATCCGAAGCGGCGAATGCTTACGGCGCGATGATTTTGTACGGCCAAATCACACGCAACAAAACGATTACGGATCGCGGCATTTATTTGCATGCATCATCTACTGCGGCGTATTGGGAATATTGGAACAACTTCGATCGCTTCCGTGGTTTAACGGGTGATTACGATAATTTTGATGCAGCTTATCCCAAAATGACCACGTCAATTATTTGGGGCAATGGCCATGTTTTCTCTACCTGGTTCAGCGGTGCTTATGCACATATTTTGGGAATCCAGGGTTTGCCACTTAGTCCATTGGTATTCCACATTGGCCAACACGCAGATTACCTTGATCAATATGTTGATCTGGGTATGACGCAATCCAGCAACGGAAAACCATCCGGTTTACCGAATGATCAATGGCGCGATGTGTGGTGGAATATTTGGGCAATGACTGATGGCCAAGCCGCCATAGATGATTTCCATAGCTATGGATTTGATTACGCACCCGAAGCTGGCGAAACCAAAGCCCATACATATCACTGGATTTATACCTTAAAACAATTGGGACATCTCGCTACCGGCACCGGTACTTTAACTGCAAGCAGTCCAACGGCGGTTGCGTTCAATAAAAATGGCAGCATTACTTACATTGCGTACAATTTTACTTGCAGCGCGCAGTATGTGTTGTTTTCTGATGGCATGACACTGAATGTGCCAGCAAATAGTTTCCGTATTAAACGTACCGGCGAAACACCGGATTCATTGCCAACCAATACGAGCTGCACACCATCAAGCAATTCAAGCGCATCCAGCAGCAGTTCATCAAATAATGTTGCTTCGTCAAAATCCAGCAGCTCGGCAGCAATGTCGAAATCAAGTAGCTCGGCAATTGCCAGTTCTATTGTGTCCAGTAGCGTGAAATCAAATTCATCCTTATCCAGCTCCTCAGTGGCGAATGAAAATTACGGGCACAGTATTGTGAATGGAAACACGGTGAAATTTTTTGCCAACAATGTTGCATGGGCGGATATTCATTTCACTGTGAGCGGTGGAGGCCAACAAAATATTCGCATGACGCACAACGCCGATAATTCCAACACCTACGAATTATCTGGCGTCCCTGCCGGAGCAACCGTGCGTTACTTCATCACTATTGCACAAGCAGTGGGTGCAATGGATACGCCTTGGGCTGAATTTGTACTAAGTGGCGCAGCAACATCATCCAGCACACCTGCAAGTAGCGCATCAAGCACAAGCTCCGCTGCACCCTTTATTAAATTTATCGAAGCAGAAACCTATGCATTTATGTCTGGCCTCGAATTGTTTGGTACTACCGATGTTGGTGGCGGCCAAGTAGTTGGCGCTATCGATGCCGGTGATTGGATGGCCTTTACCAATATCACGTTTCCAACCACCGGCAATTATTTAGTCGAGTACCGTGTAGCCAGCCCGACAGGCTCACTGCTCTCGCTCGATTTAAATGGTGGTTCAGTTATTTTAGGCAATGCAACTATTCCTGCGACTGGTGATTGGAATAATTTCACCACTGTCAGTCAGGTCGTGAGCATTCATGCGGGAACATTTAATCTGGGCATTTATGCGCAACAAGGTGGCTGGAGTATTAACTGGTTGCGCATCACCAAACTTTAACCGAAAAAATTACATTGATAAATTTACATTAATAGTCGCAACAGGCCGCCACTAACGTGGCGGTCATTAACAATAATTATTACGGAGCAAAAAATGAAAAAGTTAATTTCTGCGCTGGCAATCAGTCTCAGCGCATTAGTCGGTGTTAACACTAACGCTGTTATTATTGATGCAAGCACCATCATTCCCAATGAAAATATTTTGCGCAATGTGAATGGTTTGGATTGGGTTTACGCAGGGCCAATTGGCACGGGTGAATGGGGACCAGGTAATATTGAGACACCGGAATATCGCGCGAGCGAGGGCTGGCGTTACGCTACAGCAGAAGAATGGGCACTGCGCCCTGACTGGACCGCCTTCATTATTGGCGATGCAACATTAACACCGGAATCCGGTTTTAGCGATCATTCCCTTTATCGTTTTGCGTCTGAATACTGGAGCAACTTTAGTCACATCGATTTAAGTGATGCCGCTAATGGAAAAATCACCAATGGTTTGGACATCGGTTCACTGGAAGATGTTTACGATACCTGGTATGTACGCGACGCTATTAGCAGCAATGTTCCGGAATCTTCATCATTATTATTACTGGCAATAAGTGCTTTGGGGTTGGGAGTTATACGCAGTCAGCGTAGTAAAAAATAAATATAATGGCCGCAAGGAGTGCGGCCATTATATTTATATTATTGCAACCCGATTTTTGAATCCTGGCGGGTATCTACAATAATAAAATGTCGATATTTTACAATTACTCCCAAGGCAATTAAATCGTAAACGCCATGCCAAACGACCACCATTAATAAACTGCCAGACAAATAATATCCAACACCAAACGCAATACTCATGATCACAGCACAAATAAAATAAGCGTGGGATAAATAATGCAATGCCGCAAATACCAATGATGCAATTAAAATTGCCCAACCTATCGGAAGATAACCATTCATCCATGTTTGAAAAAATCCGCGAAATAATAATTCTTCGCCAATTCCTGCCAACGCAGCAATAAAAGTAATTTTACCCCATGAATACCCATTAAATAGGCCCCATACTCGCCGGAGATCATCCAGCAGCATTTGGGCAAAGCGCCCCCCCACACGATATATAATTAGAAAAATCACGAAGGTAATAACAGCGAGGGTTATTCCGAGAGCACTTGCAATCATCCAATTTATATTCGCCGCCGGCAGTGTTACATCTAATGCCCAAATACCCGCAACCCCTAAAACAACAATTGCCAATTGGCTAACCAATACCACACCCAAACCGGGGGTTTGCGGTTTATTATTCATTATTCACCTGTACAGCTCGATTTCTATAATATTGCAGTCACTTGCCGGTAAAACTCCATCACTGGAACTCCCACCCAAAATACTAACTTATGTGCCACAATTAAAAAATTACAGCACATGACTAATTACAGGAACGACGATGGAAGCAGAATTCTGGCACCGTAAATGGGAAACTAATGAGATTGGGTTTCACAATTCCCAGGCCAACCCCTTATTAATAAAAAACCTGGAGCGACTTACTCTCGTACCGGGCGACCACATATTCCTCCCTTTATGTGGAAAAACCCTGGATATTGGCTGGTTGCTCTCAAAAGGCTACAAAGTCACGGGCGCAGAACTGAGCAAACTCGCTATTGAACAATTATTTGACGAGTTGGGTGTTGTGCCGCGCGTTTCCCGTTTGGGAGAACTGGAGCGCTATAGTGCGCATAACCTCGATATTTTTATTGGTGATATTTTCAACCTTACCGGATCACTATTAGGTCAGGTTGATGCTATCTATGATCGCGCTGCATTAGTCGCACTGCCAATATCCATGCGCGCGCAATATACCCGACATTTAGTCAATATAACTCGCCATGCCAAACAACTTTTGATTTGTTTCGAATACGATCAAACCCAACTGGAAGGCCCACCTTTTTCTGTGCCTGACAGGGAAGTCGCACAACACTATGACAACTATTACGATTTACAACTGCTCTCATCCGGCAATATTGAGGGCGGCTTAAAAGGAAAATGCGAAGCCAAAGAAAATGTATGGTTGCTAAAAACCAAAGGAGTTTTAAAGAATGGAGCTCTATGAGGAAGTTAAAATTTGGGAAAGATCAAATGAAGAGAACGCTATCTGTTATCGCTGCCTTCGTTTTATTTCCAATGGTCTCTATTACGTGCAAAGCGCAGATCATCATTATAAATCCACTGATAACTCTGAATTTGAATCTCAATTTGTGGAATTATTTATGGAGGAGGCGCCAAGGACAAGAACATCAGGGTATCCAACCCTGGAGGCAGCAATTTTAGCATTTAAACAAGAGATGGATTAATCTTTAGTGAGCAATTATTGTCGCTTGCGCAAACGTAGTTCTGCTTTTTCCTGATCAATAACGAAATCAAAACGCCCTAGAATATCGACCCCCAATAGCCCGTCAAAACTATCATAATTATCCATAGGCAAACGAGCGAGCATATGTTTATTGAACGTCACGCCAGCAAATTGCAACGAGTCCACTACAAATAGAAAGCTGTCCACGGTACCACTGGCTGTGTTGAGCTGAATGGGTTTGGGAGATTTTACAATGCTGTCATTGCGGTTAATAAAGCTGGAGGTTAATCCGCTAATAGATGCACCGGTATCCAATAACAGTTTTACGGTTTTACCTTCCACAGAAACCGGAACCAGAAATTGTTTTCCGAAACGAATCAGCTGCACTTTGCTTTCCTGATCATCGGTTTGCTCTGCGATAGCATTGTCAGTCAGCTTCGCCAGAAATTCTTCCGCACGTAAACGGGTTCCATCCTGATTCGCCGCCATGAGCGCATGGTATTGCGCTTGCTCCTGGTCATTTACCTTTGCGTGCATATCGGCTAGTTGTAAATGCAATTCGCCATTATCCGGTGTGAGCTTAATCAGGTCATTTAATTGTGCCATTAGCCATTCGCGGCTTGCGCCAAAAATTCCCGGATTATTCACCAGGCGAATTAAGTAGCGCGATAAATAGGTGATGGCTTCCTGGAATTTTTTTGCATCCACTTCAATATTTAAATAACGAAACCAGGTAGTGACCGCATCTTCGTGTTTGCCTTGCTTTTCCAGCACGCGTGCGAGCAGCAACAACGCTTCGGTATTGTTTGGATTGTTCTTCAAAATTTCGTTCAGGGCCTGCAGTGCTGCGGGGAATGCACTATTGGCGATAAGCTGTTGCGCACGCTCGAGTGGCGATAATTCTTGTGGCAGCGCAGCAATCGGCACAGTAGGTGCAGGAGTATTTTGTAATACCGGCGCAACGTCTACTGGTACATTCACAATCGCTTGCGGTGCTGCAATTTGATTCACCGGTTCGAAGGAATCAACAACTGCGGGCGACTGTTGCGCATGACGATATTCGCTGACGTAAAAACCCAGTCCGAATGCGGCCACAGCGATAACAATACTTTTTTGAAGGCTCATCGTTATTTTTAACTTAACTATTTTTTGCGAAATGACATTAGCGTGCGAGTTCTTTTTGAATAAATGCTGCCATCTTTTCCGGTGTGGTGATGGTGGCAAAACGCTTGATAGGTTTACCATCGCGGCCGATTAAAAATTTGGTGAAGTTCCACTTAATCGATTTCCCCAACCAACCGGGCAACTCCCCCGTCACCCATTGAAACAAGGGATGAGCTACGGGGCCATTCACATCCACTTTGGCAAATATGGGAAACGTTACACCGTAATTAATTTCACAAGTGTGGGCAATTTGTTCCGCCTCACCCGGCTCCTGATTGCCAAACTGATTACACGGGAAACCGAGAATCACCAGTCCCTGCCCCTTGAATTGTTGATACAAGGTTTCAAGGCCGGCGTATTGCGGAGTGAATCCGCATTTGCTGGCGGTATTAACGACCAACACCAGTTTACCTGCGTAGTCAGACAAGCTTTGGGGCTGGCCGTTCAGCCGCTCGGCAGTGAAAGAATAGAAAGGGCTCATGCGCAACTCCGGTGAGAATGGCAATAGAGAGTGAAACATGGGCCCAGACTGCCCGCGCGAACGGGCTAATTCAACTATTTTGTGCAGATTTAACAGCTTTTTATCAGTATTGATCTGCGGGTTTGTCCAGGGTTTTGATTTGAATATTGCGATAGAAAGTTTCCGCGCCTTCCGACTGGATCTGCAATTTTCCACGGGTTAGCGGTACGTATTTACCATCCACTTTTTCACGCGAGTTAAAGCCACGGAATACCTCTTTACCGTTGACTTTGTGGATGAGGGTTTTGCCATCGGTAATCACTTCCATAGTGTCCCATTCGCCGGATGGCTTTTCATAAAGGCCGCGTTTTAATACGCGCGCGGCGATATCGTTGCGCAGCGGGGCTTTGGGATCATAGGCATAAAACTTCCAATCACCTTCATTGGCATCACCAGCGTGTACATCGATAATCACACCATCGAGGCTGTGGTAATCACCGCTATCACCTTCCTGAACCTGGAATTCATGGCTGCGCATCCAGTGAGTGCTTTGGGCACCATGGGGGCCAACGGCAAAATACAAAACTCCGCTATCGCGACGGGCATCCAGACGCGGCGGCCATTTTTTTACGCCCCACTTCACATCAAATTTCAAATGGAAATTTTCAAATTCTTCAAGCGTGGTAATACCCCCCCACTCCTCACCGGAAACACGTAACAAACCATCCACTACAGTGAACACTTTTTTAGGGTCGTTATTCACACCGCGCGGTTTGTGTTTGGATACAAGATTGTAAGCGTTAGTTTCCGGTTGGTAACTGACATAGGTTTCCCAACCAGTGAGATCTTTGCCATTGAACAAGCTTTTCCATTCACCGGCAAAAACCGGGGTACTGGCCATAAGGCCGCATAAAGAGAGCCCCAGGAGTAGTGGTTTCATTGTCATTCCTCGCGTCGTTGCAGTAGTCATTGTTGTAATAGACGCGAAGCCTAGGCCGGCAAGAACTACGAGTCCATATAGACAGAAGGACAATTACAGTCCTTTACCTAAAAAAAGCCCCATTGATTACTCAATAGGGCTTCACTGTTTTTTTGTTTCGTTGGTACGGGGAACTATCTTGATAGTAATCCCGTTTCGAACAGCACAACCAATACGAAATAGTTAACTAGCCGAAAATTACCAATCACATGCCGGATGTCCCATAGGATATCCAGCAGCACAAGTGCAATTAGGATTATAAGGAGGGCAATTAGGGTTGCCGCCACCAATACCTCCCCCACCTGAGTTGCCATTAGGAACGCCCGATAAAGTACCGTAACTCACGATTCCTAAAGTCCCGTCAGTTTTTTGATAACGCACGCGAAAATCGTAAGCAGTATTGTAATCAAATCGAAGGCTGGTATAGGCATTTCCGGCAACACCATAACCCGATCCACACAAACTATAACTTGCATTGGGTAGGTTCGCGGGCTTCGCGCACACTTCAATCCAACGGCTACCACTTGATTGCGGGCAAGTGGTCGATTCCCCTTCAAAGCCCTGCAAATAATAAGAACCCAAATAGCTGGACATATGGGGGATCGTATAACAAAGTGCAAAACTGCTTTGTGAAAATGTCCACAGCATAACAGCAGCAATCATCGCCAATAATTTTTTCGACAGCATAATTGTATCTCCAGTTTCTGATGGTTTTATTGGATTAACCGGTACCCCTTTAGTAATCCTGATTTGAATAACCCGAGATCATCGGGTACGGCATTGCTGCAAATAAAACAGCAAACTACCGATTGCGATGCTAGTGAACGAATAACAAGTACGAGGTTCGACTTTACATTTCAATGCCACAAATTTGTAAGGAAATGTAAGAGCAAAAAAGTCTTACTTATGAAAAGGAGGCAACCATAAGTTGCATTTTTAACGAGAAAAAAGCATTCACAGACTCAAGGTAAAGTGAAAAGAAAATCTATGTAGCAGTAATGATGAGTGCACATGCAGCGCACTCCTATTAAAAACGGATAGTATTGATCTGATAAATTTTATCATTCATCAGCCCGGCATTTTCTTTATCGCCTCTACGTTCATAAATTTCTGCCGCAAGCCGATAAAAACGCACTTCATCTTTTTCTTTACTTATTGCTTTGCGCAACAACTCCAGTGCTTTTTCATCCTCATTTTTTTGCGCGAATTCTTCAGCCAATTTGAACATATAGTAGGGATTGGCATTGCGATGTTGACGTACTCGTTGCTGATACTCCTTATTCTTTGCCTTGTTTCCCAGTTCAAGATATAGGCCAGCTAAATTATGCATAATGGTGTAATCGCGCGGGTTAATTGCCAACCCATGCAAATAGATTGCTTCAGCTTCGTTGAACATTTTTTGGCGGCGATAAAAGCTGCCGAAGTTACTCCAGATATAGCTGGGTTCAGCGCTCATCAGCAAGGCTTTACGCAAATATAAAAATGCCTCGCGGGCGTTGCCCTCTGCAGCAAACTCCATTCCACGATTGGAATAAAATTGCGCGGCAACCAAATCCTTATCGATAACCTTTTGTTTGTAATGGGCGCGAAAACGAC
The DNA here is from genome assembly GCA_021151825.1 of Cellvibrionaceae bacterium. Lineage (GTDB taxonomy): Bacteria > Pseudomonadota > Gammaproteobacteria > Pseudomonadales > Cellvibrionaceae > Cellvibrio. The sequence continues at coordinate 27,746 of JAGKWQ010000012.1, forward strand.
GCATTTCCAGATCGACCACTATATCGCCCACATCCGCCGTTTCTGCCACGCGCACCCAGGAAAACATATGCCCGCGCGGCATAAATACTTTTGCATTCACATGCCGCATAAATAAATAGGTATCGCTATCGCGCATATCCCAGGTGGGCGGCAACATGACTTCATTCACTTCAGCATTTAGGCCCAGATGACGCGCCATAGCGACGTACAGCAATGTGTAGCTCAGGCAGTTAGCCTGTCGCTGCTCAAAAGCGTCTATTCCGGTATTGGTGATGTAAGCGGTATAGGTAATGCCACGACCACCGTGAGCACGGGAAGTCATCAGCGACTGATGAAGGGCTTCCGCTATAGCATCTTTTCGTTTGACTGAAGCAGTAACGGTTTCGGCAAAGTGACGCATTTCAGGGGTAAGGCCAAACAAATCCACATTGGGCAGCTCATCGTTCCTGTAAGTGTGCCCCAAAATCAATTCCCCGGACAAAGCCTTGGCCAAAGGGCCTCTATCGGTTGAAAACGGTGTTTTTTGCACCACAGAAGAACAGCCACTAAACAGCAAAACCATAAAAACCATAGCTAAAGCGGGTAATTTCATGGGGCTTATCCAAATAAAGGGAGTGGAATCTGCCTTCAGTATAGGCTGGCAAAAGCAAACTCGCGCGTCACAAATGTCACGCTAAACCGCAGATCTATAAGGTTATTTTTACTTTAAGGGCACGCTGAAATTATGCGAGCACAAACGTCTGCGGAGAATTTAATTGCTACAAAAAAACCATTGCGCAAAAAAAGTGCGCGTTTTCAAAATGTCGTTTGCAATCAGCGCACGAACCTCCTGCAATTTACAGCACCAAAAAAACGCAAGTGCTTTTTGTGTGTATCAGCAATGTGCAAATTTCATAAAAACCTACTCGGCAACGGCAAAATCCCTGCGCCAAAAATGTGCGTCACTTAACTTGGCATAGTGTTTGAATAAGCGCTTATGTATCGATTCAAAAATTTCTTTGTGCCGAAATTTTTATTTAAAAAAATTTAAACAAGCACAGAAAAAATTAAATAGCCAAGCACCACCAAAGCCAGGAGCCAAAGATGAACTTGCCCGTTACTAAAACGAAAAAAATTTCCGCACTCTTAAGACCATTAGCAAAATTAACCTGTGCGATTGCTGCCAGCATTTCGTTAATAACTGCTGCACATGCCACTACCGGCCCCGCTGAAAAAAGCGAATTGAAATTTGGCTTTATTAAATTAACAGACATGGCTGATTTGGCTGTCGCGTATGAAAATGGTTATTTCGACGATGAAGGCTTAACCGTAGAACTGGAAGCACAAGCCAACTGGAAAGTAGTGCTGGACCGCGTAATTTCTGGTGAACTGGATGGCTCACACATGTTAGCGGCACAACCGATTGCAGCGAATATTGGTTACGGTACGCCAGCGGAATTGGTGTTTCCTTTCACCATGACCCAAAACACTTATGCGATTACAGTTTCCAATGAAATCTGGAAAAAAATGAAAAAGAATGTTCCGGTGGGTTCCGATGGAAAACTCGTTCATCCCATCAGTGCAGAAGCACTAAAGCCAGTAGTTGAGGCGATGAAAGACGCCGGAAAATCAATCAATATGGGCGTAGTTTTTCCGGTATCTACACACAATATGGGATTGCGTTATTGGCTCGCAGCGGGTGGTGTAAATCCCGGCTTTTATGCACCGCTCAAAGGTGACACACTCGGGCAAATTAATGCTGATATTTTGTTATCAGTAACTCCACCGCCACAAATGCCCGCCACGATGGAAGCAGGAACTATTCAAGGTTATTGCGTGGGTGAACCCTGGAACCAGCAAGCAGTATTCCGCGGCATTGGTGTTCCGGTAATCGCCGTATCCAACAAAATGGCCGATAAAGTTTTCGGTATGCGCAAAGATTTTATTGAAAAAAATCCCAACACCAGTGTGCGCGTAGTGAAAGCATTGATTCGTGCCGCCATGTGGCTCGATGCAGCCAATCACGCGAATCGCGATGCAGCCGCGAAAATGATTTCTGCTGCGCATTATGTGGGTGCCGACTATAAAGTTATCGCCAATTCCATGACCGGCATTTTTGAATACGAACGCAAAGATGTTCGCCCTGCCCCCGACTTCAATACGTTCTTCCGTTACAACGCCTCTTACCCTCACGTTTCTGATGCTGTGTGGTACCTGACCCAAATGCGTCGCTGGGGGCAAATTGCTGAAGCCAAACCAGATGGTTGGTACATGGATATGGCGAAAAAAGCTGTAGCGCCTGAAATTTACCAAAAAGCCGTTGCTGACCTGGTTGAAGAAGGCAAAGCAAAAGCCAGTGATTTCCCCGATTTCAAAGTTTTCAACGGCATCCGCAAAGTTGATGAAACCGTATGGATTGATGGCATTCAATTTGATGCAACCAAGCCTAACGATTACCTCACCAAATTCAAAATTGGTTTGAAAGGCGACGAGAAAATCTGATTGTGTATAAAAAAGTTACACCGTTATTAGTTAGCTAGCGTTAAAACACCATAAACCTGCCGGGTTACGGCCCGGCAGGTATTAAACAGAGGAAATTGTCATGAACAACAAACTCGTCACATTGAAATTTGAACAACTGAAAGAAATTAAATGGCGTGAATTGATTATCGGTGTGACTATGCCAATGATCGGTTTATTGATTTTTCTGGCACTCTGGCACAGCGTTGCGCCCAATATCAAAACATCACTCGGTGAATTCCCCCAACCCAAACAAGTATTTGCACAATGGGGCAATTTGGTCGATGAATATAAATCCGAACAGGATCGCGCCACACAATTTTATGAGCGCCAGGAAAAACGCAATGCTGAATTATTGGCGAAAGATCCCGAGGCAAAACTGGATATCCGCGAATTCAATGGGCGCCCGACTTTTTTCGATAAAATAGAAACCAGTTTGATCACGGTGCTATCCGGTTTTTTAGTGGCGACAATTATCGCTATCCCCATCGGTATCATGATCGGTTTAAGTCAAACACTGTACAGTGCGATTAATCCATTGATCCAATTATTTAAACCGGTTTCACCATTAGCCTGGTTGCCATTGGTAACCATAGTGGTGAGCGCCGTTTACGTTTCCGATTCGCCGGCATTTTCCAAGTCCTACATTATTTCATTATTCACCGTGAGTCTGTGTTCGCTATGGCCCACCATGATTAACACAGCGGTCGGCGTTGCCGGTGTTAGCAAAGACTTAATTAATGTGAGCCGTGTATTGCGTTTGGGTTGGTTCACCCACGTGGTAAAAATTGTATTGCCCTCTGCAATTCCGATGATGTTTACCGGTTTGCGTATTTCGCTGGGTATTGCCTGGATGGTGTTGATCGCCGCCGAAATGCTGTCACAAAATCCGGGCCTTGGAAAATTTGTGTGGGATGAATTCCAGAATGGCTCATCCGATTCACTCAGCCGTATTTGTCTCGCGATTTTGGTGATTGGTCTAATCGGATTTTTACTCGACCGCGCCATTTTAATGCTGCAAACCTATGTGAATTGGGACAAGAGTGCGGTCGTCCGCTGATAGCAACAGGCATGCAAATTGTGTTGTGTAGATTGCATCAAAAACTATTCCACATATTATTTTCAAAACAGAATTGAACAGAGGAAAACCCATGAGCCAGATCCATTTGGAATTGACGAAAGTAGGAATCGAATTCCCCACCCCCAAGGGTCCGTTTTGTGCATTGCGCGATGTCGATTTAAAAATTAAAAAAGGTGAATTTGTATCGCTGATCGGCCACTCCGGTTGCGGTAAATCTACCGTGCTTAATATTGTTGCCGGCTTGTATCAAGCCACTACGGGCGGTGTTGTGTTGAATGGTCGCGAAGTGAATGAGCCCGGCCCCGAACGCGCCGTTGTTTTTCAAAACCATTCGTTATTGCCCTGGCTGACCGCGTACGAAAATGTGGAGCTGGGTGTGAAACGCGTGTTCAAAGGCAAGAAAACCAAAATGGAAATGCGCGCCTGGATTGAGCACAACCTGGAACTCGTCCATATGACCCATGCTATGCACAAGCGCCCTGATGAGATTTCCGGCGGTATGAAGCAACGTGTAGGTATCGCTCGCGCTCTGGCTATGGAACCGCAAGTATTGCTGATGGACGAGCCTTTCGGCGCACTGGATGCACTGACCCGTGCGCACTTACAGGATTCGCTAATGGAGATCCAGAACGAGCTGGGCAATACCGTGATTATGATTACCCACGATGTGGATGAGGCCGTATTACTCTCGGACCGCATTGTAATGATGACTAACGGCCCGGCGGCGACGGTGGGCGAAATATTGGATGTAAAACTGCCTCGCCCACGCAATCGCCTGGAATTGGCCGACAACGCCGAATACAACGGATATCGCTCTGCGGTATTGCGCTTCCTCTATGAGAAGCAAAAAAAAGTTGAGCCAATATCGGCCAAACGCGTTGAAAAGCAACTTGAACAAGACGCGCCTGCCCAGGCTAAAAGCGTCGCCTGATTTCGTAACATGTATTTGGCTGTCCTGCACATCGGTGGTGCCTCCCCGATGATGTAAAGGTAAGGCTGGTGCGAAAATGTCCTCTGTTTGCCCTGCCAGTCAGGGCTTTTTTATGCCCGTTTTCCAAACATTTGCAGTTCTTTAGCACCTTTATTCGCAAAAAGTTCATCCTTTATACAAAATGATCATTAAATGAGTGGCACATATTTCATCATTGGTATATATTATGCAGCATACTTAGAACCTATCAACTGTGATGGACCACTCACTTTTGGAACAAGGTGCGAAGTCCATGCTACAGCTCGTAAACATCCCTTATCTTGCCCCTGAATTGCCTGACACAGAGCCACCAACGCAACCCGGCATCACCACTACCTATGCTGATCTGATTGTTGATTACCTGGCTCAAATGGGTATCGATACCGTATTTGGCGTACCTGGCGGCGCTATTGAGCCGTTGCTCAATTCACTCGCCCGCAGCGAAAGACGCGGTGGGCCGCGCCTGGTTGTTGCCCGCCATGAATGCGGTGCCGCGTTTATGGCTGATGGCTACACCCGCGAAACCGGAAAAATGGGCGTGGTATGCGCCACCACAGGCCCAGGTGCAACCAACCTGATTACCGGTGTTGCCTCTGCGCTCGCCGATGAGGTGCCGATGTTGGTCATTACCGCCCAGACGCCGCTGCCAAAATTCGGTAAACGCGCCCTGCAGGAATCCAGTTGCACAGCGATTGATACCGTGGGCATGTTCCGTTACGTGACCCAATTCAACACACTGGTATCCCATCACGAGCAACTGGAAAGCAAACTGGTATCGGCCATTATGGCTGCGCATCGCCAACCTAACGGCCCGGTACATATCAGTATTCCCGCCGATGTTTTGCGCTCACCCGCGTCGATCAAAGCCCATATTCACAGTGATTTGCTGATCCACGATTTCGCCATGGCCGATGATTCTGCCATTGCCCGCCTCGGTGAAAAGCTGGGTCGGGTCGATAATCTGGTGATGTACATCGGCAACGGTGTTGGTAAAGCCAGCTCGCAAATTATGGAGTTTATCGAGCTGACCGGCGCTGCCTTTGTGACCGGCCCCATGGGTAAAACCTGGGTGGACGAACATCATCCACTATACCGTGGTGTCTACGGTTTCGCCGGCCATGAGAGCGCGAAAAACCTGCTGCAAAGCAAAGAAGTGGATCTGATCCTGGCAGTCGGCACTGAGCTGGGCGAGCTGGGCACCAGCGGTTGGAAAGATGATTTGCTCAATACCAAGCTCGTACATATAGATTCGTCCATTGAGCATTTCACCCGCTCCCCAATGGCGAATTTGCATGTGTTCGGCAACATCGATGTAATTTTCACACGCTTGCTGGAAAAGGTTCGTGAAGCACGTAAATGGGGGCGCAAATGGGAAACCTTGCCGGGAACCAGCGCCATTCCTAACGCCAACGGCGGTTTTTTCACCCTCGTCGATGAAAGCAAGTGCCACTCCGATGAGCGCCCGGTAAAACCCCAGCGCCTGATGTGCCACCTATCGCGCCAGTTGCCTGAAGATACGCGCATTTTTGTTGATGCCGGTAACGGCTGGTCCTGGGCCACCCATTACCTTAGCCGCAGCAACAGTGCCGGCTTGTATCGCATCGCAATGGGTTACGGCTCCATGGCCTGGTCGATTGGCGCGGCTATCGGTTCTGCGATTGGCAATCGCATGGCGCCTACCCTGTGCATCGTGGGCGATGGCTCTTACCTGATGAGCGCGCAGGAAATTACAGTCGCCGCCCAGCAGCAATTACCGGTGGTATTCCTGGTCTTGAACGACGCTGCAATGGGCATGGTTATGCATGGCCAACGCCTGGGCCAACAAGAGTCTATCGGCTGGGAGTTGAATACGGTCGATTACGCACTGATGGCCAAATCCATGGGTGTGGACGGCATCGTGATCGATTGCCCTACACAGCTTGATCAACTGGATTATCAGGCGCTTTTTAGCAAAAAAGGGCCTACACTTCTGGATGTACGCATAGACCGCAATGAAGTCCCCCCGATGGGCGACAGAATCAAAGGTCTGGCAGTAAATGGCTCTGCAACACCGGGCGGTTAAACGCCCGGTAAAACCGTTTTCTGCAAGGAAGATCCCGCGGACAGCTTGTCCAGAATAAGAAAGAAAACAGCGGTTTATGCTAGGCTAAAAGGATATTAATTCGGAGATTTATGCGTGTTACCCAATAACACCAATCAACCTGACTCGCCTATTAACATACTCATCGTTAATAACGATTCCCAAGCGCTGGCCACCATTGATGCCAGCCTGCAAGTACTTGCGCAAGTCACCACTATTTGTGTGGATTCTGCCCAAAAAGCCCTGCGTGTCTTGCGCCAACACACTATCGACTTATTGATTGTGGATGTCGATATTCCTGATCTGGATGGCTGGCGACTTTCGCGTTTGGTGCGCAGTGGAATTTTGTTATGCCGTATCGATTTGCCCATCGTCATTACCGCACAAACCTGGTGTGAACGCATTGCTGAAGTTACCGCACGCGAATACGGGATCAATCAGTTATTGCCCCTTGAGCACATCGCACAGTTGCCCTCGTTAGTAAGAAACTTAACCCTCAACCAACAAGCAGGCACTGCAAAACCGCGCTTATTGGTAGTGGAAGATGAGCCCGATACAGCCGATTTAATTCGCCGTATTCTCTCTGCATCGTTTGATATTGAATTTGCCAGCGAAGGTGATACCGGCTTGCGGGCCTGGATACAGGGCCGCCAGGATCTAATCCTGCTAGACGTGATGTTACCCAAGCTTTCCGGGCGCGATATCCTGATGGAAATCCAGAGCATAGATCCAAACCAGCCTATCGTGATCATGACGGCACACACCACCATCGATCAGGCGGAAGAATTAATGTTGTTGGGCGCGGTAGATTTCCTGCCCAAACCCTTTCGCGCCGAACAATTGCGCAAAGTCTGCGATATCGCCATTCACCGCGATGATTATTTAGTTAGCAATGCGCAATTTGCCGAGCGAGTAAAAACCGTACAAGAACGCGAACGTGAATATCGCGCACTCTATGAAAGCCATCACCAGTTGCTTAACGATTTGCAATCGGTAGTGATGGAATTGGATGCGGATTTTAAAATCCAGTATTTAAACCAGGCATGGGAAACCATGATGGGATTTGCAATCAAAGAATGCCTGGGAAAATCACTGGAAGCATTTGTTTCCAGTGAAGACTTTAGTCAATACGCGCTATTTAAAAGTAAAATTCGCAAATCATTGCAAAACAATAAACCCTGCCCAGAATTTGAATTGTGCCTGAGCAATTACCGCGGCCAAAAATTATGGGTGCAACTCAAGATCAGCCGTTCGACCAAATTACAGGGTTCCGACAATCTCACTATTTGCCTGGACAATATCACCGAGCGGCGCGAATCCCAGGAGCAATTAAAATACCTGGCGATGCACGATTCATTAACCGGCTTATATAATCGTCACTTTTTTGAATCTACGCTCGCGCAACTCACTGCTGACTCAGTGCGCAACAATCGCCAACATGCACTGGTGTATCTGGATCTCGACCACTTCAAAGTCATCAACGATACCTTCGGCCACCAAAAGGGCGATGAAGTGTTGCGGGAAATGTCGCACCTGCTCAGCAAACGTATTCGTGGCACCGATATTTTATGTCGCTTGGGCGGCGATGAATTTGCCATTTTATTGCGCGATATTAAAGCCAATGAAGTATACGAATTTGCACGCAATATCCAGCAAATCGTGGCGGAATTTACTTTCCAGCTACAAGAACAACGTATCAGCCTGGGCAGCAGTATTGGCTTAACTTTGATTGATGGTAGTACTAATAATCCCGAAGAACATTTAATGCGTGCCGATATTGCACTCTACGTTGCCAAAGGGCGCGGCCGCAATTTAATTCACCAATACGACCCACTCGACAGCGAAAGCGACGAGCTGCGTCACTCTGTTAATACCTCACAAAAAATTCGCAAAGCGATTATGGAAGATCGCATGGTGCTCTACTTCCAGCCGATTTTTGATATTAAAAATAATCGCGTTTCTTATTACGAAGCACTGGTACGTTTGCGGGAAACAGATGGTCGTATTGTGGGGCCAGATACATTTATTCCCGCGCTGGAATCTGCCGGGGAAATGCATTTGCTGGATCGCTGGATTATCAAGCTGGCCATCCACACTTTACATAAGCATCCGGAACTGAATCATATCGCCATCAATTTATCGGCGCAGGCATTTAAAGATGAAAACCTCACCCCGAGTATTCTGGAAAACCTCAATGCGACGGGTGTAAACCCAAAACGCATTACATTTGAATTAACGGAAAGCGCCAGCTTATTCAATTTACATATCACCCAAAAAGTGATTGCTGATTTGCATAAGCTCGGTTGCAGTTTTTCTGTAGATGATTTCGGCTCGGGCTTTAGCAGCTTTGCGTATTTAAAAGATTTACCTGCGGATTACATTAAGCTCGATGGTTCATTTATCCAGAATTTACACCGCGATCAAATTGACCAGACACTGGTGAAATCCATGATCCAGGTTATTCAAGCGCTCGGCAAAAAAGCGGTCGCTGAATATGTGGAAAACGAAGCAATTCTGGAAATATTGAAAGATATGGGGGTGGATTTTGTGCAGGGTTATCACATCGGGCATCCATTGCCAGTAGAAAAAATATTACTGCAGAAGAATAAAATTGAAGCGTCTCAAGCATAAATGCTAACCGACACGAGTGATAGCAATATTGTTATCACTCAATGGGGGGAACACTGCGTAATGCGGGCCCTTGATAATCGATATCGTCACAACGCAATGGCAGGAATGTATCGGGTGGACGACGGTAAGTATCCAGGTAACATGCTGTCACACCACTCGCCACCAACATGGAAAACATTTGATATGTTTCCTGTGGGCTAAAACCCTGATCGGCTAAAAAGGCAGACATAAAACCATTAATATTCATGCCTTCATCAATTTTTTCCAGCAGCGCCTTTTCAATTTCATACGCGAGTAACATATGCTCGCCAATACCAAACCCTAATTTTTTCCCCACTTTTTCCATCACTTCCAGGCGTTCATCACCTTTAGCGATGGGACGCCGGTAACCCATGATATAAGGCTTGCTCGATTTACATGCGGCAAAGGCTTCATCAATAATTTGTTCGGCATTCATTCCTTGCTGTTTTTTTACCTGCGCCTGTTGAATAAAAGCGACACTTTCCAACAAGGGTAATACGCCATAAATACGCGAGTCCGCTGCCAAGGCGCCCATCGCTGTGGCACTCATAACCGACGTACGCACTGTGCCGGCCAAAGCACCAATTTGATTGCACCATATTCTGGGATCGGGCCAGCTCAAACAACCATAAAGTGCTTCAACCCAATCGGCGAGGGGCCGATCAACCAACTTGCCCGTTGCATTTAATATCAACACCTGAAAATAACTTTTTTCGCCAACAAGTTCTTCCAACATTGAATAGCCATGACTAAACACGCCTTTGCCTGGAAACCAGCCACCGGTATTACTGATAATTTTTCCACGGCGTTGATCCAGGTAATCGATCATTTCCGGATTACTATGTGTTGAGTTTGTCATGGTTTATTTCATTACCGTGTTATGAGTCTTGCCCATCATTTCAATCAAATATTAATTTGCTGCCCGCTTTTTAAGTGCTGCTGTACCGGGTTTGTTATCGTTCCAAAATATAATTTTCGTCGCTTACAAATGGCATGGCGAGAATAGGCTTACCCGCCATCTCCATCCCTTGCGCTAATAATCCCGGAGCACCGAGCAATTGAAAAAAACCTGCGCCCACGCGCGCGCTGAAACCTAAATCCAGCAAGGTTGCCGCAGCCACACCGGTAATTAGCCAATTTTTGTTCAATGGTGTTAACGCTTCAGCTAATTGATTGCCCCATGCCAGCGCCTTTCCTCCACCATCAAGGTTGTGTAATTGCTGCGCAAACTTTACTGCCATCAATTCAACCCCCCCATGGCGAACACCAAAGCCGGTGTGCTCAACAGCAGCATGAGTATCGCTAAAATTTTCTTGCACAACAGCAGCAATATCACGCTCACAATTAGCTTCGATAAATGTCATTGCTGTTTCAACTTCTTTTGCGCCCGAATACTCGCCGGCATATACTGCTGTAGCGATAGGCAATATATGGAGCGGATCGGTTTTGCCCACACCAACGTTCATTGCAGCGCGTGTTGCCGCGTGGCGGGGGCCGGGATTTATTAGTGCAATCATCAGTTGCTGCAACAATTCCGCCTGGGCCGCTGAAGGTAATTCGCCGCGAAATAATAAAAAAATAACGTCGATATAAGAACGTTTTTGCATCAACTCATTTACATCGTATCCATAGCAATAAGATGCTGCTGCGATATAGGGGTTATCAACGGCGGGAACTTCATGCCAAATATGGCTGACGGTTTTGTGTGCGAAAGGCTCGTTACGGCTTCTCACCTTTTCGTGTTTAAATTCTTCACTCATATGTGGCCACTCACCAACCAGATTTTACTACTGCAAACCTTACTGAAAATTGTAGGTAATACCCATCCAATAGCTGCGGGACTCCAACGGATAATCATCGCGAATACTACCACTACTGGGTTCGCGTGCATCTTCATCGGTTGCATTGCGTAACGCGATAGAGAGATCCAGATTTTTAAATAATGATTTGCGGTGCAACGTAAAATTAAGCAAGGTGTAATCAGCAATATCATTACGGTCATCAAGGCTGCCACGTTCACGATCAGCAACCCAATTCAACTGCGAATTCAAATACCATTTGAATGCAAATTCCCAATTTGCATTCACCTTGAATTGCTGCCCTGGTGCATCGGCAATGGGTTTACCGGTATGGGCATCCTCAGCATCCTGCAATGCGTAACTACCGGCAATGTGCAACTGCGGCAGCGGTTTCCAATTCAATTCAAGCTCTATGCCTTTACCATTTTGGTCCAGTTTGTTTTGCGCAGTTTTAGTCGTGGCAAAAGCATCCTGCACGAACTCAATCATGTCTCTCGCTTCGTACTTGAAAAGCGTCAGGGACGATTGCCAATCATCAGCCAGGCGAAAGTTAAAGGATAATTCGAGGGTGTCGATTTGCTCCGGCTTGAGCGAAGTATTACCTAGCGATACCGGATTATTTTTGAAATAAAGTTCGGCAAAAGACGGGGCACGAAACGCACTGCCATACAGTAATTTGGTGGTCAGGCTTTCATTGGTAGACCATACCAGTGCCACACGCGGATTGGTGGTACTACCAAAATCAGAATAATCATCGTAACGAACACCGGCCGTTACATCCAGATTGGATGTGAGTTTCCATTCGTCTTGCAACGATAGATAACCCAAATCCCGTTTACTATCTTCCAGATAAATATAAGGCGTATCTGTTACATCAGTGAGCGTTCCACCCACAACGGATTCGGAGCCATTAATAACTCCCGGACCAAAATTTTTAGTTTCGCGTGGATTTAAAACTTGCCAGCGGCCACCCAACGCAAAACGAATGCGATGTTCTTCAAAACCGGAATAAACCGAGACCCATTCAATATTTGAGTCTTCCATGTCGGCGCCGGGATTTCCAAACAATCCATCCGGAAATTGTACCCAGCCCGCTGGCGTTCCAAAATCCAGATTGCCATCGGAGCCTATCGGTAGCAGAGCGTTTTCAGGAAATAAACGGAAAATTGTCTGGATATCGTAATAGAGATAACTCAACCGTAAATTGTTATCCCACTGACTGGAATCCGACATAAATTTATGATTGATATCAGCCATCCATAATTTACTATCGTCATATCCCAGTGGATCAATTACCTGGGCGGCACCCGCACCAACACCAGCATCGGTAGAGCGCCAGTTCCATAAATTTACCTGCGTTTTTTCCGTACTTAACGATAAATGCAAATCCAGCAATTCGTAACGTGTCGATAGCGCGCCGGGTGCTAGTGATGCATCTGTACCGAGTAAGCGGTCAAGAAAGCTTTGCAAATCGGAACTGACTTTGCGCCCACCATCGCCATCACTTTTCTGGTAAGCCATACCGTAAGCAATGGCAACATCCTTCCATTCAGTTGCGCCTTGAGCCCAGAGTTCGCGATTTCCAAATGAGCCTCCGAGTGCGCCGACAGATTGACCTTCTATTGATGAAGCATCGCGGGTAATAACGTTGATAACACCAGCATAGGCATCTGCACCATAAATAGCGGAGCCTGGTCCACGAATAACTTCAATGCGTGCGATGTTTGCTACAGGTAAACGAAATAGCGTTGGTCTGCCACCTTGCAAGCTGTATTGCACCGGAATGCCATTCATCATTAATAAGACTTGCGGATTAAATCCGGTGTGAATACCGCGAATGGAATATACCGAATCCAGGCGGCTTAAACTGGAAAGGGAAACATGCAAACCAGGAACTGTTTCCAATACTTCATTTAAATTGCGTGCACCCATTGCCTGGATTTCGCTGGCAGTAATCACCGTCGCTGCCGCAGGCGCACGATCCAATGGAGTGCTGTTACCAGTCGCAATAGAAATTTGAACTTGTCCTAATTCAGCGAGCGAAAGATTATAAAAATCTTCAGGAGAAGAAGGCGCTGATGAGGAAGGTGAAGCAGTAGAAGCGCCGGCTGCGTATGAAATAGCAACCGGAAGCAATGCCAGCGAAAATTTTGCCATGGATGACAAGCGCATAATGACAACCTATTTAAAAAGGGCTTGCGTCACTCCACTGACTGAACCACTCACTACTGCTAACCCACTACACCAATAAGCCGTGATACTGCTTAATCGCCATCATTTAAAAACTAAAAAAAAGCGAGTAAGTACTTTTTGCACTAAGAAATCGTAAGACTAGTTTAACTTCGCATGAAAGCAAAGCCCATTGACTCAACTTTTACGAGGGGCGAGCCGTTGAATTGCCAGCTTCAACGTTTCGCGTTTAACCGGTTTGGTTAAATATTCTTCAGCAGGTTGACGATTAAAGCGTTTACGTTCTTCAATCATGGATACCACAATCACCGGAATATCGCGCACGTCCGGATCATCTTTAATACGTTCAAATAAAATCCAGCCATGTTGGTCGGGCAATAATAAATCCAGTGTAATTACCTGCGGTTTGATTGATTGTATTAGCCGCCAGCCACTTTCCGCATCACTCGCCGTATGTACTTCATAACCTTCTGCACGAATCGTACGCGCCATGATGTCCAGAAATGCAGGATCATCATCAATCATAACCACATGCTCGCCTTCCGTTACCGAGGGTGTTGTTGGAGCGAGCGGCAATATATCGTCAACATCATTTTTAATTTTGGTTGCGGCCACCGGACTGATTGGTAACGGCAACTCCACAATAAATTTTGCCCCCGCACCCAATTCGCTCTCTACACGAATATTACCGCCCATCAACTCACATAATTGGCGAGTGATGGAGAGCCCCAGACCACTGCCCTGGAATTTACGGGTTGTACCGGAATCCGCTTGCTTGAATGGATCAAAAATACCGGCTTGCTGGTCAGTGGAAATGCCGATGCCACTATCCGCAACGCTAATATAAATGCGCTTGGGTTGATGGTAGGCCTTGACGCGCACCTGTCCATTCGGTGCAAACTTGATCGCATTGCCCAATAAATTAATTAAAATGTGTAAGAGTTTTTCCGGATCAGCTTTGGGCAAAAATTCACCATCATCTACATCCATCAACAAACGGATAGCATTGCGTTCAAGCAGCGGCGCCACCGTCCCGACCGCCTCATCAACCAGGCTGGACAATTTCACCTCGGTTAAATCCAGGTCCATGCGGCCGGATTCAATTTTGGCCAGATCCAATACACCGTTAATTAATTTCAACAACCGTTCGCTGTTGGTAATTACGCGTGTTAAATCTTTTACATGATGCTCGTCATCAATCAGATTCAATTCTTCAATGACAACTTCGGTGTAACCAATAATGGCCTGCAAGGGCGTGCGTAACTCATGGCTCATCAACGATAGGAATTCACTTTTTGCCTGGCTTGCATCTTCTGCTTTGCGTTTGGCAATCGCCAACCGGTCACGCGCCATTTGCAAATCCTGGCTATGCGCTGCCAGGCGCTGGTTATCGCGGCGTTTAACCGTGTACGCTATCAGGACAGTAACAATTAACAACGCCCCAAGAATGACCGACCCCCACAAATAACGCAGAGCGACTTTTTGTGAATCAACCAATTCATCCAGATCAACAATTGCTGCCTTTTGTTTACGGATTATGTCTTCCTGCGATTGGATAGTGCTATTGAGATAGGTCAGGCGCTTTTCGCGCGTATCAATCTCTGCACGAATTGTATTCAAATGCTGTTGCTGCTCATCCAATTCCTGCGTGCGTTGCGCCACTTCACGCAATAAACTTTCACGCTCCAGGGTGCTGGCTTCAATTTGCGCTTGCTGGTTTTGTAACTGCAATTTTTGTTCTGCAATCAGCGCATCGCTCTTTTGAATATTTTGATTGAGCGTGGTCATTTGCGCTTGCAACTGGTCCGTTGCCGCTTGTTGCTTCTGGATGGAAAGGGTTAATTCATTCAGGACTTTTTCGCGCCCTTGCAATTGTTTTTGCAACGCAACCAATGACGCTTGCCCTTCACGATACAAACGGGCCACATCAATTTCAGTTCCACCATTCAAAATCAACTCGGGTAAAGGCGTTAACCCATGATTGATGATGTTGGATTTATTCACTTCAAATTTCAGGCGATCATCCCCCGTAGGCACCAGGTTAATCATCACCAATTGTTTATTGTCATACGCATGTGTAACCAGCAGTACCGGCTTACCTTCAAGGGCATCATAAATATCACTGATGGTTTTGGCGCTCACTTGCTCCACATACACAAGATGATATTTCCCCAAAGAATCCACCCGATTTACCTGGGTGACAGTAATCGGCAAATTACGCAGTTTGACACGTTGTTTTAATACGGTAAGTTCATCCATCAGTGCCGGGCTATATGATCCGTATACACCAATGTCGAATGAGGTCATGGCATCCTGGTTAGGCCATTCAATATTTTTGGCAAAGTTGTACAGGTAGGAAACGGTTATTTTTTGTTTATCCAGCGCATAAGCAACACCAGGGGAAAAAATCAGCATTGTCGCCAAAAACAACACAAGAATAGCCAAACGAAAGGGCTCTGACGAAATTCGCCGCGCAATAAAAAAAATTGATGACTGTCCGGGTAACGTCAGCATTGGATTAGGTCTTATTAATGGGTGAGCGTATTACAAATTTTTCACCGCTAACGACAGCGGCGCGAAAATTCTCGCTCGGGGAAGCATAGCCTGTTAATGACTATTTGGGTATACGCACTACAAGTTTTCACAAGGATGCCAGCGCAGGCAGCAGGACTCTCAAAAAAAACGCCCCATTAAAATGAGGCGTTTTTTTAAATTGCTACTTTAGCGAGCACATTACATATAGGCTTTGGCAAAGGCAGCTTTGGACTCCTGAATATACGCACGAACTTTTACCGCATGGGATTCCCACAGTGCGCGATCTTTGTCATCAGAAAAAGGGTTTTGGTCTTTGGCGACAGAACGATCAAATTTATCGTAAAAAGTAATCACCGAGGATGCAATCACATTGAAACGCTCCTTAAAGACCTGCGTCTCTTCCATAGTGCCAGTCGCCTTCATCATAAACTGCACAAATTCTGTGTTCGAGCTGGAATGGTTTTGATAACTCTCCGCCTGCAACGTGAAGTAATTGTTAATTTCCTGCAACGCCGCATTGCGCGTTGGCTCGTCTTTACTCATAACGCGATTGTAATTTTCCTGGCCACGCCCCATACCACCGGCAATAAGCGATTCTTTTAAATGCTTATCCAGGTCTTTACGGAATTTATCCACTTCGCGCTGAATATCAATCAGGTCTTTATCCAACGCGACCACAGTATTGAGTTCTTTTTCGACTTCCCCAAGAAACCCTTCTGCTTTGGCAAAAGTCTTCAAACCATTTTCTTCCGCAAATTTGCGCGCTTTTCGATCAACACCGGCGTTCTCGTAGGAAACTCGATCAAACGTTGTAGCTACAATTGTTTTGAAAGGCTCGGCAAATGCCTGATAAGCACCTTGCGTCATCACATTCAAAGTCGCTGTTGCTATATCACCCAAGGGTTTAAGCAACGACTCCATGCGCGATTTTTGTATTGGTGATGCCACAGTGCGGACATCATTTACAATCCCTTTAAAGGTTTGGTAACCCAAAGGGTTAGCCATTTTGCCGCGCTCGGACGTTGCGAGTACTAACGTCACGCTTGAATAAATACCGTTAGCATATTCAAGGTACTGGCGTTGCACATCAATTTGAGCCGCATAATTTTTGCCCAATGTACGCAAGGCATCGGCCTGTACCTGATAATTTTTATCGTCACGCAGTTTACCCAATACTTCAGCGATGACTTTTTCCTGATTCTTTTGTAGCGCAGTATCCAACAGGATTTTCTCTACACTCAGGTCATCAACCCACACTTGCCCATTGGTTACTTCAAAATCCAGACGCAAATATTTTTTGCCTGGGTCATCAATAGAAATACGTTTAGCGTGGTACTCGGTCGAATCATTACTACCCGTTACCTGCCCTACTTGCACCCAACCGGTATCGGTATTTTGGCTGGTTGCCACCAGCACCGTCACTTTATATTGGGTGGCCGGTGTTGAGGTTTTAATCCAGAACTCCAAAGTGCCCTGCTCACTTAAGTTCACACGCGAGCGAATTGAAGCTTCGCCTTCTTCAACTTGCAAAGCACCGGTGCCATTACGTACTTGTTCGGTTACAGTTTTTGCACCATACAACAGGGCAATTTTTTTGGTATCAGTTTCAGAATCAAAACCGTTTTTAAAAATCACCGATTTTTGTTGCGCCATGGCACCCGTCGCTATTGCACTGGCAACGAAGAGTGCGATCAAACGGGATGTATTTTTCAGCATACTTGCCTCTACTACCTGATAAAAAATAAATTCAACGATACGATAAATAATGGATAACAATAAAGCAGCAAACTATTCAATAAAACCCGGAACCTGTTGTTGCAACAAACGATCAACACTTGCTTGACGCTCGCCAATCACGCGCGGATATGCCACCGGTAATTCAGGCAATCCGGTTAAACCATGCAAATAACTATTCGCGCCCCAGCCAGCCAGAGCAATGGGATTTACCAACGGATCATTCATGGCTTTTTCAGCGGCGATCATAGTCCAGCCGCGCGCGGCCAATTCATCAACCAATGCCACAATAAAATACGCGGCCAAATCATTTTCCTGAATCACCAATACCTGACGCGGGGAATAACCGAGCATGTTGAAAAGATATTCATCTTGTCGCTGCAAAGGTTGCAACATTAATTCAACATACGTTTTTTCCAGTGCGGCCATATCTACACGGCGGTTATTGCGAATTTTCTTTTGGTAAAGTTGATCAATATAAGCATCAACTCCACGCGCATCATTAAAACCGGTAAATGCCGGTTGGTAATCTCGCTCGCGTAAAAATTCAATCAAGCCGCGTTGAATTCCGGTATCAGCCACTTCATGCAATGTAGAAAAATGAATATGTTTTTTGTACCCTGGAAATTGTTCCAGAATACGATTGGCTTTGAGGATGCCAATTTCATACGCATAAAGGTCGCTTTTGCTCACCAAACTGTGATTGTGACCAGCGTTGACCAGCAAGTGCCCTTTATCACTATACAACGCAACACGATCACTATTCTTAACACCCATATTTTCCGTTTTAATTAAAAACATCGCTTGCGGAACACCAGCCGTTGCCAGATTGCGCACCAGCATTTGTGAACGCGCCATGGCATCCAGTGACGTAGATTCCTGCAACGTATTTTCAAATGCTAACACCAGTTCGCGTGCACCTACTTGATTGGCACCGAGGCAGCAGAGTAATCCTAAAGCCATTAACGAATAAACGCGTTTCAACACAAGCGCATCTCATTTTGCAATTGATAGAAATTAATTGTGCGATATTGCCGGTAATTCATACAGTTCCAACGGCAAACCATCGGGGTCCTTGAAAAAAGTAAACCGCTTGTGAGTGTATTCATCCACGCGCACCGGCTCCACGGTTATATGATGACTCACCAGCCAATCAATCAATGCATCCAGATCACGCACTACAAATGCCAGATGGCGTAAACCGCACGCTTCTGGTTGCGATGGCCGCGCTGGTGGCTTGGGGAATGAAAATAATTCCAGCTGGGTGCCATTGGGTAACGCCAGGTCCAATTTCCAGGACGCACGTTCGGCGCGGTAGTTTTCTGCCAGCACCTCAAGCCCTAGAATATTTACATAAAAATGTTTGGATTTTTCATAATCCGAACAAATCAGGGCAACGTGGTGCACAGCATGTAGTTTCGGTTGCACTTTGTTCATAGCTATAGCCCTGTGGTTATTGGCTAATTGCGCAGTTAATGGCTAATCACGCAGTTAATGACAGTCGCCAGGGTTGGGGGAACATCGCAGCGAACACTTGCCAGTTGCGGCTTATGCTGCGACGGCGAGGCTGTACCCATCATGAATAAAACCACAGCGGATACTAACCAAATCCGCCAAGAGAGTCTCACCGGATTTACGAAGAAGCTTTATCTTAACCCGTCTTTGTGATGGTTTCCCTGCTTACCGGGGCAAAACCAGCGGTGGCGATAGATAGTAGCGCCCCCGGCAAGGCAAACAGAGCGATAGCCCGATAATGACAAACAATCGGGATTGAGAGGATGGAACGTTTATTTTTGTTCCTGTTGGCGACGTAACTGACTCAAATCATTTTTAACCCAATTCAATAAATCATCAGCAAAAAGCGGTTTGGAAAAATAATAACCTTGCACCAGATCTACCCCCAAATCGTGCAAGATTTTAAAATCCTCAGCGGTTTCCACGCCTTCCGCAACGGTCGTGAGATTCAGGTTTTTGGCAAGGTCGATGGTGCTCGCAAGAATAGTTCGCTGTTGTGGCCTGGCTGCCGCGCGATGAACCAGAGAGCGATCAATTTTTAATTCTGTCGCCGGCACGCGCGATAATTGTTGGGCATTTGCAAAGCCAGTGCCGTAATCATCAATAGCGATGTGGAAACCTTTCAAACGCAAACGCGCCAGTGTACGTATCGCACTGGCCAATTCGCCCAATAACGCATTCTCGGTCACTTCAAAGGTAATTTCAGCAGGTGCAATACCGTACTTTTCCGCCATCTTGCACAGCCAATCCACCATGTCGGAATCCGCGAGTGACAATGGCGACAAATTAAATGCAAGATGAAAACGCAATCCGTATTGTTGCCAGGTGCGTTTATATTTGAATGCTTCCTCTAATAAAAAATGTGTAAGCGCATCGATCATGCCGTGACGTTCAGCCAATTCAATAAACACGACCGGCGATATCATGCCCTTGGTTGGATGACGCCAGCGGGCCAATGCCTCAACTCCACGCAATAATAATCCGTGCACCGTAAGCTTGGGTTGAAACGCGAGGGTTAATTCGTTATTCGCCAACGCCTGGCTTAATTCCAATGCGGTGACTTCAGTGTCAGGCGATTTCTTGGGTTCGGCTGCCACTTTAGTGTCCTGAATAAAGCGCAACAAACTACACTCAAGGGCATCGGGTAATAACGGTTTTTGGAAGGTTCCCAGCACATGCAAGCCATCGGCTTCAGCCATGGTGCCTACACTGGCGATGAGAATAGGATCTTTCGCACTGAGGATGATTACACTGCTATTTAATTTCTTTTGCGCGATGGAACGAATTAATTCCACCCCGTCCATGATCGGCATTTCAAGATCAATCAATACTACATCGACACTGTTCGCCCCCAGCACATCCAATGCGTCAACGCCATTAGCGGCATCAAATAACGATTGCACACCCAGCTCCTGACACAATGCTTTGGCATACTGGCGCTGGGTGAGGCTGTCGTCAGTGACAAGCACACTCAATTCAGAAATCACAGACTTCATGCCTTGCCTCCCAACACTGCCGGGATTTGCGACAATGGCATAATTTCTTTTGCGGCACCCAGGTTAATAGCTTCTTTGGGCATACCAAATACCACGCAGGATTGCTCATCCTGTGCGATAGTCCTGCAACCAACCTGGCGCATTTCCAACAACCCGCGCGCGCCATCATCCCCCATACCGGTCATAATAATTCCCATGGCGTTGCGGCCAGCGTAACGCGCAGCAGAGCGAAATAACACATCTACAGAAGGGCAATGACGATTCACACTTGGCCCACGAAAAACCTTGGCAATATATTGGGCTCCCGAACGCTGTACTTCCAGATGATGCCCTCCCGGAGCGATTAATACGCGCCCGGGAATTAAACGATCACCACTCTCCGCTTCTTTCACATCCACTTCACAGAGTCCGTCAAGGCGTTTGGCAAACGCAGCGGTGAACTTTTCCGGCATGTGTTGTACCACGGCAATACCCGGACAAGTGCGTGGAATTTTACTGAGGATCTCTTCCAGTGCCTGGGTACCACCAGTCGATGTTCCTATCACAATGATGGTATCTGTCGTCGCGGTCATAGCGACAAGATCGGTCGCCGGTGCCGCCACCGCTACCGGTTTTTTATCGGCGACAGATACACGGCGCGATACGTGCGCACCCGCAGCACCACGCACGGTTTGCCATAACAAATGTTTGGCTTCGAGTAGAAAATCTTTCACACCCAATTGCGGTTTGGTAATGATATCGATGGCACCAGCAGCCAATGCTTGCAACGTTAACTCTGCCCCTTTTTCTGCTAACGAAGAACAAATAATTACGGGTGTGGGTCGCTCTTGCATTAACTGCCGCAGAAATGTCAGGCCATCCATGCGCGGCATTTCAATATCCAGCAGCACTACATCCGGCCATTTTTTTTGCATCTGCTGCTGCGCAAATATGGGATCAGAAGCAGTAGCGTAGACACTGATATCGGGCGCCTCATTGAGAACACCGCTCAGTACCTGGCGCACCACGGCTGAATCATCCACCACCAGCACATTAATAGTCATAGCATCTCAACTTTTACATAGATTGGCTTGCTTGCGCGAGCAAATAATCAGGCTGCACGATTTCACCAAGTATTGTCGATAAGCGCGGCTTTTCAACAACTTAACCAGCATTCATTTGATAATGTTTTAACTGAATTTCCCCGGTAGATATAATCAGTGTAAGGGAGCGAGAAATTTTTCCACCCACATCCACTTGCAGTGGTTTTAATTTTTCCCGCATCAACCAATTGCGCGCAAATTGGATATTATCTGCGCCAATAGATGTGGCAGTACTGTAAGCAAACATATCGCCACCACCAAACACGCCCAGCTCAAACTCTGCCGGATCTGCAAACGACATCATCGCCAGCTTCATTTGCTCAAGGGCATTAGCCGCATAGCGACAATCGCGCCCCGGTAATTTTTGCTCGGGCATTTTTGCCAACAAATAATGGCAAAGCCCTCCCAACCTCAGCTTCGGATGCCAGGCAGTCAGGGCTACACAAGAGCCCAACACGGTGTGCAAGCGCTCATACTCAGTACCGAAATACCACTCGCCGGGATGAATACTGTGTAGCGGCTTTGGTTCCAGGACAGCAATCATTCATTAACGCCCGACCAGCCTATAAATAGCTGGCTTTACAGGAGCGAAGCGATTACTGATTCCGTGCAGGCTTTCTGAATGGCCCACAAATAAAATACCGCCAGGATTCAGCTTTTCAGCAATCCGCTCCAGGATTTTGGTTTTGTTGTCATTTTCAAAATAAATCAAAACGTTACGCAGGAATACCAGATCGAACTTCCCCAAGTCAGGAAAATCCTCATGAAGATTGAGTGTAAAAAACTGCACAGCCTGGCGCAATTCAGCAATCACTCTTACATTGCCAGTTTGCGGGCCAACACCTTTGCGACAAAAACGACGCAAATATTCGGGTGGAATATTGCGCACGCGCATGTCCGGATATATCCCGATTTTTGCTTGCTCTACTACAGTACGATTCACATCGGAGCACAGTAGTTCCCAATCGCAATTGCAACGATCCTTTAGCACCATCGCAATACTGTAAGGCTCTTCGCCTGTCGATGACGCGGCACTCCAAACCCGGAAGCTGTGGCCGGGGCGATAATTGGGCAGGATTTCATCCTGCAAATAATCAAAATGTTTTTGTTCGCGAAAAAAATAGGTTTCGTTGGTGGTGATTAATTCCAGCGCCGTACTTAACTCACTGCGCCCCTGAGGGCTTTGAATAAAGCGATAATATTCACCAAAACCTTTTAAATCACAGGCCTGCAACCGCTTCCACAAACGGTTGCTCAGTAACGCTTTTTTCTGCGCGGGCAAAAAAATACCCAGTTTTTGCTGGATAAGTTGCTGGAATAATTGGAACTCCTGATCAGTAGGAATCGGGGTTGCGCTATCCGCGGACATAATCACCATCACCCCTACTGATCGTTATACATAACATTTTTATTCTGCTCATCATAAACACCGTACATCAGGTATAACGCACAAAATCCTTGTCGAGATCATCATCACTCGGCGCCGGTTTTGTTGCAGGTTTTTTTGCGCGTGTTGGCGTTATAGGTTGCGTTGGAGCAGAACGGGAACTGCGTGCAAAATTGTTGCGGGAATCTTCAACAGACAAGGTGAAATAACTAACCGCATCTTGCAGACGCATCGCTTGTGAACTCAGTTCTTCTGATGTAGAACTCAATTCTTCGGCAGCCGCTGCGTTTTGCTGCATGGTTTGGCTTACCTGACCAATGGCGGCATTAATTTGATTGACACCCGCCGTTTGTTCGGACGATGCAGCGGAAATTTCCTGCACCAAATCTGCAGTTTTACGAATACTCGGTACCATTTCCTGCAAAAGTTTGCCCGCGTTGTCTGCTTTGCTAACCGTTTCACCGGCAAGCGAACCAATTTCTTGTGCAGCAACCTGGCTACGTTCAGCAAGTTTACGTACCTCCGAGGCAACCACCGCAAAACCACGTCCGTGCTCACCGGCACGCCCGGCTTCAATCGCCGCGTTCAATGCCAGTAAATTAGTTTGGTAAGCAATGTCATCAATAACGCTAATACGATCAGCAATTTTTTGCATCGCTTCTACGGTGCTGGCAACAGCGCTACCACCCGTTGCCGCATCTGCTGCTGCCTTTTGGGCCATGCCGTCAGTAATACTGGCATTTTCATTATTTTGCATAATGGACGCGGACATTTGCTCCATGGATGCCGAGGTTTCTTCCACGCTCGCTGCCTGTACTGATGCACCTTTAGCCAGCGATTGGGCCGTCGCATTTACTTCTTCAGAGGCAGAGGCCAACGCATCGGCAGAGCTGCGCACTTCCCCTAGCACTTGCGACAGTGATGTAGACATTTCCTGAATCGCCGCAAGCATACTGGTGGTATCGCCCGGCTTGGTATTCACTTGCTGGGTTAAATCGCCGCTGGCAATTTTGGCAACCACCGCAGCCGCATAATCAGGCTCTCCACCCAATTGGCGAAGTAAATTGCGCGCGATGAAAAAACCGATCAATGCAATGGCAACCAGCGTTATTAAAGAAATAGTTATCGAAAGGACTGCAGCTTTGGATTTTGTTACCAGAGCGTTGTTTTTGGAATTGTCAGCTAGTTCCGTGTTGTAGGCAGCATGATCTTCCAACGCAGTGGCAAGAGACCGCGCATCATCTCCGGATTTTTCCATTAACACGAGTGCGGCATCAGTTTGGCCCTTTTTGGCAGCAGCCAAAATTCCGGGGAGATGCCCCACAAAACTTTCAAAGAATTTTTTATCCGCCGCAAACAAAGCTTTATCTTTATCATTAGCTAAAAATTCTTCGTACTTTTTAATACCATTTCGAGCATCATTCATCGCCTTATTTAAATCCGACTCAAGCTTTTCTATTTGTGCCGGATCTGTATTTAATACAAAGCGACTTAAGCGAATACGAAAACGATAAACATTATTCTGAATTTCCGATAGGAGATTCATGCTGGGAATAACATTGTCATTGCTGTAATTCGCCTGCTCAAAAACGGTATTAATCTGCACCTGGGCAGCACCAGCTAGAATAATAATTCCCAGTAACGCAGTAGCGACCAGCAATAACATTTTTTTTGCAACAGTCATGTTTAGCTCCATTAAGATCTTTGATCACAAATTCCCAATGTTTTGATTGGGTGAATTTTATCAGTTAAAACGTACAAAGTTATCATCCAGGTCATCACCACTGACTGCATGTTTCGCAGTGATTTTTTTAGGGCCTTGGCCGGATGGTTTGGTTAATGTCGTGGGCGATGTTTTTTTAAATGAGCTATTAGCCGCTTCAGCATGCAATTTGAAATAGGTCATTGATTCCTGCAACCGAATTGCCTGCGCACTCATTTCTTCTGAAGTCGAACTTAACTCTTCCGATGCCGCTGCGTTTTGTTGCAAAGTTTGACTCACCTGACCAATAGCACCGTTAATTTGTGCAACACCGGCATTTTGCTCGGAGGACGCCGCCGCAATTTCTTGCACCAAATCCGCTGTTTTACGAATTGCGGGCACCATATTGTTGAGCATCGTTCCCGCTGTTTCAGCGCGTTTCACTGTATCTAATGCCAATGTCCCGATTTCCTGTGCAGCGACCTGACTACGCTCGGCAAGCTTACGGACTTCAGAGGCCACAACTGCAAATCCGCGACCATGTTCACCGGCGCGCCCGGCTTCAATGGCCGCATTTAAAGCCAGCAAGTTCGTTTGATAGGCAATGTCATCAATCACACTGATTCGTTCAGCAATTTTTTGCATTGCTTGCACGGTATTCATTACCGCTTCGCCACCGGTCGCCGCATCTGTCGCCGCTTTTTGAGCCATACCATCGGTAATTTTTGCGTTCTCGCTATTTTGCGAAATAGACGCCGACATTTGCTCCATAGAGGCAGAGGTTTCCTCTACGCTCGCTGCTTGTATCGATGCGCCTTTTGCCAACGATTGTGCCGTTGCATTCACTTCTTCCGATGCCGATGACAAGGCATCAGCTGAACTGCGTACATCGCCAATAATTTCGGCAAGTTGCTTGCGCATATTGGCCACACTGGCTAGCAATGAACTTTGATCGCCGTGTTTGAGCTGGATATCAATATTGAGATAACCGTTGGCCACTTGTGAAACCACATCAGCCGTGTACGCCGGTTCACCGCCCAGGGTTTTAAACATATCGCGAAAAATAATCACCATCGTCCCGATAATAACGGTCGATGCAACAACACAAATAATGACCAGAATATTTACGGTTTCGTTATAAACTATTTCTGTTTTTTTATCTGACTCATCCAGATATTGCTCGAAACCGGTTTTAGTAGTGGCCGCCAGAGCTTCCATTTGCGACGCTGTTTCGCGATCCATACCACTGACCTGTTTATCAACCGCTTTGCCAGTATTAGGTTCATCCTGATCAAAATCGCCTAAAGCAGCACGATAATTTTTTCCCAATGTCGCATGCTCTGTTTGAAGCTTTTCAATTGCTTCCGTTGAAATGCCTTCTTCTTTTTGCAATGCCATCGCTTTAGCCAAATGGTTTTGTACGGTTTTTTCGGCCTGGTTAAATCCATCGGCATATTTCACAAATTGTTCCGGTTCGTTGCCGCGAATAAGGATATTTTTCCATTCCTGCACTTGGGTTTTAAACGTGATGGCGGAACCTTGAATCTCACCCAAAATATCCGCGCGACGTTGCACGTGCACATTGGTTTCATCAACAATTGCGTTGAATTGACGAATTTGTAAATAGGCGGAGCCACCCAGAACACACAATCCCAAAATGATAAGGGCACTGAGCAACAATATTTTGGACTTCAAGGTTAAATTGGCTAACACGGTAACTCCCTCACAACAATAAATTAGGTTATTGCAGCTGGGCTTCTACCAAATGCGCCAGCTCGCGGATGGACAAGGCATTATTTGCATCCAGCAATACCACAAATTCATCCTCGCGCTTGGCAATACCTTGAATAAACTCGGCGCGAATATTGGCTCCAAAAGACGGGGCATCTTCAATATTTTCATCGTCCATTTCGATCACTTCACTTACTGCATCCGCAAGCAAACCCAGCACATGGTTTTGCTCGTTGTTTTGCAATTCCACCACAATAATGCAGGTACGCTTTTGCACCTCAATGGACTTACGCCCCAAGCGCACTGCCAAATCAATAACCGGTACTACTTCACCGCGCAAATTAATTACACCGCGCAAAAAATTGGGCATCAATGGCACTTCAGTAATGCCACTGTATTCAATAATTTCACGGGTCTGCGACAGCTCCAGACCGTAATGCTCATTGCCAATACGGAACGTAAGATATTGCTTGATCACTTCCGGGGAACCGGTCTTTTTTTGTTTACTTGCCTGATTCATTTATTCCTGCTCCTGGATGTTGACTGAAAAGGCATTGTTACGGAGATGTTCGCGGTTAATCGCAAAACTGATTAATTGCTGGATATCCAGAATCAGTGCAACCGCCCCTGTGCCTAAAAGACTTGACCCACCTATCCCCTTCAACGCCTGGAAAATAGGGCCCATGGGTTTTACGACGGTTTGAATTTCACCGTGCAATTCATCCACAACAATGCCCGCACGTTTTTCACCAAATTGCACCACCACAATTTTTTCACGGCTGTGGTTACCCGGCTGTAACGAAAAGATTTCACGCAAGCGAATGTAAGGAACCTGATCGCCGCGCAGGTTCACACAATTCTGCCCTTGCACGTGGTTGAGGGAATTTAAATCCACACATTCAAGAATAGTGTTTTGCGGCACAATAAAATCAATATTACCGGCAGTGACATGGAAGCCATCGATAATCGCCAGCGTAAGTGGAAGGCGAATACTTAAGCTCGTACCCACGCCCATTTCACTTTCGATTTCAATACCGCCTTGCAGCTCTTCGATATTGCGCTTCACTACATCCATTCCTACACCGCGACCCGACAAGTTGGTCACTTGTTCGGCAGTCGATAAACCGGGATGGAAAATTAATTGAAATAATTCCTGACGCGAGAGATGCACGCCCTCTTCAATCAAACCATTGGCAATTGCTTTCTTGCGAATTTTTTCTACATCAAGGCCACCACCGTCATCGTGGATACCGATAACGATATTGCCCGCATCATGACGTGCAGTGAGCTTGATAGTGCCAGTGTCTGGTTTGTTGCGCGCCTGGCGCATCGCAATAGATTCAATACCGTGATCCATTGCATTACGCACAATGTGCATCAGCGGATCATTTAATTTTTCCACCATGGAACGGTCAAGTTCGGTTTCCGCGCCTTCAATTTCCAACTCAATTTCTTTGTTAAGCGATTTGGCGGTATCGCGCACTACGCGTTTGAATTTCTGGAAAGTATCACCAATAGGAACCATACGTAGTGTGAGTGCTGCATCGCGAATAGCCTCGGTAAAATTTCCCATGGAGGTTACTGCTTCAATCAACGTCGGATTGCCCATTTTGGAAGCGAGCAAATCTACACGCTGGCGGTTGATAACCAATTCGCCAATCAAATTAATTAATTTATCCAAACGCTCGGCATCTACACGGATAAAACGGTTTTCCGGGCTGGATTTTTTCTCGCTGATTTTTTTCTGCTTATCCAATGCGGCATTGACAATTTCCGGAGCGACAGCTTGTTCTTCAATTAGAATATCGCCAAGCATCCCCACCTTACCCAGTGCCTTGGCCTGGTTTTTCTGCGTAGCCAATGCAGCCTCAAGCTCCTGATAGGTGATCGCGTGACTTTTCACTAGAATTTCACCCAGGCGTTGGGCATTTTCCGGTAACGACTGGATCAAATTAACGAAGGCATCGATATTACTGCGCGGTGGAATAATTCGGATTGACGATTCTTCGCGCACAAACATAAACGCGTCTTCAATTTGCTGCTGACTGGCATTGCTGTTCAGGGTAATTTCAAAACCCAGATATAACTGCTCCGGATCAAAATCGTTAAATTCCGGTAAATGATCGGTGATAGTGGTGATATGGGTAATTTCACCCAGTGTGCGCAAAAAACGCAAAATCGAAAAAGGGTCCATGCCATTGCGCAATAAATCCGGACCAAAACGCACAGAAATATGCCAGGAGTCACGATCTGACGATACGCCTGCATCGCCACCAAAAAAACCTGATGTAGTATTACTTTCCTGTTTCGCTGCCACAGGAACAACCGCTGCATCAAGCCAGGGTTTTAGTGTGTCGAGTAATGCCAGCCCTTGTGCCAGGCACGTTTCATCATTAGCACGCTCGTGCATGGCATTTTCTACCAGCACAGCAATGTGATCGCGGCAGGGTAATAAAATACTGAGTAAATCGCCGCTCACCGTGATTTTTTCATCGCGTGCGCGGTCAAGAACATTCTCCACGATGTGAGTAAAACTCACGATGTCATTCAAGCCAAATAAACCCGCCGAACCTTTGATGGTATGTGCCGCGCGAAAAATTTCGTTGATGGTCTCCATATCCTTTTCGCCTTCATCCAAACGCAACAAGGCTGCTTCCATTGAATTCAATAAGTCCTCCGCCTCGGCGAAGAATGTCTGCAAGGCACCGTCAAGATTCATAGGGGTTTCCTTTAGAGAGCGAATTGGCTATTCACATCCAGCGCAACCAGTACACTCTCGACTGATTCATTGCTTTTAGTGATAAATACGGACTTATGAATTGCGCTGAAAAACTTCTTCGCGAATAACAGTAGCTGTACGCCAGCGGTATCAATTTCAGTGACTGCATGTAGATCCAACGCAATTTTGTCGGCGAGTTTTTCGTAATCGGCAAACAACTCATCTTTTAATTGGCTAACGTTATAAATAGTCAATTCACCTTCAAAAATAAGGGTTGAGGTATCCTTGCTTTTTTTGCGTTCGATTTTCATAACAGCGCAGCCTTTAGATCAGCATGGAAACAGCCTGGAGCATTTGCTCGGGGCGGAATGGTTTTACAATCCAGGCTTTAGCACCAGCGGCTTGCCCTTCGCGCTTTTTCTCTTCTGCACCTTCGGTGGTCAGCATAATTACCGGTGTAAATTTGTAATTGGCTTTCTGTTTCATTTCTTTCAAAAAGCTGATGCCATCCATATTCGGCATGTTCACATCAGAGATCACCAGATTAATTTTTTGGCCATCCAGCTTGGTTAGCGCGTCTTTACCATCGCTTGCTTCTACTACGGTATAACCGGCACCGCGCAAAGCGATTCCCACCACTTGGCGCACACTCGCCGAGTCATCAACAACCAAAATAACTTTAGACATTCACTACTCCTAAAAGAACGTAATTTCAGAATTGCTCGGCGTTTTGGAATGATGCGACCCGTGATGCACATCGACTTGCTCGAGCGTGGTATAAGTTTTTTGTATGGCCCGCAGCCATTCCTGAATATCAATCAGCGTCACTGATTCACCATGACGTAAACGTGTTTCCTGGTCAGCGAGGGCGCCTACCAGTTTTTCCATATCGTCAGTGACGTGGCTCAGAATCTGGCTAACGCGATCCTGAAATTGCAAATTCACCAATACTTCTTCCACACTGGATTGCACTGCCGCGCTTTCCTGCTCCAACACATGTGCAGATTGCAAAATACTTTCGCTGGAATGCTGGAATTGCTCGAGGACCTGAGCAATGGAGCCTTCGGATTTACTCAAGCGATTACTGTCTTGCGCGGCATATTCGGTGGTTCTATCCAATGTGGTTTGCAAGGCAGAATTGACTTGCTCGATACGTTTACCAATGCGCGCCCCCGTTTCACCTGATCGCGTTGATAAGGTGCGAACCTCATCAGCAACAACGGCGAAACCGCGGCCATATTCACCAGCGCGAGCGGCTTCGATGGCCGCATTGAGCGCTAGCAAGTTAGTTTGTGATGCAATGCCCGCAACTTCTGCACTCATACCACTAAGCTCAACGGTAATTTTTGATAAGCCGGAAATTTCGGTGAGCAAATCATCGCGCTGTTCCATGGCCGCGCGTAGAGTTTGGGTGATTTGCCCGAGCTCCGTGTTGGCAAATTGAATCACACCACCTAATCCAGTATCTCCTTTCATACTGCTCGCGGTGGTTGCAGAACTGGCAACTGCCGCTTGCAAACGCTGATGGATTTCGGAAAAGCGTCCAACCAGTTCAGTGATACTGGACTCTAATTGATGGCGCGCCAGCTCGGTCTGGCGCTGCCAGGTAGGCAAAAGATCTTTTAATAATTGCTGATAATTTTCCAACAGGATTTTGTAGGTTTGACTTAATTGCTGCGCAATTTGTGCGTGCTTTAACTCGGCTTGCAATGCCTCGGCTTGTTTGATGGCGGCGGATGACTGAATCCAGGTAAAGATCGCAGCGGCTACCGCCGCTAATGCGAGCAGTATTTTCCAGACAAAAGAAAGGGAGCCGCTGAAAATCGCCACTAATGCAATGACGATAATCACACCAACTGCAATGCTGATACCCAATAAGGATACATTTCCAGCCGTTGTCGGAGACGAATAGGATGCGGGTGAATTCCCGCTGGAATAGCTATTACTCATGGTTTATTCCGTCAATATCAATCGCAAAAACACAGGTTTGTTGTGTAGGAATCCCTGCGCAATCTGCTCTCAGGAGGGTTCTCTAGGTATAGACGGGGATTAAGGAGGTGTCAAAAGCCCCCGCTGAGTGAAATTACTCAGCTAACTCGCTGTAAATACAGGAGTTCAGGACGACGAATGGAGGAAAAAACTTAAATAAAAAAGCGCAAATTGATTTGGGATCAATTTGCGCTTTTTGAGGGCAAAACTACCAATCTTTTAGAGGTAGCGGCTCCAGAGGACTTCAGATTTGGCTGTTGTGCCTGAGCTTCCCCCACTCATATCAGGGATTTTTGTAGGATCATAACCTTCCGGCAGGTTAGTTAAATCTACTGTTGTGCTTTGCGTTAATTTATTTTTTTCATCTTCATTTTGTTTCAAGCCGGCCGCAGAAATATATCCGTAGACGTGCGTACTACCGCCTGTTTCCAGGATATTTCCCGACACAACGGTTCCGTAAATAGCGTTACTTGCCGCCAGATTGATATATCCCCCCGAGTAAAGAGAACCTGCTGACGCATCTGCCGTATTATAACCACCGGCCAGGATGCCGATGTTACCCACAGGACTAGATGTATATTTATCGCCGACACAATAATTAGTTGGATATTGACCTTCAAATGCCTTGGCCGCCGCTGTATTTGCATAGTCGAGTTTACATACTGCATTTTTGGAACTGCCAGAGCTTAATTTTTCATAAGCTGCTGCGTAATTCAATGCGTAAGAAACTACTGCACCTGAAGTTGATACGTTACCAGTAGCGATAATGGTGTTGTAGTAGGTCCCATTATTCAATACAACATCGCCTTTAATCCAAACCACGCCAGGAACAAGTGTTTTACCACCAATGGTAAATTTATCGCGTATTTTTTCACCCTTGGCATCAATAGATGTGCCGTCGGCAACAGTGAATGAAATACAAGAATTCTTGTCACTTTCACCGTAGCAGAATGCATGAACAGGGTTACTGTCGCTTTTGGCTGCACACAATGTCTTATCCGAGGTAAGGGTCTTACACAAAAACTCTCTACTGGTACCAGAGCCTTGTACAGCGCGCAAAAAATATGCTCCGTCAGCCACACCTTTTACACTTTTCACAGTGACCTGAGGCAAACCATCAGCATTAATTTCAAGTGCATAATTCGCTTCAGAGCGTAATAACCACGCATTAACTTTGGGTTGATCTAATGTAATTGGTGGTACTTTTTCAGGAATCGTGATGTCAACTACAGGGGTATCAACCTTACCGCCTGAGGACCACCCAGGATAGATTGTAGTGACCGAGCTAGGCTTACAGTCCTTAATCATCCCCCCAGCCTTAATGTTGAGGTATTCTGTATAACCCAAAGTACAAATAACATCTCCTACCGCCTCAACCGTTTTGGTTCCCACATTAGTCAGGAAGATGTTGCTACCCGATTTAATGTTATCGACGGTTCCATTTGCGTTAACCGTAACAGTACCAAGTGCGGTAATTTTACTCACAGTCGCACTACCACTATTTGTTACGTTTCCCTTTGAAAGAACACCGGGGGAACCAGTCATAGTCACGCCACTGAGCGTCACATTACCTATCGATTTGATGAACTCAGTAATGTTTCCTCCAGATGTATTAGTTACCGTACCGCCAGCAGTAAGCCGCTTGTGATTGCTGCCGCCACGAGTAATGCTGATATTACGGCGCGCATTTATTTCATCAACACCGCCACCGCCAGAATCAACTGATCCATTAGCATTGATTTGTGTTACACCGGTTCCCCCTGTCATTCTGACATTACCACAACAGGTATCATCCGTTGCATCAGGATCACCAAACGCGAAAACTTTTGTAGCACTTGCGCCGCCGACGATCGTGACATTTTTTGCCCACAACTCTTCGACTTTAATATTTGATCCAACGGTTATGTTGCCCGTAACAGCCATTTTCTTGAGTCCTGACCCGGTAATGCTAAGGCTGGTTGCATTAAAGTCACCATCGACATTAAAGCTTAAGCCTGCATCAGGACTCTTGAGATTCATTTCGCCACTCATTTCAAGATCGTTGTAAAAATCCAACACGCCAGTCAACTCAAAGGGGGTAGGTGTAGCACCTGGCCTCACTTCATAAACCACTTCAATAGTTGACGAGGACTGCCCCGCAGTTGCCACTGAACTGATTTGAGCTTTAATTTTATAATCTTTCTCTGAGGAAGATGCAGGTGGGGTAATATCGGTAACAACCGCCATTTGTGTTAAACCTTCCACCCCGGTTCCACTGATAGTCCATTCATTATTTTTTACCAAACCCGCCAATTGCTCAGCTGTCAGCGTACCCAGCAACTTGCGAACCGCCTCCACTGCCGCCCATGCCCCAGCCTGCGCATTGACCTGAGAGTGCGCAACCAATTGTCGCTCCTGCGAATTGCGCATGGTATGCATAGTACCCACAGATACAGCAACCAGCCCCACCCCGACCATCAAAATAACCAGAATGGTAGCTACACCGGTTTGCTTGCGCTGGCCTGCACGACGAACACCAATTCCTAATGCTGCTTTAATCGTTTTCATAGCGTCTGCTCGACATGTAGAAATTAAAGATTGGATAAACAAAAATCATAACGAAATGGCGCATTGGGACCTGCCGCCGTAGCATCAACTTTCTTGGCCGCAGTAATAGCTGCGTTATCAGCCGTTATAGTTATTTGAGGGTGGGATTCTTTAGCCCCCATTCCATAAGGAAAACATGGCGCTGGAGCAATGGAGTCAATGGTGATAACTGGTAAATCTACAGCTGTAGCCTCAGACTTACGAAACTCAGCGAGTGGATTTACTTCGACCTTATCTGCCTCATTCCAACTGAACGAAGTAAGTGCAGAAGTTTCATCGCAGCCCGTTTTGAGCTTGAGCAACACTAATTTACGATGCGTGCCCGCTTCATTGTCTTCGATACGAAAACTTCTGCATTTGGATGAACCATCATTGAATCGCCAATACAGTGTCTTGCCGTCGACTAATTGCACATGCGTCTTGCTGGGATCTTTCGCAATGCCATAGCCAGCGCTTTGCAATTCCAATTGCAATGTCAGCATTGCTGATGCGATTTGGCCATCTTGCAAGGCATCGCTGCGCGCTTGCACCGAGGATTGCACAATGTTTTTGTAGAGCACCATTCCTGCAAGAATACTGATCATGGCGAGCAATAGCCCGACCATTAAACTGATCAGTGAAACACCTTTTTGGAAGAAAAAAGACTGCTTATGGAGCGGTCGCATCACGCACCTCAACACCACCGACACGGACCTTGTTGACCTCAGTGCCAACTTCCAGAACAACAGGGCGCATACTCGATACAGTTTGCGCACCCAACGTAGTTGATCCGGTTTTCACATTAGTAATCTGCATATTGACGTTACTGCAACCTTTAACAACTACTGCTGTTTCTTCAGTCTGCCCAGGCAACTTTACTTTGGGATTACTGCCGGCCGCACATAAATCTGCACCAGCAGAAGTAGTGCGATTCACCAACATACTGCGCATTTGATTTACAGTGATGTTATTCACTGTTTGCTGTTGCTGGGTATTTGCCATACGTGCTGTCGCATGCATTACACCACCCCCAATAACACTAAGGATCAGCAAGCCAATAAGTGATTCAATCATCATCCCGCCCAATTGCGTGAATTTGGAGGCAAGCTCAACGGGTGCCTTCTGCAACTGCGATGATTTAGTAAAAGCTGCGTTCATCACCATCAACTCCAGTGTGTCCATCATGGGTAAATTTAAAATTCAGGTTAACGCTGCATCCATTGCAATTTGCTGAGTCCGTCATTGCCAAGCCTTTGTTATTGAAGCAACTGCACGACCACTCCAGCGGGGTAGTATCGTCCTTGTCCTTAAAGGTTTTAACAGTGACGACATCAGATAATTTTGCAGTCCATACAGGAGTCAAATCGCATTTGACTTCCTGAGTTGAAGTGGCCGGGACTACTACCTTGATTTCTGATGAAGCAAAACAGACCCTGCTCGCCGGTTTATCGCCGGTTACGCGCGCGGTATTGCGCAATGCCGCCGCTTTGGCCCTACCTATGGCCTCCTCAACCGCAGAAGCACCTTCAGCAACCTTCGCATCCTTTACCCAAGCAGAAGTAAATGGCGAAGCTGCAACTGCGATAAGGCCAATGATCAACAGAACAATCATCAGTTCAACTAAAGTCACGCCTTGTTGCTTCATAGCCATGAACTACCCGGATTGTATTTGCAACCGGACACTTCGCGCTCATTACGATGGGTAAGGCTGATCGTGCAATCTTTTTGGCGGCTGCTGCTAACACCCACAGCAGATATCTTGTAAGTTGATGAAGTGCTGTCCTCAACCTTGAACTCAAAGTTGGAGGCACTTGACGTCCAGCCAGTGAAATACCCCTGAATACCGGCCTTGTTGGCCTTTTGCTCACTTGTCAATGTGGGATAAACCAAAGTGCGCTGATAGCGATTTTCAAAATTCAGGCTCAGTGCAAGCAAATCCGCCTGGACCGAGCGAATTTCACTTTTAGCGACATAGCTGCTGTAGGCAGGAAACGCGATAGCAGCAAGGATTGCCACAATAGCTACAGTGATCATAAGTTCGATCAACGTAAACGCCCGCTGAAAACCAAACCTCACCCTCATTGAGGTAACCGATTTCATCGTAAAACACCTCTAACACACATTGATTTTGAGTATAAAAAATTAATATCTATATTTTTTAGCTATTAAAAACAAAACGATTTTCCAATAGCTGCTGAGACAAGCCTCAAAGCAGTACCATCCATAGGTGACCGTAGTCCAAAATGAGTCGTGTAGTATTGCTTCTGGAGCGAAGCTATTTGCGTGGTATTGATTATTGTTTTTTTAAATGACTGCGCTGTCAGGTGCGCGCTTAAATAAACTTTAACGACAAAGCCTTTAAATGCCAAGCGAATTTGCGATAACCAGTTCAAATTATATACCGAACGGCTTTTTAAGAAGATCTGCCAACTCCGTCGGGTGGAAATAGGCGACCTATAGAAAAAATGGTGATAAGGCGTTTTCACGAGAGGGTAGAAAGGAAACAGGAAAGTAACAACTACTAGCGGCCATAAATTGGCCGCCAGCATCGATTACAAATCAACCAGTGTTGCGCATACCTGCGGCAATACCAGCCATGGTCACTTTAAGTGCACGCTCCAGATCAGGACTGATGGTCTCGCTACTGCGATAACGCTTAAGCAGCTCGGCTTGCAAGTAGTTCAGCGGATCAACATAAGGCTTACGCACTTCCAGCGATTGACGCAACATTGGGTCGTCTGCAAGCAGCGTATCTTGCTTCTTCATGTTATTAATCAGGCCTTCAAGCGCTTTCAAATCACCGCGCAATTCCTGCCCCAAACCACGATATTCAACCGGCACTAATTGCTCTTCGTAATAGGTACAGATCGGGCCATCCGCCTTACCAATGACCATTTCCAAAAGGTCAAGGAAACTGGAAAAGAACGGCCAGTTACTAACCATGTCTTGCAGCAATGCTGGATCATTTTCCAACGCGTATTCGAACGATTGGCGAGTACCCAGCCATGCGGGTAAGTTCAAACGGACTTGTGTCCAGGCAAACACCCAGGGAATTGCGCGCAAACTCTCTACACCACCGGTGGATTTACGCTTGGCAGGGCGACTACCCAATGCCAGAAGGCTCAACTCTTGTTCTGGGGTCAGATTACGGAAATAAGGTACGAAGTCTTTATGGCCACGCACAACACTGCGGTAAGCCTCAAGGCTGGCTTTACCCATACGCTCGATCAGATCACGCCATTCATCTTTAGGTGCAGCATTAGGCGACATGGTTGCACGCAAGGTTGCTACTACATAGGAAGACAGGCTGCTGAATGCTACTCGCGGCAAACCGAATTTGTAGCGGATCATCTCGCCTTGCTCGGTCACACGGATACGCCCCTTCACCGATCCTGGTGGTTGTGATGCCATCGCTTTCTCAACCGGACCACCGCCACGGCCAACAGTACCGCCACGACCATGGAACAGTACCAGAGACACATCAAACTTATCGGCCAACGCCACCAACTTTTCCTGTGCTTTATATTGCGCCCAGGTTGCGGCAAGCTTACCGGCGTCTTTCGCAGAATCCGAATAGCCGATCATTACAGTCTGTTGATGCGCAGAATACTGCTGATACCACTCCAAATCCCACAAGCGCTCCATCACGATAGGAGCACGATCAAGGTCATCAAGGGTCTCAAATAACGGCACAATTGGCATGTTCCAGGTCATACCGCACTCTTTCAGCAAGAGTGCAACAGCCAATACATCAGAAGGCTGCTGGGCCATGGAAATAATGTAGTGAGAGAGGATCTCGCGCGGTTCTTGCGCTACCACACGGCAGGTCGCCAACACTTCAGCAGTTTCATCACTCACCGGCCATACCGATGGCAACAACGGACGCTTACTGGTTAATGATTCCAACAGGAATGCCTGACGCTCTTCCTCTGACCATGCGCGGTAATCACCCAGGCCAAGGTACTGCACCAATTCATCAATGGCCTTTACGTGGCGGTCGCCGTCCTGACGAATATCGAGCGGCACCAGGTTGATACCAAAGCAGTGAATACGGCGAATAGTGTCAACCAATGGGCCATTGGCAATATGCGGCAAACCAACTTCGTTCAATGAACGGAAACACAACATTAACGGGGACAGCAAATCTTCGCGGCTGGTGATCAAATCAGTAGGCACTTCCACTGCACGGCCTTGCAAGCGAGCTTCAGCCCATTCCAACGTGGCCTGGATGCGACGACGTAAATCGTACATCGCATCGCGGTACGGGGTAGCACTGTCCGGATAGCGCGCGCGCAATTCATCGCTCGCTTCGCTCATACTCAAATCGCCGCCCAGGCTATAAATATCACGCGAGTACAACTCGGCAGCCATCCAGCGGCCAAGCAGCAGCACTTCACGGGTAATTTTGTGAGTTACATTGGGGTTGCCATCGCGGTCACCGCCCATCCAGGAATAAAACTTGATGGGGCGAATATCCACCGGCAGTGATTCACCCAAATGACGGGTGCACATACGATCCAGGTGACGAATAAAGTCCGGAACCGCTTGCCACAAGCTATTCTCGATAACCGCAAAACCCCATTTGGCTTCGTCAACAGCGGTGGGACGAGTGGTACGGATTTCATCAGTGGCCCAGATTTCCTCGACCAAACGGTGCAAACGGCCACGCAACTTGTCTTGTTCAAAGGTAAGCAAGCTGCCGTTCTGGCGATCAGCGAGGGTATCTACAATCTGGTCATACTTGCGAATCAGGGTGCGGCGAGTCACCTCAGTCGGGTGAGCGGTCAAAACCAGCTCGATACGCAACTTATTGATAATTTCGGTCAGTGCATTTTTACCATGAGCCTGGGAGAACTCCTGGATCATGGTCTGCAAGCTGTCTTCGCGCTCGGCTTCAGCGCTGGAGAAGTATTCCTGGTCCGCAATATTAGCCAGGTTAAGGAATTGGTTAAACGCGCGAACGATCGGCAGAATATCCTGATCATTCAAGCTACTCAGCATCGCTACCAAAGGCGCAGAGTCACCATTTTCAGCCTTGGTAATTGCCTTACCTAATTTGCGAATACCTTCGACCTTGGAAAACAGCTCTTCGCCTTCGTGGGCGTGAATTGTTTCACCCAGAAGTTCCCCTAGCAGGCGGACGTTTTCGCGCAGGGTTTCAGGCAGCTTTAACATTAGGCTTCTCCAACAAATCGAGGGATTAAAAAACGCACAAGCGAATCACCAAAAAGAGGGCGGCATTCTACGCCATCACTCAAGGCAAGGGGTAGAAAATGACGATTGGATCACTATCAATCAGACCAATCCATGCCCAAACCTTTATGGGGTGCTCACATCATTTAGGATTATTCGGGCTTTTGGGCGGGCGCGCAGATTACAAAGGTGCACGAATCTATGCAAGCGCACCGATGCAATGCATACCCATTAAGACGATAAAAATAGTAAATTTAATGCCACTTTCCCCTCTTTAGCGGCAGATTTACCCGCCGCCAGATTTCCGCCACATTTATGCAGGCAATCCTTATCCCTAAAATCAGCCTGGTGAATAGAGCAATAAGAGTGACGGAGCAAATACTATGCCCGATAACATTTTATCGATATGAACGGGTGGGTAGAGTGAGACTATCCACAGAACCTGTGGATAACTCTGTGGATGTCATTTTGGTAACCGGCCCGACCCCACATACAGCTTGCTCTACAGGAGCCTGTTCAATTCATAGTCGCGTCGTTCAACAAAGATTAACGTTCCTGCGTATTGATGTCATCGGGAATACGTTCTGCCGGGTTTTGGTGCGGCTTATGGTCTTGCCCCTCCACAAAGTCAACTTCATGCGTCTGATTACCCTGCTCTGTCGCTTTCACAGGGTGATCCGGGTTGTTAATGAAGAGCTCGTCGGTTTGCTCCCCGCCCGTTTGGCGGTGCTGGAGATGGCGTTGGTATCGGGTTTGTGCACTAGTTGACTTCATTGCCCTGCTCCTAAAAAAATTCTTTCATCCTTTAGGAAACAACTAAAAAGACTAAGTTCAAATTGAATGGTTTAGCTCCCTCTCCCGGTGAATTAGTTATTTCCCTTCCGTTAATACGATGACGAATGACGCATAAATTTTCATTCACACAAGTGCGTTTTTTTTCATCGTAAAGTCGAACGCTAAAACCCTGCAAAAGCGAAAAGTCAGACTGGTGTTTTAAATTGAGCATCGTAGACTCAACGCCCGAATAAAATTTTTATTGTTAAATTTTATTCTTCAAAAATATCAAAAATCCCTTTTGATAAATTCCATCAACATATCGACATTAATAAATGTGGAGAAGTGAAAGTGAGAATAATGAATAATCCTTCTGTTGTTTCCCGTGTTAAAGCATTTAGCGCTGTAAGCTTATCGGCATTAATAGGTTCTGCTGCGTTATTGAGCGCAGTAGAAGTTAGTGCACACGGTTATATTTCCAGCCCCAAAAGCCGTGCATTCGTATGTACCGGTGCACAAGGTGGTGGCAGTGCGCCCGCATGTATTGCTGCTGCAGCTGCAGGCAATGCAAGCCAATATGAACCACAGTCCGTTAATATCGGTGGCGCCAACAATAATCATCAAAGCCTGATCCCCGATGGTAAATTGTGTAGCGCAGGTAAAGGTGGTTTCGGTGGATTGGATCTCGCGAGAAATGATTGGCCAGCCACAGTAGTTACTGCGGGTCCTCGTGCATTTGTGTGGACCAACACTGCACAACATAAAACAACTTATTTCCGTTATTACATTACGAAAGAAGGTTTTAATCCTGGCGCAGCGCCATTGAAGTGGTCTGATTTGGAACAAATCCATCAATCAGCCCCTGCTGATCGTGAAGCAATTTCAACACACGTTGTTAATCTGCCTGCGCGTACTGGTCGTCATATTGTGTACAGTATTTGGCAGCGTGATCCAGCTGATGCACCGGAAGGTTTCTATCAATGCGTGGACGTTGTTTACGGTACCCCAACGAGTTCATCAGTTGCTTCATCTACTGCCGTAGTATCGAGCTCGTCTACCGGCACTACATCGAGTGTATCCAATAACACTTGCGTGGGCCTGCCAACCTGGAATGCCAGCACCGCGTACACCAATCCGCAGCAAGTTCAACACAACAACAGACGTTACTCTGCCAACTATTGGACCCAGGGCAACAACCCGACTGAAACATCCGGTCAATACAACTACTGGCTGGATTTAGGTGCATGTACTGACAATGGTTCAAGTGCATCGTCCGTGGTTGTCTCAACAAGTTCATCACGCCTTTCAACCAGCAGTGCACGTTCATCATCTTCTGCGCCTACTACTGGCAATTGCACATCACCTGCGTTTGTTAACGGTGCAAGTTATGCGAACAATGCATTGGTACAAAACGGTGGCAGTGAATATCGTTGTACTGTAAGTGGTTGGTGTTCACAAGGTGGGGCTTATGCACCTGGCACTGGCTGGGCATGGAATAATGCCTGGACGTTAGTACGCAGCTGTCAGTAATGCTTAATAAGAAAAATTAATAGGAAATGTAATCAAGGAATGGATTAACAATAAAAAAACGGCAACCTGGGTTGCCGTTTTTTTATTTACAGGCACACCCCGTCAAACGAAACAAAACTGAACTTTCGAAACAAAACTGAACTTTCGAAACAAAACTGAACTTTATTTTCTCTCTACAACCCAATTTATATGGCAGCAGCTAACATTTAGCTGCTGCCATATAGCACAATCGCAACGCTAATATAGAAATGCAAACGAGGATTAGCGAATGGCCGGAGGTTGGACGCGGGACGGTGCCGTTCAGGACCAAATAGATGCAAGCATTGACGATGCCGTGCAACAAGCGCGCAACCGTATTCCTGTTGGTGAAAGTCTCACCTATTGTGAGAAATGTGATGCACCGATTCCGGAGGGGCGTCGTATAGCAATCCCCGGTGTGCGGTTATGTGTTAAATGCCAGGAAGAACATGACAAAGAAAAACCCATTCACTCCCCTATTAATCGTCGCGGCAGTAAAGACAGCCAGTTACGTTAGCGAACCTGATTAAAAACCATCAGTGTAATATTTTGTATTTTTGTGATCGTCCTTCGCGCAAAAAATATTTCTATAAAATTCGTTAAAAATAAAATAATTTTATACAAATTCAGCCGACAA
This sequence comes from Cellvibrionaceae bacterium, assembly GCA_021151825.1. Taxonomy (GTDB): domain Bacteria; phylum Pseudomonadota; class Gammaproteobacteria; order Pseudomonadales; family Cellvibrionaceae; genus Cellvibrio. The sequence goes on from JAGKWQ010000012.1 coordinate 69,624, forward strand.
AATTTTTCCTAACGTAAAATTTAATCTTCTTTTTGTCACAGATCTGCCTGATGATCACCGGGCTCAACACCGTTTGGTGCGAGCAAAAATTTGATATCAGATTAGTCATTAATGTGAACAATGGAGAGCAAGATGAAGTACCCCATTCGCAAAATGTTTTCAAAAATTCTACATTCACATACTTTTTTAAAAAAGATATGCGCAAGGAAAATGCTAGCGCAATTTGCTGGTGTGTTGATGGCAACCATTTTTTCATCGAATGCAGTAGCACAAACCCAAACAGATATATTTGGTTTTGAATCAACCCAACACTGGTCAGCCAGCTCGGGAACCTTGGCAAACACCAATGTACATTCGCAGGGCAACTCTGCTATTGCCATCAATAATTTTTCTTATACCCAATTAAGCTCTGCACCATTGCCGACACTTTCAAACGTTTCCCAAGCGTTTGAAATAGATGTTCAGGTTCCAACCGTATTCTCCTGGGGCCAGGTCCAGCTTTCTGTTTCCAGCCCAACGCTGGGGCTTTACAGCGCCTGGGTCGGATCCGCAAATCTTGCGAACTTATCTGCAAATACATTTCATAAATTATCTATTCCAATTCCCACTAATATTGAAACTGCACTGAAGCAAAATTATTCGGATCTGGTGATTAAACTGGTATTGAGCGTTCCCAATACCAGTAACGCTATTGTGGTGGATAATTTACGTTTCTCCGGCCAACCGGTAAGTGGCTGCCAAAGCAATATCAATTTAATTGTTAGCGTAGAAGGGGCATTTAATAACAACACATTAAATAATCTGGTATGCACATTCCATACAGTGTATCCGCAATTATTTGCGCGCTTTAATACCAGTGCGCCGCAAACCGTTTATCTGGATATACGCGACATAGATCCTCCTGCCTACGCTGGTGGTGATCGCATTACCGTAAAAAGACAATGGATGCTCGATTACCCGCACGACACCGATATTATGGTGCACGAAGGCATGCATATTATTCAGGCATATTCGTTTGGAAATGTGCCGGGTTGGTTAACTGAAGGTATTGCTGATTTTGTCCGCAATGAGTATGGATTGAGTAATCTCGGTTGGTCATTGCAGCAATATCGTTACGGGCAACATTACAGCAATGGTTACGGTGTAGCGGCGAGCTTTTTACAATGGATCGATGCAAATTACGCGGGCGGCGGAAGTTCGCGTGTGGATCAATTGAATCAACTGTTACGCAACGGGCAATACACCAATGATATATGGGCACAATGGACCGGCTATGATGTTGATCACCTATGGTATTTCTATTCTGTTGAAAAAGGTGCACTCTATGGCGAGCAACCTGCACCACTACCAGCGACACAAGGAATCACTGTGTATGAGCACGCCAACTTTGAAGGCTTTGGCTTCAAACTCGATGTCGGTAATTACACACCGAATGATTTAATCATACGCGGTGCACCAGGCTCATGGTTTGATCCAAACAGCGCAAACTCCGGCGTATCCTCTGTTAAAGTTCCTTTAGGTTATCGCGTCACACTTTTCACCAGTAGCGATCTTTCGGGCACTGGTGTGCAATACACATCGGATGTCTCATTTGTCGGTGCATTGAATGACAATATCCATTCAATTCGTGTTGAGCTTATCCCCTGAAAATCATGTCAACCTGCGGTTATGAGCTATGGCTCATAACCGCAGTTACAGCATAACCTTTCATCTGAATCATTAATTTTCTAAATTCCAGCGACACAATCTGCCTCTTTTAAAAAAACAGCTTCCATGATTAGCCAATATCTGAACCTGCCGATGTGAACGCTCTCTAATATTTAAAAATGATTTTTAATATTGTGGGAGTTTAATCATGGTTAAAGAATTTGAACATCACATTGCGTGGACAGACGCAATGAAATATGGACCTGGATATGCAGGGTTAATTGGCTACCAACGGAAATTCAGTGGTGATCTGGCGCATATATTATGGGTGATTAGTCCAAACCTGATTTGTGAAAAGGATGCGGAAAACTCCGCCGAAAAGATGCTTGACCAGATTAGCGAGATTACGTGCTTCGGTAGAATCATTTATGCCGATGGCGTTATGCTGTGAAAGTTTCTTCTCATACAAAAAATAAAGGTGGAAAATTCCACCTTTATTTTTTTCCGTTAATTAAAATATTCGGGCGACGTAAATTAATTATTAATATTCAAATCACGATATTCACTACCGTAATAAGTATGGACATTTCGTGCCCAAGTCTCATCCGCCATATCCGGCCAATCATCTTTATCAAAGCCTGGTGCATTTTCCAAACGTTTTTTATCGATATCTAAAATAAAACGTTTGTTAATAGTATCCAGAGTCAACGCACTCCAGGGTACTGCAAATAATTTCTCACCGAACCCCAGGAATGAACCGAAAGATAATACAGCGTAAGAAATTTTCCCACTGGCCACGTCTAACATAATTTCTTTAATATCACCAAGATCTTCTTCAGCGCGGTTGTAAACATCATTACCAATTAACGTATCTGCCCCCATTAAACGTGGGCCAGGTCCAGCACCGTCTTCACTAAGCGGATTGGTTTTGTAGATACCATAAGTGTCACGAGTTTCATAATTCATAAAAACACCTGTCTTTTATCAGTTTTGAGTTGGGTCAGTTCATCATATTTACTCAAAATAAGTAAATTTTTAACGCTGACCAAAACGCGATTTTTTAAGTCACATAATTCATGACCGGACAGAAATGTATTAGTTCATACGAAAAAGAATCTGTACACGATGTTTATAGATTAAATATTAGGTGCATTATGTGTAAAAATTTAAACATGTCTCTATCCACTCAACTTCAATAAATTTCAACATCATCACACGATGAACTAGGGCGACAAGGAACTCACACGCCAAATAATATTTCCTACATCATCCGCCACCAACAGTGCACCGTTGCTGTCCAGGATAACGCCAACGGGGCGGCCCAGTGCATCCCCCTCTTTGCTGAGAAAATCGCTCAGTACATCAACGGGAGGAGCGCCGGAGGGTTTACCTTCTACAAAAGGAATAAATACTACTTTGTATCCGCTATGTGGTTTACGATTCCACGAACCGTGCTGACCAATAAACATGCCTTTTGCAAATTGCGAAGGAAGGCTGTTGCCCCCAGACCATGCCAAACCCAACGACGCGGTGTGTGCACCTAACGCATAATCAGGAACAATAGCTCGCCGGACCAATTCAGGTTGTTGCGGTTCAACACGCTCATCAACATGTTGGCCAAAATAACTGTAAGGCCAGCCGTAAAAGCCGCCCTTTTTTACCGAGGTTAAATAATCTGGTACTAAATCATTACCCAATTCATCGCGTTCGTTAACTACCGTCCATAATTCGCCCGTTTGCGGATGCCATGCGAGGCCATTGGGATTACGTAATCCCGACGCAAAAACCTCGCGTTTCCCCGTGCGGATTTCAACTGCCAATATTGCTGCGCGATCTTCTTCGGCTGCCATTCCCGCTTCACCAACATTGCTATTGGAACCGACCGTCGCATACAACATAGATCCATCAGCGCTGGCGATAATATTTTTAGTCCAATGATGATTAATTGGGCCACCAGGTAAATCCACCAATTTAGTTCCCGGTGAGGTAATTTTGGTATCACCAAGGCTGTAATCAAAATGCACAATCGCATCGGTATTAGCGATATACAAATTGCTTCCGACTAATGCCATGCCAAAGGGTGAATTTAATCCTTCCAGAAATGGTGAACGAAGATCAGCAACACCATCATTATCGGTATCGCGTAAAAGCGTTATTCGATTAGCACTTTCACCAGTTGATCCCGCCTTCTTCATAAACAAACCGGTCACCCATGCGCGAAAGCCCTTGTTTTCTCGCGGCGGAGCATTGGTTTCTGCAACCAGCACATCACCATTCGGCAGCAAATACAACCAGCGTGGATGCTGTAAATCCTTGGCAAATATACCGACCTTCGTACCCGACGCCGGTGTTGGCAAGGTTTTCCCCGGCCATCCTTTAGCAGGTGCAACATTCACTGTTGGCAGCAGTTTTTTTTCGGGTGCAGGTAATGTTGGATTAATACCGTATCCAGCAAAGGATGATGAAGATCCACTACTTTGTGCAATTGCACTCATCGCACCAAGCGACAACACAATACCCGCCAAAATTTTTTTACCTGGAATTTTATTTACGCAATTCATTGTAAAGCCCCCCAATGAAGTGAATTAGCAAGTGCGTTAATCCGACAGCAGAGTAATATTTAAAGTTTTATAGAGGAGCATTGCCAGTGCTTAAATTGAAGAGCAGTTGCCGTTATGTGTAAACGGTTCGTTTTTTTTTGCAAAAAGCGAGCCCCGTTATCGGGGAACAAAAAAACCTTTGTGCATTTCACATCAACGATAAGAAAATGCTCCGAAAGCAGCCCGCCACAAGATCAAAATCATTGTCCGGATACGCATGTAAATTCTTCCATTCACTGGTTTCCAGCCTGCAAATAATTCAAAACTTTGCCCTGAATATATCAGCCACAAATATTTTTCCCAATAAAATCATACTCCTATAATCGAAGAAATAACTGGCCTCGTTATTGCAATATCTGAAAAAAACCCAGCACAACAGAGATATCTATCATGTCCAGATCGCAAAGAGAGAAATCGCAAGGAAAAACAGGCACCGCAAAACTGTTTGGTAGAAATGGAAGACACTTTAAACGCAATGCGGACGAAGCCGGAGATAGCGGCCGCAAAGGCGCTCACTTCCTTAGAAGTAATCGCCGACAAAGTCAACATTACACTGAAGATTTCTTAAGCGGATATGCTGACTGATCGTTATTGCTTCAGGGCATTCATAGACATGCGATAAAAAAGGCGGCAATTGCCGCCTTTCAGTATTTATATTTTTGAACGTAAGCGCCTTAAGCAAACCAATCCAAGGATTAATAATATCGCTGCAGAAGGTTCATTCACTTTTGCACGGGTGATATCCAATTCCCAGCGGACTTCATCCAGTGCTAAATTTGTAGTCCAGGTCCATAGGCTAATTCCGAAACCACCACTTTTAACCGGGTCATACGCACAGGCATCGACGTCCCATATCACACAGGTATCTTCACCGGGCCGCCAATAGGCAGAAAAATCAATAGTTTCGGTACTAACATCGGGAATGGTTAACTCACGAAATCCCCACAGCCGTCCATAAAAGGTTACCGATTCCCAGGTACCCGCGTCCCAATCATCACCGTTATTAACAATTTCACGAAAACTTAAAAAGACTTTGATGTTATTGGCAATATCCGTTCGCGGATTGTAACCATAATCCAGCATATTGACTGAAAAACCGGAGTTCCCAGGTTCAATAGAAAAATTCTTTTCTGAATACGTAATTATTAACGCATAACTTTGCAGCGATAAAAACAACAAAAAAACGGTAGTTAACCCACGAATAGTATTCATAAAATAATTCCTTTATAAAAATTTCAGAGGAAAAGCAAGCCTATTAAACTCCCATTTAATAGTGCATTCAATTGCATCCATGCGCCGTTGCTTTTAATGTTGAAGAAAATAATGGCATCAACAATAAAATTTTTAATTACAAAAAATTCAGCTTCCGAATTTATTACCAGATAACGGTTAAAACTCCCATCAACTTTTAATAAAAATGAATTTTTATCAATACTAACCGTCAACCGATAAGGAACCATTCAGGAGTATGAATTATGAGTTCACATAGTCGTAACAAACAAATCAATATTGAACAGATAAATACCAATGATCGCCCGGCTGAGGCAGACGAACTTGATTTTGAAAATGACAAACCAACACCAGGATTTGATGAGCCTGTCGCGCCCCGAAGAAATGATCCCGGCAGTAAAAATGCGGGACTCACCGAAGCATCCCAACCAGGTCAGGGGCCAACGAATGACGACCTCACACCAGAGACATTAATTGTAGAAGACGGCGCCCGCTCCCAATATGAACAAGAACAAGGTAGTCTTGAACCGGCAGATAAAAGCCTGTCGATTGTAAATGATAATGAGATTGGCGCCGGTGGTGGTTTGGATGAGGCAGAATTAGCAGAAATAGATCCATTGGACCGAAGAAAAATATTGCGTCGAAAATAATACGTGAATAATTAACGTTAATAAAAAATAATGTAAAAACGATTATTAAAAATCGCTTTTACATTATTTATCCAACAACTTCAATAACACGCCATTCGTCCAGCCAAAACCATCCTGAACTGGATACTCTCCACCACCGGCTTCCAGCTCAAGATCATAAACATTGTATTTTTCTACCATCTTGCCAGTATTCTTATACACACGAAGATTTACAGTGATCCAACGCTGCTGAATCGTCGTTGCTAACTTACGGTGCTGATAGTTTTGTAAGCCTTTAATCGTTATCCAATGCAATGGTGCCCACCCATTGGGAGCATCCCATTGCTGATGGGTGTTATTTAATGTAGTTGTCACCCCGCCGGGTTTTAAAAATTCACGTTCAATGGTATCCGCTATGCGCTCTGCCTGATGTGGTTCAGCCATCATAAAATATAAAGGAAACATAGCCGCGAGCGATTTATTGTGCGTTGGCCGTTTGGAAATAAAATCATAATCGTGAAAAAAACCATCGCGGTCATCCCACATATAACGCTGCAATGCCTGCTTCCGTTGTTCTGCAAGTACCCTATATTTTTTATGCAGCGCGGTGTTCCCTGCTTGCAAATAGGCTTCGGCCAATACAATTTCGTGGTGATAAAGCAATGCATTTAAATCAATGGGGAGGATCTCGGTGGTATGAATGCTCGACATATTGCCGTGGTCCTTAAACCAACGGCCGCTAAAGTCCCATCCGGATTCTGCCGCAGCGCGAATATCGCGATAACGTTCAACAGGAAGGCGATGCGCTTTTACCAACTCGATATCTTCAATATAGGATTCCGGGCGCGGTGTAGCACGGTCATCCCAGTAACGATTCATAACTGCGCCGTCAGGCAATAAAACTACCCGTTTATATGCCGGCTTTTCATGTGTTAATTCTGCTGCACCATCCATCCAGAAATCATATTCTTTCTGCAGTTGCGCAGCGTATTTTTCCAGCACGGTCGCACCCTGCTTTTTTGCAAGCAATTTTACCATTAGCGAATAAAACGGCGGTTGCGACCGCGATAGATAATATGTGCGGTTGCCATTAGGAATAAAACCGAGGGTATCGATAAGATAGGAAAAATTATCCACCATATTTTCAATCAGATCCCAACGATCAGATGCTTCCAAACCCAACATAGTGAAGTAACTGTCCCAATAGTAAATTTCGCGGAAACGGCCACCAGGAACAACATAGGGTTTGGGAATAGGAATCAGTGTTCCGGTATTAGTCACCGTACCGGGTTGGCGGGTTAATACATCCCACAGGATGTTCATATGTTCTACAGCAGTTTTGGATGAGTCGGTTATAAAATGGGTCGGACTATCCAATGGCACCGCAAAATTTTCTGCTACAAAATCGTTTAATCGGAAACCTGGTTGGTTTTTGCTGAGTAGATAACTTGCCAGGATCTGTTTATCAGAATTTAAAGGAATCGCATCGACAAATGTTTTGGAATCACTGAACATCCCCGAGGTTTGGACAGCAATAAATAATTCACCGAAACGATCATCAGGGCTCGCCAGATTCACTGAAGTGATGTCAATTGTATTGACCACTGGCCCTTCAGAATTCGCTACCTCTGTATGGGTACAACTGACGCAGAGTATTTGCATTGTAAGGCACACGCTGCAGATGAGTGGATTTTTCATAATCCATCCTTAATTTTTCAGGGCCGCTAAACATCCCACCCTGTTTTAATGACAAAATTTCGGTGGCTAAGTTCATGCCACGATTAAAGATGAATTATCTACTCAACAAAAAAATAAAGCGGCTGAATGCCGCTTTATTAACAGTGAATTAGAGCTATTTATCAATACAGGCTTTGCGGCAAAAATTGCCCAAACCAAGCATACTCAATAGCAACAAAATAATAATTGAAGGCTCACTGACTGCGGTGCGTGTAACCTCAAGCTCCCACCGCACTTCATTCATTACCAGATTAGTGGAGTAATTTGACATCGCAATTCCAAAGTTACCACTTTTAACGGGATCATAAGTACAGTTGTCATCCATATCCCAAATTGCACAGGTATCCTCCCCGGGCGCCCAACTCAAACCGAACGCGATAGTTTCTGTATCCACATCTGCATAAACTAACTCCCGATAGCCCCAAGGCATTGCATGGAATATTAAAAACTCGGTGGTGCCGGCATCCCAATCATTACCGTCATCCACAATTTCACGGAAGCTCAAAAATAAAGTGATGCTATGGGCAATATCGGTTTCGGGGTTATAACCATGTTCACGCATATTAGTGGAAAAACCGGTATACCCTGTTTCAAGCGGTACATCCTTAATCACATCAACGATAATAAGAGCAGAACTCTGCAAAGAAAAAAAACACAAGATTGTTGCGAGAAACCAGCGTAGATGCTTCATGATACTTATCCTTTAGTGATAATCCTTAGCGGTAGCCCTAGTGACTGAAACGGATTAAATTGAAAAATGTAATTTTTGGCGAAAACAAAAGAGGATTTTAATCGGGCAAACAGGAATACTATTTTCCTATTGCAGGGAAAATTTTAGAAGATATTTAGCCGACAGCCAGTGAAGTAATTTCATCAAAAGAGCCTGACAGATTGATGAAATCTATAGATTCTACAGCTTGGTTAATGCAGAAATGATTTATTGGATGTTCTCTTTTGTCGCAGGTGCACCACTTCCCTCTTTAATAGCGTTATTGCAGCCTTCAGGATCATAGGTTTTCTGAATTCCGCCGGTAACAAAACCCACGAGGAATGTCAGTATTAAAACGGCATAATAAGCAATAATTCGTTTTCCTGAAGTGTGTAAGGGCATGCCATTTTTCCTTTTATAAATAGGCTATTTTTGTGATCTAAATTGCATCTTATTGAACTCTTGACCACCATTATTGCCCCGGTAATTTCCTTATGTACCTAGATCAAATAGTTATGCATCAACAGCGTCAATATACACATAATGCCCTATTGTTTTTTTGCCGCCGTAATCAGTGCCCGACAATCGGCATCTTTGGCATCACCACTTTCAATAAATGCAAGTAAGGCTGCAAATGGAGAAAGCAAGGTTCCGAGGGCAATTGCAGCGGCGCTACGAGCCCCAGCTTTTTCACTATCCAAACCAATTCTGGGTGATTTTAAATTACCCGATAAAGTGATAGGAATGCGCGCAGAAAGGATGCTGTTATCCTTCGGTTTTGCATCCAGGCGCGCATCGATTTTTTCTTCTTTTAAATCAATGCCAATTCTTCCGACCAATGTTGAATCATTAGTATCCAATACAAACGTTTTGGAATTGAGCTGCCCTTCTTTTACGTTGAAGTCAGCCACACCACAGCGAATTTTGGTGGACTTATCTTTGCCTAAAAATAACGGCAATGCCTCCCCAATATCCACATCGGACGCTTCAATTAACAGCAAGCTGATTTGCCCCCCAGACATAATAATTGCCATCTCGCCATTACTGGTTCCCAGTACATCAGCTAACGATGCCCCCCTACCACTTATAGAAAAATTCCCACCGAAAAATCCTTTCGTGGTTGATGCAAAGCGCGTATTTTCAAAAAATTTATTCAGACTCAGATTGCGCAAGTTCAATTTCATACTCATAGGAGGAATATCGGGGCGAGCATCGATAACAATAGCTCCATCGACAGTCCCATCTGCTAACACCGCATTAAATGGATCGAGCCGAAGTTGTCCATCTTTTAAAAGGAAGCGAACTTCCATTCCTTTGAATGGCACATTGGGCGCATTAATTTTTTTCGCTTTTAGCGTTACATCCAAATCTGTTGCGCGCAGGCGCTCTACATTTAAGGGCACATCCGGAATTAATCTTGAACTGGCTTTTTTCTCCGCTGCCGCTTGTTTTTGCTCGGCAGTAACCGCTTCATTTTCAGGGGATGGCGGGAGCCCGATAAAACCACCCAGATCAGCACTATCCAGAACATTGGAAAGTAAATTCGCTTTAAGGAAACCACGCGGACCAGTGACATCGTATGAAAGCGTTCCCGACAAATCGCTTTCGCCCACTTTACCAGTAAAGTTATCATAGCCCCATACGCCACCGTTTTTAGTGAGTTGGCCTTCCAGGGTATAAGGTGGTGTTGGTGGTAATGGAATTGCGGTCAGATAAAAAAGATCAGCGAGGTTATCGCCCACAATTTTTAACGTCGCATCTATACCGCTGAAATTAAATGCATCGTTAAATACACCATTTAGCTCTACGCGGGTTTGCCCCATATTCAGTTTAAATAGCAAGGGGAAATCGGCCTCAGGATCGCGCAATGCATCAAGGGAACCGCCAGATACGCTCACTGTGAGCGGGCGGTTTTGTAATTTTCCATTACCTGACAAGGTAAACTCATATTTTTTATCGATTTTTTTATCTAAACTATCATTACTCTCCGCCTTTACCGAATCCAGCTTTAAATCCAGATTAAGTTCACGCACCGCATTGCGGAAAATGAGTCGACCATTTTTAATTTCAATCCGGTCTTTCAATTCAAAATTGCTGAAGGCTGATCCACTATCATCACTACTTTCAGCCATGAATGGGAAATTCCAATTGGCATCATCAATGGATTTTCTCTCAAGAATAATCACGGGTTTCTCTACCGAAATACTACCCAACTCCAATCGACCTATTAATAATTTCCAGGGTTTGATAGTGAGATCCAGAGTTTCAATAGAAATCATATCCGGCTCGCGATAACCCTCCGCGTTGCTTAACCGAATATTTTTAGCGTGGACTGCGGTATAGGTCCAATGCCAATCAATGGCCAGCGGACCATCAATAGTAAGTTCTCGCCCTGTTGTTTTACTGCCTCGCTCCTCAACAAACCAGCGCACCAATGGTTCCGAAAATACGATAATGCCAATTATTGCAATGAGTAATGTCAGCGCTACAGCGCCAATAATAGATCCTGCTTTGTGACTGCGAATTCGCTCAAAATTCATCGGAATACCTACCACACCAGTTCCTGATGACAATTGGACGACAATTAAACCCATTTTGTTCATTACGTTTTTTATTGACACCTTTTTTATTATTAACTTTGTATAGAAACATGCTGTTTAAAGTTATCAGACACGACAATGCAACCTTCTGCAGGCTTTGCAGTCCATTTTTTATCTGCACCACTTTTACCATCTGCGCCACATTCAACAGGGAGCCTGCACCATGAGAGCTGCAATTATTGTTTTGTTCTGCTTATGCCTCTTGCCTTATGTGATGACGCTGATCTCGGCTTATTATCGGAAGCAACAATTAGGGGCTATCAATAACCAACAACCACGCGAGCAATACGCACAATTGGAAGGCCCGGGTGCACGCGCTGTCGCAGCCCAGCAAAATGCCTGGGAAGCGTTGATAATTTATAGCGCCGCGTTACTGGCCGTGGCTGCAACGCGGGCAGATCCACCTCACCTTGCACTCGCAGCAATAATTGTTCTGATCGCACGTGTGCTACATGGATTCTTTTATCTTGCTAATCTGGACAAACTGCGCACCCTCGCATTTTTGATAGGTATTGTTCCCTGCTTTTATTTATTTTTTGTCGTCATCGCCGGTCTTTTGATGAGGTAGTTTTGATGAGATAGCCCCTGAATTTATAGTGGCTACACAATGTTAGTTCGCAATACTGTACCAGCGCTTGCTTACTGCCAGATTCAAGCTTTACCATGTGGGGAAAGTATGCAGGAACACTTAATACATGCCCCATATATTAATTCTGGAAGACGAACCCTCCATTGCCGAAAGCCTGGTTTTCGTGCTTCAAGCCGAAAGCTTTTCCACCCATTGGGAAACGTTGGCCCATAAAGCGCTGGATTATTTAAAAAACAATGTGGTGGATTTGGTAGTGATGGATGTAGGTTTACCAGATACCACTGGATTTGAAGCGTGCAAACAGTTGCGTAAATTTTCCGAAGTGCCGGTTATTTTTTTAACCGCACGCGGTGCTGAACTGGATCGTGTCGTCGGGTTGGAAATAGGTGCCGATGATTATGTAGTGAAACCATTTAGCCCAAGGGAATTGGCGGCGCGCGTCAAAGCGATTTTGAAACGCACCCGGCCCTTGCTGGCCGGTGCACAGGAAATCGCTGAGTATGCAGTTTCCACTGCCGTAAACAGCAACGAACCAGAAATAAAATCTGCAACTAGCCATAATGAATTTTTTATCGACGATGAACGGAAAATCATTCTTTATCATCAACAAACATTGAATCTCACACGCCTGGAATTTTCCCTGCTGCAAACGTTAGTCGCACAACCCACGCGGGTGTTTAGCCGCGATCAATTATTGGATGCCATTGGCATTAACCCGGATGCGGGCTATGACCGTAATATTGATGGCCACATTAAAACCTTGCGCGCAAAATTGCGCATTATTGCATCTGATGCAGAGCCCATTAAAACCCAGCGCGGTTTCGGCTATGCCTATCACCCGGAAAAAAAATAACCATCTCTGGCTGGCATAAACAGAGTGCATCACATCGGCAACGTTAGGAAATAACATGAGTCTGAGCGCACGGATTTTTATTGTTTATTTATTGTTTGTTGCATTCTGCAGTTATTTTGTATTGCGCACAGTGATGGATGAAATCCGGCCCGGCGTGCGCCAATCCACAGAGGAAACCCTGGTCGACACCGCCAATTTACTTGCGGAATTTTTGCGCGAACCGCTGCTGGAAAACCAGTTGCAATCACCGCGAATTCGCGCAATCCTCAAGGCCTATGGGCAGCGCCAACCCAATGCCAATATTTGGGGAGTCAGCAAGCTGCACGTGAATCACCGCATTTATGTGACGGATAACAAAGGCATTGTGTTGCTGGATTCCAGCGATATCGCTGCAGGGCAAGATTACTCACGCTGGAATGATGTTCATCTCACCTTGCAAGGAAAATATGGCGCGCGCTCCACGCTGGAAACACAAGGGGATGAAAGCTCCAGCATCATGTATGTGGCCGCGCCCATTACCCATGCAGGGAAAATTATCGGTGTTGTGTCCGTCGCAAAACCCAATCGCAGTTTACAGCCCTATATTGATCGCACCCAACGTCGCTTGGGTTTGCTAGGCGCCGGATTGATTTTATTGGGATTAATTTCCGGCGGTGTTTTTTCCTGGTGGTTCAGCCGCGAGCTGCGTCGTTTACGCGAATATGCTCTGAATGTCAGTCAGGGCCAACGGGCGATATTAACACCGGGACTAATTTACAGCGGAGAATTGGGGCAACTGGCAAAAGCGTTGGAATCCATGCGCAACCAACTGGATGGCAAAGCCTATATAGAACAATATGTACAAACATTGACGCACGAATTAAAAAGCCCGCTTGCAGGTATTCGCGCCGCGAGCGAATTATTACAAACACCGATGAGTGAAGTACAACAGAAAAAATTTCTCGCCAATATCGAATCAGAAAGCCTGCGCTTGCAACAATTGATTGAACGATTATTAAATCTCGCGTTGGTCGAACAACAACAAAGTTTACAAGCACCGCAAAACATTTTGTTAAAGCCAGTCATTGAATCATTGCTGGATACACGCTCTGCGCGGCTTACTCGCCAGAATATCCAATTGCAATTGCAGTTGGATGAAAATGCAGAAGTTTATGGCGAGAAATTTTTAATCGAACAAGCGTTACTAAACCTGCTGGATAACGCGCTGGATTTCACCCCAAGCGCCGGCAAAATCCAGTTGCGTACACTGCGGACAGAGAATGGATGGATAATTGCCATCACCAATCAGGGCGAACCTATTCCCGAGTTTGCAATGCCGCGCTTGACCGAACGATTCTTCTCCCTGCCCCGCCCTGACACTGGCCGCAAGAGCACCGGCCTCGGCTTAAGTTTCGTCCAGGAGGTCATGACCTTGCATCGGGGCGAACTGCAACTGGAGAACACGCAGGATGGTGTCTGCGCTACGCTGCGTTTTCCACATTAGCATATCGTCTGGCGACAGAACTCCACATAAACTCCACACTTCTCCCATATAAACCCCACAGCGGCTGGCGATCATAGGTTCACTCAATTGACAGGGAGAACCTTATGAAAAAATCGCTACTCTTAAAATTGCTCACGATTGGAGCATTGATATTGTTATTGCTGATTCCCGTCGGGATGATCGGCAACTCCATTGACGAGCGCCAGCGCTACAGCGAATCGGTAGTGCGCGACATCGCGAAAAGCTCTACCCAAAGCCAGACATTGACCGGCCCGGTATTGGTAATTCCCTATCGCAAGACGGAACATATCACTACGCTGAACGATAAAAAGGAAAAGATTACCGAAGAACGCGAAGTTACCGGGCAATTATATTTCTTACCCGAACTGCTGCGCGTGGATTCCGATATGAATACCGAATTACGCAAGCTCGGCATCTACCGTGCGCACCTTTATCACACACGCAATAAAATCGATGGGAAATTTACCCTACCGCCCGCGTTTGGCCTGGGTGATGACATTACAAATTACGAATTTAAAACAGCTTATATTGCAATTGGGATCAGTGATATTCGCGGCATCGAAAACTCACTCAAGCTGACATGGAATGAGCAAAAGTTTACCGCTGAACCCGGCGCACAATTACCATCATTAGGCAATGGAATTCATATAAAGCTGGATGCCCTTGAAGCAGGGAAAGCTTACGACTTTTCACTTAACTTGCAACTGCAAGGTACCGGTCAACTTAACCTGACACCGCTGGGAAAAGAAACCCATATGACGCTCACTTCCGATTGGCCCCATCCCAATTTCTTTGGCGACTATTTACCCGTTGAACACAATATCAGTGACACCGGATTTTCTGCACGCTGGCAAACCAGTTTTTTTTCTACCAACATGGAAGAGCATTTCCAACGCTGCATCCGCCAAAGAGAGTGTGGCAGTTTTGAGCAAAGCAAGCTGGGTGTCAATTTAATCGATCCGATTAACCACTATGTAAAAAGTGACCGCGCGATTAAATATGCGCTGTTATTTATCGCATTAACCTTTGCCGGATTTTTCCTGTTTGAAATTCTCAAGCGCTTACAAGTTCACCCAATCCAATATGCATTGGTAGGTTTAGCATTAGCATTTTTCTATCTGCTACTTATTTCATTATCGGAGCACATTGGCTTTACTCTCGCCTACGTAATATCGGCGGCGGCGTGCGTAAGCTTGATTGGGTTTTATGTCAGTTTCGTGCTGCAAAGTATTGCCCGTGCGCTGGGTTTTACCTCTGCACTCGCACTGCTCTACGGTTTGTTATATGGCTTGCTCAGTGCCGAAGATTACGCATTATTGATGGGATCAATTTTGCTGTTTGCGATGCTCGGTGCCTTTATGATGCTCACGCGCAAAGTAGATTGGTACAGCCTGAATAATTCAAATGGTAACGGCAATGCCAATCCTGTGATTAATACAGATAAAACGGCAGGTGTAACATGGGAATAAGTGCGCGTTTTTACTGGTTGGCATTTGCGACGCTAGCCAGCTTTATTGGCTGGATTATTTACCAGGCTGATACAGGCGAGAAAATCCGCCTGTTCTTGCTGGTGGAAAGCTTGCCACTGGGCGATAAACTCGGTCACCTCTGGCTCTACGGCGCCCTCGCCTTTTTACTCAACCTGAGTTTACAGCTGCGTGAATGCCATTTTTATCGTTGGAATATATATCGTGGCAGTTTGTTGGTGTTGCTATTCGCCATAGCAGAAGAATTAAGCCAGCACTTTTTCGCAACACGCACATTGGAATTTTACGATTTAATTGCCGATGTTATCGGCATTGCTATCGCCGAATTTTTATTGCGCCGCAACGTGCGGGAACCAGTCGATGATTAATTTTATAGGTTCAATTATTATTCTATTGGTTCCTATACTGAGCGCATGTTTCATCGCCATACGTTGCTGGAAGCAAGGCTGGAGCGCCAGGCTTGCTCTGCTTATTTGCACAGCACTGGTTAGTTTGCATACGCATGCGTATTATTTTCCAGCAAAGCCACTGAAAGATCGCTACGCAAACATTATGCTGAAAACATCGCCAACCAATTAATGCAGCTATCCACAAAACTTGTGGATAAGTTTGTGGATGTACCTGTAGTAAGCCCGATAAAGCCCATAAAACATGGGCTTTACGCGAGTTGGTTAATATAAAAACAGGTAATAAAATTTGTATAACGCGATTGGTTGAAAAATAGAATGTATTGATTAAAGAAAATCCAACGCATGAATATATTCTCACCGCATTAATTTTTTCGAGTGTTAGAAATAATCAACTCATCCGATAACCGGTGATGCATGGCTGAATTATTGCCAGCCGGTAAAATGTGGCTATGCCCCCCGGATTATCCATTCTGTCTTGCATTTTTTTTAAGATTTGTAAAGACCTCACATTATTTAATATAACCACATCACATTTGGTATTTGCTGAAACCCTGTACTCACCGCTATCCACAAAAGCTGTGGATAAAATTGTGGATCGCCCTTTGGTAAATGGGATGAAGCCCGCAAACACTGAGGTTGCGCAGTTTGATTAATATAAAAGCAGAAATGGAAAACTGGTCTATTATGAGCAATACATTTACGAGCAATAGATTGTAATTAGCACGAATGCGCCGCTTGCATGAGAAGGAGATTGTTAATGCCTATTCAAACAGTGCGGGACAAAAACCGTGCGCCCCAAACAACCAGCCTTGCGCTATTGGTTGGATTATTTACAGCAACACACAGTTTTGCCAACGATATTTTTGATCTCAGCCTTGAGCAATTAGTAGAGATTAAAATCACCAGCGCGTCCAAAAAGCAGGAGCCCATCGCCCACACCGCCGCAGCGGCTTATGTATTAAGCAATGAAGAAATCCAACGCTCCGGTGTTACTACGATCGCCGATGCATTACGCATGGTACCCGGTGTTCAGGTCGCACGCGCAGATTCCAACAGTTGGGCAATTAGCATTCGCGGCTTTAACAGCACCCTCGCCAATAAATTACTGGTGCTTATTGATGGGCGCAGCATTTATAACCCGGTTTTCGGCGGCACCTTGTGGGAAGCCCATGACTTGCTGCTGGAAGATGTAGAACGTATCGAAGTCATTCGCGGCCCGGGTGGTACGCTTTGGGGAGCCAATGCAGTGAACGGTGTGATCAATATCATCACCAAACACACTCGCGATACCCAGGGCATTTTGGCCAGCGCACTTTATGGCAACGAAGAACAAGGTACGTTCAACATCCGCCAGGGTGGGAGAATGGGCAACGACGGTAGTTACCGCATTTATGCCAAAGGTTTCCAACGCGATGCATCCCACAAGCCGTCAGGTGCTGATACCTTTGATGAGTGGAATGGATTTCGCACCGGTTTCCGGGCTGACTGGAGCGATCAGTTCACGTTACAAGGCGACATCTATCGCACTAATGCAGATCAATTACGTATCGACTATTCGCTCACACCTCCTTATATGCCAGTGAAAGAACAGCGCATTAATTATGAAGGTGCGCATTTATTGGGACGCTGGACTGAAACGCGCGCAGACAACTCACAAATTTCCCTGCAAGCCTATATCGATTGGGCAAAACGCGATGAACCGTTTAATTTCATTGATGACCGAACTACTTACGATCTGGATGCACAATACAATTTTGCATCACAGGGTATTCACGAATTTATTATCGGTGGCGGTTTGCGTTTTCTCGCTGACGATAAACAAGGTAATCGCAATGTGGAATTTACGCCCCCCAAACGGCGCGATGAGCTATACAGTGTTTTTATGCAGGATAAAATCGCACTGCTTCCAGATAGCTTGTTTCTAACACTCGGCACAAAACTCGAGCATAATAATTTTTCCGGCTATGAAACCCAGCCCAACATTCGTTTGCAATGGCAACCCAATACGCAACAAACATTCTGGTCTGCCATTTCGCGTGCGGTACGCACACCCACGGCAATTGAAGAAGACGTGACCAGCACATTAGGCACTGCTGCCAATGCACGGCTCGCGATTGAACCTAATGAAAACTTTCAACCTGAAGAATTAATTGCCTATGAACTGGGTTATCGGCATCAACTAACATCAAATCTTTCATTGGATATCGCCACGTTCTATAACGATTACCAACACCTGATGACGACCAGCATTCAAACACCGCGCCTGGTTATCAATAATATTGATCCGCCCCATTTTTTTATTCCGGTTCAATTTACCAACAATATGGAAGGAACCACACGCGGAATCGAAATCGCCACACATTGGTCGGCGACAGAAAATATGAAATTTTCTATGAATTATTCGTACTTGCATTTAGCACTGGATGCACAAGACGTAACACAAAAAACGGCTGAACTACTTTACCCACGCCAACAAGCAGGCTTCGTACTCTTTTATAATCTCGGCAATCAATGGACGTTGGATACAACTGCAACCTATGTTGATCAATTAGCGACAACGCCCGCCTATATCCGTTGGAATTTAAATGTGGGGAAACAACTGGGAAAAAATCTGCGAATTAACTTAACCGGCGAAAATCTGGGTGATAGTGCACACCCGGAATTTGGTGGTGCGGCTGATCTTAATGCAGGGGAGATTGAAAGAAGTGTTTTTGCAAAATTAACCTGGGGTTTTTAATGTTTGCGCCACAAATCGAGGCACACCAATCTCGCATAAAACACGAGTTTCTTCATATCTCATTTCCAATCATAAATAGTGAATACAAACGACTTTCAATAATACATCGAAGCCATACTGCATAATATTTTATCCGCCAAATAATAAATTTGAAATATTCATAGAATTTATTAGCTTATGAAGGTATTTCCAAGTAAGGACTACTTCAAATTTTTTGTAATCCGTTAGTGCTACTATCCGCCCGCTAGTCTCGCAGCATCCCCCTATATTTTGCTTATTCAGCAAGGAGATATCATGACTATTGCTAAACGTTTTTTCGCGATTGTCGCATTTATCACCGGCATCTTCTGTACAACGACTGCTTACGCCCACTTGCAATTAACTTACACGTCAGACCAACTGCCCTTTTATGCAGGCTATCGGGACGGAGAGCCCACGGATGATGTTGGCACGCGTAATCCACCATTTCCTCTTTTCAGTCTTACCTTCACATCGACTGGCGAATTGCCACGCGATGGTTCAACAACCTTATTATTAAACAAGACAGCTAGCTATATTGACCATCCGGAATCCAGATGGGCTCCGGATTTTTTACCACAAATACCGGCCTCAATCACGCTGGACAGTGCTGGCAACATATTGGCTTGGGATTTTTCATTTTTATTTGTTTATCACGGCACAGATCCCGAACCTCCCGGTGAATTGATTTCATCGATTAAATCCAGCTACAGCACTGGAGGAGATAATATCGATAGATACGAATATAAAAACGATATTTTTATGGAAAAGCCAGCAGGCAACTGGATATTCCTCACTACCGTTGAGGTGTATTACGAAGGGAAAAGCGAATTAAATAATTGGAAAATTGAAAGTCTCCATATTCCAGAGCCTAATCCCCTACTGTTAGTTCTTATTGGCTCGGGTTTATTGGCTGCGAGTCGTCTACGTATCACAACATGAAGAAATCTATTGTTAATTACCATTTCGTTTTTTAAGGAGCTGCAGATAAAATCAATAAAATATTTATTCACTGGCTTTAATTGGTTGTAACTTAATTGGTTGTAACTTAATTGGTTGTAACTTAATTTTTACCCGGTATGCCACGCACATAATTTCAATTCGTTTACCATAGAAAATGGTAGTTAGCCCTATTTTGAAAATTATCCCGATGGGGCATACCTGAATTTATCCTTTTTATTTAACATCACCGAAGCAGTAAACCCAGCTGATAAAATAATATTACTGTGCGAACACTACACGCCAAAAAATGGATGCGTATCTTAAGGAACGAATATTCATACAAAAATGACAATAAAAATAAATTAAGGAAATTAATTTATTGCTTTTACGTTTTAGCAACTTTTGATGCAGCGACATCTGCGAGTATTTGAGACAGCTGTTTAAAATCGAATGGTTTTACAAGGTGATAATCAAAGCCTGCTTCTTTAGCAAGTAGGCGGTCACGATCCTGGCCAAAACCGGTCTGCGCAACCACCAGTGCGTTTTTAAATAAAGGATCTTTCCGCAATTCACGACACACATCATGGCCGCTCATGCCAGGTAGATTGATATCGAGCAAAATGACATCCGGTTGAAAACTACTGGCAACATCAAGCGCCTCATTTCCATCATGGGCCAATTTTGTTTCATGCCCATGTAATTCAAGTATGCAACCGATGGTTTCAGCGGAAGCAATATTGTCGTCGACAACTAGCACGCGCAATGTTTTCGTGGTCGATGTATGTGGTAAGTGATTGGACGTGGTTGCATCGTTATGAATAGTTTCCTCAACATAAGGCGCGAGTGGCAAACGAACCGTAAATGTACTTCCCTGGTTCAGACCTGAACTTTTCACATCTATTTTACCATCATGCATATCCAGTAACTGTTTTACCAATGCCAAGCCAATACCCAAGCCGCCCTGGGAGCGTTCCAGATTGCGATCTACCTGAGTAAAGAGATCAAAAACTTTAGGCAGCATGTCTGCCGGAATACCTAGCCCGGTATCTGCTACAGAGAGCACAGCATTGCTATGTTCCGAGTAAACAGAAACAGTAATGTGTCCACCACTCGGCGTATATTTGGCCGCGTTATTAAGCAGGTTGCTAACGACTTGCGTTACACGAGTTAAATCGGCGTGAACCCATATTGGCTCTTCCGGCAAATTAAGTGTGAGTGTATGTGCATTATTTTCAATAAGCAGGTAACTTGCTTCTACTGCATCGCGCACTGCATTTTGAAGAATCATTCGCTGCCTGCGCAAATCGATTTTACCCTGGCCTATACGCGAGACATCCAATAAATCATCAACCAATCGTACCAGGTGCGTTATTTGACGCTCCATCATTCCGAGCATTTCCGGTGCTTTATCATTTGTTGGTGCGACACGCATAATATGCAGCGCGTTGCATATAGGTGCGAGTGGATTGCGCAACTCGTGTGCCAGCGTTGCCAAAAACTCATCCTTACGACGATCAGCATCGGTTAACAATAATTGACTTTGCTGGAGCGCTTCTTCTGCTGTTTTACGCTCGATTAAATCCGCTGCCTGGCGAGCAAGAATATCCAGAAGATTAAGGTCGCGATCAGAAGGCATATGATGGCGTTTCCAATGGGTGGAAATCATGCCCAATAGCTTGCCGCTACGTGAAAACAGTGGTGTGGATTGCGCGGCGAGAACACCTGCACGCACAAACATTTCATGATCCGGCGTATTCACAACATATTCGCAGTTATACATATCTGACGATATGAAACGTTTACCGGTGCGCATCGCGACAGCACAAGTAGTGCCCGCGTCAGCATCGACCCATGCCCAAAAATCCCTACCTTCGCGGGAGAGACCGCTTGAGGCCAGCATGTGCAGTTGCCCCGCCTTTCCTCGCTCTGGATAATACATCTGCATACTGGCAAAGTCAGATTGCATGATCGTAAGTGCGGCTTCCGTGATTCGAGAATAGAGTGTGTCAATATGCTCTTCACGTATGAGATAAGCGCTAATACTTTGTAACAGCCTTGCATCAGCGAGTTCTATTTCGAGCCGCGCTTCACTGCGACGAAGCAACTCTTCCACTTGCCCACGTTCAGTCAGGTCAATCGCATCGCGTTCGAAAGTGCGGATTATATATTCTGCTCGCTCCAGTTGGAGCCGCAATGCATGGTTTTCTTTCTCTAACTCCGTAACGGATTTGGATGAGTGCGAAGATGACTGAGACGAGGTCATAAAAGAAAACTCTTGATAGATTCAACTTGATAAGCTTCAAGGTAGAGTCACTTTACTAATTGGAGAGTGCAAATGAACATTGCCAGCCTGGAATTCTACGCTAGTTGCCTGTAGTTTGCATGGGAAGTATGTATCTTCAATGAAGGATTGTAGTGACAAAGAAAGCGGCTTTTTTGTTAAGGTGAAAACGAATCACTTAAACTTTCAGCTAACCAGCTTCTGCCTGCCGCCAGGGTTTTCTGCAATTCTGCCTCCGCATTATCAAAACTGTTTTTTAAGCTGTCAGGTGAGGCGCCGCCTTTTATAAGCTCTTCCAAAATCAATGCATGCTCTGCGAATTTTATCGCACCGACAACGCCAAGGGTGCCACGCAATGTATGAAAAACTTTAGCAACATCTTCGTATTGTTGTGCTTCAAAAAAAATTTTTGCTTTTTGCAAGGAAGCATTGCTGTTATTGATTAGATTCTCAATAAGCACAATGGCTTTTGATAGATAACCTGGAATATTGGCGCCAATGTTCAGCAGGTTGGTTACATCAAAAATACCATCCTTTTCTCGTGACGCCACATTGCCGTCATGAATTACAGCAGGTGCTAACCGGGTTACAGATGTATATTCCAGTATTGTCGCCAGCATTTTTTCAGTTTCTATCGGCTTTGCAATTAAATCATTCATGCCCGATGCAATACAGGACTCACGTTCAAAAGCAGTAACACCTGCTGTCATTGCAATGACAGGAATATTTATTTTCAAGTCCTGCCGAATCATTCTGGTTGCCGTGAAACCATCCATTACCGGCATTTGTACATCCATCAAAATTGCATCGTAAGATGCTGCGTTATTGCGAAGGACATCAACTGCTTGTTGACCATTCTCGACAACATCAACAACCGCACCTTCTTGCTGAAGCAAGTCGCGTGCGACAATTTGATTAAACTCATTATCTTCAACAAGCAATAAGCGAATACTTTCCAATGGCTGCTGGAATTTATCACTGCCTTGATCGAGTTTTTTACTACTCGGAGAATAACCAAGTGCTTCGTTAATTACGTCGAATAAATTATTAGCAAGGACAGGTTTAAGCAGTAAATAAACCGAATTGGTGCGATCATCTGCTATTTCCTTTTCCGCAAGATAATCGCGCGTGAACATATTCACCATTAGAACTATGGGTACTGTACCAACCAATAATCTGATTCTGTTAAGTTCGTTACCTCCATCGAACAATGAAGATTGCCAGTTAACAATAACCGCATCATATTTTTTATTGTTCAGGTTTGCTTTGTTCACTAGCTCCATGCCGCCTATCGAAGTTACAAAATCCGCTTTCCACTGCCACAGTGCAATATGATTTTCTATCGCATTTCTCGATGATTCATTGTTATCGACGACCAAAAGCTGCAGATTGGCAAGCGAATGCCGCGGGAAATCGCGTCGCTCAATATCATCACAACGAGCAAAAGGTAACGTAAGTGAAAACTCGCTGCCTTTACCTAAAAGGCTTTCAACTTCAATTTCGCCCCCCATCATTTGCGCAATCCGACGGGAAATAATTAACCCTAATCCCGTACCTCCGTATTGCCGGGTTATAGAAGTATCCGCCTGGGTAAAAGGGGTAAATAAACGATCTTGCTGTGCTTGCGTCATACCAATGCCGGTATCATTAACGCTAAAAAGAATAGTAATCCGATCATCATCCATATGCTGGCAACTGGCACGCACACGGACTTCACCTTTATCAGTAAATTTGATTGCATTCCCGACAAGGTTCACCAGTATTTGATGCAAGCGATGAGCATCACCCACAATGATTGGTGGAACACCAGGATCAATATCGATAATGAGCTCAAGGTTTTTTTCCATTGCGGCCATACTCATCACTACGCCGATAGATTGCATCGCATCGTGCAGCCGGAATTGCACCGGCGAAATGTCCATTTTACCCGCTTCGATTTTTGAGAAATCCAGGATGTCATTCAAAATATTTAACAGCGATTTACCCGCAAGGGTAATCATATCCAGATATTTTTGTTGCTCTTTCGATAATGCTGTTTTGTGTAAAAGCTGAGCCATTCCCAGGATTGCATTGAGTGGAGTGCGAATTTCATGGCTCATATTGGCTACAAATTCACTTTTCGCTTTGTTTGCTGACTCCGCCTGTTGAGTGGCAAACCGCAACCGTAATTCCGCTTGTTTATGGTGGGTAATATCGCTGGATATACAGACTACAGTTCGAGGACCACCAGGTTCAGCGATCATCGGCCTTGCTGTAACCCTGATTATTTTCGGTTTGGACGGATCGGCCTGGCGTATGATCATGTCGGCGGTAGCCTCGCGCGCGCCGTTGAGAACTTTAATTACTGGCAAATCTTCATAATTAAAAACAGATCCATCCATTGCAGAAATATTATATTGGGATTGCCACTCGTCAGGCCCAAAACTGACAACGTCCTTTCCATATATTTCCAACAGCACCGGATTATGAAACATCGTTTTGCCCTGGGCATCAATGACAGAAAGACCTTCACTCATGCTATTAATAACCGATGTCAGTAAATTTGATTGGTGCCTTAATGAGGTTTCAGCTTTTTGCTTCATGCGAAAATATCGCAAAATAAAAAAATAAAGGCTTGCAAACAGCAACAAATTTAAACCCGTGAGCAACAAAAAACTATAAAAAGTGTTTTGAAAATGTTCACGGGCAACGCCGGCTCGCGCGCTGAGCAGTGATCGCTCAGTTGTTTCAAAAACAGATAATTTTTCACGAATCCTCTGCATGAGGTTATTACCATGTCCTGTAGCAACAAGATTCAGGGCTTCAAGGTGTTTTGACTGGTTTTGCAAATCGACAGTGGTCTGAAGCTCGTTGAACTTTAACGTAATAAGTTCTTGTATGTTTTTAAGTTTCTGTATTTGCTCTGGATTATCAGCCGTAAGGGAACTCAATAAATCAAGTTGCTGCGCAATACTTTGGCGTGCAGTGTTGTAAGGCTCAAGATAAACTGCATCCTGGGTTAACAGGAATCCGCGCTGGCCCGATTCCGCATCAGTAACGGCAATCCTTAACGCATCAGCTGCTTGCAATACAGCCATCGTATGGTCAACCCATTGCTCGCTACGCTGGAGCAATTGAACATTGCGGTAAGGCAGGAGCGCGCTAACTGCAATTATTATCAGCCCGAATAAAAACCCCGATTGAACAGCTTTCAGAATCACCTTTTTCATTGAATGATGGTCTCTCACGTTCACAATAGGGCATCTTATATTGATGCCTGCGCATGGCGCATAAAGCTGCAATAAAAAAGAAACACATTTATTGAATGATTATAGCGCCACCGCCCAGAGCCCTATCCCGAAAAAACATCAGTGATGCTTACAAGTTTTCAGCGGCTCCAGATGTGAATCGATTTTTTAATTGCTACAAAACAGTTTAGCAGCCGATTCAAAGAACAATATATCAATAGTATCTGACAACCTGTTTGGGGCAGATATTTAAACCCACACAGATTGTTTTATTCAGCAGGAGGAAAGGGATAGTAAATTTACGGAAAATACCACGATATGCTTACTGAAATTCTTATACCTCGCACTTGGGAAGCGCGAGGTATATACGTTCGATTAATTCCTTTCCATGCTTCCTTTCAAGCTTTCGAATAATGAAATGCCCGCGAGCCATATCTTGAAAATGATCGATGAATATCGTGTTAATGATTGCACCGCCTGCAGCACCAATGGCGGGGATGGCCTGAGCCGCTGCTTTTTCTGTTACTTGAATTC
The DNA here is from genome assembly GCA_021151825.1 of Cellvibrionaceae bacterium. Classification (GTDB taxonomy): domain Bacteria; phylum Pseudomonadota; class Gammaproteobacteria; order Pseudomonadales; family Cellvibrionaceae; genus Cellvibrio. Next base: position 95,358 of record JAGKWQ010000012.1, read on the forward strand.
CAAACCGTTGTGCAACAAGCGCAATGAATTTGATTAATAGCGGAGCACCTTCGCTTGTTAAGGTATTGTTTGCAATAAACTCCGAAGCTGCAGCGACAGATCGCGCTAATGTGGCCCTAACGGCATAATAACCACTGTCTGAACCATCATCCGCCCCGCTATTACCACCGAGTGCAAACACTTCCAGGCAGGCCAGTTTTGTTTCTATGGTGGAGATGGATTCACCTTCACTTCTTGCAACATCAGCAATTGAACGTAACATTATTGAAGTAGAGACCGGCAATTCAATGGAGAGTGCCGCAATACCAAAAAAGCCTCCAACACCACCGCTGACAGCAACACCCAGCTTATGCCAGATATTAGATGACTCCTCACCGGGAATATCTTTCATGGTGAAAATCGCAGCCTCTGATGCTTTAAGCAATGCCGCTTGTGTTACTTCACCAATATTTTTATTCCAACTCTCAGGCAATAAAGCGAGCCCTTTTTCGATAGGAGTTCCGATAAAACTGGTTACCTTCGCAGCCACACCGGGATTTTCCAATAAATTTTTTGCAACCTGAAGTTCTTTTCTATCCTGTTCAGGAAAGTCTAATGGCATATGCATTTTCCCTCCAAGCCTTAACCATTCGGGCAGGTCCCATTCAAAAATGCAAACACAATGAAACCTCATCACATTTATCTGCATTTACATAATATTGCCTGTATTAACATCCGACCTGAGCGGTGGTGGTTAAGTTTCAGTTTTTCGGAAATTTTAAATTACTCGCATTGATATTCTTTCTTATTATAACGTTTCCATGCTGGGTTACCGGTAAAACCTTTAGCGCCATTAGGCCCTTCAAAAGCAACAAACATTGATGGTGCTTTCTCATGCGAAAAATAACAATACTTTCTAACTATGACTCCGTCCTTATCAACTGAATCAGTTAAAGTAACAATCAAAGAATTTTGGCTATATGGCATAAAAAACTCTACCACTGCAATCTCTTCCTGAATTTCACTGTACTCTAGCTTCAGCCGATAATCCTTTAGCTTTTTAAACTTATAGTTAATGGAATTCTTATCTGCGATCGTTAATGCATTGGCAGTATATTCACCAATTTTTATTTTTTTTGAAAACTCTATAACACGTTCAGACTGTCTGTCTTGCATCTTCCCCAAAAAATATTGGGCATCCTGTCGAACCAGGATTCCAGTAGCGAACATTAATAGAAAAAGCAAAACGGCAATCCATTTATCTCTTTTACGCACTCCATATTTTGAAGCTGGTATAAATATGCCAATTAATGTTAAAGAAAATCCACATATCAAGGGCGGCCATATAAACAGCGAAGATATCGGTCCCGCCAGTACGTGAGTTTTATGCTGGTAAAATAACCCCTGAACAACCACTTGCTGATCTGACTTGGATAATATGTAAAATAATAGGGTTGCACCTACTAGATACACAACTAATGATCCTGCTATGAACTTTTTCATCGACACTCCAATGTCTAAGATATACCAATTAATTTATTAAATTTTATATATGGATAAAAACAGAACAAGCCACACCAGAAAAACGCCAGTCACTATTGACAGATTTAATTGCTATATGTGTTCCGCATGAAAAAACCATTGCATTTGAAAAATTCAACTCAACTCACTTTAGATAACTTGCCTGGACCCCCGGCATGATGGAAATCCAGAACACCCCCAAAAAGGACGGGGACCGTTCAAAACATTATTCGCAAGCTTTCCAATCATTCTGTTTCCGCATTTTGGGCATAACACCCACTCTGCAGAATCATCTATGGAAGGCAGAAAATCATAAATGGAATATATCTCTGGAGAGTCATCAAAAGAAGATTTAAATATAACAAATATTTTTTTGAAATTAAATTTATCTCCACAATAGTAATTTTCCGAAAAATATTCATGAAGGAATTTTATCCATTGCTTTTTTCGAATATTTACCACCAACAAAACACTGTACTGAAAATTATACTTATTCGAGTAAATAAATATATTGAATATATCTTTAAAAATTTCCCCTTTTGAGGCTTTGGGATTTACCTTAGCTTCTATTATTAGCTTTTGATTATCGGGCTCCATACTTTCCTGTCCAGCATGTACAAGAAAATCTGGCTTAGCCACAAAATAATCCATCATATTTGCATTTCTAAACCTTTCATTTAATTTTTTCCATGTATCCCTTATTTGAAAATCTGCTTTTTCAGACCACATAAATTTTTTCGGTATTTCAAAGTCATAAAGTAACTTTTCGTACGAAGAGCTTTTATTGTAAAGTTGCGAGAACTTATTTGAAAACTCCATCATAAATCTAAGTTCAAGATGCTTTACATTTTCACCATCAGCCAATTTATTATCTAAAAAATAAAAATCATCGAACTCATAAAATCGCCTATCTATAAGGTTAAGAGCTGCAACCACATCGTTTATAGTACTATTCATGCCTCACTCCCCATTACCTGCATATGCATTTTCAGTTAACCAATAATAAAACCTATTATGATTTCAACCGTGGAGCATTTTTTGGCATTACCGTATTGGTATAATCCGTAGTAAAAGGGAAGTGATATAGAAATGCTGAACTTTCGTCAGAGACCTTATAAGGATTATTTTCCATTTTTTATCCTCACTATTCATTACTCTGTTAATTATTGTGGTCAAATAAATGCCAATAATTATTGGCCCTTTCCATAAATTAATTTCAATTCCTCTGCCGCCAATTCAATTCCCTCCATTGCCGCTTCCTCCAACAATGTTAGCCCGCGCGCTTTATCCTGATTAACGCCACTGGAACCGTAGTAGAGGCTAAAACCATACGTAAATTTGGAGTGAGGATGGCCCTGGGTGATAGCGCGTTCAAAATATTCACTTGAACTTTTGGAATTTGTATCCACAAAATCGCCATAAAGATAAATCACCGCCAGGCGATAGGATGCCTCCGCAACACCGCCCTCAGAAGCGCTGATTAACAACTGCATACTCCGCGCTTCAAATTCCGCATCAGTTTCATTCGTGCTTTCCAGGCTGAAACTGGAATACAGAAACTGTGCATCAGGATCACCCTGCTCCAGATAAGGAGCAAGCAATTTATATAAGACTTCCAAATCACCTTCGTCGAAAAGTGCTTCGGCTTTTTGTTTTATTGATTTTTCCATTATTGCTACCACTTAAAAGCTGATTATTAGAGAGGAATAATATATGCATTCGCGATTAATGTTTTTAAAGAAAACATACGTAGCTTAGCGTAAACATATCTGCCCCCAAACCTGCCAATGTTTTCCAGAGCCAGTGTAAATTCCAGAGGTGATAAATAGCAATAACCTGCAACAGACCGGGGGCGGGATTTATGGATTACCAATCAGATTAATACACATCGCGCAAATAACGCTTATCCATATTTAATTTGCGGATATAGTTGACGGTTTCGGCTTCATCGAATTTGCCGTATTGCTGAATGATATCACGCAATGCCTGATCCACATCTTTCGCCATGCGGCTGGCATCTCCGCATACACAAAAGTACGCGCCCTGCTCTAACCATTCCCAAATATCCGCGCCGCGTTCGCGCATGCGATCCTGCACGTAAATTTTTTGCGATTGATCGCGCGAGAACGCCAGACTTAATTCATTGAGCACGCCATCTTTCTGGAATTGTTGCAGTTCATCCTGATAATAAAAATCCGTTGTCGCGTGTTGCTCGCCGAAGAACAACCAGTTTTTTCCAGCATCACCGCGCGCTTGCCGCTCTTGCAAAAAACCACGGAAAGGAGCAACTCCCGTGCCGGGGCCAATCATGATTAACGGTGTATCGCCATTCTCCGGCACATGAAAATGTTTACTTGGTTGAACAAAGATAGGGACATCCACGTTGCCCGCACGATCAGCAAGAAATGTTGATGCAACGCCTTTGCGAATTTTTTTGTTCTCGCGGAACCGCGTGTAACGCACCGCCGAGACGGTTAAATCAATTCGCGTTGGCTGCGCTTTTGAACTGGATGCGATGGAATATAAACGTGGCTGGATACGTTTCAACACCGCGATAAATTCTTCTACGCTCGCGCGAATTGGAAATTCCTGCAGGATATCCACCAACTGGCGACCATAAAGCCACTCCTGCAATTCCTGTTTATGCTCGGCATCCAATAATTTTTCCAAATCGGCACTTTTGGAACGCTCGGCAATAAATTGTAGCGCGTCCAGACTGGGGCGGCAGATTTCATAATTCTCGATCAGTGCTTTATGCAACGGCTTTTCGTGGGTATCCACGATCACCGGCGCATCAGAATTTACATTCAGTGCTTGCTCAAGTTCATACACATAATCCGGACAGTTTTTTGGCCACACACCAAGTGCATCGCCCGCTTCATAGGCGATACCGGAATCACCGAGATCAAAACCGAACTGGCGAACATCTTTTCCGGAGCCATCGCCACTCAAGCGGTTATTCACGCTCAAACGCGATGGGTATGGATTCGCTTTGGTAAAACCGGTGGTAGTGGAAGTTGTAGGCATGGATGCAGTTGCACTCGCAGAAACAGTACCCGCTTGTGAAGCCACATGCGGCGCTAATTGTTCCTTGAGCTTAGCAAACCATTCCGTTGCTGGCACTTCAAAATCCGTGTCGCAATCTACACGTTCCACTAATGCAGTGGCGCCCAGGGCTTGCAAGCGCGCAAATAATTTTTTACCGTGGCCGCAAAATTGATCGTAATTGGAATCACCCAACGCCAACAAACCGAATTGCAATTCATTGAGCGTTGTCGCTGCGTCATCATTTAACTGACTCCAGAAATCACCACCGTTATCCGGGGCATCACCATCACCAAAAGTGCTGGTAACGAAAACGACAAATTTATCCGCAGCAAGTTTTGCGACCGAATAATCATTCATGGATTGCAAATTCACCGCCCAGCCTTGGTCCGATAACTCCTGCATAAATTTTTGCGCAAGGGCTTCTGCATTGCCAGTTTGTGATGCCCACAGCAGTGTCAATGCCGGTTTATTGTCTGCAGGTACCGCGCTCACCCCCAAGGGTAAAACGCGACTGAACATACCGGCAAGCAAGCCATTCACCCAATGACGATATTCCGTACTGATTGGTGAATCACCCGGTAATGCTGGCACCGCTTGAATAAATTTGGCGCTTGCCTCCAAGCCGCCGATGAAACCGGCCAGATAGGTTTTTTCGTCCGCTGAAAATTGTGGCGCAACCGCTTCAACCACACCGATTTTTTCAGCAAAGCTTTTAATTAAGGTCATACTGATTTCCTCAGCCACCGGGGCAAATACCCATTGGCTGCTTATCAAATCCGGGGCACTGGCAGGTGCGGAGACATAATCGTTAACGCTTTCAGATTCCTCTGCAAACACTTCCACGCGTTTTAATACCACTGCCGCGACTTTTAATTCCGGTTGTTGGGAAATCGCATCGACTTTGTCGCTGGTCACGGCGTTGATACAGAGATTATCGCCATACACATCGTTCCAATGTATCGGCGCAAAACAATTTCCGGGAAGTACACGATCAGTCACTACAGCGGGCAAGATTGCATAACCACGCCGGGAACGCACCTCGACTTTATCCTTGTTTTTAATTCCCAATTCAGTGGCGTCTTGCGGATTTATTTCGACAAAGGTACCGGGATTTAATTTATTGAGTGTGGGAATTTTTCCGGTTTTAGTAAGCGTGTGCCATTGGTGTTGAACGCGACCGGTGTTAAGCACCATGGGAAATTCTGCATCGGGCATTTCAGCAGGATTGACGTGCGGGCGTGGCAGAAAAATCGCTTTGCCGGAGTCGGTAGCAAATTGTAATGCTGGAACCGAACCATCGTCGGCCGTTTTTAATGGTTGGTTAATGCCGGTATTTAAATAACGAATCGGATTGCGATTGGAATTTTCATCAGCACAGGGCCATTGCAATGGATCTTTACGCAAACGTTCGTAGCTAACACCGCGCAAATCGTAACCGGTTTTTGGATTGTAACTTTGTTTGATTTCATCAAATACTTCAGCAGCCGAATTAAAATTAAATCCGTCACTAAAACCCATTGCGCGTGCGACGCGCGCCACGATTTCCCAATCCGCCATCGCCTCGCCGGGAGGATTTACCGCTTCTTGCATCAGGGTGATATTGCGCTCGGAATTAATCATTACGCCTTCCGCTTCGGCCCATAATGCACCGGGTAATAAAATATCGGCGTAGCGATTGGTTTCGGTATCAAGAAACGCATCTTGCGCAATAACCAGCTCGGCTTTTTGCAAGCCTTCAATCACAATTTTGCGATTGGGCACGGAGGCAACCGGATTGGTACAAATAATCCAGCAGGCTTTTATTTCACCTGCGGCCATGCGCTCAAACATATCCACCGTACCTTTGCCTAACCTGGTGCTGATGGAACCCTGCGGAATGCCCCACAGGTTTTCAATAAAGTCGCGATCTTTTTCTACCAGCAATGCGCGCTGGCCCGGCAAACCCGGCCCCATATAACCCATTTCACGGCCGCCCATAGCATTGGGTTGGCCGGTGAGTGAAAAAGGTCCACTGCCCAAACGGCAAATTTTTCCGGTGGCCAAATGCAAATTACAAATCGCGTTGGTATTCCAGGTACCGTGGGTGCTTTGATTTAAACCCATGGTCCAACAGGTCATAAATTCGGGAGCGGCGCCGATCATTTCAGCCGCGTTAATAATTGACTCGATGGAAAGCCCGGTAATCTCGCTCACATTTTCCGGTGTGTAATCCGTCAAAAACTCCGGAAAACTTTCCCAACCCTGCGTGTACTGCGCAATAAATTCGGAATCGGTTTTACCATTTTTGTGTAGCAAAAATAACAAGCCATTTAACAGGGCGAGATCGGTTCCGGGTTTGATAGCTAGAAACAAATCGGCTTTATCAGCGGTAGTGGTGCGGCGCGGATCGGCAACAATTAATGTTGCACCGGCTTTTACGCGATCCATCATGCGCAAATATAAAATTGGATGGCAATCTGCCATATTTGCACCGATCACAAAAAATAAATCGGTGTGATCGAAATCCTGATAGGAACCGGGCGGCGCATCGGAACCTAATGAAAGTTTGTAACCCATCCCCGCGCTCGCCATACACAAGCGCGAATTGGATTCGATATTGTTGGTGCGCACAAATCCCTTGCAGAGTTTATTCACCAGGTATTGGGATTCAATCGACATTTGCCCCGATACATAAAAACTGAGCGAGTCGGGGCCGTATTGATCGAGAATTTCGCGCAGGCGTTTTGCAGTCGCACTAATGGCTTGTGCCATGGGTGTTTTTACCGGGCCGCGATTGCGCTCGGTGCGCACAAACGCCGATTCCATCCGCCCGGAATTAACCAACGCCTGGGCGCTGGTTTGGCCCTTGGTACACAGGCGGCCGAAGTTGGAGGGATGATTTTTATCGCCCGACACTTTGATAACTTTTTTGCCATCGGTTTCAAGAACCATACCGCAGCCCACACCGCAGTAGGGACATACGGAACGTACAGATTTAACAACAGAACTCGACATAGGGCTGCAACTCCTCAATACGAGGGGTTTTGCAAGCGCTATGCCAGTGGCCGGAAGCGGGAATTGTTTTCGCCAGTGGCAATCATTCGAGGCAAAAAATCAGACTTAAGATTTTGATTTTTAAATATTTTTTATTCTTCACTTAAATAAAATACAAATCCTGTTAAGGATTCTTTTACAGAAAATTAAAAATTTTCGCCCCAGATAAATGCAATTTTCAAGGCGGCGGGCGCTCATTTGTTTTTTAGTGGTGCAATTTCAAAAAGTGCAGCAAAAGCATTTAACGAATCACTTATTAAAATTGCACCAAACCTGCGCACAACAAAAAGCATCAAGTGCGGAATTGCCCAACCAATTGCTGCAGCTCTGAGCCCACCTTAGCAAGGGTCTCACCCGAGTCATTAGAACGCGCCGCATATTGACTCGCTGATTCAGTTGCATCGGCAATCGCATGCATATTTTTGTTGATGGACTCGATCACCTGGGTTTGCTCTTCTGCTGCCGTGGCGATTTGCAAACCGCGCTGATTAATGGTGCTGACCTGATCATCAATCGATTTAAGCGCGGTTGAAGTTTCCGTCACCATTTGTACCGACACATCACCTTTTACCAGGCTGCGTTTAATCGAATCACTGGCCGCCGTTGTGCTCGCTTGCAAGCGCTGGATCATGCCCTGGATTTCCTGGGTTGAGGCTTGTGTGCGTGCAGCAAGTGCGCGCACCTCATCAGCTACCACTGCAAAACCGCGCCCTTGTTCACCGGCACGCGCAGCTTCGATGGAGGCATTGAGCGCGAGTAAATTGGTTTGTTCGGCAATGCCACGGATTACATCAGACACAGCACCGATGCCATTTACATCCTGCTGCAATTGTTGCAATCCATCGGTATTCAAACGCACTTCATCCGAGAGCTGATGGATATTATCGATAGACCGGGTCGCGGTCTTTTGTGCATCTTTGGTGGCCGCTTCGGTCACGCTCGCCGCCTGGGCAGCATCTTGTGTGCTACGCGCGACTTCCACGGCTGATGCGGCCATTTCGTTCATCGCACTGGCAACTTGCAGGGTTTGTTCGCGCTGGAGATCCAGCGTTTGGAATGTGGCGGTGGTGTTTTGCGAAACTTGCTGGCCAATATCGGCAACCTGACGAGTCAATTGCTGAATGCGCTGGATCATGCCGTGAATAGAATCCACAAACGTATTAAACGCTGTGATTACCGCACCAATCTCATCGTCGCTAGTGCGTGTGAGGCGCCGGGTTAAATCGCCGCCGCCGCGGGCAATATCTTCCAGGCTGCGCACCAAACCATTTAGTGGCTCCAGGGTTTTATTGGCGATAAAGACGGCAACAAAAGCAATCATCAGCAACAGTGTTAACGCCACACCAAAAACTATCATCAATGTGGAGTGAATATAGGACTCGCTCTGCTCACGCGCTGCGCCGACGGCAGCATCAATGTTGTCGATATAAAAGCCGGTGCCGATCATCAGATTCCACTTTTCCAGCCAGATGGCGTAGCTGAGCTTGGGATACGCTGTATCGCCTTGCCCTTGTCGGGGAAAATGGTAGGTCACAAAACCACCGCCGGCCTTGCCTTGCTTAACCAGCTCATTAATCAGGAAAACCCCGTTTACATCCTTGTAGTTCTGGAAGCTATCGCCAATTTTAGCCGTGTCGCTGCCGGAAAAAACGCGCACAGAATTGCCGTCATAACCAAAGAAATAACCATCTTTTCCGTATTTCAGGCGCTTAAGCAGCTCAATGGCTTGGGCTTTTTCCGGAGCATCATTCCCACTCGCTGCATCATATAGCGGTTTGATTAATGAACTTGCCACTTCCAGGGAATGACTAAGTTCTGTCTTGTGAGCTTCCAGCAACGTCGCATGGACAACTTCCATATCCTTGTCGAGAATTTTGTTCATCCGTGAACTGACCAGCGCAAGTAGCACCAGCAGGATGACAATGCCGGGAACCAATCCCAACAAGATCAGTTTGTATTTCATGGATAAGGAGCGCATCAGGTAAAACTCCAATTATTGTTATAAGCGTAAGCTGCAGTAATAGTTAAGTGGACTTTAAAGGTAGTACAAAGTCACAGGAAGACAATATTGGCCGCCACGGCTTATTACAGCTTCTTTACCAGTAAAACGGGGACCTTCGAAAATATCGTCTAAAATTGTCTATATTCAAGCAGATAGTTATAACTGCAACTTTAGTGATGGCGGCTTAATGACCCAGGAACTTGACCTTCAACCCCTACTGAGCAAGCTGGTTGTGCCGGCCCAAAACCTGACACAGCTCAGTTTTTGCGGGGGCAATAAAGAAGCCCAGGTCAAACAATGGCTGCAACAATTGCCGCTTACCCAAGCCCAGCAGGTCAGCGCGCCTTTATATACAGCGGTTCATGAATTAAGTCGCTTGCAAACTTCCTGGGAAAACCGCTTGCACCTTTTAGAGTTGCTGCGCATTCCAGTACATCAAACCTTGAATGGACTGGCCCTGAAGTATCTTAACCAACCGTTGATATTGCCTGAGGCCGCACTCAAAACCGCCACCGTCGCCCAGGCCATCCAGAAACATTTTTTAAATGGCTATTTAACGGTTGTACGCGACCTGTGCGTAAAGGTGCGCAAGACACCGGAAAAAACCGAATTCCCCCTTGAACTGCCACTAGCCATCCAGCGCGCCCTTACCGCACTTGGTCTGCTGCTGCTGCGTTCGTATCAACTCTATTTACCGATTTCCAGCCAGATCTGGTCAGAGATCCATGCGCTGTATCGCCTTGCGTGTGTATTGGAAGTGGAACATCTACCTATAGAAGAAAACCTTCCGCACCATCGCGGGCTGAAAAATATCCAGCAGCTGTATTTACGGATTTTATTACTGGCGACGGCGCGCCCTAACCAACTGCGCCAGGACGAAATTGAAAACACGTATAAGCTGCTGGACTTGCTTGCACCCAATGCCGAGCTGGAAGCCTATACTCCGGCCGGTAAGGAAAATTTATTTGTGGTATGGCTGGATAGCAATCGTCCGCCTTTTTATAAGTCCAACTGGCGCGCACCCCATGAATCCAGCCCCACACCGCAATTAATGGAGTTGCGCACCACCCAATTGGTACAGCGGTTACAGGATGTCACCAAAACATCCGACGACGCTGAACACAGTCATTTGCCCACCGCACTTACCAGACATCTGGAACAGGCCTGGAGCCATTTGGCGATGCGCAGTTTTGAGCGGCAGGATGTTAATACCGATATAGAAGTCACGGTGGGCCTTACCAATATCCACTTTCAGATCGCTGGGGAACAGCCGTTTAACCTGTTTTTGAACCAATCCAGCGCCCTTAGCGGTGCGCCGGAAAAAGGCGCGATTTACCAGAAACGCGGCGTGCAATTAAAGATTGATGACGGGAAAAAAGCGGATGATCCCTGGGGCGATACGTTTGATATCAAAGGGACGATCCTGGACGGTAAAGCCCTGCCCACATTGAACATTGAGAAGCAGTTGAAATCCCAGGAGCGGGAAAACTATCAAGGCAATCACCCCATTTATACGGTGCCGCTGATTGATCGTAGCCTTGGCGGTTATGGGCTGGAATGGCGCGATGAAATCCCCGCCCAGGTGCGCGCCGGTGAGCTGCTGGGGCTGCGCGAATATGGCCGCACGAAATGGGCAATCGGCGTAGTACGCTGGGCCCACCAAACCAAAGGCGCGACTCAGTTGGGGATACAGATTCTCGCCCCGCATGCGATCCCCGTCGGTTTGGCCGCGGTCCATAAAACCGGAGGCTTTGCCGAATACTTACGTGCGCTACAAATTCCGGAATTGAAAGCCATCAACCAACCACCCAGCCTGATTGCCAATGCCATCAGCTTTCACGAATACAGCAAGGCCAGGTTATATCTGCAACCCCAGGCGGGCGTCAGCCAGAACGATCTTTCCGTGCAATTGACCAGCCGGCTATTTGCCACTGGCGCCTTTAGCCAATTTGGTTATCGCGAATTGGCCACAGCCAAACCTGCTGAAGAGAAGAAGGACGATTTTGATTCGGTGTGGCAGTAAATCGATCAGGCTTTGTGCACCGAAGTGCGAACCAAACCACAAAAGCAACGACCAGATCGCATAAATCACACGTGAGGTTGAGACGCTAAACGATTTCAGTAATATAGCCCGATCAATAGCTTGCATACCAACGCAAGCAAACGGCGACACATGGTAGAGTTTTCCGGCTTATCGGCAGAATGCCATCCACATACATAATCCAACAAAGACAGGAAATGCGGACGCAACAGACTCGAATGCGGAAAAACGCGCTATAGTCAACAGCGATCATCGCCCGGCAGCACACACATGGCGATTGGCACAGGCCGCGTAGGTATCCCTGACAACAGAAGACTTATGACAACAACAGATACTATCCGCTTACTCATCCTGAATAATTCCCGCTCTGAAGCCGAGCGGCTGATCAGCATGCTGCATGCATCTGGCCACCCATGTCGCGCCCAACACGTGGAAAGCGAAGAAGCCCTGGTCAAACTACTGCAAGAACAAAGTTGGGATCTGTTAATAGGTAACGACAAAACTGCCAACCCAAGCCCGCAAACTGCCATCAAACAAATTCGCCGCCTCACCAAAGATGTACCGGTCATTTTGCTCAGTGAGTTGGATGAAGATGAAAGCCCGTTCGCTGTTATTGAAGGCCTGCGCCTGGGCGCCACCGATGTCGTAAACCTTGATGATGACCAACATTTGTTGCTAGTCATTGATCGCGAGTTACGCAATCGCGAGCAACGTCAGGCACGCCGCAATGCAGACCGCCGTTTCCGTGAAGCGGAACGTCGCAGCCAGCAATTATTGGACAGCTCACGCGATGCCATCGCGTTTGTGCAGGACGGTTTGTATCTCTATGCAAACGAATCCTTTGCAGAATTATTTGCCTACGAAAATAAAGACGATATCGAAGCCATGCCGATTATGGATATGGTGAGCGACGCGGATCAAAGCCGCCTGAAGAACTTTTTAAAGGATTTCACTTTCAAAGGCGAAGAAGCAGAATCCAGCTCCCTCGCCTTTACCGGCATAAGCCAGTCTGGTGAAACCAAACATATCGATCTCGAAGTATCGCTGGTTACTTACGATGAAGAGCCTTGCATCCAGTTCCTTGCACGCGCGGCAACATCGGTTGTGCATAGCAACAACGAACAACTGGAAGCACAGCTCAAACAAATCAAATGGCAGGATTTGGTGACTGGCGTTTACAATCGCCAATATCTACTTAACCAACTCGATCACATCATCGACACTGTCGATGAAAAACAAATTTTCTGTTTGTTTTATATCGAACTGGATAATTTTAGTGATCGCATTAAAAACACGTTTGGTGTTGCCGGTGCCGATCTGGCACTTATCGATATCGCCACCCTGTTGCGCGCGAAGGCCAATACCAGCGATACCATTGCCCGCCTGAGCGATTCAACCTTCGCGATTATTGCACCCAATGTTAAAGCAGATGCCGCAGTTAATCGCGGCTTGCAGCTGTGCAAGGACATTGAAGGGCATATCATCGAGATCGATCATAAAACCCTGCAAATTACCTGTAGCATTGGTATTTCGTTAATCAACGAAACGACCACCAGCACCAACACCGTTATTGAACAAGCGCGCACTGCAATGGAAAAAGTGAACGCGAACAATGGCAATTGCGCCGCGCTGTTTGAACCGGATACGCCGAAAGGCGAAATTAAAATTGATATCGCCGCTGCAATTCAGCAAGCATTGGCCTCTGATCGTTTCCGCTTATTGTTCCAGCCAATTATTAGCTTGCGCGGTTCCGACGAAGAATATTACGAAGTGTATTTGCGCATGCTGGATGAAAAAGGCGAAGAAATTTCGCCGAATCACTTCCTGGAAGCGGCGGCCAATATCAGCGCGGCCACCAAAATTGATCGCTGGGTAATTCTCGAATCGATCAAAATGTTGTCGCAACACCGCGCCAAGGGCAACAAAACCAAATTGATTGTGAATATTGGCCGGCAGTCGTTGTGTGATGAATCATTACTACCGTGGTTGGGTGTTGCTTTTAAAGCGGCAAAATTATCACCCGACTCTATTGTGTTCCAGGCGCAGGAAATTGATGTCACCAATCATCTGAATGCAGCCAAACATTTTTCCGGTGGATTGGAGAAACTCAAAACGCATTTTGCCATCAGTAATTTCGGCTGTTCGCTTAACCCGTTTAACACGTTGACCCATGTACCTGCCACCATGATTAAAGTGGACGGCTCATTCACCACCGATATTCAAAACAACAACGAAAGCCCGGAAACCCTGATTCATTTAATTGAACAATTAAATGGCGAAAATAAAATTACCCTGGTGCCATTTGTGGAAAATGCCAGCGTGCTTTCTACGTTGTGGCAAGCAGGTGCGCATTATATTCAGGGGCATTATTTGCAAGAGCCAAGCACGGGAATGAATTACGATTTTAATATGGAGTCGTAATCACGAATCACCTGATGAGCGACATAAAAAAACCGGAGCATGTGAACTGCACCCCAAAAGTTGGACATAACCGCAGGGGTTTAACGAAAGGACTGGGTTCGGTATTGCACCGGACTCAGTCCTTTTAGTTTCAGCTTTA
>JAGKWQ010000043.1 GCA_021151825.1 Cellvibrionaceae bacterium
CAAGCGCAAAGCTGAGCGCGTGCTGGATGCTGACAGAGAACCAACAGAAGGCGGTATTGCTTTCTTTTATCGCAAGCGCGGCGTTATGGCCGCTATTTCAGGGTGCTAACCATGAGCAGCTACTACGACCACACATACCTACATGACCACGCCGCTGACGAAGCAGCCGAACTCGACGCACGCCGCGACGCTGTGCGTGATAACTTGGAGATTGAGCCGGTGCAACTTGCCGAGCGATTGGCGCAACTGACCGACGCGCAGTTTGAGCAGTTTTGCGGGTTGGTGCTTGATGCCAAGGATGCCAGTCTGCGCTATATGGTGCGGGAGGTGATTTGCAAGGATTTGGTTGAGAAGGCTGTAGGAGGAGTGAAATGAAACGGATGGATGAGGTTTTTGAATTGCCGCTGTCACGCATGGTTGAAGCTGATGACCAGATTCAGGACGCTAACGGAGATTGGGCGTTGGTTGTGCGGCTTCCACACAGGGCTGACTACGCCGCACACGCCATCAACCACGTAGACGCGCTTGCGGATGCGCTGGAGGCGCTTTTGAAGGAGTTGGATTCAACGTATATCGGCAGCGCAAACCTTTCTGACCGCATACATGGCGCTGATGCAGCGCTTGCCGCCTATCGAGGTGACAAATGACCAGCCTACAAGCAAAAATCATCCAGCTATCCGCGCAAGGCTTAACGAGCTACGCGCAGATAGCGGAGCTCGCAGGTTGTCATCCGGTGTATGTTGGTCAGGTGCTTGGCACTAAGGTAGACAGCGACGAATGGGAAACCGAACGCCAGCGCCACGCTGAGTTTTTCGGTGGGCTTAGTCCGGCGGAGGAGTTTGACAGACATACGAAGCAACGGAAACAATTGGAGAGTGAAGATGAGTAACGACAAGGTAAGGGCGGAGTTTGAGGAGTGGTATTTATCCGAAATCGACAATGAAGCGCCGGTTTTAGCTGGAGGAATATTTTCATCACAACATGGCAATTGGTGCTGGCAAGCATGGCAATCCAGTCGCGCGGCGTTGGTGGTGGAGTTGCCAAGACTGCAAGGTGATGCGCAGTATGACGGCCAAGAAGTTATCGACGCACTAGATGCAGCAGGAGTGGCTTACAAATGAAACTGAGCAAAGTACAGAGGTTAGAGCTAAAGCAGAAGTTCGGAGGTAGATGTGCGTATTGCGGTTGTGAACTAGGCGATAAGTTCCATGCGGACCACGTAGAAGCCATATATCGAGAAACAGAAACAGTTCCACGGCACGAAAGAAAAGATCCGCTAAATTTTGAAATTAGACAAACAGGTAAGAGTGAAAAGCAACATCTGGATGTTTTGGAAAACCTATACCCTGCATGCGTTCCATGTAATTTATTTAAAAGTGTTTTTACTGTTGAAATGTTCAGGAGTGAAGTTCAGAGACAAACGGAAAGAGCTAGAACTTACTCTGTGAACTTCAGAACAGCAGAAAGGTTTGGGCTAATTCAAGAGGTGGCAAAGCCAGTGGTATTTTGGTTTGAGGTTTACGAGGATATTGGCAAATGATTAAACCCAGCCGAGGCTTACATTGGAATCTAAAGCAAGCCTGCAAAAACGGATTCGTAAAGCTCAGTGAGCTGCGTCCGAATTCAAAAGAGATTGCCAAGCGCATGTTGGCGAGTGGTGAGCTTTACACAGATAGCAACGGGTTTTTGAAGGTGAATGAGATATGAGTGAAGTGAATTGGAGTCACGCACCAAAAGGCGTTGAATTCTACTCTGCGGGCATGTTTTACACGCACATATTTGGCAAGCTCCATTGCTCGTATGGCATTGCTGATGAATGGGAAGCGGCACACATTCCAATAGACGAGCTAAAACTGCAGGATGATTACCAGTTGGCTCCGAAGCAGTGGCCAGAAACCGACGAGCGCATTGATAACATCGGCAGAAACCGGACGGAGGATGATATGGGGCACTACAGGCACGACTCTAATGGAATGATTGGTTGTGGAGCATACTTGTTACGCACAATGCCAGGAAACACCACGTATAACGCACCAGAA
>JAGKWQ010000013.1 GCA_021151825.1 Cellvibrionaceae bacterium
GTTAAAGTGATGGAGCCTCCCCCCCCCCCCTTTGGAAAAGGGAGATTTTTGAAAAAGAGTTTTAGTTTTTAGAACGATTTACCCGAATCACAAAACTCAAATTGCGGATACGACGCATGATATTGGCGAGATGGATACGGTTATGGACGCCGATGCATAAATGGATAACGCTGTTATGCGCATCGCGCTCATGAACATTGATGTGTTCAATGCTCGCGCCCTGCTCGGTGATGCGAGTCGCCAGCGTAGCAATGATGCCGCGATCACTTTCCACTTCAACACGCACATCCACCAGGAATTCACCACTGACATTTGCAGCCCAATTTACCTGGCTGATTTTGTCGGGATAATTGCGGATTTCAGCAATATTGCGGCAGGTATCCTGATGGATTACCAAACCTTTTCCGGAACTCACGTGGCCGATAATCGGATCGCCGGGAATCGGGCGGCAGCAGCGGGCAAAACTAATCATCATGCCTTCAGCGGAATCAATCGTAATTGCCGAGCCGACCAGACCGGTACGCGGTTTTGCTTCGGCATCCGGCTGCAACAATTTTATAATTGAATAAACCACCTTATTACCAAGGCCGATTTCCTCGTAAAGCTTTTCCATCGAATCAACCTGGGTGCTCTGCAAAATCTTGTGCTGTTTTTCCTCGTTGAGATGTTCGAGATCCAGATGGATTTCCGCCAGTGCACGGTTGAGCATGCGCTTGCCAAGGGTTACCGACTGATGGTGTCGTTGGTGTTTCAGGTAATGACGAATCGCCGAGCGCGCTTTCGCAGACACCACAAAATTGAGCCAGTTAGGATTGGGTTGTGCGCCTTGTGCCGTAATAATCGCCACTTTTTGCCCGCTCAATAACGGCTGCGACAAAGGCGCCATACGCTCATTAATACGGCAGGCTACGCAAGTGTTGCCGATATCGGTATGCACCGCGTAGGCAAAATCCACCGGTGTTGCACCAGTCGGCAATTCCACAATTTTGCCTTTTGGTGTGAACACATAAACTTCATCGGGGAAAAGATCGATCTTAACGTTCTCGATAAACTCCAGTGAATTACCGGCGTTCTTTTGCATCTCCAGCAAGCCCTGCACCCATTGGCGCGCGCGACTGTGGCTGGCATTGATGGTGGCATCGCTATTGGATTTGTAGAGGAAATGCGCCGCGATGCCGCTGTTGGCCATTTCATCCATTTCCTTGGTACGGATTTGTACTTCAATCGGCACGCCGTGCATTCCCACCAATACTGTGTGCAGCGATTGGTAACCGTTGGTTTTGGGAATGGCGATGTAATCCTTAAATTCGCCAGCGACCGGTTTGTAGAGGTTATGCACTACGCCGAGCACGCGGTAGCAAGTGTCCACGCTATCCACGATGATGCGGAACGCGTAGACATCCATAATTTCTTTGAAGAATTTTTTCTTCTGGCGCATCTTCTCGTAGATGCTGAACAAATGCTTTTCCCGCCCGATCACAATTGCGGTGATATTTTCCTTGAGCAGGCGTTTTTCAAACGAAGCCTGGATTTGTTCCACCAGTTCTTTACGATTGCCCCGCGCGGTTTTTAACGCGGCTTGCAAGCGCGTTGCACGGAGCGGATACATGCAATAAAAACTGCGATCTTCCAGCTCCAGGCGCACATCGTTCATGCCCAAGCGGTGAGCAATGGGGGCATAGATTTCCAGGGTTTCTTTAGCGATACGGCGTTTTTTATCCGGCGGCATCGCGCCCAGCGTGCGCATGTTGTGCAAACGGTCGGCGAGTTTTACCAGAATTACGCGCAGATCATTGGCCATCGCCAGCGCCATCTTCTGGAAGTTTTCTGCCTGCTTTTCGGCGTGGGATTCAAATTCGATTTGGGTCAGCTTGGAAACACCATCCACCAGGTTCGCCACCGAATCACCAAATTGGCCGGAAATGGCTTTTTTGCTGATGCCAGTGTCTTCAATCACGTCGTGCAACATGGCCGCCATCAAGCTTTGATGGTCCATATGCATGCTGGCGAGGATGTCAGCTACCGCAAGGGGATGGGTGATATACGCTTCGCCGCTGCGACGTTTTTGGCCGTCGTGGGCTTGTTCGGCATAGAAGTAAGCGCGCTTCACCAAATTGATTTGGGAAGGTTCGAGATAAGACGATAGCCGATGACTAAGGGCCTCGATGGTTTGCACGCCTTTCTCCAGATCTTACGGCGCCAGTTTCACTGGCAGGTTTCCAACAACACAATCGCCACTCATCATTCCGTATAACGTAGAGATGGTGACGATTGTTGGAAATTAAATCTCGTTGTCGTACACGCGCTCTGGCTTGGGCTGGGGCAGGGTATCTTTTTCCAGCAGGATGCTTGCGTCGATAAAGCCTTCTTCAATTTCGCGCAGGGCGATAACGGTTGGCTTGTCATTTTCAGGAGCAACAAAAGGATCTTTGCCACCGATGGCCAATTGGCGGGCGCGCTTGCTGCCAACCATCACCAACTCAAAACGGTTATCTACATGATCCAGACAATCTTCAACGGTAATACGTGCCATAAGTTAATGCTCTGTTAAAAATAAGGCTCTGTAGGGGCCTCGGAATTCGGGGGCGCTTAGGTCCAAAGCGCCAAGGGGGTCGCTATTATGCGTCAGCAGCAGCAACTATGCCAACCGCTACTGGCTAAGATTAAGCCAATAAACTCTGCAACAGGTCGTTATGACGCTCCGCCTGCCGCGCCAGGCGAATATGCTGGCTGGTAATCAACGCCTGGAGCTGTGCCAAAGCCACGGTGAAATCGTCGTTGATGATCAGGTAATCCGCTTCCACATAGTGGGACATTTCGCTGATCGCTTCATTCATACGGGCTTCGATCACGGCATCATTATCCTGACCACGTCCAGTCAGACGCTGGCGCAGGCAGGCCAATGAGGGGGGCAATATAAACAGGCTGACAGTGTCTGGCATTAGCTTGCGCACTTGTTGCGCGCCCTGCCAATCGATTTCCAGAATCACATCAATACCCTGGTTCAAAGTATCCACCACCCATTGCTGAGAGGTACCGTACAAATTGCTGAATACGCGCGCATGCTCCAGGAATGCGCCGTCTTCCAGCATTTTTTCAAAGGTTGTGTGATCGACAAAATGGTAATTCACCCCATCAATTTCACCCGGGCGCATGGGGCGGGTGGTGTGGGAAACAGAGACACAAACTTCTGGATTGGATTTAACCAGCGCACTGACGAGACTGGTTTTGCCTGCACCCGAAGGCGCGGATACGGTGTACAGGGTGCCGAGATTAGCCATGAAGTCGCCTTGGAAAATTCGAAACAAATGAACAGATATTAAAGAATAGCGGAAATTATGGCACAGCTTGGCGCAGCGCTCAGCCGAAAGTTTTATCGCCAGCGTTTTATAGAGAGTCAATTACCGTTAAATGTAGCCGTAAGTATGGCATAGTAAGCCTCTTGCCATCTGATCACACAGCGAACCCAAGATGCTCCGTCAACTGCTTTCGATTAGCCAAACTGCTGAACGCCTACGAGTACGTCCGGATTATGTGCGTGCATTGGTAGCCAAAAAGCGCCTTACGTTTATTCATGGCGAACAGTTGGATGCGGCGGAAGTAGAGCAACTTGCCAAACTGATGGACAAGCTGCGCAAGAACGGTATTGCGACACTGGTGGAAATTAGTGCACAAGGCGATATCAATCTCTAATCTTTTTTTGCGATTTTTTGCCGATCTCTGGCGTACAGAAAGGCTACAAATATCGCGCCGCAAAAAAACGCCGAGTATTCGGGTCAAAAAACGTTGGCAGTGGCTAAGCGATAAGCATGCCCAGACAAATCATTAAACGTTGGGCGTTGCCGCATAATCAAACCCGCAAATTACAATCCCTGTAATTTTGCGTACTGCATGACCAAACGCTTGGTGCCGATTTTTTCGAATTTGACTTGCACCACCGCATTCGGTCCTGTGCCTTCAAATTGCAAAATAACACCTTCACCAAATATGGCGTGATTGACGCGCTGACCAAGCCTGAAGCCGCTACCTTCACCGCTATCACTTAATGCTTCCCGTGCAGCGGTGCGCTGAAAACTGACCGGGCGAGTGACTGCGGTTTTTAAACGCACTTCTTCAATGCAATCCACCGGGATTTCCTTCACAAAACGCGAGACTGCGTTGAAGGTTTCGTTGCCGTATAGACGACGGGTTTCAGCATAACTGATAAATAATTTTTGCATCGCGCGCGTGATACCCACGTAACAAAGGCGACGCTCTTCTTCCAAACGATCCGGATCATCCGCCGACATTTTGTGCGGGAATAAACCTTCTTCCACACCGGCAAGGAATACCAACGGAAATTCCAAACCTTTCGCCGAGTGCAAGGTCATCAATTGGATGGCTTCTTCAAACTCATCGGCCTGGGTTTCGCCGGCATCGAGTGCAGCAGTATCTAAAAATTGTTGCAATGGCGTGAGGTTTTCATCGCTTTCCGCTACGTCAAACGCACGGCACGCCGTAATCAATTCCTGCAAGTTTTCACCGCGTGCCTGGCCCTTCTCGCCTTTTTCGTTTTGATGGAATAACAGCAAACCGGTGTCTTCAATCACCATGCGCGCAATTTCATCGAGCGCGGGGGCATCGCCATTGACATCAACTTCATGGATGTCTTGCGCCAGTTTGATAATTAAATTTAAAAACGTTTGCACTGCGTTGCCGGCACGCGCGGTAAGCACTTTGTGCCCGAGCATTTTTTCAGCAGCGGCCCATAAGGAAAAACCCTGCTCACGCGCAAAGAGGCGAATATCATCGACCGTCTTGCCACCAATGCCGCGCGTCGGCGTATTAATGACGCGTTCAAAGGCGGCGTCATCGTGGCGATTGCTGATAAGACGCATGTAGGCAATCGCATTTTTAATTTCGAGGCGATCATAAAAGCGCAAGCCACCATAAATGCGGTAGGGAATTGCTTCGCGCAGCAACGCTTCTTCGAGTACCCGTGATTGGGCGTTGGAGCGATACAAGATTGCTACTGAGTCACGTTTATTGCCCTGCTTCAACCAGCTTTGGATACGTTCAACAATAAAACGGGCTTCATCCTGTTCGTTGTACGCGGCGTAAAGGGAAATGGCTTCGCCTTTATCGCCCTCTGTCCATAACTCTTTACCCAAGCGACCCGCGTTGTGCTTGATCACCGCATTGGCTGCTTGCAAAATATTGCCAGTAGAGCGGTAATTTTGTTCGAGGCGATACACTTGCGTGCTCGCAAAATCTTGCGAGAAACGTTGGATGTTTTCAATTTTTGCGCCACGCCAACCGTAGATCGATTGATCGTCATCACCCACCGCGGTTACGCAACTTTCTTTACCGGCAAGTACACGTAACCATGCGTATTGCACGCTGTTGGTATCCTGGAATTCATCAACCAGGATGAACGGAAAGCGCTGGCGATAATGTTCAAGAATGTGCGGTTTGTGAAGCCAGAGTTCGTGGGCGCGCAATAAAATTTCAGCAAAATCCACCATGCCGCCACGCTGGCAATCCTCTTCATAGGCGCGATAAATTTGCAGCATGGTGCGCACAAAGGGGTCACCCGTTTCCTGGATATGTTGCGGGCGTAAACCTTCATCTTTTTGTTCGTTGATATACCACTGCGCTTGTTTATGCGGCCATTTATTTTCATCCAGATTGAGTGCTTGATACACACGTTTGATTAAACGCAGTTGATCATCACTATCCAGAATCTGGAAATTTTGCGGCAGGTTTGCATCTTGCCAATGGGCCTTTAACAAACGATGGGCGAGGCCATGGAAAGTGCCGACCCACATAGCGCGACTGTTGATGTGTTGATTGTTCTGGTGAAAGAGTTCATCAAGTCTGCTGCGCATTTCGCGCGCGGCTTTGTTGGTAAACGTTACCGCCATAATCGAGTAAGGCGACACCCGCTCCACCTGGATCAACCAGGCAATGCGATGTACCAGCACCCGGGTTTTACCGCTGCCAGCACCGGCCAGGATCAGCTGGTTGGTCGCGGGGGCGGAAACCGCATCGCGTTGGGCATCATTGAGGTTGTCGAGCAGCAGGGAAACATCCATAACTAAGGCCGGCGGGCACGCGCCCGAAAAATTCATTAACAGGATTGGAGGCGATTTTACTGTTTAGATATACATATCGCTACCTTTGTTTTTATCCCGCTACCATTAGCATTTTAGAAACAGGCGACACGCGTTATGCTGGAGCCAACAGATAACTGTATAGGGGCAACTGCCATGAACGAGAAGCAACAACAGTGGTTGCAACGCTGTATAGACCTGGCCTGCGCACAAGCCGGGAGTGGCAAAGGCGGGCCGTTTGCGGCGTTGGTGGTGAAAAACGGGGAAGTGATTGCCGAAGGCTGTAACGAGGTGACGAGTACCAACGACCCCAGTGCGCACGCCGAAGTCGTCGCCATTCGCAATGCCTGCCAGCGGTTGGGGAGCTATCAACTGGAGGATTGTGAGATCTACAGCAGCTGCGAACCCTGCCCTATGTGTTTAGGTGTTATTTTCTGGGCGCGCCCAAAAGCTGTGTATTTTGTCGCCAGCCGTGAGCAAGCGGCTGCAGCCGGTTTTGATGATGAATTTATCTACCAACAAATCGCACTGGAAGGCAATCAGCGGCACATCCCGTTTGTGCATCAGCCATTGGCTTCAGCCAATCATCCGTTCGAGCACTGGTGTAATTGCTGTACCAAACAAGCGTATTAGATCACTTGGTATTGCAGCTTTTGGCACGAATGAGCATCACCCCCAACAGCCCGGCAAAAAACACGATCAGCGGGATCGAACCAGGTAACGAACTGCTGGTTTGCGGGGCGCTCACATGAAAATCGTTGCGAGCCAGCAGCGGTGGGGGCGTGTTTTCAACAGCGGGAAGAGTAGTTAAAGCAGGCGTGAGGTGATGGCTTTCTGCCAATACGCATTCATCCTGAAAGTTGCGGTCAACACCCGGAGTTTTGGCGCAATCCAACAATGATGCCTGGCAGTCCATAGCCAATATCAGGGTAAAAGCTGCCCCTGCAAGCCGGTGGCTTGCTAATAATGGTTGATGATTCATTTCCCCTTCCTCCCCACAGGCAGGGTCTTTAGTAACTTGACTCTAGCATCGATAAAAAGTGATTCAAGTTACCATGTTAAGGGCAATTTAAATGCCAATCCTTACACATAAAGATAATTTAAGCGACAAGCCATTGATTTTATTAGGCGGATAAAAATCACTCAAAACACCAAGTAGCCAACAGCTATAAAGGGGATTTTAGAAAGGAAAAAATGATCCAGGAAACTGGCCTTTACGAAGCAACGCTGCGACATCCATGCTCAGCGCCACACCGGCGTGCACCAAAACACCGCCCCAGATCGAGCGCGATTGCAGCGCCAGAATACCGAGGAAA
This sequence comes from Cellvibrionaceae bacterium, assembly GCA_021151825.1. Taxonomy (GTDB): domain Bacteria; phylum Pseudomonadota; class Gammaproteobacteria; order Pseudomonadales; family Cellvibrionaceae; genus Cellvibrio. The sequence goes on from JAGKWQ010000013.1 coordinate 7,409, forward strand.
AGGCCGAAGAGAATTGCGCCGGTAGCCTCCAACCATAACTTGGGAAAATGGATCATCAGGTAGGGCACGCACATGACCCAAATAGCATTAGCGCCAATAGCCGGGCGCAAGGCATTGAGCATAAACCCGCGGAAGAAAAACTCCAGGAACACAAATTGGCTCAGATAGAGCAATTCCCACAGCAGAAAATCCAGCCAGCTACGGCCCGCGTAGCGATAGAAAGGATAGTGTTCGACAAAATCCTCCCCCATGCTGACCAGCACCACAAACACCAGAATCGGGCTGAGCAATAACAGGTAACCACGCCAATGCTCACCCACCTGGTTCCAGCGCCAGCCAAAATCGCGCATTTGGGCGCGGAATAAAAAGCGGATCACCAGCCAGGGCAGCACAATAAAGGTCAATAGGTGACAGCTCGTCCACCACAGGTAACTGCATAACTCCAGCCAACCGGCATCGCGCAATTGCTGGAGGTAATCAACCCCGCGCCACTCACCCAGCGATTGCAACAACGCATGGAGGTTGGTGGCGAATTTGGCGTAGTGGAGGATAAGTAAACTGACGGACACCGTCGCCAGCACGATAAACACCCGCCGCAATGCGTCGGGGCGGGATAATTGCCAGGAAGGTGCCGTTGCATCGATCTGGTCCAGGGCGCGCAGTATTTGGCGCGGATGCAAGGCGGCAAGTTTCATTATTGTTGTCCGGTGGTCGGTTATTGCGCCTTGGCAGTTTTCGCTTTGGTCGCGCGCGCAGGATTGCGGCTGCTCTCATACATATCAAGGAATTTAAAAATGATGTCTTTGGCAAAGCGGCTTTCGGAATTAGTAAGGAACACCATACCGATTTGCAAATCGCGATTAAACACCATCTCCGTGCGGAAACCTTTTACATGACCACCGTGGTGGACAAAGTTTTTGTAGCGCCCGTAGTCAAATACTCGCCAGCCCATACCATAGGCGGTGTTCACGGCAGCTTTGTGGGCGGAATAATAATTCTGCGCCGGTGTATTTTTAGTCACGCGCGATTGAATCGGATTAAGTACCGACAGCGGCAAAGCTTCAGGGCGTTTACCCATTTGCCCCAGCAGGAATTTGGACATATCCACAATACTGGCATTGACACCCGCCGCGGGTGCAACGCGATACCAGTTAGGCGTTACTGCGGTGGGAATCCAGCGTTTGCCATTGGAAATGTGCGGCGCAGCGCGGTTGGGCGAAGCGTTGTAGCTGCTTAATCCGTAGGAGGCAGTGCGCATCCCTAATGGATCGAAAATATTTTTCTCCACGTATTTTTCAAAACTCATCCCGGATTTCTTTTTAATCATCTCACCCGCCAGGCTGTAGCTGACATTCTGGTAGGCGTAACATTTGCCCGGCGCACAGGCAAAATTCACATAACGCAAACGCCGGACGATTTCGGCGTAGCTCATATTCTCGTCGATAAAATGGCTGTAGGTATGACGCGGCAAACCCGACGCCTGGGACAAGACATTGCGGAACGTCAGCTGCTTGCCGTAACGCGCATTTTTAAAAGCGACATCGGGTAATACGGAAGTGATGGTGGTATCCCAGGAAATTTTGCCTTCATTGACCAGCTCACTGGCGGCGGTGGCGGCGAAGGATTTGGAAAGGGAAGCGAGGCGGAAAACAGTATCAGGGGTGAGAGTTTCGCGGGTTCCGGCACGGCGTACACCATAGCCCTGCAAGGATTTAATTTGCCCACCAGAAACCACAACAATGGCCACACCAGGGACAAAGGGTGCGACCTTTTTCGCCACATAATCTTCAAATTCCGCCACAAACGCTTCGGGATGTCCCGCTGGATAGCGCAACGCATCGATAGGTGCGGTCGTGACCACCGGAATCGCTACTGCAGCTACAGCCGGCTCATCATCATCGAATTTCTCTTCACCAATTTTTTCATCCAGCGTCAGCGCTGCCGGTTTTCGGAGTTCAGGTTTTTGGGCAGCGACTTTTTGTGGTTGCGATTTTTGCGGTGCGGCCACAACAGCAGTTGAATTTCCATTTGCCGCGCTACTGCTATTAACCGGAACTGTATTGCTGACAACCAAAGCCCCAGCCGACACGGATGATGTAGAGGCAGCTAACGGAACACCAATCGCCGGCGTGAGGACTTGCGCGGGTAAATTTGCAGCGGCGGTCGAAGAGGTCACAAACAGTTGTTGTTGAGCTACTTGTTGTTGCACAGGCAATTGTTGTTGCACCGCCAGTGCCGAAGAGGCCGAGAGCGTTTGGGTAAAGGGCGTGGTTTGCAAACTTTGGGTGGCGGCCACTGACGCAGCAGCGCTACTGGCTTGCTGCTGGAATGGCAGGGCAATAGGCACCGTGACCCGCTTTTCCCCGTTGGCCATGGTTGGCACGGCGGTGGAAATCAGCAGAGCACACAGCAGGCCCGTCAGAAATGTTGTTGTCGTTTTTGGCATCAGGATAACGGGCATCAGCGATTCAGTAAGTCGTATTTCAATTAATAGGTAGCCTTAAGGGCGTTTAAATTTCTGATAAACAAACGCCATCGTTCCATGCGCAACATCCAACGATATTGCACTGCAACGATGGCGTTATTTTTCCCTTAACAAGGTGCGGCCTTTTTTGCATCCGGAACTCTATATCCAGAGTTTATATCCGGATTCTAACCCTAACCTTACCACCCGAATCTTAACGGGAGTTAAAACCGCACGGCCTTGGTGATTACAAGGTTTTAATGTATTCAACCAATTCCCAGCGCTCGGCTTCGGTTAAAGGTTTCTGTTTGGTTCCGCTCACAGCCGGAGCGTGGACTGTGCCGTATTCGTGACCAATATTCAAATCGCCACGCTTGGTCGCACTGAAATGGAATCCTTCATAACCCTCGGTGCGCAATCCGATTTTCACCGGATCAAATTCGCGGCTGCCCACTTTAAATTCATTCGGGCGATATTGGCCATCGTCCGGATCGCCGTCGCGTTTTATCGGCAACAGTAAATCGTAAATACTCGGTACCGAACCATTGTGTAAGTAAGGTGCGGTTGCCCAAATACCATTCAAAGGGCGCGCTTTATAAGCTAGCAGCGAATTGTAAGGCAATGCCGTGGTATCGGACCAATAGGCGCCGGATTTTACACTGGCTTTGATTTCATTATCAAAGAAGGATTTTGCCATCATGTACAGCCAATCCAGCGCGCGACGCGGCCACCATTTATCAGGATCGGGCTCGGTTGCCACTTCGCCCATCGTAGCTGCTGTTAATATTTGCACCACCGGCGCGCGATCTTTAATCACCAGTGAGCCCACGCCTTCTGCCTGATAAGTATTTTTAAAATTACCCGAGTAGCCAGTGTAATTCACGCTATTTTCTGCCATGGCACGATCGGTCCCCATCAAATCGATGTTAGCCATGCTGGCGACGACAATCCGGTTCCAGTCAGTGCGATCAATTACCTCGTGGCAGGACTCACAATATTGCGCATACAACTGACGACCGCGGCGAATTTTGGTTCCATCAATTTGCCATTCGGAAAACTTGCCAAAAATGTCGTTGGCTTTTTTCTGCTCGGGATTATTGGTGCCGGTATCAATTGTCGGCCACACTGGCGAAGTCAGGCTTTTCAGATGGGACTCCAGGCGCGACAAATTCACCAGGTCGATAGAAGAGGTGAAATCAATTTGATAACTCTTGCCACGCTGACCGGTTAATAGCGACGATAAACTCCAGCCGCGTTTGTGCGCCGTCCAATCGAGAATACCAAATACCCCGATCACTTCACCGGTGTTGCGTCCGAGTGGCCCCACGCCAGCGTTGCTTGCCAGCCCATTCCATTGCACATAATCGGATTGCACTATGTCCCACAGGAACGGATAACTTACCGGCGCGTTGGGTTCGTTAAATATTTGCGCTTTGATGCGCTCCATATCGCGGAGGCTTAAACCGGGATAGCCGTCTTTTTTCGACATCAGCCGATCAATAATCCGCGCAAATTGCAGATCGCCAATAATAGTTTCGCTAATGCCATCAAGGACTTTATCGACCTGTTCCTGGGTCAATAAATTCGCGTCATCATCGCCCGCTTTAGTCACACCTAGCAGCACATCGCGCAGTTGGTTGCGGCTGATGACATGCTCCAAAACGCGGTTATAAATGCGACCGAATGCATCCAGGCGCGCATAACCGTATTCCACGTTGGAATGGTTGATGGTGTTGTAGAGGCGGATTTTGCGGGTCCAGCGTTTGAGGTCAGCTTGCACATCATCGGCCTTGGAATAGGTGTTATTCAACTCCAATACGCGCGTAACAAAGCGATGATTTTTCTCGCTGTTTTCTACCGCTGCGGTCAGGCTTTTTTCCAGATCGGTGAGGAACCCCACCATATCTGCCATCGCGGCACCGCCATCAATACGCAGCGCGGTGCCTTTATAATTCACCTGGCCGGTATGGCAAGCAGCGCAAGTCAAGCCGATGTAATCGCTGCCTTTGTAGGTTTCTTTCACGAAACCTACAGGCAAACCATCAGGGTTAAAAAAGGTAGGTTTTTGCGGCAGGTAGCGATATTTATCGATCACGCTGTTAGCGCGAAACAAACCGGTGGAGTCTGATTGCTCCAGCGCAATAAAAAAATCGTAGGGCATCAACGCCGAACCTTGCGTGGTGTTGTAATACCACAGGCTATCGTTGGCATCCCAACCCTGGTCCAGGTAAATCGGCGTGGAATAATTTTCGCCAAATGCACCTTGTTCGATGGCAACGGCACCACGATCAGGATCATCATCCCAATTCTGGTAAAGCTTTCCTATCGCAAGACCAATAGCCATTAAAATGACAATAACTACCAACCACTTGAACAGACGCCGGAAGAAACGGCGGGTAAACAGGTTGCCCAGGCTCAACGTGCCCATAGTGTTAACTCCTATTTAAAGTTTTTTCCTATCAATACTTTTCTATAAGTCGATGTTTTTTATCGATGCTTTTGTTGTTGCTGCTTTTTTGTGAGTGAGTACGGCTAACAGACTAAAGATACTATGCGCGCCAGCGTTTACCAGTATTTATTAGCGCATTCCTACGCTTATTCACGTTACGCGAGATTACACCTGGATTTTTGGCCCGACTTGCAACTCCAACGTCATGGCAGTAGTGTAGCCGCGTATTTTTGTCCCCCTGATTAATGATTAATCAACCCTGAGGAAATCCCCATGAAAAAACTGTCCATCATCCTCGCTGCCGCCCTCGTCAGCCTGACCAGTGCCTGTACCTGGGTTAAAGTGTCCGAACAAGGCTCCAACGTAGCGGTTGCCAATGCAGCTAACGTGCGCAGCTGTGAAAAAGTGCGCACCGTTAACGTGAAGGTGAAAGATAATTTTGTTGGTTCTATGAAGCGCGACCCGAATAAAGTGTCCACCGAGCTAACCAATATGGCGCGCAACGAAGCGACTCAATTTGGTGGCGATACTGTAGTGCCAGTTTCACAACCGACTGACGGTCGCCAAAGCTTTGATGTGTATAAGTGCAATTAAGCAAAACATTTGCACCATAAAAACAAAGGCCGGGTTAATCCCGGCCTTTGTTTTTATCCCGCTGGATTTTTTCTTCTGCTGTTTTTGTTCTTTGCTCACGATTTTTTGTGCTTCGCTTGATTATTTGTTTATCTCTTAACGCTTTTTGCACTTGTTTCCGCTTTATCAGCCAAATCTTTGCTAGTGTTAGCGGCAGATAATTTTTGTCTTATTGTTGTCACATAATTGCCATAATCTGGCGCAAAAATCCGGTGTGTAAATGAGGTCCAAGGTGTCCAACGCCTATTTCAATCGCGAGCTGAGCCTGCTCGAATTTAACAAACGCGTGCTTCATCAAGCTTACAACCGCAATTTACCCTTGCTGGAACGGCTGCGCTTTTTGTGCATTTTTTCCACTAACCTCGACGAGTTTTTTGAAGTGCGCGTCGGCGGGCTGGTGGAGATTTTGGAGCGTAACGCGCCGCCGACCCAAGGGCCGGATGGCATGACCCAAACCCAGACCCTGAATGAAATTTCCCTGCGCGCCCATGAATTGGTGGCCGAGCAATACCGCATACTCAACAGCGAACTGCTGCCATCCATGCGCGATCAAGGCATTCATGTGTTGCGCCGCGAAGATTGGACCCCGGAACAAATCCAATACCTTAAGCACGTCTTTTTGTCCGATGTACTGCCCGTGCTCAGCCCGATCGGGCTTGATCCCGCGCATCCGTTTCCGCGCATCCTCAATAAGAGTTTGAATTTTATTGTCCGGCTCGATGGCAAAGATGCCTTTGGGCGCAACTCTGGCCGTGCGATTGTGCAAGTGCCACGCTCATTGCCACACATCATTCAATTACCCGAAGCCTTGAGCCTTAACGGGCGCAATTTTGTGTTTATTTCCTCCATCATCCATTTTTTCATGGCCGAAATATTTGTCGGTATGACGGTAATGGAAAGCTACCAATTTCGCCTAACGCGCAACTCGGATATTTTCCTCGACGAAGAAGAGACCGACGATTTATTGCGCGCGGTACAAGGTGAGCTGGCGTATCGCCAATACGGCGATGAAGTGCGCCTGGAAATTACCGATACTTGCCCCTCCGAATTAGAGCAATTTTTATTGCAACGCTGCGAAATTAAAGAGCGCGATTTGTACCGCATTAACGGGCCGGTGAACTTGAATCGCTACAGCGATTTATTCGATCTGGTCAAAGATGCGCAGCATTATTTCAAACCCTTTGTGCAGGCGATGCCCAAGCTGCCCAAACGCACCAATTCCTATTTTGAAGTGCTGCAAAAGCAGGATATTTTGCTGCATCACCCCTTCGATTCTTTTCAGGGGGTTGTGGATTTTTTGCGTGAAGCAGCATCTGACCCTAACGTATTAGCGATTAAACAAACGCTGTATCGCACCGGCTCTAACTCACCGATTGTGGATGCATTGGTTGCCGCTGCCAAAGCCGGCAAAGAAGTCACCGCGATTGTGGAATTGCGCGCGCGTTTTGATGAAGAGCAGAACGTTGCCCTCGCCGAACGCTTGCAGCGCTTTGGTATTCATGTGATCTACGGCGTGGTCGGTTTTAAAACCCATTCCAAAATGATTCTGGTTGCGCGCCGCGAAACTGGAAAATTACGTTACTACGTGCATCTGGGTACCGGTAACTATCACCCGCGCACCAGTAAAATTTATACCGACTACGGTTTGCTCACCTCCGACAAAGATATTGGCGAAGATGTGTATCGCATCTTTTTGCAATTATCGAGCATGGGCAAAGCCTCCAAAATGGAAGCGCTGTTGTACGCGCCCTTCACGTTGCACCGGGGCATGGTGAAACGTATCCGCACCGAAAAAGAAAACGCTGAACACGGCAAACCGGCACGCATCATTGCCAAAATGAATGCGCTTTACGATGAAGAATTGGTGAACGAACTTTACGCCGCCTCGCAAGCGGGTGTGCAGATCGATTTGATTGTGCGTGGTGTTTGCCAGTTGCGCCCCGGAGTGGAAGGGTTATCGGAAAATATTCGCGTGCGCTCGATTATCGGCCGCTTCCTCGAACATCACCGGGTGTTTTATTTTGAGAACAACGGCAACCCGGAATTATTTTGTTCGAGTGCCGACTGGATGCTGCGCAATATGTTCCATAGGGTCGAGACCTGTTTCCCGATCAAACACAAAAAAATCCGCGACCGCATTCTGGAAGATTTGCATTTGTACCTGGCCGATAACACCCATGCCTGGTTATTGCAGGACGATGGCAGTTACGCCCTCACCCAACCTAAAGAAGAGGAAGAGGCAATCGACGCACAAGCGATTTTGCTAGAGCGCTGGTCGGCCCATACCGGACACTAACGGCTTCCCGCCATGGACGGCGCCCCTTCAAATGTTTCGCTAGCAACTATTGCCGCCACATAACCACACCTGTTGTGTATCCCGTTCATCCATAAAAAAGCGACCCGACCCGCTTCGCATTTCCGGCAAAAAGAACGGAATATTTTCATCCAGCTCCACCCCTGATGATTCCCTGATAAATCTTACTTATATATTCTGGCTGCACCCGCTTTCCGGCCCGGCGCCGGTTCTCTCCAGCAGGTTATACAACTAACAACAATAGCCATAAATCACGTTGTACCTGATTCACGGCACGGTATCGGCAATAGAGCCCGACCACAGCCCCCGCTGTGTGGTCAATTTCGTCTACAGCAAACTCTAGAGAGATAAGAATATGATCAGACACAATCAGCAGCCCTGGCTGCGCAAAACTTTGTTAGCCTGCGCCTGCGCTGGCTTGATGGGAATAGTGGCAGCACCGAGCTTTGCCGCGCGCCAGGCAGAACATCTGGATCGCGGCGTAGTGGCACTGCCCTCCGGCAGCGGCGTATTTATCAGTTGGCGGATGCTGGGAAGTGATCCCACGGCGATTGGTTTTAACGTGTATCGCAACGGAACCAAAATCACTGCATCACCTATTACCACCAGCACCAACTACTTTGATGCAACCGGCACTACCAGCGCCGCCTACACCATCCGTCCGGTCATTAATGGCGTCGAATATGCCGCTAACGCCGCCAAAGCGACTTGGACCAACCCATATTGGGCAATAAACCTGAATCGCCCGGCCGGTGGCACCACACCAAGCGGTGAAGCTTACACCTATTCACCTAATGACCTGAGCGTGGGTGATCTGGATGGCGATGGCCAATATGAAATCGTAGTGAAATGGGACCCTTCCAACGCCAAAGACAACTCCCAATCCGGCTATACCGGCAACGTATTGATCGATGCCTACGAATTTAACGGCACCCAGTTATGGCGTATCGATTTGGGCAAAAACATCCGCGCCGGTGCGCATTACACCCAATTTATGGTGTACGACCTGGACGGTGATGGCAAAGCCGAAGTGGCGATGAAAACTGCACCGGGCACCCGCGATGCCGCCGGAACCGTATTGGGTGGCAGCAACGCCAATACTGATTATCGCAACTCCGGCGGCTACATCCTTTCCGGTGCTGAATATCTGACCATCTTCAACGGCCAGACGGGTGTGGCATTAGCAACTACTGATTACTTACCGGCGCGCGGAACCGTTAGCAGCTGGGGCGATAGTTATGGCAACCGCGTGGACCGTTTCCTCGCTGGCATTGCCTATCTGGATGGCAGCCGCCCCAGCCTGGTGATGACGCGCGGTTATTATACCCGCGCGGTATTGGTTGCCTGGGACTGGCGCAATGGTAGCCTGACCCGTCGCTGGACTTTCGATAGCAACACCAGCGGCAACGGCGCCGCTGCCGGCCAGGGCGCGCACTCGTTGACAGTAGGCGATGTGGACCAGGATGGTAAAGACGAAATCGTCTACGGTTCCGCCACCATCAATGACAACGGTACCTTGCTCTATTCCACCGGCCTCGGCCATGGCGATGCGTTGCATCTATCGGATTTCATCCCCAGCCGCCCCGGTCTGGAAGTGTTTATGGTGCATGAGTCCAACGCCACCGGCGTGGATATGCACGATGCCAAAACCGGCCAGATTATCTGGAGCATCCCCAGCGGCGGTGCCGATGTAGGCCGCGGCGTGATTATGGATATTGATCCACGCACCGCCGGTGCCGAAAGTTGGGCCAGCGTGGGTGGGTTGAATAATCCTACTGGCGGCCAGATCACCACCACCAAACCGGCATCGACTAATTTCGCCAGCTGGTGGGATGGCGATTTACTGCGCGAACAGTTGAACAACACCATGATCGACAAATGGAATTACAGCAATAATTCCAGCTCGCGCTTGTTGACGGCTTACAACTACGGCGCTGCGTCCAATAACGGCACCAAATCGACGCCCGGTATTTCCGCCGATTTATTCGGTGACTGGCGCGAAGAAGTGATCTGGCGTCATGAAAACAACAGCCAGCTGCTGGTGTTCTCGACCACCACCGTGACCAGCAATAAATTGCGCACGTTGATGCACGACTCGCAATATCGCCAGGCTATTGCCTGGCAAAACGTGGCTTACAATCAGCCGCCGCACACCAGCTTTTTCCTCGGCGAAGGCATGGCCACACCCGCAGCGCCGGATTTGAGTTACGTGGGCACCAATCCCAATGGCGGACCGCTAAGCACATCCAGTTCAGTTGCATCCACCAGCCGTAGCAGCTCATCAACACCGGCGACCAGCAGCTCATCGTCCAGTCGCTCCAGCAGCGTGATAGCCGCCACTAGTTCATCGCGCAGCAGCACACCAAGCTCAACGCCAACCACCAGCAGCTCACGCAGCAGTGCGGCTTCCAGCGCGGCAGCTACCGGTGGCAATTGCAGCTATGTGATCAGCAATAACTGGGGTGCAGGCTTTACCGGTGCGATCCGCATTACCAACAACGGCACCAGCGCGATAAACGGCTGGAACGTCAGTTGGACTTATGCCGGCAGCACGCGCCTGAGTGGTTCATGGAATGCGACCGTAACGGGAACCAATCCCTACTCAGCAAGTAACCTGAGCTGGAACGCCAGCATCCAACCTGGCCAAACGGTTGAATTCGGTTTCCAGGGCACCCACACCACTGCAGAAACGCCGGTGATTACTGGATCTGTCTGTAATTAATTTTCACGGACGATAACAACAAAAAGGCCGATGGCGTTTTGCCATCGGCCTTTTTGTTAACCGGCTCGTTATGATCAACTCATCGCGCACCCAACCAGGCTCCAGTGCTGGTTACCAGCAATCCTGAAATTAACCAGACATTTAACGTTTCGCCCAGGATAAGCGATGCGCCTATCCCCGCAAGCGCCGGCACCAACGCCATACAAGCCCCCGTTCTTGCCGGGCCAAGCCGCGTCATCGCTGCCATGTAAAAAAACATCGCGATAACCGCCACCACCACGCCCTGGTAAATAGCTTGCAGCGCAATATCAGCGACCGGGGCGTGCAATATGTCCTTAGGTAAAAACAGGACGTAGACGGGGAGATATATAAGGGCCGCGAGCAACGCACTGCCAATTGCCGTTTCCCAGGGGCCAAGGCCGGAGCGTTTGGCAAGGATGGTATACAGCGCCCAGATAATCGATGAAACGACCAGCAACACATCGCCGGGTAAGGTGTTTTCGCTGCGGGAGAAAATATCCACTCCCAAACAGAGAATCCCCACCGCAATCACCGGCAATGCAATCCGCAAATTACTGCGCAAAGGTTCTTTCAACAACCAGAATGCCAACAGGGGCACGAAGAAGGGCAACAACCCTGAAATCAATACCGCACCATGGGCCGCCGGTGCATGCTTGAAGGCAAAGTAAACAACGACGGAATAGCCGATACCGCCGCTTAACGCGAGGGACAATACGGTTTTATTGAACAGCGGAACCCGCTTCCAGAATATCCACAGCGGCAACAGGATCAGACTGGCAACACCAAAGCGCAGGGCGGTGATATCAAACGCATTCAGGGCGCTGGCTCCGCCCATGCGCGCCACCAGCACAAAGCCGGACCAGATTAAAACCGTACCGGCAACAAAGAAATAACCGCTTTTGGCGGAAGATGTTTGCATGGGTAGCCCCACAGAAAGATCGAAGGAGAAATCACACCGATAACTCTACTAACAACAAGGGACGGACAACGCCGCTTAATCAACCACCAATTCCAATTGATAACCGATATCCGCGAGATGGCGCTGCTCTGTTTCAAGGTCGGCATGGGTTAGTGGATGGCCATTAATCCACTTTTCCGAGAGCAGCAATTTCATTTTTTTGCCGTCGGCTTTTAACGTCATCGCCGGCAACCCTTTTTCAATACGGCCGCGGTGAAAAATAATGGCCATGCGCAATAAAATCGCCAGGCGCACTAACTGGATATTTCCCATTGGAAATATTTTGCTGGGAAAACGTTTGCGATGCGCCAAAACCAATGCTGCAAGCTGGGCTTGTTCCGAACGCGAACATCCGGCGAGATCCACGTGTTGCACGATGTAGGCAGAATGTTTGTGGTAATCGGCGTGGGCGATATCCAAACCCACGTGGTAGAGACGCGCAGCCCAGCCCAATAGTTTATCGGCATCATCGGTCGTGAGCCGCCAGGCGCGCTCAACCTGATTGAGCAAATTCAACGCGGTTTTTTCCACTGCTTTGGCTTTATCCATATTCACACGAAAACGTTCAGCCAGCGCATCCACACTCGCCTGGCGAATATCGTGGTCTTCCAGACGGCCTTTTTGATCGAACAATAAACCTTCGCGCAACGCCCAATCGGCAGCCACCATTTTGTCGAGTCGCAGAGCATCGAAGAGTGCGCACAGCACTACCACGCCGCCAAGGAAAACCGGTTTGCGATCTTCTGATAAACCGGGAATTTGTACATCCAGACTGCCGTGGTCAATGTAAATCGCCATGATTTTTTCCAGCGACTCCACGGTGATAGTGCCGTCGCTCCAGCCATTCGCTTCGCATACTTTGGCCACCGCTTTGATACTGCCCGAAGCGCCGAGCACCTGATTCCAGCCTTGCTCCAGGAATTCATCGCGTACCGGCTCCAGTTCTTGCAAACAGGCGATAACCGCACGCGCAACCAGCTTTTCGTCGACACGGCCATCCATGAAGAATTTTTTGGTGATCGCCACGCAGCCCATGTTCAGGCTTTCCTTGAGTAACGGCTTCATGCCTTCGCCCAGAATAACCTCGGTACTGCCACCACCAATATCCATCACAATGCGCTTGCCTTTGCCCGGCTCGATGCAATGGGCTACGCCGAGGTAAATCAAACGCGCTTCTTCATCACCGGAAATGATTTCCACCGGATGCCCCAGGCGTTTCTCCGCTTCTTTCAGGAACTGGCGTGAATCGCGCACGCTACGCAAGGTTTTAGTGCCGACAATGCGCACGCTGCGCGACGGGTACGCGCGCAAGGCTTCGCCAAAGCGTTCCATGCAGGCGAGGGCGCGCTCACGTGCATCCTCGCTCAGGCTGCCATCTTCCTGTAAGCCAAACCCCAACCGTACTGGCTCGCGCAAGCGATCCAGCAGCGTCAACTGACCGTTATCCCAGCGCGCGACAATCATGTGAAAGCTGTTGGAACCCAAATCAATCGCGGCGATATGGCTGGCGCGGGAGTGGCTTCTGAGGTTGAACATAGACGGTTTCTCGCAAACATCGGCAGGCAGTGATTATGCGAGACTTTGGCGAGATTACAAATCGCAAAACCGTTACGCATTGATCTGGCTGGAAAAAAAGAAGCAAAAAATAAAAAAGGCAATCACCTGCGTGATTGCCTTCGGGCAAAGACCTGCGTCGATTAATTAACGACTTCGGGTTTTTCCGCTTGCGCTTGATCTGCCGCTTGTTGCTGGGCAGCAGTGATAGCTTGGACAAACACGGCGTCAAAGTTGATTGGCGCCAGCATTAACGGTGGGAAGCTGCCGCGACCAAGAATGCTGTCTACCGCTTCGCGCGCGTAAGGAAACAGAATTTGCGGGCACGCAGTGTTGATCAATTGGGTAACCGCCGGGCCATCGATATTGGCAATGCCAAACAAACCGGCTTGTTTAACTTCAACCAGGAATACCGCACGATTTTCAATGTTGGCAGTGATAGTCAGGAACAACACAACTTCGAATAAACCATCTTCAACCTGGTTGGCCTGGATATTCAGATCTTGCTGGATATTAGGTTTGAACGCTTTGGTAAATGCCTCTGGCCCCATTGGGGTTTCAAAGGAAATATCTTTTAAGTAAATGCGTTGGATAGCAAAAATGGGGCCTTGTGCGCCTTCGGCAGCTTCCGCGGCTTGTTGGTTATTTTCTTCAGACATAATGAACTCGACTTGATGGGATTAAATAAAACACTCGGCCAATCAGGGTTGTGCCAGCAGTGGATCCAGTTTGCCCGCTTTATCCAGCGCCCAGAGATCGGTAAAACCGCCGACATGGGTGTCGCCGATCCAGATCTGCGGTACTGTGCGCTGACCGCTTTTGGTCATCATTTCCTGACGCAAGTGCGGTTGGGTGTCCACGCGAATTTCTTCCACCGCCACCCCTTTTTGCGCTAGCAACTTTTTCGCATTAACGCAGAAAGGACAAACAGCAGTGGTGTACATCAGCACGCGGGCCATAAATAACTCCGAGATTAACTATTCAGTATTTCAATTCTTCACTTATTTGCCTTTAACAAGCGGCAAATTTTGCGCCTGCCATTCGCCAATACCACCGCTCAGGCGACGCACTTCAAAACCTTCTTTACCCAGCAAACGGCCAACGGCACCCGCATGCTGGCCCATCTTATCAACCAGAATTACGGTCTTGCCTTTGTGGCTTGCCACTTCAGTCGTTTCCTTGTTGAGTTTGGAATATGGGATATTTAACGCACCAACGATATGGCCAGCCTTAAATTCCGCACCTTCGCGCAGATCTACAATCACCGCGTTGCCATCATTGACCAGACGGGTTACTTCGTGGGGTGATACCGGGCGACCACTCTTGATGCGATCGCGCCATACATACACATAAATCAATGCAATCAAAACGGTGACCAATAGCCACTCTTGGGTAACAAAATTAATAAAATCCACGGTATTGGCCTTCTTGTAAATCTGCAGGGGGACGATAAAACGACCCGCTGTCCCGGTGAAACCAAAATGGGGACAGGTAAAGTCGATTTCAATACAACCATCGAAACTTTACCGGGACGGGCGATAAGGCGGCGAAGTATACACGATTCGGCGCCTGCATCGGCTTGGCACAACCGCGAGAATACCGCTATTTATCAGACCTATAGCCGGTTAGCTTGCGTTTAAACATAGAGTTGGGCCGCCCAACCGGCTAGAATGCCTATCATTCACGGGCAGCAGCCCGAACCACTACCCAGCGGTTGCATTCCATGGCTGTCACAAGCAGCTCCCGGAATTGACCGGTTCATGTTCATCCGACATTGGAAGCGATTTATGAGCGCGAAAAAACCTGTAGTTCTGCTGATTCTCGATGGTTACGGCTATTCGGAAAAAACCAAATACAACGCTGTCTACGCCGCAAACACTCCCGTGTACGACAATCTCTGGAAAACTTGCCCTAATACCTTGATCGATACCTCGGGTATGGCCGTGGGCCTGCCGGATGGCCAGATGGGCAACTCTGAAGTTGGCCACACCACCATCGGCGCTGGCCGCGTGGTTTACCAAAATTTTACCCGGATCAATAAATCGATCAGCGACGGCGATTTTTTTACCAATCCCGAATACGTGAAAGCTATCGACAGCGCTATCGCGAATGACAAATCCGTACACATCCTCGGTCTGTTATCTGAAGGCGGCGTGCATGCGCATCAGGATCACATGTACGCGATGATCAAAATGGCGGTGCAACGTGGAGCCAAAAACGTTTACCTGCACGCATTCCTCGACGGTCGCGACACACCACCGCGCAGCGCGGAATCATCACTGCAACAAGCAGAAGACCTGTTTAAAGAGTTGGGCACTGGTCGCGTAGCCTCAATTATCGGCCGTTACTTTGCGCTGGACCGCGACAACCGTTGGGATCGAGTAAAAGCGGCTTACGATGTCATGGTAACAGGCGATGCCGAATTTGATGCGCTTACCGCTGTCGACGGTTTGAAAGCGGCTTACGCGCGCGGCGAAAACGATGAATTCGTAAAAGCCACCGTGATCTGCGGTGAAGATGAAGAAGTTGCGACCATCAATGATGGCGACTCAGTGATTTTTATGAACTTCCGCCCGGACCGTGCGCGCGAAATTACCCGCGCCTTGATCGATGAACCTTTCACCGGTTTTGATCGCGGCGATACCCATCCGGCGATTGCGCATTTTGTGCAAACCACCGAATACGCCTCCAATATCAAAGCACCTATCGCGTATCCGCCCGAGAGCCTGGCGAATTCGTTTGGCGAATATCTTTCCGGTTTGGGCAAAACTCAATTGCGTATCGCTGAAACTGAAAAATACGCGCACGTGACTTTCTTCTTTAACGGCGGCAACGAAGTCGTTTATCCCGGCGAAGACCGCATTCTGGTGCCGTCACCGCAAGTGGCGACCTACGACTTGCAACCGGAAATGAGCGCGCCGGAAGTGACCGATAAATTGGTTGCGGCGATCGAGTCCGGCAAATACGACGCGATCATTTGTAACTACGCCAACTGCGATATGGTCGGCCACTCAGGTTTGATGGAAGCGGCAATCAAAGCAGTAGAAGCGATTGATGTGTGCCTCGGCCGCGTACTCGCTGCAGTGGAAAAAGTGGGCGGCGAAGCGCTGATCACCGCCGACCACGGCAACGTAGAAGAAATGTTCGACGAAGAAACCGGCCAGCCGCACACCCAGCATTCCACCTTGCCGGTGCCGTTTATTTTTGTGAGCAGTCGCAAAGGCACTATGGCAAATGGTGGATCGTTAGCGGACGTTGCACCCACTATCCTGTCTTTACTGGACTTACCGCAACCCAAAGAAATGACTGGCCACAATTTGATTACCCTCGGTTAATCAATCTGCATACATACGGTCGGCATTCGCTGGCCGTTATTTTTCTCCAGTGTGTTAATAACGGATAGTTAATAATCAAAACATGAGTCGATTTTTTGCATTCACCAAAGCTTTCGCACTCAGCGGTTTGCTATGCGCGGCGTTAATCAGCGGATCTACATACGCCGATGAAAAGACCGATATGGCAAAACTGCAAAAAGACATTGAAGCATTACAAAAAGAATTAAAAGCGGTGCAAGGTACACGCACCGGCCTGCAAAAAGATCTGGAAAAATCTGAACAGCAAATTAATGAATTGCAAAAAAAAGCGGATGAGATCAATCAACAACTCAACCAACAAAACAAAGAGCTCAACCAGTTAAAAAACGAACGCAGCCAACTGGAACAGGCGCGTAAAAACCAGCAAACCCATATTGCCGATCAAATGCGTGCCGCACACAAGCTGGGCGAGCAAAGCGAAATCAAAGTGTTGCTGAACCAGGAATCACCCGATCAGGTATCGCGCATCATGAAATACCACAGTTATTTTATGGAAGCGCACACCGCCAAAATGAAAACCTACCTGGACACCATCACTCGTATTGATGCGCTTACGCCGGAAATAGAAAAAAAAACGCTTGAGTTAGCCGGCATGCAAAGCGAGCTGGATAGCCAACGCGCTGAGTTAAAAAATATCCACGGCGAACGCGCAAAAGCCCTCGCCAAAGTGAACGATGATCTCAAAAATAAAAATAAAGAACTCAGCCAGCTCAATGAAGATCGCCGCCGCTTGCAAGCATTGCTAGAGCGCGTAACGCAAAAAGTCGCCACTACCGGTGCAATAAACGCCCCTGATTATGTACCTCTCCCCAAAGGCGGTGAAAAATTTTCACTGCGCAAAGGCCGGCTGCTGTGGCCAACTCGCGGTAGCATGATTCACCGTTTTGGCAGCGCACGTATTGCCGGGCAAATCAATTGGAGTGGCGCTTATATCTCTGCACCAATGGGTAGTAACGTAGTCGCCGTACACCATGGCCGGGTGGTATTTGCCGATTATTTTGGCGGCCACGGCTTGTTGGTCATTGTCGACCACGGCGAAGGTTACATGAGCCTTTATGCACACAATCAACGGCTGTTGAAAAAAGCGGGCGATCCGGTACAAGCCGGTGAAAGCATCGCCACGGTAGGTAATTCCGGTGGCCAGGCGAATGCCGGTTTGTATTTTGAAATTCGTCACCAAGGTAAACCGATTGATCCCAATCTGTGGCTGGCGCGCGGCTAAAACCATCAAGCAGCAGAAAAATATTGCATCAACCCTGTCATTTTCCAATTTTTTGGCTTAGTGTTCTTTTTGGATTCACGGGACTGATTTAACGGCAACTTCCGCTTCATTCAGCCCGCTGTCACGCTGTCGCGTCTTTCGGAGACACCATGTTCGTCGCTGCTTTTCCCAGAATTATTTCCCCTCGCTCGCTACTGTTCACCGGTTTGCTAGGTACTCTTGCGCTGGCGTTTCCCGCTGTCGCCGCTGAAAAAAAACCGGCGGGGGAAGCAGGCCTTTTACCGCTGGAAGAATTGCGTACATTCACCCGTGTTTATGATCATGTGCGCAATGGCTATGTTGATGAAATAGACGACGCACAACTCCTCGAATATGCCATCAAAGGCATGATCGCCGAGCTCGATCCGCACTCTGCGTACCTCGATAAAGAAGCCTTTGCCGATTTGCAAGCAAGCACTTCTGGCGAATTTGGTGGAATAGGTTTGGAAGTCAGCCTGGAAGAAGGTTTTATCAAAGTAGTAACCCCCATCGATGACAGCCCTTCAGCCAGAGCGGGCATTATGGCGGGCGATATCGTGGTGCGTATCGATGACGCGCCAGTCAAAGGCATGGAACTGACTAAAGCCATCAACCTGATGCGTGGAGCCAAAAATACACCGATCAAAATTAATGTGATGCGCGAAGGTGTAGATCAGCCACTCGAATTTAATTTGCAGCGCGACATTATCAAAGTGCAAAGCGTTCGTACGCGCACGCTGGAGCAGGATTATTTTTATATCCGCATTGCCCAGTTCCAGTTGGATACGGGCAAAGATACCGTGCAAAAATTGCGCGAGCAGTTAAAGAAAAACCCGGCGACCAAAGGTGTAATTCTCGATCTGCGCAATAACCCCGGTGGGGTATTGCAAGCCTCGGTAGAAGTTGTCGATGCATTTCTCAACGGTGGCCAGGTGGTTTACACCCAGGGCCGTATGGATAATTCCAATATCAGTTACAACGCTGAAGCCGGGGATGTTACTAACGGTTTACCATTGGTGGTATTGATTAACGATGGCTCTGCGTCGGCGTCGGAAATTGTTGCCGGCGCGCTGCAGGATCACAAACGCGCAGTGATTATGGGCACACGTAGTTTTGGTAAGGGTTCAGTGCAATCGGTTATCCCCATCAGCAATGACCGCGCCATCAAACTCACAACTGCGCTTTATTACACCCCTAAAGGCCGTTCCATCCAGGCCCAGGGTATTGAACCGGATGTGGATGTGGAACGTGTGCAAGTTGCCAGTATTCAGCAAGGTGTGAGTACTACCGAAGCTGACCTCGTTCGTCATTTAGGCAATGGTAAAGGCGGCAAAGAAAGCAACCGCAAAGAGCGCGAACAAAAACGGGTATCCAGTGCTGAATTACTGAAAGAAGATAACCAACTACACGAAGCATTGAACTTGCTCAAAGGTTTGAACATTTTTATCCAAAGTACTCCACTAGCAGCTGCGACCCCCGAGATTGCGCCCGATATCGCCGTACAACCTGAAGCTCCCGCTACAGACTCACCGCAATAACAACGCATGCCGCAGCTAATTCACAGCATAGTGTATTGGCTCGGTATGTTGTGCCTTGTTCTTTGCCCATCAGTATTTGCCAAAGAGCGCGCCAAACTCGCCATTATCATTGATGATGTAGGCTATAACCTGTCGCTCGGTAAACGCACGACCCAGTTACCCGGTGCATTTACCATCGCCGTTTTACCCTTTACACCCCACGGCAAACAACTCGCTGAACTGGCCTATAAACGCGGGAAGGAAGTGATGCTGCACGCGCCCATGAGCAACCATCACCGCTTTCCGCTAGGGCGCGGCGGGTTGATGAGCAATATGGGGCAAGCAGAATTCCTTGCAGTATTACGCCAAAACATCGCCAATGTTCCTCATATCAAAGGCGTGAATAACCATATGGGCAGCCAGCTTACCGAGCAAACCGAGCCAATGCGCTGGCTGATGCAGGAGTTACAAGCACGCCAGCTCTATTTTGTGGATAGCCGCACCACCGCCAAAACCCAGGCGCTGATTGAGGCCGAGCGCATCCACCTGCCTAGTCGTAAGCGCGATGTTTTTCTCGATGATGAACGCGATTCACGGCAGATCCAGCAACAGTTGCTTCTGGCTCTGCAAAAAGCCCGGCAGCAGGGCTCGGCTGTTGCCATTGGCCATCCATACCCGGAAACCCTGGCAGTACTAAAACAAATCCAGCCATTATTAAAACAGTATGACGTTGAGTTAGTACCTGTATCCACATTACTACCCGCGTTTCAGCCTTACCCACAACCCGTAAATTATTGCCAGGCACCGCCACCGGGTTTTTGGCCGCAAACCTGGGTACCAGTAGATCCTTTTGATGCGGACTTATTCACACTTTCAGAGCAATTGCGATAAATGCATCAAAAAAATAAACATTGGGTATAAGAAATGTGTTTTTAGGAGACAACTAAATCTAACAAGCCATTCAAAATGCTGTCTATAATCAGCGAGGGTGATTTTTAATCAATCCAGCAAAAGGAACCGGTGGTTAGAGCAATATATTGAGGAGCTTAATATGGCAACACTAAATAGAGCGGGTGAACAGGGCTCAGTGCCTGAGCGACATGGCCGCTACCTGCAAAAAGATGGCTATTGGTACTATGGCACTCGCGAAGGTGTGGATATAGGCCCATTCGACAGCCGCGCGGACGCCGAAAATGGCGTAGGGGAATTTATCGAGTTTATTCAAGCTTCCGAACCCAAGGTCTCGGATGTATTGAAACAGTATCGTGCGGCCTGAACCCGGGTTTGGGCCGATGCACAAAGGGCGCCAAAAGGCGCCCTTTTATTTTTGATTACTTCACGCAATTAGCTGATTAAAGCCTTACTTCAATTCCCTGCACACGCATAAATTCTTTCGCCTGCGGCACGGTATATTCGCGGAAGTGAAAAATACTTGCCGCCAGGACTGCATCAGCGCGGCCAAGCGTTACACCATCAACTAAATGCTGCAAGTTACCGACACCGCCGGATGCAATTACCGGGATGGGTACTGCATCGCTAATCGCACGGGTTACCCCCAGATCGTAGCCTTTCTTAGTGCCATCGCCATCCATACTGGTCAGCAGGATTTCACCAGCGCCGTACTCCGCCATTTTCACTGCCCACTCCACCGCGTTAATGCCGGTAGGTTTGCGACCACCGTGGGTGAAGATTTCCCAGCGCGGTTCTTCGCCCTCAACGCTGACTTTTTTTGCATCGATAGCGACCACAATACATTGGGCACCAAAGCGATCTGACGCAGCTTTCACAAAGTCAGGGTTGAATACGGCAGCCGAGTTGATACTCACCTTATCTGCGCCTGCATTGAGCATGGTGCGAATATCATCCACGGTCCGAATGCCCCCACCCACGGTCAGCGGTATAAATACCTGGCTGGCGATTTTCTCCACAGTATGTACCGTAGTATCGCGGCCTTCGTGGGTGGCAGTGATATCAAGGAAGGTGATCTCGTCAGCGCCTTCATCGTTGTAACGTTTGGCGATTTCGACCGGGTCACCCGCATCGCGAATGCCAACAAAGTTCACACCTTTCACCACACGTCCATTGTCGACATCGAGGCAAGGGATAATACGTTTTGCGAGCGCCATATCGTTAAAGTCTCGTGGCTAACTTAATTGGAATCACAATAGGCCTGGGCTTCGGCCATCTTGAGCGTGCCTTCATAAATCGCACGGCCAGTGATAGCGCCACAGATACCTTTATGGGCCTCTGCTTTCAGCGCGATGATATCGTCCATATTGGTGATACCGCCGGAGGCAATCACAGGAATGCTGGACGCTTGCGCCATCGCAACAGTCGCTTGCACGTTCACACCTTGCATCATGCCATCGCGTGCAATGTCGGTATAAACGATGCTGCTCACACCGTCCTGCTCAAAGCGCTTGGCCAGCTCAGAGGCTTGAATGTTGGATACTTCGGCCCAGCCATCAGTCGCGACCCAACCATCTTTCGCATCCAGACCAACAATAATGTGACCGGGAAATTGTTTGCACATATCGGTGACGAACTGCGGTTCTTTTACTGCTTTGGTGCCGATAATTACGTACTGAACACCGGCTTGCAGGTAATACTCAATAGTTTCCGCGCTACGGATACCACCACCAATCTGGATCGGCAATGACGGATACGCTTTGGCAATTGCCGTCACTACGCCACCATTAACGGGCTTACCTTCAAAGGCGCCATTTAAATCCACGAGATGCAAACGGCGGCAGCCTTGATCAACCCATTGTTTAGCCATAGCAACCGGGTCATCGGAAAATACAGTGGAGTCATCCATCAAGCCTTGGCGCAAACGCACACATTGGCCATCTTTTAAATCAATTGCAGGGATAATCAGCATTCAAATATCTCTTTGCTCAAGGAAATGAGAAAACGGTTTGGGGCAATAAATAGGGCACAATAAATTGCACCCCTACGATTAGGAATTATGTAGGGACGTGATAAATCACGCCCAATAAACCAATACATAATTCATCACGCCTTGCCATCCCAAAGTAAAAAATTCTTCAATAACTGCAGGCCAGCCGTATGGCTTTTTTCCGGATGGAATTGCACTGCAAACAAATTGCCGCGCGTCAGCGCCGCGTGGAACTCCACACCGTAATCGCACGTTGCCGCTACTAATGCAGGCTCACTGGCATGGATGTAAAAGCTGTGCACGAAATAAAACCGTGCGTCTTGCGGGATATTGGCCCATAGCGGGTGATCATTGTGATGCACCTGATTCCACCCCATGTGTGGCACTTTCAGCGCGTTACCTTCCGCATTTTTATGATGTTCGCCAAAAAACTTCACCTGTCCTGGCAGGATGCTGATGCAATCCACACCGTTGTTTTCTTCGCTGTGATCCATCAATGCCTGCATACCGACGCAAATCCCCAGCACCGGTTTACCGGTAGCGATTTGCTCACGCAGTAGCGTGTCAAAACCCAATCGTTTGATTTCCGCCATGCAATCGCGAATCGCGCCGACGCCGGGGAAAATTACCCTATCAGCGGCCGCAACGACAACAGGGTCTGATGTTACAACCACATTTTGTTCCGGTGCCACATGTTCAAGCGCACTCTTGACCGAGTGCAAATTGCCCATGCCGTAATCGATTATGGCGACTGTTTGCTGCTTGTTAACCGCTGACATCATGCTTAGAGGCTACCTTTAGTCGAAGGCATGATACCTTCCATACGCGGATCTTTTTCCAGGGCCATACGCAGCGCGCGACCAAAGGCCTTGAAAACAGTTTCGATCTGGTGATGGGCATTGTGACCGCGCAGGTTATCCACATGCAGGGTCACACCAGCGTGGTTGACGAAGCCCTGGAAAAACTCCCAGAACAATTCCACATCAAACTGGCCAACGCGTTTTTGGGTAAAGGGAATATCCATCACCAAACCGGGGCGACCGGAAAAATCGATCACTACGCGCGATAAAGCTTCATCCAACGGTACATAAGCGTGACCGTAACGGCGAATGCCTTTTTTATCGCCCACGGCCTTGGCAATCGCCTGGCCGATGGTGATACCGATATCTTCCACTGAGTGGTGGTCATCGATGTGCGTATCGCCGTCGCAGGTCACATCCAAATCGATCATCCCGTGGCGGGCGATCTGATCCATCATATGTTCAAGGAATGGAACACCGGTGTTAAACACGCCTTTACCGGCACCATCCAGATTAAGGCTGACGCTGATTTTGGTTTCCAGGGTGTTACGCGTGACCTGGGCGATACGGTCGGACATAGGAAGACTCACAAAAGAAAGAAGGGCTCGCAAGCTGATACACACAATAAAGCGCGAATTATATAGACTTGGCGCGCTGAATTCACGGAAAGCCGCGCTATAAGTGCGATTGTTAAGTTAGCGTACAGATTATGCTGCGCAAAATTCCGCTCCAATGGCGATAGAAGTCATCGCCAGTACCTCTCACTCACTGATGGATCACCCTATGTTTACATCCCTTGCCAACCCTCTGACCATGATCAAACCTTTGGTATTGGGCAGCTGCTTGCTTGTGACCAGCCAATTAGCCCTGGCCCAATCCAATAACAACCTGCGCCAAACCGGCTGGAGCTGGTCTGGCCATGCGGACCATATCAATATCGATAAACAAGCTGCCGCCGAACAATGGATCGAAGATACTGCCTTCGCTATCGGTGGCGCGGCGGAATATTATGCGAGCGATAGTGAGAATACGTTATCGATAGGTGCAAGTGTTTTGTTCTATCGCGATAACGCCGAATTTTCCCAATACGTCGAAGACTATTGGGGCGATGAGGACTATGAAGAATCCGATGCAAATGCCTTTATGCTGTTTGCGGAATACGGCCCTAAATACCGTTTTGGTCGCGACAATATGACGTTCTTCAGCGTACGCGGCGGCGTGAGTGGCATACTCGGTTCCGAGCGTAGCATCAGCAATTGCAGAAACTGTTATTCAGAAGATATTGAAATCGACGGTGGTCTCTACGGTGTCATTGGCATTGGCCAAACATTGGGAGCAATCGATATCGGCCTGCAGTTTCAACAGTACTTTAGCGGCGATCTCGATAACACATTGCGCTTAAAAATTTCAGGGGCTTTTTAAAAAATTTCGTCGTCTGGATATACGCCTGATGGCACAGAAAATGCCATCAGGTCGATTTATGCGGTTGCTTTGGTTTTTATAAAAAGTTGGTATTAGGGCTCACTTGCGTTTACCCCGTCTTGGTTTACTTTTAATTCGCGATTAATGAATTTCGCGACCGGAAGGATTGTAAACGTGATTAGTTATAATGATTACCAGAGACTAAGCTTGAACGACCCACTCAACCCCATTCGCCAGTTAATTGCGCAGGCGCAAGTGCAAGATTCCGCCTCGGGGAAATTATTGGAATTTGTTGAGTGCCGCAAAACGCGCCTGCACACCGCTATTAAATTACCGGAAGACCAGGCTGCCAAAGGCCTGGCTGATTTTATTGTGCGCTATATAAAACATGTCCCGGACTTTATTGACGCCATTCGCACAATGGCACAAGAGGCCGGTATTTATAGCGAAGTAGAACCGCTGCTAAAAATTGCCAGTGATTATTTTTTATCACCACCATCCATTATCGATCCGCACAGCCAATTGGAAGCGTTGCTGGATGAGGCCTATCTCGCCCATCGCTTACTTGAAGAAGTGAATGATCGTTTTATGGCCAAAAGCGGAATTCCCCTCGCCCCCATGGATATGACGGTAGCCAATGTAATTGCGCATGAATTAATTGGCGAGCCCTTTGCGAATGAACTGGATCAAGCGGTGTTATTTTCTGCCGAGCTGTTATTGAACGAACATAAATTTGAAACCGGCAATATTGCTGATTACGTCAGTACGCACAAAAGTCGCGGCTGGATAGAAGAAGCCGAGCGTTGGCCATGCCTGGTTGATGACCTTGCTATCAGTGTAGAATTTGATTCGGAAAATATCACGCGGCATTAATTTTTGATTAAAAAACTGTGCATAAAAAAAGCGAATTGCCCATGAGCAATTCGCTTTTTTTATACTCTACACGGATACCTTAAACTGGATCATTCTCAGCATTAAGCGTCGGATTATTGTAGCGCTCGATGTTCAGCATTTTTTCGCTTTTTGCCACTATAACTGCAATTACAGCATCGCCCGCGACATTAACACCGGTGCGAATCATATCGAGCAAGCGATCAACACCAATAATCAATGCGATACCTTCCACCGGTAAACCCACCGATTGCAACACCATCGTTAAGGTAACCAAACCAACACCGGGAACACCGGCGGTGCCAATCGAGGCAAGTGTCGCGGTTAAGATCACCATTAAATAGCCGGCAATACCTATATCGATATTGTAAGCCTGCGCGATAAAAACCGTTGCAACACCTTGCATGATGGCAGTGCCATCCATATTCACGGTTGCACCGAGGGGAACAGAAAAACTGGCGACTTTATTATCCACCCCCAAATCGTGCTCAACGGTGCGCAAGGTAATGGGAATAGTGGCGTTGCTGGAAGCAGTACTGAATGCGAACAACATCACTTTTTGCATTTTTTTGAAAAAGATAACAGGGCTTAACCCTGAGAGAATTTTAATCAGCGCACCGTAAACACCAATGCCGTGCAAAAATAAAACGAGCACGACGGTAAAAAAATATTTGGCTAAATCGAGAATAATGCCGATGCCCAATGATGAAAATAATTTAGCAAGCAAGCAAAAAATTCCATAAGGCGCCAGCTGCATTAACATCATCACCATTTTAATAATCACATCGTTGAGATTATTAAAAAACACCACCATATTGCTGGCCGCCTCACCACCGGTGCGCGAAATCGCAAGGCCAAATAAAATCGAAAAAATAATAATCTGCAACATATTGGCTTCAACCATGGATTGCAGCGGGTTGCTTGGCACAATATCAATCAGGGTATCTTTTATTGAGGGAATTTCCGGGGCGGTAAAATTACTGGCGGTGGGAATATCCACATCTGCGCCTGGCTGGATAAGCACAGCGCATGTAATAGACAAGGCCACCGCAAATGAAGTGCAACACAAATAAAGGGCCAGCGTTTTTACAGCCATCGGGCCCATACGGCTTTGCCCACCCAGCGCGGCGGCGCCACAGACCAGGGATACAAACACCAGCGGTACGACCAGCATCTTGAGTGATGCAATAAAAATTTTTCCGACAGCATCAAACAGGCCATCGATAACAAATACTTGCAGCCATTGTCCCACGCCACCGACTTGGCCTTGATCCTGGCTACTACCCAGCACCACATTGAAAATTATGCCGACAATTGTCCCCAGCACCATACCCAGTAAAATTTTATTGGTAAGAGACATAGATACACCCCGGATTTATTGTTAATGGATAGGCGGGTGAGGGCGGCATGGACATGCCGCCGGAAGGTACGGGTTATTCGTTAACCGAGTCTTTCAGGGCTTTGCCCGCTTTAAAAGTCACAGTTTTGCTGGCGGCGATCTGGATAGTCGCACCGGTTTGCGGATTACGGCCTTCACGTGCAGCGCGCTCGCTCACGTTAAAGGTACCAAAGCCCAGCAAGGCTACAGATTCACCGCGAGCAAGCGCATTGGTAATCTGCTCAATGAACGCTGACACCACTAAATCAGCTTTGTTAACTCCTAGATCAGTGTTATTAGCCAAGGCTACAACGATATCGGTCTTGTGCATATTTTCTTCTCCTAGATATTAAATCGCCCGGGGAGTTTACCTGCATTAATGGCATTGGGGCAGACTTGCAGCGGCATTTTGCACGCTCATGTGCATTCAAGCTGATAAACTGCCGGCCGCCAGGCGGGATTACGATTACTTATCCGCCAAAAAATTATCTATACGCTGAAGATTGTGCAGGAGATTTGTGTTGCCCCAGGTTGTGACTCACTCACGCAAGCCATTGTTATGGCGTCCGATTGATCGTTGGCAACAATCACGGCCACCATTGATATTGCGCGATTGGCTGGCTGACGCAGGTTCTCTGACCGCACGCTTGATCGGCAAAAGTGAAGGGCATTTCCAGGTGGAAGTATTGCGCCAGGTGATTGGTCGCCCCGAATTGAACGAATGCCAGGTACTGGGCATTCGTACCACTGGCCTTGCACTAATCCGCGAGGTGATCCTTAAAGGCAACAATCAACCCTGGGTGTTTGCGCGCAGTGTGCTGCCATTGACCAGCCTAACCGGCGAATTGCGCCATCTGCGCAAGCAAAGCAATCGCCCATTGGGCGCATTTTTGTTTAGTCAGCCACACTTGGTGCGCAGCCCGATTGCGATTGCGGCAATTAATCGCGATCATGCTTACGTCCCTGTTCGGCTGGCGGGATCAGAGCTTTTGTGGGGGCGCAGATCCATTTTTTCCCTGCACGATAAACCCCTGCTGGTAAGCGAGGTTTTCCTTACGAATTTCGTCGCCAGCCTACTGCCGGCAAAGGCATAATCCGGCCACCTTCGATATATCGAAAACAGGTGCACACCAATAACAAGGCTACAGGCGTTCTGGCGATGACTACTGCTAACGATAATCCACCCTCAACTTCCAACGCCCCCGGCGATACAGAAACTCCTGCACCAATACCACGTCCGTCGGAAGTAGTTGAAGCACCTGTAAAACCCGCTGCCCGAAAAAAGCCGGCAGTAAAGTCGGGTGAAAAGCCTGTTGGCGATCCACAAACCAAAACAACCACTGCGCCTAAAAAAGTTGCTGCGCCCACTCCAAAAGACGCATCTGCGGTTAAGAAAACTGCAACCGCCAAAACTGATGCAGCTCCGGAGACGGCTGAAAAAAAACAATCCATCACCAAATCAGTAACGACAAAAACCGGCAATACAAAAGCAGTAGTAAAGCCTGATGTAACCAGCCCAACCAAGGCTGATGCGGCCAAATCGGCCGCAAAGAAAACGGCAACCAAACCAAAACCTGAAGCGAAGGCCATGGCTACCACGCCAACTGAATCACCTGCGCAATCCCCTGAAGCTATCGATATTCCTGTTGTGATTGCTCCAGCTCCAGCTCCAGCTCCAGCTCCAGCTCCAGCTCCAGCTCCAGCTCCAGCTCCAGCTCCAGCTCCAGCTCCAGCTAACAGCAAGGATCATGCGGCGAAAATCCTTAAACAAGCAGAAAAATCGCAAAAAACGAATAAATCCGGCAATGTGTTTTTACAAAAGGCACCACATTACTGGAAGCTAATGCGCATGAATCGCCCCATCGGTACCTTGCTGCTGCTCTGGCCCACACTCTGGGCGCTGTGGATCGCGGCGAAAGGTGTGCCGAGTATCAAAAACCTGCTGATCTTTGTGTTGGGCGTGATTGTGATGCGTGCCGCCGGCTGTGTAATTAACGACTTTGCCGATCGCAAAATTGATGGCCAAGTGCTGCGCACCAAAGATCGCCCGCTTGCGACCGGGGCGGTATCCAGCCGCGAAGCCATCGCACTCTTTATCACTCTATGCCTGATCGCTTTTGGCCTGGTGCTAATGACTGATCCACTCACCATCAAGCTGTCAGTGGGCGGGTTGATCCTCGCCTTTTGTTATCCCTTTATGAAACGCCATACGCACTTGCCGCAAGTAGTACTCGGTGCTGCATTCGCGTGGGGAATTCCCATGGCATATGCCGCTGAAGCTGGCGAGCTTGACCGCCACATGTGGTTAATCTATATCGCCGTAGTGTTGTGGACGGTGGCCTATGACACTTTTTATGCGATGGTCGATAGGGATGATGATTTGAAAATCGGCGTGAAATCCACCGCCGTTTTATTCGGCGAGCAGGATCGCTTTATCACCGGCTTGCTGCAATTTTTAACGCTGTGGGCATTGGTGTTGGTCGGAAAGCATTTTGAGTTGGGTACTTTTTATTATCTTGGCTTGGCCGTAGCTGCCGGGTTGTTCATCTATCAACAATGGCTGATTCGCTTTCGCGCGCGCGAAGCCTGCTTTAAGGCATTTCTGAATAATAATTGGGTGGGGATGGCGATATTTATTGGTTTGGCGACGGATTTAGCGCTAGCAACCCCCGCGTAAATTGCGATTACATTTGGCACATTATTCCTTATATAATCGCCGCCCAACCTCAACCAAAGGTTTTTTTGTGGCAAGGAACACCGCACAGGGATTACTGCTGCAAAAGGACTATCGCTTATCAGGAGATAAAAGCAATGAAGTATCTAAATGTAATAGCCAGTAGTTTGCTGGCATTGGTAATTGCGGTGCCTGCAGGTGCAGTCGTGCCATCCAATGCGGCCGGAAAAAACTCAAGCAGTGTGGCTAAATCAGTAAAGTCATCCAGCTCTGTTAAATCGTCCAAATCCTCAAAGTCATCGAAATCCTCTAAAGCATCCTCGTCAAAGTCATCAAAATCGTCGAAGTCATCAAAGTCTTCCAAATCATCAAAGGCATCATCCTCGTTTAGCAGTGCCAGCAGCATTGCCGTCACCTCATCAAGTTTCAGCGCTGAGTCATCAAGCGTTAGCGTTGAATCATCCTCCAGTGTTAGTTCAGCGAGCAGCGTAGCAGCCTGCTCCGTGGTTAGTGGTACTGACAGCACGCCTGCCGAGTTGGGCTTTAGCGTAGCTGCAGGCAACCGCGCTTACCTTTCCCTGCAACTGCAAAACGCAGCGTTTTCAGGATGGGAATTCCCACAAATCCATCTGAATAATGGTTACGCTTACCTGGTAAGTGCGAATGGCTCAACATTCATTTATGAAGTTGTGGCTGTTGAAAATCTGCCGGCAGATACTCCGCTTATCGTTAACCTGAGTTATCAACAATTCGATGCCAACCAGAATGTGATACGCGATATCGGCGTATACGACACCCTGACCAACGCGTTCAACAACTATCGTATGGCCAGCGTTGCAACGGTTCTGGTAGATACCGCTGAATGCAGTGGCAGCTCATCATCAGCGTCCAGTAACAGTTCGGACAGCAGCAGTTCAGTGACATCCAGTTCCAGCTCGTCCAGCCCTTCGGTCATTTGTGAAGCACAGACGGGTGCGGATGCTGGTACAGCAAACCTTGGTTTCGGCATGATGGCAGGTCAAAATTTTTACATGAGCCTGCAAGTGCGCAACGCGGATTACACCTCACCGATTCAAGTGAGCCTGGAAAATGCGATTGTGTATGAAGTGTTTGGTGCAGGTAATAGGCGAATCTTCCAGGTTAGCGCCCAGCAGAATATTCCATCGTCCACCAACTTCCAGTTCGATTACGGTTATCAACAAGTGATTGCAAACCAGAGTGTTTGGCGTGATGTAGCAGTCCATGACAACATCTCTTTCGCTATCAATGGCATTTTGCCCCTGACTGTTTCCAACACTTTATTGGTAGATGCCAGCAACTGCGCCCAATAAAAAGCTGCATTGCTAGACAAGGGGACGCAGAGTCCCCTTTTTATTGCTTATCAATCCAACCCGCTTTAACAAAGCAGTTTTCCCATAGTTTCTGTTAAATATCCTGCACACTGTCATAAATGTGTAACACTCAACTTATTTAATAAGCTGCAACAATAGCTTCATAAACCTGTGGAGCGCCCCGTAGTTATTTCAGGCAGAACACCTATGACTGGTCGCAAAATTCTGATCGTTGATGATGAATCCGCTATTCGCGATATGTTGCGCGTGGCATTGGAGATGGCCGAGTATCAGGTCATGGAAGCAAGTAATGCGCAGGATGCCCATGGACTGATTATCGACGAGAAACCGGATTTGATTCTCCTCGACTGGATGATGCCCGGCACCAGCGGAATCGAACTGGCCCGTCGCTTGAAGCGCGATGAAGTCACTGCCGGAACCCCGATCATTATGCTGACGGCCAAAGGCGAGGAAGATAACAAGATCCAGGGTCTTGAAGTGGGCGCCGACGATTACATTACCAAACCGTTTTCCCCGCGTGAGCTGGTAGCCCGTTTGAAGGCGGTGCTACGCCGCGCTGACCCACAAATCAATTCTGCACCTATCACTGTACAAGGCTTGTGCCTTGACCCGGCCAGCCACCGCGTGACGATTAATAATCAATCGGTGGACATGGGACCAACCGAATATCGTCTGCTGGAATTCTTCCTGACCCATCAGGAAAGAGCCTATACTCGCAGCCAACTGCTGGATCACGTCTGGGGCGGCAATGTTTACGTGGAAGAGCGCACAGTAGATGTCCATATCCGCCGCTTGCGCAAAGCCCTGACCATTGACGGCCACGAAGATCTGATCCAAACCGTACGCGGTACCGGCTATCGTTTCTCTACCCGTATTGAAGCCTGATCACCCCTGATATTCCGTACCGGTAGCGGATATTCCGGCAAGACACGCCGTGAACCTATCCATGGAGACTCATCGTTGACGTCCCTGTCTCCGATGGTCTTACCAGAATATCCGCTACCGGTACTCGCTTTTGTGCCATGAGGTTTAGGTTTTGTTAAAAGGTTTCAGCACCGAACTCCAGCGTATTTTGGTCATCCTTGTTATCTGCAGTGTGATTGGGTTTTTCAGCGATCACTATTTACTGTGGATGCTGTTTGGTTGTGCGGGTTACATCATCTGGATGCTTTGGCAAATGCGCCGCCTTAATCAATGGCTGGTGCGTCAGGAAAGTGAGCATCCGCCCGAGGCCAGCGGTATCTGGGGTCAGATCTTCGATAATATCTACCAACTGCAACGCGACCAGCGCCTGGAAAAGGAGAATCTTCAGGCGGTGATTAAACGTATCCAGGAAATCAGTTCAGCCTTAAAAGATGGCCTGGTGATTCTGGATGCGCGAGGTCACCTGGATTTCTGGAACCCGGCGGCACACCGCATGCTTGCGCTCAGCACCAAAGACCAGGGCCAGTCGGTCATCAACTTTATTCGCCATCCCAAATTTGTTGCTTACTTTGAGGAAGGCAATTACGAAGAACCATTGGAGTTACCCTCAACCCGTTTTCCGTCGAAACATCTCCAGTTCCAGATCACACTGTTCGGCAAGAATGAACGTTTGATTGTGATTCGCGATGTGACCCAGCTGCATAATCTGGAAAAGATGCGCCAAGATTTTATCGCCAACGTTTCCCATGAATTACGCACACCGCTGACAGTGATTAACGGCTATGTAGAAACCCTCGCCGATAACAATACAACACCCAGCTGGGATAAACCTTTGCAGCAAATGTCGCAGCAATCCAAGCGCATGTCGTTGCTGATTAACGATTTGCTGGTGCTCTCCAAATTGGAAACAACCGAGGCCGGGCACAACCATAAGCCCATCAATATCGAACAATTGCTCACCATCGTTAAGAGCGAGGCCGATGTATTAAGTACAGAAAAGAGCCAACAACTCACACTAATCTGCAACAACACAACAAAACCGCTCATGCTACCCGGCAATGAAAAAGAGTTGCACAGCGCTTTTTCCAACCTCGTCACCAATGCTATTAAGTACACGCCACCCGAAGGCAAAATCAGCATGCTATTGTGGCAAGACCAAAAGCATTTTTATTTTTCCGTTAGCGATAACGGGCCAGGTATTGAAGCACAACATATCCCGCGTTTAACCGAGCGTTTTTATCGCGTCGATGCCAGCCGCAATAGCAGTACCGGTGGAACCGGTTTGGGTTTGGCAATCGTGAAGCATGTGCTCATGCGTCACGATGCTGAACTGCAAATTACGAGTGAACCGGGCAAAGGCAGTATGTTTATTTGCGTCTTCCCCCTGCCGCACAAATAAACCTGACGCCTTTCTGGCGTCAATTGACAACCTTGTCACTTTTCTCCCCACTTGCCTGAAAATCGAACTTTCACGATATTCGCAAACGGAATTTTCTCCCAAATTCGAACTTATTTCTAAAACTCTTACCCTCAAAGCGGAAAGTCGGACTCGCCAAAACAACGTTGTCATTTTAGACTCGCTTCACATGCAATGAACCTGACGCCAAAGTGCGACTGGCTTGCATGAGTTACATAACAAGCGATCACCCTTAGGTTCGCGCTGCTATATGACCAATCTAAATTACCCAGGAGATTGAGAGTGAAAAAGACAATAATGAAATGCGGTGTTTCTGCTGTAGTACTGGGCTCTTTACTGGCTGCTGGCCAGGCATTTGCCCACGGATATATTTCTTCCCCAAAAGCGCGCTACATCCAATGTGCTGAGAACGGTATTGAAAACCCGTCTCACCCTGCATGTATCGCTGCCAAGGCAGCTGGTAACGGCGGCCTGTACACCCCACAAGAAGTTGCTGTGGGTGGCGTAAAAGACAACCATGAGTTCTTCATTCCTGATGGTCGCCTCTGTTCTGCAAACCGTTCCAACCTGTTCGGTATGGATCTGGCGCGCACTGATTGGCCTGCTACCGCTGTAAACGCTGGTCCACGCACTTTCACCTGGACTAACACTGCTGCGCATAAAACCATGTACTTCCGTTACTACATCACCAAGCAAGGTTACAACCACAGCCAACCACTGCGTTGGAGCGATCTGGAATTGATCCATGATTCCGGTAAAGCAGATCAGGAAGCCGTTTCCAACCACGTAGTAAACCTGCCAGCACGTACCGGTCGTCACATCGTGTACAGCATTTGGCAACGTGACTGGGAGCGTGATGCGGCTGAAGGTTTCTATCAATGCGTGGACGTTGACTTCGGTGGCGGTACTACTTCTTCAGTAGCCAGCACCAGTTCATCAGTGAAGAGCTCTTCTTCAGTAGCCAGCTCTGTTGCTTCCAGCGTTTCTGGTGACACCTGTTCAAACCTGCCAGCGTGGAATGCCAGCTCTACTTACACCAACCCACAACAAGTGAAGCACAACAACAAGCGCTACCAGGCTAACTACTGGACCCAGGGCAATGACCCAACCACCAACTCTGGCCAATACAGCTACTGGTTGGATCTGGGTGCTTGTGCAGGTACCCCAACTTCATCTTCAGTGGCGTCAAGCGCTGTAGTTGTTAGTTCATCCAGCAAGTCATCCAGTGTTGCGGTTTCCAGCGTAGCGTCATCAACTGCTACCGGTACCTGTACTTCTCCTGCATATGTAAATGGCACCAGCTATGCTAACGGCGCCAAAGTACAAAACGCTGGTAGCGAGTACCAATGTACTGTTGCTGGCTGGTGTACCGTTGGTGGTCCATATGCTCCAGGCACCGGTTGGGCTTGGGCAAATGCATGGAACCTGGTTCGCAGCTGTAACTAAGCAAAGATTTACACCGGAATTTCCTGCAAGTTAATCCGGAGTAAAATAAAAAACGGCAATCCCACAAGGATTGCCGTTTTTTATTTAGCGCAAATGAATTTCTATCTCGGTCGCTTTATCGACTAGCACTTTGGCTTCTTCAAAAGAAGGCTGTCCAAAACTGCCCCCATTGTTGGAGAATCCATAAGGCTCAGTAGGAATGCCAATAGAGTTCTTATCGATATAGCCATTATCATTTTCATCCTGGAATAATTTCACCGCATAGTGACCTGCTGGAAGATCACCTAGCGGAATGAGGATTGGCCCTTCCTCCATTTTGATTTTCCGTACCGCAATCCACTGATTATTACTGTCGTAATGCGCGGCCTGATCGTAAACCGCTACTAATAAACTGCCATTCACATTTTTTACCTTATCCACCCTCAGCGTCAGCTCATGGGCCAGCGATGGCACACCGAGCGCAATCAATGCCATACCTGCCAATGTCATTATCATTTTCATCGCAAAACTCCTTATTTAGTTTGGTTAAACACAACGACAGAATAATGAGTCACGCCTCATTGCACAGGTGTCATTACTCAGGAATTTGCGATGACAAGGCTCATCAGATGCCGATGACAAATGTCCTGTATTTACCAACGGGGCTTTGCCAGTAAGATAAGCACAATTATTTCAGGACGAGCACCATGAACAACGACAAGCATCTGCCTATTCTGGCCGGCATCATCACCTGGAGTGCAGTCGCTTACATCGAGTTCCAGCGCTTGTCAGGCTCACCTTACGTCGCTGTTGGTGTTATCGGTTACGTATGCTTTTTAGTGTTATTTGCCACCGTCGTGCACCAACTAGGCAATCGCCAATATTACCGCCGCCACCGATTTTTTTTGCACCTGCAATTATTAATCGCCTTACTGTTATTACTTATCCATCCCAGTGATCTCGCGCCCATTTTATTAGTAGTTTGGGCCGCGCAACTGGCCGATTATTTTTCGCGGAAGCATTCCATTTTATTGGTACTTTTTAGCAACATGGTGTTTTACCTGATTATTGTTATGTTCTGGAAAGTACAAAGCCATTTTGTTGTCGCACTCACGTTTCTCGGTTTTCAATTATTCGCCCTTGGCACTGCATTTGCGCGCGTTAGCGAGCGGCAAGCGCGCGAGGAATTGGAGCAGGTAAACCAACAACTGCTTGCCACGCGTATTATTCTGGCGCAATCCAGCAAGCAGGAAGAACGCTTGCGCATCGCGCGTGACCTGCACGATATCCTCGGCCACCAACTCACTGCACTCAATTTGCAATTGGAAATACTGCAACACAAAGTGGATCAGGGTTTGCAAACCTCCGTTATGGAAACAAAGCAGCTCGCCAAACAATTGCTGGAAAATATTCGCGCGGTAGTACGCGACCAACGTACTGCTATTACAGTAGATATTCGTCAGGCCATACAAACTCTCGCCACACGCCTGCCGGAATTAACGCTGGAAATTCACGGCAACTTGCATCTTGAATCTGCATATGTCGCAGAGCAATTGTTGCTTTGCATACAGGAAGGAATCAGTAACGCGGTTCGTCATGGCAATGCAAAAAATATCCAACTCAATTTGCAACAAGAAAAAAATAACATTCGCATTGATATAGACGATCAAGGCATCGGCTGCTCATCCTCCTTCAAACCTGGCAATGGGTTAACCGGGATGCAGGAACGCCTCGCACAATTTAACGGACACACCGAGTTAATTTCCCGGGAAATCGGATGTCGTTTATCTATAGCACTGGAGTTGCACAATGCTTGATATAGGTTTGGTAGACGATCAGCAATTAGTCCGTCAAGGCATCGCCGGGTTGTTGGCAATTTCCGGTAAGGCGCGCGTGGTTTGGGAGGCACGCAATGGTGAAGAAGCGCTGGCACTTATTACGCAACAACCAGTAAACGCGGTGCTTGCAGATATACGCATGCCGGTAATGGATGGCATTGGCCTGGTAAAAAACTTGCGTAGTAATAACAACCGCACACCGGTATTGATGCTAACTACATTCGATGATGCAGAATTGTTTAGTCAAAGTGTAAAAGCAGGCGCGAACGGTTTTTTACTAAAAGATGTCTCACTGGAAAAGTTAGTCAGCAGCCTTGAAGCAATTGCCGATGGTTCAACTTTTTTGGCAGAAACCGATATGTTGTATGGCTACCAGCAACGAAAGTCAGCGATTGAATTATCTGAACGCGAACAACAAATTTTGCGTTTATTGGTGGGAGGCTTTTCCAACAAGGAAATTGCCCGCGCCATTTTTCTAGCGGAAGGCACAGTGCGCAATCATGTCTCCAATATTCTCGCCAAGCTTGATTGTCGTGACCGAACCCAGGCGGTACTCAAAGCAATCAACGCAGGCTTTATTTAAAACTCTCCGGGATAGCTTCGTAAAACGAGGAATGTTATGAATTGGTTTATGGCTTTTCTGCATCATCTAATTGCATTCGTACTGGTTGCAACATTAATGAATGAGTGGTTATTAATTCGCAAGCCAATTACTATCGAACGCGCGCGGTCATTAATAAACACTGACCGGATTTACGGCATCAGCGCTATGCTGCTATTAGTCATTGGCGGGCTGCGTTTATTTTATTTTGAAAAAGGTTCGGACTATTATTTTCACAGCGCACCATTCATCACCAAACTGGTATTGTTTGCATTAGCCGGTGTTTTATCAATTTACCCTACCGTTACATTCCAGCGCTGGCAACCGTTGCTTGCACAACAGCAAGCTCCTGTTATCAACGGAAAAAACCTGCGCTTTTTGCAAAGGATTATTACATTTGAATTAATTTGCGTCGCCGGCATATTGCTCGGTGCAGCCATAGCCGCGAAAGGTGTCGGCTATATTTCCTGAAGGGATGCCGATTGCAATTGTAAACGTGCGAGCTGCTGATATAACTCGCTGTTGGACATCAATTGCTGATGCGTGCCACTCGCCACGATTTTCCCCTGTTGTAACACCAGAATTCGATCGGCATTAATCACAGTTGATAAACGATGCGCAATCATAATCGTGGTACGATTTTGCATTAAGCGCTCCAACGCCTGTTGCACAATTTGTTCACTATTAGAATCCAGCGCGCTAGTGGCCTCATCCAATAATAGAATCGGGCGGTCTGCAAGAATTGCGCGGGCAATTGCTATACGTTGTTTTTGACCACCGGATAAACGCACGCCGCGCTCGCCTAAAAAAGTATCCAACCCCTCCGGTAATTTTTCAATAAACTCCATCGCAAACGCTGCATCGCACGCAGCAAATACGGCGGCATCTGTTGCATCCGGGCGCGCATAGCGCACGTTATCACGCAGGCTCGCCGCAAAAATTACCGGATCTTGCGGAACCAGTGCAATGCGCTCGCGCAACGCATGAATATCTGCTTCACGAATATTCACACCATCCAGTAAAATTTCGCCGGCTTGTGGATCATAAAATCGTTGCAGCAGCTGAAACACCGTTGTTTTACCGGCACCCGACGGCCCCACCAATGCAATTTTCTCGCCGGGATTAATGTGCAAATTAAATTGCTCAAACACCGGCGCATCCGGGCGCGATGGATAGGCAAACACAATGTCACGCATGCTTAATGCACCGATTGCGGGAATAGGCAACGCCACTGGGTTATCAACCTGAGGCAATCCCGACGGCGTTATCAACAATTCTACCAATCGTTCAGTAGCACCCGCAGCGCGCTGTACATCGCCAATCACTTCCGAAATAGTACCCATCGCACTGGCGACAATCACCGCATAAAAAATAAATGCCGATAATTCTCCACCACTGATTTCACCATTCAATACATCGTGGCCACCCACCCATAAAATCAATGCAACAGCGCTGAATACCAACGTGATAACCGCAGCAACCAACAACGCGCGCTGGCGCACGCGTTGAATTCCCGTTGCAAAAGTTGATTCAACACGCTGGTTAAATTCACGTGATGACGCCGTTTCATGACCATAGGCCTGTACGGTGCGGATTTCATGGATTACCTCATCGGTGTAAGCACCAACATTGGCCACCGAATCCTGGCTCGCACGCGCAAGGCGACGCACACGACGACCAAACGCGATAATCGGCACCAGGACGAACGGAATCGCCAGTAACACCAGTAACGTGAGCTTCAAACTGGTAATTGCTAACATCACCAAACCACCCAGCAGCAGCAGTGCATTGCGCAATGCCATGGAAACGCTGGAGCCAATCACAGTTTCCAATTGGGTGGTGTCATTGGTTAAACGTGATAGCACATCGCCCGTGCGGTTCTGTTCAAAAAATGAGGGCGAGAGCGTGAGCAAATGTGAAAACACACGGCGACGCAAATCTGCCGTAATACGCTCACCTAACCAGGACACGAGATAAAAACGAGCATAGGTCGCAAGTGACATCACCAGAATCACCACCAGCAACCCTAACAGCGCATAATTCAATAATTCAGCGCTGCCCGCTACAAATCCCTTATCAATTACCTGCTTCAGTCCCTGGCCAATTAATAATACCGAGGCTGCGGCAACGACTAATGCCAACAGCGCAAAACCGATGCGCACGCGATAGGGGCGAATTAAATCAAACAAAATCTGGCGGCGGGAGAGAGGCGAGGTCATAGCACTTCCTGAAATACGGAACAGAGTCAGGAAGATTGGGTGAAGCGGGAATAAAAACAATGGCCAGGCAGGAATTGATGACCTTTGTCAGCGCACATCAGGGTCTTATCAGTCAAAGCGCCAAATTGCAGGCAATAAAAAAGGCGAGAGGTTAATCTCGCCTTTTTGCTATGGATTAATTTCCGCAGAAATTAGATAGCAGTGATGTTTTCAGCTTGTGGGCCTTTTTGGCCTTGAGTCACAGTGAAGCTCACTTTTTGGCCTTCAGCCAGAGTTTTGAAGCCAGTGCCAGAGATAGCACTGAAGTGTGCGAATACATCTGGACCAGATTCTTGAGCGATAAAACCAAAACCTTTAGCTTCGTTGAACCACTTAACGGTACCAGTAACAGTCTTAGACATGTTAATCATCCTATTTAAAACAGAAGTAATTTAATACCCGCGAACGGGCGGTTTGTGCTGGAAATGTGGGAATTACTTATGAAACAGGACGAGGTACTTTGGAACTTCGAAATGATGTGCATAAATATTAATCGTACTTTCAAGCGAAGCCCAGTGTACACTCGTCATTATCAAAGTCAATGGATACTTCAATCAAAACAGGGGTTGGCGGCTGATTATCCAACCAAATGGTTATAATGGCGACAATCTTCTGTCAATCTCTTCACAAATCATCAATATCCAGAGTTTGTTGTTTATGTTCCATCCTGCCGCAATAAAGTTTTTGTCGTTGAGCTGCTTATTATTCCCTTTAAATGCCTTTGCCCAAGGCAGTGCATTTAATCTGGAGAATTGGCCCGAAACCCAACCCGGCCTGAAGCCAATGTACGTCAAGGCAATTATGGAGCAAGCCGGTGTGCACAAAGTGAGCTTCAAATTGCCAGCTGATTTTTATATTACCGAGCTGGATAAATTTGCCACCTTCGCCGCGGAAAATAACTATCGCCCTTACTTAAAAACCTCGGTCGCACAAAACCTGGCAACCCTTGCAGTTATCCATTGCGATTGGAATAACGATGTGCCGCCGTGGGAGTTCGCGCAAAAATATCTGGGCGATAATCAAATCACGTTGTTAAAGACATTTAATCAAAATGCGATTATCAAATTGCAAAATAATTGCGTCGAATAAATACGGAAAACACCATGAATTATCTTGTTATTGGCGGGCTATTTTTTGCGACCGCAATTGCAGAAATTATTGGCTGCTATTTGCCTTATTTATATTTGCGTAAAGAAGGCAGTGTTTGGTTATTGGTGCCCGCAGCACTAAGCCTGATGATTTTCGTATGGTTGCTAACATTGCATCCCGCAGCCAGTGGTCGCGTCTATGCAGCCTATGGCGGTGCTTACGTGATTGTCGCACTTTTGTGGCTCAGGGTTGTGGATGGTGTAAAGCTTTCGGCAACGGATTATGTCGGCGCAGCCGTCACCTTTGTTGGTATGGCCATTATTATCTGGGGCTGGAAGTCGCCATAAACATTATCGAAAAATTCGTTGATTCTGTTTCATGTTCACCACTCGTTAATTGTTTCGCCGGGGTCTAGGCTATACGCTAGCTAATCAATGAGTTTGTTATGACCCGCGAATCCCATCCTTATTTAATTATTCTCCTTGCTGCTGTCATCGCGATTACGCCTCTGGCAGTGGATATGTATTTGCCAGCAATGCCCAACATCGCCCTCAGCCTGAACACCCATATTGGCAATGTGCAGCAATCCTTGAGTATTTTCCTCGCCGCTTATGCCAGCGGCATGCTGCTGTTCGGGCCATTGGCCGATCAATGGGGTCGGCGCCCTTTGGCGATTTTTGGTTTGAGTGGATTTACACTTAGCAGCATCGGACTGGTGTTTGCCAGCAATATCGAATTATTTTTAACCTTGCGCACCACCCAGGCTTTCTGTGGCGCTGCTGCAACTGTTGTAATACCAGGACTGGTACGGCATCTCTATAAAGAACATACAGCAAAAGGCATGTCTTATTTGTCGATGATAATGATGCTCGCCCCTTTGCTTGCTCCCAGCATCGGCAGCGGGATTTTATTATTCAGCGAATGGCACAGTATTTTTACAGTGCTTGCTATTTATGGTGTGCTGATTTTTGCATTGGTATGGAAATGGTTACCGGAAATCAACCAGCCGATTGATGTTGATACGGGGAAAAAACCGGCGAACTTTTTCAGTGGTTACAAAATTGTTTTTTCCAATCCCCAAGCACGGCCAATGATCGCCAGCATGATGTTTGGCTCTTTTGCCTTTTTCTGTTTTATCACCGCCGTATCCTTTCTCTACATTAATTATTTTGGTGTTAGTGAACAAGTTTTCAGTTTGCTGTTCGGCGCAAATGTATTTTGTTTAATGATCGCCAATTTTATTAACAGTCGCCTGGTGACTCGTTACGGCCCATTGCGTATGTTGCGCTCCGGGTTAGTGATAGGGCTAATCAGTGCATCTATTTTATGCACAGTGAACTACCTGGAATTAGGCATTGCTTATACGGTAATTGCAGTAGCTGCATTAATGGGCTCCTTAACATTAATGGGCACCAATTCTGATGCAATATTACTGATGAAATTTCCCCACAATAGCGGCACAACCACCGCCGTATCCGGAACTTTACGTTTTGGTAGCGGCGCATTTGCCGGCCCTTTGCTCGCTTTTTTCTACACCGGCACTGCCATGCCATTTTCGTTGTTGATGCTGTCCGGTGTTACCGGTGTATTGATTTGCCAAATCTGGTATTGGCAATCCAATAAAAATGCAGAATAAATATTTGCGACGACTTTTCTTGAATAGTTTATAACAGTAAAAATTATTGTACTAATCTCATAGTGATTGATGCACATCAATGCTTCGCGAACCATCCCGTTTACGCTGGGATATTCGCGGAGAATTTTATGAACCACCCTTTTTCACAGCACGACAAGGCCCACTTTTTATTCAACCAGCCCGATCATCAATGCATTCAATTTTCCGATTTGGTTATCGGTGAGGGTATACAGGCCAATCAATTTTTAATTATCAGCAAAGGTCGCGCTGCACTGATCGATCCAGGTGGAGACCTCACTTACACGCCGCTCAATATTGAATTGGGCAAACGTATGAAAGTACAACAGCTGGATTATATTTTTGCATCTCACCAGGACCCCGACATTATTGCTTCGCTACCGCGCTGGATGATGCACACACAATGTAAAATCGTTACGTCCAAACTCTGGGCGCGTTTTCTGCCTCATCTCGCATCGCAATTTATGACACAGCAGTATTGCCAGGCATTTGAGGAACGGATTATTGCGCTGCCCGACCATGGTGGCCCAATTACATTAGGCGGAACAGACATTGTTGTGTTACCCGCACACTTTTTACATTCCGTAGGCAATTTTCATTTCTATGATCCGGTGAGTAAAATTTTATTTAGCGGCGATATGGGGGCATCGTTAATTGACACCTATGCCGAAAAACCGGTGGAAGATTTTACTGCACACGTTCCGTATATGCGTGGATTTCACCAACGCTATATGGGCAGCAATCGCGCCTGCCGTATGTGGGCGAATATGGTGAGGGAAATGGATGTGGAAATGATCGTACCGCAACATGGCAGTCCGTTTGTAGGTAAAGCCATGGTACATCAATTTCTGGATTGGATCAGCGATTTACAATGCGGAATTGATTTGCTTAATCCATCCAGCTATGACGCACGCAAAGCTGGTTATCGTGGTTGATATAGAAAAATTATTGCTCAATAAAAAATTTCTTGTTAGGAGAAAAATAACTTACTGTTCAAGACAAATAACTACCGCCGCATGATACGCCTTCCAATAGACGGGGATCACATAGGAGCGCATTTGCTGCGGCAGATGAATCTGGTTTGGTGCACCTTCAATCATTACCGGAACAGAAATCATAAACTCATGGCCAAAACGGCTGCGCGCATTGCCGGAAATAGTGTTGGCCACTTCTCCCACCAAATCAAAAATATGTTCATTACTAGTATCCAGCTCACCAATACTCAACAATAAATGTTTCAGTAAAATGCGCGGCG
Source organism: Cellvibrionaceae bacterium (assembly GCA_021151825.1). GTDB lineage: Bacteria > Pseudomonadota > Gammaproteobacteria > Pseudomonadales > Cellvibrionaceae > Cellvibrio. Next base: position 50,532 of record JAGKWQ010000013.1, read on the forward strand.
CCGTGAAATAAACACAACCGCGATAGGGTCCTGAAATACCAATAATACCCGTCACGTCATATGCCGCCGGATTATCATTTTCTACCAAATACGGTGTACCTACTTTTACCTCCTTATCATTCGTGTGATGAAAGTAACGCACTACGCCATCGATAAATACTTGCAAGGTTTCTTGAGACATTTTAGCAATCAATCCTCAGTTAATTCGCTCAGCGCTTCCAGCAATTGATCATCCGTAAACGGTTTACATAAAAACCCGCGCGCGCCTTTTTTTAGTGCTTCGATACCTGTAGCTTTATCGGAGAGCGCGGAAATCACCAAAATGCGCAGCCCAGGATCAATCGCCATTAGTTGCTGGATACAAGCAATACCATCCATTTCCGGCATGGTTAAATCCATGGTCACCACTTGCGGGCGGGTTTCTCTATATAATTGCAATGCCTGCGCGCCATTTGCAGCAGAAGCGACGACCAAAAACTTATCAGAATCATTGCATCGTTCAATTTTGCGGCGAATAATATTGGAATCATCCACAATCATTAGCGATAACATGCGTTATTTCTCCACAGTCCTTTTATAATAAATTTCACTGGTGATTGCATACTCACGCGGCAATTTCATTATTAGTATGCCCATTTGAATTCGCTGTAATGATTGGTAGCGTAATTACGAAACGGCAATGGCGGCCGCGACGGCTCGATACGGTAATTTTTCCGCGTTGCTCAAGCACATGACTCATCACAGCATCCATACCTACGCCACGGCCAGCATCGGTGGAAATTTCTTTGGCGGTGCTAAAGCCTTCGTGAAAAATTAATCCCAATAAATGCTTATTGGTCCAGGATTCAATTTCATTGTCAGGCCATTTCCCCGAGGCAAAGGCTTGCGCGCGAATAGCGTCATAATCCAGACCTGCACCGTCATCCATTACCGTTAGCTCCATTTCAGTGGTGGAAATTTTTGCCAGGCGCAAATCAATACGACCTTCCACTGGTTTCTCACTCAATTCGCGATCACGTGGTAATTCGATACCATGCACTACCGCATTGCGTAACAATTGAATCACAATTTCCTTTAATTGCTTTTCGTAAACGGAATCCAGTTCAATTTCACTTAAACCACTGGCCACCAGTTTTACTAATTTGCCATTGCGTAACGCCAGGTTTTGGACAAAATCCTGCAAATGATCCCAGGATTCACCGCGCTGATTATTTGGCGCTGGCGGTGTATAAGCTGCTTTGAATTTATTACTGCTGACAATCGCAAATTGGCCGAGCCTTTCGGTGAGATGTTCAACTTGCTGGGTATAGCTGATGAGATTTTCCAGCTGCACAGTAAGACCAAGATAATCGTTACCGGTCAAATCCGACTTATCGCGCAGTTCTGCCAGTGTGTCTTCCATTTTGTGTGCAGCTATTTCAAAAAACTCCAACTTGAGCGAAGCGGCTTCGCCTTTAAAATTATGGATTTCACGAAAAATGCTAACCGCTTTTTCACGCACCCCCTGGCTGGTTTTGGCTGGTTGTCGCAAAATATTATTCACGCGATTAAAACAATTGAAACTATTCGCAATAAATTCACGCAATAAGCCCGGATGGGTATGCAGTAAACTGGTGATCATTTCCAGTTGCGATTCATTATGCTTGCGGCTTTCGTTCAACGCGCGCGCCAGTTTTATTTGCTCGCTAATATCCAGTACAGTCACCAGCACGTGGGATATTTCAGCAATGTCATCATCATTTTTCTGGTAAGCGCGGGCAAAACTGAATTGCAAATGTTTGGTAAGGAAGCCACCGCTTTGGCTGGCGATATTAACTTCAACACTACTCAGCGGATTCAGGTCACCAATTAACTTTTCTTTAATTTTTGGGTCGAATAATAATTCAATAAACCCGCGTGCCGTTTCCGCATCTTTAGCACTGACAATACTTTCCAGCAATGCCTGAAAAGATTGCCCGGAAAATTGTTGCGGCCCTAAAACGCCCACCAGTTTGGCCGAATGTTGTTCGCCGATAATCAATTGGCGATCAATCAGAAATAAACCTTCATTAACGGTTTCCAGAATTTCTGTTGTTTCGCGGCGTGCGCGCTCAATCACTTTATCGCTATCGCGCAATTGCCGCACAAAGTGAAACATAATAAACAGGAAATTAATTATCGCGAGACAAATGCCCAGGGTTTGTATGCCACGCAAACGCGTTGCCTTCGAAGCCGCAACTTGCTCCAGGCTCACCGTTAAATCATTCATTGAGGCAAGCATGGTCAGGTTGTGAATGCGCGCCAGGGCGACAGCGACGGCAAGCGGGCTGGAATAATCATCGCCACGCGTGACTGAATCTGAAAAAATCTCAATGGATTTTTTATAGGGAAGCCAAAGTTGCAAGGTGTTTTGCAGCGAATCTTTTCCAAGCCGGTTGTTAACCGGCTCTAGCTGCGCCATGTCTTTACTCGCACCACGCACCTGGCCGCCGCTGATAAAACCATTTAGCGTTTCATCGAATAAGCCTTTACTTAATTGCAATTCATTAAAGGCTGTTTTGAATGCGATAGGATCATCTTTTGATGCATCCAGCACCAACAATGTTTTGGCCATTCGCTGCGACAACATCCGTTGGCGTCCAGCGAGGTTTACACCAACGGCATCGTCAGCAATTTCATAGGAAACATAAAAGTTAAAAATTAATACCGACGCATCCAGCAATAAAAACAATGCAACAGAAATAAGGATGCCGCGGTATTTACCGAAATCGAAATTGAATAATCCTGACATGTGTTCGCCCGTGGTCATGAGTAATTAATACCGCTGTGTGCTGCGGCCGGGCGATCCGTTTTTGCCCCCAACGACTCCGTGAATTGTTGTGATTTACTTGTAGTAACCAGCTTTAGCGAAACTTATGCCAAGTAGTGGATCATGCAAAATGGCTGATCCCGATACAAATTAACGTGCCAAGCGTGGCAAAATTGGAACAAATAGTCCCTTTTTTGAACGGACAAATCGGACAAAAGCGGGCATGAAATTTAAGCACTGCCCCTTTTTGGTTCCTGATTGGGACACTTTATCTTTTAATCATGATGCTGATCGGTATAGACTCCCTTCGGCGCCAGTATTACTGGTTGTCATTTGCGCAACATCCAATTCTCCAGTTACGCAAAAATCCATTCATACCTAAAGCATAAGGATCACACCATGAAAATTATCCACACGTTCGCTACCCTGCTGGTTGCTGCCGGCTTGTTAACTGCCTGTGCAAAAGAAGAACCACAAACCACAACCGAAGCAGTAAAAGAAGCGACCACCGAAGCAAAAGAAGCAGCGGCAGAGAAACTGGAACAAGCGGGTGAAACCTTGCAACAAGCAGCTGATAACGTCAGTGATACCGCTGCGGAATTGAAAGCCGATGCGTCTGCAACGGTTGAAGCCACTGGCGAAGCCATTAGCGAAGGCGCTGCTGAAGCGGCTACTACCATTGAAAATGCCGCCGACAAAGCTGAACAAAAAGTACAAGAAGCTGCGCAATAATTTAACGCCGCGCCATCTGTAAAAGATAATCGGGCATTTACAATGCCCGATTATCACATCCCCATGTATCCATCGCCCGTTTTGTCATTGATGGGTTAAATCGTTAATCAGCATCCTGCAATTGCATCGCCCACATCTGCGCATATTTTCCCTGTTGCGCTAATAACTCCGCATGGGAGCCCTGTTCAACAACCTTACCCGCGTCCAGCACCACAATTTTATCAGCGTCAATCACTGTGGATAATCGATGGGCGATAACCAATGTGGTATGACCACTGGCAACCTCGCGCATGGCTTCGAGAATTGCCGCTTCCGAATTGGAATCCAGCGCGCTGGTAGCTTCATCAAAAATTAAAATAGAAGCCCCTTTTAATAATACCCGTGCGATGGCAATGCGCTGTTTTTCACCGCCGGATACTTTCAAACCGCGCTCGCCTACCAGGGTTTTATCGCCATCAGGCAAGCTGTTAATAAATGATTCAAGATGAGCCATTTTTATCGCACGATCAATTTGCTCTTCACTCGCAGCCGGATTTCCATAAGCGATGTTTTCACGGATACTGGTATTAAACAGCACAGTATCTTGCGGCACTATAGCGATGGCGCGACGCAAGGAATCCAGCGTGACACGGCGAATATCCTGTCCATCAATTAAAATTTTTCCGCCGCTTATATCATAAAAACGGTAGAGCAAACGCGACAGTGTACTCTTGCCTGCACCGGAAGAACCGACAATCGCCACCTTGCTTCCAGCAGGAATTGTTAAATTCAGTTGTTGTAAAATTGGTCGATCCTGATGATACGCAAAATCTACCTGTTGCCAGTGGATTTCCCCGCGACTTACCTGCAACAGAGTTGCATCGTCTGCATCAGTAATTGCAGAATCGCGTTTTAATAAAGCCAGCATGTTTTCCAGATCGGTTAACGAACGACGAATTTCGCGGTAGACAAACCCCAATAAATTGAGCGGAATAAATAGCTGGATCATATAGGCATTAATCATCGCCAGATCACCTAGCGTCATCGTTTTATCCAACACACTTTGCGCGGCCATCCACATCATCGCTGTCATTGCCAACGCGATAATCAGCGCTTGCCCGGAGTTAAGCGCAAGGAGCGACATACGGTTTTTTAATTTCGCAGTTTCCCATTTCTCCAGAAACTTATCGTAGGTTTCCGCTTCGTAATGTTCATTATTAAAGTATTTGACTGTTTCGTAATTGAGCAATGAATCAATTGCGCGCGTGCTAGTGGATGAATCAGCCTGATTGGCTTCACGGATAAATTTATTGCGCCATTCTGTGGTGTAAATCGTGAAGACGACATAAACCACTACAGCGAACAATGTGATCACCGCATACCAAATCGAAAAAGCAGCAGCAAAAATTATTGCCACCATAATAATTTCAAACAGGATAGGGACAATATTGAACATCAAAAAGCGCATCAAAAAACTGATGCCGTTAGTGCCGCGCTCAATATCACGGCTAATACCACCCGTTGCGCGATCAAGATGAAAGGCAAGCTCCAGCGAATGCAAATGTTTGAATACGCGCAAACCAATTTTACGCATGGCATGTTCAGTGACACGACTGAATAGCGCGTCGCGTACCTCACCAAAAAATACGCTGCCAAAACGCATCGCACCGTAAAACAAAATAAAAAATACTGGCAACAACAATTCAGGCGAAATACTGCGATCAACACCATCAATAATATGTTTGAGCGCCCAAGGCATGACCAGGGTTGCGCCTTTGGCGGCAAGTAAAGCGAGCACGGCCAATAAGACCCGCCCTTTAAAATCCCATAAATAGGGCAGCAGGTATTTTATACTCTGGCGCAGGTTTACTTTTGGGCTTGTTTCGTTGGAGCCAAGCGCACGCGGTTCATTGTTGGGGTGAACGGATAAACCGGAAGTGTGCATACCGCGCATGACAAAACCTGCAAATAAATAGGGGAAAATACTTATGCTATCAGAATAATCCTTTCAGCAAGTGCTACCATAAGCACTTTCAACTCTTTCCATTTTTTTCATGAAGATACCCAAACGTTTACAACCACTGGTCGATGATGGCTTGATTGATGAGGTTTACTATCAATTAATGAGCGGCAAAGAAGCCCAGGTATTTGTCGTTAGAGCCAATAACGAAGTGCGTTGCGCCAAAGTCTATAAAGAAGCCAATAAACGCAGCTTTAAACAAGCAGTGCAATATCAGGAAGGGCGCAGTGTGCGTAACACCCGCCGCGCCCGCGCGATGGCCAAAGGCACAAAATTTGGCCAGAAAGAAGCTGAAGAAGCCTGGTTGAATGCCGAAGTGGAAGCGCTTTATCGCCTCGCACAAGCCGGTGTCCGCGTACCTACGCCTTACTGGTTTTTGGAAGGTGTGCTGGTAATGGAGCTGGTGGTTGATGAAGATGGCGACCCGGCCCCGCGTTTGGATGATGTTGCCTTTGATGTGGAAACCGCACGCGATTATCACGGGCGCATGATGCAGGAGATTGTACGCATGCTCTGCGCCGGCCTGGTTCACGGTGACTTATCTGAATTCAATGTGTTGATTGATCACTCCGGCCCGGTGGTGATTGATTTGCCGCAAGCCGTCAATGCCGCCGGCAACAACAACGCTAAAATGATGTTGCTGCGCGACGTAAATAATATGACCCAATATTTTGGCCAATACGCGCCGGATTTATTAGTCACCCATTACGGCGAAGAAATCTGGGATTTGTTTGAGCACGGCAATTTGCATCCCGATGTAAAACTCACCGGCCAATTTGCCCACAGCAATGTGGAAGCAGATATCGCCACCATGATGCGCATCATCGAACACGCAAAACTGGAAGAGGAAGATCGCAAAGAACGCGAGCGCATGGCTCGCGATGGAGACTTTTAGGCGCGGGTAACAGGCAATCGGATTATTACGCGCAAACCACCGAGGGGGCTGCCTTCCAGCAACAATTCACCGCGGCAGTGCTCGACAATATCGCGCACTATGCCCAACCCCAAACCGTGGCCTTGCACTTGTTCATCAATACGTGTGCCGCGATTTATAACCTGCTCACGCAATTCCGGAGCAATACCTGGGCCATCATCATCAATGGTAATGCAATAATTATTTTGCTCAATGGCAATAATAATCTGCACTTTTTGTTGCGCCCATTTGCAAGCGTTATCCAACAGGTTGCCGAGTAATTCCAGAATATCTTCACGATCCCAGGGCAAACGTAAACCTGCCGGAGCCTGCCACTCCAATTGCAAATCGCGACGATGGATTTGTTGCAAGGTACTGTACAAGTCCGGCAATTCTTTCGCGCACTCAAAATATGCACCGGGTAATGCTTCACCGGCGAGGCGTGCGCGCCCCAGTTCACGGCTGATACGCTCTTGCATGCTTTGTAATTGCTGGCGAAAACTATCACGCAATTCCGGATGTGTATTTAATTCATGGCGGTTGGCGAGGCTGAATAAAATCGCCAGCGGTGTTTTCAAGGCATGCCCCAAATTACCCAGCGCATTGCGTGAGCGGCCAAGCGTGTCTTCAGTGTGTTGTAATAAATGATTTAATTGCTTTACCAGTGGCACCAATTCATCCGGAACCTGTTGATCCAGTTCCGTGCGTTGGCCCTGCTGCAATTGCACAATTTGCTCACGCACTTGCTCCAGCGGTTGCAATGCACGGCGCACCAGCACGCGCTGGATGAGCACCAGCAAAATTAACGCACCAACACCAATTCCCGCAGCAATCCACTGCATGGTGCGAAAACTTTTTAGCATGGGCGTGTAATCTTGCGCAGCGATAATCTGGATAGATTTTCCATAGCGACGGAAATCTGCGCGATAAATTAATAACTCCTGTGCTTGCGGGCCATCGGCAAGTTCTTTTTGCAAACCGGTTGTAGCAGGCGGGGAAACTTCATAATCCCATGAAGAACGGGAGCGCCATTGCTGATCCGGTAAGACCACCACAAAATATTCACCGGAAAAAGGCCGTTGGTAACTAGCAGAAATTCGCTGTTGATCCAGTTCAATCCCGTTAGCACCGCGGATGATAGCCGCGAGCAAAGTTTGCGCTTCATGGTGCAAATGGGTTTGTAAATAGCGACGCAACCCCTGATCAAATAACCAGAGGCTTAGTTGTGCGAGCACCAGGCCGGTAATAATCAAAACACTGATTAGCCCCAGGCTCAAACGCTGTTGGATAGAATTCATCGTGCGTGTTAACAAAAAATTTTCCTTATTCAGAATTTTTTTGCAGGCGATATCCTTGTCCGCGTTTTGTTTCAATAATGTCCTTACCCAGTTTGCGCCGCAAATGATTCACGTGCACTTCAATCACATTGGAATCCCGTTCCGTTTCACCATCGTAGAGGTGATCATGTAATTTGCTTTTGGAAATAATTTGGCCTTCATGCAACATTAAATAGCGCAATAAACTGAATTCAGCCGCGGTCAGTTCAATTATTTCATCATTTTTTACTGCGCACTGGCGCCCCTCGTCTAACTGCACGCCGGCCGCATGTAATTGCGGCTGATTCACTTGCCCATGGGCGCGCCGTAATAATGCCTGGATACGTAACTGCAATTCCTCCGGATGAAACGGCTTGGTGAGGTAATCATCAGCGCCCGCTTTCAAGCCTTCGATACGCTCCGCCCAATGGTCGCGCGCCGTAAGAATTAACACCGGCCGCAACATTTGGGTTGCACGCCATTCACGCAAAATCTCCAAGCCGGATTTTCCGGGCAACCCCAAATCCAGCAATATTAAATCATACGGTTCGACCGCACCTTGAATTAAGGCATCGCGGCCATCGGCTAACCAGTCCACCGCGTAACCAGCGCGTTTTAAATCGACCGTTAATTCATCAGCCAGTGCAACATTGTCCTCGACGATCAGGATACGCATTAATCATCCTCTTCGTCTTTCAAAATTTTTCCGGTGGTAGCATCAATTTCCAGTTCGCGTACTACACCGTCACGCGTGGCCAATTCTACTTCGTATATATAAATATCGTCGTCCTCTTCCAGCTCCACTTCGAGCAAACTGGCATGGGGATGACGCGCATCCACCAACGATAATAATTGCTCCAGAGGAATGATGCGGCCCTGCTCGCGCAGGCGCAGGGCTTCATCTTGCGATAAATCACGCGCATTCACACTGCCGGCGAACACCAGAAATAAAAGAACGCGCGTTAATGATTTCATCGCTATGCCTTGTTGTTAATCAGCACCGGTTAGTCCTCCTGGCGACTTTTCAACACTTCGCCAGTGGCCGCATCCAGCTCCACATCCCACTCGACGCCCTGGGCATCCACCACTTCCAGTTGATAAACATAGCGGCCCAATTCGTTTTCCAGTTCAGTTTCACGAATAACGCCGCCCGGGTGTTTGGCCAAGGCTGCTTCATTGAGCTTTTCAAAGGATTGAATGCTACCAGAATCGCGAAGTTTCAGCGCCTCATCTGGCCCCAGATCGCGGGCATTGGCAACAATAGCAAGGCTGGTCAGGGTTACGCTGGAAATAATCAAAGTTGTCAGTTTCATAGTAAAAGTCCTCATTCGGGCTAGATAATCAGGGAGTTAATCATCGGTCATTGATTAACGTCGACAGGTTCAGAATAAGGAGGTTTGATTAAATGAAACTTAATTTCGGCAGAAGGTGATCAGGTTGATTGACGTCTAAAACCAGCCTGTAGATACTGCGCGGGTTGCAGGTTTGCATTGCTTGAGAGAGGAAGCCAATTGGGCGGATTGCCCCAGGAACCGGAAATTCAAGGAGCGACGCTGCAAGGTATTCATCATCTCAAGGATCTTTTTACTTATGCACCTGCCTATTCGATTTTCTGCTCAACATTCTATTCAACGTTCATTATTTCAAATGCTGGGCTGCTTCGTTGTACTGATAGGCCAGACTACATCAGCTCTGGCTGCAGATGCTCCCGCTAAACACACCCCGTTGCCGCTCGATGTTTTTTATAACGATGCGTTAATCGAGGATATCGAACTCTCGCCCGATGGCACACATTTATTAGCGTTAAAAAATGTTGGTGAAAACACCGTTATCATGGTGATTGAACTGGCCACCAATAAAACATTTTATCCCATCAAAACTGATAACAAACAATTCAAGTTTAATTGGGTACGTTGGGCTAATAATGATCGCCTGTTAATGAGTTTGCGTTTTGATAGCCGTATGTTTAACGGTGTGAAATACATGCAAACACGATTGCTCGCCGCCGATGCCAAACAAAAATCCAAAATGATTACGCTGGTAAAAGCGGATGACAATGCCGATGGCTGGATCAGCCAATTCCAGGACAATATTATTAGCATGACTCCGGATGATCCTGATCATGTGCTTATCAGCGTTGATCGCGAAGTGCCTTTGCATCAAACCGTTTATAAAGCTAACGTCAATACCGGTAAATTAACCCGCGTAAAAAAACATGCCTCCAGCGTGCGCTCATGGTATGCAGATCGTGCGGGCAATGTGCGCATCGGTGAACATTACGACGATAAAAAACGCAAAGTCACTTACAAAGTACTCGACCCGAACACCAACCAATGGGCTGTTGCCTGGGAATATGTAGTGCTTGATGAACCGGAAATTCACATCGCCGGTTTTGGTCACAACCCGAATGAATTATTTATTTTTGCGGATCATGAAGGTCGCCAGGCGTTGTTTAAAGTGGACCTGTCAAAACCCGGGTACCCGAAAGAACTGATGTTGAGTGATCCGGATTTTGATGTAAATGGTCGCTTGATTTATTCCGACGCACACAAAGAAGTGGTCGGCATCTATTACAACGATGGCAGCGCCAAAAGTATTTTCTGGAACAAGGAATTCAAAGCATTTCAGGGCGGTTTGGATAAAGTTATGCCCGACACAACTAATTACATCGCCAGCATGAGCTCCGATGCGCGCAAATATATTGTGTACACCACCAACAGCACCAATCCCGGAACCTATTACTACGGTGATCGCGACGCAAAAACTTTAACCTATCTCGCCAGTGCTTATCCCGACTTAAAAGAAGAAATATTAATCGAAAAAGAGTCGCGCCATTTTAAAGCGCGTGATGGTTTGGAGTTAGAAGGTTTTTTATCGCTGCCTAAAAATTTTGCTAATAAACCTGCAGCAACCATTATTCTTCCCCACGGTGGGCCGATGAGCGAAGACGGAAAAGATTTTGATATGTTTTCCACGTTTATGGCTAACCGTGGTTATGTCGTTTTCCAACCAAACTTTCGCGGCTCTTCCGGTTATGGCCATGATTTTATGATGCAAGCTGTCGGTGGTTATGGTTTGGAAATGCAGGATGACCTTGAAGACTCAGTAAAATATTTAATCGATCAAAAAATTGCGGACCCGAAACGCGTGTGCATTGTCGGTGCAAGTTATGGTGGTTATGCCGCATTAATGGGCGTCGCTAAAACGCCGGATTTATTCCAGTGTGCAGTTAGTTTTGCCGGTATGTCAGACCTGGTAAAAATGAGCAATAACTTCCGTTATTTCACCAACAAAAATACCGCGCGCAAACAATTTGGTGAAGATAAAGGCCAACTTAAAGAAACATCACCGGTGCGGCTGGTTGAACGTATTAAAGCGCCGGTGCTATTAATTCACGGCAAGGATGATGTATCCGTGCCTGTCGAACAAAGCCGGATTATGGCCAGCGCCCTTAAAAGTGAAGGTAAAGCTTACGAGTACATCGAGTTGGAAGATGGAACTCATCACCTGGATTATTTGCCGCATCGCAAACAAACCTTCGAAGCAATAGATAAATTCCTTACTAAATATCTACCGTTATAGAAGAACGAATTATTTTGTAAATTTTTCAATTTCAGCGCTTCTCATGGAGCGCTGTTTTCTTATGCGTCAATTTTGACTGGCATTTACTAAATTTTTCACAAAACTGAACAAAGTTTCACAACTTTCTGAACCGCGCATTTTTATACTTGTCTCCTGTGTCTCTAAGGACTCGCTCGCACTCCAAGCAAGGTGGTATCTGCTTATGAACCCTGAATTTCGTTTACCCGTCTCTGGCCATTTTCCTGCGCAGGATTTGGCCCGTGTTTCGGTTTCACGCCCGCTACGGCTAATCCATTTTGTCGCTGACGACTCACAAGCCCTGCAACCTGCGGTACTGGAATTGGTTCGCTCTACCGAAAACGCTCCGGGTCTGACCGCAATGCTGGTGCTGGACAAAGCATTCAATCACAGTAAGCCCATCGCGATTGGAGACACTGACGGCATTACACTTAAACAACTGGACAGCTGGTCAACCATCGGCCGCATTTACGAGTTTTATCGCCTCTGTCGCGATTACCAACCAGACGCCGTCTTCATTCACAGCGAACAAAATACCAGTTGGTGCCGCTATGCCAGCTTGCATGCCGGTGCAACGCAAGTCATCCATATCAATGAGCAGCTACGGCAGCAAATCCCTTACGGCATTGATATGGACCATTTCAGCAAGGCGGATGAGGTTCCGTTGGGTTTACGTATTCCCGGTATCATTATGCCGAGCGGCTTCAATGATCAATTTCATTTGCAATTAATTCGTGCGCTCGCATGCTTGCGTGAAAAACGTTTATATCCACGCGTATTTCTAACCGGCCCCGGCACACACCAGGCACAGGAATCTGCACAGCAATTGGGTAAAGCCCTTGGCCTGGATAATCAATTGCGCATTACTGCACATTGCGGCAACTTACCGTTTTTATTAATGCATCACCAGCTGTCTGTTATCGGCAACCCGGATAAAAATCCTATACTGGTCGCCCAGTCGATGGCAGCGGGTTGTGCCACATTGGGAATTACTCCCCATAACACACCATCATTGATCCAACATGACGATGACGGAATTTTATTTGCAAGCGATTCACCGGAATTACTTGCGGAGAAGCTGGAAAATTTGTTAAAAAACTCCAGCTATGCCCAACAATTAGCGCGTCAGGCGCGTCTGCGTGCGCAAGAAAATTTTTCTTTGCCGCACATGCATAAAGCCTACACGGAAATGTATCTTGCTGTTACAGGAACATAATGACTTTTATATGCGTACCTATAGGCCTTGGCTCAGTATTCTAATCCCTGTTTATAACGTATCAGCCTACTTAGTAGAATGTCTTGAATCTATTGTTTTGCAAGCAATTCCCGGAATAGAAATCATCGCCCTGGATGATTGCTCCACGGATAATTCACTCGCCGTCCTGCAAGATTTCGCACAGCATTCCCTGGTTCCGATTCGCATATTGCAGCATTCCCATAATCGCGGCCTGAGCGCAGCGCGCAATAGCTTGCTCGATTCAGCGCAAGGGGAGTATGTATGGTTCATCGACTCTGATGACAAATTAAATGACGATGCTATTCAATCCCTGCACACATTAATTCGCCAGCATCACCCCGATCTGGTGCTCTGCGATTACAGTATTCTGCGTAGCCAGCGCCGGTTAAAACATTATTCCCGCGATGAACGCCATATCATCACCTTTCCGGGAACCAGCCAGGTGTTGATGACCGACCCAATAAAATTATTTGAAGGCATTTATCAAAAACGAAAATTACATATCTGGTCAAAAATTTCGCGCCGTGAGCTGTGGGGGGATGATTTGCGTTTTCCGGAAGGGCGCCTGATGGAAGATGTTGTAGTGACGCCGCGTTTATGTTTGCGCGTAAAAAATTATATTTATGTACAACAGCCGTGGATTGCTTATCGCCAACGCGAAGGCAGCATCTTATCCAAACCTAACCAGAAAAAAATTGATGATATGTCCATTGCCTCCACTGGCGTATTAGCATTATGGCTGGAAAAACACCCGCATCTTTCTGCTGATGCACGCTTCTCGTTTGCGCATTTTTGTGTTCGTACACATATTTTTGTCAGCAAGGAATTACGCCAGATATCCAATAACAAAAAACCGGATATGAGTACTTATCGCCAACATTTCCTCAACCATATCCAGTGGGACAAACCGCGCATGTGCTGGGAATATATCAAACGCGGTTGGGTGCTGAAATTGCGACGTTTTTTACTCGAGTATTAAGCGCGACATCCTTGTCGCAGTCATTTCACTACAGCATCATGCCACCAGAAATTTCAATGCGCTGGGCATTGATCCAACGATTGCTCTCCGAGAGTAACGACGCAATTGCAGGGCCAATATCATCAGGCACCCCCACACGGCCTAACGCGGTATAAGAAGCAATTTGCTGGTTGAGTTGCTCATTATCGCGCACAGCGCCGCCGCCAAAATCAGTTTCAATCGCGCCGGGCGCCACTACATTCACAGCAATACCGCGCACGCCCAATTCTTTTGCCATATAACGACTCAATACTTCTATACCACCTTTCATCGTTGCGTAAGCCGCATACCCCGGATAACAAAAGCGGGCAAGGCCAGTAGAAATATTCACAATGCGGCCACCATTTTTTATCAGTGGCAATAAGGTTTGTGTAAGAAAAAATGTTCCTTTGAGATGGATATTCATCAGCAAATCAAATTGCTCTTCGGTAGTTTCTGCAAAACCCGCATGGACACCGATGCCGGCATTGTTAATGAGAAAATCAAAATCCGCGCGCTGCCAGTGGCTTTCCAACATGGTGGTCAACTCTCCGGCAAATGCTGCAAAACTTTTACTGTTGCCGACATCCAACTGCAAAGCCGACGCTTTTGCACCCAACGCCTGCACTTCAGCAACTACCGCCTCGGCCTCTGCGCGCTTGCTGTTATACGTGAGGACGACATCTACGCCCTGTTTAGCCAATGCCAACACGGTGTTTTTCCCCAAGCCACGACTACCACCGGTCACTAATGCAATTTTGCTCATAACTACCTCACTGATTGGTTAAAGAGCTACTAAGTAATGTGTTAGTGAGACCAGTCTATTACTTCCCAATTTTTAGATAAATCTGCAAATAACGATTAGACTGTTCATAAAATCCGAACAATGAGTGATGTAGATGAATCGATTGGATGCCATGCAAATCTTTGTGCGAGTAGCCGAACTCGCCAGCTTTACCAAAGCCGCCGACAGTCTTGGCCTGCCCAAAGCCAGTATTTCCACCAGTGTGCAGCAACTGGAAAGCCTGTTGGGCACACGCCTGTTACATCGCACAACACGGCGTGTACAACTCACGCTGGACGGCCAGATTTTTTATGAGCGCAGTAAGGATTTATTGGCAGATATGGATGACCTGGAAGGTTTGTTCCAACAGGGCGCGAGCAATCTCACCGGCCGCCTGCGTATCGATATGCCCAGCGGCATGGCTAAAAATCGCATACTGCCACGCCTGCCGGAATTGTTGGCAAGACATCCCCAACTACAATTGGAAATCAGCAGTACAGACCGCCGTGTCGATGTGATTCGCGAAGGATTTGATTGTGTGATCCGTGTCGGCAAGCTCAGCGACTCATCGTTAATCGCGCGGCCACTGGGTAAATTGGAACTATTAAATTGCGTAAGCCCGGCCTATATCGCTCTTCACGGTAAGCCACATACGCTGGAAGATTTGCCCCGTCACCACCTGGTGCACTACGTAACTACATTGGGTGCAAAACCGGCAGGATTTGAATTTATCCACAATAATGAGCCGATATTTATTCCCATGAATGGCAATGTCACGGTTAATAATTCCGATGCGTATAGCGCTGCCTGCCTCGCCGGTTTTGGTATCGCACAAATTCCACGTATCGGCGCACAGGAATATATTGCACAAGGAAATTTAATTGAAATTCTGCCAGAATTTCGCGCCGAACCTATGCCGGTTTCATTGCTTTATCCCAACCGCCGCAATTTATCGAGGCGCGTGCAAGTATTTATGGATTGGGTGAGCGAGCAACTTAACGACTACACCGATTAATTATTCGAGCTTATGTATGGCAATCACGTCCTGCCCTAAATGCAAATATCACAGGCAAGCACAAGATGAGCAGGTGCACCCTGATCTTTGCCCGCATTGCGGGATTGTCTACAGTAAATTTATTGCGCGTCAGGAAGCACAGCACCTGCAGGAAGAAAACTTTACTGCAGAACCAGATATTGAAATAGAAGCACCGCCATCACTTCGCCAGCAATTGCTTACTGCATTTTTTGCAGTACCTGAAAAAGTCAGCAAAGAAAGTTTTTATGCACGCGCATTTTTATTGTGTGCTTTTTCAATATGGGGGTTTTATTTTATTACCGCCGGTATAGATTGGGAAATAATTGGCAGTTCTTTTATGCACAATATCAATCTGCCTTTTCATGAATTCGGTCATATTTTATTTATGCCATTCGGCGAATTTATGATGATTCTCGGCGGCAGTTTATTTCAGGTTTTATTGCCGCTCGCATTAATGCTGGTTTTTGTTTTCAAACAAAAGGACACCTTCGCCGGAAGTATTACCCTCTGGTGGTGCGGTCAAAGTTTTATTGATGTATCACCTTATATTGCCGATGCGCAATATCGCGCGTTACCGCTGGTTGGCGGCGGCGGTGAGGAATCCCACGATTGGGGAAATTTATTAACGATGATGGATGCACTGGAACATACCCAGGCAGTTGCTAAAACAAGTTTTGCAATTGGAACACTAATTATTATTGCGGCGTTATTATGGGGAGGATGGATTTTAAAATTACAAAAACAAAAACTGGTTTCTATGTATGACCAAACCTAAATACGGTTATACATAGAAATCATTGTGGATAAATATAGGGATTTGCTGCCCGGGCATTACCGGCGCAAGGCAGGACAAGAACCTGGAGCGGTTTGGCGAGGAATTCCTCGCCGTTGTACACGAATTTGAGTATTGGTTAGCCCTTGGGCTTACCCCAAACATCTACCCGCGCCGGGCAATATTGCTCAAGGAACTCCTGATGGCCAGGCATGGTTGCCACGGCGTTTTTAACACCGCTTTTGAAGTTGTTGAGGAATACTTGCAGGCGCTCATCGTCCATCACATCAGCGGCACCGTGGTAATGGCGTGGCATTACGCGTTGCCCCAATAACACATGCACCCAGGAATCCAACCGGAACAGCCCGCCGGTGTTGGGAATTACATGGCCCACATCCTTGAATAGCTGGATGCGATGCTTCAGGGATTCCGGTATCTCCATATTTTTGCAGTAGCGCCAGAAAGGCGTGTCTTGCCGCTCCGTGGTGTTGTAATGGAGCACGATAAAATCGCGGATTTCCTCAATTTCCTCCCGGGTTTCCTTGTTGAACTGGTCAACCAGGGATTGATCTATGCCGTTAAACGGGAACAGTTGCAGCAGGCGAGCAGCGGTCGTCATGATGACGTGGATACTAGTGGCCTCAAGCGGCTCCACAAAACCTGCCGCCAGGCCAATGGCCACGCAGTTCTTATTCCAGGCTTTGCGGCGGCGTCCGGTGCGAACTTTAACCGTCCAGGGATCGCGTGTTTTCTTACCAGGTACTGCAGCCAGTAACTGGCTGGTAGCTTCATCCACCGACATATAACGGCTGCAAAAAACATAGCCATTGCCAGAGCGATGCTGCAAAGGGATGTTCCAACGCCAGCCGGCATCATGGGCGATGGCGCTGGTGTAGGGCTGTACCGGGCCGACATTCTCCGATTGCACGGCCACCGCCGTATCGCAAGGTAACCAATGGGACCAGTCTTCAAAACCGGTGTGCAGGGTTTGCTCAATGAGCAGCCCGCGAAAGCCTGTGCAGTCAATAAACAGATCACCTTCAATCACTTCACCGGAAGCCAGGGTCAGGGATTGGATATAACCTGAATCAGGATGCTGGTTAATGTGTTCTATCTTGCCTTCAACACGCTTGACGCCGTAGCCCTCGGATATCTTGCGCAAAAATTTTGCATAGAGGGCTGCATCTATGTGGTAGGCAAAGTTGAGTTTGGAATCGGGACGGGTGAAAAATTTGTTCTGATCGGCGGCCAACCACTCTACACAGTATTCACCCAGCTCATCTTTAAGGCCCATTTGCTGGCTGCGCAGCCAGAAATGGTGAAATTCGCAGGTCCAGGACGGCTGGCCGGTAACACCGAAGGGATGTATGTACTTGTCACCTTTAAGGCCCCAGTTTTCAAACCAGATGGCCAGCTTGAAGGTGGCCGCCGTCTCACGCATGAACTCCTGCTCATCAATACCCATAATCTTATTAAAGGCGCGCATGGGCGGCACAGTGGATTCGCCCACGCCGATGGTGCCGATCTCTTCCGACTCAACCAGGGTGATATCGAGCACCTTGCCCAACTGACGGGACATCAGTGCTGCAGTTACCCAACCCGAAGTGCCGCCACCGGCAATGACAACCCGCTTGATCTTATTTGTATTCATCGCTGCTCCTCTTTTTATTGTTTGCGTGGGGCCACGCAAGCCTTTGTTATGCCAGCAACCAAGTGGTATACCGGAAATCTAAAGGCGCGAATTCTAGGAGCAAAGAAAAAAGCGATTCAACAAACCTATGATCAGTTTAAACTATGGGCCTTAGGGGTCGCCGCAATAACCAGATTACGCGCTGTATTCAGCCTCGCGCAATACCGCCAGAAACTCTTCACCAAAACGTTTTAATTTGCTTTCACCGACACCCGTGATATTGCGTAGTTGTTCCGGTGTGAGCGGGCGAAATTCCAGCATTTCGCGCAGCGTTGCATCGTGAAATATTACGTAAGGTGGAACACCTTGTTCTTCTGCCAAACGCTTACGACAAGCGCGCAAGGCATTCCAGAGTGATTGATCTTCTGCTTCAATCGCTTGGGATAAGTTAGCGCGACGCGGCGAACTGACCGCTAATTTAATATCGCGGCGCAGATTTATTTTTTCGTCACCGCGCAAATAAGGCCGACAGGTTTCATTCAATAATAAACCACCAAAACCATCGCTATTCACATCCAGCAAACCACGTGCTACTAATTGGCGAAAAATAGATTTCCATTCATCCGCACTTAATTGTTTTCCAATTCCATAAGTAGTTAATTTGTGATGATCGAAAGAAAGGATTTTTTCATTGTTGCTACCGCGCAACACATCGATTACGTGCCCGGCACCAAAACGCTGACCAGTGCGATACACACAGGACAATGCCATTTGCACCGCCTCGGTTGCATCCCAGGTTTGCGGTGGTGTTAAACAGCAATCGCAATTACCGCAAGCTTGTGTAGGGTTATCGCCAAAATAGCGCAACAAACTCATGCGACGACAAGAGGTAATTTCGCACAACCCCAGCATTGCATTTAACCGTTGTTGTTCGTTGCGTTTGAATTCTTCGTTGCCTTCACTCTGCGCCATCATCTGCCGCAGCTTTACTACATCCTCTAATCCATACAGCAACAACGTGGTTGCCGGTTCACCATCGCGACCAGCGCGACCGGTTTCCTGATAATAAGCTTCAATGCTTTTTGGCAAATCCAGGTGCGCAACAAAACGCACATCGGGTTTATCAATGCCCATCCCGAAAGCGATAGTCGCCACCATAATAATATTGTCTTCGCGCAGGAAACGTTCCTGGTGCTGCTGGCGTATGTTCGCTGCCAAACCGGCGTGATACGGCAACGCATTAAACCCTTCACTGCGCAGCCAGTCGGCAATTTGTTCCACTTTATTGCGCGACAAACAATAAACAATTCCCGAGTTTCCCGCGTGCTCTTCGCGCAAAAAACGCATCAATTGGATTTTAGGATTATTTTTTTGCGCAATGCGGTACTGGATATTGGGTCGATCAAAACCGCTGATAAATTGTTGCGCATTTTGCAATTGCAAACGCGCGACGATTTCATCGCGCGTGCGCAAATCTGCAGTGGCTGTTAACGCAATACGTGGTACTTGCGGAAATTCGCGATGCAATAAATCCAGTTTTAAATAATCGGCGCGAAAATCGTGACCCCATTGCGATACACAATGAGCTTCATCAATAGCAAACAGGGAAATGGTTAACGAATGCAATAATTCGATGGTGCGCGGCTGGATCAAACGCTCAGGCGCGATATAAAGCAAATCCAGTTCGCCCCGTTGCAACGCCGATTCCGTTTGCCACCACTCTTGCGATGACAGCGTCGAATTTAAAAACCCGGCCCTCACCCCCAATTCGCGCAATGCACTGACCTGGTCTTGCATTAACGCAATCAAAGGCGAAATGACAATGGCAACGCCCTCGCGTACCAATGCGGGAATTTGATAACACAGCGATTTTCCGCCGCCGGTTGGCATCAATACCAAAACGTCATCGCCCGCAACCAATGCATCGATCACCGCTGCCTGCGGGCCGCGGAACTCGTGATAGCCGAAAATGGAATTCAAAATTGCTAAAGGGGTATTCATGGTTTCACTCATCCTTGTATGACAGCACGCGAGTACTGCCTCGGGAAACACTTGATACTAATTATTCCTGATACTAACTGAATGTGCATCGCCAACCTTTATCGAGCGGATGAATAGATTCATCGAAGCAGCAATTTTTCAGCAAAATGATGAATATATCCATCATTTTTATTGGCTTTACAACGCAAGTGACCAGGTAACAGGTAAACAGGCGATTGGGTAACCGGCAAGAAAGGTACGACCGCAAATGAATTGGCCGCACCAAGGGTTGGTTTTAGGAGCTATTATCGTGAAGATAGGCTGTTAAGGTCTCAGAGTTTTGTTAAGAAAAGCGATGATATCTTCAACGGGCCAGCGCGCATCGTTCTCAAAACAACTGCCCGACCAATTACAACCATTATCCAGATACGCATGGTCTTTACCGGGATAAACCTTGTATTCCACCGGCTGTTTGCCCGCCTTCAGCAAATCCACATAACGTTGCGCCGATGCCGGCGGCGTGGTTTTATCCTTGCTGCCAACATGCACAAATTGCGGCGGCAATTTGTATTCACTGGCTTTAGGGACAAAATAAATTGGCGATACTGCTTTGTAGTAATCCGGATTATCTTTAACGTTGATCTTGTCACCAAATAATCCGCGCGGCAGGGATTTGGCGAACAGCCAGAAACCATTGGAAATGGTTTCAAATCCATCCAGTGCCGCACCATGGATATCAAACGCGCCGTAACTGATAACCGCCGCCTGGACTTTCAAGCCATCAGCCTTCGCAATTTGCTCGGCAGTTTTCCCCGCCGGTAAATAACTGGGATTAAAACCGAGACTCGGGCCGGCAAAACCATCGCTTTCCAATTGACGGCCGCGGGTAAGAATCATGGCGGCGAGATGACCGCCGGCACTATCACCAGTGACAGCTACACGGTTAGGGTCGCCCTGATATTTTGCAATATTTTCTTTTACCCACAACAAACCGCCAAAAACATCTTCGACAATTTGATTCATTTTGACTGAATTATCCTGATCCACCAGCAACCGATAATTCATATTGGCCACCACAAATTCGCCATCGTGCGCGATAGTCGTTGCCAGATCATTCATGATCGAATTGTTGTTCACCAGCCAGCCGCCACCGTGATAAATCACTAACACCGGATAGGATTTCTTGCCGGTTTTCGGAACATATATATCCAGGGTAAGCGGAAAATTATCGGGGGCTGCAAATTGGATTGATTTGTGAACGGTGACTTCGCCCGCATTCACAGACAGGGAGAAGAACCCCATTAAAAATAGAATGAACCAACGAATGGAGCTACTCATGCTTGCCTCTCTGCAGTGCAATTATTGTTAACGTGCGATTAACAGCTTAGGCAAGCATAGACGTGAATAAGTGCCACGAAAAGTGATAAGCGTCAGTAATAAATATCCGCTTTTTTGCAGATATTTTATGGTTATTGCCAGCGGTGATTATGTTGTTGACGTTGGTCGACGCGCTGGTTGCGCCGATCCAGTTCGCGGTTCTGTTCATCAAAAGCACGATTCATCCGGTCGCGTTCGCGATTAACTCTGTCGCGCTCCCGGTTCAATGCATCGCGTTTTTGATTGGCAATACGCGAAATTTCCTGGTGGTCATTGCGACGTTGGTGCTGGTGGTTTTGCCATTGATCAATCTCGCGATTTTCCTCATCCAGATCACGCATCATCTCATCAAACTCGCGATGCATTTCCTGGCGTTCACGATTCAATTCTTCGCGCTCGTATTGGATCTCCGCGCGCTCATCGTTGTGCCAGTGGCGCTCGCGTGCATCAACAGTGCCCGCTTGCATAAACACCAACACGAATAAACTACCCATCAATCTACCCATCGATGACAACGATTTTTTCATGATTATTCTCCGACGTTTTTTGGCAGGCTAGGGCGATGGGGCTGAATGAAAACTGAAAAATTTCATCACGTGTACCGTAATTTCCAGACTGTGAAATACTCGACAATCGCCTTTTGCACTATCAACCAATTTCCATTAGCAATGGTATAAAACACGCCGAACGATTATATTTAACCAAATGGTTGACAATTATTTTATTCAGGAGAATACTTAACCACATGGTAAACAATCAAAACGAACAGCTCGATGCCGTCTTCCATGCCCTGGCTGATCCAACCCGCAGGGCGATGATCGCGCGCCTGGCACAAGCACCGTGCGGAATTACCGAGCTGGCGGCACCGTTTGATATGACCCTCGCGGCAATCTCCAAGCACATCAAAGTGCTGGAAGGTGCAGGTCTGGTGGTACGCAATATCCAGGGCCGCAACCACACTTGCCAGTTGGATACCCGCCCCATGCTGGGCGGTATTGAATGGTTGCGCCACTACGAACAATTCTGGAATCAACGGCTGGATGCACTAACCGCAGCGCTACTGGCAGACGACAAAGCCAGCAGCAATTAATACGGGCGACTTACCCATTCATTGAGTCAGCCCATCACCACACATTGGCCTCGCGCCAAAGGAGTTTGACGATGAATGACTACGGTGTATTAACCGCGCCCGATACCTTGCGCATCGAGCGCTTGCTGCCCGGCCCGATTGAACGGGTCTGGCAATACCTGACCGATTCCGATAAACGCGCCACCTGGCTCGCCGCCGGCAACGTCGAACAGCGGGTGGGCGGTAAAGTCGACCACACATTCCGCAATTCGGAACTCAGCCCGGAACAGGATATCCCCCCGCCCAAATATTCCAGTTGCGCGGGCGATGTTCCCATGCTCGGCGAAGTAACCGCGTGCGAGCCATTGCGTTTACTCAGCTACATCTGGAATAAAGGATCCGACGTAGAATCGGAAGTGAGTTTCGAATTGGTCGCGCAACAAGACAGCGTAAAACTCACCGTCACCCATCGCCGTCTGACCAACGCGGAGGAGCGCCTCAGCGTCGCTGGTGGCTGGCATACCCACCTCAATATTCTGCGCGACCGCCTGGAAGGAAAAACGCCGGAAGGATTCTGGAAAGTCCACACACGGTTGGAACAAGAATATGCGGAGCGTTTGGCGAGTTAAGTATTTCAATCAATAAAAAATTAAAATCCTGATTCGAGGTAAATCGAGTCAGGATTTTTTATTGCTGTAATCTGCAAAGTTGTAATTTGGAAAATAGTATTGAATTAATTCGTCGATTTTCTTTTCATCTGGCACGTTAACCACGCAGATCTATAGGACACATTTTTTACAGCGTTTTTAACCTCTTGAAAACGCATCCTCTTTTTTGCGCTGGTGTAAATCCTGCTTACTTCTTTTCCCCACTCCGGAGCAAAGGGAATATGGCATGAAATTCTTTCGCTATCTCTTCAGCGTTTTTAGCATTTTCATCTCCAGCTATACCAGCGCCAATGTTGTCACTAATGTGCACGAGTTCGCTCATGTCAACGAAGCACGCTACCACGGATATGCGACTGATGCTGACTGGGTAAAAAATATCGGTGGTTTTGATGACGAAAACATCCTACCCATTGCAATTACTCTCTACGATTTGCCCGGAATTTGGCTCGGAAAAATAACGTTTGTTTTCGAAATTATACCCAGCCCCACTGCAGTCACAGAATCCGCACCCTTTTCACTAATTACCATCGGATGCTTAGCATTGGCATTTGCGCGCTATCGAAACAATTAATTCGCAAAAAATATTCAATGAATTACAGAAAATTAAAGGTATCACTCATGAAATGTTTCCATTTTATTGCCAGCGTTTTTTTATTTGCTATTTCTATTTGTGCGAATGCAGTCATCATCAATGACGTAAGAACCATTGATGCCATTTACGGTAGCGGTGAAAATATCCGATTGGAATTTAACCTTGCTGATTATGGCTTTGCAGAAAGCAGAGATAGAATTATCGGCTCACCCACACTCACCATTGAAATGCGCGATACCGAATATCGCCCCGATAAAGATTATTTGGAACAACCATTCCTGATGATCTTTATTGACTTTGCTCGCTATCACACCCGTGTCGGAATCGAGGATTGGGTTGAGCGCGGATTTTTTGATGAAGACGGCATCATGCGAGTTTCAATTAATGTTGTGGAGCCGCCTGCCGTGTGGTTCGGCAATGTCACGGTGAGCGGCGAATTCCTGCCTGGCCCTTCTTCCGTTCCGGAGCCCGCATCGCTGATGTTATTGGGTATTGGCTTGATAGGTATGGGATTCAGACGATACATATTACGTAACAAATAAAGTTGCATAACCAAAACGATTACAATACCATCTCACGAAACATTAATTGTTACGAGAAATGGTATGAAACGAGATTCCCGATTATCAGGCGTACTCCACGTCCTCCTGCATATGGCCGAAGCCGGTACTCCCATGACCTCGGATGCCCTGGCCAAAATGATGAAAACCAATCCCGTTGTGATTCGCCGAGTGTTGGCCGGTTTGCGCGAGCACCAACTTGTGTGTTCGGAGAAAGGTCACGGCGGCGGCTGGAAGCTCTGCCGCGATCTGGCAACCATCACCCTCCACGATATTTACCTCGCCCTGGATGAACCCACCTTGCTCGCCATGGGCAACCGCACCGAAGCGCCAGGCTGTCTGGTCGAGGAAGCCGTAAACAACGCCCTCAACCAGGCCTTTCAGGACGCCGAAGCCTTGTTACTCACCCGTTTTCGCGCGGTAACGCTCGCCCAACTCAGCCACGATTTCCACCAGCGCATGCAAGCGCGTGGTTTCTCCGGCTCCCATGAACACTCGATTTTTTCCGACAACGATTCAAATTCTGCTGAAGACTAATTGCTGCGGGCTATTCATTTTTTAACGACTGATTTCCAAACAAAAAAGGTGAGTTTATGCAAACAACCTACGATGTCATTGTGATCGGCGGCAGCTACGCCGGTATGGCCGCTGCACTGCAAATTGCCCGCGGTCGCCGCCAGGTATTAGTGATTGATGCCGGTGTACGCCGCAATCGTTTCGCGGAATTTTCCCATGGCCTGTTGGGGCAGGATGGCAAATCGCCCACCGCCATCGCCGAAGAAGCCAAAGCGCAATTGCTTGAATATCCCAATGTCACCTGGGTGCAAGGCGTGGCGGATTCCGCCGAAAAAACCGGCGATTTATTTACCGTCGTCAGTGGCAATAAAACACTGACTGCCCAACGTTTAATACTCGCCACCGGCGTCACCGATCACTTACCGGCAATCCCCGGTTTGCAAGATCGCTGGGGCAAATCGGTTTTCCATTGCCCCTATTGCCACGGCTACGAATTGAATCAAGGCCCGCTTGGCGTACTCGCGACCAGCGAAGCCTCCCTGCATCAGGCGCTGCTAATTCCCGATTGGGGCCCAACCACCTTATTCACCAACAATTGCTTCACACCCGACGAAGCACAACGCCAACAATTGGCTGCACGCAATGTGAAAATAGAAACAGAAACCGTACGCGAAATTGCGGGTGAGCAATCAGCCATCGTTAAACTCGACAACGGCAGATTAGTTGAATTAGCCGGATTGTTTGTTGCATCGCTCACCCAACCGTCCAATCGCATCGCGCAAGATCTGGGCTGCGAAATCGCCGAAAGCCCGGTTGGCTTTTATGTAAAAACCGATGAATTCAAACAAACTTCAATTGCCGGTGTATTTGCCTGCGGCGATTTGGGAAGGCCAATGGGCAGCGTAACCTTTGCAATTGGCGATGGCGCGCTGGCCGGGTTTGCAACGCACAGGTCATTGATATTTGGAGTTTGACGATCCGACCCAAAATGATTCATAAATAACCCATATGAAACCTTATGGTTTGTTTATGAGTCATTCATGTTGATTTTTTAATCATGATTATGCGATGAAGTAGAACTTCCCGAAATCGATAGACGCTTAATGTGGCGCCGGCAATTCCTCAATCCCTTTGCGTTTTACGGGCTACCGGAAGAATTGAATTTTGACTCGTCACCACAGTCATAACCAGCATCATAAAACCGTTATATTTCCATGCTTATCATGGTCGCCATCTTTATCTGAGGAAAATAGTTATGTACGAGGATGTTCTCGATTTCTGGTTTAACGATCTTTCGCCGCAACAATGGTGGGTAAAAGATGAAAAACTGGACCAGGAAATCGCCCGCCGTTTTTCCACGCTCCACGCCCAGGCCGCACGCTGTGAATTATTCGATTGGCGCATGGCCGCCAAAGGCCGCCTGGCAGAAATAATTATCCTCGACCAATTCTCGCGCAATATTTACCGCGATACTCCCCAAGCCTTCGCCAACGACTCACTCGCTTTGGCACTCGCGCAGGAAGCCATGGCAGTTGATGCCGACAAAGCGCTGTCGCCGGTCGAGCGTAGCTTTTTATATTTACCATTCATGCACAGCGAATCCGCCAACATCCACAAAGTCGCGGTGATTTTATACAATGGCCTCGGCTTGCCCGATAACCTGGATTTCGAACTCCAGCATCAAAAAATCATCGACCGTTTTGGCCGCTACCCGCATCGCAATAACATTCTCGGCCGAACATCCACACCGGAAGAAATTGAATTTTTGCAGCAACCGGGTTCTAGCTTTTAAAAAACCTTAATGGGTTGCCGTGCAGTGGCCATATTTTTCACAACTGAACTGTGTGGCCAACACATTATTGTTACTCGTCACCATCATGGTCGTTGATGACATAATTAGTATTGTTAGTTGTGCTAATTATGTCATTTAAAAAAGCTGACCATTTATAAAATGTCAGAAAAAAGTTGTCAGGCTGCAATTTCAAATTTCCATTTTCAATTCCAGCCAGGGCTAACTCATAGAAAGCGATTGGGAAATAAAATAAATCATTTTTCCCATACTGATTTTTTTCAGTGGCAAGCGCAAAAAAATTCACCACCACCCATCCCGCGCTTAATAATATTAATAATTGAAACTTTCTTTTTAATGACATAGCCCTGGCAAGCCCTCAGTCCGCTGTTTCAATATCATTCATAAGCGTAGATTCTTTGGAAAACGCTAAAATATCTCCCGGTTGGCATTCCAACACTTCGCAAATTTTTTCCAACGTATCAAAGCGTATTGCTTTAGCTTTGCCAGTTTTTAGTACGGATAAATTTTGCGGGGTAATATCCACTAATTCCGCCAATGTATTCAGCCGCATTTTGCGCTGGGCAAGCACTACATCCAGATTAACAATAATAGGCATACAAACTCCTCGGGTTTATCAGGCAGTAAAACCTATATGGTCAACTCGGATTCTTCATTAAGGTCGCACCCGATTTCCAGCGCCCACAACAACACATACATCAAACCAAAAAACATTAGTCCGAAAATAAAATTGCCATTTACTGAAACCGATATCGGCGAGCTTTGCATCGCGGTATAAATCCAGCTACCCAACAGCGTGCACAAATACAATCCGTAAATAATTAATCCATTGAACAGCGCTTTGCGTGCATGATCAATTGCGGTCTTATTAAAAATATCGCCCGCAGCAAAAGACTGGATTAATGCACGAAAATGCCCAATCAACTTCAGCAACAGGAAAAAAATAATTGATACAAACAGCGCGAACGAAATGCGCTGTAACCAAGTTAACTCCACCTCGCTAAACGAAGCTGACCCGATGGTGAAATTTCCTTTATTCGCCGTAAAAATTATTGCTAACCCAAGCACCCACGTCAGCAAAAATACATAACGGGCTACGGTCAGGCACACATACAAATAACGGCTGAACTGTTTAATCTGGATAATCCGCTCATGTCGCTGAACGTTCATAGATAACTCCTTGGGCATTTATAGGTTTAGAGCCTTCATAATAACCTCAAAAGGTCATTTTGCAATATTTATTTATCGATAAACGATAAATAAATATTGTTTTGAAGTTATTAAACCCAACCCAAAACCCCGCCTGCGGATAACGACGAGGCTAGTACATTGCTGAAATAAAGGAAGAAACAGGAGCAGCAAGCTCGCCATGCTGCACAGCGAGACGTCGATCATCACTACCGGTTTAAACTTACGTAAGAAAATCCCTAACCAACCCCCGCAATTCACCCTTAAGTCGCCGCGCCAACGTTTTAACATCATCAACAACCATTTGCTGCGGCTGCCCTTCACGCTGGTTTTGTTCTCCGCCAAATATGTCATCACGTATACGAATCCGCATAAAACCTTCATCATCGTCTCCATGCTCATAGTTACTTGTCGAATACTTGCCTGATGAAAGCTCACGCGGATCACGCAAACCTGCGCGTCCATCTATCAACGCTTGCAAACGCATACGATCATTTACCAGTTTTTGTTTACGTGTCTGGATTGCAAAATAACTTTGCGCAAACACAATCGTCGCCCTGCGTGGATCAGCATGGTGAGCGATGAGATAACACGCATAGCGCGTCAACATAAAATCCTCAACATCACATTCCACATCACCATACGTTACATCACCACCCAAAATTGCTCCGCGCATAACACCGCGAAAATGATCCGCCGGTTCAAACTCAGTCGCACCACACGCACTAATCGCCCGCCGCAGTGCGATAGAAAAATTCACCCAATTGTCATACCCCAACAATTCCTGCAAATCCCGCGCAAACCAGAATTCAATATCCTCCCCCGGCACGCGCCGCACTAAATTATCAAAGCGCGATTGCATGTCTTTTACTTGCGTGTAGTCCATGTGATTTTTACTCCTGTCCGTGTTGGAAATGAGGCGCTAGTCAATCATCTTTCTATCTAGAGAAAATAGTGGCACTCGACTTACAAATGCCTCTGATGTAATGAGGCATATTTAACATTTCACTTGAGAATTAATATTCCCTAGCCTTCGGAATGTCTCTAACTTGTTGATTAATAAGACTTGTATTTATTCTAGTAATCTAAATACCCCCTCTTACTCATGGGGTTTTTAACCATAAAATAATGCATAGTTTAAATTTTATTATTTTTGTATAGCTTTGCTATACAAATTAATAATTCTATAAACTTGGATTTGCTTTAAAAATAAGCTAATTTGTCTAGTATGACTATACAAACTGGCAGTAAATTAAACCTCCTGACTCACTTGCTTCCCGAGGGTTTGCTAATAGATGCTGCCTGGCTAGAAGAAAAAGGCTATTCAAGGGCGTTGCGTCATCAATATGTTGGAGCGAATTGGCTGGAGCAACCGGCACGCGGAGTATTCCGTCGCCCACGCGGAAAGTTGAGCTGGGAACAAGTAGTAATCTCATTACAGGCGCTACTCAAATACCCCATTTCTGTTGGTGGCCGCACTGCACTTGAACTCGGTGGTTACGCTCACTACCTGCAACAAACCCAACAACACATACACCTTTACTCGGATAACAAATGTCCCGCCTGGCTGCTTAAACTTCCGCTGGAAGAAACCCTTGTAATTCACAATCGCACGCATTTTTTACCACCACCAGACATTGCATCAGAGTTATTTTCTCTTGATGATTCAACCTCACTTGAAGAGGCTTTAGTGCCTGCCGGTTTAGCTGCGACGCCGTGGGGCAGTTGGGCATTCCCCTTAATTATTTCTACACCCGAACGCGCCTACCTGGAATTACTTGACGAATTACCGCAGCACGAAAGTTTTCATATGGCTGATGTGATTATGGAAGGCTTAACCAACCTGAGCCCACTCCGATTGCAATCCTTATTGGAGGCAGCGAGCAGCATTAAAGTAAAACGTCTGTTTTTTCTTTTCGCCGAACGGCATAACCATGCGTGGCTAAAACGTCTTGATATCAGCAAGATCAATTTAGGCAAAGGCAAGCGCACGCTGGTAAAAGGCGGAAAGTTTAATACCAAATATCAAATCACTGTTCCCAAGGAATTTGCAGCGGAGTCTGTTAATGGCATTTACTGATATTTATCGCAAACAAGTTGAGTTATTAGTACGTACTATTCCCCATGTTGCACAAGAGGCCTGCTTTGCGCTAAAAGGCGGGACTGCAATTAATCTATTTATCCGCAATATGCCACGGCTTTCAGTGGATATTGACCTCACTTATCTACCTGTTAATGATCGCGCACAAGCACTTCAGGAAATTGATCTCGCCTTAAAACGCATTGCAGATCGTATACGCAACAGAGAACCGCAGGTGCATATCGCAGAATCAGCACCACCCACGCAAAAAGAAATTACCAAATTAGTTATTCGCACCCGCGAACGTGTGCAAATAAAAATTGAAGTTACGCCAGTATTGCGCGGCTGCGTTTACGAACCTGTACTAATGCCGGTCTGCGCGGCCGTAGAAAGGCAGTTCGGTTTTGCGGAAATGAATGTGCTTTCGTTTGCCGATTTATATGCAGGAAAAGTAATGGCCGCGCTGGACCGCCAACATCCACGCGATTTATTTGATGTGCATCACCTGCTGAAAAACGAAGGTATTAACGATAAACTGCGCAATGCCATTATCATCTACCTGATCAGCCACGATCACTCCCCACACTCGCTCCTGAACCCGGTCCTGCAAGACATAACCCAGGACTTCGAACAAAACTTTGTCGGCATGACCGATGAACCAATTGAATTAGCCACACTACTAGATGCCAGGCAACAACTGATTACCAACATCACCGCCAACATGCCTGAGCATCACAAAAAATTCCTGTACTCCTTCTACAACCGCACACCGGAATGGGATTTGTTGGGAATAACAGAGGCACAAAACCTGCCTGCGGTACGCTGGCGGGAATTCAATTTAGATAAATCGGGTAAAGGCACCAAAGAGGCGCTGCTGGAAAAACTCGCGGGCGTAATTGGAAAACAGTAAATCTCACGTCGAAAAACCCTCATTTTTTAAACATTAAGGCTAGACATGTACGCGCAATCAACATAACCTCCACCTCATGTCGATAAATATGGATTTTTTAAACATGAAAAAGGTTAGATATGTTAATCAATGAGCCGGTCTTTAACCCTTCGCAGCCTTATAACAACCTCCCGGCGTTGCCGCCAGCGGCGGAGTTGGAAACTATCCAGATACTTAAAGCCTGCATCACCGCTCGTTCTGCACTTGCCGAGCTTAAACAGGCGGGCGAGTTATTACCTAATCAGGGGTTGTTGATAAACATGCTTCCCTTATTAGAGGCAAAAGACAGTTCGGAAATCGAAAATATAGTCACCACCAGCGACCGCCTGTTTCAATATGCACAAGATGGAGAAGAGTCCCAGGCTGACCCAGCCACCAAAGAAGCATTGCGCTATCGCACTGCGCTCCACCAGGGGTTTATTGCACTCAATGATCGCCCGTTAAATACCCTCACTGCTGTGACCGTATGCTCCACCATCAAAGGTACAGCCATGGATATTCGCAACGTACCTGGCACAAGCATCATGAATACAGCAACCGGTGAAATCATTTATACCCCACCTGCTGGCGAACAAATCATTCGCGATTTGCTCTCCAATTGGGAACGTTATTTACATGCAGATGACGACCTTGACCCATTAATTCGTATGGCCGTATGCCATTACCAATTTGAAGCCATACATCCATTTATCGATGGCAATGGCCGCACCGGACGCGTCCTCAATAGTTTGTTTTTAATTGAACGCGGTTTGCTGACATTACCCATTCTTTACCTCAGCTATTACATCTTGCGTCACAAGAATGATTACTATCGTTTATTGCGGCAAGTTACCAGCCAGCAAAACTGGCAAGAGTGGATTATCTACATGCTCACCGCTGTTAAGGAAACAGCCCAATGGACAACACGAAAAATCAGCGCGGTACGTGAACTCAACGAGCACACCACCAGTTACATTCGCCAGCAGTTACCAAAAATTTATAGCCGGGCATTGGTGGATAAAATTTTTGAGCAACCTTATTGCCGCATTCAAACATTAGTGGATGCCGGGATCGCACAACGTCAAACCGCATCCGTTTATTTAAAGAAACTGGCGGAGATTGGTGTATTGGTTGAAACCCCGGTCGGTAAAGAAAAATTGTTTGTTCACCCAAAGCTGATGCAATTGATGACGACGGATAATGATGAGTTTGTGCGGTACTGAAATAGAATAACTCTCTTCTCGCAACTAATTTTCCAACCCTTAACCACTTCCCAAAACGATCATTTTCGTAGCCTCACGAAAATGATCGGCAGATCACAACCACCCAACCCACAAACCTAGTCCCGATTTCACTAATAACAATGGCCACCGCCTCAAGCCAGCTATCACTCCATTTGCCCAATGGATAGTGGCCAATGGCTTACAAAATCCCCTTATATAATGGGATGTATTTCTCAAAATCCTTGGCTATAGTAGAGACTTGCGAAAAATCAGATATAACACGTTAAACCAAGCATGTGGACAGAATGCAAACAGGACGATATTTATAAATGAGCAATAATTATTTAACTCTATCGGATAGAGAAAATGAATTCACCTTTGAAAAGGACATAGCAGAATCAAATCCTGCAACATACCTTGGGGAGAGCATTCGAGGAATTGCGGAATGGATTGAAGAAATAAAAACAGTTGATTGTTTATTTTATGCGAAGCGCTTATCTGGAAATGATACAGGAGCAACTAAATCACATCAGGCCGGAATTTATTTTCCAAATAAGGTTATGGCTGATGTTTTCCCTGAAATAGATCGTATTGATGTGCACAATCCTGATCATCTTTTTAAAGCGAAGGTAGACTCACATAGCTTGCCAGAGCAAGAATTAAGAGTAATTTATTACAACGGAAAACCCAGAGGTGATGGAACTAGAAATGAAAAAAGGATTACTCGCTGGAAAGAAACAGCAGAAAATACCCCCTTGCAAGATTCGAATAATACTGGTGCTTTAGTTTTATTTGCATTTTTAAAGCAACAGAAGGAAAAAAATTCTGAATATTTAAAAATATGGGTTTGCAATAATCTTGAAGAAGAAGCGTACGCTGAATTGATCCTAGGGGAGGTTATTCCAGGCAGTGGTGTATTCGGAGAGCCATTAAGCATTTTTGGAGGATTTCAACTTCCTAATGGAAAATTACAAAACCCAAACTTATTACCATCCTATTGGAAAGAGGTATTTCCGAGCGGTCAAGACATCCTTAATTTTCTTTTTGAAAAATACTCTTTTCTTGATTTAACCCCAGATGAAAGACTGATCAAACGTAGGACAAAAGAGTTTGATTTATTCAAGACAATCGAGAACATTCACAGCATGCCCTTGATTAACAACGGATTTGATAACATTGAGGACTTTATTGCAATAGCAAACTCGATCACCAATAGAAGAAAATCCAGATCTGGAAAATCCTTGGAAATTCATCTGGACAAAATTTTTACGGAAGAAGGATTAGTAAACTTTAGCTCCCAATGTGTAACTGAAAATAATAAGAAGCCTGATTTCATTTTCCCTTCTCATAAAGCGTACCATGATAAAGATTTTCCGGAGCATAAATTACGTATGCTTGCGGTTAAAACAACTTGTAAAGATAGATGGCGCCAATTGCTCAATGAGGCACATCGAATTAAAAATCCATTCCTTTTTACACTTCAGGAGGGCGTTTCGGTAAACCAATATAAAGAAATGAAGCATGAGGGAGTTACATTGGTAATCCCGGAACCTATTCGTAAAACTTTTCCTGAAGAAATAAGAGGAGAGTTATTTAATTTGGCCGAATTTATAGAGCAGACCAAAAGCCTGCAACTTTAATATTCATTGCTCTGAACTATGCCTCCAAAGTCTCGATGTGCACTCTTAATCTATCACGCAGTAGATATCGATTCTTTCCATAATGTACTTCTCTATGACAATGAGGACAAAGAGCAGCCGCATTGATAAATGTATCATCTCCATCCTCACTTAATGGGACAACATGATGTACTTCTAAATATGGACTATCATCGTCGCGTGAAAATAATTGGCGAGCACAACCCGGCATTTCACACTTTCCATCTGACCGAATTAATACTGCTGCGACAATAAAAGGACTTCGAATAAATTCCGCTCTTTCTATAAATCGCTTTGCAGGTTTGCCCGTCGCAGTCTTTGCGCGATCAAAAATGACCTCCCTGTTAGCGCATTTTATGATTTCTTCAGATACCACAATCGAAGAAGGAGGAAGAGAAAAATTCAACTTAGCCGCAAAAAGCTGAGATCCAATATTACCTATTAAAACTTTATCTCCCTGAGCTAACCAAGAGCTGATAATGCCGTGCCCCATTCGCGGCTCTGGATTACGCTCCGCACTAGGCGATCTTTCGGAATAATAATACGATGACGATACTGTTGATGTAGTTGCATCAAAGAGTACAGTAACTTCAAAGCTCGGTGCCGGCCGCTCATTAGCAGGTAAAATGCCAGCTGCTTCTATTGCAAGACGCTGCTTTTCATTAGGCAGATATGCACTTTTCGTTTTATCTGTCTTACTTACTTTTTTTATTCCAAAATTATCGAAGATTTTATTCCAATCAACCATTATTCAATCCTAAGTATTCACTTACCAAGAAACGTTTTTGAAGAGTACGCATCTTTTAAACTGAGTCAAGGCACCTCACCCGATTAAGCATTACTCTCATAACATTGCCTTACTTGGAAATAGCGCACATAATACTGTATATACATACAAATCATTTGACTCTCTGGGTCAAGTGTGTGATAGTTTTTCACACACTTGACCCAGAGAGGATCAATAAATGATCTCCCCCCAAGATGACCTTTCCTTTTTAAATACCTTGCTAGAAGTTTATGATCAAAAATTCATCGCTGACACGTTAAATAGCCTTGGCGAGGATAAGTGGTCTAGAGAATCTATAAATCGATGGTGTCATGGAAAGGCAAAGTGCAAGTTTTCCAGTAGAGAATTGAATCACCTGCGAGCATTACTTCCCTCTCGTCCCAAACAGGATAGCTACGAATTCAAATTTATTGACCTGTTTGCGGGTATTGGCGGATTAAGAAAAGGTTTTGATAACATCGGAGGTAAATGTGTCTTTACTTCGGAATGGAACCCCTATGCAGTTAAAACCTACAAAGCCAATCATTACTGTGATCCCGCAGAACATACATTTAATTCTGATATTCGCGATGTAACCTTAAGCAATGACGAATCCGTTGATATAGAACAAGCTTACGAACACATCAGAAAAAACATACCAGACCACGATATTCTTCTTGCAGGATTTCCTTGCCAACCATTCTCTCTTGCAGGTGTCTCAAAGAAAAATGCACTTGGAAGGATGCACGGTTTCGAATGCGAAACTCAAGGTACATTATTTTTTGATGTGGCCCGTATTATTACAGCAAAAAAACCTGCTGCATTTTTGCTGGAGAATGTGAAAAATCTAAAGAGCCATGACAAGGGTAAAACATTTAAAATTATAACAGATACGCTTCGTGATCTCGGTTACTGGGTTGCTGATGTAGAAATTATGACCTCAAATGATCCAAAGATTATTGATGCGAAGAATTTCGTCCCTCAACATAGAGAAAGAATTGTTTTAGTGGGCTTCAGAAAAGACCTTAATATTCATGAAGATTTCACCCTGAAGGATGTCCAAAAATTTTATCCGAAAATCAAACCATCATTTAAAGATATTCTTGATAAGAAAGTAGATAAAAAGTACATCCTTACTCCAAAGCTTTGGGAGTATCTTTACAATTACTCGAAAAAACACAAAGAAAAAGGTAATGGATTTGGATATGGTCTCGTAAATCCAAAAGATAAAAAATCCTGCGCCAGAACATTATCTGCAAGGTATCACAAAGATGGTTCGGAAATTCTTGTTGATAGAGGCTGGGATCTTGAATTAGGTGAAGTTAATTTTGATGATCCAACAAATCAAAGTAAGAGACCAAGAAGATTAACGCCAAGAGAATGTGCAAGATTGATGGGTTTTGACAAACCAGATGAGAATGAATTCAGAATTCCAGTATCAGATACTCAAGCATATAAACAGTTTGGAAATTCTGTAGTTGTGCCTGTTTTTGAAGCTGTTGCAAAACTAATGAAGGATAGAATTTTAGCGGCGAAAAGCAAATCAGGTAAAACGAAAGCATCTGTAAAAAAATCCAATGCTGTAGCAGCATAATATAAATGGATGTTGTTGATAAACAAAAGCGTTCTGAAATGATGTCGGGTATCAAAGGTAAAGATACTCGCGGAGAACTGGCTATTCGCAAAGGATTGCATAAGCTTGGGTTTCGTTATCAACTACATAGAAAAGACCTACCCGGAAAGCCCGATCTGGTCTTTCCCAAATATCACGCCGCAATTTTTGTAAATGGCTGTTTCTGGCATGCACATGGATGTCATTTATTCAAATGGCCCTCCACACGAATTGAGTTTTGGGCAGAGAAGATAGGTTCAAATAAAATTCGCGATGAGCGAAATACCCAAGCTTATATATCTATGGGTTGGAAAGTGCTAACCATTTGGGAGTGCGCCTTAAAAGGTAAAACTCGTCGCAACCTTAACGAAGTAATTCATACCACTGCCAACTGGCTTTTATACGATTCACAAAACGCAGAAATCGAAGGACGAAATAATTAGTCATTCTTTTACTGAAATACTATTTTCACTTTTAAATTTACTTCTCTTAGTAGCAACAAACGTATCCTTAATAATCTGAAGATTTCAACCAACTCACACCCTATCAAATTTATCTAAAGTAAAAATGAGGATTATATGCTCTCGACATTAAGTCCCTTTCCCCTAAAATCCCTTCCATAAATACCAAGTGAACCCAAATAGCCAACATCCCGGCTATTTGGGCTCACTAATTTGTTTGCAATAAAATATTGCATTAGCATGATCCAATACGACCACCTCACCACCGACCAACAAACACCGGCCCACCCACCTTTAAATCAAGAGGGATCTTTTATGCCATCACCGCCAAACCAAAACCCCACAAATGAGTTATTACTCCTCTACGACGACTTCACCGAATTTCAAAGCCAATGCACATTCCTGTGCGATGCCGTGGTGGCATTGGCGATGTCGGAATTGGTGATGGATAAGTGGAGTGTGAATGGGCTGCATATGAATGCCGTGCAGGTTAAGCAGCAGGCGCAGGTGTTTGGGGAGAAGCTTTCAGGGTTACGGGAGCGAAGTCCAATTCAGGTGTAGCACGTATGGAGCCTAGCGAAATACGGGGGTTGGGTTTGAATAAATGAATAGGTTTTTTGTGATTGAAAGCCCACACTAAATTAAAAGCCCCCGTATTGCGTTACACTCCATACGGGCTACGGCGTTTTTCAATTTGAAATTGCAGAGATACTTTTTCCATGGACAAGAAAAAAGCGTTGAACAAGTTATTTTTAACATTGGTGTTTTTCTATTCCACATTCTGTATGGCAGATATCGACTGTGAAAATGCACAACAAGATTATCAAATCAGGGCGTGTGAAAGTATTGCCAGCAGGCTTGATATCCAAAAGTTCAATACTGAGATATTTATCTATTTGAAGAATCTGCCCGCAGAAAATCAATGCACAAAACCGGAGGACTACATTCCTTCTCTTTTAGTTTACGAAAATGCTTTCTTGAAAATGAAGGACAAATATTGCGATCTTCAACTTGTAACCAGCCATAATCATTTCAATACACGACCAGTACAATGCGGCACTTACAATCGCGAGGCTTCTTTATTCGCGAACTTGAAAGAATCCGATTTATCGCCTTTTGATTGCACTTTACCTGGGTATGCCGACATCATTAAGAACAACGCGTCAATAAAAGAAAAACCCGGTTTTGATTGTAAGAAGGCATCTACTAAAGCGGAAACAGCTATTTGTTCTAACGCTCAACTCGCTCGTTTGGATCTGTATTCATCGCTACTGTACAACCTCGCAAGGAATAATTACCCCAATAAAAAGGAAAAGTTATTAACCGAACAGAGGTATTTTTTAAAGCAGCGCGATCCAACCTGCGGGCATCTGGAAGGTGATGAGTTTGAAGCTTGTGTTACGTTTGATTATCAGGAACACATTAATTGGCTTGAAGAGCAGTTTGAGTAAAATTAAATCACTGACGCAGCCTGGATGGAATCTGGTGAAATACGGGCTGCTTTTATATAAATAATGTCTTTCATGAATTTGAACACTTGCGTTAAATCAAATGCTCCCGTATTGCGTTGCACTCCATACGAGCTACACAAAATGTCGCATCAATGAATTAACTGATTCTCATCCTCTTTATTTTGTCATTTTTCTGCAACTATTCAGACATAAACGCTACCTAGAATCCGCTGCGCGAATAACACGGAGGTGTACCGCAACGGGCTGGTGTGTGCGGGGATTGCAGCGCATCGCTACTATCGCTAATCCTTAGTGGATTTTTAAAGATGACTCTGAATAAAAAAATGAATACTTCTTTCGTTAAATTTTTTGGGTTTTGTGCAGCACTTTTAATGAGCGCGAGCGCCGCTGCTGTGACTTATAACACCTGGCCGAATTCTACGGCGGTGGTAACTGCTGATGGCGCCAATGTGTTTGGGGAAAACTTAAGTGGTTTGTTTTACCAACCCGCGGCCGGTTCGCAAACAGCGGTGTTGTGGGCAGTACAAAATTCGCCATCCAAACTGTATAACCTGGTGTGGAATAGTAGTAGCAGTACGTTTGTGAAAAGTACGAGCAACGGCTGGACCAATGGTAAAACCTTGCGTTACCCGAATGGTTCAGGTGCGCCGGACGCAGAAGGAATTACTAAAGCAGAATTATCCGCAACCGATATTTATGTAGCGACCGAACGCGATGGCAGCGGTTCAAATCGTTTTAGTGTGTTGCGTTACGATACTACCGGTACAGCAACCACTATTAATGCAACACATGAGTGGAATTTAACATC
Source organism: Cellvibrionaceae bacterium (assembly GCA_021151825.1). Taxonomy (GTDB): domain Bacteria; phylum Pseudomonadota; class Gammaproteobacteria; order Pseudomonadales; family Cellvibrionaceae; genus Cellvibrio. Next base: position 89,104 of record JAGKWQ010000013.1, read on the forward strand.
GGACCTGCCCAGTGTGAGCTCAACCAATTTGGGGTTGGAAGCCATTGCCTGGGTGCCGGATAGTTATTTGCAAGCGAATGGTTTTATCGATGAGCATTTTGCAGCGCCGTATAATCCGGCGAATTATCCGCTGCACGGTACTGGTTTATTTTTTGTTGGCTTGGAAGCGAACGGAAAAATTTATGTGTATGCATTGAATTCAGATTCAACCTTTGTCCGCGTTGCAACTATTGATAGCGGTCACGCTGCGATTATGGATTTGTCGTTCGATTGGGATAGCGGTGCACTTTGGGCTTATTGCGATAACAACTGTAGCAATCGCTCGCATTTGTTAGGTATTGATACGACTGCCGGTTCATCGACCTTGGGTAAATTTATTGTGCGCAAAGGTTATTCACGCCCATCCAGCATGTCGAATATTAATAATGAAGGGATTGCGATTGCACCAGCATCAGAATGCGTTTCCAATACCAAATCATTTTTCTGGGCGGATGATTCACAAACCAGCAAGCATGCAATTCGCAAAGGCAAAATTCCCTGCGGGCCATTGTTCTAATTTTTCGTAACCCGTATGGAGGGTAACGCAATACGGGTTACGGTTTCAGAAAATAATGCTGGCGATTCATAACTGATCCCGTATTTCGTTACCTCCATACGGGCTACATTTTTATTCGGTTTGCAGGAATAACAGGATTTCTGTTTCGCTGATCATGTAGATCGCGCCGGTTAATAATGGGTCGCGATAAAATTGTTCGGCGCTCAGCATGGTGCCTTGGGGAATATAAAAATCGCCAGTGTCATCCGGTTTGAAATTGGATGCGACAATATCTTCCATCCAGGGCTTTATTGCATAAGCGGGCAGATTAACCACTTTATTGGGTAATGGCGTTACGGTCAGAATTTTTATATCGCCACTATCCAATGCCATACGCGCAACGATGCTCCAATCATCCGTGTCCAGTTTGCCTACCGGTTTAGTCACTTTGGTCACTTCCCATTTTATCCAGACCGGTTTTACGGGCAAATTAATGAGTTGTTCCAGCTTCGTTACTTCGGTGTTTGTTGATACATCCGGCGGTGCCAATGTTATTTCTGGTTCAGGGGTTTTATCACTACAGCTCACCACGGAAATCAATAGGATAAAAATTAATAAAGGTTTCAGTGAATTCATAATGATTTCCTTCATAGCATTTTATTATGTTGCTATTTCTGGTCTCGATTTTTTCTTTAGGTAACTCTTTATATAATTCTCTATATGATAAGGAGACCATTGGAAAATAAAATAATTCACTGTTTAATCAGCGCAACTGACGTAGCCCGTATGAAGTTTAACGAAACACGGGATTGCATTCCCCAAAAAAAGACCCGGCTTATGCCGGGTCTTTTGCTTTATTGTTTGCACGTTCGTCCAATTCCTGTTGCCGCAACTCAATGACTTTTTGCAAACGCTTGCCGGCCGGCGAATTTTTTTCCCGCTTTGCGGCTTCTCCCATCATTGCCATCATCATGTTTTGGGCGTAAAGAGCCGGGTCTTCCTGTTTCAGTTTTTCTTCTTTCTCATATTCAACCGCAGCGCTGGCAGCTTTATACAATTTATAAGCACCAAACACGGCCCAGAAAACGAATGAATAGAGAACCGACATCCAAAAACCGAAAAAATACCAGCCGATAAATGGTGTTACCACAAAACCAACCACGGTAACGAGAATTGTCATCCATACGCGATAGCTGTAAATATCATCTTCATCGACACCTTTGTCGGCCAGGGTGAAGAATTTTTGCAGCGGTTCATAGTGCTCTTTTGTTACCACTAATAATTGGCAAGTCTGGTCACCGGTGGGGAGTGTTAATAATTTTTTATTGAATTGTTCGTCGAGCACTTTATCGATAAAGCTGAAATATTCAGGCGCGACATAATCACTGGTTTGGTTCCAGATTTCTTTTGATACTGTCTCACAGGTTTTGATGATGAGCCCGGCTTTTTCCTTATCGGGATGATAATCAGATTTCATTTTTGTAATGGCCGATGACATGCCGGCACATGCAAATAATGATTGGGTTAGATCGGCATAATCAGTGGGGTTTTCAATGCATTCAGAATCAAAACGAAATACCGAGGGATGTTCGCTGCCGTGAAGTTTGTTGACAATTTCCTGCACGTTGTCGCTGTAACTGCCGTCACCATCAGGCTCAAAATCTTCACTGAACAATTGCAGTTGTTTCAGAATCGGCAGGGCTTCATCAATGCCTTCAGAGTAATTGGTTTCAACCATTAAGCCGGTAAGGATATTTATCATAGACATTTCCATTGTTTTAAATCGTTGTTTCTAATAGGCCGCCGTTATGCAAGATGGCGCGTAAACACACACAGAATAGACGGCTTTTTTGCAGTTGTCATGGAGGTGAAAGCGGGGGATTTAACCGTGCCGGAATCGGCAATGTGTATATAAAAATATTTATCTGTTTTTCTTGGAAAGCGCCTTCTGTAGCGCGCGGCAACGAGCTAACGATCGCGTATTACGTACCGGCGGTTACGACTGCTGGCCAACAAGATATGAATCCAACACCCTTAACAAGGTATTGCGTTGTTGTTCGCTTAGCTGTGACCAAAAGTGTTGCACCGTTTGGATTTCCTCTTCAAGGATATGGCGCAAATAGTGAGGGGCCGGTTCTTTTACCACGAGAGGTATGGGGTGCTCCGTTGTGCACTCCAGAAAAAACCAGGAAATAGGCACGTCCATACATCGGGCTAACAGGTATAGCTGGGAAGCACTGATTTTATTTTCGCCATTTTCATAGCGAGAAATTTGCTGCTGAGTGGAATCTATAGCTTCTGCCAATTCACCAGTAGTCGCATCAAGTTGCTTGCGGAGTTTTTTGAGGCGCTTGCCGATTTGGCGGTCCAGGTCTGTGACGGCAGGTTTTGCCATAGCGAGTCATCCGAATACAGGTGAATCCTTTTGATTCACACGGTTGACGGATATGGTAGTTATGGCCTAGTATCTGTTCATCAACATAACTATATTAAAATGTACAAATAAACACGCTTATGGAAACTATTTGGGCTTTGGCCCAATCGTTAAACGTGTAGCGTTTTCCAAGGAGATAGAGCAGGCATGATGCCCGATGATCCACCCAACCCGATTGAAGCTCCGTCTATGACGTGTAAATGCAATGAACAATGGGTCGAGTTGTGCGATGACTTTGTGGATCTGGAAGGCGAATGCGCCTTATTGTGCGAATTGCTAACAAGCCTGGGTCAGCGCGACCTTCCTTTGGACGCTGCAGCTAAACGCGGTATAGAGCGGTTTAGTAACCAGCTAAAAACGCGTATGACCGTATTTAAACAACAACTTTATAAATTACGCGATGGTTAACTGAACCAGGCCAACCTGTTCCCATCCACTGCATATTGACTGTCACGTCATCAAAGTCACTGTCATAAGTGACACCTTGGTTGCCGCTGTGTAGGGGCAACCTTTTTTTGTTTGTTCGGTTTAATCAAACAATTGATTCAATAAACTGCGCAGCTTGAGTAAGTTCTCTTCCATCACCATTGAGTAATGCTGGTAATGTTTGCGCGGAATCGCCGGGTCTTCCGTTGAGTTCATCAACGTCTGTAACGCAGTTAACGCTTGCAGCTTGTCCAGTTGCAAATAAATTTCATCTTCCAACGCGTAGTTATTTAGAAAATCCAGATTCAGTTCTGCATCGTCCGCCTTTTTCATAACGCCTCCATCCCAATCCTATTTTTAATTAACCACTGTCGATCACCTATTGATCAAACCCGAAGTCTAGCTTCGTTAAAGCCGAAGTTCAACTTCAATAACATGGGTGCCTTAATTCCCATAAAGGTTATAAGCCCGTGCAACTCAAAAAACAGTTTGGCAAACGTGTACAACAATTGCGCCTGGCTAAAAAAATGACTCAGGAAGAATTGGCAGAACATGTGGGCGTGAGTATTGAATCCATCAGCAATATTGAACGAGGCATTCACGGTCCAAGCTTTGATAACCTGGAAAAAATTATTCTTGCGTTAAATATACCCGCAAAAATGTTGTTTGAGTTTGATGAGGAATAAGTAATGTGTTTTGCAATGTGTAGCCCGTATGAAGCTTGGGTTAATACGGGCAACTTTATTATTTAGTTAATCCGGGACAAAACATATTCCGCATAATATAGCGGCATAACAATGTGCATCCGTTTTGCCGTATTTACCAAAATCACGTTTATAACCGAGCACTAAATTCGTATGCACTTTTTGTACAGCGTGGATGCGTTCGACAATACTTTTTTCAGCGTTGTTAAACCAGGTAACCACAGCTTCAGGCATACCGCCAGTGAAATAATAATCCGTTAATTTATCAAAGAGTTTGCTGTGGGCAGCTGCAAAATTCGTTTGCGCTTCATAATCTTTTATTAATACAGGCTCATTAGCGGCGCATAAAAATGTTTAACTAACGCTATTCAAGAAAGTTGATAGAAGTTGCCGCAAAAACCGTAATCGGCATCCAGTCATTGTTAATGATCAAGTTTACGTCGAACAATCCTTCATAAAGTCAATTTATAAACAGTAAGCTGCAGTATCGGCAAGGACTGTGCCAGTGCAGGGAATTACTGTTTTTACTTAATAAAGGAACGGATTAAATTGGTGTAATAAAAATTGAAACTATGCTGGCTATAGCAAACCACTGCGATTTAACAATTTCATCAATAATTTTTTGAAACGTTACAGATACGTTCTTAAATTTCTTTAAACACTCGCCGCAACAACTGCTCATACGATTGCAATTGCGATGCGTTGACTTTCGATAAATAAAAATTGGATGAAAGCGTAGTGGTAATTTTTGGCAAGAGCACAGCTAATTTCTTTTCGCTGATCTCTTCCCGCACAACAAACTCTGGTAGCAATGCGATACCCAAACCTTGTTTGGCCGCTTCTTTCAGTGCGAGGGTGTTGCCCATGATCATGCGGTCTTGTATGTAGTCGATTGACAAATCATTTTGTGCGAGTAACGTTGTCCAGGTGCGATGGTTGGCGTTTTCACGCATCAATACCGTGTGCTTGTTAATATCCTGAATTGTTTTGGGTATGCCGCAGCGCTTTTTGTAACTCTCGCTGACTACCAGACATATTTTTGATGTGTATATTGGTGGTTGATCGGTATTCAGGTACGAGCGAATCGCCATATCCCATTTTGACGTGGCGAGATCTACCATGTCGTCGCTGGTGTGCAAATCAATATGCAAATCCGGCGCAAGTATTTTTAGTGCCGCCATGGCTTTAGGCATTAACATGCTGCCGAAATCCACCGGTGTACTTATTTTTAATATGCCTTTGCCTTCGCCATGATTTAATTGTTGCAACACCATATTCAAACGTTTGGCACAGTAAAGGTATTCCGTTATCAGCAACTCACCGGCACTGGTGAGTTTGAGCTGCGCACCCGACTGCCGCAGCACCAGTGTGCAATTTAATTTTTCTTCCAATGCTTTTATCTGGTAACTCATCGCCGCCTGGGTGATGTTCATTTGCTGCGCCGCCAGGGTAAAACTTCCCGCTTCAGCAAGTGCCGCCAGATAAGGAAGGTGAGCGATGATGTGCGGGGTCAATTTCATAACAATCCCCTGGAGAAATAGCACATAAGTTAATTTGATCTTTAAAATAGAAAAAATTAGTTTTATTTATGCTAGCACTGGGCCAATAATAAATCGAACAGAAAACATCGATTGACGAGAGGTACGCTGTGAAAATCGATCATCTGGCTATTTACACTCCGGATCTGGAGCGAGCCAAAACGTTTTATTGCCATTACTTCGGCTTTAATGCCGGGGAAAAATACACCAATCCCGCCAAACAATTTGAATCCTATTTTTTGCACGCCGAAGGTGATGCTCGCCTGGAGTTAATGACTCGCCCCGGCCTGGTTGATTCGGATAACACCAATCGCGCCGGTTATGCGCATATCGCATTAAGCGTTGGTGGTGAAGCAAAGGTTATTTCGATAACCGGGCTGCTGGTCAATGATGGCTATCCATTATTATCCGGGCCGCGCTGGACCGGCGATGGTTATTTTGAAAGTGCAATACAAGATCCCGATGGCAATACAGTGGAGATAACCGCATGACGTTGTTAACCGACATAGAACCCGCCGCTGCGCTACAAAACATTGCAGCGCTGGATGAAGTAAATACTTTTGTGTTTGATATGGATGGCACGCTGCTCAATGATGAGCACGTAATTTCCCCGCAGAATCTTCGTGCGTTACATGCATTGCGCGAACGCGGTTTTAATCTGGTGATTGCAACCGGTCGCCATGTCAATGATGTGCAATTTCATTTGCAACAATTGGGTGGTGATATCGCGACCATTACTTGCAACGGTGCCAATATACATGATCGCAGCGGCAAATTGATTTATCGTGAAGGCTTGCCGCTGTTGGTCAATGAAACATTGTTGCCATTGGCGGCGCAATTCAATGTGAACCTGAATATGTTTACCGATAGTGAATGGCTAACCATCGCACCTTGCGAGGCGATGCTGGATGCCCATGAGCAAACGCAATTTTTCTATCGCCAGATTGATTTGCAGGAAATGATTGCCACACCGGCGTTGAAAATTCTTTTTTATGGCGAAAATGCCGAGTTGCAAAAATTAAAAGCGCAGATTCTGAAAAATCATTCGCTGGAAATAAACCTGACATTTTCTGATGATTGCTATCTGGAAGTGATGCAAAACAATATTTCCAAGGGTCATGCCTTGAAGGTATTGCTGGAAAAGCTGTCATTATCTGTCGATAAAGCCATGGCGTTTGGCGATGGTCTGAATGATGTGGAATTGTTCCGCACCGTCGCGCACCCGGTGGTGATGGAAAATGCGGGCAATACGCTTAAACAATTATTTCCCGATGCTCATCGCGCGCAAAAAAATCATCCGGATGGTGTAGCGAAATTTTTGTTTGATTATATTTTGTGATTATTTCCACCTGATAAGTTGCATCAACTATTGGTTCACAGACAGTCGATGCAACTTATCCCCACAAATCCGCTTGTTGTGTTGGCGATTCCAGTTGCAATAGAAATGCTTTGGCTTCCAACCCACCGGCAAAACCGATGAGTTTTCCGGAAGAACCAATTACTCGATGGCAAGGGGCAATAATCGAAATCGGATTTTTGCCATTGGCAGCGCCGACGGCACGCACGGATTTTTCATTGCCAATTTGCTGCGCGATTTGCAAATAGCTGCGCGTTTCACCGAAGGGAATTGTGAGCAGTGCTTGCCAGACTTGTTGCTGGAATTCAGTGCCGTAAAAATCCAGCGGCACTTCAAATTTTTTACGTTCCCCCAAAAAATATTCACGCAATTGCTTTTCAGTTTCGCATAACACGGCATGGCCATCGTTTTGTTCACCGGCATCGATTTTTACTCGCGCGGGATCGTCGTTTTCCCAGAGTATCGCCATCAACCCTTTATCGCTGGCGATGAGGGTTAAATCACCTACCGGGGATGCAATTATTTTGAAATAATTTAGCATAATTGTTAATCACCAACGCTTTGGTAATTTCCTCGATGTATGAAACAGACGCAAAATTTGTATTTGTTGCATTTGAGGTTTTACACGGTAGGGAATGAGATAACGAGTATTAGGTACAATTAATTCACGCGTGCCATGAATACGACCAGGTTGACCAAGTGCTGGGTTATCGCACAACAATAAAAGAGAATCATGGATACGCTGCAAAACGACTCGCGCCATTTCAGGATCATCATTAGCAATATAGGAAAGTTCTTCTTCCAAATTATTCAGGGCTTTCCCTAGCCATTCAATCTGCATTTACACCCCACTTTTTAAATACATTTGCCACCTGCTCTTTTGTCGCAAATTCACCATTATCTGCTTCTATCAAAGCATTCTGGATTTCCCGAACCTGCCATTCGTTAAGCTCTACAAAATCACGAATAGCTTCGGTAGCCAAAAAAGATTTGGATCTGTGAGTTGCATCAGCCAGCTTATCCAAACGTTGTTTGAGGTCGTCATCAAGACGAATTGTCATCGTAGTAGACATGAAGAATTCCTACTGCATTCAAAGGTACACAACATAACACAATAGACTACATAAACCACCAATCTCACACCTTACACAATTTAACCCCACGGAGAATCATCCTCCGTTGATAACAATTCTCATTAAAGTTAAAATCCGCGCCAATTTTCCATCCACGCCCTGGTGCGCCCCTCGTTATAGGAATTCCCCGATGTACCGTTTTAGCCGTCCTGCCCGTTTGTTGTTGGTTTCCGCTGCCTTGATGCCCAGTCTCGGCATTGCAGCGGATATTCAGGAAGTCATTGTGAGTGCGAGCCGCACCGAAAAGCCGCTGAGCACTATCCCCAATACGGTAACGGTAATTAACCCGGCCGAATTGGAACAGCAATTATCCATTCAGGATGACCTTTCCACTGTTTTGGGCAATTTGATTCCCGGTTTCTCGCCCAGCCGCCAGAAGATGACCAACTCTGGAGAAACCCTGCGCGGGCGCAAGCCGCTGTATATGATCGACGGTGTACCCCAATCCAACCCGTTGCGCGATGGTAGCCGTGAGGGAAATACGATTGACCCGGTAGTGATTGAGCGCGTGGAGGTGTTGCACGGCGCGAATGCGATTCACGGTATGGGTGCATCGGGCGGGGTGATTAACCTGATCACGCGCAAACCGTCCGATCAATTGGAACAAGGCATTCGTTTCAGCACCGGCTTTCAAACAGAAGATGTGGGCGAGAGCGCGGATTACGGTGTGAGCTATAGCGTGTCCAATCGTTTTAGCAGCAACGCCGATATTATCGCCAGCATCAGTTTGCGCGATAGCGGCGTCGCCTACGATGGCCACGGCGATATTATCGGGGCCGATAATGCCCAGGGCGACACTATGGATTCAGAGTCCTGGAATGGTTTTGTGAAGGGTGGTTATGATTGGGATGACCAGCGCATCGAGTTAATGGTGAACCACTACAAAGTGGAAAACAAAAATAATTGGATCGGGGTTCCGGGCGATGTATCTGAAGGCATTCCCAGTAGTTCGGTAAAAGGTAAGATTACCGGCGAAGGTTCCAGTAATGACGTCACCGCAATCAGCCTGTCTTACACCAATGAAGATTTCCTCGGCCACAAACTGCGCGTGCAGGGTTTCAGCCAGGATTTTGCCGGCACCTACGGTGCTGATGTTGTGCCCTCGGCCACGTTTCAAGATCCGGCTTATGGCCCGGACCTGATCGACCAATCGCAAAACAATTCAGAAAAAATCGGCGCAAAAATTACACTGGTGAAAGATCAGCTCGCTGATTTACCCGTGAACCTTGTCTATGGTGTGGATGTATTAAAAGATGAAACCTGGCAGGCACTAATCTTGACCGGGCGCGCCTGGGTGCCGCCAACTGAATATGAAAATATCGCACCTTATGCGCAGGCTGAATTTACCGGTGTCGATAAACTCACAGTGACCGGCGGCGTGCGCCACGAAAAATCAAAGCTCAAGGTGGATGACTTTACGACCCTTGCATCCTACGGTAGTCGCTTTGTAGAAGGCGGTTCACCGGAGTTCTCGGAAACCCTGTACAACTTCGGTGGTACTTATCAAATTACCAGCGCCTGGCGCGCGTTTGCTAATTACGCCGAAGCCTTTTCCATGCCCGATGTTGGCCGTGTGTTACGTGCTATTAACATCCCCAACCAAAGCGTAGAAAGTTTCCTGGATTTGGAACCTATCCTGACTGAGAGCACCGAGTTTGGGGTGGAATTTAAAACCGCTGATATCACTGCACAGTTGAGTTACTACACCTCGAATTCGGATTTAGGTGAGCGCTTGGTGCGCGGTGCCGATGGTATTTACTCAGTGTCACGCGAAAAAACTGAAATCGACGGTATTGAGTTCAGCACCTCATGGGCGGTAACCGATGTGGATTTAATTGGCCTTCGTTATGCGGAAGCAACCGGCCGTTATGATTCCAATAAAGATGGCCGCGTAGATTCCGATTTGGGCGGTACCAATATTTCGCCGGACCGAGTGAATGTGAGTTGGGATCGCACCTGGGTTGAAGGTATCGATACGCGCTTGCAGGCAAATTATTTATTTGATCGCGATGTACGCAATGCAACTGGAACTGTCACTAACAGTTTTAACGGCTATACCACTTACGATTTCAGTGCGAATATTGCCGCCTTTGATGGCAAAATCAGTTTTGCCGTGCAGAACCTGACCGACGAATATTATTTCACTTATTATTCGCAAAGCAATCCGAACGACATCCGCAACTTCACCGGTGTCGGCCGCAGTTTTAATTTGGGTTATCAACGCACATTCTAATCGTAGCCCGTATGGAGTGTAACGAAATACAGGGTTGCTATTAATTAAATGGACATTTTCGTTGCATCAAAATTCCCGTATTGCGCTTAGGCTCCATACGGGCTACGCAAGAATATTTTTGGCAATCTAATGTAGCCCGCATGGAGTGTAACGAAATGCGAGGTGATATTATTTGAATAGATAATATTTCGTTAAATCAAAAAACCCGCATTACACACCATACAAATCATAAAAAACCCGGCGTTAAGCCGGGTTTTTTATTTCACAACGTTGTATTCACGAAACACTTATTTTTTGTAAGAGCACTTGTTAGGGTTGCCCGCTGGATCAGAACCAAATGCAGCAACGGTACAGGCAATTGAACCACCAACAGAAACTTTCTTGGTGACCCACTTGCCTTTACGACCAAATGCCACCCAGCCATCACCAGAGGTTACTGAACAGGTTTCGCCGAGATCCGCACACTTGGAGAAGCCGCTCGGGTAATCACCAGTGCCGCCCAATACCGGACCGGAAGCAGCCGAGCTTGACGACTTGCTGGAAGAAACTGCTACTGAACTTTTGCTGGATGATGTTGCAGCAATGGAGCTGGACGATTTGCTCGAAGAAACCACGGCAGCAGAACTTGATGATTTACTGGAAGAAACCACCGCAACTGAACTCGGTGCAGATGATGAAGTTGGTGTACCACCGCATGTTGATGACGTCAGCTGCGCACCGTTTTTACCAACGCCGGCATATTGCGCGAGATTATCTTTCACGCATTGTGGAGACACTGGTGCATAGCTGTAAGGAATGCTAATCGGGAATGGAGCTGTGGTGGTCCAGTTAGTTGCGTCGATGGTGCCGCCGCTGCTCCAGGTAATGTTGTAGGTTGCAAAATCCGCTGGCGATTTCACGTTGTTATTGCGCAAATCCCAGACGCTGCTGCTGGAACCATCAAGGCCAACTTTTTTGCTATCGCGAATCAGGTTGTAAGACACCGTAATATTGTGTGAATCTTTTTTGATATCGATGGCGCTTTCGAACGTCAGGTCACCATCCGGTGAACCTTTACATTCGTTGTTTACTGCAAACAATTCGTTGTGATCAACCCACACGTTAGTGCCGCTGTCGATACGCAGCATATCCGCATCATTGCTGGCACCGGCGAGTGCGCCGATTTTCATATTACGAATAATTACGTTGCTGGATTTATTAACGACCACACCGAAATTTGCCGAAGAACCATTAGCACCGATGATGGTAATACCTTTGGTAAATTCTTTAATTTCTACGTAGCGGTAAGCTTCACTCCAGCGCGGTTTCGGGCAGTTGCCAGACGAATCCACGGTGTGATCTTTTATCATTTGATTGATAAGGGAATCTTCGTTGCCGGTGTAGGTAATAATCAAAGGATATGCACCACCAGATACTTTGCTGCCGTTAGCATCAAGCTTGGCGTTCGCAATAATGGTGTTGATTTCCTGATAGGTTGCCGCTGTAAATGATTTTGCACCGCTGACATTACCACCGTCAGTCGTAGAGAAACCACCAGTGCTGGCGGCCATGGCACTGCCACTAAAAAGGGCAATAGCAGCAGCGGTTGCTTTCAGAGTAAAGCCAGAGCTTTTTTTTGCAGTTGTTGGTTGAATGCGTAGCATAATTACAATCTCGTCTTAGTTATTAAAGTTAGACGGATTGACCGAAACCAAGCGGTAACGCAAGGGTATTCCGATAGAGATAATGCACTTACTATTATTTTTATTTTGCTTTTGATTCTTCTTACTTTTTTTGGCTGCCTGAAGAAGCATCGCGATCTACAACACAGCTAATCAGGATAAATCACTCTCAGCAGAGCGACATTCGGTAACATCTGAGTGTCGGGTTTTTTATTCTTGCACTTACGCCAAAGAAAATCCAGCAGCAGCATTGAGTCGTTTCCAATCGTTACATCCAGCGTAAAACACGGTATGGATAGCGGGATTTTTTTGCCCAATGGGTTTTACATCCCTTCCAATAAAAAACCGATGGCAATTACACCATCGGTTTTTTTATAGGTGCAAACAGAGCGGGTTAATTACATACCGAGCCAGTGACTACCGGAATTTCCGCGCTGGTGTGGTTGCCCTGGAAACCGAACTCTACAGTTTGGCCAGGTTGGATAACCGCATTCCAGCTCAGGTTGCTCGCCGAATAGCTGCCCGAGAAATTGGCATTCCAGGTACCGCTCAGAGTAGTGCCATTGGAATATTTCCAGCTCACGTTCCAGCCGTTAATCGCGCTGGTACCTTTGTTGGTAATACGGATCGCGCCCACAAAACCTGAGCCCCAGTTATTTACAATTACGTAACTGCAATTACCGGAGGTATTCGGTGCGCTGCTTGCTACTGAACTTGATGATTTACTGGAAGACGTTGCGGCAATCGAGCTGGACGATTTACTCGATGAAACAACCGAGGATTTGCTCGATGATGTTGCTACAGCAGAACTTGACGATTTGCTGGAGGAAACAACTGCAACCGAACTTGATGATTTACTGGAAGACACCACCGCAACTGAACTCGGTGCAGACGATGAAGTCGGCGTGCCACACACAGAAGCATTTAATTGCGCGTTATTTTTTCCAACACCAGCGACTTGCACAAGTTTATCTTTCACGCATTGCGGCGCAACCGGTGAATAGTTGTAAGGAATGCTAATTGGAAACGGTGCCGTGGTGATCCAGTTAGTTGCGTCGATGGTGCCGCCGCTGCTCCAGGTAATGTTGTAGGTTGCAAAATCCGCTGGCGATTTCACGTTGTTATTGCGCAAATCCCAGA
>JAGKWQ010000044.1 GCA_021151825.1 Cellvibrionaceae bacterium
TTTTCTAATGGCAACGAATTACTTTGAGAATTTAGGTTTCGGCCAGAATCTGCGCCAAGGCATGAGCGATTTGGCACAAGTTGGCTACATGAAACAAGCTGAAGCACAAAAAGCGCAAGAGCAAGCCAAAGCTGAGCAAAAAGCGCTGCTGCAATTTCAGAACGAGCAGCAGAAGCAACGTGCAGCACAAGGCGCGGGCGCGTTTTACAATGCGCTGAACTCGAACAACCCACAAGCGGCTTTGCAGATTGCTAAGCAGTACGAGCAAGACATTGCGACGCTTGGTGACCCATCGTTTACAGTGGCGAATATCGCTGAAATGCTGAAGACACCTGAAGGCACTAACCAACTTAAGCAAATGGCGGCAGGTACTGTGCAGATGGCGGCTGGACCGCAAGAGTTTGCGAAGTATGTGCAGGCTCAACAGACGCCAGACGCTACGATGACACCCTACCAGCAAGAGGCTTTACGCTTGCGGGAAAGAGAGTTGCAGCAGCAAGAGAGGCAGCGACAGGAGTCTTTGGCGTCTAGAGAAAATGCAATTCAGCAAGAGCAGCAAAAAGCTGATATTGGCGTAAAAGCAGCAACTCAAAAAGAAGAGCGGGCGCAAGGTGTCAAGGATTTGGCAACGCTAACCAATCAACGAAAAACGGCAGCAAGCCAGATTGCAACATTTGACCAACTTGAAAAGCTTTCAGACAACGCGTTTGACGGCAACTTCGCAGGCTCAAAACTATTCCTTGGTCGACTAGCAAACCAAGTCGGGATTAATGTTGAAGGATTGAGCGAATCCGAAGTATTCCAAGCAGTCACAAACGACGCTGTTCTGGGAAAATCTCAACAGATGGCTGGCGCTTTATCTAACGCTGATATGGTCTTTTTGCAAAACGCAGCACCAACACTGAGTCAAACATCTGAAGGCCGTAAAAAGCTTATTCAGTACGGCCGCAAACTTGCTGAGCGTGAGCTTGATTTTGCAAAGGCGGCGCAGAAGTTCAGGATGGATAAAGGCTACTTCAACATGGCTGAGTTTATGGATCAATACGATGCAGAAGCAAAGCCGCTTTTTGAAAAAGAGCAGAAGCAAGCCACTGAAAAAGCCAGCGCATCCAGCCAGCAACAAGGACAAGCGCCACAAGCTGCAATAGACTACTTGATGCAAAACCCTCAGTTTAAAGAGCAGTTTAAGCAGAAATACGGCTATTTGCCGGAGGGCATGTAATGGCTAATCCATTTGACCAATTTGATGAACCAAAGAAGCAAGCCCAAGCAAACCCATTTGACCAGTTTGACAACGCTGCTAACGACTTCGGCGCACGCATCGACTTTGGCGGCGCTGTAGACACTCCGAAAAAACAGGAGTTCTCACTTGGTGAAAAAGCGGTGGGTGCAGTTGAAGCTGCAAAAACGCTTGGAAGCGGCTTGCTGTTTGGTGTGCCTTCTGGTGTTATTGGCACGGCAGAAGGTGTTTTTGGTGACTTAACGGGGCGCTTAACACCTGAGCAGGCGCAACAGTTAGCGGCGCAATACTCCGCAGATGTTACAAGCATGCCTGAAACAGAAGCTGGTCAGCGATACGTGAAAGCGATTGGCGATTTCCTTGGCGTGTTACCTCCAGTGATAGGCGCAGCTACACCGCTGCAAGCTATGGGAGCAGGTCAAGCGCTTGGTGCTTCTGCGCGTGTTGCTCCGGCTGTTGCTAAAGCGGTTCCTTCTGATATTGCAGCGGCGGCGAACAATCTACGCCCGAAAATCACGGCAGAGCAAGCGCAGGCGATCAAGTTCGCTGAGCAGCAAGGATTGCCACTGACAACGACTGACATATTCAACCCAACAGGGACCGTTGCGAAGACCGTTAGAAACGTCGGTGAAAACGTACCTGTTGTCGGCACTGGTGGCATTCGCGGCGCTCAGCAAGATGCTAGAGCTGGGCTACTTGATAAGATGAAAGAGCTTTATCCTGAAGTTACATCGGACGAGCTTTTTAAATCGCTGAAGGAGTCGGGCAATAAGGTAAAAACAGCGCTGAGC
>JAGKWQ010000045.1 GCA_021151825.1 Cellvibrionaceae bacterium
CCCCTCCGCCGGAGAGGGTGTCGTTGCCCACACCACCTTCCAGGGTGTCATGGCCATCATCCCCTTGCAGGTTGTCATTACCAGCACCACCTGCCAGCAAGTCATTACCAGCACCGCCACTCAGAACGTCGTTGCCATCACCACCCTCCAGCGTGTCATTTCCTTGATCTCCCAAAATCCGATCATTTCCATCATCGCCATGCAAAATATCGTTACCAGCACCGCCAGAAATGCTGTCATTACCTGCATAGCCATTTATTTCATCATTCGCCGATGAGCCAGTTAATGTGTCATTCCAACCACGAATAACAGAAAACATTTTCTCTTTTGCAGCTAATGGCAAACGATTGGCAACAGATTCGAATGTATTTTTAAAAGGTGTAAATAACGAATCGTTGTACGGATTCAAACCTCTCACAACACTCATAAAATCGGCAAGCGATGTTGCCGCTTGCGATGAACCCGCAACAAATGCCGTATAGAAATATTCACCGACCTCTGAGAAGTCTGCAGACCAATTATTGTTGGTTTGGCTAAACGCAACTTTATTCAGCAAATTGCGGGAGTGTGTTGATGCCATCAATTGCGTATACACAGACTGTTCCAGTCCGACATATACATTATTTACCAACGTGGCATATTCACCTGTAGGTTTATCTTGCAGTGCAGCTTGCCCCCAGAATGATTCCAGAATTGCGAGGGTAGTAGCATCAACATTGTTGCCGCGTGAGCCGGCAACAATATTTGTTTTTTGCGACCACAACACTAATATCTGCCGTACTAATTGCTGGCGTTGTTCTGGATTGTTTTCAACTACAAACGCTTCAACTTTTTGTCGTAACAACCCAGATGCATCAATAGCCATTGCATAATGCAATGAATAGGTATTACCAAAACCTACTGCATTAGGAAGCTTTTTAATATCAGCAGAAATTGCCGCAGAATTTCCCTGCAATTCATCAACAGGTTTTGTAACACGACGGTCAGACTCAAACCACAATGTATTCGTAATGCCAGTGCTGCCGTCAGCATAATGAAATACTCCCGCTTCGCGATGCTCTACACGATTGGTATCCGTAAAACGATTATTGGTGTAGCTCGTAGCAATTTCCGAGATATTTAATTCACTCAGCGTTTTAAATTCTGACGCCTCGGAAACTCCATTGCTGTTTGCATCACGCCATATGCGTAAGTCGTTATAAATTAAATCATCGGCATTAATACGTCCGTCGTTGTTAATATCAAATTCCGCTAACGCCTCGAAACCGTGGCGAGCATATTTCCCGGTGCGCAATAAAGTTTCGGTACCAAAAAGCTCTGCACCACCGTCGATAAATCCGTTGGAATTTCTATCCAAAACCAATAGACCATCTTCAGGCGCAACCCAACTGGTACGCTCGGCAAAACCACTGTTGTCATTGTCAAAGTGCACGCCTTGCGACATAGGCAAAGTGTTAACTTTTCCATCACCACTTAAATCAAATGCTAGTGGATCGCGACGTGGTGGCTCTGGCATTGGTGGTGGTGGTGGCGGTGGTAAATCTCCATCGCCGTCACCATCTCCATCTCCATCTCCATCTCCATCACCATCACCATCGCCATCTCCATCTCCATCTCCATCTCCATCTCCATCTCCATCTCCATCTCCATCTCCATCTCCATCTCCATCGCCATCTCCATCTCCATCTCCATCTCCATCTCCATCGCCATCTCCATCTCCATCTCCATCTCCATCTCCATCTCCATCTCCATCTCCGTCTCCATCTCCGCCGCCAGGAACTTCTGGAGGTGGATATGGTTTACCGTCCGTTGTTCTTTGCTCGCCGGTTGTAAGATCAGTAATAACAATGGTGCCGTCGGGCAATATAGTCCCCCTGTTTTTTGTATCCACCTCTCTAGTGGGCTCACCATCCCCATAATTTGGTAATTGATATTGAATATCCCCATTAGGCATCAAATAGGTCTCATGCCCATTTTCTATTTTAATGAGTAGGCCTTTTTCAGGGATTGGCGGCGGCGGCGGCGGCGG
>JAGKWQ010000003.1 GCA_021151825.1 Cellvibrionaceae bacterium
ATCAAAGCTCAGCCAGGATGGTAATGAACCACCACCGGCAAGTTGTGCAGAGTATGCAAGCGTGTCACCCACATCAGGATCTGCAAATGTATTTGCGGCAAACTGAAAATTAAATGCAGAATCTTCCGTTGCGTTTTGATTAGGAATTGCATTTGCTATTGTGGGAGCATCATTAGTATTACCCACAACGATATTAAACGTATCGGTAACAGTGCCGCCATTGCCATCATCAGCGATGACATCAATTGAAATAGTTCCAACATCACCATTGGTCGGTGTACCACTGAAGGTGCGCGTAACCGGATCGAAACTCAACCATGGCGGCAGCGAACCTCCACCAGCAAGTTGTGCGGAATAAGTGAGTGTTGCACCTGCATCTATATCTGCAAATGTATTTGCTGCAAATTGAAAATTAAATGCAGAATCTTCGGTCGCATTTTGATTGGGAATTGTATTGGCAACGGTAGGAGCATCATTAGCGGCATTTATCGTGATATTAACGGTGTCAGTATCAGTGAGCGTTCCACCGCTACCGGTATTTCCCAAATCACTGGTAGTGAGCGATAAAACCGCAGCGCCATTGTAATCCGCGGTTGGATTAAATGTTAAGGTTGCTAATGCTGCATTGATATTTGCAAGCGTACCGGTGAAGACCAGTGTTGAATCCGCAGTGCCATCGCCTGTGGTAAAACTTAATCCGGTTGTACCGGCAAGTGTCAACGTACCGTTCGTTACCGATAATGTGACTTCCAGATTTCCGCTGAGAACATCCGGATCATTTACCTGGATCTGGTTGCCATTACCCGCACTAAATACCAATGCAGTATCTTCAGTTGTTACTTGCGCGCCCGGTACCGTATTTACCGGCGCATCATTAACAGCAGCGATATGTATAAATGCAGTGTCATTACCTGTTAACGCACCATCACTCGCAGTAATCGTTAACGTCGCTGTTGCGATGGGCGTGTCACCAGCCAAACGATACGTTAATGTGCCGCCATTATTGCCCGCGAGGAAATCATTTATTTGAGTGAGAGTTCCAGTGAGCACCAGCGTGGGTGAACCATTACCGGAAAAAATGCTAACACCTGTTGTTCCTGTATTCGCTGTTAATTGGCTGCTACCGCCCGGGCCAGCCAGCGTCAAGGTAATGTTAGTACTATCAACATCAGAAATACTGATGCCAGTGCCATGCAAATTTACGGCGACTTGTTCGTTAGTGTAGTAATCCGTTAGCGCGATGCTGACTGAAGGTGCATCATTCACATTGGCCACGGTAATGTTGAAAGTATCCGTTACCGAGCCACCATTACCATCACTCGCAATAACATCAACAGAAAAACTACCGACATCACTATTGGTCGGCGTTCCACTAAATGTGCGCGTTGCCGCATTAAAACTTATCCAGGATGGCAATGCACCACCACCCGCTAATTGGGCGGAATATGTAAGCGAATCACCTACATCCTGATCATTGAACGTGTTGGCCGCAAACTGAAAATTAAATATAGAATCTTCAGTAGCGTTTTGATTGGGAATCGCGTTGGCAACAATTGGATCATCATTAGTGTTGGCAACAACGATATTAAATGTATCAGTAACAGTGCCGCCATTACCATCATTCGCAATAACATCTATCGATACAGTGCCAACAAAAGCATTAGTAGGTGTACCGCTAAATGTACGCGTCACAGCGTCAAACGTTAACCAGGCAGGAAGCGCTCCTCCACCGGCAAGTTGCGCACTGTAACTGAGCGTATTACCGACATCCTGATCAGCAAATGTATTTGCTGCAAAGGTAAAATTAAATGCAGAATCTTCAGTGGCATTTTGATTGGGAATTGGATTCGCAACTGTTGGTGCATCATTGGTATTGGCAACAACTAAATCGAACGTATCAGTTGCCGGTGTGCCACCGTTACCATCATCTGCCGTTACTTTAACGGAAATAGTTCCTACATCCGCATTGGCAGGAGTACCCGAAAAAGTTCGCGTTGCCGCGTTAAAACTTAACCATGAAGGCAATGCACTGCCATCAGCCATAGTCGCCGTGTACGTTAGCGTATCGCCAACATCAGCATCATTAAATGTATTTGCCGCAAATTGAAAACTAAATAATGCATCTTCTGTTGCGGATTGGTTGGGAATGGGGCTAACAATGACAGGATCTATATTCGCGCCGCTGGAAATCTGGAAGGCAACATCGCGCGTAGTGTCAGGGGCACCACCACTGGAATGATAAGAGCCGTTGGGATAAACATCTGAATTATGAATGGCGGCCTTGACTAATCCATCCACACTGCTGGATTCAACTTTTATAAAATATAATTGATTATCAGTGAGTACTTTATTGGTAAAGTCAAATGCCTTCCACGCCAGCGTTGTACCTATAGTCGCAGACGAAATAGTTGCAGAGCCAACGACGGTGCCATTGTAAGCACCGGATAATAAAGTTACCGTGATAGTTTGCAGTGACGCAGAAGGATCTTTCACTAACTGCAATACAATGGAGTCGATAGTATATGTAGCACCAACACTATTGTGCGAAAAACTTTGGAAAAACGGTACGCCGGAACTGATTACCTGCGTATCCGTTGACGGCCCCGAAGTTTCATAAACTACGTTGGATGACCCAACATTTTGAACAGTCAAATCAAAAAAATCGGAAACCGTTACTGTTCCGTCACTCGCCCTGACCTCAATAGTGATATTGCCCACATCGCCATTGGAAGGAGTACCACTAAATGTACGCGTTGCACTATCAAACGATAACCACGCCGGTAACGGTGTACCACCAGGAATTTGCGCGGTGTAAGTTAATGTGTTGCCAACATCCTGATCATGAAATGTATTAATTGCAAACGTGTAATTAAAAAGTACGTTTTCAGTAGCTGTCTGGTTGGGAATTGCATTAGCTACCGTTGGGGCATCATTGGTGTTGGCAATAACAATATCGAAGTTATCAGTTGCTGTTCCCCCAGCACCGTCGTTTGCCGTTAATTTAATCGAGATTGTACCCACATCACCATTGAGCGGTGTACCACTGAATGTGCGTGTTGCAGAGTCAAAATTTAACCATGCGGGTAATGTACCGCCGCCAGCTAATTCTGCGGTATAGGTGAAAGTTGTTCCCAGATCACCATCGCCAAACGTGTTGGCAGGAAAGGTATAACTAAATACAGAATCTTCCGTTGCATTTTGATTAGGAACAGGAATATTTAAAAACGGATTATCATTAACATTATTGATAGTTAAATCAAACGTGTCATCAATGCTGCCGCCTTTACCATCATTGGCAGTGACTTTTATTGAAATAGTTCCAACATCACCATCATCAGGTACACCGCTAAATGTGCGCGTGCCCGCATTAAAACTTAACCATGGCGGTAGCGGATTACCATTCGCTAACGTAGCGCTGTAAGTGAGTGTATCGCCATCTTGATCATTAAACGTATTCGCCGCAAAGGTGTAACTAAACCATGCCTCTTCGTTTGTGGTTTGATTTGGAATTGTATTGGCAACGGTTGGCGCACGATTTTGAACATCCACCAGGGCGATCGCCATATCCTTGCTACCATCACCACTGTTATTAACCACAAATTCGCTGCTAATAACGTTGCTGTTGATATAACCAATTCCCACCAGATTGTCCGCACCGGTGTTGGTTTTAAACTCGACCCAGTAAACGGTGTAGGCGTTAAACGTCTTGCCCGCAAAATCAAAATTCACCCACCCCAACGAGCTTCCGAGTGAGCTGGTGTTCACTGTTGCGGTCGCAATCGCGGTGCCATTGTAGCTGTGCTCATGAACAATCATTTGCACCGATGCAGAACTAGTGCCGTGATTTGCGAGCATTACCTGAATGCGGTCTACGGTTTGACTGGAAGTTAACTGGATACCTTGCATCACATTACCGGATGTCGGAATGGCTTGTTCGTTAGTCGCCACACCCGAGTACAAATGTACAACATCCGCTAATACACCCTGCCATTCCATGGATTGATTGCTGGTAAAAATAGATGCGGTTTCAATATGGCCAACACGCGCTTCCAAATCCCAATCCGCATTGGCCGCGTTACCGGTTAAATCATTGCTCGCCGCGACATCGGCACCGGTGATATCACTCAATTGCCGCAACAAATTCATACCGCTTTGATTCGCAGCAACATCGCAACCGTATAACAAAATATCGGCATCGTCGCTGAGCGCACTCTTCCACGCGGTTAATGATTGTTGGTATTGCGCAATATTATTTTCATTGAGCACTTGTGTGCCTAATTGCACACTGCCGGCAACACCGTGGGAAATAATATGTACCGCAGAAATACCACTGGCACCAGCAAGGTAATCACTAATCTGGACTAACCCATCTTTGGTTTTATCAAGATAAATAATGGCTACCGAGTCACCTTCTAATGAAGCCTCTATATCGTTAACAAGCGTTTGGTAATTATCGACGGCGGTGTCAACAAAAATGACGGTATCGATTTGCGGAATATCGTTGTACGCATCCTGCATCATAAGCGGATGTGTTTCGTCGGGCATGTAAATGCTGACAAGATCTACCTCTTGCGCAGCATGCGTGAGGTATTGGACATCCGAATTACCGTCATCAAACACAGCAATATCCGCTGTTGCAGAAAACAGTAATCTCGGCTCCAGAGCTTCAATCAGAGGACGGCGATGACGCGGTGTTTTGGACATAAACTCGCTGTTGCATTGATGCGATTTGATAAATCGCACTACGGGTTAAAGGACTGGTAAATACCAATTGCATCCTTCTATGCTGACCCCGTTCACCAAACCATAGCGAAACTTATAAATGACTGTCAGCAAACAAACCGAGTCTATATAGGTGTCGGTTTGGATCACCCGTAAAATCTTATTTATCGGTTATTAGTAGTTATCAAAAAATATCAATTTTGCTAATTCTGGCACAAAAACTGTCCGAGGCAGGAGTACATAAAAAAATAATCTAGATTCGTGCCACGTCCTTATATTTTGTTGTAATAAATTATTCTCACCTGCACCAGGGCATCTGCATCAAGGCAAAGTACGCGGCTCTAATAAATTCAGTGTTACGCCTTCAAAAGTAACGCGGCACTTCAAACCACTTGGTAAACGATTACCGGGATTCGCAAATGCCAAACGAATACCAAAGGTATTACTTGGACCATCAATAACCTGATCCACCAAAGTGACTTCGGCGGTGTAACTACGGCTGTCAGCACCCAATTCCGGAATAACATTGGCTTTCATTCCTGCTTTCACTTTTCCATATAAGCTCGCTGGCGCGTAAACTTCTACGCGCAATGGATCAAGTTTAGCCAGCTTCAATACCGGTTCAAAATCGATATGCTCACCCGGCTCTTTCAACCGTTCAACGACGACACCGTCAATGGGGCTAACCAGGGTGCGACGCTGTAAGTCGGCAAGCGCCCTTTTATATTCAAGCTCTGCCTGGCGTTTACGATCCAGTGCCTGGCGCAATTGCTGTTGTGCAATAGCGTGTTCTGTTTTGAGTTTGTCCAATTCGGAAAAGGAGGCTGCCTTTTTATCGTATAAATCTTTTACACGCGTGAGCGATCGTTCACTAAATTCCAGTGCCAGTTGTTGTGACTGCACATCACTGGTCAATTCCGATTGCACTCGACGCAACTCCGCGGTGGCGGATTCCAAACCAGCATCAAGGCGAGCGACTACATCCCCCTTTTTAATGACAGCATTTTTGTCGACTAATACTTCACTAATCACACCTTCAACGGCGCTACTCATCTCCACCGTGATTGAAGGTTCAATTCGGCAATTAAGCTGGGCAGGTTCTTGCGTCTGGGCCAGTAATTCATTGCTGAATAAAAGTACCAGCAATGAAACTTTTGATGCTTTATGCATGGTTAACTCGATATAAAAACACTAAATGGTTATTACTATAGATTAAAAAAGGAATTACGAAAAATGACGGATAAATACTTGTTGTAAATTTCGATACCAGCGAACCGCCAATGGTTCAGCCGGATGATGGAACTTCACGTAAGCCCGCTCGCCAAAATGCCCACTTTGCTCGTAATCACGCAGGGCCAAATCCAGCAAAAATACTTTTTCCTTTACCCTGGTACCGCTTGCATGGGTTGCATCAACTGCAACGCGTCCGCCGCCTTGGGTACCCAATACCGGATTCGGTAATTGTTCGCTCGCAATTGGTGCATCCTGAATCGCATCTGCCGTTATCACATTCATTGGATCACTGGTGAAACGGATACTGACTCGATCAGTGGCCTGGCGAACCAGCCCTACTTCGTCCTGCAGTAACGCCGCTCGCACACGCACTGCATCCGGTTTTTCGATGATTGCCAATTCATCACCCTGTTTCAGATAGCTGCCAGGTAAATAGTAAGAACGGGTAATACGGAAAACGCCACTGGACGGGCTACGTACAATCAAATTGGTAACGCGCTCTTGCAACAACGTAATTTCTGCTTTGATAGCGGCAATATCCTGCTCAAACATTTGCGCCTGCGAACGATCTTCTACCCATGCCTGCTGATAACGCGCATCATATTCACGCAGTTTGGCCTGCTGTACCTCCAGATAGGCAACCAACGTCGGATTTTGCAAACGCACCAATGCATCGCCAGCAGCAACCGAACTACCATCTGCGACCAGCAACTCGACCACTTCACCGCTGGACTCCGTTTTTACTCGCGCCTCATCCGGCAACCACAACACAGCTTCTACCGATGTTGATTGCGGTAACGGCACAACAATCAAAAACAACAGGATTGCGCAACTCGTTACACCGGTAACCACAAATGCCCGCTTGCGTTGATTGGCTAATTGTTTATCGCGCCATAAAAATTGCAGCGCTTTTAATCCGGGCCATACCAGTTGGAAAAAAATCAGCCAACAACCAATGATCAAACCGAACGTCGGAAAATAATTGGCAACGAGTAAAATAATAAAAAACAACATAAACACACGATAAATAAACGCGGCAATACTGTAGCTCGCTAACAACCAGGCTTCGCGCACCGAACTGGCTGGAGAATATACACCGACAATTCCAAACGCATAGCGACGCAATATATAACTCACTTGTTGATTAGCTCGGGTTGCGAGGTTCGGCAAATCCCATGCATCTGTGAGTAGATGATAACCATCAAAGCGCATCAGGGGATTGCCATTAAAAAACAACGTAGACACGCCACCAATTAAAATAATGTTGTATAAAAAATCACGCAGGAAGCCGCCGGATAATTGCACCCACAATAGCAATGCCAACGCTGCTAAAAATAACTCCACCGCCATACCCGCCGCACTCACCATCAAGCGTTGGCGTTTAGCGTAGAATCCGGTTGCGGCGCTGGCATCCACGTAAGGTAAGGGTGTGCCAACAACAAAGATAATGCCGCAATCATTAACTTGCCCGCCCCACACTTTGGTAAACAGGCCATGCCCCAATTCATGCAGGATTTTAAAAAGGGGATAAGTCAGCCACAGCAAAAATAAATTTGAAGGCGACAATACGCGATCCAATTGGCCATGGGTTAATTGAGTCCAATGATTACCGGCTTGCAAAAGTGCGTAACCCACTACCAACAACCAGATAACGCCCATCGTGCGCGAGGAAAGCAATCGCGCTACCGGCATTAATTTATCCAGAAGCTTATCCGGATTACCGAGCGGGATATTCCAGGTAAGCGGATTCATCAACAATCGCAACCAGCGCTGTTGTTTTTTTTGTTCGCGCCGCGCGAATAACTCCTGGGTGTTGGGTGGCATATCACATACGAGCAAATCAGCCACATGCAAATATTGCAGCAAATGAATTAAATCATCGCGCGTAGGAATTTCGTCCGCAGACTCATAAAATTGGGGATCAGCCGCCGCCGCAAGGACTTTTGTTAATGAATTGCGGCCATTCATTGCCGAAATCAAACGCCACGCAGAAGGTGTCAGACGATGAAAACGGCCGTTACTTTTATCTTGCAATAAATACCAGCGTTCGTGATTGTAATCGCGCCGCTGGATATGAATATGGCGCGGTAACGAAGGCCGCAAAGATTCAAGGCGTTGCCACGCAGGATTGTTACCAGTGGCAGAGCCATTAGTAACAGGGGATTCGTCATTAGCAGCAGGAGAATCAGTCATAGCAATTACCAGACGCTCAAGCGCAGCCAATGCCACAGCTCATGAAACCAAATCCACCCCACTGCACGCGAACCGATATTTACCTTACCGGTTCCAGTCATTCCCGGACGCAGTAATTCCGTACGTTGTAAATTTTCCGCCAATTCCAGTTCAACACGGAAATAATTGCGCCCTTCACGTACTTCGCTGATAGGTGTAATCAATTTTACGCGAGTGTTAAATACTTCTGCAGGCAAACTATTTAATTTTAACTCACCGTCTTGCCCCGGTTTTACTAACGCAATATCACGCTCATCTACAAATAATTGCACGAGATAATTCTGGCTCGCCGCAATTTCAAACAGTACATCGCCCTGTTTTACCGGTGCGCCGCGCGTTTGCGAAATATCGTCGGACACGACGATACCATCGCTGGGTGCTAACAATTGGGTGCGAGTTAATTGCTGGTCGAGCAATTGCAATTGAATGCTGGCTTGATCCAATTGTGCATTTGCAATAGCGGCTTCCACACGATTGGAATTCGCGAGCGCTGAATCATAAGCCTGGCGATATTGCTGTGCCTGGCTGGCAACTTTGCGTCGTTCTAAACGCAAATCCTCATCATTTAATTGTGCGAGTACCGTACCTTTTTTTACTTGATCGCCGGGGCGCGCAGCAATAGTACCAAGATAAGCGTCTTGCGGAGAGACCACCAAATATTTTTCAGTGGTTTGTAAACTTGCATCTGCCGACAGTTGATAATTCACTGGAACAAACAATACCACCAGCAAGATCATTACACCTGCTGCGATTAATTTTCCATGCCAGGATTCTTCACCCAACCAGCGCTGCAAACGCGCAGCAGCTCGCTGCTTTAATCCTTGCCATAGACCCGCAACAGCTTGCTGGCGCAGCAAGATAATTGCCGCCGCATAATGTGTTGCTTGTTGCACCAACCATTCCTGATCACTATCCAGCGTTGTTCGCCTATCCAGTTCAATGGTTAGCGCCCCGAGAATTTTGTCGCCTTTGCGCAACAAAAAACTGCTCACTGCTTGCAACTGTTGTGTGTGTAATAATTGTTGGTGCGCTTGCTTGATTAGCAGTGTTGACGTGTCTGTGGATTCCACTTGGTCCGGATTTAGCACAACACAATCAATACGAACACCCTGCTCGACTGTCTCCGCCATGGCTTCGGTAATTAGCTGCATAGCTTGCGTGCGCTTATCAAAATTCGCCGAAAAGGAAACGGCATCCAGTTGCAACCTTTTTCCATTAGAATCCAGTAAACCAATACTGACGCGCGTCGCTTGCAATAAACCCGCAAGCAAATTTACCAGCGTAATGGTGGTTTCTTGCAATGAGTTTTCTTTTAGTAAACTGGCGGTTAATTGCAGAAGCGAACCATTGATAGTTTCTTTTAAAGAAACTAACGGCAGATCTGAGGTTGGAACACTGGGGGGCGACACTGGCGGAGCAGGATCGGAAGCAGATACATCCTGTTTTTGCCCTGATGACAAATCACTCGCCAGGGACTGCACCATAAACTGCAGCCAGAATTGACCGGGCTTCAGTGAATGCAATAAACCCGGTAGTGCTTTTTTATCAGGTAACGCAACGCGCAATACCAGCACACCCCAAAGTTGTTCTTCTACCAGCAGCGGTTGCCCGAGCAGATAATCATTTTCACCCACCACCTGCAAATGCAAACGCTTTTTTTCCAGCACAGGTGCAATGACATCGCGCAACAATGCTACATCAATATCAGCATTGGGCCATTTCGCCAGAATCAGTGGGCTATCCGGCATGGATTTGACAAGCATGGCAGCACCGACATTGCCCAGAATTTGGCATTGCATGCTCAACCAGATTTTGAATGCCTTTAACGACTGCATAGAAAAGACTGTATAGGGATTGTTGTTTATCGTCTGGAGCTGCTGTGGGTATCGCCGCGTTCGATACAGCGTTCCATTGCCAACCATCGCATGCAGTTATTGTTCAGTGTGCTGTTTTTATCGATAAAACTCTCGATAAAACAGCAGCCGTTAAAAACGGATGTACAGCAAGTCTAGTTCTAATAACCCGGAAACGTATAACAAATCGCTTTTTATTTTTAGGGTGCGCAGGGTAAACGAATCGCAAGCGCGGCGCCAGTAATCACATGTAGATAGAGTTATCACTGCTGCCATTTTTTCTGATAATCGATTCGACGCTGCCCGGCTTTTTGCACAATCTCCAGCTTTATCTGATCGCTTACCGCTCCCCAACGCGTAATTTCCGCCAGGCTGCGAAAACAACCGAGGCAAATATCTTCTTCATTTAAGCAGCAATTTCGTACGCAAGGGGATTCGACGACAGATTCCACGGTGCATCTCCTTTTTTTATGACTCAAAACTATAACCAAACTACAAAGCCAATTATTTCAGCGCAAACCCTGACTTTTTAAGAATTTTAATTAACTAGAATCTACACTGAATTTTGCTGTAGCTGCATCAATCAGCAATAAGTTTAACGGTAACGCAGCTATTTGGCAGGAGGAGGCACGGCGGAGGAGAAATAATCTCAAGGTTTATGGATTAATGAGATATGCACGGAATTACTACAAATTTAACCATCGAATACCGGGCAACACGCACCATTGCGGTGCTGTTATGCTTGCTGGGCGTAGGGGTTTTGCTGATCTGGCATAGCCCGCACTTGCTTGCCGGTATTTATCCCTATGCTACATTAATGGCTTATAACACCGCTATTGGCTTTTGCGCCTGTGGCGTCGGGCTGTATGGGATCATCTCGCAGCGATGGCAATTCACTATTTTATCCAGCCTGATCTTGTTTGCTATTGGCATTCTCACTCTACTTGATCTCATCACCGGTATTCATGTTAATACGACTAATTGGTTTGTTATTTTTTTAACGGAACCACCGGCGCACAATCATCCGGTTCCTCCCACAGCCAGCATTGCTTTCGTGCTAGCGGGAGCTGCAATACTGTTTGGTTTTAATGCACATGGAAGCAAATCCGTTATTGCCAGTCTGCTTTGCATTATTATTCTTTTTGTTACGTTGATCGCCATGTTGGGCCAGGGTTATGGTGTGCTGCCCATATTTGTGTGGTTGGGAATAAACATGGCTCCACACACAGCACTGGGCTTTACATTATTTGCAGCAGGATTAATGACCCTGCGATTTAAACCAGCAATTGCAGCGTTTAATCGTTTCAATGTATTTAGCCGTTTAGCAACCGGTTTTGTTTTTATGAGCTTGCTGTTTATCGGTATAGGCTCCATAGGCACCTTGCAAATTAATAGCGTGGCATCTATCACCCAGGAACTCTACGAAGACCCCATTCAAGTTAGCAATGCAGCGTTGCGCATTAAAGAAGATATCAACCGGCTAAATCGCCGCATGAAAGATATCGCGGTAAATCCCCAACTGGCGGGCACTTTTAATATTCCAGAAACACTGAGGAAAACCGAATTTTCGGTTATTCAGGAATTAGATATTATCGAGCGTAAAAACAGCAGCGAAAGCCTTACTAAATTACGCAGTACATTCAAACAGTGGGAATCTGTCATTTCATCCAATAATTCATTATTAATTGACGGCGATATCGAAGGTTATCGTCAAAAAACGTTAAATGATATGCAGGAGCTGACGATAGCGCTGGAATATTTGTGTGAATCCATTATTCAACAAGCCCAGGACCGAATGCTCGAACTCAATGGCGAAGTTGTGGCGACCAAAAGCCACGCTGCTAATTTGATGTTAATTGTTATTTGCGGTTTTTTGCTGGTAGGTTTTCTCGTCGCCGCCGCCATTACACGCAGCTTGAACTGGCAATTACAACGTATCCGCAACACGATGGAACAACTCGCCAAAGGTGATACCGGGATAGAAATTCCGTTTCTGGATCATCCCCACGAAATGGGTGTCATGGCCAAAACCCTGGCAGTGTTTGCCGAAAATATCCAAGCGCGCAAACAGACGGCGTTGTTATTGATAAAACATCAGGAGGATCTGGAGGCTAGCAACCATCGCCTCGCACAAACCAATAAAGAATTGGAAACCTTTGCCTATGTTGCCTCACACGATTTGAAGTCCCCGTTGCGGGGAATTGCTCAACTCTCCACCTGGATTGAAGAAGATCTTCATGAAAAAGAATTTTCCGAAGTGGAAAAACACACGGTGATGTTACGCAATCGCATCCAACGGATGGAAAAACTTCTGGATGATATGCTGATTTTCTATCGCGCCGGAAAAGTGGAGGGAAAACAAATATCGATTGATGTCCAGCATATCGCCACAGAATTATTTGAAATTCAAAATACCAAACCTGGTTTACATCTTGAATTGGGTGATGATTTACCGGTATTTGAAACACTGGGCACACCATTCGAGCAAATCCTGCGTAATTTATTCTCCAATGCCCTTAAACACCATGACCGCGATCAGGGTGTTATTCGCCTGGATTGCCACTCTGTCGATAAAAATTTTTATGCCTTCAGTGTCAGTGACGATGGACCCGGGATTCCCGAAAAATTCCAAGAGCGAGTCTTTGGTATGTTTCAAACCCTGAAACCCCGCGATGAACTTGAAGGCAGTGGCATGGGGCTGGCGTTAATCAAAAAACTGGTGGAGGCCTACGGCGGCACCATCAATGTTTTTTCCGAAGGCCGTGGCTGTCGCTTTACATTCACCTGGCCAAAAATTATCAAGGAGAGGGTTAGCTTATGATTGATAGATTGCATCCACCCGGTAATAACGACCATTTTCGAACGGTCAGCCTGTTAATTGTTGACGACGACGATATTGATGCAACCGCCCTGCGGCGAGCCCTGCATAAATTGAAACTATTGAACCCGCTTTATCGCGCAAAAGACGGCCTTGAGGCCCTCGAAATATTGCGTAATGGCGAAATACCTGGTCCATACATTATCTTGTTGGATATCAACATGCCGCGAATGAACGGCATTGAATTTCTGGAGGTTTTACGCGCAGATCCGGAACTAACTCATGCGATTGTATTCGTATTAACAACATCGAAATCGGATGAAGACATTATTGCGGCCTATCGTGAACACGTTGCCGGTTACTTATTGAAGCAACGCATGGATAGCGATTTTTTGCAGGTTGTCGGATTACTGGACCACTACTGGAAAGTAATTGAGTTGCCTGTTAGAGAAAAATAACACTCTAGTGGAGAGGTAAGCTGCATGAAGCTGTTGCTAATCGATGACAATGATCTGGATCGCCAGGCGATCATCCGTACATTTCGCAAAACGGAATGGGATATCACTATTTCCCAGGCATGTTCTGCCGCAGAAGGATTAGAGCAGTTCGATAGCAACGATTTTGATGCAGTGTTACTCGACTATCGTTTACCCGATATCGACGGATTGGAAGTGCTTCAACTACTCAATAAACATCCACAACACCACGCGGCAGTCATTATTTTGACCGGAGCCAGCGCTGACGAAGAGCTGGAACGCGAATTTATTGAAGCGGGTGCACAGGATGTTTTATTTAAATCAGAAATTGCCCATAAACATTTAACACGTGCCATCACCCACGCGCGCTCACGTCATTTACTGGAACGGCAACTACAGGAAAGCCACCAACGTTTGCGCGCGCTCGCCGAAAATGATTCGCTAACCGGTTTGGCCAATCGCTATTATTTTGATGAGAGTTTGCGTGCAGCTATTCCCCGCGCAAAACGCCAAAGCGATCAACTCGCCCTGCTCTTCCTCGACCTGGATAATTTTAAGATTATCAACGATAGCCTCGGCCATATCATCGGTGATCAAGTATTAAAAGAAGTTGCACAACGTTTATTGCGCGTTGTGCGCGCAGGCGACATTGTCTGCCGTCTGGGCGGCGATGAATTTGCAGTGCTGGCCCATAACTTTGATTCCCAGGAAGCCATTAGCCAATTAGCGCAGCGTATTTTAGATGATCTACGCAAACCCATTATTATCGGTAAATTTGAAAACACCATTTCCACCAGCATCGGTATCGCTACCTACCCTGATGCAGGGCAATCAGCAAGCGATTTATTGAAAGCGGCGGATTTAGCGATGTATCGTGCAAAACACGATGGCCGCAATAATTACCAATTTTTTTCACAAACCATGCAAGCACAAATGCAAGAGCGCGTTCGACTGGAAAAGGAATTGCGCAGTTTAATCCCTACCGATCATTTTATTTTGTTTTATCAACCGATTGTCGATGCACAAACCTTTGAAATATGCGGAGCAGAAGGATTGATTCGCTGGGATCATCCCGAGCGTGGAATTTTACCCCCGATTGAATTTATCGGCCTTGCCGAAGAGATTGGTTTAATCGGCGAAATCGATTCCAAAAGCCGGTTAAAAGCTTGCCAACAAATTGCACGCTGGCGACAGGATGGTTTGGTGAATGACAATTTCAATATGAAATTTAATGTGTGCGCGCAGTTGTTGACCGATGAAGATCTCTATCAAAATATTATTAAAGACCTTGATAGTACTGGCGTGCCTGGTCGTTGTGTAAGCCTGGAAATTACTGAATCAGTATTGATTGAAAACCTGCAACGCACAGCGCAACGATTGCGGCAAATGTTGGATTACGGCATTGAAATTGCCGTAGATGATTTTGGCACCGGTTACTCATCCATGGCATATTTGAAAGAATTACCGGCAAAAACCCTGAAGATTGATCGCACTTTTGTAATGGGTGTTCCGGAAAATGCAGCCGATTGCCGGATTTTGCGGGCTATGATTATTTTTGCCAAAAGCCTGGATTTAACTGTTGTCGTTGAGGGCGTAGAAACACGCGAACAGGCACGTATTTGCCGCGATTATGGCGCTGATTTATTACAAGGCTATCTTTTTTCCAAACCCTTATCCCCTGCCGCATTTGAGCAATTATTGCGCGAACACAGCGCCGCTGAATGGAGCAAGCACATTTCCATTCTCGGCGCATTGGCTGGTTAATAGCCGGCCAGCCCACTAAATCCCTGCCGATAGCACCATATAGGTAAAGCTAATACAACGCATTGAATGAGACAATTTTGCGCGACCGTTGTGATTGGCCTATCATGCCCCCACATTAGGCAATAATCGTTCAGCCCATTCCTTTACGCATCCAACTTTTAAATATCCAACATTGGCATATATCAAGGATTTACTATGAGTGAAGTACAACACCACCAGTTAATTATTCTCGGCTCTGGCCCTGCGGGTTACACTGCTGCGATTTATGCCGCACGCGCCAACCTCAAACCTGTGGTTATTACCGGTATGCAACAAGGTGGTCAATTAACTACCACAACCGAAGTGGAAAACTGGCCAGGCGGTGTTCACGACTTGCAAGGTCCGGATTTGATGGTGCAGATGCAGCAACACGCCGAGCGCTTTGATACCCAGATTATTTTTGATCACATTCATGAAACCGTATTAACCGAGCGCCCGTTCAAGCTGATCGGCTCCAATACTTACACTTGTGATGCGCTGATTATTTCTACCGGTGCCTCTGCCCAATACTTGGGTCTGCCATCAGAAGAAGCCTTTATGGGTAAAGGCGTAAGCGCTTGCGCAACCTGTGATGGATTCTTCTATCGCGGTCAAAAAGTGGCAGTTGTTGGTGGTGGTAACACAGCGGTAGAAGAAGCACTGTATTTGTCGAATATCGCCAGCGAAGTTACGTTGATTCATCGTCGCGATAAGTTGAAATCAGAGAAAATTTTGCAAGATAAATTGTTTGCCAAAGCAGCAACCGGAAATATTAAACTGCTATGGAATCATCAATTGGAAGAAGTATTGGGTAACGATGCCGGCGTGAATGGTTTACGCGTAAAAAGTACTGTAGATGGCACCGTGCAAGATCTGGATATCGCCGGCGTATTTATCGCGATTGGCCACAAACCTAACACCGATATCTTTGAAGGCCAACTGGATATGCACAATGGCTACATCAAAGTAAAAAGCGGCTTGGAGGGTAATGCAACAGCAACTAACATCCCCGGTGTATTTGCTGCAGGTGACGTTGCAGACCATATCTATCGCCAGGCGATTACGTCTTCAGGTGCCGGTTGTATGGCAGCGCTGGATGCAGAAAAATATCTGGATGATTTGAAATAATCCACAGCCCTTGATTAAGAAAAAGCGCTGGATAAAAAAATGGGCGATTACTGATCGCCCATTTTTTATCTTCCTGTTGTGAATATTTTTACTTCGCCGATAAACGATCCAGCTCGCTACGCAACTTTTTCAACCAGGCATCAAATGCCAAACGCACCTGGATATTATTGGTCACACGGTTATTCTCTTCCCAGATTTTTCCCAGATCACGCTGATCTGTAATAATCGCCAACACTTTTCCGGACGTTGAATCATACAGTGAAATTTCCAGGGTCATTGTTCCCATACCTTCACTGTAAACTTTCACGCTGCTCGGGCGCCCTTTAAAGTCATCCTTGCTACCCAATGGGGCAATTTCCAGCACTTTAGCGCGCACACTCAATACATCGGTACCTGCTTGCAATGCTGTGGAGTAACGACCATCCACAATTAAATTATTCATCAAGGCTTCGGTATAACGCTCTTGATAATAGCGGCGATCATTATCGTTTAATTCCCACGGTGTATCGTTAATAAGGCTGGGGTTAGATTGTTTGCGAACTTTTACATCAGTTAAATCCAACTGCTCAACAAATAATTTTTTGTATTGCGCAAACTGCGCATTTGGTGCGACAAAAGTGCCATCAAATTTGGAATCCTTTACGGCGGACAAACCTTCCTTATCCGCTTTGATTTGCGCTTCCTTTTCATGATTTTTAGTCATGGAGCAACCGGCAACAACACTGCCCAGTAATCCGATCATTACCAGTTTCAAGGCTGTGCGTTTGAATAACATGTTCATGATTTTACCTGCCTCTGTTTGCGGAGAATTCTGCGGTCGCAGCCGCGCTCATTATAAGACGATATACCTATACCCAAGTTCATTGGTCGCATGCAGTTTAAAATAACAGCCAACGATAAAAAGTGTTTTCAGGAATGTAAGTTATTGAAGCATAAAAACAAAGCGGGAGGCTAATGCCTCCCGCTTGAGTTTGTAATGTTTTGTAGTAATCGTTGCCCTTAGCCCACAAGTCTTACCCTACAAACACCCGCGCATTACGGAAGATACGCAACCAGGCACCGTCATCTTTCCAATCGTCCGGTTTCCATGAATTGCTTACCGCGCGGAATACACGCTCCGGGTGGGGCATCATGATAGTGGTACGACCATCTTTGCTGCTCACGCTGGTGATCCCCAATGGCGAACCGTTCGGGTTAGCAGGATAGGTTTCAGTTGCGCTGAGGTTGTTATCGATAAAACGCAGCGCAACCGTGCCGCTCTCGTTACACACGTTCAATGCGTCGGCATTGGCAAATTCGGCATAACCTTCACCGTGCGCAACCGCCACTGGCATATGCGAACCCGCCATACCTTTGAACAATACTGATGAAGACTCTTGCACTTGCACCAGACTGAAACGCGCTTCAAATTGCTCTGACAGGTTGCGTACAAAACGCGGCCAGTGATCAGCACCGGGGATCAGGTTTTTCAGATTGGACATCATCTGGCAACCGTTACATACGCCGAGACTGAAGGTGTCGTTGCGATGGAAGAAACGCTCGAATTCATCGCGCACTTTGTTGTTGAACAAAATCGTTTTCGACCAGCCCTCGCCTGCACCCAATACGTCGCCGTAAGAGAAACCACCGCAGGCAACCAGGCCTTTGAATTGCTCAAGGGACACGCGACCAGACAGCAAATCACTCATGTGTACGTCAACGGCTTTGAAACCAGCGCGATCAAATGCCGCCGCCATTTCCACGTGGCCGTTAACACCTTGCTCACGCAATACCGCGACTGAAGGACGAACACCCGTGTTGATAAACGGAGCCGCAACATTTTCATTTTGGTCATAGCTGAGCTTCACACTCAAACCGGGATTTGGTTTGGTGATCGCTGCAAATTCTTGCTCTGCACAGGCTGGATTGTCGCGCAATAATTGAATGCGATAACTGGTTTCGCTCCACAGCGCTTGCAATTGCGCGCGCGGTTGATCGAACAACACGTTGCCATTTGCACTGATGCTCAATGAATCATTCGCATTCAAGCTGCCGATCACATTGATTTTTAAACCAGCATCCGCAAAACGTTTTTGCACTGCAGCCGATTGCGCACGCGTTACTTGTACCACTGCGCCCGCTTCTTCGTTAAACAATGCGGCAAGAGAATCTTCCCCCAAGCCATCCAGATTTATGCTGACACCGGTGTGACCGGCGAAGGCCATTTCTGCAACGGTCGCAAACAGACCACCGTCAGAACGGTCGTGGTAAGCAAGTAATTCATTCGCGGCAAGGCTTGCTTGCACTGCGTTGAAGAAACCTTTGAGTTGATCGGCAGAATCCAGGTCAGCAGGCGTTTGACCGAGCTGGTTGTAAACCTGCGCGAGGATCGAACCACCGAGACGGTTTTTGCCGTTCCCCAAATCAACCAAAATTAATTCACTTTCACCTTTATCTGTACGCAATTGTGGAGTCAGAGTTTGACGCACATCTACTACCGGTGAGAATGCAGAAATTACCAGTGACAGCGGCGCAGTTACCGCTTTGTTTTCATCGCCGTCTTTCCACGCGGTGCGCATGGACATGGAGTCTTTTCCAACAGGAATAGTAATTCCCAGCGCTGGACACAATTCCATACCAACTGCTTGCACGGTGCGATACAGTTTTTCTTCTTCGCCTTTGTGGCCGGCAGCGCACATCCAGTTAGCAGACAGTTTTACATCAGACAGTTTTGCGATGCGAGTTGCCGCGATATTGGTAATCGCTTCCGCAATTGCCATACGACCAGATGCTGGAGCATCTAACAGCGCAACCGGTGTGCGCTCGCCCATACTCATGGCTTCGCCGGCGTAGGAGTCGTAACTAATAGTGGTTACTGCAACGTCGGCAACAGGAACTTGCCACGGACCAACCATTTGATCGCGCGCAACCATACCGGTTACCGAGCGGTCACCGATGGTAATCAGGAAGTTTTTGCTTGCTACTGCAGGGTGGCTGAGCACGCGCCCGACAGCATCTTTTAAATCGATACCAGCGGTGCTGAATTCAAATGTTTTTGCGTGATGCCTTTCAGCAACGCGATGCATTTTTGGCGGTTTACCAAACAATACTGACATCGGCAAATCAACGGGTTTTGCATCGAAATGCTTGTCGTTAACCAGCAAATGTTTTTCGTCAGTCGCTTCACCGACAACGGCGTAAGCCGCGCGCTCACGTTGGCAAATAGCTTCAAAGCGCGGCAAATCTGCCGGCGCAATCGCCAACACATAACGCTCTTGCGATTCATTAC
The DNA here is from genome assembly GCA_021151825.1 of Cellvibrionaceae bacterium. Taxonomy (GTDB): domain Bacteria; phylum Pseudomonadota; class Gammaproteobacteria; order Pseudomonadales; family Cellvibrionaceae; genus Cellvibrio. Next base: position 19,513 of record JAGKWQ010000003.1, read on the forward strand.
ACCAAATCGCCAATGGGCTCATGCTCGGCTCATCGTTAGGTACATTGCGCAATTCAAATTTACCGCCGGTACCACCATCTTTCACCAATTCAGGGAAAGCGTTGGAAAGACCGCCTGCGCCTACATCGTGAATAAAAGCGATAGGGTTTTTATCGCCCAATTGCCAGCAAGCGTCGATCACTTCCTGACAGCGACGCTCCATTTCCGGGTTTTGGCGCTGTACGGAAGCAAAATCCAGATCTTCTGACGAAGAACCGGAAGTCATAGAAGAAGCAGCACCGCCACCGAGGCCGATCAACATCGCCGGGCCACCAAGCACTACGAGCTTGGTGCCAGCGCCAAATGGTGGTTTATCAATGTGTTCAGTTTTGATATTGCCGTAACCGCCCGCCAACATAATTGGCTTGTGGTAACCGCGACGCTCACCGTCGAAGTTTTCTTCGAAGGTACGGAAATAACCGCAGATATTTGGACGACCGAATTCGTTGTTAAACGCGGCACCACCGATGGGGCCTTCGATCATGATATCCAGCGCATTTACGATGCGGTTTGGTTTGCCGTAATTCTCTTCCCATGGCTGTTCGAAACCGGGGATTTGCAAGTTGGATACGGTAAAACCGTTCAACCCGACTTTAGGTTTGGAACCACGACCTACTGCACCTTCGTCACGGATCTCACCACCAGCGCCCGTACCAGCACCCGAGAACGGAGAAATTGCCGTTGGATGGTTGTGGGTTTCAACCTTCATCAATATATGAATTGGCTGCTGAGTGTATTCGTAAGCTTTGGTTTCCGGATTTGGATAGAAGCGCCCTGCCTCATGACCAACCATTACGGCGGCGTTATCGGCGTAAGCTGAAAGTACATCTTCGCCACCCACTTCGTTGGTGTTTTTGATCATTTTGAACAAGCTGCGTTGCTGCTCTTCGCCATCGATAGTCCATGACGCATTGAAGATCTTGTGGCGGCAGTGTTCAGAGTTGGCCTGCGCAAACATCATCAACTCTACATCGATAGGGTTGCGGCCCAACGCGGTAAAACTTTCTACCAAATAATCAATTTCGTCTTCTGCTAATGCCAGACCGAGGGATTTATTAGCATCCGCCAAAGCAGCACGACCACCGCCAAGAATATCCACTGAAGTTTGTTGTGCCGGTTGCTGCTGGATGAACAATTGTTCCGCCGCTTCCAGGCTATCAAATACAGTTTCCACCATGCGGTCATGAAGTAACGCGGCAATAGCTGCGCGATCTGCGGCGGAAGCGCCGGCAATGTAATAGGCAATACCGCGCTCAAGGCGTTTTACATTTTCCAGCCCGGTGTTTTTGGCAATATCAGTCGCCTTGGACGCCCAGGGCGAAATGGTACCCAAGCGCGGCACAACCAGAAACAGCTCACCCTCATGGCTGGCTTCTTTGTTTTTCTCTTGTGTAGGCTCTACTTTGGGGCCGTAGGTCAGTAATTGCCTGAGCACTTGCTGTTGGGCATCACTCAATGGAGAGGAAACATGGGCAAAGTGGACAAATTCCGAGCTAACACCAGTCACAGCGGGGATGCGTTGTTGCAGGCTGGACAGGAGTTTTTGGGAACGGAAACTGGAAAGAGCGGGAGCGCCACGCAGGATTAACATAGTGGGAAGAGCCTCGGCATGGAGTAATGACAAAAGGTAATGATAAAAGAGAGGCGCGCATTGTACTGGATTTGCGCCCTGCCCGAGAGACTTTTTTCCCCCTTAACCCATCTTCCAGTGCTTAAAAACTGAGGCGGCGGCGAATACGGCTCAATGCTACCGGCGTAATCCCCAAGTAACGCGCAATGTCCAGTTGTGACAGCCGGGGCACCAGATCAGCGTCGCGCTGGCAAAACAACAAGTAGCGCTCTTCTGCAGATAAACACAGGAATTCATATTCCCGCTGCTCCTTTTTCATTGCCAATGATAATAAAAATTCATTCAACCAAACGCTGGCGTGTGCAGCTGAACCAAAACTTTCCATCAACTGTGAGCTTGAGATTTCCTTAACAATACAATTTTCCAATGCGATTACGGAAAAACTATTCGGTTGATGCGCAACAAGTGCTTGCAAACTGCCAATAAACTGCCCCTCTTTTATAAATGACTTAATAAACTCCTTTCCGTCCTGTGTTTCGTAAAATGCTTTTACCAATCCTTGCTCAACAAAAAACAAACTGGCAGAACCCTGATGTTGACGAAATAGATACTTCCCTTTGGAAATTTCTACCGAAGAAACCAAACCAGAAAAATAATCGACAAATGACATAATTTATTAACCCGGGTTAATGCTGCCAAAACATTCTTGGTGTGCAATAAGGAATTCAATTAAGGAGCAATTATGGAAATCGCCAACAAAACTATTTTGATTACGGGTGGAACATCAGGTATCGGGCTTGCAATGGTGAAACAGTTAAGCCCCCATAATATGGTATTGGTAATAGCACGATCTTTAGAAAAAACAGCAACCCTGTTTCAGTGCCATAAAAATATTCACTGTTACTACTGCGACCTGCGTTCCAGCACCGATATCACAGACTGTGTCAAACAGATTGTTACGGACCACCCGAATATCTCTATTCTTATTAACAATGCAGGAATTCAATATACACCACGTTTTATCGATGCCGACTTTACGATCAAATCTATCAAGGAAGAAATCCAAGTAAACTTACATGCTCCGCTGATCCTTGGTGCAATATTAATAAATCATTGGCAACAAAAAAATAATAAAGCAACAATTGTAAATATTTCTTCTGCGCTGGCAATTTTTCCAAAAACGACTGCTGCTGTTTATTGTGCAACTAAAGCTGCACTGCATAATTTTTCTCGCGCCCTTAGTTATCAACTTGAATCAACCGACATTAGCGTGTGCGAGGCAATTTTGCCGCTAGTTGATACCCCCATGACCAACGGACGACAAGGGAAAAAAATATCCGCAGATATGGCAGCGAAAGAAATTATTTTAGGAATCTGCAAACAAAAAAAGCTAATTTACGTGGGGAAAACAAAATGGATTCCTTTTTTAGCACGGATAACCCCTGCATTAATTGCAAATATTTTAAAAAAATATTGAATAGGGATGGCTAACACATTCTGAAAAAATTTATTTATGAAAAAAATAAAATTAAAATGCGTAAAATTGGCCTTATAACAAAATAATCTGAAATTTTTACGCATTTTTGCGCAGGTTTTTAACAAAAACTTACGATTTTCACCGATTGAACGCCCTTTTTTGGGCTGAAAATGGCGGCTAATGTCACATTTTTTAACATTTTTTCGACCGTTCGTCGGCCTTTACATACCGCCTGAAATCCGCCAGATCCCGCGTCATTACTAGCTTGACCGCAAGAAAGGTCAAAATTTCACCTTGGCGCTAGCCTAATCCTGCTCAGAAAACAAGCTAGGCACACAAAAAAAGTGGTTATACCATGGCGACGTATTTGCACGGGTCATTAATGGATTGGATTCGGCATGAATGCGCACACACGAACAGAGAATACCCTTTCGGGCGATGCAGTTCAGACCACCGGAGAAACCCCTTATGGAAATTCGCAAACCATCAGCGTTAGTGATTTTAAAGTCCATAACAACAAGCCTGTTTGCCGGCTTGTTACTCACCGCCAGTAGTTCGTTGCTGGTGCGTAGCACTCCTCCTACATTATTGGAGCAAGTGCTTGAGTCAGGCGAGTTGCATGTAGTTTCAAGCAACGGTCCTACTACTTATTATGAAGGCCCTACCGGCCTCACAGGGTTCGAATATAGCCTCGTAAAAGGCTTTGCGGATTCGCTTGGCCTGAAATTGGTGCTGGAGAACAGCTCCGATCCGGATGCCATGCTGAACGCTGTGGTAAATCAGCAATTCCATTTTGCTGCTGCGGGTTTAACAGCGCAGGAAAGTCGTGGCAAAACGATTAGTTTTGCAGCACCTTTTATGCAAGTAACCCAGCAACTGGTTTACAACAAGCGTTTACCGCAACCGACCAGTATTGGCGATATCAAAGACAAAGAAGTCCTGGTTCTTGCCAGCGAATCCCATAGTGCCCGCGTAAAAGCCTTGCAAGCGGCTTTTCCCGATTTACAGTGGCGCAATGTGATCAATGCAGAACAGATTGATTTACTGGAAATGGTAAATAAAGGGGAGGCCGATTACGCCGTAGTGGATTCAACCGTCTATTCACTTAACCGCTACTCTTACCCAAAAGCCGAGCTGGCATTTGATGTCAGTGATCCACAATCTGTTGCCTGGGCGTTTCCCCAGGGGTCCGATACCACCCTGTTTGATGCGGCGCAGAAATACCTGACCAATATCAAAGCTGACGGTACCTTGGCCCGTGTTACCGAAGAATTTTTCGAGCGCCATATAGAAGAAGTGACAACTGGGGAGGCTATGTCATTCACCTACCAACTGGAACAACGTTTGCCCCAGTGGATAGATGGAATGAAAAACGCTGCCGCCGAATTTAATGTGGATTGGCAACTGTTAGCCGCTATTAGTTACCAGGAATCCAACTGGCTGCCCGACGCAGTTTCTCATACCGGTGTTGCCGGCTTGATGATGCTCACCAAAAACACCGCGCGAGCAATGGGTATTAGCGATCGAAAAGATCCCCAACAAAGCATTCGCGGCGGCGCAAAATACCTGAGTATTTTGTTTGAAAAATTACCCAAGCGTATTCAAGGTGAAGATCGCCTGAATATGGCCCTCGCTGCTTACAACCAGGGCCTCGGCCATGTTGAAGATGCACGTGTACTGACCCAGCGCATGGGTGGCAATCCGAGCAAATGGGAAGATGTGCGCAAATATATGCCACTGCTCTCCAAGTACCAGTATTACAGCACAGCAAAGCACGGTTATATGCGCGGCTGGGAACCGGTGAAGTTTGTTGATAACGTGCGCAACTATTATAAGATTATCGCGTGGCATCAACAGCAAGAAGAGTTTCGTTTAGCCACAGCAAGCAATATTAATCGTCTTTCTGCAAATACACGGACAGTAGAAAAAGAAGTTGCTAATGATAATTCACAAGCGATGCCATCAATGTTGTAAAGCAATTTTTCAAATCCACAACAACATTTCAACTTAAAAAAATATCAATAAAAGGGGCGCTCATCTGAGCGCCCCTTTTTATTTTTCACGCATTAATAATTAACAACCTAATAAATATAATGCGTTAATTAGTATTATGAATTAATTAATCTTGCCAAATTAGCTCGCTAACGTTGAACAATTAATGCAGCACCACCACTTCGTTTTGCGACAAATTAAACGTACCGCTGCCACTAGTTACATTCACAACATCGGTTCCAACCGCACTGGTGTAAGCCGCATTCGCCAAACACAAATTCGGTACAGTAATAGTCGCTGCAGCACCACGATTTACCGCGACAACTGCACAATCACTTCCCTCTTGCCGTTGGAATACCAGAATATCGGCAGTGGACCATCGTTCAGCATAAGTGCCGCGTTGAATAGCAATACTGTTCTTACGCAAATTGGCTAATGAGCTAATCAAAGCATATGCCGGTGTTGACTGATTAAAAGACGGTTGTAGTTCGCGATTGTAAGGATCATGACCGACCTGTCCATCGCCATTCGCCGTAAACCAGGTAGAGTTTTGTTCGGTGCCGTAATAAATTGTTGGAACACCGGGTAATGTCATCACCAATGCCATACCTAAATTCTGGCGCGCATCCGCAAAACTTTTTGCCATTCCTTTACCCGTTCCTCGATTGGTAGCACCTGTGGTTTGCAAATAAACACTAGTGCGGGTTGCATCGTGGTTATCGAGGAAAATGGCCTGCTGGTCTTCGAAATTATTCATCGCACCAGGGCGAGAAAGAATATGGCTACTTAAATTAACCATGGTGATATTTCCCGCAATTGCATTTTCAATCGCATCGCGCAATTTAAAATCCAGCAATTCAGAACCGCGACGCTCATTCAGGAAACTCATTGATAATGAATCGCCAGAGCCCGCGTTATACCATTCGCCAAAAATATAAGTGTCCGCTTTTTTTGCACGTACAGCAGCACTGAAACGATTAATAAATGATGGCTCAATGTGTTTAATTGCATCAATACGGAAAGCATCAACACCGTGATCCATCCACTTCAACGCAGCATCAATTAAATATTGATCGGCAATGGAATTGCTATTCGTGCCATGATTGAAATCGGTGAGATTAAACAAACTTTTATTGCGGAACGACCAGGGATCATCCCATTCAGTGTTGCAAGTTGTTGCGGGGTTGGTATCACCACAATCGGAAATAGCACCATTCGCGTGATACCAGGTATTTTTTCCGCTCGCAAAATCCGTCAGGAACGCGCCTTCTTTATACAGTGCACCAAATTCATATTGGTCATCTTGATTGGAATGGTTGAGTGCAATATCCAACACCAATTTCATGCCGCGCGCTTCCATTTGTGCATCGAGCTCGTCAACTAAAGCCCAATCGCCAAGATGCTCATCGACAGCATAGAAATCACGTGCCCAATAACCGTGGTAACCACCTTCATTACCCACATTAATATTATCAACCAATGGTGTTACCCAAATTGCCGACACACCTAATGATTGCAAATAATCGAGTTTGGAAATTAAACCGGCAATATCACCACCCCAATATTTTTTCCACTCACTTTGGGCACCGGCAGATTTCACAGTAGAGGTTGCTGCAGAATTGCTGCCGTTATCGTTAGCGGTATTGCCATTGGCAAAACGATCCACAAACACAAAATACATAGTGCGCGCGCGGAAATCATCTGCTGTTGCGACACTACTGCTTACGCTACTAATGGATGTTGAAACCGAAGAAGTTGAACCGGTAGAGCTTGAAGTAGTTGTGCCACAATTTGTGGCCAAATTAGCAGTAATGCTCACTAAAGTACGGGAACTGGTGTTGATGATAATTTTAGTCCAGCCATTAGCAGCCTGATCTGCAGCCGGGAATGCATCGCCCCAACCGCCATTAGGATCAACTTTAAAACGTGGGCCACCGCTGGCATCACCTGCAGAAAAATTGCGGCAAATTTCCAATTGATTGGCACCACTGGGAGTTGCAAATAAATCACCTTCTACCCAGCCGTTGTGCGTACCGCGCAAATGAAATTGTGTTGATGCAACACTGGAAGAAACTGCTGCTGATGAAGCGGTTGATGAAAGGGAACTGCCTGTCAAAGAACTTGTTGAAGTCGCTGAGCTTGATGTTGTTGCACCACAATTTGCCGCAAGATTTTGTTGGGCAGTAATGGCTTTGGTTGATGAGTTAAAACTGATTTTTACCCAACCTGCAGCAACCGTGTAATCCGCAGCAGGAACCGCATCACTGCCCCAGCCGCCATTAGGGTCGATTTTAAAACGTGGGCCACCGGTAGCATCACCACTCACAAAATTCTGACAACTTTCATAAACATCACTCGTGCCAACGCGAGTGAGTAAAGTTCCTTCGGCCCAGGAATTGAAAGTACCACGAAGATGATAATTAACACTCGCCGCTGAAGTGATGCTCCAATTTTTAGTATCGGTGAAAAATTTAATATTCCAGGTGCCCTGACCTACTGAAATATTGGAGCCATTGAGGCCACCAACGCCGTAACTTTCTGCCCAATTGCCATAACGGTCAAATTTGATGCTGCCCGCCGCTGTAAACACTACATTGGTTAATTCAACCGTATTCGTACCTGCCGCATTCATTGGCGTCGCGCCCCAACTATTATGCGTGCCGCGCAAATACCAATCGGCTTGCGCTCCGGCTGAGGTCATCAGCAAGAATGAGAGAAGGATGTGTCTGTGTTTCATAATGGTCTTTCCTTTATGCTTATGTTATTGGAAAGACTATTTGATGAAATAAACTGCAAACTCGCAAAGTGCTGCATACGTATTCAAATTTCAATTGCTGGTGAATACGTATGCAACTCACTTCATTCAACCCGCAATAAAATTTCACACGCCAATCAAGATTCAAGCGCGCACCAATAAACAGCGACTATACTGCTATAACATTAACTGCTAAGCATATAACGCAATGAGATGTTTGATTTATAACACTTTGCTGCGAGTGCAACACTATGTCGTTGTCACACTCTAGACGCTCTGGAATTTTATCGTTCGTCCGCCCTACTGCCAGGCATTGCTGGATATGCGCGGCGATTATGGTGTTGTTACTCAGCACCCTCGTCGCCTGCGCAAATACCCAAAAAATGAAACGCTTGATGGAAGAGCGCTATGGTGGCGATGGTGTTGCCCTTTTGGAGCGCTGGGATCAGCTGATTGCCACAGAAAGCCAGCGTTCACCCATTGAAAAAATCAAACTGGTCAATCAATTTTTTAACCAGAATCTCCGTTATACGGAAGACCTGGTACTTTGGAAGAAGAGTGATTACTGGGCAACTCCATTGGAAACATTAGGTGTGCGCGCAGGTGACTGTGATGATTACGCCATCGCCAAATACCTTACCTTGTTGCGTATGGGCGTTCCCATTGAAAATTTGCGTTTGATTTATGTACGCGCCCAGGTCGGTGGAATACAAAGCAAAATTTTTCAGGCCCATATGGTATTGGGATATTACCCGCAACCCAATGCAGTGCCGCTCATTATGGATAGTTTGGTAAGCTCCATTGACCCCGCCACCCAGCGCCCGGATTTGCGCCCGGTATTCAGTTTTAACAGTGAAGGACTATGGGTGGGCAACCAGCAAACCGCAGCAGACCCTACCGCACGATTATCACGCTGGCGCGATTTGCTGGCACGGGCTCAAGAGGAAGGTTTTTAATCATGTTTTCTGTAACCTCTTTCATGCATTTGAGTAAAAGGCACAAGCAATGTCACTAATAAAACAATTGTGGATTGGCATCATTACCATGCTGCTACTGGTATTGGGCGGTAATTTTGCAATAAGCACACTTACCGCAAAAACCTATTTGGAGGAGCAATTACGATTAAAAAATATCGATAATGCCAATTCACTGGCGCTATCGATTTCGCAATTACCCGAAAAAGATGCAGTGACATTGGAATTGTTAATTACAGCCCAATTTGATTCCGGCCATTACGAATACATTATTTTTCAGGATGCTGACAAAAACCCGATTGTTGCGCGCAATTTTGAAAATGAAAAGATAGATACAGTCCCGGAATGGTTTGCCAAAAAAGTAAAGTTTGATGCAGCGCCCGGTATCGCCCAGGTACAAGATGGCTGGCAACAAGCAGGAACATTGATTTTAAAAAGCCATTCACGATTTGCGTTGGAAGCCTTATGGAAAAACACCCGTAATTTATTTGATTGGTTTGTATTTGTTACCTTGATCAGCGGCTTGATTGGCAGCCTGATCCTAAAATATATTTCGCGCCCGCTGGATGTTGTCGTAGATCAAGCTGAGGCCATCGGCGAGCGTCGTTTTATCGTATCGCAAGAACCTAAAACCAAAGAATTCCAGCGTCTGGTTCGCGCGATGAACACACTCTCCACCAGCGTTAAACACATGCTGGAAAAAGAAGCGCGGCAATTGGAGTTGCTGCGCCGCGATTCACAAACAGACCGGTTGACCGGATTAACAAACCGCACCCATTTTTTAAATTTACTGGAAGTGCAACTGACACGCGAAGATGCTGAAAAGCGCGGCATTCTGGCACTCGCCAGAGTCATGATGTTACAAGAACTCAACCAGCAGTTAGGGCATAACCAGGTCGACCAATTACTGCGTGCGATTGCCGGCGTATTTGCTGATCTCACCCAAAAATTTCCCGGCACTCATGCCGGGCGCTTGAATGGCAGTGATTTCTGTTTGCTAATTCCCACCGACACCCCCATTGATATTGTGAGTGCCGATATTTCACAGACATTAAATTTCCAATTGATTGCCGGTGGTTTTGACAAAATTGCCATACCCTTAGCGTTATGCGGTTTTACCAGCGGTGAAAAATCCAGCCAGGTGATGCACAAACTGGACGGCGCCCTTGCGCAAGCAGAACTCAAAGGTAACCGCGCGGTAGTTGCCCATGACGAGCAGCGCGATTATACCCAGCACAATCTCAATGAATGGCGCAGCAGTATTGAGGCTGCACTAACCGCAGAAGAAATTCGCCTGGCCAGCTTTCCGGTAAAAAATACTGAAGGGAAATTATTGCACCAGGAAACAGCAGCGCGTTTGCGATTGGATAATGAATACCGCCCTGCCGGTTACTTTATGCCTTGGGCTGTTCGCTTAGGCCTGATGGCAAATATAGATCTGGCAGTGCTGAAGCTGGCCCTTAAACAAACGAAGTCCATCCAACAGGATCTCGCCGTCAATATTTCTGCGCTGTCGCTGTGTAATGTCCAGTTTCGCGAACAGGCAATTACACTGTTAAGCGAAAATCCGCTTGAAGCAAAAAAATTATGGTTGGAATTTCCGGAAATTTGTGTGTTGCGCCATCTGGAAGAATTGCGCGCGTTTATTGTTCGTTTACGCGCGCTGGGGTGTAAAGTCGGATTAGAACACGTCGGGCTGGAATTTACCCAATTCGGTAAATTGCAGGATATGGGTTTACATTATTTGAAACTGGATGCTGCGATTACACGCTCAATTAATTCAAATACCAGTAGCCAGAGTTTTGTACAAAGCCTGTGCACCCTTGCGCATTCGTTGGGAATTCAAATTATTGCTGAAGGCGTTAGCAATGATGACGAACAAGTGGTGTTATTGAAAGTTGGTATGGATGGTTTAACCGGAACCCATATTAGTTAATGCGAAAAAAAATCCCGCCAGAGTGATCTGGCGAGATTTTTTATTGGGTTAACAATGTAGCGCTAAGTGATAAATGCAATGGTGATTTATAAATGTAGTTGATCGCCATCATCCAATAAATAAACGCCCTGGCGTTTACCACGCAGCTCCCGCCGAGTAAGCAATTTATTTTGTGCAGCTTCAGGTAAATCCGTAAACCGGATCACACCTTGTTCAACTAACAAATTCACTACGTCTTCCAATACCCGCGCCATGGTCTGGTCAGTTTGCTCCAGAGCCAATTGTTCAGCGGTTTTTTCGCCTTGAATAAATTGCAGCAACTCCGGTGCATCGTCCGCTATTTGCTCATTAAAATCCTGATCGGCTTGCTTACTCACGGCAATGACTTCACCGTTGTGGTTACGCTTTACGTACATAGTGCCCCCGCTAAAAAAATCCCGCTGTAACGCGGGACTTTTTTCATTCAAATATCACTGGCAATGAATCGCTAATTATTAATCAGTAATCAACTTATTGTTGTTGAGTAACTGGGTAATAATTTGTTGGTCAGTCGTCGCACCAGAGTATGTGCTTTGCAGATTCACACCCTCCAATACAATTTGTTGCGTTTCCGCAGTGCTGGTGTAACTACCGCCAACACTGTGCGAGTCCGCACCAAATCCACCGGTATGGCTGATATGGATAATAGTATTGCTGCCGGAAACTTCAAAATGGAGGTAGTTGGCCAAATTGCCGGCACCATTAGAAGCACCAACAGATTCACCTTGCAATAAATCACGCAGGTCAAGTACATCACCACCGGCACCATTAGTACCCGCTGCCGCGGTAGCGAAATTCTGGATGGTATCTACCGCCGGGGTGCCAGCTGCACCTTGATCGCCCAGCGACCACACAAATACATCCACAAAAGTCTCACCGGCATCGCCACCTTTCAGGAGATCATTGCCAGAACCGCCGGAAATGCGATCTGAGCCGCTGCCGGCGTTGATGGTGTCGTTACCGCTGCCCCCATTAATAACATCCGAACCATTACCTGCACTCAGGTTGTCATCGCCGGCACCGCCGTTAATGATGTTATTGCCATTGCTACCGTTAATGGTGTTATTACCACTGCCGCCCTGAATATATTCATTGGCAGAGCTGCCAGTGTAGCTGCCATGTTCAGTAGTAGTGATGTCTACCGTGGTGTAACCAGCCTTCAAAGTTACTACTGACGACACCGACGCCGTAGCACCGCCATTGATTTCAGTTGAAGTGACTTGCACCGTAAGATGGGTTGCATTGGTGGTGTAAGAACCCGGCAAATTCAATGTCAGGTTCGGCAAATCCGCTTCGGTAAATTGCCACACACCGCCGCCCAGATTGGTTCCCGCATTAAAGCTTACGCCCGTTGGTACGTTGCTGACTTTAATCGACAGTGATTCAGAACCGTCCGTATCCACCAACTTGGTGATGATAGGGAATTTCACACTGGTGCCACCGGTACCGTGGGCCATTGCTATCAGGGATTTACTGACAACCACCGACGGCGTACTGGCAGAACCCACAGTGACATTAACGGTTGCCTTGGAGGTGAGCCCTTCCTGATCACTCACGGTATAGGTGAAGCGCGCCACACCTTCAAAGCCGGTAGTTGGCGTAAAGATGACATGCGAACCAGACAGGCTCACTGTGCCATTAACCGCTTCCTGCACACTGGTTACGGTTAGTGCGTAGCCTTCAGGGTCAGAGTCATTTGCCAACAATGTCGAAACAGGAATAGTGAGCGTTCCGTTTTGTGCCATCAACGCCGTGTCATTGACCGCGACCGGTGCATCGTTCACTGGCGTAACTTGTAGATTAACTGTTGCCGTCGCTGTGCCGCCTTTGCCATCCGTGATGGTATAGGTGAAAGAAGCCGCACCGTTGTAGTTGCTCGCCGGGGTAAATACGACATTCCCGCCAACCAGAGCCACTGTGCCGTTAACCGCCCCTTGCACACTGAGGATACTCAGGGTATCGCCGTCTGGATCGGTGTCATTGGCCAACAGGCTACTGGCAGGAATGGAGAGCGGAATATCTTCCACTACATTCATTATTGCTGCCTGATGGCTTGAATAGGTTGAGAACGGCTTGTAGGTTGCACCGGCGTTATCGCTAATCTCGGCCGAGAATACGGCGTTCCAACCTTGATCCCAGTAAACAATCTCCAATGTATGCACACCACCAGTGGCAATGGTGAATTGGGTGTGGGTGGTTGAGGTCGGTGTCTGGTTGGTTGCTACTTCGGCGACAACCACACCATCCACTTTGATCTGGTAACCGTCGTCCGAGTAAACCTTGAAGTTATAGGTTCCCGGTGCCAGCTCCACGAAACCGCGCATGCGAATAATGGCATCCGACGAGCTCGCCGGGTCATTGGTCAGACTTGCAGCATCGCTACCCAAAAAGGTTTGCAGGTTATTGCCGTAACCCAAACCATTATTGAAGACGTTACCGACGTTGTAATCGAGGCGGGTTGTGGTGAAAGTCGCCGTTGCAGCATGGCTACCAATAAACGAAAGTACTTGGGACAGATTGTCCAGGTTGGGGCCATCAGTGCCCTGGCGATAGGAATAGTACTCGGAGAACAACCCGTGATTGACTGCCGATCCGGCGCCACTATCATCATTCGCAACAGGTGGAGAGTTGAGTTTTTGCACGGTCACACTGGTGGTGGCGGTAGAGGTGCTGTGACCATCACTGATGGTGTAAGTGAAAGACGCCGGACCGTGGTAACCCGATGTCGGGGTGAACACCACATTACCACCAACAATACTGACGGTACCGTTAACCGCCCCTTGTACGGAAACGATAGAGAGGGTGTCACCGTCAATATCGGTATCATTACCCAGCAATTGCGCAGGTGTCAGGGTTAATACCGCATTCTGGTTTACGCTGGCAGTATCAGCCACAGCAACCGGACCATCATTAGTGCCATTCACGGTGATGACAACACTGGTGGTCGTACCATCGATACTGGTCACAGTGAGGGTTTCGGTTTTGGTTTCGCCCTCTTTCAATGCTTGTACTGCCGGCTTGGTATTGTCGAGGGTATATACCCAGGAGCCAGACGCGTTAACAGAGAAGGAACCGTAAGTGCCCGGTGTATTGGTTTGTACCTGGAAAGCTTGCTCGCCAGCATCAGGGTCAACAATAGTTAAGGTTCCGCTTGCGGTGGTTTGTGCAGGAGTATCCTCTTTCACGCTACCCGCGCCTGTCCCCAAAATAGCCGGATCAGCTACCGGGTTGACGGTAATAGTCGCTGTGGCTGGTGTTGGATCTTCAAGGCCAAGATTATCGCGTGCCGCATAATCAAAGGTAGCGCTGCCATTCCAATTGGCATTCGGCTTAAAGTAAACGGGACCCGCAACCAAATCTCCCACACTGATTGCAGTGGTCATCAGGGAATCACTGTACAAGACACCATTAGCCGGCAGGGATTTGATGACATAACCGACCACACTGCCATCAATATCAGAGCCGGAAAGAGTGACGGTAATCAGTGAGTCCTCATTCCCAGTACCAGCACCGGGATTGGTTTGTGGAGCATCATTCACCGGGGCAACAACAATATTCACTACAACAATATTACTGTCGGCAGAACCGTCGTTAGCCTTGTAAGAGAAACTGTCTGAGGTCGTTTCACTGCCATCGTGGATGTACGTGAAAGTCCCATCTGCATTCAATGTTAAAGAACCGTGGGCCGGACCGCTGACCAGAATCGCGGTCAGTGGATTGCTTTCTGCATCGGTATCATTAGCAAGCAGGTTGTCAGCACCACTGGCCAATACCGACACAGTACCGCCTTCATTAACATGAATAGTATCCGCAACAGCCACCGGAGCATCATTCACCGGCGTCACGTTGATCGTTACCGTGACGGTATTGCCATCTACAGTGCCGTCATTAACCTTGTAGGTAAAGCTGTCTGTAGTAGTTTCACTGCCGTTATGAACATAGGTGAACCTACCATTGGCATTGAGCACCAAAGTACCGTTGGCCGGACCCGTGACAAGAATAGCTGTTAACGGGTTACCGTCTGCATCGCTATCGTTGGCCAGTACATTCGCACCAGCACCACTCAAAGTGCCACCTTCAGCGACGGTAAACGTATCAGGGACAGCAACCGGTGCGTGGTTTACAGCAGTGACGGTGACCGTCACAGTCGCAGTATTTGATACGGCACCATCCGCATCACGAACAGTGTAGGTAAAGCTGTCTGTGCCGGAGAAGCCAGTGTTAGGGGTATAAATAGGATTGCCGGTAACTGTATCAATTACCACGGAACCGTTTGCCCCCTGGGTTACCGAGTCTACAGTCAGGGCACTGCCTTCTGCATCAGTGTCATTAGTGCGTACTGCGATGGTTACTGAGCCATCTTCGAGCACAGTCGCAGTATCATTGTTGGCGACCGGCGCGTCGTTTACCGGTGTTATGCCGATGGTGACAGTAACGATATTGCCATTGGCGGTGCCATCGTTGGCCCGGTAGGTAAAGCTATCCGTAGTGGTTTCACTACCGTTGTGCGTATAACTGAAAGTACCATTGGCATTTAACGTCAAGGTGCCATTAGTTGGGCCGGTTACCAGTATTGCGCTCAACACGTCGCCTTCTGCGTCACTATCATTCGCCAAGACACTGGTTGCACCGCTCACCAACACTGTAGCGGTTCCACCCTCCGCAACAACAATATTGTCGGCAATAGAAATCGGAGCATCATTCACTGGAGTGACGTTAATAGTCACCGTTACAGTGTTGCCATCAACCGTGCCGTCATTAACTTTGTAGGTAAAACTGTCAGTAGTTGTTTCACTGCCATTATGGACATAACTGAAGGTGCCATTTGAATTCAGCGTCAGCGTGCCATTGACAGGACCGAAAACCAATACCGCAGTCAAAGGATCACCGTCAGCATCAGAGTCGTTCGCCAACACGCTGGTTGCTCCGCCTCTCAGCGAAGAAATAGTTCCGCCCTCAGCAACATCAATAACATCCGCATTTGCCACCGGCGCAATATTGGGCGGCACGACCGCATTAACGACCACAGTCACCGTGGCAGTATCAGTCCCACCATTGCCATCTTCGATGGTGTAAGTGAAATGATCCGTGCCCACGAAACCGGCATTGGGTGTATAAATCGGGTTGCCAGTGACCGAGTCAATTACCACAGAGCCATTGGCCCCCTGGGTCACACCAGTGACTTCCAGGCTATCGCCATCCGGATCAATATCATTAGCACGCACAGCAATGGTAACGGCAGTACTCTCGTCGGTGCTGGTCGAGTCAGCAGCAGCCGTCGGTGCATGGTTAACAGCGGTCACACCAATGGTCACAGTGCTGGTGACAGTACCGCCATTGCCATCGCTGACTGTCACTATGAAACTGTCACTACCGCTGTAGCCGGTGGTGGGTGTGTACGTAAACGCGCCGGTAGTGCTATTCAACACCACCGTACCATTGGACGGAGTACCGGTAATACTAAAGGATAATGTATCGCCATCCGGATCAGTGGCGCTGACATTGCCATTTACGGCGGTATCTTCATTCGTCGTCAGATTGAGATTGCTAGTGATTGGCGCATCATTGACCGCAGCGACACCAATGGAAACCAGACTGGTGGTAGTGCCTCCATTGCCGTCGCTGATAGTAACCACAAAACTGTCGCTGCCACTGTAACCGGCGTTCGGGGTATAGACGAAAGTTCCTGTGGCTGCATTTAGCACAACTGTGCCGTTAGCCGGAGCACCGGATACCAGGAACGATAAGGTATCACCGTCCGCATCACTGGCACTGATGGCACCATTAACAGCGGTATTTTCATTGGTGTTGAGGTTCAGGTTGCTTGCCACCGGTGCATCATTCACCGGTGTTACACCAACGGTCACCAGGCTGGTGGTCGTACCACCTTTGCCGTCACTGATGGTGACAACAAAAGAATCGCTGCCGTTGTAATTCGCATTCGGGGTATAGGTGAAACTGCCGGTACCTGCATTCAGGACTACGCTGCCGTTAGCCGGTGAACCTGTTACGGTAAAGCTGAGCGTATCACCATCAATATCGGTGGCACTGATCAGGCCGGATACAGGGATATCTTCCGGTGTAGTGAGGCTGACATTGCTGGATACAGGCGCATCATTGACCGGCGTTACGCCAACATTGATGCGGCTGGTGACTGTGCCGCCATTGCCATCACTAATGGTGACAACAAAGCTATCGCTGCCGTTGTAATTGGCGTTAGGGGTGTACACAAAACCGCCTGTGGCCGGGTTCAATGTAACCGTGCCATTCGCGGGCTGGCCGGAAACGGTGTAAGCCAGGGTATCGCCGTCAACATCAGTTGCCACCACTTGGCCATTGAGTGGAGTGTCTTCGGCGGTTGTCAGGTTTTGGTCGTTGCTGATCGGGGCATCATTGACCGGCGTTACACCGATATTGATGGTGCTGGTGGTAGTACCATCGTTGCCATCACTAATAGTGACGACAAAACTGTCACTGCCGTTGTAATTCGCGTTAGGGGTATAAACAAATCCGCCGGTCGTCGCATTGATGGTGACGGTGCCATTGGCTGGTTGACCGGAAACGGTATAACCAAGGGTATCGCCATCGACATCAGTCGCGACTACCTGGCCATTGATTGGCGTGTCTTCGGCAGTCACCAGATTCTGGTCATTACTGGTGGGCGCATCATTAACGGGTGTTACACCGATACGCACCGTGCTGGTGGTAGTACCGCCGTTACCATCGCTTACAGTAACCACAAAACTGTCGCTACCGTTGTAATTCACATTAGGGGTATAAACGAAACCACCCGTCGCCGGATTCAGGGTCACAGTACCATTGGCAGGCTGACCGGAAATGGTGTACGTCAGGGTATCGCCTTCGATGTCCTGGGCGATAACTTGCCCGGCTACCGGGGTGTCTTCATCGGTAGTGAGATTGACGTCATTGGTAGTCGGTGCATCGTTCACAGCGCCAATGTTCAGGTTGATAGTGGTGGTACTGGAATTACCGCGGCTGTCAGTCACGGTCACCACAAAACTATCGCTGCCGTTGTAGTTAGGTGCGGGAGTAAAGGTAAATTGCCCGGTAACCGGGTCAAGTACCACAACACCATTGGTGGCAGGGGTCGTTAAGGTATAGGTGATGCTATCGCCCTCAATATCCGACGCGATTACCTGGCCGCTAAGGGGTTCGTCTTCTGTCGCCGCCAGGGTTTGGTCAGTTACCAATGGTGCACGATTAACGTAAGCCACTGGAGCACCGTCCGTTTGAACAGTTGTATCAGTGCTGGTCGAGGTATTTTGGTAATCAAACGATTGCGGGTCAGTTTGTTCAATAATGCGCGTCAATTGCACAAAGTCATGGGAACTATCGGAACCGCCACCGCCAGATTCACCGGCAGCCGTTTCTTCCAACTCATCCAAAAGATCCCCGCCCTGCTCCAGAACAGTCAGGGCTTCTTGCACACTGGCATCATTCAATGCAGCTTCGTCAGTATCAGTTGCAGTGTTATTACTGAAGTCGCGGCTCATCGCCACTTCCAGTCCACCATTCACCAGAATGGGTTCACCATTGCCGAAGTCCAGTTGCACCTGCGCACCCTGGGCGGTTACGAGAACTTCATCCGCATTCAACGTACTGCCCACGGTTAAAGGGCGCAAACTGCCATCCGGTGATTTAGCCCAGGCTTGGCCTTGAAGAAACGCAACTGTAGCAACGGCATTACTCATCGATAGACTCCACAGGATGAACGTGAACAGCATCACATTAAAGGTATGATGTGCAGTCTAGTTTGCGAAGATAAATGCGCCATTGGACTAAAGGACAATAAAGAGGTTTTTTTTATTGCCTTAAAAGAATAATGAATAGATTGGGAGGAATTTCAATAAAACAGCTTTAAGCGCCACAACAACTGATCACACGTTGCCGGCCATGACCAATACCAAATGCAAACGATCACGCACTTTTAACTTGTCAAAGGCAGAACCCAAATGGGCTTTTACTGTGCGCTCGGTGATGTCCAGTTCGCGCGCTACTTCCTTATTGGTTTTTCCAGCCGCCACTAATTCCGCCACTGCCAGTTCGCGGCTGGTGAGTTGGGATAAATCGACTCGGGTTCCATTAACCGGCTTTACCGGTACAACGGGCAAAATGCGCGCGGTGGCCAATACTAATTGCCGCATCAAATCTGCCCCCAACCACATACCACCTGCCGCTACGACTTGCGCCACTTGCTCCAATACCAGTGGCACCGCCAGATAATGCACATAACCACTCGCGCCCGCTTCCAATGCCTGTCGTGCTTGCTGCGGACTTTCTATCAATGTCAGGGCGATTATTTTTTTCCCAGTTTCACTCAGCGTTTGTAGCTGTGAAAAATCATGGTCGTCACGCAACACTATCCACACACAATCGGCTTGTGCGATATGGGTTGTATCCTGAGCGATCAGCGCGGATGGAAATGCTTGTTGCCAACGCGGCGATTGGATATCCGCTGGCGCAATAAACAGGTGTTGGGTCATCGTTCGGTCATTGCATTTTGTTGCGCACGCAGCACAGGTTTTAACAAATACGCCAATACGGTTTTCTTGCCGGTAAGCACATCTACCTGCGTCATCATACCCGGCATAATCGGTAGGGTTGGATCAAAACCGGCGC
The DNA here is from genome assembly GCA_021151825.1 of Cellvibrionaceae bacterium. Classification (GTDB taxonomy): domain Bacteria; phylum Pseudomonadota; class Gammaproteobacteria; order Pseudomonadales; family Cellvibrionaceae; genus Cellvibrio. The sequence continues at coordinate 38,935 of JAGKWQ010000003.1, forward strand.
GCTCGGTACGCACGCGGACAATATAAAACGTGCGATCTTTTTCATCGGTAACGGTATCCGGACTGATGTGCTCTACTTTGCCGCGCAAACCGCCATACACCACAAAATCATAGGCAGTAAACTTCACGATCGCTTCCTGCCCTGGATGCAAAAACGCAATATCTTTAGGTGATACTTTTGCTTCTACCAACAAATCATCATCGAGTGGAACCATCTCGATTACTTCATGACCGGGCTGCACCACACCGCCCACTGTATTGGTAAAAACGCGTTGCACAGTACCACGAACCGGCGAACGAATTTCCGCATATTTAATTTTATCGGCAAGCCCTGTGCTACTTTCACTCAGCGCTGCAATCTTACTCAATACTTCCGATAACTCAGCGCGCCATTTATTGTTCGCCAGCAATTCCGTTTCGCGCAATTTTCCCTGCGACTCTTCAATGGCCAGTATCAATCGCGATTCCTGTGCACCCGCTTGTTCACGCGCGCCTTTGGCATTCGCCACCTCGCCTTCCAAACGCAAAATTTCCACTTCGGAAATTGCGCCGCTCGCTAACAAAGGCTTGGTAACATTTAATTCCTGGGTTGCTAATTCCAATGCGCGTTTGGACTGGGTCAATTTTGCACGCACTTCATTTAATTCTTCTGTACGCTGGTCCAATTGGCTACGAGCAATACTTAATTGCTCATCCAATTCTTTGCGATTGGATTCGTACATACTGCTTTCATGGGCAGCAATATCCGGGGCAACACTGGCCAAATCCTGCGGCAATTTAAATTCACCGTTGGATGTCAACGCCTGCAAACGCGCAGCACGCGCTTGTAACGATAAATATTCCGCGCGATTTTCGCGAAAGGTGGAAATAAAACGCGTGGGGTCAATGCGCAATAATAAATCCCCTTTATTAACCACTTGCCCTTCGCGCACTAATACTTCCTGCACGACACCGCCATCAAATGATTGAATCACTTGCAATTGCGATGAGGGAATGACTTTGCCTTCGCCGCGCGCCACTTCATCCAACGGAGCAAAGGCAGCCCATAACAATAAAATAAAAATAATAAGGGCCATGATGCGCAATAACAAACGCGCTTTAATTGGCTCTTGCTGCAAACGTGCCCAATCCGAATCAGTCACCCAATCTTTGGGTTGCTCGTGCAAAGGATCAAGCCAACGGGCGTAGGCCTTATCAATTATTTTGCTAGCGGGAAGACCCAATTTATTTAACCAGCGACCAATATTGTCGAACCAGATTTTATCGCGCGTCGCTTTTTTTGCTTCAGGAGTAACATTGGCCTGGTTCATCAGGAAGCCCTCCCGATGCGACCTTGACGCAAGGCTTCTACCACTTGGTCCTTCGGACCATCCGCCATAATTTTTCCGCCATCAATCACAATAATGCGGTTCACCAACTCCAATAATGATGTGCGATGGGTAATAACCAACAGGGTTTTGTGCTCGGCAAATTGCAGCAAATTGCGTTTGAATTCTTCTTCACTGGTGTGATCCATGGAACCGGTTGGCTCATCCATTAATAAAATGGGCGGATCATTCAATAACGCGCGCGCGATGCTCACCGATTGCCGTTGGCCACCGGATAATAATTGCCCATGCTCGCCCACCGGCATGGCCAATCCCATGGGGTGCTGATTCACAAAATCAGTGAGGCCGCTCAAACGCACTGCATTTAAAATCATGTCATCAGTCGCATGCGTTGCGCCCAAAGCGATATTGTCACGCAGCGAACCAAAAAATAAATTCACATCTTGCGCAACGTAACCCATATTGCGGCGCAATTCAGCAGGATCTAATTGGCGAATATCAATACCATCCAGCAACACGGTACCTGAACTCGTTTCATATAATCCGGCAATTAATTTTTCCAGTGTGGTTTTTCCGGAACCATTGCGTCCTAAAACAGCAACCCGTTCACCCGGATTAATTTTGAACGAAACATCGCGCAAGACTTCACGCTCATCGTGCGGATATTTAAAAGCAACTTTTTTAAATTCAATTCCACCCAGTAAACGCGGACGGCTGATCCACTGCTTATCAAGCGGGCGCTCGATGGGTTTTTCCATAATTTGTTCGAGGGCGGTTAACGCGGTGGCAGCGCTGTGATATTGCATTAATAAACCAGCCGTTTGTCCCACTGGCGCCATGATGCGCGACGAAAGCATATACGCAGCAATCAAACCGCCCTGGCTCAAATTACCTTCAATAATTTGATACACGCCGACAATAATAATGACTACCGAGACCGCTTGTTGGACCCAGGCGGTACTGTTGCCCACAGAGCCGGAAAGCAAGCGCATTTTTACGCCCACACGCGATACCAGCAAGGTTGTTTTTTCCCAAATCGCTTGCATGCGCCCTTCTGCACCCAGCACTTTCAGAGTTTCCAAACTCGCAAGGCTTTCTACCAATGTGGCATTGCGTTGCGCAGAAGCCTGCATGGAATTTTCAGACAGCACATGCATTTTGTGCTGCACGGCGGCGGTGTAAAGCATCACCAAAATAACACCTATCACTATAGGAAAAATTAATGGCCATGAAATCATTAACACCACAACCATAAACAATAATACAAAAGGCAAATCGACCAACGCCAAAATAGTTGCCGATGAAATAAAACTGCGCACTGCTTCAAACGACTGCAAGCCCGACGCAAAAGAGCCGACCGATGCAGGTCGTTCGGATAATTTCATCCCCAGCACCCGCTCCATAATAGTGGCAGACAAGGTGACATCAATGCGGCTTGCCGCGAGATCCACAAACCAGGCACGCATCATACGTAGCGCAAAATCAGCACTAATCGCAATCAGCATTCCTATCGATAAAATCCACAGCGTATCTGTCGCATGGTTGGGTACTACACGGTCATACACATTCATCACAAACAGCGGTGATACCAGCGCAAAAAAGTTAATTAATAACGCCGTTAACAATACGTCGCGGTACAAATATTTATGTTGTGTAATAACGCCCCAAAACCAATGTGCATCGCGATTTTGCCGGTTGGCAGTTTTGCCGATATCCGATGCGCGTGCATCGAAACGTTCTGTAGGGCGCGAATAAATAGCACGGCCTGTATATTGTGCGGTTAATTCTTCCAGCGAAATGACAACACTGGACTCACCCAGTTCAGGGAAAATTATGCGCGCACTGTTTGCCTCAATCGCCAACAACACACAAGCATTATTGTTATTAAGCAATAGCACTACAGGAAACAACGCCGGGTTCAATTGTTCTAACGAGCGATGCGCAATTTTGCTAGTGAGACCTGCACGAATTGCCGCACGCGCAAATAATGAGGGAGTAAGGTCATGAGTCTCCAGCGGCAACCCCGCCAGCAAAACTTCACGTGTTGCAGTCAATTGGTGCGCGCGAGCAATAATCAATAAACACTCAAGCAATGGACCGCCCTTCTGTGTCGGGGTGGAATCCAATGCGGGTTGAACATCAAGGGTCATGATTGCTCCGTGTCACTCATGAAAACGCTATAAACCAGAGCCAATTCGCACGTTAGCGTAATAAGGCCCCTGTAATATAGATGGCGATTTATGTCCTAGCAATTTCCTTGCAGATTTTTGCGCAGGGCTTCTCGTCGAGTACATTGTGCCGGCATAAAAAAACGCATCAATTCCAGAGAGTTGATGCGTTTTCAGGAAGCCGCCAGATAATTCCGCGATTAACGGCTACGGGTTACCGTAACATCCACACGGCGATTCGCCGCTTTTCCAGCTTCAGTATTGTTGTCAGCTGCCGGGCGTGTAGCGCCGAAACCGTCTACTGTCATGGGAATAGTTTCCAATCCGTTCAATATAAAATAATCGCGCACACGCTGGGCACGTGCTTTGGACAGCGGGATGTTCAACGCATCGGTACCGGTATTGTCGGTGTGGCCTTCAATTTTAATTTGCACCACTTTTTGCGTGGACTTAATGCTGGCAACAACGTTATCCAATTTCTGTGCAGCACCAGGTTTTAATTCAGAACTGCCAACATCGAACAACGCATCGCCACTCAATGGAGTTAAATTGCTGATGAGATCTGCGCGGCTCAATGCAGTGGGCGCATCATCAGGGCATGCTGATTCGGAAACTTTCAATGAATCTTCTACTTTAACTTCATGCAAAATTCCCAAACCATCGCGCACAATACCTAATGCAGGCAACAAGCTCCCCATCGCGGCTAATGAACGCGCATGCGCTACTTCCAATTCACCATGAGCGGTAATTAATGCACGGCTTGCCTGGAAGTATTCATTCTCGGCATCGAGCAAATCCAGTAATGTGCGCTGGCCGATATTAAATTGCTCAGCGTAAGCGGTACGCACTTTATCGCTGGATAATTTATGTTGCTCCAACGAAATTAATTGTTCGCGGATGCGCTGTGAATCGTTGTAAGCAATTTGCGTAGTTTGACGTAAATCCACACACGCTTGATCGCGCAAATCTTTGGCTTGATTTACTTGCTCTAATGAGCGGCGCACCGCTGCACGATTGGCACCACCGCTGTAGAGGTTATAAGTAATAGCCACTTCAACCGCATTTTCATCACCCCAGGAATCCGGATCAGTGCGATTATCAAAACCATTCTGGTTGCGGTTAGTCACGCCACGCGCGCGCAATTCCGCTTTCGGATAATAACCGGAACGTTCAACTTTTACGGCCGCCTGAGCAGCACTGATATTTTTTATCGCCGCATGAAAACCAGGGTTACCTTGATAGGCCAAAACCAATGCTTCGCGCACGGATGCCGGTAGTTTTTGTGTCGCCAGATCACTGGGGTTTAATTCTTCCGCAGGCAACTGGCCAACAACACGCAAATAACGCGCGGTGACATCATGCAAATTGGAAGCTTCCGTTAATAAGTTGGATTCTGCCAACGCCAAACGTCCAGATACTTGCTCAAGGTCTACACGGCGGCCAACACCGGTTGATACCCGTTCTTCAATCTGTGAATACACTTCACGATGCTTGGCGTAATTGTCACGCGCCAGAGCAACCAAATCGCGATTACGCTTTACATCTTCATACGCTTGCACAGCATCAAGCGCAGTTGTTTCGACGGTATTGAGTAATTCGTAGTAACGCACCAGACGAATACCATCCATACGTTTTACTTCACCCGAGGTGCGGAAACCATCAAACAACATTTGGGTGAGCGTCACTTGCCCTTGCCCGGTTGAATAAGTGCCACGGCCATCATAATCACGTGCAGTCTCACCCGATGTTGCCGCCAGATCGACCGACGGCAAATAACCGGCACGCGCTACACGCACATCCAATGCCGAGGCTTTGAATTCATGCCAGCTGGCTTGTACGTCCGGGTTGGACTCTATAGCTTTCAATGCCGCATCTTTCACGTTATTTGCCTGGGCAAAAACGCTGGAAGAAAGTGCATAGAGGGAAATAAAAAGAAGTGATTTTTTAAACGAAATACCGGGTTGAAAGAGTGAACGGATCATTAATGTGCTTTCCGATTTTATCAATGTTAGAAATTAATTCTGGTTAGCGTCCCTAACATCACGGTATTCACCCCTCCCGACCGACTTGTGAACACCTGGCACCTCTCAATTCTAGTCACCCCTTGGCTAATACCTCTCACAACCAGGGGTTTAAACGAAATATTGGCGGACCAATTGCTTTACCGGGTATTTCGTCGCTATGAATTGCCTCCACTAAGCCCAATCAATGGCGCAAAAAACATCCAAAACTAGATTTTAATCATAACTTAGTGGGTGTTTATTCCACAATAGAATTTATCTTTGTGACGAATATCACACAACTATAACTGAAATGCTGATTTTTGCTCTATTAATTAACACGCTAGTTCTCTCCGATAACAGTAGATACCGAAATCCAGCTGATCTACCAAACCTTCCCTCTCCAGCTGCGTGCGCAAATTTTCCGCTAATCGCCAGGCAAATGGCGTCATCGATAACAAGGCCTGACACAAGACTTTATCCTTTATTACCAATTCGCCTGTGAGCCTTTCCTGAGCAACCAACCTGAATCCATTTGGAACAACCGGCGGCTCATGAGGGCGAACATCGGCGTATATCCGCTGGCGCAACCCCAGCAGATGATTTTCAGCCGGCGCAACTATAACCAAAAGCCCCTCCGGCTTTATTACACGCCATAACTCTTCACCTTTACTGGGAGCGTAGATACGGGTAATTACATCCAGGGATTGATCGGCAAACGGCAAATCAAAATTGGAAGCAACAGCAAATATATTGCGATTTTTATGAATTGCAGATTTTGCGGCAAGACGCACACCGGCTTTGGCAATGTCCACACCGTAGACCCGGGCTTGAGGTAAAACCTCAGCAAATGCGTGAGTGAAATAGCCTTCACCACAACCTACATCCAGCAACGTTTGTGTATCCGCAGGCAACAATATTTCTAATCGCTTTTTTAACGGATCAAAAAAACCTGCCTGCAAAAATTGACGGCGCGCCTGCAATTGCTCTTTCGCATCACCCGGCTCGCGCGAATGTTTATTTTGCACAGGCAACAAATTGAAATAGCCCTCTTTGGCGCGATCAAACTGGTGGCGATTTTCACAAGCAAGCCCTTGCGAATTTGATAGCAATGCTTGTTTGCACAGGGGGCAACACAAATCTTTCATGGTAATAATCAGTGCGGGAAAATTAGCGCGCAGGATGGCGACTCGCTCATGAATAAGCAAGTCATCTATCAGGAAAAAACCAGAGGCGCATGCCAATCAATACCGGCGCCCCTGATTTTATTATTAACTTTCTTCAGGTGTTTCGTAGCGATCGATAATATCGCGCACTAGCCCGCTACGAACAATATCTTCACGCTCAAACTCATGGACATAAACATTAGGTAAACCTTGCAAACGCTCCACCGCATCCGCCAGACCATTGGGACCACGAATATCACTTTGCTTGATATCACCATTAATGACCACTTTGCAGTCCTCACCAATGCGCGTTAAAAACATTTTCATTTGTGCAGGACTGGTGTTTTGTGCTTCATCAAGAATCACAAAGGTTTTGCTGTTAAAGGTTTTCCCGCGCATGAATGCAAGTGGCGCTGCCACTATGCGACCATGGCGCAAGCAATAATCTACTGTGCCGGCACCCAATCGTTCATTCAATATATCGCGGAAGGCGTCAATGTAGACCGAGAATTTCTGATCCAGATCCCCCGGTAAGAAACCCAGATTTTCTCCAGACTCCACCGCCGGACGAGTAAGGATAATTCGCTCAATACGCCCTGATTCCAGTGCCTCAGCTGCTAACGCACCCGCACAATAACTTTTACCAGTACCGGCCGGGCCAATACCGAAAGTAAGCATGTGGGTATTAATAGCATTGATATATTGCTGCTGGGATTTTGTCTTCGCACGAAGCGGTTGGGGAGAGCGAGGGGGAGAGTAAGCAGTTTCAAGTTGTTGCGAGCGGGATTTGAGGTCGACGATATTGTCATCAGTCCGTGGATTCTTTCGCGACTTATGCCGTGACGTCGAATAGTTGTTATCGTCAAAGTGTTGGTGATTTGCACTGCGTCTGGCATGCGATTTTTTTGCCATAAATCATAATCCCCTTCGGTCGGTAAATAACACGAGCATTTAAGCAATACCCGTTAATGTGAGTCACCCGATTTACGCAAGTTGTTTAATGTGGATTACATGGTTGCCAATACACCTCCCCTTAAAATGTTAAATAAAGCCGTTCAATATTTTAGATACTCAATTCAAGCATCAGTTCAAACAACAAAACACATTAAGTAAAACAAAAGGCTGTGACAGAAAGATGACGCAAGACCGAATAAAATCTACTCGCGAACATCGTCCGCAACTACTAAATTCGTTTGTGATTCTGAACCGCATCGCCTTTGAAAAAAGCAACCGATTGTGGTTCAGATTGTAGCGGGCAACTACTGGTTGTGTTCGCCACCCTTGATTTGATACTAGGCTTATTTTTGATTTGGGTCAATCACTTCTTTACATTAAAAATGACATAGCCCAGAGGCATTAAAAGCCGGCTTATTCTTCGCCGGCATCATCCAGAGTTTTACTGATTTTCTTTTTCGGCGGTGCAAAACCATCAACTACCTGGGCATTTTTTACCGCAGTTGGAACGCGGCGATTACCGATATTTTTCTTGTCGCGCTCGCGCACTTTTACTTTGGGCTTTTTATCGTCCGCCTTATCATCTTTAGCTGATTTCTTTTTAGTGCCGGCAGCCTTACCTGATGCCTTAATTTTATCTGGCCCTTGATATTTCCCCTTCAAACCGGGTATGCCGATTGTTTCAAAGGTTACGTTCAAATAGCGCTCGATACTCTTGCATAGATTCCATTCTTTCGTATCTACCAGCGTCACAGCCCTACCCTCGGCATCAGCACGGCCAGTACGACCAACGCGGTGTAAGTATTCATCACCCGATTGAGCTACATCGACATTCACAACCAATTCAACACCGGGAATATCCAGACCACGCGCAGCTACATCAGTCGCCACCAACAATTGAGTGCGCCCCTGGCGGAAATGCTCCAATGCGATTTTGCGCTGATCCTGGGTAATATCACCGTGCAAGCAACTGACCCGGTATTTGTTATAACGTAGAAAATTATCCAGTTGTGTTGCGCGCGCTTTAGTGTTGGTAAAAATAATTGCCTTTTCAAACGTGGCTTTTTCCAAGAGCGCTACCAACAATTTTTCTTTGTGCTTGTAATCGTCAGCCAACATCATTTGCTGGATGATCGCATTGGGTTTTTCGTCGAGGTAAATCTCTTCCGCCTCACCCAAAATCACTTGCTTGATTAAATGACGTAAGCCTTTCTGCTCCATGGTGGCAGAAAATAATAAGGTCTGGCGTTCAGCGCGACAGCTGGCGGTAATTTTCAGGACGTCATCGCTCAACCCCATATCGAGCATGCGATCTGCTTCATCCAACACTAAAAATTCCAGGCCGGAAAACTCGGTGGACTTAAGCATTACATGCTCCGCCAATCGCCCGGGAGTGCCCACAATAATTTCCGGATTTTTACGCAGCATGGCTTTTTGGTATTTCAGCTCTTCGCCGCCACAAACTACTCCCACTTTCATACCGGTAAACTTCAATAGTTGTTCAGCATTTTTTACGATCTGACGAGCTAATTCGCGAGTGGGAGTTAATATCAACATGCGTGTCGAGCTGGGATTAACCGACGCATTTGCCAGCATGGATTGCAACGCGGGCAACAGGAAGGCAACCGTTTTACCACTACCGGTCTTGGAGCTGACAATCAGATTCTTCCCCGCCAACGCTGCCGGAATAGCTTTTGCCTGCACTGGCGTAGCCTGCTCATACCCCAACAGATCAATGGCCTTGCGCAACTGGTTATCGCTAATCAGGTCATGGAAGCCGGGTAGAGTCATGGTGAACCTCAATAATAAATAAATAGGAATAGCTAAAAAGGCCGCGCAATCTACGCAGGGTTGAACAATATTTCAACCAAAACCGCCCACATGTCGTTAAAATGCCGCCCTTTTGTAAAACCGAGCAAGCGTCATGAGAATTATGTTGGCCCCAATGGAGGGCGTTGTTGAACATCACGTGCGCGATATTCTGACTCGCATCGGCGGACTGGATGGATGCGTCACCGAGTTTATCCGCGTTACTGACCAAAAGCTTCCTTATAAAGTGTTTTATAAGTTTGCCCCCGAACTGGAAAGTGGCTGTAACACCCCCAACGGAACACCGGTACGCGTGCAATTACTCGGCAGCAAACCCGAGCCCATGGCCATCAACGCATTAGAGTTGGTCAATTTCGGGGTCAAAGCCATCGATTTGAATTTTGGCTGCCCGGCCAAAACTGTAAATTCCCATGAAGGTGGCGCTTGCTTGCTGCGCACTCCGGATCGCGTTTACTCCATTATTAAAGCGGTGCGTGATGCGGTTCCGGCAGAAATCCCGGTCACAGCCAAAATCAGGCTAGGCTATGAAGATCGCAGCAGCTATATGGATAACGCCCACGCGGTACAGGCCGCCGGCGCCAATGAGCTCACAGTGCATGCGCGGTCCAAAGCCGACGGCTACAAACCACCAGCTTACTGGCATTACATCGCTGACATCCGTGCAGAACTTAAAATCCCGGTAGTGGCTAACGGTGAAATCTGGTCGATAGAAGATTATCTGCGTTGCCGTGAGCAATCGGGCGGTGCTGATGTGATGCTTGGCCGCGGCCTGCTGTCCTGCCCTGACCTGGCGCGCCAAATCAAAGCCCACCTTAATAATGAAGATTACACACCGCTGACATGGCCGGAAATTTGCACTATGTTGTATGACTATTATCGGCTCACCACCCCACTTTATTGTGAGCGCAACTGCGGCAATCGCGTAAAACAGTGGTTGATGTATTTAAGCCGCCAATACCCGCAAGCGACCGTATTTTTTGAGGCGATAAAACGCAAGACGACCCCACCGGAACTGGATGCTTGCTTCCAGGAAGCACTCATGGCTTGTGGAGCTACACCAACAATCATCACTTGAATAAAAAAGGCCCGCATTTTACTGCGGGCCTTCGACTCTCACCGTCGTTGTAGTTAACTCGTAATAATTCAACCTAGTGAATCAGCTCGTCAAAACCACCCATCAAATCATTGGTTTCATCAATTCGTTCAGCCAGCTTCACCATATTAATTCCCAGTTTGGTAGCCAAATCATTCGGGAAATTTGCCAATAAATCAGCGTCGTTACCTTTTTCATGCACATGGACAATGTAATCAGCAATATTGATTAATGCCGCAAAACGCGAGAATTCCGGTGCAGCCAATGGATCCAGCTGATAACGGATACCCGCCACGATTGCGTCGGGAAACTTCCAGCGATTCGCCAGTTCAGCGCCCGCTTCCGGGAAATTGAAACCCAATACATTCTTTTCGATATCGGAATTGCGCGCACCTCGATCCACCACTTTCTGGATCTCTTTACATTCTTCCGGCAATAAAATATGGATTAGCAATTCACCGATGTTATGGATCATGCCGCAGGTAAACGCTGTTTCAGCATCATCTTTGGAGAATTTCGCGAGCCATTTACAAGTCGCCGCCACAGCAAAACTGTTATGCCAAAAAGCGGGCAGATCAAAACCTTCCGGCGCCTTGAACGCCCCCGTCATCCCCGACGCCAGTACCAGGGTTCTTACGGCGTTAAATCCGAGAATAAACACTGCATCACTAACCGAACCCACTTTGCGATTGCCACCGTAATGCGCAGAGTTCGCCGCACGTAGCACTTTGGCTGTCAGTACCTGATCAGCACTGATTTTCTTCGCAATCGCATCATTATTAATATTTTCGTCGCCAAAGCTCTCAATCAATTCCTGCACCACTTTAGGAATATTCGGCAACTTTTGTGCGTTATCAATTAAATTTTTAAGCTCCACAATACCCTCGCTTGCATCTCATATAGTCGCGGCAAGGCCAACATCCACCCCATAAATCCCCTCGCCTGAGATTGGGTATAGCAAATGTTTGGCTTATCGCAATTCCAGATGTCAAAAATGGAATGCTAATAACAAATATTTCATAGAGTAAAATTCAGACAACAGCGCATCAATAACTTTTCTATAGAGTTGTAGATGAGGATCAATTTATTGATTGGCCTACAAAAAGCCAGAGTGTTCGCAGATGAGTAGTGAAAAAAACAGAAAAGAAAATCGCACAGAAAGGAAATAAAAAATTATTGTGAGAAAAAGAAAAAGCCCGCTAGTGATAGCGGGCTTTTTTATATGGCGCACTCGGGAGGATTCGAACCTCCGACCGCTCGGTTCGTAGCCGAGTACTCTATCCAGCTGAGCTACGAGTGCGTTGTTGAGGCGCGCATTCTATTGATCGAGGCTTTGTGAGTCAAGCATTTATTTGATTTTCTTTTACGAAATTTTCAAATTAATGCGTTATAAATCAATGAACTACAAAATTCGATCAAGTTGTACAAACAGCACTCAATGCTGTGATGCGCGACTTGTACTTATTTAAATACTGGCGGTGAGAGAGGGAGTCGAACCCTCGATACCTTGCGGTATACACACTTTCCAGGCGTGCTCCTTCGGCCACTCGGACATCTCACCGTTTTTCTTTGTCAGGGTATTTTTACCTACCCTTGCAAAGGCGCGCTAATGTACACAAGCAAACAGGCAAACGCAATCTTATTCCTGCGACCAATAGCTAAAAAAATCTTCCGGTTTTTGTTCGCGCGGTAAATGTACAGGAACTGATGGTGTGCCTATATACACATAACCAACCAACTCTTCATTGGTAGCTAACCCCAAAGCTGCTTTAATTTGCTGATCGTAAGCCATATCGCCAGTGCGCCACACAGCCCCCAAACCCAAAGCAAAAGCAGCAGTTATTAAATTTTGTGTCGCTGCACCGGCTGCAATAATTTGTTCAATGTGTGGCACTTTGGGATTTTCTTGCGTTGCGGCAATGCACGCAATAATCATCGGTGCGCGCAATGGCATAGATTTAAAGCGCTCCAGTTCTGATCCTGTAATTTCCGGCTTGTTAGCGTGCGCAACACGGGCGAACAAATCCCCCAGTTTTACCAACCCTTCCTTTTCAATCACCAAAAAACGCCAGGGACGCATATTACCGTGATCAGCAGCGCGCAATGCTGCTTTAAAAAGTTGGTTTAATTGCACCTTATCTGGCGCTGGCTCCGTCAATTTGGTGATAGAAACCCGTTGATGTAATGCCGTCAGTGCATCCATAGTGTAAAAACCTCAAGATTATTTCATCGAATCAGCCACTTACCCGACTAATTACTGTCGTCAAAGTCGAATATTAGGCAAACCTGTACCATACTTTCGAACATAGGGCTGCATTTTGAAGGCGCCCCCCCACTGATTGTTCCGGCTCATAATAATATGCAAGTACCTACCCTTGTGCTCGTGGTAGCCATTGAAATTTATCTGGCATTGCTTATAGCAACCTTTGCCTTGCTCTACTTTTCCGTTAAGCAAAAGAAATTAATTAAACGCCAGCAGAGCAAGCTGAAAGAACTCATCGACACCGTAAAAAACATTCAGGCTCCAGAACTACCACCAACCAAAACCTATAAACAGTTTATTTATGAACAGTTGGATATCACCCAGGATCGCTTCAGCTTTCTAGCGCCGCGTAGTGATATATCCGGAGTTCAACCACTGGATGGACCGCTCAACCAGCGCATTGTAGCCTTACGCTATGCGTTTTTGCGCGCGGAAGAGTTAGGTACTACTGCAGTTCCCGGTAGCGAGGGCTATTGGGATATTTTCAAACAAACGCTAGAGCCATTACTTCAGCCTGCAACGGAAAATACCCCAGCCGAAACTGACAACGATGAGCTGGAAACCTATAAAAAGCGCGTTGAGAATCTGGAGAAATTCAAGAAGCTCTTTTTTGATCTGGAAAAGCGCTGGAACGAAGCACAAGCCAATGCACAAGGCTACTATAACGAGCTCTACGCAATGGCTGATAGCGTTGCTGACCGCGAGCAATATGAAATGCTACTAGGGCGTTATAACGACAGCTACAACGATATTAATCATTATATTTATTCTACTAGTAGCGCTATCAGTGGCGTGCCGCAAGAAAATAAAACCATCAACATTATTCGCCAGGACCCGCGCGCCGCCGATGAAATTATGAAATTGCGCAATGTTGCCGCCGATCAATACAGAGTGATCAGCAATTTGCAACGCAAGCTGGAAGAAGCCGTAAGTCCGGAGGAAAAAGATCTGGTTATAAAAGAACTTGAACAACAATTACAACGGCAAGTTCGCTTTGTTCAGGAGTCAGACACTTGTGTACAGCTCCTTGAAGAAGAACTCAATAAAGCCAATGAAAAAATTGCTGAACAAGAACAACAACTGGACAATGAACATCATCTCGAAGAAGAAAACCAGAGAATCAAACAAACCCTTGAAGATTTCACTCAGGAAAGCAAAGAGCTGCTGGAGAATATCGAAGAGCTGGAAAAAGAAAACGACGAACTCAAACATACACGCGACGAGACTGTACCTGTTACAACTGGCACATCGGATAACATTGAGCACATTCAAACAGAGTTTGCCGAATTGCGTCGCCAATATGCTGAATTGGAAGAAAAATACCTGGAATTGAAGTTTAAATAATAAGCAGATATAAAACGCGACGAACTTTCAGTTAACAAGTAGACATTTATAACAAAAAGCCGTTTAATTCGCAGTGTCGTATATGGAGCTGGCGCTAATGCACAATGATGGACTTACTGCAGAAATAACAATAAGGCTTGAAACCAATGAACAGTAAGACTGATTCGCAACTTCAAACTGAATCACCCATCCAGCAATACTATTTTCGCGCACTCATCTGTTTTGCTGCATCAGGCACTTTAGCTTCCTTCATTGATTGGGATCACCCAAGCCTGACCCATATGGGAGTTATCATTTTTTTACTGGCGTACGCTTACGGCACCTATCATTTTACCCGTAAACAATTGCCGGAATTGATGTCTCGTATCAATCGCTGGTTATCTCATGTAGATGCAGCGTTAATCGGTATAGTTTTAAGCTTGACAGACTTCAGTATTCTTCCCTGCGTCATGTTCCTCACGATGATTCAATTCAACGCACTGATCAGTGGCGGAGTCAGGAAATTGTTGGAAGACAATAGCGCCTTCGCTATTGGGATAGTGCTCAGCCTGTTCATCCATAGCCCGCAATTAATGCTATCCGGAAGCATTGAAATCAGTGCTGCCAGCTTGATCGGTGTAGCAACTTACTTTTTGGTATATGCAATTTATATGCATCAACGTTTTCACAAATTGATGCTCAGTCAAAAACAGCTGGAAAACGAACAGAAGTGGCACAAAATCCGCGCTTATAAATTATCACGCTATTTACCACCCACTGTGTGGCAAGCCATTAATCGCGGTGACGATAAACACTTACAGGCAGAGCGTAAACGCATCAGCATTTTTTTCTCTGATATCAAAGATTTCAGCCAGCTCTCTGAAGAAATTGAAGCCGAAGCCCTCACCGAATTACTGAATCACTATCTCACCGAAATGTCCAAAATCGTTGCTCATTATGGCGGCACCATCGATAAATTTATGGGCGACGGCATTATGGTGTTATTTGGTGATAGTGCCAGCAAAGGCGTAAAAGACGATGCAACCCGCTGTGTTGCGATGGCGATTGCAATGAAAAAACGCATTAAGTCAATGCAACAAGAATGGTTCAATCAAGGCATTAAAAAGCCGCTGCAAGTGCGCATGGGAATTAACACGGGTTACTGTACTGTTGGTACCTTTGGTACATCCAACCACTTGGACTACACAGTATTGGGAACACAAGTAAATCTCGCTAGTCGCCTTGAGTCCGCCGCGGAACCTGATGAAATTCTGATTTCCCATGAAACCTGGTCATTAGTAAAAGACACAGTTATGTGTCGCGACAAAGGCGAAATCCAGGTGAAAGGTTTTTCAATGCCCGTCAAAGTTTATCAGGTTGCTGACTTACGCAAGGAAATGGGCAAAAACCAAACCTACTTTGAAGATCGCGCTGAAGGTTTTTCCATGTATCTGGATATGGATAAAGTGCGCAATTATGATAAACAAAAAGTAATTGAATCACTGGAAAAAGCTGCCTCTCGCCTGAAAGATAAAGTGATTGTTTAATCGGCAAACAATCACTTTTTGCAACAAAATCACTGGCGAATCAGACGAATACCTGCAGGCTTTTCCTGGGCGTCCGTTGAGCGAAATGGATTAATATCCAACCCACCCCGCCGCGTGTAACGTGCATACACACTTAAATATTCCGGTTTACACACACGCAACAAATCGCAAAAAATGCGCTCTACACAATGCTCATGAAAATCCTGGTGCTCGCGAAATGAAATTAAATAACGCAACAAATTCTCGTGCACAATTTTATTACCTTTATAGCGAATAAAAACACTGGCCCAATCAGGCTGACCAGTGACCGGGCAATTTGTTTTTAACAAATGACTAGCCAGTGTCTCCTCAACCAAAACAACGCCCACTTTCAACAACTCAGGAGCCGGATGATAGGTATCTATCACTACATTAAGATCATCCAGCTGCACTGCATCCGGCTGCGCAATGCCTTCAAGATAATTATTCCCACGCACACTTAGCAATGGCAATATTTGCACACCGACATCGGTTTTCGCAGCACGGGATAAATCCTCAATAATTATTGCGCGAACCTCGTCGACATTATTGAACCGGGCTTGGTTAAACGAGTTGAGATACAACTTAAAGGATTTAGATTCAATAATACATTCGCTATCACAAGGAATAGTAAATTCCGCCACAGCAACCACCGGCTTGCCTGATTTATCTAACCAGGACAACTCATAACCAGTCCAGATATCCACACCAAAGAACGGTAAGCTGGTACCAATACCCAATTGCTTGCGCGATTCACTGCGCGCGATCGGGAATAGCAAATGGGGTGCGTATTCAGAAATATATTCAGTTTGCTGGCCTAGTGGATTATGGCTCATATCGACTCCTAAATATCACGCGCGCAAACGCTTGCCGGTTTTTAATAAATGCAAGGCAACCGCAAACAGTGCCGCCACCAATACCGTTAATCCCACCAGCGCCATACCAATATGCAAATCACTAATGCCCAACATGCCGTAACGAAATGCATTAACCATATGCAAGATCGGATTAAGCACTGACACCTGCTGCCAAAATTCAGGCAGCAAATTAATCGAATAAAAAACACCGCCAAAATAGGTTAATGGCGTGAGTATAAAGGTAGGAATAATGGAGACATCATCAAATGTATTGGCATAAATTGCATTGATAAACCCGGCCAACGAAAACACCACAGAGGTCATAAACACAATAAACAACGTCATAAGCCAATGATGGATATGCAAGTTAGTGAAAAACAATGACATCGCCGTCACAATCAAGCCCACAGCAACGCCTCGCGCAACACCGCCCATGACATAGCCAAGCAAAATGATGTAATTGGGTGTAGGCGATACCAGCAGCTCTTCAATACTGCGCTGAAACTTTGCACTAAAAAAAGATGATGAAACATTCGCGTAAGCGTTAGTAATCACCGCCATCATAATCAAACCAGGCGCAACAAATTCAATATAACTAAAACCACTCATCTCGCCGATACGGCTACCAATCAATTTACCAAAAATCACAAAATACAAAATCATGGTAATTGCCGGAGGCAATAGAGTTTGAATCCAGATGCGGGTAAAACGCTTTATCTCTTTGCGTAAAATAGTCAGGAAGGCAACCCACTGTTCACTGGTGGTCATGACTGTACCTCGTTCTTATTGGCATTTACCATGGCAACAAATAACTCTTCCAGACGGTTAGCTTTATTACGCATGCTCACGATTTCGATTTGCTGAGAAGTTAATTGCGCAAATACACCATTCAATGACTGCCCTTTCTCTACTTCAACCTCAAATGAATGCTCATCGATTTGCGCAACATGATGCCCATTCAATATCGGCAAATGCTGCAAATTACCTTTAACATCAAAAATAAAAACTTCTTTATTCAATTGCTGGAGCAGATTTTTAATGCTGGTATTTTGCACAATGGTGCCGCGATCTATAATCGCTATATTGCGACACAAGCTTTCCGCCTCCTCCAAGTAATGGGTAGTCAAAATAATCGTAGTGCCTGCCGCATTAATTTCACGCAAGAAATCCCACATAGAGCGGCGCAATTCGATGTCAACACCCGCAGTGGGCTCATCCAGAATTAATAATTGCGGCTCATGCACCAGTGCACGCGCAATCATCAAACGCCGCTTCATGCCACCTGATAGCATTCGCGCCGGGGTTTGGCGCTTATCCCATAAACTCAATTGCTTTAAATATTTTTCTGTTTGCGCCACAGCCTGCTTGCGAGACAACCCATAATAGCCTGCCTGCTGCAAGACTATATCTTCCACTTTTTCAAACATGCTGAAATTAAATTCTTGCGGCACCACACCTAAATGTTTTTTTGCTGCAGAAAAATCGGTATCGGTATTTTTACCAAACACCTCAACCGTGCCTGACGTTTTGCGAACCAGTGAACTGATAATACCTATAGTGGTTGATTTACCTGCGCCATTAGGACCAAGCATCGCAAAAAAATCGCCCGGCATTACATCCAGGCTTATGCCTTTTAATGCCTCAAGTTTTTCATTGTAGGTTTTGCGCAAATCTTTAATCGAAAGCGCCGGAATAGAATCTGCCGGAGTCATAGCCCCTCGCCAAAATCAAATGAAGTTAACTGCGATTGAACAATCGCAAAAAAGCAGGAAGGATAAAGCAAAGCACAAACAAAACCCATAAGGATTTTTGTAACACTTTGATCAAAAAATACGATGACAGTAAAACTTTTAGATTGGAGCGGGAAACGAGACTCGAACTCGCGACCCTAACCTTGGCAAGGTTATGCTCTACCAACTGAGCTATTCCCGCTATATGTGGCGTCCCCCCGCAATATGGCGTCCCCTAGGGGACTCGAACCCCTGTTACCGCCGTGAAAGGGCGGTGTCCTAGGCCACTAGACGAAGGGGACCCCGGACCTTTTGACACTTGGTTAACTTTTTCAAGTTGACGTCTGCGTCAGAAGTGGGGCGCATTCTAGGGATCGATCCCGCTAGTGTCAACACTTTTAATCCTTTTTTTATCGGAATGGAAACAAGCACTTAGCGCCCCCCACCCTTATCTCGCACACAAATTCTGGCGCCATTTTTATCAGTGCTATACTTCAAGCAACAATTTGTCCATCGTTTAATCGAAAAGGCTTATAAAACACCATGTCTGCCTATCTTATACCCGCTATATTTTTAGTTCTCATTGTTGTGGCGGGTTATTTATTTCTTTCGCACTCCATCGAAAAACGTCGGATCCAGCGTCAGCGACTTATTACTGCCATGCGTGCACGTCGCAATTCATTTCGCGATCTCGCCACAGGATTTCCTGCTGGCTTCTTGTCGAATGACCTTGTTGGCCTGCTTTATCGCGCATTGATCGAATGCTGTGAACAACTCACTCAATTAGAACCAAATGATCACACACATGCCGAACAGCTAACGCTCTACACCAATCTGCTCTCATCATTGAAGGAAAATACCCAGCAAGCGCGCGTGCGCCTGGATAACCCCCAGCAAATCAAAGAGGCCCATGGTTTACTGCAAGAGCTTTATAAATTCGTGATGCAACAATCTACGCTCAAACAAATCAATCAAGTACAAACAGACGCTTACACAGACCAAATCAATCGCATGCTGCTGCAAATGACAGTGGATGGCCACGTATTTAATGCACGGCAAGCCCAGCAAGTCGGCAAAGTAAAATTGGCGATTCATTTTTATCAATTGGGTCGCAAAGCGCTGGCAGCAGAAAACGCCAGCCACACCTTTGATAAACAAATTACGCAGCTTGATTCCGTTATTGCCAAACTGCAAGAAAAGCTGGATGAAGCCACCAACGCCAAAACAGCCGAACCCGATGAAGGGCAAGCAACCACAGCTAAATCATCAGCCGCTGATAACAAGGAATGGAAACAGTTTGATGAGGAAAATGCGAAATGGAAGAAAAAACAAATTTACGATTAATGTTTCACTACTCACCCGTCCTCAGGGTTGCGTACAATTGAAATCCTGATAGGGTGGCACACTCACGATTCGTCAGTGCCCCCCTATGACTACATCAGGTTTTAAATCCCCCGCCTTGATTGGCATTCTCTGCGTATTTGTTGGTACATTTTGTTTCGCCTGCAAAGGAATACTCATCAAACTTGCCTATACCCATGGCATAAGTGCCGTTCCCCTATTAATGCTACGCATGCTATTTGCCTTACCCTTCTATGCAGCAGTTGCAATTTGGTTACAAACACAAGATTTAACGCCACTGGAAAAAGGAGATGGTTGGAAAATTATCGGGCTGGGCTTGCTCAGTTACTATTTATCCAGCCTGCTCGATTTTATGGGGTTGCAATATATTTCAGCAGGCCTTGAGCGATTGATCTTGTACATCTATCCCACGCTTGTGCTATTGATGCTCGCATTCTGGAAAAAAGAACAAATTAGCAAAAAAGCAAAAATCGCCTTAGCGATTGCCTATGCAGGAATGTTACTGGTATTTATTCAGGACTTGCGCTTGACCAGCGAATGGAATTTTACTTTGCTCGGTGCAGGATTAGTTTTATTAAGCACAATATGCTTTGCGCTATTTGTTGCCCTTGCTGGCGACATGATCAAGAAAGTAAATCCGAGTCGTTTTACGGCCTATGCAATGCTCGCGGCCTGTGCCGGTGTTTTGTTGCATGGAGCTTCTTTAGGCGAAATTACTGACTTACAACAATCCACTTCAGTTTATTTGCTCGCGCTACTACTCGCCTTTTTCTGTACAGTAATTCCAAGCTTTTTAATGAATAAAGGTATTAGCCTGATTGGCAGTGGAAAAGCTGCCATGCTGGGCAGTATCGGGCCAGTGATTACGTTATTTTTGGGCGCATTAATCTTGAATGAACAGATCACCTTGATTCAACTTCTTGGGGCAGGCCTGGTGATTGGTGGCGTTAGCCTTGCCACACGCGATAAATAATATTGCGTACCCGCATTAGTGGCGCAATAGCGCATCAAGCTTATCAACCGCAACACACCAATCAGAATCCTGATGCCAACTTTCGCGTAAGAATTGTCGCTGCGAATCATTCCAGAACTCTGCTTCCGGCAGCTTAACATCCTGCGGTAACGGATGCGCTTTGATAAAACGAGCAATCGCCAAATCACTACTCGGCAACCCCAGCTGGGTGAATAATTCGGGTAATTGGATCGTTGTAATTTGCATAGCTAAATCCTCACTTTTTCTCGCCTTCTATATAGAACCCTTCAAACAAAAATAAGTTCTATAACAACTTACCAAATAATTGTTTTATTTCGTATCTCTCTATGCAGCTTACCTGGCAAGCGTTCGACTTTATATCGGTCCCGATTTTGCACAAACAAAAACGTGTAGTTATTCTGCCGTAGCGGATTTAATAAACGCGCATAAACGACAAAATCGCGTATGGGTAATTTTTTCCGTGCGAAGAATATCCACATCCGATTAGTTTTTATCATTTGGTTTGGCATAGGCATGTTTGGCGTAGTTATCACCCCAAGTTGCCAGCGGCCCCAAAGCGATATTTAATGAGTCCCCTAACGACGTAGTTGAATATTCAACCCGCGGTGGAATTTCATTAAACACTTTCCGGCTGACCAAACCATCTTCCTCCAATTCACGCAGCTGCTGAATCAACATTTTTTCACTAATTCCCACCACTAAACGTTTCAACTCACCAAAGCGGCGCGTTTGATTATTTAGTTCCCACAAAATGACTGCCTTCCATTTTCCACCAATCACTTCGAATGCGGGGCCAATACCGCAGTTATAAGGTTTTTCTGTCATTCAATTCTTACCTTTTGGTATGCACCTTACTAAAAAGCAGGTACTTGACGATGAGTAACAACGGTTTGTATTTTACTCACACATCAACTGATTTGGAGAATTTTTTATGAGCGATGTAACAGTAATTGGATTAGGTGCAATGGGAATAACTATTGCGCAACTTTTTATCAACCAGGGTTTGCAAGTTACTTTATGGAACCGTAGTCAAAACAAAGCTGAAAATTTAATAACACAAGGTGCAACATTTGCAACAAATATCAACGAGGCACTTAAGGCAAGTCCAATTACAATAATGTGCGTATTTGATTATGCTGCTGCAACTGAAATTTTTCAAAATGTTGAAGCATCACCGAACCTTGCACAACGCACCTTGATACAACTCACCACGGGAAACCCGGAGGACGCGCGTAACGCCCTGCTTTGGGCCAACACACTAGGCATACACTATCTCGATGGCGCAATTCAGGCTGCGCCAAGCCAGATGGGCCAAAGCGATACACCGATTTTGTTATCGGGCGATGAAAAAGTATTTCGCGAATCCGAAAAATTATTGGAAATTTTGGCAGGAAACATTATTTATCTGGGAGGAAAAATTGATGCAGCAGCAACTGTAGATGCCGCAACACTATCCTACGTGTATGGCGCAATGACAGGCTTTACCCATGGTGCGCGCATGGTAGAAGTTGCAGGGCTTGATGTCGCGCAATTTGGAAAAATTGTAAAAGAAATTTCACCAAGTTTTGGCGAATTTTTCCAGCACGAAGGCAATGTGATTCAATCCGGCGACTTCACTATTAGCGAAAGTCCTATGCGCATCTCGGTAGTTGCTACGGAAAGAATTTTGCAATCGTCCATTGATGCAAATATCAATACCGAGATTCCAGCGTTTATTGCTGATTTATTTAAACGTGCAGACAGCGCCGGGCTGGGCGATAAAGAAGCTGCCGCATTGATTGAAGTGATTCGCGATTAATTAATTTACAAGAAAAGCCCCTGAGAGTAGTTATAGAGGCAACTGTATTTCAGGGGCTTGGCGATGTCCACATGAGCCTGGGGTTTTGCTCAATTACAGAATGACGCTATTATTGCCGACGACTAAAACGCCCTGCCGCATCAATCATTGCTGTTAATCCATTGAAATCAACAGGCTTCAACAGATGGTCATCAAACCCGCATTCGAATGCCAACTTTTTATCCTTTTCTTGTCCATACCCGGATAAAGCAACCATAAATGTTTTATTGAGTGCAGAATCTTCACGCACACCGCGTGCCACCGCATAACCATCGCGCCCACAAGGCAAACCAATATCACATAAAACCAGATTCGGTTTTTCGCGCTTAATTAATTGCAATCCGGATTCACCGTCATACGCGCATTTAATTGCATGACCATCCATAGAAAGCAACGCCGCCAGGGTTTCTACCATATCGCGATTATCATCGATTAAAACTACATTTAACGGTGTTGTTGTGGATGTTACGGGAGCTGGCTGTTGCCCGGCCGCAACACCAGCTGATAGCGGTATCTGAAAAATAAACTCGGCTCCGCACCCCGGCCCGGCACTATTGGCCGACACTCTGCCGCCATGAAGATTGGCAAAGCCTTTAATTAAGGCGAGCCCCAAACCTAAGCCACCTTTGCTACGAGCCAAATCCTGATTTCCCTGCACAAAAGGTTCAAATAATTCATCTAGTAATTGGGGATCAATACCAATGCCGGTATCTTTAACTTTCACACTACCAAATAATTTTCCGCCCTGAATTTCCTCAATCAATGAAATAGAAACCTCACCCGGTGCTTCAGTAAATTTCAACGCGTTATGCAATAAATTACCGATTGCCTGCGCGATACGTGTGCGATCTGCAAACACCCAGACCGGACTCACAGCGTCCATAACACGCAGCGTTATTTTTTTATCTTCATAATCGGAGTTAAAGTCACTGGCGGTATGCTGAATTAGCTCGCCCAACTCAAATGTTTCCCTGCGCAATTCTATTTTCCCGCGTGAAATTCGCGCGACATCCAACAAATCATCAATCAATCGCGTCATATGAGCGACCTGGCGATCAATCACATCAAGGCCACCAATAATTGCACTTTCTGTTTTGCTAAGACGTCGAAGTAATACAGTGCTATTGCGAATCGGCGCAAGCGGATTACGTAACTCATGGGCAAGCATCGCCAAATATTCATCCTTGCGTCGCGCAGATTCATGCAGCGATGTTTCAGCACGCTTTTGCTCATGAATATCCGTTAGCGTCCCCATCCAGCGGGTAATTTTTCCGTGCTCATTTTTTACTGGAAGCGCACGCCCCAATGCCCAGCGATAAATCCCTGACATATGGTACAAACGAAATTGTGCTTCAAAATTATTACCACTGGTAAGGCTGTGCTGCCATTCATCGCTGACGGAGTTTTTATCATCTGTATGGACGAGATCAAGCCAGCTTTTGTTGGGCTCTGCTGTGTTACGCGAACCGGTAAAATGAAACCATTGCTGGTTAATATAATCCTGTTTGCCGTCAGGTAACGCAGACCACACCATTTGCGGCATAGCATCAGTCATAATCCTGAATTTTGCTTCACTGTCTTTTAATGCGCGCTCAGCGATTTTTCGTTTGGTAATGTCGCGTGTTATTTTTGCAAAGCTCACAATTTCACCCGACTTATCTTCCACAGGCCACACAATAATTTGCGCGTGATAAACCGAGCCATCCTTCCTTACCCGCAAGCCCTCTTCTTCATGATGTCCCTTGGTGCGGGCCATAGTTAATTCATAAACAGTATGTTCTTCCGATAATTCATTTTTTGGATAAAGGATAGAAAACGGATGACCGAGCGCTTCGTTCTCAGAATAGCCGGTTAACCGTTCAGCGCCCCTGTTCCAACTGATAATCACACCTTTGGTATCCACCATAAACATGGCGTAATCATCAATACTTTCAACCATCAAACGAAAACGGTTTTCGCTTTCAAACAGTAACGCCTCGCGCCGCTGCGCTTCTTTCAGCGCGCTCACATCACGAGTAATTTTGGCATAACCAACGGTGTTGCCTTCATCATTATCGATTCGCCATACAATAATTTGTGCGTGGTAGTGAGTCCCGTTTTTACGCACACGAATGCCTTCTTCCTCATATCTTCCTTGCCGCTCTGCCATCAATAATTCATGGGTGGCGTGCGCTCTGTCAAGCGCCTCTTTAGGATACAACATGGAAAAATGACGCCCGATGGCTTCAACATCTGCATACCCGGTTAAGCGCTCTGCCCCGCGATTCCAACTGGTAATGAAACCATCGAGGTCAACCATAAACATGGCGTAATCCTCAATGCTTTCCACCATCAATCTAAAACGATTTTCACTATCCAGCAGCCAATGATTAAATTGCTGATCTGCTTTCAATACATCTACCAATGCAGAAGTAACATCATTCCGTGTTTTGATATCATTTTCTGCCGCTGCTGATTTAATAATTGTCGAGACATATCCAGGTAACTGTGTTGCATGCCTGACATCATTATCTGTAGCGGGCACTCCAGAATTTATCCGGCCTTCCGCAATTAAAAAAATAACCTTATCCGAATCATCTTTTATTGCAGCAAGACTAAAATGCATTGACGATAGTTCACCGTCAGAAGATTTAATCGCCTCGATAAATTTAACGCGAGTACCCTGCCAGGCTATTTGACAGGAATCGCTCCATGTTTTTTCACTGGTTATTGTATTTTCCCATAGACCCAGTGACCAAACCGGACTGCCAATACAATCAGACTCATTCACTAACATCGCAGAAGCAATATTATTGGCAGCTGCAAGCGTAGCATCCTGATTTAAAATGATGACGAAATGATCCAGACTATCGATAACGGATTTGAGCATTTTTTGATTATTGTTCATTGTTAGCCTCAGCTATCCGGATCAAACATTTTTTATTTCATTGAATAAAATCTGATTTGAAAATGGATCTATCACGGTAAATGTTCTGTTGCCCCAGGATGCAATTTCAACACCGGGCCTATTATATTTATAATTTTTTCCTGAAATTTCCTGATAGAGCGAGTCGAATTCTGTAGTGTTAACAAATACCTTGCTACCGGGAGTGCAATCACCTGAGTGCTCACTGAGATGAAAAATCAGATTATCTTTTGAAACCTGCATATAGACGGGGAAACCTGGCTCATAGCGGTGCTCCCAATCCACTGCCATACCGAGAAACCCTACATAAAATGCCTTTGCTTTTTCTTCATCGAATATCCTGAATATAGGTATAGTCTGGAAACCCATGGATAGCTCCTTTTGATATGGCGGCTAAGTATACAGGCCGAACTATATCTCCCTTGGGCGTTATTTCCCAATCTTTCGTATTGCCGCTGAGTTAAGCGTACGTGAATGCTGAAACCATAAACCTGCTCTATTCTCTAAGCCAGACCTATTGCTCAATAACGAGGTACCCATGAGCAGCCCACAACGAGATATCACCCTACGCTTTCTGGCAGAACCACAAGATGTCAATTTTGGTGGAAAAGTTCATGGCGGTGCAGTCATGAAATGGATCGACCTTGCCGCCTATGCCTGCTCAGCAGGCTGGAGCAGCCGCTATTGTGTGACCGCTTACGCGGGCGGTATTCGCTTCATATCGCCCATTCATGTGGGTAATCTGGTCGAGGTAGCGGCCAAGATTATCTATACCGGCAACTCCTCTATGCACATTGCAATTGAGGTAAATGCCTGTGATCCCAAATCGCTAAATCGCCGCCTGACGACACACTGTATCGTAATAATGGTTGCAGTTGATGAATCCGGACAACCGGTGAAAGTTCCGGAATGGATACCACAAACCGATGACGATAAACAGCAACATGCGACAGCAATTAAATTAATGGAAATGCGAAAAAAAATCGGCGAAGAAATGGAGATTTTTATTTAAAATTTAAATCACAGAAAAATAAATCGGGTTTGCTACATCCAGTTATTTTTTGGATGCCAGCAAACCCGTTGCTATACAAAAGACTAATTGTGAGTTTGTTTACCCCTGCTCTTTCGGTGCTTTTACATTTACCGCTTCGCCGTTGCTAATACCATCAGGTGGGTTATCAATTACTTTATCCTGCGCCAGCAAACCACTGATCTCCAATGATTTACCCAAATCGCGTGTGATACTGATAGGTTTCAGAGTAACTTTACTATCCGCACCTACCGTCGCCACCTGCAAACCCGCCGCATTAAAAATTAATGCGCTGGCAGGAATGCTGAGAGCTTCCGCAGTACTTTGCACCGCAAAACTTACACGCGCATAACTACCAGGTAAAAGTTCACCAGATGCATTATCCAGGGTTAACTGCAAACGGGCCGTGCTGGTTCCCGCATCAATCGCACCGGATGATGCCGCTACAGTTGCCTTATAGGTTTTACCCTGGTGCTCGGGTACAGTCACTTTTGCTTCAGCGCCATTTTTGATAATGGATGAATAATTTTGCGGTACGTTCACATACAAACGAAGTTTGCTCGCATCGGAAATCGTAAACAAAGGCGGGCTGGCGCTGCTGCCGATATTAATTAACGCACCAATATCGGTATTGCGCGCCGTCACTATTCCACTAAACGGTGCAGTGATACGTGCAAAATTTTTGTTGACTTGCAAGCGCTCAAAATTGGCTTTGGTGGATTGGTATTGCGCTTGTTTCGCTTCAAAATCACTCGCGCGATTTTCATATTCCTGCAGCGAAATTACTTTGCTGGAAAGCAAAGATTGGGTGCGTTTCAGTGTGGATTCTGAAAGCGCCATATTGGCTTTTGCACTTTCCATACCCGCACGCGCCTCCAGTAATTGTTGATCAAGATCCGGCGTTTCAATTTCGCCGAGAACCTGCCCTGCTTTTACTGGTGTGCCAATATCCACTTGCCAGTTTTTCAAATATCCCGGAACACGCGCATAAATCGGCGCAGTTGCAAATGCTTCAAAACGCCCCGGTAATTCCAGGACGCGGTTTGCATCACTTTTAACCGGCGAAACAATAGCGACGGTTGTGATAGCCTGCTCCGCAGTCCATTCATTTAAATCCTTATTGCTATACGCACGCATGGATAAACCAAGCGCAACCAGCGAGACCGCAACAACACCAACAACAATTCCGCTGGTGCGCAATGCACGGCTTGTTTCCGGTTTAGTTTGCAATGGTGAGTGAGTTGAATCAGGCATGAACTTCTCCACTTAACACAGGTTGCTCATCGCGTTGACGAGCATGAATAATACTGAACACCACAGGTACAAAAACCAATGTGGTTACTGTTGCAAATAATAATCCGCCGATAACAGCGCGACCCAACGGTGCATTTTGCTCACCGCCTTCACCAAGGCCAAACGCCATAGGTGCCATACCAATTATCATCGCGAGTGCAGTCATTAACACTGGACGAAAACGCATATAGCCAGCTTCAATAGCTGCCGCGGTTGCATCCTGCAATTCCGCAAATTTGGCGCGCGCAAAGGTGATGACCAATACACTGTTCGCTGTCGCTACCCCCATACACATAATTGCCCCTGTCAGCGCCGGTACAGACAGTGGCGTAAAGGTTACAAACAATATCCAGATAATTCCTGCAATCGCCGCTGGCAACGCACTGATCACAACAAATGGATCACTCCAGGATTGGAAATTAATAACCAGCAATAAATAAATCAGCACAATTGCACCGAGCAGACCAAACAATAAACCGCTGAACGATTTTTCCATGGTGGATATTTGCCCGAGCAAATGAACAGTCGATCCTTTGGGCACGCTCGCTTCCGTTTCTTTTAATACTTTGCGAATATCTGCCGCTACTGCACCCAGATCGCGATCCTGCGTAGTCATGTGCAGTTGCACCATGGTTTGAATATCGTATTGACTGATAACACCAGACGTAACCCCGCGACCAATAGTCGCAAGGCCACCCAGTTGCATGCTGCCATCGCTGGCGGTGCTATTAATCGGTAAATTTTCCAACGCAGGCAATGAATCCAAAAGATATTGCGGTGTTTGCATTACGATGGGATAGGAAACGTTGTTCGCCGGATTAAGCCAAAACGTCGGCGCAGCCTGGCTACTACCGCTCAGGTTTACCACCATATTATTGGTAACGTCGCGAATCGTAAGCCCCATTTCCTGTGCACGAGTACGATCAACATCCACCTTCAATACCGGTGCCTGGCGCGTTTGCTGGATGCGCGCATCTGCCACACCAGGAACTTCGCGAATGCGTTTTAGCAATGCGGTTGCGTAATCAAAATTCCCATCCAGATTATTTCCGCGAATCTGGATATCAATCGGCGCCGGCGAGCCGAAATTTAAAATCTGGCTGACAATATCCGATGGCGGAAAACTGAAGGTCGCACCGGGAAATTCTTTCGGCAACACCTCACGCAAACGTTTGATGTGATGCGCTGTTGGTTGGTGATCTTTAGATAATGCAATTTGAATATCGCCATCTTGCGGGCCGATAACACCGGTATTGCTAAACGTTAAACTGATCGAACTGTTTGGCATACCGATATTGTCAACCATAGTTACAATTTCTTCTGCCGGAATAATGCGACGAATGGATTCCTGGATCTCGGCAAATTTTATCGCGGAATCTTCCAGGCGAGTTCCAACCGGCAAGCGCACCTTCATCATGATTTGACCACCATCCACCGCCGGGAAAAAGTTTCGCCCTAACGTCGGAATTAATGCAAACGATAAAACCACAAACGCCATAAACACGATGACAAAACCTTTGCGATGCACAATGGCAGCTTCCAGGATATTGCGGTAACCGTGTCTG
Organism: Cellvibrionaceae bacterium; assembly: GCA_021151825.1. Lineage (GTDB taxonomy): Bacteria > Pseudomonadota > Gammaproteobacteria > Pseudomonadales > Cellvibrionaceae > Cellvibrio. The sequence continues at coordinate 68,197 of JAGKWQ010000003.1, forward strand.
AAATGTTCAAAGCTCGATTCAAATTGACGCTGGAAACGCACGAGTGAATTGGATGAAGGCCGCGCGTTACCATGTTCATCCAAATGCGATGCATGGGGTTTCAGCAAATAGTTCGCCATGGCAGGAACCAGCGTGCGCGATAAAATAAACGAAGTGATCATTGCAAAAATGACCGCTTCTGCCATAGGCACGAACAAGAAGCGCGGCACACCTTCCAAAAAAAACATCGGTACAAATACAATACAAATACACAGCAATGAGACAAATGCCGGCGTTACGATTTGCGCAGCACCATCAAGAATGGATTCCTCCACACCTTTGCCTTGCTCAAGGTGCCAATTAATATTTTCAATAGTTACCGTTGCATCATCAACCAAAACACCTACCGCCAATGCCAATCCACCCAGCGTCATAATGTTAAGCGTTTCACCAAAGGCATAGAGTGCCGCAATCGCCCCCAAAATAGATAACGGAATAGACGTTGCGATAATCGTGGTAGAGCGCCAACTTCCCAAAAACAACAGGATCATCAAGCTGGTTAGCACCGCCGCAATTACACCTTCAATAGCAACACCTTTTACCGCAGCGCGCACAAAAATAGATTGATCATTAATAGGAACCGTTTGTAGATTTGCCGGCAACGCAGGTTTAATTTCGTCAAGCTTGGCGCGCACGCCGGAAACGATATCCAATGTGGATGTAGTGCCAATTTTTAGCACTGACATCAACACTGATTTAGTGCCATCCACATGCACAATGTTGGTTTGCGGCGGATTGCCATCGCGCACCGTAGCAACATCGCGAATATAAACAGTCGCACCATCAACAACTTTTACCGGCAAGTTGGCAAGGTCATCAATTGTGACCGCAGCATTATTTAATTGCAGCGTGTATTCACGATCACCAATTTTTTGCGTACCCACCGGCGTAATTAAATTTTGCGCAGCCAATGCATTAGCGACATCAATAGATGACAAACCGCGCGCCTGTATTGCCTGGGGATTTAAATCAATTTGAATCTGGCGATTCTTGCCACCGTAGGGCCAGGGTACAGATGCGCCCGGCACAGTTACAAGACGGCCACGCAAGGTATTAAAACCCAAATCACCCAATTCCTGTTCTGATAACCCCTGCCCCGACAATGCGATTTGCAAAATAGGTACGGTGGATGCGTCGTAATTCAAAATAAACGGCGGCACAGTACCCACCGGCAATTGCCGCAACATGGTTTGCGCAACCGCCGTCACCTGCGCGTTTGCCATCGCAACATCCACACCAGGCTGGAAGAAAATTTTAATAATTCCATAACCCGCGTAGGATGTCGCTTCGATATGTTCAATATCATTAACGGTAGTGGTGAGGATGCGCTGGAAAGTAGTGGTAATGCGTCCCGACATTTGGTCCGCCGGCATACCGGTGTACTGCCAGGCAACCGAGACAACGGGAATGCGAATATTGGGGAAAATATCCGTTGGCATGCGCAACGCTGAAAGCGTTCCTACAATTAATAAAAATATTGCCAACACTGCACAAGTATATGGCCGCTTAAGGGCGAGCTTGACTAATTGAAGCATGAAAACACCAACTAAAAAAATGACTGGAAAATCCAATCAGCTGAAAAAAGCTAATTAAATAATCATTACCAAAATCTGACCACCAATTCTTAGAACTTTTTATTCAGATTTTTTTCAATCTGGAATAAGTAAAAATCTAATTCCTTCTATTTATCATTCAATGCTAAATAATCAGCAATGCATTGTGCCAGTGTTTTAGCCATTTTATTGCAGGCTTAAGCCATCGAAATCATTACAAAAACAACTTTATAGCTTACACAACACTAATTACATTACCGTTATTAGATACAAATTCAAAAAAATGTTAGCCACCAATCCCGTAAAAAAATAAATTTACAGATTAAAAAAAATAATGACTGCTATGCACATCAAATTATTTTTTAATTTCCTCTAAAAAATTATCTTCAAAAAGATTACTTTCCATAAAGCTACTTAGACTTAGTACCATTACCAGACTTAATTGCCCAAAACATCTTCATTTACATTTCATAATTTATTAAAAAAACACACATCAGTTTTGAGGAAAAATATAAAACAGTCATTCGGCAAACATCTGAAACTGGCAACACACCGAAGGTAGTTATTGAAATAAAGGAATATGAGAGGAAACAGCGAGGCTCATTTGCTAGAATGCCGGTAAAACCAACCAGGATTACGATTATGACGCAGCCGACAACAGCACCGTCACCCGCAAAAAACAAACAAAAGAAGGATGCCCGCGATATTCGCGCCGAAGCCGCAAAAATCGCCAACAGCATAAAAACGGAGGGCCAAACCCCCGCAGAAACCAAAGTTATCGCTAATGGCATCCAGCGCGGCATGGAAATGTTTTTACGTCAGCAAAGTGAAAAAACGCGGGACCTGGACAAACGCACTAAAAAAGTAAGGCAGCTTGCCAATCAATTGACGCAGCAAAAAGCGGAAGATGGAGCGGAAGAAAGTGTAGTGATCCACAACAAACCCGTTTTACCCTGGATGTTACTCGCCGCATCATGGGTTTTGTTTTTGATAGCAGGAGTAGTTCTGGTTTTACGCTGACACACTCAATGCCACATCAGGCTATCCAAAATAATAGACACTAGAAATTGATTGTCATGTTGCGTTGAAAGTTCAAGCGCCTGTTCAATTGCCGTGTAAAGGCTATCCGTTACCAAAGACCAGGAAGCATCGCCGTTAACAGGCTGGTCAGACGTTACGAGGTATTTACCCGCGTAATAATCCCCTTTTAGATTATGGTGATCGGTAAATGCCCATTCCTGTCGCACCGCACCACGAGTGATCAATGCAGTACGATAACAAAAAATAATTGTAGTGCGTCCTATAGGAACATATTTTTCCAGGGCTTTACTCTTTAGCTCTTCAAGGCCATAAGCCAGATTCGAATGCAGCTCTGCAAAAACAAAATAATTCCCGGCGAAAGATGGATCGAAAGGATCTTTACTGCCGGGTGGAAAATGGTAGGTAGTGATAGCCATATTTTTTATCCCGAATAGGCAGCTTTTTATAAGCCTGGAATTAACCGCCTGATTATGCGATGTATTTCCGGTTCGCTGCAATCTATTCGCATCAATACAATCTATTTATACCAGGGAAATCATTTGTCCTTTACTCCAGGCAAAGAACATTTCCAGAATTTACGCAACTGGAATCCTATGGCAACCCAATTCATGCAGTGGGTCGCAATACCAACCGGCCATAACCAATAAGCGCACACACTGTCACAACCACCAACCAATAGGCGATAGAACTCATATTGGTATTGCCTGAAAGTAACTCTATCGCACAAAACGCAAGCATAATGATTGCAATACCAATAGCACCGAAGGAAGCATAGGCACCTGCAGGCCGATAGATTGCAGGTAACAGCAAACACAGCGCGCACAATAGCTCAACACCGGCAAGCGCGAACCAGCCAGCGTGCGGAATTACTTTTAACGATGGCATGGTTTGCTCGGCCGTATGGGAAAATTTCCACACTGCGCCCATAATGGTGTGCAATGCGAGCACGATTTGCAGAATCCATAAAAAAATGTTCATGAGTTAACTCCACTATTGCTGTAGTTGATTACTGTCGATAAGGTGAATATCAAGATTGTCGATGGCGTGTTTATCCATAACGATGTCAATGCTGGTGATTTTTCCATCGTTAACCACAAAACAAAACGCCACAACAATTTTTCCATTCATCCCCCAAGTTGCACCTGCAAGGCCGTTAACCAGCGACAATTGCGCACCTTGGGCACTGCCATTTAATGTATCCGCCACCGCGTTGGCACCAAGGATTTCGCTCGCAAATTGCGGTGCACCTCTGGCTTTATTGGCTGCAGAAACCTTGATAGCAGTAGCATCAGCCCGCAATACCACATCCGGATGCAACAAGCGGATTAATGCTTCAAAATTGCCTTGCCGGGACGCCTGCATAAACGCCGCAACCACTTCCTGTTGCCGCGCAATATCTTTCGCCGGCAAGGTAGCACCGCGAACTTGCCGGCGTGCGCGACTGGCGATTTGCCGCGTTGCTATTTCTGTGCGCTCGATAATTGGTGCGATTTCAGCAAACGACAGATCGAATAAATCATGCAGCACAAATGCGATTCGCTCAGCGGCAGTGAGTTTGTCCAACACCAGCAATAACGCCGGCCCCACTGAATCTGCGATGAGAAGTTTTTCTTCCCAATCCCCCTCACCTTCATCAGGGAGATCGGCCACTATTTCTTCAAGTGAATCCTCGCGCGCCGCTTTACGTGAGCGCAACATATCAAGGCAAACCCTGGCCACTACGGTGGTGAGCCACCCACTGAGATTATCAATACTATTCGAATCAGACCGATTCAACCGAATCCAGGCCTCCTGAACCGCATCCTCCGCTTCACTGCGCGAGCCCAGCATGCGGTAAGCCACCGACTGTAAATGATTCCGCGTCTCCTCAAAATGTGCTGTCAACCAATTGTTCTTTTCCATCCTGACCTCAAGCTATACCTGTAATGTTTGGTGTGTTACCACCATGACGAATCAACAACATAAAGTGTGACAAAGAATTTTAAAAAATATTTGGCGAGAACGTAACCAACCAGTGATAACCTTGAATAATCACATCAACCATAGATCAAAGGCCGATTGATACACAGGTAACTATGATTGTTGAAGGTTTACAACTTCAGGCATGGGAAAGCGGGAACCGATAAAATGCGTTGGGTAAGAGTAAATTGCCGCTACATTTTTGCTACAGCGTAGCGACAATTTTTGTTCATCTTGATTAAAACATTTTCTAATGAGGCGCCATTAATACCCCATAATAAATGGCCGATGGATAACCAATAATAACCGCCCATGTGATAACAAGGTCTATTTTATAAGCGACTTGTTGCGCACCTTTTTTCGTTAATAGCACAACCATCACACTACTCAATAGACCAATTCCAACAATAATAAATGAGGCAACTTGCACCAAGTCAGATAGGGTAAACACATCCGTAGAGGGTAGTAATAAATCAACCGTGTATTTGTTGCCCACGCAAGCAAATAACGCAGACATGATTAAACCAACGCGGCTTTCGAACATGGTTTCGTTAAAGAAATATAACAACGAAATAATCACGTAAGCCACAAAGAAGCCTAAAAAATAAGTCCAGAAAATCCGGTTACCATGGCGCTCAATAGGAATCACAATTGACATTCTGGGATACACTCCCTTCGCGCCGCTTTGTATCCCAAAATTGGTCAGGTATTTGTAATCAAAACTGCGGATGTTAATCGGCAATATGCTCCAGCCAGACAAAGTCAGGTCATCACTGACAAGGCTGTTTTTCATATCGGGGATAAATTTTATTTTTGCTGAATCCAGCTCAACACTTTCAATATTAATGGTGACGTCCTGTTTATCAAACGGAAAGTGTTTGATATCCCAATCCTGATTAATTTCAGCCACAAACTTGGTCATGGTATGAATAGTGCCATCGTCATTGTTGATGGTGAAATTTTCAGTATCAATAATGGACCAGCTGCGCGCGTTAGTAATTTCAATTTTATTATAAAATTTATAATCTTCCGGTAGTAGCGTGGGGTCGTAGGTTGACCAGATCCATGCAGAAACAGTAAATTTTTTATCAGGGATATCCAGAGCATACAAGGAGGTAATGTAAACTCCGACCGGAATTTCAATACGATTTTTACCTTCGTACTTCACTTCTTCTGCCTTCACACCTAACGACAGGATAACTGCGAGCACACAAAAAATTATTTTCCCGATAATGAAGTTATTGGTCCGCATGTTTTATACCAGTATCATTTTTTTGTTGATTTCGAGTGCCATGGCATCTTGCTGAAGTTCAGTTTTCAATACTTTGATATATTCAATCACTTCATTCGCGAACTTGTTAAGATCATCTTCCGTGGTGTAAGAAACCACCAGATGGACCACTTCATTCACAATACCTGAACTATCGCTATTCCATACCCCTTTTGCTTGCGAGGAAGTAGCTCCACCAAATTTTTCACCGAGGAATACCATAGTCCTATTCACATACAGGGTGGAGTCAAAAGGTTGATCAATGTTAATGGTGGTAGGAATAAATATGCATACTTGATGCACGCGCTCTATTCGCTCAACAATTTCATTGATTACTTTTGTCGCACGCTCGGGAATAGAAAATTCCGTACCGCCAACAACGGGCAAACCCGCAATATAGGGAATATCAAAATCCACTTTCGCGTTAACGCTTGCATTGTCACTCACCCGGTTCAATACGGTGTATAACGTGGTTTGATCCTGACGCACATGACGCTGAATGCTTTTAACCACTGCTGCCGTTTTTTCACCGGTTGCGTCGGTATTTGGAACCATCACTACAATAGCTTTGGTGTAACGGAATAAGGGCTCAAGGTAAACATCAATGAAACGATCAACATCGCCTTTAATCGATGCATGCATGACAATATTGGCGTACTGGTTAAGTATTTGGGTCATCAACAACGAAGATTCAGCCTCTTCCGGCACATCACCCAAATCAAAATCATTCCAGATATCAAAACCATTGGCATGCTTATATATTCGCTCTTGTTCGTCATAACCAAAACGGCCGCTCGTGTGCTGGTTGACCGGGTACTCCATATAAACGGTTTTTTTATCATTGCGCCCTTTCGCCAGACTACCTGCAAAATAACTGCCGACAGTAGTCGCACCTGAATTAGATTCCAGGCTCACCACTAAAATAAATTTCGGCATGTAACGCTCAAGTGCAATATTGAGATCGGTTAATTCGGTGTTCTTTTGTTTAATTTCATTAATAAGGTTTCTGTTCTGCTGGAATGTTTCGCTGATTTTATAAAACCAGGGCTTCCACGCCGCAGGGATCAAACGATTGGGCGCATTTTTATCGGTACCTTGCTTTGATATATGACGCACCAACGATGCCGCCGGATAAATAAATTCACGAAAGGTAATCTTCTTGATCACATATAACAAGATACCTAATGACGCCAGCAGGACAATAAAAACAATCCCGATTGAAGAAAAAATACGCGCAATGAAAAGCTGTTTCTTTTCAATATAGATAACCTGCCAGGGCGCATTTTTTAATTGATAGCAAATATATTGATAACCCTGGCTGAGTTGTACCAGATTCAGATCCTGACAAGACGCGTTAATATCTTCAGCATCGATGCCTTCGGGCAAGGCATTTTTAAACGTCGATGTATCTGTTAATTTTATAGTGGTATGCGCGAGCAACTGACCTGCCGAATTGACAATGGACATCTCCCCTATTCCGGGCCTGAATTCCTTCACGTAATTTCCAAGCTCTTCCAGCGTAAAATCAATCGCAACGGTTCCCAAAAATTCGTTGTGGCGATAAACCGGTTTTGCAGCAGTCACCATAGTGCCTTTACCGGCCTCATCCAGGTAAACCGAGGTCCAGAAAATATTTCTATCCGGATTGGACTCAGGAACACCCAGGGTATAAAACTCTTTTTTATACAACTTATCGCTAAATTTGAATTCTGAGGAAGGCACCCAGGGATAAATATTGATGAATTTATTTTTGGATGTGTAATAAACCCAAGCTGCATTGGGCACGCTATCGCGCGTAGATTTAAAAGAACTGTTCAGAGCGAACGCCATTTCAATTTCGTTTTTCAAATCACTATTGAACGTGGTTACGCCATCGTTATTTAAATCCTTGTTAAACGCTGCCACATTCCCTTCGCCCGTTAAATTACCCGTGTCTTCCGCCGAATAGGGTGAGGGAATATTGTCCAATCCATACCCGTTGGTGCCGATTACGGAAAGGCTTTTCAGATAACTACTGGAAGAGATGCGTGGGTCCTGAAAAAAATCCTGGGCGTTGGTTTGCATCATATCCAACAGTACGGTAACGCGAACCAGCAAGTTATCGATCGCCACCGATTCCGTTTTGAACTGCTCAATCAGCTGGCTTTTTTCATGCTCTTCTTCGCTGACTGTTTGAATGGCAATAAGTAATGCCGAAACCAGCAGGACGGCAAAAAATGTATAAAGCATTATTTTATTGTAACGGGCGGTAAACTGCCGCGCCTCGAACTTTTCCATAACCGTTTATCCTATTTCTGGATCTGTGGGTGTAAATTGATTTTGTGCAAAATACCCATTGAACCGCGCTTATTAATGAATAAGCCGCTTTGTTAAATGAATAGCTAGTGAATTTTTGAAGGATCGTAATTAATTTATTGTTAGCAAAGGCACGAATTGTACCATTCGGATGATGATCAACAAGCCCCACCCACTAACTGCTGGCATGGCAAGCACTCATAAAATCATGCACCAGAATTGTGCTGCAACACCCGCAACCGGATGCCATCACCTCACCCTGTAAAACTTTCCCTGTAAAGCGAGGTTAATGAAAAAAATCAGGTGAGCAATTACGGCATATAACTAAAGTATTGTTGCCGCTGAAACATCTTATTTTGCCAGTGCTTTTGACAAGGCAAACGCGGCAAGCAGCGTTAATATTCCGGCAACCGCAATATAATAACCAACAAACGGCAGGCCATAATGAGTGCCTAGCCAGCTGGCAATTGCCGGCGTTAAGGAAGCACCAATAATTCCCGCCAAATTAAAGCTGAGCGATGCACCGGTATAACGCACTTCGGTAGGATAAATTTCAGCGAGCGCAGTGCCGAGTGGACCGTAGGTTAACCCCATAACACCAAACCCTATCGACAACGCAATTAAAACCCCGATGTCTGATCCTGAATTTAGCAAGGAAGAAAAACTCAAACCAAACAATAAAACCGCAATCCCTGAAATCATCATCATCGCGCGACGGCCGATTCTGTCTGCAACCAAAGCCGATACACATATCATCAGCATAAGCGCAAACACCGCATACAATTGCAGTATTAAAAAATCCTCGCGGGTGTAACCCAACTTACTGGTTCCCCAGCCCAACGAAAACACTGTAGTGAGATAAAACACCACGAATGCCGCTATCGCCAAAAATGCACCCAGGAATAATATACGTGTGTGCTGAGTCAACACGGTTAACATAGGAACAGGCACACGCTTTTCCGTTTTAATCGCCTCTTTAAATGCCGGCGTTTCTTCCAGACTTAAACGCACATACAAACCAACAATCACCAACAACGCACTCGCCACAAATGGAATTCGCCAACCCCAGCTAAAAAAATCCGCCTCGCTTAAATTATGCGTTAACAATAAAAACACACCGGTCGAAAAGAAAAAGCCAATAGGCGCACCCAACTGCGGAAACATGCCGTACCACGCACGTTTTTTCTCCGGCGCATTCTCAATCGCCAACAACACAGCACCGCCCCACTCACCACCCAAACCTATCCCCTGACCAACACGGCACAGACACAACAGTAACGTCGCAGCAATCCCGATGGATTCATAAGTTGGCAATAAACCAATACACACGGTGGATATACCCATCGTCATCAAGGCGGCAACCAACGTCGCCTTGCGCCCGATACGATCCCCATAATGCCCAAACAACGCCGAGCCAATTGGCCGTGCAAAAAACGCAAGCGCAAAGGTCGCCAGCGATTGTAAAGTCGCGGTAGTTGGATCGCCCGATGGGAAAAACAATGTGGGGAACACCAGCACGGCGGCTGTGGCATAAATATAAAAATCGAAGAACTCAATGGTGGTGCCGATCAGGCTTGCGAAGAGTACACGAAAAGGGGTATTGGATTTTTGCATGGGGGTCACTGGGTTATTATTAAAATCGTGTAGTTGTTAATATTTCATAAAACATTGTTTTATGCGTATTTACTTTTGATTCTTCATTAAAAGCTACTTACGCTGGTTTATTTTTTCGAGCAGCGTATCTGTTGCCCGTAACAACTCTGCCAGAAGAGTTTCATCTACATCCAGATAACCTTCATATTCAGCCAGGTTTCTACGTTCATGGCAAAGCGCAAAAATACGGATTTGGATTTTGCTAACATCAACAACAGTGTATGCCAAACATTGAAATACCAAATAGCGTTTGTCTGACCTGTATCCCATCTGGCGCAATGCATATAACGCAAGTGCATGCGCAGAGTTGTAAGCCAAGTCGAAACGACTGGCAAAACTTAACGCGGGATTTTTTGCATCTTTCAAGCGATCCATTGCGCTTCGCAGCAAGCCAGCGGATTCATTTGCATCAGGCGGTTCGGTTTTTAAACCACCCGTGCGAACTAAATTCTCCAATTGTTCAATCATATACGCCTCCTTACATTTCTATTTAGATTTTTCTGCCAGATTTTCATTCCACAAAGGAATTCGCGCCTGCTCCATCACTCGCTGCAAAAAATGGTTTTCCGCCGCAAGCTTGCTTGCAAAATCTTGTGCAGTATAAATGGTTGGATTGATGGTGCGCCCAAGTATTTCCTCAATCGGCGAAAGCAATTCCATGACTTGGGTATAACTTAATTCAGAGCCCACCAACATCACATCTATATCACTACTGGCGGTAGCTTCTCCTTTAGCAATCGAACCATAAATAAACCCTTGCACAATCTGCGCTTCCAATGAAGCCAATCCGGCTTTGATCACATCACCAATGCCAAAGGTTTTACGCACTATGGCCGCGATATCAGCATAAATAGGGCAATCCCGATTTGCCTGGTAGTGACTTTGATTACCAATTTGGACGCGGCTAATTAAACCAGCAGCATGCAGTTTCTCCAACTCGCGCATTACTGTGCCTTTACCCAAGCCAGCCCAACGCACAATCTCATTGGCAAAAAAACTCTGGTCAGGCTTGGTAAATAACAGGCCAAACACCTTTTGCTGGGTTTTACTGAAAAGGGCATCGCCCAAATTAAGGGGTTTTAGGTTATTCATAACTGCCAAAGCTCAAAAGTCCCAATTTGGGTATGATGAGTCCCTTTTTGGGAATCGTCAACCTAATGATGTGGCAACCAATCGCTGGTATGACATGCGGCACGATTTTGCATCAAAACTAGCGACGAAAGGAGTTCCCCTAACTACGGTTAGAGAGTTATGCAGCGACGCTGACTTAAATACTACTTTTCGATATGCTCACCTTGCACCGGATCATAAAGCCGATGCCATCGCTTTAATTGACTAAACAAATTAAAAAGGCGCATTCAATGAGCTCCACGCCCAATACCCAACCTAATTGGTCGGATGAAAAAAATCAGATCTTCATTGCTCAAACGTTACACGTAGCGGCTGGAATGCTTTTAATTTCTCTAGCGAAATACGAGTGCGACTCAAGAAATATAATTATCAGAAATTTTATGGCACGTTCAGCAATGACTCTTAAAGGAATTCTTGCGTTATGGGATATCTCAGATTTTCAAAGCGCATGGATATTACACCGAAGCCTTCTAGATAGAATGTTTCATCTGCGCTCTATTGGCGAAAATGATGAATTTTCAGAGTTCGATGATTGGTCTTTTTACCAACAATACAACGCACAAAACAAAGTAAAAAGTGATCCTGAATTTAAACACCAAGCCACAGGCTGGGTTTATGATCTAAACAATGACCAAAAAAATAGAGCCCGCAGATTAGGCGAGCAGAAACCAACCTGGAGACGACCAAAAGCAGAAGCAGTAGCAAAGAAAATGGATATGCAGTTTTTATATAGCTATGGATATGATTACGCATCAAGCCATGTCCATCCCATGGCAAATGATGGACAAGAGGACTTTTTCAGCATTACTCGAATTACACCGCCTCATCCATTTCCATCAAATATCACTGTCATCAATAATTCCACCCTAGCTGCAACAATGATTTTTCAAGACGCAATAAACTTTAGTTCCTTTAAATGGAAAAAAATAACATGGACATTTTTGGAAGATATTAGAGTCGCTTTACAAAATGGAATTCCTTCATACCAAATGACGTTCAAGAGACTTTCGGATGCATTCCTGGATGAAGGACTATGTGTACCGAACAATTAAAGTTAAAACTGCCTCCTCGGCCGCGAGAGCCTTTATAAAGCTTTATCCGGTGAAGAAAACCCCAGCTTTGCGACAATTCTTAAAGTGCTCAAAGCGTTGAATATGCAATTGCATGTTAGCAAAGCGGGTTCGTAACTTTAGCGCACCCGGTTCTAATAAATAGTCAGCTCTATTATTTTGCACTAGGGCGTGTTGATTGCAAACGCTCTCGCGCTTGCTCAATCGCTTGATGAAGTTTGTATTCCAACACATGCTTCGGTGGTAGTTGGGTGAGATATTCCGCTACATGAATACCGCTTGCATCCAATTCTAGCAACTCAATTTGTTCTTGTTTTTTGCCGCTGCATAAAATAATACCTAGCGGCGATGCCTCATCGGATTCTTGCTCATACTTACTCAGCCAACGCAAATACAATTCCATTTGACCTTTGTATTCGGCTTTAAAATCACCCAACTTCAAATCGATAGCAACCAAGCGTTTCATGCGGCGATTGTAAAGTAACAGATCTATGTAGAAATCATTATTGTCTATTTGAAGACGCTTTTGCCGCGCAACAAAGGTAAAACCGATGCCCAGCTCCAATAAGAAGTGTTCTAACTCGCGTAGGATTGCATCTTCAAAGTCTTTTTCCAGATAACGGTCATTAAGGCCAAGAAAATCCAGAATATAGGGATCTTTGAGCACCAAGGAAGGTGTTAACTGATTGGATTGTCGTAAGTTGTCCAACTCGCTAGCGATAAGATCTTCAGGCTTACGCGAAAGCGCTGTACGCTCAAACAACATTGAATCCAGCCGCTCTTGTAAAACACGAGTGCTCCAGTGCTCTTGCTGGCATAACTGGAGATAAAAGTCACGTTTGAGATGATCGTCGACGTAGATCAACGTTTTGATATGCGTCCAACTCAATTGTCTCCGCAGTGCGGAGACAATTTCGACATCAGGGAACACCTCAGCAAAGCGCAGCATATGACGCAGGCTTTTGCCGGAAAAACCACGACCATATTCGGCTTCCAATTGTTTCGCCAGTGATGAAACAATTTGCTCACCATAACCTGCCCGCTCGCCCTTTAAAACTTCGCCATGTATACGTTGGCCGATGTGCCAGTAAAGCAACGTCAACGAACTATTTACTGTAACTGCTAATTCCCGGCGGCTGGCTTCGATAAGTTGGCGAATATCGCCCAACAATTGAGTTGTGTTGCCATTATTTAACGTTGATGTTTTCTTGTTCATAGCACGTCCTTATTAATGATTCCATTTCGGCGCATCTTAAATCGATTAGTAAAGAAATTCCTCTTTCATCTACAGTTGCCCTTTGTTTCCGGACGAAGGACATCTCCAGCATTCACATTGACAGTAAAAACCCCTTCCACTAACCTGCCCGCGCAGCGGCAAAATCCGCTGTCGGGATTACGACCCCCGGAGTTCCTCAGACCGGCACAAGGCGCGTGACTGCGCATGCTTTGTGTCCTCGCACAGCTACGCCTACGTTATGGCGGCTGGGTGGGGCCATCTTCGGATGGGCCGGTGTTGGTTTGAGGCCGGTGGTCGTAACCCTGCTCAGTCCGCCTCCATGAATTACGACTTCATTGCGGCGGTTTAAAAACTCAAACTGTGAGGCTGTGTTATGGATAATATTACCCACCTGGTGCCCGCCACCAAATCCCAATGCGTTATCACGCTCAATCCGTTTCAGTTCAACTACTACGAACAAAGCTGCATAGAAATCCACTCGCCCGACGGCGACCATCTTGAAAGCATCGGCTACGACATTCAGAAACAAACCCAGGAAGAAAAAGCGACTCAACTGCAAGAACAGATTGTTTTACTGCAATCACTTTGCGAGAAAATTACTCAAGAGGTGGAATTGCCTGCGCAGGCAATTGCGGGGCTGGGGGATTTGTTGTTTCGGGTTAGGGATATCATAAACAACTCTAGCAAGTAGATTAGCAGACCAAATGTCGCTACTACAGAAGCGACATTTGGCACATTCAAAATCAACCAATTACAGTATTAAACGACTGTGGGAATACAGTCTAAAAAGCGCTAAGATCCTTGACTCAAATGGCGTTAATACATGCTGAGAGCTTCTTAGTTATACCGGATAAATATGTATGGTATCTGACACCAAGATGGGTACCGACAACTCACTAGCTAATAAAAGATTGCAACAAAAGAGGGGGAGCTTTAAATGAAAGATCCTATAAACGATTCGTACATATCCCAACTCCTTGCCGAGTAAGCCAGAATAGATGAGATTACAGGCAATAAAGCTAAAGCTTTTGATATTCTTAGAGAGCAGGAAAAAATCCATAAATTGATCAATCCTTTTACATCTCTCGAGCAATTTACAGAACTCTCATTACATAGCGACCAGTTAAAAAACGATTTCCTTGGAAACATCAATAAAATAGATAGGCTAACTTTAGGATTAGAAACTCAAAGCCAAATAAGCGAATTGTTATCCTCTGTGCATGAGTTAGACAAGCATCATACATTTTTCGATACAGTTACAGATAAGCTAATAAAACAATTAAACTCATTCCGAGAATTCGAAGACGCAAATCAGAAATTAACCATTTGGAACGAAGCGATTGAAATACAAAAGAACCATCTGAAAGCAGAGTACTTAAAAAAATCAATTTATGGATTAAATATCAATACAAAAATTTTTAAAGACCTAACCTCGATAACGGGTTATGACCGGATAGAGCAGCAATTATCAATCCTTAATCAAGGAAACATATATCTCGGCGAGTACAGCATTGAAGATGATGGTGACGATAAGCATGATGAAGAACCGCCTCATATTATTCTTCCAGAAGGGATTCAGGAAAGAATGGAGAGAGTTGGCTTCTTACCAATTAAAATATTTGACAAGATACGAAAAGACCCCCAATTCATGCACGGATTATCGCCTAGAGATTTTGAGTATTTCATTGCCGAATTGTACGAAAAAATGGGATTAGATGTTGTTATCACACCAAGAAGCAACGACAAAGGTAGAGACATTATTGCCACGAAAACAGTAGGGGACACACCAATCATAATTGCCATTGAATGCAAGAAATATTCTCCAAATCGTCCGATAAAGCCAGAGATAATGAGAGCGTTATTAGGAACAGTGTCTCAGGCAAACACTAAAGCTAATAAAGGAGTTCTGGTTACCACCTCTTCTTTTAGTAAGGGATCAAAGAGCTTAATCGCTAGTGAGGCGATGCTTGATGGCAAAGATTTTAAAGACATAGTTACTTGGCTTAGCACCATAAAAACAAGGAATTAATTCCATATTGGTTGTGCATCATACCCCCTGCATTAATCAGAGAAACACATGAATCTCAAAAACACTTCCTTCGACGCAGTAATAACCGATGCAAAAGGGAACAAGCTAGAGGCAGAATGCCGAATCTCCGAGCCACCATCAAGCGGCTTACCCGCAGATATTTCAATAGAAATCCCACTAACAAATAATGAACTTCCTCATCTAGAAAACCCGTGCACACTGCATAGCATAAACGGGAATTATGATATTGAAATTCAGGATCTTTGGTATCGATCAATGCCCGAAGGCAGAACTCGTAGAAAACATGCCAGAGGAACCTTTAAAATTGAATCTGCAGGTAGACTTTCAGTACGATTAAATAATTTTAAAAACGAAAAAACATTGCTCAGATTTAATCTATCGCCAATAAGATTCTTTCAAAATCATTTCGATGCAAGAGTTTTGACCTATTCAAATATACCAAGCATGGAAGTAGAGCTCTTCAAATTAAATACAGCAGAGCTTGGCGAGATTCGATTCATCAAGTACTGATCTATCCACCATGTTGACAAAAAAGACATTACGGCGAAGATTTATGCTAGCTTCGCTGCGGAAATAAATTGTGAAGAAAGTGAAACTACCTGTATTGCAGAGCTTTCGAATAAAATCCGAGATGTTCTTACACCACTGTCAATACTAACTCGGCAAGCAATCACTCTACATGGCTGGGAGTGGCGTAAAGGCGATAGTACAGAAACAACATGGATTTATCCTCTTGATCCTAATCTGGCACCTGACATGGCACTAGAGCCGATTCAGAATCTATGCCTTGCAAATGAATTTCAATCACATGCACAAGCTTTGGTGGAAAAATTTCTAGTCGCCAAAGCCGATTTGAAGGAAGCGGTAACATTACTATCTGTGGCATTAGCACCACATATTGAGAAAACAACCTCATCAAATTTTTTGGCTTTATTTAGCGTTTTAGAGCAGGTGATATCGCTTGAGAAATTAACTGCAGAAGAGAAAAAGAAACTTAAAGAAACAGATGATGCGCTTATCTCGGCACTGCTCAAATTAAAATTAAAGATCCAAAGCGAAAATGAGATTCATGCCGACATACTTGCCTCGCGAATAGACGGACTAATCGCTAAAGCCAAAAACCCATCCCCAAGCTTCATAGTGAGGCTTAAAAATTTTCAAAATAGCCATCCCAGCTTTAGCCGATATATTTCAGATTTGTGGCCAGTTTCAGGCAATGAAAAAAAACCAGGCTTAAAACAAATTCGTGACTCTCTGGCACACGGTTTACGGCAAAGGCACAATACTCAAGCAATTGCTGTAGCTCACTGGCATTTCGCTCGACTCTCTGAACGACTCGCTTTCATCTTGCTTGATGCAGAGGTTCCAAAAGGCATTGAGATCAACGCCTCCTCTCTAGCGCGCGAGGATTGGTACAACCGAATGTATTGGCAGTCCGTGCAGGAAAAAGCAAATGACAATTCCAACTAGCTAAAACGGAAAACAAAAAACCCGCTTATCTTGCGATAAGCGGGTTTTTAATTTGGTGGAGCTATGCGGGATCGAACCGCAGACCTCAACACTGCCAGTGTTGCGCTCTCCCAGCTGAGCTATAGCCCCAGATTCATTGACATCCTGTCTCTGAGTGGCGCGCATTTTATGCAGCTGCCCTCGGAGTGTCAAGCAAAAATTGGGGGCTTGCACTCCGGTTTTTTTATCGATAAATCAAGCGGTTAACTGTTGGCAGCTGGCTCTTCTGCGGTTGCACCCAGTTTGGTGTAGAGCTTTTCCAGGTCCTTTTGTTTGTTTTTGCCAAAGCCACCTAACGCGTTGATAGCGTGGCGGATGCGGGCGCGGCTCATGTCGGGGCCGATGATTTGCATGGAGTCCACGACCGAGAAGCTCGCGGTGGTGCCAGCAATGGCGACGAATACGGGCGCGAGGGCGTCTTTGATTTTGATGCCCATTTGGTCGGCGAGCAGTTTGAGTTCGGCGAACAGGTTGTCGCGCTCCCAGGTGCGCAGGGCTTCCAAGCGCCAGAGGGCGAATTGCAGGTATTCCTTTTGTTTTTCCACGTCCAGCTTGTTGCCTGCAAAACTTGCTTCCGTCAGGGGCATCATGCCGCTGACGAGGAAGCCGGCGAGCGGGGCGAAGTCGCTGAGAGTGGTCATGCGCGATTGGGCGTGCGGCAAGGCTTGCAACAGGGTTTCTTTGTTGAGGGCCCAGTCGTGCAAACGCTCGGCGAGTTGTTCAATAGTGAAGTTCTCGCGAATCCACAGGCTGCTGAGCCAGTTGAGTTTTTCTACATCGAAAATCGGGCCGCCTAATGACACGCGCAGCAGGTCAAAGTGTTCCTGCATTTCGGCGAGGGTGAATTTCTCGCGCTCGTCCGGCATTGACCAGCCCATGCGACCGAGGTAGTTGAGCATTGCTTCCGGCAAATAACCCATGCGTTTGTAATACAGGATGCTGGTGGGGTTTTTGCGTTTGCTGAGTTTGGATTTATCCGGGTTGCGCAGCAGCGGCAAGTGGCACAGCACCGGTGCTTGCCAGCCGAAGTATTCGTACAGTTTCAAGTGCTTGGGCGCGGAGTTGATCCACTCTTCGCCGCGAATCACGTGGGTGATTTGCATCAGGTGATCATCCACCACGTTGGCGAGGTGATAGGTGGGCATGCCGTCGCCTTTGAGCAGCACTTGCATATCCACTTGCGACCATTCGATTTCGATCTTGCCGCGCAGCATATCGTCGATTTCACACACGCCCTCTTCCGGGATTTTCATGCGGATAACGTAAGGCTCGCCCGCATTTAATTTCGCCTGGACTTCTTCTTGCGAGAGCAACAAACCGCGGCCATCGTACTTGGGCGTTTCGCCGCGCGCTTGTTGCTCGCGGCGCATCTCGTCCAGCTCTTCAGCAGTGGCGAAGCAATAAAAGGCGTGGCCTTTTTCGACGAGTTCAAATGCGTATTTACCGTAGATATCCATCCGCTCGCTTTGGCGATACGGGCCGTGCGGGCCGCCGACATCCGGGCCTTCGTCCCACTCCAAACCCAACCAGCGCAGGCTGTCCAGAATCGCTTGCTCGGATTCAGGAGTGCTGCGGGTTTGGTCGGTATCTTCAATGCGCAACAGGAATTTGCCGCCGTGCTGACGGGCAAAACACAGGTTGAACAGGGCGATATAGGCGGTGCCTACGTGGGGATCGCCAGTGGGCGACGGGGCAATACGGGTACGGACTTCAGACATGGCTCGGCCTTTTCTCAGGTCAATCAATCGGGGGATACGATAAAGGCGCGCATTATACGCTTGAATCAGGAGTGAGGAGAAATAAGGAAATCAGTAAGCAACAGGGAAATTAGACAGCGGCTTAAACAACCGGCCCGGCACCCAATAAAGGAAGATGTTTAAGGCGATGATATTGCAGGGATAAACCAATGCAATGTTTCAACTGCTTTACAGGGATCAACTCCATGCGCGTAAAAACAATCGCCCTATTTCCTTCATAGCAAAATAAATGGCCGTAAAGCGCCTCAAAGGTTTCGACGAGTGTGGTGTTGCAGTTGAAATAAAGTGCGTAGTGTTCCGGATCGTTTTCCTTCCAATCCATGCGAATTGCGCTGCCTTGTTTGGCGATATAACTGGGCTCGCCCCAGCGCAAAGTTTCTTCTATCTCGCCGACTTGCAATTCATCCGCCGTTTGCAGGACTAACGTGCGCAAAAATAATAATCGTTTGCGCATATCGGGTGGATATTTTTTAAATACTTCAGCAACAGATGGATTGTGGATTGATTGCATCACAACACACTCCTGCGATTTTTTTGATGTGGACATAATAAACATCTGCATAACACAATTATGCAGATGTTTATGTCTTCCGATCAGAAATAATTTATATCGAAAAAATAAAATCAGTTTCCAGAAAGCGCTGCAGCGAGTTCTTCATCCCAAAACGACGCCTCAATTTTGTGGCCTTCCAGGTCGCGAACAAAACATCCGTAATAAGGTTCGCCATACAGCGGGCGCGGACCGGGAGGACCATCGCAAGTTGCGCCGGCGGCGATGGCGGCATCATAAAAGGCATGTACTTGTTCTTTGTTGTCGGCAATAAAGCCAATGTGGAAACCATTGCCGATGCTTGCGGGTTTTCCATCATGTGGTGTCTGTACCCAGAACTCGGGGAACTGGCGACCATAAGCAACAGCGCCAGGGTGCTCCATAATGACTTTTGCACCTACTGCGGGCATAACCGCATCGTAAAATGCGCGCGCTTTATCAAAGTCATTAATACCAATAGACACATGCGAAATAACACTGGGGGATGGACTGCTCATAATTCCTTTCTCCGGTTGATTAAATTTTTAAGTGTTGATTTAACGAATACGTTGGTAGCTACCGAACTCCGCTTTAATTCCCAAACTCGCAATAGTTTCCTGCGCGTTGAAGCCGGTTTTCTGGTGCATTTCTTTGACAACAGCGCGTGCGTTTTCAATAAAGCTCGAATTTTCCCACTCTACTACTGTAGCCAATGCAAACGTATTTTCATCTACCGGTTGCTCCAGTAAAAAATCCTGAATAAAACCGGGTTGCTCATTGAGTATTTGATGGGTGGCTTTGACGCGTGCGAGGAATTCTTCACGTGCGACGTACGGGACGATGAAACGGTCCAGGCGGTAGATACGTTGGGAGGTGGTGGAGTCTGGCATTTTACTTTTCCTGTTAGGTTATAAATCTCCCTTTGAAACGGGGCGCGTAGCCAAAGGGGGATTCAGTAATTCCAGAGTAAACCCGATCCTGACCAAAAATTGTCAGGAGATGAAAAGTAAATCCAATGCGCAAAAAAAGCCCCGGTAATTAACCGGGGCAAAGACAGCTACAAAAACAGTTTAAAAATTACAACGACTCAAGGAAGCGCAACACATCCTGCTTTTGTGATGACGATAATGCTTGATACGCATTTTTCGCCGCTTGGCCTTCACCACCGTGCCACAAGATTGCTTCTTCAATCGTGCGTGCGCGGCCATCGTGTAAATAGCTGTGTACTGGTGTGCAGACTTGCGCACCTTGTGCAGCTTCAGTGACACCGCCAGTTACACATGCCGATAAACCTAACCCCCACAGTGGCGCAGTACGCCATTCAGCGCCGCTCGCCTGGCCTTCGCCAAGATTATCGGCGAGATCCGCGCCCATATCATGCAGCAACATATCGGTATAAGGCTTGATCGTTTGGCTGCGCAATTCACCGAGTGGATGATATTGGCTGGTCACGTGTGACGGCGTGTGGCAAGCAACACAACCAATGGTTGCGAATTGTGTTTCGCCACGCTGTACAGCGGCGTCATTAAGGTTGCGTTGCGGGCGCACACCGAGTGTTGAAATATATTTCACTAAATTATTTAAATGCGTGTCAGATAATTCCGAACCACTCGCACCGCAATCCGTTTGCGCAGAACCGCAATCAGGATTTGGTAACACGCTGGTCATCACCCCCATATCCGCATTAAATGCTGCAGCAACCTGATGCTTCACACTGGTCGTTCCCGCCTTATAACCAAAGCGGCCCAAACGGGTTTGGCCGGATGGATCGGTGATGCGATTGGCGCGACCGGAAATGCCATCGCCGTTAGCATCGTTGATATCTTCTTTCGCAAGAATTGCAGATTCAGGAATTGCCTCCAATAAACCCATACCGACTAATTGCGGTGCAACGCGCGCAGAAAAACGCGCGGGTGTTACGCCACTAAATTGATAATTGGGTTTACGCAAACCGTTTGATTCACTCCAGAATGCAATCGATGCTTGCCCTTCACTCGCAACGCCACCAGATGATTTTGGTTGCAAGGAACGGCCAAGGTTTGGATGCGGATTGCCATTCGCATCAGCAACTTTAAATACCCATTTTTCTAACGGCTGACCAACGGGCGCTGGTGCCGCGCGACCATTACGCACATGGCAACCGGCGCAGCGATCATGCACATAATGCGGGCCGGCTTTACCGACGGTATCAGGGAAAATTCCATTATCAGCAACATGTTCATCGTGCGAACCATCAACAAATGATGCGTGATGCACTCGGCGCCCTAATACAAATGGCTGGCCGTTAATCGATGCGAGGTTCGTTGCCATTTGGATGAAATGATTATCCGGTTCATTGGTATGGTTGTAAGGCAAAGTTGTCTTTCCACCTAACCAGGCTTTCTCCGGAATTTTTACCGAATCTTTTCTGCCACCAATGGTGCCGAAATTACCGGTAATATCCCAAGGTACCAAGCCTTCACCGACGATGTATAAATACGTCGTACCGTAATAAGCCGAACGACCGTGGGGAACGGTGTGATCGAGGAATTGACTTAATTCAAATTCGAGTTTATCGCCGATTCGAATATTACGGCCTTCGCGCGCGTTGTAGCTGCGCTCTTTGTAATAATTTAAATTATCGATCACATTCATGGTGCCGTTATCGTAATACTCGGCCACAGTGCCCACACCGCGATAGAACCAGCGATTTTCCGCTTCAGTATCATTCAATTTAAATTGGGTTTTCACATTCATACGCACGGTGCTGCCACCCTTGGCAACGTAGTCGACAATTTCAATTTCCGCCGTGCGATGTTCCCAATAAAAACTGAGGAAGTGATCGTAAGCCTGGAATTGATCTTCTTTCGCATGGCGATCACGGCCGCGATCCGCAATGCGCGTTACCAATGCATCGCCGCGATCAAATTGAATTGCGCCTTCAAGCACCGTCGATGAATTGTATAAGGGCACAATATTGCCGAGGCTTGCGATAGAAGAACTGGATTGTGCCACCGGCGTAGAGGAACTACTGCGCGATGAACTTAACGAAACAAGCGAGCTGCTGCGCGATGAGCTCGATAGCAGCGAACTGGAGCGAGACGAGCTGGATGTTGCTGTGCTGGTTGAAACAGCGCTCAACGAATAATTTTGCCAGGGCGTATCCTGACCTGCCCCGGAACGAATAATAGTGAAATTAATACTTACCACATCCGTCGTTTTTAAATTGGGAATGTCGTAAGTCCAGTTGCTACCGGATACATTCATCCGCACATTTTGTTGTGCGCCATTGTTGATGCGGTAATGTATATCAACAATGTCCGCCTGGTTTACGGTTGCGCGCAAGGTAGTGCTATTCAATGTAGTGACGCAACCGGAATTGCAATTGCCCGCCGCCGCACTGGATGAAGAAGCCACCGGCAATGCACCGAACACATCCATTTCAAAAATAGAGTAACCCCAGGTATTACCGGTGCTGCGCGTTAATGCATTCATGCGCACATAACGATAAGTACCATTCACACCAACTGTATCAGTGCGATTGCCAAACGTACCGCCAGTACGCAAGCTCATTTGCGTCCAGGTGGAATTATTGTTGGAGCCAAGCAACTCATAACTCGCGGCATTGGCGGCTTCCCAATTAATCACCACCTGATTGAGCGCATATGCCTGCCCTAAATCGAGCGTAAGTGAACTGGGTGAAACGCCGTGGCTGGATTCCCAACGTGTGCTGCCATTGTTATCGATGGCAAAACTGGCAGGTTGTAAATTGGTACTGCCAATTGCGTTAACAGGATTGATGTTAATGGTTTGTGCGTTTGTTGTTTGCACACAAAGGCCGCTACTGGCCAATGCAACAAATAGACAAACAGCTCTGGAACCGAGCGGTAGTATTTGCATGTGATCTTGCCTCTACTTTATTTATTATCGAGAGGTTGCCCAACGGACAGCGAGACGGGAGCAACGGTTGATACTTTTTATTGTTAATTCGTTAAAGATTTTTTATCGTTAATTCGCTAAAGACTTTTTATTCTACTGAAGTCTTTTATTCTGCATTTTTATAAACGGCTTCCATACCTGGTGCGCTATTCCGCAAAATGGATATCACTTGTGGCGAGACCAGATCGCAAAAAATTATTGGTGTTGTAATAGCGCGGTAACAAAGTGTAAGAAGTGAAATTGCCGGCGTCGTCCCACAATAAGGATGCAGGCAAAGTGGCTACTCAAAAACAGATCTGCTGCACAAAAGTGGCCGTTAATAAGATTGATTCGCATCGAAAACGCATTAAATTCCTGAAATTTCATGCGTCCCAATCAACGAATTAATAAGTGGCACTACTGATTTCGCATTTTGCTGGGCAATTTCGGCGTGCATCGCACCTGTCATAAAAACTCAACACTCCCGTGGTTTTATGGTGGAAACTCGCGGAGAACCATCATGAACGCCACAGCCCATTCACCGGACAATATTGGTGTCGTTATCACTACGTACAATCAACCTGCATGGTTGGAAAAAGTGCTGCTGGGTTATGAGGCCCAAGCGTTTACTGATTTCCGGGTATTAATTGCTGATGATGGTTCCGGCGAAGCGACGCGCGCAGTCATTGAGAAATTCAAGCAACGCGGAAAACTGGATATTGAACATGTTTGGCATGAGGACCGTGGCTTTCGCAAATGCCAGATCCTCAATAAAGTTATTTTTCACACCGACTGCGATTACCTGATCTTCACCGATGGCGATTGTATCCCCGAGCCGGATTTTGTTGCCAAGCATTGGCAATTGGCGCGTCCCGGTTATTTTCTTTCTGGCGGTTATGTGAAATTGAATATGGCGGTTTCTACTGCCATTAATGCCGATCACATCACAGCAGGTAATCCTTTTGGTATCGACTGGCTTACCCGCAACGGCCAAAAGAACAGCCATAAATTATGGAAGTTGGTAAAAAGCCAATGGCTAAAAAATCTGTTGAATACAGTTACACCGACCAAAGCCACCTGGAACGGTATGAACAGTTCCACCTGGACGGAAGCCATTCGCGCTTGCAACGGTTTTAATGAGGATATGCAGTACGGCGGGCTGGATCGCGAATTGGGTGAGCGGTTATACAACCTGGGATTAAAAGGCAAACAAGTGCGTTACAGCGTGAGCTGTTTACATCTGGATCATCCACGTTCCTATGACACTCCGGAAACCTGGGCAAAAAACTACGCCATTCGCGCTGAAGTAAAACGACTGGGGCTTTATTGGACGCCCAACGGAATGAGCAAAACCTCTTTACCATCGACTGTGTTTGCCGCAAAGACACCGGTATTCGAACAACCCATGACACGCACCAAACATCAAAAAGCGGCGGCTGTTTAAGCCGCTGCCCTCGCAATAATCGTTCACAGACACATTCGATAGTATTACCGAAAGCGCTGCAAATCATAATGCGCGTAGAGCGCGCGCCACTGTTCGGTATTACCCTCACCGCGCACATTAGTGCGCTTTAATGACACCCGCTGGGTTCCCCATATAGGCATCGGCTTGTCGCCGGGCGCGGACGAGCGACGAACCTCCGTTCCCGCCATAAGTGACATCGCCTTGAACCAGAGGTCATCGGCGCGTGGCGTTAGCGTTAAAAATAAATCCCGCTGCAAAACATCCGTATGCAAAGCACCCGGTGGATAGAGAACTCCGCCGTAGCCAACCGACATAAGCCAGGTGTGGGTTACATCGCGCCCTTCGCTTGTCGGCCATTGGTGGTAAGGTTTGGGTAAACCACAGGGCTCAAATTCAATGGTGCGGCACTCATGGGCAATGATCGCGCGCGGATAACGCAAATGATCCCGGTACAACCGGCGCAACCAATCAGGGCTATACATCAAGTCATCGTCACAGGTCACTATGACGTCATTGGGATACTGCGCCAGGGAGTGAATCAGCTTGCGGTGCGGACAGGTTAAATCCACATAGTTGATGGTAAAGATATCACCTTCCAATTCCGCTAATGCCCGGGGAATCTGCTGACGCAAACCGTCATTCAACCACAGGATAATTTTCCGGGCAGCGACATCCTGCGCCAATAAGCTGCGCACTGTGAGCGCCACGGCCTGCAAGCGGGAAGGAATAGAGGTGAGGGAAATAATGACGGGTAATGCGGGATCACCCCGGCGATTCAATACGTGACTGTCCAATCTTTTTAGCCGATGCGCCATCAGCAAAGATCCTGGCAGCTGTTTTAACTTCATTCGATCAACCCGTTAATTAGCGCCGGATCCAGCACCGGCCCCTGCCAAACCTACAGGATTTCTGTGTCATTCCTATGACATACCGGCAGCAAATCCAGCTCGTGCAAGTTCAGGGCTGGAAATTTTATAACTGTCGGGACCATACTGCCGCCCATATCAGTAGATATCATGTCAGTAGATATACGCTTGAACAGTCGAGGGGTTTATGAATCACACACATATTAATGTGGAAGAGTTTATGGCGAGTAAAACCGCCGATACCTGCATTCTGGATGTACGCACCGCTGCCGAGGTGAAATCGTCCCACCTGCCCGGCAGCCTGCATATACCATTGCATGAACTCACAGCCCAACGCTTACAGCAGGAAATCATCGCCAACAGAAAAAATGGCAGCAACATCTATTTACTCTGTCAAGGCGGCAAGCGTGCAGAAATGGCGGCGACCCAGCTGCAGGGGAATATCGATGCCGGCTTGATTGTGATTGATGGCGGAATCAATGCCTTGAAAGCGGCGAATATCCCACTGAATGAAGGCAAAGGCGCGATCTCACTGGAACGGCAAGTGCGTATCGTCGCCGGTTTTCTGGTATTGCTGGGGGTAGTGCTGGGGTTTCAGGTAAACGCGGGATTTTTCGGGTTGTCGGGTTTTGTCGGTGCAGGCCTGATGTTTGCGGGCATCACCGATACGTGCATGATGGGTATGTTACTCGCGCGCATGCCGTGGAATCGTTAAGCGTTTAGATTCATTAGATAGAGGAATGAGTATGATTTTTCGTCAGCTATTTGAGCGTGAATCCTCCACATTCACTTATCTGGTCGCTTGTACCGACACTCGCGAAGCAGCACTGATCGACACCGTAAAAACCGAGGTCCCCAAATATCTACAACTACTGCACGAGCTGGGGTTGAAACTGGTTTACGCGCTGGAGACCCATACCCACGCCGACCATATCACTGGCGCAGGCGAATTACGCGATGTGACCGGTTGTAAAACCCTGTTGGGTGAAGAGGCGCATTCCCCTTGCGTTTCGGCCACATTAAAAGACGGCGACCTGATTCCGGTTGGCAAATTATTGCTCAAAGCGATCTACACACCGGGCCACACGGATGACTCCTACTGTTATCTACTGGAGCATGCGGGCCAAGCCTGTGTCTTCACGGGTGATACCTTGTTGATTCGCAGCACTGGCCGCACCGATTTTCAAAATGGCAGCGCCGAAGCGCAATACCATAGCTTGTTCGATAAATTGCTGCTCCTGCCCGATAACACTTGGGTTTATCCCGCCCATGACTATAAAGGTTGGCAAACCAGCACTATCGGCGAAGAAAAACAACATAACCCGCGCCTGCAATTGGGTGATGTTCATGCGTATGTTGAATTTATGCGCAATCTCAATCTGCCAGACCCCACACTAATGGATATTGCGATACCCGCTAACCGCGCGTGTGGAAAATAGCGGAAATCGCAAAGGTAATATCCTTATCGCCGCCGGATTTGCTAGAATCGCCGCCTCAAAAAATTCCGCAGAGAACACAACCATGCTGATCCAGGCTCCTATCTCCCTTGGCGAACTGATTGACAAAATCACTATTCTGGAAATCAAAGCTGTTCATATCAGCGATGAAATCAAACTCAAAAATGTGACTCATGAGTTGAATATCCTCAATGACAAGGTCGACAACTTGCTGGATGCTGCGGGTAAAACCAAACTGGAACCGCTGAAAAAATCGCTGAAAGATATCAACCAGGAATTGTGGGTTATTGAAGACGACATCCGCGACTGCGAACGCGACAAAGACTTCAGCGATAAATTTATCCAACTGGCGCGCGCCGTTTATTTCACCAACGACAAACGCGCCGCCGTAAAAAAAGATATCAACCTCGCCTTTGGCTCTGAATTGATCGAAGAAAAATCGTACAAAAATTACCAGTAATTTTTACGTGTCCCTTGCAGAGTTAACCATGGGATTAGTGTCCTCAATGCCGTACAAAACATTATCGAAGCAATTTACAGCACAGTGCTGTTTATGCCGTAAATCACACGGATGTGATTTATGAAAATCCTGCTAATTAAAATGTCCTCCATGGGCGATATTTTCCACACCTTCCCTGCCATCAGTGACATCAGGAAAAATTTTCCTGATGCTCAGATCGATTGGGTTGTTGAGGACAGCTTCAAGGAAATTGTGGATTGGCATCCAGCAGTCCATAAAGTTGTTCCCATCCATTTGCGTCGCTGGGTAAAGCAGCGCAATAAAATCGCATGGCAAGAATTTAAAACCTGGCGGCAAGAATTGCGCCAGGAAACCTATGACCTGGTTATCGATGCGCAAGGTTTGTTAAAAAGCGCGGTCATTGCCAAATGCGCCAAAAGCCTGGTTATTCATGGTTACGACAAATATTCAGCCCGTGAAGCAGTGACTCACTGGTTTTATAAATTCCAGCATCATGTTGAGAAAGAGCAACACGCCGTGGAGCGTACCCGTCAACTGGTGGGCAAAGTGCTGGGCTACACGCCGGGTGAAAAATTAAATTTTGGTATCAACCAGAATTTCACGCACATCAAAAAAAATCCGCGCAAATTAATTTTTATTATTGGCACCAGTTGGGTTACCAAATTGTGGGCTGCCAATGAATGGAAAGCATTAACCCAAATTGCGTTGAATGCCGATTTTGATGTGGAGATTATTTGGGGCAGCCCGGAAGAACAAGCGATTGCCGATGGCATTATCGCCAGTTGCCCGGGCGCCAGCCGCCCTGAACAGCGATTATCTATTACCACGATTGCTGAAAAACTGGTGGAGGCTGCGGGTGTTATCGGCCTGGATACCGGCTTTTCACATTTGGCTGGCGCACTGGAAACACCTACTATTGCGCTTTACGGTGCAACATCACCAACAAAAGTAGGTTTGATTGGCGAGCACACCCATAACCTGCAAATGAACGAACCGCTCGCATGTATGCCCTGCCATAAGCGCCATTGCAAATGGCTACCTGAACACAGTATTGATACACCGCAATGCATGACCAGCATCAATGCCACACAGGTTTGGGCCGAACTGCAAAAGAAAATTCCACAGCACTGATTTCGTTTTTTCAAAAGGAAATTTATCGCTATGCCTTTGGTTACTCCCAAAGCAACAGCGGCCCCTGATACAGGTCGTCGCTGGCTTGCTCCATTTACAACCCTCAACGCATTGATCATGGCCGGCATGAGCCTCTGGCATAGCCAGTGGCCAGACACACTTTCCGCACAAGTGTATTTAGTCGCCGGTATGATTTTTCATTTTTCCGTATTGTCTTTTTTACTCACGTTGTGCGTATTAGCAATCAGCTATGTGCTGCGTTTGCAAAAACACCGGCTCACATTGGCGATTATTCTTTTCGCAGTAGCGCAACTGATTGTAATCACCAACATCAAAGTATTTAACCTTTACCATTTTCATTTAAATGGCATGGTGATCAATTTGGTTTTCAGTGGTGCACTATTGGAAAATATCGCCTTCTCGTGGGTGATGTGGGTATCGATTGTTGCCATTTTGGCTGGTGTTTTATTCGGCCAAAAAATATTGCTCACACTTAGCCACAGAATATCCCGCTGGCATCAACACAGCAGTCGTCATCATGCAGGATTTTTTATCGCCGGTTATATTGCACTACAACTTTTAAGCGGCTGCGCCGATGCGTTTGGCTGGAATCAGATTACCGCGCAGAATCGCTACATCCCCTGGATGCCCGCAACCACAATGCGCTCATCGCTGGAAAAAATGGGTTTCGAAGTTACCCGGGAATCGGCCAATTTATTACCCAATACTGCAGATGGTTTACATTATCCAGCGGCTCCCTTGCACTGCACTCCGCCGCAAAAATTAAATGTGCTGATGCTGGTCGTTGATTCACTACGCTTTGACCAACTCACTGCCGAAGCAATGCCCAACACCTATCGTTTGAAAAGCCAGGGGCTGGCATTTGAAAATCATTTCAGCACCAGCAATGCCACTCGCTATGGTTTATTCAGTTTGTTTTACGGAATTTCCGGAAGTTATTGGAAGCCCATGCTTGCAGCTGAACGTGGCAGTGCTTTGTTTGATGTCACACAACAGTTGAACTACCAACACTTTATCTATGGCAGCAGCAAACTGACGTTCCCCGAGTTTGATCGCACCGTATTTTCAGCATTGCGCAGCCAGTTACAAAAAGGGAGCCATAAAAACTCATCCCAAAATGATCGTGATATTACTGAACGATTTATCCACGATTTGCAAAACCTGCCTGCGGATCAATCCTTTTTCGGTTTTTTATTTTTCGATGCACCCCACGGTTTTTCCGTGCCGAATGATTACCCACATCGTTTTGAACCTATGCTGGAAACGGTTAACTATTTAAATCTTGGTGTAGATACTGATCCTCGTCCTTTTCTCAATTTGTACAAAACAACAGCACATTTTGTGGATAGCCTGATTCAGCAAATTATGGATGAGCTGGCGCGGCAGCATCGGTTGGAAAATACCCTGGTGATTATTACCAGCGACCACGGCCAGGAGTTTAATGAGACGCATAAAAATTTCTGGGGTCATAACAGCAACTTTAGCCAGTGGCAAACCAAAGTGCCGATGCTGTTGTTGTGGCCAGGGAAAAGCCCCGCCAGCATTAATAGCTTGACCAGTCATGAAGATTTAATACCCAGTCTGTTGCAAGGTGCCTTTGGTTGCAGTAATCCGGTCAGCGATTATTCAACCGGACAATCACTATTGACCGCAGGTGAAGGCCAGGACGGAACTACTCAACCGCGCGGGCTATTAATGGAGACTTGGACAGACAGAGCAATCCTGTATGATAACCACCTTTATCTGATCGACCCTTTGGGTGATATCGATGTGGTAGACCAGAACTATGATCCGGTTGATAACAAGGAGTTACCACCAGCCATTTTGGCTGAAACCATTGAACACATGTCGCGCTTTCTGAAAAGCAAGTGATCGACAACGAATAAAAATTCTTCGCCTGGATAAAAGCATGAGCAAACATTATTTATTTTACGGTTCAGAGCGTTATACCCAGGCGATTATGCGTCCCATCGACGCAGCAATTAAAGCGCGCGGCGGCAAGGTAGCCTGGTTTTTTAATGGGCCGGGCGCAGAAGATTTACATGGCGATGATCTCCAGCTAACCAATATTGATGAAGTAATACGCTGGAACCCCATTGCTGTGATTACCCCCAATAATATGGTTCCGCATTTCTTCCCTGGCATTAAGGTACAAACATTCCATGGTTTTGATGCAGGAAAACCCCGGCACATTTATATCCGTGGTTTTTTTGATTTGTATTGCACCACCGGCCCTAAAGACACCGAACAATTCGTTGCGCTCGCAAATAAGCTGCAACATTTCCATGTTGTTGAAACCGGCTGGCCCAAACTGGATTATTTTTTTTCGCAACTCCCGACAAACCTGCCACCAGTAAAATCACCGCCGACTATTCTCTATCACTCCACCTTTTCCCCGTCATGGAGTGCCGCAGAAATTTTATATCCGGAAGTCAAACGCTTGAGTGAAACCGGTGAGTGGAAATGGGTTGTGACCTTGCATCCTAAAATGAACCCGGAGACACGCAACAAATTTAAAGCGCTGGAGAATGAAAATCTGGTATTTTCTGATGCAGATAACATCCTGGAGTTATTTGCCGATGCAGATGTAATGTGTTCAGATACCTCCTCTGCATTAAGCGAATTTTTATTAACCCGCAAACCGGTAGTCACATTTAAAAATCGCCGGCCCGGCCCGCAATTAATTGATATCAATGATCCAGCAGAATTTGAACCTGCTATTCGCAACGCATTAACCCGCCCGGCAAAATTGATGGCAGCGATTGAACAGTTTAGTGCAGATATTCACCCTGCGCGCGATGGAAAATCGGCCGAGCGAATCCTGGATGCCATTGATGATTTTATTGTGCAAGGCGGAAAGAATACCAAAAGCAAACCATGGAATTTGTGGCGAAAATTCAAGCTAAGACGCCAAATGAATTACTGGAAATAGGTTGCGGCCATTATGCCAAGCGTTCTTATTGATGCGACCCTTATCAACCAGAAAAACACCGGCCTGGCCAACGTTATGCAGTCGCTGGTGCGTGGTTTTAACGATATTGCGCAACCAACGTTTGCCTGTAACGTGCTGGTACCCGCAAATTACACGATGCCTGCCAGTACCAACATCAATTTCATTCCCGTGCGCAAATGGCAAAAGTACCTGACTTTTAGCTTACCCAACGTAAATATCTGGCATTCAACGTATCAGAGTTTTCGCTATTTACGCAAAACCAACCAAACGCGTCAGATTGTTACGATCCATGATTTAAACTTTCTTTATGAAAAAAATAAATTCAAAGCCCAACGCCATTTGAATATATTGCAGCAGCGAATAAATCGCGCAGATGCGGTAGTGACAATCTCACAATTTGTCGCCGACGATATTAAAAAAAATATCGTGTTAAATAACAAGCCATTGGAAGTGATCTACAACTGCGTAGAAAACCTTCAACAACAACCAGCTATCAAACCCTCATTTTATACCAATGATGCACCCTTCTTTTTTACCTTGGGTGCAGTGCGCAAGAAAAAGAATTTTCATTCCCTGCTGGAAGTAATGGCCCGTATCACTGACCACCAGCTTTTTATCGCTGGCAATCTGGATAGCCCTGAATATCTCGTGCAACTCCAACAACAGATTGCCGCACTTAAATTAACTAATGTGCATATTACCGGGCCAATCAGCTCCGCTGAAAAAATCTGGCTGTATCAGCATGCTGAAGCATTTTTATTTCCGTCCATGTTCGAAGGATTTGGTTTGCCGGTACTGGAAGCAATGCAATTTGGAACTCCGGTTTTTATCTCCAATATGACCAGCCTGCCGGAAGTTGCGGGCGGGTACGCGTTTATTTGGGACAATTTCAATCCGGATTATATGGCAGAAAGCCTGCTGAAAAATTTATCTACATTGCAATCCACTGTCGCTCAACGCGATGCGATGAAAGCATACGCTACCAGTTTCAGTCTCGAAAAAAATATTCAACAACACCTGAGCCTTTACCATCGTCTGGCTGGCGAATCCATAACAGAGGCTTAATAGCGTGAAGAGTCTGCCCATCACTATCGGAAATTTATCCGGTTTTATAGCGTCCGGATTTAATGATCCGCTACTGCTCGTCAATTTGGAAAATCTGCAGCAGTTATCCAACAACGGAGAAAAACTTTCCCATGGCGGGGACTTTGTAGTCAGAAGTGAGTTTTCTACCGCAAATGGTAATATTCCCGTTGCGATTAAAGTGTTCAAGCGCCAATCATGGTGGAAAGATCTCTATGATAAAAAGAATAAATCCAAAGCTGAACGCTCTTATTTAGCTGCCGAATATTTGCAAACACATAATATTGGTACGCCACCCGCCATTGCATGGCTGGAACGTTGGGAGAAAAATCGTTTACTCGAGAGCTATTACATTTGCCGTTTTGAACCGGCCGTCAGCTTCCGTGAGGTTGTAGCGGATATTCTATGGGACAAACGCGATAGTGCACCGATGATGGAAATTCTCCAACACCTGGCGCCCGTAATTCGCGCGATGCATGATGCCGGATTTATGCACGGCGATATGGGCAACCAGAATATTTTGTTGCCGCGTTCAGATAATGGTGAATGGTTGCCGCCGCAATTAATCGACTTAAATCGCAGTAAAATTTTTCCAACCGCAATAGGCAATAAAGAACGCGCGAAAGATCTCGCCCGCATCGCTCTGCCCGGTGCGTATATGAAAATTTTTAAAATGATTTACAGCGAACATCAATACCCTGCACCTGAGTTGGATAAACTCGAACAAACATTGCGCGATCAATTCTGGCGGCACAGACGCAATAGCAAATGGCGCCACCCGATTCGCCACTGGAAAAATAGCCGCAAGGCAAAGGGGCGTCCGCTTTATCCTGAACCAAAAGATGTCTGGCTGTGGGATGAAAAAACAGCGCAGCCAATGATTACATTAGGGCGCAAGGAAAAGCATCAATATCGCAATAGGCGTTACGTACTCTCCATGGCATGGCAAGGTATTTGTGCGCTGCCAGGAATTTATATCCGTTATCGAAAATTATTGGCCGCAAGCTACACTCACCCTGTAGCAATGACTAATAAAATTGGCGTGGCATTACATCCACACAGTGAATATATTGAAACCGAATTACGTTTGCTGGAGCAATTGGGAAATCCTCCCGTGCTGATTCGTTTTTGCCATCACGAAACTGAAGCGGACTGGCAGCGTGGCATTGAATTGGTGGAGCATCTATATCGCAAGGGAATCCAGGTGATGCTCGCGATACTGCAAGATCGTCGTGCATTGCTGCAACCTGAATCATGGAATACGTTTTTAAGTTTGATCGTGCGTAAACTCGGAGATAAAGTTAGCGATATTGAAATTACCCATGCGAGTAATCGTATGAAGTGGGGCGTCTGGAATAGCAATGAATATAGGCAGCTGCTGCAACCAGCGCTCGAGTTAAAAAAACAATTTCCGCACATTAAAATTACTGGTCCTGCGTGTATTGATTTTGAATATTTGCCAGTTGTTGCTGCATTGGCAGCATTACCCAAAGGAACAAGACTCGATGCGCTTTCGCACTTGCTATATGTAGACAGGCGTGGTGCGCCGGAAAACAAGCAAGGTTATTTTTCAACGCTGGAGAAATCTGCTTTATTAAAAGCGCTTGCAGTTTGGTCACCGCACACTGAAGAAAAAGTGATTATTTCTGAAGTCAATTGGCCGGTGAAACACACGGGTATCTGGTCTCCCATTGGCTGCCCTTACGAAACCCCCAATTGGCGACGCGATCAACCCGGTGAGGAAGATGAAGATTACACAAACTATATGTTGCGCTTTCTTGCCATCACTCTCTGTTCCGGCCATGTAGAACAAGTCTATTGGTGGCGGCTTTCTGCACATGGTTACGGATTGGTAGATGACCTGGATAATTTCAAACCACGCCCTGCATTTAAAGCACTGGTATTTTTTTTGGAGCTACTTGGCAAAGCCACCTTTGAGCGCAAATACCATTTGAATGAAGATGTTTATTTATTGGAATTTACCAAAGGTGCACAACGCTGGTTAATGGCCTGGTGCACAAGCGCCGAGCAGGACCTACCGCTCTCCGTCAAGGTTGAAAAAGTTTGGGATGCTTACGGCAACTTGAACCATACTTCAACAATCAATAAATCTCCCCGTTATTTTTTACTTGCCGGGGAATATCAACAACCTTAATTCGCAGCGTTCACAATATGAATAACAATAGTTTTTTTAGCGCATTATTTTCTGGTCACCTGCGTTTTTTACTGCGGATGTATTTAAGCGGTTTAATATTACTCAGTATCAGTCGGGTGCTACTCATGGCTTGGCAGTGGGACAGGGTTGCGCCAACGGGCAAAGTCTTGTCGATGCTTATCCAGGGAATCAGGGCAGATTTAATTATGGTGAGCCTGTGGGTAATTATCCCACTATTATTAATTCCCTTGTGGAAACCCAACCAATGGCAACGCGCATGGAATCGCTTCACTTATAGTTGGGCAGTGATTGGCCTTGGATTGTTAATTTTTATGGAGCTGGCAACACCGGCCTTTATCCAGCAATACGATATTCGGCCCAACCGCTTATTTGTTGAATATTTAAAATACCCTCACGAAGTTTTCGCTACATTATGGAATGGTTTTCGTGGGCCATTTTTGGGCGGGATTTTTTTGACGATTGTACTCACTATCCTTTTCAGCAAATTAATCCGGGACAGAAATACCTGTACTTATTCGATTTCCTATACGCATTTACTACTCGTGTGGCCGATTATTCTTTTAGTGCTGGGAATGGCAATTCGTTCCACCACCCAACATCGCCCCGCCAACCCTGCACTCTTTGCTATCACTGGCGATGCACTTGTCAATTCATTGGTAATTAGTTCCAGTTATTCCGTAGTTTTTGCCGTCTACGGTATGAAGCATGAAGCAAAATCCAGCGAAATATACGGCAATATGAATGAAGCAGAAGTTATTCGTCAAAACCTGCAATGGCCGTGGTTGCAAAATTACGAATTTTCCAATCAAGAACTTCCAACCCTGCATCAACAAAATGCAGCAATTGCACGAGACAAACCCTTGAATCTGGTGATAGTTCTGGAAGAGAGTCTGGGTGCAACATTTGTGGAAAGCCTTGGTGGCATTGCAGTTACGCCCGAACTGGAAAAACTAAAAAACCAAGGCTGGTGGTTTGAACAACTTTATTCTACCGGAACCCGTTCAGTACGCGGTATAGAAGCGGTTGTTTCCGGCTTTATGCCAACACCGGCGCAAAGCACTGTCAAACTATCACTCTCACAAAAAAACTTTTTTACGATTGCGGATTTCCTTGAGCGCAAAGGTTTTCACACAGAATTTATTTACGGTGGGGAAGCGCATTTTGACAATATGCGCAGCTTTTTTACTGGTAATGGTTTTGAACAAATTATCGATTTTAAAGATATAAAGAAACCAACATTTGTTGGCAGCTGGGGCGCAAGCGATGAAGATTTGTTTAATCACGCCCACACTCACCTATTGGAAATAAGCAAAAAAGACCAGCCTTTTTTCAGCTTGATTTTTACATCTTCTAACCATGCCCCCTTTGAGTTCCCCGATGGCCGCATTCAATTACACGAGGAACCCAAAGGTACAGTCAATAACGCAGTAAAGTATGCGGATTACGCATTGGGTGAATTTATTAAAAAAGCACAGGCCAGTGCCTATTGGCATAACACTGTTTTTTTAATTGTAGCCGACCATGATAATCGCGTTTACGGCGACACACTGGTACCAGTCAATAAATTCCATATTCCCGCTTTAATTTTAGGTGCAGATATTCAACCGAAACGAATCTCTCGTGTAGCAAGCCAAATTGATCTGGCTCCTACATTATTTTCACTGATGGGTATTTCGGGTAAGCATCCGATGTTGGGACGCGATTTTGTTGCCGATGATGTAAGCCCTGGCCGCGCATTGATTCAATTTGAAGATTATTTTGCCTTGATGGAAGAGCAATCACCGCACTATAAGCTCACCATTTTGAAACCGGATGAAACAGAAGTGGCCGCCACCTATGACGCCGGCATTAAAGATGTAGATTTGCTGGCAACTCCTGTAGAGAAAGCCGATCAACAAAAAGCATTAGCTCACGTGCTACTGCCGTCCATACTTTACCGCAAGCAGTTGTATCAAATTAAAGAATAAGATTATCCAGGGACGGATAATTATTGTTTTTGTAATAACAAATCACCCAGCTTACCGATACGGCGATCCAGCCAGGCAAAAATTAATTGTTGTTTGTTTGGCGTCGCCGCTTCAATGCTTTGCACACAAGTAAACGCTGCATTGGGGTTGCGATCGGCCCACCAAAGTTTCAAACGAATACGCCAATAAAATTGCTGGCGCGGTTTCAATTGGATATTGAACAAACGATTATTGATGATCGCTGTATCGTGCAGTAACTCCAGATGTGCAGCTAATGATTCGCCAATTAATTGCTCATAAGCGCGTAATCGATGCTTGATATTTTGTTCCAATACTTGTGGGTTTTCACCAAAGTAATCCGCTTGTGTTGATCGCTTCCACGCGTGGGGCACATGCGGCAAACGGAAATAATGCTTTTTGAATCCCAGTGTTCGTGCGGTCAATTGTTGCCCTTCCCAAAA
The DNA here is from genome assembly GCA_021151825.1 of Cellvibrionaceae bacterium. Classification (GTDB taxonomy): domain Bacteria; phylum Pseudomonadota; class Gammaproteobacteria; order Pseudomonadales; family Cellvibrionaceae; genus Cellvibrio. The sequence continues at coordinate 105,248 of JAGKWQ010000003.1, forward strand.
GCTGAAGTCTTTGGTTTTTTTAAATCGTTTTAACAACCAACCAAGAAGAACATTATGTAATTTTTTTTCTGGTAATAATTGCCATTTTCCACGTAACACTACTTTGCCATCGGTAAAAAAATCGTGCGGTTGTACCGGCTGTATCAGGCAAAAATCATCATTAAAAAATATAAATTGCTCAGCCAACCCGGGAATACGCCACAACATACTCAAAATAGAACTGCTATTAAATGTGGGCAGATGATCTTCATAACCTGCAAAAATTTCACGGTGATCAATAATTTTTATTTTGTGCTCAAAAACAGTTCCTGCTAACGTTTTAACCACATCCGGTTCTTGCTGGTCAGTTACGATAAAAATTGTTCTTACCCAAGGTGCGAACTTCAATATTGAGGTTACACAGTAATCAATTTCTCCTGCGTTATGGAACCGCGCCTTACCCGCCGAACCGCTGCGTTTACGACCAATGCTTTCCAGATAGTTATCCAGTTTTGCAGCGTGTACGGGGTCTGCCCCATCGACCCAGGTAATCACAGCATCAATCGGCTGGATATCAGTATTTTGCGGCATATTGCGACCCACGGAGTTCTTCCAAATGGCGGCTATGGTACACCATGATCCACCAGTCCAGCGTTGCAATTACACGCTCATCGGCTACAAAAAAGGCTATAATCGCAGCCCGATTTTTTGTCATTTCAGGCTATTAATACCGGCCGCAGACCTAGAGAGTTTCCAAGCGCTATGGATAAAACCTATCAACCCCATGCTATCGAACGCCAGTGGTACCAAACCTGGGAAGAAAAGGGTTATTTCAAACCCACAGGCGAAGGCAATCCCTATTGCATTATGATCCCGCCACCCAATGTCACGGGCAGCCTGCATATGGGCCATGGTTTCAATAATGCAGTGATGGACGCGTTAATTCGTTATCGCCGTATGCGCGGCGATGACACGCTGTGGCAAGTAGGTACCGACCACGCCGGTATTGCGACCCAGATGGTAGTTGAACGTCAATTAACGGCACAAAATATCAGCCGTCACGATCTTGGACGCGAAAAATTCCTCGAAAAAGTCTGGGAGTGGAAAGAACAATCAGGTGGCACTATTACCCGCCAGATTCGCCGCCTTGGCTCATCGGTTGACTGGACTCGCGAACGATTCACCATGGATGACGGCCTCTCCACTGCAGTACAGGAAGCGTTTGTACGCTTGTATGAAGATGGTTTGATTTATCGCGGCAAACGTTTAGTGAATTGGGACCCGAAATTACATACCGCTATTTCTGACCTTGAAGTGGAAAATCATGATGAAAAAGGTCATCTGTGGAATTTGCGTTATCCACTAGCCGATGGCGCGACAACCGCAGAGGGGAAAAATTATTTGGTAGTAGCGACTACCCGCCCTGAAACCATGCTGGGTGATAGCGCTGTTGCGGTTCATCCTGAAGATGAGCGCTACAAATCGCTGATCGGTAAATTTATCCTGTTGCCATTGGTTAATCGTTTAATTCCAATTATTGCCGATGATTATGTTGATCGCGAGTTTGGTACCGGCTGCGTAAAAATTACCCCCGCACATGATTTCAACGACTATGAAGTAGGCAAGCGCCACAATTTGCCATTGATTAATGTGCTTGATAAAAACGCGGCAATTTTAGGTGTTGCACAAATTTTTAATTTGGATGGCAGCTTCAACACACAACTCGATGGCACCCTGCCCGCCCAATACGCCGGATTGGATCGCTATGAAGCGCGCAAACAAATTGTCGCGGCATTTGAAACCGCTGAGTTACTGGAAAAAATTGACGACCACGGCCTGAAAGTACCACGCGGTGATCGCTCTGGTGTTGTGATCGAGCCATGGCTAACTGATCAATGGTACGTGAGCACCAAACCATTGGCAGAACCTGCTATCGCCACCGTTGAAGATGGCCGCATCCAATTTGTACCCAAGCAATATGAAAATATGTATTTCTCCTGGATGCGCGACATCCAGGATTGGTGTATCAGCCGCCAGTTGTGGTGGGGCCATCGCATTCCTGCGTGGTATGACGCGAGCGGCAAAGTATATGTTGGTCGCAATGAAGCCGAAGTACGCAGCAAATATAATCTCGGCGCTGATACAAAACTGAATCAAGATGAAGATGTTCTTGATACATGGTTCAGTTCCGGTTTGTGGACCTTCTCCACATTAGGTTGGCCAGAGCAAACGGAATTCCTGAAAAAATTCCATCCAACTGATTTGTTAGTGACTGGTTTCGATATTATTTTCTTCTGGGTCGCACGCATGATTATGCTCACCATGCATTTGGTGAAGCATGAAGACGGCAGCGCACAAATTCCATTTAAAACTGTTTACGTTCACGGTCTGGTACGCGATAGCCAAGGGCAGAAGATGTCCAAATCCAAAGGCAACGTGCTTGACCCATTGGACATTATCGACGGTATCGATTTGGAAACCCTGGTGCAAAAACGCACCACCGGATTAATGAATCCAAAAGATGCCGTAAAAATCGAAAAGCAAACTCGCAAAGAATTTCCTGATGGCATTCAAGCGTACGGAACTGATGCATTGCGCTTCACATTCTGCTCACTTGCATCCACTGGCCGCGATATTAAATTCGATATGGGCCGCGTGGAAGGCTACCGCAATTTCTGTAACAAGATCTGGAACGCAACCCGTTACGTATTAATGCAGTGTGAAGATCAGGATTGCGGGCAAGATGGTTCAAGCGATTATGAATTATCAGTTGCGGATCGCTGGATTATCAGCAAATTACAGTTGGCCGAAAAACAAGTTGCCGATGCGCTCGACACTTATCGCCTCGATTTAGCCACTCAAGCAATTTACGAATTTGTATGGAACGAATACTGCGATTGGTATCTGGAATTATCCAAGCCTATTTTATTTGATAAATCCGAGGGCAGTGAAGCATACAAAAAAGGTACTCGTCGCACACTGATTCGCGTACTCGAAACTATTTTGCGATTGAGTCACCCGTTGATGCCATTTATCACCGAAGAAATCTGGCAAAAAATTAAACCACTCGCTGGTGTAGCTGGCGAAACGATTATGCATGTACGCTACCCGATTGCTGATGATAGTAAGATCGATCAACAGGCATTGAAAGATGTTGAATGGTTACAGGCTGTCATTTTAGGTGTGCGCAATATTCGCGGTGAGATGAATATTTCCCCGGCCAAAGATCTCAACGTACTATTTAAAAATGGCAGCGCTGATGATCAACAACGTTTGCAAGCAAACCAGCAATTCCTGAAGAAGCTGGCATCATTGGAAAGTGTTACCTGGTTAAATGCTGGCGATGCAGAACCAATGTCTGCAACTGCCCTCGTTGGCCAGATGGAAATTCTGGTGCCTATGGCTGGAATTATCGATAAAGACGCTGAAATCGCACGCCTGACAAAAGAAAGCAATAAATTGCAGCAGGATATTGAACGCACTGAAGCAAAATTGGGCAACGCAGCATTTGTTGAGAAGGCACCCGCAGAAGTTGTAGAAAACGAGCGCAAACGCGTGAATGAAAATAAAATTGCAGTGGAGAAATTGCGCGAGCAAATTCAAAAGATTAGCGCGCTGTAAAAATTAACTTCTGAAATCAAATAAAAAAGCCGATGTTTAACATCGGCTTTTTTATTTGATGGCGTTTTTTGGTGGGTAATTACATCCGATCGCGTTGGGCATCGCTGCGCTCAGCACCAACCCACAATAGAAATTAAAATTCTTTCCACGTAAAAACAAAAAGCCCAATCTTGCGATTGGGCTTTTTGTTTGAAGTCAATGGCGGAGAAGGGGGGAGTCGAACCCCCGATACCCTTTTGAGGTATGCTCCCTTAGCAGGGGAGTGCCTTCGGCCACTCGGCCACTTCTCCACGTAAAAAGCGGGATATCTAAAAACGCCTACGCGGCGGATGATCAAATCAAACCGCCGCGTAGTTGAAAAGCTTGAACAACAAAATAATTAATATGAATTAATTATCCTGCTCTTCCTGATTCTGCTTTTCGCGTTGGATACGCTGATAAATCTCTTCGCGATGTACTGCGATATCTTTAGGAGCATTGACACCAATACGAACCTGGTTGCCTTTTACCCCCAAAACGGTAACGGTTACCTCGTCACCAACCATCAAAGTTTCGCCAATACGGCGAGTCAAAATTAACATCTTTAATCTCCTTCACTCATCCTGTAAGAGTACGACTTAGACACCCCTTGCCACCCGCGAAAGGGAAGAAACCCCCAACATTTTTCTGTCTATTTTTGAACTAGACAGCAATGCAACTCAAACACCTTAACTAAACCGCCTTTCAAAAAGGCTTAGCCCCTCACACGGCCTTCTGACGGTTCGGCATCCAAACCAAAAGCGGTGTGCAGACTGCGCACAGCCAACTCCAAGTAACGCTCATCAATGATCACCGAAATTTTGATCTCGGATGTGGTGATCATTTGGATGTTAATACGATCTTCTGCCAATGCAGTAAACATGCGCGATGCAACACCGGCATGAGAGCGCATACCAACACCCACGATAGATACTTTAGCAACCTTGTCGTCACTGCGTACTTCACGCGCACCAATTTCTTTGGCAACACCTTCCAACACAGCAACAGCTTTATTCATATCATTTTTATGGACAGTGAAAGTCAAATCAGTAGTACCATCAGCAGATACATTTTGCACAATCACATCAACTTCAATATTGGCTTCGCCAACTGGCGCCAAAATTTTAGCAGCAACGCCGGGAGTATCTGGTACGCCTGCAACAGTCACTTTAGCTTCATCGCGATTGAACGCGATACCGGAAACAATTGGTTGTTCCATAGTTGAATCTTCCTCATCGAGGGTAATCAGGGTTCCTGGGCCTTCTTTGAAACTGTGAAGTACACGCAGGGGCACTTTGTATTTTCCTGCAAATTCAACGGAACGAATCTGCAATACTTTGGAGCCCTGACTGGCCATTTCAAGCATTTCTTCAAAGGTAATTTTTTCGAGGCGACGTGCGCGCTCACAAACACGTGGATCGGTGGTATATACACCATCTACGTCGGTATAAATCTGACATTCGTCTGCTTTCAGCGCAGCCGCCAAGGCTACGCCAGTGGTATCTGAACCACCACGTCCCAAGGTAGTAATATTGCCGTGCTCATCCACCCCCTGGAACCCAGCTACTACAACAACGCGACCCAATTTCAGATCGGCGCGCATATTTTCTTCATCAATGGCCTGAATTCTGGCTTTGGTGAAGGAGCTGTCGGTAAGAATACGAACCTGGCCACCGGTGTAGGATCTGGCATCGAGCCCACGCTTTTTCAAGGCCATACAGAGTAATGCGATAGTAACCTGCTCACCGGTAGATACCAGAACATCCAGCTCACGCGGATCAGGAGTCTCCTGAATTTGCTGGGCAAGACCAATCAGACGGTTGGTTTCGCCACTCATGGCAGAGACAACCACCACTATGTCATGCCCCTGCGCACGGAATCCGGAAACTTTTTCAGCAACCTGCTCTATACGTTCGATGGAACCAACTGAAGTACCACCATATTTCTGAACCAATAAGCTCATTACAGCCTATCCTTCTTTAAAATTTTGACGAATACGAATACTGAGTAACCAGATCGCAAAAAGGCGCCAATTAAACACCAGTTCGCGATAAAAGTTAACCCAAACGGGTGATAAAAAGCGGATTAATCGCACTTCTTTCACGTTTTTGTACAACAAACAACCAATAAATTTATTTATCCAACTGCGCTTTAACCCAAGGCGCAACCGATGCCAATGCGGTATCCAGAGCGGCAAGATTGGTGCCACCGCCTTGCGCCATATCCGGGCGACCACCGCCTTTTCCACCAAGCTGGCTAGCGACATACCCCATCAAATCACCCGCTTTCACTTTACCGGTAATATCCTGGGTAACACCTGCAACCAATGCAGCCTTATCACCTTCAACTGCCGCCAATAAAACAACTGCGGTTCCCAGCTTATTTTTAAACTGATCAACCGTGTCGCGGAGTGACTTGGCATCTGCGCCTTCAAGATTCAAGGCTAACACCTTAACCCCACTTACATCCTGAGCCTGCGTAGAAAGATCACCGCTACCAGCAGTAGCAAGCCTGGTTTTCAGTTGGGCAAGATCTTTTTCCAATTTGCGATTTTGAGCCACCAGTGTTTCCAACTTTTCGACCAGAGAATCGCGGTTAGTTTTCAAACTGCGGCTCGCAGTATCAACCAATGCTTCAATCTGATCGAACAAAGCCAGTGCCCTGGCCCCTGTGATGGCTTCAATGCGACGAATGCCAGCAGCAACTCCGGACTCTGAAACAATGCGGAACAAGCCTATATCACCTGTACGATTGACATGCGTACCGCCACACAGCTCAACAGAGAAACCATTGCCCATGGTCAATACACGTACGGTATCGCCATATTTTTCACCAAATAGCGCCATTGCACCTTTGGCTTTCGCAGTGTCCATATCACACAATTCGGTAGCAACTGGTGAGTTCGCTCGAATTTGATCATTAACCAGCGTCTCAATCGCCTTCAGCTGATCGGCAGTTACGGCTTCAAAATGAGAAAAGTCAAAACGCAAACGCTCAGAATCAACCAACGAACCTTTTTGGGTAACATGCTCACCCAATACTTTGCGCAAGGCAGCATGCATCAGATGGGTTGCGGAATGATTAAGCGCTGTGGCCTGGCGAACATTGCCATCAACTTTAGCGGACAGATTATCACCAACAGAAATAGCACCTTGAAGGACGCGTACGATATGCAGGCTTGATGCACCTTGTTTTTGGCAATCGCGGACTTCAATACGGTTGCCACCCAATTCAAGATAACCACTATCGCCCGCCTGACCACCCGATTCTGCATAGAAAGGTGTACGGTCCAGAACAACAACACCATCATCACCTTCTAGCAAACGCTCAACCTTCTTGCCATCTTTGACCAGGGAAATGACCTTGCCCTGCTCTACCAAAGAGCTATACCCCAGGAATTCAGTGGCAGGAAAATCCAGACCTTTCGCGTTGTAATCCACTTTAAACGTACCCGCAGCACGGGCACGAGCACGCTGCTCAGCCATAGCAGCTTCGTAGCCATCCTGATCTATCGTCAGGCCGCGCTCACGAGCGATATCCGCAGTCAGGTCAACCGGGAAACCATAGGTATCATAAAGTGTGAAAACTACTTTACCGGGAATTTCCGTTCCGGAAAGCTTACTTAGTGCATCTTCAAGAACAGCAATTCCCTTATCCAGGGTTTTCTCAAATTGCTCTTCTTCCTGCAATAAAACCTTCTCAATATTTGCCTGGTTTTTGTGCAATTCCGGATAAGCATCGCCCATCACTTCAGCAAGAGCCTTTACCAGTTTATGGAAGAACGGCTGCTTTTGACCAAGCTGGTTACCATGGCGAATCGCACGGCGAATAATACGGCGCAATACGTAACCGCGCCCTTCGTTGGAAGGCAGCACACCATCACTGACCAGGAAAGAGCAAGAGCGGATATGATCGGCAATCACGCGCAGTGATTTGTTTTCCAGATCATGATTGCCAGTTGCTTCAGCAGCGGCATTGAGTAAATGCTGGAACAGATCGATTTCATAGTTGGAATGAACGTGCTGCATAACCGCAGAGATACGCTCCAATCCCATACCTGTATCTACAGAAGGTGCTGGCAATGGATGCAAAACACCGTCTGTGGTACGGTTAAATTGCATGAATACGTTATTCCAGATTTCGATATAGCGATCGCCATCTTCTTCCGGTGAGCCGGGCGGACCACCCCAGATATCTGCACCATGATCATAGAAAATCTCGGTACAAGGGCCGCACGGACCGGTATCACCCATCGCCCAGAAGTTGTCGGAGGCGTACGGTGCACCTTTGTTATCGCCAATACGGATAATCCGCTCGGCAGGAACACCGACTTCTTTGTTCCAGATATCGTAGGCTTCGTCGTCTGAGGCATAGACGGTAACCCAAAGCCTTTCAGATGGAATACTTAACCAATTTTTGGAGGTCAAAAACTCCCACGCAAAACGAATAGCGTCGTGCTTGAAGTAATCGCCAAAGCTGAAATTGCCGAGCATTTCGAAGAAAGTATGATGACGTGCGGTATAACCTACATTTTCCAAATCATTGTGCTTGCCACCAGCGCGTACACAACGCTGGGAGCTTACTGCGCGATTGTATGGACGCTTGTCCGCACCAAGGAAACAATCCTTAAACTGGTTCATCCCTGCATTGGTAAACAATAAGGTAGGGTCATTGCCGGGAATCAGTGAGCTGCTGGCAACAATAGTGTGACCTTTACTCTCAAAGTACTTCAAAAAGGCATCGCGAATTTCAGCGCTTTTCATCATTTATTAACTCGTCTTCAACTTCTTTGACACCCGCCAATCAAGCGTGATGTTGTTCCAGTTCTTCCGCGCTGAGTTTGCGCGCTTCGTGCTCCAGCATTACCGGAATGCCATCGCGAATCGGGTAGGCCAATCCACTTTCCCAGCACACCAGCTCTTGCTGTTCCGGCCGATATTCAAGCTCGCCCTTGCTGACCGGGCATACCAAAATACTGAGTAATTTTTTATCAATCATGATCTTAGGTCGTGGTTAGTTAACCGGGGGCGGTATCTTACACTGCCAATCACGGCCCTGTCTCTAGAACCGCAGGGCTATTGGGAGGATTGAGGTTTTAAATTCCTCGAAACCGATGAATTCTCACTTTTCACCCAGTTTTTCATATATTCAGATACTTTGGGGTTAATTCGGATTTGCGGCTCTGAGGGGGTTATTTTTTGTTCTTTTTCCCAGACCTCAACCAGTTCACGAGCTCGATAAAACGCTTGCTCAAAATCCACACCCGGTTTCAAGGATTCTTTGAAATAAGCTTTTCCAAAGTAAGTAAAAAGGCTGTCATCAGCACAACCGAACGATGTTTTTTCCGCAGATGCGGCAGTCATTACCAGTGTATTTTCATCCCCAATATCATCGATAAATCCACCGGAAAAACAGGCCGACAATACCACTATCCGATGCTTTATCCCCGTTGCCTTAAGCAGATCCCCCAACCATTTCGCATCGATATCGGCAAGTGCCAAACCATTGTGAGTGAGCGCGATGGTTTTATTTTTACTGCCGTGACTGGTGATATATAAAAAGAAAATATCGTGATCTTTATCCATACGTTCAGCAATTTTTTCCACTGAGGCGCGGATACTGGTGCGCGTGGCAATAGGATGCTCATCCAGTGAGCGCTGGCTATTTGATAAATAAATGGCGGTATTGTGATTGCGATACTGTTCAGTAAAAAGATGTTCAATGAATTTACTTTCGCGACGAAAAACCTCTTCGGTACCATAGCCCGCAATCACAAGACTGTAGAGTTCAATTTTTTTCTCATCGGACGGTAATAGCGCATCCAATGATCGTTGCAGCCCAGCCGACTCTTTATAAACGGCGTGGTCAGTCACTTCCTCCGGTGAAAAAATTTTAACGTCGCTGCCACCATCAACAAGACGATCATAATCCCAACGCCCGGTAATTTTACCAACGCCATCAATTGGCTCTTTATACGTTAAGGTACCTGCTCCATGTTTTTTCCCATAGGCAAACTCACCTTCGTAAATATCACCGTTGCTGGCAACTAATTTTCCTTTGCCAGAATATTTTCCAAATTTAAATTCTCCTGAATATTGCTGTCCTGATTTTTCACTGCCTGGTTTTTCACTGCCCGACTTTTCAATATAAGTTCCTTCCCCCTCCAACAAACCATTTTGAAATTCGCCTTGCCATTGGTTTCCGGCTTTATCAGTTTGCATTCCGTTTCCGTTCAACAACCATGCATTGAATTGTCCTATTGCGGAGTCGCCTTCAGTGCCCGCATAAACACCTTCGCCATGAAATACATCGTTTTGAAATTCACCACTGTAACTATTACCTTCGGTATCAGTAAAAACACCATTGCCATGCATTTTTCCTGCGACAAAATCGCCCAAATATTTACTGCCGGCTCGCCTTAGCTCGCCCTTTCCAGTGATCACACCATTAACAACATCGCCTGTGTATGTTGACTGATCGGCAAACAACCATTGCCCTTTCCCATTTGGGCGACCATTAATAAAATCACCTGCATAAAAAGAACCATCGGTATAAGTTAATTTTCCTTTTCCATGAAACCGGTTTTGCTTAAATTCTCCGCGATAACGCGAGCCATCTGGATATACCAGTTCGCCCAGCCCTTCCATTTCGCCCAAGACAAAATTGCCTGTGTAAGTACCTGAAGAAGACATTGAGAGTCGCCCTTGCCCTTGAAATAAACCAGCCGCAAAATTTCCTTCATAGCGATCGCCATTTTTCCATTGCATGCGACCATTGCCTTCAAGCTCACCCTGCGTATTTAAATCTCCAACATACGTCGAGCCGTCAGCGAAGCTGAGTGACGGTGAAAAGGTGTGGCGCAAATGATTAAAAGTGCCATGTACAGAAAGCAAACCGAAGATCACGCCGGCAAAAAAAATCGCACCAACTATTAATACGCGTTTCATAACACTTACCAATATTGAAATTGTCGCCAAATTTATTTGGCAGGCATAACGTCCACTAACAATTGCGGATCAATTCGCTCTTCGAACCAATTCATCCGCCAATCCAGATGAGGGCCTGTCGCACGACCAGTTTTCCCTACTTTGGCAATCGCTTGCCCTTGAGTAATCTGATCGCCTTTTTTAACCAAAATTTCACTGAGATGAATAAAAGTTGATGAGAGCCCATGGCCGTGATCAATGATGAGGGTTCCACCTGAAAAAAACATGTCGGGATGAACGAGAGTCACAACACCACCCGCAGGCGCAACTACTACAGTTCCAACAGGTTTGGCAACATCCACACCATAGTGTGGGGAATTTGGTACACCGTTATAAAAACGCTGGCTGCCATATACACCCGTGACCGGACCAATTAGCGGCCATTGAAATTTTTGCGCGAAAAAAGTCAATGGCAAATCGCCTTTGCGCGCATCGTTAGCCATTTGCGCTTCGCGCTTTGCGCGCTCTACTTGTGCAGGATCAGGCTCCACAGTTTGCTGGGGAACACCAGTGACTTTCTGAATATTGTATTTGCGTTGTTTAATGGAGAAATGTTGTTCTTCACGTGTTCCATCCACATGAATCAATACCAACGTGGCCTGCGGTTTTGCATCGCGGCCAAACCCGAAAACAAATTCCCCAGCAGGAGAAAGTTGCAATTTCTTACCTGCGTATTCAATCTGAACACCTGCAGGAGCTTTTCCGACAATAACACCGCCTTGTTGCCATTGCCCTCGCAACTCCAATGCGTGTAGCGGAACAATCCAAAAACCAAACAAGATCGCAAAAAGAATTTTCATAACATCACCACATAAAACTTTGAGGCAAAAAAAACGGCAGCCGAGCTGCCGTTTTTTTTCAGACTGTTCAGGCTTAGGCGAGTGTATCGCCAACACGCAGAACTTTCATAGTGTTAGTGCCACCAAGCAATGTGGTATCACCCAGAGACACAATTACCAGATCGCCTTCTACCAATACGCCTTGCGCTTTCAACATACCAATTGCACGATTAAAGTCATCAGAGCACGGAGCACTGCTGGTATCAAATGCAATAGGTTGCACGCCGCGGTACATCGCCATTTTACGCTGGGTATTTACATGGCGGGAGAATGCGAAAATTGGCAATTGCGAACCTACACGCGACATCAAGCGCGGAGTGCTGCCTGATTCAGTGAAGGCGATAATCGCTTTAACACCTGCCAAATGGTTAGCAGTAAACATGGAAGCGAGCGCAATCGACTCATCCACGGTGTTAAATGCCTGATCCATACGATAGTTATCAAAACTCGCCGTCGGATGTTTTTCCGCACCAAGAATAATGCGCACCATTGCTTCTACGGTTTCCACCGGGAAACTGCCGGCAGCCGTTTCGGCAGAGAGCATCACCGCATCAGTACCGTCCAACACAGCGTTCGCTACGTCGAATACTTCGGCACGGGTTGGCAATGGACTGTTGATCATCGACTCCATCATTTGGGTCGCAGTGATCACCACTTTGTTCAGTGCACGCGAACGCGCAATAATGCGCTTTTGTACACCAATCAATGCTGCATCACCGATCTCTACACCCAAATCACCACGGGCAACCATCACTGCATCACTTGCGCGGATAATGTCATCCAGGGTTTCGTCATCAGCAACCGCTTCTGCACGTTCAACTTTGGATACAAGACCCGCACGACCACCTGCTTCCAGCATTAATTTACGCGCGTAGTTCATGTCTTCAGCCGAGCGTGGGAATGACACGGCGAGATAATCCACATCAATTTCTGCAGCAGTTTTGATATCGGCAATATCTTTTTCGGTCAACGCCGGTGCAGTTAAACCGCCACCCTGACGGTTGATACCTTTGTTGTTGGACAAAGGACCAGCCACTTTGGTAGTGGTATAGATACGAGTACCTTCGATTTTATCGACAGTCAATACCACACGACCATCATCCAACAACAATACGTCGCCAGGTTTGCAATCGTTTGGCAACTCTTTGTAGTCGATACCAACTTGCTGTTGGTTACCTTCATCGCGACCTAAAGACGCATCGAGAATAAACTTGTCACCCACCTTAAGATGGATTTTTCCTTCGGCAAAACGGGCTACACGGATTTTCGGACCTTGCAAATCCCCCAGCACCGCCACAAAACGGTTGTGCTTGGCAGCAAGCTCACGCACGGTTTCAGCGCGACGCTTGTGATCTTCCGGTGAACCATGGGAAAAATTCAGGCGAACGACGTTAACGCCCGCCAAAATCAAACGCTCTAGAACTTCCGGCGACTCTGAAGCAGGGCCCAAAGTACTGACGATCTTTGTACGTCTTAACATGATGAGTTCTCTTGTATTATTTAGCGTTCATCAGGGCAATGGTGTTATCCAGCATACGATTGGAGAAACCCCACTCATTGTCGTACCAGCTCAATACTTTTACCCACTTGCCATACACTTTGGTTTGCAGTGAATCGTAGTTAGAAGAGTGAGCGTTGTGGTTGAAGTCCACAGACACCAGAGGCTCATCAACATAAGCCAACACGCCTGGCATTTCTTTTTCAGCGGCTTCTTTCATCGCTGCGTTAACCGCATCAACACTTACATCTTTCTCAACCAATACGTTCAGATCTACCAAAGAAACGTTGATAGTTGGAACACGTACAGAAATACCATCCAGTTTGCCTTTCAATTCCGGCAGAACCAAACCTACGGCTTTAGCAGCACCAGTGGTAGTTGGAATCATAGACTGGGTTGCAGAACGTGCACGGTAAATGTCTTTGTGGAATACGTCAGACAAAACCTGATCATTGGTGTAAGCGTGAATGGTAGTCATCGAACCCTGAACGATTCCGAATTTGTCATTCAGTACTTTAGCGATTGGAGCCAGGCAGTTAGTAGTGCAAGATGCGTTAGAAATAATGCTGTCAGATGCTTTCAACACATTGTTATTCACACCGAATACAACAGTTGCATCAACATCAGTACCTGGAGCAGAAATGATTACTTTCTTGGCGCCAGCGGCCAAGTGCAAACCTGCTTTTTCTTTGCTGGTGAAAATACCGGTACATTCGTAAACCACATCCACTTTCAACTCAGCCCACGGCAATTTAGATGGATCGCGCTCGGAAGTAATACGAATCGCATCGCCGTTTACAAACAGAGTGTCACCTTCAAACTTTACAGTGCCGTTGAACTGACCGTGCACAGAATCGTATTTGGTAAGGTGCGCATTCAGATGAGCATCACCCAGGTCATTAATGCCAACGATTTCGATTTGGCTGCGCTTGCCTGATTCATACAACGCACGCAGAACATTGCGACCAATACGACCGTAACCGTTGATTGCCACTCTAATAGTCATTGCTTTCTCCTAAGTAAACTCTTACTGATTCTTTTGCTGTAGGGACACAATTTTTACTGTGTCCATTCGATTAAAAATACAGGGGCGCAATAAATTGCGCCCCTGCGGATTTTTCATTTAGCGAGGCAGACTGGCTGCTTCTCGTGCGAGACGTTCAATTTCGTCCCAACGACCCGCTTTCATCAATTCTTTAGGAGCCATCCAGGTTCCACCTACACAATGCACATTCGGCAAGGCCAGGTAACTGGGTGCTTTCGCCAAATCAATACCGCCAGTCGGGCAGAAGGTAATTTGTGGCAATGGGCCAGCGATCGATTTCAACATCGGCACACCACCAGCAGCTTCCGCCGGGAAAAATTTCTGGTGAGTAAAACCTTGCGTGTAGAGGTGCATAGCTTCCGTCGGCGTTGCAACACCGGCCAATAAAGGTACTGGTGATGCTTTCGCCGCTTCAATCAATGCTGGCGTAGTGCCAGGGCTAACTAAAAACGTAGAACCTGCTTTTACTGCTTTTTCCAAATCTGCTGGAGTGATGATGGTGCCAGCACCGATGACTGCATCATCAGGCAAAGCTTCAACCATTGCAGTGATTGCATCCAGCGCACACGGAGTACGCAGGGTGATTTCCAATACTTTCAAGCCACCGTTATAAAGTGCTTTAGCCAAAGGCACTGCATCTTCAATACGCTCTACCACCATAACGGGTACGACTGGCGCCACTCTGACAATTTGATCGATAGTTAAAGCCACTGTATGTGTCCCTCGTTGTTCAAAAAAGTTCGAAAAAAGAGCCTTCAATTAAAAGCCCGTTCTGAATTCAGTAAATCAGGGTGCCCAGTAAACAATTACGGGGACACGATCCTGACGCAACACGGCGCGTATTGGCATATCTTTTACATCGCCATCCGCTTGTGCAGCGCGCAATACGGCGAGCTTTTCATCACCGGTGATTAATAAAACCAGCGACTTTGAACGCAACAGGCCAGCGAGAGATAAGGTCATACGTTCAACAATTGCGCCAGTAACTTCGCTTTGTTTGGCGGTGATTGCAGCGCAAAGCTCATTGGAATCAGGATTCAATGCCTCATCCAAACCTTGCGCATGAGGAAACAGTGACGCGGTGTGGCCGTCAGAGCCCATACCTAAAATGGTGATATCAAACGGCTGAGCCAATTGTTGATAAGCCGCCTCACAATCCACCAAACCCTCAGCGGCGGTGTCGGCAGAATTTTTCATACCGACCAGATTGGCAACAGCGGCTTTATTCTGGATCAGATGTTTTACAGTAAAAGCTTCATTGCTTTTATCGTGATCAAAATCTACCCAACGCTCATCGACCAGCGCAACGTAAACCGATTCCCAATCCAGATCAGAATTGCTCAGCGCTTTGTAAAGTGGTTCTGGCGTGCTACCGCCTGACACCATAAATGTTGCTTCGCCACGATCTTCAATCGCACTACGCAATGCCGCTTCACACTCCGCTTGCAGCGCAGCAATCATCTCTGCACGATTTTCAAATAAACGTTCAGTTACCATTCCTGATCAGCTCCTGACAGCACTTCATCAATCGAGAACCAACGACGATGGTCGCTCGCGAGCATTTGTGCAGAAGCTTGTGGACCCCAGCTGCCGGCCATATAACCTTGCGGTTTATTTTCCGGGCGCTGCCAGGCTTCGATAATTGGATCGATCCAACCCCATGCCGCCTCTACTTCCGCGCGGTGGATAAACAAACTGGCATCGCCAGCGGCTGCATCCAGCATCAAGCGCTTGTAGGCATCGGAATAGAAATCTTTGTAGGTATCCGCAAAATTCAAATTCAATACAACAGGGCGCAGATGGGTTTCATGCTTCTCAAGGTCTTTGGAGACCATGATGATTTTGATGCTTTCTTCCGGCTGCAAACGAATGATCAAACGGTTAGGTGTAGTACCACCAGCAGAATCGGGATATACACGATGCGCAACGTCTTTATATTGAATTACGATTTCCGCAAAACGCTGCTTCATGCGCTTACCCGTGCGGAGATAGAAAGGCACGTTGGCCCAACGGGAGTTATCGATGTAAGCACGAAGCGCAACAAATGTTTCGGTATTGCTTGGCTGGCCCAATTCATCCAGATAACCGGGAACTTGTTTACCATCCAGCTCGCCCGCTACATATTGGCCGCGCACGGTATTGTATTTAACCGTGTTGCCCGTCAATGGACGCAGGCTTTCCAATACTTTTAATTTTTCCGCGCGAATGCGCTCGGCAGTCATTTTGTTCGGTGACTCCATCGCCACCAGACACAACAATTGCAGAATATGGTTTTGCACCATATCGCGCAGGGCACCGGCACCGTCATAAAAACTGGCGCGCCCCTCAAGACCTACGGTTTCGGAGATGCTGATTTGCACATGATCGATTGATCTGGCATCCCATAGATGTTCAAACATGCCGTTGGCAAAACGCAAGGCCAACAGGTTTTGTACCGTTTCTTTACCGAGGTAATGATCGATACGGAAGATTGCGTCTTCTTTAAAGTATTCAGCGATCTGGCTATTAATTTCTTCAGCGGTCTTACCGTCATAACCGAGCGGCTTCTCAACCACAACACGCGCTTTATCGGTAATCAAACCTGATTCATGCAAGTGCTTACAGGCCACACTGAATACTGACGGCGGAGTTGAAAGATAAAACACGCGATGGCTATTACCACCGGAATTGAGCAATTGCGCCAGCGCTTCCCAATGTTGATCCAGGGTACCGATATCAACAAACACAGGGAACAAGCTTTTTTCAAACTCATCCCAATCGGCTGCCACAAACTCATCGGCATTTAAATGCTTTTCAGCTGCTTCACGCACTTTGTTTTTGTATTCGGCAACCATCTGGGTATTGCGGCAAGTTGGAATAATACGAGCACCGGCAGGCAAAGAACCTTCACGATGGGCACGATAGAGGCCGGGAATCAACTTGCGCAGTGCCAAATCACCAGCGCCACCAAAAATGACAAAATCAAACGCTTCGAGCATGAGGAGTAATCCTGTTTATGAATCTGGACAGTGGATATACGTGTAACAATCTTTTTAAAATCAGGCGCCTTTTTAACGTCAGGCATGTTTTTAAAACGAAGACCCCGAACAGGGGTTCGGGGTCGAAAATTTAACTGGTTACCAGTTAAACACTGTAGCTCCTTCTTCAGCCAGGCCCACCGACGAGCGGAACGGCGCAAACAATTCACGCCCCATTCCGTAGTGGACATTCGTCAAATCGCATTGTGCTGGTTGACGTTTGGCTAACTCTTCATCACTGACAAGCAATTGCAGAGTTCCGGTTTCAGCATCTAACTCAATCAAATCACCGGTGTTAATCAGGCCAATTATGCCGTTATCCAGTGCTTCCGGCGTCATATGAATGGCTGCCGGAATCTTACCAGAGGCGCCTGACATACGGCCATCCGTTACCAGTGCAACTTTAAAACCGCGATCTTGCAATACGCCCAGTGGCGGCGTCAGCTTATGCAACTCCGGCATACCGCACGCTTTTGGACCTTGGAAACGCACTACAGCGATAAAGTCTTTTTCCAGCTCACCGCTCTTAAAGGCAGTTTGCAACTCTTCCTGGCTTTGGAAAACGATAGCGGGCGCTTTTACCTTACGATGCTCGGCTTTAACCGCTGAAATTTTGATCACTGAACGACCAATATTTCCCTTCAACAAGCGCAAACCACCCTCAGCCGCAAAAGGCTTTGACGGTGGACGCAACACTGAATCGTCGAGGCTTTCAGCAACAGCATCGCGCCACACTAACTCGCCATTCTCCAGGAAAGGCTCTTTTGTATAGTGCGATAAACCGCCCGTTGGGCCCATGATGGTCTTCACATCATCATGCAAGAGGCCCGCATTACGCAGCTCACGAATCAGGTAACCCATGCCACCTACCGCCTGGAAGCGGTTTACATCCGCCAAACCATTCGGATAAATACGGCACATGAGCGGGATTATATCCGAAATGTCAGACAAATCCTGCCAATCGACAATCACGCCCGCCGCACGGGCGATAGCCACAATATGCATAGCGTGATTGGTAGAGCCGCCGGTAGCCATCAAACCGACAATACCGTTTATCACTGATTTTTCAGTCACGATATCCGCCAGGATAACGCGGTTTTCTTCGCGGGTTATGTGCGCCAATTGGTGCACATGGGCACGGGTCAGCGCATCACGCATTGGGGTATAGGGGTTGATGAAGGTACTGCCAGGCAAATGCATGCCCATAATTTCCATCAGCATTTGGTTGGTATTAGCGGTACCGTAAAAGGTACAGGTGCCAGCGCTGTGATAAGACGCGCTTTCGGCCGCCAGCAATTCTTTGCGCCCTACCTTGCCTTCGGCAAACAGTTGGCGCGCTTTCGCTTTTTCAGCGTTGGATAAACCGGGCGTCATTGGCCCTGCCGGTACAAAAACAATTGGCAATTGCCCGAATGACAAGGCTCCGATCATCAAACCAGGAACGATTTTGTCGCATACACCCAGACACATGGCGCCATCAAACATATCGTGGGACAGTGCAATAGCGGTGCTCATGGCTATGACATCGCGGCTAAACAGCGACATCTCCATCCCCGGAAAGCCCTGGGTCACACCGTCGCACATAGCGGGAACGCCACCGGCCATTTGGGCAGTCATTCCTACTTCTTTGGCAGCCGCCTTGATGGGTTCAATGTACTCGCCATAGGGAACATGCGCGGAAAGCATTTCGTTATAGGAGGAAATAATCCCCAGGTTAGGCGCCTGCCCTTCTGCCAACGCTTCTTTATCAGACGCATTACAGGCAGCAAAACCATGGGCCAGGTTAGCGCACCCCAGATGGTGACGAGCAGGACCATTGCTGCGGAATTTATCTACGCGCGCCAGATAGGCGGCACGGGTGTCTTTGCTGCGAGCGATAATGCGCTCGGTAATTGCAACAAGTCTTGGATCTGTAGCTAACACGTCAGTCATGGGAATACCATTGCTCATTGGGTCTGTACCTGTCACAAGCCCGTTTGCTTGTGAAGTCTGCGCGAATCAATCAACCCGCACATCGCGCCAGGTACATTGCCTGACGCGTTAGTCTTGTGTCTCTCGGCTTAGCAGCACTTTGGACACAAATCCAAAATGCCGCTGTATCTTTACCGTTTTTTATAAACGTTTTATAACGGCCTGGCTTATTTATTCGCTTTGGCGCGCTTGTAGAAATCAATCAAATTACGGGTGGATGCATCGTGACCAGCGTTGGTTGCCTTGGACAGATCCAGCTCTGGCTGGATACCTGCTGCCAGTACTTTGCCCAGCTCAACACCCCACTGATCAAATGAGTGAATGCGCCAGATGATACCTTGAACAAAGATTTTGTGCTCATAAAGCGCAATCAAGGCACCTAATGTA
This sequence comes from Cellvibrionaceae bacterium, assembly GCA_021151825.1. GTDB lineage: Bacteria > Pseudomonadota > Gammaproteobacteria > Pseudomonadales > Cellvibrionaceae > Cellvibrio. Next base: position 124,609 of record JAGKWQ010000003.1, read on the forward strand.
CGGGCATCTACTTTATTCAGCAGGATGGTGTTGGTCGGGCGATTGCCGCGATGCACCTTGTGCTCGACAATCTCTTCAATTCGCGCCGGGCTTACCCCTTTAGCCGTCAGATCGCGACGGACCTGATCCGCATCACTCCCCTGCATTAACGCCTGGGTTTGGGCAAAGAAGTTGGCCATTAACGCATCATGATGACCCTCAACAACAATATTTGGAGTCACTGAACCGATAAAATCGGCAGGGATAATATCAGTGCCCTGATGCAACATTTGATAGAACGCGTGCTGACCGTTGATACCAACCTCACCCCACACCAGCGGAACACTGGCATAAGAAATTTGTTCGCCCGCCCAGTTGACGGATTTACCGTTACTTTCCATTTCCGCCTGCTGCATATAAGCAGGGAAACGATGTAAACATTGATCATAAGGCAGCAATGCATGGGCAGGGTAATTCAGGAAATTGCGATTCCAGATTCCCACCAACGCCAGCATCACCGGAGCATTTTCCGCCAATGGCGCGGTTTGGAAATGTTGGTCCATTTCATAAGCGCCTTGCAGCAGCTCATCAAACAGCTCATATCCCAGGAACAACACAATCGGCAGACCAATAGCGGACCACAGGGAGAAGCGACCACCAACCCAATCCCACATATCGAAGATATTTTCTTCCGCGATACCAAATGCCGTTACCAGTTTACGATTGGTTGAAACCGCAACGAAATGCTTGGCAATTGCCGCTTTATCGCCTGCTGCCGCCATAAACCATTTCTCTGCCGTGCTGGCATTAGTCATAGTTTCCTGGGTGGTAAAGGTTTTGGAAGATATAACAAACAATGTGGTTTCAGGGTTCAATCCTTCCAACACTTCTGCAATCTGCACGCCATCAATATTAGAGGCGAAATGAATATTGAAACGCTTGTCGCTGTAAGCCTTAAGCGCTTCACAGGCCATCAAAGGACCAAGGTTCGAACCACCAATACCAATACTGACGATATCGGTGATGGTTTTGCCGGTATAACCGGTCCATGCACCTGAACGCAATTTTTCGCTCAGTTTGCGCATGCGCTCCAGTTCGGCGTTAATTGCCGGGCGAGCATCGGCGCCATCAATCAGGATTGGTTGGGATGATTTATCACGCAGGGCAACGTGCATAACAGCACGATCTTCAGTGGCATTGATATGCTCACCGGCAAACATGCGGCTGCGCCATGCCTCAACGTCAGACTCTTTGGCCAGAGCCAATAAGGCCGCCTTGGTTTCGTCGGTAATCAGGTTTTTGGAGTAATCAAACAGGAGACTGGAAAGTTGCAGGGAGAACTTGTCAAAGCGCTTATCATCCGCCGCAAACAGCGTTTTCATGTGCTGCGTTTTCAACTGGGCGGCATGGGTACTCAGGGCTTTCCAGGAAGGTAAATCAGTGGGACGAAGGTTTGGATTAGTCATTTACTACTCCGCAAACAAATTGCATAGATGGCATTCCTAAAAACAGGTGGTTGATTCCTATTGTCGTTGTTAGTTAATGCTGTTAGTGGTACCAGGACCGAATGGGCAGGTCTACGCCTTTTGCAACACGCTATTACCGACATTTTTGCCTACAATGGAAAGGATAAACTTCCTACACCAAAACGCCCTTGCAAACATGTCATCCTAGATTTTCGCCTTATCAAAGAGAGACTCTAATAAAAAGCAGCCGACTCATGAAACTTTCGCAAAAACCGGGGAAAAATCCCTGAAAAATTTCCGCAGCAGCAAACAAAAATTGTCCGGCGCAAAAAGGCCGCTATGATAGGCAGATGGGTTTTAGGTGTCAATTAAACCACAAGCTGTACCTCGGCATCGAAACACTCGATTACCATGAAATTTACACAAGTAATTCGACAAAACTCTCCATGATTCAGCACTCCACTTTTTAAGGCATTTAATACACCAGACAAAACAATCCACCTGACAATTTTTTATTTTCAATTCACAAATTTTGCCGAAGACCACAGGAAAGATCGATTATGCGCAATACCTCACTGGCAGAGAACAAAAACCATACAACACCCATCGGCGTGATTGAAGGTTTTTTCGGCAAACATTGGAGTTGGGAAACTCGCGCTGCTTATGCAATTTTTTTTGCACAACATAAGTTCAACTTTTATATTTACGCACCAAAAAGCGACAAACACTTGCGTAAACACTGGCAACAGGATTGGCCAAGTACAGAAAAAAAATTGTTACAGTCATTGCGTGAAACCTATCGCAATGCAAATGTTGATTTTGGGATAGGTCTAAGTCCTCACGAAATCTATCTGGATGCTTCACGCGATCAGCGTCAGCTACTTACACAGCGAATTCAACAAATTAATACTCTGGAACCAGATACTCTCTGCATTTTATTTGATGATATGCGTGGTGATATTCCTGGCCTGGCGCAAATCCAGATCGACATTGCCCATCAGGCAGCACAAGTATCAACGGCAAAGAAAATAATTTTTTGCCCAACCTATTACAGCTTTGATCCAGTACTGGAAAAAGTCTTTGGAACTATGCCAGAAAATTATTGGCAAACTTTTGCCAATAAGCTGGACCCGGGAATCGATGTTTTTTGGACTGGTGAAAAAGTATGTTCGCCTTGCTATTCTCAAATACATTTAGACGAAGTAACTGATTTGCTCGGACGCAAACCTTTTTTATGGGATAACTATCCGGTTAACGACGGAGCGGTAAAATCAAATTTATTGCAATTGCGGGCCGTCAATAAAGAGCATGCGTTATTGGATGGAAAAATCGCCGGGCACGCACTTAACCCTATGAATCAGGCATGGTTATCACAAGTTCCACTGGCAAGTTTACCCATCGCTTATCAGCAAAAAAATAACTACGATAACAGTAAAGTTTTTGAGCAACTATGCGTATCGCTTTGCGGTGAAAAACTTGCAATAGAGTTACTCAATGACATTGAGCAACTCCAGGATATGGGATTAAAAAATCTAACGGATATAGAGAAGCTTGCTTTACTCAAAAAATATAAAAATTTTCCGAACAATAACTATGCGCAAGAGATTGTTGACTGGCTTAATGGCGAATATCAATTTGATCCCGCGTGTTTAACAGAGTAATTAGTTTGCCAAACGCTGTTGTAGCCATTGCGATATAGCTACTACTTGCTCACCACACAGGGTGTGTTCCATCGCATAGGTTTCATAACTCACATTTCCACTAAACTTTTGCACAAACTGAAAAGCACGCTCACCCAGGATGGGCGCAACAATTGGATCGCGTGTACCGTGCTGAATTAATATCGGAGTATTTTTATTCACTTCATTAATATTGATACTGCTGCTGGTTGCAAAATAGCTGGATAATACCAAAAAACCACCTAAGGGCTTATCGAAGGTATAACCGGCTTGATAAACCACTGCTCCGCCCTGCGAAAAACCGGCAAGAATAATTCGCTCACTGGCGACGCCACGCTCCAGCTCGCGTTGAATTAAATCCTGTACGGAAATCGCACTTGCAATTAATTGCGCTTCATCAATTTTTCGTTCCAGATTCATTTCCAGAATGTCATACCAGGCCGGCATAAAATAACCTGCATTTACGGTGACCGGAATTTGAGGGGCATGGGGGAATATGAAGCGGATGGATAACGAATCTGGCAATTGTAGCTCAGGCACTAATGGTGCAAAGTCATGACCATCAGCGCCTAAACCATGTAACCAGATGACACTGGCAGTGGCCGGTATGTCAGCAAAGCTCTCAATTTCAATACAAGGTAAATAAGTCATAGCTGCCCTTTTCGCTTAATTTTTGAACTACCCAATAAAATTCCTGCATTTTTTGCTGCTTTATATCATTGCGTGATTACTGCAACACACACAGAGGATAAAACCACACTACACTAACAACAGTTTTAAATATCACCCGCCAGCGCATCATTGAATGCTAAGGAACCTCATGAGTAATCTCAACCCTAACCAACCTGAGCTACACGCTAACGGCGAACACAAAACGATTGATGCATTAATTGCACCCATCGATCAATTAAATATTCTGTCCAAAATGGAAGTGGCCAAACTGCTGGACTCCAGCCAAAGCGGCCTCTACAAATTATTTCGCAGCTGCTCCCTCGCAGTCCTCAATACCGGTAACGATCTGGATGATGGCAAAGAATTGCTGGAGCGTTATAAAGATTTTGATATCAGCATTGTGCAGGAAGAACGCGGCATCAAACTCGCTGTAAAAAATGCCCCGGCTAATGCTTTTGTTGATGACAAAATGATTCGCGGTATCAGCGAGCATTTGTTCACCGTATTGCGCGATGTGATTTACAACAACGATGAAATTAATGGCAACACCAAATTTAATTTGTTGTCCTCGGAAGGTATCACCGATGCGGTATTCCATATGCTGCGCAATGCCAATTTATTAAAACCGGGGTTGGATCCTAACCTGGTAGTTTGTTGGGGCGGGCATTCCATCAATCGAATTGAATACGACTATACCAAAGAAGTCGGATATCAACTCGGGTTGCGAAGCCTGGATATTTGCACCGGTTGCGGCCCTGGTGCCATGAAAGGCCCAATGAAAGGGGCAACTATCGGCCATGCCAAACAACGCATTAATAATGGCCGTTACATTGGTATCACAGAACCCGGCATTATTGCAGCGGAAGCACCAAATCCGATTGTGAATCAATTGGCGATCATGCCCGACATTGAAAAACGCCTTGAAGCATTTGTGCGTGTGGGGCACGGCATTATTGTGTTTCCGGGCGGTGCCGGCACAACCGAAGAAATTCTTTATATTCTTGGCATTCTGTTGCACCCGGAAAATAAAAATATCCCCTTCCCTTTAATTTTTACCGGCCCGGAAACCTCCGCTGAATATTTCCAACGGATCGATAAATTTATTGGCGATACATTGGGTGAAGAAGCGCAATCACACTACAAAATCATTGTGAATGATCCAGATGCGGTAGCGCGCGAAATGAAAGAAGGCATCAAGAAAGTGCGCGAATTTCGCAAGTACAGCGATGATGCTTATTACTTCAACTGGCAATTGAAAATCAGCCCGGACTTACAACAGCCATTTATTCCAACCCATGAAAATATGCGTAACCTTGAGTTGCATAAAAACCAGCCGGTCAATCAGTTGGCGGCAAATTTGCGCCGTGCTTTTTCTGGAATTGTGGCGGGCAATGTGAAGGAAGAAGGTATTCTGGCAATTGAGCAATTCGGCCATTTCGAATTACATGGTGATTATGAAATCATGCATCCGGTGGATGAACTACTGGAGTCCTTTGCTCGACAAAGCCGGATGAAATTACCAGGACGTGAGTACATACCCTGCTATAAAGTTATAAAGTGATAACAATTTTTATCTTTTAGTTATAGGTTGTAGTCAATTTCCTACAAAACTTAGCGAACTTTGCGACTAGATCGTCAGCTGCCGGATCCGGATAATGGGAACCATCAAGGAAGTAGACAATGATGTGTGCTGGCCAGGAAAGGTCAATGGATGCGCCCACCTATCAAGGATGCGATGCCTCGGGAGGCATCAAAGGACTGCACTAGCGCAGGAGGAACGGCGGTCAGGGATTACGAAAGGAAATTCGTCGCAAATTGACTACTTCGAACTAGGGACAGATTCTGTATGGGGCCGCTTATGCGGCCCCTACTCATTTATAGGCCGTCATTTTTTACTTGCGGCACCACTTATTAATAAGCCATTCTCACACCAAACCCGTTCACCGGGTAATTTCGCCCAATAAATCTCCCCCCACAAAAAAGCCGGTTTACAAAGTGGCTCTCATCACTCTGCAACCGGCCTGAAGAAACTTCCATGCTGTGAATCAAGCGATCCGCGACAGATCGCTGCTCTCGTTATTAACTATTAAATTTCGGCTATCCGCACTTAGAAAAGCCCTGAAATAGTGGTACCACTCCAGTTTCTAAACAAGCTGCCGTTGGTACCCTGGTTAGCTTTCAAGCGCACACCTACCGTTTGGAACAGATTGACCTGGCTTAACCCGCCCACATCAATCACCCCACCGCGCACACCGCCGCCAGCAACCAGCATTGGACAGTTTTGACCGCTATGTGCATCCACATTACCCATATCAGAAACCTGGGTTACCACGGTGGAATCCAACAGACCTTTTGCTTGCAATTTATCCAGCAGTTGCTGGGTAAGTTGCATGTAATAGGTTACGTCCTGATCGTAAAAACCGGCGTAGTTCGGGTTGCCCTGGTTGTGGTGAGAATCATGCGATGGACGTGGTCTGTATGCACCCGTAGCGTCTTTGATGATGGCGCCGTCCAGAACATGAAGGTGCTCATCGGTACCAAAGGCAAGCGAAACCGAGTAGGACAAATTACAGCTCAATGCCAATACGGCAATATCTGTCATCAGCTTGGAGGTTGCATCGAAACCTATCGCGGAGGTATTGGTAATTGCCGTGCAACTGCCACCAGGATTAGTCGATGTGATTGTGCTTTCAAGTTCACGGATCGAGTTGAAGTGACTATCCAGTTTCTCTTTCTCGTGCTGACCCAATTTTGCTTTCAGCTCATTAACTGCTTTGTAGTGCACATCCACGAGCGATTTACGCGGAGCCACAGCACCACCGCCGCCTCCACCACCGCCGGAAAACAGAACATCGAGCGCTGCTTGTGGACTGGTGATAGTCGGGATACCGGCACTGTCACGCGACAATTCGGAAACTGCCGTGGTACCGAGATTTAACCACTTAACCGGTGCGTTGGAGTTTGCACTCAGGGTCTTACCCAGGTTTACATCGAAGCTTTGCTTGCCCCATGGGTTTGGATCATTGAAACGGTTGAACATCACACCGTGGCCACCGTTCATCATAGTGGCGTTTTTCAACAAGGCTATACGACCTGCTGCGTAGTGACTTTGCAATGGTGCAGTCTGGATTGGCAAGGTACTACCCGTCGGGAAGAACTTGGCCGGGGTACAACCACCGGGCATAAATACCGCCACTGATTTGCCTGGACCGGTTTGCGCTTCCGCAACACGCGCCATCATCACGCCAGCCAACATACTGGACGCCTGGATTGCACCCAGGGCGATACCGGAACGCTTGATCACACCCAGGAAGTCCCGGCGTTCTTTATCGAAGCAATCTTTATATCTCATTTTTTTGACTCCAATTCGTTAACAAGGAGAATGGAGCGCGCATTAGCGCGCCCACTCCTGCCGGTAAATCACAGAATCCAGTGCAGGGATTTCCTGCAACATGGCGCGCGGACCACTGGTATTGAGTACGTTGGTCAACTTCTCAATGTTGCAGCGATATGCGGTTTTCTCGGCATCAGACATGGTGAAAGGCACTTCACGGGTTTTGTCCTTGTCGATCAGGAAGAGCGAGTTCACACCACTGCTGAAGCTAACAAACTGAGTCGCCAGACAGGTTTTGGCTTGCTTGGACAGATCAGGTTGCTCAACCAGCAGACGTGCCAGATCTTTAGCACCGTTGAAGGTGATTTCCGGTTTGTAAATCACGCGATCAGGATCGTTGGTGAACTGCAATTTCTGGTAGGGCGAGAAGAACACCGCCGATGCATCAATTGCATTACCTCTCAAGTCAGCAGTACGAACACGACCGGCTGCGTCGATATTTTCCATACCACCACCCAATGGGTTGATGATTTCCAGGTGACAGTTAGAACACGTGGTTGGCTCGGTGATCTTGTCGGCGATCATACGCTCGGTGGTTTTTGGATCAGCAAAGAAAGCCGCATGCTTCCGGGCCAAGGCTTCGCGATCCAGAGACACGCCTGCTGGTGGCTCAGGAATATCCTGACACAACAACTTGCGACGCACTGCCACAGCACGGGTGATCAGGTTGGAGTCATTGTCACGCGCATAACGGGACATGAACGCACCGGACACCAGAATACCGCCGCGATCTGCGGTGTTAGCACGTACGAAACCATCTGCATCCGCAGTACCTGAATAGGTCACACCGTAGTGAGTCGCCAGACGTTGGTTCACGTGGGTGAAGGTTGGGTTGTAAACCGTCGCGAAGGTTGATGCTGATTCAAGCACAGCCGCCGAGAAGTTTTTACCCAGCTCCTGCTGCATATCGCCCGCCAGGGTTGCGAAGTTGGCAACACCCACTTTGTTTTGGGTAGCCAGTTTTTCAGTACCCAACCAACGATTGATGAAATCACCCATCAACACTTTGGTGTTGGCAGAACTCAACAATGCAGACGCTTGCGTACGAATGCCCGCAACAGTATTCAGGTCACCACGAGTAGCAGCAGCAATCAAGTCAACGCTTGGTGTAGTACCGGTGTAGATGTAGCTGAGGTATGTAGCGATCTCATAACCAGTCAACTTATAAATACTGCCGCTGGACAACTCACCCAACTCGGAGCGATACAGGAATTGTGGTGATGACAACATCGCCGCCAACGCAACCTTCATACCGTCAGCTTCAGTACGACCTGCCGCAGTACCCTTGGCCAATGCCAGGTAATCAGTTTTCTCGGTAGTTGACAGCGGACGACGGAAAATACGTTGTCCCAAATCATTTACCAGCTTGTCCGCACAACCGGCAGCACCAGGCGTACAGGCCAAGACAGCGTTCCAGCGAGTAGCAACCGATTCCGCAATACGCTCGGCAGTCGACACATAGGAAGAGTAACGTGCGCTATCTACCAGCAATTGGTTGTTGTTCTGGAATGCACCGGAAATAGCATCATCCGGCAAGCGCGAAATCACATCATCGGTATAGTTCACCAGATCGCGTACAGAGCGTTGATATTCCGCACGGGTTAGCAAGCGCAAGATACGTTGACCCGGTGCCGTTGCAGTGCTCGGGCAAGAAAACGATGCAATGCTGTTATCGGGGATACCATCAGACGGTGCACGCTTGGTGAACAGGAATGCTTCCAGATCCGCGGCATTTTGCGCACTCAGGGTTCCTGCTTCGCCTTGTGGCATGTACTTGGCGATGTAATCGCGCAGTGCAAGTTGCTCGCCTTTACTTTGATAGTAGTAAGCGCGGTTCGGGTTAACCGGAATCGCGAAAGTACCATCGGTAAATTTCTCGGTATCACCATGGCAACCATAGCAACGTTGTTGCCAGAGGCTGGAGCCACGAGTCGCATCACCCACTACAACACCAGCACTGCTGGAGCTGCGTGAGCTTACGCTGCCAACCGATGAGCTAGTAGACGAGAACGATGACGAACTATTACCGGTTGAACTGGAAGAGCTTGAACCTGGACCATTGTCGTACACCAACGTCAACGCCGTTGTTGCAGCCGATGGAATGCTGTCGGTGTAGCTCAACACTTTATAGTCATAGCTGCCAGATGCAGACAACGCATCCAGATAGCTAACGCTGTTTGCGCCCAGGTTACTGGCAGTCGCCCAACGACCATCAGCACCTTTGCGACGCACCAGGAAGCCGGTTTCGTTGCTGCTGACATCCGCCCAATTCAGGTTGGCGCCAGTAGTTACGGTAGTACCGGTTAAACCAGTAGGTGCAACGGGTGCAGTTGCCAGGGTAATTGCTGGAGCATTGGTGGGGTTATCGCGGTTGAGGAAGACCTTGAAATACACCGGTACTTTTTCACCGATATTGCTCAGGCTGGCGATTGCACGCAATGCTTCAACGCCCGCGTTCAAATCAAAGTCTACCGAGTTAATCACGATAGGCCTGCGAGTGGATACGCTGATGCTGTTGTTAGCGTGCTTCATGATGACCGCATCGAATACAACCGCTTTCACGATACCGTGTAATACCAGATTACCGGTTACGCTCTGCACTTTAATACTACCAACAGCCTGGGTGTCCAGGGCGGCCAGATCCAGTTGGGTAGTGAAATGCAGGCTTGGCAGATAAGCAGATTCAAACAACAGGTTCTGCATACGCGGATCACGTATGGTGTTGTTGGTACTGATACTCGCCAGCGGGATAGTCAGTGTCGCCTGGCCCGTTGAAGAAACGGTACCTTGCAGTTGGCTAAAGGTGAAGTTTTCCGGTGTTTCTACCCCTGCCGTACTTTTCTTCACAGAGACAAAATAGAAGCTGGAATTAGGCGCATCCAACAACCAGCGCGCGGCATTACCGGAAGCTACGCTGGATGAGCTTGAGCTTGCCACACTGCTCACGCTGCTTGCCGCACCACCACACGCCACGCCATTCAAGGTGTAATCCGCTGGAGCAACGCCCGGATTGCTAGCGATATAGCCGAATGACACGGTACCACTAGCCGGTAAATTGCCGTTGTAACCTACGTTTTTTACACACACTTTTTTACCGGTTTGCGCGTAAGTACCTTCCCACAGGCTGGATACTGTTTCGCTGCCGGCAAAATTCCAGCACAACTCCCAACTGGTCAGGGCTGCGCCAGTGTTGGTGAGGGTTGCTTTGTATTGGGCACCTGCACCCCAGTTATTTTCAGTTTGTAAAGCGACACTACATGCGCCCTGGGCATTCACACCGCTGGCGGCCATGACACCCAGCACCATACCGGTGGAGAGCATCGACACTTTCAGTAATTTTTTCATGATAGGTTCTCTCTCTGCTTCCAATTAACGGGCGTCATAGACGAGCGCAAAGTCCACAGGGACAGAGGCGTTGATCGAAGCAATTCCCACCGCCGCACGCAGCGCTTCAACGCCCGCGGTCAGGTTGTAGGTTTCCGCTTTCACCAGTACCGGCGGCAGGCTTTGCACTACCACGCGTGAGGCTGTCAATTTCTGCACAGAAACTTTGGTGGTGATGTTTGCAGTCACACCATGCAAGTTAAGGCTGGCAGTAATGTCCGTTTGGGTTGTCTGGCCGATAGTCAGGCTGCTGATCAGCGTCGCAGGTACAGTCACAGTCACTGTTGCCGTTGGATTGGCTACTGTTTCAAACAGCAGATCGCGCATACGTTGATCGCGCAGTGCCACACCGGTGTTCACGGTGTTCAGGTCGATGGTCAATGTCGCCACACCCGACGCACTGATATCACCACCAATGCTGGTGAAGTTGTGAACTTCCAGATTGTGAGTGTTTTTGGTGGTCGCGAAATTCAGATAGGAATCCGTCGTGTTCAAGGTCCATCCGCCAGTCACAGGAACTGAAGATGAAGACGCTGAGCTGGGTACAGAGCTGCTGGAACGCGATGAGCTACTCGGAAGCGATGAACTGCTTGGAAGCGATGAACTGCTTGGAAGCGATGAACTGGAACGCGAAGAGCTGCTTGGAATTGACGAGCTGGTGCTGCTCGTTGCACCGCACAATGGACCAGTCAACACAGGAATTTCTGCCGCTGCCGCACCTTTAGTTCCCTGGAATCCGAAAGTAACGGATTGATTGGGCTGGATAGTGCCGTTCCAGCCAGCATTTTTCGCGGTATAAGGGTTAGTACCCGTTAGAGCCACATCCCACCCGCCAGTAACGCGGTTATCGCCGGCATATTGCCAACCGAGATTCCAGCCATTAGTGGCAGTAGTACCATCATTGGTGACTTTAATACTGGCGCTGAATCCATTAGTCCATTGACCGGTTACCGTGTAGAGACACGCGGCCTGGGCTTGAATGGAAAGCGCGGATACAGCCAGAGAGAACCCCAGTGCACAGAGGGAGCGCGTTAGCGCACCCGCCGGACGAGGGTCCTTCGCAAAGGCTTTAAGGCTACTCATAGTGCATTCCTCGAAGGTGAAGCCGATTGGCATCGGCGGGGATTAACAGGGTTGGTACCAAATGTTGTTATTTACTTTTTATGAACTAGAGCTAACGAGTCTCGGCCGGATGCTTACGTGGCACGAGGGTCCTACAAAACCCGGCAGTGGTCCGGGTAAATCCTTAAAGGGTCGAACGGGAAATCGTTAATCGAACTTGCGGGAAGCGCTCATCGGTATGCGCTCGTTTAATACACGTGGATCGGAATAACCTTTGCGCATGCCACGCAACACTTCACCGGCCACGATGAAAGCGCAAATCAACAAACCGGAATAAATGAACATGACAAAGCTGAAATCGACGGTGTAATTCCAGTTGCGGGCAATCCCCAAATAACAGGCAAACAGCCAGGAGACGGTAGAAATAGCCCCTGTCAATGCCATCAAAATTTGCTCGATTGCCGGCTGGCCAAGCAGGCCGCGGCTGGAGACCATACGTGGGAAACTAAAGTAATGCAGGGCGATTCCATTAAGGGTCAGCACCGACACCACAGTAAATTTGGCCCACAGTTTTTCATTGAATAAATACTGTTGTGGATTATCGATATACCCCACCAACACTAACGCCAGGCCGGAAATCCACAGCACCACCAGCGCCATAAACATAATGTCTGCTGATTTGGTCAGTTCCCTGATCGCTGTTTCAGAAAGCCTCGATCCTTTTGATTTGGCTAGCGCCAAATCCTGGATAAGCAAAATTCCCACGGCAACGCACGCTGCCAATAAGTGAGCATAAACAATCAGGGTTTTAAGCATTGTCGTCCGCGCCTTTATTGTTGTGATTGTGTTTTTAACGGTGTAATTGGCCGATTTACAGGCGAACGCAATCAACCAGTGCAAAGTCGCGTTCTGGCAAGCGTAAGGAGCACAGCAAATCAATTACAACTGGGTGGCGAAACAATAAATATCAATGAAATCAATCAGTTGATTTTTTGTTTCTTTTTCTCTTATGGCTTTTTTGTAGTGGTGGTGCGCTATTTTTGTCCGTCTTGCGCTCATTTCTTATAACTAAAAACAGGTTTTTTCGATTTGTAAATTATTTTCTTTTTATTGATTGATAGTATCTCACAATGAAAATAATTTTCCATACCCTTTGGCGGATAATCCACAAAAAGCTTATGGAAAAGGTTCACAATTTTTAATAATTAAGGCGACAGGGCTGTTAAAACTGCGCGGAGGCTCATGCCAATAAGATGAATTCCTATTTCCCTTAATAAAAATAAGAGAAACAGGAAACAGGAAACAGGAAACAGGAAACAGGAAACAGGAAACAGGAAACAGGAAACAGGAAACAGGAAACAGGAAACAGGAAACAGGAAACAGGACGCGATGATTGAAATAATTGTTATCCAATAATTGTGACTTACTCACCACTGCCCCGGCTTTAGGTTCAGTTGTACCAAATACCAACCGCGCAACACGTGCATGTATCAATGCCCCCACACACATGGTGCAAGGTTCAAGCGTTACATAAATAGTGGAATCGATTAAACGATAATTCTGGATACGATTAGCCGCCTGCCGCAAAGCAACAATCTCCGCATGCGCGGTCGGATCACTCGCAGTAATCGGCTGGTTAAAGCCCTCCCCCAAAATTGCTCCTTCTTTTATAATCACAGCACCTACTGGCACTTCACCCAAGGCTTCAGCTTTTGCAGCCAAACTAATTGCATATTCCATCCACCGAATATCTTCCGCTGGAAATTCCGGTGCAGCACTTATAACGATATCTTGTTCGCTGTTACTCACGGATTTTTCTCTTCCACAACAGGAGCCAAATAACTTACCTGTTCCACCGCTGTTAATTCTTTTATCAAACGAAAACGGGGGATGGTTTCGCCCGCAATCTCAACAGCCTGGGTAAATAAATCCAACGGGCGAACTGACCAACCATAATCATCGTACAAATAACGATAAACCACGTAAGGTTCATCGCTCTCGCTATGCAAAGCTATCTGAAAAACAAAATAGTCTTTGCCTTTGTAATGGCGATATAAACCCGGTTTCAAACTCATTTAAATTACACCTGATGTTTTCAATGCCTGAATTTTTTCCGGCGAGAGATTTAATACCGATTGCAAAATCTCCTGGGTATGACTGCCAACATGGCCGCCGGGCCAATCGGTACGCCCGGGAGTGCCGGAAAGTTTTGGCAGGATGGCCGGAATCTTTAGCGGTTTGCCATTGATTTCTACCTGCTCGAACATGCCGCGCTCATTGAAATGTGGATCAGCAAACATATCCTGTACGTTATAAATCGGTCCGGCAGGCACACGCGCCGTTTCCAATAACTGCAAAATCTCATCGGAATTTTTGCTCATACACCAGGCTGCAAGTGCATTATCAATTTCCAATTCGTGCTGCACACGCCCTGCGTTATTAGCCATGCGCGAATCGCGCGCCATTTCAGGATGACCAGCAACCTCCATCAAACGCTGGAAAATAGAATCGCCGTTACCGCCGATCACCACATACTTTCCATTTTTACAGCGATAAGTATTCGTGGGAACAATGCCAGTGACCGTAGTTCCTGAGGGTTCGCGAACTACACCCGCACCGGAAAATTCCGGCACAACAGCTTCCATTAAATTAAACATGGATTCATACAACGCCACATCTACCACCTGCCCTGCACTGTCAGTACTTCTTTCGCGTTCCAGCAACGCCAGTGCAATTCCCAGCGCAGCATGAATACCGGAAATAGTATCGCCGATACTTAAATTAGGCCGCACCGGTGCCTGGTCAGGAAAACCATTGACATAGCGAAATCCACTCATACCTTCACATACAGAAGCAAAACCGGGTTTGCTCGCGTAAGGGCCCGTTTGGCCATAGCCGGAAATGCGCGTATAGATAATTCCGGGATTGGTTTTCTTGATTTCTTCCGGCCCCAATCCCCACGCCTCCATAACACCGGGGCGAAAATTTTCAATCACCACATCAGCACTATCAATTAATTGTCGTGCGATTGCCTGGGCTTCCGGATTTTTTAAATCCAGTGTGATACTTTTTTTATTGCGGCCAATACTACGCCACCAATGTGAAGTACCATTTTCCAATACTCGCCAGCCGCGAATCGGATCGCCTTCAGGTGGTTCAATTTTAATAATTTCTGCACCAAAATAACCGAGCATACAACCGGCAAAAGGTCCGGCGAGTAACTGGCCAATTTCGATAACGCGAATTCCATCCAGGGGGCGACGGGTATTACTCATACATAATTTCTCTTTCAAAGAGGCGTATTAACAGTCAGGATTATTTTGCCGATATGCTGATTTGATTCCATGCGTTCATGGGCGTTTATCACTTCAGTAAACGGGAAAATTGAATCAATAATCGGTTTAATTTTTTTAGAATTGAATAACGGCCAAACCTGCTCCTCCAACTCTTTCGCAATACATGCTTTGGATTCAGCTGATTGCGCGCGCAAGGTAGATCCAGTCAGGGTTAAACGTTTCAACATCAATGGCATTAAATCGATATTAACCTTACTGCCGTTTAAAAAAGCGATATTAACAATACGGCCTTCTTTTGCTGCCGCCGAAAAATTACGCTGTACATAATCACCACCAACCATATCCAGGATCACATTCACGCCCTGGCCTGCGGTTAATTCTTTTATCACTGCCACAAAGTCCTGTTCGCGATAATTAATGGCTATCGCATCCAGATTTTCTATCGCCCGGCACTTTTCAACTGAACCCGCTGTTGCAACTACGCTTACACCAAAAACACGAGCCAATTGAATGGCGCTGGTACCTATGCCGCTGGTTCCGCCGTGAATTAATAAAATTTCACCCGGCTTTAATTGTGCACGTTGAAATAAGTTATGCCAGACAGTGAAAAAAGTTTCCGGCAACGCCGCCGCTTCCGTGTAAGAAAAATGTTCAGGTATGGGTAAGCATTGGGTTTCCGGCGCAACTGCATATTCTGCGTAACCGCCACCATTCACTAATGCACACACCTTATCGCCCACTTGCCAGCGCTTTACACTCTCGCCACACGCAATAATTTCACCAGCTACTTCCAGTCCCAATATTGGCGATGCATCTGCAGGCGGAGGATAAAACCCCTGGCGTTGCAAAATATCGGGGCGATTAATACCGGCGGCATGAACGCGGATTAGAACGTCGTTCGCTGAGGGCGATGGAACATCACCTTCGCTGATAAAAAGTTGTGATGCATCGCCGGGATTTTGGGTGGCTATGTATTTCATGATTGCGAATTAACAGTAATTTATTTAGCAAAAGTTATGCGTTGCTTGTTGGGTTACGTAGCTCGTTGTGCTCGCTCCTAACCCAACCTACGTTAGTACTACTCAGGGTTCGAGACGTTGGATTAACCAGCTGCGATCTAATTGCAAGCTGTATTCGAAGCGGTCGTGCAAACGTGCAGCACCACCTTGCCAGAATTCAATTTGATGGGGTTTTACACGGAAACCACCCCAAAAATCCGGAAGCGGGATTTCACCTTTGGCAAATTTATTTTTCATCGATTCAAATTGCTGCATTAATAATGCGCGCGATGAAATTGGTTTACTTTGTTGCGATGCCCATGCACCTAATTGGCTATCGCGCGGGCGCGTTACAAAATATTTCAGCACTTCCGCAGTCGATAATTGCTCCACCATGCCACACACTTTTACCTGACGCTCCAGAAAATACCATGGGAAATGCAAACTGATTTTCGGGTTTTGTTTTAGATCCTGCGCTTTACGACTATTCAGGTTGGTGTAAAACACAAAACCTTTTTCATCCATATGCTTCAACAACACAATACGTTGCGAGGGCTGACCCGTTTCATCCACCGTGGCAATGGTCATCGCATTTGGGTCGGGAATGCCGGAT
Source organism: Cellvibrionaceae bacterium (assembly GCA_021151825.1). GTDB lineage: Bacteria > Pseudomonadota > Gammaproteobacteria > Pseudomonadales > Cellvibrionaceae > Cellvibrio. The sequence continues at coordinate 141,152 of JAGKWQ010000003.1, forward strand.
TTTATAGTTTGTTCCATCCACAGGTTGAATTGCACAAATGGGCTTGCCGCTAAATCCGCAAAATCCAAACCGTCTTGCGTGTATTCGCGACGAAAGTCTTCGAGTTTTAATTCCATAAAGCGGCCCCGCCACATTGATCAGTGAATAGACGCAGATGTAAGGTGAATCGTTTCTGCGCCGCTATCAAACAGTATGGGATAAAAATAAGAAAGCCTGAACCCGGCGTGTTAGTACTTAACAAGGGATTCAGGCTTTAGGTGCATATAGTACTGTATTTCAGCGCATGGCTAAAATCGCGATCACAGTTACAAGCAAGGATGAAGAGTGAAAAGCTCCTGACAAGCATCAGGAAATATCAGGCTTGTAGCTCCATTTAGGGGTGATTAATAGTAGTAAGACGGATATTGCCGCAGCCGCTATCGATAGCCATAGCGCGATCGACATTTCACTAATGCGTTCAGGATATATTTTTGCAGCGGCACCCAAGCCAATCACATTGCCGCCAATCACCAGGATAATCGCTGCGTAATCGTGGAAACGGCGCGCTTTATTCGCGCTTTGCGACCACTTTTCATGGGTGTTGTAACTGGGTAAATGCTCGTGGGCATCATTCAATTGTTCCAGTGCCGATAAAAACCGGCGCAAATTGGAGATCGCCCGCTCTGCCTTGTAATTTAAAAAAGCGAGACAAATAGACGCAACCGGAAAACCGGCCAACAACCATTCAATAGGCACCTGCGCATTACTTTCACTGGGCTTGAGCGCCACCAACGCCGCCAGCAAGCTCACCACTAACGTCACATAGAGCGCGAGCGCTTGCTGCCGCTGGTTAATGCGTGCATTCACTTCCTGATAAGCGGCAATAAAACGGTAGTTAGCATCTACCACATATTTTGTTGTCATCAGTTTTTTCCGAAAAATGTTCCAACAGAAAAAACAAGGGCGCATCCGGCGCCCTTGTTTTTTAACGATGTATTTTTCTATCCGCGACAGATAGAAATTTGTGCATGACCGCAAAGATTATCCACGCGGATCCGGAGTGAGTCGCAAGTATGGCTTAACGGCTTTGTAACCTTTGGGGAAGCGACGCGCAATTTCATCGGCATCTTGCAGTGCAGGAACAATCACTACATCTTCGCCCGGTTTCCAGTTGCCCGGAGTTGCCACTTTGTGATGCTCGGTTAATTGCAGGGAGTCAATCACGCGCAAGATTTCGTCAAAGTTACGGCCGGTACTTGCAGGATAAGTAATGATCAAACGGATTTTTTTCGCTGGATCGATAATAAACAGCGAACGCACCGTCAACGTCGCATTGGCATTCGGGTGAATCATGTCGTAGAGGCTGGATACTTTACGATCAGCGTCCGCGAGGATCGGGAAATTCACATGGGTCAATTGGGTTTCGTTGATGTCGTTAATCCACTTGTTGTGGGAATCCACAGGGTCAACGCTCAGCGCAATCGCTTTCACATTACGCTTGGTAAATTCTTCTTTCAATTTGGCGGTCAGGCCCAATTCGGTGGTGCACACCGGAGTGAAATCTGCCGGGTGAGAAAATAACACCCCCCAGCTATCGCCAAGCCATTGATGGAAACTAATCGGACCCTGAGTGGACTCCTGAACAAAATCCGGTGCTTCATCACCTAAACGTAAGCTCATGCTCGCCTCCTTTGGCTTTTTATTGACAGATGTTCTGTTGAAATAACAACTCGTAAGAAAGGGTTAATGGTAGGCGGCTCACCAAAGATCGAAAAGGATTTTTTTGGACTTTGCTTAGAACCAAATACACTCACACCAAAAGTTATAAGTACATAAAAACTTAGTATTTCCAATGATTAAGGCGACTGATTAGGATGCGAGCACGCTAACCAAGCGCCCAACGCAACCGCACAAAAAACCAGACAACTGGACCTTATAATGAAAATCCGCGATCTCGATTTATCCGATAGCCCTGTAAACCAGGAACACGAAGCCCTCGGCCTTCCTCCCGTAGAACAAATCCCGCTCCACCCCGTCATCCGCACCGCTGTATGGTTTGCCTCACTGACCCTGATTGGTTTAGTGGTATTGGGCTTGATCCATCTCTTTGGCGGTAGCTGGCAAGAAGGGGTGGACAGCATTAAAACCACACTCGACGATTCCATGTTCTGGAATGCCCTGCTCGTCGGTTTATTAGCACAAATCGTCGATGGCGCACTCGGAATGGCTTACGGCCTGACCTCGACCAGTTTCCTGTTGGCAACGGGCGCATCCCCCGCACTGGCCAGCGCATCTGTCCATATGGCAGAAGTATTTACGACTGGCGTCTCCGGAATATCCCATGCCAGATTTGGCAATGTGGATAAGAAGTTATTCTTGCGTCTATTAATACCCGGCATTATCGGCGGTTTGCTCGGCGCACTGCTGGTTACCCAGATTGATGGCAAAACCCTCAAGCCATTTATCACCGTCTATTTATTACTGATGGGCGTTTATGTATTGAGCAAAGCTTTCCGCAAGCATATCGCTACTCGCAAAAGCGAACCTAAACACGTCGCCAAGCTGGCATTGCTCGGCGGTTTTGTTGATACCTCTGGCGGTGGCGGTTGGGGTCCGGTTGTCACGACAACCCTGGTAGGAACAGGCCACGATCCGCGCACCACAATCGGTTCGGTAAACTTTGCGGAATTTTTCCTGACACTCACCAGTGCCGCATCTTTATTTATCCTGGTCGATGAAACCATTTGGCATGTGGTTGCCGGTTTGATCATCGGCGGCTTGTTCGCAGCCCCTTTTGCCGCGTATGCGTGCAAGAAATTCTCGACCAGAACCTTGCTGATTCTGGTGGGATTACTGATTAGCGGGATTTCGATATTTAATTTATATAAAGCATTGGCGGGTTAATAACCCGTTTTCACCCCTCGATTTTAAAAGCCAGGCAGCACCAGACTGCCTGGCTTTTTTGTTTCCCGTACACAAAACAACCCGCTAAATTCCAGCCTTTACCCTCTCCCGATTTCCCGTAGAATACGACCTCTTTTTTGACCCTCGATTACCCGGTTTACGCCTATGTCCAGCACCCTCGAAGCCAATGACAGCCACACCCCCATGATGCAGCAATACCTGCGCATCAAAGCCCAGCATAAAGATGAAATGGTGTTTTATCGCATGGGGGACTTTTACGAACTGTTTTTCGATGATGCCAAAAAGGCCGCTGAAATATTGGATATCACACTGACCGCCCGCGGCAAGTCCAATGGCGAGCCAATTCCCATGGCAGGAATTCCGTTTCATTCGGCCGATGGCTACCTCGCCAAATTGGTAAAAGAAGGGGTTTCGGTAGCAATCTGTGAGCAGGTGGGCGATCCAGCCACTAGCAAAGGGCCGGTTGAACGCAAGGTCATGCGTATCGTCACACCCGGCACGGTGAGTGATGAAGCGTTACTCGATTCGCGGCGCGATAATTTATTGGTGGCGCTGCATCAATCCGGCGAGACATTTGGTATTGCTTCGCTGGATATGGCAAGCGGCCGCTTCCTGGTATTGGAAGTAGAGGGTCTTGAATCAGCACTGGGTGAGTTGCAGCGCTTGAGTCCGGCAGAATTATTAATTAGCGATCACATCACCACGCCTGCGCTGGTAGAAAATCGCAAGGGCTTGCGCCGCCGCGGCCCGTGGGAATTTGATCTGGAAACGGCCGAGCGGTTGTTGATCCAGCAATTTGCCACCAAAGACCTTGCCGGTTTTGGTTGCGATCATTTAAGGGCTGCCATTTGTGCAGCGGGCTGCTTGTTAAGTTATGCGCGCGAAACCCAGCGCACAGCCCTGCCCCATGTACGCAGCCTCGCCCATGAAAATCGTGATGAAGCGGTGATTATGGATGCAGCCACTCGCCGCAACCTGGAATTGGATACCAATTTAAATGGCGGTGATGAGCACACGTTGTTTTCTGTTTTGAATCGCGCTGCAACCAGCATGGGTAGCCGCCTGTTGCGCCGCTGGTTGAGTCGCCCGTTGCGCGATCTGGATTTATTGATTGGCCGCCAGGATGCAATTGCCGAACTACAACACAATTATGCGTTTGAAGTTTTTAATGGGATTTTAAAACGCGTTGGCGATATGGAACGTATCCTGGGCCGACTTGCATTGCGTTCGGCGCGTCCGCGCGATTTGTCGCGTTTGTTAATGTCGATTGCAACCTACCCTGAATTACAAACTGAATTAGCCAGCAAAAAATCACCGCAATTAAAAAATCTTGCGCAACAAATTTCCACGTTTCCGGATTTAGTCGATTTATTATCGCGCGCAATTATTGAAAACCCACCCGTTGTTATTCGCGATGGTGGCGTCATTGCAGAAGGCTACGATGCCGAGCTGGATGACTTGCGTAACATCAGTACTAATGCTGGCCAATATTTATTGGATCTGGAAACCCGTGAACGTGAACGCACCGGTATTCCTACGCTAAAAGTGGGTTACAACCGTGTACATGGTTACTTTATTGAATTGACGGCGGCGCAATCAGAAAAAGCACCTGCTGATTATATTCGTCGCCAGACGCTCAAAAATGCCGAGCGTTACATCACCCCGGAATTAAAAGAATTTGAAGATAAAGCACTCTCCGCTCAAAGCCGCGCGCTTGCACGTGAGAAGGCACTTTACGAAGCATTGATTGACACATTGAATGCGGAATTAATTCCATTACAAGATTCTGCTAACGCCGTTGCAGAACTGGATGTGATTGCAACACTTTCCGAACGCGCCGATGCACTCGGTTTTTGCAAACCGGCATTATCACTCGCGGCCGGAATCCACATTACTGGTGGCCGCCATCCGGTAGTAGAACAAGTTACCAGTGCGCCATTTGTTCCTAACGACCTGGAATTTAATCCGCAGCGCCATATGTTAATTATCACCGGCCCGAATATGGGCGGTAAATCGACTTACATGCGGCAAGCGGCGTTAATTACATTGCTCGCCCATATCGGTAGTTTTGTTCCCGCACAAGCAGCAGATATTGGAATTGTTGATCGTATTTTCACGCGTATAGGTTCATCGGATGACCTCGCCGGTGGCCGCTCGACGTTTATGGTGGAAATGACCGAGACTGCAAATATTTTGCATAACGCCACAGCGCGCAGTTTGGTATTGATGGATGAAATTGGCCGCGGCACCAGTACGTTTGACGGCTTGTCATTAGCTTGGGCCTGTGCAAAACATCTCGCCGAAAAAGTGCGCGCATTTACATTATTTGCAACACACTATTTTGAAATCACGACGCTGCCTGAAACAGTTGCCGGTATCGTGAACGTGCATTTAAATGCAACCGAACATAAAGACAATATTGTATTCCTGCATAAAGTACAGGAAGGCCCTGCTAGTAAGAGCTATGGTTTGCAAGTAGCAAAATTAGCGGGCATTCCAACGGTTGTGTTAGAAGAAGCGCGGCAGCAATTGCATTTGTTGGAAAATGGTGAACATCCGCACTCAATTAAATCGGCGGCCGTGCCCATCAGTGAACACACTTTCACTACGCAATCTGTAACAACTGCTCCGGAAAATTCAGCTACACCTATTGCTATTGAATCGCCACAACAATCCGGTTTATTCGATACGCTACCGAATCCCGCAATGGACGCACTGCGAAAAATTAATCCGGACAACCTTTCTCCGCGCGAAGCGCTCGAGCAGCTATATCGCTTGAAAGAACTTTATTCACGGGGAAAATAATACGAATGGAAAAGCATTCACACAGCCTGATACCCAGGCAAATCAGCACTTAAACAGAAACATTCTCAATTACAGCTTTTTCGCTGCAATTTGAGGTCGTTTTCTCGGGTTATTCACGGCAAAAAGCCTACCCAAACCGGGCCGGGCTGTTTAGAATGCGCGCTCTTGCGCTGTGCCGTATACCAGTACGCATTGACTATCGAATTCTGTTACTTGTGGGAGTCTCCTATGACGTTTGTAGTTGGGGAAAATTGCATCAAATGTAAACACACTGATTGTGTGGAAGTTTGCCCGGTAGATTGTTTCTACGAAGGCCCCAATTTTCTGGTGATCCACCCGGACGAATGCATTGATTGCGCCCTGTGCGAACCTGAGTGCCCGGTAGGCGCCATTTTCTCGGAAGACGAATTGCCGGAAGATCAGGCGGTATTCCTGGAGCTGAACGCCGAGCTTGCTCAGGTATGGCCAAATATCACTGAAATGAAAGATGCCCCTGCCGACCATGCTGAGTGGGATGGTGTTACTGGCAAACTGCAATACCTTGAGCGTTAATCGCCTTTGAATACAAAACCGCGCAAATGCGCGGTTTTTTTTCACCTGTTTTTCGCTGTTTCCCCGCCGACTTACCGAAATGACCAACCGATCACTGGCTATTTTGTCCCCTGTGCTACACTCAGAAAGGTTTTAAATTGACCTTGAAATCTGCATTCCAATGCAGGGCTGATAACGAGCACAACAATCAATAACGAGGAGTAAGCTATGGGGATTAACGATAAGCCTTACAGCGAAAAGCGCGATTTTATCCGGATGAAAATCGGCGCACCCCTGAATGCCACATTGGCAGCGGCGTCACAGACTATTGAAGGTTTGTGCCTGGATTTAAGTGGCGGCGGCTTGCAAGTTGAAACCAAACAACCCCTGGCGGTGGGTACAGAAGCCGAAGTAGAAGTTTCCTCTGCCCATGGCCATAACCCTACCCTGCGCGCCAAAACACGTGTTGTTCGTGCAACAGTGAATGAAGCTGGCGATCATGTATTAGGTCTGGAGATTATTCAGATATTAGCTTGATCATCGCTCAAAAAGCAGAACGGCTACGTTACCGTAGCCGTTGTTAGATGAGCTTCCCGCAAAAAATGTTAGCTCCGGGCTACGAAATTATTCGAAATCCCCTTCTTCAAAGTCTTCCGTACCGAAATCGTCGCTAACGCTGCCGTTGTTAATCAGATAGGCGCGGCGCTGCAAATATACATCGCGAATAAATACATACTTGTCCCCGGTAAGATTTTTCTCCAGCGGCAATAATTGCGCACGGGTATTTAACAGGGAAATTCCTTTAACTGTATTATCAGTGGGCACATGGTCAATATAGTTGGTGGGATCGGTATACCAATCGATAGGCTTACCAAAACCATCGCGCACCGTACTTGGCCCCAACAGTGGCAACACCAGGTAAGGCCCTTGCCCTACTCCCCATACCGCCAGTGTCTGGCCAAAGTCTTCGCGCTCATCCGCAGGCAGGTTCATGTACTTGGCAACATCCAGCAAGCCACCAATTCCCAGCGTGGTATTAACCAACAAACGACCAGTGTCATGGCCAGCGCCTTTAAAGTCACCTTGCAGCACACCGTTTATGACATTAGGCACTTCCAGGACATTGGAAAAAATATTGGCCACACCGGTTTCCAATGGATCCGGCATTACCGCCTTATAACCCTTCGCCACCGGTTTCAGAAACCAGCGATCCAGCGTATCGTTAAAGCTAAACATGGCCCGATTAAAACCTTGCCATGGATCAGGATTCGCAGCAGGTTTTTCCTCTTGGGCAAAACTGTAATGGGGAGCCAAAAGGCTGAAGCTTAAAGCCAATAAAAGAGGTTTGATGATAGGTTTCATAAAATCCCTGGAGTGGTTGGCGACCAGTGAAATACCGTCAGCCTGGATATACGCCGCTATCGTTAATGGACAACGGCACTTAAACAGGCGTCACCAATAGTAACGATCAAGTAGTGCGACACTGTAGCGAATCAATATCTGCTCAACAACCATCTTTACCCTTATATGCCCTCCCCGGTTACAAATTGCAACAAACTTGCACTGACACATTACTGACATTTTTTCGCAACAAAAGCTTCACATAACTGTCGTCCAAACTTCACATTTGTCATCAAAAATGACGCCACAAACGCAAAAGCGGATGCGATTCACAAAAGCCGCGCGTTCACATATTTCCCCCTTTTGATCCCGTGAACTTGAGAAGAGAGTGACCTCATGAAACTGAAGAATATTTTTGCAATGAATGTGATGGCTGCTGCGCTCGTGGCGTGTGGTGGTGGCGACGTAAACTTGAATCCAAGCACAACCGTTGGCGATAACATCGTTAACAATCCAGCAAACCCAACTCCAACGGTCAATCCTTGCGCTCAATACGAGCAGGATGGTCAAAAATTGCAAGGTACCGTAAGTGGCAAAAACTGTGTGTATAACACGACCTTTGCGTCCAGCGCCAAGCAATTAAAAGTTAGCCTTTTCATTCCTGAATTGGCTGATGGTGGTGCACACCTTTTCCAAGGTTCATTGTTTATCGGTGAAGACGTAGACAACAACGTTGCATCTGCCGGCAAACGCATCCCACAAGAAGGTGAAGGTGCATCCCTTACTGTTGCTGCCGGTGCAAAAATCGGCTTCGAGCGCGGTGAAGATTATTTGCGTATCGCCCGCGGTTCAAAAATTATTGCGGAAGGTACCAAAGACAAACCAATCATTTTCTCTGGTGTAAAAGATCTGCGTGATAACGCAGCTACTATTTCTGACCGCGGTTTGTGGGGCGGAATCCAGATCAACGGTAACGGTAAAACCAACAAGTGTACCGATACCCAACGTCAACCAACCGCTAATAACGTACATGGTTGCCACATCACTTCAGAAGGTCTGCCAGGAACTTACGGCGGTAACAACAACGCAGAAAGTTCAGGTGTTTTGAAATATGTAATTGTTAAACACGCTGGTTACAAAGTGGTTGAAGGTAACGAACTGAATGCAATCACCCTGAACGCAGTTGGCTCAAAAACTATTCTTGACTACGTTCAATCTTACGCAGCCCAGGACGATGCATTTGAATGGTTCGGTGGTGCTGTAAACGCTAAACACCTGGTTGCTGTTGGTACATCTGATGATGCTTTCGACTTTACCGATGGCTACGTAGGTAACATTCAGTTCGCACTATCTGTACACCCTACTGGTGTAGGCGGCAACAACTGTATCGAAGCAGATAACACTGGTACTGGCCGTGCTGACGATATTGCTCCGTTAACCAAAGTGCGCATCTCTAACCTGACTTGCGTTACTAACAACGTGGCAAGAAACCAGGGGACTACCCCATCACCGGATGGTGATTCATTAGGCTTGTTGATTCGTGAAGGTTTCTTCATCGAGTTGTACAACAGCGTAATTACTTCCAATGCTACTGGCGCAGCCTCAAAAGCGCTGTTCACTTTCAACGATACTGAAGGTCCACAAACTATCAAAGGCGCGATTGACGGTTGGAGCACAGCCAAGAGCAACCTGCTTGCCGGTACCGGTGGTGTAGCTCAATCAAAAGTTGACCCAGCCAACGGTGCATTCACTACTGCTGCCTGGTTAGCTGCAGCGCCTAATGCAAACAACAACATTGTGACTGCTGCAAACCAATTACCAGTGAGTGTACTGAAAGGTTCTGCTACCAGCGATAAAGCCTACTTAACCCTGGCCACTATCGCCGATGCAACTACCGCAGCAATCACTATTCCGGTATTCGATGTAAGCAAGTTGGCAGATAGCTTCCAGGCTGGCGCTGTACCTGCTACCGGAACCAGCACCTTCTTTGTTAACCCAACTCACATTGGTGCTGCATCTGAAACCAACGATTGGGTAGCTGGCTGGACTGTTGGCCTCTAATTGAGTTCACACATTAATTCGATGTGATCCCGACAGAGGCGCCTACGGGCGCCTTTGTCACAAGAAGCCCTCTCCTATTGCCTCGCAGATACAAGGTTTACACCATGCAGACATTAACTACCAAGCGCCGCCAGCTTTTTCTGGCTATCACCGCCGCTACGTTGGGATTTTGCAATCTCGCTGCAGCACAAGAAGCGGAAACCAATGAAGCACCTATTGATGCAAATGCAGAAGTTATCGATGCGCCCGTTGTTGAAGAGATGTTAATTACCGGCCGTCAGCAAACCGCTGCACAAGCAGTAATTACCGAACGACTGGAAGATCCATTTGCTGCCGATTTAATGAGTTCAGATCAATTATCCCGCACCGGTGACTCCACCGTTGCTATGGCCCTGAGCCGTATACCCGGTGTAACAGTTCTGGACGGAAAATATGTTTATGTACGCGGCCTCGGTGAGCGTTACTCAAGCACAACCTTAAACGGTGCAGCAGTTCCTTCTCCCGAACTTACCCGCAACGTTTTACCGCTGGATTTAATTCCATCCAGTATTGTTGAGACATTAAAAATCCAGAAAGCCTATTCTCCTGAACTGCCAGCCAACTTTGGTGGCGGTAGTGTTGATATCCGCACTAAAGGCGTGCCCGATAAATTTGTGTTCAGTGTATCCATGGGCACCGGATTAAATTTTGATAGCGACGAAGGTTGGACCCATGCAAGTCATGGAGAAAAAAACCATATGCCTGCTGTAATTGATAATGCGTTAGATACTTATCGCGGCAAACTGGGCATTCAAAATATTACCGATACTTACCGAAACGCAAATCCATCGGCGCCAACCACTGAAAGTAGCGCGTTTGGAACAAAGACCAATCGTGATTTACTGTTGTCCTTGAATCGTGATGTAGAAATCTACAAGAAAAATTTACCCATAGATTTTTCCGGCAGCCTGGCGCTAGGTAACAACTGGCAACTCAATGATGATTTTTCATTGGGCGCGGTGGTTAACTTTTCGCAAGATACTAAATGGCGTAACAAAGATCAGGAGCGCGAAGAAATCGGCTCGCCTGATGAACGCAACTCAAAAACAGAACGCACCAGTGAAGAAACCCGCCAGGTTATGTCAACCAACGTTGGCTTGAATTACCAGGACATGCACAACTTGCAAGCCAGTTTCTATCACATTGAAAACATTCATGACGAAGCACGCGTTAAAACAGGCTACGACAACAGCACTTACAGGCTCGCTGATGGTAGCCAATATATTATTTATGATACGCGCCTGGAAAATCGTGAATTGGAAGTAGGTCAATTCTCTGGTGAACACAAATTTGATCAATTCAACTCTGATCATTTGGATACATTAGTGGTTGATTGGTTTTATTCTGACTCAACTGTCAAAACCGATATTCCCAATCACACCACTGTTGCAGGTGATAACACAATTAACCCACTTACTGCGGAAGTAATCAGCACTCAATTGTCGCCACGTCCTGCAATGGCTGCGTTTGAATTTTTGAACCTGGAAGATAATGTTATTAGTAATGGGTGGAATGCCAAAGTTCCATTGTTATTTGATACGTTGAAATTAACGCTGTCGGGTGGTTTTAATTACAACGAAAAATCACGTGAATACTATGGCTATACAATCAACGTTAACGGTTCAGGCAATCAAAGCGCTGTACTGAGTGGCAACGTGAATGATGTATTAAATAGCAATCGCGTTAATGACCTCAATAATAAATTTGAGGTGACTGCGGGTGGTGGCTTCGGTACTGAAAGTTATGTTGCCGGTCAAATTACCGAAGGCGCTTACGGTATGTTTGATGCAAACTGGGACGATACCTGGCGCGTAACCGGCGGTGCACGTTACGAAACCTTTAAACAAGGCCTGCTGCCTATCGACCTGCTGGATTATACCGGTAACAGCCTGAATAAAATTATTGATGAAATTATCAATAATCCCGGTCAACGTTATGGCTTCATCCAGGATGATTGGTATCCATCACTCGCTATCACCTATATGAACGAAGGCTTCATGAATACTGAAGCATTTCAGGTTCGTTTGAGTGCGAGTGAAACGGTGGTGCGTCCTGATCTGCGTGAAATGTCGGATGTAGTTTATATCGATACTGAACTCGGTATGCGCGTAAAAGGTAACTCCACACTGGAATTCTCCGAATTAACTCACTACGACCTGCGCGCAGAATGGTTCTTTGAAAGCGGAAATAATCTCACTGCAACACTGTTTTACAAAGATATTACCAACCCGATCGAAAGCACTCGCACACCAGGCTCTGATGATGACGTAATCCTCACCTTCGAAAATGCCTTGAGCGGTGAAATTGTCGGTTTGGAATTGGAAGGCTTATACAATATTGGAGCGGGATTCTTCACCTCATCCAACTTGACATTTAGCGATTCTGAAATCGTATCGCCAGAAGGTGTAGGCTACACCAACGCCATACGTCCAATGACCGGACAATCCGAGTATGTACTTAACACACAACTTGGGTTCGATTCGGAAGATGGCAAGCACAGTGCATCGTTGGTTTATAACGTGTTTGGTGAGCGTTTGTTCTTCGCCGCAAGAAATATTGGCCGTCATCAGGATGCATATGAGCAGCCATTTAATTCACTGGATCTGACTTATTCCTGGTTCCCTACCGATACTATCACCACCAAAGTGAAGCTCGGAAATATCCTGAACGAGGAGCGTGTGTTTGAGCAAGTGAACGATCAAGGTAGAAATGTTGAAATCTTAAAACAAAAGGTAGGAACCAGCTTCAGCCTGGATGTGAAGTATACGTATTAAGGATTAATGATCATTGCATTACCAAAAAATTAGCCACCTTCGGGTGGCTTTTTTATTTTTAAAAGGCAACCTGCACTGCAACCATCCATTAAAAAGCAAAGCTAACCATTAAAAAATAAAGCTAAATTCAGTGTTTATTTTCAGGAAAGCTTTCTAACAATCTTTTAAATTCCCTCTCACTCAAACCGGAAACAAGCTGGTCAGTTTTCTTATCATAAATAAAATAACCATAAGGTTGATCAGCAAACCCTTCCGGGAAACGAATCGGAGGGTCAGCCGGTACGCGTAAGCCAGCTATATATTGTCCCCCATCATTTACACCCTGCACATCACCATAAATTAAACTTTCACCATTCGGCTTCGCAATGCTATGCACACTTCCAGCAGATCTCACATACTGAAAACCATCACCAAGCTGGACCACGGGCTCTTCAACACAACCCACAATAAACAAAATAAAAGCAGCCCTTAACCAGTTCATTATTCACTTCTCTTTTTATTCAAAGTCACCACATCAAAACTAGCAACTATATATGACCAAAAATAATGCACTAATCAGTGATAATGAATGCCCCTGAAAAGTAATTCGGCATCACATCAACATGAAAATGCTTTTGTGCAAACCAGTCAAAGCTGAAGGGAATTATCGTAATAGTAAAATTTTCGTAAATAACTAAAAAAAGTTAACTTTTTCGAGCTTAAATTCGGTTTTGTCACAAACTATTCACAATAGCATGTTAGGGCGGGTGCTAATCTGACAATGAAGTCGGGAATCCATGACCCATAAGGGTGCAGATTGCCATTTTTTGATTCACGAGGAGCACAATATGACTAACAACATCTTAAAAAAATACTTTCGCTCACTGGCAATTCTAGCAGCCGTTACCCCGCTTGCGAGTTACGCTACCGCTTATACACCCGCAAAATTTGGCAATGCAGTTGATACCCTGAGCAAGCAAATTACCCTGCCTGCATCTTTTGGTGAAGGCGTTAAAACTGTGTCGGTCTATTGCCAGGCAGATGTATTAACGAGCGGGAATATCAATGCTGTTACCTGCTATGAAAATAGCCCATTGGTTTCGATGCAAAAAACTACCGAATCCGCACTCAAGTCTTCTACATTTGAACCCGCCACAATTGATGGCAAAGCGGTACCGGTAAGAATGCAATTGCGCGTGGTTTATTCACTGGGCGGAACACAAGCACCGATTGTGCTGCTACCTAACCTCGGCACATTGCAAGCCCAATACGGCACTTACTACTATGCTCCGCAAGAGCGACTGGATACCAATGACTGGTATGCCAATTACACAACAAAAGAACGTGGCGATGGAAAATTATTTTTCGCAGAAGGTAAAACCACACGTGTAATGGCCAATATTGAAGCCGATGGTAAAGTAGAAACTGTTAGCACGCTGGAAGCTGCATTACGTAAACAAGCCGATGCAACCAGCATTGAAAACTCATTGAAGAAATCGAAATTCATTCCTGGTTTTGTAGAAAACAAGCCAACTGCTATGCACTACATTGCTGTAGTTAATTATCAAAAATAATTCAAGTATTAATCTGCAAACAAAAAAGGCCGCATAAAATGCGGCCTTTTTTGTTGGATAAAATGGTAATTTCTATTACGAATAATGCTTATTTATCACAGAGAAAACTTAACTCGAGCTCAATCCTTCCCAGTTTTAAACTGCGATAATGCTCGCCCACTATTGCAAAACCATCACCACATCGTTCCAGCGCTTTAGGTAATAATCGTGCTCGCGCAATAGGTAAATTTGCCCATTGGTCAATTTCGACACTCAGTGTAAATACCTTCTCACTACTTTCAGCTACCTTATTCGCTTGTAGCACGGAGGGATTTTTTGCAGGTGTATTATTTTTTTCGCTACTGGTGCTAGTTTCCAAAACTGCACCCTCATCACCTTTTTTAAACGCTTTTTGTAAAAATCCATTCAAGCCTTCATCGCTATAATCGCAATCTTTTTGATTCACATTCATAGAGTCGGCAGCATCTACAGCTGTTACACAGTCTTTATTAGTGCTTTCATCTGCATATGCCGAAGCAGCAACCAACAGCATGATGATGGCTAAAGGTTTCATCGATTGATCTCTCCCGAATGTGTCGAATCAAAAAAAATAATTTAAAAAATAAACGCTTCAAAATAACTAATCACTCATAACAACAAAGGGTGCATAAGCACCCTTTGTTAACAAATTCTAATTCAGCCGTGTGAATTAGAATTTGAAGTCTACACCAACACCAACGTAGGTATCGTCACGCTCAGCAGCACCCACCAGTTCATTTTCTACTTTAGTAGCGTAAGAGAACAAAGTAGCGGCTTTAGTCATTTTGTAATCCAGACCAATACTTGCTGTTTCGCCATCCGCCATTCTTACATCCGATTGGCCGTATTGGCCTTTCAGTGCCCACTTATCAGTGATGTTCCAGAGCGCAGAAGCAAATACGCCGTCTTCATCTACACCAGTGTTGTCATTTTCGTATTGCTCACCCAATACACCCAATTGCACCGGGCCCAGAGTTACGCGAGCAACAGCACGCACCAGGTCAACACCTTCCGCTTCAACATCCTGATCCATTGCAACAGCAGCATAGAACATTGCACTGGTATAACCTAAAGACGCAGAAATACCATTGCCAGGTTCAGTGCCTGCCGGGTTGTTTTGTTTGAAAGTACCATCATTTTCTTCAGTCACATAAGCAACAGAAGCGGCGAAGCCACCAAAGCTTGGAGTAGTGTATTGAATGACGTTGCTTGCGCGAATTTCGCCTTTGAAGATAGTGGTGATATCACCTTCCAGATCGTTGAACAAGTCAACTTTTTCCTGGGCAACTTTAGTAGGAGTATCAAAATGACCACCCATGATGGTACCTGCTACGCCTTGCAAACCTAAATAAATATTGCGCGGAGCAAAGGTTTGGTTATTTGATCCATTACCGTCGTCAACTTCGGTTTGGTATTCAAATTGATAAATAACTTTCAGGCTGGAGTTAACTTCTTCGCCACCCTTCACGCCAATACGGGAAGCATTGCTAACCAGTTCTACACGGCTATCGTCCAATGCAGCTTCATCAGCATTTTGCACAGAAACGTTTGCCTTGCCGTAGACAACTACGTCAGCGAATGCAACTACAGGGAAAAGGGATGCTAATGCCACGGCCAATAAAGTTTTTTTCATGGAGTTATCTCCTGGAAATGTGTGTGTGATGCACGGAATGTGAACATCGGTGAGTCAGGTTTTTTTAAAAGTGACATTTTTATGTCTACTGGGTTGCCATTGTGTGACTATAGAGTTACAGAAATATGACAATCAGCATGTCTTATGACGGGGACGGATTATATAAAGAAAATAACCGGAGTTTTGTGATAAAACCAGTTTTTAAGTCAAAAACACTATCAATTTGCACTATTTTTGCACTTTTGGTCCTATTAAAGACATAAATATCATCCGTAAAAGTGCATTAGAAGATATAAATCACTCAAAATGACTGATAGCGCTATCTTTATACAATCCTTCCAACAGTAAAAATGCCTGTTTTTTAAGCATAGTAATATCGGAATATTGCAATTCTGCTGCAATGGTTTGCAGGTGGCTATTGAGTGGTTGATCATTGGATTGCAGTAGAAATAACAATCGTGCAGTGAGCGGATTGGCTTCACTAAAACATACAATATCCATACGATTGCGATAAACCAGCAATTGGGTTGGTTCCGCCGGCCAATGCGGAAAGGTTGCAGACACTTTATGGACAGGGTATTGGTAGGAAAGGCAGACGGTGACCGGGGACACACGTGGTCGCGAATTTTCCACATCCGTTGGAAAAACGCCTGCATCCGGAATGACATCCGTGCTGACATCCAATGCCAATTCAATCCATTCGTAATGAATCAACTCTAACAGGTATGCCGGATCGCTTCCGCGCAACCCACGCACTTGCAATATATAGTGCACAAACTCATCGCTGATCTGCACGAAATACGGCGTTTGGCAGTTATGGTGCAGAATAAATTCGCGTACCAATCCATGCCATGAATGATCTCCCAATATAGAACGGGTTACGGGAAATACATTGGCAACAAAATTTTCGATATTGTTGTAAACCAGATCGCGATAAATATGTAGCCGGCGAGTTTCAACATTCTCGGGGGCAGGACTTTTTTCCGGCGCACGCAGATAAGCGGTGAGCGCTAACTGGGTTTGTTGAAATGTTTTCATCGATTGTTTTGCTGGCGAATTTTAATCGCGTTGATTTCTGCCATTAACTCCGGCAGCGGTGGAATATTAAAATCCCGTTCCAGCAAGGTGGGCTTCACACCGAATAATTCGTAAGCTTTTTCCAACAATTGCCACACAGGATGAATTACCGCAGTACCGTGGGTATCCACACGCAAATCTTCCGCTTCTTCATAATGTCCGGCGATATGAATATAGGCTGTGCGTTCACCAGGCAAGCTGGCAAGGAATTCGTGTGGATCGTAACCATGGTTAATACTATTGACGTAAATATTATTAACATCCAACAACAAGGCGCAATCCGCTTTTTGGATCACCGCATTAATAAATTCGCTCTCACTCATTTCCTGTTGCGGTGCGTAGTAATAAGATGAATTTTCAATCGCGATGCGCTGCCCTAGAATATCCTGGGCTTGCAGGATACGTTCGGCAACATAGTCAACCGCTTCTTCAGTAAATGGAATCGGTAATAAATCGTAAAGTTGGCCTTGGTCACTGCAATAACTCAAGTGCTCGCTGTAATAACGAATTCCATGTTCACGCATTAATGTTTTGATGGCGATTAATAAGTCAGTGTTAAGCGGGGCAGGAGAACCTATCGATAACGACAAACCATGGCAGACAAAAGGAAAACGTTCGGTATATGAACGAAACTTTTTCCCCAAGCGTCCGCCAATATTAATCCAGTTTTCCGGAGCAACTTCCAGAAATTGAATATCGTCGTCCGTTAAGTGTTGAAGTGTATCGAGTAAACTCCGGCGCAAACCCAAGCCTGCACCGGAAACATCTGCAATGTAATCCATAAGAGGATTAACAGGCATTATTCTGCTTTTTTCTCTTCTTTAGTATCTTTGGTAGCGTCTTTGGCTTTTTCTTTATCAGCACCACATTTGCCTTCGCCACATTTACCTTCGCCACACTTATGCTCACCGTCAGCTTTTTTATCGCCTTTTGATTCCTTATGTTCAGCGGCACACTTACCTTCACCGCATTTGTGCTCACCTTCCGATTTAGTCGCATGATTGTCTGCCAGCGTATATCCGGCATTCAACTGTGTCGCTGTGAAGGTCGCGTCAGCAGCAGATGCGATGGGAGCAAGGGAAGCAGACGCAACAAAAGCGGCGCCGAGTAAAGCAGACATTGAGGTCATTTTATTATTCATCATAAACTCCAGCGTGTTGATTGAGTGTTGTTGGAACGGTTAAATCAGGGTGAAAACTAACATACCACACTCAACCTTGAGCATCCAACATGGCTTGTTCCCACTGTTTATCCATGCGTTTATCTGATACAGGTACCTGGGTTTTAAGCGTCTGGGCGAATAATGAAATACGCAATTCCTCAATCCACCAGCGATATTCCATCAAATCTGGATTTTGCGTTAACCGATAATCCCCCTCTTTCGTCAAGTAATCCACCAGCCGCTGCCAATGAGGCGCAATTTCAGCAAGCTGCAATTTATCTTTTTGCGGATTGAGTGCCGCTTTTTCCAACCGCTGCAAGATACCGCGCATATATTTTGGATATTGCTGTAACCATAGTGGCGGGGTTTTATAAACCAGCCCGGGATAAAACAATTGCGTTAATTGCTGGTTAATATCACTGAGGGTAAACGCCAGCATCAATGCATTTTTTTGCTGCTTTAACTGCTTTTTCACATCGACCAATAACTTCAGACTGCTGACAAGATGATTGGCAAGTTCCTGTGCGTGTGCAATCAGCCTATCTTTTATCTGATTAATCCGCTCATCAAAAGCTGCTTTGGTACGCAATAATTGTTGTTGATCCGGCACGGCCAGTTGTTTTATTGCCGCCATAATTAAATCGTCGGCCACCTGTTCGCGATTACCAATGCCGGCGAGCGTTAATGTAACCTCTTGCCCTTTTAGCAATTCTTTTTGTAAATATTTAACAGTTTGTGTTAACGATAAATACACCAATCGCGCTAATCCGCGCTGGGTCAAATCCAATGCCTGCAGAGGATTATCCAACACCTGCAATGCAACAGACGTTTGTTTATCAACCAATGCGGGGTACGCGCGGATGCTAATCCCTCCACGTGGTAACTGAATAGTTTGTGACAACGTATCGAAATCCCAACCGGTAATACCATCGCGCTCAATATTAGTTGCTGCAGATTGAATATTTTGTTGCACTTTCTCGCGATACTTTTCACGCAGTGGATTTACATCGCGACTACTGGCAATAACTTTTCCCTTGTCATCCACCACGTGGATATTAAAACGATAATAATCATCCACGCTGGTTTCCAACCAGGCTTCTTTAGGAATATCCACACCGGTGAGGCGTTTTAATTGCAGGCCCATGGCTTCGGTCAGGGGTTTATTATCCGGTGTTAATACCGCCAACAATTTATCCACCACATCCGGCACTGGTACAAAATGTTTGCGCAAATTTTTGGGTAAAGATTTAATCAAACCGATACATTTATCACGCAACATTCCCGGCACCAACCATTCAAGACGCTGCTCGGGAACCTGATGTAATACACTCATCGGCACATGGATGCTGACACCATCAAAGGCATGATTGGGTTCAAAATGATAGCTGAGTGGAAATACCATACCGCGCCATTCCAGTTCATTGGGGAATTGCGCTGCGGTGACATCCCCTGCGCCGTGGCGCATTAGTGTGTCACGCGTGATGAAGAGCAATTGCGGATTCGTTTGTTCCGCCTTTTTGCGCCAGGATTCAAATCCAGCCAGATTGACTATATGCGCCGGGATGCGCTCGCTGTAGAAATCAAAAATAACTTGTTCATCGACAACGATATCGCGACGACGGGATTTTGCCTCCAGCTCTTCCAATTCCAGCAACAATTGTTGTTGATGCGTATAAAAATCCTTAAAGCCTGCCTGTTGTTGCAAGTGTTTGCGTTTGGGATGCTGCGCATATTGACCTTCCACCAAGGCTGCACGAATAAATACTTCACGCGATTGCACAGGATCGATATGACTGTAGTTAACCGATTTTTTCTCAACAATCGTTAATCCATAAAGCGTGATTTTTTCATAGGCCATCACCTGCCCTGCACGCGAATCGTAGTGCGGCTCAAAATGCTGACGTTTGATTAAATGCTCCGCCGCTGCAATCACCCACTCGGGTTCTATTTTAGCAACTGTATGCGCAAATAATTTTGAAGTTTCAATCAATTCTGCTGCCATCAACCATTTAGGTGTTTTTTTGGCGAGTGATGAACCAGGGAAGATCGCGAATTTACGATTGCGCGCACCCAGGTATTCCCGTTCTTCATGATTAAAGCCTAAATTACCTAGCAGGCCGGCTAACAATGCTTTATGTACTGATTCGAAATTGGCGGGTTCATTATTAATGCGTAAACCCAAGTCTTTAATGGCAATACATAATTGATGGTGCACATCGCGCCACTCTCTCAAACGCAAATAGGATAAAAATTCTTTTTTGCATAATTTGCGCAATTGATTTTGCGAGAGCTCTTGCCGTTGGGTTTCAAAGTAATCCCATAAATTTACGTAACCGAGAAAATCCGAATGATCTACCCAAAAGCGACGATGCATCTGATCGGCAGCTTGTTGTTTCTCGACCGGGCGCTCTCGCGGATCTTGCACGGAAAGTGCACTGGCGATAATTAATAATTCGCGTAGACAGGATTGCTCCTGCGCCGCCAATACCATACGTGCAAGGCGCGGGTCCAACGGCAACTTCGCAAGTTGTTGCCCGACTGGTGTTATCTGATTTTTGGTATTTACCGCATGAAGCTCTTCCAGCAATTTAAAACCATCGCTAATCAAGCGATGATCCGGGGCATCGATAAACGGAAATTTATGGATATCACCCATCCGCAGTTGCAGCATTTGTAAAATAACAGCGGCGAGATTGGTACGCAGAATTTCTGCGTCGGTAAATTCAGGGCGCGAGCTAAAATCTTCTTCGCTGTACAAGCGAATACAAATACCTTCTGCTACGCGGCCACAGCGACCTTTACGCTGGTTAGCACTGGCTTGGGAAACTGGTTCAATCGGCAAGCGTTGCACTTTAGTGCGATAAGAGTAACGGCTGATACGCGCGAACCCCGGATCAATCACATAACGAATTCCGGGAACAGTAATAGACGTTTCTGCAACGTTGGTTGCCAATACAATTCGACGCCCTGTATGCGGCGCAAATACTTTTTGTTGTTCAGCCAAACTCAGGCGCGCATAAAATGGAATCACTTCCATATGGGCAAACTGTGCCTTACGTAAAGCTTCTGCGGTTTCGCGAATTTCCCGCTCACCACTTAAAAACACCAGAATGTCACCGCCGCGCACACCGGAGCCGGTTTTTTCGTGTAATTCAATTTCACGCACTGCATCCACGATTGCTGCATATTGATCCGGTTCTGCATCTTCGCCATCATCATTTTCAAATTCGTAGAGCGGGCGATACCAAACCTCAACCGGATAAGTGCGGCCAGATACTTCGATAATCGGCGCATTATTAAAATGTTGCGAAAAACGCTCAAGATCGATTGTTGCTGAAGTGATAATTAATTTTAAATCCGGGCGTTTTGGTAACAGCTGTTTTAAATAACCCAGCAGAAAATCGATATTCAAACTGCGCTCATGCGCTTCATCAATAATCAGTGTGTCGTATTTATTTAAAAACGGATCGTTCTGGATTTCCGCCAGCAGTATTCCATCCGTCATCACTTTAATTAATGTGTTTTCATTAGATTGGTCGCTAAACCTGACTTGATAACCAACCTTTTCGCCCAGCGTAGTTTTTAATTCTTCTGCAATTCGATTGGCAACTGTGTTTGCGGCAATACGGCGCGGCTGGGTGTGACCGATCAAACCGTTCACACCACGACCAATGCTTAAGCAAATTTTGGGAATTTGTGTGGTTTTGCCGGAACCCGTTTCCCCGGCAAGAACTACTACTTGATTATCGGCAATAATTTGCGCGATTTCTTCGCGCTTCTCACAGACAGGTAAAGCGGGAAATTCAATCGCTGTTGGTACTAATTGCTGGCGGCGTATCACCTCAGCCTGTGACTGCAGCAATTGTTGCTGCCATTTTTCCAGCGCTTGATCATGAGGTTTATCGGCGCGCGCCAGTTTTTCTATCTCGTTTAAACGACGGGATAGCTTGTGGTAATCACGCCCCATCACGTGGGCAATGGATTGTTTGTAACTTGACCAGGGATTTGACATATCAACTCGACTTGCAGCCCGTTAGTTGTAGATCAACCACGAGCTTTGAGGCTTTTACAAGCAAATAAATTGGCCGTGGATGATAGGTAACACGGCCAGCCCCTGCAAGTGAGTTTTTGTGAAGGCGTTTTTTAGCCATTAACGTTGTTATTGCAAGATAATAACTAACGGTTCAACCGGTTAATCAACCAGGCCCGTAATTGGCGCGACTGCAAGTCATCCATTGGTGCAAGTGCTCCCTGGGCGGCCGGTGGAATATTTTCACGGGGTGTATCAGCATCGCCCTGCTCCAGATTGGCAACCTACCCTGCCGCCATGGCAGAGCGAAAGCGCGGGAATTTCTCAAAGTCAGGACTCGCAAAATCCACCAGGCTAATCCGCTGGCCAGCCGGGTTGAAATCCAACGGCCCGGGATTCTGATCAAACACCTCATCCAATCGCACTCGCTCACTGCGATAATTAAACCCGTTCAGGTCTTCATTATAAGAATACAAACCTTTGTTTTCAGGTTTACCAAAGAAGGTTCCAACAGTTTTATCGTCGTAAAATGAACGCAAGTATTTGATGGCCTCTTCATCGGAAACCAATCCCGCCTTTACTAATGGCCAATGACTGGCTAACCCTTTCAAAATTAACGGTTCGTTGGATGACAGTATTTCCGGGGTATGTTATGAGGGGCTATGCCCTGGATTTCTTTAACACGTGTTTTTATATCGAGCGTGAGTATCTACTTCGTTTGTTATCTACTAAAACCTACACCATTGCGAGGTAGATTTGACCACTAACAAGCGACAAAGGCACTTGATTTGGGTCCACTGAGCAGAAATCCCGAGACTAAATAACCATTCATTCCCTGATATTTATAACCTGAATATCGATAAAGCAAACTGATAAATTACGAACGCCAATAACTAAAAAGCCGTGACCGGATAAACCAGCCACGGCTGCTCTTGGTATACACTATCAACACTCCACACACGTTCAACAATCAAATCCTTTCCACACAGCAACAACTTCCATTGATTAATTGCGGCTAGCCAATGCTAAAGGCTCGGTAGTTTTGCCCATCGCTTTCTCCCAACAACTGAACATAGTTTCAAAGCCACCGAAGATATCATCAACCATTTGTTCCATTACCGGATAACGAATAACATTTTTAGCTTGTTGCGATTTTTGTTTTTTAGGCACATCTGATTCTAACCAACTACCCATCGTGTGCTCAGACTCCTTGTCGTAATGATGCTCACCAAAATAAACCAGCTGATGATAAATTCCCAAACGTTTGGTTAAGACATTAAGGCTTTCAATAAACGCGGCGAATGCAGCTTCCAGACATTCAACAACAATTAATTTTTCTTGCGCATTTTTACAATGGTTTATCAAAACGACAATGTCATAAATTTGACGACGAATAGCAGCATTTTGTGGCGCCCAGATTAATTCCATCGCATCAGCAATACGATGGCCACCCCATGCCTGTGCAGACAACTGCAATTTTTCCAGGTCTTGTAAAAACCATAGCCAATGATCACTGTCTTCACTGCAGTGTTCATTCAACATAAACTCAACCGGGTTACTGGGAAACGGAACGCGCAAATATTCAAGCAAATCCCTGAATCCCAACACAAAAAAAGTCATGTGGGGGACAAAATTAAAAATGGACTTATCAGGATTTTCAGCGTTTCGCAGACGCTGGCAAAATGAATGGTTAGCTAATTGATTTTTATGATTTTCGATCAATTCAAAAATATTATTCATTGGAGAGATTCCTTGTCTGTTATTGGGAAGTGTCATTTTTTTGAACAAAAAAGACACACTCTTCTCTAACAGCAAAACTCCTTCCAACTTCAATATTTTTTTATAAAATTTTGTAATCGATCAAACAATCTTACTTTTTAGCAGAAACGCCGAGATCACCCAGCGCATTTTTGAACTCATCAAAATGATAAGGTTTACGTAAATAAGCATCGGCACCCACTTCCAGTGCACGAGCTTCATCATTACCAAATGTAAAAGCACTGATTACTAACACTGGAACCTGATCACCTTGAGCGCGAATTTGTTCAACCAGATCAAGTCCATTAGCATCCGGCAATTGAACGTCCATCAATATACAAGCCAGGTTATTTTGATGCTCGTGATACAAGGCCATTGCCTGGGCACCGTCTTCTGCCATGCAGAAGGCAACAGCTAGTTTTTTCAGCATCCCGCTGATTACCATACGATTGACTGGATTGTCTTCAACTACCAATACCAATTGCGTTGTTTTTTCCACGGATGCTTTTTTTAAAACAGCTGCCGGCAATTGCGCTGCATCAGTTTGGCTCGGATTAGAAACTTGTTCGTTTGCTGTGCTGGCAGCAACTGAAGGTGCGATAATTTCCCCCTCAATTTTCTCAACCGGTATTTCACAATGCACCTTAAAACCTTCACCAGGTCTGGATTCAAGTTGCAACTTTCCCGCGAGCAAGGTAACCAATTCACGCACAATACTCAGGCCTAACCCCATACCGGTATGGATGGAGTGCACCTCTTGCTTGAATGGCAATGCCAGGTTTTCCAATTGACCCGGAGTTACGCCGATACCATCATCCGTGAGGGTGATATGCAAAAGCTCATCCTTTAATGACACATTGATAAGTGCGTAAGTTCCTTCGCTGTGTTTTAACGCGTTATCGATAATATTGAAAAGTATCTGGCGGATTTTTAAAACATCTGCATAGATCCATTGGGTATGGGTTTGGTCGGGTTGATTGGTTAAGCGTAAGGGTAATGGACCACAGGCAGCATAATGGTCAAAAACATCGTTGATTAACTGTTGAATGCTAATTGCCTTCGGATAGAGCTTGACCTTTTCGGATTCAAGCAACGAGATAGTCAGCACATTGTCAACCATCCCCAACAATTCGTTGCTGGAAGCTCGGACATGTCGTACCAGATTTTTCTGGGCAGAATCCAGAGGCGAATCCAGCAAGAGATCATTCAATCCCATAATACCGTTAATCGGTGTGCGTAGATGATGGCTTACATTTGCCAAAAATACCGCCTTCGCACTTAATGCTTGTTCGGCCACATCCAACGCCTGCTCAAGCTCCATAGCAGTTTTTTGATGACTATTGACTTCATCGCGCAATTGCTGCGTCAGTTCATCAGCCAGAAAATTATTAATAATGCACGGCAATAGCACACCAAAGAGCATACTGGTAGCAATCACCAGGCTGTAACCAAATATCGCCGCCTCGGGGATGGGCCGCAAAAAAGGATAATCAATAAAATGCAGGCCATTAACGAGCAGCACTATGGCAAAAATACGCACCAGGCTGTGCAGGTGGTTATTTGTCAGGGTTTTGAATGCAAAATTGACTTGTGGAAGTGCTACTGCAATCGCCAGCGGCAATGCAACCCAGGCAAACCCCGCATCAAATATATAGGCGCTAACACTGACAAATAGTGCAAGGAGATAAATCACCCAGTAACGAAGAAATGAAAAGTGTTGGTGCGTAATACAGCAAAGAATGTAAGACAAAAACCACGCGGTTACGATGTAGGAGGAAAAAGCCAGTGCACCGGACAAGGGTGAATCAATCAGTGCGCCCTGGGCGGCGAAATTTAATAAGGTGCTAGCCCATACGCCCACCAACAAACCAAAAATGTAGCGGCGATAAATTGTCCACAACGCAATAGCGACAAAGCCATTCAGCAATAGTAACAGTGGATATACCCACAGCAATGTTTCTAATGGCCCCACGCCCGATTCCCCCGTGAATTCTCAGGGAAATTCTAGCAGCAGATTCATTCATCGACGCTTTTTACCGTTAAAAAACCGTGATAGAACTGGATATATCATCTTATTCCTTGTGACACGTGATAGAGATCACAGATGCTTTAAGTGCCACGCAAATATTTCACGCGTCCTAGAGAATTTTTCTCGCACCAGGAATCCGCAAAAAGAGACTGGTAAGCAGCAAACCCGATACGAATGTTAATGCACTAACGATAATAAATTTGATGTATGGACTTATTGCAAACGAACCCAATGCCACAGAAAAAGCTACCAGAATCGGTGCATGAAAAATAAATACACCATAAACCCTGCGCGCTACCCATTGCGATAATGACGTAGGTACTGACAGAAAATGGCGAAAGAACCATAACAATCCCAGAATAATCCCCCAGCCTGTTAGCGGATCCCAAAACGCATAATAAATAGCATTAGCGTTCCATCCTCCTTCAAATGCACCAGCACCAAACAAGTGCGCAAGAGCAAAGGGCAAGGTGGAGATAGCAACCAGTGAAATAACGACCCAAGGCATTACATATTTGCCACTCACTTTATCCAGCAGTTGATGTTTATGAGCCGCACAACCAGCAAAAAATAAAAATATGTAGCAGGGGAAAAAACCTAACTGCAACCAAAGTACTTCATTGCCGACGGGGATTTTTAATCGGACGATAAAAGAAATCATGCCGAATCCAAGTGCTACCAGCAGAAGCGGGATAAATCCCGGCAAACGCGCCGGACTCCAGCGTATTACATCAATCAATTTGTGGATTAACAAATACACCACAGCAAAAATCAGTAAGGCTTCCGCAAACCATAAAGGCCCAGGGCCAAATTGTTGCTCTTTGATCATTAGCCAATATTTTTCCGCGATATTTGCCGGGGAGTCGTACGCTAATGCAATCGTTAACGGGGATAACAGAAAGAAATAAACCAGCAGTGGAATTCCCAAACGCACAAATCTATCAATTAAAAAACTCGCTGTTGTTTTACGCTCTAACGACGCGACCATAAAATAGCCGGATAGCAAAAAGAAAAATCCCATAAAAAAGGATTGGTCAATCGCGTTGAGCATAATCAGGGGAACAACGCTGGCATTGGGCAGTTCACGCCAATACCAGCCACCGGAACCACCGTAGGTAATTGCAGCGTGATGTAAGACAACCAGAAAGGTTAGAAGAATTCGCAGATGATCAAAATGGGCTTGCCGTTGCACTGATGTTGTCATTATTTCTTACCCCCAAGACTAAAATGCAAATTCGCAATTAATTGCTTTGATGCAGCTTTAGCGTTGGTGGATTCAGTGCGCGCCCATTTTTTATTCTTCGTCAGTTAAATTCGTGGCCAACACTTTATCAACACGGCGGCCATCCATATCGACAATTTCAAACTCCCAACCTTGCAATTGGATTTTATCGCCAGTAGCCGGTACACGGCCCATCACCAGCATCATTAAGCCGTTAAGGGTTTGATAACTGCCCTCTTCCGGTAAATCATCAATGTGCAAGCTATCTTTAAAATCGACAATTGAAAGCATACCATCCAACAGCAAAGAGCCATCATCGCGGCGCACGATATAAGCATCTTCACCTTCCTCACCGATAAATTCACCCGTTAATGCTTCCAGCAAATCTTGCAAGGTAACCAGGCCGCGTAATTCACCGTACTCGTCCACCACAAATACCATTTGCGTACGCGAGCGGCGAAAGAAATCCAACAGCTCCATTGCGGTCAAAGTTTCAGGTACTGCCTGGCACGGTTTGGCGAGCTCGGAAAGATTAACTTTATCGCCGCGAATGGCTGCTGCCAATAATTCTTTTGCGTTAATAACGCCAATCAAATTGTCATTTTGTTTAGTGCACACCGGGAAACGCGAATGAGGCGATTGCATAACACGAAGATAGTTTTCTTCAGTGGAGAGTGCAGTGTCCAGATAAACCATATCCGAACGCGGAACCATCAATGACACTATGTTGCGGTCTTCCAGACGCAACACATTTTTCACCATAGTGTGTTCCTGCTCTTCGAGAATGCCCGAGCTGGAACCTTCATCGAGAATTGCGTGAATATCTTCTTCGGTAACCTGTTGGTTTTGGTTGTGATGAAACCCCAATAAACGCATCAAGGTACGCGTAGAGGTAGACAACAAATGCACAAATGGTTTGGTACATACCGCCAGCAATTGCATCGGCTTGGCGACTGTACAAGCGATGCGTTCGGCACTTAATTGCCCGATGCGTTTGGGTACTAATTCACCCACAACAATGGATAAATAAGTCACTACCACGACAACCAGAATCGTGGCGAAGTTATCACTAAAGTTGGTGGGCACACCAAACGTTTGCAACCAGAGCGCAAAGGGCTCGGCCAAAATTGATTCACCAAAAATACCATTCATGATGCCAATGGAAGTGATGCCAATTTGTACCGTGGACAGGAATTGTGTGGGATCTTCAGCCAGCTTGAGCGCTATTTGCGCTGAACTGCTGCCTTTATCAGCAAGAATTTGAAGGCGGGATTTTTTAGCAGTAACAATGGCGATTTCCGACATGGCAAATAAGCCATTGAGCAAAATCAAACCCAACAATATAAAAATTTCCATGAATTCCTGTGGACTTCATCAATAAGGGGGCCTGAGTATACCACTCCAACCGCATACGCAAAGGGCTGACAAGGTTAAGCTTTGGTAATCTTAATAACCGGCCTTTTTCATAGAAGTATTTAATCCTGCCGATTTTTTGCTCCCGGTTCTAGAATTTATAAGTGGACTGAGCCGTCAATTACACCCATCGAGCCACCAGAACATCACTTCGGAAACGATTTGCAAAAGGACGAAAGGACTTTATGAAAGCAGACCCGTTATTTATGCCTGAACCCCGGAAAATTGCCAGCCCATCTCCGAGCCGGTCCAGCCTTGCCAGCGATGAAGCTCTGGCAATAAGCAAGCACTTCTCCCAATACCTGCAGCCGCAAATCGCCCTCGCCAATGAGCACAAACAAGAGGTCTATGCCTTACGCCATCAGGTCTACTGCGAGGAACTGCATTATGAGGATGAAAAACCGGACCATATTGAGTGCGATGAATTTGATGAGCGGGCAATTCATTGTTGCATTCGCCATTTGGGCTCCCGGCAACTTGCTGGTACATTGCGCCTGATAACCACTAACAATGACGATGAGCTATTACCATTGCAAAAATTTTGTCCCGCCGCACTAACTCATCCGGAACTCTACCCCCAAAACTTTTTACCGCGCCAAATCTGTGAGATTTCGCGTCTCGCCGTACCTGCAGCATTTCGTAAACGCCAAAGTGACCAATTTGCCGGCGTGGCAACCGGGGCCATCAATGAATTTACTTTTTCCGTGCAGGAATTGCGTTTTTTTCCTTACATCGCTATCAGTTTATATATGGCAGCCATTGCAA
This sequence comes from Cellvibrionaceae bacterium, assembly GCA_021151825.1. Classification (GTDB taxonomy): domain Bacteria; phylum Pseudomonadota; class Gammaproteobacteria; order Pseudomonadales; family Cellvibrionaceae; genus Cellvibrio. The sequence goes on from JAGKWQ010000003.1 coordinate 170,267, forward strand.
TGACGTATAAGACACGCCGCTTCCATACATTTGTAATGATGGAACCACGACTTGCCCGGAGCTTGAATTTTGTCGGCATCCATTTCCAACCTATTGGCCCCTGTATTGATTATCACGGCAAACGAGCGCCCTTTTATATTGACTCGCGAACCATAAAAGCAGGGCTCTCAGGCGGCTATCGCAAACTATTGGCGATTGTTCAAACCGCATTATTTAATTCGTAACTCACCTATAAAAGACCCGTGACGATGAACTTTTAATTATAACAATGCGATAAAAACGGCATTTTTATTGCGTTTACTAATGAGAAGAATTATCATTGGCATCCAATTTCACGCCATATGAATCTTTACTGCCGCAATGCAATCCAAACACGCTTCATTAAATGCCTTATTACTGGTAATCGGTATTCATGCCGGTTTACTGGCAGCAATGGTTCTAGCACCGGCCGCTCCCAAACCTGAAATTATCGTGCAACCTACGATTCAGGGGGTATTGGTTGCTGCTGCACCGGAAGAGGCTCCGCCGCCGCCAGAGCCACCGCCTCCACCACCACCGGAGCCAAAGCCGGAACCCAAACCAACACCGAAACCGCCACCTAAAGCACCACCATCAGAGCGTGCGGTAAAAGCGCCGGAACCTCCGCCACCACAACCTGTAGAACAACCTGTTCAGCCGGTTAAAGAAGCAGAACCAACACCGGCGCCAGTATTACCTCCGAATGCGGATGCCAGCCAATTGAATAACCCGCTTCCCGCCTACCCCAACCTCTCCAAACGCTTGGGTGAAAAAGGCACTGTAGTGTTGGAAATTCTAGTGAAAGCCAACGGCACGGTTGGTGAAGTGAAAATGAAAAGCTCGAGTGGTTACAAACGCTTGGACGACGCAGCTATTAATGCCATCAGACAGTGGAAATTTATTCCGGCCAGTCAGGCGGGAATAGCAATAGATTACTGGTACGAAATTCCGTTTGAGTTTGGCTTGCGTCAACGATAAGCGGCAAGAAACCAGGTTACGACGTTACTTATTGAAAAACTTATTGAAAAACAACGAGGTTGTTATGGATTCACCATACGGTATCGCTTCCATTTGGTCACAAGGCGATTTTCTGATTAAAAGTGTTGCGATTATTTTATTGATCATGTCCATCGCCAGCTGGTGGGTAATTGTGATTCGCGCCTGGGGTTTATGGCGTTTGCGTAAGCCAGCGCAAGGTCTGAATGATTTCTGGCATGCCCAGAGCTTTGCTGAAGGTTTGCGCACCCTCGGTGATGATCGCAATACACCATTTCGCCATTTGGCTGAAGAAGGTCAGGCGGCGCTGGATCACCATACCAACCATAAAACTGATTTGCACGGTCATCTGCCATTAGCAGAATGGATGACTGCATGTCTGCGCGCGTCTATAGATGAAAGCGCGGAACGCTTGCAACGCGGCCTTGCGATCCTGGCGTCGGTTGGTTCGACTGCTCCGTTCGTAGGGTTATTTGGCACTGTATGGGGTATTTACCATGCGCTGGTAGGTATTGGAGTAAGTGGCCAAGCTAGTATTGATAAAGTTGCAGGCCCGGTGGGTGAAGCATTGATTATGACCGCGTTTGGTTTGGCCGTAGCAATTCCTGCGGTATTGGGTTACAACGCACTTAATCGCGCCAATAAAAATGTGCTTAACAAGCTCAACCGTTTTGCACATCAATTACACGCTTATTTTATTACTGGCCGCCCTATGCAAAGCAAAGGCGCCATTACCAAATTGACTCCGCGCAAAGAGGTATAAGCCATGGCTTTTGGTGGTGGACTTGAAGAAGAAGCCGATATCAGTGAAATTAACATGACGCCCCTCGTGGACGTCATGTTGGTATTGCTCATTATTTTTATTATCACCGTCCCGGTCTTAACTCATTCAGTAAAAATTGATTTACCGCGCGTAGATAACACGCCGAACGAAGTAAAACCGGAAACAATCAATCTTTCTGTGAATGCTGAAGGCAATATCTTCTGGAATGAAGGTCAAATTACGTTTGAAGAATTAGAAGTGCGCCTGAACGTTGAAGCCAGTAAACAACCACAACCGGAAATTCATATTCGTGGTGATAAAGCGGTTCCCTATGAACATGTGATAAAAACCATGGCAGCGGTGCAGCGATCAGGAATTTTAAAACTAGGATTTGTAACAGAACCCGGCAACTAGCCGGGTTTTTTATTTATGAACAATCATCTGGATACAACTATCACCCATAGCTACGTCATACGTTTGGCGACTCCTATTATTCTCGCCAATATGGCTGCCCCGCTATTAGGATTGGTTGATACCGCCGTGATTGGTCATACCGGCGATGCCAGTAACCTGGGCGCCATTGCATTGGGCTCGCTGGTATTTAATTTTGTGTACTGGGCCTTTGGATTTTTGCGCATGGGCACTACCGGCTTTACCGCTCAAGCAGCCGGTGCCGGTGATTACATCGAAGTGCGCGCTGCATTTGGCCGCGCATTATTACTCGGCAGCGGAATTGGCCTGCTGTTAATTATTGCGCAGTATCCCATTATTCACGGCGCGCTTTGGTTATTGAACGGCAGCGAAAATGTAGAAGCACAAGTAAAAATCTATTGGGATATCCGCATTTGGGCAGCGCCCGCAACACTTGCCAGCTATGCAATTATGGGCAGCCTTATTGGATTGGGGAAAACCCGCCAGCTGCTGTGGCTGCAATTGTTGTTGAATGTAATCAACTTGTTGCTTGATGTTTTATTTGTAGTCGGATTCGACTGGGGCGTGCGTGGCATTGCCCTGGGAACGTTGATTGCTGAATGGAGTTGTGCGCTCGTTGGTTTAATACTAGTACTGAAGCATCTACATCAAAAAAATGAAAAATTCTGGCAGTGGGAGCGATTGCTGAATCGAATCGCTATTCGCAATACGCTCAGTACCAATGCCGATATTATGTGGCGAACATTATTTTTATTAACCGGATTTGCATTTTTTGCCAATCAGGGTGCAGGTTTTGGCGATACAACACTCGCAGCCAATCACATATTGCTGCAGTTTATTTCCTTCTCGGCATTTTTTCTGGATGGTTTTGCTTTCGCATTGGAGTCATTAGTAGGGAAAGCAAAAGGAGCACGCAATCGCGCATTTTTTAACAAAGTAATTGCAATTTCTACACAGATTTCTGCAGTCACTGCGGTGTTATTAATGCTTATTATTTTGCTCGGCGGCGCTACCGGTATTGCAGCTATTACATCTATTACAAACATACAGGAAGAAGCTAAAAACTTTTTACCTTATGCAGCGATTTATGTGCTGGTATCTTTTGTAGCTTTTCAATTGGACGGAATATTTATTGGCGCGACCCATAGTCGCGCCATGCGCAATGCATCATTTTATGCATTGATAGTTTTTCTTGCCAGCAGCGCACTACTAATACCCTTGAGCAATAATCACGGACTCTGGATAGCATTTGTAATTTATGTCATTGCCCGGGCAGTTGCGCTCGGTATTTATCTACCGCAACTACGCCGTAGTATCACCTGAACAATGCATTAGCTAGCGGCTTTGTGCTGCGCCAAATATTTTTTAGCCAACGACAAGTAGCGAGGTGTTGGTCCAATATCCTCATAAATTGCATCACCCAGCTCGTCAGTCTCAACCACCCTGGTCCCTTGAATATAAGGAAAGCTGGCCTCTAATTGCCCTAAAGATGCAGATATCAACTCGCTAATAATTTGCTCTCTGGAACGTTTGGGATACATTTCTGCGAGTGCATCAAGTTTTGCTGCATCTTCTACAGTCAGTCGTACTTGATAGGATTCTTTGGTCAGGTTGCCATTCGCGTGGTTTTCCCAATGTTCAACCAATTGTTTCAAATACATAAAACACCTCAGTATGATTTACCAGTTTCACCCTCACTTTTGAGTGTAGCCCAATTACTTGTTACGCCAATGGGTAACACTCATTCATGTGTGAATATTTCACACAAATTCTGTGCCAACCGATACAACGAAAAAAACAATCCGGCTTTACACTGAACCTGTAAAAACCTTAGCTCCCATTATCTGTATCAAACCTGAATGGTGGAGTCGTGAAATTATCAAGGAGGGAATCATGAAATTTTTATCGCGTATTTCCTATCAGTTACACCTGCATGATCGCCTGCATTTATTAATAGATTCTGACACCCTGTCCTGGTTGCTGGTGTATCTGGTCAGTGCAGTATCCGTATGTGTCTCATTCCTCATACTGAGTGCTCCTGGCTACTTCCCGATCTAACGGGCAACCGTTATAGTCTTCCCGGTTTTTAAACAGGAACTATAACGATGAATGATAATTTTTCTGATACGGGTAACTTTGAACTCCCCACCCTGGATATGGAAACCCGCAAATTATTGCGTGAAACCCAAAATGAGACAGATGATAACGGCGATCGCATCCGGAAACTGGAAGATAAGCTTGCGAATCTATCGCTAGTGACTGAAGCCTTGTGGTCGCTGCTGAATAAACGCACCAAGTTAACCAATGAAGATCTGGCAGCCAGTATCCATGAGGTTGTGCACGCCCGTAAAACCCGGGAAGAAACCAAACTCACCTGTGTTAAATGCAGAATGCAAAATTCCATTAATCATAAAAAATGTATGTACTGTGGTGGGGAGTTGGTTGGCCATACCGAGAAGAGTTTATTTAATTTTTGAAAAGGCACTGGCCGGGATTAAGGCGGTTGACTAGTATCCTGATAGCAAAAATAAACTGACAATAACCTCCAATCGAGTTAACCGCTATGAAGCTCAAATCCCTTTCTCTAACAATCGGCCTGGTTTTGGGCCTGAGCACCCAGGTTTATGCGGCCGATGCCGGCTTTACATGGCCCAACGGTGCCAAAGCAGCAGTAAACCTCGCCTATGACGATGCACTTGATAGCCAATTGGATATCGCCATTCCGGCATTAAACAAATACAAACTCAAAGGTACTTTTTACCTGAATGTAGTCAGTCCAACGCTGAATACTCGCCTGGAAGATTGGCGCAAAGTTGCCAAGGCGGGCCATGAATTAGGTAATCACAGCATTTTCCATCAATGCGCAAAAAGCGGCCCGGGTCGTGAATGGGTTCCGGCAGATCGAGATCTGGATAAAGTCAGCGTTATCCAAATGCAAGATCAAGTCAAAGTTGCCAATTCTTTTTTGCATGCAGTTGATGGAAAAACCGAACGTACTTACACGCCGCCCTGTATTGATCTAAATGCGGGCGGCGCTAATTATGTGGATGGGTTAAAAAGCGAGTTCGTTGCGATCAAAGCAACAGGCGGCGGTGTAACACCCGACATGAAAACCCTGGACCCATATCGCGTAGGCGTGGATTTCCCGTCTAATGTCACCGGTGCGCAATTAATTGCTGTCGTTAAAGAGGCTGCTGCCAAAGGTACCATGGCCAACTTTACCTTTCACGGTATTGGCGGAGACCATTTGGTAACCTCTAAAGAAGCACATGAAGAACTACTGAAATATCTTGCTGATAATAAAGATATTTATTGGACGGATACCTTTGTAAACATTATGAAATATGTAAAGGAACAGCAGGCGAAAAAATAAATCCCCCTGCTTACAAACCCGGCGTTGGCCGGGTTTTTTAACGTAATAGAAGTTTATTAAAACCGTTGAAAAAAGGACGCCCCATGTTAGCTGTGGTATTGGAATTTGATGTTATTGACGGAAAAGAAAAAGAATTTGTTAGCGCCTGGACTGAATGTACAAAAGTCATCTACGAAAACTTTGGCAGTCTCGGTTCCAGACTACATATAGCCGAAAATGGTTCATACATCGCTTATGCGCAATGGCCAAATGATGATGTGTACGAAAAATCTGGCGAATGGCCGGAGCGTTTAATCAAAATCAGAGACAGGATGCGTGCGACGTTAAAGGAAGGAAAACCAAAACTGCTTTACAAATTAATGACTGAAGTGGATTTACTCAGTAACACTCAATATGACAACGATTAAAGTCATCTGCCAACTCACTGACGATATTCTCCGCTATCCTTCCCATGAAAATTATTCCAAAACCAGCGATACGCTTTTTATAAAAGAAACAGCAGGGAAATTGAACTTACATGGAATGAGGAAAATACATTATCATCGGCAATGTTATTGGAGTTTCTGTACCCCCGCAAGAGTACGGTGCCATTATCGGCCACCGTACTTTTTATATTAAATAAAGAAATTATTTTTGCTATCATCCAGCAATTCATTAACCGCTGAAAATTGCTTGTTTTTATTTAATGTAGATAGCACTTCAGCGAATTGTTGTAGTTTGCGATCTGTATATTCGTCAGACTCTTTATCTACCAGTTTGTAATTTCTGAATTCGCTGACTTCTTTTTTGCTACTTACATTTTGTTCTACTAATAAATTATTTACCTTGTCATCCTTCATCGACAGCATACGGCTGACATTTCCTTCGCGATGTTCAGTAATGTAGCGATAATGGGGATTGGGTATATCCGGGTTTTCCAGATCGAAAATTCCTTCAAATCGGTTATTCGTTAATTCATAGCGTGATTCCTGCTTAACCAATGACGCATCAGCACTGGACTCGATACGCGTCTCCTGTGATAACGTTAAAACCAAAGATGAGGCCTGCGAATAAAATTCACGATTATGAATAACTTTCGAACGGATGCTGGCGGTAAAGTCAGGTAGACCGGAATCGAATGCAGCCAAGGTTGTTTCTGTCGCGCTCTCGGATGAGAGCGATTGAGGAGCAGTAATAAATTGTTCGAACATGGATTCAAATGCATCCAGCATAAAACGCCGTGATTTATTATCCGTATTGGCATCATCCGTCGCTTGACGAATTAACTCCAAATAAGGTTCCAGTATTCTCGCTTCAGCGGTGCTGCTTTCTACCAAAGTGTTTAAGTTGGTTGTGATGTCTACCGAGTAACCTCGCACATCACTCGCACGCAAAGTTTGTGTTTGGTTGCTGCCGTCGACACTGAATTCATAACTCTGCTCTACAAAATCGCCCTTTCCATCCGGTCGGGTCAAGGTAAAATTGAAACCGGTGATTACACTGGTATCAATCCCTTTCAGATTACGCAACTCGGTGGTATCCGAGCGGAAAAATTCATCGCCCATTTGCCCTAATTTTTCTGCCAATTCACCCAATGCTTTTTGTTCCGCTTCTGACAACGAACCATCGACCGAAAATGAAAACTCCAGGCTTGAACCATCAACACCAATTTTCCGGTTATTTATTTCAATTTTAACCGTGTCACCATCTTTGGTTTTAATCGTCAGGTGAGCGGACTGATTATTGGATGTGGTACTTACACCAAAATTTGGTGATGGACTTTTAACCGCCATCTCTCGGGGAATTTGTACGCGACGGGCCTCATTACGAAACTCTGTTGTTTCACGACTCAGGGAACCAATTTGACTAAACATTCCGCTGATACTCAACGGCGATTTTCCCGATCCATACGCATTTAATGAGCTCAACAAATTTTGTGAAATAGCCGATGCAACCTGACCTTTAGGTTTGCTTTCGTGTAAACCACTAACAATTACCGGGGTGTAATCATAAGTAGCCGGCGGCTCACGAAATTGCTGGATACTGACTTTATCTGTTGTGGTATCGACCACAACAGGCGGAGTAGTTGTAACATTTAATTCTGTGGTTTTATTAGGGGGTGCCAATGGCGAATTCGTTGGTAAAAACACAGTAGGCGCAGTGACTTGCATAGTAATTCTCCATTATACCTATCCATCTAACTGTCATTGTTATCGGCAGCCAGATCCAGATATTTAGTCACTTCAATGTAAAAAGATGTAATGCAAGAGGATGTAAATGAAGAGCGATCTCAATACTCAATCACCATGCGCACGTTGTCGCTGTAGACACCAGCCACCGGTGTCGCTTGTCCGGTCGTTATTCTGACAGGTAAATTTAATGTTTCATTCATACCGGTTCCCATGCGATTCAACGGATTGGTCACACTGAGAACCTGGGTGCTGGAACTGGGCTGAAAAATTCCGTATGCAATGGTTTGCCCCGCCACCGACTTCAAGTGGCGAGTACCGCTGGAATAATTATTGCCAGTGTCCGCATAAAATAAATAATCCTCCTGATTAGTGCAGCGAATACTCACACTCAGTTGTGCGCTGGTACTGGCATTCTCGATAAAACTGACAGTCCCGAAATCAACCAATGTAGGAGTACTAATAAACTCGCAGCTTTTACTCACTACCATGGTCATAGCCATAGTGACTGTCGAGCTAACCGGCGTGTACCCCAAACACACAACAGCGATACTGACGCCGGTGCAGATGTTGCCATCCACGGCCAATGTTTGGGTTCCAGTGTAAGTGCCTGCACTCGGCCAGATAGTCGTTGCATTGGTTTTTACATGAAGAGGAACATCCACACGTCCACTGGCCAATAATGCCAAACTCAGCAAGCTAAAGCCGGTAGGGCCGCCAACACTTTGGCCTTGCGCAGTAATTGCTGGTGTGTAGGTGTTGTTGCTACCCAGCGTGTAGGAAATTGTGTCGGTCCCGTTACTCATGGTTAATGGCTGTTGTGCGGTGTATCGCAACCAGCTGGAAAGACTGAGTAATTGCAACGTCAATGCAACGGAACAGGTAACAGAAAACTGCGCATCAACTGCGCTTCCGTTCGGTGAGATTCCACCGGTAGGCACATCCTGGCTGGCATTGCTGCCGTAATTAATGGTAGCAGGCGTTGTGGTCGCGCTTGCATTACAAACTGCAAACACAGATTTTGAAAAAAATACGCTTACGACTGCTAACAAAAAAAATAATTTCCCTCTATTCATTATTCATCAACCCCAGCCACCGGCTCACAAATAATTTTTCCCAGTCGAGGTAAGGATTCTTGCGTATCCCGGGGCGGATTTATCGATAACACACAATCACCCTCTTCCCAATACAAACGCATTGGTTCTGATAATTGTTCGATATAGACTTCGCCACCCCACCCGACAATAAATTCGCGCTCGGTAATATCCGCGCCCAACACCGCCCCCACCGGCAATGGTTGTTGATTAATATCATAAGCATCAATCAACACCGACGATAAAAGTCGCACTGGAAATTGCACGTGAACACCACCTTTGCGTTTAGGTACAACCATTTGTTCAATCGCTTCAATGGCCGCATTTGCCGGCAAACCACTGGGATCAATTGCAACACGATTTTCCAGGTGACTGGATAAATCGGGAATTAATAATTTTCCGCGTTGATCAGTATTACCAACCAATTGATTACCAATCATGACCGGAACCCCCTCCTGCCCGACATCAACCACCGCAAATGCATCCACCACAAAACGGCTGGCATACACTGCATCATCCATCATGATTAATGCACCGGTAAGCCCACCAGACGTTTGTCGATTTTCACCGTTACGCAATACACTTGCGGTCATTTCATATTTTTTGCTACGCCAATCTACGGCGGCGTATGCATTTTTTTCCGGCGAATCATCTGCTCCGACACGCCACCCTAAACCACCGGAGTAATCAGCATTATTCATTGCCTGGAATTGATTGCGCCATGAATTATCTGCATCGCGTTGCGCACCTACACTGGCTTGCCCCGTACGCCCCAGAGGAATGCTCAGTGCAATACTGACAAAAGTATCTTGTTCGCCTTGAAGCTGCCGGTTGATATTGGTGAAAATTGTTAAGCCGGATTCAAAATAACGATTCCATGACAAGGTCGCAAATTCGTTGCGTTCTAATTGTTTATCAGTGACACGAACATATCCCAGATTCAAAGAGCCGAGTGTTCGATCATAAAAAGATAATGCCACTTGTAATTGCGAGTCACGCAACACTTTTTGATCCAGATTGCCTAAATCACGATAAGTATCATGGCGCTGCAAATAGCGACCGCTTAGACCAAAACGCTGTTGACTGTAAGTATACGCATAGGATTGTTGGTATCCTTGTTCATCAAAATAATCACTGGCAGCATGCGAGATTTCAAATACCCCAAAATTACCGGCGAGCAATGAAAAACCGGCACCACCCATCCGTAAATGCTCACCCGCCTGCAATAATAATTGCGGCGTAAAGATCGATGTTGCCCCATAACGTATACTGGTACTGACAACCGGGTTATTGGCATAGTTATCCGATGAAAAACCGAAATCTTTTCTGCGTACGCCCAAAGTAAAATCATAATCCAGTAAGCCGGGCGATAATATTTCACTGGTAATATAAAAATTTATTTTTTGTCGTGCCTGCTGGCCTTGCACATCGGTAGTAATAACTTCGGCAACACCGGCACCGGATAGAAAGGGCAAGGTATTAATGGAAAAGGGACCAGGGTTAATTTCATCACGCCAACGCAGTTGATCGTTAATAAGCAAATCCACGCTGCCTGGTAATGCTGACTCCCCAAAAAATTCCGGCAGAGGATAAGTAATTAAATTAGGGTCCAGTTCGTAATCACGTGCAATACGAATACCGCCGACACGAACACTGCTACCCCAGTTGGGTGTCGCATTAATTACATCTCCCAAGGTGAGCCCCCACAGCCCTCCTTCATCATCACGTTGATAATAACTTTCAAAACGCAAATAGGACGGTGCATTTTCAAAAGCATCGCCGCCCCGAATAATTGCGCGGTTGACTGCAAAAAAATTCGGGCTGAACCAATAAAGTTCATGCCATAAAGAACCCTGGCTGCCAGCGGCGTTATCATCAATTATCAATAAATCGTAATTGAGAAAAGCACCATTATCACGGCGCGCATCACCTACTGGTTTTAACGTCCCCATACCTGCCATGGTTTGCATGGGCAATGCACTGCTGGGCAATGTCAATAAAAGGCGCTGTGTAGTTTCGTCATAAACACCGCTCGCACCCGGGAATTCGCTAAGTAAAAAGCGCTCACCATGTGGGAAATCTATTTTAATTCCCAGTGCCTGCAACTCGGAGGCCTGTATTTCCCAATCATTATCTTTTTGCACCACGGCCAGAACACTGCTGGTATTTCTTCCATTAATAACCACTTCCAAATACAGTACATCCTCTGCAAAAGCTGGTGCAGCCAGTAAAAAAATCAAGCTGGATAAATACCAAAGATAACGTAAGTCAGTGCGGGGCAATTTCCAACTCCTGTCGCTCCGCCTCAAACACAATTCGCACATCGGTATTTTTTAGCGCATCCCATTGCTTTTGGTCCAGAGGCCACTGGCGGCTAGCACCTACTAATACATAACCCAGTAATCCCTCGCTGATAAGCGTCGGTTCGGCATTATTAGCGCGCAGAATTTTTACTTTGCTTAATCGGGCATTAGCTTTGCCGCTATTAATAATTTCGATAGATTTTTGCGGCGATTCAACCAACCGATAACGCAATTGATCTGCCATTGCATTTTGGCGATCAATGAAATTTTTCTTTTCGTAATCAATTGGCACACCTACAAACAGCGGTAGGGAATAGCGCATCTGGAAATTTAGTACTGAACCATCCTGTTTCGTTGCCACCGGAATTTCATCAATAATTAATCGATAACTAAGCTCACGGGGAAGCGCTGTTACAGCCCCTTTACGATTTACTATACGAAATACTTGTTGCGTACCCGGCTTTACTGTGACCAACGGTGGGCTAACAACCAGATCATCCTGCGATTCATAGTGATCTTTATTATCTTGTTGGCTCCAGGTCAATACTCTTGCCTGCAATACCATTTCCTCATCAGCATCATTATTTTTTACCCATACCATCGTGGTAGATGCAGGCGCATCAATACGTGGGTTAATTGGCCATACGGCGAGGCTTGCAGCTTCAAGGTGAACAGATATAAAAATGAATAGTAACCATCCAGTTTTCAAACAATACATAACATCATCCATCAGTTGCAGTTAGCTTGTTTTTGTATATTTGCTGCGAATCCTTTAGGTAATTTTTAAGGAAATGTTCTCGAGTGGGATTCGAACCAAATGAAATTTTCATCAACCAATGGCAATAATTTAATAACTGAGAGTCACTAAAACCTGATCACTGTAATTGCCATTGGCCGGGGTTGTTTGTACAGGAACGCGGCCATACACGGGAAATGTTCTTGTTGTGTCATCACTCAATAATATGGAAACTCCGGTTACGTCATCCCACACAGTTGAGCGCGCGGCAGAAGTATATAACTGATAATTTAACGTGTTGGCTCCTGCACCTAAACGCATCTTGCGATCATTCACACCGGTGCCATACAGACCTGCGCCAATAGTAATTTTGGCAGTAGTGCCCGGTGTACAACGCAATTGAATACTGCCACTACCCGTGGAAGTATTTGCATTAATCGGTGCCGTAGTTGCATAAATATTGCCAAAATTAAGTGAGCCTAAACTCAAACCGTTAGTGCTTGTGTTATTTAATAAACAGCCATTCACCACCTCAAGGCGAATTAAGGTGGTGCTGGATGTTTTGGTTTGATCATTAGCAGCCCATACCGGCAGCACAATCATCAATAGCAAAAGGGAAATATTTTTTGCCATAACTTGAGTTCACACAGGCTCCATACAAGAGCCAGTGCTACCAGCTAACCACTACCTGTACAGTGTCGTTGTATGTACCTGACGTAACGCCGCTTTGGCCGCCAGGAATGCGCCCGTATACGTTGAAAGTATCCGTCGCACCGCTTGCTGTTGTTGATAGTGGGCTGGCAGTTGTCCAGGGAATTGTGCGCGCGGCATTTTGATAGAGCGTATAAGAAAGGAAAACCGCAGGGTCCGTTGAATTAACCATGGCACGTGAGCCACCAGTAAAATGCTGTCCATTATCGAAAGAAATTGTGAAAGGAGTACCCGTCGAACAGTTCATTACGATACTACCACTACCACCACCTGTTGTTTGCGCATCAACATTTGCAGCATTGATTGTGGCCAGATTGCCAAAGTTTAGTGAACCAAAATTAACAACACCGGCAGTGACACTTGAACTGGATACAGAGCAACCCACCCCTACAACTGCTGTGACGCCCAAAGTTCCATTAACTGTTGCACTGTAAGCAACGGGAGAAATGATTGAAAAAATTACGCAGGAAAATAAAGAACGGTATTTCATTTTTTATTCCTCACACATCCAATGAGAACGCCACTCCACCCAATAAAATAATTCTTTTTAAATAATCATAGTCGCTATAAAAATAAACGCTATTACATGGATATTACACAACAAATGAATTTTTTCCTGCCAAGGTTTATACAAAATCCAAGATAAGATTTAAAAATGAATAACGAAATTGTATAACCTGATTTTTATGGCGTGCGTTTTCCATTTACGCCAAACCAATTATTCTATTAATAAATTTTCTTAAAATATTTCATTGATAAAAACAGAAGCCACTTCTTTTTATATAACTTTTCATCAAATAAAAAATCCAGACGCCATCATAAAACAAGCTTTTTCAATATTACGCGACAATCAATACAAGCTCAGAAGTCCGAGCGATTATCAGCCGCATGACCTTTTACTTTCACACTCGCCTTATTTGCCGCCATCTAATGATTGATTTTTTATATAATAATAATTCCCATTAGAGATTTAATTTCATTGACTCCTGTTGGCACGCCAATGATAATTACCCTGATAACTCTCCTTTCACCCGTTATGGACAAATCCCTCCAGAGGACCTGCCTATGAACTCCTGGTTCCTATCTACCGTTAGCCCCTGGCCATTATTGCTGGGCGTAGGCGTTGTGATTGCCGGCATAGCACTGTTATACCGCGCCTGGCAAAAGCCACAACGCAACTGGTCACTGATAAGCCTGGGCTGGGTTGCTCTGCTGCTGGTGCATTGGCCATTGGGCCTGGCACTGGGCTTTGATAGAGGCTGGGCAATTGCTGCCATTCTGCCGGGGTTTATTGCCTTACTATGGATAGCCATGACAACCCCTTGGCACCGCTGGAATGCTCCCGGTAAGCAAAAACCGGCAAGGGCAAGGGAACCTAAAGCTGTAGCTGCGGAGGCGATTACCCTGCGCACGCGTTTTAACCAAACCGGCCAAGTGTTAGGCCAGATTCTGGTGATTGGAATCCTGTCTTTCGCCGCCGCGCTGGGTGCTTCGCTCGCCTTGTTTTCAGTGCTGGATACCAGTGTTGCCAATCGCACCATTTATTCCGCGTTATTGGTGATGGTGCTCTGGCCCTCACTGATAGTGTGGAGCAAAACCAAAGTCTCACTGATTAAACCCGCAATTTATTTTATTGGCATTACCCTCGGCGGTTTGTTGTTTACACCGGCGTTTTTTTGATTGCTGAATTAAAAAAATGCGCAGGCATTTTTGCTCTGCGCAATGCGTTATAAAAAATACAAGAGATAACAGCCGTGACCAGTTTTTTAAAATTATCATCGAATACGGTGCGCACCAGCCTGTCCGCGCATTCGGGGTTGGGATTATTTATTGCCGCCCTGCTTTACCTCGTGTGCTTTACCGGCGTAATCGCCGTGTTCTATCCGGATTTTGAACGCTGGGAACAAGCAGCTATCCAAGACATCACCCGAGTGAATCCCGAGGTTGTGCAAAAAGGCCTGGAGAATTTATTGGCCTGGCACAAAAATACCAATCCGGATGCAAAACCGTTTGAAGATGTTTGGATAAATTTGCCCACGGTTGAAATGCCACGTTTTAATGTGGGTGGCCGCATCGACACCATTGAAGCGCAATTTTTTGTGAATGCTGATGGCTCGCTCGGTGAAAAGGTAGATCATGAGTGGACGCACTTTTTAGTGAGACTCCATTACGCATTAACGATTCCCGGTATTTGGGGAATGGTATTGGTAGGCGTAATCGGCATGGTTCTGGTAAGTATGGTAATTAGCGGTATTGCCGCACATCCCAATATTTTCAAAAATGCGTTCTCCTTGCGCGTTAATCGCGGCCAGCGCCAACAGCAAGTCGATTTACATAATCGCATTGGTGTATGGAGTACACCGTTTATATTGGCCGTAGCGATTACCGGCTCGATGATTGGCTTGGGTCAAATTCTACTTTTTGCGTTCTCTGGCAGTTTTTATAAAGGCGATACCACCGTTATCGCCAACGCGTTATTTATGCCGCACCCGGAAGCAACCAATGTGGCAGCGCCGTTTATGAATACAGTCACCATTTTGGAAAAACTTGCGCAAGAGCACAGCAATTTATTGCCCTATTATTTCAGCATTCATTTTCCGGAGACCACAGCACAAACGATGGAGGTAGGTGTGTATTTACCGGATCGACTGGTGTGGTACGACGCATTTCAATTTAATGCGCAAGGAGAACAAGTCAACCACCTTCGATGGCCGGATGGCGAAGTAGGTACGCAAATTTACGCATCAACGTATCGTTTACACTTCGGCAATTACGGTGGGCTTCCTGTGCAAATTCTTTATGCGTTGCTTGGCGTTGGCATGTGCTTTTTGTGCGCGACTGGAATGAATATATGGTTTCGTCGTCAACAACAAGCAGGTAAAGCACATTCGAAATTGGAACGCGCATGGCTCGGTGTTGTGTGGGGCTTTCCCATAGCGGTTGCCATTTCGTTGTTGATTGACTTTAGTGGGGCAACACAATTTATCGCAATATTTTGGAGCAGCAGTGTGTTATTAATTATTGCTGCGGTTGCGCTAAAAGATCGTCGACAGGTTTCATATGGCTTGCGCGTATTATTGATAAGTTTGCTGTCGCTCATCGTCATTTTGCACCTTATTATTTACGGCGCTAATTCACTGAAAGGCGCAAGTTTATTAATTAATGTATTGTTGGTTATCAGTACCTGCTTATTAACATGCGGCCTGGTAGCGCAGCGCAAAACGATAATAATCCCCGATGATATCGCGCCGAAATCATCACTTGCCGATTAAGAATTTATTAATGACTTGCCGGGCGCTGCCTTGTAACTTACGCGATAAACGCTGGCCTTGAAGTTGCAGGGGGCGATTTCCCACCCCCTATCGACACCAACAAATAAGATTAATTTCCATTTGCAAGAATATTGCATGTAAAATGTCGCGAACAACCTCATTACTACCAAGCCAATCATGCTGCGAACCATAAAAAACCTCTCTATTGATGCCCGCTACCGTTGGGAAATCACATTCCGGGTAATCACCGCCATTTTTGGTGGTTATCTATTCACGATTACCAGCGGAATACTGCTGGCGTATGTGTTGCCAATGAGTAAAAGCGATGCAGTCACTACCGCCATGCTGCTCAGCTTTGCGATTTACGCAGGTGTATCTATGTGGGTTTTCTCCCAACGCTCATTCCGTAAAGCCGTTGTCGGTATCTGGGTGCCTGCCATTATTTTTACGGCACTGATTACCTTATTAAAACTGATGGGAGTGACACCATGAAAAATGGTTTTCGCCAATCCATGTCATGGCTGCACACCTGGGGCGGCTTAACCGTTGGCTGGATTCTATTTTTTGTTTTTCTCACCGGCACCCTCGGTTATTTTGATACCGAAATTGATCGCTGGATGAAACCGGAATTGCCCAAAGAAACGGCCAGTATTGAACAATCCATTGCAGTCGCTAAACAGCGTCTTGACGAAAAAGCCCAAGGGGCTGAACGCTGGTTTATCAGCCCTCCCGGTAATCGCGACACACCGAATTTACGTATTTTTTGGCAAATGCCGGAGCAGGCAGATGGCAAACCCGGTGGGCGCGGCAATGAATTGCTGGATGCAAAAACCGGTGAGCTATTAAGCGGCCGGGCTACCGGCGGCGGCCAAACGTTATATCGCATGCATTATTCACTGCATTACATTCCCGCCAATATTTCTTATTGGATTGTGGGTATTTGCAGTATGTTTATGTTGATCGCGATTATTACCGGTGTGGTGATCCATAAAAAAATCTTCAAAGATATTTTCACGTTCCGCAGCCAAAAAGGGCAGCGCTCCTGGCTGGATATGCATAACCTGCTCAGCGTAAGTGCACTGCCGTTTCATTTCATGATTACGTATAGCGGCCTGATATTTTTCCTGACAACTTACATGTCATTAATCATTGCTGGAACTTATGGTTTTGGCAGAGATGCGCAGGAGGCTTTTTTCGATGATTTTTTTGCGGAAACCGACAAGCTTGATGCGAGCGGAACGCCTGCCAATCTGGCAGAACTTAGCGCGATGTTTGCAATTGCCGAAACACAATGGGGAAAAGGCCAGGCGCGTTACCTGGAAGTTAGTCACCCCGGCGATAGCAACGCGCGCGTAATCATCGCACGCCAAATGGATTCACCTCTGCGCTCCAGCCCTGAATTAGTATTCAATGGTGTGACCGGGGAATTGCTCAATAGCAAATCAGCAACTACCACCGCACCGCACACTGCGTACGACACCTTTTTAGGATTACACGAAGGCTTGTTTGCCAATACCGGCTTGCGTTGGTTGTATTTCTTTTCCGGTTTATTGGGCACGGCAATGATCGCAACCGGGATGATTCTCTGGTCAGTTAAACGTCGCCCGGTGCAATTGAAAAAAGCAGGCGGACCTGATTTTGGTTATCGACTGGTAGAAAGTTTAAATCTCGGCACTGTTGTCGGTCTGCCAATTGCAGTTGCTGCTTATTTTTGGGCGAATCGCTTATTGCCTGTCGATATGGAAAATCGCGCGCAATGGGAAGTGCACTCTATGTTTATTGTGTGGTTAATTTGCTTGCTTGGCCCACTACTGCGCCCCGTTCAAAAAGGCTGGCATGAATTACTCTGGCTGGCGGCGGCAGTTTATTGTTTATTACCGGTCGTGAATGGTTTAACAACAGATCGCCATTTAATAAATAGCATCAAAGAAAACGACTGGATTTTTGCAGGCATAGATTTAACATTTATTGCAGCAGGCCTGCTGTTTGCATTTGCCGCAAGTAGATTGCAACAAAACGCAAAACAGGAAACAACCGCTCCGGTGCGCCGCAAGAAAAACCAAGCCACTGAGGCCTACTAACATGTTAATTAATTTTGCATTGGCGTACTGCACCTGTGTATTGCTTAGCACTGCAATAAACCGTCACGGCGCGCAGATTTTTCCAGAGCGAAAACTGCCCCCCAAACTCACTAAAGCGCTCGCAAACAGCGGTTGGCTATTGCTATTAATAACCGCTGTTCTGTGTATGAAGCAACAAGGGATTGGTACTGGTTTGGCCGTTTTAGCCGGTATATTCAGCGCCGCTATTTTTGTGTTGGCGCTATTATTCAACTACGCAGCGCGGTGGATACCGGCAGTGGGGGTACTGTTTATCGCTGCGGGTTTAGCGTTTTAATATCAAACGCATCGATCAGGATTTTTTCTGCTCATCATTACCCACCGAATTAGCAATACTATCCCCCTGATTTTGCTTGTTTAACGCAGGTAGCCCGGTACACATATTTTGCGCTTTTCCTGCGATAAATTATGCATCGGCGCGCATTTGCTTGCGGAGATTGTAGCTACATTTTTGACGGCGCACTTTGGCAACCAGAGAACAATACTACTGCAATAGTGATGGAAGAAAATTTGTTTTTCATAAAAATAACCTGGTCAATAATTACAAAATCAATTCAGCTAATTGATATGGAATCTTATAAGCCTTTATCACTGACCTTGTAACTCAACTGCTTATCTCTCAACGCTGCTTGTGTTAAAACGCGCCCATTTTAAACAATAATAATTATCAACAATAAATAATATTAAGTTTAAATAATGGCCAAAAAAAGCATAAATCTGCGCGCTCTAAACTATGACATTGGTAACTTTATAGAGCTTGTTCTGCGAGCAGGTTATAAGCGATACAGAAAAAATCTGCTTGATTTGTTCGATAAACTCAGAATCACAGAAATGAGCAAAGTGGAAATAAGGAAAAAGAGAGAAAGAGAGAAAGAGAGAAAGAGAGAAAGAGAGAAAGAGAGAAAGAGAGAAAGAGAGAAAGGAAAATCATCAAAATTTATGAAATAAAAAGGGCGCAATTATTGCGCCCTTTTTATTTCATAAATGAGTGACAAACTTACGAATTATCTACCGGTAACTGCTGGGCAAGATAAAGTTGTTGTAATGAAGCTGGCAAAGCGCTTTTGGCATAACTACGGACATTGACGTCACTCGACTTCAAGCCCTGTTGTAACAAAGCAACCAGTTTCTTACGCTCTTCCAATCGACGCTTGCTATATACCTGGTTAAATTTTTCGCCTTCCAACCAGGGCGCAACACCGCCCGCGCGCAATTGTTTATCATTGAATGCTGCACCATTAGCTGGGGTAATTTGAGCTACCTGTGCAAAATTTTGCAAACTATTCAATACCGCTTGCTGTTCATCCAACATCCGCTCTGCGTAGGCTTTAACATCGGCTGAATTCGACTTCAACAATGCCAGCTTTGCGGTCTTAATTTCCAGAATCGTAGTACGTGTTGCAATATCAATAAAGGATTGGGCATCCAGATCTTTTTCAGTATGAGCGTTAACACATGGAACAAATACGATCAAAACCAATAAATTCCCCAACAACGCCTTTAAATAACGCATCGAAATAAGCTCAAAAAGCAAGTGCCTCCGGCTACTTAGCAACAAACAACGATCCTTTAGTCCCTCGCGATTAATAGATAAAAAGTATCATTCAAGACAACACTTGGATGGGTTTACAAATTCATTATAGAGGAATTTAACGCCAAATTGGCGCTATTTTAATCATATTTTGGGCGCGCTTTTCATTGAAACCGCATTTAAGGAAATAAAAATCCATTTATCATGAAGATTTGCGCTATTTGTCAGGCAAATCGACAGATACGCCAAACCGCAGATTATCTAATCGTATTTTCCCCTCGGAAATGGTTATAACTGGCGCGATATACTTTTTACAAACAATTGCCAATTTTGGGATTCGACTTGAAGCTTCGACTAGTTACCTTCCCCGTTAAAATATCTTGAAACAATACCTCTTGGATTTGGTTCAGCTCATCTCGCTGGCACCTCTCTATAAGGTGCAATCCAGAAAATTCGATGCTTTCACTATGAACAGGTCTGCACGTTCTCTCATCGAAAATTACTTTTGTATTGGTGTTAAAAACGCAAGAAATACTATTTTTAAAACATGGCATATCGATTGCTTAAGGAGAAACAACAAATTTATTTTCATCAACACGGAATAGAGAAGGTATCCAATGATGACACCAAAAGAATTAGGAAAGTGGGCCAAAACCGTTGGCATTAATGCGCCGAGCCTGGATGCAGGATTTTCCTGCTGGATAAAAAATGCTACAGCAGAAGAACGAAAAAAACATCTCATTGAATGGTGGGATGGCTGGTATGAAGCACTGGACGAAAGTATTTCATTCCAACAAAACGTCTATGGAAATCGCTCTGCCGCGTAATAGATAATATTAAATGCACCAACATATTAAGTGTGATTGGCAGCAATACCTATAAGGCGCTTTTCGCCTATAGTGAATTTGCCTC
Source organism: Cellvibrionaceae bacterium (assembly GCA_021151825.1). Lineage (GTDB taxonomy): Bacteria > Pseudomonadota > Gammaproteobacteria > Pseudomonadales > Cellvibrionaceae > Cellvibrio. The sequence goes on from JAGKWQ010000003.1 coordinate 190,696, forward strand.
GAAGCAAAATTTTTAAAAATTCTGCGAACCTGGACTGTCAATTAATCACCAGTAGCTTGGCGATTTACCTTTTAGGAATATTGAAGGAGTTTCAACAGGTGACGGGAATTTCGCCAGGTGAGCACGTAAATAAAAGAGAACAATAAAATTTATTGTTCTCTTTTATTTATTGCTTAAACCCTTTCCCAACGACATAAACCTCCCGCGAGCGCGGGCGCGATGCATTGGGTTTGCGGATCATGACTTTTTCAAACGAGGATTTCACATCTTTGATGTAATCGTCGCTACCTTCGCCCTGAAACACTTTTGCAACAAAATCGCCTTTGGGCTTTAACACGCGACGCGCCATATCTAATGCGAGTTCGACAAGATAAATTGATGAGGACTGATCGACCGCATCTACGCCGCTAATATTCGGAGCCATATCGGAAATAACTACGTCGGCTTTGCGGTCACCGAGTTTTTCCATAATTTGATTGAATACCGATTCTTCGGTGAAATCTCCCTGAATAAAATCCACATGCTCTAGCGAATCCATCGGCAAAATATCCGAAGCAACTACCCTGCCCTTCACGCCTACCAAACGTCCGGCAATTTGCGACCAACTCCCTGGAGCAGACCCTAGATCTACTACCAAGGCACCGGGGCGAATAAGTTTGTCCTTGTCATTCAGCTCGATCAACTTATAAGCCGCGCGCGCGCGATAGCCATCAATCTGGGCTTTTTTAACATAAGGATCGTTGACGTGTTCGTCTAACCAACGGTTGCTGCTTTTGGATCTGGCCATGGGTAACTCAATGTGAATGCGGAAAACCTCAATATTGTAAGGGTTTAATCGATATAAGACAAAAATGCCCCAATAAAAAAGGGAGCCGAAGCTCCCCCTCTTAAATTACGCACACACAAAAGCACGCAAACTTGTTTCTTGATTAGAACAGCTTACCCAAATTGATCAGTTGGGTTTCACCACTGTGATCATTGACGCCGTCGTTGTCAGTCACGATGTACACATCGCCATTTGACATGAGTGCGGTGCCTTCAACTTTCTCCAGTAATGTGCCTTTGGTAGAACCCAATACTGGTTTGATATCTTTGATCAGGGTTTTGGTAATGGTTTCGCCTTCAGTCACGGTCTGCAAATTAATTTTGTAGAGACGTTTGATCGATGCATCCGGACCACCGCGGTTATCGCGTTCCAGCACCATAAACTCACCATTGCCAATCGACGTAATTTCAGACAAACCTACCCAACCACCGGCATATTGTGAGCTGTACGCATCCAATGGATAGAACACAAACTTCCAGGTTTTGCTCGCCAGGTCATAAATTCCAATACGTGGATTTGCTTCAGTGCCCCAGGCGCGTTGGAAGGCGAGATACAAACTGTTGTTGTATTCCGCAATGCCTTCAAAACCGTTATTGGTTTGCAATGCATTTACGCTTGCAGGCAAACCAATCACTGATTGAATCACGCCGTACGCATCGGTTTTGAAAATCAGGTTGCTGGATTTTGCATCCGCTGCCGCACCTGAACCTTCTGATGCAATCCAGAAGCCGCCGTCAGATGCTTGCGCCAAACCTTCGGGGTCCAGATTCACGGATTTATCTGCATTAATCATCGCCGCCAATTCTGCATTGGAAAAACTTGGCAGGCCGGCATTAATTCCAGAGGTTGCAAAAACATTTTTGCTATCCAAAATTTTGGTTTCGCCAACAATCAACGCCGGTTTAGTGCTTACATCCAATGTGAAAATACGGTTTTGACCGAAGAAGCTATCTTCAATGGAATACAAGGTTTTTGGATTGTTTGCATCAGCCGATAACGCAGAAAGCGCGCTCCATGGAATTGGATTTCCATCGGGGCGATTAATGGATTGAACCGTTGGATATTGTTGCGCTTGTGTGTTGTAAGAATACAAATTGATGCCCGCGCGAATAGCAACAGTACGCAAATCACTTTCAGAAGCAACGGCTAACAAATTGCGCGATGGAATTGCCAAACCACCTTCAGGTGCTGCACTCGCAGGCAATGCTTGTTTGAACACCGGCTTTTTTGGATCAGCCAGGTCATACACAAATACCAGGCTGGAGCGCTCGGAATTTACAAACAGGAAACGCTCTTTACCGAAAATTCCCAATTCAATATTTTCTGGTTCATTACCTTTCGCATCGGAGCGACGATCCTGATAGTGGCCGAAACGAATAGCCAGATCATCCAACTCGGAACCGGAATCCCACACCACTTCACCCAGGCTATTAAAAATAGTAAAACCGCGTGTGCCGCCATTTAAATCGCCTTCGTTCGCGGTAGCGAAATATTCGTTGTTAATCCAGGACACACCATCAGGCTCGCGCAAACGCGCTTTTTGAACTTCAACAGGTTTTATTACCGCAGGACGATCATCGGTCAAATCTACATTGACCAAATCTACACTGCCGGCACTAAAGTGACGAACGATAGCGCCAGTGGCAAGATTTACCAGTGCAATATGATTATTTTCTTGCAAGGTTACTACAGCAATATTATCGGAATTAATATCAACAAATTCCGGCTCCGGATCCGAAGGGTAAAGTGTTGCAATACCGGTTAAATCCACATCACGTGTAGTCCATGCAGTAGGTGCAGCTGCGGTCAAATCGACAATCACTAATTTTCCCGCGGGTAATTGTGGTGGAATACCACCATTCAAGGTTTCATCGCGCTCATTTTCGATAACAACCAACGCGTATTTTCCATCCGGGCTAACTGCAACAGAGTCCGGTTGGCCGCCGAGATTAATATTGTGAATGACGGTTTTAGTAGCAATATCAACAATCGCTAATTTGCCCGATACGTTGACATAATCTGCTGAAGTATTTACGGCAACCAATGCATTGGAACCTTTCACGGCAATGGATGTTGGCTCACCACCCATCGCTAACACACCGGTTGGTTTTGGCTGTGATGGATTAACGATATCCACAAAACCGATTTGCTTTTTCAACGCGTCGGTATAAACCAGTGTCATACCATCGGTACTGGCAGCAACAATTTCTGCGGCAGTTTCATCGTTGGTATTACAGGTAGCATTAACCTGCATACAGCTTTGTAGGGTGGCTACACGATTAAAATTCAGTTGCGTATTAATAACACTTTTGTCGCATTGATAAGTCGTTTGCGATACTTCAGTCGCTTGCAAGGTGTTGTCATTATTTGCATCAACACCGCTCTCGATTTTTACACCGCCTTTAAAACATTGTGCATTACCCGCCGCCAGCACGGTTTGGCTAATCAAACTTTTTGCACCGTTGCTTCCGTTTGCACCGTTGCTGCCATTAGTTCCGTTGGTACCATTGCTACCGTTAGTGCCATTTGTGCCGTTCGCACCATTTTTGCCATCATCGCCACCACAGGCAGTCATTAATAATGGCAATGTAGCTACAACCATCAGCGACAATATTTTTTTTGTAAATTGCATAGGCTTATCCTTCAAAAAGGTTGATTAAGGAGACATTGGTCCGCAAGCATGGTGGCGATTTATGACGAGATCATGGCTAATTTATGAAGCTTTAATTACAGCGATATGACGAAATTTCGTTGAGTCCATTTTCAGTAACTACTATTCTTGATTGCACAACGTCGACAGCGGATAAAGAAATTACGTTATCCCTACATCGCAGGAGAAAACAATGAAAGCAGTCGTTATCAATGAATATGGCAACAACGATGTAATGCATTTAGTGGATGCAGAAATTCCCCAACCGGGTGCACGCGAAGTTTTAGTGAAAGTAAAAACGGCCGGCGTTAATCCCGTCGACTGGAGAATTCGCAGTGGTGCTGGTACACGCTTTGGATTAACACTGCCTATAGCACTCGGCAGTGAAATTGCAGGGACAATTGAAAAGCTGGGCGATGAAGTAATCGGTTTTAATATTGGCGATGATGTTTACGGAAAAATTCGTACTGGCGGTTTTGCCGAATATGCTATCGCTCAGGTAGACGATGTAGCGCACAAACCACAACGGTTGGATTTTATTCACGCAGCAGCAATACCGCTCGCCGGATTAACCGCCTGGCAAGCTATGTTTGATGTGGCAAAGCTCACTCGCGGACAACGAATTTTAATTACTGGCGCATCTGGTGGTGTTGGCTCACTGGCCGTTCAACTCGCCAAAGCAAAAGGGGCTTATGTAATTGGCACAGCCTCTGGTCACAATGGAGATTTTGTTAAGCAACTCGGCGTTGATGAATTCGTCGATTACACTCGCCAACATTTCGCAGAGGTAGTTCAAAACGTTGATGTGGTATTTGATACGGTGGGCGGCGAAACCTATCAACGCGCCTTTAAAACATTAAAAGCCGGTGGTTATTTTGTCACTGCCGTTGAATTTCCCACGGAAGACCAACGCAATACTTATGGCGATCACCTTGCACGCGTATTCTGCAGATCAGATCCCGAAGATTTAGCAGCTATCAGTGCTTTGGTTGATAGCAATCAACTAATTCCGCATATCGCCACTGTGTTACCACTGAGCGAGGTAAAACAGGCACTTGACCTATCAGAAACACGACGCACACGCGGGAAGATCGTGCTGCAAATAGCGGCGGATCCCCACTAATTAACTATTGCACTAACTTTTTGATCTTGGCTGGATGGCGCAAACCCGCGTAAAATGTGCGGGTTTATTCATCCCTTTGCCGGAAAGTCACCGGCCAGGAGCTTTTATGATCCGTATTAACGAACTCCAGCTGCCGCTGGACCACCCCGCTGACGACCTGCGTAACGCGATCGTCAAGCGCCTGAAAATCAAAGATACTGACTTACTCAACTTCACTGTTTTTAAACGCAGTTACGATGCGCGCAAAAAAAATAGTGAAATCACGTTTGTTTATATCATCGATTTGCAAGCGAATAATGAAGAAAAAATCCTCAGCCGTTTTGCTGATGATAAAAATATTCGCCAGGCCCCGGACACCAACTACTACCCTGTTGCACAAGCGCCGGAAAATTTAACCGAGCGTCCATTAGTCATTGGTTTTGGCCCCTGCGGTTTATTTGCTGCACTGACGCTCGCGCAAATGGGATTCAAACCCATTGTGCTGGAGCGCGGTAAAGATGTTCGCCGTCGCACTAAAGATACCTGGGCGCTGTGGCGCAACAAAGTGTTAACACCGGAATCCAACGTGCAATTCGGGGAAGGCGGTGCCGGTTTATTTTCCGACGGAAAACTGTATAGCCAGATTAAAGATCCAAAATTCTATGGTCGCAAAGTCATGCATGAATTTGTGCGTGCCGGTGCACCGGAAGAAATTATGTATGTGAGCAAACCGCACATAGGTACATTCCGTTTAACCGGTGTTGTCGCGGCGATGCGTGAAGAGATTAAAACCCTCGGCGGCGAAGTGCGTTTTGAAAATAAAGTGACTGACTTTATTATCGAGAACGGTCGCATTCAGGGTGTGGCATTAGCGGATGGGCAAGAATTACGCAGCCGCTATGTAGTGCTTGCACTCGGCCATAGTGCGCGCGATACATTTCGCAAATTATACGAGCGCGATGTATTTATCGAAGCAAAACCGTTTGCGGTGGGTTTTCGTATCGAGCATCCACAATCCATTATTGATCATGCGCGCCTCGGAAAATATGCGGGCCATCCTGAACTTGGCGCTGCGGATTACAAACTGGTTTATCACGCAAAAAATGGCCGCGCGGTTTACAGTTTTTGTATGTGCCCCGGTGGCACTGTGGTTGCTGCCACATCGGAACCGGAACGTGTTGTCACCAACGGTATGAGCCAATATTCGCGCAACGAACGCAATGCTAACGCAGGTATTGTGGTAGGAATTACTCCGGAAGAAGATTTCCCCGGCGGCCCGCTTGCCGGTGTAGAGTTACAAGAAAAACTGGAATCGCATGCCTATGTATTAGGCGGCAAAGATTACTGCGCACCGGGCCAGTTAGTCGGTGATTTTATTCGCGGCAAGCCTTCAACTGAATTTGGCGAAGTTGAACCGTCCTACAAACCCGGCGTACTGCTGGGAGATTTGGCACCATCATTACCCGATTATGTAATTGAAGCAATTCGCGAAGCGCTCCCGGAATTCGGTAAACAAATTCGCGGCTTTGATCGCAACGATGCAATCCTCACGGGCATTGAAACCCGTACGTCGTCACCGGTGCGAATTACGCGGGATCACGAATCCTTACAAAGCCTGAATACGCGCGGACTCTACCCTGCGGGTGAAGGTGCGGGCTATGCAGGAGGTATTCTTTCTGCAGGTGTTGATGGCATTAAAGTCGCTGAAGCCGTTGCGAAAGCAATGGTGGCAGACCTGAACAACCATATAACTAATGAGTGATAAAAGCGCTACTTAGAACCTGTCGCATAAAAATTTAATCTTACAAGTCTCATAAGTACTATTGATATCAATAGTACTTGTTTACTAGTATGAATGACCATCAGGTTATTCATGCTGTCTTTCCCGTTCTTTCGCTCCCCTCTCGTACGGTCAAAGGAAATAACCCTGGCTCCAAGGCAATAATCAATAACATCGGAGACCCACATGTCCACTAGATTACTCCCGCTCATCGGTGCGGCGAGCCTGCTCGCGTTTAGCTCAGGCTTGTATGCACAAACTACCAATCCCGGTAACTGCGGTTACAGTGTTAATTCCGGCATTTACGCAACCTGGCCCAACCCGACTTCCTATCAAGGTTGGTCTGCGGTGGTAAATAAAACCGGCGAAACCGCGACCAGTTTTAAAATTTTGCTGGATGTTGGTAACACCGTTATTCGCGATGGTTACCAGGCAGATTACAGCCCAACTGAAAGTGGTTATTTTGTAACGTCGCCCTCCTGGTTGCAGTACCAAAAAATTCCCAAAGGCAGTGAATATCGTTTTGGTTACATAGGGACCGGTGCTTACACCGGCGCACCCGGCTACGTAATTTCCATCAACGGAAAAAATTGCGATAGCGATGCTCCCACCATCAACTTAAATGCAAACAAAAAATTATTTACCAGCAATGCAAACATCACACTCAATGCACAAGCGAGCGATAACGTTGCCATACGTAAAGTTGTTTTCGAAGTAAATGGCAAAATCATTGGCCAGGTAACCAAAGCGCCATTCACCTTAAACATTCCGCTCACCAGTAGCGACAATGGCCGTCAACTTTATACGGCAACTGCATATGATCCGAGCGGCAATAAAACCAGTTCCAACACCGTGCGTGTATTTACTGCCATCGGTAATCGTTTCCTTGGTTCAGCAGTAGATAGACCCGCAGAATATGAAGATCTGCCGTTGTATTTTGATCAACTAACACCAGGCAATGCCGGCAAATGGGGCAGCGTTGAAAGCACGCGCAACGTAATGAAATGGGAAGAATTGGATAAGGCGTACAGCTTTGCCAAAGCCAATGGCATGCCTTTTAAAATGCACACGTTAGTTTGGGGGCAGCAAGCGCCCTCGTGGATGGATAGCTTGAGTGCTGCCGATCAGTTGCAAGAAATTGAAGAATGGATGGCAGCAGTTGCACAACGTTATCCGGATCTGCAAATGATCGATGTCGTTAATGAACCATTACATGCACCTCCAAGTTTCAGAAATGCGTTAGGTGGCGCCGGCACTACCGGTTGGGATTGGATGATTAAATCATTCGAAATGGCCCGTGTGCATTTCCCGAATTCACAATTGATATTAAACGACTATCAAATCCTGATTATGGAATCTTTCACCCAGGATTATTTGAAGTTAATTACCTTGTTGCAAGAGCGCGATTTAATTGACGGCATTGGTTTGCAATCACACTTTTTAGAGCGCGGCGAAAATGAGGTAATCAAGAAAAATCTGGAAGTCCTCGCTGCTACCGGTTTGCCCATTTATATTTCCGAATTCGATTTGAATTTTAAAAACGATGCGCAACACGCAAACCGTATTCGCGATTTGTTCAGTATTTTCTGGGATAACCCATCAGTCGTGGGTGTTACGCATTGGGGCCACTTGCAAGGTTATATGTGGCGGGAAAATGCCTATTTAATTCGCACCAATAAAACGTTGCGCCCCGGCTTTGAATGGATGTTGTGTTACGTTGCCGGTGGAACTCATTGTGCGGTACCGGATTACATTCCAACAGGCTGGAGCGGCGATGCAACAGGGCTGACGTTACAAGCCGAAGAATACGATGAAGGCAAAGGAATTATCGCTTCCGGTGATGTTGTGTCTTACACCGACAAGGAAGATTGGATTGCATTCAAGAAAGTCAATTTCCAAACTGCCTGGGATCAATTGAGCATCACTTATATCAAAGGTAATACCGATGTAGGCTCAGTCTCTTTCCATCTGGACAGCCTGGATGCAGCGCCATTAGCAGAAAAAAATCTGGAGTCCACCGGCGGCTGGGGGACAGCAAAAACACTCACCATACCGTGGCCCGCGGTGAGTGGCCAGCACGATATCTACATTAAATTTAATAATGTGTACGGTGTTGCCAACATCGATTCAATAAAATTCCACGCGCCGGATGTGGGTATTGGTTTTGGCCCCAATTTAATTAGTAACGGCAATTTCGAAAACGGAACGACAAGTGGCTGGTTCAGTTGGAACGGCACTATTACCGCCGATACTATGAATTTGCACAACGGTAGTTACGCGTTGAAACTCAGCAATCGCAGCGGCAATGGTCCAGCGGCATACAGTTTGAAATCATTGGTAAAACCCGGTGGAAAATATGCGGTAAAACTCTGGGCCAGTATTGCGGGCGCCGCATCGGCAAATGTAAATATCACCACCAAAATTGGTTGCGCCGGTACAGATTCTTACAGTTGGCTGGTCAGTCCGGTGACTGTTAATAATTTGCAATGGGTTGAATTATCCGGCCAATTAAATGTGCCCCAGTGTGAATTAACCGATCTCTTGTTTTACGCAGAAGGCCCAGCTGGTGGCATCGATATTTATTTGGATGATGTATCTGTGCGCGAATTGGTCGATGCCAATCTGGTCAGCAACGGCAATTTTGAATTGGGCAATGTAAATGGCTGGTCTTCCTGGAACGGAACCGTCACTGCATCCACTGAAATCGCCAAATCCGGCAGCTACAGTTTGAAATTAAGTAACCGCAGCGGTAATGGACCGGCGGTTTACAATAATTTGAAACCGTTGCTCACCGCCGGTAAAACTTATTCAGTTAGCATGGCAGTCACTATTCAGGGCGCGGCAACAGCGCCAGTCAATATTACGCGTAAACTCACGTGTGGTACTGATACTACTTATAGCTGGGTTGCTAATACGTCCACTGTGGCTGAGGGCGTTTGGTCGACATTAGCAGGGGATTTAGCAATTCCCGCAGATTGTGTTATCAATGACTTTATTATCTACGCAGAAGGCCCAGCCGGTGGCATTAATCTATTTATTGATGATGTTGTCGTCACTACGAAGTAATTAAGTTATTCCGGTGAGCGCCCTGCGTTCACCGGGTTTCTTTTCCCACGCATTCCCCACCTATCAATCATCGCGTATCAATCATCGCATGTTGTCGTTATTTCAATCAGGCTTGTTATCGTCCTTTTGGTGTACTTTTGTTTGGTATAGCTGCGAATGGTACAATCGCTGCATAAACGTGTTACAGCACTACCAATACAAGCCGGATACTTATGAAACTTGACGATATTAAAAAACTCCATCAAAAAAAATACCGCACCGAGTTCGGCCATTTTTTAGTGGAAGGTGAACACCTGGTTCTGGAACTGGAGAAAGCGGCGGCAATTAATCCGGCATTAAAAAATTGCGAACTCTATGTCACCGAATCGTTTAAAGATTTTCCCGGTCCGTTTAAAAAGCATCTGGTCAGCGAAAAGCACATGGCACAGCTGTCAGACACTAAATCACCGCAGGGAATCATTGCGGTAGCACCACTAATATCCGCAAGGAATGCTGTATCAACAAATGAGAAAACAATTTATCTTTATGAAGTACAAGACCCAGGCAACTTGGGAACCATTTTACGCAGCCTCGCCTGGTTTGGTAACTTCCGTTGTTTACTCAGCCCCGGTTCGGTAGATCCTTATAATCCCAAAGTGGTTCGCTCCAGCATGGGGGCAATTTTTCACGTACCTATAGAATTGGATGTACCGCTGGAGTCCATAAATACCCGTTTCAATACTATTGCGACGCTGGATATGCAAGGCCAACCACTCAGCGATGCCAGTTTTAAAAAAGCTGATTGTTATTTATTTGGCAACGAAGCACGCGGCGTACCGCGAGAAAATTTACACGCGATGAATATACAACCATTTACTATTCGCGGTTGTGGCGCTATTGAATCGCTTAATTTGGCTTCAGCGGTAAATATGTGTGTTTACGAATTGGTGCGTTCATGAAGCATAATTTTCTTATCGCGCTTTTTTTTATTGCCTGCACTCAAACAGCAAATGCCGGTTTTTTAGATACTGTGGGTAATGTTATCGATACTGTTTTTACGCCCGCCGGAACAGAAACCAAACCTGAATTAATTAGCACAACAACTACCGAACATAAATTACCAAATCATTGGCGCAGTTACTGGTTAAACGAACCCAAATTTGGCACACGTATTTTTTTAGCGGACACCGGAAAAACAACTGCTCCGGTGGTTATGTTAATTCATGGTCTGGGGCAAAATGGTTTGCGCGATTGGCTACCGCTCGTTCCAGAGTTGGAAAAACATTATCGCGTAATCATGATTGACCTGCCCGGCTTTGCCAATTCATCCAGCCCTAAAGCCAAATTATCACCAACACACTATGCTGATCTGCTGCACGTTATTAAACCGTATTTCAGCAATACACCAATCAATGTGGTTGGCCACTCCATGGGTGGCGCAGTCACATTACGCTATGCACAGCGCTACCCGGATGATATTAAACAAATTGCCTTGATCGATGCCGCAGGTATTTTACAGCGCACCGCATTTGTAAAACACAGTGCAACCGATCGTATTCCTGCCAATCCGGAAACAATGCCTAACGCATTATTAACCTATGCGGTTAGCTTGCAGAATCTGAGCAACAATCTTATCGAAAAGCTGCTGCGCATGCCGGATCCAACATCGGTATTGGGGAAAAGCGAACTTGCGTGGGGAACAACCTTACAAAACTACCCGAATATCAATGCAGCATTAAGCTTGGCAGAAGAAGATTTTTCTTCTGCAATATTTACGCAGATCAAACCAGTTTCCATTTTATGGGGAGGAAAAGATTTAGTTGCCCCTCTACGCACGGCGCAATTACTGGAAAATAATCTTGCAGCCGGTGAATTAACGGTTATTGCAGAAGCAGGCCATGTACCAATGGCAACTCATCCAAAAGAAGTAGCGCAATGGTTATTGGCAACATTAAATAATTCACCAAAATCACTACCAACAGCAGCATTGGCAAATTCCGTCGCTAACAATAATTACGACTGCAATGGTTCAAACAATGAAACAATACGCGGGAAGTATGCACGAATATCATTAAATCAGTGCACCGGTGTCTTGCTTGATGGGGTCATCGCTGATGAGTTGATTGCGGTGAATTCAGTAGTGGAAATTCAGAATTCGCAATTTAATAGCCAACAAATAGCACTGACCGCTGAAAATTCAGTTGTCATGATGACGGGAGGCTCTATTAACGGCAGGGCAAATCTTGATAAGGCACGCATTGATTTTGCAGGTGTGACTTTAGCCCATCCAACACCGTTTTCAGTAAAAAAAATATCCCGACTAGTGCTATCGGTTAGTCGCGCAGCTGAAAACCGCTATTTACACCAGGATATTCAGCTTGAGAATGTCGATTGGTAATAAATAACGGTAAGTTATTTATAGAAAACAAAAATAGACGCTGATTTGGAAATCGAATCATTTTGTTCTATTTGCTTTTCAAAGGAATAGAAGCCATCAAACCTCGCGATACCAAACCAGGAAAAACGCTATAATGGTTTTCGCCCGCAATAACAGCCACGTCCAGCGTTAACCCCGAATAGTTGCGTGAACGCAGGATTTTCCCAAACAACAGTACGTTATCAACCATCCTATTGTCTTTTGCGCTACCATTATTATCATCCACATAAATCATGACGTGGGCTTTTAATGCTTTGTTATTTTTTGCATATGTTTCTTCCATCTTGAAAATAACTCTATCGTCATACCACAATGATGGACTACCAATAATATAGTGATCAAACAAACCCGGTCTGTTTACCAAAATATAGCTGCCCAATAATCCACCAAACGAATGTCCAACAAAGATTTTATTGTTGGCATCTACACGGTAATTTTTCCTTAACAAAGGAATAACCTGATCCGCCAAAAAAGCCACATATTCTTTAGCATGACCAGAGGCTTTCCTGGCTTCTGATGAATGACCATTTGGCTCATCAGGGGAAAAGGTAGGCGTATAATCGCGAGTACGACTAATAGTACGATCTTCCCCTTTCGCATAGGATATACCCACCACAATCGATTCTTTAACCACATTGTTCCCCATTAATGCCATAGCACCATTCGTAATCGGAAAGGCAAAGCGCGAATCATTGACAATAATTATCGGGTAATTAGTTTTTGTATCTTTATAAGAAGGAGGCAGCTGAATATAAAGTTCATAATCCTTATTGTTGCTGGCAGCATGAATATTCACTGTATCAAATTGCGGGTAACCAAACGGGGAAAACGCGTCTGCATAAACGTTATGCGTAAAACAGACCAGACCCAATATAAAAAATAATAAAAACTCTTTCTTAACCAACATTTAAAACTCCTTACTTATTATTTAATTTCAACAACACCGGCATCAGCAAATGCCTTATTTATGTAATTTTCATTTTCCGAGGGATGACGCAATTCAGATTCAGGCATGCCTTTGCTATTGGCAATAGCAGCCACCCGGCCCTGCTTATGAAAACTTACCTGGGGGAAACTCCTGGCTATAGAATCTTTATAGGCTTGTTGTGGTGAAATTATTTTCCAACCTTTGTTACGCAAGTGCTGGATAAGATCACCAATAAACAACGCTGCCGCATCATTCTCATGCAACAACAGTACATGTCGTGGTGATCGATTCAACGTTTTTTTTGCAATTGCATCATAAAATTCAATCGCCTCATAAAGGTTATTGACATAAAAATCGCGTGCTTTTTCATAATTAATTGATCTTTTTTCTTCTGCGGCCCTAGTAATTAATGCGCTGATATACCAATCAAAATTATCGATAGTGACATAGCCATCTTTGTATCCCAACTCGGCTAGTAAATCTTGCAATTGATTAATATTGGCCAAATCCTTGCCATAATGCAGATAGGGAAAACGGTGATAATTAAGTACATTGCTAAACGGTTTTAAGGCGAGATGCGCTTTATAGATATCCACTGCGTAAGCATTTACATCTAATTGATTGGCAGATTGATGAGTAAAGCTATGGTTCGCCAAATGAAAGCCGGCATCTGTATATTGCTGCAAACGCTTAGCCGTTTGTGGATCAATGTAATCTGCCTTCACAAAAAATAAGGCATCCGGAACCTTTGCTCGTTGCAAAGCGGAAATTAATCGTTGTGTACGTTCAGTACCGGTCATTAGCGCCGAGTCGGGAGTAGGAGCATCATCGAACGTTAAAGCAATTTCGCGAGCATGGGTATTTAATGAAAGGCAAACAATAAAAACTGCAAACAAACGAACGATGAAGTCACGCATAACAGATCCTGATTATTATTTATTCATCCCTTGGGGGGTACCCAATAAGAAATAGGAAGTATGGTACAGCATAGGCTGACCAAACTCCCATTCATTAGTTCATATCACTCGCAATATTTTTATGTGTAGATATCAGGAAGGTTTTTGTGGACAGTGGAAACTTTGTTTAACCTCATTTCCATCAACAGAATGCAAATGCACATCAAACCCCCATAAACGGTGTAAATGCTTCAATACTTCCTGGGTTGAATCGCCGAGAGGCCGGCGGTTATGCATGTAGTGATGTAAGGTTAAAGAACGATCCCCTCGAACGGCAACGTTGTATACCTGGATGTTAGGCTCGCGGTTACCGAGGTTATATTGGCCGGCAAGATTTTCACGCAACTTACGAAATCCGCGCTCATTATGAATCGCATCAACACGAATTTTTTCTTCTTCTTCATCATCAACAATGCTGAACAGCTTTAAATCACGTATTACCTTAGGTGATAAGAATTGCAGAATAAAACTTTCATCTTTAAAGTTTTTCATCGCAAATTGCAGTGTTTCTTTCCAATTGGAACCGGCAATTTCCGGAAACCAGATTCGGTCCTCTTCCGTCGGGTGTTCACAGATGCGGCGGATATCACTCATCATCGCAAACCCTAACGTATAGGGATTAATGCCACTAAAATAAGGGCTATCGTAAGCAGGCTGTGCCACTACGCTGGTATGGGATTGCAAAAACTCCAGAATAAAACCGTCGGTTACATAACCGCGTTCATGCAATTCATTCAGCAATGTGTAGTGCCAAAAAGTTGCCCAACCTTCATTCATCACCTGGGTTTGACGCTGCGGATAAAAATATTGGGCAATTTTGCGCACAATACGAATCACTTCTCGTTGCCAGGGTTCTAGCAACGGAGAATTTTTTTCCAGGAAATACAAAATATTTTCCTGCGGTTCCGTTGGAAAACGCGGAGCATTTTTTTGCGCATCTGCTGCCGCAGATTTAGGAATGGTACGCCATAGATCGTTAACGTGCTTTTGCAGATATTCTGCGCGTTCGCTTTGGCGACGCTCCTCCTCTTGCGCTGAAATAGGATATGGGCGTTTATATCGGTCTACACCATAATTCATTAACGCATGACAGGAATCCAGAATATCTTCTACCGCACTAATACCGTAACGCTCTTCGCATTTACTAATGTAGTTTTTTGCAAACACCAGATAATCAATAATTGAGCTGGCATCTGTCCAGGTGCGAAATAAATAATTGCCTTTGAAAAAAGAATTATGGCCATAACACGCGTGGGCAATGACCAGCGTTTGCATGGTCATGGTATTTTCTTCCATCAAATAGGCGATGCAAGGATTTGAGTTAATCACAATTTCATAAGCAAGCCCCATTTGCCCTCGCTTATAGGAATGTTCCGTACTGAGCAATTGCTTGCCATAAGACCAATGACTGTAGCCAATAGGCATTCCTACGGACGAATAAGCATCCATCATTTGCTCGGAACTGATAACTTCAATTTGATTCGGATATGTATCAAGACCAAATTCTGCGGCCAGATCACCGAGAACTTTGTCCACGTCCTGAATCAAATCAAAATTCCACTCGGAGGTGGTAAACAATGGTTTTTTCATGCGACCTTCTTATGGAAAAGCTCACGGAATACCGGATATATATCACCCACACCGCGAATATGTTGCAATGCAAAAACGTCTGGATATTGCTGTTGAATCGATTCGTACACGCTCCACAATGCCTGATGTTCATTGTTGGTAATTTCAATATAAGAAAAATATTGGCAACTGGGTAAAAGAGTATCCACCAGAATATCGCGGCACACATCGGAGTCTTCGCCCCAGTTATCACCATCTGATGCCTGGGCACCATAAATATTCCATTGCTCAGGGGAATAGCGGTCTTTAATAATTTCCTGCATTAATTGCAACGCACTGGAAACGACCGTACCGCCAGTTTCGCGCGAATGAAAAAATTCATCTTCATCCACTTCTTTGGCGCTGGTGTGATGGCGAATAAACACAATTTCGGTTTTTTCGTAATTACGTTGCAGGAATAAATACAGAAGGATAAAAAAGCGTTTGGCGATATCTTTAGTGGCCTGGTCCATTGAGCCTGATACATCCATAATGCAAAACATCACCGCTTTGGAGCGCGGAACGGGTTGCTTGATCATCAAGTTATATTTGAGATCAAACGTATCCAGCCAGGGAATTTTACTAATAGAGTGCTCGAGCTTGGCAATTAATTGCAACACTTCGCGATAACGAATTAAATCGCGAGCGGTTTCAGGAAGCTTTTCAAGTTCAGCCAATTCCGCATTTAGCTCTTGCAACTGACGACGCTTTCCACCACTTAAGGCAAGGCGACGCATATTAGCTGAACGCAACGAGCGCACAATATTTATACGCCCTGGCTGACCTTCATTGGCAATGCCGCCACGTACCGATTTAAATTCTTCCAGCCCTGATAGCTGACGCTTGATGAGATTAGGTAGTTCAAGTCCATCAAACATGAAATCCAGAAATTCTTCTTGCGAAAGCGTGAATGAAAAATCATCCATACCTTCGCCCGAATCACTGGCTTTGCCGCCTCCGCCCTGGCCACTACCACCTTGGGGACGCGCAATTTTATCGCCTTCGGAGAATTGTTTATTACCCGGTAGCACACGTTCGTTATATCCACCTTGACCGTGGTGAATAATCGGCTCGTTAATATCGCGACCGGGAATACTGACTTTTCCTCCTTTATCAATATCTGTAATAGAACGTTCGTTTACTGCATCAGAAACTGCTTTTTGTATTTGTTCACGATAGCGCCGTAAAAAGCGCTGGCGATTCACAGCGCTTTTGTTTTTGGCATTGAGACGTCGATCAATAATGTAACTCATAGCCCAACCTTAACGTTGATTAACGCAAAAGACTTTCAGGTTGCTTTCCTCAGTTATTGGGACTTTCTTACTCTCAAATACCATTCAGACAATAGGCGTACTTGTTTTTCGGTGTACCCCCGCTCCACCATACGTTGTACAAAATCCTGATGCTTTTTCTTGTCTTGCACTGAGGCTTTGGCATTGAAAGAAATAACCGGCAATAAATCCTCGGTGTTGGAGAACATTTTTTTCTCAATCACGATGCGCAATTTTTCATAGCCGCGCCAATCCGGATTTTTACCTGCATTGTGCGCTTTTGCACGCAATACAAAGTTAACAATTTCATTGCGGAAATCTTTGGGATTACTAATGCCTGCAGGCTTTTCGATTTTCTCCAGCTCGTCATTAAGTGAAGAACGATTCAGAATTTCACCAGTTTCCGGATCGCGATATTCCTGATCCTGAATCCAGAAATCCGCATAAGTTACATAACGGTCAAAAATATTTTGACCGTATTCCGCATAGGACTCCAAATAGGCGGTTTGAATTTCTTTACCAATGAAATCTACATACTTGGGCGATATGTATTCTTTTAAGGCATTCAGGTATTTATCTTGCACTTCTTTAGGGAATTGCTCCTGCTCGATTTGCTGTTCCAGTACATACATTAAATGCACCGGGTTAGCTGCAATTTCGGTTGGATCAAAGTTAAAGACTTTGGATAAAATTTTGAACGCAAAACGCGTAGACAACCCATTCATGCCTTCGTCCACACCTGCGGCATCTTTGTATTCCTGCAGGGATTTTGCACGCGGATCGGTGTCTTTTAGATTTTCGCCATCATAGATGCGCATTTTGGAATAGATATTGGAGTTTTCCGGTTCTTTAATACGCGACAACGCAGAAAACTGCGCAAGCATCCGTAAAGTATCTGGCGCACAAGGAGCTTTAGATAGAGAAGAATTCTGTAATAACTTCTCATAAATTTTCATTTCTTCCGTAACCCGTAAACAGTATGGAACTTTTACGATGTAAACACGATCAATAAATGCTTCATTGTTTTTATTGTTGCGGAAGTTTTGCCATTCGGATTCATTAGAGTGCGCGAGAATGATGCCATCAAAAGGAATTGCCCCCAAACCTTCTGTGCTATTGAAATTACCTTCTTGCGTTGCCGTTAATAAGGGATGCAGCACTTTAATGGGCGCTTTAAACATTTCCACAAATTCCATCAAGCCTTGATTCGCTCGGCACAAGCCACCGCTGAAACTGTAAGCATCGGGATCGTTTTGTGGAAAGTCTTCCAATTTGCGAATATCTACTTTACCAACCAGAGAGGAAATATCCTGGTTGTTTTCATCACCCGGTTCAGTTTTCGTAATCGCAATTTGATTGAGAATTGAGGGATAAACTTTTACGACTTTAAATTGGGTTATATCGCCGTGAAATTCCTGTAAACGCTTTGCTGCCCAGGGAGACATTATTGATTTTATGTAGCGGCGCGGAATCCCGTAATCTTCTTCCAGTATTTTTCCATCTTCATCCGGATTGAATAATCCGAGTGGAGACTCAAATACCGGAGAACCTTTAATGCAATAAATCGGCATTTTTTCCATTAACGACTTGAGCATTTCTGCAAGTGATGACTTACCACCACCTACCGGCCCCAGCAAATACAGGATCTGTTTCTTTTCCTCCAACCCTTGAGCCGCATGCTTGAAAAACGACACTATTTGCTGGATAGATTCTTCCATACCATAAAATTCATTAAACGCTTTATAACGTTTGATAATTTTATTGGAAAAAATTCTGCTTAGGCGGGGGTCTTGAGAGGTATCAACAACTTCAGGCTCACCAATGGCCATCAGCATACGCTCAGCTGCTGACGCATAGACACTGGGGTCTTTTTTGCAGAGATCGAGATACTCCTTAATCGTTAACTCTTCCTGCTGGGTAGTTTCAAAACGTTCGCGATAATGACTGAATATACTCATAATCTACCTCGGTTAGCGATTAAAGCGGTAAATGCAGATCAATAAAACAGTAACAAGTTCAGAATGCCCTTCGCGTTGAAAAAATACCATAATTCTTTATCCCTAAGCATAGCCTTAAATTTCTCAAGTATTAAAAGTAATAACAATTAATTGACTGATTTCCCATTAAACTTTTACACTCAAAAAACGCGCCAAGTAAACACCGCAACACTGTAAATTTTTTGCAGATGATTTGCTTATCACTGAATCATAATCACACTCGATTCTTTTTTCCTGATATTTTGTATATCCATGATTTCTATTCCCCGGCTTAACTTTCACGATCATCAATTTCCAGCACTGGAATATGCGTTGGACGAACCCAATGGCTTGTTGGCAGTTGGTGGTGACTTATCGCCTGAACGCATCCTCGCGGCTTATCATCAGGGCATTTTTCCGTGGTTCAATCCTGATGACCCGATTTTATGGTGGAGCCCGAGCCCGCGCACTGTTATCTATCCGAATCAACTCCATCTTTCCAAAAGCTTACGCAAATTACTGCGCAAAGGAATTTATCGCGTAACCTTTGACAATTGTTTTGAAGATGTGATGCATGCCTGCGCGCAACCGCGAAGCTATGCCGATGGGACCTGGATTAGTGAAGATATTATTGCGGGTTATACCGAATTGCATCGCCGTGGCTTTGCTCACTCGGTAGAAGTCTGGCAGGAAAATCAATTAGTTGGCGGCCTTTACGGCATAGCATTGGGTAAAGTTTTTTTTGGTGAATCTATGTTTAGCCGGGCCGATAATGCGTCCAAATTCGGGTTTGCGCATTTGGTTCGGCAGTTATGCGAATGGAATTTTGAACTGATTGATTGTCAGGTAGCCAATGATCATTTATTCAGTTTAGGGGCAATAGAAATTCCTCGTGAAGAATTTCAAAAAATACTGGTAAACTTTGTTCATGAGCCGAGTGTGTATTCCCAGCCATGGTCAACATTGGCCTCAAGGCCGTGGGAATAACCGGATTTGCGCGAGGCAATCATGTCTGACCTATCAACATTAAAGTTATTTGCGACCCAGCCTCATCCCTGCAGTTATCTGGACGGACAAGAGGCCACGACGGTTTTTGTCGATCCGGAAGCGAAGATAGACCCATCGCTATACACACAATTATCACAATTGGGCTTTCGTCGTAGCGGTGCACACTTGTATCGTCCCCAATGCCTGCGCTGCCAGGCCTGTGTTTCCTGTCGCATTCCGGTAAAACTGTTCAAACCTACACGCACCCAACGCCGATGCCTGCAGCGTAATAGCGATGTATCGCTGCACATCACTAACGATATCAATACCCGGGAACATTACAGCCTTTATGCCCGCTATATTGAGGGTCGCCACCAGGATGGCGACATGTATCCCCCATCAGAGGACCAGTACAAGGCCTTTTTAACCAGTGAATGGGGCATCACCCAATACATAGAATTGCGCCTGGAAGGGCGATTGATCGGGGTGTCTGTCTGCGATCAGCTGGGAGACGGGCTTTCCGCTGTTTACACCTTTTACGACCCAACCGAAGAACATCGTAGTCCCGGTAAATTCGCCATATTGGCCCAGATTGAAAAAGCACGGGAGATGAATCTTGACTACGTCTATCTGGGTTATTGGATCAAAGATTGCGAAAAAATGAACTATAAAACCCAATATCGCCCATTAGAACTGCTGGTCAACCGACGCTGGATGCGACTCAACTGAATAATTAGCGGCAGATTTGCGCAGATATACACCGAACACAGTGGTAAATCCCGCTTTTGTCCCTTATTCCCCTTGGCGGCTCTGGTTAATTAAGGCACAATTCACGCCTATTTTTTTACCCCTCCTGCCACCCCTATTGTGACAGGCAAGAATTATTGAACCCTGAGGAAACTGCCGCATGGCAAAAGACGATTGCATTGAATTTGACGGTGAAGTGGTTGATACCCTTCCCAACACAACATTTCGCGTAAAATTGGAAAATGGACATGTGGTTATCGCCCACATCTCTGGCAAGATGCGCAAAAACTATATCCGTATCCTGACAGGAGACAAGGTCAAGGTTGAGATGACTCCCTATGACCTGACTAAAGGCCGCATCACCTATCGCGCCCGTTAATTCAAGTTTTCTTACTGCATCACTTGAAAATAAAAAGCCGCACTAAACAGTGCGGCTTTTGTTTTTTATAACATTCAATCAAATACTATCAAGCGGGTTGTGCAGTCTGCTTGGCTTTCACAGCGATAGTGATCTTGTCCTCAACAGGATCAACATCTACATCGACTGTTCCACCGCCATTGGATAAGGTTCCAAACAGGATTTCCTCGGCCAGCGGTTTCTTCAGCTTGTCCTGTATCAGACGGGCCATTGGACGAGCACCCATTTTTACATCATAGCCATGAATTGCCAGCCACTCACGCGCCTCATCACTGATCTCCAAAGTCACATGCTTATCATCTAACTGGGTTTGCAATTCCATAAGGAACTTATCAACCACTGTTTTGATTGTACTCAACGTCAGCGCTGCGAACTGGACAATCGCATCCAGGCGATTACGGAATTCCGGCGTAAACATCTTCTTGATCGCTTCCATACCGTCAGTGGTGTGATCCTGATGAGTGAAGCCGATAGAAGCACGACTCATCACTTCGGCACCAGCGTTGGTGGTCATGATCAAAATCACGTTACGGAAATCAGCTTTACGACCATTGTTGTCAGTCAAGCTGCCGTGATCCATTACTTGTAACAATAAGTTAAAGACTTCAGGGTGCGCCTTTTCAATCTCATCCAACAACAATACACAATGAGGCTGCTTGGTAATTGCATCGGTTAGCAAACCGCCCTGATCAAAACCAACATAACCTGGAGGTGCACCAATCAAACGGGATACGGTATGACGCTCCATATATTCAGACATATCAAAGCGCACCAACTCCATACCCATACACTTGGCCAACTGACGGCAAACTTCAGTTTTACCGACACCTGTCGGCCCAGCAAACAGGAATGAACCTATCGGTTTTTCCGCAGAACCCAAACCAGCGCGTGATAATTTGATTGCTGTAGCCAAAGTGTCGATTGCTTCGTCCTGGCCAAATACAGTCATCTTCAAATTCTGATCCAGCTTACGCAGTTGTTCCTTATCGGAAGAAGACACGCTTTTTGGCGGAATCCGCGCGATTTTGGCAACAACATTTTCCACATCAGTAACACCAATTGTTTTCTTACGCTTACTTGGGGCCAGCAATTGTTGATACGCACCAGCCTCATCAATTACATCAATAGCTTTATCCGGTAAGAAACGATCATTGATATAACGTTCAGCCAATTCCGCAGCTGCGCGCAATGCAGCATCGGTGTAACGCAAGTTGTGATGCTTCTCAAAACGGCTCTTCAGGCCTTTAAGAATTTGGTAGGTTTCATCCACAGTGGGCTCATTCACGTCTACCTTTTGGAAACGGCGAGAAAGCGCGCGATCTTTATCAAAAATACCGCGATATTCCTGATAAGTCGTTGAACCCATGCAACGAATTTCACCGGAGGACAACAAAGGCTTCAGCAAATTGGAAGCATCCATCACTCCACCAGACGCGGCACCGGCACCGATGATGGTGTGGATTTCATCGATAAATAAAATAGAATTTTTTTGCTTTTTCAATTCGTTAAGCAAACTTTTGAAGCGCTTTTCAAAATCGCCACGGTATTTGGTACCCGCCAAAAGCGCACCCATATCAAGTGAAAAAACAACACTATCAGCTAATGACTCAGGCACATCACCATCAACAATGCGCTTGGCCAAGCCTTCTGCAATCGCGGTTTTACCAACACCGGATTCACCAACCAGTAATGGATTGTTTTTACGACGACGAGACAAAATCTGGCAAACGCGCTCAACCTCAAATTCGCGACCTACCAACGGATCAATACGCCCTTGCATCGCGGCTTCATTGAGGTTGGTAGCAAAATTTTCCAATGGGCTTTGCGAAGTGGACTCACCGGTTACCGATTCTTCGTCCTGATTTTCTTGCGAGCCATGATGATGATCGCCACTGTGATCATTATTGCCCGCCACTTTGTGGATACCGTGAGTGATGTAATTCACCACATCAATGCGAGCAATACTTTGTTGTTTCAGATAATAAACGGCCTGGCTTTCCTGCTCACTAAAGATGGCTACCAGCACATTTGCACCAGTCACTTCTTGCTTGCCGGAAGATTGAACATGAAATACAGCACGCTGCAACACACGTTGAAAACCCAGCGTAGGCTGTGTTTCACGTTCGCTGTCATTTTCGGGGATGAGCGGAGTAGTGGAATCGACAAATTCGATTAATTCTTTGCGTAAACTAATTAAATCAGCACCGCAAGCGCGTAACACATTGGCCGCCGAATCATTGTCGATGAGCGCAAGAAGTAAATGCTCAACGGTCATGAATTCGTGTCGCTTGGAGCGCGCACCTTTGAAAGCAAGATTTAAGGTTACTTCCAGATCTTTACTTAACATCGCGCCTACCCTCTTCTAACCAACAAAATTAACTTCTCACGTTTACCAATATGATTCTAACAACTCATATTCACTGCTCATCCTCAACCGCTTCGATTTCACATAACAGCGGATGTTGATTTTCTCTAGCATATTGATTCACTTGCGCCGCTTTAGTTTCAGCAATATCGCGAGAATATATGCCGCAAACTGCTTTACCGTGAACATGGACTGTTAGCATCACATGGGTAGCTTTTTCGCGGGACATGGAAAAAAATACTTCCAATATTTCCACCACGAAATCCATGGGTGTGTAGTCGTCATTCAATAAAACCACTTTATACATCGGTGGTCGTTTTAACTTGGGTTTAGATGTTAAGACCGCAAGACCGCCATCAGATTCATCGGCAGAATTATCATCATCTTTACCTAAGGTTAGTTGAAGGTTTTGGAGATTGCCCATAGAGATTCAATACAAATAAAAAATGATTGGATATTCGCCGGTATTGTAACTCATCGGCATAACAACCCCTAATGCCCCACCAACGCTGTCTAATCTCCGCTAATGCGGACTAAGAGCTTGACTTTGAGCCAATTGTTGGATAAAAAAAGAGCGCCGTTTGTACATAAACGCGGCACTTTGCTTACATTGGGGCGGTTATTGCAAATAACAATAAAATACTTGGCCACTTAAAAGCATAAGTTAAATGCACTAGCACCCGGCAAGCAAAATCTCTCGTCCATGACCCCCGAGCAATTGCAGTACTTGGGACAATAATAACGACAGTGATGTTTTTCAAGGGCATCACTCGGGCAGAAGGATTCCATAATATGCCAAAAGGCACAGTCAAATGGTTCAATAATGCAAAAGGTTACGGCTTTATTCTTGCGGATGAAGGCGGTGAAGATCTGTTTGCACACTATTCAGCCATCACAATGGAGGGCTACAAAACCCTCAAAGCAGGTCAGCAGGTGACTTTCGAGATCACCAAGGGAGATAAAGGGCTGCATGCAGTCAATATCGCCGCGCCTATTACTGCTGGCAGCAATTTACGAACGAGTCCAGTTCCAGCCTAGAAAATCAAGCAGTTACACAACAACCGGGGTGTAACATCGCTCATAAAAAAAGCCTCTCGTGTTTCCACAAGAGGCTTTTTGTCTTACCTGAATTTAATCCGCAGATTAGTTCAGGCTTGCCAGCGCATTATTAAATGTTGCACTTGGACGTAATGCTGCTGAGACCTTGGCGAAATCCGGGCGATAGTAACCCCCCAAGTCAATTGGCTTACCTGAAGCTGCTTTAAGCTCAGCTACGATTTTCGCTTCATTTTCAGTCAGAGTTTTGGCCAAAGGTGCAAACTGTGCTTGTAATGCTGCATCTTCGGTTTGTGCAGCTAAAGCCTGAGCCCAATAAAGAGCCAAATAGAAATGGCTGCCACGGTTATCCAACTCACCTGCCGCACGACCTGGAGATTTGTTTTCGTCCAGGAACTTACCATTCGCTTGATCCAGCGTTTTAGCAAACACTTTCGCCTTGGCATTGTTGGTAACGTTACCGAAATGATCCAGAGACTCTGCCAATGCCAAAAACTCACCCAATGAATCCCAACGTAAATGGCCTTCTTCAACAAATTGTTGTACGTGCTTGGGCGCAGAGCCGCCAGCACCGGTTTCAAACAAACCACCACCATTCATCAGTGGAACAATCGACAGCATTTTTGCAGAGGTACCCAGCTCCATAATAGGGAACAAGTCGGTCAGGTAATCACGCAATACGTTACCTGTAACGGAAATAGTATCTTTACCAGTGCGAATACGATCCAGCGAGTACTGGGTTGCTTCTTCCGGAGTCTTGATGAAAATTTCCAAACCGGAAGTATCGTGATTTTTCAGGTAGGTATTTACCTTGGCAATCAGCTGCGCATCGTGTGCACGCGCCGGATTCAGCCAGAACACCGCCGGAGTATTTGAGGCGCGCGCGCGGTTTACGGCAAGCTTCACCCAATCCTGAATTGGTGCATCTTTTACCTGGCACATACGCCAGATATCACCTTGCTCCACGTTTTGCTCAAGCAGTACTTTTCCTGCAGTGTCGACAACACGAACCACGCCATCTGCTGGGATTTGGAAGGTTTTATCGTGTGAACCGTATTCTTCAGCAGCTTGTGCCATCAAGCCTACATTCGGCACGCTACCCATGGTTTTTGGATCGAACGCACCGTGCTTTTTACAATCATCAATGACGACTTGATACACACCGGCATAGCAACGATCAGGGATACAGGCTTTGGTATCTTGCAGTTTGCCTTCGGCATTCCACATTTTGCCAGAGTCACGAATCATCGCCGGCATGGACGCATCAACAATCACATCACTGGGAACGTGTAGGTTGGTGATGCCTTTATCAGAGTTAACCATCGCCAATTGTGGGCGAGTAGCGTAAAGCGCTTTGATATCTGCTTCGATTTCCGCTTGCTTTTCAGCTGGCAGGGATTTGATTTTGGTGTAAAGGTCACCAATACCGTTGTTAACGTCTACGGCCAGCTCAGCCAAAACTGCTGCATGCTTTTCCAGTACCGGAGCGTAATACACAGAAACAAAGTGACCGAAAATAATCGGGTCAGACACTTTCATCATGGTCGCTTTCAGGTGAATCGACAGCAATACGCCTGCAGCTTTTGCATCTTCAATTTGTGCAGCAATGTAGGTACGCAGCGCTTTTTTGCTGAGTACCGATGCATCGATAATTTCGCCTGCTTGAACTTTGGTGGTTTCTTTCAGAACTTTGGTAGAGCCATCTTTACCCACCAGTTCGATTTTTACCGTACCCGCGTCAGCAACTGTAGTAGATTTTTCGCTACCAAAGAAATCGTTGGCATCCATGTGCGCAACATGGGATTTGGAATCCGCAGACCAGGCACCCATTTTGTGTGGGTTCTTGCGGGCATAATTTTTAACTGACAAAGGTGCGCGACGGTCAGAGTTACCTTCACGCAATACCGGGTTTACCGCAGAACCTTTGATTTTGTCGTAGCGCGCTTTTGCGTCTTTTTCGGCATCGTTTGCCGGATTCTCAGGGTAATCAGGCAGTTTGTAACCCTGGGATTGCAATTCTTTGATAGCTGCTTTCAATTGTGGAATAGACGCACTGATATTTGGCAGCTTGATGATGTTTGCTTCTGGAGTGGTTGCCAATTTACCCAATTCAGCCAGATGATCACCAATACGCTGCGCTTCAGTCAGCGACTCGGGGAAGGCGGCGATAATACGGCCCGAAAGGGATATATCACGGGTTTCGATAGCTATACCGGAAGATTGAGTGAAGGCTTGAACGATAGGGAGTAAAGAATATGTAGCTAAGGCTGGGGCTTCGTCAGTTTGGGTATAGATAATTTTTGAATCAGTCATTTAAGATGGCTCCATCAATTCATGCGGCTCGGCCTTGTGAGCTTTGCCATAAACGTTATGAAAATTTAGAAAAAGAGCCCCGCCACAGGGAACTGCCCCCTTGCCAGAGCGCCGGCGATTCTACACGTCTATCTGCCTTTATGCATGACTTATGTTGCTATGGCAGCGGCACTAATCTGGGATAAAATTCGCCTTCTGTTGGTATCCATAGTGAGTTATGTAACGCTTTATGTCCGCTCTGATTCTTTTTAATAAACCATTCGGTGTGCTATCGCAATTTACAGACGGCGAAGGCCGCCCCACATTGAAGGAATACATCAAGATTCCTCATGTTTACCCGGCCGGCCGCCTTGATCATGATTCGGAAGGGTTGCTATTACTGACTGATGATGGCCAGTTGCAACACCATATTGCTCACCCGTCCCATAAATTGCCCAAAACCTATTGGGCACAAGTCGAAGGGGCTCCAAACAGTTACGCATTAACCAAATTGCGCCAGGGCGTTGAACTCAATGATGGAATGACGCAGCCTGCCGAGGTTCGCTTAATTCCCGCACCAAAACTATGGGAACGGGATCCACCGATTCGCGACCGCGCAAATATTCCCACCCAATGGATCGAAATTGTCATTACAGAAGGCCGCAATCGTCAGGTACGTCGTATGACTGCAGCAGTCGGTCATCCTACGCTGCGTTTGGTGCGAGTAAAAATAGGTTCATGGACACTGGAAGGAATTGAACCTGGCAAATATAAAACTGAAACCATTCATTTGCCCAAAACGGCTGGAAATGCCCAGGCACGACCAACTCAACGGCGCACCGGCAACGCACCGGCAGCAGCAAAAAAAACTGATGGAGCGAATACGCAACATAAACCTGCACAACACAAATCAAAGGATGATCGCGCTACCACCACATCCGGAAAAGCAGATCGTACGGCGAAACCGGCAGCAGGAAAAAAACCAGGCACTAGTCCGCGGGCAAAACTGCCGGCCAAAACACCTAAACCTGCCACACAAACATTGGTGATTCAAAAACCAAAGCCGAAAATTATACGGGAACCAACATAACCTCAACTCTCGAAAATATACAGCCAAATAAAAAGGCGCCCAAGGCGCCTTTAGTGTTTGAGAACTCGCTTAACCGTAGGTAAACGTCAGCCCTTTCTCTCGATAATCCCGCAACCGTATACCATGAGTACCATCGCATAAGGCGCGCTTGATCAAATACGTTTTGTCGAGCTTTTTCTGCTCCACATCCACCAGATTCAAAATCAACTCTTTCTCTAAAGGCTTGCTCAAATCTTTCACTACGATGATTTTTGGCAAGTGGCGATAACGATAATTGGTTTCCAACACTATTCCTATCAAGCCATTGATCAGCTCAACGATACTTCCCGGGGGATAAAGGCCAACGCATTTAATAAACTCCAGCGCCAGACGCTCATCAAAATGTTTGCCGCGGTCATCAAAAATGCGCTTTAACGCATCCGTTCCGGGAACAGCGCGGGAGTAACAACGATCGCCTGTCATTGCATCATAAGCATCAACAATGGCGATAATACGGGCAAAATCGGAAATTCCCGACGCCTTCAATTTACGCGGATAACCTGTGCCATCCACACGTTCGTGATGACTGTAAGCAACGTCGACTGTTGCATTAGGAATGCCGGGAGATGACATTAACAAGTTGCGGCCATGCACTGTATGCGCCTTGATAATGTTGAATTCTTTATCAGAAAGCTCTTCGCGCTTATTCAACACATTAGCCGGCACGCGCATTTTGCCCACATCATGCAACAACCCGCATAACCCTAATTTTTCCAATTCATCTTCGCTCATACCAAGATGTCGCCCAAAGGCAATAGAAAGAATACACACATTCAAGCAATGCTCGGCCGTGTATTCATCTTCATTGCGCATACGTGACATCCAGATCAATGCGTCCGGATTACGCAAAATACTGCCGACACAATCCTTAACCGTCGCTTTGGCTTGCTCGGTATTTACCACGCCACCCAGGCGAGCATCATCCAGCAATGATTTGGTGAGTTTTTTGGCTTCACGAAAAACACCCAACGCCGCCTGATGTTCTTTTTGTGCATCAATCTTGTTGATGTAGGATTTGACTTTTGGGATAGGAGGACCGGAAACGCCGCGTTGTTCAGGAGGAATCCACTCTTCGCGTACGGCATCAATCCAGATATGTTGTGAATATTGAGCAACCGCGTCTATATCATCCAGGCTTTCAATCATAAAGCCTTGCATAAGGAATGGGGTTTCCTGCCAGTCGCGATCCAGCTTGGAAACAAACATGCCTATTTTCAGCTCAGAGATGTGGATTTTGACGGTACTTAGACGCTTATCCACATAGCCCGGCTTTACTTCATGCCGATCCAAAGAAACCTCACTTTGCTGTTGTTATTATTACTGCGGAGCGCCGTATTGATTAAAAAAATGGTGGGTAAATGACTCACCGATGATCGAATCATAGCTGCTTTTGAAAGCGTTAACATTAAACAAAAAGCTATCAAAAAAACATGCCTTATTACTTTAAGTAGTTTTATGTGCCAACTTTCAATAGGTGAATTCGAGTAATTGGAGGTTTTTACAGGGTAAAAAGTTATGAAATTTTGGCCAGATCCCATAAACGGTTCATTTCATCGATAGAAGTTTCCTCTAAAGGTCGACTCACATTTTCTTCGATAAAACTAAATCGCTGTTCGAATTTTTGGTTCGCTCGACGCAACGCTTGCTCAGGGTCAATCTTCATATAACGCGCAATATTCACTGCTGCGAACAACAAATCACCCAATTCTTCTTCCAGCGCCTGATGGTTACCCGAATCAAGCTCGGCTTCAACTTCCAGCAATTCTTCACGGACTTTGGCAATAGGCCCATAAACATCGCCCCAATCAAAACCAACACTGGCAGCGCGTTTTTGCAATTTTGCGGCGCGGCTGAGTGCTGGTAAATTCAGCGGGACATCGGCCAATAAACCTTGAGCGCCCTTGGCTTCACGCTCCTGCTGTTTAATGGCCTCCCAACGTGCCTTTACATCGCCCGGCAAGGTATGGCGATTATCGATGCGGCTTTGCAAAGTGCCTTCCGGAAATACGTGGGGATGACGACGAATTAATTTAGCGACCAGATCAGAAACAACGCCTGCAAATTCAAAGCGATGCTCTTCTTTCCCAAGCTGACTATAAAAAATAACCTGAAACAACAAATCACCCAACTCTTCTTTGAGGTGAACAAAATCCTGCTTTTCGATTGCATCGACAACCTCGTAAGCCTCTTCCAATGTTGAGGGTGCAATGCTGGCGTAATCTTGTTTAATGTCCCAGGGGCAACCGGATTCCGGATCGCGCAGCCGCGCCATGAGATAAAGCAAATCATCGATAGTGTATTGGTTCACAGCAAATTCCATATATGCCTCAATGCTTACGGCGCGCAGAGGCAATGTTCGGCAATTGATTCAACTTGGTGAGTATGCGACTCAGTTCATCAAAACCGCGAATCTCCACGGTCACCTGCATATCCACCGTATTTTTGCGTTTGTCCGATAGCGTCTGCAAGGCAATGATATTAATGCGCTCCTGATCAAGCAGCGCCGTAATATCTTTCAACAATCCATAGCGGTCATAGGCTTCGATCACCACATCCACGGAATAGAAACTCTGCGGCGCATCGCCCCACTCGACTTTAATAATGCGCTGGGGCTCATCGGTTTGCAGTTGCAGGATATTCGAACAGTCCTGGCGATGGATAGAAACTCCCTTCCCAAGCGTGATATAACCCGTAATCGCATCCCCCGGCACCGGGTTACAGCAGTTGGCGATTTGGGTAAGCAGATTGCCCACCCCCTCGATGTAGAAATCCGAATCTTTCTTCGGGCGCGGCGCTCGGGTTTTGAACGGAATTAACGGCTGCTGTGGATCGGCCTCATCAATTAATTTCTGGGCAGCATTTAATACCTGGCCGACACCAATATCGCTCGCCCCTACCGCTGCATACAAATCATCAAGCGAGTTGAAGCGCAGTTTTTTCGCGAGCTCTTCAAAGTCGAGATCCAATAATGCAAGCCGCTTGAATTCACGATCCAGTAATGCCTGGCCTTCCGCGATATTTTTATCCCGCGCCTGTTGCTTGAACCAGTGCTGGATTTTGGCACGCGCACGCGGCGTGTTCACATAACCCAATGCGGCATTCAGCCAATCGCGACTGGGCGATTCGAGCTTGCCGGTCAGGATTTCCACCTGGTCTGCATTGGTCAGATGATAGTTGAGCGGAACTATGCGGTTATTAACCTTTGCCCCACGGCAACGATGTCCAACATCAGTGTGGATTTTGTAAGCGAAATCGAGCGGTGTTGCGGTGCGCGGTAAATCCACCACATGTCCTTCGGGGGTAAACACGTAGATGCGATCCTGGTTAACCGAGCGCAAGTCGTCCTGCAATTGCGAACTATCGCCACCCAGCTCTTCATGCCATTCAAGCACCTGACGCAGCCAGGAGATTTTTTGCTCGTAAGCATCCTGGGTAGATTTGGTATCTGTGCCTTTATAGCGCCAGTGCGCACATACACCGAGCTCGGACTCTTCATGCATTTCCTGCGTGCGAATCTGGATTTCCAGCACTTTATTTTCCGGCCCCCACACGGCAGTGTGCAGCGAGCGATAGCCGTTTTCTTTAGGCGACGCAATGTAATCGTCAAATTCATGGGGGATGTTGCGCCAAAGGCTATGCACTATACCGAGGACGGTGTAACAGTCGCGAATCGTAGGAACCAGGATGCGCACAGCGCGAATGTCGTAAACCTGCGAAAAGGGAATACCTTTGCGCTGCATTTTTCGCCAGATGCTGTAAATGTGCTTCGCCCGCCCGCCAACGGCACCTTCAATATTCGCTTTTTTCAATTCGTCGCGTAGGCGCTTCAGCAGGTTGTCGATATATTCCTGCCGCGCCAAACGGCGCTCATCCAGCAATTTGGCAATGCGCTTGTAATCATCAGGTTGCAGGTAACGAAATGAAAGGTCTTCCAATT
This sequence comes from Cellvibrionaceae bacterium, assembly GCA_021151825.1. Classification (GTDB taxonomy): domain Bacteria; phylum Pseudomonadota; class Gammaproteobacteria; order Pseudomonadales; family Cellvibrionaceae; genus Cellvibrio. The sequence continues at coordinate 222,206 of JAGKWQ010000003.1, forward strand.
CCCATTTGATATGACCAATACCCAAACGATGGGCAAGGGGTGCATAAATATCGGCGACTTCCCGGGAAACCTGACGACGACGATCCGGGCTTGCATTTTTTACCGACCGGATTGCGCAAGTACGCTCGGCCAGTTTAATCAGGGCGATGCGGACATCATCGACCATGGCAACCAGCATCTTGCGGATCTTCTCCGCCTGTTCGGTTGCCTGGGAACCAAGTACGCGTTCTTCTTCGTTGCGCTGGTAACTGATGGCCGCCATGCGCAACACACCTTTCACCAGCTTACCTACCGTTTCACCAAACTCGTCTTGCACGTCCTTGAGGCTGATTTTATGTTCACGCACCGCACGATAAAGAATAGCGGCGACCAATGCATCCTGATCCAATTGCAAATCAGTCAGGATTTCTGCCATTTCAAGGCCAATGCGAAAACAGGAGAATTCTTCCCCCCAGTTGTGATCATCGTCAGCATGGATATCGACCAACGATAAACTTTTTTCTGCGGCGCGGCGCAGCTCGGCACGGCTGGTTTCCACTTGCAGATGGGAGTGATTGAGCCGGTCGATCCAGGCATCTATGTCGACCTTGCCGTCAGCGGCTATGGGGTGATCTGCTCTGACTTTAACCATAACGTCTACTTCAATAATTCGGGGGTTGTTTTATTTTTCTGGTTTTTATTGCTGGCATTCAAATGAGAATTTAGATGCCATAACAAGCCAATCACTTAAGCAAAAACAACGCCATTGACTCTACGTGGCTAGTGTGGGGAAACATATCCAATACCCCGGCAGCGTCCAATTGGTAACCTGCTTCTGCCAAAATTGCTGCATCGCGCGCCAGAGTGGCCGGGTTGCAACTGACGTAGACAATCCGCCTGGGGGAAAGTTGCTTCGCCTCAACCCACTGTTTTATGGTCGTTACCACTTCTTTTGCACCATCGCGGGGCGGGTCGAGCAAAATTGCAGCAATTTCATGTTCTTTGCCGCCGGCCAGCCGCTGCCATTGAGTATGGGTCATATCAGCCAAGTTAGCGGCAATAAATTTTACGTTGGCAATTCCCAGGCGCTCCGCATTTTCACGGCCACGTAACACCATCGGCTCTACCGCCTCAATGCCTATTACTTCGCGGCAAGATTGCGCCATCGGCAACGTGAAATTGCCAATACCGCAGAACAAATCCAATACGCGTTCATGAGATTGCAGATTTAGTAGTGCCAATGCCTGAGCCACCATCTGCTCATTCACACGCGGATTCACCTGGGTAAAATCTTGCGGATGAAAATGTAATTGCAATTTATCTACCGAATAATTCAACCGCGGATTGCAAGCATTACCATCCACATCCGTCAACCCGATATTGCCATTCGGTTCGAGCCACATAGTGCATTGGTATTGTTGTGAAAATTTTTTGAGATTATGCAAATCCTGTTCAGATAATTTTTTGATATGCCGCAAAATTACCGCTGATTCATCATTGCCGCGCACCAGTTCGATATGAGTCACTACTTTAGCCGAATGCAATTCCAACCAGGATTGCAGCGGTTTAATCAACGCGTTTAATTCCGGCGCCAGTACCAAACAATGCTGAACCGCGGCAATCGTTTTACTCTGCTGTTGGCGAAAACCGAGGCTCACACTGCCATCATTTTCATACCACACACCTAAGCGTGCGCGATTGCGATACTCCGTATCAGCAACACTTACGGCAGGCAAAATACGTGTTGGAGTTACCTTGCCCCAATGTTGCAATTGTTGAATTAACGCGTGTTGTTTAAGTGCAATTTGCGCGTCGGGTTTTACATGCTGTAACTGGCAACCACCGCATTCATGATAATGCACACAAGGCGGCTCGATTCGATCAGCAGATGCATCGATAATTTGATCAACACGCGCCTCAATAAATCGCGGATGCTCTTCGACCAAACGCGCACTCACACGCTCGCCAGGTAATGCACCTTGAATAAATAACGTTTTACCATCCAGATTGGTTAAACCACGGCCATCGTGGCTCCAGCGCTCAATAGTAAATTCACCCATGCGTTTATTAATTTGCGGCAGAATTTTTTCTGCCGCACGCGGGGCACTCATCCGTGGTGCATCATCGCGAACGAAAACCGGCTCGCCCGCTTTTTTCGGACGCGGTTTTTTTCCGAGCAAACTTCCGCCAGTACGTTTACTGCTACCGGAGTTGCCGCTTTTACTGTTGCCACTTTTACCACTGCGATTGGTCATTAAACCTTCTCTGTACATCTATTAACGAACATTAGCTAAAAGGCTCCTGTACAAAGTACAAAAGTTATTTACCGAGTTGCGCATCCATCCATTGATACCGAGCCCGCTGCCAGCGAATCATTTCTTTCACTTCTGCGTCATAACTGCCAGTTCCGCCATGTGTGCCATGGATAATCCAGGGCGCAAAATCGGTAACCGACCAGATGGTGTAATTTTTTGCCTGCTGTTTTTCTAACCATGTTGCACGTGCGTCAGCATAAATAAACAATAATTCAAATTTACCTTCAGCTTTCAGGGCTTGCCAGCGCGCTTTCACTTTGGCTTCAAAAGCAGGATCCTCAAATAAGCGCTTAAACCATGACGAATTGCGAATATGCCAATTATAGGTTTTATCAACATCGTTATAACCGGCATTACCAAATGACAAATCAAAATCCCATACCGGACCAAAAAATAATTTTCCACCTCGCTTTTTGTATACAAACGCACTCGCTGTAGCACCATCCGGATTTTTAAATAATTCATTAATAATGTAGTAGTTAACAACGGAATCTACATCAATGAACGCAGCATAACCTTTAGTGGTATCTTTAAAATCACTACCAAATAATGCCGCTTCCGTATCTGCAAAATATTTCTGGATATATTCACGCTGGGCCGACCAGGCAGGATCAAGTAAAGTTTCCGGGCTCTGCAAGCAAAATGGGTCCATACCATAGTTTGAATCAATGCAGAAATCGATCTGGCGATTAATATTTTCGCCATTGACACAGAAAGATTCATAAGAGTTATTCTTGCAAAAATCCTTGTGATAACGAAAATCAATTTCCATTAAGTAACCACCAGTGATTTTTTCCGCATCGATATCCGTCACTTTCATTTCCGGGATATTCACGCGGTCTTTGGCCACTCGAATATGTTCTACCAATTGGTAAACACCTTTATATGCGCCGTTCAGACTCACTTCTACGTATTGCGCGCGCGGTGTGTATTCCATTCCTGTGCTCTTGCTAAACATAAAGGCAATGTCATTGCGCATTAATGTCTTATCGGCGTAATTTGCCAGCAGCACCCAATGCTTACTCGCCGGCATTCCCAATAGCGATGTAGAGTTGGTTAATTTTAAACGGTAAGGCTTTTTATCCCAGGACCAGGTGGAGTTACCGCGCCCACGAATTTCCATCGTGCCGCTGGCTTGCTCAACATCAGTGCCCTCTAACGAGAATTGTCCGGTAACATAATTTTCTTTGGAAACAATAGGCGCTGCACCATCGGTAGTAATCGATAATTTCGGCAGGGTTTCAGCTGTTCCCTTGGGAAACTCTGCAGGTATTGCAAGGCTGCTAGAACTTGATGACACGACAGCCTGTGAGGAGTCGCTTGCCTTGGAAGACAAACTTACCGTAGAGGAAACCGTTGCCGGCGATGAGGTTCCACTACCTTTGTTGCCCGAACCTGAACCTCCACAAGCGCCCATTAGTAACGCAGAAACAATCACTAAAATCCGAATAACTACCGACATAAAATCTCCTGATTCATTATTGTTGATTACGTTTTTATCGTTGTATGTGTGGAAAAATATTTACTTAAACATTGAACAAACCTGAGGACAAATAACGATCCCCGCGATCACAAATAATCGCAACTATTACCGCATTTTCTACTTGCTGACTAAGCTCTAACGCCGCAGCCACTGCGCCACCCGATGAAACACCGCAGAAAATTCCTTCTTTACGGGCTAGCTCACGCATAGTGTCTTCTGCAAGTTGCTGGGGCATGCTTACTATGCCGTCCACACGATCACGCTCATATATTTTAGGCAGGTACGCTTCTGGCCAGCGACGAATGCCGGGAATTTGCGCCCCTTCCGAAGGTTGCAAACCAATAATCTGGATTGCCGGATTTTTCTCTTTGAGAAAACGCGAGGTCCCCATAATAGTTCCGGTAGTTCCCATTGAGCTAACAAAATGAGTGATGGTACCGCCGGTCTGCTGCCAAAGCTCTGGCCCCGTGGTGGTGTAATGGGCGAGCGGATTATCGGGATTACCAAATTGATCCAACACAATGCCCTTGCCTTCTGCTTGCATTTGCAATGCAAGGTCGCGCGCGCCTTCCATACCGGATTCTTTGGAAACCAGAATCAACTCTGCGCCGTAGGCAGCCATAGAGGCTTTGCGTTCAGCGGTAGAGTTGTCAGGCATAATTAAAATAATGCGATAGCCTTTAATCGCCGCCACCATCGCCAGCGCAATGCCAGTATTGCCACTGGTAGCTTCAATCAGGGTATCACCAGGTTTAATATCGCCACGCAATTCAGCGCGGGTAATCATGGACAACGCAGGGCGGTCTTTAACCGAGCCGGCAGGGTTATTCCCTTCCAGTTTCACCAATACATTATTGGTCGTAGCGCCCGGCAGGCGTTGCAAGCGCACTAATGGAGTGTTGCCAACAAACGCGTCAATTGTAGGGAAATCCATAAATGCCTCAGTCAGTGGATCTGATGCCCATCAACTGCACTTATACTGGTATAGGCAGATCAATTAGTGGGCTGGTTGCGCATGCGCGCGCGAGGCGGCTATTCTACCTGTGATCACTCGCCCCTGCGAACACTTGGCTATACTCGCCGTGACCTTATCAACAGGTTTATCCAATAACCAGCCAGGCGCGTCTCAATAACGGCTTTTCTATCAACGCCCTTTCAGCAAAAAAGGAACAAGGCATCCAGCCATGAACAAACGCAATAGTATTAAGTCCGATGTATGGCGCCTGATATTTATCCCTTCCATCAGTATTATTATTTTCATCGCGGTGAGCCTGACGTATTTGTGCATTTCCCAGGTTGATAAATTTATCGATTTACGCGGCGGCATCCTCGCCAAAAAAACCGCGCATTTATTGCACAAACCGATGCTGGAGAATAATCGTGAGTTAGTGCAGAACATCATGGATGCCTCGCTGGAAGAACCTTACATCCGTGCGATTCACGCCTACTATGCAGACAAGGATCAAACCTTCCATAGCGGTCCGCAATTTATGGAAACCCATGATTCAGGCGAGCCGAATATGATTCAGCCACTGGAGCGAAAAACCTATCGCACCCTGCGCTTTTCGCACCCACTAGTTAACCTTGAAAACAAAAATCCTGTTGGCTGGGTTGAAATTGAATTGCTAGCTGCGCCTTATGCAGTAGTTCGCTATGAAGCGATTGTATTGACGATTGCATTAACTATTTTATGTTTGATCATTGGTGCCTATTTTGCGATTTCACTTTACTACCGCATTACTGATCCTCTCGACCATATTAAAAATATTGTTCATGCACTCGCACGCGGTCGATTAAGCGAACGGGTTGCGCAGCAAAGTTCCAGTGAGTTTTTTGGTCTCGCAGAAGCCATTAATACCATGGCGGATTACATGGAAGCGGCACAAACTGATATGCAAGGCCATATCGATCATGCAATCGAAGATTTGCGCGAGACACTGGAAACCATTGAAATCCAAAACGTTGAACTCGATTTAGCGCGTAAGGAAGCATTGGAAGCCAGCCGGGTTAAGTCCGAATTCCTTGCCAATACCAGCCATGAAATTCGCACACCGTTAAATGGAATTCTTGGTTTTATCAACCTTGCGTTAAAAACCGAGTTAAATGAACAACAACGTGAATATATGGAAACTATTCGCGACTCGGCACAAAACCTGTTGACGGTTATTAACGGCATTCTCGATTTCTCCAAAATTGAATCGGGCAAATTAACGCTGGATTATGCGCCCCTTCCCATTCGTCAAAGCATTGATGAAGTGCTGCATATACTTGCGCCGGATGCCCACGAAAAAAATCTTGAATTAATAAATTATATTGAGCCATCTATTCCCAAAAATTTGCTCGGCGATGCGCTTCGCTTTAAACAAGTATTATCGAATTTAGTTACCAACGCGATCAAATACAGTAATAGCGGCAACATCATTGTTGATATCAGTGTACTGCAAAGACAAGAAACCCAAATTACGTTAAAGGTATGCGTAAGCGATGAAGGAATCGGTTTAAGCCGTGAAGAACAAGATCAATTATTTAGCCCGTTCAATCAAGCCGATACATCCATTACACGCGAGCATGAAGGAACCGGGCTTGGCCTTGCGATTTGCAAGGGCTTGGTAGAACGGATGCATGGCGAAATCGGTGTGGTCAGCGAACCAGAACAAGGTTCTACCTTCTGGTTTACCGCGCGCCTCGGCATCGACAAACGTCAACCATCCGTTAGCCAGCTAGCCAATCTTAGCGATTACCGGATTTTGCTCTGTGGAGAAAATCCGGCATCACTCAAACAAATAGATAATTTATTGCATGAGTGGAATGGCAACACCCAAAACATTCCCGCCATTCATGATTGCTTCCCGATTTTGCGCAACGCACGCAACAGCAATAATAATTTTGATTTATTAATTCTGGATATCGCACCCAACGAGCGAAAAATTCCCCCCGTGTTATTGAACAATCTTGCCGAACAATTGCACATGGAATTCAGTTGTACGCTGATTGTGTGTTGTACACCAGCACATCAACGATTATTCCGCAATCATTCGGATAAATCACAAGTACTCTTTATCAATAAGCCTATCGCTTACGATTCGCTGCTGCAAACACTCGGAAGACAATTGGACTTGCATATTAAGGATATGCGTGAACAGGAAGATGAAGAATTACTTGGTCCGAGCATTTCAGTATTACTAGTAGACGATAATCCGGCCAACCTGCAATTGGCTTCAGAATTATTACGTGGATTAAATACGCAAGTCACTCAAGCCAATAATGGTCCACAAGCAATTGATGTCTGTAAAGAAAATGAATTCGATGTAATTTTTATGGACATCCAAATGCCAGGCATGGATGGTATGGAAGCAACACGCCACATTCGCATGCTGGAACAAGGTAAACGTCGCACACCAATTATTGCATTAACGGCACACACCATCACCGAGCAAAAAGCAGAATTATTAATTGCCGGAATGGATGATTGCATCAGCAAACCTGTTAATGAAAGCCAGCTGGCACATATCATTAATCGTTGGGCTAGCCTTTCCGGTAAAAAAGAAGTTGTCGTGCAACCGGAAGAGAAATTGATTACCAATACCCGGGAAACTATTCCTACTGAGGATCTTACCGGCTCGGTTGATATTCAACTGTGTCTCAAGCTCGCCAATCACAAGCCAGCGCTCGCACGGGACATGCTAAGCATGTTATTAGCGGGTCTCGAAGCCGAAAAAGAACAAATCAACCAAACTTTGAATGCCAAACAATATGAAGATGTGGAAGAGTTAGTGCACCGACTCTATGGTAGCAGTTGTTATTGTGGCGTACCGCGCTTAAAACATATTAGCGGTTTACTGGATAAATTATTTCAAAGCAAACAGTATGAACAAGCCCATAGTGCGATTCCAGCACTCAACCATGCATTGGACGATTTAATTAATTGGGGGCGGGATAAAAATATCGACGCACTGTTTGGACTTGAACCCAACGCCCCGCAAACTAATTAATATCAGGATTGATCTGCTTAAATAATTCGCGGCTATGCAAAGGCTTGTTGCCCAGCAAAGGTTTGAGCATACGCCGCGTCAGTTTTTTTGCCGCCTGGCGAGTCGCAGGCGAGGAATAATTTCCCGCTGCAATGGCCAATATCCATTCGCCCTTTAATAAAAAGGACGCAGGAATATCCGGCGCAACCGCATAAAATCCTTCCTGGATATGGCAATCATAAAATCCCTGCGCCTCTATTTCACAATCGTTGCGCACATCCAGCGTAAAATCGAGCGCATAACCTAACTCCTCCAATAAGCGGAACTCAAAACCACGCAGCAGAGGTTCTATATCCAGCTCTTGTTGCAATGCATTCAAGCATTGCTCATACGCGAAAAACAAACCATTGTGCCGATCCATTTCTGGCAATAGACGCACCAACAGCTCATTAAGATAAAACGCAGAATATAAATGATTGCCTTTCAGCGAGAGAAAATGATTATCTGCCTCAAAACTGGTGAGCAGTTTCATATCTGTTTTACCTTGCCAGCACACCAGCAAGCGACTGAAGGGATTGAGCAATTGCCGTTTTGGAGTTTTGGCTTTACGTACACCACGTGCTATAGCAGTGACACGCCCGAAATCGGGCGTGAGTAAATCAATTAATAAACTGGTATCTCGGTAAGGGCGGGTATGAAGGATATACGCTGGCTGGAGATCAACACGCATAGTGACGATTAAAAATCATTGTAGCCGAGGCTGCGTAACGCCCGCTCGTCATCCGACCAGCCAGATTTTACTTTCACCCAAAGTTTGAGCATGATTTTCATTTCAAATAATTTTTCCATATCGATACGGGCTTCAGTACCAATCAACTTGATGCGCCCCCCTTTATCGCCAATCAGGATTTTTTTCTGGCCATCACGCTCCACCAGAATTAGCGCAGAAATATTAAGCAAGTTACCTTCCTGCTTAAACTCCTCAATTTCCACGGCCATTTCATAGGGCAATTCGTCACCGAGTTGGCGAGTAATTTTTTCACGCACAATTTCTGCAGCCATGAAGCGTGAGCTGCGGTCCGTGATCTGATCTTCCGGATACATATGAATGCCTTCCGGTAAACGCTCGACAATTAATTGCTCCAACCGATCCAGATTATTGTTACGCAACGCCGAGATAGGAACAATTTCCGCGATATTTAGTTTTTCGGCCAATTGCTGTAAATGCGGCAACAAGGTTTCTTTATCTTCTATTTGATCAACTTTATTTACCGCCAGAATCACCGGGCTGTTAATGTGCTGGAGCTTTTCTGCGACAGCTTCATCTTCTTCGGTCCAGATAAAACGATCCACCACAAAGACCACCACATCCACATCTTTCATTGCCGTAGTGGCGGCACGGTTCATGTAGCGGTTAATAGCTTTTTGCTGCCCGAGATGCATACCCGGGGTATCTACAAAAATAATTTGTACATCACCTTCAGTTTTAATTCCAACAACTGCATTGCGAGTGGTTTGCGGCTTACGCGAAGTGATACTGATTTTTTGCCCAAGGATGTGATTGAGCAACGTCGACTTACCCACGTTAGGACGACCAACAATGGCAACATAGCCACAACGGGGATCGGTGTTTTCAGTATCGGAATCAAAAGTCATAAAAGAGTGCTACAGAAAAAGAAGGATTAAAAATAAAAAAACAGAGGTGGCAGATTAGTCAATTTTCAGCTGTTTAAGCATCAATACCGCAGATTGCTTTTCTGCTTCTCTTCGGCTGGACGCAGAAGCCTGGGTCGGTTTTTTGGCAATTGCTACACGGCATTCAATCGTAAACACTTGTGCGTGCCCTTCACCACCGACATTAATTACAGCATATTCCGGCAACGGTTGGCGCTGGGCTTGTAAATATTCCTGCAAGCGTGATTTGGAATCCTTAGCGCTAGTATCAATCCCAATTGCATCCAAACGCGAAGCAAACCAGGTTAAAACTCGCTCGCGGCATATTTCCAAACCACGTTCGTTATAAATCGCACCAATAATGGCTTCTACGCTATCGGCCAAAATGGAATCGCGACTTCTTCCCCCTGATTTCAACTCACCCTCACCTAAAATCAGGTAATCGCCCATGTCAAATTCACGAGCTAACTCGGCCAGGGTTTCACCTTTAACCAGTTGTGAACGTAGACGGCTGAGCTGCCCTTCCCGAACTTCAGGAAACCGGCTAAATAACGCTTCGCCAATAATAAAATTTAAAATGGAGTCGCCCAGAAATTCAAGGCGCTCATTATTGGTAGCCCCATGGCTGCGGTGGGTCAACGCCAGTTGCAACTGGCGCTGGTTTTCAAATTGATAGCCAAGACGTTCTTCAAGGCGCTGGTATTTAAGGTTTTGCAAAATTACTTGGTCGCGGGGTTAGTTACAGGTTTGCAGCATTGTGTCGGTTTGGTGCTATCAAGATGATTCTTGAATACCAATATCAAATCAATGTTGTACAACAATGGGACACGTGTTTCGTAATCAACGGTAACTACCGCTTTTTCTGCTTCACGTTCAACCTTGATGTTTTTAGTGGGCCCTTCGCTACGAACATTATTGATCATGTAGAAGTTGTTAAGCTTTTTAGTGATTTCGGCATCCGTCATTTCCTCAATTTTCTCACCGCTAGAGACTAGTGAGCGCAATGCAGACTCTACGTAGCGATTTTCTGCATAAAGGGGAACAACTTTGAACGCAAACAACAGAAAAAAGCCAGCTACAGCAATAACAAGGGCCCATTGCAGCATCCCCAAACCACGTTGATGTTTAAGTGATTTCATCTGAACAACTTTCATTCGTTTGGTCTCCGCAAGAGAAAATGGTCCTGCACTTACGCTAGCACAAAAACTTATTTGATGACGCCAACATGATCAAAAGAAGGAATGCTTAGGAACTTATCCCAATGCATCCACACTGCAAACGCTTTACCTACGATTGCATCTTCAGACACCACGCCCCATTCGCGACTATCCAGGCTGTTATCGCGGTTATCGCCCATCATGAAGTAGTGCCCTTCAGGTACAACCCATGAACCACGCACACTCAAATGACCGGGTTGCAAATATTTATTCGCCGTAAAGGTTTTATTATCGATAGTTTCAGTCACAGTACGATAATAAGGTGCACCGACGGGTAATTGAGCCACTAACTTTTCTTCAATCACTTTGCCATTAATAGTCAAGACGTGATTGTTATAAGAGATGTGATCGCCAGGAATACCGATAACGCGCTTGATGTAGTAAGTCTCAGGGGCATGGGGCGGGAAAAACACCATGACATCACCGCGCTGTGGTTTTCCTACCGGAATAAACTGGGTGTTAGTAATAGGTTCGCGTACACCATAAGCAAATTTATTAACCAGAATAAAATCACCCACTTCCAACGTTGGAATCATAGAACCCGATGGGATTTGGAATGGCTCAACTAAAAAAGAACGCAAAAAGAAAACAATAAACAGCACCGGGAAAAATGATTTGGCGTATTCCACCAAGACAGGTTCACGGGCAGCAACATTTTTAGCATCTTCATAAGCCGTTTTTTGTTGCTCGGTCTCCAACGCCATACTGCTAAACTGTTTTTCAACAGCGGCAACTTTTTCCTTGCGCGGACGCGCCAATACCAATGCATCAAATAACCACACTAAACCCGTAACCAGTACAGCAAGTGTGAGAATCAGCGGAAGGTTAATACTGCTCATTGAGTTTCCTTAATGTGTTATTAGCCAGCGATGTATTAGCTATCAATTTTTAATACCGCGAAGAATGCCGCTTGCGGGATTTCAACACTACCCACTTGCTTCATGCGCTTCTTACCGGCTTTTTGTTTTTCCAACAGTTTTTTCTTACGCGTTGCATCACCACCATAACATTTTGCCGTTACATCTTTACGCAAGGCTTTTACAGTAGAACGCGCAACAATTTGACCACCAATCGCCGCCTGGATTGCAACGTCATACATTTGGCGAGGGATCAACTCTTTCATTTTTTCGGTAAGAGAACGCCCCATACCGTGCGCTTTATCGCGGTGCACAATAATCGCCAATGCATCTACTTTTTCACTGTTGATTAATACATCCAGGCGCACCAGGCTCGCTGCCTGGAAGCGGATAAAACTGTAATCCAACGAAGCATAACCACGGCTAACTGACTTTAGTCGATCAAAGAAATCAGTCACTACTTCATTCATCGGCAACTCATAGCGCACACGCACCTGAGAACCGGTGAATTGCAAATCTTTCTGCACACCACGCTTTTCAATACAGAGCGTGATCACATTACCCAAATGCTCTTGCGGTACAAGAATATTGGCCTCAACAATCGGCTCACGCATTTCTTCGATCGAACCCGGGTCCGGCAATTTGGACGGGTTATCAACGTAAATAACTTCGCCACCGCGCTTAACCACTTCAAAAACTACCGTTGGCGCAGTGGTAATCAGGTCGAGATCATATTCACGCTCCAGGCGTTCCTGAATGATCTCCATGTGCAACATGCCGAGGAAACCAACGCGGAAACCAAAGCCCAATGCGTCTGAGCTTTCGGGTTCGTAGAACAGTGAAGCATCATTCAAGGTCAATTTGGCCAAGGCTTCGCGGAAATCTTCGAAGTCGTCGGAACTGATCGGGAACATACCGGCATAAACTTGCGGTTTGATCTTCTGGAAACCTTCCAGTGCTTCAACATCAGGAGTTTGCGCATGAGTGATAGTATCGCCCACGGGAGCCCCATGAATATCTTTGATACCAGCAACCACAAAACCTACTTCGCCGGCTTTAAGCTCTTTTAATTGGGTTGGTTTGGGGCTAAATACGCCCACGCCATCAACAATTTGGGCTTTGCCGATAGTTTTGGTAATGATTTTGTCTTTCAATCGCAAAGTGCCTTGTTTTACACGCACCAGCGATACAACACCGAGGTAGTTGTCGAACCAGGAGTCGATAATCAGCGCTTGCAGTGGCGCATCGACATCACCGACCGGCGGCGGAACCAGTCGCACTAATTCTTCCAAAACATCTTCCATACCCAAGCCGGATTTGGCCGAGCAACGCACAGCTTCAGTAGCGTCAATACCGATAATATCTTCAATTTCCTGTGCGACACGATCAGGCTCAGCCTGAGGCAAATCCATCTTGTTCAGAACCGGAATTACTTCCAGCCCCTGTTCAATCGCGGTATAGCAGTTGGCAACGGACTGGGCTTCTACGCCCTGCCCGGCATCTACTACCAATAACGCACCTTCACACGCCGCCAGTGAACGGGATACTTCATAGGTGAAGTCCACGTGACCCGGGGTATCAATGAAGTTGAGCTGATAGGTTTTGCCATCGCGCGCTTTGTAGTACAAGGTCACGCTGTGGGCTTTGATGGTGATACCACGTTCACGCTCCAAATCCATGGAATCAAGGACTTGCGCCTCCATTTCACGGTCACTCAGGCCGCCGCACATCTGGATAAAGCGGTCGGCAATGGTGGATTTACCGTGGTCAATATGGGCGATGATGGAAAAGTTGCGGATATGGCTCAGGTCAGTCACAGGTGCTTAACTACTTTAACGAGTTGGATTTGATCCCCGGAAACTGGGGGGCGATAAGAATGGGCGGCATTCTAGCCTATATACCCCAGCGGGTACACATACGCCACCAGCAGACGACACGCAAAATACTGATAACAACACCTTATAGTTCCGATAAGCCTCCCCCTGGAATACATCAATGACACCTCACACTGGCGATGGCGCATTAATTCTCAGTTAAGACTTTCCGCACTAGAGTAGCGCCACCATCTTAAGGGGGTCATTTACATAAAACCGATAACCGCTATTACAAGGACTTTCGCCATGCGCAAATATGCCTATCTTTCCTTACCTCAATGATTTGACCCACCTTCCCTTGATTGCCAATTTGCGTGGTGATGACAGCAATTATCGCAAGCTTAAATTAACTGGCGAACAAGAAATTTATATTTACACCGTTCGTGAAAACATTTCCGCATCCTCTCTCAAAGTATTTAACACACTGAAGCAGAATGCACAGATTGAATTGCTCTGGAAATATGATAGTGCCGAAGATAATTGCAGTTACTTTTTTCCCCGTCAGTTTGTTTTTAAAGATAGAGGAGAAGATGCAAGCAAGACCTATGAAAAGTTTAGGGAGCTTATAACTTGAAATTAAAGGCAAAACCCATTTCGTCATGATTATTGTGGGCAAATATGCGCCTGCCACGCCCCCTGTGAAATATGCAGACGAAATCGTAAAAGCCGATGATCCCGGAATTGCCAAAAATGATCTTCTAAAAAATCTGTCATTAAGAATATTAATTACCGCCACCAAACAAAGACCCCGGACAAAATACGGGGATTTTTTTTGAACCGAAAAAAACATTCCTACACAATTTTTTACAGACTAATCCCCTCTCCTTTTGCACAATAGCAATGCTGTCATGGCAACAGCACGCCGTTAAACAACCATGGATTATGTTGTTTAACGGCACTCGGACTCGCCAAACACTCACTCAGTATCAACTACTCAATGGAACCTGAGGCTTTTATGAAAAATTCACGTTACAACCTCCACACACTGATTCACAAAGGAGTGTGTGAAAGCTTGTGCCAAAGCCTGGTCGACCTGCAAAAACTCGACGATACCAACCTGGAAGTAGTGTCCCTCTCGTTAGATATCGCCGCATCCCTACTCAAACCGCTATTGAGCAGCAAAGACTGGCTGAAACTAAATCAGTCTTTACATCCGGATCATCAAACGCACACCGCCGCCTGATTTTTGAATTAAGTTTTTTCTGCTTATACCTGTGGGACCATCGATGCCAGATGCCCGCAGGTCTTTTTCGCGGTAAAAATGGATCAAATCAGAAGCCGATATAACTGATTTAATCCAAACCAGCCCCCGGTATTGTTGATTAAGGATGATTGCAATGCCGACTCAAAAAAAACGCCAGCAATATTGCTGGCGTTTTTTCGTTGTGGTTTTAAATAACGTTCATTACTTGATAATGATCGATCTGAACACGGGGCGATCCTGGCGATAAAAACGGACTGCGTGAGGTTCATTTTTTGGCAAGCTTTTTACAATTTTGTTGTAATCCGCAACAGACTTGATATCACTAAATGCCAATTGGGTAATTACATCACCTGGTTGCAAACCCGCTTCTACAGCAGGGCTGTCCGGCTTGACATCTTTCACAATTACCCCGGCTTCTGCACCACCACGGGTAGAACGATCCAGTGTTGTTACCGTTAAACCCAAACTATCTACTGCGGTTTCTGCCTTAGGTGTGTTAGCTGGACGTTCAACCGCTTCTTCCGGCGATACCGGCAATATACCCACAGTCACATTCAGTGTTTGCTCTTTACCTTTGCGCATGATTACAACAGGCACTTTGGATTTAGGCAATGTTCTACCAACCAGATACGGCAAGTCGCTGGAAGTATGCACATCGTGACCGTTGAATTTAATAATTAAATCACCTGCTTTCAAACCGGATTTGGTGGCCGGGCCTTCAGGGTCAGCTTCACTGATCAATGCGCCGATAGGTTTATCAATACCTAACGAGTTTGCCAGATTTTTGTCCACGTCCTGAATCATTACACCCAACCAACCACGGTCAACACGGCCTTTATCTTTCAGCTGGGCAACTACATCTATCGCGAGGCTTGAAGGAATCGCAAATGAGAGTCCTACGGACCCCCCGGAAGGTGAATAAATTTGTGAGTTGATACCCACCACTTCTCCATCCAGATTAAATAATGGACCACCGGAATTACCGGGGTTAATAGCAACGTCTGTCTGAATAAAAGGAACATAAGTACTTTCATTACGCGCCGATGGAATACTGCGGCCTATTGCACTAACAATACCGGCAGTAGCGGAATAATCCAAACCAAATGGCGAGCCAATTGCAACAACCCATTGGCCTACTTTCAGAGTTTCATCTTTGGCCAGGGTTAAGATCGGCAAATTTTTCGCTTCGACTTTTAACAATGCCAAATCTGAACGCTCATCACTGCCCACTAATTTGGCAGTGTATTCACGCTGGTCATTGAGAATGACAGTGATATTGTCCATCTGCTCAATAACGTGATTGTTTGTCAGTACATAACCGTCAGCGGAAATAATAAAACCTGACCCCATGGAACCGCGATCGCGCGGTGCTTGGCGACGCTCTAGTAACTCACGGAAAATATCGGGCAAACCTTGCAGATCGGGAGGCAATTGTTGTTGATCTGTTCTTGCTACTGATGCTTTGGAAATAGCGGTAATTTTCACCACGGCTGGTGAGTGCTTTTCAATAAGCTGCGTGAAATCAGGCAGTTCTACTGCAAAAGTGTTGAAAGAAAAACATGCCAAACAGAGAACCAACATAGTGTTCATCCATTGGCGGGTTAAAGCTTGCATAATTAACTCCTTGGTTATTAATTCGCTGATGTAATGCACCACCCGGGCCACTACAACACGCATTCGCAACTTGAGACTAAACGGTTTGCAAAAAATTCCAACCCGGTTGTAAATTCCGGGTTAAGAATGTTTAGGGAATTATGCTAAAAAAATGCAAGTGCGGGAGAATAATTATCAATAACAAGACGCGCAACTAATTACCACCCGATTTACCGTGGCAACCCCACTTCAGGTTGTTTTCCATTCAATATATTTTGCTGCTCTGTTAGATCCTGAAGCTGTTTGGCGTCTATCGCCGGCACTGATTTTTCAGCCTCGGAGCTCGCTGCTTTTTCCGTAGCGGCTTTTTCTTCAGCGGCTTTAATGGCCGCTACTTTCTTTTCCATTTCCTTGCGGGTTTCGGCATTTTCCAAACGCACAGTTACACGGCGGTTTTTAGCTTGGCCTGCTTTGGTTTTATTATCCGCGATGGGAAATTTGTCACCATGCCAGCGCGTAGTAATTTGTTCCGCGGGAATACCTTTTTCAACCAGATAAGTCGTCACCCATTCTGCTTCGCGTTTGGACAGCGCATCACCCTGTTCAGGCTTGGATAACTTATCGCTGTGGGCATCAACAATGAGGCCCAACACTTGTTTGTCCGCTTTTACGTAGCGCACAATTTTATCCAACTCGATTTTGGATCTGGAGCTCAACTCATCTGCATCCACTTCATAACCCAATACCGTATGCGACAGCTGCTTGAAGGTATATGGAATCAAATTTTTCACGCATTTCTTATAGGTCGCAAACGCGGGTCCGAAATTACGTGCTTCCAGCCCCGCACGCAAAGTATTGCCACTGAATATCACGTTAGTGCCCTGCTCCAAAGCATCGGTGATTGCACCAATCTGTGCACCGCTAACGTTTAGAGATTGGTTATTTGCTTGCGCTTGTCCCAAGGTTTTAGGGGTTATATCACTACGCCATGCCGGGGCTACAGCCTCCACTTTGAAAACATCTGACCCCAGGACCTGGGACTTGGCATTTAGCTCAAGTATTTCACCAGTTCCCGCTTTACGGCCTAACCGCGCGCTGCCAAAGCCGGGGATTTCATGGGTCAGGCTACAGGCAAAATCACCGGATGCTGCATTCCATTTGGAGTCAGAAAAAGGAGCGATATAAGTTTGCGCCACTGTATGGCTAACCAGAAAGCCCGGGGCCAGTACACTTACTACCAGAAATAAACGAGCCGCAAAGGGCATATTCGATGAAGAAACCACATTCATTGGGAAAACCACAACGCTGTACAAAGGAATTTACCGAGTATAGCCAGCCTCACTCAAAATGCCCGCGAGCGGATAAGGCTGCGGAGGGGCCGCGATTTTGGTAGCATGCCGCCCAATTCGCCTGTTTTGATGTACTGCTACGGAATCCCCACCCCATGACCCAGCAACTGACCCTGCTCCGCCCTGATGATTGGCATATTCACCTGCGCGATGGCACTGCGCTCAAGCGCACCGTGACTGATGCGGCCCAGCAATTTGCCCGCGCCATCGTAATGCCCAACCTGGTGCCGCCAGTAATGAATACTGAACAGGCACTGGCTTACAAAGCACGTATTCAGGCAGCGCGCCCGGCAGGTAACAATTTTGAGCCGTTGATGGTGCTCTATCTAACAGACAACACCGATCCAACCGAAATCGCCAAAGCAAAAGCCGCTGGCGTTACTGCCTGTAAACTTTATCCGGCGGGAGCGACAACCAACTCCGCATCCGGTGTGACGGATTTGCAAAAAATCTATCCAGTACTGGAAGCCATGGAAAAAGCCGACATGCATTTTTTATTGCATGGCGAAGTAACTGATTCAGCGATCGATATTTTTGATCGCGAAAAAGTATTCCTGGATCGCACCTTCAGTCAGGTAGTTAAAAACTTCCCGGCCTTGAAAATGGTACTGGAACATATCACTACTGCCGATGCCGCTGAATTTGTCGCAACAGCACCCGCAAATGTTGCAGCGACCATCACTGCACACCACTTGTTATACAACCGCAACCACATGCTCGCCGGCGGTATTCGCCCGCATTATTATTGTTTGCCGATTTTAAAACGCGGCACGCACCAGCAAGCGCTTATCAAAGCAGCAACCAGTGGCAACCCGAAATTCTTTTTGGGTACAGATTCCGCCCCGCACGCGAAAGACAAAAAAGAAGCCGCTTGTGGTTGCGCTGGTAGCTACACTGCTTTTGCAGCAATTGAACTCTATGCTGAGGCGTTTGAGGATGCGAATGCGTTGGATAAGCTCGAAGCCTTCGCTAGCCATTTCGGCGCTGATTTTTATGGCTTGCCACGGAATACCGATACCATCACACTGGTGAAACAAGAATGGCAAGTGCCGGACTCGTTGAGTTTTGGTGATCAACCGCTGGTGCCATTGCGCGCAGGCGAAACATTACGCTGGCAGTTACAAACTGCTTAAGGGACCCCAGTGAATCCACCTGAAAATACCCGCGACCCTAACTCTCCGTTGGCACAACGCTTTCGCGGTTTCTTGCCAGTGATTGTCGATGTGGAAACCGGCGGCTTTAATTCACAAACCGATGCACTGCTGGAAATTGCCGCAGTCACCATTCGTATGGATGAAGATGGCAATTTACATCGCCATGAAACGTTTTCGTTTCATGTTGAGCCATTTGAAGGAGCCAACATTGAACAAGCCGCACTGGATTTTACCGGGATAGATCTGGATAACCCCGACCGTTTGGCCGAACCGGAATTAATGGTAATGACGGATTTGCTCACCGCAGTGCGCCGCTCGGTAAAGGAAAATGGTTGCACCCGCGCCGTGATTGTTGGCCATAATGCGCATTTCGATTTGAATTTTGTTAACGCGGTTATTGAGCGTTGCAATATCAAACGCAGTCCGTTTCATCCTTTTTCTGTATTTGATACCGCTACACTCGCTGGCCTCGCCTTTGGCCAAACCGTACTCGCTAAAGCCTGTCAGGTGGCAGGAGTCGAATTCAGCAATTCAGCAGCCCATTCAGCCGCTTATGATGCAGAAAAAACTGCCGATTTATTTTGCTTGATTGTCAATCGCTGGAAAGAGTTGGGTGGTTGGCTGCCTGTTGAAGACGACGCAGATGAAGAGACGGAATAATTTATTCACGTAAATTTCCGGGAACGGGCATCATGGCTTTCAACATCAAAAAATACCTGCTCGATAAACCCGAAGCCAAAGAGGATTTTCCCTTTGGCCCCGAGGTTGCCGTCTATAAAGTGCGCGATAAAATGTTTGCCCTGATCGGTACAGAAAATAATGAGGCAGGCACAGAAAATAAAGAAGTACGTATCAATTTAAAATGTGATCCGATCGAAGCCGAACAATTGCGGATGGTTTTTGATACGATCATTCCCGGTTATCACATGAATAAAAAACACTGGAACACCGTCATCATCAATGGCTCAATTCCCGATGGGGAAGTGAAGCGCATGATTGATAATTCGTATAAATTAGTGGTGAAAGGTTTGGGGAAAAATGTTGCCAATTTATTATTGGCGATGGAAAAAGATCGCTAAGTTATTTTACAGCGATCTTTTTCCCTGATTATTCAAGTGAGTCAATCGTAATAGTAGGCAGCTTGCCAGCATTAATTGCTAATTTTTCCGTCGGCGCGATCACTTCTGCCACGCCTTTCGCAATTAATTTTCCATCCTGATTGTGCGCATCGCAATCCAGTGTTACCAATTTCACCCGCTCTTTAATGTCGCTAACGGTGAGCGTAACCGTCACTGTGTCGCCAATTTTTACCGGGTGTTTAAAACTAATATGTTGGCTGCGATAAATAGAACCTGGCCCTGGCAAACGCGTAGCAATAGCCGCAGAAACCAATGAGCCCGTCCACATGCCATGGCCAATGGGTTCGCCAAACTGTGTGGTCGCTGCATAATCGTTATCTAAATGTACCGGGTTTACATCGCCTGAGCAGGCAGCAAATAGAATCACATCAGCCTGCGTTAACGTTTTACTGTAAGTGACGGTTTGGCCTACGCTGATTTCATTGATAGGATAATTTTCAAGCACGCTCATACAAGGTTCCAATGATCCTGAAAAAGAGCGCGCAGTTTAATCTATTACGGGATTGCCCGTACTACCTTATCGTCCGGCAATGAGATGTTTTATTACTGTCATAAAAAAATCCGGCAATCATTACTCATTGCCGGATTTTTAAATAGCCAGATAATGCAGTCTTAACGCATTGAATTGCCGATTACACGGATCAACTCCCCATCGGTAGTATCACCACTTAACTCCCAGAAGAACGTTCCAGCCAACCCTTGTTGATGGACGTAATCCATTTTTCCTACCAGGGTTTGTGGAGTGTCGTAACTCCACCAGTTATTACCGCAGAAAGCGTAAGCACTTCCACCCACAGTACCCGTTGCCGGACATTTGGATTTCAATACTTTGTAATCATCAATACCTGCTTCGTAAGTACCTGCCGCAGCACCGGTAGCAGAACCACCAGGAGCCGCTTGAGTTACACCGGTCCAACCACGACCATAGAAACCAACACCCAATAAAATTTTGTTGGCTGGAATGCCTTTGGATTTTAACAACTGGATCGCATTGTCAGAGTTGTAACCGGCAATAGGAATTCCCGCGTAATCATAAAGTGCTGAGTGCGGAGCCGTCGGGCCGGTTTTATCCCAGGCACCGAAGAAGTCATAAGTCATAGGCATATAGAAATCGAGATATTGCGCTGCACCGGCATAATCCGCTGCATTAATTTTTGCAGTGCCAGCACCAATAGCAGAGGTAATCAATGCACTGCTGCCGAAACGTGTACGCAATGCTTGTATCAGATTTTTATAGCCAGAGAAGCCGCTGGTGGTATCGCATTTCAAACCACATTCGTTTGGATATTCCCAATCGATATCAATACCATCAAACACATCGGCCCAACGTGCATCTTCAACCAATGCATAACAGGATTCTGCAAATGCAGCGGGATTTTGTGCGGCTTGCGGGAAGCCATCAGACCAGGTCCAACCACCGAATGACCAAATCACTTTCAAATTAGGATTCAGTTTTTTCAGTTTGCGCAATTGATTGAAATTACCGCGCAGTGGTTGATCCCATGCATCGGCAACACCATCCACACTGCCTGCAGCGTCATAGGCTTTATCATATGCAGCATAAGAATCCCCAATTGTACACTTGCCGTTTTGCACATTCCCGAATGAATAAAGAATATGCGTTAATTGCGCCGCAGAACCGCTGGTCGCAATATTTTTCACATGATAGTTGCGGCCATAAATGCCCCACTCGGCGAAATAACCCACCACTTTTTTGCCACCAACTGCAACAACGGAACTTGAACTGCTGGAAACAACAGCGCTGGATTTTGAACTGACAACGGAGTTGGCCACTGAACTGCTAACCGCGCTACTCACTGCACTACTAACAGACGTCACTACCGAACTTGCTGCAGAACTTTTTGATGAGCCGCTTGAACTAACAACAGCCGAACTTGCAACAGATGAAGTCACACCGCACGCACCTTTATTTGCCCACACATCGTAAGCACCGGAATTGTTGAGCGGATCTTGCCCCTGGGTCCACCATTTCGCCTGATAAAGTGCACCGCTACGGCTCACCTGGGCATTACCTGAATAAGCTGCTGTTGTGGTCCATTCAGCAACGCCATTACAACCAGTGGTGGTTGCAACCGATGAGGCAACACTGCTGGCCACTGAACTTTTTACCGAACTTGCTACTGATGCCACGCTGGATGTGACAGATGACGTTGTCGTGCCGGAACATGCGCCAAGGCTTGACCATGCATTACTCCAGGCCCAACCGACACCCGGCTCATAAGGTCCACCTACTGAACACCAACCACCAACGGTACAAGAATAGGCGTTGCCACCATTTTGTACGATTGCACCGTTTGCATAAGTACCTTGTTGATAATTGGGTACGCCACTGCAATTGTAAGCCTGCGCTTCAGCAGTCATTAAACCTGCGGCAGACAACAACATAATTAATTTAAGCGATTTCATTGGTTTTTCCTCGGAATCATTTTTGTTTTTATTGCATCGCATCCAGCAAAAAATCATCGCGAAAAAGCTGTCGTAATAATTTCGTGCTAACGCTCGCAATCTCCCAGTCTCACAAACGATGCCCGCTCGTAAATAGCACTCGGTGTATTTCTCGCACTATTGTCGATAGCATTCGGCAAGCCCGTTTCTCACCTTTTTTCCATTTGTTATTTTTTTGTCCGCGAGTACCTGGTTTCCGTTTTTTACCATCAGGTCAAACATGGTAATCAGGTTTTTAAACAGCTATTTTCAAAATTCTTTTTCATCTTTTTTACCCAGGATTTTCCCATCGCCCATAAATTTCAGGCAAAGCGAGGCCCTGAGTAGTTACCCAATTGTTGAAAACGAAATTTGGAATAAAACGTACCGCTAAACCCTGTAAAGACAGAGTCAAACTACGTCCTGGAAGAAGTGAAATGAAAGAACAAAGGCCCACAGGGAAACTTGCTTTTCACCGTCGGTCCTTGGTTGAACGGATTGTTGTTATTGTTAAATAGTGTAAAACCAGAAAACGTTTTAAACATACACCCACACCGACAACGTTGTCAACGATTTGTCAGAAGAATGTTTAAGGCGTCACGAATTTACGGGATGTGAAATTTATTGACGGGAAACAGAAGTATGGCTACTTATAAATTTAAACAAAAAAACGGGTTTAAATAGCCCGAAAATTTTGCTGATATTTATAAGCAGCGCTTATAAATAGGTTACTGGCGAGACTTTTTAATCAGGTCGTAAGCGGCCTGGATTTCCTGGGCGCGCTCGGTGGCGGCCTTGATCATATCTTCCGGCATGCCCTGCCCGATCAGTTTATCCGGATGATATTCACTCATCAGCTTACGGTATGCTTTTTTCAAATCAGTATCGGAAATATCGCTCTCAACCCCCAGTGCTTCATAAGCAAGAGCCAGCTCATCGACACGCGGTTGCTGATAACCACCCTGCTGATATCCACCTTGATTATTGCCCTGGTACTCGCGGTTAAATGCATTTTGCGCATTCAACATCCGCAACAATTGCTCAAACCCAAAGCGCGAAAACCCGATGCGATCGGCAACCTGCCGCAGGACTTGTGCCTCCTGTTCATCCAGCACACCGTCGGCCATGGAGAGATTCAGCAAATTCACCACCAGCATATTATTCAGGTTGCTGCTTGCACCACACACATGCTTATAATCAGCCAATGCAGAATCGAGATTGAAATCCGCTGTCGCGCCTACTTTGAATAGACGAATCGCTTCGCGGCGGTGGTCTGCACTCAAGCCCATTTTGTTCATCAATGATTCGGTTAGCTGGATTTCCGTTTCGCTAACACGTCCATCCGCTTTAGCCAGATACCCCGATACTGTAAATACCGTGGTAAAAAAACTTTCCTGAATCGCGTGTAACTGTTCCGGCGGGATTTTAGGCGAAGCCCGACGGGGTTTATCAATAAAATAATGCCCCAGGATCGCGCCGATAATTGCGGTAAACGGATTCAGCAGCGCAAGGCCAATAAAAAATCCAATAATCTTTCCAATCATAATGTGCTACTGCAAAAGAAATAATCAGGAACTACAGGATAACATGGAGCAACCGGCTTTATGCCGCGCCCACTCCGGACGTTTAGCAAAATAATCCTGATATTCGGGTTGTTCATCATAGGGGTTGCGCAAGATGTTCAGGAGCTTTTTCACTTCGGAATAGTCACCTTGCGTTGCTTTATCAATCGCCTGTTGCGCCAGATAATTACGCAACACATATTTTGGATTCACTGCATTCATGCGCGCGATTTTTTGCTCATGAGTATTGCCTGTCAATACATAATCCTGTTGCAGGCGCGCCGCATACGCTCGCATCCAGTTTGCCAATTGTGTTTCGGTATGTTCATCAGGTTCAGCGTAAAAACTCTCACGCACGATATCAACACAGCGGGCGTCTGCATAATGAGGAATGTCATCAGCATTCAGTTGCGCCAGGTTGCGATAAAAAATAATCATGTCGGTTTCAATTAATGGGAAAAATGCCAGCAATTGTTCCGTCAATGTTTGATCTTGCGCAGGATCAAATTTACTTAAACCCAATTTTGCGGCAGCATCGCGTTGCGCACAGCGTTCATATTCCACGCGGTAATTTTCCAACGCAGCTTGCAAAGGCTCCACCTCATCGATCAGAGGATAAATTGCGTTAGCCAATTGCGCCAGATTCCAGAGCGCAACGCGTGGCTGGTTACCGTAGCGATAACGGCGCCCCTGCGCGTCAGTCGTATTTGGTGTCCAATCCTGATCGTAACCTTCGAGCCATCCATAAGGACCATAGTCAATGGTTAAGCCTAGAATCGACATATTGTCGGTATTCATTACACCGTGTACAAAACCAACACGCATCCAATGCGCCATCAATTGCGCTGTGCGAATGCATATTTCATTAAACCAGCGCAAATAATCTGCTTTGGCAAAATCGGAAGTCGCTGCAGGAAATAAATCCGCAAAGTCTGTGCGCAAAGTAAAATCAGTAAATTGTTTTAATAGAACAATATCGTTACGCGCCGAAAAAATTTCGAAATTACCGAAACGGGTAAATGTAGGTGCTACGCGGCAAACAACTGCTCCCGGTTCCAACTGCGGGTTGCCATCGTAAAACATATCACGCCTTACCAGCTCGCCGCTGCTCACCAGGCTCAATGCACGCGTGGTGGGAACCCCTAAATGATGCATTGCTTCACTACATAAAAATTCACGTACAGAAGAACGCAATACCGCAAGACCATCAGCCGTGCGCGAATAAGGTGTAGGGCCTGCGCCTTTTAATTGCAGAGTCCAGTGCTCACCATGCTGGTTGCGCACTTCACCTAAATTAATTGCACGACCATCACCCAATTGCCCTGCCCAATTACCAAATTGATGGCCGCCATAAACACATGCGTGAGGCTCCATTCCCACAAGCAATTCGTTGCCACCAAAAACCTGTGCAAATTGAGGATCAGTAAAAATGGTTGCAGATAAATCCAGTAATGCGGCCACTTCACTGGCACCTGTGATTAACTGTGGATTTTTTACCGGCGTCGGCGCCACGCGGGAATAAACGGCATTGGTAACCTGACGGCGATAATTATCCGGTTCCGGGTCAGCAGGTAATTCGCGCACCAGACGATTATCGAATACTAGTTCCTGCAAGGAAGAAATCATTATTCAATACCTAATAATTCGATTTTGTATCCATCAGGATCTTCTACAAAAGCAAGAATGGTGGTGCCGTGCATCATCGGGCCAGGTTCACGGGTGATTTTTCCACCAGCAGCGCGAATTTTTTCGCAGGTTGCATACACATCATTACAACCTAACGCGATGTGCCCATAACCTTTACCAAGATCATAAGATTCCACACCGTAGTTGTAGGTGAGTTCAATGACAGTATTGGTTGCTTCATCACCGTAACCAATAAAGGCAAGGGTAAATTTTCCTTCCGGATAATCATGCTGGCGCAAGAGTTTCATACCCAGAACTTGAGTGTAGAAATTGATGGATTTTTGCAGGTTGCCTACTCGCAACATAGTATGAAGAATGCGCATAATCATCCTGTATCGAAAAAATTAGTTGGTAAGGTCGACAATAAATCAAAAAGGAATGCCGGCGTATTTTACAATACACCGGCGTGTGGAGGGGCCAGATTTTTTTGCTGTATATCGCTAAAACTTCTACTGTGCGTCACTAAAATTTCTGTTGTGCGCCAATAGTAAGCTGATATTTGTCGACATTATCTTTTGCCGTTAGCGGAGTAGCGATATCGACATGCACTACATTACCAATACGTACTTTACTCGAACTTAAACGCAAACCGAAACCAACGTTACTCAAGGTTGGGCTGTAACCATATTGCTCCAGGCCCCAGGCTTTACCCACATCGAAAAAAGCCACAGCACCCAGGCGTAATATATTGAACACGTGGATATCGGAAAAATAACGGCGCTCAATGGTAAACACATAACTTTTTTCACCGCGCTGGAAGTCCGTTGGATAACCGCGCAATCCAGTCATGTCACCCACAGTTAACTCTTCATATTGAGCCAAATCCTGCCCAAGACTGTAGTTAAGCCCCATGTACCAGCGACGCTTATCATCATCAAAATAATTGTATGCAAAGCTAGCCGTCATCACTGCACTATTTCCATTGGCCAAACGATTGTAGTGACGACCATCCAACTTAAGCGATGTTTCAAAAATATGTCGCGCATCAAAATCGACAATGTAACTGTATTTACCAATGTAACGATAAATATCATCAGGATTATCGAAACTGGTGCCGGCATAACCTAAACGGAATACCAGATTGTGTCCCAACGCAACGTCTTCAGGACGCTGGATTTGATTAATGTTTTTAAAAACACCATAACGATTTTGCAGGTATTGATATTCAACCCAGGGATAAACCAGTTTACGCTGATCGGGAATTGGCATCAGCGTTTCGTCGGTAGGATAAAATTTGTCTTCTTCGTTGGAAATACCGACAACCCAACGCTGGGTATGACCTTCCTGAATATCCGTCGCTACACCAAAAAACATCCGGTTTGACATACTTTGGTGACGGAACTCATTGATCTCTTCATCCATATGGCGAATAGGTAATTCCTGACTGACATCCTGCGTGTAAAAGCCGGCAGACCAGGGAGTTTCCAGAGAATAAAATGGATGGGAAATATCGACAATGGTGTCGCGGCCGTCGCTGGTATCGGCGAAATAAAGTTTGGTTGCAATTTGCGAATTAAAAATATGCGGATTACTGAATTCATATGACACCAGATTGCGCTGGGTATTTTCTTCGTAACCAATGGTGAGGTTTGTTCCTGTACCAAATACGTTGCCATCGGAAATCGCAAGACCTGAATTGGTCCCTTCAGATTCTTTGCTCACGGAGAATTGTGGCTCCAACGCCCAGGAATCCTGAGTAACCACCATCAAATCCACTTGGTCATCACAGATGGTAACCGGCAAGATGTACGCGTTGGTTAAGTAAGAACGCTTACGTAAAATGCGCTCACTTTCCTGAACTTTTTTAATGTCCAGCAAATCATTTTCGCGAAATAACAATTGCGCTTCGATGGTTCCGGGACGAGTGTTGACGTGTAATTTATTTAAAAATAAATAAAGGGAATTGTTTTCATCGGGATCATCCTTGTTAAAAACTGAAATGGTGTTGTATTCAATGTGGCGAATTTTTTTACCCGCTAACGAATCAAAAATTTTTGAGTCAATGCGGGTATTTTTTAAATCGTCAATTTTTGCACGGTAACTGCCAAATGGTTTACAGCTAGGGTCAGTCTCTGGCGTATCTTCAGCTTGCGCGTTTACAGCCAGCATGAAAAGAGAGAGTGCGCTGACACGCAACGCAGATAATCCTTTTGGAAGCCCGGCATACGGGACTCTAATCATAAAACATGTCTCAAATATTCACTGGGGAATTGGCGGACAAGCTAATTACGAGTACTTGGACAAAATAATTTCTGTTGAGTTTCAAGTTTAGCAGGCGCGCAACTTACCACGCACATATAAGTTCGCATAGCGACCAGTTGTTAAGAATTTTTTAATGATGGCGCTCATGGCTAACGGAACTATTCGCAGAAGTGCTGTCAATTTTCGTTGGGTTAGAATCCATTTGCGCATGATTCATATGTTCGTGGTGCATATGAGAATGATCCATTTGTGAATGATCCATATTGTCGTGATCGACTTCATTTTTGGTCGAATTGCTGTGATCCATAGTTGAATGATTATGCAGTTCTGAAGCAGATGAACCATGATGGTTATGATCGTGGCCAGTATGGCCACCACCCCAGATTGTCCAGCATCCGAATAAAATAATTGCTACGGCCAATGGCCAACGCACCTGCGGTTTGCGTAACCATTTGCCCAATTGTTGTGCAGCAAAGCCGGTCGCTAATACGGATGGCAGAGTACCCAAACCAAACGCCAACATTACCAGACCGGCATTGGCGGCTTGCCCTTGCGCCATGGCGTAGGCCAGTGCGGAATAAACCAATCCACAGGGTAACCATCCCCACACCAATCCCAACAATGTTGCTTTGGAAGCGGAATCCACCGGCATTAACCGTTTGCCCAAGGGTTGGATATAAGCCCATAGATAACGCCCCACCGTTTCAAGATACGTCAGGCCGCGCCACCAATCGGCTAAATAAAGTCCCATCGCAATCAATAACAATCCAGCAATCCAGCGTAACCAGGAGGCAGCGCCAAGCTGCGCCAGCTCATTCGCCATCGCACCGGCCAGTAACCCAATGAGTCCGTAACTAGCAATACGACCCAGGTTGTAACATAAAAGTATCCACCAACGGCGCGCTTTGGCGTCGGCGGGAATCGCCATGCTGAGCGCCCCCATAATGCCGCCACACATTCCGACACAATGGGCGCTACTGAAAAGGCCGAGCGCGAAAGCAGCAGCCAATGATGACCAATCAAACATAATCAGGGATTCTTGGAGTCAGGTGCTTGCGAGGAAGGATCGGGAGAGTTTTTTGCTTTTTTGGATTTTTCCGCATCGAACAGAATGCGATGGGCTTCGGTATCCAGGTTATCGTACTGGCCATTATTGATGGCCCAGAATAAAACCTTGATCGCCAGACCAATAAAAATCAAAGCACATGGAACAAGAAAATAAAGGCTTTCCACAGAGTTAATCTACCAGGCGTAACGCGTTGAAAATCACGATCAGGGAACTGGCCGTCATACCTATCGCTGCCAGCCATGGCGGAATCATACCAGCCGCCGCCAATGGCAGGGCGAGTAAATTGTATAGCAATGAAAACCGTAAATTTTGCTGGATAACCGCTTTGGTACGACGTGCGATACCCAGGGCGTCTGCAATAACGATCAATTGGTTATTTAACAATACGGCATCTGCGCGTGTTTGTGCCAAATCTGATGCTGACGCCATAGCAACTGAAACATCAGCCCCCGCTAATACCGGCACATCGTTAATACCATCGCCAATCATCAATACTTTATCACCCGCCGCTTGCCGCACATTCAAGTGTGACAATTTGTCGCCAGGAGTTGCGCAAGCAGTGAAAGTATCGATGCCCAACTGTTGTGCCAAATGGCTAACGGCTGCAGGCTGATCTCCACTTAGCAGTTCTATGGCAATTCCGTGCGTTTTCAAGCGCTGGATCAACATTGATGCGTCCGGCCGAATTTCATCAGCCAAGCCAATCCACGCCAACGCACGCTTTTCATCCGCTAACAATAACCAGGTGTGATGACTTGCTTGTAGCAGAGCATCCTGCGGTAATTCCAGCACACCTTTTATATCGACCCATTCTGCAATAAATAAAGGGGTGCCCAAACGGTATTGGGTATTATCGACCTGCCCTTCTACACCGGCAGCCGTAATTTGCCGAATATCAGACGCAATAACCCGATCACGCCAAGGGTGAAATGCAGCAGCTAATGGATGATTTGAGCCAGCTTCCAATGCGGCAGCCAGAGCAAGTATTTCATCGTGCGATAACGATATCGAGGGAAATGGAATGACATTTTCGACAACAAATTGGCCACGGGTGAGCGTGCCGGTTTTATCGAAAATCACGCGGGTAATATCATTTAATCCTTCGATCACATGACCGCGCGCCACCAGAAAACCGCGTTTGCGCAAATTCGCCGTCGCCGCTGACAAAGCTGCTGGCATTGCCAGCGCCAATGCGCAAGGGCACGTAACGACTAATACTGACAAGGTAATCCAGAACGCGTCTTCCGGCCGGTACCACATCCAGAATGCAAATACCGCACTGCAAACTATTAATAAACGCGCGATAAAAAAACGCGCAGTGCGATCTGCGGCGAGCACCTGTTGCGGTTTTTCTTCTGCTGCACGTGTTGCCATACGTTCGATGGCGGACAATTGAGTTTGGCCTGCTACTGCAGTCACTTTCACTTTTAATGGGCTATGTTGATTCAACGTTCCCGCAATAACCCGATCGCCAACACCTTTGGTTACCGGATGGGATTCACCCGTAAGCAATGCTTCCACAACTGCACTTTGCCCGGCAATGATCTGTCCATCACAGGGAAATGTTTCACCGGGTTTTACCAAAATAAGATCGCCCGCTTTTAATACTTTCAAGGGCAAGTTTTGCTCAACTTCGCAACTATTTTCTTCACGTAAACAACAGGCTGTTAGCGGCATTAATTGGGCGAGATTACCAAACGCCAAACGGTTGCGATGGCGCGCCCGCAGTTCTACATAACGGCCAAGCAACAGGAAAAACGTAAACATGGAAACCGATTCAAAATACACTTCCCCGGTGCTGGTTATTGTTGCCCATACACTGGCGAGATACGCCAAACCAATTGCCAAGGCGACGGGAACATCCATTACCAGATGCCGCATTTTTATGCTGCGCCAAGCTGCCTGAAAAAAAGGCCAGGCGGAAAAAAATACCACCGGCGTAGCCACCAGCATCGAAAGCCAGCGCAAAAAGTCCAACCAAAAATCCGTTGCACCGGTGTACATACCCACAGCAACCATCATCGCTTGCATCATGCCAAAACCGGCAACACCAATACGGAAAAGCGCAATGCGATTTTCTTTTTTAATTAATTGTTGTTGCTGATCATCGGTAGCTGGGCGCGGTGTATAGCCGATTGCAACTAAAGAGCGAAAAATAGCGCTGAGTGATTCCCGCGAATCCCAAACGATTGCGCAACGATGCGTGCTCACATTTACAGTGACAGATTGAATCGCAGGATTCTTTTTAAGATGGGTTTCAATCAGCCAACTGCACGCAGCACAAGTAATGCCTTCCAATAATAAATTGGCTTGCTTGAAAGAACTCTCAAAGGGAATAACAAATTCGGATTGAACTTCAGGTAGATCGTAAATAGAAAAACGTTGGTCGCCTTGTGGATTTACATCCGGTCGATCATTCGCGGTAGTGCGGAACTGATAAAAATTTTCCAAGCCGCCGTCAACGATAGCCATTGCTACCGCCTGGCAACCGGGGCAACACATCAACTGTTCTTGCCCCTGAATTCGCACGGGATAATAGCTTGCTTCAGGAACAGGCAAACCGCAGTGATAACACACCGTCGGTTTGGATGCTGTCGCAGTAACGTCAGTCATTGCGTTAATTTTTTACGCGCGGAGTCAACTGTGTGGTATCGCCCAACTGGAAATTAACATCGCCACTCAAGGTCCAGGGCGCTGCGTTGCGATTGGCAATATCGTTAATTGGGTAGAGCGTTAAATACCAGGAGTATTCGGGCTTCTCCAATAATTCACCGCGATAATAACCGGGTGAAATATGTTTAAGTTTGATCATCTGGTCTTTTGCGGCTTTAACAGGATGCCCCATCATCAACAATAACTCTGCTGGCATTAATGTTTCATCAGTCGGGGCATTGGCAATTTTTAAAATTACATCACCGGTGGTGAGATCAAAACGTAAATCACCGCTTAAACCCAATTCACTTGCACGTTTATCCTGATCCAGCGCCTGGTTAATCATGCGCCCTTCTTTGTAGTAGTTATCAATGATCACATCATCCGCACCTTTCAGCGCGATGGTCACAGTAACGGAACACATAATGACAATATAAATTAATGGGCTGAATACAAACCAGAACCAGAACTGGCGATACCAGGGTTTTACACTTTCATCATTTGGATCGACCATAGCTGCATCTCTCATTTGCACAACAATTTCCTCAATCATGGACCTATAAAGGTAGTGGTATTAGTTGCAGTGATTTCGGGATTTTCACGCGCCCGAATCCTGAAATGAATTTCAGTTTTAGTCGTTGTCAGTTCAGAGGACTTTACTGAAACGCGCACTGGCACCGTCAACACTTCGCCTTCTTCTGCAGGAATAACTTTGTAGCCCTGGATTGTAAAAGGATAATCGCCCTCCACTTCCAGATCGTAAGTGTGGGTGCCACGATCCATATTGCTGATTTTCAAGGTGTACACATTCTGGATGTTATCTTCCACTTCACGATACATACGCACACCGCGATCACGTTGGGCTTCAAGGCCAACCGGCACGCGTGTCGCAATCGAATAAACAAACAGCGAAATCATAATACTTAGCATTAAGCCGTAACCAATCAAACGCGGACGAAACACCTGGGTATGGCCGGTGCGGATTGCGTCTTCGGTGGTGAAGCTTATCAGACCGCGCGGGTAACCCATTTTATCCATGACGGTATTGCAGGCATCGACACACAATCCGCAATCGATACACTCTGCTTGTAGGCCATCACGAATATCAATATCCACCGGGCATACCTGAACGCACCAGGAGCAGTCGATACAATCACCCATACCCAAGGCTTTGTAATCTTCACCTGCTTTACGCGGGCCGCGCTTTTCGCCACGCAGGTTATTGTAGGAAACCGTCAAAGTATCCTTGTCATACATCACTGCCTGGAAACGCGCATAAGGGCAAATGTATTTACAGAATTGCTCGCGCATAAAACCGGCATTCATGTAGGTTGCGCCCACAAAGAGAAACACCCAGAACAACGGCACAAGGTCCAGGCTGAACGTAAAAAAGCCACCGACCAACTCGCGCACCGGCATGAAATAACCAACGAAGGTCATTGAGGTCACCAGGCTGATGGCAATCCAGATAAATTGCTTGGCCGACTTACGCCAGATTTTTTCAAAATTCCAGGGCTGTGCATCCAGCTTGATACGCTTGTTCCGGTCGCCCTCGCACACATGTTCTGCCCAAATAAACATTTGGGTCCACACGGTTTGCGGACAAGTAAAACCACACCAGACTCGCCCGACGAGAACGGTTACGGTGAAAAGTAAAAATGCCGCAATCACCAGCAACCATGCGAGATACATGGCGTCTTGCGGCCAGAAGGTCAACCAAAGGATATGGAACTTGCGCGCAGGTAAATCGAATAATACGGCGGGGCGATCATCAATAATCAACCAGGGCAGCAACAGGAAACCGAGCATTAACGGTAATCCGGTGTAGCGACGCAAGCGCTGATAAAAACCGGTGATGCGACGGGTGTAGATTTTGTCGTCAGCTTCGTACAGGTTTACATAACGAATACCGGTATCCGTAGTAGATGCCGGTTTTTGCTCTGATGGAGGTTTTTGAGTCACAGCTTTACCTCGTTGCTCCTGCTTTTTTGACTATTCAACCTTTTTTTTGGTTTAAAAAATGGCCAAAAAAGCTAATTGGACGCGAAAAAAAAGGCAGGCTTTTAGCCTGCCTTCCTTGCACGAAGAATCAGTTAGATTCCAATGACAGGCTGTACACGTAAGCAGCCAGTAAGTGGATGCGATCTTCCTTCAACAGTTCCTGTTGTGCTGGCATCACACCGTTGCGACCATCGCGCACGGTTTGACGAATAGTGGCAGCCTTGCCACCGTACAACCAGATTTTATCAGTCAGGTTTGGAGCACCGACCAATTGATTACCTTTACCATCAGCGCCATGACAAGCAACGCAGTTGGCAGCAAATACTTTGGCGCCTGCTTCTGCTTTGGCAGCATCGTGTTCACCACCAGAGATTTGCAGTACATATTCGGTAACGTTTACGACACCTTCTTCACCAATCACCGATAACCAGGCTGGCATGGCCGCTTTACGACCATGGGTAATAGTTTCCAGAATTTTTTCGGTAGTACCACCATAGAGCCAATCTTTGTCGGTTAAGTTCGGGAAGCCGGGGTTACCACCACCGTCCGCACCATGGCAAACCGCACAGTTGTTAGCAAACAAGCGGAAACCCATTTTCAGTGCATCCGGGTTTTTAGCCACTTCTTCAATTGGCATTTTGGAATAAACACCGTAGGTTTCAGCGTACACTTTTTCCGCTTTTGCCTGATCGCCACGCAATTCACCCACAGAGGTCCACGCCGGAGCGTCTTTGAATTTCAGACCTTCATATGCGCCATAGCCCGGATAAATAATCAGGTAGCCAATAGAAAATATAAACGTTAACAAGAACATGTAGAACCACCAGCGCGGCAGAGGATTGTCATACTCCTCAATACCATCGTATTCATGACCAGTAGTTTTGGCTTCCGTGCTTTCTTCGCCATGCACCGCTCTTCTGCGGTTGGCCATAAGAATCCAGAACAACAGCACCAGATTGGTGGTAGTCAGGATAATGATCCAAAAACTCCAAAAAGTACTCATAGTTAAATCCGCCCTAATCGATGATTACTTGCGACCATCGTCATCTGTCTGATTGTTTTTCGCCTGGGTTGCGGTCGGTTTTTGCTCTTCGTCATCAGCAAACGGTAACTTCGCATCTTCCTCAAAGCGCTTTTTCAGTTTGGGCGAGAATGCCCAAAAGCACACACCGAAGAAGGCGATAGTTACCAATACCGTTGAAATTGCACCGACTGTACCTGCGTCCATTAGCGTTTCTCTTTCAGTAATACGCCAAGGTTTTGCAGGTAGGCTACCAATGCATCCATTTCAGTTGTGCCTTTTACCGCACGCTCTGCGCCAGCCATATCTTCTTCAGTGTAGGGAACACCCACTTTGGATAACGCACGCATTTTAGCTGCGGTGTGTTTGCCATCGAGTTTGTTGTCATACAACCAGGGATAGGCAGGCATGATGGACTCAGGTACAACAATACGCGGGTTGAACAAGTGCACTTTGTGCCAATCATCCGAATAGCGACCACCTACACGAGCCAGGTCCGGACCGGTGCGTTTGGAGCCCCACAGGAATGGATGCTCATAAACAGATTCACCGGCAACCGAGTAGTGGCCATAGCGCTCAACTTCAGCACGCAGTGGACGAACCATTTGGGTGTGGCATACGTGGCAGCCTTCACGGATATACACATCGCGACCTTCCAGTTGCAATGCGGTCAGAGGCTTCAAGCCTTCTATTGGTGTGGTGGTTTGCTTGAGGAAAAACTGCGGAACAATCTCTACCAAACCCCCAAAGCTAATGGCGATAACCATAAACACAGTCATCAGGCCGATATTTTTTTCTACTATTTCATGACCTTTCACGGCTTTCCCCTTACACAGCTGGCGCCTGGACAGGCTGGTTAGTAGCAGCAGCTTCGTTGGCTGCCTTAACGGTACGATAAGTGTTGTACGCCATGATCAGCATACCGCTCAGGAAGAAGGCTCCACCGATAAAGCGCATCAAGTAACCGCCCTTACTGAACACTACAGTTTCGATAAAGCTGTAAGTCAAAGAACCATCCGGGTTGAATGCACGCCACATCAAGCCCTGACCAATACCGTTAATCCACATCGCCACTACGTACAGTACAGTACCAACAGTCGCCAACCAGAAGTGGGCGTTGATCAACTTAACGCTGAACATTTCTTCGCGGTTAAACAGTTTCGGCAGCATGTGGTAAACAGCACCGATAGAGATCATCGCAACCCAACCAAGAGCACCTGAGTGAACGTGACCTACGGTCCAGTCGGTGTTGTGTGACAAGGCGTTTACGTTTTTGATAGCCATCATCGGGCCTTCGAAAGTAGACATCCCGTAGAACGACAGGGCTACCACAAGGAAACGCAAGGTTGGGTCAGTGCGCAGTTTGTGCCATGCACCCGACAGAGTCATGATGCCGTTGATCATACCGCCCCAGCTTGGCGCCAACAGGATCAGGGACATCACCATACCTAAAGATTGAGTCCAATCAGGCAATGCAGAGTAATGCAAGTGGTGTGAACCAGCCCAGATATACAGGGAGATCAACGCCCAAAAGTGAACGATCGACAACTGATAAGAATAAACAGGGCGACCCGCTTGCTTGGGTACGAAGTAGTACATCATGCCCAGGAAGCCTGCCGTCAGGAAGAAACCTACTGCGTTGTGACCATACCACCATTGCACCATCGCATCGGCAGCACCTGCATACGCAGAATAGGATTTGGTCAGGGTAACAGGGATAGCGGCGCTGTTAACGATGTGGAGTACCGCAACAGTTACGATAAAACCACCGTAGAACCAGTTAGCCACATAAATGTGCGAAGTTCTGCGCTTGACGATAGTGCCGAAGAACACAATCGCGTAAGAGATCCACACCACTGCCAACAGGATATCAATTGGCCACTCCAGCTCAGCGTACTCTTTGGCAGAGGTCATACCCTGCGGCAGAGTAATTGCTGCCAGAACGATAACCGCTTGCCAACCCCAGAACGTGAACGGAACCAACCAGCCACCAAATAACGGCGTCTGGCAAGTGCGTTGAACTACATAATAAGAAGTAGCAAAGAGCGCACAACCACCGAACGCAAAGATTACCGCGTTAGTGTGCAATGGGCGCAAACGGCCAAAGCCGGTATACGGTTGCAGCAGGTCGTTCAGACCAGGCCACACCAATTCCGCCGCAATAAATACGCCCACTCCCATTCCGAATATGCCCCAAACGATGGTCATAATGGAGAATTTGCGCACTATATCGAAGTCGTATGCTGGTGGATCCCCAGCAACTGTTGCATGACTACCCATAGGACTTTCCTATAACTTAAGAGAAATAAAAACTTTTTGTCTCTGACAGCACCAAACTTGTCTCTCAGAACTAACGGCAATCACCAAACCTATACCCCTACTTTCGGTGCGGCATTTTGCCTTATGCGTGGCAATTTGTCTCACCCAACAGGTATAAGGGTTGATATTTATCAAATTATTTATGCGCGTGTAACCGGCTTGAAGAATAGTCCATATCTGGATATTTTCTGTACAAACCGGTATTTCGGCACTTGTTGTTTTTACTTAAGGGCATACCCTTTCTTATTTAAGGGTACGTCCTTTATTCGCAGCAATACGCATGCGCAGAGCATTCAGTTTGATGAAACCTTCTGCATCCTTCTGATTATATGCACCGGCATCGTCTTCAAAAGTCGCGATTTTTTCATCGAACAGACTGTCGGGAGAACGACGGCCAACAACGCTTACAGAGCCCTTGTAAAGCTTGACGCGCACATCACCATTTACATGAACTTGTGACTCATCGATCATCGCCTGCATCATCAGACGCTCAGGGCTCCACCAGTAACCGTTGTAAATCATGTCTGCATACTTGGGAATCAAGCTGTCCTTCAAGTGGGCAACTTCACGATCCAGAGTGATAGATTCAATCGCGCGGTGTGCACGCATCATGATGGTACCGCCAGGAGTTTCGTAGCAGCCGCGCGACTTCATGCCTACGTAGCGGTTTTCTACGATATCCAGACGACCAACACCGTTCTCGCCACCTACTTTGTTCAAGTAGGCCAGCACGGTAGCGGGAGACATTGGCTTGCCATCGATAGCAACGATGTCGCCTTTCTCGTAGGTCAATTCAAGGTAAGTCGCTTTATCCGGAGCCGCTTCAGGGGCAACCGTCCAGCGCCACATATCTTCTTCAGCTTCGGTCCATGGATTCTCCAGAACCTTGCCCTCGTAAGAGATGTGCAGCAGGTTGGCATCCATTGAGTAAGGTGATTTTTTCTTCTTGGCGTAATCAACCGGGATATTGTGCTTATCGCAATATTCCATGAGGGTTTCACGGGAAGTCAGATCCCACTCACGCCATGGAGCAATTACTTTGATGCCCGGCTTCAGTGCGTAAGCACCCAGCTCGAAACGCACCTGGTCATTACCTTTACCGGTAGCGCCGTGAGAGATCGCATCTGCACCCACTTCGTTGGCGATTTCGATTAAACGCTTGGCAATCAATGGGCGGGCAATTGAAGTACCCAGCAGGTATTCACCTTCATAAATGGTGTTCGCACGGAACATCGGGAATACGAAATCGCGCACAAACTCTTCGCGCAGATCGTCAATATAAATTTGCTTCACACCCAATGCCTGGGCTTTGGCGCGCGCTGGTTCTACTTCTTCGCCCTGACCTATGTCAGCGGTAAAGGTGATCACTTCACAGTTGTAGTTTTCTTGCAGCCATTTGACGATCACAGAGGTATCCAGGCCACCTGAATAGGCCAGAACCACTTTCTTGATAGAAGACATAGGGGGGCTCCCACTAAAATTCGTTAACGATCCACTTGGGGCAGGTGCTTATTCGGGCGCGGAATTGTACTCGCCCGCCAGTGAAATTCCCACACTTCTTGCAGTTAAATGCACGCTTTTCTTGCAGCTAAACCTACTATCCCAACGCAAATGCAAATAGCTATCAACCTGCACCACATAAAAAAGCAGCCTTTGGGGCTGCTTTTTTAAACGGGGCGAAAGAAGCGATATTTAGAGGCGGAAACTGGATACCTTATCATTGAGCCCGAGCGCCAGATCCTGCAGGCTTTTCGAACGTTCCTCGCCCTGATTAGCGTCAGTTGCTGCCTCATTGGCAACACGCTGGATAGCGGTAATATTGCGCAGGACTTCTTTCACCACATGGCTCTGCTCTTCCGCAGCCGTTGCAATCTGCACGGCCATACCACTGATCGCACCAACCGCCGTATTAATTTTATCCAGCGATTGGGACGCGCTATCCGCATTCTGCACGCTGCCGCTCGCCAGATGGCTGCCCTCCTCCATAATTGCCACTGCATTTTGCGCCGTCGATTGTAAGGAACCAATCATCGCCTGGATTTCTTCCGTGCTGGCATGGGTGCGCTGGGAAAGTACGCGGACTTCATCAGCAACTACCGCAAACCCCCTACCCTGCTCACCGGCCCGTGCGGCTTCAATCGCAGCATTGAGCGCGAGCAAATTGGTTTGCTCTGCAATACCTTTAATGGTGGCGAGAATCCCGCTGATATTTTGCGCATTGTTGTTTAACGTGGAAATGACTGTCCCGGCCTGATCCACTTTTTTCGCCAATACCACAATAGAATCGCGGGTTTTATCGACCTGATGCTTACCCTCTTCCGCACTATTTACCGATTCGCGTACCGAATCCGCCGTATGCTCTGCGTGATGGGCAATTTCTTGCGTGGCATTGGTCATTTCATTCATCGCTTGCGCAACCATACCGATTTGTTGTTGCTGCACGCCCAGCTCGCGTACCGATTTCACCGCCGAATCGGCCATAGCGCGAGCGTTATCTTGCAAATCATTTGCTTGCGTGCGGATATGGCGAACCAGATCATTCATATGATCGACAAACGAATTAAAATTTTCTGCCAACAAGCCCACTTCATCGTTAGATGTCACCGATAAACGACGGGACAAATCACCACCACCCGACGCAATTTGCGATAAGGATTCAGACACATTGTGCAACGGTTGCAACAACACACCATTAAGCCAATTGAGCGCGAGAATCGTAGCAACCAATAACACCAGAATTGCAGCGAGTTGCCCCAGTAAGGTTGATTGCACTGGACCGACCAATAAATCCCGCTCGGATAACATCACCAGGGTTAAATCTGTTTTTGGAATTGTGGATGCAAAAACCTGCATGGATTTTCCATCAACCTGAATCAAATGTAGATCATCGTGTGTGCGTATCACTTGCTCAAGCTTGGCGGGAGTAAGATCGGCAGAAATATCGGTTAGCGATTTGCTCAGCAAATTTTTATCGGCATGCGCAAATACTTTTCCGCCGCGAGCGATAAACATATAACCGTTGCCAGGTAAATTGATATCGCGCAGCTGCTGGACGATATCATCAATCACTACATCTACACCCAAAATCGCTTTGATACTGCCATCGCCATTTACAACAGCGCGCCCCAGCGACACCACATTTTTACCGGTCGCCGATGCGACTGACGGATTATCAATATAGGTTGCGCGCGGATTTTTATTCGCGGCGATATACCAACCCCATACCCGCGGATCGTCATTACCTGCTGCCATTACCAGATTATTGGCGTTGTAGAGTTTGCCATCGGCAAACGCGAGAAAACTGTTATCAACATCCGCCGAAATTTTTACCTGGGTTAAATGCGCGTTGTAATCTTCTTCGGTTGCACTGGCCGGAAAACCTTCGAGTGCCTTGCCTTTGAGCGCAAACCAATCGCTCACGTATTTACTAAAGGTTGCGGAAATACCGGCGATCTGGCGATTAATGTTGACTTCCATCGCCGTCATGGCCGAGGAATAGGAAAGGTACGAAACGGCGCAACCGACTAATAAAAGCGAAACCGCGACCGACGCACTGATTTTTTTGCGTAGTGACCAACGAGCTGCCATTGACTGGACTCCAGAGTAGTGTTTGACCTGTACTGGCGGGTTTATCGTTATGGTGCTATGTGTTTTTGTCCCGCCGGGTTGATGGACCATCCATGGAATATTGTTGTTATTAATCTATTTATTTACGTTGTTATTACCAGACTGTTATTGCGCTTGTAACCCGTCGGCATAAGCCTGTAGTTTCTTGAGCAATAATTGTTGCTGCTCACTAAGGTTAGCATCGGCCGCAAGCTGTGCCAGTCGCGCATAAAACTCCGGAATGGTAAGGCTGGATTGTGCTTCTTTGTTGGTCAATCGCCACTGGCAAAATGTTTTCCAACGCGCTTGTTCTGCGGGGTTAAGGCTGGAGGGAAAATTGCGCGCACGGTAGCGAAACAGGATCTCGCCCAAACGCGCATCGCGAAATTCAAACGAAGTATTGGCCAGGGTGTCGGCATCTGCTTGCCGTATACGATTCATCACACGTTTATCCTGATCATCAAAAAAACCGCTGTAAAGCATCTGCTCGGGATCGGTTTTTTCCGCAAAATTATTGTCGCTGTAAAGCTGGAACAAAGTTTGTTGCAATTGTTGTTGCTCGATCAGTGTCAAATTGCGCAAACGATTCCAATGCTGTTCACACATTGATTTATCAATCTGCAAACGCTGCGCGGTTGCATCATCCAGCATATTTGCCGGCAATAGCATGGGTGTTTTATTGAAATGGATTTCCTTTAATGCCAAACGCTCAACACCTTCGGGTAAATCTTCCGTGCGGGTATATAAACGCAAACGCAATTCTTCAACCGGCAGCGATAACAATGCCGTTGGATCAGTCGTTAAATTAAATGCAATCACCGAATTTTTATTGGTGGGATGCATCGCCAGCGGCAACACCAAAGCAGCATTGCCATTTTCAGATGGAAAGCGCGATGAAATATGCAGTAGCGGTTTGTGGCTATCGATATCAATCATGCTCGCGACAAAACGTTTATCACGCAATTTATAGGCGTAATCATAAAGTTTGGGCTGGCGGGTTTTGATTAATTTTGCCACTGCGATAGTGGCATAAACATCCGAGAGCGCATCGTGCGCCGCCTCATGCAGCAAGTCGTTGGCTTTGGTCAGCATTTCCAATTTAAAACAGGGGCGACCATCTTCATAATTTGGCCACTCAATACCTTCAGGACGCAACGCGCGCGTCAT
Organism: Cellvibrionaceae bacterium; assembly: GCA_021151825.1. Taxonomy (GTDB): domain Bacteria; phylum Pseudomonadota; class Gammaproteobacteria; order Pseudomonadales; family Cellvibrionaceae; genus Cellvibrio. Next base: position 263,745 of record JAGKWQ010000003.1, read on the forward strand.
GCGCACCATATCGATAATGTCCCAACGCGAATTGCCATTACGCCATTCGCGTTCGTAGGGATCATAAAAATTGCGGTAGAGCGTATAGCGCGTTACTTCGTCATCAAAACGGATGGAATTGAACCCTACCCCGCAGGTACCGGGGCGGGATAATTCAGCGTGAATGCGGGCGATGAACTGATATTCCGGCAACCCTTTTTCCTCTGCCACTTCGGGCAATAAACCGGTGATCAAACAAGCCTCTGGTTTGGGTAATACATCCGGCGCAGGCTTGCAATAAATCATTAATGGTTCGCCGATAATATTCAGGTCTTCATCCGTGCGTACCCCGGCAAATTGCGATGGCCGGTCCACTGCCGGCACCTCGCCCCAGGTTTCGTAATCGTGCCAGTAAAGTGTGTTTTGCTGCTCGCCCTTAGTCATTCATCCGTACCAATAAATTAGCCATTGCTGGAACAAAAGCTGCAATGTAACACCCGCGGGCCGCTTTCCCCTATACTGCCGACCCAAATCCGGTTAAACCGAAATGAAGCGCCCCCCCAAAGAAGCGCCTCACCAAAAACTAGTTACAAGAGAGATTGGAGCCTGCCATGAGCGATCTAGAGAGCCTGTTTGCCGCCAACGTAAAATGGGCAGAAGATATCAAACGTGATGACCCCGAGTTTTTTTCGACCCTGGCAAAACAACAAGCCCCGGAATATTTATGGATCGGCTGTTCCGACAGCCGCGTACCCGCCAACCAGATTCTCAACCTGGCACCGGGCGAGATTTTCGTGCACCGCAATGTGGCAAACGTAGTTATCCATACCGATCTGAATTGCATGACGGTATTGAATTACGCGGTAGAATTTTTGAAAGTGAAGCACGTAATGATCACCGGCCACTACGGCTGCGGTGGGGTGAGAGCAGCATTGGAAAATCGCAAACTGGGCTTGATTGATTATTGGTTGCGCAATATCCGCGATGTGTATTACAACAACAAAGAAATTGTCGATCAATTAACAGATATAGATGAACGCGTTAATCGCCTGTGTGAACTCAATGTGATCCAGCAAGTCGATAATATTTCGCGCAGCAACATCGTACAAAATGCCTGGTCACGCGGCCAGGAATTAACTATTCACGGCTGGATTTACGATATTCACGACGGCATCCTGCACAAGCTGACACCGCCGATCGACTCTATTGAGCAAATTCCCGAACAATATCGTCTGTATTAATCTGCTTGTTAGCCCTTCAAATCTGCTGCAAACCGGGCATTAAAAAGTTGCCCGGTTTTTGCGGCCATAATCGCATCATTCTCGTGCAACCCTTTTAGTTTGTGCGTCCACCAACTCACTTTTACTTTGCCCCACTCTGTTAATAACGCCGGGTGATGCCCGTATTCTTCCGCTAGCGCACCTACCGCTTGGGTAAACGCCATTGCCTGCACAAAATTTTTGAATTGAAAGGTTTGCGCTAATTGGTTGATACCGGCTACGGGCTCTATCGTCCAGCCCGGCAATTCATCCAGGGCAAGCTCCAACTCTTGTTGACTCAATAGCGGCGAATCGCCTCGGCATGCGCTACAGTTTTTTTCACTTAGCATAATTTCTTTACTCCTTCAGGGGTTGTGATGATTTTCACCGGGCAAGACCAGGTAAGCACAGTGTCAGGCGACATCAGCCAGCGCACGCGCTGGCTCAAACTCGCCAGCCTGGCTTTGCCGATAGTACTGTTCATTTTTATGGTGAGCGCCCTGGAGTTGGCGATCAAGGGCAACCATAACCAATTACGCAATCAGCAATTACAACAATTAGGCAAAGATATTGCCGATCTCAGCCGTTTGCTTGAGCAGGAACTTAACGCGTCAATTTATTTAGTCAACGGTTTGCAAGCCTATGTAGAATCCAAGTCCGGCAATCTGGTCGCCGAAGAAATTGCTCCCTGGCTTACCAACTTGCAAGCGCGGGGTCGTCATATTCGCAATATCGGTATAGCACCCGACAATCGTATTACCTATATGTTCCCGCTTGCAGGCAATGAGAAAGCCGTGGGGCTTTATTATCCCGACAATCCCAAGCAATGGCCCGACGTTGAAAAAGTCATTCAAACACGTATAGCGAACCTGATCGGCCCTCTGCCATTGGAGCAAGGCGGTAACGGGCTTATTTATCGTTCACCTGTATTTTTGGAAAACGATCACTACTGGGGAATTATCAGCGTTGTTATCGATGCCGATACTTTATTCAAACGGCTGTTTGCTGAAGCGGATGAACATGGTTTAGTGCTCAACATTCGCGATCTGGATTCCGGTAAAATCGTATTAAACAGCGATGCAGTTATGGGCGCAATACAAACGCGACAAATTCTGGAAGTACCGGGGCACCGTTGGGAGATAACCGGCGCGGTAGAACCCCTCCCCATGAATTCAACGCTAATCAGCTTACGAATTGGTGGGTGGCTGGTCGCGTTGCTCACTGCAATTTTACTCGCGCGCTTTTTACACTCCATCAAAGCACACGCACAAACCCTGCTTGCCTTGCGCGAAAACCAGGAGCGGTTTACGCGAATCTTTACCACATCGCCACAAGGCCTCGCACTACTTGATGATGAAGGCCAATGGATTGAAATAAATGCCAGCTTTTGTTTGATGCTGGGTTACACCGCGCCGGATATTCAGCAGATCCGCTTAATCGATTTATTTGCCCCGGAAGCCCAGGTGCAGATGCTCAATCACATGCAGGATATTCGCAATGATTACGCATCGCACACCGATCACAGCCGGCAATTTGAGGCGCGTTTAATCCGCGCCGACGAGCAATGGTTAATGAGCTTTATCACGCTCGGTATTTGTTACCGCAGCAATGAAGAAACACACTGGTTATTGCAGGTGCTGGATATCAGTGAGCGTACGCGGCTGGATCAATTGAAAAATGAATTTGTCTCCATCGTCAGCCATGAATTACGCACACCACTCACCGCGATTATGGGTTCGCTAAAATTAATGGCTAGTGGAAAACTTGAGCAAAATGGCAGCACCGAAAAAATTCTACAAATTGCCGTGCAAAACAGTGAAAAGCTGGCGCGTCTTATCAACGATTTGCTGGATATGGATAAACTGATCGCCGGCAAAATGGAGTTCGATTCCACTACGCAACTCCTGCTCCCGTTGATTGAAAAAGCCCTGGAAAGCAATCAAGCCTATGCACAGCAATATCAAGTCAGCTATCGCCTGCAACCACCGGCGGGATTACCCTCAGTAAATGTCGATGCGATGCGTTTGCAACAAGTACTCACCAATTTGCTTTCCAATGCCGCTAAGTTCTCACCGCCGCACAGTGAAATTTTGATTTCGCTGTTGCTCGAACCAGATCGGGTACAAGTGCAAATACAAGATCAGGGAACAGGAATCGCCAAAGAGCAACAGCACAAATTATTTAAAAAATTTTCCCAAATCGATTCCTCATCTACCCGTCAAAAAGGCGGAACGGGGTTGGGCCTGGCCATCAGCAAGGAATTAATTGAACGAATGGGCGGCAGTATCGGCGTCAACTCAAGTCCCGGCCAAGGCAGTTGCTTTTATTTCACTTTACCGCGCGTTGTTACTCCGGAGGAAAACAAATTCGCCGCGCCGGATATCCAGAAAGACTAAAAAAGCTGATCTATACTCAAAGCAGTTTTGTTTCACTTTTGTTTCTCGCTGCCTCTTCGCAGGGCACAACCGTCGCCCATGTCATCCACCCTTCATCGTGTCGGGATATACATGTCAGAGTCGCCACAGAATAATTACATGCCGACAGAGCCTGCCGATGAGTGGACGCTCACGCAAGAGCAAGTCAATTCGCTCTATCATAGCCTGCCAGTTTCTTTGCTCTCGTCCATTGTTATCGCCTTGATTCTCAGTTTGTCCCATTGGAAAGTAATTGGGCAGGCAGAAATAATTTTATGGAATTTATTGTTAGGTAGCACCCTGCTCGCGCGTTTGACCTTATGGATTTTCTGGCAAAACACCTGGCAACTTTATTCGGCACATTTCTGGTTATGGTGTTTTCGTATTGGTGTCTGGTTAACCGGAGCCGCCTGGGGTACGACAGCATTGCTGCTATTTGCCGATGACAATGCGATCTACCAGGCATTACTCGCCTTTTCACTCGCCGGTGTCGCCGCCGGTTCAATGACATCCCTCACCGCCGATAAATATTCATCGTTAGGGTTTGTCATTCTGGCAATAACACCACTCAGCCTGTTTATCTTTTTGGAAGAAGGCCCTACGGCAATTGCCATGTCGAGCATGACATTACTGTTCATTTTTTTTGTGATTGCCAGCAGTACCCGCACGCGACGCAATATGGAAGAGCAAATCCAGAAAAACCAACATCTGCTAAAACTCACTACAGAACTCAACTATAAACAGCAACTGGAAAAAATTATTAACAATGCCCAATCAATTTTTATTAGCGATAACAATATTAAATCTGCATTGCAAAACCTGTTATGGGAAACCTTGCCCGCCACCCATAGTGAGCTGGGGTTTATTGGCCAGGTTATACAAAATTCCGATGGCACGCCGTATATGCGGGCGCTGATTTTTGGCAGCACGCAAAAAGATAATCGCGACCTGGAAAATTTCCGAATAACTCACCTGCCGGAAAATGGTGAATATCGCAACCTGAATAATCTATTTGGCATGATCATGCAATCGGACCGGCCCATTATCAGTACCAATTTAGCGCGCGATATGCGTGCCGGCACCTTACCGGAAGGCCATCCTAAAATTCACAATTTTATTGGCATTCCTATTTTTAGCGGACGCGAACAAATTGCGATTCTCGGCCTGGCCAATTCAGCTGGCGGCTATCACACAGACGATGCCACCAAACTGGAGCCAATCCTTAAAACCATTGCACAATTTGTGCAAACGATGAACCATGAGCAACGCCATGCCCAAGACCGCGCCGCCCTGGAAGCCACAACGCAACAAACCCAAACTATTTTAAACGATATTGCCGACGGCATTATTACCATCGACAAACGCGGCATTATTCAATCCTTCAATCACGCCGCAGAAACTATTTTCGGTTACCGTGCACGGCAAGTCATTGGTAAAAATGTTAGCTCTCTTATGCCCGAGCCCTACAAATCCATGCACGACGAATATATTCGCAACCATCTCCTCACCGGCAAAAAAAATATTCTGGGTATTGGCCGCGAAGTGATCGGATTGCGCCGCAATGGGAATCAATTCCCGATGGATCTCATGGTGTCGCGGGTATTTCAAAACGGTGAGCCGGTGTTTATTGGTATTGTTCGCGATATTACCGAGAAAAAACGCACCGACAATTTACGCAATCAATTTATTACTAGCGCCAGCAAAGAAATTCTTGGTCCGCTTAATTTGATTAGTGAAGCTATTTTGCGCCTGAAAAACAAGGAGCAAAACAGTTTACCAAAACCCATAAAAAATGTCGTGGATATTGCCCATATCAATAGCTTGCGTTTACAGCAACTTATGCACGACTTGATTGAGATCCAGAATATTTCCAAAGATGATGTCAACTTCCGTTTAGAAACCACACCGGCCCTGCCGCTCGTGGAAGAAGTGGTGCGGCGCAATAAAACCTTTGGGGATATTTATCAAAATAAAGCTTCTATTACTGCAACCGCAGATGACTTGACTATTCATATCGATATCACCCGTTTTTACCAGGCCATGGCGCAACTGCTGCAATATGCATTTAAAAACTCACCACCAGACACAGAATTGGCTATTCGCATCAATGAAGAGCGCAGTCGGGTTAATATCAGTATCCACTTTAATAATCGCAGTTTAACGGATGAGCAACGCAAGAATCTCTGCGAACACTTTGGCAATGCCACAGAAAATGATAAACGGGATCACATTGAGTTAGGCGATTTGGGAATTGCGATTGCAAAAGAAATTATCGAAAAAATGCATGGAAAAATCCATGTCGAAAACAAAGAGGAGTTTTGCTACTTTCAAGTCGATTTTCCGCGCGCGGTCAATCAGTTTTTAAACTAAAAGCGGATTACAAACGATTGCCGCTACCCAGCGATTTTATTTTTTCCAGTAGGACTGGCCCCATTTTATCCAACGAAACAATCTGATCCACACCACCTAATGCAACAGCTTCTTTAGGCATGCCATACACCACACAACTCGCCTCATCTTGCGCTAGCGTATACCCCCCCTGATTGCGAATAGCCACCATTCCTTTAGCGCCATCTTTTCCCATTCCTGTGAGTAATACGCCTACCACATTTTTACCACCGATCTGCGCCACTGATTCCATCATAATATCCACAGCAGGCCGATGGCGATGCACGGGTTCTGCATCGGAAAGTTTTACGCGATAGTCAGCACCGGAACGCACTACCACTAAATGATAACCACCAGGTGCCAAAAAAGCGTGCCCCGGTAAAATACGTTCACCACCTTTTGCCTCTACTACATGCAAGCGTGTGGTTTTATTTAAACGCTCGGCAAATGTACGCGTAAATCCCGGCGGCATATGTTGGGTCATTACGATTCCGGGGACTGCCGCTGGCAACTGTACCAGTAAATCCTTAATCGCTTCAGTCCCGCCGGTAGAAGCACCGATCGCAATAATTTTTTCTGTACTCTGTAAACTCGCCGATGCTGATAACTTTTGTTCGCTACCCAATTCAGGGCGATTTTTTTTCACCAGGGGTTTTACTTTAACACCGGCTGCTGCGCGGATTTTTTCAACAATTAATTCGGCATATTCGCGGATACCACTGGTTACTCCCAGCTTGGGCTTGGGGATAAAATCCAGCGCGCCCAACTCCAACGCACGCAACGTTGCATCGGCGCCCTCTTCAGTCAGGGTAGAAATCATTACTACGGGGGTTGGGCGAGCACCCATTAATTTTTCCAAAAACGCCAGGCCGTCCATACGCGGCATTTCTATATCCAATGTAATGACATCGGGCGTAAATTGATTCACCATATCGCGCGCTACATACGCATCGGGTGCCGCACCGACTAACGTCATATCGGGGGTGTCGCGGATAATTTCTGCCAATAAACTACGCACCAACGCAGAATCATCTACCACAAGCACTTTAATCGCCATAGCCGCGGCTCCTTACAACATAAACGGACTACAAACATTAATCACCAAACAATTCCACATCGCCACTTTTGGGGGTAAATTTCACGCGCATACGATATTCGCTTTCACGATCAGAAATAGTGCTGTTATGGAGTGTTCTAATTCTTTTTACCAACACTTGCCCCGTGTCCGGAAAAAAATAAACCTTGCGTGGAAACTCTCCAAGCAGATCCTGGGCGACAACCGGTATTTGTTCAGTGTGAAGATAATCCAATACAAATTCCGCATTGCGCTGCCCGACATTATTAACCGTTAAACCTCGCAACACATTACCGCCACCAAATACTTTTGCTTCAAAACGCGTACGCGCGGTACCCATTTTTAATAAATGATTTATTAATAATTCCATGGCATACACTCCGTAACGAGCGGATTCAGTCAAAAGTCCTGTTTCGCCGGAACCATCGTTCGGCAGTAAAAAATGATTCATACCACCAATACCGGTTACCTTATCGCGCAAACACACGGCTACACACGACCCCAACACCGTAACAATTAATTTATCGCCCGAGGTTACGTAATACTCGCCCGGTAAAATTTTCACCGCTTGCCGTTCAAAATGACGATCGTAGTAAACATTAGGAGCCAGGTGAACATTATTGTCATAGTTCATTGGCCAATTCCTTTTTTCCATGGCCTGCTAATTGATATGTTGTTTTTCCAACCAAATGAACCAAATGCGTTGCATGGGCAAAACTTTCTGAATGACCGGCGATATATAAGCCATCTGCCGTTAAAAACTGGGTCATCCGCTCTAGCAGTTTTAACTGTGTTGGCTTGTCAAAATAAATCATCACGTTACGACAAAAAATAACGTCAAATTTCCCATTAAGCGGCCAATACTTATCCAGTAAATTTATTTGGCGAAACTCAATCAATTTACGTAACTCATCGATGGCTTTGGCTCTGCCACTATTAGTGCCTTTACCGCGCAGAAAAAATTGTTTTTTCTGCTCAAGGCTTAGAGCCTCCAATCGATCCAGGGTATAAACACCGGCAGCGGCAGTTTCCAGCACCTGGCTATCAATATCCGACGCAACAATGTCTACTGGCGGTTTGTAGCTACCGTAGGCTTCTATCAATGTCATCGCAATCGAATAAGGTTCTTCACCAGTACTGGATGCAGTGCACCATACACGACAGGGTTTGTTACGCCGATGCGTTTTTACAAATTCAGCGAGAATATCAAAATGATGGCTCTCCCGATAAAAAGCCGTCAGGTTCGTCGTTAATGCATTAATAAATTCTTGTAGTTCATCGGGAGTATTTTCCAGGTAATTGAGGTAAGCACCAAAAGTATCGATACGCAATACCCGTAAGCGCCGTGCTAGCCGGCTATAGACCAGCTGCTTTTTACTATCGCCGAGATGAATACCGGCCTTGCGATAAATAGCGGTTTTTACCCGCTGAAAATCTGCATCGGCATATTCAAATTCGCGAACCGAATTATCGCTCACTCTGCTCTTCCCGCTTAACAATTCATGAAAAGAAACGGTAGAGCGATAACAACGTTATCGCTCATTTTCCAGATTGATTCGCGTTAGAACTGCTCCCATTCATCTTCTGCAGAGGACGCTGGCGGAGTCAATTTTTTACCGGCTTGCGGTGCTTTGTGTGCAACATTTTTTGCCGGAGCTTTGGCTGGAATTTTTGTTGCCGGTTTAGGAGATGACAAGCGATTGGTAGCAGCAGGCTGTTCGTAATTTTCATCCAAACGGAATTGTCCAACATTGCGATTTAATTGATCCGCCTGGGATTGCAAACTTTCTGCCGCTGCTGCTGCCTGTTCAACTAACGCAGCATTTTGCTGGGTCATCTCATCCATTTGCGAAACAGCGGTAGATACTTCTTCAATACCTGTGGATTGTTCGCTCGATGCCGCCGCGATTTCCGCCATGATGTCATTCACGCGTTTAATCGCATTGACAATTTCCTTCATGGTATCACCCGATTTTCCAACCAGGCTATTACCACTATCAATTTTTTGCACCGAATCGGAAATCAACGCTTTGATATCTTTGGCCGCATTTGCCGAACGCTGTGCCAGCGTACGCACTTCAGAGGCGACCACAGCAAACCCACGTCCCTGATCGCCAGCGCGCGCGGCCTCCACGGCGGCATTGAGTGCGAGAATATTGGTTTGGAACGCAATACCATCAATCACACCAATAATGTCGGAAATTTTTCGTGCCGATTCGTTAATTGCATTCATAGTGGTAACCACTTGTTGAATTAACGTTCCACCATCCACCGCCACACTGGATGCTTGCTCCGCCAGCACATTGGCTTGCTTGGCGTTGTCAGCATTTAATTTCACCGTCGAGGTTAACTCTTCCATCGACGATGCGGTTTCTTCCAGGTTCGCCGCTTGCTGTTCAGTTCTGCTGGACAAGTCCGCATTGCCCTGCGCAATTTCACTGGACGCGGTGAAAATCATATCCGCTGCACTGCGAATATCACTCAGCATTTTGGTCAGGCTTTCTGTGGTTTCATTGCAATAATTTTTCAGGTCACCAAATGTGCCTGAATAATCCGCATGAATACGTTCAGTCAAATCACCTTTAGCGACAGCACCAAGTACACGTGCAACATCATTCAAGCCTTTATCTGCGGTAGTGACCAGGCTATTTAATCCTTCCGCTAATTTCAAGAAGAAGCCATCTTTACCTTCCACGTTAATACGCTCGCTGAAATTACCCGCCGCTGCCGCACTCACAATAGCATTCACTTCAGACTCAACACCAACTTCTATCGTTCTGTCCTGCCACTCCACGACAGAACCTAAACGAGTTCCACCTTTGTTAAAAATAGGATTGGCCACCAAACGGAAGTGGCGCTTCCCGACCACAATATTTGATGTGTAAGTTGTGGTAAGGTTTTCCAGTAATTTCATTTGATGCATGGGATTTTTATGGAAAATATCCATATTGCTGCCCACAATTTTTTCCACAGAAAAATGTGGCAACACTGAACGAATATCGGCTTCTGCACCACGCAACATACTTTCTACAGATTTGTTCATGTAAATAATTTTACGATCAACATCGGCAATCATGACGTTGGTAGTAGTGGTTTCCAACGCACCTAAAATCCGGCTTAGTTCATGTTCAGATGCTACTTCTTTGGTTCGATCAACCCATTCAACCACGGTGCCCAATCGCTCACCGGAGTCAGAAAAAATTGGATTTACGATTAAGCGAAACACAATGCCGGCCACAGTAATTTCACTGGCATAAGTCTCCTTCAAATTTGCCAGTAGTTGCATTTGATGCGCAGGATTACGGTGAAAGATATCGATATTACTGCCAATCACTTTATCCACTGCGAAATGTGGCAATGCCTTACGCAATTCCGGCTCCACTGCACGCAACATTTTTTCAACGGACTTGTTCATATAAATAATATTGCGACCGGGATCTGCCACCATGACATTGGATGATGTGGAATCAAGCGCTCCCAAAATTCGACTCATTTGGTGTGCCGCCGCAACTTCTTTGGTTCGATCAACCCACTCAACCACAGTGCCCAATCGCTCGCCGGCTTCAGCGAAAATCGGGTTTACGATCAAACGGAATACAATTCCGGCTACAGTAATTTCACCGGTGTAGGTATCGTGCAGATTGGCCAGGATTTGCATTTGATGAGCAGGATTTTTGTGAAAAATATCGATATTGCTACCAATTACTTTATCCACTGAGAAATGCGGCAATGCTTTACGCAATTCCGGTTCGGCAACACGCAACATTTTTTCCACGGCGCGATTCATATAAACAATTTTTCGTTCCGGATCGGCAACCATGACATTGGATGAGGTTGAATCCAATGCACCGATAATCTGCTGCATTCTTCGCTCTATATTTAATTTTTGTATTGCATCGGCAGTAATATCTGTAGCGTATTTCACCACTTTAAAAGGGCGTCCATCCGGCCCCAGGATCGGGTTGTAGCTAGCCTGAATCCATACTTCCTTGCCATTTTTACCAATGCGTTTGTATTGGCCTGCTTCAAACTCCCCACGTGCAAGCCGGTCCCAAAAGAGCCGATATTCCTGGCTGGAGCGATAGGTTGAGTCGACAAAAACACTGTGGTGCCGACCTTTTATTTCGTCGAGGTTATAACCCATTACATCGAGAAAATTTTGATTTGCAGAGAGAATCGTTCCGTCTAGCGCAAACTCAATAACTGCTTGCACCCGATTAATTGCTGCCAATTGGCCGCGCATATTGTCAAATTCACGCTCATCCACTTTAATTTGTCTACCAGCGGAATGGGTATTAAACAAACTGATAATATTCACTGTGGTTTCTCCTTATGCGCTAGCGCCGGTTGCTTCGGGTTTATCAAACAAGCCGAGCTCTTCGCTCGATATAAGCTCATTGATATCGACCAAAATAATCATTTGTTCATTAACAGTTGCCAGCCCTAATAAATAGCGGCTGTTAAACGCTACGCCGAAATCCGGTGGTGGTCGCAACTGTTCTTTGCTTAAACTCACCACATCGGAAACACCATCCACCACTATGCCTACAATGCGATTGTGAATATGCAGAACTATCACAATAGTGAATTCATCGTAGGTAACACTGCCCACATCAAATTTAATTCGAAGGTCAACGATAGGAACTATATCGCCACGCAAATTAATTACGCCTTTAATAAAGGGCGGGGCATTGGCAATTTTGGTAACCGATTCATAACCGCGAATTTCTTTTACCGTAAGAATGTCGATTGCATAGTTCTCATCCCCCAATGTGAAGGTTAAAAATTCCTGCGCGACATGTGTTGCTACCCCAGTTGAGTCCATAGCACCCTGCCCTTTAATAACAGCTAATTTTTTGCGGTTACACCGCCGTGGCTAACTGCACATTGTGATTAACACTTAACGCTAGCGATTCAACATCCAGAATCAATGCAACACTGCCATCGCCCATAATGGTTGCACCGGCAATTCCCTGCACGCGTTTGTAATGCTGCTCCAGACTTTTAATGACAACCTGTTGCTGGCCTACCAATGCATCAACAAATAATGCAAATCGGTATTTTGTAGTTTCTATTAACACCACGATGCCTTTACTCGCATCAGTAAATTGCGAATCCAATTGCATGATTTTATAGAGCGGTAAAATGGGCCAATATTCATTGCGCACATGCAATAATTGATCGTCACCCGCGAGGGTTTTTATATCATTGGCCGCAGGCTGCATGGATTCCACGATATGCACCAAAGGCACAATAAATGTTTGGCTGCCCACAGCGACGCACATGCCATCGACAATAGCCAATGTCAGAGGCAAATGAATCGTAAAAATTGCGCCTTGCCCTGCGTGTGATTCGATATCAATTCGCCCCCCCAAACTTTGCACATTGCGTTTCACTACATCCATACCGACACCGCGGCCGGACACGTCGGTAACTTCAGCAGCAGTGGAAAAACCCGGCGCGAAAATTAATTGCCATACGTCTTCATCGCGTGGGTTTTCACCAATAGGAATATTATTTTCGCGCGCTTTGGCAAGGATTCGCTCGCGATTTAATCCACCACCATCATCACTAATACTAATCACAATATTGCCGCCCTGTTGTGCAGCGCGAAGTACCACTTTGCCTGTTGCATTTTTGCCACGTGCGAGCCTTACATCAGCAGACTCAATACCATGGTCAATACTATTGCGGACCAAATGTGTCAGTGGATCTACCAATTTTTCTGTAAGGCCTTTATCTAACTCCGTTTCGCCACCTTCAATTAGCAATTCAATTTGTTTTCCAAGCTTGGTGGAAAGATCACGGACTACGCGTGGAAAGCGATTAAATACAAATGACACAGGCAACATGCGAATAGACATCACCGCTTCCTGGATTTCACGGGTATTACGCTCCAGCTCATTGGCAACCGTTTGGAATTTTTCGGCCAGTGCGCCCTCCAGGCTTTTACCCAGTAAACTCATCATGGATTGGGTGATAACAATTTCGCCAACTAAATTAATTAATTGGTCAACCTTGGCAACATCTACACGAATGGATGAGCTTTCCACGCTGACATGATCAGCTGGTTTTTGTTTAGACGCTGCTTGTTTTTGTTCAGGCTCTTTTTTTTCAGATACCGTTTTTCCAGATGCATGTACTGTTACTGTTGAAACGGTTGGTATCGCTATAGGAGGGTCTGGCAGTTTTTTTATTTCAACAATATTGTGGAGGGGAGATGAAATAGTGCCCGCCCCAGAGTTATTTTCCAAAGAATTTGCGGTATTGTCCGGCTCAAGTAACTCTTCGAAAAAACCAAAAACGGCATCGCTCGCTGTTTGCACTGTTTCAGTGACAGATTGCGTTGATTGCCCGCCCACCTCCGGTAAGTCATCAAAAAATCCAAAACCATCATCTTCAATGGTCTCTTCAAAAAAACCGAAGCTGTCATCGGCAACCGGCTTATCAAAAAAGCCATAGGCGTCTTCAGGAACTGATTCAGTTTTTGGAAAAAATCCGTAGCCTTGTTTTTTTTCCAGCTCAGCTTCCTGCTGATTTTTCCCGGATGTGACCAATTCCAGTTGCTGGGTAAGCTGGTGCACATTCGTCCAATCAATAGCTTCATTGGTGCGATAGGAATGTAAAATATCTTTTAATTGATCGACTGAACGTAAAAACAAATCAACCATATCGGACGAAATTGACATTTGTCCCTTGCGAATTTTATCGAGCAGATTTTCCATAATATGGGTGACACTGCCTAACGCATCAAAACCAAAAATCCCGCTGCCACCTTTAATGGAATGGGCAGCACGAAAAATACTATTAAGCATTTCCGGGTCTGGATCCTCTATGTCCAGAGCTAGCAATAGCTGCTCCATTTCTTCAAGGTGCTCCTGGCTTTCCTCAAAGAAAACAGCATGGAATTGTTGCATGTCGATAGACATATTCACGTCCTTCGAAATTTTCGGGGTTTTACCCGATGACCGGTTATGTTGCGCAGTTATTTGGGCTCGCCATATTGGCTAGTTGATTAACCCATCACTTTTTTGGCAATCTCCAACAGTTTCGCCGGATCAAACGGTTTTACCATCCAGCCGGTTGCACCTGCTGCGCGACCTTGTGCTTTCATCGCATCGCTGGCTTCTGTGGTCAATACTACAATCGGTGTACGCAAATGTGCCGGCAGCGCACGCGTCGATTTAATAAACGTAAGCCCATCCATATTCGGCATATTTTGATCCGTCAAAATAAAATCAAAACTGCGGGTTTTACAAATGTTTAAGGCTTCCAGGCCGTCTTTTGCTGCAGTGACGATATAGCCCGCTGATTTCAACGTAGCTTCTACCATTTGCCGCACCGATACCGAATCATCCACAATTAATACTTGTTTGCTCATAACAGTTTTCCTAAACGTGTTGTATCAACTGGTACTAATAACCGCTTCAATACGATTTCCCGGTGGAAATATTTCTACCTGTTTGGACAAGCTTTTAATCATGCGCAAGCCACGCCCGGAAAGGAGATCATCACGCTGTGACCATGCGGTGGAATAGCCATAGCCTTCACCGGTGTCTTCCACACTAACAACCAATTGTGCTCCGGAAGGTGATGATTCCCAGCGCAGTTTCAAATCAATAGCATCGACACTGGTTAATCGAGCCAGGCGGGCTTCACGTTCTTGAAAATAGCGCGAGAACCCTTCCGGCTCCTCTTTTAAATTTGAATCCAGGCGCAAGATGCCATGATCCAATGCATTGCTGATCATTTCGCTAACAATTAAAAAAATAATCTGACAAAAATTTTGTTCGATACCAATATGCTGCAAAAACTTGTTACATAAAGGTGGCAACTCGCAATTGGATAATTTTTTTCCACTAATGCGGATGTGCCAAAAAAAATCCGAGAGTTCTTCTTCAATATGGCCCTGAGTCGACTTTTCATCAGCGGCAATATTCCTGCCCTGCGGAATCCGTGCCGGTGTTAATATGCAAATAGAAACATCATCGATATAAGATGAATTTCCGGAATGCTCCGCTAAAGCATCAATAACCGAACGTTGCAAATCTTCAGGATCTGAATGAATAATATCGAGCAACCGTTCGTTGGAAAAACATTCACCCTGTTTGTTAGTTTCTTCCAGTAGACCATCGCTGCATGTGAACAACATGCCATTGTTAGTAGGGCGCCAGCTTTCTACATTGGCATCGAAGCGATCATCTTCCAAAATTCCCAACGCCATATGCCGCGATTTAAATTGCCGGGTTATTTCTCCATTCCAGATCCAGTAAGCCGTAGGCATACCACCATTCCATATATGAATCTCATTGCGCACCTGCTGAATGTGTATCACTACGGCGGCCACAAAGCGGTCATGGGGTGTATCGCGCACCAGCTTGCGATTCATTTCAATAACGATGGGTTGCAAATCAAATCCTTTTGCTACCATGGTGTTAAAAATTGAAACTACCGGCATGACGGTAATCGCCGCTGACAATCCATGCCCTGTCGCATCAGCCAATAAAAAATATAAATCGCCACCGGGTGAAATTTTTGAAATGGCTATATCACCACTAAACGACGTTGACGGTTTTAACCATATACTGACACCATCAATAATTTGGCTGTTATGACGCAGCAAATATTCATAGGTAAATTTAGCAACCGCCTCCTCGCGTTCAGCATCTTGTTTGAATCGCTCAAGCTCAATATTTTGCAGACTAATCAAACGCTGCAAAGTCACTGACCTGATTAATGCAGTCACCTTCAATGCCAGCAATGAAAGATTGACCGGTTTAATAACATAATCTGCGACACCAGCCGCAAAACAATTTTCCAAAAACAAAGGATCTTCGTTCGTACTAACCATAATCACCGGTGGGATATTGTTGCCGGAAATCCGTTGCAAGCGCGCCAAAAAATCCAGGCCGGTACCGTCCCCCAGGTTGTAGTCCAGTAAAATAAGATCTGTGGCCGTACCTTTTTCAATAATTAAAACAGCTTCAGCAAGACTGCCTGCACTGTGAGTGATAAAACCTTTTCCCTGCAAAAACTGGCAAAATAGTTCATTAAGAAATAGATCATCATCCACTACAAAAATGCTGTTGGAGAAATCTGCTTGAGCCGCTGCAATTACCATATACGCCGCTGTTGTAGTTAAACCAAGAATTAAATGGAAGCAAAAACCTGATGAAACAAACAGTCAAATATATTCAAAAATTCGCTGCATATTGGCCATTTCCAGTATTTGGGCTGTAGCGCCTTTTGCACCTTTAATAAACATTTTTTTGCTGGCAGAGGCGGCTCTTCGCTGCCACATCAGCATCATTCCCAGCGCAGCACTGTCCACATATTCGACTCTGCTGAAATCAAAAATTAAGCCGCTAATTTCCGGATTTTCAATATGCTCGGCACATTGGCGCTGAAAATCTTTGTGATAACCATAATCAAAACGACCAGGTAATATAACGGTTGCTGTTGTTGTCATAACAGATCACACCCACATTCCAATCAAATAGCATCTAATTAAATAATGTTTAATCAATTCACTCGCATCAATTAATATCTATTAACGAATGTCGATAATTTTTTGCAAGTTAGCCAGATTCAGAATTTCTTTAGGTGCAGTTTTAAGATTAATCATGATGAGTTTTGAGTTGCGTGACTGCGCTTTTTTTTGTGACATCACCAATAAGCCAATGCCGGCACTGTCTATATATTCCAGCTCGATACAGTCCAGTGTAATTATTCCCGGATGTTCCAATGCACTTGCAATTGCGCCGTTAAAATCTGCGCTGGATGAATAGTCAAACCGCTTCGGCATTTTTATGACTGCAGAGTTGCTCATAGGGTGCTCCCATAACCGTTATCAAAAAAGATCAACACTTCCACTTTCAACAGACGTTGCAGACACCGGGTTGTGTTTAGTGCGCATTTCATTTTCCTTATAGTGCCCCAATGCAATGCTCAATTGCGAAAAGCCGGCTGATGCATCTGCCAGCGAATGACTGACTGGAATTAACTCATCCAAACGCTGGATCATATAGCGCATATTTTGCGTAGACATATCTTCAAATTGCATCGCACGCATGGCGTTGTGTAATGCATCAACCAGCTGTACAACTTGTTGCTCCATTGATTCTGTTATTACCTGATCCTTGTCAGCTTTATGAATCATGTTGTCGCTAATTTTTTGCATTTCACCTTTGGCTTGCAAAACATAAGTCATATCTTGCGCTGCAACGTCACCAACAGTTTGGGTTAAATCATCAATAGCCGCTGCAATTGCACGTAATTGTTTTTGTATATCCAGACTAAAACCGGCAGAACGTGTTGATAATGCGCGCACTTCATCGGCAACCACCGCAAAACCACGGCCACTTTCGCCCGCGCGTGCAGCTTCAATCGCCGCGTTCAATGCAAGGAGATTAGTTTGCGATGCAATTTGATCAATATCTTTCAACGCTTTTAATACTTGCGGCATTTGATCAGCAATAGCACCAACTTTTTCCACCAACTCCATGGACGATGCACTCATATTGACTGTGGTATCGACAAACCGGTTGAGCAAGTTATAAGTATTTTCTGCAAATAAACTCATGCGCGCCGAAATGGTATCCAGACTCTGATCATCGCCGGCTTCGTATAACAAGCGCTTCACATCGCGTTGTTGCGATTCCAGTAGCTCCTTGATCTGGTTAAATGCATTACTCAAAGTATTAACCGCGTCGGCTTGAATACCGATTTGCGCCTGTAAATTTTCTTTACTTTCCTGCAATACCTGATTGAAAAGAATACTTGCCTCCTGCAACGTTTGAGCTGAAGTGATGTTGCCACCCGGGTGGTTACCAGAAGAAATCGCCGTTATTATTTCTGGCGAATGCCATTTATCCAACGCCAAAATAACGCATGCAACTACAGGCCCGGCAACGGGATATACAAAGTAGGAAACAAGACAGCCACTTATTCCAGCTGCTAAAAAAAACGTCACCCGTTTTGCCTGCATACGCGCTTCCAACTCCATGACTCCATCGCAAATAATGCAATAGCCGCCACTTACCTCAAATGGCTATTACAGTGGAATGATTTAAAAGTAGCAGGTTTATTCTCTAATGCTGTGTTTGCAGGGATTTTGATAAAAAATTTTACGTCGTCAAAAACAGTGCAATAATTTTTAAAAGTTTCCGGTGATTAATTACATCTAGTAATTTATTTTTTATTCTCTCAATTTATAAATGTAATTTTTTTTGCATAAAAAAAGCGGCAGTTATTAGCTGCCGCTTCTTGAGTGTGAAGTTAATGAAAAGTCATTTAACTTCTACAACACCCTCTTCTATTTTTGCTTTCCAGATCTTTGGCCCGGTGGTATGAACCGATTCGCCGCGTGAATCTACCGCGACGGTAACAGGCATATCCTTCACATCAAACTCGTAAATAGCTTCCATCCCTAATTCGGGGAAGCCAAGAACTTTTGATGATTTAATCGCTTGGGCTACCAGATAGGCTGCACCACCAACGGCCATCAGATAGACAGATTTGTTATCGCGAATCGCATCGATTGCGGTTGGACCGCGCTCAGATTTACCAATCATGCCGAGCAAACCGGTTTGCTCCAGCATGGTGCGCGTGAATTTATCCATACGGGTCGCGGTCGTCGGACCTGCCGGGCCAACAACTTCATCGCGCACGGGATCAACCGGACCTACGTAATAAATGAAGCGACCTTTCAAATCCACCGGCAGCGATTCACCTTTGGCGAGCAGGTCAGTCATTTTCTTATGCGCCGCATCGCGACCAGTCAGCATCTTGCCAGAGAGCAAAATGGTTTCACCGGTTTTCCACTCCAGTACATCTTCCGGAGTCACGGTATCCATATTCACGCGGCGCACACTACTGCCGACGTCCCAACTGATTTCCGGATAATCTTCCAGCGCCGGTGGAGTCTGGAATGATGGGCCTGAACCATCCAATACAAAATGCGCGTGACGCGTTGCAGCACAGTTAGGAATGATGGCGATGGCTTTATTAGCTGCGTGGGTTGGATAATCTTTGATTTTGATATCCACTACTGTCGTTAAACCACCAAGGCCCTGGGCACCAATACCCAATCGGTTTACTTTATCGAATAATTCAATACGTAACTCTTCATAGCGATTGCTTGCACCACGCTCTTGCAACTCTTGAATATCAACCGGATCAAGCAACGCTTCTTTCGCAAGCAGCATGGCTTTTTCTGCAGTTCCGCCGATACCAATTCCCAGCATGCCAGGCGGACACCAGCCTGCGCCCATTTCAGGAACGACTTTCAGCACCCAATCAACAACAGAATCCGATGGATTCAACATCGCGAATTTGGTTTTGGCTTCAGAGCCACCACCTTTCGCCGCAACATGAACGTCGACCGTATTGCCGGGAACAATGTTGTAGTGAATTACCGCAGGTGTGTTATCGCCGGTATTTTTACGCGCGCCGTCCGGGTCAGACAAAATCGATGCACGCAATACATTATCGGGATTGTTGTAAGCGCGACGCACACCTTCGTTAACCATATCGGTGAGGCTCATTTGCGCATCCCACTGTACATCCATACCCACAGTTACAAATACCGTTACGATACCGGTATCCTGGCAAATCGGGCGATGCCCCATGGCACACATGCGCGAGTTAATCAGGATTTGCGCCATCGCGTCTTTCGCGGCTTTGTTTTGCTCGCGTTCGTACGCTTTGTGAATGGCTTGGATAAAATCAACGGGGTGATAGTAGGAAATAAATTGCAGCGCATCGGCGACGCTGTCGATAAGATCTTGTTGGCGAATCACGGTTGGCATAATCATTTCTCGTCTTGCTGAAAAAAGTACAACTCAATAAACGTAGTAAACACTTTCAAAAAAACTTGCGGTGAAAACAAATGCTGTAGAAGTAAAACGCCCGCCATTTGGCGAGCGTATTTTTAAAGCAGAAACTATTTTGGAGCAGTGCCTAATTGTTGTTTTATTTGCAGGATTTCACGGTTGGTACTGCGACGGAAATCATCAATTGCAGAAATGGCTTCTTCGTTATTTTTGGTGCGCGATGCAAGGCTATCCAACGCAGTCATCTCTAATGCCATTTTATCCAATTCTTCTTTCATGTTTTGTACGCGTTGGGTTTGTTGGCTAACACCGGTGGTCATGCCATCAATTTTTGCCGCCGCTGCATCGGAAGTTGTTTTATTGGCAGCAACTTCTTGCTTCAGCGATGCAAGCGCAGTTTTTCCATCCGCGATCGCTTTTTGTGCATTGGCAGTATCGCGTCCAACTGCCGCAATTTTTTCACCATTTGCCGCAAGGCCTTTGCGATGCTCCTCCACCACACCGGCTATACGACGCACTTCTGCATCTACTTTTTTGAGATTAGCTTCAATCGCAATGACCGATCCGCTAGATTGCTCTGAGGTCAAATTCAACTGCTCCTCCAATCCTTTAATACGCTCATCAGCTTGCTTGAGATGGGTTTGCGCTTCGAACAATTGCCATCCCAAAAATCCGGCACCGCCCACTGCAATAAGGGCAACGACCAATGCGATAGCAGGCAGGCTGCTGGACGGTGCCGGAGCGTAAGCAACATTTGAGGTGGGGGTAGGTCTGCGCGTCGGGCGTGAGGGCTGCTCATCATGATCCGGCACGAGGGATTGTTGGCGACGCGGCTCGGGCTGTTCGGATACTCCGCCAGTGGACAGTGTGGGTTCTCTGCGTTCCATAACAACAATACCTTAAACAATTCAGTAATTTGGGAGGAATAACTCAGTGTGCGCGCATTTTATAGCAGCGGCTAGTACAAACATAGGCCAGTATCAGCAATAAACCTCGTACAAAAGCCATAAAAAAACGGGCATGAAGCCCGTTTTTTTAGTGATGCCACTAAATACCTGCGCCTTATTATTACTTGGCGAAGTTGGCGTTCACGAATTCCCAATTTACCAATGACCAGAAAGCACCAATGTAGTTTGGACGCGAATTGCGGTAATCAATGTAGTAAGCGTGTTCCCACAAATCGAGAGTCAGGATTGGCGTTACAGAAGAATCAGTCAGTGGCGTTGCTGCGTTGCTGGTATTTACGATAGCAACAGAACCGTCTGCCTTTTTCACCAACCAGGTCCATGAAGAACCAAAGTTATTGATTGCAGAGTTGGTGAAGTCTTCTTTGAATTTATCGAAAGAACCAAATGCTTTGGTAATGGCTTCAGCAACAGCACCTGTTGGAGCACCGCCACCGTTAGGGCTCAGGCAGTGCCAATAGAACGTGTGGTTCCAGATTTGCGCAGCATTGTTGAATACTGGACCGGTAGAAGATTTGATTACATCTTCCAGGCTCTTGCCTTCAAATTCGGTACCAGGAACCAGAGTATTTAATTTATCCACGTATGCTTTGTGGTGTTTGCCGTGGTGGTAATCCAGAGTCTCTGCAGAGATATGTGGCGCCAGGGCGTCTTTGGCATAAGGAAGTGCTGGTAATTCAAAAGCCATGATGTTTCTCCTAATTCACGGTTGTATCGATCAAATCAGTTCTTTAGATAAAACAAAATTCAATTAATCATGTGCGGGCCGAATAATAACAGCTTAGTAATTTACTCATGATTAAAAATAGTTACGGCCCAAAAGGGCCGTAACTATAACGCAAAATTATGAGCCGTCACGGCTGGCACCAAAAAAGTGCCAGTCATGAACGGGGAAAAACACGATTTTTGCGCGCATATTCATAGGCATCAGGGCAATTACATCATGCCGCCCATACCACCCATGCCACCCATATCATGGCTATGGCCACCACCGGCTGGTTTATCTTCTGGCAGATCAGCAACCATTGCTTCTGTAGTGATCATCAAGCCAGCGATAGAACCGGCAGCTTGCAGTGCGGTACGGGTTACTTTAGCTGGATCGAGGATACCCATTTCGATCATGTCACCATACACACCAGTAGCAGCGTTGTAACCGTAGTTACCGGAACCTTTCTTCACAGAGTCAGCAACGACTGATGGCTCATCACCAGCGTTAGCAACGATTTGACGCAACGGCGCTTCCATTGCACGACGTGCGATGGTGATACCAGCGTTTTGGTCTTCGTTATCACCTTTCAAGTCTGCGATAGCAGCAACGGCACGAATCAATGCAGTACCGCCTCCAGGAACCACGCCTTCTTCCACCGCAGCACGGGTCGCGTGCAGGGCGTCTTCAACGCGCGCTTTCTTCTCTTTCATTTCAACTTCGGTAGCAGCACCTACTTTGATTACCGCAACACCGCCAGCCAGTTTAGCTACGCGCTCTTGCAGTTTTTCGCGATCGTAATCAGAAGAGGTTTCTTCGATTTGCACACGGATTTGCTGTACGCGCGCTTTGATCTCTTCAGCGTTACCAGCACCATCAACGATAGTGGTGTTGTCTTTGTTCATGGTTACGCGTTTTGCAGTACCCAAATGCTCCAGGGTAGCGCTTTCCAGATCCAGGCCAACTTCTTCAGAAATTACAGTACCGCCAGTCAATACCGCAATGTCTTGTAACATGGCTTTACGACGATCACCGAAACCAGGTGCTTTAACACCGGCAACTTTCACGATACCGCGAATGTTGTTTACCACCAGAGTTGCCAGCGCTTCGCCTTCAATATCTTCTGCAACGATGATCAGCGGCTTGCCAGACTTGGCAACGCCTTCCAGCACTGGCAGCAATTCACGGATGTTGGAGATTTTCTTGTCAACCAACAGGATGAACGGATGATCGTGCTCAACGCTCATGCTGTCCTGGTTGTTGATGAAGTAAGGAGACAGGTAACCGCGGTCGAATTGCATACCTTCTACCACGTCCAGCTCGTTTTCCAGGCTGGTGCCTTCTTCTACAGTGATAACGCCTTCTTTACCTACTTTTTCCATCGCTTCCGCAATCAGCTCACCCACAGAGGTATCGCTGTTAGCAGAGATACTACCTACTTGAGAGATAGACTTGGTGTCAGCGCAAGGAACAGCGATAGATTGAACGTGTTTAACAGCAGCGGCGATTGCTTTGTCGATACCGCGCTTCAGGTCCATCGGATTCATGCCTGCAGCAACAGACTTCAAACCTTCGTTAACGATGGCTTGCGCCAGAACGGTTGCAGTAGTAGTACCGTCACCGGCGTCGTCAGACGCTTTGGACGCAACTTCTTTCACCATTTGCGCGCCCATGTTTTCAAACTTGTCTTTCAGGGAGATTTCTTTGGCAACAGAAACACCGTCTTTGGTGATGGTTGGAGCACCGAAAGATTTCTCCAGAACCACGTTACGGCCTTTTGGACCCAGGGTTGCTTTAACCGCATCTGCCAGAATGTTTACACCGGCCAGCATACGTTGACGGGCGCTATCACCAAACTTAACTTCTTTAGCTGTCATGATACTCAATACCTTTTTAAATTCGTTTTCGTCAGAAACTCAGGGGAAGCTGACTTTATGTTTAAGCTACTCGGGCCGTGGAATTATTCCAACACAGCCTTGATGTCTGATTCGCTCAGGATTACCAGCTCTTCGCCGTCAACAGTGATAGTGTCGCTACCGGCGTATTTGCCGAATACCACAACATCACCCACTTTCACATCCAGTGGACGCAATTCACCACTGGTCAATACGCGGCCGTTACCTACAGCAACCACTTCACCTTGATTAGGCTTTTCTTTAGCAGAACCGGACAGGATGATGCCGCCGGCAGTTTTGGTTTCTTCTTCTTTGCGGCGAACCACAACGCGATCATGCAATGGACGAATTTTCATGAAGCTATGTCTCCTAACAATCAATTTTTACTAAACAGGGAGTCCGGCTCAGGTTGACTGAGCGATGCGACTCCAGCGTGAGGTTTATAGGGACAACCCTGAAAGTTTCAAGGCTATCCAGATGGCCGCCGATACTCCGGAGCGTCCGGAAACCGGTGGCCGAAAGCGGTGACAACCTATGTGGGGCTGGCTTTGGGGATTTCAACGGGAAATATGAAAAAATCCTGAATTAAGGCCTTTTAGAATCAGGTGGGCTGGAATTATCCCGGGGTTGAAGTTTTTCCTGTTCGATTAATACCCCGTCATGCTGGTTATTGGCATCTGCCCTTGCGGATCCATCGTGATCATAAACATTTCCCGCGCCATAAGGATCACGACCAAAAGGAGATTGTTGGTTGGCAAAACCAGCGGCACGAACCGTCATTTTTGCTACCCAACGCTTGATTAGCAGACGGCGGAACCAGGGAATAAAACAAATCAACGCCAGGAAATCAGTGATGAACCCCGGAATGATCAGCAATATTGCCCCTATGGCCTTAAATAAACCTTCGACGATAGCGACACCGGGCAACTCGCCGGTGCGCGCATTTTGGGCAACTTTTAACATACTCGCAGCACCCAGATAACGCAGCAGGTTTACCCCCACCACAATCATTGCTATTAACCAAAGAATAACAGCCAACGCCCCTACCTCATCGCCGATCACAATCATCAGCCAAAGCTCAAGGAAGGGAAATAACAACAGAGGCAACAGACGCATTGGCAATCAATCCACAACAATAAATGGGCAGCTAGTCTACCACTTGTAACTCACCCCCAGCGACATGCGGGTATCCGCACTTTTGCGTGTGGGTTGCGGTTCATTATCCAGCCAGTAATCGACTTTAAATTCTGAATAAATGCGCTTGAGGATCATCGAGCTTAACCCGGTGGACGTCTTCAAGCGCCAGTTGGGCTTATCCTCTGTCGACTGCAACACTTCATTATTATGGAAAAATCCCACGCCCCACGGCATAGCGTAGCGAAAATCGGTAGCGAGGCGGAACGCCATAAACTCATCCTCGGCGGCAAATTCATCAGCGATATGCTGTGGAACAATATATTGCTCATCCATATAAGCAGCCCCTGTTTTTAACGAGAGTGCCGACTTTTGATTTTCAAAAAACTGATAGCCCGCACCGGAACCCAGGCTGCGATAACTGTCCATACCCCGCTGCGGATCAGCACCCGCGAGCAAGCTGTTATACCAAAACCAGTGGTCGGCCAAAAACCAATCGAGCGAATAGCGGCTGTTCCAGCGATCTTGCGCCGGCGCATGATTCCAGGATGCACGTGCAAATTCACCGCCAACCACATGACGAAAATCGCTACGACGAAATTCCATTTCAGTCTGCAAATTCCATTCATCGCGCACTTCATTGCCACGCGAATAAGCACCCCACAAATTCAACCGCCCGCGATGTACAAACGCACCTTTTTTATAATCTTCATAGGGCATCAGCGTTTTAATGGTTAACAATGACGAACGGCGCACACGGGAAGAATTTTCACATTGATAAACCAAATCTCCGCCTTCCATATTTTGCAGCTGACACGCGGCTTTACTACCGTTAATTTTTAATGGGCGCCCTGATTGGATATTTTTGATCTTTGCCTTAGTGATCCATTGCTCGCCAAAATTACTGGATTTCCAAACAACATGCTCCCCATCCAGGCGAACCAATTCACCTTCCAGACGATCGCCATTGATTAACTCGATCATCCCCGCTTGTGCACTGATCGCAAACAACCAGCCAAATAAAATGACAAAATGCTTCACAATTAACCCGCCGGTTTTACCTGAATGGAGATATTCATTAAAGTAATCGGCATCCAGCGCTGCAATGTCAAAAATGTTAATAGTGTAAATATTGGTTAGGCCTGGGTTTAGGCAGGTAAATACAAGTCAATTTCCCGCATTTTGGTATCGCGATGAAAAAGCCGGTAAAAACATTAACGAAAAAAGTAGTAGGCATACCCAGCAAATCGACAGACTCTTCGTCCGCGCAAACCTCTTTTGCACAGAACAAGTCAGCAATTTATCTTGCGTTAAGGAGTATCCCGAAAGGAAAGGTTATCGCCTATGGCCAATTAGCCGCACTAGCTGGCTTACCGGGAAATGCTCGCCTTGCAGGAAAAGTACTCTGTGGCTTGCCGGAAAATACCGAATTACCCTGGCACCGGGTTATTAATTCACAAGGAAAGATTTCATTACCGGAAGGCTCGCCAAGTCATTTGGAGCAAAGGCGTCGTCTTGAAGCGGAAGGTGTTGAATTCAAAAACAATAAAATCAGCCTGCGCATTTACGGTTACAATAATTAACGACTTATCACCAGAAACCAGCCATGACTTCATCCCCCCAAGATACAACTGACAATAATTACAAAGGCTGGAGCGGAATAAAACGTGCGTTTGCCACCCCGTCTGCACTGACGTTATTTTGCCTTGGCCTTGGCTCAGGCCTGCCCTTTTTATTGGTGGGGGGAATGACGCTCTCGACCTGGTTGCGTGATGTCGGGTTTGAATTAAGTGTGATTGGTTTAATCAGCTTCGCCGGCTTTTTTTACGTGCTCAAATTTTTATGGGCACCACTGATCGATCGATACAGCTTGCCTTTTTTGGGGCGCCGCAAAGGCTGGCTGGTTGTGTCACAACTATTATTGATTGCTACGTTGGTAGCAATCGCATTGTTGGGGCCAGAATCATCGCTCGGCATTTTTATTGTTTTAGTGGGAATTGCTGCATTTGCAGGGGCGACATTGGATACGGTTGTGGATGCTTACCGTATTGAAGTTGCGCCCATCGAATATCAGGCAGCGCTCGCTGCAACTTACATTTTAGGTTATCGCATTGCCCTGATTTTATCAGGTGCGATTGCCCTTTATCTCGCTGAATTGTTGGGCTGGACCAATGCCTATTTAATCATGGCACTATGCCTCCTTATCCCACTTGGCGCATCGATTATTTGCAAAGAACCCGACACTGCGCGAGCGCTGGCGGTGCGCGAAGTCCGTCTCATTGATGCGTTTATCAAACCCTTCCAGGAATTTTTTTCACGCAATGGCCTATGGCTGGCCCTGGCATTATTAGTCTTTGTCGGTTTGTTTAAATTGCCCGATCAAATGATTGGGGTTATGTCCGGACCGTTTTATCTGGATTCAGGTTATACCAAAGCCGATATCGCTACAGTATCCAAACTGTTCGGCGTTTGGGTGGGAATCGCCGGCGCATTTATCGGGGGAATATGTATCGCCGCATTCAGTATGCGCAGCATGCTGGTACTTGCCACCATTATTGTTTCATTTTCTAACATTGCTTATTTATTGATGGCCAATAACCCAGGCCAGGAATGGGCGTTTTTTGCGGCGATCAGCGCCGATAATATTTCCCAGGGTTTTGCGGGGGTAGTGTTGGTAGCATTTATGTCCAGCCTGACCAACCAGAATTTCACCGCGACGCAATATGCATTACTGGCATCATTGGCGAATTTGCCGGGAAAATTTATTGGCGGGTTGTCTGGCTATATTGTTGAAGCAACCAGCTATTCCTGGTTTTATATTTTTAGTAGCTTGTCGGTAATACCCACGCTGTTAATCCTGGCCTGGCTATGGAACCGACTGCAAAAATCCTGATCAGTTTGTAGCACGTATGGAACATGCGCGATACGGGACACACTGCGACGAAAATCCCGTAATACGTTTCACTCCTTACGGGCTACGCCAAAAAACAAAAGCCCTGTTCAATTTGAACAGGGCTTTTTTATTGCAATTGCGAATTACCATTAATCGCGGAAATTTTCAAACTGCATTGGCATTCCCAATTCCGCTGCGCGTAAGGCCGCGATACATTCCTGCAAATCGTCACGCTTTTTGCCAGTGACGCGCACTTGTTCGCCTTGAATACTGGCTTGAACTTTTAATTTTTTGTCTTTCACCAAGGCAACAATTTTCTTGGCCAAATCTTTGTCGATCCCCGTGCGCACAGTGACGTCACGCTTCACCTGCTTGCCTGCACTTCTTACTTGGCCAATTTCCAGACAACTCACATCAATGCCATTTTTTGCCATAGCAGGCCTGAGTAAATCCAGCATTTGGTCAAGTTGCATTTCAACATCAGAGGTAAGGGTAATCTCATATTCCTTAAGTTCGAAACTTGCGTTCACGCCTTTAAAGTCAAAACGGTTGGTAATCAAACGCTGGGCCTGATCAACCGAGTTGGTCAACGCGTGTTTATCAACTTCCGAAACCACATCAAACGATGGCATAACTAAAC
Organism: Cellvibrionaceae bacterium; assembly: GCA_021151825.1. GTDB lineage: Bacteria > Pseudomonadota > Gammaproteobacteria > Pseudomonadales > Cellvibrionaceae > Cellvibrio. The sequence continues at coordinate 291,926 of JAGKWQ010000003.1, forward strand.
CTCAATCAATTTCAAATTAAGCTTTAAACAATCAGGGTAGCGAAAGCGATGGCGCATACCCAGAACAACAATGAACGCGTATAGAGAGGCACACTGGATTTAATTAATGCAAACGAGTACGCAGGCTCAGTGTGAGTGGTCACTACATCCCCCGTGAGATCCTCAATGATATCCTGGGTTTCCTCCTCCATTTCCTCTTGCAACTCTGCCTTTTGCTCCGGATTCAATGTTGCCAGAACCTCAGTAGAGCTTTCTGTGGGCGCGCCTAAAGCACCGCGCAAACATTCGTTCAATACGTGTTCAGACGAACTCTGCACATCCAGTAAATTATTGCGCAACGGACAAGTTTCAAAGTTACCAACAAATGCCCAGGTCAATCCCATCAAACGTACGGATGGGAATTCCAACAACCAAAGCCATTTACTTGCCATTTTCGCGGCGTCACTATCATGCTCGGAAAAATCGCGGTACAAAACACTCAATCGATATAGTAACGCGCCGAACGGACCTGCAATAAAAAACCAGAAAAGTACCGCAAATGTACGTTCAAAGCCGCGATAGGCGATAATTTTTAATGCTTCTGTATGCAAGGTGCGCCAATCGGATACATCACCCACTATCGGATCTACATCGCTATTCCCGCGCACACGATCCAGCAGTTGAGCCGCAGCCACCGAGTCACCACGCGTGGCCAACTCAATATATTCTTTTACATCCGCCACTATATCGCCGCGCCCCAGACTGTAGAGCAACACAACGGAGTAGAGCAAAAACAACCAAATCCAAGATTTATCAAATGCCTGGTTAATGATCACAAATATAACGACAAGCACCGCCAGTGGGATTATCAGTGAAAGCGCCAACGGCAATCCTGCTACCGATGAAAAACCGGGCACTTTTTGCAGGCGATTAATCAGCCAGCGGAACCAACCGTCGTAGTGCAAAACACTGGCTGATCCCAACCAATACACAATTCCAAGTACCACGACCAAACTGAGAAAAATCATAATGGTTAACTCTTGAAGTTTAACGCTTACACAACTCGTGAATTAAAAATCGGGCTCACAAGGATGCAGAAAAACGCGGCCAATCAAATGCGGGGCCCGGATCTGTTTTGCGCCCGGGAGCGATCTGCTCATGGCCAGTAATACGCTCAGGTGTAAGTGTAGGATAAGTCAACAGCAGCTGGCGAGTCACTTTCGCAAGCGCAGCGTACTGTTTATCGGTGTAAGCCAGGGTATCCGTACCTTCCAATTCTATTCCAATTGAATAGTCGTTGCAGTTGGCTATACCGCCAAAACTGGAAGTGCCCGCATGCCATGCACGTTGATCAAACGCGACAAATTGCGTCACGTTACCGTCGCGTTCGATGAATAAATGCGCAGAAACCTGCAAAGCAGCAATTGTTACAAAATAGGGATGCTGGCTTGCATCCAATTGATTCTGGAAAAATTGCTGCACATATCCACCACCAAATTCCCCGGGTGGCAAACTGATATTATGAATCACCAGCAAACTGATCCGTGTATTTGGCGGGCGTTGGTTGAAATTGGGCGATGGCACTTTGCGCGCAATGTTTAACCAATTATCAACAATGGCGATGTCTTGCTCGTTCGCAGTTGTCATTCGTTAAACCTGATTTGCTCTCCCGACTGAGAGAGCACAAATAAAAAAGGATAATCACGCAGGAATTGTGCGATCTTCAGCCCAAACACGCAACTGCGCAATCTGTTCTGCCATAACGACAGATAGAGGACTGGTCGCCGCAATTTCATGCAGCAGTATATCTGTACTTATCGGCTTACCTTCTGCAGATGCAGAATACAGTGCAGCAATAATCGCCTGTTCTATTTCCGAACCGGAAAATCCTTGCGTAGCTTGACTTAATTTTTCCAGATCAAAATGTGGTAGTGGACAATCGCGCTTGCGCAAATGAATCGCAAAAATATCCTTGCGCACTGCCAGCTCTGGCAGATCGACAAAAAAGATTTCATCCAGGCGCCCCTTACGAATTAATTCCGGTGGCAAGCGCGAAATATCATTACTGGTTGCCACGATAAATACTCGCGTGCGCCGCTCCGCCATCCAGGTTAACAATGTGCCAAGTAAACGTTGCGATACGCCATTATCATTACCATCCTGCGCCATCCCTTTTTCAATTTCATCCAGCCATAACACACAGGGCGACATTGCATCGGCTAACTTTAAGGCTTCGCGCAAATTGCGTTCGGTTTCGCCATGAAATTTATTGTAGAGCGCACCTACATCCATCCGCATTAACGGCAACCCCCACAAACCCGCGACTGCTTTGGCAGCAAGGCTTTTACCACCGCCTTGTACTCCCAATAACAAAATGCCTTTGGGTCTATCGAGCTTAGAGTCGTCATCGTTAAATGCATCGCGGCGCGTTAGCAACCAGCGTTTTAAATTGTGCAAACCACCAACATTGGAGAAATCTTCCGTTTGCTGCTCAAAGCTGACAACACCTTCCATATCCAGCAACGCAAATTTTGCTTTATTAATACGCGGCAAATCGTCTTCATTGAGGGATCCATCATTCCAGATTGCACCGCGCACCAAACGGCGCACATCACTGGCATTCATCCCCTGCAAATTATTCACAAGCTTTTTAAGCGTAACGTTGTCGGTTTTGACGCGAGCCCCCATATGACGATCAGACCAATCTTTGGCTTCATCACGAATAATTTCCATAATTTTGTCCTCATCAGGCAAGGTCAATGCATAGCTCGCACTGTAACGCGACAATTCAGCCGGCAAGCGCAATTGGTAGCTCAGGAAAACCAGCGTGTGAGGAATAGCAAAGTGATTAAGTGCGATATCTTTTAACAACCGTACAATTTGTGGCTGATCAATAAGGAATGGATGAATATCACACAGCGCATAAATTCCCGGCTGCATTTGTTGTTTGATATGGCGAAGCATTTCTTCCGCTTCATTCAACTCTGCGCCTTTGGGAACCAGTTGCGGACCAAAATTCAAACGCGACAAACCATCAGTAACTGACCAGCGATGCAAATCTTTACTGTGTTTGTTCGCCACTTTCAGCAATACATCCAGTGCTTTCTTTTCTTCGTAGGTTTCGATTACCAATAACGGTATACGTGAATCCAGCAACAGTTTTATTTCATCAACATCTTGCACGCTTGTCTCCTTTCTATCCGACAGCTGTTTTCGTTCAACAGCCGTTATCGTTGCAGGAAACAAGCATGCAGCGACTACCAACACCTTGCAATCAATTTTTACACAAACTGTTAAGGCGCTATGACTTCAATCACCTGTTGCACGCGAATATCGCTGCTGGAGGCACCGACCTGGATTTCATAAGCGCCAGGATCAACAGCGTAGGCTTTTTTCTGCTCGTCATAAATCTGTAAATCTTTGTCAGGCTGCAAGGCAAAATACAAAGTGCGGGATTCACCTTTATCCAAATGCACTCTCTGCACTGCACGCAATTCTTTTAATGCACGGGAACGGTGTGGCTGCAGCGGTTTAATATATACCTGAACAACCTCATCGCCAGCGAATTTACCGGTATTTTTTACCTGAAATTGCAGGTTAATTTTCTGCTGTGCAGTGATACGGGATTGGTCGAGCTTCAATCCGGAATAATTAAAGCGTGTATAGGACAAGCCATAACCAAAAGGATAAAGCGCTGTGCCGGTAAAATAACGGTAAGTGCGATTCACCATGGAGTAATCATCAAATGGCGGTAATGTTTCGTTCTCCTTATAGAACGTAATTGGTAAACGCCCGGCAGGGTTGGTATCACCAAACAATACATCCGCGACGGCATTACCGCCGCGCTGGCCGGGATACCAACTCATTAAAATTGCGTGAAGATTTTTATCAGCCCAATCAATTGCCATCGCTGAGCCACCAGTCAACACCATAACGATTGGCTTTCCGGTTTTGTGCAATGCTTCCAATAATTTTTGCTGGATAGCAGGTAAACGAATATCGGTGCGATCTCCACCGGCAAAGCCGGAATAATTCACCTTCATTTCCTCACCCTCGACATCGCCGGTTAAACCGCCGACAAAGACAACGACATCCGCATTTTTTGCAGCGATGACAGCCTCATCAAATGGTGCTTTGGCACCGGGTAAACGCCAGGCGAGGCGCACTTCGGCATCGCGAATATCTTCAAAATATTCCAGAGTGATGTCATACGCTTTACCAGCTTGCAATTCAATTTGCGCACTGTGGCTGCGTAAACGCTCAGCCAATTGCCATGAATCGATTATTGTTTTGCCATCAATCTTTAAACGCACGCCATCATTGGCACTGACATTTAATTCGTAAGTGCCGGAGACCGGAGGTAATAATTGCCCAGTCCAACGCACACTGAAATTATCGCCGGGTAGACCGGCACTCGCGGTAATTTCACCGCGCGCGACTAATGAGTCTGTAGGAGCGCCGCGATCCCAACGAAAGGCAATGCGTGAATCAACACGAGTTATTACGGGTTTTCCAGCAAGCTCAACGCCTTTGAAATATTCGCCGCGCAAGCCTTGTTCGGTTGAGTTCGCAGAAGGACGCAAATAAGCAGGATCAATTATTGCAGCCGCACGTGGGTCTTCCCGCCCATCCACCAAATCAACCCCGCGTGCATACACAACTTGTGTATTCGGTGAAACAGCGGAGCGAATACCTTGCAGAATAGTGACTGGCGCCGCCGGTGTTCCATAATAATTGCCAAGCAATGACATTACTTCATCTGCCGTCGGGCCAATTACCGCAATATTTTTTACCGTTTTTTTCAGCGGCAAAATGCCATTATTTTTTAATAATACTATCGATTGTTGTGCCGCTTTGCGTGCGAGTTGATCGTGTGCGGTTGATTGGTTAATTGAATACGGAATTTGCGCCCAGGCCACATCGGCAACAGGATCAAACATTCCCAAACGGAAACGGGTTAAAAATAAACGACGCACCGAATCATCGATTTCTACTTCGCTAATCAAGCCTTGTTTAACTGCATTGACCAATGCGTGATAAGTTTTTCCGCAATTTAATTCAGTACCTTTTTTTACACCAAGTGCAGCAGCTTGTTCAGCCGTTTTAACAATGTTGTGATGCAGAAAAATATCTTCAATAGAATCGCAATCGGAAACAACATAACCGGTAAAGCCCCAATCCTTGCGCAAAATATCAATGAGCAAACGTTGGCTGGCGGATGCAGATTCACCACCAACGCGATTATAAGCGCCCATTACCGATGCAACATTGCCCTCTTGCACTAACGCTTTAAATGCAGGCAAATAGGTTTCATATAAATCGCGTTCGCTCGGGGAAACATCGAAATGATGACGATCTGCTTCAGGACCGGAGTGCACGGCAAAATGCTTGGCAGTTGCATCCGTTTTGCGATATCTGGTTGTTGGTGCATCCACATAATCACCCTGCAAACCTTTTACAAACTCCACTCCCATACGACTGGTGAGATAGGGGTCTTCGCCATAGGTTTCCTGACCACGCCCCCAGCGTGGATCGCGGAAAATATTGATATTGGGTGACCAGAATGTCAGCCCCTGATAACGCAAACGCTGATCGCGGCGGGCAAATTCATGATGCTTTGCACGGCCTTCATCGCTAATTACGCGCGCAACCTCACCAATTAACGCCGGATCAAACATCGCCGCCAAACCAATCGCCTGTGGAAACACGGTGGCATCACCGGCACGAGCTACACCATGCAAAGCCTCGTTCCACCATTCGTATTTAGGTATACCTAAACGCGGAATTGCCGGAGCATCATTGAGCATTTGCATGACTTTTTCCTCCAGCGTCATTCGCGCTACAAGATCAGCAGCACGCATTTCAAACGTGCGCGAGGCATCTTTATAAATAGCGTCCTGAGCTTGAACCGGTTGTTGCTGGGCTGCCACAGTTGATGCCAGAGCAGTTGTTGCAAGCACCATTGAAAAAACGCGAAAGGAAAAAGGAAAAAACATGGAAAAAAGCCCCGCTAGCCAGAAAAAATTATTATTTTTTGACTATAGTCAGAGCATTACTTGTATACAAGTAAATTAGGGTTAAGCCTGCGCGGGATTTCTGTTTTAATAACGTACCTTCTGCGGAGAACTGACCATGTCCCGACACCTCAGTCTTATCGACAATTTCATCATCAACGCTGACCGTGCATTGCGCACCCTCGCTGCCGGTAGCGATATGACCTGCGAGCGCCCCTCGCCTGCCCGCCCACTTGATGAAGCAGACCTAAGTGATAACGAGCGCAAACAAGCTGCTGCCCTTATGCGTGTGAATCACACCGGAGAAGTTTGTGCACAAGCGCTGTATCAAGGGCAAGCACTTACTGCAAAATTGCCGCAAGTGCGAAGCGAAATGGAACACGCCGCCGAAGAAGAGATTGATCATTTGGTGTGGTGCCAGGAGCGAATCGATGCACTGGGCAGCCATACCAGTTATCTCAATCCGGTTTGGTATGGACTGTCTTTCGCGATAGGCGCCGGCGCCGGTTTGGTGAGTGATAAAGTCAGCCTGGGTTTTGTAGCAGCGACGGAAGATCAGGTTTGCAAACATCTGCAAAGCCATCTGGAGCAATTGCCCGTTACCGATCTGCGCAGTCGTGCTGTGGTTGAACAAATGCTGGAAGATGAAGCTCGCCACGCGGATATGGCATTGAGTGCAGGCGGATACAATTTTCCGATGCCCGTGAAAGGAATAATGACGCTGGTTTCCAAAGCGATGACACAAACCAGTTATTACATTTAAATCACTTGGTGTAGTTCAACTTACGGTGCTGCGTACGCGTTAAAACAACCCCAGCACCGTAAAATCCGCTGCAGCAAGCAGATAATCAAGCTTCACGAATTTCATATGAGTGAGTAATCGCCACCCCACCCGCTTCCAGCATAATTGATGCTGAACAGTATTTAGTTGCCGATAGCTCAACGGCGCGCTTAACCTGGGTTTCTTTCAAGTCTTTGCCGGTTACCAAAAATTTCATATGAATTTTAGTAAATGGCGACGGCACACCTTCCGCGCGCTCTGCATCTAGTTCACAGCGACAATCAGTTACTTGCTGACGGGCTTTAGTCAAAATACTCATAACATCAAACGATGAACAACCACCCAAACCCAATAACAACATTTCCATTGGGCGTACACCGGTATTACGACCGCCATGATCTGGCGGACCATCCATTAATACCGCGTGGCCACTGCCCGATTCACCCAGAAATTGGGCGCCATCAACCCACTTCACAACTGCTTGCATAATTCATCCACCCGGCATTTACCGTTCATTCGAGAAGGCGCGTAGCCTACCATATTAAAAGTGCAAAGCCGAAATGTCGCATTATTCAACATTTGCCATTAAGAAAGTCATTTTTTCTAGACAATTCAATTAACTAGGCTTATAACTGCATCACAAATTTTCAGGATGTTACGGCTCCTCTATAGCCGCCAAGCGTCCTTGTCGTCATAATAAATTTCATATGTAAATTAATCATATAAAAATCCCTCAACCATTACAAAAATCAGGAGCCACACCTTGGTCGCTGTCTCACTAACACCGCACATTAAGAATGTGGAAGAATTTCTAGTTCATTGTCACCGTCGCCGTTATCCCGCCAAAAGCACCATTATTTATGCGGGCGACAAGAGTGACTCCCTGTACTACATCGTGAAAGGATCAGTAACGGTACTTATTGAGGATGATGAAGGCCACGAGATGATCGTTGCCTATTTGAACGATGGCGATTTCTTTGGGGAGATGGGCCTGTTCGACGAAAAAGATTCGCGTAGTGCGTGGGTACGCGCTAAATCTGAATGTGAAGTGGCTGAAATCAGTTATGCCAAATTCCAGGAAATTTCTGAATCGCATCCCGAGTTTTTGTTTGCTTTGGGTAGCCAAATGGCACGTCGCTTACGCGCTACCACCCGTAAAGTGGGCGACCTCGCCTTCCTTGATGTAACTGGTCGTGTTGCTCGTACGCTATTGGAGCTATGCAAAGAACCTGATGCAATGACTCACCCCGATGGTATGCAAATCAAAATCACCCGTCAGGAAATTGGCCGTATCGTTGGCTGTTCACGCGAAATGGTTGGCCGTGTACTGAAGACTCTGGAAGATCAGGGGCTGGTACTGGTGAAAGGTAAAACCATGGTGGTTTACGGTACGCGTTAATTATTAGTTATTCGCAAAACATAAAACCCGCAATTAGCGGGTTTTATTTTGTCTGAAACTCGGTATTTGCGTCTTATCCAATGGGAAAAGACGATTTTCACCTGCGCAACACACAACATAAAGCCCGAATAACAACCCAAACGGAGCTTTTATGTTTTCATCCCACTTTTTATCAAGACTCGTTCTGCCAATTTTTTTGATTATCAGTTGCCTGGGAATTGTTGCTTGCGGTAGCAGCAAAGACGACGAACCATCCAAGGACACGTCTGTAGCCCAGACAGCAGTTAACCAAGGACTGGTTGGGATTATTGTAGGCAAGATAACTCCGGCAGACATCAAGGTAGATTCAGCGGGTGTGCTGGAGAAAAATAAATCTGCGCACCTGACCGAAAAACAGTATTTCGCCATCGGCTCTAACGGAAAATCCATTACTGCCATGTTAGCGGCACGGATGATTGAATCAGGGTTATTGCATTGGGATACAAAAATCCTGGAAGTACTTCCTGAGTTAAAAGGAAAAATTCTTCCTGCTTACGAAAATGTCACGCTGGAACAATTACTTAATCATCGCAGTGGATTACTAGCACTTACATCGGCAGAAGAGGCTAGCAATTTTCTGGCAACAGCCCATTTACCCGAAGATCCCTGGCAACGGAGATTGACAGCAATTACCTGGATGCTAAATCAAAGTCCGTACAATATTCCTGGCTCGGCATTCAGTTATTCCAATGCGGGTTACACCGTTGCGGGTGCGATGCTGGAAAAATTGGGTAACGATAATTACACAAACCTGGTAAATAATTGGGTGCTAGGCCCACTAAATATCAGCGCCATCAATACCATGCCCGCTACGCATCTGGATAATCAACCATTAGGACACCTAGGAAATAAGGGACAGTTGCAAACAATCAGCTCTCAGGATGAACAACGATTATTAATTGATGATTTGATTGCCCCGGCAGGCAGCTTATGTTTAACCGGAGCAGATTATGCAAAATATTTGCAATGGCATTTACTGGCATTAGGTGGAAAAAATACTCCGATCCCAGCCAGCTATATTGAAAAACTCCAACGCCTTGGCGATAAGGATTATGCGTTGGGATGGCAGTCAACCACACTCAACAACGGTATCATTCTTAATCATCTGGGTGAAACTGACGGATTTAAAACGTTGGTATTTATGGATCAGCGCGGTAGCGCGGCAATATTTGGCATTACCAACACCGCAGAAATTGATGAAAGCAATCCATGGGTAACCAGTTTGTTACAAGATGCAGTATTAAAATTATAAACTGGATGTTTTTCGCCATTCACTCGGTGTCACGCCGGTAAATCGTTTAAAGGCTGCATTAAATGCAGCCTTCGAATTAAATCCGGATGCCAATCCGATTTCCAGCACGGATTGGGTTTTATATGCAGGATCACTTAAGCAGCGCTGCACTTCCTGCACGCGGTAGCGATTAATAAAATCAAAAAAACTCACTGCCATTTCTTCGTTCAATAACTGGGAAATTTCATGATTTGTCGCTTCTAAAGAATGGGACAAGCTGGTGAGTGTCAAATCGCCATCCAGATAAGGTCGCTCGGTATTCATCAATTCATCTAATGCTTTTTTTAACTGAGTGGCACGCTCGCCCGACAATTTCGCACGGGCATAACGTTGAGATTGAGGATTTTCAGTGTAGGCAGATGCTTCAACTTGAGCTGGCGATTCAGATAAAACAGGAGGCAACACAATATTTCTGTGCAATAGCGCACTGTAACCTAAAAAGTAGATACCAATAACCATGGCAAAATCTGTTATTGGCGCGTAGGCAGTATCGCTAATCAAATCACCAGCAAACCAAATGCCCCACATAACCAGGAAAATAGTCAATGCCTGTTTTAACCAGCGCATGGTTGACACTATGTCGGCGGAAAACTCTGCTTTTACGGCACGATCAAATTGATACCAGCGCCAAATACTCGCAAAAATATAAACTCCCACATGGATCTGTATAGCTATACCAAAACCATCCACACCGGTGGTGTTTCTATCTTCCAATAAATAAACGCGGAGTTCTTGTGTGCTAGCGCTAATTGCGACCAAAAACAACAATAACGCAAACAGCATTGCAGGCGCTCCATGCAACAACACAAAAATTTTGCTGCTGGAAAAAATCTTTAGGGAAGAACAGACATATAAATACAGCAAGGGACCAATCACTAAGTAAAAAGGTGAAAGGATTTGGGCAAGCTGCGGAAATTGATAAGCAATGCCTGAATACATCCATAAATCAGCACACAGGCACAGTGAAATAGACAGCAGTAATAGTATTAGTAACTTGTTGGAAGAGGTTCCCGAAAATCGCTGCAACAACACAACAAGAAATATATTGTGGGCTGCAGCGATTAACGAAAAAACATCACTCAATGCCATAGGCAATGTATTTAATGATGAAAGAATTGGGCAAGCGCCTGCCCTGGATCGTCAGCGCGCATAAACGCTTCACCAACCAGGAATGCATGAACATTTTTAGCGCGCATAGCGGTTACATCCACCGGAGCAAGGATACCGCTTTCAGTAACTACAATACGGTCACTACCAATTTTATCCAGCAATTGGTAAGTAGTATCCAGTGTTACATCAAACGTGTGCAGGTTACGATTGTTAATACCGATTAATTTATTAGGTAACTCCAATGCAATATCCAATTCGCGCTGATCATGCACCTCGACCAAAACGTCTAAACCGATTTCATGGGCTAGTGCATTGAGCTCCTTCAGCTTGGCAGTTTCCAAAGCAGAAACAATTAACAGCACGCAATCTGCACCCAGTGCACGAGCTTCGTAAATGTGGTATTCATCAACCAGAAAATCCTTGCGAATTACCGGCAAACTCACAGCGGCACGCGCTTGTTGCAAATAAACGTCAGCCCCCTGGAAAAAATCTACATCCGTTAATATCGATAAGCAAGCAGCACCACCTTTTTCATACGAACGCGCAATTTCATCAGGTACAAAATGCTCGCGAATAACACCTTTGCTGGGTGATGCTTTTTTAATTTCCGCAATAACGCCGGCTTTGCCTTGGGCAAGTTTGGTTTCAATCGCGTTGACAAAGCCACGCGCAGGCCCCTGGGCGGCCGCACGGCGTTTTAATTCATCAAGCGAAACACGCGCTTTGCGTTCGGCGATTTCTTCCCACTTGCGGGCGATAATTTTGCGCAATACCGTTGGTGTATCAGACATGGAATTTTCCAACTAACTGTAATTTAAGAAAAACAGATTAAAACAAATATTTTATGATCAATCATTCAAGGTATTGGGTGAAAGCAGCCAGCTCGCGAATTTTTTCACCGGCAAGGCTACTACCAATAGCATCGCGTGCCATTTCTACACCGTCAGACAAACTGCTGGCAACGCCGCTGACATAAATAGCAGCACCCGCGTTAAGCGCAATAATATCAGCCGCTTTTTCCGCGTACTGACCACGACGATTACCCAGCGCGTCACGAATTAATAACAACGAATCTTCTGCATTGGTAACACTCAAACCGATTAAACTTTTGGATTGCATTCCAAAATCTTCCGGCTTGATAATATATTCGCGAATCTCACCATTTTTTAACTCTGCGACCTGGGTTTCAGTGGCGAGGCTAATTTCATCCAGTCCATCTTTGGCGTGAACAACCATCACATGTTCACTACCCAGACGGCCAAGAACTTCTGCCATAGGTTTGCACAGCTCGCCGTTAAACACACCGATCACCTGGCGTTTTACATTAGCAGGATTAGTCATTGGGCCAAGCATATTAAAAATGGTGCGCATTCCCAGTTCTTTACGCGGGCCGATCGCATGACGCATTGCGCTGTGATGAGCCGGTGCGAACATAAAACCGACACCGATTTCTTTTACGCAACGCGCCACTTGTTCAGATGTAATATCCAGTTTTATACCAGCGGCTTCCAATACATCCGCGCTGCCAGTAGAACTGGAAACCGAACGGTTACCATGTTTGGCAACACGCCCGCCCGCAGCGGCAACAACAAATGCGCTCGCGGTAGAGACGTTAAATAAATTCGCACCATCGCCACCGGTGCCACAAGTGTCAACCAAATAATCAACATCAATACTGACTGGCGTAGCCAATTCGCGCATCACCATCGCCGCACCGGTAATTTCATCGAGCGTTTCGCTCTTCATGCGCAATGCCACTAAAAAACCGCCAATTTGCGCTGGCGTTGCACCACCAGTCATCACCAAACGCATCACTGAAATCATTTCTTCAGTTGTCAGGTCAAGCTGCGCTACCAGTTTTGTTAACGCTTGTTTTATATCCATTGCCCGTTACCTTTTTTGTTAGTTTTGTCCGGTCCAGGAACCGGTCTCTAGAGTTTTATGTCAGGTTGATTCTAAAGTTTAATAGGCCGTTACTTTTTAAATAAAGGGGATTAATAAGCTGTCAGGAAATTGCGCAGCATGTCGTGACCATGTTCAGTCAAAATCGATTCCGGATGAAACTGTACACCTTCTACCGCGAGGGTTTTATGTTTCACCCCCATAATTTCTGCCATGCTGCCATCTTCATTTTGCGTCCAGGCAGTAATTTCCAAACAGTCAGGGATGGATTCTTTTTCGATAACCAATGAGTGATAGCGCGTGGCCTGAAAGGGATTCTTTAATCCTTTAAACACACCGGTGTTGTTGTGATACACCGGCGATGTTTTTCCATGCATCACAAAAGGTGCGCGGATAACGTTGCCACCAAACGCTTGCCCGATACTTTGGTGTCCCAGGCAAACACCGAGTAAAGGAATTTTACCGGCAAACGTTTGGAGCGTTTCGATGGATACGCCCGCTTCATTAGGTGTACATGGACCGGGGGAGATAACAATTTTTTCCGGTGCAAGTGCAGCAATTTCGGCAACCGTGATTTCATCGTTGCGCACGACTTTTATCTCTGCACCTAACTCACCAAAATATTGCACCAGGTTGTAGGTGAAGGAGTCGTAGTTATCAATCATTAAAATCATTTTGCACCACCTTTTACTGCTGCTTCACCAACCATATCGACCGCTTTGAAAATCGCGCGCGCTTTATTCATGGTTTCTTTCCATTCCAATGCGGGAATCGAATCAGCCACTACACCAGCACCGGCTTGCACGTAAAGTTTGCCGTTTTTAATTACCGCCGTACGAATAGCAATCGCGGTATCCATGTTGCCGTTCCAGGAAATATAACCAACAGCGCCGCCATAAATACCGCGCTTCTCGCTTTCCAGTTCATCGATAATTTCCATTGCGCGAATTTTCGGTGCGCCACTCAAGGTTCCCGCCGGTAAAGCCGCACGCAGTACATCCATTGCGCGCAAGCCGTCGTTCAATTTTCCCGTCACATTGGAGGTGATATGCATAACATGGGAGTAGCGTTCCACCACCATTTTATCGGTCAGTTTTACGCTGCCCACTTTCGCAACACGGCCCACATCGTTGCGCCCCAAATCGATCAGCATTAAATGCTCGGCAATTTCTTTGGGATCATTGACCAATTCAATTTCCAGCGCTTTATCTTCTTCCGCTGTGCGGCCGCGGCGACGGGTTCCGGCGATGGGACGCACTGTCACTTCACCGTCTTCAAGACGCGCAAGAATTTCCGGACTGGAACCGACTACGTGATGATCGCCCAGATTCATAAAATACATATAGGGCGATGGGTTCAAATTGCGCAGTGCGCGATAAAGATTGATCGGTTCGCCGCTAAAATCAATTGACATGCGCTGCGCAACAACCACTTGCATGGTGTCGCCCGCGAGAATGTATTCCTTGATTTTATCGACGTAGCGATGGAAATTTTCTTCACCGCAATTGGACGTAAACAAAGGCTCGCTGTTGCCGTTGTTACCTAGCGATAAAGCGGGTGTTGCCGGTGTTTCACCGCGCAATTTTTTCTCCAGTTCATCCAGGCGCGCAGTGGCTTTGACAAAAGCGTTTTCGATTTCCGGATTGGCATGGATCACAAAAATTAATTTGCCGGCAAGATTGTCGAACACCAATACTTCATCGGAAACACTTAATAAAATATCCGGGGTACCAATAACATCTTTGGGTGTGCTGGCTTTTAAATGCGGCTCGACATAACGCACGCAATCGTAACCAAAATATCCGACTAATCCGCCGGTAAAACGGGGCAAGCCGGGCAATTCCGGTGCTCGGTAACGCTCTTTAAATGCTTCGACAAATGCCAATGCATCTGCACATTGGTGCGTCTCTACAACTTCACCATTGCGCTCGACAGTAACGGTTTCACCAAAGGCTTTCAGCACTGTGCGGGCGGGCAAACCAATCATGGAGTAACGCCCCCATTTTTCGCCACCTTGCACTGATTCGAATAAATAAGAGTATGGGCCTGCGGCCAGTTTCAGATAGGAGGATAGCGGCGTATCCAAATCGGCCAATACTTCACGCATGACCGGAATACGGTTATAGCCTTGCGCGGCTAACTCGATAAATTGTTCGGAGTTCATGGCATTACCTTTAGGCCTGCCTGACTCTTTTCATAAGAAGCGGCAAGCTGTTTCATATTATTGAAATCGGTTCAGGTTCTCGTTGCGACACAGCTAACTGATATTCATAGCGCAACAGAGAAAGGGCGGACTTTGCTCAGGAGCGGAGAAGTTCCGGCAAAGCGATAGGAACTAGCGGCGCCATCGGGCGACGAGGTGGGTAGCGCACTCTGTAGTGGTGAAAGTTGCGTGTATCACGAGGAGTTTTCCTGTTTGAATTGAGGGCAAGTGTACTGAATTATTCAGCGACTGCCTACCCTCAAACCGGCTTATTCGACTAACGCTAATTGGGCACGCATTTCGGCAATCGCCACGGCATAATCGGGTGCATTGAAAATGGCAGAACCGGCTACAAAAGTATCCGCCCCGGCTTCGGCAACTGCACGAATATTACCTATCCCTACGCCGCCATCAACTTCCAAACGAATGGGCAAGCCGCTGGCATCAATCAAGGTCCGAGCTTCACGCAATTTATCGAGAATATAGGGAATAAACTTCTGGCCACCAAACCCTGGATTCACTGACATCAACAGGATCATATCCAGTTTTTCCATTACATATTTAACCTTATCAAGCGAACTTGCGGGATTGAGTACCAAGCCAGCTTTACAGCCCTTGTCTTTAATAAGCTGCAGCGAACGATCCAAGTGACGGGTTGCCTCGGGGTGAAACGTAATAAAAGTTGCACCGGCATCGGCAAACTGGACGATCAGGTCATCCACCGGTTCCACCATTAAATGCACATCCATAGGGGCGGTGATGCCGTAGTTGCGCAACGCTTTACACACCATTGGCCCCAGTGTCAGGTTGGGTACGTAGTGATTGTCCATCACATCGAAGTGGATAATATCTGCTCCCGCTGCCAAAACCGCATCGACCTCGGCGCCTAAACGCGCAAAATCGGCAGAGAGTATGGAAGGCGCAATTTTGTAATCCCGTTTAAAGTTCTGCATAAATTAAAGTTCTTTGTGAATGTCCCGATATTTGTAGTAGCTGGCGCTGGTTGATTGTAGAGATAGCGCCATTTATCAGATCATTTTACGTGATAAGGTTTATAACCAAAACCCGATAAGCCAACAGAATGCAGCCAATCAAGCTTTCAATGCCAATAAAAAACCTAAATGTACTTGCTCATTACGCCTGTGCACTCTGCATTAGTGCAGCGCTCAGCCTAAAGATCTATGCCCAGGAACCAGCTCCTGAAGCGCAATCCAGTGAAGCCGCTACCAGCACACAATCGAGCGCCGCATCGTCAGAAGCACCACTTTATGAGTCGCGCGGTATTCGCGATAAAACCCTGATCGCCAATGCCGCCGGAGAGCAGGCGCAATGGCTGGATACAGAGTACGGCAAACTACTGGCGTTTTACCGCCCGACTGAAGCAAAAAAAACTCACGGAGTGCTAATACTGTTTCATTCTGCGGAAGATCCCCAAACCTGGCCGCCCATCCTGGAAAACTTGCGTGCCAACTTACCCCGTTACGGCTGGGAAACCCTGGCAGTAACCCTGCCACAAAAATACCCGACACCAATTCCCGAGCGTCCCAGCTCGGTTAGTGCCAGTTCCAGTGCAGCAACCACAGGTGAAGTAACATCGGCAGCACAACCGGAAACTGAACCTACAGCATCGTCTGCAAGCGCAGAAGCAGCAAGCCAGGCATCATCGTCCTCATCCTCGCAAGTACCGAGAGACATCCTGATCCAGGCTTATGTGCAGGCCGCGTTCAAATTTCTTCAAGATAAAGGCCAATTTAATGCGGTATTACTGGTCGATAACAGTTCAGCCACTCAAGTGCTGCAACAACTATTGCCGCAAATAAAGGAAAACCCCAAGGATCCCAATACTATTGATGGTCCTATCCAGGCACTGGCAATCACCAATCTGCAAAGCCAGGAGCAACTCGGCACCAGCGAGCTAACATCGATATTCGCCAATAAACAATTGCCGGTTCTGGATGTTTTTTTTAGTCCCGATGATGCCGAGCAAACCAAAGCGCGCGATCTGCACCGTGCCGTTGCCATGCGGCAAAAGCTGGACAACTACATCCAGGCTTCATTGGATAGTCAACCCAAAATTGTCGAAACCGATCCGAGCAGTTTTTTGGCAGCGCGTGTGCGTGGTTTTATGCAACGACATGCCAGCGGGACAGAAGTAAAGGGGGTAGATGAAAATAAAGTGGGTGGGCAAACCAAACCATAAAGAAAAACGGGACCAATCTTCACGATTGATCCCGTTTTGTTGATTACCCATCGTGCATCCTACACAGACTGGGCGTCTCCCTCTTGCATGACGATCAACTAAGGTGAGCAAAGAATTTAGGCGCTTCCCTTGACCCTACGTGGTCAACCTACCTTCCCTGACGACCTCCTTGTTAGAAGCCATTTTCAAGTAAATGGCTGCTCGACGATAGTCGCAAAACTCGGTGAATTTTGTAGGAAATTAACCATTATCGACTAGGGCGTTTGGCTTATAACCAGACGACCATAGCTATTACCTACAGATCACTAATGGATCCAAAACCGATTTAATCAATTAATCGCGCAAGACGCGCATGCAGTTCGCCAGGTTGTGGCGGAACACAAGCACGAGTAGCCAGATAATGGATGTTAAACAATTCAAAATAATCACGTAGAACTTCTGCGGTCACATCCTCATTTGCCAACTGCAAGCATAGCGCCGCTGCTTCAGCGGTGGATAAATAATTATCCTGATGGGACTTGCGGACGGCATAACCACGCCCATCCACCTCAGGCAACACTACACAAGGAATCTTCTCCAACCATCGACTTAAATGGAACATACGGCCACTTTGCTTCCAGGTTCCGTCGAGCAAAATGAAAGTATTGATTCTTCCATCTACTGGTAAATCACTGATCAACTCGCGCGCGTTAGCAGCAGCTTCATTTGCCTCCTCAGGGAAAACAATCAGGCAGCGGCGTTGCGGATCATTTAACAACTTGAGCAATGCCCCATCAGGTTCAGTGCGGCTCCAACAAAAAACATGGGTATGCGCAGGTAATACATCCGCAATCAAACGCCCGGTATTAGTGGGCTTTAATACCTCATCGCGATGCATCAGTAGAATAAATTCACTGCGTGAATCCAGGGTTGGTCGCCATTGGCAAATACATGCGTAAGCGGCTAGCTGGCAATCTTCACAACGAACCACTGATTTACCGCGCGCGAGGAATTCGCGCGTAGCTTCGGCCAGGCGACGGGAACGGAGAGACAGGAATTGATTTCTGGTAGAAGAATTAGTCATGGACATCAAACAATAAATAAAACCCTATTATCGGGCAATCACGAGAGAAAAGAGAAGTTTTTATTCAACCAGCCACAGAAACGAACTTGCTGAAACACTCAAATACAAGCAACGCCTCAGGGAAACCCAAAAACCATCGTGAAAGCAACCTGAGTTTTTTCACATAAAAATTAAACTTAATGGCATCAATAAATATTTTATACCATTCATATTTATGACCAAATCCGTAGAAAATTATCACAACATGTTATGGAAACCGATTAATTTTATTTTTAATCACTGGAGCCAATAAGCAATAAATTAAAAAAATTTATTGCAAATATTAGAGAATCTTTACCACCTACAATCCCTCTCAAAACAATAACCAAACTGTTTCTTCAGCCGCTAAAGATCCTCACCTCCCATTTGGGTTGTAAATCCCCCAAAACCCACACTAAAATGCCAAAACAACATAAATTCCGCGATAGGAATAGAGCCATGGCTGGATACGAACTTGGGGAGTATGAAAGTCGATTGATTGCAGCGATTTATGAAGCGGCGCTGGATTCAACGAAATGGAAAAGTGTTTTGGTGGAGATTTGCCAGGTTATAGATGTTGATGAAGCTTCATTATTTTTTTTTGATGCGCAGCATAGCTCGCGCAACTTTACCATTACGGCATATAACACCAATAACGATATGTTTGTTTCACAACACCTTGCGAATGAGGTCAAAAAAATAAAACCTATTTTCATCGACTCACAACCCGGCCAGCTAATGACAGCTGCGTCTATTGCCCAACGGGTAGGCATGAGTTACGAAGAATATCTTGGTGCGCCCGCTGAAATTACCGAACGCCAGGCGTTTCAAGTGAGGATAGGAATCCCCTTATTAATGGGTGATATTATTTATGCTGCAATGGGTTTTCATTGCGTGCATGGTGCACCGGACCTTACCAATGACGCCATTAATTTTGTTCACTCATTGAGCCCTCATTTTGTAAGGGCGCTTTCCATTCATAATCACATCAGTTTGTTAAGGGCCGAGCATGAGTCACTGGTCGAAGCGATTAAATGTACCAATCTTGCAGTATTTTTATTGGATAAAAATTTACAAGTACTGTTTGTTAGCCCTGAAGCACAACAATTATTAACCACGCACCCTGCATTGGGTTTAAGCCGCAATATGCGTTTGCAAGCGCACAACCAGAAAGAACAATTAAGATTGGAAGCTATATTGGCAGAATTTGCAGACAGCGGATTTTATGCAGATTGTTTAAAAGAAGAAGGGATTTGCCTGGCCCTGGAACACCCGCAAAAAATTCATCCATTGAAATTATATTTCCTGCCAGTTCAACAACAGGCTACTCACCTGCCAGAAGGCACACCTTGCCTCGCAGTATTTGCCAGTGACCCGGAGCGAGAGCGATTGGTCTCACCCCACTATTTGCAACAGGCCTATGGATTAACCGTTACCGAAACACAATTAGCGCAATTGCTGCTTAAAGGCCTGAGCCTTGCCGAGATATCCAACGCACGCAGCACTTCAGCAGAAACGACGCGCTGGCAAGTAAAGCAAATTATGCATAAGACACAAACCCACTCCCAGGCGGAGCTCGCACGCTTGCTGGTTTTACTCAGCAATGAATTCGCTGATAGTAAAAATCATCTCTCATCAAAATAGCACTTCTTAAAATCCCACCCCCCAAGTGGGGGGTGATTTTGCGTGACACAGATCTCTATATTAAGGCCGGATCATCGCCCTGAAAGAGAGACAGCCATGAATTCATTATTCGTAACTCCCCCTGTATCTGAGCGCACGTTGGTTAACCTCATTTATGAAGCAGCCCTGAAACCGGATTTATGGCGGCAAGTGTTAAATGAGCTACGTTTGATTTCCAACGCTGATCAGTGCACGTTATTTTTTTACAGCCGCAATGAACCCCATAAAAATTTTGCGACAGCGGCCCGGATTAATGAACAAACTATAACGTTATTCTTAAAAGATTTTATTGAGCAACAAGCGCGCCATATTTATCGTCAACTGGCGATAATACCGGAAGGTCGATTGGTATCCGACATCGATATAATGGAAATTTCCGGCAACGACTATTCAACGCTGGTTGGCCCGGAATATATGAAAAACCTGTGGCCCAACTTGCGTTTTCAAGCGGGCATTGTTTTATTAAGAACCGAGCATTACTGTGCCGGTCTCGGACTGCAAAATTTTTCCGATTCCGCGAACATCGCACCGGAAAACCTGAATCGCTTACAACTGTTTATTCCCCACCTGATGCAAGCAATAAAAATCCGCACCAAACTCAATGTTATGCAACAAGTGAATCGCAACCTTGAAGCAGTGTTAAATCAATTGCAGTTGGGCGTAGTACTTTTGGATAACCGTTATCAAATAAAATTGATCAACCCGGCAGCCGAAAAAGCACTGGGGAAAATTCAGGGAATCAACACAAAATC
The DNA here is from genome assembly GCA_021151825.1 of Cellvibrionaceae bacterium. GTDB lineage: Bacteria > Pseudomonadota > Gammaproteobacteria > Pseudomonadales > Cellvibrionaceae > Cellvibrio. Next base: position 312,360 of record JAGKWQ010000003.1, read on the forward strand.
CGGAACTGATTTTATGGTGCAGACAACACAATCACAGTTAATTTCAGCCACTGGAAAAGCGCGGACCGGAAAACGTTATATCCAAAGCCAGGCACGCGAAACCTGTATTGCTTACCATAACGGCCAAATAAAAATCGGCGCATTTAATTTACCTGGAGTAACAGAAAATACTGTTCCGGAAGGCAGCCGCTACCTGCTGTTAGTGCAGGACTCGGCACGCCCCTGCAAATTACCACTTGTGTATTTACAACAAGCCTATGGAATTACGCCGGCAGAAGGAGAATTGATTCGCTACTTAATGAATGGTGCCAGCCTTGCGCAAGCTGCAACCGAACGTGCAATAACCAAAGAAACTGCGCGCTGGCAGCTAAAAAGTATTCTGCAAAAAACCCGTACGCACTCCCAATCGCAATTATCGCGTCTGGTACTGGCCCTAGAGGATCAATAGCGCTTCTGCAGATTTATTTAGGCAAGTCATAGAACCCCGGAGAAAATCGCGTAGAATTGCCGCAGTTTTTTTGATCCTGGACAACACCATGACTTTTGCGTTAACCCCTACCCTGCAACTCGCCACTGATTTAATCCGCTGCCGCTCAGTAACCCCTGAAGATGACGGCTGCCAGGCGTTAATGATTGAGCGCCTCGAAGCCATCGGCTTCAAAACCGAACACCTGCGCTTTGGTGAAGTAGATAATTTCTGGGCCATTCGTGGTGAATCAGGCCCGATCCTGGCATTTGCCGGCCACACCGATGTAGTGCCCACCGGCCCCGAAACCCATTGGAATAATCCACCCTTCGAACCCAAAATCATTGATGGCATGCTTCATGGTCGCGGTGCTGCCGACATGAAAGGTTCACTGGCCAGCATGGTCATTGCATGCGAGAACTTCGTTGCCAAACACCCGAACCATAAAGGCCGCATTGCGTTTTTAATTACCAGTGATGAAGAAGGCCCGTCCGTTAACGGTACAGTAAAAGTGGTGGAATGGTTGGAGGCACACGATACCAAAATGACCTGGTGTATCGTAGGTGAACCTTCCAGTACTAATGTGGTTGGTGACGTGATTAAAAATGGCCGTCGCGGTTCTTTAGGCGCGGTGTTAACGGTGAAGGGTGTTCAAGGCCATGTAGCCTATCCGCACCTTGCTGATAACCCCATTCATAAACTTGCTCCAGCGCTGGCCGAATTGGCCGCTGAACATTGGGATGATGGCAACGAGTTTTTTCCGGCAACAAGCTTCCAGGTTTCCAATATTAATGGAGGTACCGGCGCAACCAATGTAATTCCTGGCGATGTCACCGTAGTATTTAATTTCCGTTTTTCTACCGAATTAACCGAGCAGATCCTGCGCGACCGCACGCATGCGATTCTCGATAAACATGACCTGAAATATGATTTGCAATGGACGCTAAGCGGCCAGCCATTTTTAACCGCGCGCGGAGATTTGGTAAATGCGGTGGTGAATGCGATTAAAACAGAAACTGGATTGGACACAGAATTATCCACTTCAGGCGGCACATCAGATGGGCGTTTCATCGCTCCAACAGGTGCACAAGTGGTTGAGTTAGGTCCAATCAACGCCACGATTCATAAAGTGAATGAATGCATTAGCGCCAAAGATTTAAATACGCTAACGGCCATTTATGAAAAAACACTGGAAAATTTATTGACCTGATTTTGTTGATCCTGGATCACACACAATAAAGCCCTAATGGGGCTTTATTTATTGGGACTTCAGAAAAAGAGAAGATCGTACCCTTGGTCATTTAGCAAATTCAGCAAATAGTTGTGCGTTGAATTATTTAAAGGATTATGGCTGAAGTCCAGCTCTACTCTTTTGTTTAGTTTTTCCACACCCGATACCGCAGTCAATTGATTGTTTACGAATTGACCCCACTTCAAATTAACATTCGTCGAAAAATCAATGCGGGCAATTTGATTATAAGTTGCCAATACAGATTCTAAAGCATCCAGATTAGAAAGTACGAGGCCGGTTAATTTATTATCAATCACATTCAAGTCTATTAATTGATTGTTGGTTGAAAAATCTAATTGTGTCAGTTGGTTTTTATAGGCATCCAAGCGATGCAATTGCAGTAGGCCGGTCAAATCCACTGAAGATAGTTTATTTTCCATTATGCGCACATCGGCCAGTTTTTTATTGCTTGTCAAATTAATAGTGGTTAGCCCCAAGCCAGCAACATTCAAGTAAGCTAATTCCGGAAGCATACTGACATCGACAACAGAAAATTTGTTCCAGCCTATTCCTAACTCAACCAGTTTTGAGTTTTGCGTATAATCCAGCGCAGCCAACTGATTTCTCCCAACCTCTAACTTCCGCAACCTACGCAAATGGTTTATCGTTAATTCGCTTAATTGATTTGATTCAAGATCTATACTTATTAACGCCGTATTCGTTAATAAATCCACTGCAGCCAACTTATTATTAGCGAGGTTTAAATCAACTAATTTTGTTAAGGGCGCAAGATTAATCTGCGTTAAATGATTCCGACCCAGATTGATATTTGTTAGTTGTAAATTACTCGATATATCTACTACATCCAACTCGTTATCGTAAAGGTTCAAATTGGTCAGTTGTTGGAAAAATGCAAAATCCCAACTACCTTTCAGGCGGGCCCCCGAAAGTGTAAGAGAGGTTAAATTCGGGAATAGCTTCAATTCCTCTAACGAGGCAACCGGATCAAATAAACTACCACAGGTTAATTGGGTAATACCTTCTGCACTTAGCTGTGTTTGGCTAGCCTCCTCCATTTCAGTGATACAACGAATAAGGCCGCGATCCGTTAGCTTCCACTGATCAGCCAATGAACCAATACGGACAAAACTCACATTCAATATGCAGCTTTCAGAAATAGGCCCGGCAATAATTTCATTACCTTCAACCCGACCATTACATCCGTTAACACCTGCAATTTTATAATCTGGATCCAATTGCACTGAAAAGCTTTTCGTCATACCAGTTGCGATATCAACAAAGCCAAACGGAGCAACCCTGCCCCCTTTATTAAATAGCGCATTAATAAATAACTCTGCTGCACTGGATGCCGAGTGAGCGCTGGAAGCAGCCAAAGAAGAAACATCTGCACTGCTCAAGCCAGAACTCATTACCGCACTACTGTGTTGGCTCGTCACAAAACTGGATATGGCCGAACTGATTGGTGCAGGGCTTGATGTGGCCGAACTCGCCACCAGCGAAAAACCCTGACTAGACAAAGAGGGATTTAACGGCACGGATAAGCCGGAATTACTACCACCACATGCGGATAGAAATATCGCTGCACCAGCAACCAACATACAACGAAACAAAAGACCTCGTTTTACAACTGCCATATCAAAACCTCTAACGCTATTTGCCGGTTTGTTTTACATAGTTATTGAATTTTATCATTCAGGCGACATTTTAAATTTATCAAACATCCGAAAACCTGTACTGATTTGTTAAATAATGCTTTTGGCGACAACACCGATCAATAATTTTTTTGTGATATGAGCAGTTATTTAATAGTTATTTAATTGGCGATGCGAGTTCTGGTTTTCCTAAACGCCAAAATCATGGCTTTGCCTCTTGACAAACTGTGCAGTTTTTCTTTGCAAACCTTTTGAAATCATTAACAAATCCAGACTTGTCATAGTTCTTGCTCATGCTTGCCTTGACTGCAGTGAGTGTCGACTTTTTGAACGCTTTCTACATGCAGTTTCAAGCCCATCTTTTGCTATTCAAGCAATTTTTTGTCATTCAGCATTGAAAGGAAAATGAATATGACTAGCTCTTTTTTCAGCGAAGCCCTACGAATCCCCGGAACTAAAATCTTGAGTCGTGAAGAAGCGGCTTTTCAATACGGTGCAGATACCGGTGCAAGCCACCGTTTGCCCGCAGGAGCCATTGTTATTAAAGAGGTGGATGCCGTTGAGGCGATTCTGGCACTGGCCAATGAATTCAAAGTGCCACTCTGGCCGATTAGTGGCGGGCGTAATTTTGGTTACGGAACTTCGCTGCCCGTTGATACGCGCAGTTTTATTCTGGATTTATCACAACTGCGGCGCGTGCATATCGATGTGCATTCATCGACCGCATTAATTGAACCCGGTGTTACCCAAAGTGATTTGCATGAGGCAATAAAAAAATCCGGCGCTAACTTATTGGTCCCCACCACAGGTGTTGGCCCTAACGGTAATATTTTGGGGAATGCACTGGATGGTGGATATGGGTTAACACCGATCGCCGATCATTTTAATGCGATTTGCGAACTGGAAGGTTTTTGGGGTAATGGCACAGAATTTCGTCATACCTATCAGGATCTGGGATGTGCCGAAATGGCTAAACGCTGGAATGCAGGAACCGGATACTCCTGGGCAGGATTATTGCGGCAAGGCAATTTTGGCATAGTCACCAAAGCACGCGTGCAATTGGCGCGAGCACCGGAAGCCACGCGTATTTTGGTGTTTGAATGGAAATCCAACGAAGCGTTTATTGCGAACCAGGCCGAACTGAATAAATTAACAGAAGATATTCCCGGTATTGGCGGCATTATTATGATGAACGATTGTCGCATTCTTTCAACCCAAGTCGATACACCACTGGCATCACCACTTACAGGTGAGGCACGCGCAAATTATTTGCGTGGATTGGCTACACAGAGAAAAATTTCTGCATGGACAGGCCTTGGAACACTTTATGGTTCACGCGCAGCAGTTGCAGGCTCAGTAAAAGATATTCGTCGTCGTTTAAAAAATTGTCGCGTATGGAGCTTTAGCCCGGAGCAAATCAAGCAACTGCAAAAAATCCAGAATTACTTACCCAAGTGGGGTTTTGCTGCGCTGCGTCGTCATTTTGGTGCACTGGTTAATACGTTGGGAACCGTTGAAGGCTATCCGATAGTTGCCTTTTTAAAAATTGCTTATGCGCTGGATCCCACCGCGAAAAAACTTGATCTGAATTCACATCCAGCCAAAGATGGTGCAGGTATTTTGTGGTATGCCCCGTTAGTACCATTTACTGCAGATGAAGTAGAACGTTATCGCACGGTAATGAGTAAATGCTTAATCGATAACGGTTTTGATCCATTGTTGGCAGTAACCTCTCGCTCATCGCGCACATTGTCCGGCACAATTCCCTTGCTGTTTGATCGCAAAAACCCGCATGAGGTTGCACGGGCAAAACATTGTTATCGCGAGCTGGTAAAAACCGGGCTGGAAAATGGTTGGCCACCCTATCGTTTAGGTGTGGATTATATGGACCTTATCGCTTGTCCTGTTGATTCACCCAGCGCACAAGTACAACAATTGTTGAAAAAAGCATTGGATGAAAATGAAGTGATTGGCTCAGGCCGTTATGAACATGAAAAACCGGTTGCACCGTTCATTCCTGCCACCAAACCCTTGCCAGCAGAAACGGAAAGTACATTATTAAGCAACGTTTTGGAGAGCACGTTTGATACCTCCAGCTACACCAGAATGTTTGCTAAAAATAACAAAGGAGAGTCAGTGGAAATCCAATAACCGCACTGACTCAAAACAATCACAATAATTGATGCGAGAAGGATTTTTTATGAACAGAATAATTGCTACTTTGCATCAAGGACGATGCCTGACTTTATGCGCTAATTTTCTGTGTCCATTCTTTAATTTATCAGCTAACTGCTTTAATTTTCGCAGCGGTCCAGATGGTGAGTAACCCCACAGCGCAAGCGCAATAACCTACCCAATCATAATGGAGAATTTCACCCGCATCGCCTTTTTCCAGCATCACACCGGCAACAAATGCGGCCAGGCCAGTACCCAGGTTTTGCATCGCAGAATTAAAAGCCATTACTCTGCCGCGAAAACGTGGCTCGCAGGAAGCAGTCACCATTGCCGAACAGGGAATAAAACGGCCACTAACAAAAATGAAAAACAATGCGGCCATCAATAAATGCCAGAATAATCCTACTTGCAACGTGTGCGTCACCAAAACGATAGGAATAAAACTTAACAACACCAAACCGGTAAAAACAGTTGCATGGCGATAGGTATCCGTAAGTTTCGCAATATAAGGCCGTGAGAATAACGTAACAGCACCACCCACCAAATAAATATACGGCAAATCCCCAACACCCAATGGCGTATTGGCAACGACCGTCGGTGCAATATAAGGAATCACCATAAACCCGCTAAACATTACTAGCGATGATGTAATAAATCCCCACCAATGATTAGGCACACTGAGCAATTCGGCATAGCTACGCCGCATAGATACCCGTGCTTGTTGCAAATGCGAACGTACTGGCGGCACTACAAACCAGCTCAAGACAAACACCAAACAACATAGCATCACTAAAAATAAAAACGGTGTCTGCCAGTGGTAATGATTGGCGATAAACAACCCCAGTGGCACACCGGCAATTGCAGCCAGTGAAAATGCCAGCATCACAATTCCCATCGCATGACCACGCCGCTGCGGTGGGATAACATCACCCACAATGGCCAGCGCTACTGCACTCATCACACCGCCGAAAAATCCCGCGAGGATACGGGCGGCCAATAACCAATGAAAAGAATCGGCTAATCCGCAAGCCAGTGTGGCAATCGTTAACCCCAAATAACAAAATAATAATGAGTGGCGACGATCAAACCGGTCAGCAAATGCAGAAGCTAATAACGCAGAAACACCGGCAGCAATCGAATAAGAAGATACCAGCACACCGAAACCGGCTGGTTGAATGGCGAACGCGTCCATCAGTTGTGCAGACAATGGCATCATGATCATAAAGTCTACGATCACAGTAAATTGCAATGCCATCAGGGTGTAAAGCAAGGCGCGCTCGCGCGCCGGGGATAACAGCAACGAAGATTCTGAACTACTCATGACAAGCTCTCACAACACAGAGCTTGTCAGTCTAGTTACTGGTGAGGAATGATGCTAATGAGCTTTGTAACTGATTTGCTCTTTTGGCGATGTCTCGTTAATTCAGATCGACAATCAGCAGACTGCCAGTAAAGCGTTTTGGCTCCAGGCAATACCAGGTTAGCATTTCGTTATCCCAACGCTCACACTTGTCTACCAGATCCAGAAATGGCTGGCGTCCCGGATCAGCCAATACCAATTTTTTTACACCGGCATTAGCAGCACGCTTCAATAACGAAAACCACTCCTCAGTGAGTTCTGGCCAAAAACAAATGTCACCACCAACGATCACATCAAATTTGGTCAGGTCAGCTTTTTTCATGGAGTCCATTGCACCCTGACGGGTTTTGACTTCCACATTATTCAAATCGGCCTGCAGTTGTAAAAAACCGAATACCTGATCATCAATATCCAGGCCAGTCACCTTATGGCCCTGGTTTGCCAGATAAATTGAAGTCGGTCCCCAACCACATCCCACATCCAGCACGCGGCTTTTTTTCTTCAGTGGATTGTGAGTGAAATAATCCATCAATAAATAACTGGAGTCCCAATGGCGATCGCCGTGGGCGCTGGGTGCAGATTCCTTTTTTACCCGTTTAATTGCCGGACTTTTTTCTTTGTACAACCAAATACCGTAAGCCGGGAATGTATTTTTTGCCGGGGGAATAAATAACTCAGGCACAGTAAATCCTCGCTATTTCCAGATTAAGAGTGATGGGGCAATTGCTCACTGATTCTATGACAGAATTAAGACACTAATATGACTAGACATCACAATACGTTAGCGATTGCCCGGCACAAAAAATCATTCGTAACTTTTAAAAGCCGTTGACAGGCAAAAAATTCGGCGTATTATCGCGGCCAATTTTCAGGGCCCCGATTTCACGGGGGCCTCCATGTCCAACCCCGCAAGATTTTTTGCACTAACGCTAACAGGAGTACTCACAATGACTTACGCAGGTTATACCAACGCATAACACCTTCTGAGTATTCGTACCTGGAAGGTTTTTAATACCTTCCAGGTCAGGCACAAAAAGCCCTGATCGGGAAACTGATCAGGGCTTTTTGTTTTTCATCGTTTGCTTACAACGAATTTATTCCGGAGCTTATCCGGATTCGCATCGAATAGTAAGCAACATTCTTGCCCACAGGAAGGTTCACTCGAATTTTCGCGCGCCATTCGACGCGTGCAAGGGATTTTTATGCCTGTAAAAATTGAATTAAATAAAAATGCCAGCAATGGTTTGAAGCCGGTAAAGATTTACACCAGCGATATTGAAAACCAGGCATTGACGCAATTAAAACAAATTGCGCAACTACCGATTATCCATTCGCACATTGCCGCCATGCCGGACGTGCATATGGGAATTGGCGCAACCGTGGGGTCGGTAATTCCCACACTTAACGCGATTATTCCGGCTGCGGTGGGTGTAGACATCGGCTGTGGCATGAGTGCGGTACGCTTGTCGGTGAAGTCATCGCAATTGCCCGACAACCTCGCAGCCATGCGCAGTGCGATTGAGCGAGCGATACCGGTGGGTTTAACCGCGCATAAAACCATTAATGTGCGCACCAGCAGTTGTAACAAACTTGCGTACGGCGTGGAGTGGCTTTTTGAAAAACACCCAACGGTAATGAAAATGTTGAAGCAACCGCAGACTATCTGGACCAAGCAATTGGGAACCCTGGGGAGCGGCAATCACTTTATCGAAATTTGTGTGGATGACAGCAAGGATGTATGGGTGATGTTGCATTCCGGAAGCCGCGGAATTGGCAATGCCATCGGCCAATACTTTATCCAGCTGGCAAAAAAAGATATGGGCAAACATATCCATAATTTGCCGGACAAAGACCTCGCCTATTTCACCGAAGGCAGCGAACACTTTGTGGATTACGTAACGGCAGTAAATTGGGCACAGGAATATGCACGGATTAATCGTGAGGAAATGATGGGTTTGGTATTGCGGGCAATTATTCCATTTTTGCCAACATTCCACGCCGATCGCCATGCGATAAATTGCCATCACAATTATGTCAGTCGCGAGCAACATTTCGGTGCAGAGGTGATGGTGACACGCAAAGGTGCAATCAGTGCACGCGACGGGGAGCTGGGAATTATCCCCGGTAGTATGGGCGCCAAATCATTCATTGTACGCGGCAAAGGCAATGCCGATTCATTTTGTTCCTGCTCCCACGGCGCAGGCAGAAAAATGAGTCGCACAGCAGCGCGCAATATGTTTAGTAAAGAAGATTTGATTGCCCAAACCAAAGGTGTGGAATGTCGTAAAGACAAACAGGTCATTGACGAAATTCCTGCGGCCTACAAAGACATCGATGAAGTCATGGAGAACCAATCGGATTTAATTGAAGTAGTTCATACACTTAAACAAGTGTTATGTATTAAAGGATAAGGAGGAAAATATGGAAGCAGCATTGGTAGATGAAGTGCTCGCCTGTTTGCCAACCAACAGGACATTGTTTCGTTACTGCAAGGATCAATATGCAACCTATTTGTTGCAACGAGTACTCAATAAAAAGGGACCATTGAGCGTGCAGCAACTTAAACAATCCAGTTACCGGCAATTATTGGAAAAACCGTTTGTGCGAGATGCGTTACAAATAACAGGAAAACAAAAATTGGAAGCCTGGCATTTGGAAAATGCGGTGGTAAGCGAGTTGAATCACTATGTACTGACGTTGGGAAAATGGGGGAATCGCACAGGCGGATTACAAACATCGCGACCAGGGTGCAATCTGGTATTGCAGTTAAACCTGCCTGAAAGTCTGGATGCCGAATTCAAGCGAATCACCGGAGGTGTGATAAATGAATTTACAACGCGCAATCATCCGCAAAGTAATACGCGGACAGCGACACTGGCATGGGCAAGGCTGGATATCGGTTTCGAGTCAGATGAAGTACTGATTGAAGAGGTCCAGTCAGATTTAATTCGAGTATTGGAGCGAATAAAAACTCGTGCGTTGACGAGTAAAACCGGCAATGCCACTCACTTTATTTGCAATGGTACAACCATTAACCGACAGCGCATGGTGGCCTACTGTACAAAAGTAATCGCCATGCAAAAGAAAATCTGGGCAGAGGCCATGCTGGCAGCCTGCTTGTGGTTTATCCATGCCGAATTGGGAATAAGTAACGTGTTTTACAATCGGTTTGAAACTGGCAACCACATGAAGGAAATTAACTGGGGGTTACCGCCACGCTCGCTGTATACCGATTTACCGGAAAAGTTTTGTTTTAACCTTACGCAAGAAGCACCTACTTTTATTCGCGAGAATAAAAAAGTTCGCAAAAGACTAAATAAAATTCACAACCCACAATGGTATTTAATGACTATTTAAAAAAATCATCCAAGAGGAACGATGTAATGCCAGGTAAAAAAGAAAGTCGCAACGGCCATGCATTCCACCCGATTATGCGCAAGGGGGGCGTGCATGAAAAAACCAACAAAGCCAAACGTAAAACAGATCGCCAACAAATGGCGAAAAAAGTGAACGATTGGCTAAGTAAGGGCAATAAAAAAGCCGCGGAAGACTCCGCGGCTTTTCCCCTCCTTGCATTCCTTGCGCTAGCTTGAAATACGACGACGAGTAAAGTAAATCGAGAACAAACCAATCACCAGCAACAAACTTATATTGGGCTCAGGTATTTTTACATCCGCTGTTCCTGAGCCAAATAAAAACATATTGGATAATCCACCACCTTTACCTGCTACACGCTCATAAGAAAAGGAACCGGACGTTTCACCGGGAGTAATCATCCAGGCAAAGGCATCGGGGTCACCGCCGCCCTGGCCAACATGCATGGTAATAACTGCACGACTATAATTTTCCCAGAAAGATTCATCGATATACCAGGTTCCCATCACATCCGTTCCCCAGGAATCCGTGTCTACCGAGAACAAATCATTGCTGCCTTCCGCAGTCAATTCACCTTCCTTTATCCAATCATAATCCGTTGTAAAAAGGGCATTGAGATCATCTGAATCATTCAGATTGATTGAATTTTGCGTTCTGCATTCAATCGCATCTCCCAGCGTAGCTACGCGCTGGTCATCCGGCTCACAAGTAACAGGCCCCGCATTGGCACTAGAAGCGCACATTGCGATTAACACACTGACGACACTGATTTTCCATAAGTTAGACATAGTTATTTCTCCTACACCGAATACAACACATGTCCCAACCACTAAAGCAATGTTGATACCGTCGCCAAAATCATCATCAAAAACAACTGCTTAAAAATGATCAATCGGCCATTTAGGCACTTAAAATTACAAAAATGTCATTTTTTTCGACCTTTTGGCGAATTAAAACTGTCAAAACATTGGCATTGCGGGCTGGTTGTTGATTAAGTATCCAGAGCAGAACGCTTATTTTCCTTCATCTATAAGCGTCAGGGTGCAGATGGGTAACTGACGTGGTAACTTGCGGATCAATTCCAAATATCCAGAGAAAAACCTTTCCACGTTATGAAACGCTCCCTTTCCATTGTGTTCTGGCCAGTATTTTTTAGCAGCCAGTTAATCGCCCTGGCACTTGTTAGCTGGCATGTATTAGCCCAATTTCATTTTGCGTATCCACTCGGGTATCAATTATTAGGCCTGGATAAACACATCGCCGAATATGCACCACTCAATCGCAATAAAGCCGATTTCGAATACACCGCCGCCGCAGATCACTGGCGATTATTTGGTGAAATTACTGATGCTGTGCAAGACAGTGGCCGCGGTTTGCAAAATATCAGTTACTTGATGCCCAACGGCCACACCATCGGATTAATGCATGAAGCAGAAATTATTCACTTGCAAGATGTGGCCAATCTGATTGATCAGTTTTATCAGGTGGGACTAACATGCGTAATAATATGGCTGGTATTGATTGCTATCGCAGTCTGGAAAAAGTGGTCGCCGCCTTCTTATAAAAAAGTGTTGACCGGTTTTATTGCAGGCATCGCAGTGATTGGAGCAGGTGTTTTGGCATTAGGCCCAACCGATGTGTTTTATTGGTTGCATGTGCAAATTTTTCCAGCCGGCCATCAATGGTTTTTTTATTATCAGGATTCACTCATGACCACCCTGATGAAAGCACCGGATATTTTTGCATTTATCGCCGTGTTTTTATTAGTGATATTGGTCGCACTTTGGATTGCCGCCTTTCTGCTTTTCAAGCGACTTATTAATCATCGTTTAAAAAATAAAATGTAATTTTTTAACGGATAAAAATAATAACATTTTAAACCCTCTTCTATTAAAAACAGTGTGTGGCCAGCCCACGCCTGTTTTGATAGAGTCCTGCCCAGTGGAATTTGCCTGACTGGATTCCCTCCTCGCATTACCCATCCCTATAAAAGAGCTAATAAACCATGAAGCTGTATTTGAAACTCTTTGCCGCATTTTTGTTGTGCAGCCAATTAATTGCTTGTAGCACTACTACTAAAACTGCCACGACCCAGGCACCGGAACAAAACCACGGTTTTACCAGCACACAACAATCGGCAGATGAATGGTGGAATATTCCTTACCCACAATCATTCGATGAAAAAAAACTCGAACGCAAACAAAGTCTGATTAAAGTGCAAGGCAAAAGCTTTGTGACCGAAGATGGAAAAGCATTTATTTTCCGTGGTGTAAATATTGCTGACCCGGGCAAGCTGTATCAGCAAGGTCGATGGAATAAAGCGCTCTTTGAAGAAGTTCATCGCTGGGGAGCGAACACAATTCGCGTACCCATCCATCCACTGTCCTGGCGCAAATATGGTAAAGACTGGTTCTTTGAACGCCTGGATGAAGCCGTATTGTGGGCCAATAGCCAGGGTATGTATTTAATTATCGATTGGCATTCCATCGGCAACCTTGAAGCCGAAATGTATCAACATGTCATGTATGAAACCACGCAACATGAAACTGCCGATTTCTGGCGCAAAATCGCGTTGCGTTACCGCACAGTTCCCACGATTGCTGTCTATGAAATTTTTAATGAGCCAACGCACAACTATATTGGCACGGGTGATTTTTCATTGGGCAAAGCAAATTGGGAAAGTTGGCGTAATTTGCTGGAGGATTACATCGACTTAATTCGCCTCTATAACAAGAACGCTATTCCATTGGTGGCCGGTTACAACTGGGCTTATGATTTATCCCCCATCGCCACGGCACCGGTGCGCCGCGATAATATCGCTTATGCAATTCATCCCTATCCGCAAAAAGCCAAACCGCAAGATCCAACCAAAGCAAACTTTTTTGCGATGTGGGAAAAAACCTGGGGCTATGTTGCTGACAAATATCCGTTAATCGCAACCGAATTAGGTTGGGCCAAAGAAACAGATTACGGTGCGCACGTACCGGTGATTAATAACGATGGAACCTATGGGCCAAATATTGTTGAATATATGGCGAAAAAAAGTGTGTCTTATACAGTGTGGGTTTTTGACCCGGAGTGGTCGCCAGTGATGATCAAAGATTGGAATTTTACACCATCAGAGCAAGGTGAATTTTTCAAAAAAGAAATGTTAAAGTCACGAAAAAATAAATAATAAAACTCCGGTCATTCCTGTTAAGAATGTCATATACAGAATGACCGGAGTTTAAAGATTACTATTTACTTGCTGTCCTTCGATTAACTTCCGCCTCATACTTTTCAAGGTTCTGCTCATTCGCCGGTGATACAAACTGGCGAATTTGCTCATAGTGTTCAATGGTGTCAAATAACTGTTGCCAGTGAACCAGAGTAGTCTCACCCGAAGGCTCAAACGTAATCGTTAAAATAAAATGATGGCCGGATAAATGCTCAATCACGATCCGTTGATTATCGCTAACTTCTAAAAACCGGCTTTCATTTTCATAATTGCTACCATCAGGGCCATGCATGGTATGCCGCCACTGACCACCGGTGCGAAAATCAAACTCATGGAACGTATTGGAAAAGCCCGCAGGCCCCCACCACCGCTCCAAACTATTTGCATCGCGAAATGCAGCAAACACTTGTGAGACAGGCGCATCAATACGGCGACTTTTTACATCCGCTCGGTGCTGTTCAGATTCCGGCAATACCATAGGAAACTCCTTAAATAATTATCTCAACAAGTGCGCTCGTTCACTGTATCAACGACCAAGCGATGTTGCTCGTCAAAAACCCACACTTCTTCGTAATCTACTTCAAATAAATGACCATCCGGATCTTTAAAATATCCCGCAATTCCGAAGGGAGTACGTGTCGCCGGCTTTACTAATGCCCCACCCGCCTCCACTGCTTTGGCAAGAATTGCCGGCACTTCTTCTGGCGTTTTTGCCAGGTATACAAAGCCCACACCATTGAAACCACCTGGTTTTGCAGAGCCCGCCAAAGAGTCCGCAGCAAAAACTTCACGCCCTATTAAACATAACGCGTAACCGCCCAGATCAAACTTCACAAATTCATCATGACCTGTCGGTGATTTCTGCCATCCCAAGGCTTCATAAAACGCTTGGGATTTCGCAACACTCTCTACGCCCAACAAAATCAAATGCAGGCGTTGGCTGGGCGAAATCGATTGAATTTCTGCTGATGAAAAAATATGGCCAACTTCTTTTTTTAACATTATGTTTCTCCTTGCTGATGAATGTAGGGGTTATTTTGCAAAACGCATTCGCCAGCTTCTGTCAGTATAAATGTAGTATTGGTCGTTAAAATATGATTTTGATGTAACGTCACTGAGCGCAGTGATTACTTTTTAACCCTCAAATAGTTACTCTCTTTTTTTGATAAACACCGCCACCGAGCGAGCACTGACCCAATAAATATCGCTAGCCAATAACAGTGATTCGCTTGCTTCGAAAATATCTTCAGGCCCATTTAAACTGGTATCTATTACCAAATGCCAGTCCCCCGGCTCCTGAATACGAAATTCCAACACTTGCCAGTAAGCGTTAATCATTACATAAATATCATCGTCCAACTCGGCTGCACCCAGGATACAAAATGCCAAGGTGCGCGAATAACTAGCCAGATCGACTTCTCCCAGGGTTCCGTACCACTTTACCTGATCACGCCAAAAACGACTGCGACCAATCGCGGGATGTTGTTTGCGAAAGTTAATCATCAATTTAAAAAAACGAAACATATCTGGAAATTGCTGCAGTTGGTGCCAGTTTAGCCAGGAAACATCGTTATCTTGATTGTAGGGATTGTTGTTACCTTGCTGGGTATTTAGAAATTCGTCGCCCATTACAAACATGGGAGTACCGTTACTCAGCATCAGAATGGCGAACAGATTTTTTATTTGTTGTTTGCGCAATTGCAATATGTCGGCAGGAAGATTTTCATCGCCCTCCCAGCCGTGATTCCAGCTGAAATTGCTATCGGTTCCGTCGGTATTATTATTGCCATTGGCAAGGTTACGTTTATGATGGTAAGAAACCAGGTCATACAAACAAAAACCATCGTGCGCAGTAATAAAATTAATGCTTTGGTAAGGATGATATACATCAGGCAAATTATCCGGAAATAAATCAGCACTGCCATAAATGCGCGACATCAATCCTGGCAACTGCTGTTCATCGCCTTTAACAAAACGGCGCACTGTATCGCGATATTCACCATTCCACTGCAACCAGCTAATACCGGGAAATTTGCTACCTAATTGATAACTATTAATATCCCAGGCTTCCGCAATTAACCGGATGTCCTGGAAATCGGGGTCGGATGTAATCGCTGCAATAATCGGTGGATCAATTAAATTTACCCCACCATTACTATCGCGCGTAAAAATGGAGGCCAGATCAAAACGAAATCCATCGACGTGCATTTCTTTTACCCAAAACCGCAAGCTCTCCACAATTAAATGGCGTACGTAACGGTTAGATGTATGGAAAACATTTCCCGTACCACTGTCATTCATGTAGTACTCGCGATTATCCGCGAGCAAATAATAGGTGAGATTATCCAGCCCGCGAAAACTGTATGTGGGCCCCAACTCATTGGTTTCCGATGTGTGGTTATAAACCACATCCAGAATAACTTCTATCCCGGCCTGGTGCAGCGCTTTCACCATATCGCGAAACTCGTCCATTTGTTTACAACGTTGCGGAAATTGGCTGTAAGCATGATGAGGCGAGAAAAAATTCAAGGTCATGTAACCCCAATAGTTTCCTTCTTGCGGATCAAATTGATGCACCGGTAACAGCTCAACCGCAGTGATTCCAAGTTCCTGCAAATAAGGAATTTTTTTAATAATTCCTGAATAAGTACCACGCTCATTAATTGCTACGCCAGAACTGGGATCGCGAGTAAAACCGCGCACGTGCATTTCATAAATAATGAAATCGTGTTGATGGCGCGGCGGTTTTACATCTCCCGTCCAATCATAGGATTCACTATTGTTAGGTGGCAGCACGCCAAGCGGCGCTTTACCCATAGTCGAACCCGGTTGCGTACATGCACCACGACTGTAACCGGGTGGGAAAAACACACCGCGCGCATAAGGATCGAGCAATAATTTTTGCGAATCATATCGATGCCCTTGCGATGGATTGAACTCACCTAACGCACGATAAGCGTAATATCGAGCATCTTGCACATCTTCCAATGCAACACGCATGTGCCAAATGCGGCCAGAGCGGTTTTTGATAACATCAAATACCAATTCTGCTACTGGCTCGGCGTAATTTCCTTCGCGAAATAACAACAAAATAATACCGCTTGCATTGCGCGCATAAATCGAAAAATTGAAACATGTTTCAGCAGGTATCCAGGTAACACCTAACGGGGTGGGACTGCCTTCAATTGCAAACCAGGAATTCATAAAAGCTCCTTGCGTTATCTACGCTGGCAACATAACTGGTTATAAATAGAGAAGTGAATATATCCGGGTAAATCGATACAAGAGAACGCACTGATGGAGGCACTGATTGAAAGTCTAGCTGCCCGCAGGATTGCGGAGGAAACAGATCAGGATATGAACGACACTATATTATTCTAAAAAATTTCAAATGCGTTATTTCACTAGGGTGCTGTGAATATTTCCCACAACAAAAAACAATGGTCTAACTGCAAAGATATTTTCGTTCAATAACAGAGACAGGGGGTTTTTCGTTACTAACGAAAAACACTGCGTGTATTACACGCAGTGTTTTTTTAATGATTAATTACAACTGGTTTTAATATCGTTTAAAGGACCACGGTTCATTCCAGAACGAGATGTTAACTCCGCCGGGCAAGCGACTTCTTTATATTTAAGTGCGGGGTTATCAGCGGCCTCAAACCAGTTGGCGTACCAGGTACAGGCTTGTTGCAATTCAGTTAATCCACGCGAACCAAATACACTGTTGCAACGATTGGTTAAACAGCTTTTGTATTGCGCCAGACTCGCGTTGTAACCCAGTTCCTGTTTACACGCAGCAAGGAAACCACCGTATTGCGCGCCCAATTCGGAATTGGAAACGCCCCATTGTGCGGAACACGCATTGAACGCACCAACACCGCCACCGGGAACCAGAATATCGAACTGGCCACCACCAACGTCGTAACCGATATTCGTGGCCTGTACGATCATCACTTTGCCTGCAAGTGCCGAAGAACCAGGATCACCCGGGGAGTTATGGGATTGACCGGTAAACTCCAATTGATAGCAACGGCCACATACATCACCACTGGCAGTCGCCGCATAGCCGTAGGCTAATTTATCGTTTACGGCGAAGGGTGCCATGCCCCAACACATATGCGCACTCCCACCACCATTGCCACAAGCACTGCCGGCACTGACATCGGTCAAGCGGGAGTTATTACTGCCGCAGGCAGGTAATGGATTCACCACCGAAGGGACGTTTGCAGTCCAGCTGCAATGTGCTTTACAGCAATCCCAATAACGGGTTGCATAGCCATTACAAGTTGCGCCCAACGTAATGCTACTCGTGGAGGAACTGCTTAACGAAGAACGGGATGAAGAGCTGGACGATGGCAAAGTAATTACGCTGGATGAGCTGCGGCTTGTTGCAGCTGCACTTGAAGAGCTGCGGCTGGTAGCGGCTGCGCTGGATGAATTACCCGCATTCACAATGCCATAAGGTGCAGGCTGGCTTGCGCAGGTTGCACGGCTCACACAGCTCTTGCCATTTTCATAACCCCAACCACTGGTTGTGTTTGCACACAGCGGCGTAATCGTTCCGTACCAATTACAGGCTTCACCATTCAGCGCTACCGAACTGGATGACGATGAGCGCAGCGATGACGATGGAGTACTGGAAGAGGTACGCGGTGCAGAACTCGGTACTACCGAAGAACTGGTGCGCGGCGCACTGGAACTGGCGACGGTTGAAGGTGTACTCGATGTAATTACCGAGCTACATACCGCTCCCGTGATTACCGGCACTTGCGCTTTACTGGCGCCGTTGGTTCCCTGCACACCAAATTCCACACTGGCATTCACACCAATCGTACTATTCCAATTGAGTGCTGTTGCCGTATATGGATTGGAGCCGGAAAGGTTCGCATTCCAGCTGCTGGTTACCCGCGAACCATCCGTATAATTCCAGCCGATATTCCAACCGGAAATGCTGCTGGTGCCGTTATTGGTAATGCGCAACGTCGCAGTAAATCCATTGCCCCAATCATTGGCAACAATGTATTCACATTTTGCAGCCTGCGCGGTGCTGATATTCATGGTAGCGAGTACAACAGATGCGCCGATTAACCAGCGCTTTACTGCAACCGGTTTTGTCAAAGTTGTTTTGTATAAAGCCGAGAGCAATTTCATTTATCGGTCCTCTTTATTTATTGATCTGATCAGGTGCGTTGTTAGCCCAATCAGGAACAATAAAAATAATGGGCAGCAAGCACTCCACTAAATTGAAATTAGCGAGCGACAATGCAGTGATGCAAGCGATTCCCCGGAGAAAACTCCGAACACGGTCAACACGGATACAGCAGGGAAACACCAGGGGTTGATAACAACAGGAGAGATTTTTTGAATTTTATTTTTGTAGCGACAAGACTAGCGCAGCAGCGTGAATTTACAAAGCAGGGATCACCAATCTGTGACTGGATTAACTTGAATGTGTCGCGCGGAAAACTATCTATAAAAAAACAGCAGCCGAAGCTGCCGTTTTATTTCATCAATGATTTTATTTTTACAAAGTCATTAACCTTATTCATGGCTTTGTAATGTTTATTGGTAGCGGTGTACCTTTTTATTGGCAACTACGTACTAAGGCCCACGCATTTGCCCATGCCCAACCTACGCCTGGTTCGTAAGGTCCGCCAACAGTACACCAGCCACCAACGGTGCAGCGGTATTCACTACCGACATTGCGCACCACTGCTCCTGTCGCATAAGTAGCGCCGTTAACATAAGCGGGTGATGTGCAACTACCGGCGGGTGTCGATGAACTGGAGCGTGAACTCGTCACCGCCACAGAACTGGGCGATGACGAAACGACAATCGCCGAAGACGTACCACCGGAACCATTACAATCCCCCAAATCCAGCCAGTAGTTATATTGGCCCGAGGTGAGTTCAGGATTATTACCTTGCGTCCAGTAGTTTGCCTGGTAACGCTTGTTGTTGTATTTCACTTGTTGCGGCTTGTTGTAAATAGTCCCCGCATCCCAGGTCGGCAACGCCGCACAGGTATCACTGCCAATGCTACTGCCCACGGAAGAGCTTGAAGCGGGGCGCGAACTGGAAGTAGACGGTGTTGAGCTCACCGGATCGTTACCGTAAAGCACATCAATACATTGATAGAAACCTTCAGGTGCATCGGCATAATCCCGTTGCCAAATACTGTAAACCACATGTCGCCCGGTACGCGGCGGCAAATTTACCTGATGACGGGAAACGGCTTCCTGGCCGGTTGGCGATGATTGATGGATCTGCTCCAGATCAGACCATTTCAACGGTTGGTTTGGGTTGTAACCTTGTTTGGTGATGTAGTAGCGGAAATACATGCTGCGATGCTGCGCGGTGTTAGTCCACACAAACTCGCGATACCCCGCTTGCACCTGGGTTGCGGGCCAATCACTGCGCGCGAGATCCAAACCGCCATAGCCACCAACGCCGGCACTACATAATTTGCCATCGGGAATAACGGTTTGGTGATTGTCACGCACGCCGCCAATCGCAATACTTTGCGGTGAATAAAATCCCACATTCCCTGCCGCCTTCGCCGCAATACACGCAGGAAGGGTTGGGCTTTCAATATTATTTTCCTTACACACAATCACCCGCGATTTGGGTGATGACACATAGCCATGCGCGCTCACATCAACAGCACCCAACAGTGCAGTAGCGGCAACAACAGCAGAAAAACCAATACTTCTAACACGGGAAATCGCAGAACGCTTAGGAATTATTTGCACTTTCACTTTCTCCTTAAATGGGCAGCAAGCCACGCACGCTGCTCTCGTTAGTTGAATAGCGTTTCCTGCCATCAACAAACCAATCATTGCGGTTTATAGCAGGCAAAAAAAGCCTAAAACCCCATTCAAGGAAAGGCGAGTACGAGTTTTGGTTTTGAGGTTCGACTTTGGGAGAAAGCGTCCCGCTTTATGTGAGACGCAGGGAAAGGATGTACGGTTTTATATTTAGGCGACAACAAATCAACACATGTTAGTTATTTGAATTTTTCCAAATACACCAATTCTGTTTTACCTAAAATCGCAGTCTTAAAATTTTTATAGCCGCGCCTTTTATAGAAAGCGAGATTTTTATGACTTTTGGAACCGGTAAACAATTCGCAACGACGAGCATCGACAAATAAAGATTCCAATGCTTGTAAAATGCATGAGCCAATACTCTGCCCCCAAAAATCCGGATGCACAATTATACGACCAATAAACACAGTGCCATTATCTATTTTTGCCTGGCCGCTGCCGACAATATCACCATCGACAATCACTTTCAGAATTTCTTTTACAGAAAATTCTGCGCGTAATTGCTCCAGGGTTTGTGTTAACGGAGGAATTGAAAAATCAGCATTTAATTCCGCTTCTGAATGATAAGCACGTTTTTGCAATGCGAGAATTGCTTCGGTATCCGTAACCACTGCTTTGGTTATTTCCATAAACCTGTTCCTTATTTCTATCTATCTGCCGGGTGATTGACACCATCGTATGTAGGAATATTTTCTATTTTTAATGGATTAATACCGTCGAGGCATCCCACATTAAATCCATATTGGGCCGGATTTGATCGGCGCTGGTGATGAGTGTAAATACCACAGTTACTGCAAAAATAATGTTTGGCAGTTTTTGTATTGAATTGATAAAGCTTTAGCAGTGTTTCACCTTTGACAATTTTGATTCCGGATAATGGAATGGACGTAGCAACAGCCCCCCTTCTCCTGCATAACGAGCAATCACAACGGCGCACATCAATTAAACCATCCGGCAAATCCAGCTCAAACTCTACGCCACCACAATGGCAAGTTGCTTTATGTTTTGGTTTGATAATTACACCATCTACCTCCTTCAAATTGACTGCCATTTCCTTCTCCTTCTATTAACTTTGCGCCACGATCAATTCTTTAACAATCGCGCTGCAAGCTTGATTGGAAACCTGGATTTTCAGCGTTTCTATACCAGTAAAATAAAAAATAAAGCAATTTTTTTTATCGGTTCCACCTACCAGGCGTTTAATGTCGACGGCACTAACGACCTGGTAATCGTACTCAGCATCAGGGGAATTTTTGGCGATATTCAGTTTGACATAACCTTTACCAATCGCTTCTACACTTTCAATACTGTCTGGCATACGGCCTGCAAAGCTGGGCATGCAGAGTGACAGAAGGAATAAAGCAGAGAATAATTTTTTCATGGAAAGCTCCAACAATATAGAAAAACCTGAATGATAATTGGTTCGAGGCAGGATTACTGCGGATTGCATTGGTTCCATTCATCGAGGCGCTGAAAAAATTGCAGGGTTTCAGCAGCAGCATTTTCTTTCATATAATTTTCAAATAAGGATTTTTTGGCACAGATTCTATAAGAAACATACCAACTCAAGGGATAACGTACGTCCTCTATTTTGACCAGGCTGGAGCGCACAGCAATTTCCATCTGACTAATCAAAAATAACGATCGATCAAACCTGTCAACAATGTATTTTGCCTTGGCATCGCTTACCGGATTATCAAGTGAGTCAAATACAGTCTGTGCATTCACCAATTCTTTTTGGCCATTGATTTCATATTCACGGCCTTCATCATCCCAATCCATCATCTCCATTGCAATCCAGCCATCATCGGCAAGCATACTGCTTACCATTTCCTTGGCCATCTTTGCCTGCTCCCAACGCAATTCACGGGCACCCTGCTGATTGCTTTCCCACAACTGGAATACGCCGGTAAAAATAGCAATCAAGCCACCGGCAACGCCGATAAAACCTACCACTGAATCCAGAAAGCTTTTATCGTTTGAAGAATTATTATTGCCAGTCATTGGAAATACCTTTTCACCCGTGGTTTGTCATTGCAAAGAAATCAAACGCCCTTGCTTGGCACTTTCTTCAGCAATCAATAACAGTTCTACACCCAGCAATGATTGCTGCGGTAAAAATGTAAGAGGCTTACTGCCTGTTATCGCATCCGCAACATTTTGATAATAATGTTCGTAGCATCCGCGTTGTCCGGGAATGAGGCGGCGAGTGGATTCGCCATTATTGTGTGTGTGAAGCACCCCGTAATTATCTTCACCCGGTTGCGCCCAACCGGACATTCCCGGAATGATGCCACGCATCATTTGGCTTTCCTGCACATCCTGGCCGAATTTCAGGAATGAACCTTTATCGCCGTGAATGGCAACAGTCGCACCTTTTTCACTAACGTAGGTACTGGAGCGCAAGATTATGCGCAGATCTTCATAGTGAAAAATCGAATTGAAATAATCGGTTGAACCTTCTGCACGACGCAAGCTACGCATATCGGCATATACTGCTTTTGGTTTTCCGAATAAACACAACATGGAATCCACCATATGGATTCCCAAATCAAACCAGGTACCGGAACCCGGTAAGTTATCTTCCTTCCATTTTTTGTGCGTGACGTTAGTGCGATAGCGATCATAATGCCATTCCACTTCAACAATACGCCCCAACTCACCTGACTGGATAATGTGTTGTGCATCCAGATGATCACTTTCCAAACGTTTATTTTGAAAAACCGAAAGGATCAGATTTTTTTGTTGCGCTAATGCAATCAACTCATTGCCTTCAGCCAAACTTAATGTGAACGGTTTTTCTACCACCACATGTTTACCAGCAAGCAGCGCCGCTTTGGTCATTGGATAATGATGCTCATTAGGTGTATTCACTACTACCAAATGAATATCCGGGTGGGCAATTAATTCGTCAAAACTTTTTACGATATTTACCTGCGGATAATCTACCAGCGCCGTTGGTTCATTGCGCTGCAAAATACTGTGGAGTTTCAGGCGGGAATCAGCGGTGATCAACGGCGCGTGAAATACTTTACCGGACATACCGTAGGAACAAAGGGCAACATTTAACATGGTGGTGGAATTTCTCTCATTAAGTGTTGTTTACGTCATCCGGATCAATGCCATTTTCTTCCGGCGTTTCATTGTTGCGTGCACGAGGTTTTAATTTGATGTAGACACGGCGTTTCACACGCGCCACAAGTTGATTGTTGTCGTCTTTGATCTCCACCAAAAACTCGGGTACATATTTTTCGCCATTGGCGGTTTTAGCGCGAATTTCGTTAAGGATTTCATCGGTAAGTTTGAACTGTGCGTGCACGTGGGTTTTGCCGGGAGAGATGTAATCTATTTCCGCGTGTTTATCCCACACAAAATAATCGCGCCCCAGATTGTTCATTATCATCAACATATACCAGGGGTCAGTCATGGACATTAAACTGCCGCCGTACTGGGTGCGAACATAATTCTGGTTGTACCAGCGCAACTTTAACGTTACGCGCGCTTCCTTGTAATCCGCCGCGAGGTGAGTAACTTTAATACCTGAAAAGAATAGCGGTGGCCACAGGTTTACCATGGTTTTGAATAGACCTGCTTTCATATCAATATCTCATCAGCAGAATTTTTCACTACCCGTTTGCACGGAGGATATTCAAACTACCCGCTTGCGCGGGGCTATTTTTTAAAGCACCCGCTTGCGCGGAATTATGACAACACCATCATCCCTGCATTCCACATATGCACTGATGCCATACACTTGTTGCAGATTTTCAGTAGTCAGTACTTGAACCGGTTGCCCGTCTGCAATCACTTTGCCGTGATGGATTAATACCAGGCGAGAACAAAAGCGTGCGGCCAGACTTAAATCGTGCAACGCCGCAAATACTGAACCGCCCTGCTGCGCATGTTCGGCTAATAATTCCATCATATGTAATTGATGGTAGGGATCGAGTGCTGCTATAGGTTCATCGGCCAAAATAATTTTCGGTTCACCGGCGAAAACGCGGGCCAATAAACTACGCTGCAGTTCACCACCGGAAAGTGTAGTCACAATTCGATGGCGGAAATTGGTTAACTCAGTGATTTGCAATGCACGCTCAATCGCCTGGGCATCGCGCCCGGATTTACCACTCATGGGCCTGTGCCAGGGCGCGCGGCCCAGCCCTACCAAATGTTCAACTTGTAATGGCCAGGCCGGTGTCTCCTGTTGCGGTAAATAAGCAAGCAATTGCGCGCGTTCACGGTCTGGCAATTGTTGTAGTAAAACGTTCGTATGGTTGCCGGTGCTAATACTCACTTGCCCGGCGTCTGCTTTATGCAAACCAGCGAGAACACGCAGTAGCGAACTTTTTCCGGCGCCATTGGGACCAATCAACCCGACAAATTCACCGGAAGATAATTGCACATCAACATTATCGATAATGCGATTACTGTCGCGGACGACGGCAATCGACTGGGCCTTAAGTGTAGTTGTCATCATGCCCACCGTGAGCGCGTTTTTAAAATCAGTAATAGAAAAAATGGTGCACCGATTAATGATGTGACCACACCAATTTTTAATTCGCGCGCACTATCAAACTGGCGCACCAGAATATCCGCAAGCACTAATAACAATGCACCGCCAAGTGCACTGGCTATCATTAAGCGACCGGGGCGGTAACCCACAAAAGGCCGCAATAAATGTGGAATCACCAAACCGATAAAACCAATCGCGCCGCTCACTGCAACACACGCACCAACACCAATGGAAATGCCTAATAACAAAATCCAGCGTTCGCGTTGATTATTGAAACCCAAAGAGCGCGCACTGTCTTCACCCAGGCTGAGCGCATCGAGAAAACGGCTGCGGCTTAACATCATTACCCAACTGATTACCGCAAGCGGCAAAGCGATACTGACGTGATCGAAATGGCGATTCGCCAACGAACCCAACATCCAGAACACAATTTCCTGCATCGCATACAAACTTGGTGCAAAATTTAAAGCCACTGCGATCAACGCGATCATAATTGAACTCATCGCCGTACCCGCGAGAATTAACGCGAGCATACTGCTGTGCAAACCGGCCAGCACGTACACCATAAATAAGGTAAACAACGCACCGGCAATTGCCGCACCGGGCAACCAATACCAAGCGCTGGCGGCAATGCCAAAATATAACGTACAAATCGCGCCAAAGGCTGCACCACTACTCACTCCCAATACACCGGGATCAGCGAGCGGATTGCGCAATAAACCTTGCATAGCTGCACCGGACATTCCCAGCGTTGCACCAATAATGATGGCGAGAATCAAGCGTGGCAATCGAATTTGTCCGGCCACATTCGCAGCGAGGCTTTGCTCACCATTAAAAAAATCTTGCAAACCGGCGATGACTTCAATATCAGCAAGACCGGTATTCAATGCAATCACCGATGCGACGATAAGCGCAACTGCCAAGGTGCTGGTCAATGCAGTAAATGAAATATTGGTTTTCACAGTAGTTTCCAGTTTAAAAATTATTTCGCTAATTCGTGCCTCAAGGTCAACGCAACATCACCAATAACTGATGCAGCGCAACCGGACAATCCCGCAGGTAAAATCACCATTTTAAAATCGGCACTTTTCAATGCAGGATGTAATAAATATTCGCGCGCGAGTGAAAAAGATTCATCCTGGCTTTCTTCTACAATCAGGATTTGCGGTTTGGCACTGAGCAATAATTCCAGATCGAGTTGATTAAAACCAAACATACCGCGCTCAGCGGCCAGGTTGCGTAAACCGGCGAGTTGCATTAATTCATGCTCCAGCGTGCCATCACCAATAACGACGCCATTAGATGAGTACCAGAATGCAGTGAGCGGTGTTTTTCCGACATTGGCCGCTTGTAAATCGGCAACTTCAGCATTGATTTTTTCTACCATGTGTTGCGCGTTTTCCTGCGCCCCCACCATGTTCGCCAATTGCAAAATTTGCTCGTTAATATCGCCCAGCTTGCGTGGCAGTGGCAAACGCTCTACACGCTTGCCCAACTTTTGTAGTAACTCTATTGCATTGGGTGCATCAAATTCACCGGCAAAAATGACCTCCGGATGTAGCGGCACAATCTCTTCCGCCAAACCATGATTCAATGGCATGCCTTGAACCTGTTTTGCAATCGGTGACCACACCGGATTTGCCGTAAGGTAACTGAGCGAAACCAAACGTTCGTGCGGCACCAGCTCCCACAATAATTGATCGATACAAATATTCAGCGAAGCAATTCTTTGTGGTACTGCCTGTGATTTTTTTTGTGGCGTTGCTGTTTGTGCAAAACTTTGTATTGCGTAAACCAAAAATAAAAAGCCCATCAAACAACGGATGGGCTTTTTAATCAGCAACATGGAATGTGCGTTACACAATTGGATTTAACCAGGCCGCACCGCGCACACCACTGGAGTCACCATGCACCGCCGGCACAATCGGCGTATCGCATTCGCGACCAAATACATAATGTGGCAACAGCTTGGGCACTTCAGTGTAAATCGCCGCGATATTGGATGCACCGCCACCCAGCACAATCACATCCGGGTCCATCGTATTAATGATGGTTGCCAAACCACGCGCGAGCTGATCGAAATAATGAGCGAGAACTTCTTTGGCAACGGTATCACCCTGCTCTGCCAACGCCACAATTTCGTGGCCTTTCAGTTTTTCGTCAGCGATTAATTGATAAGAGAGACAAAGGCCCGTACCCGATAAAAATGTTTCCTGGCAACCAGCCTTGCCACAATAACAAGGGCGCGCGTTCAAATCTGCGTCGGAGGTCCATGCCAATGGGTTATGCCCCCACTCACCCGCTACACCATTCGGGCCAATAATCGGAGCACCTTTATAAGCAACGCCAGCACCGCAACCGGTACCGATAATGCCGGCGAATACCAGATCATAACCGCGACCGGCGCCGTCAGTTGCTTCGGATACAGCAAGGCAATTGGCATCGTTGGTGACTTTTACATCGCGCTGCAAGAATTCCGATAAATCTTTCTGAAAAGGTTTGCCATTTAACCAGGTGGAGTTCGCATTTTTTACGAAGCCGGTTTTGCGCGATACGGTACCGGGAATACCAATGCCTACTGGCAAATTGGATACACCAGCCGCCTCTTCAGCCTGGGCTACCAGACCGGCGATATCGCGCAAGGTCGCGCTGTAGTCATCGCGCACAGTAGGAATACGCGTGCGAAATAGCTCCTGGCTTGCGCCATTGAGCAGGATTACCTCGGTTTTAGTGCCGCCGAGGTCAATGCCGATACGAAAATCTGTCATAGGAATCAATCTGTTAGCTTTATGATCAATCGGATAAAAACGGGCGGGATTATAGGCGCTGGCGACAACCCCAGGCAAATGCCTATGGCGAAACCGCCAGTGCGGGCTACACTGAAGCATAACCTATAGCAGTGATTCACAAACCGATTATGACTAGTACAAAAAAAACAGATAGCGCCCAGGAGCGCCGCAAATTTAGCCGTATCCTTTTTGATGCCCATGTCGAATTGGCGCAAGGCAATAGCCACTGGCGTGCAAGCTTGTTGGATATATCCCTGAAAGGCTTGTTGATCCAACAACAATTACCGGCACAAGTACAAAAAGAATTGCCCATTTTGGTAAAAATTCTGTTGTCAGATAACACCTGCATTGCCATGACAGTGAGTGTTTCCCATCAGCATCACAACCAGACTGGTTTAATGTGCACCACCATTGATATCGACAGCATTAGCCATTTGCGTCGCCTGATCGAATTAAACCTCGGCGACTCTAGCGCTGCCGAGCGCGAACTCAATGAATTAATGAGCGATTATTAATCCGTTCGCAAACGACTACCCCAAGCAGTGGAGCCTATAAATAGAATGACTGAGCTACCGGCCAGCGATTCTCTTGAGAACAAGCGCCGCCATCCGCGTTTCCCTTTGCGAGCGTTGGCGGAATTACAATACTCCACCAAAAGTTGGGATGCACATGTACTGGATATTTCTGAATCCGGCGCACGTCTGGTGATTTTGAGTGAACACCTGTTGCAAAAAGGTGATCCTTTACGAATTCACATTCAACTGGACGATTTAAACCTGGTTGCCTCAAGCAAAACCCTGCTTAATTTGCATGGTCGTTTAATTCATGTGCGCGAACAACATTTGGGTTTTGAATTTCAACCCGATACACCCGCCGACAGGACACTGCTTTACGAATTATTGACGTTGATAGAAAACGATCATTAGTTTCACCATTATGTGCAGTGTTATGCGCATCTTTATTATTTTTTTGCTTATCGCTTGTATTCCAATGCAAGCAGCGCAGCAATTGCCACTGATTATTCCTGCACCGGGTTCACTGGAGCCCGAGACTACCGGAATTTATTATGAAAAAGCCCTTGTCCTCGCCTTAAGTAAAACAGCAACACGTCCGGAAACAGCACAAGATCCCGATTACAAAATTTCCTACCACACCCAGGTTGTCGGACGCGAACGTTTTCGCCTGCTGGTAAAACAAGGTGTGGTGGATGTGATCTGGAGCAGCAGCAACCAGCGACGCGAAGAAGAATTTATTCCGGTGAAATTTAATCTGTTGCGCGGCATCAATGAATATCGCGAGTTACTCATTCGTGCAGATGACCAGCATCGTTTTGATCAAATCAAAACCTTGGAGGATTTGCGAAAATTTAAAATTGGCTCGGGCATCCACTGGAGCGATACGCAAGTCTATAACTTCAACGGTTTGCCAATGGTTACATCCTATGCCTACGATACGATGTTCCGCATGCTGGCAGCCAAGAGGTTTGATTATATGGCGCGCAGCCTGCAGGAAATCGGTTACGAACTAAAACAGTATGGACACCTTGGTTTAACGGTTGAAAAAAATTTATTGATTCACTATCCACAGCCAATTTATTTTTTTCTGAATAAAAAACATCAGGCTCTGGCAGCACGAATTGAACAGGGGCTATTGCTAGCACAAGCAGATGGCAGCCTGGATGAATTATTTATGAGTATCCCCAGCTTTAAAGCCGCGGTAGAAAAAATTCGCCATATAGATCGCCGCGTGATCGAGTTGCGGCGCGAAGATTAAATCATTGATGCTGGCTAAAGTGCATTCAGCGCTTCCTGCAGGTTTTTTACTGCAACGACATCAATACCCGGATTTTTTTCCCGCGGCGCATTGGCAAAAGGAACTATCGCCCGTTTGAATCCGTGTTTCGCCGCTTCACGCAAACGTTCTTGCCCACTGGGTACCGGGCGAATTTCACCAGACAACCCGACCTCACCAAAAACGATTAAATCCTGCGGCAAAACACGATCGCGAAAACTGGAAACAATTGCCAGCAATACCGCAAGATCAGCACTGGTTTCCATTACTTTTACACCGCCAACCACGTTTACAAATACATCCTGGTCGCCCACCATAATACCGCCATGGCGATGCAATACAGCTAATAACATCGCCACCCGATTTTGCTCCAATCCCACAGCGACGCGACGTGGGTTGCCGAGATGGCTGTCATCAACCAGTGCCTGTATTTCAATCAGCAACGGGCGTGTGCCTTCCCACATCACCATCACCACTGAACCGGGTGCAGCATCTTCAGCGCGCTGTAAAAAAATTGCAGATGGGTTGTTTACTTCGCGCATGCCTTGCTCAGTCATGGCAAAAACACCCAATTCATTCACGGCACCAAAACGGTTTTTATTTCCCCGTAATGTGCGAAAGCGGGAGTCATTATCGCCATCCAATAAAATGGAGCAGTCGATCATATGCTCCAGTACTTTGGGCCCGGCAAGCGAACCATCTTTGGTAACGTGCCCCACCAGAATTAATACCGTGCCGGTTTGTTTGGCAAAGCGCGTGAGATAAGCAGCACTTTCGCGCACCTGCGAAACCGAACCGGGCGCGGAAGAAATATCTTCCATGTGCATCACTTGAATGGAATCGATCACCATCACTTTCGGTGCGACTTGTTGTGCAGTCGCACAGATAGCTTCCACACTGGTTTCACTAAGCATTTGTAATTGATCGGTAGGCAAGCCCAAACGCTGGGCGCGCATCGCCACTTGCTGTAACGATTCCTCACCGGTGATGTATAACGCAGGCATGGTACGCGCAAGGTTACACAGGGTTTGCAGCAACAATGTAGATTTTCCAGCGCCGGGATTTCCACCAATCAACACAACCGAGCCGGGAACAAAACCGCCACCTAATACACGATCAAATTCTCCGGTGCCGCTGCTAAAGCGCGGCACATCATTTAGCGCAATTTCGGCGAGCGTTTGAATTTTATTGCCGCTGGCACCACCAGCATAACCTTCAAATTTTGCTGAACGATTGGACGGCGTTGGCCCCAAACGCACCTCAGTAATAGAGTTCCACACCCCACACTCGGCACATTGGCCTTGCCATTTTTTGTAATCAGCACCGCACTCATTGCACACAAATGCAGTTTTATTTTTAGTGCTCACAGAAAATTCCCGTTGCCGTCCTGATTATTTCTTTTCGCTGGTCAGTTTCAAATACGCGCCCAACCCCACGAGTAATGCAACGGCAGCAAATAACATTAATACCGCTGAGTTCAAATGAGTGGCATCGCCCAGCAAGGATTTAAACATCAGCAACAGCGATTCAATCGAGACCGCAATAACAATAGCGGACATAAAACGCGAAATGGTTCTGCGGGTTGAACCGGTGTGATGAATATCTTTATGCAATAACACTTCTTCTTCGAGGATCGTTTTTCCCAAATCGAAAATTGCCAAGCCCAGGGTCACGAGGATAACAAGATGGAACGCTTGTGTGGCCGTGTTGGTATGTTCATGCACCACATCAAACAAGGAGCTACCCGCTGAGAAAAGTAGCAATCCGGCAACCAACACCAGCATGCCACCGATAATGCCGTAAACCACCTGGAAGAACGGATGCACTGCACGACGCAGACTATCGCCATTTAGAAAAGTGATCAGCTTTTCCAAATTAAAATTCATCACCAGATAACAAACCGCATTGTTGTTATCAACAAAACGTTGTACCGCCGAAATTGCTAGCTGATGGGTTGCGCTGGACAAATAAGGTTGGGTCACCGTCGCAGTTGATTCATTATCGCGCGCCAACATGTAATACACACGCTTGCTGCGGTCTGAACCCAAACCGGGTTCGCGGCGTTTTGGGTCAGGTACTGTTGGCGATGCAGCAGATTCTGTGGTTTGTATACCTTTGTCATCCAGCAAATAAATTAACTCTACAAACGGATAGGAATCGTGCAAGCGCTTCACAACCTCTTTGAGCTGGTCGCTAGCCGTTTCCAATTTATTCGGGGACAAGGAGGTCACAATCGATTCAAGCAAGCGTGTGATTTGCGCTTGATACTCGTCGTACTTTTTTAACAGGTATAAATAATTGCGTGGGGTCATAGAGGTAACTCACTACGAGAAAATGGCTGCCGTAATTGCGCGGCAGTTTACATCATTGCCAAGCAGTTATTACGCCAGTCTGCAATAAATCAGACAAGAGATAACGCCGGCGTACAAAAAATAAACCCCGGACAAGCCGGGGTTTATTACAAAGTGGAAATAATTAATTGGCAGGCGCTTCAATGTTGCCCGGAGCCACGCCGCCGATAGAGACATTGCCGTTGTTTAACACAAAGGTAACCACCTGGGTTTGCAGCTCTGCAGTTACTTGAGGTGCACCACCTTCAGGCCTTAATAACGAAGAATGGCCACCTGCAGTGTGTTTTACATAACCACGACCCAATTGGACAGTACCAGCTCCCAATTGCGTCGCATCCAGCAAGCTCGCCATCGCCCTGGTTCCCATTAATGGTGCACCAACAGCACCGTTAGGAATAACGGCATCGTTGTTAATTTGCTGTACCAGCGTTGGAACACCCAGCTTGGCCAGGGTTTCAACGAAATTAACCGGATCGCCTGAATCCATTGCTGTTTGGGCGGTGTAAAGGAAACGCTCGTAATTAGTAGTACCGACATTTACACCGCTATTACTCAAACCGCCGTTGATGATCGGCGCAAAGGTTGCAGAATTCACCAGCACTTGCGCCACTTGTGTACCTGCACCGCTGGTTATCAAACCGCGAATGGGCTTAAGGTTAGACACTATTCCTAATTGCGCTTCGCTGCCGATAGCAATCTGGTTCACAGTAGTAAATACACTACCCAGGATACCCCCCAGAGATACGCCCACCACATACACGCGATTCAAATCCAAACCGGTGCTGACCGATTTACGAATTTCGGTACTTACGTTGCCGAGGCTAGCATTCAGGTTCAACAAATCCATGACTGCCTGGCGATTGTTGTCGCGCGTATTAGGCAAATAACCCAAATTAATAAATTGCGCCCCCGATCCATCTGCAGTACCGGGTGTAGTGAAATTCATTGGCGCCGGCGCACCGCCAGAACCCGCAACGTTGAAATGGCGCTCATGGGGAGCATCGGCGCCATATAACTGGGCAAAAGGAATGGATTTACTTTTTTCAACGTTCAACACATTGACGAAGGCGCTGTTGGCAGGGACACCATGTACCGGTAAATCAATCGCGACAGTCGCGATACAACGGCTCGCCAATGTATGACCAAGGGCAACTACCGAGGTCCGATCACTGGTAATACCGTGCACATAAATAACAGTCGGATAACCGGTCGCCGCATAAATTTGCCCGCAATTAGCGGCCCCGGCATAACCCGGAACCCAATTATCTTGCGGCAAGGTTACTTGCAAGGGAATAGATTCATCACCGGTTTTTGCAGCAAATGGATAGCGGTAAGTGACGTTGTAGCTACCATCTACATCGGTCGGAATCACCCTTCCCAGTGCGCCGGCAAGTGTTAAATCCGGTTTCCAGTTGCGTTTGAGATACTCACCAAACGCCAAACCCGTTGCCGCAGTCTGGTAATACGGCAGCTTGATATAGCCGGTGTACAACTTGCCCACATTGGCAGCAAGCGCGCTGCTGAAATTATTGAAATCAATTCCGGTAAACCCTGAAATACCCAGATTGCGCGGTTTGGGTGTGGGCAACAGATTGAGTGATTCCAATTGTACGGCATTTGCAACGGCCGCCGCCGGTGATGTACCTGCCTGAATCTGGCTACTCGCAATAGCCGCGCGCGGTGCTGCCATGGCAATCAATGGTGTGACCGGATCAGTTGTCGTAAAGGTATAAGTCAGCACCAGTTTTTCTTTAGCGGCGGATTCAGTTAATTGCCCACCACTGGCGGCAGCAAGGAATTTACTGGCAATGGTTTCCCAACCAACAATGGCACTGCGGACTGGAAGCAATGCTGGCAGCGTTT
The DNA here is from genome assembly GCA_021151825.1 of Cellvibrionaceae bacterium. Lineage (GTDB taxonomy): Bacteria > Pseudomonadota > Gammaproteobacteria > Pseudomonadales > Cellvibrionaceae > Cellvibrio. The sequence goes on from JAGKWQ010000003.1 coordinate 345,993, forward strand.
CATAAGATTGGTCGCGCAAAAGATTGTAAGTCCAGGAGCGGGTCAATGCGGTACCCGCCCCATCCTTCAAATCATTCGTCAGAATCACCAGGTATTTGGATTTGGGTTTAAGCGGTTTGGTGGGGCGAATACGCAAGGTATTGTTGGTGCCGCCATCGAGTGAAACCACTTGTACATCGAAACTCGCCAAGCCCGTCACACCCACGATGTTGGCAGGATCGAGTGCGTCTTTGCCATTTGCATTTAACTCAACCAAAAATACGGTTTTGCCGGCAATAACGCTGGCAGGCGTCAAACTTCCGCTAATCAATACATCAAAAAATGCCGAGGTTGAAAAACCATCCATTTGATTGATGGTCGCGCGCACTGCATCAGTGGGTGCACCCAGGTCAGCAGTACCGTCGGTTTCCTTTGCCTTGGCAAAAATAAGGTCGGAATTAAACGGAACATCGGAGACAATCGGATCAAAACGTGGATGTGTACCTTCCACAAAGATCTCGGGGCCAGTGGGCTCGGGGGCTTTTTTAGTACCATCGCCACCACCACAACCTTGCAAGGTCAGCAGCGTGAGTGTTAACGAAGACAGCAGGAACAAATTAGATTTATTTTTCATGATAATTCCCTGAACATAAATTATGGCAGTTCAACAAGTTTAGCCAGAATTTGGCACAGCGCGAATAAATCATCCGGAATGAATACAAGTTCTGCGCACCAACATCCACCCACGAGACAGCGAAGCTGCAATTACTACTGGAATATATTCAACCTGGCGTATTGCAATAACATGATAGTTTTTCCATCCCTGATGGCCCCGGAACCGATCATTCCAAATGCTTCGTCAAAACCCAGCTCCAGAACATCAATATTCTCCTGTTCGTGGGCCAATCCGCCCCCCTCATCTACCTTATCTTCTTGCTGATATTCCGCGACAAAGAAATACAAAATCTCCGTCACTGAACCCGGAGACATATATGCCTCAAATATTTTGCGGGGATTATTTATTTGATACCCGGTTTCTTCCCGCGCCTCTTTTACAATGCAATCGCGGGGATTATCGGCATCCAACAAACCAGCGCAAGCCTCAATCAACATGCCGTTCGCATTACCATTCACGAACGTTGGGAGCCGGAACTGCCGCGTCAAAATAACGGTTTGTTTCGATGTGTTGTACAGCAAGATCGTGGCGCCATTACCACGATCATAAGCTTCGCGGTGCTGAGTCTCCCACTCGCCGGCATTATTTCGATAGTCAAAACTGTATTTGTATAACCTGTACCAATTGTCGGATAACAATGTTTTGTTCAGGTTTTTAATTCGGTCATTCATTTACAACACCTCTTGGTATCATTTCGATAGTTAGCGATTATGAAAACAATACGTTGATTAGCCGATGATAATCAAACATAGAATAATTCGACCGAGGTGCTGGAGAATATTAACTGGACGGGAAAATTAAAAAACAGCGGAGGGAAAATAAAATGACAAAACACATTGAGGTAATTACACAGAGGAAAAAATACTAGCCGCCCAGCATCGGCAAGCTAGTATTTTTGAAAGATTATTACACCGCGATTTCAGCGAGATTACCTTTTTCTTCCAACCAACTCTTGCGATCACCGGCCCTTTTCTTCGCCAGCATCATGTCCATCATTTGCATGGTTTCGTCACCTTCCTCAATAGTGAGTTGCACCAAACGACGTGTGTCACGCGCCATTGTAGTTTCACGCAATTGCAGCGGATTCATTTCACCCAAACCTTTAAAGCGCTGCACATTGGGTTTGCCTTTTTTATTTTCTGCAGCAATGCGATTCAGCACACCATTTTTTTCGCCTTCATCAAGCGCGTAATAAACTTCCTTGCCAATATCGATACGGTACAACGGTGGCATTGCGACAAAAACGTGACCATTGCGCACCAATACCGGAAAATGTTTTACAAAGAGCGCGCACAGCAATGTGGCAATATGCAAACCATCCGAGTCGGCATCCGCAAGGATACAAATTTTGTGGTAGCGCAATTCACTCAAATCTTCACTGCCGGGGTCCATACCAATTGCGACAGAAATATCGTGCACTTCCTGGCTCGCGAGAATTTCTGACGAATCAACTTCCCAGGTATTTAGAATTTTCCCGCGTAAGGGCATGATCGCCTGGAATTCGCGATCGCGCGCTTGTTTCGCAGAACCTCCCGCCGAATCCCCTTCCACTAAAAACAATTCACTGCGCGCAGGATCGCCACTTGAGCAATCTGCCAATTTTCCTGGCAATGCTGGCCCCTGGGTTACGCGCTTACGTTCAATTTTTTTGCTGGCACGCACACGTTTTTGCGCGTTGCTAATACAAAACTCAGCGAGCTTGTCGCCATCTTCAGTATGCTGGTTTAACCAAAGTGCAAACGCATCTTTAGTAATTCCGGAGACGAACGCTGCCGCTTCGCGCGAAGTTAAACGTTCTTTGGTTTGACCGGAAAATTGCGGATCAGCGTGTTTATAGGAGAGCACATAACAACAGGCATTCCATAAATCTTCTGGCGCGAGCTTGATTCCACGTGGAATTAAATTGCGGAATTCACAGTAATCACGCAAAGCGTCCAGCAAGCCAGTACGCAAACCATTTACGTGAGTTCCACCTTGTGCGGTGGGAATCAGGTTAACGTAACTTTCCTGAATTAATTCGCCGCCCTCCGGTAACCATTGTACCGCCCAGCTTACGGCTTCAGTCTGACCACTAAAATCGCCTACGAACGGTTGCTCAGGCAACGTCAACCACTCTTTGGTGGCACCGGCAAGGTAATCTTTCAAACCATCTTCGTAGTACCAAACATCTTTTTCGCCAGTTTGTTCATCCAGAAATGAAACAGTTAAACCGGGGCATAACACCGCTTTCGCACGCAATACATGGCGCAAACGTGTGACGGAAAATTTATTCGAATCAAAATATTTTGGATTTGGTAAAAAATGGACACTGGTGCCGGTTTGGCGCTTCGGACAGGTATCGATAATTTCCAGATCGCTCGCTTTATCGCCATTAGAAAAACCCATGCGATAAACATTGCCATCACGCTTGACAGTAACGATTAATTTTTCAGAAAGGGCGTTAACAACCGACACCCCCACTCCGTGCAAACCGCCAGAAAATTGATAATTTTTGTTGGAAAACTTTCCGCCCGCATGAAGCGTACATAAAATTACTTCGACACCGGGTTTGCCTTGTTCAGGGTGAATATCCACTGGCATCCCGCGGCCATCGTCAATGACGGTGATGGAGTGATCTTTATGTAAAATCACTTCAATAGATTTCGCATGCCCTGCAAGCGCTTCGTCCACCGAGTTGTCGATAATTTCCTGCGCGAGGTGATTAGGGCGTGTAGTTTCGGTATACATTCCCGGACGTTTTTTTACCGGGTCTAATCCCGTGAGTACTTCAATATCTTCTGCGGAATAATTAGCCATTTTTTAATTGGTGTTCTGTGTGATGAAAGAATTCGATGTAATCGTGGAAGTAACGCTCAAAGCCTTGAAAGGCATGATCGCCACCTTCTTCAATTGTTTGTTTGCAACCGGTGTATTTTTGTACTGCCTGGCGATAATCCAGGATTTCATCACCGGTTTGTACCAGCAGCCAATAATTGGCATAGCGGGTTACGGGCGTATCAGCAGCGATAATTTCGTCAATGTGCCCCGCGTGTAAACGGTAGCTATCATCCGTGTGATAACTTTTCAGGTCAACCTCTAAATACGCCGGCATAAAATTCTGCGGTTGCACAGCAGGGTTAATCAGGATTGCGCGCAGATTGTATTTTTCCGCCAGCCATGTCGCCCAAAATCCACCCAGTGAACTGCCCATCAAATAGACTGGTTGATGTAATAAAGATTCTACCAACGATTCAAGAATAGCTTGGGTTTCAGCAGGGTATGGCGGTAATTGCGGGCAATAAAAATCGATTTCAGGAAAGTTTCCAGCCAACCAAAGTTGGGTTTGTCGGGCCTTGAATGATTGGGGAGAACTGAGGAATCCGTGGATGTATAACAACGCGGCCATGAGTGTGATCAATAACCAGCAGATTTGTAATCAATCACATATTGCTTACCGGTCACGCGGGCAACACCGGTAGAAAAACTACCATCGCCATTCAATTCAAACCAACGATAACCCGGCATCAGTGTATCCACCGTAAAATCTTCACAGCCAGGTTTGAACTGCACGCACGTTGAAGGAGTAGCGAGTAATTCAACCCCTTTGCGATTCAAATTGAACTCCTGATGCACATGCCCCCAACTAATAATTTTTACATTGGAATGAGCATCCGTGAGTTGAAATAGCGCATCAGCATTGCGCACGACATATTGATCAATCCAGACACTACCTACTGGCACCAACTGGTGATGCAAGGAGACGATAATATGTTTATCAGGATGAGACTCCAGAATATGTTCCAGATAATCCAGCTCGCTCGCCGCTAATTGGCCGTAGACCTGACCGGGCACACTGGAATCCAGCAATACCACCAGCCAATTCCCCAGCTCTACAAGACGCCCCTGCACGCCAAGAAAATCCTGGCTGGATTCCATAATATCGGCAGCATCATGATTACCCGCCAGCCAACTTAATGGCTGGGCAAAGTAGCGGCGCACAATCTGTTCATAACGGACATAACAGTCAATATGGCCAGCGCTGGCCACATCACCCGTACACAACAAATGATCAAAAGAAGGCTCGGCCTGTTGGATCAGCTGTAACACATCCTCAAGGCTCTGGTCGGTATCTAGTCCCAACAAGGTCTCACTTTTTTGTGGACCCAGATGGCAGTCGGTGATCTGAATCAGACGCACTGGTAATTCTCGTTCCCGGTATAGTTGAATCTGGTTGATATTTTTTAATTATTGATTGCGGGTATCCATCCCGTCTTTTCGTGGTCTGAGGTGTCAGAATGGATAAATATCAATCGCAACGATATACGCTAAACACGGTTTACGCCACCCTGCGACCTCGCAAAAACAGGCATTAGTGGTTAAAACATGTAAATTTTGTGAAAAGGGTATAAATGCAAACGTGAATAATCTGCCCGGGATTTATGAAAGGAAATATCTGCGCACAAGAATTAAGCAGTTTTAAAACGGGAAACGGGTGTCCGGTGCAAACCCATGTTCGAGACAGAGATTGAGCCATTCGCCTAAAAAGCGATTGAGTTGATACTTCTCATCACTTTGGTACATAGCCTGATTGGGATATTCATAACGGGGGCGCAAGCGTTTATGCCCTTGCCATGCGAGGACCTCTGCCAATTTTGCGTCGTGATACATGCGCAAGGTTAACTTTGGCATAGCAAGCCATTCTGAACTGATACCTATCGACGTACGGCTCAATTCCAACGTGGTGGTATAGGGTGATCGTTCCAGGACCCGCAACAAGTGCAACCATTGCTGCCCGCCACGGGCTACCATGAAACGAAACTCGTTTTGGGTTTTATTGGAAGCCAGTTTCATCAAGCGCGCATAGTTAGCCTCACACTCCGCCATCTGCAAAGGCAGGTCCACCTTATAGCGCTCTTTATAAGTCACGTAGTCAGGTTGGGGTTTATTAACACGCAGTGTGAACATACATACTCGTTGGGAGTCATTAAAAAGAATCGGGCAACGATTTACCCAAAAAATAGCTGTTTATCAAAAACAGTTATTTACCAAAAAACAATTATTAGTGCCGGAAAACACGTTATGTTTATTGGCACTTACGCAGAGTGTTAGCCAGACTCACAGCCAAGTCAATGGGGGAAAAAATTTATTCCGCCGTTGCACGCAAGCGGCTACGATTTAACTGCAGCCATTGTAAACAGATCAATGCAGCGGCGTTATTGAATGCACCGCTATATAACCCGGCGAAAACTTCATTCGCCGTGAATACATGTACCTGAATATCCTCACCTTCTTCGGGCAAGCCATAAACACCGCCCGCTTGGCTCAAATCACATAAGCCGCAATACAAATGTAATTTTTCATCGCAACCGCCAGGACTGGATAAATAATTGCAAATATATTCCAGTGCATAAGGCTCGACATTAGCTTCTTCCTTGAGTTCACGACGCGCAACGTCCTCCGGTGATTCGCCCTCTTCCAACATGCCAGCAACAACTTCATAGCACCAGGGCCCGTTAGGTTCAGCAAGCGCCCCCACACGGAATTGCTCCACAATGCCAATCAAATCCCGATATGGGTCATAAAGTACGACAGCTACTGCTTCGCCACGTACAAATAATTCACGCCCGATTTCTTTACTCCATTCCCCATTAAATAATTTGTGACGAAGAAATAATTTTTCAACACGAAAAAAACGTTTATACATTTCTTCACGACGAATAATCTCTACATCAGTATTAGTAAATTGGGGTTTTTCGATCATGATAAGTCCTGTTGAATCCCCCCGGCCCCTTTTTCAAGGAGGCTGGGGGATCGCGAGTTTCATAGATAGGAGTACAAGCTAGCTTAATAAACAAAGCTAAAACTATCCCATTACACGTCTTAAGTAATTCGTTACGCAGTTACTTTCCTGGATGAGATTTCAACAAAGGCGCTTCAGGATTAAACCTTGTGATACAACTCTGCACCCTGCTCCATAAATTCTTTGGATTTTTGTTGCATCTCCGCTTCTACGTCAATCATACGCACCAATTGATCTTCGTTGATCCCTTCAACATTTACACCTTGTTTAGCAGCGTAGTCGCGCACTTCCTGGGTGATTTTCATAGAGCAGAATTTCGGGCCGCACATGGAGCAGAAATGCGCAACTTTAGCCGATTCTTTTGGCAGGGTTTCATCGTGATAAGCACGCGCCGTATCCGGGTCCAAACCTAAATTAAATTGATCTTCCCAACGGAACTCAAAACGCGCCTTGGACAACGCGTTATCGCGCAATTGCGCACCGGGATGCCCTTTCGCCAAATCCGCCGCATGTGCTGCAATTTTGTAAGTGATGATACCTTCTTTAACATCATCTTTATTCGGCAAGCCCAAATGTTCTTTTGGTGTTACATAGCAGAGCATCGCACAACCATACCAACCAATCATGGCTGCACCAATACCGGAAGTGATGTGGTCGTAACCTGGAGCAATATCAGTGGTTAACGGACCAAGTGTATAGAAAGGTGCTTCGTCGCACACTTCCAATTGCTTTTCCATGTTCTCTTTGATCATATGCATAGGCACATGGCCGGGACCTTCAATCATGGTTTGTACATCGTGCTTCCATGCGATTTTGGTTAACTCACCTAACGCTTCCAGTTCACCAAATTGTGCTTCGTCATTTGCATCGGCAATTGAGCCGGGGCGCAAACCGTCGCCCAATGAAAAACTTACGTCGTACGCTTTCATGATTTCGCAAATATCTTCGAAGTGCGTGTACAGGAAATTTTCCTTGTGATGGGCAAGGCACCACTTCGCCATAATCGAACCACCACGCGACACAATTCCCGTTACACGTTTAGCTGTGAGTGGAACATAACGCAACAATACCCCCGCATGGATAGTGAAATAATCCACGCCCTGTTCTGCTTGCTCAATTAATGTATCGCGGAAAATTTCCCAGGTTAAATCTTCAGCAACACCATTCACTTTTTCCAGCGCTTGATAAATCGGTACAGTGCCGATAGGTACGTGGGAGTTACGGATAATCCATTCACGAGTTTCATGAATATTTTTACCGGTGGACAAATCCATGACGGTATCCGCTCCCCAACGCGCGCCCCAGGTCAGTTTTTCCACTTCTTCTTCAATCGAAGAACCCAATGCAGAATTACCAATATTGCCGTTAATTTTCACCAGGAAATTGCGGCCAATAATCATTGGCTCCACTTCAGGGTGATTAATATTCGCAGGAATAATTGCCCGGCCACGCGCCACTTCGCTGCGCACAAACTCCGGTGTAATTTCATCGGGAATACTTGCACCAAAACTCATGCCTTTATGTTGCTGGTTAAGAATGCCTAACTCGCGAGCTTGTGCCAACGCCATATTTTCACGAATGGCGATATATTCCATTTCCGGCGTAATAATGCCCTTTTTCGCGTAATGCATTTGCGATACATTTTGACCCGCTTTTGCGCGGCGCGGCTGGCGAGTCAAATTAAAACGCAAATGATTCAAACCTTTGTCACTCAAGCGCTGTTTGGTGAACTCTGAATGACTGTCCTCAAGGATTTCCGTATCGTTACGCTCTTCGATCCAGCGCGTGCGCACTTCCGGCAAACCGGTGCGCAAATCGATTTTCACTTTTGGATCGGTATAAGGACCCGAGGTGTCGTAAACACGCACCGGTGGGTTTTTCTCCCCACCAAATGCGGTCGGGGTATCATCTAACGCAATTTCACGCATGGGTACTTGAATATCCGCCCGTGAACCTTGCACGTAAATTTTTTGCGAACCGGTAAAAGGTTGAATGGAGGCTTTATCCACCTCGGCGGTTTGGCTCAGAATTTTATCGGCGCTGGTGTTCATAATGTCCTCGGCTTTTTGGTTTAGTTCGCTGATTTAATGACTATCAATTTCGGGGTGCAAAAAATTGCGTCTACGGATGAAATTTATAAAAATGATGAACGGGGCCAGAACCCTGCCCTATATGTAATTTTTCTGAATGCAATAACGCATTATGCAAATACTCTTTTGCCTGCTGCACTGCTTCATTGAGTGACAATTGTTTAGCTAAACCTGCCGCAATAGCGGACGCCAGGGTACAACCTGTACCATGTGTATTTTTTGTATGCAGGCGCGGCGCAGAAAAAACTTCCACACCATTCGAAGTAATGAGCAAATCACTGGCTTGCTCGCCATCGGTATGGCCGCCTTTCATCAATACCGCTTTTGCACCCAGTGCCAATAATTTTTCGCCCTGCGCTTGCATGCCGGATACATCAGTCGCCACAGATTGGTTTAACAATGCTGCGGCCTCATGCAAATTGGGTGTGATCAATGTCGCTGCGGGGATTAGTTGTTTGATTAATGTTTCGATCGCGTCTTCTGCCAACAAACGGTCACCACTGGTTGCGACCATCACCGGATCCAGTACAAATGGAATGTTCGGGTACGCCTGTAAGGACTTAGCAACTGCCGCGATAATATCGGCCGTGGCCAGCATGCCGGTTTTAATCGCACCGACATTTATATCGCTCAGCACAGAATGAATTTGTTGCTGCACAAACGCAGGCGGGATGGGATATACACCTTGCACACCTAAAGTATTCTGTGCAGTCAGCGAAGAGATAGCACTGCAACCGAATACACCCAATGCCGAAAAGGTTTTTAGATCGGCCTGAATACCGGCACCGCCGCCGCTATCGCTACCGGCAATGGTCAACGCTATGGGTGTTGTGGATGTGGTCATAGTATTTCCGCAATAAAATAGACGCGGAAACAGAGAAAAACGCCAGACAGGCCAGATGGGTTGCATGGAGAATCTCGTTCCCTACGCCGGTACTAACCGGATCAGGTCGACGGGTATATCTCAGCCAATGCACATGCATCAGCACCCCGACAAGAAAGTGGGCAGTCTATTGGAGTTGTCAGGGAGAGTAAAGCCAATGGCCTGATCCGGCCCGGGATGATTCAATCAGTTACAACCCCTGACATTTTTTTGCATACTGAATCTATATGATGCCCGTCCGGGTCTAACGACAGGTAGCTGTTCCTGATTAATCGTGGCGATTGATGGCAAAAGCCGCCGTATAAAGGCATGAATATGGGTATAGAAAGGTAAAGTAACGTTGAGGCTTACATTTGTAACTTCACCCCAACGGCGCCAAACCTTACTCTTTGTCCATAATGAACTTACGTTCACCGCTCGACCCGAAACCGTCAAGCAGCTACACTCCACGCTCACTTAAAACCCAAGAATTAACAACCTGCGCTCTTTATTGTTTCGGGGAGCGACAGACAGCCGGAATCTCCGGTAGCGAACTGGAATTCTTAACACTGGACTTTTGGATACCTCTATGAAAAAGACCAAGCTTTACCTGCTCGTCAGCCTGTTTTCCCTGGCTCCTTTTACTGCGCACGCCAATAGCCTGTTCGATGTTTACGAACTAGCCCTGCAAAACGACGCTCAATTAAAAGCTGATAAAGCCAAATACGAAGCTGGCTTGCAGAACAAAACCATTAGTCGTGCTGGCTTATTGCCGCAAATTAATGCGGCTTATGAAGTTAGACAAGAAGATAGTGAAACTACCAACAAGCTCAACAACGTTACAACAAAAGATGATTACGACTCCAAAGGCTGGAGAATTTCGCTTAATCAACCACTGTTTAACATGGCTTCCTGGTTTACCTACAAGCAGGGCGTGAAATTAAGTGAACAAGCCGAAGCACAGTTTGGAGCTGATCAGCAAAGCCTGATTGTTCGCGTAGCAGAAGCTTATTTCAATGTATTACGCTCCATCGAAACACTGGAAGCGACCATCGCAGAAGAAAAAGCATTATCCAAGCAGCTTGAACAAACCAAACAACGCTTTGAAGTAGGTTTGACTGCGATTACCGAAGTTCACGAAGCCCAGGCCGCTTTTGATAGTGCCCGTGCAGCAACATTGGAAGCACGCGGTAATCTGGGCATTAATTACGAAGCATTGGAAGTATTAACCGGTAAACCGGAAGATAAAGTTGCACCTTTATCAGCCAAGTTCCCCGTAATAAACCCGGAACCTGCCAACCGCGCCAATTGGGTTGAGTTTGCATTAACCAATAACTACAACCTCAAAGCGTCGAAGCTTCAGGCAGATGCCTCTTTGCAAAATGCCAGAGCCAATAGATCCAATCATTTACCAACCGTAGGTGCATCATTGGGATATTCAGACAATGATACCGATGGAACCAGAAGCAGTGGTGTTGTTGACAGCACAACCGATGGCAGCTCGGTAACTATTTCAGTTGATGTACCTATTTTCAGTGGTGGTGCGACTACTGGTCGTAGCCGTCAGGCGTACGCGCAATACACGCAAGCACAAGAGTTGTATAACAGTACTCAACGCAATGTCATTCAAAACACGCGTGCATTGCACTTATCGGTTGAAACTGATGTAGCCTCCGTACAAGCACGTAAGCAAGCGATTGTTTCCAACCAATCTGCATTGGAGGCGACCCAATCCGGTTATGAAGTAGGAACGCGTAACCTGGTGGAAGTATTGCTTTCACAACGCAATCTTTATCAAGCGCGTCGCGATTATTCAAATGCACTGTTTGATTATGTAATTGACACAATCAAACTGCGCGAAGTTGCCGGTATGTTAACGCCAGCCGATGTGCAGGAAATTGATAAATGGTTATTGGATGACTCATTAGTGAGTCGCCAGCAATACGAAAACTAACATCGATTAGTTGAATCAGTGTGACAAAATGCCGGGCTAGTTCCCGGCATTTTTATTGGTAAGGATTTATTCTGATATTGCCCCCCCTACCCCGCTCACTTTCTAATAATAATTTCAGCAGGATGGAGCTCGTTATGTCTAAATATTTTTTGCAACGGTGTACATGGCAACATGTAATTATTTTATTTTTTGCACTGTGCTCTTCTCACACATATGCCACCGCAACTCATCAAACCAGTAATCCAAATGCGAGCGATGCAACCCGGGCAGTGCAAGCTTATCTGGCCGCGCTTAGCAACAACCAGATTACTGGTGTAATTGCAGGGCAAAACAGCGGGCACAGTAATGATATTCTTAACGAAGAAGGTTTGATGGGTTACACACCATTAATTCTCGGTTTACAAAAAATGACTGGCGAATTACCGGGAATAATTGGCGTAGATTACGAACACGATAAAATTGCAACGCCGATGCAATTATCCGCTGTCAATAAAGTGCTTATTGATTACTGGAACGCTGGTGGATTGATCAGCATTAATTGGGCACCGCACAACCCTTGGTGGAATGACGAACGTGACATCGCCAGCAATCCGGGAATATGGAGCCACACGCGTACCAATGGCGGCGACATGAGTCGGGTAGATTTAACGCAACTCGTAAATCCACAATCACCGATGCATAAAGTCTGGCGAAAAAAGCTGGACCGCATCGCTACGGCGCTTGCCGAATTGCAGCAGGCAGGTGTAGTTGTTTTATGGCGACCACTGCAAGAAATGAATGGCAATTGGTTTTGGTGGGGAATTAGTAGCGCACCAAAAGACCCGCAACCCTACATTGGTTTATGGGTCGATATGCATCGTTATTTTACGGAAGAAAAAAAACTACATAATTTATTGTGGGTTTATTCGCCCAATCAGGGGCCAACATTATTTGAGCGGAATTTTATAAAACCGGTTGAATGGCGCTATCCTGGCGAAAAATATGTGGATGTCATTGCAGGCACTGCATATAACGATGAACTTGAAGTTCGCGATTATAAAAATTACCAGCAATTTGGCAAACCCATCGCGATGGCAGAATTTGGTCCTGTTGCAGGAGGAAAGCTCAGTCGCAACGGAACATTGGATACTACGCGTTATGCAAAACAATTACAGGAAAAATACCCGGATATAGCTTATTGGATGAGTTGGTCCAGCTGGAGTAACGGCGACGGCACCCGAGAGAATCAAGCACTGGTTCACAATAAAAACGCCAATGCTTTATTAACGGACCCGCTGGTCATCACACGGCAAAGACTGAATTGGAAACATTTTTTATTTACCAATAAAAAATAGAGCCATATTCAAAAAATAGTGACATATCAATCATCAACACAACACTCACCAATTCACAAAAATATGATTTGTCACTCAAATAAAATGTTAATGCACCAAAAAAATACGTATAGTCATTTTGCTTTTCGCAGTACCAAGAGCACTAATAACTATAAAAAAGTCTGTAACTGTTTCTCTGGAAAGCTGTAACTCCCCTGAAAATCCAGACTTATTGTTTCGGTCAATCCGTCCATTTATTTCCCATAACTTGACGAGATTGTAATTATGTTAAAAAAAATCTTTATCACCACTGCACTTCTAGGTTGCGCTGCCAGCGCATTTTCTGCATCTAATCGCCCTGAGGGCTATGTCACCATCTGTAAAATTGGAGAAACCTGTTCAGTAAGCGGCGCAACCAACGTCGCGTTTGGTGCTGCCGATAAATTTGTTTATAAAATTTTAAGTGGTAGTTTTTCATGTTCTGTAGCGACCTTCGGTTCTGACCCTAACCCATCCAAATCGGTAAAAGAGTGTTCCATTCCCAAATCAGGTTCTGGTGGAACGACATCGTCAACCCCAACATCTTCATCCGGTAGCACCAGCAGTAGCGGTAATAATGGCGGTGGCTCTGGCAGTATTACCGGCGCAACTTGCGGATCTGGTGGCAGCACTGTAAATGTAAGCTCTACCATTATTGTTTCCAGTGGCACTTACGATGGTGGCTGTAAAGTGTTTAACGCTACCAGCGCACTGGGTGATGGCAGCCAAAGTGAAGGACAAAAACCGGTATTCCGTGTAGAAAATGGTGCGACGTTGAAAAATGTTGTATTCGGCAATAACGCAGCTGACGGTATTCATTTTTACAACGGCGGCACCATTGACAATATTCGCTGGACCAATGTGGGTGAAGATGCGATGACAATTAAATCTTCAGGTACGGTAAACGTAAAAAATATTTCCGGTTACGCAGGTTCAGATAAATTTATTCAAGTGAATGCAGCATCTACCCTCAACGTTTCCAATTGCGTTGTCGATAGCATGGGAAAATTCCTTCGTCAGAACGGTGGCACCACATTTAAAATCGCCGTTAATGTGGATCGCTGCCAAATTTCCAATATGGGTGAAGGCATTTTCCGCACTGATAGCTCAACCAGTACTGCAAAAATTACCAATAGCCGCTTGCGCAATGCCGGTAGCATTTGTATTGGCAAATGGGCTAGCTGTACCAGCTCAGGTATCACCAATTATTAATTCCGGAAACAATATTTGATTTAATAAGCCTGAAATAAAAAACGCCGGGCTGTTTGTGCAGCCCGGCGTTTTTTACAAAACAGTTTTTATTAACGCCAATGTTTTATCCAGGGCTCCGCGATTTTCAACTGCCACCCGCAAAGCATTTTCCCCTTTTCGTTTTCGCAACTCAGGATCATTTACCAAGCCCGTTATTATTACCTTCAGCTCATCGGTATTGAGCGCAATATCGAGTGCGTCCGCCGCTTTTAATAAAGAAGATACTTCCGAAAAATTAAATAAATGCTCACCACTTAACAACGGCAGCCCCCAAGCTGCTGGCTCGATAAAATTATGTCCGCCATTCGGCACCAGGCTGCCACCGACAAAAGCAATATCACTCGCGCCAAAAAGTAACATCAACTCGCCCATCGTATCACCGAGCAAAATATCCATATCCCCGGAGATTTCACCACAACTGCGCCGCAGAGTTTTAAATCCGCGCGCGTCGCACAGTTGCCCTACTTTTTCAAATCGTTCCGGATGACGCGGGACCAATATCAACATCAATTGCCGCGCTTTTTCACCAAGCATTTCGCGCACGCCGGAAAACGCATCGAGAATAATTTCATCTTCGCCCTGATGTGTGCTCGCCGCAATCCAAATGAGTCGATCCGCATTACCTGATAATTGTATTTTCAAATCCGCAGCACGCGCGCGCAACTCATCGGTAAGCGACAAATCAAATTTAATATTGCCCGTTACGCGAGCTTTGGACTCAGGCAAACCCAGTTGCACAAAACGTGCAGCATCGGTTGCATTTTGGATTAACGCCATTTGCAAATTATTTAACATGGGCGACGTCAAGGCTGAGAACCGGGCATAGCCGCGCGCCGATTTCTCCGACAACCGTCCGTTCACCAATACCGCCGGAATTCCGCGTTTCGCACAGGCGGCTAATGTGTTAGGCCAAAGTTCGGTTTCCATTACCAGATATACCGCTGGCTTTACACGCTTGAAAAAGCGGGCCAATGCGTCAGGCACATCATAGGGCGCATATAGATGAAATACTGAATCCCCCAAGGTTGCCTGCACCCTCTCAGAACCTGTTGGCGTGGTGGTGGTGATTACTAACTGCAAACTATCATCGGCCATCAATCGGCGAATCATCGGTAAAGCAGCCAGGAATTCCCCGACGGAAACTGTATGCAACCACACCACTTTTTTAGCGCTAATCAATCGGGGGAAAAAACCAAATCGCTCTGCCCAACGCCTGGCATAAGCCGGTGCAGCAAAAGAGCGCCATAGCAAACGCAACAAGATGAAAGGCAATAAACCATAGAAGACTATTGTGTAAAGAAAGCGCATATCAAGACTCAACAAGCAGCAAGGCCGGCAGAATAACAAAAACCGTTAACCACCCAAAGCCCTAATCTATTCCATGAACAAGCATTTAAAAACAAACGCTGAAAATTGCATCTCGCCTTTCCAGCCAACCCGCTTATAGACCGATTATTTATTCGTTATAGTGAGGTAAAAGTGTGTAGAGTTAAGGCGAATAACCCAATTGACTCCACCCCATTAAAGACAATACATATACATTCAATTACAGGAATTCCAGCTTTATGATGCGCGCAGCATTAACAATGATTCTATCCTTGCTAGTTTTTTATGGAGTCTTATGTGTAGCGCTCTATTTATTTCAGCGTTCACTTATCTATTTTCCGCAACCACGGACAAATATCAAAGATACCGAGGTGATCAATTTCACTGTTGATAACCTTAATATTCAAGTCACAACCTCCCAGCAAAACAATGCCGGAGCCATTATTTATTTTGGTGGAAATGCAGAGAATGTCAGCCTCAGCATACCGGTACTGTCATCAGCATTTCCGGATAAAAAAATCTACGCAATGCACTATAGAGGATATGGCGGCAGCGAAGGCACCCCCTCGGAAGAAGCGTTGATTAAAGATGCATTATTCCTGTTTGATGAGATAAAACATGACCATGAAGATATTATGGTCATAGGTCGTAGTCTTGGCAGCGGTGTGGCAATTCAACTGGCAAGTCAAAGACCTGCCACCCGGCTTGTACTTATAACGCCTTATGACAGCATTCAGAATATTGCCGCCAGCCGATTTCCTTTTTTCCCCATACAGTTGTTACTTAACGATAAATTTGAATCATGGAAATTCGCGCAAAACATTTCCATACCAACAACAATTATCACTGCAGAACTTGACGAAGTAATTCCTTTAAAAAATTCAAAAAATTTACTTGAAAGTTTTCCACAAGGAGTTGCAAAACATATCGCAATACGAGATACAGGACACAATTCAATCTCGGCAAGCCCTGGATATATTGACGCTTTACGCAGAGATCATAATTAAAATCACCGCAATAGAATTTTTATTTACTATATAAGATATTATCAATTAAAGGGCATATGCCAGAAGATAAAACAAGAGAAATTAAACATGGAAATCAAACAAGGTAGCTGCCTTTGTGGAGCAGTGAAATATCAAATCTCTGCGGAACCTATCGCAACGCGCATTTGCTGGTGCAGGGATTGTCAGCATTTGGCTGCAAATGGAACGGTTAATATTGTTGTGCCATCCATAAATCTGGACATTGATGGCAAACTCAACGTTTTTGCTAAAACAGCAGATAGTGGAAACTTTATCGAAAGACGGTTTTGCCCTGATTGCGGCACGCATTTATTTGCAAATTCTTCCGCGCGCCCGCAATTTACTGTAGTGCGAGTCGGCACATTGGAAAACCCCTCTTCAGTTAAGCCTACTGCGAATATCTGGACCAGTAGCGCACCGGTTTGGGCTTGTCTTAATCCAGAACTTGAACAAATTCCCCATCAACCCACTGCGCCGCAAGTACCACCCAAAAACTAAAACGGCGCATTACTGCGCCGTTTTCTTATCAATTGTTATTGGGTTATTGGCACCAACTGTACTCGTGCCGGACTCCCCAACTTTATATCACCACGGACACGATGACCCGGTACGGCTTCGCGCATTTTTTGGTAGATCCAGCGCCCCTCTACATCGGTACGCGCAATAATAATTGCCAACGAATTGGTGGCCTTTAATTTGCGCGCGATTTCACCCAGTCTCGCGAGAATTTGCGGATCATCTTTGCCCAACAAATCCGCATTCAATAAAAATTCATTGGCGCCACCGCGATAGGGCTCTACCGGCGGGGCTGATTTAATTTGCTCGGTCAGCGCAGCGGACACTTCTTTAATCAACAGGTTTTCTGGATCCACAATACGAGCATTGTTTAACATGGTCGTTGCCTGGGAATAATTGCCACGCGCAGCTGCCTGGCGAGCCAAATCCACGTAGCGCATCACAATTCCCTGCAAGCCACCTTTTGCCCGGGCGTTGTTTGGGTCCAACTTTAAGGCAGCACGAAAATAATCAAACGCATTGTCATTGGCAGGAGTGAGCAATTGGTTTTGCGAAAGTGTGTATTCACCATTTAAGATCAAAAGCTTGGCAGCTTGCTGCTCTTTGGTAAGCGGTGCTGGAACCTGTATTACCGGTGCGGGAGAAGGTAGCGGAGGGGTTTCTTTTTTCTTCCACAAATTAGCCTGGCAAGCGGTCAATCCCACGCTGACAACAATTAACAAGCTGCAACGAACTGCAATATTGAACATAGAAAACATCTCTTGGCAAAACAACATTTGTTGCGGAAATTCCCACAGCGGATGACCGCTTTATAACAAAAGTGCAATTAGAAATAAAAATGTTAGGTTAAGGGAATGATAGCCATTGCCCAGTGTCCATAGGGTCGCGTATGTTACTGTAACTCAGCCGTTCCGGCATCCGGTACTCACCATTACAACAAAGAAACACAATTATGCTTTCACGCTTGATTTCGCTCGCACTGCAATCCGTGCTGCTAATTACTTGCTTTTCAGCGGTTGCGGCAGATGATCCTTTTGCCCCCAAAAACCAGAACCTGAATCAATCACCAGTCTCACTGGAGAACACGATTGCAGCGCAGGATGAATTTTTACCGGTCGCCCAGGCCTTTATTCCGGAATACACCATTGCACAAGGCAAGCTGGTATTGCACTGGAAAATTGCCGATGGCTACTACCTCTACGAAGAACGCTTTAAATTTAAAGCAGATGAAGGAATCACCCTAACCCCGTATTACACGCCGGGGAAAATGAAATATGACGAACTGTTCGAGCGCGAAACCATGGTGCATTACCATGAAGTTACCGCGAGTTTCGACTTGGGCGCTATTAATAAGCCCTTTATCCTTAAGCTCGAATTCCAGGGCTGCGCCGATGCCGGTTTATGCTATCCCCCGCAAAAGAAAACTTTATCGGTAGACCCAGCCAATGCATTAGTTGTTGAACAAACGGCAGAAGCAACGCCAGCAGTATTAACACCGCAAACCACAGAAGCCCCCCCCATCCCAGCGACTGAATCCGGTTGGCTGTTACAGGCAATTTTATTAGCAATTCTGGGCGGTACTATCCTTAACCTTATGCCCTGCGTTTTCCCGGTGCTATCTATTAAGGTAATGAGCCTGGCAGCGGCAGATCGCGCACGCCTTGCAATTCATGGCTGGGTTTATACCTTGGGTATCGTCGCCTGCTTTGTTGGTTTTGCCGTTGCTTTATTGATAGCTCGCAAAGGTGGTGAAGCCATCGGCTGGGGATTTCAGCTGCAATCGCCGGGATTAATTGCCGCACTCGCCTATTTATTCTTTGTAATGGGCTTGAGCATGTCTGGCCTGATTAATGTTGGCACCAGCCTGATGGGTGCAGGTCAGGGGCTCACGCAAAAATCCGGATTAAGTGGCTCCTTTTTTACCGGCGTGCTCGCTGCTGTCGTCGCCAGTCCGTGTACCGCTCCTTTCATGGGAACAGCACTGGGCTTTGCACTAACGCAACCAGCCTATGTTTGTATCGCCGTATTTGCAGCACTGGGATTTGGTATGGCACTGCCGCTGCTATTACTTTGCTATTTGCCAGCACTCGCACAACGCCTGCCCAAACCGGGCGTCTGGATGGATAACCTCAAACAATTTCTCGCCTTCCCGCTTTACCTCAGCGCCATCTGGCTACTGTGGGTTTATGGTCGCCAAACCAGTGTTAACGGCATGGCGGCCCTCGCAGCCGGAGCAGTGCTTATTGCTTTTGGCTTCTGGTTATTGGGCCGCGAAGCCAATGGCCTCTGGCTATGGATTCGCCGTTTACTGATCAGCTTGAGCTGGCTTGCTGCCATTAGCCTGCCCTTTCAAGCCCAAAGCCAGAATCAACAAGCAGGCGCCGCCAATCGCTGGCAACCTTATAGTGCCGAACTGGTTGCAGAATTACGCGCAGAAGGCCGGCCGGTATTTATCAATTTGACTGCCGACTGGTGCCTGACCTGTCTAGCAAATGAGCGCATCGCTCTGCATGCCGATGCAGTAGAAAAAACCTTTGATGAGCTAAATGTGGCCACACTTAAAGGGGATTGGACCAATACAGATCCCAAAATTACTGCACTTTTACAAGAATATGGCCGTAGTGGCGTTCCATTATATTTGTGGTTCCCCGCGAACAGCACCGGAAAAGCCCAAATATTACCGCAACTTTTGACGAAAGATTTATTGGTCGCCACGCTAACAGGTGAAAAAAATCGATAAATCGACGAAATTAGCCGCAGTTTAAAGCAAATAAAGGCTTTTTAACGAAACTTCCCTAATCTTGTCGCTAACAGGGCGGCAAGATGCAGGGATAATCGCCCAAAACTGTTATTTACGCTCGAATTTTTACTCCTGCAACAACTAACTTCTGCAATCTTGCAGCGATTTTCTGCCATCTGAATAAAATTTTGCAGCCATCGTGGACATAGCCTTTTTTTTGCGGCAAACTCCCTTCACTTTGAATTCCCCGGATGGGGCGCTTTAACCAAATTGCAACAAATCGCAACCAATTGGCTAAATTCGCCACATAAAACAGAAAACAACCGCAGGAACACAGTCAATGGCAACCATTTTGGTACTTCACGGCCCCAACCTGAATTTATTAGGGCTGCGCGAGCCAGGAATCTATGGTGCAACCACCCTTGACGACATAAACCGCACACTGACACAGATCGCCCAGAATGCCGCTCACCATTTGCAAACCCTGCAAAGTAATGCTGAATACGAATTGATTGACCGCATTCATGATGCGCGAAAAGAAGGGGTCGATTTCATCATCATCAACCCGGCAGCGTTTACCCACACCAGCGTTGCGTTACGCGATGCGCTTCTCGGCGTCGACATCCCGTTTATTGAAGTTCACTTATCCAACGTGCATAAGCGCGAAGCGTTTCGTCATCATTCATTTTTTTCCGATGTCGCCCAGGGCGTCATCTGCGGTTTTGGGGCCACCAGCTATGAACTGGCGCTTCAAGCTGCCCTCAAACTCGTGAAATAAATTATTCCCTTTAACCATTTGGTCTGACCAAACCATTACAACTACCTGTTGCCAGAGAGGACACCATGGATATTCGCAAAATTAAAAAACTGATCGAACTGCTGGAGGAATCCAATATCGGTGAGTTGGAAATCAAAGAAGGCGAAGAATCTGTACGTATTGCCCGCAATAGCGGCACCACCCAATATTTCAGCGCACCGGCACCTGCATTCGCCGCACCTGTAGCACCAGTTGCAGCTGCCCCTGCTGCCGCACCGGCGTCAGCGCCAGCCGCAGCACCTGTTGCGCCCGCTGTTTCAGGCCACATCGTGAAATCGCCAATGGTAGGCACTTTCTACCGCTCACCAAGCCCGGGCTCACCATCATTTATTGAAATAGGTAAATCAGTCAAAGCGGGCGATGTAATTTGCATCATCGAAGCAATGAAAATGATGAACCAAATCGAAGCTGACAAATCCGGCGTGATTGAAGCCATTCTGGTGGAAGACGGTAACCCCGTTGAATTCGACCAACCTCTGGTAACGATTGTTTAACCGCTACCTAACAGAGGATTCGGTCCATGTTTGATAAAATTCTGATCGCCAATCGCGGCGAAATCGCGTTGCGTGTACTGCGCGCTTGCAAGGAGATGGGCATCAAAACCGTTGCTGTCCACTCCCAGATTGACCGCGACTTGAAACACGTGCGCCTGGCGGATGAGTCGGTGTGTATCGGCCCAAACCCGTCGCCAAAAAGCTATTTAAACGTTCCGGCGATTATCGCTGCGATGGAAATCACCGATTCCCAGGCGGTTCACCCTGGCTACGGCTTCCTCGCTGAAAATGCTGATTTCGCAGAGCGCGTACAAAAAAGTGGTTTCACTTTTATTGGTCCGGATCCGGATGTAATCCGTATGATGGGCGATAAGGTTGAAGCCATTAAAGCGATGAAAAAAGCCGGTGTTCCCACCGTTCCCGGTTCTGATGGCCCACTGCCTGAGGACGAGGAAGAGTGCCATAAAATCGCCAAGCGTATCGGCTACCCGATTATTATCAAAGCCGCTGCCGGCGGCGGTGGTCGCGGTATGCGCGTTGTTCATACTGAAGCAGCATTGATTAGCTCCATCCGTGTAACCCAGGGCGAAGCTAAAGCCGCCTTTGGTGATGGCACGGTATATATGGAAAAATTCCTGCAAAACCCGCGTCACGTGGAAGTACAAATTCTTTCTGACGGTCAAGGCAGCGCCATTCATTTGGGTGACCGCGACTGCTCACTGCAACGTCGCCACCAAAAAGTACTGGAAGAAGCGCCAGCCCCGGGAATTCCACAAGAAGTGCGCGAAGCAACTTACGCTGCGTGCGTAAAGGCTTGTATTGATATCAAGTACAAAGGCGCCGGTACGTTTGAATTTTTGTATGAAGATGGCCGCTTCTACTTTATCGAAATGAACACCCGTATTCAGGTGGAGCATCCGGTATCGGAAATGGTGACCGGCATTGATTTGATCAAAGAGCAAATCCGCGTGTGCTCCGGTTTGCCGCTGTCAATCAAGCAATCTGATGTGATTATTCGTGGCCATTCTTTTGAATGCCGTATCAACGCTGAAGATCCAAAAACCTTTATGCCCTGCCCCGGCCTGGTGAAAGGTTTCCATGCACCTGGCGGTTTGGGTGTGCGCGTGGATTCGCACCTGTACAACGGTTACTCGGTTCCACCTAACTACGATTCGATGATCGCAAAAATTATCACTTACGGTGATACCCGCGAAATCGCCTTGAATCGTATGCGCAACGCGTTGGATGAAACCATTGTTGATGGCATTCGCACCAATATCCCGCTGCAGCAAATGCTGGTGCGCGATGAAGCCTTCCGCAAAGGTGGTGTGAATATCCACTATCTGGAAAAGAAACTGGCGGAATAAAAATCACTGGTTTTTGATCGTAGGGGCGCGATTTATCGCGCCCTTTTACATTGCACCGTTCATAATCTACCCCCATGATTTCAACATGAAAAATATTGGGCGCAATAAATTGCACCCCTACAAACGATCAATTTTTACGAACAATCAATCATCAAGAATTAAAACCTATGCCCTGGCTGCAACTTAAAATTATTACCCCGCGTCGCTATGTCGAATCACTTGAAGACTCGCTATTAGCGTGCGGTGCCGCATCCGTCACCTTGCAAGACAATGCCGATCAACCCATTCTCGAGCCCGGCCTTGGCGAAACCCCATTGTGGGATAGCGTGAAAATGACGGGGCTGTTTGATGCAGAAATCGACACAACCAAAACGATTGCATTGGCAGAGCGCCGCTTCGGCAATCCACTACCGGAACATCATTGGGAGCAGCTCGAAGATAAAGACTGGGAACGCGAATGGATGGCAAATTATCACGCAATTCGCTGCGGTGAACGCCTGTGGATTTGCCCTAGCTGGCAGCAACCGCCAGAGCCAGAAAAAGTTAATTTAATGCTCGACCCCGGCCTGGCCTTCGGTACCGGCACCCATCCGACTACATTTCTATGTATGCAATGGATCGACCAGCAGGATTTCACCAATCTCGAAGTAGTGGATTACGGCTGTGGCTCAGGGATACTCGGTATCGCAACACTATTGCTCGGCGCAAAAAAGGTAATTGGTGTGGACATTGACCCCCAAGCCTTATTAGCAACAACTGAAAACGCCAAACGCAATAATCTGCCGGAAGACGTCATGCCCGTTTATCTACCGCCGGATTGCCCTGCAGATCAGGTCGATGTAATGCTCGCCAATATTCTTGCCGGCCCCCTGGCAGAATTAGCCCCGGCATTGAATGCGATGACCAAAGTCGGAGGCAAGCTTTGCTTGTCCGGCATCCTGGCGGTACAGGCCAAAACCGTAATGGCGGCTTACGAACCCTGGTTTACATTTGACCCTATCGCTGAACAAGAAGAATGGGTACGCTTGACTGCAACAAAAACTCACCCATAAAAAGTCAGATAAAAGTGAGGTAGTTGGCATTGTTGATGGAGACCGTGGTGACCAGTTGTCGCTGGAATTTACCGCACGTCTCCTGATAGTTACACTGTCAGGTCTCGATAATAAATTTGAAGCGGTTTTTAAGGGCCTTGATGTATGACTTCTGCGAGTAACCAACAGATCACCCGCTGCCCCAAGTGTGGAACTGCCTTTCGGATAACCCCGGCACAATTGCAATCGGCCAATGGCGCTGTGCGCTGTGGCTCTTGCTTGAATGTATTCAAAGCGATGGATTATCTAGTAGCGACTGCCGCCTCCAAAACCGCTGAATCACCAGCACCTGTAGAACCCACCAAAAATGCCGCCCCCGAAAAAGCAGCCGCTCCGATCATTGCAAAACCGGAAACCGCCAATAAGCCACTGATCAACCCGATATCATCTGCAGCAGTAAATTCACCATCCCCCAAACCCACTGCAGCACCGGCCACACCGGTAAGCAAGGCCGCTGTAACTACACCTGCGCCAGCTAGCATTTCAACCAATCAACCTGAGCAAATGGCAATTCTCAGCAGCATCAAACCGCTACCAATAGCGCCAACCCCCATCACCACCACCCCTACGGCAAAACCCGAACCGCACAAACCGGTGATGCGAGTATTGGATAAATCTTCGCTGGCGCATGTTGACGATATCCTCATTAGCGACGACATGGATGACACCAAATCCGATACCAAGAGCTATGAATTCGACAGCTTTATGGACATAGATACGACCCCCAAAGCCGAGGTATCTTTGTTTGAACGCAAGATTCGCCACCAGGATGATAAAGAAGATCTGCATAGTACCGATGAATCCTGGGCGGAAATGCTGATCGACGATGAAGATCAGGACGCTCCCAGATATGTAGCCCAGAAAAACGCTGCCATCGCCAGCGATGAAGATCTGTATACAGACGACTATGCAGCACATGCGCCTATAGCAGAATCAAAACCATCAGAGTCAGCGCCTTCAACCCCCGGTTTAATGTTCAGCCTGATTGGCGAAGCCGAACCTGCACCATCCAAATCGGCAGAAAATAATGAATCCGGAAAGGCAGCAGATGACTTTATCCTGAGCGACGAGCTGGCGAACATTCCGGATCACAGCGGTTTTAAAGCAGCACCGGCAAATCCGACTCCCAATCCGCTTGATCCGAGTATTTTTGAAACGCCCGATGAAAATACCACCAACGATGGCACCGCTAAGCGCCAGGTAAAAACCCAGCCAAAAATTCGCGCTTATGATGGTTCACGCACTGCGCTGCTGATGAACATCATACCGGCGCCCATCGAATTCACAGCCAAACGTATGCGCCGGTGGTACCAACGCAAATTGTGGCCAGCATTAAGCTTGCTCGCATTACTTGCGCTGGTTGTGCAGTTGGCTTGGTTTAAGTTCGATTACTTTAGCCGGATAGAACCCTATAGAACGGCTTACACATTTATATGCCCTTACCTGAAATGCGAAGTGCCATCTCTGGTTGATACCAGTCAAATACTCGCATACAACCTGGTAATCGGTGATCACCCCTCCATTGAAAATGCATTAGAGATCGATGTATTGATCGTAAATAATGCGCCTTTTGAGCAACCGTATCCGGATCTGGAACTGGTATTTACCAATATCGATGAAAACGTAATAGCCTCACGTCGTTTTTCACCTGGCGAATACCTGGGAGGCGAAGCTGCCGGCACCACTCATATGCCCAGAAAACAACCGGTTCATTTGACGTTTGATGTCGTTGATCCCGGTGAACAAGCGGTCAACTATCGGGTAAAAGTACTACGCCAGCAAAACCATACGAATTAAGAACCATCAGCACATAATTACGGTGCCCCATAATTGCAGGATCAAGCGGGTAACAAAGCAATGAAAATGGATTATGGAATTCTTACTCATCAATGCACCAAACCAGAGGGCCTGAGCTACCGCTATTTTTTCAAACGCGAAACACCCGGCTTTTTGTTTTACCTATTGCTTACAGCCACCTCCCTTGTATTTGCCGATGAGCACGTGCAGACAGATAAACAACTATTGATCGTCACCCATAAGTTGCCGGAAATCACCAGCCCAGAACAGGAACTTCACGAAGTAGATGTACTGCGCCTGGCACTGGAAAAAACCCGGGCAGAATATGGTCCCTATGAGCTGCGCGGCATTCCACCCATGAATCGCGCCCGCGCATTAGCAGCAATGCATAACAATATTTATCCAAATCTGGTACTGCAAATCAGCTACGAGGATGACCTGGCTAATCAGGAAAAGCTGGCTTACATCCCTTTTCCGCTGGATCGCGGAGCACTTAGTTATCGCATTTGTTTTATGCGCGACACCTTGAAAGCCAAGGTCAGCACGATCACTCGCACAGAACAACTTAAAAACTTCACCTTCGGCGCAGGTATAGGCTGGGCAGATACTAAAGTGCTCCGTCATAACCACCTGCAAGTAGTCGAAGCCAACAGCGTGGTGAACCTGTTTCGCATGACCAAAGCGGGCCGGATCGACTTATTTTGTCGTGGCCCTTCAGAGTATTTTTACGAGCAAGCCCATGAAAACAGCCTTGGACTGACTAGCGATACGCAGCTTGCCCTGTATTACCCACTCCCAAAATTCTTTTTTGCACACAAAGATAACCAGCAAACACTGGATCGCATCAAGCACGGCCTGGAAATCGCTTACAAAGATGGCTCTTTTAACAAGCTCTGGCGCAAACGCCACATCCTGGGACTGCAAGCAGCTGGCTTGCCCAAGCGCAATCTCGTGAAAATGGAAAATCCACTGATCAAACATTTGTCGCGCGATTACGAAACCTATCTTTATGACCCGCTCACAGAGCAGTAACAACTGCTGCCCCAAATCACATTTTTTTGCAACCCGAAATCGCTAAAAAAGGCTGTTTTTATCGCTCAAAAAAACACCGTTTTTTACGTTTTTTGCGTTCCAAACCCCAGCCCAAACGGGTATCATGGCGCCCCTTTAACGCAGGGCCCGGTTCAGTTTTTAAGCGGAGTGATTCTGCTAACACCAACCTTCGTTGTTATTGGCAAACTGAGTTAACGGCAAATCATACGTGTTTAACATCGGCCCTTATTGCATAGACTCCAGCGTCATACTCGCGCCCATGGCCGGTGTTACTGACAGGCCATTCCGCCAGTTATGCCGCTCGCTGGGTGCAGGTCTGGTGATTTCGGAAATGCTGACTGCAGATTCGAACCTGTGGAGTAGCCGCAAAAGCAGCTTGCGTATGGACCATACCGGTGAAGCCGAACCGATTGCAGTACAAATTGCCGGTGGCGATCCGGAAATGATGGCGGAAGCAGCGCGCCTTAACGCTGCCAACGGCGCCCGGATTATTGATATCAATATGGGTTGCCCAGCCAAGAAAGTCTGCAAAAAAGCCGCTGGATCGGCACTGCTCAAAGATGAGCAACTAGTAACCGAAATTTTGCACGCCGTAGTGAACGCAGTGGACATTCCCGTCACACTGAAATTTCGTACTGGCTGGAGCAACGAACAACGCAATGCGGTGCGTATTGCACACATTGCTGAAGATGCAGGCATACAAGCCCTCGCACTTCATGGTCGCACCCGCGCTGACGCCTTTCTGGGCGAGGCCGAGTACGACACCATCGCCAACGTTGTAAATGCCGTGAAAATTCCGGTGTTTGCCAATGGCGATATCGATTCACCGCAAAAAGCCAAAGCTGTGTTGGATCACACAGGTGCAGCTGCGGTGATGATTGGGCGGGCCGCGCAAGGTCGCCCCTGGATCTTCCGGGAAATTGCGCATTACCTGCGTACCGGTGAGCAATTACCCGAACCATCCCTGGTGGAAGTCAGGGATATTTTATGTACCCATCTGTGTGAGCTATACCGTTTTTATGGTGAGTTTATGGGGCCGCGTATCGCACGCAAACATGCGAGCTGGTATTTGCAAACAGTCCCAGGCAGCGAAGTATTTCGCAAAACCTTTAACGCTATAGATAACGCGGAAGAACAACAAACCAGCATTCAAAATTTCTTTGAACAGCTGCTTACGAAAGAGGAAAAAGCCGCATGAATACCGCAACTTTCTTTGCTGAATCAACCCCAGCACAAGCTGCAAACCCGAACCAACCAGTACAAGCTCAATCGCTGCGCGGCTGCGTAGAGCAAGCCATGGAAAATTACTTCAAGCATTTGGACGGACAGGACGTTAGCAACGTTTACGAAATGGTACTTGCTGAAGTAGAAGCACCGATGTTGGAAATCGTATTGAAGTACACCCGTCACAACCAAACCCGCGCTGCACAAGTATTGGGGTTGAACCGTGGCACCCTGCGTAAAAAACTGAAGCAATACGGCCTGCTGTAATTCTCCAGCGCCGCATGGCAACAAAAAAAGGGGTGGTAATTCGTTTCCACCCCTTTTGCTTTTTAGCGACTCTTATTTTTTGTATGACCGCTTTCCGCTTTAACTTTCTCATCTACAGGAACTGTGTATGTCTACTACTTCCGATCTTGTTGCAGTAAAACGCGCACTTATCAGCGTGTCTGATAAAACCGGCATTGTTGAATTCGCTCAAGCCTTGCACGCTCAGGGCGTAGAAATTTTATCGACCGGTGGCACTTTTAAATTACTTACCGAAAACAAGATCCCCGCAATCGAAGTCTCCGACTACACCGGTTTTCCGGAAATGATGGATGGCCGCGTAAAAACCCTGCACCCGAAAGTTCACGGTGGCATTTTAGGGCGTCGCGGTATTGATGAAGACGTAATGGCACAACACGATATCAGCGCGATTGATATGGTGGTTGTGAATTTGTATCCGTTTGAAAAAACCGTTGCCAATAAAGATTGTTCTTTGGAAGACGCGGTAGAAAATATTGATATCGGCGGCCCAACGATGGTTCGCGCCGCTGCAAAAAATCATGCACACGTAAACATCGTCGTTAACGCCTCAGACTATGCAAATATTCTTGCAGAACTTAAAGCCAACAACGGTAGCACTTCATTAAAAACCCGCTTCGATCTGGCAATTAAAGCCTACGAACACACGGCTGCTTACGACGGTGCCATCGCCAATTATTTTGGTCGTTTGGTAGAAGGCGGCAGCGCTGATTTTCCGCGCACCTTCAACACCCAATTTATCAAAGCGCAAGAAATGCGTTACGGTGAAAACCCGCATCAAAAAGCGGCTTTCTACGTAGAAAAAAATCCGCAAGAAGTAGGCATAGCGTCGGCAAAACAATTACAGGGCAAAGAGCTGTCTTACAATAATGTTGCCGATACTGACGCCGCACTGGAAACCGTAAAATCTTTCAGCGAACCTGCATGCGTTATTGTTAAACACGCAAACCCTTGTGGCGTTGCAGTAGCAGAATCGATCAAACACGCTTACGACCTGGCCTACTCTACCGATAGTGAATCCGCATTCGGCGGCATCATCGCATTCAACCGCGAATTGGATGCAGAAACTGCCAAAGCGATTGTTGAACGTCAATTTGTAGAAGTAATTATTGCCCCAAGCGTTTCAGCAGAAGCGATCGAAATCGTAAAAGCAAAACAAAACGTACGTTTGTTGGCTACTGGCGAATGGAGTTCAGTACGTGTCAAAGGTTTGGATTACAAGCGCGTTAACGGTGGATTGCTAGTACAGGACCGCGATGATGGAATCATCACCGAAAACGATTTGAAAATCGTCACCAAGCGCGCACCTACTGCCGCAGAAATCCAGGATTTATTATTCGCCTGGAAAGTCGCCAAGTTTGTAAAATCCAATGCGATTATTTATGCAAAACACCAACACACCATCGGTGTTGGCGCAGGCCAAATGAGCCGCGTAAATTCCGCGCGCATCGCTGCAATCAAAGCAGAACACGCAGGCCTGCAAGTTGCCGGTTCGGTAATGGCGTCCGACGCCTTCTTCCCATTCCGCGATGGTATCGATAACGCAGCGAAAGTGGGTATTGCCGCAGTAATCCAACCAGGCGGCTCAATGCGCGATGCGGAAGTTATCGCCGCCGCCGATGAACACGGCATGGCGATGGTATTCACCGGTATGCGTCACTTTAGACATTAATAAAGAGCGTCATTGATTTATTTGCACAAACACAGGTTGGGTCAGACTGAGCCTAAGGCGAGGCCCAACAATTTTCTCAATCATTTGCTGAAAGGAAACACAATGTGAGAAGAGTAAAAATTTTGCTACTGCTGTTTGTATTATCCGGATGTGAAAAAAACCATTTGGTTCAGCAGCAATGTATGCCGGTAGTGGCCGTATATCCCAGCTGGAAACAACAGCAAATGCCAGTAGCGGAGATTCCCTGGAATCGCTTTACCCATCTGGCTTTAATATTTGCATTACCACAAAAAGATGGGAATTTGCTCACCCACGAAATTGATAGTTTGATAGAACTGCTCGGTGAAGCCGCTCGCGCCAAAGGAAAGAAACTTTTTTTATCCATTGGCGGTGCAACGGGTTATCAGGATGCGTTCCAGCAAATTGCACAATCGCCGGAAAAATTGCACAAGTTTGCCCAAGCCGTTGCAGATTACGCACGCAAACATCAGTTGGATGGTGTTGATATTGATTGGGAATACTGGACCAAACAAGCCGTGTACAAACAAGGCGGCAATGATCCAGTAGAAAGCAAATTATTAGTGTTGTTACTTGCAGAACTACGCAAGCAACTGCCCGCAAAAGTTGCGTTAACTACGTCAGTTTTTGCAGGTTACTGGTCAGGCGAACAATATTTAAGTGAGCTCCAGCAACATGTGGATTATGTTGCACTGATGTCCTATGACTTTACCGGCAGTTGGCCTGAGTCTCCCGTTAAGCATCATGCCGATTTTGCTACGTTCAAAGCCAGCATCGATTTTTTAACCGACAGAGGCTTTAACCGCGAAAAAATATTGGTTGGAATTCCCTTTTACGGCAAGGAATTTGTCGACGGAAAAAAACAGCAAGTTGTCGATAAAAGTTATCGCGACCTGATACCGCAGCTGGTTGCAAAAAAGCAATCCGTAAACAGCGGTAAATTAGATCATGTTTACTATGAAACACCGGAACTGGTTACACAAAAATCCCACTACATAGTGGATGAAGGAATGGCTGGCGTGATGTTCTTTGAGCTCACCCAGGATGCCTATGACTCACCCGATAGCCTGAGCCTTGCAAGCAATCGCGTGATTTCTCCGGATTTTTGCAATAACCAATCAGCACAATGAATTCATCAACCCCGTTAACATGGAAATGAATATGAATGTTTTAATTATTGGCAGCGGTGGCCGCGAACATGCCCTCGCGTGGAAAGCGGCACAAAGCACACAAGTGGAAAAAGTATTTGTTGCCCCAGGCAATGCAGGCACAGCACTGGATGCAAAATTGGAAAACGTTGCTATTGATGTTTTGAATTTTGAAGCACTGGCAAATTTTGCCGAGCAAAATAATGTTGGCTTGACGATTGTTGGCCCGGAAGTGCCTCTCGTTGCCGGAGTGGTAGATTATTTTCAAACACGCAAACTATTATGCTTTGGCCCCAGTAAAGGCGCAGCGCAATTGGAAGGCTCAAAAGCGTTCACTAAAGATTTCCTTGCACGCCATAAAATTCCTACAGCCGATTACCAAAATTTTATCGAAGTGGAACCTGCCCTCGCCTATTTGCGCGAGAAAGGCGCACCTATTGTTATCAAAGCTGACGGTCTTGCAGCAGGCAAAGGTGTAATCGTTGCTGAAACCTTGCAACAAGCAGAAGATGCGGTGCGCGATATGTTGTCTGGTAACGCCTTCGGTGATGCCGGTTGCCGCGTAGTGATTGAAGAATTTTTGGCAGGTGAAGAAGCCAGCTTTATCGTAATGGTCGACGGCAAAAATGTTTTACCGATGGCAACCAGTCAGGATCATAAACGCGTTGGCGATGGTGACACCGGCCCCAATACCGGTGGCATGGGTGCTTACTCTCCCGCACCGGTTGTGACGCAAGCTGTACATGATCGTGTCATGAAAGAAATTATTTATCCAACCGTAAATGGTATGGCGGCAGAAGGTAATACTTACGTAGGCTTTCTGTATGCAGGTTTGATGATTGATGCAGCAGGTAATTCCAAAGTTATCGAATACAATTGCCGCTTTGGCGATCCGGAAACCCAACCGATTATGTTGCGTTTGCAATCGGATTTGGTGAAATTATGTTTAGCTGCACTGAAAGGTGATTTGGATAAAACTACCGCCGATTGGGATGCACGTGCATCCGTTGGTGTGGTGTTAGCCGCTGGCGGTTATCCGGACAGTTACAACAAAGGTGATGTAATTTCCGGTTTGCCAACCACGGAAGTTGCTGGCGAAAAAGTTTTCCACGCGGGCACAGCACAGAAAGATGGCAATACTGTCACTAACGGTGGCCGTGTGCTTTGTTCTACTGCATTGGGCAATAGTGTTTCTGAAGCACAACAACGTGCTTACAAACTCGCTGAACAAATTAGTTGGAATGGAATGTTTTATCGTAACGATATCGCCTACCGCGCTATCGCTCGCGAAAAACAATAAACATTCCAGATACTAATGCAACATTAAAAATGTGCATCATTGAGAAATGATGCACTTTTTATATCTACAAATTTCATATGTACCGATATTTTTAGTCCGCAATATTTTCAGTTTGTTCAAACGCTTAACTATTTTGTCGCATTGCTCCACACATTTACATTTCTCTATCGATTATTACTACTCCGATAAAAACTTTTTAATTATCAACTAGACTAAGAAGACCTATTTGAATCAATTTGTTGTATTCAGGAGGCTTTATGAGATTCACTCGTCGCGCTCTAGTCACCAGCATTGGTTTAATGCTGCCGGCATTATCCCACGCTGCATCGTTTCAAATACTTGAACAAAGCCCCGCTTTTTTAGGGCAAGCGTTTGCAGGTACTGCATCCGATACCAAAGATGCAACCAGCGTTTTTTTTAATCCTGCATCACTCAGCGAATTAAAAGATCCCACACTGACCCTGGGTGTAAATGCGATATTTACCAGCGCAGAATTCAATAACATCAATTCCAACACGAATGGAACAACGGGTAAAACCAGTGAGACAGGTTACGTACCGAATATTTATTGGGTACAACCGCTCACCGAAAAGTTAACACTGGGCCTCGGAGTAAATGCGCCTTATGGATTAGCCAGCAAATACAGTGATGAATGGACGGGGCGCTATCTTGCAACACATAGCGAACTGGAAGTGGCGAATATCAATGCCGTACTCGCCATCGAATTAAATGAACAATGGTCATTAGGCTTGGGATTGGATTATCAAACCGCTGATGTAACCCTGAAAAGCCAGGTTGATTCTACACTCGGAGTAAATCCGCAACCAGCAACAGACAGTAGCGCAAAAATCCAGGGCGATGATGACGATATTGTGGGCGATGTGAGTTTGTATTTTAAACCCTCCGATCGCACGCGCTTTGGATTGCTGTGGCGACAAGGCGGAAAGTTTGATCTGGAAGGCGATGCAACATTTACATTAAATGCACTTTGTAGCCCCGGTGCAGGATTTCCCACCGGCGCGCCGCCCGCTCCAACAACCGGCACTATTTGCGCCGCAACATTAAATACCCTGGCAGGTGATGCAAAAGCCAGTGTTGAATTGCCTGATACGGTAACGTTTAGTGCCTCACATCGTTTCTCTGATTATTGGTGGGTTCACACTGATATCGCCTGGACACAATGGAGTAGCATCAACACCATTGACGTCATCAACACCGGCAATAATCTCACCGTTAGCCAATTGGATTTGGAATACGAAGATTCAATGCGCTATGCGTTGGGCTTTAGTTATAAATCCGATTGCCCATGGTCATGGCGTTTTGGTATTGCCTATGACGAAGCCCCACAAACCAATCCGGCGTTAGTAAATCCGCGCATTCCTGATGAAAATCGCTTATGGCTTACCGGTGGTTTTAATTATCGATTCTCCAACGATTTTTCAATGGATCTGGGATATGCCTATATCAAAGTAGATAAGGCAAAGATCAACAACACCGACCTGCAAACAGGTCACCATGTTGAAGGCAATTTTGATGCATCGGTAAATGTTGTGGGTGTGCAAGCTAACTGGGTTTTTTAAATTTTACGTTTAAATAACCCATAAAAAACGGAGGTTTTCACCTCCGTTTTTTATTGATTCATTTTAAATTTATCTATCGATTTCACTGCCAACCCAATTGCGGTTCACGATAGTACTGAATTCCCTCTTTATCAAAATAAGGCTTTAGCTCTTTCAAGCGTAAAATAAATTGCTGATAATCGCGCGCGGAATGTTGCGTCCAGGCAATTTCTGCCACCGCAGCAAGGCGCGGCCAAATGCGATTATCCAATGCAGCCTCTGACGTAATAACCTCGCTCCATACCGGTGCTTCTATGCCGGTGACTAACGAATATTTTTGCGGATTAAAACTGTAAACGCGTTCCATTGGAACACCTTGTTTGCGACACCAGGTATAGGTTTCCGGTTGCCCATCATAATTGCCGTGATCCAGATAGAAATAACTGCAAGGTGAAAGAATTAAATGAATATTGCGATCCAGTGCAGACTGGATATTGTAATTATCATTCCACAATTGCAACAATGTCCCCTGTTCCAGGTTTTTCCCCGCAGACGCCTCTTCCCAGGCAATCATGGTGCGGTTTAAATCTTTGATAATTTGTTGAGCCTTATCAATAAATTCCGGATATAAACTATGTTTTATTTCATCGCCACCAAGATGGATATATTGTGATGGAAAAACTTCCGCCACTTCAGTCAATACATTTTTTACAAATGGATAAATTACGTCCGGCTTTGTTAAACATAAAGAACTGAAGCCAACATCCAGCCCCGTATAAACACTTAAATTAGTCACATTATCGCAAGCCAGCTCATTGTATGAAGCAATAGCTGCTTGCACGTGCCCGGGCATATCCAATTCTGGAATAACATCAATATTATGCTGTGCTGCAAACGCAACCAGATCTTTCAACTCTTCCTGTGTATAAAAACCACCTGGGCCACCACCTGCTTGCGTTGAACCACCAACGCTGGTGAGTTTGGGATATTTTTTTATTTCCATGCGCCAACCCTGATCATCGGATAAGTGCAAGTGCAATTTATTTAATTTAAATGCGGCCATTCGCTCAACATGTTTCTTCACATAATCAATACTGAAAAAATGTCGTGCAACATCCACCATACTACCGCGCCATGCATATTGGGGAATGTCCGTAATCGTTATTTTCGGCAATTGGTAAGCTGCTTGCGCACTCACTGGAAATAATTGTTTTAGTGTTTGCACACCATAAAAAAGTCCCGCATCGGTTTGGGCGCTGATCTGGATATTTTCCGCAATCACCAAGCGATAACCTTCGGCACCCAACTCCGGCTGGCTCACCAGTGATAATTGGATTTTATAAGGCGCAGTTTCAACCGCACTAATCCCCAACACATTTAATAATTTTGTTAGCGCTTGCGTGCTGGTTGGTGTTGCAGTATCAAATTCCAACTTCGCTTGTATTCCCAACGCTGCCATACCGTTTTGCTCACCAACCTCTGAAGGCCATGGAACCAGTGCTTGCTGACGAGCCTGGCTGGATGTGGCTTGGCTTGAAGTAGATAGACTTGATGAGGATTGACTGGTTGCTTGCGTAGAAGATTTTATTGAAGACTGACTCGTGGAAATCGTCGGCGATGAACCCGACGAATTTCCGCCGCAGGCAATCAACATCAAAGAAAATATTAATAAGATATATTTATACATGGTTGACTCTCATTGCTCGTTTTTATGTCGTTGTTTTTATTTATTCGCGAGTAACGAATAAATTGTGCACATCAATATTAACCAGCGGACCAGGAGCCAACAGCGTTTTATCAATTCTTTACCAGCATGTGACAGATGTAATGCCCATAAAAAAAACCCGCATTGCTGCGGGTTTTTATTTACCAATTCAGTGAAACATTAATTTACACGGATCGGCAGATAAGACGCATTGTTAACTGACACTGTTTCGGTTACAGCATTGTCGTAATCCACAATCGCGCCTACCCAATAGTTAGTACCTGAAGTCAGGTCAGTAGGGATAACCAGATTGCTTTTGAACGTTGCTGGCTGATTACGGCTCAGCGTCACAGTACCCGTAGCAATCAGACGGTCAGCAGTGCTGATCAAATTGTTACTGGAAATATAGTACGCAATTTTTACGGTCTGACTGGTTTTACCGTTGTTCTCACCCGTTAATTCCAACTGTACTGATTGACCTTTGTTGACGCGATAACGGCGCTCACCAGCATCGGTAAACCAGCTCAATACTGAACCGGCTGAATTAAATAATTGCGTTGGTTGATGCGTGGAATACTCACCATCTTTACCTAAATATTTAAAGTTGGTGAGCGATAAATCTTCCATCGCACTGGCTTGTGCGCCGTAGAGAATTACCGAACCATCTGCTCCATCTTCACCTAAATAAGAACGTGCAGTGTCGCCATTAGCGTGAATATGAGTCCAATCTTGTCCCATGATGCTGTACCAGCGAT
Source organism: Cellvibrionaceae bacterium (assembly GCA_021151825.1). Taxonomy (GTDB): domain Bacteria; phylum Pseudomonadota; class Gammaproteobacteria; order Pseudomonadales; family Cellvibrionaceae; genus Cellvibrio. The sequence goes on from JAGKWQ010000003.1 coordinate 381,846, forward strand.
TTTCATGCAGCAAGCCCATTGCGTGAGAAAATTCGTGCACCGCCGTCGTTTCAAATGGACGCGCACCGCCACCGAAAGACCACAAACTGGTTTTATTCATTGAGGTGGTATAAGTTTCAGCAGTGTTAAATACAACGTCTACTTCATCGATACCATAATGCCACCCGAACGCCCAATAGCAGTGGTACCAGGTCAATGCGCGCGCGGGAGCACCGCCATGGACATCAGGATCGCTGGTGAACCAGGTTTCGTTTTGGCCGTTGTCGCGTTTCACCGAAGTATCGCCAAACAACAATGAGAAATTAAAATTACTCGGGTTGTCGTTCACACGGCTAATTGCGGTTTGCAATGAATTTCCAAATGCAGAACCAGCGGGAAAGCTAACATTGCTTGCACGAAAGGTAACGGTGTTGCTATCCCATTTGATTTTGTTGCCATCGCAGGTGCGCCAGCCAACAGCGCTCGCGCTCATCGCGCTAAGGGTCATTACCAGGCCCAACGACGTTAATAATAATTTTTTCATGATAGTTTCCTTGTCAAAAGACATTTATAAAGGTGAGAGATTAAAGAACCGGGTTGCCGCTGTTTTTGCGCACTGCTTCTTCTTCCCAACGATCAAAATCCGTTGGGGCAGTAATGCGGCGTAACAGGTTTGGAGCGGCATCAGCAGGTGCAGCTTCAGGAGCCATTGCTGCTGATTTAAACTCGTCTCTAATCGAGGCAGAAACAAATACCGGAGTATCAGCACGAGCGCTGGCGACTTCCCTCGCTTGCTCACGCAAATCGGCAATAAATTGTTCTGCTTTTACTGCAGATGCAGGTACAACCGGTGATACAGGCTCACGCGCTACGCTTGCCAACGCATTTGCGCCGTGACCAACCTCGCCTTTCCTTTCAGTATCGTTGGTAATAACCGCAGCGGAAATTGCGTAGCTGTTATCGGTTTTTTCAATGATTGCACGGCCATCATCGCTCGCTAATACACCATCCAGATTACGGAAGCGACCGGATGTGCATTTTGCCAAAGGACAAATGCTGCTGTTATTTCTACTCGCAAACAGTACGTCGGTATCACCTACCTGGAATTCCGGTGTTTCGGACACTTCAAGGTAACGAACCACTTCACCTTTTTGCTGGCGCCCACCGAGAAAACGCAACGTCACCTGAGAGCCATCGGGGCGACCGGAAATCACCTGATCCACATCGTAAGTAACAAAGGTATGGGGAAGGCCATCAGCAGAATCTTTATATTCCACACTCACAACCTTGCCGGAAAATACCAGGTCCGATTGCGCCAACAAATCGCGCGTCACGATACCGGTAGTTTTTTCAGGGGTTGTTACAGCAGCAGAAACAGAGGTTGCAGTAAGAGCAGATTGAACGGCCAGTGCAGACAGAACTGCGAGCCACAGAGGTGACTTTTTCATAAAAATTTCCTTTTAGGTTAGTGACGCGTCGACCTCATTGGTCGACGGTGGGCAGTATAAGCAGGCGATCAATGCGCCCCAGTTAATTAATCCCGAATCGTTTGTGAAATATTCACAAGGCATCCTCGAAGCGTTTATAGTGATCGCCTTGCGAAGGATTAATTACCATTATGCTTACTACCTTAATTAGCCACCCCAGTTGCCATGAACATCAAATGCCGGATGGACATCCAGAATGCCCGGGCCGTGTTGATGCAATTGCCAACCAATTATTAGCCAGCGGTATTGATGCACTGCTCTTTCAGCGCGAAGCACCCGCCGTTACTGATGAACAATTGTTGCGCGTGCACACTGCAGAGCATATCCAACGCGTTACGCGCGCGGTGCCGCAATCCGGCATTACTTTTTTTGCAGAAGATGTCTACCTTTCACCGAAAACAGTAATTGCTGCGCGCCATGCTGCCGGTGCCGGCGTTTTGGGTGTGGATATGATTATGCGCAAAGAAACCGATGCAGTATTTTGCAATGTGCGCCCACCCGGTCATCACGCTGAACATGCGCGTGCAATGGGTTTTTGTATTTTCAATAATATCGCCGTAGCCGCAAAACATGCGTTGGAAGTTTACGGATTACAACGCATTGCCATCGTGGATTTTGATGTGCACCACGGTAACGGCACCCAGGATATTTTCCTGGATGATGCGCGTGTACTTTTCTGCTCCAGTTTTCAATATCCCTTCTACCCAAATACTGAAATTGATGATGTCCCGGCGCACATCATTAATACACCGCTACCGGCCACATGCCGCAGTCAGGGATTTCGCGATGCGATTAGTGCGCAATGGTTGCCTGCACTGGAAAAATTCAAACCGCAATTTATTTTTATTTCAGCGGGGTTCGACGCGTATATTGATGACGATATGTCATCTATCAGTTTGGTTGAACAGGATTACGCGTGGATTACCCAAAAAGTGCGCCAGCTGATGGATAACAGCAAGAGTTTTGCAGAACACGATCAATGCAAAGGTATAGTGTCCATGCTGGAAGGTGGTTACGATCTATTGGGATTAGGTCGTTGCGCGCTTGTGCACATTAAAGCGCTGGGGAAATTATCCTAACAAATTAAATTAACAGGGATGTTAATTACTCCTGCAATACCAACCGCATATCAATTAAACCTTCATCACTATTAACACGCACTTTAAAACCCAGTTTACGCGCGAGGTTAGCCATGCCTGCATTTTCCAGCATAGTAATACCGGTAAGCTCTTTGGTGTTTTGGTTGCGGCAATAATCAATCATTTTTTGCAACAAGCGCGCACCCAAACCGATTCCTTTTAACTCGCTGCGAACTGCCATGGCAAATTCTGCATGCAGATTATCCGGCTCGGTTTGTACCCGTACTACACCCAGGATTTTTTCTGCTGCTGGATCTGCTTGTGAAACAGCGATAAATGCCATTTCGCGCGCGTAATCAATTTGTGCAAGCCGCGCCATTTGCTCGTGGGAAAATTGTGGTAAATCGGCAAAGTAACGTTTGTATCTATCTTCTTTGGTTTGCGAGTTATCAAACTGTTGCAACAATAATTCGTCTTCCGATTTAATTGGTCGCAAGATAACAGTTTGTCCATCGCGCAATACGTAGGTTTCTTCCAATTCTTTTGGATAAGGGCGAATTGCTAATGGCGCGAGATGGTTATCCAATCTTAATTTGATACTGGCTTCCAACGCATGGACTTGTTCCCCAGCCACTAACACCGGGTTAATCAGCAATGAATACAAACGCGGATGATCAATCACAATTTGGCTAACCTGCGTCAACAACAAACAAAGTGCAGGCATATTTAATGGCGCGTAGCCTTCACGTTCACGAATTTTCCCTTCCGCCAATGCCTGAATGACCATATAACGCGCAAGTGCCATATTTAATGGCGGCAATGCAACCACGGCGCTCTTGCGAATATTCCAGTGGCTGGCTGCCTCACCTAATAAAATGATAGGACCAAATACTGGATCTGCTTGTACCTGAACACGTAACTTATGCGGCGTATTAGCAGTTGTGAAATTTTTTGTTGCGGTATCAACGCCAATAATTCCGTACGCAGCTAATAACTGTAACGATTCGCTAGAGTTTAATTGTGCGCGATCCTCACTCAATGCCAACTCAATTATTTGTTGGGCATATACAGGTTGATAAGGAACTTTCTCGCTGATAGATTCCGGCGTTTCCGACAATAGTTTCTGGTTGCGCCGGTATTGCACCATATGCATAAACGCACCCACTGCACCTTCCGGTGTACGGAAAGACGCTATACCTGCAGATGCAAAACGCAAACGCGCTTCCTGTGCAGCATCTTCCCCCATCCAGTTGGCGAATACATTCGGTTTTTTCCCACGGTGATTTTTATATGCATCAATCACTGCATCGGCATAAATTTCACCCGGCGTTAACGCAGAAGGCGCTTGCATAATGAGTAAATTATCGATGCTGTTACTTTGCAATAACACTTCCATGACTTTGCGATAAGTTTCTGGTGATGCATCACCCAACACATTAATGGGATTGGTTGGGCGCCCGCCGGTGTGGATAATTTTTTGTAGTTGTTGTACAACCGCATCATCAAGTTTCGCAAGGCGCCCACCGCGTTCCAGCAATGCATCGACAGACATTGCGCACGGGCCATTACCATTTGCAAGAATAGCAAGTTGCTCATTGTGAATTGGCTTTCCATTCGCCAGCGTTTCGACTGCTGCTAACAATTCACGCAGGTCGCCAACACGCAACATACCTGCACGACGAAATGCCGCATCGTAAACGGCATCGTCACCAATTTGCTCTGGCTGCAAACGCGATGTTACTAACGCGGATTCTGAATAGGTTCCCGCCTTAATCACCAGAATCGGTTTATTAAATGAAGCGGCGCGTGCGGAAGACATAAATGCACGGCCATCAAAAATCGCATCAATGTAAAGCAAAATCGCAGAAGTATTTGGATCGCGGCCAAGGAAATCGATCATCTCGTCAAAATCGATATCCACACCTTCACCAAGCGAAATAAAATAAGAAAAACCAATGCGCCGACGCTTGGACCAGTCCAGCAAGGTCACGCACACCGCGCTGGATTGTGATACCACCGCAATTTTTCCCGGCAGCGCATTGGTGTGCGCGTAACTCGCGTTTAACCCAAGCGCCGGCACAATAATGCCAAGCGAATCCGGCCCCAAAATACGTACGCCCCATTCTTTGGCAATGGCGAGCATTTGTTCTTGCAAGTTGGTTCCTTGCGCGGTGTATAAATTATCAAGGCCGGATGCAATGACAATCGCATTACGCGTACCCTTACGTCCCAATTGCAAAATAATTGCCGGCACTCGTGTTGCGCGCGTGCAAATAATCGCAAGGTCGGGAACCATGGGTAATTCGTCAATCGAACGATACGCCAATACACCGTTTACCGATTTATAGTGCGGTGTCACCGGCATAATCGGCCCATCAAATTGCCCTTGCAGTAAGTTGCGCATCACCGCATTGCCTGGACGATTAGGCTGATTGGATGCGCCGATGACAGCAATTGAATGTGGTTTTAATAACTGTTCGATACTTTTTAAACTCATGAAACGCTCAACATTTGGTTTGCCGCAATTGTGATCAAAAAGTTAATGCTCTTCATCTTCGTCAATTTTTTGCAAACTTAATTCACCAAAACTGGTGGGTGGCGCTTTGGGTTTCGCTGCAACTGGTTCCGCTTTGGGTGCAACTACGCCTTCAGTGGCGAGCTTTATCCGCAAACGCAAATTATTGGGCGAGTCCGCATTGGCAATGGCATCATCAAAACTGACTTTACCTTCCATATATAATTTAAAAATCGCACCATCAAACGTTTGCATACCGAGATTTTCAGATTTCTCCATAATCTCTTTAATTTCAGTGAGGCGGCTTTTTAAAATTAGTTCCTGAATCGTTTTAGTACCTAGTAGTACTTCCACCGCTGCACAACGTTTTCCATCTACGGTCGGCAATAAACGTTGCGATACAAATGCGCGCAAATTTTGCGAGAGCCCCATCAATAATTGCGGGCGACGTTCTTCGGGAAATAAATTGATAATCCGTTCCAGAGCCTGGTTTGAATTATTTGCGTGCAATGTTGAAATAGCGAGGTGCCCGGTTTCGGCAAATTCCAAGGCGTGTTCCATGGTTTCGCGATCACGGATTTCGCCGATCAAAATAACATCCGGCGCCTGGCGTAATGTATTTTTTAACGCTGCTTTGTAACTGCGCGTATCGACACCGACTTCACGTTGGTTGATCACACTGCGTTTATGTTTGTGCACAAACTCTACCGGATCTTCAATCGTAATAATGTGGCCGCCGCTGGATGAATTGCGATGATCAATCAACGCCGCCAACGATGTGGATTTACCGGAGCCGGTACCGCCCACAAATAACACCAGGCCGCGCTTGGTCATAATCACATCTTTCAATACTTCAGGCAGGCCCAATGCATCGAACTGGGGAATGTCGGTTTTAATATTGCGCGCAACTATCGCCACTTCATTGCGCTGCTTGAAAATATTGACGCGAAAACGCCCTACGCCGTGAATGGAAATGGCAAGATTCATTTCCAAATCTCGCACAAAAGCCTCGCGTTGTTCTTCATCCATAATTGCATTGGCAATGGCTTCAATTTCACCTGGCTTTAAGGTTTCACTGGAAAGTGGTTTTAATACACCCTGGAATTTTGCGCAGGGAGGAGCACCAGTGCTCAGGTATAAATCCGAGCCATCTTTTTTGGCGAGAATATTTAAATACTGGTCAATCGGCGTTGCCATAAATAGCTCCTGTTAAGACACGGGTCAGAACGACATAACAGCAAGAAGTATAGGCAAGAATCCTCGATTAACCGCTTATGTAATTATCCAAATCGCTATAGGTTAACGGCGGCAACAAAAGCGATTTCCACTAGCATCGCCGGATCAAGCAATTCCACTTTCACACAGGCCCGTGATGGGGCTGAGCCAGCAGGTAACCACGCTTGCCATGCGGCGTTTAACGCCGGCACGTTAGCTTTATCGGTGATGTAAATAGTAGCTGATAACAATCGGGATTTATCGCTATTGATTTCCGCCAGGGTAATTTCCGCTTGCGCCAATATCTGCGCAATCTGCTCACCCATTGAGCAATCAGTATTATTGGGAACTTCTACAAAATGGGCGATGCTGTTGAACACAGTCGCGTCTGACCAACGCGGTGTGGGGTTTAAACGTTGAATAGTCATAGTGGATCCTGAATCAAGCCTGTGCAAATTCGATGTGACGCCTATAATAGCGGCCTTTTCCGGTTCATCCCATTAATCCCGATCCATTAATAGATAGTTAAGCGATTCCCTATGGCCATTTCTGCAATTGTTGCTCATCGAATTTATCGCCACTCGCCTGGCAGCGCTTTTGAATTGCAATTGCGCGGCGAGATGTTTGCCACCAACGGCAAGCTGGAAGAATTGGCCTATGAATTAAAAGCACAATTTATTCGTAAAGGAGGCAAAAGCTACGGCCGTTTTTCTGATGAAATCGGAGAATTTCCATTACCTGCATGGCTAAAAGATTCGCGCGAAGATCGCTTGAGCTTGCTCAGCTTTACCCATAAAGCAATGCAACAATTCCAACAGTCGCTGGAAAGCGCCGAATCCCTATTGGATGCCTATGTGTTTTTCGTGGAAGAAAAACTGGAAGTAGGCGATACCTTGCATGTGTATCTGGTCGAGCATTTGAGCGGCTTGTATCTGGACGGCGACCTGGCGATGGATGAATCACTTCATCTGGATACCAGCGGCTTCAATCTTGCCGCTAAAATCCAGCTGCAGGACTGGGTTGATGCAAACTCTACTACTTACCTCACATTGATTCGTTCGCGTAGTGATAAAGACATTTCCGAGGCATTTACCCAATTTATCGCCTTTACTGATAAACAGGACATCAAACAGGAAACAGCCGAGTTTTTGAAAGTGGTCGATGATTTTAGCCAAACACTGGATGAGGCCACCGCCAAAATCACCCGTAGCAAGGTGGTTAATTACTGCCTGGAACAGAATAAGGCGGGTAAAGCCGTAACTATCGCCGACTTGTCACAAAATCTCGCGGAAGAAGTGAAAAGCTACGAACCGGAACGTTTCGCGCGTTACGTCGAAACCAGCAAGCCGGATATCAAACCGGAGTTTATTCCTCATGCAGGGCAAATTCGTAGCTACGTCCGGATTAGTGGGCGCAACGACAACCTGAGCATGAGCTTCGCCTCTGATTGCCTCGGGCGCGAAATTGAATATGATGCCGATCAGGATGTTTTGACGATCAGAAACCTGCCTCCTGCACTTAAGGCGCGCCTGATCAAACATATAAAAGAATCAAATTAACGATCTATTTCCTGTAAGAACAGCAATAACGAGACGTTTTCTTGTGCAACACATAACTAAAACACTCACTCCTATAACAACTTAAACTAAACCAGCGCTTGAAAATACAGACGACTGGTCATATATTTAAACCCATGAGCAAACGTGAACTGAAAAAAGACTATCTCCTTGATGCCGGCCTGAAGGTAATGGCCACGCGTGGCTATAACGGCACAAGTATCCAGGACATAGTAAATGCTGCGAATGTGCCTAAAGGCTCTTTCTACACTTATTTCAAAAGCAAAGAAGACTTTGCAATTGAAGCACTGGAGAAAGTGACGGAAGAGCGTATGGAACAGAATCGTCACTTGCTCAATGATCGCAGTATTTGCCCGCAAGAACGTTTAACCCGTTTTTTTGTGGAGAATATTGGCGGTTGCGAGGAAAACCTCAATGGTGGTTGTTTTATTGGGAATATGTGCCAGGAAATGTCGGAGTCCAGCGAAGCAATTCGCATTAAGGTCCGCCAAATGCTGCGCAATAGCACCCAAGCCATTGAGGATGTACTGGAAGAAGCGCGAGTAAAAGATGGCCTGAAAAGCCATTTACCCTCTCCCATATTGGCTGAATTTTTGTTCAACGCATGGGAAGGCACGCTGATGCGAATGAAGGCCTCCAAATGCCGCGAACCTTTAAACGCGTTCTTAACTGTACTGCCAGAATTGTTTACCAAGCCTCAGGCTTGATTAGTTACTGCACCTGAAAAATGTCCTGTTGGATATTTTTTTCCAGATAAAAATAAGACGACTGGTCATTTATTTGTTTTTGACAGAATGAAAACTTCTGCAAAGGGTTCGTTTGTGCGCCCATTTTTTGCCTCAAAAACAAGACGACTGGTCACCTTTATTTATTAGGGTGCAATTTTAGCCACCAAGGTAACCATAAAGAAGGAGTTACCATCGTGAATGCGTTAAAACACTGGGCCGTTTTTTTAGGCTTTCGTTATTTGGTTACACTGGGCCTGTTAACTGCCAGCTCAATCGCACCTGCGGCAGACGCCCCCTATTTGGCAAAGCAAGAACCCCAATGGATACAACTGGCCAGTTTGATTGAGGAAGAAAAACGGCCTGCACTCCATCTGGATAATCGCAACTCCAGAGCTGGCAAGAGCTGGGCCCTTGCTTTTGATAACGATGTGTTAGTTCCTGGCGGCCGTGATCAAGACTACACCTATGGCATTAATTTTACCCAAACCGGGGATAATGCACGCACAGCATTAATATCACTGAACAGGCCTTTGCTTGCATTGGACAAATGGCTTGGCAACGAACATAAATCGCTAGGTACCCAAGAAACGTTTAGTCGTGAAGTGGGTGTATTTGGTTTTACACCAGAAGATATTAGTATTCGCCAAGCCAACCAGAATGATCGCCCATACGCTAGCTTGATTTATTTATCCAGCTCTCGCGAACAAATTGATTTGGTTGATAACGTCGCTTGGAAAAGTACGTTAACAATTGGAGGGCTTGGGTTCGGGTTAGTTGGCGAACTGCAAGATGTTGTTCATGAAGTGACTAGCAGCGAAAAACCCCAAGGTTGGGATAATCAAATTAGCGAAGGCGGTGAATTAACTGGACGTTATGTACTAGCTCGTCAAAAATACTTCGACAACACATCAGACAATCTTGAAGTTAAAAGTACCATCCAGACATCGATTGGATACTTAACAGAAGCCAGTTGGAGCCTAAGTTTTCGCGGTGGCAGAATTCACAGTCCCTGGTCATCATTCAACCCGGAGCTAGCAAGTTACGGCGAAAAGTCATCTTACTCAAGCAATGCAAAACCCGTCGATGAGCGTTATTTTTGGGCCGGTATTGCATTCAAAGCCAGAGCTTACAATGCGTTTTTGCAAGGGCAGTTTCGCGATAGTTCGGTAACTTACGATCACAGCGAATTGAATCCGTTGCTCGTAGAAGCCTGGGCAGGTTATACCTTTGCCTTTAAACACGGATATCGAATTAGTTATGTATTACGTGGTCACAGCTCGGAAATTAAAGACGGTGCCGGTGATCGCAATTTATTGTGGGGAGGAATTATTGTTGCACGCAGCTTGTAAAAATTATTAGCAAAATCCCCATAGTTTTCACAAAAACAATGGGGATTTTTGCTTTTTTACTTCAATAAAGGTGAATTTAATGTTTCAACTTTCGGGCCAATCAATTTTTGCGTAGCCTGCGTTAAATTTTCAAGAGACACTTTCCGATGCTTCATTAACTCTCGAGTCACATCATCGATATCATATTTATTATTACTGCGCTTACGAATTTCTTTGTCTAACTCATCAAGCAACACCACTGCGCGCGCAGTAACGGGTCCTGTTGATTTAGTTTTACGCAAATGTTCCACTTCATTTCCCCACTTGGAAAGTCCATTAATTATTTTTGTGCGGCGAGCTTTAGTCATCCCATCAGCCCGATACAACAATTCAAAGGAGTAAAACTCAGCAAGGCCTTCCGCAATCCAATCATCGTTTGCGGTTTCAGTTACTTTACCGCTAATACGCGTCACCATATGCGTTAATTCATGCAGTAACGGACTGGTTCCATTTTCGCTTACCAAAGGCCGATCCGAATGCAGAAACAAGGAGTTTGATGCTGACAGACCACCTCGCCACATCGGATCTCCCGCACCTACAACCAATAATTTTTGTGGTGTTTTGTCAAAGGCCTTATGCAACTCAGGCCACACAAAATTAAAAAATGTGAGTGCGTCCATTCGACGCATACCTTCACCTGCAGGGGCGCTAATTGCAATCCCTGTTTTTTTAACTGTCGCACGACGAGTGCCGATATTACCTGCAATCATCCATCCGGTTGGCCGATCAAATCTGCGCTCAGGATTATCAACAGAAAAAATATTTCCATTTTTGCGTTGCCAGCCAGTCTCAACACTTTTCCAATTCTTCGGTAGATTAAAAGCTAAAGTTGCAATCGAATACGCATTCGGGACTTCGTAAGTATGAACAGCGGGAATTAAATCATCACCACGAAATAACGCCCATTTATCAGTAACCCGGGAATCAAACTTTCCGGATGATCGCTCATTTGTTAATAAAACAAAGTACGACAGAGTTGCCTCTCCGGAAGGCAGCTCCCATTCAATCCTTTTACCGTTGGTAGTTAATTTCCCATTTGCATGCAAATCTGAATATATATTTCTCTCATTATTAAAAGAGAACTTATGGAGCAGCTGCCCTTTATCGACTTTTATTTTTACCACGGCCCCAGCCTTTTCAGGCACGAGGGTAACAACATAATCGAGTTTATACGCTAGCTCCTCATTATTTTCCGCAGCCATAACAGAGCTGCTTAAGAAAATCTCAACCCCCATAACAAACCAATAAGGTAACGTTTTCCGCAGGAATCGCATCTGTATTTTCCTCTTAAACACTCTATTTATAACCGACTTCCCAATATAGGGCTTATCATTAGAATCCAATAATTTGTTAATTATACGTCTTTCGCTGTAACCGCAGCTGAATGTAGTCAATTTCCTACAAGCGAAAGCGAAATTGGCGACTATCTCCCTGACCCGATTTTCTTGATAATGATCACATCAAGGACGAATAAAGTACTGAAGGAAACAGTAAGACTACAAGGAAAGCGTAATCAGGATTAAAGGGGAAATTAAATTTGCCAGGATGGCGCAGGAGCAATCAAGGAGAATTACAGGAGTTATAGTAGCAGGCAAGGAGGAAAAGGGGCTGAAGTGTATGTTCAGGGAACAGATTAAAGGATGCTTTGAAAGGAATGAAACCAGGTAACGATAGGGAAATATCGCAGGAGCTTTTGTTAAAAGGGACTTAGAAGGAAATTATCAGGTTTTGGCAGGATGCGTGGGCTAAAAGGAGATAGCTGTTATCCAATCATGGATTCGCTATGGGGCTTTGTTATAAAGCCCCTTTCTTTTTTTAGCGAAATTAAAAGTTATCATTTAAAAACTTCTGTGCCAATCGAGCTGCATCACTACCACCCGTTGCCACTTCTGTTAACAATGATTTAGCTTTCGCTTTTTCACCCGTTAAAAAATAGACCTTACCCAAATCAAGCTGGGCATCTGGGACTTTTGGAGCATTAGGGAAGTTCGCGATCAACTCAGTAAACCAGGTTCTCGCCTGCGGGTAATCCTTTTTCAGCATTGCAACCTTACCCAACCAATAATGACTATTACTAGCAAAGCTGCCATTGGGGAAGCGGTTTAAATGATCTTTAAATGCTGCAACTGCACCATCGAAATCTTTTTGATTTAGCAAATCATAAGCTGCTTTATAAACATCAGCTTCACTAGCCGTATCAGGAATAGTCAACTTTGATTCGACTGAAGACTTGATTGGCTTGGAGGGTTCGTCGTAAGCAGTTGTTGCCACAGAAGCACCACCGCCCGATATCCGACGATCAAGATCCATGTAATTATCCAGTTGCAATTGTTTTAATTGCTTTAACTGGTGATTTTGCTCTTCAAGAAGACCACGTAAAATTGCGATTTCTTCTTGCAGGGCACGAATTTGGGAATAAACATCAGACTCAGCAGATGCATGCAAACCAGGCTGAGCCACCCCAGAGCCTAAGCCCTGAGGTGAAGACTCAACAACCCGTACTTGCGCCTGTAAGACTGGAGCTGCAACTAAAATTGCCACAGCAATCAGATTTTTAAGCATACGGGTTTAGACTCTTAGTATTTAACTTCTACGCGACGGTTTTGAGCCCAAGAAGCTTCGTCATGACCGGTAGCAGCAGGTTGTTCTTCACCGAAGCTTACAACTTCCAAAGAAGAACCGTTAACACCTTGAGTTACCAGGAAATCGCGAACTGCGTTAGCACGCTTTTCACCCAGAGCCAAGTTGTACTCGCGTGAACCGCGTTCGTCAGCGTGACCTTCCAGACGCACAGCTACTGAAGCACCTTTCAGCTTGTCAGCGTGAGCCAACAAAACAGCGCGGCTCTCAGCAGTCAAAGAGTATTGGTCAAAGTCAAAGTAAACAACATTTGACAAAGGAGCAGTTTCAGTAACAGCTGGAGTAGTAGCAGTACCAGTGGTTGGAGCAGTTTCAGTACCCTTGTTATCGCTGCTTGAACAGCCAACCAGGAAAGACATAACAACCGCCAGAGTGAGACCTTGCTTAAGTGCCTTGGTGATCATGTGTGTGTAACTCCAATGAAGTTTTGATCTAGTTTGAACGGGGATTTACTTAAAAAATGGCGACCATGCGGGTTCCCGCACATCACCTTGTTTTGGAGGCTGGATGATTTTGACACGCGCATCAAGGGACACGGCTGCCAACACTCCTTTACCACCAGAACGAGTCGCATACATTAGCATAGCGCCATTGGGCGCTATAGTAGGCGATTCATCCAGATTTGTCTCGGACAAAATACGTAAATTGCCAGATTTTATATCTTGAGCAGCAATATGGTGAGTGGTGCCCGGACGCTTATTCAACATAACAAGGCTTTTACCATCGGGAGACACACGAGGGCGTGCATTATAATCACCATCAAATGTCACTCGTTCCTGCTGCATTGAAGCGACATTAACTTCATATATTTGCGGCTTGCCACCTCTATCAGAAGTAAAGAAAATCGATGAACCATCTGCAGACCATGTCGGCTCATGATCAATAGCAAAGTGATTAGTTATGCGGGTCAGTTGACGCGTCAAAACATTCATAACATAAATTTCAGGATTGCCATCTTTAGATAAAGCCATGGCCAATTTTTGACCATCAGGAGACCAAGCCGGTGCTCCATTCAAACCCCGGAAATTAGTCATCTGTTGACGACGACCAGTCACAATATCCTGAACATAAATTGCCGGTTTGTTATCAACTTCAAAAGATACATAGGCAACTCGCTGACCATTCGGCGACCAAACCGGAGATAACAGTGGGAACTTTGTTTCAAGTAACATTCGAGGGCGGAAGCCATCAATATCTGAAAGCATCAAACGATATTTTTGTGGACGAGTGAAAGCTTCTACATAAATTAATTTAGTAGAGAATATGCCACGAATACCGGTAATAGTTTCATAAACCTTGTCACTGATATGATGAGCCATATCGCGCAATTGCGCCTCAGTCCCATCAACAGTGAGCTTGGCAAAAACGCGCTTTTGCTGAACTACGTCAAATAATTCATAACTGGCGTAATAGCGATCAGCCTGCTGCGTAATTGAACCAATTAGTAAATATTCTGAGCCAAGGGCTTTCCAGTCACGATAATGAACTTCAGCTTCTGAACGCGGGAATGACAGCATGCGATCAGCGGCAATCGATTCAAATTGACCCGAAAACTCCAGATCATTTCCTACAATTTTGCCAAGATCCTCCGAGAGGCGCCCCCCCGCCCAGGAAAATGGAACTACCGCAATCTTGGTGGGATTATCCACACCTTTGGTTACTTTCAAATTTAATTGTGCATGGGCAATGCCCGCTACAAAAATTAAACATAGTAGTAAATATCGCTTCACGACCTTAAGTCCTCTGGGCTGAATGTAAATCTAAACACGCGAAAATATTTTTCAAATATGTCCGGTGGAATTTGCATGACTTCAGTGAAGCGATCCACTCGCCTCACTGCTTGCTCTGCTGCGCGGTCAAATGCTGGATCACCGCTACTTTTGATGATTCTCAAACCTGTCACAACACCCGTCGGCAACATATTAACTTCTAAAGTGACTTCCATTCCGCGCCTGGCAGATGGTGGGCGACTCCAATTCTGCTCAACGCGCTCAATCAACATCTCCTCGTAACTTTTGGTGTTAGCTTCATCATTAGTATCACTGATGTGCTTCGCCTCTTTTTGTTGGGCGGCCTGAATTCGACGTTGCTCTTCTTGAGCTTCCTGCTCGCGCTTGGTTTTTTTAGCCGCTTCAGCTTTACGTGCCTCTTCCTCAGCCTTACGTTTTTTCTCTGCGGCCTCTTTTTCTGCTTTAGCTTTAGCTATTTTTGCTTGTTCTTCTTTAACTTTTTGTTGCTTCAATTCTTCAGCCGCAGCATCTTTAGCTGCTTGTTCTTTTTGTTGTTGCACCAGAGCCTCTGCTTCCATACGGCGCTGCTCTTCTTGCTTTTTGTTGTTTTTCAAATCCTCATAAGGTTTTGAATCCAACACCTGTTCTTTGGTTTGCTGTGGTTGAGCTTTAGCTTTAGGTTTTAAATCCACTAGTGTAGCTGTGACATAATGGGGCTTATAAGGTTCTTCCTCTTTTTTAAAGAAATCCCAATTTCCCAAAAACAACACCAGCAACAACGTGTGAAAAGACACGCTGAGGAATAAAGGAAGCGATAAAGATTTTTGAAGCTTCATAAACGTTAGCGCGCTGGCTCTGTAATTAGACCAACTGAAGGCGCTCCCGCTTGCTTAAGCTCACCCATTAAAGTCACTACCACACCATAATCGACTTTTTTATCACCCTGAACAAATACCGGAGTGTTAGGTTTTTCCTTAAGCACTTTGCTCACAATCGATTTTATTTCTGCTAATGGGCGCGGAGCTTCCGCATCACCCGCCAGATCTATGTAATAACTACCATCAGCTTTTACCGACACAGTAATAGGCTCGTCTTCTTTACTTTCGACTGGCTCTGAGGCGGCCTGCGGCAACTCCACTTTGATACCTTGGGTCATCATAGGTGCAGCAATCATAAACACGATCAACAACACCAGCATTACGTCGATCAACGGTACAACGTTAATCTCCGCTTTCAATTTCTTTTTAATCGGTGGTCCAAATCCAGACATGTCTATTAACCTGTTTTTTCAATCACTGTAAAACAGCGTTACTTGCTGTGAACCTGACGATGGAGAATTGCTGAAAACTCTTCAGCAAAAGTTTGATAATTACTTAACAGACTTTCCGCGCGAGCAGAAAATTTGTTATAGGCAAGTACCGCTGGAATAGCAGCAAACAATCCCATTGCAGTAGCAATTAATGCCTCTGCAATACCAGGGGCAACAGTAGCGAGACTTGGTTGTCCAGCATTGGCAATATTCAGGAATGACACCATAATTCCCCATACAGTTCCAAATAAACCAATGTAAGGGCTCACCGAAGCAACACTGGCAAGGAATGGCAAATTTTCTTCCAGCTTTTCCTGCTCTCTTGCCAATGCAACACGCATAGCGCGCATAGAACCTTCCATTACCGCATCAGAATCAGCACCGGCAGTTTGGCGCAAACGGGTGAACTCTTTAAAACCTGCGCGGAAAATACTCTCGATACCCTCCACCATTTCATTGCGCCCATTGCTCTGACGGTACAACTGATTAAGGTCAATACCTGACCAGAATTGTTTTTCAAAATAACTGAAAGCACCTGACGCTTTACGCTGATAACGTTCGCGCTGAAAAATCATTGCCCAGGAAATCACTGAGGCCATAACCAAAATAAGCATCACAACTTGTACCAAAAAGCTGGCATTCAGGATGAGATGCGCAATTGACAGATTGTTTTCCGTTGCAGGCATGCTTGATTAACTCTCAATAGTATGAAGACGAAACGATTGATCCAAATGCTGGTACATGGTGGCAGGGAGCGCGCTGGGTTTCATAGATTCGGCATCGACACAGGCGATACGAATTAACCCCTCACACAATAATTCTTCGCCACGCAGCACCTGCTGCTGAAACTCTACATAAGTACGCGCCAGTTTATGAATTTGCGCAGTTACGCTGAGCAAATTATCCAGGCGCGCGGGGCGGCGATAATTAATTTGGGCCGAATGAACGACCAATAATAAACCACCCTCTAAAATTGCGGGCTTATCATAGCCGAAACCGCGCAAAAATTCTGTACGGCTGCGTTCCATGTACTTCAGATAATTCACGTAGTACACAATTCCGCCAGCATCTGTGTCTTCGATATAAACCCTTACAGGAATGTTAAATGGCTGCATAACCCATTACGCTCACTCGGTAGAATCTTGCAGTCGCTTCGGAACCGGCATTCCAAAATATACATACGCATTGTTGGTTAAAATCCGGCCACGCGGTGTGCGAGCCATAAACCCCTGCTGTATGAGATATGGCTCAATAACATCTTCAATAGTTCCGCGGTCTTCACTAATTGCTGCAGCCAAACTTTCCACACCAACCGGGCCACCATCAAAATTATTTAACATCGCCATTAATAAGCGGCGGTCCATATGATCAAATCCGCGCTCATCAACATTCAGCATATTCAATGCACTATCCGCCATTTTTGCAGTGACGGTGCCATCACCTTTCATTTCTGCATAATCGCGGACCCGGCGCAGCAAGCGATTGGCAATACGCGGTGTACCACGTGAGCGCTTAGCTACTTCGCCAGCGCCTTCATAATCCATTTTCACCCCCAGCAATGCCGCTGAACGCGCGACAATATGGGTGAGATCGGCGACATTATAGAACTCCAGACGCTGAACAATACCAAAACGATCACGCAAAGGTGATGTCAGTAAACCAGCGCGAGTCGTTGCACCAACAAGGGTAAACTGCGGCAAATCCAACTTGATAGAGCGGGCCGCTGGCCCCTCCCCGATCATAATATCCAGTTGGAAATCTTCCATTGCAGGGTAAAGAATTTCTTCCACCACTGGACTCAAGCGGTGGATCTCGTCGATAAACAACACATCGCCCGGTTCAAGATTAGTGAGTAAAGCAGCCAGATCGCCCGCTTTTTCCAACACCGGCCCAGAAGTGCTTTTGAGCGAAACATTCATTTCGTTGGCAATGATATTTGCCAACGTAGTTTTGCCCAAACCTGGCGGGCCAAATACCAGGGTGTGATCTAATGCTTCATTGCGCTTTTTGGCGGCGCCAATAAAAATCTCCATCTGCTCGCGTACGGCAGGCTGACCAACATAATCAGCGAGGTATTTCGGGCGCACCGTGCGGTCCAGATGGTCTTCGCGTTCTTTCGCGGTGGGCGCAATCAGGCGATCAGTTTCAATCATGTGGCTTTAACCCTGTAAACATGAACCCTGTGAGTTTCATTCTATGGACAAAAACTAACCTGCAATACTGCGCAGGGCGATACGAATCAATTCTTCGCTTTTTGCATCCGGCTTTTGTTTGCTGGCGAGGGAAATCATTTTTGCAGCCTCTACCGGTTTATAACCCAGCGCAATCAATGCACTTTCGGCTTCCGCAAATACATCGTTATCCGTCGCAATGCTCTGAATTTCACTGTGCGCCAGCATGTCGCCTTGCGGCATATCCCAATTTTTCAGGCGGTCGCGCAATTCAATCACCAAACGCTCGGCAGTTTTTTTGCCAATGCCAGGCACTTTGGTTAGCGCATTAATATTATCGTCACGCACGCAACGGGCAATATCGTCCGCTTCCATCCCCGATAAAATCGCAATCGCCAATTTAGGACCAACACCATTTACTTTAATTAAAGTGCGAAACAGCGAGCGGTCACGTTGCTCGATAAAACCGAATAATTGATGCAGGTTCTCCGTAATCGATAAATGCGTGTGCAGGACGACCTCCTGCCCCAACGATGGCAAACGATAAAACGTGGTCATAGGTGCTTGTAACTCATAACCCACGCCATTTACATCCAGTAGTAAATAAGGCGGCTGCCTTTCCAGAAGAATTCCGCGCAAACGTCCGATCATAGAATGCTTTTCCATCAGGGCCGATAGGGCCTTCCAGGGATTAACTGTTTTTATAGACAGTATTTTGGCTGGCATTGTAATGGAGTTTAGACACAAGAGTCACCCATGCCAGCCATCACGTCAGAAATATTCCGGTTCTGGTGCCATACTTGTTCCAGATGTACGAGAAAAACCCAGAGGTAGTAAACCTATGTTTTCTTCTCGCTGTTTTTCCGCAGCTCGTTCATTGGATGACTGGCGCAAAGCTATTGGCGATCACTATCTCGTTGATGAAACGGCTTACCTCGCTGAATTGATCCGCTGGCTGGATCAGAATGAGCTACAAATCCAGCGCATCAACCAGCAAACCTTTGCCTTTTTAACCCACTGGCAACGCTCATCCGCTGCACACAATAATTGGCCGCAAGAATTCCTTCAGGCTTATGGGCTAAATACCCGCGAAGGCGTAGTGCTCATGTGTTTGGCGGAATCACTCATACGCATTCCCGATAAAGTCTCCGCTCGATCCTTTATTGCCGACAAACTCGCTTCCGCCCATTGGGAAAACCGATTGGACGAACAACAACCCTGGATGATTAATGCTTCCACCTGGGGCCTGGTATGGGGCGAGCGATTGCTGGAACCGGTTGATAGCGCCGGCATTTTGCGAAATCTGTTGCGCCGTTTGGGTGAGCCAGTTATTCACATTGCACTGGAAAAGGCCCTGCTCTGGTTGGCAGGTACATTTGTTTTCGCTACCGATATAAATTCAGCACAAGAACGCGCCCACGCCATCAATCGCAAAGAACCGGAATTGCGCTGGCATTATTCATTTGATCTGTTGGGTGAAGCAGCGATCACTCACGCTGTCGCAAAACAATACCAGCACAATTATTTTTCTGCACTGGCACAACTTGCCAAAAGTGATCAAAAAGATCGCTACAGTTTATCGATAAAACTAAGCGCACTTCATCCACGCTATGAATCATTGCAACAAGAAAAAGTCATTTCCGATTTAATTGGAACCACCACCACCCCCGGAATTTTAATGCTACTGGCACAACAAGCCCACGCAGGAAATGTTCCATTAACAATTGATGCTGAAGAATCAGAGCGCCTTGAAATTTCCCTCGCGTTAATCGAAGCCTGTTTACGTCATCCATCGCTACAAGGTTGGAATGGTTTTGGATTGGCAGTGCAAGCCTATTCTAAACGCGCACTGCCGGTATTGGGATTTCTCGATCAGCTCGCTGATGAGCTAAAAATTAACATCAACGTACGTTTGGTAAAAGGTGCGTATTGGGATAGCGAAATTCACTGGGCACAACGTGCGGGCCTTAGCGGCTATCCGGTATTTACGGCAAAAACTGCAACGGATATTTCTTACCTCGCCTGCGCAAAATTTTTGTTGCAAAGCCGCCATTTAAATCCGCAATTTGCGACGCACAATGCAGTGACCATGTGCAGCCTAATCGCTATGAACAAAGGTAAACCGCTGGAATTCCAGCGCCTGCAAGGAATGGGGGAATCGCTCTATCGCCAGTTACTACGCGAATACCCGCAAGTACATTGCCGGATTTATTCACCCGTAGGCAATTATGCAGAGTTATTGCCATATCTGGTGCGACGCTTATTAGAGAATGGCGCAAACAATTCTTTTATCAACCAGCTCAATAACAAAAAAATTTCGCTAGAAGATTTAGCTGATCATCCATTAAATAAAATTGAAGAAACGTCGCGACATTTACCGTTACCGGAAGAATTGTTTCTCCATATAGATACGAATAAATCCCGCCGTAATTCCCACGGTTTTAATATACAAATTGCCAGACAACGGGAGCAATTAATGGACACTATCAAACCCTGGTTGAATCACCAATGGGATGCCTGCCCGATAATTGGTGGCCATTATTTAAAAACAGGCCCCACGGTGAGTATTGTTAGTCCCGCGAATAATGATGATCAGGTTGGAAGTTGCATGCAGGCTCAAGCAGAAACCGTAAAAACTGCCATTGATCAAGCGGCAGAATTTTCCTTTCGCTGGCGGCAGCATTCCGTAAAAGACAAAGCAATATTAATAGACAAAGCCGGTGATTTATTTGAAAAACATCGTGCAGAACTTATCGCATTGTTAATACGCGAAGCTGGCAAAACATTAAACGATGCGATTGATGAAGTGCGCGAGGCCGTAGATTTTTGTCATTACTACGCGCAGCAAGCGCGTGAACAACTGGCTAATCCCCTACTCTTACCAGGGCCAACAGGTGAACAAAATCAATTGCTATTGGAAGGCCGCGGGATTTTTGTATGCATCTCGCCATGGAACTTTCCGTTGGCGATTTTTACCGGCCAGATGATCGCCGCTCTGGTTTCTGGAAATACCGTGTTAGCAAAGCCAGCGAGGCAAACGTGTTTGATTGCCTTTCGTGTTGTCGAGTTAATACTTGCTGCTGGAATTCCATCGGCGGCATTATATTTCTTACCTGGTTCCAGTGGCGAACTTAGCCCGTTATTGACCGGTGATGCACGAATTGAGGGCATTGCCTTTACTGGTTCAACACAAAGTGCGTGGGCAATTAACCGCGCATTGGCAGCGCGCGATTCCAGCATCGCCAGCCTGATTGCCGAAACCGGCGGCCAAAATGCCTTAATTGCTGATTCAACTTGCTTACCCGAACAATTGGTAAAAGATGTTATTCGCTCCGCTTTTGGTAGCGCAGGCCAGCGTTGTTCTGCACTGCGAGTTTTATTTGTGCAGGAAGAAATTGCTGATCGAGTTATTGAATTACTCAAAGGCGCTATGGCTTGTTTGATTGTTGGAAATCCTTGTGAAACCCGCACCGATATTGGCCCGGTAATCGGCAAACAAGAACAGCAAAAATTACTTACGCATATCAATAGCGCTAAAATCGAAGGCCGATTGATTACTCAAACACCGCTACCAGCCGGATTGGAGCGCGGAAGTTTTGTCGCACCGACGTTGCTCGAAATCCATAACATTAATGAATTACAGGAAGAACATTTCGGGCCAATTTGCCATTTAATCCGCTTCCCCATTAAAAATCTGGAAAGTGTCATTGCAGATATTAATCGCACCGGTTTTGGTTTGACATTGGGAATTCACACGCGCAATGAAACAATCGGCCAGAAAATTGCTCGGGAAATAAATGTGGGCAATGTGTATATCAATCGCAATATGGTCGGCGCCGTGGTGGGAGTGCAACCGTTCGGAGGCTGTGGTCTTTCCGGTACCGGCCCCAAAGCGGGTGGGCCTCACTACCTGCTGCGCTTTGTGCGGGAGAAAACTGTCAGCAATTATTTAGCTGCCGTCGGTGGCAATATCCAATTGCTAACGCAAGAGCCCTCAGCACCCAACTCTGAGTGAGGGATTTATGAATAGCTATGTAGATATCAAATGGTATGAATGGAACCCAGGTCTGCACAATGGTGATGCAATATTGCAGGATGTGATTGCAACACTACCAGCGGCAGATTCAAAAGATATTCCCTGGTTAGTGAAATTATTTGAAAATCCTGCCAGCCCTATCGCCTTTCCTGGTGCAATTAATTTAGCTCGCCATGACGCACTGCATGTTTTACTTGGGCGCGGTTTGCGCAATCAGGATGAAGCATTTGTGATTGGTTTTACCATGGGCACCAACGATCATATTCATACATGGCAAATTTATTTTTTCCGTTGGATTATCACGCATATTTACCCCGTGCCGTATAAACTCAGCCACCAGGATTTAATTGCATTTGAATTGGGGTTCAACTTCGGCCACACCATTTCTATGCGTAATTTGCACTGTTTTTCTTTTGAAAAATATTCCAGCTGCAAAATAGATGACCTGCGCCATTGGCTGGGGATTAACCCAGCCAAACTCCATGCGATTTATCGATTGGAATCACTTTTGATTGCCAACAGTCGCGCGAGCCATCGCCTGGATGTTAATGACAAACCACAACCGATGCGCCCGGTTTAAAGGGATTGTTGATTTAAAAGGGCTACCGGAAAAAATTACACAATTCGCCCACGGCGAAAGCTGGATGAGCCCGCCATACGAATTAAATGATCGCGGGTATTCGCATGGCAAAGAGCAACAGCCAAAGCATCAGCAGCATCCTCTTGAGGAGAGGCGGGAAGGCGTAACAAGGTTTTCACCATATGCTGCACCTGCAATTTATCAGCAGCACCATTGCCTACTACCGACTGTTTTACCTTGCGCGCTTCGTATTCAGACACCGGAACATTCTGCGCGGTCGCCGCCACAATCGCGGCCCCTCTCGCCTGCCCCAGCTTTAATGCCGAAGCCGCATTTTTGGCCATAAATACTTGCTCAATCGCCATTTCCTGCGGGCAATATTGTTCGATGATTTGAGTGAGGGAATCAAAAATAACTTTTAAGCGCGCGGGCAATTCGTCGGCGTCTTTCATACGAATTACGCCGCTGGTGACATAGTCTGATTTACTGCCAATGACATTGATAATGCCAAAGCCAGTTTTACGGGAGCCGGGGTCGATACCGAGGATAAGCGCCATAGAGTTGTATCTATATACAGTGGTTGTAATGCAGTGTTGCACGGGAATTAAGGGGACGCAAGCAGGATTTTTTACAGCTGTCGAACTGCGTTTACCCCCTTCCCTTAATTAGCGTTTTATTGCATTTAAAAATCTGCCACCAACTGCAGGTTTATCCGTTGCCCATCAGGAAAAGATATATGCATGGACGCCGGCTTTTGATTCTCCACTAACATCGCAGGATGCGAAAATAAACGGTATTCATTTTCGACAAAATTATAAATTTTTGCCGTTAACAACAAATGTTCACCTTGGCGATTGGTGTTGAACACCATACGAAATCGGTTTTCCAATTTCATTTCACCCTCCTTGCCTATTGCATCCAACAACATCATGTCTGAATAAATCTCACCAGGTGTTTCAATGGAAAGGCTTACCATAACCTGTTCAGCAGCAGCGCTCGACCACCAACCCAATGCAACCACCGCCGAACCAATCAACGCGATCGCGCTCCATAATTTATAGCGGCGCGGTTTAACCGGAGTTGGCCCATTATTTTTGGCAGAAGGTGTTATCAAGGCAGGAGCTTCCATTAAAACAGCAAGCTCCAGATTTAATGCTGCCGCTAATGCGCTCGCAGATTCCATGGATGTATCGCCAGTTCGTTCTATACGTTGCACCGTACGCATACTTAAATCGGCAACTTCAGCCAAATGACTTTGGGTCCAGGCTCGCAGTTCACGCTCACGGCGTAATGTTTCTTTATTGATTTTCATATCCATGACATTCACCTCGCTTGCACTAAAAAGCCGCCAGACTTCGCTAAATCAATCGTTTTGTATACGACAGCAATACGACATGGCGGCTTTTTGAGCTAGCGAAGTGCTAATTAACCCAGTTGCTCCATAATTTCTTCTGAAATATCAGCATTGGTGTAGACGTTTTGTACATCATCCAGATCTTCGAGTGCGTCGATTAAATTGATAATTTTTTCGGCAGCGTCTTTATCGAGCGATACTGTCATTGAAGGAATCATTGCAAAGTCAGCAGAGGCAAACGTAAATCCAGCTGCGGTGATTGCGTCTTTCACTGCGAAGAAATCTTCGAAGGCAGTCATTACATCAGCAGAACCATCGTCATTCACTACAACATCATCGGCACCTGCCTCAAGTGCAGCTTCCATTAATGCATTTTCATTAAAACCGGGTTCAAAACTGATTTGGCCTTTGCGTGTGAACAAATAGGAAACCGAACCGTTAGTGCCAAGATTACCACCGCGTTTATCAAATGCGTGACGCACATCACCCACGGTACGGTTACGATTATCGGTCATACATTCAACAATAAATGCAACGCCATTTACGCCGTAACCCTCGTAAGTAAGTTCTTCGTATGAATCGGATTCATTGGTGCCAGCACCACGGGCGATTGCGCGTTCAACTACATCTTTTTTGAGATTATTTAAATAGGCCTTTTCAACCGCAGCACGCAAACGCGGGTTATCCGCAGGATTGGGGCCACCTTTCGCGGCGACGGTTAATTCGCGAATAATTTTGGTGAAAACTTTCGTCCGCTTGGCATCCTGGCGCGCCTTGCGGTGTTTCATGTTAGCCCATTTGGAATGTCCGGCCATTGATAGTTACTCCATCTTTATACAGTGCCACTAGTCCGGTTTCACAGCAGAAATAAAAAAGGTGGGCATTGCCCACCCTTTCTTATACGAATTTAAAAATCCGTAGATTACATGCCGTATTCTGGTGATTCAGCTGCAGTATCTGCTGCTTTTTTCTGATTGCGCAAACGAATGTGCAGCTCGCGTAATTGCAGTTCGTCTACAGTGCCCGGTGCATCGGTCATTACGCAAGCAGCGCTCTGGGTTTTCGGGAAAGCGATTACATCGCGGATGGAACTTGCGCCCACCATCAACATAATCAAACGATCCAGACCAAACGCCAAACCACCGTGTGGTGGTGCACCGTAACTCAATGCATCCAACAAGAAGCCAAATTTTTCGCGCTGTTCTTCAGGGCTGATACCGAGAATCTGGAATACCGCTTGCTGCATTTCCGGTGAGTGGATACGTACAGAACCACCACCCAATTCGGTACCGTTCAATACCAGGTCGTAAGCGCGCGATAATGCATCACCTGGGCTGGCAACCAATTGTTCCGGTGTGCAGCTCGGTGAAGTGAATGGATGGTGAATGGAAGTCCAGCCACCTTTATCGTCATCTTCAAACATCGGGAAATCAACAACCCACAATGGCGCCCACTCAGTGGTGTACAGGTTCAAATCTGCACCCAATTTGCAACGCAATGCGCCCAACGCTTCAGTAACGACTTTGTGCTTATCAGCACCGAAGAAAATCAAATCGCCGTTTTCTGCACCAACACGCTCGAGGATTGCAGCGCGCACCGGTACTGGCAGGTTTTTCACAATCGGAGATTGCAAACCTTCTTCCAGATCCGATTTGTCATTCACTTTGATATACGCCAAACCTTTCGCACCGTAGATGCTAACGAATTTGGTGTAATCGTCGATTTGTTTACGAGTCAGCTTTTCGTTCCCGCCAGGAACTTTCAGCGCAGTGACGCGCGATTTTGGATCGTTCGCCGGGCCGGCAAATACTTTGAATTCAACGTCAGTAACGAGGTCTTTGATATCAACCAGTTGCAATGGAATACGCATATCCGGCTTGTCTGAACCGTATTTCGCAATCGCTTCAGAGAACGGCATGTGTTTGATTTCAGCGAATTCGATGTTTAACAAGTCTTTGAACAACTCGCGGAACATACCTTCCGTCACATCCATAATTTGCTCTTGGCTCATAAAGGAAGTTTCGATATCGATCTGGGTAAATTCCGGTTGGCGATCTGCGCGCAGGTCTTCATCGCGGAAACATTTTGCGATTTGGTAGTAACGGTCATAACCGGCCACCATCAACAATTGCTTAAACAATTGTGGTGATTGTGGCAGCGCAAAGAATTTACCGTCATGGGTACGTGAAGGCACCAGGTAGTCGCGCGCGCCTTCCGGTGTTGCGCGAGTCAGAATCGGGGTTTCCACGTCGAGGAAACCGTTGCGATCCAGGTAGTTGCGAATCGCACTGGTTACTTTGCTACGGAAGCGCAGGTTTTTCTGCATTTCAGTGCGGCGCAAATCCAGGAAACGATATTTCAAACGGGTTTCTTCGCCTACGTTGGTGTAACCATCCAACGGGAACGGAATGGTTTTGGATTCATTGAGGATGGTCAACGCAGTACCATAAACCTCGATTTCGCCGGTAGACATGTTCGGATTAACTGTCGCCGCAGCGCGGGCACGAACTTTACCAGTCACCTGCAATACATATTCGCCGCGCACTTTATCGGCCAGGGCAAAATTTTCTTTGCCGTCCGGGTCAAACACCACTTGCACCACACCTTCGCGGTCGCGCAGGTCGATAAAAATCACACCGCCGTGGTCGCGACGACCATCCACCCATCCACAGAGGGTGACTTCCTGGTTTATATAAGAGGCATTTAAAGCGCCACAATATTGGCTGCGCATAGGTTTTTCCCGTTAATTATCAAAAGTAAATGAACTTAGCTCGCCGTGCTGCTTGAAGTAGCAGGACTGGAACTGGATGCCGATGACGAGCCGGAACTGCCCTCACCTGCGAGATTCTTTTTCTTGCCTGATTTGAAATCGGTTTCGTACCAACCGCCACCTGACAAGCGGAAGCCGGCTGCTGAAATTTGTTTCTTCAAGCTGGCCTTGCCACACGCAGGACAATCTACCAAAGGAGCATCACTCAGCTTTTGCAGGGCTTCCAGTGCATGACTGCAAGATTCACATTGGTATTCATAGATAGGCACTTCATCACCCCGGATCAAAAATTCATCAATTGCGGGATACTGCTCAGGCTCAAAGGCTGGACCCCAAAAAGGTCGCGATTGTATCGTAAAAGGCTGGCGGCGAGAACCGCGCAATAGAGGCAAAGATAGGGGTGATCAGGGAAATTGCAAAGAAAATCAGGGTATCTGCGAATAACGCATCCGCACCTGGACGCGTGAAGCATGGCGCACTACCCAGGCAGGCATGGCTTTTTCATACTTGCGCGGGTTAGGCAGCATCACCGCCATACGCGCTGCGGCCGACGGGCCAATCTGCGCAACGGGCACTTTATAGTAATGACGTGCTGCTGCTTCAGCCCCAAAGACCCCGTTACCCCATTCCACTACATTCAGGTACACCTCAAGAATACGGCGCTTGTCCCAGAGAACCTCAATCATCAAGGCGATAACAGCTTCTTCGGCTTTACGCACATAAGAGCGCGATGGCGACAAAAATAAATTCTTGGCAAGTTGCTGGGTGATTGATGAACCACCCGCAACGGATTTACCGCGCTGCTCATTTTTTTTCAGCGCGTTTTCAATACCGCGGAGATCAAATCCATGGTGCTCCATAAAACGATCATCTTCTGCTGCAACAACTGCGCGCTTTAAATGGTTGGAGATTTTTGCGTAATCCACCCACTGGTGTTTCAGTTCTGCTTGGGGATTTTTTTCCTGCAATTCATCCAGGCGAATATCCATAAAACTGGTTTCGCCCGGATTCACCCACTTCCATACCAGCACATGAAAAAAAATCCATAGCTGATAGGCAAGTAACAATAACAGCAGCCATTTCAACAAGGATTTAGTAAAGCGCCAGACTTTTTTCATGCATGGAAAACCTAGTTGGCTTCCTCTGGCAAGGTGCGGGTTTGCATTTTATCGGCAGCGGCGCGCGCTTTTTCCAGGGGTGTTTGCAACCCTGATGTTGTCGATTGTTGAACACCGGTTTGAGCAGCACCCTGATCCTGAGGAGACACTGCGTTCTGAATTTTTACGTCGACTTGTTCAGCACCCGTACCATTAGGCTTATCACCATAATGAACCTGACCATTAGCATCGGTCCATTTATACACTTTTGTCGGCGCAGGATTGGCAGCTTCATCCTGTGTTAATCCATCAACGGTTTTTTTTGCTTTGGCAAATAAATCATCCGACGAGAACGTTTCCTTTACCGCCGCCAACCAATCACCCTTGTAATTTTCGCGCACCTTGGCAATAGGAAATTGGCCAGTCTTGAGGTAGACCAGGTAATTGCCAATGCCGAGTACAATAACGATCACCACGAGCGATTTAAAAATGAAGCGCATAATTTATGTCCTTGATAATAATTAACCCGGGTCAACACCAATCTGATTGCCTTCATAAATTAACGGGATGAATTGCAAACCATTAACACAGGCGGCACTGCGCGAGCGCCCGGAACTTAACTCAAATTCGATACCATGCATGGGGCAGCGCAAGCAACCATCGCTATAAGTAGCGTGGGTTAACGGTGCACTGGCATGGGGGCAGGCATTTTTTATGAGGCTAACCCGGCCATTTTCCTGCAATAACAAAAATGGCCGCCCTCGGATAGTCACCGCTTTACGGTAACCATCGTGAAGCAGATGCAACTTCTCCAACGCAACAAAGGGCATGCCGAACCTCATTCAGAAATAGGTGCTGCCAAGCGGCAACCATTCTGGCGATTTCTTTCAAGCATCGCCAGCTACACGCACACAGAACATGGCTGCTATGACAAATTCTAGCCACAAACCCATCAGTTAACGATAGAATAACCGGGCCTGAGTTCCGTAACCGGCGCATTCTCGCACTCAAATGTGGCAGCCTTGATATGACCGACCCAGCTTACCTGGAGCGACTGAAACAACTCTCAACGCGCCTGGTATCCTTGCAAAAACCCATTCGCATTCTCGATGCCATTAAATGGCCGGCGGGCATTGAACAGCGTTTTCGCGAGCAACAGGGCCGTGAACTGCCCGCGCTGGACAACGATTTTTACCAGCGACAAAAACTGGCATTTGAGCCGGATAACATCCAGCAGCTCTTTAAAGAATTAAAAAATGATGTGCGCCGGCAATTGGGGCACGACGATGCGCTGGGGAAAATCCTGCAAGCCACTATCGATCAATACCAGATAGTGATTGAACTATTGCGTCATCGCGGCACGGATCAATTTGGTCATTTCAGCAAACAGCTTTATGGTTCCGCGAGTGATAATTTACGCGGAGATCGCAAAAGTTTGCGCCAAATGGGCGAGAAGCTGTGCCATATTTTTTCCTTGCCAGCAGTTGAGCATTTAAACCGTCCTTATACTAACCATATCAACGCCGAAGCAGCCGTAAAAATTTTGCGCGAACGGATGAATGACTATTTTGGTGCGGGCGAAGTGCGGGTACAAATCAGTGATGACATTGTGTCCGATGCATCGGCGGGTGGTGACTGTATTAAAATCAATCGCCGTTCGTTTTTTTCCGAGCTGGATTTGCAGGTACTGGAAGTCCACGAAGGTTGGGTTCACATTGGCACAACGTTAAACGGCCGCGAACAACCCTGGGCAACCTGGCTAAGCGTGGGTTCGCCGCGTATTACTGCGATTCAGGAAGGCATGGCAGTATTACTGGAAACACTGACATTCAGCTCGTTTCCGCAGCGCGCGCGCCGCATCAGCGACCGCGTAGTTGCAGTAGACCTCGCTGAGCAAGGCGCTGATTTTTGCGATGTGTATAACTATTTTCTTGAACGCGGCGTGACGGAACACGACAGTTATCGCGTAACCCAGCGAGTTTTCCGCGGCGGTACGCTGACCGGTGGATCGGTATTTACCAAGGATATTTCTTACGTAAAAGGCTTTGTCGAAAATGTAAACTTTATTCGCAGTGCGATTAATTCCGGTGTTCCCGAAATTATTCCCATGTTATTTGTGGGCAAAGTGACGCTGGATGATTTACCACTGTTGTACGAGCGTTATCTGGAAGGCGTTATCGCCGGACCAAAATATTTACCACCGATGTTTAAAAACCTGAATGGTTTATATGTGTGGTTTGGTTTTTCCAGCGGCATATCATCTGTTATGAATATTGCCCGCGCACAACAACACTTCAGCAAAATATTTGAAAAGCTGCCGTTGCCAAAACCTTCGTATGGCACCACCGACGCAGAAATTGACTGATTGTAAATTTATGACGTATTACAAAGTTGTACTCTCTGGCGAGAATATCTTTTTTGAAAATTACAGCGATGCACCAGAACCTGTAATTGGCTTTATCACTTGCAAATTGATTCAGGCAGATACCGAAGAACTGGCCATCGCGATGGCCAAACGCGACCTATTGGTTCATTGGAACCATAGTTTTAATTCGGATCGCAAACTGGGCATGCCCAAACTCACTATCGAGTTTATCGAGCCGATAAAAGGCTGGTTTAAGCCAAAAACCACGAATGATTATTATTGGTTTACCAACGCCAGCCATAAACAGGAGCAATTCGAAAAATTTACCAAGGCACCCAGCCGCTGGTTTTGGCGTAAAGATAAAAAAGATACGCAGCCAATACCGCCGCAGGACACACCTGAATAATTAACAATAGATAGTTAATGAAAGCGTTCGCTATCAGCCGTTGGCAACAGCGGCTTCCTGCTCCACATTGATCAACGCTAATAATGTCGCGCGCAAACCGGGAGAGGTAATTTCTTCACTGCGCGCCGATAAAGGTGAGTTTCCCACCCATTCAAAACGCCAGCGAAAGAGATGAATATCATCGAGAGTTTCACGCACTTCAATTAATTCCATACGACGCGCGTCCAACGCTAACTTTTCACGCAATTGAAACGCAAAAGGCTCGGCATTTTTACCGACAAAACTGGAAGCTTGCTGGGTAAGAGCAGCAACAAATACGTAGTCGCGCCCTTGATGCTGAAGGTGGTAAACACCTAAACGGACAGATTGGCCCAATCGATTGTTTAATGGGGTATCTACAAACAATGGAGTCAATAACATAGAACTTCCTGCTGCGCTTTTTTATGTGCGGACCAACACCTTAAAACCCGATACTGCGGTGTTGTTCTACTGGTTGATTATTCGCCACTTGGTTCCGTAAGAAGTCCTTCTGATGCGGCGAGGCGGCAGTCTACGCACTATTTATTACAGTTCAAGCAAAAGCTGCCGATACCGCAAAATACCCTGAAGCGTTCCTTCAGGTGTTACTTTCTTACCAGATTGTCTATGTCAAGGTGACAATTCCCTAATATAAGTACGGAATTGCCAATGCCTTACACGACACAATCTGCTAATGTCAGTCTCTAAGGCTTGGGCGAAACTGAATAGTTCCTTAAGCGTGGCACTTTTTTTAACTTTATTTTTTACCGGTTTTTCATCTATAACAATTTGATGGGCGACTGTTTGAATATTGCGGACACAGCTGCTCACGCAATGAACAAATAATCATTAGTCCGCTACTTTTTTCGCTTTTGGTCATAAAGGAATAAACATGGACTCTCATACTCGCAACCGTTCTTTATTGTCTTTTTTTCGTAACTCACCTTTTCCTATTGCGCACCTTGCTGTGACGATCGCC
Source organism: Cellvibrionaceae bacterium (assembly GCA_021151825.1). Classification (GTDB taxonomy): domain Bacteria; phylum Pseudomonadota; class Gammaproteobacteria; order Pseudomonadales; family Cellvibrionaceae; genus Cellvibrio. Next base: position 413,269 of record JAGKWQ010000003.1, read on the forward strand.
CTGGCAGGAATATCTAGTTGCGCCTTTCCGCCACAAGATACAAGTGTTAATGAACGCGATGCCAAAGCAATGCCGCAGGATAGCTTTGGCGATAGCGCAGAGCGCGTGGTTTACCCTGAACAAAACTGGAGCGCCGCCGAAAGCTTGTGGTTCTACAATGCCACCCAGGGCTCCAACCTGATTCCCTACGATATATTCCTGCATCTGGAGCTGCCGGAGAGTGAACAATTATTTCGCAGCGATGAAAATATGAATCGCCTGCGCTACCTTCCACAAAAACCCTCTGCAGAAAATCCCGATTCGCTACCTGTTGGCTGGGTAAAAGATAAATATGAAGGGAAGGAATATATCGGTTTTACCTGCGCCGCTTGCCATACCAGCCAGGTTAATTACAAAGGCACAGCCATCCGTATTGACGGCGGCGCACCGCTGGCAGATATGGAGTTGATGCTGAAAAATCTTGCAAGCTCATTGCAAGCCAGTGTCGACCAGCCCCAAAAATTTAACCGCCTCGCCCGCAACGTATTAAAAGAAAAATATCCTGAGCAAAAGGAAATTTTCCGCACCGAACTGTTGCAGGCAGCGCAGCAAATCCATCACTACAACCAAACCAATGAACCGCGTGTTAGCGAGCAATCAGTCGCTTATGGATATGCGCGTTTGGATGCCTTCGGTCGTATTTATAACCGCATCCTCAGCCATTTAACCCCGCAAGACCCGGCCAACTTTAACCCTGCCAATGCCCCGGTCAGCTATCCATTTTTATGGGATACCCCGCAACACGATTTTGTCCAATGGAATGGCATTGGCGATAACGAGGGTGATGGTCCCATTGGGCGTAACGTTGGTGAGGCCCTGGGCGTATTTGCGAGTTTTGATTTACACCAACAGGACGGCATCAGGGGTTATCGTTCTTCAGTCAATATGCGCAACCTGCAGCTTATGGAACACAGCCTTGCAAGCCTGTGGTCGCCGCGCTGGGACGACCTGGCCAAGCAACAGGTATTACCGCAAATTAATCAGGCCCTGGCGGAGAAAGGCCGCGCAGTGTTTGTGGAATACCAATGCCTCGGTTGCCATAACACCATTGAACGCACAGATCCAAATCGTCGGGTTATTGCGCAATTTGCCAGCCTCCAAACCATTGGTACCGATCCGCTAATGGCAATGAATGCGTTGAAGTACACCGGTAAGAGCGGCTTGTTCCAAGGACAAAAACTGGACCCGCGCGATCCAAACTCCACAAACTTCGATGCGGTTACCCCGGTTTTACCAGCACTTAGCCTGGCGACAGGAGGTATAGCCGTAGGAGCAGCCGGACAATCGACAGCTGTGGGCGATAATCCGGTCAAAAATACGCAGCGCCATCTGGATTATGAAGTCGTTAATAAAAAAGACCCGCGCACCCTGATTGCTTATAAAGCGCGCCCATTGAATGGCATTTGGGCGACTGCGCCTTATTTACACAACGGTTCAGTGCCCAGCCTGTACGAGCTATTCCTCCCCAGTTGCAACAATGGAGAAATCGCCAGCGGCAAAGCCTGCCGACCCAACCGCTTTACAGTGGGAGCCCTGGAGCTGGACCCCATCAAAGTCGGTTTCGTGCAACGCGACCCTGCCAAATATCCTGCGCTATTTGTGTTCGATACCAGCCTGCCTGGAAACGCTAATAAAGGTCATGAATATACAGCCGGAGTTACCCCGGTGTTTGTGCTTGATAACAATGGCCGTCCACTCAGGGATGCTGATGGCAAACCGCAAATGCGCAAGTTACAGCCCATTAATGATGAGCAACGACTCGCACTGGTCGAATACCTGAAAACCCTCTAACGTCAAAAAAACCTACCGCTGGCAGCGGGTGCTGCCAGCTGTTTTCACAATTGCTCACAACTCTGGCCATACGATTCAGGTTAGATTGTGTAGAAGCATAAATAAGCACGCTTTCAGCTGCATAAATCAAATTGCACAGATCCATCGCAGGCAATGAACCAATTCCCCTGTTTGACGGTCTTTATGCCACCCTGTTTGCCCGCAAGGTGAAATCATTAGTGCTTGTCGCTGGCGATTTGATTGACACCAAGCGTCGCGACACACAGAATCACCGACCAGTTTTAACCCTCAGGAACTTGCTGAATGAATATTGATCGTTTCTCGCCGCTGATACAGCGCTCCGCCCTGCTTTTATCGTTATTGGCAGGTTCATTGTTGTTAACCGCTTGCGGTGGTGGCAGCGACAAAAAGTCCTCAGCCAGTTCTTCGTCTTCCAGCCTCTCTTCATCATCGCGCAGCAGCTTTAGCGCTGCCTCGGTTCCGGCCAATGGTTCAGGCATTTGGCCGAGCGTGAAGGTAGAAGCACAAAATCCAAAGCAACTCAGCCTCCAATGGAGTGCAGTTGAAGGTGCCACTTTTTACAGGCTGTTCAAACACAACGCAGCGACCGGTGGCATAACCCAGCTAGGTGGCGATTTAACCGTCACTCATGCGACTGACGAAATCGGTGTTCATGTTCACGATTGGGTCAATAACTACTATTACGTAGAAGCATGCGATGCTACCGGCTGTAATAAAAAGTCCGGGCTTACCTTTACCGCAACCGAAATGATCAAAGCCATTGGTTACTTGAAAGCATCCAACGGTGACGCATTTGATACCTTCGGCTGGAGCATCGCCCTCTCTGCTGATGGCAAAACCCTGGCGGTAGGTGCACCAGCGGAAGATAGCAAAGCCACTGGCAGTGGTGGTGACCAAACCAACAATGAAAGTACCAACTCCGGCGCCGTGTATGTGTTCGTGAAGGAAAATGGTGTGTGGATCCAGGAAGCTTATTTGAAAGCCTCCAACACCGAACAGCCAAACGTTAACGCCAGCCGGTTCCTGGCAAATGATCGTTTCGGCTATAAAGTTGCCTTATCGGATGATGGTAATACCCTGGCAATCTCGGCATTGCTGGAAGACAGCCTATCCACCGGTATCAACTGTAACCAGGACAACTATGAGGACAGAACTTACAACTCCTCTGATGCAGCCTATAACACTTACACCGCAAGAAGTACCAACACTGGTGCAGTCTATGTATTTACCCGTGCGGCTAAAACCTGGACCCAGGACGCTTATGTCAAAGCCAGCTATGCAGCCACAGAGTTGCGTTTTGGTGAAACCCTGGCATTATCCGGTGATGGCAAAACCCTGGCGGTAGGTGCAACCAGTGATAGCCTTACCATCAGTGGTGTATTGACATACCAGGCTTCATCCATGCCCGCTTGTGTTGTTTATTACCCCTCCAGCAGCTCCAGTGTTTCCTCATCAAGCAGCAGCAGCTCCAGCAGCAGTTCATCCTCATCCACTTCGAGCAGCTCAACCAGTTCTTATGGCGGTGGGACCAACTCCGGTTCGGTACATATCTTTATTCGTCGCGAAGATGGCTGGATGCAACAAGCCTTGTTGAAAAACTCCAACGCTGAGCAAGGGGATGCATTTGGTACCAGTATCGCGCTTTCTACTGATGGTAATACCGCCGTAGTGGGTGCAATCGGTGAAGACAGCCAAGCCAAAGGCGTCAATGGTAATCAGGCTGATAACTCCTGCTACTACCAGAACAATGATAGAACCTACACCATGGACCTCACCTGTAAAGATGCCTATTACTCGGGTTACGGTTTGAATAATGGTGCGGCTTATGTATTTACACGTACCAATGCAATCTGGACCCAGGAAGCTTACCTGAAGCCGGCAACCACCTTCTTCTCTACCCTGTTCGGTTCCAGCGTGGATATTTCCGGCGATGGCAATACATTGGTAGTTGGCGCCAAAGGTGATACCACTGACACTCTCGATACCAGCAACGCTGACAATATTGATAAGGCCAAAGTGCAGGAAATCGCCAAGCAAATATTCTCTGGTTCCGCCTATGTATTTGCCCGTTCCGGTACCAGCTGGACCCAGGAAGCTTATTTGAAACCTTCAACAGTGACTATCGGTGGCGAATTCGGTGGTGATGTCAGCCTGTCGCAAGATGGCAAAACCCTCGCAGTCGGTTCTTTCCGTGATGCCAGCAATGCCAAAGGTATTAACGGCGACCAGGGCGATACCAGTGCGGAACGTTCTGGCGCCGTGTTTGTATACACACGCAACAATAGCGTGTGGACCCAACAAAGCTACGTTAAAGCCAGCAACACCGACAAAGATGACCGCTTTGGTCTGAATGTAGATTTATCGGGTGATGGCCAAACCCTGGCCGTGGGTGCGCATCGCGAAGCTGGTCGAGGCTATGCATCGGCTGTATCCAATTCCAGTCAAAGCAGTAGCAGTGCATCAAGCTTGCCAGCAGGTGTGCTCGATCAAAACGACAACAGCCTGGAAGCATCCGGCGCGGTGTATTTGTTCTAACACTCTGTAACTAACTCAACATAAAAAAACGGGAGGCCGCAAGCCTCCCGTTTTTTATTGCACACGATTTAGTTGCAAAAATCGCACAGCAAAAAGTAATTGCCAATCAACATCAACGTTGGCTCCACACCAATTTCAATGCGGGTTCACCAACCTGCGCTGCATAACCCTCGCAAACCCATAAATCGCCCACTGCAACCAGATTTTCCCCGCTATACACCAGCGGCACTACATCGCGTAGCCAGGGTTCAAGGTGATACTCCTGTAATAATTTTTTCAAGACCTGTGAGTGCTGGCGCCCCGTCGGTTTACAACGCTCACCACCAGTGCGATAACGGATTTGCAAATCCGGCAAATCTACACGCAAATATGTTGCGCCAATATCCACTACACTTGCGACATCTACTAGTTCAAACGCTATCGCGGGCAATGTACCGGGCAGCAAAAATAATCGGTCCTGATAAGGTTGCAGCGAATGCTTTGCCCAGGTAATTTTGGTGCTTGCATCGTCGCGCGCGTTGAATAATTGATTTTCCAATTGCTGCCAATGCGCGGTTTCCGGCAACGCACAATTCAATTGCCGCAACCAATAACGTAATAAATGTTGCCGGCGCGCAACCGATAAGGATTTCAACCACGGTAAATCAATACTTTGCCCCACTCGTTCAATACGTGGATTAGCACTCACCAAGTCCTGCTGCGCAAACTCGTCCAGCAAATTTTCTTGCTGCGCGCACAATTCTGCGGTTTGCTGCCACTTGCGCATAAACGTTGGCCAGCGATTGAGCAACAACGGCATTATCCGGTTGCGCAAAAAATTGCGATCGTAATGATCATCCTGATTACTCTCATCATCGACCCACGGCAATTGGTGAGCATGCGCATACGCTTCCAATTCTGTGCGAGAAAAATGCAGCAGCGGACGAATTAATTTTCCACCATTCATCAATTCGCGTTCACTGGCGATGGCCGCTAAACCACGAGGACCAGTGCCACGCATTAAACGCAATAACAGAGTTTCAGCCTGATCATTACTGTGATGCGCTGTGAATAAATAATCCTCGTTTCCTACATACTGTTCAAACACGCGATAACGCGCTTCACGCGCGGCATCTTCAATACCTTTGCCGGTATTTTTTACCTGTACTTTCTCAGCAACGAAGAAAATATTTAATGCTTCACATAATCTGGCACATTGTGTTTGCCACGCATCGGCATTGGAAGAAATCTGGTGATTGATATGTAACGCACGCAACGTCACCGGCAAATTCAATTGTGACAATGCATGCAGGAGCACGGTCGAATCCAGACCGCCACTAAAACCCACCCACCACACAGCAGTGGCAAATTTATCGGGCGACGGCAACCAGGCGCGCAATTGTTCAGGGTTAAACCCAGGATTAAGTTCCGGCATAATTTGGCATTGCATTGTGGGATTAAATGCGTAGATTAATGCGGATTCACCAACAAGACAAAGCTCGTTTTATGAATATCAATCAGTACGGCCACTGGCCATCCCCCATTACCCCCGAATTACTCACTGCCCAAGGCGTTCGCATTAGCGATCCACAGGCAGTTGGAGCCCGGCTTTACTGGCTGGAAACCCGCCCGCAAGAAAAAGGACGCAATGTACTGGTCTGCGAATCCGCCGATGAGCGCAATGATATATTTGCAGCGCCGCTGAGTATTCGCACGCGCGCGCAGGAGTACGGCGGATCATCGTATCTCGCGACAGAAACATTTATTTTTTATGTGCAGGACAGCGATCAACGTCTGTATCAATACGATATTGCAACACAGCAAACCAAACCTGTCAGCCCCGCAGGCGCTTACCGCTACGCAGATTTTTGCTACAACCCCCAGCACCACCGTTTATTGGCTGTACGTGAAAACTACAATGAAGATGCGCACAATCCTGCTGCTGATATTATCGCTATCGATTTACACAACCTCACAATGACCACGCTCGTACAAGGTGCTGATTTTTATTCGAACCCCCGAATTTCCCCGGATGGGAATCAGCTGAGTTACTTGCGTTGGTATCATCCGCAAATGCCGTGGGATGGCACCGAGTGTGTACTCGCACAATTGGATAATCACGGCAATATTGCGCATGAAAAAATCATTGCCGGCAGCAAAACTGAATCGATTTTCCAACCACAATGGTCGCCGGATAATCAATTATATTTTGTCTCCGACCGCAACAACTGGTGGAATATTTATTACTGGAATGGCAACGATGCCGAAATAATTGTTGCTACCGATGCAGAATTTGCCACGCCACAATGGGTGTTCGGGATGAGCACTTACGGATTTTTAAATGCACAGGAAATTTTTTGTTGCTACAGTCAACATGGCTTCTGGCAAATTGGTGTCATCGATATTGCCAACAAGAAATTACAAAAGTTGCCTACCGAATTTCGCGATATCTCAGCCATCCATTGCAATAACAATCGCGCCTGGTTTCTTGCCGCCAGTGCGATACAAGGCTCACAGCTGCAACGTTACAGCGACCACACCATCAATGCAGTCACACACAATAACTCACCTGTTACGCAAGATTATATTGCGCGCGCGGAAGCAATTACGTTTCTCACACGCGATAGTGAAAGTGCACACGGATTTTTTTATCGCCCAACCAATGTGCAAATTTTACCGACACCCGACTCTCTTCCACCATTAGTAGTGATGTGTCACGGCGGCCCGACTGGCGCTACCGAAACCGGATTGAATTTAAAAATCCAATTCTGGACCAGCCGTGGTTTTGCAGTGTTGGATGTAAACTACCGTGGCAGTACCGGTTATGGCCGCCAGTATCGTGACCGATTAAAAAATAATTGGGGCATTACCGATGTCATCGACGCATGCAGTGGTGTAGATTTTTTAATTGCACACAATCTCGTCGATAAAAATAGAGTGGCTATTCGCGGTTCCAGCGCCGGTGGTTACACAGTATTAGCCGCATTAACCTTCAGTGATGTATTTAAGGCCGGTGCCAGTTTGTATGGAATCGGTGATCTTGAAGCGCTGGCAAAAGATACGCATAAATTTGAAGCGCATTATCTGGATTCACTGGTAGGTGCATATCCACAAGAGCAAGCAATTTATCGCGCTCGCTCGCCAATACATCACATCGAGCACTTAAATTGTCCGGTGATTTTTTTACAGGGCTTGCAAGATAAAGTAGTCCCCCCCGCGCAAGCAGAAGCCATGGTAAATGCGTTAACCGCTAAAGGGATTTACACCGAGTATGTGACCTTTGCTGAAGAAGCTCACGGTTTTCGGCAGGCACAAACAATCCAGCATGCGCTGGAAGCAGAGTTAGCGTTTTATCAAAAAGTATTTGCTGACCTGTAAATTTCTTTTTTCTAAACCATTTTTTGAAGCCGCTGTTTGTTCGGAAAAGCCCGGGCAAACAGCGATGTAAAAAATTAATGTATTACGATTTGGATTTGGTGAAAGCCGCGCAAGGATCTTCACGGGCATGCACCGGCGTTACCCAAATCACGTCATATTGTTGCGCAAGGGCTGCCAGTTTCTCTTGTGTAGCCACTTCATCTGCCTCAACAAATGCCAGCGACACTAGTGTTTTATCAGCAGCACGCTGTTGCAAATGCAACGGAAAACCCAAGTCCTTGCGTGCATGGAATGCACCGGCAATCAGTGCTACGCCGCGTTTGGTTTGCAATAAGCTGGTAGCCATCGCATCGTCGCGCGCTAATTGGACTGATAACATTTTGCTGGTTTGCGGTTCTTTGATAAATCCGCAATGGGATTCCTCTATATCGCGCAGCAGCGACGCCTTTGCTTCCGGGCTCAGCAACACTTGCGGTGCTGGCTTGTCCCCTTTATACAACGCTTTGATTTCGCCCTGATCAATATCCGCACTGCGTAACGGGATGGAATTTTTCACCGCTAATTGCACGAGATCATCATAGTCATTCCACGGCCAACCATCATCCGGCCATGCCAGTGCTTTTTGCAGCAAGGCCTTATCTTCTGCGACTGACGGCGAAAGCGCTGTGAAATTTTTTTGTTGCTGAGGCGTAATCATTTCCAGACTTAACTGAGTGAGCCAATGTTTCGCCTGAAGCTGTTGTAGTACCCATAACTGCAATTCATGGTGCTGCGGATTGTCATGTCGCTCACCGAGCACCACATAATCGCTGGCGAGGATATTGTTAATTAATTGCTCGCGCGAAACCGGCGCTTGGCTGCGTAAATCGTATAAAGTACCTTCTTTAATGTCTCCGGATTGAAGCGCTTGTCGCGCAGCAAACTGGCTGCAACCCGAGAGTATTAGCGTAGGAATAATCCACAACAGGTAAAAATAATGTTTGCTCATGGCAATTGATCCCAACAATTAGATAAGACTGAACACAACAATTAGACAAAGTGCACAGCAATCAATATGCCATGAAAGAACATTCCAAATAATTCGCGCCCTTCACATAATATGTCCTTTCCATAACATGTCCTTTTCATAACAAACAAGGCAAAAACTATTTCTCATAGTGGATTGAATTAATGTACCAGGTTGTCGTGCCCACTTCTGTTTTTACCTCGGCTTCATCACCCACTTGTTTTTTTAATAATGCGCGGGCCATAGGCGCATCGATGGATATGTAGTCTTTGCGATTAAAAATTTCGTCGTAGCCAACAATTCTAAATTTTAGAACTCGGCCATCATCGTCTTCAACTTCTACCCACGCCCCAAAGAAAACCTTCCCTTCCTGTTCAGGGCGATATTCCACCACTTTAAGATTTTCCAGGCATTTGCGCAGATACCGAACACGACGATCTATTTCCCGGAGGCGCTTTTTATTATATTGATAATCCGCGTTCTCACTTCTGTCCCCCAGGCTTGCAGCCCAGGATACTTTTTTCGTCACATCCGGACGCTCAACTCGCCACAGCTCATCAAGTTCTTTTTTTAGATCTTCTAAACCTTGTTGTGTTATCAATGGCGTATGCAATCTATTCACCTTTTCTTTTTACACAGAACCGCAATTATAAACAAAATGGCAATGGAGAAACCGTATTAATACGTTATCGTCGCGTAATTATCACTGTGATTAACGACTCCTCCACGTTGGCATTATGCTTTTCCAGCAACGATATTCAATTACGTATCAAATATGCCTGGTGGAATCGCGATCAGGATACGTTAGTCAAGATAGCTTTTACCTTGCCGGGGTGATATCCACTCTTCGAATTCACGAGCCTACAATTTCGCTGATAGCAGACCATTTTTTTCATACGAGGACATAACACTGAGTTCAAGAGTAGTTTTTAAATTTTTAAATAAAATACTGTTAGGCACTTAAAGACGAAGCTTTCCATTGGGTAGAAAGCAGTTATAGCACGATGGGGCTCAAGTTATTATTTTTCACCTTCCGAAAAAATGGACAGCCCTTAAACAATTCAATACTATGCGGGCGAAATTTAGAAACTCCCACGGATTTTACAAAATTGCTATGAAAGGAAAACATTATGAAAATCCATCTCGACAGCAATAATCCCACATCCAATTCGCGCCGATCCTGCCATTTTTAGGATGAACTATTTTCTAAAAAACAGGCGCTACTGACGCCCCCCTTTTTAGCGTCTAAACATATTTTTAGCAAGCAAACATGCCTGCTTAAAAATCGGGGCAGCGCCGTACAGCTGCATTGTGATTTAATTTGCGCGGCACTTACATCAGTCAACATTTTTAATGTGGTGCATGCACTAAATATCTATTAGGAGGTTTGATATGAAAGTAAAAAAGCCAGGATGTTCAATTTTTTCACACACTCCCAAATGGCTAAGCAAGAGAAAATTCTATCCCTATATTCTCGCGGTAGCTTCTCTTTTTTCAACAACCGAATTATTAGCCCAAAATGTTGAACCAGCACTCGTGGGAGGTAGCGCAACACTTTCACAGGAAGCAGTTGGTTATCTGACAACATCCGCGGGTGCTTGTACCGCTACACTCATAAGCCCGAATCACATTTTAACGGCCTCACATTGCAATAGTTATCGCGCACATGATGTAAATATTGGCGAATTTACTGCGCAGCGTCCGCTCCCGGGAGGAGGCATAGAGTACATCAGAAGAAATGTCACACTTTGGATAGGCCAGGGACTTGCCGTTGGTGAAAACGATTGGGGTATCGGGGTACTTGGAAGCCCTATTAACGATATTACTCCTGCACGAATTTCCTCACGTACCCCGTCAAGGGGAGAGACCGTTACTGCGTTTGGTTACGGATGCACTAATAGAAATCCCCAAAGTGGCACCTGGGAAAAACGCTATCGTGAATTTTCTTTTGGTAGCCAACCTAAAACTTTGTGTCCTGGTGATTCCGGAGGCCCATTGATGATTGGCACACTCACAAATGCCGTTGAAATTGTTGGTGTTAATTCAGGATATTACACAAACAGTGGCGTAGATATTTGGGCCGATGCCGTAAAATACAGGGCACACATAACGGCAATTCCCCAGAATATGACCACCGGTAATGTGTGTTATCGAGCCCATGTTGCCGAGCTGGGATGGCTACCATTGGTGTGTGATGGCCAAACCGGCGGAACTACCGGACAGGGCAGACGTATGGAAGCGATCCAGGTTTATGCACACTCTGGAAACGTGTGCTACCGGTCTCATCTAGGCGGAATCGGCTGGGAGGGATCATATGTGTGTAACGGGCAAGTATCGGGAACCGTTGGGCAAAGTAGACAAATAGAAGCCTTTCAAATCTCAACATCTTCTACGCCAATGACATTCATAGCCAGAGCACACGTTTCTTCGTTGGGATGGTTATCCTGGGTGAGTGAAGGATTTATGGCAGGAACCACCGGACAAAGTCGCGCACTACAGGCTTTGGAGATAAGTGCCTATTATTAACACTCGCTAAAATCCTGGCCGCTTGAGGTAAAGAATTCAGTTATTAAATTGAATATATCGAAAGTCGGATTTTTGCAGATGCACGATTACAACGTTTAAAAAAGATAACTCCATGCTGCAAAGCACGGGGTTATCTTTTCCAAATCTTCCGCTCGATGTGCCGGGCATTACTGCCCACCCCCTCTTATTGGCAAACAAACGTATTAGTGTTGCGCAATTTTTCAGAACAATACTCCATCAACTGAAGTAACGACAGATGGAAATCCTGAAAAATAATTTCACCCCACATCCCTTGTTATTAAACTCGACCAACACCAAATATGTTTAGTTGATTGCCGCTTTCCGTCAAAAGCAGAAGTTCTGCTTTAGCCAGGTTTTCCAAACCAATGGGATAACTTCGGTGCCCACTTTGCGAATGAATTAATTCTTTATCACTCAGTCTTAACCAACATGAAGTATGTTATGAAATTTTTCGGCGGGCGATAAATTACCAACCTTGGGTAAGTTTGGTAATTTTGTGTGGATCAAAATACCGGGTGGCGTTTACGCGTGGGCTAAAGTGGTGAAGCAGTAAACCACCGTACTGGATTAAAAGTGACGCACAAACAATTAGCAGTAAACTTCCGAAACACCTTTCAACGACTTATACAACAGGAACGAGCGAGGGAAATAACATGAGATTCGCTTTAAACGCGCTGATTGTAATACTTATCTCTACTTTCCTATGGGGCTGTAGCTCAGTTAAATCCAAAGCCCCTTCGGCCCCGCCCACGGGGACAAGCAATGTGAATAGGCCTGTTTACATAGAAACTGGTAAAGCGTCATTCTATGCAAATTTGCATCAATCGAAGAAAACCGCCAGCGGAGAAATTTACGATCATAAACTGAATACGGCAGCCCATAAAAAATTGCCCTTTGGTACAAAAGTCAGGGTTACCAATGTGGAAAATGGGAAAACGGTTGTGGTGAAAATTAATGATCGCGGCCCCTTTGTTAAAGGTCGAATTCTGGATCTTTCGAAATCTGCATTTAGCAGCATAGCAAATACATCGTCAGGGATTATTAAGGTAAAAATTGAAGTAATTGAATGACTCAAAAAATGCCAGGCAGCCTCATCCGATTTTAGCAACGTAAAAACCGGGATAGATTGGGGCTGGAAAAAAGCGGTGCGCATGCACCGCTTTTTTTAACACTATTACAAACAAGTATATTTCAAACGTGGGTAAGAGTACGGGTCCAGCGGGGTTACGCTGTGTTTGCATTGTGGTTGTGGGCCACAGAATGCAGGGTTAAAAGGTGTATAGGTACCCGGGCTGGTTTGAATAACTTGAGACGAACCGGTGTAGCACGGATTTACTGGTGGGTTAGCCGGTGGAGTTGGAGTAGTCGCTGCAACAATGTTGGTGTTGCAATTCTGTGGATAAGAGCTGCCTTGCGTTGTGCCGGTATTTTGGTAACCACTAACAACGTTAACCGAACCGCAGCTGTATGTATACCAAGTGAGACTGTAAATATCCTGACGTGACGCAATTATAGTGCCGCTAGGGCTTTGACAGTTCCAGGATATGTATTGATTGTTATTGCTGATGTAACCATATACCGATGCCCAGGTGCACGCAGAAGATTGCGCGCTGGCGTTAATCGATATACTGCCTAATAAAAGAAAAACAAAGCTTGTAATGGATGTAGAAATTTTCATAAAAGACTCCTGTTGATTTAACGTTATAGTTGATGTGAGTTCACCTACTCCTGCAAGTGTCCACAGCAATGGCAGCCTCATCGCCACTGCTCTACGCAACAAGCAAAACTCCTGTTTTGCTATTTCAAGCTCATCAACGTTTAGTCAATGAAACTCAAATTCTTTTTTGGTTAATGATATAAAACGAGCCAATACCCTCGTCGAATACGAGTGCCGTGCCGTTCGTTATACACAAGGAAAGTAGCGAGAGTTGTCCCACTTTTGTCATCTTGAAAAGTTGGGATTAAACAAGCAAAAATCTGTGGGCTATTTATCGCTTTTAAGGGATTTTGATAAGGAGTGTTTCAGGTGGTTTTTAAAAAGTGAGACGAGGAAAACCACGATCAGCGGCTCATCTTATCGTTGAATTTAAACTAAAAATTTTTCGTAACAAACTCGTAATATCGATAAGGTAATTTCACTTAGGTGTCGCCGCATATGATCAATCATCGCCGTATTAATAATTGGCGCCCGGAACAACAGCGGAAATTAAAAACAATTTCTGTCAGGGAATAGCCAGCATCAAATTTTTATAATGAGCGGCATCAACTCTTGCTGAATTTTTCACCAAAGCTGATCCCTCGTGGCCGCAATATTTTTTATTTTACGCATTAATATTGGGCATGGCTGTCTGCACGATGCCCCCCTAAAATCAACGCAACACCAACACTTCATAATCAGTTGTAATGCCGTCGAGTGGCTCCTCACTGAGATCGTAGGGGGCCTGGAGTTTTTTCTGGCATCTGGATAAATCGGATGCAGTTTATATTGCAGGAGTGAGGCCGCTTGCCGGTACAGCGAACGTTGACAGATGTAGAGTTACAAATGCCCCGTCATTCAGCTTTGATTCTCAGATAAATAAAAATTGGCGTTTCGATATCAGTTATAGCCATTTCAACGCGGATGGGGTTATTAAAAACGCAGGAGGTAAAAACGTCGGTTTTTTTAAAGCACAGTTAGAAGTGACTTTTTGAATCGATAATACGTGCAGTGATGCAATCTAACTGTTGAATTGTGAAATACTACTACCGCAACTGCCACTAATACATTTTCTTGATCATTGAAATCAAAGGCTCATTATTCACGAGCCTTTGATTTTGTTACTGAATCGGAAAGAGTTCTGGTTTAGTCAAACCTATTTTCCATTTCATCAACGGAACTGTAATGCCAAACAAATATCCCATCATTTATATAATGTGGATGATCTTCTGTACCACACATCACGTAACCGTTAAGAGGGTCGCAATGATCTGCACCGAATATATGGCCGACTTCGTGAATGAAAATCGCCTGTGTGAGATCGAGTGGCTGTCCCTCCCAAAAAATGCCGCTTACCTGCACACCTAACCAGCCGCAAGTAGCACCACCACCAATCTCCGGAGTTAATCCAATCAGGTAATCAAAGCCATGATTTTCTGCATTTGTTGATACTGGCCCAACCCAATCTTGCGCTAATCCCAACTTAGTACGGGCGGCGGCTGTAGCCTGTTCACAAAAACCAGTATCAGGTGACGCCGTGAACCCTGCCAGGGGATAGAGAATATGTTTAATATTTTCTATCTCATCCAAGCCACCCCCGAAAGATTCATACGTGTTGGCGGGGGTAAATACTTCTGAAGGGCGGGTGAAAGCCGACGTTAAATATTGTTGAATACTTCCCTGATAATTAATTGAGTTTAGATATGCCTGGTCATACAGAACGGGTACAAGCACCGCATTACTAGTCGCAATAGTGAAGGAGCTTCCGGAGAAGCTTGTGTCAGCTACACCGTTGATGCCAATACTATCTATCGTATAGGTACTACTGCCCAATGCGTAGTGTTTACCAGTCACCGTGTCATGAATAAAGGGACCTGCATCCACGCTAATCTGGCGTTGTTCTGAAGCGGCAAGGGTAATAGTGGCGGAGGGTAGATTGACGTTAGAAAAATCTGAAAAACGACTGCTGGAAATTTTTGGTGTAAGTGTCGCACTGACACTTGTGCTGCCATTATTAACAACAATGATATTGAGGCGTATCGCATCTCCTTTAACAGCAGATTCCCCTTGCGCGTTGGTAACGCTAATGGACACAACATCAATTGCAGCAACATCACCACCACTACACGTTGGCACGATGAAGCTGCCATCATGATTCCCTTGAATTCCGAAGGATGTTGTCTGGCCCGCAGCCAGAGTGCCATTCCACGCAACATTACTCGCGGTCAACGTGGTTGTTGATCCTCCAGCGGTAATTGCGTTCCAGCTCCCTGTTACCTGCGCAGGCTCAATAAAATTAAGCGTTAACCCCCAATTATTAATAGGGGTAGAGCCATTGTTTTTAACAGTAAACTCAAGCACATAACCGTTGTTCCACACATTAGTGTTAGTGATAGTACAACTGGTTACTGCGTGCGCTTGAACATAGAAAAGAACACTAGCGATGAATAATCCAAATTTAAATAGCATCTTCATAAAACATACCTTTGTAGTAGATAAACTGCCTTTTAGGTTTGAAGATTGCACACCAGAAATTTTACAAACGTAAAACCCTCTTCTGATCACGACATATAAAAATCATGGCCAAGGTGGTCAAGCTTCCGTTGGTTTCCAATATTTTTATTAATGTCATTATTATCACCGCTGTACTTTTTGTTGCCCCATGAATGCGTGAAGCACTTTTAAGAGCTTGCCATTAATAACATTTTCTTATTGAAATACAAGTTAAATTAAAAATTAAATGAAATGCACATTTGTTGTGCTTTTTTTCTGCTTAAAAATTAATAATGCCCTGAATTTAAGCCATAAAATGTCGCCTAAATAATAATAAAAATTTTTAGGCTGCTTATTTTTCCGCAGAAATTTATTTGTAAAATTAGTGTAAAAACATTAACAATTATTAAATAAATTTATTAAATAATGTGATTAAAATAATCTATCTATTTTTATGGCAGATATTCTGAGGCGAGCTTAATTGCAGAGTAACCAAGTTTATTTAATGCAAATGGATTTTCTATAGCCAGTTTTTTGTGCGCAGCAAGATTCGTTGCTCGCACTTGGGGATTTGCAAATTGAGCTTTTAGTGATTGTGGAATTTGTAGTTGTTGAATTATCCGATGCATGGAAATTCTGAGATTGAGGGATTGAGCCGCTATTGTGGCAATGGTAACCGCCATTTTTTCTGTCATTGTGGCAGCCGTATTTATCTGCTCGGCCGCCGTGGGCAAGAACGAGTGAGGGGCTTAGGAGTAGTGCGTTTTTGATTTCCATAATTCCATCGCAGCAAAAGCAGAACTTATCCAGATTTCCATAGTGCAATCCCTGCGCTGCTGATACCGCTTTGGTCGGTCCTGTGACTGGAGCCGCAGAGATTATGCAGAGTCGACCGCCAAAAATATTACACGACATTACACGAATAATAATGGGAGTTTAAGTAACAGTGGAATGCGGGGATTTAATTCAGAGGAAGTGCAATGTACTGAGCGACGCTGCACCGTTCGAACTATGGAGGGAAATGTATTTTTATATTTTATTTTTTGATACGAAAGGCAAGCACAACGTAAAACACGCACCAGACCCCGGCGTATTACTCACACTCAATTTTCCACCGTGGGCTTCTGCTAATTGCCGCGCAATGTAAAGCCCCATGCCCAGCCCTTCTTTCACCTGGTTATTACCCAGGCGTTCAAATTTTTCAAAAATTCGCTGCTGTTCACTCTCTGGAATACCTGCGCCCTGATCTTGAACATGGATTTCTACATGATTATCCGTTACTGAAAAACTAATCTTCACCGGCTTACCGTCGCCATAACGCAACGCATTGGTAATGAGATTAACCAGCACTTGTTCAACACGAAATTCATCCCACTCACCAATGACTTCCGGTACGGCATCAAGCCTGAAACAACAGCCTGCAAGATGTGCCTGCTGGGAAAAGTCACCCACAATACGCGTGACCAATTGGGCGAGGTTAACGTCACCGGTGCGAATGGAAAGTGTTCCTGTCGTTGCACGCGAAACATCCACCATGTCATTGATCAAGCGGATCATACTTTGGATCTGGCGGCTGTCGCGTTCGACCATCGCATTTAATGATTCTTTATTGAATGCAGCGATATCTTCGCGTTGCAAACGCACGCGGCGTACCTGGGTTTCCAAATGTAAGGTATTAAGTGGTGTACGCAATTCGTGTGCGACCAGTGACATAAAGTCATCGCGCATTTTTAACGCCCGCTCTAACTCAAGCTGGGTTGCATGCAATTCACGCTGGCTTTGCTCCAACGCTTCTACTTGCTGTTTTACTTTAGTCCGCTGCTGGTACAGCGAAACAAACACATTCACTTTGCTTTTAACCGCTGCAATATCCAACGGTTTGTGTAGAAAATCTACCGCACCGGTTTCATAACCTTTGAACGCGTAATTTAATTCCTTGCCACCAGCGCTGACAAATACGATGGGAATATGGCGGGTTTTTTCAGTGCCGCGCATTAGCTCTGCCAATTCAAAACCATTCATGTCCGGCATCATGACATCGAGAATTGCCAATGCGAAATCATGCTCAAGCAGCAACGCCAGTGCCGCATCGCCGGACGACGCCTGATAAATTTCACGATCATCCTGTTCGATAATCCGGCTCAGTGCCTGCAAGTTTTCCCGCAAATCATCAACAATGAGTAGCTTGGTGCGTTGCATCAAGATCTCTCCAATTTAAACAGTAGTTGCCGGATTTCTTCTAATGGCAAAATAAAATCAGGAATAAATAAATCAAGCGCTGCTTGCGGCATAATCGCCATTTCCGCTTCACGCGGGTCCTGGATAATCGTAAGCCCGCCAGCTTTATTAATACAGGCCATACCCTCTGCACCATCCTGATTGGCGCCGGTCAATAAAATACCCGCCAATGATGTGCCATACGCGTCCGCCGCCGATGACATTAAAATATCAATCGAGGGGCGCGAATAATGAATCGGTTCTTCACAGCTGAGGGAAAAGCTGCGGTTGCGCTCAATCGATAAATGATAACTGGACCCGGCAAAATAAATATGCCCCGGGGCAATACTGCGCTTGTCATCCGCCATCGTAACAGCCATCGCAAAATGATGCTGGAAAACTTCCACCAGGCGCGATTCACGAGAATCCGGCATATGCACAACAATAATAATCGGCACCTGACAGTGCGCAGGCAAGGTACCGAGAATTTTCATCAAAGCCCGAATGCCACCCGCCGAAGCGCCAATAACAATAGCCTCAAATTGTCGGCTGCCCAACTTTTTGGCCAGCATATCGGCACTCAAAGTGCTAGCAGACGTATTTCCAGGGCGCGCGTCAGTCATAGCAATGCCGCCTTAACTTTTGCGATAAATGCGCTGAGGTTTTACCAAAGGCTCAAAATGATTCACGTGGCTGGAGAAATCAATACTCTCTTTGCTACCCAGCCCCAGGAATCCACGGTGGCACAATGATTCATGAAATAAACCCAGCGCCCGCTCTTGCAAGGCGTGGTTAAAATAAATCATCACATTGCGACAACACACCAAATGGGTTTCAGAAAATACACTATCCGTTGCAAGGCTGTGATCAGCAAAGCTTACGTTTTCACACAAGCTACGATCAAACAACACACCGTCATAAGCGGCCGTGTAATAATCCGAGAACGATTTTTTCCCACCCGCCGCCTGATAATTTGCCGTGTAATTACGCACGCGCTCCAGCGAAAAAATTCCCTTTCGGGCTTTGTCGAGTGAATGCGGATTAATATCAGTGGCATAAATAATACTGCGCTCCAGCAACCCTTCTTCTTTTAACAGGATTGCCATGGAATAAAGTTCTTCGCCGGTGCTGCAACCGGCAATCCAGATTTTTAACGAGGGATAAGTTTTTAAAAACGGCACAACATGTTCGCGCAACGCGAGAAAATATTCCGGATCGCGAAACATTTCTGTTGTTGGGATCGTCAGGTATTGCAGCAACTCCATAAAAGTATCCGGGTCGTGCAATACTTTTGCTTGAAGTTCTGAAATGGATTCACAACGCAACTGCGTCATCGCATGAAAGACTCGGCGCTTTTGCGAAGCGCCGGCGTAATCGCGAAAATCGTAACTGTACTTCAGGTAAATCGCTTCAATTAATAACTTCAGTTCGATTTCAATACTGGTAGGGTTATTCATTAATAGACTCTTCTTTTAAATGCGATCCATTGTGGGCATCCACACCCGTAATAATGAATAGAGCCTGTCAATATCAATTGGTTTCGCCAGATAATCCGACGCACCCGCTTTTAAACATTGTTCCTGATCATCTTTCATCGCTTTGGCGGTGATCGCAATAATGGGCAACTTCTGGAAACGCGCATCAGTACGGATACGGCGCATGGCCTCAAGCCCGTCCATCACCGGCATCATCACATCCATCAATACCAGATCAATTTCCGGAACTTCATTCAGTTTTTCGATCGATTCCAAACCATTACGTGCAATTTCTACGATTGCACCTTTTTGTTCGAGTGCACCAGTCAACGCAAAAATATTGCGCATATCATCATCCACCAGTAACACACGACGACCTTCCAACACGCGGTCGCGGCTGCGCACGGTTTTCAGCATGCTTTGACGTTCGCTGGATAATTCCGATTCCACTTTATGCAGGAATAAGGTTACTTCGTCCAACAAACGTTCCGGAGAGCGCGCGCCTTTAATAATGATCGAGCGGGAATATTTCAGCAGTTCATTTTCTTCCGCGCGGGTCAGGTTACGGCCGGTGTATACGATCACTGGCGGGAAACAACAAATGTCTTCAGTGGACATGCGTTGCAGCAATTCATGGCCTTGCATATCCGGCAATTTCAAGTCGATGATCATGCAATCAAAAATAGTGGTGCGTAATAATTCAATTGCTTCTTCACCCAACTCCACCGCAGTGATATCTACATCTTCATCGCCAATTAATTTCACTACACTCTGGCGTTGCAATGCATCGTCTTCCACCAGTAATACGCGTTTTACTTTGCGTGTGAGTTTATCTTCGAGTTTATCGAATACGTCTTTTAATCGTTCGCGTGTTGTCGGCTTGACTACGTAACCCACCGCACCCATTTGCAATGCGGCTTCGCTGCGATCAGCAGCCGATACAATGTGCACCGGAATATGGCGCGTCAGCGGATCAGCTTTTAATTTTTGCAGCACATTCAGGCCCGAGGTATCCGGCAACCCAATATCCAGCAATATCGCGTCCGGCACTACATCGCTCGCAATTTGCAAACCTTCCGCCGCAGTTTCTGCCACCAGGCAACGGTACTGCAACTCATGCGCAAGCTCATAAAGAATGCTGGCAAAATCAGCATCATCTTCGATGATGAGCACACTGCGAGTTGCATCGAAAGTTTTATCGCGATCATCGCTAAAGAAACGTTTTTCTGTTGATGGCGATTTGCTTTCAGAAATATGTTCAGTAATTGATGATGCTGCAGGTTGTGGTTTCGCCTGCACAGGTGGTTGCACAGGCTCATCAATCGCAAGCGACAATTCTGCAGGCAGTATCAACGTAAATGTACTGCCCACGCCCGGCGTGCTGCTAACACTAATACTTCCACCCAACAAACTGGCCAGGTCGCGCGAAATGGATAGCCCCAGACCGGTGCCGCCGTAGCGACGACTGATGCTGCCATCGGCTTGCTGGAAAGCCTCAAATATCAACGCTTGATGTTCAATAGCAATACCGATTCCCGAATCCGTTACCGCGAAAGCAATGCCATTATCCGGTGCCGGTGCGATAGCAATGCTGATTTTGCCCTGTTCGGTAAATTTGATGGCATTGGACAGCAAATTTTTAAGGATTTGTTCGAGGCGTTGATGATCAGTAAAAATCGACGGCAATGTTCCTGCTTCAATATCAACGGAGAATTGCAATTTTTTCTGCGTCGCCAGTGGTTCAAATGTAAGGCGCAATGAATCCAATAAACGCTGCACCGGAATAACTTCCGGTGCTAGCTCCAATTTACCGGCTTCGACTTTGGAGATATCGAGAATGTCGTTAATTAAATTAAGTAAATCATTGCCAGCAGAATAAATACTGTTGGCGAACTGTATTTGTTCCGGGTTGAGATTACCTTTGGCATTTTCAGCTAATAGTTTGGCCAGAATCATTGAACTGTTCAGTGGTGTGCGCAACTCATGGGACATGTTGGCCAAAAATTCAGATTTGTATTTACTGGCGCGTTGCAGCTCGGCAGCGCGTTCTTCCAATTCCACTTGAATGGTGTTGAGTGCAACATTTTTTTGATCCAGCACGACGGCCTGATCCAATAATTTTTCGTTGGTTTGTTCCAGCTCTGCTTTCTGGTTTTCCAGCAGCGCTTGCGATTCTTCCAATATCCGCGATTGCTCTTCCAGTTCTTCGTTCGCTGTGCGCAATTCTTCCTGCTGCACCTGCAATTCTTCATTGAGTTGTTGTGTTTCTTCCAGCACATCCTGCAAGCGCCGGCGATTAATCGCCATTTCCAGTGAATTGCCGATATTCGGTGCAACCAGTTTCAGGAATTCAATATCGCGTGTTGCCGGTGCATGCAAAAAACCTAATTCGACAACCCCGTTCGTTTGGCCATCGTGAGCCACCGGCACCATCACAAGGTAGCGCGGCGTAGCTTCGCCTAAACCGGAATTAATTTTGACGTAATCCGCAGGTACATCGTTTAACTCAATGATGCGATTGGATAACACCGCCTGCTCCACCAGACTCTCACCGGCTTCCAGGGTTTGTTGTTCTGCAGCCAGTTCATGGCGAAACCCGTAGCTCGCTACCCGTTGCAGCGCATGATTACCGCTGCGGCGCGAATAAAATGCCGCCGCCGATGCGCCCAGGTAATAAACCAGGAAATCCAGAATAGTTTGTCCCAGCGTTGCCATGGAAGCCTGCCCGATGCTCTGCTCAGCAAGGCGCGCTTGACCGGCGCGCTGCCAATTTTGTTGTTCAAGAATTTCGGCGTGACGATGGCGCTCTTCAAGTGAGTCGTTGTAGGTATTGGAAAGCTGGACTAATTCACGGCGACCCAAATAACTCAGCAATCCCGTAACCACCGCCATGACAATTAAATACGTAATGATCGATATTGACGTAACCAGGCGCGCATCCTCGCGACGCTCCGTCAATAAATTATTTTCCAGATCCTGGAAATCGGTAAACTCACGACGAATTTCGTTAAATTCCTGTTGCCCGCGACTACTGACCAATTGTGCGTAATCACCATTCGTCCGGCGCAGTTCAATGGCTTTTTCACTGTAAGCAACCCATTCGGCGTGCATGGATTCAATACGCCGCAAGCGCTCCACCTGCGCATTGTTATCTTCCACCAACTCCAGCAAGGTGGTTAATTCGGGCGCGATCTTGGGGCGCGCGAGCCGGTAGATGGTGAGGTAAGGTTCTTCACCGGTGATCAGGAATCCGCGCATCCCCGTTTGCATATCCACCATCAGGCGCGATACCTCATGGGATTTAGCCAGCACCGATTCAGTGTGCTCAACCCAGCGGAAGGCGCCGAGCAAAAATAAAATCAGCACGATAAAAACTGCGGCATTAATCAAACCAAAGACCAGCGGGAAGACAATATTGCGGGCGAGGATACGACGGAATGATTGTTGATCAACAGGAGATGAAGGAGCCATTGTTATTCCATGAGTTAGGTGTCGATTTTTATCGTTTTAACTAAGCGGTATCGATAAATAGAAGAAGTTATTAGCACGAGCCGCGCCAACGTTTTTATCATGTTAAATGGATAAAGAGCCACGCCAAACGCTGATTTTTACAGCATGCAGCCGTAACAGCACGATTTTTTGCCGAATATTCAATCACCAGATTGTCGCTAAAATTGCAAATTTAACAATTTTGCAATTTTGACAAAATCACTACCCACCGCGATGCGGGTGAAACCTTACCGAAACAATAGATTTGTATGAAAAATAACGGAAGGGAGAAACACTGTTTATAGCACAGAAAAAACAAAAAAAACCCGGGGGAAAGTGCCCCGGGGTTTGATCAAAAATTATTTTTTAGCACAATAATTTTTGACATCAGCCAATACGTCCGGGGCCACTTCGTGAACAGCATAATTAAGTGCTGTGGCGTATTCACTCAGCGCATTCATCATGTTGGCTTTGGAACCCATGCCGCGATAGCTTTTGGTTTGCACCAATTGATTATCGAGCCAATATTCAACTTTCAATGCAATGACACCGTGAATATTCATACTTTCCGCATACGAATATAAACGGGTAACGCTCGGTTTGATCAAGAGTTGTTTGTCACCGCTCCAACTGCGGGTTTTATTGACTAACTCTTTTTCACGCACCGTACCCAACCAGGTATCCAAACCATCAGGCAGTAAAGGACTATTCCAGGATGCCCCCAGAGTTACCTTGTTATTACGTTCATCTGCAACAGGGGCCACATCAACTTTGCATTCATAAGCAGGAGCAACCACTGGTTGTTTGGCAGAGGATTTGGATGTTTTCGCAGTTGCTTTTTTAGTGGTTTTTACCACTTTGGATTTGTATTCCAGTGGAACCCGTTTTTGGCTTTCCACAGCAGCCATAGCACCAACAGACAACAACGCCAACGATGCAACAAAACCAGCCAGTATTATTTTTTTCATCTTTATCTCCTTAATTAACTACATTTTACGGCTTTAGCTTTGGGGTTCGGCACCAGGCCGGCAGCAGGAACAGAAACCAGCGCACCATTCACTTCCTGAACCCAGGCTCTTTCGTCTTTTTCGGTAACCAGTGTGGCATTAGTAGAAACCAGCTGGCCCAACTGCATCAAACTGGCTTTCACCGGCTTGCCGCAGTATTTGTCTTTGTGCGATTTGATATCCATTGCAATCATGTCGGCAATTGCTGTGGTGCTTTTTCCAATTTCAGTACGAAACTCTGCGCCCTGATTTGCACTCCATGCAGTTACTGAATTCTCCTGGCCATTGCCCAAGGTTTTACTAATGTACACAAAGCGATTGAAATAAACCGGCAAGGTATTTTTGGAAGCCTTGGTTGGCTTGGTGTAAATATACACTTGCGATTCAGTGACAAAGCGCTTGGATTGATCAATGAACATGTAGAAGCTGGAGGTATAAACCAACGCTTCGCCTGCGCCCAACGCCGCAATACGACGCTCGCGTTCCTCATTGGACAGGAGCACAAATTCCGCTGGAGCCTGGCTCACTTTTAGCGGTAATGCACCTGCAATCGCGGTGTTGAAATCGGTAGCAAGATGGGTGCGGAAATTATGGTCCTGGGTAGCATCATAAAAACCGGTCATCACTTCTTGTGCTGAACGATTCCGCGATTTGTTAATAGATGAATCAATGATGGCGGGAATCAATCCTCCGCCCATTGCGCCCGTCACATTAGAGATATTCACCGCAGGACGGATCTCATCCTGGATAACCAGGTTATAGGTATTGGCTTGTTGGATAGCGTTGGCGGTTTGCGTGTTGAGCGGGGTTCGGGTTACACCACTCACACAGCCTTGAAGGGTTGCAAGCACTAAGGCAAGACTTAACAACTTGTACATCGGTAAAGCTCCTTGATTGTAATTATGGGAGCGCGGATTTTACCGATGTCTTAAATTGGCGTCTATTGCAACATCCATCCAATCGACCTTATGCAAGAAAAGCCCGCTTGAAAATGCTATAGTGCGCGCCCACTTTTTGCATGACGCCGCTCCACTGGCGCTGACTTCTGACTGTGACAGGTTGTAATCCTATGACTCAATCATCCCGCAAGATTCTCGTTACCAGTGCATTACCCTATGCCAATGGTTCGATCCACCTCGGCCACCTGGTGGAATATATCCAGACCGACATTTGGGTGCGCTTCCAGAAAATGCGTGGGGTGGATTGCACTTACGTTTGTGCCGATGATGCCCACGGCACTGCGATCATGCTTAAAGCCGAACAGCTGGGTCATTCCGCTGAACAGCAAATCGCCAATGTCAAAGCCGAACATGAGGCTGACTTTGCCGCGTTTAATATCGATTTTGATAACTACCATTCGACCCATTCGGATGAAAACCGCGAATTGTCCAACCTGATTTACGGCCGCTTGAAAGCCAACGGCCATATCGCGACCCGCGCCATTACCCAGGCTTATGATCCGGAAAAACAATTGTTCCTCGCTGACCGCTACATCAAAGGCACCTGCCCGAAATGTAAAACCGAAGACCAGTACGGCGATAATTGCGAGAAGTGCGGTGCGACTTATTCGCCGATGGATTTGATCAATCCGAAATCGGCGATTTCCGGTGCAACACCCGTCGCCAAAGATTCCGAACACTTTTTCTTCACCCTGCCTGCATTCAGCGATTTCCTGAAAAGCTGGACCCGCGCCGGCCACCTGCAAGATGAAGTGGCCAACAAAATGGCCGAGTGGCTGGACGCCGGTTTGCAGGAGTGGGATATCTCCCGCGATGCGCCCTACTTCGGTTTTGAAATTCCCGGTGAACCGGGCAAATATTTTTACGTGTGGCTGGATGCACCGATCGGCTATATCGCCAGCCTGAAAAACTTGCTCGATAAGAAAAGCGAAGATTGGTACGAATACTGGAAACCAGATTCCACTGCCGAGGTGTATCACTTTATCGGCAAAGACATCGTGAATTTCCATGCGCTCTTCTGGCCAGCGATGTTGCACTCCGCCAATTTGCGCACGCCAACCAAAATTTGCGTGCACGGTTTTTTAACCGTGAACGGCACCAAGATGAGTAAATCGCGCGGCACCTTTATTAATGCGCGCACTTACCTCGATCATTTGAATCCGGAATATTTGCGTTATTACTTCGCCGCAAAACTTACCAGCAATGTGGATGATATCGATTTGAACCTGGAAGATTTTATCCAGCGCGTGAATTCAGATCTGGTAGGTAAAGTGGTCAATATCGCCAGCCGCACCGCGAAATTTATTAACAATGCCGGTGGCGTTTTAGCGACTGACATTGCGGATCAAACGCTGTGGCAACAATTTATTGATGCGGGCGAAACTATCGCCAACTATTACGAAAGCCGCGATTACAGCAAAGCCATGCGCGAAATTATGGCGCTGGCGGATGCCGCTAACGAATATATCGCTACGCAAGAACCCTGGAAACTGGCGAAGCAAGCCGGTGCCGAAGCGCAAACCCAGGCGGTATGCACACTCGGCATTAATATGTTCCGCGCGTTGCTGACTTATTTGAAACCGGTATTGCCAGCGCTAACCAAAGATGCAGAACAATTCCTCGGCGAAACCTTAAGCTGGAATGCGCCAATCAGTTTCCGCTCCGGTGAAAAAATTAATGAGTTCAAACCGCTGCTGACGCGCATCGAAAAAGACAAAGTGGATGCGATGATTGAAGCGGGTAAAGAATCGTTGGCGGCTGCAGCGCCGGCAAAAGCGCCTGCTGCCGAAAAATCCGGTGAACCGATCGCCGCCGAAATTGAGTTTGATGATTTCGCGAAAGTGGATTTGCGTATCGCCTTGATTGCGAATGCAGAACATGTAGAAGGCTCAGATAAATTATTGCGCCTGACGCTCGATTTAGGTGGTGAAACGCGCAATGTATTTTCGGGCATCAAGAGCGCATACAAACCGGAAGATCTGGTGGGCAAACTCACCGTGGTAGTGGCGAACCTCAAGCCGCGCAAAATGAAATTTGGTATGAGCGAAGGCATGGTGTTGGCGGCAGGTCCTGGCGGCAATGAATTGTATTTGTTGGAGCCGCACAGCGGTGCGAAACCGGGGCAAAGGGTGATGTAATCCGGTGAATGTTGGGGTTCACTCCTTTTTGGAATACACCGCAATCCGTAGGTTGGCGGTGAGGAACAAACCCCAACATGACCATCGACCCGCACAAACCGAAAGCCCGATATTTGCGATTGTGATTTAAAATACATTGTGCGGTTTGCGATGACGAATGTTGCGGTTCGCAAGCTCACCAGCAACCTACCATTCACCAAAACAACCCTGTTTATTCCCGGCAGAACACATCATGACTTTCAGCGAATTGGCCATCATTCTGCTCAGCACGGTTCTGGTGAATAACTTTGTGCTGGCGCAATTCCTCGGGTTGTGTCCGTTTATGGGCGTGTCCAACAAGCTGGAAAGCGCTATAGGGATGGGCGGCGCGACCATGTTTGTGATGACCCTCGCCTCTATTTGCAGTTATCTGGTAGACACCTGGATTCTCGCACCACTGGGTTTGCAGTATTTGCGCACTATCGCGTTTATCCTGGTTATCGCCGCCGTAGTGCAATTCGTCAAAATGTTTATGGAGAAAACCAGCCCGCTGTTGTATCGCATGTTGGGGGTTTTCCTGCCGTTGATTACCGTGAATTGCGCTGTACTCGGTGTTGCCCTGTTGAATACCCAGAAAGCCCATAACTTCTTTGAATCAACGCTCTACGGTT
Organism: Cellvibrionaceae bacterium; assembly: GCA_021151825.1. Taxonomy (GTDB): domain Bacteria; phylum Pseudomonadota; class Gammaproteobacteria; order Pseudomonadales; family Cellvibrionaceae; genus Cellvibrio. The sequence goes on from JAGKWQ010000003.1 coordinate 440,689, forward strand.
TTGGTGGATCACTCGGCTTTGCCATGGTGCTGATCCTGTTTTCTGCGATGCGCGAACGCCTTGCCGTTGCCGATGTGCCCGCCCCCTTTAAAGGTGCCGCCATCGGCATGATTACCGCCGGTTTGATGGCACTGGCGTTCCTGGGTTTTGGCGGACTGGTGAGCCAGCAATGACTGGCGCGAGCGCATCATGATCGACTTTATCCTGCACAATCCCATCATTAGCGCACTGCTGGCACTCGGCGGATTATCCGCCGTCTTCGGCGCGATTCTGGGTTTTGCCGCCGTGAAATACAAAGTGGAAAGCAATCCGCTTGTCGAGCGCATCGATGCCCTGCTGCCGCAAACCCAATGCGGCCAATGCGGCCATCCCGGTTGCCGCCCTTATGCGCAAGCGATTGTCGATGGTGAAGCCATCAATAAATGCCCGCCCGGTGGCCAGGCAACGATTAATGCCCTCGCCGATTTGCTCGATGTTCCCGCCCCCTCACTCGATACCGAACACGGCAACTATTCCGACGTAAAGAAAGTGGCGTTTATCCGTGAGGATGAATGTATCGGCTGCACCAAGTGCATCCAGGCTTGCCCGACGGATGCGATCCTCGGCGCGGCCAAACATATGCACACCGTGATCGTCGATGAATGTACCGGTTGCGATTTATGTGTGGAGCCCTGCCCGGTGGATTGCATTGATATGATCCCGTTGCCAACTGACCTCAATTCCTGGAAATGGACGCTGCCCGCGACCAACCAAAAACCGGTATTCCATGTTGTTGCCGATGTCATTGCTTCCGACCGCCGCACTAACAGCAGCGATGAAAAGGCCGCGTGATGACGAGTTTAATCAGAGTCTGGGATATTCCCGGCGGCATTCATCCCCCGGAAAATAAAAGCCAATCGCTGCAATTACCGCTGGGCGACATTCCCTTGCCGCCGGTGTTGGTTATTCCATTAAACCAACATATGGGCACGCCGGCGCAACCGGTGGTGCAGGTTGGCGACAGGGTGTTAACCGGTCAATTGATCGGCGCAGCGGACGGCACGTTTAGTGCGAACACGCACGCCTCAACGTCCGGCACGGTTATCGCTATTGAAGATTGCGCAACGCCCCATCCCTCCGGCATAAAAGCGCAGTCAGTGGTCATCCAGCCCGATGGTTTGCATCACTGGATTGCAAAAGAAGAATGCACCGATTTTCGCGCGCTGGATCGTCTGGAATTGCTCGATAAAATTCGCGCGGCCGGTGTTGCTGGATTAGGCGGTGCCGGTTTTCCTACCGCGGTAAAACTCGCGCCGAAATCCACACAAGTGATCGACACATTAATTCTCAACGGCGCCGAGTGCGAACCCTACATCACCGCTGACGATATATTGATGCAAGTACGTGCCAATGAATTAATCGCCGGCACCTTATTGCTTAGTTATATTTTGCATCACCCCGAAAAATTATTGATCGGTGTGGAAGACAACAAACCCAAAGCCATAGCCGCGTTAAAAATGGCAATTGCTGCAGCAGCGGTGACTGATCCGGAAGCGAAAAAAATCCAGGTGGTGAAATTTCCCACCAAATATCCGTCGGGTGGTGCAAAACAAATCATCCAGATATTAACGGGGCGCGAAACACCGAGCGGCCATCACTCGGCGGATATCGGTGTGATTTGCGTCAACGTCGCAACAGCCGTCGCCGCATGGCGCGCGGTGCGTTACGGTGAACCGATGATTTCACGCGTGACCACCATAGTGGGTGAAGCATTGCAAACCCAGCGCAATATTGATGTGTTATTCGGTACTCCGATTAGCTATGTGCTCAAGCAACACGGATTTGATACAAATCGCGCGTCGCGCGTCGTAATGGGCGGCCCGATGATGGGCTTCACCTTGCTGGACCTGGATGCACCGGTAATCAAAACCACCAACTGCATTCTCGCACCGGGCAAGCAGGAGTTGCCGCCACCATCACCAGCACAAGCGTGCATTCGCTGCGGCATGTGTGCCGATGTATGCCCGGCCAGTTTGTTGCCGCAACAATTATTCTGGTACGCGCAGGCAGAAGATTTTGATCGACTGGAAACGCACAATTTATTTGATTGCATTGAATGCGGCGCGTGCTCCTATGTGTGCCCGAGCACGATTCCACTCGTGCAATATTATCGCGCCGCCAAAGGCAGCATTCGCCAGCAGGAAATAGAAAAAGAAAAAGCAGATCGTTCACGCCAGCGTTTTGAATTCCGCCAGGCGCGCATCGCTAAAGAGGAAGCAGAAAAAGAAGCCAAACGTTTGCTGCGCCAACAAGCGGCAGAAGAAGCAAAGAAAAAACTGGCTGAAAAAGCAATCGCACCGTCTGCAACCACAGAAGTACTCGCAACAGCAACTGACATTGTTGCTGCGGCAGTTGCCAAAGCAAGTGCAATAAATATCTCTGCCGACGAACAAAAAATAAAACTCGAACGCATGGTCAATGCAGCGAAAACTACACTCGAATTTGCGCAAAAAACGTTGATACCCAATAAAACCAATCCGGTGATTAGCAAAGAACAATTGGTAAAGCAGCAAGTGCGCATTAAACAGGCCGCATTAAAACTGGCCGAAGCCGAGAAAAAATTAGCGGACTTTATAGCAGCGCAGCCACAACCGGAACTGACTGCAGTAACATCTGTATCTGAGCCATCACCAATCGCGCCCACACCTGAAGCGGCTGCAATTACCACCGCAATAGATGATCCGATTGCAGCAGCAATCGCACGCGCACAAACAAAACTGGCGATATCACCCGTCGACAGGATTCGCACCAACATTGAATCCTTACAGTCACGTTTGGTTAAAGCCGAAGAACGAGTGGCTGAAGCAAAAGCGGAAGGCAGTGTAAGTCTGGCAGCACTACAACAAGGCGTAGAAAAACTGCGCGAAAAAATTGCTGAAACGGAAGCGCAATTAACCGAGCTCAGTGCAAATGGATCAACACCTGAGCCAGTAGCAGTGAAAGCGGAAAAAACTGCCGCACAGATTGCCATCGAAAAAGCCAAACAAAAAGCCGCTGCCATGGCGACTAAAAGCGATGATCAAAAACGTGCCGAGCAAATCCAGGCGTTGCAATCGCGTCTGCAAAAAGCGCGCGAGCGTTTAGCACAAGCCGAAGCAGAAAATGATCCCAATATTGAAGCCTTCCGCCTTGGTGTTACCAAGCTGGAAGAAAAATTGAACGAGATTGCCTGATGGCGCTATTGAATATCACCTCGCCCCACACCCACGGGACCAATCGCACCGGGCGCATAATGCGCTTGGTTGTTTATGCCACCTTTCCGGGCATAGCAGCGCTGACGCATTTTTTCGGGATTGGTGTGTTAATCAATGTGTTGTTAGCGAGCATCACCTGCATCGCATTTGAAGCAGCGGTGATGAAATTGCGTCAGCGCCCGATTATGTTTTATGTGCGCGATTGCAGTGCATTGGTGACGGGGATTTTGATTGGTGTTTCACTACCCGCTTATTGCCCCTGGTGGTTAGTGGTCAGTGCGAGCTTTATTGCGATTGTGTTAGCAAAACAACTTTATGGCGGTATGGGTTTTAATCCATTTAATCCGGCGATGGTTGCCTACGCGTTATTGCTAGTCTCTTTTCCTTTGCAAATGACAATGTGGCCAACACCATTACCATTGCTGCCCGATGGCCAAACGACGCCAAGTCTGGTCGCCGCAGTGGACAAAATATTTTTCGGAACACAAATTGATGGTTACAGCTCCGCGACCGTACTGGACATCATGAAACAAAATGCCGGTTTAACGCTGGACGATTTATATAAAAAAGAAGCGGTGTTTGATGGCCGCTGGGCCGGTGCCGGCTGGGAGTGGGTGAATATTGCGTTTTTGATTGGCGGTATTTACCTGCTCTACAAAAAAGTATTTACCTGGCACGCACCGGTTTCCATGCTCGCCGCACTCGCGATTATGGCCACACTCTTTTATGGCAGCGGCAGTTCCAACTCCAGTGGCTCACCGATTTTCCATTTGCTCTCCGGTGCAACCATGCTCGGTGCATTTTTTATTGTCACTGATCCGGTGACCTCAGCAGTCAGCAATAAAGGACGTATTATTTACGGCGCGCTGATCGGTGTTTTAATTTATGTGATTCGCAGTTGGGGCAGCAGTTATCCGGACGGTGTTGCTTTCGCCGTGTTATTGCTAAATTTTGCGGCGCCTTTTATCGATTACTACACTACGCCACGCACCTACGGCCACAAAAAACCGCGCCGCGCGACTGATAGCACTCCACGCGATGGTCATTGAGAGAGCGAACTATGCTTGGTAAGTCCATCAGCAAAAACAGTTTGATTCTTACCGCCTTCGCGATTGCGACGGCGGGTGCATTGGCATTGACCAATCTCGGTACGCAGGATCGAATTGCCAGCGCCGAACGTGCGGCACAACAACGCGCGCTCTATGAAATTATTCCGCTCAGCCAGCACGACAACGATTTATTAACCGATACGATTCCGGTTCCCCAATCCGGCTGGATTGATTTAGGTGCGGATGCCACTAGCAAAATCCATCGCGCCCGTCACAACGGCGAAATCTCCGCATTGATTATTCCCGCTGTAGCGCATGATGGTTACTCGGGCGATATCAGTATGATCGTGGGGGTGAATCGCGATGGTACTATCGCCGGGGTACGCATTTTATTGCACAAGGAAACGCCGGGGCTGGGCGATAAAATCGAATTGAAAAAGAATCAGTGGATTGTAAATTTCAATGGCAAAAGTTTACAGGTGCCGGTCATTGAAGAATGGAAAGTGAAAAAAGACGGCGGCACTTTTGATCAATTCGCCGGCGCCACGATTACGCCGCGTGCGGTCGTTGCTCAAATAAAACGTGTACTGGAATTTGTCGCCTTGAATCAGGACAATTTATTCAACACCGGACAAGCATCCGCAACAACATCGTCAACAGGTGAAGCCCATGAGTGATGTTAATTACAAAGATATTATTGAAAAAGGCATCTGGAGTAACAACCCGGCGCTGGTACAAGTACTCGGACTTTGTCCGTTACTTGCGGTGAGTTCGACAGTAGTAAATGCGCTCGGGCTCGGACTCGCAACATTATTAGTTTTAACCACGACCAACTCGGCAGTATCGCTATTGCGTCATTATGTGAGCGATGCTATTCGCCTGCCCGCGTTTGTAATGATTATCGCCTCTGCCGTAACCTGCATCGAATTATTGATGAAAGCATTTACTTACGAGCTGTATCAAATCCTCGGTTTATTTATTCCGTTGATCGTCACCAATTGCGCTGTACTTGGCCGCGCCGATGCGTTTGCCAGCAAACATAAATTAGCGCCTGCGGCTGTCGATGGTTTTATGATGGGTTTTGGTTTCTTACTAGTACTGGTCGCTGTAGGCGCAGTACGTGAACTTCTGGGCACCGGCCACCTTTTTGCGGATATGCATTTACTGTTTGGTGAGTCCGCACGCAACTGGCAACTCAATGTGTTCGGGGCGGATTATCCCAATATGATTTTTGCGCTCTTGCCGCCCGGTGCATTTATTGTGGTAGGTTTTTTGATTGCATTGAAAAATATTATTGATGCGCAAATCAAAAAACGCGCCGAAGCACGTAAAACGGAAACTGTTAAAGGTAGCAAACGCGTTCGTACCACCGGTTCGGTTGCCTGATTAAATACTGTAATGCTAAGGTCATGCCCTGACTTTAGCATTAGCCTAACAATTCTATTTCCCATTAAATGTAATCATGGATAAGAGGTTGCCCATGTTTGGTATCGAAGAAGCTAAAATGATTGTTATCTATGACAAATTTATTGTGCCATGGAGCGTAAAAATTTTAGTCGCACTGCTGATTTTCCTGATCGGTCAATTGGTAGCAAAAATTGTCGCGCGCGTACTCGGTAAAGTTTTACGGCACACCAAGCTGGATAAAATCCTGGTGGACTTTATCCAGTCGTTAGTCAACGCCCTGTTATTAGTGTTTGTGATTGTGGCCGCGCTGGATCAACTGGGAGTTAATACCAACTCGGTGATTGCGGTACTGGGTGCGGCCGGTCTGGCAATTGGTTTGGCATTGCAAGGCTCTCTGCAAAATTTCGCCGCCGGATTTATGTTATTAATTTTTCGCCCGTTTAAAGACGGCGACTTTGTAGAAGCGGCGGGAACGTCCGGCATTGTGGAAAAAATTGGTATTTTTTCCACTACCTTGCGCACCGGGGATAATAAAGAAGTCATCATCCCCAACGGTTCTATTTATAGCAGCAACATTATTAATTATTCCAAACGCGCCACCCGCCGCATCGATATGATTTTCAGCATCGGTTATAGCGATGATATCCGTCTCGCGCGCGATGTCATCGTGGCCATCATCAAAACCGAATCGCGCATATTGTTTGAGCCGGAGCCACAAATCGTAGTCGGGGAACTGGGTGCAAGCAGCGTGAATTTCTTCGTTCGCCCTTGGGTAAAAACTGAAGATTATTGGGATGTACGCTTTTCGCTGAACGAAAAGATCAAAATCGCGTTTGATGAACATGGTATTACCATTCCATTTCCGCAAATGGATGTTCATTGGAATAAACAGGTTAAAGCACCTGTAAAGCCGGAGTAATCCGGCTTTTGCCTCCTGCAGCCATCAATTGCCCTGCATTAGTGCACTCTGAACGTCGTCAAAAATTGCCTTGACGCTGATTTGGCCTGCTCTTAACCTAGGCGCCCTTTTTTCTCCAAGCTCCGGTTGTAGTTATGACCTATTGTGTCGCAATCAAAGTCAATGCAGGTGTCGTCTTTTGTTCCGATTCCCGCACCAATGCGGGTGTCGACCAGGTCAGCACCTATAGCAAGATGTATCACTTTGGTATTCAGGGCGACCGTCAGCTGGTAATTAACTCTGCCGGAAACCTGGCAACGACCCAATCGGTTATCGCCAAAATCCGTAAAGACATTAAAGATGGAGCAGATGTAAGCCTGGAAACCGTAACCAGCATTCATGATGCTGCCGATTACGTGGGCGAGATCAGCGTTGCCATTCAGGAAAAACACGCCCAGCACAATAGCAATGTAAGCTTTGAAGCCAGCTTCCTGCTGGGAGGGCAAATTGGCCTGGATACCCCGGCCGTTACCCTGATTTACCCGCAAGGCAATCACATCACCACTTCGGACCAAACACCCTATCTGCAAATCGGTGAAAGCAAGTACGGCAAACCAATCCTGGATCGCATCATCAAACCGGAAACCACACTGGATACCGCTTCGCTCTGCGCGTTGGTTTCTATGGATTCAACCATGCGCTCCAACCTCACGGTTGGTCCTCCGATTGAATTGGTGGTTTATGCTACCGACAGTGGCGTAGTGAAACACACAGCCTTCTCCGCCGATAACGAATACCTGCGCAACCTGACCAAATCCTGGGATCACCAGATAGTGCAAGCGTTCTTGCAGTTGCCGCCACCGCCGCAGAGTTAAGTAATGGAAAATAAAAACGAAAGCAAAAGTGTTCAGGACCAGATTGTAGAGAATTGGCTGCATCACCAAGTTACTAAAGCTTTCGATTTACTAAAGACCGATCCGGCTAGAGCAATAACAGTAGAATCCATTCGTACCCGCCTTGCATGTGAACACCTCAAAAACTGATAAGCAATTCACCAATATCCGCTAAACCTTGACTTACCAAAATATCTAATATTATTTGACGTGCACTCATGGTGCAGATATTGCCTTACCTAACCTGAACCACGAAAAGGCGAGTTAATCCGCATGAAATGTGAATGTCACAGCATCACAACGATTACGGATGATAATAATTTGCCCTTTTCCCAACCTGATGCACACTTGAGTGCACCAGCATGGTCCACATTACGGTTACTGGAAGGAAATTTTTATGGCTATTCGTGTTGCCATTCACCATAAGACTGAATATCACTTTGATCGTCTAACGAATCTTTTTCCCCATGTATTGCGCCTGCGCCCAGCGCCCCATAGCCGTACCAAAATTCATAGCTACTCATTGAAAGTTGAGCCAGAGCATTTTATTAACTGGCAACAGGACCCTTTTGGCAATTTCCAGGCGCGCCTGGTTTTCCCTGAGCAATGCACGCACTTGAAAATTGAAGTAGAAGTGATTGCAGATATGACATCGATCAATCCCTTCGATTTTTTTGTAGAGGATTATGCGGAACATGTGCCATTTGAATACGACCCGCAACTCAAACGCGAATTAATTCCTTATCTGGAAATCAGCGAAGCAGGCCCCTTGCTGAGCAAGCTGGTAAATAAAATCAAAACCGAAATTCGCCATCGCCAGGTCACTGAACAACCCTGGCACATTAACGATTTTATGGTGAGTATCAACCAGCAATTGCAGCAGGATATTGGTTACGGTGTGCGCCTTGAACCGGGTATACAAACGTGCGAAGAAACCTTAACCCTCGCCAAAGGTTCCTGCCGCGATAGCGCCTGGTTATTGGTGCAAGTTTTTCGTCACCTGGGTTATGCCGCGCGTTTTGCGTCGGGCTATTTAGTGCAACTTACCGCCGATGTAAAAGCGCTCGATGGCCCCAGCGGCCCCGAAAAAGATTTCACCGATTTACACGCATGGACTGAAATTTTTGTACCCGGCGCCGGTTGGGTCGGGCTGGATCCCACTTCCGGTTTACTCGCTACCGAAGGCCATATTCCCCTCGCCTGCACACCCGATCCCATTTCCGCCGCACCTATCACCGGTGCCACCAGCAAATGCGAAGTGGAATTCAGTTATAGCAACGAAGTGTTGCGCATCCTTGAAGATCCACGCGTAACCAAACCTTATACCGAAGAACAGTGGACGACCATTAACGCATTGGGCGCGGCAATTGATAAAGAACTAATTGAACAGGATGTGCGCTTAACGACGGGTGGCGAGCCTACATTTGTTTCCATTGACGATATGGAATCCGAACAATGGAATACCGGTGCACTGGGTGCCGATAAATTACATCTCGCCAAAGATTTATTACTGCGTATGCGCAGCACGTTTGCACCCAATGGTTTGCTGCATTACGGGCAAGGCAAATGGTATCCCGGTGAAGAAGTGCCGCGCTGGGCATTAGGTTGTTTCTGGAGGATTGATGGTGAAGCGCTATGGCGTAATCCGGCATTAATTGCCCGCGTAGATAAAAACTATGGTTTAACACATCTGGATGCAAAAAAATTCGCGCAAACACTGTGTGATAAATTGCAGGTGAACAGTGAACATATCATTCCTGCATTTGAAGATGTTTTGTATTACCTGTGGGCCGAACAAAAATTACCGGCCGATATAGATCCATTAAAAGCCGATTTAAAAGATGATCTGGAACGGCGTCGTATCGCCAGATTATTATCGCGCGGATTAAATACCGAATCCGGTTATGTATTGCCGATTGAGTGGAATTACCAGCAACACAACTGGCTCACTGGCCGCTGGAAATTGCGTGCGGATAATTTGTTGTTAATTCCCGGCGATTCGCCGCTCGGTTTACGCTTGCCGTTAGGTTCACTGGCATTTCCGGAGCACGATTACGAGCTCTGCCAGCCGGAAAATGATCCATTGGAAATGCGCGAACCTCTCGCACCCAGTGGCCGGCAATACACGCAATTAATTGCTGAAAAAACGTCTGCTGCAACCGCGCAATCGCAAGCAGCACAAACTGCGCCGAAAAAATCATATACCGAAGCGGGCTATGTGATTCGCACTGCGCTCTGCTTTGAAGTGCGCGATGGTCGCATGCATTTGTTTATGCCACCACTCACGTATCTCGAACATTATGTTGCCTTGATTGAAGCAATTGAAGACACGGCATCGTCGCTGGGAACACCGGTCATTATTGAAGGTTACGAACCGCCGAAAGATTATCGCTTGAAGAAATTTTTAATTACGCCGGACCCTGGTGTCATTGAAGTGAATATTCATCCGGTGGAAAGCTGGAGTGATCTGGTAAACAACACCGAAGCACTTTATGAAGACGCGCGGCAATGCCGTTTGGGTACCGAAAAATTTATGCTCGATGGCCGTCACTCCGGTACGGGTGGTGGCAACCACGTTACCTTTGGGGGTTCAACACCAGCGAATAGTCCATTTTTGCGCCGCCCTGACTTATTGCGCAGCCTGGTAACTTACTGGCAACACCATCCGGGTCTTTCCTATTTATTTTCCGGTTTGTTTATCGGCCCGACCAGCCAATCACCGCGTGTCGATGAAGGCCGCGATGAAATGCTCTACGAATTGGAAATCGCCTTCAAACAAATGCCGGACGGCATTATTGAACAACCCTGGTTAGTGGACCGGTTGATGCGCAATTTATTAATCGATATTACCGGCAACACCCATCGCTCGGAATTCTGTATCGATAAATTATATTCGCCGGGTACCGCCAGTGGGCGCCAGGGTATTCTGGAATTTCGCGGATTTGAAATGCCACCCCACGCGCGCATGTCACTGGTGCAAATTTTATTATTGCGCAGTTTAATCAGTCGCTTCTGGAAAAAACCGTATCGCCAACCGTTAGTGCGTTGGGGAACATTGCTGCACGATAAATTTATGTTACCGCATTATGTGTGGGAAGACCTGCGCGATGTGGTGAATGATTTGAATGAAAACGGTTATCCATTTCAACTTGAATGGCTCGCAGCGTTTGAAGAATTTCGTTTTCCCCACTATGGCCGCGTGCAACTGGATGATATTCAAATTGAATTGCGCTGGGCGATTGAACCCTGGCATGTATTGGGTGAAGAAGTCAGCAGTTTTGGCACATCGCGCTATGTGGATTCATCGGTAGAAAGATTACAAGTCAAAGTCAGCGGTTTAACGCCGGGGCGCTATGTACTCGCCTGCAATGGCCGTCGTGTTTGCTTAAGCGCGACGGGGAAACACGGCGAATACGTGGGCGGCGTCCGCTATCGCGCCTGGCAACCGCCATCGGCATTGCACCCAACCATTGGCATTCATTCGCCACTGGTATTTGATTTAATTGATACCTGGAATGGCAAGAGTATTGGCGGTTGCAGTTACCACGTCAGCCATCCCGGCGGACGCAGCTATGATCGCTTCCCGGTAAACGCCAACGAGGCGGAATCGCGCCGTGGTAATCGTTTCTTTGATATCAACTACACTCCCGGTGCATTACCGATTACACCAGCCGGGAAAATATTGCGCGAGTTTTTTGAGCACAAACATCCACCGCGCCCCATGGCCCCACCACCGGAGGAACCGGCGGATGAATACCCGCACACGCTGGATTTGCGCCGTTGATGAACCCTTCGCCAATTCACACTGTCACAGATTGCGCATCATGCAATCTGTGACAAGTATTCAAGGCAGCAAACTGTGCAAATCGCGTTACAATAACTATCGCGTTGATAACAACAACTCAACACCAACGAACCATCACCAACCAGATAAGCGCAATGAATTCCACACTTATGGAAACCCGGGTCGATACCAGCCAAGGTGCTTTTAGTTATCCATCACCACTACAAGGGGTGGATGAAGCCTACGATGCCGAGGGGCAAATTCGTCCCTACTGGCGATATTTGCTGCACAGTTTGGAAAGCCTGGGGCATGACACCATTGAAGAGCGCCAGAAAAAAGCGCGGCGTATTCTGCGCGATGATGGTGCCACCTATAAAATTTACGACGAGCCGGATGCAAACCAAAGCTGGCAACTCAACCCTATTCCGCTGCTCATTAATAGCGACGAATGGAATCAAATTGAAACCGGTTTAATTGAACGCGCTGAATTATTTAATTTGTTATTGCAAGATATTTACGGCGAACGAAAATTAATTCGTCAGGGCATTATTCCGCCGGAATTATTATTTTCACACCAGGGTTTTTTGCGCCCTTGCCATAGGGTGAAGTTGGCTGGCGCCCATCAATTAATTTTACACGGTGTCGATTTAGTACGCGCCCCTGATGGCCAAATGCGTGTAATGGGCGATCGTACCCAGGCGCCCTCCGGTGCAGGTTATGCGCTGGAGAATCGCACCGTGATGAACCGCGTGTTCCCCAGTTTATTCCGCGATAGCCATGTGCATCGGCTATCGCTATTTTTTGCGCGTTTGCGTCAGCGCCTGCATGAATTAAATCCCAATGGTGGCATTGCGCACATTGTGGTGCTCACACCGGGTATTTATAACGAAGCCTATTTTGAACACGCCTACCTCGCTAACTATTTAGGATTTCAATTAGTACAAGGCAGCGATTTAAGTGTGCGCAATGGTTACGTGTGGATGAAGGCACTGGACGGATTAAAACGTGTCGATGTAATTCTGCGTCGCGTTGATGATGTATATTGCGATCCGGTGGAATTGAAAGGCGATTCCCGTTTGGGTGTGCCCGGGTTATTGGAAGTGGCACGCATGGGCCATGTCGCGATTGCTAATCCGCTCGGCTCCAGCGTGTTGGAAAATCCGGCGCTTTTGCGTTACTTACCTGCAATTTCGCGCGCGCTTTTTGGTCGTGACTTGCAAATACCGTCCGTAAAAACATGGTGGTGCGGCAATCCGGATGACCTTGAATATGTATGCGCAAATTTAAAAGATTTGTTGATCAAACCAACGTATCGCCGCCCCGGTTTATACGAAGCCTACGGTGCCGATCTGGACGAAACCAAACTGCAAGCCTGGCAAAATCGCATTCGCAAAAACCCTTATCAATTTGCCGCGCAGGAATATGTTGCCGGTGCGCAAACACCTACCTGGCACCAGGGGAAAATTTTACCGCGCGCATCCGTGTTGCGCACCTTTGCCGTTGCCAGTGAAAGCTCTTATGCAGTAATGCCCGGCGGGCTTACGCGCGTTAATCTCGATACCGGCAAAAAAATTATTTCCAACCAACGCGGCTCCGTTTCCAAAGACACCTGGGTGCTCGCATCAGAGCCGGAAAAACAAATCAGCTTGCGCCCGGTGGATGTACAACCCATCAACGAATCCAGCAGCGCACTGCCCAGCCGTGTAGTAGAAAATTTATTCTGGATGGGCCGCTACGCCGAGCGCGCTGAATCCGCATTGCGTTTATTGCGCACAGTGTTTATTCAACTCAATCGCACCGAGAAATTACCCGATACCGTACAGCGCACTTTGCTTAGCGCCGTCACGCACGTAACCTCCACGTATCCCGGCTTTACCAGTTTGCAACCGGCGCTATTGAAAAATCCGGAACCGGAAATGATTTCAATTATCCTGGACCAGCAACGCATGGGCAGTGTTGCCAATAACCTGACCGCGATGATCAATTCTGCTGAACAAGTGAAGGAACAATTATCCAGTGATACCCAGCGGGTAATTAATGATGTTGGCGATGAATTGGAACTGCTGAAAACCACTCTGGAACCCAACGCACTTTCTGCACCGGAAGAAACGCTCGCGCCGCTGATTACCACGTTACTCGCCTTTGCAGGTTTAATCCACGAAAGTATGACGCGCGGTAACGGCTGGCATTTTATCGAAATTGGCCGCCGCCTTGAACGCGCGCTGCAAATCACCAGCATGTTGCGTTCGATGTTAACCGCGCGCCTTGATGAAATTGATCAGGAGAGCTTGACTGAATCCAGCTTATTGTGCGGTGAAGCATTAATTCCTTACCGTCGCCGCTATCAAAATGGAATTCGTATCGACCAGGGTTTGGAAATGATTATGCTAAACCCCAAAAATCCACGCTCACTGATTTACCAATTAATTCAATTGGAACACCATTTTGCTGAGCTGCCGGACGATCACGAAACTTTCAACACGGAACAAAAGTTATTATTGGAAGCCACTACAGCATTACGGCTGAGCAATATAAAAACACTGGTCAAAACTACCAGCGGTATTCGCGCTGAGTTAGACCAACTGCTATCGCGCACACAATATTTAATTTCCAGCATGGCCAAAACTATTGGCCAACGTTATTTTGATCACACCGAAGGCCCGCAATTGCTGGTAAAAAATACGCACTGGCAAGATCAACTTTAGGGCATTCACTATGAAATACCGAATTCATCATAAAACCCGCTATCAATACACACTGCCCGTAAGCCATTGTTATAACCTCGCGTATGTATTACCGCGTGCAACCGAACGCCAGCGAATTGATGATATTAAAATAGAGGTATCACCAAAAGTTAGCACTCGCGTTCAACACACCGATTATTTTGGTAATCACTTTTTGCAATTTGCGATTGAAAAAGATCACAACGAATTGGAAGTCAGCATCACTAGCGAGTTATCGATTAAAGATAACACCAGCAATATTAACCTGGATTTCGGAACGCCTTGCGCCTACGTAAAATATTTACTGCAAAATAGTAAAGATTGGGAAACGCTGTGCGCGCGCGAATTTATGCTCGACTCACCCATGGTGCAACAACATCAGGATCTGGCTGACTATGCAGCATCCAGCTTTAGCGATGACCGCCCGTTCTTATCGGCCGTTATGGATTTAACCCAGCGAATTTATAAAGATTTTACTTATGACCCGCAATTTTCCGACGTCGCTACACCACTTGCCGATGTATTGAAGCACAGACGCGGTGTCTGCCAGGATTTTGCACATCTTGCTATCGGTTGCTTGCGTTCTTTAGGTTATCCGGCACGTTATGTAAGCGGCTATCTGGAAACCCTGCCACCCCCCGGACAAGAAAAATTAGTGGGAGCGGATGCTACCCATGCATGGTTTGCCGTTTATTCATCGGGCGAAGGCTGGTATGAATTTGACCCTACCAACAACACCATCACCGGTGCACAACATATCACCACCGCGTGGGGGCGGGATTACTCGGATGTCACACCGCTCAAAGGTGTTATTTTTGGTGGCGGTCATTCACCGCAGTTACTGGTATCCGTGGATGTACAACGAGTAGCAGAAAATTACATTTTTGGCTTGTAAAAAAACAGTGGCTGCGAGGAGCAAACCACTGCTTTTTAATCACTTACATTTCAGATTAACAACGATAATATCCTCTTAACACTTAAGGCAGCTGTTAAAAATTAACGATAACCATTAAAAATCATCGATCAAATTTTTTGCAGGCCATATTGTTTAATTTTATTCACAATCTCGCGATGCGTTGGCAGTACCTTCATCACCTCATTGGTCATCTTAAGATTTTCCCTGAAAAATCCATTCGCCCGCTCAAATGCTTCCTGATTAACTTTTTTAGTGGCCGGACGTTGTGCAGTTTCGTAACCCATACCATAAAGAATGTATTGAAAACTCGCCAATGGAAATAGCTCCTCCGAATGAACTTCATCATAGAACCAGGGAGTCTGGTATTTCCATAATTCTTGCAGCTCCTGCAAGCTGTGCGGAATACTCTTGGGGTCCCGATGATCAATCCAGTATTGCGAACTGGTGCGTTTACTCAACACATAATGCAATTTCAGAAAATTAATAATGTGATTCCAGCGATACGTGAACACATCGTTAAATCGCTTGGACACAATAGTCATCGCATTTCTATCGGCCGGTAGTTGCTCACTGATCATTCTTGCGGAAAGCTCAATCAAGATGATGGCAGATGCCTCCAGCGGCTCAATAAATCCCGCTGCCAGGCCCACAGCAACGCAATTATTTTTCCAGAAGACTTCGCGGTGCCCCGGGGTGAATTTAATTTTCTGAAACTCGGTTGCATCGGCTTTTTCACGGCCAATTGTCAGAGTCAAATAATCGCGGAATTCCTTATCTGCCGCCTCATCAGAAATATGGGTGCGTGAATAAACATAACCAACGCCACGACGGGTTTGCAAACCAATATCCCACACCCAACCGGCGGATTGCGCAGTAGAAATAGTATTGGATGAAATCGGGCATTCAGGATCCAGATACGGAACCTGAGCAGCAAGTGCCGCATCGTTAAATAAAAATTCCTTTTTGCTGACCAAAGGAATCTGGTAGTGCTTGCCTAATAGCATCGATGCCAATCCGGTACAATCAACAAATAAATCGCCGTGAAGCTCGCCAGTATTTTGAGTCGCCAGCGAACGAACATCTCCATTGTCTGCCGAATTTATACCGATAACATTATCGGTAATATGCTTAACGCCCAATTTTTCTATGCAGTGTTTACGCAAAAATTGTGCAAATTTAGCCGCATCAAGATGATAGGAATAATTAGCAACAGCACCGAACTCAGGTGTTGTAATCAACTTTGGCGCCATGTGGTTTGCACAAATCCGGCTTTGAATACAAACCGCATCGGAAAAAGATATTTCGTTGCTGTATGCTTTCCAATACTCGGCCAGATTCAATTCGCGATAACCGATGGGCAAAGTAAAGGGGTGATAGTATTCATCATCATCTTCACCGGTGGTCCATTTGCAAAACTTGGATGCCTGTTTGAAAGCCACATCGCATTCGCGAACAAACTCCGTTTCCGAAATGCCCATTTTTTTGATGGTGCTGCGCATGGTTGGCCAGGTACCTTCACCTACCCCAACCAGTTTGATATCCGGTGATTCAATCAGGGTAATCTGTACACCTGCATCACCATTGCCATGCTCTGCTGCAATAGTTCCTGCGACTAACCAACCGGCAGAGCCTCCGCCAACAATAACAATGTGTTTGACGGCGGTATTGATGCTCTCTGGATTCATGGTTTCTGGATTCATAGTATCTTCCACTTATTATTTATTAAACGTAAACCGAAAGGTGCCGTAGCTTGCCTGTCACATATCCATTAAGCTATTCGCCATCCATTAATTTTCTCTATTGCGCGATGACCAAAAACCGATGAATTGCTTCTTTGTTAGCTAATTTCTTATTGGTTGCTGCTTCATTGACTCTGCCCTATTTAAAAGGAAAAATAATGAAACACATTCTTGTCATGTTACTTATCACCACTGCCAGCTCGTCTGCACTCGCCCTGAATTTACCCATCGTACTTCAGGTGAAATATTCCCCATGGGGAGGAATAGATGCCGATGAAGATCAAATCGACACTGATGAAAACTTCAACCAATACGATATGACCTTTGATAACAGCTATAGCGGGCGGGTGTTAATCGGCCCTGTGTATATATCTCATCAAAAAAGCAACACTGAGATTAAAGGTGGGGGAGAAATAGAGGTAAAAACCGTTGCGATTGGTTTGGCCGGCATAAATTATGATGCACTGGACAGTCAATATAATGCTTATCTCATGGGTGGAATTGGTATAGGCAGGGGAACTTTTCGTTTTAATAACAATACTGAAACAGAAGAAGATATGTTTGAAGCAAGCGCTGAAATAGGCATTAAACCTGCAAAACATTTAATGCTTGGTGCTGGCGTGGATTTTCAACATTTCGGTGAGTTTCGTGAAAGCAAAGCCTCTTCATGGACTTTTTACATTAGCAGCGGAATAACTTTTTAAAATGACCCACACAACTATTTCATCGCATACCTCTATTCCATTAAAAGACAGCTACAAATTATTTAACCATGGCCCGGTCAGTATCATCACCAGTGCCTACGGTGATAAACGTAATGTTATGGCTGCTGCATGGACTATGCCGCTGGATTTTTCACCCGCCAGAGTGGCAGTAGTGATTGATAAAAATACGTATACCCGTGAATTAGTGGATGCAAGCGGTGAATTTGGCCTGCAATTTCCCATGCGAAAAATTGCCAGGCTCACGTTGGATGTTGGCGATATTTCCGGCCGCGATGCCGATAAATTTTCCCGGTTCAATATAAAAACATTTCCTGCATCCAAAATCGCCGCGCCTTTTATAGAAGACTGTATTGGCTGGCTGGAATGCAAAGTCATAAAGCAAAGTGCTGAAAATATGGACCTGATTGTCGGTGAAGTTGTTGCCGCTTATGCCGATGCAGAGCAATTCCTCAATGGTCGCTGGAATTTTTCCGATGACCCGCAAAAACGAAGTATTCATTACATGGCAGGTGGAGAATTTTATGTCACAGGAGACGCTTTTCGTGTTCCGCATGACCATCCCGAATAATGAACAAGGTATATCATTGATCTACGTTAAAATGAAAACCTGTCACTTAAAGTATGAGTGGATCAATGATTAAAACTGACGCTATCGATTCAGTGAAAATTCCCTCGCTTAAAACAACAATAAACCTATCTGCCAACAGTGTTGATTTTTGAAAACAACAAACGACAACGTAACCCTTTGTATAAAAATAAACCCACTAAAGATTTTGGCATAGAAAATAACAATTAAAATTCTATGTTCACAAACCCGCAACAAATCCTGCGTATTAAGATGCCTTTACTTAGCGGCAATAAAAAATAAATTAGAATTGCATTGCAAAAAACCATAAAAATCGAATTGCCACTATTTACTTTTTTCAGCATAAAAATATGATCTCCACGATTTTTCCCTAACCAGGGTTGCGGATATGCATTAACAATATCCGCCACCACAGACATAAGGATCATTTATGGCTGTTGAATATAGGATTGATACGCCAGGGAATATCTCTGAATGCCTTAGCATGCATGCGAGGATGAAACCATTCTCCCTGGCTTTCACGTTTTTAGAAAAAGACGGCGTCGAGCAATCATCAGTTACTTTTGGTGAACTGGATTTTGCAGCACGAAAAATTGCGCGGACACTAAGTTACCTTCCATTTCAGTCCAGAATTATTTTAGCATTACCATCAGGAATTGAATTTATTCAAGCATTTATGGGGTGCCTATACGCAGGAATGATTGCTATACCAGCGTACCCACCTGAAGGCTCCCAGAAACGAAATCGCCTTTATGCCATCGCAAAAGATTGTAACGCAGCATTGGTAATTGCTTCTCACGCAATTAAAAATAAATACGAAAATCGTTTTATTGATAACACATTAGATAGTACTCAACCGTTTAAAAAAACACCCTGGATCGCCATTGAAGATTTACTACAATCTGTGCCATTGAGACGAACCGTACTACCTGTTTTAGCGCCGCACAACATTGCCTTTCTCCAATATACATCCGGGTCCACCGGCTCCCCGAAAGGCGTTGCAATCAGCCATGAAAATTTATTATCCAATCAGCAAATGATTGCGGAAATATTTCAGCACAATATAAACACCGTATTTGCTTCATGGTTACCCTTATTCCATGACATGGGATTGGTTGGAAATATTTTGCAGCCATTGTATTTGGGAATCCCCTGTTACTTTATGAGTCCGCTAACATTTATTGAGAAACCGGTCCGCTGGTTAAACGCAATATCCAAATACAAAGTCACCACAACCGGTTCACCTAATTTTGGTTACGATCTCTGTATAAAGCGTATTACAAAAGAACAGATTGCATCCCTGGATCTCAGTAGCTGGACAATCGCCTACAACGGTGCCGAACCCGTTAAGGCGACAACCATTGATGCATTTTTTACTAAATTTCACGAATCCGGATTTTCCCGCACAGCCATGTTTCCGGTATACGGCATGGCCGAGGCCACATTATTAATCAGCGGTGGAAAACCGGGTACCGGACCCAATATTCGCTACGCCAATAAAAGTGCGCTAACCACAAACAGGCTTGAATGGATAAACCCGGGCAATAATATTGACGATATTAATTACCAGGCATTAGTGGGGAATGGACACGCAGCAAATGGTCTCACTATAAAAATAGTTGATCCTAATACATCCATTGAATGTGCTGCAGACACTGTTGGTGAAATTTGGCTAAAGGGAAAAAGCATTTCTATCGGCTACTTCAATAAAGATGAGCTCAATTCCAAGTTTTTTAACCAGCACATTCTGAATGGCAGCGCGGACCAACAATATTTTCGAACAGGAGATCTGGGCACGCTAAGTGACGGTCAGGTATTTATTACAGGGCGCCTGAAAGACATTATTATCGTGCGCGGTAAGAATCATTACCCGCAAGACCTGGAACAAACAATCAGCACATCCACAAATGAATTATGTCTTGATGGTTGCGCGGTTTTTTCATGGGATGATCAAGGAACAGAACGGATTGTTGCTGTTCAGGAAGTTGAAAAACAATGGCTTCGCACCTTCGATACAGACTTCGCAACAACAAAAATCCAGAATGAATTACACGATGATCATGGCATTCGCGTAGACGCGATATTGTGGGTAAAACCGGCCACCATACCGCGCACTACGAGCGGAAAAATTAGCAGGACATTATGCAAACAAAAATATCTTGCCGGACAATTACATTATTTTTCTGTTTCCTGTAATACCAATGTCTGTGTAATACCGGAGCGGGAAACAAGACTATGTTAAACGATACGGCAATACCAGAAGCTAATTCGCTGACCAGCATCACCAGTATGGACGATGCCAACAAATACATATCCAGTTATGTGATAAAAAACCATGGATTGGATGTATTTCAAAAAATCCATGCCTCGGCCATTATTGTTATTCCTTTTATTGGCTTTATTACCGCTTGCGTGCTAATTCCTGTTTATGGATTTACTAATCTGACATTAATTCTGTTTTTGGTATTTTATTTTATTACGATGGTGCTGGGTATCACGGTAGGTTTCCACCGTATGCTGGCACATCGGAGTTTTACCGCACGCAATAGTGTTAGAGCATTGCTCACAGTATTTGGCTGTATGGCGGCACAGGGTTCGCCAATTTATTGGGTTAGTAATCATCGTCGCCACCACCAGTTCAGTGATAAACCGTTAGATCCTCACTCACCACATTACAATCAGGAAAAAAACCTTACGCGTTGGCAAGGTTTTTTTCACAGCCATTTTGGCTGGATGTTTAATCACGATTTAACCAATAGCGCGCGCTATGCCAAAGATATCCTGAAAGATAAAACGGTTATGGCCGTAGGTCGATATTATTTTTTTTGGGTAACACTCGGCATTTTACTTCCACCGGTAATTGCCGGAGCCATTGAAAGGACTTTATCTGCAGTCATCATGGCATTTCTATGGGGCAGTATGGCGAGATTGTTTTTATCGTTCCATGCTACCAGCAGTGTTAATTCCATTTGCCATTTAATGGGTCATCAACAGTATAAAACCATGGATGGCAGCCGGAATAATGTTTGGTTATCGATCATCACCGGTGGCGAATCCTGGCATAACAACCACCATGCATTTCCACACTCGGCACGTTTTGGTTTGCGCTGGCATCAAATAGATATTGGATATTTATCAATAGCGTTGATGGAATCCATAGGTCTTGTAAGAAATGTGAAGCGCGTTAAATAACTGTTATTAATTTTATCGTTCAAAAGGAAAGTTTTATGAATGATCTGTTAGTTAAAACATCTGCCCCCGGAACTGAAGCAGTTCAAAATTGGTTATACGATTATATTGAACATGTTTTGGATTTTGATAAAGCGGATATAGTTTCCGATGTTCCATTACAAAATTTGGGATTGGATTCTTCATCCGCTGTCGGATTAATTTCCGATTTAGCTGCATGGTCGGGAGTTCCTCTGGGTGTAAAAGTACTCAGAACCCATAACTCCATTAAATCCCTGGCTGAATATGTAGCCCGGAATCACTAGTAACCAGGTCAAACTCCAGAGGCAGTGTAATGAACCCAAAAGTATCCGATCCAATTCAATCCACGCCGAAAATACATTTCGAAAACTCGCGGGAAAAACGTGTCGTTCGCGTCACGTTAAATGATCCCGATGTAATCTTTGCACAAAAAATACTTGCCTCAGCAACCATTGTTTTACCTTTTTTAGGAGTAATTGCTGCGTTTTATTTAATGGTTGCCGAGGGTGGCGTTAGCGCATTAAACATCGGTTTATTAATTGGAATGTATGTACTAACCAATCTTGGTATTGAAATGGGATACCATCGCCTGTTAGCCCATAGAAGTTTCCAAACAAGTTCATTTTTAAAATACCTGTTAACAATTTTCGGACAAATGGCAGGCGAAGGCGGTGTTATTTATTGGGTAGCTACTCATCGTCGCCACCATATCCATAGCGATACCGAACTCGACCCGCACTCACCCCATATTCGTCATACCAATACCAATCCGGAAAACCTCGGCTTGGCTAAAGGATTATTACACGCACACCTTGGCTGGATGATTAACGATAAGGTGACCAATAGTAGTGCCTTCGCCAAAGATCTTATTCAAGATCCGATTCTTAAAAAGATTAATGATTTGTATGTTCCCATTTTAATTCTCGGATTAATTATTCCCGGTGTTATCGGTGGATTAGTGACACAAACCTGGATGGGGGCACTAACAGGATTTATGTGGGGTGGCCTTGTGCGCATGTTTTTAGTAACGCAATCAACCTGGCTCAATGGTTCGTTTGCCCATCGCTATGGAGGCAAGCCTTACGAAACCGGCGATCATAGCGCTAATAATATTTGGTGCGCGGTGCCAACATTTGGCGCGTCCTGGCAAAACAATCATCATGCTTACCCCACCGCTGCAAAATTGGGTTTTAAATGGTGGCAGGTGGATATTGCCTGGTATTTTATTTTTGTGTGCGAGAAAACAGGGTTAGTCTGGAATGTAAAACAGGTTGTCTTAAGTGCGTTAAAACCCAGGCAACAAGGAGAATTGCAATGACTAATGCGGCAACCTTTTCAATCCGTATCATTTCCGGCGCTATTCCACAGGGCTTATACGAATTAAGGCGAGATATTTATTTTATCGAAAAAAAATTCCTCAAAGAGGAATCACTGCTTTGTGAAGAGGATTATGGCGGGCAGCATATTTGCATCTATCACGATGATAAATTAGTCGCCTCCATGTTTGGAATTGATGCTCAACAATCGCCCTTCCCTGTTTATACCGGCATCCCCTTATCCGATTTAAAAAATTGCTACTATTCAACCCGAGGAATGATTCATCGCGATTATCGCAGTCGCCATAATTTGTGGGCATTAATTACCTATCTCACTTTTTTGACAGGAATCAAACTGGAGTTTGTTAATAACGTCAGCTTATTTGAAAACAAGGCCTTTGTTGAACTGATTATGGATGTGGAATGGATGGCAAATATTCCACAAGTTCTGGTAGAGGGAATCGACAGGCAATATGAAGTTATACCTGCAATTGTTAATTTACGCTATGGATGTGAATCGGCTTGGGAGCAACTGGATCAGGATATCAGGCAGTTATTGGCGTCGCAGGATTTGCTGATTCCAAAACAATCCCTGGCTGAACTGATTTAAATGAATACGGAAACAAACAGTATCCAGGCTTTTATTGCCGCGATTCAGCAGATCAATGACTCACCCGTTATTTTGCAAAGCGATGCGCTGATACATTTTCAACAAAATACGCTGGGGTTACTACGCAAATTACAGGCAGTAATCCAGGTTACTCATTCACAACAGGTAATCGCTGTTGTCCGGCTTGCCAATCTTTATAAAATTGCACTTTACCCAATAAGTACTGGAAAAAATTGGGGATTAGGCTCACGGTCACCCGTCACTGACCATTGCGTGTTACTGGATATGCACGCAATGAATACGATTCTGGAAATCAATACTGAATTTGGTTACGCGCGCATCGAGCCGGGAGTCACCCAGGCGCAATTAGCGCAAGCGCTAATTAATATCAATGCGCCTTTTTTTATTGATGTGACCGGCTCAGGGCGAGATACAAGTATTATCGGCAATACGCTGGAACGCGGTACTGCCTATAATTCCTTGCGCGTTGAAACGTTGATCAATATGGATATTGTTTTAGGGAATGGAGAAACCATCACCACCGGATTTGATTCCGCATTCAAGGTTGCCAATTTATATCCTTACGGTATCGGCCCCGATATGCTGGGGTTATTTTTACAATCCAATTTCGGTATATGTATTTCCGCCTGTGTAAAACTGCAACCAAAGCTAGAGTCACATGCGGCGTTTATTGCGAGCGTGAATAATCAAGAAGCATTAACACAACTGATTGAGTACTTGCGTGAATTATTTGATGCAAAAACATTAAGCTGTGTAGTCCACATTGGCAATGAACGCCGCAGGGATATATCGTTAACGCCGATTATTTTCAATCAGCTCAAAAATGACAGCGCATTGCAATCCAGAGAAGTATTGGAAAACGTGGTCCAGAAAGAATCCAAAGGAACATGGTCAGCGGTCGGATCAATTATGGGAACCAAGGCACACGTTAAGCTCACTCAAAAAATTTTGAAAAGGCAATTGGGTAAAATCGCAACAGTGTCTTTTATGGATGATAAAAAATATTCGCTATTGTCATCTATTGCCAGATTATTATCGCTCCAACAAAAAACCTGGTTCTTGCAAGCCATAAAACCGCTAATCGGACTAACCCAAGGCATACCCACCAACGAAATGCTACGCAGTATTTATTGGCCCACGCACGATACCGAAGAAAACTGGCTTAATCCGGACAGCAGCAATAACGGGATTTATTTTTGTGCGCCCCTATTACCCATGAGTACAACCGCGGTTAATGCAGCTCTGGCAATTATCGAGTGCCATGCAAAAGAATTTGCAGTCCAACCGGCAGTCACGATGAATACCTTGCGCGGCTGCATATTGGAATGTGTTATCAGTATCGACTTTATAAAATCTGTGGATGAATCACGGCTTTCTGCTCATCGTTTTATCAGCACTATCCTGGATAGCTTTATAACTGCCGGCTTTCCGCCGTACCGTATTGATATTGGCAATATGGATAAAATTTTTGCTACCAATAAATCACTCTACCCCATCACTCGCCAATTAAAATCCGTTTTTGACCCCAATAATATTATCGCCCCGGGGCGTTATAACTCTCTGTAGCGCTTATTGTTTCCCTACACGCTAGCGTACACTCTCATTCCCTAGCCTTAGGCTATTTAATTTCACTGTAAGCTGGATACACCAGCCTGACAAACGAACGCTGCTCAACCTTATTCAGCATCCGTAAAGCCTGCTGTACTACTATTAAACTCGAATACACCCAGCACATGTATTTTCCCCTCTGGCACTCATCAAGGATTTAATCTGGATTATGCGTAAATTAATCATTTTAGGTTTGACCTACCTGCTTTTAGCTTTCAGCCTGAGCGGCTGCGAATACAGCAGCGACAATAAAGCCACGGCAAGCCCAGCGCCTATGATGAAAGCCGGTTTGATTGCCCAGCGGCAAACTAACCCGTACCTTTCTTACGAACATAATTTGAGTGTAGAGCTGGAGAAGGAAGCGCTTGACGCAAAATATAAAACCCTGGCTGACCATTGCGCTGCCGACAGGGATAACAACTGTACCATTCTGGAATCCGAGCTTTCTGCAGGTAATTACAGCTACGGCAAAATCAGAGTACGAATCAAACCGGCAGGTGTGGAGAAATTTTTAGCACTTGCAGGCACCGACAGCGAAATCACCAATGAGTCCACCACCGTAGAGGATCTTTCAACACAGATTTTCGATACTGAGAAACGCATTAAGTTATTGCAATCCTATCAGGAAAATTTACTGGATCTGCAAAAGCAAGCCAAAGGTGATATCGAGTCACTTATTAAAGTTTCACAAGAGATCGCCAATACACAATCCCAGCTGGAAGATTTAAGCGGAAATAATAAAGTGCTAATGCAACGTGTGCAGATGGATATTATTAATATTCGTTTATCCAGCCGCAGCGAAAACTCTTTCTGGCAGCCTATTACCACTGCACTGGATGAGTTCAAAAGTAACCTGGCCGAGGGCATTGCCGGTGCAATTACTACTATCGCTTACCTGATTCCCTGGCTGGTTGTATTGATCATTTTATTTTTTATCTTGCGGTTTTTCTGGCGAAAACTGAGAGCTAAATCATCAAAGCCTTAACAATTTTTTAGCAACAACAGAAAACAGCTATTAAATAGCTGTTTTCTGTTGTTTGAAATAAAAAAGGCCCGAACAACGGGCCAGGTCTCAGAGAGACAACACGCAAGAAGGTTGTATCGATTTTCATCGATACGTTTAACTCAGAAAATCAGGCGGATTTTTGTTCCTGTGCCATCACCACTGGCAGGAACCAGGTTTCAGCGATTTTGAAATGCAAATTTCCGATTTCCAATTGCAGTTCATCAATGTACTCATGCAACCCACTTTGCAATAACTGGTCCAGATTTGCTTCATCCAATTTGTGCTGGATATTTACAATGGATGACAACACATTTTCGCTATTGGGCAGCGCCCACAAACATTGTTCCAGTTGCTTTAAACAGTGGGCAACCGCGCGCGGAAAATCTTCATTCTGCAACAGGAACGTCACCACTGCATTGGAGTTAACGCGATCGCGCACATGCTGGCGGTACATTTGGTAAGCGCTAAGCGAACGCAATACACTCATCCACAAAATATTATCGTAAGGCTCCAGAACTTCAGTACCACCAATTGATAAGTGCGGCAATAAATTCACCAAGCCAACGTCCACAATCCTCGTACTCATATCAGCACGCTCAAGGTTGCGGCCAATGCGAATTAAATCGTAGGCGTTATTGTGGCTCATACAACCAGCGAGCAAACCGGTAAATTGCTGTACGCTGCTAATCACATGCAACAGAATAATATTGCGATCGCGACGCGAAGTAACCTTGTCAGCGCGGTCGCGAATATAGTGATACAAATCATTAATTAACTCCCAGGCTTCCATGGGCATAATTTCACGCGTAATACGCGAATTTTCACGAGCAAAGCTGAGCGAATTAATTAATGATGCAGGATTGTTTTTATCGGCCAGCATAAAATGCACAACCGTTTTTTCATCGGCGAGCTGGGTATCGCGTTCAAAATATTTGCCGGTGCCGCTGATGTCAATCAATGAGCCCCAACCAACGCGCACACCACTGGGTAAATCCAGCAGCAAATTGGAGTTCACATTCACCAGGCGTGCGGTATTTTCGCTGCGCTCCATGTAGCGCCCTAACCAATAAATTCTTTCTGCAACACGGGACAACATAATTTAGTCCTCCACCACAATCCAGGTATCTTTACTGCCGCCACCTTGCGATGAATTCACCACATAGGAACCTTTGCGCATGGCAACGCGCGTTAAACCACCCGGCGTCACACAATGCTCTTTGCCTTGCAGCACAAACGGACGCAAATCGATATGGCGCGGCTCGGCATTGCCATTGGTTAAGATCGGTGCAGTCGATAATGAAATTAATGGTTGTGCCATGTAGTTGCGCGGATTAGCTTTGATGCGCAACGCAAATTCTTCCAACTCTTTTTTGCTTGCTTGCGGGCCGATAATCATGCCGTAACCACCGGATTCATTTGCTGGCTTCACGACTAATTTATCGAGATTGGCGAGTACATGGTCGCACTGCTTTTTATCCACACACAAATAACTGGGCACATTGGGAAGAATCGGCTCTTCACCCAAATAATATTTGATCATGTCCGGTACAAAGGTGTAGATAACTTTATCGTCAGCCACACCGGCACCAGGTGCATTCGCAAGGGCAACATTTCCCTTCAGCCAGGCACGCATTAAACCACGCACGCCCAACACCGAATCCGGATTAAACATGTCGGGATCTAAAAATAAATCATCAATACGGCGATAAATAACATCGACACGCTTTAATCCATCAATGCTGCGCATATAAACGCAGTCATCGCTATCCACTACCAAATCACTTCCTTCTACTAATTCCACACCCATTTGTTGCGCAAGATAGGAATGTTCAAAATAGGCAGAGTTATAAATGCCAGGCGTGAGTACTACGATCTCCGGGCGATCTGATTTACGCGGCGACAACGATGCAAGTGTGTCAAATAATTGGTTGGGATAATCCGTCACTGGAACAATGTTGTGGTTTTCGAATAACTCCGGAAATACCCGCTTGGTGACTTTGCGATTTTCCAACATGTAGGAAACACCCGAAGGCACACGCAAATTATCTTCCAACACAAAAAATTCGCCGTGGTTATCGCGAATTAAATCGCTGCCGCAAATATGCGACCACACACCATAGGCGGGCTTCATGCCCATACATTCCTTGCGGAAATTGACCGAATCTTCAAATAAATAAGAAGGAACAATTTTGTCTTTGATAATTTTCTGGTCGTTGTAAATATCGTTAATAAATAAATTCAGGGCGGTTAAGCGTTGAATTAATCCGCGTTCGGTTTTTTGCCATTCGCGTTGCGGAATAATGCGCGGAATAATATCGAAAGGCCATTCGCGGTCAATGTTGCCGGCATCGCTATACACCGTGAAAGAAATGCCCATGGTTTTAATAGCTAATTCAGCGGAGAGCTTACGCTCTTGCAGCTCTTCTCCCGAAAGGGAAGCGAGATATTGGGTAAGGTGTTTGGTTTCAGATCGAGGTTTGCCGGGCGCACTGATTAGCTCATCATAGAAATGGCCAGAATGATAATTCTGCCAGTCTATTTTCATTTCACTCATGGTGACTTCCTTTAACATGCGCGGCCTCGCTTATCGTTTCTCTGAGCATTTTTCATTGTTATGCATTGTTATAGTTGCCTGCTGAAAACGCTTCCCTGGTTTCCATTTCTCCCTTCCCGGAAGAATTTCAGCAAGCTACACCCAGTCTCTTGCAAAAGCGTTGCCAACTGCCAAATCGACAGTTGTCCGCGATTTATGATTTCAATTACCTCGTGAATACCAACAAACTATCCAGCCGCTTTTAAAATAATTACTAAGGACTTATCGCCTAAAAATATTCAGGGATTAGGTCAACACGCCTTTCAATCATCGAAAATGTTAAGGTTTAACGCGAAACCATCCGGCAATACTCTGGCGCGGATATCGTGCAGGCAAGACTTCATGGGGAAAGTCTTCACTGAGAAACAGGATTAGCCTGCCGCATTCTGGTGCAACACGCACCAGCTCTTGCTCTTCTGCTTCATCATAGAGCACCAATTCACCGCCTGCCGTTAAATCCCAATCCGGATTCAAATAAAAAACGCTGGAGAGTTTGCGCCCGGGCTTACCACGAAACGCATCCCTGTGTTTTTTATAGAATGCACCCGGCGCATAACTGGCGAAATGCGCCTCGTAATCGGACAAACCGATATATAACCGTTCGTTGAGTGCCTGTCGGAGTTTATCCATAGCAGATAAAAATTCTGTGACAGTCACATCTTCCGCCTCCAGCCATTGGATTGCATCACCGCGCACTGAATCATTGAGTTGATAATCACCCTCGCGGCCAATGCCAGCGCGTTTCAATTGGTCCTCCCGCGAGCCGATAAGTGCGACCAGGTCGCGAGTGAGAGTCGCTGGAAAAATATTATCCAGGATAATAAAACCGGGGCCTGCAAGTGCATCGGCAATCTCGTCATAGCGCTCTTGTAAAAACCGTTGGACTGGCGGGAATGTTCTGGTACCGGACATAAAACTCATCGCTATTTTCAAAAAGTCGCATCATCAATCGAAGCGGTCATTATAGGCTTGATCCATGTCAATTCGGGGAGATCAACAAGTTTTTACCATGGCGATTAAAGTCACCGTTACAGTTGACAGTCACAGGAAAAACGCCATGTCCATTTTTGAACAACCCATCGAGTGGGATGAGCAACTTATCCAACGTTATGATCTGGCGGGGCCACGCTACACCTCTTACCCGACCGCACCGCAATTTTCAGAATCCTTTAGTCAATCAGCGCTGTTTCGGGCGATAGTGCGCAGCAATCTCGCTCACCGGCCATTGTCGTTGTATTTTCATATCCCGTTTTGCGAAAGCCTTTGTTACTACTGTGGCTGCAACAAAATTGTGACCAACAATAAAGGTCGTTCCCTGCCTTATGTCCAACGCATGATCCAGGAATTATCACTCTATGCAGATATGTTTGACCCCGCTAAGGAAGTTCAGCAATTGCATTGGGGCGGCGGGACACCAACATTTATTAGCAATGAAGAAATGTCGCTATTGATGAATGCGAGCCGTCGCTTATTTAAATTTGCCGATGATAAAAATGGCGAATTTTCCATTGAAATTCATCCTGGGAAAGTTAGCGTTAATGCCATGGCCCATGTGCGTCAGTTGGGGTTTAATCGCGTAAGTATGGGTGTACAGGATTTTGATGAACAAGTGCAAAAAGCCGTTAATCGCTACAATACTTATGAGCAAGTAGCAGAACTGGTAAGTGCATTGCGCAAGCAGCAATATCAATCAATTAGCATGGATTTAATCTACGGATTACCGTTGCAAAGCCAACAATCATTGCGCGAAACATTACAGCAGGTGATTGATTTGGGGCCAGATCGCTTATCGCTTTTTAACTACGCCCATATGCCGCATTTATTTAAAAGCCAGCGATTAATTCGCGATGAAGATTTACCTAGCCCTGCGGAAAAACTGGCGATGTTGCATTTTGCTATAGAAACACTGCAAAACGCTGGCTATATCTATATTGGAATGGATCACTTTGCCAAACCGGATGATGATTTGGTAATCGCACAGCAAGGGGGAAAACTGCAACGAAACTTCCAGGGTTATTCCACTCACGGCAATTGTGATTTGCTGGCGCTGGGTGTTTCCTCTATCAGCATGATTGATAACGTGTACGTGCAAAATGCAAAGGATTTAAACAGTTATCAACAAAAAATGGATATGGGTTTATTGCCTATCACCAAAGGTTTTACATTAAACCAGGAAGACTTGTTGCGCCGCTTTGTTATCAACCGTTTAATTTGCTATTGCGAATTATCATTTCATGAAGTTGCGCGCGCATTTGATATTGATCCCAAGCAACATTTTCGCCACGAATTGGCACTGATGCAACCGTTAATCGAAGATGGCTTGGTTAGCATCGATAACGGCGGGATTAAAGTGCTTAACAAAGGGCGATTATTGATTCGCCGCGTTTGTATGGTATTTGATGAATACCTGCAAAAAGCAGCGAATAAAGTGCAATCCATTCGTTATTCAAAAATAGTTTAAATAAAAAAATAGATTAAACAAGCGGAAGGTGATCCGGTAATTTTTTTATCGTGTAAATATCATATCGACTGGATTTTCCTTCCAATTGATAGGACGGTGTTTGATTATTGAGAAATGGGGCTTTTCGCGGGCGCTTGACGACCACACGATAATTTACATGCGCTAGCGCTAATGCTAGCAATGCATCCGCATCGTCGTCCTTTCCTACTACAGAATGAAATGCAGCCATTTCTTTTTTAACGTCAGCAGTTTTTTGTCGTTCGGGAAACATCGGGTCAAGATAAATAACATCAGGAAATGTAGCGGGCGCTAGTGTTGATAAATATTCACGGCTATCTTGAGTAACCAATCTCATTTTTTGCAGTAACGAAAATAATTCACCATCCTGTTCGCGTGCAAATTCCTGCGCCCGTGTTAAGCCATCTTTCAATAATGCTTGAACAATAGGTGAACGCTCCAACATTGTTACACCACAGCCAAGGCTCGCCAGAACAAAACTGTCTTTGCCAAGGCCTGCTGTTGCATCTAAAACCTGCGGGTAACAACCGGCTTTAATACCCACCGCCTTTGCAATCATCTGGCCTTTGCCACCACCAAACTTACGCCGATGGTCGACAGCACCTTCGGTAAATTCTGCGCGAATCGGTCCTGGTGCTTTACGCCCGGTTTGCTGCAAAACGACTCCAGTTTTATCAAACAATACAACGAACTCAAATTCAGTAATTGCTTCCGGGGATTGCTCGCACAATAAAGAGACCTGCAATTGTGTAGCAAGTAATTCGGCATCTACACGCATAGGTAAATCGTTACATAAAACGGCAATAGGCTGGGTCATGAGCAATCACTGGCGAAAAATTGAAGTGGTATTATCCATGCTGCGGATAATGGTCGCAATTACACTTTTCTTTACTACAGAGCCATTAAAAAAGCCGCTACGGTCACCCGAGCGGCTTTTGTGAAACAGAAAATCGCTTTTTCATTAATTGCTTTCGTTAGGAACCAACTCCAGTTCTACACGGCGGTTTTGTTCACGACCCGTTGCAGTATCGTTGCTGGCAACCGGGTAACGCGAACCGTATCCATAAGATTGAATACGCGCACTGTTAACTTTTTGGCTGCGCAAGTACATTGCCACGCTGTCAGCACGACGCTCACTCAATGGCTGGTTAATTTTGTCGCCACCGGTTGAATCGGTATGGCCAGTGACACGGATTGAAGTCTGGTTAAACTCAGCCAGGACTTTAGCGACTGAATTTAAAACATCGTAAAAATTAGAGCGAATATCAGCACTATTAGAGTTAAAAGTAATGTTGCCAGGCATGATCAATGTCAGATTGTTACCATCGCGCTGCACCTGCACGCCAGTACCCTGTAATTCAGCACGAAGCTTGGCTTCCTGACGATCCATATAGTTACCTACGCCACCGCCAATTGCGCCGCCAATCAAACCACCCTTAAGCGCACGCTCACGACGATCTTTCGCGTTGTCACCGGTTGCTGCCCCCAATACCGCGCCAGCAATTGCGCCAATACCTGCACCTTTAGCAGTTTTACTGGTTTTTTGTTCACCAGTGTAAGGGTCGTTGGTGGTACAACCAATCAAACCAATAGACAAAATCAAGGCAAGTAGATATTTCATAGTGAACCTCCAATGGAACAAACATATTGTTTTTGTCAGACCAGTAAACAGCATAAATGTTTACAGCAGGCAGCAAAATCATAACTGGCATGTGTGGATTGTCGATGACAACAACTGAACCCATACTGAATTGTAGATTCTAACATTGCTGTATACGGCCCATCTGTTTAAAGTGAACACCAATTCACATTTTCAGGAATCATCAGGATTTCTATTCCGGTAACCATAAGGTATGCACTATGCAAATTAAACTTTCTTTACTCGCACTCGCGCTCATCGGTAGCGCCTGTTTAACTGCGTGCAACAATTATTCTGTTAGCGTAAACGACAAAACGGTTTATACCCCTGCACCATTATTTAAGGACTATCAATTGGCAGATGCAAAATTAAAAGATTGTGTGGAGCAGACTATTGCCGATTTGAACGTTACGAAAGCCGATGATCTGATTCGCCTGAATTGCAGCGATGCCGGAATCACTTCGGTCGCCGGATTGGATAAATTTTTCGCATTGGCCGAACTTAATCTGGCTAACAATCAATTGAGCGATATCAGTGAATTAGGGAAACTGGGGCGATTGGAAGTATTAGTATTAAACAGCAATCAGATTAGAAATCCTGCGCCGTTACTAAGCTTGTTGCATTTGCAGACGCTTGATCTGACCAAAAATCCAAATATGGCGTGCAAGGATTTATACCAACTTGCCCAAAATCTGAGCCCCAATAAACCGCAATTAAAATTACCAGAGCAATGCAATAAAGGCTGAGAGAAATTAAATCGATACAGAAAAGATAGCGCCCCCGTTTACAGGGGCGCGAATAGATATTAAATAGCGCCACGCACAAACATTAAACCAATCGTATTACGTAATTGATGCACAACACGCATGCGCACTGGCTCCGCGTTAATTGCACCCACCGCTTTTTTAAATTTCACTGACACCTCAGTGCCTACGGGCGGGCAAACCTGGTTTTCAATTTGCACCTGGGCACCACCATCGGAAATATCCTTGGCAAAACCAACAATAGTTCCAAAACTCGGATGAGACATTTCTACACGCACCGAAGTAGAGGTACGTTCAAACAAGCGGCGTTCGTTCACAGTCGATTCTCCATATTTGGAAAGCCTTACGGCCTGGCCAAGATTATTGTTGAGTATAGATAGGATTCGTCAAAATTCACTGCGGCGCTTTATTACACATAATCCTTGTATAAAAAAAGGGGCTGCTGCCCCTTTTTTGCTGCAGCCAGTCAAATTAAAACGTTAAGCCCAAACGCTGCCCAACCAGCTCATAAGACTCAACTACATTGCCCAGATTTTGACGGAAGCGATCCTTATCCAGTTTTTCACGGGTGTCTTTATCCCACAAACGGCAACCGTCTGGTGAGAACTCGTCGCCAAGAATGACTTCACCTTTGTGAACACCAAACTCAACTTTGAAATCTACTAACAACATGTTGCCAGCAGCAAACAAGTCTTTCAGCACAGCGTTAATCTTGAAGGTCAATTCCTTCATGCGAGCCAACTGCTCGGCGGTCGCCCAACCGAAAGATTGCACATGGTATTCGTTGACCATTGGATCACCCAATGCATCATTTTTCAGAAACAATTCAAATGTGGGTGGATTCAACTCCAAACCTTCCTGCACACCTAAACGACGCACCAGAGAACCAGCAGCAAGATTGCGCACCACACATTCCACTGGAATCATTTTCATGGTTTTCACCAGCGATTCAGTATCGGACAACTGCTTGACGAAATGGGTAGGAATACCGGCTTCTTGCAGCTTGGTCATAATGAAAGCATTGAATTTATTGTTCACCATGCCTTTGCGATCCAACTGTTCTACACGCTTGCCATCAAACGCGGAGGTATCGTTGCGGAACAACATGATCACATGATCCGGATCATCGGTTCCGAAAATAGATTTGGCTTTGCCAGCGTAGAGTTGTTCGCGCTTTTCCATTGATAGACCTGCTGTATCTGAAAGATAAAATTTAAAAAACGGATAACCAGTCAAAACCCTGGTTCTGACAGGCAAAGGTTATTTGTTTGACCTCTGCCGTGACAGGTGCCAAAGCGGCCTGGGCCAGCTCCAGCGAATTATTTTGTTGGCTGATATGTGCCACTACCAAATGCTGCAGCCGGGCACAGTTCAGGCGCTGTAAAAAACCAGCTGCTTGCTGGTTACTCAAATGCCCCCATAAACCACCCACACGCTGTTTGAGCGATGGAGGGTAAGAGCCTGAGGCCAGCATAAATGGATCATGATTGGCTTCCAGCACCATCGCATCCAGATCCTGATAATGTGATTCTACATGAGCAGTAATACTGCCCAAATCAGTCAGCACCCCCAGGCGAACTCCCGTCCGCTCAAAAATAAACTGGGCCGGCTCCCGCGCATCATGGGGAACGGCCACAGGAATAATTTTAAGCTGATCCAGTTCAAAGGCGGCATAACCTTCTATCAAGCGCAAATCCGGCAACTCACCCAGATTGCGGCTTTGATAGGTGCCGGGAGTCATATATACCGGCAAACTGTAACGGCGCGCGAGGGGAGCAACTCCTTTGATGTGATCGGCATGCTCATGGGTAACCAATATAGCCGTCAAATCTTCTGCCCGCTTTCCCAGGCGCTCCAAACGCTGGTTGGTTTCCCTGACACTGAAACCACAATCAATTAACAGCGTTCCTGAATCCCACTCCACTAGTGTTGAATTACCACGACTACCACTTCCCAATGAAGCAAAACGCAGTGACGCCGTCATTTAAATCAGGTTTTTACGCAATACAGTCAACAACTCGCGCGCCTTGTGGGGCGTTAAACGCTTGCCGTAAGGATCACGTACACGCACTACGAAATTATCTTTGGAGCCAGTAACTACCAACAGATAACCTGGTGCATCAGGGTTAACTTTCTCTTTATCGCGATCTGAACGAGGTGCCTTGTCAAAAGCCTCATCTTTGGGCAGGTGCGCTTTCAATTGCTCCAGTGAATACGGCGTAGTGGGTGGTTTTGGATTTAAACCAACATGGAACAAACGCTTCAGCCAGCCCGGCTTGTTTTCTTCCGGATTCAGGTATTCAACGTAATAAAGACCCTCGTCACCATCAACATCAAATGTAGTGAAACCATCTTTTTTGGCCGCATAGCTAATGGTTGCCAGCGCGCGCACTCTATCCAGTTTAATAGTCATCAGTGGCTCACCACTGAGCATACTCAAGTTGGCTTTCACTGAACCGCCAATATCTTGTGCCAGCAAGGAAGTACCACCTTCGCCAGTTTCACTAGCCAATGTCGCAGCCAACTCGTCCAGCAACCATTTTTCACGCTCGGCATTAACAGAACGTTGCGGCCAGGGCGCATCGGCTTTTGGTTTCTCAGCCGTAGGGACGCTCATATGGGTGATATGAACCTCTGTAGTATCTGGCTGTACGCCCTGATCGATCTGCATGCGGTAACGATCATAAGTAGTCAAATCAGTTTTAAATTGCAGCCAACTGGTTTCAATAATGCCTTTACCGATATCCGCCTTGCTGACCGCCAATGTATTTACATTGAGGAAGTTACGGATACGCGGCCAAACCTCCCCCGGCGCTGCGTTGATCAGAATCCAGCTTTCACCACCAACGCGTTGAATCTTGACGTTTTCCTGCTCCGAATTGGCTGCTAGCGGCATAGGGCGCGGTACTTCGTAATTTGCATCGGGATCGTAACCAAAATCTGACGCCGTGATGGGGGGAATAGGATACAACTCTCCCATAGATTCAGATTTTTTCCCGGCCGGCAGCACCAGCGGTGGAATGTTGTCTGCCTTCAGGTAGTCAGCTTCGCGATTACGGAAAGCACCTTCCTCACCAAAAAATATGCCGCAGCCGGAGAGGGAAAAACCCAACCCCATAATGCATACCAGCAAAAGAGGACGCGCAATAACGGAAGAATTCGTTGTTGTTATAGCCATTGTTTTAATAGGACTCATGAATCATCTCATCGACAGCAGCAGAACAGATGTTTTAAATCGTTGCTGCCTGCATAGCTGCTTTAACCTGTTGGTGATACTGCTCTGACAAACGCGTCAACGGCAGGCGAATACCCGATTGGATCAGGCCCAGTTGTTCAACGGCCCATTTCACTGGAATCGGGTTGGACTCCACAAACATGGCAGTATGCAAAGGTAATAAGCGCTCATTAATTGCACGAGCATCATCAGCCTTACCTGCCAGCGCCAATTCACACATACGTGCGATGGCCGCAGGTACGACATTGGCGGTGACAGAAATATCCCCTTTGCCACCTAAAAGAATTAAATCGACTGCGGTGGCGTCATCACCAGAGATAATTGCAAAGTCTTCAGGCGCTTGCTCGATCAATAATTTTGCTCGCACCAAATCACCAGTCGCTTCTTTAATACCGATGATATTGGGTACAGAAGCAAGGCGCAGTACCGTTTCTGGCTTCATGTCAACACCGGTACGACCAGGTACGTTGTAGAGAATCTGGGGAATAGCAACCGCGCGTGCGATATGCGTATGGTGCAATACCAGGCCTTCCTGGGTTGGCTTGTTATAGTAAGGTGTCACTAACAAGCAAGCATCAGCACCAATGTCTTTAGCGGCCTGGGTCCACTCAACTGCTTCCGACGTAGAGTTAGCGCCAGTCCCGGCAATAACCGGAATACGACCACTCACCTGATCAACTACTTTTTTGATAACCGCCAAATGCTCATCAACATTTAATGTTGGCGATTCGCCGGTAGTACCCACAGCAACAATCGCATGAGTGCCCTGCTCCAGATGCCAGTCCACCAATTTATGCAGTGCAGCCCAATCGAGGGAGTTATCTGCATTCATCGGGGTAACCAGGGCAACCATACTGCCTTGAATCATCGGGGGACTCCATTAGCTAACTACAGCGGCTAGCGATACAAAAGAAAGTGGATTATCAAATTAACAAGGGCGCAATGGTACTGAGTGGACCCGCGCGAAACAAGCAAAACACCATCAGGATACGCGAATACTTACTTCTTGAAATCCAGCATACGCTGCAAGGGAATCATAGCTTGCTTGCCCAACTCAGGATCCACATGGATTTCGTTGCCAGTCTGATCAAATACTGAAGCCAGATTATCCAGCACATTCATTGCCATCCACGGGCAATTAGCACAGGAGCGACAAGTAGCACCACTGCCAGCCGTCGGTGCGATATGGAAAACTTTACCGGGATTGACCTGCTGCATCTTGTAGAAAATCCCCTGATCCGTCGCAACGATAAACTCACGATTAGGCAGGGTTTGCGCAGCTTTAATCAACTGGGAAGTAGAACCTACAACGTCAGCCAACTCCACTACGGCCTTGGGTGACTCAGGATGCACCAGCACTGCAGCATCGGGGTACAACACTTTCAGGTCTTCAACACCTTTGGCTTTGAACTCTTCGTGAACGATGCAGGCACCGTCCCACAACAACACATCTGCACCCGTTTTTTGCTGCACATAGGCCCCCAGATGCTTATCTGGCGCCCAGAGGATTTTTTTGCCCTGCCGATCAAGGTAATCAACTACGTCCAGCGCAATACTGGAAGTCACCACCCAATCAGCGCGTGCTTTTACTGCCGCAGATGTATTTGCATAAACAACGACAGTACGATCCGGATGCTGATCGCAAAATGCCGAAAACTCATCAATGGGGCACCCTAAATCCAGCGAGCAAGTTGCCTCCAGGGTTGGCATCAACACACGCTTTTCGGGCGTAAGTATTTTGGCTGTCTCACCCATAAACTTAACACCGGCGACAATCAGGGTATCCGCCGTGTGATTTTTACCGAAGCGCGCCATCTCCAATGAATCGGAAACACAACCACCGGTTTCTTCAGCCAATGCCTGAATTAGCGGATCGGTGTAATAGTGGGCAACCAGAACCGCATTATGCTGTTTGAGCAAGGATTTAATTCGGCTCTTATAGTCAGCTTCTTGTTCAGGTGTATATTGGGGCGCACTCCAGGCGCGAGCAAGATGCTGCTTAACGAGATCCTGCGCCGCAGAATCGCGTGCAGCCAAATTAATAAATTCAGACATGAAATCGCCTCAGGAAAGACGCATTCGCACACGGGAAGCAAATGCGTTAATTTGCACGCAATTTTATCACACCCATACCACCGGCATGACAACTTGTAACATCGCCCAATGAATAATCAACCACAACTAACCAACAAACACCAATAAGCAGCCAATAAAAAAGGGCACTTGATAAAGTGCCCTTTTAGTTGGAGTAATCACTCCGAATATGGTGGGTCGTGCTGGATTCGAACCAGCGACCAATTGGTTAAAAGCCAACTGCTCTACCGACTGAGCTAACGACCCTGAATCAGGTTCGCAAATACACAGCTTGGTTATTAAAGAATCTTTTTGCCAGCTTTATCAACAACGGATTTCCAAAAAGACTCGCACGCCGGAACTAAAGGCGGTAAGGACATGTGTCTTGATGGAATTTGCGTAAGGAAAAACTTTCACGACACAGGTGCCAAAACTAACCTATTCTTAGAAAGCCTTATGGTCTAAAGAAATTCCTGTGAACGGTAGAAAAAATCTAAGGCGCGTTGCAGGAACGACAGATCAGATTGCCTCTATAAGGTTTGGTCCAAGTCGATAACGAGACAGATGCATGCTTTTTGCCTCACCCGGTGAAAGAAGTTCTCAGTCCACTCTCCCCAGGTCAAGCCAGCTATTACTGGTTTTCCTGGCCTATTGCCTTACCGGCTGGCTCGGCCTTTGTGTTCCCTTTGAAAATGATAAGGTCACGCTGTTCTGGCTCCCCAGTGGTATTGCCGTAGCCGCGTTTTATCGCTGGTCAACATCGCTATGGCCGGGAGTATTTCTGGCAGCACTCTTACTTAATCTAGTCACCGGAACATCTTCTTTACCTACCGATTTATTATTAGCATCCACCAATACACTGGCCCCGCTGGTGAGCGCCTGGCTATTGCGCTGGGCTAATTGCAATATCGCCTATTTGCACCGGGCCAATGCACTTTGTTTTCTCACACTCAGCTCAGTGGGAATGCTGGTGTCTGCCATTAGCGGCGGAATTATTCTCAGCCTGCAACAACACAACTCATTAGAGTCTGCACTTTACATCAGCATCGTATGGTGGATGGGTGACAGCTTGGGGGTATTCCTCGCAACACCACTACTAGCCAATATCAACAAAGCGCACATCGATAAAATTCGCACTCGCAAACTGGATTTCTTTATCGTTTTTGCCATCAGCCTGATCGTTGGCCTGGTGTGCTTTCCGCTAAACAATTATACGGACAACATTCACCTGCCCATCGTATTTGTCAGTTTTGTATGTGTCGCCTGGGCAGCGCTTCGTTTTGGTTTGCCCGGCTCGGCATTGACTACCATCGGCTTCAGCTTTCTTTCCACGTGGTCCACCGTCCATCAATTAGGGCCATTTGCATTACCGGATTGGCAATTAAGTTATTGGGTGATCTGGATCTACGCCGCCAGCATGGCCATTTTGGGATTAATGATTACTGCAGCACATACCGAAATTGCTACCACGGCGTTCAAATTGGGCGAATCTAATCAGGAACAGGAAGAGCAAAAGCAATATCTGGAAGCCGTGCTCCATGCGATTCCCGATTTGCTTTTTGAAATAGATCGCGAAGGGCAAGTCATTTCTTTTAATGGCGGCAACGAGCACCACACACTATCTGCACCCGCATTATTGGGGAAAAACCTTTCCGAAACTTTGTCATCAAGTTCGGTATCCGTATGGATTAGTGCACTAGGTGAAGCAGATAATTGGGGAATATCCCAAGGTAAAAGCATCATGATTGAGCAAGGCACCCAGATTTTCTGGTATGAATTGTCGATCGCCAAACGCGCGGGATTGCGCCGCGAAGAAGATCGTTTTATTTGCCTTGCACGCGATATCACCAAACGCGTACACACCCATCAAACCGATCTCGCTAACGAACAGCGTTTCCGCAATATTTTTGAAACAACACGCAACATCGCCGTACAGGGTTACAACCGTTTTCATGAAGTTATTTTCTGGAATAAAGCCAGTGAAGATCTTTATGGGTTCACCGCTGCGGAAGCGATGGGTAAAAAACTGGAAGATTTAATTATTCCGGAATTTATGCGCGAGATGGTTTATCAGGGAATTGAGGATTGGCATGAAAAAGATGCAGCCATTCCATCAGGAGAGCTTGCTCTGCTCGGAAAAGACGGCAACGAGGTGTGGGTTTATTCCAACCATGTATTAATTGATGCGCCCGATCACAAAGAAATGTATTGCCTGGATATCGATTTGGGCCCGCAGCGCAAAGCTTTACTACAAGTTGAACAGGAACTCGCAGAACGCAAACAAATTGAAAACGCATTGCGACAAAGCGAACAACGCCTGGAAAGCGCACAGCTCATGGCGCGGATTGCGCACTGGAGTTGGAACCCGGCAACTGACAGTTATAGCTTCAGCCCATCCATGCATGAAATATTTTCTCTTCCCGCTGAAAAACTACACGGCAGCATGCGCGATTTTATTGCTGAATTCATTCACAACGATGAGCGTGAAAGCCTGCAAAGTGCCCTGAAAGAAAATGCCGCCCAACAAAAAGCAATCAGCCTCGAGATCAGATTGGAAATTGCCAACCAGAAATACTGGGTGCAATTGCAAGGCGACAGAATAATTAATAACGGTAAAACCCATATTCAAGGGACAGTACAAGATATTACCGAACGCAAAGGCCTTGATTTGGCACTGGCCGCAGCGGCAGCTGATGCTGCCTCTGCACCAGATTTTTTTATCACCATTTTAAAAGCATTGGCTGATGCAATTAGCGCAGAACATGTACTCATCAGTTTGATTAATCCGGATGATCCGACGCAAGCAACAACACACACTTATTTAAAAAATGGCGTGTTGCAAGAAAACTTTCAGTACGTATTGCGCAATACACCCTGTGCCGATGTCGTCGCGGAAAATTTATGCTTTGTTACCGCCGATGCAAGCAAACACTATCCCGACGATGAAATGTTCCGCACACTTAACATCGAAAGTTACATGGGCGTGGGCATTCGTAATGCCAAAGGTAAACCCGTCGGCATATTGATGGTGATGACCGAACAAGCCATGTCAGTTACACCGCAAATCAGTTCGTTATTGCTTATTTTTGCTGATCGTATCGGTGGCGAATTGCGCCGCGCACAGGATCAGGAAAAAATTTATAACCTCGCTTTTTTTGATCCACTCACTCACTTGCCCAACCGGCGAATGCTCCAGGACCGATTGAAATTATTAACCGCACAAAGTGCACGCACCAATCAACACGGTGCGCTGTTATTTATCGATATAGATCATTTCAAATTATTAAACGATACCCGCGGCCACCATATTGGCGACCAATTATTGGTACAGGTTGCCGAGCGAATCAGCAGCGTAATTCGCTCCACCGATTTAGCCGCACGCCTGGGCGGCGATGAATTTGTGGTGGTGTTTGATAATCTCGGGGAAGAAGCAGAAGCTGCCGCACTGGAAGCAAAAAAACGTGCCGAAGAATTGCATAATTTGATTAACTTGCCCTACCCTTTGATGCAATCGGTTTATCACTGCACGATTAGCATCGGCGTTAATCTATTTAAAGGACAAACACGCACTATTGATGATTTGCTTCGCCATGCTGATGTCGCCATGTACCAGGCAAAAGATAGTGGTCGTAATGCGATTCGCTTCTTTGATCCAAACATGCAATCTCGCCTGGAAAAGCGTGCAGCTATAGAGGCGGATTTGCGCACAGCCTATGAATCCCACCAGCAATTGATCCCTTATTATCAGGTGCAAATTGATCATCAAAATAAAGCCATCGGTGCAGAATTATTATTGCGCTGGATACATCCTTTGAATGGCATGGTTTCACCGGCGGATTTTATTCCTGTCGCAGAACAAACCGGTTTAATCGTCAATATTGGCCGCCAGGTTATTCGTCAGGCGTGCGAACAACTTCAACAATGGAGTAGCAACCCGGCATTTGCGAATTTGAGCATTGCGGTAAATGTCAGCCCGATTCAATTTAACCAACTGTATTTTGTTGAAGACGTTTTACAAATCGTAAAAACCAGCGGTGTAAATCCGCGCCTGTTAAAACTGGAACTTACCGAAAGCTCACTGTTGAAAAACGTCGACCAAAGTATTGAGAAAATGCAGCAACTACAGGATGAAGGTATCGGCTTTTCCATGGATGATTTTGGAATCGGTTATTCGTCATTGTCCTATCTCAAACGTTTACCATTGGGACAGCTAAAAATAGACCAGACTTTTGTACGCGATATTGCCATTGATCCTAACGATGCGATTATTGCGCGCACCATTATCGCCATGGCACAGAATATGAATTTGCAAGTGATTGCGGAAGGTGTGGAAACTGAAGAGCAAAAAATGTTCCTGGAACAAAATGGTTGCACAATGTTCCAGGGTTATTTCTTTGGCAGACCACTGCCAATACAGGAGTTCGAACAGCAATTACTGGCGCGCAGCTATGTTACAGGAGACATTGCGTTGCAAGCGAAATTGTTGCGATAAATTAAGCGCGGTAGCGAGTAGGATCCACCACACCCGCCTGAACAAACCCGACTTTACGCAAACGACAGCTATCACATTTGCCGCAAGCTTCGCCCTGCTCATTTGCTTGATAGCAGGAAACCGTGAGGCTGTAATCCACCCCCAACGCAATTCCCTGTTGAATAATTTCCGCTTTGGTTAATGTAATTAGCGGCGTGCGTATATGTAATTTATTGCCCTCTGCGCCTGCACGCGTGGCAAGGTTCGCCATGGTTTCGTAGGCAGCAATATATTCAGGGCGGCAATCCGGATAACCGGAAAAATCTACAGCATTCACACCGATAAAAATATCATCACACCCCAGCACCTCTGCCCAACCTAACGCGATAGATAAAAAAATCGTGTTGCGCGCTGGCACATAGGTGATAGGAATCCCACCGGTTTCCTCTTCCGGTACTGCGATTGTTTCATCAGTTAATGCCGAGCCACCAATCGAACGCAAATCCAGTTTAATGACTTTGTAATCTGCACTGCCCAAGGCTTTTGCAGTGCGTTCTGCAGCGAGTAGCTCCGAGCGATGGCGCTGGCCGTAATCAAAACTCATGGAATAACATTCGTAGCCTTCGTTACGCGCTATGGCCAAAACAGTCGTGGAATCCAAACCACCGGACACAAGTACAACTGCTTTTTTAGATACAGGATTGGTTTGCGACATTAAAAATTACCTACAGAAAATCAGAGCGCGGCAGAAGAAATTTTTGTTTAATGACCTGGAGAGTCATTCCATAAAATTTTGTGCAGCTGCAATTGAAAACGCACTGGTAAGTTATCAGCGAGAATCCACTCGGCCAATTCCAGCGGGGTGATCTGACCAAAACTGGGCGAGAAAAGCACTTCTGCCACCTTGGTGTTTAATTGATATTCGTCGAGCTTGAAGCGCGCCCACTCATAATCTTCACGATTACAAATGACAAATTTGATTTGGTCCTGCGGCGCGAGCAGTGGAATATTTCCCCAGCGATTACGCCCGACCTCACCCGAACCGGGCGTTTTTAAATCCATCACCTTAACAACACGCGGATCGACATCATCGACCGGCAACGCACCGCTGGTTTCCAGTGAAACGCTATAGCCGGCATCGCACAATAACCCGAGCAAGGTGAGGCACTCGCGCTGGGCAAGTGGTTCACCGCCCGTTACGCAAATGTA
This sequence comes from Cellvibrionaceae bacterium, assembly GCA_021151825.1. Lineage (GTDB taxonomy): Bacteria > Pseudomonadota > Gammaproteobacteria > Pseudomonadales > Cellvibrionaceae > Cellvibrio. Next base: position 484,876 of record JAGKWQ010000003.1, read on the forward strand.
TTTAGGTTTATAGGCGGCAACGCGCGCGAGGATTTCGTCCAACGCCAAGCGCTCACCACCATAGAAAGCGTATTCGGAATCGCAATAGCCGCAGCGTAAAGGGCAACCCGTCAATCGCACAAACACCGTCGGCAAACCCACAGTATTGGACTCGCCCTGGAGCGAATAGAAAATTTCGGTAATTTTAAGGCTGGCTTGAGTCATAACTACAACGCGGGAAACGGCGGGCGATTAACAGGTGCACAGTTTACCGGAAGGCGGCGCGCGATGCGAGGTGCGGAATTTAGCGCCAGGCGCCCCCGTTATATCGATATTGTCGGGAATTTGATCTATCTGCTGCCGGACTGTTATGCTGGCAGGCCGCGTTTGTGTTGAAACAACCGTTTTTTTCCTACTTTTGGCTTAACAGGTCGTTTGGATTTCATGATCAAACCCACAAAAACCCGCCGTCAGCTACATCAGGAGTTGGAGGAACAAATCCGCCAATATCTGGACGGTGGCGGCCACGTTAATGAAGTTCCGCGTGGGCTAAGTGGCCGCATGGACCCGAGCGGGCCGCTCGTAGCGCTCTTTGAGGGCACCAGTCAGGAAGATCGTACCCCATTACCGGAAGTTGTCGCCGCCATTGAGGCGCGCAAAAAACCTTCACTTGCCCTGAAACCCAAAAAACCAAGACCGCGCAAAAAAGTTATCCTCGACGATTTTGGCCAGCCACTACGCTGGGAGTGGGTTGAGGAATAAGCACTAAGCAGTAGCGATGCCAACCCTGTAGAGCCCGCCACCAGACAATACAGTTTTATTACGCCCTTCTTCTTTAGCGGCATACAGCGCTTTATCCGCTGCTCGAAACCAATCGCTGTAGCTCTGAAACCCATGGTAACTGGCAACACCCAAGCTGATGGTACAAGTCAACGCGGCCACACCTTTATCAGTGTCAAAATGGGCCAGCTGTACAAGGCGACGCAGCCTTTCTGCAGTCGCATAGGCAGCATCTTTATCGGTATTGGGCAACACCAGTGCAAACTCTTCACCGCCGTAACGCCCCAGCAATTCACTTTCACGCAAGTTCAACCGCAATAATCGGGCAATCTGTTGTAGTACCTGGTCTCCGGCCAGATGCCCATGGGTATCATTGATAGATTTAAAGTGATCCACATCAAGCAAAATCAGGGAGAGCGGCTGGGTACTGCGTCTGACCATAGCCATCAAATCAGAGACACGTGTTTCCCAGTAATGGCGATTATACAAACCCGTCAAGCCATCTACCCGACTCAGCTGTTTTAACAATTCTTTTTGTTTATGGAGCTGTATTGCCAGACGATAGGTAATTGAACCAATTGCGACGGGATAAGCGATCAACATGGGCAGGCAGGCAAAAACAATCCGTTGGTCTGATACCAGATTCAGCTGCCAACCAAACACCAACAAACCTAACGCTAACCCGGCAACACTGCCGGCGACGCCTTTGAGAAACAAACGCACGCCGCCTGCCGCAATATTATTCATCCATAACATCATAATAATCATGCTACTGGCGAGCGGGTTGAACCCCATTGCAGCAACCCAGAAACCACCACTGGTACTATCAAACAACAGATGTTTTCGCTCGGTTTGAAAAGGTGTCTGGCTCCGCAACGCTTTGAAATATGCCAAATGTGGCCAGATAAACCCGTTAGCCGCCCACAACACCCAAAAAAATAGAGAGTGTTGCTGCGGCAGTAATGCCGCACCAACCGCCAAAGCGCCCAATCCCAAACCCAAGGCTCGCGCAGGATAAACCCGCTTTACAAAGCTCAGGCCCCTGCCAGTTTCTTCTTTTACGCTCAATGCCGTGATCCGCTGTAGTACCCCAATACACTTAATCCTAGTGTATTTTGGCGCCAAATAAAGTCTCACCAAGGGCAGAAACGTAACTTTTTTACACAAAACTCCTTACACAATATTACAGGGCAATAAAAAACGCCGTGAAACCAAAAGCTCCACGGCGTTTTTTTAAATCGGCACCAAACAATTACAACCAATCTTTGCGCTTGAAATACCAATATGGCAACACAGCCGATAACAGCATTAATAACACCGCTACCACAAACCCGTATTTCCAATCGGAATGGGGGATATATTCAAAGTTCATCCCGTAGGCACTGGCTACCACGGTCGGCGGCAGGAAAACCATCGCTGCGATGGAGAAGATTTTAATAATCTGGTTTTGTTCGATATTGATAAAACCCTGGGTCGAGTCCATCAGGAAGTTAATCTTGTCAAACAGGAAGGCGGTGTGCGACATCAAGGTATCCACGTCACGTTTGATCTCACGTGCAGTTTCCTGCAACTCAAAGAATTCACGCAGATGGCGCTGCAAAAAAGAAATGGAACGCTGGGTATCCATCAGGCACAGGCGGATTTTCCCGTTGCTATCCTCCAGCTTTGCCAATTGGTCGATCGCATCCTCCAGCTCGGCTTCTTCATCTTCCAGCACCATATGGCTGACTTCTTCCAGTTTGCGATGAATGTCTTCGAGCACATCCGCAAGGTTCTCAACCTTTTGCTCAAACATAGTGACGAGTAGATCTTGCGGGGAAGTAACATGGATCTGCCCGGCACGCACCCGCATACGCAACAAACGGAAGTCGGCAAGATCGCCGTCGCGCACAGTAATCAAACGCTTGTCTTGCAAGATAAATGCAACCGTCGCCGTACTATGACGGCCGGATTCACCAGGGGCAAGGAACAGGGAGTGGACGTGAATGCCGACACCATCCTGAAAATAACGGGCCGAGAACTCAATCTCTTCCACATCATCGGATTCCGGTAATTCGGCACGCAGAAAGGTATTTAACTCTTCACGCTCTTCATCAGAAGGTTCGCGAGCATCAATCCAGAGAGCGTTATTCAGCGCAAGGCGGGTGTTCTCGTCCGGCTGCTTGTCTTCGCGCAGCGTATTACCTTGTGCTTTAAACATTCTCAACATGGGTGCTTTTCTCCTCTGGGAACTAGCCGGTCGATCAAGCAAAATCAACCGGAGCGCGCGCTGGCAGGTTTATAGCACACGCCGTTAAAACTTAAAGTATTTTATTAGGTTTTAACCATAAATCGATATGTGGATTATGAAGTCAGGCAAAAAAAACTGTCTTCTGCTAAGGTAAATCGATTATTTTCCAGAGCAATTGCTATGCAAATTCGCCAGGTATCCGCCGCGCTGGACCACAAACTCGCGCAACTGGACAAAAAACTCAAACAGCTCGAACAAGAACAGCGCAATGCTCCAAGCCCAACGTTGGATCAAGACATTGAAGCCTTACAACAAGTGCGTGAAAAATTGCAAAAGTCCAAAGCACTCGCCTGGCGTGCCCATGAATTACAAGACCAAAATGATGAAGCCAAACGCGCGCACCAACGCTTGATAGGATTATCACTCTGCATAATCAGCTTGATAGGCGCCGCACTTCTGCTCTTTTTAGCGCTGGCGTAAAACGACGTAAATAACGGGGATTTATCGAAGTGGGCGACTTCCGCAACCGGAAGCCGCCTTTAGTATTAACCAGCAACAGCCGCATCGATCAAGGGTTTCAATTCACCTTTTTCATGCATTTCAGTCACGATATCGCAACCACCGATCAACTCGCCCTTCACCCACAATTGAGGGAAGGTTGGCCAGTTGGCGAACTTGGGCAATTCCGAGCGAATATCCGGGTTGCTCAGAATATCCACATACGCAAAACGCTGGCCACACGCCATCAAGGCTTGGGATGCGCGCATGGAGAAACCGCATTGGGGCGCACTAGGTGAGCCTTTCATATACAGAATCACTGCATTTTCACTGATTTGTTGCTTGATCGTTTCTAACGTGTCCATCTTTTATCTACCTCGATAATCTGCTGGGACTGAATTCATGAGGGGAAGTCCCCTCTAAAGACTGTTTCCGGACAAGGGTATAGACCGTATATCCGAGTAATTTGCTCAAGTATTGCCATTTTACCCCAGTCACCGCAGTCAGGCCAATCACCCGGGTTTGCCAAACTGGCAATTTTGCATATTCTGTCCATACCACCCGGTTATTTCCTCTGTTGTTTAAAGGTTGTTTGTTACTGTGAAATTCAATTTACGCATTCAAGTATTTTTGGTGTTTGCCTTTTTTGCCGTGCTGTTAACCAGCGGTTTATTTTTGTATTCGCGTTTGAGTTTCGAGCGCGGTTTTAACCATTACATGGAACAAAAAGAAACAGCACGCAATGCCCGGCTGATTAATGCACTGGAGCGTCAATACCGCATGACGGGTAATTGGGATGCATTTAAAATAAATCGCAATTACTGGGAGTTATTTGTTTGGCAATATACCGCGAATCTACGTGAACGCGGCGAACGACCTATCCCATTTCCTTTGCCACCGGAACTCAATAATAACTTTGACAACAATCCAGATAATGATCGGGACCGTTTTTTTCTTCATCGCGACACCCAAAATAATCGCGAGCGTGCGCCACAAAATATGGATGATTTTTTGCGTCACCAACCTTACAAACGCTTCATTTTGCTAAATGAAAAAAAGAAAGTGATCGCAGGAAAAAGATGGCGCAATGAAACCTACTTCTATAGTGATATTCATACCATTGTCGATGGCGAAGAAAAACGCGTTGGTTATCTAGGTACTCCAATGAACCCCGCATTGCGCGATCTGCGCGATAACGAATTCGCAAAACGCCAACAAAATCATTTTTTAATTATGGCCATGGTTGCATTAGTAATCGCATTAGGTTGCGCCATTCCATTGTCCTACTTACTCACGCAACGAGTGAAACGCCTGGCAGCACATGTGCAACGATTAAGTAGTGGCGATTATCAACAGCGCCTGACGCCGAAAGGCCAGGATGAAATTTCCACACTGGCCGAAAATCTCAACCACCTTGCACACACATTGGAGCAAACCGAGCAGGCACGCAAACGCTGGGTCGCTGATATTTCCCATGAGTTGCGTACACCACTAGCAGTATTAAAGGCAGATTTGGAAGCACTTGAAGATGGCGTGCGTAAATTTGATGGTAAGGCCATTGCCCGCTTGCAAAAACATGCAACACGGCTGGCGAGCCTTATCAATGATCTATACCAACTATCGCTAACTGACATTGGTGCCATGAGCTATCGTAAACAAGAGTGTGATTTCAGCGAAATCCTCGAAGAAACAAGCACGTCCTTGCATGACAAGCTAACCCAGACCGGACTCACGCTGGAGCAAAATATCAGCAAAGAGCCATTATGGATTTTTGCTGATACCGAACGCTTGCAACAATTGCTACTGAATTTATTTAGCAACAGCATTAACTACACCGAAGCGCCGGGAAAAATAAGAGTCTCGCTCAGCAAAGAAGAAAACACAGCAGTATTAATATTGGAAGACTCTTCACCAGGTGTAGCCCCGGAATTGCATGAAAAATTATTTGAACGACTCTATCGCGCCGAATCATCGCGCAGCCGCGAAACTGGCGGTGCCGGATTAGGTCTGAGTATCTGTCGCAATATTGTGGAAGCTCATGATGGGCAAATCAGTATCAGCAGCAGCGAACTCGGCGGTTTAAAAATTACCGTGACGTTACCATTACAGTGACATTGCTATTACAGGTATCAGCAGTATGAATATTTTAATTGTGGAAGATGAAATTGATCTGGGCGAAATTCTCCAGGATTACCTTACCAGCGAAAATTTTTCAGCGACGTTAGTCAGCGACGGTGAATTAGCGTTGCAAAAAATCCTCACCGAAAAATGGGATTTAGTGTTACTGGATTTAATGCTCCCCAAACGCGATGGTTTAAGCATTTGCCAGGAAGTACGTAAAACATCGCAAGTGCCGATTATTATGACCACCGCCAAAGTGGAAGAAATTGATCGCCTGATAGGGCTCGAACTGGGTGCTGATGATTATATTTGCAAACCTTTTAGCCCGCGCGAAGTGATTGCACGCGTAAAAGCGGTTTTGCGTCGCACAGGCAAAACAGAAATCAATGAAGAGGAAGGATTGCGTTTGGATAAAGAACGCCAGTACGCATGTGTGGGTGATCAATGCGTTGAACTTACCAGCATAGAATTTCGCATTTTGGAAACATTATTACTGAACAAGCAACGTGTAATTTCGCGCGATACATTATTGAAAAATGCTTACACTGATCACCGCATTGTTAGTGACAGAACGATGGATTCGCACATCACAAAATTACGCAAAAAAATACAACCTATTTGCAATGAAGACATCATCCATTCGGTGTATGGCGTGGGTTATCGCCTGCAAATTTCCTGATTTTCTTACCCATCGCCGTGGCCACGGAAGGCCTCAACCCACACGTTTCCTCTGTAAAAATCACCATTTTTCCTTCGAAGTTTTCGTTTCCACAGTTTTTCCATAGTTGATCATCAATCCTTTCACAATCAAAACCGCATTCTTTTTCCATACTTGGGTCATAGCTGTTATCAACACTGACCGCTGATACCTATAGCCACTTATTGATAACAATTCGGAGAAAACTCATGCACCCCCCACCCTCAAAATCCAATAATTCTCTATTAAATCCCGATCGGTTTCCAACCACTGTCAATCTGCAACGCCGACAAACACTTGGCGCATTAGGGGCACTGGGTGTTATGAGTGCAACAGGATTAATCAGTTGCGGTGGTGGTTCATCCAATAGCGGCTCGAACGCTGCCAGCAGCTCGTCCAGTAACACATTATCAACAAGCAGTCATGCAACTACACCGATATCAAGTAGTACCGCAAGTAGTTCGTCAGGTATCTGTACATTAATTCCCACCGAAACTATCGGGCCATTTCCACTTTCAACCTTGCTCGATAATTCACTCGTATTGCGCGAAAATGTTGCCGAAGATAAAACCGGCGTACCACTGCAAGTCAACATTAAACTGGTCAATATCAACGACAGTTGCAAACCGGTTTCTGCCTATGTGTACATTTGGCATTGTGATAAAGATGGTTTGTATTCGGGTTATTCACAAAGTAATAATGCAGGGCAATCCGGTAAAACCTATTGCCGCGGCGTGCAATATACCGATACCGGCGGCGTGGCTCATTTCACTACGATTTATCCTGGTTGGTATGCAGGACGCATAACCCATATTCATTTCCAGATTTTTTTAACCGCTTATGGAAGCACCGCAAGATCCACAGCAATTTCACAAATGGCATTCCCTGCAGCTACGACAAAAACGGTTTATGAAACCGCGCTTTATACAAAAGGACAAAACACATCGGTTACCAGTTTTAGTGCGGATAATGTGTTTAACGATGGAGTGGAATATCAGTTAGCCACCATCAGTGGCAATGTCGCTGATGGATTAATTGCTGAATTGGAAGTCGGTATTGCGGTATAAAATCATACAGCAAACCGCAACGCTTTATTAACCTCGTTTTATTAACGATAAGGCGTTGCGATTTTTTTATAGAAATATCAGGTGCGAAATTCGCGCAACAAACCATCCAGCTTGCGCGCCTCAAGCTCCAAATGTTCACGGGAACGAGTAACCTGCTCACCCGCATCATGATTGCGGCGCGCCTGCTGCAAAATGGTATTCATGCTACCAGTTATTTGTTGCATGGAATGCTTCTCTTCTCCTGTCGCACGCGCAATTTGCGTATTCATTTTCTGGATTTGATCCACAGCTACCACAATATTAGAAAAAGCATTAGAGGTATCGGAAATTCTCGCTTTAATCACCAATGCTTTTTGCTGGGCATCACCCATCACTTCCACAGCCTTGCCAGAACCGGAAGTTAAATTGGCGATAATAGTTTCAATCGCCTTGGTCGATTCCTGCGTGCGTGACGCCAGGCTGCGTACTTCATCCGCGACTACCGCAAACCCGCGCCCGCTTTCACCCGCGCGCGCCGCTTCAATGGCCGCATTTAATGCCAGCAAATTGGTTTGTTCGGCGATACTGCGAATTACTTCCAGCATGGAACCAATATTGCGGCTGTCCGCCACCAGCGCTGAAATCACTTGCGACGCTTTATCCACTTCCCGCACCACTTCATCAACACCTTGTTGTGCTGATGCCACTACATCATTACCGGCACCGGTAGTATTTGTTGCTTGAATAGAGGCATCACTCGCTTGCACTGCAGCATCTACGACTTTATCCAGCATGGAAGAAATTTGATCCACCGCCGATACCACATGGGAAATTTCAGAAAACTGAACTTCAATGCCTTTTGCGGTTTGGTCAATGGATTGGGTTATTTGCACACTCGCCTCAGTCAGCGATTTATTACTTTGTTGCGCCTGGCCGATTAAATGCTGCAACTTGCCGACAAACAAATTAAACGCGTGGGATAAACGCCCTACTTCCGTATTCTGGTTTTCACCGCTCAGGCGCGCGGTTAAATCACCAGAACCTGAAGCTAGTTCGCGCAAATTATCAGTGACCCGCGAAATGGGTTGTACAATCACTTTATTGGCGAATTGAAAAATTATTATCGCCAATATCACACTGACCAATAACGCACCTAACAATTCAATTTTTGCCAGAGACTGCACATTAGCCACATTACCTGTCTCACTTTCAACCTTTCCATCTGCTTCCTCTTCCATTTTACTAATAAAAGCCAACAGCTGATCCATTAAACTATTTAATTGTTGATATTCTGTAGCAGCCTCGTTGCCGGTTTTTAATTTTTCCAATAACGCATTACGTGTTTGGTGATATTGAGTTAATAATTGATCGAGACGGGCTACCGTAGATTCGCCCATTAATCCGGATTTTTTCATACGCCCCAAAGCTTCTTCTTCCATAGCAACCGCTGCGTCAAATTGTGCCTGCACTTCCGCAAAATTTTTTTCACGGTGATATAACTTTTGCAACGCAATGATCTGTGCTTCCAAACCTATTTGTCCCTCCATTGCACCATCTGCTGCATTCCATGCGGGGCCAGAAATATAATCAAGCAAACGGCCAAGTTTATGCGTTGTACTCAAACCAACAAACGTGTTAATTCCAATTAATGCAACAAACCCGAGGATAACCCAAATTATTGATTGCTTGATGCTCATTCCTTCCTCACTTGCTTAACATTGCGATCTGCAAACGCTATTAAAATTCAATGTAAACGCGCGCACCTAATGCCACTGCGTTGTCCAGGGTTTCGTCCATTGAAGGGTTTTGAATGTAATACAAACTGGCTTGCGCACTTAAATGATCAATCACCGGTGCGAAATAACTTAACTCCCAGGCGGTTTCTGCGCGCTCAAGATCAGTATGTGTTTCAAGGTAAGGATCGCCGTTACGCGCATGGGCAACTGCCAAACCAAAACCATCGCCATCTATCCAGAAACTATTAAACGTAATGCCAGTACCGGCGTAATATTCCAATTGGTTGTACAAATCGTCTGCGCGCCCCAATTGCAAAAATATACCCGCCACATCATTGATATTTTTTTCCGCAATGATGTATACACCAGTGTTGTCATCATTGATGTTGCCATTTACAGGGTTTTCAACGTTTGCCGTTTGTTGCCACGCGCCTATGGCAATTTTATCCAGAGTATCGTTAGCCCAGCCCCATTCAACAGCGCTGAATAAACCATCACCGTGATTAAATTGAACATGGGTACCGCGTGGATTATCCGGATCACCGGGCACACCGTCATAAATAGCGGCCAGTAAATATTGATGTTCACCCTGAAAAGTAAAATGCAATGCGGTAGCCGTGGTAGAAAAAATAGAAGGAACAGCTTGTGACGTATCCGGGCCTATCCCAAACGAGGGATGGCTATATAAACCGGCGAACTCCAACGAATAAAATGTGGAGTTGTAATCATGCAAACCAAATAAAACTTTGATGCTGTCATCGGCAAAACTGTGTTGATACCAAAACTCATAAACCTTCAGGGCTTCATCAGTGGCGATATTGGAAACGCCTTGCATATCGCCGATATATTCCGAGGGATCTTTACCAGTATCGCCCAACACGTAAACAAACCATTCACCATTGCTCCACCAATTTGCCTGATCAGTATCAATAGCAAGCGTAATATCCAGGTTAGCAAGTTCACGCGTACCTTCTTTTACACCGCCATCCAGATTAGTTACCGATTCCAGCGTTAAAGCAGCAGCCCAGGAATATGCACCCGACTCGGCATCACCTTCCGCAAACGCAAAAGGAACGCTGCCGAGCATCAGGGCAAATAACAAGGGTTTATGCATGATATTGATTTTCCCTTTGTCAAAATAACCCGCCAAATAACCGGATCGAATTCTGAGTATAGACAGGGAAATCTCACGCCAAGGGCAATTTCGATCCTGCGCATTTTTTTATCGCGAAACGAAATTTTAAATGAAGTATTTAGCTAATTAAGTAACAAACCTGCTATTTATCGCCAGACTGTTGAGCTAATTTGCGTTTGGTAAGTGCAGTTGCTTCGTGCTCCAGCGGATTCTCCGGCCATGGATGACGCGGATAACGACCACGCATTTCCTTACGCACATCGGGATACGCTTGTTGCCAGAATGTTTGCAAGTTCATGGTAATTGCCAAGGGACTACCATTAGGTGACAGCAAATGTATTTGCAGCGGAATTTTTCCACCAGCCAGTTGCAACTGTTCGCAGCCAAAAAATTCCTGCAACTTGGCCGCAACCTTTGCACTGCCTTCGCTGGAAAATTCCACAACTACACTGCGACCACTGGGCAGTTCAATTTTTTCCGGCAATAATTTGGAAATTGACTGGCAAGTGTCATAACCCAAATAAAATTCGAGCCCTTGCAGCCAGGGCAAATTTTCCAATTGGGTAGACGAATTTAAAAATGGCATCAACCATTGATCAAGCGCGGCGCAAAGTGCAATGTCATCCAATGCAGGCAATTCACAAAGGTTTAAATCAGCGAGCAAGCGTGCGCGTTGCAATAAGCGATTAGCATTATCACTCCACCGAAAATATGTATTGCTTTTTTCCTGCCATAACTGCTGAATGTGTTGTGTTAAATAGCGCGGGACTTCATTCGCATCCAGAGGAATTAATTGCTCATCAATCACCACACCGCCCATTCGCCATACACGGTGCAATTGCCAACGCTGCTGTTTAAATTCCAGTTGCGTTTGTTGCTGACTCAATTGCCGTTGCGTATCGGCACCTAATTGCACAGCAACACCCACACCGGAATGGCTTTTGGGTTTGGTATTGATAATAGGTAACACAGCCCACTGACTGGCGAGTGAAGACTCAACACTGATACCGGAGTTCAAGCGATATTTTCCTGATTCCTGGCGATAGCCAATACGATCACTAAAAGCGCGTGCCAGTAAATCAGCTGCAAGATCACCAACATTCACTGGCATATCAAGAACTTTTAACCAGCGTTTTTGTTGCTGCTGCCATTGGCGATTACGCGCAAGTTCTTTTTCCGCACGTTCAATTAACTCCTCAAATCCCTGCTCCGCAGATAGCTCAAAATGCAGTGCTAATGCAAACAATAACGATGTGCGGTTAATATATTGTTGATGCAATAATAAAAATGCAGCAATACGAGGGTGAGTACCTAACTCGCTCACACGTTCGCCCGTTTCAGTGATTGTTCCCTGCTCATTCACCAATTGCATTTGTTGCAATTGCTGTTGTGCAAATGCGAGCGCAAGGGCATTAGGTTTTTCCAGCCAGGGTAAAGATTCTGCGGGGCTACCCCAATGGACAATACGCAATGCCAGTGGTAAATAATCTGTTGCGCGAATTTCCGGTAAATCGGCAGCGGCGAGGGATTGATCTTGCGACCATAAACGAATGCAATGTCCCGCTTGCACACGTCCCGCACGACCGCGACGCTGTTCCGCACTCGCCGTGCTGATACGCGAAGTACGCAACCGTGAAATACCCGTGCGCTGTTCGTAATCCACCCGACGCGCAAGCCCCGAATCGATTACCAATGTGACATCCGCAATCGTTAGCGACGTTTCAGCGATATTGGTCGCGAGAATAATGCGTGGCCCCTGCGCCGACTCTAACGCATTATGCTGTTCAACCGTTGCAACGCGGCTGTGCAAGCGGAAAATTTTTTGTGTTGGAAATGTGCAACTTATCGCGTGCGCACAGTCTTCAATCTCACGCCACCCCGGCAAAAAAACCAATACCGTTTGTTGCTGCCAGTCCGAATGATTACGTAGCACTCGCAATAAGTGCTCATCAGTTTTTTCGGCGAATTGATTAGGTAATTGTTTTGCGGGTTGATATTCCAATGTCACGGGATAACAACGCCCCGGTGCAAACAGGCGATTGGAAATTTGTTGTTGCAAGGCTGGGTCCGGTGTTGCACTCATCAAGACAAGCTGCAAATCATCGCGCAGGATTTGCACTTCTTGTAAGAAAGCCCAGGAGAGATCCTGATTGACGCTGCGCTCATGAATTTCATCCAGCATCACACAGGCCACATTATCCAGCGTGGGGTTTTGCAATAAACGTTGCAGCAATACGCCGGGCGTCATTAATACCAGGCGCGTACGATTACTCATCCGTGAATCGTAAGGCACCTGATAACCAACGGTCTCACCAGGTTTTTCGTGTAACAATTCTGCAAGTCGTTCTGCCAATGCTTGCGCAGCCAAAACACGCGGTTGGATTAACCATACTTGTTGCTCGCCAATGGTATTTGCCAATACCCATAAAGGAGCGAGCGTGGATTTGCCCGCGCCCGGTTCGGCCTCCAGCAATAGCGGTGTTTGCTGTAACGCGTTAAAAAAATGATCGCGCAATTGCGTTAGCGGTAAGGAGGGTAACGTATCCAGATTAATCACAAAAAATATCCACTAACAAGATGTGTAACGATATATGGTCAAATAATTATTAAAAACGATGTGCAATTTTTACACCGCCAGAAAAATTGCGTCCCAACGCCGGCTCAAACGCACGGCCATTGCTTTGATTCACAACAACTGAGCCCACATGATTTTCATCGCGCAAGTTAGCCAGCTTCAACCACCAATCCAATCCCCAGGATTGGATTTCGTATTCACCTTGCACACTGAAATCCAGCGTATAAAAGCCGGGCGCGGCAATCTGGTTGTTATCGGCAGTAAAAATACGTGAGCGTTGCTGGGCAATTAAATTCACTTGCAATAAATCATTGCGCAACGGCAACCATTCTACGCCAAGCTGATATTGTTCGCGCGCAACACCGGGTAATTGCTTGCCACTCCATTGGCCCGCCGAATAATCGGCGTGCATAGATTGTGCGCTGGCTTGCAGTTTCCACAGTTCATTCAATGCAACACGCGCAAATAATTCTACACCTTCACGTTCGGTTTCCGCGGCATTGCGGAAACTGGTGCGTCCGCCAATAGATTGATCTACCACAATTTCATTGTCAGTATCGATAATAAAATGGGTGATGGAAAATTGCAGTTGATCTTGTTGCTGGTATTGCAAACCCCATTGGTGCTGGTGATTGATCGCGGCTTCCAACTGCGTGTTTAAACCTGTTGCACCAGTTTTATAAGCCATTTCCGTGAGTGTCGGCGTTTCATAACCACGCCCGGTGCTGGCAAATATTTCCCAGTGATTGGCAAACTGATAATTACCACCTAACGCATAGGAATGCTCGCGATAATCACGCATACCCGAATCATCCGGATTACCGGGCACAATAAAATAATCATCGACGTCGATATCAAGCCAACTGCGTCTTGCGCCGGTATAAAGCGTTAATGGTTGCAGCGGATTCAATTGAATCAACGTATAAATATCCCGACCACTCGCCTCGCCCAATTCATCGCGACGCAAATCGCCTGCCACGCCCAGATTATTGACATAGCCCCGGCGGCGATCTTCCATTTTTGCAGCCTCGGCACCGAGACTTAATTCAATGGGTACCGACAATAATTGCGTGCTGTGCGTAACCGTGGCGCTGGCTCCGGCAAAATCGCGCGCAAGATCCACCACACCACCGCTACCGGAGATGCCATCACCAATAAAACCCAGGTATTGCGTGATATCGCGCTCGCCTTGCCACACGGCCGTTTGCCAGCGAGTCGCACCTTGTTGTTCACGCAAACTTATTGAGGTTTGCTGATGCTTGACACTTTTGCGCGTGTTGTAAGTTTCAGCCAACGGATTTTTTTGCCAGGGGTCTGTACGCCATTGTTCGGGCGTTAACCCCAATGGATCTTCCAGTAAAGGATCATCACTTTGCTCGTGCTTGATGCGCACATCGAGATTATTTGATGTGGTGTAAAACAGCTGCACTGCCGCCTGCTCACGCTCAGCCGCTGAATGGGGGCGATCACCATCCACACGAGTATCGGCAAATTGCCCGCGCACGGCAAAATTCTCGCGGCGGAAATCACCTTGCACCTGATAACGCTTCAGCCCCTGATCGCCGCCAACACTTGCTACTGCAAGCTGGCTTTGCTGCGGCACAGCGGTTTGTACAGCAATCACACCACCGGCGCCATTGCCATAAAGCGATGCCAAGGGCCCGCGCAATACTTGAGCAGCGGTTACCGCGTCGAGCATCACACTGGATAATTGTCCCTGCCCATCGGGAGTTGACATGGGAATACCGTCAACTAACAAATCAATTCCCCGCACCCCGAAGGCCGAGCGAGCACCAAATCCCCGCAAGCTGATGCGAGTGTCCTGCGCATAGTTTGTACGGGAATCCACTTGCACGCCGGGTATGGCAAGCAGTAATTCAGCCGGGTCCAATCGGGCGCCCGCACCAAAATCAGTTTGAGTATTGGTGATGGATTGGCGTGCTAACTTCCATTGTTCAACCTGCGTTCCGTATATAACAAGGGTTTCTATAACTTCAGGGGCTTTCTGCGCAGAAGCCGCAGCAGATGCCAGCGTTATTGCCGCCATGCAACCGAGCGGTAAAAATGTGGGGGATTTCATAGCGAAGCAGAACTCATCGGGCGATTATTCAAAAAGCGTCATTCTGTGGAATGACCATGAAAGACTCATCAATTAAAACTATTTTTTACACCGCTCACCTTGAACTCTTAAATGGCAAACAGCTTCTATACTAAAGAAGAATTTATCTGGACGATGTTATGCCACAAGAATTCCATAGCCAGTTAGAAAAATTGCGTCAACAATTTGCCGCGAGCCTGCCGGAGCAGGCACGGCGTCTTGAGCACATCTGGGGACATCTGCGTCACCTCAACTGGAGTGAGCAGGGTATAGCCGCCCTTGAGCAGTTCGCGCACAAGATGGCAGAGACCTCAACCAGTTTTGGTTTTGCCGAATTGCGCCAGAAAGCGGGACAACTGGAAAGTTACATTCGTGATATGAAAGCCCTCGGACGCCATTTTGGCGGCCCCGAATATGCGCAAGTGGCAGAGCTGGTCAAACAATTAAGTGATAGCCTCAATAACCAGCATAATCCCGCTGAACCCCCGCCTGCCCCCGATAGTTTGCCGGAAGCGCGCGGCAAGACGGTATTTTTAATCGACCCCGATCGCACCCTCGCCACGTTGTGCACGGCGTATTTACGCAATGCCGGTTTTACGGTGGAGTACTTTGATAATCCGCAAACCTGTATGCAGCGCCTGTATCTGGACTCACCGGATATCATCCTGTTTGATCCGGATTTTGAAGGCTCAGGCCTGCAAGCACTGGGCAACTTGCGCAAAATAAAATCGCTGCTGTTGCAAAACACTCCCATTGTGTTGATGTCGGGCCGCACGGATTTGAATGCAAAACTGCGCGCGTTGCGTGCAGGTAGTACTGATTATTTAATCAAGCCGGTGGACTTTAATTTCCTGATCGAAAAACTGATTCAGTTAATTAACCAGAACAACAAAACCTATAGGGTTATGGTGGTCGATGACGACGACGCCGTCGCCAATTTGCAAGCAGAAATCCTGCGCTACGCCGGTATGGAAGTACTTTGCGTTAACCAACCGTTGCACAGTTTGCAGCATGCCGCGCAATTCAAACCTGACCTGGTGATACTTGATATGCACATGCCGGATATTAACGGTATGGAGTTGGCGGTACTGCTGCGCCAGGATCCGGAATTTTTATTGCTGCCGATTATTTTTGTCACCGCAGATACCGACATTAATTTGCATCGCAATATTCGTGCATTGGGAATTAATGCATTGCTGACCAAACCCTTCGAAGCCGATGATTTGATTGAACGCTGCCGGCAGGCACTCATTGATACAACCTTGCTGAAAACCCGTGTAGCACGCATCACTCGCCATACCCAAAAACCGCAGCAAATTAATCGCAGCTATTTTTTCAGTGCCCTCGAAGAAGAACTTCACGGCAACAACGCCAGCGGGCAAGCCAGCGCCCTCTATTATGTGAGCGTGGATAAATTACCCGAGCTGAGCCAGCAATTGGGCCAGGTAGAACTAATCGGATTGCATGAACATTTTTGCGAATTTCTGGATGAAATTCTGGGCAGCGATGAACAATGGGCCGACCTTTCCAATCTGGTCGCCTGTGTATTGGCCGGTAAACGCAACCTGGAATTTCACCGGCAGCGCGCCGAACAAATCAGCAAATACCTGAGCAACCATAATTTCAATGTGAAGGGTAAATTGATTTCACTGGAGGTCAAGTTAGGTGTGGTGCTGCTTGAATCCAGCTTGGCTACGGCGAACAATGCGCTATTGCAAGCGGAACAGGCATTTGAGCAGCAACTGGATAACACGCCACAAACCACTGCGCAGGACACAACAGCGCTCGCACCTATTGTTACTACACTCACGTCCACAACCAAAAACCAACCCGATTTTTCACAAATAGTATTCAGCCGCGATTTGCAACTTGCGTTTCAACCCATCATCAGCCTGGAAGAGGCGCAGATTGAACACTTTTCAGTGCTCACTCGCCTGCGCAATGAAGGCGGCGAGTTAATACCTGCAAGTCAATTCCTCAGCAGGATTAACCAACCGGGAAAACGCCTGGAATTGGATCGCTGGGTATTACAACAAGCTGTTTCCGCCATCGCCGAAAATAGCAGCACGCGGGAATTAGCTACCTTATTTATCCATCTCGCTGAAGAAACACTGCAGCAAAGCTCATTCTTTTCTTTTGCCGCGAATGTTTTACGCTCATCGCGGTTGCGCGGCGAAGGCCGCCTCGTCTTTATGTTGGAAGAAAGCTGGCTGGTTAACCATTTTCACCAGGCCCGGGAAATCGCCAAAGCATTGCGTGATATCCGCTGCAGTATTTGTATTACTCGCGCCGGGGAAAATGACCAGGCATTGGATATTCTGGAAGAACTGCCACTCAGCTTCCTGCGTCTTTCATCCAAATTAACGAATGAAGGCAGTAACCCGAAATTGCTGGAGCGCTATGTAACCCTGGCCAACCAAAAAGGTGTGCATGTGATCGCAACCCAAATTGAAAATTCACGCAACCTTTCCAGCTTGTGGATACAAGGTGTGCGCTTGTTTGAAGGTTTTTTTATCCAACCACCGGATGAAGGATTTCATCTCAAAAACGACATTATTTTTGCCAAGGAATTTGTGCAGGGCAATAACTTTAACTTGTCATAGAAAGCACGTTAACCTGTTATAAACAACATTAAGCTGTTATAAAAAGTAACTTCAATCTGTCATAAAAAGTGCCATACGGCAGCAAATTTGCCAATATTCGCAATAACTTATATATTTGCTGCCTATTTTTTGCCGAGCGTAACGTAATTTCCGCGATCCGCCGTCAGCAACCTGCTTCTGACCAGCAAAAAATCCCTCTGCTTACTAATGAATATTAATCGCCTGATGGCCTTTCCCTGATCGGCTTGCGGCTTTGTTTTTTTACGGAGATTGTCATGACCAGTCTGATGAACACTTACGGCACCAGAACCCTCACCCTCACCAGGGGCGAAGGCAGCCGAGTGTGGGACGATCAGGGCAAATCCTATCTGGATGGTATCAGCGGCATCGCTGTGTGCGCCCTTGGCTATAGCCATCCTGCAGTGACCAAAGCCATTTCCGAACAGGCTGCGACACTGGTACATACATCTAACCTATACAACATTCCCCAGCAACAGCGTTTGGGCGACTTGCTGATTCAGGTTTCAGGTATGGATAAGGTGTTCTTTTCCAACTCCGGCGCAGAAGCCAATGAAGCGGCCATCAAGATTGCGCGCAAATACGGCAATGACAAAGGCGTGAAAAACCCGACCATCATTGTGATGAGCAATAGTTTCCACGGCAGAACCATGGCGACCCTGACGGCCACCGGCAACACCAAGGTGCAGATTGGTTTTGAGCCACTGGTGGAAGGCTTTATCCGTGTTCCCTATGACGATGTAGCTGCGGTAAAAACCGCGATTGCTGAACACAAAAATATTGTCGCCATTCTGGTTGAACCGGTTCAGGGAGAAGGCGGTGTACGTGTGCCGGCGGCTAATTACCTGAACGAATTACGTGCTATCGCCGATCAACACCAGCTATTGTTAATGCTAGATGAAATCCAGACCGGCAATGGCCGTACCGGAACTTACTTCGCTTACCAGCACAACGGCATATTGCCGGATGTAGTCACTACCGCTAAAGGTTTGGGCAATGGCATGCCAATCGGCGCTTGCCTCGCACACGGCAAAGCGGCGGAAGTCCTACAAGCAGGCAACCACGGCACTACCTTCGGCGGCAACCCACTGGCATGTAGCGCTGGTATTGCAGTCGTAGAAACACTGCAAAGGTCGGGTTTAATAGAACGCGCCAAAGTACTGGGCGACAAGCTATTGAATGATTTCAAAGTGGCGTTGGCAGGCAACGCCAAAGTGGTCGATATTCGCGGCAAAGGGTTGATGATTGGTATCGAACTGAATGCACCTTGTGGTGATCTGGTTCAGAAGGGGCGCGATTTGGGTGTACTTATCAACGTTACCTCATTGAATACCATCCGCTTGCTACCCACTTTTATCCTCACGGACGCAGAAGCTGATGAACTGGTTGCCAAGGTGGTACAACTGGTTACAGAGTTTTAAACAAGTGCGCGCAATAACGCGCGCGCTGCAATATAAAGAGCATGATTATGGTTCCCTCCAAGGCGCCGAGACATTTCCTAACCCTGAACGACGTTAACCGCGACGAACTCCAACACATCATCGCGCGTGCCATCGAACTCAAAGCCCTGCTGCGCCAGGGCAAAGCCCCAGCCCTATTCGATAACAAAGTGCTGGCCATGATTTTCGAAAAAAACTCCACCCGCACCCGTGTATCCTTTGAATCCGGTGTTGCCAAACTGGGTGGTCATGCAATTTTCCTGTCGACCAAAGATTCACAACTCGGCCGCGGCGAACCCATTGAAGACGCTGCACGCTGCATTGCCAGCATGGTCGATATGGTGATGATCCGTACCTTTGGCCACGACACTGTCGAGCGTTTCGCCGAATATTCGCGTGTACCTGTTATCAACGGTTTAACCGATGAATTTCATCCCTGCCAATTGCTGGCCGATATCCAAACCTATGTTGAGCAACGCGGTTCACTCGCCGGAAAAACAGTTGCATGGGTGGGTGATGGCAACAATATGTGTAACTCTTATATTCAGGCCGCCGAGTTATGTGATTTTGAATTGCGTATCGCCACACCGAAAGGTTTTGAACCGGAAGATGAATTTGTAACACCCTATCAACATCGCGTAGCGCTAAGTAATGATCCGCGCGCTGCAGTTGCCGGTGCCGATTTGGTAGTGACTGATACCTGGGCCTCCATGGGCCAGGAAGATGAAAAGAAACAACGCGAAAAAATCTTTATTGGTTATCAAGTGAATAAAGAGCTGATGAGCCGCGCCAACAGCGGCGCTGTATTTATGCACTGCCTGCCCGCATACCGCGGTAAAGAAGTTAGCGCGGAAATTCTGGATGCTCCCGATTCCGTTGTATGGGAAGAAGCAGAAAATCGAATGCATGCACAAAATGCATTGATGGAATTTCTGTTTAACCAATAATTCATCCTGTATTTACTCGTTTGTAAAAACCCGCTTTTTAGCGGGTTTTTTATTACGCACCAAAAACGCACCGGCAACAGACAACGTTGTCTTTTTTGCACCAAAAACAAACAATCAAAAACACCAAAACATTACAATAAGTAACACAAAAAAGGAAAGATGCCTCTATTTTGTGCTTTTAATAACTTATTAAATTTAAAATACATTTTTATATTTCATATATGAATAAAAATGCTGTTTATTTGGCTTTTAGTGACAAAACAGTTTAAAAAATCGTAACAAAAAGTAACAAATAATTTTACCTCTTCCCTATAATCAACTTGCGAGCTGATGACAACGTTGTTTTCCCCAACATCCTATTGTTTAGAGGTTTTTTATCATGACTAAAGTTCCTTTTGTAAAAACACTGGCCCTGGTTTCACTGGTGAGCCTTTCTTCTTTCGCAAGCGCTTACTCTTTTGTTTCTTACAAAGAAGTTCCCGGTGTTGTGCAAAGCGTAAGCGAAGCTGCAAGCACCATTACCATCAAAACTGAAGCCGGCGAAACCAAAACATTTAATGTAGTGAAAGGCGCAAAAGTTGCGACCACCAAAGGCCGCGCAATGAAGTTAGCATCACTAAGAGAAGGCGATACTGTCACGTTGAAAAATCGCGTATCCACTCCTGTTGCCGGCGAAATCAAAGGTAAAATTCTCGCGGTAAATTCAGAAGACCTCACCGTAAAACTGCGTGAACACAAAACGCAAAATGTTCTGCATGTGAAATTTAACGAAGAAGTTCGCGCTACCGGAATCGGCAGCGAATCGTTCGCAAGTTTGCGCAGTGGAAATGAATTGGTTGTTCGCGCGGATGCCAAGTAAACAACAAGCTCTAGATATCTATTACAATTATTGTTGCTATGACCACTGCAACGAGCCCCGAATCAGGGGCTTGTTGTTTAATAAAAGTTGAAAAATAATTTTCGTTAAACGCTTAAATTAATTTCCTGGATAACGCCGGCTTTGCCATCCTCAGTTAAATAAATACCGGAATTAGCCACTTCTCCCAATGAATTATTATTTGCATCCTTTAATTGAAAAGGCGATGACACGTGGCCGAGAAAAATCGCACCGATATTCTTATCGCCCAACGCAGCTAGCTGTGTACTTCCATCTTCATTGGTCATCCAGATACGCAATTGATGATAAATGCTGTCACCTTCATCGATAAAATTATTACCATCTTCATCATACATAGCGAGCTCCGCAAAACCGCGCCCGCTACTAGGACCAAATAATTCACTGCCATTATTAATGGCGCCATCCCCATTTCGGTCCAATGCCAGATAACCACTTCCCGGACGCAGCTGCGCAATTTGCTCTGCACTACCATCGCTATCTAAATCAAATTCAAACCGGGTTTGACTGAGTGCTGCGCCCTGCCCGTCAAAATTAATTACGAGCGGATCAATTTTTTTGCTGCCTCCTTGTAATTGCAGATTGGATTCCTGCACAAATTCACGGCTCATATTCATAACGACAGAAAAATCAATTTCACGGCCATCTGCTGTACGCACAACTCCAACGGCCTGAAACTTTAATGTCTCTTGTTCCTGATAACGTTCATGACGCTGATAAACCAATCCAGAGCCAGTATTAGCGCGCATCGCACTTGCGCGCGCAGGTGGCGTAGTCTCCACTGTCAGAGAATCCATTTTGGCTTTTATTTTTGTTTGCAGCTCACCGGGCATAGTGACTTTTAGATCATTACCGGTGATGGATTTATAAAGCGATTCCAGAATCATTAGATTTAATCGTGAGCGGGAATCCATTTGGGTAGTTAAATCGAACCTATCATTCGTGCGATACATCGATAACAATGAACCGGCACGGGACAGATCCACTTCTATTTCAGTTGGTTCTACCAACTCTGCCAATCCACTTTCGCGCGGGTTCAGCGCCGGTTGCCCTGACCAAAATTCCAGGCTTTCAGAAACACTGTGCTCTTCGCGATAGTCCCGCTGCGCGGCCATGCCAATCCAGGCGTTTGAAATAATCATAAATGCCATCCGTTTTTGCTAGAAATTTAGGGAGGCCTCACATCACAAAGATTGAGGGCTAATCTCTATAGCGGCAAAAACGCCTGTTATTTGAGCAAAAAATGGCATCAAAATTAGAATTTTTTGTTATTAATGACAGAGATGAAGTCAGAATTCCCAACAGACCAGTAATAAGCCCAAAGAGAGTTTTGGAAAGGAGTCATGAGGATGAGGAAGTTGAACCACAAAAAAGCTAATTGCGCGCGAGGGATGCCAATTGGGTTTTGTAGCGTTGATGCAGGATGTTCACACGGAACACATAGGTTTTGGTTTCTTCAAAAGGCGGAACGCCGCGATATTTCTCCACCGCCCCCGGCCCCGCATTGTAAGCGGCCGTGGCAAGGGTGATATCACCTTTAAAGCGCTTCAGTAACCAGGCAAGATACTTTACTCCACCTTCAATATTGTCCGCCGCATTGGACGCATCTTTTACGCCCATATCCCGCGCTGTTCCCGGCATTAACTGCATCAAGCCATTGGCGCCCTTGCGCGAGCGAGCGAGCGGATTAAAGTTGGATTCAGCATGGATAACCGCACGTACCAACGCAGGATCAACGCCATATTTGTTCGCATTGCGGCTGATGGAATAGGTAAATTCAGTGAGATACAAACGGGTGCCGCGCCAATCAATACGTGAGAGCGGATTACAGGCATAGCAAGAGTTATAAACGATAACTTCAAAATCGGTCTTATGCGGTTGGCGGTCTGAATAGGCAACTGCGCCATCTTTGCGGTACTTAAAGAATTTGAATTCCTGCTTTTTAGCAGCCGCTTCATATTCTTTGCGTTCCTGTTCCTTACGCGCTTTTTCATCCGCCGCCGTTTGTTCGGCAACGCGGCGAACCTGGGCTTCAAAATCGGAGAGACTGGATTCTTGCGACTTTCCTGTCTCTGTCCCTATTTCTGCCTCAGCTCCCCCTCCTTCACCAGCGACTTGATCTTCGGCCAGCAGCTGCCCGCTGGCCAAAGCCAGAAGCAAACTCAAGGTAATGGCGGAGGATAATCGCACAGCAAATACTCATTACGGATTGATGGGGCCACCAATTAGTAGTGACCGGGAGATTGAGTGTAGCCCAGCGGTAAATTTCGTGTGGCACAAGAATCTATTTTCGTGACCTGACTCGCGTCTTCCGGCGGGAGTCCATCAAGACTCCAGCCACACATCCCTGACCCAATGCCACACCGAAGGCCAGGTTTCATCGGTTACATCGCCATCACGCCAAAACACCACTTCACCTTCCGGCTCGACACAATAGTAATTGCCATTGATTTCACACAGTGGCATCAGGTGACGCGGCACACCTTGCGACCAGGCAACCGCAGTAACTTCAGGCAAATAGGTATGGGAATGGGGATCGGCAGCGGTTACCGGCTCAAGACCGCCGTAAACCACATCGCTGGCTTCCAATAAAAAAGTGCGCATCTCACGCGGAATCGGCAGAAGGATTTCTTCTTCAATTTCGACCAGATGGTCTTCATCGGGTAATTCCAAAGGTACCGGCACGGATTCATTATGTTCGCGCAGTAAATCCAGAACTTCATCGATATCGGACATGGGGCAACCTGTCAGTAACTAAGGAAGGCGGACTATAGCCCGAACGGCAACTTCCTCACAATACCAACCATTAATTTAACGTTATGCCTTAACTTATTGTTTTTCTTTGAGCAAATCCCGACGCTGACGCTCGTATGCCTGATAATCCGGATTAAGGCGCTTTAAGCACTCTTCGCGTTGCACACCGCTTAGCAGCTCGCACTCATTGCGCTGATTAATTTGGATGGAATCGTAAACCTGGCGCTGACTACAGGCAGATATAAACAAAAGAAAGCCGACACAAAACCATTTCATAACAAGGTTCCTGCTGGAAAAATCGATGGGTAGATTATCGACTCGATTTCCCACTACAGGTTCCTGTCAGATACGATCTGTTACAGGTCAGTAAATGTAAAACTCATTTACCAAATAAGGATAATTGCTGATCCACTAATTGATTCAGGGATTCATTCAAGAAATGCAAAATACTATCGGCAACGGGTGTTAATTGTTTATCGATATAATGCTGGTAATCAATCGGGCTTTGGCGCAATGACATATCCACTTCATATTGCCCCACCGGTTCAGGGCCATTGGTCGTGATCAGATAACTGATCCAGTCACCACGCCGCATGGACTCCCCTGTAAGTTGCACATACTTGCGTGCGGCTTGCACATGGGGTGGAACATTTTTTTGATACTCATGTAAATGGCGGCGCAAACGTTTGCGATAAATTAATTCCAGATCGCGTTTGCCCGCCAGAACTTCATCATTGGTAGAACGCACAAAATCCAGATAATCCTCGCCCGCAAAAACCTTGCGATAAAGTTCACCTTGAAATTCTTTCGCCAATTGCGTCCAATCTGTTCGTACATTTTCCAAACCCTTGAACACCATTTCGCGCACGCCATTTATTTCTATCAATCCAGCGTAACGCTTTTTAGTACCCAATTCCGAACCGCGAATAGTGGGCATTAAAAAACGCAGATAATGTGTTTCGTACTGAATTTCCAACGCGCTTTTAATATTAAACTCAGTAAGTATAGTGTGCTGCCACCACTGGTTTAATTCTTTGGCGAGACGCTTGCCAATAACATCACACTGTGCAGGATTTTTTGCCGGCAAACCTTTGCAATTATTTTCCAGCCACACAAACAACGAATCAGTATCGCCATAAATAACGGCATAACCTTGCTGCTCAATCCAGTCGCGGCTGCGCTGGATAATGTCATGACCACGCAACGTAATCGAACTGCATACACGCGGATCAAAAAAGCGGCACCCCATTGAACCCAACACGCCGTAAAACGAGTTCATAATAATTTTTATGGCATGGGATAAAGGCGCATCTTTATGTTGTTTGGCACGATCACGTGCAGCCGATAATTGTTCAATGATTTGCGGAAGAATATGATCATCGCGCGCAAAATAAGCGCCATTAAAACCAGGTACCGTTTGCTGCTCATCCAGCTGTTGGTGTTGGGCAACCCAAAATGCGCAAGGATCAATTAAAAACGTGCGGATAATGCTCGGGTACAGGCTTTTAAAATCCAGCACTAATACATTGTCATAAATACCCGGCTGCGAATTCATTACATAGCCGCCAGGGCTAACAACATCGGACTCCAGCTCTCCCAGATTAGGAGCAACATAACCGCGCCGGTGCAAACGCGGCAGGTACAAATATTCAAACGCGGCCACCGAGCCACCAATACGATCCAGCAACACACCGGTTAATTGGCTGCGCTCCATTGCAAACGCCAGCAATTCCTGCTTCAGGAAAATTTCCCACACCAATTCGCAATCACGCAGATTGTACTTCGCCAACGCCAATTTATCGTGTTTGAATAAATGCGTAATATCCTCGCCGCGATTATCACCGCTCAATAATTTTCCTTGACCCAGCAATTTTTCCGACACATTTTGCAACGAATAACTTTCATAGCTGTAATTGGCCGCTTTTAATAATTCGATACCATCCAACGCAACCCGACCGGGAATGACCACATAACTGCGCCCGCTATCAGCATCATCGTGGCGCCAATGAATGGCTTGCCCGCCGCGCCCCAATTGCAATTCCATCTGCAAGCTTTTACAGATTTTTTCCAGCACCAGCAAATCAAATTGCACCACACTCCAGCCAATTAAAATATCCGGATCAGCCGTGTGTAAAAATTCAAAAAATGCCAGCAAACATTGTTTTGCATCTGCACAGAAAATTACCGTTTCAGTATTTTCCCCTTCACCGACCATAAAAACTTTCTGTCCCCGATCACACCAGACCCCAATGGAATAAAGTTGTTTGGCATCCATGGAAGTTTCTATATCGAGCGACAGCATTTTCAAGGCGGGACGCCACTGGCTATCGCCAATGGTTGCAAGCTTGGGATTGCGCAGCGGAATTTGCTGCGATGAAATTTCAATTTGCGCAGCCGCTGTAATAAAACGCTCCATCAGGTAGCGTTCAGGCGGGCGAATATCCGCCTCCCAATAACTGATGTAGTGCTGCTGGAAAATATCCTGTGCATCGCGCGCAACGCGATGTTGTTTGAAATAAAGCGCGTTAACCGGCTGGTTATGAAATGTTTTTAATTCCACTTCCGCCATGCGCCATTGGCGAAGGGATTTGAGCAGTTGGCGAATCTCTTCGGCGTGCTCACGCAGAACAAACAACACCACTTCCTGCCCGGTAATTTGCGTCCAGCAACCACCGGATTCTGTCGCCCACCACAAATCCAGTACAACACCTTCGCGGGTATCGCGCCATTGACGAGTTAACAGAAACGCATTGGTAAGCATGGGCACAACAACAATTACTGGTTGGGCAACCAGTATATCGCGTTTCCGCACCATTCAACCTGCGTGTTAGTAAGGTTTACGCAAAATAATCGCTTCATTTCCGGCAGCCATCCTGCCTATAATAAATACTATACCCCCCTATAGTATTTTGAGTGCCGCATACGATGAGCCATGTGATCCAGGAAAAATCCAAATTATTGAGCCGGGTTCGCCGTATTCGCGGCCAGGTAGATGCCGTAGAGCGCGCGCTGGAAGCAGAAAAAGAATGCGCGGAAGTGTTGCAACAAATTGCGGCAATAAAAGGTGCAATCAACGGCCTCATGAGTGAAGTGCTTGAAGAGCACATTCGCAACCATATTGCCTCGCCCTCGATAACCGATGATGCAGAGCGAACGCAGGGCGCTAATGAATTGATCAGCGTGCTGCGCACTTATCTCAAATAATCAGTGGATCCCGTTTTTAAATTATTTTTAAAAAACAATTTTTTAAATAACCAATTCCTGCCGGAGAAAATGCGTCATGCGCGATGAAGACTTATCCAAATGGACCCATGACCATATCTTTGATACCGGTAATGAAGCTGCGGAGCGCGGTACCAAAGCCGTTATGTGGATCACCATCGTAATGATGGTTATTGAAATTACGGCGGGCTGGTGGCTCAACTCAATGGCTTTGCTCGCCGATGGCTGGCATATGAGCTCGCACGCGGTAGCGATAGGACTTTCGGCGATGGCTTATGTCACCGCGCGACGCTACGCCAAAGATCCCCGCTTCGCATTTGGTACCTGGAAAATTGAAATTCTGGCGGGATTTACCAGTGCACTGTTTTTAATCGGCGTAGCGGTCATGATGCTCATTGCCTCTATTGAACGAATCCTTTCACCGCAACCTATTCAATATCAGGAAGCGATTGTAATTGCGATTCTGGGTTTGATCGTGAACCTTGTGTGCGCATTGATTCTTGGTAAAGCGCACCATCACCACGATCATGGCCATTCCCACGCACACACTCATCACGACCACGACCACGACCACGACCACGACCACGACCACGACCACAAGCATCATGACCTCAATCTGAAGTCTGCATACCTCCATGTTATTGCCGATGCAGCAACATCTGTTCTCGCTATCATCGCCCTTTTAGGTGGATGGATTTACGGTTGGTCATGGCTGGACCCGGTTATGGGTATCGTGGGTGCAGTGTTGGTTGCTGTCTGGGCGAAGGGCCTTATTATCGATACAGGAAAAATATTACTTGATCGCGAAATGGATCATCCGGTTGTCGATGAAATTCGTGAAGTCATAGAAACAGAAGATGACAATAACAACACTCGCATCACAGATCTTCATGTATGGCGGGTGGGTAAAAATGTATATTCCTGTGCACTCGCCGTGGTTACAAAAGATATGTCATTAACTGCCGATATTATTCGCCAACGTCTTTCTGTACACGAAGAAATTGTTCATTCAACCATTGAGATTCACATTCGTTCCTGACGAATAACTCACTTGCTGTGGAAATTTTCAGGATAGTTTCAAAACAGAAGATTAAAACTTCCAGCCTCATAAAGAATGAAAAAACCTAACGCAACAAGAATAAAAGGCAACACTTTGTGTCCGTAACGGCGAATCGGAGCACCAATACTGCGGTGATTAACCAACCAATTAGCGCTAATCAACCAAACCATGGTCATGACCGCGAAGATCACACCAATAAGGGCAATATCATAGCCAGACTTTGTAGCAAATAACGGAACATAAATACTGATATTGTCAGCACCATTCGCCACGGTGACAGCTGCAACAGCAATAAGATTGCTATTTCCGTTAGCTGTTACCGAATGATTATGCAACTCTTCCTCGTCGGCCGCTGCACTATTGCGCAACTCCCATATTTTTTTCAACCCGATAAAAACCGGCACCAAACCAAGTAACCCCACATACACAGGCGATATCACTAACGCGATAAGCGAACCAATAACACTAATGCCATAAAGGGCTGTGATACCTAAATATTGCCCAAGGATAACCTGGCGCAGTTTAAATTTCGGATCTGAAAAAAATCCCAATAAAATAAAAATATCGTCGATATTGGTAGTTACAAATAAAACAATTGCGATACTGATAAGAGCTAAATAGTATTCCACAAAAGCGCCTTTCAAATTCCAGCTAACATTTATTTATGCATTATCTGTTTTTAACCAGAGTGATCCAGCATCGGGCGAAATCCTGCTGCAATCAAGCGCGAACCATCAAATACCGGTTCCATATTATCGAACTGCATACGCGGATCAGCGATCAACTTTTTCATACCTTCATCCCGACTGCGCTTATCTGGCCACTCAATCCATGACATCACAACAGTTTCTTCCTTAGTAGCGCCAGCTGCCGCAGTCATAGTTCCGTAATTATCCAGGGATTCCCGCGCACTCTCCGAGTGATATGTCGAAATATCTGTACCAGTTTCATCCAGCCAACACTCAACAACTCGTAGCGCGCCATATTCGCGCACCACTCCAGAAGAAATATGTGCGAGTTTTTCGTAATTAGCTTTATTGGCACGCTGAACAGGAGTTAGGAAACAATCAATGTATGTCATGTGAACCTCTCATTGATAAGCATTCATTTTTTTGACAAGTGTTTACCGGGATAAAAGGAACATGTAAGCAGATGAAAATAAAAATTACAAAGTTCTGTTCTCGTTGAATACCTTTGCAAATTCAATGCATACGGAATTGTACCTTTCGCCTCCATAATCAGGGCGGGAAAAAGCTATTTTTTATCTACAACGAAGAAAGATAATCTGCTACCTTCGCTTCCAAAAACTCCCTATCTCCTAATGGCGCCCCCTTATTATAACAATGCACGGCCGATGCATCTGGATAATAATATTTTCCGTGTAAATTCTGGTGCAGGGAAACCAGTGGGACTTTCCATTTTTTATCGGAGTAATCGTCAAACCATGCTTGTGGAGAGAAAATAACAGGCTTATCAGTAATCCGCTGTAAAATAGCATCCGGAACATTGCAACGAATTTTATAGCTCTCAAAATAATAAACTATAGATTCGAAATCACGGCCTTTAAATAAGCTCTCATTATCAGCCCAGTTTCCATCCGACGATTGAAAAGCGACATTGGTTCCTTTTGATGCGAAGAAAAAAATCCATGCACCCCAAAGAATAAAGAGCCAAAAGGCAGTAATACTGAAGATACGTTTTAATACATTAAGCACAATAACCCGTATCCTTTTTCTATATACAAATTTTTACTTCCAATAACACTTCAATGTTTCAATAATATGACGAAAAATCGAAAGTATGTGATCAAAAAATGTATATAATTTAACAGCAAAGCTGCATCTAATCCGTTAAGTCTCAAAGATGAAGGCGGCTAATGCCGCCCTCAGTTCACTTATCATTTTTTACGCATAATGAAATATTTGAAAATTCATTAAAAGGGTTTAATCAATGGAACAAATTGGCCATTTCTATCCAGATACAAGCAATTAAACCCAAAATTATATTTTGTAATCAAGTTCTTCAAGAATTTACAGTTAGACGGTGTTGGTCTTTTGTTTGTAACCAAACAAAGTCCATCATACTTAACACTACCATCCCAAACCCCATATTCTAACAACTGACCTATTGCCATTCTGATTTTTATAGACTCATCCAATCCCGCATCAGAAAAATGCTTTAACTCAAAGATATACTTTTGATTGTTCTTTTCTGCGTAAACATCGCACACACCACCAGATTTTGCATCGAATTGAACCTTGAATTCATATCTGTTATTTTGTAACCAGTCCAGAAATTTAGGCTGTAATTTACCAACCTCATTCAGCCACACATCTACTTCACCAGCAGTGTATGTTCTTGTGGTCGCGAGAAGACCTGAAGTATGACTGACAATGTCATCTGTGTGGTCTCTATACGCTTTTATAACATAAGAAACGGCATATCTCACATAGTCAGGATCTACATTTTTAGCCAGAGAATTTGCTGCTGCCCTCAATCTCGTACTAATTAAAAACCATTTATTTTTCTTATTAACTCCATCGAGATTGATGTTGATATCATGGTACAGACTGAAACATTCAAGTTCTATTTTTATGATTGATTTTGCAACCCAATCAACGTGCTGATCAGGATAGAAACCAATAAAAGCCCTATGAAGCATGGCATAAGGGATACGAAGAATATCATCTTCTGATTTTAGCTTTTCCAAAGCGTTTAAACATTTGATATAGCTTTCTTCCGTATTCTTTCCCTTAGCAATAATTTCCAGTATTTTAACCAGCTTCTTTTCAACTTCCGGATATTCGCCTCTGGAAACAAAGGAGCCTTGACTACAATTGGGAAGCCCTTTGATTCGCTCCTCCAACCACAAACTTCTCACGAATTCTTTGTCTGCAAAACCCTCTTTTGCCAATGCCAAAAATTTTTTCCTGATAGTTTTTCGTTCGTCGGTATACTCAGAATCTTTATATAACTTTTTAATAGCTTTATCATTAATAACATCTATAAAATTATTAGATACGTTTTTCATCATAAGCGTCATACGAAACGGTCCCTTTGAAAATAATATACAATCAAAAATCAGAACGAAGAAAGCATTACTAAACGAGTAGCTAACCAAAAGACTACAGGGAAATTAAAGACCATGGCCGGATTGATTGCCAGTGTGGGTGAGGATTTATTAGTACGCTTCAATATCCAACATTGAACATAAAATTGCAGACAATTAAGGCTATTGATTAATACACTGTTAGTTAACCATTTTATATGTAGTGAAAAAGATGCAAATTAATGCCGACTTTTCGAAACTTGCCATTGTCACGCCGGATCAATATATCTGGACCGAATCACCACAAAAAGGAGTAGATCGCGTTATGCTGGATCGCATTGGC
The DNA here is from genome assembly GCA_021151825.1 of Cellvibrionaceae bacterium. Taxonomy (GTDB): domain Bacteria; phylum Pseudomonadota; class Gammaproteobacteria; order Pseudomonadales; family Cellvibrionaceae; genus Cellvibrio. The sequence goes on from JAGKWQ010000003.1 coordinate 516,101, forward strand.
AACGAAATTGCCCGAGCGACCAGCGTTGTAAGGTACGCAAAAAACTCCACATTTCCTCATCATCAACACCCTGAAGGTGAGGAAATTTTGGTTCTCTCCGGTACTTTTTCAGAAGATGGTGAGGATTATACCGCTGGCTGGTATCTTCGCAGCCCGCCGGGATCAGGGCATGCTCCGTCAAGCAAAAAAGGCGCAATGATTTTTGTAAAGCTTCGGCAAATGCCAGGCAATGAAAGTAACTTTGTGCGCATTGACACTAATGATTCTGCTTGCTGGGCTATTCAGGGCGGCAGGAATATTTGCCCGTTGTTTAATAGCTCTTATGAATCTGTATGTATTGAGTGCTTGGCAAAAAACCAGCCATTGATTATAAATTCCGCCTGTCGCCACGAATTATTGATTCTATCAGGTGAACTATTACATGATGGGAAAAACTACATCAGCGGAAGCTGGATAAGAATACCTGAAAGCAGTTCATTAAATTTTATCAGCGGAACAGATAATACAAGGGTGTATATAAAAATAACGTTCATAAAAAGTTAAGCTGCGACCTAACACAGCACACGGGAGAAAAATCCATTCCAAATTTTATTCACTATTTTAACCTCTCCAACTGCCCTTTCCTTCGAGCTATATTTTTATAATCCCATTGAATTTCCAGGGCCTTTTTGAGCCATCGCTGCAAATCGGATTTGTTTATTTCTGAAACATCATTATAGAAAACCGATGCATCCTTGAACTTACCACCCAATATATTCAATCCTGGCTCTTCAAAATCTGCACCACTCCAAAACATCAAGCGTATACCAGGTTTCTGTTTGCTGTATCCAACAATCGGATTGCCATCCAAAAACCACACCGGATGAGAATGCCATATTTTGTTTTCAGCTGCGGGTAATTTTCTGTTGATTTGGAGAGCGAGCCAATCACACACCACCTTATGATTTTGTTCTTGCTGCTCATTGTATTTCAATGTACCTGGATGCATCATTTCTCTCCTGCTCGGCACATTCCAACCAACCATTCACTTTTCGTTTCTTTGATTACTGAATTAGCCAAGGAAAAACCAAAGGCATGAAACAAAAAATATAAAAGCACTTATAAGTAACAATGCTTTGAAAAATTTAAGGTTATTATTTGGTGGCCTATACCAAGGTGGCTCAATATGTGGCATAGACTTAATACGCTCACACTCATTTTCATACTCGATTTCATAGGATTTACTTTCTCTCAACCGAGACATAAATAGCAATAATGAAACCACGATGGCAATAAAAAACAAAGACAAAAAAACAATGGGTAAATGCATATATTCCTTAATGGCTAACGCCGATTTCAATAGTCAAACTGCACCGACTTGCGATGCATTACCTTTTTCGCCCACCAAAGCCAAAAAAGCTTTTAGGTAAGGTAGCTTCGAGCCGTGACCAAACGTCATATCTATCTGCCGTTCGAATAGTAACGGAAACATTATAAGCACCAGCCAAGGTACAAAAACTACCAAGCACTGCCACCGTTCCAGCAGGTGCGGGAACAAAATCAACTATTGAATTTATTCCCCAAAAGGCCAGAAAACATACACTTAATATCAAATAAAATAACTCTATTTTTTTAAACTCTTCCCTATTTGCCGAAAACCAACCACTCCCAATATATAATTTTAACCACAGTGGTAGCTCTTTAAACTCATTCGATACTTTTTCCATTGCATATAACTCCTGCTCCAGTGATTCAACATTAACGTTAAATTCAGCAGCGAGCGCTCGTAATGAAGTAAAGCCAATTCTATGGCCACTTTCCACCCGTTGAATTGTGCGGAGGCTTAAGCCACACAATTCCGCAAGCTGCTCTTGGGATAGCAGCCTTTTTTGCCTGAGTTCTTTAATTAACATACAAACCTCTCGTTGCCGAAAGCACATAATATTAAAAAATGTGAACTGTCGGTAACGAAAAAAAGCCGCCTTTTTACCGCCAATTGGCAAATAATTAATTTATTGGTATGCATATTTAGTGCATCAGCCCCCCATGACCAAAGACGCAATGAAATATTCATTATGGGAACACTGGCGACACTGAAAAACTCCGTTCTATATAGAACCTGGTGTCAACGTAACCCGAACGATACATTACATAAGTACGCGCGTTACCAGTATCAGACGAAGGCAGCCCCTCACCAGGAAATAAATAAACATTACCATATGGATTAGTTAACTTAAATGATAACCAGCCTGTAGGGTTATCCCTACATCTATCGCCGATAAGATGAAAAGCAAATGGAACAGGATGGGGATTTTTGGTGCCAACTTTTTATAGGTTTTATATCGAATCGATATTTAGCGAAAAAAGGTGGCAGATGCCACCTTTTTAGAAAATTTATAGCGTGCTATGTGAACGATATTTATATCGCTAAAAACCATCCCTGTTTATTTCAATACCCGACTGGAACTAGCCGGATGCCATGGCTCCGGAACATAGCGCGTGCGCGCCAGGGTTTTGTAATATTCAAGATCGTGCTTTGGTTGCTCATATTCTGCGGGAATTGGTTTGCCGGAAAACGTTTGGAAATAAAGCACACAGGAATCGCGCCAGATTACGGCGTCGCGCTCTTGTATTTTTAATAGTGCTTTTATTTGTGCGAAACGTTCTGCATCGACAAATGATTCAAACTTGTCCCATTCGCGTTGCATGCCACGCACTTGCGCTACACCATCGTAATATTTGTGTACCAGTTCATTCCACAAGGTCCGGCCGGATTGCATTTTGTGATCCCAGCTGACGTGATGAAACCACAGCAATAAATCTTCCGGCACGGTTTTTATATCACCGTATTGTTTAGCCAAGGCTTCCGGATATTGTGCGACTGCATTGGAACCGGTTTTGGTGCGATTAAATCCAATACCATCTTTGGCTGCGCGATGATAATAAACTGCAGTCCAATCCGGGCGCTCCAGATTTGCAGTCCAGGGTGCGGGGCCGTAGTGATCTCCCTGTGAATACAAATGCGTTAAGCCCAGGGGTGAACGATAATTCACGCCAGCTTCACGCGACGTCAACATAAATTGTTTTACCGGCTCGATAAATTTTTTATCATTGGTAAATGTCATACGCAGCCATTCATCGGCAGCGACATCTGCAGAAATATTATGATCCCACGCCATACGCCCGAATGCATACCAGCTTGATTGCACAAACGGGTGACCAGTCCAATTGCGATCTGTTCCCGGATTAATTACCGCCGCCATTCCTGTATGTTTTGTGTTGAAGGTTTTTCCTTCCAGAATATTACCAATTGTGGAGCCTTCCCCTTTTGCATAGGTTTCTGTGCGCAATGATTCTTCAAATAATGGGCCTTGATACGCAAGGTGAGTGGCAAAACCAAAATATTCTTGTGTGACCTGGAATTCCATCATCATGTTGGTTTTTTCCATCGCGGAAAATAATGCGGAATAAGGTTCGCGTGGCTGGAAATCGATGGGACCATTTTTAACTTGCAGGATCACATTATCTGCAAATTTTCCATCCAGCGGTTTGAATTCATCGTAAGAACCGCGAAAGCGATCATCGATATCCGGGTGATAGACGAATGCGCGCCAAAAAACTACACCACCGTAAGGTTTTAATGCAGCGGCCAGCATATTAGCGCCATCGGCGTGATCGCGTTTGTAATCTTGCGGGCCGGGTTGACCTTCGGAATTGGCTTTTACTAAATAGCCACCGAAGTCAGGAATGTATTCGTAAACTTTTTTGGTGCGCTCTTGCCACCATTTTGCTACGCGGGGGTCCAGTGGATCTGCAGTATCCAGATCGCCAAATGCACGTGGTGAATTGTAATTAATCGATAGATAAACTTTTATTCCATAAGGGCGAAACACATCCGCTAATGCTGCAATTTTTTGCAGGAATTGATCGCTCAGCACACGCGGATCAGCATTTACATTATTGATCACCGTGCCGTTAATACCAAGTGATGCATTGATGCGCGCGTAATCGACATAACGTTGCGATTTATGTTCCGGCAATGTGCCCCAATCCCACAACGATAACCCTGCATAACCTCGTTCAATCACACGGTTTAAATTATCCCAATGATTAATTACACGGTGTTGTACTTTTGGTGCACTGCTAATGGAAATTTTATCCAGCGTTTGCTGTGTTTGCAGTAACCGCAATAAATGAAAACTGCCGTATAGCACGCCTGTATCAGAATTAGCTGCAATGACAGTGACATTGCGTTTATTGATGCGCGTTTTCTCGATCAGATAACCTTCATTACCCAATACCGATAAACGCGCCGATAAATCCAGTGATGCAATTAAAGGCGAGCTTGCGGGCGTACCAATAACTAACACATTGCTCGATAATTTTTCACTAATAGCAACTGGCTTGGCCAGTAAACCACCTAATCCCCGTTGCAACTCGGTAGTTGCTGCCTGCAGTGTTGGTGAGCTGCCTTCAGCCACAATCGCTCCCAGTTGTTGCTGATAAGCCTTGCGGAGTTTTTGTTCCGTGACCGGTTGGTAACGCAGCCACATCTCATAACCGTCTTCTGCATGGGCAGGCGTGATTACTGCGAGAGAAACCGTCAATAAAATGAATATTTTGTAAAGAAATGCCCGGCGCACACCAACCCCCATAGATTATTTTTAATCGTTACCTTATAGTCATTGAAAATATAACACTGGTATACAAGAATACACACTTAATAAATGTAAAGGATGACCTGGTGGCAAACCATATCAATAACGAGCAGCAACATCCTTTATGTGCCTACTAAAAATGATAAAAAACGTCAGCTTATTCTTTTTTATTGCAGTCCTTAGCTCTTATTCCTTTTCTACCGAAAAAATCTTGCGCGTCAACGATTACAGCGACCCCAATGCAGCCTATGCCATCAAAATGCTTAAGCTTGCCATTGCCCATAGTGATAACCCCGACTATAAAGTAGAAGCTATCCACGAAGATTTCACTCAGGCACGCCTGAATGAAGAGGTGCGCACCAACGGATTGCTGGATGTGTGCTGGGCATCATCCGATAAAGATATAGAGTCCGAATTGCAGCCAATTCGCATTCCACTATTCAAAGGATTGTTGGGCTACCGGATTTTTATCATCAATAAAAATGACCAGGCCACATTCGATAAAGTAGAAACATTGGACGATTTAAAAAAATTAACGATTGGCCAAGGTCGCACCTGGGCCGATGGTCGCATTCTGGAGGCCAATGGTTTTAAGGTCATTAAAACCAATAAATACCCCGGATTATTTTATATGGTGGAGGGGGGACGGTTTGATGCATTTCCGCGCGGTGTGCATGAACCTTTTGGTGAGTTGGAATCGCGCCCGAACATGGAATTAGCGGTAGAAAAAAATTTAATGCTCTACTACCGTATGCCCTTTTACTTATTTGTGTCACCGACGAATAAACAATTGGCTAAAGATCTGCAAACCGGCTTTGAGCGCGCAATTGCCAAAGGCGAATTTGACAAAGTTTTTTATGGTGATAAAGCTATTCAGGATGTGATGAAAAAAGCCAATATGAAAAATCGCAAATTATTTAAATTGGAAAATCCGTTGCTCTCCAAAGAGACACCAATTGATCGCCCGGAGCTTTGGTTTGATCCACAAACATTGCCCGATGCCGGTGATCAAACAGCTTTAACAACTCAATAATACTTAATAACTTTCGATAATACTCAATTTTCAATAACTAGACCATTATCAACTGAGGAGATAACAATGAAAATATCACGTCGACATTTGTTAGCGATGAGCGGGGCAACTGCTGCCATTATCGCCAGTGCAAAATTGCAGGCTGCGGAAAAAGCCGCTGCAGCCACCGGCTTAAAAGAAGCGTATAAAGACGATTTTTTAATTGGTGCCGCACTCAGCGCCAGTATTATTAGTAAACAAGATCCAAAACTGGTTGCCATCATCAATAAAGACTTCAATTCCATCACCCCGGAAAACTGTATGAAATGGGGTGAAATGCGCAATGAAGATGGCAGCTGGAAATGGGGCGATGCAGATGCATTTGTAGCGTTTGGCAGCAAACATAATTTGCATATGGTGGGGCACACATTAGGTTGGCATAGCCAGATTCCTGACAGCGTATTTAAAAATAAAGATGGCAGCTATATTTCCAAAGCGGAATTGCAGAAAAAACAAAAAGAACATATCACCACCATTGTGGGCCGTTACAAAGGTAAACTCGCCGCCTGGGACGTTGTGAATGAAGCTGTAGGTGATGATGGCAAAATGCGCGATAGCCATTGGTATAAAATCATGGGCGATGATTTCCTGGTTAATGCGTTTAATCTCGCGCACGAAGTCGATCCCAAAGCGCATTTGATGTACAACGATTACAACAATGAACGCCCGGATAAGCGCCAGGCAACGCTCGATATGCTGAAACGCCTGCAAAAGCGCAATACGCCGATCCATGGTTTGGGCATGCAAGCACATATCGGTTTGGAAACCAATATGCAGGATTTTGAAGATAGCATCCTCGCCTATTCTGCATTAGGTTTGAAAGTGCATCTCACCGAATTGGATATTGATGTACTGCCTTCGGTATGGAATTTACCGGTTGCAGAAATTTCCACCCGCTTTGAATATAAACCCGAACGCGATCCTTACATTAAAGGTTTACCCAAAGACGTGGAAGAAAAACTGGCGAAGGCATATGAGTCACTGTTTAAAATTCTGATTAAGCACCGTGATAAAGTTGATCGCGTAACTTTCTGGGGTGTGAGTGACGATGCCAGTTGGTTGAATGATTTTCCGATCAAAGGCAGAACCAACTATCCATTGTTATTTGATCGCCAGCAACAACCTAAACCCGCTTATTTCCGCTTGCTGGATTTGAAACGCTAATTTCTTCTGGTAAAAAAAAGCGGGCGATTTAATCGCCCGCTTTTTCATGTGCATTTTTATCTTAATCGACCTTACCAATTCATCTTCTGCTTGATAAACACTGTTAGTTTTTCTGCATTGGCTTTGTGTTGCGCGATACGTGGATGGCCGCCGAAACCGGTAAACTCAAAGAAAATCGTATCCAGTTTTTGATCGTTATTTTCTTTCTTCATACGTTCAACCGCCGTAGTGATATAACCCGGCCACTTGGGTGTGGCGGTTGCATCCATACTACCCAGTGCGCAAATAATCTGCGCCTTGGGATATTTGGCGCGCACACTGCGCACAAAATTAATATAGGCTTGTACACGTTGTGCATCTGTTGGTGCAGGTTGCAAACGTTTTTCGCGATCTACCAGCCATGAATCGTTCTGGAATAAATTAATCACCACGACATCAGGTGTCCATTGGCTGAAGTTCCATTGTGTATCGTTATTGCCTACTGCACTGAGCTGGTCATAAAACTGCGGCATAATAAACGGGAACCAGCTAATCATAATGCCAATACCGCTTTGCGAAATAGTATGCAGTTCTGCATTCAGATTCCGCGCCGTAATAGCACCGTAAGCCCAATAATTATTTTTTTCGCTTAGCAAATGATCCATACCATTGTCTGCACCTTCATTGCCGGCACCAGTAGTGATGGAATCACCGTAAATTTCAATGCGGCGATTAGGGCGCGTTGGTGGTACCAACAATTTCGCGTCTTTGTCCAGCAACACGCCTTTAAATGCAGTTGCACCTTCTTCCCCTTCAGTGCGTTTGTAAATTTCCAACGTGTGATTGCCTGCTTTTAATGCGGTGCTGATCACATAGGTTTGTTCACCCTGTTTTGCTTCGAGCACATAAGGGTGCTGTGTTTCGCCGTCGATAAAAATATTGAAGTAATTTTTACCGAATTGATCATCCAGCTTTAATGCCAATGATGTACCGGTGAAATTGGCTTTGATACTGGTGCCAGTCCAGGAAATGGACGGCGCTTTTTTATCTGCAAAATCGATACGACCGGTATAGAGATAATTGGCATTGTCTGCCGTTATCAATTGTACTGGTTCAGCAAATACAAACGCGGATGAACACAGAATACCCAATAGCAATCCATGGATTCTTTTCATGTTATATCTCTGTAGAAATAAGCAATGTCAGGAGGGTTATATTGTGTGGTGAATCAGGAATTGACTCAAGCCATGAATCAAAAAGCAAATCGATAATACTGATAATAAAAAATCCCGGGCCTGGCCCGGGATTTTTAAGATAACAACAACTTAAAGCATTACTTCACTTCTACAACCACAACTGATTTAGCCGGCAGATCAAGCGCCAGTTTGCCATTGCTTGCCTTTGCAGAATAAGCTTCTGGTTTAATGTTGTTCGGTGCAGCAAACGTGTTGTGTGCATCCATCGCTTTCGCGGTTAACACCTGGCCACTGACAGAATTAACTTTCACACCGGCAAGGTTAATATCCACCGTTTCCGCTTTATTGGGATTGGTATTTACCAATGCCAGATAAATTTTTCCATCTTTACCGCGCGCGGCCGTTGCACTTACCGCCGGAACTGATTGTTTACCCAAGGTATATTGCGGAACGTTTTTCAACTCCAGTGGAAATGACGTTGCGTCCTGGAATGGTACATACATTTTATAAATGTGATAGGTCGGGGTCAGGATCATTTTTTCCTTATCGGTCAAAATCATTGCCTGCAACACGTTCACCATTTGCGCGATATTACTCATATGCACGCGATCTGCGTGTTTGTGGAAAATATTCAAATTCAATGCAGCTACGATTGCATCGCGCAAACTATTTTGTTGGTAAAGGAAACCAGGGTTCTCGCCTTTTTCTACGTCGAACCATGTGCCCCACTCATCCACATAAAAACCTACCGTTTTCTCCGGATCATTTTTGTCCATTACCTTTTTATTGTTGATAATGAACTGGTCCATTTTCAACGTATTAACCAATGTAGACATCCACTCAGTTTCAGGAAACTGCAATGCGGCCCCTTTAACTTTCCAATCGCCAGTCGGTAGCGTGTAGTAGTGGAAACTCACGGCATCCATTCGCAAACTCCAATTGGGTTTTACATTGGCGGTGAGATGATCGGCCCATGCGGTATCTTCAGTGTGGCCGCCACTGGCAATCAGTTTCGGTTTGTTGTGCTCGGGAGTTTTCAGGAAACTGGCATATTGTTTATAAAGGTGAGTGTAAAACTCTGGCGTCATATTGCCACCGCAGCCCCAGGCCTCATTGCCAATCGCAAAGTAATGCACACGAAAAGGTTTATCGCGGCCATTTTTTCGACGCAACTCAGCAAGTGTAGATTTGCCCTCTCCCGTCATGTATTCAACCCACTCGGCCATTTCCTGCGCAGTACCAGTACCGAGATTGCCATTCACATAGGTTTCAGCGCCGAGTATTTCTGCCAAATCAAAAAATTCGTGCGTGCCTACCGCATTATTTTCTTCCACGCCACCCCAGTTGGTATTCACTTTCACCGGACGCTGTGCACGTGGGCCAATGCCATCGCGCCAATGGTATTCATCGGCAAAACACCCGCCAGGCCAACGCACCAGCGGGACTTTGATCTCTTTCAATGCACTAACCACATCATTGCGCCAGCCCCGGGTATTCGGGATTTTGGAATCTGGTCCAACCCACAAGCCTTCGTAAACGCCGCGCCCCAAATGCTCGGCGAATTGACCATAGATATTTTTATTAATGACCGGGCCTGGCTTGGTGGTATCCACACTTAACTGAGTATTGGCAAAGACCAGCGAGGATGCGCACAGGCCGATAGCTGCCGCGAGCGGTTTGATAAAACGCATAGGATTTTCTCCAGAGTTTGTATTTATAGTTAAATCAGGCAGAGCAAGAATAGTACCCCAGAGATAATATAGTCATACAATTTAACCTAATTTTACCCGATGTTACCAGGCTTCACACTGTCCTGAACGGCTTACCAGAAGTACGTCCTGGAAGTAAGCTAATCGTTACTGCCGCAACCTGGCTGTACCAGGCACTATCCTTTTTACCGCCAACACTGGTTTTTTATCCACACTGTGTTTAAATACAGCAATCTTGATTAACAGCTTTCAGCAAATACGTTCTCAATGCGCAAAATTATTCATCTGGATGCCGATTGTTTTTTCGCCGCGATTGAAATGCGCGACGATCCATCATTGGTGAACCATCCCATTGCCGTGGGTGGGCGCAGTGAAAGTCGAGGGGTTATATCGACTTGTAATTATGTAGCCCGTCGCTACGGCGTACGCTCTGCCATGCCGACCAGCCACGCCAAACGCCTTTGCCCGGATTTGCTGGTATTGCCCCATCGTATGGATGCCTACCGCGATGCCTCCATGCAGATGCGCAGTATTTTTTATGAATACACAGAGTTGATCGAGCCGCTCTCTTTGGATGAAGCTTTTCTGGATGTGAGTGATTCCGAGTTTCATCATGGCAGTGCAACATTAATTGCGCAGGAAATTCGCGCACGCATTCACAAAGAAATTGGTATTACCGTTTCTGCTGGCATTGCTCCCAATAAATTCCTCGCCAAAATTGCCAGCGATTGGAATAAACCCAATGGCCAATTTGTTATTACGCCAGCCAAAGTACCAGAGTTTGTAGCGCAATTACCGGTGAATAAAATTTACGGCGTAGGCAAAGCCATGGCGGCGAAACTGGCAGAGTCAAGCATTTTTACTTGTAGCGATTTGCACAAATTTTCAGTGTTCGAATTAACCCAACGCTATGGGCAAATGGGGACTCGCCTTTATCATTTAAGCCGCGGCATTGATAACCGGCAGGTGACCGTGGATCGCCGCCGCAAATCCCTGAGTGTAGAAAATACCTTTGCGAATGATTTATCGGGCTTACCGCAATGCCTGAATGAAATCCCGTCGCTCAGCCAGCAATTGGCGATTCGTTTGCGGCGCGTGGATGATGATTACAAAGTGGTAAAACTCTACGTAAAAATAAAATTTTCCGATTTCAGCACCACCACTATCGAACGCAGCGCCAGTGCTGTTTCACTCAATGAATTACAAAGTTTATGCGCTGAAGCTTACAACCGGAAAAATATGCCGGTGCGTTTATTGGGTGTGGGCGTCAGGTTTATTGATTTGCGGGAAGATAATAATTTTTTGCAGCTGGAGCTTTTTTCGGAGCAAACGTCCATTCAATACGCTGCTGCACATTAAGAGTTCAGCTGGTTTTGTGCCAATCATATTCCATCTGCCGCGCAGTCTTTTCTGCCAAATCGCGGCTGTACAAGCGCTCCACCAAATATAAACTCATATCAATTCCCGCTGAAATACCACCGGAAGAAACTACATTTCCTGCATCTACCCAACGGGTGTTTTCCAGCACATCCAGCTCGGGAAATTGTTGGCGCAGATCAGGAACATCCTCCCGGTGGGTTGTGACTTTTGTATTGGACAAATCACTTGCTTTGGCGAGTAAAAAAATACCAGTGCACACCGTAGCCGTCAGCGCTACCTGCGCACATTGCTGCTTAATCCAGGCCATTACATTATTTTTTTCCATTTCACCGGTGTGAACACCGCCGACTACTACTAATAAATCCAGTGCAGGATGATTGTTAATGGAATAATCGGGAATCACTTTAAAACCCGCACGGGCGACAACAGTTTCGCCGCTTTCCCCTATCAGATACACGCGCAATTGATCCTGATTTTTACTCACACGTGCAGCAGTGGAAAACACCTCGAAGGGACCGGAGAAATCCAGTACTTCGGCATTATCATAAATATAGATTCCTACATTCATCGCACCCCCCTTCAGTTCAATATTTGCTTTAGTTTCTATTTTTTAATTTAACGTTCGCCCAAGTTAACAACACGAGTGTAACCAATGCAAAGAATGGCACTTGCCATAAGAGTGTATTACGTAGCGCATTACCGTCTGGTGAATCCGGGAAATGTGCTAATAGTATTGAAAAAACCAAACTAAATAAGCCATAACCCAAATTGAAAATTAAACCTTTGACCGATAGCACGGTTGCGCGGCGCGATGATTCAGCTTCTTCATGCAATACACGGCTGACGGTGAACCCCAGGAAAAACATCATACTGAAAACAAAAATAGCGGGAATTAATCCGTAAATCGGCCAGGCAGGAACCAATGCAATCAATCCAATCAGAGTGCACATTACGATGAATAATAAATTAGCGAACAAGCTGAATTTTTCATTCAACCGTTTGGCAATACCAGGAATGATAAAACCCATTACGCCAAACAGTGCACCAAGAAATCCATAAGTCCACTCTGGCAGATCAACCAAGCGATAGTAACTACTGTTGATGGTAGCAAAATTACGCACAATCGAATCGACTGCAACTCCAATTGCTATCACTACCAATGTTTTAGGGGTGGTCAATATCCAACGTGTAGAGGCAAGAATATGCTCCCAGCTGTTTTCCAGTTTTGCGCCGGCGATTGCATGTTCTGGCTCGCGCATACGCAAGGTAATCAATAAACAAATTATCGCTTGCACTAATACCAATATGACTGGTAAACGATGTGCCGTTTCTGCATCAATGGTGTTGTTTTGCGGCAACACAATATTCAATACTTCAGGGTCATAGAGTATGCCGCCCATTATCATGGCAACGACGAATCCTATTGAACGCCAACGCATAACCCTGGCAAGCAATTGGTCCCAAGCCAATGTTCTGTTTTGTTCCGGTAGTGAGTCGTAGGCGAGCGCTTCATCGGCGCCACTGGCACAAGCTTCCGATAATCCAGAGCAAATACGATTAAGAATACAGAGTGTCAGTAACATTGCTCCACTCGACCAGGATGCAAATAGCAGACACAGCATTTCCACTAGCATTAATGCGGACGCAGCAATGAGTAGCTTGCGGCGACCAATCGTGTCCGCCAATGCACCGGAGGGAACTTCAAACAGAAATATCGTAATTGCCCACACAAAATTAAGCATGACAAATTGATCCAGGGTTAAGCCCAAATCAATAAATAAGATCGCCAGCACCGGATAATAAGCGCGCGCGGTAAAAAATACGGAGAAAATAATAAAGCGATTGGCGTTACCGGATAAATCCTTACTCATGCTGGTGTCCTGACTTATCGCTATGGAGACAATTAATATAGCGGCTTATCTGCTAACCGTCAGCAATGACTGGATTATTACGTGAATTAAAACGAGGAGTTATTAAATTAAAACCGGTATTGGATTTTCCAACACCGGTTTGATATTTCGTAGTTACTTAACGCATGTAACTAGCAATTCTTGTCCGTAGCTTTTTCACAAGCATCTTCAACGCCATCTTTTACTTCGTCAGCAGCATCGTCCAATTTATCCCGGGCCTCATTGCCAGCATTATCAATTTTCTCTCCAAGTTGTTCTGCTTTTCCATCATTGGAATCACAGGCAGCCAGAGGGAAAGCCAAACACAAAATAATCAATGCACTTTTGAGAATAGTCATAATAGACTCCTTATCCTTTTTCACTTGAATTGAATTGTTCAACACAAAGTTCGTATAAGCTAATGCGCATTGTGTGCCAGATAATAAAATTACTAGCAAATTCAATAAGTAAGTAAAAAAAATAAATAAAACTGCAATTATTTATCCCTGAAAATCAGTAGAAATATGTAAAAGTTACAAGTTAAAAATTACAACCATCCAAACGGCCAGCTCAACAATCCCTTTATTGCTAATGTAAGAAACCTAAACCATAACGTGTGGTTTCAAAGGTACCTATATATAAATCCTGTTCAACAGGAATAATACCCGGATGAACACGGGGACGTGCAGTATGGTTTTCACCGATAGTATTGCGCATAAAATCTTTATACCAACCAAGCCAATAGAGTTCGCCAATAGGGCTGGTTTCGAGATAGCCCTGCTCCGGTGCCCCATGCAACCCCAACACACCGTTGTAATAACCGTAGATATCTCGTTGATACTGCTCGTAGACATGCAAAATTTCATGAGTGAATACTGGATGTGGCGCATTCGGCGTATTTGGCCATCGCGTCGAGTTATTTATGGAAATAAATCCGTTACCGGCCCATGCTCCTGAGCCGCCGGCACCATCGATACGGATGTTATTCTGGTTGTACACGGAAAAGGCAAAAATAATGATTTGATATTGAGAGCGCAGTTGTTGCAACCCGGCATCAGCCAAAAATGCTTCCGGGCTAAAATTCTGATTGCTGTTAGTAAATAGCGTTGTGTTTTCCACCATAGGTAAAACACTCATATCCCAACGCTGCAAACCGTAGGAAAATGGTTTGATCCATATGTCGTAGGTCATTTGTAACTGCTGGAGATAACCTGCCACTTCGCTTTGCTGTAAAACACCGGTTAAATTAGTATCAGAATAGCGTGCGTATTTAATAGGCAGAATCGCAACTTTCAATGAATTTTTAATGCCCAATGGCTGCAATCCGGAAAATGTTGCAGAAGCATTATCATGCTTCAAGTCAACATCCTGTTCATAGAAATCACCCTGATAATTCAAATGCTCATCGCGATATTTACCCAACCCCAATTTATAATTACCTTCAGGTAAATAAATTTCTGCAGGCAGAGATACTGGCACATACATATCATTGATATAAAGGTTCGCATTCCATTGTGAATCAAGAGCAGGGTTCACTGTCAGTTTTTTTGCTTCTGGCAAGTTGGGAGTATTCACGGTTAAATAATAGCGATGACGTATTCCCTCCGGATTTTCCGGAACACATTGACTTTCACTCTCATATTCTTCGCAATATTTTTGGAAGACAGATTGACCATTTATCCAGAGTTCCACATCGATAGGATTTCGATTTGTTCCATTGATACCAATAACTCGAACCGCATTAGTACCTTTCCAAAAAAGTGAACTGATGTCCATCTTGCCATCCACCGGTACCGGTTTGTTCCCACGCACTTTACCGCTACGCCACACTTCACGCGCTACGTCATTAACAATCACGTACAGGATATCGGTATTACCCTTCACCGCTATTTCTACCTTATCGGCTGCCGGTGCTGTTGGTGTGGTAAACATAATATTATCGAGAATTAAACTGTCAATGGTGGCGGGACTGGAAATAATGAATTCAAATATCAGATCATGGTATTCGTCTGTCAACCCGGTAAGACTTGCAGGAAGATCCGCAGTTATCTTCGTGAAAATATTTTTTGGAATCTCTGCAAGATTAATGGTTGTGATATGTAAATTACGAATATTTTTCGAAGGAATACTTGCTGTTAACTCCATGATTCCTTCTGCCTGGTTTGGTAAATAAACATCCACTGCTATTTGTGAGCCCCAGTTTTTAAATGTATTAATAGCGGCAGAAGTAATACGGGTATTAGAAAAATGATTAAAAGACAAGGCATTCTCACCCTGGCTTCGATTAGCAGATAATTTTACTTCTGCATTGGTAGCACGCCAAAGTGCAGTGCTTTCCATACCCAATAAAAAATAAGGGTTGATTTTAGAATAAGCCAGGCTAGTTGTATTCGCTATTGATGAGCGGGAAGCGCTACTGCCATTATCAAGAGTAATTTTAAACCAGTTAAAGTTTACTCCGCCTGACTCAATACCAATTCGTAATCGATGAATACCTGCTGTTGTAATCACCAGTTTGGTGGGGCGTTGCGTTGCCCAACTGTGCCAACCTGAAGTCGTTACACCAAACGATGGAACAATAGTTTTACCATCAATACTCACACTATAACTGCCGGAGGTGGCTGAAGCGACGCGCGCACTGAAGATATAAACTCCGGGCAATAAATCAACGTCATACTCCAGCCATTCGCCTGGAGTAGCCCAGCCAACGTTGTAACCACCACCTACATCGCTCACAGGCTCGATATCGACAGAGTCATTTCGATAACTTCCACCTTCATTGCCAACGGTAGAATCCTGGTAATTGATATAATCCTCCGCCTGCACAATTAACTCGGTTACTACTGAAGAGCTATGTTGGCTGGATGGACTACTCACATAGCTCACACTTGAATGCATAGCAGATTGGCTAACCAAAGAGCTACTAATAAATGAACTAGCAGGCAAACTACTTGACGCAAGCGCGCCTGATGAAGAAAAGCTGCCTACCAAAGAAGATTCAGAATTAAATAAAGAGGAAGAATTTGCTGATACAACAGAGGAAGAAACACTGCTTGATGAATGCAGCGGATTTAACGAGTTCGCGGTTCCGGATGAGCCACCACCCGAACCACCGCCGCAACCAATCAAAGCACTAAATAGCCAAAAAATTAATGAAATGCGCAGATACTGATCCATAGCAATTAACACCAGAGCAAAAAAATAAGGCGACTAATGTCGCCTTATTTTTCATAAGAGGCAAGCCTAATTTATCTGCCTTGCACATCGAGTATCTGCGCCGGGATTCCCACCTTGACGGTTGCCTGCGGCTCAGTTGCCGACCTGGAGAGGATTATTTCATATTGGCCTTTGGCAATCTTCCAGGTTTTGGACTCGCTTTGATACATGGCCAACAAGCGGGGATCAACAACAACAGAAACTTGCGTTGATTCTCCCGGTTTTAAATCCACTTTTTGAAATGCCCCTAAACGCTTTGGAGCTTCCCATTTGGTATTGAGTGGAGCGATATATATTTGTGCTACTTCTTTACCTGCAACAGCACCAATATTTTTTACACGGAAGCTGATATTTAGTTGATCATTTTTAACGAACGCTTTTAAGTCACTGAATTCAAAATCCGTGTAAGACAACCCATAACCAAATGGAAATAATGGTATGTGTTTGTGGGCATCAAACCATTTATATCCTACAGTAGCGCCTTCAGTGTAATTCACATCAAAACGCTGATCTTTCACTTCGGGATAACCATCCACTTTGGGGCGCGGTAGTTGCGCTTCTGCCGCGGGGAAAGTAATGGGTAAATGGCCGGATGGATTTACTTCACCCGTTAATACCCGTGCGATTGCTTCACCACCGTTAGTGCCTGGATACCAGGCCTCGATCACCGCACTCACATCATTTAACCACGGCATTAATATCGCACCGCCCGTTTGCAAAACGACGGCTGTTTTTTTATTCGCTTTAGCAACCGCAGCGATTAATGCATCTTGATTATCCGGTAGGGATAAATTTGCGACGTCAACTGATTCGGCAGTCCATTGGTTTGCAAATACCAAAACCAAATCACTTTCTGCTGCTAATTTTGCGGCAGTTTGCACATTGGCTCCTTCATCAAACGTGATGCGCGCATCAGGCAAACGTGCTTCCAATGCCTTCATGGGCGATGAAGGGTAATACACCATCGGACCTGGGAATATTTTCGGACCAAGACCAGAAACCGCCATTCCACCCAATGGGTAAACTTGCGATGAACCACCACCGGAAAGCACACCCACATTGGCATGGGAGCCGATGATGGCAATTTTTTTCACGCTTTTGGTGAGTGGCAATAGCTTGTCATTTTTCAACAACACGATGGCTTCTTCCGCATCTTTTTGCGTAACCAACCCGTGCTTTTTGAAATCAATGTTGTTGCTGCCTTTGGGAACAGGATTGTCGATCACACCTTTATCAAACAACGCAAAGAGTACACGCCCGGCCATATCATCAAAACGCTCTTGCGATACCCAGCCATTCGTTACCGCTTCTTTTAATGGTTCTTTAAAATAGGCAGAAACGTCGAAAGGAAAACCGGATTGCTGATCCAAGCCATTATTTGCAGCGGGAACTGTAGAATGGGTTGCACCCCAATCAGACATGACCCAGCCTTTAAAGCCCCAATCTTTTTTCAATACTTCATTTAATAAATAATCGCTTTCACAACCGTACACGCCATACACACGGTTGTAAGAGCACATGACTGAGCCAGGATTGCCAATTTCGTAAGCAAATTGCAGCGCAAGTAAATCGGACATGCGCCCTGCGGCTTCATCGATATTTACATTTAAATTAAAGCGACCGGTTTCCTGGTCGTTGTACGCAAAATGTTTAAGTGTGGAAACAATATGATTGGATTGCACACCTTTAATTTGATGGCCCACCATTACACCGGCGAGATAAGGATCCTCTCCACCGTATTCAAAATTGCGGCCGTTGCGCGGTTCGCGCACTAAATTTACGCCACCGGCGAGTAGCACATTAAAACCGGACGTACGTGCTTCAGCACCGATCATGGCACCCCCGTCAAACCCTACTTGCGGATTCCAGGTTGCAGCGGTTGCCATACCCGATGGCAAAGCAGTACGCTCACGCACATTGGGGCCAGATTGGGAAGCTACACCAACACCGGCATCTGCTTGCCAAATATTGGGAATACCCAGACGGGGTACACCGTAAATAAAACCTGCCGACTGAGGATAAGATTCTTCTGGACGAGTAAAATTTTTCCAGGGCGCATCAGTGCCAAAATAGCCCATCAATAAACCAAGCTTTTCATCTACAGTCATTTCTTTTAACACCAATTGTGTGCGCTCATGTGCGCTGAGTTTGGTGTTCATCCAGGATTTACTCGCCAGTTCTTTTTGGCTGGGTGCCGCTTGTTGTTGAGTTTGCGCAGTTGCCATTAATGCCGGGGCAGCCAGTGCACAGCTCACCGCGATAATGCCGAGTTTTTTGGTAAAGGTCATGTTGTGGAGCCCCTTGCGTTGTGTATTGAAGGCAATCATTGTTGTTATAAATTGAGCGTCGTTATGAGCCAGACAGATAAAAACAGTGCGTTAAAAAAACCGGACGATACTAACGTTTCAGATGTTGGGCCGCAGGAAATTAACCGACATTTACCTGCCTTGGATATAAAAACGGCCCTTTTACAAGAGCCGTTTTTATTACTGAAAATAATTTATTTAACCTCGGTCTCAATTGTATAAACACCGGAGATATCGCAATTAAACGCCGTGAGATCATCTTTATAAAAGACACGGAAATCGTCTAAAGTTCCGTTCTTGATGTTTTCTTCGCGATTGGATGGAACCCAGTAGTGAGGAACATTCTTTCCATTCGGACCAGGAACACCTTGCGGAGCATTGCGCCAGGTAAGCAGGAATGCAATGTGGCGTGCATCATTATCTGCTTTTAATCCTGCAATCAATTTTTGATACCACTGGTTATCGTATTTACCCGCTTCAATATCGGGAGCACGAATGCCAATTTCAGAAATCACCGGAATTTTGCCGCGCGCCTCTGCCACGCGTACAACCAACGCCGCATTGGCCACCACATTTTTAAACCAGTCAGCGTTATCTGCCACCGGGCCATAGGTATCAAACCCCAAAACATCAACCCAGGCATTACCGGGGTAACGTTCCAAATAATTAGCTTCGGTCACATCCCAAAAATTATTCGGTGAATAAGCGTAAAGAAAATTGTGTACGCCTTTTCTATCGCGCAAATATTCTACGGTGTATTGATAAAGTCTTTTGTATTGCTCCGGTGTGGATTGTTTATCACCCCACCAAAACCAGCTGCCGGTATTCTCGTGAAGAATACGGAAAACAACTGGAATTAATTTACCCTGATCATCTTTTAAATTGTTGGCCCACTGCGCAAGTTGATCGAGATAACCTTTATAGACATCATTAAATTCGCCACCGGGCAAAGACTCAACAACAGCAGGAGTTTGGTCCCACGCAGTACCAACCATCCCATCACCTTTTTTCTTATCGGTTTTGGGATTATCAAAATGCGAGCTCACGGTAATGATGCCGCCACGAGCGTAGGCTTTTTTAATCTGCGCCACCACATCGCCTTCCTGTTTTGGCGTTACGATGCTCAGTGTGTCCCAACCATAAACTGCAGCAAAATCACCCACAGCATTGAAGGTATCGGATTGGGTGCCGTCAGTGGAAGTGATGGTCAAACCTTGCGTTGTATCATGTTGGTGACCAAACATGATCGCACGCTTGCGCTGTTGTTGCATAAATGCAAACAGCGAGCGAGTTTCAGCAGTCGCTTTTTTATCAACAATATTAATTTCTATTGGCTCTACTTTTTTGCTCGCAGCAACAGCTGTTTTTGCAGGATTGGCCTGCGCCATCGAAACAGCAGAAAATGCTCCCAACGTTAAAGCTGAGCAGCACACCAGCGCCGATAACAATTTCGGTAATAAACTTTTCTTCATTCTACCCTCGCGGATTTTTTTAGATTGTAAGGTAAAGAGTCCATTTCTTTTTATTGATATTGATTACCGCTGGTGCTGTGTTTTGATTGCAGGACAGGATTTATCCAACACGTGTTTTATATACTCACTAATTAGAGTGCCGATGATTAATGACTGTTTTTATGATTTTGCTTGCTCATATGTTTACCAAACGATTCATGTGGCAATACACACTATTTACTAAAATAGCGCACACGAATTCCCAGGTCGAACGACAATCGCAGTTCAGTCGCAGGCAATTCCGTCGGGAAAAAACACCCGGAAATATGTGCCTGGCAAAAACTCGCGCCTTCCAATTGGGTATTGCGAAAATCAACTCCGCGCAAATCTGCCCCACGAAAATAAGCATCGCGTAAATCCAGACCACTGGCGTCCAGCTCGCGTAAATCCAGACCGCGAAAATCCCCGCCGCGTAGCATTCCATCTTTTATTTCGCCGCGCGCTTTACGTTGATTAAACTCGGCGACGCGCTCGGAACGCAATAAATCGTAATACGGGTTAGTGTGCACAATTGGTTTAGTCATGGAAGGCTCCGTCAGATAGCAATAATCACTATAAAACCTGCTTTGACTATAGCTGATGAATCCGCTTTTGCTTAACCGGTTAAGGCGCGCCGGATATTATATTGTAAACGATTACATTCGGGTTTAAGAAGTGTTATAGCCTTTTTAAATGACTATCCCAAACTGTTGGTATTTTGCCAGCCAACAGTTACACTGACGTCCAAGCTGCAACATAGCGGCACGCCCAATAGTTACGGTTTTCGTGTGGTCATCCATTGAGCCTTTTGGGCAGGCAATCCTCGGTCAAACTTATCTCTTCTGGTATTGGCAGCATGCTAGTACTCGATGGAATAACAACATTCAACCAGTCTCCCTTTCTAAAGGTTGCTCGTTTATTTTTCGGGCTAGGCTTTATTTATGGTTTGGGAAAGACGAGACATGCGTTGAGCGTAATACTTTCTTGCCATCGCACAGCCTCACGGGAAACGCTGTTGCTTCGGCATATCTTGAGGAATTGTGAGAATGAGCTTTATCCACGACGACTTTTTGCTCGATACCGAACAGGCGAAAGTGCTGTTTCATGACTACGCCAAAAACATGCCGATCATTGATTACCACTGCCACCTGCTCCCCGAACAAGTAGGCCAGAATAAGCAATTCAGAAATCTCTACGAGGTCTGGCTAGCCGGTGATCATTACAAGTGGCGTGCTATGCGCTCCAACGGTGTTGATGAGCGCTACTGTACTGGCGACGCCAGCGATTGGGAAAAATTTGAAAAATGGTGTGAGACAGTCCCTTACACCCTGCGCAATCCGCTTTACCATTGGACTCACCTCGAACTGCGCAAACCCTTCGGCATTACTGATCGCCTGCTCGATAGTAGCAACGCGAAACGCACTTGGGATCAATGTAATGAATTGCTGGCTACACCGGAGTTCAGTGCGCGCGGTTTAATGCAACAAGCCAATGTGAAACTGGTGTGCACCACTGATGATCCAATTCACGATCTGGAACATCACAAAACAGCTGCGGCTGATAAATCCTTTAAATCTGCCATGCTTCCCACCTGGCGCCCTGATCGCGCAATGGCGGTAGAAAGCGAAGCGGCGTACAACAAATATCTGGATCGCCTCGCGATCGCTGCCGATGTGAACATCAATACCTTTGATGATTTAATTCGCGCGCTGGATATTCGCCACGATTATTTCCATGCAAATGGCTGCCGTTTATCGGATCACGGCTTGGAAACCGTTTACGCGGCGGATTATACCGAGGAAGAAATCAAAACGATTTTCCTCAAAATCCGTAACCATAAAGAATTGGATGCGATTGAAATTGAAAAATTCCAATCCGCCATGATGGTGCAATTTGCATTACAGGATCACGCGAAAGGTTGGGTACAACAATTTCATATTGGTGCGATTCGCAATAACAACCCACGCTTGTTCCGTAGCTTAGGTGCAGATACCGGTTTTGATTCGATTGGCGACCACAATTATGCGAAACCGCTGGCGAAGTTTTTGGGCCGTCTGGACGATCAAAACAAATTAGCCAAAACAATTATTTACAACTTAAACCCGCGTGACAACGAAGTCATTGGCACAATGATTGGTAACTTCCAGGACGGTTCAGTCGCTGGCAAGATCCAGTTTGGTAGCGGCTGGTGGTTCCTCGATCAAATGGAAGGCATGACTCGTCAGATCGAAGCATTAAGCCAATTGGGCTTATTGAGTCGCTTCGTGGGTATGTTGACTGATAGCCGTAGCTTCCTGAGCTATTCGCGCCACGAATATTTCCGTCGGATTCTGTGCGGAATTTTAGGCCGCGATATGGCAAAAGGTTTAGTGCCGAATGACACCAAAATGGTGGGCAAAATGATTCAGGATATTAGCTTCAACAATGCGAAAAATTATTTCCCGTTTGTAGTGCCTGAATAAGTTCGACCTTATATTTCGCAGTACAATGTTTGCAGTACAATAAAGCCCGGCTCAACGGGCTTTATTATTTTTTGTATTCCTGATTTATCAGTTTTTTACGCGCAGGTTTCACGCGCGAGGTCAGACGTGCTCACTAACGCCCTTCATACCTTTTTCTTCGCCTTCCAAATTACTGCCCCGGTTTTCGTGATGTTGTTTCTTGGGCTTTGGCTCAAAAGCCGCAACATGATTAACGATGGTTTTATCAAAACCTCTTCACAATTGGTGTATAGCTTGGGGTTGCCAGTGATGTTATTTATCACGTGTGCAACAGCTGATACATCACATGCTACCGACTGGAATTTATTAATTGCGTTTGCAGCAATGACGGGGCTGGTATTTATCGGCAGTTTCGTTACCGCACACTGGCATTGCAGTGATAAACGCGATGAAGGTGTTTTTATTCAAGGCGCATTTCGCGGCAACCTGGTAATTCTGGGGCTCGCGTTTTGCGCAAATGCGTATGGAGAAAAAGGACTTGCATTAGCGTCATTGCCAGTCGCCATGACAGTTGTTGTGTATAACGTGTTATCGGTTTATATATTGAATCGCAGCTTGCATCACGGTGGCGCTTCGTTAAAACCTACGCTGGTGGGTATCGCCAAAAACCCACTGATTATCGCTATTGCATTAGGCTTTCTGGTAAATGCCTGCAAGCTCACATTACCGGGTGTAGTATTGGATAGCGGAAAGTATCTCAGTCAAATGGTGTTACCGCTGGCACTGATTTGCATCGGCGGCTCACTGGGAGCAACATGGCTGACGCAAATCGATTCAGCCACGTTAAGTGCGTGTGTGTGGAAATTATTTCTTTCGCCATTAATTGCCTGCGCAATTGCAATTGCATTAGGATTGCGCGGTGATGCATTGGCGATTTTATTTTTGTTGGCAGCATCGCCCAGCGCGACAATTAGTTTTACCATGGTGCAAGCCATGAATGGCAACGCACCACTCGCAGCAAGAATTGTTGCGCATTCAACGATATGGTCACTATTCAGCGTAACTATTGGATTGTGGCTATTGGAGTTGATGCAATTGAGTTAGCAGAAAAATCCGAACAGAAAATCACACTAATTTTTTCTGCCAGAATAGCGCCTGCCCTGCTTCCGGTTTTAATTCATACCCCGCAAAACCAAACTTTAAATAAGCACACGTTGCAGTTTCATTACCGCTTAATACTTCCAATGTTAATTTGCAGCAACCACGCTCACGTGCAATCAATTCCAACGCAGTTAATAATTTTTGACTAAGCTGCAAGCCGCGAAATTCGCTCACCACAACAATATCGTGAATATTCAATAATGGTTTTGCGGCAAAGGTTGAGAAACCTTCAAACGCATTTAATAATCCGGCGGGATTTCCATTCACATAAGCCAATAACGACAAAGCAAAGCTACGCTTAGCCAATTCCGCAACCAGCGTATTTTGTACTTGCTCCGTCAGTGCTACACCGCCGCCCATAGGATCCATTGCATAAGCATTTAACAGATACACAAGATCTTGTGCATGCTGCGGATTTGTATAATCCGCCTGCAGGATTTCAATTGACTGTTCTTCCGTCATAACTATCACCCACTGATTAACCGAAACGAGACTCTTCCAATCCACAAATATCCGTTTGGAAAATAAATAAATTGCCAGCTTGCGGTTGTTGCTGCAAAGCAGCTTCGCTTAAACCAATTCGTGCACTGGTTACAGCAAGCAAATTTAATTGTTCACCACCAAATGCAACGCAAGTTGCTTGCGAAACCGGCATTTCCAATACAAAGTCTTTGCTACCATCAGGCGCGTATCGCACAACACGATTGCCACCCCATTGCGCATTCCATATATAGCCTTGCGCATCCACGCAGGCACCATCAGGTTCAATGCCGGGTTCAGTTTGCGCAAAGAGTTGGCGATTTGAAATTGTTCCGGTTGCCGCATCAAAATCATAAACATTGATAGTATGTGTCGGTGAATCCGCGTGATACAACTTGCGCGAATCAGGACTCCAGCAAAGCGCGTTGGAAATATGTAAACCGGTGAGATGTTGATTGACTGTTCCATCAACATTCAATGAATAAAGTGATGCACATTGATCCGGGGTATTTTTTTGCTCGCGGATGGTACCCATCCAGAAACGCCCCTGGCGATCGCAACGGCCATCGTTGGAGCGATTGCCGATTAAATGCGCTTCCGGTTTTGCAATCCATTCCAGTGCACCAGTTTCCGGTGCAAACCAGGCAAAACCGGATGCAAATGCGGCAAGCAAACGCGAATCATTTTTTGCAAATGCAAAACAACCAAGCTTTTCCGGTAAATCCCAATGCGTAAATTTTTTAGTTGCCAGATGATAACGATAGAGTTTTGCTGAAAGAATATCTGTCCACCAGAAACAACCGTCCTGATGATTCCACTGTATACCCTCGCCTAATAAATTTTCGCAGGGCACTGTATCAATGAGCGTATAGGTAGCCATAATTATTATCTAGATGTCGTTGCGTTTTCTTTTATCTGTAAACAGCTATTTTAAAAATTAACTGTAAAGCAGTTTTGCAATCCCGCAAATAAAAAAACGCCCCAACAGGGGCGTTTTTTTAACCAGTCCCGTTAGGTCGCGAAGCTTACCACCAGATACTATAGAAGGCGACGAGTATCACCACCACACCAGCGCAGGCAGCGTTGTAAACCGGTTCGGTTTTAAAATTGATACCACTCAAATCGATTGCTTTCTCCTGATCCTTACCGCCTGCTGCATAGGTCACGATAATGGCTAGAACGGCACAAATCACAAATACCAAGCCTACACGATCCATAAACGGCAAGCTTGGGTAAAACTCTTTGAATGCAATGGATAATAAAATCGAAGAAATACCTGCAACCAATGCAGATGTTGCAGTTGCCTTTTTCCAAAAGAAACCAAACAGGAACATCAACACGATGCCGGGAGTGAAATAGGCGGTAAAGTCCTGAATAAACTGGAATGCTTGATCTGATTTTCCGATCAATGGCTTGGCAACAACCAATGCAATAATTAATGAAATTGTTGCAGCGATGCGCCCTACATTTACTAAATGTGCTTCTGACGCGGATGGCTTGATAATTAATTTATAAATATCCATGGTGAACAATGTGGAAATACTATTCACCTTCGAACTCAGCGAAGCACAAATGGCGGCAACCAGACTGGCGAACACGATACCTAACAAACCGTGAGGAAGTAATTTCATCATTTCCGGATAGGCTCGATCAGATGGCGATAAACCGGGAATCAAACTGGCTGCTGCAACACCGGGCAGCACCACAATAATTGGCATCAACACTTTCAAGTAAGCTGCCAGCGCGATACCTTTTTGCGCTTCCTGCAAACTTTTTGCAGCAAGTGTGCGTTGAGTGATGTATTGGTTAAAACCCCAGTAAGACATGTTCATTACCCACATACCGCCAATTAAAACGGAAATGCCGGGCAGGTTTTGGTATTGGGGATTACTTGGATCAAGAATCAAATCAAATTTTTCCGGAACCGTATCCAGCAAGGTGGTGAAACCATGCACAATACCTTGATCGCCACCAATTTTTTCCAAACCAAGATAAGTAATTAATAAACCACCCAACACTAATAACGTTACCTGGAATACATCGGTAAAGGCGACAGCCTTCATTCCACCGTAGATCGAATAGGTGAATGAGAACACCGCAAGGCCAATCATCGCGTAAGTCATTTCAACACCGGTTACTGCTTCAATGGCCAGAGCACCCAGATACAAAATAGACGTGAGGTTAACCAGTACATACAGTGTTAACCAGAAAATCGACATCACGATGCGCACGCGGCGATCGTAACGATTTTCCAAAAATTGCGGCATGGTATAAATACCCTTTGCCATAAAAATCGGCAGGAAATATTTACCAACAATGAAGAGTGTGATGGCGGACATCCATTCGTAGGATGCGATAGCGATACCGGCGGCATAACCGGCACCGGACATACCGACGATTTGTTCGGCGGAAATATTCGCAGCAATAAGTGAAGTACCGACTGCCCACCAGGGCAATGATTTACTCGCGAGGAAATAATCTTCTGCGTTTTTCTGATGCCCGGCTTTTTCACGCGATACATAGTACGCAATGAAAATCAGCACCATGGCGTATAACGCCAGAATAGATAGGTCTAACCAATTGAGGCTATTAATCATTACCGGAGATCTCCTGACTACTTATTGAATTTTATTTTTATAGCTTCAATGAGCTTTTGGTAATCAGGATTACCGCAACCATTACGCCATAATCATTAAATACGCCCTCCATCTACGACAAACTCTTGCGAGGTAATCATGGCGGCGTCGTCCGATGCCAAGAACAAGGCGAGCTTGGCAACATCGTGTGCACCCAAACGCTTTTTCAGGCATACACGTTTCATCAACTCTGCTTCTTCTTCCGGTGATAGCCATTTCTCCAGCTGCTTGGGTGTGGCCACCCAGCCCGGCAAAATAGAGTTCACACGAATATTATCTACACCGTAATCCGTCGCCAGCGCTTTTGAAATTCCTAGAATACCGGCCTTTGCAGTGATGTAACTGGCAAGGTTAGGTGGACCAAATTGCACATTGATGGAACTGATATTGACTATCGAACCACCACCTAATTTCGCCATCATCGGCTGCACGGTTTGCGCCGCAAAAAATGCCGGATGTAAATTGATCGCCAAACCGCGATACCAATTTTCTTCAGTAATACTGCGCGTGTCATAACGCTGGTCATTCGCGGCATTATTTACCAATACACTGATTTCACCGAGGTTTTCGGCAGCCTTGAGTATGCTTTGCTTGAGCGAGTTAATATCGCTTACATCGCAGGCTGCAAACCAGGGACGAATCCAGCCTTTTTTGGCAAGCTCATCGCAAAGCGCTTCGCCGCCCGGTACATCTATATCGACAAACGCCACCTTTGCGCCCTGGGAGGCAAATGCCTCAACCAGCGCCGCACCGATTCCCGTGGAGCCGCCAGTAATAAACACGGCACGCCCATCCAGACTGGGGTAGCGGGTATATCCTTGATGGCTTGAATAGCTTTGCATGTTGAATTCTCTCTGGTTACACGCGGTAAGTACCGTTAACTAGCTTAGGCAGAAAATACTGACCTTTGGAGTTTATTTCGGTTTTACCAGAGAGACATTAATTAACTGCATCACCTCTTGTAATAAGGTTTTTACAGCTTTGCTGGCTAATTCCTGATCGCCGGCACAGATCGCATCGTAAATACGTTTATGGTCTTCGTAATCTGCGGTCAACACGCCTTTTAACTGATTGGTACTGGCGATGCTTACGCGCAGGGCGACCTGGATAAATTCGCGCAACTGGAAGAAAAAGCGATTTTTACTGGCCGCCAGGATTGCACAGTGAAATTCAATATCCGCCGACAGTGGATCATCTAGCCCTTCATCGGCTTTTTTCATACGCGCGAGCGCATCACCAATCACTTTGATGGCTGCTGCATCCTTATAATTTTCTGCTGCCAATGCGGCGGCTTCCGGTTCGATCGCCATCCGCAATTGCGTGAACTCACGCAGTAGCTCCAATGACGGGCGCGCATTTAACGTCCAGCCCAGTACATCGGCATCAAACATATTCCAGTGGGTACTGGGCATAACCCGGATACCCTGCCGCGGCCGCGAAGCAATCAAGCCCTTGGCTGTCAGCATTTTTACCGCTTCGCGGGTAACACTGCGGCTGATGTTAAATTGCAGCGATAGCTCCGCCTCAGTGGGGAAGGATTTATCAATCGCATATTGACCTTGTACTATCGCCGCACCCAATTGATGGGTTAACTGGTGAGTGAGATTACGCCCTGTATCCAGCATATTTAATTAGCCTATTTATATTATATATTTATGCGCTCCCCGACAAGACCTATTCGCGTTGGATAAATCAATAAGTCCCGGGTTGGAGAGGGAAACGCTGTTGTGACCCCATAAAAACAAAACCCGCGCCTGAAATCAGGCGCGGGTTATTTAACAAGAGGATATAGCTTTAGTCACGCAAAATATGCATTGCAGTAACCATAAAGGATTGATTCCTTCGGTTATTCCTTGTTAGCGATGTTATCAGCAATCTCTTCGAGGTTAGAGTGACGAACATCTTCGCCATTCACCAGATAAATTACATACTGGGCCAGGTTACGTGCGTGATCACCAATACGCTCCAATGCGCGCAACGACCAGATGATATTGAGCACGCGCGTAATACTGCGCGGATCTTCAATCATAAAAGTCACCAGCTCACGCATGGCAGTGCTGTATTCCATATCAACCTGTTTATCGGTTTGCACAACCGTCAATGCAAGATCCATATCCAGACGAGCAAATGCATCCAGGGCATCTTGCAACATACGCGATACATGGCCACCGATATGACGTACTTCAATATAACCACGCGGTGCATGGCCATCTCTATTCATCGCAATTGCCTGGCGGGCAATCTTTGATGCTTCATCGCCAATGCGCTCCAAATCAGTAATTGCTTTGGTTACTGCAATGACCAAACGCAAATCGCTTGCGGCCGGTTGGCGACGGGCAAGAATACGCACACATTCTTCGTCGATAGTCACTTCCATCGAATTGACTTTAGTATCGCCACGCACCACTTGCTCAGCGCGTTCAAGATCTGCATCGATTAATGCCTGAATCGCATCATTAACCTGACGCTGAGCCATGCCACCCATTTCCGACAAGTGTGTGCGGATGGTTTCCAGCTCAAGATTGTATTGTTGCGAGATATGATGAGTGTGACTCGTAATATCCATAACCATGATGCGCCCTCCGCATTAACCGTAACGGCCGGTGATGTAATCTTCAGTTTGTTTTTTGCTGGGATTGGTAAAGAGCGTGTCTGTTAAATCATGCTCAATCAAATCCCCCATATACATAAACGCTGTGTAATCCGAAACGCGCGCGGCTTGCTGCATGTTGTGGGTAACAATAACGATAGTGTACTGGTGTTTTAATTCGTTAATCAGTTCTTCAATTTTTAATGTCGAAATTGGATCGAGCGCCGATGCAGGTTCGTCCAGCAAAATAACTTCCGGCTCAATCGCAATTGCACGCGCAATTACCAGACGTTGCTGCTGACCACCTGACAATCCGAACGCGTTGTCATGCAGGCGATCTTTCACTTCGTCCCACAACGCCGCGCCGCGCAATGACTTCTCTACTACTTCGTCCAACACACGTTTGGATTTCACACCTTGCAAGCGTAGACCATAAGCAACATTTTCGTAGATAGATTTTGGAAAAGGATTTGGTTTTTGAAAAACCATTCCTACTTGACGACGCAATTCTGCTACATCAACCGATTTATCATAAATATTGGAACCTTCCAATAAAATTTGACCTTCGATACGGCACGCATCGACCAAATCATTCATGCGATTGAAACAACGCAACAATGTCGACTTTCCGCAACCGGATGGACCGATAAACGCGGTCACCTTTTTTTCCGGAATTTTCATATTCACAGTGTTTAACGCGCGCTTTGGACCATAAAACAAGTCGAGGTTTTTCACTTCAAGCTTGATAGGTTCTGATTTAAAAGGTTCTACCAGTGCTGTTGGGCTCATAATCGGGGCCTGCGTAAGACTCGGTTAAATTTTGATTAACAATATATTTCAAAATAATGACAAAATTATTACAAAAAATCTCAATATTAATCCGAAGCACTGCGATATTTTTCACGCAAATTATTACGGATTTTAATTGCTGAAATATTCAAGGCAATAATCAGCAACACCAGAGTCAATGATGTTGCATATACCAATGGGCGCGCCGCTTCAACGTTAGGACTTTGGAAACCCACATCGTAAATATGGAAACCTAAGTGCATAATTTTTTGATCCAGATGGAGATAGGGATAGTTGCCATCCACCGGTAATGCCGGCGCCAACTTCACCACACCCACTAACATCAATGGCGCCACCTCACCGGCTGCACGTGCGATTGCCAAAATTAATCCGGTCATCATCGCGGGTGTTGCTAAAGGAACTACTACTTTCCACAGGGTTTCTGCTTTGGTTGCGCCCAATGCAAGACTGCCTTGGCGAATAGTACTGGGGATACGCGACAACCCCTCTTCAGTAGAAACGATCACAATTGGCAAAGTTAAAAGCGCAAGTGTTAATGATGCCCAGAATAAACCCGGCGTACCAAATGTCGGTGAAGGTAATGATTCGGTGTAAAACAATTCATCGAGGTTGCCGCCGAGCGTGTACACAAAAAATCCCAAACCAAATACACCGTAAACAATCGATGGAACACCGGCGAGGTTATACACAGAGATGCGGATAATTTTCAAAAAGGTTCCTTGCTTGGCATATTCGCGCAAATAAATAGCAGCAAGCACACCAAAAGGCGTCACCATGATAGACATTACAATCACCATAGTGAGCGTACCGAAAATCGCAGGGAAAATACCACCTTCAGTATTAGCCTCACGCGGTTCCGCCGTCATAAACTCCCAGAAGCGATCCAGGTATTGGACTGACTTGGCAAATACACCCATATCATTAGGGCGAGTCACACGTACGATATGATCAAATGCCACAATAACTTCTTTGCCATCAGCAGTGCGCGCAATTAATTTATCGCGTGTTGCTTGCGCAAGAATTTCATCGCGTTCTTTTTTAATTACATCGTATTCTGCTTCCAATGCAGCGCGACGTTCAGCCAGTTGCGCATCCGCACTCGCCATCTGCGCACCGGTGATGCCATCAAGCTCCAAGCGACGCCGCTCCAGGCGCAACTCATCCATTTGATTATTGATGCGGCCAATATCTACTTTTTCGATGCGGTGAATTTTGTCATGCAATTCCAAGGCGCGATTTAGGCGTTGGTCCAGTTGCTCCCAAAAATCCGAGCCGCTCAATTCGCTGACAATATTGTCATGTTCTTTAATTGCTACCGGGTAACCGTAAAAATTACCCCACTCGCGGCGCTCAATCGAAATGGCATCCACAGGGTATTCCCACTTAGCCATTCCGGTATCGAGAAACCAGGCGAAGTCGCGACCATTTACATCGCGGTTGCCCATTTTAAATAAATGACGAGTAATCAGTTCCGCATCCGCAGCAACGGTGTAACCACCATCGCGCGCAACGGCAGCTGAAATAATTTCATCGCGAACCGCTTCGCCCATCACAATCTGGCTTTTGCCATCGCGATCTACAATCGTGGTTTGCAAAATATCTGCCGGCCAGAAGTGCCCAAACCCGCGTATCGCAATTAATCCGAGTAGACCCAATACCATCAACATACAAATGGCAACGGCACCGCCATTTAACCAGATCCAGGGAGAACCGCTACTGAACCAGGAAGTTTTTCGTTTCAATAAATTTTTCATCACATTCTTCCGAAAAAAGTCATCCGAAATTACAGATTGCTATAGCGCTGACGTAAGCGCTGACGAATTACTTCAGCCAGGGTATTAACCACAAAGGTCAATGCCAGCAACACCAATGCAGCCAGGAAGAGCACGCGGAAGTGTGTACTGCCTACAGCAGTTTCCGGTAATTCCACCGCAATATTTGCCGAGAGCGTACGCATACCTTCGAAGATATTAAAGTTCACAACCGGGCTGTTACCGGTGGCCATGAGTACAATCATGGTTTCACCCACAGCGCGGCCAAAGCCCATCATCACCGCAGAAAAAATACCAGGGCTTGCGGTTGGCAATACCACACCCACCATCGTTTGCCACGGTGTTGCACCCAACGCCAATGAGCCTTGCGTTAAATGGCGCGGCACACTGAATACCGCGTCTTCGGCAATGGAGAAAATACTCGGGATAACGGCAAAGCCCATGATGATGCCAACGACTAATGCGTTGCGCTGATCGTAATTAACGCCGTTATCAGTAAACCATTGGCGCATGCTGCCATCAAAGAACCAGACTTCTGCTAGCGGGCTTAGTGCTACACACGCCCAGACCGTAGCAACAATCGGAAGAATGACGATAACAGCTTCCCAACCTTCGGGCATTTTGTTGCGAATATTTTCGGGACATTTACTCCAGATAAATCCGGTGACCAACATAGTGGCGGGCAACAAAATTAATATACTGAAAATTGCCGGCAAATGATTTTCCATAAACGGTGCAAGCCATAAACCGGCGAGGAAACCGAGAATTACAGTCGGCAAGGCAGCCATAATTTCGATAGTAGGTTTTACGATACCGCGCAATTTTGGAGTCATAAAATAGGCGGTATAAATTGCACCCATCACCCCAAGCGGAACCGCAAATAAAATCGCGAAGAATGCTGCTTTTAATGTTCCCAATGACAGCGGAACAAAACTCATTTTGGCTTCGAAGTTGTCACTGCCTGATGATGCTTGCCAAATATATTCCGGTGCATCGCGACCTTCATACCAGACTTTTTGCCAGAGCGAACTGAAAGAAACTTCAGGATGTTTGTTCCATACATCCAACAATGATAAATTTTTGCTGTCATCAATTAACAACGCGCGATTATTAATTGGCGAAACCGCGATCTTATTAATGGATTTGTCGCTGATAGATTCAACTAATAAAGTACGTTGCGACGTGCCGAAATAAATTCCGATATTGCCTTTATCATCGCCCGCCCAAAAACCACGACGAGCAAATTCCGGGGCGAAACTGGTGATAGCACCTTCGAGCGGCTCAAAATCGCGCACATGGGTTACATGATATTCATTGTGTTGGTCACGCACCAAAAACCATTGGCTCACATGACCTTCACTGGTACCGACCACCAATGAACCAGTGCCGACCAGAAATTGCATCGCTGTAATTTTTCCGTTGGGAACGACTACTGCATCTTTGCGCTCAGCAGCAGACGGGTTGACGATTTTGTACAAAATAATTTGCGATTTATCGGTTGCCACTACCAAATGCTGGGCACGTTCATCGATTTGAATTTGGGTAGCTGTCACACCTTGTGGCAAAGGCGGCAAGGTAAACACTTCTTGTTCGAGCGTCACCGCACCGGTAATTAAATTGCTACTACTGCTGAACACGCCTAGCAGTAAACGATTATCGGCGGTCAGTGCACCGATTAAGGTACCGCTGGAGGTTTCCTGAATCGCCAATACTTTTAACGCACTACCTTGCGCATCCAATTGAATCGGTTGATCACCTAATGGAAATTCCAGGCTAGGAGTAATTTGACGTTTATCGTTCGGATAACTGAGCTCATATTCGGTTTTCGCGACGGCAACCTGGCCATTGTTGTATCCATAAGCCACTAAACCGTGGTCGGCGGTGCTGGTTGCCAATACTGAGAATTCTGCTGCTTCAGGTTTTGGCATTTGAGCAGACAACAAGGTTTTACCATCATCTACGGTAAAAAAACTGACTGCACCGCTACGTTTGAAATTACCGCCGATTTCCTCGTAACGTTCGAGAGTAAGAAATTCGGTTTTATCTTCCGGTGCCTGATGTAATGCTTCAGGTGTGTAGGTTTTCACAATTTCTACAGATGCACCGCGAAACAACGGCGCAATTTCTGAAAACAGATAGAAAAATATCAACCCCAATGAAAAAACAACCGCCATGCCGGCGGTCATTACTCCGTAGCGGGATACGCCATCCTTAAATTTACGGAGGCGACGCAGACGATTGCGCTGTTCGAGCGTCGGCATCAAACTGACGGGTTCTTTTACCAAGGGAATGGATTCGGACATGGTCTGCTCACCTGATTAAACTTCTGGCACAGGAATCCTAACAAGGGAAAATGACACTTTTGTTACAAGCATCAATTTCATTGTCATTTTTCTGTAACACAATTCTTATATGTAAAAAAAAGCCGCCGAAAGAGCGGCGGCTTTTTGGAAAGCCATTATTACTTCTGCAACACAGCAAGCGCTTTGTTGGTCATGGATTCCGGCAATGGGATGTAACCATCGCGCACAACAGTTTCCTGACCTTGCTTGGAGAGAACCATTTTCAGGAACTCAAGTTGCAAAGCATCCAACTTACGGTTCGGGTGTTTGTTGATGTAAACATAAAGTACACGTGCCAATGGGTAGGTACCGTCCAATGCATGAACTGCATCAGGGGTAACAAATGGCTGGCCATCCTTTTTAGACAGAGGCAGAGCACGTACACCGGAAGTCACATAACCAATACCTGAATAACCAATACCGTTAATGGATTCAGATACACCCTGAACTACCGATGCAGAACCTGGTTGCTCATTGATGCTGGCTTTGAAGTCACCTTTACACAGGGCTTCATCTTTAAAGTAACCGTAAGTACCTGATACAGCGTTACGACTGTAAATGGTGAAATCGCGATTAGCCCATGCACCTTGCAAACCTACTTCACCCCAACGGGTAATGTCTTTAGCTTCGCCACATTTACGGGTAGCAGAGAAAATAGCGTCAACTTGTTGCAGAGACAGACCTTTAATCGGGTTATCTTTGTTGACATATACAGCCAGAACGTCGATTGCCACAGGTACTGCAGTTGGCTTGTAGCCGTGCTTAGCTTCAAACGCCTGGATTTCTTCCGACTTCATTTCCCGGCTCATTGGACCGAAGTTAGCAGTACCTTCAATCAACGCTGGTGGTGCAGTAGAAGAACCCGCGCCCTGGATTTGAATATTTACGTTGGGATACAGCTTTTTAAAATCTTCTGCCCACAGAGTCATCAGATTGTTCAGGGTATCTGAACCAATTGA
Source organism: Cellvibrionaceae bacterium (assembly GCA_021151825.1). GTDB lineage: Bacteria > Pseudomonadota > Gammaproteobacteria > Pseudomonadales > Cellvibrionaceae > Cellvibrio. The sequence goes on from JAGKWQ010000003.1 coordinate 551,330, forward strand.
GTTTACATTGCCGGACACACCGGTAGTTACTTTGTATTCTGGCAGCTTGGAATCAACAGCAGCTTGCAGCGCAGCGGCGCAAACCATAGAGCCGGCCAACACCAACCCTTTAATAATTTTCTTAGCGTTCATAGAGCGCTCCGTTAGTCATTTCGTAAGTAGGTTTGAATGACAAGGCTTGCCTCGCCATTGGTAGCTACTTTAACGAGCAAATATGACACTAATGTGACTGCGCGGAGTTTTTGTCACAAATATGTCGCACAAGCGTCACAAACCTGCTCCAAAAACAACAACACCAGCCGAAGCTGGTGTTTTGATAGGAAAATTATTTTATTTAACGACGCGCAAACCCGGCTTTTTAGGCGCATCACCAATTGATCTTACCGGCGATGTCGGTGATGCGGGTGGAGGCACTGGCGGTTGGGGATTTGCCTCAGGCTCAAACATCATTCCCTGGCCATTTTCACGGGCATATATCCCAAGAATTGCCCCACAAGGAATATAAAGATTATTCACCACACCACTGAAACGGGCATTAAATGAAACCGCAGTGTTATCCATGAAGAAATCTTTCACTGCCGAGGGGGATATATTCAGGATTATCTGACCATCCTTATTGACGTGTTGTTGCGGCACCTGTGTATCTTGCACATGGGCATCCACCAGAATGTGGGGAGTGCAATTGTTATCCAGTATCCACTCATAAATAGCACGCAAAAAATAGGGGCGACTGGATGACATGGACATAAACAGTATTCCTTGAAGATAAACAACGCCGACAAGGTACAGGGATTTAACAGGAGACTCAAATAAAAAGGGCGACTTACGTCGCCCTTTTTGCGGATCACCGATTATCAGTGAATATCTCTCCAGAACTCACGGTTCAGGAAGTAAACGAAGATAAACAGTATCACCAGAAAACCCAACACATAATAACCAATGGATTGGCGCTTAACAGCTACTGGTTCAGCTACATATTCAAGGAAGTTAACGAGGTCATATACAGCCTCGTCAAACTCTGCCTGGGACAACGAACCCTTCACTTTGCCTTCTTTAAGCGCACCGCAATGCTCGTCAATTTCAACCTGGCCAACATCATTGCGCAGTGCGCCGCCATGATGATTTAACTTGGGTCCAGCTCCACACTCCAACAAGCCCTGCGGACCAATCAGCACATGCGGCATACCCACATTAGGGAATACGCGATTATTAACACCCCATGGGCGGGTATCGTCTTTATAGAAGTTGCGCAGATAGGTATACAGCCACTCCGGTGAACGTGCACGAGCTACCAAGGTCAGATCCGGTGGGACTACACCAAACCAGACTTTTGCCTGCTGTGGTTTCATCGCAATTTCCATCAATTGACCGATACGTTGATCACCAAAAATCAGGTTTTGCTCCATCACGTCATGTGGAATACCCAAGTCATCAGCAACACGCTCGTAACGAGAGTATTTTGCTGAGTGGCACCCCATACAGTAGTTTGCAAAGTATTTGGCACCACGCTGCAAGGACTCCTTGTTATTCAGATCAGTTTCAATATGATCACAAGGAATAGCACCACAGTTGAATGAACCTTCAGAAGCAACTGCCTTGATCGGCACTACAGCTAAAATAATAAACAGCGCTAAACCAGCAAGAACAACCAGGGCTGGCAAACCTTTAGCCTGGGTACGCGTTGGCTCAACCAAATCTTTATCGCGCGCAGCCAATAGCGGCAACACAGCAAAAAGAGCAGCCAACAAGAAGCAGAGAATCAACAACAGAATTGGCACATCGCCGCCGATGTATTCAATTCCCATCCAGGTGAAAACCACCACAAAAAGACCGCACAATACCCAGGATATTTTTGATTTGGCTTTTTCCGGGCTGGTCGTTGTCCACACAGGCATTGTCAGGAAATAGGCAAAATAAAACGCAGTTGCGATTTGTGACAACAAAGTTCTACCTTCAGTGGGCGCTTTAACACCCAGATAGCCAAGCACGACAAACATAGAGGCAAATGCAATCAACATTATGCGAGGGATATGCCCACGATAACGCATGGATTTCACTTTGCTACGATCCAGCCATGGCAACACAAATAGCAGCGCAATTGCCGCACCCATCGCCGCAAAACCGAGCAGTTTTGCAGTCAGTACCATTGGGCCAATTTCAATTGGCATAGTCACTGCGCGGAGTACCGCATAGAAAGGCGTGAAGTACCAGACAGGGGCAATATGCAACGGGGTTTTCAGGTTGTTAGCTTCTTCAAAGTTAGCGTACTCAAGGAAGAAACCGCCCATCTCCGGCATAAAGAACATGATGAAGCAGAAGGCAAACAGGAAAACGGTGATACCAACCAGGTCATGTACGGTATAGAAAGGATGGAAAGGAACGCCATCGCGCGGGATGCCGTTTTCATCTTTGTTCTTTTTGATCTCAACACCATCAGGGTTGTTCGAACCCACTTCGTGCAGGGCCAGAATGTGCATAACGACCAAAGCGAGTAACACAATCGGCAACGCCACAACGTGAAGCGCAAAGAAACGGTTCAGGGTGATACCGGAGATCAGGTAGTCACCGCGGATCCACTGCACCAGATCTTCACCAATACCGGGAATAGCACCGAACAGGGACACAATTACTTGCGCACCCCAATAGGACATTTGACCCCATGGCAATACGTAACCCATAAAGGCTTCGGCCATCAGCACCAGATAAATCGTCATACCGAAAATCCACACCAGCTCGCGCGGGGCCTTGTAAGAGCCATACATCATGCCGCGGAACATGTGGAGATACACCACGATAAAGAACGCTGATGCGCCGGTGGAGTGCATATAACGCAGCAACCAACCGAAATCCACATCGCGCATAATATATTCAACAGAAGCGAAAGCGCCTTCCGCGGAAGGGTTGTAGCTCATGGTCAACCAGATACCGGTAACTAATTGGTTTACCAATACCAGCAGCGAAAGCACACCGAAGAAATACCAGAAGTTAAAATTCTTGGGCGCATAATACTTTGCCATATGCGTATCCCAGGCACGCTGTACCGGGAGACGCTCATCAACCCACTGCCATAAACCCACTAACCAATTCATATCAAGCCCCCTGATCTTCACCAATTACAACTACAGCATCGCTCTCATAGCGATGAGGAGGAACTTCCAGATTCAATGGTGCTGGTACACCAACATAAACGCGACCTGCCAAATCATATTTGGAACCATGGCATGGACAAAAGAATCCACCCTGCCATTTATCACCCCCCAGATCTGCAGCACCTACATCGGGACGGAACGCCGGTGCGCACCCCAGATGAGTACAAACACCCAACAAAATGGCAAATTCTTTATTGATAGCACGCTCAGGATTTTTTGCGTATTCAGGTTGCTGAGGCTCATCAGAGTTTGCATCCAGCAAAACACCTTGAGCTTCTACTTTTTTCAAGCTATCCAAGGCTGCCTGGGTACGACGAACGATAAACACCGGTTTGCCCCGCCACTCAACAGTAACCATCGAGCCTGGCTCTACCTTGCTGAGATTATATTTAACAGGAGCACCGGCAGCTTTCGCTTTGGCACTTGGGTTCCAGGAACCCACAAAAGGAACAGCAGCCCCGACTACACCAACCGCACCCACAGCACATGTGGCTCCGATCAATACGCGACGGCGCGTTTTATTTACAGCGTCATTACTCATGACGAATTTCTCCCCTAACAGCTAACGGCTAGCAAATCGCCTAAAATCGCACTGCGACTTTGCAAAAACTCTGATACCAAGTCCGACGACAAAGGATTTATTGGGTGACTCAAGAAAAGGCGGGCAATCTTAATGAATTCACACACGGCTTACAAGAATAACCACACACAATCAGTGGGTTATAGACCCGCAATTTTAGACGTAAAAAAACGCCCAAGCCAGAAAAGACTTGGGCGTTTTTTTGATGATCATCAAGCAGCAACCACAAAAGCCACTGCCAAAGATCATTAACGCTTGGAGAATTGTGGCTTTTTACGTGCTTTACGCAAGCCAACTTTCTTACGCTCAACCTCACGAGAATCGCGGGTAACGTAACCGGCTTTGCGCAATTCGCTACGCAGATTGTCATCATACTCCATCAGAGCGCGAGTCAAACCGTGACGAATAGCACCCGCCTGACCGAAGCTACCGCCACCAGAGACAGTAACATTCACATCAAACTTTTCTACCAGGCCAACCAGTTCGAGTGGCTGACGAACAACCATGCGCGCCACTGGACGACCAAAGTATTCGTCCAAAGGACGATCATTTACAACGATATTGCCAGTACCAGCAGTGATGAATACACGTGCGGTAGAGGTCTTGCGACGGCCTGTGCCGTAAAATTGTGCTGCAGACATATCGGCTCCCCTTAGATGCTCAGTTCTTTAGGTTGCTGAGCAGCATGTGGATGCTCATTACCCGCATAAACTTTCAATTTTCTGAACATTGCACGACCCAATGGGCCTTTCGGCAACATGCCTTTAACAGCGATCTGGATGGTGCGCTCTGGAGCCTTCTCGATCAATTTCTCGAAGGTAGTAGATTTGATACCGCCAACGAAGTTGGTGTGGTGGTAATAAATCTTGTCAGTAGCTTTACGGCCAGTCACACGCACTTGAGCAGCGTTGATAACAACGATGTAATCACCGGTATCAACGTGTGGAGTGAATTCTGGCTTGTGCTTGCCACGCAAACGCGAGGCAATTTCCGCAGATAAACGGCCGAGGGTTTTTCCCGCCGCATCCACGATGAACCAGTCATGTACGACAGATTCAGGTTTGGCAATATAGGTCTTCATGTTATTCCTGCCTAAATTGGATGTGGAACTGATTTAAATGTAACAAATACCCCTGAAAACAGGGAGGCGGCATACTACACACCAGAGGAGCAATTTTCAACCATAATCTACTTTCTATTCTGGTCGATGAGGGCGCGACAGGTATTCGTGGCTTTGCATCTCCAACAAACGGCTAACCGTTCGCTGAAATTCGAAGTCGAGCTTGCCGGTGGAATAGAGCTCCGCGAGCGGGCGCTCGGCAGAAATAATCAGTTTTACCTGGCGGTCATAGAACTCATCGACCAGATTGACAAAACGTCGTGCCTGGTCATCTTTGTCGCGCCCAAGACCGGGAACATTGCTAAGGATAACCGCGTGATACTCCCGCGCCAGCTCAATATAATCATTCTGCGAACGAGGCCCATCGCACAGCTCAACAAAATCAAACCAGATAATACCTTCACTGGTATAGCGTGAAAGAATCATCCGCCCTTCTATTTCCACCTCTTGTTGCTCACGAATTTCCGCACCAGCAGGTACCAGGCTCTTAAAGCTGCACAGCAGGCTTTCATCCGCGGAAGCATCCAGCGGGTGATGGTATAACTCAGCCTGTTCAAGGGCGCGCAGGCGATAATCGACACCACCATCCACATTAACCACCAATGTATGCTTATTGAGCAAATCAATGGCGGGCAAGAAGCGCGCTCGCTGCAATCCATCTTTATAAAGGCCATCAGGCACGATGTTGGATGTCGCAACCAGAGTCACACCACGCGCGAACAACTCTTCCATCAGGGTTCCAAGAATCATGGCATCGGTGATATCCGATACAAAAAATTCGTCGAAGCAAATTACCCGCGCCTCAGCAGCAATAATATCGGCAACCAGTTTGAGCGGATTTTTTTTACCATCCAGTTTTTTTAATTCAGCATGTACGCGACGCATAAAGCGGTGAAAGTGGGCGCGAAGCTTCTGCCCGAATGGCAAACTCTCGTAGAAGTTATCCATCAGATAGGTTTTACCGCGCCCTACCCCACCCCAGAAATACAAGCCTCGCACCAGCTCGCGCGACGAATCACCGGTAAATCGCTTGAAAAAATTGCCCAACAGGCTTTGCTGTTGCTCGGCATTCCATGCCGCCACCAATTGCTCGTACAAATGCTGCAAATGTTTAACCGCAGCTTCCTGAGCAGGATCATGGCGAAACTCAGGGCGCAGCAAATCACGCTGATAGCGTGCAAGAGGAGAATTGGAATCGGGAATGGTCATGGGATTACAAGCTGAAAATTAACAGATAAAGAATGTTGCGTCGGCCGCCCACTTTAGCGGCTGCGCTCGGGAATAACCACGTTTATTGCAATTGCCGCAAGAGGATTTGGGTTAAATCCGTTTTAAGTGACGTTAGATAACCATGGAAAAAATGCCCTGATTCAGCGTAACGCAATAACTCAACACTCCCTTGCAAAGAGGCAATCCACTCATAAACGCCTTGTGCGATAACACGTTCATCCTGATCGCCCTGTACTACACAAGTCGCGCAGGGAAACTGGCCATTTCGCGCATAGGGGTAACGCTCTACCGGTGGAGCAACCAATGTGAGGTGCTGCAAACCAGAAACCTCATAGCTAACCTGGGCCGCAATTGAAGAACCAAATGAAAACCCGGCTAACAACAAACCAGCTTCTGGTAAATTTTGTTTAACCCAGCTCACCATTGCACGAAGATCATCCAGTTCGCCGATGGCATTGTCAAAAACCCCTTCACTTTTGCCCACGCCACGAAAGTTAAAGCGCAACACATGAATTCCCAAGTCGCGATACGTCCGCATCAAGGTTGTGACAACTTTATTATCCATCGTGCCGCCGTGAACCGGATGCGGGTGACACAGAATTACCAGCCACTGCTTATCGGCAAAACTCCCCGCCTCATCCCCCTGATGCAAAGCAGCCTGTAATTGCCCTGACGAACCTGAAATCATTAACAACTCTTCTTTTGCAAAAGGAAAATGCATGAATTACCTCAAATTTCATTACTCTGCCTGGAAGGCAATAATTTTTGCCCATTTTAATGAGAAAATGGACTTATAATAGGTCTATCAATGTTTAAGGTCGCATATACGCTTTAAACACGCTTGTCGATGAGGAGATTCCCGTGTATTCATTCAGTGCGTTATTTATTACCGGTTTACTTTGCCTGTTAGCTGGCGGGGCCATTGGTGCCGTCATATTGTATATTTTTCGCGCGCAAATTCTGGGGCGAGATCTGGAGCAGCGTTTGCACGAAGCTGAAAGCTCACTGCAAGCTTATCAGCGCGATGTTGCCGAGCACTTTACCCAAACATCCCAACTGGTAAATAACCTTACTCAAGCCTATCGTGAAGTACATGAGCATTTGGCCAATGGTGCATTGAAACTGGCCACCCCGGCGATTAGCCGCCAGATTATCGATTCTGCCAATACCAATTTAAGTGGCGATACCAAAGCGTACATCAATGAGCAACGCATTGAACCACCGCGAGATTGGGCTCCAAAAGCACCGGGAGCAAAAGGTACATTAAGCGAAGACTACGACCTGCGTGAAGATCAAAGCCACAGCCGTATGCCAATGGAATCTGCGGATGATTTTGACTTTGATGGAAAAGCAAACCGCTACTAAAATTTCCTGAAGTGGCTAGCCACTTTTGCGTACAGGATGTCGAACACAGTTGTTAAACCCCGCGCTCTGCGGGGTTTTTGTTGGCCAGAAAAAATAAATCGGCGGGGACGAATCTAATGTTTTTACAGCGCTTGCTAAGTTTTATCGGCTGGCCGGTTATTGCAGGCGTGATTATCGCATTACTTGTATTGTTTTTATTTCCGCAATTACGCAGTGCACCCGCGCCAGCAACTAATGCACCAACCAATGTAAACACGGGTGTTGTGTCTTATGCCGATGCGGTGAATCGCGCGGCCCCCGCCGTAGTTAATATTTATACGCAAAAACGTGTTGTACAGCGTTACCAAAACTTTTATAACAATCCTTTTTTTCGCCAACTCTACAACAACTCCAATACCCCGCAACAAGAGCGAATGGAAAAAACCCTTGGCTCCGGCGTTATTGTGGATAGTGAAGGTTTTATTCTTACCAACAATCATGTGATTAACGGCGCTGATCGCATCTCGGTTTTACTTTACGACGGACGCTACACCGCCGCTGAGCTGGTGGGCATTGACAAAGCCAATGACCTCGCCGTACTACGTATTAAATTAGACAACATCACTGCCATTAATCTTGGGAACTCCGACAACATTCGCGTAGGCGATGTGGTCCTTGCCATTGGTAATCCATTTGGTGTCGGCCAAAGTGTGAGCCAGGGAATTGTCAGTGCAACAGGTCGCTGGAACTTGGGGATCAACAGCGCTGAAAACTTTATCCAGACAGATGCAGCGATCAACCCCGGAAACTCGGGCGGCGCGCTGATCGATGCTTATGGCAATTTAATTGGTATCAACACCGCGATGCTTGATGAGACAGGTGCGTCTTTTGGTATCAGTTTCGCTGTGCCGGTTGATAAAGCACTGAACTCGCTAAAACAAATTATTGAATTTGGTACGGTAAGACGAGGATGGCTAGGCTTGGGGGTTAGTTACCTCAATCGAGAGCAAGCAGAACAACTCGGTAGCAACGGTGTATTAATCAATGAAATTGAAAAAGATAGCCCTGCCGCTAAAGCAGGATTCCAACTCAATGATGTCATTACCCATATTGATAATATTCCAATTGGCATTGCACCCGGCAAATTCGAAATCCATGCACTGTCCAACATTCAACCCAATGCCGAAGTTGTATTCAAGATTATTCGCGATGGAAAATCTCTGGAAATTAAAGCAATCGCCGCGTTTCCTCCAACAAAAACCTGATTCAGCCTTCCCATCACAACAATAAAAAACGGGTGCATAAGTGAACTGCACCCCAAAAGTTGGACATAACCGCAGGGGTTTAACGAAAGGACTGGGTTCGGTATTGCACCGGACTCAGTCCTTTTAGTTTCAGCTTTAT
>JAGKWQ010000014.1 GCA_021151825.1 Cellvibrionaceae bacterium
TACATAAGCCAGTTGGTCGTCATGGATAGCCACGGCCGGATTCAGGTCGGAGTAAGCCGTGAGCGTCAGGGTATCCAGATCCAGCACCGGCACATCTACGGCCGGCAAGCGGCTACGCAATTCGCTGTGGGTCAGCAGCAAGGTCACTTTGCTGTTTTCAATCATGTACGCCAACCGGTCGGCGGGTAGCTCCGGGTCCAGTGGTAGGTAGGCGCCGCCTGCTTTGAGGATGGCCAGCATACCCACGATCATCTCAACCGAGCGCTCAACCGCGATGCCTACACGGGCATCGGTGTTTACGCCCAGCTCCCGCAAATAATGGGCGAGGCGGTTCGCACGGCTGTTGAGTTCGGCATAAGTTAATCGCTGGTTGCCGAAGACTAATGCGGGTGCGGACGGTGTGGTTCGGGTGTGGTGCTCAAAGGATTTGTGGACGGGAATCAAATCGGGAAAACGTACTTCCTTTGTACCCCAGTTACGTAGATCGGCTTGCTCACGCACATCCAGCAATTCCACATCATCCAGCACTTGTTCGGGTAAGTCAGCCAGTGCACGCAGCAATGTCAAATAATGTCCGGCCAAACGGGTGATGGTGTCGGGGTGAAAAAGATCCCGCGCATAGGTAAATACCACATTCACTTCACCTTCAGCGGATTCCGTACTGTCCACTACCAAGTCAAACTGGGGGTTTTGTGGCTCCATGGCAAACTCCTCAACCTTCAGCCCCGGCAGGTCCTGAAGTGGGGTGCGATCATGGTGCTGGTGATTAAACATTACCTGGAACAGCGGATTGCTATCCAAATGACGCTCCGGCTGCAGGGCTTCAACCAACTGCTCAAACGGCAAATCCTGATAGTGTTGTGCGCCGGAAATTACTGACATTGTCTGGCGCAACAGCTGTCCCAGATTGATTCGTCCACTCAGTGAAGTGCCCAGCACCTGGGTGTTAACAAAAAGCCCGATAATTCGCCGGGTTTCAGACTTGTACCGGTTGGCATTCGGCACCCCGATCTGGATGTCGCATTGCCCGGTATAGCGATAAAGCAAACCTTGGAAGGCCGCAAGTAAGATCGCAAAGAAGGTCGTTCCTTCTACTTTGACGCGAGCACGTAACGCAGCGATATCAGCTGGCGATAACGTTAAAAAATGGTGCGCTGCCCGCGAATGATTACCGGGTTGCGGCGAGTGGTCCGTCGGCAATTGCAGTACTGGTCGGGTTTCACCTAAATGGGCTTTCCAATACTTCAGTTGTGGCTCCTGTGCACCAGCTTCCATCCACTGTCGCTGCCAGATCGCATAGTCGGCGTACTGAATGGCGGAAGGGTTGGTGTCTGAGAGCGTTTGTTGTACGCGTGCGCGATACTGCGTCGCGAAATCTTCAATCATGATTTGTACTGACCAGCCATCCGAAATGATGTGGTGCATGACTACAATCAGTAAATGCCGATTGGCTGATTCACGAATCAATCCCACCCGTAACAGCGGGCCTTGTATCAAATCAAAGGGCTCATTTTGAAAACGCCTGACTTCGGATTTGATCAGCGCTTCCGAATCTTCACTGCGTTTTTTTTGGCTTAGGTCAATCAGACGAACGTTCACCGGGCTTACGTCGCGAATAACCTGTTCAACATTCCCGTCATCACCACTTCGAAATACGGTTCGCAGTGATTCATGTTGCCTGGTCAGTTCATTAAAGCTTTCCTGAAGTGCCTCCAAATTGAGTTCACCGCTCAACCACAGCGCACCGCTGATATGGTAAGCCGAGGAATCAGGGTCGAGTTGCCAGAGAAACCACTGGCGGGTTTGTGCATAGGATGCTGGACATCGATGCTGGATGGATTGGTCACGTCGCAGGATAGGGAACTGATTCATGGCCATGCCTTCCTGCTGGATCTTTTGAAATACAGCGCGGCGGTCATTGGAACCCAATTGGGAAAAACGCTCTGCAATCCGGTGGATCGTCGAACTCTGCATCACTTCATCTCCATGCAATTATCAAAGCGGGCCTGGGAAGGCGGGTAGAAAAAATGGCCAATCGCATGATTGGCCATTCATTGACACGACTTTTCGAAGTCGGGAATCGAAAAGCCGGTCGTGCGGCGTTTTCAATTACCAGTGGTAAGCAATTGTTCCAATGACTGAGCGCGGTGCACCGTAGAAGCACTGTCTTGCATCGCACACAGTTGCAAACTCCTTATCGCTCAGGTTGCGCACATTGAGCCGTAGTTCCCATCGATCAAATTCATAACCCAGCATTGCATCGGCCAGAGTATAGGCTGGTACATCGCGTGGAGCAGCCTCCAATGTTCCCTTGTTGGAGCCCACGTAACGCAGGCCAAGGCCAGCTTTGAATCCGTTGCTGAAGGCATAGTCCCCCCACAACGATAACTGGTGCTCGGACACCGCCTGAAGTTGTTTACCAACCTCTACAGGGTTTGCACTACTGGTGATATCGGCTTTGGGTATCCAGGTGTACGCAACGATGACATTCGATGCTGCTGTAGGCTTGGCCACAGTCTCTAGCTCAACACCACGCACAGTGACTTCGCCGCGGGCTTTGGGTACTGGTACTCCGGTTTCGTATCCATAGGTCACGTAATTCATACGCTGCGCTTCAAAGACGGCAAGGCTGTAAATATTGCTACTTTGGTTAGGCTGGTAACGCACACCGGCTTCTTGTTGCTCGCCTTCTTCCGGATCAAAGGGCTTGCCTGTCGCGGGGTTAATCGTGGTAATAGGTTGGAAGGATTCTGAATAACTGATGTACGGCGCCAAGCCGTTTGGAGCAAGGTAAACCAGGCCTGCGCGTCCGGAGAACGCATCCTGTTTTTCCCGGATTTCCACCTCGTCGTAACGTCCACCCAGAGTCAGAACCCAGCGCTCGTTAAACTTGATTTGATCCTGCGCATAGAGGCCGGTCTGTGTCAGTTCCAGCTCCTCATCAATGTGGGGCGCCGCCAGGGTGATGGGGTTTCCATACACAGGGTTGTATAGGTCGAGGGGAGCTAATACACCACCATAGCGCGAGTAGACATCAAATTTTGCTTGCTGATAATCGACCCCGAATAACAGAGTCTGGCTCCAGTTGTCTGATTGGAAGTCACCTTGCAGTTGGTTATCAATGGTGAAGGACGTCGCTTCTTCTTCTGTGTGGTGAGGTGTTCTATTCAATAAGCGGAAGTTTGCGGCGCTGGATGGATTCGCCGCATCAACGGTTCTGAACGCTGTGCCATAGACGGTCCGATAATCCGTATCAAACTCGGCGTAGCGAGTATTTTGACGGAATGTCCAACGTTCACTGGCGTTGTGTTCAAGCTCATACCCAATCGTCCATTGATCCTGGTAATAACGGTTATGATCAGGTTCGCCTTTGAACGTGCGAGGAGAAATAGGGCCGTTAGGGTTTTCAATGAGCGTTCCCCTTACCGGTAATGAATCAGCCTCGGTACCATTACGAATGCTAAGGTATTCCCCTAAAAAGGTGATGTTAGTCTTGGTCGAAATATCCCACGAGAGAGAAGGCGCCAGAAACAATTCATCATTGCGGCGCCCGGTGGTTGCCAATTCTGCATCGCGTGCCAAGCCAACCAGACGGTAGCTAATACTGTTGTCTTCGGAAAGCGGCCCTGTCAGATCAGTTGCAACCTGCTTCCAGGCATGATCACCTACCTGAACCTCCAGCTCGCGTTGGGCATCGGTAGACGGACGTTTGCTGACAACGTTCACCACACCACCAGCTGCTGCCTGCCCATACAATACAGACGACGGACCGCGCATGACATCGAAGCGCTCAACGCCGTAACTTTCAGTCATCCAGGTGCCCCAGCCCATACTGTTACGCAGGGGAAGTCCATCGCGCAGAAAACCGGGTGAATAGGCATCGAAACCGCGCAAGTAAATCCAATCATAGTGTGATGAGCCCCAAGGTGCGGTATTTACGCCAGGCGTATACGCCAGAGCCTCTTTTAAACGCGTTGCCCCTATAACCTCTACACGTTCGGCGGTAACTACAGAAATGGATTGCGGCGACTCAATGGTAGGAGTGTCTGTTTTAGTGCTGGTAGTGCTTTGTTTTGCCGTGAGACTACTGTCTTTTTCTTCAGTGGCAGAAACAACGACCTTTTTTAATTTACCTTTTTCCGGAGCAGCTTGTGCGTGCGTATTCATGGCTATTGCCGGTAAAACCATTCCAAGTAACGCGAATTGTATTGCCCTGTTTATCGGCGAACGCGTGAATATTAAAGAACAGGGAGAAGACTTTTTTTGCATGCTATGGTCCTGACGATAATGAGTTTTTAGTAGTGCACATAATGAGGAAGCCAGCGATGTAGCCAGTCGGGTGACTGTTTGAGTGAGCTACAGAATTAACGCAGGTGGACATTCCTTTTGTCTGCATGGGAAGGGGCTTGAAGGTGGATCTATCGCAATGATTGTCTAGTGTCATGCCCCTTATAAAACAACGCATCCTCCGCTTATCCAATGTCGGACACACTTCGGGGCGATGCCCGTCAGTGACGGATTGTGAGGTGATGTTTTTGCACGGCTCTCCTCAGGGAATCGACTTGCATAATCGATCCGTCTTCTGTGCAACCTACCAAGACGGAAAACATCAAATTTTGTTTAGTAAATTTTATTATTCATTTTCGTTGCTTCCAGCAAATTTGGTCGCTAAACAAATCAGCCGCAATTTCGTCCTAATGCAAATGGTTTTGTCTGTGCGGGCAAATAGAGCCCTAGTGGACTTACCGAATAAACTTTTATTCATCAGGAGTGATTTTTTTGCTTACCTACCTTATCCGTGAGTCACGTCATTTGTTAGTCATTGCTGCACTTGTTAGCATCGTGAGCGGGGTATGCAGTGTTCTGCTCATTATGCAAATTAATCGCGCGCTAACAGTGGAATCAATAGAGGCTGGCAAAAACCTCGCAATTCAATTTGCCGTTGTAGCGGTCGCGGCCATGCTCACCCGCATGATGTCATCCATGTTGTTTGAACGATTAAGCCAGAAAGTGCATGCCAATTTGCGCCGCTTTATATCGAGCAGGGTAATGTCGGTGGATTATCGAAAACTTGAACAAATCGGAGGCCCAAAAGTACATTCCGCATTATCGGAGCACAGCACTCGCGTGGCCGAATTTTTTCTCAGTCTGCCTATTATTTTGGTTAACGCCGTCATCGTTATTGGCTGCATGGTTTACATGGCATGGTTATCGTGGCAAATATTTTTAGCGGCGGTTGTGGTGATTGGTTTGGGATCTCTCGGTTACCATTTTGCGCACATGAAAGCGGTTCGACATTTAGGTGCGGCATCACGGGAACAAGATCGATTATTCAGTCATTTCCGGTCACTGGTGGATGGTGCAAAAGAGTTAAGGCTTAACGCCGCAAAACGCAACAAATTCACACAGGATGTTCTTGGGTCATCCATTGAAAAAGTTCGATACGAACGAACATTTGGTATGTCGTTATTCTCGGCATCTGTTGCCTGGGGTAATTTTCTGATCTACGCCTTTATTGGATTGGTGCTGTTTGCATTAGTCGGTGATATCCCCGACAGAGCACGAGTGATGACCGGGTTTGCTTTGGTATTCGTCTATATGGTGGTGCCGTTGGAAGGTCTGCTGTTGGCATTACCGCGGGCAAATCTTGCAAAAGTATCCGGAGAACGAATTAATGAGGTTACGCAACAACTTGATGATATTGAATCCGAACCATCGACCAGGCTTGCAACACAATTGAATCGACTGGATATCCGAGGCGTTGCTCACAGTTATTATCATGAAGGCGCCGACGATATTTTTACATTGGGACCAATCGATCTCGTTTTTACACCTGGGCAAATTACCTATTTGGTTGGTGGAAATGGTAGTGGTAAAACGACACTTGCTAAATTACTGGTCGGTCTTTATTCGCCAGAACGAGGGAGTATCGTACTGAATGATGCCGTAGTGGAAGATACAAATCGCGACCAATATCGCCAGCTTTTTTCGACCATTTTTTCAGATTTTTATTTATTCGATCAGTTATTGGATACCGCATCGGCAGAGCTTGATGCAAAAGGCAATGCGCTTTTGGCAAAACTTCATTTGCAACATAAAGTGCAGGTTAAAAATGGCGCCTTCACAACACTTGCACTTTCGCAAGGCCAACGCAAACGCCTGGCGTTAGTGGTGGCGTATCTCGAAGACAGACCATTTTTAGTATTTGACGAATGGGCTGCAGATCAGGATCCACTTTTCAAAGATGTTTTCTATCGGGATTTGTTACCTGAATTGAAGGCCAAAAATAAAACAGTAGTGGTGATCACTCATGATCATCACTATTTTCAATTGGCAGATCGTTTGATCCGGATGGAGAACGGGCAGGTGGTCGCTGTTGAAATCCCCGCAGAAAATTTATCTGTATCAATGCCTGTTCGCATTGATGAAAAAGCGCTGGTCGCATCCGATGTATAAAAAATCGCAAAAGAGCTTGGTGTATCACCAACACTGGTTAATTTTATGATTTGCGATGCATTGTTCAAACGTCTACGGTAACTTCAATCGCATTGTGTAACCAATGTTCAATGTTGTAATCGATTAATTTTTTTCCTTCATCATAACGCCAGCGCAAAATTTTCAGGCAGGGATGTCCATCGCTACAGCCCAATGCGATGGCTTGGTCTGTTTCCAGGCTGCCCACCTGAATATTACTGGTTTCGCTACCGATATTTACGCCGTAATGGCGATTTTGTAATTCGGTGATGGATTGGCTGAGGTCAAAGTTTTCCAGATCTGGAAAGCGGCGCGTATCAAAAAATAAATCTTCGATTAACACGGGGCGGCCATCAAGGCTACGAATACGGCGCACTGTAAGCAGCGAGTTTTTGCCGCTAAGTTGCATCGCTTCTTTTAACGATGGTGATGCAGGACATTTTTCGATTTTTAATACTTGCGTTTGCGCCATGCGGCCTTGTTCAACTGCCATGGTATTGAAATTAACTTTGCGTTTGGCATCAATGACAAAACGTGCCGGTGCAACAAACCAGCCGCGGCGGTTTTGTCGATAAATCAAACCTTCGGATTCGAGTTTTACCAAGGCATCGCGCAAGGTAATACGGGTGGTACTGAATTGTTCCACCAGTTCGCGTTCGGACGGCAATTTATCATTAGCTACCAGGCGTCCTGATTGAATAATCGTTTGCAAATGCCGCCGCAATTGTTGGTAAATCGGTATCGCTTCCATTGTATCTCCTCGTTAGCGCCGCCTAGTGTAAGGGGTACACAAGGCGGTGCCTAGCAGGAGATTACTGTCCGAATGCGAGCTGATTGGTGAATGGCCGGGAAGATCGCCAGTCAGGGTTTTTCGTTACGAGCCAAACGACATTCAATATCGGCTAATACGCTGGGCAAATCTGCTACGGAATCAATAAAATAATGCGCTCCGGTATGCTCCAGGCTGCGATAGGCCCCACAGCGTAAAGTGGCGCGCGCCTCTGGTGATAATTGTTGCCATTCTGTTTCACCAAGCCCGACGGCATTACCGCTAATTGCGACGGCAACTGTCCACATACCGGCGTTGCGGCCTTCACTGATACCGGGCGCGGTATCATCCACCTTCACGCAATGTTGCACTGCACTCACACCCAATTGCACAAGATTTGAAAGCGCTGCCGCTGCAGCGGGTCTGGTTACGGGCACTTCATCGGCAGCAACGATACAATCTGGCACAAAGCCTTGTTTTGCCGCTGCTACCACTAAATTATCAATCATCGCGCGTCCATAACCGGTGGTGGTACCGATTTTTAAACCGCGTGCGCGCACTGCAACCAACATATCCAATGTGCCGGGAACCAGTTTGGTATGTAATTCAATTTGCTCGCGTTGCAATGGAATCAAGCGTTGATACAGCGCATCAATTTCTGCTTCTGTCGGCAGGCGGCCATGCCGTGTAATCCAGGCCTGTTGAATGCGCGGTTGTTGCAACAATCGACAAATGTGCACACGCTTTTCGGTGCCCATAGGTTCGCGTGCTTCAGCGAGGGTAATGTCAATACCGTGTTCCGCAAATAATTCTACAAATGCTTTTAGCGGTGCACGTGAACCGAAATCTACCAGTGTGCCCGCCCAATCAAAAATAACTGCTTCTAACATATTGAAAACCTTGTTAAACAATGTTGATAAAATCGAGTGGTTGTTGTGCGGCGATTTGCTCAATCACTAACTCCATAAAACCACCGCTACAAGTCATGCCTTTGCCACCAATGCCGGTGACGGCATGAATATATTTTTGAACGCGTGTTGCGAGAATTGAATTGTCGTGCTGGCTGTAATATCCGTTCCAGAAACGGTTGATGCGTAATTCATCTACACCGAGTATGCGTTGCGCTTCAGTGAGGATTAATTGGTTGATGTGTTGATCGTTGTGATAATCAAGCGAATCAACATCCAGTGCGTTGGTATAGTGATGTGAATCACCAATAATCAATGAACCGTCTGCACGCTGGGCAAATAACAAATGAATGCCTTCTGCTTGCAATTGCTGTTGATATTCCGAGGCAACTAAATTCGAATAGGAAGGACAGCTATGGAATGCGTCGTAACGGCGAATCGATAAACCGGTTAGCAAATTGCAATGTAATTTCACCTGGCTGGACGCAATGGTATCCATCATTTGTAATTTGCAAATTCGCATTTCCGGTGTTTGTAATATCGAGGGGAATAAACGATTGAGTTGATGACCACAACAAATCAGGACATCGCGCGCGCTATAGATCGCATTGTCAGCAGTGCGCAGGTTACATCCGGAATTATTTTCTTCCACTGAGTGGATCAGGCTACCATTTCGATAATCACAGCGGCCAGACTGGATAATCACTTGTAATAACGCTGCTAATAATTTGGGGCTGTCCACTGTGGCATCATCAGGAAAAAATAATCCACCTTTGGCGTAATCTTTATTCAGTGGTTGTGATAATTCGCAACATTCATTAGCACTCAACAGTCGGCTGGCATAACCTTGTCCATCATTTAGTTGCTGCATTTCCTCCAGCAATTGCAACTCCTGCTCATCTGATGCGACATACAAAGAGCCATTTTTTTTCCAGGGCAGGGGAATTGATTTATTAATTTCCGTTAAATGGTGTACTGTCCTCGCCCCGATATTACGCCAGTTATTCAGGCTCACACCGGATGGAACCAGTTGTCCGAAATTGCGCACGCTGGCGCCTTTGGCTTCCACGCCTGATTCTAATAATAATACTGACCATCCACGTTGTATCGCGTGATAGGCCGCAAATGTGCCGAGAATTCCAGCACCGACTATAGCGAGATCATACTGTTTCATAACCAACCTTACTCATAACAAAATTTCATGGGGGATAAAGGACGTGCGCGTAAACGCCGATTGAAATAGGCGAGGGACAATGCCATTAACAGCATTCCCAAAAAACCAAAGCTATAGCTGCCGGTGACGACAAAATCGATCCATTGCAATTGTGGTTGGATAAAATTTTTGAACAGCAAAATAACAATGGTGCCGATATACCCAAACGCATCGGCGACATAAATTAAAAAACCGGCGTTAGCAACGCTGCCACTAGCGGCCACCAGGCGATCAAAGAAAATGCAATTGAAGGGAATGTAACTCATGTAGAGGCCGGCATTTAATAGCAACATCCACCAAAGCCCGTTAATGATGTCTAATTGAAATAATGCCGTTGCTAGCGCAGACAGTGCGAACCCCGCAATCACCACCCAGTGTAATAAACAGAGCGCGCGCAAATTATTCGTGACCCACATGCTCAGCCACATAATTCCTAATACCAATAACGCAATAGGAATACTGGTGGTGGCGAAAATTTCGGGTGCGTTGCCATAACCCAATTCAATCCACAATTCCGCCGCAAAATTATCGGTGAAATCGCGAAATGCGGTGAGCAACATGTAAGTAAAAATCAGCGCGGTTAAACCCCATCCAAATTGTTGGTAAAATGCCTGGCGTTGTGCGCGGTCCATCGGGCGCCGTTCCCGGCGCTGTGCAATATCGTCTGGTGTCGGTGGTGGTGTTTGTGCGAGTAACCAAATGCAAATCATCACCAACGGTAAAAATAACGCACCGCACACGGCGGGCATCCAGAACTCAGGAACACCTGCATCCACAATTAACCAGCGGCCAATGGTTTTTACGATGCCGGAACCGAAAATTAAACTCGTACACAAAATAGCGCCGAGCGCTTCAGTCACACGCCTGCCTTCGAGGTAACTGAATACCAAACCCCATACCAGTCCCAAAGGTAAACCGTTGGCAAACAGTGCGATGATTTTTAATTCCGGAGGTAGCAACGCAAATAACACCAACATCAATTGCGCCCATAACACCAGCCCGATAAACCAGGAAAAGCGTTTTTCAGCGGTGATTTCCGAAATGACTTTTATGCCGATAAATTTCGATAACGCATAACCCAATACTTGCGCAATGAGCAATGCGGTTTTGAAATCCAGCGACCAATCCCAACCGGCAACATGATCAAATGTTGCCGCAGTAAATGGTTTGCGATAGGCATACATGCTGATGTACGTCATCATCGCCACGCCGCCGGTAAATAAAATAAATACCGGCGTTGTGCAGCGCTGCAAATAGCGATGTAAGGCAGTCATGATGCTCAGAAACCAAACTTGATGCCGGCTTGCCCGCGCACGCCGTAATATTCAATTTGTTTCGGGCGATCACTGCTGCCGATGTAATAACTCAAGGGTTCATCAGTGAGATTATTGAGCTCCGCAAATACCATTAACTGTTCAGTGATTTGAAATGAGGTGCTGAAATCGACGCTGGTATAGTCACCATAGTAATTATCAAATTTGGCTTCCTCTCCGTGTTCTTCGATGTAAGCACCTTTCTGGTTAATCGCAATTCGCGCCGAAAAACGTCCGTCATCGTAATAAAACGTGATGTTGTATAACTCGTCGGCCTGGCGTGGAATAGGTACAGTACCGGAGCGACCATCAATGGTCATGGACGAATTCATTGCTGTGAAATTGGTTTGTATTCCGGTATGGCGCAACAGACCGGGTAAAAAAGTAAACCGTTTATTCAGCGCGATTTCAGCACCGTAGAGTTTTGCATCGGCGCCATTTTCAGGACGGAAAAAATTCACGCCGGACTTGCCATTAAATTCACCGATGCTGCTGCTTTGGAAAATAGGATCGGTGATGTCCTTGTAAAAAAGCCCGCCGGATAACAAACCTATATCGCCAAAATAATGTTCGGCCATCAGGTCATAATTCCAACTGTAAGTCGGATCGAGTTGGGTGTTGCCGCTGAAAAACTCGTTGTCCGCTTCGGAATAGGTGCCGCCGGGATTAAGCGAGGCGAAATCGGGACGAGTGAAACTGCGAGTCGCTGACAACCGTAAATTGGTGTTGTCATTGATGTTGTATTTCACATGGACCGATGGTAATACAGAAACATAATCTTTCTTATCGTTGCTATTTTGTAAGCTGGATTTATTCGTCGCCGCATCCGTTACCAATACCTGTCCGGCAACTTCTGTGATGGTCTGCTCCAAACGCACACCGGAAATCAGATTCCATTGATCATTCAATTGCCAGGTTGCCATACCGTAAGCAGCTGTATGTTGTTCCTCGACATCGAAATTGCGACCCAATGCGGCACCGTTGGAAATCAACGCCGATTCACTGTCAACCAATACCAGATTATGGCGGTTGGCGTTGTACCAATCACTCAGGTCTTTATTGGAAACCACTTTGGAAAAATGTTGTTGGTAAACGGGACCGATGTTTAAATCATCCAGATAATCCGTGCGACCCGGCTGGTCAATTTGCTGGAAGTCAGCGAGTGTAGGTGCAGGGCCCGCCGCTTTATTCCACTCATAAAATTCATCGGCATAAGAAGCGGTGCGTTGCTTATCGCGATACTTTGCGCCGAATTTTAAGGCGAGATCATCGTTGATATCAGTATTGAAATTAACACTGGCAACCGCTTTATCTTTTTCTTCTACGTGGACTTTATAAAGTTCGACCCAGGATAAAACTTCTTTGCGCGGGTCCATGGCAAAACCATCGGGCAAATGAGTGCTAATGGCATCGGCAGGGTCGCTGCCACCGTCAATGGTGTTATACGCATATTTTTTTCCGGTGCCGCGATCTTCAAGCCCGGTGTAGCCCACATTTTTTTGATCGAAACGAACCACAAAATAGGAATTGTCATCGCAATTGGGAATACAACCGTATTTAAATTCATTCGCATACGTTGCCAGGGTCCAATCCCAGCGACTGGCGTCACTAAGGTGATGTTCGCCACCGATCTGGTAACCGGTCATTTCGGTAATCAATTCGTTGTGAATGTTTTGTACTTCCACGCGATCCTTATCAAAACGGTAGCGGTGTTTGTAATGGGTTTCGTCATCAATCAGCGTGCCGTAAAGTGCGCGTGCTGTGAATTTATTGTCATCGTTGGGAGCAAATTCCATCGCTGCATTTAATCCGTAAGTTTCGCGCTCGCCGGTGTAATCGCGTAATTCCAAACGATAAATTCCCAAACCATCATCGCCTCTACGCGGTTCGTAATTGTCGGTTGCCCATGCGCGTTTCCATGCCGTACCGTTGACTAAAAAACCAAAACGTCCATCGTCAGTACGATTGCCATAAAGCACACTCGCGTTGTAACCACTGTGGTCATCCGCTTTTTCATTAAATGAATCTGCCAGAGAGATATGAAAAGTTTCCTGCTCCGGCGCGGTGCGGGTAATAAAATTGACACTGCCACCAATCGCATCGCCTTCCATATCAGCGGTTAAGGTTTTGGATACTTCGATGCGTTGGATCATTTCTGTTGGAAAAAAATCAAATGCAGTAGCGCGGCTGGTGGTTTCTTCTTCCGCAGTGGGAATGCGATCACCATTTAACGTGGTGGAATTCCATTGCGAGGGCAGGCCGCGTACTGCCACAAAACGGCCTTCGCCCTGATCGCGTTCAATCGATACGCCCGGCACGCGCTGCAATGCTTCTGCCGCATTGCGATCCGGTAGCGTTGCCATATCGGTAGCGCTCACCACACTCATCACCCGGTTGGAATGTTGCTGGATTTCCAGTGCGCGTTGTTCGCCGCGCACCAAATGTCCGAGTACCTGGATTTCTTCTATTGCGGGATTATCACTGGTGGCTTCTTGGGCCACTAACGGTGCGCTCGCCAACGCAATGGCCAATGCCAGGGGGTTGCGCAGAAGTAACGAATTCATGCTGTCGATCCGGTTGTTGGTTGTGTTGATTGGTGATTTCTATTTGCACTTAATTCATCTGGTCTATACCAGATAATGAAGTCACCATAACCCAACAATATGTCAGTTCAATGACGGATAAATGACGATTTTGAGGACAGTTGCATGAGCAGGAAAAATAGGACTAATCACTTTATAGAAACTATTACCTGTGGCTTTCGTCGCACGGAAGAAATTGTTGGTTGGCTGTAACATCAATGTCACTCGCCAGTCATATTGATAGGTAATATTGGACTAGACCAGATTTGGTCTAACTTTTAATTAACGTATATAAGGAGGGTTCCTATGTTGAACATACAGTTGCCGCGCCCATGGCGATCAGCAATGAAATTGTTATTAACCGGTGCGTTACTCAGCTGTGCAAGCTGGAGTAGTGCTGCACCGAAAGCGTTATTGATTGGTATCGATGGCGCGCAGTACGAGCGTATCCAGGCACTCAATACGCCTAATTTTGATCGCTTGTATATCAACCGCGCTTACACCGGTGGTATTGCGGGTGAGTCCAGCCAGCAATCCACTTATAGCGGTCCGGGTTGGTCCACAATTCTCACGGGGAATTGGGTTCACAAACATCAAGTCACATCCAACAGCTCAGGTCTTGCCAATCCCGCTTACCCGAGTATTTTCAAGCGACTTAAGCAGGCCAACAGCAATTTGAAAGTGGCGAGTATTGTTAACTGGGCTCCCATCAACACCCAATTTTTTACCAACGATGTTGCGCTAATTAATAAAGTCCAAAGTGGTTTGAGTGATACCAATGTAGTTACCGAAGCAATTTCATTTATGAACAGCGGCGGTGATTTTACGTTTGTGCATCTCGACGGCCCTGACCACGCCGGTCACAGCTACGGTTTTGGTAGCAGTTACGATGCAAGCATCATCACCGCTGATCAACAACTCGGGCAATTGCTCAATGCAGTTGAGCAATTAAAACTAACAACGGGTGATGATTGGTTGGTATTGGTGACTACCGATCACGGCCGCGAAGCCACCGGTTTTAACCACGGCAATCAAACATTCAATGAAAAAACAATTTTTATTGCGAGCAATAAAATTCTCAATCAGGAATTCAGCCAACACGTCACTACATTGGCAAATACTGCATTCAATAATATTTACGGTTATGCCGCGCAAACATCAATTACGCCTACATTGCTGCGTCACATGGGCGTAGAGCCACAACGTACCTGGCAATTGGATGGTCTCCCATTAATTGGCAATCTCGGCGTGCGTAAAGTCATGGCGGGCACCAATACCGATATCGCCTGGTATAGCGATAGCACCGGCACTGTGGATATTTATCGCAATGGAACCTATGTGGATAGCGCGCTGGCAACCAGTCTGGGATGGAATGATCCTGCGGTTGTGCAAGGTGTGCCTGATTATTCATTGGTATTGAATAACACGCCGGTAAGTTATCGCGGCGCGTTATCGAATGTTGATATCACCGCTATCCTGAATTGGAGTACCAGCCGCGCGTATTTTTTCCGCAGCGATAATCGTTACGTGCGTTACAACAAAACTGCCGATCAAAGTGATAGTGGTTATCCAGCCGATGTTACCAACAGCAACTGGCCGGGCTTGGGTAATTATAAAAATTTAATCACTGCCAGTTTTAACGCGGAGAATGGAAAAAGTTATTTCTTTTTAAGTGATGGAAATTATATCCAGTACGATAACGCCACCGACAAAGCCGACACCGGTTATCCCAAACCAACCAATAACACCAATTGGCCTGGCCTTGGTAATTACGCGCAAGATATTCGCGCAACCTTGCGTTGGACTGGCAACAAAGTGTTTTTCTTTTTCGCGAACGGAACCTATTCGCGCTACGACCTGGTGAATAACAGTGTGGATAGCGGTTATCCAAAACCGGTTAACAACAGCACTTGGCCGGGCCTCGGAAATTATGCGACAGAAATTACTGAAGCTGTTAAATGGAGCAATAGTCGAGCGTACTTTTTTCTGAGCAATCAGCGCTATATTCGTTACAGCATTACCGCTGATTCAGTGGATGCAGGTTATCCAGCTACCGTTAATAATACGAGCTGGCCGGGATTGTTGAATCCTTAATTACTCATCCCCCGCGCAAGCCAAAATGCGCGGGGGATTATTATTAACTTTAAAATCTTAAGAAATTTACTCCTTAATTTTTCCAACGAATTTTACTAATAAATTTAATTTATCAAATTTTGCCTGGCCGATGTATGGATCGTTATCTATAGCGTACCCCATAGGGGTATGGTTAATTTATTCTTTAACACAAAAATAAAATTTATTCATATATGAAATAGATGTTTTATTATTTATCGATAAATAAATTAAAAATTTATTAAAAAAATTGAAACATTTGGTGGGTAATATGATTGTAACAGTCAAGGAGCGATGATAGGATCTAACGTTCATGGAGTGGGAATTAAATAGTCAAGGCAGGGTAGTTCATAATTTTTGCTGAATTTCAGCATTGCTGTATCGTCTGCTCCCTGCTTTTTCTGGTATTCCTTCCTAAAATATACTTATAAATTTTTCCATTTAAGTTTTATATCAGTCCATTGGTTTTGACTGATATATGTGTTTTTCTAATTTTATATTTATTTTCCGACTCTGTTTTCGGATGGGTTTTTATTGCCTTTTTTCAAGGTCGATGTATTTAAACTTTAGGTTGGGGGCGCGTTATTTAATGGTAGTTCACTTACCTTAAATATCCAGTGTCCAGCCGATGAATTAAACGTATTTAATTTATTTTCCTTGAAAATTTACTGTATTTTTTCAGGGGCTAATTACTTAATTTTTTTGGATAGGGATCATGAAGGTAGCAGTTATTGGTGCGGGCATCATGGGCGTTGATCTTGCCTTGGCATTGGTTGCTGCAGGGCATAAAGTCTTGCTCAAGGATATACATCAAGATGCGCTTGATTTTGCAAAACAAGCTATACCGCAAAAATTGCGTGGTTATAAGATGCTGAATCCCGCACTCAGGAATGTGAGTGTCGAAAGTGTTTTTGAATCAATTCACTTTGTGTTGACCTATGCAGGAATGGATCAGGTTGATTGGGTTGTTGAAAATATCCCTGAAGATGTTGAACTGAAAAAAAAGGTGTATCAGGAATTGGCTTCCGCTTGCAATAGCTCTGTTTATTACGGAGTTAATACAAGTTGTATATCGATCACAAAGATTGCCGCCGTTACACCGGATCCATCGCGGGTAATTGGAATGCATTTTATGAACCCTGTGCCAATCAAAACCGGGGTTGAAGCCATACGCGGCTACCATACATCCGAAGAGACTATAGACGCAGCAAAACAATTTCTTAAGTCAATGAATAAACAAATGATTTTGGTAAACGATTACCCCGGGTTTGTTGCCAATCGTTTATCGCATTTATTTATGAATGAAGCAGCATTTCTGGTTCAGGATCGGGTTGCAGACCCGGCGGCAATTGATGCAATTTTCAAGGAAGGTTATGGGCATAGTATGGGGCCATTGGAGACGGCTGACTTGATCGGATTGGATACTGTAGTGCTATCTCTGAAAGTACTTTATGAAAACTATCAAGATACTAAATTCAGATGTTGCCCATTACTACAAAAAATGGTGGATGCAGGCGATCTGGGTAGAAAGAGTGGTAAAGGATTTTACGTCTATTAATTTGGGGAATGACGATGCTGACGATCGATAAAGAAAGGATTTATCCTGCTTCATCCAACAATCAAAAGCTGCAGCCGATTAAATGTGTTGTATGGGACTTGGATAATACCGTATGGCACGGCGTATTAGCAGAAAATGATGAGCTTGTTTTGAAGGATGGTGTTGTCGATATTATTGCGGCCCTTGATAAAAAAGGTGTACTTCAGTCCATTGCCAGCAAGAATAATTATGATGATGCAGTCAATAAGCTGGAGCAATTCGGGCTGCTTGATTACTTTCTTTACCCTCAAATCAATTGGAATGCAAAGTCATCTTCCGTTGAGCTGATTTGTAAAAGTTTGAATATTGGTATCGATACATTCCTGTTTATTGACGATCAACCTTTTGAGCTTGAGGAAGTAAAGCTCGCTCATCCACACGTAGAAATTTTTGATGCTGCCGACTACCAATCGCTGATGGAGTTTACCCGTATAGATTCTATTGCAGTAGCTGATGACGCAGCTATGCGCAGGGTTCGCTACCAGGAAGATATGAAGCGGCATCGTAGTGAGGAAGAGTTTGTAGGAACGCCAGAGGCTTTTCTCGCTTCTTTAAATATGGTTTTTACCATTTCAAAAGCATCCCCCGAGGACTTACTTAGGGCGGAAGAACTGACGGTTAGAACCAATCAACTGAATTCAACGGGTATTACTTACAGTGCAGACGAATTATTTGAATTCATGCATTCAGATAAACATGAATTATTAATTTGTGAGTTGACTGATAAGTATGGCTCATATGGAAAAATTGGCCTGACACTAATAGAAAAATGTGAGTCCGTTGATGTAGTTAAGTTATTACTGATGTCGTGTCGTACAGCTGCTCGTGGAGTAGGTAGTGTATTACTCAGCTATTTAATGCGGCAGGCAAAATCACGCGGTAACTCGTTGCACGCAGAATTCAGAAGGACGGATCGTAATCGGCAAATGCTGGTTACCTATCAATTTTCAGGTTTCGTAGAACAAAGTCGAGATGCCGAAGGGAACATTTTATTTGAGCACAACCTAGCTGATATCCAGGAATATCCTGATTATATAAAAGTTTTTCATCCGTAAATTGTCATTTTAAATAGTTATTGTTAGGGAAAGGAATTTTATGCGCTATTCAGAACCACTAGTCCGCGAAAAAATTCGCCAATTTATCATTGCCAACATGAATAGCTTTGAAGAGATTGAGCTTTTAGATAGTGACAATATTTTTCAGAGCGGCTTTGTGAGTTCAATTTTTGCTATGCGTTTGCTCAATTTTATTGAGAAGGAATTTTCAGTACAAATTCCCGACGATGATATTTTGCTTAAAAACTTCAGCTCTGTTGATGTGATGAACGAGATGGTTTCCCGTTTGCAATCTGAAACGGCTTAATAGCAGTGCACCCAATGAACAATAAATCAGTACATCCATTAGTTGCGCAAGCAAAGGCATTTGTTGATACATCAATTCGTCCTTATGCGGGGCAGTTTGATGCGCAGGGAGAAGTCCCTCAAGAGATTGTCAGGGCAATGGCTGATAAAGGTTTTTTAGGTTCCATTTTGCCCATTGAATATGGCGGCTTGGGGCTTGATGCGTTGGCGTATGGTTATTTGACCGAAGAGCTTGGCAAAGGCTGTAACTCAGTTCGTACGTTGCTAACTGTACACACTAGCCTTGTGGGTGAAACGTTAGCCCGGTTAGGAACCGCATTCCATAAAGAACAGTATCTCACGGCGATTGCAAAGGGAGAAAAGATTGCATGTTTTGCACTCTCTGAGCCGGGAGTAGGAACAGATGCAACGGCGGTGCAAACATCCTATATCGAAGACGGTGATAACTTTGTTATCAATGGCCGAAAAAAATGGATTTCATATGCAGCAATTGCTGATGTTTTTTTGGTATTTGCGAGTGACGCCACAGGAGCAGTCAGTGCTTTTTTAGTGGAGCGTGGTGACGGTGTTACTACTGTGCCAATGACAGGTATGTTGGCTAGCCGTGGCTCCCATATTGCAGAAGTTTTTTTTGACAATGTACGCGTACCTAAAAGGAATCTTGTTGGCCGTTTGGGAATGGGATTTAGCTTCGTAGCCAATACGGCTTTATTTTATGGTCGCTATAGCATTGCCTGGGCGGGAGTTGCACTTGCGCATGCTGCAGTCGAAGAAATGGCAACTTATGCTCGTACCCGTGAACAGTTTGGAAAAAAAATAGGGCAGCATCAACTCGTTCAAGGATTGATTGCCGATGCAGTAACCTCACTGCACCTTGCCCGATCAACGTGTGAAAAGGTGGCCATGTTGCGCATTGCAGAAGATGATGAAGCAATTATGGAAACTAATATTGCAAAATATTTTACGTCAAAAATTGCCATGGATATTACTACCAATGCGGTACAGGTTTTTGGCGGTAATGGATGTTGGAATATTTATCCGGTTGAAAGACTTTTCCGGGAAGCAAAAGTGCTGGAAATTATCGAGGGAACATCCCAGATACAACAGGTAATGATTGCTGAATATGGAATTAAACGCTATTACCGCGCGCTATCTAAAGTTGAATACGCGTAACGAATCTCAAAACACAGTATCAATAAAAAGGGAATTTTGGTGTTAGCAAACGCAAGGAGGAAGTGCCTGACTTGAGGCATAAATTCCGTCCCTGTAGCCATTAGAAATCATTCAGGTTTTAGACGCAAAAACGGAATTGGTAGAATCATGTTTACTACGCTCATTGATGCACTTATTGCTTGCAAAAAAACCGAAAAAGGCATTGTCTTCATCAAGAATACTGAAGAAGACGATTTTCTTTCTTATGCGGATCTTTACAAAAGAGCAATTCATTTACTGGCTCATTTGCAGCATTCTGGCGTGCAATCAGGCGATGAGTTGGTGCTGCAATGTGCATCCTTACAAGAGCTTATGGAAGGCTACTGGGCGTGTTTACTTGGGAAAATAGTGCCGGTGCCCCTGGCATTAGCAGATCAGGGTGAGAATGCCTTAAAAGTATTTAATGTGTGGTCGGCTTTACAAAAGCCATGGTTGTTGGCGGACACTCCCGCTGTATTGGAGAAGTTATCCAGTTTTGCCGGAAAGCATAATCTCGCTAACGAATTTATAGAAATCTCTACAAAAACACTGTTGATTGAGCATTTTCCAGAGGATTCCGGAACACCGGAACTTCCCACAGTTACACAAGATGATATTGCTTTTATCCAATTCTCTTCCGGCTCTACAGGCGCGCCAAAAGGAGTTGTGCTTACCCACCATAATCTGCTGGTAAACATTCGCGATATCCTGGCATCCGTCCAACATACTGAATCTGATTCTTTCCTCAGCTGGAAGCCAATCTCCCATGATTTCGGCATGATTGCATTTCATTTGGCTCCTGTTGTTGGTGGTTCTACGCAATACCGTATTTCAACTGACGCTTACATATGGTCGCCTTCTTTATGGTTCAGTTCGGTTAATAAATATCGAGCAACTATTTTGGGTTCCCCCAACTTTGGTTATCGTCATTTTTTAAATCTTTATCGCCGCGGAAACCCCGATGGATTTGTTTGGGACCTAAGTTGTGTAAAAGCCATATTTAATGGCGCTGAACCTATATCGGCCAAACTGTGTGACGAATTTTATCGTGAGCTTGCGCCTTATCAATTAAGTCAGAATGCGATGCGACCAGGATATGGTTTGGCCGAGGCATCGCTAATTGTTTCTTTGTGCAAGCCAACGGATCTGGTTCGTGAAATATCTATCTCAAGGCATCAGGTGTCGCAAGGGCAGGCGATTGAAATTGTGTCTCCAGATCATAAAGATGCCGTGCAGTTTGTTGATTGCGGTGTTCCTTATCCATCAACACAAGTTCGAATCACGAATAAAAACCGCAAGCCGGTTGCTGAAGGAATGGTTGGCAATGTTGAGATCAAAGGAGAAAATGTCACCACGGGTTATTACGCTAACGAAAGTGCAACAAAAGAAGTGCTGGACAGCGACGGATGGTTAAATACCCAAGACCTTGGTTTTATACATGAAGGCCGTTTATTCATCGTTGGTCGCACCAAAGAGATGATTATTATTGGTGGTGTAAATTATTTCCCTCATGATATAGAAAAAGCAATTTTACATGAGATGGGCGATGGCGATTTAAATCGTTTTATCGCGTGTGGAATTAAATCCGTTAAGACTGAAAGTGAACAGCTGGTTATTTTTGTTTATCACAAAAAAAGTAGCCAGGATTTTGCCCCATTGGTGGAGCAAGTTAAAAAAATTGTATTGGATTCCCTGAATCTCAGGGTTGCCCATGTTGTTCCCGTCAAGCGCATACCAAAAACTACCAGTGGCAAAGTTAAACGTTTTGCGTTAGTGCAAGCTTTCAATGAAGGCGCCTACGATGCGGAGCTAGAAACACTAGGGCAGCCCCGTGAACAAATTATAAACCCGGCGATCAATGCAGAACCGCAAGCCGAAAATGAATCATTTCCAGCTATTAAATTGGCGGATATCCGTAAGCGCGTATGTGCGTTGGTTGCGGCACTCAGTGGTATTTCCAGCATTGACCCATCAGCCAGTTTTTTTGATTTGGGCCTGACCTCTTTGAAATTGGTGATATTGCAGGAGCAAATTGAGGAAAGTTTTGGTGTGCAACTCAGCAGCACATCTACGCTGGATAATCCCACGGCTGAATCTCTGACACAAAATATTTTTAATACACTGACAGCGAGATCTGTTGATGTCACTCACCAGAAACCTGCAAATCACATTGCCAATAATGACGCAATTGCGATTATCGGTATGGCCTGTCGTTTTCCCGGTGAAACGAATACTCCTGACGCATTCTGGCAATTATTAGCAAATAGTATTGATCCGGTTGCCGATATGCCCCTGGAGCGATGGCAAGATGACTTGCAAGCCCAGGTAAATGTGACAACACGCAAAGGGGGTTTTCTTAAACAGGTTGATCAATTTGATCCCTATTTCTTTGGTATTTCTCCTATTGAAGCCGAATCACTTGATCCGCAACAACGATTGTTATTGGAAGTTTGCCACGAAAGTTTTGAAAATTCCGGTTTGGATGTCCCGGCATTAATTGGCTCCAATACCGGTGTATTTCTAGGAATTTCCGGGAGCGAGTATGCAGCTGTTGCAAAAGAATATGGTCACGGAACGGGGCCTTATACATTTACCGGCTCAATGTTCAATACTGCTGCCGGCCGAATTTCTTATGTTTACGGTTTGCAAGGCCCTTGTATAGCATCTGATACCGCATGTTCTTCTTCGTTAGTTGCGGTCCATCAAGCTTCGCGCGAATTGCGTTCGTTCTCTTGCGATATGGCGGTCGCTGCTGCAGTTAATTTAATGTTGAAACCTGATGGGCATATCAGTTTTTCAAAAATGAATGCATTGTCCGGTCAGGGCAAGTGTCGCAGTTTTGATGAAAATGCTGATGGATACATTCGCAGTGAAGGTTGTGCGGCAATTGTTATGAAACGCCTTGCAGATGCCGAGCGCGATGGTGACAACATTATTGCCGTTATCCTTGGCTCTGCCGTTAATCATAACGGGCGCAGTGGTGGCCTCACTGTACCTAGCGGTAATGCCCAGGAAAAACTGGTGCGCAAAGCATTACACGCTGCCAATGTTAATGCCGACGATATTGATTACGTAGAGGCCCATGGTTCGGGGACAAAATTGGGTGATCCCCAGGAAGTGGATGCACTGAATAAAGTATTTGGTCATCGCCGCCGCCCATTATGGTTAGGCAGTGTGAAATCCAATATGGGGCATTTGGAAAGTGCTGCCGGATTAGCCGGTCTGATGAAACTCGCACTTTCGCTAAAACAGGGTTTGTTAGCTCCCAACCTGCATTTTTCTACACCCAATAGCATGATCGATTGGGAGAATTCCCCATTACGAGTGGTTAATAAATTAATTGCCTGGCCAGAGAGTAAATCACCACGCACAGGTGCTATCAGTTCATTAGGTATTAATGGCACGAATGTTCATGTTATTGCTCAATCGCATTCGGCCGCTGAATACCCGGTTGTACCCGTTCGCCATAACGCGCCCTATTTATTTACCTTATCGTCAAAATCAGATGCCAGTTTACGCAATACTGTAAAAGCATTTTCTGAAACAGATTTATCAGTTTATCCGCTGGCAGAATTATGCCGTGCAGTTAATTTCCAACGTTCCAGCTATGCATCACGTTTTGCTTGCCTGGTTTCCAGCACAGAAGAGCTGCAAAAAAAATTGCAACGTTATGTTGATGGAAACTCCGTACCATCCTGTCTGGCTTCGCCAGGTGGTCGTTTTGGCCGGGAACCTGTTGTATTTCTCTATACCGGCCAGGGGTCGCAATATTCCGGGATGGGTGAAAGCCTATATAAAAATTCGCCGCATTTTAAAGTTTCATTTGATGAATGTGACCGTTTATTTGCAGAAACACTTGGCGTATCCCTGCTTGATGTCCTGTACGGTGAACAAAAGGATTTATTGTCACAAACGCATATATCCCAGGCATTAATTTTTAGTATTGAATATGCATTAACTGCTTTCTGGCACTCGCTGGATATTGTTCCCGATTATGTATTGGGGCATAGCATCGGCGAATACGCAGCGGCCTGCGCGGCAGGAATTTTGGAATTACCTGATGCAGTAGCAATGGTGTCCCTGCGTGGCAACGTGATGCAAGGCAGCAATGCCTCGGGCAAGATGGTGGGAATATTAGGTAGCCGCGAACAAGTAGACACGCTGTTGGCAGAGTGTCCGGGCGCTTATATCGCAGCAGTGAATACAGCGGAAAATTTCACAATCGCTGGCACAACAACAGCTGTTGAAAAATGTGTTGCCGCAGCAAAGCAAGCAAGAGTTTTTACTGAAGCCTTGCCAATGCAACACGCTTTCCATACTCCATTGATGGCTGCGTCAGCGGCGGAACTTGCACAAGGTTTGGATGGCATTCGATTTAATTCCCCAACAATTCCTTTTGTGTCTACTAAAACCGGACGTGTGATTGAATCAGCCACGGATATTGGTGTGAGTTACTGGAGTGAACATCTCTCTTCACCGGTATTATTCGCCGATGCAATACAGACGCTGATACAAGCTGGGGCAAATTATTTTATCGAGTTAGGTGGTACTGCAACCCTGACGGGCCTGGCCGCACAAATTATTGATACTGATGATGCCTGTTTTGTTCCATCATTGCGCCAAAACCGCGATGCCTGGACCCAGATTAGTGAAAGCCTCGCACAACTTTATTTACAAGGCGCTGCTGTAAATTGGAAATCGTTCCATGGCGGACGCCCGACACCGCTCACGTCCTTGCCTAATACCGTTTATCAACGTGAAACCTATTGGTTTAAAAAACTGAATGAAAGCACCAATTCAGAAACACAAATTCAAAATAAATCCAATCTGATAAGCACTGCCACTGTTGCTATTGCAGCAAAAACTCCTGCTAGAGACATCGCCCCCGTTGTTACTGAATTAACACTACAAACGGTGGTTTCTGATGTTCGCCAAATGATTAGCCAGGTAACTGGTGTGGCGGAAACAGATCTCGCTGATGACGTACATTTATTTTCCCTGGGCGTTGATTCATTGATGCTGGTGCAGCTTGATAAACGCATCACCGGGCGTTATCAGGTTGAAATAACCATGGGTGAGTTTTTTAGCGAATTGAATACGCCACAAGCGATAGCAAATCATATTTTTACCAAGACCCCGGAAGAAATTCGTGCTCGTTATCGCCAGATAATTACTCCTGCTGAGGCTGGATTACCTGCTGTGCCAGCAGCCGATGCAAGTATTGCGGCGATTGTGCAAACCCAGTTGGCATTAATGCAACAACAATTGGCGTTATTAGGTGGGCAGCCAATCAATGTTAATTCATCGGTTGGTCCTGTTGCGATAACGTCTGTGCCGGGCACAAAAAAACCATTGCTTGCGCCAGAGAAAAAGCGTGCAAATATTCGTGATATTGTTCTTGAAGAAGAAAATATTAATGCGCAACAAAAAGCATTTGTTGCGCAACTTGTCAGTGAGCTGACGGCGAGAACCGGCAAATCAAAAATTTATGCGGAGCAGCATCGCGATGGTTTTGCAGACTGGATTGCCACGCTCAATTTCACACTAACGACCAAAGAATTAATTTATCCGCTGGTTGCAGAAAGCTCGAAAGGTAGCCGCTTCCTCGATATTGATGGCAACGAATATATTGATACTGCCATGGGTTATGGTGTTTGCCTGTTCGGACACAACCCCGATTTTGTGGCAGAGGCAATCCAGCAGCAATTGGTGAAGGGAATAGAACTTGGCCCTCAATCTGCAATTGCAGGCGAGGTAGCGCAATTGGTGCGAGACCTGACTGGGGTTGAACGGGTTGCATTTGCGAATACCGGCACAGAAGCAGTAATGGTTGCTATACGCCTTGCCCGCGCTGCAACAGGTCGCCGTAAAATTGTTCGATTTATTACATCCTTCCATGGTTCATTTGATGGTGTGCTTGCAGAAGTTGGTGAAAATGGTTCAGAACCAATGGCATCCGGTATTCCACAATCCATGGTCGATGACACTATCGTTTTGCATTACGGTGCAGAAGATTCATTAACCCGAATTATTGAGCAAGCAGAAGATATTGCTGCTGTTTTGGTTGAACCGGTGCAAAGCCGTAATCCCGGCTTTCATCCGCGTGAATATTTGCATGCGCTGCGCGACCTTACACAACATCATGGTATCGCGTTAATTTTCGATGAAATGGTAACAGGTTTTCGCTGTCATCCTGCTGGTGCGCAAGCATATTTTGAGGTGCAAGCCGACCTGGTGACTTATGGAAAAATTGCCGGTGGTGGAATGCCTATCGGAATTGTTGCTGGCAAGAAAATATTTATGGATGCCATCGACGGCGGCACCTGGCGCTTTGGTGATACATCTGGCCCCGGTGCTGAAACAACATTTTTTGCCGGAACATTTTGTAAACATCCGCTCACCATGGCTGCAGCACGTGCCGTGCTTACTCGTATTAAGGAAGAGGGCGTATCATTACAAGAACGTATCACACGCATGGCAATCGCGTTGGTTGAACGGCTAAACCATTATTTTGATGCGGACCAGGTTCCAATCAAAATGAAAATGTTTAGTTCAATGTATCGCTTTGAAACTGGAGCCTCGCAGGATCTACCGCGCTTGTCATTGGAAATGAATTTGTTTTTCCGGTTGATGCAATTGCAAGGTGTTTATGTATGGGAACGGCGCACCTGTTTCTTTTCAGCGGCTCACAGTGATGCGGATGTTGACCGGATTTTTGCTGCCGTTTGTTACGCCGTAAAACGATTACGTGAAGGCGGATTTAGTTTTCGTGCGTTAACAAAAAATGCCGAGCCAAATAATTTCCCGGGTACTACAGGGCGTCATCCGTTATCGGCAGAAGAGCGCAGATTATATGTCCTTAGTAATCTCAATGGCGGTACGCAAGCCTATAAAATCCGGGGTGCATTGAAACTCTCGGGTACGCTGGAGCTCCAGCGTTTGGAGAATGCCCTTGCCACTGTAGTTCAGCGTCATGACACGTTACGCAGCCATTATGAAATTTCTGCCCAAGGAATTGAACGTGTTATTAATGATGAGGTAGCGGTTAATCTTGAACGCCATTACCCTGCCAGCAGCGATTCCCTTGACGATATTCTTAACATTGAAAAATCCTATCCACTGACCCAGGCACCGCTGTGGCATATTTCGCTGATTCAACTGGGTGCTACAGAACACATATTGGTATTTGATTTTCATCACTTGATTGCGGATGGTTTGTCCATATCGATCATCATTGATGACCTTATGGCTATTTATAGTGGCAGCGATGCAAAACCGGTAACGTTAACCTATAGCGACTATGTGCAATGGCAAACCGGTTTTGTTACCGGAGTCACATTTGCGCAGCAAAAAAATTATTGGTTGGATAATTTACTGCCATTACCTGATCCCCTGGCATTACCGTCAGACTTTAACCGCCCTCCGCATAATGATTTTTGTGGTGGCTCGCTTGAATTCCAGATTGATTCTGTACAAAACGGCAAGCTTAAATCTATTGCGAAACAGCAACAGGTAACCCCGTTCATGCTGTTGCTTGCCAGCTATGCCATTTTGGTTCATAAATTAAGCCAGCAAGATGATATTTGCATCGGCGTTCCATTTGATCTGCGCGGCAATGGCAATTTCGAGCGTACTATCGGAATGTTTGCCCAGACATTGATTTTGCGTCTGAACACAGATCGAAAAATTCCGTTTACACAATTACTTGAACATGTGCGCACACAATGTGCCGCAGCCTATTCTCATCCGAATGTTCCGTTGGATGCGATTATCGAAGAGTTGAATGTGGTGCGCGAAATGAGTCGCAACCCGGTTTTCGATACGATGTTTATTTATGAAACCGGAGATAGCCGCCTTACAGGAACCCAGGGTTTGGAGGTGGAAACATTACCACTTAAGACACAAGGTTCTGCATTTGATTTGACATTGGAGATCACCGAGGAGCGTGGGAACCTGCGCTGCTCATTTATCTATGCAAAACGATTGTTCCGCGCCGAAACGATTAATCGCTGGAAATCTTATTTTGAAACTATTCTCGATCAAATTATTGAGAACGCAGATGTTACCTTGAATGCAATTAATATCCTGCATAAACAAGATGAACAACGATTATTAGTCGAATTTAACAATAGCCAGCGCAACTACGATTTCGATCATTCACTTCCGCATTTGCTATCCGCTGCGGCACAACAGCACGCAGACAATATTGCACTGGTTGTTGATAGTCCAAGCGGAAAAGTACACTTAAGTTATCGTCAGTTAGATGCTGAATCGGATCGGCTGGCACATTATCTCATTGCGCAAGGTGCTGGTGCGGGCCATTGCATCGGTATTTTATTAAAACGCGAAGCCTCGCTAATTGTTGCGCTCCTGGCTGTATTAAAGGCCGGGGCCGCTTATGTTCCGCTTGATCCTGAATATCCGACGGCACGACTCTCCTATATGGTTGAGCGGGCTGGTGTAAGTTTATTGATTAGCAAACCGGAATTGGTTTCAGGTTTGAATTACAACAGCCACCTGATAAATCCGGATGACGTTCCCGATACAACAACTGCTCACCAGCTTCCGGTAATAAATCCGCATGATCTGGCATACGTTATTTTTACTTCCGGCTCCACTGGAAACCCTAAAGGGGTGATGCTTGAACATCGCAATCTCGTCAATTTTGTATTGTCGATGCAAGAGCAGTTGGCACTCTCTGCTCATTCAGTAGTATTAGGCCTGACAACTTTCTCCTTCGATATTTTTGTGCTGGAAGTCTTCGTCACCCTGGCCCAGGGCGCGCGACTGGTTCTTGCCAACGAACAGCAACAACAAAACCCTGAATTGTTAAGTCAATTGATGCAGGATACGGCGGTTAATGTTGCACAAATGACGCCCAGCCGTTTGCAATTATTTCTGTCTGTGGCAAGTGCGCAGCCTGTACTGAAACAGTTGGAAATTCTTTTAGTCGGTGGGGAAGCATTCCCCGCGCAATATCTGACGCAATTACAACAATTTCCGCAACTCCGTTTATTAAATATGTACGGCCCAACGGAGACTTGTGTGTGGTCTGTCATAAAAGATCTGACAACTGCAACGGAAGTGACTCTTGGTAAACCGATTGCCAATACTCGCCTGTACGTAATGGACCAAAACCATTCCCTCCTGGCAGAGGGGGCCAAGGGCGAATTATTTATTGCCGGTGCCGGTGTTGCACGTGGTTATTGGCAAGATGATGAGCGCACTGCGCAATCATTTCTGGATGATCCTTTTGTTGCCGGGGAAAAAATGTATGCCACGGGTGATATTGTTTCCTGGACGATGGATGGCGAACTTGGTTATCACGGCCGTCGCGATAATCAAATCAAACTGCGTGGTTATCGGATTGAATTGCAAGATATTGAAGCTGCATTGCTATCCTTCGCAAAAATTGAAACCGGTGCAGTAGTTGTCAGACATTTAAGCGAACACAACCCTGTCCTGGCCGCCTTTTACAAAGCACAGGATTCTGTTGCTGACAGCGATCTGGAATTGGAATTACGCACTTATCTGCGCTCACGACTGCCGGAATATATGGTTCCTTCGGTTCTGGTTTCCCTGCCTAATTTGCCGTTGACGCCTAATGGAAAAATTGACCGGAAAAGTTTACCAGAAAATATCCACTCCATCGGGCTACAACAACAGCTCCCGGAAAGTGTGGACATTGATGATGGTGCTACAGAAGACCCAATCATTGCAAAGATACGTTCAGTGTGGAAAAAAATTCTGGGCGAAAAAAATATTTCCCAACACAGCAGTTTTTTTGATGTGGGTGGTAACTCATTTAGCTTGATGTTAATGCACGCTGGTTTAAATGAACATTATCCGGATGTTGTCGACGTCACCGATATTTTTTCCAATCCCACAATTCGTTCATTACGCGATTTAATTGTGCAACGCATCGATCAGCAGGATGAATTTTCATTTACCGAGATTCGCTTGCCCGCTGATTTTTTTGACGTGAGCGGGAATACCAGTAGTGCCAGCCATATGCAGATAGAGCTGGATAAGAGCTGGACTGTAAAAGCTGTTGGTTTGGCTGCGCGCTATGCGGTGGATACTTACGATGTTGTACTGGCGATGAAAGCACTTTACCTCAACAAGTTACTCGATCAAAACCGCATAACGGTATATGCCCCGGCCAGAGAAATTACGATCAATACAGCGGCAGGATTTATTGCTATTGATCTCGATTTCAATCAATTGGCGGATATGGAAAGCCTGCTCCATGCGGTACACAAACAGCGTACTTTGACGATTGCATCAACAACAATTCACACCGATATTCCATCGCCAAAACGCAAACACGATGATGGTGTAATTGCATTATTTCGCGATCAACATTCTAGTGATACACAAGATCCGCGATCATTCGATATGGTTTATAGCCTGAAGCTCCACGATGCCGGAACGGCATTGCGCGTGGATTTTAACCAGCGTCGATTGTGCGAGAAAAAAATAAATGGCTTTTTAGGTGGCTATGTAAAGCTCATGAAAGCCGTCGTTGAAGCTTCCGAAGGATGAATATTATTATGAAAAAAATTGCGGTGTTATTTTCCGGTCAGGGTTCCCAATATATAGGTATGGGTAAAGCCTTATATGAACAGCATGACGCTGTCCGCAAACTTTATCAGGAAGCCTCGGACATTTTATCGATTGACATGGCCAAACTGTGTTTTGAAGGTCCTGCTGATCTGCTGAATAAAACTGAAAATACCCAGCCGGCATTGTTGTTAAACAGTGTTGCTGCTTATCAGGTTTTTATTAATAACACGCGTTTATCGCCCCACGTTTTTGCCGGGCATAGCCTGGGTGAGTTGAGTGCATTGGTGTGTGCCGGAGCGCTGTCGGTTACGGATGGTTTGAGGTTGGCTCGCGCACGTGGCCTGGCTATGTCGCGCAGTGCCAATGAAGGCAATACCGGTATGTATGCAATCACCAAACTTGACCGCGATCACCTTGAAAAAATTGCCGCACAAGACCAAGACTTTGGTACAGCACTGGTAATTGCAAATTTCAATTCAGCGCGGCAGCAAGTGTTATCGGGTGATTTAACCGCGCTTGCCCGTGTAGGTGAGCACATGAAAGCGGAAGGTGGCACCGTAATTCCATTGCGAGTAAGTGGCGCTTTTCACAGCCCTTATATGCAAGCAGCCGCGCAGGAGTTTAAAGAGTTATTACAAACCACTGAATTGAATCCGTTAAAAATTTCTGTGGTAGCCAATGTTGATGGAAAACCCTATCAATCAGTTGCTGAAATCAAGGAAAAGTTGGTGCAACAAATTACTGCACCGGTTTTATGGCAAGACACCATGGAATATCTGCGCGATGCCAATGTAGATATATTTATTGAAGCAGGACCTGGTGAAGTTCTACGGAAATTAGCACAAATAAATATTGCCGGATGCAAAGCGTTTGCTTTGGACAAAACAGAAGAAGAACGCGAACTATTACAGGAGTTGGATGCTGATATTCGCCAGTTAAAAGAACAGCCCACATTATTAGGGAAATGTTTGGCTATCGCAGTTAGCACTAAAAATAATAATTGGGATGAAGCAAGTTATCGACAAGGAGTTGTTGAACCCTATCAAAAAATCAAGGAAATGTACGATCACTCCAAACAATCATCAGTGGACCCCGCGCCATCACAATTGGCTGAAGCCCTGGATTTATTGCGCCTTATTTTTACCACCAAAGGCACACCGCCGGAAGAGCAACGCTTGCGTTACCTCCACATCGGCGAGGTAACAGGTAAACGCGATTTGATTGAAAAATATATAGCTTAAGTTGCCAAGAATCGTCCTATGGATATCAAGAATTTTCAACTCGCCGATTTGCTGAAAGAGCACACCGACGAACCCATTGCTGTCACCCAGGTCCAGGCTACTGCCCGCAGGCAGCCTATTGCGATTATTGGTATAGATTGCAAAATTGGTGAAGCGAACAGCAGCGAAGAATATTGGACTTTATTACGTGAAGGCCGTATTGCCTTGCGCAATCTTCCTGAGTCGCGTAGTGCAGATATTGTTGAATATTTGCGTTTGCGTGGAGCACAACATTCTATTAGTGACGATCAGTACCTGCGCGAAGGTTACCTTGAAGAAATCGATAAATTCGATTATCAATTTTTTGGATTGGCGAAGCAGGAAGCGAATCTAATGGATCCAAACCAACGGCTTTTTTTGCAATCCGCATGGGCCGCGCTGGAGGATGCCGGTTACGGTGGCGATAGTATCAAACAAACAAAGACCGGGGTTTTTGCCGGGTTTAGCAGTGACTTTGGTGAAGATTATCGCCGCCTTATTCACATCCATGCGCCGGATGCGCCTGAAATTTCTGTAGCAGGAAATATCCGTTCAATCATTGCCAGTCGCATTGCCTATCATCTGGACTTAACAGGCCCATCGATGATGATTGACACTGCCTGTTCATCAGGATTGGTAGCCGTTCACCAGGCTTGCAAATCATTGCAAAGCGGTGAGTGTGAAATGGCATTGGTGGGTGCGGTAAAAATTGATTTGATTCCGATTCAGGAGGATCCAGCAACGGGGATTGGTACTAAAGATATTCAGGACACCATTGCCGTCGATGGATTAACGCGCACCTTTGATGATCATTGTGCAGGAACATCGGCATGTGAAGGTGTGATCAGTTTTTTGTTGAAACCTCTTAGTGCAGCAGAACGGGATGGTGACAATATTCATGCTGTTATTATGGGTAGTGCTATTAACCAGGATGGACACTCAGTAGGAATTACTGCACCTAATAGTGCGGCGCAGGAGCGTTTAATTTGTGCAGCGCTAAACGATGCAGAATTACACGCGCAGGATATTTCCTACATTGAAGCACACGGCACCGCAACGCGATTGGGTGATCCAATTGAAATCAGTGGCATCCAGCGCGCGTTCCAGCAGTTCACAGATCGCAAACAATTTTGTGCAATAGGCAGCGTTAAATCCAATCTGGGCCATATGGATAATGCGGCTGGTCTGGCGGGGCTTGCTAAAGTGGTATTG
Organism: Cellvibrionaceae bacterium; assembly: GCA_021151825.1. Lineage (GTDB taxonomy): Bacteria > Pseudomonadota > Gammaproteobacteria > Pseudomonadales > Cellvibrionaceae > Cellvibrio. The sequence goes on from JAGKWQ010000014.1 coordinate 32,558, forward strand.
GCGATGAAGCATCGGCAGCTACCCGCCAGCTTACATTTCCATTTGCCAAATCAAAAAATTGCATTTGAAAAATCACCTGTCTATGTCAACGACCATTTACGTGCATGGGATTCGGCCGCCGGAAAACCGGTATATGCCGGTATCAACTCCTTTGGGCTCAGTGGTACTAATTGCCACGTGATTGTGCAATCTTATGCAGCGGTCCAGTCGCGCGTGGACAATACTACAGCGCCGTATTTTCTCTGTTTGTCTGCGCGAAACTCACAAGCATTACGTGAGAATGCCCAAGCGTATTTACAATATCTGCAACAACATTCCCCGACATTGGGAGACCTGGCTTATACCGCAATCGTTGGTCGTTTTCATTTTGAGTATCGTTTGGGTATTGTGTTTTCCAGCAAGGAGGAATTGCTGCGGATTTTATCTTCCTATGTACAAGAAGTCCTGACTCCTGATGAAAACTTTTTTAGCGGCAATTTCCGTGTGGTAGCTGATGGACAGGATTTGCGAGAAGGGCTGCTTACTGAAAGCCAACAATACCTCTTATCGAATCAAGCCAGCATTCTGGCGCAGCAAATAGACCTGGTATCCGATAAACGCTTGAGCCAATTAAAACGTTTATGTGAGCTGTACGTTGCCGGAGCTACGATCAAGGGTGCAGAGTGGTTCAATGCACAACATCACCATCAACGAATTTCATTGCCGACTTATCCATTTGCGCGCGAACGTTGTTGGGTTGAAACTACAGCTGCTGGCGAGAGCAGGGCGCAATCTTCCAGTGGTAAAACATTTGCTCATCCATTGCTAGACCAATGTGCGCTGGAATCTAACGGTATTCTTGTTTATCGCACCACCTTAAGTGCAAATACTCACTGGGAGCTTGCCGAGCATAAAGTTCGAGACACTTATGTGCTACCGGGGACCTGTTATGTAGAGATGTTATTGGAAATTGCACGCCAGTTAACCAATGATCGGATCGAAACTATTTGTTTTAAGGATATTTTATTTCTCGCACCGTTTAGTGTGCAGGATGGCGAACGCAAAGAAATTCATATCCGCCTGGATGAAAAAGGCAATCACTATCAGGTCACTATTTCAAGTCAGTCACTTCAGGGATGGGATATCCACGCTGAAGCAACTTTATCATTGGCTAACAATTTTCCTGCTCCAGTGCCAGTAATTATTCCAACACTTATTGAATTGCTACCCAAGCCAATTACCTTTTCTCGCCAGGATGACGAAAGCCGGGGGCTGATAATTGGCGATCGTTGGAGCCATGCATTTGTGCGCGGCTGGATGAATACCAATGCTACAGAGTTTCTGGTAGAGCTCTCGCTTCCCACTGCTTATAGCGGTGAAGAAAAGCAATATATTTATCATCCCGCTTTACTAGATACCGCCGTTAATGCAATTAACCATATGATTGATGAAGGCGCGCTTTATTTACCATTCTCTTATTCAAATTTTGCAATTCGTGCGCGTTTGCCGGCGCGATTCCTGGTTCGCCTGATACGAGAAAATGATAGTAAAGAGTTGTGTCAATTTTCGATCCAGCTGCTAACCCTCGAGGGTATTTTACTTGGCAAGATCGACGCTTACGAAATCAAACGTGTTCCGGAGCACCAAACATTTGAGGCTGCCAATACGTCTCAAGCCTATACCCTGACACAAGTAGAGAACCAGTCAGCAAACCTCACTACGACATTAGCTGCACCGGTGTTAGTGATTCACCAGGATGATGCGGACCAGCGCAGGTTCCTGGAGAATTTCAAAAAAATAACAGCGGTGGAAATTATTGCGCTGACAATTAATTCAAACGCAGATCTAAACCTCCACACACTGTCAGAGCGCGTAGGTCAACGCAAGTTATCCGGAGTAGTATTTTTTACCAATCCAATATCGATACCATTAACAGCGATCACAAATTGCCTACAAACTGCAATGGCAAATATCAATACATTAACCATGGCGCGTTTGGATCTTCAAGGGCCAATGTTGTGTGTCTCCATTCATGAAACTTCCAATGCTCCGCTGGCAAATGCATTATCAGGATTTGTTCAGGTTGCAGGCCTTGAAAATCCACAGTTAAATATTCGTCCACTTGTTATTGCAGAACCCACATCTGCGGATGTGATGGCCGATATTATTCATCGTGAGTTATGCAATCCTGCTGTGCGAATTCCTGCGTTGTATCAACAAAACAATTTATGGAACTATCGTCTTGATGCGGTGAAATTTGGCGGTAGAACATCATTGCAACTGCATGCCAATAAAACATATGTAATTACCGGTGGTTTTGGCGCACTTGGCCTTGAAGTAGCACTCAGCCTTGCGGAGCAGGGGGCCAGAAATATTGCCTTGATAGGCTCTACTGCGATTGCTGATCAGGCGCAGTGGTCACAACTTCTTGCTGACATCAATGTAAATAATAAAACACGGCAACGTTTGCAAATGTTAACCCGATTAAAAGAAATGGGAGTAACAATCGGTTGCTATGCCGTTGATGTAGCAAACGCAGTGAAGTTGGAAAGTTGTCTGACTGATATTCGTAGCAAGCTTGGTCCTATTGCCGGGGTAATCCACGCTGCAGGGCGTGCCGGTGCAGGATTCATGATGAATAAAACACCGGAGCAGCTCGCTCATGTTGTCGACGCAAAAATTCTCGGGGCCTGGCACTTGCACCAGTTGACACAGCAGGACTCGCTCGATTTCTTCGTGCTGTATTCTTCTATCGCAACTGTACTTCTGAATGCAGGGCAGAGTGATTACACCGCAGCCAATGCATTTTTGGATGGCCTTGCGATTATGCGTCGCAACCAGGGGCTTCCGGCATTATCCATTTGTTGGCCGGCATGGCGTGAAACAGGTATTGCCGTAGAACACGGCGCTGTTGATGAAGACGAACTTTTTTCTCCCATCAACACTGTTCCCGCATTAACACGCTTATCTACCGCCATTGCGGCAGGTAATAGCATTCCGCCGGTAATTATTATTGCCGATCTTCATCCACGCGCACGGCGTGACGATCTGGAGCAACTTGGCATTCAGATCGCACCTGCACTCCAGCGTCGTTTCAATAATGCAAAAACCGTAAATGCGGATGAAAAGGAATCTCTTGAAAATAAACTTGTTATCAAGGGATTGGATGATCCGGATGAATATGATTTTCTCGCCGCCAGAACCTGGGCAGTTATTTTAGGCATTACTGATTTTGATGTGGATGATGCCTTCAGCGATCTGGGCGGTAATTCAATTTTAGCGACGCAGTTATATCGCGAATACGAACGTGTGCATCCCGGTGTGATGGAAATGGCGGATTTATTTACGCATACCAGCATCAGGGCCCAGGGTGCACATTTTAGAAAAGCTTTAAACAAACCGACATCCATTGCAGCACAGCCAAGCGCGGTATCGGACGAGGATGATATTGACATTATTCTCGCGCGTTTAGCTCGCGGTGAATTGTCTGCTGATGAAGCAGAGTCAATTCTTTGATTGGGATTAATCGATAACAGCTACTGGATTGATTGACGTTATGAATTCACCAAAAAATACTTTGAAAAATTTTATTCTCCAGCAAGTAGCGAAGCAGGCAATATCGCAAGCTGAAGCAAAACAATATTTGCTGGAATTGAATAGTTCAGCTGATGCATCGGGAACAGAAAGCTCCAGCAATGATATTGCCATCATAGGCATGGCTGGAAAATTTCCCAAAGCCGAAAATGCAGATGAGTTTTGGGACCTGTTACGCCGGGGTATCAACTGTATTGATGATTACCCGGAAGCGCGTCGCAAGGATTTTGAGCATATCCTGCGCAACCCGCATTACACTGAATTTTTAATTGGCGATGCCATTAAACGTGAAGATATTCCGCATGCCCATGCGCGTGCAGGTTACCTGAAATTTATTGATAAATTTGATGCCGGTTTTTTTGGAATTCCACCTTCTGAAGCCACTTTCATGGACCCATACCAACGTATGGCCCTGGAGACTGCATGGGAGACATTGGAAGACGCAGGTTACGGTGGTGACACTTTATCCGGTACAGCGACCGGCATATTTATCGGCAAAGAGGGCACTAACTATTCTCTTTACCGTTATTGTTCAGTGAAAGATCCCATGCAATTGACAGGTTCATGGGAAAGCATCATGGCCAGTCGTATTTCTTATTTATTTAATTTCCGTGGACCCTGTTTAGTCGTAGACACTGCATGTTCGGCCGGATTGGTTTCGGTACATATGGCAGCGCGTGCCATTTTGAATAAAGAATGTGATCAAGCTATAGCAGGAGGAATTAACCTGAGTGTGACCGGTGAATTCAACAGCCGTTTCCAGGGCGGTATGAATATGGATTCGGTTGAGTCGGATGATGGAGTGATACGTACATTTGATGGTCGCGCAAACGGCACAGTATGGGGCGAGGGCGTTGCATTTGTATTGCTTAAGCCACTCGCAAAAGCGTTGCAGGATGGCGATCACATTCATGCCGTTATCAAGGGCAGTGCAATTAATAATGATGGTGCATCCAATGGTTTGACTGCACCGAATGCCGAGGCACAGGAAGAAGTTATTGTTAAAGCCTGGGAGAATGCGGGCATCAATCCTGAAACACTGTCTTATGTGGAGGCCCACGGTACTGGTACTGTGCTTGGTGATCCCATTGAATTCAAAGGTTTAACCAGTGCCTTTCGCCGGTTCACGCAAAAATCACAATTTTGTGCGATTGGTTCTTTGAAAACAAATATGGGGCATTTGGTTGCGGCTTCCGGTGTTGCATCGTTGTTCAAGGTCGTTAAATCGATGCAACACAAACAACTTGCACCGACAATTAATTTTGGCGAGCCCAACCCCTACATTCCTTTTACATCCAGCCCGCTCTATGTGTCTGATCGATTGCAGCCCTGGGAGATCACTCCGGGAACACAACGCAGGGCAGCATTGAGTTCATTTGGTTTCAGCCATACCAATTGCCATATGGTTGTTGAAGAAGCACCCGCAACAACACCCTTGCCAGCCGTGAAGCCGGCGTATTGTTTTACTCTATCAGCGAAAAAAATCGAATTACTGCAAGATTATGTTGCGCGCTTTTTAAATGTTAATCGCGCTATAAACGAATTCTCCCTCGCTGATCTTTGCTACACCTTGAATATCGGGCGCGGGCATTACGATTATCGATTGGCTATTGTTGCAAACGACAAGCAAGAATTAAGCGCGGCGTTGGAAGCGGCTGCCAATGTTATTAACGGCACTGCCACACATAAAGGTGTTTATTTCGGTCACTACGCGATTGTCAGTGAAAAGAAAAAAGAGCGTCTCGCTGGCGACATCACCGATAAAGAGAAAAAACTTTTTACCTCAGAAGCGGCGCAGCACTTACAAAATTATCTTTCCAATGCGGATGTTTCCCTTCTGCATAAACTGGCCCGGATTTATTGCATTGGTGCAGATGTCAATTGGTCACATTTTTATCGCAATGAAGCTCGGTTGCGTTTGGCGTTGCCAACCTATCCATTTGAACGCAAGCGCGTGTGGGCTGAGCCTAAGATCACTAAAATTACCAGTGTCGATACGCGCTTGCACCCACTGATTGATCGCGAGATCAAACAATCTGCGAATGAATGGATATATGAGTCCTTATTCAGTAGCGAGAGCCACTGGGTGTTATCTGATCACAAGATTATGCATTCCGCTGTTGTGCCCGGGACTACTTATCTGGAAATGGCTCGTAGCGTTGCCCAACTGGCGTTGGGCTGGGATTCGCTTGAATTGAGCGAATTATTTTTTCTTCAACCGATGGTAGTTGAAGATGAAACCAAACGGCGGGTTCGGGTGCAGTTAACAACGCACGAACAACAAGCGGCTTTTGCAATTGAAAGTACTGAATCTGATGCAGCTTCCGAACAATGGATTCGCCATGCGGAAGGAAATATCAAACAACTACAGCAAGCGCCCGCCGCATTGCCAGATTTTGCCAAGGTAAAACAACAGGCAACTGATGTGATTGAAAATTATCAGGGTCATAGCGATACCGGTGTTTTCCAATTTGGTCCCCATTGGGATGTGGTGCGCGCAGCTTGGTCCAGCCCACATGAAAGTCTGGCGCGTTTGGTGCTCGCCGATAATTTACGACATGAGCTGCAACATTATCTTATTCATCCATCGATTTTGGATAATGCAATGAATCTCACCAGCCAAACGACGGGTGAGACTTTTCTGCCATTCATGTACAAATCGTTTCGTTTTTATAAGCCGTTTACCCGCGAATTATTGACTTATCTGGTGCCGCGCGAACCGCTTTCGGCAACCGATGAAACACAAACATTTAATGTTGTACTGGCGGATTTGCAGGGCAATGTATTGGCCGAAGTGGATGGTTACGTCACCAGAAAAGTACATAATTTTGATTTCACTACTGACACAGTAACGAATGAATTTTTGGCTCGTCGATGGATGACGGTATCGACCGTTGCCTCAACCACAGCCATTAGCGGTCAGTTGCTGGTGATCGCGAGTAATAACAGTGATGCACAACAATTGGTGCACAGTTTCGATCAAGTGAATGTGAATGCCGATGCTGTGGTTATCGCTGCTCCTGGCGATAGTAGTATTGATCAACAAAAAATATTCAGTGCTGATGTTGAAGGATTTTCTGCTTTGCTTTCGGTTTACGGAGAAAACCTGGCGGGGATTGTATTGGCTACTGGTTGGGGGCGTTCTGTTGCAGACGGCTATTTGCATACTGCAGAACGCTTTTCACAACAACGAATATTAAGTGTTGATGGGTTATTTCATTTACTAAAAACAATATTGGATAGTAAACAAAAATTGCCGTGGGGATTTGCGGTGTTGACAACGGCTGCCCAAACAATTGATAGCCAAATTGCGGTCAGCAATCCATTAGGGGCTGCAACTACAATGCTGGGAATAACGGCAGCTATGGAAAATCCTGGTTTGCCTTGTCGGTTGCTGGATACCGATCCTGCTCAGGATTCACAACAACTGATTGAAACTTTATTGCAATTGGCACCAGGAAAAATAACAGCTCTGCGCAATGGAAATATTTATCAGCAAGAGCTTTATCCGCGGCGCTTTAGTGAAGAATCGCCACTGCTTTTCAAAACAGAAGGTGCATATCTGGTTACCGGTGGCCTTGGTGGTTTGGGTTTGGCTGCAGCGAAACACATCGCCAATCAAGCACGGGCAAATGTCATTTTGCTTGGACGCTCGCCATTAGCAGAGCGCTCACAATGGGCCGAGCTTGCCGCTAGTGATAACCTTCCTGGCAATAAAAAACAATCACGCTTATACACTTTACTGTTGGAGCTGGAGCCTAATCTTTCCTCGCTAACCTATTATCAAGTTGATGTGACTGACGAACAAAAACTTGCTGGTACCCTCGCTGAAATCAAGTCTCGTTTCAATAGTATTAACGGGGTCTTTCATACCGCTGGTGTAGCAGGGGATGGATTTATTTTGCGCAAGGATTTTGCAACATTTGATGCAGTGCTTAAACCCAAGCTTGAAGGAACCCGCAATTTGCTAACCCAATTGTATGATCAAGCACTTGATTTTTTTGTGCTTTATTCATCGATCACTGCGTTAACGGGCGGGCAAGGGCAAGGAGATTATGCCGCTGCCAACGCATTTATGGATGCGCTATCCGCAGGGCATCATAATCAAAAACTGACAGCCGTGAATTGGCCAAGCTGGTCTGATGCGGGTATGGCGGTAGATTTTGGTATTACTGAAAGCCAGACACCTTTTACGTCAATTACTGCAGTGTCCGCTTTTTCAAAATTAGCCAAAGTTCTTGCTAACAAGGCAAGCGAAATCATCCCTGCCGATATTAATCCGGCGTTGTTTGCTGAAATCCAGGCGCAATTGCCATTCAATCTGAGTCGTGAGCTACAAGCAATGATTGCACGACAATCGCCGTCAGTATCCAGTACAGAGGATATGGAAAATGCTGATGTACATATTCGCGGTAAAAGTGCCGACGATCTCACCGCCACCGAAATTACCCTGGCAAAAATTTATGCCGCAGTGCTGGGGTTAAATGAAATTGATTTGTTTACTAATTTCCAGGATATGGGCGGCAACTCCATTATCGCGACCCATTTACTGAAGGTGATTGAAAATTATTTCCCCGGTCTAGTCGATATTTCCGACGTTTTTTCATATCCCGCTATTGATGATATGGCGAGCTACATCGACAGCAAAGGTGAAAATTCTCCGCTGGTTGAAAACAAAGAATCGACTGTTGATTGGGAACGGTTGGTAGACCAAGCGGTAGAGAGCGATGAAGCACTGGAAAATATTTTGGCGAATTTATAGTCCACATTAAAAGATTGCCAATGAATAAAGGCTCAAGGAATAAAGTTTCAAAGAATAAATACCCCGGGAACGGTTTGAGGAAATTTAAGTGAGTGCTAGTGAAGACATTAAAAAAGACCTAATCCGTTTTTTGCTTGAGCAGGTTAAAGATAAACAGCTCAGCAAAGATCGTGCACTAGGTTTTCTGAAAAGCCTCGAAGGCGCCGATAAGGCTACATCAAAAGATGTGGCCGTAATCGGCATTGCTTGCCATTTTCCTGAAGCAGATTCTAAAGAAGAGTTTTGGACTAATCTGGATTCCGGACGGCTCAGTATTCGCCCATTCCCGGCCCATCGCCGGGCAGATCTTTCAGCAATTGATAACGGGCAGGCGGAGTTATTCGCCGGTGGCTTTCTGAATAATGTAGATGGTTTCGATAGCGCTTATTTTAATATTGCACCTGCAATCGCCCGCCATATGGACCCTTACCACCGTTTGTTTTTAATGGCGCTGATCGAAGCGATTGAGGATGCCGGTTATAGTCGACAAGAATTGAATGGTAAAAATATTGGTGTGTTTGCAGGCAATGATCACACGCATCGTTTATTTAATTCCTATCTGGATTTTGTAAATGAACCAGGTTTCAACGCAATCACCGGCTCATGGACAGCTATATTCGCCAGCCGCCTTTCTTATTTATTAAATCTGAAAGGCCCGGCGATGGTTGTGGACACATCCTGTTCATCGGGATTGGTCGCGCTGGATTGTGCAATCAAAGCATTACAGGCAGGCGATTGTGAATCGGCATTGGTCGGCGCCGCTAATTTATTTTTTGCACCGGGCAAGGGAATTGTTGGCGATATTGAAAACGATGATTTTCGCGTGCGTGCGTTTGATGAAAAGGCCACCGGTACCGCATGGGGTGAAGGCGTTGCTGCATTAATGGTTAAGACCCTGGCTGCGGCTGAACGTGACGGCGATACTATTTATGGCGTTATCAAAGGTATTGCCGTTAACAATGATGGTGCATCCAATGGTATCACTGCGCCAAATGCAAAAGCCCAGCAAGATGTTGTACTTAAGGCGTGGGAAAAGGCGGGCATCAATCCTGAACATATTTCTTATATCGAATCTCATGGTACCGGCACCAACCTGGGTGATCCCATTGAAATCAAAGGCCTTGCTGGTGCGTTTGGCCGGCATACCAAACGTAAACAATTTTGTGGCCTGGGTTCGGTAAAAACTAATATTGGCCATACTGTTGGTGTTGCCGGCCTTGCATCATTAATTAAAGTATTGCTGGCCATGAAACACCAACGCTTGCCAGCCAGTTTGAATTTTGATGTTCCCAACCCATTTATCGACTTTTGCAGCAGTCCAATTTTTATTAATGACCACTCCCGCCATTGGGCTGCGGAAGGAAAACGTTTAGCTGGTGTGAGTTCTTTCAGTTTAAGTGGTACCAACTGCCATGTGGTGGTACAAGAACCTGAATTATCAAGCAGAGCAATTATTGCTAATCGCGTACATTTGTTTCCGCTTTCAGCGCGTAACGAAACGCTATTGCAACAAACGTTACAACGTTATATTCAATTTATTGAGCGCGAGCCTTTGGCTAATTTGATAGATGTTTGCGCAACAGCAGCTATTGGGCGCGAGCATCATCCACTGCGTATAGCCATTACTTGTGACAGTCTTTACCAACTCAAAGATCAGCTTATTGAGTTATTGAATGGGCTAGCACAGGGAAAATCGTTGGATCAATTAACCAATGTGGCCAACACAACAATTGCGCACGAAAAAACGGCGGTGCTGGACAAGCTAGCACGCGATATCACGAATTCAGATAAAACAGCTTTCGATGTTAAAGCACTTGAACAACTTTCGCTGTTATATGCAGCAGGTGCAATGATTAACTGGTCAGCACTATTTGCTGATACGGGATGGAAGCGCGCACATTTACCCGCACAGCCATTTTTATTGGAACGCTATTGGGATAAAGCCGCTGGAAAAATCGCTGAACCGATAAATAATGCCAGTGTGGATTCTGATCCTAACGGTGAATTAAACCTTAAAAAGGAATTGGACCTTCAACAAATATTGTCGTTGCTTGATAAACAAACCCAACTTTTTATTGGCATACCAGAGGATGTACTAACAGAAGTTAGTGCGCACAAGCTAACGGCTTATGTCATCGCCGAAACCCTCGGCTATGAACAATTAAAATGGCAAGATGATTTTTATGCGTTGGGTGGTGATTCCATCAGTGCCGCGCGCATTATCCATATCCTTAATGAGTTGTGCCTAACTAACATTTCCGTTGCTGATTTGCTGGCCGCAGAATCTCTGGGAGATTTCAGTCAAAAATTGGTAACTGTGTATGGCCTGCCCGAAAAAATTCGCACGGTAGGTAACAGTGTGGCTCCTGAAAATAAAATCCAGCGCATTGAGCAGGCCAATACATACCCGTTATCCAGCGCACAAAAGCGGATGTATTTGCTTTCACAAATAACACCGGAATCCACTGCCTATAATGTGAATTCTGTCATTGCTATGGATAGCCTGCCGGATATCGATCAAACCAATGTCCTGGTACAAGCACTGATTGAGCGCCACGAAATTCTGCGCACCGGTTTTGAAATGGCGGGTAATGACCCAGTACAACGAGTTCACGATAAAGTCATTTTTAACACTGATATTTATGATCTAAAAGATTGCAGCCTGGATGACATCCAGAAACAGATTGCAGCTGTTATCAAACAATTTATTCGCCCGTTTGATTTAACAAAACCACCACTGTTGCGCCTGGGTTTTATGTTGGCACCGCAGGACCGTTACTATATGTTGATCGATATGCACCATATAGTGACTGATGGTTCTTCTATGGGGATATTGATATCTGATTACTTGCATCTGCTAGCGGGTAAAACGCTGCCACAGTTACCGTTTCAATATAAAGATTTTGCTGCATGGCATAACCAGCATGTGGTTAGCGATGATTACCGGCGGCAGGCACTTTACTGGCGTAACCGTTTTGCCGATGGAATTCCTGTTTGCGAATTGTCCGCCGATTTCCCTCGGCCAGTGGTGCAGCAATTTTCCGGTCAAAAAATACATCAACAACTTCCCGCTGAATTAACCGAAAAACTAAAAAAATTGGCAACAACCCAAAGTGTCAGCCTATTTGTGTTGTTAATGGGCGCGTTGCGTGTATTGCTGTTTAAATACCGGGCAGGTGCGGATCTTGTTATTGGTTCTCCTGTCACCGGACGCAATCAGGCTGCATTACATTCTTTGATCGGAATGTTTGTAAACACCTTGGCATTGCGTGCAGAGGTAAAACCACAGGAATCGTTTGCAAGTCTTCTCAAAAGTTTGAAGAAAATTACCCTGGAGGATTTGGCACATCAGGATTATCCCTACGAAGATTTGGTGGAAAGCCTGAATATTCCCCGCAATCCCGGCCGTAATCCGCTCTTTGATATTTACTTCGTGTTACAGAATGCGGATATGGGATTAGGTGGAGAAGGTGGGTTAGACACTCTGGAGATAGATACCGGAATCGCCAAATTTGATCTCACTATTATTGCACGTGAAAGTCGTGGCAACCTGGCGATCGAATGGGAGTTCGCAACTGCCATTTATACGCCTGCTACTATCGCTAAAATGACTACCCATTTTGCACAATTACTGGAAAGCATATGCAGTAACGTCGATAGCAAAATAACCGGTCTTGATTTTTTATCTCCGCAAGAAAAACAATTTTTACTTCATGATATTAATCAAACCGAAACTGATTATCCAAAAGACCGTGGAATTCCCGGTTTATTTCAGCAACAGGTTTCCTGTCGACCTGATTCAATTGCCGTGCAACACGGTTCGCAGCAACTCACCTATGCACAATTAAATGATCGCGCAAATCGCCTTGCGCATTATCTTGTGGCGCAAGGTATTAGCCGTGATGAGTTTATCGCGCTCTATTTTACGCCCTCTATTGATATGGTTACTGCAATTCTGGCTGTGTTAAAAACAGGGTGCGCCTATGTGCCGCTTGATCCTGAAAATCCGGTGGACCGCAATAAGGGAATTCTTAATGACAGTGCTGCTGCCTTGTTATTAAGCGTATCTTCTTTATCCGTTCCGGAGGATTGGCCTGCACAATTATTAGCAATTGATGCGCTGGATTTGCAAGGCTATACCTCTAGCAACCCTGATATTGCAGTTACGGGTGATGATCTGGTTTACGCAATGTATACCTCTGGCACCACAGGTAGGCCCAAAGGAACCTTACTGAGGCAGAAAAGTATTATCAGGGTAGTGTGTAAGACCAATTTTTTATCGCTTGATGAAAGCGACGTTTGCCTGTTGCTTTCCAGCTATGCCTTTGATGGTTGTGTACTTGATTTATATGGTGCGCTGTTAAATGGCGGCCGCCTTGTATTAATTGATAAAACCGACATGTTTGATCTGAATAGGTTAGGAAATATTATTCAGCAACAAGGCATCACTTCACTGTTTGCAACAACATCGCTGTTTAATGTTTTGGTCGATAATCAATTGAAGTGCCTGACGGGGGTGCGCCAGATTATGTTCGGCGGTGAAGCGGCCTCCAGCAAACATATTAATAAAGCGTTCGCCGTGCTTGGCCCGGGACGTTTAATTAATGGTTATGGCCCAACCGAGACCGCTGTATTCGCAACCACACTGTGTGTCCAGCAACCACCAGCATTGCACATGGCAGTAGCAATTGGCTCTCCAATTGCGAACACATACGTATACGTTCTTGACGAACAATTGCAGCCCGTACCAGCAGGTGTAGTGGGAGAGTTATACATCGGCGGCGATGGTGTTGCTGTAGGTTATTTAAACCAGCCTGAATTAACGGCAGAAAAATTTATAACCAATCCCTTTGTTGCTAATGACAGGCTTTATAAAACCGGGGATTTGGTTAAATGGTTACCGGATTGCAATATTCAATATATCGGACGTGCCGACCATCAACTAAAAATTCGCGGATTCCGTATTGAGCTTGAAGAAATACGTGAAGTGATTTTACAAGCAAGCGGTGTTATGGAATGCCTGGTTACTACTGACTCGCAACAGGATGGGCACAAACAATTGCTGGCCTATATCGTAGTTGACGAGCCAGAATGTTTTAACACCGATTTATTACGGCAACAACTTGCTCGTCAACTACCAGATTATATGTTGCCGGGTAACATAGTAGTGCTTGCAGCGTTTCCATTGACTAATAACGGTAAAATTGACCGCAGCAAATTGCCTGAGCCCGAGCGCCAGCAAATACGCCGTGTTGCACCGTCCAATGCTGTAGAAATCGCCTTGGTGAGCACATGGCAATCCGTGTTGGGTTTAACCGATATAGGAATCAACGAAAATTTCTTTAGCCTGGGCGGTGATTCCATTCGCGGAATACAAGTCATTGCACATTTGCAAAATGCCGGCTGGCATTTGCAAATGGCGCAAATTTTCCAGTATCAAACTATTGGCGAGCTGGCCCCATGGCTTACACCGGTTTCTATCAGTACTGCAGAGCAGGGATTAATAACCGGAGCATTGCCATTAAATCCAATCCAGCGCTGGTTTTTTGCAACGCAACAAAACGGTCTGGATCATTTCAATCAATCTATGTTTATTGAGATGGACAATATTCCGGAATCCGCGGAACTGGAACAAGCGTTAATTTATTTATGTATACACCATGATGCGTTGCGCAGTCGTTTTTATTGCGATGATAATAATTGGCGCGGTGAAATTATCAATAATCCGCATAATTTCATCCTTAGCGAATGGCAAGAAAAAGATTGGCAATGGGATAGTGAATCGCTCACCGCCAGACTCGCTGAACTGCAAACTTCTTTAAGGATTGATCAAGGTGTGTTGTTAGCCTTGGGAGCCTTTCGTTCTCCATCACAACAAGGCATTTGCATTGCGATTCACCATTTAGCGGTCGATGTTATTTCATGGAATGTGCTGCTGGAGGATTTGCAAATATGCCTCACCGCAGCCATACAACACAAAACTCCGCAACTGAAGCCTAAAACCCATTCCATAATCGAATGGAATAATGCATTAACAGAAAGTGCCAATAAGGACGCAACTATTGCGAATCTTGATTATTGGCTTGCTATTGCACAAACGAATATTCGTTCTATTTGTGCAAATGCACCCATCGGCAAGGTTAGTGATGCGCGCACATTAAGCCATCAACTTTCAGCGCCGGTATCAGCGTCAATCATGGGGGCTGCCAATAATGCATTCCACACTGAGCCCCAACATCTCATCCTGGCCGCATTAACTATTGCATTAGAAATCTGGAAGGGGCCAGGTGATAGTTTGATCCAGCTTGAGCGCCATGGCAGGGATGTAATTCCCATGCGCTCGGAAGCTCTGGATATTAGCCGAACCTGTGGATGGTTTACGGTTGCCTTTCCATTTCTATTAAAGGCCGATGCAGATTTTTCAAAGATTATTAAAGCGGTAAAAGAATCGCTCCGTTCAGTGCCGGGCAAAGGGCAAGATTATGGTTTGCTCACTTACCTGTGTGAAAAAATCAACGCAAGTGAACGTAATACCTTGCAACAATTGCAACCGCACATCGGATTCAATTTTCTTGGTTCGGTCGACACGGGAAGTTCACCCACCAAACAGGTCATTCCCCTGGGGCGGCAGCTCACGACCAGCCCGCACATGCGTCAACATTTGGCGCTGGATTTGGTGGTTAGCCTTGCTCGTTCACAGTTAGAAATCGAAGCGCTTTTTGATAGTACTCGCCTTCATGAACAGGAAGTCAACGAATTTCTGCTGATATTCACGAATGCGTTGGACGACATTGGGAATTTTTGTCTGCAACGTGAGGTGGCAGAAAAAACGGCGAGCGATTTTACGGCTACTGATATTAAGCAAAGTGAGCTCGACGCCATTTTTGAAGATTTGGATATTTTTTAAATTTAACTCGTTATAAACCTGTGGTGATACCAGGTAGAAAATACCGGGACTGTATGGAAGTAAATTATGCTAAATAAAGAAAATATTCAGGATGTTTATGGCTTGGCACCTATGCAGGAATGCATGTTGGTGCAATATGTCAAAGATCCGCAAACTACCGCTTATGTGGAACAATTTGATTTTACCTTGCAAGGTGAATTGCAAGTTGAATTACTGGAACAGAGTTTCAATCTAGTGATTCAAAAATATTCTGCGCTACGCACGGTATTTAGTTATCGTAAAACTGACCACCCACGCCAGGTCGTATTGAAGAAGCGTAATTTTGAATTGGCAATTGACGATTTTTCTGGCATTGATACCAGTATGCTGGTAGCTGCATTGGAGGAATTTAAACTCAATGATCGCCGCAAAGGATTTGATTTATCGGCCGATCTTTTATTGAGGGCTACGCTGATCAATCTCGGTAACCAGAAGCATCGCCTGATATTTACTTTTCATCATATTATTCTGGATGGCTGGTGCCTGGGCCTGGTATTTGGAGATGTTTTCTCTTTTTATGATGAATTATGCAAATTACCAACTGCAGTTATTGAGCCTCAAGAAACCTCAACATATAACCAGTTTATTGCGTGGCTCGGCAGCCAGGATAAAGCTTCAGCCAATAATTATTGGCGCGAATATTTGGCGGGCTACGACGCACCGGTTGGTATTCCGTATTTTGACAAGCCATTTAACGGTGATTTTTCTACTGCCAATCATGGGTTTTTATTAGGCGCTGAACTCACGGCTGCAATTAATAATATTGCAAAATCTCATTCACTAACCTTCAGCAGTATTTTTCAAACGGCTTGGGGTGTATTACTGCAAAAATGCCAGGATACAGATGATGTAATCTTCGGTACGGTTGTCTCTGGCAGGCCGCCAGCATTGCCGGGCGTATTAAATATGGTGGGGTTATTTATTAATACCCAGGCATTGCGTATTAAAAGTGAACCAGAGCAATCCTTTATCACGTTAGCGGCAGCCACCCAGCAACATATATTTGCTGCAAGTGCTTATGAATTTTCTCCATTATTTGAGATTCAGGCGCAATCAGCATTAAATAATCAGTTGTTAAATCACATTGTTGCCTTTGAGAACTATCCGCTATCTGAACAAATGAAGGAAGTAGGTTTAACCGGGCAGGGCTTAAGGGTTCTGGATGTCGATGTGTTTGAACAAACCAATTATGACTTCAATGTTATTGTTAATCCTTCAGCTAACACTCGTGTAAGTTTTTCCTATAACGGTAACCGTTATCAAGCTGAGACTATTGAGGTTTTAGCACGCAGTTTGATGCATTTGCTAACTCAAATTGCTACAAACCCGACAGCACATGTTGCCGCATTAAGTATCTGTGCACCTGAAGAACGCGAGCGTGTTTTGAATGCATTTAATAACACTCGCACTGATTATCCGCATACCAGAACTATCGCATCGCTATTTGATGAAACCGCTACCGTATATTCACAAGAGGTTGCGCTTGCCTATCAAAATATCACGTATCGGTATTCCGAATTACGCGCTAAAGCGATAGTAGTGGCACACACATTCAAGGAAGCCGGTGTTGCTCCGGGAGATGTCGTTGGTTTGATAACCCCGCGCTGCCCGGAAATGATTGTCGGAATCCTTGCAGCATTTTATTGCGGTGCCTCTTACTTACCGATTGATGTAAATATGCCCGCTGGCCGAATTGAATTTCTGTTGAGCGATGGCAATGCAAAAATAATTGCAACATTGTCGAGTTTTGCCAGCCGACTACCATCGGATTTAGATGTTGTTGAACTTGATCGTGCCATTGTACAAACAATGGGCCATAACAATGATGCAATATCGCTGCCGGGCCTGAGCCTAAGTTCTTCCGAGCCCGCCTATATCATGTATACCTCGGGTTCCACTGGCCAGCCTAAGGGATGTGTGGTGACGCACCGCAATATTGCACGTTTGGTAAAAGGAAATGATTTTGCATGTTTTGATTCAACCCAATCATTATTGCTGACCGGCGCGCCTATTTTTGATGCAAATACATTTGAAATCTGGAGTGTGTTGTTAAATGGAGGGCGCCTGTGTTTGGCAGATGAAGCCGATATACTTGATCCAGCCCGCCTGAAAAACCAACTTGCCAAACACAACGTAACCAGCTTGTGGCTGACATCTGCATTATTTAATCAACTATGCGAAGCCGATGTGAGTTTATTTGCCGGGTTACAACAATTATTGGTGGGTGGTGATGTGCTATCTCCCAACCATATTCGCAAATTGCGCGAGACTTACCCGGAAGTTGCCATTATCAATGGCTATGGTCCAACAGAAAACACCACATTTTCTGCCACGCATTTGATTGATCAAGTTGATACCGGACGTTTGCCAATTGGCAAACCCATCAAAAATTCCACAGCTTATGTCGTTGATAAGAACCTGCAATTACTTCCACCTGGCGCTTATGGCGAATTATGTGTAGGTGGTGATGGCATTGCTCTCGGCTATCTAAATCGCCCTGAATTAACGGCAAAAGTATTCGTTAAAAATCCATTTGCTGAGGGAAATTTATATCGCACAGGTGATATTGCTCGTTGGCTGCCGGATGGCTCAATCGATCTGCTTGGCCGTAAGGATTTCCAGATAAAAATTCGCGGCTTCCGTGTAGAGCTGGGCGAAATTGAGCGAGTCTTTACCGCAATTGAAGGAATACAGGAAGCGATTGTTATTGTGCGCGGTGAAGGTTCGGATAAACAACTTCACGCCTATTTCATTGCTGTTGATCAAATGGATGTAGTGCAGTTGCGTGCATTACTCGCACGGCAATTGCCGGGTTATATGATTCCCGTTTATATGTTGCAAATGCAAAAATTCCCACTCACGATAAACGGGAAAGTGGACCGTGCGGCATTACCCGTCATTGAACAAAAAGCGATTGCCGCAGTAGCCAATGTACAACCGCGTAATCCGGTTGAACAACAAGTTGCGGCAGTGTGCCGTGAAGTGTTGGGGCTGGATGCATTAAGTGTTCACGACAACTTCTTTGATATCGGCGCTAATTCGCTCAACCTTATTACCATTAACAATCGCCTGAAAATAATCCTGAATCGCGACATTCCTCTCACCCTGCTTTTTGAGCATACCAGTGTTGCCCGGCTCGCTGAATATCTTGTGCAGGGCGAAGCACAACAACAAGAGCGCTTGCAGCAAGAACAAACAGAATTGAATGCTGCAAAAGATAACCTGATTAAAAATCGCAACTTAATGCGTATGATGGAAGTAGAAAGCGAATGAATATCAAAACCACTACTACAGGTTTGGAAATTGCGGTAATTGGTTTATCCGGACGCTTTCCCGGCGCGATCGATATTCACGAATTTTGGAAAAACCTGATATCTGCATCAGACACGATTGATTTGCTATCACTTGAAGAATTGCGGGCAGCAGGTGTTGATGAAGAACTTTTGCAGCAACCTAATTTTGTAAAAGCCAAAGGAGTTTTTCCAGAGCTGGAGTTTTTTGATGCGGAATTTTTTGACTACACCCCGCGGGATGCAGAAACCATTGATCCACAAGTGCGTGCATTGCACCAAGGGGTTTACCACGCATTGGAAGATGCCGGGTATCCCGCAGATGGCAGGAAACGCAATATCGGTTTATTTGCCGGTGCATCCGGTAATTTTAATTGGGAACTGGCGACCTTACTTAAAGCATCCAGCGGTAGTGCCAGTCAATTTGCCGCGATCCAATTAAACGATAAAGATTTTTCGGCGACCCGCCTGGCTTACAAATTAAATTTGTGTGGCCCCAGTGTTACTGTACATTCAGCGTGTTCAACATCTCTTTATGCAATTGATTTAGCCTGCCGCAATTTATACACAGGCGCATGTGCAATGGCCATTGCCGCATGCAGTGGTTTGACGTTGCCCCATCGCAATGGTTATTTGTATGAAGATGGAATGATCAAATCGCCCGATGGAAAATGTCGCCCATTTTCCATGGAAGCGAATGGTACCGTGGAAGGCAATGGTATGGGGGTTGTGGTATTGCGCCCCCTTGCTGATGCAGTGAAAGCCGGGGATCGGATCTATGCCGTTATTCGTGGCACAGCCGCTAACAACGATGGCAACCGCAAGGTAGGGTACACAGCTCCCAGTGTTGAGGGGCAGGCTGAAGTTATTCGTCGTGCAATTTTTATGGCTGAAGTAGAGCCGGAATCGATCACCTATATTGAAGCGCATGGCACAGGAACCAATTTGGGTGATCCGGTTGAAATTGAAAGTTTGAAAAAAGCATTCAATACCGAAAAGCGTAATTTCTGTGGTATTGGTTCATTGAAATCCAATATCGGCCATCTCGATACTGCTGCGGGTATTTCGTCGTTTATTAAAACAGTATTGGCTCTTAAACATCGCGAATTACCACCTACCGTTAATTTCACCGAAGCTAACCCGGAAATCAATTTTGAGCAGAGTCCGTTTCATGTCATCACCGAACGCCAGCAATGGCAACGCCCTGCACACCCTGAAGAAATAAATGCGTTTTTGCCCCTGCGCGCGGGTGTTAGCTCTTTTGGGATTGGCGGAACCAATGTGCACGTTATTCTGGAAGAGGCTCCGGAGATTACGGCATCCTCACCATCCTCAGAATGGAACACGTTGTGCGTGAGTGCAAAAAACGAAGCGGCTTTAGCTCGCGCGGTACAACAACTTAATTATTATATCGACGCTAATCGCACGATGAATCCTGCGGATTTGGCTTACACCTATCACGTTGGGCGCGGTCAATTTGCGCATCGAAAAACCTGGGCATATAAAACACTTGAAGATTTGCAAGTGCAATTGACACAGGAAAGTGAACAAACTCGTATTGCAAAATCACCATTGCGCGTTGCATTTTTATTTCCAGGGCAAGGTACGCAATATCCTGCGATGGCCTCTGGTTTGTATCAGCAAATACCGCAATTCCGCAGTGAGCTTGAAAAATGTTTGGCGATTTGTGAGCAAATCGGTGAGGCGCATATCCGCGGCTTATTATTAAGCCCTCGCGATGGTGATGAACAAGTTATCCGCGCCACCTCGTCTGCGCAATTAAGTTTATTTGTGATTGAATATTCTCTCGCTAAAACATTAATGGAGTGGGGAGTAAAACCCTATGCCATGCTCGGCCATAGCCTGGGCGAGTATGTGGCGGCGTGTATCGCTGGAGTATTTACACTGGATGATGCCCTGAAACTTGTGAGCCAGCGCGGGAAGCTAATGCAGGCAATGGCCCCCGGTGCAATGTTGGCGGTGAATTTATCTGAGCAACAACTGCGTGAATGCATACCCGTCGGATTGGATATTGCAGCTGTTAATGGGCCAGAGCAATGCACAGTGGCAGGGTCATTAGTAATGATCGACTCTTTTGCCTCTTCCCTGCAAAAACAAAACGTAATTGCCAAACCCTTGCAAACTTCCCATGCATTTCATTCCGCAATGATGGAACCGATGCTGGATGAATATGAGCGAATCCTGGGTGAAATAGAGTTCAAACGGCCACAGCTAGCTTATGTATCAAACGTTACCGGAACATGGATTAGCGACGCGCAAGCAATGGACCGACGTTATTATCTGGATCATGTTCGCCAGGCAGTTCGTTTTGCGGATGGTATCACTCAGTTAATCGTGGAGGAAAATACCTTATTTGTCGAAGTGGGTGCGGGTGGTGTATTAACTGCATTTGCAAAACAACAACCACAAGCACGGGCTATTCCCGCTATCTCACTTGTGCGTCACATCAAAAAAGACATTGAAGATGCACATTTTTTTGCACAAGCAATAGGCGAATTATGGGCTCATGGAGCAACGCTTGATTGGCGAAAATTCTACAATATGCAACAGCGTCAATTGCTGGATGCTCCGTTTTATCCCTTTGCCAAAACTCCGCTGGTTATTAATTACGGTGATATTTACAGCTTATTAAAAGGATTTTCTGCTCCTGCCAATGTTATTGGTAATAACATTACTTATCCGCAACATTTCAGTTGGCAGGATGCATTGGTAAACAAGGCTACTGATAATGATATTGTCTACCCTTGTTTGATTTTTAATACTCATAAAGGAAAACAGAAAAAGTTTTCGCTAATTGGTGGTTTGCGCCCAATCCAGATTAGCGATTCAGATAAATACCTCAAGATAGCCGCCAATAACTATGGAATAGATCCTGGTAATGGTGCCGATTATCGCCGGTTGATTCGCGATCTAACGCGTGAAGATGGTGTTCCTCAATTATTGCTGTGGCATAGGAATCTCACTGCAAAAACGGATATTTCGGAATTGCGGCTACACATTAATTCAGCGCTTGATGCCTTCAGTGATGAATGCACCCATCAAAGTTTTCGTGCTGTACTTGTTTTCACCACACAAGACGCGCCCGTAGAAAAAGACAGTTTTCATTGGGAACTCTGGGTTCGCACAATAATGCTTGCTTATAACAACATCCAGATTTCAGTTGTTTTCCAGCTTGGAAAACCTAAAAAACATGCGGTAGATCGTTTGCTTGAGCAGGAAATTTATTTATCGGGTGCAAAAGAAAATCTGGTTCTGCTGAAAGACAATCGTCGTTATGTATATCTGCCTCACTCAAGCTCCTATATACCCGCTGGAGAACTTCAGGCTTCAGGAAAATCCTACGCAGTATTAGCTCCCACGGGATATCCGATTCACGCTTTTTCTGACAGTTTGCAAAAGATTAGCGGTGCCTATGTCGATAGCTACCCAGTAAATCTGCCAATAGATTCCCACCGGAAGAGCAATATCAAAAATGATATTCGCGTTATTGACAATGATATTGTTCAAACACAAGCGATCTATTTAAATCAATATGGCATCCAGGATACATCAGCCAGTCATCGGCTGATGGACGAACTCTGCGCAAATCTTATTGCTGGATATATTGACCGGTTTCTTCCCCTGCAACCGGGAAGCATCTTTAATCGCAATGATTTAACACAAGCATTACAAGTCATTCCAAAGCTTGAAAAATATGTCGATTACTTCATACAAATTCTAT
Organism: Cellvibrionaceae bacterium; assembly: GCA_021151825.1. GTDB lineage: Bacteria > Pseudomonadota > Gammaproteobacteria > Pseudomonadales > Cellvibrionaceae > Cellvibrio. The sequence goes on from JAGKWQ010000014.1 coordinate 54,910, forward strand.
TAACTGACAGAATTTTGGAGCTGGTTACAAGCTCAAATGATACTTTCAAAGTAATTAAGAGCATCATTGATCTACGAAAAAAAGAGACTATTCGTGATGAGCTAAATCAAAATGATTTTTTTTGTGGACAAGTGAAATTACTTGAGCACTGTGTAACTCATTTTGATCGGGCGTTATCCGGCGCTGTGCCTGCGATTGAGGTACTGTATCCGGCAGGTTCAAATTCGCTGCTGAAATCAACCTATGAAAATTCGATTCAAGAGCAAGAAGATGAATTTATCCGCATGCTCTTTGAAAAAATTATTGGAAAAATTACTGGCCAGGTTAAGAAGATACGCATTCTGGAAGCCGGTGGTGGTTATGGTTTGATGATGCGCCGTATTATGCCGCTTTTGAAAAAGATGAAGAATGTCGAGTACTACTTTACCGATATCGGAACAACTTTTCTTGAGCAGGCCAAGAACTATGCACTGGATAACCAGTGTGATTTTATGACATTCGGTTTGTTTGATATTAACAAGCCAGCACAAGATCAGGGTTTGGAAGAAAACAGTTTTGATATTGTTTTTGCATTTAACGTTGTACATGCAACCCATAGCATTGGAACCAGTATTGAAAATCTTAAAGCGTTGTTGGTCGACAAAGGCATTCTTTGTTTATTGGAACGTACTAATGTTCGTCGTTATGTGGATTTAATCTGGGGATTGGCTGACGGCTGGTGGCATTTTGATAATGCCGAGCGCCAATTATCACCATTGATGCCCATTGAGAAGTGGGAAGCGTTGTTAAAGGAAAAGGGATTTGAATCCATACTGGCTTATCCAGATACCACAGCACTGCGCGAGCGCCTTGACGTAGGTGTGATACTCGCGCAGAACCAATTACCGGCACCGGCTAAAAATTACTTGCCTGACGTTACTCCAAATAACATTGAAGCTAAAGCCTATGATCAGGTGTTTATTATTGATTTGCCGTTGGTGCAATTAAAAAGCGGGTTTAGGTCAATTGCAGGCAATAAAGCAAAAATAAATGTTGCCCAAAAATATTTCGAATCCGCCAGTCAGGTATTGGCTTCGATAAAAACAAACTCATCCATTATCCTTACCCAGGCCTCGCCCGATACTGATTGTGACTATGGCCCTATGCAGTTGGAATCCCGCATTGAGTTCGAGAAAAAAACCAATGCTGCCAGCATCTATTTACCCTTTGATAAAACGGTAGAGGGTTATTCCCAAACCATTCCAGATCGTCAGGCCTTTTCCAAGGGACTTGCCGTTATTGTTAGCGGCTGGAGTCATGGTGTCATAGAGGCTGGACATCAATCGTTGTTCAGCTTGCCAAGCAGGCCAGTCTTATCGTATGGAGCCTCAACTACCAATGACGAAACCTCTTCAAGTATGGAGGCGAGCGAAGGGTATGAAACTTTATTAATTACTATTTTGAGTGATTTATTCGGAATTGAAAACCTGACGGCAAATGATGATTTCTTTGAGCTGGGCGGTGATTCCTTGAAGGTAGCGCAATTAACTACCGAGCTTGCCAAGCATGGTTTAAAAGTTTCACCTAATGAAATCTTTAATAACACGCGAATTTCCCAACTGGCTGGTTATCTTGCTGTGCACTGTAAATCAGCCGATGAGAACATCATTACTCGTGATGATCTGGTGCAATATTTTTCGTCCAAACATGGTGTGTCAGCCGACTTTATCAGCTATCAAGTTGCAGGAAAACGGCAAAATATTCTCTTTCTGGATGATGTGGCCCTACAGACGTCCGGTGGTTACATCCAGGAGTTGGCTGCATTAAATATTGTTGCAGACATACAGCCAGATTACGTATATCCCTTGTCGCGAATCATTAATGTTCCTTTATCCATGGATAGTGACTTATTCAGCAACTCCTTTGCTTTACAAAATATCGAAGCAGATCAATATAAAAAGATTGCACAGATGGTGACCCATCAGCAGCGCCGCTTGAGTTTGCAAATTATTCGCGGAGAAGTTGAGGAGCAATATAATTTAAGTCCGTTCCAGAAAATGTATTTGAAAAGCACTGCGCGTGTCTCGTTGTACGAAATTGAATTTGAGGAAATGATTGACCGGCAATTACTCAATCGTGCTTTTTCTGATGTGGTTGCAACACAAGGGCTGTTACGCAGCAGCCTTAGCCGCAGTTTCAAACGCTTGTGTTGGGTCCAGCACAAAGCGGGGGATGAACTGGCATTGCCATACCTTGATTTATCTCCTTATTCCCTGGAAACAAAAAAGAATATTGTTGAATACATTATGAAACAACAATATGCCGTAAATTTCGATGCTGAAAAGGGCGTTATGTTCAGGGTTATCCTGATTCGGCTGGATTTGCGCAGATCCACATTATTATTCAATTTGGACCATTCCATTTTTGACAATATGAGTGGTCAGGTTCTCAAACGGCAATTATTAAATCGTTATCGCGCTCTGTTAGCCGGAACTACTGCCAGACCCGTACCAGCAAAATCGTTTAATGAATATTTGACGCAAATCAATCGCGGACCGCAAGGTGTTTCACCGGAGTGGTTAATAAAATTATTTGATCTGGAAGCTTACGGTAAAGCCCGGCTGAAAGTAGAAGATAAAATCATTGCCAATCGCCAACCTAAATTCAGCAAGCTGCGCTATGAAATTGACCTTTCAAGCTATCAATTAGCTGCTGACGATCAGGTTGCCTGGGAGGTCAGTGTCAGTGTTATTGCATACACATTGGCACGTTATCTTAACCAGGAAGACATTCCACTTAAATTGCTATATCAAGGGCGAAAATATCAGGACATTTCGTTCTTTGATACGCTGGGGCTATTTGTTGATGTCATTCCTTTATTAATTCGCACTCGCGCGAATGGCCAGGGTGCAGACATTGTTTCTGACATCAGTCGCAAATTTAACCTGATTAATCGCTATAACGTTAACTTCATGAACATGATGCTAAATCTTGGCATGTTAGTGAAATGGCGCGACGTATTGGGATTCATTGCGCCTAAAAAGTTATCGAAACAAGATCCAATGATTTTGTTGAATTACGTAGGCAAAGCAGGGGATGAATATAAAAATATTCTCGATCTTTCAATTAATTCAATGCTCGAATCAGAAGGAAAGCTGGACTACGCCAGCTTTTACATTATTGCGACCCAGATGGATGGAAAAGTTGTTCTGGACATCTTGTGTAACTTTGAAAAGGACATGGAGATTATAAGAAATATTATGCAACAAGAGACGAACAGATTATTAGGTACTGAAGATATCAATTATTTATTGAAAGCTTGATAAAAGGTGTATCGATTACTGATTTTTACTATTAACGAGAAACTACTATGTTATTCACTCTATCAATCCGTAACGCATTTCGACATCGAGGTCGATTATTGTTGACTACATCCATTGTGATGGTAGCCAGCCTTCTGCTTGTTATTGCTGTTGGTCAAATTGGCGGTATTAATCGCACATTGACTAATAGCGTAACTGACACGCTCACCGGTCATATCAATATAAAACCGCAAGGCGCACCGGTCGCCTTTTTTGAATTCGCATCACCTAAACGTTTGGAATTGATTCGTGCTGAAGATGTTGAAGATGTTATCGCGCGCGTATCTGCACTTCCAATGGTGGAAGCAGTGACTCCGCGGATTAAGTTCGGCTCATTGATTGGTAACGATGAGAAATCTATACCCGCAATGATTATTGGTGTAGATCCGGAAAGGGAAGGGAAGGTATGTACTGACCTGGTTAATATTGTAAAACCCCTGCAGGATTCAGGAAATGCTGTATTGGCAACTTACCTGGCGAACCGTGTGGGCATTCAGCAGGGCGAGAATATTTTGGTATTCAGTGAAACCGCTGACGATAGTTTTAACGCTGCAGAATTTAAAATTGACAGCACTATCGATACGCCGGTACTCATCGATGAATTTATTAATTCAGTGTTTCTGGTAGATATACAAACTGTGCGGGATTTGTTGTACCTGGATCAATCCGCATCAGAAATTAGCATTCGCTTGAAACCCGGCTATACCACCGACCTTGCAGCGGCTCGTGATGCGATTAATCGTGCACTAACTCCAGCCCAGCAAGCGTATCTCAAAACTTATACCTATCGGGAAGTAGAGCAATCAATAGAAGGTATATCCGGTATTGCGGCAGGCATGGGAACAATTCAGGTTGGGACCATCATGTTAATTATGCTGGTCACTGTATTGATTATTACGAGTATTACTTTACATGAGCGTCGCTTTGAAATCGGGGCGCTAATGTCTATTGGAATGTCTCCTGCAAAATTAACAGCTATGTTCGTTATGGAAGTAGGAATAAAGGTGGTGTTAGGGTACGTGTTGGGCGCAATTCTTGGATTCCTGATTCTGCAAGGAATTAATTTTTCAGGAGGAATTAAAGCGGCTAATCAGGTGGACCAATACATCTATGGTGGCAAGGTTATGTTTCCCATTGTGGACTACGCCAACATTGCCTTAGGCATGGTATTGGTTGTTAGCATCGCCTTGCTGATTACGCTGGGAACCTGCATAAAAGCATCACGCCAGGATATCGTTGGCCTGCTGAACAGTAAAAAATAGGAGAAAATCATGGAGTTCAATGCGACCTGGGCATTAGTGTTAAAGAGTATTTTTAGAAATAAATCCCGCAGTTTTATGTTGGGTTTGTTAATTTGTTTTGCTGCCTTTGTTATGGCATTTTTCACCCAGTTTCTGATGGGAGTCAGCAAAAATTTTACCGATAATCTGGTTGAACTCGCCAGCGGGGACATATACATTTCCAGTGAAATAAAGGACCAGCGCGATCAAAACATTTTTGATCGGGAATACGAATACTTTCGTTACTCACCCGAGTTTTACACGGAGTTAGAAAAGCTGAATGGTTTTGTGAGTTCGCATCCGCGTTTGGATATGGCCGCACGTATTGTCACCAGCCAGGATTCTATTGATTTTTCCCTCTCGGCATTTAATCCGGCAGAGGAAGCGTCGTTACTCAAAAACTTTGTGATTATTGAGGGGCGGATGATAAAACCTGATGCCTACGAAATTATTGTCCCGGAAGATTGGGCCAGACGTCATCAGATAGTACCCGGCAATTCAGTTTCCGTTATGTCCCGCTCCGTGGATCGCCGGATAAATTTGCTTGGTTTTACTGTGGTTGGCACATTCAAAACCAATAGCCTTTCTGCCTGGTTTAATAATTCTGTATATACCAGTATTGGGCCAGCCCGGGCTTTGGTTAATGATCCGCAAGTTGTCACTCGTTTGAACCTGCGCTTTGCGAGTGGTTTTGATAAAGATAAAGCCATTGCTGAAGTAAACGCGGTGATGAAAAATCACATTGGCGATAAGAACCCCACACTTAATGCTACCTACTGGAAAGATGGCGCCGAATTTTTTACCTCTCTGGTAGCAGGTATTGAGGCGGGCTTCTTCATTGTTATCGGTGTTATCTGTTCAATTCTAGGCGCATGTATTGCACTTACTACAGTCATGGGAATTATGGAGCGCAGCAAGGAGATTGCAACGTTGGGTGCACTGGGTGCTGCTCCCAAAACAATTCGTAAAATATTCTTAATGGAAAATGTTTTCCTATCCGATATCGCATCGTTGTTAGGCATTTCAATTGCGGCGGTTGCTTTCATTATCACGGCTAAAACAGGGCTGCCAATCAATAACCCCGAATTGGAAGGTTTTCTCGGGGCATCACATTTTTATCCAGCCTATGATGTTGCTGGATTCATCGGCGCGTTTCTCATTACCAAGCTGGTAGCAACGAATGCTACTTTTTTTATAGCAGGCTGGGCGGCAAAACGTTCAATTGCTGATGCTATGGCTGAATAACTTTTTTCAATTTAATTTTTTTAGGGGCTAATATCGTGGAAATCGTCTTAAAAGATGTTACTAAGCACTATCAGCTAGGCCAGACAACTGTACATGCTCTCAAAGGTGTAAATCTCACGGTTAAATCCAATGATTTTTTAACAGTTGCAGGTCCTTCAGGCAGTGGGAAAACCAGTCTATTAAATATGATTGGTTGTATCGATTCGCCGACCAGTGGGTCAGTATTATTTGATGGAGTAGATGTAAATCAATTGAGTCTTACCGAAAAGGCATTACTGCGTAATGAAAAAATTGGTTTCATATTCCAGTCATTCAATCTCATGCCCGTGTTGTCGGTGTATGAGAATATTGAATTACCAACGCTGATTGGAAAAAAGCCACGTAAACGCAAGGATACTCGCGATTGGATTATGCATCTCATTGCCGCGGTAGGTTTAGAAACCCGTGTAAAACATAAACCTGATGAACTTTCCGGCGGGCAACGCCAGAGAGTTGCGATTGCGCGGGCATTGGTTAATAACCCGGCATTGATTTTGGCTGATGAACCAACTGCAAACCTGGATTCAGATACGTCGCTGATTATTCTTGATCTAATGCGTCAGCTTAATAAAGAAGAGAATACCGCCTTTTTATTTTCAACCCACGATCCTGATATTGTTGCCCGTTGCGACACCGTTATTCATGTGCGCGATGGATTAATAGTTAATACGTTAACCCAGACACCTGTTGTAACCCTGCCTGCCGCACACATTATTGACGGTGTTATGCAGGTTCCACCGGGCAATACCATTCCGTTGGCAACTAAATAAAAGGAACCCTGGATATGAATATACAATCTGGTATACGAAGGTCTGGTTTTTTTCTGTTGCTAATTAGTATTTTGTCAGTTAATGCGGTGGCACAAACTGCTGCAGTAACTGGCGCTATTGCCGCCGGCAATACTACTGAAATATCAAAAGAAGATATTAGCAATTTATTGAAAAACCTTGAATCAAGCATGTTGCCTGCCGTGGCTTCTGCATCAATGCGTATGATAAGTTTTAAAAATGGGAAGAGCGTTAAAACAATCGATATGAATTTTAAAGTTAAAAGTGACAACGTATTGATTGATATACAAGCTCCGGCAGTGGACAAAGGTAAATATATTCTTAAATCGGAAGATAATTTGTGGATGTATTTCAGTAAAATAAAACGCTCGATACGCATTGCTTCACGAGATAGCTTCATGGGAACTGATGCCAGTAACTATGATTTGCTGGAATTAAATTTAATTGATGATTATGAACTGAAATCCGCAGAAGAAACTGTTTTGGATAATCGCAAAGTTTATCGGCTGGAGCTTTTCGCCAAGCCCAATACTGAAGGCTACAACCAGATTGTAAGCTGGATTGATGCCGAAGAACGCCGCATTATTAAAAATGATTGCTATGCAATATCAGGCACCATGATTAAAACCATTAATTATGAAAGTTATGAAAAGGTCGATTCCTATCTGGTACCCAGCAGAATCAACATTAGCAATCATCTTGAGAATGGTAGAAATAGCATTATTGAAATATCCAGGGTTACTGCGATCAAGGATCTTGATGAGTCTACTTTTAGTCTCGGCTACCTGGAGTCCCTTAACTAGGGGCTCCAATATTATTTATTGAGTTATTGACGGTTAGAGCAGGTTTTTAATGAAGGTTTTTTTATCTGTGGGGGGAGTACTATTAACCATCGGACACATGGCAGCTGCCGGGACGCTCTTTGACGGCGCCATTCCTACAGATGGAGAATTGAATTTGGGTTATGGTGCGATCAAAAATCCCGACGGTGATTTTGATAGCCAGGAGCATTATTTAGGCGGTCAATTAAAAATTAGGCCATCAGATACCAGCATTTTCTTGCTAGATGGTTTTTTGAAAAGTAAAAAGGTTAGTGACTTTAATGCTGAAGGGAGTTTTTTTTCATATCGAGATACCGAGCAACGATTGAATCAATTATATGCTTCCATCAGATTTGATGGTGGTCATAAATTAACTGTGGGGCGGCAGCGCCTATTGTGGGGACATGGATTCTCTTTTATTCCTACGGATTTTATTAATCCTCCGCGTGACCCCGGTGCACTGGATATTGAAAACCGAAAAGGCGTTGATTCAATTTCGTTGGATATTTTTGGCCGTAGAACCAGTTACACATTTTTGGTTAATCTGGATAAAAGCAACGATCCCGGTTTTGGTGGAAAAATAACAAACAGTAGTGTGGCTGGATTGGATTTAAATGCTGTTTATTATTATGCAAAGGAAACAGGTAACGCGGCAGGGATATCTTTTTCTGCCGATCCATTATCCTGGTTTAGTATAGGCAATGGCGAATTAACCATGATAGGGAGTGTTGCGGTAAAACAGAAATCCTCGTACTTTCGCCCTGTCTTCCAATCCGATATTAATGGTGCAACTTATTGGGCCCCAGGCGAACCTATTGCGGGTGATGAAGGAAATATCTATTCATCGCTTTATGGATTGTATTACGAGCTACCTCAGTATCGTATATCTATGCGTGCTGAATATTATCGCGTCGGCGATGCCTATAGTGCGTTACAACTCCAGAGCTTATATGGCGGACTAAATAATCAATACCAACTTTATAAGCCATGGGAAAATGCATTACCAACAGGCCGCACGCAGCAGCATTATGTAAGCCTTTCCTTTGGCCAGGATAAAATCACCGATGCAACCGGGATCAAAATAAGTGACACGTTTGGTTATAGTTTTTCTTATTTGCAAGGGCAGGATGATAAGTCGGAATTGTTTTCGGCTGCATTAGTATCGACTTATTTTGAAACTATGGAAATAGCGGCAAACTGGTTTATTCCTGTAGGGAACAGCCATTCTGAATTTAATGATGCCAACTATGACTATATTTTCAATCTATCCTTTAAAGTTATTTTTTAGTAGAGAAAGTTTATTGTGAGCAAAACGGTGTTATTTGGCGTTCCTTATGCAGGAGGAAGTGCAGCAGCAATTTATGGAAAATGGGCCAGGCATCTTGGCGAACATATTCAACTTATTCCGTTAGAGCTTGCAGGCCATGGTCGACGCACTAACGAAAATTTTCACGATAATATTGCCGTTGCTGTTGCAGATATGCTGCAAACCATAAAAGAAATTGCGCGATCAAATACCTATGCATTTTATGGGCATAGCATGGGTTGTGTGTTGGTGTATGAATTATTGAAGGCAATTGGGAGTGCTGGGTTGCCCGCTCCCAAAACAGTATTTTTATCGGGCAGAAACCCTCCTCATCATGTTTATGCGGGAAAAGATATTCATTATTTGTCAGATGAGGCTTTCTTGACAGAGATAAAGAAAGTAGGGGGGACACCTATGGAGTTTTTTGAACTTCCGAGCCTGGTACAAATGTTCCTGCCGGTATTACGCGCGGACTATCGTCTGATAGAGCGGTATCGTTATGCAGAACCACGTCATGTTACATCAGCAAATCTGATATTTCTTAGCAGTGATATGGATCCCCTGGTTACCCGACCAGATACTGAGGAATGGCGCCACTATACAAGCTCACAGTTTGAACTGCATAATTTTTCGGGTGGGCATTTTTTTATTAATCAAGCCTACGCTGAAATTTGCAATCTAATCACTCAAAAATGCAGTGACACTCCGAAAGTTTATGCTTAACCCAACGCAATTGGATAACGCTATTTTTTAATTACTGGTTATAGAAAGAGCTCCATTGCTCCAGCAAAAACATAGCGTTCTTTACTCATTTTGTAGTGTGTTATGTTGCTTTCATGAGCACGCGTTAAACCCCATATCAATGGCAATCCCTGACCTAATGCACCCAATGAGGTGCTTCAGGTTCGTTCCTTATAGTGGTTCTCTCCCCCCGCATGGACTTCCAGATCTGAATTGGTGAAGTTTTGTTTACGTATACAATTCCTCTCAAGAGGTGGTTGTTGTCGTCTTGATAATTAACTAAGATAGTAAACAATAATCATTATCAACAAATTCATTCTTAATTGCTGGAGAACCCTAGTGCCGCCTGAAGCTGTATCAGACCAGCAATTCGATGCCTGGTATTTAAATCATAATGACTGGCTGCAGCGCTGGCTCCGGCGTCGTATGGGGGATCACTGTACTGCGGCTGATTTAGCCCATGACACTTTTCTTCGGGTATGGGTTAAATCCCAAACTGACAAACTTCCTGAAGTGCATGAACCAAGAGCTTATCTCACCACGATAGCCAAGCGATTAATGATTAATCATTATGAGCGTCAATCGCTAGAGCGTGCTTTTATGGCGACGCTTGAGCAATTACCGGAACCGTTAGTTCCCTCTATTGAAGAACAAGTTATTGTTTTAGAAGCATTGCATGAATTGGATGTACTGTTATCCGAACTTCCACCCAAGGTTCGTTCTGCCTTCCTGATGTCTCAATTGGAAGGGTTAACGTATGAGGATATTGCTGTGCGTTTGCAAGTAAATGTACGCACCGTTACACGTTATATGGCACAGGGATTTCGCCAATGCTTACGCCTAATGTTAACCAGTGACTGACCATCAAACATGAATAATCATATTGATGAACAGGTTACTTCCCGGGTAATTGATGAAGCTGCTGATTGGCTGGCACGCATGCACAGTAACAAGCTGTCAGAGATTGAGAAACATGCATGGGAGCAATGGTTGAAACAGAGTGCCGAGCATCAGCGCGTATGGAAAAACGCTGAACTGCTCACTAGTCAATTTGATCGCATAGAGCCTAAATTGGGCATGTCTGTGCTTGATCGCCCTCGAGAACCAGCTTCAAGACGCAGGTTCCTTCGAACAATTGCCACACTGCTCTTTATTCCCGCTGCAACATGGTTTGGTACCCGGTTTTATGAGGTTAGCCGAACTAACTTTTATCGCACGGCTACCGGTGAGCGTCGCGAAATCATATTGGCGGATCGCAGTACCGTTGTATTGAATACCACCACGGAGCTGAATGTAAAATTTGATAATACCCAGCGCCTGCTGCAGCATATAACCGGTGAAATTTTTGTACGCACAGCACCTGATACTCAATTGTCGAACCGTCCCTTTCTGGTTGAGACTGATAATGGCCGGATGCGAGCCCTTGGGACGGAGTTTGTGGTCAGGCATGGCAACGTTGGTACGCGCTTGTCGGTATTTGAAGGCGCTGTTGAAGTCATTACCAGCCAAAGTCAATCCAGGGCAATTGTGGAGTCAGGGCAGCAAGTGATCTTCTCTGCACGATCTATTGGTGCAATAACACCAATCCAATCGGGCGCAGGGGCCTGGCGAAATGGCGTCCTCTACGCTCAAGGGATGCGCCTTGCCGAATTCACGAAAGAGTTGGCCAGATACCGGCCCGGCCTGCTGCACTGCAATCCCGCCGTTGGAGACTTGCGAGTAACCGGGGCCTTCCGGCTCGCTGACACCGATACTATTCTTCGTTTACTTGCAGATACCCTGCCTGTCAGCATCGATGCGCGCACCCGCTATTGGGTGACAATTAATCCCCGTCAATAATTTTTAAAAAATTTCATTTTTAATGTCCGGTTTTTGGGTTTCGTCTGTCATGTTTTTTGAAAATTTCGTTCAATGACTTTTGACCTGGATATAACCGATGTTTGAATACCGTACCCGTTTTAGTTTTCCCGCTCGTCGATTCAGCCTGCACAATGCAGCGACCCATACCGCTTTAATTATTTGCACTGGCCTGGCCATGGCTAATGTCACCATGGTGCCCGGTGCATGGGCAGAAGAAAGCATTTCTACGCAGGAAGTAAAAACCTATCGTATTGAGGCGGGACCATTGGAATCCGCTTTACTGGCATTCGCTGGCCAGGCCGGTGTTAATTTGAGTGTGAATAGTAACCACTTGACCGATCTTAAAACGGCGGGATTAACCGGCACATTTTCAGTAGAAGAGGGCTTCTCACGCTTATTGATGGATACCAATTTGCGTGTAGTTAAACTGGAGCAAGGTAATTACACCATCGAAAGCAAGCCTGCGCCGATACCCTCAGTGAAAGCACTGGCGCCTGTGATAATTACCGCGCGCACCGACAGTGAAGTTGTTGAACCGTCCCGATCCGTGACACTTATTGAGAAAGAAGAACTGGATACTTTACGTCAAGGTTCGGACAGCCTCGCCACCTTGCTTGGAAAAGCAATCACAGGAATGGCAGATTCGAGTCATACCATCACCGAGTCCGGTCAGACATTACGTGGCAGGGAAACATTGGTTTTAGTAGATGGTGTTCCCCTGAATACCAATCGCGGCTCTTCGCGCAACCTTGCCAACATTAACCTTGCCGATGTAGAGCAAATCGAAGTGCTGCGTGGTAGTCGCGCAATTTATGGAAGTGGTGCTGCAGGAGGTATTATTTCAATTCGTACGCGCAAGCCGGAAGGTGAAACCCGTGCGCAAACAACAGTTACCGGCGTTGTACCTTTGTCAAACATTGGCACTTCCGGATTGGGTGGTGAAATCCAGCATTACATTTCAGCGGCAAGTGAAGTGGTAGATTACACCGTAAGTCTCGGTGCTCGCCATGTAGGCGGATCATTTGATGCAAAAGGAAATCGCATTGCGCCAGAGCCAAGCCAAGGCGATATTTTTGATTCGAATATTTACAGTGCTGCGACCAAACTCGGTTTTAAAATCAGCACGGAGCAGCGTTTGCAATTGTCGGCAAGTTATTACGATGTTCGGCAAGACACTGAATATGCTACTGATCCGGGAGTTGCAAAGCTTCCTCCCAATAGCGTTCCTGCCCGCTCGATAAAAGGACTTGAACTGGAAGAGCAAAATCGGGTCGAGAATACCTTGCTTGGTGTTGATTACGAACATCGTAACATTGGTGGAAATACGCTCGCTGCGCAAATTTATTATCGGGATTTTTTCACCCGTTTTGCGCCGTTTGACGCACGTAAAGTACCGGTGCGTGGTGCCAATGTTGATCAATCGATGCAAAATTCCGAAGTATATGGTGGACGCCTGACGATCAAATCTCCATTGGGTGAAAACAAAACTACACAGCTTGTATGGGGTGGGGATTTTCACAATGAAGTCACTGACATGCCGCTGGATATTTTTGATTCCGCGCTGTATGACTCAAGTGGTGGATTGGTTTTCAAAAAAACCGGCAAGCTCATTTATATGCCTGAGGTGACAACAAATACGTCAGGTGCATTTGCACAACTGGAGCATCGATTTAATAAGCGTTGGTCAATCGAAGCAGGAACACGCTATGACCGCTCGAAGGCAAGCTTCGATGATTTCATACCATTATCCCAATCGAAATTATCCAATCCCGGAACCGTTGCTGGCGGCACCGTAGACTACGATGCATGGACATACAATGCCGGTACAGTTTTTTCGTTAACAAAATCCCATGAAATTTATGCGTCTTTTAGCCAGGGTTTTCAATTGCCCGATATTGGTCTGCAAGTGCGCAATGCAACACCTGCATTCAATATTAATAGTTCAAATCTCCAGGCTGTAAAAACTGATACCACTGAATTGGGGTGGAGAGGCCGTTGGGATAATTCACTTGCAAACGTTAGTGTATTTAAATCCCAATCAGATTTAGGTGCTGTTCAAAGTTTTAATAATGGACTTCGACTCGCGCGCACCAAAGAGCGGATTTACGGTGTTGAAGGGGGCATCGATTATTTTACTGATGACGAGCGTTGGAGTGCAGGCTCAACTATCACCTGGATGAAAGGGGAAGAATTACCACAAAACTCCAGCCAATATCAGGATATGCCGGGCAATCGTATCCCGCCATTAAAATTTACCGTTTACTCAGAATATCGGCCTTCAGAAAATTGGAGCCATAAACTTCAGGCAACTGCATTTCAAGGGAAAGATTATCGGCTTAATGGTGTTGCAAGTTTCAGTCGCAGGGATACGAATGGGTATGCCACAGTGGATTTAATTTCTCGCTGGAAAATTGATGATGAAAGTAGTGTCGTTGTTGGTGTAGAAAACCTTCTTAATCGTTATTACTACCCACTCTACAGCCAACTTTTACGTAGTGATACCAACACCAGTCATTTACCGGCGAGTGGAACGGTGCTGAGAGTAAGTGTTACTCACAACTGGTAATTTATTTTAAAATAAAAGTGCAACCTCAATTGGTTGCGCTTTTTCATCTCATTAAAATGCAGCCAATGTAAGCTGAAAAACTGCATTTTCTTTTCATCAAGAATGGACCGTTTAACACCACACCTGAATGCTGCTGCCTCTTATGAATACACCGAAACCAGGATTGCAGAGGCCAATGATGATAGTTACGGCAACAAGCTAATACTACGCAATGGAGCCAAAGTATTCTTGCGTTACGATCAATAAGATGTCGGAGCTACCGGTTATAGTGTGGGCTTGGGCACCGATGCGGTAAGCAGTCAGCAAGGTGATGTGACAAACAGTTTCCAGATTCCGGGTTACGTGCGTGCCGACCTAATGGCTCAAGACCAATGGCTTTGGTCAAATTCAATTCTCACTGCACATTAAATATCACCAACATTAGCGATACACACTATTATATTGTTAGTGCCAGCCGCGATGAAATCGCACCTGGCAGGCCTGGCGCAGTATTAGCCTATATGCGCATAAATTATTGATTAGATTTCTATTAACCATTGTTTTCAAAGTGGTTAATGGGAAAATTTAATTTTTCCCCTCAGTTAATTTTTCTCCCGGTATTATGCTGTTCAATGCGGCAGATACTCATAGTGATTGGAACAAACCGCGTAGTAACAGAAAACTCACTTAGCATAGAGTAGAATGCAAGCCCCATATTCTTCTGCGAAACCAGCTACGCCAATGAATATGTAAAAATTATTAAAAAATATTTACTGAAATAGTGAATGTATTGGGCAACTGTTAAGCTGCTGTGTAAATGTTTTACGATGCCTGATTGTTCGATGTCGGTATACGCTTGATAATATTAATTGATGAATATAAAAGTGATGCAGAGAATAAAAAAGCCTAAAACACGTTATGAGCCATCAGAGTTTTTGCTGGATGAATTTAAGCGTGCGGGACTATCACCAACACCATCAAAACTAAAAATACTTGATATTTTTCATGAAAACGCGAATGGCAGTTTAAGTGCGTATGATGTTTATAACGTTGGTCAAAAAAAGAATTTCAACCTTTCCATGTCTACTGTTTATGTTTCAATTGGCCGGCTGGTTAGCTACGAGCTTTTAGTCGTTACTATGTTTACTGGTAATGAAAAAAAGTTC
Organism: Cellvibrionaceae bacterium; assembly: GCA_021151825.1. Classification (GTDB taxonomy): domain Bacteria; phylum Pseudomonadota; class Gammaproteobacteria; order Pseudomonadales; family Cellvibrionaceae; genus Cellvibrio. The sequence continues at coordinate 70,042 of JAGKWQ010000014.1, forward strand.
AGATTAAACAAAGGCCAGAAAAATAGCGTGATTAAATGCCCTCATTGCGGAACCTTTGAAGATTTCGATGGAGAAAAAATTAGTCGCCTTTGTTCAGAAACTCTGCTTTCAATGAATTTTTCTCCGGAAAAATGTGTCTTTTCAATTGATGCATTATGTAATAGGTGTCGATAATTTTAGTGCATTTTCACTTTTTCAAGACTGGCTATTAATCGCGTTTAACTCACGTTGTTGCCCATGACCGCAATAGATTGTGATAAATTCCGGTAAGTTTCAGCAAATGCTTATCATCATTACCAACTTTGGATGTTAAATTTTGAATGGACTGATCAAGGTCAAATAAAATTTCCCGCTGTTTTTCATCTCGAATATAACTTTCCACCCAAAAAAATGAAGCATAACGAGCACCGGCAATGACTGGTTTTACTCGGTGTTCGCTACCAGATGAATAAAGAACCATGTTGCCTGCCGGAAGCTTGATGCTTTGATTGCCATGAGAACTTTCTATTTCCAATTCACCGCCCTCATATTCATTCGGTTCTGATAAAAATAGTGTTGCTGATAAATCCCCTCGCACGGTCACATTGGTTCCTGGTACTGGCATAAGTGCGCTATCAATATGTGAACCATAGCTCCCACCATCCTGATAACAATTAAATTTAGGTGGGTATATTTTTGAGGGCAGGGCGACTGATATAAAGAGGGGGTGATTTCCCAGTTTTCGCAAGATGTGATTGCGTAAACTCAGGGCCAGGTCTGTGGTGTCATCAAGCTGCATATTCTGCTTGGCGGCGCGTGCCAGGCTGCCTGCTGTTTTTAGCCCGCTCTCCCAGGTTGCTGTTTCCAGATGAGTGCGAAATTGTTTTACTTCATCTTTGCTTAAAATATTTTCAATGAAAATCAGCATTATGATCTCGTCACAATAAATTTAAACGGTATATTATTTACTTTTTAATAATGGGTAGCATTTAAAATATCCGCTTTGCGAATATCTTTTAATGTCGAACAACCTGCTTGCGCCATGCAAAGTTCTAACTCTTCTCGCAACAATTTCAGTATATGTGCAACACCCAATGCACCGGCAATACTCAAAGCATATAATTGCAAACGCCCTATTAATACTGCATCTGCGCCTAAAGCGATGGCTTTGAAAATATCTAACCCTGAACGAATGCCGCCATCAAATAACACAGGATAATCATCACCAACGGTGGTTCGAATTTGCGCAAGGCAATCAAGACTTGCCGGTGCGCCATCAAGGCTGCGTCCACCGTGATTGGAAACTATCACTCCGGCACACCCCATATTTTTTATGGTCAATGCATCCGCTGGATGCAAAATACCTTTAACAATGACGGGTAAATGTGTTTGCATTAGTAATTGTTCCAGGTGAACCCAGGTTGGTGCGTCCCGCATTACCCCTTGAAAAATTCTGCTTTGGCCGACCAACAATTCTTGAGCGTGCTCGTATTGTGCAACGTTTACTGCAATACAATCATTTGGCATTTGAAATTGAGCGCGTAGCGCTCCCAAACCTGGAGTACGTATTGACGCATCAACGGTTACAACAATTGCACTATAACCTGCCAGCTCAGCCCGTTTGATTAAGTCCAGGGTAAATTCAGGTTTTGGTTGAAAATATAGTTGAAACCATTTTTCTCCGCTGCTTGAACTGGCGATATTTTCAAGGCTGTAAGTCGATAATGTACTACTCACCATACAGCTTTGCATAACGTCAGCAGCGCGCGCTGTTTCCAGTTCGCCAAGAGGATGTGCAAGCTTTTGATACGCCACCGGAGCCAGAAAAATTGGATGTGGAAAATTTTTATTTAACAACGTTAAATGAGTATTGCCAGCGGAAACATCACGCAATATACGTGGATATACCATTCGCCGTGAAAAAGCCGCCACATTTGCAAAAAGGGTTTGGTCACGGCCACTACCACCGGCAATATATTCATAGTTAGGCAGCGAAATAAAACGCCGGGCGAGAGCCTCGTAATCCTGTGCTAATTTGATATCAGCAGGAATGTAATCCAGAGATGCTAAAGGACGATTTATTTCATTCATACACAGAAATTTACCAAGAGATAAGCTCGACTTTGATCAGATTTAAATTTAAAAAATAATAGCCCAAACACAAACGTGCAAAAAAACTATCAGGGCATCGCCTCTTCAAATCTGTTATTCAGATAAGAAAAAACCATGCTGTAACTTTTAACCTGCATCGAATACTACCTCTCCTCATTCAAAAAAACATCGCATCATTTGATTTCACAATTAATTTTTTCATTCGTGCCTGAAGTTTACGGCGGCAAGGTTAAAGCTCACACAAAACTCACAGATGGCGCAGTAGTATGCTCGCCAAAGATGCTAACAAGAATTATTTGTAAACAAAACTAATAAGCATTTAGGTAGGTTTCACCTTTTCGATGCGGCCATTGGGCACGTTTACCACTCATTCGTGAGAGGGCGGCTTGTTACGTCTTGCAAAACCCATTTCAATTACACGCCGGGAGGCATCAAGTTATGAAAAACAAGATAAACGCATTTGCACTTATTGCGAGTTTGGGGCTCGCGCTTGTTGGTTGTGGTGGTGATGATGGCAAGGACGGTGCTGCAGGCGTTGCTGGACCAGCCGGTCCGGCAGGTACACCAGGGGCAACCGGTCCTGCGGGCCCAACGGGTTCTACAGGAGCAACCGGTGCTGATGGTAGCAACGCAAGTGTACTCGTGGCAGCTGATCGCGTTGTCACTGGCGCAAATGATTTGCGTGGTTTGACTTACGCACGGGTTGCACCGAACACCGGAAAAATTTATGCATCAGGCCATGTTGGCATTACTAACGATACCCGCCAGGCTGTTGTTGCGCGCTTTAACGCAGATGGCTCCCCGGATACCACGTTTGGCGGTGATGGTTTCGTTGAATTGGAAGCAACACCTACAGAAGCCAACGGTGATGAAAATTCACTGGGCGTTGCCGAATTAACGAGTGGTGGTGTGGTGGTAACTGTTAATGCGGCTGACGCAGGTGGCGGTCAATCTGTTTACTTGTTCCGTCTCGCAGCGGACGGTACCAAGGTTGCAGGCTGGGGTGATGCTGATGGCAAAGTTGAAGTTGTGTTCGGTTGGGCAAACGCACAAAACGCTTCTTTCCCTGGTGCGCCTGCAACGTTCCCATCAGACAATGCATGGGATTTACAAACAGATCGCAGCAATCCAGCGGCTGAACGTGTAGTTGTATTCGGTGCTGGTTCTGCAGCGGGTGGCGTTCGCACTGACAGTGATCGCTATGTAACTCGTCTCAACATCACCGCCACTGGTGCTGTAGTGGATTCAACCTTCAATGGCGGCGCCGCATTTACTTACAACGTGGCGGGTACGCTGGGTGACAACGCTCGTCGTGGGATCGTTGAAGCCGATGGCAAAATTGTCTCAATCGGTTATTCAAATCTGGGCACAGGCCAGGGCAATCACATTGTGCTGTTCCGCTTGAATGCCAACGGTACTTTAGATAATACCTTCGGTGGTTTTGGTCCAACACCTACCGTAACCCTGACTCCGGGGGTTGCCGTTTTCAACCCGTTCAAAGTAGATAGTGGTGTATCAGAAGGTTATGGTGTTGGTAAGCAAAAATCCGGTTCATACGTGACTACTGGTTACGGTGGCGCAACTGCAACCAATTCTGCGACTGGCTCTACTTTGGGTTATCGCACAACGCTGGGTCCGGATATCGTGAGCTTCCGCGTATTAGGTTCAGCTGCTGCAGATGTTGATACCGGTTGGGGCGATCAGGGTAAAGGCACTCTTGCCGTTCAAAGTGAAGGCAAAGGTTTCCCAACGAATGAAGATCGCGGCCGCCACCTGGTTGTGCTGGATGATGATCGTGTAATTCAGGTTGGCAGATTCGGTGGTGTGCCTGCTGCGATTGTTCTGACTGCAAATGGCAAACCGGATGAAAGAGTATTTGGTGATGGCCTCATCGAATTAACGGATCTCACTGTGAACAGCCAATTCTTTGCGGTAGCAAAATCTGCAAGCGGCAACCGTATTGCGATGACTACCGATCAACACGCCAATGGTGCACGTATCGTAATTTTGAAAGTGGCATCGGCGAAGTGAAATACACAATAACTCGTTAAATAAAGTTGAAAAATTATTCGAACAGGTGGTGAGTGAACAGTTTCATCACGGCCTGTTTCGTTAATCAATAAAACAATTACGCGGTCCTTCGAGGGCCGTTTTTTGCTGGAGCGCAACCATGAAGCAGACTTTCGTTCCCTTTTCCAAATTTACCCGATCCAAAATATTGCGTGTCAGTGTATTAGCTATTGTATCTGTACTTAGCGCCTGCGGTGGAGGAGGCGGTGGTGGTGGAAATGGTGGCGGTACGCCTCCTGCAACGTCGTCAGCAACTCCATCATCTGCATCAACTACGTCATCGGTAGTTGCAATATCGTCTGCTGCATCATCTGCGATAGCTCTCACTGGCGATGATGCTCGTCGTGCAGTGCTTAAAGATATTGGCGAAGAAATTATTCTTCCGGCGTTACGTGATTTTGATACAAAAGCCGCTGCGTTGAAAGTTGCTGCAGATGCATTCGCAACTACACCAAATGATGCAACAGCACTTGCAAGTGCAAAAGCTGCGTGGGAAACGGCAATGTTGTCGTGGCAGCGCAACGAAGTATTACAAGTCGGTCCGGCAGGACGCTCTACCAACCCGGACATGGTCGCCGGTGGCCAAGACTTCCGTGAATTTATTTATTCCTGGCCCCTTACACTGGATGCATGCGGCCTTGAAGACGCCGCCGATAAAGGTGCATCAGTGGATGGCAACACATCGGTCAGTATCATTGGGTTAGGCGCGATCGAGCACCTGCTGTTCAGCACAACCCCTGCGTCCTGTGCCGCTAAACCAACTGCTCAGGAACGCGCCACACATGTACAAAAACTTTCTGCTCGCATCGTGACAATTGCAACCAGCTTACGTAACCGCTGGGAACCGACTGGTGGAAATTTCATCGGGCAATGGAGTGGGGCAGGGTTAACTAGCACCGTTTATATGCGTCCACAGGATGCACTTAATGCACTTTCTGTTGCATTGTTTTACGCAGAAAAAATTTCCAAAGATCGCAAAATTGCTTACACAACCGGTCTTCCCGCTGCGGGATTGGAATGCAACAACGCGACAAGTTGCCCGGAGTTTCTGGAGTCGCGCCTGTCGCGCCATTCCGGGGCTAATATTCGCGTTAACATACAAGCATTCAACGATGTATTTACCGGTGTGAACGGCAAGCTTGGTGTGAATAATTTATTGAGTGGTATTGGGCGCTCTGATTTGAGCCAGGAACTCGCAACCAGTTTAGATGCAGTATTTGCACAGCTCAGCGTGATTGAAAATAATCAGGGCTTTGATGCGGCAGTAGAAAATATTCCTTCGCGCAGTGAATGTGTAAATGCATTTTCAACGTCCAGCGGTCTGCCGCCGTGTGCATTAAATGGCAAAATGAAAAAAGCAATGGATACATTCAGGGGCCCGATTGTTGCCGCCTTGAGTTTGGCAATTCCTGATTCCGCAGCAGGAGATAACGATTAATGAATGGCTTGATGAGAGAGTCCATTTCGGCTCGCTTACTGCGGTGGTTGACTGCGCCGCGCGACATTGCCGCGCTCGCGGTATATCGCATGCTAATCGGTGGGCTGATGTGCATAGGTGCGTTGCGTTTTATAAGCAATGGCTGGATTGAACGCCTCTATATCGAGCCAACTTTTCATTTTAAATACTGGGGTTTTGAGTGGGTGCACGTTCCGGGGCAAACCGGTTTGTATCTGCTTTTTTCCGGGATTGCGTTTGCAGCGTTTATGATTGCCATCGGTGCGTTTTATCGTGTGGCAATTATTGCTTTTTGGTGTTTGTTTACCTATGCAGAATTAATGGATGTTGTTACTTATCTCAACCATTATTACTTCATTAGCTTGCTCACACTGATTCTCTGCTTCCTATCACCGCACCGAACCTGGTCAGTAGATGCATTGCTCAGACCTTCACTGCGCGTTAACACATTGCCGGCCTGGCAAACATACTGGCTTCGTTTTCAGGTTGCATTATTGTACTTCTATGCGGGGTGGGCCAAATTCGAACCCGATTGGCTTCTGCATGCACAACCGTTAAATATTTGGTTGCCACCACACAGCGGATTGCCATTGTTAGGGCCGTTGCTGGAAATGACCTGGACGCATTTTGCGTTTTCATGGTTTGCATTTTTATTTGATACTACCATCATCGGTTTTATGCTCTGGCGCAAAGCAAGGCCTTATGCATTTATCGTGATTCTGGTATTTCATTTTTTCACCCATATCTTTTTTAATATTGGCCTCTTTCCATTCATCATGATCTTTTCGGTATTAATTTTTTTTGATGCTGATTGGCCTCGTAAACTATTCGTACGTCTGCGTATTCCCATTCAGTCAGCCGTGGTCTCGCCAGCAAGAGCCACGATTATTCATTGGCAACCGTTTGGAGCTGTGTTTGCAGTGATAGTTTTTTCTTTTTGTATTTTCCAATTTTTAATGCCGCTGCGGCAGTGGGCGTACCCAGGTACTGTATTGTGGCATGAACAAGGTATGCGATTTTCCTGGAGGGTAATGCTGCGCGAAAAATCGGGAAGCCTGGAGTATCACGTGAAAATGGCGAATGGTACGCAAGTGATTGTATCGCCCCACGAATATCTCACCGAGCATCAGTACCGTGAAATTTCAGGGCAACCGGACATGATTTTGCAATTGGCACATCATATTCGCGATGACTATGCTGCTCGCGGTTTCGGTACAGTAAAAGTGTATGCGGATTCTCTGGTTTCACTTAATGGCAGGCTTGCACGCCCAATGATTGATCCACAAGTAGACCTTGCACAAATAGAAGATGGATTGGCATTGGCGAAATGGATCATGCCAGCACCTGCCGAACCGCCACCACAACATCATCGGCTGGAGTTATTTGTCCATCAATGATGAATACGGCTAACTCAACAGTCCCCATTTTGTTGTTTGATGGGGACTGCGCATTTTGTAATGGATATGTGCTGTGGTTGCTACAACATGAACGCCGCGCGCGTTTTCATTTTGCTGCGCTTCAATCAATTACCGCCACAACATTGCTCACCGAACACGGAATAACACCGGGAGATTTAAGCAGCCTGGTGGTAATTGATGGTGGTGTGCTTTATCGAAAATCCAATGCGGTTTTGCATTTGTTGCGGGAGACACGTTGGCCCTGGCGTATGCTGCGCATACTTACGTTGGTTCCACGTTGGCTACGTGATGTCGTCTATGATTTTATTGGCCGGCACAGGTATCAATGGTGGGGAAGGGCAGAAACATGTTTGATTGCCGACGAAAATATTCGAGCCCGAATAGCTATGATGTGTCCAAAGGACGGTTGAAGCTTTTCCCAGGATTACAATTGTATTATTTTTTTAGGGATTAAAAAACATGAAAAAAATAGCTTTAGTGTTTTCGATGTTGTTTTTAATGGGGTGTGGTAGTTTTATTGAGTGGAAACAAGCCCAAAAAGGCATTCAAGCTTCCGAACCAATAATTATATCGCTAGAAAAATTCAAAGGAATCAATGGCGTTTATCCTGATGCTTTGGATAAATTGAATCTGCCTATTGCTGAGCGAGATAATATTGAAAAGTATGGTATTAGTTACAAAGCATGGAACAATCAAAGCATGTACGCGATTGGGTTTGAAATGTGGGGACCTCCATTTAATCCTTGGTGTGGGTATGGAAGTAATGAAAAAAAATGGCAATGCCTTGGTAAATAGAGTTCCCTTTAGTTTTGTTGTTTTTGCAAGTATCAAACACGTGGTTTTAAATATATAAAAGATTGTAATTGTAAAATAAAGGGCCAGGTTTTAGCCTGGCCCATTTTTTTAGAAGTTGTAATTCAATGTCAATCTAACAGTCCGCGCGTCACCTTTATACAAGAATGAACCGGAACGATAAGCAGCCAGGTAATAATCTTTATTGCTAATATTGCCAATATTCAAACGAGCATCCAATTTTTCGGTGATGTCGTAAGTCGCAAATACATCAAATACCGTATATGCAGGAATAGGTTGCGAATAGCGGCCCTCTGCATCAAAAGCGGCGGCGGTATCCGGTTGCCCTGCATAGCGATCGCTTTCATATTTGGCTGCAGCACCAAGCCCAAATTTTTCAGTGAATTGATACTTTAATTGGATGCTTGCTGTGGTATCGGCAAAGTTACTTAAGGTTTTTCCTACATTGTTTGCAGTAGCTGATTCAAGCACTTCTGCATCCATGAATGTTGCACCAGCCTGCACAACTAATTTGTCTGTGATTTCACCTGTCGCACCAAATTCGATACCTCTTACACGATTTTCGCCAGTATTGAACGTTCCTACTGAATCATAATTCGCGCCTTCCATAACATCGGATTTAGTAATTTGGAAGATGGCAGCAGTCAGTAATAATTCTTCATCAAAAATATTCCATTTTGTACCCAGCTCAATATTCTTACTGGATTCCGGATCAGCACCTGCCACATTACCATTATGAATAACTACACCGCCGTAACCGCTACTAGTGCCTACATCGGACTCACCGCCGTTAATATCGCTGGCGGAGGCAAAGCTTAAGTAAACATTGGCTTCTTCATTAATATCATAAGTGATACCAACATGGCCGTTAATCAGCGAATCAGAATAGTCATATTGGTTTTTTGCCAGGGTGTTGGTATTTTGTGTACCCATATCAAAATCAAATCGATCCGAACGAACGCCTGCAAATACAGTCCATGAATCATTCAAGTCCACAGTGTCCATTGCCGATATTGAAGTGGCTTTAACTGCCCAATCAATATCCCAGTTTCCTTTCGCAATTTTGCGATTCATTATGTTGTTCAGGCCGGCGACAGTTTTTCCATCTACGCCAGAAATACACCAACTATTTAATGTGCTGCCTGTACCGGTAATACAGTTCTGCCCTGAGCTGGTGAGATTGTAAACACCGTTAAGAACACTGTGATCGGTATATTCAGCACTGAGAATAAATTCATGGTTCAGGCCGGCAATTTCTTTATTGATAAACAAGTTAGTTTGGTTAGCAAAATAATCTACTTCTTGCCAGCCATGGTGAGAGCTCAGTGTGGCGGTTGCGTAAACGCCACCCGGGTTGTTTACTCCGGTGAATGTACCGCGAGCTCCAGTCACAACATAACCATTATCTGCAGTGCCTTTACGAGTGATATTGGTTAAACGGACATCGGAATTAAAAAAATATTTAACTCGTGCGGTCACTGTATCGACATCAGATTCCAGGAAGTCTTGTTTCTGAGCATAAACAGGAACATCTTTCGCAGGTTTACGATTAGGCGCGGTACCCGTCAAATAGCTTCCCATATCGGGTGTGTCACGAGCATCAAGGCCGTAATAATCCAGCACGATTTCGAGTTCATCAGTTGGAATATATAAACCTGAAATTGCAACGCCTTTGCGCTCGCGATCTGCCGGTGCACGGTCAGGCACATCTTCTTTTCCATATAAGAAATTCGCACGGATAGCCAACTCATCGTTCAGCGCCTGGTTGCTATCCAGCACTATACGAGTGTGCGAATCAGTTCCTGCACCTGCAGTTAAGCTGGTGTAGTCATAGTCTGTTGTGGCTTGCTTGGTAATCGCATTAACTGCACCACCGGAAGTTCCTCGACCGGCAAAACTTGAATTGGGTCCTTTTGTAATTTCAATTTGTTCAATCGCAAAACTTTCGCGCGTCGTCATTCCAGGATCGCGCAATCCATCCACAAAAACATCGCTGCGCGCTTCTTGGCCGCGAATAATATAACGGTCTCCGAATGCGTTACCGTTTTCACCCGTGCCAATGGTAATGCCCGGTTGGGCATCGAGAATTTGGCGCAAATCGGTATAGCCCGATTCTTCAATTGATGCTTTGGTGATAACGGAAATATTTTGCGGAATTTCAGCTAATGGGCGAGTGTGGCGATCATCGCCGGAAAATTGCGCCTTGTATGGCACACCTTCTTGCGCATTTGGATTAGCCTCAAGAGCAATGGCTTCAATTTTTACCGTATCCAGTTTTTTAACAGCCGGTTGTTCCTTGGTAGTATTTTCTTGCTCTTTGGATTGATCTTTGGCTTCTTGTGCAATTGACCCCATTGGCAATAGCATAGAAACAGCAATACTTAACGCCAGATTGTTTTTAATCATTGGTAATTTTCCAGCAGAAAGTGACACCGAGCTGGACATTGAATTTCTTTTCTTCATTCTTGGCTACCTGGTTTTACGTGTGTGTTAATACTTAATCGGGTTGCGCTATGTATTTATTCAATCCCGGAATTTCTTTTTTACTATCTCTCCGGTTACCGGATTAAAATATACTTCTACTTCTTCATACTTTTTTCCGTCTTTACTGAGTGCCCATCCATAAATTTCATAACAGCTACCTGCATTCTGAAATTTTTTAATTGCAAATCCATACTCGTTGATAATCTTCTTTTGAATCTCTATTGGATGAAGCCACTTGTCTTTGGGCTGATCGGTGCACTCCATACTTGCGTGCGAGTGAGCGTTTAAACTGAAAAAAGTGATTGATAAAAGCAGGCTATATTTAATAGATTTCATTGGTTAGTCTCTCCAAAAATCCGGTTAAATGAAAAATTACTCTTAATATAAAAACGGAGATTAAATAATCAGGAGGGCTTTTACAGCAAGAAACAGGGATTAGGATCTTTCTCAGACAAAAACTCTTCCAGCGTTCTGCTTTTTTTGTACAGGCGTCCTGCACTATTGGTTTTATTGCTTTCCAATAAACCCAATTCACATAACTTTTTCAGGTTTCTGGTGATAACAGTGATGGATATTTTTTCCTGCATGTTGAGGATGTGCTTATAAATATCAATTTCAGTAAAGTCCCTATCATCATGTTTATCAATTGCTAACAGGATTTTTATTCTGGCATTTGTTGTTCGCGATCTGGTGTGGACCAAAAGCGTTTTAACTTGCCCGAAAAAGTTTTCGTTAACTGTCATAATTTTCTAATCGTTGTAGTCGATTGATCAAAGCATTGCTCATGAATCTAGCAATTCAGCCTCAAACCCATGTTTTAAAAACCATTAAAAAGCCAATCCATCAAATACCGTGATGGATTGGTGAAATAACAATAATGATCCTGCTGAAAGCAGAAATTTTAACCATCAACATCAAATAATTATGAATGTTGTTTACAAATAATTCTTGTTAGCATTCAATGGCTGCATATTACTGCGCCGTTTGTGAGTTTTTTGTGAGTTTTGCGGTAATGATCTCCAGCACAACAGAGAACGATGCTGGGTATCTGCATTATTCGTGGAATGATGAGGTGATTTCTTGCGAATTCTGATAATCGAAGACAATCCTGTTATTGCCGCCAACCTTTACGACTTCCTGGAAGGTAGGGGTTATGGTGTTGAGGCAGAGAGTGATGGGCATCGCGCTTACCAATTGGCATGTCGCCAGTCATTTGATGCGATATTGCTGGATCTGGGGCTGCCACGCATGGATGGAATTGAGCTCTGCCGAAAACTGCGTGAAGAGGCCAATATTGATACGCCTGTATTAGTGTTAACAGCAAGAGACACCCTGGAGGATAAGTTAAAAGGTTTTGGTAGTGGGGCAGATGACTATCTGGTCAAGCCATTCGCGTTAGAGGAAGTTGATGTCCGGTTGCAAGCCTTACATCGACGCCGTAGCGCAAAACCCTTTAACGGCATCCTGCAATTGGGTCAATTAACATATGACTCAAAGAAAATGGAAATCAGTTATGGCAACGCAATTATTGAATTGCCGCCCAAGTGTATGCGCTTGTTGGGGTTCATGATGAGTAAGCCAGAGAAGCTTTTCACGCGCGCCGAACTTGAAATTGAACTTTGGGGTGAAGAACAGGAAACCAGTGAGCGATTGCGTCACCATTTGCATTTATTACGACGTGCGTTAGTAAATGCCTGCGGAAAAGATCCAATCCTTACTGTTCGAGGATTAGGTTATCGCCTGGAGGCGTCGGATTGAAACGGCTCAATTTAAGATTACGCATCACAGCAGCTATTTCAATTGTTTGTATTGCTATCATCGCAGCACTTGGCGGTGCTTTTTACATGGCGGCAGAGCAGTTGGAGTTGGTGTTAGTTGAGCAGCTGGTAGGTGAAGAACTTGATTTCCTGATCAAACGTTATCAAGCCGATCCCACCTATATTCCCGAGCCTGGTCCCAACGTTGAATACTATATTGTGAATCCCGATACTCACAGCGAAGAGTATCCCGTGTTTTTGAAGAACCTTGAAAATGGTCACCATGAGATAGACATTGGCAATGGTCGGGGAGAGCGCGACGTAATGATTCGGCAAGTTGATGCGACCCGTTTTGTTGTTGTTTATAACATCGGCCCTTACGAACAGCGTGAAAAGGAATTTAAGCAATTAGTGATGACTGCACTGGTTGTTGTGATGATATTTGCGATTGTCGCAGGTTATTTACTCTCTGGTTTTTTAACCAAACAACTGACCTTGTTAGCACAGCGTGTCAGCAACCTTATACCAGGCAGTGCTCATGGATCCTTGCTGCGAGACGAGCAAGATCAGGAGGTTGCAATGCTTGCAAATGCATTTGATCAATATCACAAACTTTTTCTTGGAATGATCCATCGTGAACAGGAATTCACAGCCAATGTCAGCCATGAACTTCGCACACCGCTAACGGCAATTCGCACTAGTAGTGAATTATTGCTACAGGACAATACGTTATCTGAAAAGGCGCAAATGCGTGTGCGTGACATCATTAAATCGGTTAGCGATATGGCAGAACATGTCAATGCATTACTATTGCTTGCACGGCAACAGGAAATTGGAGTGCAAGAAGAATTTGGGCTACGCGAATGTGCCGAAGATGTGCTTGTGCCATTTCGAGAAGATATTGCACGCAAATCTCTTGATGTCGAGATTCATATTCCCGCCAGTGTAGTTGTACACGTGAATCGGCAAGCATTGCAGCTTGTACTAGGTAATCTGCTGCGCAATGCGGTTAACTATACCGCCGTGGGTTACGTACATCTTAATTTCCATGGAAATACAATTGATGTAACAGATTCAGGAAAAGGTATTGCAGAGGATCAATTGCCACATATTTTTACTCGTCACTACCAGGGTGAAAAACGATCTGATGGACTGGGTTTGGGATTGGACATTGCCAAACGAATCTGCGATCGGGAAAGTTGGAAAATTGAAGTGCGCAGTGAGCCGGGAAAAGGATCTACATTTAGCATTGTTCTCCCTAATGAATAGGTTGTCAGTATTCATTGCTGTTAAAAGCCGGTTTTTATTCGAACAGATATTTGGTATTTATCAATTCCTGGCCCATCATCCAATGCATATGCAAAATCAATGTGACCCACGTTATGGGCTCCATCATCGCGCCCACCTGTGCGAGTTCCGGAAATTCGTAAACCAATTCCAATATCACGCAATGTTTTCTGATAATCCTGCGGTACATTCGAATTGCCCCAGGCCTTACCTTCATCATAAAAAATAGCAGCACCGAGATGAAATAATGAAAACCATTCTGTTTCACCAAAATAACGCTGTTCAATAGTCAGTAGCCTCGAACGATCCCCGGCCATAAATCTTGCAGGATAACCTCTTAAACCGGTGTCGCCTCCGAGTTCCAATGGCGTATCAACGAATAAGTTCTTCCCGTATGTTTCATTAATGGTTGCATAAAATTGGCCGCGGGAGAAATTCTGCCAGTGATAACTCAAATCCATTTTCGAAATTGCTTGTGTGCTTTGTTTGCTGTTGTAAAAACCCGATGTCGAGAATTCACCCGTGAACAATTGTGAAGGGGAAAATTGAAAGGCTTTACTGTATTCGAGCTCAAGAAGAGTGGATCCATCAAGGGGCTCTGCGTTTGCGGTCACTTTACCGATACGTGCCCGCCATTGCGAACCGAGGTTAAAATCCTCAATGCGATTAATTTGTTGAATATTAAGTGTTTTGATAAATCGGTTATGGAGATAGGAATACTCAAACCAGGCAATGTTGTAATCCCGGTTAAACGGTAATTCTCCAACATAACTATTTGCGGCAACCGGAACTTCAAAAAAATCATGCTTAACACTATCCCAACCTAGCATCCAGCGCATAGTCCTATCATCTGTCGATGAATCCAACCGCTGCCCATAAAATATAGAATAGTTAGTTCCTTCATGGCCAAATCGCCATGCTTCGTCACCAGCATTATAAAGTGTATCCTCACGCTCAAAGTCGAGCATATCAATGCCAGCAGTCCATGGAGTTCGAATGGATCGAAACGGGCTACTAAAGTGAAGTTCCTGTTCTTTTCCATCACTATTATCGGCGTAAGCTAAAGCAAGTTGTTTATCATTACCAAAATTTGGATCTCGATAAACAATGATATTACTGGTGCGATCAACGCTGGAATTTTGTTCGATTTTTACCGTTTTTCCTAACCCGAGAAAATTGGAGTCATGTAAACCGTAACCATAATGGGTGTTGCCACCGGTGTTTGAGTAGGTAATTTTTGGAATTAGCGTCCAAACTTCACGCACGTCAACTTGTATCTTTTGGCCCGCACCTTGTGTTGTATCTGACGTATCCTGCACAGCTACTGTTGCTTCGGCAAAATAGCGCCGCTCACGCAATCGTCGCTCACTCTCTTCAAGCAAATGCTTATCCAACACGTCACCTTTTTTAAACGTGAGATCCTTTTCGATAACATGCTTTTTAGTATCAATGTGTAATCTATTAATCAAACGAAAGAGCATATTGTTTTCCTTGGGATTTGATTCATCAAATACCGGATGGACAACAACGACTATCTCTTCGATCACTGGCGGGTCATTTTTTATTGGTGTAGGGGAGGGTATAGAATCTGCACCATAAACAAAACGGCAACCTATTAAAGGCAATAAACCTAAACAAAAAATTTTATGCCCCATAAATTGCCTCTTGTGTTGATCGTTAATGTTATTTTTAGTCAGGCTTTTCAAATTGATTTAACGGTGGTTTATACAAGAGGCATAAATGTCCAATCCTGGTTGATAATATTTGGTCTTGATATCAAGTAAGCCCAAAAATGAATGAAAAATATTATCGTGGCTAAACTCTTTATTTTTCAGGCCTGCCAGGCATTCTTTATTCAAACCTCTGTCGCGATAAAAGCTTGACGATGCCCAAAAAATGAAAGGAACATTTTTTTGATACTCAGGTGCAATTGCATATGGCATACCATGCAAGTACAAATTATTTTCCCCCAGGGATTCACCATGATCAGATACATAAACCATGACGGTGTTGTAAGCGGATTGTTGACTGGTTAACCAATCAATGACTTTACTCAGAAAAAAATCGGTATAGCGGATGGTATTATCGTATGCATTGATAACTTCTTCCGCAGAGCAATCTTGTAATCTATTTGTAGTGCAAACTGGTTTGTATGCCCGCATTGAGTCCGGATATCGTTGGTCATAAGCAGGACCATGACTACCATTCTGATGCAGCACAATAAATTGGTTTCGTCCTGTGAGTTTATTCGATAATTTATCCAGGAGTGCCTCATCATAGCAGTTGCCATCTTTGCAATTTGCAGAGGAAATCAGTTCATCAGGAGATTCATACACAACCCGGTCACAGGTACCTTTACATCCGGAATTGTTGTCTCTCCAGAGCACATCAATGCCTACTGTGTTTATAAAATCCAGTAACCCGTGTTGTGTTTTTGCCTGGCCGTCACTATATTCCGAACGAGGCAGTGCGGAAAACATGCATGGTAAAGACACGGCGGTGGATGTGCCGCATGAAGAAAATTTATTGAAGTTAATAATGTCTTTTTGTGCGAGCAGGGGCGTAGTGTCTCGCTGATATCCATTAAGTCCGAAGTTGGCAGCGCGAGCAGTTTCTCCCACAACAAATACAATCAATAACGGTTTTGTTTGCTGGATAGTACCGGCGCCTAATCGAGCATCATGGCTGATTGGATTTATCACTAATGGACGTTGGCTGTTTTCTTTCAACAGGGAAACACCTGCATTAACAAATCCTAAAGGATTTGCTAAAAACCGGACTTCTTTATGATTGCGAAAAAAAGAGCTGTAATAATCTGAAAGGCTAAGTATTAATAGCAAAGAGATGAGCAAGGATAATCCCGTGGGAATAGTACGATTTCTTAATTCTTGCCAGAAACTCCCCCAAAGAATTCGGGTTTTGATAACCATTAACGATGGCAATACCCCAAGAAAAAAAACATAACCTATCAAGTGTAAATTAATTAAACCTTTCGCCTCTTTTGCATCAGTTTCCCATACATTCCTGAGCATTTCCCTATCGATCACAACACCATAAGTATCCATAAAGTGAGCAGCAAACGCGCCGCCCATGAATAAAAATATGCTGATAGGCTTAACAAGACCAGGAATGCATATCAGATTAATGAAGAAAAATGTTAATAACCATAACAATGGCACCAGGCTAATAGCAAATAAAGTTGCACTTAATGAATCTAATGCCTGAGTGTCCCATGCCTCGAAAAAAAAGGATTTGTTAAATAACAACACAAATACTAAAGAGAGGCCTAGTGAAAAATATTGACTGGGTATTTGAATACTGAATAAATCAAGACGTTGGCGTATTGATGACAGAAACGCCAACTGAGTATTGTATAAACTCTTGAGTTCTAGATTATTGGGCAGATTCATAAGGCTTTAACATCACTTCATAACAAATAAGAGAAACCATCCAGCAAATACCGAATGACCAAAGATCGTGTGAGAGAAAATGAGCGCCACGCAGTTGTTGTGAAATGCCGAAAACAATACCCAATGACAATGCAAAAAATAACGCTGGCCAACGCCAGAAAGATTTTGAGTATAGTCCAACAAAATAAAGTGCTACCCACGCGAAGCCCGCGCTCGCGTGTCCAGCAGGAAAACATTGGCTGCCATTGCGAACCCAAAGCTGTTCAATTAATGGCAGATATTCCTGCGTGCCGCCGTAACGAGCAAAATCCCAGGGGCATGAAATATTGGTGATGACTTTGCCGACACTAACAATCAAAGATCCCAAAATAGTAGCCACTAATAAATATTGCAGTCGGCATTTCCATGCTGCCAATATCGGAGAGATGTAAGACAAAGCCAGCAGCGTGACTACGGTAAGCAACATCGCAATAGAAAAATACTTTCCACCTTTATGAATGAGCACTGCGGTAATCCATTCATTTTTAAAATGCCACTGATTACCTTCCCATTGATAAATAAAATCGGCGAGGGCTTGGTCTGCGCCGGTAATTTCTATCATTACACTTATGAAAACCAATGTTGCCAATACGCTAGCCGAGGACAACAATAAGGACTTTTTGTCTATGCCAATCATAAACATATAGAAAGATTCAACTTGAATAATCAAAATACGTAAGGTGATATTACGTGGCAAAAATTAAGGGATCCTTAAGTGTTTTAGACGTTGAATCAGGGGAATGCAATTGAAGAGTATCTATTTGATAGGATATGTATTTGACGGGGATGCAAATAACGAATCAGTATTAGTGGAAATACCAATTAATTAATGTGCGAAGTGGCACCATTAACATCATAGATGATGCCCGCTCCGAAGGTTAGTGAAATAAGATTCTATATGTATGTGCGATTTCTTCGACGCCAATTCCATAGCAGAACTAGCAATAAAGGCATAACAGCAATCCAATAAAAAATAACTTGCATTGCATTTGGGCTGGAATCGTAGCCTATAAGAGCATAGAGCAACTCGCCGAGCCAGGAATGTTCATTAACAATACTGGATGTATCCCACAAGGGTGCTGCAGAATTTAATATTCCAATTTGCAATAGTTGTCGGGCTATTTGCATTGAAAGCCCGCCACATAAAAGAATCAGAAAAACAAATAGAATATTTAGAAATGCTCGTGCTGAAATAAACACCAAGAGATAATAAGTAATTACCCCCAGACTTGTACCTATACCAACCCCAATAGCACCGCCAATTAACGCAGATTTTAGTAAATCCGGCTCGTGTAAAAATCCCCCGACATAAATCCATATCTCTGCCACTTCTCGCGCAAGTGATAAACCAACAGCGAGTACTGCACAAAATAATAATTTGCGATAAGGTTTTATGGTTTTGTCAGTGAGCGGCAAATATTGAACTTGAGGCGGTGCGCTGAATAATAATGGCGCTATTATTGATGCGATAACAATAAATGACAGAATAACCGACAAATAGAGCAGTGCATTAGTCCATTCTTGCCCGGTGCCACCGAGTACATTCGCAATAGCATATGCATAGTATGCTAATAACCAAGAGCTTAGCACTCCTAGAATCAGGGCAAGCACTATCCAATTGAGCGCGATGGATAATTTTCGACTCATCACTAATAACATGGTAATAATGAGTGCTGCTTCCAATACTTCTCGCAATATTAATAAAATTGCATCAACCATAACCCAGCCTTTAATGTTGCGCGCGAATCACGCCTTGAGCAGTTTTGGGATTAAATTCACCAAAAAAAGGATAGTCTCCCGGCTTTAAGGGGCCAATAAATATTACTGCTTTGGCACCTCCCATAATGACTTTTTCGCGGTTAAGTTCATAGCTCTCGAATTCTTCAGGCGTGGTATCTTTATTAACAACGATTAATTTCACTTTAGTATTGGCAGGTACAATCAATGTTGAAGGGAAGAATAAATGATCGCGAATTTCAATCGTAAATTCCGGTACCGTCGCCGTTGAAATAGTGGGTGACATGCAGAGCAATATTAAGAACAGTTTCCTAAATATCATTCGTTTTTTCTCCTTTTTTGCTGGCAGTAAATTTCACTGTCACCAATAATCCGGATGCAAATGATGATTGGGTAAGGAGAATATCTGCCTGATGTAAATCTACTACTTGTTTTGCGATAGACAAGCCTAATCCACAACCAGGAGTTCCTGAATCGTGGCGATCACCATGCAAGCGGTAAAAGCGGTCAAATACTCGCTCACGCTGCTCAACAGGAATGCCTGGGCCGTTGTCCATAACTTCCAGCACCACAACATTTCCACGAAGCCAGGTGTGCAACACTATGTGCCCATTTTTGTGCGTGTATTTAATGGCATTGCCTAATAAATTATTAATTAATGTTTCCAGGGCAGCCGCATCCCCATTTATCCAGCATTCATCGCCATCAAATTCAATATTGATATTTTTATCACTCAATGCTTCGCTGGCTGACACAATGACTTGCTTCGTTAGCGCCGTCAGGTTAACAGGCATGAACTGGTTCATAAAATGGTCTGGCGATGTTCTATTGAGCAATAAAATTTGTTCCACCAAATAACGCATACGCTTGATACCCTGCTGTAATTTGTACGCAGACTCAGGTACTGGGTTAACTTCATGCAACAGATTTTCACAATGGATATTTAATGCCGAAATCGGCGTTCGCAGTTCGTGAGCGGCATCGGCTGAAAAGCGTTGCTCGCGGATAAATGAAGATTCCAGCCTGCGCAGCAATTCGTTTGCAGATTGCGCCAGCTGTAGCAATTCAACAGGCATATTTTGGTGTTCTATTGGGCGCAAGTCAGTGGCTTCCCGGGCATGAAACTCTTTTGCAAGCGCTGCAACCGGTTTTAAACCAATTCCCAATACCCACCAAATAACAAAACCAATCAATGGAATTGCTATTACCATCGGGGATACCGCTTGCAGAATCATGGATTCAGCGAGCCGATAACGTTGATCATCACGTTCCGCCAATAAGTACCAGCCTGAATTATTTGCCGCCTCTGCCACTAATACGTGCCAACGATAATGATTGAAATTAACGAACTGATTGCCCGTTTTTAAATCAGTAATTATTTCGTTTGGCATAGCTGTTGATCGTGCAAGTAATTTCCCCTCGTTACTGACCCACTGGAATTGCAAATCTGCTATTTGTGGCGATAAACCCGATGAATCATTTTTCTGTGGTGTAGGAAATATTTCCGGAGCAGGGCGTTGCAAGTATTCCTGGTAACGAGCAGGTAAGACGTAATCGAGTAGATCTACTTGTTGTAATAACCGTTTATTAAATAAGCGCTCAGCTTCCTCCATGCTGCCAAGGTAGCCGCGTACCGCAGCAGCAAAATTGGCCAACGTTACTATTGCTACCAGCAACACGACCAAAAATATGCGAATAGATTTCATTGGCGGGGAACCATATAACCAATACCGCGTACGGTACGAATAAAATCAGCCGGCAATTTTTTACGCAGGTTGTGTATGTGAACTTCAATCGCATTGCTGGAAACTTCATCGCCCCAGCTGTAGAGTTTCCCTTCAAGGCCTTCTTTGGTTTGAATAATTCCTACATGTTCCACTAATGCCTTCAACAACATATATTCCCGGCGCGATAAATTTATTGGCTCATCGTTTAACAATGCCAGATGATGAGCTGTATCCAATGTGACCGTACCTACCTGTATCAGCGCTGTTGGGGCATTACCAAGGCGTCGTTCCAGTACACGTAACCGCGCAAGCAATTCATCTACCTCAAAAGGTTTTGTGAGGTAATCATCCGCGCCTGCATCCAGGCCTGCAACTTTCGCCGTAATACTGTCCCGTGCTGTGAGAATCAGTACTTGTGTTGGAAATTGTTTTTGGCGTACCCGTTGAAGCAACTCCATGCCATCCATATCGGGCAACCCCAAATCCAATAGGAGGATGTCCGGAGACTCAGCGGCCAGATACGCGCTGGCGGTCTTGCCATTATCCAACCAGGTAACAGCGAAACCAGAGCGTTTAAGTGCAGTTACAATTCCATCAGCAAGCAGGCTGTCATCTTCAACTAACAATATGTGCATTCTAATCCCCCTTTTAGGACACCAATCCTTTATAGAGTAAAAGCTGTATAGGATTGGTACTGTGGAGCAAAAAGCCTGCGCAATTATAGCTTACGCTTTTCATTAATATTCCCCCTGCATTTTCCCCATCATTAAACCCCGCTGGCCGGTCAGTTCCGGGCGGGGGGGATGCCATTTGCAGGGAAGGATATCTATTGGTTGGTTGTTGCACCATTATTAGTGTTGGGCGTTCTTGGGGGCAAGGTAAAAAAGTAAACTTAAGAGACGCTTAAGGTGTGCTTTTTAAACGCAATAATCAGAAACTTTATTCTTTTAAGAATCACTTAAGTTTCAGTTGTTAGCATGGCCCAATTTTTTACTCAGGGTTAACTGAATCAATGCCTTCTTCTATTACCAGGTCTTCCCGTGCAAATGTTTTTGGCCCATACATTTATTTGGTACGTATGGCGGTTTTATCATTAGTAGTGTTAAGTATTAGCCGAATAGCGCTTGTGGGTTGGAATTATGAGCGGGTGGCGGCCACCGGAAATCTTGGCAGCATTTTTTTCCAGGGCGTGAGAGCAGACATCATTCTTATTTGCTTATGGCTTTTAATACCTGTGCTATGTTTACCCCTGTTTGCATGGAGCCGCTGGGCAACAATCTGGTTTAAGGGAACTTATACATGGTGTCTCATCGGGTTGATCAGCATCTTGTTTATGGAGCTGGCAACGCCAGCATTCCTGATGCAATTTGATACCAGACCCAATCGATTATTCATTGAGTATTTAAAATATCCGCAAGAAGTTCTATCAACCTTATGGCATGGATTCAGGGTGCCATTTATTGGCGGTTTATTATTAACGGTATTATTAGGATATGTACTTCATTATTTTCTACGTTTGCCAACACCCTCTTTAACTTTATGGTCCCCGGCAAAAAATTTGTTAGTGTGGCCACTGGTTTTTGTTGCAGTATTCATGGGAATCCGCTCCACAACCGCTCACCGACCTGCGAATCCCGCTTTGTTTGCGATTACCGGCGATTCAATGGTGAACTCATTGATCATCAATTCCGGCTACTCAGTTCTTTATGCGCTTTACAGCATGAAACATGAAGCTCGCTCCAGTGAGATTTATGGAAAATTATCTGTGGACGAGATGCTTCAATATAGCCTTGATTGGCCGTGGCTAAGCACTTATCGATTTAATAATTCTGAATATCCAACCCTCCATCATCAAACCGCTGCGTTTACGCGCGATAAGCCCTTAAATTTGGTTATCATTCTGCAAGAAAGTATGGGAGCTACATTTGTTAAATCGCTGGGCGGTGTTGCAGTAACGCCAGAGCTGGAAAAGTTAGCAGGGGAGGGAATATGGTTTGAACGTTTGTACGCTACCGGAACTCGTTCTGTACGCGGGATTGAGGCTGTGGTTTCAGGTTTTCCACCTACGCCAGCACAAAGCGTGGTGAAATTATCCAACAGCCAAAATAATTTTGCGACGATTGCATCTGTGCTTCAATCTGCCGGATACCAAACCCAATTTATTTATGGTGGTGAAGCGCACTTCGACAACATGCGCGGTTTTTTTACCAACAATGGATTTCAGGATATTGTTGATATCAAGAAAATCACCAATCCGGTTTTTGTTGCAAGTTGGGGCGCAAGTGACGAAGATCTTTTTAACACTGCACAACAGGAGCTAGATGCTCTTCACAAAACAGGAAAACCATTTTTTAGTTTGATTTTCACCTCAAGTAATCACGAGCCTTTTGAATTCCCGGATAATCGGATAACGTTATTCGAGCAACCCAAAAATACAGCCAACAATGCGGTTAAATATGCTGACTGGGCTATGGGGCGTTTTATCGAACGAGCCAAAAAAAGTGATTATTGGGAAAATACAGTTTTTCTGATCGTGGCTGACCACGACAACCGTGTTTACGGCAACAACCTTATTCCCGTTGAAAAATTTCAAATACCGGGTTTGATTCTTGGTGCAGACATACAGCCATCAAGAATATCGACACTAAGCAGTCAAATCGATTTAGCTCCCACATTATTATCCTTAATGGGAATTTCAACATGTCATCCAATGATCGGACGTGATTTTGCGAGTGACTCAGCAAGTACTGGTCGTGCCATTTTACAATTCGAAGATTACTTCGCATTAATGGAGCAAGAAAAAATCACTATTTTAAAGCCCGATCAAACAGCAGTTATCGCGCACTATAACGAGTACAAGAAAAGCCTGGATATTTCAGGGAATGCATCTACAACTGAAATGAAAAGGGCGCTTGCACATGTGCAGCTTCCATCCTATTTATACCGCGAGCGACGTTATCCTAATATTCCTGATTGTTCACCTGGCAAATAAAAAGCAGTAGACCGTGCTCACCAGTGCTAACGTTAACCATATCTGGAATTTACTCGGCCATATAACGTCGCCTTACAGCCGAACTTGCAGCATGTGGCAGGTAATTCAGCGCTTGGCGGAATGTCTGCAATTCTTGGAATACGTTTGCATTTTCAAATTACATCGTATTTAGGAGAGTGGTTATTGTGCATACGCAAAATAATCTAGCTAAAGTGCCCGAAGTAACATTTGTTTTTTGGGTTGTAAAAATACTTGCAACCACGCTTGGTGAAACCGGTGGTGATATTGGTTCACGATCATAGCTACCACAACTGTAGGCACAACACTTGCTGATTTCACTACTCGCTCAGTTGGCATCGGCTATCCAGGTGGCTCGACACTACTTATGCTATTGCTGCTGGCGTCTTTGTTTATCTGGTACCGAACAGAAGGCACAATAGCTGTAAATTCAGTCAGCTTGCCACGGGTCGAAGTTTTTTACTGGATTACAATTATGCTCTCACAAACATTAGGTACTGCGCTTGGTGACTGGTGCGCGGATTCTTTAGAGTTTGGTTACCTCGGAAGTGCAATCATCTTTGGTTCTATGCTGGCAGGAATTGCGTTAGCGTATTTCTTTACAGGACTATCCCACACTGCATTGTTTTGGGCAGCCTTCATTCTGACTCGCCCACTAGGAGCAGTTGTTGGTGATTTTCTTGATAAGCCTCTGGATCACGGTGGCCTGGAACTGAGCAGATACTGGGCATCGGCGGCACTTTTGCTGGCAATTTTAGCGTTTATCTTTCTTTTTAAACCAAGGGCTGCAAGCAAGTTGCACTAAGCAAAAGTATTTGGCCAAGCGATTGGGGTAACCCTCAAGTTACCCCATGGTAATTTCGCATAATGTAGAATGCGGCGCCGACTTAAAGTAAAAATAAGGCATTGAAATCAATAAGATGCGAGTCATATTTAAACGACGCTATGTCATCAAATTAAACTGAAAGGCTTGTTAGCTGCGCCAAAATCCCTTCATTGAGCAAGCCCGCTGCAATCACGGCAAATGCGGCAATTGATGCAGTTTTTCTGGGGTCAAACTTGTCTGTGATGTTTACCAGGAGGTCGTAAGCGGGGCTGTTAAATGACCGCTCGGCGGCGAGACTCAGAATAATGAACTCTGCGGGAAAATTAAGTATTTCTGCGGCTTTCAGCCCTTGTTCATCGGTCAGTGATCCACCTTGATGGCGAAGTTTATAGATTCGTTGGGTAGGGACATTAAGTTCCTTTGCGGTCTTGTAATCACTCCCTAATTTATCCTTGAGCAAATCTAGCAAGTCTCTTGTACTAACCATTCCGGCGTGCTCCGCTTTAGAACTTTTAGTCATTTTAGTCTCCCATTGCATCTGATCGATAGAATTCCGAAGGATTGCATAAACCCATCGATTGCATATCATTTAAAACGTACCCCGTTGGTGCATCGGGGGCGGTGGGTGAACCAGCGTAGCGAACCGGCATTTGTCCCAGGCTGCGGGCTGATCACCGCCCCCTCCCTCTGACGGGTACTTAACCAGTCAACTAACGGGGCGACTATGCAAACGTTCACATGTACTACGGCTGAATTAAATTCGCCGGAATTCCTGCGCCTAATGGCGCTAGCCACTGCCAAAGAAAATCAACGTTTGGCAAAACTCAATGCAGCGCGTCGCGCGCTTTCTCTCTGCAATCGTCTCAAGCCTGGGGCGAGCAAAACCAAAAACCGCTCTCGCATTTTTCGCGCACTCAATTCACTGAGGGCGGCGGCATGAAGGTACTAGTTGCGTGTGAATATTCAGGGCGCGTGCGTGATGCATTTATTGCGTTAGGTCATGACGCAATGTCGTGCGATTTGCTCCCTACTGATTCGGAAGGGCCGCACTATCAGGGTGATGTACGGGACCTGTTGGGGCAGGGGTGGGATTTGATGATTGCTCATCCTCCATGCACTGATTTAGCTGTATCGGGTGCGCGCCACTTTGCCGCAAAAATTGCCGATGGACGCCAGCAAGCATCGTTAGATTTTGTCCGTGAATTGCTCGATGCTCCCATTGAAAAAATTGCGCTGGAAAATCCTATTAGCATTATCAGTTCAAAAATTCGTAAGCCTGACCAGATTATTCAGCCGTGGCAATTTGGTCACGGTGAAACAAAAGCGACGTGTCTCTGGTTAAAAAACCTGCCTCCATTGGTTCCCACTGACATTGTGGATGGTCGAGAAAACCGCATTCACAGAATGCCGCCAAGTGCTGATCGTTGGAAAAAGCGCTCCACCACTTTTTTAGGAATTGCTGCGGCTATGGCCGCACAGTGGGGTGCGGCATGATCAATGTCGATATTTGTAACGTTGGAACGGTTGGCGTGGGTTATTCGCGTTTGTCGATTCACCCTGATCTTAAGTGTGAAATGGCAACTCTGGACTTACGTTTTGGTGATGACTCCGTGTCACTTCGCTTTAATTCGTGCGCGGCAATGATTGAATTTTGCAAGGCTCATAACTTCCCGTATAGAGATGATCGGGGGGTGTTGGAATGAGTGATCGCACTGAGAAAAAAGCCGCAACTAGACAGCGCGTGACCTGGATTTTGTTGCGCTTGAATAAATGTTCGTTCTGTGGCGGTTTGCCAGAAGTTGAGGATCGCCGGTACATCCAAAAGGACGGGCGCGGTGGGGTAACTATCAAGTGTGGTAATCAGTGCTGCCGTATTATTTGCCGTAGTAGTTTTACTCTGGCTGTACGCGCCTGGAATAGGGGTGGATGATATGAGTGCAGCGCAGAAACATGCGGCGGCGATAATGGCCGCTGCAAATAATCAGTTAACTCCTGAGCAATCGCGTCACGTTTTTTTAGCGGTGTCATCACTGGTTATGTCGGCGCGTGACGCTGAGCAAATGGCATTTATGTTGATGGCTGGAACTGGGCAAGCGCGCGAAGTTGCCGAATTTAACCAATTTATGCGTGACCACTTGAAGCGCGTGCATGAGCAATTGAAGTTCATCGGCGGCGTTTTGAATGGGCCTAAAGTGGAGGCGACGGACGCGCAATGAGAAATTTTATTTTGGCTGTGGTTGCTGCGGTGATCGTTGTGTTTGCGGTTGCTATCGTTGCTTACGTTCTTTGGTTGCCAATCGCGGCGATAGGTAAGCTGTGATGACCATCTGTTACCTGACTCCGTCTGATCGCACAGAAGTAATTCCTCCGCCACTAATAAGGCCGCCTAAAAAGCGGCCTGAGTTTAATGGCCGTGATGTTATTTCCGCTGCTGAATTTCAACGTTTACCCGCTCATGAAAAAGCGGGTTTTTTGTTGGCTCACGATAAAGGTTTTTATTTTCGCAAATGGTCGCCGCGCGACTCGCGACGCGAAGCGGCGCATAGGCTTGTCGAGGCGTCGAAAAGTCCGACACACGAAAATGATCAATTAGGTATTAGTGAGATGTTGAGCCAACGCGGTGCTAAAAAAATTGCAGAATCCTGCGAGTACATGAGCATTAAGCAGGGCGGATATAGAACATTTGCAACTGCAACATTTGATCAGGATGTGCGTGCAATGTTGAAGCGTGAGAAATATCAAAAAGTTGCTAGCCGCGTTAATCCGGATGGCACTGAATGGACGGAAATTGCATTAAAGCCAGTGACCACAATTCAGCGTGAAGTGTCGCGATTTATGGATGCAATGCAAAAGATGTATCAGCGTGGGTGGTTCACAAGCGACGGAAAATCTATCAAGGGTTCGGCTAAGGGGTTGTGTTACTGCTGGGTTGCTGAAGTGCCAACGAATGAGCGTGGAGAGGAAAATCCTCACGTACATTTTTTAATGAATTGGCGTGTTCCTTACTGGCTCTTTGATGATTGGGCTAGACGCATTGAGTCGATGTGGGGGAATGGCACCGTGCACCTGGAAAAAATTAAGGATGTGGCTTGTGCTGGTGCGTATATGGCAAAAGCGGCGGGGTATTTATCGAAGGCTGCGGGGGATGATAGTCAAGGTGAAGTGCGGGGGAATCGCTACGGTATTAGTGCTCCTGCTCGCGCGCCGTCCTGGGTGTCGGTTGGTTGGGGTCAGTTGCATTCAATGGGTCAAATCATTGCGGATGTGTATGACCATTTAACCTTGAAATACGGCGCGGATTATCAACGGCGTAAGCGGTTAAAAGCTGAACTGGATGCAACTCCAAAGGACAATAAAACTTTACGCCAGGAAATTGGTGAAAAGTTGCAAGCGGTACGCAAAAAATTAAATGCGTTGCCGATTCGTTGCAATAAATATCAAGTGATTTTAAAAGGCCAAACAGTTGCCGGTTTATTTCTCACCTGGGCAAAGGGTGAGAAGGTTTCCAGGCCTGAATGGTTGCCAGAATTGCCGAAGGAATTTGCGTGGCAAGCAGGTAAAGAGCCTACGGCGGCGGACAGTATTTATTTCCGCAAGCTGAAGGAAAAATTCCAATGGCTTAAGCGCTGTCGGCATGCATGGACTGATTCCATGTTGTCGTCATTGGTTGAGCAATGGGAATCACTCAAAGCTGATGCATTGAGTGCGTATGAGTCCTGGTCATCTTGGACTTGTGTCAATAACTGTACGGAGTGAAAAAAATGTTTGGTCGTTATAAAAAATTCACGCTGAAAAAAAACCTGCGTAATCCGGAAATTGAAAAGGGTACGGCTGGTTTTATTCTTCGTGAACCTGATGCGAACAATGAAACTTTTGGTGTTCGCATTTGTGGCATTGACCTGGATTTGCGTCCGGAATTTGTCGAGGTGGAAAGTGTCGCGGCTGCTTAAAGCGGCTAAAGAACTGGAAACTGAGGCTCGCGCCAATCTGGCAAAAGTGCCAGCTATGGCGCGGGTCGTTTATCCGGATTATGTGAAAGCTGCTGAAAGCTTTTGTGTTCGGCTTTCTCAATTGGTTGAGGAAATCGATAAGGTAGACGATTACATATATTCGCAAACCGGTAAGGGTTTACCAGATTAATTAATTTGCCTTGACTTGTCGGGAGACACTCAGATGGCGAAAGCATCATACCTCGGGCTAATCACATGCCCGATGTGTGGCAATGAAAATGCCACCGTTCATAAACAGGAAACCGGCACAAAAAAGGGCCGTTTGTATTTCCGTTGTTACGAAACTATCAATGGTTCCGCAATGCGTTGCGGGACTATTCAATGCATCGGGCCAACTGGCCAGACCTTCATAAATTCAAATCTGCGGCCTATAGGCCAGGAAGTGTCACCAGCACCGGCCATTGAGCCGCCCCAGCCTATAGGTCAACCCGATCCAGTAGAGCCGCCAAAAGTGGAGCCGGAAATACAGCCGGAGCCAATCAGCGAGCCTATAGGCGATCCGGAGCCAGAAATTCAACCAGAACCGATTAGCGAGCCTGCGCCTGTGCAAAAAAAGCTTGGGTTATGGGGCTATTTAACCCAGGAGAAAAAACATGCTGGATAAAGACCAGGAAAAAGATTTCAACAAATTGGAGAGCCAAGCGGCCCAGGATGAATTTGTCCCGACCATCGAAAACGCTCCTGCACCGGTAAAGGCGCCCAGCGCTGCCGCCCAACAATTCGCCGGATATGTGGTGATGGGTGCGACGGTTGTTTGCGGTGTGATGGCAAGCAAGCGTGGCCAGCATTGGTTACTCACTGAGGGCGAAACCGCCGAATTGCATCTTGCCATCGCCAGGGTGGCGGAAAAGTACGTTTCCATCGATCTCAATAACCCGCTGTATGCACTCGCGGCAACTGTAGGTGCAATTGTGGTGCCTCGCCTCGCGGTTGAGTTCATGAACGCTGATAAAAAACCAGGGGAGCGGCCTATAGATGGCGATCAATCAAAACACGAAGTGGCCGAATAGAAATACCCTTTACCTGGGCCGGTCTGGTTCGGGTAAATCACAGGCCGGAAAACAAAATCCGGAAATTCCGCGCAGTGGTGCGCGGGTTTTGCTGTGGGACCCCTCACATGATCACAAAGCCTTTCACATTGAATCAAAGGTGACGTATGCGCGCGCCGTGAGGGAAGCCATTGCGAGCGGTAAGCCATTCAGGTTGGCGTTTTCCGGTGTGCTTGATGCGGTTAAAGATCATGAATGGTGGTGTTCAATTGTGTGGGCGGCGCTGGATGGAAATTATCAAACCTATGTCATTGATGAAGAATTATCGGCGTCATGTGTTAGCACTGCCAAAGCTGAGCCAAACGCGGCAAAGCTGTTAAACCAGGGCAGAAAGTACGGCATGGTCTATCACGGCATCGCCCAGGTGCCGACTGAAATATCGAAAACCTATTTCAACCAGACTGAAGTTTTTTATGTCGGTCAACAGCGTGGCGATCAGTTGAAAAAAAGTGCATCGCTCCTAGGTTTTAAAAAAAATGAGTTCGAAAAATTGACGTCATTGGAGCCTTTGCAGTTTTGGCGATTGGACCCAAAGCAAAACGGCGGCGTTCCTGAATTGATAAAAATGCAGTACCAGGAGAACAATTTTTAATTATTTTTGACCTATAGGTCACGCGTAGGGAAGGGGGCTTTTTTTATGAAATAAATCAGGCTAACTATTAATGGACCGGCAGCGATGCCACTTAATCAACGTTAATTTGTAAAGGTAAAAAACATGAGCGGGATTCTCTCTGCTGATCGCTTAAAAACTGTTGCTGTAACCCTCGTTGCAATTTGGGCAATCAACAAGTTTGTACCGGCGACCTCTAACCCTCTGCGCTAATCGCTGAGGGTTTTTGTTTTACTGGAAATTTCTTTTTAACTGACTCGCCGTGATGGCGCTCGGGATTTAAAAAATGCGTAATTTAATCGAAATGCCAAGCCCCCAGGGCGTTGCGGCATCCTCAAAAGTAATTCTCAATTTGCCGGTGGGCATGACCTACGACGAATTGATTTTTCAAAACTCCGCGTCGCTGACGCCGGACAAAATGACCAACTTCAAACTGAAGGCTGGTGCAAAAACCATTATCGACGTTTCAAGTTTTGAAGTGATCGAAGACTTGAACAAGCACTACAACCGCCCACAAGCAGTCAACAACTACACCCTGTGGTTTTTGCGTCCTGAATTTAAAGAGGATGTGCGTGCGCTGTATGTGTTTGGTACAGCGGATGTTGGTTCGTTAACCGTTGAGTTTGATATTCCGGCTGGCGTTGTTTCTCCGACTTGTAAAGTGTACGCCGTACAGCGTTCGCCACAAGCGATGGGACTTGTTACCAAAATCCGTGAATTCCCAACGAGCTACGCAACCAGCGGTAAGCAACAAATCGACAATATTCCGCGTGCTGCAAATATCGCGGCAATCCATCTGAAAAAAGCAGATGTGTCGCAAGTTGAATTTGAGATCAACTCGGGCACTGGTCCTGCAAAAATTGTGGAAGCACCAAAAGCGATTTTGGAAACATTCCAAAAACAATATGGCCGTGTACCACAAACCGCGAAATATACGCACCTGGATTTCTGTTTGACGGGTGACTTTACTGCGCCGGTTCCTGCAACCGTCCTGGTTGATATGCGTATCCGTCCAACCATCGACACCAGTGGTGCATTGACCACTATCGTTGAATACATGGATGGTGCAAACGGCATCTAATGGATGCCGTTTCCGATTAATTTTTTTTGAGTTAATTCTCATGGCAGAAAATTTAGTAGCGGCCAACACTGGTGTAGGGGCGACGTCCGTTAAATCCGGAAATTCGTTTATGGATTTTACGCAAACGATTATCCAGGGTTATTTAACCGGTGAAATCATCAAGCGCCAAAACCCTCAAGCTGCGCAATACGCAGAGTGGGGCGGGTTGACTGGTGCTGATCGCACTCAGTTAACGCAAAGCACGGCGGCTGTACCTACGCAACAACGCGTTTCAACTGGCATTAATCCAACGTATTTAATTTTGGGTGGTGCTGTTGTTGTTGGCTTGCTGATTTGGTTTAAAAAGTAATGCTGGCGGCGCTGGGTTCAATTGCAAGTATGTCGGGCGGTGGCGGGTCTGGTGGCTCGTCAAGCACAACATCGAGCGGCGGCCCGTTTAGTGGTGGGACTCTTGGCGGGATTAATTTTGGTCAATACAAATCAACGGATCAAAACACAATCATGATGGTTGTGGCTGTTGTATTTGTTGCGCTAATTGTGATGGGGAAAAAGTAAATGGGCTTTTTAGATATGAATGGCGGTGTCTTTGGAAAAGGCGCGTCATCGTCATCAACAAGTCAGACGTCACATGCTGCGGAAGTTGGTCAACAGCTAAGCGAGAGTACCGGTTCAAGCGCTTATGGTTGGGGTAACTTAACCGCGAGCGGTAAAAACTCAAATGTGAATGTCGATGTGTACACAACAACTACGGATAACGGTGCGGTGAAGGCTGCTATCGATATGGCGGGGCGTGTTCTTGAATCACAAAATAATTCGCGCCTTGTTGATTACGATATTTTTAAAGTCGCATCCGATACCGCAATGGACGGTGTTAAAACAGCGGCCTTCCTGGGTT
Source organism: Cellvibrionaceae bacterium (assembly GCA_021151825.1). Taxonomy (GTDB): domain Bacteria; phylum Pseudomonadota; class Gammaproteobacteria; order Pseudomonadales; family Cellvibrionaceae; genus Cellvibrio. The sequence continues at coordinate 101,812 of JAGKWQ010000014.1, forward strand.
ATGACGGTTTAAAAATTAGCGGTGATTTGTTGAGTAAAACACTTACTGAACAAACCGCGGCAAATTCAAATTTTTTGGGCAAGGTTGAAAACTGGTCGGAGTTGGTAGACTCGAATAACAAATCTGTTATGGGGTTGGCTGATACCCAAACCAAGCGGGCTTACGATTTTGTTGCCGGTGAGA
>JAGKWQ010000046.1 GCA_021151825.1 Cellvibrionaceae bacterium
AAAGTAAGCCGTCATAAATACGCACGTTTGTGGGCATTTTGACGACATAAATGATGCGGTTATCGCAAGGGATAAGGCTTTGGTTAGGCTTGGATTCTCTGAATTACACGGAAAAGAAAGGGGCGAATAACGCCCCTTCTTGTTTTTTTTTGGCTATTAGTAGCTGATAGCTACACCGCAAGCCATAGGATTTTTTATAGTCACGCCATACCACACAAACATCCGGTAACTCAGTTCCATCGTGACTGGGTTCGCGTCGTAAATCATGTACGCAGACTGACCAGATTTCAGCTTAGAGCTGATAACCTTTTTGCCGCCGAAGTCGCTGAACAAGCGAGCGTCAATCTCACCATGGAATACTTCAATCGCATCGCGTGCGAAGAAGATAGACGGCGTAGCGTTGGCGTCAATGTTAATGCGGTTCATTGTCGCGGCGTTCAAAATGCGCGTGTCAATGTTGGCATACGCTTTTTCTAACGCTGACAATGCTGGGTCATCAGCAGCGATTGGTTTAGGATAAACCGTTACGCTGGTGCCTGATGGCTTAGCAACGATGGTGAATGTCATCGGCTGGTTGGTGTTTGTCTTGTCAGTCAAACCTAACGCTTTAACAGTCACGCCGCCGTTTGCAAACGTCACTTTGTCGCCAATGTTGTACGACGCAGAAGCGGTTACAGGGATGGTGGCAGTACGGCAGTCGACGTTAGTAACAACGCCAGTTGCAGACACTGAGCCGCCTTGTGGTGCAAACGATTGGTTAGCAGTCACGGTGGTTGCTGGGTCAGCGCCGCCGACTTGGTTAGCCAAGTATGAGCCAGTGTATACGTCAAATGACGCAACGTTTTGGCCGATTTGACCGCTTTCCCAAGTAGTTGCTGGGCGACCTTGCAGCGTTTGACGACCCGCCAAGTCTTGAGCGAACTTGTAGTTGTCACGGCTTGACAGGATAAACGTACGGTCATTTGCCGACACTTGGCGCTCATCCATGATGGTTTGCGCGTTAGCTACGAAGTTAAAGCCTGACGTGGTGTTGCTGCGGTACGCCAATGAACCTTGTTGTGCAACAGCAGTCGCAACAGCTTTGTTCAGGGTAGCCGCTTGTTTCAGACCAGCTTCACGACCGGCACGCTCCCAGAAAATCGGGTCGCGAAGGTCATCAGCACGCAGCGACGTAAAGTCGTTGGTTGGTGTGCCAAGCGTTGCTGGGTAGGTTTCTTCGATGTAAATAAACAGCGGCTTTTAGTCCGCTCGGGTCGTCTACTAAGCTAGCTTTTAGCTTGTCCATTGCGCTGCTGTTAATGCCGAGATGTGCGATCACTTTCGCTGAGCCATCACCAAGGCGAGCAATCATTTCGTCGGCTACCGTGTCACCGTTGCCAGTGATTTGGTGTAACTGCTGACGCACGTTTCGCTCTGCGCTTTCGTAACGCTCAAGTGTAAACTTATCGCCCATACTTTGCGCCAACTGCTCTGCGCGGTCATAGTGGCTGTCTAATGCCTGCTTACGTCGTTGCTCTGCAAGTTGTCTTTGCTGCTCTTGCTGACTTTGTGACTGGTACGAATTCAGTCGAGAATCAATGAGTTTCGCGGAGTAATCCGCCATCGCTTCTGCATACTTCTCTTCGTCGTAGTCAAAATCGGACAGTTTCGGAGCCTTGATTGGCGCTTGCTGTTGCGGCTGTTGGTTCATAACTCCACCAGCTTTTAACTGCGCTAACTCAGCTTTCAACTGCTCAATTTCGTTGTCTTTGTCAGACAATCGCGCTTTAAACTTGTGTTTTACTTCGACGTGTTTCGACAACGGGACAGCCTGAGTCGAATCACTTTTTAGCCATTCCTCTGTGTCATCACCTTGCGCTTCGGTTTCGACTTCGGACTCTGCTGCTTCTTCCTCAAGTTCAACCTGTTCAACGTCCTGTTCGTCAACTACCGGCTGCTCCTGAGCTTCTTCCGCAGCTAAGCTGGCTTTAAGCTCTTCTAGTGTTTGCATTGTTTTTACTCGCTATGCTCGATAAACCTATCAACTCGATAGTGGAGTCACATAATTGCCGCTTATGTGATTGCGTAACCGGCTAGGCTGCTGCATCCTCACAGACTGCCGAATCTTCACGGCATCATTCACCGCTAACGACTTCGACTGTACGCGCTTGTAATCAATCTCAGCGCCCGCCTTGTCTGCATCCACCATAACCGCCATGCGGTCTGTCTCTGCGCGGAATTGGTCAATCTGGTTCTTAACTGCGCCGTTTTGCGCCTTCATCTGCTCAGCCATTGCGAGCGCCATGTTCGGATCTTGTTGTTGGCTTTGCGCTTCTTGCGCCTGTTGCAGCATCATCTGCTCTTCTTCGGTTTCAGGTTTGGTGATGCCCATCAGAATCAGCTGATTGCGCGCAAACTCGCGGACGTCTTTCATCATCTCGCCGTCTTGCAACTGGTAGATTTTCAGCAAGGTAGCTTTTGCCAGTTGAGGGTCAACCGCCGCGGCGTTTGGCAGTAATTCCTCAAGCTTCTGGCGCGCCTCATCGCGGCTTGTGCTGTACGCCTTGCCAACATCAGCGTAAACCTCAAAGCGTGATTTGGTCAGGTCGCGCAGAGTCTTGACGGTGCCGCTGTCAACATCCAAAGTCGGCTGCATAATCGCCTGCTCTTTGCGTGTGCCGTCAACCATGGTCAGCGTCACGTTGCGCGGTGCGTCGTAAATCTCACGAGCCATACTCGCAAAGACCATGGCGTCATAACGGTGGCTGAATTTGCGGTGGTCTTGGTACACCATGGGTTTTGCAGTTTGTACGGAAACATGCTGTCTGCGCCGTTTTCCGAATACATTGGCTCAAAGCCTTGGATTTGCTCAGCAAAGTAAATCGGCTGAATGCGCGGCGAGCGCGAAACAATGTCAGCCATGTATGACATCCCAAAGTCGCGCAGCAGTTGCGGGTCTTTCGCCGCTTTTACGATACCCTCGTAGTGCTCAACGCCTTGGATATATGCGCGCTCACCAAATTGAGGGATAATTGGAATGTACTCACCAGCTAAACGCTCGGGCCCCGAGAGGATTTGCTGCCCGTCTAGGATGTACTTATCAACAGCCCATCGCTCGATTTTCTTCTCACCGACCTTTTTGAATCCGCCAGCTTCGAATTCAGCAATCATTTCGGCTTCGGTGTCGTCGTATTCCTGCTGGTATGCTTGCTCGTTACCCAAAAAGTCTTGGAAGAAGTGGATTTTCACCTTTTCTTTGTAGCGGTGATAATGCTCAGCGATGTAAACAACGTCCACCGAGCCGCCAGCAAGCGCCCACGGGAACGTCCAGCCGTTTTCAGGATATGCGAAGTTGCTGATGGTTTCGTCTGCGTCTGGCAGCTCTTCGCCGGTCAGCTCTTCGTAGTATTCTTCGTAGCCGTCCTTACTCAGCGGCACCAATACCGTACAACAAAGCGCGTCCGACTTGTCGATAAGTCGTGCGTTGGCGTCAAAAAAGACCGTTGAGTTGAATTCGTGGATTGGCTTACGGATGATCACTTGATGGTTGTTACCCATTGAATCGGATTCGTAGCAGGTCGTTAAGCGCCAGCCGCCAACACCACACACAACCTGCTCAATCGCTGCGTTATCAAACGATTCTGCGCTCATGTTGTCGCGGCATGTGGTGCGGTACAACCCGTCCATGATGTCCGCATCTTCTTCAGTCGTGCCGTCTTTTGGCTCAAAGTCAGCCATCACAGGCGCAGCACGCATATCGCTTAGAATGTCGCGCATCGCCTTTCGCAGCAGGTCAAACTCGCCCTTGTAAAGCAGCTGGTTGCCCGACAGCAGCGCGTCATCCCAGTGAGTTATCCAGAAAAACGACAGGTCCGCCGCTGCTCGTTCGCGGGTGATTTTTGAAAAATTAAAATCGCGGTTAAACGCTTTTTTAATGTCGTTGTATTCAATCTTTTTCATCTTCGCCCCATAGCTTACGTGTCTTTGTTGGTCTTTGGATTGCGAATAGCCACGCCTTTACCATCAAACGAGTAAACCGCATCTGGATTGTCTGGTGATTCGCTACCTCTGAACATCTGCAACACGGTTTTCTTGCCTGCCGACAGATTGGTGATGTGGTTGCGCAGTGTGGCGCCTAAGCCGTCGCCGTCCCAAATGAAGTAATCAGCATTGTCAGCATGACAGGACCCAAGCGCATCGCCGCAGCCTTGGTAAGCGTCACGGTGTAGGATTTCTTTGACTTCACGCACGACAGAGCCTTGTCGCAGCGCGTATCCTTTAGGGTCGTCGCCTTGGTCGGACGGGTCATGCGATGCAACGATAGCGCCACGAGGTACGAAATTTAGTTTCTTGTGTGCATCAATCGCAGCATTAAACCACTCAGCAGGGATAAGCGCGTTGTCAACGTGGTCGTTAAAGCCGCCAAGCCAGATGTGTTTGTAGCTTGCGTATGGTAGCGTCTCTTCGTCGTACCGGCGCTCAGCTTCAAGTCCTGAATCTTCAAACCACGGGTTGTCGTAGTAGTTCATCTGGATGATGGTGTGTAGCTCATCCTCGTAAAACCCGTCGCGCTCTAAATGCTCTTGGAATGGCACAATAAACCGTTGACTGAATGGGTCGGCGCTCGATGCAGGGTTAGCAAGAAACACAATCTGCACGTTGCGCAGCGTATCCTCTTCAACTTCTTCAATCTGCTCAGCGGCAAACCGTGAAGGCAATCCAGCCTTTGCTTTGTTACGCGCTGTTGGCGTCAGATGCTTGATGGATTCTTCGGACAGTGTCGCGGCTTCTTCCACCACAAACCGGTTGAAGTTGGCAGCAGACTTAATCGACGCAGGATTGCGCGCCAAGCCTTTGAACTTAAACTCGCCGCCCGACTCGTGAAAGATGATGTTGTTTTGCGACGTGAATCCGCCAAGCGACAGGCGCTCAATTTCCGATTGCAGCAGCGAGTGGACAGAATCTTCCAAGCTGTTTTGGAATTCGCGCAGCTCATAAATCTTGTAGCCCAAGTCTTTGACCAGTACTGCGTCAATCGACGCTTGGTTATTCGATTTCCCAGAGCCACGACCACCGATGATGACGATAAACCGTCGGTCGCTAGTCAGTGCGCGCTCCATCTTGGCTGGGATATAAACGTCTGGAATATGCTCACACTTCACCCATTCAGCGCCGTTATGCTCGAGCGAGTACAGCAAGCCGTCTTTCGGATGCACAATGCCAAAGATGGTCTTATACGTGCGCTCAGCTGTGGCGACTGTAATTAACTGCTCAACCGCCTTTAGCTTGGCGTCGGTTAGGCGTTTCATTCTTTAGCGCCGGCTCGTTTGTGCTCACGCCAGCGCGCCCAAACAATAAAAGACCGCTCAACGATTAGCAATATCAGCGCGATTGCTGACAAAAAGTCCATCCAAGGGAATGACAAGACAATGTTAATGGTATGGTTGACTGGCTCTGGCAGGTAATCGCGCAAGTTATAAACCGCGCTTGTGCTGCCTGCGGCAGTTATCGCCTTGTGCGTGAGTGTTGACGTGTAATCATGCACATTATCAATCATGTGATTTAGTAGACTTTTCATGCTCTCTTTCATCGC
>JAGKWQ010000047.1 GCA_021151825.1 Cellvibrionaceae bacterium
TTTTCTAATGGCAACGAATTACTTTGAGAATTTAGGTTTCGGCCAGAATCTGCGCCAAGGCATGAGCGATTTGGCACAAGTTGGCTACATGAAACAAGCCGAAGCTCAGAAAGCGCAAGAGCAAGCCAAGGCTGAACAAAAGGCGCTGCTGCAATTTCAGAACGAGCAGCAGAAACAACGTGCAGCACAAGGCGCGGGCGCGTTTTACAATGCGCTGAACTCAAACAACCCGCAAGCAGCTTTGCAGATTGCTAAGCAGTACGAGCAAGACATTGCGACGCTTGGTGATCCATCGTTTACAGTGGCGAATATCGCTGAAATGCTGAAGACACCTGAAGGCACTAACCGACTTAAGCAAATGGCGGCAGGTACTGTGCAGATGGCGGCTGGACCGCAAGAGTTTGCGAAGTATGTGCAGGCTCAGGCTCCGAAACAACCTGAGCAAATGACGGCGTATCAGCAGGCGTCAACTGACCTGCGAAAGCAAGAGCTGGAGCAGAAGCGCCTAGAAGCTGAAGCGCAGAAGAAGGTTAAAGAGCTTGAGAATCAGCTTGCTAAAGAGTCAAACGACTTGAAGCGCCAGGAGTTGCAGACGAAAATAGACACTGCTCAAGTCGACCTGCAAAAGAAAAAGGCAGATGCAGCGGCAGCGGAGCAAACCAAAGCGGCGGGCAATCAAAACTTAATCGAAGCATACGCGCAAACGAAAGCGCTGTTAAACAATCCTGCATTGCCACAAATCATCGGCACGGTAACGACCAGCCTGCCCACCGTGCGCGGTGAATCGCAAGACTTAATCAACCAAGCGACGCGCCTGCAATCACTGCTAACTGCTGACAACTTAAAGTTGATGAGCGGCATTCTGACCGATAAAGATATTGCGTTTTTAACCAATATCGCATCAGGTTTGAACGTGGTTGAAGGCGGCATTAAAGGCTCTGAATCTGGCGTTAAAAACCGACTTGCACAAATCATGAAAACGCTTGAGCGTGGCGCAAAAGAAAAAGGCATTGACTTGACGCAATCGACGCAGCAAGACCAAACGCAGCAACCTGACTTAACCGAAGCCGACATTATGGCGCAATATGGACTTCAGTAATGGCAACAGAACAGCAACTCAAAGAGGCGCTAATTAAGGCGCACAAAGCAGGTGATACAAAAGCGGCTCAGTTGTTTGCTGATAAAATCAAGCAGATGCGCTCGCAGGACTTCGGCGCACGCATCGACTTTGGCGGCGCTGTAGACACTCCGAAAAAACAGGAGTTCTCACTTGGTGAAAAAGCAGTTGGCGCAGTTGAGGCTGCAAAAACACTTGGGGGCGGCTTACTGTTTGGCGTTCCGGCGGGCGTTATTGGCACAGCAGAAGGTGTTTTTGGTGATTTAACTGGGCGCTTAACACCTGAACAAGCGCAACAGCTGGCGGCGCAATACTCCGCAGATGTTACAAGTATGCCTGAGACTGAAGCCGGTCAGCGATACGTGAAAGCGATTGGCGATTTCCTTGGTGTGTTACCTCCGGTCATGGGTGCAGCTACGCCGCTGCAAGCTATGGGAGCAGGTCAAGCGCTTGGAGCTTCTGCGCGTGTTGCTCCGGCTGTTGCTAAAGCGGTTCCTTCTGATATTGCAGCCGCGGCAAACAATCTACGCCCGCAAATCACGGCAGAGCAGGCGCAGGCGATCAAGTTCGCTGAGCAGCAAAGATTGCCACTGACAACGACTGACATATTCAACCCGACAGGAACCGTTGCGAAGACCGTTAGAAACGTCGGTGAAAACGTACCTGTTGTCGGCACTGGTGGCATTCGCGGCGCTCAGCAAGATGCTAGAGCTGGACTACTTGATAAGATGAAAGAGCTTTATCCTGAAGTTACATCGGACGAGCTTTTTAAATCGCTGAAGGAGTCGGGCAATAAGGTAAAAACAGCGCTGAGC
>JAGKWQ010000048.1 GCA_021151825.1 Cellvibrionaceae bacterium
TAATTGTTGAAAAGTTTGATTTGGGTTTTAACTCGCATTGGCCTTTTGACCGTGTTCAGACAACGATCAGTCGGGTTTGCGATGAGCAGAATCTTTTGGCAAAAACAAAGGTTGTAAATTCAAAGCTCAGCATATACCGAATCAGCTAACACTGGTCGGAGCAGTACCAACGAAAAACCGCGCTATAGTGTGCGTATCGACAACGATGGAGAGAGAACAGAATGAACAAAAAACTAATCCTAGCAGGAATGGCACTAGCGAGCGCAATCATTGCCGACCAAACCACTGTTGCGCATTACCGCGACAGACTGATTGACACGCACGAGTTTGAGGCTGTTTGCAATATGTCTTACGTTATCGGCGTTGAACGCACCAAGCGTAAAGCTGAGCGCGTGCTGGATGCCGACAGAGAACCAACAGAAGGTGGCATCGCTTTCTTTTATCGCAAACGCGGCGTTATGGCCGCAATTTCGGGATGCTAATCATGAGCAGTTTTTACGACCACACATACCTACACGACTATGCCAGCGACGAAGCCGCCGACCTCGACGCACGCCGCGACGCTGTAGAGATTGAGCCTGAGCAGCTGGCTGAGCATTTGGCGATGCTGACCGACGCGCAGTTTCTGCAGTTTTGCGAGCTTGTGTTAGACGCCAAGGATGCCAGCCTGCGCTATATGGTGCGGGAGGTGATTTGTAAGGCGGTTATTGATAAGGCAGTGGAGTCAGCAGCATGACCAACCTCCAAGCAAAAATCATCCAGCTATCCGCGCAAGGCTTGACGAGCTACGCGCAGATAGCGGAGCTGGTGGGATGCTGCCAAGTTTATGTTGGTCAAGTGCTCGGCACTAAGGTCGACAGCGATGAGTGGGAAACCGAACGCCAGCGACATGCTGAGTTTTTTGGTGGGCTTAGTCCGCAGCAGGAGTTTGACAGGCATACGATTGAACGTAAACGAACGGAGAGTGAAGATGATTAAGGTTTCAAGAGGTCTGCACTACTCACTAAAGCAAGCCTGCAAAAACGGATTTGTAAAGCTTAGTGAGCTGCGTCCTAATTCAAAAGAAGTTGCCAAGCGCATGTTGGCGAGCGGTGAGCTTTACACAGATAACAATGGTTTTTTGAAGGTGAATGAGATATGAGCAAAATCACAAAAGAAATTTTATTGAAAGTAATGGAATGGCAATACACAAGCGACGACACGGGGTTAAGCTCCGAGTGCATGGCGGCTGTTTTGTGCGGAATCAAAGCAAAATCAAAAGCAGCCCCTAGCGACCCTTCTGATTTTAATCGCTGCCTAAAGTTGCTTAAATTCGTGCCGGAGCTGAAAAGTCGGCTGCACCTAATGAGGCAAGTGTCAAAGCAATGGAAGGCGCTTGTTGAAAACTGGGACGCCATTGAGCAGAGTTTTATTTCGGAAGTTGGCGAAGATTGGAAAGAGCATGGAAAGCGCGCTACCGCCACATACTACGCAATGAAGGGGCTTGGGTTATGAGCAAAATCAACTGGGATGAAGCACCAGAAGGTGCTACACACGTAGGCGGCAGCCTTTTCTGGAAGTATGGCGAAATCTGGTCCAACTGGCACAGCGATAGCGTTGGGTGGGTCATGACGAATAAAACTCCGCTCGCGTTTTCGGACTACCAACCACGGCCGCAACAATGGCCAGAAACCGACGAGCGCATCGATAACATCGGCAGAAACCGGACGGAGGATGATATGGGGCACTACAGGCACGACTCTAATGGAATGATTGGTTGTGGAGCATCCTTGTTACGCACAACGCCAGAAAACACCACACCAAACGCACCAGAACGCGCCACAATCGACGAACGCGATAAACCAGTATCAGCGGCAGACTTTTTGTCAGAAGGGCTTAAAACGCTTTCTG
>JAGKWQ010000015.1 GCA_021151825.1 Cellvibrionaceae bacterium
CGATGGTAGTGTGGGGTCTCCCCATGTGAGAGTAGGTCATCGTCAAGCTTTTAAATGATAAAACGCCCGTTAGTGAACACTGACGGGCGTTTTTGTTTTACGAGTTTGAAGGGGATGCTCTATATCTCTATCTGCCTCTATCAAAGTTTATTTAATTATTCGATAACACTAAAACTTTAAGCATTCATGCCATTTACTAAGCAAGCAATTATTCTCGATTCTATTTTATAATCCCTCAATATTTACGCTTAAAATCTTAATGTTATATTTATTGAATTGGATGCAACCAATTCCCGATGTTTAATCTAAGCCCCTCCTATGTGATTAGCAAATGAATGAGCTTCAGCGGCAAACCTATTTATCTGCGTTAGGTATTGAGAATTATATGCCGCGTTGGCGATTACCTTATGCGCCAGAACCTGTTGCTTGTGTGATACCAGTTATTGATACGGGCAATTTGGAGTCTGTTTCAGGTTCATCTGTTGTATTAGAACAAGCCATCTCTGCTGTGATTTTTTCGATATCCCCATCAAAAACAGAAACTGCTACTGCTGTGGATGTGCTTGCAAATCTGGATGTTCGCCAAAAGCCATCAGTGCCCGTTAATGCAGCAGCCATATTGCAACAACTGGAGGAAAAGAAACCGGCGGTTGTAGCTCCTTTTTCATTGAGTGTATGGCGGCCTTCACCTGGATTTTTAATTATTGATTCACGTAATACGACACTCGCACTGCCAACTGATTTACTGCTAAATAATATATTGAGAGCATGTTTGACAGAGAAATTTAGTCTGAGCGAAGAAGTATTGCGTTGGCCCATGATTGAAAACAGATTTGTATCCCGTACGGAGGTTGATGCGCGCAATGAATTGCAAACCTGGTTGGCGGTGGAGAACGAATTACGTCCTATTAGTCGTTTATGGTTATTAGGCGAGAGCGCTGGAAAGTATTTTATTGCGGAAGATATTTCTGCAGTGGAAAACCGCTGGAAAAAAATTATCGTCAATGGTTTATCTGGTCAAGTCCAAGTGACCGCATTGCTATTGCCAAGCTTGAATGAACTATTACAAAGCCCAAGCGCTAAAGCTCGTTTGTGGTCAGTACTTGATTGAAATATTCCCTTCATGAATTCGTTATCAATTTCTACTTATACCGGGCTGGAATTGTTCTTACGCGAAATAACCGCGGAAGATATTCCTCAAGTAATGACGCTTGAGCGCAGTGCGCACACTCATCCCTGGAGACAATCCAGTTTTGAAGATTGCTTAAAAGGCCGACAAAAATGTTGGCTAGCTGAATCTAAAAACTTGTTGGTGGGTTATGTAGTTGTAACTCATGGCGGTGGTGATGCTGAATTGCTAAATATCTCTGTGGCACCGCAATTCCAACGCAAAGGGATTGGTCAGTGTTTGTTGGCTCATGCAGTTAATTGTGTCAAAGGTAAAGCGGATATGTTGTTTCTGGAAGTTAGGGTCTCCAATCGCAAAGCGATTGAACTTTATTCAAAAGAAGGCTTTTTTGAAGTGGGACAGCGCAAAAATTATTATCCAACTGTGAATGGCCACGAAGATGCATTGTTAATGGCAATGCAGCTTGACCCGATTTAACTTACTGCTTTACTGGGCGTTTCTGCAATTTTCGTTGCAATGTGCGCCGATGCATTCCCAATGCGCGCGCCGTTGCTGAAATATTACCGTTATTTTCCTGTAATACTTTCTGAATATGCTCCCATTCCAATCTATCCACTGACAATGGTGTGTAATTCATTTCCTGCAATTCCGATATGGAATCCTGGCCGAATGCAGCAAGGATTTCATCGGTATCTGCAGGTTTGCATAAATAATTGATTGCACCGGACTTTACCGCTTCTACTGCAGTAGAAATACTTGAATATCCGGTAAGCATTACTATTTGTAATTCGGACGATTTTGTTTTCAATTCTCGAATTAATTGCAGTCCTGAATCGTTACCGAGCTTTAAATCAACGATTGCTTTTGCAATCGAAAAGCGCTCAATAAGTTGTAAGGCTTGATGTGCATCTTGTGCAATCGCACAGGAAAATTGGCGACGCTTGAGTGCTCGCTCCAGCATAGCTGCGAGAGTGGGATCATCATCGACAATTAGAAAATCCAATGCGCTTTGGTTATTCATAATGAATTGGTCATTCTGTAACGGGAGTTGTTATTAATGGAAGTTTCATTCGCGTTATTGTTCCTTGAGGCATTCGTTTGTGCAGTGTGACCGCTCCGCCATGGCGATTAATAGTTGCCTGGGTTAAAAGCAAGCCTATACCCAGACCTTTATTTTTGGTGGAAATAAATGATTTCCCTATATGTGCGCTAACTTCTTCTGCAACTCCAGGCCCTGAATCTTCAATTGTCCATAATATGGTTTCAGTGTCCCACTCAATGTAAATAGAAATATCATCGGGGCTGGCATCGGCAGCATTGTTAAGTAAATTTAAAATGGCTTGTGCGATGGTTGGCGAAAAAACGGCATTTACGTCTGTTGCTCGCTTTGTAAATTCAATGCGAGATTTAACATCGGGCCGCAAAATTTTCCAGCGCTGGATTATATTATCGCAATAGGTTTTTACTGGTTCTGCAGCAATTTGTCCTTCCTTTGCAAGCTCCGCCTTGTTAACTAAATCGCGCAGAGTAGATGCACATTGATTGACTTGCGCTTGCAGTAACGTCAGGTCCTGATGCAGTTGTTGATTGCCCGCATATTCTTCTCTTAACTCACTAATCAATACTTTCATTGTTGAGAGTGGTGTTCCCAATTCATGTGCTGTTCCCGCTGCGAGAGTCGCTACGGCCATTACCTGTTCATCGCGCAATTGGTCTTCACGCCAGCGATTTAATTGTGCCTCTTGTGCCCGCAGATCCCGGGCCATTTTTACTACGAAATAGGTGATCAGACCGGCACTGATAAAAAAATTCAGCCACATGCCAAGCACATGCAAATTAATAGAACTGGCATCATGTTGGTGATGATGATCAGGCGCGAGTATTGGCAGCGGCACGTGAAAAAAAAGTAAGAGTGAGTAACTGAGAATACTTAACCCGGTAATGGTAAGGGTAAATCTACCCCCGAGAGTTGCAGCAGAAATACACACGGGCACCAGAAAGTATGAAACAAATGGATTATTGGCTCCGCCACTAAAATAAAATACAGCGCTAAGGCAAAACAGATCGATCAGTAGCTGGATAAAAAACTCTATCTCTGTAACTGGTAGTGATTGGCGCAAGCGCGAAAAGGTTAGCAAATTGACACCAGTCAGAATAACCAGTGCAATTAAAATCTCGGCGAATGGCAGTTCGACGGAGCCATCCCATAAACAAACAACGGTCGCTATCCCTAATAAAATAAGCACGAGCGTGCGAATCATGACCCAATAATTTAAATGCTGGGTGTGATTGGCAAGTGCGAAAGAAATTTGGCGATTAACGGATACTGGCATAAAGGATATCAATAAAAAGAAACTCGCTGATTATAACCAAGGTACCCGGAAGCGCATGCTTTTCTGTGTATGAACTACTGTGGCAGTTTGTCGCAGCTCATTACCGCAAGCATAAATTGCAGGTTGGTACTAATGTATACTGCGTCTTTTGTTGACCCAATCGCCGGCACATTTATGGCAGAACCCTTACAGGCAACCCTCATCGAAGGTCGGGTTTCTACCCAATTGAAGCATTTGGCCCTGCCTTTGATGTGGGGGCTGATGGCGACTATGTCGCTCAATGCCATTGAAACATTTTTTGTTGCCCAATTAGGGCGCGCACCATTAGCGGCACTCAGTTTTACTTTTCCGATCATCATGGTGTTGACCAGTCTCGCAATCGGTTTAGGTGCTGGCACCTCATCGGCGGTAGCAAGAGCAATAGGGGAAGGAGACTCTACCAAAGCCCGTCGCCTTGCAACTGATGCGATGAGCCTCACGCTTATCATTTCGGTCAGTGTTTGTATCCTCGGATGGATAACGCTGGAGCCTTTATTTCTTGCGTTGGGCGCGACGCCTGATGTAATCCCGTTGATTCGTTCGTACATGTCTATCTGGTATTTCAGCGCGCCGTGTTTAATGGTGCCGATGGTATGTTTATCAGCGTTGCGGGCGATGGGCATGAGCCAGGTACAAGGATATTTGATGGGTGGCGCTGCTTTAGTGAATGTACTGCTGGATCCGATTTTAATTTTCGGTCTACTCGGTGCCCCGGCGTTGGGTTTACAAGGCGCTGCGCTGGCAACCTTAATTACGCGCGCGCTGATGCTGATTGTTGCGTTTTGCATTTTGCACACGCGGCTTCAGATGCTGGTTAACCCTTTTCCATCATGGGATGCATTAAAACGATCCTGGTTGGCAATCATCGAGGTCGGTATTCCGGCGATGGCCGCGAACGTTATTGTTCCGTTTGCCAGCGCTATTGTAGTTGCTATGGTCGCCACTTATGGCACCGATGCGGTGGCTGCGCTGGGAATTGCAACTCGTATTGAACCGCTCGCGCTAATTGCTTTTTACGCCCTTTCAGGTGTTATCGGGCCTTTCTTCGGACAGAATCTTGGTGCGGGGAAAATTGATCGATTGCAGGATGCACTGCGTGTACTCACTCAATTTTGTTTGGCATTTGGAGTGGTGATCGCTTTTTTACTTGGTCTTTTCGGCGGAGAAATTACACAATTATTTGGTGGGCACGATGAGATTGTCACTATCGCCGCCTTGTATTTGAGCATAGTGCCTATTAGTTACGGTGCTTATGGTTTGGTGATGTCGGTCAATGCGGCGTTTAATGGAATGGGCAACCCATGGCCTGCGATGTTGATTTCTGCCGGGCGCGTGCTTTATGTATATCTCCCGTTGGCCTGGATTGGCCAGCAGCTTTGGGGCATGAAGGGCATTTTCATTGCCACCGCATTAGCGAATATTTCGCTGGGTATTTGGGCGTGGTTATGGTTGAAGAATCATCTTCGCCAGAATATTGCCCTTGTTGAATCCCGACCCCTTAAACTTTGATCCCTTTAATTGCTTGTGCAGGATATAATTCTCGCCATTTTATTTTCCCCTTTTTCTACTACGCGAATTCCCTATGACCAATCTAACTGCCGAGCTGGCGAAACGCCGCACTTTTGCCATTATTTCCCACCCGGACGCCGGTAAAACCACGGTGACTGAAAAACTATTGTTATGGGGAAATGCAATCCAATTAGCGGGTTCTGTAAAAGGCAAGCGCGGGCCCCATGCTAAATCTGACTGGATGACCATGGAGCAAGAGCGGGGGATTTCGGTGACTTCGTCAGTTATGCAATTTCCTTACAACGGACGTGTTGTAAACCTGCTTGATACTCCCGGTCACGAAGACTTCTCGGAAGATACCTATCGCACTCTCACCGCTGTTGATTCAGTGTTGATGATGATCGACGGCGCGAAAGGTGTAGAAGATCGCACCATCAAACTGATGGAAGTTTGCCGTTTGCGGGATACGCCGATTCTTACGTTCATCAATAAAATGGATCGTGAAAGTCGCGATACTGTTGAGTTGCTGGATGAAATTGAAAACGTATTAAAAATTACAGCAGCTCCTATCAATTGGCCACTCGGTAGCGGCAAGGAATTCCTCGGCGTTTATAATTTTTATACTGACGTGATTCATGTTTATCAGCAGGGAATGGGGCATACAATTCCCGATGATATTCAAATTAAAGGTTTGGATAGCCCGGAAGCCACCGCGTTGATGGGGGCCTATGCCAGTGATTATCGTGAGCAAATCGATTTTGTCCGTGGCGCTACCAATCAATTTGATTTGGAAGAATATCTTGCGGGCCGTATGACACCGGTTTTCTTTGGTACTGCATTGGGCAACTTCGGTGTGCGTGAAATGCTGGATGGATTTGTCGAGTGGGCGCCAACGCCACGTGCACGAGCTACTCACAATCGTGTTGTAGAACCTGCGGAAGAAAAATTTAGCGGCTTCATTTTCAAAATCCAGGCAAATATGGATCCCAAGCATCGCGACCGCATTGCGTTCATGCGTATTTGTTCAGGTACCTATTCACAAGGTATGAAAATGAAACATGTGCGCCTTGGTAAAGACGTAAAAATTGCCGATGCAGTGACATTTATGGCGGGTGACCGTAGTGCGGTCGATGAGGCAATTGCCGGTGATATTATCGGGTTGCACAATCACGGTACTATCCAGATCGGCGATACGTTCACCGAAGGTGAAGAATTAAAATTCACCGGCATCCCACACTTTGCGCCCGAATTATTTCGCCGTATTCGTTTGAAGGATCCACTCAAAATGAAGCAATTGCAAAAAGGTTTGCAACAGCTGTCAGAAGAGGGATCAACGCAAGTGTTTTTCCCGCTGAATAATAACGATATCGTCGTCGGCGCAGTGGGTGTACTGCAATTTGAAGTGGTTGCCTATCGCTTGAAAGATGAATATAAAGTTGAGGCAATTTACGAACCAGTGAATGTAACAACCGCGCGTTGGTGCGAATGTAGCGATCCGAAAAAACTGGAGGAATTCAAACGTAAATGCGCAGAAAATTTGGCGGAAGACGGCGGCGGTCACTTGACTTACCTGGCCCCATCGCGAGTCAACTTATCACTGACCCAGGAGCGACATCCGGAAGTAGTATTCCGTGCGACGCGAGAGCATTAATTTTATCTGGCGCTATACTTCTTTCACTTTTCTATTAAGAGCTGATTGTGTCAACTAATGCCGATAATAAGGATCTAATCTGGGATCTGGACGCTTTCAACCAACGCCAGCGCGCGGTGGATTTTGTCATGGGCTTTGAGAACAAGCTCTGCGTTTATTCCAGTTCAGTCGAACAGCTTTATACCAATTACAATCTTTTTTTCCCCAAGGAAGAGGACCGTAAACTGGTCATTCTTCCTAATCCCTACATGCCACACGATACGTTCAATAGTATTCCGGCCTCCGCGGTAACGCCAACGGGGATGGAAATTATTCCAGGGGTGTATCAGGCACGTCCTTGTTTGTTCCTGCGAATTCCTTTTCGTAGCGGAACCGTCCGCGCATTACCATTGCAAATGGGCCTGAATATTGTCCGGCAAAAATTGCCATCCAATAAACCTTTCTTACCGGTGTTGATGAAAGGGGATTTACGTGAGCTGGATGCATCAACGCCGTGTTTGCATTTGCATACGATACATCTGGGGCGATTGGAGAAACATTCGGTGCTTGAGCGCAGTGGGATTCATAAAGTTATCGAGCAGCGGTTGCGGCAATTATCTTGATGAAGCGTGTGCAACGAAGCGCAAATTGTTAGCGTTACTGATGTTACTCATAACCGGTAACTATTTTAACGCCCATAAAAAAAGCCACCTCAAGGTGGCTTTTTTTATGGGGAACTTATTATTCCGGTAAGGTCCAACGCATAGGCACGGTGAATTCAAATTTCGATCCACTGACGGTTTCCGGTAAAGGCGGGAAGGGCGCGGAGCGATCTACTGCATCCAAAGCTTCCTTATTTAGCAAATCAAAATTACTGCCTTCCAGAATGCTGGCGCTGAGAATATTACCTTGGCGATCTACTACTACTGCCACGCGTACACTACCTGCTTGGCCTCTATCCAATGCGCGTTGCGGGTATTTGGTTTTGCTGCGAATTTTTTTGATTGCATCCGACACATAGAATTGACGTGCTAACAATGTTTGGGCAGTAAGTGCAGGACCTTCATCTTCCTCTTGTGCTTTAACCGGAGTACCAGGGCGTTTTGATGACACCGAAGCAGAACCGGCGGCAACTGGAGCTGGCACATCCAGTTTTGGTTTTTCGATTTCATTGGGTGTTGCAGCCGCAGATGTTACTGCGACTGCCTTGGCACTGGATTTAGCCTGCGCAGAAGATTTGACTTCCCCAGACCAGGTTTTTACTTCTGCCAATCGTGCGGCAGAAGGATTGATGCCAGTAAAACGTCCGCGTAGCGTAGCGTTAATATCCCCAACTTTTAACAAGCTGTCACGATAGTCAGATGAAAGCGGAACACTACCAATCCAGGTTGCCAACAGCATGGAAAAAAAGTTTTCATCTTTGATGGTACCAAGCACGACATCATTGATGCTGACTGTGACACCTTTGCCTGGAGTATTGCTGATTTTTACGTGATCGTTTTGGATAAGGCGACCTTTAAACATCGCATCAAAGGCGACGGTATTATCCGCTTGCGCCATGAGGGCATCAGCCTTGCTGTTTACTGCCAATCCTTCAATCCACAAACGGCTAAAGCGTCTGGCAGTAATCCCTTCGGGGCTAACAATTTTGAGCTCCATCCGCATGGGTTGTTTGTTGCGTAACAAAGTATTGGCATCATTACTTAATGATTCTGAATACAGTGCACCGATAAATATTTCCCGTCCTAACTCCTGATGTATGCCAATGCCATTGAGCATGGGTTCAGCGCGGGTAAAATGACCAAAAAATAGTAGTGAAGTACAAACGAATACTCGGAATAGATGGTTGAAGCGCATAGTCTTGCTACTCTCTATTATCAAAGACTTTATTGTCCTGTGTGTTATGCAGCGGTTTAGGGTGTGACCCCGTAGATATAATATAGAAAAAAAATGGAATGCGCGTACCTTGTCAGTAATTTAGCTATAGTTGTTCTATAGATTTTCAGTAGTATCATATGCGTCAAGGAGTGTTAAGGTTTGGACTGCTCACCACCTCGGGGTATTAG
This sequence comes from Cellvibrionaceae bacterium, assembly GCA_021151825.1. Lineage (GTDB taxonomy): Bacteria > Pseudomonadota > Gammaproteobacteria > Pseudomonadales > Cellvibrionaceae > Cellvibrio. The sequence goes on from JAGKWQ010000015.1 coordinate 8,707, forward strand.
GTAGTGAATTACGAATAAAAACAGCATTACGGGCAGATGATGGAAACAAAACAGCTATATAAAATTCCCAAAGATACCCTGGAGCATTTGCTCGCGGGAATTCCATTTTTTAAAGTAGTGAAACAGCAAGATGTAAAACAATTTGAGATTTTGCTGCAAGCATCGCGAATCATGTCCTTTTTACCGGGAGAAATTGTTTTACAAAAAGGCGACAGCGGCAACTGGCTCTATTTTTTACTGAAAGGTAAGTTAGCGGTGTATGTTGATCAGGCGCTGAAAGGTGATTTGGTTAATTACGTTACTCCGGGAGAAGTTTTCGGTGATTTGGCCCAGCTAGTGGGGCAGCCGCGTACCGCAACCGTGATTGCCGACTCTGGCGCGAAAGAATCTATGGTATTGGCGTTGGACTTTAATGTGTTCGGGCCACTCAACTCGGTAAGCCCGATCACCTTGCAAACCAAACTGGCCTACTATCGCAATACCGCTCACAATTTACGCTGGAAACTGGAGGTCTATAGATCCCAACATTTGCAGCATGAGTTAGCGAATAAACATCGCCAAATTAAACTATATGTCGGTCCAAAAGATACCTATGAAGAGCTTGTTTCATTGCATGAGCAATCGCAGGCACTGGCATTGTTGTTGATGGAGTGGAATAAAGAATTTGGCGTTCTTGCTGCTGAATCCATGATTTAATCCTCCAGCTTACGCCTCAATCCAGAATCACTTTCTTACGCAGAAGCAATTTGCTAACTACGGTGCAAACTGACTTCTGCTGCTACACTTCTACAAATAACAATCAATAATTCCCGTAGATGCGACCATGAAATTCGAAGAATTAAAACTTGCTTACGGTTATCCATTGCAGCTGCAAACTAATAATCTTGCAGGGCAACCTGAGCGTTTTTCTTGCCGGCTTGTTGGTTGCTTGCCGGGGCGAAGCCTTTTATTGTCCGTACCCAAACAAGGCGGCAAGCTCGTTAAATTCAGGGTTGGCCAAAAAATCGTCGTTCGCTTAATGATAGATAATGGGATTGGAATTTTTGCTGGTGTGGTAGAAAGCCTAACCCTGGATCCTTATCCGATACTTCATTTGAGTTATCCAGAATCAGTTACCTTCAAAGGAATTCGAAGTGCAACGCGCGTCGTTGTTAATGAAAAGGTAATCGTAACTAATACGAGTTTGGAATTTCCTATATCTATACAAGGTGTTATTTCAGATATCAGTATTTCTGGTACGCGCGTTGAGTTGAGCGATGAAGTTGCTGAAATTGGTGATGTATTGGAACTTAAAGCGCAGGTGGATATTCGTGAATTGAGGCGTGAGTTGATTTTAACCGGCGTAGTCAGATCGCGTGTGGAGCCGACTGATAATCAGTTGGACGGAATGCTGGTTAGTTATGGTTTGGAATTTAACCTGCAAACAGAGGAGCAGCGGTTATTAATGTATGCTTATGTGTTTAATCAAATGGCTCTTCAGGAGCATTAATAGGGTTAATTGTTGCGAATAATAAAAAAGGCACCGGAGGGTGCCTTTTTTATTGCGAATTAAATCGCTAATTAAGCCGCGGCAGGAGCAGCAGCTTTTGGCTTGCGGCCGCGTTTTGCTGGTGCGGTACCCGCTGGTTTCTTGGCTACTGCTTTTTTAGCTGCAGGAGCTTTCTTTGCAGCAGGTGCTTTTTTAGCGGCTGGAGCTTTTTTAGCAACTACTTTTTTGGCAGCAGGAGCTTTTTTAGCTGCAGGAGCTTTTTTCACTGCTGGAGCTTTTTTAACGGCAGGCTTTTTAGCTGCTGCTTTAGCTTTAGCAGCTGTCTTTTTGGCAGCTACTTTAGCTTTTACAGCGGCTTTCTTGGCAGCTACTTTAGCTTTAGCAGCAGCTTTTCTGTCAGCAACTTTTTTCTTCAGTGCAGCTTTTTTAGCAGCAGCTTTGGTTTTAGCAGCTTGCTTTTTAGCAGCAGCTTTAGCTTTTACAGCAGCTTTCTTGGCAGCTACTTTAGCTTTAGCAGCCGCTTTTTTCTCTGCAGCTTTAGTTTTTACAGCAGCTTTCTTGGCAGAAGCCTTCAAGCGTTTTGCAACTGCGCCTTCAGCTTTAGCAACTGCTTTGTCGTGTGCAGCAGCCAATTTAGCAGCAGCTTTAGCAGCAGCAGCTTCTTTTTTGGCGGCAGCAACAGCAGCTTTAGCAGCAGCAGCATCTTTCTTGGCAGCAGCAACAGCAGCTTTAGCAGCCGCTACAACTTTAGCTGAACCCGGGGTTTTCTTTTTAGCAGCAGCAGCCAACTTGCTTTGAGCAGCTTTCAGAGCTGCAGCAGTTTTAGCAGCGTCTTTTGCCAAACCAGCAACAGCTTTACCGGCATCAGCCGCTTGAGCTGCGCGAGCTTTTGCCAATTGCGCTTTCAGTTGAGCTAATTGCTGTTCCAAACTTGCAACAGTATTAACAGCGGTTTGTTTACGTGCAGCCATGGTGTGCTTCCTTTATAGTTTTCGAAAGGTCGATAAATGGTTTAAAAAGTCCAACATGTATAAGTTAAAACTTTATTAAAAAAATTCAAGTTTTTTGCGCTAAATAGTTAAGAAAAACGCATTTTTTTGACAATTTTTAGTAAAAAAATGTGTTTTTCCGATTTTAAAGTAAAAATTTTCTGTTGAAGCATCCGTATTCAAGTCTTGATTCAGCATGATTGCAGATTCAAATTTGTGTGTTTATAAATGTAATTGACCTCTTTAAATTTTGTTTTTTTAGTTTTTATCTGCGTTAACGACATCTACCTCAGACGTAAATTAATAGTATTTGACCCTTCAATTTTTCCCTTTTCGATGTTCGTAAATAGTTTTTTCATCGCGACAAAAAACTTTTTAAGGGGAGTTCAGCGGTGATTGGATGGTTGTGAGAGGATTGTTGAAGACAGTGATTTAAGTTTTTAACGCGCACCAAACTACTCACACGATCTCGTTTTGTGATGTCTTTATCCAATCCATCAGCGCAATTAATCCGCTGCATCATCACCTTAAACGGTATTGCTACGCGTAAAACATTGTGTATTTCCGGCTCGATGTATGCGTTACGTTAATGAGTTTTTGCCAATATCCAGTTGCGTTGGTGTTGAAACATGTTTGTGCGGCGTTTTAATGAGTGATAACACCCGCTAAATAGCTCTCTAATTCAGGCTGGATTCAATTGAAGGTATTTGCCGTCGTTATTTTTGTTATGTGCTTATACCAATCATTGTTAAACCTGAAATCAGTTGCGGGACAATCACTTTTAATTGTCTCTATGTATGACCGCTTTGATCGCGATTTGTTACCTTGGCTGCTTCTAGTAGATAACTTGATTGTTGCTGGGTGAATATTGCTTTTTATCATTACTGGTCCGTTGTGGCGTTAATCTCAATCATTTGTTTTTTCCTGTGGGCCAAAAGACCGTGAAAACCGCTAAAATGAATTTCTTTCTGCATGGCTTGATGAAACTGGGGAGTCCTAAGGTGAGTCGTAAAAGAAAAAGGCAGGTTAGCGATGATGCTAATGAGATTGACCTGACGCCGATGCTTGATGTGGTCTTTATTATGCTGATCTTCTTTATCGTGACCGCGTCGTTTGTAAAGGAGAGCGGGTTTAACCCTAATGTACCGGAAAAGAATGATTATTCTGCTCCAGCAAATGCAGAACCTAATATTCTGGTGCGAATATCGGCAGATGATCAGATATGGGTAATGGAAAAAGAAGGTGAGCGCCGTGTCGATCAGCGCACCGTGCGTTCGAACATTGAGCGTTTGCGCGCTGAGTTACCATTAGCAACGGTAATTATCCAGGTAAGTGGACGTGCAAGTACCGGAATCTATGTTGCAGTGGCTGATGCAGCTCGTGCAGCTAACGCACCGAATGTGGTTTTAGTTCCTGTCGATTAATCCATGATTAAAACATTTATCGCTACCTATTCATTTGCGATTGCGGGTTAGATGCGGTTAGCTTTTTAAGTACGCTGTGTTAAATAAAAAAGCCGCCAGGGGAAACCTGGCGGCTTTTTTAATCCCGATATCGGGGTGGTGTTAAAGCTCATACTCCTGACGGACATATTTTTTTGGCAGTTTGCTGTGGCGCGCGCGTTCAGCACTAAAGTGATCGTGCAACTTGTCGTGCATCAATTGAATAAAGTCCGGTTGTTTCAGGCGGATCAAATGGCGATGATCACCTGCTTCAATATAAATATCTTCCACACCTAATAACTCTTCGTCCCAAATTACATCCAATCCATACGCTTCGCCCAAGGCAGGTATTGCTCCTTCGGCACAATCTTTAAATATCTCGGTAAGTTCTTCCTCTTCTACCAACTCCATGTGGCGATCAAAAATCTGGTTCAAGGTATGGCGTAATATTTTGTTGCGTGTGGGGAGTACACAAAGGGTGTAATGAAAATCCTCATCACGTAAGAGTACGCCTTTGGCCAGGCAATGATCGTCAATCTTGGCGACACGTGCTGTGTTGTATGAACCCTCGCAATATTCATGTTCCAGCAGCGTGAACTCGACCTGTTTTGCTTTTAAATATTTTTCTACAGTTGCAGCAACACCCATACAAAATCTCCTGTGGCATAAGCGCAGAGAAAAGGGGTAAACAGTCTTTAGTGAGTTAAACAATCTTTATGAGTAAATAGTTGAGTAATGAATCGTTAGTTAACTAATAAATCGTTAATTGGGTAAAGCGTAAAAGGTTAATGGGATGGGTTAATAACGCGCACTCAATATGACGCGCTAATTTGAGTATAGAAAGAAAAAAAATAACGGACCAAGTCTTTTGGAATTAATCTGAATCTATTAGATCAGTTGGTTTTCTGGATTATTGATATACATAAAACAAAAAAGCCGCTGGATAGCGGCTTTTTTTGAGCACGGTATAAGTGCCTGGTATTTAACTGATACTGGCCAGTTGTTGTTTTACTGATGCCAGTTTCACGCAGGTTACAAATACCTCCATTGCCCCGACAACTTCCGGCACTGTAGGTACTGACGGCGCGATCCGAATATTGCGATCTTCCGGGTCTTTACCGTAAGGATAGGTCGCACCGGCTGGAGTCAGTTTTACACCAGCTTCGGCCGCAAGGCGTACGGTTTCTTTTGCACAGCCTTTGCGCGTATCAAATGAAACGAAGTAACCACCAACTGGCTTTTCCCAAGCACCTAAATCAGTACCTTCAAATGCTTTGCTCAGGCCAGTCAGCACTGCCTCAAAGCGCGGGTTCAGAAGCTCTGCGTGCTTGTTCATGTGGGCAAGCAGGGCATCTTTGCTGGGCAGGAAGCGGCTGTGGCGGATTTGGTTTACCTTGTCCGGGCCGATGGTGCAGCTGTTCAAAAACTTCTTGAAACCAGCGAGGTTGGCGGCGCTGGCAGCCACGAAAGCTACACCGGAACCGGCATGGGTGATTTTTGAGGTAGAGGCAAATTGCACTACAGAATCTTCAGTGCCATTGCGACGGGTTGCTTCCAGAATACTGGCCAGTTGCGGCGCGTTTGGAATCAGATCGTGAACTGAGTAGGCATTATCCCAGAATACGCGGAAGTTGGCGCTGGCGATCTGGCCGAGCTTGGCAATGCGCTCAACGGTCTCATCGCTGTATACCACGCCGGTCGGGTTGGAGTACTTGGGTACACACCACATACCTTTGATAGATTTATCCGCTTTCACCAATGATTCAACTGCACCCATATCCGGGCCGGTTGAGGTCATTGGAACGTTAATCATTTTGATACCGAGTTGCTCACACACCGTGTAGTGGCGGTCATAACCGGGAACCGGGCACAGGAATTTCACTTCGCCTTCATTTTTCCAGGCGCTGGCAGCGTCTTTCAAACCGAATTGGTAAGCGGCCAACATTACCTGGAACATCAGCGTCAGGCTGGAGTTACCGCCCACCAGCACACTAGCGGGCTCTACGCCCATAATGTGGGCGCCCAATTGTTTGGCTTCGGGCAAACCGTCCAGGCCACCGTAGTTACGGGTGTCAGTACCGTCAGCGGCGATGTAATTACCCTGCAGTAAACCGTCCATCGCATCGGACAGGTTCAACTGTTCGGCAGAAGGTTTGCCACGGGTTAAATCCAGGTTCAGTTTTTTAGCGAGAATAGCCTGATATTGTTCAGTAAGTTGGCTTTCCCATTCGCGCAGTTGCGCAACAGATGCGTTGTCCAGTTGCAAGGTGATTACCTCATTTGGTTGGCGGGTTTATGGCGTGTTCAAGATCAGCGGAGGAACGGGGCAATCCAGGCTATCGGCTATCGCGCGAAAGAGTTCGGCTTCAACAATCGTCACGCGATTATCTTGTAGCACACATTGGCTCATCGCCTTTAACAGCTGCGGTTTTTGCAGTGGTTTTACGCGGTTGAGTTGATCGAGTGCTTGATCCAGATCGGCCAATCGGGTTTTGTCTTTCGGTAACAATTCGATTGTGAGTTGCAGTTCTGCCTGCGCGCGCGCGAAAGCATCTTGCGCATCGCCCGGGTTAGTTGCGCCGGCGTGGGCAAGCGTAGATAACAAAACCCCGCATTCATTTTGCAATTGTTGCAGGGTGCGGTTGTGATCAGACGATGGTGCGTGATAATTGTTGTGCAACACAATGCGGTGAAGCGCCCACTCCATTAAACTGATTTTCTTATCGGCGTTGATCAGTACATTCAGGCATTCCAGAAATCCATTATGCTGATCGGTTGATAATTGTTTTAACGCAGGCAAACAAAGTTCAATAAGCGGCAAGCGCAGCCCGGCATGTTGTGACGAGGCTTCCGAAATAAGCGGACGCAATTGTTGAAATTCGTTTTCAGGCAAGTGTTCGCTGAGTAACGCCAATTGGTGTTGTGCTGTTTGTGCATGGCGATCCAACAGTAAACCAAAAATGATCGCACGCGCACTAAAACTTTCGCGCGTGGCACTTTTCAATGACTCGGGAATTTCAGAAAGGCGTGCTCGCGCATAACCAATTTGCCCCTGGGTTGGTTTGGCGATTTGTGCCAGAGTTTGTTCAATATCAATACGGGTTTGTGTTGTTGTCTCATTGACGGCTTTGGTCACTACGTTACCATCAAATGCGGAAACGACCTTTAGCAATTCTTCTTTAATCGCCGCGTCCGTCTCAGTGGCTTCTGAAGTCTTCCTTCTTATATATACACCTTCTGAAAATTCACCATTCCAGTTCGGCTGAATTCGTTTGATACGTTCTTCTAATGGCGGATGCGTCGCCATCAAATTGAAAAAGGATTTTACGCCTTGACCAAAATACATATGGCTGAATTCGGCAGCATGTTCATTTTTTAATTCGGAACCATAACTACTGCCGCCGATTTTTTTCAAAGCGCCAGCAATACCTTCCGGGTTGCGCGTGAATTGCACCGCAGAAGCATCGGCCAGGAATTCGCGCTGACGGCTCACCGCCGACTTGATCAAATTGCCAAAAAATATTCCGGTATAGCCAATCACCAGTAAACCTACACCTAATGCGAGCAGGGCTGCGGGAGAATTATCTTTGTTGTTTGATCTACTAACACTACGGTTACCGGAAATACGAATCAGAAACTCGCCGATCAAACCAATTACCAGAATTCCATACAGCAGCGATATCAGGCGCATATTGATACGCATATCACCGTGGAAGACGTGGCTGAATTCATGGGCGATCACTCCTTGCAATTCATCGCGCGATAAACTTTGAATACAGCCGCGCGTAATACCGATGACTGCATCCTGGGGGTGATAACCTGCCGCGAACGCATTAATGCTTTCTTCTTCGATTAGATATACTGGTGGTACTGCCGTACCGGAAGCGATAGCCATTTCCTCGACTACATTGAGAATTTTACGTTCATCTGCATCTTGCGTATTGCCCGCTAACAAACGTCCACCCATTGCTTCAGCAACAGCTTTACCACCACTGCGCAATTGCACAAAGCGAAACAAGCTGCCAAGCAGTACTACGATACTCACGCCCAGTGCAATCCATAAAAATGTTACCGGGCTGATGGAGTGGATAATTCCCTGCCAGACAGTTTGTGTTGTTTCGCTGCGATTTTCTTCACCAAAATACGCCAACGCTGCAAATAACAACGTGGTGATGATCACCAGGGAAAATACGGCGGCTATTAATAGAAGGATCAAATAGCGTGTGTTGCGTCGAGCCCGGTCCTGGTGTTCAAAGAAATTCATAAGCGCAACCTGCGGTAAAAAATGAGTGATTGCTATATATAAAGAAGGAAGACTTGCGAGTCAGTACGAGAATGTAAAAGTCTTCCTTCTATATATAGAAGGAAGACTTTGTCGAGGCGGCGTTAAAATTGCACTTTGGGTGCTGCTTGTATCTCGGCACTATCGGCAAATACCAGCAAGGTTGCATCTTCGTGATGACCAAAACTGCCCGCGAGAACTACCGGCGGAAAACTTTGTTTGTAGGTGTTGTACTCGGTAGCCGCATCATTAAATGCCTGGCGCGCGAAGGCTACTTTATTTTCGGTGCTGGTTAGCTCTTCCGATACCTGCATCATATTTTGCGATGCTTTTAAATCCGGGTACGCCTCCATCACCACATTCAAGCGGCCCATTGCATTGGTTAATATATTTTCTGCGCCTGCCAATTGCGTCATCGCTGCAGCGCTACCTGGGTTTGCCGCTGCTGCTTGTAAACCATTGACCGCCTGGTTGCGCGCACTAATCACTGCTTCCAATGTTTCGCGCTCGTGTTTGATATAACCTTTTGCAGTTTCTACCAGGTTGGGAATAAGGTCATAGCGGCGTTTTAGTTGCACTTCGATTTGGGAGAACGCATTTTGGTAACGGTTTTTAAGTGCAACCAATTTGTTGTAGATCCCAATAACGTAGAACACCAGCAGGGCAATTATCACCAGGGTAACAATGGTAGAAATCATGATGTTTTTCCTTTGCGTATCAAAAAGTGACGATTGACTAATATGGAGCGAATAGCTCACCGCCGTTGCGCAAGATACTAACAGGATGAAATGAGATTACCAGTGGTAATCCAGTGTGCGGGATTGCAGAGGAGATAAACGTAAACGAATGGTGATGAATGGATAATGGTGATGCATTAATCCAGATATTCAAACACCTTCACCACCTGTTGCACGCCATCACTGGTGCGCGCAACTTCAGCGATGCGATCTGCTTCATTGCGAGAAACCAAACCCATCAAAAAAACCGTTTGGGCTTCGGTAATAATATGAACACGGCGGCTTTGAATACTGCTTGCCACTAACCGCGATTTGATTTTAGTTGTAATCCAGGCATCCAGGCTTTGCGAACCGAAACGTGCTTGTGGGCCAACTTGCAACTCATTATGTACCTGACGCACGGAGTTAATCGCACTTACTGTGTTGCCCGCAATTTGGCGCAAATGTTCGGTGGGTACCTGGCCGGTCAATAATACAAAACCATTAAAACTATCGATATTTACGCGTGTATCTTCAAAGGCAGGGTCAGCTTTCAGCAGGTTAACGCGCGCGTAGGTTTCCAGTCGATCATCATTCAGTTTGGTGCCCAACGAGCGTTTATTGTTGCTGATTTGCACCGGCTCACTGGTGGTTGCATGTATTACGCGCGCACAACCGCCCAAATAACTGACCATAAAACTACAGAGGCAGAGTGTCAGCATTAAACGGAAACTGGCGCGAATATTCAGCATTAAAAACCTCCGAACAACTGTTGATCGATCAAATCACACAGGCAAAACACACTGAGTAGATGCACTTCATGGATGCGCGGTTTAGCAAATAATGGCACGCGCAGCTCAATATCACCATGCATTAATAATGCGGCAACATCGCCGCCATCGCCAGCGGTGAGCGCAATGACTTGCATTTCTTTATCGTGGGCAGCGCTGATTGCTTGCAGCAAATTGCTGGCTTTGCCGGTGCTGGTGAGCAACAACAAAATATCGCCTGGTTGCCCGAGTGCACGAATTTGTTTTGCGTAGATATCATTAAAACTGGTGTCGCTACCGATAGCTGTTTGGGTGGTGAAATCAGAGCCAAGATTAAACGACGGCAAGCTGGGGCGTTCCTGCTCAAAGCGATTAATCAGACTGGCCGTAAAAATTTGCGCTTGCGCCGCAGATATTCCATTGCCGCAGGTCAATACTTTTTTCTCGTTAAGCAAGGCATGCACAATAAATTCACTGGCATTGGCAATGAGTGGGGCCAATTGTTCGCCCGCGTGCATCTTGGCTTCAATGCTTTCGTGAAAGAGGGTGATAACACGTTGGTCCATAATTACTCACTAAAGTTATTCATTTAAGTAAAGCTACTCATCAGGTGCAAAAGGCATTTTTAATCCACTGTACTGGCGGTGCTGTACCGGTTTGGTCTAATGCTATCACATCGAAGCGGCAGGCGATTTTGTCGTAAAGTTTTTGCTCTTGCAAAAAACGCATGGCAGTTTTGATGATTTTTTGTTGCTTGCGATAATCCACCGTTTCCAGTGCTGGCGCAAAACGTTTGTTAGTGCGCAAGCGCACCTCCACAAAGACCAATACATTTCCATGCGGCTGCTGTTCCAGCATGATCAAATCGATCTCGCCCAATTTACTGCGATAGTTGCGTGTGCGGGTAATAAGTCCTTGCTGCTGTAAATATTGTTCGGCGTAAAGTTCAGCGGTTGCACCGATCACCACACTGGTGTCGGCGCTTGGGGGTGTAGCGTCCTTGTTGCTGCGATTCATCATAATTCCTTTTAAGTGGGCGAGATAATGTGACGGATGAAAGTATCTATTGCACATCGGTTTCGTTAATAACGACAGGTAAGGGTACTGCATCGCCATTGCGGAATCTTACCCAGATTTGCTCGCGTTCAATGCGGCCATCACCGAGCATATGTAATGCACCGGTTGCACCGAAAATTCGCATTTGCGGTACTTGCTCCAATTGCGGCAAGCGTGCATATAAACGAAATGCGTCAGCACCTAATGCATGCAAACGGCCATACACTGCAGCGGACTTGGTGTATTGGGCAACCGCTTGTTTTTCCGCACTGGATGTATCGAACAACCAGGGCATGGTATTAAAACGAATGCCATTTAAATCGCGATCTGCTTTCGGATTAGGTTCGCCGGAATACACCTGGCTGGTGGAATACACCGGAATTTTTCCAGCATAATGAAACGCAAATGTTGGTTTGATCTGGCGTGCTTGTGCTGGATCGGCGATTAAAAAAATCATATCTACATCGCTGCGGCTGCGCGGTAAAGACTCCAGTTTAGTGCCCAATAATTCCTGCAACTCGCGCGCGCGAACCTGGCTTTGTTCAATTAACATCGCATCTTTTACCAGATTTGAATAATTGCCGCCCGCGGTAAATTGGCTGCGATTCACCACTATGCCGCCGAGCTTTTCCCATTCATTCACAAAAGCACGCGCACTGCGCTCGCTCCATTCTTGCGCGGGAATAATGACCATTGCCTGGCGATGTCCTTCCACAAATGCCTGCCGCGCAACTTGTCGCGCTTCATCTTCCACTGCTAAACCAAATTGATAAAAACCTTTCAGTGGTTCTGCCGGTGGCGCATCGGGATAATTGAGCGATAACACAGGGACTTGCAGCGACGGCATCAAACTCAGTTCAGTGACTTTTTCTTTATCGATAGGGCCAATCACCAAATCCGCACCATCAGCCACCGCCTGCTGGTAAGCAGCGAGCGCATCGCCACTGCTATCGTACTGGCGCACTTCCGGTGTTTTGCGGCCATTGCTTAATGCCTGGTAATAGGCAGCAAAAAAACCATCGCGCACTGCTTCACCCACTTCGGCGAGTTTGCCTTGCATCGGCAGCAGCAAGGCAATTTGTTGCGGTTGTTTGTCGATTAAACTCTGCAGCAAACGCAAATCGTTCGGCAAATTGTCATGGGCGGGATGTTGTGGCCACTGGCTCAGCCAACTTTGTAATTGCTCGCGCTGCTGCTCCAGGTCGATCTGGTTATTTTTGCCGATAGTCGCAAGGCTATACCAGCCGCGCGCCGCTTCACCCATTTCGTTGTGTGCGAGTTGTTGTAACTCCGCAAACGGAATTGCCATCAGGTCTTGCCAAAGCGCTTCCTGATTTTCTAATTGCTGTTTTTTGTTATCGATTAGCGCCGCCAATTGCATACGTTCATTAACACTTAGCTGGGTTTCGCCCAGCAATGCAAATACACGCGCGCGTTTTTCACGCAACGCGATTTCGGTTGCCGGTTCCATCGCCTGCCATTGTTGTTCCAGGCGTGGCTTGGTTAGAATGCCGTGCGCCAGAAAATTGGAGCCCTCTTGCAATGCAAGGGTGCTGAGTAAATCGGTGTATGTGATGTAATCCTGATCGGGTAACGCATCCGGATTCATCTCGCTAATCAAAGCGCGCGCGCGGCTAAATTTGTTATCCTCGATATACACTTGCGCAGCCTGCAGCACCAGGCTTTCGCGTTCAGGCGATTGCCGCTGGCGAGCCATTTCCAGTAACTGGCTGGGGCTGACTGATGCTTTGGTCTGGGTTTTCGCCGCCGGCGCTTTGCGTTGTTCCGGCTGGGGCGGGTTGCTGCTACAGCTGCTCAGGGTTAGTACCAGCGCCGAAGCCAGCATGCCGGTCATAGTCGTGTGTAAAACTTTGCGCGCAAAAAGCCTGATCGGCATGAAAACCTCGGGGAAAAACCAGCGATAATTGTAAATTCATTTGAGTCAGGGCTTTCTGCCCCAACTCCCTTTTCCGGAAAGCGGTATGTCAACAACAGCCTCAAACCAGGGCATTTTGTATGTCGTGGCCACACCCATCGGCAATTTGGGCGATATGGTACCGCGAGCGGTGGAAACTCTACAAACTGTAGCCTTGATTGCCGCTGAAGATACGCGACACAGTTCCCGCCTCTTGTCCCATTTCGATATCAAAACACCCTGCATTGCCTATCACGATCACAGTGATGATTCGCGTGTAGACCAATTAATCGCCAAAATGCACGCGGGGGATTCCATCGCATTGATTTCCGATGCCGGCACACCGCTAGTTTCTGATCCAGGTTATCGCCTGGTTCGCAGCGCTCGCCTGGCTGGAATCCAGATTATTCCCATCCCCGGTGCCTGCGCCATGATCGCCGCTCTCAGTGCCGCTGGTTTACCCTCAGACCGTTTCGCTTTTGAAGGTTTCCTGCCTGCCAAACAAGTTGCCCGCTGCACACAATTGCAATTGCTTGCTACTGATTCACGCACGTTAATTTTCTACGAAGCACCCCATCGCATCCTCGAAACCTTGCAAGACATGCGTGATGTATTTGGCCTTGGACGCGAAGTTGTTCTTGCCCGCGAAATCACCAAAACCTTTGAAACCATAAAAGGCGATAACGTTGCCGCTTTGGTCGATTGGGTTGCTGCTGACTCCAACCAACAACGCGGCGAAATCGTCCTGCTCGTCCATGGCGCTCCCAAACAGGAAAATGAAGCGATTACTCCTGAACAAATTCACATCATGAAAGTGCTGCTGGATGAATTACCGGTAAAGCAAGCGGCGAGTATCGGCGCGAAATTGACGGGATTGAAGAAGAATTTTTTATATGATTGGGCGTTGCAGCAAGAGTAGGTTTTAACTGATATTTTGTCATTCGCTTTTATCTTCTTGTTTTCAGTATCGATTCCGAGGGAATAATGGCAGGCATTCAATTCGGTGAGTTTGAAAGCGAACTTGTTGCGGATATTTACGAGGCTGCACTTAATCAAGAGTTGTGGAAGCGGGTTTTACAAAAATTACGTGACACAATTGAGGCGGCAGAGTGCGCTATATATTTTTATGATGCACAATGCCGTTCCAGAAATTATGCCGCCGCCGCTACAGCCGATAATGATATTGCCATGCTGTATCTGAAAAAATACATTGATCATGAAGCCTCCATCATCAACCAAAACTTTCAATCGATTCCAACCGGTACCATTATTATTCCTTCAGCGATGAAGGCGCTTACAGGAAAAAAATATGCACAAATAATTGGTGATGCCTACTTTGAGGAATTTAAAACAAAACACGATTTGTATGCGGGTTCTATCCTTATCCATGGAAGAGTAATTTCTGCGGCAATGGGCGCTCATTGTTGGAATGGTTCACCGGAGTTTTCTCCTGAAGTTATAACCTTCTTAAATAAAGTAGCTGCGCATATGTCGCAAGCAATGCATATCCATAATCAAATCACTGGTGTAGAACAAATTAACCAAGGGCTGCGCGACACGCTTAATCGCATTGGGTTGGCGGTGTTTTTGCTGGATGATACTGCGCGAATATTATTTTCTAATAATGAAGCTGCCCGCATTCTGGAATCATCCAGTGCATTAAAAATTGTATGGGGCGGGCGCTTGGCTCTAATTAATGAGCAGCAAAATAGTAGATTCCAGATATTAACCGCAGAACTGGTTGAGTCAGGGATAAAATCTAAAAAAATAGTGGAACAAGGGTTATCTTTAATTGGCACTGACACTGCATATGCCAACCCGCTGAAAATTACATTGATCCCCGTACGCAATCTGGAATTAGGTAATGAAAATATATGCCTGGTAGCCTTGGTTAATGATCCCAATCGCCCTTATATCGTCCCCAATGCCTACCTCAAACAATCATATGGGCTTACCAGCACGGAATGTGTCATAGCGCAATCGTTATTAAAAGGATTGAGTATTAGCGAGATCGCAACAAATCGTAATACATCTACCGAAACTGCGCGTGGACAATTAAAAATACTGATGAGTAAAACCAATACGCATTCCCAAACTGAACTTTCACGTTTGTTGATGGCGTTGAGTGATGATTTTAGTTGATCGATCGCCTTTGCAAAAACAAATTTTTAAGATCTATCGTTTGTGCCCACATCAATACTGAATAACCCTTTAAGTGCATATTGTCTCCAGCGCATAGTTAAAACCAATAAGCAGGCTAGAATATATGTTTTCCATTCCGTGCCGGCCCTTTGAATTGAACCATACGACACATTATCTACCCCAAAACAAAAATAAAATGTGCTGCGCCAATTGATCGAGGGAATGTCGTTTGTGTTTGATGCCTAAAATTCCCTCGGCATTCTTTTCTACATCTTAAAAGGAACTATTTTATGAAAAACACCTTTTTTGCAAGATTGCTCTTAATAGTGCTTACTTTTGTGGCATCCAATGCCTTTGCAGTTATTATCGAAGGTAATTTTTTGGGGAAAGTGAAGCGGTTTCATAATGCCTCTGACGATCCTTCTATCCCTGTGTATTGGCATGATGTTGCGATTGGTAGTGAAGTTTCAGGATCATTTTGGTATGACACGGAAAAAGCACCTACAGATCCAGGGCTTGATGGCGATGCCTGGTATAACAGCTACACCGATGAATGGATGGGTTCCAGTTTTTCTATTGATGGAAAAACGTATGTCACATCGGATCTACCACTGATTGATGACACTGGTTCGTTTTATGAAAATATCAACATTAGCAATCTTCGCCCTGAAACCCATGGCCTGTTTAGAGAAATGTTTTATTTATCTGACTTGGTTGCTACTGGTAATTACGAAACAAATTTCAGGGCTATTGGTTTAATTGTTAGCGTGTTATCTGAAAAAAATCCGTTGATAAATAGCTTGGGGCTTGTACAGGAATTCGATTGGTATTACACCGGTGATCGCACATATACCGCGCAAGCGAATGTCAGCGTGGAAGCAATAGTGGATGGCAAATCGGTAATTGCCAGCGCTGAAGTTGATCTCTATGACTTTCATATCGGTGTGAAAGTCCCAGGCAGTGTTCCCGAACCTTCATCGATTCTGTTGTCTTTTTTTGGGCTTCTTGCATTGGCAATAAAATACAGAAATTTGAAATGAATTTAGCGTAAAAAAACTGCAGGTAGCCACAAAATGCGCGTTGCATTCTGTGGCTTTTTTTGATTACTGACAAACCCCTCCCGTTACCGCAGGAGCCACAGCTGTTCCTGCCGGTTTGGTTCCCTGAAATCCAAACTCTAGTGTTTGTCCAGGTTGGATTTTCGCATTCCAGGTATCGTTGTTAGCTGTGTATGGATTGGTGCCACTTAGTTTTGCATTCCATATGCTGGTAACTTTTGTGGTGTCGGGATACTGCCAATTTACCGACCAGCCATTCAGCGGTTGTGCCGTCGTATTTTTTATGCGGATTGCTGCAGTAAAACCATTTCCCCATTGGCTGTTGATGACATAAGTACAACTGGCTTTGGGCGTGACGGACGAAGATGAGTTGCTGGATTTTATCGAGCTGCTACTGATAGAAGACTTGCTGGATATTATTGAACTGCTCGAAGAACTGCTGGATCTTACTACGCTGCTACTGGATGAGCTTATGCAATTATCCGAATAGGAGTGATAAACGTTAGTGCTTTTGCTAGTGGAAAGTCCTGTTGAATCGGTAACCGTTACTATGACTACGTAGTGCGTAACAGGCTTAATTCCAACACTAATATTGATGCTAGTAAATTGCTCCGTATAGCTTCCGTCTGACACATCCCAAAAGTAGGTGATTGGGTCGCCATCCGGGTCAAAGCTGCCTTCCGCAGATGCCACGACTTGTACAGGGCCACAGCCGTTCGACTGTACATTGGCAACAAAGCTTACGACAGGTGCATGGGGGTTGATGGATGAACTACTGCTGGAACTACTACTTGAACTGCTCGACGAATTAAAAAAGTGTGTTGCTGTTTTTGCGGTAGCTTTAATGCCGTTCACGTCATTAAACGCGAGCTTGCCCCAATCGGTTAAATTTAATGGATCAAAATTAGTTGTTAAATTCAAACCGGGGTTATTGCTACCACTCCAATTCCATGCGAAATAACCCAAACCATACTGCTGCGCATATTGCATTACTGATGCAGCGGGTAGTGGGGCAAGCGGTGTTGGCGTTGGTGTGGGATAGTTGGGGTGATAATAGTGAACAGGTGCAAAACCACCGATGACCAGCGGTGCTCCGATTTGCGCAAAGCTGGTAATGTAATCGCGGATTTTTTCCGGTGTATTGTATGCATCAAACATTTCCACTGAATAAATCAGGTTTTGGGTATGCGTACCTTTCTCCTGGTTTTGTCGGGCAAATGCGTGCATGGCTTTATCAGTATCCTGACCCCAGTTGTTGCCATCGACGAATATTAAAAAGTCAGGGAAGTACTGGCGCATAGCAAGAATATAACTTTCCATCACTCTCAAATAATCAATGGATCGCTGTTCCACCATAGCCTGATTACCAAAACCCAGCATTATATAATCCTGCTGTCCAGCAATGGCTTCGCTAATACCAGGAAGGAGCCAGTACATAAAGACACCTGCCGGAGTTGAACCTTTTCCAATCGAATAACCCGCAGTGGTACTGGGCTCAAAGATACAAACCACTTTGCTTTGTTTACAGGCTTGCACGATAGCTTTCACTCGCTCACCGCTCGTGGGATGTTGGAATTTATCGGTATTGATTTCTATCTGTACTGCATTGGCCCCTGCGTCCGCCGCATCTTTAATTGCTTGCACCGTTCTATCGGGATTAAATTCGTGATCAATCGTGACACCACGAAAAATAAACGGTTGGCCGTTCGGATCCAGTAATACACCCTTATCGATTGTCCAATTTGCAGCGGCGAATGGTGCTGCACAAAGCAGGCTGATCATTAATGCCGAATGTTTAAAAACAGAATATCTACGCATAACATTTTCCTTTTGATTCAATTATTGGTTGATGGACTACCAGAGCTGCTGTTTATTGTTATTGGAAAACTCACGGAAGGTTTGTGGATAAAATCTTCCCGTCTTGTTAAGCATTATTTGCGTTGGCCTGTGTCATATCAGGCTGAATAAATGCAATGGTTAGCTGATTTGCGCAGTGTTGTAATGCTCCGCTTCATTATTGTTAGCGCTATTCGGGCGGGCACTCGGGTATGTAAAAACGGATATGCGGAGGCATTATTATGTGATCGGCGTTTGATGTGTATCCTCGCCGCGCGCAATTCGTAGCCATGTACAGAAAGTACAAATGTTCTTGCAGATAAGTCAGGTAATCGCGTTCGAATTTACGCAAGGTTCGAGTTTTTTATAGCTGGAAGGAGAACATCCGTACTCCTTTTTGAAGGTGCGATTGAAGTGGGACAGGTTGCCAAAACCGACAGCATAGGCTGCTTCAGCAACACCCATTTGTTTTTCGGTCAATAGGCGTGCTGCTTCCATCAAGCGCAGCCGGTTTAAGTACCCGGCAAATGTCATGCCCGTTTCTTCTTTCAGGAATTGATTGATTTTGGTTCGGTTTATGCCCAGCGCTATAGCGGTCAACTCCAGCGTTAATTCCGGATTTATATATTCGCTTGCCAGATAGCCAAGCAAGCTGCTTTTCTCCCGGTTGTATTTGGACTCTTGTGCTACCGGTTGATAAATAAAATTGGTCTGATGATGTTGGAGTTTGCTCTTGTTTTTTACAAACGTCAGCGTGAACCACACTGCGAATATTCCCCATGCCATGATTCCAATGGCTAACGTGATGTAGATAGGAACAGGAGTATTCCCTTCGAGTGTGGCGTTTGAGATAGTAATACTGGAGTGAATATTCCGGGCGCTTTGAAATGAATTGACAATGGCAAAGGAGCGCACTTTGTCTACGTGATGTGACTGGCTTGCAACATCTAATTGATATCTTTCAAGCCACCAAATGGGTGTGGCTAATCCAACAAAGTTGATGCGAACCTGGTTGCCATTTTCGTCACAATTAAAAAAAGATTGTGCCGGGCGAAAACTTTCTATATCAGGCAAGCGGCTGATGCCGGGTTCCTGCGTATAGAGTGAAAAAACCAAAGTATTTGCCGGCTGGCATTTTATGTTCAGCACCACGGCGGAATAGCGAGACCAATCCATTAGCGGCGCGTTGAATTTATCATCGTCCAATGTTACACCGAGTGTGGCGTAAGGATAGGTCGCTTCGGCAGGCAATAGAAAATCTGCAGCAAGGATGTTAGTGCTTTCGCGCAAATTTATCGTCGCTGCGGGGCCTTGGTTAGCTCCTGCATTAACAGTAGCACGCCAGGGAAAGTGGCTTTTTTCTGCAGGGAGCAGATCGTGGCGAAGTATTGAAAAATAGGCCGTTCCCCAGGCACCGATCAGGCTCAATAGCAGCAACAGCACAAACGGGATGATGATTCTTTGAGATAGCATCATTTCCTTATCACCAAGGTGTAATGTTGGATCTTTCGATGTTCAAATTGCGGTTCTACTTTTATAAAATCAACGGAAATTAATAATTGAAAATTAAAAAGGCAGCTGAATTGCATTTGGGGGCAATGCAAGTTAAAGCGCATTAAAATTGTTTTGATGTCCAGCTTTATTGTTGTTAAAGGCGGTTAACGTTCAGCTCAATAACTGTTACATACAGTGGAATAAAATTAATCGGGAAGTAAAGTTTAACTATGTGTAATGCATCGCTACGCACAATTTATAACTATGTGGGCTCGAAATTACTTAATTTTTCTATTGGTTTTTTTGCGCGGCAGCCTTTTATTCTTATGGCGTGCAATCGGAACCGAGACTAACGGAACCAGCACGAAGACTCAAGCGCTGCTTGATAAATTTAGAACCAGCGCAATAAATAGCATTCATTGTTTGTGATTTATCTTATCAGCAGCCAGCTACAATGTTGCAGTCGGTCTGTTTCCATCGCTGGTTTTTAAACAGTAAGGAGTCCGTTGGCCAACGGCGCTTTTAACTTTTAATTAAAGGAGCTCAATTTAAGGAACTTCACAATGCATTTGTTATCATCTTCTTTAGGCTTCAGCGTACGCTGATTTTTCATTGAAAGGAGGTACTATGATTAATTCTTATAAACCGGAAAGCTACAATTCCGTATCGCCCTATCTGGTGGTTGATGGTGCTAACGACACCATCGAATTCCTTAAGAAAGTTTTTGGCGCAGTTGAATTACGCCGCTATTCCAGTACCGATGGTAGGGTCATGCATGCCGAGATTCGCATTGATGACACTATTGTGATGATTGCTGATGGTGGAGACGGCTGGCCATCTATTGCCGCGCATGTGCATATCTATGTTAAAGATGTTGATGCAACCTATAAACTGGCGTTGGAAGCTGGTGCAACATCGGTGCAGGAGCCCGTAAAAAAAGAAGATGAAGATAAACGGGGCGGTATAAAAGATGCTGGGGGTACAACATGGTGGATTGGAACCAAAGTTGAATAACCCGGTGCAACTATAAAAAGAATGTAAAGAGGACTGTATGGACCCCAAAACCAAACTCAACGGCAGCTGCCTGTGCGGCTCCGTTCGTTTTAGCGCGCAACCAAAAAGTAACAATGTTGATGCCTGCCATTGTGTGATGTGTCGGAAGTGGGGCGGTGGTCCTTTTTTTTCGGCGGGTTGTGGTGATGCCGTCAATTTTGAAGGTGTTGAAAATATAACGGTATTTAATTCTTCCAAATGGGCTGAGCGTGGTTTCTGCCAAAAATGCGGCACACATTTATTTTATCGATTAAAACACGAAGAGCATTACGCGATTCCTATCGGGTTGTTTGATAGCAGCAATAATTGGGTATTGACCGAGCAAATATTTATTGAACAAAAGCCCGCGTTCTATTCTCTCGGTGATGACACCAAAAAACTGACCGGTGCGGAAGTGTTCGATCAATACACGAAAAAATAAGGCCCCGTTGTCATAAATATTCAATGTAATGTCTGTATATCAATACTGACGCATGAGGCGTTTTTCGTCGTAACGTTCATCATGCGCGGCACGCAATGTAATTATTTTTTGAACTTTCACTTCCCCCCGGAATTCTAAAACTCCAATATTCTTTTGTGAGTTATCGGTAACGATAATCCCGTTGGCAGCGGAGGTGTTATGGAGTCGGGTAAGCAATATAAAGTGTTCGCACCAGATGGTATTCCTTACGGTTATTTTCTGGATGGGCGCCTTTATGAATATCGCACCAGTACTTGCGTGGGGTTCTTAAATGATAAAAGTGAGCTGGTCGACAATGAACAGGTGCTCGGTCATGTTGACGGTGATCATTTTGTAAAACGCGACGGTGTGGTTTTGGATATCGGGGACGGCATTCGGATTTCCTGAAGCGGGCGGTGGAAATTATGCAGAAAATTTTGTTAGAAAATAGTGTGTTCGCAATTCGCCTGTTAGAAATTTATTATAAAGATGAAGATTATTTTGCCTCTTTTTTTGAACTCATTGAACGACAGGATCAACCATCAGGTCCAGAAAAACAGTTGGGATTGTTCGATTCATTCCCGGGTGCAGAGCAAGCGTTAAGAAAAGTATTATCACAACAGAATGATTCATTTGCATCCGACAACGTCGGGAAAATTATTAAGTGCTGAGCATTTTTTACGCTTTACATCAATAAGCCGTTAATGCATTTGTTCGTTAATTCCTTCGCAATTCCACACGTATAAACCTGCCTTCATTTTCGCCATAATTCACTGATTCTCGACTTCGGGATTTTGCACCATACTTAAGTGGCTGGTTTGATAAGAAGCTATTAAGGTAAGGCACATAAATTATCCGTATGTGTTTGTCGCCTAATTTATCATTTGAGACTTTGTTCCGGTGTTCAGTGGCGGTGGCTATCATTTTGTAATGCGCTTAATACGCATGATTCACATAATCCATTATCTGACGCCTGAAGTATTGACAGACCTTTGCTCTGTGGACCATCTTTACTGACTTTTGATAATGCCGGACATCCAATGAAAGCAAAAAACTCTGTCAATGTTCTGCTTGTGGATGATGAGCGGGCGAATTTATTGGCATTTAGCTCCGTCCTTGAGAGTCCGGGCGTGAATTTAATCTATGCCATGTCGGGTGAAGAAGCGTTACGGCAGGCGCTGCTTAACGATTTTGCGGTGATCCTGCTGGACTTTTATTTACCAACCATCGGCGGGTTGGAGGTTGCCCAAATTCTTCGTACGCGTTCAAAAACTCCCATCATTTTTATTACTGCATCACGGCCAGAAGATTTCCCCATCGAAGAAGCTTATTCCCTGGGGGCGGTTGATTACCTCACCAAACCATACAACCCCATTGTGCTGAAATCAAAAGTGGAATTTTTTATTGAACTGCACAAGCGCACGGAGGCATTGGCGGCGAGTGAACGGGCTCGTTATTTGTCCGAGCTGAATATTAAAGAAGGGCGCATACGGTTAATTTTACAAAACGCAAAAGGCTATGCGTTTATTGTGACCGATCTTGACGGTGTTATTACTGAGTGGGAAGGCGATGCGTCGGCAGTGACTGGTTGGCTCTCCGAAGAGGCGCTTGGCAAATCGATTAATTTGATTTACACCGAAGAAGATCGCTTTGCCGGTTATCCACAACGCGAATTCAGTGCGGCGCGCATGAATGGTGTTGCAACCGATAAGCGCTGGCATACACACAAAGACGGCAGCCGTTTTTATGCCGATGGGGTATTGGTTCCATTAAAAGATACCGCGAATCAAATCCACGGGTTTAGCAAAATTTTTCGTGATATCACCAGTGAACAACTTGCTGCGGATGAACTGCGACGGCTCGCTGATAACCTCGCCGAAGCGGATCGCCGTAAAAGTGAATTCCTCGCAACCCTGGCCCATGAATTAAGAAATCCACTTGCGCCTATTCGCAATGGATTGGGAATTTTGCGGGTCGGCGGTGACAGCGCTGCATCATTGGCAAAAACACGCGAGATGATGGAACGCCAGGTAAATCATATGGTGCATCTGGTAGATGATTTACTGGATATCTCGCGCATCAGCGGTGGCAAAATAGATTTGAAAAAAGAATCTATCACCATTAAGGAATTAATTACCCGTGCGGTCGAAACCAGCATTCCCCTGATTGAAAGCGGCCAACATAAATTATGTATTGATATCCAGGATGATTCGCTATCGCTCTATGTCGATCCGAATCGCATCGCACAAGTGATTTCCAACCTGTTAAATAATGCTGCGAAATATACGCCAGCAGGTGGCCACATTGATGTTCATGTGGCAATTGAGGGCAACGAATTTACGTTGTGTGTTGCAGATAATGGTATTGGTATTCCTCCTGATGCGCTGCCCACCATTTTTGAAATGTTCAATCAGGTGGAGCGCAATATGAGCTATGCGCAGGGCGGACTTGGATTGGGGTTAACCCTGGTGCGCCAAATCGTGGAAATGCACGGCGGCACGGTTGATGTCTCAAGCGCTGAAAACCTGGGTAGCAAATTTATCGTGAAGCTTCCCATCATCCATTGTGATGAACGTTGTGAAGCGAATACATTTTCCTCTCGCCAAAACGCCGATGCAAAATCGTTACGCATTATGGTTGTCGATGACAATGTTGATGCGGCGCAAAGTTTATCGTTATTGCTCCAGCTCGTGGGCCACACATTATTTGTTGCACACGATGGGCAGGGCGCAATAAAAATGGCGCAGGATTGCAAACCCCATATTGCGTTCCTGGATATCGGTATGCCGGGTATGGATGGTTATGAAACCGCAGCGGAAATTCGCAAAATAGATGGACTCGACGGCATGGTATTGGTGGCGTTAACGGGGTGGGGCGCTGAAGAAGACAAAAGCCGTTCCCGTGAAGCCGGGTTTAACAATCATCTGATTAAGCCTGCGCAGCTGGAAGCAATAGAGTTACTGCTCGCTACGTTGGAGCCATCAGTCCAATGAAAAAAATTTATCTGGTAATAAAAATAAAAGCAGTCGTAGCATGTATCAGTGAGTGGCTGCTGGTATGGCTAAAGATTTATAACAGCTTCAACATCTAATAATCATAACCATAAAAACAGCATGACCATAAAAACAGTAAGAAACCTGACAGTATGAGTTCATTAAATTTATCAAATGAGTTGCGTCGCTTTATCAATTCGATTGCATCCATTCCGCATCTGGAGACCATGTTGTTGCTACAACAGAACCCCGGGCAGGCATGGAATGTAGCGGCGATAGCGCAGCGCATCTATATAAGCCAAGCGCAAGCGGGTGCAATGCTAAAAGAACTATCTGATGCGGGAATTTGCCAGCCGGTTGCAAGTGCGACGGGTGATTACATCTACGCGCCTGCCTTTGCAGAGCTGGCGCAATTGATTGATCAACTTGCGGAGTATTATCCGCGCAATTTGATCAAGGTAACGAATATGATTCATACGAAATCAGCATCCGGGCAGCGTGTACAAATGTTCGCGGATGCATTCAAGTTTCATAAGGATAAATAATGGCCCCGATTATTTACGCGTTATGCGCATTGACATCTGCCGTTTGTGCGACGTTGTTATTGCGCAGTTATTTTGACAGCCGGTATCGATTGTTATTGTGGGCCGGATTATGTTTTGCCGGATTAACATTGAACAACGTATTAATGGTTACCGATAAAATCTTTTTCGCGCAGGAAAATATGTTGACGTTACGTTTGGTGGTTACGTTGGCGGCGCTTGGTTTGCTGTTATATGGCTTAATCTTTGATGAGTAAAAGCAATGAGTGAAATGTTTATTGGCGCAATTGCCACATGTTGCATTGTTATTGGTTTGTTTTTCCTGCGTTTCTGGAAAAGCACTCGCGATGTATTTTTTCTGTTTTTTGCGTTGTCTTTTTTCCTTGAAGGCGCTAATCGAATATCACTGGTGTTGTTTCCCAGCTTGCACGAAGCCTCACCCAGCTATTACGTGATTCGCGTAATTTCATACAGTTTTATCATCGTGGCCATTCTGGCCAAGAACAAACGGCGAAAGTCTAAAAAGTCGGAATCATAAGCCACAAATATACATAGGACGTAGCCACTCGTTATTTACCTCGTTGATAAACATTTAAATCGTAGGAGAAAGCCATGGATACTGTTGTGCAGTTGGACGAGCAACTTAATGTGAAAGCTCTGCTGCATGTTCTGATGGCGCTAAAGAAAGGCGACTTCTCAGCGCGCATGCCCGCTGATTTAACCGGCATGCCCGGTAAGATCGCCGATACACTCAATGAAATTATTGAGTCTAATGAATTATTGGCAAAAGGTATTGCTGATGTCAGTCGCGATGTGGGCCGGGAAGGGCGGTTATCACAACGTGCCGCGATTCCCTCAGTGACCGGCGGTTGGGCGACGATTGTGAATTCGGTGAATACGCTGATCGACGACTTGGTGCGCCCGACAACAGAAATGGCGCGCGTAATCGGTGCGGTGGCAAAAGGGGATTTATCGCAAACCATGGCGCTCGATGTTGATGGCCGTGCGTTAAAAGGACAATTCCTGCGTTCTGCAACAACGGCGAATACGATGGTGGAACAATTGTCATCGTTCGCATCGGAAGTAACGCGTGTTGCACGGGAAGTGGGTACAGAAGGGAAATTGGGTGGTCAGGCAAACGTACCCGGTGTCGCGGGAACCTGGAAAGATTTGACCGACTCGGTGAACTCCATGGCCGGCAACCTGACTTCGCAAGTGCGTAACATCGCGGATGTAACCACGGCGGTGGCGAACGGCGACCTCTCCAAAAAAATTACCGTGGATGTGCGCGGTGAAATTCTCCAATTGAAAGACACCATCAATACCATGGTGGATCAATTACGCTCGTTCGCCTCGGAAGTAACGCGCGTAGCAAGGGAAGTGGGAACGGAAGGGAAACTGGGGGGACAAGCGTATGTACCCGGTGTAGGTGGAACCTGGAAAGATCTCACTGACAACGTGAACTTCATGGCCTCCAATCTTACCGATCAGGTGCGCAATATCGCCGATGTAACCACCGCGGTAGCAAACGGCGACCTCTCTAAAAAAATCACCGTGGATGTAAAAGGTGAAATTCTGCAATTAAAAGACACCATCAACGTCATGGTGGACCAGCTTTCATCATTCGCATCGGAAGTAACGCGTGTTGCGCGGGAAGTGGGTACGGAAGGAAAGCTCGGTGGCCAGGCGCAAGTAAAAGATGTTGCGGGAACCTGGAAAGATTTGACCGATTCGGTAAATTCCATGGCCGGTAACCTCACATCACAAGTGCGCAACATTGCCGATGTAACCACAGCGGTAGCAAACGGCGACCTCTCCAAAAAAATTACCGTGGATGTAAAAGGGGAAATCCTCGAATTAAAAAATACCATCAATGTGATGGTGGATCAGCTCTCGTCATTTGCGTCGGAAGTAACGCGTGTAGCGCGCGAAGTGGGAACGGAAGGAAAACTCGGCGGTCAAGCGCAAGTAAAAGGTGTCGGTGGTACCTGGAAAGATCTTACCGATAACGTGAACTTCATGGCATCCAACCTGACCGGTCAGGTGCGCAATATTGCAGAGGTAACCACGGCGGTAGCACGCGGTGATTTATCGAAAAAAATCACCGTGGATGTAAAAGGGGAAATCCTTGAATTGAAAGACACCATCAACGTGATGGTGGATCAGCTTTCATCGTTCGCTTCTGAAGTAACGCGCGTTGCGCGCGAAGTGGGAACGGAAGGAAAACTCGGCGGGCAAGCAAATGTATCGGACGTGGCGGGAACCTGGAAAGATTTAACCGACAAAGGTGTCGGTGGAACCTGGAAAGATTTAACCGATAACGTGAATTTCATGGCATCGAACCTGACCGGCCAGGTAAGAAATATTGCGGATGTAACCACGGCGGTAGCGCGGGGTGATTTGTCGAAAAAAATCACCGTGGATGTAAAAGGAGAAATCCTCGAATTGAAAGACACCATCAACGTGATGGTTGATCAGCTTTCATCGTTCGCTTCTGAAGTAACGCGCGTTGCACGTGAAGTGGGAACCGAAGGAAAACTCGGTGGGCAAGCAAATGTATCCGGTGTTGCAGGCACCTGGAAAGATTTGACCGACTCGGTAAATTCCATGGCCGGTAATCTCACCGACCAGGTGCGCAATATCGCCGAGGTAACCACGGCGGTAGCGAACGGTGACCTCTCCAAAAAAATTACCGTGGATGTAAAGGGCGAAATTTTCGAATTGAAAAATACCATCAACGTAATGGTGGACCAACTCAACTCCTTTGCATCGGAAGTAACGCGTGTAGCACGTGAAGTGGGAACGGAAGGAAAACTTGGCGGACAGGCGCAAGTAAAAGGCGTGGGCGGTACCTGGAAAGACCTTACCGATAACGTGAACTTCATGGCCTCTAACTTAACGGGACAAGTGCGTAATATTGCCGATGTAACGACAGCCGTAGCGCGTGGCGATTTGTCGAAAAAAATCACCGCCGATGCGAAAGGCGAAATTCTCGAATTGAAAGACACCATCAACGTGATGGTGGATCAGCTTTCGTCATTCGCGTCGGAAGTAACGCGCGTTGCGCGTGAAGTGGGAACCGAAGGAAAACTCGGTGGGCAAGCAAACGTATCAGGTGTTGCGGGGACATGGAAAGATTTGACCGACTCGGTAAACTCCATGGCCGGTAATCTGACTTCGCAAGTGCGTAACATCGCCGATGTAACCACGGCGGTAGCGAACGGTGACCTCTCCAAGAAAATTTCGGCGGATGCGAAAGGCGAAATCCTGCAATTAAAAGACACCATCAATACCATGGTGGATCAGTTGCGCTCATTCGCGTCAGAGGTAACGCGTGTAGCGCGCGAGGTAGGTACTGAAGGTCGCCTTGGTGGCCAGGCAAATGTGCCGGGGGCATCGGGTACCTGGAAAGATCTGACGGATAACGTGAACTTCATGGCCTCCAATCTCACTGACCAGGTGCGCAATATCGCTGCTGTAACCACAGCGGTAGCGAACGGTGATCTTTCCAAAAAAATTACCGTGGATGTGAAAGGTGAAATCCTGCAATTAAAAGACACCATCAACGTGATGGTGGACCAGCTCTCATCATTCGCATCGGAAGTAACGCGTGTAGCACGTGAAGTGGGAACCGAAGGAAAACTCGGCGGCCAGGCACAAGTAGAAGGTGCTGCGGGAACCTGGAAAGACTTGACCGATAACGTGAACTTTATGGCCGCGAACCTGACGGCACAGGTGCGCGGTATCGCCGGCGTAGTAACCGCAGTAGCGAATGGCGATCTCAAGAAAAAATTAACGGTAGCGGCGCAAGGTGAAATTGCAGCGCTTGCCAATACCATTAACGAAATGACCGATACGCTCGCGGTATTTGCGGATCAGGCAACGACCGTAGCACGTGAAGTGGGGGTGGAAGGAAAGCTCGGTGGACAAGCGAGCGTACCGGGGGCTGCGGGAACCTGGAAAGATTTAACCGAAAACGTAAACCAGCTCGCTGCAAACCTGTCCACACAAGTGCGCGCAATTGCTGAAGTAGCGACGGCGGTAACGCGTGGTGACTTGTCGCGTTCTATTCAAGTGGAAGCGCGCGGTGAAGTATCGGATCTGAAAGACAACATCAACGAGATGATCCGTAACCTGAAAGAAACCACCCAGAAAAATGCGCAGCAAGACTGGCTCAAAACCAACCTCGCGCGTTTCACACGTTTGCTGCAAGGCCAACGCGAATTGGAAACCGTAACCTCATTAATTCTTTCCGAGCTGGCGCCGCTGGTAAGCGCGCACCACGGCATGTTCTACATGATGGATGCGCACAACAAAGATTCGCGCCTGCATATGATTGCGAGCTACGGTTATCGGTTTAATCAAAAATTACCCACGTCGTTTTTGCCCGGAGAAGGGTTGGTCGGGCAGTGTGCGAAAGAAAAAGCGCGCATCTGGTTAACCGATGTGCCCAGCGATTATATTCGCGTATCGTCCGGATTGGGTTCGGCAGCGCCCAACAATATTGTGATCCTGCCAATCCTGTTCGAGCAGCAAGTGAAAGCGGTCATTGAAATTGCATCTCTTGATCGTTTTACCGAAACGCATTTGTCGTTCCTCGATCAATTGATGGAATCTATTGGTGTAGTACTGAACACTATCGAGACCAACAGTCGCACCGAAAGTTTGTTAACCCAATCGCAATCGCTCGCACAGGAGTTGCAACAAACCAACCAGGAACTCGCCGAAAAAGCGCGCTTGTTGTCGGAACAAAATATCGAAGTGGAACGCAAAAATACCGAAGTGGAACAAGCGAAAATGGAACTGGAAGAAAAAGCCAGCCAGCTTGCGCTTTCATCCAAATACAAATCCGAATTCCTGGCGAACATGTCGCACGAATTGCGCACGCCGTTAAATAGTTTATTGATTCTCGCACAGCAATTAAGTGATAACCCGAATGGCAACTTGTCCGATAAACAAGTGGAATACGCGCGCACCATCCACGGTTCCGGTAGCGATTTGTTAACGCTCATCAACGACATTCTCGATCTGTCCAAAATTGAATCGGGAACGGTTACGCTGGAAATCAGCGAGTATCGCTTCCAGGCCATTCGCAATTATGTAGAGCGTACCTTCCGTCATATGGCAGAAGCGAAACAACTCGAGTTCTCTATCGAACTCGACACCTCGTTGCCGCAGTCACTTAAAACAGATACCACACGCTTGCAACAAATCCTTAAAAATTTATTATCCAACGCGTTCAAGTTTACCTCGCGTGGTCGCGTGACCTTAAGTATTAGTTTGATCCACACCGGTTGGACGGTCGATCACCCCACGCTGTCGCAAGCGGACGCAGTACTCGGGTTTGCAGTAAGCGATTCCGGTGTCGGTATTGCCGCCGACAAATTGCAATTGATTTTTGAAGCCTTCCAGCAAGCAGACGGCAGTACGGCGCGTCGTTACGGTGGTACCGGTTTGGGTTTATCGATTAGCCGTGAACTGGCACGTTTGCTAGGCGGTGAAATCCGTGTGGAAAGCGAGGTGGACAGCGGCAGTACATTTACACTGTTCCTGCCTTACCAACGCGGAACCGGTTTGAATGATCTCACGGCTATTTCCAATTCGTTGCATGTGCCGGCACTGCCGCCGAATGTAATTTACGCGCGACCCACTAAAACGCAACCGGTTGCCGATGCCGAAACGATTGAGCAAAAAAATACTGCTGTACAAGCGAGTGCAAATTCTGAAGATGGTTTCGATGATCGCGCGCTTACCGCTGAAGGCGATCCGGCAGTGCTGATTGTGGAG
The DNA here is from genome assembly GCA_021151825.1 of Cellvibrionaceae bacterium. GTDB lineage: Bacteria > Pseudomonadota > Gammaproteobacteria > Pseudomonadales > Cellvibrionaceae > Cellvibrio. The sequence continues at coordinate 38,710 of JAGKWQ010000015.1, forward strand.
GATGATGAAGCGCGCGCGCGCGTATTATTGCAAGCTGCGCGCGAGCAAAATTTCAAAGGTATCGTGACCTTAACAGGCGATGCAGTACTAACGTTAGCGCGCGATTATTTACCTTCCGCCATTTTATTAAAATTGCAATTAAGTGATGCTGACGGTTTTATCATTCTGGAACGATTGAAGCGCGACCCCGCAACCCGTCATATTCCGGTTCATGCCATTTCAACATCGCCTGCTACTGAACTTGCGTTACAAGATGATGAACGTCAAAAAGCCATTGGTCTTGGTGCAACGTCTTATATTTCCGGACCGGTCACTAACGAGCGATTGCAAGAGGAATTCTTGCGCATCCAGCGTTATCTGCATCGCGAAAAACGCAACTTGCTGGTGGTGGAAGATGATGAAGTACAACGCAATAATATTGTCGAGTTAATTGGTACCAGCGATGTCAGCATTATTGCGGTAGGCAACGGTGCTGATGCACTCAATGCATTGTCCGCCACCCATTTTGATTGCGTAGTACTCGATTTAACCTTGCCTGATATGAGCGGTTTCGATGTGATTGATAGCATGGCGAAACACGATGCCATGCGCGATATACCCGTTGTGGTATACACCGCAAAAGATCTTAGCCGTAAAGAAATCACCAAATTAAAACGCGTAGGTAAAACGATAGTTGTTAAAGATGCGCGCTCACCCGAACGCCTGCTCAATGAAACCTCATTATTTCTGCACCGCGCCCATGCCAGCATGCCAGAACCGCAACGTCGTATGATGGAAGCCATTCGGGATGAAGATAGCGGCCTGGCCGGGAGAAAAGTATTAATTGTCGACGACGATTTACGTAATATTTTTGCGTTAAGCTCCGTACTTGAGCGGCAAAATATGAAAGTGTTGTTTGCTGAAAATGGGCGCGATGGAATAGAAGTACTTGAAAAAGATCCTGAAATCGAAATTGTATTGATGGATATTATGATGCCGGAAATGGATGGCTACGACACTATGCGTGCAATTCGCCATATTCCACGCTTCAAGTCGCTGCCAATTATTACGCTCACTGCCAAGGCGATGAAAGGTGACAGGGATAAATGTATTGCAGCGGGCGCATCTGATTACATCACCAAGCCCGTTGATATCCCGCAATTATTATCGCTAATGCGCGTGTGGTTGCATTAATTTATGGGATTCGCGAAAGCACTCGAAACATTGGAAGTTAATTTATTGTTGGAAGCAATTTTCCAACGCTTCGGCAATGATTTTCGCCATCACAATAAGGATATTATTCGCCATAAGCTGCGCGGTTTTATGGATTCCCATTCCATTGCTACGCTATCGGCACTGCAAGATAAAGTCCTCCACGATAATTCTTTTATCGAACCGTTGTTGTGCGCACTGGATGCGCGCACTTCCGGTTTGTTTGCCCAGCCGGAACAGTTATTGAAGATGCGCAAATTACTGGTTCCCTGGTTACGTTCTTATCCTGCCCCTAAAGTCTGGATTGCAGAATGTGTTGCCGCAGAAGATGTTTTTGGCCTGGCAATCTTGTTGCTGGAAGAAAATCTCCATCACAAAACAGATTTATATGTCACTGGCCCCAACGCCAGCCTTCTTGCCGAAGCGCAACAAGGAAAATTTTCGGCAGAATTATTTGCGCACTACGAAAAAAATTACCATCAGGCTGGCGGTACCACTTCATTAGCAAATTATTGCACCGAAATTGACGATGCATTTGTGTTTAATTCGGAGTTGGGCCGCAATATCAGTTGGATGCAATATAACCTGGGTACCGATGCATCTTTTAACGAATTCGAAGCAATTGTTTGTTGCGGTGGGTTGTCGGATTTCACGTTATATTTGCGGCATCGCGCACTAAAAGTCTTTTATGAAAGCCAACCGGTATTTGGTATGTTGATGGTCGCCGGGGAATATCCCTTGGAAATAATGTCACTGATCTCCCGCTATAAAGTGATATCGGAAAAATACGGTATTTACCAGCGCGAACCTTAATCGCCTCTCCGCTGAGCCACGCTGGTCGCATTGTCACGAAGCAATTTATAACTGCTTATTGCTGTCTCCATCATGGATTTTACGGTTGATGTTTGCTGCCGGTTCCGTGTTGTTACAATCAATGCAAATTGTTTGTAAAGGATCGCGTCTTCAGTCATTTGGGTAAGTAACTGATGTTTTTTCTTTGCCCCTATAACAGCACCAATGCATCCCCCCATACTGGCGCCCCAACCAATAAATATCATTGGTGTAATCAATGGTGCTATTAAATTGATATTAGCGTAATTCAGCGCTAATCCTGCTGTTACACCGATTAATGTACCTACAGCGATACCGGAAATTATTGCCCCCATAATTGATACGAGTATAGCGTAAGCTCCATCATCGTCAGTTTGATTGCGATCCAGGGTGAAATCAGCCCGACGCAATGTGAGTTGCTCTTTCTCAATGCCGTTATTGATGAACGTCGAATAAACTGTTTCTGCATGATCTCGACGGGAAAAAAATCCGGAGACGTGAGTGCAATATTTTTTCATAAATATTATTCCTGCATAAATCGATCAAAGGCAAGCTTGCGCGCTGCATCAATGCACTAGATTGATATAAGGACATTGGCTGATATCAATCTAGTACATTGAACTGCGAATGTCTGTGGGGTGTCGCACCGAGCGATTATTAATGTGTGTTTGCGAACAGACCATTTAAACCAATGACTTCATACTGTATGCATTATGAGAGGTATTTATGAAGTTATCGATTGCTGCAAATGATCACTATGATCGCGTTAAAAATGCTTATATTTCTGGTTTAAATAATGGCTATGTCCGTAGTCTGGATTATGCGGATGTATCTATCAGGGGAATTCCACCCAATAACCTTATAGGGTGGTTGAATCGTATTTTGGCCGAAGAAATTCGCTGTGCAATGCGCTATAGAACGCACTATTTTTTGACGCTGGGTCATCCCAACGAAATTGCGAGCGTATTTCTCATTCATTCAAATGAAAAGCTATTGCATGTTGATCTTATCGCGCTACGGATAACGCAATTAGGGGGAACCCCCGATTTTTCTACTGAAAGTCCACATGCGCGTGCGCATCGGAACTTTTCAATTAATAAGTCCTTGCCGCGATTGATTGAAGAAAATTTATTTGCAGAACGAGCGACCATCAGTTCCTATCAAGGCCTGTTAAATTACTTATCAGACCGCGATCCGGAAACCAGCGATATGGTGAAAAGCATTGTGCATGTGGATGCGCGTCGGGTGATTGAACTCGTTGATTGGCTTGATTGCACCGCAAAAATACCCTACCTGACGTCGGGCCGCACAGGAACCTTGCATTGGTTCACAGCGAACTCGAAGTCAACCTGATGGTGTAGTAGTGTACGGATATATTTAGCTACTATGTTTGTTGCATCAATCGATCAGTTTCTTTTTTAACAACGGCGTAGCATTCGCAGCTGAGCCGTTCCAGATGCATGCGATCTACAACAGTAATGTGGCCTCGTGAATATTCGATTATGCCGGATCGTTGTAATTTTCCCGCTGCCTCGGTAATTCCTTCCCTTCTTACTCCCAGTACATTGGCGATTAGCTCTTGTGTCATTGCAATATGATTGCCCGATAAGCGATCAAGTGACAGTAACAGCCAGCGACAAAGTTGTTGGTCAATCGAGTGGTGGCGATTACACACCGCCGTTTGGGCAATTTGGGTGATCAGGGATTGCGTATAGCGCAACAACAAAATTAACAGGTCGGAATAAAGATTGAATTCATCTTTAAACTTTTGTGCAGAGAGTCGATAAGCAAATCCGGCACTTTGAACAATGGCCCGGCTAGTCGTATTGTCGCCGCCCATGAACAACGCCATACCGACCATACCTTCATTTCCAACCACCAAAATTCCCGCAGATGCTCCAGATTCCATTACATAGATTAAGGAAATAATACAATCGACCGGAAAATAAGCATGACGCAGGGTTTCACCTGATTCATATAAAACCTTTCCCAAGGGCAGGGGAACCAATTCAAGGTTGGCGGCGAGCCGTCGTTGTGAATCTAACGGCAAGGCCGCTATGAGCCTATTCAAGCGTAACGCGTGAGGCATATGTTTTCTCAAGGGTTATAAGTAAAGTGCGCAAAATTTTAGAGTAGACCGAGAGCCTGCTATGTGCGCCACCGAACATAACCCATATCATTTAATGATTAACACGACTATTTTTAGTCGTTACAGGGGGCTAAATGTACAAGATAATTTGTTTTGCATTGTTGGTTTGGTGTTGCATCGCCGTCACATCCATATTCGGTGTTCAGGCGTTGCTTCAATTTATGATGCTGTTAGTAGTTTACTTTGCGTTATTGCATGCCCGTAAATTAAAGCGAACCAAAATATAAACGCATGCGGGGCTCTGGCAACTTACCTTATCACATCACACTCTTTGCGATTGGTATAAAGTCCGGTGGCCAGAAAATCCAGCTATCAGTTATCAGTTGTACGACCTGCCAAATCAGAAAACGCAATCGAAAAAGTGACGGTTTCAGTATCAGTGGTAAACGATAAATTCCAGTTGCAGTGAGTACAAAGCCTGCCAATCAACTCCAGCCCCAATCCCCCGCCATTACGCCCCTGTTTTCTGGCAAGACGACCATAGAGTTCGCTGATTTCCTTCATGGTCAGCTCGTTGTTTTTGTTCTTGATCGTGACCGTTGAATCTTGCTCCAGCATAATAAAAATCTCACCGCCATGTGAGTGTTCAATGGCGTTGCGCAGCAAATTGCCCAGTGCACACTTCACCATCTGCAGTGGTGCAAAAATTTCTACTGCCGGCATTTCTGCCAGCATTATTGTCACGTTTTTATTTTCCGCAAAAAATGCATACTCTCCGGTTATTTCTATTAATAGTTGATCGAGAAAAATTAATTCGCTGCTTTCTTGTACGCGTGCCGGGTCCTTCGCCAGCACTAATAACAAGGTAATCATTTCATTCACATTGCCAATCGCATCCTGGATGCGAAACAGGCGATTTCTGGTGTTATCCGATAGGCTATTATCGTCGAGGGAAAGCTTCACCACACCATCAATAACCGACAATGGGGTACGTAATTCGTGGCTCGCCATATTAATAAAATCGCGTTCCCGTTCGATAAAACGCTCATTTTTTCTGAGATACATATTCATCGCATCAGCAATAATTTCCAGTTCAACGCTCGGGTTTTGTGGCAGGTGTATTTGCTGGTTTTTTTTATCAGGCGCTAACTCCTGGATTTGTTGTGCAACATCTTTTAATGGCCTGACCAACCATCCCGATGCCCAGGCAATAAAAATACATAAAATAAAACTAACTGTTCCCGCCATAAGGTAGACGGTGTTTTGAACCTGTTGCTCATTTTTCTCAAGGTCATCTATGTGAATGAGTAATGCGATTTTTTTTCCTTCAACTTCCCTGATCATGATAACCCGCATTTTCCCTTCAAAAATAAATTCATCATACAGTCCGGGTGTGAGTTTGTTCAGCGGTGCATGATGTTGGTTGTGTGTATCTACTACAAACATCGCAATGGCATCATTGTTTGGCCATTCGTAGTGCGGATCATTGGCGCGGCGATTAATGAGGTAATCCATTTCACTATTTAACGATGAATTCCACACCAATTCTTCAGCGCGTTCATTAACCACAAAATCATTTGCTAAAATGCCGAGCGTTAATATGGCGAGATAGCTGATTAAACCCAGGACAATCCTGCTGCGCAAACTGCGGCGTTGGTTGGGTTTTCGGGACAAAAAAATCAACTTCATAATTCCGCCAGACGATAACCGACACGGGGGAGCGTATGAATGAGCTTGTTAGAAAAAGGCGCATCAATTTTGCGGCGTAGATCGTGAATATACGCCCGCAACCGGTCACTTTCTGGCGGGCTATCACCCCAAATGCATTCGCCTAACTGGCTATGGCTAACAATGGATGGACTTGCTTCCATCAATGTGCGCAACAATTTTTTATAGATTGGATAAAGTTGGATAATGTGGCCAGCGCGAGTGACTTCCATGGTGGACAGATCAAAACTGAGATCTGCAATTTCCAATACTTTTGCTGTTGTTGTACGTTTGCTGCGCGCCATTAAGGCTTCAAGGCGCACTTCAAGTTCCTGCAATTCGAACGGTTTGGTCAGGTAATCATCGGCCCCGGCTTTAAAGCCACAAATCTTATCTGGTAACTCATCGCGTGCAGTTAACATAATGATTGGAGTATCGCATTGGTATTCTTCGCGCAGCTCTTTCAGCAATTGAAATCCGTCCAGTTTGGGAAGGTTCCAATCCAGAATGATGCCATCGTAATGTTGGGTTGTTGCGAGCCATTTTCCCACCAGCCCATCAGGCGCTGCATCCAGGATATGTCCCCTGCTTTCGAAGTAATCAAATAAATTTGCCACTAAATTTTGATTGTCTTCAACAATAAGCAATTTCATGGGGTGTTGATCCATAGGGGGGAGAGTTTAACGGCAGGTGTAACGACCCTGGCGCGGACAGAATAAGGACATAATGCCCTATACAATCCAGGGTTAATCATTCTGGTTATCCGCAGGCATCAAAATATCATTGATGTGGGTGGAATAAGTCAAGAAATCGGTTAATTTCATACTATCAAGGAAACTCACTATGCGTAATTTACTATTGCTTGCTGTGGTATCTCTATTTAGTTCAGGTGTTTTGGCTGGCCCCGAGTGCACTACTACGGATAGTTCCAAGTGGCTGGATAAAGCCAAATTTCAGGAAGATTTGAAAGCCCAAGGGTATGAGATTAAAGTATTCAAAGTCACTGATGGCAACTGCTATGAAATCTATGGCTGGAATAAAGATAAGAAAAAAGTAGAAATTTATTTTGATCCGGTGTCTGGCAAACCGGTTAAAGAAGAAATCGAAGAGTAATCCCTGTGCATACCGAAAAACTGTGGGACCCGTTAATCCGGATTTTTCACTGGTCTATTGCGGCTATTTTTGTCGCCAATTATTTTTTCAATGAGGCCGGTGAAGATTGGCATCAGTGGTTAGGCTACATCGCGGTAGCCTGGTTGCTGGTGCGGTTCTTGTGGGGATTTTTCGGTAAAGGTGCGGCACGTTGGTCTGATTTTTTCCCGACCCGTGCCAACCTTACGCAACATATAACCGCGTTGGTGAAGGGCGAACATTATCATCGACGCGGGCATTCGCCCTTGGGCGGATTGGTGATGATTGTAATGATGTTGTGTCTGTTGTTGCTCGGCATTACCGGTTTTATGATGAGTGAAATCGATTATTTTTGGGGTGAAGATTGGGTGAGTAATCTGCACGCCTGGACCGCCAATTCATTATTGGCTCTGGTGTTGGTGCATATATTTGCGGCCTTGTTTGAAAGCTATCGCTTAAAGGAAAATCTTCCGCTGTCGATGATTACGGGTAAGCGCCGAGTCGATAAATAAAAGGCCCTGCCATTTCCTAACCCGCCAATCCCCGGAATTATTTTCACACTTCCACTGCTTTTTTTATGCGCCGTTATTTCATGACCCTGGTGTTTTTATCTGCAATAGGGCCAGCGGTTCATCATCCTTTCAATCCTATCCATGAACGCCGGTTCGCTTTTTGGGCGCATTCCCTAATGTTGGCTTATTTTATGCTCTATTCTTTTCATCAATGCAGTGAGGTTGCCTACGCTTGGCTTGATTAAAACTTTAATTTATTAAGCCACACCGTTTTTATCCGTAACCGCGGCAAAACGTTATAAAACAGCGGGTTTGGCTGAAAATCTCCATTGTATTAACGTGAAAAATTTTCAATGAAACGTAAATTCGATAACTCCGGAAACCAATTACTGGAATATTTATCATGATAAGAATGATTTCCGAATCGCAAGTTTCCATGAAGAAAATTGAATTGGCGGAAATGGTTCCTCCAGCCTCCGTGTTTCAAAAAGATGACAATTGGATCACTACCGAAAAAACACGTTACTGCGTCGAGTTAAAAAGCCAATGGGTTATTGTTGAAGTTCCTAAAGGTTTTAGCGTGGACGCTAATGCGATTACTTACGATTTTCCTTTAATGAGCAAATGGATAAACCAACGCACAACCGTGGCGGCTATTTTCCATCATGTTTTATATACCGAGGGCTATGACCGCAAAATAGCAGACACTGCTTTTTTGCGCGCGATGAAACTGGAGGGTGTAAAAATCTTCCATCGCTATCCCCTTTATTGGTCCGCGCGATTGTTTGGCGGTTTTAAATATTTGGCCGTTTTAAAACATAATATGGCTTAACTATCGCTGGTCCCTGGCTTCCTCATTATTTCCCCCGGTTAGCCCGAAATGATACTTGTTGATAATATTTATCATTTGCAGGATAATCTCTTTTGTTGATTTGTGCGCCTGCACCGGATATCAACCCTCTTAAATCCCTGATTCTTCGTCCAGCCAGTTATCTGATTTATGCCGTCACTGCTTGTTATTGATGATGATCACCAATTGACCCAGATGCTTGCCGAGTATTTCGGGGATGGGCAATTCACCGTGCATGAAGCCCACGATGCCGAGGCGGGGCTGGTCGTGCTTGCAAGCCAAGTGATCGATTTGGTGGTATTGGATGTGATGTTGCCCGTGATTGATGGTTTTGATTGTTTGCGGCAGATTCGCAAAAACTCGCCGGTGCCGGTGATTATGCTCACCGCTCAAGGGTCGGATATCGATCGGGTTATCGGGCTCGAATTAGGGGCCGATGATTACATGGCAAAGCCGTTTAACCCGCGCGAACTGCGAGCGCGTATTGATGCGGTGCTGCGTCGGTTACATCAATCAAAAAATGAATTTGTTCCCGACAAATTGGTTATCGGTGCGCTGAGTTTATCGCCCTACACATTGGAAGTATGGGTTGGTAATGAGGCGATGTCCCTGACATCATCGGAAATCAGCATCCTGGAAATTTTAATGCGTGGATGCAATCAGGTGGTCTCGCGCAATACCTTAAGTGAACAAGTGTTGGGTAAAAAACTCGGTTTATATGACCGCAGTATTGATACCCATGTTTCCAATCTCCGTCGCAAATTGGGTTTGGGCCAAGTTTCCGGGCGCCCGAGCATCCGTAATTTTCGCGCGCGGGGTTACATGCTGGTTCCGGGATAATCTGCGGGCGGCGTTGTCATGTACGAGAAAAAAAATAAACGACAAGCCACATTATTTTTGCGAATTTTTATTTCGTTCTGGCTCGCGATGGCGCTGATTCTGTTAATCGGGATGGCGTTCACTTCCTGGGTCTATATTAATCGCCATCACTCATTAGATAACGTCACTGTTGTTCCACTGATTGCTGAAGCTCGCCGTGTTGCTCAGGTCAGTGGTGACGAGGGTTTGCGCCAATGGCGCAAGAAAAGTGAAGCCGATTACGATGCGCTGGATGTGTTTGTCATTGACCAGAATTTCCAGGATATTGATAAACGAACCTTATCGACACGTTTAATCGAGATGCTAAAGGTTTACAGCAAATTAAGTTACCAAAATCCCGAGGACGATATCGATGGTCGCTGGGGCTGGTGGGATATGCCTCGAATTAATGTGGCAAATGGCCAAACTTATACATTAATTTTTTTGCCGTTTGATAGCTCGCGCCTGGAAGTGATTGGTCGCTCTTACGTTCCTTATTTATTGTTAATTGTCAGCCTGTGTATCAGCACATTAATGTGCTGGATTTTGGCGCGTTACATCAGTACACCCATTCGACATTTGCAAGAGCGGGCGCGCATGTTGGTAGACGGGCCTGCTGATAGTCATGTCGGTGAACAATTTACCGGGCGCAGCGATGAATTGGGCGTATTGGCGCGCGATTTTGACCACATGTCAAAACGCATTCACAAATTGCTGTCTGCAAAAGAAAATTTGTTGCGCAACGTGTCGCATGAATTGCGCTCACCACTGGCGCGTATTGATTTGGCATTGGAACTGGCGCGTCGCATGGATGATAAAACCGGTTTGCAATTAAACCGTATTGGGCAGGAATCGATGCGTTTGAATTGTTTGATCGGTGAGATAATCGAGCTATCCCAAACCCATGATCATTCATCATTTTCCAAAAAGTCGGTTGACTTGACGCGTTTGCTTGAGCGCGTGGTGATCGATGCAAATTTTGAAGCACAACAATATGATGCCAATGTGCTGCTTTATCCTGCGGCTACCGCGTATGTCCTTGGCGATGAAAATTCCTTGCAAAAGGTATTCGATAATATTTTGCGCAATGCGGTTTCCTTTACCGCGCCGCAAAGTACGGTGTGCGTTTCTATTCGCCATAAAATGATGGCCGATCTTATTCGCGATCACTGGGTTGTAGAAATTATCGATAATGGCCCCGGGGTTGCGCCAAAAGACCTGCCGCATTTATTTGAACCTTTCTATAAGTCGCACCCACTCGCGCGCCGCAATAGCAGTGGCTTGGGTTTAAGTATTGCTGCCAACATTGTGTTGGCTCACGAAGGTATGATCCAGGTAAAAAACCGGAGCAAATATTCCGCCGCCGATGAAAAAAATGAATCCGGTTTAATTGTGAGTGTTTCGCTGCCGGTACTGGCCTCGGCAAAATAATATTTTTTAAAAATAGTTATCGAGGCAGTTTTCTGTTGCTTGAGGATTAATTGTCAAGAAGTCAAAAGATTGTGCGGATAGTGAAAAGATTGTACGGCTAATTAAAAGGTTGATTTGCATATAGGTGAGAACAAATATCATTTGCGCCCATTCTCTTAGCTAAGGATTTTTTAGCTAACAGTTGTTATTCGTTAAAAAAAGGGGCTGTCATCTGTGCGTATATCCAACTATTCGTTACGACGTAACATGAATGCAAAAAGCAAAACCAAACCTGCTTTGTTGAAGAACATTCTGTGGGCGGCGATTCTGACCACAAGTTTCTGTGCTAATTCCCACGCGGCGGAAAATGTGCAGCAAGAAAATGTTGAAATGCAAAAAACCGGAAAGTTGTCCGCCGTCAAAGTGACGGCGGATGCAGAGGCAGCACCTTATGAATCGGGCAACACCGATATCAAACGCACTGAAGATGATGTGCAGCCGTACAAAATTATTAATCGCGATGTGATTGAAAATTCGGGTGCGACTTCGGTTGAAGAATTATTGCAACAACAATTGACCATGAGTGCATCTACACCGGCTGAATCGGGTGCAGATGGTTTTTCCGGTGGTGCCAGCAAAATTAATTTACGCGGACTCGGTGCCAGCCAAACATTGGTGTTAATTAATGGTCGTCGCGTAGCGGGTGTTGGTAACCGTTCTGTGTCGGAAGTCACTGATCAACCTAACCTGAATAATATTCCGTTAGCGGCCATTGAGCGAATTGAAGTGCTGCCAACATCCGCCGCAGCGATTTACGGCAGTGGTGCGATTGGTGGTGTGGTGAATGTGATATTGCGCCGCGATTACGTGGGCACAGAAGTAAACCTGCGTTATGGTGACCGCTTTGATAGTAACCAGGCCACAAAAACTGCGTCGCTGGTTACCGGCTTTGCATTGGAAGAAGGGCGCACGCAAGTATTAATTAGCGCACAAAAACAAGACGCCGATGCATTGCTTTCCAAAGACAGCGATTACCGTGAAAAGGGCCGCGCGTTAATTTTAAAAAATAATCCCAATGCTATTTACGGCACTACCAATGGCCGCCCTGTTGAAGTTCCCCACGGCAGTTTGGTCAATATCAGAACGGTAGATGGCTCGTCACTATTTGACGATGGCGGTTCGAGTTTTACACACATTCCCAAAGGCTACCAGGGGTGGAAAATTGATGGTCTGGAACCGCTGAAAGCACACCTGGGAACTTATAACCTCGATTTGGCGGGCAATGATTTAGTCGGGGGATTTGCTGGCGACGTGCCATTAATTCCAGCGATTGAATCAGAAGCGGCCAGTGTCTCTATTAATCGCGATATGACCGATAATTTAAATGTATTTATCGATGCGGGATTTAATAAACAGGAAGCGGAAGGTGTTGGTACGTATTTCACAACCAACCGATTAACGCTTGCGGCTAACTCAGCGAATAATCCTTTCAAAAAAGCCGTTATAGTGACAGTGCCGATTCGTATGGAAGATCTGGGTATTCGTGCAAAAAGTTTTGCCGATACGGAAACAAAAACCGCTGCGACCGGGTTCACGTATAAATTACCGCATGATTGGGTTATTTCGGCGGATCACTCCTGGAGCAAATCTTCCGTAACCGCGCAATACCAGCGTCAATTTGGTTCCGCAACTGTGGCCCAAGCCGTTAATGCCGGCAAAATTGATGTGCTGCGTGATACTACATCCTTTATTACTGATATCACGCCTTACGCGAATTTTCCGGTGACCTGGACCGAAGCAGAATTAAACGATACCACCTTGCGTGGTACCGGCTCCATCGGTAATTGGTACGCAGGAAAAATTACGTTGGCAACGGGAGTTGAGCATCGCGCTATTGAAAGCGCCGGCGTGCCGGATTACACATCACCGCCACCACCACCCACATTGCGCGAGCAAACGACTGACAGTCTTTATGCGGAATTAAATACGCCGTTTATTTCCCCGGAAATGCAATTGCCCTGGGCGCATTTGTTGGATGTGCAAATTGCGGTAAGGCAGGAACGCTTTGATGTAAAAACCTCCAATGCAAAATTCGATGCAACAACCCCCACTATTGGATTCCGCTTTGCGCCTTCAAAACAATGGACGTTGCGTGCTTCTTACGGTGAAGGTTTTGTCGCACCTAATTACTCGCAATTAGCTGAACCGACATTATCAGCAACGTTAATTACCATCACCGATCCCAAACGTGGCAATGAACAAAATACTGAAGTTGCTGCACTCACTGGTGGCAACCCGGATTTGATTCCGGAGGAATCTAAAAGTGTGAATATCGGTTGGGTCTTCACACCGGATTTTGCACCGGATTTGCGCTGGTCACTGGATTATTACCATATCAAAAAAGACAACAATATTTCTAACCTCAGCGCGCAACAAATCCTCGCTGATGAAGCAACCTACGGTTATCGCGTAACGCGTGCGTCGGCGAGCGATGGTTTTAGTGTTGGTCGTGTTACGCACATTTATACTGGACCCACTAACGCACTGAGTTTGGAAACCAAAGGGATTGATACCAGTATTAGTTATCACGTCAACACTGATGCATACGGCACAGTGATAATGAATTTGGGATACACCTATGTGGATGAATATTTGCAGCAAGCTGCATTGGGGGCGGCATTCATTGATCACGCAAATATTCCATCGCGCAACAACAATAGTGCACCGTTGAAACATCGTGCTTCCGCTGCGATGCAATGGATTGCAACTGACAACACCAGTTTTGGTTGGGCTGCACAGTATTACGGCTCCTATGATCTGGATCCTTCCGGCACTGCAGCCATTCTCAATCAGGGCAGCGATCAAATTGATAGTCAGCTGTATCACGATATCTATGCAAAAACCGTATTGTTTCCTGCAACGGTGAGTACAGCAGTTGATGGCGATGCAGAATTAACGCTGGGGATTAAGAATGTTTTCAACAAGGAAGCGATAGATATGTCGCAAACAAACTATTACAGCCGCTTTAATGATCCGCGCTTGCGCCAGTTTTATGTAAACCTGAAATTAACCTTTTAATCATTTACATTTGGAACTCGAAAAAATGCTCATTTAATGACGGGCATTTTTTCCATTTCCAGTGCAGCAAAAAATAATGAGTTGCTATGAGTGCAAAAGCTAAAAAAATTGAACAAGGTCATCCTTATTATCGATTATTGGTTACCTCTCGAATTACTGCTGCTGTGCTGGGTGGTTATGCCCTTGCTACAGCGACCATTTTATTGTTGACGCATTTATTGCCGATGCCGCAGCAAGATGCCTTGATGTTATCTACCATGCTGGGTTACATCATTTTTGCTATCGCCATTATTTGGGTGTTCTCGGTAAAAACCGTCAAGCGCGCATGGTTGGGAATTATTATTTCGACCGGCGTTGTTAGTGCGCTGGCATTTCTATTACACACACTTCAACAGTCCGGGTCCTGATTTATTATGAAAGACAATTTTCACTTAAGCATGACCTGGTTGCATACCTGGACGGGATTGGTTGTTGGCTGGGTATTATTTTTTATTTTTATAACCGGGACCGCCGGTTATTTTTATATGGAAATTGATCGCTGGATGCGCCCGGAATTGCCGCTGCAAAGTAAACCCGTTGCGCCGGAAGTGGCTGTTGTAATGGCAGAAAAACATTTATACGCGCGAGCAGCCGGTGCGGATTCCTGGAACATCAATATTCCCGGTGCGCGTGAAACGCCGCATTTAACTGTTAGTTGGCGCAACCCGCCCAAACCGGGTGAAGCACCCCAGCAAGGGCGCGGTGGCGGTGGGCGTTTTGGCGGGCCATCAGAAATTCTGGATACACAAACTGGCGCTGTGCAAGCTGCAAAGCCACGCGAAACCGGTGGCGGTTTGCTGTTATATCGTATGCATTGGGCATTGCATTATATGCCTTATGAAGCGGCTACCTGGATCGTTGGTATTTGCACCATGTTTATGTTTGTTGCCATTATCACCGGCGTTTTAATTGTGTATAAAAAAATCGTGCGTGAATTTTTTACGTTTCGACGTGGCAAAGGTGCGCGCTCCTGGATGGATATGCACACGGTAATCAGTATTACGTCGCTACCATTTTTTATCATGATTACCTTTAGTGGATTGTTATTTTATTTATACACCTATATGCCGCTCGCGCCCAAAATATTATTTGGCGATGAAGAAATGCGTGAGCGCCGCTTCTTCGATCAGGGAAAGCGTGATGGTAATACCGCCTCACTTTATTCATTGGTGGATGCCATGAAAATTGGCGAACAGGAATTCGGTAAAGACCAGGTGCGCAATATCAGCGTGCAATTCCCCGGTGATTCCGCTGCTGTTATTACGTTGACTCCGCGTTATGACCGCGATATTTCCCGGCCAGCGCAACTTAAATTAAATGGCCTCAGCGGGGAAGTTATCGAAAATAACGAACGCCCTGTCAGCGCTGTAGAAAAAACTAATAATGTGATCTTGGGATTGCACGAAGGTGTGTTCGCCAATATCGTTATTCGCTGGTTGTATTTCCTGGCAGGATTATTGGGCTGTGCGATGATCGCCACTGGCTTGGTGTTGTGGACCGTCAAACGCCGACCAAAAGCATTAAAAAATGGAAAGTTTTCGTTCGGGCATAATGTGGTGGAGCGATTAAATATTGGAACCATCGCAGGCTTACCGGGTGCAGTAGCTATCTATTTTTGGGCAAATCGTTTTATTCCGGCAGATATGGCGGCGCGCCGTGAGTGGGAAGTGCATGCGATGTTTATCGGCTGGTTTATGTTGTTGGTGTATCCCGCTTTTCGTTCTATTCGTTGCGGTTGGGTTGAAGTTAGCGCAATAACCGCTGCACTTTATGTGCTGCTACCATTGGTAAATGTATTCACTACTGAACGGCATTTGGGGATATCAATACCGAATGGTGATTGGGTGTTGGCGGGTATGGATTTAATGTTGCTTGCACTCGGCGGTGCCTTTGCGTATATCGCGCTAACCATTGCGCAGCGTCCCGAGCCGGTTGCCAAAACCGCTAAATTAAAAATGCGGGCTGATGAAATAATAACGAATGGTGATGAGGTGTTGTCGTGAATAATTCATTTGCCGTTATCGCCAGTTTTGCCTGGGCAATATTTGGTTTTCTGGTTTTGTCACTGACTATTGATCGCCATCGCCAGGATGTATTTGGAAAAAATACTGCAACCTTGCATAAATATTATTTTCCATTTTTACAACTGGCGGGCTGGGCCGGTTTATTTTTATCATTGATCGGGGCGGTGATTTATAAAGGCTGGGCGGTGGGAGCTACGGCGTGGGTTGGTGTGCTCGCGGTGGTTGCTTTTGCGTTAATGTTATTGCTGTCTTATAAACCGGCATGGGCAATTTTATCAGCGCTCTTAAGCTTGCTTATCGGTACTGTATCCATGTGTGTATCACTGGTGAACTGAAATGGAAGGTTGCTGCTGCTCAATAATGTGCAGCAGCAATTTTTCTTCCTGCATCAGGGGCAGCTTGCTAATCGATTGCTTTATTTTTTCGGGCTTTGAAAAATATTCATGTAATGTGTTGCTTTCACATAATTCCAGAATGACGGGGTGCACATAATATTTTTTACAGACGGCGCGCGTATTACCCAAGTGCGCCGCTACTTCGTCTAGTACTTTAATCATATTCTGTTTTATTTGGACTTTTGTTTCGGTCACTTCAAGTTTTTTAAATGCACCCAGTGCTTTTACCGTTCCAATCCAGGTGCGAAAATCTTTGGTAGTAAAATCCTTGCCAGTAATCGATTTTAAATAATCATTGACCATGCCGGAATCGATGGCTTTGTGGTTGCCTTCATTATCATAATATTGGAAGAGTTCTTTGCCTGGAATGTCGCGGCATTGCTTGATAATGCGTGCCAGTTTTTTATTTTTCAAACTGATGTTATGTGCAACACCTTTTTTTCCTTTAAAGATAAACCGGATTTTATCGCCACTGATACTGGTATGTTTATCCTTTAAGGTGGTTAGCCCTATAGACCCGTAAAGTTTTTCGTAGCTATTATTACCCACGCGAATACTGGTTTGTTCCATAAGGTCTACAATGGTTGCCAATACTTTTTCAACGGGCAGCCCCGGCTTCGCCAGATCTTTTTTAACGTGTTTGCGGATGTCAGGCACGGTTTTGCCAAACTCATGGAGCCGGTAAAATTTGGTAGTGTTGCGGAAGCTATTCCATGAATTGTGATAGCGGTATTGCTTGCGGTTTAACGCATCTATGCCCGTAGCTTGCAGGTGGCCGTTCTCTAATTGGCAAATCCATACATTTTT
This sequence comes from Cellvibrionaceae bacterium, assembly GCA_021151825.1. Classification (GTDB taxonomy): domain Bacteria; phylum Pseudomonadota; class Gammaproteobacteria; order Pseudomonadales; family Cellvibrionaceae; genus Cellvibrio. Next base: position 55,632 of record JAGKWQ010000015.1, read on the forward strand.
CCAGGCAGGTGGAATGACCAGCTTTTTTATTCGCTCCAATGCTGCTTTATTGCGTAACTTTTTTTTGCCGATGTAATAATAAAATTCTTTGCCTTTTTTGATTCGGCTGATTCCCGGTTGGTTATCCCGGGCATAAACGAGATTAATCGCCTGCGCACTTTTTCGTGGGTCATTGAGCGCGGCGATTATTTTCTTTGGTGATATTGTTTTCTTTTTAGAAGAGGCTTGCATCGGGGCGATGAGTCATCTTTTCCAACGCTTTACGCTCAACTTCAATTTCCGATGCGGTACGGAAACCCAATCTACGCATTATGGGAAGCGGTGGACACCAGCCTTGTAATGCATGCTGTAATAAAAATGCGCCCACTAGCAAAGGAATAATAAAAAATAATTTATGCACAATGAAACCGAGAATGCACGAAATAACAATTAGCGTGGATGCATTGGTTTCCAAAATCCGCTCAATATCCCACTCTCGATCCAGTTTTCTTAAACGAGCGGGAATTTCAACCGGGTGGGTGCGGTAATAGGCGATGGAACGCTGTGTAGCTTCTGCTATCCGTTGATTTGTTTCCCCGGATGTATGTAATGCAACGCGATGTGTTGTATCAGGAAGCGCCATAAAATAGTCTCCTTTTAAATTCATCTATAATTTATAGACGCGTCCCTATTCATTTAGTTCTACACGTAGCCTGTAGGGAGTAAAACGTAATGCGGGAAGCCTTCTGCATCAAGATTTTTCCCGTATTTCGTTATACTCCCTACGGGCTACGTTTATATTGCGGGGTTGGTTAACGGCTTTTGTGGGCGATGGTGTGGGCGTGTTGTTCCCAATTCTGGCCGTCAAAATTTACTATTGTCACCGACGTCGGTTGTGGCGTTAAGCAACGTAAATTTATATCCATGCCATCGGGGTTTGAGCGCGGAACGTAGAAAGGTTTGATTCCACACGTTTTGCAAAATTTATGTTTGGCCACACCGGTATTGAAGGTATAGGTAGTGAGATTTTCTTCGCCACTTATTAATCGGAAATCGCGTAGCGGTACAATCAAATGTAAAAAGCCGGTCATATTGCAGATAGAACAATTGCAATTTTCAACCTCTACCGATTCCGATGCTTCCACTTCAAATTTTATTGTGCCGCAATGGCAGCTGCCTTGGTAAATCATGATTATCTCCTCTCGTAGCCCGCATGGAGTGTAACGCAATGCGGGATATTTTCGCATTTATTTACGTCTGTCCGTATTTCGCCAGATTCCATACGACCTACGTAAAGGGAACTTGAGAGCTGAGTATATTGTCGACAATTTAAGCAGGTTAATTGATTGCATGAGGAGTATTCCATGACTGCAAATAATCATGAAAGTAATCGCGCCAATTTACATGGACAAGACGCGATTCAGAAAATAAAGGATGTCGTCGATAAAACCGAAAGTTGTTTTTTCTGTACTGCAGTGACAGTAGGTGATTCCAGTGGCGCACGGCCTATGGCGGTGCGTCAGGTTGATGAGGCTGGAAACCTGTGGTTTTTAAGCCCTATTGATAGCCACAAGAATGACGAAGTAAAAATTGATCCGCGCGTTCGCTTATATTTTCAGGCGTCATCCCATTCCTATTTTCTGGAAATTAACGGGCACGCATCTATTTCGCAGGATCGCGAAAAAATTTCCGAGTTGTGGGAACCGTTATTAAATACCTGGTTTACCGAAGGTCAGGATGATCCGCGTATCACGGCAATTAAAGTGACGCCCGTAGAGGGTTATTACTGGAACACCAAACATGGAAATATTGTTGCGGGTGCAAAAATGCTAATTGGCGCTGCTACCGGAAAACAGTTGGATGATTCTGTTGAAGGAAGCCTTGATTTATAACCTGCAAATAAATTATTCGCAGGTTGCAACACGGGTGAAAGCGTAATTTATTCATTAGAGGAGAATCATTATGAGTCTCGCCGCATCAAAAAATGTATTCCAATCCGATAGAGCAAAAATTGAAGCGCTCTTTGAGCAATTGCATCGCGCCTATGCTGAACACAATGCTGACGCTATTGTGTCTGCATATACAAAAGATGCACTGATATATGACTTGGCGCCGCCACTATTGCACCGCGGGCTGGATGTAAAAAGCCTTGGTGAGTGGCTGGCGACTTGGGACGGCCCGCTTGAAATGGACATGCAAGATTACGACATTACGGTGGATGAACATCTGGCAGTAGCAACAGCACTGGGAAAAATGCATGGCACGCAACAGGGTGAGCATCGCGAGATATGGTTGCGCACCACCTTTGTATTGCGCAAAATCAATGGACAATGGCTGATTTCCCATGATCATGCCTCAGTGCCTTTTTATATGGATGGTAGTTTCCGTGCAGCGATTGATTTGACGCCGGAGAGCAAATAAGTTTTGGCAGGTTGAATCCAATTCTCCCGCACTGGCGTCCAAGCTAAAACACGTGATGTTGAAGGGGAGAATTGGAGATGCTGACGTTTCTTTGCTGGTTATTGTTATGGGCAATTTGCTGGCCGCTGGCGTTACTCGCGCTGGTGTTGTGGCCCATCATATGGCTCATTTCCATTCCTTTCCGCATGCTCGGCATCGCATTTGATGCCGTGTTCGCGTTTCTGCGCGCGCTGCTTTTCCTTCCCTCGCGCATCCTCGGTGGTCGCTCGTAAACTTGTCTCAACGTAGCCCGCATGGAATCTAACGGAATGCGGGATGCTTATGCTCCTAACGCGCCGGTACTCTCACCCCATGCTTGCGCAAAACCTTCCGCACCTGATCCAGTGGAATAGCCTCCACGGTTTGTCCATTGCCACTCACTGTGGTTGCCATGAACAGGGCGTTATAGACCGACTCCTCTACCGCATCCACGCTGGCCTGGAACACTGCACTCATCTGGTCGTTCGCCAGCTCGGTAGTTTGCAACCGTACCGCATCAAACTCACGCCGCACTGACTCGGCGGTCGAAAATGCCAGTATGTAGTCGCCGCTACCATTGGATGCGGAACTGCCGGTACGTCCCAAGCCCATCATGCCGCGTGAGGCTAAACGCCGCAGATTGCGATCCGATAAGGGCGCATCGGTGGCAATAACAATGATCACCGAACCATCGCCGCGATCATCAGCCAATCCACGTGTATTCTCCCGCGCAGCAACCGCGTTCTGAAACGCATAACGATCCAGTTCGCGCCCCACGGGCGCACCTTCCACCTGCAGCACACCGCCGAAGTTGGCTTGCACCAGCACGCCTACTGTCCAGCCGCCCAGACTCTCGGGCAGCTTACGCGATGACGTACCTATGCCAGCCTTCCAGCCGAACGCCGTCGTGCCGGTGCCAGCTCCGACACTGCCTTCCTGCACTGGCCCGCTCTTCGCGCTTTCCAGTGCAGTGCGCACCGCCGCAGCGGTGATCGGGCGTGCACGGATGTCATTAAGTCTGCCGTCATTAGTCTCGCCCACGACCACATTCAACGAGCGCACTTGCTGCATATCCGGCTGTGCCAGCATCCACTCGGCCATTGCGTCGGCGGCTTTCCACACGCACAGCGTGCAGGTCAGCAGGATCGGGCTTTCCAGCTCGCCCAGCTCGTTGATCTGGGTGGTGCCGATAAATTTGCCGAAGCCATTGCCCACGTGCAGTGCTGCGGGCACCCGTGAACGATAGGCATTACCAGGGTGCGACAGGATCGCGGTGATTCCGGTGCGAACTGTGTCGCCTTCGCGCAGCGTCACCTGGCCGACACGTACGCCAGCAACATCAGTGATCGCGTTGTGAGTGCCAGGGCTGAAGATGCCCGGCGCGACGCCCAGCTCTCGCGCTCGTACACGTGGTTCGTCCTTCGCCGTAGCGGTCAGGACACAGAGCCCCGCCAGCACCACAGCCAAGCGGAGGAAAAGGCGATGTAGCGTGCGGTACATGGGATTCCTTACGGACGTTGGGGAGCTGCCTCGAACAATGCCATCCCCGTTCTGCTCGTCAACGTTTATGATTTTTATTGATTCAGGTTGTGGTGTTAAACAGCGCAAATTTATCTCCATTTCATCGGTATTTAAACGCGGGATATAAAAAGGTTTTATGCCGCAGGTTTTGCAGAATTTGTGTTTGGCTATGGGGGTATTGAATGTGTGAGATTATCTTCACCGGCAGTGATGCGAAAATTGTGCAGTGGCACAATTAAATGTAGAAAGCCGTTCACATTACAGATTGAGCAATTGCAGTTTTCGACTTCAACTCGTCTGGTGCTTCCACTTCAAGTTTTATCGTGCCGCAACGGCAACTGCCTTGGTAGATCATTATGTTTCCTATTCTTTTGGGGATTTCAATTAGTAAGGTCTGTTGTTTTACTTTTTTGATAATTAAACAAGTTTCTGTCATTGATCACAATGGTTCTAGCGGCCCAATCGCCAATCCGCTGTTTCTTTTTGTTTATGAGCAGCAGTAGATCAATAATGCCTAAGACCCACAAAAAACAATTTCTAACTACCGATTGCCACGGGCTACATGTTTGTTTGGTGTTTTCACGTAAAACAGTAATTTTCATTATTATTTTCCCAATACTTTTTCCGTAAAAAATACTGTCCTGAAATAAAATATATAAGACAGCGATGATCGCGGGTATTGCAGTGGGAATAACGTGTGAGTCTGCTATAAAAATAAACATGTAAACAATTGCGATATCTATGAGCCTTGCAACTATTCGTTCCGGCGCTGAGGCATATATGTTTATTGAGTCTGAGTGTTGTGTATAGCTCGGTTTCATGTCTTGAGTAATAGCGGGAATATTACGGTTATCTAATTCCTGCTGCAAAACCGTTCGTGCAGTCTCGCTCAATTCTGTGGATGACAACCGTAATAGTTCATGTGTTTCCAGTAATCTGAATCTGGCTGCTAATTGTTCAATGTTTAGATCCATTTTCATTGGAGTCCTTAAAGTGAGGTGTAAGTTAGAGCCGATAGTTGAGGCATGTGAATCTACCCCAAAAACAAAAAAGCCGCTACAAATTGCTTTGTAGCGGCCAAGCGGGACGTTATTGCTAACGGAGAATTAATGGGTTTTGGTTCTGCGGCCAAAGGCGATAGCGGTGAGGCCGATGAGCAAGAGTGCTAATGGTGATGACTCGGGAACTTTTGCAGATTCGTTGATGGTGAAATTATCCATGACGAAGTGTTCGCCACCTTCGCCGGGAATTGTTGGTGAGCCACCCCAGGAGCGGAAGCTGAGTTTGTTGATGCCGTTATAATTAAAATCAAACCATTGTGCGCTGGTGGTGTTGACGATAACGGTTTGGGTGAAGAGTAAAACGTTATTTAAAAAACCGCTGACTTCTACGTTCAATCCATTATTCCAGGCAGCCGTTAAATAGGTGCCGTTGAAATTAAAAATATCGCCGGTAATGGTTGAAGTAGTGGCGAAATTATTAAAGGCGGCGTAATTGCCGGAAACAACGCCGGTTTCAAAACCGGTGCCGGGTAGTGTGTCTTTGTGGATGTAGGCAACGCTGGTCCAGAATTCGTCGCCCCAATTTAAACCGTGATAACCCGCAGCAATAGCATCGGATTCGGTTGCCGGTAAATCATCGAAAGTAATTATAGTGGCGTTAGCGGTTGCGCTGAGGCCGAGTGAGAACAACATGGATAATACGAGTGATTTGGTCTTGAGCATGATATGGCGTCCGTTAGTTGATATTTTTGATTGAGCTTTTTTGTACTTATTTCGAATTACCGCGATGTGAGTTTGACGTTGGGGTTAGTGTTTCGAAACCCTCGAGCCATGGATGGCGAAAGGGAGCTACATGGATGTATTTATGCGTTTTCGAAACACTAACCCCAATGGGCAAACGGACTACGAAGTAATTTCAAAAAAACCGCCTGCAAAAAACACAGGCGGCTTTTTCATTTAAAAAGTAATGACCGAATAAAATAATTTTTTATGAGAGCCGGGGCGGTTATTAAAGCCCGGTCAGGCGCACCTCCCAGATTGAATAACCCCATTGATTACCCGCGCTGCGTGCCGTGCCGTAAATGCGCACGTAGCGATAGTTTCCATTCAATGACAGTGTGTCGGTGCGAGTGCCGAATGTGCCGTCGGATTTGCTTGTGATATCGGTCCAGTTGGCGTTGTCATTGGAGCCCTGGACTTTGTAAGCGCCGGCATTTGCCGCTTCCCAATCGATTGCGATATTGGTCAGTGTTTTTGCGCTACCCAGATCCAGGGTTAACCAGCTTGGATCAATCGCGTGTGCAGATTCCCAGCGCGTGCCACCGTTTTTATCAATCGCATTTGCTGCTGCAGTTAACGCCGTGCTGGCGGTTGCACTGACGGGTGTTAATGGACCTGCAGTCGCAACACTGGATGACGAACTGCTGCTTGGCGTTGTGCCCTGCGCGTAGACTTTCAATTCGAAAATTGAGTAGCCCCAGGTATTTCCGGTGCTGCGTGCCGTTGCATAAACACGCACGTAACGATAATTGCCGCTTACCGTGTGGGTATCCGTGCGGTTGCCAAACGCCGCGCCGGTCACGGTCTTCAATGTGGTCCAGCTGGTGCCATTGGTTGAACCTTGCACTTCATAGTTAGCGGCGTTCGCTGCTTCCCAATCGATAACCACTTGGGTTAATGCGCGACTGCTGCCGAGGTCTACCATGATCCAGCTTGGGCTGACACCGTGGTTGGATTCCCAACGGGTTCCCGCATTGCCGTCTACCGCGTTCGCTGCAGGCGACATAGTGGTGCTGGCGGTAACCGGGCGACCTTGTGATACCAGCACACCGGTTGATGGAGTGCTGCTGGAACTGACGGGCGTGGATGAAGAGCTACGGCTGCTGGATGACGCACTGCTAACCGGATTGCTGTTGCCCGTGAAGGACACGGCAATCGTATGGCTCGCGGAAATCGCATTGAAGGTGTAGCTATTCAATGCGCCGAGTGAAACACCATCCACAATCACGTTTGCTACTTGCTGGCCGGCAGGTGGAGTGAAGGTGTAAGTTGCCGAGTCAGTGTTGTTTTTGCTGTAGCGAACAGTGCCGGTGGGTGTGATGCTGCCTGTGCCATCCAGGTTGATGGTGTAGATGCGGTGCGGTTTCAGGTCTACCGCCATTAACTGCACATCGGCCACCTCAACCACTTCACCTGCCGGTGGACGGAACCAGAAGCGGAAGTTGCGCTCGTTCGCCGGTGGCAAGGCCGCGAAGTTAGTAAAGCTTTCGTAAGTGCCGTCGGTATTGCTGTTGGTCCAGTTGATCAGGGTGTTATTGGCGGTGCCGTATTCCGCCCTGAACTGTGCCAGGCTGCGGGGGGATGATTTATCGCCCGCGACCAATACTTCTTTCACTTCGTAGTTCGGGTCGATAACCACGCTGACCCACAGGTCCTGATTGTCTGCCACACCGGGAATGCCGCTGGCTTTGTTGCCGGTTGAGCCATCCACTGCACGTGCAGCTGCACCCCACCATTCAGTTTCCCAGCCGGAACTCGCGCCGGAGAAATTGGTAGCGCTGATCGCTGGAACCAATGGATCACCGGAACCGATGTAAGCCACTTCGCGGATTACAACATCATCGATATAAGTAGTCGCGTTGCCCATTCCACCGAAGAGGAAAGCGAGGCGGCCCGCGTTATCACCGGCGGTGAAATCGATATTGAAGCTGTAGTTAGCATTAGTGGTTCCCAATGCAACGGTTTGTAGCAAGTAAGTGCCAGCCGCTGATGGGTTCAGTTGATCTTCCGACAAACGCAATTGAATGTTGCGTGGCGATTCAGCGCGCGCACGGAAGGTCACTTGATAGCGATAGTTACGCTTCAAACCGAAACCTTGTGTGTGCAATTGGTAAGAACCTGAACCGGTGCCTTGAGCCGCGGCAGTAATGCGTGCTTCGCCATTAACGACTGAGTAAGCCGCACCCGAACCGTCATAGTTCTCGCCCGCCCAACCGGCCAAACCACCAGCGAAATTGCCGTTGTTCAACACGTTGATGGAGCGATCCAGTTGCGCTGTGCCAGCCGGTTTTGGATAAACGTTGGCGACATCTTCAAAGGCTTTGAATTCGAGCAGCCAGATCGGCTCGGCTTTGTCGATACGTCCCTTGGTAACCAGCTTGATGTAACGGTAAGTCTTGTTCACATCAAAGGTATGGGTGGCCCAGCCTACGCTTTGCTGGTCAGACGTGAGTACATGTTCCCAGCTACCGGAGGAGGTTTTGCCGTAGATGTCGTAGGACTTGGGCAGGTTCCAGCTCCACTCGATCCAGAAATATTTGATCGGTTTGTCCATACCGTAATCGATGGTGACAGAGTGGTTATTGTCGTCGCGCGGGGTCGCCCACTTGGAACCGACGTAACCGTCCGCCGCGTTTTTAGCACTGTTATCGCGATAGGCGTTATCGCCTTCTTGCAAGTACGCATCGGCCGTGACGGACACTGGCGCCAGCCAACCTTTCAGCGAGTAGAAACCCTTGGTGTTGTTAGTCGGGCGGAAGAAACTGTATTTGCTTTCGTCGATGTATTTGTGCGATGGATCGGAGCTTGGCAGCGGCCAGTGCGCCACGTAATCCACCAGGAAGTCAGTACCGGTGCGGCCGATATTGGTGTTCATGCTCGCTGTATCGAGGTACTCGTATTCAGTCACACCACCAGTCACGCGGGTGTAGCCGGTTTTGTTGGCGACGTTCGCGTCGGTGCTGAACTTGTTGTAATTACCTACATCCGGCCATTCCACATGGGTGATGGCGTGGTTGAGGATCATGCGCATGGGCGTAAGGTACGGCCAGGGTTGATCGCCGCGCTCGGCTTTGGTCCAGCTAAAGGTTTTCACCCCGTTGATGTAGTACTCAATGTACTCGGGGGTTTTGATCACACCATAAGTAACGTACTGGTTGCTGGGGCTAATGCCCAGTTGTGCGTAAGTAGTGCCGAAGGGGTTGCCGCCGTAAGCCGGGTAGGGGGCAGACCAGCGGGTTTGCGGGGCTTTAGTTGCGTTGGCACCGGTGAATTCGATGATGTCCAGTTCCTGGCAGGCGGTCCAACCCACATCCGGGAAGTTTCCTAACAACCACCAGGCCGGGAATTCGCCATTGCGTGCCGGTGGCATTTTGATTCGGGCTTCGAACTTACCGTACACGAACGTGCTGGAGTCGGTAATTTGCGATTCGATCCGGCCGGCGCGGATAAACAGCGGTTTGCCCTGGCCGGCGTTGCCGCCGTAGTAATCCTGGATCTGGCCGTCCATATAGCGGGCTTTCAGGTTCAATACTTTGCCATCGCTCGCGCCGGTATCGGGTTGCCCAACGCGGAAGGTCCAATCAGCCGCCGGATATTCTACGTCCTGATAATCAATGTCTTCGCCATTAACGAAGATGTTTTTTTCCACCAGCCATTTGTTGCGGTCGATGTTAACGCCATCGAACTGGTCAACAAAATCCGCATTGGCATTCGGCGTCGCCCACCAGGCATCGTTATAGGCAGTTTGCGCCTGGGTGGTCATGGCGGTAACGCTCAAGAGCGCGAGAGCCATGGGGTTGATTTTAAATTTCATAGTTCCTCCAGAGGAATTTATTGTTTTCACAGGAGTGGTAAACCGTCTTTTATGTGACGCCTGGCGGGCCTCTCTCTCCCGATGCCTGCCGCTTATAGCTTCCCTGGGTGTAGTAGCTGTCTTGCGTGTTGGTTTTATTACGTTGAAAAAATCACCCGGCAACCGGCACGCCAGTGCCGGGTGAAAAGCGTCATCCATCCCCGCAGGGTACGGGGCTGGAATGAGGGAGCCGCTGATTGGTTAACCATAAGCCCCGGTCACTGTTGTTGCATTACCAGCCAAGCACTCGTGTCTCTTTACCAGCCAAGCACTCGTGCTTCCCAAATAGAGTAGCCCCATTGGTTAGTGGCACTGCGTGCGGTGGCGTAAATGCGTACATAGCGATAATTGCCAGCGATGGGCAGGGTATCGGTGCGGTTACCAAACGCGCCGCCGGTTCTGTTGGCAAGGTTGGTCCAGTTGCTGTTGTCGTTCGAACCCTGGATCAAATAATCCGCCGCATTAGCTGCTTCCCAATCGATAGCAATACTGCTCAGGGTTTTGGTTGTGCCGAGGTCCAGCACCAACCAGCTTGGGTCGAGTGCATGGGCAGATTCCCAACGGGTGCCACTGTTTTTGTCGATCGCATTCGCCGCAGGAGTGAGCGCCGTGCTGGCCGTTGCAGCAGCGATATTCAACGAGGTTGCAGGACCTTGTGAGCTTGCAGAAGAGCTGCTGGACGCCGCACCCTGTGCATAGACTTTCAATTCCCAGATCGAGTAACCCCATTGGTTGCCAGCACTGCGTGCGGTAGCGTAGATGCGCAGGTAACGGTAGGTTCCGGTTACGGATTGGGTATCGGTACGGGTACCGAATGTACCGCCCGTCACGGTTTTCAGGTTGGTCCAACTGGTACCGTTGTTGCTGCCTTGAATCTCATACGTCCCGGCGTTAGCCGCTTCCCAATCGATAACAACTTGAGTCAGTGCTTTCTGGCTGCCCAGATCCACCATGATCCAGCTTGGGTCAAGCGCATGGCTGGATTCCCAACGGGTACCCGGATTGCCATCGACCGCATTGGTTGCGGGTGTTAGCTGGGTGCTTGCTGTGACCGGGCGGCCTTGTGAAACCAGCACTGATGGACAGCTGCCACAACCGATCACACTGGAACTGCTGCTGGTAGTAACAGCCGAGCTGGATGAGCGTGAGCTGGTTGTGACCGTTACGGAGCTGGAACTACGCGAGCTGCTAGTCACCGCAACAGAACTTGAGCTGGTGCCTGGTACAACGACTTGTGATGAACTGCTCGAAGATGTGCCTGGGGTTGCCGGTGCATCCTTGTTGTATTCCATCACGCGGAAGTTATCGAAAAAGAACGTACCAGTGCTGGCCACGCCGGGGGTGATCAGGAATATCAACTGGTCAATACCGGTGAACGGCGCAGAGGCTTTGTTATTAGCCCAATCGCCCAATGCCGCACGGAAGTTGAAATTGAATTCCAGGGTTTCCCATTGGCCGGTTTTGGTGGTCTCGGTTTGGTAGAAGCTGTGGCGACCCACTTGCCAATCTGCTGGCGTTACCGCGCTGACTTGCAGTTCGTTTTCCAGGTTCAGGGAAATGATAGTGCCTGCTGGCGCGGTTGTGTAAACATCAACTGCTACGCGCACCATACCGTGTTGGGCATCCATCGCATCGCGGATACCAGTGATGCCGTTGAAGGCGAGGGTATCGTAAGTTGCTCCGGCATCGCGGACATAACGCAACACATTAGCCGAGTTATTCACGGCGTTTGGTGCTGGGTTGGCGACGGTAGTACGGACACCGCTGGTGTAAGGCGCTGCTTTGATGGCGCCATTGCTGATGCCGTCAAAGTTGGCGATGGTTTGTTTCACGTTATAGCCGTTGTCGGGCCAAACGATGCGGATGTTATCCAGGTAGAAATCTGCCGCACGGTTAGAGCCGGCTTCTACCATCAACACCAGATTATCGGCCTGGCTGGCGGCGATATTGGAGTCCGGCGTGCCGGTATAACCCAGCTCAACGGTATGCCACTCACCGGCTTTACCGATAGTGCCATTGAAGCGCGCCAGGCGACCGGTGTTGCCATCCCAGCTTGGGGTTGCGCTGACCACCGCATTGTTTTCCAGGCCGCCACCGATTTCTTTACCGAGCAGGTTGGTCGCGGAAGCCGGGTAATAAACATCGGCAAAAATTTTGGCGCGACCGGAGCGCAGCTCGCCCGCGTTCAGCTTGCCAAAGCCGGTGAGCTTGAGGTTATCCCAGGTTTGGCTGGCATCGCGCACATAGTGCAGCACTTTGCCAGAGGTGTTAACCGCGCCCGGAGCCGGGTTGTTAACAATTGCGCCGGCACCAAGTGCGATGCCATTTTGCACGTGAGCAAGCCCTAACCCACTCTCATAACCGGCGAGCAATTGGGTACGGCCTTGCTCGATAGTGACTGGCTTGCTAACGGTCTTCAAGCTGCAACCGGTATTGAAGGTTACGTTGAAATTACCGGAGCGGGCAGAGTTGCCAATAGACGCTACGATCTCGCGAGTGCCCTGACCTGAAACAATGGTTACACCCGCTGGCAGCGACCAGTTGTAGCTGGCAGAAGCAGGTCCATCAACACGGTATTTCTTGTAGGTATCACCGCGATACACATAGGTATCGCCTTCCACCGACCAGCTTGCATCGTTCTTGTAAACCGCGACGTAATCCACTTGCATCAACTGCTCGGGACCTTCGCTACCGTTGGGATTACCAGCTAAAGAGCCGCCCATCGCCAGGTTCAAAATGACGTGGAAGGGACGATTGTAGAAAGAATTCCAGTTGGAACGGATGGGTGATGGGCCATCGAGTTTACTGCGTGAACTGGTGATTTTGGGCACACCGTCAATCGACCAGACCATGCGGTCTTCATACCATTCCACCGCATAGGTGTGGAAATCGGTTTTGGTGCGGCCGGCTTCGGGGGCGATCAGGTTGTCCGGATTTGGCCAGCCAGTGTTGCCGTTGTAAGGCCAGTAGGCGCCGTAGTGCAGGGTGCCGAGGATATCTTCGCTGGTGTTGACGGTTTCGAGGATATCGATCTCGCCACCTTGTGGCCAGCCGTGGGAATCGCGTTGTTGTTCGCTGGTCAGCATCCAGAATGCTGGCCAGGTACCGGAAGCGCTGGGCGCTTTAATGCGGGCTTCGATCTTGCCGTACGTCCAATCTTGCGCGTTTTTGGTACGCAGACGCGCGGAAGTCCAACTTTTGCCCTCGTAGGCTTCGCGGATGGCTTTGATATTCAGCAGACCGCCGCTAACCCACATATTTTGCGGGCGATCGGTGTAGTACTGGAGTTCCCCATTGCCGCCACCGTCGCCGTTGACTTCTTGCGACCAATTGTTGCGGTCGATGCTGGTACCGTTAAAGTCATCGCGCCACACCTGGTTCCAACCGCAGGTTTGGGCGGAGCTGATTTGGCTGATTAGCAGGCCGAGCGGAAGCAGGCCAATGCTGGCTAGTTTTTTCATATTGCCTCTCATCTTTATTGTTAGATTTGTATTTGTTAGTGGATGCAGTCAGTCACTGCATGCTGTGCACTATTTCATCGGAAGTGGCCGGTGTGCCTCCTGTTTTTTGCAAATTGTGTAAAACTGAGAAGGCCCACTTACTGAAATAGCAAAGTGGGAACTGTGGGGCGGGTAATTTCGGTGGTAATTTAACAGTCGGGTCAAACCACCAGTCTCTAAAGAAGCCGCTTAGCGAGCATAAAAATAATGAAGAATCTGCTACTCAACCTCCACGAGGTGGTCATTGTGTTGACCATCATCGAAACCCTCCTTTTGTGTGTGGCCTTGGGGCTGCTACCGGCCAATGCGGGGCAAGCTCCCCGAAAACAACCGCGTCGATTGCTTCAGGTTTTCTTCCTGTTGGTCGTCGGTACGCTCGCCACTACGCTGATTACCTGGAATGCCAGTTTCCAGGCCATGGCGATTGCTAATTACCCGATCATCCCCGCGCTCTTATCCGCCTGCCTGTTGTTGCAAGGGCCGGTGTTGTTTTTTTACCTGCGTTCATTGTCGCGGGCGATTAATTTCCATCGCTGGTACCACGGCGTTCACTTCCTGCCTGCACTGGTGGCGGTGACGGTGATTTTTACCTACGACCTGAGTATTTACGATTGGGTGCCGACGCACTGGCCGGAGTTGTTACCGGCAGAGCGCATGGCGATGGCATTCGTCTGGGCACTATTTAAATGCTCGCCACTGGTTTACGTGCTCGCGTGTTCTTATACCGAGTACCGTTTGCGCCAACAGTTGCGGCAGATGTATTCGGCGATTTCCGAGCGCGAGCTGTGCCTGGCGGATCTGGTGTTGGGGGGATTTTTTATCCACTGGTTCTGGTCGTTTGTGGCTTACTTCCTCGGCGACTACGTCAGCGGCGAGACCAATGACCTACTGGGGATTCTCAATAACTACCTCACCGTTATCCTGATCAATGCCGTATTCCTGTTTGGCTGGCGTAACACCCGCCAGTTATTGCAGCAAGAACACATCGCCATTACGGATATCAGCAAAGATCGCTTGCAGGAAATGCCGCAGATCGATGAAAAATTGAAAGCGGTTGAAGATGGGATTCGCCAGCAGCGGTTACATCTGGAAAGCCAGATCAACCTGGAACGGTTTGCGGAGTTGGTGGGGGTGAAGCCGCGCGAGCTTTCCACCATTATTAATGACCATTACCAGCAGAACTTTTTCGAGTTCATTAACAGCCAGCGGGTGGAAGAGGCCAAACGTTTGTTGGCCGCGCCGGAATGTGTGGGCGAGACGGTGCTGGATATCCTCTACAAATCCGGCTTTAACAGCCAGTCCGCCTTTCATCGGTTTTTCAAACGCATGACCGGCATGACGCCATCGGAGTATCGCAAGCAGGCGCATCGCTTATTGACGGCAGTTAATTCGCAATAATTGCCGCGCTGATAATTGTGGAGCGCTCCCGTATTGCGCACGCTCCATACGGGCTACACATTGGTGCACGATACCGGGATGTATTTGTCTACCGGTAAAAAGATTCACGAAACTCGCGAGTGGATTATTCGTGTGTAGCCCGTAAGGAGTGAACCGTATTGCGGGGATTAATCCACTTTGATCAATGGTGGTGAATTCTGGCTGGCGATACCAGCCATTTTCTCGATATAGGCCGCGAAACTCGGATCTTCACCGGTCAGTAACTTGGGCAACAAGGCGCGGAAATGCGGCTTGTGGCACCACTCCACAATATAGTCTTCCCAAGAGTTCCAGCGCCGGGCTTGTTTCGGAGCCATATCTTCTTCGTATAACAGTAGGTATGCGCGTTCGAACAGCGATACCAGCATGCTGAAAATAATCGTCAGCCGCTCTTTTTGTTCGTCGTTGAGGGTTGGGATTTCGGTGGTGGAGAAGAGCCGCAAATCGGGGTTTTCCAAGGCAATGCGCAGAAAATCCTGATAGTTATCGGAGACTAGCTGGTAAACCTCTTCCTCTTCGTTTTCGCGCTCTTTGCGCTGTTCATACAAAAATACAAATATGGCCAACGGCAAACCAATTACGGTTACCACGTAACTGCCAACTTCCCAAAATTCTGCGGACATGTTTCATTCCTCCTGTTCGCTAATAGAAATTCTAACAGGGCTTTGGGGAGGCGGGAGCGAACTTAGGTAAACATACTCGGGTGACGCAAATGTAAAAGCCGCCCGAAGGCGGCAATAACTTATCGGAACGCGACAAGGCTCATTTAATAAATAGAGGGCACAAACAGCGCTTCGGAAATGGGCGCACGGTAATAGTCCGGGTTGTAAACCCGCGCCGGCAATTCGACCGCTGGATGCTCCACTTCGCCATAAGGCACTTGCGATAACAAGTGGTTAATACAATTCAGGCGCGCGCGTTTTTTATCGTCCGCACCCACTACCCACCAGGGCGCTTCGGGGATATGGGTGCGCTCCAGCATCACTTCCTTGGCTTTGGTGTACAGCTCCCAGCGGCGGCGGGATTCCATATCCATGGGCGATAATTTCCATTGCTTGAGCGGGTCATGCACCCGCGCCAGAAAGCGTTTGTGCTGTTCGTTGTCGGTGATGGAAAACCAATACTTGATCAGGATAATGCCGGAACGCACCAGCATCCGCTCAAACTCCGGCACGGTGCGGAAAAACTCTTCGTATTCCTGGTCGTTGCAAAACCCCATGACTTTTTCCACACCGGCGCGGTTGTACCAACTGCGATCAAACAACACGATTTCACCGCCCGCTGGCAGGTGCGAAATATAACGCTGGAAATACCATTGTGTCCGCTCGCGATCATTCGGTGCCGGCAATGCAGCAACCCGGCACACTCGCGGATTCAAACGCTGGGTTACACGCTTGATTACGCCACCTTTTCCTGCCGCATCGCGGCCTTCAAACAACACAACTACTTTCAATTTTTTATCGACCACCCAATCCTGCAATTTCACCAGTTCCGATTGCAGGCGCAGCAGTTCGCGAAAATAAAGGCGGCGATCCAGCTCTTTGCCACTTTCATGGGTACCGGCATCAAGCAGCTTGTCCAAACGCTCGTCATCCAGCTCCATTTCCAATTCTTCATCGAGGTTATCGAGCATCTCCTCGTAGATAAAACGCTCGTAATCAAAGGCGGGGGAAGTTACGTCGTCAGTCATGATGGGCTCCTGTAGAACACGTACCATCAAGCTAGGGCGCGTAGATGACAAAATGATGACGGGCGGAGAATTGATAATGAGCTAAGAATTAACGGTGAAAGAGTACATCAATAAAAAGCCGCCCGAAGGCGGCAAATAGTGTTACTGACGGGAAATCGTTTTACTTAATTCGCTTTGCTAATGCGAATCCAGTTGATATTCCAACCACCCGCATTCACTTTAATGCCAAATTTATGGCTGCCCGCACTCAGGTTGATTGTGTGTTTTACCGTGGTCCAGGTTTGCCAGCCGCCGGTACCTGGAATTGCTAGCGTTCCGTAAGCGGGCGAACCGCCGGCTTCTTCAAACGTCAGGCTGCCGCCACCGCTTTGGCTGGCGACGCGATACTCGATCACATAGCTGCCGCTGCTCGGGATATTTACCGGTGTTCCCGCGTAGGACAACCAATCACCGGCATCAATGTAACCCACATTTTTACCGCCGCCAGTATCTGTCGTATTTTCTGTCTGGGTGCCTTGTTGCTGGCTGAAATCTTCCGCTTGCAGCGTGGCGATTACCGTGCCTGGATTGGTGTTATCAACGCTTTCCACTTTCAGCCAATTCACATTGAAACCGCCGATGATGGCTGATATCGCAATTAACTGTTCACCTGCTGGCAACACCACATTATGGGAAACGGTTTGCCAGTTTTGCCAACCACCTGTTGCAGGCACATTGACGCTGCCATACACCGGGCTGCCGCCGGCTTTTTCCAGTTTAAATTGGCCGCCGCCTGCGGAGGCTGCAACTCGATAACTGACCTTGTAAGTACCGGTAGCAGGGATATTGACGGAGTAAGTCATCCAGTCATTGCTATCGATATATCCCACATTTTGTCCACCACCAACGTCAGTGGTGCTCTCGGTTTGAATACCGGCAGTCTGGCAATAGCTCTCTGCCTGGATGGTCTCGCCCGGGTTAGCGGTAGTGCAGGTTGGCGTGGGATCAACCGGGCCGGAAGGGCTGGGCCAGTTGCGGATAATGTCTTTCGCAAATGCACCTGAAGCGGTGAGTTGCGAGCCGGCCCAGCCACCGTTGGCGCTGGCACCGGGAACTAATGATGACGAACCTTCGGCCTTATCGTTCAGCGCCCAATTCGCATGGCTGATGTTATTGCGCTTCATAAAATCAACCCAGGCATTAGTCTCGCCGTAATTAACACCGCCATCGCCGTTGGCATTCACTGAACCCCATTCGGTCACAAAAATCGCGGCGTTATTGTTGAGCGCGGTTTGGGCGAAATCGCGAATTGGCTGGCCGTGGGAACCGGCGTAGAAGTGCAGGGTGTAGGCGATATTTTTTCCTGCAATGGGATCGCGTGAGGCTTCATCCACGCGTTGTGACCAGGTGCGGGTACCGACAATAATCAGGTTATCCGGATCAATCGCGCGGATCGCATTTACCACTTGTTGCGCATAAGGTTTGATAACGCCGCTCCAGGACGCGGTATCCAGCGGCTCGTTGTACACCTCGTAAATCACATGGTTTTTGTTGCCGTAGGTGCGCGCCATGTCCTGGAAGAAGGCGATGGACTGGGACGTGTATTGCTCGGCGTGGTGGGTGTGCCAATCGATGATCACGTACATATCGTTGGCAATTGCAGCATCGACCACGGCTTTGACTTTATTTTTATTGCCGGTGGGATCTTGCAGATAACCGCCGCCTTCCTCAACGCCCATCGCCGCGCGCACCAGATTGGAGCCCCAATCGGTTTTCAGCCAGCGCACTACATCGGCGTTGTAATACTTTTCGCCTCCCCAGCTATTGTTGCTCCAGAACAGGCTGTTACCGGCAAAACTGGCAACCTGGTTGCCGGCAAGGATTTTATTGCCACTTACCGACAGCGGCGCGACATCGGCCATGGCGATACTGGATAGCAAACTGATTCCAGCCAGTGCAGTGATTTTCAGGAGCGCAGTGAGTGTTGTCTTGCGTTGATAGGTGGTGCGTTTGCCAGTGGCAATGCGACCGGGAAAATTATTGTTCATTATTGTTCACCAGGATTGTGATTGTTTACCAAGATTGCGTTACGGGAGATTGCCCCGGTACTCAGGGGTAGTGTTATTTCAATCCTCGCTTCCTGGTCAAACCACCTACTTTAGGTTGTAACCTAAAGTGGTAAGTGCCACTTCATGCAATGTTGAAGTGGATTAAAAATGATCGCGCCACTCCTGAAACTGGAATCATTTATAAAAAAGACCGCCTTCCCTTCCCGCCATTAAAAAAACAGGAATAGGAACAGGCGGCGGCCAAGTCCAGTCTCTGGAAACCAATCAATGAAACGCAAATAACACAAAAACCGCTTTCACTTTATTTTTATTGCCGACCAGGTCCTGAATATAACCACCACCTTCATCCACACCCATTGCCGCACGTACCAGCCTCGAGTCCCAATCATTTTTCAGCCAGCGCACCACATCGGCGCTGTAATACTTTTCGCCGCCCCAGCCGTTGTTACTCCAGAACAAACTGTTGCCCGCAAAACTGGCGGGTTGGCCGCCCGCGAGAATTTTGTTGCCACTTACCGATAAAGGTGCGACATCGGCGAATGCCATTTGCGCGCAGAGCAATCCGCCCAGCGCCATTTGTAAAAGATTTTTTGCCAATGTTTTATTCATTATTGTGAATCCCTTGTTCTATCGAGAGTTGTGTTGAATGTTGTATTGAGAGCTATGTAGAAAATTGCGTCTGACCAGATCCTGGCCTTCGCTTCCAGTCAAACAGCCGGTGGTGGAAGTGGAGCAAGTGTCAATTATTTTCGTGAAGGGCGACCTCCCACTTTCGGAGAGTGGTAATTCGAAGTCAGGGTTTTGTTGAAATCTAACTGGGGAAATGTTTTTTTGCGTGTTGCTGATAAAAGAGTGCTTCAATTTTAAAAATGACCGGGTCCCGGTATGCACTAAAACAACGAAATTCCTGGAATGGAAATTGTTCACCGATGCTGGTTTTTTATTTGTAAATTTAACAATTTTGCAAAGCTTACATCGATAAATTCAAAGTTTTAGTCTGAATTCCGTCATTCTCCTATCGGCGCTTTCATACTACTCACTCTTCTTAAATTGCAAATTAGCGCTATTTGGCGTGCGTTTTGTAACCTTGGCTCAATACTGGCTAAGCGGTTATGACGATTTAATTTAACAATGTAATTTCGAGGACAGATATGGGTAATACAAAAAGTGCGCACCTTGCGACAGTGATCACCGAATTTCAGGATCAATTGTTGGAAGGTTGGTTGGCAGGCCTTGCTTCCCGTGTGCGTCGGGACAAAAGCACGACGGCGGATTTCCGTAGTCAAGCAGAGCAATTTTTGCCATTGCTGGCAGCGACACTGGAGCAAACAAACTCTATCGATATTGATGAATCTGGATGGACTGAGTTGCGCCAATTACTGGCAGAAATTTCCCAATTGCGTGTGCGCCAGGGATTTACACCCATTGAGACCGCGAACTTTGTTTTTGCTCTCAAAGAACCACTCTTTGATCATTTGCGCAAGACACTGGTTGATAATCCAGTGCAAGCGGGCGAAGAAATTGCTACTACCAGTACGCTTTTCGACAAGCTGGGTCTATACACCATCGAGGTTTTTCAAAAAGCGCGCGAACAAATTATTTTGCGTCAGCAACAGGAGTTGCTTGAGCTTTCAACGCCGGTCGTTCAATTGTGGCAAAACGTTTTAGCACTTCCCCTTATCGGGACATTGGATAGCGCGCGCACCCAGGTGGTGATGGAAAGCCTGCTGCAAAAAATTGTAGATACTGGCGCATTGATTGCGATTATTGATATTACCGGTGTTCCTACAGTGGACACGTTAGTCGCGCAGCATTTATTAAAAACTATCGCCGCTGCACGCTTGATGGGCGCTGATTGCATTATCAGTGGTATCCGTCCGCAAATCGCCCAAACGATTGTGCACCTCGGGGTCAATCTGGAGGACGTCATTACTAAAGCAACGCTGGCAGATGCTTTTGTCGTTGCATTAAAACGTACCGGTTCAACTATTCAATTGCCAGCGAGCGAGCGTTAAGGCCTATGGAGCGGATTCCTATTTTGCGAATGGGCCGGCTATTGCTGGTGACTATTCAAGTGGATATGCATGACCGTCTGGCGATGGCACTGCAAGAGGATCTCACCACACGCATTGTGAAAGATCGCGCTAATGGCGTGCTTATTGATATTTCTGCGCTCGATATTGTCGATTCATTTATTGGCCGCATGATCAGCGACACGGCTGCCATGGCAAAAATCCTCGACGCGAAAACGGTGTTGGTGGGAATGCAACCCGCCGTTGCCATTACGCTGGTGGAATTGGGCCTGGCACTGGAGGGGGTGCGCACTGCACTCAATGTTGAGCTGGGGATAAAAATGCTGGAGCAACGGGATTGATTCAATCTCTTGCAAATACTCTGCGAGTAAATCACATGGGTAACGAATTTTTTTCTGCCCGGACGACGTCGGGCGGAATTACAGTGTTGCCGTTAAAAACGGATGAAGATGTTGTTCGTCTCCGCAAGCAAGTGCGTGATGATTTGGTAGCGCTGGGATTCACCCTTATTGAACAAACCAAAATGGTAACCGCAGCGAGTGAGCTTGCGCGTAACACCTTGCGATATGGCGGTGGGGGTGAAGTGCAAGTCACCCGTCTTCAGGAGGGCGATCGCGCTGGTATTGAATTGCGTTTTATCGATAGTGGCCCGGGAATTGACGATCTGGAATTGGCAATGACGGACGGTTATACCAGTGGTGGTGGTTTAGGATTGGGACTGAGTGGTGCCAAGCGGCTTGCTGACGATTTTCATATTGATACTGCACCGGGAAAAGGCACCACTGTCAAAATCGCAAAGTGGAAACATTTTTGAGTGCATTTTTTTTGCAGGAAAATGTTTTTCTGAATCTTTTTAGTGGACGTAAGTTGAGTGAAACGTTTTGATTAGTTACGGGACGCAGTTAGCTTTTCGTTTGGAAGACACCAGCGGCGTCGCTGTTGTCCGCCGAGCGGGCAGTGTGTTAGCGCGGCAATTACAATTTGATGAAATACGCGCGGGACAATTAGCATTAATTATCACAGAAGCGGCTACTAACATTGTCAAGCATGTCGGGCACGGTGAAATTTTGTTGCGCGTCTTGCATCAAAAAAGTGTTACCGGACTTGAAACTTCCGGGGTGGAAGTGATTGCAATTGATAAAGGGCCGGGGATCACTGATTTGCATTTGCAAATGAAAGATGGCCATTCCACCGCAGGAACTTACGGCATAGGTTTGGGCGCGGTGCGTCGCCTCAGCCATGAGTTTGATATTTATACCTTGCCTGACCGGGGTACGGTGATATGGATGATGATTTGGGCCACTGAGGAGCAGCCTGTTCCTGCTTTTTGGCAAATAGGTGTGGTTTGTGTTCCCATCGAAGGCGAAGAAATTTGTGGCGATAACTGGGCAATTGCCGGGTATCAGCGCACGCTGACATTAATGGTTGCGGATGGACTGGGACATGGTCCCGATGCGGCTATTGCTGCGAATGCAGCGGTCGCGCTTGTTGCTCCACTTGCCGATCAAACACCTGCCGTCATTGTGCAGCGCGCACATGGCGCCTTACAGGGAACACGCGGCGCTGCAGTCGCCGTTGGCAAAATTGATCCGGACAATGCGCGTCTTGTTTTTGCCGGGGTAGGCAACATTTCAGTCTGTGTTTTTTATACCAATAATTCCCGTCATTTGTTATCCCACAATGGCATTGTCGGAAGCAATTTGCGCAAGCTCCAGGAGTTTTCAGAAGCATGGGAAAGTGATGCTTTGTTAATTGCTCACAGCGATGGAATTAATACACGCTGGAACATTGATGCCTATCCCGAGTTGCGCCATTGCCATCCCGGCTTGATTGCTGCAGTGATCTATCGCGATTTTTCGCGGGAACGTGACGACGCAACAATTGTCGTTATCAGGGAATCGAGTATTTTTTCAGGAACATCTTCTAGCGCTGCAGAAGCGCTCAATGGATAGCCGGAGCAATCCATGACCATCCGTATTCTTACTTCACAGGTAAAGACTGAAACCGATGTTGTATCGGTGCGTCAGCGCGCCAAACAAATTGCACAGCTCTGTGGTTTTGGAACACAAGACCAGGTGCGTATTGCCACGTCGGTATCCGAGCTTGCGCGCAATGTTTTTAATTATGCTGGCCAGGGGAAAATTAATTTTTCAATTGAAGGTGATACTCCCCCGCAAATTCTCACCATTCTTATTGAAGATAATGGTCCTGGTATCGCTAATCTGGAGCAAATTCTTTCCGGTAATTACAAATCCCCCACAGGAATGGGGATGGGCATTATTGGCGCGCGCCGTTTAGCCGATCGCTTCAATATTAAAACCGGAACGAACGGCACTCGCATCACGCTAAAAAAAATATTTCCACGCCAGGCTCCGTTAATTACACCGGAATCCAGTAATCAGATTTTTTCACCACTAGCGAGCATGACGACGCAAATCAGCGTGGCGGAAATTATGCAGCAAAACCAGGAGCTGCTTTCTGCGCTCGCTGAATTAAAAGCGCGTCAGGATGACTTGTTACTGCTGACCCGTGAATTGGAAGATACCAACCGTGGCATGGTTGCGCTCTATGCCGAGCTGGACGAAAAAGCCGGCCATTTGCGTCATGCAGATCAAATGAAGTCACGTTTTCTATCCAACATGAGTCACGAATTTCGAACTCCGCTCAGTTCCATTCGCGCACTGGCAAAGTTGTTGCTGGATCATGTAGATGGCGATCTCACGTTTGAGCAAGAAAAACAGGTTGCATACATTTTACAGGCGGCCAGCGGGCTGAATGAATTGGTAAATGATTTGTTGGATATCGCCAAAATTGAAGCGGGTAAAGTGGATGTGCGTCCATCTGTAGTGGACGTCGAAAAAATGTTTAGCGCATTGCGGGGCATGTTGCGCCCGTTGCTGGTATCGGAATCGCTCACGCTAACGTTTGTAGAACCGGAGACACCGCTTGAATTATTTACCGATGAAGCCAAGCTTTCGCAAATTTTGCGCAACTTTATTTCCAATGCGCTGAAATTCACCGAGGCTGGCGACATTGTGGTGAAAGCGATATCGGTTCCGGAAAAAAATCAGGTGATATTTAGTGTGATCGATACTGGTGTTGGCATTCGCCAGGAAGATCTACAACTGATTTTTGAAGAGTTCAGCCAGATAGAGCATCCGTTACAGCGGAAAGTAAAAGGGACTGGGCTGGGATTGCCGTTGTGCCGCAACCTGGCAAAACTGTTGCGTGGTGAAGTGGCTGTGGTTAGTGAATTGGGCGTTGGATCAACCTTCTCGGTAACACTGCCGATGACGATTAATATTCCCGGCGAAATGAATATTGAAATAATTCCGGCGCGTATCAAAACCAATGATGTGCGCAAACCGGTGTTAATCATTGAGGATAATATTTCTGTCCATTTGCAATACGAAAAATTTTTGCACAACACCGAATTTCGTACCGTCGCCGCCAGAAATTTGCGTGAAGCTACCGAGCGTTGGACAGCAGAGCGACCAGCTGCGGTAATTCTGGATATTGTGTTGCAAGGTGAAGACAGCTGGTTATGGTTGGCGGAAATTAAAAATGACCCTACGCGCAGTGAGGTGCCGGTCATTATTGTTACTGAGGTCGAAGATAAACGGAAAGGATTATCCCTAGGCGCTGATGCCTATTACGTTAAACCCCTGTTCAAACAACAATTGTTATCGACCTTGCGTACTCTGGTCGGACAGCCGTCACTTGAGCTTTCGCACGAACACTTGTCTGGCATTCAGGGTCAGATGTGACAACGCGTTCGTAGCACTCGATCACAGGGAAATATTCTTGAGGAATGTTGTATGCCGCTACGGCCCTATAAAGACGCGCTGATTTTAAATGTTGATGATAGTGATGGCGCGCGCTACGCAAAATCACGCATTTTAATTCGCGCCGGTTTGCAAGTTATTGAAGCTTCCAACGGTGAAGATGCTCTTGCGAAGGCGCGTAGCGAATCACCAATACTGATTTTACTCGACGTAAAACTCCCGGATATTAATGGCTTTGAAGTCTGTCGCCGCTTGAAAGAGGACCCGGCTACCCAGGCAATTTTAATATTACAAACTTCCGCATCGTTTATCGGCGCTGCCGATAAAATTCGCGCGCTGGATGGCGGCGCGGATAATTATCTGGTCGAACCCATTGAGCCCGACGAATTAATTGCCAACGTAAAAGCGTTATTGCGCTTGGGGCAAGTTGAGCGTGAGTTGCGCGAAGTGGATAAACGCAAGGACGAATTTCTCGCAACGCTTGCCCATGAATTACGCAACCCGCTTGGCCCGATTCGCACGGCGCTGCAATTGTTGCGCCGGTTAGATCCCGATGTGCCACCTGCCCAGGAAAATGCGCGCAATACCATTCAGCGCCACACTGATCATCTCGTACGGTTGGTGGATGACCTACTGGATGTTGCACGTATTTCCCAAGGTAAAATTTCGCTGCGGCATGAGGCAGTTAACTTGAATTCCGTCGTCAATAACGCTATCGAAACATCTACGCCGTTTATTGAAAACAAAAGGCATCGTCTGTCTGTGATTTTTCCGGACGAGTATGTAGAGGTTTGTGGCGATCAGGTTCGGTTGTCGCAAATCCTGGCAAACCTGTTGCTGAATGCGGCCAAATTTACACCGCCGGAGGGCGATATAGATTTATCGGTAACGGTGCAGGAGCCTAACGTTTATATTCGTGTTTCCGATAATGGCATTGGCATTGAACCTGACGCTGTGAATGCTATTTTCGATTTGTTTTCCCAGAACGGGCATTTGCACGATCAGGTTCAGGATGGTTTGGGAATCGGATTGTCATTGGTGAAAACCCTGGTGGAACTCCATGGTGGCACTGTCAAAGCAATCAGCGAGGGTTTAGGTAAGGGCAGTACCTTTGAAATTGTGTTACCACTTATCGCGAGTGATACCAACGCTGTATGCCCGGATGCCGCTGCGCGGAAGCAAAATACGCCTTCATCTCTGCAAGCTAAAAAAATCCTGATTGTTGATGACAATGCCGATGCCGCCGATATGTTGGCGGAGCTCCTCACGATTACGGGACATACTGTGCAAACTGCCTATACCGGCCAGCAGGCGATTGAGGTGACTACACAATTCGAGCCTGACATTATCTTTCTGGATATTGGTTTGCCGGATCTTAGTGGCTATGAGGTTGCGACCCGACTGCGCACATTGCCCAATGCACAGGCGTTTACACTTATCGCACTAACGGGTTACGGTCAGGAACATGACCGACGGAATGCATTGGCGGCGGGTTTCGATGATCATTTCGCCAAACCGGTGGATTTTGAAAAGTTGGGTGCACTTGGGCTTTGTGTTTAGCGTTTTATCCTGCTGTAACCCGCTTTTTGTTGCATTACTAGCGTTTTTCTGCTGCTTTACCCCGAATTTCCCCCGCACATTCTGGATTCGCCTTGCATCGCCACACCCGAATCCGTACAATTCCGCACCCCAAACTGGCCGGGGGTATGAGATGTGCGAGCATTCGAAAACCGGCTACTCCTTGTCTCACAGCAATCGCTGGAGACTTTAACCCGTAAGGAGCTTACATGCGTCATTACGAAATCGTGTTCCTGGTTCACCCGGACCAAAGCGAACAAGTACCTGCAATGGTAGAGCGTTACACCTCTGCTATCAAAAACGACGGTGGTTCAGTTCACCGTTTGGAAGACTGGGGCCGTCGTCAATTGGCCTACTCAATCAACAAAGTACACAAAGCTCACTATGTTCTGTTGAACGTAGAATGCTCTGATGCTGTGTTGGAAGAGTTGACTACCAACTTCCGTTACAACGATGCCATTCTGCGCAGCCTGGTTCTGCGTGAAGATGCTGCGATCACTGAAGAATCTTTCATCCTCAAAGCCGAGAAAGAAGGCCGTGAGCGTAAAGCACGTCCACCTCGCGCTGAGCGTCGTGATGATGCAGAAGACCTGTCTGATGAAGACGGTGTTGATGCTGAAGACTTTGAAGAAGAGCAGGGGGTATAACCATGGCACGTTTTTTCCGTCGTCGTAAATTCTGCCGTTTTACCGCTGAAGGCACCAAGCGCATCGATTATAAAGATGTTGAAACCCTGAAAGCCTACATCACTGAAACTGGCAAAATCGTTCCAAGCCGTATCACTGGCACCAAAGCAAAATACCAACGTCAGTTGGCATCTGCTATCAAACGTGCTCGTTACCTGGCTTTGATTCCATACACTGACAGCCACGAGTAAGGGGTAATAGAGATGGAAGTTATTCTGCTCGATAAAGTAGGCCGTTTAGGCGCTATTGGTGACAAAGTTACCGTTAAGTCTGGCTATGGTCGTAACTACCTGTTGCCACAAGGCAAAGCGGTTGCTGCTACTGCTAAAAACATCGCTGACTTCGAAGCGCGTCGCGCTGAGTTGGAAGCGGCTGCTGCTGGCAAAATTGCTGAAGCAACTGCTCGTGCCGAGAAGCTTGCAGAGCTGAATGTGACCATCGCTGCCAATGCTGGCGACGAAGGCCGTCTGTTCGGTTCTATCGGTACTCGCGACATCGCTGATGCAATCACTGCAGCTGGCGTTGCGGTTAGCAAATCAGAAGTTCGCTTGCCACAAGGCGTGATCCGTGAAATCGGTCAATACGAGATCGATGTTCAGTTGCACTCCGAAGTGATTCAAGCGGTTAAATTGGCAGTTGTTGCTGAGTAATTCGTTACTGGTGATGATTGCTGTGCGCGTTGGCATTAGCTGACAAGCACGACGAAATCGGGCACTATCGATAACCTTCCGGGTTGTAGATGTGCCCGATTTTTTTGCCCTCAATTTGATAGCGTTCGATCGATAACTTTTTATTTATAAGTCAATAAGTAAACGAATTATGCCCAATACTGCCTACGAAACCTCCAGCTTCGAGAGTCGCCTGGCCGATGAATTATCCGGTAACTCAGCGCTGCCTCACTCGATAGAAGCCGAGCAATCGGTGTTGGGTGGTTTGATGCTGGAAAATGGCCGCCTGGATGCGGTATTGGAAGTGGTTTCGGAAAGCGACTTTTTCCGCGAAGATCATCGTGTCATTTTCCGCATGATGCTCAATCTGCAGGAAGCTGGTCAGCCGCTGGATGTTATTACTCTTTCCGAAGAGTTGCACAAGCATGAAGAGCTGGAGCGTGTAGGCGGTTTGGGCTATCTGGTCGAAATGGCCAACAACACGCCAAGTGCAGCCAACATTGCGGCCTACGCCAAAATCGTGCGCGAGCGTTCAACTTTGCGCCAACTGATTGCAGCGGCACAAGATATCAGCAAATCCAGTATGAATCCGGCGGGCCTGGATTCGGATGATCTGTTGCAGCTCGCCGAAAAACGCGTCGCCGAAATTGCGGAAGATCGCCCCAAAGAAGGTGGTTTGGTCGGCGTTAACGAGTTGCTCAAGCAAACCGTTCAGCGCATCGATGAGTTATTTCGCTCCGGCAGTGATATCACCGGTGTCCCTTCCGGCATTAACGATCTGGATCAGCGCACTTCCGGTTGGCAACCCGGTGAACTCATCATTCTCGCTGCACGTCCGTCGATGGGTAAAACTGCGCTGGCGCTGAATTTTGTGGAAGGCGCTTTGTTTAACCAGCCGCGTCCGGTGGTTATCTTCAGTATGGAAATGCCGTCCTCCGCGCTCATCATGCGTATGATGTCGTCTATTGGTCGTATCGATCAGGGCAAAATGCGTAACGGCAAATTGACTGAAGAGGATTGGCCCAAGCTATCATCGGCCGTTGCCAAGATGAAAGACAAGCTGCTGTTTATCGACGATACCGGCGGTTTGAATCCGCAAGAAATGCGCGCTCGCATTCGTCGGATCGCCCGCGAACATGGCAACCCCGGTATGATCATGGTCGACTATTTACAGCTGATGACGGTTGCCGGTGGAGGCGAAGGTCGTACCCAGGAAATTTCTGAAATTTCGCGCTCGTTGAAAGGTATGGCCAAAGAATTTGAATGTCCGATGATCGCACTCTCCCAGTTAAACCGTGGAGTTGAACAGCGCCCCAATAAGCGCCCCATGAACTCGGACTTGCGGGAATCGGGTGCGATTGAGCAGGACGCCGACGTGATCCTGTTTATCTACCGCGACGAGTATTACCACGAAGACAGCCCTGATAAAGGCATTGCCGAGTTGATTATCGGCAAGCAACGTAACGGTGAAATTGGTACTAGTCGTGCTGCTTTCGTGGGTAAATATACCCGCTTCGATAACCTTGCTCCTGAATATTTCCAGAATGATAGCTACTGATCTGTAGCTGTTTATTTTCTATCAGAGTTTATTTATCTGGGTGGCTGCTCTATGTATCAGAGGGCGCCTGAATAATAATCCATCAGCTACAGCGGAAAAAATTAAAAGATAAACAAGGATCTATAAAATGAAAATACAAAAAAAATGGCCACTTTTTCTCAGTGTTCTCGTTCTTTCTGCCTGTGGAGGTGGTGGCGGATCATCAACCCCAAAAAACAATCAACCACCTACGGCCAGTATCTCCGGCCCATCACAAATGGAATCCGGCGCAACTATCTCTCTATCAGCGATAGCATCCGATTCGGATGGTTCAATTACGAGTTATAGCTGGGCAACAGACTCAGGTACAGTGGTAACTCTCGGCGATAATAAATCCGCGACTCTCTCTGTAACATCGGCAAATGTCAGCGTGGACACCACGGTTAAATTAATCCTCACAGTTACTGATAACCAAGGCGCGTCAACCCAAGCCAACCTGCAGGTAAAAATCGCAGCGAAAAAGACATCGCTGGCGATTAGCGGTTTGGTAATTGATGCAGTGGTGCCGAATGCAAATGTCACCGCGACTGTTCGCGATCTCACGTTTACCACTACCGCAGATGTTAATGGAAAATACACACTTAACCTGAGTGTGGATGATGCACACCTGAATGATTTGGTGTTGATTACGGCAGATGGTGGTTTGGGCAAACCGACCTTGAAATTAGTATCGCAGTTGCCATCTATGCAAACCTTGTTAGTACAAGCCGGCAGTGACAAACAACTGGATGCGAACGAAAATTTTTCCGTTCATGTCACCAATGTTACGACAGCAGAATATGCATTAATGGTAAAGCGCTGGAATTATTATGGTGTTCCGTTTCTAAGCGTCAACAGCGATTTGCAGTTGAAAAACTTCTCGGGGAGTGTTGGGGAGAACGAGAAGTACCGGCTGGCAGCGCTGATCAAAATAGTTAGTGACATGGGTGGCAGCTTACCCACTGGCGCCAAAACCACGCTGGATTTGGTGTTGGATAAAGACCTTACAAATGAGTTGCAAACTAGTATTAACAACGCAACTCCCGAATTGATTGGTCAGGTAATGGAGACGATTAAAAATGATGCCTCCGTAAACCCCGGCAGCTTGGGCTATGACGGCACCTATATTTTATTCAGAGGTGCCGGTGATACCGATTGGGTGCTGACTTTTAATAACGATAATAAAGGTGAAGCGAAAACTCGTTTTGGTGCGCAAAGTTTTATCTGGACTCAGGGCGTTGACAAACTGGATATACACTTTGATAAACCTATAGATCTAAAGCAGATGGATTGGCTTGGTAGTTGGTTTGCTGAGTCTATCGAGGTTTATATTGGCGAGCAGTATGGCAGTACAATGCTTGGCAACATGATAATGCATAAAGTGCTCCTGGATGGTGAAGGAAAAATCCAGCGTAGTTTTTCTGAGTACAAGTCTGTGCAGCTTGCGTCTGTCGCGAAAGGATTGAGCCTGGAAAAAGAGAAGCTGATTGGCGAGTGGATTCAAGGCACCGACGGTAGCGCGAGCCTATTCAAACTCAATAGCGATGGCAGTGTAAATTTGAGCCATCTTGATGGCACTGATACGCAAGCTGGTTTGACCTGGACCCTTGGCAGCAACGGTTTTACCGTTTTTCGCGATGGCAAAAAATTAACAGATTATTATGTGTTAAACGATCTGGGTATTGGATACGGCTTCGTCGCTATCAACTGGTCGCCGTCAAGCTCAGATGAGGTTTTTGCCTATGCCTGGAATGGTAAATTAATTAGGCAACAGCAATTGTCGGTAACCAAGGCCGATTTGCGAGGAACCTACGTAGGAACTACTGGCAGAATTTATACCTTGGCCAATGACGATATTATTGAAGGATTGTCTAGTCGTATATCGCCCTGGAATTATTCAAGCGCAGATAGCTCGTGGACAACTTATATCTACCAGGATAATAATTCTGCCTGGTTAGGTTATTGTGACCAGGTTGCTAATAAGTCGTGCAAGGTTTTTCGCAAAACGGTTGTTAAAGTATTGGCCAGCGCGAATGATAGTTACAATCTGCTAAATACAATAACGGAATATGGCTCTAATGGTGAAAAATCCTATTCGTATTCGTTTCTTGAAACCTGGAACAGAATTCCGTCCCCCAGTTATTTTGATTATTGGTTTGATATGTCTATGTATAGAAGGGAGTTTTTCCAGCAGACAGCGGATGGTGTCAAAGTCTGGCATTTTGTTAGTGGCTATATGGAAATTAACGATAGAAGCGATGATAGTTTCCCGCAAGCTTCTATCCCAACAACAATTGCAAAAGGTAAGCTGCTTTACACGCGAGACGGCGTGGCAAAAGCACTTGAGCTGATTTCTGTTTCGGACGAGGGTATTGTTGTTTGCGAATATAACGCTGGCGCCAGTTGCACTAAAGGATCGGAAATTGCCCTGAGTAATAGAACGCCTGCGGCAATTAGCTACAAGGTATCTGTTGGTGGTTCGGTGGAATATGATAGTAGGTATGTGGGCAATTCCGACCCAATGACGCTTTTTGGTAACGTCGCGATATTTACTATAGTGCCGGATCAGGGCTACACCATCGAGAGCGTGACGG
This sequence comes from Cellvibrionaceae bacterium, assembly GCA_021151825.1. Taxonomy (GTDB): domain Bacteria; phylum Pseudomonadota; class Gammaproteobacteria; order Pseudomonadales; family Cellvibrionaceae; genus Cellvibrio. The sequence goes on from JAGKWQ010000015.1 coordinate 86,800, forward strand.
GTTGTGGTGGCAAGCTGAATGGCTCTATCTATACAACGGCATCTGTAAAAGATAAGTGCACAATTACTGCAAACTTTGTTAAGACATCAGTTCAGTAATGATGTGAGATAAATTAAACAGGGCGCTTCGGCGCCCTGTTTGTTGGTGGAGTACCTATCTTTTATATTGAGGGGCTATGTATATTGAAAGCATTAGCTTCTCTTTGCTGAAAAAATGTGGCCCTCGGTAAGCTTGAGTGGATAATCTTACGCCTGAGTATTTCCAGCTGGATCAGTTTTATTTCTATCAATGGTTATCCCCAGTGAGTTTCCCCGATGAACAGCCAAGCCCGATTGCTCGATAAACTTTGCGCCAATCTCGCCCCCGGCAAACTGGAATGGATAGGGTTGCGCAGTGAACGGCGCGGTGAAGTAGTGGTTGTTGACCAAGCTGAGGCAGTCGTTGAGCTGGGTTTGATGGGTGACCATCGCATGAAAAAAACGCCGGGTTCGGCGCGGCAAGTTACGCTGATTAGCAGTGAATACATCCAGCAGATTTGCCAACATAGCGGCCATAGTTCAATAGATCCGCGTCTGTTGCGCCGCAATCTGGTGATTTCCGGCATGAATATGAATCTCCTGCGCTATCAGCGTTTGCAGATTGGTGAGGTAATTCTGGAAACCAATGCCCTCTGTCACCCTTGTTCTCGCATGGATGAAGCATTGGGAAAAGGTGGAGCTGCCGCCATGTTTGGCTATGGCGGACTTTGCGCCAAAATTATCCAGGGTGGGAAATTGAGTGTTGGTGATGAGGTGATTCGCTTGCCATATCTTGAGCGTGATTAGCCTGCACCAAATGGCTGGTTAAATTTTGTTCGAAAAATGTACATCCTTTCAGTGACCGTGTATTATCGCGCGCCCCAGCCCTGGTCGGCTCCTGACGTAGTTTGAGGCGTGTTAATGCAGGTTTTCCATCACATCAGTTCCTTGCGTGAAGCCCTGGCGGCTGAGCGTCGCGCTGGTAAGCGCATCGGTTTTGTGCCCACTATGGGCAACCTTCATAATGCCCACCTTGAACTGGTAAAAATCGCCCAAAAGAATTGCGATATCGTCGTTACCAGTATTTTTGTGAACCCGCTGCAATTCGGGTTGAATGAGGATTGGGACAAATATCCGCGCACCCTGGCGGCGGATTCGGCGAAACTGGAATCGGTAAATTGCGATTACCTGTTTTGCCCGGATGAAAAAGAGATTTATCCCAATGGCATGGCCGAGCAGACCCGCGTCATCGTACCGACCATGACCGATGTACTCTGCGGTGCGAGCCGCCCCGGTCACTTTGAGGGCGTGACAACTGTAGTCACCAAGCTGTTTAATATTGTCCAGCCCGACGAAGCGGTATTCGGGATCAAGGATTTCCAACAGCTGGCGGTGATTCGCCGCATGGTGGAAGACTTGTGTATCCCCATCAAGATTACGGCGGGTGAGATTTTCCGTGAAGACGATGGCTTGGCCATGAGTTCGCGTAACGGGTTTATTACGGCGGATGAGCGCTCCCGCGTGGCAGTGCTCAACCGCATGCTGAATGGAATCAAACAACAAATTGAGCAAGGTCGCCGCGATTTTACCGTGTTGATCGAAGAAGCTCGCAACCAGATTGAGGTGGCGGGTTTTCGGGTGGATTACATCAACATTTGCAATAGCCGTACGCTGGAAATGGCGGCACACGATGATCGGGAGATCACTATACTCGGCGCCATGTACACTGCGGGCGCACGATTAATTGATAACGTTTCTGTGGTCCTGGCCTGACACGCCAGCAAGTGATTCCCCGGAGGATTTCATGCTTTCACATATGCTTAAAGCCAAGCTGCACATGGCCAAGGTGACCCAGGCGGAACTGTGGTACGACGGTTCCTGTGCGATTGACGCTAATCTGGTTGCCCTTGCCGGCATGCGCGAGTTCGAACAAATTGATATTTACAACGTGAGTAATGGCGAGCGTTTCCACACCTACATCATCCTGGCTGAACCCGGCTCAGGCACCATTTCCATGAACGGTGCTGCTGCTCGTAAAGTGGCGGTGGGTGATCGTGTCATCATCGCGACTTATGGCCATTTCAATGAAGGTGAGTTGGTGAATCACAAGCCCAAGCTTGTGTACCTGAATGAAGACAACACCGTAAATCGTACCAGCAATACTATTCCTATGCAGGTTGCATAATCGCAGTGTTGATTTTGCTGTAAAAAAGGGCCTTGATGGCCCTTTTTTATTAGCTGTTCGGTAAGTGGCCCTCCCAATTGGCTAATCCAAAAGTGATGCAAAGTGGTGCATTGATCTTAACTTGATCAAGTTTTTGCACCAATTGGACAACGTTGTCATTGAGCTTTTTACCCCAATCCTGCTAAGCTTGCCTGCAATTGAAAGTGCGTATTTGGATTATTGTGTCCAGATTCGTTACTGCCCCTCCTGATGTAATAACAAGATAACGGCAAAGAGAGAAAAGCATGTCTGAAGTTCACCTGTATCCGGTCCCTGAAAGTTTCAAAAAGAACGCTGCCATTGATCTGGCCCGTTACAAATCCCTGTACGAGCAATCGGTCAATTCGCCGGATACGTTCTGGGCTGAACAGGCCAATGCTTTCCTGACCTGGCAGAAACCCTGGACCCAAGTCACCAAAAGTGATCTGAAAAAGGGCGAGGTTTCCTGGTTTGTGGATGGAAAACTGAACGTCAGCGTGAACTGCATTGATCGCCATTTGCCGGCGCGTGCTAACCAAACCGCCATTATCTGGGAAGGTGATGATCCTTCTGAAGACCAGTTCATTACTTATCAGGAATTGCACGATCAGGTTTGCCGCCTGGCCAATGCTCTGCGTGAGCGCGGCGTGAAAAAAGGTGATCGCGTTTGTATCTATATGCCGATGATTCCGGAAGCAGCTTACGCGATGCTCGCCTGTACCCGTATCGGTGCAATTCACTCAATCGTATTTGGTGGCTTCTCACCGGAAGCATTGAAAGACCGTATCCAGGATGCAGACTGCCAGGTTGTTATTACCTCGGATGAAGGCCTGCGTGGCGGTAAGCGAGTTCCACTGAAAAAGAATACCGATGTTGCATTGGCGCAATGCCCGAATGTGCATACCTGTATCGTAGTAAAGCGTACTGGTGGCGATATCGCTTGGAATGAACAGCGCGATTTCTGGTACGAAGATCTGGTTGAGCGTCAATCGAACGAAGCGGTGGCAGAAGAAATGGATTCTGAAGATCCACTGTTTATCCTTTACACCTCCGGCTCTACCGGTAAGCCCAAGGGCGTATTGCACACCACTGGTGGTTATTTGCTGCAAGCGGCGATGACTCACAAATACGTATTCGATTATCAGGAAGGCGATATTTATTGGTGTACTGCGGACGTGGGTTGGGTAACTGGCCACAGCTATATCGTTTACGGTCCGCTGACTAACGGTGCGACTACTCTGATGTTTGAAGGCGTTCCCACTTATCCGGATGCATCCCGTTGCTGGCAAGTGATCGACAAGCACGGCGTTAACAGCTTCTATACCGCCCCAACCGCCATTCGCGCATTGATGGGGGCAGGTAATGATTTCGTTACCAAAACCTCACGTGCAAGCCTGAAGATTTTGGGCAGCGTGGGTGAGCCAATTAATCCTGAAGCTTGGGAATGGTATTACCGCGTCATTGGCGACAGCCGTTGCCCGATTATGGATACCTGGTGGCAAACCGAAACCGGCGCGCACATGCTGACTCCATTGCCCGGTGCCATCGATCTGAAACCCGGTTCCGCGACTGTTCCATTCTTTGGTGTACAGCCGGTATTGCTGGATGCCGAAGGCAAAGAAATTATCGGCGCGGGCGAAGGCAACCTTTGTATCAAAGCAGCATGGCCAAGCCAGATCCGCACCGTGTTCGGCGATCATCAGCGCTGTATCGATACTTACTACAGCACCTATCCTGGTTACTACTTCACTGGCGACGGCGCGCGTCGCGATGCAGATGGTTACTACTGGATTACTGGCCGTGTGGATGACGTAATCAATGTTTCCGGTCACCGCATGGGAACGGCGGAAGTGGAAAGTGCATTGGTGCTTCACGATAAAGTTGCTGAAGCTGCCGTAGTTGGTTATCCGCACGATATCAAAGGCCAGGGCATTTATGCCTACGTAACTTTGATGACTGGCGAACAACCGAGCGATGAATTGAAAAAAGAATTGCTGGCGTTGGTAGTAAAAGAAATCGGCGCGATTGCTCGTCCTGATGTAATTCAGTGGGCGCCAGGTTTGCCAAAAACCCGTTCAGGAAAAATCATGCGCCGTATTTTGCGTAAAATCGCAGCGAATGAATTGGATTCGCTCGGTGATACGTCAACGCTTGCTGATCCGGCGGTGGTGAATGATTTAATTGCCAATCGCGCCATTAAGTAATTATTAACTGTTTGTCGCAAATAAAAAGGGTGCCATTTGGCACCCTTTTTATTTTTCACCTTTTTAATTTGTGCCTTTTTGTTGCTCTTCGTTTAATTTTCTTTCTCGTGCAGGGCTATTCGCCATCGCTGTATTTTGCGTGCGGCAATCGATTTTCTGGGGCGTGTTATCTTCCAGGGTTTTAACCATAGATTTGACGCGCACAATATTGCGATAAAAATCCGAGATGATCAGCGTGTTAGCACTTTCCATTGTTGTTAAATGCCCATATTGCGGCACTATAGGTCTCAGCGTTGCAAGCACACTACCTGCGCAGGTTTTGTCCAATTTTATAGAGTCGGTGACGTATTCATCGTCAAAATAATTTTTACCTTTTTCAACAGTGGGTATTGCAAACGAACGGGCTTCGCGCACAGGAATAATTTGAATATAGCTGCTGGATTTGTAGGCAGTTAATTCATTGATTTTTAATTGGCTCAGAAATTGGCCGTAATCCAGCGGCTTGTCAGTAATATTTACTGGAATGGTCAGGTTGGAAAGTTCGCGACCAACCAATATTTGTGTTTTCAAATCTTTTTCGGCATGCCGCGCAAACTCTGCCAATGTCATATTGCTATCCATTTTTGATAATGGTGCAGTTGTGCTCGTTTTAGTTTCGGGTTGTGCCAATGAAGCAACGGCAAACGCGCTAAATATCAAGCCAAATACGAACGATTTCTTCAGTGTCATAGTAGTAAATTCCTTAATCATTATTAGTCGGTTTTTAAGCTCACGGTGATTTTCCAAAATTCCCAGGCTATGTGATAGCCGTGGAGGTTTTGAAGAGAGTTGACTGACATTAATCAATGTCAATCCATAATCATTTCTATCGCGCTGTGAAAGATGCGTTAACACTTTGGCATCGCAGGCGATTTCCATATCGGCTTTCATGCGTCTGCTGGCGTACCAAACCAAAGGGTTAAACCAATGCAGAAGCGTTACCCAATAAGCGAGCCAATTCCATAAAATATCGCGCCGCTGGATGTGCCCCAGTTCATGAAGTAATACATGGTTCAACTGGGCTTGTGTAAGTTGTTGTTCAATATCCACCGGCAAAATAATAACGGGTTTAAATAATCCGAATGTCAGCGGGCTTTGTACCTGACAGGAATAAAGCAATGGTATTTTTTTATTAATTCCCAGTTTGCTTTTATTGGTTTGCAGCAATTCTTCCTGTTGGTCATTGGCTTGCTTCGCATTTTTTTTGATGCGGTTAAAACGTTGTACTTGCCAGAGCGTCATTGCAGATAAGCAGAAAAATACGACCATCCATACGTAGCTCAGTAATGCATGCGCATTAATAGGGCGATTAGGATTTACAATAGACTGCAAATTTTCTTCGATGGGAATAGCTTGGGCTTCAATAATATTTTTTTCTGATGCTGAAATCGGTTGTTGTATTGCTGGTGACGTTAGGTTGGAAGGGATAAATAAATTCTGGGTATTTTTATTAACCGATATTTCCCAGCCAAATGGAATACTCAAACAAATAAAAACACTTAACCACAAACTGTGGCGCGCACTTGCCGATAAATATTTTTTTAATCCATATTGCGCTAATAAAAGCGCGATAATTAACGGCGAGCTTTTGAATGATGCGATCAACAACCATCCGGTAAATGTATTTAACCCTGTAGTTAGTGTTTCCATTATTTTTCTCCCTGCTCCTTATTGTCTTGCAATAGTGCAATCAGTACCTTTTTTTCATCCTCAGTCAGTTTTTGTTTGCGTGTGAAATGCGCAATCATCGGAGTGAGGGCGCCGTCGAACACGCGTTGCATAAAGGATTGGGTCGCACTGGACTCGCAATATTCGCGATCATGCACTGGCGTGAAGTTTTGAATCCCATCAATCACTTCGTATTCAACCGCGCCTTTCTTTTGCAAACGGATCAGCATGGTGCGCACTGTTTTTGGATGCCATTGAGGGGTGAGTTCAGCGATTTGGTTTACGCTGGCGGGGCTGTTGTCCCATAGGATTTTCATTAAATCCCATTCGCTACCGGAGAGTTGCAGGTCGTCTGTATCCATAGCTACCTCGCTTACGGTTATCTTTATGTTTTGAAGATTACACTTGTAATCCATTTTTAGATTACAAGTGTAATCCTGCATATGCAAGCTTTTTGTGGCACGAGGGGAATTGATTTACAATTTGTCGCCGGCTAGCTAAAAGCCATCGATTCATTCCTGCAAGGCGTTGTTGTCATGTCCAAAACTCCGGATTCCGATCTCTTTCTCCAACAAATGAAAGGCGTAACGCCCATCAAAGTGGAGGAAAAAGTCGCACTTGCTACTCCGCAGCAGGATAAGGTCAGTATCGAGACGCGCCGCAAAGCAGCCACTGCCGAGCTGGCAAAAGACAAAAACTTCCTGTCCGGCGAATACATCGAACCGGTTGATCCGTTGGCGGTGATTGAGTTCAAGCGCGATGGTGTGCAAAACGGGGTTTATCGCAACCTGCGTTTGGGCAAATACCAAATCGATGCGCGCCTGGATTTGCACCATATGACTATCGATCAGGCGCGCAACGCGGTATTCCAGTTCATCAAAGATTGCATGAATCACGATATCCGTTGCGCGCTGATCACTCACGGCAAAGGCGAGGGGCGCAATTTACCGGCACAGCTCAAAAGTTGTATGGCGCACTGGCTGCCCCAATTTCCTGAAATCCTCGCATTTCACTCTGCCCAAAAGCAACACGGTTGGGTTGGTGCGACCTATGTGTTGCTGCGCAAAAGCGATAAGAAAAAGTTGGAAACCTGGGAAATACACAACAAGCGTTAGCTTTTGTTGCGTTTGTGGATATCTTCCAGAATCCATTCGAGCTGATTGTCCTTGCCTTGCCTGAATAATTCCCAGTCGGGCGCAAGCAAAATATCCGGTTGCACTCCGAGTGTCGATGTTTCCTGAAATTTATATAATCGCTTGGAATACATCACGTTCCAGCCAGAGTTTGGTAATTTGAAATTGCCGGCATCTTGATAACCTACCGGGTTCGCACCGGTAGGTTCCCCCACTAACGTTGCATTTAATAATTGACGGTACTGCACTGCGTTGCTCATCGCCGCCGAAAAAGTTTTGCGGCTTGTTAGTACGTAAAGTCCGTCGCGCCAATTCAGGTTGTCGACCATGATTAATGCCCAGGCGAGTTGGAGCCCCACAAAAAAATCCCCGCCGCCATTGTTACGCAAATCGATAATAACTTCTTTGGTATTTTTCGCGCGCAACAACTCAATCAAATCTTGCGAAAAATCCTGCATTGCCGGAGAGTCGGGATAATGGTGGAAATCCAGGTAGGCTATTTGATTGTCGAAACTAAGATGCACATCCAGGCCTTCAATGGAAATTTTGTTGTGCGTAAAGTTCGTTGGCGTTGGTTTCTTAATAAAATCCACATCCGGATTATTAAATTGCTGGTTGTAAAAGCTCTTCAGCTGGATGCTGAATTCGTCTCCGTTTGATAATTCAAATGTGAAGCGGGCCTGTTGCAAACTTTGGCTAATTTTTAGACCGTGCAAAATTTCCGCTATGATAATTGTCTCTGTAAAACGCTGTTGCGCCGAATAAATATTTTCAACGCCTTGAAGAATTGGGGCGGCTACTTTATGCAGCTGCTCGATAGCCATCCCCTCAATCGCAACGAGCTTTGCCCCCAGCAATTGTTTATGTTGCCGGGTTATGCCAGTCACGCGCAAGTCCTTGTCAAACAAGCGCAACTCCAATGGATAGCGATGGTATTTGGTTCCCCAGTAAGCAAATTGGGTATGGCCGTCGCCTACTTGTTGTATCAAGCGCATTAGCTCGATAGCCAGGCTTGTTTCGGTGAGCGAGGTTAATTGTTGTTTTATACGCGTTAGCTCGCGCTTGAAAAATACAGCGTTAACCGTGTGATACAAATTGATATGGCGGCGTTCCAGCGCTTGCTGCATAAAATCAATGTCGGCACGCCATTGTGCAACTTGCTTGTTACTCAGCAGTCGGGTTTTATCGGATTGTGTTATGGAAAAAGTAAAACCGGTTATTAAACTACAAAGAATAACCAGTAGCGTGATAGGGATGAATTTCATTGTGCGCTCCTGAGAATTGGACGCACAATTGTTGGAATTCTAGTGCGGGTTTTCGTCCCGAATCATGATTCTGCACCTTGAAAAGCGTTTTGCGCTGCATTTTTTTTACAGAATTGGCTGGGCGTCATACCGGTTTGCTTTTTAAATGCAGAATTAAATGTGGATTTTGAACCGAACCCAACCGCATAGGCGATATCCAGTAAGTTGCCAGATTGATTGGTTGTAAGCTCAACACATGCCGCATCAACCCTGAGTTGGTTGATATATTCGGAAAAGTTTTTCTGCGAGCCCTGATTAATAATCCAGGATAAGGTTTTTTCCTGAATGCCGGTCTCAGTAGAAAGATCGCGCAAGCTAAGTCTGGGTTGCTGATAAAGCTGGCGATCTCGGATGATCTTGTCTACTTGCGGGAATAATGACTGCGCTTCGCGATTGTCGGTAGTTTTTTCCGGTTGCGGATCGTTGCTGAGATATTCAAATTCACTGAATTGATTAAATAGCTGTGGTTGTCGTATCACCATGATTATCAGGTAGCTGATTAGCCCGGTATAAATGCTGATATTTATAAAATACCAACGCTGCAACCACTCATGTGCAAGAAAGGGTTGCAGGTTGAGCCGAACCAGGTCCTGCAGCATCATGACTAAAAACATTGCAAGCAGGCCAGTCATCCAGTGAATTGAAATGTCCGCTGCATTGGAGCTCGTTTGCTTGATCACCTTGTGGTAACGATGGAGTAAATTCATGGCGAGTGAGAGGTAAATAATCTGGCTGACACTACCCAGCGCAATAACAATTTGCGGCCAATGGGTAAATGGCAACGTGAGGAGTATGGGCGATAAGTGCATCGCCAACTGGCGAGTGTCCGGTGCCTTGTTGTAAACCAATTGATTGCAAAACCAATAGAACACCGGGCCAAAACCCAACAGCAGCGCCGGAGTAACCAAGTGCAAATTGCGCGAGATGCCGGTTTCTTCCAGCAAATTGAAGGTCATCAACAGGGCTACCAGTGATAACAGAATTCGCAAACTACTAATGCGCTGGTTGCCGCTGGCAAGCAGCAGCCCAAACAGGCACACGGCAAGATAAACGATATGGACCAGATTGACTGGCAGTAACGTTACCGGGGAGATTAGGGTATCCATCTGAAGGTTGTTCCTGGGGATTGGCGAGGCGAAGAATCATAAATCATCTTCACCAGTTTTCTGAATCCAGTGTGTCGCTTAGATTAATTTTTAATAATTTTACGCACAAAGCCCGCATTTTGATTATCAAAATGCGGGCTTTGTCTTTTGGTGTGGCGATAAGTGGCTGTTTCTTCAACTATTTTATAAATTTAAGCGTCCTTTTAAATATTACATGTAATATTTGATTTATTACATGTGATGCCTTAATGTTCTTCATATGCAGAAAAAATCATCAGCACATTACCAGCGCGAATACCGCAACCGGTTGCGGGAACAAGGGTTCGTGAAAAAAGAGGTGTGGATTCTCCCGGAGAATGCGCGCCGCCTTTCTCTTTATGAGATGGAGTTGCGGGTGTCTGCCAAGCAGGTTGTTTCCCGTGGGTTTATGCCAGTGAAAGGAGAAAGTCGAATGACCGATGTTGTTAACCGTTGGACCACCCCAAGCCTCTACGATGCGCTGGGCAAATCGGATTTGTTTGCCAGTGAGCGGGCGGAGATCGAGTTAATTGATGGTGTGGCGCCAGCGCTGCATATCACTATGTATGAATATGGCGATTTGCCATTGTTTGTCACTGTGTCGGGCGAGCAAATTGTGGTGGAGGGAACCCTCTGGTCTTTGTCAGAGGTGACTGATGCGGCGCTGTTTAATGAAACCGTATTGCGCACTCACAAATATTTTCCGTTGTCGACGATCAGTCTGGACAAAATCGATGGTGACGATTGTTACCACATGTTCGGTGCGCTGAGCTCTGCGTCCAGCTTGCAAGACATTGTGTTTGAAATTGAAATTCTGGCCTCCAATGTCATTCAGGCAACCGAAGCTTATGCGGACTTTTTGTTGAAATAAAAAGTTATTGAAATAAACAGCTATTGAAATAATGGATTTTTAATTTAACAGGCTCTTAACGGATATTATCGAGGTAAATACGTATGAATATCTGGTCGAAAATGATTACTGCCTTGCGCGGTGGTGTAAATGAAGCAGGTGAAGCAATTGTAGATAGTCAGGCGCTGCGTATTCTGGATCAGGAAGTACGCGATGCGGGCGAAGAATTAAAGCGTTCTAAAGACAGCCTTGCGGAAATTATGGCGCGCCAGAAACTGGCTGAAGAAAAAAGCAAGCAACTGCAAAAAAATATCGATGAACATGAAAATTATGCTGCAAAAGCACTGGAAAAAGGCGATGAGAAACTTGCACTGGAAGTGGCTGAGCGCATTGCGGAGTTTGAGAATGGTCTGATTTCGGAAAAAGAAGCGGCAGAGGGGTTTGCCCAAAGCGTAGCAAAATTACGTGCAGCGATTGATCAGGCTGAAAAAAATATCAAACGCCTGAAGCAGCAAGTGGATACAGTAAAAGCCACTGAAAATGTTCAGCGCGCACAAGCGGCAGTTGCCGAGCGCCACAGCGGTTCAGATTCAAAAATGCGCACGGCAATGGAATCACTGGAGCGAATCAAGGAGCGCCAGGCATTGAAAGATGCACAGTTTAAAGCTGCTGATGAAATGGCAAAAACCAGTGGTGGTGATTCGCTCAAAGCAAAACTGGAAGCCGCTGGAATCACTACCAGCGGAAAATCAGCGGAAGATGTATTGGCGCGGATCAAGAATAAATCCTCGAACACAAATTAATATCGTGGAGTTAATATTTTTATATTAAGGATGACAAAGAATGGATTCACGATAGGTGAGTTTGTTAATGCATACAGATAACTTTTGTGTGCATGGCAAATCTATTCGGAATGCGTTTAAAAACCATCTGTATAGTTTTCTGGAATATTCGGTATGAATGATTTTCTACTCACGATTGTCAGTTTTCCCACAGTGATTTTCACCTTTGTATTGGGCGTTGCCGTGCTTTATTGGTTATGTGCGGCATTTGGTCTGCTGGATATCGAAATGCTCGATGTGGACTTGCCAGAAGTGGATGGGCATCTACATGCTCATGCAGAACACAGCTTTGCCGAAACATTTGCCGGTATTCTTTTGCGCTTAGGGCTTAACGGCGTACCGGTAACAATCATCATTACTTTCATTGCCTTAATAGGTTGGTTTATCAGTTATTACCTGAGCTATTTTGAATGGTTAATGTTTGGTTATGGCTGGCTCAGATTTCTAATAGGTATTCCGGTTTTCTTATTCGCATTATATTTGGCGATAGTGGTTACTGCGCAATTAATCAAGCCGCTGCGCAAGCTCTTCGCAAAAACTGAACAGTTTGTGGAAAAGAAAATTTTGGGGCAAACCGCTATTGTTCGCTCATCCAGAGTGGATGATAAATCTGGTGAGGCAAATTTTGATGATGGCGGCGCAGGTTTAATTGTAAAAGTGCGTGCAATTGGTGATCAGCAATTTGTACGTGGTGATCGGGTAGTGTTATTGGAGTATCGCGCTGAACTGCATGGGTATAGCGTAATTTCTGAAGCGGAATTTCTGGGTAAACCCAGCGATAATTGTTAACTATTAAGGGTAAAAAGGAGCACAAGCATGTTTGAAGCAGCGATGGCCACACCGGTTCTTGCCGTTATTGGTATTGCATTCCTGGTTCTGCTGGGTTTGGCAGGATTATTCAATGCGTTTTATAACAAGGTTGCCCAAGGCACCGCGTTGATAGTTAACGACATGAGTTCAACACCCAAAGTGCATTTCACCGGTGCGCTGGTGTGGCCAATTATCCACAAAAAGGAATTGATGAATATTTCATTGATCACATTAGAAGTAGATCGTCGTGGTCGCGACGGTTTGATTTGTAAAGATAATATGCGTGCAGATATTACCGTTGCATTTTATCTGCGTGTTAATGAGACCCCTCAGGATGTTTTGCGTGTTGCCAAGGCAATTGGTGCCGAGCGTGCATCGGATCGTGAAGCTGTAGAGTTATTGTTTGCTGCCAAATTTTCTGAAGCTCTGAAAACCGTGGGTAAGCAGATCGAATTTATCCAGTTGTTTGAAAATCGCCTTGAGTTTCGTGAGAAAATTGTTCAGGTCATTGGTGATGATCTCAATGGTTATGTGCTGGAAGATGTGGCGATTGATTATATCGAGCAAACATCAAAAGCATCCCTTGATCCCAATAATATTCTGGATGCAGAAGGGATCAAGAAAATTACCGAACTGACTGCGGCTCAGAATGTGCGTACCAACATTCTTGAGCGCGATGAAGAATTGGCGATCAAGAAAAAGAACGTAGAAACGACCGAAGCTATGCTCGCGCTGGAGCGCCAGCAGGCGGATGCAGAAGCGCGCCAAAAACGTGAAATCGCGTCTATTCAAGCGCGTGAAGAAGCTGAAACCAAAAAAGTTCAGGAAGAGGAGCGTCGCAAATACGAACAAACGGCGATCCAGGTAGCACAGGATTTGTCCGTGCAAACTGAAAATCAGAAACGTGAAATTGAAGTGGCTGAGCAAAACCGCCTGCGTGCGGTAGCCATTGAGCAAGAAAAAGTCACTCGTGCTCGTGATCTGGAAATTGTTGCCCGTAAACGCGAAGTGGAATTGCAGACTATTGAGGCGGAAAAGGCGATTGAATTGCAGAAGAAAGAAATCGCCAATGTTATTCGCGAGCGTGTAGTTGTTGATAAAACCGTCGCGATCGAAGAAGAGCGCATTAAAGAAGTGCGCGAAGTTTCCGATGCGGATCGTAAAAAACAAGTGCAAGTATTGGCTGCTGAAGCTACAGCAGAAGAAGAGAAAGTTAAGCAAGTAAAAGCGGCCGAAGCGGAAGAGCTTTCTGCCAAGCATAAAGCCAGTGAAATTATGACGATGGCACAAGCCAAGCTGGAAGCTTCAGCAAAAGAAGCAGAAGCAATGAAGAAGTTGGCTGAAGGTCTGCAAGCTGAGCGTGCTGCTCCTGGCTTGGCCGATGCGAAAGTGCAGGAAGCCAAAGCAACTGCATTGGAAAAAGAAGGTGTTGCTGAAGCTAGCGTTATTCGTGCAAAAGGTAATGCAAATGCAGAAGCCGGCAAAGCAGAAGCAGAAGTGATTTCCGCTAAGGGGCACGCTGAAGCAGATGTTATTGCAACCAAAGGTACGTCCGAAGCAACTGCGAAGAAAGAAATTGGTTTGGCGGGTGCGGATGTCACGCGTGAACAATTCAAAGCAGAGGCCGACGGCTTGACCGAGAAGTTTGAAGCGATGAATGCGATGAGTGAAAGCGCTCGCGCACATGAAGAATTCCGGATGGGGCTGGAAACTTCGCTGAAGGAAACGTTGGCAAGCATCGCAGCGGGCAAAGAAATTGCGAAAGAAAATGCCGAAATTCTTGCTATTGCCTTACAAAAAGCCCATATCGATATCGTTGGCGGTGAAGCGCAATTCTTCGATAATTTCGCCAAATCCTTATCGATTGGTAAAGCGATTGATGGTCTGGCCGGCAAGAGCGGCGTGATTCAGGCTGTGCTGGATCGTTTCGTTAATAAGGGCACTGTTGCTGCACCGGCAGTGAAGGAAAAGGCGGAAGACGTTGAAGTAGTTGGTTGATCTTTTACGTTGTTGAAAAGATCGAATAAGGTTTGTGTTACTCGTAAGTATGTTTGACGTTGGGGTTTAGTTTCAACACTGTCAAGTTGTTTGCATGGATGTGGCTGCCTTCCCTCTGGTAAGGCAGCGCAAGAATGAATGCAGGGATGCGTTTGACGGTGCTACATGAATGTGCTGTTTAAAGGTGAGTAGCAAGCAAAATATATTTTGCGCTGATGCAATACCTGTATTTTTCAGGTAGGCCTTATGTAGCGAGTAGTGGTAAATATTTGAAACTAGATTATCCACTGATAAACAGTTTGCAGTAAGAAACTTTATTTACGTTGACTGCTTAGCTTAAAAGGAACCCATCATGGCGCAGCAAAACGATGCCGCCCAGGCTGCTGGCAATATTGTAGATAAGGCCGTCGCCGAAGGCGGGGCTTATGAAATTATTCGCAAGCGTTTGCTGGATCAAGGCCAGCAGCTTACGCAAAAAGTACGTGAGCTTAATGACGCTCGCCTTGCTGAATTTGGCAGCTCTGCCATGGTTGCAACGGCGCGTGTGCGTGTGCGCACCGAAAATAATTGCATTCCGCGCGATATAGTACAGGTTGGCGATTATTTACTATTCGGCTACAACGTATTTATTGGTTTGAAAAAAGAAACCAAAGTTGAAGATGTATTTTCGCTATTTACCAAAAAAGACACAGATTCTGGCGTAGAGCTTGAGCAAGTTAGTTTTGCCAATACTTTTTTAGCTGAACAAAGCTTTGTTAATGACTTTGATGAGTTGTATCGTTATTACAAAGATACCCGCATTGTTGAGCTGACTACCAATAACGGAAAATTGCTTGCCGGTTTCCAGATTGGTGAGCGGCTGGATGATATTCGCGTATTTCGTTGGTCAATTTCTCCTGACGGCAAAACCGTAAAGTACATTGATAATCGCGGTGAACGCGATATCCAGTTGCCTCCTGCATTTGATTTTGAATGGGTTGCTGCTACACGTGAAAATGCTGTGCACGGGCGCCATCCGCATTTAAATATCCTCGATAAAGTATTTGTTGAAACGGTTGGTGGTGACCTCACCATTAAAATCGAAAACAATACTGAAGATGGTTTGGGAATTTATCGCGAAACCGTGGAGGATAAAACCCAATCACTGGATGATGCCAGCGTATTCTATGCTGCTGTTGGTAGTTTGATTTTGTTAAAAATTCGCCCCTATCGCGAAGAACAATTCCGTTATCTGATTTTCAATTCGCTCACGCAAAGTGTATTGCGCATTGATAAAATCGGCCAAAGCTGCGTGCAGTTACCGGAAAACCACGGCATTATTTTTCCCGGCGGTTACTACCTCAACACCGGCGAATATAAAACCTTTGAAGAGGACAATAGTGCATTTCGTTTCAAACGCATGATCCGTTCACCGAACGGGGAAGATGTACTGTATGTATTTTATGAGCCCGCCGTCGGATTAGTTTCGCTGCTGGCATACAATATTATTGAAAAGAAATTGCAAAATCCCATCTATGGCAGCGGTTATGCGCTCGCCGATAATGGTGAAATTGTTATTTTCTCGGCCGAGGCTGAGCCTACCCGTGTTCATCCCATGCAAATATGGGAGACACCTTATGTTAGTGCAGAATTTGCGAGCAAAGTGCCGGCGCGACAAAATTTTTATGGCCGCATTGGCAACAATGAATTAGTGCGCGGTATTTCAGATTTTTACAGTATTGGTCGTATTATCGGCAACCAATCGGTTTCTGTGCGCCTTTATGAAGAGTTAAGTCTGGCCGCTAAAAAAGTATTTGATAGCTATTATTGGCTCAGTGAAAGCGAAACCAATGCAATTGCAGCGGTACTAAAAGAAATTTCGGCGACCGCCGAATTGGTTATCGATGAGTTTGAAAAAGTAGAATCCATTCGCCAGCAATCTGCCAGGGCCATGCAAGATGCAGAACGCGAGCAAGAAACCATTTTACAATCCCTGCGCCCGGAAAATTGGAATACTGCTGAAGATTATGTCGATGCATTAAGCCGTGTGCGTAAACAGCGTGGCCATTTAGCGACAATTAAAGATTACCGCTATATTGATCAAACTCGTATCGCGCAACTGGATCAGCAACTGTTGGATGCCAACACAACGTTAAGCGAACAAACGGTTGTTTATCTGTCGGATGAAAAATCCCTCACGCCTTATCTCACCAGGCTGGATGAATTAAACCAGCAAGTAGAGCAAGCCGAAACTAACTCGACCATTACGCCTATTATTGACGTCATTGAAAAAACTGCTTCGGGTCTGGATTTGTTATCGGAATTAATGGGTACCCTAAAGGTTGATGACGCCACTGTGCGCACGCGTATTGTGGATGCTATCTCCGAAGTCTATGCCAAGCTCAATCAAAGTCGTGCTAATGCAAAACACAAGCAAAAGAATTTTGGTTCTGCTGAGGCCGTTGCGCAATTTGGCGCGCAATTTAAATTATTCTCCCAAAGTATTGCCCATGCCTTGGGTTTGGCAACTACACCGGAAAAATGTGATGAACAACTTTCTAAATCATTAGTGCGCCTGGAAGAACTGGAAGGGCAGTTCAGTGAGTTTGATCAATTCCTTACGGATATCATGGCTAAACGTGAGGAAATTTATGAGAGTTTTCAAGAACACAAACAACGTTTGTTGGATGAACGTCAGAGAAAAGCGCAAAGTATTACCGATGCCGCAACCCGTATTCTGGCCAGCATTGAAAAGCGTTCACTTGGGATTAGTAGCCAGGAAGATTTAAATACCTATTTTGCATCCGATGCGCTTGTACTAAAAATCAATGATTTGGTCGAACAATTAAAAGCGCTTGATAACGCTGTGAAGGCAGATGATCTGGATGCACGTTTTAAGGCCATTAAAGGCCAGGCTCTGCGTGCATTGCGTGATAAAAGCGATATTTTTGAAGAGGGTGGCAATGTTATCAAACTGGGTAAACATAAATTTAGTGTGAACACCCAGGAGCTGGATCTGACAATTATTCCACGTGAAGGCGAATTGAATTTCCATCTTGCCGGTACTGATTATTATGCGGTTGTTAATAATGCGGAATTATTGGGATTAAAAGATTATTGGGCTGTAAGCCTTGAATCTGAAACAGCAAACGTCTATCGCGCAGAATATCTGGCCGCGTTAATTCTTAATGCAGCAGAGAACAATGCGGAAGGTTTATCGCATAACCAGTTGCATGAAGCCTTAATTGATTCAGAGAAACTGGGCCGATTAGTTCGTGAATTCAGTGCGCCACGTTACAAAGAAGGATATCAAAAAGGTATTCATGATCAGGATGCGGCATTAATTCTTACTGCTTTGGTGCCCGCCCTGGATGCGGCCGATTTATTAAAGTTTGATCCTCTTGCACGTGGGCTTGCGCTTGTTTTCTGGTCCAATCTAAACGAATTTTCACTCGCTTCCAAAACATTGGATAACGCACTCTCGTTCGAAACCTGGAAAGACCGCGCTGTTTCTGCTAAACATATGCAGCGTTTGTTTGCGAGCAGCGATGCGATAACCTTTTTGGTGGCAGAGGTTGCCGAAACCCTGGCCGAATTTATTGAGCTCCATCCAATTCCGGCAACGGCACTGGATGTGAAACGCGCCGCTGAATATTTAGTGGAAGAATTAGCGCGTGAACGCACAGAATTTATTACCAGCAAATATGCACTGGAATTAGTGGAGGCATTAAAGCAATCGCTGGATGAAGCCAGCTGGCGCCACTATCTGGATGTTGCCGATAAAATGCAAGGCTGGCCCGCAGAGCGCTGGAGCCTCGCCGCTGCCTGGCTGCAAGCGCTGGTGAAAGATAAAGGCCTGGCACATTTAAGCCACTATATTCCCGAAGCCGTTGCATTATTAAAAACGGATCAGCATGTTGATCGTCGTTTTACTGAAGTTGAACTGCAAGTAACGGTGACTGGTTTAATGGGTGAGCACCCATTAATTCAAAATCGCAGCTTGTCATTTTCAATCGATACGTTTGTACAACGATTAGCGCAGCATCGTTACGAAGTGGTGCCGCAATATCAACGCTATCTGCAATTGCGCCAGCAAATTGTTGAACAAGAGCGTTATACATTACGCCTCAACGAGTTCAAAGCAAAACCACTCAGTTCATTTGTACGTAACCGTTTAATTAATGAATCGTACTTGCCAATCATCGGCGATAACCTTGCCAAACAAATAGGGGCATTGGGTGTAAACAAGCGTACCGATTTAATGGGGATGCTGATGATGATCTCACCTCCCGGTTACGGTAAAACGACGTTGATGGAATACGTGGCAAATCGATTGGGCTTGATTTTTATGAAAATCAATTGCCCGTCATTAGGCCATGACGTGTTATCGCTTGATCCTGAACAAGCACCTAATGCTACCGCGCGCCAGGAATTGGTAAAGGTCAACCTTGCGTTGGAGATGGGTAATAACGTTATGCTTTATCTCGATGATATCCAGCACACTAATCCGGAATTTTTGCAGAAATTTATTTCTCTGTGCGATGGCACTCGTCGTATTGAAGGTGTATGGCAAGGAAAAACCAAAACCTATGATATGCGTGGTAAAAAATTCTGCGTGTGTATGGCAGGTAACCCTTACACTGAATCCGGTGAAGCGTTCAAAGTGCCGGATATGCTCGCTAACCGCGCGGATATTTATAATCTCGGTGATATTCTTGGTGGCATGGAAGAACAATTTGCGCTGAGCTATATCGAAAACGCATTAACTTCCAATGCAGTGTTGTCGCCCCTGGCGTTACGCGATATGCAAGATGTGTATAAGTTTATCGCCATGGCGAAAGGTGAGCAGGTTGCTACAACGGATTTAAGTCACGCTTATTCGGGCGCAGAGGTAAATGAAATTGTTGGTGTGCTGAAAAAGTTATTTGAAATCCAGAAAGTGATTTTGAAAATAAATCAGCAATACATTGCCTCCGCCGCGCAAGACGATAAATTCCGCCTTGAGCCTTCGTTCAAATTGCAAGGTAGTTATCGCAATATGAATAAAATGACCGAAAAAGTATCGGCGGTCATGAATGATGCCGAGCTGATGCAAATGATTGCAGACCATTATCTTGGCGAAGCGCAAATGCTTACTACAGGTGCCGAAAGTAATTTGCTCAAGCTGGCAGAACTGCGCGGCAATATGACGGATGAGCAAAAAGTGCGCTGGGATCAAATCAAAAAAGATTTCCTGCGCAATAAAGCCATGGGTGGCGACTCTGCGGATACTGGCCAAAAATTAGTAGTGCAATTGGCCGATGTTGCTGAAGGTGTACAAAAAATTGCAACTCTGGCGGAGCATAAACCTCAACCTGCTGCACCGGTTGCATCGCAAGATGCCGCTGTCGCAGAGCTGGTAAGTCAATCATTGCAGCGGTTGGAACAATTGGCGAAACCGGCAGCGCCAACGGTAGAAGTAATTAATCAACCTTTACCAGGTTTGGATAAAGTGTTGAGTGTGCTTGCACAAACCTTGGAAGGGGCAATTTTACCGTTAGTTCGTAATATGGACAAAAAGTTGGACATCGATTTGCGCAATCACGAAAAAATTGAACAGGTATCGCAACAGATTAGAACGTTACAGCAGGAACTTGCTGTCAATAAAAAACCAAAATCACCACCGCCCTCTCCCGAGGTGAAATAATCTATGCGGCGTTTGTCTGCAAAATTTCGCTGGTTATTTTTCTTTGCGGGAATAATGGTCGTAGCACATGTATTTAACTGGGTGTTCCAGGGATGGTTGTATCAGTTTGGATTAATTCCCCGGCAATTGGATTCGTTACCGGGAATTTATATTGCTCCATTTTTGCATGGTGACCTCGGTCATTTGCTCAATAATCTGGTTGGTCTGTTTATTTTCAGCAGCTTGTTATTTGTACATTCACTAGGCCGCTATTTGTGGAGTAGCTTTTTTATTATCACCTTAACCGGTGTACTGGTCTGGTGTTTCGGGCGTAGTGCTTTACACATTGGTGCCAGCGGCTGGATATTTGGTTTATGGAGCCTGACTATCGCCATTGCATGGTTCGACCGTCGCTTCCTGAATATTTTGATTGCAGTGGTCGTGGCATTCTTTTATGGCGGTATGTTGTGGGGAGTATTGCCAACAGATCCTCGTGTATCTTTTGAGTCGCATTTGTTTGGTGCGATTGCAGGTGTTGCTTGTGCTTTTTTTCAAGCAAAAACGTTAAAGAGATAGTAGATTTTTTCGGGTTTTCTTCAGTTCTTGCTGGAGCTTATAGGGAGAAAATTATGAAGCTCACAATTAAAGATATTTCTATTATTGTTGTCGTGGGGGCAATTTTCTCGGTTGCTGCTGTGTGGTTGTTGGGATTTACGTCTGCCATTGCCTTTCCTGGCTGGATGGGAGCACTCATGACAGAAAGTATTACGCCGGAAAGATCGTTAAGGGTTTTCTATTTTTATGTTTGGGATATTTTTGTCGTGCATTTTTTAGCGGCGGGAATTCCTTTTATTTTTATATTTTCCGGCTTGCTGTGGTGGTTGGGAAAAGCAAGTTACAGCATTTTTGGGATATTCCTTTTTGTTTACCTTATCTTTCAATATGTCATTATCCCTTTATGGTATGGCGGATTGGGGCCTTTCTCTCTTTCATTTTACATAGTGCTACAACCGGTAATGTTGCTGCTCTGTACTTATCTTGTGGTTACCTTTTTTCAAAAAAACATCTTGAAACCTGTTCAGTGAAATAAAGAAATTTTCATGCGACAACAAGAATTGGAAAGCTGGCTGTTAGCCAGTTTGAGCGATTTTAAATTAAGCCAGTCAGAAGCCCTGGAGCTACGCGATATTCTTCCGCGTCTGATCAATGATGATATTGCTTATACTCGCAACAAAGCCTTCGAGCTTGCACGTGAGCTTGTACATGTCGGTGGTGATAATGCGGTGGCGACATTGCTGTGGCTGGAAAAACTCAGTAAGGTGATTGATAACTTTCGCCAGTCAGAAACATCCACTATCGTCGAAGCCCATTTCAGTCCGGGTGAAGACTGTCGTCGTCAGTTGCTGGATTTGTTAGTGAGTGCCCGGCAATCAATAGACATTAGTGTCTTCACTATTTCTGATGATCGCCTTGCCGATGCCATTTTAACGGCACATCAACGCAAAGTTCATGTACGCTTGATTACTGACAACGATAAGGCCCACGATCAGGGCAGCGATATTTATTACCTGATTGATCAAGGTTTGCCGGTGCGTATGGATTCCACCGAAAACCATATGCATCACAAATTCGCCGTGATCGATAAAAAAATCCTCGTTAACGGCAGCTTCAACTGGACTCGTTCAGCAACAGATTATAACCAGGAAAATATCCTGGTTACTGCCGAGCCAAAATTAGTCAGCGCCTATTTGGGGGAATTTGAACGGTTGTGGCAGGAATTTAAATAGCCAACATTTTATCAGCATTATTAATAATCAATAAGGAGTCAACCATGCATTGCAGCACTTGTAAAAACACCCAATTGGAACCACAAGAATTAGAGCCGGGATTGATCGTGGCGAGCTGCCCTTCCTGTAGTGGTGCTTTGGTATCGTTAATGAATTATCGTTTTTGGGCGGATCGTTATGCTACTGCCGGTGGTGTTGTGGAATCAGCGAATGATGCGCAAGCCAATGAATCCGAATCAGTTCATTCATGTCCCAAATGCAGTCGCTTGATGATGAAATATCAAATTGGTCCGCAGACACAACACAAGCTGGATTTATGCAGTGCGTGTGATGAAGCATGGTTGGATAAAGGCGAATGGCAATTGCTCAAACGCCTGGATTTACAAGGTAAATTGCCGAAAGTTTTTACTGACGCATGGCAACGGAATGTTCGCAAACAGCGCCAGGAAATTGCATTAAATGAACGCTATGAAAAATTATTAGGCGAAGAATCATTTTCTCGCGTAAAAGAATTCAGGGATTGGTTGTTACAACAACCGAACAAGGACGCTATCAAGCAATACTTGATTTCACATCAGGAATAATTAACGTTAATCAGGAGTTTTTATGGCAGAATCACGCGATTATCTGGAAATGTCATTTCGTTCCATTCAATGTTTTAGCAATGATGGAACGCTGGATGCAACGGAGCTGGGTAAAATTCTGGCGATAGCAGAAAAAGATGGGGTAATTGATAACAACGAAATACGTGTTTTACAGAATATTATCTCGCGTATAAAACCACATGAGGTGGATTCTGCGATGCGCGCTAAAATGATTGAGGTGAGTGAGAGAATCTCCTGATTGTGCTATTACTACAGTGCCGTTTTTCAACGCTGTAGTAATCAATATGTTGTAATGAGAGTGTCAAGTATCCGGGGGATCTTCCAATAACATCAGCAATGAGGTTCCTATGTTAAAAAATTTCTGGGCTGGAAATTTCGAATCTAAAACGTTCTGGTTAGAAAAATACGGATTTAAACAATATTGGTATTTTTGTGTTTTATTTTTTTGCCTGGCCACATCGGCATTCGCGGAACCGGTTGCAAAACAATTCGTGTTGGCGAATACAGAGATTGTTCCTATCCAATCCAAAATCACTGGTCGCAACCATGAATTGGTGATTGTGTTTCCTTTCAGCTATCAATCACAACCGGAGAAAAAATATCCGGTGCTTTATTATCTGGATGCCTATTGGGATACGCCGTTACTGGTTTCTACGTATGGAAACCTGATTTACGATAATGAAGTCCCTGAGTTTATTATGGTGGGGCTATCCTATCCGGCGACAGCGGATTACGGCAAAGAACGGCGCCTGGATTACACTTTCACCGCAATGGACGAAGGTTCGGGAAAAGCCGGGCAATTTCTTTCATTCATCCAAAAAGAAGTTGCACCGTTAGTGGAATCAAAATTTCGTGGTACTACTACCAACAGGGTTATTGCCGGAAATTCATTGGCAGGTTTGTTTACCCTGACGGCTGCTTATAACGCACCCGATTTCTTTTCCGGGTTTGTTGCGCTGAGCCCTGCTGTTGAATGGGATCAGCAGGCAATTTTCAAACTTGATGAGGCTTATGCAAAGAAAAATAAAACATTAAATGGACGGGTGTTTATCTCCTACGGTACGCGCGAATATCCGGCCTTTCGCGATCCGATTATCAGCTTTCAAAAAATACTGGCGGAGCGTCGTTATCAGGGATTAGCCTTGCAAAATTACAGTATGCAAGACCTTGATCATGTGACCGTGAAAGGTGATGGTTTTGTACGTGGTTTGATTTGGGTATGGAAGCCGAAAAAGCCAGCAGGGCCAAGCGGTTTGGAAAAATCATACACCAATAAAAAATAACGGTGAAAAAAATGAAAGAGTTAAGTATCTGCTTAACTCTTTGAATTTGATGCTTTTGTGTTATCAGAAAGCGTTCGAGGTTCCTGATCACCGTTAAGATGAATTTGCAATTCCAGTGCAGCAACCCCTACATTAATTGATGAGGTTAATGATAAGGGTTGATCCGCGAGCGGCCGGCCTTTTAATTCTTCCAATGCAATTTCCAGGATTCTATACATTTGTGCCGTCGATGCCCTGACCGCTTTTTCATTCAGGGAATCAACACTACTGGTAACCGAAGTAGTAACTGCACCTATAGCATCATTGGTGATAACCAACGCTTGCGAGCCAAGGTCTTTCATTTTATCCAGCATTATAAATCTCCGTTTACACTAATTACTTTTCTTCAATTTCATCTACATCCACTTGTCCACTCATGCGGCGAGTGAAGTGCGACCAACACATTCCTACGGCGAGCAGTGCGGCCAACAAAACTTCAATGACCCAGGCCATCGCAGAAATATTGGAAACGCTTAAAAAACCCCAGTACACAAATAACCAAACGAGACTGGCAAATAATGCGGCCAATACAATAATGCCAATTACACCGAGTGAATTCAGCGTGGCTTTAATATAAACGCCCCAACCAATTAATAGAATTAACCCGGCAATTACAACGTAGGGCGTGATATGGTCAAACGTATTATGGACCCAGTGAAAATAAGAATAACCACTGGGGTTGTAACTGAGCAACACTAACAAGAGTGCAAACAAAAAACGCAATGCGATACCTGATGCGGTAAGGTTCATCGTAAATTCCTTTGTTAATGTTGAATATGGACTATAAAAATTATTGACCGAAATAGCGGCGGTATTTAATAAAACCTATTTTTGCATCCGGGTCGTAACCCATAGCGCTATAAAAATCACGCGCATCGCGATTTTCGCTGCTGGTTTGCAGCATGATCTTGCTGCAATTTTGCTGCAAACAAAGATCTTCAATGTAATCCATCATGCTTTTACCAATACCTTCACGGTGGTATTCCGCACCCACAACGACGTTTTCTATGATCGCAAACGGTTGGTTCTCGAACATAACATCCTGGCATAAACAAACCAGTGCGGTGGCAATCACCTCTCCATCGTCATCACATACCAACAAGTATGTGTGATCACTTGCCGCTACAGTGGCAATGCGTTCTGGTAAAATGGATGGTTTCGAAAATGTATTTAGCTCGCTATACAAGTTACGTAGTGCTTCTGCATCAGACGCCTGTGCGCGGCGAATAGTTCGCATAATTAATGTACCTTTTCAATAATCGGTTGTACCAATACCCATGGCTTGATGACTACTGCCCATACCAACATATTGGCCTCATACCATTGCAATGCTTGCGAGTCCTTTACTGCATCCACTAATCCTGCATCCATCCATTGCTTTAGTTGCGTTGCATTATCCGCTGCAATTTGTGCGGCGACATGGGTGAGATCGAGGCTTGCATCTACCGCAATTGCGTTGCCGCTGGCAAAAAAGCGCTGGAGTTCACGCCAGTAAATTTGCGCAGTTTCCTGGTTGAGTTGTTGTTCGAGTTCGTTGTTCAATTGGATTCTCTCATTTTAATCCCACCCCGACCTCCCTTTTTCAAAGGGAGGTGTTAGCTCATCGCCCGTGCCACTCTGGAGTTGGTAGGTTTGCCTAAAATATTGCTAATAGTATTGCCAGCATAAATTAATTTTTCCAAATTCACGCCGTGTTCAATTCCCAAACCATTTAATAAATACACCACATCTTCAGTGGCGACATTGCCGGTTGCACCTACGGCATAAGGGCAGCCACCCAGGCCGGCAACGGAGGAGTCCACTATGCCGATGCCCAATTCCAACGCAGCATAAATATTGGTGAGTGCTTGCCCATAAGTGTCGTGCATATGGACGGCAAGTTTTTCAATAGGGATAGTGCGCGCAAGGATTTCAATCAGTTGTTTGATTTGCCCCGCAGTACCAACGCCAATAGTATCGCCCAGCGAAATTTCATAGCAGCCGAGTGCAAGTAGATCATTAGCGATGCTGGCAACCGTTGCCGCATCGACGCTACCGTCATACGGACAACCGGCAACGCAGGAAATATAGCCACGCACCGGAATTTGTTGTTGCTTCGCAGTGGTAATTAATGTTTCAAAGCGGGTAATACTTTCTTTAATCGAGCAATTAATATTTTTCTGGCTAAATGCTTCAGACGCTGCCGCAAAAATAGCAACTTCATTTGCGCCAACCGCAATAGCACGTTCATAACCTTGCAGGTTAGGGGTGAGTGCTGCATAGGTTACGCCGGGTTTACGTTGGATGCCGGAGAATACCTCGCCGCTGTCGGCCATTTGTGGAACCCATTTGGGATTTACAAAACTGCCAGCCTCAATGTAATTCAAGCCAGCGTCGACCAGATTTTCTATCAATTCAATTTTGGCGCGGGTAGGAATGGCTTGCTTTTCATTTTGCAAACCGTCGCGCGGGCCGACTTCAACAATACGGACTTGTTTGGGGAGGCTCATAATCAACTATTAAACGTGGTGGATGTGAAATGCGAGTGTAGCAGACGAGGGGCGGTGCTTGAACCGTTTCAGGCGGATGCGCGCTGGCTTTCCCGCGCTGCCTCGCCATCGTTTAAGACTTGTAATAATTGTTCAAGCTGGATAGGTTTGGTAGCAAACGCATTCATGCCACTGGCAAATGCGCGGTCAGTTTCAACCTGCTGTACACCGGCGGTGAGTGCAATAATCCAGGGTTGCGGGCCGGCATTTTGTTGCGCGCGAATTTTTTCTGTTGCGGTATAGCCGTCCATAATACGCATTTGAATATCCATCAATATGATGTCTACCGGCATGCGTTGGCAGATTTCTACTGCTTCCTTACCATCGGCTACCGCAGTGACATTGGTGTAACCAAGCTTGGATAACATTTTAATAATTACCATCTGGTTTACGCTGTTGTCTTCTACTACCAATACGCGCGTTTTTTTGTTGGTAATTTGTAGTTGTTTTGGTGATGCATCCGGGTGATGGCTACCCAGTTTCAATGCGCGCAAAAGCGCGCGAATTAAATCATTATTGCGCGTTGGTTTTTGCAAGCTTATGTAAGGTGTGATGCGATTATTATTGCGCTCGGAAGCACTGCTTAAGATAATTACCGGAATCGGGTTTATGGTATACAAATCGCCGAGCCGTTTGGCCAGTTCGCTGCCAGGCATATTGGGCATGCATTGATCAAGTATGGCGACATCAAAATGATGGCCGAGTCCGACATTTTCCAGTGCATTTTCCGGCGATGCATAAGCGGTTGCGCGCATTCCCCATTGCATTAATGTGGCAGCGAGAATTTTTCGATTGGTGGCATTGTCATCCACAATCAGTGCGTGCAGGTTGCGAAACAAGCTGGTGTCCAATGCTTGTTTTTCGTGTTGCTTGTCTTCATAAATAACCTGGGTGGTAAAATAAAAATGGGTTCCTTTGTGTGGCTTGCTGGTAAGCCAGATTTCGCCGCCCATTTGCTGCACGATTTTTTTTGAGATTGCCAGCCCCAATCCAGTGCCGCCGTATTTGCGAGTAATGGATGTGTCCGCCTGGGTAAATACCTGAAATAAATTTCCCTGATGTTCTTCGGGAATACCTATGCCGGTATCGCGCACACAAAACAAAATGTTGCAGCTGCTTTCATCAGAGTTTTTATTTTTTAATGAAATTTTCAACGTGACTTCACCGCGCTCGGTAAATTTAATCGCATTGCCAATTAAATTGATAATGACCTGACGTATACGTGATGAGTCTCCTTCCAAATGCAATGGCACTTCCGGCTCGATATAAGAGTTAAGTTCGAGACCTTTATCGGATGCACTTTTGGCAAAAAGCTCAAGGGTATCTTCAATTAATTCACGCAAATGAAATGCATGGACATCCAGGATAATTTGCCCGGCTTCAATTTTTGAGTAATCAAGAATATCGTTGATGATAACCAACAGGCCTTCGCCACAACTTTGAATGGTGCGCACCAGTTGTTGTTGTTCATCATCCAATTGGGTTTCGCCAAGCAACGATGCGCAACCGATCACACCATTCATGGGTGTACGAATTTCATGGCTCATGACGGCGAGGAATGAACTCTTGGCAAGCGCTGCTTGTTCGGCTGCGGTTTTGGCATAATCCAGTGCGTTCTCAATAAGCACTTGCTCGGTGATATCGCGTGATAATCCCACAAGGCCGAGTAATTTTTGGCGGTCATCAAAAATAGGCACTTTAATAGAATCGATATAACGGTCACTGCCATCTGCATCGTTAATATGTTCGCGCTGCCGCTGCATTCGCCCCGAGCGCAGCATGGCTTGCTCTTCGTTAAAAATTTGCTCACCTTTTTCAGGCGTGAATCTTGGAGAGTCTTTATCCGTTTTCCCCAGCCATTGTTCGGTAGTTGCAAAGCCGTGGAAATTTCGCCAGGCTTTATTGCCGCCAAGGAAATGAGATTGGGCATCTTTGTAATAAAATAAATCGGGTAATTGATCCTGTAAAAACAAAAAATAATTAGCTGATTTAATGGCGGCTTCCTGTTTGCGATAACTGGCATCAATAGAAAAAATTGCACCTGACCACAAACATACTGCATCTTCGTTGGCACGGCTTGCTTGTAACAGGTAGCGATTTTTTTCGCCAGTGGCATGCTTGTAGCTAAATTCTATGTTGATTTGTTCGGGCTGGGGCGGTGCTTGCAAATCGGTAGCGTCGGTAAGTCGCTGTTGTAAGAGGGATCGTTCTGGCTCGGGAAGCAAATCAAAAAATACACCGGGATTATTGCGAACACTTTCAGGCGAAATTTGAAAATATTTGGTAATAGCCGGGCTGCAATACTCAAACGAGCCACCACTTTGAGTGACTTTATAAATAAATAGCACAAACGGGAAATTATTATTTGGCTCCATTATAAGGAGTCCCCATTGTTAACCGGTGTTTTTCCTTGTGGCACAAAATTATGCATTTTGGCTGGTCTGACTGATTTTGCAATTAACTACAATGTTATTATGCTAGCCGACAGAACCGGTTTTGTCACAAATTGTTGCGGGTGTCTTTTTCAATCCTCGCCCCAACGTGGCATTAAATCCTGGGCTACCCCCAGTTGGTCCAGAATACGTGCGACGATGAAATCAATTAATTCTTCTACCGTTTGCGGTTGCATATAAAAACCGGGGCTTGCGGGTAAAACGACTACGCCCATTTGCGTGAGCTTGAGCATATTTTCCAAATGGATTTCTGAATAGGGTGTTTCTCGTGGCACTACGATTAATTTGCGTCGTTCTTTCAGTGCAACATCGGCGGCGCGCTCAATTAAATTATTGCTCGCGCCGTGTGCGATTGCTGAAAGTGTACCTCCACTCGCAGGGCAAATTACCATTGAACTGGGTGAGCTGGAACCGGATGCTACTGCCGCAAACCAATCGTCTTTCGCCAATACTTGTACTTGATCATCGTCGGCGTCGAACAGCGCACTAAAAAATGCTTGTTGTTCGTCGATATCGCGCGGTAAATCCAAATCGGTCTCAGTGCGAATGACAACTTCGGCCGCACTGGAAATCATCAAATAGACTTTGCAATCCGCTGCCAATAAACATTGCAGTAAACGCAAACCATATTGAGCACCGGACGCACCGGTAATGGCGAGAGTAATCGTGCGTTGTTTCATGGTTTTGCCTCCAGAGTGGATTGCAGATTAATTCATGGCCGGGCGCGCAAACTGCCCGGCGTGAATAATTAAAATCTTATTTGCCCAGTACTTCTTTGACAAATGCAGTAATGCTTTCGTCCTGGGAATTTTCAAAAAAGCAGGACTGGAAGCGTTCACCAGTAACGGCAGTTTTGACAATTTCCGGATCGATTGCGCGCAAGCCATCGAGATAATTTTTTGCGGTGGCGATTTTGATATTTGTCAGAATACCAGCATTGCGTACTTGCGATTCACGACGTTCAGCGGGGTAACCCTGGCCGCGCACACCGGTAAATGCTTTTTCAAAAATGGTGCGGATATTCAGTTCCGCGCCCCAGCCAAATCCTTTGGCGAACGGTAAAGCCAATGCATTGCCATTGTTCACTTGCGCAAACAGGTAGGCATCGGTGGGCTCTATACAATAACCGCAAAAAACACCGGGATGGGCATTAAGGGACATCATCGCGCCCTGGCCGGTGCCACAACCGCTCACGACAAAATCAACGGCTTTGGAATTCAATAATAAGCTGGCGATTACGCCGAGGTGAATGTAAGTCAGGTAATGATCGTTATCATCACTCATGCCTACGTTATACACACTGTGGTGTTGGATCTCGGCAACTTCTTTAAGTTGTTGCAGCACGATAGCGTTTTTGGCCGCTTGGCTGAATTCGTTCATTAATGCAATTTTCATGGGGATATTCTCTTGTCAGCAAGATGAAAAAGGATGGTTTTCTGTAACGCAGGCTCTTTGGCGCTGCTTGTTGGTAATGACCGAAACCTTTTTTTACGATATCACTCGCGCAGTTTACCTTCGCCCACGGATTACTGTGATGTTCATTTATTGCCATAGCCTTATGATATTTGGCTTGGCGATAACTAGCCACATAATTGCAACTACGCTTGCCGGTATTACCGCAATTGCAATGCGCGTTATGTAGACATGATAAATATACAGCTGCGTTGATGATAGTTTATCGTAACCTTGTACGTTTAACTGCGAAAATATGTGCGGTAACTTGATGTTGCCGTACCAGATATCGGCTATTTCCAGCGGGATAATAATCAGCAGGATAATCAGCAATTTCCATTGCAACCAAGGCTGGTTAAAACCGAATACCAGTGCACCCATACCAATGCCGGAGGCAAGCAGGAATACAAATGCTACATGTTCAAGAATTAGCATCTGCATAAATACTTTATAACCCAGATGCGTTGCGCTGGTGAATTCTCCCTCGTGTTTACGTAGTGCTCCCAGCATGAGCCAAGCCCCAAGGCTTGGCCCCAGCCAAAAAATTAATGAACCGATATGCACTATTTTCAGTGCAATAAACCAGTCGAACGTGTTCATGTCAGAAATCGACTTTCATGGTTTTTTCTTGTGGGAATACAAACAGAATAATGGCTAGCATCCACGCGGTGCTCCACACCATTCCCGTAGCAGTAAAAAATTTGGCAACGTCAAAGGCATAAAATGCGCAAGCAATGCTCAATCCAAACCCGAAAAACCAGCCAGGAATTCCTGCAAGAATAATATTGCGCGGCAGGGATTTATTGCCAAGCAACAAAATATTCAACAATAATCCGCCAATATTATAAAGCCCGTTACCCAAAGTGCCGGTCAATTGCATCGCAATCATTTCCAGTAATTGCATATTGGCAAGCGTTGGATCAATACGATGGCTGTGCGGAATCACAAATGCAAAAATAACTTCCGCTCCAATATCCGGCACTATTCCCAATCCCACCAATAAAACTCCCAACATTCGCCATTCCGATTTCGGGATATACGGCAGCAACATAATACAAAACGTCAACAACCCTAAGGCTCCTAGCATCCAGTTAAACCAGCCGAGTTGCCAGAGCGTTAAGTTTTTTTGGATAAACTCGTTGCGTTCGATGGTGCTATTGCCGGATGCAACAAGGCCATCGGTAATGACGAAGGCCATTTGGAAGCAGGCGATTGTTAACGTAACGACGATAGTGATACCTAAGAATATTTTTACATATCTATTGAGCATCAATTGTTTCCTGTCTCAATGTTTTTCCTGTTAAAGCGCATGCTTCGTTAAATGATCCACCAACTTCTGATGCACTCCACCAAAACCGCCATTGCTCATTATCACAATGTGCGTATTGGGTTCGCTGATAGAAATGGTGCAATGGATTAATTCATCCAGATCTCTTAACAGTTTTGCTGGTACCGGGCTTTTGTTGACGATGTCGTCCATGGCCCAATCCACATTCGGTGGTTGGTACCAAAGTACATCGTCGGCATCGGTGATGCTTTTGTTTAGCTCGCTTTTATGGACGCCCATGCGCATGGTGTTGGAGCGCGGTTCGATAATGGCGATAATTTTTTGGTCGCCTACTTTTGCGCGCAAACCGGCAAGTGTGGTTTTGATGGCGGTGGGGTGATGGGCGAAATCATCGTAGACTTTTATGCTGTGGATATCTGCCAATATTTCCATGCGACGTTTTACACCGGCAAATTGTTCGAGTGCCCGAGCGGAATGCTCCGGTGTTACGCCGACGTGACGCGCGGCAATAATTGCGGCCAATCCATTATTGACATTGTGAATGCCGGTTTGCGCCCAATGTATTTTGGCAACCTCTTCACCGTTGTGAATCACGGCGAAGGAAGAACCATCGGCGGCTAATAGCGTTGCTTGCCATTCTGGTATGGGTGCTTGCAAATGGGCGGATTCATTTTCTTTATCCCCATTCACTGTGTCGATCACCGCAAATTGTTGTTGCGGTGTCCAGCAACCTTGCTGGATAACCTCAGCGAGTGCTTTGTCATTGACGGGTGAAATTAATAAACCATTATTGGGAACTGTGCGCACCAGATGATGAAATTGTTTTTGAATCGCAGCGAGGTCGGGAAAAATATCGGCGTGATCAAATTCGAGGTTATTTAAAATTACCGTGCGCGCATTGTAGTGAACGAACTTTGAACGTTTATCAAAAAATGCGCTGTCATATTCATCTGCTTCTACGACAAAAAAAGGTGTGTTGCCGATGCGCGCCGAGGTAGGAAAATTTTTGGTCACGCCACCAATTAAATAACCCGGTTCCATACCTGCGTATTCCAGAATCCAGGCAAGCATGGATGATGTGGTGGTTTTGCCGTGAGTGCCAGCAACGGCTAATACCCATTTGCCTTGCAGCACATGATCGCGCAGCCACTGAGGGCCAGACGTGTAGGGAATCCCTTGGTTGAGCACGTATTCCACGCTGGGATTGCCGCGGCTCATTGCATTGCCAACCACAACCAGATCCGGTGGTGCTGGCATATGCGGCGGCTGTAAATAGATAGGGTCAAAGCCCTGGATCAGTTCAATACCTGCCTGTTCTAGTTGGGTACTCATGGGTGGGTAAACATTGGCATCGCTGCCGGTAACGCGGTGGCCGAGTTGCTTGGCAAGCTGGGCGAGGCTGCCCATGAACGTGCCACAAATACCGAGTATATGAATGTGCATACTTAACTCATTATTGAATAGGGTTTTGTACGGAATTGATAAAGGGATTAACCTATACTTTTTGGTGGATTGCAACCGGATTGATTTTGGCGGGAGTATCAACCCATGGTTTTCGGGGCATTTATTGTGCGTGCGATTTTTATTGCAGGTTTGTTAGTTGGGATGAGTGCCGTTAATGCGCATGCGCAAGCCCCGGTGGATGCCAGAGCTCGGGTTATTAAGGTTGCTGCGGCCAAGCCGGAATTTGCAGTTGCCCAGGATTATTTTGTTCAGCTATTGCGCAAAGCGTTGGAAGAAGGCGCAAATGGCCGGCCTGTGCCGGTGATCCAGGAAGCGCAATTGATGGAACAGGATTTGGGTGTGCAAGAAATGATTCGCGGAAAAAAAGTGGACGTTTACTGGATGGGAACTGATCAGGAGCGTGAGCGTAAATTGCGCGCGATTCGCATTCCACTGGATCGCGGTTTGATCGGACATCGCCGCTTTATTATCCAGCAACGAATGAAAGGCGCGTTTGATGGTGTTGCCGATTTAAAAGCATTGCGCACTTATTCTGCTTGCCAGGGTATTGATTGGCCGGATACTAAAGTATTGCGCAACGCCGGGTTGAAAGTGCGCGAGATCACCAGCTTTGAGCGGATTTTCCAGGAGGTGGCTACATTGCGTTGTGAATATTTTCCGCGCGGTTATTTCGAGGGCTACTCCGAAATTGAACAACGCAAAGCTATTTATCCGGAGTTAATGTTTTACGAAAACCTGATTTTGAATTATCCGTTTGCACTTTATTTTTTTGTAAATGCCAAAGATGAAGAGTTGGCGCGCTGGATTGAAACTGGATTGGAAAAAATGATCGATAATGGTGATTTTTTAAAATATATGGAAAATCACCCGTTAACCCGCGTAGCTTTTCCTTTACATAAAATAAAAAAGCTACGCTGGATTAATATTGACAATACAGAAATGCCGGCGGGAACTGATTACAAAAATCCCCGCTATTGGTTCCAACCGGAAGATTTTCAGGCGCCCAGGTAACGTGCGCGTTTGGCGGCTTTCATTTGCGTGAGGTCGCCCATAAACAAACCATCCACACAATTACCAAATTCTGAATCCACACTAAAGGCCAGCAACTCGTACCCACCTTCTTCGTAGAGCGCCGCATAT
The DNA here is from genome assembly GCA_021151825.1 of Cellvibrionaceae bacterium. Taxonomy (GTDB): domain Bacteria; phylum Pseudomonadota; class Gammaproteobacteria; order Pseudomonadales; family Cellvibrionaceae; genus Cellvibrio. The sequence goes on from JAGKWQ010000015.1 coordinate 120,675, forward strand.
TGTTTAAACAATACGGGAATTTTTTGGTTGGCTGCAGTGAATTCAGTTTGCAAGATTTCAAAACCCTGATCGCGGTCCAGCTTACTGAACTTGTGCTGCAAATCAATTAATACATCTTCATCAATTTCATGCAGATGTTTACCTTCAGCAAGGCTCTCGCTGTCTTTGTAATAGCGCTCGTAATAAAACACCAATAAATCGCGCAACGCTTTTGGATAATGCGCACTCATACTGACGGGGCCAAAGACGTAGCGGATTTCCGGATGGTGCTGGATGTAAGCGCCTAATCCTTGCCACAGATAATCCAGGCTGGCTTTGCCCCAGTAATCCGGGTGTACAAAGCTGCGCCCCAATTCCAAACCTTGTTCCAGATAAGCTTTAATCGACGGATGAAAGTCAAATAAATCGGCGGTATACAGCGCATCTATTCCTTTTTTCTGCAGAATTTTATGGGCTTCGCCTAAACGATACGCGCCTGCAATACAGAGTTTTTCTTCGTCCCACAATACCAGATGGCGGTAATAGTGATCGTATTTATCCAGATCGCGACGGCTACCGGTACCTTCACCAACCAAGCGAAATGTTTGTTCACGCAAGCGGCCAATTTCACGTAATACGGTGGGGTGATGATTGTAATCGCACAAATAAATTCCGTGGTTGTCGCGGGTTTTACCAATTAACTCAGCGCTCTTGAATTCCTTTTTTAAGGTGGCGCGATCCTCCGGATGTGCAATGGTTTTTTCGGTGATGAAAATCGCCGGCCGATTCCCTTTGATGCTGCGTTTTTTGCCAATTTTATACAGGTGTTTCTTTAGGCGTTTGATCAATGCTTTATCGGACAGTTTGTCCGTTTCCAACGCGTGGTGAGGAATGACCTCGCCGATACGGAATTTAATTTCGGCCGAATGTTTGTTAAACATTTCGTGCGCGAGCAGGGCAGTGGCCAGCGGTTTGAAAATCATGGAGGCGCTGTAAAACAGCAGCGAATTTTTGGCGGAGACAAATATCGGTAGAATCGGTGCTTTGGTTTTGCGCGCGAAATGCAAGAATCCCGCTTGCCACTTTCCATCGCGGATTCCTTTGGGACTCGCGCGCGATACTTCACCGGCGGGGAAAATAATAATGGCTTCGTCGTTATTCAGTGCTTGCAGGATATTTTTGTAACTTTGTTTGTAGGCACCGCGTGTCATGTTGTCCAGCGGCAATAATAATTCATGCAGCGGTTCGAATGCCATTAGCATATCGTTGGCAATGATTTTAACATCCTTGCGCACTTCACTTACCAGCCTTACCAGCGCCAGGCCATCCAGCGAACCAATCGGGTGATTAGCAATAATAATGACGCGACCTTGCGACGGAATATTGTTGCGTTCCCGCTGGGAAACGCTGTAACTGAAATTGAAATATTCGAAAATGCGATCAATAAAATCGATTCCCAGATTACCCTGGTTATCGCGCAAGAATGCATTGATTTCCTTTTCATGGGTGAGCTTGCGCAAAATACTCAGCGTGGAGTTGCGTACTATCGGCGCTTGTTGGCTAAAACCAGGGAATTTATTGGCGAGGGATTGTTCGATATTGAGCATGGCAGTCATTACCTGACAGGGTGTGTCCCCTGAGGTTATGACTGTGGTGTGACGGTTGTGTGATAAACGGATTGCAATTGTGTGACATTGAGGGGTTGATTTGAAGGCGGTGATTTGATGAGTTGGTTCTGGCATCAAGCCCGAAAACGATACCGGACCTGATGCACACAGGTTGTGTTAAATCCCGGAAGTCGTCGTACCGGTTAATTGCTCTTCCTGTTTGGCAAGCAATGCGGCATAAGGCGCTTTGAGTGCGATAAATTTACCGCTGTCGCTAACAAGGTCCAGATGCTCTTGCAAATCGGCATCAATCAAACGCTGGCTAATTAAAATCTCGCCTTTATCCGGTTTCAAATAATTATTGTGCTGCACCACAAAATCTTTCAGCAGTGATTTATTGGAACTCACCGGTGCAGATAATTCATGTACCGCTGCGGCGAGGTGCAACCGCGGGCTGGGATTTTTTGCAGCGAGATTGCTGAGTAATTGCGCGGCACACACGGCGCGGAAGCTGCACTCGTAAAATGATTCGCCAGTGAAATCGATAATCAGGGTTTCGCCGGATAGCATCTGACGTTCGCCGGAATATAAATTCAACACGCCTTGCAATTGCTTTTCAAAGCGGCGCAATACTGTCGCAAAACTTTCGCTATTTAATTGCTGATAAAGCTTGCTCATGTTGGCGATTTGCAAACTCAAGCGCACAGAAACTTGTTTGGGCGCTTCCGGCTCGGGTTCGGGAATGTCTTCAATGGTGGGCATTTTTTCCACCACGGCAGTAACGATATCGCTGGTACTGGGCAATTTATCTTTCAGCTGCGCCCACCACTGGCGCTGGATTGTCCACCAGATTGCGAGCAGCGATGCGAAAATGGCACCCATCCACATCAAAAAGAAACGGTAATCGCGTTCATTGTGCAACGGCACATCGAGCGAAACCTCCAGGTAACCGGCAACGTTGTTGTGCAGCGCAATCGGTGCGGAAAATGTGTAGCGCTTGCCGATAATTTCCTGGTTCGGTTTAAAGCCGCTTTGTACCAGGAGTTTGTTTTCCACGGAATGAATGGTAGAACCAATCACATTCGGGTATTGGCCGACCTCCAGCAATATTGCTTGCAGGCTAACCAGGTCTTGTTGCAGGGTAGCATTCACTGCCTGGCGTGCAGCGCTATTAGCAAGCACCTGGCCGTAGTGATTGATTTGTTCGCGTTGGTTGAGTTCGCTGTTATAGCTGTAAGCCCAGCCGCCAAAAATGCCCAGGGCGATTAGCAGCAGGCTGCAAAGAGTGAGTTGTGGGTAACTGCGATAGGTGTTGATAATTGCCATTTTTAATTAAGTCCGTGCGCAACTGCATGCGTTTCATCGATTAACTCCGGTTCCTGCCAGAGTCGTGGAAGACGGTCGCCAGAAGCGATGTCGTCTGGAATTGCATTCTAGCCTAAGTTTGACCTGCCTGCTAAGCCATAGTTCTCCTGTGAAAGTTCTCTTGCCGGGCTACTGTCGCGCCGTACTAATTCCGCTAGAATGCGCGCTCTCGCCCATCCTGGGCCATGCTATAGCCAGCCGATGCTGCGATTCGTCCGGTACTCGTGGATTTGGCCCAATAAGTAGCTAAAAGTAGCTCAACAAGTGAGGCTCTGTGAACGAAATTCTATTGATTAACGCCTCGGGTGTGGATAAGCCCGGGGTCACCCGTGCGATTACGCGCGTGCTGGCCGATGTGAATGCGCGCATTCTGGATATTGGCCAGGCGGTGATCCACGACACCCTGGCATTGGGGATTCTGGTGGAGTTGCGTATTGCACCGGAAATCCGTGCGCAGTTGCTGGCAGAAATCCAGCAGGCGACCGAGCCGTTGGGAATTCAGGTCCGTTTCCAGACCATCACCCCGGAAAGCTACGACCATTGGGCTGTGCAACAGGGCAAAACCCGCCATATCGTGACGCTGCTGGCGCGACAAGTGGATGCCACCATGATTGCCGAATTGACGGCAGTGACATCCAGGCACGGGCTGAATATCGATACCATTAATCGTTTGTCCGGGCGTGTATCCCTCGCGGAATTAACCGCAGAGGAAGCCAGCCAATCCAATGCTTGTGTAGAGTTTTCCGTGCGCGGTACGCCGGCTGATATGGCCGCGTTGCGTGCAGATTTTATGGAGCTGTCGGCGCAGTTGAATATTGATGTCGCTTTCCAGCGCGATACTGTGTATCGCCGTAATCGTCGCCTGGTGTGTTTCGATATGGATTCCACGTTGATCGATGCCGAGGTTATCGATGAATTGGCAAAAGCCGCTGGTGTAGGTGAACAGGTTTCAGAAATTACCGAAGCCGCAATGCGTGGTGAGTTGGATTTCAAACAAAGTTTTGCACGGCGTATGGCGCTGTTAAAAGGTTTGGATGAGTCCGTACTCGCCGGAATTGCTGCGCAACTGCGCTTGAATGAAGGTGCAGAAAAATTAATTTCCACGTTAAAAAAACTCGGTTACAAAACTGCCATTTTGTCGGGCGGTTTTAATTATTTTGGCCGCTACCTGCAAAACAAACTCGGTATTGATTATGTGTATGCCAACGAGCTGGATATTGTTGATGGCAAAGTCACAGGTGAAGTCAAAGGCATAGTCGTTGATGGCAAACGCAAAGCGGAATTGCTGGAAATGCTGGCGAAGCAGGAAGGTATAGCGTTGGAACAAGTTATTGCCGTTGGCGATGGCGCTAACGATTTACCCATGCTGAGTGTTGCCGGCCTCGGCGTAGCATTTCGTGCGAAACCCCTGGTGAAAGCATCTGCCGAACACAATATTTCCAATCTTGGCCTGGATGCGATTTTGTATCTGCTCGGTTTTCGCGAACGCGATAAACTGTAATTACCACGTGAAATAGCGGACATAAAAAACCGGAGCATTGAACTGCACCCCAAAAGTTGGACACCCAATCCAACTAAGTAAGGTGCAGTTTTTATGTCTAAATATTCAAAACAATTTAAGTTAAACGCTGTTAAT
>JAGKWQ010000020.1 GCA_021151825.1 Cellvibrionaceae bacterium
TAAAGCTGAAACTAAAAGGACTGAGTCCGGTGCAATACCGAACCCAGTCCTTTCGTTAAACCCCTGCGGTTATGTCCAACTTTTGGGGTGCAGTTCAAATGCAGCGGTTTTTTTATAACAAAAACACCAGTCAAACTTCGCGAAGCGCCGTTGCTACTGGCAAGCGTGCTGCACGAATAGCGGGAAAAAATCCGCCGATAAAACCAATCACTGTGGCAAAAATAACACCTTGTATTAATAAATCCGGCGTCACTGCAAAATCAAAAACTACCTGGCTAAAGCTGGCAAAATTCAGCGTTGATACCGTGTAGCCGTTAAAAATAAAATACACAATGACCGAACCAATCACGCCGCCAATAATGGCCAGCACCAACGATTCTACCAAGGTAGAAATTGCGACGGGTGTTGCACCAAACCCCAGCGCACGCAAGGTTGCAATTTCACGAGTGCGGTTGGCCACTGATGTGTACATCGTATTGATCGCGCCAAAGATCGCACCGAGTGCCATGAGTATTGCTAATGGATAACCAATAATTTTAATGAATTTACTGAGAGGCTCAGACTGTTGCGAGAGATAATCGGTTTCGCGTTTAACATCCAGATTTAATTTTGGATCAGCGGCAACCGCCGCTTTAAATGCGTTAAGACCATTTTTATCATCCAGCTTTACCCGCACAATTTGATAGCTGTTGCCACGGCGATAGGCATTTTGCAAAATCTTGGCATCGCACCAGATTTCTGACTCCGCCAAACCACCACCTGCTTCAAACACCCCCACAACATTCCACTCCGTTTGGCCGAGTTTGATAGTGGAACCTACGCTTAAATTGGCAAATTGGGTTTTCGCACCACGACCAACAATCAATTCATTTTTCCCCGGCTCAAAATTTCTGCCTTCGATAATGCTGAATTGTTTGCGTACAGAAAACGCCAAAGGTTCAACTCCGCGCAGTGGCGCATTTGCGCTGGCGTCTTTGTTGCGCATGGGAATATCAACGATCACAAATAATTCCGGCGAACTCAGCGGAGCACCCTCTTTTTTTGCGATACCGGGCAGGTTCGCGATGAGTTGGGCTTGATCATAACCAAGGCCACTATTCATTTCTGTGGTAGCGCCGGCACGCATCAACATCAACACATCATCAGAGCCGGCATTTACCATAGTGCGCTGGAAACCACTCGCCATGGAGAGCACACCAATAAACACTCCGACCACACAAGCCACACCAAATACGGCTACCGAAGAGGTTCCCAAACGCTGCGGAAGGTTACGCAGGTTCATGATCGTAATAATGACAATTTGAGCAATCCCATTAAACATAATTAGCGTCTCCGTAATGCAGCAACAATGTTTAACTGCAAACCTTGCAGCGCTGGAATAATGCCGGTGAGCACGCCGAATAAAAACATCAGCCCTACGCCAAATAGCATCATTGTTGTGGATAGATGTAGCCCGGGTAATGTGGATGCCATGGATGTCGCTGCACCACCCAAAATTATTTTAGCGAGGAATAACCCGACAAGGCCGCCGATCAGAGAAATAACAATTGCCTCAACCAGTACCAGTAACATCACCGCCACATCGGAAAAACCGAGGGTTTTGAGAATCGCTAGTTCTGGAATTCGTTCACGAAAAGATTGCGCCATGGTATTACCGGCAACCAATAACATGGTGAAAAATACGGCACCCAAAATTAAGGTAGTGATCAGCCCTATATCGCCAAATTGTTTAGCAAAAGATTTGGCAAATTCTTTTTCACTGCTGGTTTTTGTCTCGGCGGGAGAATTAGCAAACATGATATCGACAGCAGCAGCTACTTGCGCAGCTTGCTTGGGATCTTTAACGCGAATAATTAACCAACCCAATGTACCTTTGGCATATTGGCGTGCCTCATCAAAATAATCGTAATGGATAAGCATGGTATTTACGTCTGCACTTTTGCTTTTGGTTTCGTAGATACCTTCAATCACAAACTCCCAGGTGGTGCTGCCATTTTCTTGCGGGAATAATCCAATTAGCGGAATGCGATCACCGACTTTCCATTTGAAGCGATCAATCAATCCTTTACCCACGACGACACCGACACGATTTTTTTTCCAGGCTTGCATCTGCTCTTCCGGCAGGCTGATCATATCTTTGTAAATTTCAAAATACTCATCAGCAATGACTGGAAATTGTGGGAACTGGTTTTTTGCGTCCTGATAATAACCGCCAAACCAATTCGCTGAAGTTGCTTTATCAACGCCATCGATCCCTTGTACTTTGCCGAGATAAGCTTCAGGGAGCGGCTGGATCAGTGAAATTTTATTGATGCTGATAAGGCGATCTTCACCAGCAATTTCGGCGCCTTGATCAAATGCTGCCGCCAAACTGCGCAGCAATCCAAACAGCAAAAATGCAATCATGATCGACAACAACGTCAAAATAGTGCGCGCTTTTTTACGCCCCAGATTGCTTAACAAAAATTGTACGTAGTACATAATTAGTGTCCTCCGGCATTGCCATTAGTCACTAGCGAACCTTTATCCATATGCAATATATGGCGAGCATGATCTGCCGCGCGCGGGTCATGGGTTACCATGATGATGGTTTTTTTCTGTTGTTGGTTCAGCGTTTGTAACAGCGATAAAATTTCATCGGCCGTGGCGCGATCCAAATCACCGGTGGGCTCGTCACAGAGTAATAAATCCGGATCACTCACCAGCGCACGCGCAATTGCGACGCGCTGCTCCTGTCCGCCGGATAATTCACTCGGATAATGTTTGGCGCGATTGGATAAGCCGACTAACTCCAATGCCGCCGCAACATGATGCTTGCGCTGTTTACTGCTGAGATTAGTGAGCAATAATGGCAACTCCACATTTTTTTCAGCAGTGAGCACCGGCATTAAATTATAAAATTGAAAAATAAAACCGACATGGCGTGCGCGCCACTTGGTGAGTTGCGATGAGGACATTTTATCCAGGCGCTGCTCGCCAATAATTAATTCACCGGAGGTCGGTGAATCCAGCCCGCCCAACAAATTTAATAAGGTAGTTTTTCCCGAACCCGACGGCCCCATCAACGCGAGGAAGTCACCGCGATGGATATCCAGATCCAATTCAGAAAGCACTTTGACTTGCTCTTTACCCTTTTTATAGGCCTTGCTAACACCTTTGAGCTGTACGAGTAATTCGTCGTTGACGACTTGGGATTCGAGCGCAGTCATAGATCCTCCAGGAAGTTAGACCAGCATGGGACATTGGAAAAAAGGATATTGTTTTTATTCAACCAACAAGGAACACTAAACGATAAAACAGAAGATATTTTTATTCTTATCCAACCTCCTGCCAGCGTGTGGCAGGAGGTTTCAATATTAACTGCGGCACCATGTTTAACACGTTAACTGTTGTAGTCGCATGTTGCTAATTTTTACGCTTCAATCATTTACGTCGCGATTTTTTTACAACAGGCTATTGCTCAATCCTGGCACCGTCTTTTAATTCGGGAGTAATCTCCACCACAAAATCTTCACCCGGACGCAACCCGCTACCGATATAAATATCATTGCCGTAGCTGGCTTTGATAGTCACTTTGCGCAATTCAGCAACGCCATCTTTCACTACGAAAATAAATTTATCTTCGCCTTCATTGCGCACTGCACTGATCGGCACGCGCACACCTAATGGCTCTTTGGGTTTTTCTTCTGCAACTGGCTCGGCATTAAGAAAGGCAACTTTCACCCCCATGTCCGGCAATATACGCGGGTCGCTGACTTGAAAACCGATACGCACTTTTACTGTGGCTTTCTGGCGATCTGCCGCTGGAATAATGGCAATCACCTTCGCGGGAATTTTCCAATCCGGATAGGCCTCCAACACCGCTTGCACAAATTGTTCGTCGCGCACGCGCTGGATGTAGGATTCATTTACATCCACTTCAATTTCCAGCGATGCCATATCCACTAGCGTACAAATACCGGTGCGGGTAAAACCTCCACCTGCAGAAATCGGGGAAATCATTTCACCCGGTTGGGAATCCTTGCTGATGACCACACCGGTAAACGGCGCGCGCAGCGTCAGGTCTTCCAGGTTTTGTTGCTGCAGGGCGAGACGTTTTTGGCTGACATCGACATCCGCATTGCGCGACTCCAATTGCGCGCGCAGGGATTCGAAATCGGCACGCGCTTTATCCAGCGCAGCGGCACTCACCAATTGCTGGCGCGCTAATTCAGTGTTGCGTTCCAGCGTTAATTTCGCCTCGGTTAAACGCGCCTGGGCTTCTGCTACCAGGGTTTTGGCGGAACGAAGTTCTGCCCTGCTCAACGCTACCGATTTGGTGGTATTGGAATCATCCAGGCGCGCGACCACCTGGTCTTTTTCAACGCGCTGGCCTTCTTCAACAAAAATTTCTGCTACACGGCCCGTCACCTTGGACGATACCGTAGAAATGCGACGTGCCACCACATAACCGGTGGCATCCAATACGGTAGCAGATGAGGAATCGGGCACAGCCATACGCGCCATTTCAATCTGGACCTTCACCGGGTCCGGCTCGTAAAGAAAACTGATGCCGAAGGCTATCGCCAGAATCGCAATACCACCGCCAATCCAGAGGTGCGTTTTGCTTTCGCCCGCATAAGGCTGGTCGCGATCAATACGGAGTTGCGATAAAAGTTCGTCTTTATTAGTCACAGTGCACTTGCCCTTGTCTTGTGGTTTTTATCTGGAACTTTGGTCCAGGCGTGCGCATTATCACGCAAGTCCGGAGCGCGAGCCTAGCAGTTTCAAAGCGGGAGAGACACTATTTGAGGGCATTTTGACTATGGTGTCGCCCCGGCTGCTTGCGTCCCTATCCTGTAACCACGGCTCATCATAAAAGCCTGTAACGTAGGACAGAATAAGGACCGGCAAGCGCCAGGTAAAACCACGATTGTCATTGGGTTTACATGACAATTATCAGGAAGGCTTTAAATGGCTGGTTTAAAGCCTGCCATTTCTTTTGGCAGTATGGGATTTTCAAGGGTGATGCGAGTGCGTTTAGCCACGTGCAATTGGCCTAGCAAATCACCATAGAAGCGGTTAAATATTTTATCCAGCTCGCCGTTGGCGCTAATGGTTTGCAAACCATTAGTTACACGATCTGCCAACGCCGGCTGTTGCGGATTCACATAAAACACCAACGGAAACGGGTAGTACACCAACAGCGAAGGCTCGACGATTAACTTGCCGGATTTTGCCGCGCGCTCGGTAAATACACTGGTCACTTCATTTGCACCGAAGGTTACATAATCGAATTCGTTATTTTCCAAGCGCTGGAATAAATCATCAAAACTGCCCTTTTCAACGACCGGATAACCGTTGTGGCGAAACAACCCGGCATCAGCCCAGGTATTGGGAATTCCCATACGCAATTTTTTCAAATCAGCCGCCGATTTAATCGCGGCAAATGTTGCGGCGTCAGCTTTGCGGACAATTAAAATCCGATAACCCAAAATACCTTTCATCAATGGCAGGGGAATCAGGATTTTTTGTTCATTGGCTAACTTTTGATTACCCGCTACGGTGCCAAAAATATCGAAGCCTTTGCTGCGAAATACACTGGCCTCATCTTCTGCGAGTGGATAATCCTCGCGGCTTTCTACAATGGAAAAAGTGCCTTTTGTGGCTTCTGTCGCCGTTAGCACTGCGTCGAGAATTTCACGTTCATATTGCTGGCGCGATGGGGTTTTATTGCCGTTCCAGAATTTAATTGCTGTTGCCGGTTTTAATTCGGCAGAGGCAGGTTTATCGGCAGCAAATGCCATTGCTGCTGCACAACAAGCAGCCAGTAAAAATGTCTGCGGTATAACTTTTCTGCACAAATGAAAAAAACCTGTTGATGACATAGGAGACCTCTCATAGTAATTGTAATTTTATTTGTCGTTATTTAACGCATTGCCCGCTGTCGATAGCGCATCATAATCAATCAGTTCCCGGCCTTACACCCACCGCCACAATTAATCGTGCTTACCAATGGCCGCCAATATTTACGAAGCAAAAGCCAGCGCTTTACGAAACTCATGCCAGCGCTTTACGAAGCTTAGCCGTTAACAAATGCAATACTGCAAAAAATCGGCTCTATACTATAAATCCGTACTTACACCGCGATGCGCATCCGTAAGCCTGTATGACCGGTTCCGAGACCGCAGATACGATTCGACTCATGTTAAATATCTTCATCGACAACGATACTCCCGCGTTACTACTCCATGGCAGCCACAATCCGTGGCTGGTGTTTGTTTCTATTGTCGTCGCCATTATTTCGTCAATGATGGGACTGCAAATTGCCGGTATGGCAGGCTCTGCCAAAGGGCGCCTGTTGCATCAGGTGGCGCTGATTTCAGGCTCACTTGCGCTGGGGGGTGGAATCTGGTCGATGCACTTTATCGGCATGCTGGCGTTTGAACTGGGCACTCATGTGCATTACAACCCGGCGATCACCATTATCTCGATGGCACCCTCGGTATTTGCGTCCTGGGTCACGCTGTTAATGCTATCCAATGAACGAATCACCCGCCGCCAACTGATCATTGGCGGGGTGTTGGTGGGATCGGGAATCGGCGCCATGCATTACAGCGGTATGGCCGCCATGCATATGGAGGCGGTCCTACGCTATGACCTCGCCTGGTTTATTACCTCGATTGTGGTTGCCGTTGTGCTTGCGATGCTCGCGCTCTGGATTCGTTTTGGGTTGCGCAATCGCGCCCGCTTCAGCTCGACCCAAGCCACGTTGTTAGCCGGTGTCATAATGGGGTTGGCAATTGCGGGGATGCATTACACCGGTATGGCCGCTGCGCGTTTTATTGGCACACCGGATAACAATTTTGCCGCCGACAACAGCCGCAACTTTCTCGCCATTATTATCGGTGTAACAACCGTTGCAATTAGTTTGCTGGTGCTCGCCGGCAACCTCATCCTGCGCTATCGCCAGCTTTATGCGCAGATGCAGGAAAGCGAATCGCGCTTGCGTGCGATAGTAGATACCGCGGTCGATGGCATCATCACCATCGACGGCAATGGCAGCATCATCGCCATGAACCATGCGGCGGAAAAATTATTCGGGTGGAACATCGATGAATTAAAAGGCAAAAACATTAACCTGCTAATGCCTGAGCCTTACCATTCCGGACATGATCAATATTTAAAAAATTATCACACCACACACCAGGCAAAAATTATTGGCGTGGGCCGTGAAGTCACGGCGCTACGCAAAGATGGCAAACATGTTCCCGTGCGTCTGGCCGTAGGCAAGGCGGAAATTCCTGGCCAGAAATTATTTGTCGGTTTTGTTAGCGATTTGACCGAAAGAATTGCGATGGAGCGCGAATTGTCATCGCGCGAGCTGCAATACCGAACGCTTATTAGCAATATTCCCGGGGTTGCATTTCGTTCACAAGCCAATCCGCCCTGGGCAGTTATTTTTATCAGCGATGCCATAGGCGCACTCAGCGGTTGGGAAACAGAAAAGTTTTTTTCCGGCGAAATTAACCTGGGCGATATTGTTCACCCGGATGATGTAGACAGAGTTGCGCGCGAGCTGGAACCTGCCCTCGAAAATAGAAAGTCTTACGTTGTTGAATACCGGATTATCCGGCGCGATAAAACCGAGCGCTGGGTTTCAGAAAGCGCGAGCGGTGTTTATGACGATGACGGCAATCTGCATTGGATTGACGGCGTGATCATAGACATCACCGATTCCAAATTACGCAACGCCGAATTTGAAGGTGTAGTCCACGCTATCAGCCGTGCCATGGCGGTTGCCGAATTTGATATGAACGGCTACATCATCGACGCCAATGAAAATTTCCTCGCCCTCATGGGTTATGAACTAAAAGAATTGTTTGGCCATCATCACAGCATGTTGTGCTTGCCCGAGGAAATTAACAGCACTGAATATCGTATTTTCTGGGATAACTTACGCTTGGGTAATTTCCAAAGCGGTGAATTTTTACGCTTGGGAAAAGACGATAAAAAAATCTGGATTCAAGCCGCATACAACCCCATCTTCGATGCCGATGGCAAGCCGTGGAAAGTGGTTAAGTTAGCGACTGATTTATCCGAGCGCAAATCCATGGAAACCGATTTAATGATCGCCAAGGATCGCGCTGAAAAAGCGTCATCGGCAAAAGGCATGTTCCTCGCCAATATGAGCCATGAGATTCGCACCCCCATGAATGCGATTATCGGCTTTACCGAAGTACTTATTAATTCACCGTTGCAACCCGAACAACTAAAACATTTGCAAACTGTACGGCGCTCAGCAGGTTCATTATTGAGTTTGCTTAACGACATTCTGGATACTGCAAAACTTGAACGCGGTGCGCTGGAATTAGACCTTGAAGTATTTTCTCTGAAAGAACTGTGCAATCAAATCTTGCAGGAATTACATATCCAGGCGGATAAAAAATCACTCATATTAACTTTCGATTTTTTACCGGGAACACGCGATTATGTGCTCGGCGATGCATTACGCCTGCGCCAGGTGTTAATTAATTTATTAGGCAACGCCGTTAAATTTACTGAACAAGGTGATGTCACCTTGCGCGTTGCGGAAGATGGCCATAATGTGGTGCTCAAAGTGATTGATACCGGTATCGGTATTGCGGAAGATCGCATCCAGCATATTTTTACACCGTTCACACAAGCAGACGCTTCTATGGCGCGCCGCTTCGGCGGAACCGGCTTGGGCACAACTATCGCAAGGCAACTCACTGAACTGATGGGAGGGACTATCACTGCAACCAGCGCCCCAGGTAAAGGCAGCTGCTTTGAAGTATCGCTGCCACTACCTGCGGCACACGCGGTAAAAAAAGTCGCGCCCACACAAAAAATTTCATTGCCGATTTTAAATATATTGATCGCCGATGATGTGCCACAAAATATTGAAGTGTTGCAATTAATGTTAACGCGTGACGGCCATCGCACCGTTACCGCGAGCAATGGGTTGGAAGCTTGCCAACGATTCCAGCAACAAACATTCGATATTGTATTGATGGATATTCAAATGCCTGAAGTGGATGGTTTGCAAGCGTGCAAAATGATCCGGCAGTGGGAGCTCGCGCATGCAAAACCGGTTACGCCAATTATCGCACTGACAGCCAGTGTGCTTGAGCAGGATCGCAAGGATGCAAAAGCCGCGGGGATGAATGGCTTTGCGTCCAAGCCCATTAATTTAATCGAACTGCACAATGAAATCGGGCGTTGCCTGGGCTTGGCAGAGGCTATCAACACGCCGTCATTAGCATCAACAAGCACACAAGTCATTATTGATTGGGACAATGCCCTGCAACGCTGGGGCGATCGCGCCGTATTAACCAGAGCCATTAAACAATTCTGTGCAGATAATAAACATTTTTTATCGCTGGCAAACACGACTGGCAACCAGAAAATAAAACAGGAAGCCCATCGAATTAAAGGCGCAGCGGCAAACCTTGGTTTGCTGTCGCTCGCCAGTGTTGCAAATCGCATCGAAATAGAAGATCCCATTTCATCGCACGCATTCAGCGATATTGAAACAGCATTCGCACAAATTGATACTGAAATTAATACGCTTGCGATCAACACACAACATTCTGCCACACAATCAGTTGGCAACGTCGATGTGGCATTGCTGGAAAAATTAGCACAGGCTTATCAACACGGCACCTTTAACGACGACAGTTATCACGAACTCGCCAAAATAATTCCACGCGCAATGTTGGCTCCATTGGATGAGGCACTGGAACAATTTGATTTTGATGCCGCCGCCGCCGTGATACGCAAGTGGATTGAAACTGCCGACTGGGTTATGGGGCACTTATGATCGATACGCATATGACATTTGAACAGCAAGATACTCGTCCGAAATTATTGCTCGTAGATGATGAACCCGTAAACCTGCAAGTGTTAAAACAAATATTGCAGCAGGATTATCGATTGCTATTTGCACGCGATGGTGAAAAAGCACTAAGCCTCGCTATCAATGAAAAACCGGATTTGATTTTGCTGGATATTATGATGCCGGGCATTACTGGCTTGGAAACCTGCAAGCAACTTAAAAGCAATTCCAGCACCCAACATATTCCGGTGATATTTGTTACCGCTTTGGCAGAAACACGCGATGAAGCCGAAGGCTTTAATGTGGGCTGTGTAGATTACATTACCAAACCTGTGAGCCCGCCAATCGTATTGGCCCGCGTTAAAACACAGCTGTCGCTGGTGAGTATCGACACATTGCGCGAAACACGCTTGCAAGTGATCCATCGCCTTGGCCGTGCCGCTGAATACAAGGATAACGAAACCGGTTTGCATGTTATCCGCATGAGCCATTACTCAAAGGAAATTGCACTTGCCGCCGGAATGAATCCCGCTGATGCGGAAGAATTATTAAATGCAGCGCCGATGCACGACATAGGAAAAATTGGAATTCCCGATGCCATTTTGCAAAAGCCCGGTAAGCTAACCCCGGACGAATGGGAAATCATGAAAAGCCACACGGAAATTGGCGCAACTATTATTGGCGATGACAATTCCAATTTATTAAAAATCGCCCGCATTATTGCGCTTAACCATCACGAAAAATGGGATGGCTCTGGCTATCCCAAAGGCCTTATTGGCGAAGCAATTCCCATCGAGGCGCGCATAGTCGCTATCGCCGACGTATTTGATGCGTTAACCAGTGTTCGCCCCTACAAAGCAGCGTGGACAATTGAAGATACAACGCGCTACATCGAGCAAGAAGCCGGTAAACATTTTGATCCGGCCCTGGTAAAAGCATTTAGTGAGGCGCTCCCCAAAATAGTGGCGATCCGCGAAACATTATTAGATTAATGTTAGTTGATCGAAACATTACAAAACCATTTTATCGTGCGCAAAATTGTTATTCCCAAAACAAAAAAGCCACGCAATACGTGGCTTTAAATAACGTTTCTGTTGCGAAAATCAGAACGGAATATCGTCATCAAATGAATCAAAACCAGCCGCTGGAGGTGCATTATGTTGCTGTGCTGGTGGCTGGTTATATTGCGGTTTTGGCGCTTGATTGAAATTGCGATTCGCGGGCGCCGGTTGCTGTGCATATCCTCCGCCCTGAGCTGGTTGATTATATCCACCACCTTGACCGTAACCGCCGCTTTCCGGGCCATTGTTGTATTGCGGAGTTTGATCAAAAGCGCCCATCGCAGCCGCTGCGCCCATACCTTGGCCAGCACCGGCATTATCACCGCGACCGTCGAGCATTTGCATTTCGCTGGCGACGATTTCGGTGGTGTAACGATCTGAACCGTCTTGCGCTTGCCATTTACGCGTGCGCAATGAACCTTCGATATACACCTTGCTACCCTTGCGCAAATATTCGCCGGCGATTTCGCCCAGACGATTGAAAAACACCACGCGGTGCCATTCAGTGCGCTCTTGTGGCTGGCCGGTATTTTTGTCCTTCCATGTCTCCGAAGTAGCTACGCTGACGTTGGTCACCGCGCCGCCGGAGGGCATATATTTCACTTCAGGGTCCTGCCCGATATTGCCGATCAAAATTACTTTGTTAATACCGCGAGCCATAATAAATTCCTCTTGAATTACCGTGTATCCGCCGTCTGTCTTTTGCATGCCGGCGGCATTCAGATTAATCGATGATTCCCTTACGGGGGTTAGCACTTTACACCTGGTCGACTATCGCCGCCAGAGTTTTGCGGTCCACTCGTCGCTGATCCACTTTGAGATAAGCGGTGTCTTCCGAACTCACAATGACCACCTCGGCCACACCATCCACCGCGCGTAATTTTTCGGCGATTTGTTGATGATCGCGCCCGCGCAACGGGATCAATACGCTGGCGAGGAAATGCGGTGGTTTCATCGACCAGGCTACTGCCAGCCAGATCACCACCAGCGCACTGTTAAGCAGGAATACCGAATCAATGCCTTGATTCTGTAACAACCCCCCCCCCAATGCACCACCACCAGCCACGCCTAAAACCTGACAGGTTGAATAAATACCTGTTGCGGTACCTTTAGCGCCAGCGGGTGCAATTTTGCTGACCATGGAAGGCTGGGTAGCTTCCAACACGTTGAAGGCGATAAAGAAAACAAACAGCACCAGTAAAGTAAGGATCAAATGATTGGACACCAGCACCAACGCCAATTCAGAAACGAGTAACAGGCCGACTGCAATCAAAAATACGCTTTTTATTTTGCGCCGTTTTTCGGCGATGATCACAAACGGCAGCATCAACATAAAAGCAAAGGCCAGCAACGGGAAATAAATCAAACCGTGATATTCGCGCGCGATTTGCAATTGATCTTGCAGCACTAATGGCAGCACAACAAAGCTCGACATCAATACAAAATGCAGGACGAAAATGCCCACATTCAAGCGCAATAATTGTGGATGTTTGAGCGTCTGCCACAGTAGATTGGGGACCGCAACCGCCTCCCGTTTGGGGATCGACGTTTTAGCCACGTCGGGAACCAGCTTCAGTAAAATATAAACACCCACCACCCCCAGCACCGCCGTTAGCCAGAAAATCGCCCCTACCCCGCCCCAACTCGCTAACAATGGTCCAACAGTCATCGCCACCGAGAACGAAACACCGATAGACGCACCGATGGTGGCCATGGCTTTAGTGCGATTTTCGTCAGAAGTTAGGTCAGTAAGCAAAGCCATCACCACGGCAGAAATCGCGCCGCCACCTTGCAGGAAGCGACCGATAATCAGGCCATAGACTGAATCTGCCAATGCGGCGACCACACTGCCGAGCGTAAATATAATTAGCCCGATCAAAATTAATGGCTTGCGCCCGATGCGATCCGACAATACCCCAAAGGGAATTTGTAACAGCGCCTGGCTAAACCCATAAGCCCCTAGCGCAACGCCCAGCAAAAACGGGCTGTGATGGGCATATTCAGTGCCGTACACCGCCAATACTGGCAGCAACATAAACAAGCCGAGCATACGAAAGGTGTAAAGCGCCGCGAGGGAATAAACGACTTTACGCTCGAATGGCAAAGGAGCAGAAACGGGATCAGGTTGTTGCATGGCCGGGAATCTTGGGAACTTATTATCAAAAGGGCGGACAGTGTACCAATAGGGGCTACCACCTCACCAGAAATCCCGAGCAAGATTGCGTAAATTGCGGCAATTGTTTTTTTACCAGCATCAACACAAGAATCTGGACTACTGACATCTGCTGGCAAATGCATTCACGTATAATCGGCCCTCTTTGACCAAACAGCCTTGGTGGATCGCAGTAGATGGACAAAATTATTGTCAGGGGTGCACGCACCCACAACCTCAAAAATATCGACCTGGATATTCCGCGCGACAAACTTGTAGTCATTACCGGTCCCTCCGGCTCAGGTAAATCTTCACTGGCGTTCGACACACTTTACGCCGAAGGTCAGCGCCGCTACGTGGAATCACTCTCCACCTATGCGCGTCAGTTTTTATCGATGATGGAAAAGCCGGATGTCGATCATGTGGAAGGCTTGAGCCCCGCCATTTCGATTGAGCAAAAATCCACCTCGCACAACCCGCGCTCTACTGTGGGTACCATCACCGAAATTTATGACTATTTGCGTTTGCTCTACGCCCGCGTGGGCGAGCCGCGCTGCCCCGAGCACGGCGCCCCGCTAACAGCACAAACCATTAGCGAGATGGTGGATACCGTACTCGCCATGCCTGAAGGTACCAAGCTGATGCTGCTGGCCCCGATTATTCGCGATCGCAAAGGCGAGCATTTGCATGTGTTTGAGCAACTGAAACGCGATGGTTTTATCCGTGCACGTATCGACGGCATCCTCTGTGATTTGGACGATACCCCCAAGCTCGACAAGAAAAAGAAACACACCGTTGAAGTGGTTATTGACCGCTTTAAAGTGCGCGAGGATTTAAAACTGCGCCTTGCGGAATCCTTTGAAACTGCCCTGAATTTATCCGAAGGTATTGCCTGTATTAATTACATGGATGGCGAAGGCGCTGATCGTCTCTTCTCCTCCAAACACGCCTGCCCGATTTGTGATTACAGCCTGAGCGAACTTGAACCGCGCCTGTTCTCGTTCAACAACCCGGCCGGTGCTTGTCCAACTTGCGATGGATTGGGCGTACATCAATTTTTTGATGAAGACAAAATCATTCAGGATGCAACGCTTAGCCTGTCTGATGGCGCTATTCGCGGCTGGGATAAACGCAACGTGTACTATTTCCATATGCTGGCATCGCTTGCCAAACATTATGGTTTCAATGTCGATACTGCCTGGTCGAAGCTGAAAGCAAAACAGCGTGAAGCAGTGCTTTATGGTTCAGGCGATGAAACGATTGAATTTAATTACATCAATGATCGCGGCGATGTATATAAGCGCAGCCACACATTCGAAGGTGTTTTACCGAATATGGAGCGACGCTATCGCGATACTGAATCCAACTCAGTGCGCGAAGACCTGATCAAATTCCTTTCCACGCAACCCTGCCCGGAATGTGATGGAACACGTTTGCGAGTTGAGGCGCGCAACGTATTTATCGATGAGCGCCCACTCCCCAAGATCACTGAAATGCCAGTCGCTGATGCTTACGCTTACTACATGAAACTCAGCTTCACAGGACGCAAGGCAGGCATCGCCGATAAAATACTTAAAGAACTGCGTGATCGCTTTCGCTTCCTTGTCGATGTAGGCCTGAATTACCTTACATTGAATCGCAGCGCAGAAACCTTGTCTGGTGGCGAGGCGCAACGAATTCGTCTTGCCAGTCAAATTGGCGCTGGCCTTGTTGGTGTTATGTATATTCTCGATGAGCCATCTATTGGCCTGCACCAACGCGATAACGAACGCTTACTGAAGACCCTCACCCATTTACGCGATATCGGCAATACGGTAATTGTGGTGGAGCACGATGAAGATGCGATTCGTCTTGCCGATCATGTGATTGATATTGGCCCGGGCGCAGGTGTACACGGTGGCCAGGTTATCGCCCAGGGCAATGTGAAAGCGATTATGGCGAACAAGAATTCCATCACCGGCCAATATCTCAGTGGCACAAAAGAAATTGCAGTACCTGCCAAGCGCAATCCGGTTGATCCGAAACAAATGTTGCGACTGGTCGGAGCTAAAGGCAACAACTTGCAAAACGTCACGCTGGAAATTCCTGTTGGGTTGATGACGTGCGTAACAGGTGTGTCCGGCTCGGGAAAATCCACGCTCATTAACGCTACCTTACATCCATTGGCTGCCACAGAACTCAACGGCGCAACTACACTCGATCCCGCTGAATATGAAGAAATTCAAGGGCTAAATTTATTTGATAAATGCGTGGATATCGACCAGAGCCCGATTGGCCGCACACCGCGCTCAAATCCGGCAACCTATACCGGTATATTCACGCCGATACGTGAATTATTTGCAGCAACACAAGAGTCGCGTTCACGCGGCTATCAACCCGGCCGGTTCAGCTTCAACGTTAAAGGTGGGCGTTGCGAAGCCTGTCAGGGCGATGGAGTAACCAAAGTGGAAATGCACTTTTTGCCTGACGTTTACGTTCCCTGCGATGTGTGCAAAGGTAAACGTTACAATCGCGAAACACTGGACGTTAAATATAAAAATAAAAACATCAACGAAGTGCTGGATATGACGGTAGAAGATGCACGCGAATTTTTCGACCCGGTTACATCTATCGCCAATAAACTGCAAACATTGATGGACGTGGGTTTGTCCTATATTCGACTGGGGCAATCAGCAACTACATTATCCGGTGGTGAAGCGCAGAGGGTGAAACTTGCGAAAGAATTATCCAAACGCGACACAGGAAAAACGCTTTATATTCTCGATGAACCAACTACTGGTTTGCACTTCTATGACATTCAGCAATTATTAAATGTACTGCACAGATTGCGTGATCATGGAAATACAGTAGTCGTTATTGAGCACAATCTTGATGTGATTAAAACTGCAGACTGGATTGTTGATTTAGGGCCGGAAGGAGGCAGTGGCGGCGGGCAAATTATTGCAACAGGCACGCCGGAGGAAATCGCTCAACTGGAACATTCCCACACAGGAAGATTCCTCAAACCCATGTTGAAAATTACAGAAACAAAAAAGAAATCAACGGCAAAAACTGCGAAAGGTAAATCGTAATTTAATTCATCGACCATCAATAAATTAAATTACGATTAAAATAAAAAAGGGGCATTGCATCCGCATGCCCCGTTGCATCCTGCGGCGGGTCAACGATCATCTTGACCGCATCGGCATCCAGCCTAAATCCCATTATCCATTAGTGACTACATCCATAAGTCTTTATCCATTCATCGATACGTCCTGTATCGATCAACATCCTGTGCTGACCATTCTATCAATTTCACAATCAACGGATAGCAGACAAAATCCGAATTATGTGTGAGACATTGACTACAATCATCGCACATAAAGAGTGATGCAATACCGCAAACAACGATCAAGCTTTGCGGAAATACAAAGAAAAAGGCCAGACATTTCTGTCTGGCCTTTCTTAAAGCTGAATATTTTAAAATTATTCAGCGTCTACAGCAGCTTCAAGAGCTTTTGCCGGACGATCAACCAATTCAACATAAGCCATTGGTGCTTTATCGCCTGCACGGAAACCGCATTTCAGAATACGAACATAACCACCAGGGCGAGTGTTGTAACGTGGGCCAAGCTGGCTAAACAATTTACCTACAGCTTCTTTGCTGTTCAAACGAGCAAACGCCAAACGACGGTTAGCAACGCTGTCTACTTTTGCCAAAGTAATCAAAGGCTCTGCAAAACGACGCAGTTCTTTTGCTTTTGGCAAGGTAGTTTTAATTAATTCATGCTCAACCAAGGAGATTACCATGTTACGAAACATAGCTTTACGGTGAGAAGCATTGCGGCCTAATTGGCGGCCAGTAAGACGATGACGCATATCTAAATTCCTTCAAAATGGATTGTTTACACAATCTCGTTAATCACCCGCACCGAAGTGAGTTACGGGCGAACTAATAATAAAACCCTGAATGACTATTGATATATCCAATAGTCATTCAGGGTTTCGTTGCTTTTTAGTCGTTTCTCAAACTGGCTGGAGGCCAATTTTCCAAACGCATACCCAAGGACAAACCACGTGAAGCGAGAACATCTTTAATCTCGGTTAGTGATTTTTTACCCAGGTTTGGAGTCTTCAACAGTTCAACTTCTGTGCGCTGAATCAGATCACCAATATAGTAAATATTTTCTGCTTTCAAGCAATTCGCTGAACGAACAGTAAGCTCCAAATCATCAACCGGACGCAGCAGAATCGGGTCAATTGCCTCTTCTTTTTGCTCTGGCGCAGATTGTTTCTCACCTTCAAGATCAACAAATACTGCTAATTGCTGTTGCAGAATGGTAGCAGCACGACGGATAGCCTCTTCAGGATCGATGGTACCGTTGGTTTCCAAATCCAGAATCAATTTATCCAAATCAGTACGCTGCTCAACACGAGCACTTTCAACACTATAAGCCAAACGCTTAACAGGGCTAAAAGAAGCATCAAGTTGCAGACGACCAATTGCGCGGCTCTCATCATCATCGCGACGACGGCTGTCAGCAGGCTGATAACCACGGCCACGAGCGATAGTTAAACGCATTTTCAATTCAGTGTTACTAGTAATATTAGCTATAACATGATCAGGATTTTTAATTTCCACATCATGATCAACCTGAATATCAGCGGCAGTAACAACACCAGGACCTTTTTTGCTCAAAGTAAGAACCGCATGATCCTTACCGTGCATAATCACAGCGACACCCTTGAGGTTCAGCAAGATTTCAATAACATCTTCACGAACACCCTCAATTGCACTGTACTCATGCAATACACCTTCGATTTCCGCTTCAACAATGGCACAACCGGCCATTGAAGAAAGCAGAATACGACGCAATGCATTGCCTAAAGTATGTCCAAAACCACGCTCCAATGGCTCCAGTACAACGCGTGCACGGGTTGGACCATTTTCTGTTACATCTATATGACGCGGAGTTAAAAATTCGTTTACTGCAGTCTGCATAGCCACACCTGTTAGCGAATCGTCCCTTACTTGGAGTAAAGCTCGACGATGAGGTTCTGGTTTTGCCGTTAACACTGATTGCTTTATGAGATACCAATTGACGAGATTCTGCACGGGTAGAGCCAAAGCCCATACGATAAACAACATTATCCAAACGTGCTTCGAGCAGCTTCAACAGGTTCTCACCGGTAGCACCCTTACGACGGGCTGCTTCTTTGTAATAACCGCGGAATTGCTTTTCAAGGATGCCGTAAATACGACGAACTTTTTGCTTTTCACGCAATTGCACACCGTAGTCAGATAAACGACCACGACGTTGGCCATGTTGGCCTGGTGCAGTTTCAATTTTGCATTTTGAGTCTAATGCACGCGCACCACTTTTCAGGAACAAGTCAGTTCCTTCACGGCGCGACAGTTTACAAGTTGGTCCAATATAACGAGCCATTTTCTATGCTCCCCCTTAAACGCGACGTTTTTTCGGCGGACGGCAGCCGTTGTGAGGAATCGGCGTAACGTCAGTGATGTTGGTAATTTTATAGCCAACATTATTCAGAGCACGAACCGCTGATTCGCGGCCTGGGCCTGGGCCTTTAACTTCTACGTCAAGGTTTTTTAAACCATATTCTTTTGCCGCTTCACCAGCGCGCTCTGCAGCAACCTGAGCAGCAAAAGGAGTACTTTTACGTGAACCACGGAAACCTGAACCACCTGAAGTCGCCCACGCCAAGGCATTACCTTGACGATCAGTAATAGTGACAATGGTGTTGTTAAAAGACGCGTGAATATGGGCAACGCCATCAATTACTGTCTTCTTAACTTTTTTCTTGGCTGTGGTTTTATTACCTGGCTTAGCCATAGCAATTCTTCCTACTAATTTTTACCGTATGTGAATGAGATTTGCGATCAAGGCTTATTTCTTGATTGGCTTACGTGGACCCTTACGAGTACGAGCGTTTGTTTTGGTACGCTGGCCACGCAATGGCAAACCACGACGATGACGTAGACCGCGGTAGCAGCCCAAGTCCATCAAGCGCTTGATGTTCATGTTAATTTCACGACGCAAATCACCCTCTACGGTATGCTTGCCAACTTCAGCGCGGATTGCATCCATCTGTTCTTCAGACAGTGTGCCAATCTTTGTTTCTTCAGCAATACCGGTAGCAGCACAAATCTGCTTGGCAGTAGTACGACCAATGCCATAGACATAGGTTAACGAGATAACGGCGTGTTTGTTATCTGGTATGTTTACACCAGCTATACGAGCCATTTAAATTACTCCAATAACACCTAAATTGTAGCGTTGACAGCATATGAGCCACCCCGCCCCGAACAAAAGGCGCGCAGGATAACTACAAATACACCATAAATCAATAGCTGGGCAATTTCTCACCCAACGACAGTCAACGCCCCCTAACGGCAATACCGCAAATATGAATCATAAAAATTCAGGCAGGTCGCCAATACTGACTGACCTGCCTGAATTTGCTGAAACAATTTAACAGCTATTAGCCTTGACGCTGCTTGTGGCGCGGCTCAACGTTGCAAATTACACGCAAAACACCGTTGCGACGAACCATCTTACAATTGCGACAAATCTTTTTAACAGAAGCACGAACTTTCATGATTCAACCTCAATAACTTGGATTAGCGCGCGTTACCGCTGCCATACCCTTTTAAATTTGATTTCTTCATCAGTGATTCATACTGATGGGACATCAAGTGCGCCTGTACTTGGGACATAAAGTCCATTACCACTACCACTACAATAAGCAATGAAGTTCCGCCCAAATAAAAAGGTACACCAGTAGCCACTACAAGAAACTCTGGCAACAAACAAACAGCCGACATATAAATAGCACCAACCACGGTCAACCGAGTCAAAACACTATCAATATATTTTGCTGAATGCTCACCTGGGCGAATACCAGGAATATATGCACCAGATTTCTTCAGATTATCTGCTACTTCTTTCGGGTTGAACATCAAAGCCGTGTAGAAGAAACAGAAGAAGGTAATAAGAGCAGCAAAAAGAATAATGTACAGAGGTTGTCCAGGCCCAATAGCCAGTGCCAACTCTTGCAGTAACTCATTTACAACACCCTCACCACCTTGACCAAACCACTGCGCTATTGATGCAGGGAATAGCAAAATACTGCTGGCAAAAATAGCTGGAATCACACCTGCCATATTAATCTTCAACGGTAAATGGCTACTTTGAGCAGCATACCCTTGACGACCTTGCTGACGCTTTGCGTAATTTACCGTAATACGGCGCTGACCACGCTCAATTCGCACAACAAACCAAATAACAGCTATAGCCAGAATACTGACAACCAACAAAGCCAGGATATGCAAATCACCTTGCCTTGCACTCTCAAAAGCTTGTCCTATAGCACTTGGCATTCCCGCTACAATACCGGCAAAAATCAACATTGAAATGCCGTTACCTATGCCTCGCTCAGTTACTTGCTCGCCCAACCACATCATGAATACTGCGCCAGTCACTAGAGAGACAACAGCAATAAAGTAGTAAGAAAAGCTTGGCTCTCCACCAAAAGCATATGCAGAAAAACTAACCGCCATGGCAAGTGCTTGAACTGTTGCCAAAACCACAGTGAAATAACGAGTGTACTGGTTAATCTTGCGGCGACCAGCATCACCCTCTTTCTTTAACTGTTCTAAAGAAGGAGTAACTGCCGTAAGCAACTGCATAATAATCGATGCAGAGATATAGGGCATGATACCCAAAGCAAGAATACTCATCCGCTCCAAAGCACCACCTGAGAACATGTTAAACATGCCCAGAATAGTTCCTTGATTTTGATTAAACAGATTCGCAATGCGCTCTGGATCTAAACCTGGCACTGGTATGTGAGTACCAATACGATAAATCACGATTGCCAGAAACAAAAAGCGCAGGCGAGCCCAAAGCTCGCCCAAGCCTCTTTGATTTGCTACTAATTAAACCTGCTTGTTTCAGGGTTTCGATATCAACTACCGATCCCTCAACAGCGTTCAGCTCTGACAAACGGATTTCCGCAGTTACCAAACCAATACGGGAAGTAAAACCGTACTTTGGCAAACGGATTTGCAAAGGCATTTGACCACCTTCGAAACCGGGTCTTACGGAACCGCCTGAGCGAGATTTCAAACCTTTGTGACCACGACCTGCAGTTTTACCCAAACCGCTGCCGATACCACGGCCGACACGCTTTTTAGCGTGCACACGGCCCGGTGCCGGACTCAGAGTATTCAGACGCATCTTATTCCCCTTCTACCTTAACCAGATAGTTGACAACATTGATCATGCCGCGAACTGAAGGAGTATCTTCAACTTCCACAGAGTGACCGATGCGACGTAAACCCAAGCCGCGTACGCAAGCTTTATGGTTCGCCAGACGATGAGCAGTGCTCTTGATCTGGGTCACTTTAATCATTTTCTTAGACATGGTGAATTCCGCCATCTAATAATCGAACTAATCGATTAGTTCAGAATATCTTCAACAGTCTTACCGCGCTTGGCAGCAACTGCTTCAGGTGAAGTCATCTCTTTCAGCGCATTAAACGTTGCACGAACTACGTTTACCGGATTGGTTGAACCGTAGCACTTGGAAAGAACGTTCTGAATACCTGCAATTTCGAGCACGGCGCGCATTGCACCGCCCGCAATTACACCAGTACCTTGAGATGCTGGTTGCATGTAAACTTTAGAAGCGCCATGAACACCTTTGGTTGGATACTGAATGGTATCGCCATTCAAATCAACACTGATCATGTTACGACGTGCAGCTTCCATTGCCTTTTGAATAGCAATAGGAACTTCACGCGCTTTACCGCGACCAAAGCCTACTTTTCCGTTACCATCACCAACAACAGTCAATGCGGTAAATTGGAAGATACGACCACCCTTTACAGTTTTAGCAACACGATTAACTTGAACTAATTTTTCTTGCAAGCCTTCGTTGTTGTCTTCTTCTTTCTTAGCGTATGCCATATCTCACCTTTAGAATTCCAATCCGCCTTCACGCGCTGCATCAGCAAGAGCTTTAACACGACCATGGTATTTGAAACCACTACGATCAAAAGCCACTTGGGTGATACCTGCTGCCTTTGCACGCTCTGCAATGAGAGCACCAACAGCTTTTGCAGCTTCAGCGTTACCAGTTTTACCACTGCGCAAATCTTTATCCAGCGTTGATGCACTCGCTAGTACGCGAGCGCCATCACCGGAAATCAGTTGAGCGTAGATATGGCGTGGAGAACGGTGAATAGTCAGGCGGGTTGCGCCCAATTCACGAATCTTTGCGCGAGCACGACGTGCACGGCGAAGACGAGTTTGTTTCTTATCGCTCATATCTTAGCCCTACTTCTTCTTAGCTTCTTTACGCAGTACATTTTCATCCGAATAGCGAACACCTTTACCTTTATAAGGCTCTGGCTCACGGAACGAACGAAGCTCAGCAGCTACCTGACCAAGCAATTGCTTGTCACTGCCTTTCAGTACTATCTCGGTCTGGCTTGGAGTCTCTACAGTTACACCTTGTGGCAATGTATATACAACAGGATGAGAGAGACCCACAGACAGGTTTACAGTATTGCCTTCTGCTTTAACACGATAACCAACACCAACCAGAGTCAATTTTCTCTCAAAACCCTGGCTAACACCTTTTACCATGTTATTAACTAGCGCACGGGTGGTGCCTGCTAGCGCATCTGACTGCTTGGCACCATCACGCGGAGCAAAAGTCAGCACATTGTTTTCGTGCTTCACTTCTACATTTGCGTGAATTTGCAGCGCCAATGTACCTTTGCTGCCTTTAACGGACAATGACTGTCCGTTAAGAGTGACAGTCACTGCAGCAGGTACTTCAACCGGACTTTTTGCAACTCGTGACATGACGATTTCCCAATTAGAATACTGTGCAGAGGAAACCCTCATCAGAGAGTACTTTTGCCACGCTTACTTTCAATTTGGAAGAAGGCATGGTTACAGATGCTTTACCAACACTTTGCGCGTTGCGAATGCGGGTCAGCATATCTGCCATAGGATCTTGCATGCTCATCAGATTCTGCTCCTAAAATTAAGCCGAGGCTTACCAGCTGGCCTTAACCAAGCCGGGGACATCGCCACGCATAGCGGCTTCGCGCAACTTGTGACGGCACAGGCCGAATTTGCGATAAACACCGTGTGGACGACCAGTTACGCGACAACGATTACGTTGGCGTGAAGCACTAGCATCGCGAGGCATTTTTTGCAGTTTGATTTGCGCTTCCCAAACTTGCTCTTCAGAAGAAGCAGGGCTTTGAATAAGCGCTTTCAACTCTGCACGCTTGGCAGCAAATTTTTTCACGGTCTCTGCACGTTTAACTTCGCGTGCAATCATAGATTTTTTAGCCATGACGTCACCTTAACCTTTGAAAGGGAAGTTAAATGCTTTCAACAGTGCACGACCTTCTTCATCGGTACGAGCAGTAGTGGTGATACAAATATCCAAGCCACGTAAACGATCTACTTTGTCATAGTCGATTTCCGGGAAAATAATTTGCTCAGTCACACCCATTGAAAAGTTACCGCGTCCATCAAATTGCTTTGGACTAATACCGCGGAAATCGCGAATACGCGGAATTGCGATAGTAATCAAACGATCCAGGAATTCGTACATACGATCCGAGCGCAGAGTTACTTTGCAACCAATTGGCCAATCTTCACGAATCTTGAAACCCGCGATCGATTTGCGCGCATTAGTAACAACCACTTTCTGGCCAGCAATTTTTGTTAAATCGCCTACAGCGTTTTCAAGGATTTTTTTATCGCCAACAGCTTCACCAACACCCATGTTAATGGTGATTTTGGTGATTTTTGGCACTTCCATTACGTTCGCCAAACCCAATTCTTCTTTGAGTTTTGGGGCGAGTTCTTTCACGTAAAGTTGTTTTAACCTAGCCATGTTTCATTACGCTCCCAGGGTTTCGCCATTGGATTTGAAAACACGAACTTTGTCGCCATTCTCAAGCACTTTGAAACCAACGCGGTCAGCTTTCTTGGTTGCCGGATTGTATATAGCAACATTGGAAGCGTGAATCGCAGCTTCTTTTTCAACGATTCCACCAGCAACACCCAATTGTGGGTTTGGTTTTTGGTGTTTCTTAATGATATTAACGCCGCTAACAATCAAACGATCTTCAGCCAACACGCGTACAACTTTACCGCGCTTGCCCTTATCACGTCCGGCGATAACAATCACTTCGTCATCACGTTTAATTTTACGCATTTATCTGCCCTCGACTCTTTGACTTGACTGAGTGCCTTACAGCACTTCTGGAGCCAAAGAAATGATTTTCATAAATTTCTCGCCGCGCAACTCACGAGTTACCGGTCCGAAAATACGGGTACCAATCGGAGCATCTTGGTTGTTCAGCAGTACGGCAGCATTATCGTCAAACTTGATTAATGAACCGTCTTGACGACGCACGCCTTTTTTGGTGCGTACAACAACTGCCTTCATTACTTGGCCTTTCTTCACCTTACCGCGAGGAATTGCTTCCTTAACGGTTACTTTGATGATGTCACCCACGGCTGCATAGCGACGGTGGGAGCCGCCAAGAACCTTGATGCACATGACACGGCGAGCACCGCTGTTGTCAGCAACATCTAAGTAGCTTTCTGTTTGAATCATCGTCCGTCTCCGAAACTGACTTACAAAAGCGCGGAAGGCTCAATCAACACGGTGATGGTTTTATCCATCTTGTCGCTGACAACTTTGCCAGTCAGTGTACGAGCCACTTTAGTTTCTTGAGTCATCGTTACTTACCTGCCTTTTGACTAAGCGCCGTTTTGATGCGAGCGATGTCTTTACGAACTTGCGACAGCAAGTGCGATTGGTTCAATTGGCCAGTAGAAGCTTGCATACGCAATTTGAACTGTTCTTTCAATTGTTCCAACAAGACGCCATTCAGCTCTTCGACGGATTTTTCGCGGAGTTCTGAAGCTTTCATCACATCACCGAACGTTTAACAAATGTTGTTGTAATTGGCATTTTCCGCCACGCTTAACGTGACGAGTCATCGCACGACGTGCTGCCTCGATTTGACGCGCAGTAATGCGACCGCGACCAGTTGCCTTCAAGCCGAAATCACCAAAGCTAACTTTGGAGCCACGCTGGGCCAGACCGCGGTTGCGGCCTTTCATCTGCTTGCGAAACTTTGTACGCTTAGGTTGTAACATGATGCGTACCCCTTACTTGGACTTAGCGGTTTTTTTCTTGGACGCAGCTTCGGTTTCAACAACATCACCGATTACTTCGCCTTTGAAAATCCACACTTTCACACCAATGATACCGTAGGTGGTGCTCGCTTCTGCAGTTGCATAATCGATGTCTGCACGCAGAGTGTGCAGAGGCACACGACCTTCGCGATACCATTCACTACGAGCGATCTCGGCACCACCCAAGCGGCCACCCACTTGAATCTTGATGCCTTCAGCGCCTTGACGCATTGCGTTTTGTACCGCGCGCTTCATCGCACGACGGAACATTACACGACGCTCAAGTTGCTGAGCCACGCCTTGTGCCACTAAAGCTGCATCCAAATCGGGCTTGCGAATCTCTTCAATATTAATATGAACAGGCACGCCCATTTGCTTGCTAACTTCAGCGCGCAACTTATCAACATCTTCACCTTTTTTACCAATCACAATACCTGGACGGGCAGTATGAATAGTAATGCGCGCAGTATTAGCGGGGCGTTCAATATCAACGCGGCTAACTGACGCACTAGCAAGTTTTTCCTGAATGTACGCACGTACCTTCAAGTCAATGTTGAGTTTGTCTGCGTACTCGGTACCATCGGCATACCATACCGAAGTATGTTTTTTGATGATTCCAAGACGAATACCGTTTGGATGTACTTTCTGACCCATAACGCGCTCTCTTACTTATCGGCTACTTTAACGGTGATATGACAAGTACGCTTGGTAATACGATCAGCACGGCCTTTGGCACGTGGCTTAATGCGCTTCAGGCTTACACCTTCATCGACAAAAATCGTTTTTACTTTTAACTCATCAACATCAGCGCCTTCGTTATGCTCAGCATTTGCAATTGCAGATTCGAGCACTTTCTTGATAATCGCTGCACCCTTTTTGGTACTGAATGCAAGAATATCAAGCGCGTCTTCAACGCCTTTACCGCGAATTTGATCAGCAACCAAACGCGCTTTTTGCGCCGACAGACGAGCACCGCTTAATTTTGCTGCTACTTCCATCGTATACCTCGATTAGCGTTTTTTCGCTTTCTTATCAGCGGCATGGCCACGATAAGTGCGGGTTGCGGCAAATTCGCCAAGCTTATGGCCAACCATTTCTTCGTTAACCAAAACCGGAACATGTTGACGTCCATTGTGTACAGCCAAAGTCAAACCAACCATTTCCGGCATAATCATGGAACGGCGTGACCAAGTCTTGATTGGACGACGATCATTGCTCGCGATCGCGGCCTCGACCTTCTTAATCAGGTGAAGGTCGATGAAAGGACCTTTTTTCAGTGAACGTGGCACTGTCTCTTCCTCTATTCAGCTGTTAAGTCGGCGCTTATTTCTTGTCGCGACGACGAACAATCATGTTATCGGTGCGCTTGTTACTGCGCGTTTTGTAACCCTTGGTTGGAACACCCCACGGTGATACTGGATGACGACCACCAGAGGTACGTCCCTCACCACCACCCATCGGGTGATCAACAGGGTTCATTGCAACACCGCGAACAGTAGGACGAATGCCTAACCAGCGCTTGGCACCAGCTTTGCCCAATGAACGCAAATTGTGTTCATTGTTTGAAACTTCACCGAGCGTTGCACGACAATCACTCAAGACCTTGCGCATTTCACCGCTGCGCAAACGCAAAGTTGCGTAAGCACCATCGCGCGCCACCAGCTGGACAGAAGCACCAGCAGAACGAGCAACTTGAGCACCTTTACCAGGCTTCAACTCAACACAGTGAATGACACTACCCAACGGGATGTTACGGATTGGTAGGGTGTTACCTACTTTAATAGCAGCAGCATTACCCGACTCAATTTTGTCACCAGCGCTCAAACCTTTGGGCGCAATAATGTAGCGACGCTCACCATCTGCATAACAAACAAGCGCAATATAAGCAGTACGATTTGGATCGTACTCAATACGCTCTACAGTTGCAGGGATGCCGTCTTTGTTACGACGGAAATCAACTACACGGTAATGTTGCTTATGGCCGCCACCAACATGGCGAGTAGTAATGCGACCGGTATTGTTGCGACCACCTGACTTGGACTTTTTATCCAACAGAGGCGCATAGGGCTCACCCTTATGTAAATCCGGATTAACGACCTTTACTACAAAGCGACGACCAGGAGAGGTTGGCTTAGTTTTTACAAGTGGCATATCAACGTTCCCCTTACTCAGCTACCGCAAAGTCGATTTCTTGACCTTGCTCAAGACGTACATACGCTTTTTTCCAATCGGATCTTTTTCCGATTCCATGGCGAGTACGCTTGGTTTTGCCTTTAACGTTCAATACACGAACCGACTCAACTTTAGCGTTGAACAGTGCCTGAACTGCGGTTTTAATTTCCAATTTATTGGCATCACCCAACACCTTGAAAACCACTTGGTTACTAGTTTCGCCAGCTGCTGCAGTCTTCTCAGACACCACTGGACCTAACAACACTTTATATATGCGTTCTTGGTTCATCCCAGGATCTCCTCGATTTTCTTCAGCGCAGGAACGGTAACGATAACCTTGTCAAAGCCGATCAAACTCACCGGATCAACACCCTGAACATCAATCACGCCAACTTTGTACAAATTGCGTGAAGCTAGGAACAGGTTCTCGCTCAATTCTTCGGTAACAATTAACGCTTCAGTCAGATTGAACTGAGCCAATTTTTGTACCAGAGCTTTAGTTTTTGGCGCATCAACATCAAAGCTTTCAACAACAATCAAACGATCCTGACGATTAAGCTCAGACAGGATGCACTGCAGAGCAGCACGATACATTTTCTTGTTAAGCTTTTGCTCAAAGTTGCGAGGCTTAGCTGCGAAAGTAGCACCACCGCCACGCCAGATTGGACTGCGAATAGTACCAGCACGAGCACGACCAGTACCTTTTTGACGCCAAGGCTTTTTACCGCCACCAGACACTTCAGCACGAGTTTTTTGCGCTTTAGTACCCTGACGAGCACCCGCCAAATAGGCAACTACTGTCTGATGAACCAAGTCTTGGTTGAATTCTCTACCGAATGCAACTTCAGATACTGTAACAGTACCCTGTGTGCCACCGGGATTAACAATTTTTAATTCCATGGTCATTTCCCCTCGGACACTTAAGCGTTAGAGCGCGCTTTAACAGCAGGACGCACAATAACGTCACCACCAGGAGCACCAGGAATAGCACCCTTAACAAGAATCAGGTTACGCTCAACATCAATGCGAACGATCTCGAGATTCTGAACGGTTACACGCTCAGCCCCCAAATGACCAGACATTTTCTTGTTTTTGAATACGCGACCAGGAGATTGACACTGACCGTTAGAACCAGGAACACGATGTGAACGCGAGTTGCCGTGCGTGGCATCTTGCATATTGAAGTTCCAGCGTTTAACAGTACCAGCGAAACCTTTACCCTTGGATGTGCCAGTAACATCAATAATTTGACCCGCAGAAAATGCTTCTACAGTAATTGATGCACCAACCTCGAATGCTTCTTGAGCATCGTTGCGCAATTCCCAAACACCGCGACCTGCTTCAACGTTAGCTTTAGCAAAGTGGCCAGCTTCGGACTTGGCAACACGGGAGGCACGACGAGAACCTATGGTTACTTGCACAGCAGCATAACCATCACTCTCGACGCTCTTAACCTGAGTAATGCGATTAGGCTCAACCTCAATCACAGAAACAGGGATGGAAACACCATCATCGGTAAATACACGAGTCATACCGCTT
>JAGKWQ010000049.1 GCA_021151825.1 Cellvibrionaceae bacterium
ATGGGTAGGGGTCCTGAGAGGGAGATCCCCCACACTGGTACTGAGACACGGACCAGACTCCTACGGGAGGCAGCAGTGAGGAATATTGGTCAATGGTCGGAAGACTGAACCAGCCATGCCGCGTGCAGGAAGACGGTCCTATGGATTGTAAACTGCTTTTATACAGGAAGAAACCCTCTCACGAGTGGGAGCTTGACGGTACTGTATGAATAAGCATCGGCTAACTCCGTGCCAGCAGCCGCGGTAATACGGAGGATGCGAGCGTTATCCGGAATCATTGGGTTTAAAGGGTCCGTAGGCGGTTTAATAAGTCAGTGGTGAAATCTGGTCGCTCAACGATCAAACTGCCATTGATACTGTTAGACTTGAATAATTGTGAAGTAACTAGAATATGTAGTGTAGCGGTGAAATGCTTAGATATTACATGGAATACCAATTGCGAAGGCAGGTTACTAACAATTTATTGACGCTGATGGACGAAAGCGTGGGGAGCGAACAGGATTAGATACCCTGGTAGTCCACGCCGTAAACGATGGATACTAGCTGTTCGGAGTAATCTGAGTGGCTAAGCGAAAGTGATAAGTATCCCACCTGGGGAGTACGCACGCAAGTGTGAAACTCAAAGGAATTGACGGGGGCCCGCACAAGCGGTGGAGCATGTGGTTTAATTCGATGATACGCGAGGAACCTTACCAGGGCTTAAATGGGAGTGGACAGCTTAGGAAACTAGGCCTTCTTCGGACCACTTTCAAGGTGCTGCATGGTTGTCGTCAGCTCGTGCCGTGAGGTGTCAGGTTAAGTCCTATAACGAGCGCAACCCCTGTCGTTAGTTGCCAGCGAGTGATGTCGGGAACTCTAACGAGACTGCCGGTGTAAACCGTGAGGAAGGTGGGGATGACGTCAAATCATCACGGCCCTTACGTCCTGGGCCACACACGTGCTACAATGGCCAGTACAGAGAGCAGCCACTTAGCGATAAGGAGCGAATCTTCAAAACTGGTCTCAGTTCGGATTGGAGTCTGCAACTCGACTCTATGAAGCTGGAATCGCTAGTAATCGGATATCAGCCATGATCCGGTGAATACGTTCCCGGGCCTTGTACACACCGCCCGTCAAGCCATGGAAGCTGGGGGTACCTGAAGTCGGTGACCGTTGCTGTTAGTTCAAAAAATTAGGTTAAATACAGAGTCTCGTAGCTCAGCTGGTTAGAGTACTACACTGATAATGTAGGGGTCGGCAGTTCGAGTCTGCCCGGGACTACTAATTTAACTTTAAAAAAGGAAATTCTAGAGGTAAGCTAACCGTTAAAGTTACTGTTAACTGATAACTGTTAACTGATACTACGAAAACGGGGGATTAGCTCAGCTGGCTAGAGCGCCTGCCTTGCACGCAGGAGGTCATCGGTTCGACTCCGATATTCTCCACTAATAATTGATAGTTATCAATTAATTAAAGTTCATTGACATATTGAGATAATATACAAACAAGTAGAAAGACACAGTTTTGCTTAGTAATAAGTAAGACAAAAAAGAAACAATAAGCAAAATAAGGGCGTATGGGGGATGCCTAGGCTCTCAGAGGCGATGAAGGACGTGATAAGCTGCGATAAGTTGCGGGGATTGGCACATACGAATTGATCCGCAAATTTCCGAATGGGGCAACCTAATGCATTGAAGATGCATTACACCGATAGGTGAGCGAACCCGCTGAACTGAAACATCTAAGTAGGCGGAGGAAAAGAAAACAAAAGTGATTGCGTGAGTAGTGGCGAGCGAAAGCGCATTAGCCCAAACCAGAGTTGTTACGGCAATTCTGGGGTTGTAGGACCACGATATTTGATGCTAATAGAACTAGAATAACCTGGAAAGGTTAACGATACAAGGTGATAGTCCTGTATAGGTAATAGAAGTTATTGATAGTGGTATCCTGAGTAGGGCGGGGCACGTGAAACCCTGTCTGAATCTGCCGGGACCATCCGGTAAGGCTAAATACTCCTGAGAGACCGATAGTGAACCAGTACTGTGAAGGAAAGGTGAAAAGAACCGTGAATAACGGAGTGAAATAGATCCTGAAACCATACGCTTACAAGCGGTCGGAGCCCTTTTGTGGGGTGACGGCGTGCCTTTTGCATAATGAGCCTACGAGTTACCGTTGCTGGCGAGGATAAGTGGTTAAGTCATGGATCCGTAGCGAAAGCGAGTCTGAATAGGGCGCTATAGTCAGTAATGGTAGACGCGAAACCGTGTGATCTACCCATGGGCAGGATGAAGCTGTGGTAACACATAGTGGAGGTCCGAACCGGTTGACGTTGAAAAGTCTTCGGATGACCTGTGGGTAGGGGTGAAAGGCCAATCAAACTCGGAAATAGCTCGTACTCCCCGAAATGCCTTTAGGGGCAGCGTGTAGTAAAGTTTATTAGAGGTAGAGCTACTGATTGGATGCGGGGGCTTCACCGCCTACCAATTCCTGACAAACTCCGAATGCTAATAAATGTTTCTATACAGTGAGGGCATGGGTGCTAAGGTCCATGTCCGAGAGGGAAAGAACCCAGACCATCAGCTAAGGTCCCCAAATGTATGCTAAGTTGAAAAAACGAGGTTTTTAGAAAAGCAAATGTAGGCATAAGTAACGATAATGCGGGCGAGAAACCCGCACACCGAAAAACTAAGGTTTCCTCAGCTATGCTAATCAGCTGAGGGTTAGTCGGGTCCTAAGGCATATCCGAAAGGAGCAGTCGATGGCCAACGGGTTAATATTCCCGTACTACTGTTAATTGTGATGGGGTGACGGAGTGATGAAAGTACCGCGAACTGACGGAATAGTTCGTTAAAGCACCTAGCTATAGGCTCTATAGGCAAATCCGTAGAGTTTGGTGAAATGCGATAGTACACGGAGGCTTCGGCCAAAGTGATAGTGTACCTAAGGGCTTCCAAGAAAAACCTCTAAACTTAGATTAACAGTACCCGTACCGTAAACCGACACAGGTAGTTGAGGAGAGAATCCTAAGGTGCTCGAGAGATTCATGGCTAAGGAATTAGGCAAAATAGACCTGTAACTTCGGGAGAAAGGTCGCCAGCGCAAGCTGGCCGCAGTGAAGAGGTCCAGGCG
>JAGKWQ010000016.1 GCA_021151825.1 Cellvibrionaceae bacterium
TCTCACCGGCAACAAAATCGTAAGCCCGCTTGGTTTGGGTATCAGCCAACCCCATAACAGATTTGTTATTCGAGTCTACCAACTCCGACCAGTTTTCAATTTTTCCCAGGAAATTCGAATTAGCTGCCATTTGTTCAGTAAGCGTTTTACTCAACAAATCACCGCTAATTTTTAAACCGTCATACCCGAGGAAAGCCGCTGTCTTTACACCGTCCATTGCGGCATCAGATGCAACTTTGAAAATATCGTAATCAACAGCGCGCGAATTGTTTTGTGATTCCAAAACGCGCCCTGCCATATCCATAGCCGCTTTCATTGCACCGTTATCAGTCGTCGTTGTATACACATCAACTTTCACACTTGAGTTTTTACCACTCGCAGAAAGATCGCCCCACCCATAGGCACTTGACCCAGTACTTTCATTAAGCTGCTGCCCAAGCTCCCTAGAACTAGACGTTTGACTCGTTGATGAAGGACCGCCACCAAAGAAGCCGCCACCAGTAAAAGATAAACCCATTACTTTTTCCCCATCACAATCAAGGCAACAAAGACAACGGCAACAACCATCATGATGGTGTTCTGATCCGTTGATTTGTATTGGCCAAAATTAATTCCGCCGAGCGTCCCGCCACTGAACGAACCACCACTAGAAGTAGGATGTGACGAGCCACCAGACCCGCCGCCCATACTGAACAACGCACCCAGCGCCGCCAACATTACTTTTTAAACCAAATCAGCAAGCCAACAACAACAGCACCACCCAAAATCAAATAGGTTGGATTGATGCCAGTTGAAACGCGCTGCTGTGTAGGCACCGCCGACGTGCTTTGCGTTAACTGAGTGCGATCAGCACCGGTTAACCCGCCCCATTCCGCGTACTGCGCTTGTTGCGGGTTTTGGCGCTTGATGATTTCACCGGTTAAATAACCCTGGATAATCGTTTGAGTGAAATCCATAAACGAATTACCCGATTTAACCGAGGTCGCCCCTACTCCGGTGGTGGCCGCCACTAAATTTTCTGCCATGAGAATTAACCCAAAAAAAATTAATCGGAAACGGCATCCATTAGATGCCGTTTGCACCATCCATGTATTCAACGATGGTGGTTAACGCACCGCTCGTGTCGATGGTTGGACGAATACGCATATCAACCAACACGGTTGCAGGAACCGGCGCAGTGAAGTCACCCGTCAAACAGAAATCCAGGTGCGTATATTTCGCAGTTTGTGGAACACGCCCATATTGTTTCTGGAATGTTTCCAAAATGGCTTTTGGTGCTTCCACGATTTTGGCAGGACCAGTACCGGCGTTAATTTCAAATTCAACTTGCGATACATCTGCCTTTTTCAAATGAATAGCGGCGATATTTGCAGCACGAGGAATGTTGTCAATTTGCTGCTTACCGCTGGTTGCGTAGCTGGTCGGAAATTCACGAATCTTGGTAACCAAGTTCATGTCCTGCGGTGAACGCTGTACGGCATACACCTTACACGTCGGCGAAACGACACCCGCAGGAATATCAAACTCGACAGTAAGCGACCCCACGTCAGCAGTACCAAACACATACAGAGCGCGCACATCTTCTTTGAATTCAGGACGCAGAAACCACAGCGTATAAACATTGGCCGCTTGTGGACGGTTATAGTGTTTGTTGAGATCTTCGATCACTTCAAAACTTGAAACGTCGATAATAGTTTTTGCACCAGCCTTCAGTTTGAAGTTAGTCATTTTGTCCGGCGTCAGTGACGCGGAATTTTGAAAAATCAATTCGTCATAGGTCATGCCCACTGGCAAATTGAGAATCACTTTTGATGATGCCGCAACGCCCTGGGGGCTTGGCATTTCGATTAAATTACGCATTTTTAAATCCCGAGCGCTTCACAGCGAGTCAGTTAAAAAGAAATTTTCCGTAAAACAAAAACCCTTAGCGATTAGCGCAGAGGGTTAGAGGTCGCCGGCACAAACTTGTTGATAGCCCAGATTACAGCCAGGGTTACCGCTACAGTTTTCAAGCGATCAGCAGAGAGAATCCCGCCCATGTTTTTTACCTTTCGATTAACGTTGATTAAGTGGCATTACTGCCGGTCCATTAATAGTTAGCCTGATTTATTTCATAAAAAAAGCCCCCTTCCCTATGCGTGACCTATAGGTCAAAAATAATTAGAAATTATTTGGTTGATACTGCATTTTCACGAATTCAGGAGCACCACTATTCAACGTCGGATCAAGCCGCCAAAATTCCAACGACTGCAATTTTTCTATTTCAGGCTCTTTTAACCCCAAAAGCTTTGCGCACTTTTTCACGTTGTCGCCGCGCTGCTGGCCAATCCAAAAAATTTCAGTTTGATCATAAAATGTCTTTGATATCTCCTGCGGCTTTTGCGTGATGCCGTGGAATCGCATCCCATATTTACGCCCCTGATTTAGTAGCTTTGCCGCCATCGGCGAGGCCTTACCAATCGAACTACAGACCGCGCTCAATTCCTCCACGATCAAAAATGTTTCGTGATCACCATTCAGGGCAGCCCAGGCAACAGAGCACCACCATTCAAAATCATCTATCGATCCATCACCACCAGAAAACGCTAAACGGAACGGCTTACCACTGGCCAGCGCCGCTTTAACCTGATTTGCAAACGTAACCTTTGAATCAATGTGAAAGGCTTTATGGTCATGCGATAAATCCCACAGCAAAACCCGCGCACCACTGCGCGGAATCGCCTGATTTTGCTTACATGCCTGTGACTTACCGGAACCAGAGCGGCCCATGTACAACGTGTTTCTATTCGGCCATTTCGTGTTTTGATTGATCGCCATCTATAGGCCGCTCCCCTGGTTTTTTATCAGCATTCACAAACTCAATAGCGAGGCGCGGCACCACGATTGCGCCAACCGTTGCCGCCAGTGCATACAGCGGATTGTTGAGGTCGATGGAAACGTATTTTTCAGCAACCCTGGCAATGGCCAAATGTAATTCCGCAGTCTCGCCTTCAGTGAGCAACCAATGCTGGCCGCGCTTGCTCGCCATCACACCGCAAACAACCGTCGCACCCATCACCGCATAACCGGCGAATTGCTGCGCCGCCGCGCTGGGCGCTTTTACCGGTGCTGGTGCGCTTTCAATCGTGGGGACAAACTCATCCGCCGCCGCCTGACTTTCCAACTTGTTTAAATCTTTCTCTTGATCTTTATCCATGGCTTACCCCTGGGTTAAATAGCGCCACAACCCAAGCTTTTTTTGCACAGGTATTGGCTCGATAATTGGTTCTGGTTGAATTTCTTCCGGCAACGCGTCACCAACTGGCTCAAAGCTCCAGGCGTCGCCTATAGGCTCAATTGGTTCGATTGATGAGGGATCATCAATAACCGGCAGACCTATAGGCTCGACAGGCTCAACGGGAGGCGCTGGCGGCTCTTGCTGGCCTATAGGCCGCTGATTTGAATTTATGAAGGTCTGGCCAGTTGGCCCGATGCATTGAATAGTCCCGCAACGCATTGCGGAACCGTTGATAGTTTCATAACAGCGGTAATACAAACGGCCCTTTTTGGTCCCGCTTGTCTGCTGGTGAACAGTGGCATTTTCATTGCCACACATCGGGCATGTGATTAGCCCGAGATATGATGCTTTCGCCATTACTGTGAGTCTCCCGACTTAACTTGGCAAAAAATAAAAGTGATACCTACAAAACTTCTCCGTGATCGCGAATTAGCTCTTCATTGCGATGCTCCAATTCACCAACCAAGCTCGACAGACGCGCACAAAAAAATTCAGCTTCCTTCACATAATCCGGATAAACCACCCGCGCCATAGCTGGCACTTTTGCCAAATTGGCGCGGGCCTCAGCTTCCAGTATCTTTGCGCCATTAAGCAGCAGAGACACTTTCCACCTCGACATATTCCGGACGCAAATCCAGGTCAATGCCACAGATGCGAACACCAAAAGTTTCATTGTTCGCATCAGGTTCACGAAGAATAAAACCAGCAGTACCCTTTTCAATTTCGGGATTACGCAGGCTTTTCTTCAACTTCATTTTTGGATAACGCTCAAAACTCATTTTTAAAATCACTCCGTACAGTTATTGACACAAGTCCGAGTTGCACCAGGACTCATAAGCACCCAGGGCATCAGCCCTGATTGATTCCCACTGCTCAACCAATGCCGATAACATGGAATCGGTCCACGCATGACGACAACGCTTAAGCCATTGGAATTTTTCACGCAGCTTGCGGAAATAAAGCATATCCGCCGCTACCGGTTGCCGACCTTCCTGCCACACCAAATCAGCAGGCAATTCCGGCAACCACTCAGGCCGCGAAACTTTTTCACCCTTTGCCCAGGTGAGAAATAAACCGGCGACGGTTTGGCCTTTTAAAATCACTTGATATTTATTACAGCGAATCGGTAACGCATTTAATTTTTCGCGTACCTTCTGCAACCGCTCACCAATGCGTTGACGCAACCCGGCCTGATCTTTTGGTATTGCATCGAGCTTTACTTTTAATTGTTTGCGCTCGCGATAATCCGCACCGTATTTCAGAGTCAAATGGTCATACACATCGGCGATGATTTGCCCCATCGAATGGAGTTGCGCACGCCCCAGGGTTAACCACTCAGGCGCCCGGGCGGTTTCACTAATTCCGTATCGATTGCCTTTAACCTTCCCCTGGTCGTCGGCCCCCTGCGCCTTAGTGAGGTATCCCGCAGCTTTTGCCATGTACGCACCCGCACATGCGCAATCTTTAATTTTTTCTAAATGGAAATAACCGCTACCCCAAATTTTTTCTATGCGCGCGGCCCACTCTTTAAAATGACGATACGGAACCGACCAACCAAGCAACATATGAACGTGCGGGTTATCTTCACCGTTTTCATTTTTTGGAATTTCAACAACCCAGCAATACGCTAATTTATCGCTATGACCTGGGACTGCCTCACACACCTCACCTGATGTCGTCCACCCGCGTTGATACATTTTCTGTAAAGCATCCATGGTGCGAGATACTTCCTTTTGAATGGTAGTTTCACCCATTGCAATTTTTTTCCGCGTACTTTCATCAAATGTACTCGTTGCGAATGTTTTAAAGCCGCCCTTAGTGGCCATGTACTCGCAAGCCTCAGCGATTTTCTTTGCACCGCGCTCGCTCAACAATTCACTAATTCGATCACCGGCTTGTGTTGGAGGATTTAAATTGGCGCCACGAGTTTCAGTACGAATGCGCCACTCTTGCGACCACTCACGAAACTGAATAATCGTTGATGTGCCAGGAGAACCATGCGGCACAACTTGCGGAACCGGATCAAATTCTTTGCCCGGGTTATGGGGCAAAACCTCACCTGTTGAAAAATCAATATTGAACGGGACCAACTCAGGTGCGTTCAGTTTTTTTAAAAATTTCTGCTTTGAAATTGCGAGTTCTAATTGATCATTTTCGTGTGTCGGACTTTTCGACGCCTCGACAAGCCTATGCGCCGCTTCGCGTCGCGAGTCGCGCGGCTAAATAAGCCACAAATGCAACAACGGCAATGGCAACAACAATGATCACAACGCAAGCCACATTTAAAATTAAATTCCTCATTGCTCGGCAGCCTCTTCTTTTTTTCCATTAATCACAGTGCCGATGAATTTCAATTGCTCCTGCACACGTCTTAAATGGTCACGCATAAATTGATTGTATTCGGCGACTTCGCGCGCATGCTCAGTGCCAGCCATTAACAGGTAAGCCATTTGCTCAGCGTCGCGCGCGGCCATCACCAACGATGACACCGCCAAAAAAACGTGTCGCGATTGTTCAGGGGTTAACTGATTATTTGCAGCGGCCATAATTGCAGCGGCGTATTGTTGTGCTGCACTCATGAGCCACCCCACTGCGCCGCCATAGCAGCAGCAATTGATTTATAAGTAGTGGAACGCTCCTTCCAGCGCTCAGGCCCAGGACTAGCG
Source organism: Cellvibrionaceae bacterium (assembly GCA_021151825.1). Taxonomy (GTDB): domain Bacteria; phylum Pseudomonadota; class Gammaproteobacteria; order Pseudomonadales; family Cellvibrionaceae; genus Cellvibrio. The sequence goes on from JAGKWQ010000016.1 coordinate 5,944, forward strand.
TGATGACAAGCCGCTATAATTTTTTCAGGCTTTGAATGCGTGGGAACCAGCTTTGGCAACCCTTCCAACCACAAACAAGCGCCTTTTGTGTACGGCTCGCCAAACATCCACGGCTGAACTTTTTGCGTGAAATTACCTACACGCTCAGTGACGTAACCAAGTGGCTGGCTGTTTTCAATGCACTTCTTTTTAATCGGCGCATTTTTTAATTTAAGAAAAAATTCTATCGCTTCATCGCGATCCTGCCAGCGGTTTGGATATTGTGGGTGCGGACGGCTTTTATCAGCCGGATCATAAAACCAGCGAGCACCCGCCAACGTTAAAAATGTGCATGGCGGGTGCGCGATCAACAAATCCCATCCAGCATTCAGCACATCCAAAACGCTCCCCTGATAATGCGGACCCTCTGAATCAGTTGGCAATAAATCGCACGACATTGCGTCATGGCCGCGAGCTATAAATGCATCACGTACTCGGCCAGAATATTCACAAGCAACTAATACCTTCATATCAGTTCACCCGATTCCATTCACGACCAGCGAGCGCCAACGTCGGACGCACTACAGCGCGCACCGAAATCTCCCTACATTCATCACTTTTACAACTGACGGAAACACAAGCCAATGCACCGGAATAATCACGCACGCTGGGAACACCGCCGCATATTCTACAGTTGTTTAATTTGAATCCGCGAACAATCGCTTGATTACTCATGACGCTTCCCTCGCCGCTTTCACGAAGTCAGCAACACGCGCTGCACGAACCAGACCACGCGCCAATGCCTTACGGTTCAAAACCGGAATTACCAGTAAGTTTTCATCGCAGTAAGGGCGACGAGCGCAAAACTTTTCCAAATCTTCAAATGAGTGAAATGGATACTGACGGCAATTTGTTTTTGTCCGGTACACCAATGCAATTAAAGTTTCCGCATTACGAACCGGCGATACAGTTACAACCAAAGTTTCATTGTTCATGTCGCCGCCCTCAGTGAATTGAGTGCGCGAAAAATACGGCCCTGGTGATATTTTTTTGCGTTGGAGTTTTTTAACTTGTTGGCAATCGAAAGTGCGCGACGCGCCGCACTCAATTTTTCAATTCGTTGATTTTCCCGATGCGCCGCTTTTGCCATCAGAGATAGGAAGACCGGCGTATGTAATTCAGCCGTCGTACATGAAAAACGTGTCATAAGTCGCCCCGTTAGTTGACTTGGTTAAGTACCCGTTGAAAGCGGGGAATCAGGGCGGCCTTACTCACAAACGTCCACATGGTTTACCGGCTGTCACGGTAGCCCTGATCCCCCATACCAACGGGGTACGTTTTTATTAATTACATATACGGAGACTTATGTACATATACGGCATTTATCTATTAACCCCCCAATTATGTATTTATACTGGTTTTGATCACCAAATGTTCTAACGGGGAGCACTAACGATGGTCACTACAATCGACCTTCTTGACCGCCTGAAATCCAAACTTGGCAGCGATTACAGAACCGGAAAGGTTCTAAATATCCCACAGCCACGCATATCAAGTATGCGCAACGGGACAGGCACCTTTACCAACGAACAAGGCATGAAGATCGCGGAAGTACTGGGATTACACGAGGAATTCGTAATACTCAGCCTGACCGCCGAGCGCGAGAAAAACACTAATGTCCGTAAAATATTACGAACACTGGCAGACAAGTTTGAACCAAAGAATTTCGCCGCCGGATTCCTAATTGCAACCCTGGCGGCGATTGAGACGTTACACCCTATTTCATCAACTTTTGCCTAGCATTTTTGGCGACAAGTTGACCCATGGCGGCAGGTGCAAGTATTTGATTAATCTACAAAATTGGCATTTTTTACATCGCAACAATGTAGATTATGTTAAATTAACTATCGCGAGGGCTAAAGAGCTACGCATTTGCCACCATGTCAAATAGCTCGCTCTCTTGGGGAGTTTCCGGTGATGCATGGAGCATTTCAATTAATTGATTACCAGCCTCTTCGCTCAATGCATCCAGCTCAACACCGAAACCGTGATCAGTGGTATGAATAACAATCGAGTCAAACCGATGCCGCTGTAATTTTTGTGAGTTGCGATAAACCAGAATTTCCACACCTAATTGTTGCAACGGCTTAACATCCGCCAAATCCGACTTGATAAATAAACCATGGCGCGTACCATTTTTAATACGACCAATCGCCACAGGCACTTCGTATTTATATAAGAGGATTTTAATGTCGGCGTTATAGCGCGCGCTGCATCTGTGTTCCATAGCGATTCCTTTGTAGGTTGAGTGATAAAATGTCCTATCAAGCACCTAAACGTTTTTAGCCCAAGCGATGATAGGTTGCCAATAACTGCCGAACTCGATCAGCAAGTGCGGGGTCAACTTGATCCCACGAAAACTTCCACACCCAATTTTTATCCGTCGTACCGGGCATATTCATCCTGTGCCCTCCATCTAGTTCCAAAAAATCTTGCATGGGAATAACAGCCATTCGCCCTACTGATGCCAACGCGGATTCGATTAGCAGCCAAGGCAATTCATCCTCCGAATTAAAACAATATTCCTGCACCTGTTTACGGCTGGCCTCACTCAACGTATTCCACCAGCCTTGCGTGGTATCGTTGTCATGTGTTCCGGTGTAAATTACATCGCTCCGTGTATGGTTGTGCGGCAAATGCGGGTTGTTGGTATTCCCATCAAATGCAAATTGCAACACCAGCATTCCAGGTAAATCAAACTGGTTACGCAGAGCCTCAACTTCCTCAGTAATTACACCAAGATTCTCAGCAACCAATGGCAACCCCGGAAAGGTTTTGAAACAGGCGCGTAGGAATGCTTCTCCAGGCGCCCTGACCCACTTACCCAGGCGAGCATCATGGGTACCACCTGGAATTTCCCAATATGCTTCAAAACCACGAAAATGATCAATACGAATTAAATCAAACAATTGCAACTGTGTACGTAATCGCGCAAGCCACCATTGAAAACCATCAGCTTCCATAACTTGCCATGCGTAATGGGGATTGCCCCAATGCTGGCCGGTTTCTGAAAAATAATCCGGTGGAACTCCTGCAACTGTTAGAGGACTCCCCTCTCCATCTAATTGAAAATAATGCTGCTGAGCCCATACATCCGCACTGTCATGACCTACAAAAATAGGCATATCGCCAAATAAATAAATATTCTTTTGATTCGCATAATCTTTCAGTGCATGCCATTGACTAAAAAATGCGAATTGCTCAAACAGCACGACCTCGATATCAGAATTTAATTCAGCACGAATTTTTTCTAATGCAGTCGTATTTCGCTTACGTAAATCTGCCGGCCAGTCACGCCATGATGCACCATCAAATTTTTTTCGCAACGCACAGAATAGTGAAAAATCATCTAACCAATAATCTTGTTGTGAGCAAAAAGTCTGAAAATTGTGACGAGTATTTTCACCTTCAGTTGATGTTAGGAACGTATAAAAAGATAAAGCGCACTTTTGGCGTGCAACCGCAATATTTTTTTCACCGTCAAGTTGCAAATCCTCTGCCCTTACCCAGCCTTTTTCTATCAACCAATCCAGACTAATGAGTTCTGCATTTCCCGCATGGGCAGAAATAGATTGATAAGGCGACATATCGGCTTGTGTTGGCCCGGTTGGCAGCATTTGCCAAATAGTTAAGCCCGCTTTTGCTATCAGATCTATAAAATAATAGGCGTCTTTGCCTAAAGTGCCGAATCTATTTTTTTGATCATCGCCCCAAAAGGATTCTGAACACGGTAATGAAGTTGGATGCAACAAAACACCAGCTGTGCGGCGCGTAAAAATTGGAGATTTTTCTGCCATTAATATCGTTCCCTTACCGCATTAAAACAATGGAAATGCAATTCAATTAACTGACATGCCCTTGTCGCATGACACCACCCGAGGCAGGGTCGCCTCCTCCAATACTGATAACCTGATTCAAATATCCAGGCGCCGGAGTTTCAATCAGCGCATATAGATTCATTAAATGACGACGATATAGATATTCAAAATCGCTAACGCTTTGCGCTGGATTGTAGTCGCCAAACCACCAAAACCAATCCGAACCTTCGCATAATGCTAATTGTTTTTCTATTTGTGCGAGTTGTTCCGCAGAAAAATTACGTTTACGCAATGCTTGATCAACTTGTTGTTTTGCATCGCACAACATATCCCAACCACGGTTTTTATCTTTATCACCTATCCAGGTAGAAAAGGTGCCATATACCCAACTGCCAGCAACTAAATGAGGTAGACGTAATGGCTCGGGATTTTGTTGGTCTAAAACTTCGCTGTAAGTTGAAAGCTCAAGCAATGGATGAGTTGTTAAGCGCTCATATAGGGAATGTAAAAAGTGGAAAGCATTTTCGGGAAAATATTCCCATGCATTTTCACCATCCATGATGACAGAAATGACCGTGTTTTTTGTGTCCTTAGCTGCATTCGCAATATTCACCATGTGATTAACAAGATCACTAATAGCGTCGTCAGAATGCCATGTGGAATATTTAAACCCGATGAGATCAGATAATCCATCGTCGCGGAAAAAGGTATTTATCTTCACACTGGCAAATTCGTATGCACGGTGCAGGGATTGTTTCGTTGTTTGTAATTCAGTTGCTATTGAGTGATTCTCATGAGCACGTAAGCTGTTGTGCAGCACTGAATCTCCCGTTGCTGCCCAATCGAATTTAGCTTCATGTAGCAATTTTAACGTATCGTCACTCAACGAACCCTCAGAAGCCCAACAACCACGAGGGCGTTTGCCAAAATAATTTTCAAATGATTTTATGCCTTCGTTCAAATGCCATTTCGCGCGATTACGCCCATCCGGATAACAGGTTGCGTTAGGTAACGCGACATTGGGCATTGCTTCTTTCGCAGAATTTAAATCGATGAGCAACGGAATAATCGGATGCGCATAAGGGCTCATACATAACTCGATTTGTCCATTATCGGCGAGCTTTTTATAACGAGGTCCGATGGATGCCACTAACTCACCGATAATGATCAGTAACTCGCGCCTGTCGTCCAAGGTAAAACCGCGTTCTTTAAGTTGCAAACGCTGAATTCGCTCATCACTGCGGCGAGGAATTTCAGCGAGCCAACTCAAGTGGTACCAAACACCCAAATCCACCAGGAATTGTTCATTTAAATAGCGACTGAAAAAAGGCTTGTCCTGAAAACTTTTCACCAGATCAGCAAGTTCCCGATAAACCGGAAAACGCTCAATCATACGCTCACGATTTGCACGCAAATATTTTTGTGCAAGATCAACAAACGCCATACTGCCTGGTGCAGGTAAATGGGGCTCGACGAGCGATGCTAATACGGCATCTTTTATTTTCTCGCCATTTGATAAATGCGCCGCTATTTGCTGCGCATAATCATCAAGTTGTTCTAATAAAATAGGCGCAAAGTTAACAACAGCTTTTGCTGCGGGCTGTGCCTCTATATGCGCAGCCATATCGACATAATCTTTAATGGCATGGAGATATGTCCAGGGGAAGTAATATTCTCCCGTCATGATGTCGCGATAATCTGGCTGGTGCATGTGCCATAGAAATACGACTTTTGTTTTGCCATTATTAGCCATTGACTTCGTCCTGCCCCAGCATGCCGGGAGTTACTAATACAACGCCTTTGGGAGAAACATGGAAGCGTTTTTTGTCTGCTTCCAAATCGTAACCAATCACTGTTCCCTCAGGAATCTTGCAGCGACGATCAATTAATGCTTTGCGAATTTTGCAATTACGTCCGACTTCCACACTGGGAAATAAAACAGAATCTTCAATCTCACAATAAGAATGAACACGCACGCGTGGGAACAATAAAGAATGCTTAACAGCAGAGCCGGAAATAATGCAACCACCAGCAATAAGCGAGTCAACAGCAAAACCGCGGCGACCATTATCATTAAATACAAATTTTGCCGGAGCTACTTGCTCCTGATAAGTCCAGATGGGCCATGCTGCATCGTATAAATCCAACTCAGGTGTTATCCCAGTGAGTTCGAGATTGGCTTCCCACAGGGAATCAACTGTACCCACATCACGCCAGTATGCATCGCCACCGGAAACCGGATCACGGAATGGGAATGCATTGACTCTATGGGTTTTAATCATGGAAGGGATAATGTCTTTTCCAAAATCATGCGAAGAATTTGGATTATCGCGATCTTTTAATAATTCACGGAATAATACTTTCGTACTGAACACATAAATCCCCATCGAAGCCAATGCCTTGTCGGGTTTACCTGGCATTGATTCAGGTTTTGGCGGCTTCTCTGTAAATTTGACAATACGATGATCTTTATCGATATCCATCACACCAAATGCGCTTGCAATGTCGAGGGGAACCTCAATACATCCAACAGTAATATCTGCGCCACGCTCAACGTGTGCGGCAATCATAGTACCGTAGTCCATTTTATAAACATGGTCTCCGGCAAGAATTAAAACGTATTCAGGGTTGTGACGACGAATAATGTCGATGTTTTGTAACACCGCATCTGCAGTACCTGCATACCAGGACTCACTCAAGCGCTGTTGCGCTGGCAACAATTCAACAAACTCACCTAATTCTCCGCCCAGAAAGCCCCAGCCACGCTGCACATGGCGATCCAAAGAGTGAGATTTGTATTGAGTCAGAACGCTAATGCGACGAATACCGGAGTTAACGCAATTAGAAAGAGGGAAGTCGATGATGCGAAATTTACCACCGAAATGTACCGCAGGTTTTGCACGCCAATCAGTGAGTTGATGCAATCGGGAACCACGCCCACCAGCAAGTATTACCGCTAAAGTTTCTCGAGTAAGACGACTAACAAAACGACCCGATGTAGGTGTACTCATTACAACGTATTCCTTATGGCTATTGTGTGTAACAACGATTAATTTTTTGTGACTTCGTTGACAAGATTAAGAGCAATATCAATGCCAATAAATTGATCTAACTCAAACTCTGGTCATACACAAAAATTGTTGGTGCACTTTTTAACAGATTGGATGCCCGTTTTAAATGCAAAGCTAAGTGTAGCCACAAGTTTGGCACCGAACCTGCAAATGTCTTTGACCAACGCTGAATTTTGTAAAAAATTGGTGCAACAAATTTTATCGATAATGGCTAAGCTAGTAGAGCCCAAGCATGTGACATTTTTATGTAGCCCAAAACTGTGCAAATACGGTGAAAAAACTAAATAACGCGCCACACTTTTTACTTTAGGAATCAAGTGCATGTTGAATCATAAGCAGGACAAACCATTAACCCACGAAATGCTCCGCATAGTTACCGCTACCCATCATGATCCCTTTGAAGTCCTTGGCCGTCACCCACTTTTAAGCGCCATATCTTCCAGCGCTGACACAGTTATCAGGGTATATCTGCCCGGCGCGCGTAGCGCTTCGCTGTTAATTAATCAACAAGTCCATGTGTTAAAACGAATTGAGGGCACCGACTTTTTCGAATGGTATGGATTGGGCGAAAAACTGCCCGCCCATTATCAAGTGCAATGGTTTGATCGTCACAATGTGACGCACACCGAGTATGACCCCTACTGCTTTGCACCATTATTGGGCGATATCGATATGCATTTATTTGCAGAAGGACAGCATTGGGATATCTACCAGCATTTGGGGGCTAACGTACGTACAGTTGATGGAGTTCAGGGAGTATTTTTTGCAACCTGGGCCCCGAATGCGGAAAGAATTAGCGTGGTTGGTGATTTCAATGACTGGGATGGTCGCCAACACCCTATGCGCGTTCGCGGAGGAAGTGGCTTGTGGGAGATATTTATTCCTGGGGTCAAGCCGGAAGCCCTTTATAAATTCGAGGTGCGGAATCGGACAACGGGCGCAGTTTTCCTTAAATCTGATCCTTATGGCCAGGCATTTGAGTTACGCCCGCAAACCAGTTCTATTGTAAAAGTACCTTCACAATACTCATGGCAGGATAGTGACTGGATTAACAAGCGCAGTCATTGGGATTGGCAAGCATCACCGATGTCGGTTTATGAGGTTCACCTGGGTTCATGGCGCCGTGGCTGGGCAGGTGAATTTATGAATTATCGGGACCTGGCTCATCAATTAGTCGATTATGTAAAACCCTTGGGATTCACCCATATTGAAATTTTACCGATCAGTGAACATCCACTGGATGACTCCTGGGGTTACCAGACCACTGGCTACTACGCCCCCACCAGTCGCTTTGGTACGCCTGACGAATTCCGCTATTTTGTAGACTATTTACACCAGCATGGCATCGGGGTCATCCTCGATTGGGTTCCTGCACATTTTCCCAAAGATGCCCATGCCCTCGCCCGTTTTGATGGTTCAGCACTTTACGAACATGAAGATCCACGTTTAGGTGAGCATCGCGATTGGGGCACACTGATTTACAACTATGGTCGTAACGAAGTTCGCAATTTTTTATTAGCTAATGCGCTCTTCTGGTTAAAGGAATATCACATTGATGGATTGCGTGTAGACGCCGTAGCGTCGATGTTACATCTGGATTATTCACGCGAAGCCGGTGAATGGATTCCCAACATTTATGGTGGCAATGAAAATCTGGAAGCAATGACATTTTTACAAAAGCTGAATGAAATTTGCCATGGCCGACATCCCGGAGCATTAGTCATTGCCGAAGAATCCACGGCCTGGCCGCAAGTTACTCGTCCCACGTGGGTAGGTGGTTTGGGTTTCTCCATGAAGTGGAATATGGGATGGATGCACGACACATTGGATTATTTCACGAAAGATCCTGTGCATCGCCAATATCATCACAACCAATTAACCTTTGGCATGATGTACGCGTTCAGTGAAAATTTCCAACTGCCCTTCTCTCATGATGAAGTCGTCCATGGCAAAGGCAGTATGATCAATAAAATGCCAGGTGATGACTGGCAAAGATTTGCCAACTTGCGCCTGCTTTATACTTATCTTTTTACTTACCCTGGCAGCAAATTATTATTTATGGGCAGCGAATTTGCGCAGTGGAGCGAATGGGCCCACGGACGTTCACTCGATTGGCATTTGCTGGATTATGATCGCCATCAGGGTATTCACGCATTAATTAAAGATTTAAATCATTGCTACACTGGAATGCCTTCACTGTATCAACGCAGTTTTCGCGGAGATGGCTTTGAATGGATCGATTGCCATGACAGTACTCAATCTATCGTTAGCTATATTCGTAAAAGCGATCATGATTTTTCGATCGTTATTTTAAATTTCACACCGGTATCACGCACTGGTTATCGCATTGGCGTTCCTGTAGCGGGCGCGTATCAAGAGATACTGAACTCTGATTCTGCTTTCTATGGAGGCGCTAATGTTGGAAATGCCAACCTGCTTTATACACAACCAGTGCCGTGGATGAACCACCAGCAATCGCTGGAAATAAATTTGCCACCACTTGGTGCATTAATTTTAAAAATTTCCTGATTATTTATTTGAAGAAGGATCACTTATGCAGAAGATTTTATTTGCAACCAGTGAAGTTTATCCACTGATTAAAACCGGTGGATTGGCTGATGTAACCGGCAGTTTGCCCCGTGCATTGCTAAAACAGGGGTATGATATAAAAATCATTCTGCCCGCTTACAGCAGCGTATTAGAAAAAGCATCTGCATCAGGCATTAAAAAAATTGCCCAATTGGATATCGATGGTAATGCAGTAATTATTAAACAAACACGTTTACCCGGAACCAAAGTTACGGTGTGGTTAGTGGATATCCCCGAGTTTTCTGAACGAATTGGCAATCCGTATTGCGGGCCAGACGGTAACGATTGGATCGATAACCACAAACGGTTTTATATCTTTTCCAAAGCAATAGAGCTCATTGCATTGAATCAAGCCAATCTGGATTGGCAACCGGATATAGTTCATTGTAATGACTGGCAAACCGGTTTGGTCCCCGCTTTATTATCATTACATCCTAATCACCCCGCGACTGTTTTTACTATTCACAATCTCGCTTATCGCGGCCTCTTTTCACACCAGGCATTTGCCGAACTAAATTTGCCCCAGGCATTCTGGCACCATGAGCGTTTGGAGTTTTATGGCCAGATGTCTTTTATTAAAGGCGGAATTGCATTTGCAGATTACGTAACGACCGTCAGCCCAAGTTATGCACGTGAAATACAAAAACCTGAATTCGGTTATGGCCTGGACGGGTTGCTGCGCTACCGCAGTGATTCGTTGGCAGGAATTCTAAATGGAATTGATAACGATGAATGGAACCCTGGAACAGATATTCATTTAGCCCATACCTATAATCGACGCACACTGGGAAACAAGCGCAAAAACAAACAACTCCTGCAGGAAAAAATGGGGTTAGAGATTAATAGTGATAAACCATTATTAGGATTTATTGGTCGCCTCGTTGATCAAAAAGGCGTTGACCTGATACTGTCACAAATGAATCGCCTATTAACCTCAAATTATCAATTGGTAATTCTTGGCAGTGGATTCCCTCACTATGAGCAAACCCTGCGAAATATAGCCGAACAAAATCCACAAAAAGTTGCAGTACATTTGGGCTACGATGAGGCACTTGCGCATCAAATTGAAGCCGGCAGTGATATCTTCCTGATGCCTTCAATTTTTGAACCTTGCGGTTTAAACCAAATGTACAGCCTTCGTTATGGTACTTTGCCGGTTGTGCATGCAGTAGGAGGTTTGCGAGATACCGTAGTTGAGCAACCGCTCGATAGTATTGACGATCAAGCAAATGGATTCGTATTTCATCAGCCCGATGGCACTGAATTGTATGCAGCAATAGAACGTGCAGCAGAGGCTTATCAACAAGCCGATATATGGAAAAAATTGCAAGTAAATGCAATGAGCCGGGATTACTCCTGGGAACAAAGTGCAAAGCAATACGCAGATATTTATACTGAATTACTGTCTTAACGTTTTATACACATCAAAAAAACGAGCCTATAGGCTCGTTTTTTTTGCGTGGTTCATGACTACAGTTTAGGTATCGCCGCCAATAATTGTTGCGTATAAGATTGCTGCGGAGCAGCAAATAAAGCTTCCGTCATGCCCTCTTCTACTAATTTACCTTTTTGCATCACCACAATTCGATCACACAAGTACCTAACTACTGACATGTCATGAGAAATAAATAACATCGTCAGTTTATGCTTTTGCGTTAACGTGAGCAGTAACGCCAAAATTTGCGCCCGAATAGTCACATCCAATGCTGAAACAGGTTCATCAGCAATGATGAGTTTTGGTTTGAGCGCAATAGCACGAGCAATTGCGATACGTTGGCGCTGTCCACCAGAAAATTCATGGGGATATTTACGAATAAAACGGCGATCCAAACCCACATCATCCATCAGTTGATTAACTTGCTCCAATACCGTGGATTTATTCGCTAGCCCATGAACTAATAAGGGTTCAGCGAGAGTATCGAATACCGTCATACGTGGATTTAATGAAGCATAAGGGTCTTGAAAAATCATTTGAAAATCGCGACGCGCATTTTTTAATGGCTCACCGACTATATTTGATAAATCCTTACCATTAAAAATAATCTGACCTTCCTGAGCATCAATCAAGCGGATGATACTGCGACCAAGAGTTGACTTCCCCGAGCCAGATTCCCCCACCAACCCCAACACCTCACCTTCATAAAGATTTATGGATACATGATCCACCCCTTTAATAAGGCTTTTTATCTTTTGAAATAAACTTCCTGTGTACTCAGGGAATCCAACTTCCAGATCTTTCACTTCCAACAACGGTGGTTTTTTGTAATCAACAAAATGCTCGGAGGCTGGCTTCGCAGTCGTTAATACTGCACTAAGTAATTTTTGTGTATAGGGTTGGGTTGGATTTTTAAAAATACTTTGGGTATCACCTTGCTCAACCAGTTTTCCCTTTTCCATAACCAACACATGATTTGCCATCTGAGCAGCGACACCCAAATCATGAGTAATAAAAATAACAGTTAGCTGACGTTTTTTTTGGAGATCTTTTATCAAGCTCAATATCTGTGCCTGAACTGTTACGTCTAACGCTGTCGTCGGTTCATCAGCAATTAATAATTCCGGTTCGGCCAGTAAAGCCATGGCAATCATTACCCGCTGGCGCATCCCGCCAGAAAATTGATGCGGGTATTGATCAATACGCTCAGCAGCATTTTGGATTCCTACTTCAATAAGAACCTCAATCGCTTTGGTCCGTGCTTGCTGTTTATTAATGGAAGTGTGAACTAATAACACCTCCATTAATTGATCCACAATACGCATATAAGGATTCAGGCAAGTCATAGGATCCTGAAAAATCATTGCAATTTTATGCGCGCGAATTTTGCGCATTTCTTTTTCTGGCAAACTTAATAAATCTTGTCCATTGAAAAGCGCGCGGCCCGATTCGATTTTTCCCGGCGGCATGGGAATCAGACCTAACAGACTGTAACAAGCAACGGACTTTCCAGAACCGGACTCCCCAACAATACCTAATACATCACCGCGTTTGATTGAAAAGCTCAAGTCTTCTACTGCAACAGTCTGGCCATTGCGGGTATTAAAAACCACACGTAAATTTTCGACGGATAATAATGTTTCACTGGCCATAATTAATCCCTGGATGCTCTTGGATCTAATGCATCGCGCAAACCATCACCCAAAAAATTGAGAGAAAAAAGCGTAATTGTTAATATCAAACCAGGGAAAAATAACAACCAGACATATTCCTCCATTACTTCAACACCGCTGGAGATTAATGATCCCCATGAGCTTGCCGGGGGTTGTATCCCTAATCCTAAAAAACTTAAAAATGATTCAAGCAAGATCACACTGGGAATAGTTAACGTTGTGTATACAATGACGGGACCGAGCACATTGGGAATTAAATGACGTGAAACGATTCGTGCGGGCGATAGCCCCATAGAAATAGCAGCTTCAACAAATTCTTGTCTTTTTATCGCCAGGACTTGACCACGAACTATACGTGCCATCGTTAGCCATTCCACGGCTCCAATCGCAAGAAACAACAACAACAGACTACTACCAAATACCACTGTTAGTAGAATAATGAAAATGGTAAAGGGTAAAGCATAAAGCGCATCAACAATTCGCATCATTACTGCGTCGGTTCTGCCACCGACAAACCCGGCAATAGCCCCCCACAAAACACCAATGGTTAGAGCGACGGCAGTGGCAATAAAACCCACCGCCAGCGATATACGGCTACCGTACATAATACGAGTGAGCTGATCGCGGCCAAGGATATCAGTTCCCAACCAATGCTGTGCCGACGGTGGCGATGCACCAAGCTCCAGGTTTTGTTCTTCATAAGAATAAGGCGCAATCCAGGGCGTTAATAAAGCAACGACAATGAGTGTTAATAAAAAATACAGGCCGAGCATCGCCAGTCTATTTTTTCGTAAACGCGCCAGCGCATCTTGTGTTAAAGAGCGCCCTTTTTCTAAATGCAAAAGCTCAGGAACTTTAATGACTTCAGACATAATTATCCCCTCGCCTCCAGCTCTTGTCGCAATTTGGGATTTAGCCAAACAAGAATTATATCGGCGAGCAAGTTAAATAAAATAATTAAAAATGCAAAGAAAATAGTGCAACCAAGAATCATTGTGTAATCGCGGTTGAACGCTGCAGTGACATAAAATCTGCCCAGTCCGGGAATTTGAAAAATAGACTCAACAACAAACGAACCCGCTAATAAACCTGCGATTGCAGGACCAAGAAATGAAATCACCGGTGTAATCCCACCGCGTAGTGCATGCACAAAAACGATGCGACTTGTAGACAGCCCTTTAGCGCGCGCAGTCCGAATATAATCCTGTGAGAGAATATCCAACATTCCACCTCGGCTAATGCGGGCAATATAAGCTGCATAAACAGAGCCTAGCGTAATTGAGGGCAATATTTTATCGCCTGGGATTTCACCCCAACCTGCTACTGGAAGCCAATCCAGCCAAATGCCAAACACTAATAACAAAATCGGCCCTAATACAAATGTAGGCATACAAATTCCTACCATTGCCGCGGACATAGGAATGTAATCCTGCATACTATTTGTTTTCAATGACGCAATAATTCCGGCCGTTAACCCAGTAACCAATGCAAAAACTAAGGCATAGAAAGAGAGTTCCAATGTTGCTGGAAGGCCAGCTGCTATAAGGTCATTTACAGTGTGACTGGGATATTTGAATGATGGCCCCAAATCGCCTTGAACTACGTTAGCAATGTAATCCAGAAACTGTTTCCATAATGGATCATCGAGATGATAGCGTTCATTTAAGTTTTTTATAACTTCAGGAGGAACTGCGCGATCTTCATCAAATGGCCCTCCGGGAGCAGAGCGGATCATTACGAAAGTCACAAGGGATACCATAAAGAGTACAGGTATCGCTTGTAAAACACGCCGTACAATAAACATAAACATTCGTGTTTTACTCCAGATATATCTGCTTGAATGAATAATAATCCATGGGGTTGTTGTACCAATTCTTCACTGAGTTTGATACCAGGCGATTCCAGTGATAGGTGTATAGCGGCAAAATAGGAACCTCATCAACAAGGATTTTGTCTGCCTTCTGGAAATAAAGCATACGTTGTGCAGGATCAGCCTCTAGTGCTGAAGCACGAATTAATGAATCATATTCCGTGCTTGTAAAACCGGTTTTATTATTACCATTGCCTGTCGTAAACATTTCCAAAAATGTAAATGGATCAAGATAGTCTCCCACCCAGGACGCCCTATCAATTTCATAATCCATTTGACGTTCACGATCCAGAAACACTTTCCATTCAACATTTTCCAAACTTACTTCAATACCCAATTCCTTTTTCCACATTTGTTGAATAGCCATGGCAACATTTCTATGCTCATCGTTAGTATTAAATGCAATGGTTAATTTTGGAAAGCCTTTTCCTTCCGGAAAACCCGCTTCAGCAAGCAGTTTTCTGGCCAGATCAGGATCGTAAGGCATTTTTGCTTCAGGCACGTAAGAGTTTGGATCAGGTGCAGTTAATGCATATGCGGGTTTTTGACCGAATTTGGTGACATACTCCACTATCTGATGCCGGTTAACACTATAAGCAAGTGCTTTGCGAACACGCAGATCATTCAGCGGTTTTATTGTGGTATTGAAGCGATAAAAATAAGTGGCAAAATTTTGAAAAGAACGCAGAACCCCATCATTTTTTGCTTTGTAATACTCTAATTTATCACGTGGCAAATAATAGGTGATGTGTAACTGCCCTGCCCTGAACATTCGTTCTTCCACTGTAGTTTTAGGAATCGGATAAAATCTTATTTCATTGAGTTTTACATTAGCCGCATCCCAATAATAAGGATTACGCTTTACGGCAATGTATTTTGTTGGAATCCACTCAACGGGAATAAACGGCCCATTACCTACAAAATTTTCAGGGCGAGTCCATTTGGTACCCCGCTCGTCTATCGCACCAAATTTTTCTACGGTAGGAATATGCAGCGCAAATGCACTGTGGTGGGCAAGTAGTTGCAAGAAATAAGGAGTGGGGGCAATAAGTTCGACATCCAGAATTTTTTTATCAAATGCTTTAACACCGACTTCTTCAAAGCCAATTTTTCCTTCGTGAAAAGCTTGGCCATTTTTTACTACGTACAACGATGTTGCGTATTGATTTCCTAACGCAGGCAGAAAACTTCGCCGCCAGGATTGCACAAAATCATTTGCAGTCAGGTCATCTCCATTTGACCATTTGGCATTTTCCCGAATATAAAATCTATACTTTGTTCCATCTTCTGAAATATCCCAACGCTCGGCCACACCGGGAACCACCTTAAGTGTTTCAGCATCTCTTGCCACTAGTCCTTCAAACAACGCTGCCTGAACACGCGATTCAGGCATACCGGTAGTGACTTGTGGATCCAAATCGGAAATTTCATCGCCATTTGCAATATGCAAAATTTGTTGCTCATTGCCAATATCAACCAGTTTTTGCGACTTTCCACAACCAGATAGCAGGCCAGCAGCCATCACACAAATCATTAGCCATCGTATCGCGTGCATAAAAATAACTCTGTTAGAAGTTAATAATCATTATTTTGAAAGGTCTTTTGCAAATGCATCAAAACTGTAAGGCCGTCCAAGGAAGTCTTCTACCAATTCAGATGCATCTTTTTTGCCACCAGGTGCCAACACTGTTTCACGATACCGTTGAGCCAATTCAGCATTACGCAATCCTTTTTTCACGAATTCACTGTGCATATCAGCGGCGATAACCAATGACCACATATAGGTATAGTAAAGTGACGAGTAGCCGTTTAGATGGCCAAAGCTAGTATAAAAATAGGTATCATCCACATAACCAAAAGGTGAATACGAAGATTGTATCTCTGCCATTTTTTTGTTTAGATCAAGTGTAGCGGGATCCTGATTGTAAAAGCCTAACGATAATGCGGCATAGAAGAGTTGATGTTTGGTCCACATTCCTTTGCCAAAATCACGCGCTGCAACCATCTTTTTCACCAGAGCTGGAGGAATTACTTCGCCTTTCTCGTTACGTGCAAACTTGGCTAGTGTCGCAGCGTCCCAAACCCACTCCTCTAACATTTGCGAAGGAGCTTCAACAAAATCCAATTCAGTTTTGGTGCCGGAAAAATAAATCCAACGTTGATCCACACCCGCGAAAATATCGTGCATCAGATGGCCGAATTCATGTAAAAAAGTTTCAACGTCTGTATGCTCCATCAAACCGGAAGGAAAATTACAAACCAGGGCTGCTTCAGGTAACTGGAGATCTTTAAGCCCGCTGGTAATTGAAAACTGTGCCGCATGTTTATATTTACCATCACGCGGATGCATATCCAGATAGAAACGGCCAATTACTCTTCCCTTTTCAACAATTTCATAGGCAGTTACTGTTTCGTGCCAAACCTTGGTATTCCATGGGCGAATGCTGATACCAAACATTGTTTCCATTAAATCGAAAATTCCTTTGCGAACATTTTCGTATTGAAAATATTGGCGCACCTCTTGGGAGTTGACCTCATATTTTTCTTTTTTGACCAAATGCTCCAAATAGAGTTTCTGCCAATCCGCAACTGCCTTAGCTGATGGATCTATTTTTTGTAGCCGCTTCAATAATTCGCTGTACTCGGCTTCAGCGCGCGGATTTGCCAGTGTGGAAACCTTATCGATAAATGATTGGGCATTGGCCGGGTTTTTAATCATTTTATCTTCAGTGATGTATTCCGAAAAATTTTTATAGCCTAACAGCCGCGCCAATTCATAGCGCTTTTCAAGTAGCTGCTGTAATACTAGTTTATTTTCCGGATAGGCCTGTTGCCTGAAAATTACATAGAATTTCTTTCGTAATGCATCATTTTCGGCAAACTGCATAAAGGGGACGTAATCAGGATATGCAGTGGTGAGAACTATTTTTCCTTGTTCATTAGGTTTATGTGCATCAATGTAATCTTGCGGTAATCCATTCAAATCATTGACAGAATCAAGGACTAACTGTCGAGAACCATCACGTATATTTTTATCGAATTGCTGACCCGTTAAATTAATTTCTTCATTTAACACTTTGATTCTTGTACGGGTTGCATCATCTTTATCAACACCCGAACGTTTGTAATCGAGCAACATACGTTCAACGAAACGGCGATCCTGGCCATCCAATATGTTTTGATCAATCTTCGCAATACGATTATAAAGTGGTCTCGACAAACTGATTTCACTAATTAATGAAACCAGATTCTGCTCACATTGTTCTGCTGCGGTACGCATTTCCGGATTTGGATGAACATTGGCATAAAGGCTAGACAGGTTCATTTGCCGGTCAAGAATAATATCCACGGCATTGATACTTTGTAGCAAATCTACCTGAGTGTAGATTTTGGACGAAGATAGGTCAGCCATATAAGCCTGTACCTTTATATAATCGCCCTGACAACTCTCTAAATAGCTTTTGGCGTTTTTATCTGCCGGTGCAGTCCAGGTAATTTCAGATGTATTTTTCGATGCGGTCTCGCCAGATTTTGAAGGCAAAGTAGAGGCGCAGCCATTTAGGAGGATGCCAATTAATGTATATAGGGGTAACTTACTTACAGATGTGGCATTGAGGAACGATCTATTTGAACCCAGGAACAACGTCATAACACCTCCTCCAGTATCAATCAATGGTTTTCCCGTGCTGAATATCGACGGTGATCGAGGCATGGTAGTACAGTTTTCAATACAAACAAAGAGGATAAAAGTGCTTAATCATTAAGGACTTATGTGATGTTTCTCGCGTTTTCCCCGCATTTGGATGGGTTAGCCATCGGCAATTCGCTTTCGATGTTGAGTTTCCCAACAAATTTACAGATTGCTGCTAAGCTTCAGTTAAATCCCTAGAAAACGCCTATAACAAGATTTGAATTATGCGTGATTATTTGCTTACTGAAGATCAACGTGATTGCCTTCAGGAAATTACCAACGTTGCCATGGGACAAGCAGGTTCACACCTGGCTCGTTTGCTGAATGTTTTTGTCGTTTTATCCATTCCTCACGTTAGCGTATTAAATCCAACTGATATTGCTATGGCCCTGCAATCCCTGAACAGGGAAGGGAAAGACGATATCGTTCACGGCGTTTGCCAGGGATTTATTGGCGGAGGTATAGCCGGTGAAGCCATGCTTATTTTTCATGGCACCGACTTTGAGGATTTGGCCAAACTACTTAAATATGACCGTATTCCTGATGAGCAAGCGCAATATGAGCTCCTTATGGATACAGCAAACGTACTTAATGGAGCCTGTTTGCGCGGCTTGGCAGAACAGCTGGATACGCATTTCAGTTTCGGACCACCAATGCTACTAGGGCAGCACTGCAACATTACCGACCTTCTTCAAAATGACAATATGAAATGGAAACAGGCATTGGTAGTTGAAATTAATTACGCAATTGAGAATCACAAAATCAACTGTGATTTATTATTAGTTGTAGCCGAACATTCGATTCATGGATTAATTGAAAAACTCAATTATCTACTTGATTAACTTTGGGTATTTAAAGACAAACGATGGCAATGAGCGACGAACTCAATAAGTTATTTAAGGATGTCCATTGGCAAATGGATATCTTACAAAATATCGATGTAGGTTTAGTGGTACTGAACCAAGACTACACGATTGAGGTTTGGAATAGCTTCATGCAAAACCATAGCAGCAAAGCACCTGAGGATGTGCTGGGAAAAAGTTTGTTTCAAGTTTTTCCTGAACTACCTGAGCAATGGTTTCGTCATAAGGCACAGGCCGTTTTTGTATTGCAAAACGCTACATTTACAACTTGGGAGCAGCGTCCTTTTCTATTTCGTTTTCCGCATTACCGTCCCATTACTGGTACTGCGGAGTATATGTATCAAAACAGCACCATTATTCCTCTGGCCGACACAAAAGGAGTTGTTGATCATATATGCCTAATAATTTATGACGTAACAGATACGGCTGTTAATAAACTTGCGCAACAACAAGCTAACAAACAACTTCAGAACTTGAGCCGTACCGACCATTTAACTGGTTTATTTAACCGCGGTTACTGGGAGTTACGCTTGATTCAAGAGTTCAAACGTTATGATCGTTATGAACAATCCTCCAGTTTGATAATGCTCGACATCGATCATTTCAAGAAGATTAATGATAAGTATGGCCACATGGTTGGAGACGAAGCAATCCGCGGGGTAAGCCGCGCCATAAAAGAACAAGTCAGAGATCTTGATATTGCCGGGCGTTATGGCGGCGAGGAGTTTGCAATAATCCTAACCAATACCAACGGAGACGGAGCATGTGTTTTTGCTGAACGTCTGCGCAATACGGTTGAAAACCTGACAGTTTATGCAGAAGGCCACGAAATTAAATTTACTATTAGCCTGGGAGTCGCAGAAATGAGCAACCAGGTCAGAGATCATCGGAATTGGATTGAAAGAGCTGACCATGCCCTATATCGCTCAAAAGAGACTGGTCGAAATCGCTGCACAATGCTTTGATTAACAATAAAAAAGGCTTCAATTGAAGCCTTTTTTATTGGATGACTGAATTTACTCTACAGTAGCAGCATCTTTTAATAATTTTTGATAGCTCGCAAAATCGTTGCGACCATAAATGCTACCTAACTGAGCTGTAATAGCTGTTTTTTGCTCTGGCGTAACTTTATCAAAACTGCCAGCAGTTACACCCTCCAAAACAACAACCGCCAAATCTCCCGAACTAGTTAGAGTACTACCATAACTATTGCTACCTGCTTGTGGCTTGCTCATAGTGAAGGCATAGCGTAGTACATCAGCATCAACCTCTGCGTTACTTCTGGCAACCGCTTTAACTTGCTTTAACTCCACCCCATTAGCTTTACTTAATTCCTCAAATTTTCCGCCTGCTTTTAATTCAGCAATTAGCTTGACTGCCTGATCATTCAAAAGAGTGCGTGCTTTTTGATCCTTAAGAGTACTAACGATTTGCTCTTTCACATCAGCCATAGGCTTAACCTGTTTTGGTTTGTAATCCGTCTTTTTCAATACAATAACATTACTCGAATCCAGCTCAATAACCTCACTGCTATTGCCTTCCTGCAATACCTCCTGAGAGAAAGCAGCTTCTGAAACTTTCGGATTTGCCAATAGATCTTTGCCCTTATTACGCTCGAACAAGCCAGAGTTCTGTACTTTTATTCCCAATTCCTGAGCCACACTCGCAAGGCTTTCGGCGTTATAAGCCAGATCTCGTAATTTTTCTAACTGTGCTACAAATAATGTTTCAGCTTCAGCTCGTTTCAATTGCTCCTCTACGCTAGCTTTTTGCTCTTCAAATGTAGGGGGTTCAGATCCCTTTTCTGCTAGCAGTTTAATAAAATGAGTACCTGCATCAGTTTTAACGGCTGCGGAAGTTTGACCCACTTTTAATGCAGCCAATGCAGTTTCAAACTCTGCAGGAAAAGCATCGCCTTTTGTAAAACCAAGATCACCACCCTGCTCTTTGCTTCCCAGATCATCAGAATATTCTTTTGCAAGCTTTGCAAAGTCTTCACCGGCTGCCAATTTTTCAGTCACAAGTTTGATTTTTTCAGCATTATTATTTTCAATCAAAATATGCGCTGCATGACGCTCAGTCGCAGCAACAAAGGATGATAAGTTTTGTTCATATTGTTTGCGGATCTGTTCTTCAGTGACAGAAACATTTTTAACTAACTCGGAAACACTCAAACTAATATAATCAACAGAAACCTGCTCATCACTGGTAAAAATTTGTTGATTAGCATTGTAGTAAGTTTGAATTTCATTATCGTCGATGGTGATGCCTTCGCGAATTTTTGCAGAAGGCAATACTACATAAGATAAGTCACGAGACTGAAAGCTCAACGCTACAATATCACTGAGCTGCGCAGGAGTTGCAAAAGCTGTGGCAGTCAAACCTGATTGAAGCTGGTTTATAACCAACTCTTCAGAAAGCAACTTCGCATAAGTACCATGTGTGTAACCCATATTACGCAATAATTGCTGGTAGCGATTATTATCAAACGCACCCGATTCATTTTTAAATTGCTGCGAATTGCTAATTTGTTCATGGAGATAATTATTCCCAATTGTCATACCGGAACTATCAGCCGCTTGAAACAAAACTTTACGCTGAACAAGATTTTCAATAACGGGTTTGCGCAAATATTCATCACTCAAAAACTCTGCGGGAATTTGATCTCCATATGTATTAAGCATTTGTTGCTTTTGATTTCCTATAGCCCGCGCAACATCCGTCTCGGTAATCACTTCACCATTTACTTTTGCGGCCTGATTAGCCGAAGTATCCCAATTAAATAGAGCCTCAACACCAGTGAGAGCGAAAATGATTACAAGAAATCCAATTAAGATAAAAGAGATAACGCCTCTGGAATTGTCTCTGAGGTTCTGTAACATTTTAAACTCCTAGCTGGGAAGAAAGCGTTTTGCGCAAGAGGTATCGCACAAAGAAACCTAATAATTAATTATTCGATGTTAAAAGGCATTAATTTGTAATCGTTAAATATATATACAAAAGCCACATCACTAAGAAAAAGGCGCATATAAATGCGCCTTTTTGCATCTCCGATTATTTAATACAATCGGAAATAACTATCAATCAATTGACAGCGTCTTTAAGAGCTTTACCGGGTTTGAATCCAGGTACTTTTGCTGCTGCAATTTTAATTTCCGCACCTGTTTGAGGGTTGCGGCCCGTACGAGCAGCGCGCTCTTTCACTGCAAATGTACCGAAACCTACCAGAACAACAGAATCACCATTCTTCAGGGCACCAGTGATACTTTCCACTACCGCATCTAAGGCACGTCCGGCAGCTGCTTTAGGAATATCCGCAGATGCGGCAATAGCTTCAATCAGCTCAGTTTTGTTCACACTTAACCCCTTTTGATTATTTGTTTCTAAAAACACAGCACAAATTAATGTCGCGAATAATTTACTTGGCTGCGCAGCAAATGAATTGCGATTTATACCAACAGTGCCGAAGAGGGTCAAGGAAAGCTTACAGCTTTACACAAAACCCGCCGAACACTGATCACAAAACAACCTGATGCACCTTTTTTACAATAAGGCACCCTTTTAATGCGTATTTAATCGCGCATCAGTTTCCGGTGCTTTTTGAGCTGCCTTTTCCAGCGCCCGGTACTCTTCATCACTGAGAGGCTTGGGATGGAATTGCAAAGCAATATCAAGAACCTCGTCAATCCATTTGACTGGTTTTATCACTAAATCTGCTTTTATGTTGGCTGGTATCTCTTTCAAATCACGTTCATTGTCAGCAGGAATGATAACAGTCCGAATTCCTCCGCGATGTGCGGCCAGTAGCTTTTCTTTCAATCCACCAATGCGAAGTACTTCGCCACGCAAAGTAATCTCTCCTGTCATGGCTACATCTGCTTTGACTGGGATGCCAGTCAATACAGAAACCAAAGCTGTACACATAGCAATGCCTGCACTTGGTCCATCCTTCGGAGTTGCTCCCTCAGGAACATGGATATGCACATCTACCTTCTCATGATGATCAGGAGCGATACCTAATGCCTGGCCTCGAGAGCGAACTACAGTTAGTGCAGCCTGAATGGATTCCTGCATCACATCACCTAAGGATCCGGTTTTAATGATTCGCCCCTTACCAGCGACTGCAGATGATTCAATTGTGAGCAACTCTCCACCAACTTGAGTCCAAGCTAACCCAGTTACCTGACCAATCTGATCCTTACTTTCGGCTTTGCCAAAATCAAATTTTCTAACGCCCAGCAAATCCTCAAGCAAATCCCCACCAATAATATCCGCCTTATTGTTTTTTCCTTTTACATGAAGCGTAACAACCTTACGGCAAATTTTAGCAATTTCACGCTCAAGTCCGCGAACACCAGCCTCACGAGTGTAGTAGCGAATAATATCTTTAATCGCCTCGTTTGCGATTTCAATTTCAGATTCTTTCAGTCCATTAGCCTTCATCTGCTTAGGAATTAAATAGCGTAATGCAATATTTAATTTTTCATCCTCGGTGTAACCAGGGATTCGAATAACTTCCATCCGATCCAACAGTGGGCCAGGAATATTCATTGAGTTCGATGTGCAAACAAACATCACATCAGATAAGTCATAATCAACTTCTAAATAATGATCATTAAAGTGACTATTTTGCTCTGGATCTAATACTTCCAATAAGGCTGAAGCAGGATCACCGCGATTATCCATTCCCATTTTGTCAATTTCATCAAGCAAAAAGAGCGGGTTTTTAACACCTACTTTTGCCATTTTTTGAATTAACTTTCCTGGTAATGAACCAATGTAGGTTCTACGATGTCCGCGGATTTCAGCTTCATCGCGCACACCGCCAAGCGCCATACGAACAAACTCACGATTGGTAGCTCGTGCAATAGACTCACCTAACGACGTTTTACCAACCCCGGGAGGCCCCACCAAGCAAAGAATTGGTCCTTTCACTTTCTTAACTCGCTGCTGAACAGCTAGATACTCCAATATACGTTCTTTTACTTCTTCCAAACCGAAGTGATCTTTATTTAACACTTCTTCTGCACGCACCAAATCGTTGCGCACTTTACTACGCTTACTCCAAGGTACTTTGATCATCCAATCAATGTAGGCCCGAAGCACAGATGCTTCGGCAGACATTGGTGACATCATCTTTAATTTGTTGAGCTCAGTACGAGCCTTTTCTTCTGCGTCCTTTGGCATGGATGCAGAAAGAATTTTCTTTTCCAATTCATCAACTTCATTTACCTCTTCACCTAATTCTCCCAATTCCTTTTGAATCGCTTTGATTTGCTCATTGAGGTAATATTCACGTTGGCTTTTCTCCATTTGCTTTTTAACCCGCCCACGGATTTTCTTTTCAACGTGAAATAAATCCACTTCAGCATCCATTAAATCCAGCAATAATTCGATGCGGGCATGAATATCAGCGATTTCCAATATCGATTGCTTTTTAGACAAATCCAAAGACATGTGCGCCGCAATTGTATCGGCCAGACGTCCAGGCTCATCTATTCCTGATAGAGATGTAATAACTTCAACAGGGACCTTTTTGCTAAGGTTTACATACTGTTCAAATTGACCAATTGCTGAAGCAACCAAGGCGCGAGCCTCTGCTCCTTCGACATTGGGGCCAATAACAATCTCTGCATTTGCTTTAAAAAAGCCGCCAACATCCTCAATCAATTCAATCTTGGCGCGCTCTCGCCCCTCAATCAAAACTTTGACAGTTCCATCGGGTAACTTTAGCAACTGCAATATGGTAGCTACCGTTCCAATTTCATATAAATCTTCAGCCTTAGGTTCATCTTGCTGGGGATTTTTTTGTGCCACTAAAAGCACCTGCTTATCCGCAGCCATCGCCCTTTCCAAGGCCTCAATAGATTTACCTCTTCCAACAAATAAAGGCGTAACCATATGCGGATATACAACTACATCACGCAAAGGCAATAACGGAATATCAGTAATACGGGGTTCGAGTGGGGTTTCAGCGACCATTGGATCCTCTCTTCTCTGGCGGCAGCTATAACTGCCATAGAACAAGATTGGGGGCAAAAAGGGGCAATTACAAGTTTACTGGAAGAGAAAAAACAAAAAGAGCGCTAAATTGCACTCTTTTTGTTTTTTCTGAATAAAAATAAATCAGGATTTATTAATCATCAGCTGCGGCTTTAGGTTGTTTTTCAGCAGTCTCATATACTAGCAACGGCTCCGATTCGCCCTTTATAACCGATTCATCCACCACGACCTTGACAACATGTTCTTCAGCAGGAATTCGATACATCGTGTCGAGCAATACCGATTCCATAATTGAGCGTAGTCCACGAGCACCAGTTTTACGTTCGAGTGCCCGCTCCGCAACTGCGTCCAATGCATCAGTTCTGAAATCGATTTGGACCCCCTCCATCTCAAACAATCTTGCATATTGTTTGGTCAGTGCATTGCGCGGCTCAGTAAGGATTTGAATCAATGCAGCCTTATCCAGTTCATCCAAAGTCGCAATGACAGGCAGGCGCCCCACAAATTCAGGTATTAAACCATATCTCACCAAATCCTCTGGTTCGAGATCATGCAAAGTTTCGCCAAAATTGCGCTTTTCATCTTTGCTCTTAACTTCAGCGCCGAATCCAATACCGCCTTTTTCCGAACGATCACGAATAACTTTATCTAACCCCGCAAAAGCGCCACCACATATGAAGAGGATATTTGAAGTATCTACTTGTAAAAACTCTTGCTGCGGATGCTTACGCCCTCCCTGAGGAGGTACAGATGCAACGGTGCCTTCAATTAATTTTAGTAATGCCTGCTGGACACCTTCACCCGACACATCGCGAGTAATGGATGGATTATCAGACTTGCGGGAAATCTTATCGATCTCATCAATATAAACAATACCTTGTTGCGCCTTTTCGACATCATAGTCGCATTTTTGCAATAACTTCTGAATAATATTTTCGACATCCTCACCCACATATCCTGCTTCGGTTAGGGTAGTAGCATCTGCGATTGTGAACGGAACATCCAGCAATCGAGCAAGCGTTTCAGCGAGCAAGGTTTTACCACTACCCGTAGGACCAACCAAAAGGATATTGCTTTTGCCTAGCTCTACCTGCTCTTTATCTTTGCCAGCCTTGTCACCAAAGCGCAAGCGCTTGTAATGGTTATAAACAGCCACAGCCAATACTTTCTTGGCTCGCTTTTGACCAATTACATACTGATCAAGAATTGCTGATATCTCATGTGGCTTTGGCAACTTTTCTGAATTACCTTCAGTTGCATTTTCCTGAATTTCTTCACGAATAATGTCGTTGCACAAATCAACACACTCATCGCAAATGAAAACGGATGGGCCAGCAATTAGCTTACGAACCTCATGCTGGCTTTTGCCACAAAAAGAGCAATACAGTAATTTTCCGCTTTTATCACCTGAGTCACTAGTGTGATCGGTCATTGGGCCCACTCCATCAAAATTTCTATAACAATTGTCAGGTCAAAGAGCCAAATTTCAAGCCATTAGGGCAGAATTTGGAACTTTTTTCGCCTTTTGCTTTGACCAAAAATCAAAAAGTTTGACAATTAAAGCTATTTGGTTGACTGAATTCGCTTTTCAATAACTGCATCCACCAAACCATATTCTTTAGCCTGGTGAGCAGACATGAAGTTATCGCGCTCAGTATCTACTTCTATCTTTTCAATTGGTTGACCTGAATGGAATGCCATCAGTTCATTCAATCTGGCCCGAATTTTTAGTATTTCTTGCGCCTGAATATGAATATCAGATGCTTGCCCCTGAGCACCACCACTTGGCTGATGAATCATTACGCGTGAATTGGGTAAGCAAAAACGCTTACCTTTAGCTCCCGCATTTAACAAAAATGCACCCATGCTGCATGCTTGGCCAATACACATAGTGCTGACATCAGGTTTTATAAATTGCATGGTATCGTATATTGACATCCCAGCCGTTACTGAACCACCAGGAGAGTTTATATACAGATGAATATCTTTATCCGGATTTTCAGCCTCAAGAAACAATAATTGGGCAACTACAAGATTGGCCATGTAGTCTTCCACAGGCCCCACTAAAAATATAACGCGCTCTTTCAACAAACGGGAATATATGTCGAAAGACCGCTCCCCCCTTGCTGTTTGCTCAATAACAATAGGAACTAAACCGCTATTAATTATAGAAGAATGGGAATTCATATATTCGTATGACATCGTGCATTTTGTCCTTAAGCGGGCTTTTATAGCATCGCCAAATTTGAGAACTGTTAGGTTTTGACATTAGAGAGCTTAACCCGTGATGGGATTATATGCCAGTGTAAAGAGGGATTTTGGGAGGTATTCGAAGAAGGGAAAGCTGCAAAACGATTGTTTTGCAGCTTTTTTAAACAATCAACGTTGGGCGTTGGCTTTAATGATTTCGTCGTAGTTGGTTTCTAAATCAGCAACTTTCGCTTGACCTAAAATATAATCAACAACTTGATCTTCGAGAACTGCCGACTCAACGCCAGCCAACAACTCCTGATTGCCATTGTAGTATTCAACAACTTCTTTAGGTTCTTGATATGTAGAAGCAATTTCTTCAATCATAGTGCGAACACGCTTAGCGTCTGGCTTAAGCTTATTGGCTTTAACAATTTCACCAACAATCAAACCAAGAGTAACGCGACGGGTCGCCTCCTCCTGGAACATGGTATCTGGAAGCAAAGATTTCACATCAAAATTCTGTTGTTGCCCACCAAATCGCTGCAACATCTGATTGCGCAAAACCTCAACCTCATTAACAACAAGCGCCTTCGGCACTTCGGTTGTATGAGAGGCAATCAATGCATCCATTACCTGAGCTTTTACCTTGGCTTTAAGTGCGTTAGTCAATTCACGATCCATGTTGGCTTTGACTTCTTTGCGAAATTGCTTCTCGCCGCCTTTTTCTACCCCAAACTTTTGGAAAAACTCTTTTTTAAGCTCTGGTAGTTGCGCTTCAAACACGCCATTCACGGTGATAACAAACTCGGCCGCAGCACCCTTCAATTCTTCCGCCTGGTAATCATCAGGGAAGGTCACGGAAACAGTTTTTTGCTCCCCGGCTTTCAAACCCACAATCCCCTCTTCAAAACCAGGAATCATAGACTTTGAGCCCAATACCAATTTATGGTTATCAGCCTTGCCACCGGCAAACTCAACACCATCTTTAGTTCCGACAAAATTAATGTCAACTTGATCGCCATCTGCAGCAGCACGCTCCACTACAGACCAAGTGGCCTGGTGCTTGCGCAACACTTCAATCATGTTATCCACGTCAGCTTCCGTCACATCTGCCTTATAACGAGTAATCTCATAGGCAGAAAGATCGCTAAGAGCAACACTTGGATAAACCTCAAAAGTTGCCACGTATTCCAAGTCTTGCCCGGCGGCCAATTGTTTTGGTTGAATAGATGGCTGACCAGCCGGTTTTACATTTTCTTTTTGCACGGCAGCGTAGAACGAACGACTAATTACATCACCAACCACCTCTTGACGGATTCCAGCACCAAAACGTTGTTTAACTACAGACAGGGGCACTTTGCCTTTACGGAAACCTTTGATGCTGACATTGCGAGCAGCTTGTTTCAAACGATTTTCAACTTCGTTTTCAACTTGCTCCGCAGGTACGCCTACCGTCAGGCGACGTTCCAATCCAGTTGTTGTTTCAAGTGAAACCTGCATATGTGCCTCGTGAGATAACTAAATATTTGGCGTTCGATCAGGTGCTTATTATAAAGCCCCTGGAAAATATGGTGCGGACGGAGAGACTCGAACTCTCACACCTTGCGGCGCCAGAACCTAAACCTGGTGTGTCTACCAATTTCACCACGTCCGCATTAGATCACCTTTTCTTACCTGGAAGAGAGGTGCTGACTAAATCTTACTGCGCATTAACTATTTGATTTTTAATGTTTTTTATAAAAATCATCGGGTCAGTCGCGCGAAGGGTGCTGATTGTGCCACAGTCATTATGTGGCTTCAACTTTTTATGCATTTCTCATCAATACTCAGCGCCAGTTTGACGCTGACGCAAAACCAGAGCTTTGAACTCACCAATCCAATTTATGAGCAATTCAGAATTTAATGCCTTATGAGCAGACTCAATCAGGGACAGGTCCACAAGCTCAATTAAATTTTCAGCACCAAAAGCTTTTTTTTCCACCTTTTTAGATGGTGACTTAAAAATCTGCAGATGATACTGCAGGAAATCTCTTAGCCAACTTCCTTCCTGAGCCTCAAGCTCCTGCAATTCAACAACTTCCGATGGACACCTCCCCAATTCATGCAATGAAGAGTAAAGCTGCTTCAAGGAACTGATGGCCTCCAGATTTTTAACGCCATTGTTTTCCGCCAACTCACGCAAGTAAAAATGAAAGGCTGTATATAGATGAAGCAATGATGCCTCATAGAGTGCCTGCCGCTGAAATTGCTGGTTTGAATCAGAAAAGTCATCCGAAAGAGAGAGAGCAGCAGTAGCAAAACCAAACTTTTGGTTAACTAGCGATAGATGATTACTCATGTGAATAATTGTGATAGAAAATGTGGGGGGATAACTAAATGGCCAGCAACTGCCGGCCATTTAATATTATTTCTGTACTTGCCATTTGCCAGCGTTATAAAAAGCTTTCCAACCGGTTGCCTTACCATTGATTTCAGTTTGAACATATTGCTCTTTGGTTTTACGACTAAACCGAATAATCGCTTGATTGCCTTCCGGATCCTTGGTCGGAGCTGACAACAAAAAATGATATTTGGGATCAATTTGATCTTTATATGGTAACAACTCTTCCACCAAGGGAGCCCGTGTTTCACGATTTTTCGGGAATTGGCTGGCAGCCAAAAAAAGACCTGCCGCACCATCACGTAAAACGTAATGATCATCTACTTTTTCGCAGCGTAATTCCGGCATGGAAATGGGCTCTACTTTTGGTGGTGCCGCTTCACCGCTTTTCAGAAGCTTGCGAGTGTTTTTACATTCACTATTAGTACAACCAAAATATTTGCCAAAACGACCTGTTTTCAACTGCATTTCGTTGCCGCATTTATCGCACTCAATAGTTGGACCTTCGTACCCCTTCAGACGGTAAGTACCCTGCTCCACTTCATAACCAGGACAATCCGGATTATTGCCACAAATATGCAATTTACGACTTTCATCCAGCAAGTAAGAATCCATCGCAGAATTACAAAGCTTGCAGCGATGCTTTGAACGGAGTTGGCGAGATTCGGCCTCTTCATCTGCCTCGGCATCAATAACCTCATCACCCGACACCAAATTCATTGTATTTTTACAGCGCTCTTTGGGTGGTAATGCATAGCCGGAACACCCCAAAAACACTCCCGTGCTTCCAGTGCGAATTTGCATGTTACGACCACAAAGATTACAAGAAATATCGGTGTTGGTTGGATCGTTTGCTCGCATCCCTTTGGAGGAGCTGGACGCGGATTCAAGTTTTTTACTGAAACCTGCGTAAAACTCATCGAGCAAATCGCGCCAATTCTTACCGCCTTGGGCGACGATATCCAAAGCGTCTTCCATATTAGCGGTAAAACCATAGTCCATTAGATCATCAAAACTTTCCACCAAGCGCTCAGTTACTATGTCACCCATTTTTTCGGCATAAAAACGGCGATTATCCTGGCGCACATACCCGCGCTCCTGGATAGTGGAGATAATTGCGGCGTAAGTAGATGGGCGACCAATTGCGCGCTTCTCCAGCTCCTTTACCAAACTGGCTTCGGTGTAGCGCGCAGAAGGCTTGGTGAAATGCTGCTGGGGATTCAGTTTAATTAACGGCAATATTTGCCCTACTTTCATCTCAGGCAACACAATATCTTCATCTTTTTTCGCGATTTGCGGCAGTACTTTAGTGTAGCCATCAAAGCGAATTACGCGACCGCGAGTGCGCAACTCGTATTCGCCAGCATTAACCACAACGCTCGTACTAGTGTATTCAGCCGGGGTCATTTGGCAGGCCACAAACTGCTGCCAAATCAAACCATAAAGTCGTTCAGCATCCCGCTCCATTCCACTTAATTGGTTGGGTAAAACGTCAACGCTTGATGGGCGAATAGCTTCATGTGCTTCCTGGGCGCCCTCCTTACTTGAATAAGTGACCGGTGATTCGGGCAAATAAGGCTTGCCATAGTGCCCCAGGATATAATCGCGGCAACTATCTACAGCCTCTTTGCTGAGGTTGGTTGAGTCGGTACGCATATAGGTGATATAGCCAGCCTCATACAAGCGTTGAGCCATCATCATGGTTTTCTTAACGCCAAACCCCAAACGGGTACTGGCCGCTTGCTGCAAGGTTGAGGTAATGAAAGGCGCTGAAGGCTTGGATTGGGTTGGCTTATCTTCGCGGCTAGCGACCTTATAACTGGCGCCTTGCAATGCCTTGACCGCAGCCATCGTTTGCGCTTCATTAATCGGTTTGAATGCTTCCTCTCCCTGCTTTTTTACTTCAAAGCTGGCAGTTTGATTTTTGTCTGCCTGTAAATCGGCAAATAATGTCCAGTACTCTTCTGGGATAAACGCGCGAATTTCACGTTCGCGCTCTACTACCAAGCGAACAGCTACAGACTGAACACGCCCAGCTGACAGACCACGTGCCACTTTCTCCCACAATAGTGGGGAAACCATATATCCCACAACCCGATCCAAAAAGCGGCGGGCCTGTTGGGCATCTACACGATTTTGATCTATGGGGCCTGGCGTTTTAAATGCATTCTGGATAGCAGTTTTTGTAATTTCATTAAAAACAACGCGGCGATACCGAGACTCATCCCCACCGATTGCTTCACGCAAATGCCATGCGATAGCCTCTCCTTCTCTATCCAAGTCGGTTGCGAGATAAACCGTATCGGCTTTTTCGGCGAGCTTTTTCAGCTCTTCTACTACTTTTTCCTTTCCAGGCAGAATTTCGTATTGCGCCTCCCAATGATTCTCAGGATCGATGCCCATACGGTTAATCAGTTGACTCTTACTCTTTTGGGCCTGATAGCGAGCCTTATCCTCAGCAGACATTTTTCTGGTCACTGCTGCCTGTTTGGCACGCTCTTTAGCATCAACCGGTTTGGCTCCGCCACTGGTTGGCAAGTCGCGAATATGGCCAATACTGGATTTAACGATGAAGTCATTTCCCAGGTATTTATTAATGGTTTTTGCCTTGGCAGGCGACTCTACGATAACTAAAGATTTACCCATGATGGTTAGAAATATCTCTATATAAAGGAAGGCTGTGCAAGTTGAAAAATCTGCCAAACTAATACTGCAGAGCCATCAAAAAGGCTAAACTAGCGTTTAAAGGTGCGCATATATAAGACCTGAGCCGCAAGGGGTCAAGCGATTATTTCCATGAAGACTTATAGCTGAGCTATGGCAATCACGCAAAATCAATCCTAAGATAGCACTTTAAGTAACATTAACTTTTACACTTAATTGGTTGATTTTAAATGATTTTATAAAATTCAATATACGAAAACAAAAACCAATAATTTCGCGCCATCGCGATCAACTGACTTAATAGACTACGCATGACCCTGATTGTTGTTCTCATTTTTTTGATGTTGATAACACTTATTGCTGTAAGTGTGATTAACCGCATGCAGCAGCGGCAGCGAGAGCGCCGACTGAAACAGCGCCGACTGCGCAATCAGGCAGATGAGCTGAGTGAGGTAGTAACCTGCCTTGAACAAACTATTCCCAACCGGGTGATTACCAGGCATATCAACGACATGATTATCAGCCTGCAACAACAAATGCTGGCACTTGAAGATAAAAATCCGCAACACATTGAGGCGGCCATTCACAAAAGCGAGCTTTACTCGGAAGAGCTATTAAATCCCCAAACCCGACCACATATCAGCTACCAGCGCGAAAGTGACGCGCAGATTGCAAAAACACAGTTACACCTTAATGAAGCTATGCACCTGATAACCCAGTTGGCAGCACGCGGGGTTATCAATGAGGTTGAGCTTGATGCCTATCTTTCCGAATTGCGCTGGGCTTATCTCATGGTTTCGGTGATGTCGTATGTGGGTCAGGGAGAAAAATCCATGGCAATTAGCGATCGTTTTTCTGCCCAGGCGTTTTATCGCAAGGCACAGCAATTATTGATGGAGTCAATGCATCAGGACCCTCGTCGCCTGAAAATGATCAAAGAACTGAGCGAAATGGTAGATGGTGACCGTGTTAGCCTAAGCCGAGAATTGCGTGAACCCGCCTCTGCAGCACTCAAACTACACTGACACCCCCGCAGCGGCAGTCACTTGCAGATCATTCAGCATCCGAGCGATCAGATCAACTATCTCCTTATCCCCTTTTTCACTCCAAAATATAGAAGTGCCTGCCTCGCCTTGAGCAACAACTGTTATGGAATCAGGCAACTGCGACAAATAATCCAATAATTTTTCACGCACACTTTGGTTGGGCCGATTCTCGTCATGCCAATCCCAGTCACGATAAAAATTCCCTTCGTGCTCATAATGAGTGCGCACTAAAATCCAGGTAGATAACGACTGCATCGCAGCTAATGGCGACAAATAGTAGACAGGTGATACTCCCGGCTCTTCCATGTCTGTTTTCAACATTGGTAATTTGCGCAATGTAAAGCGTAAGCCTTTTTCAGTTGCATAGTGACGCAGGGCCTCTTTGCGCTTCTGGGCTGGATTTGGCCGTAGCATTGCGATGGGTCCAAGCACGAGTGAAACAGCTAAAATAAGAATTACAAAAAACCAGATATTCATGGAAAACCTTAAATATTTGCTAAAGAGGAACTAGGCTTAGATTAATCTTGTCACTAAGTTAATCATCCGTCGGAGAGAGGTGAGCATCATGAGTGAATCGATCAGCTACCGCCATATCATTGTAGGTGTGGATTTATCGGAAGACTGCCCCACCGTCATACAACGCGCTGCCGGTATTGCCAACGCATGCCAGGCAAAATTGACACTGGCTTATGTACTGGAGCCTATCGCATTTGCTTACGGTGGCGATATGCCAGTTGACCTCAGTGGTGTTCAGGAACAGCAAGTGCACAAGGCAAATGCCGAGTTAGCGCAGCTTGCAAAAACCACGAATTATCCGATTCAACAGCAGCACGTTTTAGTAGGGCAACCTGCTGCCGAATTGCACTATTTGGCAGAACAAGAATCGGCTGACTTAATTGTTGTTGGCAGCCACGGACGCAAAGGCTTTGCCCTATTACTCGGCTCTACCCCAAACAGCGTCTTGCACGGCGCCACCTGTGACGTACTTGCCGTATTGGTAAGAAAACACACTGAAGAATCCTGATCAGGAATAAACCAGTTCAATTATTGATTTATTCCTGTTGCATATCCTCTAACTCTGCCCAACGCTCAAAACAATCATCCAATTGTTGTTGGACCTGGGCCAGTTCTTGAAGCTTGCTCTCCACAACAACGGCGGACTGGGTGTAAAAATCCCCCGCCGTGGTTTCTGTTTGCAACGCGGCTAATTTAAGCTCTAACGTTTCAATTTTTTGCGGCAACTCATCAAATTCTTTCTGAAATTTATAACTTAATTTTTTCGCTTTAGGAGCAACTTTTACGCTTGTTGCAGCCACGGCTGTTGAGTCATTCGTTTCCGTTTTAGTAGAATTTATTTGCGGAAGTTCATCGGCCTGAGTCCACTTACCGCCCTGGCGAAGCCAGTCATCATACCCGCCGACATACTCAAGCACATTACCACGCCCTTCAAAGGCGATAACACTGGAAACTATGTTATTTAGAAATGCACGATCATGGCTGACCAACAAAATGGTACCAGAGTAGTCCGTCAATATTTCTTCGAGCAACTCAAGTGTTTCCACATCCAGATCATTAGTCGGTTCATCAAGCACCAACAAGTTTGCAGCCTTACTGAATAATTTGGCGAGCAATACGCGATTGCGCTCACCACCGGAGAGCGCACGCAGAGGAGTGCGGGCTCGTTCACCACTAAACAGGAAATCACTCAGATAAGAAAAAATATGCTTGGATTTGCCATCGATATCAATAAATTCACGCCCTTCGGCAATATTATCAACGGCGTTTTTATCCAAATCCAATTGATCGCGCAATTGATCAAAATAGGAAACTTGTAAATTGGTCCCCAAGCGAACAGTACCGGATTGCGGTTGCAGCTCCCCTAAAATTAATTTGAGCAACGTACTTTTCCCTGCCCCATTCGCACCAACCAAACCGATTCGATCTCCGCGAATAATACGCGTGGAGAAATGTTTGATAATTTGTTTATCACCCCACGCATAAGAAACATCGTTGAGCTCCGCTACCAACTTACCCGAATCACCGCTACTGGCGAGTGTAAAATTCGCTTTCCCAACAACTTCCCGGCGCTCTGCACGCTCAAAACGCAATGCCTTCAATGCGCGTACACGCCCTTCATTACGAGTGCGGCGCGCTTTAATGCCCTGCCGAATCCACACTTCTTCCTGTGCTAATTTTTTATCAAACAATTCATTGTGGCGCGCTTCATCAGCCAAAGCCTGCTCGCGATACACCAGAAAACTGGTGTAATCACCCTGCCAATATCGCAAATTCCCGCGATCCAGTTCCGCAATATGAGTCGCCAATGCTTGCAATAACGAGCGGTCATGGGTGATAAAAACCAACGCACCATTAAAAGCCAGCAATTGTTTTTCCAGCCATTCGATTGCAGCGATGTCCAGGTGGTTTGTTGGCTCATCGAGTAACAAAACATCCGGCTCTAACACCAGCGCTCGCGCCAACGCAACGCGGCGGCGCCAACCACCGGAGAGTTCGCGCATATAGCGATCTGCCGGCAAATCCAGGCGCGAGATAATTTCTTCCACTTTTTGCTGCAATAACCAACCATCGCGCGCTTCTATTTGCTGTTGCAGTTGCGTCATTCGCTCAAGTTGCGCATCAGAAATTTCAGCGCCGTGGGATAGCGCACGGTATTCTGCTAACAATTGCCCCGTACCATCACTACCGGCCGCTACTGCGTCAAACACCAACCGATCATCAGCCTCCGGCAAATCCTGCTCAAGTCGCGCGATGCGAATACCGCTCTGGCGAATGACATCGCCCTTATCCAGATCCACTTCACCGGCGATAACTTTTAACAAACTGGACTTGCCCGCACCGTTGCGGCCAATTAAACATAAGCGCTGGCCTTTTTCGATCGTCAGGTCAACGCCGTCAAGCAATACTTGCAAGCCGTAACTAAGGCCGGCTTTTTCAATTTTAATCAAAGACATAGAAAGAATAATTCAGGTAGTTTTCCAGCCAAAATGATACTGGCAGAAGCCCCGCTTGACTGGTATTCTCAATCAATCACGGGATGCGAAAAAAGTGCCGCATCATATCCCACCAGCAAGCCAGAACCAACCCGCGCGGCTTTATAATAAATTGAGGTTCCCATGAGGTTTTCGAAAATACTTTGGCCAGTCACACTCAGTGCCAGTGTATTCATCGGCAGTATGACCTTGATCAGCGCCGAAGCAGCAACAACTCCCGCCGCAAAGACAACTCCGGCAAAATCCGATCAGCGCTCGCTTGAGCGGCAAAAATATATGCAAGCGCAAAAAGCCCTGAATGCTAAAAACATGGGCGAATATCAGCGCTTGGTAAAACAGCTGCAACATTATCCGCTGCTGCCTTATCTCGAATACCAAGAACTCAGTGATCGCTTGATTACGTTACCCAAAACAGAGGTGCAATCATTTTTTACGCGCTATCCGGATTCTTATTTATCAGAACGCCTGACCCATCGCTGGTTGCGAACCCTGGCACAACGCGAGCGCTGGAGCGATTACCTTCATTTTTACGATGCACGTTTAACTGACCCCGAACTTACTTGCCTGCAAGTGCGCGCACGCCTGGCGACTGGCGATAAAGCTGCACTGAAAGATGTAGCGGTGCTGTGGGATATTGATAAAGCCCAATCCAAATCGTGTGACCCGGTTTTTGAGGAATGGAAAAAAGCCGGCTTGATGACACCGGAGCTGATTTGGGAGCGGCACAAAAAAGCGGTCAAAGCCGGCAATAAAAGCATGGCGAGCTATTTAAGTAATTTGTTACCTGCCAGTATTCGCCCCGCTGCAGTGTTAATGCAGGAAGTAGATGCAAACCCGCGCCTGCTCAAACAAACTGCAAAATTCTCCAAACAGTCCGTGCAAATGAAAGCAGTTATCCTGCATGGGCTCGAAAAACTAGCGCGCACCAACGCAAAAGAGGCGCTGGCGCTTTGGCATCAATACGACGCACAACAATTATTCAGCGATGAAGATCGCATTGATATCAAATATGAAATTGCATTGCGTTTGTTACGCCAGGATCACGAAGCCGATGCTGAAAAACTCGCCGCATCCACACCCAATTTAACGCGCACTGATTTGCTGGAGTGGTTACTCCGCGAATCCCTGCGTAAACAGGATTGGGAGCGAGTTAACGAATGGCTTTCACGCTTGCCCGACGATGCACGTAAGTCCGAGCGCTGGCGTTATTGGCAAGCACGCACTATGGAGCAACTTGATATTAAAGAAATGAATGGTGAAACGCCGATGGCGATTTACCAAAGTGTTGCCCCAGCACGTAGTTTCTACGGTTTTCTGGCGGCCGATAAAACCGGCGGCACTTATCATTTATTAGACAGACCACTCAGTGTGACGGAGCAACAAGTTCGCGCGGTTGAAAATTCACAAGGTATGCAACGCGCACGCGAATTTTTTATGCGCAATGAATTGGCTGCGGCTAGTCGCGAATATTTTCACAGTGCCCGTCGCATGCCGACAGAACAAATGATTATCGCCGGGCGTCTTGCCGAAAAATGGGGCTGGTATCGTCACGGCATTCAGCTAATGGCCGAAGCCCAATCCTGGGATGAGCTGCAAGTGCGCTTCCCAATCGTTTATAAAGATCATGTCACTCGCGCCGCAAAACAAACCTCGGTAAATCCGTTATTTATTTTTGCGGTGACACGTCAGGAAAGTGCATTTATGCACGATGCGAAATCCACTGCCGGTGCAGTGGGACTGATGCAGTTACTACCATCAACAGCCAAACACACTGCGCAAAAAAATGGCTTAAGTTTTTCACCTAATGATTTAATTACACCAGAGAAAAATATCGCACTGGGCAGTCGCTATTTAAATCACTTATTGGACGTCTTTGATGGCAATCGAATACTTGCCGCTGCAGCTTATAACGCAGGTCCATCGCGTGTTAAAAAATGGCTCAATAAAGAAAAGAACTCGCAACTGCCCTATGATGTCTGGATTGAAGCCATTCCCTATAAAGAAACTCGCGGCTATGTGCAAAACATATTATCTTTCTCGGTGATATATGCATATCGATTAGGGCAAGAAACAAATTTTGTTACGCCGGCAGAGGCAACGCGGCATCTGTAAACTGATGCCTTACTCTGGAAGGTGCAAGAGTTCGAGTCTCTCCGCCCTCTGAATAATACAGCACCTGAAAATAAAACGCCGACACAATGATGTCGGCGTTTTATTTTTGACAACTTGCCAAACAATCAGTTTTTATTCGCTCCTAAAAATTCGCGCAAACGTTTTTGCACCACCTTGGCTAGTTCGTCTGGTTG
Organism: Cellvibrionaceae bacterium; assembly: GCA_021151825.1. GTDB lineage: Bacteria > Pseudomonadota > Gammaproteobacteria > Pseudomonadales > Cellvibrionaceae > Cellvibrio. Next base: position 44,596 of record JAGKWQ010000016.1, read on the forward strand.
AAATTTGGAAAGGAAATCATTGCACCCTACTTTTTCCACCATCGCCTTATTAAAACTACCGCTTAGCGATGTATGCAGCACCACGTACAGATCTTGCAACGCAGGATCTTTGCGGACTTCAGCGGTCAATCGATATCCATCCATCTCCGGCATCTCGGCGTCAGTGACCAGCATCAGAATTTCATCGGTTACTTTGCGCCCGGCCGCAACCCACTGACGCAAATGCGTTAATGCTTGCAGGCCATCTTGCATGGATAATACTTCAATACCGAGATTGCCCAATGTTTCTCTAACTTGCTTAACAGCAGTAGGAGAATCCTCTGCCAGCAAGATTTTTAGTTTTCGTCGACGAGCCTCCGCAACCAGATCTGAATCCAAAACCTCATCTGATACACGAGTGTTATAAGGGATAATGTCTGCTAAAACTCGCTCAACATCCAGAATCTCAACCAATTGGTCATCAATGCGCGTAATTGCCGTAAGAAAGTGACTGCGACCTGTTCCTTTTGGCGGAGGTAAAATCAGTTCCCAATTTAAATTAACAATTCGATCTACGGCACCAATTAAAAAAGCCTGCACTGAACGATTATACTCGGCCACAATTAAATTCGCGTTTTCGATGTCTTTGAGCGGACTCATACCAATGGCTGCACGTAAATCGATAACCGGTACTGCCTGATCACGCAAGTGCGCAACACCCGAAATGTGTGGATGACTATGAGGCACATGACGCAATTTGGGTACTTTTACAACCTCTTGTACCTTGAACACATTGATGGCGAACAGCTGCCTGCCCCCCAAGCGAAACATAAGCAGCTCCAGGCGATTTTCACCTACCAGGCGCGTACGTTGATCTATTGAATCCAGTAACTTGGACATACCCCTACCCTAATTGCCTGATTGCGTTTGCCAAGGCATTGAATAAACAACAAAAAGTATAGGCAATAAGTAATTGCTCTGCCCAAAATTAATCAGCTACCAGGGCAATTAAAAAACTGTAGCAATGCCAACCATTGAAACTATCCGTTTTTTTATTACGAAATGCATTGTCGTCCACTATAAAATCGATTAGAGTCGAGTTCCTTTTTACCCCTGACTCAATGCCTCTTATGTTTACACCTCGTTCTGCAAGCAAACATCACGCGTGGCGATCAATTGCGATTGCGCGATTTGCTTTGCCATGGCGGACGAGAAGGTAAAAAGTATTTATTTTTATACCCAAAGGCCGCAGCGACAACTCTGCGGCCTTTGTTTTTTAGTGCCCTTAATTTCGCTGCGAACAATCTTCATAACCAAGGAGTTTATCGTGGCGATTTTTATAATCTATTTTTATGCACTGAATTTATGGGCTGGCGCCCTGTCCTATAAGATAGATTCCGGTGCATTTATTTTATTCATCTTATTACCTGTGTTGCCCTGCATTACAATCGCAATTTGGTATGTTGCAACCTATCGCTCAACATCGCCATTTTGCCATCGCACACAACAATTGATGCGTGGCAGTGCCGGACCAGACGAATTATTGATTCGTGAATTAGAAAATGTAAATCGCACCCGGACCGAACAAGATAATTCAGGATAACCCGTATTGATTGGTAATCTTCCGGAATTAATAACTCCGGAAGGTTGTCTCGCAACGGTTAACATCCCGGAAAATGCTGGTAAGCTGAAAGTTAAGGTCTACACTTTGATAGCTGCCAACTCCATGATTGGCCGATCAACATTAACAACAATGACAAATTGATCCTCTTTTATGACCGAAGCGATTCCTTTACTGGCACGTCAACCGATTTTCAACGGCAATATGCAAGTTGTTGCCTATGAGCTTTTATGCCGCAACAGTGAACTGACCCAAATTGGAACACGCGACGGCGATGCAGCCAGCTCACAAGTATTGCTTAATGCATTCACGGAATTATCCATTGAGCAAGTTGTTGGCAAACACAAAGCATTTGTGAATTTCACCCGCACGCTGATAGACACACCTCCTCCGTTCAGCCGACAAAAATTGGTAATTGAAGTCCTTGAAGGGCAAAAGGTAGATGCCGCAATGCTGCATTCGCTCATGCAATTGCGCGATCAAGGTTATACCATCGCATTGGACGATTTTGAATTAACAAAGGAAACTGAAACTCTGGTGGCTTACGCCGACATTATCAAATTGGATGTTTTGCATTTATCGGCAGAAAAATTAAAACACCATATCGATTATTTAAAACCGTTTGGTATCACCTTGATTGCAGAAAAAGTTGAAACCTACGAAATGTTTGAACACTGCAAAGCGCTGGGTTTCGATTTATTTCAGGGTTATTTTTTGGCAAAACCCAAAGTCATTACCGGCAAGAAAATATCGGAAAACAAACAATCCGTATTGCAACTACTTTCCGCCTTGCACGATCCTGACGTTCCCATTGAAAAAATTGAACGCATGATTGCGCGCGACACACTCCTGAGCTTTAAACTGCTTCGCCTGGTAAATTCAGCGGCGTTCGGTTTATCGCGCGATGTGGAATCTTTACGGCAAGCAATTATGTTGCTGGGATTAAATAAACTCAGAAACTGGGTGAATTTATTAGCACTATCCAATTTGAGTGGTAAACCGCACGAATTGAGTATTGCGGCGCTTACTCGTGCACGCATGTGTGAGCTTATTTCCAGCGAGCTCAATCAACACACCCGGCCAGATGCTTTTTTTACGGTAGGATTATTGTCAACACTGGATGCTTTTTTGGATACGCCACTGGAAGAATTACTAGCAAACCTCTCACTTAGTGAATCACTCAACAAAGCGATGCTTAACCATTCAGGCCCTGAAGGAATGGTATTGCAATTAGTTCAATCCCACGAGCAAGGTGAATGGGAGAAAATTGATTGGCAAGCACTTGCCGCAGAGGGTTTAACACAGGAGAAATTAGCCGAGATTTATGTGGATTCGCTACGTTGGGTTGCTGAAACTATGAATACTTTGGGCTTGGGTTCTTCTTAATACATATCAGGATTTATATTTCCATATCACACATGTGAAAATTTTTGCAGAAATATTGACGCTTGTGTTGCATCAAAAGGCCAACCAAGCTCTTCTTCAAAATCGCTAAATTTCAATACCGGAATTCGTACTCCATAACGCTCAATTAACTCATCGGATTCAGCGATATCCACTTCTTCCAAACGCAATGGCAAATTACCGATGAGCGGGACGAGAATATCCCATGCCATCTCGCACAAATGGCAACCGGAAGTGGAATAGAGGTAGACTGTTTTCATAAAACTGCATCCCGATTAAAGAATGCAGTTTATCAATGTTGGGGATAATAAAAAACTTAACGCAACTCAAGCGCAAGAATTTGATCCATAAAATCACGGAAACGTTTGCCTTGCTGCTCTTCCACCTCGCCAGTACCTGTTACCTTTTCAGCAACATTACCCAACAGTTCTTTCGGTTGGTCAAATATTGATGCTTTATCAAGGCTATCAAGCAAGTCTTTAATAAAATTACCTAAAGGCAATAATTGCTCACTCAACAAGTTCGGTTTGCTTTCGTCAGCTCCGCGAGCCGGCCCCACACTTTGATAAGCCTGAGTAACTTGTTGTATTTCCGCTTGAGCCAGGTTCAACGAAAAAGTAGCAATTTGTTCATCGTCATAACCAAGGTTTATTGCTTTTTCGAGCGCAGAATCCAGATTGCCTGCAAAAAACTGCCCCGCCAAATCATTAACACGGCCTAACAAATCGTTAATCGCCCCCAATTCCTCTTCGCTTAAATCACCTTCAACATTCAAGGAAAACGATTCGCTTGAGCTGTAGCTCGCATTGAGCGCCCCCACAGAATTATTACCACGCCCCGCGCGCCCGGCCTCGACCGCAAGGCCTTCACTTGAGGTAGCTTTAATCGTAACTTTGTCGCCGTCTTTAGTTGTTAACTCAAAACTGAATTCGCGCGCACGACCATACTCATAATTACCGTAACCAAGGTAACTGCTGGTAGCCGCAGGTAAAAAATCAGGAACATCCAGCTTGGTTGCAGGCTTGTTGGTTGAAGTTGATGTTTTTAATTCACCAGTATTTGTTGGCGCAGTTGGTTTGGTTTCAGTCGCGTTAGTTGATTCGATAAATTTTTTACGCAGCTCATCAACACCTTCGAGCACCAAATCGTATGTTTTACCAATGTCAGTTTTGATTTCAGGGGATAGCAGGCTCAACGCTTCCAGCTTTTCACTGGCTTCAGCAAAACCTTTTTTAAAGCCTGATAAACCGGCCTCAAGGCGCGCTTGTAATTCCTCCTGCGTAGCCCCTTCGGCCACATCTAACTGTAAGCGGCGCTCAATGAAGCCCAAAATATTACCAGCAACTTTTTCTGCGGTTAGCGGCTCATTTTTTTCGTACTCTGCACTGGCAGTTTGGCCACGCGAGCTAATTTTTTCATATGCGGCAGTCAAGGTACGATTGACGATCTGCAACGCTGTTTGGCGCTTGTCTTGTAAAGATGCACCTTCCGGTAGCTGCTCTACCTTTTGTGCTTTGCCCTGAGTGGAGCTTTGTGCAGCCGCACCCGGCTGACTCAGCACATTGGTCAGAGAATTAGTATGAGACGGATTGTTGAGCGAAGAAATATTCATAAAGTCACCTGTGAGCAACACGTGTCTGTGGCATCACAGGTTATCGACCACTACCTGGAAAGCTTCAAGACTTATTTACGTGTTAAAACCACTGCCGTTATAACCACAACAGCTACTACGCCCAGAAAGACTAGTCCAAATTTTCCTTTGTTGCGTTCTTCTGGCGCTGATTTTGGCAAATTACTACCGGGTGTACGGTTAATTGAGGATGAGCGAGTCACTGCCGGCACTTTAGCGGGCTCCGGGCGTTTGATATCAGCAACCTCAGGCCTTGCGGGCGTAGCCTTACGCACTGCTGTTTTTGCCAAGTCATCAGAAGGCCCCATTACCCCAAAGCTGAGCGCATCAAAACGCAACTCATCGCCGCGCTTTACACGAGCCTCGGCCACGCGCTTGCCATTCAGGTAGGTCCCATTAGCAGAATCCAGATCCTTAACAAACAACATTCCGTCAATCACTTGCAACTGCGCGTGACGGCGGGACAAATGCGCTGCCGACAGGCTGATATCACATTCACTTGCGCGACCAATAACGTTGATTTCTTTCAATGGAAATACACGATTCGCCAACGCTGAATGATTAGCCTTTAACGACCAGCCAGTTGCCTTGGGTGCACGTAATTGCGTTGCATTCGATGATTCTTCAACAGCAATTCTGGCTTCTTTTTTGGGATCGATAACAACCAGTTCAACTGCACCCAGAACTATTTCGTCATCCGGCTTTAATTCACAAGCACCATTTACCGGCTGACCGTTGACCAATACCGGTTGGGTTGGAATCAGATTGCGCAACGTAAGGTGCTCATTATCCACGAGCACTTCAAGATGAATATCGCTGGCCAAAGGGTCATCAATCACCAATGCGTTAGTCGCCGAGCGGCCGATGGTAATCTTGGGTTCCACCAACCATACCGCATTGTATTTATTATCTTTAAAGCGGATTTTAAGCATAAACTTTAACCTTAACGCCAGTGTCAAAACGGGTTTGAATGATGCAATAGCTATGCAGTGATTTCAACACTTGCGCGTCGGTTACAACGCAAATCATTTTTACGGTAAATACAGTTTTAAGACACCACCACCCAAGGGCCCATTATTAGCGATGGTCATATACCCCTGCCCTTTTTTGGATTTGTGTAGCTCCAACACTTTACGCGCAAATAATAACCCAAGGCGAGTATTGCCCGAACCGAAAGATACCGCTGTTTGGGGCAACGGCCCCAATAACATACCTTGCGGGTACCCTTGCCCGTCATCGGCAACGGCAATACACAAGAATCCATTTTCCTCCGTAGCACTTATCAGTAATTGGTTGCGACAATAACGCGCGCAATTCACCACCAAATTATTCAATACACCACCAATGAGTTCATTATCAAAATACCAACCAAGATCCGCATCACAATCAACCTGGATTTGAATATTACGCGAGCGTAACAGTGTGTCATTGCGCGCGATTTGCTCTTCAATAATATCGCTAACATGATGTTCATCAATGACAACAACCAATGTCTTTTCATCCATGCGATACAGCGATAGTAATTGAACCAGCTCTCCGTTTATACGTGCTGCTTCGTACTCCAGCGTCGAAAAAAATTGCGCCTGCTCGGCATCTTTAGGGGGCGAACTTTCTACCATCGCCGCAACGGTATTAAGCAACATCCCCAGCGAATTTTTCATGTCGTGCACACTGGACGCAAGCACAAATGAAAAATCAATTGGCATTTGGCCATGCTCGGTTATCGATGTTTTTTTATCAGAAGATGAGTCCACGATTTAACCTCATTTGTCTTTTTCATTAGCCCGGACAAGGCCATTATAGACATCGTTTAATTGACGAAAGCGCTGGTATTGTGGATGTTGCTGCGAAATAATGGCATTAGTCTTGGTGAGTGTCTGCTGTACTTTTTCATTAATTGACTTATCAAATTTCAACCTCAGCCTATCAATCATTGCCTGCACATAATTCAGGCGCAGCCCTATGTGGTTAGGTAATTTTTGCAATGCAGTTTTGAATGCATCTGCTGCTGCAGAAAAGTCTTTAGCATTGTATAAAGAGATCCCTTTTTTATTGATCTCAGCCACCATGAGTTTATTTTTTTCGCTACGAGGCTCGTCCAATAGTACATCCAGCTTTTGCAATTTATCCTCACTGCCCGCATGACGCTGCAACAAGTCAGTTAGTTGTTGTTGGGCCTCATCTGTTTTTCCCAATAAACGTAATGCACGTACCATTTCAATTTGCACATCCAGTGCAGACTCATCCGTTGTATTACCTAACGCAGATTGCGCACTGGCAAGCGCTTCCTGAGCGCGGCGCTGATCGCCATTACATACCTGCAACTGACTTTCCAGTAACAGTGACTCAACCTTGCGCAAGTTGGATTTACCAAAATTTTCCTCCAAACTATTGATGCAACTAATTGCATCACGCACCAATGGCTTGGCAAGCTCTTTATCGATGGAAAACAAATCAATTGTCGACTGCGCAAATAAAGAATGAACCGACGCTTTATCAAAGCAAGAGTGTTCACCCAATTTCACTGCGCGCTTCAGTGCATTAGTTGCCGTTACCAGATCATTATTTTGTTGCGCGACGTCACCGAGGGCCTGTTGACGCAAAATGGATAAGGGCGATAGCTCGGTCGCTTTGCTCAACACATTTTGCAAGCCTTCCAAATCATTCTGCTGCTTAAAAACTTCAGCCTGTAAATCATACGCCTTCATGGATAAAGGACTGGATTGCAGAATATTTTCCAGCCATTGTTGCGCGCCCAATAAATCATTTTGGGCAAGCTTTGTTTTTACCATGCCAAGTTGCGCCCACTCCAATTCGCGCACATCCAGTACGCTGCGATAAATTGCTTCCGCTTTCACAATCTCATTATTGTTGAGATATAACTGCGCAAGAATTTTCTGACACGCATTGGTGTAGCGGCTGCCCTTTGCAATAAGATCTTTGCATGCAGCGATAGCGGCGGCGGAATCGCCGGATTTTTGTGCGGCAAGTACGGGCTTAAGTTCAACGCGTTGCTCGATCAAGCGACTTAACCGTTGATCAAGTGCTTTGGGGGTAATCGGTTTGGCCAGGTAAGCATCAGGCTCATAATCATAAGCTGCCATGATAATACTTTTGCTACTTTCGGCTGAGACCAAAATAAAAAGGCTATCCGAACAAGGGTTCGATGTAGAACGCAACTCTTCCAGAACTTGTTGGCCACTTTTCCCCTTGCCCAAATTGTTGTCACAGAGGATTAAATCGTAGGCCCGCGCTTTGCAAAAGCGCAGTGCCTCTTCGCCACTGGCTGCGGAATCTACATTGCCAATCCCCAGATCCATCAGCATTTTATTGAGTGTGCCGCGAAAATTTTCGAAGTCATCGATGATCAATGCGTGCATCTTGTAATAGCCAAGATCAGCCATTCGTCCACCTCCTTAGGGGAAATCAGACTAAGGATAGCCCAGGATTGGCAGCTCGCTAGCTTTTAAGCACACACCAACAGCGTTGAGAAGGGATACTTATGGCTGAATAGTACGCCGGCGCGAATAAAATAATTGGTTGCCGCCCTGCACTTTTGCACTGTGTTTTGCATCTGCAAGCAACTGGGATACCTGATGATGGGTTTTGCAGGCTTCCACATCCGGGCTGACACAACCGATTGCCAGGGTGAGCGGACCAAATTTCTGCCGATGTCCCTGCCGATCAAAGCTCCAGTAATCCATTTGCTCTTCGGGTAGCAGGTTTGCGCTTGCCGCAATAAATTCGTTTAAAATAGTTTCACAGCGCCGCTGCCAATCATCACTACACAACACCAAAATAAAATCGTCACCGCCTACATGCCCAATAAAATCCTGTTGAATATCCACTGCAGTACAAAGAATCCTGCTGAGCAACAAAATAACTTCATCACCTGCTCCATAACCAAAGGCATCATTGAACGGTTTGAAATGATTGATATCACAATAAGCAACAACAAATTCTTTTTTGTGGATCAATAAATGGTCGATCCACTCATACAGCGGAACATTTCCCGGCAGTTGGGATAATGGATTACTGTGACGCGCTATGCGCAATTTTTCTTCGGTAATTGAACGCAATAGATCCCTGACCTTACCGACGCCACGATACTTACCCTCATCACACACAATAAAATCCACACTCAGATTTTGCTGTGGATCTTCACTAATCAGCTGGCCGACAGATTTTAAATCCGTACCGACATCAACAATAATGGACGAAGGGCTTATGAATTCCTTGATGGGTTTTTGTGCATAGAGCTCATGGGAAAAGCGGTGCGAAAAAATATTCAGTATTTCCGCACGGCTCACCATGCCCAATGGTTTATCGTTATCTACAACCGGCACACAATTCAAGCGTACATCGGCACGAAACATTTTAACCAGATTTTCTGCCAGAGCGTCGGGTGATACCTGAACAGAATCCACCACAATTTCACCCACGGTTCGTACAAAATGATCCTGGTAACGACGCAAGGAAAGCCCGGCAAGGTTAATAACATTCGGTGACAGGCGCATTAGTGGTACAGACTCGGGGCGAGCAATAAAATAACCTTGTGCGTAATCAACACCCATTGCCAACAACGTACTAAATTCTGCTTCGGTTTCTATTCCCTCGGCAATCGCCTTGTGGCCAATACGATGGGCAATATCCAGCATCGCACGCACAAATTCACGCTTTACCGGATCTTTATCAATACCAGAAATAAAATGGCGATCAATTTTTACGTAATCCGGACGCAATTCACTCCACACCCGCAAACCCGCATAACCAGCGCCCAAGTCGTCTAACGCGACCGCAAAACCTTGCCGCTGAAAGTGGTCCGATGCCGCACGCAATAAATCCACCTCATCCAACGGCTGACTCTCGGTGAGTTCAAACACTACACGCTCAGCACTTAGACCAACGCGTTGCAATATTTCCCGGGTCACACCATCGCGATATTGGCTATCGGTAAATGCAATGGGACTCATATTCAGAAATAATTTGCCGGGCAAATTCAATTCGGCAAATCGTTCGCAAGAGACTTCACGACAGGCAAACTCCAGGCTCGCCAGCAAGCGTGATTCGCGCGCAACACCAAATAACTTATCTGGAAAATGCAGGGGGCTATCCTCTGGTCCGCGAATCAAGGCTTCATAGCCAATAATGCGCGGATTTTCCATAGCCATGATTGGCTGGAACACCGGTCTGAGGAGTTTAAATTCAATAAGACGACGTAATTCCTTTTGCAGCGTGATTTGGGTAAACACCGTATTCTGCAAAGACATAAATGACAACTTTATAACGGGTAATGAATTGGGCCTCTCATTTATCGGGATATTCGTCACTCAAACATGCAAGTAGTCCCCTATAAATGAACTTGACTGCAGATATTCAGCGGGAAATATGACAGTTTTATGAAAACTGGAATTTGTTGTCATTCACGGCGAGAGGTACAATGCGTTTCTTATGTTTTCCCACTCATCAACGCCAAAAACCAGTCAATAGCATGCACAAAGATCAAGCGGACACCATTTACGCCAATCCACTGTCAGAAGTCAGTCGCTTTGCATTTGATCAACGTGTTGTGGATGTATTTCCCGACATGATCAAACGCTCTGTTCCAGGTTATGCCACTATCATCAATATGATTGGTAATCTTGCAGAGCGCTACGCGCAGGCGAACAGCCATTGCTATGATCTTGGTTGCTCCCTTGGCGCCGCCACCTTGGCAATGCGTCACCGGATTCAGGCAGCGAATTGTAAAATTATCGGCGTCGATAATTCTGCAGCGATGATTGGGCGTTGCCAGCAAGTCATTGCAGCCGATAGCGGCGAAGTCGCGGTTGAGCTGGTCGAATCAACGATTCAAGCGGTAAAAATTGAAAATGCATCGATGGCTGTTTTAAATTTTACGCTGCAATTTATTGCAACCAATGAGCGACTCGATGTGTTACGCAGTATTTGCAATGGGTTGAACACCGGTGGAGTTTTAATCTTGTCAGAAAAAGTCGTTTTTGATGATGAGCCGCATCAACAACTGATGACTGAGCTGCATCATAATTTTAAACGCGCCAATGGTTACAGCGATCTGGAAATTGCCCAGAAACGTAGCGCGATTGAAGATTATTTAATTCCCGAGACCCTGGATACCCATCGTCAACGCTTGCGCGATGCTGGTTTCAGCAGTGTAGATGTATGGTTCCAGTGTTTTAATTTTGCATCAATCATCGCTATTAAATAATTTCCTTCCGCATAACAAGGTTACCCACCTGTGACACGCATTAATTACGATCACCTGCTGCACGCATTAAAAGATACGCAACTGGCCGAATGGGCAGAGAAATTACCAGCACAAATTGCTGATGGGCTTTGCGAGAAGCGCTACGGTGATTTACCGGGATGGAAAATATCGTTGGAAAAATTACCCACGGTAAATTCGAGCGCTAATGAATTCAACACTGAAGTACGTATTGGCCAAACAACTGATTGCAACGAAGAAACCCGCGCGGGCATTAAATCAGTTTTGCAGGAATTAATTCCCTGGCGCAAAGGCCCCTACTTTATTCACGACATTCATATCGATACCGAATGGCGCTCGGATTGGAAATGGGACCGTGTTTTGCCTCACCTTGCACCGTTAAAAGATCGTTTGATCCTGGATATTGGTTGCGGCAATGGTTATCACTGCTGGCGCATGCTGGGAGCCGGCGCAAAACGCGTAATTGGGATTGATCCATCACCGCGTTTTATTGTGCAATTCCATATGATTAAACATTTTGCGGGAAACGATTATCCCATTGATGTTTTACCCTTGGGCATTGAAGATTTACCCGAAAAACTCCAGGCATTTGACACCGTATTTTCGATGGGAGTTTTCTATCATCGCCGTTCACCAATGGATCATTTATTGGAGTTAAAAAATACCTTGCGCCCCGGTGGGCAATTGGTTTTGGAGACGTTGGTAATTGAAGGAAAACTGGGCGATGTGCTAGTTCCCGAAGGGCGCTACGGGATGATGAATAACGTTTGGTTTTTGCCGAGTTGCGACACCATGATTTCCTGGTTGCGAAAAATGGGATTCAACAATCCGCGCGTGGTAGACGTTTGCCCGACCACTACCGAAGAGCAGCGAGCAACAGAATGGATGCGTTTTCATTCATTGCCAGAGTTTTTGCACCCGAAAAACTCCGCCCTTACTGCCGAAGGCCACCCTGCGCCAATTCGGGCAGTTTTTGTTGCCGAAGCCTGATTATCTTTATTTCAATTCGTTCAGCAAAAAAACAAAGGGCACCTGATCGGGTGCCCTTTGTTTTTTTATAATTTTATATAAAACCGGATTGGGATTAATCATCCAATAATTCAATCGGTGTATCCAAACCAAACTCACCATGAATTTGTGTGCACCAGCGGTTCAGACGATCCGCTGTAAAATTTTCCTGCTGGTCTTCATCCAATGCCAAACCAACAAACATACCGGCACCGGAAATTTCAGCTTTGGATGCTTCAAACTCGTAGCCTTCCGTTGACCAATGACCAATGATTGCAGGGCCGGTTTGAATGATTACATCGTGCAACATGCCCATTGCATCAAGGAAATAATCACCATAACCAAATTGGTCCCCCAAACCGAATAATGCGACCTGCTTGCCGGAGAAATCCACTGCGGCAACATCATCCCAAAACTCTTCCCAATCGGATTGAATCTGGCCGAAATCCCATGTGGGGATACCGAGAATAATTTTGTCGTAGTTGGCAAAATCCAGCTGGGTTACATCGGCGATATCGCGCACATCAACAACATCTTCACCTAAACGCTTTTGAATACGGTAGGCAACGCGCTCGGTATTACCTTCATCACTGCCAAAAAACAGACCAATCTGGGCCACAATAACCTCGGGATCAGGATAATTAACAACTACGGGAATGGGGATGGTTAAAAACGGCGCGGATTTTCCCAAGATTAGACGTTTGGAGCAAGTAAAAACGCCCAAAAACACTCATCAAATAAAACCCCCGGCTCGCCGGGGTTTTATCAAGAGTGTATTTTTACAATCGTAAGTTATACATCATTGGGTGAGCTTGAGCGGCCCTGACGATCTTCACGTGCATTTCGACGCTCTTCACGTTTGGCTTTAAGCTCAGCCAGTTTTTGCTTTTGTTCGTCGGTTAACACTGCAATAAATGCTGTGCGTGCTTTGGCTCCAGCCAACACCTGTTCAGCGTGCAATTTACCTAAGGTGTCTGCCAGCGCGCCTAATTCTGCGTCATTAGCACCCGCCTCTACTGCAGTTGCCAGGGCATCGCGCGCCGCAACAATTTTAGCCTGTTGGGCTTCACGCGTACTTTCTTGCGCTTCACGCTGGGTTTTCAGCGTTGCCTTCTGGGCATCGGTTAAATCCAGTAGCTTTTCAATGTGTCTGCCACCATGCCCTTCAAAACCGCCATGATGGCGCCACTCACCTTTAGCTCCGCGCTCACCGGCAAAACCTGGAATTGCCAACGCCACGGAACCTAACAAGATCACACTACCCGCTAACAATTTGAACGATTTCATACTTAAATTCCTCTGGTCATCATAAAGTCAGGCCCATTCGCCTGATGGATACTCGGGCTCTGTATTTCAGAACCTGTGAATTCATTATGGGCACTATAATGTTAAGATTGGTTAATGAATTCCAAAGAATCATGACTCTCATCGGGGGCTGGTGCACACTCAGCGCCTTAATCAACAGGGGTAGAAAAATCACTATGCTCAAGGTTCTCCTTATTGACGACGATAAAGAACTCAGTCAACTGCTTAGCGAATATTTGCACACTGAAGGTTTCGCAATTGATACCGCTTTTGATGGCCAAACCGCATTGGAATTAGCGCTAAAACACAGCTACTCAGCCATTGTGCTTGATGTCATGCTGCCTGTTCGCAACGGTTTTGATGTTTTGAAAAACCTGCGCCAACACAATCAAACTCCCGTCATTATGCTGACTGCTAAAGGCGATACCGTTGACCGTGTGATTGGTTTGGAAATTGGTGCAGATGATTACTTGTCCAAACCTTGTGATCCACGTGAATTAGTTGCGCGTATTCGTGCAATTTTGCGTCGTGCTAACCAGAAAGAAACCAACCCGACAAATATTGAACGCTTGAGCTCCGGCAAGCTTTCCCTGCATTTGGGAACACGCACAACCACTTGGGACAATCAAGAGGTGCCACTCACCGGAACCGAATTCAGCGTGCTGGAAATTCTGGTCCGTCGTGCAGGACAAGTGATCAGCAAAGACGATATGACCGAGCAAGCATTGAATCGCAAATTAACTCCTTATGATCGCAGTATTGATGTGCACGTAAGTAACATCCGCAAAAAAATTACTGCCGCCGGTTCGTCCAAGGATTTGATTATCAACGTACGCGGTGCAGGCTACATGCTGACCATGAACGATGATGACTCTGTGAATTGATGACTCGCTTTTATTTAAAAATATTTTTTACGTTTTGGCTGATAACTGCCGCCATTATTGTTGGGACTAATATTGTCGTCCACTGGTTTGATATGACCCCGGACGGCAATTTACAACACAATAATGAGATTAACGATGATGATCCAGCCAAACGTTTGTTGTTTCAAATGGTCGGCAATGCAGTCAACCGTAATACTCGCCAACTGGTGCAAGACCTTCGTTCCATGCCCAATTGGTCTACACGTTTTGTTTATGTAATCGACAGGGAAAACCGCGATTTACTGGATCGCCCGCTGCCACCCGGCGTTATGTTTCTCGCTCCACGCCTCACGGCAAAACATCCGTTTGATAAAGTCCAGGATCGCAATCGCAAACTGTTTGGCCGTTACATCACCTTGAATGATGGTAACAGCGTGAAATTAATTACGATTTCTTCTGGCCGCGATGAAGGCCAGGATCGCGATATTATTTGGGAATTGTTTCTCGATAATATTTGGCCATTACTACTAGTTTCCATTCTCGTCAGCGGCTCTGCCTGCTTTTTTCTTGCACGCCATTTCACTCGCAGTATTAATACACTGCAGAGAGCAACCCAGCAAATTGCGCGCGGGGATTTAAGTGTTCGTATCGGCGATCAATTTCATGGGCGCAAAGACGAAATTGCAGCCTTGGGACGCGACTTTGACCATATGACGGAACGATTGGAAAAAGCGATGCAGGAACAGAAGCGATTAATTAAAGACGTTTCCCATGAATTGCGTACACCGCTGGCGCGCTTGCAAATTGCCTTGGCATTAGCGCGGCAACGCAGCAACGGCATTGTTGAACATGAATTAGATAGAATCAAACAAGCGGCGGATTATCTGAACGATATTATCACTGATATTTTGACGCTCCCTGTTCAAGGGCAAGACAGCTGGGTACTTGATGATGTATTGGATTTGGTAAGCCTGTTGCAAACCTTGATGGATAATTATCAAGCTGACGCTTACGAAAAAAATATCAATATTCGATTTAAATGCAGTCTTGAAGAGGCTCTGGTCGCCACCCATGGAAACATGCTCGTCGGTGTATTTGAAAACACATTGCGCAACGCATTGCTATATACACCCGCCAATGCCGAAATATTTATTCAATTATCAGAAACCGGCGATGGCGAATACTACCGGGTAGAAATTATGGACCAAGGCCCTGGGGTTCCCACTGATGCCCTTGAAAGTATTTTCCAACCTTTCTATCGAACCGATGAAGCTCGTGCTCGCGAGAGCGGCGGTTACGGTTTAGGACTTGCCATCGCACAGCGTAGCGTTTCACTTCATCAAGGGCGCATTTGGGCGGAGAATCGCCCAACTGGCGGATTAAATCTTTGCATATTGCTACCTCAAATTAAAAATTCCTAGCTAAGGCTGCTCCACATTGACCGCCGATGCGACAATCTTTTGACTGGCGGCAGACTCTTTCCGCAATACCCCTTGATAATCAATAATTTTTTTGGCGGCTTATTGCCGCTTTTGCTTCACAAATATATTTATAACCCATTGTTTTAATTGAAATAAATTAATTCAAAAGAGAATGGCATAGTTTTCGCAGTTTGCCTGTTACAGACGCCTGAATCCGCTAAAGCGGCAATGGGCGGATATAAATTCAACAAACAGGTAATTAAATATGCGGGATATGACTATGGTGATCGGAGCCAATGTGGCAAACGGCACAAGCAATCTCCCTTTGACCCCGTTAACGCCTGAACAAGAATTGGCGAGCCGGGTTCGTCTTGGTCAAGCCTTGCAAATGAGCCTGGAACCCGCAGAAGTTCTCACCTTGTTTTACAAACATATCCAATCAGCCGTGAGTATTTCGGGACTGGTATTCAAATTTGCCAACGCGAATCCTGATCAAAAAATTGGCCGCGAATGTCTACATCATTGCGATTATCGTCTGACTACTGATGAAGGTTATCTAGGTGAGATTATTTTTAGCCGTAGCAAGCGCTTTGTGGAAAGCGAACTTATCACGCTTGAGCTTTTACTTAGCTCGTTAATTTATCCATTGCGCAATGCCATTCGATATCAAAAAGCAATGCGCTTGGCACTATTAGACCCGCTCACACTAGTGGGTAATCGCGCCGCGCTGGATTCTGCATTGAGCCGTGAATTGCAGCTGGCGGAGCGCCATGATCATGAGTTGTCACTTCTATTAATCGATGCAGATCATTTCAAAAAAATAAACGATGACTATGGTCATCATCGCGGCGATTTGGTGTTGTGTGAAATCGCTAAAGGTATTCAATCTGTTTGCCGTGGTTCCGATATTACCTTCCGCTACGGCGGTGAAGAATTTGTCGTATTACTTGGTAAAACCAATGCCGATGGTGCAAAAATTATTGCCGAGCGAATTCGCCAACAAATTGCCCAAACGCAAGTTAGCCATAATGGCAAAGCAATCAGCACAACGGTCAGTATCGGCATTGCCACACGCCAATCGGGCAAACTTAAAGAACACATTAATGATTTATTTGAACGCGCAGATACAGCACTTTATCAGGCAAAGGCCAAGGGCAGAAATTGTGTCGTTAGCAGTGATGATGTATTGGTAGCACAATAAACTTACCGAGCAATAAAAAAGCCGCGTAAATACGCGGCTTTTTTATTTACGATTGAATTTAGGCTATTCAACAATCGGGGGACGCTTGCGTGGTGGCGTTTTCGGGCGGCGCGGTGCCGCTGAGGCTGCACGCAATTTTTTATCGTGGCGCAGTGACTGCATTGCCTCATCGCGAGTAGGCTGCATAATTCGGGTATAGGTTGAACTATCGAACCCTGCAGTCATGCACAAATCCTGAATCTCACGCTCAGTCAAATCAATCCACTGCCCTACACGTACATGTGATGGTATAAAAATATTTGCATAGCGCACACGCTTTAAGCGACTGACTTTAACACCTTGCGATTCCCACAAGCGACGCACTTCACGATTACGACCCTCCATGACAACACAGTAGAACCAGCGGTTTTTTCCTTCACCTGCACCATCGACGATATCAGTAAATCGTGCAACGCCATCGTCCAATAACACGCCATCCAAAAGCTGTTCTTTCATCTCATCAGTAACTTCACCCTGGATACGCACCAGATATTCACGATCAATGACTGAAGAAGGATGCATCAATTTATTGGCCAGCTCACCATCATTGGTGAATAACAATAAACCACTGGTATTAAAATCCAGACGACCAACGGAAATCCAGCGTTCACCTTTTATCGCCGGTAAACGATCATAAACCGTTGGACGGCCTTCCGGGTCAGAGCGGGAACAAATTTCACCTTCCGGTTTGTTATACAAAATTACACGGCGACGCGTTAATTCCGTACGCAATACAATGCGCTGGCCATTTACAAAAATTTTATCTTTTGATGTGACCCTGTCACCAAGCTTGGCGATGCGATCATTGACTTTTACCTGGCCCGCCTCAATAAGGCGCTCCATTTCACGGCGAGAACCGATACCGGCGCGAGCCAATACTTTTTGCAGTTTTTCATCGCCCGGGGCAGCTTTTTCATCAGCAGCTTTCACTTTTGCTGGCGCTTCTACTTTAGCCGGTGACTTACGTCCATCAACCGCCGCCGCTTTTTGGCGAGGATTTGTTGGAGCAGATTTTTTAATAGTAGATTTTTCTTCTTTCCTAACCGCGGGTTTTTCTCCACGCACCGGTTTTTCCTGGTTGCGTTTAGCGCCCGCACCTTTTCCGGCCACTACTGGCTTCACAGCCCTGGTAGATTTTTCTGGTTTATCCTGGTCGATTTTCTTCACCATAGAATTAATAAATACGCAGCTTAATGACTGCCTTGATCCTCTTGTTCTTCATTCGTAGTTGAAGGCTCCAGCGTTACTGGAACTTTATCTTCTACCTCAACAAATGCTTCTTCACCATCAACAAAACCCTCTTCGTAAAGAGCAGCTTCATCAACGTTTTGTCGCTCACCGGCAGTGTCGGGTGCCGGTGCTTCATCAGGTATCGGTGGATCTGTATCTTTTTCACCTAAACCTGCTTCCCCCAAATCCAATACAGGATTTAATTCATCCAGATCACGGATTTCACTCAGTGATGGCAATTCCTCCAGACTCTTTAAATTAAAGTAGTCCAAAAATTGTCGCGTGGTTGCATAGAGCGAAGGACGCCCCGGCACATCTCGATGCCCCACCACTTTCACCCAGTCGCGCTCCAGCAGCGTTTTAATAATATGCGAACTCACTGCTACACCGCGGATTTCTTCAATGTCGCCGCGGGTGATAGGCTGGCGATAGGCAATCAGTGAAAGGGTCTCGAGTAGTGCGCGTGAATATTTTTGCGGTTTCTCTTCCCATAAGCGATTAACCCAGGGAGCAAGATTGTCCCGAACCTGAAAACGCCAACCTGAAGCAACTTCCTTCAATTCAAAGCCACGATCTTCGCAAGCGGCCTGGATATCGGCGAGTGCAGTTGCTATTTCATCTTTAGTCGGCGCAACTTCTTCATCAAATAGCTCCAACAAGCGAGCAATAGTCATTGGCTGACCGGCCGCAAGAATTGCGCCTTCGAGAATTTTACGCAGCAACGCAGCATCAACTGGCAATTGGGTAACGGGAACAGTCGCAGATTCCTCCTCAATAACCGTTTCCTCAAACAACTGAGTGCCGCTGTCTTCGGTATCCTGAGAATCCAATTCTTCGTCGGTATTCATTTCGTTTGTCATTGTGTTCTGGCTTTTACATGAATAGGTGCAAAAGATTCGCTTTGAACAATTTCAACCAGCGATTCTTTAATCAATTCCATTACTGCTAAAAAAGTGACCACCACCCCAAGGCGCCCCTCTTCTACCTTAAATAAGCTTACAAAAGGTACAAAGTGTTGGTGCGCTAAAGTATCTAAAACCTGAGCCATCCGTTCACGTGTGGATAATTTTTCTTTGGACACATGGTGGCTTTCAAACATATCAGCACGACGCAACACTTCTGACAGCGCCAGCAATAATTCCTGTAACTCCACATCCGGCTCAAGGCGCGTCAAATTACGATCCGGGCCAGTAGCTGATACCGGGAATACGTTACGGCCAACCCTGGGGACTTTATCCAGGTCTTCTGCAGCTTGTTTAAACCGCTCATATTCCTGCAAGCGGCGAATGAGTGATGCACGCGGATCTTCCTCTTCCTCATGCTCTTCTGATGAACGAGGCAACAGCATGCGCGATTTAATTTCAGCAAGCATAGCTGCCATCACTAGATATTCAGCCGCCAACTCAAATTGATGGGACTCCATCAGCTCAACGTACGCCATGTACTGAGAGGTAATTTCAGATACATTGATGTCGAGGATGTCGATATTTTGGCGACGTATCAAATAAAGCAATAAATCCAAAGGTCCTTCAAACGCCTCAAGGAATACCTCAAGCGCATCAGGGGGAATATAAAGATCCTGCGGCAATTGCGTATATGCCTTCCCGTGTACAACAGCGAAAGGCATTTCTTCCTGCTGAGGACGATTCTGTCCACCAATGTCGGATACCACGGCACCCACACCTGCTACTTCCGTTGGCTCATGCTCAACGGGAGCTTCTGTAGGAACAATGCTATCGGGGGTTTCGCTCACTCAGTTAACTCGCAGATTCTAAATAAAATGAGTAGAGCCCTCCGCGGGCTCAAGACAAGGGCGGCATTATAGCCATTAAACGGGGGATCGGACAGCAGGCGACGGGAACAAATAATATCAATAAAGATCAATCAGTTAGATTCAAAAGGTGAGAAATCGCCTTTACCTTGACGCACCAACTCGGGAACATCGCCAGTCAGATCCACCACCGTTGTGGGCTCCAAACCACAATAACCACCATCAATCACCAAATCCACGAAGTGTTCAAGGGTATCGCGAATGTCATAAGGGTCTGTCATCGGTAAATCTTCACCTGGCATCAACAGACTACTGGTCATCAATGGCTCCCCCAATTCCTCCAGCAATGCCAATGCAATAAGGTTATCCGGGACGCGTAAACCAATAGTTTTGCGTTTTGGGTGAAGCAATCGGCGTGGCACATCCGCCGTCGCTTCCAGAATGAAGGTATAAGCTCCCGGTGTATGGTTTTTTATCAAGCGAAACGCCAGATTATCCACCCTTGCATAGGTCGCCAATTCCGAGAGATCGCGGCACATCAAGGTGAAATTGTGGTTTTTATCCAATTTTCGCAGTGTACGAATTCGCTCCAGGGCATCTTTGTCACCAATGTGGCACCCCAATGCATAGGCTGAATCCGTAGGGTAAACCACTACTCCCCCCTTGCGGATGATATCGGCCGCCTGGGCAATCAAACGGTGCTGCGGGTTTTCTGGATGAATCTGAAAAAACTGGGCCATGATCAATTCTCTACTCACTTTACAGTGGATTCCGCGCATCGACGCCTCCCACTAAATAATTTGCCTGTTAAAACCCTAGCAAATTCCATACAGGTTTTGCCTCATCAGGCAAAACTCCAAAACTTCCCAGCTCCTGCCAAGGTTGGTCAGGTATATGAAAATCAGATCCGCAAGATGAATAGAGCGATCGGGCATTCACAATCTTTATTAAATCCTGGGTTAAACTCGCCGGCTGCACGCCACTAATCACCTCAACAGCGTCACCACCAGCCGCCGCAAAAGCATCAACCAGCGCGCACATTTTCATGCGGGTTAGCTCATATTTGGCCGGATGCGCCAATACGGCAAAACCACCTGCAGCATGAATCCAGCCAATAACCTGATCCATCAGCGGCCACTGGTATTTAACATCTGCAGGCTTGCCAGCCCCTAAATATTTCTTGAACGCAGCATTAACATTTTTTACCGCGCCAACTTTCACCAGATATTGCGCAAAGTGCGGTCGCCCTAACGTGCCAGCACCCGCAATTTCCCTGGCCCCCGCCAAAGCATCGGGAAACCCGGCACGCGACAGGCGTTCGCTAATAGCTAATGAACGAGCAGCTCTCGCCTGCTCTTGAAAATCTATTGCCGCTTGTAATTCGGGAGAGGCAGGGCTCACACCAAGACCGACGATATGCACGCCGCCTTTACCCCATTGGCTGGAGAATTCGATACCGCCAATTAGCTGAATACCAGCTTTAACAGCGGCTTTATGTGCAAGATCAACACCGGCTATGGTATCGTGATCCGTGATCGCCAGCACGGAAACGCCGCGCGCTTTTGCTCGCTCGACCAAAGCCTCCGGACTCAAGGCGCCATCAGAAAAATAAGTATGGCTATGCAGATCAAAAATCACACTAACCCCACGACTTTGGCAATACACCCGGATTGGTCATGACAGACAAACACACTGAAGAAACTTCGAGCATGGTAGCCGATAAGGCTAAACAACAAACGGTTAATTCGCAGCCTGCGGTTAAAAAAGAAAGTTTTTTAGCCAATTTGCTCATGAATATTGTAATCCCTACATTAATTCTGACCAAATTAAGTACTGATGAGTATTTGGGAGCAACCTGGGGTTTAATTGTTGCCCTCGCCTTTCCTATCGGTTATGGCCTGCGCGATTTTGCGATCAATAAAAAACTAAATGTTTTTTCTGCATTAGGTGTTGTGAGTGTGTTGCTAACAGGTGGGCTCAGCCTATTGAAACTACCTCCTGAGTATTTTGCAATTAAAGAAGCTGCAATTCCCGGCATATTGGGAGTTATCACTCTGGTTTCTATTAAAACGCGCTACCCTTTGGTTAAAGTTTTTATCTATAACGATAAAGTCTTGAAAATTCAAAAAGTCAACGAGGCGCTTGCCCATTACAATACTCAAAAACAATTTGATCGCACTTTGATCAACGCTTCGCTACTGATTGCCGGTTCATTTTTTCTATCCTCAATACTGAATTACGTGCTGGCAAAATTAATTCTGGTAAGCCCCGCAGGTACTGCCGAATTTAATGCGGAATTGGGTAAAATGACCGCACTAAGCTACCCGGTAATTGCGTTACCAATGATGATCATTATGATGGGCACGCTGTTTTATGTATTTCGCAGCATTCGCTTGTTAACCCATTTGACACTTGAAGAAGTGATTAATGATGGTAGTGCCAATTAATAGAAAACACTTCAAAATTTACTGAAGAACCAACCAAGAGACGAGTGACATGCTTTACGCCATTATCAGCCAAGACAATCCAAATAGCCTTGAAAAACGCAAAATCACTCGCCCCGCACATTTAGCAAGATTACAGCAACTCAACGATGAAGGCCGTTTACTTGTAGCCGGACCTCATCCCGCTATCGATAATGAAAACCCAGGCGATGCCGGTTTTACTGGCAGCCTGGTTATCGCAGAGTTTCCCTCATTAGATGCGGCACAAAAGTGGGCCGATCAAGACCCCTATTGTGCCGCAGGCATTTTCGCCAACGTGGTTGTTAAGCCCTTCAATAAAGTATTGCCATAAATTTTCTTTTTATCTTTTGCTTAAGGATTGGAATCACTGTGAAAAATATTCCCTTACCCGGCTCTACACTCTCGATTCTCGCACTATCGCTCATCAGCGCGTCTGCATTTGCAGTAGATCGATATGTTTCTGATGTTATTTACGTTCCTGTTCGTAGCGATAAAGCCCCACAAGCAAGCGTGTTGCAACAAGGTGTTGGTAGCGGCACTAAATTAAACTTTATTCGCGAAGAAACTGGCACCGATAATAATTTGTGGTCATTAGTAGTAACACCGGATGGCACTGAGGGCTGGATACGCAGCCAAAACCTCACCGATAAGCCTACCGCCGCTATGCAATTGGCTGCACTTTCCGGCGCATCAAAAGATGTCGTTGCATTACAAACTGAAAATACGCAATTAAAAGCTCAATTGACCAAAATACAACAAGAGCACCAGCAACTCCTCACTGATACTGAAGACATGCGACAGGCAGCAACTACAGCATTGAATCTGGAAGATGAACATCAACGTTTGTTGAAAGAAAATCAATTATTGCAAACCCATGCAGACGTAGTTAAAGCCGATAATGAAAAACTCAAAAATACTGATCGTTTTAATCATTGGGTTTATGGCGGCGGATTAGTATTGGGCGGTGTAATTCTCTCGTTCATTTTGCAAGGACTTGGCCGTCGCAAGCGCAAATCTGAATGGCGCTAATTATTAGCACTGGCTATTTTTAGGTAACACTGAATATTTTAGGCATCTCATGATCAAATCTTTTTTCTCATCGATCTTACTGGCAAGCGTGTTAATCAGCGCAAACTTGCATGCAGAAGAAAAAACACTCATCGCAGTCAAAACCGATCGCGGTACGTTTGTTATTGAGCTCTACCCGGAAAAAGCTCCCATTACTGTGCAGAATTTTTTAACCTATGTAGATAGCAAATTCTACGACAACACGGTTTTTCACCGCATAGTTCCCGGTGTCGTAGTTCAAGGTGGAGGAATGAGTGATGACTACAGAGAAAAAAGAACAAACAAACCCATTAAAGATGAATCCAGCAATGGCTTAGCGAATAAATACAAAACCGTTGGTATGGCAAGGCAGTCAAATCCCGATAGTGCTACCTCCCAGTTTTTTATTAATTTGAAAAATAACGAAGGTTTTGATAAGACCAAAACTGCTCCAGGTTACACTGTATTCGGAAAAGTAGTTGCAGGCATGGAAGTAGTGGAAAAAATTGGCCAGGCTCCACGCGGTGCTAACAGGCCATTCCCTGAAGCCCCAAATGAAGCGATACACATAATAAGCGCAACTCGCACCCATTCGATTGTAGTGGACAACCCCGCTCCCGTACAAAGAACCTCCAGCTTTAAAGATGCTTTGGTGCCCGCAAATGAATCCAGTCAATAAAACTGCGCTTAGCGTTAATCTGAATAAAATTGCGCTAATTCGTAATTCACGCGCAGGCAATTACCCTAACGTAGTCACCCACGGTGAAACCTGCATTAAAGCCGGTGCAGATGGATTAACAGTACATCCACGCCCTGATCAACGCCATATTCGCCCACACGACGTTTATGAACTGAGCGAATTGGTCAGTGGATATTCCAACATCGAGTTTAATATCGAAGGAAATCCTTACGCCGATTCTGTCGGTGACTTTCCTGGTTTCATTAAACTAGTGAAAGATGTGCGTCCGCATCAATGCACATTGGTTCCCGATTCAAACGATCAATTAACTTCAGATCACGGATTTGATTTAAAAATTGCTGGCAAAAAACTTCATCCATTAATTTGTGAACTGCAAGATATTGGTGTTAGGGTCAGTTTGTTTATGGATCCAGATGTAGAACAGATCAACCTGGCAAAAGATATAGGTGCAGATCGCATAGAGTTATACACCGGACCCTACGCTGAACACTTCAAACAACAAGACGATTACTTTAATCAGTTATTTGAAACCTATCGCACCGCAGCTATTCATGCACAAGCAATTGGTATAGGCTTGAATGCCGGGCATGATTTAAATTTGGATAATCTTCAATATTTCCGAAAGATTCCTGCATTATTGGAAGTATCTATCGGTCACGCATTAACAGTTGATGCTATCGCGATGGGGCTGGTGCCTGCAGTGCAAGCCTATAAACAACTCTGCAGCGAATAACGATCTGGATTTACCATGAACAAGCCTCGTGAAGATAGCTCCGCCTATCTGGAAAAAAAACGTTTTTTTGATTCGTTGATGACAGTTTACGGGCGCAAAACCGTACTCGAAGCACTACAAGATCCAGCGACCTACATTTACCGCCTGCATCTGGCAAAAAGTAATAAACCGGCCGGGATTATTGATGAAATAGTTGAACTGGCAAAATTAAAAGGTGCAGAGATTGTTTTTCATGAGCGCCAGGCGTTATCGCGCATCTCTAAAAATGCAACGCAAGACCAAGGCGTAGCTGCAGATTTGCAATTGCGCGGGTATCAGCTCTACGATGAATTTATTGCTCACAATCGCCAAAAGAAATATACATTGTTAGCACTCGATGGAGTTCAAAACCCACAAAACCTTGGAATGATTATTCGCTCGGCTTGCGCAGGAAATATTGATGGAATTTTGCTTCCCCAAAAAGGCAATGCGCAAATTGACCCATTGGTTATCAAAGCAAGTGCGGGTACAGTATTTCGCGCACCATTATTAAGATGTAACGATCTAAAAGCAGCACTTAAAGATTTCCAACAAGAGGGTACCACCGTTTGTGTATTGTCATCGCATGCAACAGTGGAGCTTAAAAAATTCTCTCCCACCACATCTTGCATTTATGTGCTTGGCAACGAATCTGAAGGTGTGTCAGCAGACATTGAAAAACTGAGCAATGAAAAAGTCTGCATCCCCATGAATAACGGTGTTGAATCACTAAACGTCGCCGTTACAGCAGCACTCATAGCATTTCGATAGCGGAACATAGCGCGTCCCATGAAAACAAAAAAGGAGCCGAAGCTCCTTTTTTTGCTGCCTTAACAACTCTGATTAGAGCTTGTAACCATCTTCCTCATGCAAGCTCAAATCCAAACCAATAGTTTCTTCTTCTTTGGTGACTCGCAAACCTGATGTTAAAACACCGGTTAACTTAAGCAGTACGTAAGTAACTATCGCTGTGTATACGAAAGTTACTACAACACCAAGTAATTGAACCCCCAATTGCTCGCCCATTGAATTGATGCCTGACGCAAATCCCTGGCCACTGAACACACCCAGTTCTGTTGAAGCAAACACTCCCGCGAGAATAGTACCGAGTACACCACCGATACCATGAACTGGAAACACATCAAGAGAATCATCAATTTTCCAAATCCTTTTTACCAAATGAGTCATGATGAAACAGATAATGCCCGCAGAGAGACCAATAATCAAAGCACCACCTGGGCCAACATAACCGGATGCCGGCGTAATAGTGCCGAGCCCTGCTACCATTCCCGTTACGATACCCAACACACTTGGTTTACGAAAACGAATCCACTCGATAACCATCCAGGCTAGCGCCCCTGCCGCAGCGGAAATATGAGTAACCAACATTGCCATAGCTGCATTTCCATTCGCAGCCAACGCACTGCCTGCATTAAAACCAAACCAGCCTACCCACAACATTCCCGCTCCGGTCACAGTCATGGTCATATTGTGCGGAGGCATTGCTGTTGTAGGGAAACCATTGCGCTTTCCAATGACTACAGCTGCAACCAATGCCGCAACACCTGCAGTAATATGCACTACGGTACCACCAGCAAAATCCAGTAAACCTTTCGCAAATAGCCAACCGGAACTTGACCACACCCAGTGACAAACAGGGATATAAACTGCGAATAACCACAATGCCGAAAAAATCAGCATGGATGAAAATTTCATTCGCTCCGCAAAAGCACCAACGATAAGAGCAGGAGTAATGATCGCGAACGTCATTTGATACATTGCATGCAAACTTAACGGGATATCACCGGAAAGCGCATCTTCTGTAATGCTCGCCATAAACACCATACTGAAATCACCAATCCATGAGTTGCCAGTACCAAATGCCAAACTATAACCAGCCATCAACCACAATAGCGATACCAGGCATGCAATCGCAAAACACTGCATAAGCACTGATAAAATATTTTTTACACGCACCAAGCCACCATAAAACAGTGCAAGCCCAGGCAAAGTCATGAACAAAACCAACGCAGTTGAGGTTAAAATCCACGCCGTATTAGCGCCATTGAGAGTTGGCTCCTGTGCCCACAAGGCCGGACTAGCGCTGGCCAATCCTGCTAATAGAGAACTTGAAATGAGATGTATCTTCTTCATATTTACCCCATGATGGTTATTATCTTGCACGGTGGCTCAAAGTTCCTGCACCATCACCATGCTTCATTTTGAAACAGTAGAACCTGATAAACGCTTTAAATCTCGCTGCCACTGGCTTTAAAAAAACAAAACCTGCACCTATAAAGGGCGAAAAAAGCGCTATCACTACGTAAATAAAAAATGAACCACCTATAAGCAAACATTAATCCAAAAATTTAAATTTGTTATTTTTCAGTAAGATATAAATAATTAGGTGCGCACAACAATCAACAATCGCACCATTTAAAAACAAGCCAAGGCAAACAAGATCTTTTTTGGTGCAAACCTTAATACAAAAGAATAGCAACGAATAGCGTAAAATGACTAACCGCCAACTGACAGCATTATCAAACCTATGAATAACTGGATCGTGCTCTGCTCACTCTCATTTGCCCTTTCATTTTTTTTATCCAGGATAATTATTCGGCTATTAGGTAAACGATTGATAGATATTCCGAGCGATCGCAGCTCTCATAGCTTGCCAACTCCACGCGGCGGAGGAATAGCTATTGCCACAACAATAATTTTGGTAAGTGCAGGAACGGAAATCTATGGATCCAGTGCCCTCCCATGGACACCACTTTTACTATTTACTCTTATGGCCATCCTGGGAGCACTTGATGATTTCATGAACCTCAGTGTTCGAGTACGCCTGTTAATTCAATTCTTGCTGTCACTGATTGCTGTAATTATTTGTGTGCGCGAATTAAATTTTCAGGGAGCAGACGCGATCATATTAAGCGGAGTATGTGTAATTGCACTCGTATGGCAATGCAACTTATACAACTTTATGGACGGTATTAATGGGATAGCAACCATTCAGGCTATCTGTGTTTGCGTGATAATGGGAATAATTTTGCACCAGACAAATAACGACACAGCCATCGTAAAACTATTAGTGATAACAGGCATGGCCTGCGCAGGATTTCTCTATTGGAATTTCCCCAGTGCTAGAATTTTTATGGGGGACACAGGAAGTTTATTTTTGGGATTTATCTTTGGCTTTGCTGCAATAAAAACCAGTATTGGATCGATTGATATCGCCGCCGCATGGCTAATTTCAATGGCAGTTTTTATTGTAGATGCAAGTTATACGCTAAGCATTAGGCTATTGAGCGGTCAAAAATTTTATTTACCGCATCGCAGCCACAGCTATCAAAAACTTGCATTGACATTAAATTCGCACACTAAAGCAACATCCCTGGTTTGCCTTGTAAATATGAGCTGGCTTTTTCCAATCACACTATTAATGATTAAAGGTATATTAAATCCAATCGTTGCTCTTATTTTGGCCTACACCCCGCTTATTGTTATCGCAATCAAACTAAAAGCGGGCAGACCTAGCTAATTAACACCAGTTAATGGCAAAGACCTTGGATATTCCTCCGCTTCCGCCTGCTCGCTGCCATACCCTAAAGGCATTTCGTTTAGCATTGATTTAATTCTTTTTGCATCATCACTTTCACATGCTGCAGTCAAATTATTTAGAAAAACCTCCATTTCACGCCACGAAACGGATTGCTCTAGCGCCCTAAAAATTCGTGGGTGTTCCGTAGCAAAAACATTATCGCCGATTAGCAGTTCTTCAAACAATTTTTCACCAGGGCGTAGCCCAGTGTATTGAATTTCAATATCCCCCTCTGGATTAGCTACATCACGAACAGATAATCCTGACAAATGAATCATGCGCAGAGCAAGATCAACTATTTTAACGGGCTCTCCCATATCCAGCACAAAAACATCGCCACCCTTGCTCATAGTTCCCGCCTGGATTACCAATTGGGAAGCCTCCCGTATCGTCATAAAATAACGAATAATTTCCGGATGGGTTACCGTGACCGGCCCACCGGATTTAATTTGCTTACGAAATAAAGGCACAACCGAACCAGAGGATCCCAATACATTTCCAAAGCGAACCATGACAAACCGGGTAGATTGCTGACGCTTGGCGATACTTTGCAATATCAATTCTGCCAAACGCTTTGAGGCCCCCATTACATTCGTCGGACGAACAGCCTTATCAGTAGAAATAAGCACAAATAATCCAACACCTGCTTCCATCGCAGCTTCAGCGCAATTTAGTGTTCCCAATACATTGTTCTTTATCCCTTCAACAATATTAGATTCAACCAATGGGACATGCTTATAAGCAGCGGCGTGATAAACAGTTTCTACTCGATAACGCCTGAACACCGAGCGCAAAAAATTATTGTTCTGAACCGACCCCAACAGCGGCACAACAGGGATTAAGTGAGTATTACGAGCTTCAAGTTCTTGCTCTACGGCATAAAGGCTATATTCGTTATGATCCAATAAAATAATTTTTGCAGGTTTAAAATCAATAATTTGCCGGCACAGCTCGCTACCAATAGAACCACCTGCCCCCGTGACCATGACCACCTTATTGGTTATCGAACCCTCCATCAAATCAGATAAAGGCTGAACAGAATCCCTTCCAAGTAAATCATCAATATCTACATCACGAATATTTTCAATGCGCGCCTTTCCCGATAAAACATCCCCCATATCAGGAATAGTTTGCACATTAATATGTAGCTTCTCCAAACGCTTGATAATTTCAAGGCGCACACTATGAGCAGTTCGACCAAGCGCCAATAACACCTTGGTTGCAGATGAAGCAGAGATCAGACGAGGAAGGGTTTTAGGCGAGAAAATTTTAATATTCGCCAATAAAGTCCCATGCAATGAGGGATTATCATCAACAAACGCAACTACCCCATATCCAGTATCCTGTAAGGCCAGCATAAGCTGGTGCCCTGTTCGTCCAGCACCATAAATAATTACAGGAACCATATCGGCTGGCGGCAAGGCTCCCATTTTTAAAATGATATGGCGAATAAGCAGGCGCGGACCGCCAATTAATACCAACATCAAACCTATATAAATAAATGGTACTGAACGAGGGATTTTTGAATAAGTAAGAAAGCCTGAAACAGCCAGGGTAACACCAGACAGCAGTACACAAATGATGATGGTAACAATGGCAGGCTGAGTCATGTAACGCAGGATGGCGCGATACATTCCCAAACGGATGAATATCGTAAGACTGGCGACCAGAGTTATTAATAAAGCAGCCAATTCTTTATGGGTAATCGTTAAATCAAACGTACCCAATCGCAAACAATTTGAAAGATAAACCCCGATAACAATTGCAACGGAGTCATAGCACAAAGAAATAATTCGTTTAGCAGTACGCGAAGCCTCAAGCAATTTTATCAACATAAGTCAGGCTCCAAAAACAACCGCCGGCCTAGCATCTTGAGGACAACAAGAACAGGAGGGAAAATACCAGGAAAAACTAAAAAAGCCTACTTACCAATGCTCTCATTAACGCGATCACGCATCTCTTTACCAGGCTTGAAGTGAGGCACGTACTTGCCTTCGAGCACCACAGCTTCACCAGTTTTTGGATTTCGGCCGGTGCGAGGGGCACGATAATGAAGCGAAAAACTACCAAAGCCACGAATTTCAATTCGCTCACCAGATGCCAGAATATCAGACATATAATCCAGGAGCAGTTTTACAGACATTTCAACGTCTTTAATAGTCAATTGATTCTGCTTTTCAGTAATATATTCAATCAATTCTGATTTGGTCATAACCTGTTTCTCTTATTAATGACGGGATTACACAACACAACTTTTCAGAAAATATAGAGTTACGAAGAACAAATAAAATCAATTTACTATGTATAGCACACACCTAGAAGCAACAGCGGCCAGCACTAGCCAACCGCTGTTATTCAAAGATTACTCTTTGCTTTGCATTTGCGCTTTGATCAGGTCACCCAAAGTAGTAGGAGAAGCTTGATCTGACTGCTTGCTCGAAAGCTCTTTCAGTGCAGCTTTTTCATCTTCTACGTCTTTAGATTTCACAGACAAGCTGATGCTACGATTTTTGCGGTCAACTGCAATAATTTTAGCTTCAACTTCATCACCAACTTTTAACAAGTTGCGCGCATCTTCTACCTTTTCACGGCTCAATTCAGATGCTTTCAATACAGCTTCAACATCATCAGCCAAGGTGATAACAGCTGCTTTTGCCTCAACTTCTTTTACGATACCTTTAACAACAGCACCCTTATCATTTACTGAAACGTATTCAGAGAATGGGTCGGCTTCCAATTGCTTGATACCCAAAGAAATGCGCTCGCGCTCTGGATCAATGGCCAATACCACAGTTTCCAGCTCATCACCTTTCTTGTATTTACGAACAGCTTCTTCACCTGCTTCGTGCCAGCTGATATCTGACAAATGAACCAAGCCATCAATACCACCATCCAGACCAATAAAGATACCGAAGTCAGTAATTGATTTGATCTTGCCGCTGATCTTGTCGCCTTTCGCACAGGTACGAGCAAACGCATCCCATGGATTCTCCTGGCATTGCTTCAGGCCAAGGGAGATACGACGACGCTCTTCGTCAATATCAAGAACCATAACTTCAATTTCGTCACCCAACTGAACAACTTTTGAAGGATGGATATTTTTGTTGGTCCAATCCATTTCAGAAACGTGGATCAGGCCTTCAACGCCCTCTTCCAACTCGGCGAAACAGCCGTAATCAGTAAGATTGGTCACTTTCGCTTTAACACGAGCACCTTCTGGATAACGCTTGGTGATAGCAACCCATGGATCTTCGCCGAGCTGTTTCAGCCCCAGAGATACACGGTTACGCTCACGATCAAACTTCAACACTTTAACGTCGATTTCATCACCAACGTTTACAATCTCACCTGGATGCTTGATACGCTTCCAAGCCATGTCAGTGATGTGCAACAGACCATCAACGCCACCCAAGTCAACGAACGCACCGTAGTCAGTAAGATTTTTAACAATACCTTTAACTGCTTGACCTTCTTGTAAGGTAGCCAGCAATTCATCGCGCTCAACAGAGTTAGCTTGTTCAAGTACAGCACGACGGGAAACAACTACGTTGTTACGCTTTTGATCGAGCTTGATTACTTTAAATTCCAACTCTTTACCTTCAAGATGAGTAGTTTCGCGGACTGGGCGAACATCTACCAATGAACCCGGAAGGAAGGCACGGATACCGGCAACGTCAACAGTGAAACCACCTTTAACCTTACCGTTAATAACACCTTTAATAACTTCTTCAGCAACGTGAGCAGCTTCAAGAATTTTCCAGGCTTCAGCACGCTTGGCTTTTTCACGAGACAGTTTGGTTTCACCGAAACCATCTTCAACGCTTTCCAGAGCTACTTGTACTTCATCACCGATCTGGAGATTCAACTCACCCAGCTCGTTACGGAATTGTTCTGCGGGAATAACACCTTCAGACTTAAGGCCTGCGTGCACGGTAACCCAATCTTTATCGATATCGATTACTACACCAGTAACGATGGTGCCTGGCACCATATCTACAGTCTTTAAACTCTCTTCAAATAACTCTGCAAAACTTTCGTTCATACTCATGGTATTACCTATAAATTAGAGGTACAGGCATGAAAACCACACCCTACCTGCTCCGCACGGTCTGGCACGCGGGTCAATTAATATAAGGCAATAACTCCCTCAGACTGGGTTTTACAGTTATCGCCGCTGCCAATAACATTGCTTAAACTTAAGAAAGGAGAGCAGATTATTTAGCAGGCGCGGGATACTAGCAGAATGGGCTTTATTTTTCAATAGGTTAGGATATCGAACAACTAAAATGGTGCTGCGGAAGAAGATAATAACGGCGCTAAAAAATATGGCTGACCTTGGACCGTGCAAGATCAACCATTAACTCTAATAATTAATTTTTTACAACACTCAAGCCGCGTCCCACAGCATAATACTGCACCCCTAGACTACTCATTCTTTCTGGTTCATACAGGTTGCGACCATCAAATACCACCGGCTCACGCAACGCCCCCTTAATTACATCAAAATTGGGCGCCCTGAAGTTCTTCCACTCGGTACAGATTACTAAAGCATCCGCCCTCTCCAAAGCAGCTTCTTTTGTTCCAACAAGCTTCAAATCATCACGCAGACCATAAATATTTTGAGTTTCTTCCATCGCCACAGGATCATATGCCTGAACTTTGGCACCCCGCTCCCACAGCGCCTCCATCAAAGTCCGGCTCGGCGCCTCACGCATATCATCAGTATTCGGTTTGAACGACAGCCCCCAAAGCGCAAAAATCTTGCCGCGCAAATCCCCCTTGAAGTGCTTGTCGATGTAATCGAATAATTTTGTTTTTTGCTCGTTATTTACCTGATCCACCGCTTCCATTAAACCAGCCTGGTATCCGGCATTTTTGGCAATATTGATCAATGCTTTAACATCCTTTGGAAAACATGACCCCCCATAACCGCAACCAGGATAAATAAATTGATACCCAATGCGAGGATCTGCACCGATACCATTACGAACTTTCTCAATGTCAGCACCTAAGCGCTCTGCCAAATTAGCCATCTCATTAATAAAGCTAATTTTAGTTGCCAGCATCGCATTTGCAGCGTACTTGGTAAGCTCCGCAGAACGAATATCCATAAAAATCATACGATCATGACTTCTATTGAAAGGTGCATAAAGCTCGCGCATTAATGCCTCAGCCCGGGAGCTCCGACTACCAACAATAATTCGATCAGGCTTCATAAAATCATTGACAGCGGCACCCTCTTTAAGAAATTCGGGATTCGAAACAACATCAAAATCGATGTTTGCACCACGTTTTTGCAGTTGTTCAGCGAGAGCCTTTTCGACAACCTCAGCAGTCCCCACAGGGACAGTAGATTTATTAATAACAACACGATAATCAGTAATTCGTTCGCCAATTGTTTTTGCGACCGCAACAACATACTGTAAATCCGCAGATCCATCTTCACCAGATGGCGTACCCACTGCAATAAATTGCAGCTCTCCATGCTTAACAGCGGCCTCCATGTTTGTCGTAAATGCGAGCAGCTTATTTTGCACAGCCTGCTTAACTATTGGCTCCAAGCCAGGCTCATAAATGGGAATGATACCTGAGTTCAGGTTATCTACTTTTTGTTGATCAATATCGACACAAAGCACGTCATGCCCAACATCAGCAAGACACGCTCCGGTCACCAATCCAACATAGCCAGTACCAAAAACTGTTACTTTCATTTGCTACTCCCGACAAATTTAAGATCGCCCATAACTATCTTCATATCTAATTACATCGTCATCCTTAAGGTAGGGACCCGATTGAACCTCAACAATCTCAAGGGGAATCTTGCCCGGATTACTCAAGCGATGTTTTGTCCCCACCGGGATATACGTCGATTCATTTTCAGAAAGCAATAAAGTTTCATCACCTTTTTGTACCAATGCAGTGCCCTTTACAACAATCCAATGTTCAGCACGATGATGATGCACCTGCAAAGACAAGCTCCCCCCGGGCTTAACCCGAATCCGATTAACCTGATAGCGATCCCCATTGTCAATTACGTCGTAACAACCCCATGGACGATATATTTCGCGATGCTGCAGATGCTCGGAACGCTTTTGTTTTTCTATTTGGGAAATAAGAGATTTAACTTGTTGCGCCTGGGATTGATCAGCAATTAAAACCGCATCTGGAGTGTTAACAATCATCAGATTGTTAACACCCAACGTTGCCACCAACTTATCCTGAGAAAAAACCAACGTATTGCTGGAGCCAATATCAATACTGTCACCAATCAAACTATTTCCCGATGCATCTTTGTCAGATAAATCCCAAAATGACTTCCAATCGCCAACATCACTCCACCCTGCATTAAACGGAATACAAACAACATTATTGCTTTTTTCCATTAACGCATAATCAATGGAGATATTCGGCGCTTGCGCGAAAGACTCGCGATCAACACGAATAAAATCCAAATCCTGAACTGCCCATACTTTGGCTTGCTCGGCTGCAATAACCACATCGGGACTTTGCGCTTGCAACTCATTTAAAAAAACTTCTGTTTGAAAAACAAACATGCCGCTATTCCAGTAGTAACAACCTTCAGCGAGATATTTTTCAGCCGTTGCCAAATCAGGTTTTTCAACGAATTGAATTACCGGATAAAAAATTCCAGTTGCAGCGGCAGAATCCATTTTCGTTTTAATATAACCATAACCGGTTTCAGGCCTAGTTGGATTAACACCAAAAGTAGCTAGGTGCCCTGCTTTTGCCGCAGTGATCGCATTTTCAAGAGCAACATGAAATGCACCAACGTCTTTAATCATATGATCCGCAGACAGCACCAAAAGAATTGGATTCTCTGCCAAAGCCTTTGCATGTAATGCAGCCAACGCCAACGCAGGGGCAGTATTACGCGCAACTGGCTCAAGAATAATAGAGGCTTTCGCTTGAGCAATTTCATGCAATTGCTCGGCAACCATGAATCTATGCTCTTCATTACAAACAACGATAGGAGGAGCAAGATTTGCCACCCCTTCAAGCCGTAACAACGTCTGCTGCAACATTGTTTTTTCACCAAACAGTTTTAACAACTGTTTGGGGTAATGTTGACGGGACATAGGCCACAGCCTTGTTCCAGATCCACCTGCTAGTATGACGGGAATAATCAATTAGCACTCCTTATCCATCATTACATTTCCGGAATAATCCGGTGCCAATTACTTTGTATAACGCTTCTGCAAAAATGTTTTAAAATTATTGCCAACATCGTTATGGCGCTCACCGTAGATAACATTCGCCATGAGATAACCCAGTTTGGTTCCGCAATCATGACTACGGCCAATCAATTGATAGGCCTCTACAGTTTCTAAGCCCAACAATGCGTCCAATGCATCGGTCAATTGAATTTCACCGCCTGCACCAGGCTGGGTTTTTGCCAACAAATCCCAAACCGTTTTGGAAAGAACATAACGACCAACAATGGCCATATTCGAAGGGGCTTCATCTAACGGCGGCTTTTCTACCATTGCTTTAATAGCGGCAGTTTTTCCAGATGGAATCTCTACTCCGGAACAATCAACAACACCGTATTTATCAACCTGATCATGAGGAACCTGCTCCACCAAAATCTGGCTATTTCCAGTTTCCTGAAAGCGTCTGGTCATACCTGCCAGATTATCCTGCCTGAGATTTGATTCTGCATTGTCCACCAAAACATCTGGAAGAAGCACAGCAAAAGGCTCATCGCCAACAACAGGTTTCGCGCACAAAATTGCATGACCAAGACCTTTTGCTTCGGCTTGACGTACAGAAATAACAGTCAAGCCGGGAGGTGTAATCGAACGAACTTCTGCAAGTAGCGAACGCTTCAAACGCGCCTCAAGCTGCGCCTCCAATTCAAAGCTGGTGTCAAAATGGTTTTCTATCGCATTTTTACTCGCATGCGTTACCAGCACTATTTCCTTGATACCCGCTGCAGCCGCTTCTTCAATTACATATTGAATTAACGGCTTATCAACAACCGGCAGCATTTCCTTGGGAATAGCTTTAGTTGCGGGAAGCATACGAGTTCCCAAACCAGCCACTGGAATCACAGCTTTTTTAACTTGCATAATTGTCGCCCTATTAAATATTTGTTAGTTAGCTATTAAGTAAATGAAGGACTTCTGTTGTTTTTCGTTCGACTAACTGCTTATTGCCCCTGCTTTCTACATTCAGGCGCACTACAGGTTCGGTATTGGACATTCGTAAATTAAATCTCCAATCATCAAATTCCAGACTTATACCGTCTGTTTTATCTATAAACTTTGCATCAGCTTCGTAATGCGCAAGCACTTTTTCAATGGCAACCTTTGCATCAACCACATGGCTATTAATTTCACCAGGTGAAGGGAATTTCGCAATACGATCAGCCAGCATAGAAGACAAGGTTTGTTGTTTGCGACAAAGAAGTTCGCAAACCAGTAACCAGGGAATCATGCCACTATCACAATAGAAGAAATCACGGAAATAATGGTGAGCACTCATTTCACCACCGTAAACAGCATCTTCTGCGCGCATACGCTCTTTAATGAAAGCATGACCGGTTTTGGATTGAATCGCTTGGCCACCATTAACAGACGCTATGTCAAGCGTATTCCAGGTTAATCGAGGATCGTGAATAATTTTCGCTCCCGGATTTTTCAATAAAAATGCTTCAGCGAGTAACCCAACAATGTAATAACCTTCTGTGAACTCGCCTTTCTCATCAAACAGGAAACAACGATCAAAATCGCCGTCCCAAGCA
Organism: Cellvibrionaceae bacterium; assembly: GCA_021151825.1. Classification (GTDB taxonomy): domain Bacteria; phylum Pseudomonadota; class Gammaproteobacteria; order Pseudomonadales; family Cellvibrionaceae; genus Cellvibrio. Next base: position 81,640 of record JAGKWQ010000016.1, read on the forward strand.
ATTCCCATATCTGCATTATGCCGGATCACTGCTTCAGATGTTGAAGCTCGATTCTCAAACAACAAAGGATTGGGGATACCATTAGGAAAAGTGCCATCAGGCTCATGATTGATTTTTATAAATGTGAAAGGCAAATGTTTTTCAATTGCATCTATAACATGACCCGCCGCACCATTTCCCGCATTAACAATCAACGTCAATGGCTTGAGCGCAGAAACATCAACATAAGACAGAAGGTGTTGCACGTAAGCATCGAGAATACTTACCTCTGTGAGACTTCCACGCGCCGAAAAATCAGCTACCTGAAATTGATTAACCTCTGCCAGACGTTTTATTTCATTTAAACCAGTATCACCACTAATGGGTTTGGAGCCGGCACGAACAAGCTTCATTCCGTTATAGTCAATTGGATTATGACTAGCAGTAATTTCGATTCCACCATCAGTTTTAAGATGGCTGGTGGCGAAATAAATTTCTTCTGTTCCAGACATGCCAATGTCGATCACATCAACACCTTCATCACGCAAGCCGTTGCTTAACGCAGTTTTTAAGGCTTTACTGGTAAGCCGGACATCTCCACCCACTACTACATTTTTTGGTTTTATATATTGCGCATAAGCACGACCAATACGGTACACAATATCCTCATTGAGTTCTTCACCCAATTTTCCGCGGATATCGTAGGCTTTAAAACAAGTTAAGGTCATATATGAATCCCATCTGAAAAATAACTATTTCTAAGCCCGCTGCTATATTTAGTTCTACCGGTAGATCCACATAAATCTTTAATTTGTAGTCGGTGCAAACTAAAGAGATATTTTTACCATTTGTTGACACTTCAAAAAATGATCGTCAATTCTGTTTGATTAACGCCAGCATCCTAGCAAAAACATCTGCAATACCAATATCCGTACTATCAATAATTGTGGCATCCGCCGCAGGCACTAGTGGCGATACCGCACGCTTTGAATCACGTTCGTCTCGCTCACGAATATCTGCCACCAACTTAGCCATATCAGTCACTTCGCCTTTTGACTGCAATTGCTTAAAACGCCGTTCAGCTCGCGCCTCTGCACTTGCAGTTAAAAATATTTTTGTAGTCGCAGAGGGAAATACCGCTGTCCCCATATCGCGACCATCAGCGATTAAACCTGGCGCCCTGGCAAATGCGCGCTGGCGATCCAACAATGCAGCCCTTACGTCTGGATATGCTGCAACTTTAGAGGCCCCCATACTTACAACCTCCTGACGAATAGCATCAGTTACATCTTCACCATCCAACAGCACAAGCATTGACTCGCCTTTCACGCTAAATTCAACAGTCAAATTCTGCGCAACAGGGGCAACCAGAATTTCATTCGTTAAATCAATATTCCGCTTCATTGCGGCCAAAGCAACCAAACGGTATAAGGCGCCGCTATCCAATAAGTGGTAGCCGAGATGTCTGGCTAGCATTTGGCTAAGCGTGCCCTTTCCTGAACCACTTGGACCATCAATAGTAACCACTATTGGCTTGTTATTACTCATGGGTGTATTTCCTCAACAACATCACACAAGCGACTGAACGATAGATTGGCAAGTCGCTATTGGATCTGCCGATTGAGTAATTGGCCTACCAATAACCAGATAGCTACTACCCGCAGCAATAGCGGCAGCGGGGGTAAGCGTTCGACGTTGATCATCAACGGGAGAAGACTCCAGGCGAATACCGGGAGTTACCAGACAGAACTGGTTACCAAATTGGGATCGCATTAACTGAGCCTCCTGGGCTGAACAAACAACTCCATCCAGGCCGCATTCATGCGTTAATCGTGCCAACTTTGATACTTGTTCTTCCGGGCTACACTCAATTCCAATAGATTTGAGATCTGAGGCCTCCATACTGGTCAAAACCGTGACAGCTATCAACAAAGGTTTATGACCTGATTGCTGTTCCAGAATATTTCTAGCGGCATTCATCATTCTCTCGCCACCTGAAGCATGCACATTTACCATCCATACCCCTAAATCCGCGGCAGCTTTTACAGCTTTGCTTGTCGTATTTGGAATATCGTGGAATTTCAGATCCAAAAATACTGAAAAACCGAGGCTCATAAGTTGTTCAACTATTTTAGGGCCGCAGGCCGTAAAAAGTTCTTTTCCAACTTTCAGGCGGCAATATTCTGGTGATAATCGCTTTGCCATCGCAAGGCATTGATCTGCATTATCAAAATCCATGGCAACAACAATTCTTGGCCCCAGCTCGGACATTTCTTGACCTCTTAAAAAGAAAAAAGCCCGGGTGGTTAAATCCGGGCCTCTATTAAAGCAAAAAACACCGTAAAATTCATTCATTAACGGCCTTGGTACAGGCAAACACCCTAGATGCTTATATTTGCACGATTGCTTTCCAGCGTAGCCTCACCAATACCTTTAACCTCTAACAAATCTTCAACTGTTTTGAAGTTACCATTCTCTTTACGCCAGGCAATAATAGCTTCCGCTTTCTTTTCACCGACTCCTTTAAGTTTGATTAACTCCTGAACATCAGCAGTATTGATGTTGACTACACTTTTAGGAGCCGTAGTTTCGGTTTTAGCGGTAGTTTTGGTTTCTACTTTAGCGGGTTTTTCTATTGGCGCTGTTTCAGCCGCCCACACACTTGAAACACCACAAACCATTAGCACCATAAAAGAAATAGCGGATAACAAATTTTTCATAAAGAACTCCATGTATTAAAAATTATCAGATCAAACAATTGTTTTGCGCCCTAAGGCACGGGCATAAGATAGGCAGAAAGAAAATGGTCAAATAGCAGACATTCGCCATCCGTGTTGTGCGATATTGACTACAGTTTTTGCAAAAAAAGTGTGAAAAAAAACCCGAATATATCGGGTTTTTTTGTGTGCAGAAGAGCAAAGGAAATTATTTCAATAAGCGCCCGAGATCAGCAGCACCCCAGTGTGGGAAATGCTTGCGAATCAACGCATTCAACTCCAGTTCAAATTCACTGTAATTCGTTTGCGCAATTGTTTTGGATTCCAGTTGATCAATAACCATACCTGCCCCTACGGTCAGATTGGTTAAACGATCAATCACAATAAAAGCACCGGTTGCACGGTTTTGTTTATACGCATCTGCAACGACTGGCTGAGTTAACAACAGATCAACAATTGCAATGTCATTCAGCTGCAATTGATTAACACTGGTTTGTTCCTGCGTATTCACGTCGATGCGGCAACTGATCGCTTCAACTTCTCCCGTCACCAATTTGCTGGCAAATTTAAACCAGTATTCAACACCGGGAACCAAAGCCTTTTCGGTCATCCACACTAAATGCGCATGCAAATGGTTGGATTGGGGAACATTATCTTTCGCTAACACCAGAATATCGCCACGGCTAACATCAACTTCATCAGTTAATGTCAAAGTAACAGCTTGGCCGGTAAAAGCCTCATCGAGATTTCCATCATAAGTAACAATGGATTTAACGTGGCTGGTTTTGCCCGAAGGTAGAACGCGAACCTGATCGCCAACTTTTACAACACCCGAGGCAACGTTGCCGCAAAAGCCGCGGAAATCCAGATTAGGGCGATTTACATACTGAACAGGAAAACGGAAATCAGTAAAGTTTTTATCATCCGCAATAGGAACACTTTCAAAAATTTCCATTAACGTTTGCCCTTGGTACCAGGGCGAACGCTCGGAACGATTAACAACGTTATCGCCATCCAATGCAGAAATCGGCACAAACATAACGTCTTTCATCGCCAGCTTGCTGGAAAACGCCAGATAGTCATTCTTGATTTTTTCGAAGGCAGCCTGATCGAAATCCAATAAGTCCATTTTATTGACGGCAACAACAATGTGCTTAATACCTAATAACGATGCAATGTAACTATGACGACGGGTTTGTGTAACTACACCATAGCGCGCGTCGATCAAAATAATCGCGAGATCACAGGTAGATGCACCTGTTGCCATGTTGCGCGTGTACTGCTCGTGACCGGGAGTATCGGCAATAATAAATTTACGCTTTGCGGTAGAAAAATAACGATAAGCAACGTCAATCGTAATGCCTTGCTCACGCTCTGCTTGCAGGCCATCTACAAGCAGCGCCAAATCTATTTTTTCGCCGGTAGTGCCATGTTTTACACTGTCGGATTTGATGGCTTCCAATTGATCTTCATAAATCATTTTGGAGTCGTGGAGCAAGCGGCCAATCAGGGTGCTCTTTCCATCATCCACGCTACCGCAGGTTAAAAACCGCAGCAGTTCTTTTTGCTCATGCTGCGCAAGATAAGCATTAATATCCTGTGCAATTAATTCTGACTGATGACTCATAAAATTCTCTATTTACATTCGCAAGACGTAAAAAACAGGTACAAAGAAAAATTAGAAATAGCCTTCCTGTTTTTTCTTTTCCATAGACCCGGAACTATCGTGATCAATAACCCTGCCCTGCCGCTCTGACGTAGTAGTCAGCAGCATTTCCTGAATAATTTCGGGCAGCGTCGTCGCTTCGGATTCAACCGCACCGGTTAACGGGTAACAACCCAGCGTACGGAAACGCACCATTTTTTCTTCAATTTTGTCATCAGGGCCGATGGGCATACGGTCATCATCAACCATAATCATTACCCCATCGCGCTCTACAACCGGGCGCTTGGCTGCAAAATACAAAGGAACAATGGGGATGTTTTCCAAATGGATGTATTGCCAAATATCCAGCTCAGTCCAGTTAGACAAAGGGAATACACGAATACTTTCACCCTTGTCTACTTTACCGTTATAGATATTCCACAACTCAGGGCGTTGGTTTTTTGGGTCCCAGCGATGATTTTTATCGCGGAACGAATAAACACGCTCTTTTGCACGCGACTTTTCTTCGTCGCGACGTGCACCACCGAAAGCAGCATCAAAACCATATTTGTTTAGCGCTTGCTTTAAGGATTGAGTTTTCATGATATCAGTATGCTTGGCACTACCATGGGTGAAAGGGCCAACCCCCATATCAACACCTTCCTGATTGATATGCACAATCAGATCCCAACCAAGGTCTTTTACGCGCTGGTCGCGAAACGCAATCATTTCGCGAAATTTCCAGGTGGTATCCACATGCATTAACGGAAATGGTGGCTTACCTGGAAAAAAAGCCTTCATGGTGAGATGCATCATCACCGCAGAATCTTTACCGATTGAATACAGCATTACGGGATTATCAAATTCAGCCGCTACTTCACGGATGATATGAATACTTTCAGCTTCAAGCTGCTTGAGGTGAGTCAAGTTGTAGTTTGACATTCAATAAATACCAATTTGAAAGCGGAGTCGGATTTACACAAGGTGTTTAAAAATCAGCAGCATTATATAGATCTACGACCTGGGGTTTAATGACTAAATCTTTCTAACGTTATTCCGGAAAGTTTGGACAGATGAATATGGCGATTAATCCTCTTTAGGAGCTGCTTGCCGTTTGGCTAACATCAACGTGAATTCATCCCGGGCTTCCTTGGCTCGACTAAATACATCCAACAAATAATCGCTATCACCTTGCTCAATCCCTGTGCGCAAGCGCGATAGGTTATCGATAAACAAATCCATCGATTTTAAGATCGCCGATTTATTCGCTCGCATAATGTCATGCCACATCACCGGATCACTGGAGGCAATACGGGTGAAGTCACGAAAACCACCGGCCGCATAACGAAAAATATTGGGATTATTAATATCCTGGGCAAGGGTATCTACCAACGAATAAGCAATCACATGCGGCAGATGACTGGTAGCACCGAGGACTTCGTCATGCTCTTCGACGGACATAGACAATACTTCTGCACCTACGGACTGCCACATATGCGTGATTAACGCTGTGTGCGTATCACTGGTGGTATCCAAAGGAGTCAAAATAACGCGATGGTGCTCATACAAATTGGGGTTAGCGGCAGTAACGCCACTTTTTTCAGAGCCAGCAATCGGATGCCCCAGGACTAATTGCGGAGGAACTTCACCAAACACAGCTTCAGCCGCTAATTGCACGCTACCTTTAACACTCGCGCCATCAGTGATAGTTACATCAGCCGAAATAAATTCTTTAATTTCTTCGAAGACTGAATTTACGGACAGTGTCGGCACCGCAATAAAAATAATATCGCCAGCACCCAGTTCATGCGCAATTTCTTGTAGCGATGTATAAGCACGATCAACAATGCCGTAATTTACCGCTTCAGCGCAGGTTTCCGTTTTACGTGCGATACCGATAGCTTCAGTACAGGCACCGCGCTGCTTTAAACCTTTTGCAAGACTGCCGCCAATCAGGCCAATCCCAACAACAACAAATTTATTGATTAACGGAGTCGACATAAAAATTACAGCACCGCTTTGGGATAAGAGCCAAGCAATTTTAAATCAGCACAGCGGGACGCCACTTCTTTCAACACAGCATTAATCAATGGATCATCCACATGACCAACAAAGTCGATGAAAAATACGTAAGTCCAGGCACCGGTGCGCGACGGACGCGTTTCCACACGAGTAAGATCAATGTTGTGTCGATGAAACGGTTCTAGCAAATTATGTAAAGCACCCGGCTCGTTGCGCATAGCGACAACAATTGATGTTTTATCAACGCCACTTTGCAGTACAGCTTGCTGACCTATAATCAAAAAGCGCGTGGAGTTATCGGGCTGGTCTTCAATTTTTTCGGCAATCATTTTCAGGCCGTACAATTCGGCTGCCATAGAACCAGCAATAGCAGCAGCATTCCATTCGCCTTTCAAGCGTTTTGCTGCTTCAGCATTACTGCTCACTGCAATACGTTCAGCGTTTGGATAATGTGCATCCAGCCATTTACGGCATTGAGCCAGCGACTGGGAGTGCGAATAGATACGGCTGATGCTACTCACATTGGTAACATCAGATACCATCAAATTGTGGTGAATACGCAATTCCACTTCGCCGCAAATTTTAAGGTTGGAGCCCATAAAATTATCAAGCGTATGGTTAACCACACCTTCAGTAGAATTCTCTACCGGCACAACGCCGTAGTTAACGCCACCGGCTTCCACTTCACGAAATACTTCATCAATGGCAGAAAATGGCATAACCACAGCGGAATGGCCAAAATGCTTTAATGATGCTTGCTGGGTGAATGTTCCTTCGGGACCAAGGTAAGCTACCTTGATCGGATTTTCCAACGCCAGGCACGCAGACATAATTTCGCGAAATAATCGCGCAACTTCTTCATTGCTCAACGGGCCAGTGTTGTTTTCCATCGCCTTGCGCAAGACTTGAGCCTCGCGTTCAGGACGATAAAAAAGAATACTGGCATCCTCTGGAAGATTGGCTTTTTTTACTTCTGCAACTTCCTGGGCGCAAGACGCACGCGCCGAAATCAGCCGACCAATCTCGTCATCAATTGCATCAATTTTATTGCGCAATTCCAGTAATTTTTCTGCTTCAGTTTTTTCAGATGACATGAATAATCGCCTCGCTTGATTACTCGTCGGAAGAGCCATCACCAGCAGAATCTTCTGCTGCTACATCATCTGGCAACTCTCCAACTTCGCCGCCTTCGGCATTTGCCAATTCGCGCCCGGCATTTTCATCTGCATCGTCTTCGATGCTCGCCAGCACTTGCACACGCTCAAGACCAACCAGTGACTCGTCTTTGGCAAGCTTGATCAATGTAACACCCTGGGTGTTACGGCCAGAGCTGGAAACCTCATCGACGCGGGTGCGCACCAAAGTACCCTGATCAGAAATGAGCATGATTTCCTCACCGTCCCGAACCTGAATGGCGCTGACCAGCTTTCCATTACGCTCACTGGTAACCATGGCAATAACGCCCTGGCCACCACGGCCACGACGAGGGAACTTACCCAGGCCAGTACGTTTACCGAAGCCGCGCTCCGATGCAGTAAGAATTTGAGCACCGGACTCAGGAATAAGCATGGAGATCAGCTGTTGATCCTTACCCAGACGAATACCACGCACACCACGAGCAGCACGTCCCATGGTACGCACCTTACTCTCGGCGAAGCGCAGTACCTTGCCGGCACTGGAGAACAACATGACTTCCTTCGCACCATCGGTGATGGCGGCAGCAATCAAAGTGTCACCCTCTTCGAGTTTAAGTGCAATCAGGCCAGAGCTACGTGGACGACTGAACTGTCCCAGCGGAGTCTTCTTAACAGTACCAAACGCGGTTGCCATGAAGATGAAAGCACCCGTAGGCTCAGCAACCAATTCGGCAGTTTCGCCTTCAACCTCTTCAATCTCTTCGACTTCAGTGACTTCGCTTGCCTCACCTTCAATCACCGTGCCGTCAACGTCAGCCAGATCCTCATCATCACCAGCGCCTTGCTGCAGGGCTTCGAGGTCAATTTGCAACATAGCGGTAATGCGCTCACCTTCATCCAATGGCAGCAGGTTAATTAGCGGGCGACCACGAGCAGTGCGCGAGGCTTCCGGAATCTCGAAAGTACGCAACCAGTAAACCTTGCCTTTGCTGGAGAACAACAGCAGGGTCGCGTGACTGTTAGCGACCAACAGGTGTTCGATGTAGTCCTCGTCCTTCACTCCAGAAGCCGACTTGCCTTTACCACCACGACGCTGCGCCTCGTAGGTAGCCAGCGGTTGGCTCTTGGCATAACCACCATGGGATATAGTGATAACGCGCTCTTCTTCGGTGATCAGGTCGGCAATGGTCAGGTCAAGCGTGGATGCAATAATTTCCGTACGACGCACATCGCCGTAGTCATTGATAACTTGCGTTAATTCCTCACGGATAACTTCCATCAAGCGCAAAGCATTGCCGAGGATTTCGAGGAACTCAGCAATTTGAATTAATTTTTCATCGTATTCGGCGAGCAGCTTGTCGTGCTCCATACCCGTCAAGCGATGCAGACGCAATTCGAGAATCGCTTGCGCTTGTGCCGCTGATAAATAGTAGTGACCATCGCGCATGCCAAACTCAGCGCCCAAATCTTCAGGGCGACATGCATCTTCACCAGCACGCTCAAGATACGGTGCCATTTCAGCGGCATTCCAACCGCGGCCCATCAAGCTATCTTTCGCTTCTGCAGGAGAGGCAGAATTTTTGATGAGCGCAATGACTTCATCAATATTAGAAATCGCAACCGCCAAACCTTCCAGGATATGCCCACGCTCGCGTGCCTTACGTAGCAAATACACGGTGCGACGGGTAACCACTTCCCGGCGATGCTTAACAAATGCTTCAAGCAATTGCTTAAGGTTAAGAATTTTTGGCTGGCCATCATCGAGCGCAACAATGTTGACGCCAAAGGTGGTTTGCAATTGGGTTTGCGAATAAAGGTTATTGAGCAACACATCGCCCGATTCGCTTTTCTTCACTTCGATAACGATGCGCATGCCGTCTTTATCGGATTCATCGCGCAGTTCGCTAATACCTTCGATTTTCTTTTCTTTTACCAATTCAGCGATGCGCTCAATCAAACGCGCTTTGTTCAGCTGATAGGGAATTTCATGAATAATGATCGTTTCGCGGCCGGTTTTTTCATCGCGTTCAATTTCCGCTTTAGCGCGCACAATGATGCTGCCACGACCAGTGCGGTATGCCTGCACAATCCCGGCGCGACCATTAATGATGGCCCCTGTGGGGAAGTCCGGCCCCGGAATAAACTCCATCAACTCATCAATGGTGATGTCCGGGTTATTGATCAACTCAAGGCAGCCCTGCACTACTTCTTTCAAGTTGTGCGGAGGAATGTTGGTCGCCATACCCACGGCGATACCAGACGAACCGTTAACAAGAAGGTTGGGAATGCGGGTTGGCATTACCGCCGGGATTTGCTCGGTGCCGTCATAGTTAGGTACGAAATCGACGGTTTCTTTATCCAAATCCGCGAGCAAGTCATGGGCGATTTTTGCCATACGGATTTCGGTATAACGCATTGCCGCTGCACGGTCACCGTCTACCGAACCGAAGTTACCCTGGCCATCTACCAACATGTAGCGGAGGGAGAAAGGTTGCGCCATACGAACGATAGTGTCGTAAACAGCCGTATCACCATGCGGGTGATATTTACCGATTACGTCACCCACCACACGGGCAGATTTCTTGTAAGGCTTATTCCAGTCGTTGTTAAGTTCGCTCATTGCAAACAACACACGACGGTGCACAGGTTTCAATCCATCGCGCACATCAGGCAAGGCGCGGCCAACGATAACGCTCATGGCGTAATCGAGGTAGGACTGCTTGAGTTCGTCTTCAATACTGACCGGTGATATTTCTTTGGCGAATTCGACCATGGGAATACAGCTTTCCTTTTTTATTAAGGCTTCGGCTAGTTTTGTTATGCAGATACGGAATCAATTCTCATCATCAAAATCACAATCGGTGAAATACCAAAATCGGGCATGGCCGAAGCCTGTCATTCCAGTATACTGTCCGCCCCTGCTTTTCATCCTGACTGCTCATTATGTCTACTACCCTGCCTGGCATTGATTTACTGATTAAAGCGCGCTGGATAATCCCGGTAATACCCGAAAACCGAATACTGGAAAACTGCGCCCTGGCGATTCATCAAGGCAAAATACTGGCAATTATTCCTGCCGACGGTGCCGAGCAGCGCTACAACGCACGCGAAGTTATTAACCTCGGCAGCCATGCGGTAATCCCTGGACTCGTGAATGCCCATGGCCACGCAGCAATGAGCTTGTTGCGCGGCTATGCCGACGACCATCCACTGCACACCTGGCTTAACGATCACATCTGGCCCGCCGAAGGTCGCTGGGTGAGTGAAGACTTTGTGCGCGACGGTACCGATTTGGCTATCGCTGAAATGATTAAAACCGGCACCACCTGTTTTGCCGATATGTATTTTTATCCCGAGCAAGCCGCGCAAGCTTGCCTGGATGCAAGTATTCGCTGCCAATTGGCTTTCCCGATCCTGGATTTCCCCACGGCATGGGGGTTGGGTCCCGATGAATATCTGAGCAAAGGATTAAGCCTGCACGATACATTTCGCAGCAATCACTTAATTAATATCGCGTTTGGCCCGCATGCGCCTTACACGGTATCCAATACGCCATTGCAAAAAATCGCTGTATTAGCCCACGAAATGGATATGCCAATCCATATTCATTTACATGAAACGGCGCAAGAAGTTAGCGATTCGATCAAACAATATGGCTGCAGACCCAGCCAGCGCCTGATGGATTTGGGATTGCTTTCACCACTTACACAAACTGTTCATATGACTCAAATCGATGACAGCGATATAAACCTGTTGCAAACCAGCGGTGCCCATGTAATTCATTGCCCGGAATCCAATTTAAAATTAGCGAGCGGGTTTTGCCCGGTAGATCGTTTATTAAAAGCAGGAATCAATGTCGCCATAGGAACCGATGGTGCAGCCAGCAATAATGATCTGGATTTATTCAGTGAAGTAAAAACCGCCGCATTACTCGCCAAAGCAGTTGCCGGTGATGCTACCGCACTGAGCGCACATACCGCGTTGCGTATGGCAACCCTTAATGGTGCTAAAGCACTTGGCCTGGACGAACACATCGGTAGCCTGGAAATTGGCAAAGCCGCTGATATCACCGCTATCGATTTGGGGGAGCTTGTCATGCAGCCGGTTTACAATCCTGCCTCGCAATTGGTGTACACCCATTCAGGGCAAGCTGTCACCCACGTGTGGGTGGAGGGAAAATGCCTGCTCAAAAATCGCGAATTACAAACACTCAATGAGCGTGAAATTTTAGGCAAAGCCAATTGGTGGCGAAAACAAATTGCCACTCATTAAATTTAAAAAGAGATAAACATTATGGCCAATGTTGATACTGCCGAAATAGCAAAATTTGAAGCACTCGCCAGCCGCTGGTGGGACAAAAACAGCGAATTCAAACCGCTGCATGATATCAATCCGTTGCGCGCCAATTTTATCGATCAACGCTCGCCAGTCGCGCAAAAAAAATTAATTGATGTGGGCTGTGGCGGTGGCATTCTTGCGGAATCACTCGCGCTACGCGGTGCAGACGTTACCGGAATTGATATGGGTGAAGCGCCATTATCAGTTGCGCGCTTACATGCGCTGGAAACTGGTGTCACACTCACTTACGAACAAATAACTGCCGAAGATAAAGCAGCGCAAATGCCCGGTGCATTTGATGTGGTTACCTGCATGGAAATGCTGGAACATGTTCCTGATCCCTCTTCAGTGGTAAAAGCCTGCGCGCAATTAGTGAAAGATGGTGGCGATGTTTATTTTTCTACGATCAATCGCAATCCGAAAGCCTACGCATTTGCCATTCTGGGTGCTGAATATATTTTAAAACTCTTGCCTAAAGGCACTCACGAATACAGCAAATTTATTCGCCCCTCGGAATTAGCACAATGGTTGCGCGCCGCTGGTTTGGAACTGCAAGAAATTACCGGCATGACTTACAATCCGCTGACCAAACACTACAAGCTCGACGCTAGCGATGTGAGTGTTAATTATTTGATTCATGCTAAAAAGGTTGTTGAATAATGGCAAAACCTATACGTGCAGTTATGTTTGACCTTGATGGAACCCTGCTTGATACGGCGCCGGATTTCATTGTCGTTGTAAACCAATTGCTGGTTGAACAAAAAAAACCTGTACTGCCAGCTGAAACTATTCGTGCCGGCGTTTCCAATGGCTCCAAAGCGCTTATCAAACTGGCATTTGGCATTGAAGAAAATAACGAGCAATTTGAACCACTACGCCAACGTTTATTGGAATTGTATTTAGCGCACATTGCGGTATACACCAAACCTTTTCCAGGAATTTCTGCACTGCTGGATAAACTGGCAGACAACAATATTTTGTGGGGCATCGCCACTAACAAGCCGGCAACTTACACATTGCCATTAATGGCGGCATTAAATATTCACCCTGCTCCTCTGAGCGTTATTTGCCCCGATCATGTGTCGCGCAGCAAACCCGATCCTGAATCATTATTTCTTGCTGGCAAACAACTCAATTGCAGCCCGGAAGAAATTATTTATATCGGCGATCACAAACGCGATATTGATTGCGGCAAAGGCGCAGGCAGTATCACAATCGCAGCGACTTATGGTTATGTGGATGCAAGCGAAGATCCTGCCAGCTGGAATGCTGATTACTACGTAAATCACGCCGATGAAATCTGGCCGATTATTGAAAAGTATTTGTGACAGGAAAACTATGACGACTCAAATTCCACAAGATTATGTAATTCATCCGGATTCATTGACGGACAAAATTATTCTAGTCACTGGCGCAGGCGATGGCATCGGCAAAATTGCTGCAAAAACATTTGCTGCTTGTGGCGCTACCGTGATTTTAGCTGGCCGCACCATGAGCAAGCTTGAGCAGGTTTATGACGAAATTGAAGCCGAGGAATATCCGCAACCAGCTATTTATCCGATCAATTTTGAAAGCGCGGTAGAAAAAGATTACGACGATATGTGCAACGCGCTCGAAGATACCTTCGGCAAACTGGACGGCATTTTATTTAATGCAGCGGATTTGGGTGAGCGTACGCCTATTTCGAATTATTCAGTTAACGCCTGGTTGCGCTGCATGCAGATTAACGTCAATGCTCCTTTTATGTTGACCCAGGCATTATTGCCTCTGCTTGAACGCTCGGACAATGCCAGCATTCTTTTCACCAGCTCCAGTGTTGCCTTTAAAGGCAGAGCATTCTGGGGCGCCTATGCCGCCTCTAAAGCCGCGGCTGAAAATTTTATGCAAACATTGCATGATGAATTGGAAGGTGCAACGCGTATTCGCGCCAACAGCATAAACCCTGGCGCAACCCGCACCGCGATGCGTGCGGCTGCATATCCCGCTGAAGATCCGGAAACCGTAAAAACACCGGATAAATTAATGCCATCCTACGTTTATTTGTTAAGTGATGATTCCTTGGGCGTTAGTGGCCAATCATTCCAATATTGATCAGCCATAAAACACCAGCAATAAAAAAGGAGATCACTTGATCTCCTTTTTTATTGGAATCGTAAACGCGATAATATTATCGACTGGATTTTTGCATCATCTCCAACAAGGAAGCTTCGGCGCGCGACAAACCGCAGCGGCGCGCAACTTCTTCTGCATCCATTCCCATTTTGAACATTTGCGCCGCCTGTGAATAAGGCTGGAACTCATCATCATTGTAGTAATCGATTTTTTCCGGCTTTTTATCACCAGATGTTTGCAAACGCTTTTCCATTGCTAACAAACGCTGGCCCATTCCAACAGACCCGCTGCTGGATGCAGCAACCTCACGCGTTAAACGCTGGATTAACTTTTCGGTATCCAGAGCTTGCTGGCGCAAACGCTTAAATGTAAAAAGCGCGATCGCAAGAGCAATCGCGCTAATCACCAAACAAACAAGTAAACCAATTTCCAACAATGTCATCGGGTTATTCCGGTGCTCTTCGTATCCGTAAAAATAATTGCAAGCAAATCAGCCGTTATACATCTTCCAGTTCTGACCATTCTTCGCTGGTCAGAAGCTTGTTCAAATCGATAAGAATCAATAACTCATTGTTCTTGTGACAAACGCCCTGGATAAATTTCGCGCTTTCTTCGTTGCCAACGTTAGGCGCCATTTCAATTTCTGATTGTCGCAAGTAAACCACTTCAGCAACGCTGTCCACCAAAATACCAATGACGTGGCGATCCGTTTCAATGATTACTATACGGGTGTTATCAGTAATTTCGCCACTGGATAAGTTAAAACGGTGACGCGTATCAATAACGGTCACAACATTACCGCGCAGATTGATAATTCCCAGCACATAAGATGGCGCGCCCGGCACCGGCGCAATTTCCGAATAACGAAGCACTTCCTGAACTTGCATTACATTGATGCCATAGGTTTCCCCATCCAGGCGAAAAGTCACCCACTGTAATACCGGATCATCCGTACTCTTATTTTTTGCTACATCAGTTGCCATCTTCATATTCCTCTGGAGCCACCGGCTGCGGGCGGCAAATCGATAAATGTCGCTATAACTATAGCCGAGGACTTTTCCTATGCCACTTTTGCAGAAGCACTAATTAAATACTTCACGCCGGAATAAAATTTTTATCCGCGTCAATTAACATTTGTCCGATACGCGGAATATCCAGCAGCGCACACATGTGCTCTTTAACTGTACCTGCAAGCCAGGGGCGCTTGCTGCGATCACCGCGCCATTTCACGTCATCAGGCTGAAGCGTAATCGGTTGGTTTACGGAATCTACCGCCAGCCCCCAAGGCACACCATTAATAGAAACGACATATTTTGCAGTCTCCATAAAAGACGCGTCGTAACGTTCAGGCATCACAAACTTTGCGGTATTAACCGTACGGATTTTTCCCGCTGGCGTCGGCTGCAACCCCATGAACCAATCAGCCTGACCAAATAATGGCGTTAACTCATCCGTCAACGGCTGGATTTGCCCAAGGGAAATCAGCGGTACCGCCAGGGTTAATCCGGACACTTGAAACAACAACACATCAAAGCGCGATTGAGCCCATTGCGGACGACCATTTTCGAGCCACTCCACACCTTCCAACTGAAAATGTGCGGGCTGTACATTTTCTGTTGGGACGATATCAGCAACCGGCACTATCTCCGGGGCAATTGTCACCTCCGTCGATTCAATCACCCACTCCTGAATTTCATCCGGGTTATCTACATAGCTGGTTTTGGTTTCTACGTGGGTTGGCACAACAACAGGAGTTTCCACTAGCAATTGCGTACGAGCAGACTGCAATAGTTTTTCCAGCTTTAACTTTTGCTCCTGGGTTTGAATGATTTCAGGTTCTGCAAAAGAAGATTTTGGCTGGCTCAACGATCGCGGTTTTGATTGCGCTTTGGGTGGATTAGCAGGTGGTAATTCAGCACGCCGATGCGTCTTTCCAGATTTATCTGCAGCTATTTTTTCTACCGGTTTTTCAACCGCCCTTTTGGTTAGCAATGGCACTACCCTTGCCGAACCCGCGTTGGCGGCAAGCGGCGCTATCTGATTCTCCATGCTTTCCAGTGCAGCACCCAATGGGTCCTCACCGCCAAGCAAATCGTCCAGATAACTATTTAGTATGTCATCAGGCGAGGCGAGGCCATCGCCCGATGATTGTTTAGAGCTCACGACACTGCACCTGCCTTGCTAGCCACCAACGGAATGGTTGATGGCACAGTTGATTCAAGTTGCTTGAATTTCTTCTCCAGCCAATGCCAGAGCGATGTGTACGCCTCAACGCCCCTGCTCGCTGGATCAAACAAATGGGGCGGAATACCCGCTTTACTCGCATCGCGAAAACGGGTGTCCACCGGAACATGGCCCGGCCATGACTGTTCGGGATAAGTGTTGCGAATACTGCGCAAACTGGTCACGGATGCCTGAGTGCGACGATCAAACATCACTGGCACCACAGTGTAATCAAGCGCTCTCTTGCGGGAACGAGACATCATGTTCAGGGTATTCACCATTCGTTCCAGGCCTTTTAAGGCCAAAAACTCGGTTTGCACTGGAACAACCAAATACTGGCAAGCCGCCAGTGCATTCACCATCAAAACCCCTAACAGCGGTGGCGTATCGATCAGCACATAATCGTAATCATCCGCCAATAACGCTAAGGCCCGACTGAGCACCAAGCCCATTCCATCCTGACCAATTGCCTGACGTTCCAATGTTGCCAATGCAGTAGTGGCGGGGATAACTTCAATATTTGCAAATTGCGTGGGCAACACTAACCGCTTCACGGATTGATAGGACAACTCTTTGCGCTCTTGAAATAGCGTATAGCTGCTTAAAGCCTGATTGTCAGGGTCTATTCCAAACCACGTCGATAACGAGCCATGCGGGTCTATATCCAATAGCAATACCCGGTGGCCAGCGCTGGCAATCAGCCCGCCCAATGCCACTGTGGAGGTAGTCTTACCTACTCCGCCTTTTTGATTTGCAATTGCCAAGATCCGCACGGATAGAACCTCGCTGGCGTCAAATACCAGACACATTAATCATTAATAATCGCACTGCTAACCCTCAAGCAATCTCTATGCCGGACAACAATTACCACTTCCTGGCACAATTATCATCTCCAACATTGATTTATCGCCAGTCACTGCGATACAGATTTTTCCGCTGCTTATTTTTCAGCCAGCGGATATTTAGTATTGCCTAGCGACACACAAGTTCAAGCCCTCCAGCAAGATTAACCATCACATTACATCCCTGATTATTCCGGCGCGTTAACACTTCTCAATAGTAAACCGGAATATCGAAGCTAGAATTAACTAAAAGCCCGGCTCTCCATAGCTAAATACCAGCGTGCCGTTCATCCAGGAACATTCTGACGTGGTAACGATGTCCAAAAACCGATCTCCATCCATAAGGCTACCCCTTACTATCGGCCTTATTTTTACTATCTTTACTTCCGGCTTACTCGCCAAAGAATTGCCGTCCAATAAGCTTGCCACGACACAAGTAATTATCTCTTGTGAGCAAAGCCTGAAGCAGGATCATGATGATTACTATTACAGCAATTTACTGCAGCTGGCGCTAACTAAAACAATTCCTACCCATGGGAACTACGAGCTTAAATTTATTCCGGTAAGACCTATTACCAACCGGCTATTACGCGATATTGAGCGCGATCAGATCGATGTTACCTGGATGCCTTTTGCTAAAGACCTAAAATATGATTTAACCCCGGTCAAAGTTCGTTTGCTCAAAAACCTGAGCGACTATCGCGTATTTTTAATTCGCGCCCAGGATACTGAAAAATTTGCGGCAGTGAAAAACCTTGAAGACTTGCGCAAATTCAAAGGGGGTATTGGTTCTCACTGGCCGGATCGCCAGGTAATGGAAGAAAACAACCTGCCACTGGTATTAAGCTTGAGTTATTTCAATTTATTCAAAATGTTGAAATCAAATCGGTTTGATTATTTTTCACGAGGTATTTATCAGGTGAGGACTGAAGTGGATACTTACGCAGACCAAGGTATTGTGTTAGAGAAATATTTATTCCTGCGCTATGACAACCCCGTGTATTTTTATGTACACAAAAATAACCACCAACTTGCCGAACGAATAGAAACAGGATTAAAAATCGCCATTGAAGATGGCAGTTTCAATGAACTCTTTAATCGCATCGACAATTTACGCTGGGGAGAAAAATTACTTGAAGAGAAGCATCGTACAGTCATTCAACTCAATACATTTTGATAGATAATTATCGCCAAACCTTTATTGAGGAACTACTGCCGGTTGCACATTGATTTTAGGACGATCCATTTTTCGTTTTGCAACCATAATAGCTACTCGACGATTTTGCGACCTACCCACTTCAGTTGCATTAGAAGCCACCGGCTGATATTCGCCATAACCAACTGCAGACAAGCGCTCCGGTGAAACACCTTTAGTTGCCAAATATTTTACAATTGCACTGGCACGCGCCGATGACAACTCCCAATTTGTTGGATATTTTGCGCTATTGATTGGAATATTATCCGTGAAGCCTTCCACCTGCACCGGATTGGAATAATTTTTTAGAATCGTTGCAATTTCATCAAAAATTTTCTGTGCTTGATCACTGGTATCTGCACTGCCGGAACTAAATAAAATACTGTCTTTTAATTCGATCTGTAACCAGAGTTCATTACTGGAAACCTGTATCATTTGATCATTAATGAGCTGGGAAAATTTTTCAGTAACAAGATCCGATATTTGCGATAACTCATCCGTTGTTGTTACTGGTTCCGCAGCAGCGGAACTGGTAGCTTGCGTATTTTCACCCTGATCAGCAACCACACTTGGCACTTCCAGCTCACCTTTTGTGGATTGCGCCGTTTTGCCCATATCAATAGGCGTAATTGCATCATTGGAAGGGTTTAATTGCTCACTGGGTTCAGCATTGGTTTGGGAATCAGTTGGCTGATTAAATGCTTCGACAAATGTGTCGGACAATACGCGGTACTTACTATCGTTAACTTGGGAAATGGAATACATCACCACAAAAAATGCAAATAACAAGGTAATGAAATCCGCGTAGGAAATTAACCAACGTTCATGATTAATGTGAATATCTTCTCGCCTGCGACGCACCATGGGAATCAATTTACCTTAATGCGGATGCAAATAACCGTTGAGTTTCATTTCAATAGAGCGCGGATTTTCGCCGTCAGCGATGGCGATGATGCCTTCAATAATCAATTCGCGATATTGGGAATTTTCATTGACACACATACGTAATTTATTGGAGATAGGAATAAACACGAGATTCGCAAGTGCCACACCGTAAATAGTCGCCACAAACGCAATCGCAATTCCCGGCCCAAGCGTTGCAGGATCAGCAAGATTATTCATGACATGAATCAACCCCATTACCGCACCGATAATGCCAATGGTGGGAGCATAGCCACCCATACTTTCGTAAAATTTAATTGCATCAAAATCACGCTGTTCATCAACAATCAAATCCGTTTCCAAAATGCGGCGAATCACTTCCGGTTCATTACCATCCACCAATAACTGCAAACCTTTTTTGGCAAACGCATCTTTTTCACGCTCGGAAATTGATTCCAGGCCTAACAATCCATCTTTACGCGCTGCGGCGGCCCAACGGGAAATGTTAGAAATACCTTGTTTAAAAGGGGCATACGGCGGTTTAAAAACCCAACGAATAATCTTTAATGCACGCCGCAAGCTGCTTTTAGACGTTTGCAACATAGCGGCACCCAGTGTTCCACCCACAACAATAAAAGCCGCCGGGCCATTTACCAGAGTGCCAACACCACCACCTTCTAAAAAACTACCGCCAATAATTGCCGCAAACGCAACGATAACGCCAACAATACTTAGTACATCCATTACATTACCTCTCGCACCAAACGTGGCCCAATTTCTTTCAAACTGAGCACTTTATCTGATAACCCTGCGCGAGCAACCGCCATTGGCATCCCGTAAATTACACAACTGGCCTCATCTTGCGACCAGAGCGATGAGCCGCATTGTTTTAACAACCCGGCGCCCTTGCAACCATCTGATCCCATACCGGTTAGCACTACACCCAACACTTTATCAGCGTAGGTATTTGCAGCGGAACCAAAGGTAATATCCAGTGAAGGTTTATAAGTAACACGATCATCATCCGGCAACACGCGTACCGAACCACCATTACGTTTATCCAGCATTAATTGTTTTCCACCGGGCGCGAGCAACGCCAAGCCAGGTTGTAATTGATCGCCATCTACAGCTTCTCGTACCTGGATTTTGCATTGCTTGTTCAAACGCTCTGCAAATGCTTTGGTGAAATTTTCAGGCATGTGCTGTACCAATACGATAGGCAACGGAAAATTTGCTGGCAATGCCACTAATACTTCAGCAAGTGCGACCGGCCCACCGGTGGAAGCACCAATAACTAAAATTTTAGGTTTGTTTTTTAAACGATAATTATCGGATGCTGCCGATTTATTATCGTCCGCAGAAACAGCCGCTTTTGTCGATGCAGGCGGAGCCACCGGAACACTGGTTCGTAAAGGGCTGGTTGTTGTGGTAATCGCCGGTTTGGTTTCAATAACGGGTGCAGGTGATATCGGAGACAAACGCGCAGATACGCCTGCTAACGTAATCAAACGCTCGTGCAATTTTTTTTTGAGCACTTCGGAACTGCGGGAAACTTCGGCAAAATCTTTGGGGATAAAATCCAGTGCACCCGCCGCAAGTGCATCCAGCGTAATTTTTGCGCCTTCATAGGTGAGCGATGAAAACATCAGGATCGGCACCTTGCGGTTAGCCATAATATGTTTGATCGCAGTTACACCATCCATCACCGGCATTTCAAAATCCATGGTGATGATGTCCGGCTTCAGCTCCGCCGCTTTTTCAATCGCTTCGCGACCATTGCTGGCAATACCGATAACTTTTAAATCCGGGTGCTCATTAATAATATCTTTCAAGCGATGTTGAAAGAAATTGGAATCATCGACCACTAATACCCGGACAGGCATTCAACATACTCCGCAGTAGCAACTGCTTTGGAAAACAGTTCCAATGAAAACGCCTGAAACCCAGGCGTTTTATTGAATAGATTAGTTGTGTCCCCAACTCGTCGATCCTTTTGCGTAGCGACGTAATAGGCTGGGGATATCCAAAATCAATGCGATGGTACCGTCACCGGTAATGGTTGCACCGGCCATGCCCGGTGTTCCCTGCAACATTTTCCCGAGCGGCTTTATTACCACTTCTTCCTGGCCAATTAATTGATCTACCACAAATCCAACGCGACGGGTTCCTACGGTAACAATTACCACATGAGCACTGTCAGGACGATCACCGTAAGCACCTTTTACTAACCAATCTTTCATGTAGAACAATGGAATGGCTTGATCGCGAATCGCTACACAATCCTGTCCATCTACAATGTGGCTTTTGGTTAAATCCATGTGGAAAATTTCATTCACACTGACTAACGGAAATGCAAATGTTTGTTGCCCCAACATAAACATCAGTGTGGGCATAATTGCCAGTGTCAGCGGCACTTTAATAATAAAGCGTGTGCCCTTGCCTAACTCGGATTTTATTTCCACAGTACCATTAAGCTGGGTAATTTTGGTTTTCACCACATCCATACCCACACCGCGGCCCGACACATCGGAAATTTCTTTTTTGGTAGAAAACCCGGGCGCAAAAATTAAATTGTAGGCTTCTGTATCCGATAAACGATTGGCAGTGTCTTCATCAAACATGCCTTTTTCCACAGCGATGCGACGTAATTTTGCCGGGTCCATACCTGCACCATCATCGCTGATGGAAAGTAAAATATGATCGCCCTCTTGTTCAGCGGCAAGCACTACCTGCCCGATGCGCGATTTGCCATTGGCCTCGCGAGCTTCAGGGAACTCAATACCGTGATCAACAGAGTTACGTACAAGGTGCACTAACGGATCAGCAAGTGCTTCAACTAAATTTTTATCCAGATCAGTTTCTTCACCCACCAATTCCAGATTAATTTCTTTGCGTAAACTGCGCGCCAAATCACGCACTACACGCGGGAAACGACCAAATACTTTTTTGATCGGTTGCATCCGCGTTTTCATTACGGAGGTTTGCAAATCGGCGGTAACTACGTCGAGATTCGCAACCGCTTTTACCAATGCCTCGTTGGTTGAACTATTACCCAACCGCACCAAACGGTTACGCACCAATACCAATTCACCCACCATATTCATGATGTCATCAAGGCGCTGGGTATCTACACGAACAGTAGTTTCTACTTGTGGCGCATCTTTATCAGCTGTTGCGGCAGGTGCTGGCGCCGCAGCGGGTGCAGGCTTGGCCGGTTCCGGTTTTTTAACCGGTGCAGGAGCAACTGATTTTGTTTCAGTTGCAGGTTTGGGCGCAGCTTTTGGTGCAGGTGCTGCTGCATTTGATGGCGCTGGCGCAGTTGTCACAGCGCCGGTACCAGGCCCTTTACCTTTACCATGTAACTGATCAAGTAACGCATCAAATTCATCATCAGAAATCAAATCACCGCCCGTTGGACTTGCCGGTTTTTGTGCGGGAGGTGGAGCAACTACCGGAGCGGCAACGGCAACAACACCGGGGCCTTTTCCTTTGCCGTGCAATTGATCTAGTAACGCTTCAAATTCATCTTCAGAAATTTCTTCTGATGTTGAAACCGAAGCCGGCGCAGATACAACCTGAGGTGCTGCAACAGGTGCAGGTGCAGCTTCTCCCGCCGGTCCTTTACCTTTGCCATGCAATTGATCCAATAACGCTTCAAATTCGTCTTCAGAAATTTCATCGCTACTGGAAGATGCGGTTGGTGCAGTAGCTACTGGTGCGGGTGCTTTTGTAGCAGAGGGTTTTCCAGCAATTGCATCCAATAATTGTTCAAACTCTGCGTCGGTAATATCACCACCAACGGTAGCACCGGTTGCGACTGAATCATGGATTGCGGGAACATCAACATCAGCGATAATTTCTTCATGCGCGCTAGCAGCAGATTCCTGCAAATCCTCACAAGACACCAGGCGCTCCAATGCGTGTATCAAAGAAGGATCAACCGGCGGTAATTCTTCGCGCTGGGAAACCAATTCAAATTGTTGGTTCACCATATCCAGCGCTTGCAACACTACGTCCATTAATTCAGACGTAACGGTACGTTTGCCATTGCGCAAAATATCGAACAGGTTTTCGGTTACGTGGCAGCACTCCACCATGGGAGTTAATGATAAAAATCCAGCACCACCTTTTACGGTATGAAAACCACGGAAAATAGCGTTCAACAAATCTTTGTCTTCAGGACGCTGTTCCAAATCCACTAATTGCTGGCTGAGGCGCTCAAGGATTTCCCCCGCCTCTACCAGGAAATCCTGGAGAATGTCTTCGTCATCACCAAAACTCATTCAAGATTCCTCAAGTATCCAGCAACTAAAAGCCAAGGCTCGACAAAAGATCATCAACTTCATCTTGCCCGGCAACTACATCAGCACGGTCTTTATTAATTTGCGGCCCTTCGGCTTCGGTTTTTCGCTTGTGCATAATTTCCAGATCGTGAGCAGCAGTTTCGCGATCATCAGAGAGCCCGGTAATTTCTTCTACCTGGCCGGCAATACGCACCAGACTTACCAAATCTTTTTCCACTTCATTAATTAAACCGATAACACGCTTTAATACTTGTCCGGTTAAATCCTGAAAGCCTTGTTCCAAAACAATATCTTGCAAGTTTTTATTTAATTGTTCAGTGCCAGTGACCATTTGCCCTAAAAAGCTATCCATACGATCATAGAGCAAACGAAATTCATCCAGGCTCATTTCACGGCGTTTAAGCCGTGCCCACTCATCGCGCAAGCTGGTTGCTTCTTGCCCAAGATTCATGGCGATAGGCGCTGCCTCATCCACCATATCCATGGTTTTTTCCGCTGCTTTTTGCGTAAGTTCAATCACGTAATTCAAACGATTGGAGGCATCGTGAATATCCGAGTTTTGAATTTTTGGCGGTTCTTTGGAAAGATCGGCATCTACATTGAAATTTACAATTGCATCATGCAAACCACGCGTTAATCGCCCCACTGATTGGAAAATATGGCGATCGCGGGATTGGGTGATGGTTTGGATCAATACTGAAGCATCTTCGAACTGATTGCTTTGCAACTTTTCAGTGAGCAACTTGGCGCACTCTTTCAATTCAACGACGAATTCATTATTGACGGATGTTTGGATGTCAGATGCCATGGCAACGCCTTTTTATTATTTGATCCGAAGCGATTAACCTACGCGATCAAAAATTTTCTCGATTTTTTCTTTCAGGGCTTGTGCCGTAAATGGCTTCACAACATAACCATTCACCCCGGCCTGGGCCGCTTCAATAATCTGGTCGCGCTTGGCTTCTGCGGTCACCATCAACACCGGCAAGGTGCGCAATTTTTCATCGGCACGCACCGCTTTTAATAAATCAATACCGGTCATACCCGGCATATTCCAATCGGTCACCAAAAATTGGAAATCGCCGCTTTTCAGCATTGGCAATGCGGTGACACCATCATCTGCCTCGTGGGTATTGGAAAACCCCAGGTCGCGCAGCAAATTTTTTATGATCCGTCGCATTGTTGAAAAGTCGTCAACAATCAGGATTTTCATATTCTTATCCAACGTAACCTCCACTCACCCGGACGGGATTTTCATTTACTCATAGTCTAGTAGGAGTTAAAGCATCGGCCAGTTACGGCACGCAAATCTTCAACTTTTAATGCAAATCATAGCTCAATTTCCGACATGTATAGATTATTCGAACCTATCTCGCCGGCCACCCTGCATTTCTTAATCAATAAGTACGGTATTTGATCAATCAGGCGGGCTGCCAATCGCCCAATTTATTACGCAAACGAGCGGCTGCCTGACTGTGAATCTGGCTTACACGCGATTCACTGACGCCTAATACCAAGCCAATCTCTTTGAGATTTAATTCTTGATCGTAGTATAGGGAGAGCACCATTTGTTCGCGTTCGGGTAATTGGCGGATCGCATCTACCAGGGCTTTTTTAAGCCCATCGCGCTGCATACCTTCAAGTGGACTGGCAAACGCGCTGCTATGTTCAGAAGCATCAATATTGCTATCTTCTTCACCAAACGTTTCTTCGTAGCTATAGAGTCGGCTGCTACTGGAGTCTTGCAGCATCACAAAATATTCTTCCAGTGAAACTTCCAGCTCCTGAGCCACTTCAGCATCCGTAGCGTCGCGGCCAGTGCGTGCTTCTACAGCCGCAATTGCACGGGATACACGGCGAGCATTGCGATGCACGGAGCGTGGAACCCAATCACCGCGGCGCATTTCATCCACAATCGCACCACGAATACGAATACCGGCGTAAGTCTCAAAGCTGGCGCCGCGCGACATGTCGTATTTTTGGGAAGCTTCGATCAAGCCGATCATGCCAGCTTGAATGAGATCGTCTACCTGCACACTCGCAGGCATACGCATCATCATGTGATAGGCAATACGCTTAACCAAAGGCGCGTAGTCTTCGATATTGATTGGCGGATCGCGTAAGATTTTTTTATCGTACATGGCTAAACCATTGACTGCGGCCATCGAACACCTTCTTTGCTGCAATAATAAGATGTTGATTTGTCCATCCCATAACTACGCAACAACTCACTCAGGTTTTCTGTATACAGATTCAGCTTAGCGCGCATTGGCGGCCTGTAATAAACGTTCAACAAAAAATTCCAATCGCCCAGTCGGCGTATTGGGTAGCGGCCATTTATCCACTGCTTGTGCTAGTGCGCGAATAGCAATGGATGCTTTGGATGACGGCGCAAACTCCAGTAATGCTTTTTGTTTTTGCACAGCCTTACGCACGTTTTCGTCAAACGGAATCTGACCCACAAATTGCAAACTGACATCCAGGAATTTTTCGCACACCGTATTCAATTTGTTAAACATGTTGAGCCCTTCTTGCGGTGTGCGCGTCATGTTGGCAACAACACGGAAACGGAACATGCCATATTCTTTGTTGAGCAATTTAATGAGTGCATAGGAATCCGTGATCGAAGAAGGTTCATCACAAACCACAATAATGACTTCGTTGGCGGCACGAACAAAACTGACTACCGTATCGGAAATACCTGCGGCCGTATCTATGACTAATATGTCGACCTGATCAGACAGTTCATTAAATGCGTTGATTAATCCCACATGCTCAGCGGTACTTAGTTCCGCCATGCGTTGCACGCCGGATGACGCCGGAACAATCTTCATGCCGCCGGGGCCATTCACTAGCACTTCACTCAAACTGTGAGTGCCCGCCAGCACATCGGCTAACGTATGAGTCGCACGTACCCCCAGTAGTACATCTACATTGGCAAGACCAAGGTCAGCATCCAGCAACACCACACGACGACGCAACTCAGCCAACGCAATGCTCAGATTCACGGAAATATTACTTTTACCTACCCCGCCTTTACCGCCGGATACCGCGATCACTTGTACTGGTCGCACTTGGCTCATTGACTTACTCCACACCTATTTTATTACGCAAACCTTTTTTGTAACGTAAACCTGTTCTTTGACGCGCCGACCGGAGTCAGCTAGATCCACAAAGGGGGCGCCCTAATAGTGAACTGAGTATAGTTTGGGATTGGAAATTCATCCGACTAATTTCAGTTTCACCCGAAAAATCATGTGCTTATGGTTAAATCTCACTCTTTCACTGCAACGGTTGATTAAGAAACCGCCGTTGCTGCATTCGCTTTGAGCAATGCAACGGCTTTGGATACCAATTGATGTGCGCGAGCCACATCAATATTTTTGGGAATATCCTGGCCATCGGTGGTGTAAGCGATTGGCAAACGATTTTGCATCACTACACCCAGCGCTTCACCCATGCTCGCTGTCTCATCCAGTTTGGTCAGAATGCAACCTTGCAAGCGCGCCGCGCCGTAGGCGTGAATCGATGCCTTCAGCATTTGCGCCTGACTGTTACATGACATCACCAGATAGGTTTTTACCTGTTGCTGTTCAGCAAGGGCTTTTAACTGCGCCTTCAAATGCGGATCACCATGGCGGAAACCGGCGGTGTCAATTAATACCAGGCTGCAATGACGCAGGCTGCGTAATACGTTATCCAGCGGATTGGCTTCATCCACTACACGCACCGGTACACGCAAAATACGCGCGAGTGAACGCAACTGGTCATGGGCTGCAATGCGATAGGTGTCGGTAGTAATCAGCGCTACCTTGTCGGCACCGTGCTGTAATACATAGCGCGCAGCAAGTTTACCGATGGTGGTTGTTTTCCCCACACCGGTTGGACCAACAAAGGCAAATACACCGCCCTGCTCTACGATATCGCGACCATTAATCGGCAATTGATGCGCAAGGTTTGCCAGCGCATCCGGCCATGCATCGCTCAGGGTTTTGTTTTTGGTACAGGCTTTAATCACGCTGCCCACAACATCTTTGGGTAATCCCAAGCGCTCAAGGCGACGACTTACACTCGCCAACACTGGTGAATCGGTTGGGATGGTTTGCTGACCGGTCAGGCGATCCAACTGTTGTTCCAACAAGAAACGCATATCGGCAATTTCAGCCTGCAATTCAGACAATTGTGCATTTTGATCAACAGAATCTTTTGCTGCTTCAGTTACAAGCGCAGCAGATTCTTTAGCGCGGGATTCCTGAATTAATGTTTCGCGAAACGACAATGACTCTTTAGAAAGCACAGGTTTTGTCGCCACAGCCATATCGTCCACTAACGGATATTTTTCTGCTGCGCTCATACCGGTTTTTGGCCTGGCAGTTGTCGCTGCTGCATGACGTGGAATACCGGCATTGACCACGGTATTTTTTCCCACTAAAAATTCTTTTGCAGATTCTTCCGCCTTACGCGCAGCCATCATGCGTTGACGCGCTTTTTCAATATCGTCTGCCAATTGCGCACCGGTTTTACCCGAGTTCGGATGATGCGGGACTTCGGTAATAACCGGCGCTGTTTTGCGCACTGGTTTGGCACCAAGCATACGCGGAGAGATTTCACCATCACTCAGCAGCGGCTCGCTAGGGGCAAAGGTTGCATCAGAGAACGGACGATTTTGTAATTGCTTGAGCTCCAGATCCGAGCCCATGGTTGTCAGCAATTCCACACCTTCCGGAATGCGATTACTGGAGAGAATAATTGCATCTGGCCCCAGCTCCTGGCGGACCAATTCCAACGCGCGGCGCATATCAGCAGCTACGAAACGTTTGACTTGCATGTTCAACTCCTGCCCCTAGAGGCGACTTGGGTTACTTTCTATCAACAGCTACTTTCTGTCAGCACCAACGCTGGCATCAATACTAATTTGTTTGTTGTCCGGTACTTCGGTGTAAGCCAATACCCGCATATCCGGAACACTGTGACGAACGAAGCGGGACAGCATCGGGCGCAAAGGCGCAGCAACCAACAATACCAACGGCTTACCTGCCATTTCCTGCTTCTGCGCTGCGCTCATTAACGATTGCTGCAAGCGCTCCGCCAAACCCGGCTCAATAAAGGCACTGTCATCAGCGCCGGCTTTTTGTGCCTGCTGCACGGTATTTAGCAACAACTGTTCCAAACTGGGCTCAAGCGTGATAACAGGCAGGTTTCGCTCGTTTCCAATGATGTTTTGGACGATTTGCCGCGCTAAAGCCACCCTTGCAAGTGAGGTTAAAGCGGCGGGATCTTGACTCCTGCCCGTCGTACCCGCCAAGGCTTCGGCGATGGAGCGGATATCGCGAATGGGTACTCGCTCACGCAACAGGTTCTGCAATACCTTCAACAAGGTGTTGATACTGATGGTATTCGGTACCAATTCCTCCACCAGTTTGGGTGAAGTTTTGGCCAACATATCCAACAGTTTTTGTACATCTTCATGGCCTAGCAACTCAAAAGTATGATGCTGCAATATCTGATTGAGATGGGTCGCAACCACTGTGCTCGGGTCCACGACCGTGTAGCCCAATGTTTGAGCCTGCTCCCGTTGGTTTGGGCTGATCCAGATAGCATCCAGGCCAAAGGCCGGGTCTTTGGTTTTGATCCCATCAATAGAGCCGAATACCTGGCCGGGATTAATCGCCAGTTCACGATCCGGATAAACATCCGCTTCCGCCATAGATACGCCCATCAAGCTGATGCGATAACCGGTAGGGTTAAGATCCAGGTTGTCACGGATGTGTACCGACGGAATCAGGAACCCCATTTCCTGTGACAACTTTTTACGCACACCTTTAATACGACCTAGCAATTCTCCACCCTGGTTTTTATCAACCATAGGAATAAGGCGATACCCCACTTCCAGACCAATTACATCCACAGGTTGAACATCATCCCAGCCCAGCTCCGGAGATTCAGGTGCGCCTGGTGGCAATGCCGGAACAGAACGCGGTTGCGGAGCGATGCTCGCGCCGCCACCAGCCGGTAAGGAAGAAGGCCCCTCACCTGCTAAACGCGCGCCCGCAGGAATAAATGAATTATCTTCCACGGCCGCAGGCTGTTGCTTGCGCCAATGAATGTAGTAAGCCAAGCCTCCGCACAATATCCCCAAACTCAAAAATGCGAGATGCGGCATACCGGGTACAGACCCCATAACCACCAACATAATTGCAGCAACCGCCAAGGCTTTAGGTGAGGTAAACATTTGCGAGACCACCTGTTTACCCATGTCTTGTGCGGTGTTAACACGGGTTACCAGAATCGCTGAAGCAACAGACAGCAATAAACCCGGGATTTGCGCTACCAAGCCATCACCGATAGTCAGGATGGTGTAGTGCTCGAATGCGGTGTTGAAATCCAGATCATGTTGAAGCATCCCGATAGCCAGCCCACCGAAAATATTGATAAACATAATCATGATGCCCGCGACCGCATCGCCGCGTACGAACTTGCTCGCACCATCCATCGCGCCGTAGAAATCGGCTTCCGCGGCAACTTCCTGGCGACGGGTGCGCGCCTGGTCCTGGTCGATCAAACCCGCGTTCAGATCCGCATCGATCGCCATTTGTTTACCGGGCATTGCATCTAACGTAAAACGCGCACTCACTTCCGAAATACGGCCAGCACCTTTGGTAACTACCACAAAGTTAATGATCATCAAAATGATGAACACCACAATACCAACTGCCAAATTGCCGCCGATCACCACATGACCGAACGCCTCAATCACCTTACCGGCAGCATCGCCGCCGTTATGTCCTTCCAGCAAAACCACACGGGTAGACGCCACGTTCAAACCGAGGCGCAACAAAGTAGCAATCAACAAAATCGTGGGAAACGCCGCAAAATCGAGCGGCCGCAACGCATAGATACTCACCAGCAAAACCACCAGCGAGAGCGCGATATTGAAGGTAAAGAATACGTCCAGCAGCAATGGCGGAATCGGCAATATGATCATTGCCAACAACATCATCAGCAAAATGGGAATACCCAAATTACCGCGCCCGGCACCCTTGATAGAACCAAGGACAGCCCTGCCATTCACGTTGTTGAGTTGGTTAAAAGTCGGTAGCGCCATAGTCACGGATTCTTGACGGTTTAAGTCGGTTTTCCGTGTTATCGCAAGAAGTGTACCTAAATGTTTAGCAGTAGTTTTGAAACACAAAAGCTATTCACAAGTAGCCAATATCCCACCGGCTTGTAGGATATTGACTACAAGTGCTCATAAAAAGAAGCACATCATAAAAATAAGACAAATAGCATTATTTTCATTGTTTAGCCTTATAAGTCTTATTAATATTCGCCTGCCTTAATGATTAAGGTAAATAAAAATTTATCAGGAGCTATATATGTTTAGGATTAACCGAGGACTGCTTCACCTATGGGGATTTTTTTTATCCCGGGGATCTCCGAAAAGCATTTTCTTTTTTGTGATTTCCAGCTTAATGAGTTTTATAGCAGTGCCAGCAAATGCTGCTTACATTTGCACTCCAAAGCAGGATTGTACAATGACATGGACTGGTAACTCATACACCATGACCTGCAAAGTCACTACAACATGCACATGGGTTCCAGATCCACCTCCGCCACCTCCGCCTCCACCACCACCTCCTCCGCCACCTCCAAAAACTCCGGAGCAAATTGAACGAGAACAGCACATAAAATTCTGTAAGGAGTACCCTGCAACAATAGTAAATGCAGTAATGCAATGCCAAAATACTGCAAGATCAGATTTTAGCTATTTCGTCAGTACAAAATGCTCGGAGACGACATCTCAAACCTGGTCCATCAACGGAGCATTTAAAAATATCTTGGGCTTTGAGTTTTCACGAACCATCGAACCTGGGCCAACTTGCAGAGCTAATGCAGAGCTTGCAAGGGATGATACGATACGGGCGTGTAGTTATAGCGGTGAAAAATATCTAGCAACGTTAGCTGTTCAATGTGCTGATGTGAAATAACACCCATCACTTAGCAGCGCATTGCACTGCTAAGTGGTTAATTTAAGGAAGTATTCATTATGGTTTTCAATGAAGCATTTAGAAATCGAAAATACCTATTATTGGCAATAAGCAGCATTGCAATATTATTACTAGTCGTTTGGTTTCAACACACTAGAGTTCCGACCAGCTACGCGCCAAGTGAAATAAAAGAACCAAACACTCACTTATCAACTCCACAAAAAAGTCAACCATTGCCTTTTAATAAAAAAGAATTAGAAAAAAAGTCAGAGCTCACTGGACAAAAACAAACGTGGAATCCAATGGGAGATGCCGCTTCAAGAGCAAAAATTACAGCCTGGTTTGCATCCAGAGGAAATTACAGTTTTTATGGCCCGGATGAAAAGAACGAATATCAAAACTATGACAAGGAAACTTTAAATAAGCTAAGTGAATCTGGTGATATTCGCGCAATGCATGAGTTGGCAAACAGAGCAGAATCTATAGATGAATCAAATTCTACTTTGTATAAGGCCGCAATTTATGGCTCAACTGCCGCCATCACTCAAATAGGAACCTCAATTGAGATATGGAAACAAATTGACCAACTGCCTGCTGAAGAAAAACGAGCATATGTCATAGAAGCTCTCGCACACTATGAAGCCGCAACAATACGAGGTGACTGGTGGGGTAATATTAACGACGGAAGTTCGCTGAAAAATCGATTATCCATACAACCAGACAAAACTGAACAAGAATATATTAAAAAAAGATCACAGGAAATTTATGATGACCTTCAGAAAAAACGATATGAACTTGGTTTAGGTGAATTTGATAATACGGTGCCGGACGAAGTAGTAAAACTCTATGAAGAAATGCTTCGCCCTCTTTAAGGGTGGACAATTTCAATTATCGAAGCAAATAGCTCTAAGTATCAAGCTTCTCTTTAGCGCCATAACGCATCTCCCGTGGCACATCGATACCGAGGGGATATGTGGCCTATCGCCGTTGCAGTAATTGCGTAAATGCAGATGATAAACAGCAGTAGTCAACGAGAAAAATAACCAACCCGGATATAGGTTGGTTATTATCAATAACGCAACGATATTTTGGTACGTATTAGCTAATCATTATTGCTGCAGAATAACCTGTTGAAAACAAATCAGAGCTTACTAATCAGAGGCTAAATTTCGATAAGTGCCCGTGCTTTGAACTTGTCATATAGTCTAGCAATCATCAAAGCTCTCTTTAAATTATCGTCATCTATGTTTCTTGAAAAAGTTAGATGAGCGGAAAGCACTAAATCTGAATTCGCCTGCCACATTTACTTCGTCCAATAAATCCAATATGTCAGTCTTATCTACACTTTCAGATATCCAACTTGCCTGATCGATTGGCGACAAATGGAATATCTCGACGAGTTCGAAACGCGTCTCTTCAAGCCCAGAAATAACTAAATCTTTAAATTTCGCTTGATTCTTTGCAAAACCAGCCGCTTCCCCATACATAAATTCTGATCCATCAAAATCAATTGGACATCCTTCCAGAACACGGGCTTTAAACGATATGATCTATAACGTTTGATTCACAACAGTCTCTCATAAGCTCATATACATAATGTCAAGCTGGCTTTTCCAATCTGCCCCTAATGCCATCAATTAATTCTTCATAGGTTAGGCGAGAAGTCCCTTCCAAATACTGTGCTTCATATTCATTCTGGAGATTTCCTGCGGTTATTCCCAGAGCAGCGACCAATTCAGAGATGAAAGTATATTTTTAACGCTATGTGAAAAAAAACAGACCTTTGCACTTCGTACCAACTAATTGAAGTGATATTGGCCAGCTATATTCTATGGCGGGAGACTCAAACTGAGGCGATGGAAGCTATGAATGGGGATCTTAATTATCAAGCTTACCTTTAGCGTCATAACGCATATCACGCGGCACATTGATATTACGCGGATATTGCGGTCTGTCGCCCTTACCCTTACGGTAGTTACGCAGTTGAAATACATAGGCAAGCACTTGGGCTACGGCGAGATATAAACCGGCGGGAATTTCTTCATCAGCATCAGTGGTATAAAAAATCGCGCGCGCCAGTACCGGTGATTGGATAATTTCAATTTTATGGGCGTTGGCGATTTCGCGGATTTTCATTGCCATGTGATCGCCGCCCTTGGCGAGCATAATCGGTACATCCATCGTTTCCGGGTCATAGCGCAGTGCCACCGAAAAATGTTCCGGGTTGGTAATTACCACATCAGCCTGCGGTACGTTACCCATCATGCGGCGTTGCGCCATCTCTCTTTGCAACTGGCGAATACGGCCTTTGACTTCCGGCTTACCATCGGTATCTTTGGCTTCGTCTTTCAAATCCTGCCGCGACATTTTTAATTTTTTGTTGTACTGGTAAATCTGGATAGGGATATCAATCGCTGCAATAAAAATCGTTGTTACGGATAACAAGATCGTTGCAAAAATAGAAATATCTAATGAATGGATAATGGCGTTACCAACGCTTTCATCCGACAAACGAAACATATCTTGCGCATACAACTGCAAGATCAAAATCGTGGCCCATAAAATCAGCGATACTTTAGCGATCGACTTGAGTAACTCGATTAACGAGTTCATGGAAAACATACGTTTGATACCCGCAATGGGGTCCATTCGATTGAACTGGGGAGTTATCGCTTTGCCACTAAAAATAAATCCGCCCAACGCGATTGGCCCGGCAATCGACGCAATCAGGAGCACCGCCATCAACGGGACTATGCTGAATAACCCTTCATAAATAGCAGCACCCAAATGACCGATCATGGCATTGGTATCAAAAATAGTTTCACGAGTGAGAATAAAATTGGCGCGGGTGATGCCTATTATTTTGTCTGCCATAAAGCCGGCAAATATATAGAGACCAATGGTCGCCAACATTAAAACGGCTGTGGTAGTTAAATCGCGGGAACGGGGAATCTGGCCTTCTTCGCGCGCTTTTTCGATCTTGCGCGAACTGGCCTCTTCCGTTTTTTCCTGACCACTGTCATCTTCTTCAGCCATAGCTCACCTTTTCTGTCAGGGGCTCAAAGCCAAAGTACGCAGCGTGCCAATTCCTTCTTCCATAATGTCGTAATAAACAGGCAGGAAATTGGCCAGGGTAAACCACATAAGCACAAACCCAAAAATCAATGTGATCGGGAAACCAACGGTAAATACGTTTAATTGCGGGGCCGAGCGGCTCATCACCCCAAACGACATATTCACAATCATCAATGACGTGAATAACGGCAGGCTCACCAATAAACCTGCGCTAAATAACCAGGAGCCCATATCCACAATCGTGGAAAAATGAGCGCTATTCATACCCTCTCCACCAATAGGAAAGGTGGTGAAACTATCAATCAACAACTGCAACACCACCAAATGACCATTCGTGCTTAAAAATAATAATGTTGATAGCAATAAATAAAATTGCGACAAAATCGTCACGCTCACGCCGCTGGAAGGATCATTCATGGCTGCAAATCCCAAGCCCATCTTCATCGCCATAAATTGCCCGGCCAGCACAAAGACATGCATAACAACTTGCATACAAAACCCGAGCGCCAATCCAATCAGCACTTCTTGAATTACTATTCCAAATCCTTGCATCGATAATAAAGAAGTAACTGGCGCAGCAGGTAAAACCGGAGCAACCAACATAGTTGTGAACAGAGTAAGGATAATCCGCAAACGCGCCGGTACTGTACGCGCACCGATGACAGGAACTGCAAAGTAGAACGCGCTAATACGCAACATCGGCCATATGTAAGTGCCGATAAATTGGCTGAGCTGCTCTTCGCTGATGATCAGTTCTTGCATCGCAAAAAAAACCTAACCGATTAAACTCGGCACACTGGAAAAGAGCCGGTTGAACAAGTCCATAAATTTAGTTAGTAACCAGGGGCCGGCAATCATCAATGTAATCAGGGTTACAATCAAACGCGGTAAAAAACTTAGCGTTTGCTCGTTAATTTGGGTGGCAGCCTGAAACATACTCACGATCAAACCAACAATCAGGCCAGGGCCAATAATTACCAACAATATTAAAATAGTGAGATAAAAAGCATCTGCAAATAAATCCATAACGACTTCGGGTGTCATGATAATACCTCCGTCATATGCCGTAACTGGCAGCGAGCGTGCCTACAATCATGGCCCAGCCATCCACCAATACAAACAGCATAATTTTAAATGGCAAGGAAATAATCAATGGTGACAACATCATCATACCCATGGCCATAAGCACACTGGATACGACAATATCAATCACTAAAAAAGGGATGAAAATAATAAAACCAATCTGGAATGCCGTTTTTAATTCACTAATAATAAATGCCGGGACCAATATGTTAAACGGCGTTTCTTCCGGTGTTGCAATGGGCGGATGTTTGGCAATACCAACAAAAAGCGAAATATCTGACTCACGCGTTTGCGCCAGCATAAAACTGTGAAATGGTGCTGCAGTTTTTGCCAGCGCATCCTGAGCAGTGATTTGCTGGTTGAGATAGGGTTGAAGCGCGTCCTCGTTCACCTTATTTAATACCGGCTGCATAATAAATAATGTAAGAAAAAGCGCGAGACCAATCAGAATCTGGTTGGATGGCGATTGCTGCAAACCCAATGCTTGCCGCAAAATGGAAAACACAATAATGATGCGCGTGAATGAGGTCATCATCATTAATATCGCTGGCAAAAAAGTCAGCGCCGTCATAATCGCAAGAATTTGCAAAGTTACTGTGTATTCTTGCGTTCCATTCGGATTGGTTTTTACCGTTAACGCCGGCAAACCTGGAATTGCCGGAAGGCTGCCGAGTTGAGACCCATTGGTTTGCGACAAGGGCAAATTCCCTGAGCCAGGGTCTGTAATTGGCGGCAAGCTGGTTTGTGCCGCAACTACACCAGCGATCAACCAGAGCAGTAAAATAGAGCACAAGCTGATTAATTTTTTAACAATGGGCGCTTGATAGTTCACCATAATCATTCCCGCTTTCCGGAATTATTATTGCCATTCGATTGATCGTCAGCATCGCTTGGCCGTTGTAATATCGCCATCAACTTGCGCCCAAAATCGGAGGTGTTGATATCCGCTGAATTAGCGGCGATAGGGGTATCAAATGTATGCAAGGTATTGATATGTGTCGGAGTAATACCTAACAGTAATTGCTGGCCACCCGCATCAATTAATACGATGCGCTCACGTGTACCCAACGGCATAGTGGCAATAATTTTTAAGTGTGACGTACCGGAAAGATTTCCCTGGCTGAAGCGTTTTACAAACCAGGAGAGACCAAAAATCAAACCGATTACCAACAGTAAGCCAAGGGTTACGTTCAACAAATGCCCACCGCTGCCGATAGGCGGGCTATTTGCATTTTTGTAATAGGGATTGGTGTTATTCGCGGGCGTTTGCGCATCGTTTTGCGGGGCCGCTGAAACAGAGGTTTCATTCGGATTTTGTACAGTTGAAACCGGTGATGCGCCAACTGGTGAACTTGTCGCAGCAACCGAGGTAGCAACGGTTGATGATATTTCAGTAGGCGGTGACGCAGTAACATCATTAGCAGCAGTGCAAGTCATCGCAGCTGCTAATAGCCCCGCCCCTGTCACGCTGTAAATTACTTTTTTAAATGCGGGGCTCATTGTGCATTCCTAACTTATATCCACTAACGTAATTTTTTGATCCGCTCGGCCGGGCTAATCACGTCGGTCATTCGAATTCCGAATTTTTCATTAACTACAACCACTTCACCGTGCGCAATCAAAGTTCCATTCACCAATACATCCAATGGCTCACCGGCCAATCGATCCAGTTCGATAACCGACCCTTGATTCAATTGCAATAAATTGCGAATGGTAATTGATGTGCGCCCTACTTCCATCGAAATGGAAACAGGGATATCCAGGATTACATCCAGATCGGGACTGCCCGGTGCGGATTGTTTGGTAACTTCATTTTTTAATTCATCAAAACTTACCGCGTGAGCCATAGCCTCATCAACATC
Source organism: Cellvibrionaceae bacterium (assembly GCA_021151825.1). Lineage (GTDB taxonomy): Bacteria > Pseudomonadota > Gammaproteobacteria > Pseudomonadales > Cellvibrionaceae > Cellvibrio. Next base: position 119,043 of record JAGKWQ010000016.1, read on the forward strand.
GGCCTGCTCAGCCATTGCAGCGGCCCAATCATCAGCCATTGAGTCCTGATCAATGTCATCATCTGCCATTTTTATCACCTTTGTTCACGTTTGAGTTTTCGCCTTTAGTGCCTGTTATGTTGTAGGCGCTGCTGCGATCAATAAATTGTTTTACTTTTAATGAAAGGAATCCGTTGGATTGCCCGAGCTGGGTACGAAACATAGGAACACCATTCGCGGTAAGCACGTGATAATCCGGAAAATCTACTGGAATAACATCACCTACTTTTAAATCCACAATATCGCGCAGAGTAATATCGCGACGAACAATATCGCATTCCAAATCCACTTTTGCGGAAAGCACGTCTTCACGCAGCGCTTTTTCCCAACGCTCATCGTGCTCATCACTATCGCTTTGCAAACCTGCATCAAGGACTTCGCGAATAGGTTCAATCATGGAATAAGGAACAGTGATATGCATTTCACCGCCGCCGCCATCCAATTCGATATGAAATGTGCTCACAACAACCACTTCACTTGGGCTCACAATGTTGGCGAGCGAAGGATTGACTTCAGAATGGACATATTCAAACGTGATCGGAAATACTGCTTTCCAGGCTTCGGTTAAATCCACAAATGCCTGATTCAAAACCATCTGTACAACACGTAACTCTGTCGGTGTAAATTCACGGCCTTCAATTTTTGCATGGCGACCATCGCCACCAAAAAAATTATCAACTAATTTAAATACCAGGCGCGCATCCAGAATAATTAATGCAGTACCGCGCAACGGGCGAAACTTCACCATGTTTAAACTGGTGGGGACATACAACGTGTGCACGTATTCACCGAACTTCTGGATTTGTACACCGCCAACAGATACATCCGCTGTTCTACGCAATAGATTAAACATACTGATACGGGTGTAACGTGCAAAACGTTCGTTGATCATCTCCAGCGTCGGCATGCGCCCACGCACAATACGATCCTGGCTGGTCAGGTCATAATTTTTTACCGTACCCGGCTCTACATCCGATTCGGTATCTATATCACCGTCATCAACACCGTGTAAGAGCGCGTCAATTTCGTCTTGTGAGAGTAGATCTTGCACGACGTATTCCTTATTGCATTACAAAATTGGTGAACAGCACTTGCTCAACCGTGGAAGGTGATTTTTTTTCATCATCTTCACTTTTTTCAGCGAGTGCTTGCTGTTCTTTCTTTAACTGGTTATTGATGATTTCCAAAGCTTCCGCTTTTAGAGTTTCCTTACCCTCGGTAGTTTGTAATTCATCAAAGTTTTTGCCACTGAATAACATCACCAAACCATTGCGAATCGCGGGCATGTGTAACTTCAATAATGCTTCCAATGCAGGGTCGCGATATAACAATGTGATCGCCGCCTGCAGATAACGCTGCCGGCCATTCACATTAAAATTGATAGTGAAATTAGGAGCCATGTCGAAATAAATAGCGGGTTCCAGCGAAGGCTTTTCCTCTTCTTTGGCAGCCGATTTTTCGTCAGTAGCGGCAGGCGCTGGCGATAACATTTTGAGCGCAACCACTGTTCCTCCAATAGAAACAGCGACCAACGCAACCGCCAAACCAATAATTAAGAATAATTTTTTCTTCTTTTTACCGCCGGCATCATCGCCTGCGTCGCTTGTCGCTTTTTGTGGAGCAGCAGCCATGTCAAAACTCCGTCACTTTCAGAGATCAAAAGGGTTTGAGCAATACCTGTGCCAGTATCGCCTTTGAAGCTTAGCAGTGGCTGTGCAGTTTGCGAGGGGAAATTCGATAAAAAACAAAGATGTAGAGAAGCTGAGCAATTCGCTCAGCTTCTCGCCATTAAAGAGTTGTTTGAGAGGAAAATTAAATAATCAGGCGTAATGATCAACCAGGCGAGTTGAGGTAATCGGTGTCATTGCCACCGGAGTAAGTTCATCATCGTCTACATCACCAGATGTATTGGCATTTCCACCCTGCCCGCGCTCTTGCTCCTGTTGGGCAAAAGACTTATCAGAGACATCAACGTTCACCAGATTCAAACCCTGCTCGGAAAACATTTCACGCAAGCGGTTGAGTTGTTGATCCAATGCATCACGTACCATCGGATGCGGACTGGTAAACGTTACGGAGGCCTGATCCTGATTCACACTGACTTTCACATGTAATTGTCCGAGATCCGGAGGATCCAGACGAATTTCGGCAGAACTCACATTTTGCGCAGCCAACCATAATACTTTTTCACCAACAGCCTGGCTCCATTGCGGTTGGCCAACGGTAACTGGCACACCGGTTTGTACCACGAAGCTTCTCGCCGCCGGGGATTGGGATTCCGCTAAACGAACCAGAGGTTCAGCCAACGCAGTAGAGGTTAACGCGGGTTTTGCCGTATCGACTATCGGAGCTGCTTTATCACCGGAAACATTTGAATCCATCAATTTTCCAAGTACTGCTTTACCACTCAGCAAGAGGAAATCCGGATTGTCCGCCGCGGATGTATCCGCATCTGGCGTTGATTCACCTGATACAGCAACTTGCTCGCCGGTATCCGTGGCTATAGCGTCTGCTGGCAATTGATTAATTACCGCTGCCGTCAAAGAAGTATTGTTAGCATTCGCACTTGAAGCATTATTAAGCACAGAAGTTGCACCTACCGTCGCACCAGACTGGGCTACCAATATAGATGCATCTACGTCTGTTGCAGGTAAATCACTCGCACTTTGAATATTCTCGCCAACCAATACTTGAAGCGCAGGAGCATTCTCTGGTGGTGTGGCGATTAAGGGGTATATGAGCGAGGCATCAAGAGGAAGAAGTGCCGGGTCTGTTGGCGCGTCTTCGGCAGTCACGCCTTTCTCCAATGAATCATCCAGCACTAACTCAGGGCTTGCGCTATTGAGATCTGGCGAAAGCCCTGTTTCAAGACTCAGTAATATATCGGAAGAAGTAGCTACCGGAGCTTCCCCATCCATCCCATCAACTTCCTCAACAGGTTTGATCCGGGTCGCTGCAGCCTGGTCAACATCATCACTTTGCTGAGGAACGGCGTCCCCCGATTCCGTACCTTTTCCCGTGCCGCTAACTTTACTACAACTATTGGTGTCGCTTTTTTTACTGGTGCTCGTGTTTGCAGTAGCAGGCTTTTCACCCTGACGCTCCACGGATGGGCGAATATCTGCTTTGGCTTTAGCGCGGGAGTCCACAACATCAGCCAGACGTGGCTCTGCCTTCTGGGCGGGAGCCGGTGGCGCTTTTCGCGCAGCAGGTTTAGGAGCGGCAACTTCTGGCCGCGCCTGTTCCAATGCATTACGAAATTGCTCGCCGGTATCAATACGGATTTTAGGTGATGCATTTTTACTGGTAGCCGCGTTGGCCCCCGTTGCACCCAGCAAGCTATTAAGAAGATTGCCACTATTCATTTGCTGCTCCTGCCATAAGCAACGGCAAGTGTTTGCCGTTTGCCCAGTCGATAAGTAGGTTCAGCGGAGATATTGCAAGGGAGGTGCCAACACAAGTTGGCGAGGGAAATTAATGAAATGCATCCAACTGAGTTAGAACAAGCTGAAATTCCTGCTCAATAAGTGCCACATCCCCGGTCAAATTGTCGAACTCGCCTGCAAGTGCTTTCTTTTCCAGCGCAGCACACAGGGCCGAGAGCTGCTGGGCACCAATATTACTACTACTTCCTTTAAAACTATGAGCTGCCCGGCGAATCAGGTCGGCGTCATTTCCCTGGATAAGCTCCTGCAATTTTTTAAGGCGCTCGGTGGAATCCTGTTTGAAGGTTTCAATCAATAGATTGAAATCATCCTCCATTACTTGCTTCAGCGTATTTAGGGTGTCGTAGTCCAGGTGTTCCATCGATTGGCATCTCAATTAATATTGTGTCGCATCAACATTTGCGTTAGTCATCTTTCAGCCAGGAGAAATCAACTTCCGCAATATTGCCACGGCCAGAGTATTTCACACCACCACAAAGTTTTTCCACCAAAGCAATACCACGCCCACTGTAGCCGAACGCTGACAGATTGTTTTGGCTGCGATTGGCAAAATCAAAACCGTCGCCGCTGTCCTCAATGCGCACTTTTAGCAAGCCGCCATTTTCATTGGTTTTATGCAAGATATTGATGCGTACGTAACCGCTATCAACGAGGTTAATCCGCTCTTCACGCAAGCGATAATATTCTGAAAAACCATCTGGTGTTTGCTTAAGTCCAGAGTCCAACTTAAGTACGCCATGCTCCAATGCATTGGTATAGAGCTCAGCCAAAATAGTGTAAAGCGTGCTGCTGAATCCGCGCAGGCTGGGAACTTCCATAAGCACGTTTAACAACATGGGCAACGGATCAAATACTTTGAAGCTGGTAGGTTTTACTTCGAAACGCATACTCCATTCAATATCGGCATTGCCGAAACGGTCGCTGGCTTCTTTGGCATAGGCATTAACCCGCTCCGGTTCATCCATACGAATTTCCAGTAGCGACAAATCATCATCCTTTTCTCCACCACCGACGAATTGTTGAACTCCTTCGATGATTTCATCAAACAAGCGATTCTGGTTACGATTGTTGGTAAATACCTGTTTTAACCGCGCTTCACCAAACATTTCGCCCGTGGCATTGCGTGCTTCGTGAATACCATCTGACCAAACAAAAATACGGTCATTTTTTTCTAGCTCAATATATTCACAGTCATCTTTGAATGCGCGATTTGATAAAACCCCTAAAGGAAGATGGGTTGATTTAACGGGAGTAATACTGCCATCGGAATGCCGATGGACAAAACAATCCGGTAAACCACCGTTCCAGATTTTAATTTTTCGTTTGCGAAAATTAATGTCCATCATCACCGCGCAGCAAAAAATACCGACCGGGAGGATATTTTTTAATTTGCCATTAATTTCGCGCAGAATATCGGTCATGGAAAACCCTTTGGGTACCATGCCGTAAAATGTGGATGCCAACGGCATAGCGCCAATGGCTGCGGGCAAACCGTGACCGGTAAAATCGCCCAGCAATACCATCATACTGCCTGAAGGACGCATCGCCGCAACCAACACATCACCGTTAAATACCGCGAGTGACGATAAGAAATAGCGCACATTATTTGCGTTTAAACAGCCGCTATGTGCAACGTTATCAAACACATGTTTAGCGACCATTTGCTCCTGTAACAAGCGATTGTTGTATTGCACAATCTGGTCGCGCTGGGTCAGCATAGTGCTGTGCAGTTCGCGCATGCGATTGAAAGATTTTATTTTGGCCTGGAGGATAATGCGGTTGTAGGGTTTGGATAAAAAATCATCACCGCCCGCATCCAGGCATTGCACCAGGGATTCGGTATCAGACAATGACGTGAGAAAAATAATGGGAACCAGCTCATCACCCGCCAGCTCTTTGATTTTTCGCGCCGCACCAAAACCATCCAGTTCCGGCATCAACGCATCCAGCAAAACAATATCCGGCCGCTCAGCGTTGTAGACTTCAATTGCTTGAAGGCCATTGCACGCAGAAACAACAGTGTGTCCTTCTTTGCGTACAATACTTTCCAAAATAAGTCTGTCGGTATCTGTATCGTCAGCGACCAGAATTTTCAAACGACGCACATCATTCATAAGATCGCTTCCATACAACACTCACACACTCAACGTAAAAGAAGGTGGAAACAAACCTTTGCAACTGGAAAAGTGAAAACTACTAACAATCAATTACCGCAAGGCAATTATTGAATGTCAAATAGCTGCTCAAAATTGGAGATCAATAAAATCTTTTTCACATCGGGAGCGCAATTTACGATTTGGATATTGGATTGCTCACCACCGGCGTAGTCGCGCAACAGCAACAACATACCCAACGCAGAACTATCCAGATACGAAGTACCTTGTAAATCGACTCGATAATGTGTCGGTGCATGGGAAAGTTTTTCGTAGGCACTACGGAATTCCTGGTGGGAACTAAAATCAAAGCGGCCCTGGATATAAATTGTGACTTGATTACCGTCAGGGGATACTGTTGACGTGATCGCCATGTCTTACCTCGTTAAAATACTTCAGATCATTCCCGGCTCTGGGGTGGCCCATCGGCAGGCACCCCCTAAGGATAGCCTATAACGCCTGACTTGCAGTAGGGACTTGTCCAGTTTTCCAGGTTAAATCAGCGATTTATTCCTGACTGGACCTATGCCGTAACTGCAGCGAGCTTAGTTCATCCAATTCTTTCTGCAAACGCTTTTCAAGGATTACATCATCTTCATGTTGCAAACGTTTGATCAAATCCTCAATTGACTTGCGTTTTTGATGTTTAATCTGCCACTGCTTCTGCATGTTGAGCAGCAGGGATTGCATACGCAATACTTTACCTTCTTGCTCAGCGCATGCCTCATTCAAGCGATGGATAAAACTGCTGTAATTAATCAACTCGTGGGCAAGAACGCCCTCACGGAGTCCGCCTTGTGCTTGTAAATACTGGGCAGCGTAATCACGTAAATCCTGCAACTGGTGTTCTTCTTGCGCTACCTGGTCGCGAAATTGACGTAATTTTTCAGCGGCTTCATCCTCCTGGCGCACCGCCAACGTCAATACAACCTGCATGCGTTTTGCCCGCGATTCCGCCATTAATTAACTTCCCCAACGAGAGATTGAATAAAATAGTAATTACGTATTAAAAATAGACCACTTGTATTTTTATAATTAAAAAAGTATTTATTTTTGACGATGTTGCGCGGCCAACGGGCTATTCGCGCGGGTATTTGCAGGGGGTTTTAACAGGGATTTAAGGTTGGCAACACATTCGGGCATATGCACCCCTTGTTTGATGCCTTGCTGGATGAAAGCCCGCAAATGAGGAAAACGTTCAATCGCCATATCAGTATCCGGATCAGCGCCCGGCGTATAGGCACCAATAGAAATAAGGTCGCGATTCTGCTGATACCTTGCTAATAATTGCTTGAAACGTTGCATCATTTTCAGATGCTCCTCATCCACAATATTTTGCATGGCCCGGCTGATAGAGGCCTCTACATCAATCGCCGGATAGACCCCCTCTTCCGCCAAGCGGCGCGAAAGCACCACATGACCATCCAGAATGGCGCGCGCGGAATCCGCAATCGGATCTTGCAGATCGTCGCCCTCTGTCAATACGGTGTAAAACGCCGTAATGGAACCCTCACCTTCCGCCGCATTACCGGCACGCTCAACCAACTGGGGAATTTTGGCAAAAACTGAAGGAGGATAACCCTTGGTGGCCGGTGGTTCACCAATCGCCAGGGCGATTTCCCGCTGTGCCTGGGCAAAACGGGTCAATGAATCCATCAACAACAACACATTCAACCCCTGATCCCGATAATATTCGGCGATACGACTGGATAATTGCGACGCACGTAAACGCATCAAGGGAGCGTCATCGGCAGGTGATGCAACTACCACCGCGCGGCGCAGCCCTTCTTCACCCAGGATATGGTCAATAAATTCTTTTACCTCACGGCCACGCTCACCAACCAGCCCCACCACAACGACATCCGCCGTGGTAAAGCGGGTCATCATACCCATCAACACACTTTTACCGACACCGGAACCTGCCATTAAGCCGAGGCGCTGGCCCCGACCAACCGTAATTAACGCATTGATAGCGCGAACACCTACATCCAGCGGCTCGCTGATTGGATGACGTTGTAAGGGGTTGATTGCGCGAGGATGAAAATCGAGGAACTCGTCACCAATCAAGGGGCCTTTACCGTCAAGGGGCTGGCCAATACCGTTAACCACACGCCCAAGTAATTGTGGTCCAACACGCATTCCCATTTGGGTCGACACAGGTACAACGCGAGCCCCTGGTTGCAGGCCCTCTACTTGTTTGATCGGCATCAGGAAAACTTTATCACCCGCAAAACCTACGACCTCAGCTTCAATTCGACGATTATCGTTATTGATAATTTCACACTGGCGCCCCACTGAAACATTCAATCCAACGGCTTCCAATGTCAGGCCTACCGCACGGGTAATACGACCCTCCGCTTGCGGTTCAACCACGGTAGGTTTGCGCGGTGCGTAACTGCGAATACGTGACTTTAGGGATTGGCGTTCAGACATAACAGTCTACTTTTCGTTATCGAATATAGAGGCAGATGAGGAATCGATGTGGTGTGGAGATTCTTCTTCATAATCATCATCACCGCTCGCCAATTGTTTGGTTAGAAATTGTTCCAGCACCGTTTGTAAACGAGAAGAAACAGAAAAATCCACACGGCTTTCCGGTGTTTCTATCCGGCAACCACCGGGTAATAATTCGGTATCACCAAAAAATTTCCACTCCAGTTGTTGCTCCGCCGCGTAAGTTTCAATCGCAGCCAGATCATCCGGATTTACACAGACACGAATATTTTTACTGCCAACCGGTAATGCATCAATCGCGTTGCGAACCAACGCCAGGGTTTGCGATGAATCGGTTTGCAATTCGCGTTGCACCACACTTTGGGTGAGCGTACAAATGACATCCAGCAACATGTGTTCGATATCATCATCTTGTGCAGTTAACGGATTCAATAAAGCATTAGCTAATGCTTGAAAGCGCTGCTGTTCCGCGACTAATTGCGCACGCATTTCTTTTAAACCTTGCTGGCGCCCCGCTTCATAACCTTCGGTATTGCCTTTGGTGAAACCTTCTTTATGACCCTGCTCGAAACCTTCTTTTTCTGCCTCGTCAAAAATCGCCTGCATTTCTTCTGCAGTCATACCAACTTGTGGTGCTTGTTCAACCACAGGAATTTCAACGGTTTCAATTTTTTCCTGTTCGCGCCGTAACAATCGTTCACGCCGCTCACGCGCTTCTTTTTCAGCAGACGAGAGCACCCTTCCGTTGTCGCTCACCGGCGGCAACACCCAGGTAGTTGCTTGATCAACCGATTCGGCAGGAATGCGGCTGGGTAAACTGGAATCTGACATGGGCGTTCTATCTCAACAACATATGCTCGATAGCATATTTTCAACAACAAATAACAATGAACTGGCGACCACGGTTTACACCATTTGGTCGCCGCCGCCGCCCAACATAATTTCGCCCGCATCGGCCATGCGACGCGCAGTAATAAGAATTTCTTTTTGTGCAGCTTCTACATCAGCCAAACGCATTGGTGGTTTGGTTTCCAAATCGTCGCGCAACAATTCGGCTGCACGTTTGGACATATTTTTGAATATTTTTTCCTTGAGTTCGTCGTCAGCACCTTTAAGTGCAACAACCAATACATCGGAAGAAACTTCACGCAACAATGCCTGAATACCGCGGTCATCCACTTCTTTAAGATTGTCGAATACAAACATGAGATCCTGAATCTGGTTACCCATGTCTTCATCAATTTCTTTGATACCTTCCATCAACTCGGCTTCGATTGAACCATCCAAGTTATTCATAATTTCCGCAGCGACTTTATAACCACCCATCGTTTTCGTTTGCGATGCGGCGTTGCCGGAAAATTGTTTTTCCAGAATATCGTTCAGTTCTTGCAGTGCGCTCGGTTGAACAGTGTCCAATGATGCAACACGCATCATAATATCGAGGCGTACTTTTTCCGGAAAATAGCCGAGAATTTCAGCGGATTGATCGGCGTCCAGATACGCGATAACAATCGCCTGGATCTGGGGGTGTTCATTGCGAATAATATCGGCAACAGAACGTGCCTCCATCCACTTGAGTGTATCCAGGCCTGTGGTATTACCACCGATCAAAATACGGTCGATCAAGCTGTTCGCTTTATCTTCACCTAATGCCGTCACCAACATTTTACGGATGTAATTATCGGCACCTACACCCAATCCGGTTAAGGTGCGCACTTCGTCCAAAAAATTACCGAGTACAGCTTGCACTTCAGATTGCTGTACATTTTGTAATTGCGTCATGGCAGCGCCAATGCGTTGTACTTCCTTTGGCCCCATGTGCTTCAAAATTTCCGCCGCATCGGATTCACCCAGCGACATCAATAAAATCGCTGCCTGATCCACATAGCGCATTTTTAGCGCTGGTTTGGCGACCGCTTTATCGTTGGTATTTGCATCAGTCATCGCGATTTATCCACTTTTTAACAACCTGGGCAACACGACCCGGATCATCGGCAATTAAACCTTTAATAGCATTTATTTGTTCTTCGTAACCTTGCTCAGGCCCGGGCAGCATAAGCGCATGGCCGCCGGTTAGCGTGACCGTCTCATCCGACATATTTTCCAGGCCCGCCATACCACCCGCTGCTTCGAGCGCAGCCAATTGCCGGGCTTCTTCTTCCTCTGCCAACCTGCCACCTTGTTTGGAAAGGCTTTTGAACATCGGGCGTAACAAGCCAAACACAATCAGGAGTATAACCAACACGCTGGCAATGTATTTGATGTTGGGTATGATCCATTGTTCCCACCAGGGCGTTTCCTCTACGCCAGCATTCGGATCAAGCACCCGGCCTGCAAACGGCGAGTTCAATACATTGACGCTATCGCCACGCACCGCACTGAAGCCCACCGCATCTCTCACCAGTATAGACAAACGTTCTAATTCGTTTTCAGTCCATGGTGTTACGGTTTGAGTACCATCGGCATTCACTACCACTTTATCATCCACCACCACCGCAACCGTTAGACGCTTCAATGCGCCCTGCTGATGCTTGGTATAGCTCACGGTGCGATCCAATTCATAATTGCGGGTTGCTTGTTCGCGATTATTGGTTGGTTGTGCCGGCGCTACCGGTTGGCCGGTAGCCGGATCGATCTGTTCGGGAACTTGCGTTGTTGCTCCTGGGGGTTGATTAGTTAGTGCACCAGGAATTCCCGCAGCAGTATCACCTGCTCGACGGGTCTCATTTAATGTTTGTTCGGAACGAATTGCCGGCAAGTCCGGATTAAACGTTTCAGCGGCCTGCTCTACTGCCGTAAAATCGACATCCGCACTCACTTCTGCACGGAATTTACCGCTACCGACGACAGGCTCCAAAATACTGTTAATGCGCTTGATAACGCTTGACTCTACTTCCTGCGAATATTTGTGTTGTTTTTCGGCGAGTAAAAGATCCGCACTTTCTTCACCGGTTGATAACAAATTTCCGTGTTGGTCAACCACCGTTACATCAGCCATTTTCATTCCAGGTACCGATGAAGCTACCAGATTCATAATCGCTTTAACTTGCGCAGGCTCAACGCCCCTGCCGGAAAATACTTCTACAAAAACTGATGCTGTCGGGTTGGTAGCGTCGCGAACAAATACGGTTTTTTTCGGAATCGCTAAATGCACGCGCGCACTGCGAATGCTGTTAATACTGGTGATGGTACGCGCAAGCTCACCTTCAATACTGCGTTGGTAACGAGTACCTTCTACAAACTGGCTGGTACCTAATGGTTGCTCTTTATCCATGATCTCAAAACCCTGGGTAGGGTTAGATGGCAAACCAAATTCCGCCAATTTCAAGCGCGCCATATGCACATCTTCCGAGGCAACCAGAATTGCACCGGAATTTGCATCCACTTTAAATTTAATCTGGTTTTGCTCCAGCACATCGATCACGCTACCGGCATCCAGGTTATCCATACGGCCATACAGTGGGCGATAATCATCGCCCTGAATCCACATTACCACCGCAAAGCCAATGGCAACACTGGCCGCAAGCGTGATCATCAAACCAACCTGACGCAACAAATTCAGATTGCTCAAACCCTCTAAAAAATCACCTCCAATTTTACTTTTCTCGGCGGGCAGGTTTTCGTTATCAGCGGTGGCGGGAGTGGCCATAATGTTTACACCTTGGGATTACTTTTTAACGGTTAACAGTTGTTTTAAATCGGCAATCATCGCTACGAATTAAATTGGCATATTCATGACATCGCGATAGGCATCAATCAATTTGTTGCGCACTTGCACGGTCGCCTGAAATGCGACTGAGGCTTTTTGCGAAGCTACCATTACATCGGTAATATCCACGCCCGCTACACCACGCTCGTACGCTTCCGCCATGGAACTGGAAGTTTTTTGTACGTCATTTACTTTGTTAATCGCCTGCGTCATTAAATCGCCGAAACTTGGAGCTTTAACCGTACCTTCAACCGGCAATGCCCCCAGGCTGCGCATACCCGCAGGCGTATCACCAACACCTTGCGGACGTTGAAATACCTGGGTTTGCGCCTTCAAACTGCGCATATCGCCTAGTAAACGGTTGATATCTACACGATCGGTCATGATCCAGTCCCCCACTCTATTCGCTGCTTACGCCAACAAAAAATTTGAACCGACAAAAATTTGGCAGAACAGCTAGAAAATTCGTCATTACAAGGGATTTTGCACAAAGCAGGCCAAGATTTGCCGCACGGCAATGCCTTGCCAGAAAACGCCTGAAAGCTGATCAAAAAAGTAACCAATTTGTCGCAGAGGCTTCACGTATCTGTCATTAGCGCGGAATAAGATCCAATCGAAAATACCTGTAACGCCCCCGCCCCAAGGAGCTTTTCATGAACAACGCTGAATTGATTAATGAGCAGGAATTATTAGAAAGTGCCATGGCAAGCTTTCTTGCCGATGTGGTGATTTCAAAAAGCAAACGGCAACAAATCCGCCGCAATATGGAATGTCGTCGTAAGTTGGAAGAAAAATGGGAAGCTAAAAAACTGGAGCGCGAAACCTGCGAATATGAGTTTGATTATTTGCATTAATCGTGATGCGATTGAATCATTAGTAATGACCAGGTTGCGGCGTTAGTCCCCACCGCAACCACCTCCGCCACTATCGCCGGAACAACCGGAAGACCCCGAACATCCACCACCACAACCAATATGGGAAGCGCAATGCTCTCCTGCCCGAGACTTTGTGCAGTCCAGCGCGTAATTGAATCCACCGGGAATGGCGAGCAAAGCATCCAGCGCAAAAATCAAAGGTAAGCGCGCCGGCTTTTTGGGATTAACGCCATCTATTTTGCAGGCCAGGCGCCACGCTCGTTTGATGCTATCGGGTGCAACCTGATTATCTTTCATTGCTTCAGCGGGAGTGTGGTGTAGAAACCTGCCCAATCCTTTGCGACAAAAAACCTGATACGCACGGGTATGCAAAATAAACTGATGCCATAAATCATCAACAACCTGCGACGGCATCGCCACTAACTTTTTTTCTGCCTTACAACACATCAGGAAGTATTGGCGCAGTCCCTTAACAATTAAATCCATTTGTTCACGCGTCAACTGCGGATATTGCTGCTGGAGTTTTTGTGTCAGGAAAACAGGAAAAGTATAGTGGAGAATGTACTTTTCCCGTTGCCCGAAAATATACATTCTGATCCCGGCACCGACCGCGGCAAAACCCAACACCCAAAGCACTAGCGACATACAATCCTCTTTTCCATTTCAGGTCGGTCGCTCAATCTGCCTGAATATCAGGATTGATTCAAGCACCGGGATTATTCCGTAATTTCATAGCCCTCTTCACGCAAACGCGCGATTTTATAACGCAAGGTACGTGCACTAATTCCCAGGCGCTCAGCAGTATTTTTGCGGCTGCCACGCTCTATACGCAGGGTATTCATAATAATTTCATATTCGCGTTGTTTTAGATCGTTACCCAATGCCGGATTATTCAACGATGAATGATGCACGGGTGCATTGCTAATCAACGCAATATTATCACCCGCCAGATTACCAACAGAAAATTGGCCCGTGCGATACGCTGTATTGGCATAAGCCGGTGAACTAATTGATGGCTGATATTGTGATTCCACAACAATTGGAGCAAGAGATTCCACAGGGCCGCCAATCACCTGTGCCGCTTCCAGCAAATTAGGTTTTTGACTGTAATGTGTTGGGCTTTGTGAATAAGTACCGTGACCACTCAACCCCAAATCGTCTGCCTGGATGGATTTTCCCGGCTGCAAAATTAACGCGCGCTGCATAATATTATCCAACTCACGCACATTGCCCGGCCATGGATACGCAAGCAATTGCTGTTGCGCAGAAGGCGATAAATTAACACCGCGACGATTTTGTTTGTGCGCATGTTTTTGCAATAGTTTATCGGCGAGCGGAATAATATCTTCCAGGCGATCGCGCAGCGGTGCCCATTGCAGCGGCAGCACACTCAAACGGTAATACAAGTCTTCACGAAATTTCGCGGCGACAACTTCGCTGCGCATATCGCGGTTGGACGTCGCAATCACACGCACATCCAGCTTAATCGTTTTACGGCCACCCAAACGCTCTACTTCACGTTCTTGCAGCACGCGTAATAGTTTTGCTTGCAGGCCAATATCCATTTCTGAAATTTCATCTAATAACAAAGTTCCGCCATTAGCCTGTTCAAACTTTCCGGGGCTGCTGGTATGCGCGCCGGTGTAAGCGCCTTTTTCGTGACCAAACAACATCGCTTCCAGCATATTTTCCGGAATAGCCGCGCAGTTAATAGCAATAAAAGGTTGATTGCGACGAGGGGAATGATCATGAATATAACGGGCCAGCACTTCTTTACCGGTGCCCGATTCGCCCACGATTAATACCGTAGAATCCGATTGTGCAACACGTTGCGCCAATTGCAATAATTGCTTGCTCGACGGTGCCATCGCCACCGGCTCATCGCCAGAAAACTGTGCGACGCCTAAATGGCGCGCAACGGTTTCTACCAGCGTCTGCGGCGCAAAAGGTTTGACCAGATAATCCACCGCGCCATGCTTCATGGCATCGACCGACTCACTGATACTGGCGTAAGCAGTAATCAACATCATTGGAATTTGAGGGTATTCTTTTTTAACGACTTTCAATAAATCATGGCCACTCATTGCGCCCATATTCACATCGGAAACGATCATGCGAATATCGTTGTAGTCAGCCAGTTGCTTGATCGCTTCTTCAGCGCTATTAACAGCAACAACAGAATAATCTGCCAATTGCAGCGTATCAGTTAAGGCTTCGCGCAGATTGTTGTCATCTTCAACAACCAGCACTTTGATTGCACTTTCAAACGACGCTTGTTGCAATGCAAGGGCCATGACTATTCTCCAAAATAACGTTAAGACTGATTACGTTAATAAAAAATTTACTAATAACTATCGACAATAATTACCGATATTATTGCTGCAAAAACGATTAAAACTTCGCAAACGGTAACAACAAACTGGCACAAGTGCCTTTACCAAGCGTGGACTGCAATAAAAATTTACCTTTGTGTGCACGCGCTACCGCTTTGACTACACTCAATCCCAAGCCAGTACCCTGGGCCTTGGTAGTCACAAATAAATCACCTACATTCGATAACATTTCTGCCGGAATTCCCGGGCCTTTATCGCAAACACGAATCCAGAGCTGCGATATTTCATTCGTCAGGGTGGAGCCATTCAATGCTTGTGGATATACGTTGAACTCGATACGTAAATGCGCTTTTTTCTCTACCGCCTGAATCGCGTTATTGACTAAATTCAATAGTGCGCCAATTAATGCTTCGCGGTTGCATTGAATATAATTTTCCCGGCAATGAATTACCCACTCACACGTAGATTCGCTGGTCATCAGCGGAACTTCCATTGCATCGGCAAGATCTTCCTGCAATTGCGCCACACTAATAACATCGTTTAACGCCAGTTCACCTTTGACATAAAACAACATGTCCTGAACTTGTCGCTCGATATTATTCAAACGCCCGAGAATTTTTTCTGAAAACTGCTGGCGACGCTCTTCATCCAGTTTGCCGCTACATAAATGCCCGGCATACAGCATGGCGGATGACAACGGTGTGCGAATTTGATGGGCTAATGCGCTCATCATTTTGCCTAATGCAGACAAACGCTCATGACGACTCAATTCACCTTGCAAGCGGCGGGTTTCAGTTTGATCCGTCAACAAAATAATCTGGCCGTCTTCACCCAGGTTACGTGTCTGGATGCTGATACGGCGACCATCGCGTAATGAAACCTCGTGACCATCATCCTGACGCGGTGCAAAACTGCGTTTGATTACATCACGCCATAATTCACCTTGTAATGGCTCACCCAATAAATCTTTCGCAGCTGGATTACATTCAGAAACGTAACCGGAAGAATCCAGTACCACGACCCCACCAGGTAAAAAATTCAGCAGATTCTCCAAACGATTCGCAAGCTTTTCCTTTTCCGCCAGCTCTTGCAAACGGCGGTCACTCAGGTGATTCAACTCCTGGTTTAGCTCGGCAACACGGTTCTCCAATAAATGGTAAGAATCTGCCAGTTGCTCGGACATTTGGTTGAACAAGGTATGCAAATCCTGCCCTTTTTCAGCAATAAGCAAATCAGGGCCGTTAATGACTGAATCCGGGTGGCCACCTTCTGGCAATAGACAGTCGCTATCTGGCAATAACAAACTTAACCGGCGGCTTTTACCGGCAGGTGTTTTTACCAAACTGGGTGCTGCTTGCGTCATAGATACCCCGAGTAACCTTCGCTTTGTTCGCATTTCAGGAGTAAGCGTCAATAATCCATCGGATTTTTTACGTTTACTTGCAGATACGGAGGTAATAGCAATCGCAATGCCAATCTATTTTTTCTTTTTATTTCAACAAGTTAAAAACACCAAGGACTATTGCAGTCAAATCATTGGCTGGCTAGCGCAAATAGATTCAATCATTTAGCACCATCGGGCTTGTCGCATTTATCTACCCTCTTTATAATGTCTGCACCCTCTCTCGGGGGAGTAATCTGCTCCGGCATCTATCAGCCTCAACGTTGAATGCCGAGCGCTTTTGTCAACAAACTTATCGCTCAATCGATATGGCAAAAGCGTCCTCTGTGTCGCGATCCTGCATCGCTCACCACACCGGATTGATGAGACCTGAGATACCACTGTGCCCCGGGCGGGACACGGTTGTATCTCATGTATTCATCCCGCCCTGGTACTTTTAATGGAAGCTTTCCTCAGTTCAACGCTTGCCGTTTCTATCGCAGAAATCGGCGATAAAACCCAACTACTCGCACTGTTCCTTGCCGCACGCTACGGTCGCCCCTGGGTCATTAGCTTCGGAGTATTAGTCGCAACACTGGTTAACCATGCACTCTCCGCCTGGCTGGGTGCCGTGTTAGCTGATGTAATTCCACAACATTGGATTCCGTGGATCATTGGCGGAAGTTTTATCGTTATCGGCCTCTGGTTATTAATTCCTGATAAAGAAGATGACGAAATGGGCCGCTTTGCCAACTACGGCCCGTTTGTCGCTACGTTAGTATTATTTTTTCTCGCCGAAATTGGCGATAAAACCCAAATCGCCACTGTTATTCTCGCAGCAAAATATTCTGCAGATATGTGGATGACTATAGCCGTCATCGCCGGAACAACGTTCGGAATGCTGCTTGCCAATGTGCCGGTTATTTTTGCCGGCAAATGGTTGATGGATAAATTACCGCTGGGTTTTGCTCACAAAGCCGCATGCGTTATTTTTATCGGTATGGGTATCGTCACACTGATTAATGCGTAAAATACAGTAGCACTCGAACGTAATCATTTTTACAAAAACAATAATTTCCAAAAGGCCAACAATATGCACAACACAACCATCTATAAAGAGTTGCGTATTATTGGCTTTGCGGGATTGCTCATTATTGTTTTGTCCAGTTTAATTTTCTGGATTTACCCTGACGTAAACATTCAGCCGACAACATATTTTCCAATTGCTGCCAGCATCTGGTTTTTTTGCTGGTGGCAAACATGGAGGCGAGCTGATTTAAATCGTTCAGAAAAAAGCTCTACTGCATTTCCCAATCTCGGCTGGGCAAATAATCTGACATTATTGCGTGGTGGATTAATCGCTTTGACTGGTGGATTTTTATTTCAATCCGAGCCTATTGGTGCCGCTACATGGTTACCAGGTTTGCTGTATAGCGTTGCCGCGATACTGGATCGCATTGATGGTTTTGTCGCGCGTCGCAGCGGTAGAACCAGTTTACTCGGCAGCGAACTGGACACATTGTTTGATGCACTGGGTTTATTAATTGCTCCATTACTCGCCATTCAATTCGGTAAATTGCATTGGAGTTTTTTTGCGGTCAGCCTCGCTTATTATGTATTTATTTTCGGAATTTATTGGCGACATAAACACAATCGCCCTACCTATTCTTTATTACCCAGCCAGTTACGCCGCGCCTTCGCGGGATTTCAAATGGGATTCGTTGCCGTAATCTTACTGCCAATATTTCCGGCAAACGCCACAGTATTGCTCGGCGCAGCCTTTATGTTGCCTATTTTGATCGGATTTGTAGTGGATTGGTTAGTGGTTTCAGGCCGTATTGATGGAACCCAAACAACAACCCTGACGTTTTTTTCCGAACTCGATGCAATGAGTAAATACCTGTTTCAACCAGCCCTGAGGATCATTATCTCCACCCTGATTTTTTTTCTGATTTACGTCGAAGATTTATTATCACCGGTTAGCACCGTGGCAATTGCCGTGTTCGCTACTCTGATTCTGCTGGGCGCAGGCGCGCGTATTGCAGCGCTTTTCTTATTGATGTTATGCAGTTATTTAATGAATGAATGGCATCAACCTGCGTTGTTATTCACCTGCAGCTGGTTGTTATTGCTCGGCCCCGGCAATTATTCGTTATGGCGTGGCGATGATGCCTGGGTAAATCGTCAGGATGGAACGTAATGACTAAAGCAAAGCTGCTGATTGCTTTACTGTGGAGTGCGGCACTGGCACTTGCGGGCTGGACGTTATCTCAATTACCGTTTAATGAAATTCTCACCAGCCTGAAAAACCTGCACGCCCGTGATTACTTAATCTTACTTAGCGCAAACCTCGCCATCATTCTTATATTCAATGTGCGTTGGTCAGTGCTCAGTAACGCTATTCAAGCACCGGTGAATTTTTTCCAGCTCTTGTTGATTCGCCAAGCCGGGCAAACCGTTAGCTTTATTACGCCCGGTCCACAATTTGGCGGCGAGCCATTACAAATTTTCTGGCTTTGGCGCAATGCACAATTACCGTTACATAAAGCATTACTCTCCCTGGGGCTGGATCGTTTCTATGAACTCTGGGTAAATTTTTCGGTGTTAATGCTAGGCGTTTTGTTATTACTTATCTCCTCAGCAAGCACCACCGCCGATTGGGGCTCCATCTTCATTGCGCTTATCACTGTGCTTGCGCTTCTTTCCATTCTCGGTGTGCTCGCGCTTAAACAGCCTCAGTGGCTCGTCCATCGTTTCAATAAAATCACTCACCATTGGCAAGCCCACCGCTACTTGAGCCACATAAAAACCCAATGGAATTTATTAAGCGCAGATCTACGCACGTGCCTGCAACATCAAAGAAAGTACTTGCTTTACGCCGCCCTATTATCAGCATTAGGCTGGGCAGGCCTTATCGCGGAACTCCAACTCATTCTTTGGTTAACTGACACCCCAGTCCCATTCACCGGATTTCTTTTATTATTCGTCGCATTGCGGCTCGCATTATTACTTCCACTCCCCGGTGGCATAGGCACCATGGAAGCCGCTGTATTCTGGACATTTCATTATTTGAATTTGCCAATGGAGTCAGCATTAGTGATGATTGCATTGATGCGGTTGCGTGATGTGGTGGTATTAGTATTTGGATTCGGGTGCTTGGGATTTATTAAAAAGCGTACTGATTCCAAAGAGGGCGAATTAATTTCAGGCGCCGACATAAACAAAAAATAGTTTTAAAATATTTATTGAAATGCATATCCTGGCACATTCAACAATGAAATGAGTGCGCACTGTAAATACCCCAGGTTTTACTAGCCTGTTTGAGCATGATAGCCTTTCATTCATATAAAGTGGACAAACACCAAAAGCCTCGAAACCGTCAATATGCTAACAGCACTCATCATCATATTTATCATTGCCTATCTGGCCATCGCCCTTGAACATCCATTAAAAATTAATAAAGCCGCTACTGCACTTGCGGGCGCAGGGCTTATGTGGACTGTTTATGCATTATTTTCCAATAGTGTGCACTTATCGGAAGAGTTGTCAGAAACGTTAATAAACATTGCCCAGATTGTATTTTTCCTGATGGGCGCGATGACGATTGTAGAAGTAATTGACGCACACAACGGTTTCCAGGTAATCACCCACAGGATCAAAACAACAAAACTATCAACACTTATGCTGCTGGTCGGCACAGTGACATTTTTCCTTAGTGCAATTCTCGATAATCTCACAACAACAATCGTCATGATCTCACTCATGAAAAAACTGCTAGCAAAACGAGAGGATCGTTTATTTTTTGCCGGCATGATTGTTATTTCGGCCAATGCTGGCGGCGCCTGGTCACCCATTGGCGATGTCACAACGACAATGCTGTGGATTGGAGGCCAAATCACACCGCTCAATATAATCACTACGGTATTTCTTGCATCAGCAGTCAATCTGTTAGTTCCCCTGCTAGTAACGGCTTACATGCTGCGGGGAAAAACTGTTGAGTCACCGGTTGCTGAAGTACAACGGAATAACGCAGTCACAACAGCAACGGAAAGAAATATTGTGTTCTTTCTGGGGCTTGGGGTTTTAATTGCCGTTCCCCTGTTCAAAGCGATCACGCACTTGCCGCCTTTTATGGGGATTCTGTTCGGATTGGGAATTCTTTGGTTGGTTGCCGAGTTACTGCATAAAAATAAAGATGATGAACAAAAAAGCCATTTAACAATCAGTAATGCATTAAACCGAATTGATACCTCATCAATTATATTTTTTATTGGGATATTGTTAGCGATAGCTACGCTAGAGCATTCTCACATTTTAAAAAGCCTCGCAACCTGGCTCGACAATACCGTGGGTCGCCTAGATGTGATTGTAATATTGATCGGCTTTGCCAGCGCGGTGGTCGACAATGTTCCCCTGGTTGCAGCATCTATGGGAATGTATAGCCTTGACCAATATCCTGCCGATAGCTTTATTTGGGAATTTTTGGCTTATTGTGCTGGCACTGGAGGCTCAATCCTGATCATTGGTTCAGCGGCAGGTGTCGCTGCAATGGGCCTGGAAAAGATAGACTTTATCTGGTATTTAAAAAAGATCAGTGCCTTGGCAGTCGCCGGCTATATTGCGGGAGCATTCGTTTACATTATTCAATTCCAAATTATGCACTGATATAGATTGCATTAATCCACTGCAAATCAAGAAGCATAACCAGAATCTAATTTTGTTGGGATTTTCGCTCGCGGGTTGGCATTGCTTTAATAGCAATTTGCTCATGCAGTGCACTCAGTCGCCTCATTTCCATTTTCGCAGCCTCTGCTGTCGCAAAAATACCAACGCATTTAAACGGACGATTAATTAATTCGAAATAAGCATCCAATACATTTCCATCACTTTTGAAAAACTCCACAAACCGAATAGAGTAAAGCGCGTTACCACAAATTTGCGTAATTTTCATGGATTCTGCCCAAAAAAGGAAAAACCCAACTTTATCACAAGAAAATTACTCAAAAAGAACTCAATTCAACTTAAAAAAATCGATCTTAGATCATGTTTGAGTCCAGCACTCGCATCAGTCAAGCGAGGCGCCAAAACCTTATTTTTAAAAATCCTTTGGATGCCAAACTGGCATTCCCTTGATAACCTAACTTCTTTTTAATCACATCTGCCTACATCAGCTGTTAGATCAAATAAATCCATAGTTATAAAATTTAGCGTAATAGTTCGCGGATCATCACTTTCCATTTTTCAGGCGCCACTTGCCGAATATTACTTAAATATGCTTCCCGGCAAGACTACAGATCACAAATAAAATGCAGATGAATAACAAACAATGATAAAAACCAACCCAGGGTTTTCTGTGATTTAGCTAAAAAGGCGGCAATAGAAGCCGTAAGGAAGGCAAATAAAAAAGAATGTCCCTGATAGTGGTGGTATTTAAAATAATATTGGGTAGTACCAGTAAAAAAATCGATGATAATCCCGGCTCCATCCAGATCAGGTGCCAAGCCGGTTAAAGTGACTAAAGGCACGCTCCCTGCGCTCTTTCACTATTTCAACAGTTGTTTTAGCCAGCTTATAAGCAAATACGAACCTGGAGCCACACATTAACTCCTGTAATGTTAAAAATCCTTTCTGTACGCAGCCCAGCAATACTCATTCTCCCAAAGTTTAACGGTGAAAGACCCCATACCTGGAGGATTAATCGCCACCAATAATTTCTCACTGATAATACGACTGAAATGTTCAATGCTGGGATTCAATCCTGCAAATTCCGGTTTTTCATTGAGCAATGAATCGCGGAAGTAAGCGATGGTGCTATTCAACGCCGCTTCAATTTCTACGATATCCACTAAATAACCGTGTTTATCCAATTGTGTGCTTTCGATAATAACTTCGGCGATGAAATGATGGGCATGGGGGAAATTTTCAGAACCCCAATCGCCACCTACCAGAAAATGATTGGCAATAAAATCTCGTCTTACGGCTACGCTGTACATAATATTTCTCGACTAACTTATAAAATAAACATTAATAAATAAACAAAGCTTGAATCAACGACTCAGGTTGTTGATCCAATTGCTGATAGGTCACTTGTGCTTGCGCAAGTGTTGAACGCTGTGAAATGAAACGCGACGGTTTAATGCGGCGGATCATCTCCCAGGTAACGTCAAAGCGACGCGCTTTATCCCAACGCCCGGATAACTCCGGTGCAATGCTGCTCACCTGGCTGGTAATCATTTGCAGGCGATTGCGATGGGCCGCACCACCCAAATAAACGGGCGCCGATTTGGTGCCGTACCAACTGCCTACGACAATACGACTATGATATCCACTGAAATCGATAGCGAGATTTAGCGCATCTGGCACACCGGTTAATTCATAAATCAGATCAGCACCCTGCACTGCATTCAAGCGCGTTTGTTGCGCGCTTCGCTCTTGATCAACAACAGGATTAAATGTGTTCGCGCCGAATTTTTCGGCGTATTCGCGGCGCAACGGCCATTTATCGGCAACGAGTAAATCCGTTAACGGCAACTGCCCCAATAAACTGGTGAGCAGCAAACCAACAATGCCCTGCCCCAATACCACTACCCGCTCACCCAGCAATGGTTTTCCGTCGTGAATAAGATTTACTGCAGTTTCCATATTAGCGAGAAACACAGCATCTTCAGGAGCGACATCAGCAGGAATACTAATTACATTTTCCACGCGACTAACAAAATGGCTGGCATGGGGCTGGAATGCAAAAACGTTTCTCCCCAACCAGGATTCATCGACACCTTCACCCAACTGAATTACTTTACCGACACTCGCATAGCCGTATTGCAGTGGATAACCCTGCTGCTGCAAATTTTCTATGGTGGCATCCAGCGCGATTTCCGATGGAAGTTGACCGCGATAAACCAGCATTTCTGTTCCGGCACTAATCGCAGAGCAAATCACTTCAACCAATAATTCACCGGCGGCGGGTTTGGAAATTTGTTGTTCGCGAATTTCCAATTGTTGTGGACCCGTAAACCAAAGTTGTTGGGCGCTATTTTTCATTCGACACCTTTGCGATAGTCCAGCGTGCCCCACAGGATTAAATCATCCCCAAGACGTTCGCTATGAAATGGATTTATCGCTGGTAAATCTACACGCGCATTGATTTCCAGATCGCCGACTGCTTTATAACCGCCGACTATTCGCGGAACCAGAGTAATAACAATGGCATCCACTAACTGCTCTTTTAAAAAAGCGGTGATGACATGGGCACCACCTTCCACCATTAAATGGCGAATACCTTTTTCATACAGCAGTGCGAGCGCATTTTTCAAACAGACGCGTCCATCACTGCCCGGTTGTGATTGGCAAATTTCAATACCATTCTGATTGGGCCACTCACTTTCTTGCGTCGTTAGTATCCAGCAAGGTTTTTCGCTGCATTGGCGTAGCCGCGCATCACTGGGCATACGCAATTGGCTATCCAATACAATCGGCTGCGGATTGTTACCGGTCCAGTGCCGCACATTTAATTGCGGATCATCACTCAACACGGTTCCAATGCCGACCAAAATACCATCGTGCATACTGCGCAATTGATGGGTTAAGCGCAGGGATTCATTACCGCTCAGCGCCATAGGCTCGGAAGAGCGCAAGGCAATGCTGCCATCCAGACTTTGGGCGTAGCTGAGCGTGACGAAAGGTCGATTAGCAGGAGACAGGGATTTTTGGGTACTGGTTAACCAGTGTTCGATAGTGTCATTCAGATTCATGCAGGTCACTGGAATCAGGGCCCGATAGACGGGGCCTTATATTTGTGGTCTTTATTGTGTCAGTGGCGGTGATCTTAAGGCAGAATTAGCATCTGACTCAACCGCCCTGACACAACACTCGGATTAAATGCGAACTGCACCGGTAATGATTGACTCCAATAACACGCACTTCACCTTATATTTTGCGGTGCCCGGCGATATTAACAGCCTGACCGGTGGCTATGGGTATGACCGTGAATTAATCAAAGAGTTAAAAAACGCGGGCATACAAGTGCAACTTTTATCACTCTCTGCTGAATTTCCTGTGCCAAGCTCCTCTGCGTTGGCAGAAGCATCGGCGATATTTGCCGACCTTCCCGATGGAGCGCTAGTCATTGCCGACGGATTAGCTTTTGGCGTTATGGATGAAATCGCTACGCGTGAATCACAACGGTTGACTATTATCGCCCTGTGCCATCACCCGTTAGCGCTGGAAACAGGTATTAGCGAGCAGCATTCGCGCCTATTAACAATTTCCGAAACACGCGCATTGGCCGCTGCAAAAGCGGTGATTGTTACCAGTGCCATGACTGGCAGAATTATTGCGCGCGATTTTGCCGTTGCTCCGGAAAAAATTATTCTGGCCCGCCCCGGTACCCAACAGCAAAAATTTGCGATGGGAAATAATCCAATTCCCCAACTACTCACTGTCGCCACACTAACAAAGCGCAAAGGACATGATTTATTAATCACCGCACTGGCAAGAGTCTCGCATTTGCCATGGCATGCGCGGTTTGTTGGTGGCTTGGGTTTTGATCCATCATGGGTTGCGCAGTTACAACGGTTGGTACAACAAAACAATCTTGAACAACGTATTACTTTCGCCGGTAATGTTGACGATATTTCTGCCGATTTTTTCGGTGCTGACGTATTTGTATTGCCCTCCTATTTTGAAGGCTATGGGATGGCATTTGCAGAAGCGCTCTCGTTTGGCCTGCCGGTTATCGCCGCTAACGTTGGTGCCGTACCCGATCTGGTTCCAGCGAGTGCGGGAATTTTAATTCCCCCCGGTGATGTTGATGCGTTGGCAATAGCGCTTGAACAATTACTGACAAATCCTGATTATCGCCAGCAACTGCAAACAGGCGCACAACAGACTGCAAACACACTGCCGACATGGGCAGATTGTGCAAATATTATTATCGATTTAATTATTCGCTTGAGGAATTTATGAGTAGTTTTTCCATCGCCTGGCTGGACTTACGTGAACCCGCCGATTTTGCCGCGCGTGATAAAACGCTGGTAAACAATGCACTGAACTGGCTTGGCCAAAAAGATGATCCCATTTCACCTGACCGTATATTGGTTGATCTGGGTTCGGGCACCGGCTCAACATTGCGTGCACTCACTAAACTCGGTGCCAGCAATTTTGTGTGGCGTCTGGTGGACCTGGATGGAAAATTATTGAACGAAGCACTCAAGCGTCACGGTAAAAAATTACTGATTGAAGATTATCAGGCCGATTTGACGGTAGTGAATGAATTGCCATTGACCGGTGCAAATATCGTTACCGCATCGGCATTGTTTGATTTGGCATCGCGCGAATTTTGCGGCGCATTAATTGCGCGTATTGATTCACGCAAAACAGCCATTTACGCGGCGCTCAATTACGATGGTACTACGCAGTGGTCACCAGAGCATCCACTGGATGAAACAGTATTAGCGGCATTTAATAAAGATCAACTACGCGATAAAGGCTTTGGCCCTGCTCTTGGTCCGGGAGCCACGGAGTATTTAAAGACGCAATTGGAAAACACGGGTTACGCTGTGCAAATCGCCGCAAGCCCATGGCAATTAAGTGGCCAGCAACAACCATTAGTTGCAGCGTTAATTGATGGAATAGCCAACGCAGTTGCGCAAAATTATGGTATCGATCAAAACGCGCTGGATGAATGGAAGCACTTTCGCTTACAACATGCTGCTACTGGAACTTGCTCTATCGGCCATTGGGATTTACTAGCGCTGCCAACCGCAAAACCGTAGTTAATTTTATTATCAGTTAATTAATAATGAACAGTATCAAGGTGCAGAGAAAGTAGTAATAAAACGCTCGCGCACCTGATCCATTGTCCATACCGGGCCGGCATCCGCCGGCACCATGCCTTCCGCCCAATTCCAGCCAGCAATAGCGTCAAGGATTTTTGGATCGCGCGCAAAAAAATGTACAGGCACATCGCGATTATCGCTATCGCCAGTAACCAGAGGTGCGGGTTGATGATCACCAAATGCCATTACTACCAAATTCTCATCGCCGTACTTCAGCACATAATCAACAACGGTCTGCAACGTATATTCAATCGATAAACGGAATTGCAAACGAATGCGTTCAGGATTTTTCCAAACGGTTTCCGGATTATCACCGCGCGTAGCTTGCTCGTTAAAAATTTCACCATTGCCAACCTGATTCCAATCCACCAATTCCGGCACGGGCGTCCAGGGTGCATGGGAAGAAATCAATGCGATTTCCGCCATCACTGGCAAACGATTTTCAGGCGCTAATTCTTTGTGCTGGAATGCCGACAAAGTAAATTGATCGGGCATGGTAATCCAGTTAAACGGTTTGCCTTCGTAACCCAGGTTGTAAGCGTGATATAAATGGTCGTAACCATAGTAATCGCCCTCTGGCCAAGCGAGGGTTATTGCCGGCATAACACCAACCGCTCGCCAACCGGCATGATGAAACAATTTATTTAACGATTCGCGTTTGCTCATTACTAAAGAATCGTAACGAACTTGCGAATTTACCCACAAACCGGACATGGCAGTACCATGGGCCAACCAACTTAATCCACCGACGGTTGGCGATGTGAAATAAGCGCTACGTACACCGATTCTAGCTGTTTGCAATTTTTCAGCTTGCGCTTGCAGTAACGGACGGATGTGTTCAGAAAACTCCGGCTTATCCAGCGCGGTGCGGCCGTAAGATTCAATAAAAATAATCAGTACATCTTTGCCTTGCAGGATTTGAAATAAACCTTGATCAGGTATTGTTGCCTCATCACTTTGCGCCAGCAGTTGCTCGAAGTCCTGCATGTCGTTAACACTATTACGCGTATTAATAACATGCATGGCGAGTTGATCATAAAACTGCGTTGATAAGCGGGGCGAATTTGCCAACCGTAGCCCAGTCCATATAAATACCAATACCAGCAGCGAAATTGCACCGGCCTTTGGCTTCATTGTCAGGAATTTGCGTACGCGCTCCATCAATAAAAACGTCAACGCAATAATGCCCAGTGAAACTATAACCAACATTGCGACGATCAAAACCGCCGCGACTTTCCCCACCGCACCATTTAATAAATCCATGCCGTTTACTAATAAATAAGCATCAAAAATGGGATTAAACGGGCGCGCAAAAATATTGAAGGTTGCCATATCGGCAATTTTGAAAATCAATCCAACAGCTAACACACTGGCTGCTAACCAACGCAAGACTTTTCCCACTGATCCGGGGATCAGCAATAACAAGCCCAGTAATAAAAATTCGAGGGGAAAGCGAAAAAAGCTATCCAGATAAATATCCGATAAGCGATTGGGAATGACCAATACAACGAATATCACCAACAGGGCAATGGCATTACGGAAGAACGAGAATAATTTTCGGATCATTATTGTTGTCAAATCGCTAGCGGGTTAAATACTTAATCACGGGTATACCAGTCATCGCGATAGGTTTTTACCAACTCAGGATAAAATACCGTCATCACAGTGGCGAGGATACCGTTAAGGAAACCTTCGGGAAAGGTGAGCAAGACAAATATCCAGAAATGCTCACGCACAGCCTCAAGTTGGATCTCACTACCGGTGATATAAAATAAAAACCAGGAGCAAGCACCAATTAATGAACAACTGAGCATAGCGCCAAAAAATCCAACTCCCCAAAAATAGGTAAATGGATTTTTAAATTTCCAGTGATCCACCAGCCAAATCATCAACCATGCCCAACTTGCCGGCACTAATACACTTAAGACAAAATCTACTGGAAACGTGCGCAAATCAAATTGCGCTAGCGCCATATCCCAATCCATAGTGGCCGCGCGCAATGGCAACTGGAAAATTTCCAGAACAACAAGTGCCCCAGCGCCAATCACCAACGCAAAACTCCACCCGAAAATCATAGTAGTAACAATCATCATCAGCGGGTGTATGGCAATTGCGCTCCACACTGAAACCTGCAACAACCACACAATCGCCAGCCCTAATATCGCGGCAAAAAAAGCGTGCTGGCGCAGTGACTCTGTGAGCAGCATTTTCCAGGGAGCAGTGATAGTTGCAATCAACAGCGCCGGGCTGGCAATAGCGCAACTTGTCCAAAACAAGTTAGCGCCGGGGGCAAAGAGCAGATTCATGCAGGATTACACGTGCGCTTCTTTATGACCTTGTGCCTGCAAGGTAGTGCGAATTTTTTCGGCAGTTTGTTTTAATACATCACCATCAGCATTTTTGGCGTGATCAAAACTCAAATCACCCATATGATCTACCGGCACAATATGGAGGTGCGTATGAGGAACTTCCAAACCGGCAATCATTAAACCTACACGTTTTGCCGGATAAGCCACTTTCAATGCATTGGCAATTTTATGGCTGACTTGCATCAGGTGTGCAGCAAGGTCCAACGGCAAATCATTCCAATGGTCAATTTCCTCGCGCGGAATTACCAACACATGCCCCTGACGAATAGGTTGGATAGTCAGGATTGCGATTGCCTTATCATCTTTCCAGACAAAATTGCCGGGAATTTTTCCTTCCATAATCAGGGTAAATACGCTTGCCATAAAAACTCCTTATAAAGATTGCTAAATAGAAAATTAATACACGGCGATGCCGCGCCGCAATAATTCGCGTGCGAGCATTTCGTCGATTTGATGAATAGTTTCATTGTTGAATTCGATATAGGCGATTTTATGTTTTTTATAAAGCTGCTGCTTTTCCAATTCACCGCTAATCACGGCAGCACGATTTTTTTCCTGCGCAAGTTGATCAGCCCAGCATTCAATACACAAATTCGCTTCCGGAACGTAAAAATCAGCAATGGCAGAATCGGTATCCCACATCAATAAATAATCGCGCGCGTGAACGATCCGCGCCAGATACAACCAATTGTTAATTCGACGTTGCACCGCGTTATTAACGCGGTGACCATCCAACGCTGCTTGCCCATCCAATCCGGTATCACCTTTAATTTGCAACAATGAGGCGATCAATTCCGGTTCATCCAAAATCGTTTCAGGCCAGGTAACAAAGGGAATTCCTGACTCGGCTTCCTGTTGTTGCCCACCCAAAGATTTGCCTTTTGCACTCAATAGCCAACCGCGAATATGTTTTTTAATCAGACCTTTTTCCGCGAGCAATAAATTCACCAGGCGCGCGGGAATATCCCATTTGTGCGCGAGATTGGTCGCACTCAATGGCGCCTCGGGTAAAAGCTTTAATAATGGATGATGCTGGATAGATTCAGGCCAGGCGATATATTCACCGAATTTGGGATGATTGACATAAACACCACCTTCAAACTTTCCTTTTTCAGTGAGCTGCCAGTGGTTATCCACTTTGACAATCCACCCGCCGGAGGTCAGCAGAATAAATAGCTCCTTGCTCTCTTTACCCAGCAAGCGCGCCAAAGCGGTTGTGGAAATGTGTTTTTCTGCCATCATGCCGATCCTGAATTAAGTTTGGCCATTCTACTGCCTTAGAGAGATTTATGCCTATTTGGGTTGATGGTGACGCCTGCCCTAAAGTCGTCAAAGAAATATTGTTCCGCGCCGCACACCAGCGGCAAATTCCGCTTACGCTAGTCGCCAATCAATATATTGCTGTGCCAGCATCACCTTTTATCAAGAGCCTGCAAGTCAGCAGTGGTTTTGACGTGGCGGATAATCACATTGTCGATTCACTGCTGCCCAATGATTTGGTTATCACTGCCGATATACCGCTAGCCGCCGATGCACTGGCCAAAGGCGCTGCCGTTATCAACCCGCGCGGGCAAGAATATACGCGCGAAAATATCGGCGCGCGCCTGAATATGCGCGACTTTATGGAAACCATGCGCGCCAGCGGCACAGTGCTGAATGATGGTCCCCCGCCCTTCAGCCAGCAGGATCGCCAGTCATTTGCCAATGCACTGGACCGCTGGATTGCCCGCATCATTGTGACAGGGCGCAAAATTTAACTGGCATCCCGGCGTGCAAGCCCCTATACTTCGCGCACTTTCAGTGACCCCCTTCCTTGATCGTGAATGTCTTGCCGGGGTAATGCTGAACAGACTGGATGTCTGAGGGCTGCCGGACCATTTGCTGGACTTCTGAATACTGGATTTCCAAGCGCTTGGTAGATATTGACGCTGATCGATTCTGCTTTATCAAATCACTTCAGCCTGCCCCATAGTATGCAATCGGTTATATGAATTGGAGTTTGTGGATTGCATAAGCGTCTGCTTAGCAGATGACGCGGGAATTCCGTTGATTAAATCGCCTTTTACGGTTGCAATCGTGCCCTGACTC
The DNA here is from genome assembly GCA_021151825.1 of Cellvibrionaceae bacterium. Lineage (GTDB taxonomy): Bacteria > Pseudomonadota > Gammaproteobacteria > Pseudomonadales > Cellvibrionaceae > Cellvibrio. The sequence goes on from JAGKWQ010000016.1 coordinate 149,726, forward strand.
CTGGAGTTATTTTCACGCGCTGCCGAACCTTGTATGTAGTTCATACGCTTAGCGATCAATCATCGCCCCCACTTTATTGTGTTTGCCCATTCACGTTTGCTTTTTTAGCAATTTTTTGCAAACACCTATTAAAAAACTAATAAAAATCACATCGTAAAAAGACAAGATGCAGCGCTTCGCTGTTATCTCGTAGTTTTTTGCGTGCGATTTTTATGTTTAAACACAGGTTATTACATGTCTGAACCCATTTTGTTTTCCGATTTAGCCCTCTCTGAACCCGTTATGCGTGCCATCCAAAAAGTTGGCTACGAACAACCATCCCCGATCCAGGCTGCTGCCATTCCAGTATTGCTGGCAGGTGGCGATATTCTGGGTATGGCACAGACCGGCACCGGTAAAACAGCGGCATTTGCATTGCCTTTGTTGTCACGTATCGACACCAAACAAGCAGATCCACAAATTCTGGTATTGGCACCGACGCGCGAACTTGCGATCCAGGTTGCTGAAGCCTTCCAAAAATATGCCAGCGAAATCCCTGGCTTCCATGTACTGCCGATTTACGGCGGTCAGGAAATGACGACCCAATTACGCCAATTAAAACGCGGTGCCCATGTAGTAGTTGGCACCCCGGGCCGCGTAATGGATCACTTGCGTCGTGGCAGTTTGAATTTGAACAACCTTAAAGCTCTGGTACTCGACGAAGCCGACGAAATGTTGCGCATGGGCTTTATCGACGACGTTGAATGGATTCTGGAACACACGCCGAAAACCCGTCAAACCGCCTTATTCTCTGCAACAATGCCGAAAGAAATCCGCAATGTCTGCAACAACTATTTAAATGACGCCAAAGAAATTAAAATCGCCAGCAGCCAATCTACCGATGCCAACATTGAGCAGGTTTACTGGATGGTTAGCGGCACCAACAAACTCGATGCGCTGACCCGCATCCTGGAAGTTGAGCCGTTCGACGGCATGATTATTTTCGTGCGCACCAAAACCGCTACCGTTGAGCTTGCCGAAAAACTGGAAGCGCGCGGTTACTCAGCGTCAGCATTGAATGGCGATATGAACCAGCAATTGCGTGAGCGTACTATCGAGCGTTTGAAAACCGGCAAGCTGGATATTGTTATTGCCACTGACGTTGCTGCTCGTGGTATTGACGTTGAGCGTGTAAGCCACGTTGTTAACTACGATATTCCTTACGATAGCGAAGCCTATGTTCACCGTATTGGTCGTACTGGCCGCGCCGGTCGCAGTGGTAAAGCCATTTTGTTTGTTGCCCCACGCGAAAAACGTTTGCTTTACACCATCGAAAAAGCAACCAAGAAACCTATCACATTGATGGAATTGCCCAGCGGCGCAACGGTTACCAAACATCGTATCGATCAATTTACCCAACAAATTACCGATACCTTGCAAGAGCAACCTGACCTGAGTTTCTTCAATGATTTGTTGGCAGAATACAGCCACTCAAATGATGTATCACCAGAACAAATTGCTTCTGCCCTCGCCTTCTTGTTGCAACGCGAGCGCCCACTGCAAGTGAAATTTACCGATGTAAAACCGGAGCGCAATGAACGTCGCGACCGTGATGATCGTGGTGGTCGTGATCGCGATGATCGTGGCGGCCGTGATGGTGGTCGCGATCGTGGTCCGCGTGAAGATCGTCCACGCCGTGAACGCAACGATGAAAACATGGATCGCTACCGCATCGAAGTGGGTCGCAATCATGAAGCACGCCCGGGCGACATCGTTGGTGCTATCGCTAACGAAGCGGGAATCGAAAGCCGCTTTATCGGCCACATCAAATTGCACGATGAGTTTTCTACCGTAGATTTGCCAACCGGCATTTCAAAAGACACTCTCGCCAAATTGAAAAAAGTGCGTGTACGCAATCGCCCATTGGAAATTTCCCTGGATACCGGCCCACGTGGCGGTGATGACTTCCCAGGTCGCGGCAAACCAAAGCGTGACTTTGGTCCAAGGGATGGAGCACCAAGAGAAGGTGGTTACAGAGATGGTGGCCGTGATAAGCCACGTTTTAGTGATCGCGACAATGCGAGCAAAAAATCGGGTTATCGCCCAAAGAAATCTGATTAATTAAATTTTAAAGCTCAAATAAAAACCGCCATAACATGAAAGTGTTATGGCGGTTTTTTTATTTTTTAATTACACAAAAAATTCGCCGCAAAGTCAGGGCGCAATAAATTGCATCACAATGGCACCATCCATCCCGCAGAGTTCAATTTAGTAAGCCCTTTTTATTGCAAAAAAATATACGACAAGCACCTTATGGCACACCCCAACTATTTAAACTTCAACTTCCCATTCACTGCCTCATCAATTCGGTCCATCACTTTTTCGCTTTCATTTTTTCCTGCGCAGGGAACCATATACCAATTCCTTGGTTCTCCAATTTTAGCCGCAGGAGAACTCAAGCAGTTACCGCTCGCCGACACAACAACGGTTGCACCCGAAGGATCTACGTAAGTTTCCAATCCTCTATCCTCCACGCGCGCTAACACAGGTTTATTCGCCTCCGCCGTTAATTGCTTACGCAACCCTGGATGAAAAACATTTCTCGCAATCTCCGCCGTATTATTTTGTAACGGGAAATCATCGCCCCCCAAAAGCTCCTTTAACTCTTGTGGTGTTAGCGGTTCTGATTGCATGATTATTTCTGGCAATGGCTGTAAGGTGATTGCAGTTGATGTAAAGTCGATAACAGGTGGCTCCACTGTTAGTGATGCAACTGGTTTTTCTAGTGAAGGAAGCTCAATGTAGTGCAGATGAGTCGAGATTGAGTCGCCAGGAAATAATAACTCGCTGTTAATAACAGCCCACAAAATTAGCAAATGCAGAGTGAGCGTGATAACAGCTGCTATCGCTCGCCGAGAGCCGGAATGGGTTTTAACAGCAGAAAAAAACCGACCATATCTGAACTGCACCCCAAAAGTTGGACACCCAATCCAACTAAGTAAGGTGCAGTTTTTATGTCTAAATATTCAAAACAATTTAAGTTAAACGCTGTTAATAG
>JAGKWQ010000050.1 GCA_021151825.1 Cellvibrionaceae bacterium
CTGGCAGGAATGGCACTAGCGAGCGCCATCCTTGCTGACCAAGCCACTGTTGCGCATTACCGCGACAGACTGATTGATACGCATGAGTTTGAAGCAGTCCGCAATATGGCGTATGTCATCGGCGTTGAGCGCACCAAGCGCAAAGCTGAGCGCGTGCTGGATGCTGACAGAGAGCCAACAGAAGGCGGTATCGCTTTCTTTTATCGCAAACGTGGCGTTATGACCGCTATTTCGGGATGCTAACCATGAGCAGTTTTTACGACCACACATACCTACACGACTATGCCAGCGACGAAGCCGCCGACCTCGACGCACGCCGAGACGCGGTGGAGATTGAGCCTGAGCAGCTGGCGGAATGCCTGTCAATCCTGACAGACGCGCAGTTTGAGCAGTTTTGCGAGTTGGTGTTAGACGCCAAGGATGCCAAGTTGCGCCACATGGTGCGTGAGGTGATTTGTAAAAGTGTTATTGACAAGGCGGTAGGGGTGATGAAATGAAATACACGAAAGAACAACTACTAGCGATGAGCGATAACGAAATCAATTTCGCCTTGGCAGAATCCATGTACGGCGAAGATGCCGGAGAGTGCATTTTCTTCGGGTTCAACAGCCATGAGAGTTTTTCGGCGGGCTTAGTCCAGCGGAGGAGTTTGACCGGCATACGAAACAACGGAAACAATTGGAGAGTGAAGATGATTAAGGTTTCAAGAGGTCTGCACTACTCGTTAAAGCAAGCCTGCAAAAACGGATTCGTAAAGCTCAGTGAGCTGCGTCCGAATAGTCGTGAAATTGCCAGTCGCATGTTGGCTAGTGGGGAGCTTTACACAGATAGCAACGGTTTTTTGAGGGTGAATGAGATATGACAGACCACAACGAGGTGCTATACACCACACCAAACGCACCAGAACGCACCACAATCGACGAAAGCGCGAAACCAAAGTCCAAGTACCACCGAATCATCAAAGGCGTTGAGATTGATTTGTACGACGTTTTAAAAGCGTACGGTGTGACCTGTCCAGCATTGGCTCATGCGATTAAAAAGGCAATGCTTCCAGGTGCTCGACACGCGAAGTCGTTTGAGCAGGATATTAATGAGGCGATTGCGTCGCTGGAGCGAGCGAAGGAGCTTGCAGAAAGTGGTAAATGATTTATAATTAAAACATCAGTGCGGCGTGGAACCCAAACTGATTGCGAGCCAAAAGCTTTAAGACAAGTCAGAGCGATTTAGAAAGCTCTAGTGGTGCCGTATCTGACAGGCCGTTCCAACACTAGGGCTTTTTATTTTATGGTGATTTATGGCTAGATTAGTTTGCGGTGTAGGAGTTAACGACGCTGATTACTCAGTAAACCAGATTGTTAATCACAAGACAATTAAATGCCCGATATTTAATAAGTGGAGTGACATGATTCACAGATGTTACAGTCAAAGACAGCAAATCAAGCAGCCGACATATATCGGATGTAAAGTCTGTCCAGAGTGGCTTGTGTTTTCAAATTTCAAAGCGTGGGTGGAAGTTCAGGATTGGAAAGGAAAACATTTAGATAAAGACATTTTGTTTGTGGGGAATAAAATTTACTCGCCAGAAACATGCGCACTTGTCGATGCACTGACAAACTCGTTTATAACTGACCGAGCAGCATCAAGGGGAAAATATATGATTGGAGTTGACTTTTATAAAATGCGCGGAAAGTTCAGGTCGCAATGCAGCAACCCATTTACAAAAAAGCGTGAATTTCTTGGATTATTTGAAAGTGAATCGCTTGCCCACCTAGCATGGAAAAAACGTAAGCACGAACTTTCTTGCCAGCTTGCCGGCTTGCAAACAGACATTCGCGTGTCTGCGGCATTAATGGTTAGGTATTTGCCTAACCACACACAACCAAAAACCGCGCCATAATGGCGCTTTCAACGACGGGGAATTGAGATGAACGAGAAATTTACGCCAGCGCCTTGGATTTACCAAGACGGCGACAACTTTGAGAAGGAAGCTGTAATAACAACAGAAGGCAGGCTTGACAAGATACTGAACTCAGCGCAACCAGCCAGCGATTTTTACGAAGAAGCAGATGCGCTGCTCGCAAAAGCGCGGGGTGAGGTATGAACAACATCAACAACGAAGCCGTGACACTCTGCCTGTCACGCCGCATCGCCATGAAGGAAGGCAGAAACCAACAAGCGGCGATGATTCACACGGCGCGAGTCATCAGAGCTGAAACTAAGAGCAAAGACAGCTACGAAAGCTTAGGGCTGTTTTTAACGGCAACACCTGCTGAGCGGCAGAAGGTTGTTGAGTTGACGGAAAGGATGTTGTTGGAGGCGATGCAATGAGCGGACTGAATTTATACAAAATCACCGAAACCCACGCAGACGGCACGACACACACTGAAACGCGCACAAGCTTTGATGCGTATGATGCTTTAGAAGAATTTTGGTTTGATAATCAGGAGAGAATCAATGCGGAGCAAGTTATCAAACTATCTGTTGAGTACGTGCGTGTGGCTAGCTAAAGCCTTTGTTATCCTCCTGCTCACCGCCTCCGCACTCGCGTTTGTT
>JAGKWQ010000004.1 GCA_021151825.1 Cellvibrionaceae bacterium
GGTCCCGGTATTAGCAGTAAGAGTTCACTCAGCAATAGTAGTAAAAGCAATGGGATCTCGGTTGATGCCAGCAGCGTCGCATTTGAAAAAATGAAAGGAGACTCTAAACAACTGTCCAAGGTGGTCAATATCACGTTTGATGGTGAGGGGGTTGTGGTTGGTTATGCGCCGGGTTTCACGGAAGCGCCCTGGCTTTTTGTCGAGGTGTTGTCCACCACTGGCAATTCGGCAAAAGTTGCTATCACTGTACCTGGGGGAATTTCGTTCGAGCCGCAGCTGTTTACCACAACACTACGTTTTGTTACCGGTACTCTGGCGCAGGGCGCTACAGCCCAGATTGATATTCCTGTGAGCTTATTTGTCGATGAACCTTTTGATGTGTCCTTAAGCAATTCGTTGGAGTTTTGGTTAACCGGTACGAATTCCCAACCAGTGATGTCTGCCGGGGACAATGATTTGTATATCCATGGCCGTGAGTCTGACTGGAGTATTTCTGCCGATGTGCCATGGCTTAAATTCAGTAAAGCATCCGGTAAAGGCCCTGCGACTGTTGTCGTGAGTGTAGATGCTACATTGGCACCGGCGAGTATAAACCGCACAAAAATCCACATTAAAAACGCGGTTGATGGCGACATAAAATCAATTGATGCCAGTTTTGAAAAACTGGGAATTAATAACGGCATCGCTGTTAACAACAGTAAAGCGTTTGAATTTAATTTTGATATCGAAGATATCTTGATTGATAACGCCAGAAACAAAATGTACATAACCGATAATGTTAATCGCCGGTTATATATCGTAAATCTTCTTACCGGGTTCACTGAAAAATATTTCAATTTTGCGTTTATCCCCGCCAATATGGCGTTATCGCCGGATGGTCAAAAACTCTATGTTAGTCTGCTAAATCAGGAGCACAGTCCTTATTATTGGAAGGAAAATCAAACCGGGCGCATCGCTATTATGGACACAACGCAAGGTTCCATCGTTAACGAATTTCGGTTGAAGGTTGCGCCGGGCGATTTGGTTGTCACCGGGAAAAATGAAGTGATTGTGGGGGGCGGTTCGGATCAGCACGTTGAATTTCATTTTTATAATGCGACAACGGGGAAAAACATTATCAAGCCGTATTCTTTTCTCTCCTCACCGGTAACTCATATGGAGTTATTGCCAGGCGGAGAATCTTTCTATTACACGGTTTCCTGGCAGTCACCTCCGCCGGTTTATCGTTTTGACTTGAATGCAAGTAACCTTTCCTATAGTGAGGTTCCCAGCCCCCATGGTGATTGGATAACAATTTCCGATTTCTGGATTAATCCGGCAGGCACTTATGGTGTAACGAATAAAGGCGATGTTTTTAAAACACAAGACAACCGTTATATCACGCGCATTACTCCTGTTAACATCCATTTAAAGGCACTTGCATTTGATATTTTAAACAATCGTGTCGTTGTGATAACCACCGATAATAGACTGGAAGAATTTGATGCAGCTACCTGGGCGCCGCGTAACGTATTGAGTGAGTCCTTTCCGGAAGTGGAACGTTTGATTTATGTGAATAACAAAATACAAACCCTTCGTAAAATAAATGGTAGTTATGTGTTACAACCGCTGGCTGCGCCAAGCGGAGAAAATCAAACGAGTTCCATATCTTCATCAAGTAACTCAAGCGCTGCGAGCTCGTTAAGCTTATTCAGTTCTTCTCGTGCATCGAGTATGTCCAGCGCATCAACAACATCTGCGGTATCCGTGTCGTCGTCTCCGGCGGTTGTCTGCGCAGGTGCGGAAGGTGAGTTATTTAATGATTGTATTGTCGATGGTGCGGGGATGTTTGCATCTTACGTCGATTATCAAATAGGCCAGGATGAAACGGTGTTTGATGGCACCGCTGGCAGTCACATCCAATGGGCGGTTGTGAATACTGGAGGCGCTCAACATGGAAAAGTTGTTCAAGTCACGTTTAACGCAATGGACGATGCGGAAGCTGCCAGCGATGCGGGTTGGTTTGGTATTACAACCAGCAGGGACGGCTCCACTCGCGCCGATTTGAGTGATTACGCGCAAGGTTCAATTAGCTTTGATCTCAAAATGATTCGCAATGGACAACACCAAAACATGCTGGAATTCAGCATGGAATGCATGTGGCCTTGCACTTCCGATGCCCATTGGATTCCTGATCCGGCGGTTGGTGTGTGGACTCATTATTCCATACCAATTGCGCGTTTAATCAGGGCCGGGCTCGATATCGAACAGGTTAATAATATCTTTATGTTTAAACCCTCCTGGGGTTTCCAGAAAGGAAAATATATTTTCCAAATCGATAATATTAAATTATCCAAAACCTATGTGAGTGATATTCCTGTTCCACCAAAACCTTCTGTAGATAAAGTCGTTAATTATTATGTGAATGGTGTGGGGCCGGATAATACCTACGCCTTTGTTAACAATGATTTCTATCAGAATGTGACTGTTTCAGAAGTGCAATCCGGTGCAGGGAAATACATTGACCTGCAGTTTTTATCAAATGCAGCCGCTGAATTTTTTATGCGTCATGTGAATTACAGCCGGCGCGATATGACTGATTTTTATCACGGAAACCTGGTGTTTGATATTAAAGTGAGCAGTTATAGCGATCAGGATGGCGAAATCATTATCAACAGTTTTTGCGGTTGGCCATGCCGCGCGGTTCCCGGCTATAAGGTTGGCCGGCCACCCGTGGAAGTGTGGACTACCCATACGGTACCGATTAAGCAACTGGTTGATGATGGGCTCCGGTTAAATGACATTGAAAATGCATTTCATCTGAAATATTCATCGGATGTCCGTACCGGTTTGGGTATCCAGTTAAAAAATATTCGCTGGGAATATACCGCGGGAAATTGATTATCCTATCATTCTGATTTGAGAATCATTGATCTGATCTTGATAGTAAAGCCGGCAATCGCCGGCTTTTTTATTTCACTGTTGAATTTCTGCTGGCCAATATTTAATAACGCTTTTATTGCCACTGTGCACTTCAGGTGTTTATTTTTTAAAAAGATAATTTTTTTGGAGGTGTTGGCCACCTGGTTTGTCTAGTTATTGCAGCTGAACCTCCAGGCAGGGTAGTGCTGCATTCTGCATCAAACAAAATAGACAACAGCTAATCGATATCCTGCATATCGGAAACACAAATCAGGTGTGACTACTATGAACATAGTTAAATCAGTATTTATCTTGGGAGCTATCGCTACTCTGGCATTAACAACGGGTTGCGCCAGTGTACAAAAAGCATCGCCACAAGAAGATAATGCGGCAAAGGCTTTTAAAAGCAATCCGGAATATTCACAGGTTTATGTGTATCGGAATGAAACGCTGGGCGCGGCATTATCCATGCCGGTCACTGTGGATGGAAAAACGGCAGGCAATACCGGGCCTAAATCCTATTTTAAATTCAACTTGCCTGCCGGCAAACACACATTAACATCGCAAGGCGACAAGTCAGTGTTGGATATCAATACTGAAAATGGAAAAATTTATTATGTGTGGCAGGAAGTAAAAATGGGCGTTATGTCAGGTGGATCAAAATTACAATTGGTCGATACCGATAAAGGGCAGAAGGGCGTTAAACAATGCACCCTGATTAAAACGAATCTGTAATTTTTTCGTTTACAAAAATAGCACCATCCGGTGCTATTTTTTATTTCTGTGCGCTGATTTTATTCGAGGCGCGCATGTGGCGGTTTGGTGACATCGCGGCCCAGCAAAATATCTTTCAGACGCAGCGATGCTCCATCGTAAAAGCCATTGGTATCGGCAAAATCATCCGGGTTTTTAAAGGTCCCGAAAATAATGTCGAATAACGGCAAATCAGAATAATTGTAAGCGTGTATGCCACGGCCATGATGCCAGGAATGGCTTTCGGGGCGCTGGATGATATAACCCAGCCAGCGCGGTGTGCGAATATTACTGTGTTGGAAAATGCCGAAAAATGTCGTGATGTAAAGCACCAACACTGCTGCTTCCGGCGTAATACCAATGACCAGGGTGAGGCAAAAGCTGGAGAGAATGGTCCAGCCGAGCATATCCAACGGGCTAAACCAAAACGCGCCGTAGCTATCCACCCGTTCTGCAGAGTGATGCATCTGATGGAAGAATCGCCACAAAAAATTTGAACGATGCATACGGCGATGCCAGAAGTAAACGCCGCCTTCATACAGCAACACACCAACGACAGCACCGCCCCATCGGCCAAGGCCGGTCAGATCGAATAGTTGCCAGTGTGCGAGCGTTGCACCCCACCAGAGTGGCAAGTAAGACGATAAATAAAAAAATACAATAAAGGCTCCCAAACCGCGCACTTGCCACCAGGGGCTGTGCGGTAAAGTTCGCGCCGGGAAAATGGCTTCGGCCGCGATGATGAGTCCATACAGGGCGAACACCGTGAGGGAAATCGGGTCGAGTAATAATTCGATTGGGTTAGGCATTGCGTATCCTCCTTTTAAGCAAGATCATATCCATGGCGTATCAGCCATATCAGTTTAGATCAACCGTTACACTCCTGGTCCATACTAATCATCATGAGTAGTAACCGTTGTTTGTAATAACACCGTCCGTAGTAGCTATTTATGAATAGCAGCTTTTATTGATAGCAACTTTCATCAGCAGTAACCGTTGTCTGTAGTAGCAATGTACTCCCGTGTGCCCAGCAACCTTAAAGCCATATCGGCAAGAAACCGGACAAATCTGCCATGACGATTCTTCATAAGCCCATTCGTGTTGCGATTTTGATTTTCCCCGACGTGACTATCTCTACTGCCTACGGAATGTTTGATTTATTCAAAGGTGTAGGGCGCGATTGGGGTTTTATGACGACCGGCGAGCCGGGTAGACCCTTGATGGAGCCCGAGCTGGTTGCAACCCACACCAATACGTTTGAAGCGGCAAATGGGATCAACATTACGCCGAGTAAATCGATTCACGATTTTCCTGATCCCGATATTGTTTGCGTGCCCGATGTGTTCGTTCCAATTCATGGTGAGTGGGCGGGGCGCTTTGAAAAAGAGCTGGATTATTTACGCACTGCCTATGCGCGTGGCGCCACTATCGCGACAGCCTGCTCAGGCGCGTTATTGCTGGCGGAAGCCGGTTTATTAAAAGGCTGTGAGGCAACCACGCACTGGAGTTATTGCGATTATTTGCGGCGGCAATATCCCGATATAAAAGTGCATTCACAACGTGCGTTGGTTGCATCGGGAGATGGGCAGCGTTTGGTCATGGCAGGCGGCGGCACTAGCTGGCTGGATCTCGCGCTATTATTAATTGCCCGCTGGTGCGGGGTTGAAGAAGCGATGCACACGGCGCGCGTTTATCTCATTAACTGGCATAGCATCGGGCAACAACCGTTTGCGCATCTGGCGAGTCCGCCGCGTGTTGATGATGCAGTGGTTGCTGATTGCCAGGTGTGGATTGCATCCAACTATCAATTGCCATCACCGGTAATGCAAATGGTGCAACGCAGCGGTTTGCCCGAGCGCTCATTCAAGCGGCGATTCCAACAAGCGGCAGGTATGTCACCGTTGGAATATGTGCACAATTTACGTTTGGAAGAGGCCAAACTCATGCTGGAACGAAATGATCAACCGATTGAAGATATAGCCAACGACGTTGGCTACGAAGATGCCGGTTTTTTTAGCCGCTTGTTTCGCCGCCAGGTAGGAATGACGCCCGCGACCTATCGCAAACGGTTCGGTGGTATGCGTCGCATGTTGGCAGCAAGCAAAGTGTAGGCTGGTGACTAAATGTATGAGCTATACACTTAAATAACGTTGTACCAAACCATCATTTAAATCGGCTATTGGCCCGGTGGCAACTACGCTGCCTTTTTCCATAATAAAAAAATCATCGGCAACACGGCGCGCAAACGGAAGTTTTTGCTCGACAAGTAACACGGTTAAACCTAATTCGCGATTGAGTTTGCGAATAACTTCGCCAATATCGCGCACTACGTTTGGTTGGATACCCTCGGTGGGTTCATCGAGGATTAATAATTTTGGATCCAATACCAGCGCACGCCCAATGGCTAATTGTTGTTGCTGGCCGCCAGACAAATCGCCGCCGCGCCGATGTTTCATTTCTTTCAACACCGGAAATAATTCATAAATCAAACCGGGAATTGAACGCAATTTATCTTTGCGTGCACCGAGTGAAATTTTCAAATTTTCTTCCACGGTAAGCAGTGGAAAAATTTCGCGACCTTGCGGTACAAAACCGATACCGCCGCGCGCGCGGCTTTCGGTGGATAATTTATTGATATCGTAGCCATTTAAATGGATTGCGCCGTCGCGCACTGGCAACAAACCGGTAATGCATTTAAGCAGCGTTGTTTTGCCAACGCCGTTACGGCCAATCAAACAACCGCAAGTGCCTTGCTTCAGGTTGAGTGACAAGTCCCACAAGATATGGCTTTGGCCGTAATATTGATTGATGTTTTTTATTTCCAGCATTTTCTTTTACTCGCTTTGCAATCGGTAGTGACCAATCAATACTTTGTTATTCACCCAGGTAGACTTCGATCACTTTGGGATCGTTTTGTACTTGGTCCATAGTGCCTTCGGTTAATACCGAACCCTGGTGCAATACAGTTACCTTGCGCGCAATGGAGCGCACAAATTTCATATCGTGCTCCACCACAATCACTGAATGCTCACCGGCGAGTGATAATAAAAGTTCGGCCGTTTTTTCCGTTTCTTCACCGGTCATACCGGCGACAGGTTCGTCAACCAGAAGTACACGCGGGTTTTGCATTAACAACATGCCAATTTCCAGCCATTGTTTTTGACCGTGGGAAAGTGAACCGGCATTTTTGTAGCGGTGTTCGGCCAAACCGATTTGCAACAATACTTCATCAATACGGTATTTTTGCGCGCTATTCAGTTGTCGGGAGAGTGTCCACCATACGCGCTTGTCTGCAGCGGTTGCCAACTCCAGATTTTCATAAACACTTAACGCTTCAAAAATGGTTGGTTTCTGGAATTTACGGCCAATACCACCGCGAGCGATTTGATGTTCGGAAAGTTCCAGCAAATTAATTTGCTGGCCGAAATACACACTGCCTTCGTCGGGTTTGGTTTTGCCGGTGATCACATCCATCATTGTGGTTTTGCCCGCGCCGTTGGGGCCGATGATGCAACGCAACTCGCCTTCATCGATATACAAATTCAAATTATTCAACGCGCGGAAACCGTCGAAACTAACAGTTACACCCTCCACATATAAAATAGTGCGATGGGTGGTATCCAGCGGTGCACCAAAGTTGGGATCTTTTTGTCCCATTGAATAACGTTTGTGCGAAAAAATATTCATTACACAGGCTCCTTAACGGCAGCGGCGATGGCAGGGCTTTCTGCAGAAATGGCATTTTCTACGGATGTATTAGCAATTGGTTTTACCGGTGTGTCTGTGGTGGGAAACGGATTTTCCGGCGGCGTATTACCAGAACTATTTTTGCTTGCCACTTTTTTAGTGCGGTTAAATAAGCCCACCAGACCTTTCGGCAATACCAGGGTTACGATTACAAACAACGCACCTAACGCAAACAACCAGGTTTCCGGTGAGTAAGACGTGAACACCGTTTTGCCGTAATTCACGGTGAAGGCGCCGACAATTGCACCAAATAAAGTACCGCGTCCACCAGTAGCAACCCACACAACTAATTCAATCGAATTAAGGGGAGAGAATTCACCAGGATTAATAATCCCCACCTGCGGAACATAAAGTGCACCGGCGATTCCCGCGAGAATTGCAGAGAAAACAAATAGCCACAATTTATAGGCTTCCACTTTATAGCCGCAAAAACGTGTACGCGTTTCTGCATCGCGAATCGAAACAATCACTTTTCCCATCCGTGAGGTCACAATATAGCGGCAGGCAATGTAGGCGACTATCAACATAAACCCTGAGGCTAAAAATAAGGAGATACGCGTTCCGCTGGCAGCGATGGGGAAGCCTAAAATATCTTTAAAATCGGTTAATCCATTATTACCACCAAAGCCCATTTCATTGCGGAAAAAAGCGAGCAGTAATGCGTAAGTTAACGCTTGGGTGATAATTGAAAAATACACACCGGTCACCCGTGAACGGAACGCGAGCCAGCCGAAAATAAAGGCAAGGATTCCAGGTACAACAATAATCATCAACAACGCAAACCAGAACATATCAAAACCTTGCCAATACCAGGGCAATTCTTTCCAGTTCAGGAACACCATAAAATCGGGCAGGATTGGATCACCGTATTGGCCGCGCGGGCCGATTTGCCGCATTAAATACATGCCCATCGCATAACCACCCAACGCAAAAAAGGCGCCGTGACCGAGCGATAAAATTCCACAATAGCCCCAGATTAAATCCACCGATAATGCGAGCAGGGCATAACATAAAAATTTTCCCAGTAGCGTCACGGTAAACGTGGAAACATGCAGCGCCGATGTTTCCGGCACCAGCAGATTGCAAATAGGGACCAGAATCATTGTCACCAGCACAAGCCCCAGCACAATCATGCCGCCGCGATCACTGAGTAATAAACGTTGGGTTAACATCAAAAATTCTCTCTCATTGTTGCGTAGGTTGGTGGTGAGCTTGCGAACCCCAACATGACCATGTTTCTGAATAAACCGAAAATAAAAATGTGTGTTTTGTTAATTTTTTTGCATCGATAAGATAATGTGCCGCCTGCGATTACGAATGTTGGGGTTTGCAAGCTCACCACCAACCTACGGGTGCCACAAATTAATCCGCAGCAGCTCTGCCTTTCTGCGGAAATATTCCCTTTGGCCGCTTTTGGATAAATAAAATCAGCAATACCAACACCAATACTTTCGCGAGTACCGCGCCGGCATAAGGCTCTAAAAATTTATTGATAATGCCGAGCCCCATTGCGCCTACCAACGTACCCCATAAATTACCCACACCACCGAATACCACCACCATAAACGAATCGATGATATAAGCTTGGCCGAGGTTGGGGCCGACATTGGTTAATTGTGAAAGCGCAACACCAGCTATACCTGCAATGCCGGAGCCCAGACCAAAGGTCATTGCATCCACCCAATTTGCACGAACACCGACAGCGCGGGCCATTGCGCGATTTTGTGAAACGGCGCGAACTTTTAAACCGAGCGTAGTTTTTTTCAAAATTACCAGCAGCGCAAAAAAGACCAGCAAACCAAAAATTAAAATATATAAACGGTTGTAAGTGATGGAGAGCACCGGATTAATTTGTAGCGAGCCACTCATCCATACAGGTAATTCCACTGCGCGGTTTAACGGCGAGAAAATACTGCGTGCTGCTTGTTGCAGAATTAAACTGATACCAAATGTTGCCAGTAAAGTTTCTAATGGGCGGCCATATAAAAACCGGATTACACCGCGTTCAATCGCAATGCCTACCAAACCGGCAACGATAAATGCCGCAGGAATAGCGATCATTAAACTGTAAGCAATTTGATTGGGAAATAATTGTTGCACCACCCAGGTGACGTAAGCGCCGATCATCATCAATTCGCCGTGGGCCATATTAATTACACCCATTACACCAAAGGTAATAGAAAGGCCAATAGCAGACAGTAATAACACTGAGCCTAAACTCAAACCGAAGAAAATATTTTCTGCAAAACGGTATTTGGAGATACTGCTGTCAATGGCTTTGATCGCGAGTTGTGCCTGGTGTTTGACTTTTTCATCTGCATCATTAGTGGCTACATCAGATAGGGCTGTGCGCACTTCCTGTTGCAAGCTGCCTTTCAAGACCTGGATTGCATCAAGGCGTGATTGTTGATCATCACTGTGCAAATTAAACAGGGCGACAGCGTTTTCAATCGCAGTCCGCACGCCGTTGTCGGGTTCGGTTTTTTGCAAACCTTGCAGCAAGGAAATGGAACTTTCATCTACACCGTCAGCAATCATACGATTGACCGCGTCCAAACGGATACTGGCGTCTTTGTGAGTTAAATTCAGTTGTGCTAATAAAGTACGTAGTTGGCCGCGCATACTGTTATTGATAGGAACGCGTTTTAAATCTTCGGTATCGCCAGTAATTTTTTCACCACTTATCGCATTGGTATAGTTACCTGCTTCATCGGTAATGGCGACAAGAGGGTTTTCATCTTTAGTTGCATAGAGTGTGCCTTGTTGTAAGGCACCAATTATTTTTGCTACACGTTCATCATTTAATGTGGCTAATTTTTTTGCTGTTTGCGCACGAGCAGGCAGGCTTCCTTGAGTGAGGTCTTTCACCAGGGAATCAAATTCGGGTAGGGCAGGAGCTTGACTACTGGCTTCTGTCGCCACAACATCTGTTGGGCTGGCGTCAGTTTCTTGTGTAGGTAATATATCCGTTTGCGAAAAAACCGTAGCAGAAAAACATAGTGATAAAAGCATCATCAAATGCAGTAGCCAATGCCCTGACGGTCTGGAATAGTTTCGCATAGTGTTGTCTCGATTAAACAAATAAAAAGCTAAATAAATAGAAAGCTAAATAAAAAACGATCAAATATATTTTTGTTGTATTTCTTCCCGGACCTTATGGCCGGGAAGAAATTTATAATCCGGAAATTACTGTGCAGCTGCTGCACCCAAACATTTTTTGGTTTTGGTGTTGTAGTTGCCGCACTTCAATTTGATCCAATCAGATTCCAGATCTTTTGAACCTTCCAGATAATCAGACCATGCATCGCCCGGAACCAGTCCATCGGTTTTTGAAACGGTAAGGAATTGGCCGTCTTCCTGGATTTCACCAATCAATACGGGTTTTGTGATGTGATGGTTAGGTAACATTTTGCTTACACCACCAGTCAGGTTAGGTGCTTCAATACCGATGATTGCATCAACCACTTTGTCGGTGTCGGTGGTACCGGCTTTTTGAACAGCTTTTACCCACATATTGAAGCCAATGTAAGTTGCTTCCATGGGGTCGTTGGTTACGCGTTTTGGATTTTTGATGAACGCTTTCCATTGCTTGATAAATGCCGCGTTAGCGGGATTGTCTTCGCTCATGAAATAGTTCCATGCCGCGAGGTGACCAACCAGCGGTTTGGTATCGATACCGGAGAGTTCTTCTTCACCTACCGAGAATGCAACAACTGGAATATCTTCTGCGGTTACTTTTTGGTTACCGAGTTCACGATAGAAAGGAACGTTAGCATCGCCATTGATAGTAGAAACTACGGCGGTTTTTTTGCCGGCTGAGCCAAAGCGTTTGATATCAGACACAATATTTTGCCAGTCGGAATGACCGAATGGAGTGTAGTTAATCATGATGTCTTCTTGCTTAACGCCTTTTGCTTTTAAGTACGCTTCCAGAATTTTGTTGGTGGTGCGTGGATAAACGTAGTCAGTGCCTGCAAGTACCCAACGTTTTACTTTTACTTCGTTCATCAGGTAATCAACAGCCGGAATTGCTTGTTGGTTTGGCGCAGCGCCGGTGTAGAACACGTTGCGCGAAGATTCTTCACCTTCGTATTGCACGGGATAAAAGAGCACGCCGTTTAATTCTTCAATCACGGGCAATACTGATTTGCGTGATACTGAAGTCCAGCAACCGAAAATGGCAGCCACTTTATCTTTGGTTAACAGCTCACGGGTTTTTTCCGCGAACAGTGGCCAGTTGGAGGCAGGGTCAACGACAACGGCTTCCAATTTTTTACCGAGCAGACCGCCTTTTTTATTTTGCTCTTCAATTAACATGAGCATGGTGTCTTTCAGTGTGGTCTCGGAAATTGCCATAGTGCCGGAGAGCGAGTGGAGCACACCGACTTTAATGGTGTCAGCGGCAGCAGCGCTGAACGAGGCGATGGTTAGGCCGCAGGCGATACCGAGTGCCCCGACATGTTTTGCTATCTTCTTCAGCTTCATGGGTCTAGCTCCTAGATGGTTTTAATGACTCAGTGGTTTTTGTGTAGTGATGCTCATTGGTTGAGTGCTCACTTTTTCCGGTAACGCCATAACGCGAATCGTGGGTGACTGTGTTTCTTCCCTAATCACTGTTGATGTACTGCATTCATCAATTGTGTTGTCACTCTTTATTTAAAAATTACTCTGGATTTTGCTGCTGTGCTTCGTAGAGCATGTGCAGCGTAATTTTCCGCACTTCAGCTTTGCTGGCTTCGATATGCGTTTTCAAATAGCTTTTTACGTCTTCCGCACGCCGTTCCATAATTGTGCGCAAAATTTTTGCGTGTTCATCGTAAGTGGCTTCGATGCGATTGCGCTGGGTGAAATCAATTCGGCGGATAATACGCAAGCGCTCGGTAATATCGTGATGGATGCGCGCCATTTCCATATTGCCGGTGGCTTCAATTAATTGTTCATGGAAGCGTTCATCCAGTACGCAAACCGTTGGGCCATCTTCCAGGCGATCTTCCGGTTTTACTAACCATATGCGTTTTAAATCTTCCAGGTTTGGTCCTGGTTCCATTTCACATAATTTTTTTACGGCGGCTAATTCCAGAATGATGCGCACATCGTAAAGTTGCTCAAATTGTTTAAAGTCAAAAGGTTTTACTTGCCAGCCACTGCGAAACGAAACATCAACAAAACCCTCGCGTTGCAAACGCGCCAATGCTTCGCGAACCGGTGTACGACTTGCCGCAACCCGCTCGGCAATTTCGTTTTCGCTAAAACGATCACCGGGTAATAAACGGAACGAAAAAATATCGTCCTTAATGATCTGGTAGATCCGCTCCGTTAAATTGGTGCGCGGTTCTTCGGTTTTCTTTTTGTTTTTTTCGGGTTTGATTAATTTCATTTTTGTACCGTAGGTTGGAAAAGCGCAGCGCCTTCCGACATATACCGCCTTCTTGAAAATTGTCGGAAGTCGCTGCGCTCTTCCAACCTACGTCCGTGTTTCAAATTAGTCCGGCTCCAGCACCAATAACAAATCCCCCGCATTCACCTGCTTGCCCGGTGAACAATGCACTGCACTGACTTTCGCCGCGCGATCCGCATAAACAGAGAATTCCATCTTCATCGCCTCAACAATTAGTAGTGGTTGATCTACCTCTACCAACTGGCCTGGCTCTACCAATAATTTCCATATGTTGCCGCTGATATCCGCCGTCACTGCATGTCCATCGACTTCAATCGGGCCGCTGCTGATTTTTACTTGCAGAGCGGCGTCAACTTGTTTCTCTTCATCCGCTTGCCAGAGCGCAACTTCTTTGGTGAAGGCTGCTTGTTGTTTGGTTTTGAATTCCGCGATGCTTGCTGAGTTTTCTTGCAGGAATTTTTCGTGCTCCGCGAGGCTGAAATAATCTTCTTCAATACGCAGACTTAAACGGCCTTCACGAAAGGCTTCGCGTTGTGCAGTGAGTTCTTCTTCGCTGACTTCGTAATAACGTACACGGTCAAAGAATTTCAGTAACCAGGGTTCGCCATTTTTGAAAACGGGATTCTTTAAAAATTTATTCCAGATGGGCAGGGTGCGACCAACGAGTTGATAGCCCCCGGGTGAATCCATGCCGTAAATACACATATACACACCGCCGATTCCCACCGTGCCTTCTGCGGTGTAAGTGCGTGCAGGATTGTATTTCGATGTTAGTAAACGATGACGTGGATCAACTGGGACAGCGCAAGGTGCACCGAGATAAACATCGCCCAAACCCAATACCATATAACTTGTTTCAAAAAGGATTTTTTTAACCTGATCAACGGAATCCAGCCCGTTGATGCGACGCATAAATTCGGTGTTGCTCGGCAACCAGGGCGCAGTATCGCGCACCGATTGACGATAGCGTGAAACAGCATCCAGTGTTGCCGAATCTTCAAAGGCCATTGGTAAATGAACAATGCGACTCGGGACTTTAATGTCGCGGGCATCGCCGAGAGTTTCTTCAATAACCAATAAACGATTAATTAATTCGCGTTGATGGATCACGCGACTGTCGTAATTAATTTGCAGTGAACGCACGCCGGGTGACAATTCAATTACGCCTTTAATCGGTGCTGCTTTTAATGCTTCCATCAATGCATGCACACGCAAACGCAAACTTAATTCGAGAATATTATCGCCGTATTCGAGCAGAATATATTTGTCACCGGCCTGGCGGTAGCTTACCAATGGACGACTGCCTAATGGCGGTAGGGCAGCAACAATGCATTCGGAAACTGTATTTGCCGGTGCAACAATTGGGATAGGCAAAACAGCAGGCTGAACACTCAGGTTTTCAATTGCGCGGTCAATGGATAATTCCATCGCTAATGCGGTATCAAAACTCAAACGCTTGAAACGGATTTTATCGCCGGGTTTTACTTGACCTACTTTCCACAACTCTGCTTTTACAATCGTCACCGGGCAAACAAAGCCGCCGAGGCTGGGGCCATCTTTGGTGAGGATTACGGGCATATCGCCAGTGAAATTGATTGAACCGATTGCGTATTCGGTGTCGTGAATATTGGATGGATGCAAACCGGCTTCGCCACCATCGCTACGCGTCCAGGTGGGTTTGGGGCCATTCAAGCGAATACCTAAACGGTTGGAGTTGTAATGCACTTCCCACGCGGTAGAAAAAAACATTTCAATCGCTTCAGATTTGAAAAAATCCGGCGCGCCATGTGGACCATAAAGCACACCGATTTCCCATTCGTTTGGATAGCAGGGAATTAATTCTGCGGGAGCAGCTGAGGCTTCGTAAATTGGTGCCGGAGTAGTACAAGCTGCGATAGCAGGATTACTGATTGGTAACATATCAGTTGCGCGCAATGTGCGACCGGCATGACCACCAAATTGACCCAGAGCAAAAGTAGAACGACTGCCGAGATAAACCGGCACATCAAAACCGTTGCGTACCGCAAGGTAACCGCGGCAACCTTGTTCGGCTTTACCGATATCGAGAATTTGTCCGGCTTTAATGGCTACCGGTTGCCAGAAAGGAATTATTTTTCCGTCGATTTTTGCCGGCGAGCTTGCACCGGTAAGCGCAATGATCGCATCGCTGTGGAATTTTAATTTTGGACCAATGATGGTGTATTCGAGTGCAGCGGCGCTTTCGTGGTTGCCGACAATTCTGTTGGCCAATTGGAATGCATAATCATCCATTGGACCTGAGGGCGGAACACCAATACTCCACAAACCAACGCGGCCGGGATAATCTTGCACGCTGGTGTAAGTGCCGGGTTGCAATACTTCTACTACGGGTGGCAAATAATTGAAACTGGCTAATTTATTAGTAGCCACTTCGCCCGAGGCAAAAAAATCAGATGCAATGATTTGACGCAAATAATCCAGGTTGGTCGCGATACCGGCTGCGCGCGTTTCATTCAGCGCTGCGCTCATTTTAGCGATTGCATCAGCGCGATCTTTTCCGTACACAATAATTTTGGCGATCATTGGATCGTAGTAGGGTGATACTTCGGTACCGGTTGAAACCCAGGTATCAATGCGTGCCGATTCAGAAAATACGACATCGGTTAAAACACCTGGCGATGGTTGGAAATCGCGTACCGGATCTTCTGCATACAAACGCACTTCGATAGCAGCGCCTTTGGGATTAATCTCAATATCGAGTTTCGGCGGTGTACCCGCGGCGGTAAGAATCATCCACTCAACCAAATCCACACCGGTGCATGCTTCGGTAATGGGATGCTCTACTTGCAAGCGGGTATTTACTTCGAGGAAATAGAATTCATCGCGCGCTGGATCGTAAATATATTCAATAGTACCGGCAGAGCGGTAGTTAACCATCTTGCCGAGGCTTACGGATGCGGCGAGTAATTTTTCGCGCGTTGAAGCAGGTAAATTTGGCGCGGGAGTTTCTTCAACGACTTTTTGGTTGCGGCGTTGCAGTGAGCAATCGCGCTCACCCAGTGCGAGCACGTTGCCGTTGCCATCGCCAAACATTTGTACTTCTACGTGACGGGCGTTATCGACAAAGCGTTCAAGGAATACTCCTGAATCGCTAAAAAAGTTTTGGCCCAAACGTTTTACGCTTTCATAGGCATTAATTAATTCTGTTTCGCTGTTGCAACGTGTTAATCCGATGCCACCACCACCGGCTGTGCTTTTCAGCATTACCGGATAACCGAGTTTTGCAGCGGATGCTGTTGCTTCTTCAACAGAGTCTAATAACCCGGTACCGGGTGTGAGTGGAACACCGGCTTGTTCGGCGAGTTCACGCGAGGTGTGCTTTAAACCGAATTGGCGAATTTGTGTGGGTGTTGGCCCGCAAAAGGCGATGCCTTCCGCTTCACATTGTTCGCAAAATTTTGCGTTTTCAGAGAGGAATCCGTAACCGGGAATGATGGCTTGTGCACCGGTTTCTTTGGCGGCAGCGAGAATTAAATCGGCCTTCAAATAGCTTTCTGCGGCCGTATTACCGCCAAGGCATATTGCTTTATCACACGCGGTAACGTGTGCGGAGTTACGGTCTGCATCTGAATAAACAGCAACAGATTCAATGCCCATTTTTTTCAGGGTTTTGGCAATACGTACCGCGATTTCCCCGCGGTTGGCGATAAGTACGGTCTTTAACATGGTTCTTCTCCGGCTGTAATTGAATCCCTCTTATTTTTAAAAGGGGCGGTCGGGAGGTGATTTATTTCTGTAGTGATTTGATATAAGCCCGCCAACCACCAAGGTGCGTAATATCTTTCGCACCATTTACGGCGGCGCCTTCGCAAATAAAACCTTTTACTTCTCGACCATCTTTTAATGTGAGTGTGCCTATACCCAATGGAGCAGGAATCAGTGCGACAAAACTGCCGAAGTGCTGCACAGGTACATCCCACAATTCCACAATAATTTCTGCACCTTCACCTTCAGTGCGAATCAACCCGGGTTTGGGTGGTGTGGTATTGGGGAGCGCAAATAAACGATAATTTTTTGCAGTGAAGGTGCTTTCTACAAATAGCGCTTTGCGCTCCTGTAATTGCACATTGAGTGGCATTCCAGTCAAATGCGCACCGACAACAGCGAGGCGTACATAGCCTTTGGGGGACTCAATGGTCGCAATAAAATCGGGTTGCTTTTTATCAAGCGCGCCCAATGGTAATTGGGTGGCGGCATGCCATTTTTTTCCGAAGGCAGCGAGTGCTGCGTCTTGCCATGCTGGTGCAATCAAGGTGATTCCAAACGGCAAACCGTCGGTACGTAAAACAGCAGGCAATGCGAGTGCAGAACAATCGGCGAGGTTTACAAAATTGGTGTAAGTACCAAGCTGGCTATTGACTACGATTGGATCTGCAGTCACTTCCGCAATCGTTGGATGACGTGGAGATGTAGGCACCAGTAACGCATCAAAACCACTCATCAATGTTTGAATTGCGCGTGCGAAATCGGCGCGCTGGTATTCGGCGATAAAACTATCGGTTGCGGAAAAATTTACTGCTTTTTCTACAATAGAGCGAACGACTTCATTCATTTCGTGCGCATGGTCTGCCATGAATTCGCCAATTGCTGCATGGCGTTCTGCAACCCAGGGACCACCGTAAAGTAATTGCGCCAGTGCAAACATGGGGGTGAAATCTATTTCAATTAATTCCACATTTAACGCGCGGATTTTTTCCAGCGTTAATTCCCAGGCAGCGCGCGCTTTATCATCGCCAAACCAATCTGGTGATGCAGGAATTGCGAAGCGCGGTGATGCAAAAAAATACGTGGCGGCAGCGGGAGTTTTGCGCGAGTAACCATCTGCTGCATCAAAACCTTCGATCATTGATGCAACCAATTCTGCATCACCAACCGTTAATGAAAAAATCGACACGCAATCCAGGCTGCGACATGCAGGCACAACACCTTGGGTACTGAAGCGGCCTTTGGTAGGTTTTAATCCGACAATATTGTTAAATCCGGCGGGTACACGGCCTGAGCCGGCAGTGTCGGTGCCCAAACTAAACGGCACCAAACCATTGGCGACCGTTGTTGCAGAACCGGAACTGGAACCACCGGAAACATATTCCGGCTTAAATGAATTGGGTACTGCGCCGTAAGGCGAGCGTGTGCCCACAAGGCCAGTGGCAAATTGATCGAGATTGGTTTTGCCTAGAACGATAGCGCCGGCTGCTTTCAAACGTGCAACACTGGTTGCATCATTTTCTGGAATATAAGTAAACGCCGGACAGGCAGCAGTGGTAGGAATACCAGCAACATCAATATTGTCTTTAACGGCGAAAGGCACGGCGTAGAGCGGAAGGTTTTTTACATCGCCACTGTTGTCATGACGTGCGAGCGAATCTAACTGTGCATCCAACTCAGTAGCAGAAACAATATAAATCCAGGATGCATCATTGCTATTTAATTGGTTGCGCAAATTATGTAGCGCTTCACGCGCATCCAGCCCCTGACTGCGATACGCCTCCAGCCATTCAGTAATGGTCCAGCCGGTTGTTGTTTGCGTGATGGATTGCGTCATTGTGGTTCCCGCTTTTTGACTCTTTCAAATTGACGTTTGACTTAAATACAATCTTGGATACAAGTTTGTATTCAGCAGAAACTGTGCCAAGTGAAAAATGATGGGCAGCGAGCTAAGTAGAGCAAGCATAAAATGCTTGATATTCAATGGGTTAAATGACGTAGATGACGTTTGTCGCGGAAGCTTTTCGCATCGAAGAAAACGGATTTTTATGCGCTGATTTTGTGCGTTAAAAAATTCCTTCTGAAACAAACTGGTGCATAATGGGCGCGCACTTTGGATGAGGACTAAAAAACCGGGTGAAGGTGTAATTGATGCTACCTTCTAACCGGGGTAAGTGCTTAGCCCCGATAATTTAGTTGTCTTATTTGTAATAGGGATTCTTCACAATGAATAAAGCGAGTTGCTCTACTGTTATCAGATCTGTGCGTGTGTTGCCTATCGTTATCGCCTCATTGGTTTTTTCTGCGGGTATGCCCGCGCTGGCCCAATCCAGTTATCAGTATGAAAATTCCATCGTCTACCAAAAATATAAAATTGATACTTCCAGTGATGAAGATTACGACAACTGGGGGATAGCGTTGGCCGGAGCAACTTATTTTGCGCAGGTGGATACAACGCGCGGGCCATTGGCAGAAGCCGCTTTTTTGAATCGTGCCAGCGGCGTTAATCTGGTTTATAGCCGCACTGAAACCGATAATTCCTGGACGTATCAGGATGAAGATTTCCGTACAGAAGCGCGTACTGACGCCGCTGTTTTGAATATTAATTACTATGTTCCTGAAACTATTTTTTATGTGAGCCTGGGTGTTGCGGCCGATAAAAGTAAGTATTCAAGTTCTATAACTCGCGATGGAACCAGATCCGCACACCGTTACAACGGCGAGTGGGATTATCAAGGGCTTGCAACGCTTGGTGTTACGCCGCTCAATAATCTTTTAATCTGGTCCAATTTTTATGAAGGGCAGGATGTCGGTGATCACTGGAATTTAAATGGTAAATATGTGTGGTTATTCCAGGGCGAGCGTGCCTTGAACATAGAGTTAGGTTATGAGCAAGAAGATGAGGATGATGAAAAAATTACCCGGAACACCATCAGTACCGATTATTATTTTAATAAATCGTTCAGCGTAGGCTTGGCTTATCACCTATCGGCGTTTGAATATATTGATGATCAGGAAAGCTCGGAAATTCGTGCGCGAAAATTTTTTGGCGAGAGCGTCAGTGTACAGGCATCCTATACCGAAATGGATGACGAACAAATGGTATTGATTGGTGGCAGTTATCGCTTTTAAATTCACGCATTCATGAGATTTTTCCATGCCAATGAATTGGAACGAATTATTGTGCGCAGACCGTTTGG
The DNA here is from genome assembly GCA_021151825.1 of Cellvibrionaceae bacterium. Taxonomy (GTDB): domain Bacteria; phylum Pseudomonadota; class Gammaproteobacteria; order Pseudomonadales; family Cellvibrionaceae; genus Cellvibrio. The sequence goes on from JAGKWQ010000004.1 coordinate 19,744, forward strand.
GAAATCGCACGGCAAAACATGAGGAGGGGCGTTCGCCCTTCCATTCGGATCACGATAAGATTATTTTTTCCGGTGCGTTCCGCCGCCTTGCGCGCAAAACGCAAGTGCATCCGCTCGCGACTAATGATCATATTCACAACCGTATGACGCACAGTCTGGAAGTGGCATGTGTTGGCCGTACCCTGGGGATTCGGGTGGGGCAAGCGCTAAAAGATAAAGGTGATTTACCATCACTTATTTTACCAACTGATATTGGCGATATTGTGCAAGCAACTTGCCTTGCGCATGACATCGGCAACCCGCCGTTTGGTCATACCGGTGAAGATGCCATTCGCAACTGGTTCCAAAAAGAAGGTGCGGAATTCTTGCAGGATTTGTCGCCGTCTGAACAAGATGATATTCGTGTATTTGAAGGAAATGCCCAGGGGTTGCGGGTGCTAACTACTTCCGAATATCACCAGTATCATGATGGAATGCGTTTAACCTATGCAACTCTTGCCTCATCAATCAAATACCCCTGGACTTCATCGCCTACTGTATTAGGACAGCGCCCGAAAAATGCCAAGTATGGAATTTTCCAATCGGAATTAAATTACTTTCATGAAATCGCCCAAAAAACCGGATTGATTGAGCGCGGCAGCGATTGGTATTGCCGGCATCCGTTGGTGTATTTAATGGAAGCGGCGGACGACTTTTGTTACGGCATTATTGATCTGGAAGATGGTTTGGAAATGGGAATTCTGAACTGGAATGAAATTTATGAGTTACTGCACCCGGTTATTGCGGATTCAGCGCAGCTTGCTGACCTTGAACGGTTGCTGAAAAAAGTAAATGATGGGCGTAAACCGGCATTGGTGCGCGGCAAAGTGATTGATGCATTTATTAACTCCGGTACAGCTGCATTTATTAAACACCAGGATGCATTTTTGCGCGGTGAAGTGGAAGGTGATTTAATTTCCCTTTGTGATCCGCGGGTGCGCGATGCGGTGCAAGCGGCAAAAGACTTGGCCAAACAAAAAATCTTTAATCATTCACGCCGTGTTGAATTGGAGATTGGTGCTTATGCGGTAATTGGAACTTTGCTCAACACCATTTGCTCTGCAGTCTATGCATCTTTGGGGGATCATTCACAGATGACCTATAAAGATAACCGCGTAATGGCATTGATTGGTGAAAACAATTTCCATCCAAATGTAAACTCACGTGAAAAAAATTATAAATATCTGGCGTTGATGGCAGTCATTGATTACATCAGCGGCATGACCGATAACTATGCTACCAATCTGGCCAAACAATTTAATGGTATGGGACATTCGCAGTATTAATGATTGTCAGGTGCGTAAAAAATCCCGGCATAAAACCGGGATTTTTTTTGGAGAGTATTTGCTATTTTTTGATCGGGAACGCAAAGAACACTTTGGTGGCGGCTATGCCAATCCCTTTGCCGGGTTCTGCACCCGTTTCATCAAAGCCGACAGTGCCGTATCTGGTACCGGTGATCAGCAATCCTGTTGTGGACAGCGCTTGCCATGCTTGCGCTTCCTGCTCGCGATCCAGTGCGGCTTTTTCCAATGATAAATCATGGAATTCGCTGCTGTAATCACTGTTAATTACATGTGCTTTAAAGTAGGGGCAGGGCGTGGTGATACACACTATGCCCGTACTGGTAATGTTCAGGTACGATCCAACAGGTGTATTTTTATTAGCGCCAACCCAGGCACCGTTAACGGATAATGTTTGGGTGCGTGGCACCAATTTGTTTGGCGCCGGCGTGGCGGTCACTGTGCCGCGCAGTAGTGCCTGGTCGTTGCGTATTGCGGTTTCCAGTTCGGCAATGTGTTTTTTGTTCAGGCCCAGACGTTTGTAATTGATATAGGAAACGTAAATCGTGTTGGGTAACAGGGCTGCTGTTTCGTAAGCTTCGTCTTCTGTTTGCAACGACAACGAATATTGGTTTACAGGCGTTAAATACCAGCCGCCACACACGGGAAATGCACATTTGCGATAGTCGGGTTTAACAATATAAGTAGTACCTGATGGCTCCGGCTTGGTAATAGTTTGTGCCTGGCTGTTTAATGCAAATACTGCGAAAAAAGCACATAGGACAGCTGCCAATTCGGTGCCACGTTGACGAGTAAAATGGATGAATAGTTGTAGATAGCTCATGGGGAAATTCCTGTTATCAATACGTGTTGTTTCATTAACATCGGTTTTGCATTCGGCTACCCCTGAATGCAATGACATACTAAACCTTGCTCTTATTTAGTCAGTGCAGATTGCCAAATGGTGCGCCAGAGTTTTGTAATAAATTGTTTTGTTAATCGGCTTGGCATTTGAGTTGTTGGTTCGTGGTTTGGGGCGGATTATATTGCCAGGAGATATCGTGAGAGAAAGGGGAAATGTGTTGGTTAGATTGTTCAGGGTTTTGTTGTCCTTATTGGTTTTATCGGTGTCGCCATTATTTTTTGTCGGCGGGCCGGATTGGGTTTCACCGGATATTGCCCGTGAATTATGGAATTTTGGTCATATTGTATTTTTCGCTGCACTGACGTTATTGATCCATCAATTCATTTCATTAACGCAGTGGCGCCGATGGCTATTGCTAACTGTGCTGGTGTTAGTCGTTGGTATGGTGATTGAATTGATTCAGGGCGCGATTGGGCGACATAAAAGCTGGCAAGATGTTTTTTACAATTTAACGGGTGTGTGGGTAGGATTATTTTGGTTTCTAAAGCCTTCGCCGGGTGTTTGGTTGGGAAGATGTATTGCATTGGTTGCACTATCGCCTGCGGCAATAACAGTATTGGCCGCTGCTTATAGTTATGGATTAATGCACCAACAAATGCCGGTTGTTAACAATTTTGATTCCAGCGCCGATATGCAACAAGTGCATTTCAATTCAGCGCAAGTACAGATCACCCAATCGGAAAATTATTCAGTTAATGGACAGTTTTCGCTGGCGGTGACATTGAATCCGGGGCGTTATTCGGGAATCCGGTTGACTATTCCGGCAAGAAACTGGACGCCCTATCGACACTTGAAGATGAGTTTTTTTAATCCGGATCAGGAATTGCTAATCGTTTCGTTGCGCATATCTGATTTGCAACATGATCGCGGGGATAATTTATATAACGATAGATTTAATAAACTCCTTACTTTGAAGCAGGGTTGGAATGAGGTTGTAATTCCGTTAAGTGAGATTGAATCTGCGCCGAAGACACGGGCGATGAATGTGGCAGAAGTGAGTTCAATTGGTTTGTTTGCATCCAATCTTGCTCATGCGAGGAAATTTTTCTGGGATTATATTTATCTGGAATAATATTAAGCCGGTGACAAGGCGAATTAATTCGCCTTGTCACTTTTTGCCATAACAACGCGATTGCGCCCCGTTGCTTTGGCTTCATAAAGTGCCATATCGGCCGCTTTGAATAATTGTTCCAGGTTTTCGTTGGTATTGAGCGTAGCAACACCGAAGCTTGCTGTGATTTGAATACCTTTATGAAATTCCTGTACGGCAATAAGTCCGCGCAATTTTTCTGCCAATGCAAAAGCATTGTCGATATCCGTATCACGGCATACCAACACAAACTCTTCACCGCCCCAACGCGCGAGCAAATCCTGTGCGCGTATATGTTGATGGATCAGATCAGATAATTTGCTCAGGATTAAATCGCCAATATCATGGCCGTAGGTATCGTTAATTTTTTTGAAATGATCGATATCCATCATCACTAACGACAATGGTTTTTTATGGTTACGCCATTCATAAAGCCCGAGGCTGAATGCTTCTTCCAGGCCCAATCGGTTAAACGCTCCGGTAAGCGGATCTTTCTTCGCTTTGAGTTCCAATGCTTTACTACGGGTATCCAGTAATTCATTAATTTCCATTAATTCAGATTCGCGTTTGCGTTGCACAACAACCTCATCTTTTAAGGAAATAATGCGATAAGCGAGGAAGCATAAAATAATAAATAGCCAGATCACCATGATGGTGAGATACCAGTCAGCAGTGGTGAGTGCCTGGCCAATAAACTCTACTTTGCGCAAACGGAAATGATGTTCGCCGAGCGGACGACCGGAACCGGTTTGCACTTCAAAAATAGTGATGTTGTCGAATTGTGGACGGCTCAAGTGGGGTGGAATATTGTTGTCAAACACCCACCAGTTGGCGACAAAAAAATCGCGCAGGGAGAATTCTGCAACGCCGTTGAGCATATTCACGTTGAATTCAACCTGATTATATTTGGTGCTTTGGCGAATTTCTTTTTTACTGTATTGCGGATCGTAGTTGCGCAGATAAACACGCAAGGTTTGGCTGGGGCCGGTGTAATCCAGCCAAATACGAATTTTTTCATAATGGCTAAAATCCATTCCCTGGGTTCGGCCGGGGTCAAATAAAACTTCAAACCCGCAAAATGGAAAATCGTAGCTGTCACGCAGTATGCAATGCCACTGCATGGTACCGGGGTTATCGAGATAAATACTGGAGTTGCCTCCGGTTTCCTTATCATCATAAACGTTAAGGCTAAGGCCGGAATGGTTATCTATAACATAGCGCTGTTCAAGAATTTGCTCCTGACCTGTAATGGCAAAAATGGTAATGATCACCAAAAAACCTAGGATAATGTCAAAGTACAAACGGTGTCGGGGGGAATGCTGCATACAACTGCGCTCCAGCGGTCGCTTGGTTAACGCGATGGTTAACTCTTATTATTTTCGCTGTTTCTTGTTTATTGATGTCGCGGCGCCAGTCAGTCCTTACGGGGGCCTCGATGCCTTTTTATGGTTCGTAGTGGTTGATTTTTGTAGCATCCAGGCTGGCTGTACAAGTGATCATAGAAGCTAATGGAGGGCGCAGCAATAGTATTGGTGTTGCTAAATGGTAAAGATATGAAACATCTGATAAAAGAGCAAAAAATAAGCCGCCATCAAGGGCGGCTCCAGCTTTTTTAGTATTGACCGAATACCTGTTAATCAGGCTTGTTGCTGTGGGTTAGAAATCCAGATCGGAAAGATCGTCGTAACCTAATTGATCTTTGATGCGGCGGCGCTCCAGGCGATCTTCGATCTTGCGACGCATTTCCAGGGTGTGCTGGCTGGCTTCTTTACCGGTGAGCTTCGGGGTGCTTGCCTCATCATCTTCAGATTCGATGCTAACATCACCCATCAGATCAGCGTCTTGTGACTCTACATCAACTGACATAAGACTACTCCAACATTGATAGAGAGAAGGTTTGGCGTCGGTTCCCGCAAAGGGGGGATTTTGACCCGCGCTATTTACCATAGCCCATAAAAAAAACAAAGAAAAATCTTCCATGGGCAATAAGATTTTTCTTTTTACCTTTGGTCCTAACTGGAGTACAAAGCGCGCTTTTAGTACTTTGTTTGTTAAGTGGTTAGTACCGCTTCGTTCATTCGTTTTCAGGAGTCTTACCTGTGGCCATCAAGCAACCGGAAACTATTGGCTGGCGTGAGTGGGTGGGTTTACCCGAATTAGGGATTTCCCATATCAAAGCCAAGGTCGATACCGGCGCTAAAACCAGCGCTTTACATGCTTATTACGTTACGCCTTTTGAAAAAGATGGCAAGCCTTGGGTGAGGTTTGGCCTGCATCCATTGCAGAAAGATAGCCTTACCTGCATCGAGTGCGAAGAGCCAATCAAGGACATTCGCCCGGTGACTGATTCGGGCGGCCATTGTGAGGAGCGTGTAGTGATTGAAACCCGGCTGTCGATTAACGGTGTTTCCATGCCGATCGAAATTACCCTTACGGATCGTGAAAATATGCGCTTCCGTATGCTGCTAGGGCGCAGTGCGTTGCGGCGCGGCTTTTTGGTCGATAGTGGTAAATCTTTTTTATTGGGGGGTAATAAGGATCAGCCCCTGATGCCATCCATGTAGGTTGGTATTCACTCTTTTTGTTCATTCACCAGGATTTTTATGAAAATCGCTATTTTGTCGCGCAACCGCCGTCTTTATTCCACCAGCCGTTTAGTGGAGGCCTGCACCAAGCGTGGTCATGAAGTGCGTGTGCTCGATATCCTTAAATGCTATATCGACATCGCTTCTGCCAGCCCCGCTATATGGTACATGGGTGAGAAGCTGGAAGACTTTGATGCGGTCATCCCGCGTGTCGGGGCATCGGTCACCCATTATGGGCTGGCCGTTATTCGCCAGTTTGAAATGATGGGTGTTTATTCCCTGACTGAGTCTATTGCCTTGGGCCGTTCGCGCGACAAGTTGCGTGCGTTGCAATTGCTGTCGCGCAAGGGGATCGGTTTACCCAAAACGAGTTTTGCCTACAACGTGCACGACGCCAAGGAGTTGATTAAGTTGGTCGGCGGTACGCCGTTGGTACTGAAGTTATGTGAGGGCACGCAGGGGCGTGGCATCGTCCTCGCTGAAACCCAAAAGGCGGCAGAGAGTGTGATCGAAGCCTTTCGTGAACTGCGTGCTGAATTTTTGGTGCAGGAATTTATCAAGGAAGCCAACGGCAGTGATGTGCGTTGTTTTGTGATAGGAGATAAGGTGGTGGCTTCAATGGAGCGTACGGCGCAGGAGGGTGAATTCCGTTCTAACCTGCACCGCGGTGGTACGGCCAAAGTAACCAAGCTGACTCCTACCGAAAGGCGCACAGCTATCAAGGCTGCCCAAACCATGGGATTGCATGTGGCAGGTGTCGATTTGCTGCGCTCAGCACGTGGGCCACTGGTGATGGAGGTTAATTCGTCCCCCGGGCTTGAAGGAATTGAAGGGGCGACTCACAAAGATATCGCCGATGCAATTGTGGAATTTGTTGAAGAAAATGCGCGCCCCAATGCTAACAAAAGCCGAGGCAAAGGCTAATTAAAAAGCGCAGGACGTTTGCGCAAAACACGAATTAAAAAATGGGAGCCTAGGCTCCCATTTTTATGTTTGGATCAAGCTGGACTACTGTCCCATCGAAATAGAAACGCCCGTTACGGAAATGATTTTCCAATTGCTTGGCCGTCATCGGCTTGGAATACAGGAATCCCTGCGCCTGATCACAGCCCATCTCGCGTAGCCATTCGGCTTGTTGCTCGGTCTCCACTCCCTCCGCGACTACGCGCATTTGCATATTGTGGGCGAGGCCGATGATCGATTTGGCGATGGCCGCGTCGTTATGATCATCGTGGATATCGTTAATAAAGCTGCGGTCGATTTTGAGTTTCTGGATCGGGAAGCGTTGCAGATAGGCGAGGGATGAATAACCGGTACCGAAGTCATCGATGGCGAGGAACATGCCCATTTCGTTCAACTGATTCAGTTGGTTGATCGTCTCACCAGCATGTTCCATCGCACAACTCTCAGTGATTTCCAGTTCCAGGTGTTTGGCTTCCAGCCCTGTTTCTTTGAGAATCGCTTCGACCTTGCCGGGAAAGTTTTTCTGGCGGAATTGCCGCGGCGATAAGTTAACTGCGACCTTGCCGACGCGTTTGCCTGCATCCAGCCAGGCTTTTTGTTGGCGACAGGCCTCGCGCAGCACCCATTCCCCGACAGGTACGATTAACCCGGTTTCTTCTGCGAGCGGGATGAAATGCGCCGGCGAGACCAGGCCGCGCTCTGGATGTTGCCAGCGCACTAACGCTTCCACACCCATCATTTCTCCGGTTTGCAAATCCACTTGTGGTTGGTAATACAGGGTCAATTGTTGTTGGTCTACCGCGCGGCGCAAATCGTTTTCCAGCAGTAAATAATTCACTGCTGTGGCATTCATGCCTTTGGTGTAAAACTGGCAATTGTTTTTGCCTGCCTCTTTCGCCTTGTACATGGCGATGTCAGCGTTTTTCAGTAACTCATCGGTGTCGGCGCCGTCTTCCGGGAAAATACTCACACCGATACTGACCGTGGTGGTAATCGTATGGCCACTGATTTCCAGCGGTCGCGATAAAGTGCTGAGTAGTTTGTTAGCAACAAAAATAACGTCTTCAGTATCGTGAATACCTTCCAATACCACTACGAATTCATCACCGCCCAGGCGTGCTACGGTATCCATATCGCGTACACCTTCATTCAGGCGCATGGCGATTGCTTTCAGGAGTATGTCCCCGGCGTCATGTCCCAGGCTGTCATTAATGATTTTAAATCGGTCGATATCCAGCAGCATTAACGCAACTTTTGAATCGCTGCGACGTGCACGTGCAAGGCCGTGATAAATGCGATCATAAAATAACGAGCGGTTGGGAAGGGATGTTAACGAATCATGGAATGCCATGTAATTCAGGCGTGATTGTTGTTCACGTAACGCGTTTTCCGCGAGCTTGCGTTCGGAAATATCGGTACCAATGGTGCACACACCAAAGACATTGCTTTCTTTATTGCGCAACGGAAATTTCAGCATCAAATACGTGTGCTGGCTGCCGTCTTTATGCATCAAATCGAGTTCAACTTCGTAGGTTTGTTGTTTGGCTTTGGTGGCCGCATCAATTTCCCACATGGATTGGGCAACATCTTTCGGGTAAACATCAAAAACATTTTTGCCAACAAAGCCGGACTCATCAATATTGGCCATTTGCTTAAAATGTTCACTGGCCAACACCACATTGCCATCCAGGTCTTTAACGGAAATCAATGCTGGTGAATAACGTAAAATGGCATTGAGGTAAGTCTCGCTCGCCCACAGCGCTTGTTCAGCCAAACGAAAGCGTTCGGCTTGTTCCTCGTGGTGCCACATATCGATAACCTGACGGACCAGTAATGAACTGAAGGTCCAGACAGTATCAAGCTCACTCACGGTTTTTTGCAGCAATGGCAATTCGTGAGTGGATTCCATGTAAAACACAGCGATGGTTTTATTTTTTTCCTGGATTGGATGCAGGCAACAGGCGTTAGTGCCTTTCTGGATAAACATAGCGCCCAATTGGTTGATGGCTTGTTTATCCAGTGAGCAGGATTGTCCGGTATCAAATACCTGATGAATATACTGATGAGGTAAATAATTTAAACGGCTGAGCGATGTGGCAACCCCATTGACGATGGGTTCGTCGTTGCCAGAGGAGGCAATGGCCTCTACGTACAAATGGCTATCGCGTTCGACAATTAACACGGCGCGGCTAATGGTTTGCTTGGCAATAACCAACTTAACCAACCGCTCAGCGATTTGCTTATGATTTAAATCTGTAAAAAGTTGCTGGAACTTTTTAATTAATTCTATGGCAGTATTCTTTGACTGCGCTGCTTCATTGTTTTGCATAGTCGCTCAATTTGGGTGATCGTCTCGCCAGAGGTACATTAACACTTAACCTGCGGCCACTCTTCCGGGGCCTGTTGTATCCCAAATTTTTCATTCGAGCCGCACTTTACCTCAAAAAAACCTATTAGAGCTTTTTTTTATGAGAAATAAAGTGGAAATCTGCGCCTGGAATAAAACCTGAGCAATCTTGCGCAGCTACAGCCAGTACGGGTGTTTCGAAAATTCCCAGTTGGTGCAAGTTGTTAATATAAAAGATGAAAGGTGTGCCAAAAATGTGCTTTCATTAAAGCTATAAAAAATAAAATGTGAAGAAAAAACAGGCAATTGGTTCGGTTTGTTTACGCTCGCATTTAAATGACACTGAACTAAAATTAAAAACAATCCATTGCAGTATTAATCGGGAGTGGGCAATGCGTCATCAAGTTCCATTCGTGGGTGAGCGCAAAGTTGTTCGAGCTGATGATGATCAAGCCCGGGCAAAGCGCACTAGCGGGCGGGTGATAGACGATGTTGTGGGCGATGGTGTAGCAGAAAGCAGTTGGGAGGATGTTGTCCCCGCTGGTTGGAACGATAAATCCCAACCTAAAAAAAGCGCAAAGCCCGCGCCAGCCCATGCCGCTGTCTCCATGCCCAAACCTCATGTTCCTATTAAGTCTGGTGGTAAATCGTCTGGTGGTAAATCCCTTTCGTCCGGTAGTGCAACCAAACCCAAACCTGTTGCTAAAACCAGCGGCGCCTATTCCAATGCGGTGACGTTTTCAGATTCCGCCAGTCTTGATTGGGTTCCTATCAATAATGGCCAGGGCTTACGTGTGAATATTTATGGCAGTATCGACCATGGTTTGCGTAAAGAGTGGAGCCGTTTGTTGAGCGATACTGCAGCCAATAATATTCATGAATTTGAATTTAATCTGACTGAAACGCCCGCGCTCAGTTTGACCGGTTTGGGAATGCTGTTGTTATTTAAGGAGCGAAAAGGCTCTGGGCGTGAACAAATTACCTTATGCAATTGCAATAAAGAAGTTGAGCAATTGTTGAAATGGTCGGGAATGGATAAATACTTTTTAATCCAGCCTAAGAATATTCCCGGTGAATAGAATCATTTCGCATAAATAACCGGACTGTAGTGAGCAGCGATAAAAAATGGCCCGCAATTGCGGGCCATTTTTTATCTGCACTTGCTCGTTGCTTTATTGATACGTTTTCAAGGCATCAATCAATGCTTGCATCTGCGCATCGGTACCTATGGTGATGCGCAAAAATTGGTTGATACGCGGCTTATTAAAATAGCGCACCAGAATTTTATGGTCACGCAAATACTGCGCAACATCCGCTGCATTTTTTCCGGCTGGTTCAGCAAACACAAAGTTTGCTTGTGATGGCAAAACGTTAAAACCCAATTTCTCCAATTCCGCAACTGTCCAATCGCGCGTGGCGATAATTTTATCGCGACAGGTTTTGAAGTAGGCATCATCTTCAAATGCAACAACAGTTGCCGCTTCCGCAATACGGTCAATTGGATAGGAATTAAATGAATTTTTTACGCGATCAAGTGCATCAATCAAATCTTTATTGCCGACCGCAAGGCCCACACGCATGCCAGCCAATGAACGTGATTTTGATAGCGTTTGTACCACTAGCAGATTAGGATATTTATCCACCAATGCAATGGCAGTGTCCGCTCCGAAATCTACATAAGCTTCATCCACAACAACGACGGATTCAGTATTTTTTTGCAGTAATGCTTCTATCTCGGCCAGTGGTTTGCCAATTGCGGTAGGGGCATTGGGATTAGGGAAAATAATACCGCCGTTATCGATCGCGTAATCAGCAAAATTAATGGTGTAATCATCGCGCAGCGGAATTGTTTTTTCTTCGATACCAAAAAGTTTGCAATACACCGGATAAAAACTGTAGCTGATATCGGGAAACAATAATGGTTTGCCTTGCTGGAAAAACGCCATAAACAATAGCGCGAGAACTTCATCGGAACCGTTGCCGACAAATACTTGCTCGCTCGTTACCCTGTAGTAACTGGCAATAGTGTTTTTCAGTTTTTTGGAATTCGGATCCGGATAGAGGCGCAAACGGTCGATGGCGTCATGGGTGATTAAATCAATTACCTTGGGTGAGGGCGGATAGGGGCTCTCGTTGGTATTTAATTTAATCAACCCATCAATTTGTGGTTGCTCTCCGGGCACATAAGGCTCCAGTTCGCGCACCACGGGACTCCAGAACTTCGACATGATCGCTCCTCAGCGAATGGCTGTAAAAAAGAGCGAGCAGTATACGCGTTGCAGAGGCTGGCTCACACCCAACGTTTTAATAAAATACTGGCGTTTACCCCACCAAAACCAAAACCGTTGGAGATCGCATAGTCGATAGTGGCCGGGCGGGCGGGCCCATGCACTATATCGACTCCAGTTGCGTCTTCGTCGGGGTGTTCCAGGTTAAGTGTCGGCGGGATAATTTGGTCATGTAGCGCCAGGGCGGTAAAAATCGTTTCAATTCCACCCGCTGCACCCAACAGGTGGCCAGTTGCCGATTTGGTGGATGTCACCGCAATACGGTTGTCACTGCCAAATACGCGTTTAATCGCAGCCAGTTCACCTTTATCACCCACTGGTGTGGAGGTCGCATGCGCATTTAAATGCTGGATTTGAACGGGGGTAATGCCTGCTTGTTTGATGGCTTGCTCCATTGCGCGTTTTGCGCCATCGCCATCTTCCGGGCCGGAAGTAAGGTGATAGGCATCGGCACTGGTGCCGTAACCGACAATCTCGGCAATAGGTTTGGCGCCGCGCGCCAATGCATGTTCAAGAGATTCGATCACTAAAATCCCGGCACCTTCGCCCATCACAAAGCCGTCGCGATCGCGATCAAACGGACGCGATGCCTTTGTTGGTGTGTCGTTGAAATCGGTTGAAAGCGCACGTGCCGCCGCAAATCCGCCAAGGCTAACCGCATGGACGGTAGCTTCCGCGCCGCCACAAATCGCAACATCGGCTTCGCCGCTGCGAATCAAACGGGCGGCATCGCCAATGGCTTGTACTCCTGCCGCACAAGCGGTTACCGGTGCACCCAATGGGCCTTTGAATCCGTAATTAATAGAAACGTGCCCGGCAGCGAGATTGACTAAAAAAGACGGAATAGTGAAAGGAGATAACTTGCGGGCACCGCGTGCATCCATCGTCCGTACTGCCTCGGCAATTGCCGGGAAGCCGCCCACACCGGAAGCTATGATAGTGGCGGTGCGCTCGCGTTGTTCATCGGTTTCCGGGGCCCACTGTGCTTGTTTAATCGCTTCATCGGCTGCAATCAGTGCGAACAGGATAAAACGATCCATCTTACGTTGATCTTTAGGTGAAACTATTTCATCCGGATTTAATCCTCCTGCTGGATCTTCAGCGAGTGAAGGAACTATGCCGCCCACTTTTACCTGAAGCTCCCCGACAATCTCATCATCCAGGCGGCGCAATCCGGATTTTCCAGCCAATAATTGCTGCCAAACATGCTGCACACCACAGCCGAGGGGCGAGGCTATCCCCATGCCGGTGATCACGATGCGTGTCGGGTTATTCGTACTCATTGAATGCTCCACATTTTTTACATGATGGCTATAATGTATAAAATTATATGATGGGGGTCATGTATACTGTCAAACACTATTTGGTCATAGCTGTATGACATTCATATTGAATATTGATTCGCAGGCTGGAATTACGATGAGAGTGAGCAGAGAACAAGCGGCAGAAAATCGCGGAAAAATTTTGCATACGGCTGCGCAATTGTTTCGCGAAAAAGGTTTCGACGGTATCGGGATCGCGGATTTAATGAAAAAAGTGGGGCTAACCCATGGCGGTTTTTATGGCCACTTTTCCTCAAAAGAAGATTTGATGGCACAAACGTGCGCATATGCGGTGGATGAAATTCTGGAGCAAGGGCAGGACTCTCGTACTGTCGTAAAAGGTTCAAAATATAAAGCATTTATTGCCCGCTACTTGTCGGCAGAGCATCGCGATAATCCCGGGCGCGGTTGTTTAATGGCAGCATTGGGGGTGGATGCTGCGCGTCAATCGCCAATAATTAAACAGGCGTTTACCCAGAGTTTTAATCGTTTGCTTAATTCCCTGATGAATTTATTACCCGCTACCAAAACAGAAGCTGCAAAACGCGAGCAGGCGTTATTAACCTTGGCGAGTTTGGTGGGGGCCCAGGTGATTGCAAGGGCTGTGGATGATCCGCAACTTTCCGAAGAAATATTGCGGGTAGTGAATAAAAATTTACACTAATAAATCGTCAGCAGATTCAATGACAACAGCGAATGCATCGCGCAATTCGGCGAGCGCAACCTGCTTTACGGTTTCTGCATGGATACGCTTGCCATTGTGATCGAATAAATCGCGACTGGTTGTTGCATTGGCGATGACGGTGGATTGGTAGCCTAAATCCAGCGCTGCACGCGCTGTAGCTGAAACACAAACATGGGTTGTACAACCAGCAATAATCAACTGTTTGCGGCCAGTGTGTGCAATGATTTCCTGCAAGTTAGTGCCTGCAAATGAATTGGGCAAATGCTTAATGACTACAGGTTCATCTTCACGCGCGGCAATATCGCTCAGCTCTGTATAGAAAGGCCCTTCATCATTAAATAATAAATTGCCTTCAGGGCCTTTATTCACGACATGAATTACCGGTGTTTGGTGCGCGTGGGCGCGTGCAATTAATTGTGCAGCACCCGTTACCGCTGCTTGCAAGTTTGGCAATGGCACCGAGCCATCAAGATATTCGCGTTGCATATCAATAATAATCACAACTGCTTCACTCAAGCGTGCTGCGGGATGATTAAAACCAAATAACTCAGTAAATGTTTTATCGCTCATTGCCATATTCCTTGTATTTATTTTTGCAGGGAGAACGGTTCTCCCTGCAATTTGCGATTGGATTAATAGCCCACAGTAAAACGTTGCTGATGATGTTGCGGTTGTTCCAATTCGTTGACAACTGCTACAGCAAAATCCTGATTGGAAATACGGCTTTCGCCTTTTTCATCCATTAACAATTGCTCGCTACCGATGCGGAATTTACCGGTACGTTGGCCGGGTTCAATAAACGCAGAAGGCGATACATAAACCCAATCCAATGCTTTTTCTGCACGTAATGCATCCAGAAATCCGATAGCGGCTTGCGCGACTGCTTTCCACTCATCGGGGAAGTCGGGTGTATCAATGACACGTACACCGGGGGCTACTTCCAAACTGCCGGCACCACCGACTACCAGCAAACGTTTTACCCCGGAAATTTTTATAGCGTGAATCAATGCCGGGAAGTCCACATTCAAATAGTGGAAAGAAATTATCGCCACGTCATGCCCGGCCAGTGCAGCGGTGACGGCCGAAGCATTGTTGCTATCCAGCGTTTTGCTCGTAACCTGTGTATGTGCAGCCACTTTGCTGGTGTCGCGCACAAGTGCCGTAACCTGGTGCTGGCGATTGATGGCTTCCGCCAAAATATGTTGGCCGATAAAACCGGTGGCGCCGATAAATGCGATTTTCATAATGCGATCCTCATGGTTTACCCTCATTGTTTATTCAACAGGGGATGGTTGTGAATTGCTTCAGTGGGATCAGTATCGCTGCAAACAATTGTGCTGATAAGATGGCCAAAACTTCATTCTGTGTTCACTAAAAGTGGACAATGGTGGTTAAGCATGACCAACTTGTTTGATATCAACCTGAATCGGTTAGTGGTATTTGTTGCTGTTGTAGAAACCGGTTCGATCACCGCCGCTGCCAACCGTTTAGGTCTGGCGAAGACGATGGTAAGTGCTCATATACAAAAGCTGGAGGCGGAAATCGACAGTAATTTGCTGGTGCGCACCACCCGCCGTTTGCACCTCACCGAGGCGGGAACCCGGTTTTATGAGGCTTGCCAGAAAATCCTGCAGGACACTGAAATCGCTATCGCCGAAGCAAATGATGACACTCGCCAGTTGCGTGGCAAGCTGCGCATATCGACTTCTATTGATTACGGTGCATCCGTAGTTTCCCCATTGGCGGCGCGCTTGTGTACGCAATATCCGGACTTGCGTATTGAAATTATCGCCAGTGATCATCGTGTCGATATGGTCGCTGAAGGTATCGATCTGGCGATTCGTATTGGTCGTTTAGCGGATTCAAGCCATAAGGCAGCGTTCATCGCCAACTTTGATGAATGGCTGGTCGCTGCCCCGGATTATTTTGCGGAGGCTTTGCCTGAGTCGCCGGATGCATTGGATGCTTTTCCATTGATTGCACTGTCAGTACTGCCTAATCCACTTCATTGGACGTTCACCCGCCAGGGTTTTACATCGGTAACCTGCCGTTTTCGATCATCGCTAATGACGAACACCTCGCTGGGTGTTCAAGCCGCCGCGCGAGTGGGCGCGGGGATCGCAATTTTGCCGGACTACGCGGTCAAAGATGACCTTGCCGCTGGCAGGCTGGTGCGCTTATTGCCTGAGTGGTCACTGCCCGGTGGTGGAATTTATGCGGTATTTCCCGGTTCAGTACAGCGTTCACAAAAAGTCAGTGTTTTTATTGATGCCTTAAAACAACGCTATAGTTCTGGGGAATGAAAATTGTGTGAGCCGTGAAGTTCAGTAAATGAAGAATTTATCGGCGCAAAATTTGTCACCTGGTAATGCATCTGGCCCTCGAGGAGTTGATCAATGAAACGTATCCCGGAATTGATAATGCTCGATCTGGATGGAACCCTGTACGTAGGCAAGCAAGCAATTCCCGGTGCGATTGATTGCTTGAAAACATTGCGCGAGCGCGATATTCAATTGCGTTTTCTTACGAATACCACCACGCAATCCCACGACGAATTAATTGCCCAATTGCGGGTAATGGGGTTTACTCTGGAGGATGAGGAGTTAATTAGTGCACCTGCTGCGGCCAAATTGGAGTTGTTGGCTATACAACAAAAATTGCGCCGGCCTGTGCGTATATGGCCAGTAGTCGCTGATAGTATCCGGCAGGATTTTTCCGAATTTTTCTGGGATGAACAGCGCCCTGATTTTGTCGTGCTGGGTGACATTGGTGACGCCTGGGATTTAACGCTAATAAATCGTCTATTTAATGTGATGCATTCCGGTGCAGAATTAATTGCCCTGCATAAAAATCGCTTCTGGCAAACTGAAGAAGGTTTAAAAGCCGATATCGGTTTTTTTGTCGCTGGCCTTGAATATATTTGCAGTAAAAATGCGCGTTTGATGGGTAAACCCAACCGTGCTTTTTTTCAGCAGGTGCTGGATTCAGCCCGTGTCGATGCGATTAATGCGATGATGGTTGGTGACGATATTGATAGTGATGTGGATGGTGCCCAACAAATGGGAATTCGCGGTTGCCTGGTACGCACTGGAAAATACCGCGAGGCTTATGCAGAACAATCTTCAGTAAGGCCTAATTATATTCTGGATTCCATCGCCGGATTAAATGAACTTTTACGATAACAATTTTTTATTACATTCGCCTGATACAGCGTCATTTGCGCTCCCACTATTGAAGGCTAAGGATCGATTTATGATAACAAACAATGATGATTTTCTCGGCCATCCCAAAGGCCTGTATGTGTGCTTTGCGACTGAAATGTGGGAGCGATTTTCGTTTTACGGGATGAAATTTATCCTGTTGCTTTATTTAACTAAATACCATTTATTTTCTGATAATCACGGGCTGGATATTCTGGGGGCTTATGCGGGTCTGGTTTACGCATTGCCAGTCATTGGTGGTTTGATCGCAGATCGTTATTTAGGTACGCGGCGCGCGGTTTTATTCGGCGGAATTTTGTTGGTCATCGGTCATTTTCTAATGGCAGTGGAAGGGCAACAAGCCGTGCATTATCCCGCCGGAACTGTGCTGGCAGAATCATTAACGTTGGCATCTGGTGAAATTTTAGCAGTGGGAACTGTGCTTGCTAATGAAGTTACCAAACAGGACACTGCAGCACTCAATGTGTTTTATACCGCGATTGCATTTATCGTCATTGGTGTTGGTTTTTTAAAACCAAATATTTCGGTCATCGTTGGTAAACTTTATCCGGAAAATGATCCACGCCGCGATTCCGGTTTTACGCTGTTTTACATGGGTATTAATGTCGGTGCATTAGTAGCAACCTTAGTGTGTGGTTGGTTAGGTGAAACCTACGGTTGGAAATATGGCTTTGGTTTAGCCGGTGTCGGTATGATCCTTGGTTTAATTACTTTTTTATTTGGCCAGCGTTATTTAAAAGGTTATGCCGAATCACCTGATCCCGAATGGCTTGCAACAAAACTTGCGGGTATTAAACAGGAATGGTGGATTTATATCGGTAGCATTGTGGCGCTACCAGTGATTTGGTGGCTGGTGCAAAGTGAACCGGTGGTACACATCACGCAGAATATTTTCTTGTTGCTCGGCATTGTCGGCATTCTCGCGTACGCGATGATTCATCCCAATCCATGGCAATCCAAAAAATCATTACTGGCGTTGACTGCTGTAGTCATTTTTATTGGTATCGGCAGCGTGCTTACGCAAAATCATGTATTCCAGGTTTCTGATAATGCTACCGAATATTGGTTATATGCCGCGTTACTCGGGTTGTTGGTGTTTGTGATTTATGGATTTGTTAATCATCGCAGCATAGAGTTTACGCGCACCCTGGTATTAATGGTGCTGATTGTGTCGACGATTGTATTTTGGTCGCTGTTTGAACAGTCAGCGGCATCCATGACACTATTTGCTGATCGGGTGTTGGACCGCGATGTATTCGGAACAACCGTTAAAGCCAGTCAATTTGCTGCACTCAATCCTGCATTTATTATGTTGTTGGCAATTCCTTTTGCGTTGCTCTGGCCCTGGCTGGATTCACGCGGCCTCAATCCTTCTACACCCGTAAAATTCGCGATAGGAACCATCCTCGCCGGGCTGGGATTTGGTGCGTTGGTGTTAGGTGCGCAATTTCCCAATGATATCGGCAAGGTGGCAACACTCTGGTTTGTGCTTGCGTATTTTTGCCACAGTACCGGTGAATTATGCTTATCGCCAATTGGTTTATCGGCAGTTACTAAATTGTCGATTCCCCGTGTTGTGGGGGTGAGTATGGGCACCTGGTTTGTGGCAACTGCGCTTTCTGAAACGCTCGCAACGCGTCTGTCAAAATTGGCTTCAATCGATACGTCGGCGAAATCCGATGTTTCTGCCATGCTCGCAACCTACACCGGGTTATTTGAATATTTGACTGTATTAGGTGTGGGATTCGGTGTGTTTTTGTTGGTGATATCGCCCTTGCTCAAGCGTGGCATGGCGGGAATTCGTTAATCCAAACCATTAACAAAATGGAACCTTTATTATGATTGAAAAGATGATGATAAAAAAAAATCAACGAACGTTCGCATGGCGCGCAACCACGGTGCTGGCATCCTGTATTTTTTTAGCTTCATGTCAGCCGTCATCACCCACTAAAAAAGATGAAAGTGCTGATAGAAAAACGGCCGATGCTTTTATCGCGGATGTGAACCAGCGTTATCTGGATATTTATCGCGAAACCAATGCGGCGCAATGGGCTTATCTTACATACATCAATGAAGACACTGCGTTATTAGCTTCCAAAGCCAATGAACGTATGATGGCATTTGATAAAGAAATTCTTGCCGAAGCGCGCGCGTACAAAGATAAATCCATGTCCACACCCACCGCCAAGGCTTATATCAATTTAACGTTGGGTAAAACTTTATTGCCACCTGACACGCAGGCCGAACGCGCCGAACTTGCGCAATTGGGAACCAATATGGAAGGCATTTACGGTGCTGGAAAATATTGTAAACCCAAAAAAGGTAGCAACACTGAGCAAGAATGCCGCGATTTAAACCAGTTGTCTGATGTGTTGGTAAAAAGCCGTAAATACGATGAATTGCTGGATGCATGGACTGGTTGGCGCACTGTAGCCCCTTCATACAAAAAAGATTATGTACGTTACGTAGAAATTGCTAACGCCGGCGCGCGCGCTTATGGTTTCAGTGATCTCGGCGCATCCTGGAAATCCGGTTACGATATGTCTTCCGCCAATTTTGAAACGGAAGTAGAGCGTCTGTGGTCGCAAGTCGAACCGTTGTATAAGTCTCTGCATTGCAAAGTGCGCACTGATCTGGCGAAACATTATGGCAAAGATAAGGTGCCACTCAATCAAGGCATTCCTGCGCATTTGCTTGGCAATATGTGGAGCCAGCAATGGGGTAGTATTTATGATCTGGTAACGCCTTATCCCGGTGTCGGTGATCTGGATGTTACTGCTGCATTGGTAAAAAGTAAAAAAAATGCCGTTGCTATTGCTAAAACGGCGGAGAATTTTTTTACTTCTTTAGGCTTGCAATCACTGCCGCAAAGTTTTTGGGAAAAGTCCATGCTCACCAAACCCCGTGATCGCGAAGTGGTGTGTCATGCAAGTGCCTGGACAATGGATGCAAAAGACGATGTGCGTATCAAGGAGTGTATAGAGCCAACAGAAATTGAATTTGAAACAGTTCACCACGAACTGGGCCATGTTTATTATTTTCTTGAATACAAAAATCAACCCTATCTGTTCCAGAATGGTGCTAACGATGGTTTCCATGAAGCCATTGGCGATACCATCGTGCTTTCCATGACGCCGGGATATTTAAAGAATATTGGTTTGATCGATAAAGTAGAAAACAATCAAAAAGCGGTTATCAACCAACAAATGAAATTGGCGTTGGATAAGATTGCATTTTTGCCATTTGGAAAAATTATTGATCAATGGCGCTGGCAGGTTTTTTCCGGAAAAATTAAACCGGAACACTACAACGAATCATGGTGGCAATTGGTCAATCAATATCAAGGCATTCGCTCCGCAGTACCGCGCAGTGAAAGTGATTTTGATGCGGGCGCAAAATACCATATCGCGGCAAACGTTCCCTACACTCGCTACTTTATCGCCCATATTTTGCAATTCCAATTCCATAAAGCCTTATGTGAAGCCGCCGGCTTCAAGGGGCCATTGCACGAATGCTCTATCTACAACAGCAAAGAAGCCGGTAAAAAGTTACAAACGCTTTTGGCTGCCGGTTCCAGCAAACCCTGGCAAGATGTTCTGGAAGAAGCCATCGGCACACGCGAAATGGATGCTTCTGCAATCCTGGATTATTTCGCTCCGCTGAAAACCTGGCTGGATGAGCAAAATAAAGGGCAGGCTTGTGGTTGGTGATTGAGTGTTAAATTAAAGGGCAGGAGGGTATTTGAAGATACTATCTTCTGCCTTAAGTCAAAATAACTCATGCCAAATTAAAATTATTCCAGGCAGGAGCTAAAAATATACTAATTTTTTTAAGTATTTTAATAAGGGAAAAACATGGATTTTGGGTTTGTTTCTGAAGTGCTTTCTGATCTGTTAGGTGTGCCCATTGCTGCGTTCGCATTTCTTTCTTTACTGTCATTTGTAATTAAAATATCGAAAGAAAAATCTGATCGATCAAAAAGTGAAAAAAGAGAAAATGTTAAGGCTCTTATTGAGCAGGTAGAAAAACATGGTGTTCCCAAACACCATTATCTTATAGAACAGGTTTTTCATAATCGTTATGAGATGATGATTGATTATCCTGTGATCAGTTTTTTTCTTAAAACTAAAACGCCATCAAGGAATTTAAATTTATATTCCCATGCGAGATCTTATATAGAATTTTCTACAGATTATAAAAAAATTATTTACAAAGATGGCTTTACAAGGCGAAAGCTAAAGTTTAAATATTATTTAACAATTTTAGGGTATGGCTTTTTTTCGGTTTCTGGTCTTGGTTTAATCTTTATGCTCCCTGCTATAAATTTTAATGAGCTACATTCTCTGGTTTTTTATCTGTTCTTTACTCTTTCAATGTTGTTGTTGGCATGGTTGATGCTCGATGAGAATTATCGTCCAACATCAGCCATTGAGTTGGTTGAAAAATACGGCTGAACTATTAAATTACAGCAAGGTTGCTATGTCCGTTAGTAAAATCTCGGAATGGCGAAATTTTTAATTTAAATTCCTAAAACGAAACATCCTCGTCGTTAACAATGTCGCCGCACAAATCAATCCCACAATCAACGCCGTCCAGAAACCTGGTGCTCCCATCGGTTGGGTAAACCAATCTTTAAAGGTCAGCGCATAACCGAGTGGTAATGAAATTCCCCAAAATGAAACCAGCATAATAATCATCGGGATTTTGGTGTCTTTGTAGCCGCGTTGTACGCCCATCATCGTGACTTGAACGACGTCGGCGAGCTGGAATATTGCGCCGAGCATAAATAATGTTGCAGCGATTTTTTGTACGGCCAAATCGGAAGTGTACAAACTGGCAAGCCAATCGCGGCCTAAAAATAACAGCAAGGCATTGACGCTACCAATGGTAAGGGCGAGGAGTAATGCACTACGGGCGAGCAAACGGGCTTCGTCGTGATCTTTAGCGCCGACCAGAAAACTGATACGAAGTGTTAATGCGATGCCCATGCTGAGTGGCAACATAAATACCAGCGAGATCAGGTTTAACACAATTTGATGGCCGGCGATGGTAGTTGCTCCTAAAGGTGCAATAAACAGGGCGATCATGCAGAACATGCTGACTTCAATAAAACTACTAAAGCCAATTGGTAAACCGAGTTTTAATAAACGTTTAATTTCATCTTTGGCCGGTGCAACCCAATTGGCGATTAAATGGAATTGTTGGTAAACACGGCTGGTATTTAAATAAATCAGCAGCGCGATTGCTGCTACCCAATTAGAAATGGTCGTTGCCCAACCGCTGCCTATACCGCCCATCCTGGGAATTTGAAATACATGAAAATCAAATCCAAAAATAAAGAAATAATTGAGCGGAACGTTAAGCACTGCGCTCACCAATGAAAAAATCATGATGATGTGAGTGTGGCCCAATCCATCGGTCAGGCCGCGTAGCGCCATTAATAATAAAAGTGCAGGTACTCCCCAGGAAAATGCTTTTAGGTAGCCATCGGCAATATGCAGGGTTTTTTCATCCAGTTGTAATAATGTTAGTACAGGGTGCATGTTGGTTAAAAATAAAATCATCAACACCATGGCAGCCAGGGAAATATAAATTCCTTGCCAGGTGGTTGGCATAATCTTGTTCCAGTCTTGCGCACCGCGATGCCCTGAAATAGTGGGTTGCATTGCGCCGAGAATACCGGCAAAAAATAATAATGTTGGAACCCAGAGGCTGGTGCCTATACCAACGCCTGCTAAATCCTCCGCGCTGGAGTGGCCGGCCATTACGGTGTCAACAACACCATTAGTCATTTGCGCGAGTTGTGCCACTAAAATGGGGGCACCGAGAATTACCAGCTGCTTCCATTCTATTAATGTGCGAGCGACCAGCGTCTGGTTATGGTCGGGTAATGCTTGGGGAATATTGTCTTGGGTGTTCACGCGGTTTCCAGTACATCTTGAAGGTGAATCAAACAGGGTTTAAACCGATATATTTTATAATCGGTAAAGCATTTTGATGTGTTGCTATTTCAATTCGGGTATGGCTTGCATAATCGATATTCAATTGCCGAAATAAACGGGCATTGCGCCAATCCAGATTGAGCAGGTGCGCGATGATAATCCGAATTACTCCGCCGTGACAGACCACCAGTTGGTGTTCGGCAGTGATATTTTCTTGAATCTGGTTCCAGCTGCGGATAATTCGCTCAGCAAAATGTTGCAATGTTTCGCCATCCGGTGCATGGGCCGTTGCGGGTGTTTCCCAGAATTGGTTTAGTGTTAACCAATAGTCATCGCCAAATTGATCGAATGGAATTCCATCCCAGCAACCAAAATGCATTTCTTTTAAGTCATCGATAATTTGTAGTGGTAATTGTTGCGCAGCTGAAAATTCCTGTGCAGGTATTGCGCAACGAATTAAGGGGGAGCTAACAATATGGCTAATCGGATTTAACTGATGTAATTGCGCGATATTGTTATGTAACTCACGCAAACCATCTGCACTGGACTTAATATTAGTATGGCCATAAAGCGCAGCGGGACCATCGACCTTGCCGTGACGTATCAATGTAATCATCCGGTTGTTCACAATTTTCACTCTATAGAACAGATGGCGATCCACCTTTTAATGGCAAAGGCAGACCTGCAGCAATAAAAAATACCTGGTCAGCAACTTGCGCGAGGCGTTGGTTCAAACGACCTGCTTCGTCGACAAAGGTGCGGCTGATTTCACCGAGTGGAATTATCCCAAGTCCAACTTCATTGGCGACAAAAATAATGTCCGCTTTCCTGGATTCAATGCTCTTAATTAATGCATCAAAAAGGTTAGCAAAATTCTGGTTAGGAAAATGAAACAATTGGTTGTTGAGCCATAGTGTGAGGCAGTCTACCAAAATCGTTTGGTCTTTTTGTGATTCCTCCGTTATCGCATCAATTAAATCCAGCGAGCATTCGCGCAATTGCCAATCAGCGGAGCGCTGTTGTTGGTGATGTGCTATGCGTTCAGCCATTTCTGCATCGGATGCTGTCGCTGTTGCGATATACACCACCGATTTTTGCGTGGCTATGGCGAGTTGCTCTGCATAACGCGATTTTCCGGAACGCGCACCGCCTAAAATGAGTTGAATCATAATACGAGCAATACTCCGTAAATAGTTAATTCGCTGATCTGTTGCACTGCACCTAGCGTATCACCTGTGTAACCGTCAATTTGTTTGTTCAAATATGCTTTTGCCAATATTCTTACGGCGATAAGTACAGCCAGTAAAATGGCAGCATGCACTAGTGATAGAAAAAATAATGCGGGTAGGGCAGTGATTAATAAAATAGTTAGATCCATTTTGCTTAATCGGTTGGCGAGCGGTTTGCTTTTGCTGGTGTCGGAATCGCTCACGTACTTCATGTCAGCAATCAGGCTTACTGCTGTTGCCCGTGAAAGCGGATGGGCAATTAACAGTGCGATAATAATGTCGCTGTTTTCAATCAATAATAAATATTTTCCAAGCAGTGCCATTACTAACGCTGATGCACCGTAAGTGCCTATGCGGCTGTCTTTCATAATGGTGAGCTTTTTCTCGCGTGCAAATGCACCGCCAAAACCGTCAGCGGTATCTGCCAAACCATCTTCATGAAATGCACCGGTTAGCAATAAACTAAATCCCATCGCCAACCAAAGGCTGATTGTTTCCGGAAATATTGTATGAGCACTAAAAAATACGCCAGCAACCAAAGCACCTAATAACCAACCGACCAATGTCAGGTAGCGGCTGGATTGGTTAAGTTTTTCCGGGGAATACTCCACCCATTGCGGCATTGGAATGCGGCTGAAAAACCCGAGGGCGAGGAAAAATAAATTGAGTTGATTTTTCATTAACGTTGCGATGGTTTCGAGATGGAGTATAGATATTGATGTTGGGTAGTCCGTACGGAGCTTGCGTAATACCGGTGTGAAACATGATAAAGAGCCCCGTAATACGTTTCACTCCTTACGGGCTAGGTGCACCGTTATCGGAATCCGTGTTTACACTTTTACGCCGGCACTTTCAAATGTCGCCATTTGATTATAAAAATTCACGGCAGCTTGAAGTAATGGCAGCGCTAATGCTGCACCGGTGCCTTCTCCCAAGCGCAGGCCCAAGTTGAGCAAAGGTTTTGCATTTAATAAATCCAGCATTACCTGATGGCCTGCTTCTTCTGATTCGTGCGCAAAAATCATGTAATCGCGTGCGTTGGGATTAAATTGTATGGCGAGCAGTGCCGCCGCTGAAACAATAAAGCCATCTACCAGGATAATTTTTTTTGCCTGGGCTGTTGCCAGCATGGCGCCGCAAATTTGCGCAATTTCAAAACCACCTAATTCGGCGAGAATATTTAATGGTGATTTATCGGTCACCCGTGCAATGCCTTTTTTAATCAGCTCGATTTTTTTGGCAAGTTGATCCGGATTAATACCTGTGCCGAGCCCCACACATTTTTCTACGGGAGCACCGCTGATAATCGCGAGGATTGCTGCAGCAGAACTGGTATTGCCAATACCCATTTCACCAAACGCTAATAAATTTGAACCTGCGCCAATTTCCTGCTCGGCTAGCAATTGTCCAAACAATAATGCCTGGCGAACATGCGCGTGTGTCATCGCCGGTTCATGGGCGAGGTTGCGCGTGCCTGCGGCAATGCGTTGGTTAATTAATGTTGCCGGTGGAAAAGAGATTTCGTTTTTTATGCCTGCATCGATTACTTTGAGCGGCAGGTGATTGGTGCGGCAAAAGCAATTAATCGCCGCGCCGCCTGCGAGGAAATTCAACACCATTTGTTGGGTGACGCTGCTCGGCGCAATGCTCACTCCTTCGTCGGCAATACCGTGGTCGGCGGCAAATACCAGCATCAATGGTCGCTCAATACTTAAACGTGAGCGCTCCTGGATAAGTGCGATTTGCAAGGCGACAGCTTCGAGTTGCCCGAGGGCGCCCATGGGTTTGGTTTTTTGATCGATATGCTGTTGAATACTCGGAATGAGTTGGACATTTACGGGGTTGATTTGCCATTCAATAGTCATAATCCGGTTCCTTTTTGTCAGGCTGGGAAAGTTAGCACATTCACCGTCACGAAATCGTAAATGTGTGGGCTTTTAGTGAGTTTTTACGCGGTAACGAAAAACTCGGCGTATAATCCCGCGCGTTTTCTTGTCTTTACTGCGCGTATTTTTACCTCGCCTGATATCCGGAGCCTGCCATGTTTGAAGTTCTGCCCCTGCTGCCTAACGACCCGATTCTGGGTTTGAGTATCGCTTATGCCAATGATATTAACGCCGACAAGGTGGATTTGGGCGTAGGTGTGTATAAGAACGATGCGGGGCAAACCCCGATTATGAAAGCGGTAGCCGAGGCGGAAAAATTGCGCATTACACGCGATATCACCAAAGCCTACACCCCGCCTGCGGGTGTTCCCGGTGCTAATGAAGCATCTACCCGTTTAGTATTTGGCGCGGATCACCCCGCTGTAGCGGCTGGCCGTGTGCGTACTGTGCAAGCACCTGGCGGTTGCGGTGCTTTGCGTGTGGCGGCGGAGTTAATCCAGCGTGCCAAGCCCGGTGCTAATTTGTGGGTGAGCACACCAACCTGGGCGAACCATGTTCCATTGTTGGGTTCTGCGGGTTTGAAACTGCGCGAATATCCTTATTACGACTACGCCAATCACACCATCGATTTCGCCGCATTGATCGCAACTTTCAATCAGATCCCCCATGGCGACCTGGTATTGCTACATGCTTGCTGCCATAACCCGAGCGGTGCCGATTTGACCCGCGCGCAGTGGGATCAGGTTGCTGATGTACTGGTTGAACGCGGCATCATTCCTTTTGTGGATATGGCCTATCAGGGTTTTGGTGAAGGCTTGGAAGAAGATGCATACGGTTTGCGGATGCTGGCGAATCGTGTACCGGAAATGATCGTTGCCAATTCTTTTTCTAAAAACTTTGGCTTGTACCGTGAGCGTGCAGCAAGTTTGAGCCTGGTTTTTGCTGATACCCAGCAAGCTGATGCCGGTTTCAGCCAATTGCTGAACGTAGCGCGCGGTATTTACTCAATGCCACCTGCGCACGGCTCGACAATCGTCGACATCATCCTGCACAGCGATGAGCTCACCCAATTATGGCAAACCGAACTTACCCAAATGCGCGAGCGCATCGCCGGTTTGCGGGTGCAATTGGTGGAATCATTAAATGGTTTGCAACAAGCTCGCGATTTCAGCTTTATCGCCAAAGAGCGCGGCATGTTTTCATTCCTGGGCTTAACAGTTGAACAAGTGCGTAAGCTGAAAAGTGATTACAGTATTTACATGACCGACACCAGCCGCATCAGCGTGGCGGGTTTGACTAAAGAAAAAATGGCGTATGTTGCCAAAGCGATAGTGGCGGTTTTGTAATTTTTATAGGTCGCTAATAGTTTTTCCTGCAATCCTTATGCGCTCCTAACGGCGAGGCTGCTAAGCTCTCGCCTATGAATACATTGTTCTCTCCTCAATACCTGCAGCGATACGCAACCGGCCTGGCCATTTGGGCGCTGGGCTGGTGTGTATTGTTATTGCTGGATACCCGCTTTGATTTGGCCAGCCTGAGTTTGGTGTTGGTCCTTACGTCCGCGATTGCATCGTTGTGGTTACCCTTGAGTATTACGTTGGTAACCAGCGTAATCGCGCTGATGGCTTTTAACTGGGCCCTTGTGCCACCGCGCGGCACTTTTGCGATTGATCTGCACCAACATGCTTTTTTGTTGATGGCGATGTTAGTCGTGAATGTGATCGTGGCGGGGTTGATGGTTTCCCTGCGTGAGCAAACCCGTCGCGCCCACGCTCATGCTGAAGCTGCAGATGCATTACGAAAATGGGGCGATAAATTACGTGATGCCAAAGAACCCGCAGAATTATTGGAGGAATTGCAACAACAACTCGTTAGCCTCAGCAATTTTCCCGTTCAAACATTGAGTGATGTGAGTGGCGATATTACGCAATTAACCACTGAACAGCGCGAGGCACTGATTTATTGCAAGGACAACAATCAAGCCATAGGGCCGGGGACCGGGCGCTATCAAGAGTTGTCAAATCTCTATCTACCTTTGCGCGGCAAAGGTCAGGCGGGCGGGGCGGTGATGCTGGATCCGACATTGGTTGAACAACCCGAGCTACTCGTTCAAGCCCAGGCCTTGTGCGATCAAATGGGTTGGGCGTTGGAGCGGCAGCAAATTCTGAAGCGTGAACAAGCGGCGCGAGATCAGGTGCAATCACAAAACTTGCGCAATACTTTTCTCGCGGCAATCTCTCACGATTATCGCACTCCGCTCGCCACTATCATGGGCGCTGCATCGTCATTAATTGAACAGGATGATCGATTAGTTCAAGCCCAGCGTAAACAATTGGCACAACGTATTGTTGATGAGACAGATCGCTTGCGTCGCCAAACGAATAATATGCTGCAACTTGCACGGCTCGATGGAATTAAAGCAGTCGGTGCAGCAATCAATGCGGATTGGGAATCCGCTGAAGAAATTATTGGCAGTGTGCTTCGCCGAATTCCGTTGGAGCATCAAGCGCAAATTGAAACAACCATTCAACCTGATTTGCCATTGATTTGGGGTGATTCATTACTATTAGCGCAGCTGTTGGAAAATTTAATCCACAACGCTATCAAATATGGCCCACTCAATGGCGAGATAAAAATAATTGCGCGATTGCATCGGCAATCGTTGGTGCTGGCAGTGGAGGATAAAGGAGCTGGTATCGCTGCAAATGATTTTGAACAGTTGCTGGAAACTTTCCAGCGCGGTGATCATCGCCAATCAGGTGCCGGCGTTGGGCTCGCGTTGTGCCGTGCAATTGCGCGAGCCCATAGCGGAGAGTTTGTACATATCACCGATGCTGCCGGTGCCCGCTTTGAATGCCGTTTACCATTGCGCGCGCAGCCGTCTATTGTCGGAGCTCATACATGAGTTTGCGTTTATTGCTGGTCGAAGATGATCGCGAATTGCGCAGTACGTTGCGTTCCGCATTGATGGTGGAAGGTTATGACGTTATTACTGCGGCGAGTCTTTCTGAAGCAAATGCAATCTATAGCCAAACCCGGCTTGATGGTGAAACCAAAGCCCGGCCTTTCGATTTAATTTTACTGGATCTGGGTTTACCTGATGGTGATGGCAGCGAGCTGCTTAATCGTTTGCGTCGTCGCCAAAATACACCGGTGATTATTATTTCCGCGCGCGAAGCGGAAGGGCAAAAAATTGAATTGCTGGATTCGGGTGCTGATGATTATTTGGTAAAACCTTTTAGTATTGGCGAATTGTTGGCGCGTATTCGTGTGGCGATGCGGCATCGCGGTGCGAACCTCCGACCGGCAATAACGCGTTACGAATATGCAGATTTATGTGTCGATCTGGCGAACCATAGCGTGGATAAAAATGGTGAAACTATTCATCTCACGCCAACAGAATTTAATTTGCTGGCGCGTCTGGTGCGCAGTGCCGGGCAAGTGGTTAACCATCGCCAATTATTGGTAGATGTGTGGGGGCCGGAGTATTTGGATCACACGCATTATTTACGTTTATACATGGGGCAATTGCGCGCGAAACTGGAACAAAATCCTGCGCGCCCTGCGTTCCTGTTAACTGAGCCGGGAATTGGTTATCGCTTATTGGATAATAATCCGCAGTAACTGGCTATACTTATGCGATCCTGATGTCGGGTTCTACATACTGCGTGTGTTTATTACATAGGTAGTTGTTATGACAGTCTCTTCCATATCGCCCAACGCTAATTCTGAAATCCCGGTTTCCCCCGCCAAACAAAGTCTGGCAGCACTAACTCTCGCTGCTATCGGTGTAGTGTACGGCGATATCGGTACCAGTCCGCTTTATACCGTTAAAGAAATTTTTGCACCTGCGACGGGTGTTCCCCTGGATTCGCATCATATTGTCGGTGCTATATCCACAATCTTCTGGGCATTAATGCTTGTCGTCACGTTGAAATATGTGATCCTGATTTTGCGTGCAGACAATCGCGGTGAGGGTGGTTCGCTTGCGCTGACAGCGCTTGCTGCACAAACTGCTAACAAAAATCAGCAATTGCGCCGCTGGATTTTATTAATTGGTTTATTTGGCGCAACCTTGTTTTATGGTGACAGCATTATCACCCCTGCAATTTCTGTATTGGGGGCAATGGAAGGTTTGGAAGTGGCGACGCCGGCACTAAAACCCTTGGTGGTGCCGATGACGTTGGCAATTCTGATTAGTTTATTTTTGGTGCAGCGTTTTGGTACCGGGGCAATGGGAAAAATATTCGGGCCCATTGTGACGCTCTGGTTTTTAATGCTCGCTGTATCCGGTGTTGCTCACATTATTGCGCAACCTGCGATTCTCGCTGCGCTAAATCCGTTAGAGGCTTGGCAATTTTTAAGTGGGCGTGGTTGGTATGTATTTGCAGCAATCGGTGCAATTGTATTGGCACTTACCGGGGCTGAAGCACTGTATGCGGATATGGGGCACTTTGGTCGCAAACCGATTCAACTTGCCTGGACCTGGTTAGTATTTCCATCGCTTGCACTGAATTACATGGGGCAGGGAGCATTGTTGCTGGCCGATCCCGCTGCTATCGCCAATCCGTTTTATAAATTATTTCCGCAAACATTAATTTGGCCTGCGTTGATCATCGCTTCGCTTGCGGCAATTATTGCATCGCAAGCGGTTATCTCTGGTGCTTATTCAATGACTCGCCAGGCAATTCAATTGGGATTTTTGCCACGTATGACTGTGCAACACACATCTGCGCGTGAAGCGGGCCAGATTTATATGCCGGCGGTGAACTGGATGTTATTAATTGGTGTGATTGCTGTAGTACTTTTCTTTGGCAGTTCATCCGGCCTCGCTGGTGCTTATGGTATTGCTGTGACTGTCACCATGGCGACGACCACATGCCTTACATTTTTTGTGGTGCGTGGCCGCTGGAAATTACCCTTGCCAATTGCTGTTGGTGCAACGGCTTTTTTTCTTGCGGTAGATATTTTCCTGATCGCCGGTTGCGCACTTAAATTTCTGGACGGTGGCTGGTTCTCGCTACTGGTTGCTGCGTTGTTATTTTTAATTATGAGCACCTGGCAGCGCGGCCGTGCAATTGTGATGCAAACGATTCATCGCGATGGTGTGGAATTGGAACCATTTCTGCAAACCTTGCGCCCTACTGAAATCCAGCGCGCCGCACGCACAGCCATTTATATGGTTGCTGATGCAACCACTGTGCCCCAGGCGTTGCTCCACAATTTAAAACACAACCAGGTTTTGCATGAACGCAATCTGGTATTAACCGTGCACTTTAAAGATGAACCCTGGGTTGGCGAAGATGCGCGTGTACACATCGAAGCGCTGGGAAATACGTTCTGGCGAGTCACGTTGAGTTTCGGATTTATGGATGTTCCCGATGTGCCACGCGCTCTTAAATTATGCGAGCAATACGAATTGGTGATTCCGCATTTCCAAACCAGTTATTTTTTAAGCCGTGAATCGATTGTCTCTACACCCGGCAGCGGTATGGCACCGTGGCGTGAGCGTTTATTTTCGACGATGAGTCGTAACGCGGGCGGGGTAGTGGAGTTCTTTCGCTTACCGGATAACGCTGTGATTGAATTGGGAACGCGGATACAGATTTAACGTCAACCTGTGCAAATAAAAAAGGCGAAGCTGCATTGCAGCTTCGCCTTTTTTATCCAACGAAAATTATTTCAATTGGAACTCTATTTTCTTGAAGCTGATATCCGCTTCCTTAAATGTTTCCGGTACGCTGGCGTTCCATGGATTGATATTTCCACGCAATACTGCGCCGGTTCTTGTTTCACCCACAAACAGTCCGCGTTTGATGACTACATTACTTAAATCAGCAAGCGTTTTATTGGTGCGAACATAATTAACTTCGGAATAGAACGTCAGGTTTTTCACTGGAATAGTTACGCGGACCCATTTGTCTTTCAAGGTATTTTGATCCAATTCAACAATGATAGCCGCATTTAAATTGCCACCATCATGTAACGTAATTCCTATATTCACTTTGCCAGAGTCCATCGCATCTACAGTGGCTGCACTCACGTAACTCGCATATGTAGTTTTTAATGTGCTCGCACTTGGGATATTGGTTTTGGTGCTATTAATTTTTAAATCCAGTACCAGATTTTCAATATCACCAAACTTGTAACCATAAGAGAGAATGCTGCGTTCGAAACCATTAGCATGCTGGCGATCCCAGTCGGCGACTTTTTTCACTAGCACGATATTGATCGTGTCCACACCATTACAGCTGTTATTTACCGCCGCGCTAGTGTTGAAATTATAAATATTGCCGGCATTTTTCAGGTTTACCCACTCGGTGGTGCTGCCATTGGTTGCATGGTTCCAGCCACTAAAATTCAAACTGGAAACGCTTTGGTTTTGTATACCGCCATCGTAATCGGCAAAGAACGCAAAGGTTTTATTCGCGGCGTTGATATTTACTCCGCAATTTTCTATTTCTGCGACAGAGTAGTTTGTGTAGCTGGTGGCTGCCAGCGTGCTCTCACTGCCGGCTGCAACGCTTGACGCAATGCTGCTTGATGCTTCTGAAGAACTGGCTGGCGTTGATGAACTCACAGGAGCCGCAGAGCTTGCAGGGGCTGATGAGCTGGCAACACTTGAACTTGATGGCACTATCGAACTACTGCTTGACTGCCCTATCGAACTACTGGAAGAGCTTGGGATTGGCGATGGATCAGGTTTTTT
This sequence comes from Cellvibrionaceae bacterium, assembly GCA_021151825.1. Lineage (GTDB taxonomy): Bacteria > Pseudomonadota > Gammaproteobacteria > Pseudomonadales > Cellvibrionaceae > Cellvibrio. The sequence goes on from JAGKWQ010000004.1 coordinate 52,258, forward strand.
TCCTCCACCGCCGCTTCCGCCACAGGCAGTCAGGCCGGCAACCATTAATGAAAGGGCACAGGTTTTAATCAGGGATTGCATGGTAATTCCAAAGCTCCGTTGTTGTTATCGTCGGCTGGGGTTTGTGGTCTTGAGGGTATGGCGGGGTGCGTCGTGTAAGCGCAATCTTTTCGTATCCCGCTGTTATTGTTAGGTGGGATAAGGCCAGAGCGGCGACTATATAGAGACTTTTAGTGCCGGTAAATGATATTTGATAGCGCTAACAAAAAATATATCAAAGCAGTTTTTACTGTCAGCTTTTTAGGATGGGGGTCCGCAGGCGATGATTGATAACAGTTAAATGATTGGCCAATCATTTAACTGTTGGGGAAAAGGTTATTCTTGCTGGCGCAATTTTCGGGAATTGTGGCTATCTGCAAGGCTCATCTGGTCGATTTTCAGGCGGTCCGGGCTTTCGGCGTTTTCGGCAATCTTTTCGATTTCAGGGTGGTCCAGTCGTACAACAGCTTTTTGCAAGATCAAGCTGTTGGGATAGCTGATCAAATTGCCATCCGCGCGCCGCAGAATAACGTGGAACAGGGTGATTTCCACAATCACGCCGCGCATATCATCATCTTTATCAAGAATTTTGATGAGGTCATTCACCTTATACGGAAAGCTGAAAAAGATAATCATGCTTGCCGTAACGTTGCTGAGAATTGACCACTGCGCAAACAGGGCAATACCCACGACCGCAAAAATCGAGGAAAGGAATACCGAGATTTCGCTATAGCCCAGGCCCAGAATCAGGCAGATCACCACAATGCAACAGAACACCATGCCGATGTTCATCAAGCGCGTCACATACAGAACCCGCAAATCGCCGAAGGCACGGCGCACACTGACATCGTGGATAATTTTATCGAGCAGTTTGGATACGGCATAAAATACTAATATGCAGGAGGCGACGATCAATAATTTGGAGAACACACTATGGCTGGTAATTTGTTCGAGTGTGGTCAAAAACGTTTCCACAATAACACCTGTCCTGAAATCTGAAGTGAAAATTACAAATCCATTATTAGGGACCTGTAAGTGTAATATGGGTTCCGGTTTGCTTGGCCGGTACGAGCGTGGCTGGCATTATAGTAAAAACTATCAACACTGAACGAGCGCAAAATGATGTCAAATTTAACAAAACCGCTCTTATGCATCGCCCATCGTGGCGGCCCGCAAATGGGGCCTACCCCGTTACCGGAAAATAGTCTGGCGGCAATTGCCCGTGCACTAACGCTGGGAGTATACGCCGTTGAAATCGATGTATTTCAAATAGAGGGTGAATTATTAGTCACTCACGATCGCCGCCTGGGGCGTGTTGTTTCCGGGCAGGGGATTATTACTGAACAACCATTATCCTATTTGCGCGAACAACGGTTGGATAACGGTGAGCCACTTCCAACCTTGCAGCAAGTGTTGGAACTGGTGGGCGATAAAGCCTTGCTGAATATTGAAATCAAAGGTCAAAATTCTGTACCCGCATTGAAAAAAATACTGGGGGATTATATCGATAGCCATCAAGGCACTTACGAGCAATACACTATTTCCAGTTTTGATCACCAGCAACTCTATCAATGTTTGCAACACCTCCCGCAGATAAAACGTGGTGTACTTATTGAAGGTGTTCCTCTGGATTACGCCGCTTGTTGTGAAGCCCTTAACGCTTATTCATTTAATACCCACTTAAGTTTTATCACGCCCGAATTGATTCGTGATGCACAAAAACGCGGCTTAAAAAATTGGGTATATACCGTAAACCACGAAGATGATTGGCGTTATATGCAATCACTGGGGGTAGATGCGGTGTTTACGGATAAGCCGGATAAATTAATTGTATTCAATCAACAATAAATAATCGGGTGGTATTTTTTCGGTAAGACTTTGTGATTTTTTACCATGCCGAAAGGATTCGGCTCTGGGCATAATGGCAATCAGCGTGATGGTTATCGCGTTTATTTTTTTGCCCTACTCAAGGAGGATTCATTATGTTGCATTCCTTTGTATCATCCGTTTTTTTATCGCCAGCTTTTATATTTCAATCCCGCTACAAATTGTTGTGCACCAGTTTTGGTTTATTGTTTGGCGGTATGGCTGCCAACAATTGCATCGCTGTACCTGAAGAGCATAGTATCAATCGCTCTATTGCCGCCCAGGGTTCTGCAACCAATATTCTTTGGTCATCGTTTAATTCGGCGAGCAAAGTGCAATGCGGAACGGCGTGTCGTTATTGGCAGCGCTCTGCTGGTCGATTGACACCACCAGCAAGCTGGACGCGTTTACCTGTTGCCTGGCCGAATTCCAGCTCTACCAGTTTCCCAGCGCCTGCCACATTATCATTAACACAATTAGCGCCTACCAATGAAACTACCTGGGATGATACGCTAATTATTTACGATACCAATTACCTGCAAAAATCTGCCATAACGTATACCAATGCCGATAAATCCATGCGCGCATCGGTGCAAAAGTCCGGCAACATTTCTGCTGCACTTGCATATCATGTTCGCGTGCAAAATCAATCGGCAGCGACGCGCGATTATTTTGTGCGCTTTAAAGCCCCGATACATAAAAATGGTTTGCAAGCGGGGTATTACACGGGTGGGCCATCGGGTAATCAACCTATGCCAGAAAATGGTAACGATGGCGTTGCACGCTCCAGTGCTGAATTATTGGTAGATGGCTTACCAGTATGGCAAACCGCTCGTTCATTGCATCGCAAGGATTTGGTTTCCAATGCTTACGGAACTTCGTACAACTGGGGTGAAGATGCGAGTGATGATTCCTACACGATTTATCTCGGCCGCTATGCATCCGGTGATAATTTTATCCTGGATTATATTCTGCAAGCCGATGCCATTGCCGATGCACCAAACTGCGGTCAGGACTTCAACGGTTATTTAAATCCTTCCTACACGCGTCATTGCCAGGTGCTGACGGCGGGCCGTGAAATTCCTAATACATCCTATGGCGGTGTAGCATTCGAAATCATTTCAACAGTAACCTTGCCGGTAAATTTTTATTTGGATATAAGCGGAACCCTTAGCGTCAGAGAAGGAGGAAATTAAAATGAAACGGATTTTATTTGCAGGCTTGTTAATGTGCAGTAACGTAATTGTTTTTGCGGCGCTGCCACCAGATGATTATATTCCTGTGGATCAATATTCTTTATCTATTGTTACGCCACTGGATAATCTCACTTACAAAACGGCGGCGCATTATGCAATTGCGAATGATCACACCAGCACAAAAACACGTGAGCGCGGTGCCCGGGGGCAGGGCGCTACTATTTTAGCGAAATACGATGTGTTGATTGATAACCTGGCTTTTGATCCCAATCAATCTACGCCGGCAGCGGATATCGAGCAGCTTAAAGCTATTGATTTCACTAAAGCAGAAAATAGCGCGCAGGGTTGGGCGCGAATGAGTGCTGCAGCAATTCCTGCATTAGCTATTGCGCTGAATGGCGAAACACGTGGACATGCATCTGCATCATGGCGCACTACTTATACGGTAGCCGGTTCGGGTAAGCGCAATGTTAGCTTAAAATTCCGTATCCCGGAAACGGTTATGGATGGCCGTTTTGAGCAGAGTGCAAAAGGCGCCTATCAAAGTCGTACCAAAGTGCAGCTATTGGTAAATGGTTATCCGGTATGGTCGAGCGAGGCGTTGCGCGTTGCCCCGCAAATACCGAATTCAACCGGTGAATATATGTTTGAAACGTTTGGTGCGGCATGGGCATTTGATAAAAACACCGAAAAAGCCGCTGCAAAATGGGTCACCGCATCCATGGGAAGTTACGATGCAGGTCAATCACTGGATGTTGCCCTCGTTTATTTTGTAGAAGCCAGTGTGGGCAGGGAGTGTGAATTTGTGGCGAATATGTATGCATGCATGGGGATGACTGTCAGTTTCAAGCGCGATAATACTGCAACTTTGCCAAGTTTTAGTTCATCACCAATATTGCAAGTTGCTATTCCTTAATGTTCAGGGATTACTTTTCAGGCAACATTTTTCCAGGAAATTTTTTGCAAATAAAGATGCCGGCAGTGAGTAACTGCTGGCGTTTTTATTGAGCCTGGATTTATTGGCAATAAATCGAAACCAGATTACCTTCCTGGCTGGTTATTGATGTTTATTTTTTTTCAGCATTTTTCTCTTCGCTGCTATCTTCGTTATTTCCTTTGTCATCTCTCGGAACTTTCTTTTCAATGTAAATTTCCGGTTTTTTAACCGGCTCAAGATCAATTAATTTGTTGGTAATACCTTCAAAAATTGTGCCCCATAATTCCGTGTTGTGTTTTTTGTTGCGAAGGTATTGAATATATTTAAAGCCAAGCCAGAAAAATACAAATAATCCGAGTACCAATCCTGATAAGAGATATTCACGAAAGTTCATCAGTAATCGTCCTTTTCAAGTGCTTTTAAAATTGGTATTGCTCAGTTGTTCAAACCATATTGGGTTGGCTGATATTAATTCAATGGTGGCTATTCAATATCATTGGAAGGTCAATCGATACCCGGTTGCGAATTCTTACACGAATAAAACTTTACACTAATTAATCAAATCGTATGTTGTGGTTAAACTGTCAGGGGCTGTGCTTTACCTGCTTCTAGGCTATGCTGTTTCTTCTGCATCGATATTTTTCGATTGATAACAATAAAAATGGAAAACCATCATTTTTAAAACCAAACGCTTTTAAAGCAAAATGCTTTTAAAGGAAAAGTCTCGTATAAAAATAGTGTCCGTTTTTCTAATGCAGCCCATAACCTCTACGGATAACAGCGCTTGTATGAAATATTTACCCGAATGCTTTATGCCGATACTGGCAAAAACTACCCTGATTAACGTTGCCGTAATGATATCTGCCTGCGGAGGTGGAGGGAGTGGTGGTGGTTGCCAGGGGGCCGAGTGCAAACCACAAAACTTTTCTTCAATTGTGCAGGTCAGCGTTGCCAGTAGTGCACTGAATATCTCAACAAGCAGTTTAAGTAGTGAGAGCGTTGCTATCTCATCCGGCAATGCGGCAAGTAGTAGCTCAATTGCAAACGCACGCATTCCCGAACCGGATTTAACGGCAGATCCGGTGTTGCCTGGCAAAGGCAGCCCCGGTTACACCAGTGCAACAGACGCTGTCCGGTTTTTGTCCCAGGCAACCTTTGGCCCAACGGCGAAGGAGGTACAACACCTGCTTGCTTTGGGTAAAACAGCATGGCTGGCAGAGCAATTCAATAAGCCTCAAACCAAACACTTAATATTATTGGATAAACGTTTTACTGAGATAGGCTTGGTCGTTCAACCGGAGAAAGATATTAATGAAGAGGGTTACCTGCGTGATTTGCAACGCAGTGATATCTGGTGGGAAGTTGCGCTTTGGGGGGATGACCAGCTACGTCAACGAGTGGCTTACTCATTGAGCCAAATTCTGGTGATCTCCAACGTATCCGATGTGCTGTATAACGATACTCGCGGAATTGCCAATTATCATGACATCCTCGCTCAGCATGCCTTCGGTAATTATCGCGATTTATTAAAAGCCGTTACACTCAACCCCATGATGGGTGAATACCTGAGTATGGTGCGCAATGAAAAAGCAGACTCCAATCGCAACATTCGCCCCGATGAAAATTATGCGCGTGAAATTATGCAATTATTTTCGATCGGTTTGGTGCAATTAAATCTGGACGGCAGCGTAAAACTGGATGCGCAAAACAACCCCGTTCCTACTTACGATCAAACTACGGTAAAAGAATTAGCGCGTGTTTTTACCGGTTGGAATATGGCGACCATTAAAGAATGGTGGGAATGGACAGAGAGTGGTGCCAGTGAAGTTTTGCCGATGAAATCATTTGCGAATTATCACGATATGGGCAGCAAAGTTTTATTTGGTGATAAAACTATCGCTGCCAATAAAACACCAGAGCAGGATATTGATGCAGCATTGGATATTTTATTTGCACATCCCAATGTTGGGCCGTTTATCAGCAAACAATTAATTCAACGGTTAGTAACCAGTAATCCAACGCCGGCTTATGTTGCGCGTGTTGCAACGGTGTTTAATGATAATGGCAAGGGTATCAAGGGCGATTTAAAGGCAGTTGTGCAAACAATTTTACTGGATACCGAAGCACAAAATGGCCACAAAACTGCACCTGCTACCTTTGGTAAATTGCGTGAACCGATTTTAAAAACATCGCACTTGTGGCGCGCATTTAAAGGTACAGGTACACCGACCAGGATGGAGAGCGGAAATGTTACTGCGAAACGATTGCGTTTTTATGGCTCCGGACGTTTGTTGGGGCAAAGGCCCTACGGTGCTAATTCAGTATTTAATTTTTATCGGCCGGATTATCAGCACCCTGGAGAATTAAAAAATAACAACATAAATTCACCTGAATTCCAAATACTTACTGAAAGTATGATTATGTCGCAAATCAGTTCGTTGAGTAATGCCATTTTCTGGCGCGACACGCCCCACGACTGGTTAGAACCTACCATCGATGCTAACTGGGATGTATTTTCGCCCCGTTTGCATTTGGATCGCGAACGTACGCTTACTAAAAATCCGGCAGAATTATTGGACCATTTAAATTTATTGTTAATGGCCGGGCAGATGAGTCAGCCGATGTACGACGTAATACTCAATTATCTGAATGCGAATAAAGTAGATCCAACCTGGGATGAAACAGGACAAATGTGGCAGCGCGATACGATGGTTTATGAGGCGCTCTTTTTGGTATTGGCATCCCCTGAATACGCAGTGCAACGGTGAATGTATGAAAAATATGAATCGACGTGAATTACTGCGCAAAGCATCTTGCATTGCCCTTGGCTCTTCCGCGTTCTACGCTACCAGCGCCCGCTTTCAATTAGCGAACGCGCTCACGCAACCGGCCAATGATTACAAAGCATTAGTCTGTATTTTTTTATTTGGTGGTAATGATGCATTCAATATGTTGGTACCGCGTGGTACCAGTGAATATGCCGCCTACAAATCTACTCGCCAAACCCTGGCCATTGAACAAAACAGTTTATTACCTATTACTCCCTTAACTGATAAGGGAATTGAATTTGGTGTGCATCCTTCCATGGCGCAGGTACAGCAATTGTTTGCATCCAAAAAATTAGCCGTGCTCGCCAATGTGGGTGCACTGGTTGAGCCGGTAACACGCACCACTTATCAGAGCAATAAAGTGCTCCTGCCTCCGCAATTATTTTCCCACAATGATCAGCAAACTTTTTTACAGAGTTTGCAATCCAGCTCGCGCCGCAATGGCTGGGCAGGGCGAGCGGCCGATGTAATGTCGACAGCGAACACCAATAAAAAACTCTCCATGAATATTTCTCTCAGCGGTTCTAATATTTGGCAAAGTGGTGCAGTGGTAACGCCATATTCAATTGATTCAACCGGCATTAAAGAGTTGGAAAATTTTAATAAAAAATCAACTGATGCGCGCGAGTTAAGTCGCATTCAGATTTATCAGGCGTTACTTGCACAGCAACAGGAAAATGTATTCCAGCGCGAGTTTTCCCGCACTCAAAGCATTGCCTGGGAGTTGGCCGGGGATGTGAAAACGGCACTGGATGCACAAGCACCACTGCAAACCCAATTCCCTGTCAACAACCCGCTTGCTGCTAATTTAAAAATGGTGGCGCAAATGCTCTCTGCGCGAAGCGCTTTACAAGTGAGTCGGCAAACATTTTTTATTGGTATGGGGGACTTTGATACTCATGGTGATCAATTGCGTCGCCACGTATTGTTGCTCGGTCAATTAAGTAGTGCATTGGATGCATTTTATAAAGCGACTGAAGAGTTGGGGGTGGCGAATCAAGTGACTACATTCACAACATCTGATTTTGGTCGCACACTCACCAGTAATGGCGACGGTACTGACCATGGTTGGGGAAGTCATCAGTTGATTATGGGGGGCGCTATAAAAGGTGGTGATGTTTACGGACAATATCCCGAATTAGTGATTGGTGGTAAGGACGATATCGGCGAGGGCAGAATTATTCCCACTACCAGTATGGACCAATACGCGGCAGCGCTCGCTAGTTGGTATGGTTTGCCCGGGGGAAATTTCGCCGATGTGTTTCCGAATTTAACGCGATTTAATTCGGCGGATGTCGGTTTTTTCAAAAATGCATAACGGCCTATAGTGTTCGCGCTATTAATTCATCAGGGCATATCATGTTTATACGAGCGTTAATTGCATTATTAATGCTACCGGGTGTTGTAGCTTTTTTTGCTCCCTGTGCCTGGATTTGGTATGCCCATCTTATTTTAATTTTTCCTGCCGGCTTCGCGTTGGTCGCACTTGGAAGTATTGCGCTGCTTTGGTGTGCGCGCGATTTTTATGTTTCCGGTAAAGGCACTTTGGCTCCATGGGCCCCGCCGCAACAATTGGTAATAATCGGGCTCTATCGTTATAGTCGTAACCCAATGTATGTTGCCGTCACATTAATTTTGCTTGGCTGGGCCATTTCATTTTTATCGATAGCATTATTGATTTATGCGGTGATAGTACTGGCAGCTTTTTATATTCGGGTTGTTTATGGTGAAGAGCCATGGCTGGTAAAAATGCATGGCGAAGCATGGTTGCAATATACCCGGCGAGTCAGGCGTTGGTTGTAGTGAAACTATAAACTTTATTAGCATCCACACCAAAAATTTTAACGAGCCATTATTGTTAGCATGATGTTTGAATCTACGATTCGCGAATGGATTAGGAATGATCCACTACGGTTGGCAGCACTTGAGCAGGCTGCAGCATTGGCTTTACCTGATTGGTGCCTCGCCGCCGGTTTTGTACGGAATCTGGTGTGGGATAAATTACATGATTATGAGCAAGCGACGCTGCTGGCTGATATTGATCTCATTTATTTTGACCCATTCGATCTTTCACCTGAGCGTGATCTTGATATTGAAAACAGGTTAAAGGCGAAATCTGGTTTTAACTGGTCAGTAAAGAACCAGGCGAGGATGCATATCCGCAATGACGATGCTGCCTACACAAATACTGCTGACGCGATGATGCATTGGATAGAAGTAGAGACAGCAATAGGCGTCAGGCTGATAGTAGATGGTGAGCTTGAATTGATTGCCCCCTTCGGATTATCCTTTCTGGAGAACTTAACGATTACCCTTAATCAGCATCGTCCTAAACCAATCGATTTTTCTGCGCGGGTTGCTGGAAAACAGTGGCAGAAAATTTGGCCCAAACTTCGCGTTGTAGGGCACAAGCTCAAGCCTGGTTATTAATGGATTGATACAAATTAATTTGTGACAATTGATCGATCACTTCTCTAATTCATTATTCTTTCTTTTTCTGTGGGAGGGCTCAGTCCACTAATTCAATATCCAGACAATTCAACAATCTCACCGCTTCCAAACGGCTGAATCTGGCAGATTTTATGTCGTTGTTAAAAATATCAATGTCGTAATTTTCGGCTTCGCTGAAGTCTGTTTCTTGCAGGTTGGTTTTCATAAACAGGCTATTGGTGAAATCTGTGTACGTGAAGTTGGATTTGCTGAAGTTGCCGTTGCGAAAATCTACATCGTGAGCTTTGCAATGCTCCAGTGCCAACTCGCTTAAAGCGAGACCGAAGAAGGAGCTGTCGTTAATGATGCAATGATTAAACTTCAACGGTGAGGTAAAGTTGAAGCGTGGCCAATCGGCTTTGGTCCAGTCTATACCGACCAGTTTGCTTTCAGTGAAATTAGTATCAAAAAACTTGCTGTAGTCAACTTTGCTATTGCTGAGGTTTGAGGATGTAAAAACACAGTCGACAAATTTGCACTTATAAAAGCGAACATTTGAAAAGTTACACTGTTCAAATACGCAGTTTTCGAAAATTACTTCGGTGAACGATTCGTCAGCAGTTTCGATGTGCTTGAATGTTTTGGAAAAATATTCGCTGTGGTTTTCTAGAGCCATGACTGTTGTTCATCTGTGCAATGTAAGAAATGATGGCCCTCTGCGACTGCCTGACCGGAAGGAATATTCTCACGTAGGATGATGAAAAAACAGTCTTGTTTTATGGGCTTTTTTGTGAGCAATCGGTAAGTAGTTTGCCGATCCAGTTACTGCTTCAGCTTATCAAATTGCACATAATTACTTTTTAACCATACCCGCACGCGTGAGCGCTCAATAATATTCATGATCTCGGTATTATTTGCCGCGGCCCAAAAACTGGTATTACTAAAATCAATCCGTGCTGCCAGTTGCGGTTGTAGCTTTACCAGAGCAATAAAAATAGCACCTCGGTCTGCGGCTTTTTGGTAGGTGGCTGACTTTTCAAAATGTTCGAAGCATTCGCCACGCCCCAGGTTAGTTACTACCACCAATTTTATAAAATCCTGCTGATAGCGATCTAATAAATTATTGAGTAACTCCACAGAGTCAGCGCCATCATCCATCACGTGCCAGAGGTATACTTGTTTACCTAAGTCTTGCAATAATGCCAGAGCATCGCTTTCGTCAATCCATTTTCCCAAACGAATAGATGTTTGTGCTGCAAGGTCAACAATTAAGTCACTGTCCGGGTTTTCCTGCGCGAGAATCACCAGTTGATCGAGACTGTCATAGTCATCGATAACTAAGGGGGCGGAAAACTCTTTATAAAAGCGCGAAAAAGTTCGATGGGATTGATCGGAATCAAAACCAATAAAAGGTGTACCTGCATCGATTAAATATTGTGCCAATAATCGTGAGGTCATGGATTTTCCCACCCCGCCTTTTTCACCGCCGACAAAATGCACGTTACTCATTGTTGGTTCCTTGTTGCAGAGAGGTAAAAATTTTATACCACGACTTTATCACAGGTGCTGTGACATTTTCGCGGCGCCCTAAAAAGAGGCGCATTGTTGTGATTGGTCAATCGTGGGGCACGGATGGGGATGGCGGCAAACGGCGGATACAATTTTTATAAAAAGGAAACAATAAAAAAGGGCGCAATTATGTGCGCCCTTACGAAGATTAAAATAAATCTTCAATCGATAAATAACGCTCACCAGTATCGTAACTGAAAATAATAACGCGGCTACCGGGTTTAAATTCATTTTGCTTTTGTGCGACGGCAGCGAGTGTTGCGCCGGAAGAAATGCCGACAAAAATACCTTCTTTCAGCGCGCACTGGCGAGTCATATCAAACGCCGCCTCTTCACTCACCAATACAGTTCCATCAAGTGTGTCTTTATTTAACACCTGGGGAATAAAGCCGGCGCCTACACCCTGGATGCGATGCAACCCTTTTTGGCCGCCGCTAATCACGGGTGATTTTTCCGGTTCCACTGCAAGTGTTTTTAGGTGTGGAAATTTTTCTTTTAGCACTTCACTGCAGCCGGTGATGTGGCCGCCGGTACCTACACCGGTAATCAGGTAATCAACGCCTTCCGGAAAGTCGGCGAGAATTTCTTGCGCAGTCGTGTTGCGGTGTACTTCTACGTTGGCGGGATTGTTGAATTGTTGCGGCATCCAACTGTTGGGGTTTTCCGCAAGTAATTCAGTGGCTTTGGCGATACAGCCACCCATGCCGAGTTCCTTGGGTGTCAACACCAGTTCTGCACCTAACGCTTTCATATTTTTGCGGCGTTCAACGGACATGGATTCAGGCATGGTGAGAATCAGGCGGTAGCCTTTTACTGCACAAACCAGCGCCAGACCAATACCGGTGTTGCCGGATGTGGGTTCAATAATGACGGAATCTTTATTGATGAGGCCTTTCGCTTCTGCGTCTTCAATCATTGCAAGGGCGATACGATCTTTAATACTGGAACCCGGATTAAAGCGTTCGACTTTCATCCAGACTTCGATATCGCTGCGAAATAAATGGTTGATGCGAACGTGAGGTGTGTTACCTATGGTTTGTAAAATGTTATCAACTTTCATGATGTTCCCTGCGAGTTATGCTTGCACTGCAAGCGTTAACGAATAAATTTTAAAAATACTACGATAGTGTAGCGAATGCGGGGCATAAAAAAAGCCGCATTGTGAGCGGCTTTTTAAATGACGGCTGTAAAAAGTTTATGCGTGTTTTCGACGAATCAGCATCAGTGCGAGTAAACCCGCGACCAATAACAACAGGGATGAGGGTTCCGGTACTTTCACTACCGGTGGTGTTACTGGTGGTGGCTCAACCGGTGGTACAAAAAAGCCATCCCACATATTCGCTTGCGCACCCCAACCGCCGGTCCAGGATTTTGCGATAACCTGGCCACTCAAATCGCCGTGTAAAAAATTGAAGTTTGCATTGGGTGCCAGGATATTGCCCTTCAGGCCGCCGCTAAATGTAATGTTTTCTGCTTCAAAGAAGTTGTAAATGATATGGCTGGCAGCCAGATCCAATGCATCATAACTTTCGCGGCTACCGTAATTAAGGGAGTCGAAAGTGATGTTTTTGCCGCTGACGTTGATAATCAGTGTGTCATTTCTGTCCAGACCATCGGCGGTTAAATCAGTCGCATTAGCCAGCATTTGACCGGTGATATTGGCTACATAAACGTCTTTATCCGCAATGCCATCCAGCAGCAACCAGTTGCTGTATTTGAATTCCAGCCCGCCGGTATTGCTCTGGGTTGCCAGCGATTTGGAAAGGTCGGTCAGTTGATTGAAGGCGCTGTTGAAATCGATCGGTGTACCTTTGGTGGTGGTGCCTGCCACTGCGTTTTTACTGGAGCCGGCGGTGAGTTCGCCACCCAGAATCAGGTTGCCTTTAACATTGCCCCAGGCGTAACTCGCTGTGGTCAAGTTACCGCCCACTACCAGAACGTCAGAGTAGCTGCTGCCAGTATCTTTCCAGAACTGGATGCCATCGCGGTGGGTGTTGGGCTCATAGTTCACGCCCACATCGTACTGGCCGATATTGGCGTTGCCACCTATGGCGATTTTGCCTTGGGAGTCCGCACCAGGCTGGGTGAAATTCTCTTTAATAAAAAGGTTGTAACCTTTTGCCGCGCCCAGATCGATACTAATGGCATTGGCGTGAGAAGCAGCTAGTGCCAGGGCGAAAACTGCAGAAACTTGCTTGAGCATATATGCGAACCAGTTCACAAAATTTATGTGATGCAAGTCTAGGTTGAAATCTGAGCAAGCTCAAGCCATCGCACTATAAAAATTTTTCAGCTTGTTTGGATTGGTTATAAACAGCGCAATAAATGGGCGGTAAACGAGAGGCATGGTTATAAACCGTGCCTTTATTATTAGTCGAGGCGCTTTTTAAAACGGGTTGCGGCAGCGAGCACGCCGAGAATCGTGAAACCAATTAACCACAATAGGTCTGGCCAGAGGTCATCAAGGGTGGCGCCGCGCAATACAATTGCCCGCACCATGCGAATGAAGTGAGTTGCGGGTAGGGCTTCGGCAATCCACTGGGCGGCATCCGGCATCCCTTCATAAGGAAACATAAAGCCGGATAGCAGGATGGAGGGTATTAACAGGAAAACCGTGAGTTGCATCGCCTGTAATTGGGTTTTGGCGATAGTTGAGATCAGCAAGCCCAGGGTCAAGCTGGCGCTGATAAACGCGAAAACGCCCAGCACTAATTGATCGAGACGGCCATTGATTGGTACATCAAAAATCAAATGCCCGAGGCCGAGGATGATCGCCATCTGGATCAGGCCGACAAAAATATAGGGCACGATCTTGCCGATCATAATCTCGCTGGAATGGACTGGCGTGGTGATCAGCAATTCCAGGTTACCCCGCTCGCGCTCGCGCACTAACGCAGCCGAGGTAAACATCACCATCGTCATGGTGAGCACAATCGCCACCAACCCGGGAACAATATTCACCGCTGAGCGTCGCTCAGGGTTAAAAAATAGTGCTGTCTCAAAGGTGTTTTTCCGTACGGTGGTTTGTGCCTCGAAGCCACTGGCGAACGGCATTTGTTGCAGTGCAAGCAGGGCATTGCTGACCATGGTGTCGGAACCATCGATCAGCCATTGCGCGATGGGGCGATTGTCTTGCAGGCGCTGGCCAAAATCCTCGGGAATGACCAGAACGGCGTGGACCTGGCCGCGGCGAATCGCATCTTCCCCCAGCTTGGGGGTTTGGTAGGTTTCACTAAAGCGCACAACCTGGGTGGCCTGGAGGTCGGCAATCAAGGAGCGCGCAACTTGCGTATGGCTTAAGTCCACCACGCCAACCGGCAAGTCGCGTACGTTGGTATTGATCGCAAACCCGAAGAGCAACAACTGGATCAGCGGCACCATCACAATCATGCCGAACGTGGGGCGATCGCGAGTGAGCTGACGCAGCTCTTTAAAAACGATAGCGCCGATCCGCTGCAGGCTGCGACTCAATCCATTCATTGCCGTGCGCCCCCGTTTTCACCGCCGGTGCAATGCACAAACACATCCTCCAGGCTGGGGCGCACCTGATGGATTTGGCGCTGGGCCACCAGTTCAGGGTGAGTTGCGCGCAACCAGCTTTCCGGTTCGTTGATTTCTTCTTTGATCAATACCCGTAAATGGGTGCCTTGTTGGGCGGTGGATACTATTTCCGGTAATGCACTGAGTTGTTGTTTCAATAAGCGCAGATTTTCCCCGTCCACTTCCACGACGCTTGCGCCGAGGTCGCGCATCAATTGCGCCGGCGGACCATCGGCGCGTTTTACACCTGCTTCCATAATGGCGATGCCATGGCAGCGTTCTGCTTCATCCATGTAGTGGGTTGAAACCAGAATACTGGTGCCGGCATCGCAGAGGTCGAATAGCTTTTCCCAAAAGTCGCGACGGTTTTCCGGGTCTACCGCCGACGTGGGCTCGTCGAGGATCAATAACTCCGGTTGATGTAAGGTTGCTGCCGCTAATGCGAGGCGCTGTCGCTGGCCACCGCTCAATGCACCTGCCAAACGTTGTTTGCGTTCATTGAGTTGATAACGGCTGAGCTGCTGGTCGATGAGTTGTTTGCTTTGGTATTTGTCCAGGTTGTAAATCTGCGCCATAAAACGCAGGTTTTCCTGCACTGTGAGATCTTCGTAGAGCGAAAATTTTTGGGTCATATAGCCCAGGCGCCGACGCAATTGCTCAGCTTGGGCGGGAATTTCCATACCCAGCACACGCACTGAACCTTCGCTGGGTGTAAGTAAGCCGGTTATCAAACGCATGCTGGTAGATTTGCCGCAACCATTGGGGCCGAGGAAGCCGTAAATGGTTTTGGGCGGGATGCGAAGGTCGAGTTTGTCGACGGCAGTAAAATCACCGAAACGACGGGTTAGGCCTACGGTCTCTATCGCCCATTCGTCGCTATCACTCGCAGAGTCAAACTCAGTCATGTGGTAGCTCGACTTGAACCGGTAAACCGCTGGGCAGTTCGTTTGCGCTGTCGGGTAATTGTACTTCCGCCAGATACATCAGGCGTGCGCGGTCCGTTGAGTTCAATGCGAAATAGGGGGTGAACGCGGCGTCTTGGGAAATCCAGCGCAACTTGCCGGTTTGGGGTTCGGCGAGCCCATCGATGTGCACTTGCAATTGCGCTCCGGTTTTAAGGTTTACGCGATGGGTTTCCGGAACATAAATACGCGCATAGGGCGCACCATCATCCAGCAAGGTTACAACGGCTTCGCCGACACTGGTACGCTCGCCTACATGTTTGGGTAAATGATCCAGCCGGGCGCGGCGCGTAGCGCGAATGCTTAATTCGCTCAAGTTATATTGCTCCAGCTCCAGCCCGGCTTTAGCGAGGGCAACTTGCGCTTCGGCCTGTTTTAAGTCTTCTTCGCGGGCGCCATTGGTTTGTAACAATAAATTCTCATGCGCGTTATCCAGATTGGCTTGTGCGGAATCGCGTTTGGCGCGGGCGCTGTCCAATTCTGCGGCACCGGCCAATTTGCGCGCGACGAGTGTCTGCGCGCGGTCAAAGGTTTTTTGCGCTTCGACCAGTTGCGCGTCTGCGCCCTGGACTTGCGAACGCGCGGCGGCAATATCTTCGGGGCGATTGCCGTTTTGCAGTTTGGTGAGATTGGCTTGCGCACTTTCCAGGCTGGCTTTGGCGCTGGCCACTAAAGCTTGCTGTCGACGATCATCCAATTGCAGCAACAAGTCGCCTTGGGCAACCAGCGTCCCCTCTGTTACCGGTAATTGGGTGATAATCTCGGCTGCTGTGGCCTTGAGGATAATCCGGTCTCGCTCGAGTGTGCCGAGTGCCAGGTGATTGTCGCGATCACTGCACGCTGTCAGCGCGAATAAAAAAACGAAAAGAAAATACAGGTTGGCACACAGTTTCATAACGAATCCCTGGGGCATTCCGGAAGTACAGAGTTTGCCAGAAAATCATTGCACAGGCACACACAACAGATTCACTAATTTGTTGCACTTCAACAAGGCTTCAACCTTAACAATTCACTACGCAGTGCTGATTGGCTGTGCATAGTGTGGCGATAGAATTTATGGCAGAATCCCCGCGTCCTAATTGTTTCTACTATCCAAGGAAATTCCCATGCTTGAAACCACTTTGTCATCGCTCGACGGCTTGCCGCCTTTTCTCGCCTATTTTGCTGTGGCAATTGTATTGGTATTGATTTTTGTGCGCCTTTATACCTGGGTTACACCGCAAGATGAGTTGGCGTTGATTCGCGCAAATAATCCGGCTGCTGCATTGGCGTTTGGTGGTGCATTGATAGGGTTTGCTTTGCCATTGTCCAGCGCGATCACTCATTCATTATCATTAGCGGATTGCGCAATCTGGGGCGCTGTGGCGCTGGTCGTGCAAGTATTAACATTCGTGGTATTGCGCTTGAGTCTCAAGCAATTGCCCGAGCGAATTAACAACGGCGAAATTGCCACCGGAATTTTATCAGCGGCTACTGCAATTGCGGTGGGGCTGATTAACGCTGCGTGTATGAGCTATTAATTTTTTACAGTAATCCTTTTACTGAACCCTTTTCTCAGGAACAAGATGATGAAACGAAGTAAAAAAGCTGCTCTGGTTTTAATGGTTCCCGCTACCACGTTATTACTCGCCGGCTGTGGTGAAGAGCGCGAGCAAGCATTGGTATATGAGTCGCCAAGTGAATGTGCTGCAGCCTCATTCAATACGCCTGAGCAATGCAAGGCCGATTACGATGCAGCAAAAGCATTGCATCCACAAGTTGCCCCTAAATATGTTTCCAAAGAAGAATGTGAAACCGATTTTGGCTCCGGCAATTGTGAAACTGCACCGCAACAAACCACATCGGGTAGCAGTGTTTTTATGCCGATGATGATGGGATATTTAATGGGGCAAATGATGAACCGCGGTGCGGTGCCGCAAAATCTCCAGCAGCCCGCTGCTGCCAATACTTCCAAAGTTCCTACTCAGCCTTTGTATAAGTCGCGCGATGATCGCGCCACTTTTCGCACCGCGACTAATAGTCCGGTAGCCGGTGGCATTGGTCCTATCAATTTAAAACCTTCGCAAGTACAGCCTCAAGCTGGTCAATTGGTGCGTCGCGGTGGTTTTGGTTCACAAGCGGCGAATCGCACTCCAGCAACCGGTTTTGGCGGTTAATGGATGAAGCGAATTAATATTTCCGAGCGCGCTAACTGGCGCGCTTATGCTGAAGAAGTTGGTTTTAAATTTCACACCTTTGATGGCGAACCCTACTGGGATGAAACCGCGTATTACCAATTTTCTTTGCAACAAATAGAAAATGATCTGGAATCGCCTACAGAAGAATTGCACCAGATGGTGATGGATATGGTGGGTGATATTACGCGTAGCGAAGAAATGCTCACGCTGCTGAATATCCCGCGCGATTTCTGGAGTTACGTGTGGAATTCCTGGAATAAGGGCCAGCCTCATTTATACGGCCGAATGGATTTGGTTTATAACGGCACCGGTCCTGCAAAATTACTTGAGCTTAATTACGATACTCCAACCTCGTTATTTGAAACCGGATTTTTCCAATGGGTGTGGTTGGAAGATCAAATCAATGCAGGCGCGTTACCAGCGAATGCTGATCAATTTAATTCGCTGCAAGATAAGCTCGAACAAGCGTTCGCTGAATTAAAATTGCCGCAACCTTTTTATTTTTCCAGTGTGCGCGAAAGTATTGAAGACAAAGGCACCGTTGAATATTTGATGGATATTGCTACACAAGCCGGTGTAGATACGCGTTACATTGCTATTGAAGATTTGGGGGAATTGCAAAACCAGTTAGTCGATCTGGAAAACCAGCCAATCCACGGTTTATTTAAGCTTTATCCGTGGGAATTTATGGTGCAGGAGGAGTTTTCCAGGGTGGTCACTTCCAGCCAAACACAAATTATTGAGCCTGGCTGGAAAATGCTGTTATCCAATAAAGGCATTTTACCGCTGTTGTGGCAACGTTATCCCAATCATCCAAACTTGCTGCCCGCATTTTTTGAAACGCCGGGCAGTGAACCCATGAGTGCCGGTTGGGTGCGTAAACCGTTATTTTCACGCGAAGGTGCAAACGTTGATTTAATCACTGCAAGCGGCGAAAAAATTTCTGCACAAGGTCCTTACAATGACGGACGATTTATTCGTCAGGCATTGCATGCGCTGCCAAAATTTCGCGATGAATACCGCAACGCTGATACTTACACCATGCTGGGTAGCTGGATAGTGGGTGACGGCGCCGCTGGTATTTGTATTCGCGAGGATGAAACATTAATTACCAAAGATACATCGCGTTTTTTGCCGCATATTATTCTGGATTAATGCCGGAGGTAGTAACGGATTTTATGATTCGGCAGGGATTGCCGGCGGCGACAACACCTTCGGGAATATCTTTGTTTACCAAACTCCCTGCTCCAATTACCGAACCTTTGCCAATCGTCACGCCCGCTAAAATAATTGCACCGCCGCCAATCCAGCAATCATCACCAATGGTGACGGCTGCGCTAAATTCTTTGCCGGTTGCGCGTTCCATCGGATCGAGTGGGTGAGTAGTTGCATAGATCTGGACGTTGGGGCCAAACATTACGCGATCACCAATACGTACTTCGGCGCAGTCCAGAATGACGCAATTGTGATTGGCATAAAATCGTTCACCCAAAAAAATATTACTGCCGTAATCACAAAAAAAATGAGGTTCTATATAAGCGCTGGAAACTTGCCCGAACAGTTGCTGGTAAATCGGTTTGCGTGCTTTGGTTTGGTCTGCGCGCAGGGCGTTTAATTCCGTACAAAGCTGCTTGGCGCGTTTACGTGCGGCAACCAATTCAGGGGCAAACGGGTTTACTTCATGGAAGGGATGCATGCAATTGCTCTCGGGGCAAAGGGATTTTGGGGTAGAATAACGTAATACCGGGCCGGGATTATAAACTTATCGATCTCAAGAAATTATAACCTTCAAGAGGTTGTAGCCTTCAAGAAATTATAGAGAGTACTTTATGAGAGCTAATGATATTTTTCGCAAGCTTACCCAATCTTTACAGTTCGATACGCTGAAAATAAAAACCTTATTTGCACCTGCGAGTATTGATTTGAGCGAAAAGGAAATCACCAATTTATTAAAAACAGATTACCAGCCCGGTTTTGAAACCATGCCGGATTACATATTGCTAATTTTTCTGAATAATTTGATTGACGAATGTCGCGGTAAAAAGCTGGATGCAGTGGTAGAACCAGTGAACAAGAACGGGAAGATTTCTAACAATGATGTATTGAAGAAACTACGCATCGCTTTTAACTTGCATGAGCAAGACTTGCGCGAAGCATTAAAGCTGGTAACCATCGAGCTCACGAAATCAGATCTTTCGGCATTATTCCGCAAAGCAGGCCACGAACATTACAAAGCGTGTGATGATGAATTGGTGCTGGATTTTATTGAAGGTATCGGAAAGTTACTGCAAACCCGAAAAGCCTAAAGGTTTGAGCGATGCAAGAGCAGAAAATTAATATCGCTGTGGTGCGTTGGTTGAATGATGTAGTGATTGGGTTAAACCTTTGCCCTTTTGCCGGAAAGCCTGCGCAAGAAAATCGCGTACGTATTTTTATTTCTACTGCAAATGATGACGAGCTACTGCTGCAGGATTTGCAGCGCGAAATGGAGTTGTTAGATGAAAAAACGGCCAGCGAACTGGAAACCACACTGGTTGTTATCCCTGACCATTTGCACGATTTTTTTGACTATAACCAGTTTTTAAGCTGGGCTGAAAAAATGATTAAACGCAATGGTTGGACGGGTGTTTACCAGTTGGCAACCTTTCATCCGGATTATTGTTTTGCTGGCGCTGAACCGGAAGATGCAGAAAACCTCACCAACCGTGCGCCTTATCCAATATTGCATATTATTCGTGAGGCAAGTTTGGAAAAAGCATTGCAGTATTATGAAGGAGTGGAAGATGTGCCGGAGAATAATAAAAAACGGGTAGAAGCGCTGTCAGTCAGTGAAAAGGAGATATTGTTTTCTTACTTGATGAAACGTTAATTTTAACGCGTAAAGGAATAAATAATGCAGTTAACAATAAAAACTACAATTACATTTTTTTTGGTGATAGGAATAATTTGGACCTTGCTTCCCTGGGGCTTTGGTGTGCATAACTATACAAAGTCCCGTGGTGGATATTTAAAGATAATTGCCCGCGGTTACTGGTTCTTGTTGCTGGTATCGCATCTATTGTTAATATATTTGCTGTGGTTTGATACTTTCAATTATAGCGTTCTGTGTTTGTTGATTGGGGCTCATGTTATTTTTTTAATGTTATTTGGTCGCGATCTGGGAACGAACTAGATTTTTTTGTCGGAAGTTATGTTTTGAAAAAGTTATGTTTTGAAAAAAAAGAGCAGTGCGAATACTGCTCTTTTTAATGTTAATGAAAAACAACTATTGTTGACAGTTTTTTAAAGTTAGTAGTTAATCTGGAAATTAATAAACACTTCCCGCCCTACGTAGTCGTAACCACTGTATAACGGAGAATTGCCGATGCGGTTAAAATAACCGGCGGAAATTTCCGGTGGGGTTTCATTGGTGAGGTTGCTTACACCAAAAATGACTTTCCATTTTTCAGCCTGGTAGCGTGCAGAAATACGATGTTCCAGATAACTGGGGACCGTGTAGTCTGAATAACTTGTAGCTGGATTTTCCTGGGCTTCGGCATAACCGTCCATTTTGTTTAGCCAATCAACACCGTAGAGGAATTTCCAATCATCCCAGGTATAGGAAATACTCACGCTTCCACTCATATCCGGTTTTTCCAGGCTTCCGTTGTACTCCTTAAATTCTTCGCCCCTAAAGAGTTGTTCAGCTTGTGTGTAATAGCGTGTGAAGCTTAGGTTGATGCCTAAACTTCCTGCGCCTATTTCCTGGTTAAAATCTGCGTCTACATCTAATCCACGCAATTTTTCTGACGACAAATTGGTGTAGGCATTGTTGACCGTCAATTGTGTAGTTACAGGGTCGCGCGTTACCAAACGGCACAAACCTGTATCTGCAGCAAAATCAGTATCAGAGTCATAGCAGCGTTGTAATATTTCGTCTTCACCTACTTGTTGGACACCATTTTCGATTTCAATTTCAAAATAATCTACAGCGACACTGATTAGCGTCGAATCACTGATGCGTGGTTCAAAAATAAAACCATATGTCATGTTGTCAGAAGTTTCTGCAAACAAGCCTGCTTCTGCTCCACCTAGATTAAAAACCTCTACACCTTGGGTGGCAATAAATGTTGGTTGGCCTGGTAATTCTGTAGCGCAGTTTGTTCTGCGGTTTAGGTTTGCTGCTTTACCATATTCATTACATGGGTCGACAGAAGATGCGCGAAAGCCGCTAGTCGGCCCTTGAAATTGTTCAAATAATGCTGGCGCACGATAAGAAGTGCCTTGGCTTGCGCGTAATGTAAATGATTCGGTAATTGAATAAATAAAACCAAATTTATACGTGTTGTCTGAACCATAAGAATCATAATCGGTGTAGCGCACAGAACCATTAAAGGTTAAATCTTCAGCGAACGCTACGCCGCTCAGTATTGGGATTTGGATTTCGCCGTAAGCTTCAGTTACATCATCTTCACCGACAGTGGGTGTTGCGCTACTTAAATTGTATAGATTTCCGTTAATACTATTTTCATCCGGCTGGTCGTTGATTTCCATTTTGCGGTGCTCTAAACCTAACACCGCTTGTACCTTGCCGGCTGGAACGCTGAATAACGGTCCATCGATAATAGCGCTGTAAATGGATTCCTCATATTCTGTATTGCCAATGGTATTGCGGAAAATATAATCCTTAAAATTTTGCGGTAAATCGCCGCCCACAACTGCAGCGGTCAAATGAGGAAAGGGAACACATTTTTCACCGGGGTTAGTGAGGCTGATTGCGCAGGTTAGCCCGTCATATACCAAATTTGAATTCAGTCCTGACGGAGCGCTTATCGCATTGCTGGCATAGGTGAGTTTGTCGATTAGAAATGATTCGCGATCATACACTGCGTCAGATTTTGCATAGCTGGTGTAAATGTCATAGCGCCATTCCGGTAAAAAAGTAAGATCGCCGCGCAAACCGAATGTAGGTTTATAAAAATCCACTTCCTGCACGCTACTGTCGTTGCCAAAACCAACAAATGCGCGCACACCGACTCGATCACCATCACTGGTTCCCTGATCTGCACCGAAATTTCCGAAGGCGAGTGAAGAGGGAATCGCCGCACTGCCACGACGATAATCCATGGATAACTGGCGGTATCCTGTTTGGTTTGATTCGCGTCGTGATGCTAAAAATTCACCATAAAGTTCTGCACTACCTAATGCTTGTAAATCATATTTTCCTTGCACAAAACCCGTATAAATTTTTGCGGGTGAAATTAAATCTTCATTGAGCATTCGGGGCTCGAACGTATCGCGTATGTTGAGATCGAGCGGTACGGTATATTGATCGTCACCTTCCCCAAAAATTTCTGATCCGCCAACCCCCTCGTAACCCATTACGCCCGTGGTAATAGCCGCATTGGGGCGAAACCGGGTGAATATAGCCCTTGATGAATCCGGTGTGCCAGGAGCTCCAATTGCGGGGCCACTTAAACCGAGTTCCAACCAATTGAAATCGTTAATACCTTGAGTACCAATGGTGTTAACAGTAACCCCATTGGAACCCGTAGCTGTCACCGGATAGCATTTGGATTTTCCCGTTTTAGGATCGATATAGTCGGCCGCTTCACCGGTTACTGGATCGCGAAATTTATCACGGTTGCAGCGGGTCCATTCTCGATCACCTAGCGCCAATGATTTACGCTCGTAATAATCAAATGATCCGGACAGTGAAAAACGCTCTTCATTAAATCCACCGGAAATGGATAAACGAACTTGTTCTCCTTCACCTTCCGTGGGGTGATTAAAATCGCCTTCAATGGTTAGGCCATTAACTTCGTCGCGGGTGATGACATTGATTACACCACTCACCGCATCAGAACCGTAAATCGAAGAAGCGCCATCGCGCAGAATTTCCACGCGTTCAATCATCGCTGTTGGCAACACGTTTAAATCCGCTGTTCCCACTGAACCTTGTGTTCCCGCTGGTGCAACACGACGGCCATTAATTAACACCAGTGTGCGGCTTGCCCCCAAACCGCGCAGGGAAATGGTATTTGCACCAGGGCCGCCCTCGGTTACATAACCACCGTAAGCATTATTAATTTGTGATGCGCCACCGGTAATCGTATTTGATTGCAACAAATCGGCAGTGGAGTTGAGGCCCGCCGCGGCTGCATCTTCACGGCCAACCAATTTGGTGGGTGAAATAGTCTTCAAATTGGTCTGGCGAATGCGCGATCCCACAATCACCAGCTCCTCAATTTCCTCCGCTTGCTCATCGTTTCCCGAGTTTTGCGCAAGAACCTGCGGGCTAACCCATAACAAACTGCAAAAACCGGTAGCGGCAATGAATTTGGGAATGGTTAATTGGGAAGTAATTGGAGCGGTGAAAGAACGTATTGCGAGGTACAAAGTGTGGTGCTTGATCATCATAACTCCTTCGCTCATCTGTGTGAGTCAGCATTAGTTGCCAGACATTATCAGTATAATTTTCCACAGCACGTGATCAGCCAGGAGCTGATGTGCTGCTTACAGTCTAGTGACAAGCAAAAAATCTGCCGCCTGAAATGCATCACATTGTGATTTTTTGCACGTAAAAAGGAAATTTTTTTTAATTAGATGAAACAAATGAAAAGTTAAGTGCCAGAATGCTTTTTTATTGTGGATATTTGATTCTGGCGCTTATTGATGAGGTGATGTTTAGCGGTGTGTAATGATTAACAATGAATTTGCAGCAAGGAATTAAAGCGGATGACTAAAGCAATCAATTAATTGCATAACGGCTTTTGCTTCGGAGATTGAGCAAGGATTATTTCGCTCGCCGCGAAAATAATTATTTACTTGCTCAATCATTGGCTGCTGGATGTGTTGCGGATTGGGAATAATTATTTCTTCGTCGCCATCGGTATTGGTTAAGCGAATGACTTGCTGGCCAAAGAAATTGATGGTTAATTTGCCTTTGGTGCCGATAATTTCACACAGGTCGCGTGTTTGTTCCTGCCCGACTGCAAAGTGCCAGCGGCCTTGTAACAATATGCCGGAATCAAATTTTGCCCAGCCATGTACAGCATCATCTGCGTTATTAAACTTCCTCTGGTTAAAACCAAAACCGCTGGCCTGTTCGATGGCGCCAAACCAATAAAGCATTAAATCCAACTGGTGCGGTGATAAATCATGGAACAAACCACCACCGGATAACGCCGGATTTACTCGCCAATTATCATTAGTAGTTGTAATAATTTTTGAGGCCGCTGGCTGCAACATATCCAATTGCACTAATAATGGTTCGCCTATTGCGCCGTTGCGAATTAATTCATGCATTTTCATAAAACAAGGTACATGGCGCCGATAGTGTGCTGCAACCACTTTTCTACCTGTGCTTTTTTCAACGGCAATAATGTCATCACATTCGGCAGCGTTTAATGTGACTGGTTTTTCGATATAAACATCTTTGCCTGCTTTCATTGCTGCAATGGCATAATCTTTATGTTGCGCTGGTGGCGTGGCAATGTACACAGCATTTATATCGGGATTAGCGAGCAGCGCTTCGACGTTGTCGTACCAATGCGGTACATTGTGGCGCTTGGCATAATCCTGTGCTTTATCACCGTTGCGACGCATGACGGCGATTAACTCCGAATCAGGTGCTTTATAAAAACCGGGGCCGCTTTTTATTTCGCAAACATCGCCAACACCAATAATTCCCCAGCGGATTTTTTGCATATTTTGCTCACTTGCTACAACGGATGAATTTTATATCCGGAATTGTTTAACTCCCGAATTTATTCAACAAGAGTGATCTTGTCTTTTTCAATCAGGATTTTACGTTGCTTGTACAATAAACTCAGTGCGTTTTTGTAATTACCTTTGCTCACGTTGAAGACTTTATAGATGGCTTCAGGTTCGCTTTTATCGGTGAGGAAAGAAACCCCTCCGCGCTTTTGTAAATCAGCGAGAATTTTTTCGGCTAAATCTTCTTTGCTGTCGCGGGCGCGTTGTTGCAAACTCAAATCGATCTTGCGGTCATCGCGAATGGTTTTGATGAACCCTTTTATTTTTTCACCGTAAAGCAATGTACGAAATGCATCATCGCGGAAAATTAAACCCAGGTGGGAATGGTTTATGACGGCTTTGTAGCCCATGTCACTGCGGCCACAAATAATTAAATCAACCGGCTGCTGGGCACGGAAGCCGCTGGCGCGTTCTTCAAGGTGACGATTCAAACGCGATGAAGCAGTAATGCGCCCGGTGTGTTCATCCAGATAAATACACACTACATAGGAGCGGCCTGCTTCCATGGGTTTATGTTGCTCGCTATAAGGCACCAATAAATCTTTAGGCAAGCCCCAATCCAGAAATGCACCTACCTGGTTAACTTCTTTAACTTCGAGGAATGCGCATTCACCCACCGTCGCTTTGGGTGTGAGGGTCGTGGCGATAATACAATCGTCAGAATCCAGATAGATAAATACATCCAATTCATCGCCAATGTTCATTGACTCGGTGACATAGCGTTTGGGCAATAAGATGTTGCCATATTTACCGCCATCCAGAAAAACACCAAAGTCAGTGCGTTTGATAATTTTTAAACGATTTTGATCGCCTACCCGTAACATAGAAAACCTTTGCTAATACGTGTGCATGAAATGTTACACAGTGTATGCGTTATAAGCAGGAGATTTCCAGTTTTTAGCGGTAGATCAGTGGAATATAGCGAGTTTCCTGCATCTGCCAGTGACAATTGCTGCTATTGGTATTGTGGGAAACAAAAAAGGAGTCACATGGACTCCCCTTATTAGTGCTGGATTCTTTTTGATCCGTACAGGATTCCTTTTTTATAAGCGCCAGACTATGCAATTTCCTCCAGTGCTTTTAATAAAGAATGTAATTTTTTGTTACCAACGTCATCCAGTGCTTGCAGTGGTTTACGCGGTTCTCCTACTGGTAAACCTTTCAATGCTAATCCTGCTTTAATTGTTGTTGGCAGGCCGCCTTTCAGAATAAATTCCAGTAACGGTAATTGTTTATAAAATAGTTCGCGTGCTAATACGATGTCGTTATTTTGAATGGCCTGATAAAGTTTAAATGGCCACTGCGAAATGATATTAGGTGCTGCGGTACACCAGCCAGTTGCACCTGCAGCGAAAGCTTCCAGTGCTAATGGATTGCTGCCGTTATAAAAGGGCAACTCGCCATTGGCCAATAAACGGATTTTATGCATACGCTGAATATCACCGGTGCTTTCTTTTACCATGGTGACATTGTCGATGGATTTAAACAGTTGCACGATTAGTTCCGGGGACATATCAATCCCGCTGGTTGCGGGATTGTTGTAAACCATAATCGGCAAAGAAACTGCATCGGCAATTTGGGCATAATGGCTAAAAATTTCATCGGGCGTCAATTTCCAATAGGAAACCGGCAACACCATAATGGCATCGGCACCGGATTTTTCGGCAATTTTTGCGCGCTTTACGGCATTTTGTGTCGTTAGATCCGATACGCCTACAATCACTGGTAAGCGCTTGTTTACTGCTTTAATACTTGCCTGTGCGACTTCTGCCCATTCATCATCATTCAGATAAGCACTTTCACCGGTACTGCCCAATGGCGCAATCGCATGCGAACCACTGTTGATTAACTGCTCAATCAATGTGCTTAACGTTTTCGTATCAACTTCACCATTTACTGAAAATGGTGTGATGGGGTAAGTGATGATTCCCTGAAATAGAGAGCCTTGAAATGGATTGGTTTTGTTAGTCATAAAAATATCCTCAGTAGATGATAGAAAATTAAAATTTATTGCAAACAATCCTGGTGATTTCGTAATGCGCGACGTGCGTAGTAAGCAAAAAAAGCTTGATGGCGTTTGGGTGTTGAGGTCCAGTCGTGTGCTTCTTGCGCAAGCGTTTCATCAATCGGCTGAATATTTCCTGCTGCCATCGCTGTGAGTTGCATACGCGCAGCGCGCTCAAATAAATGAGCGAGCATCAATGCTTCTTCTACTGTGCGACCGGTAACGAGTAATCCGTGATGTGCCAAAAATAAACAGCGGTTATTTCCCAATGCTTCAGAAATAATTTGGCCTTCACTGTTGCCTACAGGAATGCCGGGCCAGTTCGCGAGAAAAGCGCAATCGTTAAAAAGTGGAGTGGTATCCATATGCGAAATCACCAGCGGTGTTTCGAGCATGGATAAAGTGGCTACGTGAAATGGGTGGGTGTGGATGATGCAATTGATCTCCGGGTGGCTGCGATAAACCCAGGTATGAAAACGATTGGCAGGATTGGGCATTCCCTCTCCGTGCAAACGATTCAGATCTTCATCCACCACCAGCAAATTGGATGCGGTAATTTCATCGAACCCAAGGCCTAATTGTTGGGTGTAGTAGGTGCCGGGTTGATCGGCGCGCGCCGTGATCTGGCCGGCCAAACCAGAATCATGGCCGGCATCAAATAAAATCCGGCAGGTAAGCGCTAATTTTTCCGGGGTATTCCAGTGGGGAATCGTTAAAAACTGTTCCATTTTCTGGTGCGACTGAAGCACCAGTTCATCTTTCGAAGTAGTAAGGGTATTGGCCATAGTTCGGCTCCTTGTGCTGAGGAGATGGTTGACGGAAGAGGTTCTGGAGGTAATAGTGCGGAGTTTTCTGGACCCTTAAAACGTCCAGTTTTGTAATTTATACGGGGCCAGTGGCGGGGCTGTTTATGGAGGGGGTATGCTGCGGAATTGGTATTTAACAATTGTGCTGGAGCGGACTGCGGGTGTTGCGCTGCACTTGCAGCTTGTGCAGGCGATTATTCAAGAGATCCAGCGCGGTCGTTTATTGCCCGGCGCTGCATTGCCCGGAAGCCGGACTATCGCCGATGCCCTGTCGCTGAACCGCAAAACGGTGGTGCAAGCTTATGATGAATTACTTGCACAAGGCTGGATTGAAACCCAGGCGCGTCGCGGTGCATTTGTCTCTGCGCGTTTGCCTGCACCGATGATCGAAAAAATAAATAAAGCAGCGGCACCGATTCCTGATTCTTTTGTGAAATCGCTACCACCCAATGGACTTAGTGCATTTCTGGAATCCATCGCCGAAAAACCGGGTGCCATTCGTTTTAGCGATGGCGTCCCCGATGCACGCCTGGTGCCGTTTGATGTGCTTTCGCGTGCGTATCGTCGTGCGCTGCTGCATTCAGCTCGCGCTAATCGCCTGGCTTATGATGACTCGCGTGGAAATTTATTATTGCGCGATGCCATTGCCGATATGCTCAGGGCCGAACGCGGAATGAGTGTTACTAACACGCAAATTTGTGTGGTACGTGGCAGTCAAATGGGTATCTATTTAAGTGCGCGTTTATTAGCAATTAAGGAAAAGTTTGTTAATGAAGTGGCAACCAGTAGCGGCTGTGTAGTAATGGAAGACCTTGGTTATCCTCCAGCACGCGAAGCGTTTGCATCATTCGGAGTTGCGATTGAATACATTGCGCAAGATTGCGCGGGTATGGATCTGGATGCGTTGGAAGCGCTGTGCCATCAACGCAACGTCAGCGCGGTTTATACTACACCCCACCATCAATTTCCCACGACGGTGATGCTTTCGGTTGAACGCCGGATTCGTTTATTGGAATTAGCGCGACGTTACGATTTTTTGATCATCGAAGATGATTACGATCATGAATTTCATTTTTCCCACAACCCCATGCTGCCATTGGCGAGTATGGATACTGACGGACGCGTGATTCATATCGGCTCACTTTCCAAAGTGCTAGCACCGGGGTTGCGTTTGGGTTATATCGCTGCGCCGGAAGCGGTAATTAATCGCTGCATGAATGAAATTATGTTGATTGATCGCCAAGGTAATGCATTAACTGAACTGGCAGTTGCAGAACTGATGCGCACCGGCGAAATAAAACGGCATGTGCGGCGCGCGTTAAAAATTTACAAGGAGCGGCGCGATTATGCAGTGCAGCGGGTTAGTGAATTAATCCCATCAGCAACGTTTACGATTCCTGCAGGGGGATTAGCGTTATGGCTGGAGCTGGATGTACGCATAGATATGCAGCGCCTACAACGTGATGCATTAAAGCAAGGCGTTGCTATTTTGCCAGGCCAATTATTTTCCGGGACGGGTAGGGCGATTCCAGCGTTACGGCTCGGTTATGCCAGTTTAAATCAGCAGGAATTGGAATCCGGATTGGCGGCATTAGTGGCAGCGATACAACAACAGTTTCCCGCATAGATGTGTACAATGGCGGCTTATTATTAAATCGGCCCAGTAACAATTTTTTGTTTTTTTATTGACAGTTTTTGAAAATTTACCCAGAGAGTTAATGTGTTATGCAGGTATTTACCTTTGCTTACGCCGGGCGTGAGTTTGTTGTGGCCGCGACACCGGCTACCGGGGAAGAATCAGTCAATGTGGATGGTGCACTGGTTTCCCATGTACGTAATTTTAATCCTGTGAGCGAGCATCGTTTTGATTTACCGGATTTAGGTGAGGTACGCATCAGTTTTCAAATAAATTTGCCGTTGGCGCGTGTGAACTACCAGTTATGGATTGGTGGTGTACAGGTTCTGGGCGCTGAAGCAGTGTTGTCTTCTTTTCAGGATTGGCAAGTGTCGAACGCACAAAAATCTGCTGCACAGAATACTGGCGATGCGACACTGGCAACAAACGAAGTTGTACCACCAAAACCCGCTTCGGCAAAAAGCAATTCCTGGATTTCATTGGGATTGGTTGGCCTTAAATTATTAAAAACTGTGCAGGTTGTTAAAGTCGCGTTGCTCGCTGCATCGGTTGCAGTGTATAGCGTGATGTTTACGGTTGAATTCGCATTAGCATTAATTGGTGTATTGGTATTTCACGAGTATGGTCACCTGCGTGCGATGAAAAAATTCGGGATTCCTACCAAAGGAATGTATTTAATTCCATTCGTAGGCGGATTAGCGGTGGGCGATTTACCGAAAACCCGCTGGCAGGATGTATACATTTCTATGATGGGGCCGGTGTTTGGTTTAATCATGACGTTGGTGTTTTATATTGTTTATCTCGCCACCGAAAGTCATTTCGCCGGCTTGGTTGCCTCTACCAGTGCTTTATTAAATTTATTTAATTTGATTCCGGTGTATCCGCTTGATGGTGGCCGCGTTGTAAAATCACTGGTATTTTCCG
The DNA here is from genome assembly GCA_021151825.1 of Cellvibrionaceae bacterium. Taxonomy (GTDB): domain Bacteria; phylum Pseudomonadota; class Gammaproteobacteria; order Pseudomonadales; family Cellvibrionaceae; genus Cellvibrio. Next base: position 82,931 of record JAGKWQ010000004.1, read on the forward strand.
GGCGTAATTATTTAGCACTTATTGCACTCCTGAGTATTTCGGCATTGTGTTTTGTGTTTGCCTGGAAACTCGGTTTTTATTTCATCACTTTTTTTATTGTGATTGGTGTGATCGATATAGTGGCGGGCTGGCGTGTCGGCCTCGCAGAAGACATAACGCCGCTAAATCGCTACGGCCTGTGGTTTTCTGTATTCTGGTATTTGGGAGTTGTTGCACTTTTTTTAGGAATGATTGTAATGATTGCACAAGATGGGTTGCCCGGTTCGGAAATCGCGATGAAAGTGCTGGCGTCTTAATCTTCAAAATAAATTCCTTTTTACAAAAAAACAAAAAGCCTGTCGCACGACGGGCTTTTTTATGCGTGCAAACCAGTAATTACCGCTTTCTGTTCTACACTGGAATCAGGTTTGCTTAATGTGTGGCTGTTGTTTGGTCATTGCCGGTTGAGTAATAAATATCGATTGAGTGATAAATAAAATCGATTCCTCCAATAATTAAGAAAAGGAAACGCTTATGCACACTGATACTCCTTCTCCATCGTTTACTTCCCTTGAAATTCATCGTACGCGTAAAAAAGCCCTTGCGGCGGCGATTGGCTTTTTAGCAACTATGGCTATCGCACTACCTGCTTCAGCCCAAATAGGCAGTGCAAGCTTGAGTGGGATTATTGAAACGCGCGATCAGCCATTTGCTGGCGCTGCGGTTACTGTAACTAATACCGCAAATGGGCACACAGCAAAAACCGTTACTAAAACAGATGGCAGCTACACTCTTACCGGTTTACCACCTGGCTCCTATCGCATCAGTATTGCGGGGAAAAATCTGCAGGGGCAAAAGCCGATCAGTTTAAAAGTGGGGCAAAAGGTCAATTTCAGTATTGATCTTGAGCAAACCAGCGCAGAGCAACCCGTGCAGGAATTGTTAGTGCTGGGTACCCAGGAAAGCGTTTCTGCTGCTGGCGAGGTGGGAACCAATATCACGTTGGAACAAATTGAATCCTTACCGCAAACCTCACGCAATTTCCTCGCGTTTGCAGATCTTGCCCCGGGCGTGCAATTTAATGAAGGGCAAGAAGGTAGCACTACTATTCAGGGTGGGGCGCAAAGCCCTAATGCCATTAATGTGTTTATCGATGGTGTCGGGCAAAAGAATTATGTATTGCGCGGTGGTATTAGCGGGCAAGATGCAAGCCGCGGAACACCATTCCCGCAATCAGCCATTGCCGAATATAAAGTGATTACCCAAAACTATTCGGCTGAATATGATCAATTAAGTAGTGCTGCTATTGTCGCGGTAACGGCATCGGGAACTAACAAATTTAAAGGCGGTTTTTTTTACGATTATACCGATGAAGGTATGCGAGAAAAAAATCCCAACGAATTAAAAGCGCGCAAAAAAACGCCTAGTCGGAAAATCCAGTATGGTGCCAGTGTGGGCGGCCCTATCATTGAGGATAAGCTTCATTTTTTTGTGGCCTACGAAGGAAAAACTAATAACGACCCGCGCAATGTGGTCGTGGGGTCAAGCTATGATGTCACTAAATTGCCGGAGGGGATTCGCGCGCAATTAGGCGGTGTCAGCGCCAGTTTTGAAGAGGATCTAATTTTCGGAAAACTCAGCTATGCATTGACTGATGAACAAAAAATTGAACTTACTGCCAAATATCGCGATGAAACGGAATTGACCGGGATTGGCGGGCAAGAAGTATTGAGTTTCGGTACCGATAAAGAAAACGAAGAAACTCGCTGGGTATTAAGCCATAACTGGCGCAGCGAAAATTGGCTAAATGATTTTCGTCTCACTTACGAAGATTATACTTTTAATCCGCGTCCCCATACTTTGGGCAATGGTGTAGTGTTATTTAATGCTGCTGATAGATTGGTATTGAATACAGGGGCAGGGCGTGATTATCAGGAAAAGAGCCAATCCGGGTGGGGGCTGCAAGAAGATTTCACGTACACATCATTAATTAATCACAAAATAAAAACCGGCTTTAAATATAAATCGATCGAGTTGTCATCGGCAGAACAACAACCCTTTAATCCGCAATATCGCTATAACATCGATTATTCCTGGACCCAACCTTACCGGGTGGAATGGGGCGCACCACTCGCGGGAATTGGCGACGGTACTGCGCGCAGCGATAACGCACAAATTGGAATTTATATTCAAGATGATTGGGATGTGACTGAGCGTTTAACTGTGAATCTTGGTGTGCGTTGGGATTACGAGAAATCGGATGCGTATCTGGATTACCAGACACCGGCGGCAGTCGTCACCGCATTGCGCAATTGGCGTAATCTGGATAACTCTAATGTGAATGTGGAGGATTACATCAGCACTGGCGATAACCGCGATGCGTTTACCGATGCATGGCAGCCGCGTGTTGGTTTTAGTTACGACATCGGCACAGAACATAATCTGGTCGTGTTTGGTGGCGCAGGCCGTGCCTATGACCGCAATTTATTTGACAATTTGCAATTGGAAGCAACCAAAGCCACGTTCCCCACTTACAGTATTAATTTTGATTCGGAAGATCCGCAACATAATTGCGACCCCGCTGTTGAAACCAACTGCGCAACCTGGGACCCGAAATATTTAACGCGCGAAGGCCTTGATGAATTGCTTTATTTGAATAGCGGTGCAGGGCGTGAAGTCTATTTGGTGAACAACGATTTGAAAACACCATACTCTGATCAATTCAGTTTGGGCGTTCGTGCATCGCTGGGTGTTTGGGAAACAGAAGCGAGTTTATCGCACATAAAAAGTCACGACGGTTTTGTGTGGATGTTAATTAACCGTCGCCCCGACGGCACTTTTTTTGAGCCCGGTGCAACCTGGGGACAACCATGGGGATTTGGTATTCCCGGTTACAGTAATGGCTTGATTGGCATGAATGGTTTGGAATCAGAAGCTGATTCGTTGTACATCAAACTGGATAAACCCAAAGCAGATGATTTTTGGGGCGTGACCATCGCGTACACTTTTACCGATGCGCAGGAAAATCGCAAATCCGGCGAGAATTTCGCATTGGATTATCCGAGCATGGATGATTACACCTGGTACGACTCCACATCAGTTCCAGAGCATCGTTTAGTGATTGCGGCATTATTTGATTTGCCGGGTGGCGTGGATTTTTCGGCAAAATTAAATCTGGAAAGTGTAAAAACCTACATGGGGATTGATTGCCGCCCAGGTTGGAATGCCTGTAAATACAATACGTTTAAACCGGAAAGTGACGGGTTTGTCGGTTTCAAACAGCTGGATATTGCCTTCAGCAAAAAAATTCCAACTAATTGGTTGGCACCCGATAGCGAATTGGGTTTGCGGTTGGATGTGCTCAATGTCACTAATGCGGTAAATCATGGCGGTTATCAGGATTGGTTTGGCGGTGCTGGTGAAGAACTACCAGCCAATTTTGCGCAACCCAATGACACTTTTGATGGCCCACCAACTACGCTTAAATTGGGTATCAATTGGAATTGGTAAATTGCAGCGTGTAGCCCGTATGGAGCCTGGCGTAATACGGGGGCTTGTACGCACATCGATCCCGTAATCCGTTTCACTCCTTACGGGCTACGAAATATTTCAAGAATGAAATAAAAAATCCCCGGCATGCCGGGGATTTTTTTCGAGAAATTAGCATGATTCGGCTTACAAAAATGGATCTTCTGCATCAGCCGGAAAATAACGTTCTGCTGTTATTACCGCGGGCTTAATTCTGTGCGCGAGCAAATCATCTACATCCTGATTTACTCGAGTTACCAATTCCAGTGCTTGATCGCGATCCAGCGATTCCAGTAACGCATTGCCCCAAATAGAAACATGGCGCAAATAAATCGTGCGGGTGTCAGATTTTTTCGCCCACTCGGCAGATACCTGGCGGCCAATACGATCAACTTTGAGTTTGATTTCTTTTGCCTGTGCCGGATCGTCAATCTGTTCCAGTAGTTCGTTGGTCATTTTGGTCCAGCCGCGACCATAGAGTTCCCAGCCGTTATAAAAACGCACAATCCAGGTCAGGTATTCTTGTTGTGTCTGCACTTCTTTATTGGCTTTATCGGCTTCAAATGCTTCAACAAAATACGCACGTGATGGCATGGTTACGGGCCAGTTTTCATCGCGTGCCAGTTTTTGGGTACTGCAGGCAAATAAACCGGAAACCAGCACAAGTAGTGCTAGCAAACGAAAATGGGGTGCGGTGTTCTGCATAGGTGACTAATTGGCTCTGGAAATTGAAGGTTGAGTCAGTGTGACGCGGGTTTGTTGCAATAGTATAAAAGCAGAAATGAGGAGAAATACAGTGTCCTGGCGGGCAGGTTTCAGAATATTCTGTTTAGTCCCGGCAGGAAAATCCTGCCGGTGCTTATAAGTTGTGCAATTTGTTAGCGTTCGCGGCCACCGCGAATTTCACTGCGCTCGTTCGATTGGCGATTTTCCCTGCCTCCACCGCCACTATCACGAAACCTTTCCACGCGTTCAGCGCGCTGTTCTGCACGTGGTTGCTCCATGCGTTCTACCCGTGGCTGCTCAAAACGCTCAGCGCGTTGTTCTATTCGCGATTGCTCCCGGGGTTGTTCGGAGCGCGATTCTACGCGTTGTATTTGGCGTTGTTCACGTTGTATTTGCGGGCGTTCGCTACCCTCTTGCTGGAAACGTTCAGGGCGCGGGGTTTGTGTTCGCTCAATACGCTGCGGATTCAAACGCTCCTGCGGGGTGCGACTTTCTGGCTGGCGATTACTATCACGATTTTCCTGCCCATTCGTTTGACGATCGGCATCGCGGTTCTCCGTGTTCCAGCGACGATTTGCCTGTGCATTTTGGCCATCATTGCGCAATGTACCCAGGTTGCGTTCGTTAGTGCGGGTATTCATCCGCTCACGCAATTGTTCAGCACGCGGTTGTGTACGCTCATTGTCAGAGGCAACCCGATTGGTTGGAGTATTAATTTGCCCTGCCTGACGACGCTCGAGGCGTTGCTGGAATTCATCGGAACGGTTTTGCCGCTGGTCGCGTGCCTGATTGGGAGCAATGTTTGGATTATTGCGTGTACGGTCATCGCCACGCCATTGCGCGCGATTGTCACCGCGAACATTATCACCGCGAACATTGTCGCCACGTAAATTGGCGCGATAGGATTGCGAATCGCGAAAGCTTTCACGCGGGCTCTTAAAACGCTCACGTGTAGGATTGTCGTAATAGGCAACGCCGCGTCTGTGCACGGGATTATGGCTCCAGCGTGTTGCATCAACATGGCGCACTACACTGCGGCTATCGTAAAAACGATGACCACTATGATGGTGACGATCTACTACGTAAACGCGGCGATCACTCCAATGGCAACCGCTGAAATAAAAGCGTGGACCTATGTAAACGCGCGGCCCCCAATAAAAGCCGCTCACAAACACATAACTGCTGGGGTAATTCCAGTACACCGGTGGGTAATCCGGCCACCACCAGTTACCGTAAACCACGCGGGTATCGTAGGCGGGCACATACACAACCCGTTCGACGCTGGGTTCGATCACGATAGTTTTTTCTTCGCGAATCACGCGCACATGTTCAACTTTATCCAAATGGCCAGAGGCGTAAGCGCGATTACGTAATTTCTGTACGCTATCCATCACTCGTTCTTCATCAGCGAGAAAGGCGTCGCCTAACTGTTGGGTCCAATCCAGGTCTTCGCTCATGCGACGCAAAATATCGGGAAAGGCTACCAACGCTTTTACGCTTGGGTCCCAATCGCGGCTGTCGACAGCATTGACTGCATCATCACCTTTATAACGGGTGTTGTTGCGTGCCCAGCGATCTGCTTCCACGACTTCCAATGGATAAGTAGACGCAATTAATACGTGCGATAACACGGTGTCCGGATAAAGCGCGACGGGGGCGAGCAATGAATCCAGTTGCGCTTCGCTAAAACTGGCTTGCGCTGCCGTGGTGCTATAACTGGTGCGATCTACCGCCTGGCTGGTTGTGCAACCCACCATCAGGGGTAATAACAGGCCGATGGTTAACGCAAGTTTGCCTGGGCGTTGCAGTAACTGGCTCATGATTTTCTCGCTCGCTTTGTGCGCGTGTTAGGGACGTCTACAGTAGACGGAATTATTAGCCTTATCCCTTGGGCTGTTGCCAAGAACAGAAATTCCCGAGATTGGTTCATATATAGGCGTGCGGCGCTTAATGCTGGCTGAACTGATTGTGCATGAAGATAGATTGCTTACGAAGAGAAATCGGGCTACACCGTTCTTGCTTGACTAATCGGGTGCCGCCCCGATAATGGCGCACTTCTTCCAATATCGACCTATAACCCGAGATTCGCGCATGATTGACGTCAATTTTCAGTTAAAAGGCAGCGCTATTACCGTGGTAGTGCTGGCCATTATCCGCTATGAACCCAAAAGTCTGGTGGATGAGCTGAAAGAAAAAATTGCCCAGGCGCCCCAGTTCTTTGTGAACTCTCCGGTATTGATTAATCTGGACCGCCTGGAGAACCCCGAAGACCTGAAAAAAATCGGGGATTTGCTGACAATTTGCCGCGAACTGGATTTACAACCACTAGGTTTTAGCGGTGTACCTGAGGTATTGTTAGCGGCAGTCAACAAGACCGGTTTGGCCGTCTTGCCTACTCCGAACGAACGTGCGCTCAAGCTGCCCAAACAGGAAGCCGCACCCGCCGTAGAAACGGTTATTGAGCGTGTAGTGGAGACTGTGGTGGAAACCGTGATTGAAGAGCGGCTTGTGCAGCGCCAGAGCAAAGTGATCACTCGCCCGGTGCGTTCCGGCCAGCAAATTTACGCTGAGGGTGCAGACCTGATTGTGCTGACGCAGGTCAGTGAAGGTGCAGAAGTTCTGGCCGATGGACATATCCATATCTATGGCACTTTACGTGGTCGTGCGCTGGCAGGTGTAAGGGGTGATGAAACTGCGCGCATTTTTTGCCAGCAACTGGATGCAGAGTTGGTATCTGTCGCCGGCAATTTTGTATTGCAGGATTCGCTACCCAAAGAATTATTGAAAAAACCGGCACAAATTTCCCTGAAAGGCGAAAAAGTGGTGGTTGAAGCACTTGTCAGTAATTAATCGATTCGGCGTTAGTTAACGTCGGTTAATTACAGAATAGTGAACTCGTATTGCAAACTCATGTCATTAAAAAATTCGTTATTTAAAGGAGCCTCCCTTGGCCAAGATTATTGTTGTCACTTCCGGTAAAGGTGGTGTTGGTAAAACTACTTCAAGCGCAGCAATCAGCACTGGTTTGGCTATGCGCGGTCACAAAACAGTGGTGATCGATTTTGACGTAGGCCTGCGTAACCTGGATTTAATCATGGGCTGCGAACGCCGCGTGGTTTACGATTTTGTAAATGTGATTAAAGGTGAGGCCACCTTAAACCAGGCTTTAATTAAAGACAAACGCACAGAAGGTTTGTTCGTATTACCTGCATCGCAAACACGCGACAAAGATGCATTAACTCGCGAAGGTGTTGAAGTTGTTATCAACGAACTCGCAAAAGATTTCGATTTTATTGTGTGCGATTCACCTGCGGGTATCGAGCAGGGCGCATTGATGGCTTTGTACTTTGCGGATATCGCTATTGTAGTGACCAACCCGGAAGTTTCCTCAGTGCGCGACTCGGATCGTATTCTGGGAATTCTACAAAGCAAGTCGCGTCGTGCAGAGCAAAACCTTGAGCCAATCAAAGAGCATTTGTTATTGACTCGCTACAATCCGGTTCGGGTAGAAGCGGGTGAAATGCTGAGTGTAAATGACGTAGAAGAAATTCTAGCGATCCCATTGTTGGGTGTCATTCCTGAATCAGAAGCGGTACTCAAAGCATCTAACCAGGGTACACCGGTTATTTTGGACGAAAGCACACCGGCTGGTCAGGCGTATAACGATGCGGTTGATCGTTTGCTCGGTAAAGAAATTCCTCACCGCTTCCTGGAAGCGGAAAAGAAAAGTTTCCTGAAGCGTTTGCTGGGGGTGTAAAGCGTGAGTATTCTGGATTTTTTAATCAAAAAACGCGCGCCTTCCTCGGCTTCCGTAGCCAAGGAACGCTTGCAAATTATCGTTGCTCATGAGCGCAATAAACGCAGCTTGAGCCAACCGGATTTCCTGCCGCAAATGCAGCAGGAAATTATTGCTGTGATTCGTAAATATATTCATATTGAATCAGATCAGGTAACGGTTAATCTGGATAACTCGGATAATTGTTCCGTGTTGGAATTGAATATCACTCTACCGGATTAACTCGTTATGCTGCCCATTGGTGCAGCTGAAAAAGGACGCACTGGATAACAGTGCGTCCTTTTTTATTTGAAGTGCTTTTTATAGAGGCCGAGTTTTATTTTAGAGTATATTGTTAGTAATTCATTGTTCAGTGGTTGGATGCATTTATGAATGTGGGCCTTCAGCAAAAACCGGCAGATCATCTGGTTGTATTTGATTTCGAAACCACCGGTTTATCGCCAGACATGGGGGACAGGGCAATCGAAATCGGTGCGGTGCTGATTGAGAATGGCAAAATTACTGATCGTTTCCAGCAGGTGATGAATCCTGGAATACGCATCCCTTTATTTATTGAAAACCTCACCGGTATCACCAATACGATGGTGAAAGACGCGCGTAAAAATGACGTCGTAATGAGTGATTTTTATGAGTTTATCGCTGGCCATAATCTCGTTGCCCATAACGCCAGTTTCGATGAGCGTTTTTTACGCGCAGAATTTCGCCGTATTAAAAAATACTTCTCCGGTGGAATAGTGTGTAGTCTTTTAGCAGCACGGCGTATTTTTCAAGCAGCTCCCAATCATCAATTGGCGACGTTAGCCAGCTATAAAAATTTGCCTAACAAGGGTATTTATCACCGCGCCCTTGCGGATGCTGAAGTGACCGCACACTTATGGCTAAGTATGTTAGATGAATTGCAGATGCAATATGGACAGCAATTTCCCACGTTCGATTTTATGTTCAAATTAACCAAAACTCCCAAGCATCAGTTACTAAAACTTTATCAAAAACACACCGGCAAGGAGTTGGGCTGATATGAAGAAACATTTTTTCCTCAACACTTTTCTTTTACTCGTCTGCGGTTTGCTCCTCACTAGTTGTGGAACTTTAATCAAGCCCAACGTGAAAACAGGATTAATTCAACTTGAGAAGGGTACCTATAAACTGGATCAAACCCATGTGGCAGTGTTATTCAAAATTAACCATATGGGGCTTTCCACATTTGTCGGTCGATTTAATAAAGTGGATGCCAGCCTGGAGTTTGATCCAAAAAATATTGCAGCAGCAAAGCTCTCGGCAGTAATTGATGTTGCCAGCATAGATGTCAACAATGCCGGGCTGGAAGAAACACTAAGAGGTAGCAGCTGGTTTGATACAGAAAAATATCCGCAAGCAGTTTTCAAAACCAGCAGCGTCAATGTCATCGATGAAAATACTGCAGAATTCAGTGGCGATTTGCAGCTGCATGGCATTACTGCACCGGTCATGTTTACCATTCATTTCAATGGTGGCGGCAATAATATACTCACCGGTTTTTATACATTAGGTTTCAGTGCAACGTCATCATTTAAACGTTCAACATTTGGTATTGATTATTTGGTTCCTGCCATTGCAGATCAGGTGAACGTCGAAGTTTTCGCTGAATTCCAACAACAATAAACCTTCCTTGTTTCAGGAGTTTTTATGTCTGAATATTTCTTGATTGGTGGTAATGGCCAGCAATCGGTGCAATTAAATTTGCGGATGGCCAATCGTCACGGATTGATTGCCGGGGCGACGGGCACAGGTAAAACAGTCAGTTTGCAAGTATTAGCAGAAGGCTTTGCCAAAGCCGGTGTACCGGTTTTTATGGCGGATATCAAAGGTGATCTTTCGGGTCTTGGTAAGGCAGGAAAGCCGCATCCAAAAGTGGATGAGCGTGTGCAGTTGCTGAACATTTCCGATTATCAGCAGCGATTGTTTCCGTGCATATTTTGGGATTTGTATGCGAAAAACGGTCACCCTGTGCGGGCAACTATTTCTGATTTTGGACCACTCTTACTCGCCAGTTTTTTTAACTTGAATGAGACCCAGACTGCAGTGCTTTACGCTGCTTTTAAAATTGCTGACGACCAGGGCATGTTGCTACTGGATCTAAAAGATTTGCAAGCCATGCTCAACTGGATGAAAGACGAACGTAAAAATCTGGAGGATGAATACGGTGGTATTAGCGAAGCGAGTATTGCGGCTATCCAGCGCCGGTTAATGATGCTCGATCAGGAGGGGGCCGATAATTTTTTTGGTGAGCCTGCACTGGATTTAAACCATCTGATGCAAACCACGTTGGAAGGTACAGGTGTAATTAATATTCTGGATGCAACAACGTTGGTCAATCAACCAAAGCTCTATGCAATTTTTTTACTGTGGTTGATCTCCGAGCTTTTTGAAAATTTACCCGAACAAGGTGATGCGGACAAACCTAAATTGGTTTTCTTTTTTGATGAGGCGCATTTGCTATTTAATGATGCACCAAAACTGTTAGTGGATAAAATCGAACAGGTTGTGCGCTTGATTCGTTCCAAAGGTGTCGGTATTTATTTTATTTCGCAAAGCCCTGCAGATATTCCCGATACGGTATTAGGCCAGCTCGGCAATCGTATCCAACATGCATTGCGTGCGTTTACCCCTAAAGATCAACAAGCTGTGAAAATTGCAGCGCAAACCTTTCGCCCCAATCCGGCTTTTTCCACCGAAAATGTGATTACTGAATTGGGAATCGGGGAAGCGTTGGTATCGGTATTGGATGATAAAGGATCGCCCACGCCGGTAGAGCGTGTATTGATTGCTCCGCCCGGATCCCGTATCGGGCCGCTGACAATAGAGGAGCGCAACGAGGTAATGAATCGCTCACCTTATAAAACTATTTATAACCAAATGATTGATCGTGAATCGGCTTATGAAGTTTTGAAAGCACGAGTGACGCAACAGCAACACTCTGAACAACAACAAAAAGTACAAGACCAATTGCGTGTTGAACAGGAACGTGTTTTCAAGGAGCAACAAAAACAGCAGCAACAAATTCAACGTGAGCAGGCCCGCGCCCAACAACAAGCACAGCGTGCCGATGCAAAGCGTGAATCGGCGGCAGAAGCGCTGGCAAAAAGTGCTGCGCGTGCCATAGGCAGCAATCTTGGTCGGCAGATTGTTCGCGGTATTTTGGGTTCATTATTAGGCGGCCGCCGTTAGGTTGCGTAATTTGTATGTCATCAGTCCTTGGCTATAGTAAATAACACGAAGGAGGCGAACAGAAAAAGGCGTAAGTAATTTGAATGTCGGGTTTGAGCCAGGAAGCTCAAACCAGGCTGGAAAATGTTGAGGATGCAGCATGAAAAAAATTACAACGCAAGGCCTGACTGTTATTCAAAAAGTGATAATTCTTCTGTGCTCTTTTTTGAGCATGCACTACACAAGTGCAGATAACGATTCGCGAAATGAAATATTTTTATCCCAAGGATGGGATCATAAAACCCGTCAAACCGTTTCATACACTTCTTTTGGTTCCCGCTTTATTCCTTACGATTGGTTTATTACTCTCGAACAATCTGATTCACGCGAGTTGTTTCGTAATAACCGCAATATGGCCGCGCTGGGATTTATTACAGTGCAGGCCGATGAGTTTAATCCTGATGGCCTGCCTGTTGGTTTGGTGCGCGATAACGATAAAAAAAATGGCGATTATATCGGGTTAACCTGCGCAGCTTGCCACACCGGACAGGTGGGTATTCAGGGTAAGCGTATTCGTATTGATGGGGGCCAGGCATTAATTGATTTCACGCAATTTGAGCACTCAGTATTAGCTGCATTAAAAGCAACCTTGGGGGAACCTGAGAAATTTTTGCGTTTTGCAAAGCACGTTAATACTATTTCGGGTGCGAACGCAGAAACCTTGAAGGGACAATTGCAGATCCGCATTGCCGAACTGGAACAGCATTATGCCGTTAATAAAACAGATATTCCTTATGGGAAAGGTCGCCTTGATGCATTCGGGCAAATATTTAATGCGATAGCAGTCGAAGCATTACATATACCGGAAAATACTCACGCACCTGATGCCCCGACCAGTTATCCGGTATTGTGGGATGCATCCCATCTGGATCTTGTGCAATGGAATGCTTCTGCGCCCAATAAAGAACCTGGCCCCTTGTTTCAAAATGCAATTACTGCATTAGCGGTCTATGGTACGGTCTCTGTTCCTGCCAATAAATTAACCTATGAGTCCTCAATCCGCATTAGCAATCTGGGCGATATCCAGCGTGAGTTTTATCAATTGGTTGCACCGCAATGGCCAAAAGAATTTGCCGGCGAATTGGATGCAAAAAAACTGTCGGCGGGAAAAGGCCTTTATGATCAGCATTGCTTGCAATGTCATACCTATGTAAATTCCACCGATAAAAAACGAAAATTAACGGCAGTATTAACACCTGTTGCCGAGGTGGGAACAGACCCATTGATGAGCGATAATTTTAATAATCGCACGGTAAAATCCGGAATATTGGAAGGGGATCGCTTGATGATTTTGGCGGGCGATAAAATTCCAGCACAAACAAAACCATTGGATTTAGTAACACATACGGCGGCAGGTGCTTTATTTAATCAACCATGGCAAACGATTAAAGCAGTTTTCAAAGAATACCAATCTAATAATTCTGCTTCGGAAAATTCCACTTTGAATTACAAAGCGCGCCCTATTAATGGTATATGGGCATCAGCACCTTATTTGCATAATGGTTCTGTGCCTACTATTTATGATTTGCTATTACCGGCACATGAACGCCCTAAAACATTTTATGTGGGTAATATTGAATTGGATTTAATCAAAGTTGGCCATGTATCCAGTGAAAGCCCTGACTCCACTTTTTTTGATACTGGCCTCCGTGGCAATTCCAACGCAGGTCATGAATACGGGACCCAATTAAATAATGAACAGCGTTGGGAATTGATCGAGTATATAAAGAGTTTGTGATGCGCTAAAATAGCCATGGAAGATTCTTAATAAACGTTATCAATCAGGGAGATTTTTTTCATGAAGATATTCATTGCTGCATTATTTTGCCTATGTTCCGCTAGCATTTTTGCCAAACCCTACGAGGTGGGTGATATTCCCCACGACCTTGTTGGCAAAACCATCGATGGAACTGAAGTGAGAGTGTCTGATTTTAAAGGCAAGGTTGTTATTGTTTCATTTTGGGCTTCCTGGTGTGGCCCTTGTATGAAGGAATTACCGGTTCTCAGTGGTATCCAAAAAAGTGCTACCACAGAAAAGTTGCAGGTTATTTCTATAAACTATGGTGAGAGCCGCCAGATGTTTAAAAAAATAGCTGGCGTTCTTGAGGGAACCGCCATGAAATTAGTTTCAGATGCTAATCAGCGCACGGGCAGAAAATACGGTGTGGAAGGAATTCCGCACATGGTTATTATTGATGCAGAAGGGAAGGTCGCTGCTGTGCATATTGGTTATGGTGAATCCCAATTACCTGCATTGGTTGATGAAATTAATGAGATCGCCCGGCGTTGAATACAAAGCCTGATATATTTATAGATACACATATGTAATGTTAAAAAGCCCGACCTTATCCAGATCGGGCTTTTTTAATTTTTGTGATTCAATAAATTTCCCCAAATAATTCTAACTGCGTTAAATATAAGCGCAAATCAAATTCATACTGATGATAATTAGGCTCCATATGACAACAAAGCTGATAGAACGCCTTGTTGTGTTCCTTTTCTTTGAAATGTGCAAGCTCATGCACCACAATCATTTTTAAAAATGCTTCTGGTGCAGTGCGAAATATGCTAGCAATTTTAATTTCATTGACTGTTTTTAGTTTGTTACCTTGTACACGACTGATGTAGTGATGTTGACCAAGTGCATGTTGCATCACTTTTATTTTGTTGTCGTAACTCACACGGTTTAGTGGTTGCGCCTTGCTCATAAACTCGCTTTTTAATGTTTGCGTATAACTATAAAGCGCATTATCGGTGCGTACATTGTGGGCATATGGATAACGCTTTAACAAAACTTCGCCTAATCGCTCTTCATTAATAAGTAATTCCACTTGTTGCAGTGTTTGAGCCGAGTAACCATTCAGATATTTCAGATGATGCATAACTGGTAAATAGAGATATTTGGGGAATAAGGATATGCATTATAAGCACATGCGAATGAGGTACCCAGCGCCACTTTGTAATTTATGGCTGGCCCCTGCATTTTTTGCATTATCCTGGGGCGACACTGCCTTTTGGTGAGGCGAGACCCACGTTGTCATCAGTCTGGTGTGTCGCTCCATATAGCAATTGAGGAAAATTTTGGAACTTCCATCAAAGAAAAATGTAGCCAATTTTACACTTGTGTTTATTGGCCTGAAAAATGCAACCGGGGATTGGTAATTGAGTTGTAAAGCGCATGGAGGTAATCAATGAACAGTCACCATCCGAATATTGCTATGGGTCCCCAACACTTGACCGGCCAACCGCCAGTTGTGCGTTTCCACCATTCTAAAATTCTCGCGCTATTCCGTGCATTGGATAGCGCCTTGATAGTCCTCCTCCTTTGGTCTGCATTACATTTTGTAGGCGTTGAGTGGACTAATTTACACACTGCTTTTGCAATTAGTGCGGTAATCACTTTCGGTTTCTTTGCTGAAACCAACGAAGTTTATTATTTGTGGCGTGGCCACTCCATGTTGAAGCTGTCGCTCCAATTGTTTTTAGCATGGTTTGCTACTTCCATTTTCTTAATATTTGCTGCGCTGCTAGTTTATAACGTCAGCGAGGCAGGCTTCTTTGGTATTAGTGCTTGGCTAGTCATCACGCCTGCAGCCATGGTAATGATGCACGTAGGTCGCCGCTTGTTGCTAGCAAGATTGCGTGCCAAACCTTCTGAACCCCGTCGTGTTGCCATTGTGGGTGCGAATGAACTGGGCTTACGTGTCATTAACTCCATGGGAAATATGCCTTGGCTCGGCTATAAAATTATGGGCTTTTATGATGATCGTGCACCGGATACTGATGTAGGCCGTCGTTTGGTTGGCCAACACATTGATGTGAAAGGTGGCTTGGACCAACTTTACGCTGATGCTCACGATGGCAAGTTGGACATTGTATTTATTACGTTGCCAATGCGTGCAGAGTTACGTATGCATTCAGTTATTAATCGCCTGGCGGACACTACCGTATCGCCTTATTTAATTCCCGATGTATTTAATTTCGATTTATTGCATTCACGTTTAACGTGCTTGCAAGGTATTCCTGCACTGAGTATTTATGATTCACCGCTGGTTGATAACGGTTGGGCCAAGCGTTTGGAGGATTTGGTGTTGGGCTCGCTGATGTTATTGGGGCTTTCAATCCCGATGTTAATCGTTGCGGCGGGTGTAAAGCTTACATCCAAAGGTCCCGTGTTTTTTAAACAAACCCGTTATGGGTTAGGCGGTGATCCTATCAAAGTGTGGAAATTTCGCTCAATGAGTGTTTGCGAAGATGGCCCTAATGTCGCCCAGGCAAAACGTTCGGATCCCCGTGTGACACCATTCGGTAATTTTCTGCGTCGCACTTCCCTTGATGAGTTGCCACAATTGTTTAATGTAATTTCTGGAAGTATGTCATTGGTTGGTCCGCGTCCTCATGCAGTAGCGCATAACGAATATTATCGCGGCCAAATTAAAGGATACATGTTGCGCCATAAAGTTAAACCTGGCATCACTGGTCTGGCGCAAGTGAATGGTTTCCGCGGTGAAACAGAAACTTTGGATAAAATGTCAGGCCGTATTGCCTATGACCTGGAATATATTCGCAATTGGTCGGTGTTGTTAGACCTTAAAATTTTGTGGCAAACCATTTTTAAAGGATTTGTGGGCCAGCAGGCTTATTGAAAATATGACAAGAGTGCCGGCCCGTTTTGTATTATTGCCTTTCTGCTTGCTAATTCCGCTGAGCGGAATTGCTGCCGAAAATGATGTGAGTGTAACGCTTGGTGCTAAGCATTATTGGGACAGCAACTTTGCACGCGCTCATGAAAAACCGGATAGTGAACACTATTCTCAATTTGATGCGACGCTTTCTGTTAATCATTCGTACAAATCCCAACAATGGAATTTACGCGCACGTGCAAGTCAGTTGGAATATGACGTGCATGAGGAAATGGATGAAAGCTATTACTCCGGTAGTGGTTTTTGGAAAAGTGATTGGGCTGATTCGTTGCGCACGGGTATTTTGTGGCAACGCCAGGCTTACGCAGTTGATAGGCTGGAGTTTGTCGAACAAGATATTGTGTCACGCGATGATTGGAATGCATATGTTGATATTGGTCGATTGGATTCCTTGAGCTTGCTGCTGGGTGGGCGCCATTCGTCAAAAAAACATTCAAATCCAAAGCGTGAATCGATGGAGTTTGATGAAGATGAGGCATCAGCCCAACTTTCTTACCGTTTCTCTGGACAATCACGTATAAATTTACGTGGCGCTTATGGTGAGCGCGAATATTTATCGCCCCGATTTTTACCCGTTGTCCCGGATGTAACACCCGGTGCTGAAACAGAACCAGGAAGTGTTGCCGCACCAACCTATGCATCAAATCAATTTGATTTTGACTTTATTCGTGCCGAGGTAAACGCTGAATGGGTGTTATCTCCAAAATCACGTATTGATTTTCAATGGGCTTATTTCGAGCGCGATGGCCTTATTAATGAAGATGATGGCGATGAAATCAGTATTGAATATAACTGGGATATTACACAAAAAATCAAAACCTTATGGGGCGCGCGTAAAGCTCAACCTGCACAGGGTGAAATGAATGATTCCCCGGACCAAATTATCGCTTTCTACGCGCAGCTGAGTTGGTCGTTAATGCGTAACCTGACTTGGTCATTCGCAGTCAATAAAAGCGAATACGATTATTTACCGGAAAACACTTTTGCCGCGCCGAGTGAAAAAGTCTATAGCATCACGCCAGTGCAATTACGTTATAAATTTGCGAAACAACTAACACTGGAATTGGCCGCAACCTATGTCGATAGGGAATCATTAGTGCTTATACGTGATTTTGATTACACCCGCGCACACCTTGGTTTGCAATGGGATTTTTAATGTGGAGGATGATGTCATGATTAAAAGCCATCTTATCAATCTGGATAAAGACACTGAACGCCTGGCATTTATGAAGGATAATTTTGACCGCCTTGGTATTCCTGTGGAGCGATTCCCCGCAGTTGATGGCCGTTTATTTCCGGTAGAAGAATTTGAACGTTTTGTTGCTGCGCGTCCTCGCGATGGTAAAAAAACCTGGATGCGTGGTCAGATGGGATGTTTTTTAAGCCACTACGGTGTGTGGAAAAAAATTGCTGAAGGCAGTGACCGTTTTGCAGCAGTATTTGAAGATGATGTTTATTTGTCGCCTGTGCTCAGCCAATTATTTGCTGATGATCAGTGGTTGGCTGACGATATCGATTTGGTGCGTCTGGATACATCTACAAATCGTTTATTAATGGACCGTTCAACAAAAATCCATGCGGGTGAGCGAAATTTTTATCGTGTAAAAACGACAAGCTGGTGCGCGGGTGGATATTTAATTAATCGTCGTACCGCTCGTCAACTGGTTGAGCTTGCTCCGCAATTTCATCACCCGGCAGACGTGATTTTGTACAACTATGAACAATCGGTAATTACGCCCAAGTTGACAATCTTGCAATCAAGCCCCGCATTGGTAACCCAGGATAAACAAGAGGGCAGCAAAATTGGGTTTGTTAGTAATATTGAAGCACCTACACAAACTTTGCGTCAGGATCGTTTTATTGATGTGATTCCTGCAATTTACCGTACCTTGGTTGGGTACAAGCGTGTTCCTTTCCAATATTAATTGGTGTTTTCTATTGCTGTATTCTCGGTAAATAAAATAGAGATTCGGAAATTAAATAGATTCAAAAGTTAAAAAGGTTGCGCGTTAATTTAATGCGCAACCTTTTTTATGAGTGATATTTATGAGTGATAGATCGAACTCGTCGGGGACAATTATGCTAACCGGAGAAATCGCTGTAATTTATTGATTGCCGGTTTTGCTTTTGCGGGAGCGAGTGATGAACTCTCTGCAAGAAAGAACCGGGTTTCGCCTCTGAAAATGCACGACATTAGTGTTGTATAAATTACCGCACCTGCGCCGGCAATAAACAACAATCGAATTGCCAAGTGAATATCGTCAGATAAATAGCTTTTCAACAACAATAGAACGCCGAACATAATGACGGCTGCACAGAAGCTTGGAGCAACGTTGCGGACCTGGCGAATGACATCAATCGCAAAAATGCGTTTGAATAAAATCATTTCTACTGCACAACTTATATAGGTGCGCAACGCGAACCCTGTGGCGGCGGCAAGTATCCCGTAGCTAACTAGTAACACGCCCAACGCTAAATTTAATACCAGTGCCAATACCGCGAGGAACATGACCAACCCGCTATGGCCGCTTGCTGTCAAGGCGGTATTTACCTGGTAACCCACAACTAGCGGTGGTATTCCCAATGCAAGTAACGTCATGACGTGGCCGCTTTCGGTCCATTTGTCGGTGAAGGCGAGGGTAATGAATTCGGGGCCAATTGCGGCAGCCCCAAAAAATATCGGGAAACAAAAATACGCGGTTAAACGAATCAACCGCAAGGTTCCCGCAGCGCGCTGTTCCTGGCTATTCATTTGTGCTAACGCCGGCAGGAATGTTTTTTCAAATGGTTTAATAACAATGTCTTGCACGATGTAGAGTGCCCGACCACCAACACGAAAAAACCCCAACGCTGCAGGCCCGATTAAAACTCCCACTAATAGCTCATACGCTTTGCTCGCGAGATTATTAATAAGTTGGGCAATGGTTAGTGGAGTAGAAAAGCCCAAGAGTTTTTTTGCTTCGGGGATAGAAAAATTAAGTGTTGGCCACCAGCGCACAGTGTTCAGGGTGAGTACAGTGATTAACACTTGATTGATAATTTGTTGCCACACTAAAGACCACACACCAAAACCGTTGAAGGCCATAACTACAGCTACTATGCCGGATATTAATCCACTTAAGAGCGTGCGTATGGCCAACGAGCGAAACAGAAATTCCCGCCGGATTTTTGCTTCGTGGACAATCTTGATTCCTTCCAGTAAATAAATGATGGAGAGAACCTGCAGGATTGTATGCATGCGCGGATCGTAGAGTTCCGCCACAATGGGAGCCGCTAATGTATAAGCGGCAAGGCTTACTCCGAGAGAAAAAAATACACTCAAATAAAAACTGGTATTAGCTCTGGTTTCGTCCCAATCCGATTCACGTATTATTGCTTGTGGCAAACCTGCGGTTACTAAAATTTTTCCCAACTCAATCAGGATGATTGCAAAACCTATCAAACCAATATCTTCCGGGCTGAGCAGACGTGACAACAATACAAAAATCATAAAGCTGACAAGGCTGCTGCCGCTGGCGGCAATGCTCATCCATAAACTGCTTTTTCCAAAATGTTGCTTCAGGTTCATGCGGCCGGGCTCCCTCGCTCGGTATTGCGATGTTCGCGCAGGCAGAGGCTGAGAAAGCGAAAAATATCGATTGTATAACGGCGAATTAAACGGCCTGGTTCCAGGCATAAACGATAAAACCATTCCAGGCGTAACTTGCGTATTAAATCCGGTGCGCGTGGTTTGTCGCCGGCAAGAAAATCCAGCAGGGCACCGACACCTAATAACAGTGTGGCATTGAGTTGTTTGCGTTCTTCCAGAATCCAGCGTTCCTGCAAGGGATTTCCCATCGCCACTAACAGTACATTTGCACCGCTGTCATTAATGGTTTGACGCAATTGGTTTTGGTCGCGCGCCTGTCCGTAGCCATCGCTTACACCGACAACATGAATATTTTGGGCGCGCAGGTTTTGCGCCGCGCGTTCGGCGATACCAGGCTTGCCGCCGAATAAATACACTTTTGCAGAACTTCCCAGTTGGTGGAGCAGTTCAGGTGTGAAGTCTGTACCGTTGAGGTTTTCAGGAAAGCGAGTGCGATGAATGAGCCAGGTGGCGATATCGATGCCCACACCGTCGTTAATAATCAAGGTATCGGTGGTCATTTCATCGCGCAGTGCCTGGCATTGCACGATGAAATTGGTATTTGCAAAAAACAGCGCGGTTTGCTGGCTGTGATGGAAGCGATTGCGCAATTCCGCCAGTAATTCCTCGCCAGTGGTTTTCAGTAAAGGAAAACCGCCCAGGGGAATGTAGCTGTTGTCCGCCGGGGATGATAATGCCTGGTTCATCGACTACCTCCGGCAGTCAATACGGGCTCGGTACTCATCGACGTATCGGGAAATTCCTGCGGATTCAGCAGGCGTGCTACTACTTGCTGCCAATTAAGAACAGTTTTGCGGTCAGCTGTGGGGCGGTAATCCAGTGCACCACTAATCGCTTTGGCGATGGAATCTGCATCGCCAGGTGTGTAACCAAAACGGGTTTGGTAATCGCCGGCAATCAAGTGCGGGCACACGGCAGGGATGCCAAAGAATTCATATTGGGTCAGTTTGAGCGAGGTATCGCGCAGGTATATGGGCAAATTGGCATTCGCATAGGGCGCCAGGCCAAACTTGGCGTGCTTGATGTAGGGCAAGGTTTGCAGGAATGGCATCTCGTCATACACGTGGACATTCGGGCCATAATTTGGATGGCGAGGATTTCCACTGCCGATTACATGGAAATGGATCTCCGGGAATTTTTGCGACGCAAGTACAAAAAATTCCGGATCAAACAACATAGAACCCAACGACACGGCATGGATGCCTGGACCATAAGGTGATGGATCGCCTTTATCGGCCAATGTATGGTCTATCGCCTGAGGGACAAAAACCGCCGGGCAATCAGCTGGAACACCATCTTTCATCGCTTTGGACA
Source organism: Cellvibrionaceae bacterium (assembly GCA_021151825.1). Lineage (GTDB taxonomy): Bacteria > Pseudomonadota > Gammaproteobacteria > Pseudomonadales > Cellvibrionaceae > Cellvibrio. Next base: position 103,872 of record JAGKWQ010000004.1, read on the forward strand.
GCAATGCGACTGTGTCCATTCGCGGCGCCGCTTTTTTAAACGCGGTACTGATATAACCGGCTACCTGGATGGTACCCAGGTCATCTGATACGCGATAAACCACCTTGGCAGTTGGATTCAATTCTTTAATCAGATCGAAAAACACTGGTGCAATACCGCTTTCCAGCAAGATCACATCAGCTTCACGAATCCATTGCCGTAGCACCGGGTTACGTCCGCGTGCATACCAGGAGAACAGTAAGTGTTCTAAAGGGCGCAACCAACTGCGGCGCGTGTTGAAGGGATGGATAAATGTTTTCCACAGATAGCATTCAATTCCCTGATAAATACCAATGCGGTTGGCGATATCATCCAGTGATAGGCGTGGGTCGCGAGTGTAGCGGGACAGCATGCTGTATCTCAGGGAAAAGAAACGTGTGTTACCCAGTTTGGCCAGCTCGGTGGCGATAAAGTGCATACCTGCTTTGCGAGGAGAGCGGAAGTCATGGGCCGACAGCACCAGATAATTGGTTTTGTTCTGGCTCAATGGTGCTGATGGTTCAACGTTTTCCTTGGCAAAGGATGGCGACGGCTGGTTCATATTGATCTCCTTGGAGCGTCTGTTTATAGAGGGCTTGGAGCTTCGGGGCGATTTTTCACCTCGATGCTTTTAAAGAAAGCCTTCTTCAAAGGTTGCCACTGGGGCGAGGGTTCAGTGAGGGAACTGTTTAATGCAAGGCCATATTTGCCCCACCAGCGGCCACTGGCCCAGTAGGTCCAGCCTTTCCATTCGGGGCCTTCCATCAGTTTCAGGAAATGGGTGAGGGTGGTGAGGCATTCGGAGGCAGTAGAAAATCCGAATTCGCCCAGGAACAGTTGCTGACCGTTGTCTTTGGCCCAAGCCTGGATGCGTTCAAACGGTGCATTAAAATGCTCTGGTGGGTAACAATCCATCGCCGTACCGGAATAGTTTTTGTCGGCGTATTGGTGGACTTCAATCACTGTTTTTTTCAACGGATCTTTCAAGTCGGCAAATAATTTGGCATTGGAAACACCATCCTTTTCGCTAAACCAGCTATGCAAACCGTTCCAGCCACCACCACCGACGAAAATTAATTGCTCGGCTCCGGCAGCGCGTAACGCGGCGACTGTGCGCTTGGCAAGCGCAGCCCAGTCCGCATGGGAAAGATAGGAGGGTTCATTCATGAGCCCCAGCGCCAGGAAGTGCTTTTCATCCAGCGCCTTAACCAATGAGCGCCAGAGGTCAACAAACGCGGTCTGAAACGCGGCGGAACTGATTGGGTCATTGTAGTAACGACCGTAATTATGGATGTCCAATATCACGCACAGGCCTGTTGTTTTGGCACGGCTCAGGGCCATGATGACCTGCGCTAATTCCGCTTCATCGAGAGGTGCATCCAATTTGGGTTGAATGCGTTCCCAGCGAATAGGCAGGCGGATAACGTTCGCGCCCTGTGCCGCGATAAACTCAAACTCTTCGCGGGTGGGATAGGTGTAGTCCTTATTAATTTTCCCCGGGAGGCTCTTGGAATTGAATTCCGCACCGGCCAGATTCACTCCGGTTAGTCGCGCTTGGTCAAGGCAATGGGCATTCACCTGGAATGTCGTCAGTAGTCCGGCAATCGCTATCACTGTTGCTGTTTTGATCCACATAGTCCCAACTCCTCATACAGGCTCATGTAGCGGCGAGCGATAGCTGGCCAGGCATAACGCTGGCTAAAGGCTATGGCTGCTGCACGCATTTCCTGATATCGGGTGTCGCTCTGTTGGTGCAGGGCGAGTAACTCCGGGATATTCAGTTGCAAGGGAGAGGCCGGGAGTGCAATTACTCCCAACCCGGATTCATCCACCAATCGCTGGAATGGCGGGATTGCGCTCAGTAATGGGATAAGCCCCGCGCTCATTGCTTCGATGGGCGCTATGCCAAACCCTTCATGGCGCGAGAGGCAAACAAAGTAACTCGCCATAGCGATCAAGTCGCGTAATCGCTCGTTAGTGGGATTGCTCTCCAAATGCACCGCTCCGGCCAAGCCGAGGCTGGCGATATGCTTTTCAAGTTGTGGTTGGGTGAGGTCGAATTCCCGGCCAGCAAGAATCAAGCGCCACTCGGGAGCGTTTTTGTGCAGTTGCTGGAAATCCTGCAGGGTTTGCTCAATGCCTTTATTGGACGACCAGCGCCCAAAATAAATCATGCATGGTTGGCGTAATCTGGCACCGGCATCGGCAAACTTTTCGATATCCACCCCGTTTTCGATCACTTCCAATTTGTTTTGATCAAGGATGGGTTCAAACAGGGTACCGTCGTTGCTACTGGTGGCAACCACACGATTATAGGCTCGCGCAGACAGGCGGGTTACGGTATGGAAATAGGCGCGTTTGGCGCGTGAGGCAAAACTGGTATGAAAAAAACCGCCATGAGTAGACAGCACCAGTGGTTTGCGATGCAACCAACGCGTTGCGGCGAGAAAATCGTAGAAGAAATCCACACCGTGGACATGCACCAAATCCACTTCAGCCAATTCTTTCAATACTTGCGGACACAGCGGATAGCGGCTGGACCCACTAAACGGCAAGCGAATTACCTCAATACCATCAATGTATTCACGTTTGGCCAAACGTTCATTGCGATTGCGGAACAAGCGATCAAGCGTAATGATTTTTACTTGTTGGGTCGCCCGCTGTGCACGGGCGATGTTGCGCACCACTTCCTCCATACCTCCAATAGATGGCAAATACTGGCGAACTACGTGAGCGACACTAACGGCCATAGTTAATTTCCTTTGGTTGGATCGGTAGAGCAGGCCCGGATTCGCGGGCGAGGGCGGGTCGTTGGATCAGGCAACCGACCAAAAACCACAATAAGGCTGAGGTTTTAAACGCAAATAATGAAGTTCCGCTCACACTCAGGATCAGCGCGGCATAAACGGCGATAAATGCCCTGAACCGATGGGCGCGATCATCCGGATTGGGAAGCAACCAAAACCCGGCCCAGAGCAGTAGGCATAACGGCAAGCCAAAGCGGGAGATCAGATAGGCATAACCCATATCGCCATAGCTGGGCGCGAGGCCTAAACCCAACAGGCGTTGCAGGTCAAATTCTTCAAGCGCCCAGCCGCAGAGTGCCAGGCGACCGGAAAAGCTATCGGTGTATTCGACGGTTGTGAAACCCAACGCCATAACCAGGGTTATACCGGCAAGTGGAGCGAGGCAGGCAAAGTAAAATGCCTTGCCCTGAAGAAATAAACGCATCGCAAACATGGTGGGAATGAGCACCAGTGCGAAACGTGAATCAGCAATAACAATCATCACGAACGCGGCAACCAGAAACCATAATGCTTTGCGCCAGTCTTTGGCGTCATAAGACAGCGCCCATGCGCTGACAATAGTGGCAAAGTTACCGAGCGAAACCGGCTCTAGAAAAACTGAAGAAACGCGGTGGCTACCAAGGAGTCCCGGGAAAAAAGTCCGGCCTATGCCTTCAGGTCGAATGCCATTTAGCTGCAAGCGGCTTTCGCGGACGTAATCGGTAACGGGAGTGATATTCCCGGTATTCAGGTAGTAACCGTAAATATCAAAAAAGCGCGTGTAGGTATCCAGCCAAAACATTTCAAAGGTACCTATGGCGATGACCACCATACATATCCATTTCAATGCTCGTTCGGCCACATCCGGACGTCCGAGGTTGTAGCCTAGCCATAAAAACCATAAGGGGATAAGGATGTCGCGCACAGCCTTCACATTGAACTGCCCGCTGGTGATACCGGCAAGGCAAAAAAACGCGCCTGAAATGGCCAGTACAGCAATTAATTGAACCGCCATCCGGCGCATCAGAATGGGCAGGCACGCGCCCATAATCAACGCTTCAGATGCCCCGACCACGGCGATCGAGGCGGGAAAACCAAACGTGTTGAGCAAACAGAGAAACGCCTGGTAGGTAACGGCAAAAACCAGAATCAGGCAGATATAAGTGTCTGCTTTCTGGTTAACCGGATTGCTGATACCAAGGGTGTTCATCGTCGTTTAACGCTCTTGATGGCAAAAGCCTCGTTACTCATAAAGAGCAACGCCCAATAACCGGACATTCAGGCTGCTCATACGCGCACAGATGCTGGCAAGTGCTTTGGTCTTGCTCTGATGGCGCTGGGCTACCAGTAATCCGATGCCTGTTTGGGCTGCTTGTAGCTGGGCATCGCGATTGGTATCCATTGGGGCGGTGTTAATCAGGGTTATATCGAAACTGTTTTGTAATTCAATCAAACGTTGTTGGCTGGTCCGGTTGGCGAGCAATTCCTGGGGGTTTGGAACGGGGGTTCCAGCACCGATAAACCACAAACCATCAACCTCGGCAACCGGTGATGCAATCAGCGAGCCGCGCCCTGCAAGGCCATCGGTTAAGCCCGGGCGATGCGAATTGTGGGCAAATAGTTGATCGAGGCTGGGGTTGCGCAGGTTGCCGTCAATCAATAGTGTTTTCAGGCCGATTTGGGCAAAACTGATCGCAAGGTTGGCGGCCGTGAGTGCCAGCATTTTCGGGTTTTCCGCCCCTAATAATGTCAAACCGGCACCGGGGCGCGAGTTGAAATAGCGCAACATCAATTCACTACGCAGACTGCGCACCGCTTCAGAGCGAACGGAATCCGGCGCAAATAAACAATGCAATTCACGGGCAAGGGGGCTAGTACTGGTGGGGGTAGGTGTATAAGCAAATTGCTCTGCAATAACTGCACTGACATCCTCCTGTGATACCAGGCCCAGTTTGAGCGCCGCAGCACCGAATCTCAGCCCATATTTTTTTTGGGCGATAGCAATGCGTGGCAAGTCCTTATCATCCAGTTTGCCTCTGGCAACCAGCATCGAACCTATTTTAGAGGGTAACTGTGGCGGGTTTAACGCCTGTGCAAAATCGTTCATGACCGTACCTCCGATACTCCAAGGGGGATACATGTGAGTAGTGGTAGATCCAGATCAGACTCGATATCCGCATTTGTGCGGATACGCTGATCCAGCCACTCCCACACCAGCACTGCTGCAACTCCCGCCAGCACGCCACCCACCAGCGCCAGAATCAAGGTAATGGCGAGTTTGGACGGCGTCGGATTATTGGGGGCAATTGCAGGGTTTAACACAGCGATATCTGTAGTCGATATCTGGCTTTCCAAATGGGTTTGGGCGCTGCGGGCAAGTGCTGAATCGTAAGCGGCCTGAGCGTTATCAACTTCCTGTTGAAACAACGCTAACTCGTTTTTGTGGCGATTCAATTGCAACACCAATTCTTTTTGCGCCGCCAATTCTTTCTGGATTTGCTCTTCGCGCGCTTTGGATAACTCCACCGAAGAACGCAGGCTACCGCTGATCAACTCTAACAGGCGTTTGAGCTGTTGTTTCAGCTGCGCCACTTCAGTCCGGGCTTGTGCGTAATGGGGGTGGTTTTCTCCAACCTGATTGCCCAAATCGCGCAATGTTGCTTCTGCACGCGCAAGCTCGCCCGCCAATTGTTGTACTTGGGGATTGTCCATAGCGCGACTTTCCGGATCGATTTTTTGCGTCGCAATTTGATCGCGACGGTTTTGGGAATTGATACGCTCGGTTTGCGCGGCCATTAATTGTGTCGACAGTTCAGACAGTCTTGTCGATTCAAGATCCAGACGATCCGGGCTGGCAATGATTTTGTGTTCTTCGCGATAAGCAGAGAGTTTGTTTTGACGATCAGTGAGGTCGGTTCTGAGGCTGGTTAATTGGGCTTTGTACCACTCACTGGTTTGGCGGGCTGGCTCGATACGCATTTCAAGATTGGTGTACATATAAGCTTGCGCAAACGCATTAGCCACATCTGCTGCCAGTACGGGATCTTTCGACTTGAAGGCAATACTCAGCACATTGCTATCGCGTTTAGGTAGTACTTCCAGGCCTTGGCCAAGAAAAGCTTGCAGTTGCCGGCGGTTGGATTCCTCATCCGGCATTACTGGTAAACCGGTGGCCGCCAGCAGTTTTTGCTGGCCGATTTGATCAATCACTTTGTTGATAACGGTGCGGCTACGAATAATATCTGCCTGGGTGGCGATATAGCCGGTCATCAGCCGGGCAGGTTGTAGTTGACCACTAATTGGGTCCATTCCGCGGCCATCCACAATCAGTTCGGTGATTCCGGTAAAAGTTCGTGGAGTCAGCAGATTGGCGGCCACTGCAAGGCACAACGCCACTCCGGTTGTGATCAGAATTACCCACTTACGGGCAAATAAAATGGCCAAAAGGCTATTGATAGTCATCGCGGCTCTCCGTTTAACCTTTGCGGCTAATTAAAACAGGCTTTCCTTCACAATCAGTACGTCACCGTCCTGAATGAGATCTTCAGGTTTGGCGCGCAGCTCTTTTACTGAACCATTCGGTTGAACCCGTAACAAGCGCAGGCTGGACTCACTACCGCGCGCGGTTGGGCCACCGCCAGTTCCCAAGGCCTGCATAACATTTAATGGGCGATCCAGTAGATACATACCCGGTTTATTTACTTCGCCGTTCAGATAAAAACGGCCTTCACCGGGGATATAAAGCGTATCGCCATGTTGCAACCAGATCGGGCGGGCATCGCTGGCATCCAGATTCAACAGTTGCTGCAAATCGTATTCGGTGCGTTCCTGGGCGCCATTACGAACCCGGGTGAGTACAATCTTTTCACTACCACCCTGGGCAACACCACCCGCCCAGGCCAAGGCTTGGGTAAGGCTGGTTGGACCTTCCAATACCAGTTTTCCAGGGCGATTAACCTTGCCCAGGATGGAAACTATCTGGCTGCGGTATTGGGTTACTAACAAATTGACTTGTGGATTCTTTAAAAAATCACCACTGCGATAGCGTTCGGCAACAAGGCGAGCAGCTTCAGCGGTGGTTTTTCCTGCGATTACCTGTTCGCCAATCAACGCAACAGTTACCGTACCCTGTTCACTGACCTGCGCATCGGTAGTCAACTCCGGTTGACCATAAACGGTAATACGAACTTCATCGCCAGTACCTAACCGGTAGGCTGTTTCTGCGGCTAGCGATAAGGTGGGTAATAGCGCCAATAACGCGAACGAACAACATTGCCAAAAACACTTCATCTAGGTTCCCTGAGCAGTTAACAAAAAAGACTGCGTTTGGCTTTGCAAAAGCGGGGCCGATTTTCGCAAAGTCGCGAAAGACCTTTGGAAAATGCGATCTTGTTCAGGTTGATTTTGGTTTGGAGAATAAAAAAATAGCTTTTAATGGGTGAAAGTAAGAATCCCACCCATGGAAAAGGTGGGTTTTTTAACGATTTGTACATTTTTGGTGCACTGGCGTGTAAATTTATTCTTCAGGTGTGGCGGGATCAAATAAATTGCTGCTACTCATGAGTTTTTTGGCGTAGAAGGTATTTAGGGCCTTGGTGTACAATGCGCGCCTATTTTTTATCCTTCCCACCCTTCCTAACTCAGGACTTATCTATGTTTGATAAAAGCCAGACTATTGCTTCTTTCGACCCCGAAATCTGGGACAGTATCCAGAATGAAGGTAAACGCCAGGAAGAGCATATTGAGCTGATCGCCTCGGAAAACTACACCAGTCCACTGGTAATTGCTGCTCAGGGAACCAAACTGACCAACAAATACGCAGAAGGCTACCCGGGCAAGCGTTATTACGGTGGTTGTGAGTATGTGGATGTCACTGAGTCTCTGGCAATTTCCCGTGCCAAAGAATTGTTTGGTGCTGATTACGCCAACGTGCAACCACACTCGGGTTCACAAGCAAACTCTGCTGTTTACGCAGCACTTTGTGCACCGGGTGACACTGTATTAGGTATGAGCCTGGCGCATGGTGGCCACTTGACCCACGGTGCGAAAGTGAGCTTCTCTGGTAAAATTTACAATGCTGTGCAATATGGTCTAAACCCCGAGACTGGTCTGGTTGATTACGACGAGATCGAGCGTTTGGCCGTTGAGCATAAGCCAAAAATGATCGTTGCAGGTTTCTCTGCGTATTCCCAGGTATTGGATTGGCAACGTTTCCGCGACATCGCTGATAAAGTAGGCGCTTACCTGTTTGTAGATATGGCCCACGTGGCTGGTTTGGTAGCTGCCGGTTTGTATCCAAACCCGGTGCAAATTGCTGACGTAACCACCACCACCACTCACAAAACCCTGCGCGGCCCACGCGGCGGTATCATCCTTGCGAAAGCGAACGAAGAGCTTGAGAAGAAACTCAACTCGGCAGTATTTCCTGGCGGTCAGGGTGGTCCTTTGATGCATGTAATTGCAGCCAAAGCGATCAGCTTCAAAGAAGCGATGACTCCTGAATACAAAGCTTATCAACAACAAGTAGTGAAAAACGCCAAGGCGATGGCTGCTACTTTTATTGAGCGTGGCATTAACATTGTGTCTGGTGGTACTGAAAATCACCTGATGCTGGTTGACCTGATTGGTAAAGCGTACAGCGGTAAAGATGCTGACGAGGCATTGGGCAAAGCGCATATCACTGTGAACAAAAACGCTGTACCTAACGATCCACGTTCACCGTTCGTAACCTCCGGTATCCGTGTGGGTACGCCGGCAATTACTACCCGCGGTTTCAAAGAAGCAGAATCAATCCAGCTCACCCATTGGATTTGTGACATCTTTGCAGCGCTGGAAGCAGGCAATGCGGACGTTGTGATTGCCGATGTAAAAGGCAAAGTGGCTGATTTGTGTAAGAAGTTCCCGGTTTACGCTGACTAATCTATCTGGATTTGCAGAGTGAAAAAGCCGCCTCAATAGGCGGCTTTTTTTATATGGCCCGAAAAGCGCTGAATTATGTTCGATTACCAAATTCTATTGAGCTGATAAATAGGGCTTATTACTTTATCGACTGAGTAGTTTTACCCAAATTCAGATTATTCATATAACAAAAAGAATAAAATTTAATTATAAATAGAATATTTTGTTAAAAATGTAATAAAAACTTGTATTGTGGCGTTCAATACATCTACAATTTGCTTAACTTGTGAACACAAAGAGATTTTTGATGTTTTGTGTGCCATTTTGGTGTTGTTATCAGAAAGGCATAAGAAATAGTAAAAATTTTAAGGTTCCCAGGTTTTGGTTCATGTATTTGGTCGCGAAGGTAATGCGATAAAGATACTGGATCTGGCGCGGTCTGCGCCTATCAAAAGGAGGCCTAAACGGCACTCGCACAAAAGGCACTTGCTGCTTAAACGTTTTTCCAGCCAATAAGGATGCTCAGGATTCAGATGAACCCTGCAGTACAGCTGTAGCTTGCAATCCAGATTCACAGTTTTGCGCTGGCTAAATTAGCCGGTCCGGGGATTTGCACGCTTAAAAAATCATATCGGGTTTTCACCCACGTACAGAACTGGGCTTTTCACAGCCTCGGCAGGGCGTCTTCATGCCTGAAAAAGTGTACGCGGGCAGGAATTGGAACATCAGGGGGGATTTCAATTTACGGAAGCTCATCGGCAACTTCATTTGAGACAACGACACATGCGCAATTTTGTAACTGCGATAAAAATGATAGCAAGCATTACTTTAGTTATGTTCATTAGCCCGGCCCAGGCGGCTAACAAGGTTATCGATGTTTTGGCGGTATACACCAACGGCGCTGCTGATGCTTATCAGGGCGACCCAACCACCAGAATCAACCATTTATTCCAGCTTACTAACCAAATTTATCAAGACAGTGGACTTGAGATCGAAATTCGCCTGGTGAAAACCATGATGGTGAATTACACCGATGCAAATGGTGGCGATGTTGCGTTGCGCGATATTACGTATGCACAAAATGATGCATTTAAAGATGTCGCAAAAGTGCGCGAACAAGTTAAAGCCGACATGGTGATTTTGTATCGCCCTTTTACTTCAGCACAAGGCAGCTGTGGCCAGGCGTGGATTGTTGGTGATGGCAGTAATGGCAATTTCAACAACGCCGATTACAAAAAGCATATGTATTCACATATTCCATTAAATAGCTGCGGTGATTTCTCAACGGCGCATGAGCTTGGCCATAACATGGGTTTAAGGCATTCACGTCGCCAGGATGGTGGCGGTGCGGTATTTCCTTATGCTGTGGGATACGGAGTTGATAACCAATTTGCCACTATCATGGCTTATCAGAATGCGTTCAATGTCGATTACTGGAGTGGAAAAGTTTATAAATTTTCAAGCCCTGATTTGTCCTGCAAAGGTCAACCTTGTGGTGTTAATCGCAATGACTCGGTGAATGGTGCTGATGATCGTTACGCTGTCAGCGTAACAGCACCGCAGATTGCCAATTATTATTCAGATCAAGTTGTATCGAGCAGTTCATCATCAAGTTCAAAAGCGGCTTCGGTAGCAAGTAGTGTTAAGTCGAGTGTCAAATCCAGTGCTAAATCCAGTGCTAAATCCAGCTCAAGTGCGTCATCTAAAAAAAAGCGCTAGAAGACGATAGTGCCTCCTCCGCGAATACTGATAGTGGAAGTGGAAGTGGAAGTGGAAGTGGAAGTGGTGGCGGGGGCAGTATGGGTGTTTTCTTAATGATATTTTTATTGGTTGGTTTTTTTATACGTCGGCCCCACCCCGTTTCAATGAGTTAAATTTAAAAAGAAAATTGCGCAAATAGAATTCAACGTTGGTATTAATGGCGGCTCTTTAAAAGGCCGCCATTTTTTTGTCTTCTAATCGGCTGGAAGGTGATAGCTGTCGTTTGAGTTGTGATTATTTTTTTTAGCACTACATCAAAAAAAATTTTTATATAAATACGATCTATAGCATTGGTTGACAGTGGGTTCGACTTTGCTAGCCTCTCAAAAGGACTTTAGGTTTTGGATTTGAATGGTGCGTAGATTTATGCGCAGTATTTTTTAAACAGGAGTGATAAAAGGAGTAAAAAATGAAATTGTATTTGGTGTTATATCGTGTAATTTATTCTCTCAAAATTTTAGCGTATGGGTTTTCTCCATAGCTTCCCCTGTTTTTATTTTCCGATTTGATTTTTGCGCCGCTGCAATAGGCATCTGATTTATTTTCTCCCGGTAAGTGGTCCAATTCTCTGTATTTTTCGGCATCTATTTGCCAGCGGGTTTTTACGCCCTAAATAAAGGAGTGGTTATGAATTATCTCCATGCAAAAAAAATAAATTTATTAACGATTATGCTATTGGTCTCTGCTTCACTATCAGCAATGGCGAGCGACGTTGACGATATCTCAGGCTGGTACGCCGGTTTACGAGCCGGCTATTCCAGTAATGAAAAATCTTGCCTGAATGACAGGATTTCTTGTGATAAAACGGATACCGGCTATGGGATTTTTGGTGGATATGATTTCAATCATCGTTATGGAATTGAGTTTTCATGGAATGATATCGGCGATTCCCGCGCTCGATATGAAGACTTTAATCTGGATGGGAAATTACAGGAGGCCGATATTGCATTAAAAATTTCCCATGCATTGAATAAACATGTCCATCTCTATGGAAAAATTGGCGCGGCCTTTTGGGATGGTGAAGTTACTGGCGGACCGGAAAAACTGGATGACTCCGGTGTTCGTCCGTTAGCCGGGGTCGGGCTTGAATTTCCATTTGCGCCGCACTGGTCTGGGCGTATTGAATATCAATATATCGATAAAGTTGGCAACAATGAAATGGGGCATGCGAACCCTAATTTCCTCGGTCTGGCTCTGGTCTGGCATTTTTCCGCACCACCACCTGCACCAAAAGCTGCACCGCAACCTCAACCTGTCATTGTAGTGATAAAAGAACCTGAGCCTCAGCCGATAGAAGAGCGAATTACCGTTGATGAACAATTGGGCGGTCCATTATTTGAATTTGATAAAGCAGAAATTCGCAATACTGCAGCAATTGATCCGGTTGTAAAAATATTAATTGATAACCCCGGCTTGAATGTCTCGGTAACAGGTCATACCGATTCCCGTGGTAAAGCGGAATATAACCAGCGCTTATCGGAAAAACGTGCAGCCGTTGTCGCTGATTATTTACAAGCAAAAGGTGTTGATTCCCACCGCATAAAAACCTTTGGAATGGGCGAGAACATGCCTGTTGCTGATAACGATAGTGATAGCGGGCGGGCGAAAAACCGTCGCGTGGAATTCGTTATCACCGGCATAAAAATCAAACCGTAATTTCAATCGTTGTTATAGGCAAGGTGGCTATCATGAAAAATTTTTCGTTCATATTATTGCTCATCACTGCGTTAGGATTAGGTGGTTGTGGCGGTAGTGATAACAGCGGATTTCCAGCCGACACGGAATTTGTTAAATCATCAATGCGGTCTTCTACACAATTTTCAGATGGCAGTGGTGAATTGCCGTCAAGTACAGATGCATCGTTAGCATCCAGTCGTTCCAGTTTTCAGGATGGTTCCGGTGAGTTGCCTTCCAGTGCAACTGCTTCCAGTAGCTCCAGTTTCCAGGATGGTTCCGGTGAGCTGCCTTCCAGTGTTGCTGCCTCGGCTACAGCATCCAGTAGCTCCAGTTTTCAGGATGGTTCCGGTGAATTGCCCTCCAGCGCGGCTTCATCATCCATTGATACATCTGCTTCAGCGCAATCCAGCGCTTCCTCAACCGGAGTTCCAGCAAGCTCCACTGCCGCATCATCGGTTGCATCAAGTGCACCGGCTGACTCTGACGGTGATGGTGTGCCCGATACATCGGACAACTGCCCCAACAATGCCAATCCCGGCCAGCTTGATAGTGATGCTGATGGCATAGGAGATGATTGCGATAACGATGTTGATGGTGATTTGGTCATTAACAGTTTTGATAACTGCCCACTACTGGGCAACCCGACCCAAGCTGATCTCGATGGCGACGGCATTGGTGATATTTGCGATACCGATGTGGACGGTGACGGTGTTGCGAATACCCTGGATAACTGCCCGACAACAGCCAATGCGTCGCAAACGGATACTGATGGTGATGGCATAGGCGATAGCTGCGACAGCGACCTCGATAATGATGGGGTGTTGAATGCCTCTGACAACTGCCCGACAACTGCAAACCCAACCCAAACGGATACTGACCTCGATGGTGTTGGTGATGCTTGCGATACCAATACCGATAGTGATGGTGATGGTATTGATGATGGTTTGGATAATTGCCCGGCGATAGCGAACGCTTCGCAAATAGATACAGACGGCGATGGTTTGGGGGATGCGTGCGATCCAGATGATGACAATGATGGTGTTGCTAACGGCAGTGATAATTGCCCATTGATTGCCAATAGTTCGCAGCAGGATTTGGACGGCGATGGAATTGGTGATGCTTGCGATAATGATCGCGATGGCGATTCAGTCTTGAATAGCCTGGATAATTGCCCGATCAATCCAAACCCAACCCAAACGGATTCTGACGGTGATGGAATAGGGGACGCCTGTGATACTGACCTGGATGGTGACAGTATTCCTAACTCTACCGATAATTGTCCTTCTGTCCCCAACACCAACCAACAGGATAGCGACGGCGATGGAATAGGGGATGCGTGTGATACTGATCGCGACGGTGATGGTGTTGCCAATGGTGTAGATAATTGTCCTTCGGTTGCCAATCCGGGCCAACAGGATGGGGATGGTGATGGCATTGGCGATGCTTGCGATGCAAACACCGACAGTGACGGCGATGGTATTGATGATTCCTCTGATAACTGTCCGCTGGTTGCCAACCCCACTCAGCTTGATACCAACAGCAATGGCGTAGGTGATGCCTGTGATAGTGACCTTGATGGCGATGGCGTGCTTAATGGCCTGGATAATTGCCCTTCTGTCGCTAACAGTAATCAGGCTGACCTCGATAATGACTTTATAGGGGATGCTTGCGATAACGACATTGACGGGGATGGTGTTCCTAACAATAGCGATAATTGTCCGGCAACTGCGAACGGCAGCCAAACCGATACCGATGGTGACGGTATTGGGAACGCCTGTGATAACGACAAGGATGGTGACGGTGTATTGGATATCTCTGACAATTGCGTCTTGGTCGCTAATCCCAATCAGTTGGATAGTAATGGCAACGGTATAGGTGATGCTTGCGATGCCAGTGTTGATACTGATTTGGATGGTATTGATGATGGTATCGATAATTGTCCGGCGGTGGCTAACCCGACACAACATGATATGGACCACGATGGTGTGGGGGATGCGTGTGATCCGGATACCGATGGCGATGGCGTGGCGAACGGCGTTGATAATTGTCCGGTTAACTCCAACCCCGGACAGCAGGATGCTGATGGCGACGGCATTGGCGATGCGTGCGATCCGTTAACTGATAATGATGGGGATGGTATCGCCAATACCCTGGATAACTGCCCATTGATTGCCAATCCGGCACAAACTGATACCGATCACGACGGTATAGGCGATGATTGTGATCTGGACAGGGATAACGACGGTATATTGAACCTGGTTGATAACTGCCCGTTAGTCGCTAATATCCTGCAACAAGACAGTGATGGTGACGGCATTGGTGATGCTTGCGATAGCGATACGGATGGGGATGGTGTTGCCAATAACCTCGACAATTGCCCATCGGTAGCCAATCCAACGCAAACTGATACGGATGGTGATGGTATTGGTAATGCATGCGACCCGGACATAGACAATGACGGTATACCTAATGTCTCGGATAACTGTCCATTGGTTAGCAATGCATCCCAGTCAGATATTGATGGTGATGGAATTGGGGATGCGTGTGACACGGTTGAAAATATCGCCTGTGGTTCGGGCAAATTGTTTGAGCCGGTATTGGGTAGCCCAACCATTACCTCCGGTGTTCGCGGTGTACTGTGTATAGGTTGCGGTGTACTGAATCCAGCGTACCTGGCTTCTACTATCAATGATGCCGCCTCCTTCGCTACACCGGTGGCCGTGGCATCATCGGTATGGGGGCGAGTCCAGGCGCCGACAACCTACACTGGACCAAAACGTGTTGGCTTCCTGGTGTCACTGCCGGTGGGGGTATTGGATTTGAGTTTGCTGGGAGGGCTGGAAATTACCACCTTCATGAACGGTACACCGCAGCAAACCAGCGCGGCAGGAGCATTGCTTTCCTTGCAATTGCTCAATTTGACTGGCGATGCGACCAAGCAATTGGTGTATATGAATACCACCAGTAACTTCAATCAGGTGGAGATTGCGAAGGTGGCAGTTCTTGGTGCACTTTCAACACTTAACGTGCATGCGTTATGTGTGGCACCGCCACCGTTGTAAAGCTATTAAGAAAGTCTCTGTAATTAATAAGGCAGCTATCCAGCTGCCTTTTTTATTGCTATTTGAATGGGGATTTAGCGCAACTAGATTTTTTTAGCCACGGCCATTTTAATGGTCGATTTTTAAGAGCAGTTGATCTATTTTTATACAATCTTCGGCATCTAGAGTTTCATCAATGGCGCTTCAGGGTAGCAAGCTTAAGCAATCCTACATATGGGTAATCGTGCCGGTATTGTTTGTTGTAGCCTGGTTTTTTGTTAGTCATAACGATCCCGTAGTGGAACAACCAATGGTGCTGCCACAAGAGCACACACAAACAATGCTGGATACTGGCAGTGATAAATTGCGCAAAGCGGAAGAGGCGCTTGCCCAAGCCAACAAGGCAATTGCAGGACAAACGGCTGAAAGCGGCGCAGCAGAAACACCGCCGGCGGCTGTTACGGCATGGCGGATTGCAAACGCTGATACTGCCGCTATGCCAGTGCCAAATGGGGTATCTATTTATGAGCCTGTATCTGTCGATATGGACTCGCCGGTTTATCCATCGCCGGGTGAGCAAGTCAGTTTGCCTTTGCCCGGTGGTGAAACCGTAAATGCCACAGTGAAAAGCAGCAATGAAAATCCCAACGGGGATTATTCATGGCGCGGTTACCTTGACGGGCATGGCACTGATTATCCCGTGGTAATGACCTACGGTGGCAATTCGGTATTTGCTACGGTGACTACGCCACAAGGCAGCTATACATTGGAATCGATTAACGGGAGTGGTTGGGTTTACAAAAACCCTGCCGAGTTTGAATTATCTGATCCAGGTAAAAACGATTATATGGAAGTACCGCATACACATAATCACGATTAAAAAATATCACTCAACAACAATGTTCAACTTGGGGGCAAAAGGTATATGAGTAAGAAAACATAGCGGTACCGCGGTTTGGCTTTAATGGATGCGCACAACTATTTGGGGTTTTCCAAATTTGTTAATCACGGAAGGTTTTCAGTAAAGTCAACAGAGAACTTTTTATGAAAAATATTTGGCAAAACGCTATTCGTTCTACGTCTGCAATTGTTTTATCCGCACTTACTTTACCCGCACTGGCAGCATCAACCGTGATTGATGTACTGGTAGTTTATACCGACGGTGTCGCTGCACTTTATGGTGGTGATCCTACCACCCGTATCAATCAGCTTTTTCAAGTGACTAATCAAATTTATGCCGATAGCGGTGTAGATTTGGAAGTACGTGTCGCGAAGACGATGAAAGTTAGTTATACCGATGATAACGCGGCAGAAACTGCGTTGAATGCAATTACGCTTAATCAGGATGCGGCATTTAGCGGTGTTGCTGCCGCGCGCGATCAAGCTAAAGCTGATATGGTAGTTTTTTATCGTCCCTTTAAACAAGTTCACGGCAGTTGTGGTGTTGCCTGGGTGGCGGGCAATAACGGCAGTGTGACTGCGTACAAAGGGTATATGTTTGCCCATATTGCTGTTAATTCTTGCGGTGATTTTGTTACTGCACACGAATTGGGTCACAACATGGGTTTAAAACACTCGCGTAAACAGGATGGTGTTGGCGGTGTGTTCCATTACGCGCTGGGCTATGGCGTGATGAATTCATTTACCGACGTGATGGCTTATCAAAATGAATTCAATGTGGATTACTGGACTGGCAAAATCTATAAGTTTTCCAATCCGGATATTCTTTGTAAAAACCAGCCCTGTGGTGTGGATCGTAACAATACTACCAGCGGTGCAGATGCGCGTTATGCACTGAATATTACCGGCCCGCAAATTGCGAATTTTTATGCAGGCGCACCGGCATCTTCCAGTGTTTCATCTAAATCCAGTTCAAGTGCACCGGCATCTTCTGCTTCTAGCAAATCCAGTAGTTCAATCAGTAGTGTAAGTACTACAGATGCCTCTAATCTGAAAGCGAAAGTTGAAGCGGCACGTGTTGCCCACTCGGCGGCAGTTGAAGCAGTCAATGCCAATAAAATTGCAATCACTGACAAAACTGCCGCAGAGCGCACTGCAAAAACGGAACTCGCAACGGTGACTAAAGATTTAACCACAGCAACAAAAAATTATGAAAAAGCAGTGGCTAAATACAATGCTGAAATTGCCAAGCTTGAGCCACTAAAGACGCAATTAAACACTGCATTGACGGTTTATAATTCAGCCACTACTGCTGCCAAATCCACCAAGCTGACGGCGTATAATAATCTGGTTACCAAATACAATGATTTGGTTATCCAGATTATAGCGGCATTGAATGAAGCTAACACCGCCCAGCAAACAATTGCACCGGCAACAGCGGCGGTAGCAACTGCCACGGCAGCTTATAACGCTGCAGTGACGGCAACGACTGCAGAAAAAGCGAAAACCGATGATTTGAAATTGGCAGTGACCAATGCGCTAGCCGCATTTAAAGCAGTGGAAACTGAATACAAAGCTGCATTAAAAGCGTGTAAATGCACCGTGTAATTATTGCGCTATTTGTGTGAAGAAAGTACGAGTGTGAGTGTGTTGATTGGTCCGCTCAGGACCGGTTTCGCCCGGCATATGCCGGGCTTTTTATTCCGGTGATATCACCAATGTCTGCTAGACTTCCGGAAAGTGGTAGCCCGGAAATGATCAATGTTCAGTGTTTTTTGGAAAAAGTACAGTTTGCTGGTGTGGTTGGGGGTGATCCTGATCCTGGGGTTTTTGGCTACCAGCCTGGCGAGTTATTGGGTGTCGCGCGATCAAATTCGCCATTCCATCATTGATCAAGGGTTACCGTTAACGGGCGACAATATTTATTCTGAAATCCAGCGCGATGTATTGCGCCCCACATTTATTTCCTCTCTGATGGCCAGCGATACTTTTGTACGCGACTGGATCTTATCCGGCGAACAGGATAGCTCGCAAATAGTTCGCTATTTGAATGAGGTTAAACAGGAATACGGCGCTGTCAGTAGTTTTCTCGTTTCAAATAATACCCACAATTATTATTATCCCAACGGTGTTTTAAAAAGCGTAAAAAAAACAGAGTTGCGCGATGACTGGTTTTTTCGTGTACGCGATATGAAAACACCGTATGAAATGAATCTGGATGTAGATCTCGCCAATCATGATACAGTGACGATTTTCATCAATTATCGGGTGCTGGATTACGACGGAGATTTTATTGGTGCAACCGGCGTTGGTTTAACGCTCGATTCACTGGCGCGAGTCATTGACGATATTCAGCAACGTTATAATCGCCGCGTTTATTTTGTAAATGAAGTTGGTGAAATTATTGTCTCGGCAAAAACCGGTGAATTGCATAAAGGTTCAATTCACGAATTGCCGGGTATCGCTGCGATTGCCGATAAAATAATAAATAAAAATATCAAGCCTACTAACCTGGAATACGACAACTCCAACGGGCGAATCATGTTGAGCTCGCGCTATATTCCCGAGTTCAATTGGTATTTGGTTGTAGAGCAAACCGAAGATGCAGAAATCGCTAAAGTTCGCCAGGTATTCATGGGCAATATTGCTATCAGCGCAGCGGTAACTGCATTAGTGCTATTGCTGAGTTTATACAGTGTTAATCGCTTTCAGCGCCGTTTGGAAAATGTCGCGGCAACAGATTCATTAACCGGATTATTAAACCGTCACGCGTTTGAATTGTTATTTGAGCAAGCTGTACATGAAGCGCATCGTGCTAAAACGCCCTTGTCGATGATTTTATTGGACATTGATTACTTTAAAAGTATTAACGATAACCATGGCCATCTCGCGGGTGACCGAGTCATCATGCGCGTTGCGCGCATGCTGGAAAATAGTTTGCGCAATGGTGATGTACTGTGTCGGTGGGGCGGGGAAGAATTTTTAATTTTGCTAAAGCAAACTCCCCTAAATAGTGCGCAGCTGGTTGCCGAAAAATTGCGTGAGACGATGGCTGCAGAACAGCTGCAAATGGGCAATAAAACCCTCAATATCACCGGTAGTTTTGGCGTGGCTGAATTTGGCGGCGTGGAAACCCTGGTACATTTCTTTGCACGGGCGGATCGGGCGCTGTACATGGCCAAAAGCGGTGGGCGCAACCGTGTTGAAATTATCGAATAGCTTTTCTGTTTACTGGCTTCAAGGATGTGTAATCACCGCAATAGTTAATTTCAATAATGGTAAATATCCGTAAAAAATTTAATTTTTGTAAAGCTCTGGCCTAGGATGGGCGACATAAAAATACATGACCTGACAAATACCTATCACCTGACATAACAATAGCGTTGGTGTGCCTTGCACAGGAGTTATCTTTATGTGTTCATTATTTTTCTCCCCGGATCAAAAACGGTTCTTACTGCCAGCAATGTTTACCATTCTCTTTTTAACAGGCTGTGCCGGGCATAAAGCTGCATCGCTCGATGCCTCTTCCATTACTACTGTTGCCAACCGTGCAGCCGATTGGCAATTAGCACATATGGAATCGTTTGACTACGTGCGTACGTTTCGCGACCACACAGAAAATTCATACGGATGGATTCAGGGCGCATTTTTTGTCGGTTTAAATCGTTGGGCCGAACAGACGAATAATCCGCGTTATTTGCAAGTCCTGGTTGTGAAAGGCGAAGCCAATAAATGGAAGCTTGGCGATAAAAGCTGGCATGCGGATGATCAGGTCATAGGCTTTACTTATGCGGCTGTAGCAGCACGTATGAACAACCCCGCATTTATCAGACCTACGCAAAAAGTATTTAAAGAAATTTTGGCTAATCGTGCAACGCACAATCTTGAATATCAATCTGATACAACAGGGCAGGGCGAGGCCACGTGTCAACGCCGCTGGTGTTGGTGTGATGCTTTATTTATGGCTCCACCAGTGTGGGCCGCGGTAGGAAAATTAACCGCTGATCCCGCTTATTTAAATTATGTAGACGAAGAATATCAGGTAGCGATTGATTATTTGTTAGATAAACAAGAACATCTGTTTTATCGCGATGGCCGCTTTTTTGAACATCGTAGTAAAAACAATAAAAAGATATTCTGGAGTCGTGGCAATGGTTGGGTGTTTGCGGGTTTGCCGTTATTAATTGAACAAATTCCGGCGAACGACCCACGCAAACAAAAGTATGAAAACCTATTTAAGATCATGGCGTCGAGCTTGGTAAAACTGCAACAACCCAATGGGTTTTGGCCATCATCCTTGTTAGATAAAGATGAATTCAGTGTGCCGGAAACCAGCGGCACCGGCTTTATGACTTTTGGTTTAGCCTGGGGAATTAATAATGGTTTGTTAGCGCGCGCTGATTATTTGTCTGCGATTACTGCCGGGTGGAAAGGTTTGGCAACAGCAGTAGATGCAAATGGAAAATTAGGATGGGTGCAACAAGTGGGGGCATCGCCGGAAAAAATATTACCGGAAGATACACAACTGTATGGTGTTGGTGCACTACTGCTAGCTGCATCTGAAGTTAGTCATCTACAATAAATAATTAGTAGCTTTGTAACAGGGAGTAGTGATGAAAAATATCCTATGGTTTTGTGTGTGCCGCTTATTGGTTGCATGCGGTGGCGGCAATGGAAATAATAGTTCCCATAATTATGTCCAGCGTATACACAGCGCTGTTGAGCGCCCCCTGAGGTAATTTACCTGCGCATTAATTTGATCAAATAAAATTTCCGCAGGTGCTGTTAGGCCATCACTGATAAATCACATCGTCATCCGTTTTCCTTGATAAAGACTTGGCATCTTATTGCAGGTAGTTTTCCGTCTTTCGCGCTGGTAACAAATTGACACTCTGTTCCTGGATGATTTTGATGCAAGCAATTTGAGGAAATGCTATAAAAGCATTTTATACATCTGAACGGAAACTTTGACGGGCTGAAACTCTTAATCTTTCCACTTAAAACATTGTTAGCATGCTACACATAAGCTGGAGGACATCAACTTGGAAAATAGCGAACCTATAGGAACCTTAGGAATAGATCATGTTGGATTAACCGTAAAGCATCTAAGTGAAACGGCTGCTTTCTTTACTGAGCAACTTGGTTGGAAAATAATTGGTGAAATGCCGGCCTACCCAGCAATTTTTGTTTCAAATGGACATTTGAAGCTTACTTTGTGGCAGGCAGAAAATCCTGAGACGTCTGTTTCATTCGATAGAAAATCTAATATAGGTTTGCATCATCTTGCTATTGGCCTCGCAAGCTTTGAAGAATTAGAGCGACTTTATGAAAAGCTGAAGTCCGTAGCAAATGTTGAAATTGAATTTTCTCCAGAACTTTCTGGCAAAGGTCCTCACAAGCATATGATGATAAGAGAGCCTAGCGGTATTAGAATTGAATTTGTTCATCGTCCAACGGTGTAGGCTGGGGGCGTAGCTCTAATGTGTTGGTGTTTTTGGTCTTACTGGCCAGCTGCATATTAGCCAAAGCAGATTTTTCATATGGAGGCTTGGAAAATTAAAAAACTAATAGTGATATTTGGCGCGCTATTGGCTTTGCTGTATTTAGTCTTTGAATATAATCAATACACTAAATATTTGGGAATGGTTCCTAAGGAAATTGATGTATCGTATTTTTTTACGTATAGCACAAAAGATTTTGGTGCCTGCGGTGCAGCAATATTTACATTGCGGGATGAAACATATAATTCCATCCTTAAAGATGGGCTGTCATTTCTTAATGGCGTAAATAAAACGAGACGATTTTATAAAAATAGAGGTGTTAATAAGCCATTGGTACAAGGTACTTATGATGCATGGATTAAAACAAGTAAATCTGAAAGATCATATTGGTCATCTGATGCTGCTTTTAGTGGTTTATATTGTTATGACGCTGAGAATGCATCCATTGAAATTGAAGAAATAAGACGTAATATTAAAGAGTTTGGAGCGTATTACACTCGAATAAAATATGTTGACGGTATCCGCGAAAATATCGATGGTAGCCGACTATTGATAGTCCCAAGTATGAAAGTTGCGATCATAGAATATTGGGGTTATTAACCACGTAAATAATGGTTAAACATGAATTATTATGTTCCAGCTGCATTAAGTGCAATAAAGACAACCATGGAAACTCAAACCGGCTCCCTCTCCACAATCGTATAATCCAAAATCCGATTATTCTTCACCTTAATATCCAGCAACGTATCTGCCTTAATTTTTTCAATTAACAAATCCACCGCCGCAATCGCCATGTTTTTAATTGGCTGTTGCACTGTAGTGAGTTGCGGCCAGATGTTGGTGTCGTCGAAGCCGACTACGGCGAGTTGTTGGGGGATTTCGATGTGTTTGCGGTGGGCGACGGCGACTACGGCGGCAGTCATGTCGTCGTTGCTGGCGAAGGTGGCGGTGAGTTCGCGGTGTTGCAATAATTTTTCGGCGGCGATCATGCCGGATGCAAAACTGAAATTTCCTTCGGCGATAAAATTGTCATTCAATGCGAGTTTGTGTTTTTTATCGCATCGCAATAGCCTTTGAAACGCACATCACTCACGCCCTGATTGGCGTCGCCTTTGATAAAACCGATATGTTTGTGGCCGCGCTGGATTAACAGTTCGGTCATTTCGAACGTTGCGCGATAATCGTTACGTAAGAGGAACGCTCCAATTCAAAACCGGGGCCTACGCGTACGTAACGCAAACCCACTTTGTCTAAATGCGACTGCATTTAACAATGGCAGGTCGTCGCATAATGGTGGTGGAATAATTACGCTATCAAGATCGTAGCGATTGGTGAGGTGTTTGATGTGTTCTTCGAGGTTGGCTTCCTGGTAGGGGCATTGTTCGATGACCAATTGATAGCCCAGTTCATTGCAGCATTTCAAGGTGCCGATTAAATACTCGCTGATAAAACTCCTCACTGAGTTATCGTAAAAAAGCCCATTAAATAGGATTGCGTGCCGGACAAACTACGCGCTGAAACATTCACGCGATAATTTAATTTTTCCATCGCCGCCATTACCCGATTGCGGGTTTCTTCACTGACTTTTGGGTCTTTATTGAGCACCCGCGCGATACCGTCATCAAGGATACATCCGCCAGGGCGGCGACATCTTTCATGGTGGTATTTTTGGCTTTGCTGGTGGAGGGCGGCTTGCTCATGACTCTCGCTAATCGAACGGGGATAGTGTCTGGCTTTTTATCATGCTCACGCAGCGGGGGCTATGGAGCATGGGGCGAAAACCCTGTATTTCGTGCTAGTATGCGCCCACTTTAACTATCGCTGGGGCTTGTGATCATGCATTGTCCGTTTTGTAGCGCGGAAGATACCAAAGTTATCGATTCACGCCTGGTGGCGGAAGGCGATCAGGTGCGCCGTCGCCGCGAGTGTTTATCCTGCCATGAACGCTTCACTACCTTCGAGGTGGCTGAACTGGTGATGCCGCGCATCATCAAACAAAACGGCACCCGCGAACCCTTCGATGAAAACAAATTGCGTGCCGGTTTGCTGCGCGCGTTGGAAAAACGCCCGGTAAGTATTGAGGCAATTGAATCTGCGATTAACCACATCAAACATTTCCTGCAAGCGACCGGCGAACGCGAAGTTAAGGCGTTGCTGGTCGGCGAGAAGGTGATGGAGCAGTTGAAGAAACTTGATGAGGTGGCCTATGTTCGTTTTGCATCGGTCTATCGCCGCTTTAAGGATTTGAATGAGTTCCGGCAGGAAATTGACCGGCTCGAACAACAGCCTGAAGATCATCAGTGATCTGAATTACCAACAGTCCGGATTTCTATGGCGTTAACTCCCCAGGATTTTGATTTTATGGCCCGCGCCTTCCGTTTGGCAGAGCGCGGTCTGTACACCACTATGCCCAATCCGCGCGTGGGTTGTGTGTTGGTAAAAGACGGGCAGGTGATTGGCGAAGGCTGGCATGTTCGCACGGGTGAACCTCATGCGGAAGTGAATGCGCTGTTAGCAGCTGGCGGCTCTGCAGTTCACGACAATGTTCGCGGTGCTACGGTGTATGTCAGTCTTGAGCCATGCAGCCACCATGGCCGTACGGGACCTTGCTCGCAAGCGTTGGTTGATGCGGGTGTAAGTCGCGTGGTTTATGCGATGGAAGATCCTAATCCGCTGGTATCCGGTCGCGGTATTGAAATTATGCGTGCGGGTGGAATCCAGGTGGATGGGCCTGTCCTTGAAGATGATGCGCGCGCATTGAATCCCGGTTTTATCAAGCGCATGGAACGCAAGTTGCCGTTTGTGCGCTGTAAACTGGCGATGAGCCTGGATGGTCGCACGGCGATGGAGTCCGGCGAAAGCAAATGGATTACCGGCCCGAAAGCCCGTGCCGATGTACAGCGTTTGCGTGCCCGTTCCTGCGCAATTATTTCTGGTGTAGATTCCGTATTGCAGGATAATTCCTCATTAACCGTGCGTGCCGATGAACTGGATTTACCGAACTCACAAGAGGCTGCTGCCAAACAACCGTTGCGTGTAATACTGGATTCTCGCTTACGTTTGTCGCGTAATGCCTTGATGTTTAAGCAACCAACCCCAATCTTGCTGGTTCACAACGGCGCTGCGACGGGCGAACAGTTAACGGGCTGGCCGGATTTCGTTGAGTTGCTCGCGTTACCTGCCAAAGATGGACGTATCGACTTGCAAGCGTTGTTGCGCGAACTGGCCCAGCGTCATTGCAATGAAGTGTTGGTTGAGGCGGGCGCAACCCTCGCGGGCAGCTTTTTACGGCGTGGTTTGCTGGATGAAATCATCGTTTATATGGCGCCCAAGCTACTTGGCAGTAATGCTCGCCCGATTTTTGATTTACCGTTGGAAACCATGTCGGCATCGCTGGCGTTGAAGATTAAAGATATCCGGGCTGTAGGGCGCGATTGGCGTATTACAGCCAGTCCGGATACTGAGTATTAAAAATCCCTCCTAACCTCCCTTGGTTGCGCGCCCGTAATAAAGGAAGGAACTGGACCACGCTTCGATTCACATTGGCAGATTTAGCTTCCCTGAAACGGGGTGCGCAGCCAAGGGGGACCGAGGGGGATTAAACAATTTCTTTTTTAGGTAGATAGCCCCGTGAACGATCCATACCAGTCCCCAGATTCCCCGCCACCACATACACCTCCACCGGTAGATAACACCGCTTCGTACGGCAAGCGCTTCGGTGCCTTTTTGCTGGATTGCGTGTTTATGTTTATCGCCATGATGTTTTTAATGCAGTTCCTCGGGCTGACGGATATTGACCCGAATAAGGCTAAAGATGCCCAGGCAATGCAGACCGAATTGCTGGCTAAAGTGGCTGCGTTAACCAGCGGGCAAAAAACGTTATTGATGATGTTTCCCTATATTGCTTTTTTTGCCCTGCACGGTTTTCTTCTCAGCCGTTACGGGCAAACTTTGGGCAAGCGCATTATGGGTATTGCGATAGTAACTATGGATAACCGCGTGCCGGCATTTTTCCCGATGATTGCCCAACGCTACTTCACCCAATGGCTGGCGGGTATGGTGCCGGTGATTGGTATACTGTTACGGTTGGTCGATATTCTGGCCATTTTCCGCCCGGATCGCCGCTGTATCCACGATCATCTCGCCAAAACTAAAGTGATTGATTTGCGTATTCCGGTTGTTTATTCGCCGGACACTCCGGTTGCGCCTAGCAACAGCCTGATCGTTTAAGCGGAGGCTTTATGTTTACCGGCATTATTGAGGCTATTGGCGAAGTTATTGCGCTGCAACCTAAAAGCGGTGATGTGCGTCTGCGTATAAAAACTAACAATCTGGATTTATCTGATGTGCGCCTGGGTGATTCCATTGCCACTAACGGTGTTTGTCTGACTGTGGTCGATTTGCCGGGCGATGGTTTCTGGGCTGATGTGTCGCGCGAGACGCTGGACAACACCAGCTTGCCCGATTGGAAAATCGGCCAGCGTGTAAACCTGGAAAAAGCTCTGACGCCGCAAACCCGTTTAGGAGGCCATATTGTTAGTGGTCATGTGGATGGTGTTGGCGAGGTAGTCAGCCGCCATCCAGATGCACGCTCCGAGCGTTTCCGCATTCGCGCCCCCACATCATTGGCAAAATATATTGCCCACAAAGGCTCAATCACTGTAGATGGGACTAGTCTTACTGTGAACAAAGTGGACGGCGCCGAGTTTGAACTCAACATTGTTCCCCATACATTGCAAATGACCATCATGGGCAGCTACAAAGCTGGTAGCCGTATCAATCTGGAGGTGGATGTTCTCGCCCGTTACCTTGAGCGTTTAATGTTGGGTGAAAAAGCGGCTGAACCTGAGGGGCAGAGCATTACCCTGGAGTTTTTGGCGAAGAATGGTTTTATGTAAGCAAGACGCTATTTTGCAACGGATATATCGAGACGAATTATGCAATTAAACACCATTGATGAACTGATTGACGATCTGCGCCAGGGCAAGATGATTGTGCTGATGGACGATGAAGATCGTGAAAATGAAGGTGATCTGATTATGATTGCCGAATTAGTGCGCCCTGAAGATATCAACTTTATGGCGACCCATGCGCGCGGGCTTATCTGCTTGCCATTAACCGCAGAACGTTGCGAGTTATTGGATTTGCCGCTGATGGTGCGCGATAACAAATCCTCCTTTACCACCAATTTCACCGTGTCCATCGAAGCGGCAACCGGCGTAACCACCGGGATTTCAGCCGCGGATCGTGCCCGCACTATCCATGCAGCGGTGCGCCCTGATGCCAAGGCGACTGATATTGTGCAGCCCGGCCATATCTTTCCATTGATTTCTCAACCCGGTGGTGTATTGAGTCGTGCCGGTCATACCGAGGCCGCATGTGATCTGGCTAAACTGGCCGGTTTTTCGGCGGCGGGCGTGCTGGTGGAGATCATGAATGAAGACGGCACCATGGCGCGTCGTCAGGATCTGGAAAAATTTGCTGTTAAACATAGCCTGAAAATCGGTACCATTGCCGACCTTATCCACTACCGCACCATCAAGGAAAAAACAGTCGAGTGCATTAACACGCGCAAAGTGGAAACACTTTATGGCGAGTTTGAACTGCGCACCTACCGCGACATGGCGCGTGGCGACCTGCATTTTGTGATGGTGAAAGGTGAAATCGACGCAGAACCGACGCTGGTGCGCGTCCATGTGATGGATATTGCGCGCGATGTATTGAGCCTGAAGCGCACCTCGCCAACCGGCGGGAAAAATTGGACCTATCAGGATGCGTTGCGGGTGGTGAGTGAGGCTGGCAAAGGTGTAGTACTGCTGATTTGCCATGACGAATCCACAGCAGAAGTCGAGAGCAGCATTGATTGGCTGATTTCCGGCAAACAGGTGCAACGCAGTTCTGAAGTGCTCTACAAACAAGTCGGTACCGGCTCGCAAATCCTGCGTGATCTCGGTATACGCAAAATGCGCGTGATGTCGGCGCCTATGCGTTTTTCTGCATTATCCGGTTTTGATTTGGAAGTGGTGGAGTACGTGTGCCCTGATGCACTTTGAAGCGTATACATTGACTGATTTGATTCTCTTTAATTAATTGTTTTTTTGGGAAATGCTATGAGCAAAATCCAGGTTATCGAAGGTGATTTTTCCGCATCCGCTGGCAAATACGCGTTGATCGTAAGCCGCTGGAATAGTTTTGTCGTAGAGAGTTTGAAAGACGGCGCGTTAGATACGTTGCGTCGCCACGGTATTAAAGATGAAAACATCACCATCTATTACGCACCCGGCGCATTTGAATTTCCGTTGACCGCGCAAAAAATTGCGGCGAAAAAAGAATTCGATGCAATCATCGCACTAGGTGCGGTAATTCGCGGCGGCACGCCACATTTCGATTATGTTGCCGGTGAGTGCACCAAAGGCCTTGCACAAGTTTCCTTGCAATACGGTGTTCCAGTGACATTCGGTGTGTTAACCGTTGATTCAATCGAACAAGCAATTGAACGTTCAGGTACTAAAGCCGGCAATAAAGGTGTGGAAGCTGCATCTACTGCGTTGGAAATGGTATCGCTGTTTTCTAAAATATAAGTTTGGAAAAATATACTCCCGGTACCGGGATTATTGATTAATTGGAATTATTGATAAGGGATAAAATCAGGAGATTATTTTCATCCGGTTTTATCCCTTGTTTTTTTGCTGTTAAATTTTATTAGCAATCAAATTCAACAGCCGCTCTTTGTTCTTTATCAGGTAATTGTTCATGAGTACTTCATCAAGCCCACAAAAAGGCCACACCGCTGCCACCCGCCGCATGGCTCGTCACTACGCAATGCAGGCGCTTTACCAATGGCAAATGGCCGGTTCCGGGATTAATGCGATTGAAGCAGAATTTCGCACCGATAATGATATGAGCAAAGTGGATGTGGAATATTTCCATGAAATTCTCCACGGTGTACCTGAACATTTAAGCGAACTTGAAGAATTATTTGCACCTTATCTGGTGGAACGTTCCCTGGATGAGCTGGATGCAATTACCCGCGCTCTTTTACGTTTGGCGACTTACGAATTTAAATATCGCATTGATGTGCCCTACAAAGTTGTGATTAATGAGGCGGTTGCGTTAGCCAAAAAATTTGGCGCGGAAGATAGTCATAAATTTATCAATGGCGTACTCGATAAAACTGCCGCCGTCGTTCGGGCGCTGGAAGTTAACGCCGAGCGCAACCAACGCTAATACATTCTGTCCAATCAGTTATCAACGTGCCCGGCGAATTCCAACTAATCAAGCAATTTTTCCAGCGCGAGCAGGTCGAGCAGCCTGCCGAAGGTGTGTTGCTGGGAATTGGTGATGACTGCGCTCTTTTGCAAATACCCGCAGGAAAACAGCTGGCGGTGTCGGTTGATACGTTAGTAGCCGGTGTGCATTTTCCATTGGATGCTGATGCAGAATTAATTGCCGAGCGCGCCTTGCGTACCAATCTTAGCGATCTTGCCGCAATGGGTGCTGATCCACTTTGGTTTACCCTGGCGCTTACTTTGCCGGAAGCCAATGAAGATTGGTTGCGCAGTTTCAGTCGTGGATTATTTGCCTGCGCGCGTGAATATAAAATCGCGCTGATTGGTGGTGATACTACATCGGGACCGTTAACTATTACGATTCAGGTAATGGGGGTTGTATCACCGGGCACCGCGATGCGACGCGATGGCGCCAATATCGGTGATTTTGTTTTAGTCACTCATAACCTCGGTGATGGCGCCGCTGCACTTGCGGTAATTCAGAATCGCATTAGTTGCGATGAGTCGTCAGCCAGTTATTTGCACGAACGTTTTTACCGCCCGATACCGCGATTACAGGAATCAAAATTGATTTGCGAATTGGCAAGCGCAGCCCTGGATATTTCCGATGGCCTGGTTGCCGATTTACAACACATCTGTGATGCGAGTGATGTCGGCGCAGTAATTGATGTGGAAAATTTACCGTTATCGTCAGCTGTGCAAGCATTGAATAATCAGGCGCAAGCTCTGGAGTGGGCATTAAGTGGCGGCGATGATTACGAGTTATGTTTTACTGTTGCACCGGAAAAAATGGCGGATATCGCCATGCTCATTGCACAGGGAAAATTAAATGCTACTGTCATTGGCGAAATTATTCCCGGTTCAAACGTCATTTGTGAATATGAAGGTAAGCCGTTTACGCTTGCCAACACTGGATACCAGCACTTCTAGCGTGCGGTTTTAATAATGAATACAAATACTCCCAGCCTTAAACAAGTTTTCACCAATCCCTATCATTTTTTTGCATTCGGATTCGGTAGTGGCCTTGCACCCAAAGCACCGGGAACGTTTGGTACTTTGGCAGCTATCCCTATTTTTTTATTGATCCAGGGTCTGCCATTGCATCTTTATGTATCCTGGCTGGTAGTGACGTTTGCGTTGGGCGTATTTTGGTGTGACCGATCTTCCCGACAACTGGGCGTACACGATCACGGCGGCATTGTCTGGGATGAATTTGTCGGTTTCTGGATGACCATGTTAATGGCACCGGCGGGATTGGTCTGGGTGCTGGTTGGTTTCGTTTTATTCCGTATTTTCGATATTCTCAAACCCTGGCCAATCAGCTGGCTGGATAAAAAAGTGCACGGCGGTTTCGGCATTATGA
Source organism: Cellvibrionaceae bacterium (assembly GCA_021151825.1). GTDB lineage: Bacteria > Pseudomonadota > Gammaproteobacteria > Pseudomonadales > Cellvibrionaceae > Cellvibrio. Next base: position 134,106 of record JAGKWQ010000004.1, read on the forward strand.
TTGATGATTTTCTTGCCGGTGTTTATGCCTGTATTGCACTCCAGTTGATTGCCTATTCTGTGAGGTTGGTGTGACTGTTCACTTTGTAGAATCTTCCAAATTGCCCACGCCGTTTGGCATGTTTACCATGCACGGTTTCAGCGATGATGAAACTGATAAAGAGCATGTAGTGCTCACGATGGGCGATATCAGTGGCGATGAACCTTTGCTCGCCCGTGTTCACTCCGAGTGTTTAACCGGCGATGCGCTATTCAGTATGCGTTGTGATTGCGGCCCGCAACTACAAGCGGCCATGCATAAAATTTCTGTGGTTGGTCGCGGCGTGATTTTTTATTTGCGCCAGGAAGGGCGGGGCATTGGTTTATTAAATAAAATCAGAGCTTATCACCTGCAAGACCAGGGGGCTGATACTGTAGAAGCGAACGAGCAATTGGGCTTCGGTGCTGATATGCGCGATTATTCCATCCTCAAACCCATGCTTCAGCATTTAAATATCAAAGCGTTGAAATTGCTCACCAACAATCCGCGCAAAGTCAAAGCCTTGCAAGATATGGGCATTAACATTGTTGAACGCATGCCGCATGAAACCGGTCGCAATCCGCACAATGCCAAATACCTGGAAACCAAACAGGGCAAGCTTGGCCATTTGTTTAACGGCGAAAATTTGTTTAACGCCGACCACGAATAACTTTCCAGAATACTATTAGTTTTCCAGGGCACCATTAATTTTCAGGACATTAGCATGACTCGAATTGCAATTGCCGGCGCTGCTGGCCGTATGGGAAAAGCGCTGATTGAATCAACTCATAAAAATCCGGAAACCTCATTGGGTGCGGCAATTGTTCGCCCTGGTAGCTCATTGATCGGTGTTGATGCAGGCGAGTTGGGCAATGTGGGTAAATTGGGTATTGTTGTAAGTGCAACCCTTGCAGAAGTGATTGATCAATTTGATGTATTAATTGATTTTAGTTCGCCCGCCGCAACACTGGACAATGTGAAAATTTGCGCAGCGCATAACAAACCTATCGTAATTGGCACCACGGGTTTCAGTGCTGCCGAAAAAGAAGAACTGTTAAATTATCAAACAAAAATTCCTTTATTGTTATCCGCCAATTTTTCTACGGGCGTAAACCTGTGCTTTAAATTATTAGATCTAGCCGCGCGCGTTTTGGGTGAAGGTTATGATGTTGAAGTTTACGAGGCGCATCATCGCCATAAAGTAGACTCACCATCAGGAACTGCCGTGCGCATGGGAGAGGTATTGGCCAATGCACTTGACCGCGATTTAAATAAAGTGGCGGTTTATGGTCGCGAAGGGCAAATTGGTCCTCGTCCAAAAGATACCATTGGTTTTGCAACTGTACGTGGCGGTGATGTAGTCGGTGATCACACGGTGATGTTTATGGCTGATGGTGAACGCGTGGAAATTACACATAAAGCATCAAGCCGCCTTGCATTTTCAAACGGTGCTGTGCGCGCCGCGATTTGGTTGCAGCAACAAAAATCCGGCTTATTTGATATGCAGGATGTGCTGGGTTTACGGTAAATTCTCGTAGGTTGGGCAGGTATGCCCAACGTTGCTATTGTTGAAAGAATTTGTTGGACATTGCTGCCCAACCTGCAAATTTAAAATATTTTAAGCAAAGGAACAAATTATGGCGGGCGTCAGCTTACTTGCATTACTTGATGATATAGCGACAGTATTGGACGACGTAGCGGTAATGACCAAAGTTGCCGCTAAAAAAACCGCAGGTGTGCTGGGGGATGACCTCGCACTGAACGCACAACAAGTGCAAGGTATTCGCGCTGAGCGCGAGTTGCCGGTTGTGTGGGCTGTGGCAAAAGGCTCGGCGCTCAACAAGTTGATATTGGTTCCGGCAGCACTATTAATCAGTGCGTTTGTTCCCTGGCTAATTATTCCTTTATTAATGATTGGCGGTGCTTATTTGTGCTTTGAAGGTTTTGAAAAGCTTGCGCACAAATTTTTGCATTCCAAAGAAGAAGATAAAGAGCATCATAAAGAATTAATTGAGGCGGTCGCTAATCCAACAGTGGATATGGTTGCCTTCGAAAAAGAAAAAATCAAAGGTGCTGTGCGCACGGATTTTATTCTCTCTGCTGAAATCATTGTAATTGCTCTGGGGACCGTCGCTACTGCAACCTTTGCGAAGCAGGCGGCGGTAGTCGTCAGTATCGCAGTGTTGATGACAATCGGTGTTTACGGTTTGGTTGCACTGATCGTAAAACTGGATGACATGGGCGCACATCTGTGTAAAAAGCAAAACCCTGTCGCACAACTTTTTGGAAACATTCTACTTGCTGCTGCTCCCAAACTGATGAAGCTTTTGTCTGTATTGGGAACTGCTGCTATGTTTATGGTTGGTGGTGGAATAGTGACTCACAGTATCCCTGTTATCCAGCATTGGATTGAACATGTTGCTGCCGGAACTGAACCCGTGGGTTGGCTAACTTCATCGATATTGAATGGTGTGGCCGGGGTAATTATTGGTGCGTTGGTGCTTGGTGTAGTGGCGTTAGTGGTGCGCTTACTTAATAAACAAAAGTAAGTTTGTTTGCTGGGCTTGAAGCGATAATAAGCATTTTTTACATGGAGTTTTCCAGATGAAGATCACTGAAATTCGGCTATCTAAAACATTTTCCATCATTTTTATAATTATTATTGCCAGTGTTTTTTTACTGCCTGTGTTAGGCATGCACTTTATGCTGTGGTTGGTGGATAGAAATGAGCAGCGCGCCGAATTTTCATTGGATGAGTCGATTGAATTTCAAATTAAAACTGTCAAATCTTCCATTAAGCAACTTGAGATAGTTGATCTCGCACTTTTGCAGTGTATTAGTGAGCATGCGCTTGAACGAGCCAGCCTCCCTCCAGCCAGTTCAGGTAGTATTGAGTTTGTTGATGAGCTTGAATGGTTAAATTGCTCAAATAGAAATATTGTTAACCTTGATGGCATTAGCGGACTGCAAAAACTCACCGCGTTGAATTTGGCCAACAATAATATTGCCAATATTCATCTATTAGCGAAGCTGGATAAATTGGAGGATTTGGATCTTTCCAATAATATGATTGTGAATATTGACTCATTAACAGCTTTGCCTCGCTTAAATAAATTACGCTTGTCAGGAAACCATCTGGACGATATTAAACCATTGCTGGCACTTATCTCTTTGGGGGAAGTATATATGCCTGATGTTTCTAAAATTTATTGTGCTGATCTGGAGCGGTTACTGAACGAAGCAAGGTTTGTTGTTCATCAAAATAACGATAATCAAGCGTGTAAAGGTGATTACAGCTCCGAAATTGCAAAATTACGTGCAATTAAAAAGGCGGGTGGCATTTTATCACCGGATGATGAAAGTATGCTGCTGGAGTATGAGCTGAATGAAATGAAACGGGACTATCAACGAAAATATAATTAAGCTCATGGTGGAGACAATAAGATTAACTGACCTGGAATGGAGTTGCTGTGATAAAAAAAATAATACTGACAGTTTTTATAGGTTTCGGAATTTTTCAACTGATCAATGTTAATTATGGAATGCGCAACGAGGGTGTGGATCTTATTGATCGTCTGATGCAAAAATCCAAAATAATAACAGACGTTGAACATGCCCGGACCTCCTCTCTTTCCGCTTCTTCCTCAATGGTATTGGCTGAGGATACCCAATCATTATGCAAAACTCAGGGGTTTGCACTTAATTCGGCGTTTACAAACGAAATTAACGCAAGGCTGCCGGTTTTATTGTTGCAATCAGTGTCTCCAACGCGGAATACACTGGTGTATTTCTCCGAAGTGATTGGGGTGAAAACCGCTACTGTTGAGTTCAAATGGTTTCAGCAAGATGTGCTGATTCATCGTGAGGAAGTTGGTGTGCCTGCCTCTCGTTGGCGAGTGTGGTCGACAATAAATGATTTAACCAACGTTCATTCCCAGGCTGGGGGACTTGCTTCTTTGCGAGTAGAACTATGGTCTGGTCAATGTCTAATTTATCGTGATCAAATTCCATTTGCTGCGGACGAAAAATCCCGGAGACTAGATGTTGCTGTCGATTTTTTTGATTATTCGTCGACAACCTTCTCCGATATTTTTAACGCTTTTCAATATTCAGAACAGCCATCTCCTGCGCCTGTTTATTCTTTTAAAAATACCGAATTCGATTCGCTTATTTCTCTTGAAATTGAAAACGTAAAACGTGACGAGACAACCCTGGATGTATTTAGCCGCGCTGTGCGCCGCGATGAGGCGCTTCCGCTTCCTGCGAAAAAAGGGGTCGGAACCGTCGTTAATTATTCGGATGCCATCATTAATCGTAAAACAGGCAGTGGTGACACTGTGTTATTAGAGGCGATCAAAAATAAAAGCCACAACACAATAAAAAGTTTGCTTGTGATTGGTGCTAATCCTTTTATTCGCGATGCTGAAGGTCGCTCTCCATTAGATCTGGCTTTAGCAGCGAAAGATAAAATGCTGGCTGCAATGTTAGTGCAACATATGCTGCATGGTGGCCCAGTGGGGGATTCTGATTGGGGGTATTCTCGTAATGCTAGCCTGTTAGCTAATAGTGCCTATTTTAAAGGGCGTAATCGTTTAGGCGAGTCAGCGCTTATGCGTGCAGCGGCTGTAGGTGATGAGTTCGCTATTATCAATTTGATGGGTCTCGCTTCCGGTGAAGATAAAAACGAGTATTTGCCTTATCGCGATCCCTATGAATTCGATTATGCAGGGCGGCAAGCATTTAATGTTGCGGATGAATCAGGCTATGCGGGGGCGACTTTTTTGCTTGAGCAAGGAATGGAAAAATATTCACCGTCATGGACCGTATACCGCATGGTAATAGCGTCCGAATTGCAGAATGATGAGCCGTTAAAATGTTTTATTCAGCCAGGAAAACGAATTTCGTTGGTGGTTACATTGCTTGACGCATCATTAAAAAAAGCGGAAGTAATCTGGTCCAAAAGAAGTGGCCATAATGATCAATGGCATCCGGTAAAAACAACGGAATATCTGGTATCCAATAATGATTTTCAACTTGTCAATCATCTGGAGCCTGAGGAGCTTGGTGACGGCGATATATGGGAAGTGCAAGCTCGCATCTATTTAAATGGAACGCCAGCCAACAATGGCTGGTTCGTGGAAAATTATGCTCCGACTTCTGAGCCAGAATGCAAGGATCGGGATAGCTATCAAAAAAGCTCACTTAAAAAACAATTTGCGGCTTGGGTACCTATTAATCTTGTACGTAAACGCGCGGCTGGATTTTCTGCTGAAAACCTGCGCATTCATCATAATTTACTGGATGATGCCTTGCGCTCTGAAAGCTTGTCATTAATGGAGTACTTGATTGAGCAGGGTATGGATCTGCAGGTCAACTATGGGCGCGACTCGTTGATACGCAATGCTATTGATGATAAGAAACTGGCGTTGACACAATACTTGTTGACCAGGGGGAGTGACCTGGAATTAGCAGATGCACAGTTGCGCAAAAACAAGCGTAGCTTTCTTAATTTGGCGATACATGAACGCGATTTGACGATGGTGAAGTTTTTAATCGGGCAGGGGTTGCCTGTAAATGAAGAAAATAGTGGTATCCCTCAGCCACTTGAGGCGGCGGTAGATGAATGTGACGTGGATATGGTGGTCTTGCTGCTAGAGTCGGGTGCGAACCCGGAAGTGCCAATAACGGCACAAGAAAACCTCACTTTGAAAGAATATGCAGGGAAGTGTGCCCATGAGCCAGGGGTTGCGGCCGCGCTTGCTAATTATTAACGCAACGAATTAGGGACAGATTCCCATGGACAGCGGCGCGCCAGTCCCGTAGAATTCGCAGCCAGATTGCGCCAGGCCAAAAACCGGGTAGCAGAAAAATACAAAATGGTTCGCACAAGAACATAAAAAGGCGAGATGAGATTTGGGTTTCATCTCGCTTTTTTACAACCAAACGTTTTACAGTCAGATTAAATTTGCCTTTATATACAACAACTTATCGCGATGATTACCCTAAACAGGAGCAATGCGACTGATTTGTTGAGCCCTAAGAAAGTGAATTCGAACCGGGCGCCACTTTTAAAGTCGGATAGATAGAAAGGCAAGGTCTGACCTTAGCAAGACGTTTGGCAGCTAGCCGCTTTCAAGCCAAAACCCAGCCAGCCCAGGAGGTTGTTTTGACTACTCAGGAATCCCTTCCTGCCCCGAAAAAGGCCATTCTGGTCCTTGCCGATGGTAGTGTGTTTCGTGGTACCGCTATTGGTGCCGAGGGTTTATCTGTTGGTGAGGTAGTATTCAATACTGCGATCACTGGCTACCAGGAAATCCTTACCGATCCATCCTATGCCCAGCAAATCGTTACTCTCACTTATCCCCATATAGGAAATACCGGTACCAACGCTGAAGACGAAGAATGCGAACGCATTTGGGCAACCGGCTTGGTTATTCGCGATCTTCCTTTATTAGCCAGCAACTTCCGCAATCAGGAAAGCCTTTCCGATTACCTGAAAGCACGCAATGTAATCGGTATTGCCGATATTGATACCCGTCGCCTGACCCGTTTGCTACGTGATAAAGGTGCGCAAAATGGCTGTTTAATAGCTGGTGATGATGTCGATGAAGCTAAAGCCCTCGCAGCAGCAAAAGCATTCGGTGGTTTGAAGGGGCTGGATCTGGCGAAAGAAGTTACTGTTAGCAAAGCCTACCAGTGGAATGAAAGTAGCTGGAGTTTGGGCGAGGGTCACAAGGTTCTGGATGGCAACAAACCATTTAAAGTAGTGGCTTACGATTACGGTGTTAAGCGCAATATTCTGCGCATGCTCGCAGATCGCGGTTGCGACCTGACGGTAGTTCCGGCCAAAACAACTGCTGCTGAAGTGCTGGCGCTGAACCCGGACGGCATTTTCCTCTCCAATGGCCCTGGTGACCCTGAGCCATGTACTTACGCAATTGACGCGATCAAGGAATTCCTTGAGACCGATATTCCGGTATTTGGTATCTGCCTTGGCCACCAATTGCTAGCGTTGGCATCCGGTGCAAAAACCATCAAGATGAAATTTGGTCACCACGGCGGCAACCATCCGGTACAGAACCTGGATACCAAACGCGTGCTGATCACTGCCCAAAACCACGGCTTTGCGGTGGAAGAGAACAGTTTGCCTGCGAATCTGCGTGCGACTCACAAGTCGTTGTTCGACGGTTCTTTGCAGGGTATCCATCGCACCGACAAGCCGGCCTTCAGCTTCCAGGGTCACCCCGAAGCGAGCCCCGGCCCGCACGAAGCCGATACCTTGTTTGACCACTTTATTGAATTGATGCAAGCCCGCAAGTCCTAATCGGAGCCGACATGCCAAAACGTACCGACATAAACAGTATTTTGATTCTCGGCGCTGGCCCGATTGTGATCGGCCAAGCCTGTGAGTTCGACTACTCTGGCGCCCAAGCCTGTAAAGCACTGCGTGAAGAGGGTTACCGTGTAATCCTGGTGAATTCCAACCCTGCAACCATCATGACTGACCCCGCGATGGCGGATGCAACTTATATCGAGCCGATAGAATGGCAGACAGTTGCGAAGATCATTGAGAAAGAGCGCCCCGATGTAATCCTGCCGACCATGGGCGGCCAGACTGCATTGAACTGCGCGCTGGCACTTGCCAAAAATGGTGTGCTGGAAAAATACAATGTTGAATTGATCGGCGCGAAAGAAGAAGCCATCAACATGGCGGAAGACCGCAACCTGTTTGACCAGGCGATGAAGCGTATTGGTCTTTCTTGTGCGCGCGCGAAAATCGTTCACAGTTTGGAGGAAGCCAAAGAAGCACCGAAAGAGTTCGGCTTCCCGTGCATTATTCGCCCGTCGTTCACCATGGGCGGTTCTGGTGGCGGTATCGCTTACAACTGGGACGAGTTTGAAGAAATTTGTACCCGCGGTTTGGATCTTTCTCCAACCAACGAATTGCTGATCGACGAATCGCTGCTCGGTTGGAAAGAGTACGAGATGGAAGTGGTGCGCGATAAAAATGATAACTGCATTATCGTGTGCTCGATCGAAAACTTTGATCCGATGGGTGTTCACACTGGCGACTCAATTACCGTTGCACCCGCGCAAACTCTTACCGATAAGGAATACCAAATCATGCGTAATGCATCGATTGCGGTATTGCGTGAAATCGGTGTGGAAACTGGCGGTTCCAACGTGCAGTTTGCGGTGAACCCGGTTGATGGCCGTATGGTAGTTATTGAGATGAATCCGCGGGTATCGCGTTCATCTGCACTCGCATCAAAAGCGACCGGTTTCCCGATTGCAAAAATCGCTGCGAAACTCGCGGTAGGCTACACCCTCGACGAATTGAAAAATGATATCACTGGCGGTGCAACCCCAGCGTCATTCGAACCCTCAATCGATTACGTTGTTACCAAAGTGCCGCGCTTCACCTTTGAAAAATTTGGTGATGCGGATGCGCGTTTGACTACGCAAATGAAATCCGTTGGTGAAGTGATGGCGATTGGCCGTACTTTCCAGGAATCCTTGCAAAAAGCTCTGCGCGGTTTGGAAGTTGGCTCTGCCGGTTTTGAATCAAAAGTGGATTACACCACCGAAGAAGGCGCTGCCAAAGTTCGTCGCGAATTGAGCACCGCCGGTGCTGAGCGAATTTGGTATGTCGGTGATGCATTTCGCATGGGCTTGAGCGTTAACGATGCATTCAATCTTTCCAAAATCGATCCATGGTTTTTGGTGCAAATCAAAGAGTTGATTGACATCGAACAATCGTTGCGCGGTAAGTCATTAAAAGATTTGGATGCAGATAAATTTTTCCAACTGAAACGCAAAGGTTTCTCTGATAAACGTTTGGCGCTGTTGCTTGGTTCTACGGAAAAAGCAGTACGTCACCATCGCCAGGGTTTAAATATTCGTCCTGCGTACAAGCGTGTTGATACCTGCGCTGCAGAATTCTCTACCTCGACTGCTTACATGTATTCGACATATGAAGAAGAGTGCGAAGCGAATCCGAGCGATAAGAAAAAGATTCTGGTGATCGGCGGTGGTCCTAACCGTATTGGTCAAGGTATCGAATTCGATTACTGCTGTGTACACGCGGCCTTGGCAATGCGTGAAGATGGTTACGAAACCATTATGGTTAACTGTAACCCTGAAACGGTTTCTACTGACTACGACACATCTGATCGCTTGTTCTTCGAACCAGTGACTCTGGAGGATGTGTTGGAAATCGTCCACAAAGAAAAACCGGTTGGCGTAATCGTGCAATTCGGTGGACAAACTCCGCTGAAATTAGCGCGCGCGCTTGAAGCAGAAGGGGTGCCTATTATCGGCACCAGCCCTGATGCAATCGATAAAGCAGAAGACCGCGAGCGCTTCCAACAAATGATCAATAAGCTTGATCTGTTGCAACCGCCAAATGCGATTGTTCGCTCGCTGGAAGAAGCTTTACTTGCCGCTGATAAAGTTGGCTATCCATTGGTGGTTCGTCCGTCTTATGTGCTGGGTGGCCGCGCGATGGAAATCGTCTACAAAGAAGACGAGCTGCGTACTTATATGCGCACAGCAGTACAAGTTTCTGAAGATGCGCCGGTGTTGCTTGATCACTTCTTGAATAATGCGATTGAAGTGGATATCGATTCTGTGTCTGACGGTAAGCAAGTTGTAATCGGCGGCATCATGCAGCATATCGAGCAGTGTGGTGTTCACTCTGGTGATTCCGCGTGTTCGTTGCCTCCTTACTCGTTGCCTGCCGATGTACAAGACGATATGCGCGAGATCGTTAAAAAAATGGCGATCGAACTGGGTGTAATTGGTTTGATGAATACCCAGCTTGCGTATCAGGATGGCAAAATTTATGTAATCGAAGTGAACCCGCGCGCATCGCGTACTGTCCCATTCGTTTCCAAATGTATTGGTGTATCGCTGGCGAAGGTGGCTGCACGTTGCCAGGCGGGAGTTTCATTGGAAGAGCAAGGATTTACCAAAGAAATTATTCCAGATTATTTCAGCGTAAAAGAAGCGGTATTCCCGTTCAATAAATTCCCGGCAGTAGACCCGATTCTTGGGCCAGAGATGAAATCTACCGGCGAAGTAATGGGCGTAGGTAATAGCTTTGGTGAGGCGTACGGTAAATCCCAATTGGGCGCAAGCAACCGCATTCCAACTTCAGGTACTGCATTCATCAGTGTGCGCGATATGGATAAGGATGGTATTGTCAGTGTTGGTAAGGATCTTGCTGAGCTTGGATTCAAGCTGGTGGCAACACGCGGTACTGCTGAAGTGTTACAAAAAGCCGGTTTGACTGTACAAGTGGTTAATAAAGTACAGGAAGGTCGCCCGCACATTGTGGATATGATCAAGAACGACGAGATCGATTTGATCCTCAACACTGTAGAGGGGCGTCAGGCAACGCGTGATTCCTCATCGATTCGTCGCAGTGCGGAAAATCACCGTGTGTATTACAACACCACACTCGCTGCAAGTCAGGCAGTTTGCATGGCATTGAAGCAAGGCCAACATATTGAAGTTCGCCGCCTGCAAGATTTGCATGTGCGGTTAAACAAATAAGGATTGTCCATGAGTACTAAATTTCCTATGACCAATCAGGGCGCCGAGAAATTGGCCCTTGAACTGGAAGACCTGAAAAAAGTACAGCGCCCGCGTATTGTGAACGCAATTGCCGAAGCGCGTGCGCATGGCGACCTGAAAGAAAACGCGGAGTATTCTGCGGCGCGCGAGCAACAAAGTTTTTGTGAGGGACGCATTCAGGAAATTGAAGGCAAACTGAGCAATGCGCAAATTATCGACGTGACTAAAATTCCGCACAGCGGAAAAGTCATCTTTGGCACCACCGTAACTATCATTAACCTCGATACTGATCAATCCATGAAATACCAAATCGTGGGTGATGATGAGGCCGATGTTAAATCCAACAAAATCTCGGTAAATTCCCCCATCGCACGCGCGTTAGTAGGAAAAGAAGAGGGTGATGTTGTAGTTGTAAAAGCACCTGGTGGCGATGTGGATTATGAAATTGATAAGGTAGAGCATATCTAATCCTTATTTTGGATATAAAAAAACCGCCGATTGGCGGTTTTTTTATATCTGCACCAACTATTTGCGTTAGCGATGTAAGTTCGACAGCTTGGGGTTGGCTTTTTTATTATGGCGATAAAGCAAAACTACTTTGCCAATCTCCTGAATCAGTTCAACATTAGGCAATGCTACTAGTTCAGCTACAACTTCTTTGCGGTCTTCACGTTCGGCAATAGCGAGTTTTACTTTGATCAACTCATGGTCATCCAAAGCGCGATTGAGTTCCGCAACTACTCCTTCGCTCAAACCATTACCGGCAACAGTCACAATGGGATTAAGCTTGTGACCAATAGTACGAAATTGTTTTTTGCGCTCGGTGCTAATAGGCATACACTTACCTTAAATGTGTCATGTTAAAAAACGTGCGGTATTCTACTCTATTCTGGTGTTGTTTAGGTTTGGTTTAATGTAATTACAACAGGTGTTCCAGCAAGGATGATGCTGCAACGCTTGTAATTTGCTGGCTTGCCCCCAATATGAGTTAAATCTTGTAACCAATGCCTTATTTGTGCGTCAAAAAGGCGTTAAGCTGTGAAAAATTCGACGATTTCAGCCGGCAAATATGCCAGTATCTGCCGCCTGCTGTTGGTGCAATAAACAAATCGCTGGCCGTCAAACCTAGTTGATGTAACTGTGAGGATTTCTCCTTGAACGATATAACCAAGAATCTGGTGCTTTGGCTTGTTATTGCCGTAGTCCTTTTTAGTGTTTTTGAGGGCTTTAATAAACAGTCAGGTAATAACACCTTGAATTACTCCGATTTTATCGCCAGTGTGCGCGATGATCGGGTACAGGAAGTCACTATTGATGGATTGGTCATCGAGGGAACCTATAAGGATAACTCGACGTTCAAAACCATTCGTCCACAGGTACAAGATCCCAAATTGATCGATGATCTTTATAACCACAATGTGGTGATTAAGGGGCGTGAGGTCGAGCAACCAAGCTTGCTCAATCAGCTTTTGGTAGCCAGTTTCCCTATTCTGATCATCATTGCTGTGTTTTGGTTTTTTATGCGGCAGATGCAAGGTGGTGCCGGGGGTAAAGGCGGTCCGATGAGCTTCGGTAAGAGTAAGGCGCGTTTGCTGGGTGAGGATCAAATCAAAACAACCTTTGCTGATGTCGCCGGCGTTGATGAGGCTAAAGAAGAAGTTCAGGAATTGGTGCAGTATCTGCGCGATCCATCTAAATTCCAGCGCCTTGGCGGGCAGATTCCGCGTGGTGTGCTGATGGTTGGTCCACCAGGTACTGGTAAGACCTTGTTGGCTAAAGCAATTGCTGGTGAAGCCAAGGTGCCATTCTTCTCTATTTCCGGTTCAGACTTCGTGGAGATGTTTGTTGGTGTTGGCGCAAGCCGTGTGCGCGATATGTTTGAGCAAGCCAAGAAGCAAGCTCCATGCATCATCTTTATTGACGAGATCGATGCTGTTGGTCGTCATCGTGGCGGTGGTCATGGTGGCGGTCATGATGAGCGTGAACAAACTCTAAACCAGTTACTGGTAGAGATGGACGGTTTTGAAGGTAATGACGGCGTGATTATTATTGCTGCTACAAACCGCGCCGATGTTCTCGATAAAGCACTGTTGCGTCCAGGTCGTTTTGATCGTCAGGTGTATGTTGGCTTGCCGGATATTCGTGGTCGTGAGCAAATTTTGAAAGTACATATGCGTAAAGTGCCGTTAGATGAGCGTATTAGTGCTTCAGTAATTGCACGTGGTACACCTGGCTTTTCGGGCGCTGAGTTAGCAAACCTTGTTAACGAAGCGGCATTAATGGCAGCTCGTGCTAACAAGCGCTTGGTAACAATGGAAGATTTCGAGAAAGCTCGCGATAAAATCATGATGGGTGCTGAGCGCCGCACTATGGTGATGAGCGAGAAAGAAAAAGAAAATACCGCATACCATGAGGCAGGGCATGCGATTGTTGGCCGTATTGTTCCGGAGCATGATCCGGTGCATAAGGTTACTATTATCCCGCGCGGCCGTGCTTTAGGGGTTACCCAGTTTTTGCCTGAAGCGGATAAATATAGTTTAAGTCGCCGTGCACTTGAATCCAGCATTTGTACCTTGTTCGGTGGGCGTATCGCAGAGGATATGACTCTTGGCTCTGATGGTATTACCACTGGCGCTTCCAATGATATTGAACGTGCAACTGCAATTGCTCGCAATATGGTCACCAAGTGGGGCTTATCAGCAAAGCTGGGTCCACTTCATTATGGAGAAGAGGAGGGGATGTATCCCGGTATGGCGACCCAGCAATATTCGGATGAAACTTCCAAAAATATCGATGAAGAAGTTCGCCGTATCATTAATGATTGTTATGCGCGTGCGCAGAAAATCCTTGAAGATAACCGAGACATTCTGGAGGCAATGAAAGATGCATTGATGGAATATGAAACCATCGATGCTGAGCAAGTGGATGACCTTATGTCTCGCCGTAAAGTCCGCCCTCCACGCGAATGGAATGACGATGATTTTAATGGTCATATGCACGACAAAGATGCCGGTGAGTCATCCTCTGGTCCAATCGGTGGTCCTGCGAATACTCATTAATTAGTTTTAATTTCTATAAGAACCCCGAGCTTGCTCGGGGTTCTTTGTTTTTGTCCATTTGTATTTCGAGGCTAAAATGCAGCCATCTTCTCAATCATCCCTATTGGTGTGTGGAAAACATCAGCTTGATATCTCCCGCCCGTTAGTCATGGGCATTTTAAATACGACACCTGACTCTTTTTCTGATGGCGGCAATAGTTATATAGGTCAACATTTATCGCTTGACTTGGCGTTGCACAGGGCGGAGCAAATGCTTGCTGAAGGTGCTGGAATTATTGATGTTGGTGGAGAATCGACTCGCCCCGGCGCAGCCATTGTTTCCGAGCAGCAGGAACTGGATCGGGTAGTGTCGGTAGTTGAAGCCTTGGTTCGTAAACTGGATGCAGTGGTATCAGTGGATACGAGTACGGCGTCTGTTATTAAAGAATCTGCCAGTCATGGGGCCAGTTTGATTAATGATGTGCGTGCGTTAGAGCGAGATGGGGCACTTGCAGCGGCGGCGGCAACAACTTTGCCTGTATGCTTGATGCATATGCAAGGCCAGCCAACAACTATGCAAAACAATCCTGCTTATACAGATGTTGTAACTGAGGTTTGCCAGTATTTAACTGCAAGAGTGGATGCTTGTGTGGCTCATGGAATTTCCAGGGACCGAATTATTCTTGATCCCGGATTTGGTTTTGGTAAAACGCTCGCGCATAATCTTGCGCTTTTAAAGCGCTTGCCTGAAATGGGCGATTTGGGGTTTCCGCTCTTGGTGGGAATGTCTCGTAAATCGATGTTGGCGCAGCTGTTAAATCGCACTGTTAATGAACGTCTGCCTGGAAGTTTGGCGTTGGCAATGCTGGCTGCGCAGCATGGAGCTGCAATTATTCGTGTGCATGATGTAGCCGCCACTGTTGATGTATTAAAAGTTCTTGCTGCGATAACTGATTAATTTAATTGTTAGCGATATTATTTTTTAGCGGAGTTAAGGGTATATGTCTCGCAAATATTTTGGTACTGATGGTATTCGTGGTTTAGTTGGCGAATTTCCAATTACTCCGGATTTTATGCTCAAGCTTGGTTGGGCTGCTGGTTGCGTACTCAAGGATCGTTTTGATGGCCAGAATATGATTCTTATTGGAAAAGATACGCGTATCTCAGGTTATATGTTTGAGTCTGCTCTGCAGGCGGGCCTGATTAACGCCGGTGTGGATGTAGGCTTGCTCGGGCCAATGCCAACACCCGGTGTTGCTTATTTGACTCGCACATTTAAAGCGCAGGCGGGTATTGTTATTAGTGCCTCCCATAACAGTTATGTTGATAACGGTATCAAATTTTTTGGTGGTAATGGCAGCAAGCTGCCTGATGAATTGGAAAACTTAATTGAGCAACAACTTGAAAAGCAAATGTCGACGTCTGAAAAACTCGGTAAGGCACGTCGTATTGCTGATGCATCAGGCCGTTACATTGAGTTTTGTAAAGGCACTATGCCATGGGGATTTAATCTTAAAGGGATGCACATAGTATTGGATTGTGCTAACGGAGCAACTTACAACATAGCGCCGGATGTATTTACTGAGTTAGGTGCTCATGTCACCTCTCTGTTTGTCGAGCCTAATGGCACTAATATTAATCGCAGTTGCGGCTCTACCAAACCTGAAGCATTGCAGGAAAAAGTTGTTGAGTTGGGTGCGGATTTAGGAATTGCTTTTGATGGTGATGGTGATCGAGTAGTTTTCGTTGATCATAAGGGTGAATTGGTTGATGGTGATGAATTGCTTTATATCATTGCCGCTTATCAACATGAATATGCAGGTGGTTGTGAAGGTGTAGTGGGCACCCTGATGAGTAATTTTGGTTTTGAATTAGGATTAAAAAAATTAAATATTCCTTTCGCTCGCGCCAAGGTTGGGGATCGTTATGTAATTGAATTGATGCGCACAAATGGTTGGCGTTTGGGGGGTGAAAATTCCGGCCATATTGTTTGCAGCAACGTCACTACAACCGGTGATGGAATTATTTCTGCGTTACAACTGTTGTTAGCAATCACAACTATGGGGGATTCGTTGCATCGAATCAAAAAAGCAATGAACAAATTGCCTCAGGTGATGATCAATGTTCATGTTTCCAAGCGCATTGATTTAAGTAGTAATGAATCCATTAGTGCGGCTGTAAAATTAACTGAAGAAAAATTGGCTGGTACCGGGCGTGTGCTTTTGCGCCCTTCGGGTACAGAACCTGTAGTCCGGGTGATGGTAGAAGGGGAGGATAAAAAGCAGGTTAAGGAATTAGCTCAGGAGCTCGCTGCCGTAGTAGAGGCTTCTGTATAACGATGGGTTGTATAGAGTTGCTCCGATAAACAAAATCTGTGCTTGAAAATTGGTCAAGGCGCAGTTTTTATATCCAGCCACTGATTTATAACCGCGGCTTTTCAGCCAAAGCATTATAAAAATGTAGAAAAACCATGGGTGATGCCAAGATTTGGTTGTATGTTCAAACCATCTTGGCTACCATTAGCGCCCGCTTTGGGGGAGGTATTGCTGTTGACTAAAGCAAGTAACGCCAAGCGTCGCCAGCTGGTGGTTGGCAATTGGAAAATGAATGGGAATTTGCGTGAAAACGCAAAATTGCTTGCTGCAATAACCAATGGTTGGCAAGGAGAGCATGGTGCGGATGTTGTAATCTGCCCGCCGTTTCCATATCTAAATCAGGTTCAGGAATTTTTGCGTGATTCTTCAATTATATTGGGTGCGCAAACTGTACATGATCAAGATAAAGGGGCTTTTACCGGCGAGGTTTCAGTATCAATGCTTGCAGATTTGGATTGCAAATTTGTAATAATTGGTCACAATGAGCGCCGCCGGATGCAGCATGAATCAGATCAGCAAGTCGCAGAAAAATTTGTGGCGGTACAAAAAGCAGGTTTGATTCCGATCTTGTGCGTAGGTGAGTCCTTACAAGATCGTGAGCAGGGAATATATCTGGAAACGATAAGCAGGCAGCTCAATGCGGTGTTTGCACATACAGGGAAAGATGTATTCGATAAAGCGGTATTGGCTTATGAGCCTGTTTGGGCTGTAGGCACAGGAAAAACTGCGACTCCAGAGCAGGCAGAAGAAGTGCATAAGTTTATGCGAGCCCAGCTTGGTGAGTTATCGGATAAAGTAAGAATTTTATATGGTGGCAGCGTTAAAGCGCACAATGCACAACAATTGTTTGCATTGGCTGATATAGACGGTGCCTTGCTTGGTGGAGCATCTTTGGATGCTAATGAGTTTTTGGCAATATGTAAGGCCGCTGAATAATTTGCAGTTGGCTGACAAGTATAAAAACGCTCACAAGAGAGTTTTGCAATGGAAAAATTTGTACTGATTATTCATTCACTAGCTGCGTTAGTTATTATCGGCTTGGTGTTGTTGCAACAAGGTAAAGGTGCTGCTGCTGGTGCTTCATTTGGTGCTGGTGCTTCTCAAACCGTATTCGGTAGTGAAGGTAGCGGTAACTTTTTTACTCGTGCAACCTGGACTATTGCATTTTTGTTTTTTGCTACCAGTTTCGGCTTAGCGGTAATTGCAAAAAACCATTCAAAGGTAGCAACACAAGGCTTGGTTGTTCCGGCAGTACAGCAAGCTCCGTTATCTGATGTTCCTGCAACATCAACTGCTCCGGCTTCAGATGTTCCAGGAGCTACAGCTGCTCCAGCGACTCAATCTGATGTTCCTGCATTGGAAAATCAGGCAGCTCCTGCTGATGCAGCGCAACCTGAAGAGAAGAAGGAATAAATAAAATTTTTGCCCCGGTGGTGGAATTGGTAGACACGCTATGTTGAGGTCGTAGTGGCGAATGCTGTGCCGGTTCGAGTCCGGCCCAGGGCACCAAATCGTAGACTGAGAAAATCTGATACGTACAAAAAACCCGCATTTATTGCGGGTTTTTTGTTTTTTTTAAAATAAAATATCTTATGAATCGCTAATGATTATTTAATGAAAAATGGAGAGAGAATTTTTTGCTCGTAAATTGACTGTCTCAAAATACGAGCAAATCATTGAAATGATATTTAGAGTTAACCTGCTAACCCAACGTACACTTCATGCACATCGTCATCATTGTCGATAGCTGCGAGAAATGCTTCCACTTCTGTCAATGCTTCACCGCTTAGGCTTACCGGGTTTTTGGGGCGATAACCAAGTTTTGCGGATACTACCGTGAAACCTTGAGCTGGTAGTGCCTTGGATACTAAATCAAGATCGGCCAAATCAGTATAGAAAGTCGCACTTCCATCATCTTCAGCATCAAAATCTTGTGCGCCTGCTTCAATTGCTGCCATTTCAGTGTCGGCCTCTTTATTGGCTGGGCTGGCCTCAATAATTCCCAGGTGATCAAAATCCCAGGAGACTGAACCGGATGTACCAAGTTGGCCTTTACGGAATAAACCGCGAATGTTGGAGATAGTACGGTTCACGTTGTCGGTAAGACATTCAACGATCACCGGCACTTGGTGAGGTGCGTAGCCTTCATAGGTAACTTTTTCATAGTTGATGTTGCCATCAAGTTGGCCTGAACCTTTTTTAATGGCGCGCTCTAGTGTCTCGCGAGTCATAGAGGCTTTTTTGGCGGCTTCCACGGCGAGGCGTAAGCGCGGATTCATATCCGGATCAGCACCATTGCGTGCTGCAACCATAATTTCTTTGGTGAGTTTGGTAAATAATTTACCTTTAGCGTTAGATGCTTCTTCTTTATGTTTTGCTTTCCACTGTGCGCCCATAATTATCGCCTCTGTACTGCACAAAAAGTTGTGCGTGGTGGTTGTTGATAGGGGCGCAATTTGCTACGCCCGGATTTATCTGGTTTCGATATGTTAGAAATCAGGGCGCAGAAGTTGTGCCCCTGGAAATTAATTTTTATGCAGTGCAGTATTTAATTGCAGGGCACTTTTATTGGTAACCACTTCAACACGCCCGGTAATGGAGTTGCGACGGAATACTAAATCTGAAGCGCTTGCCAATTCACGTGCTTTCACAGTTCTGACTTCGTTACCTTCATCATCCAGGACAACAACTTTGGTTCCTGCCGTTATATAAAGCCCTGATTCTACTTTGCAACGATCACCTAACGGAATACCTATACCGGCATTAGCGCCAATCAAGGATTCTTTGCCTACAGAAATCACTATGTTACCGCCACCAGAGAGAGTGCCCATGGTGGAGCTTCCACCGCCTAAATCTGATCCTGCACCAACAAATACGCCAGCAGAAATACGACCTTCAATCATCGCAGGGCCTTCAGTGCCCGCGTTAAAGTTTACAAAACCTTCGTGCATGATGGTGGTGCCTTCACCCAGATAGGCGCCTAGGCGAACGCGTGCGGTATGTGCAACGCGAACGCCTTTCGGCACTACGTAGTTAGTCATTTTGGGGAATTTATCCACGCAAGATACTTCCAGTTCCTTGCCATCCAATCGTGCCTGCAATTGGCGGGCGGGCAATTCATTAACATCAATTGCCCCTTCATTGGTCCAGGCAACATTTGGTAATACCCCAAAAATTCCCGTTAGGACAGTGCCGTGCGGTTTTATCAGGCGATGTGATAATAAATGTAATTTCAAATAGCCTTCTGGTACTGACGCAGGATTTGTATCAGTAGCCAGTAATGTGGCGACCAGTGGACGTTTACTATTGGTCAATGCTTTCGCGATTTCTGCTTGTGCGCTATCACCGGCGATAGTTAAGGCCTGTACAATTTCACTTGCTTGATTATTGCTAATCACAATTGCCTGATTACCTTCGGTATAACCCACAATATTGGCAATAGCACGTGCGCTACCTTGCGACGGATTAAGTACGGGCAATGCATAAAATACTTCCAGCCATTCACCTTTGGTGTTTTGAGTGCCTATACCTAAACCGAGTGCATAAAGTTGAGTCATGATAGTTCCTGTTTTATTTCAAAAAATTAATTAAAAATTTTACTGTATTCGGTGTCTTTAAAGCCGACATACCTTTGTTTGCCTGTATCCAGCAGGGGCCGCTTAATCAACGTCGGGTTAGCAGCGATAATTTTTATTGCACTTTTTTCAGCGAAAATATTTTTACTGGCTTCGTCCAATTCTTTCCACGTAGTACTGCGTTTATTAACCAATGTTTCTAACCCTAATTCATTAATCCAGTCGCTAACTTGAGTTTCATTTAACCCATCTGCGCGGAAAT
This sequence comes from Cellvibrionaceae bacterium, assembly GCA_021151825.1. Classification (GTDB taxonomy): domain Bacteria; phylum Pseudomonadota; class Gammaproteobacteria; order Pseudomonadales; family Cellvibrionaceae; genus Cellvibrio. The sequence continues at coordinate 153,952 of JAGKWQ010000004.1, forward strand.
CGTGAAATTGATAGTTCACATTATTTTTCTCAAGCCAATCGCGTGCTTTTTTTACAGTGTCACAATTTTTAATGCCGTACAGTGTGTTCATGGTTTTTCTCTTTTGAATTACTTACGTTAATTCCCCTTTGAAACAGTGCGTGCAATCAAAGGAGGTAAGGAGGAATTATGCCTTTAACGTTAATTTTGGTTTTTTGCGGCTCGGATAGCAGGTTTTGCAAATGCCGCACACAGTTCCGTCGCAGCCACGTGCTGAGCAGTATTCACGGCCGTAATAAATAATTTGTAAATGCAATGCATTCCAGCTTGATTCTGGAAATAATCGTTTTAAATCTTTCTCGGTTTGCACCACATTTTTGCCGGTAGTTAAACCCCAGCGCTGAGCAAGGCGATGAATATGAGTATCTACCGGAAACGCCGGGTGTCCAAAACCCTGGCTCATCACGACGCTGGCAGTTTTGTGACCAACACCGGGTAATCGTTCCAGTGCTTCCCAATCTTCAGGGACTTTTCCATCATGTTCTTCAATCAACATTTTTGATAGCACGGAAATCGCTTTTGATTTTTGCGGTGATAAGCCGCAAGGGCGAATAATTTCCTGGATTTTTTCAACCGGCACTTTTGCCATGTCATAGGGATTATCGGCCAGTGCAAATAATGCTGGTGTTACCGTATTAACCCGTTCGTCTGTGCATTGTGCAGATAGCAATACTGCAATAAGCAGGGTGTAAACATCTTTATGCTGCAGTGGAATGGGGGGCTGTGGGTAAAGCTCCTGCAATTTTTGCAGGATAAATGCTACCCGGGCTGCCTTGGTGAGGTTTTTTTCTGCATTCATGATTACAGCGACTGAACAAATTGTTTGATACGTTGTGCTGCCTCTACGCATTCGGCCAGTGGAGCGACAAGTGCCATACGCACATAATCTTCACCAGGATTAAGTCCTCCAGCCTCACGCGCTAAAAAGCTTCCGGGTAATACGGTAACTTTTTGCTGCGCAAATAACTGTTGTGCAAATGCTTCGCCTTTGACAGGAGTTTTTACCCAAAGGTAAAAACTGGCATCGGGTTTGGTGACTGGCAGTACTCCACCTAATACCTCTAAAACTGCATCAAACTTTTCACGATAAGCGGTGCGGTTTTCAATTACGTGATTCTCATCTTGCCAGGCGGCTACACTGGCTAATTGTGTTGGTACGGGCATGGCGCAACCATGATAAGTGCGATAAAGCAAAAATTTTTCAAGAATTTTTGCATCGCCGCCAACAAAACCTGAACGCAACCCCGGCAAATTAGAGCGTTTGGATAAGCTATGAAAAACTACGCAACGCGAAAAATCATCGCGGCTCAATTCGGCACAGGCTTGCAGTAAACCAGCCGGTGGATTGGCTTCATCGAAATATAATTCTGAATAGCATTCGTCAGAAGCGATAACAAAATCATATTGGTCCGCTAATGCAATAAGCTCTTTGAGTTGCGATGTGCTCATTACTGAACCCGTTGGGTTGCCCGGTGAGCAAATAAATAACAATTGGCAGCGTTGCCAGATGGCTTCAGGCACAGCAGCAAAATCGGGGATGAAATTATTATCTGGTGTGCAGTTTAAAAAATATGGTTGGGCGCCGGAAAGTAATGCAGCACCTTCGTAGATTTGATAGAAGGGGTTGGGGGATACGATTACTGCATCGGTTTTATTGCGGTCAACAATCGCCTGCGCGAATGCAAACAATGCTTCGCGGGTGCCGTTAACAGGTAGTATGTGTTTATCGGCGTTAAAGCTGCCTGAATTTAATTTGAAACGTTTGTTTGCCCAATTGGCAATAGCTTCACGCAATTCCGGCAAACCTTTTGTGGTAGGGTAGTTGGAGAGTTTAAACAAGTTTTTTGTTAATGTTTCCAATACGAAAGCTGGTGGCTCATGTTTTGGCTCACCAATCGATAACATAATGTCTTTTAAATGTGCAGGTGCTGCAACAGCGGCTTTGAGTGCAGCAAGTTTTTCAAACGGGTAAGGATGTAAAAGGTTTAAATCCGGATTCATGGCGGCTTATCTGATTTGATGAAAGTTTTTCTCGATTAAAGTTTGTCGACGCGCTTATCCAGTTGTTCGCGAATTTCTTGCTGTAATTTTTCACAGATGGATACATCGCTCAACGGTTTTTCTTCGCTGTCGACGATAAAAAATATATCTTCGACGCGTTCGCCTAGCGTAGCAATTTTGGCATTCAATAGTTGGATATCAAAATCCATAAAAATCCTGCCGATACAAGCCAGCAGGCCTGGTCGGTCCGGGCTGATGACTTCCAGCACACTGCAATTGCGAATGGTGTCAGTGCTTAACGAGGTGCGAGTAGGCGATGCAAAATATTTAAGGCGACGCGGTGTGCGGCGGCCAATGACATCGCGATAGTTGTCTACCAAACTCAATTCCTCTATCAATGCTTTTTGGATTTGCTTAAGTAATGTTGCATTGTTGCCCAATGGCTTTCCGTCTTCATTAAGTACAAAGAAGGTATCAATGGTGTGCCCGGACTTGGAGCTGTAAATCTTCGCATCCTGAATGCTAAGGTTTAATTGGCTGAGTGCAGTCGCGGCAGCGACAAATACATTTTTCTGGTTTTTGCTATACACAAAAATCTGGGTGGCCCCGGCCAATTCCTTGCTGGTTGTTTTCTTAATCAGTACCAGCGGTCGGTCGTCGGTGCGCGCAGCAATAGCTTGCGTGTGCCAGGCAATATCAACAAAGTTTTCACGCAGGAAGTAGTCATCACCCATGTCACCCCACAGTGCAAGAACCTGTTCCTTGCTCAATCCTTTGCGTGCAAGTTTGCGTATTGCGGCTTGTTGGGTTTCTTCAATTAAATCGTGTTTGTCGACAGTGTTTTCCAGCCCTCGACGCAAAGCCCGGCGTGTATCCAGATAGAGCTGGCGCAAGAGACTGGCACGCCAGGTATTCCATAATTCTTTGTTGGTGCCGTTAATATCTGCCACGGTGAGGCAATATAGATAATCCAGGTGCAACTGGTCGCCAACCGTCAATGCAAATTTATGAATCACTTCGGGATCAGAAATATCCTGCTTTTGGGACACTTGCGACATTAGCAAATGTTTTTCAACGAGCCAGCAAATTAAACGTGTTTCGCGCGGTGATATACCGTGGCGCGTACAAAACTCTTCCGCATCTACCGCACCCAATGTGGAGTGATCACCACCCCGGCCTTTGCCGATGTCGTGATATAAGCCCGCGATATAAAGTAATTCAAGTTTGGGCAGGCGTGTCATGATATTTGCCGCAACCGGAAATTCTTCTTTAGCTGACGGCAGCAGGAAGTTGCACATGTTTTGCACCACTTTTAATGTGTGTGCATCCACTGTGTAGATGTGAAATAAATCGTGCTGCATTTGGCCAGTAACCTGACCAAACTCTGGCAAGTACAAACCGAGAATTCCATAACGCGACATTCGTTTTAACTGTTCAACCAATCCAGCAGGCTGTTGCAAAAGTTTGATAAACAGTTGGGTATTTTTGGGATTAGTGCGGAAATTATCATCAATTAAATGGCGGCTTTCGCGAATCCAGCGGATGGTGGAGGCGCGCACACCTTCAATCTGTGGGTCTTGTGCCATAAGCACAAACATTTCCAATAGTGCAGAAGGATTTTCTTCAAATACGTAGGTGTGTGTGGCTTCGATAAAATTATCGCGCAGCTGAAAGCGCTCATTAATCGATACCACGCTTTTGGTTTTGCCTTTTTGTAAAATAGCTTCAGACAAAAATTGCAGGACCACATCGTTTAATTCACGCAATGCCAGTACTGTGCGGTAGTACTTATGCATAAATTGTTCGACCGCCAAACCTTCATGGTTATCGGTATAACCAAACAGGTTGGCGATTTCGCGCTGGTAGTCGAATAACAATCTTTCTTCGGCGCGTTTGGCTACCATGTGCAGGGCGTAGCGCACACGCCATAAATATTCTTCACCACTGTTAAGTAAAGAAAATTCTTCATCGGTAAAAAAGCCTTTACCTTCTAGTTGCTTCAGGGTTCGCACACCAAAGTAACGCTTGATTACCCAGTTGATCGTTTGAATATCCCGCAAACCACCCGGTGCATTTTTGATATTGGGTTCGAGGTTGTATTCTGTATCGTTATATTTTTTATGACGCTCTTGTTGTTCTTGATACTTTGCACGAAAAAATTCTTCTACTGACCAGATTTTTTCCGGGGCTGATGCTTTTAATAATTCCTGGCGCAGTGAAGGATCGCCAACCAGTGTGCGCGATTCCATAATATTGGTAGCAACAGTGATATCCGTTCGCGCAATTTCAATGGTTTGTTTTACCGTGCGTACACTGCTACCAATTTCCAGACCAATATCCCACAAGAGTGTGAGAAATTTTTCAATATTACTTTTGCTACGCTCAAGCACTTCCGGGCGATGCAAAATTAATAAATCGATATCCGAACCGGGGTGCAGCTCGCCGCGCCCGTAACCACCAACAGCTTCCAGACTAATGCTGTCTGGCCATTCAAATTGATGCCAGGCGTAATGCAAAACACAGTCGATAAACAGCGCGCGTTCATAAACCAGCGCACGAATATCTTCACCTTCAATAAAGCGGCGATTGGCCTGGGTGCTGGCAGCGTTGATCGCATCTTTAAAGACCGTGATGATTGGTTTTTCAGCAAGTGCACGGCGAAAACGGCTTTGATCAAAAAAGAATAGCGGCCGCTCAAAATAAGGCACAGAAGACATCGACATGGGTTTACCGGGTTCTTGAGTCGGTTGTGGTGCGAGGCCTGGTTGATCGGCGCGCTTGCCGAGCACGCGCGCAATCCAATCGTTAATAGCCATTAATTAAAAACTTCACCGGCGCGGGCGGTTAATACTTCCACGCCATCTTTAGTGACGATCATGGTGTGTTCCCATTGTGCGGAGAGTCGACCGTCTTTGGTTTCTACGGTCCAGCCGTCGCTTTTTAACTTGGTGTGTGGTTTGCCGGCATTGATCATGGGCTCGATGGTAAAGCACATGCCTTCCTTCAACTCCATACCAGTACCGGGGCGGCCATAATGAAGAATTTGTGGGTCTTCATGAAATACTTTGCCAATGCCATGACCGCAATACTCGCGCACGACGGAATAATAATTTCCTTCGGCGTGCTCCTGAATTACATGGCCGATATCACCCAGACGGCAGCCCGGTTTGACCAGTTTAATCGCCTTGTACATGCAGTCCTGCGTAACCTTCACCAGACGTTCTGCGTGGGGTGTGGGCGGCCCTACAAAATACATCGCACTGGTATCGCCGTGGTAGCCCTCATAGATCACCGTCACATCGATATTAATGATATCGCCGGTTTTAAGGACTTTTTTCTCTGATGGAATTCCGTGGCAAACCACTTGGTTTACCGATGTACAAATAGATTTGGGGAAACCGCGATAACCCAGGCAGGCGGGAATTGCTTTTTGCACATTCACAATGTGGTCATGGCAAATTTTGTCCAACTCTGCGGTGGTTACACCGGGTTGGACATACTGGCCGATCATTTCCAGCACTTCGGCAGCCATACGGCCGGCAATGCGCATTTTTTCGATTTCTTCCGGGGTTTTGATAGTGACTGACATGAATTCAGGGCATCTCAACGGTTGAATAAAAAGATGCCGCATTCTAAACGATTCCGACTGGTTTTGCCCAAGATCAATCCTTTATGGCCGGAACTCTGCAGGCGAATGCAGTGGTGCTATTAATCATGAATCCGGATCATCGAATGATTTAACAAAAGTAAGTCCATGCCAGATCTGAAGGGAATCTTGTGACACCGATCGGATTACATTGTGGGAAATAATATAGACTGCCCCGGCCAATTGGCGTCAACGTTAACTTCAGGGAGACATTATGGATAGTGTTAAGAGATATTTATCAGCTTTATTTACAGTATTTGCGGCAGTACTTCCGCTTGGATTTTTTCCAATCAATTCAAGTGTTGCTGCTACCCTTCTGGGTGATGACAACCCGGTTCATTTTGCGGCAACCGTTAGTAACTATGCGGCTACTGCCGGCGAGTTTTTTATTACTGCTCAGGCTAGCCAGGCTGCTACAGCAAAAGCATTAAATATTAATGTGAGCGCATGGCAGTTCGCCCCTGCCGTTACCCTCACATTGCGCAGCTCAACCGGCCTGCTATTGGCACAGGGTACAGTGACTGCTGGCGCTACCGGTGTCAGGTCAGTATCAATACCGGATGTGCCGCTCATGGCGGGGAATACTTATATACTCGGTTTTGCAGTCCAAAGTGGTTATTTGAAGCCTTTTCAAAAACAGCAGCAATATGTCACTCGTAACGATAGCAGCTCCCAGTATGCGGCCCTTGCAAATGATCTGAACGAAACCGCAGGAACAAGCGCCAACAACATCCCCCATGTATGGGTGACAGGGGACTTTGCCAAAGTCCATGGTGATTTGCGGCAAATTACTGTTGCCGGTGCGGGAGCCAAACAGGATTACAACACGGGGAACTACACTTTTTCCGGGCATCGCCATATGCACCACCGTTTTACCGACTTTGCGAATGCCACAACTGCAACGCCCGCCAGTAATACTACAAGTGGATGGAAAGCCCATCTTGATGGCATTTATCCCATCGTTATCTCGAAGGATTTCAATTCACAAGCGCTGGAAAGTGGTGCTACTTTGCAATTGACAGGAGGACCAACGCCGTCGGGTAAATGGCTTAAGCGTCAGTTGACAAACGCTATCGCAACCCAATTCCCGAATAACTATCGGCTGCGTAATTTCAATCTTTCGGACAACGATGGAAGCCCAACGGCAAGGGACGCAATCTATGTTTCATTCTATTTGCAAACATTTGAAAGCGATGATTCGGGGAAATTCTTCAGGATGTTTTTAAAAGACAGTCCATTGGCCCCTAAGACAACTAATATTTACCCCACCAAAGCACCGCACTCTGGTCAATTTACCTGGCGTGCGGAAGGTAATAATGATGGCTGGCCAATAGGTTATGCTGACCAGACGGTTGCCATTAACAACCAATGGAACCGTATCGAACTGCTACTGGATTTTGCCAATGACCGCTACGCGTTTATGGTCAATGGCATTCTGCAGACTGATATCAGCAGAGGTTATATGGGGTGGGTGGCAGGGCAGTTGGGGGTTGGTACCAAGCACGATTACTCGCTTTTGGGCAATACCGTTACCCCTTTTGCGGAAGATGGCCATCATATGGGTTGGGCTCAGCCACAACTTGACTTCAGTCTGAAGCGTATTGAAATAGCGGATAGCGCCAACTGGGAAACCAAAACGAAAGCCGTCCTTCAGCCGGTCAAATCCTGGTCAAATGACGCGATTGAATTTATTGTCAATCAAGGTGATTTCCCCGATTTACAGAACAAGCATATTTTTTATGTCGACGGCACTAATGCTGTGTATGTTGCGCCATTGTAACTTATAAAATAAAAATCCCCGGTTCAGGAACTGTGCCGGGGATTTTTGTTAAGCAGTACGGTGACGCAGGCTAGTCAGTGCGTGGATAACCCCGCGCAGTTCGGCCAGGCCTTTCATGCGTCCCGCATAGGAATAACCCGGGTTGATCCCTGCTTTGCCAATTTCATCGCCCATTAAGTGGCCGTGATCCGGACGCATCGCGATGGCTGGCAGGTTGATGCCGGCTTGTTTGCGGCGATCTTCTTCATCTAATAAGGCTTCAATCAGGCCGACCATATCGTTATCACCATCCAGGTGATCGGATTCAAAGAAAGAGCCGTCTTCCTCTCGTTTGATATTGCGTAGGTGCACAAAGTAAATGCGATCACCAAACTCGCGTGCCATAGCAACCAGATCGTTATCGCAGCGAGCGCCGTAAGAGCCGGCGCAAAGTGTTAAGCCATTGGCGGGACTTGGCACTGCATTGAGCAATGCGCGTGCATCGTCAGCGGTTGAAACAACGCGTGGCAAGCCAAAGAGTGAAAAAGGTGGGTCGTCCGGATGAATTGCCATTCGCACACCGGCTTCTTCGGCAACAGGAATCACTTCGCGCAGAAAAGCAAACAGATTGGCGCGCATACCTTCATCGCCCATTTTGATGAACAGGTCGATAGCGGTGCGAATACCTTCGCGGTCATAAGAGCCTTCGCCACCGGGCAAGCCGGCAATGATGTTTTTCTCTAGCAGAACCTTTTCTTCGTCGCTCATGGCATCCAGGCGCGCCTTGGCTTTGGCAAGCACATCAGGGCGATAGGATTGCTCTGCGTTCGGGCGTTGCAGGATGTAAACATCGTAGGCCGCAAAGTCGCTCATCTCAAAACGCAGAGCGCGGGCGTTGTTGGAAAGGGTGTAATTCAAGTTGGTGCGAGTCCAATCGACTACCGGCATAAAGTTGTAGCACACATCCTGCACGCCGGCAGCACCGACGTTGCGCAGCGACTCTTTATAGTTGTCGATGTATTGCTGGAAATTGCCGGTACGGGTTTTTATGTCGTTATGGAGTGGGATGCTCTCGATCACTGCCCACTCAAGCCCCTGATCTTCAATCAGTTTTTTGCGCTCCAGAATATCCGCCATTGGCCATGCAGCACCGGTAGGGATATGGTGGAGCGAAGTGACTATGCCGGTGGCACCGGCTTGGGCGATGTTTTGCAGGCTGACGGTATCTTTGGGGCCAAACCAGCGCCAGGTTTCTTTCATGATGAGGTCTCTGGGTTTTCTTGTGGGTTGATTTAACTAGTGTACAAGTTGAATCGGGTGCAGCCTAGAGGGATATGCAGTTCCTTACATTCATCGAAATTCCAGACTGGCTTGCCCGCAAAGCGGTAGATATGAGGGATTTTGGTTTATCTGGCTGGTTTTTTGTGGTATAAAGCGCGCCTCTTTTTCCAAGGCTCCATTCGGAATGCTGGGAAAACGGGAAAATCCATTATTTATTTAACAAACGTCACACATACATCGACACGCAAAACCTGGGTGCCTAATGTTTGGCTCTGCGTCAGTAGAGAAACTGCAAACATGCTGGTTGGTTAGCGGGGTGTATGGAGGCCTAACCCAGTAGGAATACTAAAATGCCACAAGTAAGCATGCGCGACATGTTGTCTGCCGGTGTCCACTTCGGTCACCAAACCCGTTATTGGAACCCAAAGATGGGTAAGTACATCTTCGGTGCACGTAACAAGATCCATATCATTAACCTGGAGCACACTGTTCCAGCGTTTAACGAAGCATTGGCACTGATTACCCAATTGTCTTCGCAAAAGAAAAAAATCCTGTTTGTTGGTACCAAGCGCGCTGCGCAAAAAACCATCAAAGAACAAGCTGAACGTGCTGGCCAGCCGTACGTGAGCCATCGTTGGTTGGGCGGCATGCTCACTAACTACAAAACCATCCGCGCTTCTATCCGTCGTTTGTCTGACCTGACTGCTCAAAGCCAGGACGGTACTTTCGCCAAGCTGACCAAAAAAGAAGCTCTGATGCGTTCTCGTGATATGGAGAAGCTGGAGCGTTCAATCGGCGGTATCAAAAACATCGCTGGTTTACCTGATGCACTGTTCGTAATCGACGTTGATCACGAGCGTATTGCCATTCAGGAAGCTAACAAGCTGGGTATCCCTGTTATCGGTATCGTTGATACCAACAGCAATCCGGAAGGCGTTGACTACGTGATTCCTGGCAACGACGACGCCATCCGCGCGATCAAGTTGTACGTATCTGCAATCGCTGATGCGTGCCTGGAAGGTTCCAAGTCTGCTTCTGCTGTACCAAACAAAGACGAGTACGTTGCTGCTGAAGGTTCTGCTGAGTAATTCAGTAGCATCAGTCATTAAACGACCATAAAGCTCTGCTAGCTTCGCGTGCAGGGTTGTCGGAAGAGGGGGCTTGGCCCCCTTTTTTCAACTTGAATTCGAACACTTTTATTTGAGGAATTAACCATGAGCGCTGTTACTCCTGCACTGGTAAAAGAACTGCGTGACCGCACTGGCCTTGGCATGATGGAATGCAAAAAAGCGCTGGGCGAAGCCAATGGCGATATCGAGCTGGCGATTGAAAACCTGCGTAAAGTTTCCGGTTTGAAAGCGGCTAAAAAAGAAGGTCGCACTGCGGCTGACGGCGTTGTTGCTGTTAAAGTTGCTGCTGATAACAGCTACGGTGTTGCGATCGAAGTTAACTCTGAAACTGACTTCGTTGCGCGTGATGCCGGCTTCCTGGCATTCGTAAACAGCGTATTGGATAAGGCTTTCACCACCAAGCAAACCGACGTTGCAGCTGTTATGGCGGGCGAGTTGGAAAATGCGCGTGAAGCATTGGTACAAAAAATTGGCGAGAAAATCAGTGTGCGTCGCATCAGTCTCGTTGAGGGTGGTGTGGTAGGTGGATATTTGCATTTGAATAGCCGTATTGCTGTGTTGGTGCAGTTGGAAGGTGGCAACGAAGAAGTGGCTAAAGATGTTGCTATGCACGTAGCGGCAGTTAATCCACAAGTAGTTAGCTCTGATCAAATGCCAGCCGACGTGGTAGAGAAAGAAAAAGAAATCATCCGCGCTCAACCAGATATGGCTGGCAAGCCTGCTGAAATCGTTGAGAAAATGATTGTTGGTCGTATCAGCAAGTTCCTGAAAGAAGCTAGCCTGGTTGATCAGCCTTTCGTTAAGAATCCAGAGCAAACCGTTGCTCAATTCGCTAAAGCTGGCGGCGCCACTGTGAAAAACTTTGTGCGTCTGGAAGTGGGCGAAGGCATCGAAGTTGCGGTTGTAGATTTCGCTGCAGAAGTTGCTGCGCAAGTAGCTGCTGCCAAAGCGTAATTCGCTTCGCAAAAAAGATGTTATTAAAACCCGCGCAGGGTAACTTGCGCGGGTTTTTTTATGGCACATGGTTTTTGTGTCGAAGTAATGCAGCGTATTTGTGTTGCCCTTTGTTGATGTTTAAGCTTCGAATGCTTGTTTGCTGCTTGTGCCCTTTCAGGCGATCTCAATGTTGCACCACTAAAGGATTTGATAAAAATGCAAACCAAAGTAAAGGTTCCTGTTGATCAATCCAGCCAGTGCCAGGTAATTCAGCCACCGGTGCAGTGCAATGCTGATTTACAGTTGGCGTTTGCAGATCATCGCGATCACGCTGCGCAGCTAAAATCTGTTCAGGCGAGTATGGCTACCAGTTCACAACAGCAAAATTTGCAGATGTTGCAAGCCAAAATGAATGTTGGCGCATCGGTAACGCAATTAAAAACACAGCAAAACAGCGTTCACCAATCTCTTTCAGCGGGTTCTATAAGTGCCATTCAATACATGGAAGATGAAGATTTGTCGCAAGGTGAGTTCGAAGTTGGTTCTGGGCCTGCTGCTCAGCTAACAGCGGTTATGCCTTCAAAGCCTGGCAGCACAGGGTTGCCTGATAATTTAAAAGCAGGGATCGAAAACCTTTCCGGGATCAGCATGGATCATGTGAGGGTCCACTATAACTCCGAAAAGCCTGCTCAGTTGAATGCCCATGCGTATGCTCAGGGGAGTGATATTCATGTGGCCGCCGGGCAGGGAAAGCATTTGCCACATGAAGCATGGCATGTTGTACAGCAGGCGCAAGGGAGGGTTAAGCCGACTGTACAAATGAAAGGTAATTTATTGGTTAATGATGATGCCGGGTTTGAGGGTGAGGCTGACGTCATGGGTGCGCGGGCATTGCAATTCGGAGATGCAATGCTTCAATCCCGAAACGGAGCTGCTGTTATGCAAAGAAAGCTGTGCGCCACTGAGGGGGCAGGTACTACAGTTGCCCAGCGTGCAGTTATCACAGTGAATGAGGATGGTCTAATTTCAGATAGTGCGCAAATCGTAGCGAATTTGTCGGGTGCGAAAGCGGGTGCATTTAGTGAGGTTGAACCGACTGAAACAATTTATATATTTGCGCATGGTTACCATAGTTTAACGAGACCATTAACCCGGGAAGAGAGGACCACCAATCTGGAGCCTATTTTGCAGGGTGGTATTACGGCAGCTGATCTTTGCGGAATGATGATACAAGAGGGATGGAGTGAAGAGCATACGGGGGATATAGATATAAGGGCTTGCATGTCTGGTGCTGAGTCATTATTACCCAGTTTTGCCGAGCTTTTTGCGGGTGAGCTAAAAAAACTAGGCAGAATGAACAAGGTAACTGGTTACAAACATCTAACCTCAACAACATCGGATGGGGTTGAAAAAGCCATGAAACCAACAATATCCAAGATGGTTGATGTGGCTCAGCAGTTTGATCCGGAAGATATGGAGCATGAATTTTTTGCAATTGACGTGACTAGCTTGTTTGAATCAAAAAATGACAAAATTTTGCAGCAGCGTGAAAGTTGTAACAAGTGGAAGGGGTATGCGAAAACAATGCCTGCTATGTTCATTGGTTCGCCGCCGCAAGGTTCTGGTATGAGTAACGAAGAGTGGAATGTGTATAGTTTTTATTATGCTGTCCAGAATAAAAATCAAGATTTAATTGATGCATTAAAAGGAGCTTTCAAAGCTAAGTCATATCAAATTAATAAGCCTGTGGGTGGAGCGCATGGTCGCCAATTTGACCCGACTGTCATGTAGTGGTTGATGGGAAAAAAGTGGAAGTACTATCTTAAATTTATTTGCAGGTATGGTAGCGGATGCTTTGTATTATCGGTGTGTTGTGTTTGCATGATACTAAAGTTGTTCCTCTGCATAAATGCAGCAATTCCTGCCTTGCTCTTTGGCTTTATAGAGCGCGTTATCTGCGCGTTTGAAGCAGCTCGCAAAATCCTCATCGGTGTGTCTTTCGCTTACTCCAAAGCTCGCGCTGACAATCAATGGCTTTTCCAGATTGCACGGTGTATTGAAAATGGCTTCGCGAATTATCTCCGCGATTGCCATGGCCGTTTTTTGATTGGCGCCGGGCATGATAACTACAAATTCCTCGCCACCCCAGCGGCCTACAAAATCGCCCGCGCGTAAATTGGATTGAATAATTTTGGCGATGTGCTGCAGAACCAAATCACCACTGTCGTGTCCGTATTGATCATTAACGTGTTTGAAATGGTCAATGTCGATAACCAATAATGAATAGTTTGGAGTGCTGGGTGAGTGAAGGTGATTATTGCCTGAAAAACTGGCAATAATCTGATCGATACCAAAGCGATTGTAGAGTTGGGTTAGTGGGTCAACTGTCGACAAACGACGAAATTTATTGGTCTCCTCTTGCAGTTGTTCGTTGGTGTTGCTGAGTTGGTTGATCACTTGCGTATCGTGCCTGGTTTGCTCGTTTAATTCGAGCAGGCGCTTGATGGCGAAGATAAAAATACTGCCCAGCCACAAAATAAGAATGCCTAGATACCAATATTCTACCGCTATCCATTCACCCTGTAGTTCAATTTTTTTCAACTCGAAGCTATGAGTGCCTGATTGTATTGGCTCACCAAAATCGACGGTGATCACCATGGCGTTGTTCATTTCCGGTGCGGAGCGTGACAGGGGGATGTTGTATTGCGTTAACCACCAGTCTGCGGCGGCAAATGACGAAAGAGAGAGGTGTAATTCTTTATTGAGTTCGCTTGCGTGAATTTGGATAGCATTAAATTTGGTGCTATTGCTGTCGCTGGTTTTGGAGTAGTCGCTATTGAAATTGCGAATGGCAATACGGACTTTATTCGAGCTGCCCTGGTAATTTAAGTGCAGATTGATGTGATTGAAACTGGATAGGTCCATTCCGATTTCGGCGGATTTGGACATGTCTATCGTAAATGCACAGGGGAAATAATCGATGTTGTAATTTTCCGGCTTTGTGCATTTCCAGGCGGTGTGTTGGTTGTTAGTCCATTCGGAAGAAGGGCTTCCATCGGGTAATGGCTTGGTTAACAGGTAGAGGCGGGCGCTGCTGTCAGGCAATAGTAGAAGTCGTTTATCGGGAACAAAATGAACTCCAACCACCAATATCAGGGTAATAAGGATCGAGGCGAGGAGCACGCTGTTAAAGTTTTTATCATTCATTGACTGGAATCACGACATTCTTTTTGATTTGGCATAAGTATCGATGAGACTCGGTGGAAATCAATCTTAAAAACCTTCTTATTGTTTAATTGACTAAGAGGGTGCGGTTTTGTTTGCGTGGGTAATAACAGAAGTTGAAAAAGGTGTTGCTAGCCGTAAACGGAGGGGCTTTTTCTGTTACACTGCACCGATTTTTTTCGGCCCCCGTTTGAGGCGGGCATTTGCGGCTAACTCATTGTTTTGGAGAGCATTTATGTCCAGCCCCAGAGATAAGAAATACAAGCGTATCCTGTTGAAATTGAGTGGCGAGGAGCTAATGGGAACCGAAGGATTCGGGATTGACCCTAAAGTACTCGACAAAATGGCTCTGGAAATTGGTCAGTTAGTGGGTATCGGTGTGCAGGTTGGCCTGGTGATTGGCGGCGGCAACCTGTTTCGCGGTGCTGCATTAAGTGCGGCGGGGCTTGATCGCGTCACTGGCGATCATATGGGAATGCTGGCCACAGTAATGAATGCCCTGGCAATGCGTGATGCGCTGGAGCGCTCCAACATTTCTTCCCGTGTTATGTCAGCCATTCCTATGAGTGGTGTGGTGGAGCATTATGATCGCCGTCGTGCAGTGCGTTTTTTGAACTCGGGTGAGGTTGTTATATTTTCTGCTGGTACGGGTAATCCTTTCTTTACTACTGATTCTGCTGCTTGTTTGCGTGGTATTGAAGTTGATGCCGATATTGTGTTGAAGGCTACAAAAGTGGATGGAGTTTATTCTGCTGACCCGAAAAAAGATCCAACCGCGACCAAATATGATCGTCTTTCTTACGATGAAGTGTTGGATAAAAAACTTGGTGTAATGGATTTAACAGCAATTTGCTTGTGCCGTGAGCACGATATGCCGGTGCGGGTTTTCCGCATGAATAAAACTGGCGCACTGTTGAATATCGTTGTGGGTAGCAACGAAGGTACTTTGATTGAAGAGGATAAATCATGATTAATGACATCAAAAAAGATGCTGAAGCGCGTATGAAAAAAGCGATTGAAGTATTGGGTAATAATTTCAATAAAATTCGTACTGGTCGTGCTCACCCAAGTTTGTTGGATGGCATCAGTGTGGATTATTACGGCACTCCGACGCCGCTGAGTCAGGTGGCGAATATTAATATCGAAGATGCGCGTACGCTGTCGGTAAGTCCGTGGGAGCGTAATCTGGTTCCGGTGATTGAAAAAGCGATTATGAAATCGGATCTGGGTTTAAATCCATCAACAAATAATGGTTTGATTCGTATCCCATTGCCGATGCTCACTGAAGAAACGCGTAAAAACTTTATCAAGCAAGCGCGTGCAGAAGCAGAAAATGGTCGTGTTGCTGTGCGCAATGTGCGTCGCGATGTATTGGGTGATGTAAAAGCATTGTTGAAAGATAAAGCGATTGGTGAAGATGATGATCGTCGTGCACAGGATGATATTCAGAAAATCACTGATAAATATATCGCCGAAGTTGATAAGGCGTTGACTGCAAAAGAAGCAGATTTGATGGCTATTTAATCTGAAGTGTATCAAGCAGTATCCAATAATCAGGCCCGGTATTGCCGGGCCTGATAGTTTGCAAACACCACTACCGAAAGTAAAACAGGCAAATTCTTGTTTGCGTCAATATATAAGCCTGTCGTTGGGAGAAGCGCGTGACTGACAATAATCTTCGCCATGTGGCGATCATTATGGATGGCAATAATCGCTGGGCCAAGCAGCGTGGCATGGCGGGAGTGTCTGGCCATAAAGTAGGTGTGGAGCGTATCCGTGATGTAATGGCTGCCTGTCAGGAATTGGGTATAGAAGTATTGACGGTATTTGCATTCAGTAGCGAAAACTGGCGGCGCCCGCCGCTAGAAGTAGAAGCATTGATGTCCCTGTTTCTGCTGTATCTTAAAAATGAAGCTAAAGCATTAAAGAAAAAAGATGTCGCTTTGCGTGTGATTGGTAATCGCGAACGCTTTAGTCCTTCTATTCAAAAAGCAATTGCTGCGGCGGAAGAAGTCACCGCTGGCGGAAAAACAACGTTGGTGATAGCTGCTGATTATGGTGGGCGATGGGATATTGCCCAAGCTGCACAAAAAATGGCGCAGCAGGTTGCAGATGGCCAATTAACGCCATCCGATATAACCGAAGAATCACTGCATCAACATACTTGTCTTGCCAGCTTGCCTCCACTGGATTTATTAATTCGCACGGGTGGTGAAGTGCGTATTAGTAATTTTTTACTGTGGCAATGCGCGTATGCCGAATTATTTTTCAGTGACAAACTCTGGCCGGATTTTGATGGTGATGAATTGAAAAAGGCGGCTAATAGTTTTCACGAGCGCCAGCGTCGTTTTGGAATGACAGGTGATCAAGTCGAAGCAGGTGCACTTAATGCTTAAGCAACGTGTTATTACCGCATTGATTCTTGCTGCAATTTTTCTTGCTGCTCTCTTTGGTCTTCCTGCTGGATATTTTTCATTTTTTATTGGCGTGGTTGTCCTAATTGGTGCTTGGGAGTGGGCTAACCTTTCCGGTTTTTCTGCGATTTGGCAGCGCAGTATTTATGTAGTTGTCATATTCGCCTTGTTGGTAGGTTCATCTGCCTATCTCGGATTTGAGGGTGAGGCAAGCCCTCGATTAAATGATGAAGCTATTCGCGATTTATTGCTCGTTGGTTGTGGCTGGTGGGCATTGGCCTTATTGCTAGTGCAGGGATATCCGTCCAGTGCGCTTCTCTGGGGGCATAAAGGTCTGCGTTTGTTGATGGGTTTGGTAGTGTTAATCCCTACCTGGGTTGCACTGGTTTATGTTCGGCAGCAGGTAAATGGTGCCTGGTTGGTATTGCTGTTGATGCTGGTAGTGGCGATTGCAGATAGTGGTGGTTATTTTGCCGGCCGCCGTTTTGGTCGCCACAAATTGGCGCCTGCAGTTAGTCCTGGCAAAACCTGGGAGGGTTTTGCGGGTGGATTTATCGCCAATTGCGTATTGGCGCTGGTGTTGAATCAGATATTGAGTGTTGGTCTGGTCGGAATACTTTTAGTGATCATCCCTACTAGTTTGGTGTCGGTACTAGGCGATCTTCTGGAGAGTATGGTCAAACGCCACGCTGGCGTGAAAGACAGCGGCAGTATATTACCTGGCCATGGCGGTATTCTTGATCGGGTAGATGGAATTACCGCCGGTGCACCGGTGTTTGCCATGGCACTTTTAGCGACGGGCGTGTTCGGTTCCGGTGTGAGTGTTTGATATGTCACTAACCATTCAATCAATCACCGTTTTAGGGGCGACTGGCTCTATCGGGGTCAGTACCCTGGATGTGGTTGCGCGTCACCCCGAACGCTACAAAGTGTTTGCGTTGACCGCCGACCGCCGTTGGCAGGTATTGGCAACCCAGTGCCTGGTGCATCAGCCGCGTTATGCGGTGCTGAAGGATCCTGAATCAGCGCGAGAGCTGGAACTGGAGCTGCGTCGCCAAGGATGTAAAACTGAAGTTCTACAGGGTTCTGTTGCACTTGAGCAAGTTGCTGCGCATGAGCAGGTCGATACGGTGATGGCCGCAATTGTTGGCGCAGTAGGTCTTTTGCCAACCCTGGCGGCAGTCAGGGCAGGAAAGAAAGTCTTGCTTGCTAATAAAGAGGCATTAGTGATGGCGGGTGGTTTATTTACCCGTGCGGTTGCTGAACATAAGGCTGTACTGTTGCCTATCGACAGTGAACACAACGCGATCTTTCAATGCCTTCCCAATCATCGTGCTGATTATCTGCGTGATGGATTAAAATCCAGTGGGGTGCGCAAAATTTTGCTGACCGCATCGGGCGGCCCGTTTCGAAATACCCCTGTCAGTGATCTGCCAAAGGTGACACCCGAGCAGGCATGCGCCCATCCAAATTGGAGTATGGGGCAAAAAATTTCGGTGGATTCCGCCACTATGCTTAATAAAGGATTGGAGCTGATCGAAGCCTGTTGGCTTTTTAATACTCGCCCGCAGCAAATCCAGGTAGTAATCCACCCGCAGAGCGTAATTCATTCGATGGTTGAGTACATTGATGGATCTGTTCTCGCGCAATTGGGAAATCCTGATATGCGTACGCCAATTGCCCATGCTTTAGCGTGGCCGGAGCGTATTGAGTCAGGTGTCGCGAGCCTGGATCTGATTGCTACCGCACGGCTGGATTTCAGCAGCCCTGATTACGCGCGTTTTCCGTGTTTGCAATTGGCCCAGCAAGCGGCAGAAGTTTCAGGGACTGCGCCAGCGATTTTAAATGCAGCCAATGAGGAAGCGGTTGCTGCTTTTTTGCAGCGCAAAATCCGGTTTGATCAGATAGCAGTCGTTATTGCTGATGTGTTGGCCCGTTTGCCCTCCATTGAACCCCTTGATCTGGCACATGTCCAAGGCGCCGATACTGAGGCCAGGGCTTTGGCTCAGCAACTGATCGCACGTTGGTAATGTCCGCATTGATGTTCGCAAGCTCCCCCTGAGGTTAGGTACATGGCAATACTCCAGACAATTTTGTCTTTTCTGGTAGCGCTTCTGGTTCTCGTCTCTATCCATGAGTTCGGGCACTTTTATGTGGCTCGCCGTTGTGGGGTAAAGGTTCACCGTTTTTCAATTGGTTTTGGGAAAGTTCTGTGGTCCTGGCGCGATCGCCAAGGTACTGAATATGCCCTTGCTGCCTTACCTTTGGGTGGTTACGTCAAAATGCTTGATGAACGTGAAGGTATTGTCGCGCCTGAAGAGCGTCATATGGCATTCAATAATAAATCGGTGTGGCAACGCATCGCGATTGTGGCGGCAGGTCCTATCGCCAATTTTATCCTGGCAATTTTTTTGTTCTGGGGGTTGTTGTTATGGCAAGGGGAGCGGGGAATTATCCCGATAATCGGCTCTGTTTCTCCCAATTCAATCGCAGCACATGCCGGGCTTGAAAAGGGCCAGCAAATTGTGGCGATTGATGGTCAACCAACACCAACCTGGCAAGCATTAAACCGTGTCTTACTTAATCGCTTGGGGGAGACTGGGACTATTAGTTTCACCGTCTCCTATTCAGATAATTCCCACTTTCAATATGAGTCTGAGGCCCAGTTACATGAGTGGCTGCGTGATGCTGCCGATCCGGATCCTGTTGCGGGTTTGGGTGTAGGTCTTCAATTGCCCTCCATTCCCGCTGTAGTAGGGGATGTACTACCTGATAGTCCTTCTGAGCGGGCTGGTTTTAAAGTTGGCGATAAATTGATCCAGGTAGATGGGGTAGCCATAACGGACTGGAGAGTGTGGGTGGAATATATACGGCAGCGACCGGGTTCGCCTCTGACTGTAACCCTGGAGCGCGAGGGTAAGGATTTAACCCTTACGTTAATTCCAGATACAGTGAATGAAAAAGGAAAAGATCAGGGAAAGGTGGGAATGGGCCCTCAAGCATATGAATTTCCTGATAGTGCATTGCGCATTTATAACTATTCTTTTGTTGGAGCCTTCATTGCCGGGCTCAACAAAACCTGGGAAACCACTGGTTTTGTTCTTTTATCAGTCAAAAAATTGATTCTTGGCGAAATTTCCACGAAAAACTTGAGTGGACCGATAACCATTGCTAAGGTGGCGGGCTCTTCAGCCGAGAGCGGCTTGATGAGTTTTATTGGTTTTGTCGCTTTGCTGAGTGTCTTCCTGGCGGTGTTCAATCTGTTGCCTATTCCTGTGCTGGATGGCGGCCACTTATTTTATTACTTCATTGAAGTAATTAAGGGGAAACCGGTGTCCGACAAGGTGCAGTTGCTGGGGTACCAGATTGGTCTCTTTTTGGTCATTAGCCTGAGTGTACTGGCAATCTATAACGACATAATGCGGCTCTAGCAGATACACCTGGCTGCAACCAACATCCATTAATGGTTAGAACAGATTCTATGAAGCAAGTTTTGATGCGATTTTTTAGCGGTTTGCTCGTGCTTTTTCTCGCTGCGGCGGTGCAAGCACAAACGTTTCGGGTAAGTGACATTCGTGTTGAAGGCTTGCAGCGGGTTTCTGCCGGTACTGTATTCAGTGCCTTGCCGATTCGTGTGGGTGATGTGCTTACTCAGGCTGATATTCAAAATGCCACCCGTGAACTGTTTAAAGTTGGTTATTTTTCCGATGTTGCCATCCAACGCGATGGTGATGTTTTGGTGTTGGTAATTAAAGAGCGCCCGGCAATCAACAAAATTGAACTGAAGGGCAACAAGGCTATCAAGACTGAAAACCTGATGGACAGTTTGAAAGATAACAACTTGTCCGAAGGGCAAATTTTCCAACGTGCAACACTGGAAGGTATCACCCAGGCGTTACAGCGTGAGTATGTTAACCAGGGCCGCTATGGCGCCAGTGTAAATATTGAAATTGAAGATATGCCACGTAATCAGGTTAAAGTCCTGGTGAAAATTGATGAGGGTAGTCCCTCTCGCATCAAAATGATCAATATCGTTGGTAATACTAAATATACCGAAGAAGAATTGATTGATTTGTTTGAATTGAAAACAACCGGCATGTGGTCGTGGATTACTGGCAACGACAAATATAATAAAGAAAAAATGAAAGGTGACCTTGAGCGTCTTGAATCCTGGTATATGGATCGCGGTTACCTGAACTTTAAAATTGATTCATCACAGATCTCTTTGAGTCCGGATAAATCCAAAATATTCGTAACAGTCAATATTACCGAAGGTGATATTTATAAGGTCAGCAGTGTAGAACTCGCTGGTGATCCTGCGATTGATGAAGCGATTATTCGCAGCATGATTCTGATGCAGCCAGAGCAAATCTTCTCGCAAATTTTAATGACTACCTCAGAAGAATATGTAACCAAACGCTTAGGTAATGAAGGCTATACATTCGCTAAAGTAGAGGGCATGCCAGAGCGTAATGACGCTGACAAAACAGTAAAAATCACCTTCTTTATTGAGCCGGGCAAACGCGCATATGTAAACCGCGTAAATTTCCGTGGCAATACCAAAACAATTGACGAAG
This sequence comes from Cellvibrionaceae bacterium, assembly GCA_021151825.1. Taxonomy (GTDB): domain Bacteria; phylum Pseudomonadota; class Gammaproteobacteria; order Pseudomonadales; family Cellvibrionaceae; genus Cellvibrio. Next base: position 174,960 of record JAGKWQ010000004.1, read on the forward strand.
TGTTACGCCGTGAAATGCGGCAAATGGAAGGTGGTTCGGCAAACTCTGCACAAATTGAAAACTCCAAAGTTCGTCTGGAGCGTTTAGGTTTCTTTAAAGAAGTAAAAGTAGAAAACAAAGAAGTTCCCGGTACTTCAGATCAAATTGATGTGGAATACACTGTAGAAGAGCAGCCGTCAGGTAGCATGGGTTTACAGGTTGGTTATGCGCAATATTCCGGGCTATTGTTTTCTGCCAGTATCCAACAAAACAACTGGTTTGGTACTGGTAAGCAAGTGGGTTTTAGTTTCAGCCACAACCGTTATCAAACCGCTTACAACTTCAATTATAACGATCCTTATTTCACACCCGATGGTGTAAGTCGTGGCGTTAGTTTGTATTACACCAAAAGTGATTATGGTTCTTATAACATCACGCCTTACAGTACTAACGTTTACGGCGGAAAGTTAAATTTTGGTTATCCAATTTCCGATATCGAACGTATTGGTTTTGATATAGGTTTGCGTAGTCTGGAAGTAACTCCAACATCCTATTCATCTCAGGAGATTATTCGTTCTCCAAATTGGAATCCTGAAATTGGTTATATCACGCAAGCACAAAATTATGAGTTGATCTTGCGCGAGGCAAATGGCTTTGATTATCCAGCCGGACTCTATGAACCGCAGACTATTACCGAAGATATGTTAGGGCCGAAAGGGTTTCTGGATATCTACGGTGATACTTTCAATGATGCCCAGGCAAGTGTCTATTGGTTGAGATCTACATTGAACCGTGGGGTGTTGGCTAACCGTGGGACGCAGCAGCAATTTTCGTTCGAGATTTCTTTGCCAGGCGGTGATTTGGAATATTACAAACTTAACTACAATGGTCAGTTATTTATTCCTTTGACTCGTGCCTTTACATTAAGACTGCACACTCGCTTGGGATATGCAGATGCTTATGGTGATTTGGACGAATTACCATTCTTCGAAAACTTCTACGCAGGCGGATTTGGGTCTGTTCGTGGATTTGAACGTAATACCTTGGGGCCTCGTAGTACTTATATTCGTACTGAAGTTTACAACTACACTGTTTGGGATGATTTGAATGGTGATGGTATACGTCAGGATAGTGAAAGAGGTAGGCCTGCATACGTTTTATGTGAAGACCCTAATGCTCCGGGTGGCCCCGGTTGTACAGCGGGTGAGTTGATGACTAACGCCAATAACAATAATTACGTTGGCCGTAACCGCGGAGCGTTTGGTGGTAACGTTTTGATCCAGGGCGGGGCGGAGGTTCTGTTCCCATTACCGTTCATCAAAGATCAACGTTCTATTCAAACAACATTCTTCCTTGATGCTGGTAATGTGTTTGATACCAACTGTGGGAAAACCCAATCGAATTGTTATGATGTTGACATTGATCACATCAACGCTTCGGTGGGTTTAGGTTTAACGTGGATATCAGGTTTCGGCCCTATGACTTTTAGTATTGCTGAACCTATTAGGGAAAATGAAGCTGATCGTACTGAAGTGTTCCAGTTCTCCTTGGGGCAAACTTTCTAACAATAAATGTTTTATCTGATTATTTAAGAGGAAAAGATTGTGACTGTTACACAAAAATTATTCGCTGTAATGGCTTTATCACTGGTATCTGCTGTGTCTTGGGCGCAGGGCAAAGTGGTAGTGCTGGATCCTACTGCAGCTGTGATGGGCACTGCGGCCGCCAAAGCAAAATTTGATAAGTTGCAAAAGAGCGCCGAGTTTGCAGCTGCCAAAGCCAAGCTGGATGGTTTGACTGCAGATATCAAAGCACTGCAAGCTGAATATCAAAAAAATAAATCAGTGTGGAGTGCAGAACAAATCGCTGAGAAAGAAAAGAAACTGCAAAGCCTTGGTCAGGATTACCAATTCCAGGGCAAAAAATTGCAATCTGAACAGCAGGCGTTAATGCAGCAAGTTATGCAAGAGCTTGGACCAAAAATGGAAGCTGCGGTAAAGCAATTAGTTGAATCTGAAAATATTTCCATGATCGTTGATGCTAAATCAGTGATGATGGCGAAGCCGGAAAACGATTTAACTTCAAAAGTGACCGAACTGCTCAACAAAGCTAAATAAGTTCAGGTTTATTGTGGCGCGCACTTATTTATTAGCTGAATTGGCAGCCTTGTTGGAGGCCGAGTTAATCGGTGATCCGCAACAGGAAATAAGTGCGTTGGCTACATTGCAAACTGCAACAGCCAACGATTTAACCTTTATTGCAAATCCCGCTTACAAAAAATATCTCCCTGCTACTTCAGCGGGTGCTGTGCTTATTCATCCGGATTTAATTGAAGAGTTTGCAGGCAATAAGCTGGTTGTTAAAAAGCCTTATGTTGCTTATGCAAAAGCAACAAAGCTTTTTGATTTATCTAATGCCCCATTTTCCGGTATTCACCCTACAGCTGTTATTGGTGTTAATTGCCTACTGGGTAGTGATATATCCGTCGGTGCCAACGCCGTTTTGGGTGATGGAGTGAAATTGGGTGATGGGGTTGTTGTTGGGCCTGGTTGTTATATTGGTGATGACAGTGTTATCGGAAATAATACAAAACTGGCGGCCAAGGTAAGTATTTATCACGGTGTCAGTATTGGTTCCGATTGCCGTATACATAGCTGTGCTGTAATTGGTGCTGATGGATTTGGTTTTGCTCCTGATGCTGGTGAATGGGTAAAAATTCATCAGCTGGGGGGAGTTGTTATTGGTAACAACGTTGAAATAGGTGCGTGTACTTGTATTGATCGTGGTGCATTAGATAATACCTACATAGCCGATGGTGTTATCATCGATAATCAGGTGCAAATTGCCCATAATGTCAGTATTGGGAAAGGTACTGCAATTGCCGCGCAAACAGGAATTGCTGGCACTACTTCTATTGGCGAATATTGTACGATTGCAGGTGCAGTTGGCATAGTTGGGCATCTGACAATTACCGATAGGGTACATATTACTGCCATGAGTCTGGTAACAGGTTCAATTACTGAATCGGGCTCTTATTCTTCAGGAACTGCGCTTGGGCCAACCAAAGAATGGCGTAAGAATGCGGCGCGTTTTCGCCAGCTCGATAAATTGGCAACGCGTCTAATCAAACTCGACCGCAATAGTAGCGGTGGAGAATAATTTTATTTTGCTTGGGGTCATCGACCATGATGGATGTTAATGAAATTCGCGAATACCTTCCTCACCGTTATCCATTTTTATTAGTGGATCGCGTAGTCGAGTTGGTTGAAGGCGAATCTATTGTCGCTTACAAAAATATCACCATCAATGAGGCGGTATTCAACGGTCATTTCCCTCAATTCCCCGTATTTCCCGGCGTGATGATTATTGAAGCAATGGCGCAAGCGTCAGGCATTCTCGGTTTTAAAACCATGAATAAAAAACCACAAGATGGTTCTATTTATTTGTTTGCTGGCGCTGATGACGTTCGTTTTAAGCGTCAGGTTGTTCCTGGTGATCGTTTGCAATTGGAATCGCGTGTCGTGTCTGAAAAACGTGGCATCTGGAAGTTTGAATGTAAAGCTAGCGTTGATGGAGTTCTTGCTGCATCTGCAACCATTCTTTGCGCGGATCGCAGTATATAAGGTGAATTACTCACCCTTACTTTAGCAATGAGTGAGAGATTATTTTGATTCATCCATCTGCAATTATTCATCCGGATGCCAAACTTGCTGCTGATGTAGAAGTAGGGCCCTGGACTGTGATTGGCCCGGATGTGCAAATCGATGAAGGCAGTGTGATTGCATCACATGTCGTCATTAAAGGGCCAACCTGCATTGGTAAGCACAATCGTATTTACCAGTTTTCCTCCATTGGTGAAGACACTCCGGATCTGAAATATAAAGGCGAACCAACGCGTCTTGTCATTGGCGATCACAATACTATTCGCGAGGGTGTCACTATTCATCGCGGTACAGTGCAGGATCGCAGTGAAACGACCATTGGCAGTCACAACTTGTTAATGGCATATGTCCATGTTGGGCATGACAGCGTAATTGGAAACCACTGTATCCTGGTAAACAATACTGCATTGGCTGGCCACGTACACATTGGCGATTGGGCGATTCTTAGCGGTTTTACTCTGGTGCATCAATTTTGCAAAATCGGTGCGCATAGTTTTTCCGGCATGGGTACAGCGATTGGTAAAGATGTTCCGGCTTATGTCATGGTTAATGGCAGTCCTGCGGAAGCAAAAAATATTAATACGGAAGGGCTGCGTCGCCGCGGGTTTTCCAAAGAAGATATTGCTGTTTTAACCAAAGCTTATAAAACTATTTATCGTCGCGGGCTGACTCTTGATGAGGCACTCGTAGAACTGGATACCCAGGTTGCTGGTTGTGCACCACTGCAATTGTTAATCGACTCTTTAAAATCATCCGAACGCGGTATTGTTCGCTAGAACAACAATACGCACACAGCGATAGATTTATTGTATAAAAAATCCGGAGGGCTTGTGTCTGATCACATACACATAGGTATTGTTGTCGGAGAAGCATCCGGAGATATTCTCGGCGCAGCATTAATGCATGAGTTGCGCAAACACTTTCCTAATGCAGAGTTTTCCGGAATCGGCGGCCCGCGGATGTTGGCTGAAGGTTTTCATTCCTATTTTCCTCAAGATCGTTTAGCGGTTATGGGATTGATTGAACCGCTAAAACGTCTGCCTGAATTGTTACGTATCCGCAAATTTTTACGCGAACATTTTATTGCTAATCCTCCCGCGGTTTTTATTGGGATAGACTCACCCGATTTCACGATTCCGCTGGAGGCATCGCTTAAAGAAAATGGTATTAAAACGGTTCACTATGTCAGTCCTTCCGTGTGGGCATGGCGACAAAAAAGAATTTTTAAAATTGCGCGCTCAGTGGATTTAATGCTGACGCTTTTGCCTTTCGAAGCAAAGTTTTATCAAGAGCATAATGTTCCCGTCGAATTTGTTGGCCATCATCTAGCCGATGAAATTCCGGTGCAAGTCGATAAAGTGGCCGCACGCAAAATGTTAGGTCTGCCGGAAGAGGGCAGGATTGTGGCGTTGTTGCCCGGTAGTCGCTCTTCGGAAGTTGAGCGCATGGGTGATTTGTTTATGCGTACTGCGGTTTATTGCCTGGAACAAGATCCAAGTTTGCACTTTGTCATTCCTGCTGCGAATTCTGATCGCTATCGACAATTGCACATCGAGCTTAACGATTACGTCGACTTCCCTATTGAATTGGTGCACGGCCATTCACATGAAGCTATGGCGGCTGCCGATGTAGTGCTGCTCGCATCAGGTACCGTTACGCTGGAAGCGCTGTTATTAAAGAAACCTATGGTGGTTGCCTACAGGCTGGCGCCCTTGTCGCATTTGATTTTATCCTGGCTGGTAAAAACGCCCTGGATTTCACTGCCTAATTTGCTCGCTCAAAAAATGCTGGTCCCTGAATTGATTCAGGACAAGGCGACACCGGAAGCACTGAGCAGTGCAGTCATGAATTATTTTGAAAACCCCGATCAGGCACAGCAACTGAGCGATACGTTTACAGCTATGCATGATGAACTGAAGCGCGATGCAAGCGCGCGCGCCGCTGATGCCATAATGAAACTGATCGGCAAAACATCCTGAGGTGATTGATGACTATTCTGGAACCCTTTGTTACCAGCTATCGTGGAATTTTATTAGCGGGTTGTGATGAAGTGGGCCGCGGCCCGCTTGCCGGTGATGTGGTTGCCGCTGCGGTTATCCTGGATTTTGATAATCCTATTACGGGTTTGGATGATTCAAAAAAATTAACCGAAAAAAAACGCGAGCTGCTATTTGATGAAATTCAACTCAAGGCTAAAAGCTGGTGCATTGCGCGCGCATCAGTAGCGGAAATCGACAAGATCAATATTTTGCAAGCCAGTTTATTGGCAATGACTCGCGCTGTGCAGGGATTACATATTCAGCCGGAACATGTATTGGTCGATGGCAATAAATTACCAAAATGGAAATATCAGGCGGAAGCTGTCGTGAAAGGTGACAGCCGTGTTGCTGCAATCAGTGCAGCCTCCATTTTGGCAAAGGTTACCCGTGATCGCGAAATGGTTTTGCTGGATAAAGAATATCCCGGTTATGGATTTGCGGATCACAAAGGTTATCCCACTAAAGTACACATGGACGCGTTGGAAAAACTGGGAATTACGCCTATACATCGAACCTCTTATGCGCCTGTAAGAGCCAAAATAGAACAAATGCAACTCTTCTAATTTTTTGCCAATTTCGCTTCAAGAAACTCATTATGCCCGCTGCTAATTTTGTCCATTTACGTTTGCACACCGAATTCTCACTGAGCGACAGCCTGGTGCGAATCAAATCATTGGTCAAGCGCGTGGCTGAATTAAATATGCCTGCCTGCGCCATTACCGATCAAACCAACTTTTATGGATTAATCAAGTTTTACAAAGCAGCACAAGGCTCTGGTGTGAAACCGATTGCTGGTAGTGATTTCTGGGTTGCCAGTAGTGATACGGAAGGAAAACCCACATTGCTCACTTTGTTAGCAATGAATGACAAAGGTTACAAAAATATTATCGAATTGATTTCGCGCGGATGGCGTCAGGGCCAGCAGCAAGGTGTTGCCTATATTCAGCGTGAGTGGGTAAGTGAATACAGCGAAGGAGTCATCGCACTTTCCGGTGGAAAGTTTGGTGATGTGGGGATGGCATTGCTGGGTGGAAGGCCTACGCAGGCCCAGGAATTATTAGCCGGTTGGATGCAGGAATTTCCCAATCGCTTTTATCTGGAGTTGCAGCGGACTGGTCGTGAAAATGATGAAAACCATTTGCACGCAGCGGTAGCGCTTGCCAGTGAAATGAATTGCCCTGTTGTGGCAACCAACGATGTACGTTTTATTAAAGCCAGTGAATTTGAAGTGCATGAAGCGCGAGTTTGTATCGGTGAGGGAAGAACGCTGGATGACCCGCGTCGCGAGCGTCGCTACAGCGATCAACAACATTTGCGCTCCGCCGAAGAAATGACGGAATTGTTTAGTGATATTCCGGAAGCCATCGCGAACACTATCGAAATCGCCAAACGTTGCACGATCAATATTCAAATGGGTAAATATTTTTTGCCTGAATATCCTGTGCCTGATGGTTTAACTGAAGCAGAGTTTTTTCGCAAAATTTCCCATGAAGGTTTGGATGAGCGGCTTGAGCGCATTCTGGATAAATCAGCATCTGATTATGCCGAGCGACGTAAGATTTACGAAGACCGGCTCACGTTTGAGTTGGATATTATTATCCAGATGGGATTCCCCGGTTACTTCCTTATCGTAATGGACTTTATCCAGTGGGCAAAAGATCATGACATTCCAGTAGGTCCGGGGCGTGGTTCAGGTGCAGGTTCACTCGTTGCTTATTCACTAAAAATTACTGACCTTGATCCACTCGAATACGATTTGCTATTCGAACGTTTCCTTAATCCGGAACGTGTTTCCATGCCTGACTTCGATATCGATTTCTGCATGGATAACCGCGATAAAGTTATTTCTTATGTGGCAGATAACTATGGGCGCGATGCTGTAAGCCAGATTATTACCTTCGGTACCATGGCTGCAAAAGCGGTGGTGCGCGATGTGGCGCGCGTTCAAGGAAAATCCTACGGCCTCGCCGATAAATTATCGAAAATGATTCCCCCCACACCGGGGATGACACTTGCACAGGCATTGGAAGAAGAGCCGCAGTTAAAAGAGTTTATTGCGATAGATGGTGATGCTGGCGAAATCTGGGAAATGGCTGTGCAGTTGGAAGGCCTCACCCGTAACGTTGGTAAGCACGCGGGTGGTGTAGTAATTGCTCCGACAAAACTCACCGATTTCGCGCCGTTATTTTGCGATGAAACCGGCAGTGGTCTGGTTACGCAATTCGATAAAGGCGACGTAGAAGAAGCAGGCCTGGTGAAGTTCGACTTCCTCGGTTTGCGCACGCTCACAATTATCGATTGGGCGCGTATCATGATCGATAAGCAGCGTATAAAAAAAGGTGAGCCGCCACTCGATATCAGCGCAATTCCACTTGATGATACAAAAACATTTAGCTTGTTAAAGCGCGCAGAAACAACGGCGGTGTTCCAGTTGGAATCCCGCGGCATGAAAGATCTGATCAAGCGTTTACAACCAGACAATATTGAAGACTTGATTGCATTGGTAGCACTTTTCCGTCCGGGTCCATTGGAGTCGGGCATGGTGGATGACTTTATCAACCGCAAACACGGCCGTGCGCAAGTTGCCTATCCCGATGCAAAATTCCAGCATCACACCTTAAAACCAGTACTAGAACCGACATACGGCGTAATTGTTTACCAGGAACAGGTAATGCAAATTGCGCAGGTGCTTGCGGGTTATACGCTAGGTGGTGCGGACATGTTGCGCCGTGCGATGGGTAAGAAAAAACCGGAAGAAATGGCCAAGCAGCGCTCGGTATTTGAAGAAGGTGCAAAAAACCAGGGCGTTGATCCTGAGTTGGCGATAAAGATTTTCGATCTGGTAGAAAAATTTGCGGGTTATGGTTTTAACAAATCGCACTCGGCCGCTTATGCCATTGTTTCTTATCAAACCGCGTGGTTAAAAGCGCATTACCCGGCACATTTTATGGCGGCAACCATGTCATCGGACATGGACAAAACCGATAAGGTCGTAACCTTTATCGAAGAATGCCGTACCATGAAATTGAAATTATTACCGCCAGATGTGAACTCTGGTGAATTTCATTTTACGGTGGATGACGCAGGCCGAATTATTTATGGTTTGGGCGCAATTAAAGGCCTGGGCGAAGGTCCGGTGGAATCTATTATTGCTGCGCGCAACGAAGGCGGCCCGTTTAAAGATTTATTTGATTTCTGCGCGCGTGTTGATCCACGCAAAGTGAATAAACGTGCACTGGAAGCGATTATTCGTTCCGGTGCCGCAGATCGTTTGGGGCCAACGTATGATTCCGATAATCATCTCATTGACCATGATCGTGCGGTGATGTTTGCTTCAATGAGTGAAGCGGTAAAAACTGCAGAACAGGCGACAGCAAACTCCAATGCGGGAATGATGGATTTATTCGGCGCGGTGATCGCAGAAGAGCAATCGACTAAAGATGTCTATGCAGATTTTCGTCGCACTCGCACCTGGACGATGAAAGAGCGTTTGAACTCTGAAAAAGAAACACTCGGTTTGTATTTGACAGGGCATCCTATCGATGAGTATGAAAGCGAATTGGAACATTTGGTTAGCTCCCGCATCGCGCATTTAAAACCTGAAAAAAGTAATCAAACCATTGCAGGATTAATTATTTCCCAGCGTATAGTGAAAACCAAACGCGGCGATAATATGGCCATTGTCACCCTTGACGATCGCACCGGGCGTATGGATGTAACGGTATTTGCTGAAACGCTGAATAATGCCCGCGATGTTTTATTGAAAGATGGGCTGTTAATTATCAGCGGCCAGGTTCGTTACGACGATTTCAGCGGGATGTTAAAGATGAGCGCTGAAAATTTGCGTTTGCTTGCTGATGTGCGCCAGGAAAAAGTACGCGAGTTATTCCTTGAATTGGAATCCGGTGTTTTATCGGCGAGCTTTGCTCGTGATTTTGCCGAGATGCTTGAGCCTTATCGCCAATCACCTCAACAGGATGCGCGTTGTGGTTTGGTGATTGATTATGTACGCAGTGATGCACGTGCACAAATGCGCCTCGGCGCGCAATGGAATGTTCGACCAGAGGATGAGTTACTACAGCGTTTACGCGATGCCTATGGCAGTAGCCGGGTGCGATTGATTTATTAATTCTGTCAATTTTGTATGGTAATTTTCGGGGTTGCTTGGTAGTTCTTTGCCGCAGAATAGTCAGCGCCTTATCTTGGTATTGATGAAGAAAAATGCGCCACTCCTATATTTTGAGATCTTGAATCTCATTGGAAAAGATCGACTAAATCGACCTTTTCGCGTAAGGTAGCGGCCCAAATATGGCATCCGTATGTGTGGCTAAAAAGCCACCAACAACCGGTGTGCATTTATCCCAATTAAGTTAAAACGGTAGCTTTCTACCTGGATTAAGAGCTTGCTATGAATCTGAATTATCTGGATTTTGAACAGCCCATCGCTGAACTCGAAGGAAAAATAGAAGAGTTACAGCTGGTCGGTAATAGTTCTGATGTTAATCTCGCCGATGAGATTGCCAGGCTGCGTGAAAAAAGCACCAAACTGACCGAAAACATTTATTCCAAGCTGACGGCGTGGGACATTGTTAAAGTTGCCCGCCATCCCTTACGCCCTTACACATCTGATTATATTTCCCGTGTGTTTACCGATTTTGACGAGCTTCATGGTGATCGTCACTTTGGCGATGACAGGGCCATTATTGGTGGGGTAGCTCGCCTGGATGGCAAACCCGTAATGGTTATCGGTGAAGAGAAAGGCCGTACCGTCCATGAAAAGGTGATGCGTAACTTTGGTATGCCGCGCCCTGAAGGTTATCGCAAGGCGTTGCGTTTGATGGAAATGGCCGAGCGTTTCAAGTTACCAGTGTTAACACTGATAGATACTCCCGGCGCCTACCCGGGAATCGATTCTGAAGAGCGCGGTATTTCTGAATCTATCGCCCAGAATCTTGCTGTGATGTCTCGCCTGCGCACGCCCATCATCTGCACCGTAATCGGTGAAGGCTCTTCTGGTGGCGCATTGGCGATTGGTGTGGGCGATCATTTGAACATGCTCCAATACTCCACCTACTTCGTTATTTCACCAGAAGGTTGTGCCAATATTATTTGGAAAACCGTAGCCAAAGCGCCGGAAGCGGCTCAGGCAATGGGGGTAACTTCCAAGGTATTACAAGACTTGGGTATTGTTGACGAAACTATTCCAGAACCTTTGGGGGGCGCTCATCGCAATCTGGATGAAATGGCCAGAAAGTTACAAGAACGTTTGGTCTCTCAAGTAGATCGTTTAAGTAAAGAGCCAATTGATGCTTTGCTGGAACGTCGTTATCAGCGCCTAATGAGTTACGGAAATTAATACAATTTCTTCTCGTAAAATAAAAAAACCGCTGATGGAAATCAGCGGTTTTTTTATGTGGGGGATTAATACGAATAGGGTGGTGTTGTTCCAAAAGCATTATTCAATAACGGCCTCAACAGCTGTTCATTAGTGATTCGTTCACTACCGTTTTCTTCTTTGTATTTGATACTGAAGAAATAATCCTTGCCGCCAGGAATAGTAATTTCCCTGATGATTATTGCTATTGCGGTCAACCGATCAAAGTCTTCTTGCGGTATAGGGGCAGGAACATAAATAGTTTTTTGTCCTTTGCCTTGCCAAAGTGCTTCGATAACAAAGCCCTCTCTCGGTCCATTAACCGGGCTTTCTGCCGACGCGTAGCTCAGTGTATCTTTCAGGGAAAGTGTCAGGAGTTTGGTGTCGATCGTAGTTGTCGCTACGTCTGCTATTTTCGCAACAGTTATATCGCGCAGGATTCCATTAACAGTAAACAGCGGTTGTCCTTTAGGTACTACCTCTGGCTGGATGAAGGCGGATTGTTCTGAAACCGAAACCTCAATACGCGGATTGGATTGCAATGGACGATTAAAATCTGCACCTCTTACATCTACAAATACCTGGCGATAAATCCAGGCATCATCAACGATTGCGCGATAAAGATCAGGTTCAATCTTTTTAAATCCTGTTGCTACCAATTTAGCGGCGTTGGGAAAACTGACCTCAAGTGAATTAATTTGCACATCGGGGCTCAGTGGATCTTTATTGACTTTAAAAACAGCGGATTTAGGCTGATTAAAATTCAGGTTTGGATATTGAATTGGTCCAGGAAAAGAATTGATTGCGGTAAAGTCATATTCAAATGTTTTAGCGTAGGTAGATGCACTGAGGATGCTAAACAGTGTTACACCTATATTGCGGGCAAACTTATTCATGTGAAACTCCTTGTTTAATGAAATTAACCCTGCTGTTGCAGAGCTGCCTAACCCTAGCAGAACAATTAAAAAGTTAGCAAACGTTAATTGTCGCGATTAAAAATACTGTCGCGAAGTTCACGAAAAATATTGCGGCGGCGCGGTTGGTTTTCCGTATTGGGTTGGTCATCCATTACCCGGATTTGAGGAATTTCCTGTAACACCCGGAAGCCAATATTTTTGCGGGATTTAGTAGCGGTAAAAGCAATCTGCGAATAAGCCGCAATGTTTTCCACTTTGCTGGTAAATGCACCACCGCGCACAGCGCGTTTCAAACAAACGGTTTGTGGGTTGGCTGATGGGTTTGGGGTATCAGCGCAATCGCTGGTCCATTCGGCAACATTGCCAGCGGTATCATGCAATCCAAAATCATTGGGCGGAAATGCACCGACGACTTGGGTTTTGTTATTAAAAAAACTGTCCCACCAGCTCTTGCAATCAAAACGACAGTTGGTGCGATCACGTGCATCTTCGGTATTGTTACCCCACCAATAATTACTGGTAGTGTTGCCGCGCGCTGCGTATTCCCATTCCGCAGTGCTGGGAAGACGATAGGTTTTTCCTGTGATTTTATTGAGCCAGTTTATATAGGCGTTAGCATCGTCCCAGCTTATATTAATAATCGGGCGTTCGCCGCGCCCCCAGCCATTGTCATCGGGTAAGGCACGGTTAGTTTCGACCGCAAAAAAATCATATTCATTAAAGGTAATTTCGTAGCGGCTGATATAAAAATCACGCTCGATAGTGACTTGGGCACCTTGGATATTCGGGTTGCCCATTAAAAAAGTTCCCGCTTTTATCAACACCAATTCTGGTAATGGTAGTGTGTTGCCAGTCAGCGGTTGATTATTTTTTTGCAGTGCTATGTCAATGGATGAATTCTGTGTGGTTAAGCGAACCCATTTTTTTCTGGTATTGAAGCCAGGTTGGCTAATTTCCAAATGATAAACGCCTGCTGGCAATTCAATCCCCGGAACATATTTTTCCCGAATGTTCAGAATACGCACGCGCGCTTCTTTGGGAATAGGATTAACGGTTAATGGAATGAGTGTCGTGTTGTTGGCGCCGCTATCTTGTCCGGTAATACTTGCCCATTGTTCTTTTGCTGAGGGTTTTTCGTTATTGAAAAATACTTGCCAGCCGAAAAATGCAAATCCAAGAATTAAAACAGCGTAAATACTTAAACGTGTAATCAACCCGTCATCTTTTGCCGTTTCAATAGGAGTATGTGGCGCGACGGCGGGAGAAATACGCGTAGCAAATTGAGTGTTGGTGTTGGTTATTAACGTGTGTGCTGCTTTTGTTGAAGCCGGGCGCAAGGTAGAGGATTTTTTGTTTAACCCTAACAACTGTTTTGTTCTGGTGTTAATTAATTTTGCATCCTGGCCAACCATTCGCCCCAGGGTTGCCAATAGCGAGAGGGAAAATACTTTTTCTTTAGCTGGTTTCACTTGCGATGTGTACGTGGAAATATTTTCCAGAGCTTCAATTAATTCCCTTGCTGTTTGAAATCGCTGCTCCGCTTCCTTTTCCAATAATTTATCCAGCAACGGTTGTAGCCCGGAGAAATTTTCAGGCAATGCCGGCGGTTGTTCATGAATATGTTTTACGCTGATAGCTAGTGAACTATCGGCGTGAAACAATTTTTCACCCGTGAGCATTTCATAGAGCACAACCCCCAGGCTATATAAATCCGAGCGACCATCGCTGGGCTCGCCTTTGGCTTGCTCCGGACTCATGTAATAGGGTGTGCCTATTACCGTGCCAACCTGGGTCATATTGGCTTTGGATTTAATTGTCCGCGCAATACCAAAATCGGTAAGTACCGGTGAGCCATCTTCGCGGAATAAAATATTTTCCGGCTTAATGTCTCGATGCATATAACCTTTGCTGTGCGCTTGTTCCAGTGCTGCTGCAATACCGATGGTTATTTTGATCGCCTGTTCGGGAGTAATACCTTGTTTGATTTTTTCATCCAGTGAGCCTTTGGATAAAAACTCCATGGAAATATAGTTAAATCCCTCATGGCGACCAATGTCGTAAATCGGGATGATGTTGGGGTGGGAAAGCTGGCCAATAATGTTGGCTTCGCGTTGAAAACGCTGGTGGAATTCCGGATCTTTATCCAGCAAGGGTTTCATGATTTTTAATGCAACTGTGCGCCCCACACTGTGCTGCGTCGCCAGGAATACGGTTGCCATACCGCCCGCATTAATTTTTTTAATAATGGTGTAGCCAGGAATTTGCATTTTTATAAATGAAGTGAATTTGCATCGACAAATGAATGAAAATCAGATTGCGCTATTTTAACGGAGATGGCTGAATAAAAACTGGCTAACTTACAAAAACTGCTCAATTAGCGAAAACAGCTTAATTTGCAAAAAACTGACTGCCTGAAAAAACTGCCTCTATACACAAATCCTTTTGTGTCGCGTATGTAATCGATTATTTTTTAGGGGCTGGTCTTTTGCCACCCGGTTTATTGCTGGGTGATGCTTTATTGGTTGGGCGATTGGAGTACGACGGTTTTACAGTTTGCTGCGCATTAAACTTTTTAGCACTTTCAAACTTATCGCCAAACGCTTTTGCTGCAGGTTTCTGAGCCTGGGTATTTGGTTTTCCCGCGTGCGATGATTTTCCCGCAACGGCTGATTTTCCGGTTGCAGCAGGTTTGCCCGCAAATGATTTTCCCGCTCCGCGCGCATTAGGATTGTGTCCGCGTTGAGCGCCACGGCTTTTTTCTGTGGCTTCATCCGGTACTAGCGCAGAAATACTGCCACCGATCAAATGCGGTTTGCGCATCTTGCGCAAGGCTTCGCGAATAATCGGCCAGTTAGCTGGATCGTGATAACGCAACAGTGCTTTCTGTAAGCGGCGTTGCTCTATGCCGCGTGGAATAGCGATCTTGCTGCTCTTGTACGTCAGTTTCTTCAGCGGATTGCGCTCGCTCACATACATCGCTGTTGCCAGTGACATCGGCGATGGGTAAAACGTTTGTACCTGATCCACTTCGAAATTATTTTTCTTTAACCAGAGCGCAAGGTTGAGCATATCTTCATCGCGAGTACCCGGATGAGCCGCGATAAAATAGGGAATTAAAAATTGCTCCTTGCCCGCTTCTTTCGAGAATTTATCAAACATACGTTTGAACTCGTAGTAGCTGCTCATTTTGGGTTTCATCATTTGCGAGAGCACATTGTCTTCGGTGTGCTCCGGTGCGATTTTTAAATAACCGCCCACATGATGGGTCACTAGCTCTTTTACATATTCCGGATCTTGTACCGCCAAATCGTAACGTAAACCCGAGGCGATGGAGATCGTATGCACACCGCGAATTTTGCGCGCTTCGCGGTACAAATTCGTTGTGTGTTTATGACTGGTGGTTAAATTTTTACAAATGGTTGGATGCACACACGACAAGCGACGGCATTTGCTCAGCGTCGGCATATCTTTGCAGGTGAGGCGATACATGTTCGCCGTAGGGCCGCCGAGATCGGAAATATGGCCGGTAAAACCGGGGACCTTATCGCGGATATCTTCAATTTCTTTCAGGATCGATTCCTGCGAGCGGCTCTGGATAATTCGTCCTTCATGCTCGGTGATCGAGCAGAAGGTACAACCACCAAAACATCCGCGCATAATATTCACGGACGTTTTAATCATGTCGTACGCTGGAATTTTTTGTTTGCCGTAAACCGGATGCGGCACACGTGCGTAAGGTAAATCAAATACGCCGTCGAGCTCATCGGTTTCCAGTGGAATCGGTGGAGGATTAATCCAGACTTCACGATTTTCATGTTTCTGAATCATCGGGCGCGCATTAAATGGATTCGCTTCCTGATGCAAAACGCGCGAGGCATGCGCATACAGAATAGGATCTTTGCGCACCTTATCGAACGAGGGCAAGCGCACATACACTTTTTCGTCATCAACCAAATCGCTACGGTTTTGCAGTGGCATGGGAATAATACGAATTGGTTGCGGTTCGTTGGGGTCAAGTACTTTTTCGCTTTCAATACCTTGCGCCGGGCAACCCTGGGTTTTTAGTTGATCAGCGGCTTCAGGACTTAATGCGGCAATTTGCTCCGCCATTTTTTCCGGATCAAGTTGGCGTAAACCCACTTGCGAATTGTTGATATCCGTTTGTGCCGCATCGACGACTGATTTGCTGTTGTGTTGATATTCGTAGGGGTTGGGTAACTTATCGATATTGCCGGGCCAATCGATGCGCGTGGAATCAATTTCGGTCCAACCGGCAGGCGGTTCTTTTTTGATAATCACGGTGCCGCGAATATTATCCAGCTC
Organism: Cellvibrionaceae bacterium; assembly: GCA_021151825.1. Lineage (GTDB taxonomy): Bacteria > Pseudomonadota > Gammaproteobacteria > Pseudomonadales > Cellvibrionaceae > Cellvibrio. Next base: position 191,254 of record JAGKWQ010000004.1, read on the forward strand.
TTTAATATTTTTTCCGGCGGCAAGTGAATGGGCAACTTCAGCAATTGCGCGCTCGGCATTGCCGTATAACAAAATATCTGCAGTAGCATCGATCAAAACCGAGCGGCGGACTTCGTTGCTCCAGTAATCGTACTGGGCGATACGGCGCAAGCTTGCCTCAATTCCGCCGAGCACAATCGGCACATCTTTATAGGCTTCTTTGCAGCGCTGGCTGTACACCGTCACGGCGCGGTCTGGGCGTTTTCCTCCTTGGCCACCGGGCGTGTAAGCATCATCGGAACGCATACGCAGGTCGGCGGTGTAGCGGTTGATCATGGAATCCATGTTGCCCGCGCTGACGCCGAAGAACAGGTTGGGTTTACCCAACGCTTTAAACGGCTCCGCACTTTTCCAATCCGGTTGGGCAATGATGCCTACGCGAAACCCCAGGGATTCCATAAACCGGCCAATAACCGCCATCCCGAAACTCGGGTGATCTACATAGGCATCACCGCACACGATAATAATGTCGCAGCTATCCCAGCCCAATTTATCCATTTCCTGCCGGCTCATCGGCAAGAAAGGGGCAGGCTTATAGGTTTTCGCCTGGGCGTGGATATTGGGTTTGGCGTAGGAAAACAGGTGTTTGGCGGTGTTGCTCATGATCGGGTACGGCATTGGGTAAGAATCAGGCGGCCATTGTCCCAGAAATAGGGCGTGGGCAATAGATTTTTTTAGCCATACCACCTGATTAGCGCGATAGATTATTCCGTTAGAAAGAGGCGGGCGAGGGGAATGCTCACTTTGCCGAAATCCCAAAACTCCTCGACGTTGGAATTGATCATTACCGCCACTGCCATATTTTCTTCAGGAATTACCATTAACCAGCATTGTGAGCCGCGCGATACTCCACCGTGATTAGCGTTATGAAGTTTTCCCTGATCATCCTCGTAATCAGCCCAGCGCCAGCCAAGGGCATAGTTGTCCTCGTTAATTTCTCCTGAGGCCAATACTTGTGGCTGCCAGAATTGTTGGCGGGTGTGAGGCGAAATAAAACTATCATCTAACCAGGCCGAGCCGAGTTTTACCAAATCGGACGGCGTAGACACAAAACCTCCACCCGCGAGGCGGTGACTTAAATCAACAGATTGCCAACGGCGGAAGTCAGGGTAACGGCCATCATCATTCCAATAAAAATCAGCCAGGATGTTGCTGTTTGCTGATTCATATTCTGCATCCGTCGCGGACATATTTAATGGTGTAAATATGTTGTGATGCATCGTTTTCAAGTAAGGCTCGCCTGCAATAGCTTCAAGCACCGCACTGAGTAATACCGTATTAAAAGTGGCGTAATGGTATTGGGTACCCGGTTCAAATAGCAGCGCTGTTCCATCGAATACTTCCAGCGATTCATTCACTGATAAATAGCGCTTCTTCAATGTGGCCAAATGATAAAAGCCCCACCAATCTCCCGTGTTATCGATGTAATCGGGGATACCGCTGGTATGGGATGCTAATTGGCGTGGAGTCAGCTTTCCCCACTCTTCATTGGGTAAATGCGCATGATAATTGGCTATTGGGGTATCCAGATTGACTTTTCCCTCCTGGACCATTTTTGCAAGCAAGGTTCCAGTTAATGCTTTTGCCGTGCTGCCGGTGCGAAATTGCGTTTTTGTTGTGGCGGGAATTTGTTTTTCGATATTCGCCCAGCCGGAAGCGCCAGCCCAAACAATTTTTCCATTGATGGCAACCGCAGCAGAAATCGCTGGTGCATGGATGTTGGTTTTATGTTGCTCCAATAACTCCAGTGCTGCGCGGGATTGCGGATGAGATGCGTATTCGGTTGATTGGGGATTGGAGTCTGGCAACACAAAATCCGTTGGAAAAAACATGGGCACTTTGCCTTCATAGGCGAAGTATTGATAAATCGGCCAGCTAAACCAAACGAGTAATACAGCCAGTGTTGAAATTATTATTTTGCGAAGCATAGATACATACCTTGTAAGTTGTTTTTAAACACGTACAAAGTGCTGAATGAACGATGAAAAGTCTTATCAAATTCAAAAAAAGCTGATCGATTCTGAAAAAGCGCTATTTTTTGGGCGAAATATAAGGGGTTCGAGTGATTTTTATACGTGTTGATTCGCTTGTTGGTGGTGCCGGCTCGAGTCCGGCTCAGACACTTTGCTGCGGTAGCAGGTCGGCGTTTCACCAGTGATATCTTTGAACGCGCGGTTAAAGGGAGCGATGGACCCATAACCCACATCAAGCGCGATAATTAACACAGGTAATGGAGAATTCTTTAAACGCTTGCAGGCTTCCGCAATTCGGTAGTGATTGAGAAACGCTGCGAAATTGGTGTAGCCCAAACGGTGATTAATCAGTTTTCGTAAGTGGTGTTCGGGACAATTTAATTGCGCTGCAAGGTGGGTGATGGTCAAGTTGGGTTGTAGATAACCATGATCATCAATGAATGTTTTCAAGCGCTCATAAAGTTCAGCGTCGACCGCACTCAAACGTTGTAGCTCACCTGTTGCCGGTGTGGTTTGTGGTGCGTGGTTGGTTAATTGTGTAAATGCGGTGCGATGGTTAAACATCATTACAGCAATGACTGTACTTCCCATCAAACATAATATGGATGTTGCCAGCATAAAAATCTGGTTGCGATTTAGACCGCTATTACTCAATTCCACTACAGAGAGCATTACAAAATACAACGCCAGCAGTGATATTAGCCAGGCTCGCGCAATACGCCGTTGTTCGATCAGATCATCGCGCCAGCTACTCACCACAGACACAATCAAATGCACCATGATTACCAAGCCAAAGAGATGATTCAGGTCGTGGTAAGGGCCGTGACCACCCAGCACCAGAAAATAATACGTATGCCAGAGTGCAAGTCCTCCCAGTGCAATCAAGCTCCAGCGCGGCCAGTGGCGTATTTTAAAATTGTCATCAAACAAGCGTTGGCCACACCACCACAAAAAGAACGGCGTTGCGTCAGTTAGCCACAGCAAAATATGCCGGGCTAATCCCTGGGGGCGGGGAGTAAATGGTGCAGTGAGCAGCAGGAACGCTGCAAAACAAATCGCCAGCAGAATAGGAATACAGCGCGCAATAAACGGTACTTTTTTTTCCGCTGAGTGTTGTAAAAACAGGGCGGCCAGCAAGAGTAGCTGGCCGATGCAGGCGTAACGGATAAAGAAATCGAAGCTGGCTAACATCCTGGTATTTGGTAGCGTTTACTGATCGGCTTGTTTTCGCAGCAGATCTTCATAACCACCCTCGTTGATTGCGTTGGTAAAACCAACCGACTGTAATATTTGTTGCGCGATACCAGAACGATTACCGGAACGGCAATAAAGATGAATCGTCGCGTTTTTGTCAGTGGTGATTTCGCTGATGCGGGTGGCAATTTCTTCGTATGGAATATGCGCGGCACCTTCAAGGTGGCCTGCATTAAATTCGTCGGTGGTGCGAACATCAATCCAAATATCATTGGCAAAACTGGTAGTAGACATAATAAACAACAAGCCTGTGCTGATGAGTTTTAAGAAGGGGCGCAGCATAGCAATCTCCTCGTGGAGTCTTCCAGTGGTTATCTGGTTCGATTCAGTATAAACAACAACGCCCGCAAAAGCGGGCGTTGTTAGAAGAAGGGGGCGTTAGCGATTAAACACTAGCGAGCAAGCGGTCATACTTGCGGCTCAACATATCATAAAACTGCTCACGAACCTGCACGATGGCGTTCTTGAGCGCGGTAATTTGTTCCAGGGAAATATCTTTACGGCCTACATAAACCTGCTTGCGGTATACGGCAATTTTAGCGCCGTACAAACGCAGGCTACGCTCCAGGTTTTTTTCGCCCAGCATCAATAATTTCGCTTCGGCTTCCGCCATTTTTTTGAATTCGGCAACCAATTCGGTATTGACGCTTTCCAGCTCAATGCGGCGCGCTTGTGGCCAGCGTTCGCCAAACTGGATGGACTCTACGACCAGTGACGAATATTTGGCGAATATATGGGTGACGGTTCCAACCTGACTGGAAACATCTTCCAGAATCTGGATGCGGCGATTATCGCCTGCCGTATTGGCAGATTGTTGTGAACCGCCGCTGCGACGCAGCACTACCCAGGCAGTAACAGCAGCGATAAGCGCGCCCAACCCGATTTTTAGCGATGTGTCAGTTATTTGTAAAAACAGTTCGTTATCCATAGTGCATTGCCCCTCTGTCAGAAAAACGACGGTTCGGTATTGATAGAGGGGTATGAGCAAAATCCAGGCCAGAGCCACACGTCAATTCTGTGGCTCTTTAGTGATGTTATTTGTGGTGAGGACCGAGGTTAGGAAGCAGTGCAGTGAAAATTCCCAGTAATGGCAAATAGGCACAGCAATGGAAGACGAAAATAATATCGGTGGCATCTGCCAGGCCACCCAGTGCCGCCGCAGAGATACCACTCAAGCCAAAACTCAATCCAAAAAACAATCCGGCAATCAGGCCGACTTTTCCCGGCACCAGCTCTTGTGCGAAAACGACAATTGCCGAAAAGGCTGATGACAAAATCAGGCCGATGATTACGCTGAATACACCCGTCCAGAATAAATTGCAGTAGGGCAGTAGCAATGTGAAGGGTGCAGCGCCGAGGATCGATACCCAGATCACCAGCTTGCGGCCGATTTTGTCGCCCAACGGGCCACCGGCAAACGTCCCTATCGCTACCGCCGCGAGAAATATGAACAGGAATAATTGCGCGGATTCTACGGGTTGATGGAAACGCTCTATCAAATAGAAGGTGTAGTAGTTGCTGAGGCACGTCATATAGACGAACTTGGAAAATATCAGCAAACCTAAAATGGCTAATGCAGTTATCACTTTGTTGCGCGGCAACTGATTTGCCGTTGACGCACGTTTTGCACCGAGCGCGGCATGGGTACGCACAACCCAGCGGCTCACACTGAAGAGCACGATAATCCCCAACACTGCAAATACTGTAAACCAGCCGACACTGCTTTGCCCGCGCGGAATAATAATCGCTGCGGCCAGTAATGGCCCCAGTGCAGAGCCGCTGTTTCCGCCGACTTGAAAAAACGATTGGGCAAATCCAAAACGGCCGCCTGATGCCATACGTGCAACGCGTGAGGCTTCCGGGTGAAAGGTCGATGAACCAAGACCGACAAATGCAGAGGCAATCAATAAGCCGGCATAACTATCGACTAATGCGAGCATGATTAACCCGACCAGTGTGAACACCATACCAATGGGTAACAAATAGGGCTTGGGATGTTTATCGGTATAGAGACCAATCGCCGGCTGGAGGATAGATGCGGTTAGCTGGAACACCAGCGTAATCAAACCAATCTGGGTAAAACTCAGGCCGTAGCTGGTTTTCAGCATCGGGTAGATGGCGGGCAATATCGCCTGAATCAAGTCGTTCAGGAGATGGACAAAGGCCACCGCGCCCACGACAGGTAATACCAGTTTGGTTGCGTCAAATTCAGCGGGGGTAAGGGATTGGTTGGGAATGGGCTCCATCTTGCTCATGAGGGTGGGTATCTCCGGGGAATAGGTTCCATGGCAGTATAAAGCTCCAAAATAAACAGAAATGACATAAACTGTCGAATAAGTGACAAATTAAAAATTTGATGGAGGCGAAGGATGAGTATCGTTAATCAACGCAGCCCGGAAGAGTTGCAGCATGTGCCGCGCCCCATTGTGGCCTGGAGCGGGCATTACGCGAACGGCGACGAAATTCCGTCACATACTCATCCGCGCGCGCAATTACTTTATGCGGTCGAAGGCGTCATGCGAGTGATTACACCGAATAGCGTTTGGACGATTCCCTCGCACCGCGCATTGTGGGTGCCGCCCAATGTGGAGCATCACTCGTTCATGATGAGTGATCTGGAGATGCGCACTTTGTTTGTCAGCGCCGATATTCCGCTATCGCCTGGCAAAGAGTGCCGTGCCATTTCGGTGTCGGGATTGTTGCGCGAATTGATTTTGGGATTATTGGAAGAGCCGGCGGAATACCCGATTCCCGGGCGCGGTGAGCATCTGGTGGCGTTGATTCTGAGCGAGATTGATCGCGCGGCAACGCAGGCGGTGCAAGTTCCCTGGCCGCAGGATCGACGGTTGCAAACGGTTTGCCATCTATTGATGAATACACCCGGTGTTAACCGCACGATTGAAGAGTTGGCGGAGCTGGCCGGTGCCAGTGCGCGCACGTTGATCCGGTTATTTCCCAAAGAAACCGGCATGAAATATCGCCAATGGGTGCAACAGGTCCAACTCGCAGAAGCCTTGTGCAGGTTGGGGCGTGGCGAAAATATCGCACGTATTTCCGATGCACTGGGCTATGCCAACCCCAGCGCTTTTTCGGCGATGTTTAAACGCACATTCGGGGTAGCTCCCAATCAGTATTTGCACAGCGGCAATGAGCGATAGTGAGTTTATTTAGTTGAGGTTTTTATCGCCCTGGAAATAGCGTGGATTTTCTTTCAGTGGAGTTAATAAAGCTTCCAGGCCATTCAAGCGGATTTCATACATCAGGCCCAATAAGTTGCCGAGTTTTCCTTTGGGGAATCCTTCGCGCGCCATCCACATTAGATAATGTTCGGGAATATCGGCGATCACATGGCCCGCATATTTGCCGTAAGGCATGGGCGTGGTAACCAATTCTTTAAGTAGTAGCGGATCAAACGGAAATTTGTCCACATCAACCACCTGCGAGTTTTACAGTGAAGCCGCGTTTTTCCAATTCCGCTTTCAATTTATCGCGCTGGTCGCCCTGGATTTCAATCACGCCATCTTTTACCGAACCGCCAACACCGCAAAGCACTTTCAAGGCTTTGGCGAGATCTTTTAATTTGGCTTCATCCAACGGTACACCGGTAACAGTGGTCACGCCTTTACCATTGCGCCCGGCGGTTTCACGACGAATACGCACAATGCCATCGCCTTGCGGAATTGTGGCCGCCGGTTTTTCTTCTTTAATCCGGCCTGTGTCTGTGGAGTAAACAAGGCGGGAGTTTTTTTCTTTGCTCATGATGTGATCTCTTGCGAATGCATGGCTAATTCTACCTGTCGAGGCTGTTAGAATGCCACGTACTAAATTGCAGGAATCGGTTATGACAATTGAAATAAAAGGCCAATGGTCGCCCAAATGGCAACCGTTAGTAGACGCCTTTGCAGCCAACTTTTCCATGGGGGAGGTCGGGGCGGGAGTGGCATTGCATTATCGCGGCGAGCTGGTGGTGAATATCTGGGCTGGCCAGCGCAGCAATAAATTGGCAGGTATTGATCTGCGTGAATGGGATGAGCAGACACTGGTGAATATTTTTTCGGCCGGCAAAGGGTTGATAGCAATTTGTGTTTTGCAATTGATTGCTGAGGGAAAGTTAGCGCTGGATGAACCCGTCGCCACACTCTGGCCTGAATTTGCGCAAGCGGATAAAGGCACAGTTACGTTGCGTCAATTGTTGTGTCATCGCGCTGGTTTATCGGCGTTTCATCAACATATCGCTAATGAGCAAATATTTGATTGGCAAGCTATGACAGCGGCAGTTGCTGCTGAATCACCCTGGTGGATTCCCGGTACCGCCCAAGGTTATGCACCGTTTATGTTTGGCTGGACGCTCGGTGAACTTATCAAACGTGCGAGTGGCTATGCGAGTGTGAATGATTATTTCCAGGCGAAAGTAGCCGGACCTTTGGGGGTGAATTGCCATTTCGGTGTGCCTGATGCATTGCTCGATACTATTGCTGATACCGGCCCGCTAAAGCGCCCCGCCGGTTTGCCGAATTTCTCTACCGGTGCTGATAGCATCGCCCTGGGGAAAATTATGAAGGCTGATCCGCGCGGTGTAACCAATCGCGCATTTTCCAATCCCATTAGCCTGATGACTGCAACCAATTCGCGCGAATGGCGGCAAGCGCAAATCCCGGCGGCCAATGCCCATGCCGATGTACGCGCACTCGCCACTATTTTCGGCAAGCTCGCCAGCGCCAGCGATTTATTGGATAAATCCTTTCTGCCACTTTGCTGGCAAGAGCAAACGTTTGAACAGGATCAAACCCTGGGTTTGCCATTGCGTTTCAGCCACGGATTTATGTTATCCCAACACCAACGCGCGGATTGCCGTTATGGTCGCGGTGAGCGTGCTTTTGGACATCCTGGTGCAGGTGGTTGTGTGGCATTTGCCGATCCGGATTTTGAAGTGGGTTTTGGTTATGTCACCCATCGCATGGGGCAGGGCTTATTAATTGATGAACGCGCTGTGCGTTTGATTGATGCCGCTTACGCAATTCTGGAGCAACACCATGACTGATCTTCAAGAACAATTAATCGATTTACAAACGCGGGTTGCTTATCAGGAAGATACCCTTGAACAATTGAATCAGGTAATTACGCAACAAGATGCTGATATCGCCCAACTCAAACAACAGATTCGCATTCTTGCACAACGCTTGGAAGATTCGTTGCGCACCCAAGGGCAGGAAGGTGAGTTAATTCAAGATGAAAGGCCGCCGCATTACTGACAGTTTTTGTTGACAAAAAACATCAAATTTTACTCTCGCCAAAAAAATGGCGAACAGTAAAAATAAAACGGCGCACTAGTTCACACTAATAATAATTAATGTGAACTAATACCCGTTATCGGCTTGCCCTAAAAATTCTTGGCTACACTTTGGTCTGAAAAACATTTTCTTAATCCATATTTGTTGTCGTAGCACGTTTGAAACAGGGCCAGCTTATTTCTATGCAGCAATCCAATTCATCGGGTGATCCAACCTCAGAGTTACCGGGTGATCTTGTTCTGGACAGCGTACTGGACTCGTCCAATGTCGCTCCCTGGAGTATGGAAGCGATTAGCGGTGAATTATTTATTACCCCCGAGTTGCTGGCTGCTGCAACACCAAATCCCCCTTCGTTGAATCGTTTGACTGATTTACTGCAATTGTTACCTGCCGCCGACAAATATTTATTTATGCAATCGTTCAACGCTGATCCCTATGATCAGGACTACGAACGTTTACGTTCCTGTAATTTGCGTTTGGTGGGTTTGCCCGGCGAACCGCATTTACGTTTTGTCGCACGCTTGCAGCCAGCGCATGATGACGGTGCGCGTTATTTTCACGGCGTGGTGGTCAGCGCGCGCCATTTGCTGGCGCAACAGGGTGATCAATATGCGTTGAAGTTTTTATCCGGATTATTTGCGGAAAGCCCGATTCCCAGTTTGATCACCGATAAGCAAGGTGTGATATTGAATATGAATCAGGCGCTGGAGCGAATGTTCCATTTAAACCATCGTCAGGCCGAAATGGCGGCGGGTTATTATTCTATCTTGCGTGATAAACGCGTCAGTCGTGATCCTGAATTGCTGGAGTCTATCCTGCAAGTCTATGAGCAAGGCAAAGTTCAGACGATAGAAACCAATTATTTGTTGGGCAATATTCATCGTAGCCGTTTTGTTAACAACAAAAATTTATTTTTCCGCGCAAGTTTTTTGCCTATTCGCGATTATAAAGGTGAGATCGAGCGAGTATTGATTCAGCTGCAGGATTTATCGCGCGAGAAAAGCGCGCGCGATGCGTTGCAGGAAAGTGAAGCGAGCTATAAAGCATTTATCACGCACAGTTCCGAAGCGATCTGGTGCTATGAAATGCAACCAGCGATTGCGATCACTAAAGACATAGAAACCCAATCACGGCAAATTGCCAATAATGCACGTTTAGTTGAGGCGAATAAAGTATTACTCGGCATGCTTGGTGTAGAGTCTCTCGATGATATTCTCGGTATGGGGTTGATAGACAGCGGTTCACGCAATTACGTATTTGATATCGATTTTTTTGTTAAAAATAATTATCAGATGATCGATCACGATATAGTGCGGGAAGACAATCGTGGTAAACAGTACTTCTTCCAGATTTGTTGTACTGGTATTGTTGAAGAAGGCTATTTGAAACGGGTATGGGGCACGACTAAAGATATTACCGCACGCAAGCGCTACGAAGATAAACTACGTTATCAATCCCAGCATGATTCACTTACATCACTACCCAATCGCAATAAACTTTATATGGATATGGAAACGTGTTTTGAAAAACGCAGCGCTGAACAAATTAGCGCGCTGTTGCTAATCGATCTGGATCGTTTTAAAGAAATTAACGATACGCTTGGGCACAACGTCGGCGATCATTTATTAAAATTAATTGGTCCGCGGTTGGCCAATGAAATGTCTGAGGTTCCGGGTACGGTAGCGCGTCTGGGTGGGGACGAATTCGCAGTATTTTTACCGCGCATTCGCAGTACGCACCAGGCGGTTGTTTTTGGTCATCGTTTATTGGATGCGTTGTCGCAGGAATTTGATCTGGATGGATTTACAACGCAAGTAAGTGCGAGTATTGGTATCGCAATTAGCCCGCAGCAAGCGCAGGATCATCACGAATTAATGCGTTATGCCGACATCGCTATGTATTATGCCAAAAGCCAGATGCTTGGCTTATCTATTTACAGCCCGGAGTATGATCCTCATTCAACAAAACGTTTGGCTATCGTCAGTGAGTTGGGGCGTGCAATTCGCGAAAACCAATTGTGTTTGTATTATCAACCAAAGGTGCTGCTGAATGAGAAACGGTGTTACGGTTTTGAGGCGCTCATTCGCTGGATGCACCCGGAATTAGGGTTTGTGCCACCCAATGATTTTATTCCAATCGCTGAATTAACCAGTGTCATTCATCAATTAACAGCTTGGGTGTTGGAGCGCGCTATTGAACAATGCCGGCGCTGGCAAGATCAGGGAATGTTGCTGAGTGTTGCAGTGAATTTGTCGGCGCGTAATTTAATGGATGACAATATTCCGAAATTGGTAGATCGATTATTAAAAAAATATCAATTGCAACCAACACGGCTGGAATTGGAAATTACGGAAAGTTCCATCATGACTGACCCCTCCCGCGCATTGCGCAATCTGGATGCCTTGCATGCTTTGGGGGTGCATCTGGCAATCGACGATTTTGGGACTGGTTACTCCTCGCTGGCTTATCTCAAACGTTTACCGGTGCAAACATTAAAAATCGATAATTCATTTGTACGAAATATGATGGATGATTTGCAGGATGAATTGATTGTTAATTCAACCATTCACCTTGCCCACAATATGGGACTAACCGTTGTTGCTGAGGGCGTAGAAAATGAAGCATTGCTAACGCGCCTCACGGAAATGGGGTGCGATGAAGCGCAAGGATATTTTATCGGGCGGCCAATGGCGGTGGTAAATGCAGATGAGTGGATTGTTGAATCAGGCTGGATTAAACAGCCGCAATAAATTGCAGTACTGCGGCTATCGAAAGTGTTGAATTTTTAAAAACCGTTATTCTGTAATTGCGCTTCTACATATTTGAGGCGCTCTTCAATCAGTGCAGTGCGATAAGCGTTGTCTTTGGTTAATTTCAAGGCGTTGCGCAACTGGATTTGAGCGCGGTCATAAACACCGTTCAAAATAAAGTATTCAGCGCGCGCTTCATGCACGCCTAAAATGTTGCCAGCCAATCCATTCACTTCTGCTAATAAATACCACACGTAATCATCGTTGCTGCGCTTGCGCGAATAAAGGTCTAATATTTCCGCGCATTGTTTGTAAAGTCCTGCCTTCATCAATGCTTCCGCATGGCGAACAATTAACGGATAACTATTGGGATATTTATTGAGTTGTGTCTCCAGGATTTCCAATGCTGATTTGTAGCGCTCGGCGGCGATTTCGATATCGGCCCGCATAATTTGGTAAGTCACTCGATCAGGATCTTTTTCGAGCAACGGCGCTAATGCTTCACGCGCAGGGCCAAATTGGCTGGATTTGGTTAATGCCAGCGCCCATCCGTAACGGCTTGCATCGGGAGAAAGGCTTTCTTTGTCCAGTTCGCTTTTGAACATCCGTGCAGCAATTTGTGGTGTTTCTTCTGCTTCTACGCGCACACGGCTGCGCATTAATTGGTATTCGAGATCATCAATAGCAGGCTTGCGTGGATACTGCTGGGCACGGTTGCGTGCATCGGCAACACGGGTTTCACTAACCGGGTGGGTTAATAGATATTCCGGCGGGCGGCGATTAAGGCGATTGGCGCGTACCATTTCCTCAAACATATCGGCCGCTGCATGGGGATCAAGCCCTGCTTCTACCATTGTTTGCATACCGATGCGGTCAGCTTCCTGCTCGTTCTGGCGGCTAAACGCAAGGGATGCTTGTTGTGCAGCGGCCTGGGTGCCCATGATTGCCGCAACACCTGCATCGCTATTGCTGTTGGCGGCCAGAACCAGGCCGGCCAGCATTCCCGCCAGCATTGGCACCATCATATTCTTTTGCTGCTCAAGGCGGCGGGCATAATGGCGTTGGCTAAGGTGACCCATTTCATGGGCAAGTACAGCGGCCAACTGGTTTTCGCTTTTGGCGTAATTCAGCAAACCGGTATGAACACCAATAATATTGCCGGGTACCGCAAACGCGTTGAGCGTGTTATTTTCGACGACCACCAGATCAATACGTTTTTCGCTCAGTTGGCTGTACGGGATCAAGCGAGTAAACAATTGCTCCAAATAGTTGATGATTAGTGGGTCCGAGGACGTAGGGACCTGGCTGCGGTAAGCACGCAACCAGCGCTGTCCCAGAATTTTTTCCTGCACCGGTGAAATGGTGATTGAGCTGCTATCGCCCAGATCTGGTAGCTCCACTTCTGCGTGACTTGCCGGGGCAAACGCAAGCCCGCACATGACCATCAATGCCACGCCCATGGGCTGCAATATTTGCCGGCACAGTGATTGAAATGAGAAATAAAAAGGGAGCAAGGGGCGATTCACTAGCCTGGACACGGAAGGGCGGACTCCTGATATGACTGGCCTACAAGGGATAGGACACAAAAAATTCGGCATAACTCTAGCCTTTTTGACGCGTAAAGACTAGGTTAGCAACCTTTTGAGACCTTTTTCCGTCACGCTGGTTCGCTAGTTGGCACAAAAAGTCTGGTTTATTCCTCGAATCAGAGTGGCATGCAGGTAGAAGACTATGACCAATGGGGTGATTGACTGCTTTACCCATCCGGTAACAGCGGAAGTTAATGCTTATGGTTTGCGCTGCCCCTTGCCCCTATTGAAAGCCAAGCAGGCATTAAGGGATCTGGCTGTTGGTGACGTGCTGCGGGTGTTGGCGACTGATGCCGGTTCGGTGCGGGATTTTCAAGCCTTTGCCAATATCAGTGGTCATGAGCTGATTGGGTCTCTTGAACGAGAAGGTGCCTTTTGTTATTTGTTGAAAAAGGCCGATTCCGCAAATTCCGCTACTGGTAAATAATCATCGCTGCAGTTGCAGATTATTTGATGTGTAAGTGAGTGTGTTATGGCAAAAGTGTGTAGCAAACAGCGTGGTGCGATTTCTTCTGCAATCTATGCAGCGTGCATCTGTTTGTTAACTCTACCGCTGGCGAGTGTTGCGCTTGAGCCGACAGAAATTACGGACCAGCAAAAATCGATCGCGCTGAAAAAAGGTGAAAATGACAAGCGTGAATATCGCTATCTGGTGTTGGAAAACCAGCTGCGTGTATTGCTTATTTCTGATCCTGTTACTGAAAAATCTGCTGCCGCGTTGGATGTAAATATTGGCGCTAACCAAAATCCCCGTGATCGCGAAGGGTTGGCTCACTTTTTAGAGCACATGTTATTTTTGGGCACCGAAAAATATCCGCATGCGGGCGAGTATCAGGAATTTATTGCGCGACATGGCGGTAGTTATAATGCGTACACTGCAGCAGAAAATACCAATTACTTCTTTGATATCGATAACAGCCAGCTTGATCCGGCCCTGGATCGCTTTGCCCAATTTTTTGTTGCCCCATTATTTTCGCCTGAATATGTAGAACGTGAACGCAAAGCTGTTCACTCGGAGTATTTGGCCAAATTAAAAGATGATGGTCGTCGCGAATGGGATATCTATCGTGAATTGATGAATCCTGATCATCCTGGTGCAAAATTTTCGGTAGGCAATTTAACAACTCTGGCAGATCGTCAAGGGCATTCGGTACGCGATGATATGCTAGCGTTTTATGAGCAGCATTATTCATCACACTTGATGAGTCTGGTGGTATTAGGGCGCGAACCCCTGGATGTGTTGGAAAAGATGGTTCGCCCACGTTTTGCAAGTGTGCCGCAGCGAGACATTAATATTTCTGCAAAATATCCTTCATTGTTTAGCTCAGATACCTTGCCAGCCAGTTTGGAAATAAAACCTGAAAAGGAACTCCGCAATTTAAGTTTTTCATTTCCAATTCCCAATCCTGACGGTTTTTATCAAACCAAACCCTTCGGATATATTGCTCATTTACTAGGGCATGAGGGCAGCGGTAGTTTGTTGTCGTTACTAAAGCGATTGGGCTGGGCGGATGCGGTTTACGCCAGTACCACCCTGGAAAATCGTAGTGATGCACTTTTTCAGGTGAATGTCCAGCTTACACCGCAAGGGGTTCGTGCGCGCGATCAAATTGCATCTCTGGTATTTTATTGTATTGAGCAGCTGCGTGAGCGCGGTGCTTCGAGCTGGCGTTATAACGAATTTCAGGTAATGGCCGATCTGGATTTTCGCTTCCAGGAGAAGCGTCCACCGATGGAGACGGTTAGCGAGTTGGCTCAATCCATGAGCGTCTACAAGCCACAAGATATCCTCAGTGGTAATTTGCTTTATACAATCTATGACGAAAAACTTATCCAGAAAAGTTTGTCCTATTTAACTAGCAATAACGTCCTGATTGCACTCACTGCACCGGAAGTTGATGTGTTTCGGATTTCCAGGCTCTATTCTGCACCTTATAGTTTCCGGGCAGGGATTTCCGGGGTGATGGAGTTAAAACCTGCGGTGCGCCAGGAACTTTCATTGCCGGATAAAAATCTGTTTATTCCCAAGCGGCTTACGGTTAAAACCGGTTCCATGCTGGAGCAGCAAGGCGCAGTGATTAATCGCAAACCGGAGTTAATTTTAAATAACAAAAATACCCGCGTGTGGTACACGCAGGATCGTGAATTTATCCAACCGCGAGCCACTATTAATTTGCGTATTAAATCACCATTGGTCGCTGCTAATGCAGCCGGTGCGGTGAAAGAGCAATTATTTATTGCGTTAGTGAATGATCAACTCAGTGAGTTTGTTTATCCAGCTCGTTTGGCGGGTATTGAGTTGGCTATTGAAGCTAATACACGCGGATTTGATATTAAAATTTTTGGTTATTCCGGCCGTCAGGGTTTGCTTATAAACAAGGTCATGGAAGCAATAAGGAGCGGTAGATTCACTCAAGAGCGTTTTGCGTTGTTAAAGGAAAATTTACTACGAAATTTACGTAATCAAAATAAAGATTTGCCATATCAAGTGTTAGCAAAACAAATTCCGGTTTTGCAAATGACTCCAGCATGGAGTAATGCGCAATTAATTACTGCACTTGAATCCATTACTTTTGAACAGCTTAGTCAATTTGCCGGCAGGCATTTGATTGATGCGCGCCTTGATGCATTTTTTTACGGTAATTATTTTCGCGCAGAAGCATTGAAGCTAGCTGTGCTGGCAGAGCATGAATTACTGAATCGACAAGCTGTGCGCGAATTGCCAGAGCAAAAAATATTGATGTTGCCACAACCTTCAAGCAAGCCCTGGTTGTATGTTCATAATTTGGAACATTCGGATAACATTGTGGAGTTGTTAATACAAAATAATTCCAGTTCTGTAGATGATAATGCGCATATGTTGCTGGTGAGGCAGTTGCTGCAACCGGCATTTTATTATCAACTGCGTACGCAAAAACAATTAGGCTATATCGTCGCTGCTATTCCTGCACCGTTATTGACTTTGGAAAATACTTTGCTTGTTGTTCAATCTCCGGTCGCTAGTGAGGAGGACATTATTAATGAGATCGATCAGTTCCTTGCGGAGCAAGTTGAGAGCATTGCGGATTCAGAAGAGTTTTCCATTAATCAACAATCATTAATTAATGAATTGCGAGAGCCGGCGCGTTCATTAAAAGAACAAAGTGATCGTTATTGGAATGCAATTACCATTTATGAAGAGCACTTTTCCCGGCGATTAGATCTTGCGGATGCTGTTGCACGCATCACTCCGGAGTCACTGGCTAAATATTACCGAACAATATTTACCGATAAAAATCGTCGATTATGGTTGAGCTCGCAAAAATTAGCTGAGCGTGAAAACTTTTTTCTTATCGATAATTTGTTGTCTTACAAACAGCAATTGCAATCCTCATCAACCCCCTGATTTTTTGCGAATTGTTTAACGATTAATCGCATAGCTCAAAGTAATGCATGTATTTGCTTTTTTGTGGTGCATGCTGCGCAAAAATTATCAAAATTTTTACTGATTTCTGCTTGGTGAATCGGAAATATTTGGGTAATAATGCCAGCCCTGTTACAAACCCGATTTTTTAATAGCGTTGTTGTATTTAAAGCGCGATGGATAGTTAACAGTGCACCAAAGCTGTGCCCCTCAAAAGTGTTACCGTATGGGCTAGGGCTGGTAAAAAATTCCCACTTATGCAAGAATTCGGGGATTTTTGACACAAGAAAAAGGGATATTCCTCCTGTAACTCCATGAAAAAACTGCACATTTGTGCAAATTTTGTGCGAAGCCCAGATCCAAATTCCTATATAGATACTACTGCTACATGATGTGCGTATTTGCGCATAGCTGAGGAGATTTGAATGCTACAAGATATTGATGCCATTGAAACAAAAGAGTGGCTGGACGCCCTGAAATCAGTTGTCCGTCATGCCGGTAAAGACCGTGCGGCGGAGCTGCTGAAATCCCTGTCCGAGTCCGCCGTTAACCATGGCATTGAACAGCCTTCTTCTATACAAACTCCTTATCGCAATACCATTCCTGTAGAGAAAGAAATCAAGTCTCCAGGCGATACCAAACTGGAGCGCAAAATTCGCTCAATTATCCGTTGGAATGCCATGGCAATGGTCATGAAAGCCAACGATAACGATGAAGGCCTGGGTGGCCATATTGCGTCCTTCGCATCATCTGCCACCTTATATGATGTAGGTTTTAACCACTTTTTTCGCGGCAACGACGGTGATACCCCCGGCGACCTGATTTATTTCCAGGGCCATGTATCCCCGGGTATGTACGCTCGTTCATTTGTTGAAGGCCGTCTTAACGAATCCCATTTGGATAATTTCCGTCGTGAAGTCAATGGCGGTGGTTTGTCTTCTTACCCACACCCATGGTTGATGCCGGATTATTGGCAGTTCCCGACCGTATCTATGGGCTTGGGGCCGATCAAATCTATTTATCAGGCGCGTTTTAATCGTTATATGGAAGCGCGTGGTTTGATCCCCAAAACTGATCGTAAAGTCTGGGCATTCCTCGGTGATGGTGAGTGTGATGAGCCGGAAAGCCTGGGCGCTATTTCCCTCGCCACCCGTGAAAAGCTGGATAACCTGATTTTTGTGATTAACTGTAACCTGCAGCGCCTGGATGGTCCGGTGCGCGGCAACAGTAAAATCGTACAAGAACTGGAAGGGGTATTCCGTGGTGCCGGCTGGAACGTTATTAAAGTTCTTTGGGGCCGTGGTTGGGATGACCTGCTCGCTAAAGACAAAACCGGCCTGTTGCAAAAGCGCATGGACGAAGTTGTCGATGGCGAAATGCAAAACTACAAAGCCAACGGCGGTGCTTATACCCGCGAACATTTCTTCGGCAAATACCCGGAGTTACTGGACTTGGTGAAAGATTTATCGGATGACGACATCATGGGTCTTGCCCGTGGCGGTCACGATTCCCATAAGGTTTACAACGCTTACTATCAAGCGGTAAACACTAAAGGCAGACCGACAGTAATTCTTGCCCAAACTGTAAAAGGTTATGGTATGGGTTCATCGGGCGAAGCGATCAACAAAACGCACTCTGCTAAATCCCTGGCGACAGAGGATCTGAAAAAATTCCGTGATCGTTTTGAATTGCCGATTAGTGATGAGGATCTGCCTAACCTTCCATATTACCGTCCGGCTGAAGATAGCCCGGAAATGCAATATATGAAGGCGCGCCGTCAGGTATTGAAAGGTTTCGTACCTTCTCGCGATCCAAGCTTTGATCCTTTACTGGTGCCAGCACTTGAAGCATTTGCGGCGCAATTGAAGAGCACTGGTGAGCGTGAAATTTCCACCACTATGAGTTTCGTGCGTATCCTGTCGTCGCTGGTAAAAGATAAAAACATCGGTAAGCAAATTGTGCCGATCGTACCAGACGAAGCGCGTACCTTCGGTATGGAAGGTATGTTTAAAACCGTTGGTATTTACTCATCCGAAGGTCAAAAATACGTTCCTCACGATGCTGGTCAAATGATGTCTTACCACGAATCTGCCACTGGGCAGATTCTTGAAGAGGGTATCAACGAAGCAGGTTCTATGGCTTCCTGGATTGCTGCTGCGACTGCATACAGCAACTACAAAAAGCCAATGATTCCGTTCTACATCTATTACTCCATGTTTGGTTTCCAGCGTATTGGCGATCTGGCATGGGCAGCAGGTGATTCGCAAGCGCGTGGCTTCCTGTTGGGGGCGACCGCTGGTCGTACTACCTTGAACGGTGAAGGTTTGCAGCATCAGGATGGCCACAGTCATGTGTTTGCCAACACTATTCCGAATTGCCGCTCTTATGATCCAACTTACGCATACGAGCTTGCTGTCATTATCCAGGACGGTATCAAGCGCATGTATCACGACAATGAAAACGTGTTTTATTACGTTTCATTGATGAACGAAAACTACCAGCATCCTGATATGCCGGAAGGTGCCGAAGCAGGCATCATCAAAGGTATCTATCAACTGGAAAAGGGCACTGGCAAAGCCAAGAACCGTGTGCAGTTATTGGGTGCCGGTACTATTTTGCGTGAAGTGCGCTTCGCTGCTGAAATCCTGCGTAAAGACTTCGATGTTGAAGCAGATGTATGGAGTGTTACCAGTGTGAATGAACTGACCCGCGATGGTCAGCGTGCTACTCGCTGGAACATGTTGAACCCTACTGCGGCGCAACGTAAGCCATACATTACCCAGATATTGGAAGGCGCTGAAGGACCATTCATTATCTCTACTGACAATCTGAAAACCTACTCCGAGCAACTGCGCGCCTATATTCCGGGCGATTACACAGTGCTAGGGACTGAAGGTTTTGGTCGCAGTGATACCCGTACCCAATTGCGTCATTTCTTCGAAGTTAACCGTTACTTCGTGGTCATTGCTGCACTCAAATCTTTGGCAGACCAGGGCAAGATTAAAGCCGATGTGGTTGCCAAGGCCATCAAGAAGTTTGGTATTGATCCGGAAAAAGCGGATCCATTGAGCGTATAAAGCCATCGCCCTCTCACAAAGAGGGCGATGTTGTTTGTATTCTCCAAAACATTTATCAAATGTAGAAATAACCGATTAACGAGGAACTACTACAGTGGCAATTCAAACTATTAAAGTGCCTGATATTGGCGGCGCAGAAGGCGTTGAAGTAATTGAAATCTCCGTGAAGGCGGGTGATGTAATCGCCGAAGGTGATTCAATTGTCGTGCTTGAAACTGACAAGGCTTCAATGGAGATCCCTGCTGATGTGTCAGGTACAGTTGTCGCTATCAAAGTAAATATTGGCGATAAAGTATCGCAAGGCAGCGTGTTGCTGGAAGTTGAAGCGGAAGGCGCTGCGGCATCGGCCCCGGCTCCTCAACCGGCAGAGCCAGCGGCGGCACCAGCACCAGTTGCTGCAGCCCCTGCACCAGCTGCAAGTGCTGAAGTAAATCTGGTGGTTCCGGATATTGGTGGCGCTGAAGGCGTAGAAGTTATTGAAATTTCTGTAAAGGTTGGCGATGAAGTTGCTGCTGGCGATTCACTGATCGTACTTGAAACAGATAAAGCGTCCATGGAAATTCCTGCTGAAGCAGCAGGAAAAATTGTCAGCCTTGCTGTAAAAGTAGGCGATAAACTTTCGCAAGGTTCGGTAATTGGTGTATTGGCTACCAGTGGTGGCGCTGCAACTCCAGCCCCTGCTGCTGCCGCACCGGCAAAAGCCGAAGCAGCGGCGCCTGCACCTGCTGCAAAAGTTGAAGCACCAAAAGCTGCACCAGCTCCTGTTGCAGAAGTAGAGCAGACTGGTGATGTTTACGCAGGACCTGCTGTGCGTAAACTGGCTCGTCAGCTCGGCGTTGATTTGGGTAAATTGGCTGGTACTGGTCCACGTGGTCGTTTGTTGAAAGATGACGTTCGTGGCTATGTGAAGCCAATTGTACAAGCCGCTCAATCTGGTGCACCTGTTGGTGGTGGTTCAGGCATTCCACGTGTACCAGCAGTCGATTTCTCCAAGTTTGGTGAAATTGAAACTGTGAAAATGAGCAAAGTGAAGAAAATCACTGCAGATAATATGAGCCGTAACTGGTTGAATGTCCCTCATGTTACCCAGTGGGACGATGCAGATATCACTGATCTTGAAGCATTCCGTAATGGTTTGAAAGCGGAAGCTGAAAAGCGTGGTAGCAAATTGACTCCATTGCCTTTCCTGTTAAAAGCCTCTGCGGCTGCATTAATTGCAGAGCCAACATTCAATGTGTCGTTGCATCACGATGGCGAAAGTATCGTACAGAAAAAATACGTGCACATTGGTATTGCAGTAGATACTCCTAACGGTCTGATGGTTCCGGTTATTCGTAACGTGGATAAAAAAGGCCTGTGGGAATTAACTGACGAAATCAATGCGATTGCGAAAAAAGCACGTGATGGAAAGTTGCTGCCAGCGGATATGCAAGGTGGTTGTTTCACCATCTCCAGCCTCGGCGCTGCCGGTGGTAACGGCTTTACTCCAATCGTAAACGCACCGGAAGTTGCGATCCTTGGTGTAAGTCGTGCGCAAATGAAACCTGTATGGAATGGCAAAGAGTTTGTGCCGCGCAATATGTTGCCGCTGTCACTCTCTTATGATCATCGTGCAATTAACGGCGCAGATGCTGGTCGTTTCTTCACTTACTTGACTGCTGTGATCGCCGATGTAAGACGTTTGTTGTTGTAATATTGCTTCGCAAATGAGTTAGTAAAAGGCCAGCAAATCGCTGGCCTTTTTGTTTTTCATGGATACACTAATCAAAAAATATCGGCATAAAAATTTCGGTTATCTCAATTTTCCGGTGAGTGGGTAACCATGATTATTTTTCTACGTCTTGTTTGTATTTCTGCATTGGCAATCCTCATTATGAGCTGCCAAACGATTACTCATATCGATAATCCAGCTAATACCTATACCGCTGAAACCACCTACCAAAAATTAATTGGTGATTATCCATTTATCTCTGTTGCCAGCCAGACTGTTCCGGAAAGAATTAAAGAGATAAAAAATATCACTTATGTGCATTATGGGAATCGTGCGCTGTTATTGGATTTATATTTACCCAAAAAAAATAACAAACAACAGCGCCCCGCAATTATTTTTGTGCACGGCGGTGGTTGGGGTTCTGGTTATAGAACTAACTTCGCGCCTTTTGCTGTTGCGATGGCAGAACAGGGTTATGTTGCGGCAACGATTAGTTATCGCTTGTCGGACGAAGCTAAATATCCTGCTGCTATTCATGATGCAAAGGCAGCAATTCGCTGGTTGCGTAGCAATGCCAAAAAATATGGTGTGAATACGAATCAAATTGCGGTAGCGGGTGGTTCTGCAGGTGGGCAAATTGCCAGCTTAACAGGCGTTACGGAGGGGATTGAAAAGTTTGATCCTCAAGCAAAAAAATCTGTTGTTTCCAGTAGTGTTCAGGCGATTATTAATATTGATGGATTATCCGATTTTACTTCTGAAGCTGCGCGTTTATATGAGGATGATCCGCGTAAAAACCCTTCTGCAGCCGGAGCTTGGTTTGGTGGGCGTTATGCTGAGAAAGCTACGCTTTGGCATGAGGCATCGCCAATATTCTATGTAACCAAAAATACACCGCCGATTTTATTTTTAATCAGTGCCCAGGAACGGTTTAGTGTCGGGCATAAAGAAATGATTGAAAAAATGAAGCCGTTGGGAATTCCTTATCAAGTTACACAACTTCCTGGTACGCCGCACTCCTTTTGGCTGTTCGATCCATGGTTGCAGCCTTCAGCAAATATTGTTGCCAAATTTCTGGATCAGCAATTCAAAATAAACCGTAGCGATAATGCCCGCTAATTGGATAATTAAATAGCATATCTTCCAGCTTGGGGCCTGCGCCAATATTGTGAACAATCAATGGGCGCTGACCATCGGTAGATAATTTATCGGTTACAACGCCGATATGGGGAAGGTTGCCGGGTAATATCCAGGTGACCAAATCGCCAGCCTGATAATCTTCCGGGTTGCTTGAAGTGATAAGTTTTTTACCGTGACGAGTAAAAAAAGTTTGCAGGTTGGGAACACGGCGATGATCAATATTGGTATCAGTTTTTGTCTGCCCCCAATTGCGTTTCGCTGGATAGAGCGAAAAATTCCCGCGCATGTCTTCGTGTACTAATTGTTGCAAATCTATACCGAGTTTGCGGTACGCACGAATAACGACATCGGTACATACCCCATATTTTGCAGGTATATCCCCCATTGGGTAGGCGATTTTAAAGTACGCACCATTGTAGGTAACGAAGTCGTTGGTTTGTGTTATTGCTGCATCAATTAACACATGTGTTTTGGTTGTTACATCTGCAGAAACTTTATTAGCAGCCAG
This sequence comes from Cellvibrionaceae bacterium, assembly GCA_021151825.1. Lineage (GTDB taxonomy): Bacteria > Pseudomonadota > Gammaproteobacteria > Pseudomonadales > Cellvibrionaceae > Cellvibrio. The sequence goes on from JAGKWQ010000004.1 coordinate 213,989, forward strand.
TGCGATCAACAAAGTTGCAAATAAAAAAATACTTTTGCCCTTGAGCAGATGACTCTATTCAGTATTCGGAAGGCGTTATTTTATTATTTAACTGTGTTTTCCAATAAAGCAGTTTGGTAAAGGGGGCTATGTATTTTGTTAATAGGAAAACTATACATAACCCTAAAATAACGCCGCCGCTATTTGCTGCCATGTCAACAAGGCTAAAGGTGCGTGGCGGATTAAAATGTTGACCCACTTCGATAGCAAAAGAATAGGTGATGAGGAATGCAGCGCGCTGCCAAAATGCCCATCCTGGAAATGCAAAACTAATAGAAATGGCAGCGACAGTGTAGCCGGTAAAGTGCATTAATAGATCGTTGAAAACCGGCACTGAATTTTCAGGGTGAGGTGTTAGTCCGAGGTAAGTATAAATCACTAACAAACAGCAAAACTGGATCACACAGAGCGCTCGCCACAACATTTGCATTTCCCTCGAAAAATTTTGGAAAAGCATAACAGGCTGGCGAGATTCAGGCGATCCCTGATAGTTTATTTCACCAGGCCTACCAAAGGTTCTGCGGCGTAAAGATCTTGTGGGGTATTGATATTAAAAAATGGATCATAAGTATCTGCAGCGAACTCTACCGTTACCATTTTTTGTTGTTTGATCCAATCCTGCAGGCGTGGAGCTTCTCCGCTCTGGAGTTGCTGTTCAATTTTTTCTAGGAGCGATGCATGCCAAAGCGCAAAAATTGGATGGGTCCGATTTTTGGAAGCTGCTACTGCTAATTGCTTTTGACTAGTAACTGCCGCTTCCAGCAAACGCGTTACTACATCAGTAGGGAAAAATGGCGTATCCGATGCAAAACTTGCCAGCCACTCTGCGTTCGGGTTGTCAGCACTCATACGTTTCAGGCCGGCATGAACGCCTGCCAATGGGCCGAGATTATTGGGAAATACATCGGGAACAACCGGTAACCGTGTGCGAGCAAAGCGCAGGCTATTGCCATTGGCATTCAATAACAGCGATCCAACTTGAGGTTGGGCGCGTTCTACAGTCCGTTGTAGCAAGGTTTTACCCGCAAGTGGTAAAAGGCACTTATCGCCTCCACCCATGCGTTTGGCTAGGCCGCCGGCCAGGATGATGCCGACAACGGATTGGGAAATACTCATAGGTCTTTCTGGCTGGGTCAGGATCATCGTCTAGGATTATTTAAGCGCTCATCCCGGCATTTTGGCGCGGTAATCCTTATCTGTCGTAGTGTCTAGTTTAGCTGTTGCCAAGGTTCAGGACCATGATTTTATGTGATGGTTTTGTTTGAGGCGAAAATTGCCGCGTTTTATGTAAAAAGCTATTGAGTTAATACTTATAATTGATTTTTTATATTTAAGGTCGTCACATAGTATGACCGCATATTCCGAGCAACTTTGTTAACCAAAAATGGATGGATGTAACTATGAGTAAAATCGATTTGACGACCTCCGCTGGCGCCCCCGTTGCCGACGATAACAACAGCATCAGTGTGGGCCCGCGCGGCCCGCTTACGTTTGATAACCATTACCTGTTTGAAAAGCTCGCGCATTTTAATCGTGAGCGTGTCCCCGAGCGCGTAGTGCACGCGCGCGGTACTGGAGCTTACGGTCATTTCACCTTGAGCAAAAGTTTAAGCGAATATAGCGTCGCCGACTTTTTGCAAAAAGTCGGCGATAAAACAGAAGTGTTTTTGCGTTTCTCTACTGTGGGTGGCGGTCAGGATTCCAGTGACTATGCTCGCGATCCGCGTGGTTTTGCGGTGAAGTTTTACACTCGCCAGGGTAACTACGACGTTGTTGGCAACAACACACCGGTATTCTTTTTGAATGATCCGATTAAATTCCCTGATTTCATTCACTCGCAAAAGAAAAATCCGCAAACCAATTTGCCTGACCCGGCTGCTGCTTATGAGTTCTGGGCCAACCATCCTCAGTCATTACATCAAATGACGATATTGATGTCTGATCGCGGTATTCCATTATCCTATCGCCACGTTCATGGTTTTGGTTCGCACACGTTAAGTTTGTGGAACGATAAAAGTGAACGCTATTGGGTGAAGTGGCATTTCAAAACCAACCAGGGGATTAAAACCCTGACGGATGAAGAAGCTGCAAAGCAACCACCATTTGGTGCGCAAAAAGATTTGGTTGATGCGATTAATCGCGGTGAATTTCCCAGCTGGACAGTCAAAATCCAGATTATGACCCAGCAACAAGCTGAGACATACCATATTAATCCGTTCGATTTAACCAAAGTTTGGCCACACAAAGATTATCCATTGATAGAGATTGGCCAGCTTGAATTAAATCGCAACGTGCAAAATTATTTTGCTGAAACCGAGCAATCGGCATTTGCGCCGAGCAATCTGGTTCCTGGCACCGGTGGATCACCTGATAAAATGTTGCAAGCGCGTATGCTCGCCTATCAGGATGCGCATCGCTATCGTGTCGGTGTGAATCACAATCAATTGCCGGTTAATGCACCGCGTTGCCCGGTGAATCACTACCAGCGTGATGGCGCTGCTGCAGGTTGCCCATTTGGTCACGGGAATCAAGTGCAAACCAGTGGTGCGAATTATTATCCGAATGATCGTGCAGAGCAGGGCTATCCTGCGCCAAATCCGGCTTATCGTGAACCGCCAATGGTACTGAGCAATGCCGTAGTGGATCGTTACGATCAATTAAGTGAAGATTATTATTCCCAGGCTGGTGATTTGTTTCGCTTGATGAACGCTGATCAAAAATCGCAACTCGCGCGTAATATTGCGGGTGGTTTATCGCAAGCTAATGCGTCAATTCAGGAGCGTATGCTAGGGTATTTACAGAAAGCTGACCCTGAATATGCAGCGATGGTAAAAGCGTTGTTGTAATTTTTAAATTTGATAAAAAAGGCACTGAAGAAATTCAGTGCCTTTTTTTATAGTGGGAATTGTAGTGAGAAAAATATTTATTGGTTCATTACTTAATTCCCTGCCGATTACACTTTTTCCAAAGCTTGTTTCAGGTCCGCAAATAAATCATCAATGTGTTCAATGCCAACTGATAATCTCACTGTATCCAGCCCAACGCCTGCTTTAGCCAATTCTTCCGGTGATAATTGACGATGTGTTGTGGACGCAGGGTGAGTGGCCAGGGATTTTGCATCGCCGATATTTACCAGGCGAGTGAACAATTGCAATGCATCCAGAAAGCGCGCACCGGCTTCGCGACCATCATCAGCCTTTAGGCCAAAGGTTAATAAACCGGATGCCTTACCGCCCAGATATTTTTGCGCAAGCTCATAATAGCGATTGCCCGGTAAGCCGGCGTAATTTACCCAGCTTACTTTCGGATGACTTTGCAAATATTCGGCAATTTTTTGCGTGTTGTCATTTATCCGTTCAAGGCGCAATGCTAGCGTTTCTATTCCTTGCAGAATCAGGAATGCATTAAACGGTGACAGTGTCGCGCCAGTATTGCGTAGAGGCACTACGCGTGCGCGACCAATATATGCAGCAGCGCCAAGTGCCTCGGTGTATACCACACCGTGATAACTCACATCGGGTTCATTCAAGCGTTTGAACCTCTCTTTGTGGTTTGCCCAGGGAAATTTTCCGGAATCAACAATTGCACCACCAACAGTAGTGCCGTGGCCACCCAGATATTTAGTCAGTGAATGCACAACAATATCAGCTCCGTGTTCAATGGGGCGCAATAAATAAGGTGTAGCAACTGTATTGTCCACAATTAATGGAACACCGTGACGGTGAGCGATTTCAGCAATGCGTGCAATATCGGTGACATTTCCCTGTGGGTTACCCAATGACTCTACAAAAATAGCTTTGGTGCGTTCATCGATTAAAGGCTCAAAACTATCCGGATTTAGATGATCAGCAAAGCGTGTAGTGATGCCATATTGCGGAAATGTGTGCGCAAATAAATTATAGGTACCACCGTAAAGCGCCGTTGAAGAAACGATATTGTCACCCACTTCAGCAATTGTTTGTATCGCATAGGTCACAGCAGCCTGGCCGGATGCCAGTGCCAGCGCCGCTATACCACCTTCAAGTGCGGCGACGCGTTTTTCCAAGACGTCATTGGTGGGGTTCATAATGCGGGTATAAATATTACCTGCAACTTTTAAATCAAATAAATCTGCGCCATGTTGTGCATTATCAAATGCGTAAGCAACGGTTTGGTAAATGGGTACTGCAACTGATTTTGTGGTGGGATCAGGTGTGTAACCTGCATGTACAGATTGTGTTTCAAATTTCCAGGTTTCAGACATAAATTGCTCCGTTTTATGCGTAATAATGCTGTGAAAAAAACAGTGAAAGTCGATTCTAACGACCCGGTTCATCTTTCTGAACTTCAATTAATTCATAAGCTTATGCCATTTTTTCAATATTCCTTTCAGGGTAAATATGAGCGGGCTTCTGCTTTATTTTAAACACAATTTATTCCCGCCAGCTAAAAAAAACTGCTGAATATTCACCAGTCTTTCTGGTTATAAATTAACAATTTCGATGCGTGCTTGTATATATCACAGGAAAAATTTTCCAATTTATCGTGTAGTGATAAAAATTAAGACGCCGGTTTTCAAGGGGTTAAATGGCGGCGCTATTTTTTTTAAGTCTTGAATATCAATATTTCTATTCATTGGCACGCTTGCTGCAAAACCTCAAGTAAGTGTGAATATTTATGCCAGCACACAATGATGGATAAATGCTTGCAAATTGTTGTTTTTTATTATCGCCACAAGCGATTTTGGTAAGCCCTCAGCCGGGCGGGAGTGATTTATGAGTGCTCATGCATACTCGGAACCCTATAGTTATGATCGTCGCCATGCGCGGCATCAATTGCGTACGAAACCTGCAGCAACACCGCGAAAATCAGCGGATATCGTCAAGTTAATTCCACGTGAATATAGCCGTGAAAAACAAATTGAATTGGTTTACCCGAAATATCGCGGTGTATTAGGTTTTATTGCGCTGGCATTTATTATCGGTTTGCATTTTGCCGGTTTTGCTTATTTTTATTTCAAACCGGTAATAGAAGTACCTATTACCAAAGCAGAAATTCCACCGATGACGGTAGAACTTTATCGCCCACCGGTAGAGCAACCACCACCTCCGGTAATTCCACCACCTGAAGAAGTGCCACCGCCTCCGAAAGTGGAAAAGCCGAAACCAAAACCGGTTGAAAAACCAAAGCCGGTGCCAGTGGAGCAAGTGGTAGAGACGCCACCACCACCTCCTCAACCGGTTGCGCCACCACCGCCACCGCCAATTACTCCGGCCACTGCGAATCCAGGTTATTTGCGTAACCCGGCACCGGAATATCCTGAATTGGCAGTAGAGCGTGGATGGGAAGGCACGGTAATTTTAAATGTGCATGTATTGGGGAGTGGCAAGCCGTCATCCGTAGAAGTGAAAACCTCCAGTGGTCGCAATGTGTTGGATTCCGCTGCTGTACAAACGGTAAGGCGTTGGTCTTTCGTACCGGCAAAACAAGGTGAAACACCGGTAGATTCCTGGGTAGAAGTGCCCATCGATTTCAAATTGTCAAACTAATCCGCCTTCAGGATTTTTGAGATTACATTTTTAAATTATTGTTCAAATGAAAAACTGAACTAACGTTTTTCAATCACATTATTGTTAATTAGGAATAGAGATTATGTCTGAGCTGTACCAACATATCGTTGAGTGGACTTTGTGGGCCCTTATCGCATTTTCAATCGTTACCTGGACCCTGATTGTTATAAAAGGCATTCAACATTTTACGTTATCACGCCAAAATCGTCGCTTTATCAAAACATTTTGGTCATCCCCCGATTTGCACGCTGCTGCCTCGTTTGAAAAATACGTGGGTGCTACTGCCCACGTCGCTGCAGCGGGCTTTCAAACATTACGCAATGCAGATGCAAGCACGGCTACTGATCTGGAGCACAGTTGGGATCGTCAGGATTTGCTCGAGCGTCATTTGCGCCAACAAATCCAGAAGGAGCGTCGTTCATTGGAAAATGGTTTGGCAATACTTGCATCTATTGGTAATACTGCGCCGTTCGTAGGCTTATTCGGAACCGTATTCGGAATTATCCAGGCACTTACGCAAATTACTGCGAGCAAATCAGCGAGTATCGAAGTAGTTGCTGGCCCAATTGGTGAAGCATTGATTGCGACAGGAATTGGTATCGCGGTTGCTGTGCCTTCAGTATTGGCTTACAACTTTTTCTTGCGTCGTGTGAAATTAATCGCCGCGGATTTGGATGATTTCGCCACTGATTTTGTCAGTTTGGTACAAAAAGCAGGTTTCCGCATTAAAGCCTCTGCCCCTGTTGTTAAAGCAGCCCAGGTTCAACCCGAGCGCGACAGTAGCAAATCCGAATTGAATAAACCCGATACCGGTAAAGAGGTATTTGCATAATGGCAATTTCAAGCAGCAGTGATAGTGATGAGGTTTTAAGCGAGATTAATATTACGCCGATGGTGGATGTAATGTTGGTGCTGTTGGTGGTGTTTATTATTACCGCGCCGCTCATGACCAATGCGATCAATGTAAATTTACCGGATACAGAGACAACGGTAAAAATTGAAGAACCGAAAAAGCCGTTGGTGCTTAGTATTGATGCAGAGGGAAAAATTTATCTGGATAAAGATGAATACTCACTGGAAATTATTCGTCAGGAATTGGAAAGTCGTAAGGCAGCTGATCCTGAATTACGGTTGAACCTTAATGCCGATGAAACTGTTGATTACGGTGTAGTAGCTAAAGTCATGGTGCTCGTTGAAAAAGCAGGTATTGAGCGGCTGTCGGTGGTTACTGAAGCAGGTAGTTAATTATTTCCGCGCGATAAATCTGTTTCAGGTGAGGAATGCAATAAATAGTTAGTTAACAAAAATTTAAAGCAGTAAACAAAAAAACGGTGTACAAGGACGTTATTTTTATTCAATATCTGTAAAATCATGCATTTATAATGATGCGTATTTTTTAAACCGATGCATTTTTAATTGGGTGCATTTTTAAACAGATATATTCTAAATAGGTAGTTGTTTTGCCCGATACCCTACACAGGAAGAATCTGGTCATTATTGGTTGTGGTGCTTCTGCTGTTATCTTACTGGCAGCCTTGGCAAAACTGTATGCAGCAGCCAAAACCCCATTACTCACGATCAAGATCGTTGATGATAATCCTGCTGCTCCACGCGGGCTTGCTTATGCAGTTACCCATCCTTCATTGATTTTAAATGTTCCTGCCCAGCGTATGGGTGTTTGTACTGATGATCCCACGCATTTTTATCAGTGGTTACAACAGTCTGGTCAATGGCGGCAATTACATCCCGATTTTTCTACTCTAACCATCCAGCCTGACGATTTTGTTCCGCGTATGATTTATGGCGAGTATCTGCATCAAGTCTTGCGTGAATCTGTTACCCGACTTGAGGAGTTTGGCAATAGCGTCGAGTTTATTGCGGAGCGTGTTGTTACCGTCAAAGCTGCGAGCGATAACAGTGTATGCATTACTACGAATCACCACCGTAGTCTTGTTGCTGATTCATTAGTTATTGCGACGGGCAATTATCCCGCCTTTCAAAATCCTGTTACTTCCCATTCCATTTTCGTATCGCCCTATTGTGCATCTGCGAACGAATGCGATTGGCAACAGCAGCGTGATCTGGTGTTAATTGGCTCGGGGCTAAGTACGGTAGATGCAGTGCAAATGGCACTTTCGCAAGGATTTAATGGGCGTTTTCACATATTTTCCGGCCATGGCCTTTTGCCTTTGGCCCATCAAGAAACACACCATCAACAAGTGTTGCCGGTATTTAATTCGACTGCGCAATCTGCGCGAAATTTACTGCGCGATGTACGTGCTTACATTCACTCCAATCAGCAACAAGGAATTGCCTGGCAGGATAGTATCAACCAATTACGTGCCCTTAATAATCAAATTTGGAGTAATTTACCGGAAAAAGAGCGTGTTCGTATTCGTAAATTTTTTCCATGGTGGAATGTTGCCCGCCACCGTATTCCTTCGGAAATTTATCAGCGCCTTAAATCCCTGGAAGCGCAAGGGCGCTTGCGTATCCATAAAGCAAAAATAAAACGTGTTGACGCAGTGGCGAATGGATTTCAACTGACACTGGAAAATGATAAGGCGTTAATCATTCATGCGCACAATAAAAAAATAAAAGTGGTTGCAGATAAAGTGATGATTTGTGCCGGTTATGCACCGGGATTTCAATTTACGCAATTGCTATGTGCCGGTTTATTGAACGATGAAAAAACATTACGTGCAGAATTGGGTAAGCCTGGACACAATTTTTCTATATCCGCACATCATGAAATTTATGGTGTAGGGCCGGCATTGGGTGGCGTTTTATTTGAAACTACCGCAATCCCTGAAATCCGCCAGCAGGCCCACACCATAGCGGCAGCAATTTATGATACCCAACTCTTGGCCAATCCCAACAACGCACAGGCAACTATTACTTTAATAACACCTGTTTTGTAGCGAAATAAGGCAACACCTGCACCTATAGCAATGACTGCTGACACCCAATCAAATTGTCCTTCAAATCCTGTAGGCCAGAGCACATGGTAAGCAAAAAATAATGCGAGATTTACAATTACACCTACCACCGCAGCAGTAATAGCAGTAAGTGGTGCGGTAAATTTTATATCGTTATGGGTGGTTTCAATCAGCGGTGCACCCGCGAAAATAAAAATAAACGATGGTAAAAATGTAAACCAGGTAACAATGCTCGCCGCTACAGCACCGGCGATAAATAACATATCCGGTCCAAACACAGCTTTCACGTATCCCCCCACAAAACCCGCAAAAGCAACCACCATAATTAATGGTCCGGGCGTCGTTTCGCCAAGCGCCAGGCCATCAATCATTTGGGTTGGTGTAAGCCAGCCATAATGAGTCACAGCTCCTTGATAGACATAGGGTAATACTGCATAAGCTCCGCCAACGGTGAGGAGTGCCGCTGTGGTGAAAAACCAGGCCATTTGGGTCAGTGTATGATCCCAACCGAAACTGCTCCACAGCAAACCAAGCGGGACTGCCCACAACAATAATCCAACCACAATCACCAGCAATAAACGTGACCAGCTAAATAAACCATGGGCGGGCGTGGGGGTATGATCATCAATTAATGCCGCTCCGTAATTTTTATCCGTTTTACCGTGGCCATCACCTGATTTAAAATAATCGGGTTTAAATTTTCCACCAAGGTAACCGATCAATGCCGCTGAAAGAACGATATACGGGAAGGGCACGTGCAATGCAAAAATTGCCACAAATGCAGCGGCGGCAATTGCCCAAAGCCAATTATTTTTTAATGCGCGCGAACCAATACGATGCGCGGCTTGTAAAACAATCGCCGTAACCGCTGGTTTTATTCCATAAAATAAACCTGCGACCCAACTCACATCGCCATACGCAATGTAAACCCAGGAAAGTACAATTAAAATAAATAGTGAAGGCAATACAAATAAAACACCGGCGATAATTCCGCCCCAGGTTTTATGCATCAGCCAACCGATATAAGTTGCTAACTGTTGTGCTTCCGGGCCGGGTAATAACATGCAGTAATTGAGCGCATGTAAAAAACGTTTTTCGCTGATCCAGCGGCGGCGTTCTACTAATTCCTGATGCATGATAGCAATTTGCCCGGCAGGCCCGCCAAAACTGATAAATCCGAGTTTCAACCAAAAAAGAAATGCTTCGCCAATACCGACGGGTTTTGGAATATTTGATGGTGCAATATTTGATGAATGTTTGCTCATGTCTATTCCTTATTGCTGAATGCTAGAAAAAGAGCATCAAATATCGACGTTGCAGCAAGTAAAAGCTGATCGTCATCATTGATACTATCGCGTAACCCCCACAAAATTTGCTCCAATCCGCTGGCTTCTTGCGGTTGGAATCCTCCAGCATCCAGATAATGAATAATTGCAGCCAGGCGTTTCAACTCGGGCTGCTCCAATGTAAAGCTGGCAAGTAATACTTCGAAGGAAACCAAATTGTCGATGTGTGTAAAGCGAGCACCGTCAAAATCAAATCCCAATGCATCAGGTGGGCAATCTGCGGGCGACTCCAGCCACAAAAAACTTGCCTCTTTATCAATAAAACGCTGAATTAGCCATGCACTGGCGAGTCGATCTACCCAGGGGCGTTTGCGCGTTGCCCACTGGCGCTGTTGATAATCTTCAATAGAGAGCAGTTTAATTTCGCCGGTTTGTGTGTTTGGTTCATCGGGGAATAGTTGCCGATGCAAGGTTTTTTCCAAGGATTGCAATGCATCCTGTAATTGAATTTGCTTATCATTAGGAAAAAAATCGACTGCCACTATAGATGCAAAAGTTTTTCGTAGTTTACGTAACTGTTTGAGTGAATCGGCTATTTGTTGTTGTGACAGGAGTTGCTGTAGTTGCGTTAGGTCTATTAATACATTTTCATAATCAGTCGTACGATCAAATAGCGAAATAAGGTCTTGGGATTGGCTGTGCGCATCAAGTAAGTTTTTTTCAGGTTCCGTGATAAAGACCTGGGCTGTCCCTTGATTTAAATGCACATCTTGCGCAATACCAGCCAGCAACTGTTGATGTGCTTCGGTCTCAGGTAGCAAGTAAACGCCGTCCCGCAACACTGCGGCACCAGACGACTTAATGGTCCTCCAAACTCTCATACGAGCAGTAGCGTTAGAGGTAGGTAGTGAGAGAATAAGTAATATCCACTTCATTTTTTGTAGAGTATGTTGCAAAAAATTGAAATGAGTATTACTTATTTTATAAGGGAAATCAAACTCTGCCCTATGGCAGGTTAAAATCTGTACTCAACCTTTGCACGTAATGTGCGCGGTTCTGCAGGGTGGTAATGCAGATCTTCTACGCCTTCTTCGGGTTCACCGGGCAAGCGTGAAGCGTAGTAGTAGTCGATATCGTGTTCATCGCTATCGAGCAAGTTATGAATTTCCAATTCGATCGTCGTTTTTTCCCAGCGATAACCCACGCCAAGGTTCACCGTGCTGGTTGAGTCCGCCTTTATTTGATCAAAACTTTCCAGCACACGCGCACCAAAGTAGCGATAGCGTAATGACCCTTGTAAACCATTATTGTTGCCGCCGTAACTGATCCCCGTACTGGCCACAAAAGGCACAGAGCCATCTACATATTTGCCTTCTTCCTGCGTGTTCTCGCTAAAACGTGCACGGGTCCAGGCTAATTCCACATCCAGATTCCATGAGGAATCAAACCAGAAATAACTCGCAACTTCTGCGCCGGTGCGTTCGGAGGCACGGCTTGCTTCGTTGTGGCCGGCATCGCCGATAAAAATTAATTCCGATTCGGATTCCAGATACCACAGTGAGGTAGAAATATTAAAGCGCTGCTGATCAAACAAGCGCACACCAATTTCTGCACCTTTGGACGGCACAATTAATTCAACCGCATCGGCAGGTTCTAACGAAACCGGATCAACAGTGAGTGTTGCACCGCGCGCATCGTTGGAATGAAAACCTTGGCCGGCATTAATAAAGCCTTCGAGTTGATCACTAAATAAGTAAGTGGCACCGGCCTTCAGGCTAAATTTTCCTTGCGATGCATCACCGCTGTTTTCATTAATATTGCTGCTTACATCAACTGTGAAATAATCGTAACGGCCACCTAAATGCGCACTGAATTTATCGGTAACACTGATTGTACTTTGCGCAAAAATTCCACCGGATGCTTCATCAACAGAATCTTCACGCACAGTGCTGATAGTTTCACGAGTTTTGGTTTTATATAAGCCGACTTTACCGATATCGTCATAACGAAATTCACCGCCGATTACAGTAGCAACCGGTTTGCCTAGCCACTCTGATTCCGAATGCCGGGAGAGTGCACCACCATAAATATTGCGTTCATCTTCTTGTTTGTATTGATCCCCATTAACGGGATCATCCAGGAAATAGGTAAAGTCAGCGATGAGTTGCAAATCGGAATGAATTGCATAGGCATTGGCTTTCCAGGATTGATTATTCCATTGGCTGGATAAACTGTAACGACTGGATTCACCGTTGTTGGTGGTGTTGAGTGAGCCGTATTCGTCAATAATACCTTGTTCAACAGCGCGCGCTGGAATTTGGTCGGGCGAATTCCAGCTATTGTCGTAACCCATTACGGTGAGCGTAAAATTTCCATCCGTTAACGGATTAATATAACGTGCGTTAACGGCAGTTTTATCAACATCTTCATTCAAACTTGTCCAGGGACCATCGGAAACCTGCCGTTCTGCGCCTAACAATAATCGGCCTTGGGGTAGCTCAACTTCGCCTGCGCTTAATAAGCGGCCATAATTATTTTCACCACCGGTAAATGCCAACACATTTTCGTTCAGGCGATTTTTGAGTTTGAAAGCTGCTGCGCCCGCTCCGGAAAAATCACCCACTTCGGCATAATAAGCCCCTTTGCGATAATCAATACTACCAACCAACTCGGGAATAATAAAATTCAAATCAGTGTAACCCTGGCCGTGGCCGTGGGTACGCATATTGATCGGCATTCCATCGATACTGCTATTAAAATCAGTGCCGTGATCGAGGTTAAATCCACGCAAAAAATATTGGTTTGCTTTGCCGGAACCACTGTGTTGCGTAACGACCATGCCGGGCACAAATTCCAATATTTCTCCCGTGCGCAATACCGGACGATTTTCGATATCTGCACTACCTACTGTACCTTCTGCCGCAGAAAGTTTTTTCCCGATCTGATTTACCTGATGACCAAGAACTACCACAGTTTCCAATTGGGTATTTTTTGTATCTGCTTTTGCTGTTATTGCCGATGCATTGTTATTGCTCTGACCATCCGCTGCAAAGGAATGTGTCGCACCAGCAGCAATTGCCAATGCAAACGGTAAAGGTTTTAAGGGAAATTTTTTCATGGACATCAACCTGAGAGTAAAAACCAAGAAGTAATTGGCGATACCCCAGAATGTGCATAATGAAACAGGGAATCCAGTTAAGTACGGTTATATCTGCTGAAATTAACGTTAACCCTGAATAGCAAAGTACATATTGCAGTGAGTGTGCTTGTCAGAACTTAAGTTTTGATTGATATATAAACAGGAATAAATTTATTCCGGCAATTATTTTATGGGCGTTCGGGGTTGAATACTTACGGGTTGCGCAGCGCCAACGTTATGTCCAACGGCATTTGCCTGATAAACAGCTTCAAAAAAAGACGAGGGTTTTTTTTCTGCAATAGTTTCCAGTGCGTTGGCATCGCTGGCGATGTTAGCCAATTCAATTAATCCGGAATCACGCAGGCCCGCGATAATCACGAAACGATTATTCGCTGGCCCGGTAAAGCTGGCAAGGTAGGCGTAATGCTGTTGGGTATTAGCAGGCGCGCCGGGAATTCCGCGCGCATTGATGTAACGTGTTCCTGTTTCTTTATCAACTAACTCATCAAAACCGCTCTCACCGATTGTGAAATGGGATTGTGCAAATACCTGGTCGGATAATAAACCTAAACCACTTAAATGGCCGATATAAACAATATTATTATTGCGTAATTGTTCGATGGTTAATTGTGAAGCCATGATTGTTTGCACCGGATTTTCGGTGTTATTAATAATAGGGCTTATTTTAGTGAGTGCTTGCGCAGAACTGGTGGGTAGGTAACTTAGCCCTATATCAAATTTATATTCCGCTTGTTCAGGATACAGTTGTAAATAACTGGCAAGATCGATGGGGGAATTAATATCAAAATCACGCACCAACCGGTTTACATTGGAACCGTTTTCGCTTTCGGCAAAAATATAATAATCACCCAATACCATTAGTGTGGGTTTGTTATCGGCGAGTAACGGTTGCCATAAGATGCTGTTGCGAACCTGAGTGAGGCTTGATGGTGCGGGCCAAAAATATAGCAGTGCGAAATTAACTACAAGCAGAGTAACAATAACACCACCCAAAAGCTGGTTGGTGATGCGAATCCCGGGTAAAGCGGTTTGGAGTGTGGCATTTTCCTTAGTGTATTGAATATCATCCTGCGCTTGTAATACAAAGCGATATTCCCCTTTGGGTAATTGCAATCGGTGAGAAAAAGCCTTTCCTTCAACGCCATAAAATTCATCGAGTTTACGTCGTAATTTATGCATGTAAACACGAACGAGTGCATCCTGGGTTACATCGAAACTCTCTTCGCGGCCCAAACCTTCAATCGCAATTTCCAATTCCTTGGGTGTTTTGTTATCCAAATAACATTGATAAAGGTATTCAAATAAACTGTGAAGATGAGTGCTGCGGGCAAGAATGCCGCTTGAACGAATTCGCGCGGCATGAATTTCCAATTGCTGTGATGCACTGTCGTTGTCGATTCGTGGTTGCATCGTTTAAACATTAACTCGCAAAACTGGATTCCAGCGATGATAATTCCTGTTCATTATCCAACGTATGATGATCAATATTTTTGCTAAACCCTGAATCAACCAGCAAACCATGGCGCTTTAACAGTGTGCGCATTACGTTGCGGGAAATTCCCAGCAATGCAGATGCATGCACCTGGTTTGAGCGAACATGGGAAAAAGCTTCATGCACAATCAAGCTTTCCAGGTTATCAAAATGATTGCCATTGCCTTGTTCGCTGAACAAGCGGCGCAATTGTTTGGCAATTGCTGTCATCGGATCATCGCTATCACCTGAACCTGTACCATTGGAATTGGCCGCGTGATTGCCGAAACCATTGGAATAATTACCGCCGGAATAAGGCAATGCACTAGCACCTTGTGGTGGTTGCTGCGCAAATTGCGGTGCATGAACTGGCTGTGCCACTTGTTGGAAATTATTGCCTGTATTCCAACCACCGGTCACTTTTAAATGTGATGCTTCAATTTTATCTCCACTGGCAACCAGCAACGCAAAATGCACCACGTTTTCCAATTCGCGAATATTACCCGGCCATCCATAGTGCAATAACAATTCAGCTGCTTGCGGTGAAAACTGCGGCAAGCGATGCCCCATTTTTTGTGCATAGGTTTTTAAAAAATGCTCAGCTAATGGCATTACATCACCCGGGCGTTCGCGCAATGGAGGTAATTTCACGTGTGCGATATTAATACGGTATAACAAATCGCGGCGAAAGTGCCCGGCGGATACGGCGTAATCCAGATCCACATTGGTTGCAGCAACCAGGCGCACATTGACCGGAATTGATTTGCGCGAGCCGATACGCACAACTTCTTTTTCCTGTAATACGCGCAGGAGTTTTACCTGCAAAGGCAGAGGCAAGTCACCAATCTCGTCGAGAAATAACGTGCCTTCGTTAGCAGCTTCAAACCAGCCTTCGCGTTTGCCCACTGCGCCGGTAAATGCACCGGCCTCGTGACCAAATAATTCACTCTCTGCCAATTGATCGCTAATAGCGCCGCAGTTAACGGCAAGGAACGGGCCTTTGCGTCCGCTTAATAAATGGATGTGGCGCGCGACCAATTCTTTACCTGTCCCTGTTTCACCACCAATTAACACTGGCGCTTCACTGGGCGCAATTCGCTCGATGTATTCGAGCAGCGTTGCAGATATAGGATCGGAAAAGACCAAGGCTTTTGCCCTCACCGATAATGGTTGCGCATTGCCTCCTTCCAGGGATAAAAGAACCGGTTGTTTAAGTTCCTGGCTCACGATGATTCCTCAAAAAGTTTTTAGCCCAAATAGAGTTGTTATAACGTGTTGGTGTATCGAACCGTAATGACCGTTTGTTAATTTTTTTGTAACGCTCTTAACTTTTAATGGCACGCTAACGTAACGCTAAAAAATCAAGTATTAATTACTAACTGGTAAATTTATGTAAGCATTCTATGCGTTAAATTGCACACTTAAGAAGGAATTTAAATCTATAAACTTATAACAAAATTGATAACGAGAGGAATTGGATGAAACACAGTGGAGAAAGAGGTTTTTGGTGCATTGTTCAATGCAGGAATGATGAAATAAATGGCAAATTGCTGCAAAAAAGCGCGTTTTCGGCGTTTTGAAAATTTTTTGGAAAATAAAAAAAGGCGGAGACTTTCGTCACCGCCCTGAAGACACACAAGGGGAATTTACTTCTGCAAAAAGATTTTGGAGTTGGTTGGACGTGCAAATACCCGGGCACCAACGCTGAGATTAAGCGAACGTTCTTGCGCGCGCGGTAGTTCTACATGCAACACATCGCTATTGAGTTGATGTTGCAGCTCAATACGCAATACTGAGCCAGCAGTGCTCACATGGGCCACTTGTGCAGCGATAGAACCATCAGTGGGTTGTTCACTCAATTCAATGTCATGCGGGCGCACATACGCAATGGCAGCCTGGTCATTGATTCCATCGTGTTCAGGTGCGGGCAATTTATAATCGCCGATATGTGCCCAGCCATCATTCACACGGCTGTGGAATAAATTCACCTGACCAATAAAATCGTATACAAATGGACTGGCCGGATTGTTGTAAATATCATCTGGTGTACCAATTTGTTCGATCTTGCCTTTATTGAGAACCACAATTTTGTCGGCCACTTCCATGGCTTCTTCCTGATCGTGCGTTACAAAAATAGATGTAATATGTAATTCATCGTGCAAGCGACGCAACCAACGGCGCAAATCCTTGCGGACTTTTGCATCCAGCGCACCAAAAGGTTCATCCAATAATAAAACTTTAGGTTCAACCGCGAGCGCACGTGCCAAGGCGATACGTTGACGCTGGCCCCCGGACAATTGGTGCGGGTAGCGATCTGCCAACCAATCCAGTTGTACCAGTTCCAGTAATTCATGGACACGCTTGTTAATGAATTCTTTGCTCGGACGTGTTTCTTTTGGACGAACGGTTAAACCAAAGGCGACATTATCGAATACGGTCATATGGCGGAAGAGTGCGTAATGTTGGAAGACAAAGCCAACGTTGCGCTCGCGTACGTGTACGTTGGTTGCGTCTTCACCATGGAACAACACATTGCCTGCATCCGGATTTTCCAGGCCGGCAATAATACGCAGCAGTGTGGTTTTCCCGCAGCCGGACGGGCCAAGCAGGGCAACCAGTTCACCGGTTGGGAAATCCAGGGAGACGTTATTTAACGCCGTAAAATTGCCAAAATGTTTATGTAAGTTGCGGACTTGAATGCTCATAGAGTTTTCTCGTTAATTAAGAGTTCGCGCAAATAAATCGACTATTGTTCGTTGGGTATTGTTCATTGAGTTATTGAGCATTTGCCGCACGCACGGCCAGCTCATGTTCACGCGCTGCTTTCCATTCAAGCAGGCTCTTCAATACCAGTGTTACTAATGCCAGGAGTGCTAACAAAGAAGCAACGGCAAAAGCTGCAGCAAATTGATATTCGTTGTACAAAATTTCAATATGCAAAGGCAATGTATTGGTTTGTTCGCGAATTTTTCCAGATACCACACTCACCGCACCAAATTCACCCATTGCACGCGCATTACACAAAATCATGCCGTAGAGCAGGGCCCATTTCACCGATGGTAATGTGACTCGCCAAAACATTTTCCAACCGTTGGCACCGAGGGTAATCGCTGCTTCTTCTTGTTCTTTACCTTGCTCTTGCATCAATGGAATTAATTCGCGTGCAACAAACGGAAAAGTAATAAACACAGTAGCGAGTACGATACCGGGAACAGCAAACATAATTTGAATATCATGGTCGCCAAGCCATGGGCCAAAAAACCCCTGGCGACCAAACAGCAACATATAAATCAAACCGGCGATCACGGGCGAAACAGCGAAAGGCAAATCGATCAGGGTAATCACAAATTGTTTACCGCGGAAATCGAATTTAGCGATTGCCCATGCGGCTGCCAAGCCAAAAATAACATTACAAGGTACAGCAATACCGGCGGCGATAAGCGTTAGCTTTATCGCATGTGCCGCTGCCGGTTCGCTTACTGATGCCAGATAAACATCAATACCCTTGGCAAAGGCTTCTTTAAACACGACGACTAAAGGCAAAAATAAAAATAGCGCTAAAAATGTTAACGCAGTGGTAATCAAAACAATGCGCACCCAGGGAGCTTCACTGGTGGCGGCATGAGCAGTACCGGTTTTGCGGTTACCTAATGATGAAATTGCACCAGCCATGATCAGCCTCCTGTACGCTTGTGGCTCCAATGCTGGAGCAAGTTAATGAGTAATAATAAAACGAAAGAAAATACCAGCATGACCGTACCCAATGCCGCCGCACCGGCGTAATCGAACTGTTCCAGTTTGGTCATGATCAACAGCGGGGTAATTTCAGTTTTATAAGGCATATTGCCGCTGATAAAAACAACGGAACCATACTCACCAATGGCACGCGCAAATGCGAGAGCGAATCCGGTTAAGAGTGATGGTAATAGGGCAGGTAGTAATACACGGCTAAAAGTTTGCCAGCGCGATGCGCCCAAACTTGCGGCCGCTTCTTCAACTTCAGATTCGAGATCGGCCAATACCGGTTGAACTGTTCGCACAACAAATGGCAGCCCGATAAATGTCAGCGCAACAGTAACGCCTAACCAGGTGTAAGCAATTTTAATATCGGCGAGCCAAAACCATTGGCCAACCCAACCTTTGGTGGTGTAAAGCGCGGTGAGTGCAATACCGGCAACGGCGGTGGGTAATGCAAACGGTAAATCAACCAGCGCATCAATGACGCGTTTGCCAAAAAAATCGTAACGCACTAATACCCAAGCGACGATCAAACCAAAAAATAAATTAATACCGGCTGCGGTAAACGCTGCGCCGAATGTGAGTCTATAACTGGCGACTGAACGCGGATTACTAATGACGGCCCAGAGTTCTGGCCAGCTTAGCTCCAATGATTTAAGCACGAGTCCAGCGAGGGGGATAAATACAATCAGACTGGCGTAAAGTGCGGCGAGTCCGAGTGATAAACCAAAGCCCGGTAACACCGATTTTTTTACCCAGCGTTTTTTTGCACTGGGAAAAGGCGACGCTGTTGCAAGCGCCGTAGAGGTAATTTCACTCATGTACAACTCTCTAATTTAGTACCTGTGGTCAGGAAACTGGTTTTTGAATCCCCTTAATCCCTCCCCAACCCTCCCTTTTTTAAAGGGAGGGAGTGTTTCCCCTTCGAAAAAGTTTGGGAGAGTAGCTCCTCCTCTTTGAGAAAGGGGAGGCGCCGGGAGGGGATTTAAATTACTGATAAATCTGATCGAAAATGCCACCGTCACCAAAATGTTCTGGTTGTGCTTTTGCCCAACCACCGAAGTCATCGATGGTAACGAGTGTTAATTTCGGGAAAGTTTTTACATAAGCTTCAGCAACTTGTGGGTCGCGTGGACGATAGTAATTTTTCGCAGCAATATTCTGGCCTTCTTTGGTGTAGAGATATTCCAAATAAGCTTTAGCAACTTCAGTTGTACCGTTAGCTTTTGCGTTTGCATCCACTACAGCCACTGATGGTTCAGCGAGAATAGAAATGCTTGGAACAACAATTTCTACTTCATCCGCACCCAATTCGTTAACTGCCAGGAACGCTTCGTTTTCCCAGGTAATTAACACGTCACCAATGCCACGTTGTACGAACGTGGTGGTTGAGCCACGAGCACCGGTGTCTAACACGGGAACGTTTTTAAACAGATCGCGCAAAAATGCTTGTGCACCGGCTTTGTCTTTGCCTTGTTTCTTTTCAGCAAATGCCCATGCAGCCAAATAGTTCCAACGTGCACCGCCAGAGGTTTTTGGGTTAGGGGTAATTACTTCAACACCTTTTTTAACCAGATCATCCCAATCTTTGATGTGTTTGGGATTACCTTTGCGTACCAGAAACACAATGGTAGACGTGTAAGGTGCAGAGTTGTTCGGCAACTTGGTAACCCAATCTTTTGGCAACAGGTTGCCGATACTGGAAATAGGGTCAATATCACCGGCTAATGCAAGGGTAACTACGTCAGCTTTCAAACCATCGATTACTGCGCGTGATTGTGCACCGGAGCCACCGTGCGATTGGTCCACATGAACGTTATCGCCGGTTTTTTCTTTCCAGTGTTTAGCGAAAGCAGCATTGAACTCGCGATAAAGTTCGCGAGTTGGATCATAGGATACGTTTAATAAATTAATATCTTTTGCCAGTACGCTACCGGACAGCAAACTGGCTGCGATTATCGCCGCTGCTGATTTACCAATTGATCGTGCGCTAAATTTCATAATGTTTTGCTCTCTGAAAAATATTGTAAGAATTAGAAACGGAAATCAAAACCCAATGCCGATGCAGTATCGGTAGTGGCTTTAGTGCTGATTTTTTCATCGCCTTCTACTTCAACACTGGCAACGGTGGCAAATACGCGCGCGTTAGGGTTGAAGTTGTAATCCAGACCAATAATCACACCTTCCAGATCAACGTCTTTATAAGCGGTATTGGTTGGTGTAGTGGTGGAGTTAGCGTATTGAATTTTTGCCAACCATGGGCCAGCAATTTTCCACTGCGCGTTGACGATAAAACCGTCCTGCTCTTTAAAGGCATTACCCGCGGCGCCGTCCCATTCACCGAGCGGGTTCAATCCGTTTTGTGCACCCAGTGTAGTGCCGTTAGTACCTACAAATGTAGAAAGACCACCCAATGAATCTACGTCGTCATGTGCTTCAGCCGTTTGGTAAATGCCACCAAATTTGAATGGACCAACAGTGAATTCACCAACAGCGCGAATTGCATCAGTTGTGGCGATGTTTGAATCAACGCCTACACCGACATACCATTTGGCTTTGCCGTAAGTGATGGATGCTGATTTGCCCGAGGCGAAATTGTTGTCATCCTGCTGGTTGGTTCCACTAACAGGAACGCCCGTTTCTTCGGCATTGATTGCCGCGAGGTTTACTTCAAGGCCACCAAACCAAATCGGTGAGGTGTATTGGATTACGTTATCCGGACGGTTTTCACCGACGATATAAGTACCGATATCGCCCAACGGAGAATCGTTAAATCGATCAAGGTCAGTACGCAATACCGGGTTGGTTTGCAGGGTTTTTAACGGGCTATCATTTTTGCCTACTAAAATAGAACCCCAGCTGCCACGCAGGCCACCAAAAATATTACGTTGAGTCAGTTCACGACCATTGGCATTGGTGCCGTTATCAACGTCAATACCGTATTCCAGACGGTAGAAAACTTGTACGCTGGAGGTCGCATCAAAATCACCTTGCACACCCAGGCGTGAACCGGTGCTTTCCAATGCAAAAGTATCCAATTCGGTAGTCACACCGGTTGCGCCAACATGGCGGTAAGTTGTAGCGCCGGCAGCAGTGGGTGCGAAATCAATTTTTTCCAAATCGTATTGATTGGCTGTTAAATGAATTTTTCCGTACAGCGTAGGGAAGCCAGCAAATGCGTTGGCAGAAAGTGCTGCACCAACAAGCAGTGCTAATGAATTACGTTTGAATCCTGTGCTCTTGACTTGTGATCGCACAACCGACCACTTGTTTTGAAATGACATGCTAATCTCCAGTTTTTCACAAATCACATCCGGTGTTCCGGTTAGTGGTATTTATTGATAGTTTTTAACAAAAATTTTTTAAATTTTGTTTGTAATCGGTACCGATTTATTTGGTGTTGACACCTTTTTCCCAACGCTTTTTTTCACGTCGCTCAATCTGTACTACCTGACCATTGTGAACCTGAATTTCCAACGAACCGAATTGAATAAACGCCAGTTGTTGTTTGATTTCTTCGAGAATTTCATCGGCAACATCGTTAGCGGATGGGCCTGCCTGCTCTGTGCGGTGAGTCCCCATAATGACCTCTTGTTCATTTTCCCCAGATTGATTTCTGAAGTCTGGCGCCATCATAGGGTGCGCCTATTAAAACTAAAAATACTGATTTTTTATTAGCTTATAACAGTGCTTTGATGGCTATAGCATTCACATGGGTTGCGGGGATCAAACTGCATAACGCTTCCCTGCGTAGCGCTACTGGTTTGCCTGATGGCGCAAATTTTAGAAACGGAAATCAATGCCTAATGCAACGATATTATCGGTGGTTGCCTTGGTGCTGATGGCCGCATCGCCTTGTGCTTCAACATCGGCGTAGTAACCGAAAATGCGTGTTGCATCATTCAGTGCGAAATCAAGGCCTACTGCCAACGCATCCAGATCTACATCGGAGTAAGTGGTGTTGAGGGGAGTAGAAGTGCTGTTGGCGTATTGGAATTTGGCAGACCATGGGCCAGCGATTTTCCATACACCATTTATTACATAACCATCTTGTTCTTTGTAAGCGGTGGTGCCGCCAGCGCCATCCCACTCAGCCAGAGGGTTAATACCATTTTGCGCACCTACGGTAGTAGTCGTGGCGTTTACAAAGCTGGTAAAGCCACCCAGGACGTCTTCGGCATCGTGCGCTTCAGCTGTTTGGTAGATTGCACCCAGTTTGACCGGGCCGAAAGTAACTTCACCCACAACACGTGCTGCGTCCGTAGTTGCAACATTGTTCTCGTAAGCTGCACCGATGAACCAGCCAGTTTGGCCGTAACCGATAGACACGGATTGGCCAGAGGCGAAGCCATTGTCATCTTGTTGGTTGGTTGCTGATTGGGATACACCGGTTTCTTCTGCTTGCACGGCTGCCAGGTTAATTTCCAAACCGCCCAACAAAATCGGAGAGGTGTACTGGATTACGTTATCAACGCGGTTTTCACCAACCAGATAAGTACCAATGTCAGCCAATGGCGCTTCATTGAAGCGGTCGATATCTGTTTTTTGCACTGCAGGCACGAAACTGTTTTTCACAATAGTGCCATTGCGGCCAGCGAGTGAACGCAGGGGAGTATCATTTTTACCGGCCAACAACGCACCCCAGTTGCCACGCAGGCCCCCGAAAATATTGCGTTGTACCAGTTCACGGCCATTGCTGTTGGTGCCGTTGTCGTAATCCACACCGTATTCCACGCGATAGAACACGTTCACACCGGCAGCCGCATCAAAATCACCTTGCACGCCTAAACGTGAACCGATGCTTTCTACAGTGAAGCTATCCAGTTCAGTAGCAACATTCGTTGCACCCACATTGCGGTAAGTGGTCGCGCCAGTAGCGGTGGGCGCGAAATCAATTTTTTCAAAATCGTATTGACCGGCAGTAACTTGTACTTTGCCGTACAGGGTTGGGAAGCCAGCGAAAGCGTTAACTGATAACGCCAGGCCAAGGGCAGTGAAAAGGGTCTTGCGCGGAAAGCGCGTTGAGGCCACGGCGTGAGTAAATAATGACATGCTAATCTCCGAAAAATGATTGTCACAGCCGGTTATCCGGTCAGTGTTTTATTTAAGTCTTATTAATAAAAAAATATTGAACAAAGATGAAGCGGTTAAAAAACTCACTGGAACTAACGGGCATTAACGCCTTTATCCCAACGCTTTTTCTCACGGCTTTCCAACTGCACGACTTGACCGTTGTGGATTTGAATTTCCACGGAACCGTAACGAATATGGGCCAGCTGACGTTTAATTTCGGCTAGCACATCTTCAATACCGTTGGCGATTTCTGGACGATGGGTTCCCATAACAAACCTCGTAGGAAATTAGTCTGTGCGTTATTCAGGGCATAATTTCCTGAATTCGGCGCAATCATAGGGATGATGGTTATAAACGAAAAATACTGATTTTTTATTAGCTTATAACGAAGTTTTTTGTTGTAAGACAAAAAGCTTATTTATAAACAGTGATGTGTTTTAAAATCAGCAAAATTGAAAATTTATTGCTTAAAAAACAACACTCGCGATAAGCGAGTGTTGTCATTCGATTGATTTTTATACGGGATGAAAATCGGCAAAGAACGATTTTTTATCCTGTATAAGATCTACAATCATGTTTATTACGATTTTGGTGCTTCGTAAATCTTGTCAAATACGCCGCCGTCACCGAAGTGTTGTGGTTGGGCTTTATCCCAACCGCCGAAATCAGCGATGGTGGTGAACTCAATAGTCGGGAAGTTTTTGGCGAACGCTTTAGCAACTTGTGGATCGCGTGGGCGGTAGAAATTTTTAGCCGCAATTTCCTGGCCTTCTTTGGTGTAAAGGTATTTCAGGTAAGCGTCAGCAACTTCGGTGGTGCCTTTAGCCGTCGCATTTTTGCTAACGACTGCTACTGGTGGTTCAGCCAGAATGGAAATTGAGGGGTAAACAATTTCAATTTCATCGCTGCCAGCTTCCTGGATTGCCAAATGCGCTTCGTTTTCCCATGCAAGCAGGACATCACCGATGCCGCGTTGTACGAAGGTCGTGGTTGAGCCGCGAGCGCCTGAATCCAATACCGGAACATTTTTATAGAGCTTTTTCACAAACTCTTGTGCTGCGTTGTCTGAGCCTTCTTTCTTCTTGGCGTAGGCCCAGGCTGCCAGATAGTTCCAGCGCGCGCCGCCAGAGGTTTTCGGGTTTGGTGTAATCACTTCAACACCGGATTTCACCAAATCATTCCAATCTTCGATTTTCTTTGGATTACCTTTGCGTACCAGGAACACGATGGTCGATGTGTAAGGTGCACTGTTATTAGGGAGCAGTGATGCCCAATTATCCGGAAGCAGTTTGCCATTTTTTGCGAGAGGGCTGATGTCCCCCGCCAGTGCCAGAGTCACTACGTCTGCTTTCAAACCATCCAATACGGCGCGCGCTTGACTGCCAGAGCCACCATGGGATTGTTCTACTTTTACGTCATCACCGGTTTGTGCTTTCCAGTGTTTAGCAAACGCAGTGTTGAATTCGCGATAAAGTTCGCGGGTTGGGTCATAAGATACATTAAGCAAGGTCACTTCTTTTGCGAAGCTTGCTGAACTGAGTAATAAGGTCGCCGCAAAGAGCGCCGCTTTTTTACTAAACAATTTCATAAAAATTCCTTAGGGCAATTCGACAAATTAATGTCAACAGATTAATGACGTAGACTAATAATTAACAAATGAGCTGTCCTTGCTGAAATACCTGCGTAACTCCTTCGTTAATTCCGTTATTGCCAGATCTGTGCCATTCATTCATGCGACAAAAACCTGTGTAAATAAAAACACTTTGTTTTAAATGACAAACCAAAAAGAATAAGTAGTTGTGACGCCGTTCCGGCTGATGATTGGTTAAATCAACACCATAAAAATCAACAAACTAAATACATTTTCGTACTTTTATCGATGTGTGATTTTTGAATAAGTGCTGATAAGGTGGTTATAGATCTGTTTAAAAACAAACTATCTATTGAGCTTTTCTTGTTGGATTAAAAGCAACAACAGATGCTTTTTGTTGAATTGTTAACACCTGTTTTTCCTTTTGTCCCTGCACATAGAACGCTGATATTTAAACATTCTTTTTTGCGTTAAACAGATGGCCTGTGGTTTTTGCCACAATCTGGCTGTTGGATTCTGAAGGTACTGCATGTTATCGGAAGATCTGGCATACCGGTTGCTGATGGCCTGCGAACAGCGCGTATATAGCCTGCAATACGGGCAGCTATTCCGGGCTTCATTCAGAATTTATTGCGGAGAGTGTTAATGAGTGATTTTTATGCTGTAACGCGGCAGGAATTTTCTTTTACTGAAAAAAAGCCAATGCAACTCCAACGAAAATTATTTGGCTATGTTATCGGTGGCTTATTGATTGGTAGTATCGCAACGCCTGAATTGACCTTTGCCCAGGAGCAATCAAAAAAAACCTTTTCATTGGATACAGTGGTGGTGACTGCGCGTAATCGCGAAGAGAGTGCGCAAAAAGTTCCGTTACCTGTTTCTGTGGTTGGTGGTAAAACCCTGGACCGGGACAATATAGTTTCGGTTAATGATTTGGTAAAAAAAATACCTAACCTCGGTGTATTTGGCAGCAATCCACGGCAGACCAGTATTTCCTTGCGTGGTATTGGCAAGAATGCCGCCAACGATACGATGGAGCCGAGCGTTGGTGTAATTGTTGATGGTGTAGTGAGTTCTTACGTCGGTCAATCCTGGAATGATTTTATCGATTTGGATCGTATAGAAGTTATTCGCGGCCCGCAGGGGACATTGTTGGGTAAGAACACCACGTTGGGGGTAGTGAACATTGTTACTAAAGGGCCGAGTTTTAAACCGGGTTATAACTACGAAGTACGCTACGGCGATTACAACGAGCTGGGTGGAAAAGTTTCTGGCACAGGTGCTATTGTCGATGACTTAATCGCGTATCGCGGTTCACTTTTCTTTAATAAAAAAGATGGGGTGCTGGATAACGTATGGCAATCCGGTCCGGAAACCTGGAATGAAACCAATCGCGTTGGCGGTCGATTACAGTTTTTGGTTACACCTGATGAAACATTGTCTGCACGAATTATCCTCGACAGTATTCAATCGGTAGAAAACGGCAACAAATCATTGTTAGTGGATAACGGTCCGGCACATTTGCGGATGGCGAAGCAAGAACCACTACTTTCTTCAGCCGTTTGCAGCGTGATTATTTTAATAATCCCGACGGCAGCAAATACCAACCCGTGTTTAGTAATAGCGAATTTGGCAATAATAAAATTGAAGATTCACAAGCGCGCCCGCAGCGTACCGAGCAGGGTGGTGTTTCGATCGAGTTGAAAAAAATCCTCACCGATGAATATTCGCTTACCTCTATCAGTGCATATCGTGAACAGCATTTTGATATTAAAAACGGTGGCGTAACCCGTTTTGATATTGGTAATGGTGGTCAACAATTGTGGAATGACCAGACCTCGCAAGAGTTGCGTTTGAACTATAAAGGCGAAAAAAATTACGACTACCAAGTCGGGTTGTATTATCTGGACGCTGAAGTCTATAGCGATGACCCTACCTATTATGGTGCCGATGCCGCTGCATTTAATGCGAGCAACGCCCAGTGGAATTCATTAAAAGCACCTAAATACCGCGGCTTACTAACCGATGCACAACGTGGGGTTTATCGCTCATACGTATTGAATCCAACTACCGAAAGTTATGCTGCGTTTGGTCAAATTAACTGGCATTTCACCGAAAGTGCGACACTAACGCTGGGCTTGCGCGATACCTATGAACATAAAGAAGGGCGCAATCGCCGCGAACTGGATCGTGCCGGAACCGGTTTAACCGATGCCACGGGCAGTGATAATTCCAAAGCAACCAATTATGGTTTAGATGTTGTTGGTAACAGTGCAGATGCAGCGGCGTGGAGTGCAGCCAAAGCATTGTATCGCTCTGCAATTGGTACCGGCAGCGCCGGTGATAAAGGTATTTACGATTGGATTGAGGGCGATTCGATTAGCGATAACTCCATCGCCTGGTTGGTTAGCCCGAGTTATCAATTAACGAATGATGTATTGTTGTATGCATCTTTGGCGGCGGGTGAAAAATCGGGGGCGGTAGAGTTTGATAGTGACTCTTCCAGCGCTACATACGGTCAGCCACTTAATGTAAAACCGGAAAAAGCAGAAAATGCTGAAGTAGGTTTTAAAAGTTTATTGCTGGATAGTCGCTTGTTGGTTAACGCCAATATTTATTACACCCAATTAACCGATTATCAAAGTAACTTGACGGTAATTGATGAAAGCCAGGTGAGTGGTTTGCGCAGTTATTTGGGTAACATTCCCGGAGTTACTGCAAAAGGTGTTGAATTTGAAACGGCATTTGCGGTCACACCGGAGTTAAATTTTAATCTTTCTGGTGCTTATAATCGCGCAACTTACGATGAGTTTTTTACCACGCTGCCCGATATTTCTGCCACTAAACTGGCAGACTACTCTGGAAAACAATTGCACGGCGCCCCGAAGGTAACGCTTGCTTATGGTGTGGATTACACACGTGCATTGGGTAGTGGTTACGGTTTGAATTTTTTCCTCACTAACGCCTATCGTTCCGATGCGTATTTGCAACCAAGCCAATCCGAATATGCATTGCAAAAAGCTTACAATGTAACGGATGGCGGTGTAGCACTGGATCGTGGTAACGGTAAATATCGCTTCTCGTTGATCGTTAAAAATATTTTTGATGAGCACTATAAGACTGGTGGCAATACCTACAGCAGTACCAATGCTGTCACCGAACAACCGGGTTATGGCCGTGCGTTCAGTTTTGCATTTCGTTCCAATTTTTAATGCACTTAATTCTTCTGTAATTTATTCAGTGCGAATATAGGTGAGTGAAATTTGCGTTAATAGAAACAGTGGCGCGAAGTGAAATAGCTATCTGACAAGGTCCGGGAGTGTTGACAAAGCCCCGTGAGTGCTGACAGCGTCACGCGAATGCCGACAGAATCCCGTGAGTGGTAATTATCACTCACGGGCTATGGCTAAATCAGGCAATAGATAGATGTTCAGTAGCGGGTTTTTGCTGACTCTGCTAAAAATTCGGGTCTCTCAATCATTAATATGATGAAAACAGTGTGAATTTTTGTTAATCCGGAAACTTTTTCTGGTTAATCATCTCGATTCAAGGTAATCCTACGCAAGTTCTACGGTTATTTTTCTGTCCATCATTCACAAACATAAAAAATATTCTTGTATTAACTGTTCATAGCCACTAAAAACCGTTTGTTAAAAATTCAGCGATATAAAGAAGAGAGTCTGGAATGTTATCCGGAGTTGGAAAGTGTTTAAGTGTATTTTTAAGCATGAGTTGCGCGTTGCTGCTCGTGGGCAATGTTGTTGCCCAAAGCTCGCAGGATTTTCAGTCTGCCACTGATGAGCTCATTACTGATCGTGCCGCAACGCCGCAGGTGGAAGCGCAGCTCGTTGCATCTGTGAATGCAGTAATGCCAGGTAGTGAAATATATTTGGGTGTTAACCAGAAGATTATTCCACATTGGCATACCTATTGGGTTAATCCGGGTGATTCTGGCAACGCCACTACTATTAGCTGGACTTTACCTGATGGTGCGAGTGCCAGTGAAATTATTTGGCCCGCACCCAGTCGCTTTTCCATGGGGCCGATCACTAACTATGCGTACGAAAATAATGTCACGCTGTTGAGTAAAGTTTCTGTTCCATCTTCTATTGCGGTGGGCGATACGTTTACTGCGCGTGCACTGGTGGATTGGTTAGTGTGTGCTGAAGAATGTATTCCGCAGCAAGTCGAATTAGCCTTGTCGTTGCCTGTGGTTGGCAATGTCAACGAAACCGGTGAAGGTAGTGCATTGATTGCAGAAGCTCAGGCGCGTGTACCTATTGCCAGCCCATGGGAAGTGACCGCGCAACAAAGTGCAATTGATCCCGAGACCGCGCAAGGCAAATTGCAATTGAATGTTGGTATATCGAAAGATCAGCTCGCACAAGTGCAGGACATTTGGTTTTATCCCTACGATTGGGGGCGTATTCGTCAGAGTGACCCCCAGCAGCGCAAGGATTTAGCCGATGCAATTCAATTGGAAATTCCTACCGGTGAAGCACCTGCGGCAATAGACGATAAGCTGACCGGTGTATTGGTGATTAAAGAACAACAAGGCATTGTGCGTGGTTATGAAATTAGTGTTCCAGTGCAATCGCTTGCAAGCAATCAAAATACGGAAGGCTTTGCAATTGGATTCGCAGGTGCATTGTTATTCGCATTACTTGGCGGTGTGATTTTGAATTTAATGCCGTGTGTGTTTCCAGTGTTGTCGATTAAAGCATTGTCACTTGTTAGTCATTCCAATTATTCAGCCGTAGAAATTCGCCGCCAGGGATATGTATATACGCTTGGGGTATTGGCAAGTTTTGCGGTGCTTGCACTCTTGTTGATTTTATTAAAAGCCGGCGGTAGTCAGGTAGGGTGGGGCTTTCAATTCCAATCGCCGATTTTTGTATTGTTAGTGGCCTATTTATTATTTGCGGTAGGTTTGAGTTTATCCGGCGTATTTTTTATTGGCGGCTCAGTAACCGGTGCAGGTTCTTCATTGGCGGAAAAGCCCGGTTACAGTGGTAGCTTTTTTACCGGTGTATTGGCGACCGTGGTCGCCACTCCGTGTACTGCACCTTTTATGGCGGCCGCGCTCGGTTATGCCGTTGCGCAACCACCACTGAAATTGCTGGCGATATTTTTAAGCCTGGGTTTGGGTTTGGCATTACCTTATTTATTGCTAAGTTGTTGGCCGCGTTTGCAGCGCTGGTTGCCGCGTCCGGGATTATGGATGGAGCGCGCGAAACAATTATTAGCATTCCCGATGTATGCCGCTGCTATTTGGTTGGTATGGGTGTTGGTGCAACAAGCGGGTGTGGATGCGGTCATTACTGCATTAGGTGGAATGTTGCTGATCGCTATAGCCGCCTGGCTGTA
The DNA here is from genome assembly GCA_021151825.1 of Cellvibrionaceae bacterium. Taxonomy (GTDB): domain Bacteria; phylum Pseudomonadota; class Gammaproteobacteria; order Pseudomonadales; family Cellvibrionaceae; genus Cellvibrio. The sequence continues at coordinate 244,202 of JAGKWQ010000004.1, forward strand.
TGACAGTACGCGCACATTAACCAATGGAAAGCGCAATCTCGGCAATGTTTCGGTGCTGGCATTGGTTTTGCTCGCTGTTGGATTTGGTGGAGCACAAGTGAATTCACCTGCACATGCTGCGCAAAAATCAGCAGCCGCTGATGCAAATTGGGAAGCATACAGCGACGAGCGTTTGCAATCGTTGCTAGCCGAAGGCAAACCGGTATTTTTAAATTTCACTGCGTCATGGTGCATCAGTTGCCTGGTAAATGAACGTGTTGCATTGAGCACTGATGCAGTGAAAAAACAATTTGAACAACAGGGGATTGTTTATTTAAAAGGGGATTGGACCAATAGAGATCCGCAGATCACTGCATTCCTGAAAAAATTTAATCGTAGTGGTGTGCCGCTTTATGTGTTTTATCCTGCTGGACAGGCGGAAAGTCCTAAAGAATTGCCACAAATTCTCACACCGGATTTAGTGGTTGCCGCGGTGAGTGGACAATAGTTTTTGGTAACGTTGTTTTTTTATTGTGTTTTAAATCTATGTTTTTTAATCCAGTAATCATAAGGAGTTATTATGTCATTCCGTCAATCTGCAAAAGTTGCTCTGGCGAGCCTCGCCTTCGCATTTGTATCTGCCCAGGCAATTGCTGAACCTGTTGTTGACAAAGCGGCACCGACCTTTTCCGGTAAAGCGGCTGATGGTTCAACCATTAACCTGGCTGATTTAAAGGGTAAAACCGTCGTCTTGGAATGGACCAATCACGATTGCCCTTACGTTGTTAAGCATTACGATAAAAGCGGTAACATTCCTGCGCTACAAAAAGAAGCTGCAGCGCAAGGTGTGGTTTGGTTGCAAGTCATTTCTTCTGCGCCGGGCAAGCAAGGCAATGTAGATGGAGCAACAGCTATCAGCTTGAATAAAAAGCGTGGTGCAACTCCTGCCAACACTATTCTTGATCCGGATGGCTCCATCGGCAAACTTTATAATGCCCAAACCAGTCCGCATTTTTTCATTATTAATCCAGAAGGTACTTTGGTATACAAAGGCGGCGTAGATAGCATTAAAACTGCTAACGAAGCGGATATTCCCAAAGCCAAGCCTTACGTGAAAGAAGCACTGGAAGCGTTAGCGGCGGGCAAGAAAGTGCCTAACCCAAGCACTGCTCCTTACGGTTGCTCGATTAAATACGCGAGTTAATTATTCTGGGTGTTGTGAAAAAACGGGCCGCAATTGCGGCCCGTTTTTTTATCAGCAATTTACTGTTGTCATACCAGCATAAGCATTTATTATCTGTTTTAAATTGAACAGCGGATGTTTTTTTGGAAATAAAATTTTTTGTATTAGTTTTAAAAACACTATAAAAATCAAACGTTTAATTTTTGCTGCAACCAAAATCACAATCTCTCCAATTCTGGCTCGATCCTTGCCATATTTCCTTGCCGATTAATGACCGGCAAGGCGAACCCTATCGCCTTTGCCCGTGAAAGCCGGTTGCACTTGTTGCTCGACATGTTGTTTTTGCGGGCACAGGGACGGTAGCGACGCCTAACGCTAATCTTGACCGGCAAAGGCCCACAACACCGGAGCCGGTCTTTTTTCGGCCTTAATTTTCTTGCCATATTTTTATTTTAATTGAAGCCTTTGAGGAACCAGGTTTATGACGAATTCTCTTCCGCGTTTGCCCAACCCGTTGGGCAAAGCCATTAAACATTTGGTTGCTGCTGCATTGGTTGCACCCGTATTAATTTCTACTGTCGCTTTTGCTGCTGAAGTGAAAACTCCGGCAATTCCTGGCGTTGTTAAAGAAGGAACAGCAGTACAATTTATCAAAGAAGGCTTTGAAGGGACTGAAGGCCCGATTGCGGCGCCGGATGGCAGTTTTTTATTCACTGAAACCCGTGCAAACCGTATTACCAAAATCGCACCGGATAACACTATTTCCACCTTTCTGGAAAATTCAAACGGTTCCAATGGTTTAGCGTTTGCACCGAATGGCGATTTAATCACTGTGCAAGTGAACAACAACCAGGTGGGTGTTGTATATCCAAAAGGCCGTGAGAAAGTGTTAGTAAAAGATTATGAAGGTCAAACATTTCAACGCACCAACGATTTAGTGTTGGCAAAAAATGGCGGTATTTATTTTACTGACAGTGGCCCTGGCCAGGATGTAAAAGCAGATCCGAAAACCGGCGTTTACTACATTAGCCCTGAAGGTAAAACCAAGCGCGTAGTGGGTATCAATGAAATTGAACGCCCCAATGGTATTCAATTAAGCCGCGATGAAAAAACATTGTATGTAGCTAATACCGGTGGTGAATACGTATTGTCGTATGCGATCAAAGCCGATGGTTCTTTAGCAGATCGAAAAAACTTTGCAAAGATTCCGAATGGCCTGCAAAAAAATGAGCAGGGCGCGTTGTCCAGTGGTGCGGATGGTTTGGCTATTGATGCAGACGGTCGTTTATATGTGACCTCTAATACCGGTGTAGATGTGTTTGATGATAAGGGTAAATTCCTCGGTGGAATTCCAGTGCCACACAAACCACAAAACGTTGCTTTCGCCGGTAAAGATAAGAAAACCCTTTATATTGTAGGCCGCGGTGCGGCGTATAAAGTAAATGTATTAACTCCCGGTTTTGCCGGTCGCGTTAAATAATTTTTTAGTTGTCCCTATGTTGCTGGCAGAGCCCCTGCCAGCTTTTTTTAACAATATTCAGGGAGCCTGCAATGACTCGCAAAACGGCTGATGATTTTCATCCGGAAGTGTTAAAACTTTTTGATCAATATGTTCACGGTCAGGCATCACGCCGCGATTTTCTTACCGGTGCTGCCAAATATGCGGCCCTTGCCGGTGTAACTGCTACTGGTTTGCTTGCTGCGCTGAGCCCTCAATTTGCCGAGGCGCAACAAATAAAACCGGATGATGCGCGTATTAAAGCGACTTATATAGAAATTGATTCTCCAAATGGTAACGGTAAAGTACGTGGATATTTGGTAAAGCCTGCGAAGGCTACTGGAAAATTACCAACAGTATTGGTAGTTCACGAAAACCGTGGCTTAAACCCTCACATTGAAGATATTACTCGCCGCATTGCGTTGGATAATTTTATTGCTTTTGCCCCGGATGCGTTATTTACGCTGGGTGGTTATCCTGGCGATGAAGAAAAAGCGCGCGAGTTGTTCCAGAAACTCGATCAAACCAAAACCCAGGAAGATTTTGTTAACGCCGCCAACTATCTGAAAAAATTACCCGAGGGTAATGGCAGGGTCGGTGCTGTGGGATTCTGTTACGGTGGTGGGATTTCCAATTTCCTGGCGACCCGTTTACCTGACTTGGGTGCTGCCGTACCTTTCTATGGTCGCCAACCGGAAGCAGCTGATGTTCCAAAAATTAAAGCACCTTTACTGATTCATTATGCGGGTGTTGATGAGCGTATTAATGCCGGTTGGCCTGCTTATGAAACTGCTCTGAAATCTGCAAAGGTAAATTATCAGGCGTTTATTTACGAAGGCAGCCAGCATGGTTTTAATAACGATACAACCCCCCGCTTTGATGAAAAAGCAGCCAAGCTAGCCTGGGGCAGAACTATCGAATTCTTCAATAAACATTTACGCGCTTAGTTTCCGTATTGTCGTTTTAAAAAAGCCCTCGCAACATTTTGCTGCGAGGGCTTTTTTATTCGGACGTTAATATCAGCAAGTCTCTGTTGTTATTTGATCATTTGTATTTATTAATTTTGCTGAAAATTAAACACGTTAGTTTTTAACGAAAAATTTTTTAAAAAATACTGAATTTTGATAATTAAAAAATTCCTTAAAAATCAAACTACTGAAACCAATTAGGGAAAAATTGTAGAAAATTCAGCAGAAATATTGTCGATGGTACGGGGCTTGCTCTAGTGGGCTCACTCCAGAATGTTTTCTGTGACACTCCTGACCGGATAGGTCGTCTGTTGAAATTTTCTGAATGTGGTTGAGGAATTATTGTTATGAAATTATTTGTGAAATTAATGGTGGTGATCGCCGTAATCATTGCTCCGGCAATTTTTGCGCAAGATGCCACCCATGCTGCGCAACCTGCCGCAAAATACGAGGCGAAAAGTCAAAAACTGAACCGCGTACAAATTGAAAAATTGTTAGCCAATCCGGAGCAACTGGTATTTATCGATTTGCGTCGCCCGGATGAGTTAACCAGGGTCGGCGGTTTCGCTGCTTATCTCAGTATCCAATTGGCTGATCTGGAAAAAAACCTGGCGTTCATCCCTAAAGATCGCACCATAGTTACCGTGTCCAATCACGCCGGGCGCGCATTGCGCGGTGCAGATTTGTTGGCTGAAAAAGGCTTTAAGGTTGCTGGTGCTGCCGGCATACAGGATTATGAAGAGGAGGGGGGGTGGGTGAAGCGGATTGTTCCTCCTGTGCAGAAAGAGTTTACGAATCTTTTTCCTAATGATTAATGTTACAACACCAATTTAAGTGCATTAAATTTAATTGCGTTAAAGAGTTAAAAGATGAGCGCCTCTGATTTATTACAAGCTATGTATGACTCGCCTTTGGGAACTTCTCTGGCGGAATCCCTATACGTATACCCGTTGGTCGAAGGAACTCATTTATTAAGTTTGGCATTTTCATTCGGATTAATTGTATTAACGGATTTACGCTTAACCGGGTTCATTTTCAAAAATTTACCGGTACATATTTTGTTGTATCAATTGCGCCCATGGTTATTGGGTGGGTTTATTGTCACCTTCGCAACAGGCATTTTATTAACGTTTGCTGCGGGCCCTGGTTTGGTTGAGTCACCGGTATTTCCGTTAAAGCTGCTCTTTATTTTTCTCGCCGGTTTAAATGCGCTTTGGTTCGAGTTGAAATTTGGCCGTAGTGCCAGCGAGTGGGGTACTGTAGTAGCTCTGCCAGCAGGTGCACAAGTAGCAGGTTGGATTTCGTTGATTAGCTGGAGTCTGGTCGTCGTTTTGGGACGACTAATTCCCTATCTGGATTCAGGATTTTAACGGAGTCGATCATGAGTACTGAAGCAATTTTCCAATCGATTCAAAATAGCAGTGTAGCGATTGCGTTGGGGCAAGCGCCGCTAGTGTTCGGTATTCTCGCCCAGCTGTTTCACATCGCCGGTTTGATTCTGGTGCTCACTTCTATTCTGTTGGTGAATTTACGTTTATTGGGTGTTGGTTTAACGCATTTTTCCAGTGCGCAATTAGCGAATTACACCAAGCCTTATGTAATTACCGGATTAATATTTTTGGTGTTATCCGGCGTATTTATGTTAGCGCCTAGCGCAGCGTTGTATGAACCGAATCCGGCGTTCTGGTTCAAGATGAAATTATTTGTTGTTGCATTGGCTATTCAATATTCACTGTATCGAAAAGTTGCTGCTGCAAAAAATCCACAACGGTGGTTGGCGATTGTAACTGCCCTGATTTCTTTATTGCTTTGGTTCAGTGTGGGGTTGGCGGGCAGGGCGATTGGATTTATGGCCGCTTGATAATTTCCGCACTCATTTTCATTTGTTTATTCATAAATAATTTTTAAATCATAACGAATCATTTTTAACCCTAAAAACCCAAGAGGAAATATTGATGAAATTTAAAGCCCTGGCCCTGTGTACCAGTTTGTTATCTGCTGGCGTTGTATTTACCAGTTTACCGGTAGTAGCACAAACCCCGGCAGCACCGCGCCCGCAAGCGCCACAAATTAGCCCGGAAGAAGCGCTGCAAAAATTCAGTTTTTTTACTACCAGCGTAGGCTTGGGTAAAGGCGCAAACCTCGGTGGTCTCGCTGGTGCCGATGCACATTGCCAGGCTCTTGCTAAAGCAGCTGGCGCTGGCAATAAAACCTGGCGCGCTTATTTGAGCACTCAAGCTGCAGATGGTAAACCTGCTATTAATGCGCGTGATCGTATCGGCAAAGGCCCATGGTACAACGTTAAAGGTGCGTTGATCGCGAATGATGTTGGTCACCTGCATGGTGACACTGTGGCGCAAGCACAATTGGGTAGCAACCTTACTCGCAATCAGGCACTGACTGAAAAAGGTGAGCGCGTATTGGGCGCCGGTGATACTCCAAACCAACACGATATTCTCACTGGTTCGAAAACAGACGGCACAGCGTTTACCGATGCTGCTGATCACACCTGTAAGAACTACACCAGTGCTGCTGCTGATGGTTCAGCACAAGTTGGTCACTTTGATCGCACCGGTGGCGGCAATGCTTCATGGAACTCGGCGCATCCAAGCCGTGGTTGCGGCCAGGAAAACCTGGTAGCGACCGGCGGTGCAGGTTTGTTTTATTGCTTTGTTGCCAATTAATATTAAAAGTAATTTGAGTTAATGGTGTATGAAAAAAATGCAGCGTAAATGGGGTTTTATCGCAACGCTTGCGCTGTTAGTCGCAACCTCTGCTTGCACCAGGCAAGCAGAGGTTGCCGCTCCATCGGAAAGCCCTAAGTCAGCAGCGGAAGTTAAGGTAGCTGATTTCAAACCCACAGCAACCTTGCAAGAAATTATGCTGTCGGTCATTGATCCCAATATTGATCCCATCTGGAATTCCATTTCAACGGTAAGCACCGCAGAGGGAATAACAGAGGTTCGCCCGGAAACGGATGAGGACTGGGAAAAATTGCGCAACCATGCGATCACCTTGCGTGAAGTGGCTAATTTATTAGTGATCCCCGGGCGCAAAGTGGCGCACCCCGAGGTAAGTACTTCTACACATCACACCGAGTTACATGCTGAAGCCATTGAAGCATTAATTGCTGCGCAGTGGCCGGTGTTTGTTCAGCGTGCGCATGCATTACAAGATGCCGCAGGTTTGGCTATCAGCGCAATTGATGAGAAAAATGTGGATCGGCTGGAAGAGGTGGGCGGAATTATCGAGCACACCTGTGAAAGCTGCCATTCACAATTTTGGTATCCGGATGATAAGCGTCCGACGAATTGATTTTGCGTTTATCACCATTCGGCTGTTGCGAATGGTGATCCCCTCTGTTTGTTTATCATCAATTTAAATTCCCACCTTTGCGATGATGTGTTGAATTTCAATCAGCATTTTTTGTTTTTCTTATTGGCACCGCTAATTTTCTCTGGAGAACTTGATTGAAACGCCATTTATTCCAGCTGGCGCAATTGTTGCAAACTGCTGAAATATTTTGTTGATCTGTTTTGCAGGACATGCGTTATGGCGACTAATAAAAAATCCTCTGAAGAAAACTTGACTCGCTATCGTTGGGAAGTTGCGGGCCGTTGTCTTATTGCAGTACTTGGCGGTTACCTGTTTACCATTGCGCTCAGCATTTTCTTAACCCAGGTTTTACCGATCACCAAAAGCAGTGCAGTGATGACTGCGAATTTGCTGAGCTTTGCGATTTACACCATCGCGATTATCTGGGTTTTCTCGGTGAAGGAATTTCGCCAGCTCTGGTGGGGAGTAGCTGGTAGCGTGGTTTTCTTTGGATTTATACTGCTTTTGATTTGATATCTGACTTAATTTATTTTTGTTTAACTCTTTTTAAATCTAATAAAGTAATGAGGGCTTAATCGATGAAAAACGGATTTCGCCAGTCTATGGCCTGGTTACATACCTGGACCGGATTAGTCGTAGGTTGGGTATTATTTTTTGTGTTTGTCACCGGCAATCTCGGTCGTTTTGATACGGAGATTGATCAGTGGATGAAGCCTGAGGCAATTCCGCAGGCGGTGCCACTCGCACAGGAGATCGGCGCGGCGCAACAACGGTTAACGCAGCAAGGTGCAGGTGCAGAGCGCTGGACTATTTACCCTACCACTAATCGTGATACACCTTATTTGCGCATCACCTGGGATACCGAAGTGAAGCCCGGGCAAGCATTAAAACGCGGTGAAGAATTTATTGATCCATCCACAGCGGCGCCGTTGGATACCCGTGCAACCGGTGGCGGTCAGCTGCTCTATAAAATGCATTACGCCCTGGCTTATATGCCGCGCTCAGTCAGCAATTGGGTGATTGGTATTTGCAGCATGTTTATGCTGGTGGCAATTGTGAGTGGAGTGATTACCCATAAAAAAATCTTTACGGATTTCTTTACCTTTCGCCCGAATAAAGGCCAGCGTTCATGGTTAGATCTTCATGCGGTATTAGCGGTGCTGACCCTGCCATTCTTTTTTATGATTACCTACACCGGTCTATTATTTTTCCTGTCGACATTGGTGCCTGGAATTGTAGGTGCCAATTACGGTTTTGGTGAAAAAAATCGCCAACAATTTAATGATGAATTGGCTGCGCGTGACTATCGGCTGGAACGTGCAGAAACACATGTGCCGTTGTTTTCGCTGAGTCAAATTACGGCTGAAGCAGAGCGTCGTTGGGGTGAAGGGCAGGTGCGCTCGGTAGAAATTCATTACCCTGGAGATCAACACGCACAAGCAGTGGTAACTCGCCAAATTATTTCGCCACTGCGTTCTACCGAAGAGCTGGTATTCAATGCGACCAATGGTGAGCTCATTACTGAACAACCAGCGACTACTGCTGCCCCGCGCACCTTTTATGAAACTGTGCAGGGTTTGCATGAAAGTTTATTTGCTGGCTGGTGGTTGCGTTGGTTGTATTTCTTTTCCGGTCTGGCCGGTGTTGCCATTATTGGTTCCGGTTTGATTTTGTGGATTGTCAAGCGCAGGCCAAAACAACTCAAGCAAGCTGAAGGCCCGGATTTTGGTCATCGTTTAGTGGAAGGTTTGAACGTGGGTACCATCGCTGGTTTACATACTGCGATCGCCGCTTATTTTTTAGCAAATCGATTATTACCCGTCGATTTGGCAGCGCGCAATGAGTGGGAGGTACACGTCATGTTTATTGTTTGGCTGATTGCATTACTGCATCCTGTTGTGCGTCCAATCAACCGTGCCTGGATCGAGCAGCTCTGGGTTGCCTCAGCGGCTTTCCTGTTGTTGCCTTTTGTGAATGCAGTGACTACCGGGCGCGATTTAATCCAAAGTTTGCAACAAGGTAATTGGATTTTTGCCGGGTTTGATCTGGTTGCAATTACTACTGCGATTTTGTTTGCAATCGCAGCCGTGAAATTACAGCAACGCGAGCAACAACAAGTAAATGCTCCCGTTAAAGCAAAAGTAAATCGTGTCGCACAGGAGGCGAATGCTTGATGCTGATTTCTGCGATTATTGTTTATATGGGTTTTGCGTTACTGGCACTAAATAAAAATCGCCACTTGCAACAAGTGTGGCCAAGCCGTGAATTGCACGATGATGTAAGGCTCGCATTGGATACCATCGGTTGGTTGCTATTGGCCGTTGCTGTTGTGTACCAAGTTTATAGTAGCGGTTTTGGTAATGGATTGGTGGAATACATCGCTGTGTTGAGCTTGTCAGGTTTATTGCTGGTATTTCAATTCAGTTATTGGCCTCGCTCGGTATTGGCGATTGGTTTATTTGAAAAAACTGTTGGAAAATTAGTGCCGGATAGTAACAAATAGCAGCAAACTAGATTAGGAGTTTATTAATTGGTTAAGCATCAACACTCTGTAACACGCACAGCTTGTGCACGTATTCCTATTAAATATGGTGATTTCCAACTGTGTTATTACACCAATACTGAAGACAATAAAGAACATCTCGCTTTTTATTTAGGTGATCTGGACGGCGCCGAAGAAGTATTGGTTCGAGTCCATTCCGAATGTTTTACCGGCGATGTACTCGGTTCGTTGCGTTGTGATTGTGGTGAACAATTAAATCGTGCGTTGGAAGCTGTTGCCAAAGTCGGGCGCGGCGTAGTGGTTTATTTGCGGCAGGAGGGACGTGGTATTGGTCTGGAACAAAAACTTCGCGCCTATAATTTGCAAGATCTGGGTTACGACACCGTAGATGCCAATTTAATGTTGGGCCACGGTGCGGATGAGCGCCGCTACTGGTTGGCCGCAGCAATATTGAATGATCTGGGTGTGCAATCAGTAAAATTACTGACGAATAATCCGGAGAAAATTCGCGCGCTTACCGCAGAAGGTGTACCAGTAGTTGCGCGTGTGCCTATTGAAGCGGGTCTGAATAGCGAAAACGAAAGTTATTTATTTACCAAGGCGACCCGTATGGATCACCTGCTGGTTGGCGCTGCCGGTTTCCAGGCCAAAGTTTTTACCAGTTCATCTTCCACTAATTGATCGGGCGGGCTAACCACCAGGGTATCCCCGGTGCTTATGCCCTCTAACACTTCCACATCACGCCCCAAATCGCGGCCAAGTTTCACATTGCGAAAACTGATTTTATTATCTGGTTCAACAACAGCAATGCGCTGGTATTGATCGCGAATAATTAATGTAGCGGCAGGCACTACCAATGTTTCTACACTGTTGGTAACGGGAATATTTACTTCGGCATAAGCACCTGGTAATAGCGTAGCGTTAGGATTTGGTAGCAGTAAATCCACCTGGCGTGACCGGGTGCCGGGATCGATACCGCCAGCGATCCGTTCAATGCGCGCTTCCAACGGACCTTGTTGTTCGCGCAAGGTTAATTCTACTTCTGCATTTAAACGTAAACCGTCAGCAAATGATTGTGGAACCCAGATACTGGCGCGCAGAGGATCAGTTTGGGTAATTGCAAACAATTCCTTGCTGCCTTGCGCTACATAGTCGCCCACTTCAATACTGCGACGGGTGACAATTCCATCAAACGGCGCGCGTATATGGCGAAAATTTTCTGCATTCCCAAATCGTTTTACATTCGCATCGGCTGCATTTAAATCGGCGCGGTTCTGGCGAACCAGGCTGCGCTTTTCATCCAGGTCTTGTGGTGAAATCGCGCTTTCCCGTTGTGCCAGACTATCCCAGCGTGCCAGTGTTTTTTCAGCTAATTCGAGCTGTGCTGCAATTTGTTCGCGTTGTGCGCGCGCTTGTGCAAGCTCCTGTTCCTGTTCCGGTGTATCCAGTGTCGCAAGCAATTCGCCCCGTTTTACGTAATCACCAATACCTTTGTGCCAATTGGAAACATAACCATTTGTACGCGCATAAATAACGGCTTCAGTATTACCACGCAAGCTGGTTGGTAAGCGCAAATTTTGTTGCAGTGCACCGGGCTTGGCTTTGGTTGTTAATACTGTTCGTTCCAGCGTTGCTGCGGTGTAGTCCTGCAAGGCTTTTGCATCGCGTTGGTTGACCAGCGCGCGCGTAGCGCCGCTCACCAGCAACAAACCAATCAATGCGAACGCAACATTTTTGGTTGTTATGATAGATCTATTGGGGGCGGTATCAGATGATTGCGCCGTCGCTACCGACGATGCAGAAAAATGCCCCTGCTCGTCCGCATGAAAGCTCCCGGTGTCATCCTTTGGTAAAGGGTGATAATCATTCATTTGTATTGATGCTCTAATTAATTTTTTGTTTTGCGTTTTTAATTCAATAATTTCATTTTGCTAGCCATTGGCCAGTGTCGAAAAATGATTCGTCGTGCGCGCACGACCACTTAAGAATTGATGCAAGCTGGCAAACACCAGCGGCACAAATATTAATGTCGAGACAGTGGCAAATAACAAACCGCCGATTACGGCGCGACCGAGCGGCGCATTTTGTTCGCCGCCCTGACCCAAACCAAGTGCCATTGGCAACATACCGACAATCATTGCACAGGCTGTCATTAATACGGGGCGCAAGCGTGTTGTGGCGGCATCAAGTGCGGCGACAATAGGCGCTGCGCCTTCCTGCAAACGCGTGCGCGCAAATGACACTAATAAAATACTGTTTGCTGTTGCGACGCCCATTGTCATGATGGTTCCGGTTAAGGCTGGTACGCTCAGTGTTGTACCCGTCAGGAATAACATCCATGCGATTCCCGCTAGCGCGGCAGGCAATGCGCTGATAATAATGAGTGGATCGAGCCAGCTTTGGAAATTCACCACCACTAAAAAATAAACCAGCACGATTGCAATCAGAATGCCGGCACTTAAGCCAGTAAAAGCTTCATCCAATGTTTCAATTTGGCCGCGCACTTTAATGTCGACACCGCGCGGCAAACTGGCTTGGGTTTTTGTGACCAACTCATGGATATCGCGACTAATTGAACCAAGATCACGATCCTGGAAATTTGCATGGATATTAATCATATTGAAATTGTTATAACGATTTACAGCGGACACCTGTGATGTACGTTTGTAAGTCACCACATTACCCAGCAATTGTTGTTTACCATCGCTACCTTTACCAATTGGAATTCCCATTAACTCGTCAATTGAATCCATTTCAATTTCAATGGTTTTTGCACCGATGTTATAAGTATTGCCATTGGTTTCATTCAACCAATAAGTGGGTGTGGTTTGCATACTGCCGCTCAGGGAAATCATCATGTTTTCCGCCACATTGCGCGCGCTCAAGCCTAACTGCTGTAACTGCGTGCGATTCATCTCCAATGACAATGTTGGTTTGCTCCAGCGTTGGTAAACATGGGCATCAACTATGCCGGGGATTGTGCGCAATTCATTATTGAATGCAGCGGCGATTGGCAAAATATCGGCAGGTTTTCCACCGATAAATTGCACATCGATAGGGGCGGGAATGCCAAAGTTTAAGGTCTGGCTTATCTGGTCCGCTGGCTGGAAAAAGAATTCCACATGGGGAAAACGCTTGGGAAGTGTGAGACGCAATTTTTTCATAATTGCATTGCTGTCCAGTTCACCTTGTTTAAAGCTGAACATGATTTCTGAATCGGCAGACTCAGCCGTGCCCGAGTTGCCGTTGAGCGTGTTGATGGTACTGTAAGGACCACCAATAATATCGAGAATGTCACCCATTTGCTCAGCGGGAATTGTCGCGCGAATTTCATGATGAATTTCGTTAATTAGTACCGGCATTTGCTCCAGTCGTGTTCCGGAGGGCGCGCGTATATGCAGGCGTAATTGACCACTATCTACTACCGGAAACAGATCCTGCCCCAGTATGGGAAAGAGCCCCGTGGATAATAAACAAAAACCAAAAAATACGGCCATAAAGCGTTTGCGATTTTCCAGCAAACCGGCAATTAACAAAGAAAAACTATGACGAAAAGTTTCAAAGCCGTGATTGAATTTGTGATGAATTTTTACGAACGGATTTTTTGATGTTGATGAAGAATTCTCACCGTGAATATCTGTGGGTTTATGATTTACCATCATAAACATCACCAGTGTGGGAATTAGTGTGCGTGAAATGATATAAGACGCAATCATCGCAAATACTACAGCTTGCCCCAGCGGTACAAATAAATAGCTGGCGATGCCATCCAGGAAGAACATCGGGACAAACACAATACAAATACATAATGTAGATACAAACGCGGGTACTGCAATTTCCTGTGCGCCATCCAGAATTGCTTGCAGCGGCGGTTTACCTAATGCCATTTGCCGCTCAACATTTTCGATCTCTACTGTGGCATCGTCTACCAGAATCCCCACTGCCAGTGCCAATCCACCCAGCGTCATTAAGTTAATTGTCTGCCCGATTAAATGCAGGCAAATCAGCGAAACCATAATAGATAGTGGAATCGAAACAGCAATAATTAATGTGCTGCGCCAGTTACCAAGAAATAATAAAATTAAACTTGCCGTTAGTAATGCTGCAATCAAACCTTCGTGCATGACGTTGCTAATAGCTGCCTTCACAAAAATGGATTGATCAAACATAAGTTTGATATCAATACCTTCCGGCATTTTGGACAGGATTTCAGGTATGGAATCTTTAATGTGATTCACAGCTTCAATGGTTGATACACCACCGAATGCCAAGACTGAATTGAGCACACTGCGTGAGCCATTTTGTCGGGCGATGGTTGCCGCTGGTAAAAAACCATCGCGAACATTGGCAACATCGCGCAATAAAATCGTGCGACCGCGTTCACTGCGAATGGGGATGGAGCCAATCTCATCAATGGTAGCAATTGCACCATTCAGTTTGATATCAAATTCACTATCGCCAACTTTCATGGTACCAGTTGGCAAAATTAAATTTTGTGCACCCATTGCAGTCACAATTTCGGCGGGCGTGAGGTTATTGGCGAGCATGGCGGCGGCGTTAATATCTACGGATACCTGGCGTGAACGAGAACCATAAGGGAAAGTAAGCGATAAGCCTTTTTTGCTGGAAACAATAGGGCGCAGTACGTTGCCTGCCGCATCGCCAATTTCAACATCAGAAAGTGTATCGCTGGAAATACTGAGCTGCACCACCGGTAATTCTGATGCTGACCAGGCGCGCACACGTCCAGCCTGCGTTCCTTGCGGCATGCCGCGCGCTGCACCATTAGCGCTCATGGTGGTTTGGGTGAGGGCGGCATTAATATCGGTACCCGGTTGGAAAAATACTTTGACTATTCCAAGGCCTGCTACCGAAAACGATTCGGTGTGCTCAATATTATCCACCGCTTGCCCAAGCTCGCGTTCAGCTTGCGAGGTAATGCGTTCTGACATTTCTTTTGCGGTCAAGCCGCGGTATTCCCACATCTCGGCGACGACGGGAATATTAATTTGCGGGAAAATGTCGGTGGGCATACGCACCAATACAAAGGGCATAGCCAATAAAATCAGAATCGCCGCCACAATAAAAGTATGGGGGCGGCGCAGGGCGATGTTAACTATCCACATAATGAAGAATGTTTCTTTAGAAGCAATTGCGTGAGGAAATGTTGCATTTCCGCCTTATCAGCAATAAATGCGCCATTTGTAGGTTGCGTGAATGCGAGGGGTTAGGTATGTTGATGATTGATTATTTGTTCAAAAATAAACAGTTTGGTTTTGGGTGGTTGCTTATTCAACAGTAGCTCGTCTTATTAAGAGCTGCGGCGTATATCGAAAATTAAATAATTAAAATGGAGATTGTAGTCGTGAGAATTTTGTTAACGTTGTTATTTTTATTTCCCCTTTTATCCGTTGCCGAAATTTGTAAAACAATAAAGCCAATTGACAATAATACTTTTACTAAAAAAAATGATATTCATGAAATCACCTTTATCGCAATTAACCTGAAAGACAATGGCTGCCGGATAATCAATGAAAAGGGTTTGAAGCAGCGACATAGCCCTTATTCCACGTTTAAAATTCCGCATACATTGATCGCATTGGAATCCGGTGCGGTTAAATCTGTTGACGAGCGTATTGAATGGGATCCGTTGAAATACCCCGCCGCAACCTACTGGCCAGAAACCTGGAAAAAATCGCAAACATTGACTACTGCATTTCAGCGTTCTGTAGTTTGGTATTATCAAACATTGGTACCACGTATCGATACTAACCAATATAAAAAGTGGCTGGAAAAATTTCAGTATGGTAACCAAACCTTTACACCGGGCAGTAATCAGTTCTGGTTGAACGGTGAAATAAAAATATCACCGGAAGAGCAAGTCAGCTTTCTTGTTTGTTTGTTAAAAAATCGTTGTGGGGTTAACAGCGAAATATTTTCTGCATTCGAACTCATTGCACTGCAAGAATCAAAAAATGGCTTATCGCTTTATGCCAAAACAGGTGCAGGGCCAATAGATCCCAATAATTTTGATGGGGCTTTTGAAGGTTGGTATGTAGGATACGTAAAAAATAACGATGGAAAGCCCGTAACCACATTTGCAACTTATCTGCAAGCCGATAGCTTTTCAGCCCTGCAAAACTATCGCAAGGAACTGTCATTGCAACTGTTAACTGATTTAGGGTTTTTGTCGAAATAATGGTCGTTAATTTTATTATTTAAATTGGAGTTGGATATGATAATTATATCCGATATAGAGCAAGCTTTTTTACTGGCTAACCAAATCCCTGAATTTTCCGGCGATTTTGACTATCCGGGTATGGTGGAAAAAATTAATGGGAGAAAATTTTTATCACTAGTTTATATCCTTAATGATGAACCCATCGGCTTTAAGTTGGGCTATGAACTTAACTCCAATGAATTCTATAGTTGGTTGGGTGGAGTGGTACCCAATCACAGGGGTAATGGGGTTGCAAAAAAATTATTACTGAAACAGGAAAGCTGGGTGCGGGAGAATGGCTATTCAACTATCAGGGTTAAATCTATGAATGATTTCCCGGAAATGTTGTGTATGTTGATCTCAAATGGCTACAAAATTAATGATGTGTCGAATAAAGAATCGCCTGAGGAACTAAAAATCCATTTTTATAAAAACTTTTACAGGTAGACGATAGCGTAGCCCGTAAAGAGTGAAACGTATTACGGGGGAATCGCCAGAATATTATCCCGTGTTTCGCCAGGTTCCATACGGGCTACGTTGAGCGCCGTTAATTGATGTCGGGCATAGTAATTGCTGGCTTTTGGGGCATTGTTAGTACTGTTACTTTTTAACTATGCCGGAGATGCAGATTTTTTTTGTGTCGGCTATAGGCAACATTAACCTGCTCATCAAAGGATAAAAATGAATAAATCAGTTTGTCTCTTTCTGGGAATGATTGCCCTGTACGGTTGTTCAACCTCATCGACTACCAACCCAACCCAGGCGGTTATTAACGAACCCCATAAAGCCCATGCAGAGCAGGGGCTTTATTTTATGCAAACAGGGATGCTTATTCAGGCTATTACAGAATTTGATGAAGCGATAAAACATTGCGAGATTAAATATCCGGCGGATGGTAAAAAAGTTTACACATCCAGAACTACAGCAGAAAGCTTAATGTATGCGGTACTTTCGACTTCAAAAGATGAATCAGTCGACGTAGTTGATACCGTGTGTTCGGATGCGTATTACTTGCGTGGTTTTACCGCAATGAATACTGGCAGGTTGCGCGATGCAGAAGGTTACTTGCACAAGGCGGTGAGTATGGCTCCAGTGAATGCAATGTATTTATCGGCGTTGGGGCATATTTATCAAGTTAAACGCGATTGGCAGCAAGCCATTGATTATTTCGCCCAAGCCGAAGATGCGGCTAAAACCTATTCACCTGAACAAGTCAGGGTCAGCGAATTTTCACGCGCAAAACGGGGTATCGGTTTTAACTTGATCCAATTGGGTAAGCTGAATGAAGCTGAAGCAAAATATAAGGAATGTCTGGCTATAGATGCTAAGGACAAAGGTGCATTGAATGAGCTGGAATATATCAATAAATTGCGCGAACAGAATAATCTTTAAATGCTCCTGGTAAGCCCCGAATCCGATTTTATTGAAAATAAAAACCACTTTTATTCAAAATCCTGAAATTGGTTTAGTTAAACTGAACGGAAAAAAATAATTGAATTTATCCGTGTGAAAATAAAAGCCTGTATTTCCTACAGGCTTTTTATGGTGAATGGAGCATAAACCATTATCGAATTTGTATAAATTAATGTTTCCTGATTGTATTTATACGCTTGCCATAAATCCCTAGTAAACCCATTATAAAAAGCAATATTGCCGCTGGTTCGGGGACACTATAGCGATAAGTCAAATCATCAATCATTGCGGACGTTCGCAGAAAATAAAACGCTGAAATATCGATATGGGAAATTCCAAAATCAGAGGTAAACGTAATCAGTTTCTTTGCTTCAAACGGCGTATTGTTATCGGGTCCGGCCCAGCCGGGTGTCTGTTGCGAAAGAGTCACTCCATCTCCGCACAGTGCATTCAGGTAAACAACATCTTCATGGGAGGAGGTAACGATAAGGCTAACAAATGTCGGTAGTTTTCCTACAAAGGTTAAGCCGAAATAGGGGCCGCCTTGCAGATAATTTTTACCACTGACGATTAAATCGGAATCCGGATCGTAGCTATTCAAATATCCGCCATCAATCAATAAACCGCGTGAAAGATATTGGTCTGTAAGTTCCTGGTCAGCCCAGAATGGATCATCCGGATCGGTGTGTACGCGTTCTATATCATCAAAATTAATAACGACAGCATGGGCATAGCTGCACATAAACACGGTTAATAATGCAAAAAAATAACGGAATAAAAACACAAGGGATTTACGGTTATGCATAAGTGTCTCCTGGATCCTGGGTGACTTTTACGGAGGGTGATGAATAAATTATTGGGCGATATGCAAACTAGCCTGACAGATTCTCATGATTGCCCGATGTAAATAACGACTGCGGGGAAAGCATACGCCTGTTAAGTGACACAGAAATATTGATTGGCTCACTAATTAACGTTTTTTCGGCGCTTAAATTTGCTGAAAATAAATGCGCGTGAATAATTCACAGTGCGGCGGTAATTTTTTGCATTTCGGGTTAGTTGATGCGTCACCTAAGCTAATGCTGGCATTCGATAGAGGGAATGCTAAGGCGGGTGCTGTAATCGCTTTAGTCATTGGAATTATGCCCAATAAATAGTTATTACAACGCCTATCGAAATAAGGAAAATTTTGCGAGGTATTTACAATGAAGAATGCAACACGCTTTGCAGGTGCATTGCTTGCACTTGGACTTCCGCTTTTACACTCTGCCGCTGTTCAGGCTGATTGTTCCGGAAACTGCGCTGGCTGGGAATCCGTTGGAAATTACAACGGTACTAATCCCAATCTCCCCAAAACCATTCCTGAAGGACAAAAATTTCAGGCGGCCATTAACAAATTCAGCTCCAGCTGGAAGACCGATTTTGCCTGGAAAGATAATGCCGCATGGGAGCGCGATTTTAAAACGCCAAGTCTTGGCGGGATAGACAATCAATATGCTGATGATGTGGACCTGGTGCTTTTTTCTGGTCACGGTAGCTCATCGGGTTTTTATTTTGGCGTTAACCAGGATGATTTATTGGTTCATTACAACGATGCCTATTTGGGTAATAAAGATCTGGAATGGTTAATTGTGGATGCTTGCCAGGTTCTTAAAAACGATTCCAACAAATTTAATCGTTGGGGCTGGCCGGTTTTCAAAGGGCTTCATTATGTATTTGGTTACAGCTCAAATACATTTGACGTAGATTCGCGCGGTGAAGATTTTATCAAATACGCCATGGATTACGGATGGCGTGTGCGCGATGCCTGGATCAATGCCTCCATCGTTTCCGAAAATGGTACTACTGCCGCTTATATGCGTGCTGATAATGGCAGTACCAATACCTACAACGATCATCTATGGGGGGTTGGTAGTGTGAGTGATGATCCGGTTAACCCCACTACTTTATATTATTTGTCCTGGGGGACCTGAGTCTGGAAGGATTTCTCCGCGTGGGTTTATCTTAATTAACGCATTCATTTAAGGAAAAAATGTTATGAAAACCAAATTCATTCAATTGGCAGCCAGTGTGCTGGCGCTAAGTGTTTCCACCGGTGCCTTTGCACAAACTGATAACGACGTTTATAACAACGACGGAGTTAATAAAGTGAAAGTGCCGCCACGCGATGTGCCGGTTATTTCCGTAAAACCGGATTTTGTGTTAACTGCAAAATTACCTTCAGTGCCTGAATCATTAACGGTATTTAATGTTGTTGCTGTGGATCCGACTACTATCGATCCGTCTGCAACAGCTGTCGGGCGCGCTTTCGGTTTTAAATCAGCAGCTAAAAAACAGCACGTGAACAGCAAGAAATCCGTGAGTGTTCTGCACACTGATGCTAATAATCGCACGCTTGAATTGTTCGATTCCGGCGCGGTGTTTGTAAAAAATGAAACCTTGCTGGATGAGGCCAGCCCTGATTTATTGGCTAGCTTGAAGCTGGATCGTGAAACAGCAAAAAAATATTTTGCAGAAAAGTCCAGAAGTTTTCTGAGTGAGACAAAACTTGTAAGCAGTGGTATTACCCTGCGCGATATCACTTTTGGTGATCTTTCGGTGCAGTCGGTAAGATCCAAACTTGAAACTAAAAAAGTGATTGCAGCAGCGGCTAACTATAGTCTTACTTTGAATGGGATTCCCGCTTGGGGCCCAGGTGCGGCAACGCGTGTGTATTTTGATACCAAAGGTGTATCCGGTTTTTATAGTGCAGCACCTACCCTGAAGCAGGGCGACATTGCACGTGTAATCAAACCGGAGGCCGCGGTTGAAAAATACATCGCAGCGGGCGCTCCATCTACCAATATTCGTTTACATACCGGTGTGGTGTATAAAGTGGATATCAGTAAAGTGGAATTAGTGTATTACATTGATGCCAGCAACAGCGCACAAAAAACGGTAGCACCGCAATACCTGATTAGTGGCCAATTCTATGGCCGCGATTTATCCGGTGAAAAAACGGATGTTGCCAGTGACTTTAGTTATCTGGTTCCTGCGATCTAATTATTATCGTTGCATAAAAAGCAGGTCTGATAACAGACCCGCTTTTTTATTATTTTCCAGTTTCCAAAACGCAATCCCTTAATTTTTGCATAGCAGGTTCAATGTTGTGTTGTGCAATCCGCCCGAGCCCGAGCATAAGTTGATTGGGAATTTTTTCAGTTACACTAAATTCATTGCCGCAATGAATTTTAATACCCCGTTGAAGTGCATTTGTACACACTGCTTGTGCTGAATAATCAGAATGTAAATTAAGTGTTAGATGCACTCCGGCGCGTATAGCCCCAGGTGTTAAAATCCCTTTTGCATATTTATTCACTCCGGCAATGATCGCCGTATATCGTTGTTCGTAAATACGATTCATCCGGGAAATATGCCGGCGCAATTCACCGGTTTGCATAAATTCGGCGAGTGCAAGTTGTACCGTGAGAGGATTGCGCCAATCTTGTGCCTGCCGTACGTTAGCCAAATAGGGAATGGCCCATTCTGGCGCGGCGATAAAACCGGTACGAATATCAAAGAACATGCATTTTGAAAATGTTCCTACATAAAAAACACGGCCCTCAGAATCCAGTGTTTGCAATGCATCGATAGGTTGTGAGCCAATGCGAAATTCACTGTCGTAATCGTCTTCGATAATAATCATATCGCGCTGTTTTGCGAGTTTTAGTAACTCAGTTCTGCGTGAGATTGACATGGGAACCGACGTGGGAAACTGATGGGTGGGCGTTACAAATACTATTTTCACACCCGGTGGAATTGCATCTACTACCAAGCCTTCTTCATCGACCGGCACATCAAAAATACAGGCTCCCGCTGTCACAAATGCACGTCTGGCCATGGGATAACCTGGGGATTCAATCGCTACACCGGTTTCACCCGGTTTAATAAATAACTGTGCTAACAATACATAGGCCTGCTGTGCGCCACTGCAGATAAAAATATTTTCAGGGTTGCAGCTAACTGCACGGGATTGTGAAATAAACTTTGCAATCATATTGCGTAATAGTGGCTGGCCTGCGGGATGACCAGGTTCCATCGTCCTGGTTTCCATTTTTCGATATTGTCGGTTAATCGCGCGCCGCCAGATTTCAAAAGGAAATGTGCTGGTGTCTGCAAGGCCTATTGAAAAATTAAATTTAATGGTCGACGTGGTTGGCTGTGCAAAAAGTGTGGTGTCTTGCCAGTGGGGAGCAATACCCATTATAAAATTTGCAGCCATCGCTGATTGGGGCAGGGTGGATGCTATATCCGCAACCAATGTTTTACTTCCCGCCTGGGTTATGAGCAATCCTTCACTTTGTAGTCGCGCGTAGACTTGCAATATGGTATTGCGCGAAACGTTCAAATGTGTAGCCAATAATCGGCTGGACGGTATCGCGATTCCTGCTGCCAGACGCCCCTGCAAAATTGCTTTGCTAAGTTGATTGTAAATTTGCGCGACGAGATTGCCAGATTCGCGCGAAACATGCAGGCCCAAAGCAAAAACTGGTTCCATAAAATTCCTGATTACTGGTTCTTTTGCCCAGCCAATATACGTGGGACGCTAGGCCTACTCAATGACAGAAGGATACTGTCGCTGGGTGGGTCATGCACTCTATGTAAAAGAGTTGGTTCGTAAATGCTGAAAGAAAAAATTCTGTCACATGCAATGTGTGACAGAATTTTTACAACCAAACTCCATTCAAGCAATTCCGCTTTTTCAATAATCTCTCTTTGAAGGACAATATCTATGAGTACTTTAACGAAAAAAATTAGCCTGCTACTCGGATTTTTAGTATCGATTTCCTGTGCAATGGTAAATGCAATCGAATTAACAGATGATTCGTTGCAGTACCAGAATTCATTGCGTGATAGTTATCGTGAGCAATGGGTTGCTACCTGGACAACTCCCCCGACTGCCGCTGGAACCGCATTCGAGCCGCCTAAAATTTTTGAGAACCAGACTATACGACAAACTGTCCGCATAAGTTCAGGTGGGCAACGTTTTCGTATTCGTATTTCCAATGCGTTTGGCAGCCAGGCTTTAAAAATTGGCGCGGCACATCTTGCGTTGCAGTCAACCGGTGCAGCAATTGTCCCTGGCACAGATCGTGTGCTTAAATTCAGCGGGCTGCCATCTATTGCTATTCCTGCGGGTGCAGTTGCGCTCAGCGATCCCATCGATCTTTCCGTGGCTGCACAAACCGTACTCTCTGTGAGTATTTATGCCCCTGTTAATACCGGGCCTGCAACTTATGTGGAAGGTGTTAATCAGAATACTTATATTTCGACATCAGGCGATTTTACTGGCGCTACCAACTTGCCAGTGGCAGAAACAGTGACTTCAAACTATTTTCTGACGGCCGTTGAGGTATCAGTACGTAAAAACTCCGGTGTTGTCATCGCATTTGGAGACTCGGTAACAAAAGGCGCAACACCAACCAACTGGCCCGGTTTTTTATTCGGGCGTTTCAATGCTAATTACACTGCACAAAAGCTTGCAGTGGTAAATCAGGGAATTGGTTGCAATCGTTCATTACGTGATTTTTGCGGACCCAATGCCGCCGCCCGTTTTGATCGTGATGTACTCTCTGTTACAGGGGCAACTCATGTTATTGTGGCTTTGGGATTGGTGGATATTATTTCCCCGACGGTCTCGGGCAATTTATCGGAAGTTGCCACTACCAGCGATATCATCGTTGGATTAAAGCAATTAATTGAGCGTGCACGCGCAAAAGGTTTGAAAGTATATGGAGCAACTATTACACCATTTGGCGATAGTATTTTTGGTGTATACACACCGGAAAATGAAGCAACACGCACAGCAGTGAATCGCTGGATTCGCACGAGTGGTGCTTATGATGGGGTAATTGATTTTGATAAGGTTGTACGTGATCCGGCAGATCCAAAACGTTTCTGGCCGATTTATACCGTCGATGGTATTCATCCCAATGATGCGGGTAATGCATTAATGGCTAATGCGATTGATCTTTCGCTATTTGATTAATTACTGTTTAAATAATAGGGTTGCATCGAAAATAATTCAGATCGTCGTTTGGCATTGCCTTGAATTAACGGTGGGGTAACTTAAATGTTACCCCCAATAATAATTATTGGCCCATTTCGCAAATAAGTGTTTGTTTTTACACAGAATCAAATCGTCTGCTCGTTTTTGCACAATCTATATTGGCAACCCCTCGAAAACTGCTAAATAACAAGGTTTTAGCTGCTCAAACCCTGCTTTCTTATAGGCATAAAGATTGCTTCCACCCTGGTTCCATTTGTTAACAGTCTCGTTGTCAGGGCAATCGGCTATTTATTCTTCAAATGATGTACCCGTGACTGATGATGGCAATCGGTGTTTATTGCTTATTTAGGTGTGATTAATCAGTTATTAGTAATCCATTTATTAATTAACAGGAGTCGGTATGAAGTTTTTGTTATTGCAAAAAAAAATGGTTGTTGATGTTGTTCATGGTTTTAGCTTATGGCGCGACTGCAGTTGAGCTTGATCCGCGTTCGGTTGAGTTTAAGGAGCCGAAGGATATTAAATGGGTCCGCAACGCCGCCGGTACTAATGAACAAGCGATTTTATTTGGCGATCCTGCCAAACCAGGCCCCTATGTTGTGCGTATTAAATGGTTGCCAGGTAATTTTTCCAAACCGCATTTTCATAATGGCGATAGATTCTTTGTCGTGGTGTCAGGAACCTGGTGGGTTGGCACTGGCGATAAGTTTGATACTGAACAAACCGTTGCTGTGCCCGCCGGTAGCTATGTAATCCATAAAGGCGGCCAGGTACATTTTGATGGTGCTAAAGGTGAAGAGGCAATTATTCAGGTATCGGGTATCGGCCCGGTAAAAACCGAGCAACTTGCGGATCATGCGCACTAATTTAAATTGATGTGGAGTTGGTAATGCAGTGGTTAAAAAGGGTAGTGCAGTTGTTTAAAAAATATTTGGCAGTATGCCAAATCAACAGGGTAGAGTTTTATTTGGTTTTTGGCGCTGCTATTTCTACACAGGCTGCGGAATTACCACTGCAAAATATAAAATTGCCACCGGGTTTTGAAATCAGTATTTTTGCAGAAAATGTTGTGAATGCCCGCTCATTGGTATTGAGCGATGCGCAGACATTATTTGTGAGTACACGTAATGAAGGAAAAGTTTATGCCATTAAACACGACGGCACCAAAGCGCAAAAAATTATTACCATTGCTTCCGGTTTGAATCGTCCTAACGGAGTTGCTTTTCGCAAAGGCTCGCTATATGTGGCTGAAGTTAACCGTATCTTGCGTTATGACAATATTGAAGCGCAATTGGATACTCCGCCGAAGCCTGTTGTAGTTACTGATCAATATCCCAGTGATAACGCTCACGGCTGGAAATTTATTCGTTTTGGCCCTGATGGTTTGTTGTATGTCCCTATCGGTGCACCTTGCAATATTTGTGAGCCAGGTGACCCTTACGCCAGCATCACGCGTATTGATGTAGACAAGCGCAATGCGAAGCCGGAAATATTTGCGCGCGGTATTCGTAACACGGTTGGCTTTGATTGGCACCCGCAAACTGGTGAATTGTGGTTTACCGAAAATGGCCGTGACCATTTGGGCGATGACATTCCCCCGGAAGAATTAAATCGCGTAACTAAAGCAGGGCAGCATTTTGGATATCCCTATTGCCATGGTGGCGATATTCCTGATCCGGAATTTGGTAGTAAACGTAAGTGCGATGAATTTACCCCGCCAGAGGTAAAGTTCCAGGCACATTCTGCTGCGTTGGGAATTCGTTTTTACACTGGCCCCTCTTTTCCGGCTGAATATCGCAACCAGGCGTTTATTGCCCAACACGGCTCCTGGAATCGCACCAAAAAATCGGGTTACAAATTATTGACTGTGAACACTGCCGTGAAAACAGGCGAAAAACCGCAATATAAAGTATTTGCAGAAGGTTGGTTAAATAGCGATGACACCGTGTGGGGCCGACCGGTAGATTTACTGCAATTGCCTGATGGCTCGTTGTTGGTGTCGGACGATTACGCCAACGTGATTTATCGGATTTCTTACAAAAAATAATAGTTTTACAAAGAGGCAGTCACAAAAGAAAAAACTTCTTGCATACAAAGGTGAGGACAATGAAAAAAATCAATTGGTTAGTATTGCTGGCTTGTTTTGCTTTGCCCGTTAGTGCGCAAATTAAAGTGGGAGATAGCGCATTGGCATTTGATACCCAGGCGTCATTTGGAGGTAAATCATTCGCTTATTCGTTAAAGGATTCGCTTAAAAAAGGACCCGTAGTAGTTTATTTCTATCCTACGGCTTTTGGTGGGGGATGTAGTATCCAGGCGCGTGCATTTGCAGTAAACCATGAAAAATTTGCTGCCGCAGGTGCGACTATTGTCGGGGTATCATTGGATGATATTAATCGCTTGAATGAATTCTCTGCTGACCCACAATTTTGTGCCAGTAAATTTCCAGTCGCCTCAGATACTGATGGAAAAATTGCCAACGCCTATGGATTAACGGTAAATGAATCCACCGTAGGCAGAAAAGATATTCGCGGTGTTACGGTGAATCACGGCTCAATTGATCGTACTACATTTATTGTGGGGCAAGATGGGAAAGTAGCGGCGACAATTGGTGGATTAAAACCAGCGGAAAATGTGGATCAAGCGTTACAAGAAATTCAGAAACTGCATAAGCAAGGTTAATTGAGCCAGAGCTGTTTTAGCGAGTTTTTTTACGATTGTTTTTCACGTTAATTTTGTAGTAGTTCTGCCGATAGCAAATTCAGGTTGGAGTTGTCCCAACCTGAATTTTATTTTCACTTGGCTTTTAAACTCGCTAAGCCTGCTTCCGCAATTTGGCCATCCTGTTGTGACGTTGCACCACTCACACCAATTGCACCGATAATTTTATTATCAACCACAATCGGTGAGCCGCCTTCAATTAATAAAGTTCCTTCTGGCAGGCTGAGTAATACATTGCGGCCACCGGTTACGCCTTCTTCAAATACTTTGGTGGGGCGTTTGAAGTTATTAGCGGTACGTGCCTTGCCAATAGCAACATCTACGCTGGCTATTTGGGTACCATCAATTTTTTCCAGGTAAGTGAGTGTTCCACTGGAATCTACAATACTGATGACCACGGTTAAATTTTGCTTTTTTGCTTCAGCAGCGGCAGCAGCAGCTATTTTTTTAGCGGAGTCCAATGTAATAGGCGCACCGTAAGTAAGCGTTTGGGCAAACGCGCCGGTGGCAATGGAAACAGCAGATCCCACTAAAAAAGCCAACAATGTTTTCTTAACTTGCATGTGATCTCCAATAAAATAATAAGGATTAAAAATAATAATTTCCTGCCGATTATTCCGGATATTTGGTGTTATGGCGCTAACTTAACGAAATACCGGGATATTAGCAATTCATGCTGTTAATAACATTCTGTGCAAGAAATTTTATCAAGGTTTATCGACAGAAAGATGTCCGTGCGGGTTGTTATACTCAATACATGCACGCTCTTCTTCGTTTTCAATAATTGTTTCCTTGCCATCGTGTTTTGCTTTGCGCACAGCATAAACAACTGCTCTGGGTTCATCTTTCTCAGTCCATTTACGCTCGGTGACTGTTACAGTAAATGGGTGGGTATAGACTGTTGGGTCACTGATTTCTGCAATATAGTTGTAGCGCTTGCCATCATTATCAAAAACATAGCGCTCGGTGATTTTTACATTTTCGCTCGCAAATTCACCAGTGCGCCCATATTTTGATTTACCGTTGTAGTTGGCAACATCCACAACCAACGTATTACCTTCCCAGTGTCCGCGCGAATCGCCATTCCATAAACGAATAGTTTCCGGAAGCTTTGGTTTTCCATCCAGATGAATAATGCGATTGCCTTGATCGAATAAGAAAACAACGTAACCGGGATACTGCAAAATTTCATGGCCATGCATGTACAGTGATTGTGGAATTCCCTGGGGAGCACAGCGCGCGAGTGGATCAATAAATTCCGGTTTGATCGGGTTATCATAATAATCCTGGTACTCTTTTACTTTTGCCAATGCCCATGGTTGAAAGGGTACTTCTCCGTTAGCTGGGTCGCTTACGCGGCTCGGTGCGCGTTGATCTCTCGGTGGTAAAACCCGCGGGCGTTCACCCGTTGAAATACCTTCAGGATCAGTAAAATTCAAATAGCTGCCAAACGCCGGGCTCCAGTGGCCACTGACATCAGGTTGGTCATCGGCGAGTTTGGGGCCGATCCACTTACCTGAAGCAATCTTTGCATGAGATTTATCAACCGGTGCAACTGATGATGTAGCGGCAGACGATTGCGCGTGAACATAAGAAGCCGCGTTGGCCGCTAACAGAATAATGAGTAATGTTCTGAATGTATTCTGATGTGATTTCATAACGCCTCCTATTTGCCATCGCGCTTGGGTGGATAAATATCATCAAAGTCCAGGGTGAAACGATAGTCTTCAATTAACTGGAAATGTTCTTCGCGATGTCGATGCAAAATAATATTGAGCGTCCATGGCCGGCTATAAACATTCGGGTCTTCCAGTGTGGCTTTGTAAGCTATTGTGTTGGTGTCCAGGAACTTCCAATATTCAATTAAATGCAGCGTCGAGCTGTGAAAATTACCGGCGCGATCAAGCCAGGTTTTATCATTAAAGTTAATGGTGTCTACCACCAGTGTATCTTTCTCCCAGCGTGCCCTTGAATCGCCGAGCAACAAATCATAGCCATCATCAGGGTGTTGGGTGTTATTGGTATGGATAGTACGAATGGAGTGGCCAAATTGAAAAATAATATGTATGTCACGCGCACGTTGAAAAATTTGAAAGGGTTCAGGGTAATAAATTCCTCGTGGTATACCGAGGGTCCAACCTTTTAGTGCTGGATCTAATTCATTGCGTTCTGTAAAGTTTTTATCGCGTTGCGCTAATGCTTCCGGCAAGTAAGGAATTACATTACCTTCAACAACACCGGCTCCGGGCGGTGCATCTTTTCTGCTGTTGTGCGGCTCCAGACCATAATCTGCTGCACTGGTTGTTTGCCAGATGCCGGAAAAATCCGGTTTGCCATTCGCGAGGCGCGGGATTTTTTCGGCAGCGCTGGCCGGATAGCTGGTTATGATCAAAAAAAACAGTAAACCGAGAGCGGTAAATACAACTAACCGCCTGGATTGTGCATTGGTGTCTAACATTTTCCCTCCGGCACTTTTTAAATAAACGCTTGTATAAATAACCACAGGTATAGAGAGCTGCTTTTGATGTAAGCAGTTTTAATCAGCAAACATGTAAAAAATAACAATTATAAAAAAGCAAAATTGCCCGGGTCATAAATGGCCGGGCAATTTTTTAAAACGTATAAATAAATGCAGCGGTATTCAACAAATTAAAGCGCTGCATCAATAGTAATTCCCACCCAACGAGGAATACCCGGTTTGTAGGATGCCCAGGTGGTTTTGAAACCTGTATCTTCATCAAATACGTTTTTAACAACGAGACTGATATCGAATTTGCGATCCTGACGGCCCAGGCCTACGGAAATATCCGTAATGCCATAAGGGCCTGAAGTGGCAAAGCGTGATAAAGAGGGATCGTTATTAAATTCGGTGACGTAGTTGTAGTTCAGGTTGGTGTGGAATAATTTTCCGCCACTGAGTGGATAGGAGAAATCCACAAACAAATTGCCACTGAATTTCGGTGCGCCGGGCAGGGTTTTTCCGCTGGCATCGTAGTAAGGAACCGAAGTGCCACCCAATTCACCGGGTTTGGCGAGGAATTTAAAGTCTTTGTATTTGGCATCGGTATAGGCACCGGAAAATCTGATGGTGGTGTATTCAATACCAGAATAGGATAAATCGATTTCCACCCCTTTGGTTTGCACTTCCGGCACATTACCAATAGCCGAGGTATATACATTGATGCCGTTGTTATTTTGTGCAGTTTGCACTTCATCAAAGACGAAAATAGGCTGCAAATAATTGTCAATATTTTGCAGGAAGAGCGTCGTATTTAACGAAAGATTCTGGTTCAACAAAATAGCTTTTGAACCAATTTCAAACGAATCGCTTTTCTCGGTATCAGCAGGGAATGATTTTCCACCCTTTGGCGTTGCCCCGACAATTTGCGCTACACCCGCTTTTTCACCGTGTTTCCAGGAAGCGAAGACAGTATTGTAATCATCAAGCTCATAACTTACGCCGAGGTTTGTAGTGGGTAAAACTTCATCGTAAGGTTCAGCTTCAACAGTTTGATAAAGGGCACCGATCCTTCCTGCACGAATAGCTTTTGCATCGGCAACTTGCTTTTGTTGAACAGTGGAGAGCAAATTATACGATGCGACGTTAAAATATTTCTGTGCGACACTGTTTGCCAACGCTATTTGTGCAGCGCTGTTGATGATCGGATTACCCTTGGTATCAGTTGTAATTGACCCGTTAGTCGGGTTGTTGATGAAACCGTTCAAAATTACATCGTTTACTGACGCAGGATTTAACTCCGCAGCAAAGCCATCGGTTTGAATAAAATTGCGCGAGGTAGTTTTACGCTCTTCATGAGTGAAGCGAATACCAGCATTGATATTCAGCGCATCCGTTGCTTCCCATACCAGGTTCGCATAGATAGCTTCGCTCGTGTTATCCAACTTGTTTTTGGACTGCACAATAAGGCCATCCACGGAATTGAGTAGCAGTTGGCGTCCTTCTGCATTTACATCCAGCGAAGTATACTGCGCCTCGTTGGCATACCAGGCACCACCATCAGAACCATAGCGTTCAGTCTGACCGGTGTTCGGGAAGTCACCCTGGAAATAAAACAAACCGGTTTCATACTTTACTGAATCGCCCAGCGCTGCACTCCATTTAAATTCCTGGCTGAATTGCTCGTACTCGGTTTGTGTTCCGCGCGGTGCGCGCAACCATTCAAAGGGGGTATGGGTGCCGGCACCTTGCGAGAATTCATAATCGCGATAACCGGTAATGGAATGAAATACGCCGCCTTCCAATGCTGCTTTGAAATTAAACGTAGCCCCGCGCGTCGCGTAAGTGTTGGGATATTCACTGGCAGTATCAATGCTGTGTGAATAATAATCGTCGATGTTGTAATCTGTTTTTTGTTTAAACCAGCGGCGCTGGATTTTTCCAAAGGCATCTTCGGCATAATTTACTGGAACAAACGTCCCATCAGGTTTTTTACTGTCGTAGAAAGCAGGAATTTTATCCCTGAAGGTAAAGCAGTTTTCGCAAATTTCACGGCCGGTCGGCGTGTAATCAATCGCCAATTCAGCATTGATATTATCAGAGGGCGTAAATAAAAATTGTGCCCGTGCGTTGGTTCTATCGGTGTTGCGCCAGGTGTAGTGGCTGTCATTTTTATTGGCCCAGGGGCCATCGGCAGTTTCACGATGCAATGAAATTCTCGCTGCCAAAAGATCATCGATAACAGCACCACCCAGGGTCGCCACATAGGATACGGTATTTAATTCACCGAATGTAAGTGATGCTTTTGCTTCCGGCGTGAAGCTAGGTGCGCGTGTTTTAATGTTAACCACGCCGACACTAAAACTTTTCCCGCCGTTGACGCCGTTAGGTCCGCGTACTACTTCTACCGATTCAATATCGTCAAAGTTTGAAAGTGCCGCTATAGCACTGATGCCATTGCTTACTCCATCGACCGTAACGCCAACACTGGGGTCAAGTACACCAGCGCCTGCTGCCCAACCAACACCGCGTACAAAAATGGATGTGGTATTCGGATTTTGCCAGGACGTTCTGATATTGCCGATGCGATTCACGATATCGCGAAAATTATTCACGTGGAATTTTTGCAATTCTTCACCAGTAATCGCAGAAACCGATTCAGGTTTATCTTTCAATCGTTGGCTATGTACCGTCACTGCCTGCAACAGCACTGCATCACCTTTATTGGCTGAAGTTTTTTCGGCATTTTTATCTGCCACTGTTTTTCCGTCGTTGTCGGCAGCAAACAGTAATCCTGAGGATAACAAACTGGTGCCCAGAATAATCGCCTTATATAACGTTGATCTTTTGGTGTGTAATTGCTGTTGGCTTTTTAGATTAACACGGTTGCTTCTTTCCATTTATAGCCTCATTTTCTGTGCTTGGTTGAATATATAAGGTAGATAAAGCCGGAGGTAGTAAGCGCAAAGGCAATTGATATGCCAAGCCATTGGTGCGTGGTTTTTGGTTTCAGTGTGGTTATTTTTCTGCAAGCAATTTTTTGTTTTATATTAACCAGAAAAAATTATATTAATGGTTTTATTTAATGTGGTTGTGGAGAAATAAACGGTGAAAAGGTTTTCAGTGCTTACTTTGCAGTAATGGGTTGTTGATTGCCAAACACGTTAAATTTTGTTGTATCTGTTTTGTTTTTTTAAAATATAAAATGCTGGTGGCTCTGTCGAAAAAACAACTGTCAGCTTGGTAGCAGTGGTGCAAGTAATATAAACACTTCGTGGTTTTTTTTAGCCAATGCTCCTGGCTTTTATTGTGCCAAATATTTTGGTTTGCAGGTTTTGTCCGCGCGAATTCTCATGCTTTGTTAGTTGGTACAAGCTTTGCGTTGGTGGGTATGTGCCAGTAAATCTGGCAACTGATTATCGCAAGTTTGTTTGGCAATTCATTGTTGAAATCATTGGAGAAAATCTATGTCGGTTATCCCTGGTTCAGATGTGCAAGCGAATATTGAAGATCAACAGCAAGAAATAATAGCAGCACCAGAGGCACCGCCATTGGGTGTTAGCCGTCGTTCCTTATTGGGACGAGCAGGAATTTTGACTACAGCCGGTGTTGCTGCACCGTTGTTGGCAAGTGTTACTCATGCACACGACAAAGAGGAGGATCATGAGCGTTCAAGCGATGGAAATGACTACTCGGATTTTTATCGCGATGATCAGTATGCTACCTTGCACGCAAAAACATTACGCAAAAAATCCTACAAAGCCCGTATTAAAGCGGCGGAGCTGGAATACGATGTAGATATTCCACCTCACCCTAATAGTGGTGATGAGGCGCGTTACGCCAATAAGATTGGTACTGCAACGAAAGGATTAAAGCACGATGCAAACGGGCATGTTGAACCCGAATCCTATGCGTCTTTTTTAAAAGCGTTGCAAACACGCAAGCATGAAGATTTTGAAAAAATTATTTTAGGTGGAACTGCAAAGCTGGCAGATCCACAAGGCCCATTAACAACGGCGCTTGAAGGCGTGAGCAATGCGCAATTGGCAATTCCGGTGGCAGAGCGATTGGACAGCGCTGCATTAGCGGCGGAGCATATCGAAATTTATTGGCAAGCCTTGTTACGCGATGTGCCTTTTGCAGATTACAAAACCGGTACCAGTAATTCATTGGTGCAGGCAGCCGTGGCGGAATTAAATCGCTTACCTGAATATCGTGGTCCCAAAGTGAATGGCAAGGTAACTCCGGAAACGTTATTTCGCAGTACCGCGTTATATGTAGATTACAAAGCAGATCGCAGTGGCAAGAAAGGTAAATATGTAGTGCCGCCCGATACCTTGAAGGGGCCTTATATATCACAATTTTTATTACGCCCTGTTCCTGGCTGGGGAACCTTTCCTGCGCAGCAGCAATTGCGCCCGATTCAAACCGTCGGCGAAAGTTTTGGCACTACATTTGATGAATGGTTACAAATTCGCAATGGCATTAGTACGGGTAGAAGCATTACCACTGAAGCCGGGCGGCGCCATATTATTAATGGTCGCGATCTGGCCTGGCTTGCGCGCAGTTCAGGCCCGACGTACTTACATGCATTACAAATTTTATTAACAGCATCGGTTGCCGGCAATCCATTGGCTGGCGGTATAGGTGCGCCGTTAAACCCGGCTAACCCCTATGCTAATTCCAAAACCCAATCGTCCGGCTCTTCATTTTCAGCGGGATTTTTCCAGGGGTTATTGGCATTGGCAGGGCCGTTAGCAATTAAAACGTCTTACTATCAAAACTGGTTTGTAGATAGACGTTTGCGCCCGGAGGATTACGGTGGCCTGGTACATAAAGTGTTGGCCAAAGGTGCGAGTTATCCGATTCACCGCGATGTACTTGAATCGGATGCAGTAGCTCGCACCTTTGCTGCCAATGGCAGTTATTTATTGTCATTGGCAAATAATACCGGGGCACCTACGCATCCGGGTTATCCAAGCGGCGCTACGATTTCAGCAGCAACGCCCATAACATTATTGAAAGCGTTCTTCGACGAAAATTATGTAATTCCAAATCCCATACAGGTTGATCCGGCTGATCCCACCAAATTAATTCCATGGGAAGGTGAACCATTGACTGTGGGTGGTGAGCTGAACAAGCTGGTTAACAACGTAGGCTTCGGTCGCAATTTTAACGGCTTCCATACGCGTGCCGATATTTCTGCATCCCATGCTTTGGGTGAGGCTCTGGCGATTAGCCTGCTGCGTGACCAGCGTTTTACGTACAACGAAACATTTGAGGGTTATACCTTTACGCGGTTTGATGGAACCAAAGTGACGGTGTAGAAAGGAATCCTTGCGCAAGATGCAAAGCAGCCACAAGGATGTTTTTTGATTAATCGTTCTTCATAAAAATGCCTCGCAGTTATTTTCTGCGAGGCATTTTCTTATGGATAATTATTACTTATCCGTTGTGTTTCTCCATTGTGTCTATTGGTCGTATCTGTTGGTTTGCATCTATAGATTGCCCCTGTCTATTCTAACCGTCCATTAAAGGCTAGCGCTGTTTTCCACAGTTAGTTGTTGCCTTATCTACCGCCGACTGTTTTATTTTGAACAGTTTATTTTCCCTGAATTTCTATTCTCCTATTAATCGATCAATTTGATTGTGGTTTAGTCTGTCTTTTGAACAAAGCCTGTGTTTATTGGCCTTGGTATGAGCATTGCAATTGTGCCGATGTGGTGCCTCTTTATGCTTATTCATCATTTATTTCCCTTTAATTCCAATCTTCTAGTAAGGAATAGTTTCCATGAAAAAATTAACGCTTGTTTTTGGTGTATTTGTAGCTCTTTTTGCCTCCTTGGCAATGGCTCAGAACAATAGTGGCAAACCTGCTGTTAAATACAAAACTCCTGAGCTTACGGTAGCGCAAGTTGACCAATGGCTTGCCAAGCCGGACGAGGTATTGGTAATTGATATTCGCCGTCCTGATGAACTGATTACGTTCGGTAGTTTCCCGGTATTTTTAAATGTTCAGTTCGCTGATCTGGAAAAGAATATTGCTTTTATCCCTAAAGATCGCAGCATTATTACTGTATCAAACCATGCTAACCGTGCATTTGCTGCCGGTGATTTGCTGAGCAGTAAAGGTTATAAAGTGGTTGGTGCTGCCGGTTCAGAAAATTATGAACAACAAGGTGGTAAAGCCGTTACCAAAATCCAGAAACCAGCACCAAAGCCTGCGCAATAATTCTGTTGTAAAAGGATGGTTTCATGAGGTTGTTCGGGTACGGGGATTTTTGGGAAGCATTTTTTAGTGAGTTTCGTCGTCGTTTATTCATCAGCTGTGGTTTGTTAAATGATAGCGGTAAATGGCTGGCAGGTTCATTGTTGGCCATCGCTGCAGCAAACCCTGCATATGCTGAAGAAATTGCTATTCCACGAATCCAGAATTCAGTAAACGTAGATGCAGACCTAACCGAGCCTGAATGGCAGACGGCAAAAAAAGTAGAACTGGTATTTGATACCTGGCCTGCTGAAAATAGTCCGGCGCCCGTAGCAACAACTGCTTATGTAATGGAAAATGGTGATTATTTTTATATCGCCTTTACCGCCAGGGATGTAAACCCGGAGGCCATCCGCGCGTATTATCGCGACCGCGATAAAATTTGGGATGACGACGCCGTAGGAATCAAAATTGATACCTACGGTGATCACAAACTTGCTTATCAATTTTATGTTAATCCTTTTGGTGTTCAGGCTGATGGTATCGCCAACGAAACCAGTAAACAGGAAGATAACACCAAACTTGCCTGGGATGGGATTTGGCAAAGTGCAGGTAAAATTACGGCTGATGGTTATCAGGTTGAAATTGCTATCCCCCTGCAAATTTTAAATTTCAATGATCGCTTACCAATACAGCAATGGAAGATTGAACTATTGCGTTTTTATCCGCGCGATCTGCGCCATCGCTTATCCAATAATAAGCTGGACCGTACTAATCCTTGCTGGATCTGCCAGCTGCAGCCTTTGCGTGGTTTTTCAGGTGTAAAGGAAGGGAAACATTTTACGTTGGTTCCCAGTTTGGTGGCCGGTACTGATGAGCAACGAGAACTTCATCCGCAACATAATGGCCCCTGGCAACGTCAAAGCGATGTAGAACCGGGGCTGGATATTAAATGGGGAATTACGCCTGATATTAATTTGAATGCGACCTTCAATCCGGATTTTTCACAAGTAGAAGCAGATGAAGCGCAAGTGTCTGTGAATGATCCATTTACATTATTATTGCCGGAGAAGCGCAGTTTTTTTCTGGACAACGCCGATTATTTTTCGTCGCCGCTGGATCTGGTTTACACCCGCAATGTGAATTCGCCAGATGCAGGTGCAAAATTAACCGGCCGGCACAACCAGCATGCATTCGCGTTTTTTGCGGCTGATGATACAAGTACACAATTTATTGTTCCCGGTAATATCAGTTCCAGCATCGCCCAGCTGGATCAGGAAAGTAAAAATGTGGTGTGGCGTTATCGTTACGATGCTACATCCACGCTTTCTATCGGAACATTGGGAACGGTACGTGAAGCAGAGGATTATCACAATCGTGTGCAGGGAATCGATGTGAAATACCAACCCAATGACCAGGACGAATGGGTAGCACAATGGCTTTACAGTAATAGCCAGTATCCGCAATTATTAGCAGGGCAGTTGCGCGATGAATCTGCTTTGCGTGTGAATAGTGAAACGTTTAGCAGCCACGCCGGTTATTTTTCTTTCTTGCGTGAAACCCGCCACTTTATGTGGAATAGCCGCTATCAAACAATGGGCGAAGATTTCCGTGCTGACCTTGGCTACATTCCCCAAACCGATTATTACAAACAAACACATGCAACCAGCTATCAATGGTTTTCGGATTCCCATTGGTGGAACCGCGTTATTTTGTGGAGCGATTGGGATACAACCCATAACGAGCGCCATGAATTTCTGGAAAAAGAATTGGAAGCCGAATTAAGTATTTGGGGGCCGCACCAATCGTTTTTGCGTTTCCGGCCAATGCATCGCGACCGCGTTGGTGCTCGCCACGATAAAACAACACTCGCGATCACAGACAACACCGATATATTCAGGGAGTTGTTGCTGGAAACCGAATTTGAAGTACAACCCTGGTCTGGGGTGTATTTAGGCGTGGAATCTGAAACAGGCAGAAAACTGGATTTTCGCAACAATCGTATGGGGCGCGGTTTACAAATCGCACCGGAAGTACGCTGGAATCTGGATGAACATTTCCTGCTGACCACGCGTCATACCTATCGCACGCTGACCGCAGATGGTGCAGAAGTATTTACCGCTAACCTGACTGATATGCGGTTGAGCTATCAATTTTCTGTACGCAGTTTTGTCCGCCTGGCATTGATCTATTCCGATGTTGAGCATAATCCGGAAAATAATCGCATAGCAGTCAAGCCCAAAAAACGCGAACTGGGTTCGCAGTTATTGTATTCCTATAAAGTGAACCCGCAGACATTGATTTATGCCGGGTATAGTGATGCAGCATTGAGTGATGATGAAATCGATGATTTGAGTTTATATCAACGCTCGGTGTTTTTAAAATTGAGTTATGCCTGGATGCTTTAACGATTTATTGAAAGTGTATTTGCATCGTCGCTGTGATCAATTTTCTGGTATTCCGCCAGTAACTCTTTATGTTGTGATTGCCATTCATCCAGCGGCTTTTCCTCACCCGAAAATTCGCGCGTTATAAATGCTAGCGATAAAGATTGTGTCGCGGCTTTAAGCACCTGATTTTGTACCGACAATTCAGGGCGATGACGGCGACCGGTAAAAATATTATGGCTACCACCGTAAAAGACTGCGAGCAACTTATAATCGCTGCCGATGGCATTAAATAATTCCAATCTATCTTCCGGTGCTGAATAAAATCCCGGTACTGTAATTTCATCTTTAGTCGTGGTGATGTGCAGGGTAGGAATTTTTACTTTAGCTAAAATATCATCCAGTTTTTGATTGCTGTAAAACGGTGGGGCTGAAATCAGGATTGCTGCATTGAAACGTGGATCTTGTAATTTAATGCGTTGCCTGTTGCGTTCAACCTCTGCACCTGCAATCAGCATTGCTGTATTCGCACCATAGGAGTGACCAGCAATAATCAAATGTTGTTGATCAATGAATTTTGCTACTGATGAGTGCAGTAATGTATCCAGCGCGAATTTTACGTCGGCCACGCGTGCCAACGCTTCATCGTCACCGGCGGCTTTGCGCAAGCGTAAGGGCAGGGTAATACGGCTGCCTTGCCACACCTGGCGGTCACTACCCACATGCTGTAAATGCAAACTGGCAACACCTTTGCTGGCCCAGTATTGCCCGAGGTAAGCATAGCGATCACGCGAACCACCCAAACCGTGAGAAAAAATAACTAACGGGATTTTAGCGGTTTGTGAGTGCTGAGGTAACAATACTTTTTTGGGTAAAAATAACAGTGCCGGCACTTGGCGTTCACGAGAGCTGTCGTACCAATCCAGCCAACGGGTTTCAATTTCCTGATATGAGAAATTCTCCAACACAATCGATTCCCTCACTGAATCGAGTTGCAATTGGGCTTGCCATTCTGTTGCGGTTAAATCTTTATTAATCAGTGGGCTTGATTGGCAGCCACTGATTACTAGTAGTGAAACAAGCGTAAGAAAAATCCAGAGGAAAATTTTTCGACAAGAGTTCAGAGAAAATATTACGATCCACATAAAAAATTCCGGCGTAACTGCTACTGTTATAGACTGGAAGTGTAACGTAAATTTCAACTGGATTGTGTCGTTGCTGATATTGATCATTTAAGTGATCAAATATCAGCAATTTGATATTTACTGTTCGAGAATTAGAAATGAGTGCTAAACACCGCCCCCACCCAGCGACGATGCAAGAACGGTTGGTAGCTGGTCCAGCCGGCTTCGTGTGGAGCTTCGTCAAAGATATTTTTTACGATCAGGCTTAAATCATATTCGCCATCTTTGCTGGCCAAACCGATAGAAAAATCGGTGATTACATAGGAAGGTAAATCACCGTATTTTGAATAGGTATCGCCAATGTTATAAGTGCTGATGTAGGCCGCATTCAAACTTGAGCGAACATTGAGTGAATTTAATGGATAAATATATTCCGCACCAGCATTGACCGTCCATTCAGATGCACCGGGAATGGTTTCGCCAGAGCGGTCTATGTAAGGTTCGGGTAAATAGGCGAGTTCATCCGGTTTGGGAACGTTTTTAAAATCCACATAATGGGCATCGTTATAGGCGCCGCTGATGCGCAGTGTTAAATTTTCTATACCGTTATAGTTCGCATCAAATTCCACACCTTGCGTGCGAATTTCGGGAACGTTGCCTTGGGCGGTAACATAAACAATCGCCGCATTTTTTTCTGCTTCCGTGGCTGTTGCCGGTAAGTCGGCAATGGCTACCTCAGTGGCAAACTCATCCAGTAAACGCACAGATTGTTGGTAATTAGTGAGATTTGCAATATAAATGTCAGCATTGAATGTCAGCGTCTCATCAAATAGAAATGTTTTTATACCAATTTCAAAAGCATTGGTTTTTTCCGGTTTTACACCGGTTGGAACACCATTAATGTTAAATGCAGTTCCCGATTTCTCCCCGTGTTGCCAGGTCACATAACCGGTTAATTGATCGCTGATTTTGTAATTCTGGCTGATGTTCGCGGTGTATAACGTATCATCGTAATAACTGATTACATTGCGATATATCTGCCCAAGTTGTGTTGCGCGAACGCCTTTTGCCGCACCCACTTGTGCCTTCTGTGCAGCGGTGAGGCTGTTGTAAGCCTGGCCGGGTATGCTGGTGATGGCGACTCCATAATATTTATTGGCAACTTTATCGGCGACGGTAAGTTGCTCGGGCGTATTGTTATTGGCGATGGTGGTCGTACCGTCCGCATTTTTAATTTGCTTGCCCAGTGTACCGTTCGTCGTTGATGCAAACCCTCCCAGGTTAATGCCGCGCACTACATCAGGATTGAGTAAACCACCAGAGCCGTTACTGGCGAGAGGAACATCATCTTCAGTGGAGCGATCTTCAGTACCTACACGCAAACCTGCCGAGAATGTTGCCGCTTCACTCCAATGCCAATCCACTTGACCAAACAGCGCATTACTTTTTGCGGTCACCCAGGTATTGCCATCTTTGAATAAATCATTGAGTGAGTCTTTCAACAGTGCAAGGCCCGGGCCGCGATTAATACCGGCATTGCGTTCCAATAAATTATATTGAGCATTGGTGGCAAACCAGGCGCCGGCGTCAGCACCCCAACCGGTGCGGTTATCAATTTCAGTTTCTGATTCGTAGAGAAATACACCGGCTTTGTAATCGATCGTTCCGCCTTTTATTGAGCTGATTGAAAACTCCTGGCTGTATTGTTTGAATTGAATTCCACCACCGCCGTGTTTGCTTACATCAAACGGTGTTCCTTCATCGTTATGCGCATTGAAATAGAAAAAACGATAACCGGTTAAGGATTTAACAATATGGTCTGCCACTTCCCAATTGATATCGGCGGAACTTCCGCCGGTTGAATTATATTGGCCCTGGAATTCGTTAAAGGCGACGCGTCCACCAGAACCTTCTTCCACCAGGTAATCACCATAGTAACTGTAATTTTCATTGCCGGTTTCGGGACTCGGTCGCTCGGAAAACCAACTGCGTGCACCTGTCCAGGTACCGGCGTTATTGGTAAAGCCATAAAGTTTTGCGCGAACTGTTGTACCGTTAGGATCAGTCAGTGTGCCGTTATCATAGCGCTCGGGTTGATCGTGACGATAAGTCAAACCATTTTCCAATTGATTGCCTTTAGGCTGGCGGTCATAGCTAAGGCGAATATTCAAATCATCGGAGGGTGTAAATAAAAGTTGTACGCGACCGGCAGCGCGATCCTTGTTGTAGAACGTGCGGTTATCATCAAAACCATATTGGTTGCGATAATAGCCTTGGCCTTTACTAACCAGTAATGCACCGCGCCATGCGACTAGACCATCAATTAACGGGCCGCCGGTAGCGACGCGCGCAACCATGTTGTCCCATTGTCCAAAGCCGATAGAAAAATCTGTGCTTGGCGTAAAAGAAGGGCGACGTGTTGTGAAGGAAACTTGTCCGGCGCTACCACCTTTCCCGCCCTGGGTACCCGTTGGGCCGCGAAACGCTTCTACGGCTTCAATATCATAAAACTCAAAATTTCCCAGTGAGATAAGCCCGTAACTAATTCCATCGAGCGACACTAAAACACTGGGGTCTTGTACTTCTGCCGAACCACGTTTACCAATACCGCGAATAGATAATGTTGCACTGCGAGTGTTTGCCTGGTTAAAGCTGACGTTGGCGAGGCGTTTAGTAATTGCGTTGTAATCTGCCGCTAATTCGCGTTCCAATTCTTTACCGGTAACGACGGATACTGAAACGGGTTCGTTGTGAACGCGTTGCAAATTTTTAGCTTCACGGATAGCGGTAAGTGTGACTTCACCGACGGCTGTTGGCTGGGTTTCAACTAATTCTTCCACTTGATCTGCTTGCACCGTTGTTTCAGTTTCTGCGGCCTCATCTGCTGCTATTTGAGCGTCTTCTTTTTTTTCATCGTTTTTAAGTGGGGATTGTTGTGCAAAACCATAAGGTGTAACCACCATCAGGCTGATCAGTGTCACTGCAAGTAAATCCGGTTTGAAAGATAACTTTCTTACTTTTATTGGTAGTGGTCTCATCGGTTGCTCCAAAATAAATAATGAGCAACACGTTTTGCAATTACTGAACCAGTAAAAATATCTTTTAAAGTGTGTGTTTTTTTAAACAATAAAAAATAGCTTTATTTTAACTTGATGCACCCATGGATATGGATTGTTGTTGGAATAGCAGTTGTTGTGGAAAAGTAAAAAATCGGTAAGGCAGATTTATTTAATTTCAACATCAGTAGGAATTGTAAAAATATTCTATTTCCACAGTGCTGCACGAATAAACGCAGAAGTGTTGGGGTTTGGCAAGTGAGCTTGGGCGATGGTCAGTAGTGGTGTACATAACATGGGCATTGGTTGACCTAAAGAGTTCCTGCTTTTCAATAGTTGGTATTAAGGTAATACTGGCGAAATCAGTAGGTTGTATCAATCTGTAACATTTGATTGCATTACCCATCCAGGTCACTAGTATTGCGTCTGCATCCAAAAGGAGATGCATGTATTATCAACCGAGGATCAATAATGAAACCAATAATATGTTCTGTAATTTTTACTGCTGCCAGCTTTACTCTTGCTCCTTTTGTTTATTCAGACAGCTATCGAAATGAAATTTATGTGCATTATAGCGATTCGAGCGATGTCGATGAATATTCACTCAATTTACAAGCTAAACACTATTTTTCTGCAGTTGATATAACAGGTTTGCCCCTGGCCGAAGCCGCCTTTTTGCAAAAGGCCAGTTCACTGACATTGGCTGCGAGCAATGATAATTATCAGTCGGGTGATTACGAGAACGACACTTATGCACGGAGTGCGAATGTCAATTATTTTATTCCCGATAGCATTTTTTTTGTAGGTGCTGGTGTAATCCAGCAAAAACATGTCATTCACAATTTCGACGGTGGTGATGATGCTGGTGTGTATGATTACTCCACACAGTGGCGATCTGACTGGAATGCACGAGTGGGTATTGCACCCGCTGATGGATTACAAATCTGGTCTGATTTTATCGAGGATGCCGATATTTCCGAGTACTGGAATCTGAGTGCCAAGTATGTAAAGCCCTTGGCGAATGAGCGGGCAATTGGTACAGAGATTCGTTATGCCGATGATGATATCGCGCATGTTCGCTCTTTGATGGTAAGCGCGGATTATTATTTTACCCATCGTTTCAGTGCGGGAGCGGGAGTAGCTGATTTCAAGTTTGATAATCCCTCTGTTAAAGATAATACCGCATACCATGTGCGTGCCCGTCACTTTGTAACTGAAAATGCCAGTATTGATTTTACGTATTATTCTTCCGACTATTCAGACCGTTGGGCGATAGGTGGGGCATTCAGGTTCTAACATTTAACATTGAAATAATCCGAATTATTACTGGCTTTAATTCATTTTCTAAAGCCAGTAATAACCCTGGTATTTGATTGCCGGGTATGTGGTACGACTGGGTTAAGTGAATGTCTTCTAAAAAAATAATCGTTTAACCTTTAGAATTAGAAAAATATTTATCTATTTACGATAAATAAAAAGTTAAATAAATTTTATTTGTTGGAATTTATAGTTGCTACCATCAAGTAGGTTTAAAAACCTGATCAATCAATCTGAACACCCCCGCATCCGCATCCATTTCAACCGTCCCACCAAACGGCACAATAAATTGTTGCCTAATATGACCAATCATTGCGCCGCGATACGCAGGAATATTTAGCGGTTTGATATGGTCATTAAAAATTTCTTCAATCGTTAACCAACCATAACCACCATTTGGCCTGCAATCGACGCAGGCGCCGAAGATAAAGCCGGCGATTTTATCCAGTGCCCCCATTAGTTTTAATGTGCTGAGCATACGGTCAATGCGATAGGGGGCTTCTTCCACATCTTCCAGAAAAAGAATTTTTCCGGTGAAGTCGGGCAGGTAAGGTGAGCCTGCCAATGCGGTAAATACGGTGAGGTTTCCGCCGATTAATTCACCGCGTACTTTTCCGCCGCGAATAGTGGCAGTGCGGTTTTGACGTTGTACCAAATCATCTTCATTGCCACGCACGTTTTCGTAGTGCATTAACTCGCGCTGGAAAAAGAGTCGCTGGAATTGATCGGCATTAAATGGATTCCAGCTGCCAGTTGCATTGGGGCCGTGAAAGGTGATCAAACCTGTTTGAGCATAAATGGCGTTATGTAATGCGGTGATATCTGAAAACCCCAACAATACTTTGGGGTTATTGCGAATAGTTTGATAATTCAATAACGGCAAGATACGCGCTGCACCGGAGCCGCCGCCGAGGCAGATAACGGCTTTAATTTCTTTATCGGCAAATGCGTCGTTGATGTCGCTTGCGCGTTCACTATCTGCTCCCGCTAAATGGCCGCGTCGCGCATTCAAGTGTTTTCCCAACTTCACATTAAATCCGAAGGCTTCCAGCGCTTCCTTTCCAATTTGTATTTCCAGGCTGTCGTCAACTGCTTTGGATGGGCATACTAATGCAACGATATCACCTTTATTCAACGCTACTGGCAGACGTTGTTTCGGGCTTTTTTTTCGAGCAGCATTTGCGTTAGCAGAATTCATTAATGGTAGAAATGAGCTTGTTAACGCGAGGGTTTTTATGAATTGGCGCTTATCCATGTCGTTGATCCTTTAACGGATAATTTATAGGGTACAGTTACGAACGTCTTATACTGCTATTTAATACTAGTTATGGGAAGGTGGGAACTTGAATATGAAAATAATAATGAATGGTTTATTACTCATCATTTTCACTTTTAATATAAGTACTGCCTATTCATGCAGCAGACCTCCGGGCATGCCAACGGTGGAAGAGGCATATAATAAATCAATCAATGTTTATTTGGCTTTTGCAAAAACTATAAAAAATC
Organism: Cellvibrionaceae bacterium; assembly: GCA_021151825.1. Lineage (GTDB taxonomy): Bacteria > Pseudomonadota > Gammaproteobacteria > Pseudomonadales > Cellvibrionaceae > Cellvibrio. Next base: position 288,128 of record JAGKWQ010000004.1, read on the forward strand.
ACGAAAAGAGAAATGAACGAGGATATGAGTACTTCAGTCAGGAAATTGATTTTGAGGTGTTGGAGGTTTGGAAAGGAAATAAAAGAGTTGGTGAAAAAGTTAAATATATCAATGATCTTAGTAACACCTGTTTGGTAAGTGTGACTAACGATCCCCCATGGCTTGAAGAGGAGCCTTCTGAAAAAAGTGGTTCTAATCGACCTGTTTATGTTCGCATGTCTGGAATTTGGTTGATTTATGAATATTCCGAAAATATTTATGGCCTTGAACGTTCAGGGAGAACCGCTCCTTTGGAATATGGTGGAGCAATTGATCTGCCTGATTTGTATGTTCTTTCAGGAAAGCTGAAACGATAGGTTAAGGCTCCTCCAGCAAATATGTATGAAAAACTGGAGGTTAAGGTAAGTAATTTTCCATCAGCCATTCTCCAGGATACCGGCCGTAATACCGTACTCGCTGGAGAATTGGCGCTATGGTGGATCACGGGCGGATTTTATCTTCCGCAATGATTTTTTATAAACAGGAAAAGTAAAAATAATTTCCTAGTAATCTTCAGGCTGGATGTCTCCACAATCACTTGCTAACCAGGAACCGGTTTGTTCCGTGTCGTAGCGTTGTGATTTACCGTCAGTTTTAGTAACAAAGTAAGCTTTACCTTTGTATTGGGTTGGTGAAATAAATTCAATTTCACCTTCACCGGTAGCGCTTTGTTGCCCGGTACAAGTGTAAGTAGTTTTAAATTTTGTTTTACTGATTTGAGTGATGGTTGGTTTGCATTCGTCACCAGTTTCGGGCACGTAACCTTTATCGATTTGTGCCTGGGTGACACATTGTTTAACGATTGTGCCATCTTTACTGATTTGCACTTTATTGTTTTGCATGCTCACGCCTTGATCAGAAAATTTCATACCCTGTTGGGCCATCATGTCTTCCATCATTTTGCGTTGTTCGGGTGGCAAGCCCTCCATTTGTTTTTTCACTTCTTCCATGGCTTTTTGCATTTGTTCGGTTTGCGCTGCGAGATCGTTACCACCAATTAATTTAATGCGGTGTTCCCACAACCCGGGTTTCATATCAACTTTTAACGTGTCCGCGTGAAGCGGGAGTGATGTGCTTATTGCGAGTAAACCCATTAATGATATTAAGCCTGTGCTTTTGATCATGATGTTGTTCCTTTCTGGTAAAACATTTTCTGGATTATCACTATCAGGTTTTCTGATAGCAGTTTTTCTGAATAGCAGGGTTGTTCTTGATGGTAATTCTTGATAGTAGACTCTTCCGGTGTGTGGTGGTTCAGGCGTTTCATTTTCACTCCCTGACGTGAACAGGGAGTGAATGGGATGTGACGCATTCGTTAAACAGATTCCAATTGCCGCTCTTCACTTGGTGAGTGACCGATAATGCGTTTGAATGCACGACTGAACGCTGCTTCAGAATCATAACCGAGGCGATTTGCAGCTACCGCGATGCGCATACCGTCCTGTGCAATCCAGTGGCGAGCCTGAAACATTTTCACGCGCGCAACATATTTGGCGGGCGATTCGCCGAGGGTGCGGGTGAATTTGTCGGTGAAGCTTGAGCGCGATGCGCCCATCACGGCGGCGAGGCTGGCGACGGTCCAATCCTGTTCAGGTTGGGTGTGAATTGCTGCCAATACTTTGCCGATTTGCGGGCAGCGCACAGCGGCAATCCAACCATCGGAATTACTGCACGCACACTCGACCCAGGCGCGGATAATACTCGCGGCCAATACATCGGCAAGGCGCGCGAGTATGCCGCAGGCGCCGATGCGCGCGAGGGTAATTTCACGCTCCATGGACTCCAGTAAAATAGGTACGGATGGGTCGCGCGTGGCGAGGTCGCCGGCGCGCATCATGTCCGGCATCATTGCGACTAACGGATGAAGCGGGTCGAGGTTAAAACGCATGGCGCCGCAAAACATCACATCCGGTTGGTTGTCGCTGTCGGCCAGATCACCATTCACCAGATAGATATTTTCCGTTACCGCGCGGCGGGCGAGGGTATCTATATCAATGGCGGGCACATCGGGCGAGCTTGCCAGTATGTGAAAGCTGCCGCGCGGAAAAAGCACGGCGTCGCCCGGATTTAGCTGCACCCAATCCGTTGTACGCGTACGAACCCAGCAACCTCCCTGTGCGACAAAATGGAAGCGCGCCATTTTCTGCGCGGGGAAGGCAACTGCCCATGGCGGGTTTAACAGGCAGCGACCATATTCCACACCATCAAGACGCAGGCCGAGCAAGATCTCAGTCAATGTATCGCGCATAGTTGTCTCTTATTTTTTGCAAAGGGCTAGAGTGTTTTGGACAAAAGGGCATGTCTTTCGGATTTTATATCATAGAAAAGCCAAAATTCTAACCCTACACTGCGGTTACATTTTCGAATTTTTCTCAAGTTATGTAGGACCGCCCATGAACGATACAGCTTGCACTGATAATCCCGCCTTACTGCCACCTTCAGAACCCCTTGCACCTCCCGATGCTTCCGCTGCTAATTGGCCGGGAATTATCAGCCTGGCGTTGGGCGTATTTGGCCTGGTGACTGCCGAGTTTTTGCCGGCCAGTTTGCTGACGGCAATGGCCACCGATCTGGGAATTTCCGCTGGTGCTGCCGGCCAGGCTGTTACGGCAACGGCGTTGGTTGGTGCGATTGCGGCCCCGACAATTCCTGTTCTCACCCGCAACCTGGATCGCAAGCTGGTATTGCTATTCCTATCGTTATTACTGGTCATTTCCAATGTACTCGCTGCTACGGCAGAAAATTTTGCAGTGCTACTGGTATCGCGCATTTTATTGGGCGTTGCGCTCGGTGGTTTCTGGTCGATGTCGGCAGCGCTGGCAATGCGTCTGGTGCCGGACAATTTATTTGCGCGGGCGATGTCGGTAATTCTGACCGGTGTTTCTATCGCAACAGTGTGTGCTGCTCCATTGGGCGCTTATATCGGTGATCTGTGGGGATGGCGCAGTGCGTTTATCGTTGCCGGCGGTTTGAGCCTGGTGACAATCATCGCGCAGTTTTTTGCGATTCCTGCATTGCCGCCAAAAGATAATCCGAATTTGCGCACACTGTTTGAGTTGCTTGGGCGCACTCATGTACGTGTTGCATTGCTGGCGGTGTTGTTGGTTATCTCCGGACATTTTGCGGGCTTCACTTATATTCGCCCCTTATTGGAAGATGTAACGCATTTACCCGTTAGCGCTATTTCTGCGATTCTTCTGGGTTATGGTATTGGTGGTTTCTTCGGTAATTTCGCCGGTGCGCTTATCGCTGAGCGCAGCGAACGTTTTGCGATTGCCAGTGGCGGTGCGTTGATCGCAATTCTCGCGCTGACATTAATTATCGGTGGTGGTAATGCGAGTGTGGCTGCGTTTTCTATCGCATTATGGGGATTTGCATTCGGCGCATTTCCGATTGGTTTCCAAACATGGATTGTGCGTGCTGCGCCGGATCAAGCAGAAGGCGCAGGCGGTTTATTAGTGGCTGCATTTCAAATCGCGATTGCCAGCGGCGCAATTGGTGGCGGATTGTTGGTCGATCATATCGGTGCATTAGGTGGGCCGGTATTCGCATTGATTGCAATTAGTATTGGTACCCTGGTGGTATTGATATTTGGTCCGCGCAAAACGCGCTCGGTTTGATATTGCGTTCAATTCAAATTTCCCGGAGAAATCCTAAAAGGAAAATATTATGCAAACTGAAAAGAGTAACCGCCAAATTATTCTGGCATCGCGCCCACAAGGTTTACCGGTATTGGAAAATTTCCGAGTGGAAGAAAAACCGGTTCCAACACCTGGTGAGGGGCAGGTGTTATTACGTACGCTTTATCTTTCGCTCGATCCTTACATGCGCAATTTAATGGATGAGATTGGCCCCGGTTATGCGCCATCCATTAATCTGAATGAGCACATGGTTGGTAGTACTGTGAATCAGGTTGTGGCGTCGCGCAATGAAAAATTCCATGCCGGTGAAGTTGTGCTGGGCAATGCCGGTTGGCAAGATTATGCATTGTCTGATGGCAGTGATTTGCAAAAACTGGGTGATATGGCCGAGCCTTCGCTTGCATTAGGTGGCTTGGGGATGCCCGGTTTTACCGCCTATGTTGGTTTGCTGGATATTGGTCAACCAAAAGCGGGAGACACATTGGTTGTCGCTGCTGCCACGGGTGCTGTTGGTTCTGTGGTTGGGCAAATTGCAAAATTAAAAGGTTTGCGTGTTGTGGGTATTGCTGGTGGTGCGGATAAATGTCGCTACGCTACAGAAGAATTGGGATTTGATATATGCATTGATCGCAACCATCCGCAATTTGCCAAAGAGCTTGCAGCGGCTTGCTCCGATGGAATTGACATTTATTTTGAAAATGTGGGCGGCGAAGTATTTGAAGCGGTGTTGCCGTTACTGAATATTAATGCGCGTATTCCTGTGTGCGGTTTTATTGCGCACTACAACGATAAAACCTTGCCTGCCGGCCCCAATAAACTACCGTTGCTAATGGCTGCAATATTGCAGAAGCGTGTTCATGTAGAGGGTTTTATTATTCTCGATCACTATGCGACTCGTTATGGCAGTTTCGCGCAGGATATGCACGAATGGATTAGTGCTGGAAAAATAAAACTACGCGAAAATAAAATCCAGGGTTTGGAAAATGCACCAGCAGCTTTTATTGGTTTATTGCAAGGGAAAAACTTTGGCAAGCTATTGGTGGACGTTGCGAGCTTTTAGTTCATAAATGAGTGATTGAAAATCAAGAGCAGATGGAAGCACATCCAGCGCTGCCATCTACTCTTAATACATAATTAAAACTTCCCGCTCACCACAATACTCGCGGTACGCGGTAACGCCGGGCTCCAGGTATTCCAGGTTTGATTTTGATAAGTGTCATCTTCAAACAGGTTTTTAATGACCAGGCTTACATCAAATTCACCTTTGTTTTTACCCAGGCCTATTGAAAAATCGGTAGTGGTAGAACCATCTACCCAACCGTAGCTGGAGAGGGCGTTATCGGAATTGAATTTGCTGTTGTACGAAGTGTTAACACTGGTGTGGAATTCATGATTGCTGAATACCGGCACGCGATAATCAATACCCAAATTGAAACTATATTTAAAGGCACCCGGTAACGTTTCACCCGAAATATCCTGGAAAGGTGCAGCGCCCTGGTAACCATTTTCTACCGGCTGCGCTGAATTGGGGAACTCAACATAATAAGCATCATTGTAGGCACCGGAGAAACGAATCGTTGTATTGGGAATTCCGGAGTAGAGACCATCGATTTCCAAACCTTGCGCACGCACTTTAGGCACGTTGCCGGTATAGGAGAGATAGGCAACTTCCGGTGCGCCACTGATGGTGTTTTGTTCAGTGGTGTATTCATCCACCGCACGGACGGCTTGTTGATAATCCTTGATGTTGGTGAGGAAAATATCCGCATTAAACACTAGTGTGTTATCCAGCAAAACGGTTTTTATACCGATTTCATAGGAGCTGGATTTTTCTGCATCGGTTAAATAAGAAAATCCGTTGACCACTTGTGCGATGCCCGCTTTTTCACCGTATTGCCACGATGCATATACCGTCAGCTTATCGCTAAATTTGTACGTAGGGCTTACTACAAATGCCGGTTGGGTTTCTTCAAAACTTTCTGCCTCTACGGTATTCCATAATGCTGCTGCTTGCGTTCTGCGAATCGTTTTCGCATCGGCAACCTGGGCTTTTTGTGCATTGGTCAAGCTGGCGTAAGCAGCGCCTGCAGTTCCGGTAATGGCTGTACCAAAATATTTATTGGCGAGTTTATCGGCGAGTTGCAATTGTGCTGTGGAATTATTGTTGGTGAACGTTCCATTAACAACCTGGCCCAGGGTGCCAGCAGGATAAGAGGTTCCATTAACCGTGGTGGTAGCATTCAGTGAATTAAATCCACCGAGGCTCACCCGATTTACTACATTCACTGACGAAGAATTCAGCTCGCTGCCAGCACCGTTATCGGTAAGCAGTGCACTGGTGGTTGTATCTCTATCTTCACGCGTTAAGCGTACACCGGTAGTCAGTGTTAATGGATCAGACAAATGCCAGTTGGCTTGCGCGAATATTGCCGTGCTCGTATTTTCATATTTATTGGCCTGTTCGCGATTCAAGCGGCTCAGTGAATCTTGCATGAGCGCGCGTCCGCTGGCATTTGCATCCAGGCGATTATATTGCGCAGTCGATGCAAACCATGCACCGGCATCAGAGCCCCAACCTGCACGGGTAGAGTGATCGATATCGGTCGCTAACCAGAATAATCCGGTTTGGTAATCGACAAAACCGCCGGTTTTTGAACTTAAACGAAGCTCCTGGCTATATTGTTTGTAGTCCACCAAACCGCCACCATTTTTACTGATATCAAACGGTGTGCCTTCATCGTTACGCGCTGCAAAATAGTAATCTTTGTAGGCGGTAATCGAGGTAACTTCGTAATCATTCAATCGCCAGTTTAATTCGGTGGACGCACCGTTGGTGCCGGTCACAATCGGGTTGTAATTGTCGGCATTAATGCGATTACGGGTGCTATTGCCGAGCCAATCGTCTTCATAGCGATAATCGCTTTGTTCCAGAAACCAACGGCGATTCAAACGGGTTTTGGGATCAGAGCTCAGTGGGTTCACATTGGTTCCCGCGTTCGCACCAGTGGTATTGTTTCCCGCGTAAGTAGTGGGTGTGGGTTTGTTAAAAGATCGGCCATTGGTCGCTTCGCCGGCTTTGGGTTGTGCATCCAGACTGATGCGCGCAGTGAAATCTTCACTGGGCGTTAATAAAAATTGTACACGTGCAGACAAGCGATCTTTATTCGCGTAAGTCTGGTCCTGGTTATACGTGTTGACTAAATCCCCATTCGCTTTTTGTGCGGTAAATGTTCCGCGCCATGCAAGCAAATCATCAATCACCGCACCACCTAAAACGGCGGAACCGAATAAATCGTGGTAATCACCGTAACTCACAGTTGCATAGGCTTCTTTGGTAAAAGTAGGGCGACGTGTGGTGATGTTAATTACACCGAGGCTGGTATTTTTTCCTAACAACGTTCCTTGCGGGCCACGTGTTACTTCAACAGCGGCAATGTCAGTAAAGTTTACGCTGGAAGACAGCGGGTTATAGGCATAGTTAACGCCGTCAACAATAATTCCCACGCTGGGATCTTGCGCATCGGTTTGTGCTTGTTTACCAATACCGCGTACCGACAAACTGAATTGACGCGGGTTGCCCGGATTCCAGATTACGTTGCCAACGCGTTTGCTAAATGATGCTACGTCCAACGCTTGCAAACGTTCTAATTCCTGGCCAGTAACAACAGAAATAGACAGTGGAACATCTTGTAATTTCTCAATGCGATTACGCGAACGCACAGTAACTGCTTGCAGAACAGTTGGTTTCTCTGCTTTTTTTTCTGTTGCCGTGTTAGTAGCCGTTGATGCTTGTGCGAGTTGAAGTATTTGAACGGTTTGTTCGGTTTCGCTGGTTTGATCATTCTGGCTGGTTTGTGCAAGTACAGGTAAGGCAGAGTGAGCAAGGCCTGCAATGACCAGCCATTGCGTGGCTGCTAATGACAAGCTCCGCTTTTTTTTGGAGTGATGTAAGGATTTGCGTGCGGGATACGTGCGACTCATGGAAAATTCCTTCAGAAAACAACAATGAATTACTCGACAATAATGTCGGCGGATACAGTGCTGCTATCGCAAGTAACAGGCCATAAATCAACTTTTACTGTACCAATATGGACAAGTTTTTTTGTGCGAAAAAGGTTGTTGATAATCAAAAAAAATCTGCTGAAATTAAAACGAATTATTACGTTATCCTGTTTTTTAGATAACATTTTCTGTTCGAAATAAAGCGGAGTTGTTCCTTTGGTTGCAGCGATTTTTAAAACAAAACACCTCTCTGTTTAAAAAAACCAATCACCTGAAAAACGCGTCCTTGCGCCGATAAGTTTTCACGGTGTTATTTTGCAAGCAAAAGAATAAATGCGTTGTTGGAAACAGATCATTTACTGATGCTAACAACACCCTTATCTTTTTATAATTTTGCATTGATGCTTACGCCGATCCAGCGTGGATCGCTGGGTGCGTAAGAATTCCAGTTAAATAGGCTGTTATAATCGACATCAAAAAATATGTTTGCAAATAAATAGCCGCTGTTTTTTTCTGAAACATAAATGGTCAAAAATGTTATTTAACTGGCAGGAACTGTGGTAAATAAAACCGAAAGGAAGGTGATTTGGTGAAGGGTTTTGAAATTCAAACACCAGGATTTTTTGGCTTACAACATCCTTGTCGTAAGAAAAGTAACGATTTTCTTTTTTAGCTGGAAATTGCGCGTACAGGTGTTGCTTGTCGGTCACTTTCTGGTGCTAATCACACCGTGTCGATCTGCCTGGCTTTTACCATCTACCACGTGTGTGCTGGATTCCTCTGCAAGTGCGAGCATAGTGCTATTCCACTCATCCCAGCGGGTTTTTAATTGGTTGAAAACATCAGGGTTAGTTTCGGCATAGTTAGCGCGCTCGCGCAAATCTTCTTTTAAATTAAACAGGAATTCGTTGTTGGCAATTTTTAAATATTTCCAATCGCCGGAGCGTATCGCGCGTTGGCTATTGCCTTTGTAACGCCAGAATAATGTGCGTGGTTTTTCTGCTTCGCTGCCCAATAACACTGGCAACAGGTTTTCTCCATCGCTGGGATAAGCGGGGTCTGGAGTACCGCCGGCAGCAGCAACCAATGTGGGCAACCAATCCATACTGATAGCGACCTGGTTAGATACTTTTCCGCCTTTAATCGCGGCGGGCCAGCGAATAATACCGGGCACGCGAATTCCACCTTCGAGCAATTCAGTTTTTTGACCGGTGAAAGGCCAGGTATCCGAGAAACGCTCACCACCATTGTCGCTGGTGAAAATCACGATAGTATTTTTGCTGAGTTTTTGTTTATCCAGGGCTTTTAATACGCGCCCAATCGCAGTATCCAACGCAACAACCATTTTGCCGTAGGTTTCCAGGCTGCCGCCTTCGTAATGGAAAAGGCTTTTGATTTGTTGCGCAACCGCTTCATCTTCCGGGCCTTCCCACGGCCAGTGTGGCGCAGTGAAATGCAACGATAAAAAGAATGGATTTTTCTTGTCGTGGGCTTTGATGTAATCCACCGCGCGGTCTGCAATCAGGTCGGTGTAGTAACCCACTTTTTCTACGGGCACTTCACCTTCATAAAGACCTTCTTTTGCATCCGGACCGACATTGGATTTATGCGTGAAATAATCCAGCGCGCCGCCGTAATTTCCAAAGAAGGTATCGTAGCCACTTTTTAACGGGCCGAATGTTGGTAATGAACCCAAATGCCATTTACCAAAAAGCGCCGTTTTATAATTTTGTTTTTTGAGTAGCGACGGCAGCGTGGGATGTTCGGGTGGCAGCCCAATGTTGTTTACCGAGCTGGAAAGTGGCTCTTCCAAACCACCGCGTAAACGGTATTGATAGCGACCAGTGATTAAACCAAAACGTGTAGCGGAGCAAACAGCAGAATTTGCGTAGTGCTGGGTAAAGCGCAAACCGTCGTGCGCTAATTTATCCAGCACGGGAGTTTTAAATGCGCGTTGGCCGTACACGCTTAAATCAGCGTAACCCAGGTCATCAGCAAGAATAAAAATAATGTTCGGTTTTTCAGTGGATTTTTCAGAGGCTTGCAATAATCCTGAGCCGAGTAATCCACCGGCCGCCAGGGTTGCTGCCGATATTTTTGAGGCGCGTGCGAGAAAGCGGCGGCGATGTTTGTTGATTGACGTCATAACTAATCATTCACCTTGTGAGTTGTGGATAACTGCAGTCGATAATTAATGTGTTGCACCATCAGAAAAAAACGCCAGCGCATTTGTGCACTGGCAGTAAGAGGCAAACATCCGTTGTTTGATGAACCCTGAGTAAAATCAGTTCTGATAAAAAGGAATTCCGAAAATTACGGCTGCGCATTCACGCGGAATTGTTTAAGGTCCGGCGCTTTTATCGGTTTTTCCGAACGGGGTGTGCCTTCCGGTACCCAGTTATAGGGAACCGGTTGTGCGCGGTAAACCGTGTTCGCGGAAAAAGGCTGCGGATCTTCTGCGCGCGGCGTGCTGAAATAGGGGCTAATATATTCCCATACAATTTCACCTTTGGCCGTGGTTTGGAATAAGCGGCCATTCATTCCTTCATCAATCAAGGTATTACCGTTGGGTAAACGGCGTGCACTGCTGATGTAGGAACTGTAAAAACTGTAACCGGGTTTGCCCGAATCAGCGCCCGTGTACTGCCACACAATTTCTTTTTTAATCGGATCAATTTCCAGCACGCGCGAACGCGGTTGAGTACCGATATTTACCGGTGGATAACCCGCAGCGCCCTGGTTATCAAATACCAGCAAATTACCTTCACCGGGTAAACCCTTGGCAATGATATGCGCATCGTGTTGGCCGGAAATTTGGTCCACCGGACGCGGCAATTTAAATTGCCCGATTGATGGTGGATAATCCGGGCCAATACGCCACACAATTTTTCCGGATTTTTTATCGATAATGCCGATGATATTTGCTTCACGCGCATCGAATAATAAATTGTCCGGATGGAAACGTTGATCACCAGCGTCGTACCATTTGTTGGGGCCAACAACCGACAGATTATTAAAATGCAGATAATCGAAGGGAATGGTTTTATCGTTGCGGGTTAATGTTTCGCGCAAAATTTTCAGCGATGCTTCACTGAATCCCAATTCATCCAGGTGTTCAAACGCAGCCCATTTCCAAACAACGTCACCTTTGGGTGTTACTTCATAAACACCGTCTTCCAATAGTTTTTCGGCTTTCCAACCTTTTACCGGAATTACATAATTCACCAGAATAATAGTGTTGCCATTAGGCAAGCGGTGCCAATCGTGATGTTGGCGAATACTGGTGCCGTAACCGCTGGCATCGGTAGCTGTGCCCTGGGTGGCATAAGCATCTTGTGCACCGGCGCCGCCCCACTGCCACACGACTTTACCGTTCCAGTCCACTTCGCCAATTGATTGTGCTGTTGCGTTGGCACGGCCACCGGTTTCACCGGAAAGTTGTACCAATACATGACCGCGCTTGCCATTGTTTAACGCGGGGTCAATCAATACCGGTGGAAATGCGTTGTAATTCCATTCGTGAACGACATTACCGTTCAAATCAATCAGGTGCGTTTTTTTATCCTGGCCAGCAAATAACACATACGAGTTATAGGCTTTGGCAGGATCGTAAATAGTGGTGCCAGTGGGATAGACGCTGGGAATAGCGTACGCCAGATTTGATCCCAGAATAATTGCACTGAGAAACGGCGTATTAAAAATAAATTTAACCAGGGATTTTTTTTTGAAAAATGAAATCACAAATTTGCTCCTTAAAATCTTCGCCGCTCCAATGCAGCGGCGAAGATAGCTCTCATTACATTAACGATGAACTCTGCAATTAGAAGCGACTATCTCTTGAATTAAAAACGGCCGCTAAAGGTCACACCAATCCAGCGCGGGTTAGCCGGTGTGTAACTATTCCAGGTGCGAGTGCTTGGTGTATCGTCATCAAACAGGTTTTTCACGATCAGGTTTACATCAAAGGTTTGATTGGCATTACCCAATCCAACCGAGAAGTCCACCAGTGTGCGGCCTTCAATCCAGCCATAAGTTGATAACGAGTTATCCGAGTTGTATTTGCTGTTGTACTGCGCGTTCAAGCTGGTATGGAATTCTTTGCCATTCCATACCGGCAGGCGATAATCAACACCAACGTTGAATGAATATTTTGAAGCACCGGGTAAGGTTTCACCGCTGACGTCCTGATATTGCGGAGCGCCGGTATAACCATTTTCAGAGGGCTGTGGTGAATTGGTGAATTCAATGTATTCAGCATCGGTAATCGCACCGGCAAAACGGAGCGTGGTGTTAGGAATGCCGGAGTAAACGCTGTCGATTTCCAAACCGCGCGCGCGCACTTCAGGAATGTTGGCGGTAGCGTTGGTGTAAACATCGTTCGCTGTTGGATCTGATTGGCGAGTGAGATTGGTGGTGTATTCGTCATAGACGCGGCTGGTTTGTTGATAATCGTCAATGTTCATTTCAAACAAAGCGAGGTTTAATACCAGTGTGTTACTAAACAATAACGATTTAACACCCAGTTCATACGCGTCGATTTTTTCTTCTTTTACCAGGTTGGAAATACCGTTGGTAGCTTGTGCAATACCCGCTTTTTCGCCGTGCTGCCAGGAAACATAACCCGTCAGGTTTTCATTAAATTTGTACGTGGGGCTGAGCACAAATGATGGCAGGGTTTTTTCGTAAGGCTCTACATCAACCTCATTAAACACCACGCCGATTTGTGTTTGACGCAATGATTTTGCCGCACCTACTTGTGCTTTTTGTGCAGCCGTTAAACTGTTGTACGCATCACCCGGTGCTGCACCTGCAGTTTTGCCAAAATATTCGGCAGCCAGTTGATCGGCCAGTGTTAATTGCGCAGTTGAGTTGTCCGTTACCAGTGATTTACTGCCGTCAGCATTGGTAACAATACGGCCCAGGGTTCCCGCTGGAATAGTCAAACTATCGCTGATTTTGGTAGCGCTATTAACCGAATGGAAACCACCAAGGTTTACATCGTTTACGTTGGCCGGATTTAATTCAGCACCAAAGCCGTGATCCTTGATATACGTGGCTGTACGGTTTTCACGCTCTTCGCGGGTGAAACGCAAACCGGTAGTCACGACGAACTTATCGGTAAAATTCCAGTTCGCCTGGGCGAAAATAGCGCTACTTTCGTTGTTGATATCCTGGAAGCCAGCTGGGCTGTTCCAGGCCATATCAAGACCGGAGAGAGAATTAATCATCAAGTAACGACCAGCTGCATCTTTATCGAGCGTGGTGTATTGCGCAGCACTGGCAAACCAGGCACCGGCATCGTTGCCCCACACGCGTTGATATTCAGCAACGTTGTTTACGTCCAAATAAAACAAACCGGTTTGATAATCGACAAATCCGCCTTGTTGTGAACTCAAACGAAGTTCCTGGCTGACTTGTTTGTAATCGTTAAAAAATCCGCCGGAATTCCGTTGGATATCGAACGGAGTGCCTTCATCGTTTACCGCGTTGAAGTGATAATCTTTATACGCAGTGATAGATGTGAGTGTGAAAGTGTCCAGTTTCCAATTTAATTCAGCGGTAGCACCGTTACTGCCAGTGATCAGCGGGCGACGACCATCTGTGTTGTATTCGTTTTCGCCACCGCCATAAAGATAAGACCCGTCATAAGTATAATTAGGGCTTTGCGTAAACCAGCGGCGAATCAAGCGTTTGCTCGCATCAGAGTTATTCGGGTTAGGGCTGCCATCGGCATATTTTTCTGGTGTTGGTGTGTAAATCGTGCGGCCGTTAGTGCGTTCACCTGCGCGTGGTTGTACATCAACAGCAAGGCGCGCACTGAAATCTTCAGTTGGTGTTAATAAAAATTGTACGCGGCCGGAAACACGTTCTTTGTTGGAAATACTTTCATCGCTGTTGTAGGCGTTTTTAATATCGCCCTGGCCTTTACTCACACTGAGTGTGCCGCGCCATGCCAGCAAATTATCAACAACTGCACCACCGCCGGCAAAGCGACCTTGTACGGTATCCCACTCGCCCAGTGTTAACGCATAAGAAAAATCAGAATCAAATGATGGGCGTTTGGTAGTGACATTGATCGCACCAATACTGCTGTTTTTACCCAGCAGTGTACCTTGCGGGCCGCGCGCTACTTCTACAGTTTCTACGTCGGTAAAATCAAAACTGGATGACAGTGCGTTGTACGCGTAATTCACGCCGTCCACGATTAATCCTACTGCCGGATCTTGCGCTTCGGTTTGGCCTTGTTTACCAATGCCGCGAATAGAGAGGCTGCTGGTGCGTTGGTTACCCTGGTTCCAGGAAATGTTGGCGAGCCGTTGTGTCAGTGCAGCGATATCCGTCGCATTCAAACGTTCCAGTTCCTTACCTTGAACGACCGATACTGACAGCGGGACATCTTGCAATTTTTCAATGCGGTTACGGCTACGCACAGTGACTACATCCAACACCATTACTTTTTCATTGGTGTTGGCGGCAAGGAGCGGGGCTTCATACGGTGCTTCGTATTCAACAGCTGCTAATTGTTCAGTTGAATTTTGTGCATCGGCCTCGTCATCGGTATTTGCTGATTGAGCAACAGCGGCTGATGAAATGGCAACAGAGGCTATAAAGAGTGCCAAAGGTTTAAACAAAAATGGTTTTTCTGCTGCTGAAAAAAGAACATTTTTCGTTCGTGAAAATTTTGAGACGGGCGAGAACATCAAATAACTCCTGATATGTAAATTCATGTGTCAGGAGTGTTTGGGCAATTAATATGCCAGTGAAATAAAATGACTGTGCAGGTGTTTTTAATGAGGCAGAGAAAATCCTTAAAAAACAATAAGTTGATAAAGGCTAATTTTTATTTGTCGACATCTGAATGAACTGATTTGAACAGTTTTTCGCAAAAAAAAACATGTTTAAAAATCAACATAAAAGCTGCGGATTTTTGCACTAATTCTGGAGCAATATTTATTGCTGTTGAGTGAAGAGCAGTTGCCGCAAAAATTTGTTTTTAACCCATCAGATTGAATGCGATAAACCTAATAATTTTTTGCACAAATTTTTTTTCATTTAGATAAATATCTTTATGAATCAAAAAGATATTTATCTTCCGGGAAATTTTTACACTTCCTTTACAAATATGGCTCGCTAGTTGCAATTACCTGACAGAGATTAATTCAGCTGTTGAGAAATCAATGGTTAGTTAGCAGTTTGGTAATTAGGTGTTAACCGGTGGTGTTCACCCAAGCAACCATCATTCGTGTAGGAGCGAGTTAATGAACAAGAAGAAATTATACCTGGCAGTCGTGCTGGGTTTGTCGGCGTCAGTATTTAGCCTCGGACAGGCTTATGCAGCTGATGCGAAAGAAGATGCAGCGAAAAAAACTGCTGCAGCCAAGGTGGAAAAAGTAAAACCTATTACCAGCACTGCATCCAGAGATTGGGCATACGAGCCTGTGAAAACCAATGTGGTCGTACCTGATGCAGGCCATAGCAAATGGGCTCGTTCACCAATTGATAATTTTATTCTGGCGCGCCTGAATGAATATAATTTGAAGCCTGCTCCAGAAGCGGATCGCGCTACTTATATTCGTCGTGTGACTATCGACCTCGTAGGTTTATTGCCAACTCCTGCTGAAGTAGAAGCCTTTGAAAAAGATAAATCTCCCGATGCCTATGAAAAATTGGTAGATCGCCTGTTGGCATCACCACACTTTGGCGAGCGTCAAGCGCGTCGCTGGTTGGATCTGGCTCGCTACGCAGACAGCGCCGGTTTCCAAAATGACCAGACGCGTCCAAACAATTGGCGTTATCGCGATTATGTCATCAAAGCGTTTAATGACAACAAACCATTCGATACCTTTATTCGCGAACAAATTGCCGGTGATGAATTGTGGCCAGATAGCCAGGAAGCAAAAATTGCTACAGGTTTGTTGGCCGGTTATCCCGATAACTTTAACTCGCGCGACCTGGTACAACGTCACTATCAAATTTCTACCGATATGACCGATTTGGTAGGTGAGACGTTTCTTGCTTCTACTATTGGTTGTGCAAGATGCCACAACCACAAAATTGACAAGATCAGCCAGAAAGAATATTTCCAGCTGCAGGCATTTTTCGCCAATACCTTTAACAACGAACGTGCAGAATTGGCGAAAGGTACCGAAAGCCAATGGGATCTAGATTTTATAACGGCGCAAGCAACTTATCAGGCGGCGATCAAGCCTATTACTGATCAGCAAAAAGCGATTCTGGATAAAGTGCGCACTGCAGGTCGCAAATATCACAACGAGCGTTATTTAACGGATAGCCGCGATGCGATTTTCAAACCAAAAGAACAATGGAATCCATTGGATAAATGGGTGAATGCGCGTTTGAATGCAGTAGCTTCCGAGCGCGATATCGCTGCTTATTTACGTGAAACAACAGCAAATAAAGACCACCCGCAATATGTTGCCGCAAATGTTGAGTTATGGAATGAATACGAACGTCTGACCGAAGAGCTGAAAAAGTTTGATAACTTGCGTCCGCGTCGCGGTTCAAAAACCTATACCGCGTTAACTGAGTTGGGCACTGAGGCGCCGGAAACCCATGTTCGTTTCAATGGTATCCACGAGCGTCCTCTGGAAGCAGTTGAACCAGGTTTGCCAAAACTCTGGGCAGCGAACTACGACCTGAAGATTACTCCAACTGCAACGTCAACCGGTCGTCGTACTGCACTGGCTAACTGGATTGCCAGCGCTGAAAACCCATTGACTTCACGTGTGTATGTAAATCGTGTTTGGGCACAGTTGTTTAATAAAGGAATCGCGGGAATTGTGGAAGATTTCGGTCGTGCTGGTGATAAACCAACGCATCCGGAGCTGCTGGATTACCTGGCAAGCAACTTCACCAAAAATGGTTGGAACGTAAAACAATTGCAACGCGACATCGTGTTGTCTGCGGTATATCGCCAATCATCTGATGAACGTTCTGATGCATTGAAAGTAGATCCGGGCAACAAACTGCTGGCAGCTTATCCACGCAAGCGTTTGGAAGCGGAAGAGCTGCGTGATTCATTGCTCTATGCATCTGGCGAACTGGACGAAACTATCGGTGGCCCTGCGGTATTCCCGAAAGTGCCTGCCAGTTTGGTTGCAGGTAATACCTTAAACAATGGTCAAGGCGGTGCATTGTGGGAAGAAGCAAAAGATCCTAACGATCACAAGCGTCGCAGTATTTATACCTTTGTGCGTCGCAGCTTGCCGTATCCATTGACTGCATCATTCGATCCGGCGGATCCATCCAAGCCGCATCACAAGCGCGATGTAACGACTACACCTTTGCAAGCATTAACGCTGTTTAACAGTGACGTGGTGTTCGGTTGGTCACAAGCATTAGCTGGCCGCGTAATTTCAGAAGCGGGCGCTAACGAAGGTGCGCAAATCGATAAGCTGTACGAAATTCTGTTCTCACGTAAACCAACCAGCAAAGAAAAATCAGCGCTGAAGGGCTTCCTGAAAGAACAACAGAAATTAGTAGAAGCGAAAACCTGGACTGACAAATTCGAAGTAGCCGTACCAACCGGGTTGAAGAACACCAAAAACCTGGATCCATTCAAAGCAGCCGCTTTTGTTGATTTGGTACACGCTGTAGCTAACTCCAATGACTTTGCGTATCGCTTCTGATACGCAGGGTTGTTGTAGAAAGCGGCAGTGAAAAGTTATTGAAAAATTTAAAACAATTTAAAATTTATTTTTACTAATTAAACAATGAGATTACTGCAATGGATAATAAATCACGTCGCGACTTTTTAAAGAACACCGGCCTGGGAGTAGGTGGTGCGGCTTTGGCCGGCGCTATTCCTGGCTTGAGTGTTAATGCTGCTGTGGCTGCTGATCTGGTAGATCCGGCGGACCCGTTAGCGCCCAAACAACCGCACATCCCGGCGAAAATCAAGTCGGTAATCTGGTTACACCAGAACGGCGCACCAAGCACCCTGGACTTGTACGATTACAAGCCGGAGCTGGTAAAAAATGCGGGCAAGCCCGTACCTGATTCTTTCCTGAAAGGAATTAAAACCAGTACACAAGGTGGTGTGAATGGTTTGTTTGTTTCCAAAGAAAGAACCTGGAAACAATACGGTGAAAGTGGTGCATGGTTTTCTAACCTGTTGCCAAACCTGGCGAACCACGCTGACAAACTGACGTTCATTAAATCAAGCGTAACCATCGGTGCAACTCACGATATTTCAATTTTGAAATTGAATACCGGTGATTTGAACCCGGGGCGTCCATCACTGGGTGCATGGGTTTCTTACGCTCTGGGTACGGCTAACCCTGATTTACCACCTTACGTAGTGTTGTACAACGGTGCTTCTGAGCCGCGTGCAGGCTCAGTGAACTGGCATTCAGGTTTCTTGCCGGCGGTTTATCAAGGTACTGCGTTCCGTCCGGGGCCATCGCCAATTTATTATCTGGATCGTCCGGAATTGCGCTCTGCATTACAGCAACGTAACTCGCTGGATTTGTTGAACAAGCTCAACCAAATCGGTGCAAGTGATCGTCCATTGGATACCGAATTAAAAGCACGCCTGCGCTCTTACGAATTGGCTGATCGTATGCAAGTGGCTGCACCGGAAGCAGTGGACCTTACTAAAGAAAGTGATGCAACGAAAGAACTGTACGGCATCAATGATCCTGTGAGTGGCAGCTACGGTACGACGTTGTTGCGTGCACGTCGTTTGGTAGAGCGCGGTGTGCGTTTTATTCAAGTAGTGAGCGGTGCTCCGGATGGTGAAACTGAAATCACCAGCTGGGATGCGCATGACGATCTGGATAAAAACCACGGCCTGATGGCGAAAATGGTAGATAAACCAATTGCTGGTTTACTGGAAGATTTGAAATCGCTCGGTTTGCTGGAAACTACATTGGTCGTGTGGACTTCTGAATTCTCGCGCACTCCATGGGGTGAGAGCGGTACGGGTCGTGACCATAACCCATGGGGTTACACCCAATGGATGGCAGGCGGCGGTTTGAAAGCGGGTTTCACTTACGGTGCTACCGACGAACTGGGCGTGCAAGTTGCCGATAAAGATACTGCGGTAGATACCTACGATTTGCATGCAACCGTATTGCAATTATTAGGTTTGAATCACTTGAAGACTACTTTCATTAACAATGGTCGCTCGGAGCGTCCAACAGTAGTGTTTGGTAAAGTCATTAATGAGATTCTTGCGTAACAAATTGTTAAGCGCAATTTAGGGTGATATTGGAGGCAGCATTGCTGCCTCCTTTTTTATGTCCCGATTTTATGAATTATTATTTTTCTTATTCCTTTTTTTGAATTTTTTAGTAATTTTAATATTTCCATTTTGCAGAATCGCTTGTTATTTTTCTGGTTCCTTTTATCAATATTTATGCGGGAATGTATGCGTAATTTTGTTGTAGCTATACGTTTTGTTGTGTTGTTATTCGGCATTAATTTGTTGGTTGTTTCAGCTCCATTTGCAGAAGAATCTGAAATGGATATGGATTTAATGCAAACGATTGAAGATACCAACGATAGCTTATCTTCCAATATTTCATTACAAGATGCTGAAGCATCTAACGCGGATGCACAGACGTTGAATGAACTTTTTGCTGTGGTAGAAGAGCATTACAAAAAAGAAGCGGCAGCAGGTAATGATGTTGCTGAAGCAGTAAAGCTCTCCACGAAAAGTAAACAATTAACGTCGGATATTGTCACACACGTCACTGCTGGTGATTTTGATAGTGCGGCTAACGCAGCGACGGATTTGGCGCGTACCTGCAAAACCTGCCATAACTTTTATAAAGAAGATTAAGGCATGGTGATATTAAAATCCCAGGCCTTACTCCGGGGCAACCCGAAGGGCTTGTTGTGTGGTGCGCGTTTTTGCTATCGAATTATTGTGTTATGTTTTTCGCTGCTGTTGTGCCAGTCAATCGTTGCTGAAGAATTCAGTGGTGATGCGGCTGAGGGAAAAGCAAAAGCTGCTGATGAGCGCTGCGCAGAATGCCATGGGCTCGACGGTAACATCCACGCCTTTAATGAATCCGCAAAGATTCCTAAACTGGCAGGGCAAAGTCCGGATTATTTGCTGAAGCAATTCCAGGATTTTCGCAGCGGTGAGCGTAAAAACGATTTTATGGCGATTATGGCGCGGAACCTTGATGATGCTGATGTGGTCGATATCCTCGCCTGGTATGCCAGTCAACCAGTGATGATTGGCAACCATGAGACGAGTGCCCAGGGCGAAAAACTATTTCTGGAAGGTGATACAAAGCGCGGTATAGTGGCGTGCGCGAGCTGTCACGGGCGCGATGGCAAGGGGACTCGTGAACCGGTAAAGGGATATCCGGATTTGTCCCCTGAGCTGATTCCGGTTGTGGGGGGGCAGGATTGGCATTATCTGGATCAGCAACTGCGTGATTGGCGGGCAGGGGAGAGAACCAATAGCCAGGAGGGTATCATGAATAAAGTGACCAAAAATTTAACCGATGCAGAAATTAATGCGCTAAACGATTTTATCTCTGCATTAAAATAAGCGGAAAATTTTCACCAAACCTTTTTAAGACAAATCTTTGTAAAGGAAAAAAGTTATGAAATTTTCAATTGGCAAATCACTGCTGGCGGGTTTGCTCACCAGTAGTCTGGTACTACCTGCTATGGCAGCATTGGAAGCGGGTAAAACTGCACCGGAATTCGCACTCAAAGCCTCTTTGGCTGGCAAAGCTTTCGATTTTTCACTTAAGGAAAAATTAAAGTCTGGCCCCGTTGTTGTTTATTTTTATCCATCAGCTTATACCAATGGCTGTAATTTGCAGGCGCACAGTTTTTCCGTGAACAGCGAGAAGTTCGCCAAAGCCGGTGCAACCGTAATTGGTGTTTCATTGGATAGCATTGAACGCCTGAACGATTTCTCTTCAGATCCTGAATACTGTGCAGGCAAAGTGGCGGTTGCCTCAGATCCACAAGGCAAAGTGGCCAAGTCATTTGAATTGAATGTTCGTGATGCTGCACCCGGTAAAACGGACAGTCGCGGCAAAGCAATCGAGCACGGTTTTGCTGAACGCACTACATTTATCATTACCGAAGACGGAAAAATTTCTTCTACTATCAGTGGTGTTTCACCAACTGATAACGTCAAGCAAGCTTTGGCGGCGGTAGAGAAGCTAGCTGCGAAATAAAATATTTATCGGAAACAATGTCGAAAATTGTTTTCGGTTTCCTGGCTTGCCATTTAATTTATGAATCATTCATGGGTATAAATGGCAAGTCAGGAAATTCAGGATCTTCATTGGAATGGCGTATTTAAGGTGCAATATTTACGTAGGAACTCTTAACGGGCAATATCACCCAAACAGGTGATGGGTCCAGAGAGCTGCGAACGCATTGTGTGATTTTTCCTTTTCCTTCATGATTTTTAATCGAAAGAAATTCCCACACTATTTAGCTGTTGCACAATTTCGTTATGTAGTTCTACTCCTTCAACTAATTGTTTGTCGCGTGTTTGCCAACCCCGTTCACCTGGATACGAAAAAGGCGCTGCTTCAGTTTTCAGGTATGCAATAAAATCAGCGCTGTGTTGGTGAAATTCTGTAGGGTCAATAAATGCAGCAGGATTAAGGGCAATAAAAATTTTGCTTGCTTGTGGATCCAAACCACTTGAGTCGTTACTGCGAATTTGATGAGTAAACGCCGCGCCGGCCAACGCAGCAGTGAGTAATTCAAACATTAGCGCAAGCCCTGCACCTTTGTGTTCACCCATGGGTAATACTGCACCACCTAAAATTGCTTTTGCATCATTAGTCGGTTTGCCTTCCGCATCTATTCCCCAATTACCTGGCAAGTTTTTTCCTTCGCGCAACCAGGTTCCTACTTTGCCAACAGCGGCTTGGCTCATTGCCATGTCCAATACAATAGGCTCGTCAGAAACTTTACCCGGTATACCAATTGCAAGGGGATTGTTACCAATTACTGCTTTTGTGGCACCGCCAATGGCCATAGTCGGAATTGCGTTGGTGGTACAAACTCCAATAAAACCTGCTTGTGCAGCGCGGTTAGCGTAAGCATGGGCACGCCCCCAATGTGTGGTGTTTTTAGCGAGGCAAACACCCACCCCAAATTCTTGCGCGAGAGTTATTGCCTGTTGCATTGCTTTTTGTGATGCATATCGGCCGGGGCCGTTGTTGCAATCCAACACTGCAATTGCACCGAACTGACGTACGGTAGTGAACTGTGGGGTTTTTATAATACGTTCATCCGCTAACGCTTTTAATAACGGCGGCAACATTCGTACACCATGTGAAGGAACGCCGAGCAAATCCGCTTCGGTCATAATATCGGCTTCAATTTGCGCTTGCTCCGGTACTATGCCCGCAAGTACTAAGCGATCATAAATTTTTTTTTGCAATAATTGATAGGGAACAATGATCGAGTCGCTCATGAAAAAAATCCGTAGTCTTTTTAAAATGAAAGAGCAGGATAATGGCATATACGTACAGATACCATTATCTCGCTGTGGGGAAGAGAATCATCCATGATTAATGGAGCACACTCAATAGCAGATTTTTAAGTGCTACTTATACGTGGGGATTTTTTACGGATTTAGAATTTTCCGGTAAACACAACACCAATCCAACGTGGATAAGGCCATGGGGCATAGCTGTTCCAACCGCGTTCATGGGTACGATCATCAAACGCATTTTTTACGATCAGACTCACATCCAGTTTTCCATCAATTGAACCAAAACCAATAGATGCATCAGTACGGCTGTAACCGGGGGTATAAGAGTAAGAGGATAAATCGTCAGCATTCAAATAATCGCTGGTGTACGCTGTGTTGAAACTTGCATGGAATTCAGCTGCACTGAGTACCGGCAAGCGATATTCCACACCAAGGTTTACCGTCCATTTTGCAGCACCCGGTAAATTTTTTCCGGTTTGATCAACAAATGGATCATCCAGGTAATTTAATTCTGGTGGCTTGGGTGAATTTTTAAAATCGGTGTAATACGCATCGTTAAATGCCCCGCTCAAACGGAAACTGAAATGTTCGATACCGGTGTAATAACCATCAAATTCCACACCTTCTACACGCACACCATCGACGTTACCTTGCGCAGTTATGTATGCCAGTGAAGGTACAACACCGTTGTTGATATTGTCTTGCGTCGCCCACTCATCCACTTTACGAATGGCTTGTTGGTAATCTTCAATATCCATTCTGAACAGGTTGATGTTAAACACTAACTCATCATCGAAGAATGTGGTTTTTACACCTACTTCATAAGCGTTGGTTTTTTCCGGTTTTACGCCAGTAGGTTCGCCGTTGATGTTAAATGCAGTACCGGATTTTTCACCGTATTGCCAGGTAACATAACCGCGCACCTGATCATTAAATTCGTAGGCTTGGCTTAAGAAACTGGTGTAGAGCGTATCATCATAAGTGCTAGAGATTTCGGGAATTAATTGGCCGATTTGGCTGGCACGCAGTGCTTTTGCGTTAGCAATTTGTGCTTTTTGTGCAGCGGTCAAACTATTGTATGCAGCACCGGGAACGCCGGTAACTACTACACCGAAATATTTAGCCGCTACTGCATCCGCTAAATTTTTTTGTGCATCGGTATTTGCATTGGTGTGAACAGTGGTTGAGCTAATCGCATTGCCGAATTTATCGCGCTGTTGGGTGATAGTACCTAATTGGCCGCGCAGCTCAGCAGGAATGGTGCCGGCAGTGCCGACAACATCAAAGCCACCTAAATCAATTCCGCGCACTGATGAAGGATTCAGCCAACTGCCTGAGCCATCATTTTGCAACTCTACAAAGTCAGTGGTTGTTCTATCTTCAGTGCCGACACGCAAACCTGCAGTGAAGGTGGCTGATTCATGCCAATGCCAGTTGGCGTTACCATAGATGGCGTTGCTTTCTGTTTCTACATCGGTGGCACCATACTTACGCGCGTTATCCAATGAGTCCCGCAATAACGCAAGACCTGCGCCGCGATTTACACCTGCAGTGCGCTCCAGTGAATTGTATTGTGCTGTTGTTGCAAACCAGGCGCCGGCATCAGAACCCCAACCGGTTTTAGAGGTAATCGTGTCTTCAGTCTGAAAGAAGAATAAACCGGCAATGTAATCGAAACTGCCCTCTTTATCCGATTCAATACTGAATTCCTGACTGTATTGTTTATAGAAAACACCTCCGCCACCGTCGATACTAATATCAAACGGAGTGCCTTCATCGTTGTGTGCATCAAATGTGTAGGCGCGCCAGGCTGTAATAGAATTGAGCTTGTGGTGATCGAGTTGGTAATCCAGATTTAACGATGCTCCTTTGTTGGAAACCGTTTGCCCCTGGTTCTCATTGAAATAAACGGTTTCGTCGCCTTCGTTAGCAAGATAATCCTCATAACTATAAACGTTATTTTTAACGAACTTGCGATTTTCGAACCAGCTACGTGGGCCTACCCAACTCTCGGTAATTTTGGTGATTGCATTGGTTGTTGCATCGCGCGTGAGTGACTCCTGCCAAAACCCTGCGAGTTTGGCTTTTGAACCTGTACCACTTGGATCGGAAAGCCTGCCATTGGGTGCGAGTGTACTGGCGTTGTCGAAACGCTCCGGTTGATCTACATAAAAGGTCAAACCATTTTGCAATTGTGCGCCACGTGGTTCGAGATCTACACTCAACAGCGCATTAAATTTTTCAGTCGGTGTTAACAAGAATTGCACGCGACCACTTACGCGGTTGCGATTATACATACTAAAGTTTTCATCATAGCGTTGCTCATATGCGCCGCGTTGTTTATCAACAATGAAGGAGCCGCGCCATGCCAGCAAATCATCAATGACGGGACCACCATAGGCACCTTTTAAAATGACGGTGTCGCGCTCACCATAGGCAACACTTAATTCACCGCCAGGTTCAAACGTTGGCTTTTTCGTAGTGACGTATACCGCACCGGAACTACCACCTTTACCGCCTAATGTCCCTACCGGACCACGAAAGCCTTCAACGGTTTCAATATCATAAAAATCGAAGTTACCTTGTGCAGTTAAACCAAAACTAACACCGTCCTGAATAACTAATACGCTGGGATCTTGCACTTCAGCAAATGCGCGTTTACCTACGCCGCGAATTGAAAGTGATGCGCCGCGAGTGTTGTTCTGGTTAAACGTAACGTTAGCTAAACGCTTGGAAATAGATTCATAATCCAGGCCCAGTTCACGGTTTAACACTTCACCGGAAATAATGGATTGTGAAAAAGGTTCTTCACGGGTTTTAAGCAGATTTTTTGTTTCTTCTTCTTTAATGCCAGTAACCAATAGCTCCTGAACTTGCGGGCTGCGTTTGCCGCCGGCGCTGGTAGGTTCGGATTCAAGAATTTCATTGACATCTACATCTTTTTCTTCTGGGACTGCTTCTTCTGCTTGTGCTAATACCTGATTAGCAGTGAGAAAAATAAGGCTGCTTAAAATAATGCTTAAAGGTTTTTCAGAAAATTTTTTCCCGGGATTGTTTTTTTTGGTTTTATAAAAATTTTCGTAATTGGTCGCTCGATCAGTTGCTTTCATTAATAACTCCAAAGTATATATTCTTAGCCGCCAGTGAAATTGCAAGCGATATACCAACTTGGAATTATTTTTAAAATTTATTTAAGTGTTTGATTTATTGCATATTAATTTGTTTTGAACAGTGCTTGTTGAGTGTGGTGTCAGTAGTGTTTATTTGAATTTAATCAATGTTGGATAAATTACAGCAACTCTGTTGATAATCTCTCATAACCAAATTTTTTCAATTTATAATAAAAAAGGCGTTACTCAATGAATAACGCCTTTCGTTTTTCCACAATTAAATGGAATTAATTACTTGCAGTGCTAATAGAAATAAAAGATTCCAGGTCTTGCAGTTTAACCAGGCGGCCATGCAGTGGAGCAATTTGTGCTACGTCCAGTTTCAAGCGGCTGATATTTTCATACAGATTTTTTGAGAAAGGATTCACGCTGGTTGGTGCCGGTGCATTCGGTGCTGGTGGTGTAAACGCATCAGCTTCAACCAGGATTTTTTCTTTAGGGAAATAGATCAATGCAAAAGCATCATTATGGCCATTGCCAGCGATAGAGTGGATTTCAATAGGGCGTTGGCCATCAGTTAATACCAGCTTGTCATTAAAGGTTTGGAATTTTGCAGTCTTTTTAGAGTTGGCCAATTTATCCGGATTAATGGTGCGCGCTTGTTGCCAGGCTTTTTCATAGAAAGGTTTGTTGAGTTCGTGAGTAACAATTGTTGCCCCGGCATCAACATAAGTGCGCAATCCACCGGAGTGATCAAAGTGTTGGTGGCTGTTAATCAAATGAGTGATGGGTTTGTTGGGAATCAATTCTTTCACTTTGGCAATTACCGCTACCGAGCGTGCTTCATTAAGCGGAGCTTCAATCACGACAACGTGATCTTTTTGTTCTACTGCCAGGCTGTGGTGTGATCCACCTTGCAAATAATGAACACCTGGCGCTAATTCAGTACTGGTCACAGCAACAGCGGGTGAAGGATTGCTTTTGATATCTGCCGGTACTGCCACATCAACAGGCTGATTAACTTTTACCTGATTGACATTGATGTCCAATACCGGTGAGCCACCTTGTACTTTAACGATTTTCGCGGGGAAGCGAGTGCCGTTGAAGTCTTTATATTGGCTGTAATTTACTTCTACTAATGTATCGCCAATGATCGGGTTATCAATCCAGGTTTTTACTTGCTCAAGTTCGCCCTTGTTATTAATTAGTCCCTGGTATTTGTATTTGTGCATGTTGAATTCAACCAATGTTGCATCACCTTTTTTATTGGTGACAGCATGGTTGGATTGTGCCGCTTTTAAGAAGCCTTGTGGTGTTGTCCAGATTTCTGCCTGGCGCTCTTCCACCGCAGCAGGTTGTGCTTGTGGTACTGCCGGAGTTCCCGGGGCTGAACCTTGCGGGGCTGCCAGGTTCCAGGCAACAGACCCACTGACATATTGATCTGGCTTTTGCTCAACAGGAACCGGACGTTCACGGTTTGCTTCAACAATTTGTAAACGTGTTTGTTGTGTGCGTGCAGATTGGTTATCAAAGTTAATACTGGCGCTGTAATTTTTTACTTCAAATGCTGGCCATGCTGTGCCCGGTGCTGGTGATTGACCGAATTGGTACCACTTACCCGCACCGGTAAATTCCAATGTTTTAACTTTATCGGCACCTGCTTTTTTATAAGCAGCTTCCAATGCCGACTCAGCAGCGTAAAGGCCAGTGCTCAGGCTTAAACCCAGCGCAATCAAACCAGCCTTGAATGGCAGGCCAGAACCTGTGTGAATAATCGATTTCATAAAAGACATTTCCTATTGGCAGATAAAAGTAACAGTTTAACTAGCTGAATTAACGAACAAGATTAAAAGATAGTGGTACTGGTTTTGTTCAAGAGCAATGCTTATACCAAATCATTAATTTATTTTTATTCTGATGATTTTCAATATTTTTATGTTGAATTGGATGCGGGAATGCTGAATTAAAAGCAGTGTTTGTTGTGTTTGTCACATGCCCATAGCGGCTAATTTCCAGGAGGAAAAATTTGGTTTTTATTTATTTAATTACGCACCCCGTGATTTGTTGAATAGTCAGCACTTTTTTTCCTTTTGTTCATAAATTCAAGGTGAGAGTGGTTACTTTTGAACATTTAAGGCGTGAATATTCAGCGTTGGCGCATTTTTATCGTGATGGTCTGCTAATTGCTATCCGAGGGATAAGTGGGTTGTTAACTGAATCATTAACTGCTGCGTTAACAATTGAAACGTTTATTTTTCGTTATTAACTTATTTTTTTGATTGTTTTTGGAGGCCTGCATGAAGTTTTTATTTGCAAAAAAAGTACAACAATTACTAAAGCCATTGGCAGGAACGGCGGCAGTTGCTGCCATGGTTTTTTCATCGTCTGGCGCGTTTGCGCATCATGCATTCTCTGCAGAATTTGACGCTAACCAACCTATTGAGTTGACGGGTGTAGTCACCAAACTGGAATTGGTAAATCCGCACAGCTGGTTGTATTTCGATGTGAAGCAAGCCGATGGCAAAGTCGCAAATTGGGGGTTTGAATTTGGTGCGCCGTTTAGCTTGAAACAAAAAGGTTTGACCAAAGCATCATTGCCGATTGGTACACAAGTCACCCTGAAAGGTTTCCGTGCAAAGAATGGTTTGAATTTTGGTTACGCAGTAACAGCAACACTGGCGGATGGCCGGGTATTTACGACGGGCGGTGCGCCTGATGCACCGGCTAATCAGCAGAAGTCTTCTGCCGCCAAACAGTAGGTCGCAGTAGATAACAGGCCAGTAGGTTTATCAATATTGATATTCCTGATTATTTATTCCAGCGAGCTTGCTCGCCACTGTGCATTTGTTCATTGCTGTGTTTATAGGCATAGCGCTGATTTATTGATTAACGGGAGAATCCTTTGAGTCGTCCACTGCAATTAACCATTCAATGGAAATGGTATCTGCTCACTGGCAGTTTATTTCTGGTGAGTATTTTCGGGTTGCAAGCCTGTAACAAACACAATGTTGGTGAGACCAATGCGCAAACACAACAGGCAAATACAGCGCCTAATGACATCCCGCGTTTAGCGAATGGCAAGCCGGATTTTTCCGGAATCTGGCAAAGTACCAGCGGTGCTGATTATGATTTGGAGCCACACAATCACCGTGAGGATGCGCCCCCGGGGGCGGGTGTTGTGGATGGGAAATATTTGCCGTATTTACCGGAAGCGCTAGAGCAAAAGAAAAAGAATTTTGCTGAACGCAAAAAACTTGACCCTGCATTGAAAGGTTATACGTTGGGCGTTCCGCGCGGCATTTATTATCCGGCACCGTTCCAGATTTTCCAGCGCGAAAAAGATTTGTTTATCGTGCATCAATTTGGCCATTCAGTACGCACTATTTTTACCAACAATACTGGCCACCCTAAAGATCCGTACGATTGGTGGTTAGGTGATTCGCGTGGCACATGGGAGGGCGATACCCTGGTTGTGGATGCACGTCATTTCAATGATAAAACCTGGTTCGATAGTGCCGGTAATTATCACAGTGATGTATTGCAAGTGCTGGAGCGTTGGAGTTTCCTTGATCGCAATACCATTGAATACCAGGCCACGATTACCGACGAAAAAGTCTTTAGTCGCCCCTGGACATTGAGTGTGATTTTACATCGTCACCGCGAAAAAGATTTCCAGTTGATTGAGGATTATCGTTTTACCCTGGAGTACGACGATTTTTATCCACCCAAGCCTGCGCCCACTGGCAATTAATGCCAATCACTGCGCCTAATCACACTCGGATGTTTACGAGGAATCTTATGAGACAAACAGTGGCAACTTTTTTTTCTGTGCGTAAAACAGCATTGGTGGTGATATTAATGAGTATCTCTGCATTGGGTTATGCGCAAGGCGGGATTCCAATCGAGAAAAGTTTTCCGGAAATTAAATCCGGGGAATGGACTGGTCCACGTTTGGCGGATGGTCAACCAGATGTTCAAGGGCATTGGTCTAACACGATTGCAAACCATAATAACTTTACTGATCCGCAAGGCGGTATTCCTAACGATCCTAATCCGCGTCCGGCTGATCAAGGGCCGCGCGATGCGCGTGCTCCAAGCCGTGTTAGTGATCCTGCGGATGGACAAGTGCCGTTGCAGCCATGGGCGTTGGAAAAAGTAAAAGAATTCCAGGTAGGATTCCACAATCCAGTCAAGCCGGAATATATAGAACCATTAGCGCGTTGCGCACCGGGGGGCGTTCCTAAATCGCTTTACTGGCATGGTTATGAAATCAGCCAGTATCCCGGTTATGTATTGTTCCAGTTTAATTCCGGTACACGCATTATCCATTTGGATAACAAAGCGCCGCTGCCAGAAAATATTAAATTATGGAATGGCGATTCACGCGGACATTGGGAGGGTAATACGCTGGTGGTGAGCGTGCGCAACCATAACGGCAAGGCTTTGTTTGGCCGTTCCGGTGAATTCATCAGCGAAAACGGTACGATTGAAGAGCGTTATATTTTTAATGGTGACCGTTCTCGTTACAACTATGTAGCTACTATTACTGATCCGACGGTTTACACGCGTCCTTTTACTGTCACCATTCCGGCCAAGCGCTATACCGAAACAGATACGCCTAATGGCTGGCACTTTGAGGTGGAGCCCGCTACGCATGCGGGAAATGAATTAATTCTTGAGCATTATGAGCGCATTTGTGCCGAGAATAATGGTGCTTTTGGCATTACTGCCAAGTAGATGTTTATGAGTAGCAATCGCCACAAAGCGGCATTGCTGTTGCGATAAGCTTGCAGGCAAATTTATACTGAAGGCAACAGCGGATTCAGTGGTACTGCTGTCATAAGAGCAGGCAAGAATACGCCTGCCGATTAAAAAAATTTTAATCGGGGCATTTGTTGCGGGTAAGGGGCATGCTGAATGCGAAACGGCATACTCATTGCAAAAAATTAAACAGCATGGGCAAATCGATTGTTGGTTCGATTGAAAAATCGGCAAATCGCTTGTGCATGTAGTGAAACAAAGCAATAAGTGTTCAAATTGAAATACTTGTACCGGTTAGCTTGATGAATAATCAACAGACATAGATCTTAGGAGAATCCTGTTAATGACTCGTGTAGCCAAAGTTGTAACATCGTTAAAAATTCTGGGTGCTGCTTGCCTGGTTGCTGGTAGTGCCAGTGTGTTTGCTGCGGAGGAACCTGCAAAAGCGGCACCGGCGGCAGCTCCGGATGCAGCCAAGCAAGCGATTGCTGTACGCAAGGCAGCATTTTTGTTGATTGCCAATAACTTCAAACCTATTGGTGAAGTTCTGCAGGGTAAAGCGCCTTACAATCAAGCTGAAATCGTAAAGCGTGCACAACGCGTTGCTTTTTTAAGTGAATTGCTGGATGGCACTTTCCCGGCGGAATCCAACCTGGGGGCGCCGCAAACCAAAACCAAAGCTGAAGCCTTCACTAAAAAAGAAGACTTTGATAAGTTGTTGAAAGAGTTTGTAGCCAACTCCAAAACATTGGCTCAAGTTGCTGCGAAGGAATCCACTGCGTCTGACGCGTTCAAAAATGCCGCTAAAGCAGTTGCTGAAGGTTGCAAAGGCTGTCACGACAAGTACAAGGAAAAATAGTCCGCTGTTTATTGTTGTTAGTATCAATGCTGGTATTTATGCCAGCATTGATATCCATTAAACCCCGCTTATCTTGCAGTATCTATTATGTCCGATCAGTTTATTGACCCCACCCAAGGCCTGGAGATTGAAGCTCCTGCTGTTTCTGCTAACCCGCATTTACATGTTTGGGATTTGCCCACGCGCGTATTTCACTGGTTATTAGTGGCTTCGTTTATTGTTGCTTATGTGAGCAACTGGTTGGGCGTGAGTTATTTTACCTACCATTTATGGTCAGGTTATTTTGTGGTGGTGTTAGTAGGGTTTCGTATTTTGTGGGGATTATTCGGTACCCATCACGCACAGTTTGTAAATTTTGTTCGTCATCCAGTGGAAAGTTTGCGTTACGCCAAACATCTGGCGAGCAATAACGCCAAAAGTTATCCGGGACATAATCCGTTGGGTGCATTGATGGTGTTGCTGTTGTTAACTGTAATGCTTATTCAGGCGGTTACCGGTTTGTTTGCCAATGACGAAATATTTAATGTTGGCCCTTTGTATGGCTACATCAGTAATGAATTGAGTTTAAAACTTACCGGATTGCACAAAGAATTGTTTTACTGGATTCTCGCTGCGGTGGGTGTGCATGTAGGCGCTGTTCTTTTTTATGTGTTCTTCAAGCGCGAAAACCTGATTAAAGCAATGATTACCGGCAAGAAGCCGCGCCACGGTTTTGAGGGCGCGCGTTCAATTGAATCATCAAAAATCTGGTTGGCATTATTTTTAATCGTATTGGTATCGGCACTGCTGGCGTGGGTAATTGTTGCTGCACCGGAAGCCGTATTGGATTTGGGTTACTAGGTTTTTATTCAGGTTTTTTGCTCGAAAGCTAATTTATTGAGGATTCCTCCAGATTATTTACCACATAAAAAAGCGGAGATTTTATTCTCCGCTTAATCGTTCCAGGTGTAATTCCCCATCTTTAAATAATCTTGCTTCACCGCGCTGAAATACTTTCCAGTCTTCATTGGTGGTTAATGGTTTGGTTGCGATCACAATCATTTGGTCTTCATGGCTGTTGTGTTCGCTCAAATCCAGCGATAGTTCGCGATCAATTAGCGTTACGCGGCTAAACGGAAATTTGCGTTCAACATAGGCCAGATGTGTGGAGCAATAGCTGTACATCCATTCGCCGTTGGACAAAATAATATTAAAGGTACCGAAGCTGGCAATGGTTTCACTAAAGTGATTTAACCACTGGAACAGGCTGGCGGTATTATCTATTCCGCCGGGCACATGACGTTTCAGCTGCTGTAATAAATAGCAAAATGCCAGTTCGCTATCGGTATCTCCTTCGGGTGTGAACTCATCATCCAGGAATGGATTGAATCCTTTTAAATCACCGTTATGGCAAAACAGCCAATCGCTTCCCCACAGGCTACGTTGGAATGGGTGGCAATTATTGAGCTTGACCTGGCCCACGGTTGCCTTGCGGATATGCGCAATAATCGTTTTGGATTTAAGACCATTTTTTTGAATGGCTTCAGCCAGATGCGACTCAGCCGCCGGCGAATCATCCAGAATCACTTGCGCTTGCTGGTTGCGATAATAAGCAATACCCCAGCCATCTTTATGTTCATCAGTAAGCCCGCCACGTGCGCGAAATCCCTCAAAGGAAAATCCAATACTTGCCGGTTGTTTACAGCTCATTCCCAATAACTGGCACATAGTAATAGTTCCAAGATCCTCTGCGCTGGCGAATTAATTAACTGGCGAGTCGTCGCGACTCATCGATTGATGTATCGGTACTGTTCAAAACAGGTTGGGTATTGCTCGCTTGTAATTGCACATAACCTTCAAAGCGCGTATTCGCTAATTGCACTAGTTTATGTTGGCTAAAATCCTGCTCGGGTGCGACCAGAATACGGGTTGAACCTAATGGATAATTTGGCTGTTCAATTAGCTGCTGGACTAATGCCGGACTGGAAAAAATGTAATCCGGTTGCAATTCAAATTGGCGTAACAGCTCCCAATCTTGCAATTCATTCAGGCTGATGCCAATACGGTACTGACGCTCGCGATAATTGGTTAATGCTTGCTGGAAGTGTGGCAGGCTCGCAACATCTACCAGTTTCGTGTGCAGTACCACTCGCTCTGGCCCCAGGCCGCAATCGCTCAGGATTTTTTCAAACGTTTTTCCGTGCTCATTGGCCACGCTTAATATATGTCGTGCTTGCACACGTAATGCGAGCAAACCTTTGAAACCATCGTGTTGTTGCAAATAATTAAGTGAGTGCAGGGTTCTTACCAAACGGTCTAGATGAACAACCTGTTCTTTGTCTTCCAGCGCATTCACAATATCGTCGATATTTAATAAATTGCCAGTGCTGGAACGCACAAATAAATCGGCATAGTGGCCAATCAATTGATCATCTTTTGCCGATAATATTTCTGCAAACTGGCTGCCCAGAATCAGATTACCGAAGCGTGCCCAGTATTGGTTGTCGGCTTTATAAAAGCCGGTTTTTGGCAACTCGCGTAGACGCGCCTGGGTTTGCAATTGATCGTTAAAGTAATTCATTAATTCTGTCAGGGGCATAGCGTTGGCCTTGCAATAAAAAACTATTCAGGCACGCATCATAAATAGCGAAAAAAGAATTATGAAAGAATTAAATATTCCTAGCTTATAACGAGCTCCGATTCGGTTTTATCACCTGCTTATTTTTTATAACTCTGATTATAAGGATATAGAGATATATTCTTTCCCATTGGTTATAGCCGTCACTATAGTGGCTTTACATCATCTTAAGCGCCTTGCGTTGCCGTCGAGTGTGTTACCGAAAACACACTGTTGAGGAGAAAACATGACCGTGATTCAGTTAAATGCCATTGTTGATAATTCAGCATCTTCTGCACAAAACACTACTTTCCAACAAGGGGCAGCCCAAGAGTTGCCGGACGTTTTGCTCGGCGCAATACAGGAAGCAAAAACGGCAGGTTTGACTTATGCCGGCGGTGTATTGCCGGAAGAGGCCTGGAAGTTATTTGTTGGTGGACAGGCACATTTGATTGATGTGCGCACCTCTGAAGAGCGCAAGTTCGTTGGTCATGTTCCCAATACGCTGCATATCGCTTGGCAGACTGGCCCTGCATTAATAAAGAACCCACGTTTTCTGCGTGAACTGGAAAACAAACTGCCGAAAGATGCAGTCATTCTATTTCTGTGCCGCAGTGGCAAGCGTTCCGCCGCCGCCGCAACTGCTGCTGCAAACGCCGGGTTCACCCGTGTATTTAATGTGCGTGAAGGTTTTGAAGGCGATCTGGATGAGCGCCAGCAGCGCGGCGCTGTAAGTGGCTGGCGTCAACGTGGTTTGCCTTGGGTACAGGATTAAGCTTCAAGATTAAGTTTCGCCTTAAATAGTTCGGGATGAAAAAGTTTCAGGATGAATAATTGCAGAATTAAACAACGGGATCGTTTCCGCCATTCAAAGGAAATCATCAACAATAATTACTGATGAGTTATAGGTTTTATGAGTGTCAATCATCCACCGGAATTGCTCAACCCCAGTATCGCCCAGCTTAACGCCCAGCCGTTAAATTCGGCGAGTTGGGAGTTGGACAAAATTGTGCAGGAGTTGCGTAATGCGCGTAACGATTGGCGTGCCCAACGTGGACGTTCGCGCGAGCCCGGCTTGCGTGAATTGCCATCGCGCGATGCGTTGCAACAAATCATCCGCGAGCTCTGCGGGGCGTTGTTCCCCATGCGCCTTGGGCCGCAAGAGCTACGCGAAGAAACAGAAGATTACTACGTGGGCCATACGCTGGATGCTGCATTAAATGAGCTTTTGCGTCAGGTGCAATTGGAATTAATTTATTTCGCCCGCCAACAAAATGCCCAGGATGATGAAGCTGTTTTAAAAATTCAGGCTAATCAAATCGTGCGTTTGTTCGCTGCTGCACTACCGGAATTGCGCCGTACCCTGGATGTGGATATTCAAGCAGCTTACCAGGGTGATCCGGCAGCACGCAGTGTAGATGAGGTGTTACTTTGTTATCCCGGCGTGCTCGCTATTATCCATCATCGTCTTGCACATACTTTGTATCAATTAGGTGTGCCGTTATTAGCGCGCATCGTTGCGGAATTGGCACATTCCTTGACTGGTATTGATATACACCCCGGTGCAGAAATCGGGCGTGGATTTTTTATCGACCATGGTACCGGTGTTGTGATTGGTGAAACTGCAGTAATAGGCGAACGTGTTCGTATTTATCAAGCAGTAACATTGGGCGCAAAAACATTTCCCACTGATGACAATGGCAATTTACAAAAAGGCCTGCCACGTCATCCTATCGTTGAAGACGAAGTGGTGATTTATGCCGGTGCCACCGTGCTGGGTCGAATCACTATAGGCAAGGGTTCAGTCATTGGCGGTAATGTATGGCTGACTCGTAGTGTTCCGCCCGGATCAAGTATTACCCAGGCTAGTTCACGTCAACAGGCGCCGCAGGAGGCCGATGTATGAGTATTAATGTGTATTTTGGTCGCGTAGTAAAACAATTGCGCGACACACGGCGTTTATCGCAAGAAGCACTTGCCGAGCGTGCCGATTTAAACCGCACCTATTTGGGAGAGGTAGAGCGCGGTGTTGCTATTCCATCGCTTGCAACCATCGCAAAAATTGCTACCGCATTAAACCTTCCAACTTCTGATTTAATTGCTCGCAGTGAAATTCTGCTTAACAACGAACTGCAACAATCCGAGTTAGCAAGTGTTGATTAATCAGCACTTGCAGTCTTAAATTCATCATAATTCGTTAACTAATTCCTGGTAATTATTTACACAGGAGCGGGTGGCGTTTTTTTATTATTTTGTTGATGGCTATAGCAGGTTGTCCACTTTTTAGATCAATGCGATCTTAGCTTAGTACGATTTCTTCTATGGGTTTTTACGACATTCTTCTTAAGGAGCTTCGGCATGTCTACCGAAAATGATGTTCAGTTGGCACTTGGTGATAATGCTGCTCGTCAGCTTGCCAACGCGACGAAAACTACACCGCAGTTATCAACGATTACTCCGCGTTGGTTAGTGCACTTCCTGCAATGGGTTCCTGTTGAAGCTGGTATTTTCCGTTTGAACCGCGTGAAAAACCCGACTCGTGTTACCGTGACTTGTTCGCAGCGTGATGAATCAGAAATCAAACCAACATTTGTCGATTACGAAGATAAACCACGCGAATATTTTCTGAATGCAGTTACCAGTGTGGTGGATGTCCACACTCGCGTTTCTGATTTGTATAACAGCCCGCATGATCAAATTAAAGAACAATTGCGCTTGACCATTGAGACTATCAAAGAACGTCAGGAAAGCGAATTGATCAACAACCCCGAGTATGGTTTGCTGGCGAATGTAGATGAGACTCAACGTATTTCCACACTTACCGGTGCACCTACACCGGATGACTTTGATGAGCTGTTGGTAAAAGTTTGGAAAGAACCAGGCTTTTTCCTTGCTCATCCTTTGGCGATTGCAGCGTTTGGCCGCGAATGTACCCGCCGCGGTGTTCCACCGCCAACAGTTAGTTTATTTGGTTCACAATTTATTACCTGGCGCGGTGTGCCGTTGATTCCTTCGGACAAGCTGCCAATTGATGAAGATGGAAAAACCAAAATTTTGTTGATTCGTGTTGGCGATAAGCGTCAAGGTGTAATCGGTTTGTATCAACCCGGTTTGGCTGGACAACAAAGCCCTGGCCTATCAGTGCGTTTCATGGGCATTGGCCGCAATGCTATTGCATCCTATTTGATTTCACTGTACTGCTCGCTCGCTATTTTGACTGAAGATGCAGTAGCTGTTTTGGAAGATGTGGATGTGAGCAAGTATCACGATTACCCCGATACTTATAAGCAATAATCTAAGGCAAACAACAATTTGTATTTGCTTAATTTGTATTGAATTCTGTCTTACGAAAAAGTATCCAGAAAACAATTCCGAGTATTGTTTATGAGTGAATATCCAGAATCTTCCGGTGCACAAGGTTTACCTAATCTGGAAAACCTTGTTTCATTGGCCAATGAAATGTTCCAGGCGTTGCCCAATGCAGCGCCGTTCTTTGCTGGCATTTCCGGATTACAAGCAGCGTCGGCAACAAATGCTGCTGGGAGTCCTACTACGAGACCACAAGCGGGGGTGACCAGTGCGCCGCCGCCAGTAACCAGTCCCGCCGTAGAGCGCCAGGCATCTGCTGTACCTAATTATTATTTTGCGGAAAATGCCAATCAGTATCCGCTGGCTCCTATTCATTTAGAGCAATTGATAAGTCAAGTAGAGCAACTTGCTACCCAGGTTTCACCGCAAGCGTTTGGTTTACCGGGGGAGGCGGATTTGCGCGAGCTACTCGGTGAGAATCGTTTTGTAACCCAGGCGCCTGTCGCTGTTGCAAAACCATCTGCACCGGATTTAAAAGTTCCGCATGCACTGGAGTCCCGTGTCGGGGATTATCATCAGTCTCAGTCTGCTGGTAGTGATCGCGTCGTCGCTCAATCTTTGCATCTTCCCGGCGAGCAGGATGTACAACAGTTGCTTGCTGCTGAATTTAGTTTTACCCGCTTTGATACTCCAGCATCGGCTGCAACACCTGCGCCGGATTCGCGTTTTTATTTTCTCGATTCCGGTGCGCAACCGGTATTTGGTAATACGCTAAAAACCAATGTATTTGCTGCAGAACAACAAGGGTTTGATGTAAACGCGATTCGCCGTGATTTTCCAATTTTGGCAGAGCGCGTGAATGGAAAACCTTTAGTTTGGTTTGATAACGCGGCTACTACACATAAACCTAAAGTTGTAATTGATCGCATCAGTTATTTCTATGAGCACGAAAACTCCAATATTCATCGCGCTGCGCATGAACTGGCTGCGCGTGCTACGGATGCTTACGAAGGTGCGCGCAATAAGGTAGCAAAATTTATCGGTGCCAGATCGGCTGACGATATTATTTTTGTGCGTGGTACGACGGAAGGTATCAACCTGATTGCAAATACATTTGGCAAGCAACGAGTGGGTGAGGGCGATGAAATTATTGTGTCGCAACTCGAACATCACGCCAATATTGTTCCCTGGTATTTGCTGGCTCAACGTGTAGGTGCAAAAATCCGTGTTATTCCAGTTGATGACAATGGTCAAATTTTGCTGGATGAATACCGTAAACTCATCAATAGCCGCACCAAAATTATTTCGGTCACGCAAGTATCGAATGCATTAGGTACGGTTACCCCGATTAAAGAAATTATCGATATTGGCCACAGCTTTGGTGTACCGGTTATTGTGGACGGTGCTCAATCTGTTTCTCATATGTGGGTAAATGTACAGGCACTGGATGCCGATTTTTTTGTGTTCTCCGGGCACAAAATTTTTGGTCCGACCGGTATCGGTGTTGTCTACGGTAAAGCAGAGCATTTACAGCATCTGGAGCCATGGCAGGGCGGTGGCAATATGATTGCTGACGTTACCTTTGAACGCGTTGTGTTTCAGGGGGCGCCAAATCGCTTTGAGGCCGGTACTGGTAATATTGCTGATGCAGTGGGCTTGGGTGCTGCGTTGGATTATGTCGATCGTGTTGGTATCGAGCGTATCGCACGTTACGAACATGATTTGCTGGATTACGCCACTCATCGCTTGCGTCCGATTCCCGGGGTGCGAATTATTGGTACTGCTGCCGATAAAGCGAGTGTATTGTCATTCACATTAGCAGGTTATAAAACCGAAGAGGTTGGTGCCGAGTTAAATCGTGAGGGCATAGCGGTGCGCTCCGGCCATCATTGCGCCCAGCCGATTTTGCGCCGTTTTGGCGTTGAAGCTACTGTGCGACCCAGCTTTGCGTTTTATAATACATGCGAAGAGATTGATTTGTTTATTTCTGTTGTGCAGCGTTTGGCGAGTGCCAGAAGAAACTAATCTATGGTTCTAGCTTGCTCTATCTGCCCCGGTATTTCATGAGAAGTTCCGGGGTGGTTGCTTTTAATAAGTGCCTTTTTAAATATTCCTTAATCATTTCTTCGGCTTATAATTCTTCGGGCAATACCGCATCATATATCGCAATTTTAATTTGAAGCGTTCGTAGTGATTCCTGCCTTATTTTCTTCATTGATAGTGCGTAGTTTTTTTGCTCTGCTTTCAAAAACAAAATAAATTAAAATAGCTATCGCCAGCGGTATTAAAAAATAAATAACCCGATAACCAATTAGTGCGGCCAAAATAGTGCCTTTGGACAATTGATGCTGTAGCAGTGTGATGAAAATAGCTTCCAGCACGCCAAGCCCGGCAGGAATGTGAGTGATGACACCTGCTATAGCGCCGATCAATAAAATTCCCAAAACAGTGGGGTAACTCACTTTGCCATTGGGCAGCAGGGTAAATATTAATAACCCCATCAGCGACCAATTCACTATAGCTAAACCCGCCTGGATAAATGACAAACTTGATTCCGGCAAACTTAATTTATGCCGGAAAAGATTCACTGAACGTCGTTTGGCAAATTTGCAAGCAAATAAATAAAAGATAGCTACTGCAACCATTGCGGCTCCAATTACTTGCAATGCAGTGGTTCCTATCTTCCAGTTATCTGGAAGGCTAATTAATCCAAATAAGAAAATCGTACCGGCGAGAAGCAGATACCCCAGCCAATTCGTTATCCAATTCATGCTGAGTATTTTGGTGATGGTGGGGACATCCAGCCCCAAGCGCGAATAAAGTCGATAACGTAATGCAATACCACCAATCCAGCTGGATAGATTGAGGTTAAATGCGTAACACAAAAATCCCAGTGGGATGATTTGGGTTGGAGGTATAGAGTGCCCTGTGTATTTTTTTCCAATCAAATCATAGCTTGCGAAAACACAATAACTACTCAGTGCAATAGCAAGGCCTATTAATAAAGTGGATATTTTGTAAGAGATAAGCGCTTCTTTTACTTCTTGCCATTCTATTTGCTTAACCAGTGTAAATAATAGCACTGGCACAAGGATGAAAAAAAATAGCGTTAACCCACGTTTTAGCCACAGTATTTTTTTGTTAGGTGGTGTGTGGCTTTGAGTATACATAGGTGCATCTGTGGTAGTCATGAAATACTTTCCTTGTCGTAGGTTTTGATGGGGTTATCTCCTTTATTTTCTACTTCAGGTTGAGCAGACTTTTTAGACCAAAAGCGGCGTTTGGGAAGGATGTGTTTAAACGTTGGCGCATGCGCAGGCAACCAGCCAGCTATAGATGGGAAGATCCTCAAAAAATAAAAGCTTATAAATATAAGTGGGACGCGCCACCAATAGCCACGTTGTGCAATTTCAAGATCAATTTTATGGCAGTGCTGTTGTATAAGCTCTTTTAAGTGATCATCAATCTGTTGATTTAAATTTCGGTCTTGAATAATTACATTGGCTTCAAGGTTAAGTGAAAAACTGAGGGGGTCAAGATTGCTCGATCCAACAGTGGACCACTCATCATCCATTAGCGCAATTTTTCCATGAAGGCTTCGTTGGTGATATTCATAAATCTTGACGTCGGAACGCAATAAATATTTATACAGCAAGCGCGACAGGGCCGTCACCCAAGGCATATCAGGGCGGCCTTGCATAATAAGGGTAACATCCACGCCGCGCATCGTTGCGCGGCGCAAGGAAAGTAAGAAATAGTATCTTGGAAAAAAATAGGCGTTCGCGATAACAATACGCTTTTTTGCCAGCCTGATGGCTAAAAGGTATTGTTGCTCAATATCTTTTTTGTGTGAGATGTTATCGCGTTCTACTAATAAAACTTTGGCGTCACCTATTGGCGCCGAAGCCTCTTCTCTTGCAGCTTGCAAACGAGCTTTTTGTTCTTTTCTGCTCAATTCTTGCAGGGATAATTGCAAACAGGTTCGATAAACATCCGCTACGATCGGGCCTCGTAATTCTACGGCGTAATCTTGCTTTGCTTTTTTGCCGGCATCCATCATGTGATCAGCGGAATAATTTATTCCACCAATAAATGCAACTTCGCGATCTACAACCACAATTTTCCGGTGCAAACGCCGGAATAAATTAAGGCGTACTCCCAGTAGTTTTGGTTGGGGGTCAAAGATATGCAGTTTTACACCGCTATCAGTCATGGCTTTTACAAAATCGGTACTGAGATCCCAGGTTCCATAATCGTCGACGGTAAAATCAACCCGTACACCATTACGTGCAGCTTTTATGAGTGCCTGTTGAAGTCGATGACCAACCTTGTCTTCATAAATAATAAATGTTTCCACAATAACTTCTTTTTTTGCATTCTCAATGCATTCAAAGACTCGTGGGTAAAATTCTTCACCATTAATAAGCAAGTCAACGTTGTTACCATCGCGCCAATTGTTTTTCATAGAGATATCCCGTCTATCATAAATGCCTTTCAGTTATCACAGATGTATTTCAACAATCAATGGTGCATGATCAGATAAGTGAGACCAGGGTTTCCGGGAGAGTACTTCCGGATTTGATGCGCTCGCATTCCTGATATAAATTCTATCCAAGCAAAGAAAGGGCCAGCGTGCTGGAAAACTTTTTGCGGGTTTTCCTTGATGATTTACAAAAACCTCTTTCATGTTGCCTGCAGAAAGAATTTGATCTGCACGTTGGCGCCAGTCATTGAAGTCGCCCGCCACAATGACGGGTGCTGTTACCGGGAAGCTATCAATAAGATTGAGTAATAATTTTAATTGTTGTTGGCGATGGTTTTCCCTTAAACCCAAATGTACGCAAATAGCATGCACCTCATCGTGTCCGGGAACTTTTAAAATAGAGTGAAGCAATCCTCTTTGCTCAATAGTACCTATAGATACATCGAGGTTTTGGAAACGAATAATCGGATACTTTGAAAGTAACGCATTGCCATGATCGCCATCGGGGTATACAGCGTTACGCCCGTACGAAAACTCTGGCCACATGCTATCGGCTAAGAATTCGTATTGCGGAACACTGGGCCAATTAGGATGGCGTAAGGCGTGGCGATTATGGCTTCCATGAACTTCCTGTAAAAAAACCACATCAGTTGACAAGCTGCGTACGGCATCGCGCAATTCAGGTAATACAAAATTGCGATTAAATACATTAAAGCCTTTGTGCATGTTCAATGTGAGCAGCCGCAATGTGTGAACTTCGGGTTTCATTTCCGTTAACTTGATTGCTTCTTTTTCAGGAATAATTATTCCCCGCTGCATATTTTTTTCTGAGTCAGCATAAATATTCATGATGCATCACCATGGTAGGAAAGTGCATTTGCATAATTACTGTTTTGGCTGCTTTAGAGGGTAACACTTTTTGTCGGGCCTTTTTTTAAAACGCATATTATCCTTTCTCGAATATTCGAAAAGGTGAATAACATTACGGCATTAATTAATGGACCGTCGTTAGACCAAAATAATTCAATTATTTCTTTTTAATGTAACAGCTGCGCCAGTTACTTATGCGATTTTTAAAAGCATGTAGATTTCGATGTGGGTATTTGTAAAATTTTCAAATAATGTTCA
Source organism: Cellvibrionaceae bacterium (assembly GCA_021151825.1). Lineage (GTDB taxonomy): Bacteria > Pseudomonadota > Gammaproteobacteria > Pseudomonadales > Cellvibrionaceae > Cellvibrio. Next base: position 330,508 of record JAGKWQ010000004.1, read on the forward strand.
TGAAAAAGTTGTAAAAAAATTATGTCGTTACAGTTTGTCTGAAGGCTTGCAGCCAAGTGATGAGTAATTCTAGTTTCAGAGGGAAATGAGCGAATGCGTTCTAACTTATGTTTTGCGCTAATCCCTTATAACCAAATATTTGATTTCTTCTGCTTGTTAGGGGCGATGATTAGTAATTAAAGAAGGGGAGCTTCACCTTAACAAGGCTGATGGTTTTGGTTGTTTTTTGTTCTATAAGTGTGCGCTTTAATGACTAGTGGCATCAGCTGACGAAAGTGCTACCATGCGCTCCTGCTTTGTAGTATTAACCGGTTTTTCCAAGCCAAGACAATAAATAGAGGTATCCTCGTGGCCAAGCAATTAATGATTTACGACAACATTCAGCCATTGTCATCTGACGTTCATCGCAGCTGGGCTGTGCAGGTGGATAATTATTCATTTGTGTCCAATATAATTTCCGCTCCGGTGCTGGCGACGGAAATTCCATTTGCTGCGGGTGAGTTCCCTATCGTTTTCTCTGCAACTGCCACTGAGGGTGAATACATTCCGTTGGCAATTATGGGGTTGAAGGAAGGCGAAAACCTGTGCCTGAATGAAAACAATCAATTTACTACTCGCTATATTCCGGCATTTATCCGTCGTTATCCGTTTGTATTGGGTGGTGATAAAAATGCGGACACATTGGCATTGTGTATTGATGAAGGTAGCAGTGCGGTAATTAAAGATGGTAGCAAAGGTCGTCCACTGTTTGAGGAAAATGGTGAGCAATCAGCGCATTTGAAAGAAGTAGTAGAGTTTCTAAAGGATTATCAATACCGTGCTGAAATGACCAAGTTATTTTGCAAGCGTTTACATGAGTTAAAACTGCTTGAGCCAATGCAAGCCAATATCACCTTCAAAGGGCGCGAAGATGCCAACATGAACCTGATGGGATTCTATGTGGTTAAGCGTGAAAAACTGAAAGAATTAAGCGATGCCGATGCATTGGATTTGTTCAAGAAAGATGGACTGGAATTGATTTATAGTCACATTCAATCATTATCTAACCTGAATGAGTTAATTAACAAAAAATCGCAAAAACTTGGTGCTTGATTAAAGCCTTAAGTAAATGAATTTCTTTGAGCCGGGATCTTGTTGATCCCGGCTTTTTCATTTTGGGGAAATGAAAATTAATAAGGCTTGAGCCTTTGGTGGTTAACGATTTCGTTGGCGGGCTGCCAGTTGTTTTACTTTGCGTTCAGCGCTGGAAAATGCATCGCGTACTGCAACATGAATAGATTCGTCGTCCTGAGTAATTGCAACGGGATGGCCTTTTATATCCAGCTCAATGGAGGCCCTGAATTGTTTACCTTTGTGTTTGTGGTTATGGGGAGTATCCAGTACAACGCGGCTATGAACTATCTGGTCGGTGTAGCGATTGAGCTTTTCAAGCTTCTTGGTAATGATTTCGTTGAGTGCAGCAGAGGAATCCAAATCACGATATACAACGTCGACAGCAGGTTTCATCGTAAAGCTCCTTAACGTTTATGTTAGAGGGCTGAGGTTCCGAATCAGTTTCGCGAACAATCTTGACCCTCACTTCTTATATTGATCATCCCCAAATAAATTTCAAGTTTTTCTTACAATTTTCTTAATAACATTTGAGCTGCTTATTATTATTTAATGGCATTAATACTTATATCCACATTCTAGGCACGACAAAATGGAGTGCCTATGGGACGCCCTTAAGGAATAATATCTGTTGGGCGATTTTAAGGAGAGGGTTGTATGAAATCAGTATTGGTGACCGGCGGGACAGGGTTTATTGGTGTTCCTTTAGTTGAAGCGTTAAGCGCTGGCAATTATCAAGTTACTGTATTGACACGTGATCCAGCAGTGGCCAGGAAGAGGCTGCCGGAGGAGGTAAATGTTATCGCCACGCTTGATGCTCTGGATTGTATTCCAGATGTGCTGGTGAACCTGGCGGGCGAGCCTCTGGCAGCGCGGCGTTGGTCAATAGAAGCAAAGGCGTTCATTCGGGACAGCCGAATTGGGTTTACGGGTAAGTTGTTCGATTTTTTTGAGCGGAAAGGCAAGTTTCCTACGCGGGTAATTAATGGCAGTGCAATCGGGTATTACGGCAGCTGTGGAGGCCAGCTATTAGATGAACGGAAGCCGGCAGGCAATGATTTCGCAGCTCAACTGTGCCGCGATTGGGAGTCATCTGCAAAGCAGTTTGAGCAGAGAGGTTCCAGTTTATGCGTGTTACGTATAGGCATAGTGTTGGGTGTTAATGGTGGAGCACTCAAGCAGATGTTACCTGCGTTTCGGTTGGGGTTGGGTGGTCCAATGGGCTGCGGGGAGCAGTATATGTCCTGGATTCATATTGATGATATGGTCAGGTTGATCCTTTTTGTAATTGATCATCCTGTTATCACGGGGCCGGTAAATGCTGTTTCGTCTCAGTCGGTTACCAATCGTGAGTTTTCACATATTTTAGCCGGCGTGTTGCATCGCCCTGCGTTATTCCCCATGCCGGCTTTTGTATTGCGTCTGCTATTTGGTGAAATTGCGGATGCTGTTTTACTTGCGAGCCAGCGAGTGTTGCCTGCTCAAGCTCTCGGTGGTGGTTTTGAGTTTCGCTATCCATATTTGAAAGATACTTTTGAGGAGTTATTAATAAAATAAAAAATTTTTACATATCACGCTTGAAATATTTCAGCAGGGCCTTATTTAAGTTATGCGATGGCTCGATAGAGGATCGCCTCCACTTAAACGACTCGATCAATTGATGAGTCACCTTGTTAATATTGCTCATGTTGAGGATATTTTTATGCGTAGTTTTGACTTTTCTCCATTGTACCGTTCTGCAATTGGTTTTGATCGCATGGCTAATCTATTGGATAACCTTGCGCGAACAGAGCAAAACCAACCTTCTTATCCGCCGTACAATATTGAATTGACGGGTGAGGATAAATACCGAATTACTATGGCGGTTGCCGGTTTTGATCAGTCTGAATTAACCATTGAAGTCAATCAGAATAATCTAACCGTATCTGCCAATAAAACCGCTGAAACTGAACAGCGCACTTATTTACATCAGGGGATTGCTGCGCGCAGTTTTGAGCGTCGCTTCCAATTAGCAGATCATGTGCAAGTACAATCAGCCAATTATGAAAATGGTTTATTGCACATAGATTTGCAGCGCGTTATTCCTGAAGCATTGAAGCCGCGCACTATCCCGATTGGTGTTCAAACGCCTGAAAAATTAACGGTTGTTCCAGCGACGACGAATGCAGCCTAAGTTTTCAGTGCACGGTATATAAAAAATCCCCGCTAAATATGCGGGGATTTTTTTAGGTTCTGAATAGTTTTGCGCGCACAGTTTTCCTGTATGCATTTGGTGTTGTAGATAAATGTTTTTTAAATAGGCGGGTAAAATAACCGGTATCGTCATAACCAATCTTATCCGCGATTTCGCTGATTGATAGGTTGCTTGTTTTTAATAAATCTTTTGCTGTATTAATGCGTATCTCTTGTAAATACTCTAGCGGTGTTTGTCCTAATGCAGTTTTAAAGCGGCGGTTGAGTGTGCGTATACTCATGCCGAAACGCTCTGCAATTTGTGGAAATAATATCTCGCGGTGGTAATTATCTTGTAACCATATTTGAATCTGGGTGATTTGTTCATCCGGGTGCGGATTTTCGCTTGCTTCAAAAAAACCGCTCGTCTCATAAGCTTTGCGTATTTCGTGTGAAAAGTGTCGCTCCACGTGGCTCGCAATTGCTTTGCCAAAAAAACGTTGAATAAAATGTACCGTTAAATCGGCAAGTGAATTGACGCTGGCGGCACAATAAAGATTGCCTGCCTGGGTAATAAAGTATTGTCGTTTGAGTTGTACCTGCGGGTAATCTTTTTGAAATTGATCGAAATAATGCCAGTGAGTGGTCGCCGCTTTTCCATCCAATAACCCCGCTTCAGCTAAAAAACATACGCCGGTACCGACGGCACTGATAATCGCTCCATTTTGGTATTGTCCCCGCAGCCAACCAAGCAAAGCGGAATGCTGTTTAACGATAGGGCGGGGGTTGCGCCATAGGCCAGGGATATAAATCAGGTCGCTGGCCGGGTTATCGCTGATACTCAAGTCTGGTTGCCAGCGCAAGCCGGTGCGGGTGGCAACGGCATCTGTGGTTAATCCCAGTGTTTTTATTTCCAGAGGGCGGCGTTGATCTGGAGGTAGCATGGTATGCATAGCGCTTTCTGCCGCTAATAGCATTTCCATCGGAAGCGTGCTGCTGGTAGTGAGCATGCGCTCGCACAAGATGAAATGAATCCGGATGGGTAAGTTCTGGTGCATAGCAGGCACACTGTATGGATGGTTTGGCCAATTTAACACTAAAAATGACCAAAATGGCAGGGACATGCTTTGGGGAAGCTCATACACTGCCATCATCAGTGTTGTTTTGTTAATGGAGTTTTCTATGTCTGTTGCGCGCCTGCCGGTTATTGTAGGTTTTGGTGGATTTAATGCGGCTGGCCGAGCGTCTGGTCATCATGCCTATCGCCGGATGGTGATTGAAAGCCTGCCAGACGTGGCTCGTCAGGAAACCCTTGCCGGTTTGGCGGTGATGATGGGGTTGGTATCCTATGTTGAGGGTGCATACCGCGATTCAGCAGATCAAACCCTCGGTTTGGCAGATATAGAGGCTCGTTATGGCGAGCAAATTTTAGATGGAACCCTCATTCGCCGTATCGATAAAACGTTTTTTGATGTAGATGCCGCGCATTGGCAAAAGTCGGCGACGTTAGGGTCTGGAGACGCGCCATTGGTATTTGAGCTGCGCAAGCGCGATTTACCGGAGCCGGTTCCATCTGACTGGCAGGTGGAAGATGTGGATGGTGATCGCGTGCGCGTCACTGCTGCTGCAGGTCTCGATGTTAAATTTGATAGCTACCGCGATATTCCTGTGAAGTCTGCGGGCCAATTGCCGCGCGGTTTTAATCCTGGCGCTTTGTACAACTCCCATTATCATCCGCGTGCCTTACAGCTTGCTGTTATCGGTGCATCAGATGCGATTCAATCTATTGGCATTAAATGGCAAACAGTCATGGCGGCGGTGCAGCCTGATCAGGTTGGGGTTTATGCCAGTAATGTGATGAGCCAGATGGATGAAAATGGTTTTGGTGGTTTGCTGCAATCACGTTTGAAGGGCGGGCGTGTTAGTGCCAAGCAATGCCCGTTGGGCCTGAACACTATGCCGGCGGATTTTGTGAATGCTTATATTCTTGGTAGTGTCGGGCAAACCGGTGCAATTACCGGTGCCTGCGCTTCTTTCCTCTATAACCTTCAGGCGGCGGCTGACGATATCACTTCAGGCAAGTGCCGCGTCGCCGTTGTAGGCTGTGCTGAAGCGCCCATCGTACTGGAGATTATTGATGGCTATGCAACCATGGGGGCATTAGCCAGCGAAGAAAAGTTGAAAAAACTGGATGGTACCGAAGAAGCCGATCCGCGCCGCACCAGTCGTCCTTTTGGTGAAAATGCCGGTTTTACCATGGCAGAGGCCAGTCAATATGTGGTGTTGATGGATGATGCCCTGGCGATTGAGTTGGGTGCAGATATCCATGGCGCTGTTGGTGATGTTTTTATCAATGCGGATGGCTTTAAAAAGTCTATTTCGGCACCGGGTCCAGGTAATTACATCACAATGGCCAAGGCAGTTGCTTCTGCTAAAGCGATTTTGGGTGAGGAAGCAGTTAAGCAGCGTTCCTTGATCCAGGCTCATGGTTCAAGTACTCCACAAAACCGGGTGACTGAATCCCAAATTTTTGATCAGGTTGCGCAAGTATTCGGAATTGATAATTGGCCGGTGTCGGCGGTTAAGGCCTATGTGGGGCACTCATTGTCTGCTGCCAGTGGTGAGCAATTGATTGCCAGTCTGGGGGTTTTCAAATATGGCATCATCCCGGGTATCAAAACTATCGATAAAGTAGCGGATGATGTTTTTGCTGATAGATTACAGATATCCACAAAAGACGTGGTTGCGTCACAACCACTGGATGTTGCCTTCCTTAATTCCAAAGGTTTTGGTGGCAACAATGCAACAGCCAGTATTTTTGCCCCGCATGTGGTTGAGCGTATGTTGACTCGTCGTTATGGCGATAAGGTTATTACCCGGTATCAAGACAAGCGTGAGCAGGTTCGTGCAGCGGCACAAGCTTATGATGTGGCTGCGCAACAAGGTAATTTCGCTACGATTTATCATTTTGGTGAAGGTTTGATTGATGAGTCGCAAATCAGGCTGGATCAGGAAAGTGTGCAATTACCCGGTTTTGCCCATCCCATAGATTTAACATTCACCAACCGTTTTGCGGATATGTGTGATTGATTTTCGGTGCTGCCATTTGCTCCAGCACAACATCTGGTGGCAATAAAAGGGCTTGTCCCATAGTTAAAGTGGGCGAGCCTTTACATTGAGATGATTGATTAGCCTATACAAAGCCAAAACTTTCCCTTAAAATGCCGCGCCTTTCGCACAGCTATTTGTGCGACTAACGATTTTTTAACTTGAAAGTCGAATTTTAACTGGAAGGCCCAGGCTTTCCCCATAAGTAAATACAGGAAGAAGACCTCAATGGTAACTATTCGTCTGTCACGTGGTGGCTCTAAAAAGCGTCCATTTTATCATCTGACCGTAACCAACAGCCGCAGCGCCCGTAACGGTCGCTTCCTTGAGCGTATTGGTTTCTTCAATCCAGTTGCTCGTGGTCAAGAAGAGCGCCTGCGTGTTGATGCTGACCGCCTGCAACACTGGATTGGTCAAGGTGCACAGTTGTCTGAGCGCGTTGAGCAACTGGTTAAAGAAAGCAAAAAAGCAGCTTAATTGCCTGCATAAAACAGTAAAAGGCGCCTGATGTCTGCGGAATCCAATTTAGTTAATGTCGGGCGAATTACCGCTGTTTATGGTGTGAAAGGGTGGGTGAAAGTTCACTCTTACACCGATCCGCAAGAAAATTTGTTTGAATATCATCCCTGGTTTTTGAAAACCAAACATGGTGTCAAAAAAATTGAGATCGACGAAGCTCGCCCTCATGGCGATGCATTTGTCGCGCACATCGTAGGTATTGATGATCGCGATTTGGCTGCGCAATATACCGCCGCTGATATCGCTGTCGAGCGCGAGTTGTTGCCTGAACTGGATGATGGCGAATACTATTGGAGCCAGCTTGAAGGCTTGGTAGTGTTTAGTCAGTTCGATGGTGGTGAGCGTCAACGTCTTGGTGTCATTTCCAAATTGATGGAAACAGGCGCAAACGATGTGCTTGTTGTAGTTGCAGATGCAGAGAGTATTGATCAGCGCGAGCGCTTGATACCTTATGTGCCTGAGCAGTTTGTGTTGTCTGTTGATCTTGAAGCTGGCGAAATGCTGGTCGATTGGGATCCCGAGTTTTAGTTGTTAAAACTCAATTTTCTGACGTAAACGCTGTGGGGCGAGAGGAGTAATCGTCAATTGCTTAAAATTGCGGTTGTTTCTATTTTTCCTGACATGTTTAACGCAATTGCCGATTTTGGGATAACCAGCCGCGCGATCAAGCAGGGTTTGGTGGAGTTAAAAACAATAACTCCGCGTGATTTTGCCCATGATCGTCATTCAACGGTAGATGACCGGCCATTTGGCGGTGGTCCCGGAATGGTGATGATGGTGCAGCCACTGCGCGATGCCATAGCTGCTGCAAAAACTTGGGCTGGCGATGATGCAAAAGTCATCTACCTTTCACCCCAAGGGCGAACGCTGAATCAATCCGGTGTTGTTGAATTGGCAGCTAGCGGTAATCTGGTTTTGGTGGCTGGTCGTTACGAAGGTATTGATGAGCGATTAATACAAACAGTTATCGATGAAGAATGGTCCATCGGTGATTACGTGTTAAGCGGTGGTGAGTTGCCAGCAATGGTGCTGATCGATGCGATAACACGGCTGATTCCGGGTGCCCTTGGGCATGCACTGTCAGCGGAACAGGATTCATTTACGGATGGGTTGCTGGATTGTCCACACTATACCCGTCCTGAAGATTTTGAAGGAATGCGTGTGCCGGATGTATTGGTATCCGGTAATCACGAACTGATTCGGCGCTGGCGATTAAAGCAATCGTTAGGGCGAACATGGCTGAGAAGGCCAGATTTATTGCAAGCAATAAACTTAACCGAGGAGCAGCAGAAGCTGTTGACGGAATATCGTCGTGACCTTGATACGACAAACTCTAGCTGTGAAGCTATAGACTCTTAGGAGATTATCATGAGTAACCCAATTATCGATGCACTGGAAAAAGAACAGCTCAAGTCAAACCTGCCTGAGTTTTCTCCTCTGCGTGACCTTACTGGTAAGGCTGCTCGTATCAAAGAAAAGCTGGTGTAAGATCAGATCGTTATATCGATCTATAAAAAGCCGAAACAGGAAACTGTTTCGGCTTTTTTGTTTTTAGATTTCTGTTTATAAATCTTTTAATTTCTTTTCGCACGGGATAGTTGTTTAGTTAATCCTGAATCGTTAGGCTCGATTTTTATTTGCAGCGACAAAAATTATGACCGACATTCCATCCGCTGAAGATATTGATCAGATAACTGCGCCGAGTAAACCGGACCAGGATCTTATCAATTCTTTTATTGATAATAGTTGGATGGAGAAAGGGCTAAGCGATCACACCCAGGAATCTTATCGTCGTGATTTGTCGCAGTTCGCTATCTGGTTGAATCAACATAATAACGAGTTGATTCGTGCTGACTCTGCAGCAATCCAGCAATTCCTTGGGTTTCGTTTTCAGCAAAAGCTTTCCAGTAGAACTTCCGCGCGTTTCCTGTCGTGCCTGCGAGGCTTTTACCGATATTTGCTGCGTGAAAACCTATTAAAGGAAAACCCTGTTGCCCTGATAGAAAATCCCAAATTAGGTAAACCTTTACCGAAATCTTTAACAGAATCCGATGTCGAAGCGCTGCTGGCGGCACCTGATGTAGAAAATCCCATCGGATTGCGTGATCGCACCATGCTGGAAGTGCTGTATGCCTGTGGGCTACGGGTTAGCGAGCTGGTTGGTTTGAGTATGTTGCAAATCAACCTTCGCCAGAACGTAGTTCGCATTATCGGCAAGGGTAGCAAGGAGCGATTGGTGCCTATGGGCGAGGAAGCGGCACGTTGGTTGGAGCGTTATTTGCGTGAAGCGCGACCTGTGTTGCTGAATAATATGCCGGATGAGATAGTATTCCCCAGTGCGCGGGCTCAACCTATGACTCGCCAGACGTTTTGGTACCGGATTAAATATTGGGCGGAGGTGGCCGGAATTCGGGCAGAATTGTCGCCGCATACTCTGCGCCATGCTTTTGCGACCCATTTATTGAATCACGGAGCGGATTTACGTGTGGTACAGTTGCTACTCGGGCATAGCGATTTATCAACGACCCAGATTTATACCCATGTGGCAAAATTGCGGATGAAACAACAGCATGCGCTGCATCATCCGCGCGGTTAGAACGACGATTATTGACATTCACGAGACATCATTATGATAAAAACATTGAAACACTTAGGATTGGTCGCGCTGGCGGGATTGTCCATTTCGGCATTTACCCCCATGGCTTTGGCTCAGGGTGATTTGCTCAAGCGCAAAACCGTTGAAGAAACTATTTTGGAGAACTTGCATAAGGCTCGTCCGGATATTAATTTCGGCCAGCCTCGCCCTTCAATGATTAAAGGTTTGTATCAAGTTCAGGTTCCTGGTGGTCCTGTTCTTTATGTAACTCCGGAAGGGGACAAGTTTATTGCTGGTGAAATTTTTGGCATCGACGCTTCTGGCTTCGCCAAAATTGAAGATCCTTATGTAATCGAAGAGCGCAAGAAGGCTTTAGCTAGCTTGGATGGGAAGTCCAGTATTAACTTCAAGCCCCAAGGTAAGGCAAAGGCTGTAGTGTACGTATTCACAGATGTTGATTGTGGTTATTGCCGCAAGCTGCATAGCCAAATGCATACCTATGAAGAAGGTGGCCAGAAGAAGCCCGGGTACAATGATCTGGGTATTGAGATTCGCTATTTGGCGTATCCTCGTGCCGGTATCCCCAGTCCATCTGCGGACAAGCTGGTTTCGGCGTGGTGTGCTAAAGATAAATTGGCTGCAATGACCAAGTTGAAGGCAGATGAAAATGTTGCTCCTGCAACCTGTGATAATCCGGTGGCACAACAATTTCAATTGGGCGGTCATTTAGGTGTAAATGGCACTCCTGCATTGTTCCTGCCTGATGGTAAGTTGATGCCTGGTTATTTGCCGCCAGAAGATTTGGCAAAAAGCTTGGGTATTTAATCGATATTTAATCAATTTTCGGTATCTTGCGATCTCTGTTCTGGTCGCCGTTACCACTGCAATTGACACTGACGGCCACCATGAGTATGGTGGCCGTCTTTTTTGTATTGGCGTAAAACACACTTCAATTTGACGAGGAATTCACCTTGAAACCGGTAAGAATAGGCATCTGCGGTCTGGGCACCGTAGGCAGCGGTACTGTAAATATTCTCACGCGCAACAAAGCGCATATTGATGCCCGTGCCGGTAGTGATATTACCATTGTGCAAATTGGTGCTCGCCGCGATAACCCTAATGTTGATACCTCAAAATTTAACGTTACCCGCGATATTTTCGAAGTTGCCAACAACCCTGATGTTGATGTGTTGGTAGAAGTTATCGGTGGTACCACCATCGCCAAAGATCTGGTTTTGAAAGCCATTGAAAATGGTAAACATGTAGTGACTGCCAACAAGGCATTGATTGCCCATTACGGTAACGAGATTTTTGCAGCGGCCAAAGCCAAAGGTGTGACAGTGGCTTTTGAGGCAGCTGTGGCTGGTGGTATTCCGATTATCAAAGCCATTCGCGAAGGTCTGGCAGCTAATAATATTGAATGGCTGGCCGGTATTATTAATGGCACAGGTAACTTTATCCTCACTGAAATGCGCGATAAAGGTCGTTCATTTGACGATGTGTTGGCTGAAGCGCAAGCGCTTGGTTATGCGGAAGCAGATCCTACTTTTGATGTGGAAGGTATAGATGCAGCCCATAAGCTGGTGATTCTTGCTTCCCTCGCTTTTGGTATCCCGTTAGAGATTAATAAAGTCTTTACCGAAGGTATTACCAAAATCGCTACTGAGGATGTCACCTATGCGGAAGAGCTGGGTTACCGCATCAAAAACCTTGGTATTGCCCGCCGTACTGCCAAAGGCATCGAGTTGCGCGTACATCCAACGCTAATTCCGGAAAAGCGTTTAATCGCTAATGTTGATGGAGTGATGAACGCCGTATTGGTTAAAGGTGATGCTGTAGGTCCAACACTATATTACGGTGCCGGTGCCGGTGCCGAACCTACGGGATCATCGATTGTGGGTGATATCGTTGATGTGGCGCGTACCCTGACTGCATCTCCGGAGCACCGCGTGCCTTATTTGGGCTTTGGTGCAGATTTTGTTTCAGAGCAACCAATCCTGGCGATTGAAGAAGTTGAAACAGCTAATTACCTGCGTATGTCTGCACAGGATAAGCCCGGTGTACTTTCCAAAATCGCGACCATTCTGAGTGATTCCGGAATCAGTATCGAAGCGATGATCCAGAAAGAAGCCAAAGAAGGTGAGTCCACCGTACCACTGATTTTGTTGACTAATAATGTTCAGGACAAAAAGCTTGCTGCCGCTATCCGCAGCATCGAAGCGCTGGATGCTATCAGTGGTTCGGTACAGCGTATTCGTGTTGAAGCATTGAAATAATCAGAGCAATGAAACTGGCGAGCAAATTTTTTAAAGGTTATTAATTGTGAAATACATCAGCACCCGCGGCCTGGCGCCCGCACTCAGTTTTGAAGAAGTGGTACTCACTGGTTTGGCTCCGGACGGTGGCTTGTACGTACCCGAAACCTTGCCAACTTTTTCTAAAGAAGAAATTGCATCCTGGGCGGGTTTGTCCTATCAGGAACTTGCATTTAATGTGATGAAACCTTTTGTTGCCGGCGCAATCAGCGATGAAGATTTCAAAAAAATTATTGCCGATGCTTATGCAACATTTCGTCACGATGCCATCGCACCTTTGGTGCAAACCGCGCATAACGAATGGATTCTGGAATTGTTCCAGGGGCCAACTCTTGCGTTTAAAGATTTCGCGTTGCAATTCCTTGGTCACTTGCTTGATCACTTGCTGAAAAAGCGCAATCAAAAAGTGGTAGTGATGGGCGCAACTTCCGGTGATACCGGTTCTGCAGCTATTGAAGGTTGCCGCCGTTGCGACAACATCGATATTTTTATCATGCATCCGAATAATCGTGTGTCCAATGTACAGCGTCGCCAAATGACCACTGTGCTTGCACCAAACGTATTTAATATTGCACTCGAAGGTAATTTCGATGATTGCCAGAACATGGTGAAAGCCAGCTTCGGCGATCAATCTTTCTTGCCGGAAGGTCGTCAATTGGTGGCAGTAAACTCGATTAACTGGGCGCGCATTATGGCCCAAATCGTTTATTACTTTTATGCGGGTCTGGCATTGGGTGCTCCGCATCGTCCAATTGCCTTTTCGGTTCCCACTGGCAACTTCGGCGATATTTTTGCTGGCTACCTCGCCAAAAAAATGGGCTTGCCAATCGACCAATTAGTGATTGCTACCAACAGCAACGATATTCTGCACCGTTGCATCAGCAGTAACGATCACAGCAAAAATCAATTACAACACACTTTGTCGCCCAGCATGGACATCATGGTTTCCAGCAACTTTGAGCGTATGTTGTTTGATTTGTATGATCGCGATGGCGGCGCAATTCGTCAGCTAATGGAGGATTTCAAATCCGGCAGCATGACCTTGAAAGAATCGGCATTGGCACGTGCGCGCGAATTATTTACCAGCCACGGTGTTAGCGACGAAGTGACTATCGATGTCATTCGCGAAGTGTTTGATCGTACTGAATACCTGTTGGACCCGCACACTGCAATTGGTGTGGATGCTGCGCGTAAAACCCGCCGCCGTCAGGACATTCCAATGGTGATACTGGCAACTGCTCATCCGGCAAAATTCCCGGAAGCAGTACGCAAAGCAGGGCAGGATGCTGATCCGGCGTTGCCACACCATATGAACGATTTATTCGAGCGAGAAGAACGTTACACAGTACTGCCGCAAGATCTTGCTAAAGTTCAGCAATTTGTTGCCGCCAATGTGCGCAAGTAATTTTGTGTGATACCAAAAAAGCCGCACTGGTAATTCCAGTGCGGCTTTTTTTATTCCCCCTCTTTGAAAAAATGAAGGGTAGGGGAGATTAAATCCCTTCCGGCCTTTCTTTGTGAAGGTGCAACTACTAAAGAAATCCTATGCAAAAAACTATTCGTCGTCGTGAGTTGGCGCAGCTTGCGCAATTTGATCAACCTCTGCATCCACTATTGCAGCGCATTTACTCCGCACGTGGCGTACAACACGGGCGTGAATTGCAATATCAGTTAGCGCATTTACATAAGCCAAATTTCAAAGGGCTTGCTGAGGCTGTAAGCCTGTTGGCCGATGCAGTTGTTGCGCAAGCAAAGATTGTTATCGTCGGTGACTTTGACGCAGATGGTGCAACGAGTAGCGCATTAGCGGTGTTGGCATTGCGTGCGATGGGATTGCCTACGGTGGATTTTCTGGTGCCTAACCGTTTTGAATATGGTTATGGTTTAACACCGGAAATCGTCGCAGTCGCTGCAGCGCAACAGCCTGACATTATCATTACCGTTGACAATGGAATTTCCAGTATTGAAGGCGTAAATGCGGCGCGCGAATTGGGAATTGCGGTCATCGTAACTGATCACCATTTGCCGGGTGCAGAATTACCGGATGCTGATGCGATTGTGAATCCCAATCAGCCCGGCTGCGAATTCCCCAGTAAAAATCTTGCCGGTGTCGGTGTCATTTTTTATGTGATGAATGCACTGCGCGGTGAGTTACGTCAAATTGGTTGGTTTGAAGAAAATGGAATTCCTGAACCTAATATGGCGAGCTTTCTCGATTTGGTCGCATTGGGAACTGTTGCGGATGTGGTGCCGCTGGATCACAACAACCGTATTCTGGTTGCTCAGGGTCTGGAACGAATTCGCGCCGGCCGCTGCCGCCCGGGCATAAAAGCCATGCTGGAAATCGCAGGTAAACAAGCGCATAAGTTAGTGGCAAGTGATTTTGGTTTTGCTCTGGGGCCGCGGTTAAATGCTGCAGGCCGTCTGGATGATATGTCACTCGGCATTCAATGTTTATTATGCGATAGCGAAAATCTTGCCCGCGAAATGGCGGCGCAAATGGACGAATTAAATCGTGATCGCAAAACCATAGAAAGTGGAATGCAGCAAGAAGCAATGGGGATGTTGCAAAAAACCTTGCAGGCTGATGCAAATGATTTGCCGTGGGGCGTTTGTCTTTTTGATGAAACCTGGCATCAAGGTGTTATCGGAATTCTCGCATCCCGCATCAAAGATAAATACCATCGGCCCACAATTGTTTTTGCTGAGGTGGGCGATAATGAAATAAAAGGTTCTGCGCGTTCTGTTCCCGGCTTGCATATTCGTGATGCGCTGGATGCAATTGCTGCGCGCCATCCGCAATTACTGCAAAAATTTGGTGGCCACGCCATGGCGGCGGGGATGAGTTTGTCGCGTGACAACTTCGCCGCGTTCGCGCAAGTATTTGACGAGGAAGTACGTCGCCAATTAACAGACGAGGATCTACAAGCGGTGATTGTCAGTGATGGAGAGTTAATTCCGCAGGATATCAATTTGCAACTCGCTGCCCAATTGCGCGACGCTGGCCCATGGGGACAACATTTTCCAGAGCCGATATTCGATGGTGAATTCTATTTATTGCAGCAGCGCAAAGTTGGTGAGAAGCATTTAAAAATGACATTGGCTCTGGATCAGAAAGGTCAGCAACTTGTCGATGCGATTGCATTCAATGTGGATACTAGTATTTGGCCTAATCCGCAAATACAGCGTGTACGCCTTGCTTATAAATTGGATATCAATGAATTTCGCGGAAACACCAATTTGCAATTATTGGTAGATTATTTGGAACCGCTGTAAACGCGGTTCATGTTTGAATGGCACTATTCGCGTAAATATTTTTTAATTTCGGGTAATGCGTTATCAACGATAATGGATTGCGCTTCTGCAGTGGGATGAATGCCATCGCGCTGCATCAACTCTGCTTTTCCTCCAATGCCTTCCAATAAAAACGGAATTAATCCGGAGTCATTTTTCTCAGCCAGGTTTACGTAAAGTGTTTTAAATTCGCTGCTATAACGCGGGCCATAATTAGGCGGGATTTGCATGCCCGCCAAAATAACTTTTGCACCGGAATTTTTACTGGCATCAATCATTGTTTGTAGGTTTTTTTCCAGTAACTTTAGCGGTTGCCCCCTTAACCCATCATTGCCTCCCAGCTCTAGTATCACCACATCGGGTTTGTGTTCGGTGAGCAAGGCAGGCAAGCGCATTTTTCCACCGGAGCTGGTTTCACCGCTAACACTCGCGTTGATGACTTGCACTTTATGGGTTTTTGCTAATTCTTTTTGCAATAAGCTAACCCAGCCTTGTTGTATATCTATGCCGTAACCTGCACTAAGGCTATCGCCCATTACCAGAATTTTTCCCGTGGGTTGTTGTGCAATGGCGAGATTGGTGACAAAAGTCAGGAGTAAAAACAAGTAAATGTGCAATTTTTGCATGGTTAACAAAATCCTCTGCCAATAGAATGGTCTTAATCAACTTGTTACAGGTTAATCAATTATGTCTGCGCTTTCCAGCCAAGTATCACTTCACAATGCCACGCCGAGCGCCACCCAATTAACATCGATGGTCCAGGCAAATGAAGTCACCAAACATGTGCCGACGCAGGAAGGGGAGCTGACAATTCTCCAGCCTATTTCATTGAATGTGAATGCCGGAGAGTCCCTGGCGATTACCGGAGCATCGGGCTCCGGTAAATCCACGCTACTTGGAATTCTCGCAGGGCTGGATGTTCCCTCCACGGGCGAAGTTATTTTGAATGGCACTAATTTATCGCAGCTGGATGAAGAGGGGCGTGCAGCAGTGCGCGCACAAAATGTGGGGTTTATTTTTCAGTCCTTTCAATTGTTGCCTGGTTTAACGGCATTAGAAAATGTGATGCTGCCATTAGAGTTGCGTGGCGATAAGTCTGCGCAAGCCAAAGCAAAAGAATTTTTGCAACGTGTGGGATTAGAAGCACGTCTGCATCATTATCCACAACAATTGTCCGGTGGTGAACAGCAACGTGTTGCAATTGCTCGGGCGTTTGCAAGTGAGCCGCGAATTTTGTTTGCCGATGAACCGACAGGTAATCTGGATTCTTCTACCGGTGCTCGAATTATCGAATTGTTATTCGAATTAAATCGTGCGCAAGGCACCACGCTGATTTTGATTACCCACGAAGAGCGTTTGGCACAGCTGTGTCAGCGCCGCATTGAAATTGCTGCGGGCGCAATTGTATCGAAGAAGGAGTAGCAGAGTGCTGGCGATTCAATTACTCAAACGCAATTGGCGCAGCGGTGAATTAAAACTGCTGGGCTTTTCATTAATCCTCGCCGTTGCAGTACTAAGTGGTATTGCGATTTTTACTGATCGCCTTGAATCTACCTTGATCAGTGAAAGTAATAGCGTATTAGGAGCGGATTATATTGTGCGCGGCTCACAGCCCCACAATAGCGAATGGGCAGAAAGAGCAACGGATGCAGAAATTCGTCAAACCCAATCTGCTTTATTTTCCTCTATGGTGTTTGCCGGTGATGAAATGCACCTCGCCTCGGTAAAAGCGGTAGATGTTGGTTATCCCTTGCGTGGTCAATTTGAAATTAGTCGTGTTCCCTTTGCGATGAATACCAGCGATATAGAAATTGCCAAAGGCATTCCTGCATCTGGTGAGGCCTGGGTTGATTCGCGTTTATTACCGCTGTTAAAAATTAATCTTGGCGATAAGGTTGCCGTAGGAGAGTTTGAGTTAACCGTTACTAACGTGTTGATTCGCGAACCGGATAGCGCCAGCCCATTCAGCATGACAGGTGCACGCCTGATTATGAATATTGCTGACCTGCCCAAAACAAAAGTTGTGCAGCCAGGCAGCCGTGTTGATTATCAATGGTTAGTTGCGAGTGATAATGTTCAGCAACTTAAACAATTTATTGATCAGTTAAAACCGCAACTTAATAAACACCAGCGTTTGGTGGATATTAATTCTGCGCAAGAGCGAGTAGGGCGTACGCTGCAAACCAGCAAACAATTTTTATTACTCTCAGCTGTGATCGCGGTGTTGTTAGCGGGTGTGGCAATTGCGATTGCCGCTCGTCAATTTTCCGGGCGCCACACTGATCAGGTGGCGTTAATGAAAAGCCTGGGGGCCAGCGCAACCCGTATTCGTAGTTTGTATTTTTCCCAATTGTTTTTTCTGGGAGCCATCTCATCATTATTGGGTTTGGGATTGGGGAGTTTATTACAGCAATTAATTGCAGTGAGTTTGCAGGAGGCTTACCAAATTCGCCTTGGGCCATCCAGTATTTATCCATATGCACTCAGCTTTTTTAGTGGGTTAATGTGTGTGGTATTTTTTGCATTGCCTGCATTGTGGTATTTACCGACGGTACCGCCGTTAAAAATTCTGCGGCGCGAACTTGCAGTCAATGCCACACAGGTGTGGATGCAAGCAGCGCTCGCCTTGTTTGCGGTATTGACGTTGGTGATTTTATTTAGCCGCGATCTGGAGCTTGCATTAAGCATTGGAGGGGCGTTACTGGGCGTAATCGTTGCAACGTTGGTCATTGCTTATGGCCTATTGGCACTGAGTAAAAAGTGGATGGTAAATCTTGGCGGTTTCTGGCGTTTAGCGTTTGCCAATTTACAACGCAATCGCGGCCAGAGCCTTATCCAGATTCTGGTATTTGCCATCGCAATTATGCTGCTGTTTACCCTGACGATTGTGCGCACATCGCTAATCGAAGAATGGAAAGTTCAGGTGCCGGATGATGCACCGAATCATTTCCTCGTGAATATTCCGCCGGAGGAATTACCGCAGGTACAAACCTTGTTGCAAGAGGCAAATGTTCGACCTGAACCTATTTATCCTATGATGCGTGCACGTTTAACGCATATCAACGGTGTTGAAACTACGGAAGAGCAACGCTCAACCAACAATGCATTGCGCCGCGAGTTAAATGTTACCTGGTCAGAAAAACTGGCTGCCGATAATAAAATTTTGGAAGGTCAGTGGTGGGATAAATGGCAACGCAAAGAAACGGATCTGCCCGGCGTATCGGTAGAAATTGAAACAGCCACTGAAATCGGTTTGAAAATTGGCGATAAATTGCAATTTTCATTCGGTGGATTGGAAATGCATGCGCAGGTGGCCAGCTTCCGCAGCCTCGATTGGCGCAGTATGCGCCCCAATTTCTTCTTTATTTTTGAACCGGGCTCATTGGAGGGATATTCACCCACCTATATCACCAGTATTTATTTACCACCCTCGCAAAAATCCTTTATCAATACGTTGTTGCATGCTCATCCCACTATTTTGCTTATGGAGTTGGATCGAATCATTGAGCAAATTCGCTCAATTGTGAATCAAGTTAGCGACGGTGTTTTGTTGGTATTGTGGCTCACGCTGATTGGCGGTTGCCTGGTTTTATTTGCGGCGGTGATGGGTAGCATTGCGGCGCGTAAGCAACAAGCGGGTTTGTTGCGTGCGCTGGGCAGCCCCCGGCAATTAATTGTAGGGAGTATCTGTACCGAGTTTGCGATTCTGGGTTTCCTTGCCGGTTTGATTGCGATTATCGGAACGGAAATACTGCTGATCAGTCTGCAAACTTTTGTGTTGGAAACACCTATCCAGCCACATTATCTATTCTGGTTGATCTCCCCCTTGAGCGGTGCACTCTTTGTGACCGGGCTTGGTTATCTCGGCTGCCGCCGCGTGGTAACTACACCACCGGCAATCGTATTACGGGAGGCGACCTGATCACTTTCACGCTACACTAGGCAAATGAAAATCGGCGGGTAAAAACGCCTGATACCAACTTCTTGCCTTAACGGTATTGCTGTACAAAACAAGGACGCAAATCTGTGTAAACAGGTTTGCGTCTTGTGCTTTAGCAGTACCTATTTTGAGTCTGTTATGAGTTATCGAGCAGAAAAAACCTCTTCCAAACGGCCCCCGCAAAGCAAGGTACTTGAAAAAGGTATTTGGGGGATGTCTGGCCCGATGTTTGTCGACCAGGCGGTGACTTATACGATCCCACTGGTGGATATGTATTTCCTCAGTCGTATTTCTGACAGCGCAGCAGCAGCGGTAGGTGCGATTACGCCGCTAGTGTTTGTCGCCAACGCATTTTTGATTGTCAGTGCATTTGCCGGAGCCAGTATTGCCAGTCAGCGCATTGGTGCCAATGATTATGCACGTGGCAATGCCACTATCGCGGCCTACGCTATTTTTGTGGTTATTCTTGCGCTGATTGCGGGATTGTCAGTGAACCATGGTGGTCCCTGGGTGGCGTCAGCCATGTCATTGAGTCCGGATGTAGAAGCTTACGCGCGCACCTATTTATCTATCATCGGGTGGATGGTTGCACTCTGGGGTTGCCGGGTTATTTACCAAACGATACTGAATATTTATGGTGAACCCAAATGGAATACCTTCAGCAATATTATTTTATTTGTTGCCAACATTATCGGCTGTTCGATTGCCGTTTATGGATTTATGGGGCTACCTCCCACTGGTGTAAAAGGCGTGGCAATTGCCAGTACTATCGCTGCTGGTTGTAGTTTGTTATTTGTTATGGTGATTGTGCATTTTAAATTGCGTATTCATATCCCGTTGCGTGAAGGTTTGAAAAATTTTGTAGTATTAATTGCACCGGTGATCATGATTGCCGCCCCCTCTATTCTTGAGCCTATGTCGTTCCAGGCTTATATGATTGCGCTTAACTGGATCGCCGCTGAAGTTGGTGATCTTGCACTTAAGGTTAAAGTTTACGCCTACAACACCTTTTTATTTTGTTTGATGATTTCAATTGCCATCGGCATGGCGACGGAAGCAATTATTGCCCAGCGGGTAGGGCGTGGCGAGTTTGATTTGGTCAATAAGCAACTCAAGCAAAGTTTAAAAATATCCTTGATTGGAACCAGCATCCTGGCGTTTTGCTGGTTGTTGTTCAATCAACCTATTTTGAAATTATTCAGCAGTGATCCCGAAGTAGTTGCTATAGGTTTGTGGGCATTTGTGTTGAGCTTTTTGGCAGAGCCATGGCGTACGGTGAACATCACAGTGGGTTCGGCATTGCGTTGCACAGGCGATGCGGCGTTTACATCGATATCGAGTATTGGTGTGATCTGGTTGTTCTCTGTACCGCTAGCTTATGTGTTGGCGATTCCGTGTGGGCTTGGCTTGTATGGATTATTGATCGCTGCAATTCTGGATGAATTTGTGCGCGCGTTAATCAAGCGCTGGCGGTGGAAGCAGGGAAAATGGAAATACACCGGCATAGCGGCGCGCGAAGCGAAAGCAGCAAGCTCATCTGTTTAGACTGGCTTGCTGCAGTTCAATCAAGTGAGCTGGGTATCACTACTTCGGGTTTCACGAATATGCTGTTGAAGGGAGTTTTTAATAATACCCGCGACTCGATAGAGCTCGGGGAAACCTAATGCAGCGCACGCGATAAACATCGGCATAAAATTTAAAATGTAGCGTGAATTGGCTTCCCATAATGCCAGGAAAATAAAAATACCGGTTATTGATAAACGAACAACCAACTTGTTAATTGATCCCCGCGTTTTCGCCGCTGCGTCATAAACTGCGCTAAGGATAATTAATAAAAACAGAAATATATGATAGCCGTGTGCCATATGCTTGAAGGTTTCGTAATATTTTCCACCCTCTATAGCAATCTGGTGTAACGAGTTGGGGCGAAGTGGGTTATCGTCAATCATTTCATTAACACCATAAATCCCGCTGCCAAAACTTAACTGCTGTTTGCGGTGAAGAAACTCAAGATAACCTACAACACCATATTCTTTTAGCCGTTGACCGATGCGCTCAATATTGGCTTGGGCACGTGCCTCCCGGGTGGAAAATGTATAGGTGTATTCGTAGTCGCTACCGTTATAAGCGCCATTACCACTCAGCCCCATCATCACCCAATGGGTGTAGGGAACCTGCTTTTGTTCAGAGAGATTTTTATCCAGCAAATAGTTATAGCGATAATAATTAAAACCGGATAAGAGGGCGTAAAAAATGCCACCTGCGACAATAACGCCAAGCCAATATTTTTTCAGGTTTCCGCGTATTACCAGATCAATCAGAACGGCGATAGCAACAATAATGACTGTGAATTTGATGAGCGTCCCAATAGCGCAGGCAACTGCAAAAATAACTGCGCGAGTAAGTTGTCGTTTGATGTTTTCACTTTTCAGTATTTGCAGGTACAGATAATAGGTCATCATCACAAAGGGAAGTGACAAGGTATCTGAATAAAAAATGGGTGTGTAAAAATACAGCGGGATACAGCAGCTACTTAACCATAAGGATAAAAAAGCGGCCTTAATACTTTTCAGCTCGCGACAAATTAAATAGACAAACAATATGCCCAGGTTGATTGAAATTACATTATAAACAGTGGCAATCCAGTGATAGTCCTGAAAACCGAGGATGGAGCAAATGGTAAATACCAGTTGTAATGCACTGGCTGCCCCCAGATTGTGTGGAAAGATATGAAAGTACTCTGAATAGCCACCAAGATTCCCCTGTTCCTTTAGTGTGATCGCCCCGCGGAATACTGCTTCCGTATCCCAGCCGGTAGCGACGGCGAGCCAGTACCCACAAAAAAGTTGTGCAGAAAAAAGGGTGAGCATCCATAGCGATGCTATTTTTCGCTCATGGATTTGCAGGAAGTGTTCTGCATGTTTGATTGCTTTATAAACGTAACCGGTAACGAATAGCCAACCGATTACATAAAGTACTATATGCAATGTTTTGAACTGATAAGTTTGGTTGTTAAACGTGATACTTAAAAACAACCACAAAAAAATCAAACCAAATAAATAATAAAAACCTGTCAGCAGTAATGATGGCAAGTTGCGCATCGCTTATCTCCTTATGCAAACTCGCGTGTTCTAGGTAATAACTCCTTCTGTCAGTTACAACATGTTTACTGTTGAAGGAGTAGATATATCCACAGGAGACTGCTCAGTCCAATCACCGGTGCTGCCAGCGTCATAACCCTGGCAATCATAAGCCGTGAAGAACTGCTCCATGCTTGGAAAACAAAAAATAAAATCGGTAGAAGAACGGGGTAGATATAACGGAAATCGGTATTGCAAGACAGCGGTACTTTAATACGGTAGGCCAGCAATAATATGAATGGAAACACCAATGCCATTATCCAGGGCGCGTTGCGATAGGCAAGGCGTTTAAAACGGGCCGCGCTGGTATGAGGCTGTTGCTGCAAATAAAAAATAGTTGTGCCTGCAAGCATTGCCAGCAGTAGCACACCGTTAACGGTGCCCCAGGCTCGCATGCCGTCGCCATTGAAAAAGTATTCACTGGAAAGCGCAGAGCGCAGCACAAAATTCCAGAAATATTGGCGACCATATTTATCTTCCCAGGTGCTGATAAATGGTTGTTCTAAAAAAGTGGCAGTATCCAGAATCAAATAATTTTTAGGTTCGTTGCCTACTTTTAATCCCGGGTTAATCATTTCGCTAACATTGGATAACAACCAATCTTCCGAGGTGCCGTCAAGATAATGTTTAATGTTATCGGCAAAGTTCAGCAAGATCGCAGCGAAAAATAAACCACCAGCAATTGCTGCATCGCGGAATAGCTTGGTTTTGTGTTGTTGGAATAATTCCGGTTTGCGTGCGAGGCCGTAAATATGAAATAGCATGAGCACGCCTAAAACACCGGCAACCGCCAAGCCATTGGATTTGCTCAATAGCGAGCCTGCCATCCACAAACTTGCCCAAAACAAGGTTTGTGAGTCGCGCTTCTTCCACCATTTAATCGTGTAAAAAAATGACAGTGCGTAGCAGGCATATACACCCAAATCATTTCCGATACGAATACTGTGGATAATACCGGATGGCCATAAACACAGCGCAAGGCTGGCCATGGTGATAACTAATGGATGCTTACGAAACGCGAGTTTTATAGTGGCAAGACTGCCTATTAAAAACAGCACCCACAAAAACATTGCAAATAATTGCCCCCACAATTCACCGGAGACTTTGCTATCAATGGGGGCAGTTTGTTTTGCCAGTGCTGCACTCAGGTAATAAAGCGGCGGCTGGTGATATTCCCATCCATCACCTGGTATCGGCAGCTTTTTATGTTCAATTAAATATTCGATGTAATCTTTATGGCCACCGCCTTCAAATACATCGAAGGTGCGTGTGCGTTCGTCAGTCTTGGATAAATAGAGTGTTGAAATTGCAAGACCAAGCAACAGAATCAGCGTTTGGGTTTTATTAATCTGCAGGTGACGTTTTAGTACAAACACCAGAACAACTAACACTGCATAGATCGCAATTAATTTACTGTTGCTTAAACGCTTGGTAGATTCAATGCGAAATCCTGCCGGATTACTGGCATTGCTTAATTGCGCCTCCAGAACATTGGTTTGATCGGGCGTGAATTGGTCTATTTCAATATTGAAGCCAGAACCATAATTGCGACGATCATCAGCAGAAATATGCTCCAGTGATACAGGTTTTCCATTGACGATCAACGCATGAATTTCGTCATCGGGGTAAATTCTAAAACTGTGTGTATTTGAGCGAATTCCATCAATTGTGACACGAATAGAATATCCCCCGAGATGGTCCTGTGCAAAGGGTAAAGTAATGGCTTGATAATCATTACCGTTATAGGCGACTTCCACTTTTTGCAAGCTAATAGATTGCCAGGTAGATAACCACATCAACGCTATTAGTGCGCCGAGGCTTAGCAGTGTTGTCAACAAATAACGGTAAGTTGTTTTCATAACAGGCTCAATATCTCGTATTACTTATGGCGCGGGAGTATCTGGCGCCGCAAGGGTAATAATCGGGTTTAACCAATCAGCATGGTCGCCGCCAATATCGTTAATGCCATCCACTTGCAAGCGCAAACGCTGCACTGATTCCAGATTTATTTCAGCAAATTCCGGCTTTTCAGCACCGTAATGATTACGCGATTCCCATAACAAGCGATCATCGCCCCACACAGAGAATTTCACACTGGCTGATTCGACTTCATCATCAAGTGCGACAGAAACGGTAAGGGTTTTGGTGTTGGGTGGTAGTTGATATTCGATGATGGAATTTGCATGGGTTCCCAAACCTTTGGCATACCGGTGTTCATTTGCACGTAATGCGTTGCCATTAACGCTTTTGTTAATATTCAACTGACCATAATCCTGTTTACTCAAGGCAACAGGCAATTCAGTTAACGATAACTGATGAGGCTGTAATTCGGGATCAATCGGTTTGCTTTCCAGATATAAGCGTTGGCCAATCAGGTAGAAACCAATAACCAGTACTACCAGCGCAATATATTTAATTCCAAAAAACCAGGAAAACAATTTGCCGGTGAAGTTACTCCAATGTTTGCCGAATAGTAATTCGAGAACAGCGTAACTAAATGCACCCACCATTATCCATGAGATGGCCGGCCATACATGTGATGTTCTGATACCCAAACACATGGCAACGTTAAATGCAGAGATAAAAGTAAACAACAGCGGGAAAATAATTTTACCGGGATTTAATGCGTAATAAACCAGCGACACAATCACTGCAGGCAATAGGTAACGTTCGTGCATTGCCGGTAGCAATGCAAAAAATGCCATGGTGCAAACCATTGCGTAAAAGAAAAGTTGTGCGGCATTTTGCGGGTTGTTTTGCGGCAATTGCTGGTCTACCAATTTTCCCATGCCTTGTAAAAATACAGCCAGACATACCAGGAAAAATCCGATCATCCCGAAGTGCTTGGCTTTGAATATCACTGCCAGTGGGGAATCCGGTTCTATACCAAATAAAATTACGGTATCAGGTGCTGCGTTACCAGTCAGTAAGATCCAGATGTTTGCAGCGCCCATAGTAGTCGCGCCGTACTGATGTAACACATCGATATAGGCCAGCTTGAATGATTGGGCAAAACTACCCACGATAATCGATGGTAAAAACAACAGGATAATAGTCAGCAGTGATAATGCACAACCAACCAGATGTACTTTGTAATGACGGAAAAAGATAATTCCCATTACCGGTGCAAATGCAATCATCTGGAATTTGGTTAAGAGCGCCGCAGTATAAATCGGGAATGTGAGAACGCGGTATTTTTTGCTAGTGCTCGCAAGAATAGCGAGAAGCACTGGTATAACTGGCAATACATCGACTTGCCCCCAAATCGGGCCATTCATAAACAGCGCCGGATTAAGCGCTGTTAATAACATGCAAGCATGATAGTGATTGGCAGAGGTGCAATAATTTTTGAGCAAGCGATGAACGATGGCAATCAGCAAAAAATGTGATAGGAAAATTGGAATTAACGAAACGTATTTGAGAAAAAGATTGTTTTCTACTGGTAGTTGTAAATAGTTATACAGTTGGCTTACGACATAAAGCCAGTGAATATACAGTGGTGGATAGTTTCCATTGAAATCCTTATAGCCACGATTGGACAGTTGTTTAACCCAGTTCTCCCAGAATCCTATATCTCCACCATTGCCATCCCAGAATAGCAAACCAAGGTTCGCAACGATTGCCGCGCACAAATAAAATTGGAAGTAGGTAAGGAATTGCTTTGCGCTATAAAAGCGCTCGGTTAATTGATCAAGCGGAATGAAGCTCACGTGCGGAACGTTAATACTGGAAGGTATATCAGCAGCTGTGTTTGAAGCTAGCTCTGCCTGACCCAGTGGCGGTGCGTTGTCGGCAGTGTTGTCGTTATTCATGTTGCCATCCGTTTATTGTAATGCTGGCCCCGTAGGGCCATAAAGGCATCAATCTTTTTTATTGACGATATCGCTAATGTGGAACTTCGGACGCTTCTTAACTTCTTCGTAAATTTTGGAAAGATATTCGCCAATAATTCCCAGGCAGAGTAATTGAACGCTACCAATAAAGAGCAAAGGTAAAAGCACAGACGCCCAACCTGGTGTAGCACTTTCGGTAAAAAATCTCACGATAAGCACCCACACAATCAAGCTAAATGACGCAAAGCCGGATAGTATTCCCAGCACGGTAATCATGCGCAGTGGTGCCGTTGAAAATGCGGTAATACCTTTCCATGCGAAAGAAAGCATTTTCTTTAACGGATATTTACTCTCACCCGCTTCGCGCGCCTGACGCTCATATTCTACGGTTGATGAAGGGTAACCCACTTCGCGCACCAGACCGCGCAGGAACAAATTAGCTTCACCATATTGTTTTAATGAGTCGAGTGCACGGCGGGATAACAAACGAAAATCAGCGTGGTTGAAAACCAGATCCACGCCCATTTTTTTCATTAAATGATAATACCCCTCTGCAGTGAAGCGTTTGAAAAAGGTATCGGTATGGCGCGCTGAGCGAACCCCATACACAACATCATGACCTTTCAGGTATTCGTCGACCATCAGCTCAATATTTTGCGGATCGTCTTGCAAGTCTGCGTCAATACTAACGGTGATGTCTTCGGTGGTCGTACAGAGGCCAGCATAAAGCGCGTTCTGGTGGCCTTTGTTGCGCGATAATTTTATTGCTACCAGTGCAGAGTTACTGGCTGCTTCTTCGTTGAGTATTTTCCAGGTTTTGTCTTTGCTGCCATCGTCGACCAAATATATTTTGGAATCCTGATTAATTTTTCCCTTGGCAATCATGGAATCGCGCAATGCCAACATTGTTGCCAATGTTTTGGGCAGCATTTCTTCTTCGTTGTAGCAAGGAATAACAACAGCAAGCGAAGGTATATAAGTTGTCATCTTTAATGGTTCCTGTAGATCCATATTTTATGTACGAGGAAATTGAGCACAACAGTAATCCCCGTCGCTAATACTTGTGCAACCCAATAGGGTTTCACCCATGGCAAGGGAAGATAATGTTCAAATATAAATAAAAATGCCGCAAACAACGCGGTGTTGGTTGATAAGCCGATGGCTACCGCAACAACAAACTTGGGAAAAGTATCTTTGTGGCGGCTGGTGCTCTTGAACGTATAGTGATAATTCGCCCAGTAATTAACTAACGATGAAAGTGCATATCCTGCAGCAGAAGCATAAACCTCGGGCAGTAACTGACTCTCAACAAAAATAATCAGTAATAAAAACTGGAGTAGGGTACAGAACCCTCCAATTCCTAAAAACAAGGCGAAACGTTTCATTGTTATTGTGTTTGGATTCTAACAGAAGGAAGTTGTAAAAATCGCTGCACCTTAACACATTTTAATTATATGTGTCTGTGGTTTGCTGTTGAGGGGAAAGGGAATAGAGGGCGTTATAAATCTGGGATAGCCGGAATGAGATCACGCCCAACGCAATGCGGCACCCGAGCGTTCGATATACATGTATTCCGGTTTATTGGTCAGCGGATGGCAGGGGTGACGAAGGTGATGATGGTCTGCAGTGGAACCCATATATTCCCAGCAATAACCTTCATTAATGCATAGCGGGTCGCCATCATTTAAGGAGTAGCTTGCTAATTCATCCCACATTTTTTGCCACTCGGGGTGATTAATGTCGAGATATTGCATGTTTTATCCTGTGCGGATTGAGTAATAAATATGCACTTATTGTGGATTATTAAGTTTCTTTGTCAAGAATCGTCATTAACACAATGATTTAAAAAGAAAAATAAATACCAAAACCGTGCTTTTCATCACTTATTATAAAGCTATTCACAACAATTTTGGCGTTTAAATTTGTATTTTTGTGTCATCAAGTAGCAAAAGTTTTCCTGACTGTTACTTCAAGTTATGGTGATCTGCGGCAGAATTGTGCAATCTTTCCGGTTAGGGTAAGGTTTGTGAGAATTAAACCATCAATTGAATGATTAACCGGGAGGTTGGTGATGAATATAGGGCAAGCTGCGCAAGCGTCCGGTTTATCCAGCAAGGCTATTCGCCATTACGAGGACCTGGGGTTGGTCGTACCGATGCGCGATCAAAATAATGATTACAGAGTGTATTCCGGCAGCGATATTGATCGATTGCGCTTTTTGCAGCGTGCACGTGCCGCCGGCTTGGGGCTTGATGAGTGCAGTGAATTGTTGGTGCTCTATGTGGATGCTGGCCGACGTTGCGAAGAGGCCAAATCGTTGCTTGTGGGCAAAATAAGCCAGCTTGATCAGCAGTTATCGGTCCTGAATGTGTTGCGCGAAACTCTGGTTAAGATGGTGAATGAGTGTGCTGGTGACAACGAAAGCAATAACGTTGATACGTCATCAACGACTATAGAACGTGTGCCAGCAAACAAGTCGGTGGCGATGGCTTTTACCCTGTTGGGCGAAGCTGATGCCCGTTAGTGCTGGTGTTTTTCTGCTCTGAAAAAGGCTATGATGCGCGCCGTTTTGTTATTTGTTTGGGAGTTTCTATGAGCATCAAATCCGATAAGTGGATGCGCCGCATGGCGGAAGAGCACGGCATGATCGAGCCATTTGAACCGGGCCAGATTCGCTACGATGCCGCAGGTCAGCGGATAGTATCTTATGGAACTTCCAGTTACGGTTACGATGTTCGTTGTGCTGATGAATTCAAGATTTTTACCAATGTTCATTCCACAGTGGTAGATCCTAAAAATTTTGATGAAAAAAGTTTTGTCGATATCAAAAGTGATGTTTGCATTATTCCCCCCAATTCTTTCGCGTTAGCGAGAACCGTTGAATACTTTCGTATCCCACGCAATATTTTAACGGTATGCCTCGGCAAATCGACGTATGCGCGTTGTGGGATTATCGTTAATGTGACTCCGCTCGAGCCTGAGTGGGAAGGGCATGTGACTCTGGAGTTTTCCAATACCACGCCATTGCCAGCAAAAATTTACGCCAATGAAGGCATAGCGCAGATGTTATTTTTTGAATCTGACGAAACATGTGAAACGTCTTATAGAGATCGCGGTGGCAAATATCAAGGCCAGCGTGGCGTTACCTTACCCCGTACCTGACAGGTTGTTGTGTGGGCGATGTAATCCCGTTTAAAAAACCAAGCCCCTTTGAAAAACATAAAGGTAAAAGTTTATGTCGTAGCGGTTTTCATAAGTGGGAGGTGGTGAAAGAAAAGCAATTTGATGTAAAGCAGGGAAAACTGGTGACGATTTATAAATGCAGTCGTTGCGGTGAGCAAAAAGTGGAATTGAAGTAATACAATAAAAAAGGCTCCTATGGAGCCTTTTTTATTGTGCGGTTCATTCAGTCACCATTAGTGATGGTGATGACCACCGGCGCCGTGAGCATGGCCGTGATTTAATTCTTCTTCAGTTGCTGCACGCACTTCAGTAATTTCCACATCAAAATTCAGGTCTACGCCAGCGAGTGGGTGGTTGCCATCGATGGTAACCTGATCGCCTTCAACGTGGGTAACGGTAACGACTTGTAAACCGTGTTCAGTTTCCGCGTGGAACTCCATGCCTACTTCAATTTGCTCAATGCCGGAAAACATGGTGGTTGGTAATTCTTGTACCAGGCTGTCATCGCGCAGGCCGTAAGCCTGGGCTGCGTTTACGGCAACATTTAATTTATCGCCAACAGCTTTGCCTTCAAGAGCTTGTTCAAGGCCAGGGATGATATTGCCTGCGCCGTGCAGATAAGACAGGGGCTCTTGCCCTTCAGAAGAGTCCAGCACTTTGCCCGTGCTATCGGTCAGTGTGTAGTGGAAGCTGGCAACGCTATTTTCTGCAATTTTCATAAAAGGCCTTTTGATTAAGTAATATGTGTAAATAAATCTGGTTAAGCAATTTAATTGGGTAAAATTAACTTACTAAAAAGCAAGGCGCTAAAATTTTTCAATAGCTTTGCCATCGACTGACGCCTTGTGTATGTAAATAGTGTATTGGTTGCCTTTTTCTTCCTGTTGCAGGCGCACCAGTAAATAATTCCAGTCTTTGGCCAGCCACGCGTAAGTTACGCGTTTATCGTTATCGCGGCTGCGCTTCACTTTAATTGTGTTCACTTTGCCCAGTGGTGTTTCCAGGATTTCTTCACCCAGCGTGACAAATTTATATTCTTTCAAATGGCCGCCATCAGCAATTTGATAGCTGAAATTTTTCTGGCCATTCAACAAATCCTGCTGCAATTGAATTTGATAGCTGAGCTTATCTTGCACCTTCTGGGTGATATCCATTTGCCAGTTGGTTTTTTGTACTTTGTTGATAACGGTTTTCTTTTCCCAATCAAAACTTAAGTCGGCATCGCGATCTTTCCCTAGCCCACGGCGCTTATATAAATAGTGAAGTGGCTTAATGGTTTGTTTAACTGGATCCCACTGCATTTTGCTGGTTTCGGTGATGGTGCCAATCATCGAATCAAATTTGAAAAGCAGGTCGTATTGATTGTCGGCACTTTTGGTGAGCCGATTGGTAACGGTGATATTAAAGCCGTACAGCTTGGCTTTATATTGATTGTCGAATGTTTTTGGGGCATCAGCTGCCGCAACGATTGACGAGGCGAACAACAAGCTGGCCAGAATTAGTGGGTAAACGCTAAACCGAAAGCTGGTCATAGTATCTTCCGTTAAATGTCATTGGCCTCAATTTGATAGCCATTTTCCGCTAAAAGTTCACCATCAAGTTCGGTTTTGCCATTGGTCATTTTTAGTTTTCCCTCGGCAAACCATTTTACGGCTAGGGGATAAATGACGTGCTCTTGCTTCTGCACGCGCTTGGCCAACAGACCTGCATCATCGTTACTTAATACTGGAACTCTTGCTTGTACTATCACTGGGCCGCCATCCAGTTCGGCAGTGACAAAGTGCACGCTTACACCATGGTGGGTTTCGCCGGCATCAATCGCGCGTTGGTGAGTGTGCAGCCCTTGAAACTTGGGGAGCAGGGACGGGTGGATATTCAGCATGCGCCCTAAATAATGTTCGGTAAACGCCGGGGTTAATATACGCATAAAGCCCGCCAACACGACCAGCCCTGGGGTGTAGGCGTCGATGGTGCGCATCAGTTCGATGTCAAATGCTTCGCGGCTTGCAAAGTTTTTATGGTCCAGTACTAATGTAGGGATGCCCGCTTTGCTGGCGCGGGTTAAGCCCATAACTTCGGGGCGATTGCTGATAACAGCGGCGATTTCTATGGGCAAATCGCCACCGGCAACGCCGTCAATCAGGGCTTGCAGATTGCTGCCGCTCCCGGAAATAAGAACTACAACACGCAACTTTACAGCTTGGGACGCAGCTTGAGACATCGATTAAAGGCCTTGCAGTTCAACACGGTGTTCATCGTCAACGGCTTTGGCGATATGGCCGATCACAAAAGCGTTTTCGCCGGCAGCGCGCAGGATGTTCAGCGCGTTGTCTTTTTCGCTGGCAGGGATGGCAATTACCATACCTACACCGCAGTTAAAGGTGCGGTACATTTCGCGGATATCCACGTTGCCGCCTTTTTGCAGCCACTGGAAGACCGGTGGGAATGCCCAGCTTTTTGTATCGATTACCGCTTTGCAGCCTTCTGGCAGAACGCGTGGGATATTTTCAGTCAAGCCGCCGCCGGTGATGTGGGCCAATGCATTAACGTTGGACTCTTTAATCAATTTAAGAACGGATTTTACGTAAATACGGGTTGGTTCCATCAGTGCATTTGCGAGTGGTTTGCCACCGCAATCCTGATTCAGATCGGCGTTGGTGACCTCGATAATTTTACGGATCAATGAGTAGCCGTTGGAGTGTGGGCCGCTGGAAGTGAGAGCGATCAGGGTATCGCCTTCCTTTACTTTACTGCCGTCGATAATTTCGGATTTTTCTACTACGCCTACGCAGAAGCCGGCGAGATCGTAATCTTCGCCTTCGTACATGCCAGGCATTTCGGCAGTTTCGCCGCCTACCAGCGAGCAGCCGGAGAGTTCGCAGCCATCGCCAATGCCGGAAACTACAGCAGCAGCTACATCTACATTCAGTTTGCCGGTGGCGTAATAGTCCAGGAAGAACAGTGGCTCGGCGCCAGTTACAACCAGATCATTGACACACATAGCGACGAGATCAATCCCGATGGTGTCATGTTTTTGCAGGTTCATTGCCAGGCGCAATTTGGTGCCCACGCCGTCAGTGCCAGACACCAATACTGGCTGGCGATAGCCCTCGGGAATTTCACACAGGGCTGCAAAGCCGCCCAAACCGGCCATTACCTCGGGGCGACGGGTGCGTTTGGCAACGCTTTTGATGCGTTCTACCAATGCATCGCCCGCGTCAATATCAACGCCTGCATCTTTGTAGCTTAAGGATGGGGTAGGGGTTTGGTTTTGGCTCATAAGAAAGGGCTCACAGCTCTGGCAGTTGGAGTGGTTTAAAAAAAGGCCGCCATTCTAGCAGCTTATGGCTGCGCAGGGGGAAACTTGCGGGAAATTGCCAAAAATTGTCCTTATGGTTTAAAGGGAATTGTGATAATCGCCGTCGCCAGTTGGAGCAAGCCTGCTACAATGCCGGCCTTTCCATGTTGAATGATCACTTAATCAGGGGTTAGCTTTGGTGCGTTCTCTGTTGTTGCGTATGCTGCTGTTAGCCGTTTTACCACTTGCCGGTTGGGTCAATGCCGGGCAAATCGTGGACATTTACCGTGCTGAAATGCTGGTAAAAAATCAATCAGAAGCAGAACGAAATGCTGCGGCCCGCGCCAGTTTTGGTGAATTGATTGTACGGGTTTCAGGTCAGCGCGCAGCCATCAGCCATCCGGCCATCCAACAAGCATTGCCGAATGCACAAAATTATCTATTTGGCTTCGCTTACAAATCGACCACTGAAAAAGTCACTGAAGATGGAAAAAGTATTCCCGCCACCGGTTTGCAATTAAATTTTGAACCGCGGGCCATTGAGAAATTATTGCGCGATGCACAATTGCCGCTGTGGCCGGCAACTCGCCCTAAAATATTGGTGTGGTTAGTTGCAAAAGGCCCGGCAGGTTTGCGTGCAGTGCCGCAGCCAAATGATTTACAGGCGATGCAAGCGCAAGCCACTTACCGTGGCTTGCCGCTTGCATTTCCACAACAAGATGGCGAATTAGCAGCGAATGATCTCTGGTCGGTTAACGTAGAAAAAATTAAAGCCGCCTCATTGCGTTACAAAGCAGATGCCATTTTGGTGGGGCGATATACTCCGTCTAATTCCGGACCAATCCCTGCTCCTTCAAGCGCAAGTAATGAAGCAATAGATAGTGCAAACGCACCGTTAGGTTCATTGGGCCCTTGGGTCGGCGATTGGCAATTGCTGCATGCCGGGAACGTCCAGTCGTTCACCGATGAAACACCGGAAGCCGGTGGTTTATTCGCATCGGCGATTGATCGAGCAGCAGATTATTTTGCTAACCAATATGCGATTACACCCACCAATCAAGGTCCGCAAAATATTGTGCTGCACGTGCGCAATATCACTAGCTTTGGCGCTTTTAAAGAAGTGCAACGCTATTTGGGGGAGTTGGCGATGGTGCAACGAATGGAGGTGGTAACAGTAAACCCTGAAGGTTTGCTGGTGCGCTTGACTGCTGAAGGCGATACCAAATTACTGCTCAGTACGCTCGCGCTAGGGCGGCGCCTCGTTCCGGATATGGCAGGTGTAGCTGTAACGAGTGGTTCGTCTGCGCCTTCTGCTGATATTGATGCGGAAGCGATGGCGGAATTGGATCAGGCGTTGGCCAGTGAACAACAAAATACCGTTCCGCAATCTATTCCAGCTACTGCTCCTGCCCACGCAGGTACATTGGAAGATCCGTTAATTTTCGTTTGGCAAAAATAGAGTTTGGCAGAAGTAGTTATGATTAACTTGCCGCAGCAATTATCCCTCAGCGTCAATTTAAATGATGACGCGACCTTTGAAAATTTTTACGCCCCGGCGCAAACCCACAACGCGATGGTTGTGCAAGGTTTGCGTGAGCAGCTTGATGGTAACGGGGAAGCATTTGTTTACTTGTGGGGTGCTCCCGGCTGTGGATTGACCCATCTGTTGCAAGCAGCCTGTCATCAGGCACAAGAGCTGGGCTTAGCAGCACAGTACCTTCCTTTGCGCGACCTTGTAGGTTATGCGCCCGATGAATTATTTGTCGGACTGGAAGATCTGGATCTTGTTTGCCTGGATTGTTTACCCAGTATCGCTGGCCGTTCAGATTGGGAGTTGGCGATTTTCAATTTATACAATCGCCTGCGCGAACAAGGCAAACGTTTACTCGTAGCCGCAGAGCATAGTCCGCGTGAGTTGGAAATTTCCCTGGAAGATTTACGTTCGCGCTTGCAGTGGGGCATCACTTATCAGGTGCATAGCCTTGGTGATGAAGACAAGCAGCAAGCATTGCAATTGCGTGCTCGTGCTCGCGGCCTGGAATTGGGGGATGATGTTGCGCAATACATAATCCAGCGCTTGCCGCGTGATACCAATGAACTGTTTTGGCAATTGCAGCGTTTGGACCATGCTTCGCTGGCTGAACAACGTAAATTGACGATTCCTTTTGTAAAGAAAGTATTAGCAATTTGATCCCGTCGGGTATCGCACCCACAATTCTCTTCTATCGTGTGACCACTTCCCGTATTTGCGTAAACCGGGGCGACGGATATTTATTCGCGCCTTAGTTTATGCAGATGTTTTTATCTCTGAAAACAACAACAGCAATAATTACAATCTGGCTGGCACGCAATTTTTTCGCACTTGTTCACCGACACAATAATGGAGAATGCAATGCCTTTTATATTCCTGACACGCTCGAATTTAGCTCACATCATTGCAGTAGCTAGCCTTTCCTGTTTTCTTGTTGCTTGTGGCAACAGCGGCGATTCCAATAATTCTTCAACAGTTGCCAGTGTGGTAAGTTCCAGTACAAATACTGGTTTGATCAAAATAAACCAGCTGGGATTTTTACCCGAGTCCGCAAAATTAGCAGTGGTGCCTGACGTTGCTGCCAGCACTTTTAAATTACTAAAAGCGGGTACGGATACCGAAGTATTTAGTGGGGCCTTAAGTGCGGCAGCAGCATGGGATGCCTCTGGTGAAAACGTCAAACTGGCGGATTTTTCCAGCGTAAAAACACCTGGCGATTATCAGCTGCGTGTTGATAGTGTTGCAGACTCACACGTATTTAGCATCGCGCCTGATGTATATAGCGCATTGAATGCCGCGAGCATTAAAGCATTTTATTTCAATCGCAGCGGCATTGAATTGTTGCCTGAGTTTGCCGGGAAATTTGCGCGGCCGCTCGGGCATCCCGATACACAAGTATTAATTCATCCCTCTGCAGCGAGTGATGCGCGCCCGGCGGGGGCGATTGTATCCAGCCCCAAAGGTTGGTACGACGCTGGCGATTACAATAAATACATTGTGAACTCGGGCATTTCCACTTACACCTTGCTGGCCGCATATGAACATTTTCCGGAAATATTTAACAGCCAGAATTTAGTGATTCCCGAGAGTGGCAACGCGTTACCGGATTTACTGGATGAAGCGCTATGGAATCTGGAATGGATGCTGACCATGCAAGACCCGAATGATGGTGGTGTCTATCACAAACTCACCAACAAAAATTTTGATGGCACGGTGATGCCCGATCAAGCCACCAGCGAGCGTTACCTGGTGCAAAAAACTACCGCTGCTGCGCTGGATTTTGCGGCGGTAATGGCGACTGCCAGCCGTGTGTTTGCCCCTTATGAAACGCAATTGCCTGGGCTCTCTGCAAAAATGCTGGCAGCGGCGGAATCTGCCTGGACTTGGGCGAATACTAACCCCGCTGTTATTTACCAACAGCCTGCCGACGTGTTTACCGGGCAATATGGCGATAAAACATTAGGTGATGAATTTGCATGGGCTGCTGCCGAGTTATATATCTCTACCCAAAAAGATGGTTACTACACCGCGTTGAAACCCACCAAAGTATTTAATTCGGTTCCGTCGTGGGGCGATGTACATGGATTGGCGTGGGTATCTCTGGCGCACCATCGCAATAAGCTCTCGCCCGTTGCTGATCAGGCATTAATTGCCAATCGCATTAACACCCTTGCCGATAAGTTGATATCAGCGTGGCTGGCATCGCCTTACAAAGTCAGTATGGAGAAAAATGATTTTGTCTGGGGCAGCAATTCCGCTGCGTTAAACCAGGCGATGATGTTATTACAGGCGTACCGTTTGAATGGCAAGCGCGACTATCTGGATGCCTCCCAATCTTTGCTCGATTACGTGTTGGGGCGCAACGCAACTGATACCTCATTTGTAACGGGGTTTGGGGAAAAGTCGACGCTGCATCCGCACCATCGTCCATCAGAAGCGGATGGGATTCCCGAACCCATTCCCGGTTTTATCGCCGGTGGTCCGCAGCCGGGCCAGCAGGATAAATCCGATTGCCAGGCTGTTTATCCCTCTAGTGTTGCGGCTAAATCGTATCTGGATAATTACTGCAGTTATGCCAGTAATGAAATTGCAATTAACTGGAATGCGCCACTGGTATATGTATCAGCCGCGCTCCAGGCATTAACCCCAAAATAGTTCTCCTTGTTTCATTGTTGTGCAAGTTATGAAGCCAGTGTTTGCTGGCTTTTTTATGCCTGAGTAAAAACCCTCATAACGATTCTTTACGTTGCTGCTGGCTTTTGGCCAAACCGGACTATGCTTTAGGAATTTCAGTCAGGCGTCGCAACGACGGCGAGGGAGCCACTATGAAACTCAACAGTCTGAACACCAAGATGATGTCCATCATCCTGCTGGTCGTTATCAGTTATGTCATCACCTTATGGGTGCTAAATTCCCAGGCTAGCCATATGCAACATGATCTGGCTGCGGAGTACGCCGAAGAGCTGGCCCAGCATGAAGCCTTCAGTGTAAAGGGGCGGCTGGAGGTGGCGATGAGTGCGTCACGCAATTTGGCGACTGCATTGGTGGCGCTACGTTTGACCAATCCTGAGCGTAAAGTAGCGGATGAATTACTGCGTCAATTCCTGCAAAACAATCCGGATTTTTTAGCCGTGTGGACTGCATTTGAACCCAATGCATTTGATGGCAAAGATAATAACTTTCGCAACACCAATGCGCACGATACCACTGGCCGTTATGTGCCTTACTGGAATCGTGGCGCGGGCAATCTCGCCGTTGAAGCGTTAGTGGATTACGACAAACCCGGTGCTGGTGATTATTATTTACTAGCCAAAAACAGCCGCGAGGAAACGTTGATCGAACCTTATATTTACAGTGTGGGTGGCAAGGAAACACTGATCACTACTGTGGCGGTTCCCATTATTTATAACGGTCAAGTGTTGGGTGTAGCGGGTGTGGATATCGCGCTTTCTGATTATCAGGCGCAAGTCAGTAAAATAAAACCTTACGATATTGGCTACGCCAGTTTGTTATCTCACAGCGGAATTTATGTGGGGGATGGCAATGCAAAAAATGTGGGTGAAAAAATTACTGATCCTGATTTATTAAATGCCGTCGATAGTGGAAAAATATTGGGCCGCGATTTATTTGATGATCATCTGCAAGCAAATGCTTATCAGGTTGCAGTACCGGTTAACGTTGGCAAAACCACGTCACCCTGGTCATTTCGCGTGAGTGTTCCCGCAGAACGAATGATGGAAGATGTGATTGAAATGCGTCGCGTGGCGATTTTAATTGGTGTGGTCAGCATTTTTATTGTGGCCGCCATTTTAATCTGGTGTATTCGCACCTGGATATTAAATCCTGTTAATAGCGCGCGTGATGCCGCATTGCGTATGGCAGAAGGGGATTTATCGGTTGCTATCCATGTGCGTGGCAATGATGAAATTGCGCAATTACTCGGCGCTATGAAAACGATGAGTGAAAAGTTGGTGAATATTATTGCCAATATTCGCCATGCGGCGCAGGAGTTGGTGCAGTCCAGTGAACAGATTGGCAGTACCTCGCAAAGTTTATCGCAAGCGGCAACACAACAAGCTGCAACAGTGGAGGAGACCAGCGCTTCGGTAGAAGAAATTTCCGCCGCTGTCGCACAAAATTCCGATAATGCCCAAGCCACTGATTCCATCGCCAGCCAAAGTGCAAAATCGGCAGCGCAAGGTGGTGACGCAGTGCGTGAAACGGTAGCGGCCATGCGCCAGATTGCGGAAAAAATCAGTTTGGTTGATGAAATTGCTTACCAAACTAATTTACTCGCATTAAATGCAGCAATCGAAGCGGGTAGGGCTGGCGAGCATGGGCGCGGTTTTGCGGTAGTAGCCGCAGAGGTTCGCAAGCTGGCGCAGCGTAGTCAGTTAGCGGCGCAGGACATCGGCGCAGTCGCAGGAAAAAGTGTACAGATGGCGGAGCGTGCCGGTAGTTTGTTAAATGAGATGTTGCCTTCAATTCGTAAAACGGCAGATCTCGTACAGGAAATCAGCGCAGCATCCAGTGAACAATCCAAAGGGTTGGAGCAAATTAACTCTGCAGTGAGTCAATTGGCGCAAACCACACAAGTAAACGCCTCGGCTGCTGAAGAGCTGAATAGTACGGCGGAGGAAATGAGTAACCAGGCCGTGCAATTACAAGAAATGATGGAATTTTTTGTTATCAATAAAAACGCTTATCAAACCTGAGAAAATTGCTACGGCTACTCCTGATTGAATGTGTATTGATCATCCCCAACGCCAGCTTAATGCTGGCGTTTTTATTGAAGGTTGTTTTTTGCAAAGCAGTTTTTATGTGTGTGGTTTCTTTCTTTTAGTGAAATTTTATTTATGTGAATAGTGCGTTGGTTTTAGGGATCTAACCGGCGCATTATGAGTCCATATAACACATAAACCGTGAACGCTGAGGGATGTGCCATGCAAACCTGCGTAAGAAAAATTATTTTTATTACTGGTTGTTTGATATTGGTGTCTTGCGGAGGAGGGGGCAGTGGCAATAAACCGGCAACTTCTTCAGTCGCTGTTTCTTCAATACCGATTCTTTCATCCAGTGTGCAATCCTCCGCAACAACGTCCTCCGTCAGCAGTGTTATTTCAGGTCTCGCCAATCGCCCTGCGAATAAAACCTGCCTCGCACCGGCACCGGTAGGGTCGGGCACGACGAGTATTAGCTGGAGTGCGGTATTTCCCTCCTTGCCAAATATTTCTCAGGCCACTAATTTAATTCAGGCTCCTGATGATAACGCCAATTGGTATGCATTGCGCCAATCCGGAATTGTGGTGCGCTTTCCCAATCAAGCGTCAGCCAATGCACTGGCCAGTGTGTTAAATATTGAAGACCGCGTTGAATTTAATGGAGGTGAAACCGGATTGCTCGGCATTGCATTTCACCCGCAATTTGCGAGCAATCGCTACGTGTATTTTTATTACATGGGATTAAATGCAAGCAATGATCTGGAGTCGCGTATTGCACGTTATCAATTTTCCACTAACGGTACTATCGATAAAAACAGTGAGTTAATTTTACTGCGTTTTGATCAGCCGTATTCAAATCACAATGGCGGTCAACTTGCATTTGGTAAAGATGGCTTTTTATATATCAGTTCGGGCGATGGTGGCAGTGGTGGTGATCCGCAGCAAAACGGGCAAAACAAAAATAATTTACTCGGAAAAATTTTACGCATTAATGTTGATTTAACTGGCGGTGGGAAAAATTATGGCATTCCTGTTGATAATCCGTTTTCCAGCAGCGGCGGTTCACCGGAAATTTGGGCCTACGGTTTACGTAACCCCTGGCGTTTTAGTTTTGATGCAGAAACCGGCGAGCTATGGGCGGGCGATGTCGGGCAGGGCGATTGGGAAGAAATTAATTTAATTACCGGCGGAGGTAATTATGGTTGGGGTGATATGGAGGGTGATAGCTGTTATAGCGGCAGGCCCAACTGTTCTACAACCAATAAAATCAAGCCGGTGTTATCGATTAGCCACAACACCGGCGTTTGTTCGGTGATTGGTGGATTTGTTTATCGCGGCACGCAATATCCAGCGGCTTATGGAAAATATTTTTTCACCGATTACTGCCTGAACACTATGCAATCTATCACTCGCAATGGCGATAGCAGTATCAGTGTGAACAGTCACGGCAATGTGCCGGTAGATATAGTGTCGTTCGCGCAAGATAACCAAGGCGAACTTTATGCCATCGGGCAAAGCGGTGCCGGTTCACAAATTGTAAAACTCCAGGCCACAGGCGGTGAACGCGTTCCCGGCACTATGGCGCAACGACTTTCTGCAACGGGTTGTGTGGATGCGAGTAATCCCAAATTACCTGCAACGGCGATGATTCCGTATCACGTTGAAAATCAACTGTGGTCGGACTCGACAGAAAAAGAACGCTATCTCTCGGTGCCTGATAATCACAAGATTGAGCTCGCCGCAAATGGCGATTTTTTATTTCCCGTCGGCAGTGTGTTGATGAAGCATTTCAAATTGGGCGATCAATTTATTGAAACGCGATTGTTCACGCGCGGCGAATTAGGTTGGCAAGGCTTTAGCTATGAATGGCGCGATGATCAAACCGATGCGAATTTATTAAGTGATGCCAAGGAAAAAACCATCAATGGTATTCAGTGGCAATATCCAAGTGCAGGGCAATGTTTAATTTGCCATACCCAGGTAGCCAACTTTTCGTTAGGGCTGGAAACGGCGCAATTAAATTCTGCCATGCGTTATCCGGCGAGCAATGTCACTGCAAATCAGCTTGATACTTTAACGCATATCCAGTTATTTTCATCCGCACCGACCACGGCACAAAAAGCGGAGAAATTATTTTCATTAACCGATACCAATGCGACAGTTGCGCAACGCGCACGCTCTTATTTGCACAGCAACTGCGCAGGGTGTCATAGCCCGAATGGGCCCACACCGACGAATCTGGATTTGCGTTTTACCACTGCCTTGTCCGCCACCAACGCTTGTAATTCGTTACCTTTGGTGGGCGATCTGGGAATTGCTAACGCGCGTTTGATCGTGCCAGGTGAGCCCGCGCGTTCAATTGTGCTGGAGCGAATGAAGCGGCGTGATAGCAGCCAAATGCCACCATTAGCAACGCATCTGGTAGATGCAGCCGCGGCGCAAGTGGTGAATGATTGGATTGCCGGATTAACGAATTGCGAATGAAATAAAAATTTGAGTTTGAAAGAAAAACAGGCGGGTTAGTAATACCAACCCGCCTGTTCAATAAAAATATATTTCTATTTACAGCAACTAATTCAAATTAATACCTGATCATTTTGCAGAATCGCTTTCTTTATCAAGGTGCAACGCACTCAAAACATTTCACATAGATACCGCGTGGGTCATTCAGGCTTTTGATTTCCTGTAAGGGTTTTAATGCTGGCGCCAAGTCATTAAGTACGCTGAGCGACGAAAATTTTTCCAGCAAGGTTTTGGGTGCCAATGCCCCCGCTTGTCCACCCAGTAACGATTGAATTAATTCTTCCTTGGGTGAAAGCGGGCGATGTACAAACTCTACTTTATAGTTGTCGAGTTTGGCTTCAGTGGCGATGGCTGCGATAACATCTTTTAATGTGCCCAATTCATCCACCAAACCAATCTCTTTGGCTTTGGTGCCGGTCCACACGTGGCCCTGTGCAATTTCATTGATCGCGTCTTTGTCCTGTTTGCGTGCATCGGCAACCAGGGTGATAAAACGTTGGTAAATACTGTCCACACTGTGTTGCACCACTTTACTGGCTTTGCTGCTTAGCGGACGATCAAGGCGCATAGTGCCGGCCAATTCAGTAGTGCCTACACCATCGGTGCTAATACCGATTTTTTTCAGCGAATTTTCCAAGGTGGGGAATGCGCCGAATACACCAATAGAACCGGTGATGGTCGTTGGTTGCGCCCAGATTTTATCGCCCGCCGTTGCCATCCAATAACCACCAGATGCGGCAACACTGCCCATGGAAATATAAATCGGGATTTTTTTCTCGCGCAGTTTAATAATTTCCGCGCGAATAATTTCTGAAGCAAAAGCGCTACCGCCACCGGAATCGATACGAATAACCAAGGCTTTTACATCGGCGTCATCTTTTACCTGACGCAATAATTCCACCATGCTTTCGCTACCGATGCTGCCATCCGGTTGATGCCCATCGATAATCGAACCTACCGCAGCAATCACCGCGACTTTGTTTTTCTCCAGCGTTGGCAATTTACGAACATCTGCAAGATAGGACCTTACTCCAACACCGTTGTACCAATCGCCTTCATCGCTTTTGCCGGCGGCATCAATTAACAATTGTTCTGCTTCCTGACGCGAAATGGTTTTGTCTACCAGGTTTTTTTCAATGGCGAGCTTAGCACTATCGCCTTCAGTGAGTGCCATGTGCGCATCCAGATTATTTACATAATCGTTGATGCTGCCGGGTGCAAGTTTGCGGCGTTGTTCAACGTTACTGGTGTAAGTTGCCCAGAGTTCGTTGATCCATTGCTGGTTGTGCTCACGCGATTCATCGGACATGTCATCGCGCAAAAACGGTTCCAGATAATCTTTGTATTTGCCGGAGCGGAAGGCGTGAATAGTGATACCGAGATTATCCAGTGCCGTTTTGTAGTAATTCATGTAGCGGTCATAGCCGGTGATTTCTACTGTGCCCATCGTGTGCAGATAAATTTCGTTGGCATAGGTCGCAAGGTAATATTGTTCTTGTGAGTAGTTATCGCTGACCGCAATAATTTTTTTGCCGCTACTTTTGAAATTTTCCAGCGCTTGGCCAAGCTCATTCATTTTGCTTAAGCCACCGCCAACCAGGCGGCCCGGTTCCAGCACTAATACGGTTACGCGTTTGTCGGTCGCTGCGTGGTTAATTGCTTCAACCAGTTCACTGACAACCGTTTCATTTTCATTCGGATCTTCTTCAGACAACAATGCACTGGTGGGATCTAGATAACTGCGTTGGTCAACCAGGATTCCCGTCGGTGCGATTCTCAATGCAAAACTCGCCGGTAGTGGCTTGGGCGCACTTGACCCGATAGCGGCAATAATGAGCAGCACTAACAGGAGAAAGAAAATATTCATCACCGTGTTGCGCAACCATGTAATACCCCCGCCGAGGCCATTAAAGAAACGGCGTAGTGGCCCCGGTTTTTTAGCAGCAATATTTACTGGTGTCGCAGCGGGTGGTGGCGTGAATGGTGCCGGGCTCGGCGGAACAGGTGGTTCATAATGATTGACTGACACAATAAATTCCTGGGTTATTGATTGCTGTCATCAACAGCGGGCGAGTGGGAGTGTTTGGTAGACAAATAATAATTCCAGTATTGCAACCAACGGCTGGTCATCATGGAGGCGATAAATAACACGGTAACCAATACAGTGATTAGCCAATCGCTCCATAACCAGCGCGTCATTAACAGTGGAACTATTACCAGAAAATACATCAGCGCTACAAAACATAACCAACTGTAACTACGATGGGTTTCGTTGCGCAACGCGGGAATAAATACCAGCAATGGAATAATTTGCACCATCCATAATTTGATATTGCCGGTCTCGCGAAATAGATTAAGTGCGGTAAACAATAATAATAAACCCGCATAGCAACCTAATGTCAGCAGGCGGCCAACACGCAATTTTTTTTGCAAAACGATTGCGTCGGCATCGGTGATAATAATGTCCTTTTTGCGCTTTCCATTGTCGGTTTCTTGCGTGTGCTCGGATTGAGTCATGAATTAACCTTGTTGTTTCTATCGTGGTGCGATGTTAATGGAGCTGTTGCTAACGCGATTTTCGT
Organism: Cellvibrionaceae bacterium; assembly: GCA_021151825.1. Taxonomy (GTDB): domain Bacteria; phylum Pseudomonadota; class Gammaproteobacteria; order Pseudomonadales; family Cellvibrionaceae; genus Cellvibrio. The sequence continues at coordinate 374,373 of JAGKWQ010000004.1, forward strand.
TAAAAAATATTTAGCTGTGTAACTTCAATGCGAGTGTTGCAACACGTTTGCCCAGTGCCTGACATAAATCAATTTCGTCGTCACTGAGTTTGGTGGGTTTATCACCGTGCGCAAAATGCGATGCGCCGTAAGGGCTGCCACCGGTCAGCGTGGTATTTAACCCCGGTTCGCTATAGGGAATTCCGGCAATCACCATGCCTTGGTGCAAGAGCGGCAGCATCATTGATAACAAGGTGCTTTCCTGGCCGCCGTGCAACGTGGATGTTGAGGTAAATACGGCTGCGGGTTTGTTAATTAAATCGCCGTTTAACCAATGGCTGCTGGTGCCATCCAGAAAATATTTCATCGGCGCTGCCATATTGCCAAAGCGGGTAGGGCTGCCGAGGATCAAACCGGCGCAATGTTTTAAATCTTCTGCACTGCAATAAACCGCACCGCTGTCGGGAATACCAGGTTCAGTGGCTTCAGTGGTGGCAGATACCGCGGGTACTGTGCGCAAGCGCGCTTCAATGCTGCCGGTTTGTTCGACGCCGCGCGCGATCTGCTTTGCCATTTCCAGGGTGGAGCCATTGCGGCTGTAATACAACACCAATACATAGGCAGACATAAGATGGCCTCTTAAATAATGTGTATCTAATTGTTTAAACGATTTTCAGGTGTTAGCCGGTTTTCAATTAAATAATGGTTAAGACGTTTTCAGGCGGACGACCTACAACGGCTTTATCACCATTAATGGCAATAGGGCGCTCAATCAGCTTAGGATTTTCTACCATGGCTTTGATCAATGCGGCCTCACTAAGTTTTTCATCGCCCAGATTTAATTCTTTATAAACATCTTCGTTTTTGCGCAATAAATCGCGTGCGCTTATGCCTAATGTGGCAAGTAATGCTTTTAAGGCCTTGGCATTGGGTGGTGTTTCCAGGTAAAGAACAACATCCGGTTCTACGCCGTTATCGCGCAGCAAGCTTAAGGCATCACGCGATTTTGAGCAGCGTGGGTTATGGTAGAGTGTGACCATTTTAAATATCCATTGTGGGAATGACGCCGATTATAGCGGCTGGGTTCCGGTTTAGGTTTAAGGATTTGTCGCTATGCCATGGTTAAGTGAACAGTTGGCCAACATAAAGATGCATTACCGCTGGTTGTTGGGATTTTTCTGTTTGATGGTTCGCCAATATCAAGCGAAAGAATGCCAGAAAAGTGCCGCGTCGCTGACTTATGTAACGCTCTTTGCCACTGTGCCAATGATGACCGTTACTTATTCGATGTTTTCTATTATCCCTGCTTTTCAAAATCTGGGTGATCAACTACAGGCGATGGTGTTTGATCATTTCCTGCCCAACAGCGAGCAGGACCTGGGGAAATACCTGCAGGATTTTTCCTCCCAGGCGCGCCAGCTCACTGCGTTTGGCCTGGCGTTTCTGTTGGTGTCAGCCTATTTGATGCTCAAGAATATCGAGCAGAATTTCAATGCTATCTGGGGGGTAGCGCGCGGCCGCCGTGGTGTCGCCAATTTCCTGTTGTATTGGGCAATTTTAAGCTTGGGACCATTGTTGTTGGGAGTTGCTTTGGCGATGAGTACCTATTTGGTCTCATTTCGTTTACTAGTAGGCCCCTACGATAGCCTTGGCGTGGTGGAAACCGTGTTGCAATTTGCGCCCTGGGTGTTGACTTGGGCTGCATTCACCTTGTTATTTGTGGCGGTACCTAATTGCAAGGTGCCGGTCACCCACGCGTTGGTCGGCGGGTTTTTTACCACCTTGTGTTTCCAGGGGTTAAAAGCAGCGTTTGGCTGGATCGTTGGCCATTCTTCCTTCACGCTGGTGTATGGGGCATTTGCCGCCGTGCCGTTGTTCCTGCTCTGGGTCAATTTGATCTGGACCGTGATTCTGGGGGGCGCAGTGTTTGTGCATACGATCAATGCTCACCAGATCGGTTTGCGCGTCCGCAATTACCCGGATTTGCTCGCCAGCCTGATGATCCTGTGGCGCTGCTACCAAGCCTCGCGCGACGGTAATACTGTGCCGGAGCGCGCGCTGTTGCGGCAGGGTTTATCGGCGGAGCAGTGGTTGCGTATTAGCGAAACCCTGGTGAAACACCATGTACTCACAACTAACTATCAGGGCGATTATCTACTGTGCCATGACCTGAAAAACCTGCGCCTGCTTGATTTGGCTGACATGCTGGATGTGCCGCGGCAATTACCCAAAGAGCGCGATTGCCTGTCGGGCCTGCCGTGGGCGGCAGAGGCGGTGACGGAGTTGGGCGCGGTGGATCATTTTACCCGTGAGCGTTTGGACCGATCAGTGGAGTCCTTATTTTCCAGCGGAGAGGCGGTTCAAAATCCGTCCAAATAAGAAGGGTAAAAATATTTCTGCGGGGAAAGATCCCTGTCTATACTCTCGATAACGTTCGATTTCAGACCTTTTAATCATTAGAAGACTCGTTCCCGCTATGGCAATTCCTTTGTTGATTTGTGATGACTCTATGATGGCGCGCAAGCAAGTCGCGCGCTCCTTACCCGAAGGCCTGGAGGTCGATATCACCTTTGCCACTAACGGCGCAGAAGGATTGCAAGCGATTCGTGACGGCAAAGGTGAGATGGTATTCCTCGACCTGACCATGCCGGAAATGGATGGCTACCAGGTACTGGAAGCTGTTAAGACCGAGGGGCTGGATGCGATGATTATCGTCATTTCCGGCGATATCCAACCCACTGCCCACGCTCGTGTGACGCAATTGGGGGCACTGGATTTTATCCAGAAGCCGGTTAACCCCGACAAACTTGCTGATACCTTGCGAAAATTTGGCTTGATTTGATTCTGGCGTTTTATCCCATCTGCCGTTAGATTGCAGCCAGTTTGTTAACCCTGACTGGCGTAATTCCATGACTTCTTCATCGTCCTCTTCCTTATCACTTTCCCGCTTTGGCCAAAAACTGTGTACCGATGCTGGCATCGTCACCTTAATGGATGACATGGGGGATGCGCTGCGTGTTAATCCCGATATGATTTTTATGGGGGGCGGCAACCCGGCACGTATTCCAGCAATGGAGCAAGTGTTTGAAGAAGCCTTGCATGCAACGCTGGATGACGCGCGCGAAGCACATCAACTGCTAGGAGTTTATCAACCGCCGCAAGGCGATGCAGAATTGCTGGATACCATCGCAGAATTACTTACACGTGAATATGGCTGGCCGATTTCGCGCGCAAATATCGCGCTTTCCAATGGCAGCCAATCAGCGTTTTTTGTGCTGTTTAATTTGCTGGCAGGGGAATATCCCGATGGCAGTAAAAAGCGTATTCAATTGCCGCTAACGCCGGAGTATCTGGGGTACAGCGATTTGGGAATTTGCGAAGATTTTTTTACCGCTACGCGCCCGAGTATTGAATTATTGGCGGATGGTTTTTTTAAATATCACGTCGATTTCTCGCAATTAACAATTACCGCAGAAACCGGCGCATTGTGTGTTTCGCGCCCCACCAATCCTACTGGCAACGTCATCAGTGATGAAGAGTTATTAAAGCTGGATGAATTAGCGCGTGCGCATAAAGTGCCGTTTATTGTCGATGGTGCTTATGGCACTCCTTTCCCGAATATTTTATTTTCCAATGCGCAACCACACTGGAATGACAACACCATTTTAGTGTTGAGCTTATCGAAATTGGGTTTACCCGGTGCACGCACAGGCATTGTGATTGCCAACCCGGACATGATTAATGCGTTCGCCAAAGCCAATACCATTCTCAGTCTGGCGACAGGAAATTTTGGCCCGACGTTAGCGCGGCATTTGTTGGCGGACGGAAAAATTTTACAATTAAGTCGCGAAGTGGTGGCACCGTTTTATCGCGCGCGAATGGAGCATGCTGTTGCAACCTTCAAGCAACATCTTGGCGATTTGCCCTGTTTAATCCATAAACCGGAAGGTGCAATTTTTTTGTGGCTCTGGTGTAAAAATTTACCAGTTTCGAACGAAGAACTTTATCAGCGTTTGAAAGCACGTGGCGTGTTGGTGGTTTCAGGACATCATTTTTTTCCGGGTCTGGAAGAGGACTGGCAACACAAGCATGAATGCATTCGTGTGACCTATTGCCAGGATCCGAAAATAGTCGAGCAAGGTGCACAGATTATTGCGGATGAATTGCGGCGTATTTATCAGGAAAAATAATTTCCACTTAACGAGCGCGTACGTGCGGCTTACGCAATCCTCGACTCGCTTGTTAACCGCGGGCAATAAATCTCCCCCCTGACAATAAAAACAGCGCCCGAAGGCGCTGCTTAATCATTACCCAAAAACGGTAGAACTATTACGACCACACACCAGAAAGCGCACCCGCCGAGTAAGCGGTATAACCGGTAAGGCCAATCGCCTGGGCGGCGTTGTCCAGCAGTTGAGTGTGGGTTTTGCCGGTCACTACGCGACCACCGCGGAATGTACTGGCACCACTTGCCAACAGTAACGGTGCATCTTCACCCATATGGACCTGGCCATTACCCATGTCGCTCAGTTGTACAACCAGTGTTGAATTGAACAATGGCGCCCCGGTTTCATCCGGCGTGGTTTTCAGGATGTTGATCAGGCTGGCCACGCGACCTTGCAAGTAGGCGCGCTGGGCAATGAACGGATCATCTTTACCCACATGGATCGAACCATGATACGTATCGGTGAAGCCTGGCGCGGTGAAGTTTCCGCCATCAGTACCCATCTGGATACTAACGACTTTGGTCAGGTTACAGGACAGTGCCAGCGCAGCGTTGCGTGCTTGTTGATCAAATAATTGCGAAAAGTGTGCGCCCAACATTGGATCCGCTTCGCCAGTGCCGTAGTTATCCCACGCGGGATTAGTACACGCGCCGCCAGTGGTGGTGGTGGAATTGTTTAAATCATTTTTCAACTTCTGGATCGCTGCAATGTTTTCGTCTACACGCAGTTGTTCTTGCGTCGACAATTGATTGCGGATTTTGGTCAGCGCCGCCAGGTTCACATCATAGATCTTCAACTGTTGTTGTTGCGCCGTGGAGCCAGTGCTGGCGCCGCCGGTGAACAAACTGTTGAACACCGTGCGCGGGTTACTGACGTAGGTTGATTGGGTCCAGATGTTCACTGAAGAAATAGAGCAATCCAGTGTTGCACCCGTTGCCGAGTTGGCAATAACCCCCAAACGCAGTGAGCCAAAACGTGAGCTGGCCCCGACTACCGATTGTGCCAGGACGTTATCCACAGTAGTACCGTTGCCGTTGAAAGCACCCAATACGCGGAAGGTCAGACCGTGGCCACCGGCTGGGTCATTACCGGAAACGATGGCGGCATTGTGAACGAAAATACAGTTTTGCTTATGGGTATCCATCGACTGCGAGCACGCCTTCATGGTCAGGCTGCCGTTGTCTTCCACCTTGGGGGTGAAGCTGTATGACGCAAAGCCCGGTGTACCACCGGGAATAAACACAAAAATCACACGTTTAATTTTGTTAGACGATGTTTGTGCCTCGGCAAAGCGGCTGGACATAACGCCCATCGCCAGGGTAGATGCCTGGAGTACAGGAATGGAGATACCGGCTTTGGCAACAAACTTTAAAAAATCGCGGCGATGTTCATCAGCCATTTTTTTGAAGTCATTCATAGTTAAAACCCTTTTTATCCCTTGCCAGTGAATCACTGGCGATTGATGGGAAGAAATCTTTTTGTAAAGGGCGGGGTAGTTCCCCCGCCCGGATTTTTAGGTTTGCTGACTCTTAGAAGTCTTTACGATAGCGAACCGACTTCAAACTACCCAGGCTTTGCAGCATGGCTTTGGGGCTGTCGCTATTGGCGCTCATTTGCTGGATCAGGCTAGCCACTTCGCCGGCGTTTGCTTGCTGTTGTGCAGCCGGCAACGGAATTGGCTTGTCATCACTGCCAACCAGGTTGCGGTCGAAGTAGTTGATGCCGGTACCGAACGCCATGCGGAAGTTGTTCTCTACGAAACAGGCGCGCAGTTGTGAGAAGCCATCTGGAGATGCGACCAGTTTGGCACCCAAGTCTTTAGTACCGGTGAAGGTCAGTGACTTACCGTCATCCGTATTGGTGATGCCGTACAAGGTGCCATCGTCATCCTGGAAGGCGACAGACAGGTTGTTGTCGTCACGGGTACGCGGCAGGCCAACCGGGCTGAAGTCTTCGAAACCGAAACCGAGCGGGTTGATGATCTTCAAGTGGCAGTTGGTACATGGGCTTACGCTGGTCAGGAAGTGGTATTCCTGACGTGAAGTCGCAAAACCACCCTGGCTGGCTTTCAAGGCGTCAAACGCTTTAGCCTGGTCTTCACGCAATTGGTCCAGCGCTACGCCAGTTGGTGGGTTAGGTACGTCATGGCACAGGAAGGCGCGACGGGTGCGAACAGCGCGGATAACCGGTGCTGTTTTCGCGAAGTGCGCATTGCGGGCCGTGAACGCACCGGACGCCAACAGGCCGCCACGGTTCGTGGTATTCACTTTTTGCAACGCAGAACCCGCAGAACCGCTCAAGCCGTAGAAGTTAATCAATGCCTGGTTAGCGAAGGTGTAAGAACTGCTGTACAGGTTGGCGAAAGGTGCTCCGTCCAGAAGTACATCGTTATAGATTGCGCGCACTTCCTCGAGCATGGACTTCTGCACATCGGCGGTGTAGGTCGGATAACGGGCCGGATCACGCGCATCGTACGGCAAGCCTTCACCGTCTAACCATTGAACGGCAAAGTTACCGAAGTGTTGACGGGCTTTAGTGGTGCCCAACAGACGGGTAACTTGCGCATCAATTTGCGCTTTGGTCCACAGGGATTTGCTATCCGCCGCTGCCAACAGGGTCGCATCCGGTGTGCTGCCGGTGTAAGTGAAGGCCAGGAATGAGGCTATCTCATACGGCGTCAACACGTAAGCGGTATCAGGCAACGCAGTGCGGTCAGCGGATGGAATATCGTTGAGACTGATATTCGCCGTTGAATCCACAGTACCGGCGCGCAGGTCAGACACTTTCACACCCATCTCGCTGCGATACAGGAATTGCGGTGAGGTAAATACCGCACGCAGGGCCAGTTTCAGTGCATCGCTGGTAGTACTTACACCCAGGCTGGAAGAGAAGAAGGTCAGGTAATTAGTCTTTTCTTCAGCAGTCAATGGGCGACGGAACGCGCGTTTGGCGAAATCAGCAACGAATGCATCACCGCATGCAGCAACGGTGCCGCTACAGGTAGCAATGCCAGAGAAGCTCTTCGCTGCCGCTGCGTCAGCAATCTTGCCGGCCAGCAACTCGTAAGCGCGTGCACTGTTTTCAGAAATGGTCGCACGGGTGTTGTTGGTGAAGCCGTTAACCAGAATATCGGCCGGGATCGACGCCAGGGTAGCCGCATCCAGGGTAGTGCTCAGGTTGACGCCAATCAGGTCATTGATGCTGTTGATGTATTCACTCTTGCTCAGGATACGCAGAGAACGATCAGCATAGGTTGGTGCACAGCTATCGCCTACACACACGCTGCTCACCGAGCTTGAAGACGCCGAGCTAGTTGATGAACTAGTGCTGCTGGTGGTGACTTTGCCACGCAGTGACCAGAGATATGCAGCAACATCCTGACAGGCGTTGTTGTTGCAATGGCCAAGCATGTTGTCTTTGATAAACACCGACAGATCCAGCGCCGACGTACCGGTATAACCTTTAGCGGCATACTTCGCCAGGGTGTGGTAAGTGAAGTTATTCACGTTGAACTGGATATTCCCTTCACTGAATACACCGTCGCCGTTGGTATCTTTATGGCAACCGGTACAGCTGCCGGAACCATTGAAAATGGTTTGGCCGGTGGTGGCATTACCGGTAAATGCTGCACTGCTCACGCTGCTGGAGGTGGACGTAGAGGTTGATGTGCTGGTGCTGTTGGAGCCGGTATACACCAGGGTAATCGGGGTAGTTGCGGCTGATGGAATACTGTCGGTATAGCTAATGATTTTATAGTCATAGCTGCCGGCAGTGGTCAGTGCATCCAGGTAGGAAACAGTGTTCGCTGCTGTCGCTGTCGTGGTGACCCAACGACCATCTTCGCCTTTACGACGAACCAGGAAGCCGGTTTCGTTTGCACTGGTATCAGCCCAGTTCAAACTTGCGCCGGTAGAAACTGCTGTACCAGCAAGGCTCAATGGTGCAGTCGGTGCGGTCGGTAAGCTGATCGCAGGTGTGTTGCCCGGGTTGTTGCTGGTCAGGAACAGTTTGAAGTAAACCGGTACTTTCTCTCCGATGGTGGACAGTGATGCTACTGCACGCAGTGCTTCAACTCCGGCATTTAAATCGAAGTCGGTAGAGTTGATCACAATAGGTCTGCGTGGGGAGAAGCTCACGCTGCTATCTGCATGCTTAACTACCAATGCATCAAATACCACTGATTTCACAACACCATTCAGGATCAGGTTGCCCGTTACCGACTGTACGGCGGTAGAGCCGGCAGCCTGGGCGCTGATTGCGGTTAAATCCAGTTGGGTAGTGAAGTGCAGGCTGGGCAAGTAGCTGGATTTGAACAACAGATCCTGCATGCGGGTATCGCGAATAGCGGTACCGGTATTGATGCTCGCCAATGGGATAGTCAGTGTGGCTTGACCGGTTGGTGAAACAGTACCTTGCAAGGTGCTGAAGGTCAGGTTTTCCGGGGTTTCCACGCCGGCGGTGCTTTTCTTCACAGTCACAAAGTGGAATGTGGAGTTGGTTGCATCCAGCAACCAGCGAGCGGCTAAACCATTACTCACAGAGCTGCTACTGCTGCTGGTGCTCGGTTGGCTGGTGTTGCCACCACACGCGGCACCATTCAGGGTAAATGCCGTGGGCGCTGCCCCCGGATTATTCACCAG
>JAGKWQ010000051.1 GCA_021151825.1 Cellvibrionaceae bacterium
TATAAAAAAGAGCCGCATAAAGCGGCTCGAAGGTCTAACAACGGTTAACGGATGGAGAACAAAACTAGTTATAACAGGTTATGACGCGCTAATCAAGTTAGCATTCATAACCCACTGGAAAGTTTCACCTACAGCGGGAGTTACGCTTGAGCCATAATCCCACCAGCCGACCAGATTCTTACTTGCTGCTGTGTCGTTGTACATAACCGCATAACGTAGCGCAGCGATTGAACCACCTGTCGCAGTCCATGTCAGTGTTTGGTTGACTGCTGCGGTATACGTGCCGCCTGTTTGCGATGATGTGTTAATCGTGACTGTCTGACCGCCAGCTGTGTAGCCGTTACCTGTCGCAATCTCAGTAATGTCCGCTTTAACGCCGTTTGCCGCAGTTGGCGCGACGTTGGTTAGCATCACTTTGAATGTGTTGGTTGCAAAGTTGTGCGTGCCTTCAAAGACAGCCTCAATAAATGGATTAAATTTGTTAAACGCTGCCATTTCTAGCTCCTAGTTTTCGTAAATGTTAAGTCTTGACCAATTTGCACGCCAAGCCACTGCTGACCTGTCACCGCAACTTTCAATTCGTGATAAACCTTTCCGCAAAGATTCTGCGTCTCTGTATCGGTTAGCGTGCATTGCAAGACGTTTTGCCCGTCTTTTATGACAACAGTTAAACCGCCATCTGCTAATGTTTTTTGGATAATTACCGCCGCATTTTGCGCTTGCGGAGTACCTGCACCTGACGCCGCACACGAATAAATAGTGTACTCAGCAGCTGAATAATCAGCAGCATCAAACGGCACGCCGTTATTCATGTATCCTGATAAAACAATCGTGTTGTATCTGTTTTGGTATGGCATCAGTTCACCATGTATCTAACTGTTGTCGATTGGCTAATAATAGCACTAAAGCGCGTTGATTCGCTAATGCTGGCTGTCAACACCGTATCGCCTGCAATCCTGTACGACACAACAAACGCATTAGCATCAGCTTGCGGGTAGCCGTTAAAGTCAAACTCGGCATTGCCACCTGAATACGTAAAGCTGCCACCATCAGCGGTTAGCGCTCTATTGGCAAGCAGTGTTGCCGCCGCACCAGCATACCCAAACACAGCGCCGTCAGCGTTGAGCGTATACACAACACCTGCTGCCGTATACGTCAGCGTTGCAGCTGCGCCTGAATAGCTGTATGCGCCACCATCTGCGGATAGCTTGCGGTTGTATAGTGTTGCAGCTGCTCCGCCGCTGTATGCGTACACTGCACCATCTGCTGAAAGTCTGCGGTTGTACAGCGTCGACGCAGCGCCACCACTGTAGCTGTATGTTGCGCCATCGGATGGTAGTTGGCGGTTAAACAGTGTGCTTGCTGCTGCTCCAGTGTAGCTAAACGTTGCACCGTCGGCGGTTAGTGTGTATGTACCGCCGCTGTTGTAGAAAACCCATTCGCCATCACCAGTCGGCCATGTGCCGGACTGCACAAAATCATTGCCACCAACAGAGTCTGGTATAGATGTTCCGGTTGAGGGTATTGTGTAGTTTCTGACAACAACATCATTTATCAAAAAC
>JAGKWQ010000052.1 GCA_021151825.1 Cellvibrionaceae bacterium
GAAAGTTCTCAGCATGTCAAGGCCAGGTAAGGTTCTTCGCGTTGCTTCGAATTAAACCACATGCTCCACCGCTTGTGCGGGCCCCCGTCAATTCATTTGAGTTTTAACCTTGCGGCCGTACTCCCCAGGCGGTCGACTTAATGCGTTAGCTGCGCCACTAAAGTCTCAAGGACCCCAACGGCTAGTCGACATCGTTTACGGCGTGGACTACCAGGGTATCTAATCCTGTTTGCTCCCCACGCTTTCGCACCTCAGTGTCAGTATCAGTCCAGGTGGTCGCCTTCGCCACTGGTGTTCCTTCCTATATCTACGCATTTCACCGCTACACAGGAAATTCCACCACCCTCTACCATACTCTAGCTCGCCAGTTTTGAATGCAGTTCCCAGGTTGAGCCCGGGGCTTTCACATCCAACTTAACGAACCACCTACGCGCGCTTTACGCCCAGTAATTCCGATTAACGCTTGCACCCTCTGTATTACCGCGGCTGCTGGCACAGAGTTAGCCGGTGCTTATTCTGTCGGTAACGTCAAAACAGCAAGGTATTAACTTACTGCCCTTCCTCCCAACTTAAAGTGCTTTACAATCCGAAGACCTTCTTCACACACGCGGCATGGCTGGATCAGGCTTTCGCCCATTGTCCAATATTCCCCACTGCTGCCTCCCGTAGGAGTCTGGACCGTGTCTCAGTTCCAGTGTGACTGATCATCCTCTCAGACCAGTTACGGATCGTCGCCTTGGTGAGCCATTACCTCACCAACTAGCTAATCCGACCTAGGCTCATCTATTAGCGCAAGGCCCGAAGGTCCCCTGCTTTCTCCCGTAGGACGTATGCGGTATTAGCGTTCCTTTCGAAACGTTGTCCCCCACTAATAGGCAGATTCCTAGGCATTACTCACCCGTCCGCCGCTGAATCAAGGAGCAAGCTCCTCTCATCCGCTCGACTTGCATGTGTTAGGCCTGCCGCCAGCGTTCAATCTGAGCCATGATCAAACTCTTCAGTTCAAACATATTTGGGTTTTGAGAAAACCCTAAACTTGGCTCAGCAATCGCATGCTCTATTTAAAGAGCTAAAACTCTCGAATTCACGAGTGTTACTTGCAATGCTGATAATCAGGTGACTATCAGTCTTAACTCACAAGCACCCACACGAATTGCTTGATTCAGTTGTTAAAGAACAGTTGGTTAAGTCTTTCGTCTCAACCGAGGCGCGCATTCTACAGCAGCCTCTTATTCCGTCAAGCGATTTTTGAAAATTTCTTTTCAAACTCAACCGCTTGCGCTTCCGATCAACTCTCATCTCTCGTCAGCGGGAGGCGAATTCTACAGCGTTTCAAACCGCTGTCAACCACCTCTTTTACACCGCTTTCGATCAACTTACTGATCGGCTAACAAGCCCCAAACTCGACCTTGTCAGCCCGGCGCATTCTACGCAGATCGCTCTGCTTTGCAACCCCTATTTTCTAGCTAACTTATTGATTAACAAGAAGTTTTAGGAGCCTTCCGCGCCGGAAGTGGTGCGCATTATAAGCACCCGGGAAAT
>JAGKWQ010000053.1 GCA_021151825.1 Cellvibrionaceae bacterium
TGAACTGCACCCCAAAAGTTGGACACCCAATCCAACTAAGTAAGGTGCAGTTTTTATGTCTAAATATTCAAAACAATTTAAGTTAAACGCTGTTAATAGCTACCTGTCTCAATCGTTGAGCGTAAAAAAGGTTGCTGCTTCGTTTAATGTTCATCCACGTCAGCTCAGCGATTGGATATTGATTTACCAAGCGCAAGGTGCAGCAGCATTGGCACCGCAAACCCGGAACCAGTCCTATAGCCAGGAGTTCAAGTTGTCAGTGCTGGCGTATAAACGTCAGCATTTTCTTTCACTTCCAGAGCTCGCTATCCATTTCAATATTCCATCCGCATCGACGATTCTGACTTGGGAACAGCGTTACAATCAGGGCGGTGCTAATGCCCTGACCGATCACCGTGGAAATCCCAGGATGAAAAAGCCAAAGAACCCCAAGAGTCCCAAAGACCCGCAAATTGCCAGCAAGCCGTGGTCCGAATTAACCCAGGCGGAGCTTTTGCGTGAAATTGAATACTTGCAAACGGAGAACGCTTACCTAAAAAAGTTGGATGCCTTAATCCGGGAAGAAAATGCGGCGCAAACGTTAAAGCCGAAGCCATCAGAGGATTAAGGAATCGTTATCGGCTACAGAATTTATTACGTGCAGCGGGGCTTGCGCGTAGTGTTTTTTATTACTGGTGCGGCCAGTCGTCAGTGATAGACAAATATGCCAGCCTCAAACAGCAGGTGAAACGGATCTATGAGCGCCATAAGGGACGTTATGGTTATCGACGAATAACGATGACTTTACAAAAGCTGGGGCAACGGGTAAATCACAAAACGGTTCAAAAGGTGATGAGTCAATTAGGGTTGAAATCGATGGTGCGTCCCAAGCGTTATAAATCCTACCGTGGTCCAATCGGCACTCTGGCGCCCAATCAATTAGCGCGTGACTTCAATGCCAGGGTTCCTGCGGAAAAATGGGTCACTGATGTGACAGAGTTTGCCGTGAATGGAGAGAAGGTTTATCTCTCGCCAATGCTGGATTTGTATAACAGTGAAGTGATTGCTTATCAGGTTCAGACGAAACCCACCTATGATCTGGTAGGAAAGATGTTGGCACAAGCATTGAAACGCTTGAAACCAACGCAAGCCCCGATGATCCATAGCGATCAGGGATGGCAGTATCAAATGCCGACATTTCGGCGGGAATTACAGGCGCGCGGGCTGGAGCAAAGCATGTCGCGCAAAGGAAATTGTCTGGACAACGCGGTGATGGAAAACTTTTTTGGGATACTTAAAACGGAGTTTTTTTATGGAAAGCAATTTGACTCTGTTGATCGTTTTATCCAGGAGTTGAAGGTGTACATTCGATACTACAATCGTGAAAGGATAAAGCTGAAACTAAAAGGACTGAGTCCGGTGCAATACCGAACCCAGTCCTTTCGTTAAACCCCTGCGGTTATGTCCAACTTTTGGGGTGCAGTTCA
>JAGKWQ010000054.1 GCA_021151825.1 Cellvibrionaceae bacterium
TAACGCTATGAGTGCCGCACCAGTAATGGTAACCCAACCAATTATCAGCCAATCCAAAAACGTTGCGCTTCTATCATTTGATAAAATGCAGCCTATAATCGATGGCGAAACGGCGGTTACAATAAAGCAAACGGCATAAGCTAGGTATTCCATTACTCACCACCTTGCCGCACTTTGGCGGCGTATGCGTCGGCTAAGTCAGTTATAGATTCACTACTGCCTAGCATTTGAATTGTCTCAATGGCGTCAGCTCCAGCGATAAAGCCAGCTCGCGCAGCTTCAGCGCGGATTTCGTTTAAGCATTGTTGTGGTGTTGTTTCAAAGGCTCGCTTAATTACGCTCAATTGATCTGGGTTCAGACTTCCGCTAACCAAACCACTACGCGCCAAGCCTAACGCATGCCCAAGATCCCAGTTTTTAGCTGCCAACGCATCGCGCTCAGCTTTCAGACCTTCAAGCTCCGCAATAGCTCTTTGCGCATCAGCCAGCTTTAACGTAACTTTATAGTCTCCAGTCTGCATTCCGCCTTTTGGCAAATCAGCTACGGCTCGTTTTAATCGCTCAATTGCAATGCTCATCACTCACTCCACCCATTCCGTTTAATAACCAACCCTGCATACCGCAGCGCCTCACAGATTAACGGCTTACCTTGCATCACCGCTCTGTCTGCGTTTTCGCGCATCGTCTCGCTATCGTCAAAACGATAACCGCCCTTGATGCACGTTTCGTCGATGACGTTGTAAAACTCCACTTGGTCACGCGCTTGCTCGATGCGCGCTTTAACTTCGTTAATAGACGCCATGTTATTTTCTCCAAGGATAATCGTTACCAGTAGCCAAAAACTCTTCCCAGTCTTTTCGCTGCTGCTCAATTTCTTTGATTGTCTGCACATGCTTAAACAGCAAAGCAAGCGCCGCGATGTTAGCTAAAATCAGTATTGTTAAAATCATCTTGCTGCCGCCTCAAACATCAGATGTAACGTTAAAAACAAGCCAGCAACTGCGATGGCTGACCACACAAGACCTTCTGCAAACTCACTCCTATACACTTTGCGACGCTCCATATACAAGTTGCTCCATTTCAGCTTTGATGTTACGCAGCAATTCAATGCTGCCGTGTGATTCCAGTACGCGCTCAGGTTTTGCGGTTGATTCGACCAAGTTGTAAATCGACACGCGCAGATTGCCACTGATGCTTAAAATAACCTGTTTAGTGCATACATCGCCAATAAACTGCTGGCCTGCATATACGGCCGCTAAACGCGCAATCTCAGCGGTTAGCGCTTGTTCTGTTGTGTCAACGCCTGCATAAGCCTCTACCGTCTTACGATGGCGCTTGGCTTCACTCCAGCGGCTTACAGCCGCTTTGCTGATGCCGTAGTGGTCGGCTAGTTGTTTTTGG
>JAGKWQ010000055.1 GCA_021151825.1 Cellvibrionaceae bacterium
AACCTCTTGAGCCATGGCAACGTTAAGCATCAGCGTGTGGCGCGGCAGTCTGGCTATCAGATAGCCAACACGGCTACGCACGCGAGACTCCAGCACGCACGTAGACAGCTCTGATTCTGTGTACTCTGCCAACACTTTATCAACGGTGCGGCTCGATAGAGGATTCGCTGAACCTGCGCCAATCGAGTAAAACGAAGGTGATTCGTAACGCCGACCGCCAAGGATGATGACGTCTCCCATCAACTCAGTTTTGCAGTAAGTGCCGCACACGCCGATTTTCATGGACTTCTGTTCAATGCGGCTAAACGCAAACGCTGTTGACGCATCGTTGCGGAAATACTCAATCGAGTACCGACCAAAGACCATCATCAAGTTGTCAGCTGTACGCATCACGCCAAGCGACTTATCTGGCATAATCTCTGCCACGGCGTAGTCCAGTGGATCCACTTGTGTTTCGTCATTGACCAACGTGTGATACAGGTATTCGCCATCGGTGAAGAAATAATATCCATCTATCCAATCCGCATCGATTGGGCGTCCAAAGTCGGCATCGGTTAGCTTGGTCAATGCACCGCTTGCATAGCGGTACACGTTGCCGCCAGATACAATCAGCTGTGATTGAAACGAGTACGGCATAGAGCATTGGCCAGCGCCGTCAATTGCGCCGATGTTGGTGTATGTCGACAGCGAATCGACAGTGATAAGCGAGTTGCCAGATACTCGGAAATGCTTATTTAGGCGGTCGTTGTAGAAGCCGCCACGGTCTTCGCCTGTTGCAGTAAACATGCGTGTCAATCCGTCATGCGCCAACAGATAGCCGGATGCGCCACGTACTTCTTTTGGAATTGCCAGAAAGTTTTTCGGCAAAAAGTCGTAGTAGTCATCATCCGGTCGGACTTCATCACCGCGCACCAGCGGCACTTGCATCTGTGGCATCGGTTAGTCTCCGCAACAGGATTGATAAGCGCCGTAGAAATGGCGGAAACGCTGCAGCCAGCGCTGACCTGTACCAACTGGCATACGTTGACTGTATGCAGCTGTGCGAGTCATAGCTAAGCGCGCAGACATATTCGACAGCGACTGTGTGGCGTCAACCATCAGGCGCGGCGATACGTCCTCGTTAAGGAATTCAGGCCACAGGCGTACGGCAAGGTTGTTGTAGTACGCCGTCGATTGCCAGTTGTCGATGCCTGCTAACGAGTTTAAATCCGGCTCATCCTCGAAGTTATACGACGGAGCCAATCCACGAGAACCTAACTCATACGCCATTTCTTCGAGGCGAAACAAAGCTAAGTCCAAGTCATTAGGGCTTGGCTGTTGCGTTACGCCAGACTTTAACAGCTTGGAATAGGCTGCGTTAATCAAATCAAGCTTGGTTTTCATCGCTCACCGCCTTGGT
>JAGKWQ010000056.1 GCA_021151825.1 Cellvibrionaceae bacterium
ACCAAGGCGGTGAGCGATGAAAACCAAGCTTGATTTGATTAACGCAGCCTATTCCAAGCTGTTAAAGTCTGGCGTAACGCAACAGCCAAGCCCTAATGATTTAGACTTGGCATTGTTCCGCCTCGAAGAAATGGCGTATGAATTCGATTCTCGCGGATTGGCGCCATCATACAACTTCGAGGATGAGCCGGATTTAAACTCGTTAGCGGGAATCGACAACTGGCAATCGACGGCGTACTACAACAACCTTGCCGTACGCCTGTGGCCTGAATTCCTTAACGAGGACGTATCGCCGCACCTGATGGTTGACGCTACACAGTCGCTGTCGAACATGTCGGCACGCTTGGCCATGACTCGCACAGCTGCATACAGTCAACGCATGCCGATTGGTACAGGTCAGCGCTGGCTGCAACGCTTCCGCCATTTCTACGGCGCTTATCAATCCTGCTGCGGAGATTAACCGATGCCGCAAATGCAAGTGCCGCTGGTGCGCGGTGACGAAGTCCGGCCGGATGACGACTACTACGACTTTCTGCCGAAAAACTTTCTGGCAATTCCAAAAGAAGTTCGTGGCGCATCCGGTTATCTATTGGCGCATGACGGCTTGACGCGCATGTTTACCGCAACAGGCAAAGACCGTGGCGGCTTCTACAATGACCGCCTAAATAAGCATTTCCGAGTATCCGGTAACTCGCTTATCACTGTCGATTCACTCTCGGCATACACCAACATCGGCGCAATTGACGGTGCTGGTCAATGCTCTATGCCGTACTCGTTTCAGAGTCAGCTGGTTGTATCCGGCGGCAACGTGTACCGCTATGCAAGTGGTGCATTGACCAAGTTAACAGATGCAGATTTCGGTCGCCCAATCGATGCGGACTGGATTGATGGATATTACTTCTTTACGGATGGCGAATACCTGTACCACACGTTGGTCAATGACGAAACGCAAGTGGACCCGCTTGATTACGCCGTTGCTGAGATTATGCCAGACAAGTCATTGGGCGTGATGCGTACAGCTGACAACTTGATGATGATTTTTGGTCGGTACTCGATTGAGTATTTCCGAAATGATGCATCAACAGCGTTTGCGTTTTCGCGCATTGAACAGAAGTCCATGAAAATCGGCGTGTGCGGCACTTACTGTAAAACCGAATTGATGGGTGACGTCATCATCCTTGGCGGTCGGCGCTACGAATCGCCTTCGTTTTACTCGATTGGCGCAGGCTCAGCTAACCCGTTATCGAGCCGCACCGTTGATAAAGTGCTGGCTGAGTACACAGAATCAGAGCTGTCTACATGCGTGCTGGAGTCTCGCGTGCGTAGCCGTGTTGGCTATCTGATAGCCAGACTGCCGCGCCACACGCTGATGCTTAACGTTGCCATGGCTCAAGAGGTT
>JAGKWQ010000057.1 GCA_021151825.1 Cellvibrionaceae bacterium
AGTAGCGCATCTGCTTCTTCGTAAAAATCGCTGGCTGGTTGCGCTGAGTTCAGTATCTTGTCAAGCATCGCATACATCTCCGGCGCTGTGGCGATTAGTGCGGCGTTGGCAAAAGACTCTGGCGTGTTGCCGTTTGATAGCTCATCGTTTAGCGGTTCAAATTGAGCAATCAGCCGTTCGTTTGAATCTAGTATTTGCCAGTCCCCGCGCACTTTCCAAGGCGCTGGCGTAAATTTCTCGTTCATCTCAATTCTCCGTCGTTGAAAGCGCCATTATGGCGCGGTTTTTGTTTGTGTTTGGTCGGATGAGTTTAACAACTCCGCCCAAATCGCCATGTAGTTCACCCCGTCAACGGCGCTATCCAAATGAAAGCCCGTTGTCGCATTCTGCCGCACGATTTTAAGCATCACCAACATCAGGCAAACATCCGCGCCGGTGATTGCTTTTCCTGTGACCGCATTAAACGCTTCTGCCACCTGGTTAAACGAAAGCTCTTTTTTTCCGTTTGGATCGTACTGTTTAGCGCGCTCAGAAAGCGTTTTAAGCCCCTCTGATAAAAAGTCTGCCGCTGATACTGGTTCGGCGCTTTCGTCGCTTGTGGTGCGTCCTGATGCGTTTGGTGTGGTGTATAGCACTTCGTTGTGGTCTGTCATATCTCATTCACCCTCAAAAACCCGTTGCCATCTGTGTAAAGCTCCCCACTCGCCAACATGCGCTTTGCCACTTCTTTGCTATTCGGGCGCAGCTCGTTTAGTTTTACAAATCCGTTTTTGCAGGCTTGCTTGAGTGACCAATGGAGTCCTCGGCTGATTTTAATCATCTGTAAGCCACCCCTACTGCGTCTAGCGCGTCGATAACTTCTTGGCCGTCATACTGCGCATCACCTTGCAGTCTTGGCAACTCCACCACCAACGCCGCTCTGCTGGCTTGCCATGCTTGCCAGAGCAATTGCGTTCGCCCTGAAATGTATTCTAAGTCTTTATGCATTGCAGCTAGATATGGCAATCCATAAATATCAACTTGCTTAGATAGCCACTCCTCAAACTCCGCCCTTGTCTTGTCGTTATTCATCTTCACTCTCCATCTCTTTCCGTTGTTTCGTGTGCCGGTCGTACTCCGCCGCCGGACTAAGCCCTTTGAAAAAATCAGCGTGGCGCTGGCGTTCAGCTTCCCATTCGTCGCTATCGACCTTGGTACCAAGCACCTGGCCAACGTACACAGGATGACAGCCAGCCAGCTCCGCTATCTGCGCGTAGCTCGTTAAGCCTTGTGCGGATAGCTGGATGATTTTTTCTTGGAGGTTGGTCATTTGTCAGTCTCCATCAACAACAAGCAACACGCGATTGCTCGCTGTGGTGATTTATCTGTAAAGCTAAAGTATGTGTTTGCTCC
>JAGKWQ010000005.1 GCA_021151825.1 Cellvibrionaceae bacterium
CTATTAACAGCGTTTAACTTAAATTGTTTTGAATATTTAGACATAAAAACTGCACCTTACTTAGTTGGATTGGGTGTCCAACTTTTGGGGTGCAGTTCACTTTGCCGGTTTTTTTTCGCATCGACTTAACATCATCCCTGAGCTTGTTGGTCAAAGTTCCCTGAATAACGCTCGATCCACTCCATCGCCGCCTGCTCACTCGTAAGCTGCCGTCCTTTCAGCGCTAACCGCTGGCGATAATCCTCTATCTGGCAAACCTGCTCTACCATTCGTGTACGAAAATATTCATCGTCACTGGTAAAGCGCACACCAACTTCAAATTGTTTTTGCGCCTGCTCCCGTCGCCACACAATAACGCCGCGACCATGGTAATCCGGTTTGATCGCCGGAATTTCAAACTCCACCACAGTACCCACTTTTACCGGTTGATCGGTAACAAAACACAAACCACCCGCACTTAAATTGCGTACGCGTACGCGCGATGAATCATCGCCGCCAGCGCAAACCTGAATTGGAATAGACGTCGGATGACGGATATACGTACGCATAATTTCACTCCCATAACATCCATGGATATAAAAAGTGTAACCCAGCACACCAAAGGGAACGGAAGCATTTGTTATGAGCAAATAGGCGAGTTAGAACAAAACCATTGCCAGGGGAAAAATAATTACCTACAACAACGGAAGAAAAAATAGTCGCTACGACTGAACGCGGGGTTTTGGCAAAGAATTAATGCCTGTGTGCAAAGGCGCAGTTTTTATTTCACTCAGCAACATGTATTTCACTGACTACAACGCGCTATATTTTCACACTAGCTGCGCCGCCAGGATTGTGCTTCGCGATAAGCAAGCCAACGCCACAAATATTCCAGTGGCCCTTGATTAAAATAATGCAACCAACAATGAGCCAACACAATCTGTATCAACCAAAAAACCACAGCAAATAACATCAATTGCGAAAGACTCACGTGCGCGTATAATCCGGCGCCGTAACCATAGAAAATAAATGTGCATACCAAAGTTTGCAGAATGTATAAGCTCATCGCCATCTTTCCAACCGGAGCGATTAAAAAGCGCAACGACGCCAGTGAGTTTGAATTAATGCAGCGAATCCCGAGTAGCGCATAACCAATTGCCATCAACATACTACCCAATAAATGCAAGGCACTGCCGGTAAGGAATGTGTAGATTGCCGGAAAGTTTTTTAACCAACCGATATACACACTCACCACAACCAAACCAAAGCCGGGTAAAAGTGTTATCAGCAGCCACTTATTTATCGAGTGATTAATTGCGGATGAAAACCATCCTTGCCGCGCCATTGCCATACCAATCAGCATCAATCCTAGATTGCACCAACCAGTGATAATAACGGCTGTTTGCAAACCGATATATTCCGTTGCCCGCGCAGAAAATTGTGACCCCCATGATTGTCGATACTGCTGGATTTCTTCGCTCACCAATTCAGGTGTAGCGTAAACGGCCCACTCCCCGTTAACGCTTTCCGGTAGCAATGCCATCAGCAATAACAAAATACTTTGCGAACAAATTAATAGTGCCCCCATTATCACCAACTGCCGCAGGGGAAGCTCACGCCACTGCCACGCAATCCAACCCATAAGCGCATAGGTAAATAAAATATCCCCGCTCCAGAGCAGGTAACCATGCAAGCAACCAATCACCCCCAACCACCACAGCCGACGCTCTTGTAAGCCGGCCCGATCATGTCGACGCGCAAAATATTCCAGGCTTGCACCAAAGCACACACTAAGCAATCCAATACATTTGCTATCGACAAAAATAAAAAGAAAATACCAACAGAATGTATCAATGAGAGAAGGATTATCCAACAGCAGAGGGCTCGCGCGCGCATCGGTTGGCAACGCGAAGGAATAGAGATTAATTAATAAAATCCCGAGAACGGCAATGCCACGCAAAATATCCAGCGATGAAATTCTTTCGAGGGAAAGAGAGGACACAATCACAAAACGTAACACCCCTGTTATTTTTTTGGCAGCGCTCAGAAAAAGCATACTGCCTGCATCGGTAATATATCCTGATTCAAGCACACATTACACAACACCCACCGACAACACATCAGTCAAAGCGTACCCTGGGGCCAACCATTTATGTAGGGATAAGCCTGTGAAGGGGAAATAATATATGGCAATAAAAAACCCGAAGTTCGCGAGAACTTCGGGTTTTAAATATGGTGCCCAGAGGCGGAATCGAACCACCGACACGAGGATTTTCAATCCACTGCTCTACCGACTGAGCTATCTGGGCGTGTCGTCGCAGGTGGGCTGCGATTTGGTCATTTGTTCAGTGAGGTAAACCTTGGTCCCTATGTCCATCACATTGAGACGTTTTTCATTGATGAGCATGGTTTGGTGCGCCATCCACTCTTGCCAGGCTTTTTTGGAAACGTTGCCATAAATATCCTGGCCTTTGGCGCCGGGATAAGGTGGCACATCCAACCCTTCCAGTTCTTGTTTGTATTTGCGGCAAAAAACCATTCTGGCCATTACATCACTCACTTTTAAATTGGGAACTCGCCTGATTGCTATCAGGATTTACGTTTGGGGCTGCGCCTGGTTGCCGTTGCCACAACGGTGCGCGGATCCAGTTGCGCCAGCTTTTCCAATAACTTTTTCACCGGTGCAGCCAACCCCAACGCGTCGGGCTGATGGGGATTGTACCAGTGTGTCGCAGCTTCACCGATAGTTTGCGGGGTTTTCGCCAGTTGGATCAGCACCGGTGTGATGTCCAGATGATAGTGACTAAAGGTGTGGCGATAGCTATCCCATACCTCGTGCTCGATCACTGTACCGAAATAATCTGCGGCATATTCAGCGACATCAGCATCAATTGCCAATTCGGGGAAACTCCAAAGCCCGCCCCAAATGCCTTGTGCAGGACGCTGTTGCAATAATAAATCGCCGGCGGGATTACGTAGCATCAAGAGCTGGACCGCTTTTTCCGGCAAGGTTTTTTTCGGCTTTTTGCCGGGATAATCCTGCGGATTGCCTTGTGCATACGCAATACAACCTTCGCGCAACGGGCAAACCTCACACCTGGGCTTACTGCGTGTGCATAAGGTTGCCCCCATATCCATCATCGCCTGGGTGTAATGGTTGGCGCGGGACTTGGGCGTGTATTGCTCTGCAATTTCCCACAAGCGGCTCACCACATTCGTTTGGCCCGGCCAGCCTTCTACGGCGTGATAGCGAGCCAGCACACGCTTGACATTACCATCCAGAATGGCGGCACGTTGTTGATAGGCGATACTTGCAATTGCACCGGCAGTTGAGCGGCCAATTCCGGGCAGCTCCGCCAATTCATCCACCGTTACTGGAAATTCGCCACCATAATTCTTCACCACCGCCTGTGCACATTTATGCAAATTGCGCGCTCGCGCGTAATAGCCCAAACCAGTCCATAGATGCAGAACTTCATCGATAGGTGCCGCTGCAAGGGACGTTACGGTAGGAAAGCGCGCGATAAACCGCTCAAAATAAGGAATTACAGTAGTGACCTGGGTTTGCTGCAACATAATCTCAGACAACCAAACGCGATAGGCGTTGATGTCCTGTTGCCACGGCAAATGCTTGCGCCCGTGTTTATCAAACCATTTCAACACGCGCGCTGAAAACGATGTACTCATAAAAGATACGGATTTGGCCAAAGAGGATAGGCAGAGAGAAAGGCGCGAATTCTAGCGGTAAATTCGCGCCCTGCCCACAACAGAAAATAATCTGTTATTCAGGCACAGCAGCAGGTTCGGGAACTGCCTCCGATGCGGGCACCGGTGCAGATGATGCAGTTGCTTCCGCCGCTGGCGCTGTGGCAGAAGAAGTGGCACCGCGATTAAGGCGTTGCTGTAACTTATCCAGCAACTGTTGTTTTTTATCTTCTATTTTTTGTTTTGCTTCCTGCTTTCTATCATCCAGCTTTTGCTCCAACTCCTGTTTTTTTGCATCAAATTTTGCGCCGTGTTTTTCCTTGAGTTTATATACGGCGAAATCTTTGGTCAGTTGCACCAGCATATCTTTATCCGGACGACAATCGTGCAGCGGATTGATTTCATCAAGCGAACCTTTACAGCGCAATAGTTCCAAACCGCGCTCCAACCAGTAATAACTGCCGACACTACAACCGTTTGCACTGGTAGTGACGGCAACTTGCTCTGCGGTTACAGTATCGGTTTTTCCTTTGACCAATTTCAGGGGAAGAAAGATATCGTATTCGTCACTGGCAAGATTAATTTTTCCCGTCGAACCTAATTGCAATTTTTCAACACCGGCTTTGAAGGTATCAATAGTAATAATTTGATCACGCCATTTTACGCTGCCGGATAATTCCGTCAGTTCGGTATATTCATTCCAGGTTGTTGTCGGATCTTCCGCTTTATTAACCAGATTCACCAGCTTACAAAATTGCTGCTCCAAGTTGATGGGCGATACGCGCACTTGCGCACCGGAAAAATTGGCATTGGCACGCAATGCCTTGAATAAAGCATCGGTAGAATTACCTTGGCTACTACCAATAGCCCTGGCCTGTACTGCACCTTGCAAACCAAATTTCGAATCCATTTCCATCGCTTTCAATAGTGGTGCTAACTCCAAACCCTCTACGCCCGCATCAAACTGCAATTGACTTTGTTGCCCGCGTGCATCCAATTGACCTTTGGTAGTAATTTTTCCGCTGAACGCAGTAGCACTGAAACTTTGTTCGATCATGCCATTCTTCGCGAGCACTTTTGCATCTACCATTTCCAGCGGAATTTTATTGACGATTAACTTTTTCAACGCAAGCTTTATATTCAGATTGAGCGAGCGCAATGCATCTATCGGCAATGGAGTATCTGATGCATGAGCAGGCGCAGCTGTCGTCGCTGGCTCGCCTTTCGCCGGGGGAGACAAGTAGTCATCGAGATTAAAAGAATCACCGGCGAGTGATGCCCTGATTGCGCTGGTTTCAAAATTGTTTATCGCGGCCGAACCGCTGAAAGATGTTTCATCCAACACCAGCTTCAGGTTTTCCAATTTCACTTTTTCAGTGCCACCGTTGATGTCCGCTGATAAACCAAATTTTCCCAGCGCATCTCTTTTAGTCGTTTGTAATTCAACACCAAACGCGGCGAGCAATTTTTGCAGGCTGGTTTCTTTCAGCGTGATTTGACCTTGATAGGCAGGATTATTTTGTAACTCTGTCACTGTTAACGCGTAAGTTAACGCCAACGTTGTAGCTTCTTTATTAGCAATATCCAGCTGCAATTGCCCATCCGTGAGGCGAAGATTATTCAGGGCTTTATCAATACTGACCTGGGAATTTATTTTGCCAGCGAGTGTTAATTTTCCTGCGTTCACCTGAGCTTGCTCCAATACAAATCCCAAATCCACGGCAAAAGGTTCTGCGCGCAGATTTACACCGCTCATAGTGAGGTTAATATCGCGCAAATTAATTCCACTACCCGATTGCGCATCGGCAAAAGCGAGACTGGAGTTAGTCAGACTGATATGTTGGATATCCAACGACAAATTGGATTCAGCATCAGCAACCGATGCTGGCGGTGTCGTGGTTGTAGGCGGTTTGCTGAAAGCTTCCCAATTCCCTTTACCGGTTTGGTCGCGCTTTAGATTCAATTTCAAACCATCTACCGCAATATGATCGACTTGAAAACTTCCGCTGAATAACGGAATCAACTTCAACAGCAGGCTGGCTTGTTGCAGAGAGGCAATCGCTTGATCCGGCTCGGCAAGCGGGGCTACGTGCACATCGTTAACGGCGACCCCGATACTGGGCCAAAGATCCCATCCCAAATCCCCTTTAATTTGCAAAGCCACACCCTGATCCTTCGCTAACGCCTCAATACGCGGCTTAAAACGGTTGGCATCCACTAAAAAGACCAAGGCGAAAACCGCCAGAACAATCAATAGCAACAACACCGCCAGGCTTTTAAGCAGAATTTTCATAATGACTTCCTCTGTAAATGGACAGGCACAGCAGCGATAAAAAACGCCTGCGTTAATTCAAGTTTAGAGGGGAGTGTATGAACAAAGTGCCGCAAGGGCCAATGAAAAGCTGATCCTGATCACAAAAATCATCCGAGGAAGCGATAACGTCGGAGACGTTTTTTTACCAAATGCAGATAAAGGCCAGGAGGGAAACAATGCGCCACGAACTAATCCGCAAGACGCAATTTGCTGATATCAGGCGCAACCGGTTTGACCACAGATTTGAGCTGGCCGAGGTCGCTGCCTGCCGGCGCCAAGCCAAAATCGCTATTGGCGACAGCCACAGGAACTACAAGCGGACGCTCGTCTTTTGTCAATAAATCACTACCAGCGGCGGCAATTTCCCAATTTTCCAACTCAATTTCGACCAATGGCAATTCCAGTTTTTCATCGGCGCTAATCAGATTTTCACCCACCGCTGCCAAGCCCAAATCCGGAGCAATAACCACCGCATCGACGTCATGATGAACTTCCGCACTATCCACCAGATTCCCCTCGGCCGGCCGCAAGCTCAGGCCGCTGGTATCCACCGCCACGGCAGTTGGCGCTCGGGGGCGCTCGCTAGCTGGCAACAAATCTGCACCAATCGGGGCAAGAGTCCAGGCTGCATAATCCGGGGCTTTGGTAACAGGAGACAGCTCCGAAGCCGATGCTGGCTTCGATTGACCGCTCACCGGAGCAACAGCAGCAACCGGCTTTTGCGGTGTGTTAGCCGGACTTTTATCGCTGGGGCAAACTTCAACCATAGCGCCGGCTTTGAGCAGTGCATCGCGATATTTGTTGGCCGTCGCCTCATCCAGGTTGCGTTTGAGCGGAACGGGACGACCGGTAAATAGCCCATCGATTTTGGCAGCATCCGCCTTGAAGAGCTGCTGCAGCTTTAGTTTGACTTCAGCCAGTTGATGGCCAAAAACGATGTCGCCGCGAAAAATAATGTCGAAGTCGGAATTGCTCATGGGGTTAACCGTTGATCGCTGGAACTCGCTTGATAATAGCACCGCCGGGCGATAATTCCGGTTTTTGCTGATATCAGGCAAACAAACGCGATAAACAGTAAGCAGAATGTAACCAATCAGTCTTTGGTATTTCCAGAATTCACTTCCATACTTCAGTGGTTTACTTCCGAGGGAGTGTGTCTATGTTGCCATTTATCGAAAAGAAACTGCAGGACAATCGCCTGGTCGTTGAAGGCGCGCTCAGCCAACATGGCAATGCGCGTTTGAAAGTAGAGCAGGACATTGCCTTCCTGACAGATCGCATCACTGCCATGAAAGCGCATCCGCGGCCCAATACTATGTTGATTGAGCATTATCAATCTATGCTCAAAAGCCGCGAATCAGTATTGAAATGGTTGCTGGATGGTTGCGACGACGAGACCAGCAGCTTGCCTGGTCAACGTAGCGCCTGAGCGAATTAGCAATCATCATTGTCAGTAAGATGATGGTCCATATCCAGTGCCGGTGAATCCCCCTTGGGCCTGCCAACCAATTTGGCAGGCACGCCGGCGACTGTTGTGTGCGGCGCAACGGACTCCAGAACTACACTCCCCGCACCGATTTTCGCTCCTTCACCTACTTCAATATTGCCCAGAATTTTTGCCCCCACACCAATCAACACACCGCGGCGAATTTTGGGGTGACGATCGGTTTTTACACAGCCGCTACCACCGAGCGTTACGCTATGCAGCATGGAAACATCATCTTCAATCACCGCCGTTTCACCAATCACTACACCAGTTGCGTGATCAATCATGATGCCTTTACCAATGCGTGCGCCCGGATGGATATCCACATCAAACGCTTGCGAAATTTGATTCTGGAAATAAAGCGCTAATGCATTACGCCCCTGTTGCCATAGCCAATGGGAAATACGCCATGACTGCAATGCGTGATAACCCTTGAAGAACAGAAACGGCATAAAAAATAATTTGCAAGCCGGATCGCGTTCGCGATGCGCACGAATATCCGCGCGCATCGCCTCCTCAATACTGGCATCGGCTTTCATCGCCTCATCGAACACTTCGCGCAGCATCATCGCCGGTAGCGCCTGGCTATCCAGTTTATTGGCGAGATGAAAAGAAATCGCCGCCGCAAAGGAATGGTGATTCAGAATACTGGCGTGATAAAAACTTGCCAGTACCGGTTCGGTAGCACTGGCCTGTTGCGCTTCTGCGCGAATTTCCTGCCACACATCTACATGGGCAAAATTTTGAAGAGCGGTTTGCATAACAATAGCTGTCCGTTAATCTTCCACAGTGCCGGTTTTCAAAATTAATGGAATCAATTCATCCATCGCGAAAAATACTTCAGCACCCAATGCGCGCATTTCCGGCAACAAGATATTATCGCTGCCATTTGGATTGGGCGGACAATAACCAAGCGGGCGCATACCTGCCGCGAGTGCGGCCTGAATACCAGTCAGTGAATCTTCTACCACTATGGCGGTTGCCGGCGCTACATTCAATGTGTTTGCAGCGTGCAAAAATAAATCCGGCGCGGGCTTCCCGCGGGTGACATCCTCAAAACTGAATACCCGTCCCTGTACATAAGGCATGATGTTGGTCTTGGCGAGTGTCATACGCATTTTTTCATGCTTGCCGTTAGACGCCACGCAGAAAGGAATATCATTATCGCGCAAGTAATCGAGCACGGGCATTATCCCTTTTATCGGCTCCAGTTGCTGCTCACAAACCACCAGGGTTTGCAATTGCACGTGCCGCCAGAATTCCGCCCCGCGCTCTGCTTTCTCAGCATCATTCAGAGATTTCCAGGAGTCCTGGCTGGATAATTCGTCAGTGATCATCAAAATACAATCGGCAACGGATTTGCCGCGATAGGTTTCCAAAAAATAGCCCGCACTGATCTCAATGCCAATTTCCTTCAAGCAATCACTGGTTACCTGCGCAGAGATAATTTCACTATCAACCAACACCCCATCACAATCAAAAATTACTAACATAGTTGCCTCTGCGTTACATCAATTTAGCGATCAAAAAAGCGTACCTTATGTCCGCGCCGGATAAGCCACTTTTGCCAGCAATAACAATCCGACGAACAAAAATACAATTAGTGCAACCATTCCCAAGCGAGCGGAGTCCGTCAGCATAGTAACTGTCGCCACCGTCATAGGCGCGAGAAACGAAGTGGCACGCCCGGCGAGGGCATAAATGCCAAAATATTTTCCAGCTTCATCCATATCAACGCTGCGCGCCATATAAGAGCGAGACGAGGCCTGCACCGGGCCAAACGCAATGCCAATTAATAAACCAAAGAAGATGTAAGCTTTTTCTGCTGCTGTGGAAAATAAGCCACCGCCATCTTCTGTTGATAGTTGGATTAATCCAAATAAGGTATAACCCGGGCCAGTAGAAACAATACCGATGGTTGCCACAATCAAACACAACAAACTTAATTGCACGACTTTTTTAGATCCTAAACGGGTATCCAATCGTCCGGCGTACGCACAACCACCGATAGCAACCACCAACAATAAAATTCCATAAACACCCATTTCAATGGTTTGCCAGGCGAACATTCCTGCGGCAAAAGTTCCCCCGAGCGCAAGCAAACCGTTAACGCCATCTTGATAAATCATACGTGCAATTAAAAATCTCAATAAATTGCGGCGCTGCTTTAATTCGCGCAGAGTATTTTTTAAATCGCGAAAACTATTATTGATAGCCTGCAATAAAGGCGAACCTTTTCCTGTATCCGGTGTGAATAAAAACATCGGTAAAATAAATAGCGCATACCACAATGCAGCATAGGGGCCCGTGATGCGCGCGTCTTCGCCCTGATTAGCGTCCAACCCAAATAACGGCGTTATTCCCACGAGCGTTTTACCTGTTTGCGGATTGCCGGCTAATAACAACAGCACACTGAATAAAACCACTAATCCACCTGCGTAACCCAAGCCCCAGGCAAGGTTTGAGATGCGGCCAATATCCTGCACGGGAATCAAACGCGGCATCATGGAATCATTAAACACAATGGAAAATTCGGCGGCGACCATCGCGGCAATAATGCATAACATCGGCAACCATAATGATGAACCGGGCGCGGCCTGCCACAATAAAATGAGTGCAGTAATTTTGATTGCTGCAAAAAATGCAATCCAGGGTTTTCGCTTGCCAGTTTCATCGGCAATCGCACCCAACAATGGCGATAAAACAGCAATAATAATTCCGGCCGCGGTAATCGTATAACCCCAAGCGGCTTGTCCGGTTACTGGATCAGCGGCAAGGCGCGATACAAAATAAGGGCCAAAAATAAAAGTGATGATAACGGTAAAAAATGGCTGGGCGGCCCAATCAAATAACATCCATGAACGAATGCCGGCTTTCGATACCGCAGGAGAAGTTGTATTCAAAGTAATGGGTTCCGGTTGAGAAATTTAATCGACACGAATATAACGCTGAAAGATTTCATCCAGACTTTCCAGCACAGTGTCTTTTAACTCCAATGATGTTTGTTCAAGTTGCTCACGCAATACGTCCAGCGTAAAAAGTTGCGCATAACTTTTTGCCAGGGGCGCATAACTTAAATGCCACGGCTCAGGCGCAATACCACCGCGATCTACTGCATAAGGGCGATAGAAGTGACAATTAACCTGTTGCAATTCGGCATCCAGCCAACGATGAAATTCTGCAAAGGGCCCACCGCTTTCTGTTTCGGCAACCGTAAGTTGCAATTGATAATTCGCATCAATGTACGAAGCGCCATACACATCAAAATCGGTACCCCAATGATGACGGGAAGCACCCGGTAACGCCGACCAACGCAAAATCGCAAATACTTTTTCACGATTATCCAAGCGCTGAATATCCAAAGGCTCACCATTGGAATCAAGCACCGGACGCAACCCAAGCGCTTTGTTATTCCAGATCAATAATTGCCGCTCAAAGTTGCGAAAACTGCTGGCAATGCGCAAATCGAAATCAAATTTTGCGGCACGCGCGCGCAAATCCAAAACTGCTGCTAGAGTTTCTGGATGAAGTTGGCTCTTCAGCTCTGGAGCATGAACCAGAAAGCTTTCATCGAGACCGAGTAATTGGCGTTGTATCTGGTCAAACACCTGATTTCTCCAGCGAATTGGATTCATACATAAAAATAATCATTACCAGATGTGCCAGCAGAAAAAATAACTTTTCACCGCTGATCTTAAGTTTCAGCTCTTTCAGTCGAAAGGGATTGCACAAGAGAAGCAAGTATGTAAGATAAGCCTGCGCTGTAAAACAGGAATTTTAAACACAACATCCGATAATAATAAATGGAGATTGCATTGTATGACTGCCTGTCATAGTGAGTTATTGCAATTAAAGAACCTTGGAATGGCATCGGTAAACATCCTGCGTGCAATAGGGATTAACACCCACGCCGACCTGAAAAGAATGGGCGCTGTCGAAGCTTATCGACGTATCAAAGCTCGCGACATCAATGTATCCAAAGTCATGCTTTACGCTCTGCAGGGGGCGCTAATGGATGTACATTGGAATGACCTCCCCTCTGATTTGAAAGCCCAACTTGTCTTTGAAGCAGAACTGCCCGAAAGCGGTGGCGGTTTCACCCAGGCAACCGCCTGAGTTCGCCAAAAACGACACAAGGGTCACAGACTGAAGCGGGAAATACAAATTTTCCGGTGACACAGGCTACACTAAAAAACGTGTTGTTTACGCCATTTAGTGACTAGAGGCCTTATGCACTTTCCCATTAAACAGTCTGAACTGATGTCCGATCTGGCCGCCAAATTGCGCGGTCTGAGCGAGCTTTTGTGCAATCCCGTTAAACCCGCAGATGAGCCTTTTGTGGTCATTGCCAGCAATGATATTTTTGCTGATATCACACCAACACGACTGCTACGCATTGTTGAAGGGCAAGTCGATTATTACCTGAATGGCAAACTGGTAATGCATTTCAGTGAAGGCGACCTGCTTGGCCTGCCAAAGTCACTCAACCTCCCCCAAGGACAATTTGCCTGCAAAGGACCTGTTACATTTCTTGCTTATGAGCGCGATGAGTTAGTCAGTGCGGCAAATGGTGATTTGAAAAGCCAACGTAATTGGGCTTATTACCTGTTATGCACCATCAGTTTTTATGAGCTGGCATTTACTCAGGAATTGCGCAGTGAGTTCCAGCCTTCTGCCGGATTTATGCATTACCGCAGCGGTGAAACCATTATCCAGCAAGGCGATACTGCCCATAAGGTTTATACACTGCTGGAAGGATCCGCTGATGCAGTGTGCGATAACATCAAAGTTGGGGAAATAAATGCCAACGAAATCTTCGGTGCCCTAGCCGTATTTACCCGTCAACCACGTATAGCATCTGTTGTTGCCACAAGCGACTGCACAGTTCTGGCGGTCCGTAAAGAAGAATTTATTACGCTGATTGAGCATCAACCACAGATTTGCCTGGGGCTTATCGAAGAGATGGCAGCCAAAATAAACCAGCTAAATAACCAGTTATTGCAATTAAAGACATCCAAAACATCATAAATAAGAATAATTCTCAAAAAAGAATTGACATACAGGTGAGAAAGATTATTATTAGCTCACTGCTGCACGGTAATCTCCCGTACAGCAGTTGAGTAGAATCTTTAATCGCCCTGCAAGTCGATTAGCGAATTTGCTCACCCCCTGGGGCTTTCCTCTCCGAAGGTCTCTCGGCTAACACGGTTGCTTGGGCCGCCCTTGAGGCGGCCATTTTTATTTTCGTTATTTTCCTTTCTTAACACCTTTCACGATTGAAATTTTCGCGCCCCATACACATATACTCCCGCGACACTGCGTATTGTGCAGTGAACCTTACATAACTCATTGGGAGATAATATCGTGTTACGCATAGGCCTGTTTTTACTCACTAACCTCGCTGTGATGCTGGTGGCAGGTGTAGTTTTAAGCTTGCTGGGTGTTGGTAGTTACCGCACCGCAGGCGGCCTGGATTTGCAAAACCTGCTGATTTTCTGTGCTGTTTTCGGTTTTGTCGGCTCGTTTATTTCCCTGTTTTTGTCCAAGTGGATGGCCAAAAAAACCATGGGCGTGCAGTTGATTGAACAACCACGCAACGCCGATGAGCAATGGCTGGTAGATACCGTAGTTGAGTTGTCCCAAAAAGCTGGTATCAAGACACCGGAAATTGGTGTATTCGCTGCTCAGGAATCCAACGCCTTCGCCACTGGCTGGAATCGCAATGCCGCATTGGTTGCGGTGAGCCTTGGTCTGTTGCAACGTTTTGAGCGCGATGAAGTGAAAGCGGTGCTGGCCCATGAAATCGGCCACGTTGCCAATGGCGATATGATTACCCTGAGCCTGATCCAGGGTGTAGTAAACACTTTTGTAATGTTCTTTGCCCGTATCATCGGCGATCTGGTGGACCGCGTAATCTTCAAAAATGAGGATGGTCGCGGGTTTGCTTTTATGATCACTACCTTCATCGCTGAAATCGTACTGGGTATTCTGGCGTCCATGATCGTGGCGGCTTTTTCCCGTTATCGCGAGTATCGCGCAGACCATGCCGGCGCGACCCTGGCGGATCGCGGTGCGATGATCCGTGCCTTGCAACGCTTGCAAGCAGAGAGTAATGCTGGTGCAGAAAGTCCATTGCCAACCAGTATGCGTGCGTTTGGTATCAGCGGTGGCGTGCGTAACCTGTTTGCGAGCCATCCACCGTTGGAAGCGCGTATTCAAGCGTTACGTGACGCCGCTTAATCCTCGCCGGAGACTGCCACCATGAAACTCTGGCGCTGGTTTGTACTCAGTGTCCTGACCGGTGCCAGCGCCTTAAGCGCAACCGTTCAGGCATTCTCTACCGATGACGAAAAAAATAGCGTGGAGGTCTTTGAGACTTCCCGCCCCAGTGTGGTATTCGTCACTAATCAACAACTTGCCCGCGATCCCTACTCATTCGATCTGGTGACCGTGCCACGCGGTTCGGGAACCGGATTTGTATGGGATGAAAAAGGCTACATAGTCACCAATTTCCATGTAGTCGAAGGTGCACGCAAGATCACTATCACGCTGCAAGACCAATCCAATTGGCCAGCAACCGTTGTGGGTCTCGCCCCGGAGCGCGATATCGCCGTCCTCAAAATCGATGCGCCTGCCGGCAAGCTGAAAGCCTTGCCATTGGGCGATT
This sequence comes from Cellvibrionaceae bacterium, assembly GCA_021151825.1. Classification (GTDB taxonomy): domain Bacteria; phylum Pseudomonadota; class Gammaproteobacteria; order Pseudomonadales; family Cellvibrionaceae; genus Cellvibrio. Next base: position 14,152 of record JAGKWQ010000005.1, read on the forward strand.
CAGGTGATCTACGCGTGGGCCGCAAAGTATTGGCGATTGGCAACCCGTTCGGTTTGGATGCAACGCTCACCACCGGTGTGGTTAGCGCACTGGGGCGGGAAATTGAATCCCCCAACCAGCGCAAAATCACCAATGTAATCCAGACCGATGCAGCAATTAACCCCGGTAACTCCGGTGGGCCATTGCTCAACTCCGAGGGAAAGCTGATTGGTGTCAACACCATGATTTATAGCCCCAGCGGTGCTAGTGCCGGTATCGGCTTTGCTATTCCGGTAAATACCGTAAAAGAAGTCGTCCCCGAGCTGATTACCCATGGACGTATTGTTCGTCCGGTATTGGGGATTGCTGTAGCACCGGACCAATGGGCGCAGCAGATCGGGATTGAAGGCGTACCTATTTTGCGCATTGAACCCAACTCACCCGCTGCTGAAGCAGGCTTGCAAGGTGCAAAGCGCAACAATTGGGGACAAATCAGTTTGGGTGATGTGATCGTCGCTATTGAGGATTATCCGGTCACTAATGACGACCAATTACTTAGCGCACTGGAGCATTACAAACCAGGCGATAAAGTGAATGTTAGTGTGGTGCGCGAAGGAAAATTGCTAACACGCAAAGTGCGCCTTATTGCTCCGCAATGATTCCACCTGAAAACCAGGCAACACAATTATTGACCTTGCTCTGCACTTTGGATGATTTACCCGAAGGCAGCAGCAAGGGTTTTGAAAGCGGCAAAGTATTTGCCGTGAATTATTGCGGGAAGGTTTATGTGTATCGCAATAGCTGCCCGCACCTTGGCATTCCTCTCGAATGGGTGGAAAACGAGTTTTTAGACAGTAGTAGCAGCATGATCCAATGCGCCAACCATGGCGCATTGTTTGTTATCAACTCGGGACAATGTGTTTCCGGCCCTTGTATAGGGCGCAGTTTGCAGATAATCCCTCACCAAATCATCAACGGCTGCATCTGGATCTCGCCGCCGTAAATTTGCGTAAGCACCATTGAATTAATCCATTAGACTCGCCAGAGTCATACCCCACTAGTACACAACATCCGGAGAGACCACTCATGCAAAATTTTATATTCTCCAACCCCACAAAAATCGTTTTCGGTGAAGGCCAGATTAAAGAGCTCACTAAACTGGTTCCTGCCAATGCCAGAGTTCTGGTTACCTATGGCGGTGGGTCGATCAAGAAAAACGGTGTTTACGATCAGGTTGCGAAAGCGCTGGAAGGAAAAACCTGGTTTGAATTTGGTGGGATTGAACCTAACCCCCACTACGAAACCCTGATGAAAGCGGTTGAGTTGGTTAAGAAAGAAAAAATCGACTTCCTGTTACCCGTCGGCGGTGGCAGTGTGATTGATGGCACCAAGTTGATCGCTGCAGCGGTCGATTTTGAGGGCGAACCCTGGGATATCATGGCCAAACACCAGCCATTCCATTCGGCCTTGCCAATCGGCTGCGTCCTGACGTTGCCGGCAACTGGCACTGAAAGTAATGGCAACTCGGTGATCACCAAAGCCGCAACACAGGAAAAATTGTCCTTCGGCAGCCCGCTTGTATATCCGAAATTCGCGATTCTCGATCCAACCACTACCTACAGCCTGCCACCGCGCCAAATCGCAAATGGTGTTGTGGATGCATTTGTCCACATTATGGAGCAGTACCTGACCTATCCGGTGGACGCCAAAGTCCAGGATCGTTTTGCTGAAGGCTTGTTGCTGACTCTGGTTGAAGAGGGTCCGCGCGCGTTAAAAGAACCAACTAACTATCAGGTACGCGCCAATGTAATGTGGGCGGCAACCATGGCCCTGAACGGTTTGATTGGCGTGGGCGTACCACAAGATTGGGCAACCCATATGATTGGTCATGAACTCACAGCAATGCATGGGCTGGATCACGCACAGACCTTGTCGGTGGTTTTACCGGCAGTCATGCAGCACCAGCGCACTAAAAAACATGGCAAGCTGGTGCAATACGGACGCCGTGTGTGGGGACTCACACAATCCAATGAAGAGGAATTGATCGATGCCGCCATCGCTGCAACTCGCCAGTTCTTCGAACAAATGGGCAATCCGACGACACTCAGTGGTTATGGTGTAGGACGTGAATCCATCCCCAAATTGGTTGATATGCTGGTAAAGCATGATTTGCTCGCACTCGGGGAGCACGGCGTGATTACTCCGGAAGCATCGCGTGAAATCCTGGAACTTGCGGCCTGATCATCACTATCGCCTTTGAATATAAAAAGCCCTGCAGAATTGAACTGCGGGGCTTTTTGTTACGCCAGCATAAACCCTAGCGAAACTTGGTTAATGCATCCTGCAGATCATTAAATGCCGTACTTAAATGCCCAATCATGCGGGTATTTTCTGCCACTATTTGCGCCGTTTCCCGGCTGGACTCATTCAAATGGCCGGTTTGACGGGCAATGGATTCCGACGTTTGGGTTTGCTCTTCTGTTGCCTGGGCGATCTGCTGGCTGATGCGATTAATCTCTAACACGGCAGCTGCGATACGCTCAAAAATCTGCTCCACCGATTGCGAGTTGGCGACATTCTCCAATACCCGGGCCCGGCTTTGACTCATGGCCTCCACTGAATGGTTGGAGCCACTCACCAGTCGCGCAACCAGTACCCTAATATTTTCCGTTGACGTTTTCGTGCGCCCAGCCAACGCCCGGACTTCATCCGCCACTACCGCAAACCCCCGCCCTTGTTCACCCGCCCGCGCAGCCTCAATCGCCGCATTTAACGCGAGTAAATTGGTTTGCTCGGCAATTCCCTGGATTTCGGCAAGTGTGCTTCCAATTGCTTCACAATCTTTGGCCAGACTATCAATTGCAATCGCGGTATCACCCAGCACGGAGGACAGCGCCACAATACCTTCACGAGAATTTTTAACCGCCACTTTCCCTTCGATCTGAGCGGTAGCCGTATCATCAGCTAGTACTGCTGCGCGCTGGATTTTGGCGGCCACCGCCACAAAAGACTGGTGCATATTATCCATGGCAACCCGGATAACCTCGGAAGCATCATGAGACTTACCGGCAATCGCAACCAAATGGCGCGAATTTTCCGTGAGGCCACCAAGATTTGCATCCGCTTGTTCTTGCGCCACCACTGCCGATTTAATCGCTCTGGAGATGCTGTCCAACAACCAATTGAGGTGATCCAGAATCGCATTATTGTGTCCTCGCGCACGAACCCCCAAGTCTACATGGCGCTCATCCACAATCATGGATTCAGTCACCGCCACCAATTCCTGGGCGACCACAAGAAGCCGGCCCGCTAACCTCACCAGCACCATCAATACCGCTGTTTCGATGACGACATAAAACGCATGTATGGCCACAATAGCCCAGGAGTGCATGTGATCAGGAAACAAATAAACAGGCACGCCCGCATGCTGCATCATATGAATAACGACATGCACAACTGCTGCAGTGCCTGCCGCCCACAACAAGGGAGCCCAACTTAGGTAGGTAAATAAAGCAGCGAGGAAGACAAAATATCCGAAGTGCGCTTCGATCATGCCATGTAACTGGTGCACATGCAGAGATACAAAAAGCATGTAAACCACCGCAATAATACAAGGGGTTAATCCGGGCTGATTAATCACCCGGATGGCGAACCAGTTGATTGCGGTAAAGAGCCCGCCCACTACAACAGCCAGCAACCAGGTGTCATAACGAGTCGCAAACAGTAACGACATAATCCAGGCACCGAACGTCACCCGAAGCATGATTTGATCGATATAAAGGCGATAGTTGATTACAAAATCAATCAGACCATCGCGCTGGATGGCCTTGGAAGAGGAATAATTGCTCACGTTCATACCTTCGTATGGGGTTTCCCTGTACTACGAAGTCTAGACGACATTTGATCACTGAATGATCGAAACATAAGCAAGTTATTGACGACGAATTTTATTAACGATGGAGGTCGTGGAGCAGTTGTCAAAAAAGCTGAGCACTTTCACTTTACCGCCATAGGCCTTCACAATGCTCCCACCTACGACTTGATCCTCACGGTAATCACCGCCTTTAACCAGCACATCAGGCTTAACTCTGCGCAGCAGACGCTCAGGCGTATCTTCATCAAAAGACACCACCCAATCCACCGCTTCCAGCCCCGCCAAAACAGCCATACGACGATCCAGCGGATTGATTGGACGGCCGCTACCTTTAAGACGGCGGATAGACGCATCTGAATTGACAGCCAGGATCAAGCGATCGCCTTGTTTGCGGGCCTCTTCCAAATAACCAACGTGACCGGCATGAATGATATCGAAACAGCCGTTAGTGAATACCAGACGCTCGCCACTTGCACGCGCATCTTCAATTGCCAGCAGTAATTGCTCTTCTGTAACAACACCGCGCTGGGCGCCTTGTTCAGCGATAATCGCGCGACGCAATTCCGGTGCGCTGACCGCTGCTGTCCCCATTTTGCCAACCACGATACCGGCAGCAAGATTTGCCAGCGCAGTGGCTTCAGGCATGGTTTGGCCAGCAGCGATAGCGGCAGCAAGGGTGGCAATTACGGTATCCCCGGCACCGGTTACGTCAAACACTTCGCGACCACGAGCAGGCAAATGCAGTTCTGGCTGATTCGGACGCAACAACGTCATACCTTGTTCACCGCGAGTGATCAGTAATGCTTGCAAACCCAAATCCTGAATCAGGGCTTCACCCTTATTAACCAAATCCTGCTCGCTCGCGCATTTACCGACTACCGCTTCAAATTCATGGAAATTGGGAGTCAACATCGTAGCGCCGCGGTAGCGAAGAAAATCCTGCCCCTTGGGATCAACCAGAACTGGCACACCAGCTTCCTGAGCAAGACGAATCAGGGTTTGGCAATCGTGCAGGCTGCCCTTGGCATAATCGGATAGCACCAGCGCATCTGTCCGACGAATCACCAACCTAACCTTATCGATAAACTCTGCACTGTCGGAAAAATCAAACTTGTCTTCAAAGTCCATCCGCAACAACTGTTGGTGACGGCTGACCACACGCAATTTGGTGATGGTCGGCTTGGTCAGGGAAATCTGGAAATCAACATGGATTTTCGCGGCTTTAAGGCGGCTTTGCAAAATCTGGCCAGCCTCATCATTACCCACAACACCGATGAGAGAAACGCTGGAACCCAACGCAGCCATGTTCAAGGCAACGTTACCGGCCCCGCCCGGACGATCTTCTGTTTGGCTAACTTTAACCACTGGCACCGGCGCTTCGGGCGATATGCGCGAACTCATACCATGCCAGTAGCGATCCAGCATGACATCGCCCACCACCAAAATATGGGCTCGGTCAAAATTAGGCATAGATAGATGCATAGCTTTTTACTCTCATTAAAATCCGTTAGAACCACGGGTCGTTGTGTGGTTATCCAGCTTCGGCTAGATTGCCGGTACCTCTTCCAAGCCATCAGCATCATCGTGAAACTGCCGGGCATGAAGCCGGGAGTATGCCCCTTTGGCAGCAAGCAGCTGCGTATGGGTTCCCTGTTCCACTATTTCACCATCCTCCAGTACGAGTATTCGATCTGCTTTTTCAATAGTCGATAAACGATGGGCAACAACAAACGTTGTACGCCCCTGCATCACTTGTTCCAGAGCAGCCTGGATGTAATGCTCAGACTCATTATCCAGGGCGGAAGTTGCTTCATCTAAAATCAGGATTGGGGCATTTTTCAGAATTGCGCGGGCAATTGCCAAACGCTGGCGTTGTCCGCCGGACAAGCGTGCACCCGACTCGCCAATCAGTGTATTAAAACCGTCCGGTAATTGCTCGATAAATTCCGTTGCATAAGCGGCATCAGCGGCTTTGCGAATTTCAACCAGAGTTCGGGTGTGCAAACTGCCATAAGCAATATTGCCCGCAACCGTATCGTTAAACAAGGTGACTTGCTGATTCACCAGTGCAATCTGTTCGCGCAAGTTGCGCAGTTGATAGTCAGTAATCGGGACATCATCGATAAGAATATTACCGCTGTTGGCATCATGGAAACGATTTAACAAACTCACCAGTGTGGATTTTCCGCTGCCGGATTTACCGACCAACGCAATCACTTCACCCGCCTTCACCCGCAAATTAATCTTATTTAATGCAATTTCAGTTTGGTTAGGGTAAGCAAACATCACATCTTTAAATTCAACCTCACCGCGAGCGCGAGCAACCTGGTACTTGCCTTCATCCTTTTCAGTATCAGAATCCAGCAAGGTGAACACGCTGTCCGCCGCCGCAACACCTTTTAAAATGGTCGGAGCCACTTCACCCAGCTTGCGCATGGCAGGCAGAATGCCTGCAACCGAGGTCATGTACGCAACAAAACTTGCCGGATCTTTAAGCTCCATAAAGCTCAGCGCGACAAAAATCAACAAGCCAATTGCACAAGCAATAATTAACTGGATCAATGGAGTATTGGCTGCAGAAGTCACAACAATTTTCATATTCTGCTGCAGATTTTTTTTACTCACGGATTCAAAACGCTGCTTCTCGTAATCCTCACCACCAAAGCTACGCATTACTTTAAAACCATTGATCATCTCACCGGTCACCTGGGTTAAATCACCCACAGTGTTTTGTACTTTATTGCTCAAGCGACGCAAACGTTTTCCCACTACACCAACAATCCAGCCAATGACAGGAGCAATAACAATAAACACCAGCGTGAGCCGCCAATCTGTATAAAGGAGATATCCAAACAGCGCGATTACCGTTAAGCCTTCACGCAGGGAAATTTTCAATGCATCAGTAGCAGCAGCGGTAACACCATTAATGTTGTAAGTGATAATAGAGATTAAATTGCCCGAATTTTTTTCATCAAAGGTTGCATTAGGCAATTGTGTCATGTGATTAAAAACTTCCACACGCAAACAATGAATAATATTGAATGCGATGCGCGACATTAAATAAATACCCACGAACGCTCCCACACTCCGTAGCAGCGTTGCACCTATCACCTGCAATGGCACAAGATAACGATCCGTCGGGTCATTAGCAGCAACAACATTAACCAGGTTTTCCAAAATTTTTACAAATAAAACACTGGAGGCAGCCAACAGACCAAAGCCTAAAATACTCAAAAAAAACCAACCTGCGTATGGTTTCACATAACCCAGCAAACGTTTATATACCGACCAGGCCGAGGCATCACCCACATCAATATTTTTTTTCGATAGAGAACTCATAAATTATCCATTCAACCGGGAGCGAACTGGCAGCACTTTACGCGGCATTAAACTGGCCGCGAGCAAGCCGGCAGGAATCCAATAGAGCAACCACTTCACATCAATTTCCCAAAATAAGCTACGCGAATCCACAAACAAGCAACCGCAGCCATAGATTAACCAGAGCGTTAGCGGTGCTAATTGCCAATGGCGACGGGCCGACCACAGTAGCAATCCAAGATGAACTACAGCCAAACCCAAACCAATGACACCGGTGCGATAACCGATATCCAGCCAGGCGTTGTGAGCATGGTGATATTCACCGATGCTGGTCTGGATATCCGTCACGTCACTCATACCCACGCCCCATAAAAACAGTGTCGGACTTGCATGCATTTGGCGGATCACATCCAACCAGATTTGATCGCGAAACGAAGCACCACGCCCCAACAACAGTTGATCCAACGGAAATATTGCAACGATTGCCAGCAACCCGAGCAGCGCTGTTGATACTTGTACCAACAGGATTTTCCATGTGGGACGCAACCAGAACAATCCAATAATCACTACTATCACCAACGACAATAATGGGCCACGACTTTGGGATAAGCCTAGCGCAGCCAGCGCAGGAATACAGGCAAGCGATAGCCCCAGCGCACATTTAAAACAATCTGTTCGCCAGGATAATAGAATACCGATCAACACCACTACACCATACACTTGCCCCACCAGGGTCGGTGCACGGGCAATAGTGATGCCCTCCATTCGCGCCGCTAATGGGTGGCTCCAATAAAACACCGCAATATTAATTACCGCTGTCGCAGCACCAATCAACACAAACCAGCGCAAAAAAATATCCCAATCAATGGATTTTTTTTGCAACACCCAAGCTGCACCCGCCAACCACACCGCCAACACCAGCCACTGCAAAACCAGATAACCAACATCGCCCCCCCAAACACCGGATAGTAACGACCAACCGGCATAGGCAAGTGCAATTGCGGTAAACCAACCACCATATTTCTGGAGATCGGGTTTGCGCCACGGCAACACTAATAACAGAGGAATAAAAAAAGCGAGCGCGTAGATTCCTTCCAATCCATCGCGCGATGGCGCCCATAAAAATGCTGTGACAAAAACCCATAACCCGACATAAGCCCAAGCCAGCATTTTTTGTTCGCGTTGTTCACGATTCAATAACATAAGCCCCATGAAATCCTAAAGATTTGGCTGATGGCCAAAATCGCGCTGATAGGTTTTGCGTGCGCGCTGAACTATTTTTTGTAGCAGCGATGCATGTTCATCTAGTACATTACGCAAATCCGTTGCAAAATAAATAGCTAAAAACCGAAAATAATCGCGGCGACTAAAACCCATATTCAAACTGGAAAATAATAACCCGCCAATATCTTTTACTCGCCATCGCTCAGGCACCTGCGCACGCAGTTGTGCACGGTGCAAATCGACAAGCGTAATATCCGGTAGCCCGGCACCTAATGAAGCTTCGTGCAACATAAAATGGCACAGATAAAAATCGCGGTGGTTAATACCTGCCACATGCAGTTCGCGCGCGATTAACGCAACCCTTGCAATCAGTCTGCGTTTAATAACCGGAGTAACCGTGCGCTGCTCAAAAAAATGATCCAGCTGTATCACATCACGCAACTCACGCGTAACAATAAATGATTGTTGGTGCGCCGGATTTTTACCCCGCGCACCAAACGCAACTGGAATCAAACCGGGAATGGCCAACGCGCGCATTTTATTCAGGGCACGCCACTCATTGCTCGCGCCTAGCACCGGCAAACGCAAGCGCACCAGGTTTTTAATAATTTCCAACCAGCCAACACCGCGATGCCATTTGCGATAATACGCTTCGCCATTCACCTCAAAACGCAGAGTCTGGCGATCTGGCATTTCGCGGGCGACATTTCCTGCCAATTGTTCGACATGATCAAATACGGGGTTTTCTTTCCATAACGCAATCAATTCATCACGTAATATCAGCGTTTCTTCCGGTGTGCTTCGTTTCCATTCATTATTTCTAATTCCGGCTTGTTTCCGCTGCACAATTTTTTCCACTGCCGCTAACGCAAATTCAGATCGAGAAAACAAATCAGTATTGTTTTGTAAATTACTTGCCAACACAGACCAATGCTTCCTATCAACAGCCAACAACCGCTGTAATTGCACCGCAATATCGGCAGGTGTTGAATCATGGGTGATCAATTCACCCAGCTGATACTCGGTAATAAAATATGAATATCCACAATGATCGGCGGCTAATACGGGGCAACCACACAGCATCGCCTCCAAAATAACATTACCAGCCAGTTCCTTTCGCGCTGGATGCAACAGCACATCTGCACCATGCAATAAATTACCAACGGGGCTGCGCGGACCGAGAAAAAATACGTTGCCAGCAATGCCGAGAGAGAGTGCAAGCTCACGATACTTATCCGGATTATCGTTACCAACAACCAACAGTGCTGTATCACGATTTGCGTTATGCAGCGCAGCAAAGCTCTCAATACTGACATCGACACCTTTGGTATGAAACCCTGACCCTAAACAGACAATCAGACGAGCATTCACCTCCAAATTTAATTCTGCTCGCAATGCCCGATACGCCGCTTGTGGATCAACACAAGCAACATGTTCGCGCGCAATACCTGGTGGTAGTGCAGTAAAACGTTCGGGAGCCGTAGTATAAAAGCGTGCAAATTGTTTTTGCTCGTTGCTAACCAGCGATAAAATTTGCGCATCACTTTGCTCACCGAATACTGCGTTTTCGTAGCGTAAATACAAGCGTGAGCGCGGCGTTAACCGATACAGCCAATTGCGCTCACAAAATGCTTTATAGGCAAAACACGTATCGCCGGCAAAATAAACATCCAGGCCCGGCATTTTATTAAAACCGATTAACGCATCAAACTCCGTGCGAGGAAACTGCTGCCCAAACTGTTCGACAAAATATTTCACCCCGGCCACATTAAACAAACCGCGAGCAGGAATTTCCACTACAGCAATCGCTGGCAATTTTTCGCCTTGCCAGCGCTCACAAAAAACAGTAATCGAATGTCCTTGCTGCTGAAAGAATTTTGCCAGTGCCAACATATCGCGCTGCAAACCGCCGAACGGAAAATAGCGAAAGATGACGAAAGCGAGCCGCATTTGCATCAATCAGTCACGGGATGCAAAGGCTGGGGAATAAGTGTATTCAATGCATCCAGTACTTGTTGCGGCATAAGGTCACGCAAACATTTGTGATGCACTTTAGGACACTCGCGTTCAAAACAGGGAGCGCACTCAATTTTTTTGCTGATGATAGTGACTCGCTCAGCTAATGGTGGTGTGTGCTCAGGAGAAGTGGATCCATAAATAACTGCTAATGGTTTTTGCAATGCAGCGGCCACATGCATTAAACCGGAATCATTACTTAATACAACATCGGCGCAATCCATCAAATCGATTGCTTCACCAAGATTGGTACTGCCAGCAAGATTAAAACAATGCTCACGCTCTTCATCTAACAATAATTTACGAATTGCATCCGTCACTTCGCGATCTTTAGCAGACCCCATTAACCATACCTGCCAACCTGCGCGAATTTTTTCATCCGCCACTTCAGCAAAATAATGTTCCGGCCAACGCTTGGCCGGGCCATATTCAGCACCGGGACAAATTATTAACAGCGGGCGGTTCAACTGCAATGCAAATTTTGTTAACAATTGTGGCCGCTGGTTTTTATCAACAGTTAAACGCGGATAAGGAAATTGTGTTAACGGCTCGCTATTTTCAGGTAAGGCCAATGCCGCATAACGCTGAACCATTAATGGAAAGCGTTTTTTTTCCAGCACCCGAATATCATTGAGCAAACCATAACGCATTTCACCGCGCCAGCCTGTACGCAAGGGGATATTCGCAAAGAAAGGAACAAATGCAGATTTGAATGAATTAGGTAATAAGATCGCCTGATCATAGTGATGGGCCGCCAATTCTTTTCCCTGCGCGCGCCGCTCGGCAAAGGCAAGGCTACCGTGACCAATCGGCATATCAATCACCTGGTGAACCTCAGGCATGCGGATTAGTAATTGCCGCGTCCAGCCGGAAGCCAATACATCAATTTGAACATGGGGATTTCGTTGCTTCAACAATTGAAACAGCGTGTGCGCCATCATCATATCGCCAATCCACGCAGGGCCAACCACCAGAATTTTCCGGATTTTTTTTAGCTCTGGTGGAAATTGAATTTCAGCCATAGATGATTAGTAATATGAGAGGGTAAAACAATAACGGAGCCAATTGGCTCCGTTATGTGACTGTCATTAACAGTTACCTGGCGACCGGTGCCAGCCAGTTGGTGTGCTCGGGCAATTCGCCGCGCACCGATTTGAAATACAAATCCTGCAACCGGGTAGTGATTGGACCACGACGGCCCTCACCAATTTGACGACCATCCAGCTCGCGAATTGGCAATACTTCTGCGGCAGTACCAGTGAAGAATGCTTCATCGGCGATATAAACTTCATCGCGCGTAATACGTTTTTCTTTAATGGTGTAACCGCAATCGGCAGCCAGTTGGAAAATAGTATTGCGCGTGATGCCATCCAGGCATGAAGTCAGTTCCGGTGTGTAGATAATGCCGTCGCGCACAAGAAAGAAATTTTCGCCGCTGCCCTCTGCCACATAACCTTCGTTATCCAGTAACAGCGCCTCTTCACAACCGCTATCCAGCGCTTCTTGCAACGCTAACAACGAGTTGATGTAGTGCCCGTTGGCCTTCGCTTTACACATGGAAATATTCACGTGGTGGCGAGTGTAACTTGAGGTGCGGATACGAATACCCAGGTCACGCGCTTCCGGTGACATGTACGATGGCCAATGCCAGGCAGCAACCATGACATGCACTTTCAGGTTATCAGCGCGCAAGCCCATTCCTTCAGAACCGTAAAACGCCATCGGGCGCAGGTAGGCTTCTGCCAAACCATTTTCACGGACAACTTGCTTGTGTGCTTCGTTAACCACATCTTTGGTGTACGGCATTTTCATGCGCATGATGTGGGCGGAGCGGAATAAACGATCAGTGTGTTCTTGCAAACGGAAAATACTGGTACCCAACGTATCGCTTTTGTATGCACGAACGCCTTCAAAAACGCCCATACCGTAATGCAGGGTATGGGTTAACACGTGAACCTTGGCATCGCGCCATGGAATGAGTTCACCATCGAGCCATATGACGTGCCTCCTCCAGTGATCCGAGTATGCGAATGTTGTCCGTGTACCGGATGACGCCGGGCGATTTAGACGCCCAAGCCAAAGCCGCGTATTGAACCATAAATTCAATATCCACGATACCACCGGCATCCTGTTTCAAATTAAATAAGAGGGTGTTTTTGGCTTTGGATTTCGCTTCACTCCCTAATTGCTCACGCATTTTACGGCGCATATCGGCCACATCCTTGCGCAGCTGATCCAGATCGCGCTCGCGGCTGAGAATACGCTGGCGCACAACCTCGAATTGCTCGCCCAACTCCGCGCTGCCAGCAACCACCCGGGCACGCACCAACGCCTGATGCTCCCAAGTCCATGCTTCGTTGGCTTGATATTTTTCAAAAGCGACCAGCGAAGACACCAGCATCCCCGAATTCCCCGAGGGCCGCAGGCGCATATCCACTTCGTAAAGCTTGCCAGTAGGCGTATTGGTATTGAGGATATGGATAATCCGCTGGCCCAAACGGGTATAGAACGTCAGATTATCAATGCTGCGCTCGCCATCAGTCGATAAATTAGCGTCACTGTTATGGATAAACACCAGGTCAAGATCCGAACCATGACTCAACTCGATTCCACCCAATTTGCCATAACCGACGATGACAAAATCCGCTGCGGTATCTACTGAACCATCGGCGCGGCGCGGGCGGCCATGGCGCTCAACCATATGCTCCCAGGACAGCTGCAACACATGTTCAAGTACTACTTCAGCGATGTAAGTCAGGTAGTCACTCACTTTCATCAGCGGCAATACGCCAGTGACCTCACTCGCGGCTACCCGCAACCCGTGAGCAAGGCGGAAATACCGCAAGGCTTCCATATGGCCTTCGAGGTCATCCCAGGTCAGGCGCAGCACATCGCGGCGCAATTCATCGCGTAACGAGGATTTATCCGGCGGAGAGTAAAGGCTTTCCGGTGTCAGTAATTCATCAAGCAAGGCCGGATATTGGGTGAGCAAATCGGCAATCAGGGGGCTGGCAGCGCAGAGCCGAATCAATTGATGCAACGCCGTAGGATTCTCAACCAGAAGTACAAGATAAGCCGTGCGCCGCGCAACCGCTTCAATGAAAGGGGCAATCCGGCCAAAGGTTTCGGCGATAGTTAGTGGCAACTTACCACGACCGGCTTCAACAAATAACATATGCAACAAACGCGGAACAAAACTATCCAGGCGGGTACGGCCGCTAGCTTGCATCGACAGGATTGAACGGCTAACGCGTAAGTCTGCAAGGTTTTTGACCAAGCCTGCGGCGCAATCTACATCGCGCGCTTCCAGCGCATGAACGGCATCTTCGCCTTGCAAACTACCTTCCCACAAGCTGAGGCAAAATGTGAGCGCTTTCTGGTCGATGGACTCTTCTTCATCAGGCGCAGCAATAACTGCCTTGAATTCCGCATTAACCCGTTGGCGATAGTTGCTCAGGGTGGCAAAAAAACTGTCCCAATCGCCAAACCCCATCGCCCAGGCCAAACGCTGCTGACCCAGTGGATCCACTGGTAACGCTTGGGTTTGTTTATCCTGAAAACCTTGAATCGCATGCTCAGTATTGCGCAGGAAAATATAAGCTTCGAGCAATGCAGCCCCGGTTCCCGGTGGCAGGTAATTTTCCTGCTCCAGCAATGGCAACAACACTGGCACTTTACGTTTGCGCAATAAAGCATCGCGCCCGCCGCGAATTAGCTGGAACACTTGTACCACGAACTCCACTTCGCGGATGCCGCCCTCGCCTAATTTCACATCCAGATTCATGCCTTTGCGTTGCACTTGCCGGGCGATCAAGCCTTTCATTTCGCGCAGGGATTCAATCGCGCTGAAATCGATGTATTGGCGGTAGGTAAACGGCTGCAACATCTTGCGCAGGGTTTTGCGCGCTTGCACCTGATTTTCGCCGCCCGCCATCGCCACCGTGCGCGCTTTGATCATGGCGTAACGCTCCCACTCCCGCCCCTGGGTTTGGTAGTAATCTTCCATACCCACAAAGCTCATTGCCAACGCACCACTTTCTCCGTGCGGGCGCAAACGCATATCCACGCGGAATACAAATCCCTCCGCCGTGACCGCATCCAGACTCTTGATCAAACGCTGGCCGAGCTTGATAAAAAACTCCTGGTTGCTCACCGCGCGCGATACATGATTGGTTTCACCACCTTCAGGGAAGGTAAAAATCAGGTCGATATCGGAGGAAATATTCAACTCCCCCGCCCCCAACTTGCCCATTCCCAACACCATAAATGGCTGGGCGGTGCCGGATTCACGGCCAATCGGTGTGCCATACATTTTTTCCAGTGCGCGATAGTGATATTCCGCGGCAAGCTGAATCGATTTATCCGCAAAGCGCGATAATTCTGCTGTCACCACACTCATAGTGGCGAGGCGATTCAGATCGCGCCAGATAATGCGGATCATCGCCTTATTACGCTCGCGGCGCAGGCGCGCATCCACATCAGCATCACTCGTGCCCGCATTAATTACGGCGGCGAATGTATCCAGATCGGCATCTGTTTGCGCACGAAAAAGCACGCCGGACTCAATCAACTCCAACAACAACGCCGGCTTCTGGGCAGAAGTTTTTGCAATAAACTCGCTCGCAACAAACGCGCGGGTTAATTGCACCGAAAATTCATCGAGACTAATGGAGGCAGGCAGCAAATCGCGCGGATGCGTCAGATTCTGGTTCTGCACCGCCGTTTCAAATAGTTCCCAGAAACGCTGGGCAGGAGCCTGTAATGCCGAAGGAATTCCGTTGAAATTCAACATAGATAAATAACTCGTCGGGATTCTTTGATAATCGATTGATAATGGATGGGAATACTAGCAGCAATTAGACCCGCCATACCCCCGGCTGATCGATTGGGTTACACGGTGATTATTTTGCCGGAACTGACTTTGCTCGCTAATGCCCGCTGGATTTGGAAAACAGATTAATGACTACAACACCGGCAATAATTAATCCCATACCGGCAAGCGCGGGAAAATCGAGCTTTTGCTGGAATAACAACCAGGAAACTACGCTAATCAACACAATGCCACAGCCCGACCATATGGCGTAAGCAATGCCCACTGGAATAACTTTTAACGTGAGCGATAAAAAATAAAATGCTAACCCGTAACCCACAATGACGATCATGGAGGGAATTGTTTTGGAAAAGTTATCACTCGCTTTCAGTGCGGAAGTCGCGATAACTTCAGCAATGATAGCAACACCCAAAAATAGCCAATATTTCATAACACCAAGCCCCGTTTTTCAGCATTCGATTCGCCAAACAGGCTAACGATTTAGTCGAAAAATAAACAGACTTGTTTTAGCGGGATTTGTGTGCGCATAAATCGCTTATAAAAAAGCCGCGCAGAAGTTATCTGTGCGGCTTTTGTTTTATTACCAACTTAGTTCTTGCGCGCTCTATTTAAACGCATCCCACACGGCAGTTGCTTTGCCGTTGTTATCCATCGCACCGAGCGTATAACCTTTCCAACCCGGACGCGCCTGCGGCTCCCAGTAGAAAATCGCGGCACCTTTGCCGCCACTGACCTGACCGACTTTGGTGATCATATCTTTCACAATAGTTTGCGCTTGCGAGTGATCCCAAGGCACACCGATTTCGGAAATCATCACCGGCACACCGTAGCGGCTCACCATATCGTTAAGATTATTGAGGCACGCGGTGTTGGCGTTTTGCCAGGTATAACCCGAGGCGTTAGTAGGATACGAGGAGGCGCCGATAATATCGAACTTGGCGCCGTTGTTTTTCAGTCCATCAAAAATCCAGCGGAAGTTGGCGTTATCGTGGCAATTCGCCAAATGCACCACGACTTTTGCACTGGCATAAATACTTTTCACTGCGTTGTAGCCGGTGTTGGTGAGCCATGCATAATTTTGCATATTGGTTGAGGCCTTGCCGTCATTCCACAACATGCCGTTATTGGTTTCATTGCCAACTTGCACCCAATCGACGGTCACGCCCGCATCTTTTACGGCCTGCAGGGTAAAACGGGTGGAATTCCAAACCGCATCCATTAATTGCTGGAAACTGTAACTATTCCACGCGGCCGGTTTGGTTTGTTTGCCCGGGTCCGCCCAGCTATCGCTGTAATGGAAATCGATCATCAACTTCATACCCGCTGCTTTTACGCGCTTAGCTTTGGCAACTACATCCTGGGTGCCGCTGTACCAACCATCGGCCGGATTTACCCACACACGCAAACGCACGGCGGTCATACCCTGCTCTTTCATAATCGCCAGAATGTCTTTCTTTACGCCGCTGCGATTGTAATAGCTGTAGCCATTAGCCTCGATTTCAGATGTCCAACTGATATCCGCCCCTTTAACCGGCGCAGCAGAACCGCCACTGGCAGCAGCAAGTAACAAGGAGCCAATACAGGCAGATAGAAGATGTTTCATTGGTTTCATAGTGGTATCCGTTTATTGTTATTGAATCACTCACTCGCCCGCTGCAGGTAGCCGCAGGCGACCCCTCTGGATAATTGCAACAGATAGCTAAAGCAGCAAACCTCAAACCCAGCATTTTATTTATAATATAAATATTAATTTATAGCAAGAAGCCCTGTTTGCCCTAGCCAGCTATAATCACCACTTGTTATTGCCGCTACAGGATTCCCCATGTTACGTATCGACTTTGTTTCAGATGTTAATTGCCCCTGGTGCGCATTGGGGCTCACCGCATTAGATGCAGCAATCGCCAACACAGGCGCGGACATTGCCATTGAAGTTCATTGCCAACCATTTGAGCTCAATCCGCAATTACCCGCTGCCGGGATAAGACTGGTGGACTACTTGCAACAAAAATACGGGATGAGCGCTGAACAAATCGCTCAAACGCATAGCAATATCCAGGCGCGCGGCAATGAGCTTGGCTTTCAATTTGCGCAGCGCGAATTTATCTGGAACAGCTTTAATAGCCAGCGTTTGCTGTATTGGGTTGCGCAGGAATATTCGGCCGAAAAACAACTTGAACTCAAACGAGCCTTAGTGCGTGCGTATCAGGGAGAGGGGCGCAATATCAACGATACGGCGGTGCTGCTCGATCTTGTTAATTCATTAGCGCTGGATAAAAAACGCGCGGAAAAAATTCTCGCCACTGACGAATTCACTGCGGATGTACGAGCAAAACAACAACTCTGGATTGATGCCGGTATCAATGCGGTTCCCAGTGTGATTATTAGCAATCAGCATCTAGTACAAGGAGCACAATCGCCTGAAACCTACGAACAAATTTTCCGCGAATTGGCGGCTACCGACTAATTCCTGATAATTATTTTTGCTCCATGTTTTTATTCCAACGCGCTCATTCAGCACAAAATAAAGTGCGCTGGAAATTCCTCTAAAACCGAACCACATCACAATAGCCCCGCATGCTACTTCTCACCTTTCAAACCCAGTGGCACCTGTTAAGTTATTGTTCAGAAAAAACCTGCTTAAACTGGTCTCACGTAAAGTAGAGCGTGAACCGCAGGAGAAACATCATGAACAAATCCATGTTAATCGGTACGGTACTCGGTGTAGGTATTGCCACTGCGGGTGGTGCAATTGGTAGCTACCAATTGTTGAAAGAACCCAATTACGCAGAAGTTGTGCGTACAACCCCCATCACTAAACAAACCAAAATTCCACACCAGGAATGTCGCGATGAAACCGTCGTTAAACAAAGGCCCGTAAAAGATGAAAACCGTATTGCCGGTAAAGCGGTCGGTGCAGTATTAGGTGGAGTTCTTGGTCATCAGGTAGGCGGCGGCAATGGTAAAAAAGTCGCCACAGTCGCAGGCGCAGTTGCCGGTGGTTATGCCGGAGATAAAGTACAAAAAAATATGCAGGAAGGTGACACTTATACCACCGTCGAAAAACGTTGCAAAACGGTTTATGAAACACGTGAAGATATTACCGGCTACAACGTGGTATATCGCTTAAAAGGCAAGGAATCGAATGTAAGGCTGGATCGCGATCCAGGCGATAGAATTCCGGTACAAGATGGCGAATTGGTGATTTCATCGAATGAAAGCTCGATCCGGTAGAGATAATAGCTAGACAGAAAAATTGGTAGATAGAAATATCTGCCCAGTAAAAACAGAACAGAAAAATGGCGACGATTAAGTCGCCATTTTCTTTCATTCACTACTATCCGGCTTGCGCCCCGCGCGTGGATGCGCCTTATCATATACCTTAGCAAGATGCTGAAAATCCAGATGTGTATATACCTGGGTTGTTGAAATATTCGCGTGGCCGAGCAGCTCTTGCACCAAGCGTAAATCACCGCTGGATTCCAGCATATGGCTCGCAAAGGAATGGCGCAGCATGTGTGGATGTACTGGTGTATCCATTCCCTGTTGCAAACTTAACTGTTGCAAACGAATTTGCACCGCGCGATGGCCGATACGGCTGCCACGCTGGGTAATAAATAATGCTTGCTCGGCATCAGTGGTAAAAAGTCTACGCGCAGGCAACCATTTTTCTAACGCGTCCATTGCAGCAGATCCAATCGGCAAGACACGTGACTTATCCCCCTTACCCGCAATGACCCGCAGCATCGCATCGCCCCAATCAATATCATTCAGATTGAGCGCAACCACTTCTGCCAAGCGCAAGCCAGATGAATAAATAAGTTCTACCAATGCGCGATCGCGCTGCTGCATAAAATCATCGCCTTCCACTTCAACAAATTGAATGGCCTGATCCACATCCAGGGTTTTTGGCAATTTTTTAGGTGACTTGGGGGCAGCAATGCCATCAGCAACATTGCTACTCATCCACTGGCGTTTGATACAAAACTGAAAAAAACTACGCAGCGATGATAACCAGCGCTGCAAACTTTTTCCGCCTAACCCAGTGCGATGCAACTGCGCTACGGCGATGCGAATATGGCTTGGCGTCAGCTTATCCAACTCGGATAAATGCTTCTCAAGGCAATACTTTTGAAATTTTTCCAGATCGCGCGCGTAATTCGTTTGAGTGTGAAGTGAGAGTTGTTTTTCGCTGCGCATATAAACAAAAAAATCACTCAACGCTGCCGCAAAAGGTAATGATTGATCAGATTCTGCCGACATATCAGGTTAACCGTTTATTGTTTCCAACCAATGGTTGATGATAGCAGCAACAGCATCGGGGTCAGATAATTGGGGGAAATGTCCCGAATTTTCCAACGGATGATATTCCGCCAATGGCGATAACTGCAGAAGCGCATGTTGGTATTTACAATGTAATTCAAAACTCGCTGCCGGTACTAATGGTAATTTTTGCGTACCGGAAATAATACACACCGGAATGTCCGGAAAGCTGCCCGCATTCGTAATTTGCAGTAAGGATTCATCGATCACTTCATCTTCTGAATACTTATAGGGATTACCTATTTTTTCTATCGATTTAACCGTGTTATTAATCCAGTTTAGCAATGCAGGTGGAGAAAACTGCCGCTGGGCAATAATTTCTTCCGGATGGCTCGCTTCCAGCAAAATCACACCCGCTATTTCCTGTGGATATTGTCGGGCAAAGTAATTGGCAAAAATCCCACCCAATGAATGGGCAACCAAAATATAGGGCGGCTTGATGTTTAGCTGATCCAGCAAGCGGCGCAAATCGCTCACTACGTGCTGTGCCGTTTGCGCTGCAATTGCTTTGAGAGTAAGGCCAACACCGGCGCGGTTGTATAAAAACATTTGTCGGTTCGCAGGCAGCAAACCAATTAATTTATCCCATGAAGATTTTGGCATACGGAAACCATTGAGAAAAACCAATGGAAGTTTTCCTTCACCGTGCAAGGAAAATTCAACGGAAATAACGGACGGGATTTTTGGTGGTGCAATGTAGGCTTCAGGCGTTGTCACATAAAGTTCCTCACCTGATGTAGCGCAGCAGATTAAAGGATTAACCTCAACGCGGCAAATATTTAGGTAGCAAGCGGTTTAATACTTCCGCGATATAACTCAAAAACAATGTGCCCATGCTGGAGCGGTAATATTGCGGATCGCGATTGCCGATAGTGAGCAATCCGAATGCGCTACCATGAATTAACGGCACTGTAGCGACTGAACCAATTTCGTCAGCGTGATCACCAAACAAAAATTGCATCTCTTTCGCACCTAAAGTGCCACACACTGCGCGGCTATTTTTTAACAGCGGACCAATATATTCGCGCGCTTCTGACAGTGAAACCACGCGCGCTTGACTGCCGGGAACCTTATCGGGATTACCGAACAAAATAACGCTGGTGAAATGGATATTAAAATCTTTATCGAAGCTGTAATGCAGCGCATCAAGAATATCGCCCATGTCCTGGCCTTCAAGCAGGCTCAGCACCAAGCGTTTGCTTTTATCAAACAGCTTGTCGTTATCGCGCGCGTTATCGAGTAATTTGCTCAGGCGATGACGCATATCGATATTGCGCTCACGCAGAATCGCCACCTGCCGTTCTACCAATGACACCGCCGAGCCCGATTCATGCGGCAACGTCAACTCGGCAAGCAGATCTGAATGCTGTTCAAAAAAATCCGGATGCTCACGCAAATAAGCTTCGATGTGTTCCGGTTCCAGTGGATCAGCAAGAGTGGCGATGTGTTCGTTCATAACGGTCTGCTTATTGAATAGCATTCAAATTGGAGAGCAATCAAATTTTTATTTGTCCATGAAATACAGTCACAGCCGGACCGGTCATTATCACGGATTGGCCATCACCCGCCCATTGGATATGCAAACTGCCACCGGGCAAGTTGACTTTCACTTTATCATCCAGCAAACCGCGCAAGCGCCCCGCGACTACCGCACCACAAGCACCTGTGCCACACGCTAATGTCTCGCCTGCACCGCGCTCAAAGACGCGCAAATTAATTTCATTGCGCGCTACAATTTGCATAAACCCAACGTTTACGCGCGCCGGAAAGCGTGGATGTTTTTCAATGATAGGCCCGATTTCTGCCACCGGTGCAGTTTTTACGTTATCAACAACCAATACACCATGGGGATTGCCCATGGAGACAGCCGAAATGTCGTAACTTTTTCCGCTAACGTCAATGGGATAGGTGACCGCACGCGCATCAGCAATAAACGGAATTTGTGCAGGTTCAAGACGCGGAACCCCCATGTCTACACTGACCTGTTCATCATCCTGCACGCGCAGTTCGATTAAACCGCCAGCAGTTTCAACTCTAATCACGCTCTTACCCGTGAGTTTACGTTCACGCACAAACACCGCAAAACAACGTGCACCATTGCCGCAATTTTCTACTTCACTGCCGTCACAATTAAAAATGCGATAGCGGAAATCCACATCGGGCGTCTCGGGTGTTTCCACTAATAAAATCTGGTCGCACCCTACACCAAAATTGCGATCGGCGATGGAGCGAATTTTTTCCGGTGTCAAACGCACACTTTGGCTCACACCATCAATAACAACGAAATCGTTGCCCAAACCGTGCATTTTGCTAAAACGTAAACGCATCATAATTTCCGTCGCCTGTAGCCCGCATTGGCTCTAGCAAATACGGGGCAGAACTTCTCACCTTTTAATATTTCAGCAATCGTAGCCCGTATGGAGTGCAACGAAATACGGGAATCACTACTCGATCAATAACAGTGGCACCATTGTTCAGACTGTTTGTTATTCAGGCAACAGCGCCTCACCACGAATCATATCTTCAAACGTTTCGCGTGCACGCACCAAATGTATCTGGTCGCCATCTACCACAACCTCAGCCGCGCGACCGCGGGTGTTGTAGTTAGAGCTCATACTGAAACCGTAGGCACCGGTGGACATCATTGCCAACAAATCACCCGGCTCAATGACCAGTTCGCGCTCTTTACCGAGGAAATCACCGGTCTCACAAATGGGGCCCACAAGATCCCACTTTTGCGCCTCACCGTCACGCGGTTTTACCGCGCGAATGTCCTGCCATGCCTGATATAACGATGGACGAATATTGTCATTCATGGCCGCGTCAATCACGGCAAAATTTTTGTGCTCAGTCGGTTTTAAAAACATCACTTTAGTGAGCAGCACACCGGAATTGGCAGAGATCGAACGGCCCGGTTCAAACATCAAGGCGAGTTTGCGATCGCCCAATTTGGCTTTGATCGCCGCCATATATTCTGCAACCGGCGGCGGTGTTTCATTGCGATAAGTCACCCCCAAACCACCGCCCAGATCGAGATGGGAAATATGAATACCTTTTCCAGCAAGTTCATCAACCAGAATCAATAAACGGTCCAGCGCATCCAGGAATGGAGTGAGTTGTGTTAATTGCGAACCGATATGGCAATCCAAACCTTTAATTGCGAGGCTTGGCAATTCTGCAGCGCGCGCATACACCGCTGGTGCACGCTCGATGGCGATGCCGAATTTGTTTTCTTTCAAACCGGTAGAAATATAGGGATGAGTGTTTGCATCCACATCCGGGTTTACGCGCAGAGAAATATTCGCCACTTTGCCTTTGATGGCAGCGACTTGAGCGAGCAACTCCAGTTCCGCTTCAGATTCCACGTTAAAACAGAAAATACCGACATCGAGCGCACGCGCAATTTCTTCGGCCGTTTTGCCCACACCGGAAAATACGATACGCGATGGATTACCGCCAGCACGCAGGACTCGCTCCAATTCACCACCGGAAACGATGTCGAATCCGGCACCGAGTTTGGCGAGCATATTTAAAATCGCCAGATTGGAATTGGCTTTGATCGCATAGCAAATCATGCCCGGATGCGAACCCAGCGCCTGGGCGTAGGATAAATACTGCTGCGTAAATGCCGCGCGGCTGTATACATAGCAGGGAGTGCCGAAGCGTTCGGCAACAGCGCTCAGTGGAGTATCTTCAACGTAGAGTTCGCCATTGCGTGGGGTGAAATGCTGCATAAACAATCTCGATCAACAATCAGATGGAAAAATCGGGTGAATGAAAAATCAGGGCGCGCCTGCCGGTTTTGGGGCATTCTCCGGAGCAGGCGTATCGGCTGGCGCAGGCGCAGTAGCTGGCGCTTCAGATTTGCCGCCACTGCCTTGCTCAGGTTGCTCCGATGGTAAAAACAGTGGGCCTTTTTGGCCGCAGGCACTCAGCAGAACACAAGAAATACCAAGGCTGAGCAATAATAAAACTGCTGGGAGCTTCATAAGCACAAATCCGATTACACCCCTGAAATTGCCACTATGGCAAGGCGGGGTCGGGTAAAAGACGGGGCAGTATAACCCCGCCCCCGCAGGGGAACAACAAAACGGCGTCAGGGGGACAGGCAGGAAAGAGGGAAACGGGAATGGGGGGATAATTAATGCTGCTCTAGCAAAGGCGCTAGCTCATTGGCGCTGACCAAATCAGCATCGGCAATCAATACCAGCTTTTTTATCAGTTGTTTTAGTTGTTCAACATTGCCGGCCCAGGGAGCATTCTCAAGCAGGCACCAGGCACCTTCGGTTAAATCAAAACTATCGCCAAAGCCAAATTCACGGATAAAAAATTGCGCAAGATCACGGATATCTTCACGCCGCTCATTCAGCCCCGGCAACGTCAATTCCTGCGTGTGCTGCACCAGCCACTGCTGTTGTGCTGAACCCAATATACAATCAACGCGGCTCAGGCTCACAATTAATTTCAAACTGTAACTACCATCAAATTCCGCCTGTGAAGCGCGCCGCCAGAATTCATACAGGTGCTGAAAATCATTAACCGTTAATGCATCCAGGTTGCGCAAAAACAGGGTGCCACCATTGGCAAAACTATGCAGTGATTGCAGGATGCTCGCGGCATTGCCCTGTTCCCATTCAGTGCAATCGGATTCAATAAACGGAGCCAACTCCGGCCTGCCCAAACAATGTAAGCTGCGCGCAGCTATGACTTTGCCAGCACCTTTATCAGCGCGCACCAGCACGGGCAAATTCCCTTTGGCCAGTAGATCCATCCTTTGATCCAGCTGGCGCAATGCTTTGCTGTTGCCAATCCAGTAACTTTGATCGCCATAGACATGAATAGCGCGATAACGTGTTTGATAACGGCCAATGGTGCGCACAATTTCATCAGCAACCAACGCAAGGTCTTTAATCAATTGTTCACGCTTGATAGATGAACCCGGCCGCGACTGCGCCACCAGATATCCCAACCGCTGCACACTGCCCTGCGGCGGCTTAAAATCAATCGGCAAACTGTATGCTGCATCCGCCTTAAAGTTTGCGAAGGGTGCGCCGATAGAATCCTGCGCTGAAATAATAAACTCTTCTGCTTGCCCTATCGCCGCCACTTGCAGGTCCCGCTCGTCACTCACTAACAGTAAATGACGATAGCCTTGATGAGTCACGCAACGTAGCGTTACCGCCAAATGAGCAAGATTTAAACGTTCGCTCGCCGCGCGCAGAATAATTTTGGCGAGGGTGATAAAACTTTTATTCACCGGCACCCACTTCGCCGTGGATGACTGATTGAATTTATGGATAGCCCGCGCGACTGGTTTGTGGGTGTTGGATGCTTTAAACAGGCCAATCATAAGAACGATCTCATGGTACTATTCAGGAAGTAATATCAGTAAGTAATATTCAGTAAGTACTATCAGCAGGTCAGTAGGCTTATTTCAGCAGGCTATTGTCGGGTTCATCCCACGTATCAAGATAATGGGAAATCGACGACATCTTGTGGCAATCTATAGCTCGACCTGATAATTGCCTATTACACAGAATTACAACTAACCTGAAGAAATAAACAGAAAGCAGGCTTCCAGCG
Organism: Cellvibrionaceae bacterium; assembly: GCA_021151825.1. Taxonomy (GTDB): domain Bacteria; phylum Pseudomonadota; class Gammaproteobacteria; order Pseudomonadales; family Cellvibrionaceae; genus Cellvibrio. The sequence goes on from JAGKWQ010000005.1 coordinate 39,297, forward strand.
TTTCACATTAAAGGATCATCATCGGAGCCAGGAATTACGCCCCATCACGCTGCGCCTTTAATTGCACGGAAACTTTTATGGCCTATTTGCTGGATGTAGCTGCAGAGACCTATTTTCCGCTGGCCCCCCACCACACTTTTGGTCGGTTGGCGGCCAGTGTGAATACCCACATCGATAAACCCTACGTGTCCAAATTGCATGCAGCAATTGAATGGAATGGCCGTCAATGGCGAATTAAAAACCTCGGCCTCAACGGTACCTGGATTAATGGCATCAGCCTGGGCCAAGGCGACAGTCGCGATTTAATAACCGGGGATGAAATTCATTTTGCCGAGCAAAGCGATCCCGGTTTTAAAGTGATCGATATTGCCGCGCCTGCGGATATGCTCTGGCCACTGGACCAAAGCCCGCAAATTAACGCCCCCATTTATCTAAGCCGTTATCATTTATTGCCCGACATAAATTCACCCGAGCTGGCGCTGTATTTCAACGAAGATTCGCAACAATGGTTTCGCGAACCCTTGCACCAGCAACAGGAAGAACCTATCGAATTAAACGATGGCGATCTGGTGCAATTCGGCAACACCCATTGGCAATTTGTACGCGCACAAATTTATGGCCCGACCGAAGCCAAGGCCTCGCGCCATATCAATGATTACGAATTTATTTTCAACATGAGCCTGGATGAAGAAACTACCCAGCTCGAATTGCATCACCAGCAAACATTGGATCTTGCGGTGCGCACCCATCACTATTTATTACTGCAACTCGCACGCCACCGCGCGGAAGATGCAACGCGCGGACTGGACAGCAAAAGCCAGGGCTGGGTCTATGCCGATCAACTCGCCGCCGAATTGGGTCTGGATTCTACCCATATGAACATCCAGATTTTCCGTGCGCGCAAACAACTGGCGGACACCTTGCCCGACGCACTGGGCCAACAATGTTTGCTGGAGCGGCGCGGCGGAAAAATTCGTTTTGGTTGCGAGAAATTTAAAATTTACAAAGGCGATAAACTCACACTCGCCTCATCCTGCAAGTCCTGTTAACTGTGTTGCGCGTTAATAGATGAATAATTCTCCACCCACTTCCGCCAACAATAATGCCCCGGTTCAACTGGGGCATTATCAATTGCGCGACTGCATTGGTCGCGGTGGCATGGGCTTGGTGTATCGCGCGCGCGACACACGACTGGAGCGCGATGTTGCCATTAAGTGTTTGCGCACGGAATTATTTGAAGCGCACTACATAGAGCGCTTCAAGCGCGAAGCATTATTGCTCGCCAAATTAAATCACCCGAATATCGTCCAGATTTACGATTTTATTGAAGCGCCGGAACAAGTCGCGCTGGTGATGGAATTGGTCGATGGTCAAAACCTGCAAAGCTATTTGCGCGAGCATATTGCACCCATCGCGCAACGCCTGCAGTGGCTCGTACAAATCAGCGAAGGCCTCGCCGTTGCGCACGACGCAGGAATTATTCACCGCGATTTAAAAACTGAAAACATTCTGATCAATAAACGCGGCCAGGCAAAAATTACTGACCTCGGCATTGCCAAATCGCAAGACTTTAATGCAACACTTACTGATCACGTTGCCGGCAGTTATTGCTCCATGTCACCCGAGCAGGCGATGGGTGAAGCAATTACGTTTAAAAGTGATTTATTTTCGTTGGGAATTCTTGCCTATCAGTTATTGTGCGGCGCACATCCGTTTGGCGATACCAACAACAAGCTGCAAACCATGCAGAGGATCATCACCCATCCGCCCACATCGCCCCAACAACACAACCCGGATTTGCCTGCCGAATTTATCGACCTGCTCGGCCAACTCTTATCCAAAGATCCAGACAAACGCCCGGACAATACTCATTGGGTAGCCACGCAGTTTTCCAAACTCAAAGAACTGAATTGGAAAGAAGATTTACCTAACGACGATACACAAGCGATCCCGCTATCTGCTAACACCAAAGCGTCACGCACACAAGATCACCCGACCTTCGACACACGCTTTGTCGCCGTAGCGGCAACACCTAAAATATCACTATGGCAAAAACTCAAACACTACATTACTGCAAATAAAATTGTCGTCAGCTCAGCTGCCGCAAGTTTTTTAATTCTTGCTGGAGTTGTTATATGGCAATTACAACCAAAACCACCAAAGTATGTGGCAGTAATTCCACCGAAGTTGACGGCGGAGGGGATGCAGGAGTCGCAGCAGGAATTGGTGAAAGAGGCGGTTTATGATGCAATCCAGCAAAGCATTGTCCAACTTGACAACTATTATCTAATTCCAAGCAGTGAAATCATCAGCATCAATGCTGATGAAAAGACTTTGCTACAAGCGACTGCGGCAGACGAAGTAATCAGTAGTGATATCTTCTGTAAGATTGAGTCTTGCTCAATAACCCTATCTAGATCAGATAAGGAAAATTCTCAAAGACTGAAAATAAAGAACACTAAAAGATTGGATGTACTAACGGATAATTATTTATCACTATCGGGAACAGTTCAAACACAAATTAACGATTTTTATGCTGCAACCAATCTAAACGATTTCAAATCTATAGATGAAAAAGATTATTTTCTATTTCTCAACCTAAATGCAAAATATAGAAAAGAAGGGGCAACGGCAAGCCTGATAAACTCTTTAGATAAATTGCACAAAAAAACCAAACTATTGCCGGCAGTACAAACTTTATATAAAGAAGTTGCTTTGGATTTATATCAGCAAACCAAAAATTCTGAATACTTAACAAGACTGGAAAATATTTTAGACCTGCGGCCGACAAAAAACCCGACAGTTTCTGATTTGTATAATAGAAGCAGGTTACAAATTGACAAAGGTGATTTTAATGAAGCAGAACATACCATTGAACAATTAAAACTTATCAATGCGAGCAGTGCCGTTTTATATGAGCTGCTAGGCCATACAATGATGGCACGAAACAACTATTCCGCTGCTGTTGACAATTATCAACGATCCGTTCAATCAAAAAAAACTGCTGATAACCTTTTTAATATTGCCAACGCTTACTGGTATCAAGGAGATACCAGTAAGGCAAAAAATTACATTAATCAATCTCTTGAATTGGCGCCGAGCTTTCACAAGTCGCTTTCAGCCTTGGGCCTAATTGAGTTAATTGATGGAAATATTGAGCAAGCAAGCATCGCTTTTAAAAATGCACTTATACAAAAACCAGATGACATTGCAAATTTAAGCAATCTAGGGTTATGCCACTTACTTAATAAAGAATATCAGCTGGCAGAGCCCATTTTTGAAAAAGTGGCAAAACTAGCACCCAACGTCTCCACTGTGAAACTAAATTTAGCAGACACAAAAAATCTGGCGGGAAATGTAGCGGATGCCAATATTTTATACAGAGAAATTGCGAATACGCACAATACACCAGGAGATGAAGCCTTACGAAACAAGGCTCAAGCATACGCACATTTGGGAGATATCAAAGACTCATTAGTCAATCTTCAAGAATTAGAAAAGAGAGACCCGCAAAATCAGGAAACAATCTACACTGCAGCACTGGTCCATACGCTGGCAAACAATAATTCTTCTGCAGTATTAAATATAGAAAATGCAATGAAAGGAGGCATGCATAGAATATGGTTTAGTTTTTCATGGTTCGATAAGCTATGCAGTGACAACAACTTCATTAATCTGATGAGAGAGCACGGAGAGCCAAATAGATGCGCCCTCCAACAAACACATCAGAACTAGCCGGCGGGACGGATAGGAATAATCCCCGGATCCTGCGACTCATAAATAGAAACAACACCGGTATCACTATCAGTAAATGATGCAACAAAACCAAAAGGAATGTATTCCGCAGAGTCTTCCAGCACCTGTACGTAAGCAACCAATGTGAATCCGTTATCAATGATTTCTACAATCACATCATTGTTTGGATCTTCATCACCATGATCAGTCGCAACACCCCCCAAGGCAAAACGCCAGGTTCCATGGGCGGTAGGGTTTTGCACCATAGTAATAACTAAAACAGCACGTTCAAGCTCTCTTTCTAACGGCGATGGATTGTCTGCAAATCCAACGGTTAACGTTTCAATATCCTGCGTTGAACCATCTTCAGTAAATATCCAATCACCGCGACCAGTATCAGTCGGCAATGCCGGCGTCAAATTAAAGTACTGGATAACCTGACCACCTCTGGGCACCAGGATGGTAACATTTTCAGCAGTTAATTTTTTCTTACCTTTTTTCACCGGAGCCTTTGCAGTTGCTACTTTTTTCGCAGGTTTTTTTTCTGCGGTTTTCTTGTCACTGGTTTTCTTTTTTTCTGCTGCCATAACTAAATTCCTGTCATTAATATGTGTGTGGAATCCCTAAATAGCCAAGCATTAAAGAAAATTCTTTAATGCGGATCGCTCTCCTCCCAGACAGCGATCAACAAATTGATACAGGACAAGCATAGTTCAAGAATTCTTATCACACTGATAAGAATTAACTATTAATACTTATAGGTTACCGATAAGCCAATGGTGCGCGGTTGTGTAATGTATTCAAATTTACCTTGATCACCGTAAGTTTCATCACTGCGCTTGCCAGTAATACCTCGGATATTTTCAATATTATTGATAAAAGCACCTAATCGCCAATTACTGAGTGTTACACCAATGCGAGCATTGACAGTGTTGTAGCTTTTCAATTTTTGGTAATTGTAGAAATCCGGATTAAGTGCTGTATAAATTTCACCAACATGGTTAATACCCACCCGAGCGTCCACATCAACTCCCATGAAAGGTTCGGCGTAATCTAATGAAAGACTCCATTGCTTATCCGGCGATCCCGGTAAGATGTTACCGTCATAGGCGCTAATCGATACAACAGTTTCGGTGAGTTCCGCATCGGTATAGGAGTAATTGCCGCGCAAGCTAAATGCTTGATTGAGCTGCGCAATAAAATCCAGCTCAATGCCTTGCGAACGAGCATCCTGCGCGTTTATCCAGATTGGATAACGCCCTTCAACGGTATCGGCGATCTGAATCTTGCGCCAATCAATAACAAACAATGCCGCATCCAATTTCAATCGCTGCTCAAACCAATTACCACGCGCACCTAACTCATAATTGAGCGCAGTATCCGGGTCATATTCACGACTGAAATCAATACGCTCAGGCAATGCATTTGCTCCACCACGACGATAACCTTCAGCAACGGTAAAATAAACACTGTGTGTATCGGTAATTTTATAGCGCGAACTAAACTTACCAAGCACACCAGTACTAACATCATCACCTGGTCGGCAACTTGCCGGCCGGTCAGTTGGGTAAGCAGTAATGCATACATTTAATTTGTCGTCGTAACGGAAATGACGTGCACCAAGGCTTACTTCCAATTTTGGTGTGAAGTCATAAGCAACTTCCCCATACAAGGAATACTCATCCAGCGTTTCTGTTTGCGTAGAAAGGTATTCAAGATCGCCGGGTAACTCAGCGCCCAAAAACTCGCCAAAACCAGGAGTATAATCTCCCATATACACATCAAGGTCATCGCGACTGTAAAACCCGCCGACCAACCACCGAATAGATTGATCGCCAGGGGAAACCAAGCGCAACTCAACGCTGTCTTTTACTACATCAATATTACTGGCGTTATATGCAGAAAGATCTTCATAAAGATTGTAATATTCATTGGTAGGATCCAACGCGATGTATAAATCCGTCTGATCTGAACGCACATGTTGCGTATAATCGTAGCGGTTCATACTCGCAGTGAGCGTTGCAAATTCCATTTCATATTCAGCATCGATGCCCGCTAATTGCAATTCACCTTTCATCGGTTGTAAATAGCGACTTGACGCAGAATATTTATCTCCTGTGAAGCTCTCGTTAGCAGCCTGGCGATCACCAACATTTATTTCCTGATAGTGATACATAGTATTAAGTGAGAAGCTTTCTGTAGGTTGCCACAGCAAATTTACACGCGCCTGATTGGTCTCATCATTATTAATATCTTTCGCAGGACCGGTGAGCAGATATTCATTGTCGATAAAACCAGCATTTTCGGTTTTACCAAGCAACAAACGCAACCCCAGAGTGTCATCAATTAGCGGCGCATTGACTACCAGATCAGTATCGTAATTCAGGTCATCACTGTGTTTGGTTTGCGAAGCCTCGGCATTGACACGCACTGAATATTTTTCCAGGTCCGGTTTTGCAGTGACATAGCGAATCAATCCTCCGATAGACGCATTGCCGTATAACGTTCCTTGCGGACCACGCAACACTTCCACTTGTTGTAAATCCTTCAAACTAAACGACGGCGGAACGAAATAGCCTTGCAGAGGAATATTGTCCACATAACTCGCAACTGCTGAGCCATCGCCACCCAAATCATTGGAACCCACTTCATCGAGACGCAAACCGCGAATCACCAAACCCGCAGGATTGCGCGGGCCAGCATCCACAATATTAAAACCGGGAACCTGGCTAGCGATATCGCCAATATTTTTTATATTTTGAAAATTGGTGATCACACTGGCCGAGCCGGAAAAATCCAGCAGGCTTTGGTTGCGTTTGGATGCGGTAACGATAATTTCTTCAATTTTATTATCCGTGTCTGCTGCGAATGCAGGTAACCCCAATAAAGGTAAAAATGCGCAGGCGGCTGCCAATGGCAGTTTACGTGAACAATGCAGTGGCCTGTGGCGCGTTCGGCCTGTTTGCATGGTCATGATTGCTTTAATGGTCATGAGTGTGTGCTCCAGTAGTCTAAATAAAATCTTATTGTGCGCTCGCCGCCGATTCGGGCGATTGGCGATATTCCGACGGGGTTTTACCTACCAGCTTTTTGAAAAAAGTGTTGAACACCGATTTGCTGTTGAACCCTATTTCCAGATAAATATCCGTAATCGTTTTTTCTTTATTGGCGGGATCCGCTAAACGCTTTTTGGCCTCTTCAATACGATAGCCGTTTACAAATTCATAAAAATTTAAATTGAAATGGCGGTTGATAATCATCGATAAATCTTTTGCAGCGATACCTAACGTATCCGCGAGCATATCCAGGGTCAACTCCGGATTAAGGTAGGTTTTTTGGGAGCGCATAATACTGTCGATTTTTTCGGCGTACTCGGGGTTGAGCAATTTTTCCTGGGTGGATTTTTTAGGCGGCTCTTTCGTTTCTTTTTGTTTGACTGATTCAAAATTACTGAAGTAACGCATGCTGGTAAACACCAGTGTGCATACCAGGAAAAAGAGCGCGTAATTGCCGCTCAGACCGATGTATTCAATCACATTACCTTTGGGGTCTGGGTGCTGGAAATCGTAACCGGCAAGGTAGCCAACCACTTTGGCAAAGGCGAGCAATTCATGCATCAGGGTGATTACCATAAAACCAACCACCAGGATTTTGAGCCAAAGGATATCGACCTTTTCGATATTGGAATGGGTGGTTTTGAGAATATCTTTGTATTTAAAGATCAACATCAACGCGGCCGCACAATAAGTAACACGCAAGGTTTTGCAGAGGAATTCAATGGTGATATAGCCACCGCTGTATACAAAATATTCGGTGTTGATCCACTCCAGGCGCAGTGCCGCCGGGTAGCGATAAAAGCCGAGGATCATGAACAGCGCGAAAAGCGCCAATGGAATCAGATGCAGGCAGTCTTTGGGGCGGAGATGGAAATCGCGGAATACCAGCGATTTTACGTAGAAATAAAGGAGCACCGCATCCAGGTAATAGGCAAAGCCGCCGATAAAATAAATCCCCGGTACATTGTCACGCACATGGAGTTTGAATTCAGCGCCCCATAGAATCAATTCATGCAACGGGATAAACGCATGAGCGACCAAAAAAGCGGCGAGAAAATAATTGCTGGTGTTTTTGGGCGGGTTAGTCACGATCAGTAATAGTGCAAATAAACAGCACAACGTGGCTGTCATTAACAAGATTACGTCGTGGAAATTGAATACGACAAAGTTCATGGAGGCTCCCCGTGTTTCTTATTTTGCGCGCTGTTGTGTGGCCCATTGGAGGACCATTATGTGAGTTGATCGCGCTTTGGTGTTTTCACGGGGGATACTATAGAAGATAAATGACAGGGGCTAGGGGAAAAGGCGTTCGAGCATTTTTCCGGCTCTCGAACCCGTTCGCGTTGCTATTTTTTGAGTATCACTTTTACTCTCGAACGACACCCGCTAACACCAGGCCTAGATTGATACCAACGAAAACCCGATCACAACAATAACGGAATGATGTAAGTCCACGGAGCGAGGTACTTCTTTAGCGCAATCATCCTATCGAAGAGCAATCGGCAGCAGGTTTTCGTACTCATGCGATAACAATAACTTTTATGGGTATCAATTATGAACACTTTCCTCAAAGACTGTTTGCCTGGCAAATGGTCAGCCCTCGCACTGGGGCTAAGCAGTGTATTCTTTGGTCAAACCGCATTAGCACAAGCCACATTACCGGCGACTATCCAGGCAGAAGCTTACAGCCACATGAATGGTGTACAAGTAGAAACCACCAGTGACAGCGGCGGTGGCCAGAATGTGGGCTGGATCGATGCCAATGACTGGCTCGCTTACAGCAATAGTCCGGTGAGTATTCCAACGACCGGTGCCTACGATGTGGAATATCGTGTAGCCAGCCAAGGTGGTGGTGGCACTATCCGCCTGGAAGAAGCCGGTGGAGCTGCGTCTTACGGCACTATCGCAGTACCGAATACCGGCGGCTGGCAAACCTGGACCACCATCAAGCAGCGAATCAATCTTACAGCCGGTACACACAACTTCGGCCTCGCTATTCCTGCGGGTGGTTTTAACCTTAACTGGTTCCGTATTACGGCGGTGTCATCGTCCAGTTCAAGCTCATCCAGCTCAGTTAGTTGGGCGCGCTTGCCAGCAATCAAGCAAAGCGGGCACCTGTGGGTTAATGCATCGACCAACCAACGCGTTGACTTGCGCGGGACTAACCTGGGTAACTGGTTGATCCAGGAATTCTGGATGATGGGCGGAATCATCTCCCACAACGGCGGCGCAGTGAATGATCAATGCACCCTGGAATCGGTGATGTCACAACGCTTTGGCAATGCCGAAAAAGAACGCTTGATGAAGGTGTTCCGCAGCAATTACATCACCACCCGCGACTTCGACATGATGAAAGCCATGGGCATGAATGTAATCCGCATTCCGTTCCTCTATAGCCTGATCGAAGACGAATACAACCCTTACAACCTGCGCGCTGATGCCTGGCAATACCTGGACTGGGCGATTGATGAAGCCGAGAAACGTGGCATGTACACCATCCTCGACTTGCATGGTGCAGTGGGCGGACAGGCGGCGGCATCCGAGCAACACGATGGCTGCATCGGTTCCGCGCAACTCTGGACCAATGCCAACTATTGGGATCGCACCAAGTGGCTGTGGGATATGATCGCCCAGCGCTACAACGGTCGCGCGGCCGTAGCCGCTTATGATCTGCTGAACGAACCCTGGGGCACCGACGCAACCACCCTCGCCAACCGCTCTTACGAACTGTTCAATGTAGTGCGCGCGAAAGATGCCAACCACATCATTTTGCTGCCCGGCCACAATTCCGGAATCGATGCCTACGGTAATCCGAACAGCCGCGGCCTGACTAACGTTTCTACCTGGATGCATTTCTATCCTGGCCTGTGGGGCTGGAATGACACCGCCACTTACGGTGCCGGCCAAGCCAACATGCACGCCAACTGGCTGCACTGCAATCAGAACGGCGCTGGCGAAAGCTGCGATTGGCGTAACAAAATCACCGGTATCCAAACTCCATTCCTCGTCGGTGAATTCCAACCCTGGACATTGCTCGGCAGCTACGGCGGCCAGATTACCCGCAAAACTTACGACATATACAACAGCTACGGTTGGGCAGCGACCAACTGGGCCTGGAAAACCACCTCATCCGGCGGCTCCAATGGCGATACCAGTAGCTGGGCCTGGGGCATGATCACCAACGCCAGCAACGGCGGCGGGATGAGTGGTTTGAATATCAGCAGCGCCAGCGCGGCACAAATCGAAAGCTGGTTCCGCCAATTCTCCACCCAGCCGTTGGTACGCAACGAAAGCATCGCCTACTGGATGAACTGGAAGGCGCAAGTTGGCCAACGTATCGAAGCAGAAATGTTTAAGGATCACAGCGGCATTCGCATGGAAACTACCACTGACACCGGCGGCGGTTTCAATGCCGGTAGTACGGATGACAATGATTGGGCGAGTTATCCGATCAATATTCCCACTGCCGGCAATTACACATTGGACGTACGCGTGGCATCACCCTATAGCGGCGGCACTTTAGTGCTGAGCAGAAATGGTACCGATCTGGGCGTAGTGACTGTGCCCAACACCGGCGGCTGGCAAAACTGGCAAACCGTGTCGATCACTGTGAACTTGCAAGCAGGTCAGCAAGACCTGTCGATCTTCGTAAGAAAAGGTGGCTGGAATATCAACTGGTGGCAACTCACCAAACAATAGGCCGGCTAACCGCACAATCCGGGATCTCTGAAGCCTTGGCCGGCGTAGCAATGCGCCGGTCTTTTTTAAACCCTGTGTTTTAAACCTCGTGTTTTTCTCCATAGCCTTTCATTACGTAAGACTGACCCAATCGCTTCCGTGATGAGCTTCTTTGCCGGTGCTTTTGCACCGGCTTTTTTATTTCCACCTCACGTTCTACTCACGCGAATTAAGAAAACCAACCCCAGTTTTTATCGGCAAGTTCGGATACATGTGAGCGGACGCGCCAGTCGATGGTATTGGCTTTAATGGTCACAGGATCGTTTGACCATGCTCCCTGGGTTTCGGAAAAGTCAGTCATAGCGGTTGTACCCACAACCCTCTTTTCCGGAAACCATTTCCTTGCCCCTCGTCCGCGCGGGGCTTTTTTAATTTCATTTTCAAAGAGTTACATAGCAGGTTCGGAAAAAAAGATTCCCAGTTTAGGCGCAATAGAACCTGAGTCGGTTCGAGTAAATTTAGTCGGGCGCACAAGTGTGACTTTTGGATAACCATGCGGTGGCAATAACAATAACCCCTCAAGTTTTTAATAAAGATAAGAGAACCCGCTATGACTACATCCAACAACAAACACACTCCTGTTAATCGTCCGCTCAAACTCAGCATGCTCACACTCAGCATCCTTGGCCTGGTGGCCTGTGGTGGTGGCGGTGAGCACGGGGTTCGCGCTTCCAATAATACGCCAAGCTCAACTCCGGCAGTCTCATCATCGTCATCATCGTCGTCAGTTGCACCCGTTGCAGTCTGTAACCCGGTATCGAATGGCGCTGAAGGCCTGACCATGCTGAAAACCGATGGTACCAAATGGGTCAAGAGTAACGGCGACCAGGTTTGCCTCAAAGGCACCAACCTGGGTAACTGGTTAGTACAAGAATTCTGGATGATGGGCCAAGGTGGAAATGGCGTACACGATCAATGCACCCTCGAAGCCAAACTCACTGAACGTTTTGGCTACGACGAAAAAGAACGCCTGATCAAACTCTTCCGCGATAACTGGATTAAGGAACGCGACTGGGATCAACTGCAAGCCTTCGGTTTTAACGTTGTGCGCCTGCCCATTTTGTGGAATGTAATTGAAGATGAAAAAAATCCAAAAACTTTGCGCGCTGATGCCTGGCATTACATCGACTGGTCAATTGCTGAAGCGAGGAAACGCGGCATCTATGTAATCCTGGATTTACACGGCGCATTGGGCGGCCAAACACCGAACGATCACACCGGTTGCTCCGGTCAAAATAAATATTGGACCAACACTGAATACCAGGATCGAACCAAGTGGTTGTGGGAGCAAATCGCCACACGTTACAAAGATGAACCAGTCGTTGCCGCTTACGATCCGCTCAACGAACCCTGGGGTTCAACTGCCGCCGATATGGCAGTGCGCGTCAACGAACTTTACGATGTTATTCGCAAGATCGATACCAAACATATTGTGATGCTGCCTAGCCACTACGGTGATATCGAAGTCTATGGTAACCCTGCGGCCAAAGGCCAAACCAACGTCGCTTTCGAACTTCATCCCTACCCCGGCCTGTTTGGCGATAGACCCGGCGACACCCATTACGACGTGCATCGTGATTGGCTGAAGTGCGGGCAAAACGGAACCGGTGGTGTCTGTGATTGGGACAAAAAAATCACTGCCCTTAAAACGCCGATGCTGATGGGTGAATTCCAGCCATGGCAATCCGCTGGTTTGGAATTAGGCGGAAAAATTGGCCGCGCCACTTACGATACGTATGCCAGTTATAACTTTGCATCCACCAGCTGGGCTTACAAATTTGTGAGTATTGCCGGCGGGCACGGCAAAGGTACCTGGGGGATGGTCACCAATGAAATTAACACCAGTCTGGATACCGGCGTTGGCTTGATCACCAAAGCCAGTACCTGGGATTGTGCAAACTGGAATTCAACATTCGCGAATGCATGCGCGAAAAAAGCGACGGTCATCAATACTAACGGCACCGGTACTAAAAATTATTATCTGGTAATTAAAACCGGTGCCAATGGCGGTGCAAATCCGGACGTGACTTATGACAGCATCAGTTTGAAAAACAATGCGACCAATGAAGAAGTATTAGTGAACGGTGGATTTGGTAGCGGCACTGGTTGGACTGAATTAACCATTACCGGCTCGTTGAACTTTGATTACAACAACACGGATGCCAGTAAGCAACCTACGGGGGGTGATGGCGCAAACTTGCGCATTACTCGCCCCGCCGGCGTTACCGGTGAAATCAATGGTGCGCTCTACCAGCAAATTACGTTGCAAGCCGGCCAGTCCTATACGTTCAGTGGTGCCTTTAAAGATAATGCCAGCGTGAATACCTGGGCTGAAATTTATTTAATTGAAGATGTACCTGTCACTGGAAAAGATGTTGTCGATAACGCGGGCAAAGTTGATTTCACAACGGCGTCTATCACTGACATTGAAAAACTGTTCAAAAGTTACGGCGAAGTTGGTTATGACGTACATTCCGGTTTGGCAAAATGGTTAGTGACGAATGAGCACAATGACGTGTTTGATTATCCGGCCAAACCTGCCGGTGTTACGCTCACCCAAAGTGGAACTAACGTTGTACTGACCTGGAATGCCATTACCGGCAGCGATATTACTTATAACGTTTATCGCTCCACAGTGTCAGGCGTAAAAGGCACTTTGATTGGTGAAAACATCACCGCAACCACGTTTGCAGATTCCGGTGTGAGTGAAGAGGAAACTTACTACTACTCCATCACTGCGAAAAATAACATTGCCGAAGGTTATGCAAGCAATCCGGTCAATACTAAACTGCTATTTGTGACTGTGCCTGCAAAAATCGAAGCGGAAAAATACACAGCGATGAGCGGTGTGCAACTCGAAAACTCTTCTGATACTGGCGGCGGCCAAAACGTCGGCCACTTTGAAGCCGGTGATTTCATCGAGTTCAAAATCAAAACTGAAACGGCGGGCAACTACAGCATTGATTATCGCCTTGCTACCCAACCGGGCAGCACCGGTTTTGAAGTGTTGATTGATGACGTCGTAGTAGACACTCGCACAGTGGATCCAACCGGCGGCTGGCAAACCTGGGTAACCAAAAGCAGCGGCACATTTGCATTAACGGCGGGCAACCATACCTTGCGTTTCCGTTCGCTGGGCAAAGAGTGGAATATCAATTGGTTTGAAATTAAAAAGCAGTAACCGTTTTATTTGAAATTTGTACGATATGAATTTGCCATTGGGTTTATTGCTTAAAAAAACAATAAGCCCAATGGCAAACTGATTCAAAATGTGTGGCGAAACGACCCGAAAAAAATACCTACCAACAAGAGATAGATAAAATGCAAAGACATTTAAAACAATGGATGCTCGCCGCCGCGATCACCAGCGTTAGCTTCAGCTCAATGGCCGCTGACAAACAAGTCAGCGTTTATACCACCGCCAAGGATTCCAACCAGCGCATTAGCCTGAGCGATACACTCAGCCTCAAGCCTGCGCAACAATATCCGGAAACCGATATCGCCGTTATTGTTAATCCGGAAATCCGCTATCAAAAAATCCTCGGTATTGGTGGCGCGGTCACTGACGCAAGCGCGGAAGTCTTTGCCAAATTAAATCGTAAAAAACAGGATGAATTCCTGAAAGCCTATTACGACAATCAACACGGTATTGGTTACACCTTGCTGCGCACTACAATTCACAGCTCGGATTTCAGCAGCGGCAGCTACACCTACATCAAAGAAGGCGATAAAGAATTAAAAACCTTCAGCATTGACCACGATCGCAAATACCGTTTGCCACTGGTTAAAAAAGTGCTAAAAGCTGCCGGCGGAAAAATTACTACTTATGTAAGCCCCTGGTCTGCCCCTGCATTTATGAAAGACACCAACAACATGTTGCGCGGTGGAAAATTATTGCCGGAATACAATGCAGCTTGGGCGCTCTACTACACCAAATTTATTAAAGCTTACGAAAAAGAAGGCGTGCCGATTTGGGGTTTGACAGTACAAAACGAACCTATGGCAAAACAAACCTGGGAATCCATGATTTTCACCGCGGAAGATGAGCGCGATTTCCTGAAAAATCACCTCGGACCAACATTGCAGAAAGAAGGTCTGGGCGATAAAAAAATTATTGTATGGGATCACAACCGCGATTTAATTACCCATCGCGCGCACACTATTATGGGCGACCCGGATGCAGCAAAATACGTATGGGGTATTGGCTTCCACTGGTACGAAACCTGGACCGGTGGCCAACCTATGTATAAAAACGTTGCGGAAGTTAACAGAGCGTACCCGAATGTAAATTTGATGCTCACCGAGGCAACGGTAGAAAAATTTAATCCGGAACGTTATCAATACTGGCCAAACGGCGAGCGCTATGGGGATTCATTGATTAATGATTTCAATTCAGGCGCAGTAGCCTGGACCGACTGGAATATTTTGCTGGACGATAAAGGCGGCCCTAACCATGTTGGCAATTTCTGCTTCTCACCGATCCATGCCAACAACAAAGGGGAATTAATTTACACTCCAAGTTATTACTATCTGGGTCATTTCTCCAAATTTATTAAACCCGAAGCCCAGCGTGTCAGTGCTGTCACCAGCCGTAGTGTGTTGCAAACTACGTCGTTCATTAACGCAGACAATAAACTGGCCACCGTTGTAATGAACAATAGCGATGCAGCAGTTGCTTATCGCTATTATGTTGGCAACCAGGAAACCAACGTGACTATTCCAGCGCATGCGATTCAAACGCTGGTTTACTAATCGACTATTGTTTATCGTTTTAAAAACCCGCTTCGGCGGGTTTTTTATTTTTGCACAAATGGATTTAAAAATATCCTGGCGGAATTTTAATACGAGCAGGATGAGCGCTGAAAGACAGTCGCTCGCATCCGCGCCAGCAAACGCATATCCGGTGCACTTATCGATATGTACAGCATGAAGAATCCCCATCAGTAGTGCCTTTCGGCTTTACAAAAAATGATCCTTTATTACACCCAACAACCACGATAACAGGCAAACTCCCACTCACTTTCAAACATCCAAAAGATGCCCTGTCTAACCGCCCCTGATAAAGGAACGTTGCTATGAAAAAGTTCGGCCTGATTGCCAGCGTAATCTTACTTGGTGCCTGCGCATCTCACTCGCTGACAAACACGTTAAGCAAGGAAAATAGCGCGCGATTGATCAGCATCACCCAAAGCCTTCCGTCCGAACAACAAGCGCGTTATGCAGCCCGTCACCCGGTAGAAACGCTCTCATTTTTTGGTGTAAAACCCGGTGATACTGTGGTTGAAGTTTTACCGGGCGATGGCTGGTATTCAAAAATCCTGGCGCCTTACTTAGGTAAAAATGGTCAATTGATTGGTGTGGATTACAGCCTTGATCTGTGGCCAAAATTTGGCAGCTGGGTGAATACGGAATTTATAGAGGGGCGCAAACGCTGGCCTGCGGAGTGGAGTGCAAATGCAAGAAGCTGGGGCGGTGAGGATGGTGCAGCGGCGCAGGCCTACACCTTCGCCAACTTACCGGCTGACCTTACTGGCAAAGTAGATTCTGTTTTATTTATTCGCGCCCTGCACAATTTGGCGAATTATGAAAATGATGGAGGCTATCTCACACAAGCGCTGAGTGAAACCAAACGTGTATTAAAACCCGGCGGTATTGTCGGCATCGTCCAGCATGCAATGAGTGAAGACAAACCCGATGCCTGGGCATCCGGAAAAAACGGCTACTTAAAACGTTCTTTTATTATTAGCTTTATGGAAAACGCTGGCTTTGAGCTAGTTGCTGAAAGCGATATTAATAAAAACCCGAAAGATGATCCGCAAGCAGGCGAAAATGTCTGGCGTTTACCGCCCAGCCTGGATGCAAAGGAAGCTGATAAGGAAAAATATCGCGCAATGGGTGAATCAAATCGAGTGACTTTATTATTTAGAAAGAAATAAGTGTTTTAAAAATCGATTTGAAAAAACGATATCTGGATAAAACAATACCGCAATTACACAGTAGCAATACCGAAAAGGTTTTGATGTTTTTTCAAAACCTTTTTTTGTTTTCAGCACAACATTAATTTAAATAGTGCAACCTTGTTCATCGCAATGTGCCGCTTGCGATCTTTGCACAGGATCACCCTCCAACAGCGATGATTTACGTAAGGTGTCAGCTTCCCGTATCAACTCTGCGATTTGCGCTCCCAACAGCATATCGCTCACTTGTCCAAAATGCTGGTAACGAATAACACCCGCCGCATCGATCAATGTCAGCGTTGGCGTGCCCTGCATAAAGTAGGCACTCATAGTGCGCGGTGTGGGCGCACCATCAATACCGGCGCGATCCACCCCCACTGGAAACTGAATGCGATATTCATGCAAAAATGCTTGCAGTGAAGTGGGTGTCATTGCGGCGTGATGTTCAAACACCGTGTGCAATCCGACCACCGCCACATCGTCTGCCGCAAAGGTGGCGCGAATACGCGTCGCTTGCGGCAAGCCGTGGGATACACAGCCGGGACACAACATCTGGAATGATTCCAGGGCGATCACTTTGCCGCGCAAGGATTCGAGATTCAGCGCCGCTGGTGTATTGAACCATTGGTCGATTTGCCACGCGGGCGCGGGACGATTCACTTTGCTCATGTTTGTGCTCCACATTATCAAGGCCGGTTTTTGACCGGCACCGAAGAAATACCACCGGCGGGATCACCACCGGTTGCAGTTAGTTAATGATTAAGAATCAGAAATCAGGTGAATTATTGATTCGGTTTGCCTGGCAAACTCAAATCGCCCGATGCGACTTTGAATACATCCACCACACACAACAGCGGCGCATGCACGCTGGCATTAACACGCAGGCCGGCGGTCACACCATCAAATTTCGCGGCGGCGACAACACCGATATCATCAAACGGCACGCGCACTTCTACGGTTTGGCCTTTGAATACCGGTTCCCAACCGGGGCTGTCGATTAATATAGGTAAACCCGGCCAGGTTTTTGGCAAGCGCGGCTTTGCGCCGTTCGGAATATCGACCACACCCAGTGCACCTGGGCCACAAGCGTCTGTCGGTTTGAGTACAACCCAGTGGCTGTGCCAGAGATCGCCGTCATTGGTGAGATTACCATCGCCGTTTTCGTCGTAGAGCGGGGTATCATCAAAATCCGGATGCGCGGTCAGGGCCATGGCGAGAATGCCGGTGCCCCGTTCAAATCCGACTTCATAAGGATCGATGCTGGTCGGCCACACATAGGAAAACACATTGCTGCCGGCGAGCTTGCCGGTTTTGGCGGGCTTGCTTTTGCCGGCTTTGCCCGAGACGGCCATATGGAAAGTGACGACGTTATTTTCAGTCGTGACTTTAGCGTGGACGATATCAAAATCAGCTTTCACCGCTTTGTTCGCTGCCGATTGGATGCCGCCGCGATGTTCAGCATGGGCGTCGTGCGCATTGGCAGCGCCATTGCCAAAGGCAAAGATGGCGGCCACTAGGAGTGGAAGGGCTTTCTGGCGCATAATTAACATTCCTCGTATTGCGTTGCTTACGTTAAGTACTGGGGAAACCGGGCGATATTCGATTGCCGTCGAATATCGCCCACTCTTTTATCCGCGTTATTGCGAATTCATTTGCCGGAAGCGAAGCACGCTTTCCCCGGCATACTTCTCGTCGGCGGGCTGTTGCTCCGCGCAATCGACACGTAATTCAGAATCGCCAAATGGCTGTTGCACAAAGGCGCAGAAGTGCGGCTTACCTGGCTGATTACCCTCACCGGGGCGGAAAAACCGGCAGCCTAAACAGGTGCGCGGCCCCGTCGCCAAGCCTTTTTGCTGGGCTTCGCGCACCAACAATTGGGTTACACGCAACAACGCGCCGACATCCTGTTCATTCAAACCATTCATCAACGCCGCTATTCCCTGTTGCGGGTCATTGAGCCGCGTGACGATTTCTCTCCCGGCCTCGGTCACCCCCAATAAACTGGCGCGTTTATCAGCTGGATCGGCAGTGCGAATCAACCACCCTTTTGCGTCCAGGGCTTTAAGTGAATCGCTCAAGCTAGCTGCTGAAATTCCCAGGCGCTCGGCAATCTGCGTCGCACGCAATGGTACAGCCGCACCATCAAGCATCCGCAATACCGCCGATTGGGTTGGCGGTAATGATGGAGTCCCATCCTGGCGCCAGGATTGGGCCCGCACCAGCGTTGCAAGCTGTTCAAGTCCAGCTACTGCCTGTTGTTTTTTAAAGTCAATTGTCATGGCATTAATTTAGGACTCCTAACTATTTTTGTCAAATTATGGATTTGATAGCCAAAACCATAGGTAAAAGTGGATGTCACCAAGAGTGCAAAATGACCGCAAATGTGCGCAGATTCCCTGCGAATGTGCACTAATTGGCGTTTTACGATCGTTTTCTACTTGTGTACACGGTTACACAGGAATAACATGTAACCGATTACAATTCATGCCTACCCGCTTTTATAATAATTATCGCCGCGATGTTTCCAGGATTTTCTCTCCAAAAATCCTGCGCGAGCCAGGGCCATGATTGCAATCACAACAAGCAATGCTGTTCACCTCACAACGGATTTTCCGGTGCTTTGCACTGGTTAAGCTGACGGCAGATTGCACACGCAATTTGATAACAATAACCACGCTCGCACGAACCGGCGCCACCAAACCGCCGCTCGCGCAAGACTTCCCTGCAAGGAAACCACTATATGAAACAACTCATCACCAATTCCAGGAAACACCTGCAACGCACGGCGCTGGCAATCCTGGCTTCAGCAATGGTCGCTCCGGCATTTGCCGGCTGGAGCGTCAGCGGTTCGCAAATTCTGGACCCAAATGGCAATCCTTTTGTATTCCGCGGTGTTAACCATGCCCATGCGTGGTATCCGGACCGGCTTAACCAATCCCTGCGCGATATCGCGGCCACCGGCGCTAACTCGGTACGCGTAGTGTTGGCCAATGGCACACAATGGACGCGCAATAGCGGCGCTGACGTAACCAATGTGATTAACCAATGTAAGACGAACAAACTGGTGTGCGTGCTGGAAGTACACGACTCCACCGGTTATGGAGAAAGCGCGGCAGCCACCCATATCAGCCGTGCGACCGAGTATTGGTTGAGTGCAGATATCAAAGCCGCGATCACCGGCCAGGAAGATTATGTGATTGTGAATATCGCCAACGAGCCGTTTGGCAATAGCACTTCCGCGACCACTTATGCCAACGACACCATCACCGCCGTGCGCGCATTGCGTAGCGGTGGCTTAACGCACCAGTTGATGGTTGATGCCGCCAATTGGGGACAGGATTGGCAGAACGCCATGCGCGATAATGCCCCCGCCATTTTTGCCGCCGACACCCTGAAAAACACGGTGTTTTCTGTACATATGTACGAGGTATACAACAGCGCGAGCATCGTGCAAAGCTACCTGAGCAGCTTTCAAACCCGCGGTTTACCGATTGTGGTGGGCGAATTCGGCGCGGAGCACAACGGTAGCAATGTGGCGGAAGACGCTATTCTCCAATACGCACAGGATATGCGTATCGGTTATCTGGGCTGGAGCTGGAGCGGTAACGGCAGTTGCTGTGTGCAACTGGATATCGTCAACAACTGGAACGCGGCTTCGCTCAGTACCTGGGGCAATTTCCTGATCAACAGTACCAACGGTATCAAGGCAACATCGCGCCTTGCGACTCATTTTGGTACTACGCCAGGGTCATCAAGCAGCTCGCGCTCAAGTGTGGCGCAGAGCAGTTCTTCAGTACCTTCTTCTACGCCGGCAACCAGTTCGTCCAGCATTCGCTCCAGCAGTTCATCATCGGCGAACAATGCTGGCAGCACCTGTAACTGGTATGGCAATCGCTACCCGATTTGCGTAAGCACACCATCCGGCTGGGGTTGGGAAAACCAGCAAAGTTGTGTGGGCCGCACCAGTTGTGCAGCGCTACCGGCACCGTTTGGAATCGAAGGCAGCACTACGTCCAGCACACCATCAACCAGCAGCCGCAGCTCCAGTAGCACACCGGCAACCTCCAGCAGCCGCAGCAGTGTGACGCCACCCTCAAGCAGCGCGAGCAGTGTAAATAACAACATTGGTGGATTGAGCTGTACCTATGTAGTTTCCAACTCCTGGGGTTCAGGTTTTACCGGTGCGATTCGCGTAACCAATTCCGGCACCAGTGCCAAATCCGGCTGGACCGCGAGCTGGCAATACAGCGGCAACAATCGCATCACCAGTTCATGGAATGCGACACTCACAGGTAGCAACCCTTACAGTGCAACCGGTCTTGGCTGGAACAACAATATCGGCGCGGGTCAAACCGTGGAATTTGGTTTCCAGGGCAATACCAATGGCGGCAGCGTGGAAACACCCGCAGTAACGTGTCGCTAATTTTTTAACGGGACAAATCGCACACCTGACGTGGGCGATGCAGTGATCTAAAAATAAAACCCCGCCTTTTACCGCGGGGTTTTATTTTTTACGAGCAGGATTTTTCTATACGCCGAACTTATTCAACCAAGCGCAAGGAACCAAAAACGCTGGCATCCAGGTAGCCCTGATTGTTTTTGTGGCCCGGGGTATTTACCGAACCCATCATGCTTTCGCGCTGTGGGCTGCCGTCGTTATCGATGTAGCACGCGGAGAATCCCATAAGTTTTCCGGAGAAAAGTTTGAGCGGGGTATTGGTTTTCCAATCGGCATAATCCTCGCCATAAATACGCACGCGAATTTCCCACAGGTGTTTACTGCCCACACTCACCAATCGGGTATCGATATGGTCATTCAGTAATTTCGGACCGGAGGTTGTGTAGTCCACCACATCGCCATAGGTGCTGATGTGATACGCCCAGGCACTGGTGTTGTAACCGTGCTGGCCACCGTTTTTGTTTTCATCGATAAACAATTCAACGGTGTCATCTTCCCAGTAGCGATCCAGCGCGTCGCGCACGCCGTCGTAAATGCGGTCATCGGTGATATCGAACAACAGGTAAAGATAATCCTCATCCCACAAGGCTTTGTAGCGACCGCTGTAATCCTGTGCCGATGGATTGGATTGCGTACCGAGCCAGAACACATCGATGGGCGCCCATGAAGCACGATCCCATACTGCATCGGCACTGCCATCAATGACCGGCGCGGTTGTTGCGCGCGGTGCATCGTAATGATTGGGCACGCTGCTGACGCTGGAACTGGAAGAACTGCGAACACTACTGCTGGAGGAGGATGAACTCACCACAGTCCCCACCGTCACCGGAATGGTTTTAGTGCTGTTACCTAAATCACCGTAAGCTGTGAGTTTGACGTTGTAGGTTCCCGGCGCCGCGTAGGTGTACGACTCCAACAAACGACCAGCACCCACACTGCTACTGCCGCCACTACCGGCACCACCAAAGTTCCAATCCAATGAGCGGGCTTGAGTAGAGCCACGCGCATCTACATTTACCTTCAAACCATCAATCGTATAAGTGAAACTTGCATTGCCAACAGTGTCCTGGAATACACCACAGCGGAATGCTGCATAGCCCTGGACAGTATCCGCTAACTGGCCGTCCGATACCGTGAGGGTCACCGGCGCAGACGTTGTGGTATTGCAATCGTTGAAAGATTGTCTGGTAGAGCCAATGAATTGCCCCTCACCAAAATCCCATAAATAGCTGAGCCCGCTTTCCGCATCGTAAGAGGTATTGGCGTAAGCGATGATGCGCTGGTTATCGCGCACAAGATTGAGCACCGCAATAGGCGGCTGGTTGCTACCGGAGCCGGTGAGAGTAACGGATTCCTGTTTTTCACTGCTGGTGGTGCCATCATTCACAGTCAATGTCACCGTGTAGGTACCGGGTGTTTTATAGGTATGCCAGGCATCGCCATAGCTAATTCCCGCACCGTCGCCAAATCCGATGGAGTATTTCAACTTATCGCCATCTTCATCAGTAGATGCCAACGCGTTAGCACGCACCGTTAATCCATCTGCCGCCAGCGTCATACGCGCGACCGGTGGATGATTAACACCTTTGGAACTGCTGGATCCTATCGAAGAAACAGAAGAAGGTTGTGAACTCGCGCTGGAAAAACTGGAATTCGAATTACGTACACTGCTTGATGAACCCGCTGAAAAACTACTCACACTTCGGCTGGATATACTGTGGAAACTGCTGTAACTACTCGATGACAAAATATCAATCGGCACACTGCTGGCGCTTCGGCTTGATGAACTTCTGGCACTGCTATAGCTGCTCGACGATAAAATATCGATAGGAAAACTACTCGAACTTCTACTGCTCGGCACACTGGAGCGGCTGCTAGTCGATGGACTACTCACTGGCGACGAACACACGCTGCCACTCACTACCGGACGTGCTGCTGGCGAGTTGGCTACACCTTTATTACCTTGCACACCAAACTCAATTGTTTGCCCGGGATTGATCTGGTTGTTCCAACCCACGCTGGTTGCGGTATAGGGATTGCTACCACTGATGTTGGCGTTCCAGCCGCCGGTACGTGTTGAACCATCACTGTATGACCAATTCACCGACCAGCCGTTAATAGGTGTACTCGTATCATTGGTGATACGAACAGCGGCTACGAAGCCGGTATTCCAATCGCTTTGAATGACGTATTCACAACGCGCCGCAAAACTACCGGATGCGTGCAGCGTTAAGCCTGCGCCTAACAAAAAAGCTGATTGTCGAAATATTTTTTTTGAGATACTCATTATTCCCTCGACGATAAATGGATTGAACGCGTCCCCACACGGGGAAAAGCGTCGCATTGTCGAGGGAATAAATAATCAAAAAAGGAAGGGTGTCTCTTTTTGCAAATCACTGGCATCCAAATTAAATAAAATACCCGTAATTTTTTTTGGTAAGGATGATTGACAATGGTTAACCATATAAATGCAAGAGTTTTATCAACGCCGTAACAAAACCTCCACAGCGGCAACCATGATTTATATTTTCATGTGGTCCTTTTGCGGGCTGCGCTTTTACATCATTTTCAATAAGTCTTTCAAATCGCTCACATGCCGGCGACTGATGACCGGGCGCATTTCGGTATCGGCGAGCCGCACCTGGTATTGGCCTTGAGCTGTGCGCTCCAACGCTTCAATATGTTTGGCAGATACGAGTGAATTGCGATGGATACGCACAAAGCGCCCGGCAAACTCCTCTTCCAACTCCTTTAAGGTTTCATCCAGTAAATGCTCACCACTGCGGTGATAAACCGTCACGTATTTGTGATCGGCTAAAAAATAACGTACGTCTTCCAGTGGAATCAATTCTACGCCGCGCCGGGTTTTGGCACTGATGTGGGTACGCTGGTTTTCTTTTTTAGGCGCTGGATTTTTTTGCGCTGCCACACGCTGGATTTTATTGAGCTTGGTTGCTTTTTCCAGCACCTGTAATAATTGCTCGGCCTTTACCGGTTTGAGCAAATAACCTACCGCATTGGTACCAAATGCATCCAGTGCATATTGATCGTACGCCGTGCAAAAAATTATCGCCGGTGGATCCTCCAGCGCGGCAATATCGCGCGCGAGCGAAAGCCCGTCACGCCCCGGCATCTGGATGTCCAGCAATACGATATCCGGATCATGCGCAGCAATTGCAACCATGGCTTCATCAGCACCATCCGCTTCAGCGACTACCGCAAAGCCATCAATTTTTTCAACCATGCGTACCAGCCGCTGCCGCGCCAAGGCCTCATCGTCGACGATCAATACATCCATAATTATTTTCCTGGTGGATGATGTTTAAGATATTTCAGCGCGCAGCTCTCACACTGCAAGCGGACAAAATATGTAGGTGGTAAATATGCCGTTTTCCGCACTGCTGGATAAACGCGCGGCACCGCCAAAATGCGCCGTCAGGCGGCGGCGAATATTATCCAATGCCATACGGTTATGGCGCTGGGAATGCTCGTGGTTTTGCACATTCTTTTTTGCCAGTACATAAGGGTTGCAGATAACAATGCTGAGTTGTTTATCGTTTTGCGAAACTTTGATCGTAATTTTTCCACCTTTGGGCATAGGTTCTACCCCGTGGAAGATCGCATTCTCGACCAGGGGTTGCAACATCAGACTGGGAATTTTTACTTCACGATTGTAGCTACCGATTTGCCAATCTACTTGCAGCCGGCGCCCCAAGCGCAGCTGTTCAATTTCCAGATAGTGTTTGCATAAGGTGAGTTCGCGCTCCAGCGGGATCAACGTAGGTTCTGCCAAACTCGCGCGAAATAATTCCGATAAATCTTCCACTACCCGCTCGGCAGTGTCGGGGTCGGTGCTGATCAAGCTGGCAATCGCATTCATGCTGTTAAATAAAAAATGCGGACGAATGCGCGATTGCAACGCCTGGATGCGCGCCTGCATTTCCGCTTGCTGCTGGTTGTGTAATTGCTGCTGCAAATATAAGTAACGCAATAAAATGCCGGAAAGAATCGCAGCGATGACAAGATTGTCTAATAACAGCCAGTAATCAAACGTAAACTGTTGATCATCGACAAAGAGCAAACCACTTGCGCCGTAAATAATCCATTGCCCTAATGTCGATAACACCAGCGTAATAACCAACACCAACGCATAACTGGCAGTGCCCGCTTGCACCTGGGTTTGCTGCCCTAACCAAAAACGCATCCGGCATAAGGCCATCGCACTGAACAACACAATCCATTGCACCTGTACCGAGATGAGCGCTAGTTTGTCCCAACTGAAATCCCGCAGGCCAGACGAGGCACTGATGGTCAGAAGCAAGGCCAGTAATTCAGCCACGAGTACCAACAGGAATAGCGCCTGACTGCTGCACAAGTCCGGCAAAAACGGGTTGATGGGCTCGCGCGCTTCGGCGCGGGTATTTTTGACCCTGGGTGCAGGCATAAATCCTCTGTGGTTTACCGGATGGTTTTTACGGGCTCGATCACGCCACAGCGCACCTTATTGGCTATGCCTTGGGCTATAATGCGCGGCCTGCGGCGCAGCAGTCATTTTTATATCCGCTCGAATAGCGAATCTTAGCCTAGCTGCACCTGCCATCTCTTTCATTATTTAAAGTTTGTGGACACTTCCTCATGAGCCAGAATGACCAGCCCATCAAACCCTGGGGCGGCCGCTTCAGTGAAGCTACCGACGCCTTCGTCGAGCGTTTTACCGCCTCCATTGGTTTTGATTACCGCCTTTACCACCACGATATCAACGGCTCCATCGCCCATGCGACCATGCTCGCCAAAGTCGGTGTGCTCACCGACGCGGAGCGCGACCAGATTATTACTGGCCTGGAAGAGATTCGTGCGGAAATCGTCGCCGGTAAATTTACCTGGTCTGTAAGCCTGGAAGATGTGCACATGAACATCGAAGCGCTGCTCACCCAACGCATCGGCATCACTGGTAAAAAACTTCATACCGGACGTTCACGCAACGATCAAGTTGCCACCGACATCCGCCTTTATTTACGCGACGAAATCGATGCTATCGCCAAAGAGCTGACGCGTTTGCAACAAGGCTTGCTGCAAGTGGCTGAAGCCAATGCCGATACCATCATGCCCGGCTTCACCCATTTGCAAACCGCGCAACCGGTGACGTTTGGCCATCATCTATTAGCCTGGTTTGAAATGTTGCAGCGCGATTTCGGCCGCCTGCAGGATTGCCGCAAGCGCGTTAACCAATCGCCACTCGGCGCTGCTGCACTGGCCGGCACCACCTACCCAATCGACCGTGCCTACACCGCGCAATTACTGGGTTTTGATGCGCCGACCGAAAACTCACTCGACTCCGTGAGCGATCGCGACTTCGCCATCGAATTCGCCGCGTTCGCCAGCATACTGATGATGCACCTGTCGCGCGCGAGCGAAGAGCTGGTGCTGTGGACCTCATCGCAATTCAGCTTTATTGATTTACCGGATCGCTTCTGCACCGGTTCCTCAATTATGCCGCAAAAGAAAAATCCGGACGTACCCGAACTGGTACGCGGCAAAACCGGCCGCGTATACGGTCATTTGACCGCGCTGTTAACCCTGATGAAATCCCAACCACTGGCCTATAATAAGGACAATCAAGAAGACAAAGAGCCGGTGTTTGATGCAATCGATACCGTAAAAGATTGCCTGCGCGCCTTCGCCGATATGGTGCCGGCGATCCAGCCACGCAAAGAAAAAATGTACGAAGCGGCCAAACGTGGCTTCTCCACTGCAACCGATCTGGCGGACTATTTGGTCCGTCGCGGTGTACCTTTCCGCGACGCACATGAGATTGTCGGCAAGTCGGTCGCCCACGGCGTGCAAACCGGAAAAGACTTATCTGAAATGAGTCTCGCCGAGTTGCAGCAATTCTCTACTGTGATCGAGCAAGATGTATTTGCTGTGTTAACACTGGAAGGCTCAGTGGCTGCGCGCAACCACATCGGCGGTACCGCACCGGCACAAGTCAAAGCCGCTGTTACACGCGCGAAAGAGAATCTCGCCAACCGCAAATAGGCTTTACTTCGGCCGCCCTAAAAACGCCGCTCTTTTAACGAAGAGCGGCGTTTTGCTACCAATAATATTTATTGCTCCATGTATGTTGTGATGGTCGAGCAATAGAAATCCAAAATATTCGCTTACCTGGGCATATGCGTGTCCCTGCCATTTCCCTTTTCAAACATCACCCAATTCATTTATTGATGCGCCATTGCAGCTCATCGCCATCTGGCGCATTTTTCATTATTTATTTGCATTGTCGCTGGTATTTGCACTGTCATGGACTAGGCTCTAAGTCTGGCAGTTTGTTTTTTGTCCAGATCACTAACGAGGCATGCAGAATAAGCATGGGTAAAAAATCTTTGCATTCAGGCGATTCTGAAGAGGCACTGGCAGCAAAAATTCAGCTGCTGGAGGAGGAACTCGCATCCCTGAAACAAAGCTTGCAAGCCAGGCATGCCATTAATACCTTGCGCGCCAGTGCGCAAAATTCGCTCGCCGATTCCGACCAGGATGCACCGGGCCCGCTCAATAAAAGTGAAGGTGCGATTTTTGATGAGACCTGGGTTCAGGAAACCCTTAGATACCTCGTCAAACAACAGCATCCACACAGTATTCAACAAGTCTTACGCAAAGTTGGCAGCCTTCTCGGGCTGCGCGAAATCGGGATCTGGAATTGGGATCAACAAGACGCACAACTCTATTTGCTCAGCCAATGGTGCGTATCTGATTTAAACGATATCAGCCGCAGTTACTTGCAAGCACCGGCGTGGTTACACTTCGCAGTTAAAGCCGGTTCTGCCGAACGGCGCCAGCTGGAAGAAAATCAGTCATTAATATTGTCAGCTACCGATCACGATCAAACCCAAGCCACCGAACCTTTGCGGCAGTTAGGCATTTTTAATAGCTTGATAATTCCACTCTCGGAACAAAACCAATTACAAGGTTTAATGACCTTGCACCGCGATAACCCTTGCACCTGGCATCCGCAAGATACCAAAGCACTTGGCAGTTTGCTCGGTTGGTTATTTCGTTTTATGCAACAACACGAACAACTGCGCCTGATGAATGATCGCGATACTCGCTACCAATATGCAATGGAGGCGAGTAACGATGGCATTTGGGATTGGAATTTACTCACCAACAAAATTTATTTCAGCCGCAGTTATTTGCGCATGCTCGGTTACGATTACGAAGATTTACCGGGGAACCTGAAAACCCTGCAGGATTATTTTGTCCATCCCGATGATCTGGACAATATGCTGCAGGAATATCAAGCGTCCATCGACAACAAGCGTGACTCACTACAATTGCAGTTCCGCTTGTTACATCGCGATGGCCATATTATTTGGGTCAATTCCAAGGCCAAGTTTTTTGAGCCGGACCATCTGGGTCGCCCCACGCGTTGCGTCGGCGTAAATACTGACATCACCGACTTTATGAACTCGCGCGAAGAATTACTGAATGCGAAAGCACAAGCCGACCTCGCCAGCAAAACCAAAAGCGAATTTCTCGCCCGCGTCAGCCACGAAATTCGCACGCCGATGAATGCCATTATTGGTATCGGTTATTTATTGCATGACACCCAGCTGGATGAACAACAACAAAGCTATTTAATGAGCGTTAATTCAGCAGCGGATTCACTGTTACAAATTATCAACCAGCTGCTCGACTTTTCCAAAATTGAAGCGGGCCGTGTCATTCTGGAATACGCCCATTTCGATCTTGATCAATTGTTTGAAAAAATTTCGCGGCTGTTTGAAATCAGTGCACTACATCGCGCCGTAGATATTGTGTATGACATCAAAGCGGATGTACCGCGATTTTTACGCGGTGATGCGTCACGACTCAGCCAGATTCTCAGTCATTTACTCAGCAATGCATTCCAGTATTCCAATACCAACCAGGTAGTCGTACGCGTAACCCGTTTGACGCAGAAGCAAAAACAAAAACAAGTCACATTGCAATTTACCGTAGAAGATAATGGCCTGGGCATGACAAAAGAAAAACTTGCCCACATTCGCGAACGATTGGTATTTAACAAATATCATGCCGACACTGAAAAAAATTCTTACGGTTTGGGAATTTGCAGTCACCTTGTACATTTAATGCAAGGCGATTTCCAGATTGATTCAAGTTTAAATAAAGGCTGTACTGTCACCTTTACCGCTGTCTTTGAACACAGCCATCTGGGCGAAAAAACATTGGTTAATCATCCGCGCGATTTAAATAGTATTCGCGTATTGATTGTGGATGACAACACTATTGCACGCACTATCATTGCCAGCACAGCACGTAGCATTCATTTGCAAGCCGACGAAATTGACAATCCGTTCAGTGCGATTGAACGGATTCGCCAGGCAGACAACCTGGGCCAGCCTTATCACTTTGTATTGCTGGATTATCGCATGCCCAACATCAATGGTTTGCAACTGACTGGCCTGATCAAGTCAGACAACAGCTTGAAGCAAAAACCCCAGGTTTTTTTAATTTCAGCCTATCATCGCGATGAAATTTCCAGTGCTGATCCCAATGCAATTCTGGTTGATGAATTTTTAAGTAAACCAGTGAGTGAATCGCGGTTATTTGATGCAATTAGCCAGGCAATCGGGCGCGAGCAGTTACTGCAACAAATCAGCCCGGAAGTCCTCATCCACGACGAATCACTCGATATTCTGGAAAACACCCGCATGCTGATTGTGGAAGACAATATTGTTAACCAACAAGTTATTCGTGGCATTTTGAAAAAGAAACATATTCAAACCAATATCGCCGGTAATGGTATTGAAGCGTTGAAAATATTGGAAAATTCCAACGAATCCTTCGATATTATTTTAATGGATCTGGAAATGCCGGAAATGGATGGATTGGAGGCGACCAAGCGCATTCGCGCAGGCCAATTGCGCAACAATAATCAACAGCAATATATTCCTATTGTTGCTGTGACTGCACAAGCCATGCGTGGTGATCGCGAGCGTTGTCTGGCAGCAGGTATGAATGGTTATTTATCCAAACCGGTTAATCCGGAATTACTTTACAATACACTCGCCGATATACTACGCAAAAAAAAAGTCACTAACGATAACCTGCAGCGCTAACCCCAAGGCCATCAACGTCCATGCACTCTCGCCCGATAGATATTCATGACATTGATGAAGGTATTGACCGCAAGCAATTAACCCAACTCAAACAGCGTTTTCTCGATTTAAATCGCGTGCGTTATGAACGAACCCGCGCCGCGCTGTCTGATCGCCAACAACATTTTTTACAATTATTGCCACTGCTTTTTCATGTTAATCACCCGATGCTGCCGGGTTACACATCCCACTCAACACCGGCGGGTATTTATCAATATCAACCCACCGCAGATGAGTTGCGTCAGGCAAAAATCCTCGCGCGCAGCTTTCAATACAATCGCGATCTCACTGAAAAAACCTATTCAATAGATGCACTATTTATCATGGGAAGCGTTGGCACTATTGCCCAAAGTGGCGCCAGTGATTTGGATATCTGGGTATGCCACAGCCTGATTGGCAACGATGCCGCGCTGCAGGAACTGGAACGAAAATGCCAACTGATTAGCCAATGGGCTGAACAGCAAATTCATTTGGAAGTACACTGCTTCCTGATGCACAGTGATGACTTTGCCAACCAGCGCGGCAAGCGTATGAGTAGTGAAGGCAGTGGTTCGGCACAACATTTTTTATTGCTGGATGAATTTTACCGCACCGCATTGTGGTTAGCAGGAAAGGTTCCGCTCTGGTGGTTTGTACCAGCAACGCAAGAAGCCAATTACAGTGTTTATCGCGAAAAATTGCTGCACAAACGTTTTATCAAAGAAGAAGATGTTATTGATTTCGGTGGCCTGCCCGAAATTCCTGCCAATGAGTTTGTCGGCGCCGGCGTGTGGCAACTGTATAAAGCAATTGAATCGCCTTATAAGTCAGTATTAAAACTGCTATTGCTGGAGGCTTATGCCAGCAATACTGCACGCGCCGTTCTCGATGATGAAAACGATATTGCCGACGCAATTAAAAATACCAGCGAACCATTAGCCCTCAGTTTCAAACGTGCAATTTATGCAGAAACACCGGATGCCAATACGCTGGACCCTTATGTGATGGTGTACCAACGGCTGGAAAATTATTTGTGTTTGCATCACCAGCTTTTACGTTTGGAGTTAGTCAGACGCTGCTTTTATTTCAAAGCCAATAACGCGCTATCGCGCACTAATCGCCAGGCAAATAAATCCTGGCAACGGACACTGTTAGAGCAACTGGTAAAAAACTGGAATTGGTCAACACACCAATTGCACATGCTCGACAATCGCGCCTACTGGAAAGCGCCTCATGTCATTAGCGAACGGGCATTGCTGGTAAATGAATTAAATCAAAGTTATCGCTTGCTTAATGAATTAAATAAACACCATGGTCACGACATTGCGATTAGCAATGAAGAATTAATGATTCTGGGCCGAAAGCTTCACGCGGCGTTTGAACGCAAGGCCGGAAAGATTGAATGGATTAATCCCGGCATTTCACGCGATTTAAGTGAAGAACACTTATGTTTTATTCTTGAAAAAACGGATGACGGCGAAAGCTGGCAATTATTGCGCGGCAGTTATCATGATCTTGGTGTACGTAACATCAATGTAGAACCTATAAAAAGGTCGCGTAGCTTATTGGAATTGTTGCTGTGGTGTCACGCCAATGAAATTCTCACTGGCATTACTAAAAGCGATATTGTCGGTAATGGTTTTGTATTGACCAATCTGCAAAAGCAACAACTGATACAAGCACTGCAACAATGGTTACCTTTACCTCTGGCGATTGATCATCAACAATTCACCCGCCCCGCCAGTATTGAGCGGTTATTATTTATTATTAATATTGGCGTTGAGCCCCAGGCTGATCTGCATAAAAAAGGGATGCAAATGCTCAGCAGCCAGAAAGATGCGTTGGTGTACACCGGCATGCGTGAAAACCTGATGATCAATGCCGATGTCATCCACCTTAATTCCTGGGGCGAGCTGGTGTGCAGACATTATGCGACCGATGCATTGATAAATTGCTTGCAACATTATTTTCGTCTGCTGCCTCCCGGCAAACACTTCAGCATGCCCGAACTGAGCATTCGTTGTTTTAGTGCTGGCCAGGGTAACAATATCGCACAGCGACTAACCGAACTATGGCGCGACTTGATCAGCTGCTATTACTCAGGCACCCGGCCACGCACCAGTCGCTATGTTCTTGAAATGGGCGATGAATATTTATTGTTGCAAATTATTCAACAACAACCGCAAATCCAGCGTTTTAAAAGCTACGAAAAATTACAGGAAAAACTCGGCCAGGCGCAGCCGGAGTTCAGCCCGATCATTATTGATCGTTACGGATTGCGCGATAAACCCCTACGCCTTATTTGCAACACAATAAAACATAACGGTATTTATGTTTTTTACCAACTGGATAACAACAAAGCCAATATTACCCTTGTCGATGAAAAAGGCTCGCTGTTCAACACTGTCAGTGAATTTCACAATCAGCAAACATTATTGCGTCCATTGGTTAATTTTATTCGCGCCGCCATACAACGGTTGCAGTTGGATGGTGACCACATGGGAAATCCATTGGAGCAAGATGCTATTTATCTTTATGAACTCACTGGCAATATAAAACAACAACAGGGATTAGTTGAAACGCGGCACCTGAACAGTGAAATCAGTCAATTGCACTTTATTAATATCAAAGCAATTGCCGAGATGGACCAACAACAATTGCGTTTTACTATTTTTTGCGATGAACAGGAATTTTCTACCTTGGCCTATGGCGATGATTTATTTAAAGCAGTTGCCAGCTATATTGTGCGCCGCCGCCAACGTAATGAACGCTACCCTTGCTACATCACCGATCTGGATCTTTCACTGTGCCGCGACATTATTGCCCAGCAAACCGGTTTGCAATTGGGCCATTACCTGCAATTAAAAGCAGAATTGGAACATAAACTTAATAAAGCATTAGCGCTCATCTAATCCCACACTTATGGCACCTGCTTTGACTGTAATAAACAGCCCTCTTTTTACCTGCCGACTTATTAAGCATACTAATTAATTATTAAGTATTGTTTAGCGCACTGGCTCCAGATGCAAGCTGAGGCATAATCCAGCTGCGGCCATACAAGGCTTGGCATTCAACCTGAACGTTCAAACACAACAGAATATAAAGAGAGAGCAATGGCAATGAAAAAACTATTTACAGGATTGGCGCTGTTATTATTCATGTTCAGCCCTTGGGCAAGTGCCGGCAAGCTGACCGGTGCCTGGGAACTGGAATATGCCATTTATAAAAATGATAAGGGCGAAGTCGTAGGTGAGATTAAAGATAAAGCAACACTCTCACGCAAAGTGTTATCCGATAATCATTTCACTTTTATCACCTGGGATAAGAGCGGAAAATTTACGGTTGCGGGTTCAGGCACTTATACACTTAAGGGCGAAAGCTATAAAGAAACTGTAGATGCCACGTCCGAGGCGAGGCTCATGGGGAAAACCTATGATTTCAATTGCACCTTTAAAAATGGATTATGGATTCATAAAGGTTTGGAAGATGGTATTTTAATTGAAGAGCATTGGCGCAAAATTAACTAAACCTGTTTTCATCTTTTTACTTCTTCAACGCTCAAAAAAGCAGTGAGCAATAATTGCCACTGCTTTTTTAATATTTAATTACTCATTACTGATGATGAATTTTGTTACGCATGCTGACGATCCCTAATATCGCCAGACCGGCGAGCAACAACAAATAACTCCTGGTCTCCGGCACGGGAGCAGATTTGATAACCCAATTGCCTGGATTCGAATCTCCCTGATATAAAAACCCGAGTTCACCAATCACTTGCCATTGTTCATACGCTCTGGGAATTACTATGTCGTACCCCCAGAAGTATTTGTCACAATTACAACGATTTTCACCATAAGAGGATTGAATACTGGTAGTTATTCGTTGTGGACCATCTGACTCGGAAAAAGATTTTTCTTCCACAAAAAAAGAAAGATCCCAACCAATCACATTGCCATCCAAATCCCAATCAATAATAGTGCTTATCGGTGCCAAATGGAAATTACTCACGACACGAGCATCATTAACCACAATGTTTGCGCCCTCGCTCAACGTATTTTCAAAAAAAGAAATACTGAACACTGCGGGAGGAGCATCCGGTGAGCCGACACTATCGTCAGGGTATCCATTCAGGTAACCCTCAGTAAAAGATAAATTATTACTCGTGTAGGTAAGCAAGGTATGGGCGCTAGTGATTTGCGCCAAAAGTGCCATGAGAGTTGAAGCAAACAACTGTCGATAAATGCGATGTAGTTTCATATATTCTCCTTAATTCTAATGATGTGCGATAGATAGTAACGTTTTACAACATAATTAAGGTGCGCAGTTTTGCGGGTTATCAATAGATAACCAACATTCAATGCAATAAAAATAACGTTTATCAAAACTCCACAGCCCACTATATAACCGCAAAGATTACGCCAATAATTTCATGCACGAATAATCTCATGCCAGAAAATTCCATTAGTGCGCAGTAGTTACAAAAAAAGCTGCGGGCTTTTACACCGGCAGCTTTTTTAAACTTCATACATCAATTAATTTAATGCTAATTGGATGTTAAAACAGGTTCCATGTTTGTCATCAGATGTTACCGCCATTTCACCGCGGTGATGGTTGGTGATAATGAAATAGGAATATGACAAGCGATGTTCTACCGGAAAGCTTGATCTGCGATCAGTGAGCGAAAAGAAAGGTTGGAAAATATCCAACTGTTCTTCATCGGTTAAACTTTTACCATTGTGCTCAAGTTTGATCCACAGCGAATCGTAGAATTTTCCGATTTCAATATTAATCCAGGGTTTGCTGTGCTCATCCCAGGTTTTTGCATTAAGCGCATAAAACGCATTACGCATCAAACGCACGAACACTTGCTCCAACTCGGTGGGGAAACACGGAATTTGCGGCAAATCACTAGCGTAGTTGCGGCGGATGTTGATGTATTTAAAGGTCAAACCATTTACATCGGTAAACAAATCGCTCGCCAATTCAATTGCACGATCCATAATCGGCGGAACATCAGCAGATTGTTTGCTGTCGCGATGGCTGCTGGCAAGATCCAGTAAGTTGTGCGCAATGGCAGTGGCTTGCTGTGCACTCAAACGCACCGTTTCCACTTCATGTAATAGAAATTCTTTTACATTGCCCAATTCAGCATTTTCAATTTCCTGACGGGCACTGGAGACGCGCGCAAAAATAGTATTGATTGGCAAACTAATGTCATAAGCCATCGCCGATGCCAGTTCACCCATCGCCGATACTTTATCGCGCTCAGCCAATTTATTTTCTGCGCTCACCAGTTTGGTGACATCGGAAATCAAAATCACAATACCGGTATTTTGATTATCGAGCGGATAAAGAGTGATGTCGAACGTATATTGGCCACGCTGGGTATGATTGAGATTGGTGGTCTCACCGCTAGCCAATACCGCGTTCACTTGTTCAACGGTAAGTGTGATTGCCGAATAGGCTTCCCATAAATTTTTTCCAATCACATCCTGCAACGGACGTCCGGTAATTTCTTCAGCTTTTTTATTCCATTGTGTGATCTGCAATTCCTGGTTCAAACCAATCAACATCACCGGCATGGAATTAACAATACTGCCGATATACGCCTCGCGTTCCTGTAATTGTTCGGTAGTTTGTTGCAAGACCGCTGTACGCTGGGCTACACGTTGTTCGAGGTTGGCTTTGATATCGGTAAGTGCGCTATTCCAACGCATGGCACGGCGGTGGGCCCGGATCAAAAAAACCAGCACTATCACCAGCGTGATAATTAAAATCCCCGCCGAGGTGTTTGCAACGTACTGCCATTTGGTGCTGCCATCCGGCTCACGGAAGATGGCGAAAATATCGGCGCGGGCGCCAAGGCTGGTCAGCGCCAGTGCACAAAAAAGCAGGAGTTGTCTCATCAGGGGAAATCTCATAGCGGCCCGGGGCAGTTCTGACGATAGTTCGCCAGTATTCGGAAATCCGAATCAAGGGCGTGATTTTACTCGATCCCCCCACGAAAGGAACAGCTTCCTTCCTGCATCAGCGCCAGCCTGCCAGCTTTTAGCTTATCGATGACAGGCCGATTGCATATTGGTGAGACGATTCCCGACCAGCGCAGCGTCAGGAACAAACTCAAATACGCTGCCTTTTTTGGTGGTCATACGTAAGGATTTTTTATACATCCAGGACTCATCAATCAACCCATTCCGGACACGAAACAGAATGTGCGAACTGAACTCCAGGTACGCACCGGTCGCCGGCAACCCCATAAATTCTTCATGGTGATAACCGCTAATGCGGAAGCGCACCAGCACTTGCGAATCACTGGTGAGCAACGGCTCGATAGTCCATTGCCGCTGCGTAAATACATCAATGAGATAATTAAAAAAGCCCTGATATTCGGCGCGGTTGGCAGGATCAAATTCGGGAAAACCCCAGCAACGAATTTGTGCTGCCAATAGCCTGTCAGGCTGAATGGAAGAACCGGCTAGCGCGCTATTCAGAAATTGTTTGACCTGTGCGGCCAGGTGTTGGTGGTGATGCATACTCACTCCTTCCCTTGTGGGGATTCTATTAATGCGCAGCCCGTTTGGTAGCACGGGCTGCAGTCTGAAACCTTCCGTTAAGGTAAGGTCAAGCACCGGCAAATTATGTCAGTAGCCTTGCAGTAAATTGTCGGAGTTTGTAACTGTCTGCAGCGGCCACTGAACTGGTGTTCGCTATACGATCAGTGGCTGAGCGATCAATAAGGGCTTTGTGTCGGGCGGATAATAATTTCACTCACATCAACATCAGCCGGTTGCTCAATCGCATACACAATTGCCCGTGCGATGGCATCAGGCTTAAGCGCGATCTGGCGAAATTCGTTCATCGCTGCACGTGCCGCCGGATCGGAAATGGAATCCGCCAATTCCGATTCCACCACGCCAGGGGAAATAATAGTAACGCGAATATCCCCACCCAATTGTTCCTGGCGCAAGCCTTCGGAAATCGCACGTACTGCATATTTGGTGGCGCAATAGACAGCTGCTGTTGGGTAAACAGCGTGACCGCCAATAGACGATATATTGATAAAGTGACCCTGCCCCTGTGCCTTCATCACCGGCAAACCGGCAGCAATTCCATAAAGTACACCTTTAATATTGACGTCCACCATGCGCTCCCACTCATCCAGTTTTAGCTCCTCAAGTGCAGAAAGCGGCATTACACCAGCGTTGTTCACAATCACATCAACGCGGCCAAACTGCTCGCGCGCCAAACCGATGAGTGCATCGACCTGTTCTTTGCGAGCAACATCCGTCGCCAGGACAGCCACAGAGCCGCCTGCAGCACGGATTTTTTCAGCCAGTGACTCAAGGCGCCCTGGCGGCGCGCGCCCAATACCACGGAGTGGCCAGCCTGCGCTAACGCCAGCGCAGCAGTTTCGCCAATACCGCTGCTAGCACCGGTGATAACAATGACTTTTTTCTGATGGGTAGATTGAAGGTTCGACATGGATAGCTCCTTAACGAGGGTCGGTGAATTCCGTCCCGATGCAGCCACTATAGGGAGCCAGGTGTTTTTGCCGGTAGCCGATTCCTCGCCAGTCATTGCCTAAAACTCCAGATTCAACGTCA
Organism: Cellvibrionaceae bacterium; assembly: GCA_021151825.1. Lineage (GTDB taxonomy): Bacteria > Pseudomonadota > Gammaproteobacteria > Pseudomonadales > Cellvibrionaceae > Cellvibrio. The sequence goes on from JAGKWQ010000005.1 coordinate 76,980, forward strand.
ATCCGTTCAACCGCTACTCGCAAGCAGTTACACTCATTCCTACCCAATATTGGTAATCGCGAACCACTAGAGACATACCCGATGAGCAATCCAATGGACCATCTTGTAGCCGAACTGGCAATGCGCGCACGTCGCCTGGCCTTGAATGAAGGTATGACGCCCACTGCCCTTGAATGCTTGCAATTATTTCGCAGCGACCAGCCGACCGAAATAACCCACAGTATTTACGAACCATCGGTGTGCATCATTGCGCAGGGGCAAAAGCAGGCGCGCCTGGGCGATGAAATCTATGTGTATAACCCATCATATTATCTGGTAGCAGCCGTGGATTTACCGGTGCGCGGCCAGGTCATTGAAGCCACACCGGAGCAACCCTATTTGTGCATCCGGTTAGGATTAAAACCACAAAAAATCAGTGAGATGTTTATTGAAAACCGCCAACTATTGCGGCCGGAAAAAACACCCGGGCGCGGGCTGTTTGTGAGCCAGGCGAATTACCACTTGCTCGATGCAGTATTGCGTCTGATGCGCTTGCTGGATACTCCAGAAGACCTGCCAATTCTGGCACCGATGATAGAGCGGGAAATTCTTTATCGATTACTGCAAGACGAACAAGCCATCACCTTGCAGCAAACCGCACAGACGGATAGCCATGCACAACAAATTGCGCGGGTGATAGCTGCGTTAAAACGCGATTTCCATAAAAACTGGCGAATTGAAGATCTCGCGCAATTAGCTTGTATGAGTAACTCGGCTTTACATGCGCATTTCAAAAGTATTACCAATATGACGCCGCTGCAATTTCAAAAACAATTGCGGCTGCAAGAAGCACGACGCTTGTTATTCAGTGAAAACCTGGATGCAGCAACTGCGAGCCATCGCGTGGGCTATGAAAGCCCTTCACAATTTAATCGCGAATACCACCGCCTGTTCGGACTACCGCCAGTGCGCGACCTCGCGCGCATACGCAATACCGCACCGGAGTTATTAAATGCGTAATGAAGGATGAATGCATACCGTAGCTATTTATTGCGGGTTATTGTTTAAACAGGGACGAGATTGCCAAATAGCCAGGAGTTCACTTCGAATAATTATTGGCAACCGGCGTTGGCATTGCATGTTTCGATGAAACAGCTGAAGAATTTTCACGCGACTGGATTTTATTGAACACCGACGAATTGCTGGTTGAAAATCCAGCAGGCGATGCCTTCTTTCCAGAAAAAACATCGCCCCACCAGGAAACACAAAACAGCGCAAACAAACTGGCTGATGCCAGTATCACCACCGCAAACGTCTTATTCATCGTTATTATCTCCGGGGTGGTGGGCAATCGAAAAACACACGCTGGCCATCTTCCGCAAAAAACAGAAATGGCTGCCAGGTTTGCCCGGACAGAACTCCAGTGAGGTTTAACAATTGCCGAAGGAAAATAATTTATTGTTCGTTATTGTGTGGCTATTGTCCGCGAGCGAGGTGAAGAAAAAATGAACGGGCATCACAAGTTTTTTGCATAAAAAATTGTTTTTTAGAACTGTGATAAAGGTCGCCGGAAAAATAAAACTTGATCAAATCGATTTTTTTTACAATTTCTTGTAATTAATCAATTACCGCAAATCAATAATGCCAAGCAGATGCAGGTTTTATCTGCTGCCAGTTCGCAAAATTACATGTCAGGCACAGTTATTGCCCTCTAATGCGAATATCTTAATAAGTTATTCGCGAGCTATTCGCAAAAAAAGCAAACCCCTGGCATAGCTGCCACTACACTCAGACGTATCTTTTTTAAGGAGTTTTATTGCGATGACATCGGACCCCTTTGTACAGGCCGCCATCGATGAAGCAAAAAAGGGATTGGCCGCAGGCGGTATTCCCATCGGTTCAGTGGATGTCGGTGAATAACGTGCGCAGGATTGCCGCTGGTTTTTTAATGGTCTGCGCCGGAGGATTAATCGCCCACAGCGTTCACTCCGCCGTGACCACACCCACCGCTACTACCGATTGGTTTTATGTGGGGATCGCTGTTTTCAGCGGCGCCTTGCTTATTTTTGCAGCGGGCTTGCACACCTATCGCGTGAACAGCAAATTACACAATATGGTGCGCTTGATGCGCAGTGCCGATGTACAGCAGCGTAATCATAATCTGGTACTGGCCCAGATCGCTGCCGATGATCCACTCGATGAAATCCTCACCAGTCTTGTGCAGGGTGTAGAACACATCAAGCCCGAATTGAAGTGCAGTATTTTGCGTATCAACCTGGAACAGCAAAACTTTGTCCTCGCAGCCGCACCGAGCTTGCCAGATGTTTACAACCATGCGATTGATGGCTTGTCTATGGATGAAACCCTGGGCGCATTTGGCGAAGCAGCGGTGACAGGAAAGCGGGTAATTAACGCGGATATCCAATCCCACTCTAATTGGTATGGTTTGCGCGAAGTAGCCGCACAAGCGGAACTCGCCTCTTGCTGGGCCGAACCAATCCATAACCATGGCCGTTGCCTGGGTGTATTTGTGATTTATAAAACCACCTGCGGTGAACCGGATAATGATGAAATCAAATTGATTGAGGAATCGGTTTATCTCGCTGAAATTGCAATAGAACGCAAACTTTCGTTGGAAGCGTTGCGCAAAAGCGAAGAACTCCATCGCATTATGGCGCAGCACGATAGCCTGACCGGATTGCCCAATCGCGCACTCTTCGCTGACCGGTTGCAACAAGCGCTTGGTTATTGCAAACGGCATCAACGTGTACTTGCCGTCATGCTCCTGGATCTGGATAAATTCAAACCCGTCAACGATCACTATGGCCACGCTGTTGGCGATGAACTCTTAAAACAAGTAACGCAACGCCTGCTCGCCTGTGTACGTTCGTCAGACACAGTGGCGCGTATCGGTGGCGATGAGTTTGTAATTTTATTGCATCAGATTGATGATATGACGCAAGCCAATATAGTGAGTGAAAAAATCCAGCAGTCCCTCACCAAACCATTTTCACTGGATGGCCAGACAATCCATATTGGCTGCAGTATTGGTGCAGCGTTTTATCCGCAAGATGCGCAAGAGACACACGAGCTGACCCAAATTGCAGATCAGCGCATGTATCTCAATAAGAGCCATTCTTCATCCAGAATTACTCACCCGATTTGATGGAGTCAAGCCGGTCATTCATTTTAAAACCAGCACACTTAACAGGCGCGCACTCAAGGTGCGCGCCACTGTTCCCTGTTTAATCCAACTAGTAACATCAAAATATCCATAGCGCTGGTTAAATTGTTTTGCGCCATCGATTAACTCGTCGGAATTTTCCTCGCGCATCCACGGAATGCAAATATGCCCGGGAGCAGGAAAAGGATGAATTCCCAGTGACACTTTCATTTTTTGCGGCAACGCATGAAAGCGCTGTAATTGCTCATACGTGCATCCTTCCCTATCGCACAATTTTAAATAACAATTAACACCCTCAGCGCGCGCCTGATTCATTCGCGCCAGACGGCGTTGCCATTTAGCGAAGGCCTCCTCTGGTGAGTGATAATGCAAAAAATGAATTTCGATATCGCGCAGATAACCTATCGGATAACGCGTTTGCAGCGGGGAATAACGCGAGGTATTACCAAAAGAAAGCTCAGAGCCCATATACTCATCAAAATTCTCCAGCAATCGCAAATAGCATTCCGGATGTAAAAATAATCCTACAAACGGAGTGTTATATTCACGTCCCAATGATTCATACAAGTTGTAGCCCCAACAATTGTTAGCAATCAAAATAAATGGTTTATTGCGCAGCTGTTTTTTTTCATAACGAGAATACACCCGTGCACGAGTGTGTTTTAAAAACTCTCGCAGCTTTTTCATGTTCCCTCCCCCACGTTGCCTGATCAAAATCCGGTCTGGTATTGACAGTTAAACACTGCCAATAAAAAAGGGCAACCCAAAGGATTGCCCATTAAGCCGACTCATGAAGCAGTCGAAGAAGAAGGGGTAACTCACTCACACAATATATTTTTCCAAAATTCACGCGATCACGCCTGAACTTGCACTAGACCATCATCCAACCGTACAGGAAAAACCGAAATTTTGTATTCCGGTTTTTCCAGGCACTCACCGGTACGCAGATTATAGTGCTCCTTATAAAGCGGCGATGCCACAACCACTTCATCACCTATAGAACCAATCATTCCTCGCGACAGGACATTGGCCTCACCCACAGGATCGTAATTGGACACCGCAAAAACTTCATTCAACCGACGCGAACGAAAAATCGCTACCTGCTGTTTGTTAACCAACGCGCAGACACCGGTGTCTGGCAATAAATCATTAATCTCGCACACGCTGATCCAGGGTTTTTCGCTCATGATTTTTTCTCACTAAATCTTGGATTAAACCGGTTTTTCGTAGCCCGTATGGAGCCTTGCGCAATACGGGATCGTTAAGTTATTTACAGCCCCGTATTTCGTTACACTCCATACGGGCTACATAGTTAATCAACTAATTCAACAAACTGGATATTGTTGTTCTTGCGCTCCAACACGGTTGCCGGGCGAATTTGTTCGCGTTCTACCACGTATGCGAGGTTGTCATCTTTGGCTTCGCTATTAATGAAATGCTTGAAGCGTTTTTGCAACTCTTCGTTTTCAACCGTGGTTTTCCATTCGCATTGGTATTGACTGATGTTGTAATTCATTTGTGCTTCAAGTTCTTCACACAAACCCAGCTTATCGTCGATTACTACTTTCTTCAGATAATCCAAACCACCTTCCATATTTTCCATCCATACCGATGTGCGTTGCAAACGATCTGCCGTGCGGATGTAGAACATCATTACGCGGTCAATATATTTAATTAGCGTGACATCATCCAAACCGGTTGCAAATAAATCGGCGTGACGCGGGCGCATACCACCGTTGCCACACACATACAAACTCCAACCGGTTTCAGTGGCGATCACACCAAAGTCTTTGGATTGCGCCTCCGCACATTCACGCGTACAGCCCGACACCGCAAATTTCATTTTGTGCGGTGAGCGCACACCTTTGTAACGGTTTTCCAAAATCACAGCCATGCCGACAGAATCCAGCATACCATAGCGGCACCAGGTAGAACCCACGCAAGATTTCACAGTACGTAACGATTTGCCGTAGGCATGTCCCGTTTCAAAACCGGCATCCACTAATTTTTTCCAGATTGCAGGTAACTGATGCAATTGTGCGCCGAATAAATCGATACGTTGTCCACCGGTAATTTTGGTGTACAGCTTGTACTCTTTCGCGACTTCACCGAGTACGATTAATTTTTCCGGTGTAATTTCACCACCAGCGATGCGCGGTACAATGGAGTAAGTGCCGTCTTTTTGCATATTGCCAAGGAAAATATCATTGGTGTCTTGCAAACCGATATGTTTTTTATCCAGAACGTATTCATTCCAGAAGCCAGCAAGGATAGAGCCCACGGCAGGTTTACAAATATCGCACCCTAAACCATGACCGTGTTGATCAAGTAAATCGTCAAAGGTTTTGATTTTTTTGATGCGAATAATATCAGCCAATTCCTGGCGAGAATGGGGAAAGTGTTCGCAAATATGATTGCTGACTTCCACGCCGAGCTTTTTCAACTCTGAGTCCATTACTTGTTTGGTCAATGCAGAACAACCACCACAACCGGTAGATGCTTTGGTGATCGCTTTAATGTCACCCATGGTGCGTGCGCCATCTTTTACTGCACAACAAATTGCACTTTTGCTCACATCGTAACAAGAACAAACGCAGGCCGATTCCGGCAAGGCATCCACACCAATTGCAACACCGCCGCCTTCAACATTAGGCAAGATCAAACAGTTTGGATCTTCCGGCAAATCCATTCCATTAACGCACATGGATTGCAAAGTGCCGTAGGCTTCTACATCGCCCACTAACACAGCACCCAATAATTTTTTGTTGTCGGCAGAAACAATGATGCGCTTGTAAACTTCGTCTACATCATTGCTGTAGGTGTAACTGAGAGAACCGGGAGTATTGCCATGCGCATCGCCAACAGATGCCACATCGACACCGAGTAATTTTAATTTGGTGCTCATATCAGCACCCATAAATTGATCGTTGCCACCAGCGATGTGCGACAATGCTACTTTCGCCATTTGGTACCCGGGTGCAACCAAACCGTAAATGCGATTATTCCACAGCGCGCACTCGCCAATTGCGTACACATCTTTAACCGTCGTTTGGCAATTGTTATCAACCACAATACCGCCGCGTTCGCCCAAACCAACACCGCACTTACGTGCAAGTTCATCTTGCGGACGAATGCCGGCAGAGAACAAAATCATGTCAGTTTCCAGATGGCTGCCGTCTGCAAAATTCATGCGATAGCGCGACTCGGTACCGGCAACAATTTCATTCGTTGCTTTTTGGGTGTGAACTCGCACACCAATACTCTCAATTTTACGACGCAGTAATTTACCGCCACCTTCATCCAATTGAACAGCCATCAAACGTGGCGCAAACTCCACCACGTGAGTTTCAAGACCAGCCGCTTTCAATGCAGCCGCCGCCTCCAGGCCCAACAAGCCACCACCAACAACCACACCAATTTTGCTTTGCTGTGCAGAAGCAGTGATTCGCTCCAGATCTTCAATAGTGCGATACACCAAACAATGTTCACCGTTATTACCTGGAATGGGTGGAACAAACGGAAACGAACCGGTAGCCAAAATTAATTTGTCGTAAGCTTCGCGACGACCAGATGCAGTGATAATTTCTTTATTGTCAAAATCCAGATCGACAACTTTATCACTCAAGATATATTGCACACCTTTTGCGTTGTAATAATCGGTACTGGTCAACATCAAATCATCGGCAGTAGAGCCGGAGAAATATTTAGAAAGTTGTACGCGGTCATAAGCAAGGCGCGGCTCTTCCGAGAAGGTAATAACCTGGTATTGATCGCGATCAGCGTGATTCACCAGGTTATCGATAAATTTGTGGCCTACCATACCGTTGCCAACAACAATAATGCGCTTCTTCATATCTGCCTCACGGTCGTAAATTTTTTGTATTAACTAATTCGATCAGGAACTAAAACGGAAACCATCACGCCAACATGTATTGCGCAGCTTCAGCAGCATGGGCTTGCACGGTAGATTGCAATTTCTCTTTCATACGTACCACCTCACCCACAATAATTAATGCCGGTGATTGCACTTGCTCGCGGATTACATCCGCCGGGAATTTGCTCAATGTGGAAATAATGTTGCGCTGGTCTTTGCGGCAACCATTTTCGATAATCGCAACCGGAGTATCGACAGCCAAACCACCGGTCAATAATTTTGCGGAAATTTCATCGGCACGGGTGAGCCCCATGTAAAACACCAGGGTGTGTTTTAATTGCGCCAGCGCATTCCAATTCAAATCCAGACTTTTTTCCGCATGACCGGTTACGAATGTACAGCCCTGGGATAAACCGCGATGAGTTAATGGAATATCGGCGTAGGTGCTGCAACCGGAGGCAGAGGTAATACCGGGAATAACATCTGCTTCGATACCAGCGGTACGCAACTCTAATAATTCTTCACCACCGCGGCCAAATACAAATGGATCGCCACCTTTAATGCGACAAACGTTCAAACCCTGTTGCGCCTGATTGACCAATAACTGGTTTAAATCTTCCTGGGCGATACTGTGTTTATTTTTTGCTTTGCCAACATAGAAAGAGGGAATATTTTTAGGAAAGAGCGCGCGAATTTCTGCGCTCACCAGATAATCATAAAAAATGATGTCGACGGAGTTGATAACGCGCAGCGCTTTGAGCGTAAGCAATTCAGCATCGCCAGGACCTGCGCCCACCAGCCATACTTTTCCTGCACGAACTTTCTTACTGTAGCCATCGTTTTTTTTAAGATGTTCATCGCCACCGTTCCGCACTTTCAACATTGCGGAAGGAAGAACTTCAACATTGGCTTTAAAAAAACCAGGAGTTTTAAGAAAATTATTCATGGCAGCACCTGCATTTTGGTTACACAGGGGTAACTGCAAGGCAAATGCCACAAAATAACTTTTACTGGAAAATAAATTTTTCTTTATTTGGATCAGTTACTTATCAACAATCCATAATCATTATTCAGCGCTTCTTTGAAATGACTGTTTGCCCTATCAAACCATTTTATGTTTTTTGTTGGTGCAAGATCGCACCATTTGGCAGCAAAAAATGATTTTCTGATTTCATAAAAACGCACCATTAAAAAACAAACAGACAGTGCATTACGCACCATTAAAAAACATTTTTATTTTTTCGGGGCATACATCCATCAGCACGGCCGCTCAAATGATTGTGCGACAACTACAAAAGCGCACTCCTGTCTGCATTCAAGGGTGTAAAATCACAAAAATCACCATTTTGGGTCAGAGTTTTTACCGCCTGTCGATAACCGTAAATCCAACCTGGCAATCAGTTTGCTAGCCTAATGAAAACCCTTGAGCCAACCCCATAGCAGGGTTAGAGTGCCAGTATTGCAGGACAAACACCTTATATATGCCATTGATCGATAGCTTCGGCCGCACCGTCAACTATGTACGCTTGTCAGTGACTGACCGTTGCGACCTGCGCTGTATTTATTGCATGGCCGAAAACATGACCTTCCTGCCTCGTCAGGAAGTACTCAGCATTGAGGAATTCACCAGTCTCGGCCAAGCGTTTGTTGAACTGGGCGTAACCAAGCTGCGCATTACCGGCGGCGAGCCCCTGGTCCGGCGCGGCACTATCGAGCTACTACAAAACCTCGGCCAACTACCCGGCTTGCACGAGTTGTGTCTTACCACCAATGGCACTCACTTGCCCCACTATGCCCAAGCCATCCGCGACGCCGGAGTAAAGCGCATTAATATCAGCCTGGACAGCCTTAATCCCGAACGATTCCGCCGACTCACCCGCGTTGGGGAATTGAATAAGGTATTGGATGGGATCAAGGCCGCGCAAAACGCTGGCCTGAAAATCAAACTAAATTGCGTTGTTCTTAAACATTACAACGCCGATGAGGCTCCCGAGCTGGTGAAATTTGCATTGGATGAAGGGTTGGATATTAGTTTCATCGAGGAAATGCCGCTCGGCAAAATTAACGACCATGGCCGCGCTGCCGAATATGTCAGCAGCGATGATTTGCGCAAGCAGCTTGATCGCGACTATACATTGCTCGCGCAAGAACATTCGCACACCGATGCAGGACCATCACGTTACTGGCAAGTAGCAGGATTTAATTCACGCATCGGTTTTATCTCGCCGCACTCGCATAACTTTTGTGGTAGCTGCAATCGCGTACGTGTCACCGCGACGGGGCGATTGCTATTATGCTTGGGTAATGAACATAGCGTGGATCTGCGCAAACAACTGCGCACTGCAAATTATTCGGAAGCCGCACTACGAGAACTCATCACCAATTCCATGCAACATAAGCCGGAAAAACATTTTTTTGATTTAAATGAAGAGCCGCAAATTGTGCGGTTTATGAATATGACGGGCGGATAATTTCACTCAGGGATAGCAATGGCAAAAAATAACAAGGCATTTCTCGACACCGGTATGCGCGACTTACTGCATGTGTTTGGCAACCCGGAACCTCCACAAGTCATCACACAAATACCATTTGATCATGATGATCGCCATTATCGTAAATTATGCAGCCTTGACCCTGGATATGACGAAAATCCAGTCGATGGAATAGATTTTCTGGATTACTCTCTGGATCTAAAATATCAGGAACTTCAACCCGATTTATTTTTATATGCGTTTCCTTTGTGCCTGAATTTTTGGAGAAATGACCTTATCAATGGTTCAAGCTACGGTGGAGCGGTAGACGAATTTCTAGGTGCGATGGCTAAACATAATGGTTTTCATACATTATTAAATGAAAATCAATATGCTTAGACCGCCAATTTCATGAGCCATGCAATACTCGAAAAAATGAGCATGGAGCAGCATCGATCATTTGTAGGCGAACGCTCATCGCCGTTCACATGGATAGAGGCTATTGCGGCTTATGCACATATCTTCCCTAACATGATCAAGCTATGGGATAGCTGGTGGGAGTCGCAGCAAACAGGGCACTCCCTATGCAAGTTACAATACCTATCACTGTTTATGTATCGCGAAGATGAGAATCCGATATTTTCAAAACACACTCCGGAAAAAGGAGGTGGAGCGCCCATCCCCTGGAGGGCAGGTGGGCATATTTATGATCAACCATGGCTGCCCGATAATATTAATTTTCTCAAAATAAATTTGACTGCTGAAAATGTTGAGCAATTGTTAATAAAAACAAGTAAGGCGCTGGCAAACACTGCAGATGATTTTTTTGCCCATAAGCTCTTGGACGATTTTCAACATAAAAGATGGTTTGTAGAGTTAAGAATTGAAGAATTTCTGGATATTATAAGTGGTGACCCCGCTTATATTTATGATTGGCAAACCCAATAATATTTTGGATCTAAATTATGTCAGCCCAAAAAGAATTTGAACCACTCAACATCTGTGTGCTCACCGTATCGGATACGCGCACTTTCGAAACCGATACCTCAGGCCAAAAGTTACAAGATCTATTAACTACAGCCGGCCACAAACTCCACGACCGAAAATTAGTCACCGATGATATCTACCAAATCCGTGCGGCAGTTTCCAATTGGATTGTCGATTCACAAGCACAAGTTGTGCTAATTACTGGCGGTACCGGTTTCGCCGGGCGCGACTCTACTGTGGAAGCAATGACCCCGCTGTTTGATAAAACGGTAGTAGGGTTTGGTGAGTTGTTCCGGCAAGTTTCTTTTGAAGAAATAGGCACATCTACTATTCAATCACGCGCAACAGCAGGCCTCGCCAATCACACATTAATTTTTTGCTTACCCGGATCAACCGGCGCATGCAATACAGCGTGGACTAAAATTATTGAAGCCCAACTCGATGCGCGCAACAAGCCCTGCAACTTCGTTGGCCAATTGCGAATCACACCATAAGACCATAAAAATATGAGTGAAAAAAATAACACGACTGGTGCGCGCCTGAAGATTCAGGCGCGGATAATGCTGGATGAGGAAATTGCGTTTGGCCCCGGCAAAGCAGACCTGCTCGATGCCATTGCCGCAACAGGCTCTATTTCTGCGGCAGGCAAGCAACTGGGAATGAGTTATAGGCGCACCTGGTTGCTGGTAGATGCCATGAATCGCTGCTTCCAACACCCTTTGGTAGAAACTGCCACTGGTGGTGCGCAGGGCGGAGGGGCTCGCCTCACGAGCAACGGAGTAGATGTATTAAAACGCTATCGCCAACTGCAAGACGATATACAAAAATTAAGTGCGCAACATTTGCCTGACTTTAAACCCTTACTGCGGAAAAAGCCGGTCCCCTCATCCAGCTGATCAAGCCTCTTTAAGCAAACTGCCATCGCGCACAATAAAACGCTGCGAGGTTAAAAATTCCAGCTCACTAAACGCGTGGGTGACATACATCATAGGAATTTTACACTCATCGTAAATGCGCAAAAAAAACGGCAGGATTTGCTGCTTCAATCGCTCATCCAATGCAGATAGTGGCTCATCCAGCAACAACAATTCCGGCGAATAAAGCACCGCACGACCAAGCGCAACACGCTGTTTTTCTCCGCCGGATAAATGCGCAGGCTTACGCTCCAGTAACTGGCCAATTTCTAATAGATCCACCACCGTATCCAGCGAAAAACGCCGCTGTTGCGGAGTAATATTTTTATAGCCGTACAATAAATTATTGCGCACAGATAAATGCGGCAGCAGTTGGCCATCTTGAAAAACCAAACCAATATGACGCTGGTGCGGAGGAATCCAGATGCGCGAATTGGTATTGCATAATGTTTCTCCATTCAGCACAATATTTCCTTGTTGCGGCTTTAACAGCCCGGCAATCAACGATAACAATGTGCTTTTACCGCTGCCGGATGCGCCGAGAATACCGGTAATAGGTGCGGAGAATTGTTGCTTTACCGCAAGGGAAAATTCATCGCGCTGAAAATGTATATCCAATTCAAGCACGACGAACCCCCAACCAACGCTCCGCGCGACGGGTTAATAAATTACTGATCAGTAACGAAAAGAATGCGAGGGATACACAAATCAAAATCAAACGCACAGCCATTGCATCACCACCGATTTGATGGGTAGCAGAATAAATGGCGAGCGGAAGCGTGCGGGTTTCACCAGCAATATTACCCACAAACGTAATGGTCGCGCCGAATTCACCGAGTGAGCGGCTGAATACCATAATCGCACCGATTAAAATACCCGGCAACATTAAGGGCAAGGTGACAGTAAGCCACACTTTAAACGGGCTTGCGCCTAACGTACTGGCCGCCAATTCCAAGCGGCGATCAATCATTTGCACTGATAATTTTGCCGCTTGTACCATCAATGGAAATGCAATAATGGCAGAAGCCAACACTGCGCCTTTCCAGTTAAATGCAAATTCAATATCGAAATGGGTTTTTAACCACTGCCCCACCGCGCCTTGTGAACCAAACACAACCAACAATAAATAACCAGGTACTGTGGGCGGCAACACCATTGGCAAAAACAGCATTGCTTCTAATACCGGTTTGGCAACAAAATCCTTACGCGCCAGTAACCAGCCAAAAAAAACGCCGGGAAAAATACAGAGAAAGGTTGCCCACAAACCGACTTGCGCCGATAAACCAAGTACCTGCAATTCAGATTCTGTGAGCATAAAAATAAGCGATGCTAATTATTGGTAAATTTGCTATTGATGCACAGGTTTAAAACCATAGCGTGAGAATATTTCCAATGCCGCCGCTGATTGCAGGAACTGCCAAAAAGCCTGTGCGTCGGAGTTGGCATTTTTGGTTAATCCACCGGGATACACAATAGGCAAATGGCTTTCTGCCGGAAATGCAGCAACGACAGCTACTTTTTTAGTCAGTAGCGCATCGGTTTTATAAACAATCCCCACGGCGCATTCACCGCGTTCGACAAAGGCCAGTGCACTGCGCACATCTTCGGTACCCACAATACGAGCTTGCATTGCATCCCACCACCCATAATAACTTAAGGCTTGTTTCGCATATTTTCCCACCGGGACCGAAGCAGGCTCGCCAGTACATAATTTGCCACTAAAGCTGTTGGCAAAGTCGGTATTTTTATTTACGTTGATTTGAAGCTTGCGATTTGCAGGTGCAATCAACACCAATTCGTTTGCCAGTAAATCCACGCGGCTTTTTGCTTCCAGAAGATTACGCGTCTGTAAATAATCAGCCCAATCTTTATCCGCTGAGATAAAGATATCGGCAGGGGCACCGTTCTCGATTTGTTTGGCCAGGGTTGATGAACCCGCAAATACCGGTTTGATTTGTGCAGAGGAATGGGTTTGCTGATAGGTTTTTGCCAATGCAGTGATGGCATCAGTCAAACTGGCCGCCGCATATATTTTTACATCAGCAGCGTGAACTGCATTACCGATGAATAGAACACACAGCAGTATGCCCTTTTTCAATGAATTAAGAATTGATAGCTGGTTACGCACAATATTGTCTCCCTGGAGTGTAAATTCGGATTTCGCTGTATATGTTTGTATACAGGGGAAATCAAGTCAACAATGATCGGTTAGCCGAATAATCTTTCTGTAACGTAAAAAGTGCCGGCTGGCTATAGGCTGCCATCAAGCGCTGAAGAGCTGTTTTTATTGCTTTACGGTATGGCGCAACATAATTTTATTGTGCACCATCGATAAGCAACATCTCACGATCCTGCTTCATATTGGGGAGTTACACCTGTTTTTTTGATCTGCTTCTCGATTTTTCTAGTGATTTTGTCATAAGACAACACAACTTTTAGTCATTTTATAAAGAACCTTTCAAAAAACCGTTCACTGGCAAGCATATTGCTAAATACGCTTGCCATTCACTTATCGGGATTATTTTCCTATCCGGTTTGCTGATTTATTGATTGCCATTTTTGTGAGACGTGCCACTGAGCCAAACCATGAATCAATTGTTGTTACACACGGCGGTGCCTTCGCTACTCGCCGCAATGGACGCATTGACCCTGGAACCGGATTTTCAAGTATTTTTTAAAAAAGCTGCTGCTGCCGTGCGCAATTTATTAGGCGCTGATGGTACTGCGTTAATTTTATTGGATGAAGAAACCCAAACATTTGAATACAAATTATTTGAAGGTGAGCACCAACATTTATTGGATGCTTTCAAAGGTTTTCGCTTTTCGGCGGCCAACGGTATTTCCAGCCGCGTATTAACCAGCAAGACCAGTATATTCACGCGCAATTATCCCGCCGCCCCCGATGCCATGCCGCAATTGGTGAGTGCCGGCTTGCAATCCAATCTGGTGATTCCATTAATTTCTTCCGATCAGGTGTTAGGTGTACTTGCCTCTTCCTGGTTTAAGCATACCAACAGTGTTGCCAATATTTCTCCACAGCTACTGACACTTGCCGAGCGTATCGCCAGCCAGATTGCAGTCGCCTGCCATCGCGAAAAGCTGGAGGCGCAATTGCGCTCGCTGGTGACGATTGATCCACTGACAAAATTATTAAATCGTCGCGGCATTCTGGATTGCCTTGAAAACAGTTTAGAAAAATTGCACCGTTACAATCGCTCTTTCGCGTGCTTTTTCATTGATGTCGATGGATTGAAATCCGCCAATGATCATTGGGGCCATGAGACAGGCGATATATTGTTGCGCGATTTAGCTCAACGCTTGGCCGATGTCGTGCGCAAGGGCGATCAAATTGGCCGTCTGGGTGGCGATGAATTTTTAATTATTGCCGAATGCGATGAATCCCATATTGATATTTTGGCCAAACGCTTTTTACAAGCATTGCGTATTCCTTACGGGTTTGGCCGCAAGCGTGGTCGCTTGAGCGGCAGTATCGGTGTTGTTATGGCCCCCCAAGACGGGGTTGATGAAATCAATTTACTACGCAAGGCCGATGCTGCTATGTACATCGCCAAAAGCCAGGGCGGCGATAAATTCCAGCGCGCCTCAGTCAAAACAGAATTAGCGCAAGAAACACAAATTTCTATTGTCGATGTGGAAGGCGCACTAGAGCGCAATGAATTACAGTTGTGGTATCAACCAATTTGCCAATTAAGTGATTTGCATCCGGTTGGTTTTGAGGCACTGTTGCGCTGGTGCAAACCGGACGGTGAAATTGTTAGTGCAAGCCCGCTGATCCAGGCATTTGAGTCGGCGCGAGGAGATCTGGAATTTCGTGTTGGCAATTGGGTATTACGTGAAGCAGCGCGACAATGGTGTTTGTGGAACACCCATTCGTTAACACCAGATATCCATATCAATATTTCACCGCGTCATTTTTTACATCCTACATTTTTAAATGAGTTACAAAATACCTGCGCTGAATTTTCCGCGTTTGGCCGCGCCTTGATTATTGAAATCACCGAAACGGCGATGCTGGAAGATCTTGAGCGCGCCAAACGCATTATGTTGCGCTGTCGTGATTTGGGTGTGCGCATGGCAGTGGACGATTTCGGTACCGGCTACGCATCGCTGACATATATCAAACGTTTGCCGCTCGATATTATTAAAATTGATCGCTCGTTTGTCGCAGAACTACCAGGCAACAAAGTGGATTGGGATATTACTAAAGGCGTCGTTTCAATTGCCCATGCGGTAGGATTATCAGTCGTCGCAGAAGGCGCTGAGGTATTTGAACAAATTGGTAGCTTGCGCGAATTAGGATGCGATCAGGTACAAGGCTATTTTATTCATCGCCCAATGCCATTTGCTGATGCGAATGATTGGCTAGGGCGACAAATTGCCACACTCAGTGAAAAAAAATCCAAGGAAAAAAATAATCACGCAGCTAACGAAAGCAGCATACAACCCATCAACCAGAAGCACGACGTTAATCACTGGCAACCGGCTAATCACCGAACATTAGCCACCGCGACACGATTACAGCAAGATTTTTTTGATCCGCGTTTTACACTCACAAATCCTTGCCGTAATCGCTCTGCATAGATAAAAAATTAGTAATGCACGGGCAGGCGACGCAACATTGCCTGACGCGCATTAATTAATTCTTTGTAAGTCTGGATCATGGTGAAATTCACCTGGTTGCCGTTAAGTTTTAACTCGGCTAACTGACGCTCGTAATCGGAAATTTCACGTAAGAGTTTATCGCGCAATACATCCGAACGACTGGTATTAAAATCGGCTTTCAAATTTTTGTTTTGCTTTCTCATCAGTAACACTCCCTAAGAATAACCTCAGCGCAATGAAAACATTGGCCACCACAAAAACGGAAATGTATTAACAGGTATCCGTGATTTAAAGACTAGACCAGATAAATCTGTACAAGGTTCAGTGAAATTAGAATATTTTATTCTCTAGGAACTATAACTTTGGTTATAAAACCAGCGGCATTGCCGCGGGCCCTTTTGAATGAAATGTTATGAAAGCGGGATTAAAACGAAATATCGGCCCCATCAACTAACTAACTCTTCTAAGCCGAGCAGCCATTCCCAACAAAAACTTTTATCGCCCAACGCATAGAAATGTGGATTTAATAAATCTTCATTTGCGTTGTAACGCAGCGACACCAAATTGCGCGACTCATTTGATTCAGCACGCACTACTCGACCACCCGCCGCTTCAAGCACTGCTTGCGCGGCGGCAGTATCCCACTCAGAAGTTGGCGCAAGGCGCGGATAAAAATCGGCGTTACCTTCAGCGATCACACAAAATTTCAGGGAGCTACCGGCATTGGTCGTTTCAATAGGGCCAGTCCAACGGGATTTAACGGCTTCCATTAAATCGACAGTTGCCTGAGTACCATGGCGATGGCTCAACAGTACGGTAAATGCCTGATGACTGGTGTAACGCTCGCTCATATTGCGAACATGAATGCGTTCAGGGTTACGTCCGTGTTGATATTTCCATGCCCCCAGGCTGGTCGGGTTGTGCGCATCCAAAACACCGAGGTAAGTGATATCCGTTGCAGGTACATGCACCACACCTAAAATCGGGCGATTGTGTTGTACCAATGCAATATTTACCGTGAATTCGCCATTACCGGCGATAAATTCCTTAGTGCCATCGAGTGGATCGACCAACCAGAAATTTTCCCACAGCCCGCGGTCAACAAATTCCGGAATTTCCCCTTCCTCAGAAATAATGGGCAATTCCAATAGTGTTGGCAGCTCGGCAGCAATAAGATTGTTTGCCGCCAAATCCGCCGCGGTGAGCGGTGATTCATCGGTTTTATGCTGGATTTGATAATGATCCCGATCACGATAAATCACCATGATGGCATCGCCGGCGCGACGGGCCAGATCAACCAGTTGCTCAATTAATTCAGGGCTAATAGGGTGAGTCATAATAAATCCTTAAACAGCGGGAACAGCCTCGATCAGATTTCCGGCCAGCCACTCGCGCGCCATAAACAGTGCGGCAATACTGCGGCCTTCACACACATCGGCACGGGCGATCAGCTGCATCAGGTCAGCCAATGGATAGGGGACTACTTCAATCGGCTCGGGTTCATCGCCTTGCAATCGCTCCGGGTATAGATCCCAGGCGATCACAATGTTGATCCCATGCTCCATATAAGACGGTGAAAGATTAATACGCTTGAGAAATTGCAGGTTGCGCGCACCGTAACCCACCTCTTCTTTCAGTTCGCGATTGGCAGCATCCAGCAGGGTTTCGCCTTGATCAATGGCACCTTTTGGCAACGCGAGGTGGTAATCCTCCAATCCGACCGCATATTCACGTACCAAAAGCACCGTATTGGCATCGAGCAGAGGTACAATAAGCACCGCACCGGGTCCGCCGGAACAGAGTTTTTCGTAGGTGCGCTCTTCGCCGTTACTGAAACGCAGGTGGATTTCGTCGGCGCGAAACAGCCGGCTGCGCGCCACGGTAGCGCGCTTTAAAATACTGGGCTTGACGGGCATAAGATGTCTACAGGCTAAGCAAATCGTGGTAGAGATGATTTTATGATTAATTGGGACTCAATAGATACAGTCATGTTGGATATGGACGGCACTTTGTTGGATCTCCATTTCGACAACCACTTCTGGCTGGATCACCTGCCCCAACGCTATGCGCAAATTCACAATATCGATCTGGTGGCCGCCCGGGAAAAACTGAGCGGTGAAATCCGTCAATACGAAGGCACCTTGCAATGGTATTGCCTGGAGTTTTGGTCCAGCGCGCTGGATTTGGATATTCGCAGCTTGAAAGAAGAGATCAAACACAAAATCCAGATTCGTCCTTACGTTGGCGAATTTTTAACGCGTTTACGCAAGCTGGGCAAAAAAGTGTTACTGGTGACCAATGCGCATCCGCAAAGCCTGTCACTGAAACTGGAAGTCACACAAATCGATCAGTGGCTGGATGTAATTATTTCCTCGCATCAATTTAATGAGCCAAAAGAGTCGCAAAAATTCTGGCAGCAATTGCAAGCCGCTGAACATTTTGATCCGACGCGCACATTATTTATTGATGATACGGCACGCATTCTGGATTCAGCGAAAATTTTTGGCATTCATTATGTACTGGGTATTCATCAACCGGACAGCCAGATCCAGCGCCGTATGGAGCAACACCCGGCGATTTATCATTTCGATGAAATCATGCCACCGCGCAACGATGAAAATAGTGCACATGGCTAAACCAAAAAACGGGTAATTCATTAATGGCCAAGCAACAGATTGAAGACGATGACGACGATAAAATTCGCATCGACAAATGGTTATGGGCTGCGCGTTTTTTTAAAACTCGCAACCTCGCTAAAGAAGCGATTGACGGTGGCAAAGTACATTGCAACGGCCAACGCGTAAAACCCAGCAAAGAAGCACTTATCGGAATGGAGTTAACCATTCGCCAGAACTGGGATGAAAAAACAGTCGTTATTAAAGCACTGTCCGCTCAACGCCGCGGCGCCCCGGAAGCAATACTGTTGTATGAAGAGAGTGATGCAAGCAAAGAGCTGCGTGAAAAACGCGCGGCTGAGCGCAAAGCAGGCCTGGGTGCATTTATCGTGAGCGACCACAAACCCAACAAGAAAGAGCGCCGTCATATTCACCGCTTTCAGCGGATCAATTTATTGGGAAGTGACGAGTAAGTTAATTATTAGTTTTTGAAAGATTATCGAAAAGTGATCACTTAGTTTATTGAGAGATTTTTTAACAATGCCCAACAATGATTTACTCCACCGTTTTTTATTTGATGACTGCGATATTCGCGGTGAAATAGTAACGCTCAGCGACAGCTATCGCGAAGTACTCAGTCACAACCAGCAAGTTCCCGCCATTCGCAAGTTGCTGGGCGAGTTTCTTGCCGCTGTTGGTCTGTTATCGAGCACATTAAAATTTGATGGCCGGATTATTTTACAAGCGCGCGGTGATGGACTGATCTCCACCATTATGGCCGAATGTAATCACCACAATGATTTGCGCGGTATAGTACGTATCAACGATGACATAGAACTAACGGAAGAACTGGCATTACACGGAACCATGCAACAATTACTGGGCAATGGAGTGCTGGTAATCAGTATCGAACCACAACGCACTGAAAACTTTGCCGGCAAACTTGAGCGCTACCAGGGCATAGTTCCTATGGATGCAGAAAACCTCGCGGGGTGTCTGGAACACTATTTCCAGCAATCAGAACAACTCGCCACGCGCCTATGGTTTGCAGCAAATGAAAATTATTCGACCGGTTTTTTAATTCAGGCATTGCCACAGCAATTAAATACCAACCCTGATGATAATCGCGATAAATGGGAAACCATTATTACGCTCGCCGAAACAATTACACCGGACGAATTGTTGGAACTGGATCATGCTACAGTGCTTTATCGTTTGTTCAACGAACACCCCGTACGCGTTTTCGAGCCAAAAAAATTACGCTTTTCCTGCAGTTGCTCCAAAGAGCGTTGTGCCAGCGCATTGCTAACCATTGGCAAAGACGAAGTAGAAGAGTTGCTCATCGAGAAAGGCCGCATCGATATCGACTGCCAGTTCTGCAACCAGCATTATTATTTTGCGGCGGATGAAGTTCGTAAACTGTTAGGCGGGAACGTACTCCACTAACAGGATTGGACAGGGAGCAAGCAACGAATGAGCAACCTTATCCACCACTATCAACCTGTACCCAGTGAATTCACTCTCTGGGTTGAGAGTGTATGGATGACAGAAAATCTTGACTCGCAGGATAAGCCTGTTGTTGTTTTACCGGATGGCCGCGTAGATATTCATTTTTTTAGCCTTCCTGATGCCCCCTTTCAAACCTCGCTCGCTGGAATAGATACGCAGGCATCCTGCACTGAAATTAGCGCTGGCTCCCGGGTTTGCGGTATTGGGTTTTATCCATTGGCAGTGGAGTATTTATTCCATACTCCACTGAGTGGATTACTGAATGGCCGCGCAAACCTCGAACAGGGCTTTTGGAATATTACCGAGCAAGACACGCGCGATTTTGACATTTTCAAGCTCAAGGTTTTCACACAATTAGCGCAGCTTGATATAAGCGATATAGACGCGCGCAAACTCAAAATGTTTACCGCATTGCACCAAAGTCAGGGACAACTTAAAGTTGCGGAATTAGCGGACCTTTGCCATTGGAGCAGCCGCCAAATCAATCGCTACTTTAACCAATGGCTTGGTCTGTCGTTAAAAGCCTATAGCTCTATCCTCCGCTTCCGCGCCTCATTCCCTACACTGAAAGCGGGCAAGCTTTTTCCCGAAAGCGACTTTGTTGACCAATCCCATTTTATAAAAGAAATTAAAAAATATTCCGGCCATACACCAAAACAGTTATACCAAAATCAGGATGACCGATTTATACAATTATCCATCCTGAAATAACACTATGCTGGCATCCATAGTCGAAGGAGGCTAGGAGGAGGCCTAATGTCCAGCGTAATTCATCCCACAAAAAATTTCCTGGCCGCACTGCTTTCCGGTAAGAAACGCACAAATACGCATGACTGCCACAACCCCAAAAAAACGGGAAGCGCCAGGCAGGCAACTCACAAACCCGACACCTACGGCTATCAGAAGCCTGTTCGTTTGATCATTATTACTTTATTGTTTGAACTTCAGTTATCTGTCTATCTATATTGCACAAACTATTTTTCGAATTACCCCTATTGATTATTTCCGTTCGGCCGAATCACCATTTAAGTATCATCTATTTAAGAATTATTATTTAAGAGTTATTTATGAACCAAGCTGCATCACAAGAATTTAGCACCTATCAAAAACGCATTCTGCTATTAATGGCGTTCATCCAATTCAGTATTATCCTGGATTTTATGATTATTTCGCCCATTGGCGATATTCTGATGAAAACCCTTTCCATTAACACTACCCAATTTGGTTTGGTAGTCTCTGCCTACGCCTTTAGCGCTGCAATCGCCGGTATCATTGCCGCTGGTTTTATGGATAAATTTGATCGTAAAAAATTATTTCTGTGGGTTTTTAGCGGTTTTATTATCGGCACACTGGCGTGTGCACTTAGCCATACTTATTGGCAATTGGTATTCGCGCGAATTATAACCGGTGTCTTTGCCGGCGTTTCCAGTGCAGCATTATTTACCCTGGTAATTGATATATTTGCACCGCAACAACGCGGCCGTGCCATGGGCGTGGTGCAAATGGGTTTTGGCGTTAGCCAGGTGGTGGGAATTCCGTTAGGCCTTTTTATTGCAACCCATTTAGGCTGGGAGTTCAGTTTTATCGCGATTGTTATTTTAGCCTTGGGAATTTTATTGGCGACCGGATTAATGCTGCAGCCAGTCACTGCACATTTAGCACAACAACACGATAAAAATCCGTTTGCGCATTTTTTGAAAGTACTGTCCCACACGGATTATCGAACCGGCTTCGCCGCCGTAATGTTTTTAACCATCGGCGGATTTATGCTAATGCCATTCACTGCACCTTTTTTAATTAACAACGTTCAAGTCACCGCTGAGCAGCTACCACTTATTTATTTGAGCACAGGCTTACTGTCATTAGTTGTGATGCCCTTGATGGGAAAATTTTCTGACCGTTATGATCGCTTTACGTTATTTACGATTGGTTCACTCGGCGCAGTACTGATGGTATTTATTTATACTCATTTATCGGTGACGCCGCTGTGGCTGGTGATTGTTATTAACATCCTGTTATTTACCTGCATCCTTTGCCGCATGACGCCTGCGATGGCACTGAACTCAATGGTAGCCAAACCGGAAGACCGTGGTGCGTACATGGCGATTTCCAGTTCATTGCAACAAATTGCCGGCGGCCTTGGTGCATTCATCGCAGGAATGGTAATAGTGCAGCAAGATGCCCATAGCCCGCTGCAACATTTCGACTGGCTCGGTTATATCGCTATGGGTATTTTTATTCTGTGTGTGTTTTTAGTAAGCAGAGTAAACAAAATGCTGAATGAAAGGCGTATTGCATGAAGAGGCGATTCAAATTTTAACTGTGAGGTGTTTTCACCTCCTGACTAAAAAACCTCGGAAAGCGAAAGCGTCCGAGGTTTTTTTATGATCAGGTGGCAGAGTAGCAATGCAACGGTCTGCAACACTGCCTTTTACCGATACCGGTTAAAATCAAATCACAGTATCCAATACCAGAACGCCGATTAATCCGGCAACACCGATAATTGTTTCCATTAACGACCAGGATTTAAACGTATCTTTCAAACTTAAATTAAAATATTCCTTATACATCCAAAAGCCGGAATCATTAACGTGTGAGCACATCAGGCTGCCTGCGCCTATTGCCAATACCATCAAATTAGGATCGGCACCGGTCAGTGGAATTATGGGAGCGACAATTCCCGCCGCAGTTAAACCGGCAACCGTTGCTGAACCGAGTGCGATACGAATTACCGTCGCGATTAGCCACGCGAGGATAAGCGGATTAATTGCAATATTTTCCAGCGAGTGCGCAAGCTGTTCACTAACACCACTCACCACCATCACCTGTTTTAGTGCGCCAGCGCCAGCGACAATTAATAAAATGACGGCGATATCTTTTATTGCATCGCCATAAATAGTCATGACTTTGCTAATCGTAATACCTTGCTTTACACCCAACGAATAAGTCGCAATCGCTAACGCAACCATCAACACCAACATTGAATTGCTAAAGAATTTGGTGATCGGCGCCTCTGCAATAGGCGCTGGCATGGCGTAAACCGCAATACTGCTGAGTGCGATTAATAACACAGGCAGCAACGCAGTGATAAAACTATTCGCAATACCGGGCAATTTTTCTGCTGGCAAATCGGTCGGTTTAAACGTAGCGAGCGGAACGCTGTGGATATTTTTTAATGTCGAAGAAAAAATGGGGCCAGCAATAATCATCGTGGGGATTGCCACTAACAATCCATAGAACAAAGTTGTGCCCATATCGGCACCAAATTGTGGAATCAATGCAACAGGCGATGGATGGGGCGGCAAAAAACCGTGGGTCACCGAAAGCGGCGCAAGCAATGCAATACCCAAATAAACCGCAGGCAATTTGGTTTGATGCATCACCGAAAAAACCAGCGGCACTAATAATACAAATCCCACGTTATAGAACAGCGGAATGCCCACGATAAACCCCGTCAGCATTAATGCCCAGGTTATGTAATTCCTGCCGCACCAACGCATCAAACTGCTACTGATTTGCTGCGCAGCACCAGACTCCGCCACTAACTTTCCGAACATTGCGCCAAGGCACAAAATAATCGCCAGCGAGCCGAGCATGCTGCCAATTCCGGTTTCGATAGTTCCAGGGATTTTATCCAGCGGAATCCCTAACATAATGGCAGCGCAAATCGAGGAAACCAAAAATGCGAGAAATGGATTGAGTTTTACCCCGGTGATCAAAACCACCAGAATCAGGATTGCGATAATAACTGCAGCTATAGCCATGGTCTTTTCCTTTTTTATTTCTTGTTATTTTTTTGCGTTGGAGTATTGAGTGCAATTCCTGCCACCTCACTTTTTTACAACAAAGGAGTGAGTACCTCTTGCGAAGGCTGGCAGGAATCAGTTTCCCGGAACGGTGACTAGAATAAGGAAAAACTATTATTATGCTTTTAAATTTAACAATATTTAACGCCCGACGATCAATTAGCGTTTTTTCGTTTAGAGCTTTCTGGCTCTGAATTTCCTGCCTTTTAACTTACCATCGGATAACTGTTGCAATGCGGCACGCGCGATACTTTTATCTACAGCCACATAGGCCGCAAAATCAAACATATCGATTTTGCCAATTTTCTCAAACGGCAAACCGGCATCTTTGGTAAGTGCACCAATAATATCGCCAGGCCGCAATTTATCTTTTTTGCCGCCATCAATATTGAGGGTTACCATCGTCGGCGTAGGCAGAGACTTTTTATCACTGTGCGGCAACGCTTCAAGGTTAATGGACTGCCCCATATAATCTTCCAGGCGATTAATCTTGTGAACTTCTTTTTGTACAACCAGATTCAATGCAAGCCCCGATTCACCGGCGCGTCCGGTACGGCCTATACGATGCACATGCACTTCACTGTCGCGCGCCAGGTCCACATTAATTACCGCATCCAAACCTTTTATATCGATACCGCGCGCGGCAACATCGGTGGCAATTAATACCGCACAACTTTTATTGGAAAAGCGCACCAATACCTGATCGCGCTCACGCTGTTCCATATCACCGTGCAATGCCAATGCACTTACACCTTCATCGCGCAAATAACTTAATAATTCATCACAGCCCTGTTTGGTGTTGCAAAATGCAATTGAGCTGGCGGGCTGAAAATGAGCCAGCAATGTTAATACCGCCGGATATGTTTCATCACTTCCACGCAATTCGTAAAAGTGCTGCGCGATTTTTTGTTGATTGTGAATAGTTTCCACAACTACCATTTGCGGATTGCGCTGGCAGCGCGCGCTGATTTTTTTAATATTGTCAGGGTAAGTGGCGGAAAATAATAATGTCTGGCGATTTTCATTACAGGCAGCGAGCACCGTATCGATATCATCCGCAAAACCCATTTCCAGCATGCGGTCAGCTTCATCCAACACTAACTGGTTCAAACCATCCAGCTTCAATGTGCCTTTATTAATATGATCCACAATACGCCCCGGCGTACCCACAACAATATGCGCACCACGTTCAAGCGAACCAATTTGTGGGCCGATGGAAACACCACCGCACAATGTTAAAATTTTTACGTTATGGGTGAGGCGCGCGAGGCGACGAATTTCTTTAGCGACCTGGTCAGCCAATTCGCGCGTGGGGCAAAGCACCAACGCTTGCGTGCCGAAAAAGCGCACATTTAATTTTTCCAGGAGCGCGATACCAAACGCAGCCGTTTTTCCGCTGCCGGTTTTTGCTTGCGCGATAATATCGTCACCACGCAGGATAATCGGCAAGCTTTCTGCCTGTATCTGCGTCATCTCCTTATATTCAAGTGATTCCAGATTGGCGAGCATTGCATCGCTCAATGGCAGTGATGAAAATGACAGAGACTCAGACATAATTTAACTCGATTTAAAAAGCAAAAAAAAATTACAAACGTTTCAGCAGGCCCAGCGTTTTTATTAACGGCAAGGCTTCAAACAAACCCGATTCTTGTGCAAGTTTCCAAATTTCATAAGGTGGGCGACCGCCATCGGCGGGATTGGGAAATACATCGTGAATCGCTAGCCAACCACCGCGTTTTACATGGGGCGCCCAACAGCGGTAATCATTCAACGCAGCCTCCATACTGTGGCCGCCATCAATAAACACCAGACCTAAAGGTGTAGCCCAAAAACGTGCCGCCAGTGCAGAGGGCGCCACAATAGGAACTACCGTATCTTCAAGTTGCGCACGCGCCAGCGTGTGGCGAAATTCGCGGAAGCTATCCATCTTGCCATGATTGGCATCATAGAGTTCGGGATCGTGGTATTCCTCGCCCAACTGATGTTCTTCCGAGCCACGATGATGATCTACAGCAAATAATACCGATCCGGCCTTTTTGCAGGCAGCGCCCAGATAAACCGTGGATTTACCGCAATAACTGCCAATTTCCAGGCATGGCCCCTGCCCTGAACTTTGCAGGGCATATTCGTATAAAGCACGACCTTCTTCGTCATCCAGAAAACCTTTTACCGTTTCTATGGCAATTGGCAGCATCTTGTTTCTCACTCATAATCGTTACACGAATTCTAACAGACACAGGGCCGCCATGCGCCGCAGTAATACGCCTTATCCGGTCAAAAAACTTTATAAGACCATCAACCACTGGTATGTCGCCCGTTTTGTCGCCCCGCAATTTGATAGCCTGGGCAGTATTCCGGAGATTGCGCATCCGCGTAGCCTGGTGATTTTTGGTCGCAATATTCATGTGGGAAAATATGCGCAAATTATTTGCGCCAGTGATAACTGCGTGCGTTTTACCAGTTGGCCAAGCAAACAAGGCAGTGCGGAAATTATTATTGGTGATTACTGCCTGATCGCACCGGGCGTGCGAATTTCTGCGGCAAAATCCATTCGCATTGGTGATAACTGCATGCTCGCCGCCAATGTGATTATCAGTGATAGTGATTGGCACGGTATTTACAATCGTATTCGACCGTTTCGCTGTACCAAACCGGTAGTAATTGAAAATAATGTGTGGCTGGGCGAGCGAGTGATCATTACCAAAGGTGTAACAATTGGTGAAAATTCTGTCATTGGTGCCGGTGCAATAGTAACCAAAGATATTCCTGCCAACTCAGTTGCGGCAGGAAACCCCGCGCGCGTTATTAAAACTATTAATCCCAACCGCCGGATGTTAAAACGTGAATTATTATTTAGCGATGCCGAGCATTATTTTTATAATCAGGATCAGTTGGATAAATATATGCTTGGTAATAATGGCTGGATAAATTGGTTTCGCAGCTTGTGGAAACCTAACCAACAGGATTGATCGCTTAAGAGAATTAGTATGCGCAACCTGATCGCTCCAACGCCTTTTAATAGCC
Source organism: Cellvibrionaceae bacterium (assembly GCA_021151825.1). Lineage (GTDB taxonomy): Bacteria > Pseudomonadota > Gammaproteobacteria > Pseudomonadales > Cellvibrionaceae > Cellvibrio. The sequence goes on from JAGKWQ010000005.1 coordinate 103,966, forward strand.
AATTTGTAGATAACCTGGGGCATTTGGGTTTTCGCAGTTTTATGCCGCATCCTTATTTGCAAACCTGGGTGCAACGCTATTGGATTGCACGGCAACCACGCATTCCAGAACAGGGCTTTACTGAAAAACTTTATCCCGATGGTGGCACCAATATTAATTTTCGTTTTATCGATAACCAATTACCTGAAGTGAGTTTCAACGCATTCGCAACACTCAGCACCATGGACTTTTATAGCAACGTGGATTTAATGGGAATACGCTTTCACCCTGGAGGCGCATTTCAATTATTCGGTTTTGACATGCCCGGCCTGATCGGAAACGTATATAGCACCGATGATCTGGATACAGATATCAATAACCAACAACTGCTCAATTTACGCGATCAATTAAATGCAGCTACCAGCATTGCGGCGCGCATCGGATTAATTGATGACTGGTTGTTGCAACGAGCTGCGCAACAACTTGCACACGCAGGCCCCGTACAGCATCTATTGCCGCGCTTGCCTGATTCATTTGATTCCATTGAGACTATGAGTACTCAGGTTAACCTGAGCCGTCGCCAACTGGAGCGGCGCTTCCAGCAGGAAGTGGGGCTCACCATGGTGTATGTCAAACAACTGCAACGAATTAAAAAGGCGCGTCAGCTAATCAGCCTTAATCCGGCACGGCCGTTGGTAGATATTGCCCATGAGACCGGGTTTTACGATCAAGCCCATTTCAATCGCCAGTTCCAGAAAATTAATGAACAAACTCCCGGGCAATACCGGGATCGCAAGCTCGCACGACTCGCCGCCAAAAAAGCCCCACCTGCATAAATTTTTACCTAAACCTCAGGATGTCGCAAATATACAATCGCCTTAAAACTCCAAGCGGCACAATGACTCCAACAACCTGACCAAGGAGTCCATCATGAAAGAACGCATCGCCTACCAACAAACCTACAAACTGCAACCTGTGCTGGCAAAATCACTGATTGACTTGGGCCAAGCTGCCGCACAAAAAATCGAACATTCACTTATTCACCTCATTAAGTTGCGCATATCACAAATCAATGGCTGCGCATTTTGCCAGCATATGCATGCCGATGAGGCACGCAAGGATGGAGAGAAACAAGTTCGCCTGGATGTATTACCAGCCTGGCAAGAAGTACCCATATTTACCGCTCGTGAGCGCAGTGCACTGGCTTGGGCAGAAAAATTAACCTTGTTAGCAAACGCCGATATTCACGATGAAGATTTTGCAGCGGTACGCGAACAGTTTAACGAAGAAGAAATTGTGAATCTTACTGCGGTGATTGTCGCTATCAATGCATGGAATCGCATCGCCGTTGGTTTTCATTTTATTCCTGTTATTAAAGATGCGTAATTCAAGGAGAATTTATGCTAAAGCATCGCTGGTTTTTTTTGCTGATTGCTCTTGCATCTATCAAGCTGCAGGCTAGCGCCCTGCAGTTGGATGAGCAATATGTAGTATTTGATGGCCAACCCATCAATCTGAAGCAAGTCATTGACCACAAACCTGTCTACATAAAATTCTGGGCCAGCTGGTGCATGGAATGCCGCAAAGAATTACCAAGCCTCCAGCAAACCTACGAAAAGTATCGCAATAACATCGCTATCTACGCGGTGAATTTGAACATTAACGAAACCGATGAATATATTCGTCGATTGCAGCAAAAAAATAATTTAACCATTCCTATCGTGATGGATAATAACGGTTCCATTGCCGGTAATTTCCAATTCAGCGGTACACCATTTCATGCATTGATTAATGCAAATGGCGAAGTTGTATATACCACTTATAAAGATGATGCAGTATTACAACAACAATTACAGCAACTCGCTGTCAATAACGGTAATAAAACTGTATCACTGAAAGCACCCGCTGCTAAAAAAATAAAGCCGCTGCCAAGTGGTTTATTGCTGATTTATTTTTCAGCGGCCTGGTGTGATTGGTATATGAAGGACCTTCATCCGGATATGGCCACCAACTGCCTTACAGCAACAAAATTTATGAATGAGATTTATCAAAAGCAACCCAACATACCGTTGCAGGCTTATGTAACGCATCTATGGACGGAGCAAAAAGACCTGGATGAATATAGAAATAAATTTCTAATTCGGTATCCGCTAACAATTGATACCGACAACCGTATTGCGCAACATTATGGCAATAGCGAATATCCAGCACTATTAGTATTCAGCCAGGGAAAAGAGGTAAAACGATTTACAAAGTTTGATTCACCTGAAGAGGTACTGAAAACTATTAATCAACTAGCGGGGTCAGATAAATAACACTTTATCAGGGATAAAAATCAGAAATAAAAAACGCCGCGTGCGGCGTTTTTATGTTTGGGTAAATACAATTTATAAATCCAATGCCACTCGCAGCAACGCAGCCACAGAAATCCCATCCGTAATTTCGCCTCGCTTAACCATATCAATCGCTTCACGCAAAGGCAGCTTTTTATATTCAATATCTTCCGTTGCTTCCAGCTGTTGCTGGCCGGCAAATAAATCGCGCGCAACGAACACAACACAAAATTCATCCGTGACCGAGTTGGACAAATGCATAACCATTAATTCTTGCCAATTATTGGCTTGCAAGCCGACCTCTTCTTCCAATTCTCGTTTAGCTGCATTTAATGGGCTTTCACCTTGCGGACAACCACCTTCGGGAATCTCCCAGGTATATTGGTTAAGTGTGTAGCGGCTTTGCTTTACCAACCAGGTGTTACCTTCATTATCGATAGGTACAACACCAATTGCGGTGTTTTTAAAATGCACGACGCCATAAATACCATCGGTACCTTTGGGTGTAATGACCTCTTCGTGGGAAATTTTTATCCAGGGGTTTTCATAAACCGTAGTAACCGTTTTGGTTTTCCAGCCACCGGTTTTTTCAGCAAGGTGCTTTTCAACAAGGCGCTTATCGCTCATGAACACATCTCAATAATCAATTAGCTATCTAATAATTGCTTTTCAACATCCACGCACGCGGGTTATGGGTAAAGCCTAATTTTGGATAATAATCATTGGCGAGCGGTGCCGCGAGTAATACCATCATGCAATCCGGCGAAGTTTGCGCTTGTGTTAACTCGATGAGCTGTTTACCAATGCCTTGCTGTTGATAATTTTCATGCACCACCAAATCAGCAAGATAAGTCACGTAAACAAGATCACTCATCGCACGCGCAATGCCAACCAGCTTTTCATTATCCCAGGCGGTGATAATAATATTGGCATTATCAATCATGCCTTGAAATACATCGGGCTTATTTACCGGGCGACGCTCCCCGAGTGTTGAGCATTTGTATAATTCAATAACTTGATGGACATCCAGTACAGCATCGGTGCGATATTCAATTACCATAACATCAACTCATTAATGCACACGATGCGGATCAAGTTCCACATGGGTAATATTTCGGCCCAGCATAATTACGCGACCAAAATATCGATCCGAACCACTCACCGTGAATTCAAAATAAAATGCTCGCCAGAGTGAAAGAATTCCCCGGTCATTGCGTCTAAACCAGATGCGGCGCAGATAAATTGTTTCATCCAATAGTTGCACTTCCATTTCTGCACAGCGTCGTTGCGCTGCAATAAATGCACGCTCTTTTACCAACAAAGCACCGCGCCAGTAATAAATGGAAAGAACTATCAAGGTGAGCCAAAGAACAGATTGCAAATCAAACATGGAGCAAAGCCATCGCGGGATATAAAAATTTATCGCCCAAACACAGGACGGAGGGAAAGTAAGAATAAGAAAAAATGCGGATACCCAAAGTACTAAGGGGCGATTGATTGCTCAATCACCCCTTAGTTGAAACTCGCACAGATTAGAGTGGAGTTACGTTTTCCGCTTGCGGGCCTTTTTGACCCTGGGTTACTTCGAAAGTGACCTTTTGGCCTTCTTTCAAGGTTTTACGGCCGTTGCCGTTAATTGCACGGAAGTGTACGAATACATCTGCACCACCTTCACGCTCAATAAAACCATAACCCTTGTCATCATTGAACCACTTAACAACACCAGAGACTAGATCTGACATAGTTTCCTCATCTTGCATCTAAAACGTCAGCGTAGCTGACCGAACAAAAAAACCGACTTTACTAAAAGCCAGAGTGAAATAGCTTGAAATAAAGCTATTGCTCAGGTCGTGGTACGTCCAAGTGTCTTGAGCAAGCGGTTGTCTTACAAAAGCCTAGTCTTGGGGCGGATCTCAATCTGTAGCGGATCAAAATTAAAGCACTTGTGGAACCAAAATAAAACCTACCATCATCACATGGCGCTTAATGCTTTGAAATTCATAACCTTGCTTTGCCAATTGATAGCAAGCCAATGCCCATGCGGCAGCGGCAAAATAGCCCCAGCGATTGTGTTTATAACAAAACCAGGCAATAGCAGCAGTGACAGCGGCGAGAAAAAATCCGTAGGCATTTGCGAATGAAATAAACCCCGCAATTGCAACAAAAAATACCAACAGCAACGCCCAATTTAATACGCGTGCAACAATCATTAATTTAGACATAAAACCTTCATTATCAGTGTTACTTTTCTACACCATAGATATCTGATTAATCCGAACTGTTTTTGTTTTTTCCTCGCCAGTCCTGATATTTTTTATGCACACCACGGGTAAATGCTTGCGAATAATCTTCCAATAAATCCACACCGACCAGTACGGCAATCACCACGAGTGCTAATTTTATCGCAACCAGGTTGTACCCTATGGCGATCACTACACCGATAGAGGCCAATGCCCAGATAGTTGCTGCAGAGGTGACCCCCAACACAAAACCATCGCGCGCTAACATCACGCCGGCCCCTAAAAATCCAATGCCGGTAATTACCTGGCCAATAATCCGCGAGGGGTCAGTAACTACTTTTTCGGGACCTGAAAAATGCGAGGCCGCAAACAGCGAGGCGGCGATAAAAATATAGGTTCCCAATGTTATCAACGAAGAAGTGCGTATACCGACCGGTTTGCCGCGCAGTTGCCGCTCTACTCCGATAATGCTGCCACACAACAGCGATGTACCTATGGAAGCCCAATCAAAAGGGGCAATATCGACCAACACATCAAATGACACCATCTTGTTCCACTCACTGAGACACGGCGCCTCAGTTACCCCCCAGCGCCGAATTAACGATGAATTTTCTCACTGCCGGAATGGAGTTTAGCTGGCGCATACCAGTATTGCGTAGCCAATTAATGCCCAGAGAACGACTGCCAAACAATTGTTTGAAGGCTTCCATGGCAGACATCATCCCCAGATTACCCGCCAGCCGTTGGCGCTGGTAACGGCGCAAAATAGATTCATCACCGAGGGGAATACCGCGCGTTAATGCACGTTCGATCTCGTTAGCAAGCGCGATAACATCCAGTAACCCCAGGTTAACGCCCTGCCCTGCCAATGGATGAATGTTGTGGGCGGCGTCCCCCACCAGCGCAATATTTTGCTGTACGTAGTTAGTGGCATGACGCTGGCGCAGTGGAATTGCATAGCGCTTATCGCAAGCCAACACCTTACCAAGACGCGCCTCAAATGCCTCCGACAGCCGCGCGCAAAATGCTTCGTCATCTAATGCCATCAGCGCTCGCGCAACATCATCTTCTGCCGACCAGACAATAGAACATTGGTGCGCATCACCATTATTTTGCAGCGGCAAAAATGCCAAGGGTCCGGTATTCATAAAACGTTGCCAGGCCGTAAATTCGTGCGGCTGTTCTGTACGAACAGTAGTGATAATCGCCTGCTGGCCATAATCCCATTCGCGGGTTTTAAAATCAGCAAGTTCACGCACACGAGATTGTGCACCGTCGGCGGCAATGATTAATGAAGACGTTATAGTGACGCCGGTATTTAATTTCACACTCACCAATGAGTTTTTATTAGCGGCAGGTATTAGCTCGGTGACTGCTGCCGGCTGAATCAACGTAATATTTGATAACTGCACCATGCGCGCGCGCAATTGGTTAACGATTACCGAATTTTCCACAATGTGACCGAGATGAGTTTGTTGCACTTCCGCACAATCAAATTCAATTGCTGCCGTACCCTCACCATCCCAGACTTTCATTTCGCGATAAGCGCACACTCGTTCGCGAGCGATTGCATCCCAACATCCAATTGCACGCAATAATTTTTCTGATGCATGTGTTAGCGCAACAACACGCGGATCGAAATGATCTCCGGAAAAATGTTGCGCCTCATTACCAGCCTCAATCACTGCAATACGCAAATGCTGTGCAACATCTGCCTGGGCAATAGCACAGGCTAAAGAGGCACCCACCAAACCTGCTCCCACAATAATTACATCGAATTCCGTTGCATTTAATACTGGCACTTTCGCTGTTAATACTGATGAATTATTTTCTTCAATCGAAGCAACAATCGAGTCGCGGTGCCAGCGATATTGGCGCCCGGCGGTACCCATAGTTTGCGCAATAAATTGATCTTTTAATAATGGCAAGGATTCGAGGCTCAATAACCCTAAATGACGCAGTGCAATTAAAGGCAAATGATTATTGGAAAAAAGACGAACCAGCTTATCGCTAAATTCAATCGTCAATTGTTGATCCAATGCTTGAGTTTCAAGATAAGTTTGCAGCACCGACAAATCGCCCGGTGATTGACCTTTTATAAGCGCATTGCGCAAGGTTTCCACTAAACAAGCACAATCGCGTAGAGCGAGATTAAATCCCTGCCCCGCAACAGGATGCAAAAAGTGCGCAGCATTTCCCAACAACACCACATTGGAGCGAATCTGCTCTTCAGCTAATACCAATTGCAATGGATACGCAAAACGCTTGGCAACGCGCGTAAATTTCCCTACACGAAAACCAAATCGTGTTTGTAAATGCGTGAGAAAATCAGCATCGCTCGCCAATAGCATTTCATCTACCTGATCAGCAGGCAAAGTCCAAACCAAGGCAGATTTTTGCGCACTAACTGATTCACCCAATGGCAATAATGCAATGGGACCTTGATCGGTAAATCGTTCAAATGCTATGCCCTGATGCGACTCAGAAAATTCCACATTGGTAATAATGGCTGTTTGTTCGTATTCACGAATTTGTGTTGCAATTCCAAGATCGCGACGCACAGCGGAGTCACCGCCATCAGCAACGACAGCAAGTGCAGTATCAATAAAGAATTCCTGCGCATCGGTTTGCACACGCAAGCGTGTAGAGTTTTCTTGCGGAATTAATTCCAGTACTTTTGCTGACGCAAAGCAGTGGATAGATTTGTGCACTTGCACATTTGCGAGCAGGACTTTACCCAACCACGCATTTTCTACCACATAACCCACGGCATCAAGATTATTGGCCGCAGCATCAATGAGGCCACCGAGAAAATGTCCACGATCGGAAACATGTACTTGCGCAATCGGTGTAATGTGTTGCTGTAATTCGCCCCACAAACCAAGCTCTTGCATGATTTTCGCAGTACCAAAGGAAAGCGCAGTAGAGCGCGCATCAAAACTCGATTGATAATGAACTTCATCGGCTCGCGCAAATGGCTGGGCTTCAATTAGTGCAATACGCAACTGCGGTTGGCTCGCGGCCAGCATACTAGCAAGACTGGTGCCGACCATACCGCCACCAATGATGGCGATATCGAAATAATCGGGCAGGGATTGGGTGTTCATTGTTAATCCTTGTAGCCTGCAACGCACACGTGATGATCAATGAGCATTTGATTGAGCATCCCGCGCAGTGCTTTTGTATTTTTGTAATCACAACTGGCTAGCAAACCATTGATCGCCGTAGCATCTGCCAGTTTTTCAATTCGAATAGCCGAACCTTTTTGTTGCTCAAGTCGTGCATAAAATTTTAGTTCGGGATTGTAGTTAACCAGCCCCGCTGTATTATCGATACCATCATCGATAACCGTTATTGATCCTTGTATATTTCCCTTACGCCGCAATTCATCAAATAGCATTCCGTATTGACTGATGCGGGCTTTTTGTTGTGCTTTAGCGGGCAAACTAATCGCCGTTTTATAAACTGAAATCGATAGTGGCAGCGCCAGAAACAAAATACAAAACATACCGATAGCAATCCGTTGCAGGCGAAATTTCTGGATTGTATCTACCACTGCGATGGCGGCAGCAATTGATAACAACGGAATCACCGGAATTAAATACCAATAGAGCTGCGTTTTGGCGGTGGACAATAAAATGACAATCCCCGCACCGGAAAAAAACGTAACTTGAATCAACCGTTTGCGCGCGATATCACTACCCGACAAGGAAACACCGATTAACAGTAAAAACAATGCCCCGGGCTCAAACTGTTTGAATAATGTTGAGAGATAAAACCAGCTACCGTAATAATGTTCTTCGCTCGTTTCACTGTAACGGCCTGTGATTTCATTAATCCATACTGCGTTTAAATATCCCGGATCGTAACTTTCGCGCGTGATGTAGTAGCTCATACAGACAGAAACAGCAACAACCCCAGCAAGCCACCATCGCCAATCTTTAACAATACCGGGCCATTGACCAGTCATTACCAAAAATAAACATAAACCGATCACACCGAAAACACCCGCAGGCCCTTTGGTCATCACAGCGAGCACCAGACAAATTACCGCACACAATATCCAGCAATTTTTTTGCGCATGCTGCGTAATTAATGCCTGCCAGACACTCAATATATAACCGGTGGTAAACAACGCGAGCAGCGTGTCGTAATCACCCGTATGTGCGCCATGGATACCGGTATAGACTTTGGAGCTAAACAACAATACCACTGCAACAATTGCGGCAAATCTATCGCGCAACCCATAACGCACCGCAGCCCATACCAGAATCAATGTCAGACACACAGCAATAGCTGAAGGAAGTCTCACAGCCAATAACGGAGTGAAGCCAAGTTTCATCAACCCGGCCATCAACCAAATTAATAATGGCGGTTTGGTATTCCAGTGATCTATTTGCCCATCATATGCAGGTACCAGCCAACCAGATCCAAGCATCATTTCGAGCGCGTTATTGGCGTTGCGGCTTTCATCCCAATATTGAAGCGGCAACGCCTGATAATTCCACAGCAAGGTGGTCAATGTCAGTAGAATAATACCTGCTATACAACCTGCATCAATTAGTGCGGGTGAAAGCACCCATGTATTCGCACGCCAACGCTCCTGGTTGCTATCAAGTGCACGCATTCATCATTCCATTAATTTTTCAATTTCTTCAATGGTTTTGGGAACATCGTTGGTCAACACTTCATTACCATCTTTGGTGATGACCACATCATCTTCGATGCGAATGCCGATGCCGCGCCATTTTTTGGCGACGCGCTCGTTATCCGGAGCCACATAAATTCCTGGCTCAACTGTCATTACCATTCCGGGTTCAAGCACACGCCATTCGCCGCCGACTTTGTAGTCACCCACATCGTGCACATCCATACCCAGCCAATGGCCCGCGCGATGCATATAAAATTCTTTGTAGGCTTCGCTTTTAATTAATTCGTTCACATCGCCTTCAAGCAAACCGATTTTCACCAGCCCCTCGGTGATTACACGCACCGTTGCTTCGTGCGGATCATTCCAGTGGTTGCCCGGTTTTGCCACGGCGATGGCTTCGAGTTGCGCCTGTAAACAAATTTCGTAAAGCGCTTTTTGTTCAGGCGAAAATTTTCCATTGACGGGAAATGTGCGGGTGATGTCCGCGGCGTAATAATCCAGTTCACAACCGGCGTCGATCAATACCAGATCGCCATTTTTTAACGGCGCCGAATTTTCAATATAGTGGAGGATGCAACCATTTTTTCCACCGCCAACAATGGAGTTGTACGCCGGAAAGCGTGCGCCACTCATTTGGAATTCGTGGATAATTTCTGCTTCGAGTTGATATTCCATTACGCCCGGTTTAGACGCTTTCATCGCACGCACATGGGCACGCGCAGAGATCTCGCCCGCTTCTTTCATCACGCGCAACTCAGCGGCGCTTTTAAATAAACGCATGTCGTTGAGGAAGTGGCTTAAATCGAGGAATTCACCGGGTGGTGTTGCGCCGGAACGAACTTTCGCGCGAATGGTGTTTACCCAATCCATCACATGTTTATCGAATTCGCTGTCTTTACCCATGGAGTAATAAACGCGTTGCTTGCCTTCAAGCAGGCCCGGCAAAATTTCGTCGATATCATCAATGGGAAATGCATCGTCCGCTTCAAATTCACTGCATGCGCCTTCTGGCCCTGCGCGATAACCATCCCAAATTTCGCGTTCGCGATTACGCTCGCGTACAAACAAAACAAATTCGCCGTGCTCACGCCCGGGAATTAATACCAGCACTGCTTGCGGCTCTTCAAACCCTGAGAGATATAAAAAATCACTGTCCTGGCGATAGTGATATTCCGTATCGCGGCTGCGCGGGCGCTCCGGTGCCGCAGGAACTATGGCGATAGAATTGGGTTCCATTTGCGCCATTAATTGTTTACGGCGACGGGCAAATTCAGGCTTGGTTATTCTCATAATTTTCTCTGCAGCGAACCTGTTTGAAATGAATGTCTGGAAAATTAATGCAATTGATGGGACACGGGGGCGGTGGTAGATGGATTAGCTGCAGCACCTGGCTCTGCGGCAAATTCAAAATACAGTGAACTCACCACCACACGAACATATTCAGTCACTTCCATATAATCGGTTTCTGCGCCCGGCTCGTCTTCTTCATCATCGGCGTGTATTTGTACGATGTCAGCAAGGTCATGCAGCATTTCTTCGGCTTCTTCAGAGATTTCGCGCTTGCCCTGGTGGTCAACGCTGCCAAAACCCGACAAAAATCCGTGGCACCATTCAGTGAGCGCACGAACGCGCCCACTGATCGGATTATCATCATCCGGCAACATTAATTTCAGATTCAGCTCGCCCTGCAATTGGTTGTTGGTACTGTAATAAAGACGGCTTAATGCATGACGCACCTGCTCGTCGGGCGCAGCGATAAAATCGAGAAATTCAACGGCATCCAACAGCCAATTAATTTCCGTGAGTTGCGCACCACCCGCCAATTTTCCACACAGTAATCCGTGCAATTCGGAAGGGCTGTTTAAGGTGCCTAACGGCGCTAAAAGGTTGGCGAGGTCGTCGAAATTCAGGGGGGATTGCAGGTAATCTTCGGGAGTTGTAGTCATGGAAAGCCTCTCTGTCGCAATGGGCGAATGCTACCACGATTGACCTATGCGGCTCTGCAAAGTTTTTATATAGCAAATTCAATGGTTGATAAGGCTCAAGTAAAACCTGTTTGTTTATCATTTAATAACAATCAACTTCTCGAATTCACATTAACTTGGCCTGTTCGATTGACCACCTGCCGAGGGCGCAATATAGTGGGCGACCTGCGCTATTTACTGGTTATTGATAAATCATGTCTGACGATCTTTTACTCGCCCTTGAAACCAAGCTGGATAAACTGATTCTGTTGTGTAATCGCCTGCAGCAGGAAAATGCCGACTTAAAGGCCCGCGAAAGTGAATGGCAACGCGAGCGGGTGCGCCTGATTGAGAAGAACGAACTTGCGCGCAGCCGTGTGGAAGCGATGATCACCCATTTACGTAACCTGGATGCCGAGTAATCGGCCAGTAATCGGGAATACCAATGAGCAACGAAACCGTTTTTGTAAAAATCCTCGATAAAGAATATCAAGTCGCTTGCCCGCGCGAAGAGCGCCAGGCATTGATTGAATCTGCCCAATTGCTGGATGAGCGTATGAAAGCGATCCGCGGTACGGGCGCAATCATCGGTTTGGAGCGCATCGCAGTAATGGCAGCCCTCAACCTGAGCCACGAATTATTGCAAGCACGCCAGACGGGAAACGGCGGAGGTACTTCTGCAAGCCAGGTTGATTTAGTGCGATTGAATGAGAAGCTGGATCGCAGTTTGGCGAACCTTGGTTAATTGACAACGCTGCTTATCGTTAAAAAGCCCGCAATTGCGGGCTTTTTTTTCAGGTCGAGTCAAGATCGAAGATGTATTCCGATATAACTTCCGTGACACATCCTAAATACTTCCCTGTAGGCTCAAATCGGCATCCATACCTCATATGGCCACGGAAGCTATACCGAATCCATCTCAACTCCCTTCGAATGAAGGCCGACGACTGATATTTGTGCCAATCGAGCAATCTATATCCATAAGCAAATAATTTCGTTTTTTACCAGCCCCGTTTAAGACGAATAGTTGCTAAACGGTTATATAACCCAATCATAATTTCATTTGCGGAAGGCTAGTAACCTTGGGTTATACTGGCGCCACGCCCTGGAATGTTCGCAAACCGACAAGTCCTTGAGCCGATTTCCACAAAACTGGTGGTGTCTCGTTGTGTTTGGTGTGCATGTCCGCCTGACGGAAAGCCTTAAAAACCACAGGTGCTACCTCCTTGAACCTATGGGTTCAAGGCCAGCTTGGTAGCGGCATTTCGGGGTCTCTTATTTCATTTCTGTTTTTTCCCGTTTTTATTTTGTTCAAGGCTGTTTATGGCCGATTCACTGGATTTACTCCCATCCAATAACGACCAACAAAAAACCCTGTTGCGTAAAGAGTTGCGCCAGCGTCGTCGCGCACTTACTCCTACACAGCAAGCACAGGCATCTGCATTGGTATTGCGACATTTGTTGCGATTCCCGGCATTTATGCGTGGCAGCCGGGTTGCACTGTATATCGCCAACGATGGCGAAATTGATCCAGCACCTATCGCGCAAAAGCTTTGGCAAATTGGCAAACATTGTTACTTGCCGGTGTTGCGCCCTGGCACTGAACGCGAATTGTGGTTTGTGGAGTTCACCCCCAATACCCAACTCATTCCCAATCGCTTCGGTATTCCGGAACCGGATCATGGCGTTGCTCATAAACTACCAACACATTTGCTGGATGTCGTATTGATGCCACTGGTGGGATTTGATCGAACAGGCGCACGCTTGGGAATGGGCGGCGGCTTTTACGATACAACTTTCGCTTTCAAACAGGAAAAACGGCAAGGAAAACCATTACTGATTGGCTTGGCTCACAGCTGCCAGGAAGTTGAGTCATTGCAGGTCGATAGCTGGGATATTCCACTCATCGCCATCGCCACTGAAAAAGAAATGCTCACTCCCCACAAAAAATAGCCTCCGCTATAAACGAAAAATCCCGCCGAAGCGGGACTTGTTTTTAAATTCCGTTTTTCTGCGTTCTTACTCCGACATGGAATCAACAGCTGCCTCGGCAAATGACACCAGAGCATTTACATCCACTACCGTGACGCAGACTCCCAGGCAGAACAAAAAAATCACTACTGAGAGAACATCGACTTTCATGGTAATACCTTATTCATGACTGAAAAAATGGACAGCCATACCTTGCGTATTGTTATAGAGAACCACACAGCGAGATCAGTAACCACAAAACAGCACAGATGCAAAACACACCGGCTGTGGTGTCTATTAATAATAGGCAGGGAATTTCAGGAATGAAATGGGCGACAGGAAGAAATTGGCGACAAAAAACGCAAAAAGCCTCAAATATCAGCAAGTTTCCCGATTTTCCTAGCGTATAACATGAAGAGTGGGAAATTCACCGATAAAAAACAGCACTTAAACAACGCATCCTTGCGTTGCGATTTACCGGTTGGTAGAGATAGCTGCTTGGTAGAGAGCTACTCAATAGATAGTTATCTGGTAAATAGTTATTTGGTGGCGTTAGTCGGGCGGCTAGTAGCATCGCCCAGACGGCTGCGCACCAATGCATTGGCATTACGCACACTCTCGTCGCCGCTGTAAGCAGTCCAGGTAGTGCCATTATCGATACTGTATTCAAGCTTGAGACCCGGCAATGCCGTATTCGCTTTCAGCACACCATCGTCGACAACTGCACCGGGAGGAGGCAAATAAAAGCTACCTCCGATGGCGGCGAGTTTGGGCAACTCTTTAACTGCCAATTGCACAGAAAACGCGGCCCATTCAGCATTACGCGCTTCGATATTCGGCTTGTCGCCTTCCCATGAAGCTTTGTGCCAGGCGCGCTCCGCCAGCGGAATCAGGCGCGGATAAATCATCTCTTCCATTTGCTTGCCAGTACGGATGGTTTCACTCCATACCTGGCCTTGCAAACCGCGTAGGTTTTCCGGTTTCTCCAATGCAGGCAATGCACGACCTACCAATGCTTCCAGGTTTTTAATCGGTGCGCCCATGCGGGTTTTATCGGCATTGGCGTAGAGGTTATCCGGCATGAAACCAAATACTTTGGCGGTATCGGTGTAACGTGCCGCCCAGTAATAACCGCGCTCTTCGGCGTTGGTTTCATAGGGGTGATCGAAATACAAATGGGTTGCGGGCGATAAAATCGGCTCGTAACCTGCGTTTGCCAAACGATAAGCGCGATCAGCGACACCCCACTCCCAAATATTATCCCAAGCGTTCGCGAGTACATGTTTGTTGGCAAACTGGCTGCGATTGAACGTGTTATTCGGATCGTACATCAAACCATCTTCCCAACCGGCCAGATCCAGGCCGCGCAAAGAACTGATCGCCGACACTTTGCTCACGAAATACGGTTTGAGGTCAGCGACACCGGCAACCCCTTGTTCACCTTTGGCAAACAACGCATCACACGCGGGTGATGCAGTCCATGAACCAGCACCAACTTCATCACCACCCATGTGGAAAGTCACGAGTTTTGTGCCCGCTTTGCGATACATTTGCTGCAGTTCATAAACGACTTTATCGACAAATGCATAAGTAGACGGCAAGCAAACGTTGATGGAGTTATCGGTGTAACTTTGTACGGTGATGTATTGGGATTTATCCAACGGATCAGATAACAAATACTGTTCAGCTTCCGCTTTTTTGCCCGCCTTAAGCAATTTTTTGTACCGAGCTTCCATCGATTTCACTGCCGCGCGCGCGTGACCGGGCATATCAATTTCCGGGATCACTTCGATATGACGCGCACTGGCATATTTTAAAATTTCAATAAAATCTGCCGTGCTGTAATAACCATTTCCCGAACCGGTTTTATGAGGGCCAGTACCAAGCTGAGTCAATAAACACGTTTGTTCAGTGAGATCAAAACAGCGATGCGCACCAATATCCGTCAACTCCGGCAAGCCCGGAATTTCAATACGCCAGCCTTCGTCTTCGGTTAAGTGCAAATGCAATTTATTGAGTTTGTAACGCGCCATTTGCTCGATCAACCGCAAGGTATATTCCTTGCCGTGGAAATTGCGGCCCATGTCGTAATGCATACCGCGCCATTGAAAACGTGGTGCATCCACTGCAGAAAGTTGTGGAATGTTGTAACTGCTTGCGGTTTGTGCCGGCAATAAACTCAGTACACTTTGGATACCGTAGAAAGCACCTGCGTTATCGCCCCCCACGATCGTAATTTTGTCGGCTGCAATATTGAGACTGTAGCCCTCAGCATTACCGATAGATTTATCTACTTTTACTTCGATTACCTTGCCAGATACCGGCAAATGATCGGCAACGGTTTTTACCGTTAAACCATATGCTTTTAATTGATCGGCAAAATATTTTGCTTCACCCGTTAAACGCCCGGCAAAATGAATTTGCCAACTGCTATCGAGTGCAACAGTGTCTTTACGATATTTGACTTCGGCGGGAGTCGGAATAATTTTTGCGCTGCTATCCGCTTTGATGGCGGCGGCATTTACCGCGAGGTTGTCTTGATAACGTGTCGCAGCGGTGGCGATTGGATATTCATCATTGCTCGCGCGCAATTGCTGTTCGGGTTTGCTAAATGGCTCGACAAACTCACTCAGGTTTTCGGTATTGGTATTTGCAAAAACTTCCGGCTGCAAACCAGCCTGGGCGATAAATGCGCGCGGCATAAAATCGGTGTAGCTCACCAGATGGGCGCCTGCCGTATAGGGGAAATCCAGCTTCGCATTTGCCGCTAAACCTTTAAAGGCGGCGGTGGGCGATAACTCATGCAAATCGCCTTGTACGTGACGCAAGCTCAAACCTTCGACTTGGGTAGCATCCAGTTTGCGCACAGAATGGAAATAAATTCGCCAATCGCCCACCCCCGCTGGCAAGGCCGATGAACCATTGGTGATGGTGACATGCGCCTGCGGTTTGGCGGCGAAATTACTGATCACACCAAAGCCCACTTTGGTATTACGGGCAATATCGTTAAGTTGTTGCTGGCTTAAATTGGCGGCACTGGCGCCCTGCGCAAGCCCAAGCGCCAGGGCTAATAATCCCAGACGCGCACTCATTAGTTTACGGGGTTGTTTAATTAGGGGTTGCTTCATAATTGGACTCCAGCCGCATAGATTGGGGTTGATTAGTCATCCAATAGTTATTATTGGCGTTAGAATTTTTCTGACAACGTTGTCCAGATTACACCAAAATCAACAGACCGCCAGTGCCTGAACATAAATTAACCCTGAGGATGAAAATGCAGGTTTAAGAATAGTCGCTGCGGTGCAGAATGCGCCGGAAAGAAAAAGGGCGCCGGAGCGCCCTTTAAATTTGAAGCATGAAACTATTAACTCAAGAAAAACTGATAAGCCTCATTCCGGGTTTCATCCCAGTAGGGATAATTTAGCTCATTCAAAAACGTTTTCAGTTCGCCGTATTCTTTTTTAGGCACCTGCATACCAACCAAAACACGCGCCGATGCAGAACCATGGTTGCGGTAGTGAAACAGGGAAATATTCCAGCGGCCCGCAACTTTAGTCAGGAAGGTCATCAACGCACCCGGACGTTCCGGGAACTCAAAGCGATATAACACTTCATCGGTGATTTGCGGAGCGTGACCACCCACTAAATGGCGAATATGCAATTTGGCCAATTCATTTTCGGTCATGTCGACCAGATCGTAGCCCTGCGCTTTTAATTCAGCGACAAGATCCGCGCGGTCATTACCGCCGGCACCAACCTGCACGCCCACAAAAATCTTGGCGTTAGTCGGGTCCGCATAGCGGTAATTGAATTCGGTGATATTGCGTTTGCCGAGTGCTTTGCAAAATTCTTTGTACGCACCGGGGCGCTCGGGAATGGTCACCGCCAGGATTGCTTCGCGCTGCTCGCCGATTTCAGTGCGTTCGCTGATATAACGCAAACGGTCAAAATTGATGTTTGCACCGCAATCAATCGCGACCAGTGTCTGGCCGGTAATACCATATTTGGTTACGTATTTTTTCAAGCCAGCAACGCCGGTTGCGCCCGCCGGTTCGGCGATAGAGCGCGTGTCTTCAAAGATATCTTTGATGCCCGCGCAAATTTCATCGGTCGTTACAGTGATGCATTCATCCACCACTTTGCGCAGGATACGAAAGGTTTCCTCGCCGATTTGCGCCACCGCGATGCCGTCGGCAAATATGCCAACTTGCGGCAATATCACACGCTTTTTCTTTTCCATCGCCGCCATGAGGCAGGCAGACTCATCGGATTCCACCGCGATAATTTTGGTTTCCGGACGCAGGTATTTCACATAAGCGCCGATACCTGCAGCCAAACCGCCGCCACCGACAGCGATAAAAATCGCATCGATTTTGCCCGGATACTGGCGCAGGATTTCCATCGCAATGGTACCTTGGCCCGCGATAACTTCAGGGTCATCAAACGGATGGATATAGGTCAGGCCTTTTTCTTCCACCAGTTTTTTGGCGTGGGCAGAGGCTTCATCGTAGTTATCGCCGTGCAGTACGACTTTCGCACCGCGCGCTTTTACTGCATCGACTTTAATTGCCGGCGTCGTACGCGGCATCACAATAGTGGCCTTGATGCCCAAATGCTGGGAACCCAGGGCAACGCCTTGCGCGTGATTGCCGGCCGAGGCGCAAATCACACCGCGATTGCGTTCTTCTTCGGTCAATTGCTGCAACTTGTTATAAGCACCGCGCAATTTAAACGAGAACACCGGTTGCAAGTCTTCACGCTTGAGCAACACTTTGTTGCCGGTGCGCGCGGACAACAAGCGCGCTTCATCAAGCGGGGTTTCTATCGCCAGATCGTAGATGCGGGCATTGAGGATACGTTTTATGTAGGATTCAGGCATGGTGCTTCTTGCTTTTGCAGAGTGAAAAAAGTCGCCGCAGTGTAAACAATTTGGCCGCCGCTGGCACGGCGATATCCGTATAATGCGGCAAGTTTTTTTACAGTTTCACCCCCTCCCAGCCTCCCCCTTGATTAAGGGGGAGGAGCTTAGCCCCTCCTCTATTATTAAGGGGAGGGTTGGGGAGGGGTTAACTAATCAGCACAACAGAGAAAACCATGACTCAAGATCAGCTCAAACAAGCTGTCGCGCGCGCGGCGATTGAATACATCAAACCCAAATTGTTTAACGATTCGATTATCGGTGTTGGTACCGGTTCGACGGCCAACTTTTTTATCGACTACCTGGGTGAGATCAAATCCCTGTTTTCCGGCGCAGTCGCTAGCTCCGATGCCTCCGCCGAGCGTTTGAAAAAACTCGGGATTGAAGTGCTGGACTGTAATTCTGTCAGCGAGCTGGTGGTGTATGTGGATGGCGCGGATGAGAGCAACGCGTATTTACACCTGATCAAAGGCGGTGGCGCAGCGTTGACGCGCGAAAAAATCGTGCGCGCGGTTGCCAAAGAATTTGTGTGTATCGCCGATGAAAGCAAGTGGGTTGATGTACTGGGTAAATTTCCATTGCCGGTGGAAGTTATTCCGATGGCGCGTTCTTATGTCGCACGCGAACTGGTAAAGCTGGGCGGCGCACCGGTTTATCGCGATGGCGTTGTGACCGACAATGGCAACGTGATTCTGGATGTTTTCAATTTGCAAATTGTTGATCCGGTCGCACTGGAAAATCGTATTAACCAGATAACAGGCGTAGTGACGAACGGCTTATTTGCTGCAAAACCGGCAGATGTTTTGTTGCTTGGTACCAAAGACGGGGTAAAAACCCTGCTTCCGCGCTAAATCTGCGTAACATACGTGGCGGACAAATACGCACCGCCACGTTTTCCTTACCTATACTCAAAGGACCGTCCTATCCCCGGTTTTCTTTGAGGCACTTCCTATGTTTTCCTTTTCCAGTATCCAGGGCCGTCTGGTTGTCGCTGTCGGCGCTGGGGTGATCCTGTTTGTGATTATTAGCGGTATCGCCATTTCCCTGTTGAGCCGAACCATCACCGATTACAACCAGCTAATTGCTGGCGCTGTCGCTCAAGAGCGAAGCATTAATGAGATGAATTTCAAATTCAAGGTTCAGGTACAAGAATGGAAAAACGTACTGTTACGCGGCAAAGATCCAGCGAAACTCAATCAGTATTGGAACCAATTTGAAACCTTGCACAAAGAAATTCAACAACAAGGCGCAGAGCTGGATAGAACGCTGGAAGGTGCAAGCCATCAAAAAGTTGATGCATTCCTTAAAGCGCACGAGCAGGCATTTGGTCGTTATAAAGCCGGACTCGATGCGTTTAAAAATGCGGATTTTGATCCAGCAGCAGGCGATGCAGCCGTGGCTGGAATAGATCGCGAACCGAGCGCGTTGCTGGAAGAATCGGCGCAGCTGATTAGCGCAAAAGTTGCCAAAGATACTCAACACAATCTTGCCGTTAGCAGCAGCGTGTCCATTTGGTCCAATGCGCTGATTATCCTCGGCGCCATTTCAGTCGTATTTCTGGTACTGCTTATCTTGCGCAAAAGTCTGATTTTGCCGCTGGCACAAATCAATTCCCATCTCACCCAACTCGCCGAAGGTAACTTCCGCCAACCGCTACGTTTTTCCGATTCAGGAGAGTTGGGGCGCTTGAGCACCAGCATCCAGCAAGTGCAACAAAGTATTGTGGAAGTAATTACGGCGGTACAAAACTCCATGAGCAGTTTGAGCCATGCGTCCAGTGCGATTACCCAAAGCTCATCGTCATTGGCAACCTATGCGGATGACACCCATCACGCGACGGATCAAGTGTCGGCGGCCATCACTGAAATGAGTGCGACAGTGCAAGAAGTTGCAGGCAACGCCAGCGGTGCGGCGGATGCTGCACAATCTGCTGATAACAATGCGCGGCAAGGTTTGAGGGTGATGGACAACACGCTCGATGCCATTAATCAACTGAGCCATGAAGTGAATCACGTGGGCGCGGCGATGACGCAATTGGAGAGTGATACCTTGCGCATCGGCAGTGTGCTGGATGTGATCAAAAGCGTTGCCGAACAAACCAACTTGCTTGCCTTAAATGCTGCGATTGAAGCGGCGCGCGCCGGTGACCAGGGCCGCGGTTTTGCGGTGGTAGCCGATGAAGTTCGCTCACTGGCAAAACGCACGCAGGATTCCACCGCCGAAATCCAGCAAATTATTGAAGCGGTGCAACAAGGGGCCACCAAAGCCATGACCGCAATGAAAGTCAGCCAGGAAAAAACCGGCGTGACACTGGAAATGGCCGGGCAAGCGGGCCAGGCAATCAATCAAATCACCCAATCGATTTCAGCGATTTTGGGCATGAATATGCAAATCGCCACCGCCGCTGAAGAGCAGAGTTACACTGCCGAAGAGATCAATAAAAATATCGTGAAAGTGGTGGGGTTAATCAGCAGCTTGAATCGCGATGCACAAAAATCGGCGCAGATCGCCCAGCAATTAGATGGCACAGCGAAAGGCCTGGAAACCCAGATTGCGCACTTTGCGATTTAACAATTATCGAAATGGCCAATAAAAAAACCGGGTTAATCACCCGGTTTTTTTATGCAGCAAAAATTCAAGTAATGTTTCTGTTGCGATTTTATTTGGCGCGGCGACGGAAACGGCCAAAACCAACCAAACCTAAACCACTCAGCAACAATATCAACGCTGATGGCTCTGGAACTTCGGTTTCAGTCTCTGGTGGAGTCCAGAAGAAA
The DNA here is from genome assembly GCA_021151825.1 of Cellvibrionaceae bacterium. Lineage (GTDB taxonomy): Bacteria > Pseudomonadota > Gammaproteobacteria > Pseudomonadales > Cellvibrionaceae > Cellvibrio. The sequence continues at coordinate 124,799 of JAGKWQ010000005.1, forward strand.
CCGTGAATCTCACGCAAGGTGGTGTTGGTGTAAGACTTGGCGTACAGCGAACCATCAAAACCTGCTGCATCAAACACATCTGCATTTGCAGCCAACACTGAACCTCTTACCGCCATATAGTTAAAATCAAGGCTGGTAGCGTCATAAAAATTCCACAGGGTGTTGGAATAATTCCAACCGCCGTTGAGGTTGGTATTGATCACATTTACATTGCCGGACACATTGATAATGGCTTTAGTAGCAGAACCCAGCAGCAATTCAATTCCGGAGTTCTGGAAGAAAATATCCGAGGCATTCAGATTAAAAATCGCCAGATCATCACTACCGGTATATTGCAGTTTGACCTGGTTGCCACTGATGTTAGCAGTAGCGTTACTGATCAAATTTTTGTAGCTGTTTGACAGGCTGCTTATCTCACCTGCCAGCGCTGTCTTTTTCGCTGAAAGGTCAACACCGCCGGTGGTGCAGCCGGTGCTACCCACACACTCGATTACAGTGCCAGCACTTTTAGTGTTGTACACCGCAGTTTCACCACCCAAAATTTTCATTTGGCCGCTGACATTACCGGCGACTTCAAGACCGTCAAAGCTAACCGGGGTGTAGCCTTTATGGTTGAATTCGGATAACTCGGGTGAATGCAGGTTGCCACCAACAAAGGTTGCACCTTCAACATGAACTGCGCCGGAAAGATTTCCGGTTAATACCAGATTGTAATCCAGCAAGCCTGCACTCGCGGTCAGCGAACACAAACTTAAACTGGATGCTGCGAGCAGCTTGGAATAAAAATTCATAAAAATCTCCTTGCTTGTAGTAATCGTCTTATTTTGCTTTTCCCAATTAAAGCAGGAACCATGCCTGTTTGAATTTTTCGTTTAAGATCAATTATTCGTGCCATTTAGTGAAAACTGCATCACAAAAACCTGTCAATTTAGCCGACAGTTATAAAATGACAGCGAAGGACATTATTTTATTGATAAAAATTAACAATGAAAAAAGCCCGATATTTGAAACCAAATATCGGGCTCGAAAGACATATCAAAGTCTTAAAATAACAACACTCAAACTTTAATAGCGATTAAAACGAAAGCGTAAGCGCTCCAATTCACAACCGCTTTGATAGAGTGCATTTGTACCTTCCGGTGGTGCCGAGAAGCCGCCCGCCGGATGAACGCATAATCCGGTCAGCTTATTTCTGATATTACCGTCATCATTAATTTCTACTGGCAAATCCACGTGACTGGTACAGGAAGGCCACAACACCAATTTAACTCCACTGTAGGCGGTGCCGCCATCCGGATGTACGCAAGAGCCGGTGTATTTGTGTCTTAACATACCATCAGGCTGAAGAACAAAAGACGATGCGTCAGTGCTGCAGCTGGATGAAAAAACAATCTCTGTACCGGCAGGAGCATTAATCACACCATTTTTGGTAGACAGGCATTTTCCGCTAAATGGGTGAGTAATTTTGATCGTACTTTCCGGCATGCTTTGGGCGTGCTCATGAACTTTGGGCAGGCTAAACATACGTGGGCCAAAACCGCGATAAATATCATCGGAACCAATAACAGTTCCCAGCCAATAATCGCGATAAAAATGTATCCATCCATCACTACTGGCGTATCGGTTAACCTCGGCACCATGTGTGTATTCTTCCGGCAGCAGAACCCCCAGGGAATCATAATAATCATCCAGACCGTGCATCATCTCATGGATAAAAACCTGGGTTGGTTCACTGGTGGTGAATGACAACCATTGCTCCGCAGGGGTTTTACCGCCGTGTATGGTGGTCCAGGTTGTATAGTTGGACTGGGGGCTGAACGCTGCGCCCCATGGAGAATAGCCCCAACCACCGGGAACTGTGCCACCTTCAAAAAATACCTGCACAGAGTCATAAACCCCTTTGGGTACAAAACGTTGGACGTCATTAGGGATATGGGCCGGAAATGGTAAAAAGGCAATTTCACTACCGCCAACAACGGATGGTACTGGTTCAAAGCTTTGTATACTGGTGTTCCACAACATATATTGTCCGGTAACGTAATTTCTCCACCAGAGATTGGGACCAGTCGCATAATCCATTGAACGAATAGGCTCATGTGCCACTACGCTGTCGCCGGTCCAGGTTACTCGTCCATCCGTTATACGTTCCAGCCAATACCTGACGCGGTTTTTAAAAGCTTCTTGCGAAGCTTCTACTATCGATTGTGGAACAGTCCCCTGGGCAACAATATTATGTTGGGGAACGGTCATATTGGTTACCGGTTTCACAATCAACAATCCGCTGACCTGGAATTCGGTCGGTGCGGTACGTTCTCCATATCCCGCTGTTTCCAGATACCAGCGCGCATTGGTATTACACGCGGCAACCGTCGGCTCGGTAGATGGGCTGACTGGCGGCCTTAAACAAGTATTTTGAGGTGAGCGGAAGCGATAAATTGCCGGACGATCAACAGAGCGAGCACGAAGCAGCTCGAACTTCCACGACGATGAAGCAGTGCCGCAACTCGCAAGTGCAGCAGCATTATTCACTCGCGACAAACAGGTTTGGGTACTTTCCAGCTTGAGGTCGTAACTTCCATTGCCACGGCTAGCCAATCGCCATTGCTGATGAGGCAGGGAAAGATAATCGGCCGTCACGAATCCGCTACTATTACCATCGCGCCCGAGCGTGGTACGGTCTGTTCGCGAAACCAACCGCCATAAACCGGTAGTAAATGCTTCAGCTTGATTTACGGCGGATGTTTGGTCCAGTTGCACCCAATTCAGCTTTTGATTGCCCGTTGCAAAACGCACACGAAGAGTATGGTTGCCAGCGGTAAGCGGAAAGACAACAGATTCAATGCTCTCCCATGAGGTCCAGCCCCCGGTATTGCGCAATCCCACTTCCGCCGTGTAATTGCCATCAATGTACACTTCGAAGCTGGCCGGAGCGGTCGTGGCGCTGCGGCTTGTCAGCTTATAATTGCCTGCCTGCGCGACATTGATATTCCACTGGATCGCATCATTTGGATCAATCCCCGTCGCGTTCTGACCGCCACCAATATCGCTGGTACTTTCAAATTGCACACCAACCACCAAATTATTACTCTCGGCTTGATAGGTTGCGGCGTTCGCGTAAACAGTACCTCCAAGCAATAAAGAAAGTGCAAATCCAGCACCCACAAAATTACCTTTTATTTTCATAATCAAACGTCCTTTAAAGTTTAAATAGCCGGCCAATCCGGCCAACGCAGAGTAGTTTTGTTGTAGTGCAACACTCACAAATAAACGTTTGAAAAGTGAATTGAATCTGTATTTAAAAAAATAATTTCACTTAAATCATTAACAACAATCAAAGGCCATTCATTTTTTCTTAAATTTCATCAATAAAAAAAGGAGCCTTTCGGCTCCTCTCTGCAAATATTATTAGTCCTGTTTTACTGATATAACGCCGGTAATTCGCTTTCAAACATCACCACCGGATTTTCAAAAAATGCTTTGAAATTATCAGCAGTTGCTTGCCCTGTGTAAGGTGCATAAAACTGTTCGGTTTTTTCGCGCGCGGTATTGGCGTTACGCCACACCAGAACATAGGTAATGAGTTGTGCGTCCGGGTCCGCCAGAACCGGGCCAAGAATGCGATCGGTCCAGATATTGGGAAGTTTCAAACCGTTATTACCTGTTTCAGTGAGCGCTGCAATTTTGTGGCGCACCTGGGCGATTTTTGAAATACCTTTTAACGCGGCGGTGAAGTTAGCTTTTTGTTCATCAGCGCCGGCAGTGTTGGATTCATGGCCCAGATCCCAGTAGTTATCCAAACCTATTACATCTACATATTCATCACCGGGATACCCGTAAAAATAATCGCTTTCAAATTTCGTCAGATCAATGCGACTGCGATCCGGAGAGTAGGCAAAAATCAAATTGTGCTGATTTTTTTCATCGCGCAAATATTTCACCGTGAATTGATACAGGCTGATGTAATCCTGTTCGCTGACGTGGCCTTTACCCCACCAGAACCAATCGCCGTTGTGTTCGTGCCAAGGGCGGAAAATCACCGGGACTTGTTGCTGTTTGCCCTGTGCATCGGTCACGACCAGCGTTTCATTGAAGGCGACAAACGTATCCAGGTACTTTTTCAATTCTTCATGCTTGGCACCACCGGGAACCAGTTCGTGAACGGTGGGAGTTTTATCCCAGGAATTGCCGCCGGACACCGGGCTGTACATATGCCAGCTGATGGTGATAACACCACCGCGGCTGAAACCTGCTTTGATCCACTCCTGCATTTGTTTGAAATTAACACCATCCAGGTTTTTCTCATGACCAAGTTCCAGACCACCAATTTCCCAACCATATACGGCGGGGTTGGAACCGGTCACATCGCGCACATCGGAGCGATCCAATTCACCTTCCCACTTAACGCCATAAGCAAGGCTGTCCTGATGGCCAAACAAAAAATGCTTGCCACGCAGCGCAGCAAGGTTGTTATACAACGCAACAGTTGTCGGCGTCGCATCTTTATCTACCAACTTAAATGCATAATTGGCCGATGTAGATTCCGTCGCGTGCACCGTTTCACCGATCACTTGTGGCGCCACCGGAGAGGATTGTTGTTCGCAACCAACCAGAAATGCGGAGGCTAATAACAGCACCGCCAACGGACGCACTATCGCAATAAATCCAGACATGGAGACTCCTAAAGATCTGTTATTTTTAATGTAACCGTTTACAAAGCAAACATACTAACAGTCAGAAGCCTAAACGCCCACGACGATCAGGTAAATAAGTGTTGATCACGGGTACTACTTTCACATCCTCACTTGAACCCGCGATTTAAAAAAAAGCAGCGTCAGATCCACCCCGGTAGTGTCAAAATAGCGCCCGACTATTTTTAACCGGGCTAGCTTGATGAACTTTACGTTCCCCGCCATTGGCGTTGTACATTCCTGCTTCAAAGAGAAATTTGGCATTCCCCGCCAGCCGGGGCTTGCCCCTTTGGCTGAAGCAGAAATTGAAATGCTGCCCCCCTTTGGTGATATCAACGCATTTGAAGGCCTGATCAATGGCCCCGACGAGTCGCAAGGTGCGACCCATTTGTGGGTGCAATTTGTGTTTCATGCCAATAAACGCGAGGAGTGGAAAGCCAAAGTCAAACCGCCACGGTTAGGCGGCAACAAAACACTCGGTGTGTTTGCAACGCGCTCGCCCACACGCCCGGCACCTATCGGTTTGTCAGTGGTTCGGCTGCGCGGAATTGTTGAGCGCGATGGCAAAGTCTTTGTGCAAATCAGCGGCGTGGATTTGCTGGAGGGAACACCGGTATTGGATATCAAACCCTATGTTCCCTATGTAGATTGCGTACTGGCCGCCGAGAATTCGTTTGCCTCGGCGGCACCGGCGCCTGTCGCGGTGGATATTCCCGCCGAACTCATGGCGTTGTGCATCGCATACTGGAAGAAAACCGGTACCGATCTCGCCGGTTTAATCACCCAGGTATTGCAGCAAGATCCCCGCCCACAGTACCAACAACCGGAACCGGAGCGGGTTTATGGCATGAAGCTGCTGGATCTGGATGTGCGCTGGCAATATCGCTGCGAGAATGACGTTTACTCTATTTACCTGACCCAATTGCTATTACAGCCTGATTAGGAGACTCCATGAAACTGGCGCGCACGTGTTTTTTATTATTACCCCTTGGTTTGGCCTGTAGTCTGGTGGCCTGTAACGCCACCTTGCCGCAAATTGCCGAAACGGGTGCTACCGTTGCTGGTGCGGCGGGTTATGGCAATCAGGCCCAGATGATCCGGGCGATCAAAGAGGCATTGGAGCTTGGTAGCAATCGCGCGGCGACCGGGCTTTCTGCTCCGGGGGGCTATGCCAATAGTGCACTGTATCGCATTGAATTACCCGCGAACGTGCAGCCACTCGCCAGCAAATTGCGCCAATTTGGTTTGGGTTCGCAGTTGGATAAAGTGGAAGCACTGATGAACCAGGGAGCAGAAAAGGCGGCGGTAGAAGCGAAAGGTGTATTTATCGATGCGGTACGCCACATGAGCGTAACCGATGCGCTGGGGATTATTCGCGGCGGCAACACGGCCGCGACTGATTACTTCCGCGCCCAGACCGAGGCAAGCCTGCGCCAGCGTTACCAGCCAATTATCCAGCAAAACCTGGAACAAATCGGTTTTTACGCCCAGTACAAGCAACTGCTGAACACTTACAACATGCTGCCGCTCGCCAATAAACCCGGGCTGGATCTGGAGCAACACGTCCTGAATATGGCGCTGGATGGTTTGTTCAAACAGGTTGCGGTAGAGGAACAGCAGATCCGCAAAGATCCGGTGGGGCGCGGCAGCCAGATTATCGGCGCAGTATTCGGGAAGAAATAAAATCGGCAACGACAGCGCGGCTATTCATCAACCGCGCTGTCGCCTATTGATTACGACGATGCATGCCCGTGGTTAGTTGCAGGAATACCGGCGCGCCGGGCATCAATGATCATCCAGTAAAACATGCCCAACCCGGCAGACGACAACATCATCCCGACCCAGCCGGTTGATTCATAACCCAGGCCGGCATCAATCGCAATGCCGCCCAAAAAGGCGCCCGCTGCGTTGGCGAAATTGAACGCTGAATGGTTCATTGCTGCCGCCATCGTTTGTGCTTTTCCGGCAACGTCCATTAAGCGAATTTGCACTGCCGGGCCAATGACCACCACCGTGCCCACACAAAATACGGCAACACACGCCAGCCACAGGTGCGATGCGGTGAGCGCGAAAAAGGCGCAGACAATCATCGACCAGATCAGACAGCGTTTGATGGTGCCGAGCAAATCGCGGTCCGCCATACGCGAGCCCACAATATTCCCCGTCACCATCCCCGCACCGAAGAGCGCCAATACAAATGGCACCCCCATTTCGGTTAATCCGGCGAGGCTCATCAACGTCGGTTTGACGTAAGAGAAAATCGAGAACAGGCCGCCAAAACCAATCGCGCCGATGCCGAGCGTAATCCACACCTGGCGATTGGTGAACATGGACAGCTCATGGGCAATACGAACACCGGTTTGTGGCGCTTCTTTGGGGACAAATTTTGCGACGCAAATGGCCGACGCCAGTGCGTTTAGCCCCACCAGGATAAACGCCGAGCGCCACCCCAGCCATTGACCAAGGCCGGTAGCAACCGGCACGCCGATGAGCGTTGCGACCGACAACCCCAACATCACATACGCCACAGCGCGGGCGCGCATATTGGGCGGTGCCAGCGAGGCCGCAACCAGCGAGGCGATCCCGAAAAACGTGCCGTGAGGGAATCCGCTCAGCAGGCGCAACACCAGTAATGATTCGTAATTAGGCGCCAGCGCACTGGCAATATTGGCAACGGCATAAAGCCCCATCATCATCACCAACATACGGGTACGCGAACGACCGGTACTGAGGATCGCCAGCAGCGGCGCGCCGATAACCACACCCAACGCATAAGCACTGATGGCGTGACCAGCCTGGGGAATTGTGATCGAGAGCGAGGAAGAAATTTCGGGCAACAGGCCCATGGAAATAAATTCGCCAACACCTATCGCAAAACTTCCTAATCCTATGGCTAACAGTGCGATATAAAATGCTGGAGAAGGTGCTTCGTTCGATACCACTGAAGACGCTGACAAACCTTTGAACCTCAAAAAATGACGGGGTTATCCACAACAGACAACCGGCGGGGCCATTATACGGAGTTGGTTGGGCATGAGTAATATAAAAATTGACTATAAGATAGGTAGAAGTACGTACTTACAGCAAGATATGGCCCGAAATTCCCGGGCCATATACAGACGCTGGCTCAGCGCAATCGCCTACTAATTGAGCGCAATCGCATAAATGTACCAGGCCGTGTGCGGCAACCACTGCTCTGCCCAACGCCAATCGATATCCTTGCCGGTTTCCGCGTAGCTGCGATTCAGGTCGATATCCCGCTCATTATCCAAGCCACCGGTAATACCGTTCACGATCCCGCCCGGCGCGTTGGTGTATTGGAAGGTCGCAAAGAAATCGTACTGGACATTATTACGGCCGGTACCTTCCAGCATGGAGGCATCAAACGGGTTCAACCCGATAATCCAGTTGAGCTGATTCCAGGCGTAGGTGTTGAGTTTGGCTTTAAAACCAGCATCGTCGGTATATTTTGCAGCCAGGCGCGCAGCCGCTGCCAACGAAGCCAAACGCGCATTTTCCCCCTGCCACCAGGGCGCGGTTTCAGTATCGTGGGGATAGAAAAACGCACTGCGCCGCTCACCCTTTACGTTTTGCACATACTGGCGCGCCAAACCAAAAGGATTGCTCACTTCATTGGTCAATGCCAATTCAAACTCCAGATGCTTACGCACAGCGGCCATCAGGGTTTTCTGTTCTTTCTTGCTCGCCAGCGGGTAATAGTTCATCAGGCTAACCACCGGGAAACCCGCTTCCGCCGCATGGAAAAACGGGCGGTTTTTATCGTCTGCACGCCAGTAGTTGCGATAGTGTTTATCGCCCGATAAACGTTTCACCAATGCGCTCGCCCTGGCACTGGCAGCTTTGCGATACTCTTCTTTGCCCGTTGTTTTCAGCAGCTCGGTCGCCGCGATCAGGGCGGTGTAGTCATCGACAATATTGTTAATGCCGTCATTGGTCAGCTTCAGGTTATTGGCTTGCAAAAAGCGGAAGGCGTCTTCGGCTGCTTGCAGGTATTGCGCCTGGGTGTATTCGCCCGATGACTCCTGCCGTGCTGCAGCAGCCAGCGACGCAATTGCCACTCCGCCACCTTCGCGGAAGCTCGTTTCGTAGAGATGCCCTTCCAGCATTTCATGCATCTTGCCGGAGCCATGTTTCCAGTCGGAATCTTTGGTTTCCTTCAGGGCAAAGGCTTTCATCGGTGGCATCAGGCGGCGATCTTCCGGTGCCTTTTTGGGCCCCATGCCGCCCACACTGCGATAGAAAGAACCGCCCGGTACATGGACGCGCACCAGATAATCCGCCCCGAACATCGCTTCATCCAGCAACCGGCGACGATATTGGCTGAAATTTTCATCCTTGCGCTCAGTCAATGCCTCATAAACCAGCAGCAGGTTCAGCGGCACCAGTGATAATTGCTGGGGATTGAAGTACGTTGAAAACGACAAGTGCGATAAATGCTTGCCGTAGTCGCCCGTGGCGTCGTACCAACCGCCATGCACATCAACTTTGGGTTTTTCCGGATTCTCCGCGAAGCTCATCTGGCTATCGGCTTTATCCAGCAAGCCTGAAGAGCGCTGGCCTTTGAAGTAATACAGGACATCGGAAAGTGTATTGCGCTCTAGTAACTGACGTTGGATCACAAAGGGGTAGGATTCGAGCCAACCATCAGCGCGCTGGCAACGGATGCGGTAATTTCCCTCGGCGGTAACCTGGCTGAATTCCCAGGTCCAGAAATGCCAATCGCGCCATTGATCTACCTTGCCCACAGCAACGGGTTTGGCGGTATGCAGGAGCGCGCCGGTTTTGGTATCCACCAACTGGCATTGGTCGAACTTGTCGCCTTCATGCCCTTTGATAACGGCTTGCTTCCACGCCTGGGTGTCATAACCCAGGTGATTGGTGAGAATGAGCGGATCGCTCGCGGCAACACAGCCTGCCGCCCATAAACCGGTGAGCCCCAGTGCAAGGGCACTGCGGGAAAAACTGAAAAAATGGCGGAACATTTCCGTCCTCCTGTTGAGAGGTGATAAGTGAAATGTTCTCCAGGTATGTGGCGATAGTGGTTTTTGGGTTGCCGTTATTTTTTGTCATCCCACTGCCAGGGTATTTTTTATGAAGAACCAGGCGGCAGGTCGGCAACTCCATACTAGGCGATAGGTCTGCCAAATACTGTTCGCAGGAAGTAAAGATTTATCAAGTCTGGCGCCCTGCCAGCGCTAGCCTTTGTGGTATGATGCGCGCCTTTTCAGCCCGCCGATGCTTATGATCCGGCCCCTTTCGTCTCCCGTTTGATGTCATTACTCCCGGAGACGCTGCTGCCCCGTTTTCAAACTTTAGGAGTTGTCCCCATGAGCAAGACCTCGTTAGACAAAAGCAAAATCAAATTTCTGTTACTGGAAGGTGTCCACCAATCTGCCGTAGATACCCTGAATGCCCAGGGCTATACCAATATCGATTACCTGAAAACCGCATTGTCAGAAGATGAACTGATCGCCCGCATCCAGGACGCGCATTTCGTTGGCCTGCGTTCACGTACCCAATTGACCCGCCGTGTGTTTGAAAATGCGCCCAAACTGATTGCTGCCGGCTGTTTCTGCATCGGTACCAATCAGGTGGATTTGAAAGCGGCGCAAGAACACGGCGTGGCGGTTTTTAATGCGCCCTACTCCAATACCCGTTCAGTGGCAGAACTGGTGATTGCTGAAGCAATTTTGTTGCTGCGCAACATCCCGCAGAAAAACTTTGTATGCCATCGCGGTGGCTGGGATAAATCGGCTGTTGGCTCGTTTGAAATTCGCGGTAAAACCCTGGGCCTGATTGGCTACGGTTCTATCGGCAGCCAAACCAGCGTATTGGCGGAATCGCTCGGTATGAAAGTGCGTTTCTATGACGTAGTGACCAAATTACCATTGGGTAATGCAGCCCAAGTGCGCAACCTGGACGAGCTGCTCGCCACGTCTGACATCATCAGCCTGCACGTACCGGAGACTCTGGCGACGCAAGATATGATCGGCGCACGCGAAATCGCGCTGATGAAAAAAGGCGCGATCCTGATCAACGCCTCACGCGGTACGGTGGTGGATATTGATGCATTGGCGGCAGCGGTTAAATCCGGGCAAATTGCCGGTGCTGCAATCGATGTATTCCCTGAAGAACCTAAAGCCAATGGCGATGAATTCATCAGCCCATTGCGCGGTTTGGACAATGTAATCCTCACTCCGCACATTGGCGGTTCCACCATGGAAGCGCAAGAAAATATCGGCATTGAAGTCGCCGAGAAGCTGATCAAATACTCCGACAACGGCACCACCACCAGCTCGGTCAACTTCCCTGAAGTAGCCCTGCCCGGTCATCCGGACGCGCACCGTTTGCTGCACGTTCACGCCAATGTCCCCGGCGTATTGTCGAAAATCAACAAGATTTTCTCCGACAACCAGATCAATATTTCTTCCCAGTACCTGCAAACCAATGACAAGGTTGGTTATGTTGTGGTTGATATCAACTCACCGTACAGCGAAGTAGCGTTGGAGCAGTTGAAGAATATTGAAGGGACTATTCGTTGCCGGGTGTTGTTCTAGGTCGTTGCCGGGTGTTGTTCTAATCGATAATAGATTTTGTTGGGACAATAAAAAAACGCCGCACTTAGTGCGGCGTTTTTGTTTTCCATTACATCAATTTGCAACCGAGCTTTCTTTATTGGCCTTGCTGGCTTTACGCGCTTTCCAGGCTTCGTAAACGATTGGCAAAACCGACAACACCAGAATACCAAGAATCAACAACGTGAAGTTTTTGCGCACCACCGGCAAATTGCCAAACCAGTAACCGGCGTACAGGAAAATCCCCACCCATAACACGGCCCCAATAACGTTGTACGCCATAAAACGTTTATAACCCATGCTGCTCATGCCTGCCGCAAAGGGCGCAAAGGTACGGAAAATCGGCACAAAACGAGTCATCACGATAGTTTTACCGCCGTGCTTTTCATAAAACGCATGGGCGCGATCCAGATAATCGCGGCGGAAAATTTTGGAATTGGGGTTGCGAAACAAGCGCTCGCCAAAGAAATGGCCAATCGTATAGTTCACTGTATTACCCAGGATTGCCGCACTAACAACCACCAGCGCCATCAAATTCACATCCAGCGTAGTACCTACGACTAATGCCCCCGTGGCAAACAGTAGCGAATCACCGGGCAGGAATGGTGTCACCACCAAACCGGTCTCACAGAAAATAATCAGGAACAAAATGCCGTAAATCCACAATCCATATTGGTTAAACAGCTCTGTGAGGTGCTGGTCCACATGCAAAATAAAACTGATAGCTAATTGGATAAGTTCCACGGTAAATCCTTAGTCGTCGCTGATAATGAAATGGGTTCAGGGCAGTGTACAAAAATAATCACGCAAGGTTACAAAGACTTGTTCACGAAAATCGTCACGCTCGTTCACTAATTGGTGACCGGCCCCGTCAATAAGCTGCACGGTTGCATTTGGCAACTTGTGTTGCAGCTGGTTCAGGTTGTAACGCCAGGCCACCGTTTGATCGTCGGTTCCCTGAATAATAAGCATGGGTTTACCCAACGGTTGCCAGCGCCGGAATTGCGCATCCCAGTTTTTCATAGCCCCCACCCAGCGCACTGAAAGGAAGCGCGACTGCAGGCAATCCTCCTCATCCAGGAAGCGGATAAAGTTTTCATCATGGGAACTGCGCGAAGGGCCACGTGGTAACTGGCGAACAAATCGATGGAAGAGCATATAGAGCCAGCGCCCGCGCGTCCATCCACGCGGCAGGATCAGTGGAGCGCACAGCGCAGTTTTGCCCAACAAGGGTTCGGAGCGACGGGAATCGTAACGCCATAAATGATTGAGCAATACCGCGCCGCCAGTGCTCTGGCCTACCGCTTGCCAGGGTGAGGGCAAGCGTCGTTGTGCGCGCAGAAGAATCGCTTCCAGCACATCGCCATATTGATCAAATGATTCTATCGTCGCGCACTCACCACTGCTCAAACCATGGCCAGGCAAATCAAATATCAATACTGCGAAGCGCTGTGCCAGTGCAAAGGCAATGACCTTATCGTAAATCCCCACATGGTCGTAATAGCCGTGTACCACCACCAGTGTGCCGCGCGCTTGCGCGGGAATCCAATATTGGGTGGCAATACGAAAACCACCTGTCGTTACCATTCCCAGCACGTGCACAAGCCCGGGGTATTGCGCTGAAAAATCCAGCCGATAACTCGCAAGATAGCTTTCCAATAACGGATTATCAGTACCAATGCCCTCAGGTTCGGCGACAAACTCAAGCTCAGGTAATGCCGCTTGCAATACATCGGCCTGGTTGCGGGTAAAACTCACTGGCGACATAAAAAAATCCATGACTCAGATGTGGTAGGTAAAACAGCCTGTAATCGATTGCTTAATAATAAATGTCGGTGCACACATAACACGCTTATGTAACGCCCGGTAAATCGGTGCGACACTCGCGGATGCTTCCACTATAATCACCCCCGTCAACCAAAAACACTAAAAAAAACAGACCTAAAAACCATAACAACGACAACACCAGGGTTTGAGCTCATGCAAAAACACATATTCAATATCCACGACGTCGTCCTGTTTATGACGGTAGCAGAATGTTTCCTGCTCGTTATTTTCCAGGCAATCCTCCCGGTCAAAAACCAGCTCGCCAATCGCCTGCTCAGTACATTTTTAATTTCCATCGCCATCAGCTCGGCATGCATCATGGTGCTATGGAATGATGATGTAAGCCTGTTCACGGTATTTGATGAGCATTTATTACCCTACTTTCTCGTTACAGCCCAATTGCTCAAGGGCCCATTGTTATTACTCTATGTAGCCTCGCTCACCGAAGACGCATTCAAACTGATGCGCAGGCATTTAGTGCATTTGATTCCCGCTGCGCTCGCAGTCCTCTGGCTGGCAATATTTCAAATCGATAGTACCGACTTGCGCTTCAGAACGCTGGGTATGAGCGAAACTGATCGCCAGATCGCCAATGGCATTTGGCATTTCATTAAAGTCATGCCGTTCTTTTATGCACTCGCCGCAGTAAATCGCGTGCGCCTGTATCGCATCGGCCTGCACAACCAATATTCAAATTTTTCACCGACAGAACCGAGCTGGTTAAATATATTAAGCCTTGGCTTTTTATTTACCTGGAGCTTTTCCATCCTGGTGCACGTTATTGCCAACACTATTGCGCTCGCCGCACCACAAGTTTCAGACTTGTTTGGTATTACCGAAAACTACGTTATTTTTATCTTAATTAATGCCCTGTTTATTAACAGCGTGGTGCACACTCACAAGTTGCTCACCACCAAACCGGAAGTAGCCAAAGATAAAGTTGATGAAAAACTGACTGATACCGCTATCCAGAAAGTACAACAGGGAATGGAAATCCAGAAACTGTTCCTCAAACAAAACCTGAATATCGATGAGTTTTCCAAGCGCATTAATTTACCGGTGAAAGAGGTCTCGGCAGTTATCAATAAACACTACGGCACTAATTTCTTCGAGTTTATGAATTCTTATCGGGTCGAGGAAGCCAAGCGTTTATTAAGCGATAACCAACATGCCGATATGACAGTTATGGATGTGCTTTTGCATGCAGGATTTAACAGCAAATCGGCGTTTCATCGCTTCTTTAATCGCTTGGTGGGAATGTCGCCAACCGAATTTCGCAAACAAAACTTACAAAAAGAAGCGAAAGCAATCTAGTACATTCATCGCACCGGCAAGCAACCGGTGCGCTGAAACTCAAAGCGCCTCAATGGTCCCGGCATCCAGATCCAGGCGGAAATGATCACTGGGCGCGCCGCGGGAAAATTGCAGCAAGATACTCAATAATTGCCCAAGCTTTTGATGGTAATCAGAGCGCGGCCCACGAACCAATCCACTTCCCTCATTGTCTATTGGCAACAATTGTCGGGCGAGTATTTCGTAATGTTTAATCCGTTGCGGATCGATATCACGCAGCGCCAACTGATCAGCATTCCACAAGCGATAAAAATCCATACTCAAATCCTGCCCATTCCATAACTGAAAATCTTCCAGCAATAGCCCTTGATCACGCACAACGCTTTCTGCTTTTTCCGTTGCACGCTGCCAGGCATCGGCCAACGTTTTATCCTGATTGTTATTTTCAAATTCTTTATTTTCAATAAGGGTACTAATCTGATCAAAATTCATATCAGTATCCAGCTGCGACAACACCATCATTTGTTCGCCATTCAGTGCAATCAATAGCGCGCGAATATCTGCTGGCCACTCCTGCGGTAAAAAGCGCAAGCGCGCGAGCTCGCGCAAATGCCACTCGGTAAATTGGTGATAATTTTTGGCTTGCAGAATTTCCTTGTTCCAAATATCAGGTGCTTGAATCGAATGCAGATAATTCCATTCTGCAAGGTAGTGCGGAAACAGTTCATTAAAACGCGGAACTTCATGTAATACGATTGTTTCAACATCTACTTTTTGATCGGGTTTTACACTGAGCACTTTATACGCCGGCACATAAGCAGCAAGTGAGGGCGCCTGGATATTAAATAACACCTTGCCATTCTCACCGCGATAAACACCGCTATCATTAATATGCATATGACCGGCCACGTGAATTTTTAGTCCAGTATCCGCCAGCGCTTTGCTAGTAGAAGTTGAAGGATTGCGACTCAATTGAAATTTGTCATCCCCCAGCAATTGCGCAATATCATTCGCCGCACCGTTATAATATTCCTGCATGGGGAAATGGGAAAATGCAATCAGGGTTTTATGTTGTGCTTGTGCGCGTTGCACAACATCGGCAATCCATTCCAGCAAATGAGTTTTGTGGGTGATGACTTTGTTATAACCGGCATCGCTCGAACCGGAAAAATTGTCGGCGTCCAGCACATTACCATTGCTATTTTTTTTAGGTTGGTAAACATTGGCATCAATTGCTAGCAACCATAAACCGGAGATAGGTTCTACCAGGTAACTGGTATCTGCTACCTGATAACAATCGCTGTAATCCTGCTTTTTATATTTACCGCCAGCACCTTGATAGCAAATGTCGTACTGTCTTTTTTCAAATTGCGCCTGCTCAACTGCCGTTGGATAATCATAATTTTCAGTGTTGTAATCACTGAAAGGCGTTTCGAAGTAGCGATATTTTTTCTGTGGATAGAAACCATACTGCCCGAGTAAATCCACAATCGGTTGATACCCAAGCTCTTGTACATCATCCGAGCAAATTACAGCATGGCGATTATTATCAACACTGCTCGTTTGCTGGCACAACGGATGTTGCAAACTAAAAATGGGTTGTTCTTTTCCTTCGGCCCCTAAATAATCCGGTTTTCCTGCTGG
Source organism: Cellvibrionaceae bacterium (assembly GCA_021151825.1). Lineage (GTDB taxonomy): Bacteria > Pseudomonadota > Gammaproteobacteria > Pseudomonadales > Cellvibrionaceae > Cellvibrio. Next base: position 140,847 of record JAGKWQ010000005.1, read on the forward strand.
ATGCGAAACCGGCCGTGTTGGATCGTGATTACCCGGCGCCGCAAAAAATTCAATGCCGTGTTCGCGATGGTATTTATCGAGGATAGTTTTTAAACCACGTACATGTAGTGGCTGGCCGTCATCACTAAAATCACCCGGCAGCGCGACATATCTAATTTTCTTTTTAACAATGTCATCCAGTGCAGCAAGCAAGGCAAAATAATTTTCGTTAAACAAGCGCGTCGACTGTAATTGTGCGCGCATGGAGCGGATAGCTGCTTGCTGTTCACCCGCCGCCGTTGATGTAGACAACCCCGAAAATGCTGCATCGTTAAAATGCCCATACACATCGTGAAAATGAATGTCCGGCATAAAAGCGATACGAATGTCTGCAGACTGTTCTGCTGTTATCGCAGGCAATTTATTGCAACCGGAAACGCATGATATTAAAGCAGCAAATAACAACGGGAGCGGAAATTTCATAGCAGAAAATGTTACAGACCAGAAAACTGTTCGAATGCAAAAGCGATTTAAGGTGGGAAACCGCAATAATGATTAAAGAGCTTATGACAAGCTGACTACATTTTTATGACAACAGCATTAAGCAATGTTAATGCAGCGCGACACCAAAAAAACAGCACGAACATCAATGTATTTTGCTCATCACAAATTTTCATTCAATTAGCAATGCCCCCTTTAACGCGTTATAGATGACATTTCAAAAGAATTTACCTTTCTTATTGTTAAATTTTCCCCATCACTTTACCAATTACTGCCGCAATAAAATTACTCCGAAAATTTTACGTATAAAAACCGGACCGCAATAAAAATGAAACAAGTGCACCTTACCTTGCCGTGGCGCTTCTAATTCCTTTTTGAGGAACAGATAGATGGAGTTTTCTCTTGTTTACGAGAGCTAGAAATGGTTGAGCATTTAATTTTCTAACCGGGATAAATGAGAGGACCTTCAGTTGAAAATCAACAACAACAAAATCACTACGCTAGACAAAAACAGCCTGAGTCAAACCATCGCCAGCATTATCGTCGGCGCAACACTCACCACTATTCCCCTCTATTCACTGGCGCAACAATCCGAGCTGCCACTGGAAGAAATTGTCATTACCGGCAGTTACGCCAAGAGCCTGGAAAAAGCGATTGATATCAAACGCAGTACTGTTGGTTTTTCTGATTCAATTGTAGCAACAGATATTGCTGATTTTCCCGAACAAAACCTTGCTGAAGCCTTGCAACGTATGCCCGGCGTTACCATTGAACGCAACAAAGGCTTAGGCAGCAAAGTGAATGTACGAAGCTTGCCCAGCGAGTTCACCCATGTGTCGATCAATAATTTATCTACCGCATCCGGCAGCGGTGGCCGCGATGTGGAATTTGATATTTTTGCTTCCGAAATTATTCAAAGCGTTACAGTAAAAAAATCGCCCACTGCCGCCGATGAAGAAGGTGGCATTGCCGGCTCAGTGTTGTTAACAACCGCGCGCCCGTTTGATTACCGGGATGCAAAATTTGTAGTCTCTGCAGAAGGTGCGCACAATTCAATTTCTGAAGAAATTGATCCGAAAATATCGGTACTTGCCAGTAATACCTTTGGTGATTGGGGTGCATTGGTTTCACTTTCCATGGCCGAGCGCACGAACAGAACCGATTCAAATTCCGGCATCAACTTTCGTCCGTTATCGCGCTGGACTGAAAAAACCGGATCTTCAAAATGGCAAGCAGATCAAACTATTGCTGTACTCAAACGTGATACCGGTGTGACCATCAGCAATCCGATGAATAAAGATGAAACCAGTCGCGTCGTGTTCCATGACAAGATCGGTGATCGCGCCTATTTAAATGAACAGGATAAGTGGGGCGCAACCGCATCCTTCCAATATCAACCGGGTGGCGGTTTTAATTTAGCGTTTGATGCAATGGTGGGTGGTTACGACAATACCGAAGACGAATACGATGCAGCGGCTTACACCGCATCCAGTATCAGCGCATTGGAGACCATTCATGAATTTGATCGCACTACGTTGTCCAAATACGGCATGGTGGTGCTGCGCGATGTTTCCTATGCAGCCACACAACACGAATTCCTGAGTAAGGAAAATGTTCACGAAACTGATTACACCCAATACAGCCTGGATATGGATTGGGAAATTGGCGGCTGGCTTGTTGAAGGGCTTATCGGTTATTCCGGTGCAGAAAAAACCTCGGACATCAGCAATCTTAAACACGTTGCCTATGCACCATCGCGCAGCCGCTACACAAAAAATGGTGGCGAAAACCTGGTAAGTGCGAACCCTGCCAGTATCGATATGTACAATTCACCTGAAAAATATTTATTCGATTCTTATGAAGTAAACCTGGAAGAAATTCAGGACGATAAATACGCAGCACAATTGGATTTTATCAAACCACTGCAATTGGATTTCCTGCCAGCCCTGGACCAAGTGCAATTCGGTGCACGTTATACCGATAAATCCAAAGAGCGCAATCGCGGCACCAATACCGTTAGAGGCCCAAGTGCAACCAGCACCGCCTGGCGCAATGTGCGCACGCTGAAAGACAGCGAGTTAACATTGATTTCCGATCTGGTGCCCGGTGGCAAATATTTATCGCAATCATCCAACAGCCCGCAATGGTCACAAGTGTCCAACAGCTATGCACGTGACACTTTCCGTTACACTGGTTTTAAAGTCGATTTCGCCGATAGCGAATATTATCGCGTCGATGAAGAAGTGCTGAGCGTGTATGCGATGACTGATTTTAAATTTGATGTCGCCAACAAACCGGTCATGATTAATGCCGGTGTTCGCTCTGTCGATACCACGGTGAATTCGTTTGGCTATCACCAGGTGCAAAATCCAAACGGTACTACAGGTTACACACCGACCCCGATTTCCAAAGAAGGTAGTTACCGCGATGTATTACCAAGCCTCAATATGAGCATGGAATTAACTGAAAACTTGTTGCTGCGTGCAGGTGCATCTGAAACGCTGATTCGTCCTGCATTAACTGATATTGCCTACAAACGTACCGTGAGCCTCAGCGAATTTAAATATCGCGATGGTAACCCTGACCTTAAGCCCACCTATGCGGATCAATGGGAATTGGGTCTGGAATGGTACGTCGGTGACGGCGCATTATTTGCCGCCTCTTATTTTGAAAAAACCATTGAAGGTGTTGTGCGCGAATCACTCACCGGTGTTGTAAAAGACGTAACCAAATACAATGCCAACGGTACCATCGACGGTGTATATGATTTTGAAATTTATCAAAAGGTAAACGCTGAAGGTGATTATGATGTTTCCGGTGTGGAGTTGATTGCCCAATTCCCGTTGAACATGCTGCATGAATCGCTGGACGGTTTTGGTATCAACGCCAACTTCACCATGCTCGATAATTCACTCACCGGCGAATCAGACCTGGGTATTCCTGCACCACCGGAAGGCTTGGCCGATGAAACCTACAACCTGACGTTTTATTATGAGAATGCAAAATTCGATGCGCGCGTTTCTTACAACTACAAAGACAAATATGTAGAGGCAATCGCCAGTGACATGTATCCGGTTTATCGCGATGCTTACGGTCAAACCGATGTGTCAGTGGGTTATCAGGTAACCAACAACATCAAAGTGGTTTTGGAAGGCATTAACATCACCGATGAAGCGACCAGTGGTTACACTATCGATCCATCCTTCCCGACGATGTATGAATTTTCCGGTCGTCGTATCAGCCTGGGGGTAAGAGCGGATTTTTAAGATTTATTCGATCGCTACAACAAAAAAGGATGCTCTTTGCAGAGCATCCTTTTTTATTTATCGTGAATGTTTCTCTATTGATTACATTCACATTTTATTAACGTCTAAAATTAACGGTAATTTCGCAATTAGCAGACAACGCAGGAATACGATACTCCTGGCCAACTAACGCACCACCACAACCGGTTACGTTTGCCGTATAACCAAGGTTTGGCTGGACAATTAATCGTTGTGCCGTATTTTTTGGAACCATAAATACTTTATCCACAGATCGTTGTTCAGTTTTAAAGAAACCGGCGTCATGATTAATAAAGCTAATATCATGGTATACAAAACCACCCGTGTTACGAGTCAAACCGATTTCCAATCCGCGCTCGTAATTGCGCTTGTCTTTCTCACGGCAGCTACTATTTGCAGTGTATTCACATAACTCGATACCATTTTGGGTGGCCGCTGTCATCTCTACAATAGTGTTCGTCCTGGTATTAAATAAACGGGTTGGCGAAACTTTTGTATAGTACCCACCCTCCAGAATGGAAGTTGATGTAGCAGAGTAAATAACCGCACCCAGCATATAAGTCCAACTGCCATTGGATACTTTCTCATTAAAAACCGGATAGGACCAATTATTCCAGAAAATATGTGAGCTGTAATTTTTTGAAAGCGAATCTTCGGAAAGGTAACAGCCTATAGGCGCAAAGGGTGTAGCTTCTACGCCCTGACAAACACTCAAATAATATTTGCCATCGTGAATTGCCAACACATCGCGCGTCATTCTCCATGCACCATTGGACAGTGCCGTATAGCGATGGCCATCCACTCGTGACCAATTGCCCAAAGAACCATTCTCAAAACCATCGCGCCATGTTTTATCTGCATTCACATCGTAGGCGGTGGAAGGCAAACCAGCGCGGTAAGACGCCCAGCGACCAACCCAATCAGACTCTTGCAATGAAACAGCCGTGCGTTTAATTAAAGAAGTGCGATAGATGGTGGCACTATCAACAGAAATTACACTGAAACCTGCGCGCTCATTGTGGGTAATCCATAAATCCAGGCCATCAATCAAGATGTGGCTTTTTTCGAGTGTCCAATTCACGGTACGTTCGGTTTTACTTGCCAGATTGGTTTGCTTTACTGTTCCATTGGCTGAAAAAACATAAGCGTACTTATCACTGATCCATTCAAAACCAATCAAATCATTTACTGTAACAGCCGCAAAATCGTCAACAGGCATTAAACGTGCGAGCTGGGCCTTAAGTGAGCCGCTGTAAACCGGTGCGCTATTAGCTTCTTTTACCGCGTCTATATCCAATTTAAGGTTTGCGATGTAACGGAAATCCAGTTCTGAAATTAAATCCAATTGCACCGATTTAAAGGTGACCTTACAAAGCTCCACTTGCGATGTTGAACTTTCATCACAATTATAAATGTTTCCATCTTCAGCCACATTAATGCTATTCGTTGTTAATTCAACGGCCTCACTAAAATCCAGCTTCACAACTTTACCTTTGCGCTGCCAGGTAAATTTTGCATTTTCACTGTCTGAGCTCAACATTTTGCTATGCATAGTCGTTGTTTTAAGAGCACCACTACCGTCGCTATTAAATGTCAAAAAATATTGCGAGCTTTCCGCCTCCAGAAAATAGTGACCGACAATTTTTTTAGCGGATACGGAGACCTGTACAGAACTTCCTTGAATAGTCTTTATTTCATCATCCAACGACCATTTATCGCTAATACGCAAAATTTCCAAATAACTTTCGGCGAGATCGGCATCCAGTAAATAATCCAGAGTGTTCGCGGATTGGATAGGAAGATCAACATTGATATAGTTCAACACCCGCGACAACACCGCCGCTTGCTCCAGTACTTTTATCGGCTGCAAATTAAAAATAGCTGCCCTGCGTTGCGCATCGGTAGTCACCGGCAAACCGCTATTCATAATTTCAGCATATTCAGCGGTTGTCAGCAGGGTAATATTGGCGCCGGCATATTCGCTTGCATCCAGAATTTTATCGCTACCTGATTTTTCAGTTAACGCACGCACAGAAGGATAGAACGCGGCCAGCTTCACCCATTTATCACTGCCAGCACCAGTGGCAATTGCGGCGAATGGTTTATCAAGATCCAGCTCCGGAACATCCAGTTTGAGGCTGTACGTTTTGTCTACATCGATCGCTGCTTTATAGCTGCGCGCACCAATCACCACACTAATTTCGCCCTCTGCCAACGCATCCGCGCCCGCAGTTCCCCGAATGGTAAAAGGCGCAGCCACACTACTGGATGCCAGTGACAATGATGACGAACTTAATGAGCTGGATGAACTTGATGAGCTTGGTTGAACACCGATAACCGAAGACGACACCGCACTGGACGATAGCAAACTGGATGACGCCTGACTGGAAGAAGAGAGACTCGACGAAGAAAGACTTGATGATTGAACCGATGACGAACTCGTCGCCGGCACCACAGAAGATACCGGTGTCGGTTTTGGTGCAGAAGAACCACCACCTCCTCCACCACAACCGACCAACCCCAAGGTCACCAGCATTATCCCGTAAGGTAAAGAAAATAATTTATTCATATTTTTTCCGTTAAGTCCTAAACATTAATTCCACTAAAAACGCTTCCCAACAAGCCACCATGGCCTGGATAAAAAGGCGCCTAGATTAGCATTAAGGCCACCCATCCACGCTGTGCGAGACAAAAAAATCTAAGCATTTCACCTATGAAAATAATTTAACCCGCATCTCACTGACAAAATTTTTTAAACAAAAACGCAAAAATTAACCTCTGAAAAAAGAAAAAGCCGGCAATGTTTGCCGGCTTTTTCTCAGTGTGAATTACCGTAATTTCTTTATGGCTTCTCCACCAATCTCACATTATCAAACACCACATCAATTGCGCCGGAAGGTTCGACAACAAAAATGTTGGTAATGGCATTAAGTTTGGCCACGCCAGGACAACATGAAACCGAATTGCCGTTATCAATTAAATCGGCAACGCCGATGCGATATTCAGCCCAAACACCATTTGCTGGAAGAGGTACAGATACATCACTCACGTTGGGCCAACCGCTGTCCATTTTAATTAGCAGTTTGGTATCGTCGGCTTTGCTGTTTACCTTGAAATCAAACACCAACTCACCGTTGGAAGACCAGTGATTTAAATTGGCGGGACCGTTTATTACGTTAAAAAATACATTGCCGTCACTACCGGTTTTTACCACTTTGAATACCTTACCGTGATCAGCTTCATCGACTTCAGACGCAGTGATGTGGCCAGCCGGGTTATAACTTTGTACTTGCAAACCGGATGCAGTGCTATTGTCATACAGTGTAAATAGCGGCAATTTTGCAAACTCATCAACTCCACTGCTGGCTTTACCTTCAATGCGAATATTATCGAACGACACATTCATCGCCGCTGAAGGATCTACCACAAAAGTATTTACGATAGATGCGAGTGTCGCTTTACCAGATGCCATGGAATTACCGTTATCCAATAAATCAGCAAGGGTAATGCGAAACTCTTTCCACATACCATTTTCAGCAACAGGCACTTCCACATCACTTACATTGGGCCAGCCGCTATCGAGTTTTACCAATAATTTTGCGCCATCGGCTTTGCTATTTACTTTCACGTCGAAAATTAATTCGCTATCCATGGCCCAGCCGCGCATATCGGTCGGGTCGCCTGCCACTTTAAAATAAGCGTTGCCATTCGCACCGGTTTTTACCACATTCCACACTTCACCGCGCCCCGCTTCTGCCACTTCAGAATGGCTGATAACACCATCAGGATTGTAGGAATCAAAACTTAAACCGGTAGCAATATCATCGCCGTACATTAAAAATAATGGCGGCCCCGGCAATTTCACATCGCCAATAACAGGGCGCTGGTGACCGGGAACAATTTCTGCATTCGCACCAATAGTTGCACAACCTTTCCCGGTTGCCGGCGCAACACTGCATTGATAAACGCGCACGAAATCTACCAACATGGTTTGCGGAAATACGGATGCATCGATGCCGGTATTGTTAACGTTGCCGGCCCAATTGCCGCCTACTGCGAGATTCAACAATAAGTGGAATTTTGAAAAACGATCAAAAGGTGCACCAACAGGCGCATCTTTCAAGGTGCCGTCTTGCATGTATTGTCCGTACCAGCCGGTCTCACGTTGCGTTGCAAAATGAACGTCATCAACATACCAGCGAATTTCACCTTCTTCCCATTCAACCGCGTAGGTATGAAAATCATCCGCAGGGTTTGCATTATTGGGAAGTGAATAGGCTGCGCCCGCATTTACATTGCCCGGCCACACACGACCATAATGCAATGTACCGTGCACACGCGCTTCAGGTGCACTGCCATTGGTAACCGTTTTTAAATTCACAGCTTCCATAATGTCGATCTCGCCACTGGATGCCCACACGCCGTAAGGCGAGTTGGTTGGCAACATCCAGATCGCTGGCCAGGTGCCTTGGCCTGCTGGCAATTTCGCGCGAATTTCAAAACGCCCGAAGGTCCACTCTTTTATATTTTTGGTGCGCAAACGCGCCGAGGTATAAGGCAATGTTTTGGTGGTCGGGCTTTCGCCTTCTGCTGAATCAGAACCGGTGAAATCTTCACGTTTGGCAACAATATTTAAAACACCATCGGCAACAAAAGAATTTACCGGGCGATCGGTGTAACACTGCTGTTCATTATTGCCGCCGCCCCAGCAATTTTTTTCATAGCCCCATTTGCTGGAATCAATCGTGGTGCCATCAAACTCGTCGCTCCATACCAATTCCCATGTGGTTGCAGCTGATGATGAAGCGCTACTGATACTGCTCGATGAACTGCTGGTGCTCGGTACGATACTGGATACCGATGTCACCGCAGCACTGGATTTATTATTTTTACCACCACCGCTGGAGCCACCGCAGCCAATTAAACCGGCGAGTGCGATGCCAAGCAGTGTGCAGGATAAAACAGGTTTGAAGCCATACTCGTGATTTTTCATAATTACCTCTATTGTTATTGTAAAACCCTGGGTGTTATTGCTATTTAGTATTTGGAAAAGAGCTGTAGTAATTTAAAAAACAAACATTATTTAAATTTATTTAGAAAACGTTGTGATTATCACTAGTGAAAAACGCAGTGAAGCTTAAGCTTCACTGCGTTTTTTATTATTTTTTATTCACTGCAAGCAGGCGTTGTAGCATTTTTTTCGATACGTATATTGTAGAGCGAAATATCCAGATTACCCGCCGTACTAATCATAAAGGGCGCGAGTACCATATCCAGTTTGACGCGTTTTTTCGCAAAACATGCCAGCGCAATACTCACACTGGTCCACTCACCCACCGCTGCGGTTTTTAATTGCCCGGCAACAGAAATTTCGCCTTGGCAATCGCTACCGCAATACATACCTACATTCACATCAGCATCAGGTTTGGCGTTTACTTTTACATCGAACACCAGTGCACCTTTTTCCGCGTAACTACTGAAATCCGAACGCGAGGTAGAACCAAATACTGCAGTGGCTTTTGCGGTGCCATTAAATTGCAAACGGCGTGTATCTTCCTGCACTTGTTTATCTTGCGACGATACTTTTATTGCACCCAACTCACCGCTGCTGGTCGTGACAGGAGCCATGTTGTTCACATGATCCAGCAACACCAGTGTCCACGGATTCATTACGCGTTGATTGAATACAGGAACGGTATCCGGTGCTTGTGCAGCAGCAAGTTGCGCCGCCGTTTCATCTAATACGGGAGTTTCAATTTTGTCGGCGTAAGTCAAACCAAAATCAAATGCGAATTGTGGTTTGTAATCTGCATCGCCAACGTTAAGCGGCGATTGCGCAGGTGACGAAGGCCAGGAGAATGGCAATTTACCTTTTACATCGTAATTGACAGAGCCATCAGCTTTTGCAAGAACAACATCGGCGATACCGGCGCCTTCAGAGCCTGGTAACCAGACCACAGCAAACGCATCTGACGCATTAATGAAATTATTTGCCCAGAGTGGGCGGCCGGTAATAAATAATGAAACCACTTTAATGCCATCTGCTTTTAATTTTTTAAGCAGCGTCAGATTGGTTTCGTTTTTGTAAATCAAACTACCGATATCACCTTGCATTTCTGCGTAAGGGTCTTCACCAAATACAACGAAAGCAACATCCGGTTTGGTTTTATAATTTCCATCTGCACTCAACTCGGCAGAGCCGCCTGCAGTTTTCGCTGCATCCGCAATACCCTGGTAAATCGATGAGCCGCCGGGGAAATCTGCGTTGGTATTACCAGTGCCTTGCCAGGTAATACTCCAGCCACCGGATTGCTTGCCGATATTGTCCGCACCATCGCCTGCCACTAAAATTTTGCTGTTAGCTTTTACTGGCAATGTTTGCGCATTATTTTTTAGCAACACAATGGATTCACGCACTGCTTGACGCGCGACCGCACGATGCTCAGCCGAGCCGATCACTTCGCGTTTGCCGGCGAGTTCACGTGTTGAAGGCGCACCTTTATCAAACAAGCCCGCACGAATTTTCACGCGCAAAATACGCGCGACCGCATCGTCCAGACGCGCGTGTGAAATCTCGCCGCTTTGCACTTGCGCAACGGTGTTGTGGTACAACTCTTTCCAGTTGCCTTCCGGTGCCATAAAAATATCCAGCCCGGCATTAATGGCTTGCGCGCAACTTACTGGCGTGCAACCGGAAACAAATGCGTGGCCATTCCAATCACCTACAACCAAACCATCAAAACCCATTTGGTTTTTTAATTGATCGGTGAGCAAATATTTATTGCCGTGCATCTTCACGCCTTGCCAGCTGCTGAACGATGCCATCACCGTTTGTGCACCGGCAGCAAGCGCAGTTTCGTATCCGGCGTTGTGGATTTTTACCAGGTCAGCTTCATTCATTTGTGCATCGCCGCGATCCAATCCGCCTTGCGTGCCGCCATCTGCGAGGAAATGTTTAGCGGTGGCGATAACGTGTTGCTCGCTGAGGAAGTCTTTACCGGCAACACCTTGCAAACCCTCTACCATTTTTCCGCCGTAGGATTTCACTACCGCCGGATCTTCTGAGTAGGATTCATACGTGCGGCCCCAACGATCATCGCGTACGACGGCGAGCGTGGGAGCAAAACTCCAATCGATACCAGTCACTGCAATTTCTGCCGCCGTGGCAGCGCCAATTTGTTTAATTAATTCTGGATTGCGCGTTGCACCCAAACCGATGTTATGGGGAAATAAAGTCGCACCAATAATATTGTTGTGGCCGTGTACCGCATCGGTTCCCCAGAAAATCGGGATCGCCACGCGGCCGTTATCAGTGCTCATTGACGCGTTATAAAAACCATCGGCCAGGGCCAACCAGTCTTCGACTTTTGCGTGTTTGTTTTCAGCGGGAAATGAGCCGCCGCCATTCAAGACAGAACCCACACCATATTCGATTACATCGGCCGGAGTAACATGGCGCAGCTCAGGCTGGATCAGTTGCCCGACTTTTTGCTCGACCAATAACTTGCCAAGCAGTTCGGTAATTTTTGCTTCAACAGCTGGATCTTTTTTAACCGCGTTTTCCAATTTGGGCCAAGGCGATGCAGTAGCAGTGGGTAGTGTTTCAGTCGCACTGGATTCTGCATTTTTTTTACCGCAGCCAGTCAACGCAACAACAACAGCCAGGCTGCACAGAGTCAGCACTGCAGGCCGATATACCGCGGCCTTATAAATAGTGGGCATAAATTACCTCGCCATAGAAAATGTTATTTTTGGAAATTCAGGTTTTTTGCTGCTTACCGGGTTTTATTTAATTGTTAATTTTTCTTGCCGATCGTTAATTGCCAAAAGCACGCTGATGTAAATACTGTTATTTTTTTAGCCGATTCCTGCGTGATGAATATGAGCAGCCGAATCGGAAAAAAGCCCCGGCGTTCTTTTCGAGGGTAGAACGCCAGAGCAAAGCAAGGAGAGCTAACAAGTGTAGATAGGGTTGGCATATGTGTACCTGCACCACTCTTGCTAACACCCCCGGGGACCTGACATCACCCAAGGGTTCAGTCCAGTGAGAAAAACCAATCACTGGCACCGGTTTGCGGCTCAACCACGGGCACGCAATCCGGCTGACAGAGTTCATAGTGGCATCGGAGTCAAAAGGGTGTCGTCCCACTTTTACCGCGAGTGGAACATGGGGCTATTCACTTTTGTGTGTGCAATTTACTCGCACGGGTTCTGATAAATGCCAGCGCAGGCTTAATCGAACGAAAAGCGGGAAATAACAAAGAAAAAAGCCCGTCATCGTACGGATGACAGGCTTTTGTCGATAAAACGAACGGCAACAGCGCTTACACTTTTTGGAAGCCGTACTCGCGCAGTTTGTTCAATAAAACCCGGTTGGTGGGTAACTTGTTAACCAGGGTTTGTGATTTTTTAATATTCTCATTGAACATATGCCCGGCTTTTTCGATATCCATGACGGCATTTCGTTTTACGGCTGCCGGCAGCGCGGTGTGAAAACCCATACCGTAAAGTACATATTGGTAACTGGCCCAGGGGAACATTTCATCGCTGCGAATATCGTTTCTCCAGGGCACGTGATAACGCCAGAGTTCCAGTAATTCGCGCAAACCATCAGGCTGGGTGGATGCATCCAGGTGATCGTGCCAATAATCGGTATCACGACGCTCGCTGATCACGTAATGCAATTTCAGAAATTCAATGATGCGTTGCCAATGATCGTAAAACTTCCGGTTAAAACGCGTGGCAACGGTATCCATCACACCCCGTGTTGCCGGCAATTGTTCGGCGATCATTTGCGCCGATAATTCAATCAATACCAATGCCGTGGCTTCCAGTGGCTCAATAAAACCGGCAGCGATACCGACACCCACACAGTTTTTATGCCATAACTCCTGGCGATAGCCGGGGTTAAACGTCAGTTTGCGCGGCATAATTTTTTCCGCTGCGGCTTTACCAATCGCGGGCTCGAGATAGGCCTGCAAATTTTTCAGTACCTGCTCGTCACTGGTGTGCGCGCTGGAAAATACATGACCGACACCGCGCCGTGTAGGCAAACCGATGTCCCAGATCCAGCCGCAATCCTGCGCGGTAGACAAAGTGCAAGAGGCGATGGGTGCGTCGGCGTCCAGATAGGGAATTTGCACTGCCAGCGCGCTATCGTTAAATAATACGCGGCGCTCTTCCTTGAATGGGATTTGATAATGTTCGCCCAGCAATAACGATGCGAACCCGGTGCAATCAATAAATAAATCCGCACTGAGATCGCCATTCATTTTGGTGGTCAGCGAGGCGATATCTCCATTTTCCGCCGAATTGATGCTAACAACATGATCCTGGATATAAGTAACGCCCAGTTTTTCAATGCAATGTTTTTTCAGGAACACGGAAAATTTTCCCGCATCCAGATGGTAACCGTAATTACTATTACCGACGAATTCAGGTGTGGTAATTAACTTGGGGGCGAGATTGTGATCGGAAATATAACGAATAGGGCACACAGCATCGGCAAATGTGACTGCCTCGCGAACCGGTAACCACTGCTCCGCCAGATTAAAATCATTACCGCCATCAGGGAGATTGAACGGATGATAATAGGCACCGCTGCCGGGCTTTACCCAATCAATAAATTTTGATCCCTGTTTGAAACTCGCATCACATTCGCGAAAAAAATCCGTTTCCGAGACACCGATTTTTTTCAGTGTGTTACGCATGGAAGGCCAGGTACCTTCACCGACGCCGATAATAGGTACATCCGGCGATTCGATCAGTACCAGTTCAATGCCGCGCGCTTTATCGACCAGATGTTCCGCGGCAATGACGCCAGCCGTTAGCCAACCCGCCGAACCACCACCGACAATCATTATTTTTTTAATGGGGTTATTCATATCATTTGACCTTATTTAGCCCTGTAACGGGCCTTTTGCTGTGTAGTGGCGACATTATGCACCAGGGGTTTTTACGGTGCACGCCCAACAATAATGATCTGCTTTTTTTGCCAATGGCGCTTCAATATTCCTTATCTCCATCCCATACCAGCCCAGTTTCAATAACCGCTAAAGGTGGGACGATATTTTTTTAATTTCCGATAAGAATCCACACCAGCTTCAAGGCGAAGTCAGGTTGTATGCATTATCAAAATAAATGGCGAGCCAACCAGTTTGAGTTCAACCGGTAATTGCCAGTTGATTCAAAAAGTCAGCCAGGAGGCTGATAAAAAGTGCGATGTAGCAACATCGCTGCGAGTATTCACGGGACACTGAATATCACGCGCAGATAAACACCCTAACGATGAATAGGAATTTATATGAAGTTATCAAAATTAATGTTGGGTCTTGGTTTTTCTTTGATCAGTACTATGGCTGCCAGCAGCTACGCGCAATCTACCGTTCCTTCCGGTTGCACCTGGATAACAACCAGTGTGGTATCCAGTGCAAGCGGTGCTATTGTGAATACGTCTTGCGATCTGAACGGTACTTCAATCGCAACACGCGAGCAAAAATATAATCGTTACTCGCCCAGTTGTAGCGTTACCTGGGTTGCTACCGGATATGTACAAAGTGGATCGTGCGACAGTGCCGTGATTTTAAAATATGTGACCTCAAGCGTTGCCGCAACCCAGGCCTGTTATCCAGGCTCTACTACGACAGTGCAAACAGGCCCTAACGGTTATTTGAATCCGAATATCACCCCGACCCAATTCTGTGGCCAGGGTTGCCCTTATTCTGTGCAACCGCAGAGCCCCTATTCTTACCCACCGCTGAAATACACCTGCCTCTAATCGATCCCTATATTTAGATGCAATAAATAAAAAAGCCGGATGAAAAATCATTCGGCTTTTTTATTACATTTTTTTGAATGCTATTTAATCGGGAACACCTGCTTTGCAGTAGTGATCAATAAATTGCTGATGGCTGGGAAAACGGGCCAGGTATTGACTGTGCTCGTTTTCAATAGAGTTCATTAGTCGCTGCAATTCATCATCGCTGAGTTTATCGACTACCGGGTGATAACCTGCCGGACTAATACCCTGCCCTAACATGACTTGCTGCCATGAACCTTCATGAAATAATTCGTCTTGTTCCTTGAATACACTAGTGGTGTTTTTATACACATTAATTTTGCGTTCAAGGGTTTCCGGAATCGACATGGTACGACAATAATTCCAGAAGGCACTGTCATTACGCTGGGTCACGTGGTAGTGCAAAATAATAAAATCGCGGATGCGTTCGTATTCATATTTGGAATGGCGATTGTATTCATCAATCTCGGTTTGGTTAATCGTGTCGCCGGGAAACATTCTGATCAACCGCACAATGCCGGTTTGAATTAAATGCAAGCTGGTGGATTCCAGCGGCTCGAGAAAGCCGCTCGACAGGCCAATGGAAATACAATTTTTGTTCCATTGTTTTATTGCGCGACCGGTGCGGAACTTAATCAGGCGAGGTTCCGTTCTCATGGTGCCTTGCAGATTTTCCACCAATAGTTTTTTTGCATCTTCATCGCTAATGTAGCGGCTACAATACACCAGCCCATTACCCACACGATGTTGCAATGGAATACGCCATTGCCAACCGATTTTATGCGCTGTTGAACGCGTATAGGGAACAGGTTCGCCCACCGATTCAGTTTGCACTGCAAGCGCACGATCGCACGGCAACCAATGCGACCAATCTTCAAAACCGGTATGCAATGTTTGTTCGATTAACAATGCACGGAAGCCGGAGCAATCGACAAAAATATCGCCTTCGATAATGTCGCCGGATTTCAGTGTGAGCGATTGGATAAAACCATCTTCACTGCACGTTTGCACATGCTCAACCATGCCTTCAATGCGTTTTACGCCGCGCGCTTCGCTGTAGGTGCGTAAATAACGCGCATATAATCCGGCATCAAAATGGTAGGCATAATCAAGCCCGGTGTTAGGATCGATCATGCATTTATTTTCATTGCAGGCGCGAATATTCAATGAATAATCAAAATATTTTTTTGCCATTCCCAGACGATGGGCCTTGAGCCAGAAATGCTGGAAGTTGGCCATCCAGGAATCTTTTCCCACCAAGCCAAAAGGATGCATATAAACATCCCCCAGCGCGCCCCAGTTTTCAAACTGGATACCCAGTTTGAAAGTTCCCTGGGTGGTTTTTAGAAATTCTGCTTCATCGATACCCAATAATTTATTAAACGATTTCACCGCCGGAATAGTCGCCTCACCCACCCCCACAGTGCCAATCGCTTCCGATTCAATAAGCGTAATTTGCTTGGTATTGCCAAACGCGTTGGATAACGCGGCGGCTGACATCCAGCCCGCAGAACCACCGCCAACAATAATTATTCTTTGATTATTTTTCATTGTTATAAAAATTCACCGGATTGATTGTTATTGAGCTGTATTTTTCTAATAATTTTATCGATTCAAACGATTAAGTAGTTGGGACCGCAAACGGCGCACCATCATTTCATCCATCTCACCCAGCACCCCCAATTTTTCTTCCGGAATATGTGAAAGCGTTTGTGGATCTGTATCAAAGATGTAGTAGTCGAACAGGTTTTTCCAATGCTGGCGTTCGTCGGCTGGCAAGGAGCGAATATTCATCAATGCATGGGTGAACGCATCTTGCGGTGAGCCAATATAAGACGGAAATTTTGTCCACCAGTAATTCACCATTAAATTAAATGGCATTAATCCTTCTACGTGGTGCCACCACATGCTGGGAATAAAAATCGCATCCCCGGAATCCAGTTCTGCAATTTGCGCATTCGCCAGTGCTGCGCGATAACGCGGGAATTTTTCAAAATCGGGATTGTGTAAATCCACCATGCTGATCGCCTGGTTGGCCGGGTTAAAGTCCAGCGGGCCGATATAAAGATTTTCTAATTGATCCGGCGGGAAGAGCACAAAACGGCGTTTACCAATAACAACACACGCAATATTGTCCGGCACGTCGTGATGCGCAGCCACAATCGTTTTATTACCCATCCATAAACTAACCCGTGGGCTAAAGGGCAGCTGAATATCATTGTGCGCGCGAAATCCCGGTACACAACTATCAACAGGGGTGGAGTCGACATAATAAACACGCGCAGAACCGCTCTTTTGCAAATTTTTGATATTGCTGTAAACACTGGTTAATGATGTGCGCACACGCTCGTATGAAAATCCGCTGAAATCCTGATTGTAAAAA
The DNA here is from genome assembly GCA_021151825.1 of Cellvibrionaceae bacterium. Classification (GTDB taxonomy): domain Bacteria; phylum Pseudomonadota; class Gammaproteobacteria; order Pseudomonadales; family Cellvibrionaceae; genus Cellvibrio. Next base: position 157,792 of record JAGKWQ010000005.1, read on the forward strand.
ATAGCACCAGTATTATTGCTATCACCAATGGCGGTATTGACCGTTTCACCGTTATAAAACTGACAAAGATACTCGTACGCAGCGTCATCCGATTGCGCTGCCGCGTTAACAATGGGCCAGTTTTTTACCAATCCTTTCAACACCAATGGCACAGGCGAATCAAGCACTGCGGCGGGAATAGCATCCGGAGTAATGCCTTCGAGTATTTTAATTGCGGTAAAGCGCTCCAGCATAATAATTGTCCTCAGCGATGCAGCGATTTATTTTTCTTGTCAATCAATTTTTTAATATTGCCCATGGATGCAATGGACATATAAATGAGTTCCAGAAAATTCTGGCTGTGCAAGCGCGCCAGTTGCTCTGCACCCAAATCGCGCAACACCATTTCGTTGATGGTGTAAAAGCCGCGCAACTCAAGGTGTTGGCCATTATCCAATGCAACTTTTAATACAAAGGGTTCGAGTAAATCTTCCGCTTGTAAAATATCGGTGAAACGCTGGCAGACCGTCACACCGTTAATTAATTCAGCGAGAATACTGTTGATCTGTTCCAGATATTCCGAATTGCCGCCATGCGCCAGAAATACCGGAGTGCCTTCACTGGCACTCAAGCGTGGATGATCGGTATCCACATGCACCACTGGCTGACGCTGGCCGGTTTCAGAATCCTGAGTATAGCCAATGGAAAAAGGGATTCGCGCTATTGAAAGGGGAATGTAGTTATCGCCCCAGCCGTGCTCGTCGGCGACCAGGTTTTCGTCATTTGCAAAACCAAATAACGCCACCGCTTCAAATTGATTATTGCTGGTGGTTTTGCGAAAAAAAATGGGGTAGCAGGATGCAACCTGACGAAATTCCCAAGGCACTATCGTAGCGTAGCCCATAGTATCGCCCCGCCGTGTACCGCGTTGCTGGATGATTTTTAACTCTTTATGAGTGACGTTGTTGAGCAACACATTACTAGCCACAACTTGGCTCCCGCATTACTGCTTATTCAAAACGGTTGTTGATAAAAGTGGCTAAACAATTGAATCGTTTGTTTAACTATTTTTGTTTTGTTGTTGTGCTTTTACTAAAAAGAAAAAGCCGCCAGATAACAGCGGCTTTTCCTTGTCTCAGGTAACCCAAAAACGATTAGAAGCTGTAACGAACACCCAGGTTGTAACGCGCACCGTATTGGCTGGCAGATTTAAACTGGTTTTCGTAGCGAGCATACACACGCTGCGATTCGTCGGTAACGTTGATACCTTCAACAAACACGGTCATGCCTTCCACGAATGGCAAGTCATAACTGACAGTCACATCAACCTGACCATAATCCTCAGTGTAGTAAGGCGTGCTGCCTTCACCAAAACCATTGAGGAACGTATCGCGCCAGTTGTAAGCAATACGTGCTTGCAAACCGTGTAGATCGTAGAAACCAACAAGGTTGTAGGAATCACTCAAGCCTGGCAATGCAAACTGGAAGTCAGTTGAGGAATTGTCTACGTCGATATCGCTCGATACAAAAGTCGCGTTCGCTTGTACACCGAAACCGCTTTCACCGAACATGTGTTGTGCGGCAAATTCCCAACCGTAGAAACGAGCTTGTTCCTGGTTGGCCGGTTGGGTCATATTGAACTTCGCCAATGGATCATTATTGTCCTGCACAACATTACCGGTAGTGCCGGCGTTGGCATTGATACGATTAATCACGTTGGTATCAGTAGGCGTGATACCTTCAGCGATTAACTGTGCCCTTGCCTGTGCCGCACGCAGACCTTGCGATGGATCACGCAGGTTGCCCACTTCTTTCTCGGTAATAACATCAACGATAAAGTCATCCACTTGTTTCAGGAAGAAACCGGCAGACACGTAGCTCGCTTCGTCGTAATACCATTCAGCAGAAAGATCGAAGTTATCCGCCATGAATGGTTTCAAATCCGGGTTACCGGCAGTACCGGTACGCTCACCCGGTTTTGGACGCGAGGTCACACTGGTAGTACCAATCATTTTGTTCAGGGTAGGACGGGTGATGGATTTGCTGTAGCTGAAACGGCCAACCACATCGTCATTTACATCCAGGCTAACATCGATACTGGGCAGGAATACATCGTAATCACCACCCACCGAGGTGTAAGAGCTTTCCTCATTCAGGATGAGACTCCACTCGGTTTGGTTAATCCATACGATAGACTTCGGATCTTGCTGGAAGCTGTTGGCTTCAATATTGGTGCTTTCATAACGCAGACCGGAGGTGATATTGAGCGGCATACCAACCAGGTCACCGACAGAGTTGAACTCCACATACGCGCTGGTGGTTTCTTCGGTCACCAGGTGATCATTAACCGGATTGCCATTCAAATCGGGACGCATCACACAGGGATTACAGTTAGACGCTCCTGATCCCCATACCCATGGCTCTGGATTTTTCCACTTGCCGTTTTCCAGTACCTGGACGTTGGTTTCAAAATCCCATGAGTGATAGAAAGGAACGTTGGAACCACCACCGGAGAATGACGGCGTCAAGCCGTTAAGTTTCTCTTCTTTGAACACTTCATCCGGGAACAGGTTGGCGTTGCCACCGTACCAGCCAGCAGGCAATTGACCGGTACTGTATCCACGCCAGCGGTTAGCAATCTCGGATTGACCCGCACCAAAATTGATAGAGGTAATACCAGTGTCCGCGTTGGTGTCAAAAGTACCGTCGATCTGGTATTGCTCAACCTCGGATTTGTTGATGTTCAGGTTGGCTTCACCGAACAGGGAGTCATACGATGCTGCCGTTGGTAAGCCATTCACGATGCCAGGACCGTCTGGTCTAAAGGTAACGTGCATATACGGAATATCGGCACCAGCGGTGGCATCGTAGGTTTTTCTATCGATAGAGGCTGCCGCCAAAATCAGGAAGGCGTTGTGGCCACGGCCAACCCCACCGTTTTCATTGGTAGATTTGTGGGCATCAAAATTGAAACTCAGGTTATCTGTCGCTTCCCATTTCGCATTGAAACCAAACGATTTGTTTTCAGTTTCAGAGGTGTTCAGACGGATGTTAGAGGCGAAATCATCACCGGCCGCTGTCAACTTGGTGATAGTGCCATTTTCATCAATCACCACATCGCGCGCATCACTGCCTGAATCGTTGTAGTAAATACCAACGCCGGTGTTGATGGCGGTCAGGTCAACTTTTGAGTAGGTGTAATCGAGGGTTGTTTTAAGGGTATCGATTGGCGCGTATTGCAGTACCAATTGGCCATTGGTTCTTTCGCGGTGGAAATCTTCGATGCCGTAACCAAAGTTTCTTGGGTAGTAAACGTGGCCGGATTTGTCCGTGCGGTTATCCGTTACATTCACCGTAGCGCCAGCATCTGCTACTGCTTTTTGGAAATTGATGTCGTTGCGCCAGTTAGCGATATCGGCATTTACCGCGCGATTATCACGCTCCTGATAAGAACCGGAGATAGCGATACCGAAGGTGTCATCGGCAAAAGTGTTACTGAAAATACCTGAAATTTCCGGCGTGATGTCATCGCCTACTTCGTTAGTAGTATCCATTACCGCCTTGGCACCGATAGAACCTTTCAGGCCCGGGTTGTCCAGCGGACGGGCAGTTTTGATGTTAACCAATGCACCGATACCACCGCTTGCGCGGGTAGCGCCGAAGGTTTTGTACACTTCTACGCCGCTAACGGTTTCAGCCGCCAGGTCGGAGAACTCAAAGCTACGGCTGGAACCATTGGTTGGCATTTGACGGCCATTGAGGGTTACCAAGTTGAAATCGGACCCGAAACCACGCACGGTAATCTTGCTACCTTCGTTGTTTTGGCGATCAATCGATACACCGGAAATACGCTGTAAGGATTCTGCCAGGTTGGTATCGGGGAATTTACCGATATCTTCTGCCGAAATGGCTTCAACTACCCCTTTCGCGTCGCGCTTGATATCCATGGCGCGCTGCATACTCGCTTTAATACCGGTGATGACAACTTCTTCCACATCGTCCTGTGCCAGCGCAAAACTGCTGGCACCGAGCATGGCAGAAGTCACTGCGGTGGCAATGAGCTTTTTTCTGAAGCTGGTTGATTGCTTATTGGTTAGTGTCTTACTCATGGAGTTCTCCATTTATTTATTGGTATGGATTTATTCTGGCCCGCTGTATTGAGCGGTTTCTCTCGTTGGTCACCCTCTTGTCGGGCCATGACCGCTTTCTAGCGAATTGATAATCACAGTTGGCGTACGAAGTGTCGTCCCACCTTGAAAATTTACTCGAACCTGAGGCATATCACTTTTTACATGTGCCGGTGGGAATCCATAAAAACCATAAAAATCAAATACTTAAATAGCATAAAAACCTCTATTTGCAGTGTGTGATTTCTACCCACCCACAAAAGTGGTACTAAAAAAAAGCCCCTGGCAGAACGGGTTCTGCCAGGGGCTGAAAAACATCCCACTAATTGTGGGATAACAAACTTATAGACGGGTAATACGGAACCAGTTGAAGTTCCAGCCAGCTTGTTGGGCAAACACACCGAAGCTGTGAGTGCCCGCATTGAGGGTTACGGTGTGGCTTACGGTGGTCCAGTTTTGCCAGCCGCCGGTGGCGGGAATGGTTACATTGCCCAATTGGATCGCACCCGCATTCAAGTCCGCCGAGAGCAGCGAACCCGATGGGCTGGCAACGCGGTATTCAATGCGATAGCTGCCAGTTGCCGGGATGGTGATGTTGGCGTAAGCCATCCAGTCACCGGTATCGATATAAGCCACATTCTGGCCACCGTTGGTATCGGTAGTGGCTTCGGTCTGCACGCCACTCATCGCTGTAAAGGCTTCCGCTTGCACCAATTGAGTAAAGGCAGGAGTAGAACTACTGGATGCCACACTGCTTACCGGAGTACTGGAAGTACCGCCGGAGCAGCAACCGAACTGTACCCACGCAGTGTCAATCGCACCGGCCCCCTGGGCGATAGTGTAGAAGTAACGCACGGTCGCACCCGCTGGAATGCTGCTCACGGTGTAGGTATTGGAGTTATCGGCATTGTGGGTCATGCGGATATTTTGTTGTGCGCCACCATTGATGGTGTAGTGAATATCCGCCCAGGCCGCGGCATTAACATGGAAGCGCACGCTGGTGCTGGTCAATACGGTGTGACCGTAAGGAGTCGCAACTGCGGAGCTAGCTACCGAAGAGTTCACGGCAGACGATGGAGCCGACGATGCCACGCTGCCTGGAGTAGAGCTGGCAACCGAGCTGCTGGTGCCACTACAACCTGCACCGCTCGATACTACTGACTGACCAGTTCGCTTCAACGCATAGCCTTTTGCAGGAACGGAGAAGCTGGTGCCGTCAGAGTAAGCTACGTTGATCGCCGCACAGCTAAAGTTGTAGGCGATATAAGTCAACACGCCGTTCTTATTGAACGCTACTGCCGCAGGATGATTCGCCGTGAGGGAACCAGTTCCTGTCGCCAGATGACCCAATTGCTTCAGCGTATAAACCCAGTGATAGGTGTGTGCTTTAGTCTCGCCTTCTTCCGGAATCAGATTGTTCAAACCGTACGCCAGCATATCGTCCACGGCGGCCTGGCCATTGGTCATGGACCAGATATTCCACCATACATCACGCCATTGGCCGTTCGGCAAGCCGGAAGGCTTACCGTTTGAGGACTCACTCAAACCCAATGCGACGTAATTGTTCAGGTAATCCGCGTGTTGACCGATGTGCAGAACCAATGGACTCAGCGGCAAACCCTGAATACCGAGGATGTGTGCATACGCACCGGAGAACCAGGTAGAGAACACGTGGCCATTGCCCCAGATAATGGAGGTCGTTGGCTTGGTATAGGTAGAGGAGAAGTTGTCGTAATCGCCACCCAGGCCTTTGAAGCGGTCGATGTTGTTCCAGTATTCCCAGTAAGTCGCGGTTGATGATGCATGCAGGTACATGCCGCGGTTAACCAGATCATTGTTGCCAGTGATCATGCCGTACAGAACGATCGCACCGTAAGCATTCGCTGCTTCGGAAGTGGATTCGTTGTTGTTGCCCAGCGCGAAGTTGGCGTGGCCTGATGCCCAGGAGAAACCGTAAGCCGGATCAAAGTTACGCAGGTACGGGAATTGGCTGTCATTGCGGCCAGCAGCGTAATCGCGGATCAGCAATTCCACCATGGGACCGTACTGGGTTGATCCACACCAGGCAGCATCGACACGGCACACTTCAGCAGCAGCGCGCACAAAATAACCGTAGTGGAAGTGGTGATCGTTCAATTGTTGCTGGGCACCGAAGGATTCATCAAAGCCGAGCAAGGTGTTCCAGTTATTGTCGTACACGAAGTATTTGGTGGTATCCAATGCACCGGTGGTGTTAGCGCGGAACCAGTCCTGTAACTCGGCTTTCAGCCAGGCGATCATCTGGTTAGCTTCGGTGGTCATGCCGATAGAACGGGCAATCGCCGCCAGCTCTGCCACTTTGCCGTAGTTTTTACCGGCCCAGTAGGTGTCACCTGCAGTGTTCCACTTGGCAGTGCCCTGATTAACAAACTCGGTCACCAGCGCGCGCAATTGGGTCGCGTTGTAGTCGCCAATATTCTCCGGGAAGTAAGGCAGTACACCAACATAAGGGATGGTGTAGCTGTAGCTGCTGGTGGTCGCAAACTTGGTCACACCGCGCGCCGAACGCACTTTGTAACTGGTCACGCCCTGGGTGGAATTCTTCCAGTGCAATGGCAGCAAACCCGCCATAGTTGTCACGTTTGCACCATTGAATTGGTACTGGTGGGTGATGGTGACTTTGTTGGTGGCGCGATCCACGCTGTAGTTGATGTTCACTTTGTCCACTTGCTGGGTCGCATACTGGGCAAAGGCAGTGATCATCGCAGTAGATGGGGTACCAGTCAGCTGCGGCAGCCAGGTCACCGTCATACGCTTGGTGCCGTTGGCTACGCCGATGCTGTTGGTGTTAACACCACTGAAGGTAGTGGCATCGTGGCCGGTGATGAGGAACGCATTGCGGTTACCCGCTACTTCCGTCCAGACCCCCAGGTTGTTACCACTTTGATAGAAAATTCCTTTTTCACCGCCGTCTGCTGACTTGGTGCGTACGACAAGGTTTCCCTGCAATGCGGTGAAATAAACATAGGGCGAACCGTGCACAAAGGTCGCCTCCATTACCGCGGTGGAGCCACTTTTCCACTGCACGGTAACCGAGCCATCGCTGTAATCTTTCAGGAAGGCGTCGAGATTTGAATAAGCAGAGTTACCGATAGCGATACCGTCAAACACTTCGCTGAACGGATCGGGAATCGCATAAATAGTGTCATTAGTGCCAGTACGCAGGCCGCCCGGAATACCTAACAAGCGCACGCCGCGCTCGGTGATGCGCGCCGTAATTGGATCGGGAGTGATGTAACCTGCATCGGTGCTCACACCCACTTTCATCTCACCCATAAACGGGATCGAACCCCACCAGCGGTGCGTCATGGTTGGCTTGGTATTGGCTGGCGAAACTTCTTGCGGGTAAATCGGAGTAGGTGCGCCAATCGGGTTACAACTGCTAACACCCGGCTTTACTACGCCGGCGTTATGGATCCAGTTACCGTAATCCACAGTACATTTCCAGCCAGCGGTATTGATGGTATCGCTGATATTACCGGCACCATAGTTGATGATTGCCGCCTGACCCGCATGGGCAAAACCCAATGCACCCAGCAACAACAGGACTCTGTTGAATCTTTTCATGATAGGGACCTAGATAAATGTTGTTATTGATTATTGGAACCAGGAGATTCACGGTATCAGGCTGGCATTTATTGTTATTCTGTCCCTGGCACTGCCTGTGCCGGATTTAACGCCGCGTTGCTCCGCGAAGGCCGCCCGTAAAGGGGAACCCCAGTTACACCAGTGTCTGCCAGTCGTGCAACCGCGTCGTCCCATATTGGGTTCTCACCCTAAGGTGGGCGCCGTCTCACTTTACCTTTATGCAAAGAGGGAAAGCGGAACTGAAAGTCGTCCGCAGGCTGCTATAGTTTTTAAATCCACATAGCAGCCGGAAAACCGACCATGCGATTCAGCCGTTACGGGCAAAATTCCACTCACTATAGCCCCCGATCCATACGCTGCCTGTCCCATAGCATGTGGCTGATGTTAGCGACGGCCGGCGCTCCTGCCGTGCTCGCGGCTGATGCCCTGGATCAGCTACTGGACATGGATTTGGGCCAATTGATGAACGCCCGCATTACCGGCAGCCATATACAACAAACAACCCCCCTTGCCACTGGCCCTATTACCGTAATAGACCGGACCAGTATCATCCGCTACGGCGCGACCTCAATTGAACAACTATTGCAACAACTGCCTATTTCAGCGGGTTATGCCGGCAACCAGAGCAATGCCTACTGGGGAGTGAATGGCAACGCCAGCACCCATGTAAACCTGCGCGGATTGGGTATTAACCGCACTCTGGTACTGCTTGATGGCCACCGCCTGGCCAATGGTGGCACCGGAGCCAACGCGGCCGTAGATCTCAACGCTATTCCCCTGGCACTGGTAGAACGTATCGAAATTTTCCGCGATGGGGCCTCTGCCATTTACGGGGCAGATGCCGTAGCTGGCGTGGTGAATATCATCACCCGCCAGGGATTGAAAGGCAGCGAAGCCAGCCTTAACTATGGCCAGACCAGCAAAAATGATGGCGAAGAACAAGCAGCTCAATTCAGCTGGGGTACCAAAGGCGAACAGGGTTCACTGCTAGTGAACTTCAGCCATTTCACCAGTGACCCGATCAATATGGCTGACCGCGCGCCCTGCGGGCTGGGCGAAGTTGCCGGTGAGCTTATCTGCGTAGACAGTGCCAATACTATCGGTGGGCGTGCCCGCCTTGCCGATGGCCAGCGCATCAACTTCAACCAGATTGCCGGTGGTAATGGCGACTTTTATGAACCCTATTCCGCCAGTAAACATAATTTCAATGCCAACCACTACCTGAATGCGGTAAATCCCATTGAACGCACCAGCCTGAGCGGCAAAGGCGAATGGCAGTTCGACGAACAATTGCGCCTGTTTTCTACCTGGATTTACACCCGGCGCGAATCCGAACAATTGGCGTCCCCCGGAACCCTTGGGCTGAATCGCCCAATCAATATTGCCGCCGACCATCCCACCAATCCCACCGGCCAGAACCTGGTATTGGAACGCCGGCGCTTACTGGAAGCTGGCAGCCGCAGCCTTTATCAGAACATCGATTATGTGCAGGGATTAATTGGGCTAGATGGGCAAATGGAATCCGGCTGGCGCTGGCAATCCAGCATCAACTGGAGTCGTAATACCGGTGTTGATGGTTTGACCAACGTTGCCAACCTGGACCATGTAGACGCCACGCTGGACCGGACACATTGTAGCGATAGCCCGGGCGCCGCCATTCCCTGTGCAGATTATCTGGGCTACGGCGATGTCACCCCGGCAGTACTCGATTACCTGATGACCGAAACCCGCGACTATGGCGGCAACCAGATGCTGGGCTTTAGCGGCAGCCTGAATGGCGAACTGTTCGATTTACCTGCAGGTCATGTGCAACTGGCTACCGGCGTCGACCTGCGCCGTGAAAAAGCCTGGCGCCATCCCGATCCCCTTACCCGCAGCGGTGTAGCCAATACCAATCGCCAGGAGCCAGCCGAAGGTTCCTATGAAGCCCGCGAAGCCTTCATCGAAACCAATCTACCCCTCCTTAAAGCGTTAACCGGTGTTGAATCGCTCACACTGAACTCTGCCCTGCGCTATTCCGACTACGACCTGTTTGGCAATACCACCAACCACAAATTGGGGCTCAATTGGCAAATCACCCCCAGCCTGCAAATACGCACTACTCATGCCAGTGCATTCCGCACGCCGAATATTCCCGAGTTATTTGCCGGCGAACAAAAGCTGAACCTTATCACTAGCGACCCTTGCAGCAACTGGAACAAGCTGCCCGCCAGTTCTCCGGTCTATCAAAATTGCCAGGCGGCCGGAGTTCCTGCGGGTTACCAGCAATTGGTCAGCAGTGTGCTTTCTACGTTGGGCGGCAATCGCAACCTCAAGCCGGAAGAGGCCACTACCCGTACCCTGGGACTCAGTTGGATGCCAGAGTTTGCCCCGCTTGAAGTCACACTTGAGTACTACAAAATCCATATCGATAAAGCCATAGTGGCAATTGATGGCAGCTCACGGCTTGCCGCTTGCTATAACTCCAGCAACAACTCCCATCCCTTTTGCTCAAGCAGTAACTTCACCCGCAATCCACTCTCTGGCGACATCAATTTCCTGTCCACCCAATGGGTTAATGCCGCCGAAGAGGAGCAGGCAGGCATAGACCTGGGATTGAATAGCAAATTTGACTGGAACGAGTGGAAAGTCGGGCTGGATTGGCAAACCAGTTACCTGCATTACTATCAGGTAGAGCCCTATTTGGGCGCTGCGCATATCGACTATACCGGCAAGGTGACCAGTGGTCGTGGCAGCTATTTAAAATGGCGTTCGCTCGCGCAAATCAACCTGACCCGCGACCGCTGGACCGGTAGTTACAGCGCCCGATATCTGGGTAAGGGCGAGGCACTGAATGCAGATCCTGCCAACCTGGGCGCACAGTTGCCGGGCATTACCTATCAAAATGCGCAACTGGCCTATCAGGCGAAGGATTACAATCTTGCATTTGGTATCAACAATCTGTTTAACCGTCGTGCTCCTTACGTTATTAACTGGCTGGACGTAAATACCGATACCATGACTTATGATGTCGCTGGTCGGCGTTGGTATATAGCACTCACTCTTAACTGGTAACACCACGGATGAACAGGCAAATCGTAAATTATCTGTTGTTGTTACTGGTTGTCACATCGCTCCACAGCCAGGCACAGGCAACCCATAACACCATGGAGGTACGCTACTATGACCGCGGCGAAAAAGACGCCCGCCATGCTTATAAATTCGAGTTAATTCGCGCGATCCTGGAGAGCACCCGCACCGAATTCGGGGAGTACACCATTATTCCCTTTGCCGAAGAACCAAGCGCCAAACGCCAATCCTTACTCATCAGCGAAGGCAAAATCCTCAACCTGCTGTGGGCCGCACCCGGTACTGCGATTGCGGAAGGTGAAGTCATCAGTATTCCGGTGGATATATTGCGCGGGCTACTCGGCTATCGCGTATGCCTGATCAATCCGGCCAACTTTCCGCAAGCGCCGATCAAATCGCTCAGTCAACTGCAAATTGGCCAAGGGCTTAACTGGGCGGATATCGAAGTCTACAAATACAACGGCATCATCCCCAAACAGGGGCCGACCTTTGAATCACTCTTTGAAATGCTCGCTGCCAAACGCTACCACTGCCTGCCACTGGGCGCCGACGAAGCCATGTACACCTGGCGTGAGAAGAAAGCGCTCTACCCGTTCCTGACCCTGGAGCCGGATTTGCTGATTTATTACGACTACCCGATTTACCTGCACATCAGCAAGCGTGTGCCCCTGCTTGCTGCACGGGTGGAGCTGGGGCTAAAAAAATTGCAGGCCAATGGTGAGTTTGATCGCCTGTTCAGCAAACACCATGCAACGGATCTCGCACAACTCAACCTGCAACGTCGCAAGGTATTCTGTTTGCGCTCGCCCTATATTGCCGATGTGCACCAGTGTGAAAAAACACTGGTTTACCCACCGTTATCGACCAAATAATATCGCACAAAAAAAAGCCCGGTTTTTCAACCGGGCATAAGCTATGCGCTACGGACAAGGAGCGCTAAGGGAAAATAATTTATTAATAGGGACATGAACCTGCGCAAGCAGACGTATTCATTTGGCTGTTGCCGAGCAGGGTTACATCGGCGGGGCGAACATCGCAGTTGGCAGTATCGAACTCCACACCCAACGCTGAACTACTACCAGAACCTTTCACCACACCTTTATAGACCTGGCAAATTTTGGTTTTGGATGAACCGCTGTTATTTAGCGTGAGATTGCGAATCGTCGCAGTATCACCAAAGTTGGTGTTGATACCCACGATAGTGCTGACATCACGTGTAATCACATCGTTAATCACAATTTTGCGCGGGCCGCCATTACCGGTGCAATCGCCACACGTGCGCGCCAATTTGCCTGCGCCCTGCACATAAAATTTGCTGATATGTAATTCACCGCGACCATTGAACTGGAAAGTTTTATCCGAACCATTAAATGCAGCGCCGCAGGTGATATTCATGATCGTGCCCGCCGGCCCCATCGCCGTTGCAGCATCTTCACCAATATCCTCCCACCACACATGATCAAGCGTGCAATTACCTTTGCAGTGAATTCCATCCGCCGCAAGCGAACCGATAATCACGTTTCTCACCACACCACCTTCCTGCACTTCAAACACAGGTGGCTGGCCTTCACTTTGGCTACCGCCATTCAGATTGTAGCGTTTGTTCAAACCATCAAACACTTCACCGGGAAGTACAACGCGGGTTTGCGTAAGCTGCACGGTTTCGGTTGGCTCAGGTTTTTCACAGCCGGGATAATAAGTTCCAACGGGTGGATTGGAGACTGAACTCGACGAAGAACTTTTTGATGTGCTCACCGAACTTTTTGAACTACTAACCGAATTGGTTACGCTCGATGACGATTTGCTGGAAGATGATTGCGCTGGCGCAGAAGAATTACTTGCACTGGACGTGTCGCGCGCTACCGAACATTCATTCACACCACCGGCAACACGCGAACCAAAGGTAGCGTCGGAACACACAAAACTGCCAGATAAAATTTTATAAGTAAATTTATCGGCGCGACCAAAAGCCACGTTAGTTAACGCAGGAACAGAACAGGTTTTTCCTTCGCTACAAACAGTCACAAAACCGGAAGGACGATTAGCTGCAAATGCACTGGATGCAACTGCCGCCAGCAAAACGCCGGAGAATATCAGGGGGATACGCATAATAATTTCCTCAAAAAGATTCACGCTGTGTATTTTTCGTTATGAAAATGTCACTGCTAAAAAGCTCATGAGGTATTGCAAAGCCGAATAACACTCACTCCGTTCTTACAAGTAAAAGGGTGAGAGAAAACTGCACGGAACCGGGATTTGCCACGCCGAAAAAATTATTGTTATTTTTAATAATGGTTCGATGAACCAAGCAGCGCGAGTCTACGCTGCCTTATAAAAAGCACAATCATGCCAGAACGGTAAATTACAGAATCAGGATGCAACCCACAGCCAAACTGCCTACTGGCAGACACTAATTGTAGAAGCAATTCAAATTTGGAAAGGTCCGGAAAATTAGAAAATTTCTACATGAAATCAGGATTTTTAACACCAAAATTCAATCCGATAAAAATATCACCCATAAAAAAGGCGATCCAAAGATCGCCTTTTTTATAACGCCGGTTAACTACAACAATTAACCTTTAGCGCGCTCTTCCAGAATCGCCACCGCAGGTAATACTTTGCCTTCCACAAACTCAAGGAATGCACCACCGCCGGTAGAAACGTAAGAGATTTTGTCGGCCAGATTCCACTTATCGATTGCTGCCAGAGTGTCGCCACCGCCCGCAACCGAGAACGCATCGCTTTCTGCGATTGCGCGTGAAATTTCTTCAGTGCCTTTTGCAAAAGCATCGAATTCAAATACGCCACAAGGACCGTTCCATAAAACAGTTTTAGCGTTTTTGATAATGTCAGCAACGCGTGCTGCAGTTTCAGGACCGTAATCGATAATTTCTTCGTCAGCCTGGATTTCGTTAACTTTCTTCACAACCGCAACAGAATTATGATTCCAGGATTTGAAACCTTCTTTAGTAACGCGCACATCAGTCGCAAATACCACTTCAGTTTGTGCACGCAAACGTTGCGCTTCAGGAATCAAATCTTTTTCGTACAGTGAATTGCCAACTTCATTACCAGCAGACGCAACGAAAGTATTGGAGATACCACCACCAACAACCAGAATGTCAGCAATTTTTGACAAGGCATCCAGCACGCTCAACTTGGTCGATACTTTTGAACCACCAACGATTGCCACCAAGGGGCGCGCAGGATTGTCGAGTACTTTTGCCAGCGCGTCCAATTCTGCCGCCAGCAATGGGCCAGCAACAGCAACCGGTGCAAATTTCGCAACGCCATGCGTCGATGCTTGCGCACGGTGTGCAGTACCAAATGCATCCATTACAAACACATCGCACAATGCCGCCATTTTTTTGGAAAGCTCGTCAGAGTTTTTGCCTTCACCAACATTGAAGCGAACGTTTTCCAATAAAACCAAATCACCTTGGTCAGCAAAACCATCAACCCAATCTTTTACCAGCGGAACCGGACGACCCAGTTTTTCGCTCAGATATTTTGCAACAGGAGCCAATGAAGAAGCTTCGTCATAAACACCTTCATCCGGACGACCAAGGTGCGACATCACCATTACTTTTGCACCAGCAGCCAACGCCGCCTGAATGGTTGGGATAGAAGCATCAATACGCACCGCACTGGTGATGCGTCCATCTTCCAAGGGCACATTCAGATCCTGACGAATCAATACACGCTTACCGGCTAGATCCTGGTCTTTCATTAATTTTACGGTCATGCTGTTCTCCTGATAAAAACAAAATACTTTAGTAGAAGCCTGTATTAAAAATTTTTCTGATTACACGTAGTGATTACTTTCTAAAAATCAGAGTAAATCAGGTGTAAGCTTTTCGAAAACCATGCCCAACAATAATTCTGCCTGGGTAATGCATTCCTTAACAGCTGCATCAGTTACCAAATCACCTGAATAGTCTGCGACATTTCGTTGCTTACGCAACGCATCGAGAACAATCACCGTTTCAATATCGACACCCAACGTTTTTACCAAACTTTGAATCATGGTTTGGTGATGTCCGGGTTTGCTGATTAAGGTACGAAAACCGCGCGTTTGCAGTGCAGCATTCGCTATTTGCATAATCGCTTTATACGCAGCATCAAAACGATTTTCATTACTCAGGCCTGACAAATGCGAATCGTGAATATTGCGTTTTGCTGCTTCCAATAAACGTCTGATGGTTAATGAATCAGGCGCTACAGGTTCCAAACTTATACCAATCAAATTATCCAGTGTCATCCATGTCACCTATGATTTTAATAACCGGTTTTTCAAGCAACTCACGTACAAATGCAGAGCGCTCAACCAGCGCCAATTTCCATTCTTCCGGCAAATATAACTTGGGGTTAATTTCCCTTCGCAATTGCTGCTGCGCGGGATACAGTGCTTTGACGATTTCACCAAAACCCGCCCGACCAACAATCAATAAATCGATATCGCTATCAGCTCTGGCCTTACCACTGGCTACAGAGCCAAACACCAACGCAAAATCAATCTGTTGCGCGAGCGGAGCCAGTGCATCTGCAAGTACATCAGCGATACCTGAGGTTTTGCGCAAAATACTGGCCAGTTCATCAAAGATCAGGCTATTGCGATTAGCCTGGTAACTTACCTGATTTCCCTGCGCCATTTTCAATAACAAACCGGCTTCCGCCAATTTGCTTAACTCTTTATGCAATGTACCCGCGACAGTACCCGTCAAACGCGCAATTTCACGTACATGGTAGGTCTGCTCAGGGTGTAGCAATAATAACCCCAGCACACGGCGACGATATTCTTTAAAGAGCAAATCAGCGAGTGAGGAATTCATTATCGAGCGCCGCCGCAAAATGTAGCAAATTTTGCTACATTTGTAGCCTTTTTGGCTTCACTCGTCAAGCTGACATAACCATACATCACAAACAAAACACCCGACTCGCGCCGGGTGTTTTGTGTCTTGTAGAGAGACTTAGTCTTCCAGCAATTCTTCAACAGTGCTGACGATGTTATCAACAGTGAAGCCGAAATGTTCCAGCAGCTTGTTGCCCGGCGCTGACTCACCAAAGGTGGTCATGCCGACGATACGACCATCGAAGCCGACGTATTTGTACCAGTAGTCAGCGTGTGCAGTTTCAACGGCAACGCGTGCGCCTACGCTGATGGGCAATACGGATTCTTTGTAGGCAACGTCCTGTTGATCAAACACAGAAGTCGAAGGCATAGATACAACACGGATATTTTTGCCTTTCGCTTTCAATGCTTCTGCTGCTTTCACAGTCACGCCGACTTCCGAACCGGTTGCAATCAGGATGGCTTCTGGCTCACCTACGGAATCAACCAGTACATAACCGCCTTTGGCGATGTTGGCTACTTGCTCTGGAGTACGCGCGAAGAAATCCAGATTTTGACGGCTGAATACCAATGCTGCAGGGCCATCTTTACGCTCAACGGCTGCTTTCCAGGAGACAACTGATTCAGTGCTGTCCGCCGGGCGCCAGGTTTCCAGGTTTGGAGTCAAACGCAAAGTGCCAAGCACTTCGATTGGCTGGTGAGTCGGGCCGTCTTCACCTTGACCGATTGAGTCATGGGTATAAACGAAAACGTTACGCAATTTCATTAGCGCTGACATACGCACCGCGTTAGATGCGTATTGTTGGAACATCAGGAAGGTTGCGCCGTAAGGAATAAAACCACCGTGGGCAGATACACCGTTCATGATCGCGCTCATACCGAATTCGCGCACGCCGTAATACACGTAGTTACCGCTTGCATCGCCAGCTTCTACGCCTTTGGATTTTTTCACCAGCGTCAGGTTGGAACCGGCGAGGTCAGCAGAACCGCCGAGGATTTCTGGCAGCCACTCAACAAATGCTGCGATAGTGTTTTGTGATGCTTTACGGCTCGCAATTTTTTCGCCTTTCGCTTGAGTCTCAGCGATAAGTGCTTCTGCTTTTGCAACGAAGTCAGCGGGCAATTCGCCTTTAATTACACGGCGATCAAATTCAGCGGCCAATTTTGGATGCGCAGCTTTATAAGCAGCGAATTTTTCGCCCCAGGATTTTTCTGCCGCAGCGCCTTTGGCTTTTGCATCCCAACCTTCGTATACATCGGTTGGAACCACAAATGGCTCGTATTCCCAGTTCAGGGTTTTACGCACCAGTGCCACTTCTTCCAAACCGAGTGGTGAGCCGTGGCAATCGTGTGAACCTTGTTTGTTCGGTGAACCGAAACCGATAACGGTTTTGGTAACGATCAAGGTTGGCTTGCTGGTTTCAGCGCGCGCCGCTTCAATCGCCGCTTTGATTGCTTCAGGGTTGTGACCATCAACCGCCGGGATTACATGCCAGCCGTAAGCTTCGAAACGCTTTGGTGTGTCATCGGTAAACCAGCCTTCAACATGGCCGTCGATAGAAATGCCGTTGTCATCGTAGAACGCGATGAGTTTGCCCAGGCCCAAAGTGCCAGCCAGTGAACAAGCTTCATGGGAAACACCTTCCATCATGCAGCCATCGCCGAGGAAGCAATAGGTGAAGTGATTAACGACGTCGTGGCCGTCGCGGTTGAATTGTGCTGCGAGTACTTTTTCGGCCAGCGCAAAACCAACGGCGTTAGCAATGCCTTGACCTAATGGGCCAGTGGTGGTTTCAACACCCGGGGTGTAACCACGCTCAGGGTGACCCGGCGTATTGGAGTGCAATTGGCGGAATTGTTGTAAGTCGTCGAGTGAAACCGCGTAGCCGCTCAGGTGCAGCAAGGAGTAAATCAGCATGGAGCCGTGGCCGTTGGACAGCACAAAACGGTCGCGATCTGCCCATTCAGGGTTTTGCGGGTTGTGTTTTAAAAAGTCATTCCACAGAACTTCGGCGATATCCGCCATGCCCATTGGGGCGCCCGGGTGGCCTGAGTTGGCTTTCTGAACCGCATCCATAGAGAGGACGCGAATCGCATTGGCAAGGTGTTGGCGAGTTGGCATGAAACTCAAGGCTCCTTAAATAAAGTTGATTGCTGTTGTAGTTGGGTGCGTCACTGCCGTCTACGCGGTTCAGGGCACCCTGGGGTTGCAAAGCACTATTGGGCAAACGCCACTTATTTACAGGCCTCTGATGGGCTTTTATGTCGTTGGGTTCCAGCCACCGTCGCTGGGTGCAACTCTCACTAACACACTGAAAGTTACAGACAAAATGGGCAGGCATTTTCACCCAGCAAGCGCCAGCCGTAAAGAAATAACCGTTCTGAGAGGCACAATTAATCGCAAAAAGCCTTGAGGTTAATCGTAAAAGTTAACCCGAATGGTCGTAATGCATCCAAAAAAGCCTAAAACCTATATCAAAATATTTTGATATAGGTTTTTCTGACTGGTAGACTGCACGGCAATTTCTGGCGACTGACTAAAGAATGAACCAACCCTTGCACAACAATCCCAACGAGCTCCCGGTACTGACCGATACGGTCGAATTGGAAACGCCGCTCAGCCCGCTCGCTAATCTGCTAAAAGCATCGGGTGATCCCTTGCGTTTAGAGATACTGCGCGTATTGCGCCAGGACTCTTATGGGGTATTAGAGCTGTGCCGGATTTTTTCGATTAAACAATCGGGGATGAGTCACCACTTAAAGGTACTCGCCAATGCGGGTTTGTTGAGTTCACGGCGCGAAGCCAATTCAATTTTCTATCGCCGGGCGTATTTATCTCCGGATCATCCGTTCGCCGCGCTCCAGCAACAGTTGTTTGCGAGTCTGGATACATTACCGATTGCCGACCATTTACGTGCGCCCATTATCGAACTGCAACAAGAACGCAGCCAGGCAGCACAAACATTTTTTACTGAGAACGCGGATAAATTCCGCGCACAGCAAGATTTGATTGCAAGCTACCCGGTATACGCCGAGCAAATGACGCAATTGCTCAACAACACATCGTTGCGCGATAAAAATCTCGCGCTGGAAGTTGGGCCCGGCGAAGGTGAATTTCTTGCAGTGTTAGCGCAGCAGTTTAATCAGGTGATTGCGTTGGATAACGCCGCCAATATGCTTGATAAAGCGAAAAATTTCGCGCGTGAACATAATTTGCGCAATATCGAATTTATTCATGGCGATACCCAAAGTTTACCAGGCAATAAAGTATTGGCCGATTGTATTTTGGTAAACATGGTGCTGCACCATACTCCCTCGCCCGCCGATATTTTCCAGGATTTAAGCAACGCCCTTGCACCGGGCGGCGCATTATTGATTTGCGATTTATGTCGCCACGAACAGGATTGGGCGCGCGACGCCTGTGGCGATTTATGGCAAGGCTTTGACCCACAGGATTTTTCGCGCTGGGCTAGAGCGGCGGGATTGGATGAAGGCCAAAGTGTTTATTTTGCATTGCGCAATGGTTTTCAAATCCAGTTGCGCCAATTTTTTAAGCCGACGAATTTTTAAACGTAACCCGTATGGAGTCTAACGAAATACGGGAACGATTGATGATGTGAATAACAATCCCGTATTACGTTTCACTTCATACGGGCTACCGATTTTTTTAATTTGAAATTATGTAAAGGAAAAGTCATGTCTGAATATTCTGTTTTTACCTCTGAATCTGTTTCTGAAGGCCACCCCGACAAATTAGCGGATCAAATATCTGATGCCGTCCTCGATGCAATTTTAAAAGATGATCCCCATGCACGCGTTGCAGTAGAAACGCTGGTAAAAACCGGCATGGCAATTGTGGCAGGCGAAGTGCGCACTTCCACTTATGTCGATCTGGAAGATTTGATTCGTCAAGTAATTCTGGATATCGGCTACAACTCCAGCGATGTAGGTTTCGATGGTGCCTCTTGCGCAGTGTTAAATGCAATCGGCAAACAATCTGCCGATATCGCCATGGGCGTTGATGAAGGTGATGAAAAAGATTTGGGTGCTGGTGACCAGGGTTTGATGTTTGGTTATGCCACCAACGAAACGTCCGTATTAATGCCAGCACCGATTTTTTACGCACACCGTTTGGTAGAAAAACAAGCGCAACTGCGCAAGAGCGGCGAACTGCCCTGGTTGCGTCCCGATGCAAAAAGCCAGGTAACCCTGCGTTACGAAAACGGCAAACCTGTTGCTGTTGATGCAGTCGTCCTTTCTACCCAACACAGCCCCAGCGTAAAACAATCTGATATTCGCGAAGCCGTGCGTGAATTAATTATTAAAAATGTGTTGCCTGCTGAATGGCTACATGCAGATACCCAATATCACATTAACCCAACCGGCCAATTTATTATCGGTGGTCCAGTAGGTGACTGTGGTTTGACTGGTCGTAAGATTATTGTTGACTCCTACGGTGGTATGGCTCGTCACGGTGGCGGTGCATTCTCCGGTAAAGACCCATCAAAAGTAGACCGCTCTGCAGCTTACGCTGGTCGCTATGTAGCAAAAAATATTGTTGCGGCTGGTTTAGCAGACCGCTTGGAAATTCAAGTGAGTTACGCGATCGGTGTTGCTGAACCTACATCGATTTCAATCAATACTTTCGGCACTGGAAAAATTTCTGATGCAGCGATTATTGATTTGATCCGCGAACATTTCGATTTGCGTCCACGCGGCTTGATTGAAATGCTCAACCTGAGACGCCCGATTTATCGCCAGACTGCCGCCTACGGTCACTTTGGTCGCGAGCTTCCCGATTTTACGTGGGAGAAAACCGATAAAGCCGATGCACTGAAAAAGGCTCTGTGATTTTAACGAACATCTCCGCGTTACTTGTGTTGGGGTTCGTTCCTCACCCCAATCTTACGCAATACGCAAAAATTTTAATTGATGTGACAACACACAATTTTTATTAAACAGGATTAACACTATGAGCTTCACCGACTACAAAGTTGCCGCTAGAACCCCCGAAGAATTTGCGAAAGACGCTCATTGGGGCCGCAAGGAAATTGAAATTGCCGAAGGCGAAATGCCGGCACTGATGGCATTGCGCCGCAAATACAAAAATTCAAAACCACTGGCTGATGCAAAAATTATTGGCTGTATCCACATGACCATCCAAACCGCCGTGTTGATTGAAACATTGATCGACCTGGGTGCAGAAGTGCGCTGGTCATCGTGCAATATTTTCTCCACGCAAGATCACGCTGCGGCAGCAATTGCTGCAGCTGGTATTCCAGTGTTTGCGTGGAAAGGTGAAACTGAAGAAGAATTCTGGTGGTGTATTGAGCAAACCATCAACAAAGATGGCAAAGTCTGGGATGCGAATATGATCCTCGACGACGGTGGCGATGTAACGCAAATCGTTCACGAAAAATATCCGCACATGCTGGATAAAATTCACGGCATTTCTGAAGAAACCACCACCGGTGTTCATCGCTTGCTCGACATGTTGAAAAAGGGTCAATTAAAGGTGCCTGCAATCAACGTGAACGATGCAGTTACCAAAAGTAAAAATGACAACAAATACGGCTGCCGTCATAGCCTGAATGATGCAATCAAACGCGGCACCGACCATTTGCTCGCCGGTAAAAAAGCATTGGTTATTGGTTATGGCGATGTGGGTAAAGGTTCTGCTGCATCACTGCGTCAGGAAGGCATGATTGTTAAAGTGACCGAGATAGATCCAATCTGCGCAATGCAAGCGTGTATGGATGGTTTTGAAGTGGTATCACCGTACAACAACGGCATTAACACTGGCAAATTTGAAGATATTAACCACATCGTATTGGGTACAACGGATTTGGTGGTTACCACTACCGGTAACGTCAACGTATGCGATTCCGCCATGCTGCGCGCATTAAAAAATGGCGCGGTGGTATCTAACATCGGCCACTTCGATAGTGAAATCGATACCGCATTTATGCGCAAAAACTGGGAGTGGGAAGAAGTTAAACCCCAAGTGCATAAAATCTATCGCGACAAAGCCACCAACAATCATTTGATTTTGTTATCGGAAGGTCGTTTGGTAAACCTCGGTAATGCGACCGGCCACCCATCGCGTATTATGGATGGCTCTTTCGCCAACCAGGTTCTTGCACAAATTTATTTGTATGAGCGCAAATTTGCTGATTTGCCTGCGGAACAAAAGGCAGAGCATTTGTATGTGCGTGTATTGCCGAAGAAACTCGACGAAGAAGTGGCGAAAGATATGGTGGAAGGTTTTGGTGGCGTAATCACCAAACTCACTTCGCAACAGGCTGAATATATCGGCGTGGAAGTAGAAGGCCCGTTCAAGCCGGAATCTTATAAGTATTAATTGATGTAAATTGTGGCAGGTCATGTAGGTTGGGGTGAGAAACGACCCCCTACATGACGAACTCTCAATTTGCGCTCATGTTTATCCATGCAAACGAATGAACATCTTCTTAAAAATTATTTATCCTCGTTAATTGTGTTGGGGTCGCCTCAGCCTACGCGGCCCGCCCCAACCTACGTAGAGCACCACTATGACAGACTCACAATTGCGTTTAAGCTTTGAGTTTTTCCCAACCAAAACGCCGGAAGGAAAAGCCAAGCTGCTTAATGTTCGCAACGAATTAAATTTTTTCAATCCGGATTTTTTTTCCGTCACTTACGGCGCAGGTGGATCCACTCGCGATAACACCAAAGGCCTGGTTACACAATTTGTACAAGATGGTATTAGCACCGCACCACACTTGTCGTTTGGTGGTGACGATGATGAGACGATCAAAACATTAATTCAGGAATACAAAGACGCAGGCGTGGATCGCATTGTTGCATTGCGTGGCGATATGCCATCCGGTATGGGCGGCGGCTCCCAATTAGTTTACGCCAATGAGCTGGTAGCCTTTATCCGCAAGCATTTTGGCGAGCATTTCCAACTGGAAGTCGCGGCCTATCCGGAAATTCATCCGCAAGCCAAAAGCTACAGCGACGATGTTCGCTATTTGAAAGGCAAATTTGATGCGGGCGCGAACAGCGCGATTACGCAATATTTTTTCAATCCGGATGCGTATTTTTTCTTTATTGACCAATGCCAGAAGGCCGGTATTACCCAGCCAATTTATCCCGGCATTATGCCTATCATCAATTACAAGAATTTGACCCGTTTCTCCGATTCGTGTGGTGCGGAAATTCCGCGCTGGCTGCGTAAAGCATTGGAAAATTACGGTGATGATGAAGCCAGTTTGAAAGCGTTTGGCGTTGAGCTGGTAACCGAGCTCTGCGAAACCCTGCTGGAAAACGGAGCACCCGGTTTGCACTTCTATACCATGAACCAAACTGAACCTACTGCGCAGATCGTGCGTAATTTGGGTTTGGTGCCGGTGGAATAATAATCACTTTGAAATAGCCGGAAGTCGCTGCGCTCTTCCAACCTACGGTATGAACATGGTTTGTTGGTTGGAATGGGCCGCATAGGTGAGCGCAGCGACTTCCGACACGCACCATCACCCTTATTTCACATACGCTATCGCAAAATCTGCATAAAAATTCCAGCTATTTTTGCGGATTTTTTATGCGCCAACCCACTTTTCCGTAACACGCGCATAAACAATTTTATTTGCCCGTTTTCAATATTTTTTAGAGGCCTACACTCTAGTCATCGGTGATTAATTTTCACCGAAAACAATCGCGTGAAATCCGGCTTTGCCGTTCAGGTTTTCAGCGTTGCCGCTTGATTTTGCGTTCACAGCAAGCTTCAGGAAGGTGCTAAAAAATGTCTTATACCTATCAAAATAATGCACAACAAAAATCCATTGGTATTTTCGTAGTAATTGTTTTTCATCTGGTTATTGCCGCCGCGCTTATCAGCGGTTTAGCGCCACACATTGATGTAGCTATCCCTAAAGTATTTACAACAAAAGTCGTTGTGGAAAAACCCGTTGAAACTTCGCCACCGGCAATTCCAGAACCGGTGATTGATCAAACTGCTATCGACGTAACACAACTGCAACCCGTTATTTTCGATAGTGAGCCCAAAACTATCAGCACCATCAAAGTTGATAATTCACCGGTCATTGCCGTGAGTTCAGTTGTAAAACCAAAAATTTTACAAGCAAGCAAACCTGCTTATCCCACTGCATCAATTCGTTTAGGTGAAGAAGGCGCAACCGGTTTGCGTTTATATATCAATGAAACGGGGCGAGTGGTTGACGTGCAACTGGCATCCAGTAGCGGATCAGAGCGTTTGGATAACGCCGCGATTGCACACGCAAAACGCAATTGGAAATTTTCGCCCTGTATGGAAGGTGATAAAGCGGTCGCTTGCTGGCATCAAACCAAATTGGTGTGGAAGCTGGAGAATGCTCGTTAGTGTGGTATTAGGCCTCGCGTAAACACGAGGCCGTTTTTATTTACGAGACCATTTTTATTTAATTGGCACCCAGCACCTGCTTCTGCAACTCATGCAATTGTGCAATTCCCTGCTTGGCCAACCCTAACATCGCCGCAAATTCTGTTTCGGTAAATGGTTCAGCTTCAGCGGTGCCCTGGATTTCGATAATGCCACCATCATCACCCAGCACTACGTTCATATCGGTATCTGCGGATGAATCTTCGGGGTAATCCAGATCGAGCACTGGCACGCCCTGATAAATTCCTACGGAGATTGAAGCAATCGCACGCTTGAGCGGTTCACCGGTGACTTTGCCTTGTCCCTTCAGGAAATTAATTGCATCGGCCAATGCCACCCAGGCTCCGGTAATAGATGCTGTGCGAGTACCACCATCGGCTTGGATAACGTCACAATCGATATGTATGGTGTTCTCACCCAACGCACCGAGATCTACTGCAGCACGCAATGAGCGTCCAATCAAGCGCTGGATTTCCACCGTGCGCCCCTGTTGTTTGCCGCGCGCCGCTTCACGATCCATACGGGTACCAGTAGAGCGCGGCAACATGCCATATTCCGCAGTCAACCAACCTTGCCCTTGGCCGCGCAAGAACGGCGGTACGGAATTCACCACACTGGCAGTACAGATGACTTTGGTATCACCAAACTCCACCAGCACCGAGCCTTCCGCATGTTTGGTGTAGTGACGGGTGATACGAATAGGGCGTAATTGATTGGGATTGCGACCACTGGGACGTTGCATAAATAGGATCCTTACTGCGGGGGAAAAATCAGAAATTCAAAGGGATAGTAAAAAGCTGTGATACCATCCCGCATCTGTAAACGAATGTTAATGTGCCGGGGAACTCTACCAGTTAACGTCGCCTGACGTAACCGCCCCATTTGAATTTACCTTTGCTATGAACGACTTAGTTCCAGGAGCCGCTATGCCACGCAGTATGACGGGATTCGCCCGACGTGAAGCCAAACTCCCTTGGGGAACCCTTGTGTGGGAAATCCGCAGTGTAAACCACCGCTATCTTGAACCCAGTTTCCGCCTGCCAGAAGATTTCCGCGAAATAGAACCTTATCTGCGCGACGCTATGCGCAAAGCCCTGCAACGTGGCAAGGTAGAAGCCAGCTTGAGTGTGCAATGGGAGCAAGAAGGCGAATCCGAATTAGGTATCAATCTGTCCAAAGTGGCGCAACTCACCAAATCCGCACAACAAATCAACGGACTTCTTGGCTCCGCAGCTGCACCTGTTAATGCGCTGGATATTTTGCGCTGGCCCGGCGTGATCCAGAAACAGGAACTGGACCGCGAAGCACTGCATAAAGCTGCACTGGATTTATTTGAATCCGCATTGGAAGGGTTGATCGAGCATCGTTCACGCGAAGGCGCAGAACTCGAACAATTAATTATTAACCGCCTCGTCAGTGTTTCCACACACGTGGCAGCGGTGCGCTCGCGCATGCCGGAAATACTCGCAGCACAACGCGAAAAACTGCAGACCAAACTCGCTGCCATACAAATAGATTTAGATCCTGAACGCCTGGAACAGGAAATCGTATTGCTCGCACAGAAAGCCGATGTCGATGAAGAACTGGATCGCCTGGACACTCACGTCATCGAAGTAAAACGCAGCCTTAAACAAACCGATTCCCTTGGTCGCCGCCTGGATTTTTTAATGCAGGAATTAAACCGTGAAGCCAATACCCTTTCATCGAAATCTGTCGTCAGTGAAACGACACAGGCAGCGGTGGAACTGAAGGTATTGATTGAGCAGATGCGCGAGCAAGTCCAGAATATTGAGTGATATTTAAGTGTTTGTTTAAAAAACAACAAAAAGCGCCCAGGTAATGGACGCTTTTTTTATGATTTTTTTCTGCTAAATAACATCACCGCCCACAAATTGCTCCACCAGGAAATCGATAAACAACCGCACCTTGGGTGCGAGATGGCGTTGTTGTGGATAGACAACCCAAACGCCCATTTCCGGCGACTGGAATTCATCCAGCACTGATAACAATTTCCCGTTTGCCAGGTATTCGTCCACGTAATAATCCGGTAATTGCGCAAGACCAAGCCCTTTGAGCGCTGCATCCAATAACGCCGGGCCGGAGTTGGCTTGCCAGTTACCGCGCACGATCAAATCCTTGCGCTGGCCGTTGTGGTGGAGCAACCAATAACCACGCGTGCCGATTAAACAATTATGCCGCTCGAGATCCGTCAGTGTTTGCGGTGGCGCGACACGCGCGAGGTAATCCGGAGAGCCGACAATATATTCGCACCGGTCACACAGGCGGCGCGCAACCAGCGTTGATTCGCGCAACACGCCCATGCGAATCCCCAGATCAAAACCCTCCTCAATCATTTCTACCTGACGGTTGCTGAAATACATATTGATCTTCAATTGCGGGTAACGCAGCTGGAAATCATTAACCAACGGGGCGATGTATTTATCGCCGAAGGTGGCTGGCGCAGTGATTTTCAATATGCCTGTGGGCAGGCCCTGATGTTGCTGCAGCAATACTTCCGCATCACGCACGCCATCAAATAGCTGGCGACAGGCTTCAAAATAAATACTGCCC
This sequence comes from Cellvibrionaceae bacterium, assembly GCA_021151825.1. Taxonomy (GTDB): domain Bacteria; phylum Pseudomonadota; class Gammaproteobacteria; order Pseudomonadales; family Cellvibrionaceae; genus Cellvibrio. The sequence goes on from JAGKWQ010000005.1 coordinate 184,436, forward strand.
GCTTCCGTTAACCGGATCTGACGGGTGCTGCGATACAACAATTGCGTACCTAATTGCTGTTCCAACTGGCTGACCAACCGGCTCACATGTGAGCTGGATACCTGCAAATAACGCGCGGCGGCAATAAAACTGCCATGGCGCACTACCTGTACAAAACCCTCGACCCGTTCCCAATGCTGCATTATTGCTCCATAGCAACAATTAAGTGATTTTCAAATGGCTTATTGCAATTTAATAAGCAGTCTACACTGATCACACTATTTTCGGGCTTATCGATTCCGGTCAGTAAGCTTTTTATCGACTAAGGAAACCATTATGAAATCACGCGCCGCTATCGCCCTTGCCGCCGGCAAGCCACTGGAACTCGCGGAAATTGATGTGCAAGGCCCCAAGACCGGTGAAGTTCTGGTGCGCATCGTCGCTACCAGTGTTTGCCATACCGATGCTTACACGCTTTCCGGTGCGGACCCGGAAGGTGTTTTCCCGGCCGTGCTGGGCCATGAGGGCGCCGGCATTGTGGAAGAAGTGGGTGAAGGCGTCACCAGTTTGAAAGTAGGTGACCACGTAATTCCACTGTACACCGCCGAATGCGGCAAGTGTAAATTCTGCCTTTCCGGTAAAACCAATTTGTGCGGCGCGGTGCGCGCAACCCAGGGCAAAGGTTTAATGCCTGATGGCACCAGCCGTTTTTCCCTGGAAGGGAAACCACTGTTCCATTACATGGGCACGTCGACATTTTCCGAATACACCGTGTTGCCGGAAGTGTCACTCGCCAAAGTTTCCCCAAGCGCACCGCTCGATAAAATTTGTTTGCTCGGTTGCGGCGTCACAACCGGAATCGGTGCAGTGATTAACACAGCAAAAGTGACTCCGGGCTCTACCATTGCGGTGTTCGGTTTGGGCGCAATCGGCCTTGCGGTTATTCAGGGCGCACAAATGATGAATGCCAGCCGCATTATTGCGATTGATGTTAATCCCGACAAATTCGAGCTCGCCCGTCAATTTGGCGCAACCGATTTTGTAAATCCGAAAGACCATTCTGCACCGATCCAGCAAGTAATTGTGGATATGACTGACGGCGGTGTGGATTATTCGTTTGAATGTATCGGCAATGTAAATGTTATGCGCTCGGCATTGGAGTGCTGCCATAAAGGCTGGGGCGAATCAATTATTATTGGTGTAGCCGGTGCAGGCCAGGAAATTTCCACTCGCCCCTTTCAGTTGGTGACTGGCCGCGTATGGAAAGGTTCAGCATTTGGTGGTGTGAAAGGTCGTAGCCAATTGCCCGGTTATGTTGATCGCTATATGAAAGGCGAAATAAAAATCGACGAATTTATTACCCACGATATGCCGTTCGAAAAAATTAATGAAGCGTTTGACTTATTGCACGAAGGTAAAAGCATCCGCACTGTACTGCATTATTAATAGCGAACGTTGACAAAAAATGCGGCCTGCACAGCGGGCTGCATTTTAATGGAAAATAATATGTCCCAAAAATTAACCGAAATCGCCGCCAATAAAAGTTTTGGTGGCTGGCATAAACGCTTCAAACATTTCTCACCCACATTAAATTGCGAAATGATCTTCGCGATTTATTTACCGCCACAAGCAGAAACGGAAAAAGTACCACTACTTTGGTGGCTTTCCGGCCTTACTTGTACCGATGAAAATTTTATGCAAAAAGCCGGCGCACAAAAAATTGCAGCGGAATTAGGCATTGCAATTATTTGCCCGGACACCAGCCCGCGCGGATTAAATTTACCGGGCGATTCAGACAGTTACGATTTTGGTGTCGGCGCCGGGTTTTATCTCAATGCCACCCAAGCACCCTGGAAAAATAATTACCGGATGTATGATTACATCACCACAGAATTGCCAGAGTTAGCCAATAAAAATTTTCCATTAAATGGCAAAGAATCGATCAGCGGCCATTCTATGGGTGGTCACGGCGCGCTGGTTATTGCTTTGCGTTCGCCAGAGCGCTATCAATCGGTATCGGCATTTGCACCCATTACCAATCCGGTCAATTGCCCCTGGGGACAAAAAGCATTTACAGGATACTTGGGGGATAATCAGGAAAGCTGGAATGATTACGACACCTGCTACCTGATTGAACATGGAAAATCAAAACAGCAGTTATTTATTGATCAAGGTAGCGCTGACAACTTTTTATCTGCGCAATTAAAACCGGATACATTACAAAAAGCCTGCGCAGAACACCATCACCCGCTCAAATTTCGTTTGCATGCTGGCTATGATCACAGTTACTTCTTTATCGCCAGTTTTATTGATGACCATTTGCGTTATCACGCCAATTATCTTAATGCTTAATTGAGAGTAAACGTGCAGGCGGCACCATGCAGCCTGCTCCGTTTTTATTGAACAGCAATAATATTTACAGGGTCTAGATAAAACGCTTTTTTCCATCCTTGAGTTGATCCATCAATATTCCAAACATAAGGCAATAAACTTACCACCGCATAATGCAAATGCGCCGGTTTGCCTTTGGCATTGCCGGTATCACCTAACAATCCTACTTGTGAGCCCCGCCATAACGGTTTACCGATAAATACCGAATTACTATTCAAATGCGCGTAATAATGAATTCGCCATTTTGGCCCCAGCACCGCAACCACTTTTCCGCCCAAGGGTAATTCACCGGCGAAAATCACAATGCCATAGGTTGTGGCAAGAACAGGTGTATTCAGCTTTCCAAAAATATCTATACCTTTATGAACGCCAGATCTCCCCCAAGGCTCGAACCAAAATGATTTGGCATTCCAGTCTTTGCTCGTCGCACTTTCGACCGGAATTACAGGCAATTCAGGAAGCAAAAAACCCAGGAATAATATAATCAGGAATATTTTTAGTTTTCGCCATTTTTTCACAGCGTTATACCTGCATCAGTTATCCGAGCGGATAGGTAAGGAAAGAAAAATGAATTTGGTTAACAAAGAAATGGATCATAATCGGATAGAAAATATTTTTACTTAAGGTATAACTTAAACCGTACAAAAATCCCGTCAGCGCGTACACCCAGATTGCAGCTCCACTTAATCCCGAATGGATAGCAACAAATATTGCCGTCACCATTAATAATGGAACCAATTCCTGAACCCAACGATTAACCGTAAAAACAGCGATGGCATTACGCAATGATTGCTGCAATAGCAAACGCATAAACGCTTCTTCTGCCACGCTGATAATTAATAAATTACCTAATGCAAACAATAATATTTGCTCAATATTTTTAGGTTGGAGATGTAAACCAAGGGCAGGAATAGCCACCGCAACAATGACAGCAGGTGCTAGCAGTACAGCAAGAAACTGATATTTCGGCGCTGCAATAAATTCATCACTGCGCGGCTTTGTCCACAGAAAATATAACAACAGGAATCCGCAAAGACCTTTGCCAAAATTGGCAAAAAACTCATAGCGTGGCGTTGAGCTGGAATCGCCTGGCAGATCAAAAATAAAAGGATAAGAAAATTCTTCTGGCTTATAGGTGGCCGCCCAAAACACTAAAGTTACCACCAAACACCACAGCAATGGTCTTTGCCAACGGCTCAGAGGAACATCACGATAAACCCACAATGCACCAAGCAGCACAACCAAACCCATTGCATTTGCCAACGGCAACCATTGCAACAAAACAGCCGCAGCCACAATACCTAACAAAAGTCTCGCAAACGCGTTTTCCGAAAACACTTTTATCATTAATGCATCCGTATGTTGAACTGGGCAGCGTAGCCAGAGAACAGTAATGCCCAACAAAAATTCATTTAAATTAACATTGTTAGCCATCGCTGCACCTAGCCTTAGCAGACCAGCACAAACTACATCTAGCTCACATCAAAAACAAAAAGGCCGATTCTCTCGAATCGGCCTTTTTAATTAAACATTTAATTACTCATTAAAAAACTTCTTTACCCCATCAAACCAGCTCGATTGTTTGGGGGAATATTTTCCACCCTTCATCGTTGCCTGAAATTCTTTGAGAAGCTCCTTTTGTTTACTGGTGAGATTTACCGGCGTTTCTACCACAACGCGGCAAAGCAAATCACCCACACCACCACCGCGCACTGGCGTTACACCTTTTCCGCGCAGTTTAAATAATTTTCCGGTTTGGGTTTCTGCTGGAACTTTTAGTTTCACACGGCCATCGAGTGTAGGAACCTCCAGTTCGCCACCAAGTGCGGCGTCCACAAAATCGATAGGGACTTCGCAATATAAATCGGCGCCGTCGCGTTTGAAAATATTATGTTCACGTACATGAACCTGCACATACAAATCGCCGCTCGGACCACCGTCAGCACCCGCTTCACCTTCACCGGATAAACGAATGCGGTCACCGGTATCGACACCGGCAGGCACTTTCACTTGCAAGGTTTTAGTTTCTTCGGTGCGACCTTGACCATTACAGGACTTACAAGGATCGGAAATAATGGTTCCGCGACCACGGCATGATGGGCAGGTTTGTTGCACCGAGAAAAACCCCTGTTGCATTCGCACTTGGCCATGCCCGCCACACGTAGTACAGGTCACCGGTTTACTGCCCGCTTTTGCACCGGAGCCATCACAGGTTTTACAGGAAACCAGCGTCGGAACTTTAATTTGTACGCTGGTGCCTTTAACAGCATCTTCCAAACTTAATTCGAGGTTGTAACGCAAATCCGAACCACGACTGGGGCCACCACGACCACCGCGTCCGCCACCAAAGATATCACCGAACACATCGCCAAAAATATCGCTGAAATTACCAAAGCCCGCACCACCAGCACCGCCGCCCATGCCACTTTGACCATCCACACCGGCATGGCCAAAACGATCGTATGATGCGCGCTTGTTTTCATCAGACAATACTTCATAAGCCTCGTTGGCTTCCTTGAATTTTTCTTCCGCTTTGGGATCATCCGGATTGCGGTCAGGATGGAATTTCATCGCCACGCGGCGATAAGCTTTTTTCAATTCGGCTGCGTCTACATCTTTTTGGACGCCGAGGATTTCGTAGTAATCGCGTTTTGCCATGGTTACACCGATAAAAGAAATGCACGTTACATTTCACTAAAAATTTCACGTAGCCCGTATGGAGTCTAACGAAATACGGGGTCAGTCATTTAAAACATTTCCCGTATTTTAACGGGTTACATTTGCCTGTTCTTACATGACAAATGCGGGCATGGGCCCGCATTTGTTATTGATATTTCCATCAAGCAATTGAAAACTTATTTTTTGTCTTCTTTCACTTCTTCAAACTCAGCATCCACTACACCGTCGTCTGCTGGTTTGCTACCACCGGCTTGTTGTGCACCTGCACCACCAGCGCCCGCTTGTGCACCGGCTTGTTGCTCAGCGTAAAGTTTTTGCGCGAGCGAACCCGACGCTTCAGTCAGTTTGGTAGTTGCTTCTTCAATTTTTGCCAGATCATCACCCTTGGCCACATCGCGCGCTTGGGTGAGTGCCGCTTCGATTGCCGATTTTTCGTCAGCAGTCGCTTTGTCACCCGCATCTTTCAAGGTTTTTTCTGTTGCGTGGATCAAACCTTCAAGCGTGTTACGTGCAGTTACAATTTCTGCAAACTTGCGATCCGCTTCAGCATTCGCTTCTGCATCTTTTACCATTTTCTGGATTTCTTCATCGCTCAAACCGGAAGAGGCTTTGATTACGATAGATTGCTCTTTACCAGTCGCTTTGTCTTTCGCGCTTACGTTCAAAATACCGTTAGCATCGATATCAAAAGTTACTTCGATTTGCGGCATACCACGTTGTGCTGGTGGAATGTCTGCCAAATCAAAACGGCCAAGCGATTTGTTTTGCGACGCCTGCTTACGCTCACCTTGCACTACGTGAATTGTCACTGCAGTCTGGTTATCATCCGCCGTAGAAAACACTTGCGATTTCTTGGTTGGAATCGTGGTGTTTTTGTCGATCAATGGAGTCGCCACACCACCCATGGTTTCAATACCCAAAGTCAGTGGAGTTACATCCAGCAACAACACGTCCTTAACATCACCCGCCAATACCGCACCTTGAATTGCTGCACCGATGGCTACCGCTTCGTCCGGGTTAACGTCTTTACGTGGCTCTTTGCCGAAGAAATCAGCTACCGCTTTTTGCACCAGTGGCATACGCGTTTGACCACCAACAAGAATCACATCGTCGATCTCGTTAATTGCTTTGCCAGAATCTTTAATTGCTTGCTTTAATGGCTCCATTGAGCGATTGACCAACTCTTCCACCAAGGATTCAAGTTTGGCACGCGTCAGTTTTACCACCAAATGTTTTGGACCTGTTGCATCGGCAGTGATGTAAGGCAGGTTCACTTCTGTTTGTTGACTGGATGACAACTCGATCTTGGCTTTCTCTGCCGCTTCTTTCAAACGTTGCAGGGCCAATGGGTCGTTATGCAGATCGATACCAGTATCTTTCTTGAAAGTTTCCGCCAGGAATTCAATCAGGCGCATATCGAAGTCTTCACCACCGAGGAAAGTGTCACCGTTGGTTGAAAGTACTTCGAATTGATGTTCCCCATCTACGTCAGCGATTTCGATAATAGAGATATCAAAAGTACCACCACCCAGGTCATAAACCGCGATAGTGCGATCGCCTACACCTTTATCCAAACCATACGCCAATGCCGCAGCGGTGGGTTCGTTGATGATACGTTTTACATCCAGGCCTGCGATACGGCCCGCATCTTTAGTAGCTTGACGTTGTGAATCATTAAAGTAAGCCGGAACAGTAATTACCGCTTCGGTAACTTTTTCGCCGAGATAATCCTCAGCGGTTTTTTTCATTTTCTTCAACACTTCAGCAGAAATTTGTGGCGGTGCTTTTTTATCGCCTTTCACTTCTACCCATGCGTCGCCATTGTCAGCCGCAACGATTTTGTAGGGCACCATTTTGATATCTTTTTGCACTACATCATCTTTGAATTTACGGCCAATCAAACGCTTTACCGCGAACAAAGTATTGTGCGGGTTAGTCACTGCCTGACGCTTGGCCGATTGACCGACCAGGATTTCGTCGTCGTTAGTGAATGCAATAATTGACGGCGTAGTGCGATCGCCTTCGGCGTTTTCGATCACTTTTGGTTTGCCGCCTTCCAATACAGATACGCAAGAGTTGGTGGTACCCAAATCGATGCCGATAATTTTGCCCATGGTGTTGCTCCTAAAAAATTCTGTTTGTTGCCGGGTGCAATCACAAATTGATTTGCACTGAATTGTTTGTACGTCAGTTGTTAAGAACTTGCCTCAGTTGTCGCAGATCGTCGGGGATTTGCGTTTTGTTGGCAGTTGGTTTCTATATTGGCGCCGGGTGGGTAAATTCAAGTCCGGCGCTAAAAAATCCCTGTTCCGGATAAGGCTTACGGAGCCTTGGAAACAACCACCATCGCCGGACGAACCAAACGGCCATGAAGGGTGTAACCTTTTTGGAAACAGTTGATAACAGTATTGGGTTCTACATCCGGACTTGGCACTGCCGATACCGCCTGGTGCAAGTTCGGATCAAAAGGTTCGCCATGAGGATTAACCACAACGACCTGATGACGAGCCAACGCATCTACAAATGTTTTGTGCGTAAGCTGTATACCTTCAGCAATCGCAGAGAAGGCTTCATTACTGGCGTCAATCGACGAAAGCGCGCGTTCCAGGTTATCGACCACAGGCAACAGGTCATTCACGATTTTTTCCAATCCGAACTTATGAGCCTTTTCAATATCCTGTTCGGCTCGGCGGCGAGCGTTTTGCGCCTCTGCCTGGGCGCGCAGCCCTTGCTCTTTGGTTGACTCATAGGCAGCCGCCAGAGTTGCTAACTGCGCTTGCAGGGTTTCGATATTTACCTCCGCCGCTTCCGATTGGGCCTGTTCGGCTGCGTCAGCGGGTTGGGTGTCGGTCGCATTTTGAATGTCGGTGTAATCTTGAGTTGACACTGTATTCTCCAATCACGTGTTGAGCGGCGGCGTTGCCACCGGGATAACTCGAACAGCCAATAAGGCGTCCCATTAAGACAGTGGGGGCTATATGGGGCTGAGAGAAGGAGATTCAAGCGCTGGCGCTAAAGTTTTTGTGGAGAAATCCGATCATTAAACCAAGCGGATATTCAGTGAAGTGGCCAAACAATTTGTGCCTATACTCAAAAAGACCAAACTGATCTTCAGTCAAATTCCCGATGAAAAAGCAGCACCAATGTTGTGCAACAAATGATGAATTATATGCCAATAAGGTAATTTTTCCCGCACTTCAAACCATTGGGAATAACGCCATTAAATACTTGGCTTTGTCAGCAAAATACCATTTGACAACGTTGTCCATGACACCTATTGTCCATCAGACCTGTTTATAAGTTCGCCACCCAGAGGGCTCTTCATTATGTCATTGCGCGTTAAAATCTGGATTGTCTCCGCCCAAATCCTGCTCGGTCTTCTGGGAATGATGCTGATCGGTTTGTTTACTGTCCGCTACTCATCCAACCAGGATAATGCCGCACGGGTGGAACAGTTGCTTAACAGCACCTACGACACCGTAATCCAGATGGAACAAATGGCCGCCCGCGGTGAAATGACTGACGAAGCAGCACAGAAAATCGCCACTCAAATCTTGCGTAATAACATTTATCACAAGTCGGAGTACGTTTATGTCGCCGATGAAAAGATGAACTTCGTTGCTGCACCGCTCGACCCGCAATTGCATGGCACCAGCTTCCATGAGTTTAAGGATGGCAATGGTCGCAGTGTGGGAGAAATCCTGCTTAAGGCAGTAGGCAAAGCGCAAGGGCAAACGGCACGTTACCATTGGACCCAAAAACAGGCTGATGGATCTATTGAAGACAAGTTATCGATCGCCAAACTATCTCCGCGCTGGAAGTGGGTGGTAGGAACCGGTATCGGTTTTAATGAGGTTAATGCGCGTTTTTGGGAAACGGCCAAATGGCAATTGGGAATTTGTATTCTGGTCATGCTGGTTATTGTGGTGCCCGTAGTGCTGTTTGCGCGCAAGCTGGATAACGGCCTCGGTGCAGAACTGAAAGAAGTACTTACATTGGTACGCGCTGTAGCTGGCGGCGACCTGACCGAACGCAATTCACATCGCGCGCCTGAAGACAGTATTTATGGTTCGGTAGTCCGCATGCGCCACAATTTGCGCGATATGCTCAGCAGTATCTCCTCCATGGTGTCGCGCCTGCATGAAATTAGCGATGACATCGTTCATAAAGCCGAAACCAGTACTGCCATGGCTGAAGACCAAAGCTCCAATACCATCAAAATCGCGTCCTCGGCGGAAGAGTTCAATATGCAAACCAAGGACGCAATGCAACAAGCCAAGGTTGCTACCAACCAAACTGACCACGCATCTAAAACTGCTAATCAGGGTCAAAAATTGATTTCCAATGCAGTGAAGAGCTTTGTTGAAATCGACAATAGCGTAATTCAGACTCAAGGCAGTATTGACGATCTGGCCGGCCGTATTAATAGTATTTCCGCCGTTATTTCGGTGATTAGTGAAGTGGCAAACCAAACCAATTTACTCGCACTCAACGCTGCCATTGAGGCTGCGCGCGCCGGAGAACAGGGACGCGGCTTTGCGGTGGTTGCTGACGAAGTGCGCCAATTGGCTCAACGCACAACCCAGGCCACTACCGAAATTAGCGATACCATTACTTCCGTCCAGCATTCCAGTCGCGTCGCAAAACAAAATATGGACGACATGGTGACCCAATTGAAAGACGGCATCGCCCAAACCCGTCAGGGTGGAGAGATCGTAGAAAGCGTACGCAAAGAAACGGATGAAGTTGCCAAAATGGTGGCTCATATCGGCAACTCGTTGATTGAGCATGTCCAGGCAAGCAGTTTGATCCTGGAATACGTCAGTCATGTTGAACAATCCTCTTTGGGAACCAAGGATGCCGCGCGCGGAACGCTGGTCGCCTCACAACAAATCCGCGACGCATCCGATGAGCTCAGTCGCAAATTGGAGGGCTTCCGCCTTTAAACAGGCTTGCCGTCGCACCACCAAACACTGTATAAATAGCCAGATACGAAATAACCGCGTATCTGGCTTTTTTATTTCACATTCTTACCTGTGCTGCGCGCCGCTAATCGATCTGGATTGCCTATGCTCACTCATCTAAACATCCAAAACTTTACCCTGGTAGATCATCTGGATCTGGATTTAAAACCAGGCATGACGGTGATTACTGGCGAGACTGGCGCAGGCAAATCCATCGTACTTGATGCGCTGGGCCAAACCCTCGGTGATCGCGCCGATGGAGAGCGAGTCCGAGTTGGCGCAAACCGCGCAGATATTTGTGCAACCTTTGATACACGCAAGATTCCCGCTGCGGCGGAATGGCTGGTTAGCAATGATCTGCAACAAGCCGATCACCCCCATGAATGTTTGCTGCGTCGGGTAGTTGCGAGCGACGGCAAATCCAAAGCCTATATCAATGGTCAATCAGCAACCCTGCAGCAGCTGCGCACCTTAGGTGAAATGCTGATTGATATTCACAGCCAGCATGAGCACCAATCACTGTTGGTCAAAGATACTCATCGCCGCCTGATCGATGAATTTGCCGGCCAAACCGATCTTGCCAAGCAAGTCCGCCAGGCATGGCGTGAATGGCAAAGTCGGCTGGAGTATTTTGTCCATTTGCGTGATAACGCCGCAGAAGTAAATGCACGCTTCCAACTGCTAAGTTATCAGGTAGATGAGTTGGAACAACTTGGCCTGCAAACTGGCGAATTGACAAAGCTGGAAGCCGAGCAGCGCAGTCTGGCCAACGCCGAGGAAATCCTGCGTGGAAGCCAGCAACTGGCAGCATTTTGTGGCGATGATGAGCAAGGATTAAGTATTAACCTGCATCGAGCCTTGCATATCTTGCGCAACCTGCCCGAAAAATCCGGGGCCCTGAAAAATGCAGAAGAACTGCTTACCAGCGCACAAATCCAGGTGGAAGAAGCGCAACACGAAATCGACCATCATATCGACAGTTTCGCGTTGGACCCTACACGCTTGCAGCAGGTCGATGAACGCCTTTCGGCGATTTATGATCTAGCGCGCAAGCACCGTATCCAATCTGAAGAACTGCCCGACCTGATCGACAAGCTAAGTGCTGAGCTGGAGCAGTTGCAAGGCGGTGATGCCAAACTTGATCAATTAGCCCAACAAGTCGCCCAGGCCGAAAAAATCTATCGCCAGCTGGCCGAACAACTTTCCAGTAAGCGCGCCAAAGCGGGAACTTCACTAGCCAAACAAGTTAATGAGCAGCTCAAGTCGCTAGCGATGGAAAATGCCAAATTCAGTGTCAGCTTGATTCCTCTGGGTGATAAACCCGGCGCCAATGGTTTGGAAGAAGTGGAATTTTTGATCAGCACCAATCCCGGTCAAGCTCCGCGCCCATTGGGGAAGATTGCTTCGGGTGGTGAGCTGTCGCGTATCAGTCTGGCCATACAGGTAGTAACCGCGCAGACTTCTGCCATTCCCACACTGGTATTTGATGAAGTAGATGTCGGTATCGGTGGTGCCACAGGCGATGTGGTAGGCCAATTACTACGGCAACTCGGCGAACGCGGCCAGGTTATCTGTGTGACCCATCTGGCACAGGTTGCCAGCAAAGGGCATCAACATTTACAGGTAGTGAAAACAGCCAGCAAGAAATCCGCCGAATCGACATTAGTAGAGCTTGGCGGTGATGTAAGAGTCGAAGAAATAGCGCGAATGTTGGGAGGGTTAAAGATTACCGATCAATCATTGGCACATGCGCGCGAAATATTGGCGCTTTAACTAGCAAAAAAGGCAAATTGCAGGTAACAAAAAGGGCGCGATAAACGCGCCCTCAAGCAGTAATACAAATCAACGTTTCCTAAATCAAAAACACTAACGTTTCTTTCAAAAAACAACATACTTTTCAAAAAACGGCGAAAAAGTCGAACCAGTTAACGATACTCGTTTTTTTACCCAAGTTCTAACGTTTTTCACTCTAAAACGCTTCTTTCTCAAAATTTTCATATAACCTAGCGTTTTTTACGCACATAAAGCACCAGGCTGTGATCGGTAAGCTCGAAGCCGTACTCAGCGGCAATACGTTTTTGGAGAGCTTCAATCTCATCATTATGGAACTCAATGATAGTGCCGGCATCTATATCGACCATGTGATCGTGATGCTCGCCGCGCGCCACTTCGAATACCGAATGGCCGCCATCGAAATTATGACGAACCACCAAACCGGCAGTCTCAAATTGGGTTAATACCCGATAAACCGTTGCCAACCCAACATCATCACCCTGCTCCATCAGCGCCTTGTAAACATCTTCCGCGCTCATGTGATGCTGCTCAGAGGACTCCAGCATTTGCAAAATTTTAACTCGCGGCAAAGTGACTTTAAGGCCAGCCTTGCGCAGCTCGTGGTTACCATCTGCCATTATTTCCCCCAAACCCTTCTCAGTGTTCCTGTGGTTCGGGTATTATCCGCGTTCATTTTCGTTAGTGGAAGCCCTCGTATGAAATTAGCCAGCCGTGTTTTTCTGGCCGTTATTGTTGCAACCAGTCTCACCGCCTGCTCCAGCTTCCGCTTTCCCGGTGTTTATAAAGTCGGTATTCAACAAGGTCATATCATTACCGAAGAAATGGTTTCCCAATTAAAACTGGGAATGTCCAAGCGCCAGGTGCGCTTCGTTCTTGGTAATAGCCTGGTACCTGATACATTTAACGATGACCGTTGGGATTACCCGTACAGCGTGCGCCGTGGTTCGCAGGGAGAGATTACCCAATACCTGTACACGGTCTATTTTGAAAACGACAAACTGGCAAAAACTGAAGGTGATTACCTGCCAGGCAAAGCGCCACTGAGTGGCGAGAAATCCCGTCGCTATCTGGAAGATATGAATCGCGACGTGCCAGTACCAACAGAGGATGCTACCCCACCGGAAGTACCTTTGCCGGACGGTAACAACTAATACCGTTGCTCGAAGCAAAAAACGCCCGGCTTGCCGGGCGTTTTTATTGGGGAATGATTTGTATTAAAAAGTGCTAGCGACTGAAACAAACCCGGTTACGCCCCTCAGTCTTGGCGCGATAGAGTGCCGCATCGGCCTCTTGCAGCAATTGCTCAGCGCGATCAATACCGGGACGATAAGCCGCAATTCCGGCACAAAGACTCACATTAAAATTAATATCGCCCGCACTGAAACTGATATCGCGGAACCGTTGACGGACATCTTCCATGAGCAATAAAGCCTCATCTCGCCCGCAACGCGGTAGCACTGCCACAAACTCCTCGCCGCCATAACGCCCCACCGCATCGGTTTTACGCAAACGCTGACGCAATAGGTGAGCAATAGCTTTGATAACTTTATCGCCGGCAGGATGCCCGTAGGTATCATTGATTTGCTTGAAATGATCCAGGTCCAGCATAACCACACTCAGCTCATCGCTATTGCGTATAGTACGGCTCAGTTCGATATCCACCTGTTCTTTGATGCGCGAATGCTTAAGCAAACCGGTTAAGCTATCGCGATCCAACGCATCACTTAATTGCCGGCTGCGCGCCGCACGGGTGGATACGGCAGTTACCAATTCGCGATCACTCAACGGCTTACTCAGGAAGTCGTCCCCCGCTCGTCCAAGTGCTACCGCACGCTTTTCTACATCTTGCTCTGACGAGAGATAAGTAATTGGAACTCGCAACCAATCTTGATTCAAGCGGATAACTTGTGCCAACTCTATGCCATTACACACCGGCATATTGATATCCAGCAAAATCAGGTCAGGATGAAACTCCTGTAATAACTCAAAAATATTGCGCGGATTATTGCTAATTTCAGCATGAATTCCCGCTACTTTTAGCACTAGCTTGTAATGTTCAGCCAATGATAAATCATCATCAATAATTAATACTCGATGGGGAGCGCTACGGTGGCGATCAAGATAAAACTCAAAACAATCCACCAACCGAATGGTATCCAATGGCTTTACAAAATAACCCACCGCCCCCGCACGCACAGCCGCGTGGTAAGCATCAAAATCCGTACGGGTGGAAACAAAAATCACCGGTACCGGTGCTGGTAAATGCTGCTGCAAGATCATTACTGCTTCGGGAGCCTCGCGCCCTTCTTCAACAAACATGATGTCGCAAATCATAAAATCTGGCGGGCGACGGAGCACTTCCGTCTCGGCAGCAGCGATGGTGGCAAAGTGTTCAACCTGATGACCGAAATGGCGAAGCGTCATGCACACTTCATCAGCGATATCCGAATCATCCTCAAGGACATAAATAAGCGTGTTAGTTTTTTGTGGTGTTGTTTGCGAAACCAGAGGCATAGGTTTGTTATTGCGCTCTGCCTGCAAATCACCACCCAATGCAGCAACCGCAACAGAAAACACGCGCAGCAAACCCATATCCAGCGCTTTGCCCGCCAACCATTCCTGCGCCTGCAACTCCAGCTTTTTCGCTTGCTTGCCTAAATCAGTAAAACCGAAACTACCGGCGGAACCCGCTAATTTGTGCAGCCGATGATTCAGCTGCCCCAGTGCTTCTGCACGCAGTTCGGGATTAGCCAAATCATTTACGAGCGTACGTAGCTGTTGCAGTTCGGCGGGCAAGCGTGCGGCATAATCGTCACGCAATGCTTGAAGTCTGGCTGCGATGTCAGCATTTTTGTCCATGAATACCTGGCCTATGGAAGGGGGGTGGTATAAATCAGGGACACCCACCCACTGCTTATCACTTATTGGAAAACTATTAATAATCAAGCTAAATAATAGGTGTGAAACGCCAGTTTGGCCAATTTCCACAGCCCTCATCAACAGCCGCAAATCGACAGTATAAAAAACATTATTTCATTGGAAAAATATTATGTATCAAGTTGGCAGCCAGTGCGCAAAGCCTGACTATACTCAGCCAAGGAAGCTGTTAACCCTTTCACGTTATTTAACCTGTTGGCGTCCATTCACCTGTCTAATCAAGTAATCCAAAAGGCTGATGCTAAAACGAATTGCTGTCAAAGATATGAAACTCGGCATGTTCATTTGTGAATTTTGTGGTTCATGGATGGAGCATCCTTTTTGGAAAACCCGCTTTTTGCTGGAAGACGAGAAAGATCTGCGTGCGATTTTGGCGAGCGGCATTAAAGAATTATGGATTGATGTGAGCCAGGGCCTGGATGTGAGTGGCGATACCGCCGGTAAAACAGAAGCCGAAGTAGAAAAAGAAACTGAAGCCTTATTATTGGAGGCAGAAAAACCAACGTCCACCGAACGCATTTCGCTTGATGAAGAAATCCGCACAGCGGCCCGTTTATGCAATCGGGCCAAAGATGCCGTCATCGAAATGTTTAGCGATGCGCGCATGGGCAAAGCCGTTGAAATTGAAAAAGCACAAGAATTAGTGGAGGAAATTTCCAACTCGGTATTGCGTCAACCACACGCACTTATCAGCCTTGCCCGTTTGAAAACAGCCGACGAATATACATTCCTGCACTCCGTCGCCGTGTGCGCATTAATGATTGCCCTGGCGCGACAATTAAGCCTTGATGAAAGCACCGTCCGCGATGCCGGTTTGGCGGGTTTGCTGCATGATATCGGCAAAATTGCCATTCCGTTGAAAGTACTCAATAAACCGGGGAAATTAACTGACGAAGAATTTTCGATTGTAAAATCACATCCGGAAGTCGGTGCAAAAATTTTAATTGAAAGTTATCAAGTCCCGCCGATGGCATTAGATGTTTGCCTTCACCATCACGAAAAAGTCGACGGTACCGGATACCCTCACGGACTGAAAGGAAACAACATCAGCTTATTCGCAAAAATGGGGGCAGTGTGCGATGTCTATGATGCAATTACATCCAATCGCCCCTATAAAAAAGGTTGGTCTCCCGCCGATTCCATTCGCAAAATGGCCGAATGGAGTAAAGGCCATTTTGATGAAGCCGTATTTCAGGCATTTGTTAAAACCGTAGGCATTTACCCCACGGGCTCACTGGTGCGGCTGGAAAGTGGGCGGCTCGCCGTTGTCATTGAACAAAACGATACATCCCTGCTTATGCCCAAAGTAAAAATATTTTTTTCTGCCAAAACTAAAATGCCAATCATCCAGGAAACGTTGGACTTATCCAAATTACAAGGCAAAGAAAAAATCATTGGCCGTGAATCGCCCGATGATTGGGGCTTCAAAAACCTGGATGCACTTTGGTCGGGTATAAGCTGATTTCGCGAAAAAATTACATCAACACGATTAATCACCTCGGTATTTAATCACCGCAGCATTATTGTTGGTGCCCCCAAATATCGCGTAACTGCTGCGCAAGGGTCATAGGGTCAAACGGTTTGGCAATAACGCCCACTGCACCCATTTCAATATAAGCCTGCACTTCCTGCGGTTGGACTTTAGCGGTCATAAAAACCACCGGTGTTTTTTCCAGCTCTGAAAAACCACGTAAACCTTTCAGTGTTTCAGGACCATCCATACCGGGCATCATTACATCAAGCAAAATCAAATCCGGATTGAAGGCCACTGCTTTTTGCAACGCATCACTGCCACATGAGCAAGCTTCAACAACAAATCCACTAATTGTTTCCAGCACCATCATAGCGATGGCTTGAATATCGGGATCATCTTCAACGTATAAAATTCGAGTTAATTCGCGATTCATAGGGTGTTACCTGCATGGTGAATATTTTTTTCATGGTGAACAGTATTTTCGTCGGGCCTATAAATAGGAAAAGTTGCAAAAAAAGTAGCGCCCTTACCTAATTCAGAATCAAAACCGATAGTACCTTGCATTCGCTCGACAAATGCTTTGCTAATAGCCAATCCCAAACCAGTGCCACCACGTTGACGCGAATCAGAAGAGTCTGCCTGGGAAAATTTTTGGAAAATACGTGCGCGAAATTCTTGACTTACACCTGGGCCGTGATCAATAACGGCAATTTTCACCTGCTTATCAATCCGCGTTACCTGAATATCGACCTGCCCATGAGGCGGTGAAAATTTTACTGCGTTAGAAATAAAATTCGCCAGTATTTGCTGTAAACGCTGCGCATCCATCAGCACTTGTAAATCATCGATGTCAGCCTGCAACGCCAGGCGAATACCAAAAGTATCCGCATAGGCTGTATTACTTTCCAGCGACTGTTCCACAATCGGCAATAGTAATTGCGCGCGCATATCAAACACCATTTTTCCGGCGAGCAATTTTTCCATGTCGAGCAAATCATTAATCAGCAAGGTTAAGCGTAAAGAATTTTTATTTGCGATAGACAACATATTTTTTACATTGTGCGGTAACTCGCCCAACATGCCATTTACAATCAGCCCCAACGAACCGGAAATGGCAGTAAGTGGGGTACGCAATTCATGACTGACCGCCGAGACAAATTCATTTTTCATTTGCTCGATGCGCTTGCGCTCAGTGATATCCTGGATAAAAGACCATACCTGGCGTTCGCCACTGGCATTTTCAATTAATACACCATTGAGCAACACCGGAATCGCACGCCCATCGCGATGCATAAACCGTTTTTCATAGGGGCCGTAGCGACCGCTGATATGCAAACTTTCCAGTTGCAAAAAATCATCGCGGGCATATTCTGCTGGCGTTATATCTTTAGACCCCAGCTGTAAAATTTCTGAATGGCTATAACCCAAAAAGCGACAAAATTCGGGGTTGCATTCAATAAATTTTCCATCGTTATAATTACTCAATGCAATCGCAATAGGAGCCTGGTTATATAGCGTTGATAATTTCTTTTCACTTAATTCGATAACGTCGTGAGCTGCCTTGGTGGCGGTAATATCCCACACAAAACCATCAATATACCTAAGCACACCTTGCTCATCATAACTACCTGCACCGACTTCCTGCACATAAATCCAATCACCATTTGCGTGTTGCATTCGATATATCAAGCGAAAAATTTGTTGCGTTGCAAGCGCCTGCTGCACCACCTCATAAACCCGAGCCACATCATCGACATGAGTAATATCAGTAAAGCTAAGTGCATTTTCACCAAAAAATTCGTTCGCAGAATGACCGGTCAAGTGGGCCACAGCCTGGCTTAAATACAGCATGCTCCAACGCGCATCGTTACGGCAACGATATACCGCCCCGGGAAAATTATTAATCATACTTTGCAACCGCTCCTGGCTTTCCTGCAGTTGCAGACGGGATTGGTACAATTCAGTAATATCGCTGTGGGTTCCCGACATCCAGAAGGGTTTTCCATCGGAAGTAAAATTGATTACACGGCCACGTGCGTAAACTTGCACCCAATTGCCGTTTTTATGTTTCATGCGGCAATGACACTCGTAATGATTCAGTTCACCGCGAAAATGCCGTTCGAGTAGCTCACCGGATATTTTCAAATCATCCGGATGACAAAGTGTTAGCCAGGTCTGGATTGAAACCGGAGCAAGCTCCGCCAGGGTATATCCCAAAATATCAGCCCAGCGTTCATTAAAAATAGTTTCACCAGTTTGTATGTTCCATCGCCAGGTTCCCAGGCTGGAGGCCTTAAGAATATCTTCAACATTCTCGCGCTCTTGCTGCAGCGCATTATTCGTTTCGCGCAGGTGCAATAGCTGTATTACTTGTTTGGACAGTAATTTCAATGCGGTTTTCTGTAGTGCGCTCAATTGTCGCGGACGATAATCAACCACGCACAACGTCCCTAATGCCTCGCCGTTTTTGGCAATTAACGGCGCACCCGCATAAAAACGAATAAACGGCGCATCGGTCACTAAGGGGTTATCGGCAAAGCGGGGGTCGCGCGTAGCATCTTCAACAATCAAGGTTTCTTGCGGAGTTAAAATAGCGTGCGCGCAAAAAGCGACATCGCGCGGTGTCTCTGTTCCATCCAATCCCAAACAACTTTTAAACCATTGGCGATCGCGATCCACCAGTGATATTACTGCAATAGGCGCTTCGCAAATACTCATAGCGAGCTGTGCAATATCATCAAAATTTTGTTCACGTGGAGTATCGAGTACATCCAGGCGATAAAGCGCTAACAAACGCGCATCTTCATTGGGAGGAAGTGCGGCTTTCACGATTGCACCTCCGTTGGGGCAGAATTTAATTGTTGCAGAGCCTGTTTAACGACCGCATCCAATTCACCATTCACCAAGGGCTTTTGCAGCCAGTAAATACGCGTTTGAGTTCCAAGTTTAGCCAAGCGTTTTTTGCCTTCATCAAGGCCGCCGGTGATGATAATAATCGGTAATTTTCTATCGCTCTTGAATGTACCATTATTCTGTTGGCGAATTTGTTCCACTATATCTACGCCATGCATGTCAGGCAGATTTAAATCCAGTGTAATTAAATCGTAATCACGTAATTGCAGATGCTCCAGTGCCGTTTGCCCATTCATCGCGCGATCCACATCCAAACCTTGTGCCGATAACGCATGAGCCAATACTTCCGCCGTTTCCGGATCGTCCTCAACAATTAATAAATGCGGTTTGGTTTTTATCGGCTCAAGGCGGGTCGATGGAACTTTTTGAGTTGCATCTTCACACGGCAAATCAAAATAAAAACTCGCACCATTGCCGGGAGTCGATTCAACGCCGACTTTACCGCCCATGCGTTCAATAATTTCTTTACAAATGGCCAGCCCCAATCCGGTTCCACCTTTCTGCCGGGTATCCGAGGAGTCCGCTTGTGAAAATTTCTGGAACAGGCGCGCCCGGAAATCATCGGGAATGCCAGGTCCTTTATCTGTCACTATTACTCGCACGCTGCCAAAGCGCGGTGCAACACTGATTGTTACTGCCTCATTGGCTGGAGAAAATTTCGCGGCATTGGATAAATAATTGGCAAGCACTTGTAATAACCGTTGCGCATCTACCATCACTTTTACATCGACCGAACCGGGTGCTATTTGATAAGCCACACTGTACTGCGCAGCAAAGGACGCATTGGCTTCCATACTTTGCTGGATCAATGACAACAACATATGCGGCTGCAAATCAAAATGCATTTTACCGGCAACCAGTTTTTCCATATCCAGCAAGTCATTGACCAGATGGATTAATCGCTGCGAA
Source organism: Cellvibrionaceae bacterium (assembly GCA_021151825.1). Classification (GTDB taxonomy): domain Bacteria; phylum Pseudomonadota; class Gammaproteobacteria; order Pseudomonadales; family Cellvibrionaceae; genus Cellvibrio. The sequence continues at coordinate 204,476 of JAGKWQ010000005.1, forward strand.
TTATTGTGGGCAATCTGAATCATGCGCGTTGATTGTTCAGAAAGTGCACCAGCGAGACCATTAACCAATATTCCCAGTGCGCCGCTAATTGCGGTTAATGGTGTTCGTAGTTCGTGGCTAACCGTTGAAATAAATTCCGTTTTCATTTGGTCGATGCGTTTAATTTCACTGATGTCACGCGCAATTCCCAAAAAGCCGGTAATTTTTCCTTCAGCATCACGCAGGGCAGAAATGGTGAGAATAACAGGAAATTGGCTGCCGTCTTTACGCACATAACGCCATTCATTTTCATCACTATTGCCTTCACGTGCTTTGGCAACAAAAGTCTCAAAACCGGGTTTTACTTCGTAACCCAATTCGCACGTTAAGTGATGAGCATGCGCAACAATTTCTTCCGGTAAATGCATAATCGCCGGCGATTGTTTGTCAATCATTTCAGCGGCGGTGTAATCCAGCATTAACTCCGCGCCCAGATTAAATGTTTTGATGGTGCCGTTCACATCGGTGGAAATAATAGCAACGCTGGCCGCATCCAAAATCGCCTTGCGCAATGAATTGGTTTCTTGCAATTGTATTTCTGCTTGCTTGAGCGGTGTGATATCTGAAACATATCCATGCCAAAGCACACTGCCATCGTCCAGTTTTTCCGGAATAGATTCAACATGTGTCCAGATCATGCCACGTACCGGATGATTCACTCGTACGGTTGCAACCCAGGGCGTTAAATGTGATGCAGAATAGGAAACACTTTCACTCACCCAACCCACATCATCCGGATGAATAACTTCAAATACTTTTTGCGCCGAAGTGGCAACATCTTCCGGTGCGACGTTATAAATATTTTTCATGCCGGGGCTGGCATACGGAAAAAATGAACTACCATCGGGGCGCAGCTGGAATTGGTAAAGGAAGCCCGGCAAACGCTCGCTGAGTTTTTGGAACCGGTTGAGGATAATTTTTTTATCGCGCTCTTGTTGCCAGCGCTCTACGACAGAACTGATCCAGCGCGCCAGCAAGCGCACAAAATCTTTATCCAGCGCATCGTATTGGTGATGGCGGGTTTTACGCGAGAAAAAACACAAGGTGCCGTATACGCGATCATGAATCCATAACGGCACACCAATATAAGTTTCGATTTGCGTGAGCAAATACGACGGATGCTGTTTGTGTTCACTCGCCGGAATATCGTCTTCTGCAAATACATCGCGCAACGCGACGGTGATGCCGCAATAGTTTTTACCCAGGTGATTGGAGACGGAAACGTCTTTATTGCCCTGCGCAGAAAATTGCACATGCACGCGATAATCCTCACCATTGATTTCGCTGATAACGCCGCTGCTCAAACCCAAATAGCGCGCCCCCAAGCTCAACGCGAGGCGCAATTGTTCTGCCGGATCCACGGCGGAGAGCGAAGCAATTTCGTTAAGCGAATGCAACGCCGCTTGCTGGCGAATACTAACCAACTCGGTATTTTTGCGATCGGTAATATCGGTGTATACACCCAACATCAGTGCGGCCCTGCCATCGGGCTGCCATTCCACCACTTTGCCGCGGGTGAGAATCCATTTGTAACTGCCGTCATGCACTTTAAGCCGATACTCATTTTCGTACATGGCGGTCTCGCCTTTGATGTGGCGAATAATATCGCTGTAACTCACACGCTTGTCCGCGGGATGGACCCGGCTCATCCACTCATCCAGATCCAGCGAGTTGGGTGACTCGGGTGGAATACCACATAACTGGCGCCACTCCGGCGAAAAGATCGCTTTATCATGGGCGATATCCCACTCCCAAAAGCCGGAATCACTGCTGCGTAATGCCAGTGCCAGGCGCTGGCGCGCTTGCTCACTCTGGGCGTGCTCTGCCCCCATTTGCTGGCTGTAATGGTTGATAAGTTGTTTGATGTAAGAGCGATTCAAACGAATAAATCCAACCAACAGCAATTGTGCGCACACCAATGCCGCCAACCATTTGGCAATCACTCGCTGGCGGATAGATTGATAACTGTCATAAGCCTTGGTGATGTCACTCCACACCAGCATCGCCAAACCGGATTCTTCGTCAGGCACTTCCACCTGTTTAACCGGCCACCAGGAAACCAGAAAGGTTTTGCCGGCATCGTGCAACAATTGCCCTTGTTGGTTAATGGGAATCAGGCCGCGGCTCCACCAGTTGTTTAGTTGCGGATCGCTACTTTCTTCAAGACGCCAGTCATCAACGACAGTAGGATTTTTTTGATTGAGCACCTGCCGGATTTGCTCCCATAACACTTGCTCGACAGCTGCTTTGCGTAAGAACATCGCCATTTGCATCGGCAATGGCTCGCCATTCCGGCTTTGTGGAATAGATGACATCCCCACTTCCAAAACCGCAATAACCCCGCCCGACTGATCTTCCCGCGCCATAATAGGCAGCACAGCGCGATGGCCACTGCCATGGCGGGAAATATCCTCTCCCCAAGCGGGCAAACCGGAACTGAAGGCGTTAGTGATCAAAGGCCGCAAGCCACTCAGGCTATCGCCAAAGCGATCTGGACGATGCATGCGCAAAAAGGCAATGGCGCCGGGGGCGTAATAAATGCTGAGCTGGCGCACCCCTAACTCCTCCATACTGCTCCAGCTATCGTGCAAGCTCGCTTGCAATGCAGCACGGGCGGCGCTCAGTTGTTCGGGAGTAACCTGCCCATCGGTGTTGGCAAACACGGCATGAGTGCGACGAATCTCACTGACAATTGCTGCGTCCCTCGTCAACAGCTGGGCTAGCAACATAGCCTGCTGGGTGAGATCGCGACTACTGGCTTCCATATAATCTTTTTGGGTTTGGGCGTTCCAGACCAGGCGCTCTTCCCATACTTGTTGATGCACGTGCAAATCGGCGCGCATAAATAATAAAAATACCAACGCCAGTGCCGTAGCAGAGAGCCAGGGCAACCACTGGTAAAGGCGTTTAGTATTCGACTGCATGGATGTCCCGGGGTAATTGTTATTGGTAAATCCACCCAAAAAGCGGCGAAGTATTACCCCAGTGTAGTGCAAAATTTTTGTGAAGCAGGTCCGCCCAAGCCCGTGCTAATGGACCGCCTTACTTGCCTGCACGCCGGCGGCGAGTCTCTTTCGGGTCAGCAGCGAGAGGGCGATAAATCTCTACCCTGTCACCGGCATGAAGAATGTGTTTATCTGCAGAATCCAGGCCTTTTGTGCCCAGGGATTGACCAAAAATACCCATTTTGGCACTGCTGATATCCAAATCGGGAAAGTGATCAGTAATACCGGAACGCCTGGCCGCATCCAGCGCTGTTGTCCCCGGCTCAACCAGCAGCGCGATAATTTTCTGTTTATGCGGTAGGGCGTAAGCCACTTCCACGGTAATCAAATCAAAATCAGCCATAAACCTTATCCCCGTCCAAGCCTGGTCCCTCCTAAACGTTACACCGATGAAACCGGCTAGCGATAAACCTGTTTAGCGCGAGCACATAGCGCGTCTACCTGTTTGGTTCCGACCGACTCGAACAGTTTACCCACCGCCATTCCCAGCAAACGATTTTTCATTTCGAATTCCAGCAAAAAATTTACCTTGCAGGCCTGCTCATTCAAGGGCGTAAACTGCCATACACCGCGCAGATAATTAAAAGGGCCATCCACCAGATTCATACTCATCTTATGGGGTGCCTGCAATTGGTTGCGGGTAATAAAACTCTGGGTCACGCCAGCCTTACTCAACTCCAGCCGCGCTTCCAGCCAATCATCGCCGCGCGTCAGGATCTTCGCCCCGACACAGCCCTCCATATACTGCGGGTAGGCCTCAATATCATTGACCAGATCAAACATCTGTTGCGCGGAATAATGTACCAGCGCCGATCTTTCTACCTTTGTCGCCAAGGTTCTGTCCCCACACAAATTCAGCCGCACTCGGGCTCATGTAATAATTGTATCGGGAATGAGGTGCCCGTATAAGCCTGACCCAAGACATAATCGGCGGATTGCCGATATAATGCCCGCCCGATGTTCGATCCGGAAATCCAGGACTCCATGGCCAAGAAAGCGCAAAAAAATAGCGACAGTACTATCGCCCTCAATAAAAAAGCCAAATTCGATTACGAATTGCACGAGCGTTTTGAGGCAGGCATTGCCCTCACCGGTTGGGAAGTAAAAAGCCTGCGCGCGGGCAAAGGCAATATCACCGACTGCTACGTGATTTTTAAAAATAACGAAGCCTGGTTATTGGCTTGCCAGATCCAGCCCTTGCTGAGTGCCTCTACCCACTTCGTTACCGACCCGTTTCGCACGCGCAAATTATTGCTTAATCGCCGCGAAATTAATCGCCTGCAAGAAGCGGTAGAACAAAAAGGCTACACCGTTGTGCCCATTGCCCTTTATTGGAAAGCGCACATTGTGAAATGCGAAATCGCCATCGCTAAAGGCAAACAACAGCACGATAAACGCGAAACCGAAAAAGAGCGCGATTGGGCGCGTGAAAAACAGCGTTTGTTTCAGAAAGATCAGCGCGGCTAATGATTGTGTTAAAAATCGTCGCGTCGGCTTCACAAAAAAATCCCGCACCAGGCGGGATTTTTTATTGCTCGATCACTCACAATTTATTGCGATCCGATTATTGCTTATTTTCTTTCAACATCACTTCGCGGAAATGTTTGCCTTGCATGGTAGGTTCATAGGTTTTGTAATCTTTGAACATTTGCGGCGACCAATCCGGATCAAATACCCACCCCACCCAGCTAATACCTTTGTTGCCAAAATAATCGGTGATGCGTTTGCCGTAGCTACCATCATCAATCACCGGTACGTGCGCACCTTTATCGGTAGCCAGCTGGTAACCAATTTCGGTGGCAAAGATCGGATATTTATCGGCGGCAAAACCAAAATCGCGATCCCAGTTCTTTTCGTAAGGGGCGCCGACTTTCATCGGGTAAGGATGGCTAACATAAGCAATGTTATCGCGCTCAATCGGTGTTTTAGCGATGGGTGTTAAATCGTAAGCCCAATTGAAACCCGCGACCAATGAAATCGCTTTGGAGTTATGCGCTTGAATAATGGTGATAATTTCTTCGTTAATCGCTTTCCACTCTTCCCAGCTGACAATTCCGAGGCGGCCATTAAATACCGTGGGCTCGTTAAAAATTTCGTAAAACGCCACAGCATTAACACCGGCATAACGCTCGGAGACCGTGCGCCAAAAATCGTAGGTTTCGGGCTTGTCCGTGTAGTAGGAATTGTTCTGGAACATTTGCGATTTCAAATTGCCAATCGAATGCCAATCCAGAATCACATACATACCCAACTCGTTCGCCCACACCACGGTTTGGTCGAGCATCGCCAGATAGGCTTTCTTACCGTGTTTGCGCCAGGCCGATGGATGTACTGGCACACGCACCACATTGGCACCCCAGGATTGAATCACCTCAAAATGCTTTTTATTAAAGTGTTTATCGCGTGAAATTTTATCCGGATCAGAAATATTCAAACCACGAAACACCATTACCTTACCCGACTCATCGACAAATTTATTGCCCTGAACTTTGATCAGCGGTAACTGTTTGGCGATTTTGGTTTTATCAAACGCAGGAACATCAGTTTGGTTCCACCAGCCACTGGTGCTTTCCCAGGCATTGTCAGCAAAACAAAGTGAGCTGATAAACAGGGAACTCATAAAAAACAACGAACAAAAAAATGTCAGGTAAAAACGCAGGGTTCTCATGGCCAAGCCTCGTGATATTTTTAATTCTGTGCAGATTTATTAAAAGCACTTTATTAGATGCAGCAGATGAATGCGTCGATTAGATTAAGGCATGAATCGAGCAAGCGTGCTGGTTTGCCGGGGCAAACGCTCACTAGCATAGATAATTCGCAGCCATTTGGGTCGTGCTTTAACCCTATTTAACGTCCGACACCACTATCCTTATTAAAATTAACGCTCGACTTTATAAACCACATCCACACTTTGGGTTTCCCCCGACTCAGCTTCAATGCGTAACCGTTCTGTTAATTGATATTCCATACCCAAACTGAAGGCCTGATCGAAAATGCCCACAACATAACGCACCAGCAATCGGGGTGTCAGGTATTTACCTACCCACAATTCACTTTGTTCAAGCCCTTGGTCCGCTTTAATTTCCAACTCATCGACGTGGAAAAAGCGGGTAATTCCACCAGTAATAGAACTTCCCGAATCCATTCCCAAGCCACTCATAGCGCTAACTAATAATGATGCATCGGCTTTGGAAGCCTCACTCATTGGCTTGCCCGTTAACAGCATCATCATTGCTGCACTTTCGCTCATACTTTCCGATGAAAACACCGTCGCTTTCGGCTTTTGCAAGGTACCGGAAATATCCAACCCGACTTTGGTATTATCGTCATCGCGAATAATGCGCGACGCGCGAATTTCCAAACCGGGATTTTCATATGGCCCCTGGAATAACAAACGCCCGCGATCAATCGTCAACGACTGGCCGTAAGCTTTATAACTACCTTCTACAACGCTGACATAACCACTGGTAAAAAATTGCCGCTGGTTTTCTTTTAGTAAATTAATTTTCCCGGTTAATTTACTGTTCAAACCAAAGCCGTTAAAAATGACATCATTACCTAACGACAGGTTTAAATTGGTCAGTATTTTAAGCGGTGTTTCCGTATCACCTTGCGCAAATTGATCATCGACAATGACCGCGTCCGGCGAAACCTGGGTTGCACTTTCAGGCAAGGTTTTGATATTTGCACGCGCCCAGGGAATAACCGCGCTACCGGAAAGTTCCACCAGATTTTGATTGGCATTCACTTTAATATCGGGACTTAAGGTGGCTTTCAATTCAGGCAATGAAACAACTTCGACATCATTGCCATTAACAAAACCTTGCAAGCTCCATTCGGGCGTACCAAATTTTGTTAAATCACCTACCACTGACAATCGGCCTTTATCCGACTGCAATTGACTCACCAAACTAATGGTGCCGGCCTGGTTGGAATTTATTTGCACTTCGATATTGGTTAGATCCAGACCGAGGCGCGGTAAATTGGCAACACCATTATGCAAACTGATATTGCCTAATAGATAAGGCTGCGCAAAGGTTCCACCAACCGATAAATCGGCAAGAAAATCACCTTTAACATCATTGGCAAATGGCACCACCGTTTCCAGCGGTGCAAGGTTGGAGAAGCGTGCAATTAAATTTCCGCTATTAATCTTTTGCTGCACCAAATCAACATCAGCACTAGTAGTAATCTGCCCATAACCAGTCCAGTCCATTTCCCCGTTCGCGGTTAACTTTCCCTTTTGCAAAACCGATTGCACCGAAAATTTTCGCCAGGGATAAACCTCGGTAGTACCGCCTGCATACTGATAGCGCAATTCTGCATTGCGTGTGCTGACATTGGCGCTGGCACTGATGTTGGCTAACGAAAAATCCGGCGCCCGTGCATGCAGAGAACCATCCATAACGCCCGCAAAATAGACTTCTACTTTAAAGAGAGATAAAAATTGGCGCAGCGGAACCGAATCAAGATTGGCATTCAAGCGTGCGCCAGTAGGGCTGGCCCATTCGCCGTCAATGCATAATTGTGGCAATGAATAGGTTTCAATCGGGCTTGCCGGTAATTTTTTATTCGCAACCAACCAATCATAATTATTTTTTACAAAGGTCGCATTGGGCATCCAATCGCCAATGACCTGCTCCTGCTCTACTTCGGAAATGCGCTCAACCTGGCCGGTAAGGTTACTGCGCGTCGTTAAACATTGACGATCCAGAATAATTGCATCGCTATTAACGCGAATAGGTTGACTTGATGTTAACCACCAACGCGGCACTTTTTTCAGTTTTATCGCCAACTGTTCAAACTGGCCCTGCCACTGTGCATCGTTATACTCGCCGCGCATTTTAAAATCGACACGACCATAAGTGGTGTGCCTGACCAATGCTTCCAGTTTATGTTGTTTGAGCGAACCGAAACCGTTCACAATTAAACTGGAAAAATTATTATCAGCAACGCGCAAGCGTGCAGCAGCAAACGTTAATGCGTAGTCCTCCGCACCAATAGCAGAAATGACATTCGCCGCAACCGGAGCAGCAATTGGCACCGAAGGTTCGATAGTAGTTTGTGAACTAACAGGTCCTTGCAATTCCTGTTTTGGAATTAACGATAGTTGCAATTTCTCTACGGAATAATTGCTCCAGGAAAATTGGGTGATGGATGTATCTATTTCCAGCTTGGGTCTTTGCGAAGTGCCTTGCAAACGACCTTTGCTGACAACACTGCCCTGCACGCTGTTATCAATCTGATACAACATAGGTGCATTAATGTCCCACTCCAGATTAAATGCATCGCCTATATCACCTTTTAGCTGCAAGCGGTTTGCACCAAAAATAAATTGCAAACCATCGCTATGCACATTTTTCCCGTCATAAGCCAGACTGCCATTGGCCAACAAATTATTACCGCGAATATCGCCACTCACATCCAGATCCTGCACTTGTGCATTCCAGGTAGAGTTCGTATTAACACTTGCAGGCACGTTGTTATAAGCACCTTGGGTGGAAAAAGTAGCATTGATATTACTTGGCCAATCATCCAATAAACTGGCGAGATTTAAATGCTCGGCGTTAACTGCTAATTTCCATTTCACCTGCGGCAACCATTCCACGTCCCCTTGCAGGCTCAAACCGGCATCGCTATCTATATATTTTTCTGTGGCGAGTGAAGAGGAGGATACTGAAGCAGTACTCTTTGTGTTGGCATTGCGATTATTGGCATCAGCCAGATAACGTTCGCGAAAGTTTAAAAATTCAATGTGGATTTTTTTTAAATCGCCTTGTGCTGCTGCGTTAATACCAAGCATGGGAGCACCAGGCAAATGAATATCCCCTTGCACTTTTGCGCTATAGCGTTGCCAATTCCCATTGGCGTTCAGCTCACCACTTGTAACTGGTACAGGTTTGCCTGGAACCCACCACTGGGCAGGTAAAATTTGTTGTTGCCAGCTCGCGGTTAATTGCAAAAACGGCGCTTGTAACAAAGCATTATTGTTATCAACAATGCTGGTTGTCATCACACCGGATAAAACAACCGGTGAATTCATACGTGTAGAAATTTGCAGCGCTTTTAAATCGCCACTGATTTCGCTAACGCCAGCGTAAGCGAGCGCAGCGGAGGTTGGTCGCAACATTAACAAGCGTGGCGCTGAAGACGATAAAGGAAGAACCGGTGCAATAGCTGAAGAAATGATGGATGAAAATAATGTTGTACCCGCATTAATTGCATCGGGATCCTGTGCTTGCCACAACCATTGCGCAGTGGCTTTGGTTATGTACGGAAATGCAAGTTCAGTTACACCGGTCAAGCGCACCGAATAATTATCGTGCACAAATGCGAGATCGTTATAGCGTAAATTAAACGTCCCCCAGCTCAATGAACCGCTGAGTTGTCGCCAGTGTTGTTGTGAGTTTCCTTGTATCAGCGTGATGTTGTTAATGTGTGCTTGTTGCAAATAAATGCGCAATGGCAAGCGTAATTGCGGCCATTGATTGAACGGTGGAGCCGGTTCTTTTTTTGGAGTGGATTGCGGAGGCTGAATAACAACAGAATCAGCGCGCAATGACTGGATGACCAATGCGCCATATAATAAATCCACTGGCCGCCAGCGGAATGATAATTTTTGTGCGCGATAAAATTGTTGGTCTGTGCGATATTCCAGCGAATCAATATCCAGGCCTTTGCGTAAATCTCCTTTAACGCCGCGCAATTCGATTCCCACTAAAGACGCAATGTGTGTAACTACCCAGCGACTACCGGTTTCAGTCTCAACAATAGCCCCGATAGTTGCCAATAAAATTAAAAAGAATGCCAGCAGGCCCAAAAAAACCTGGCGAGCTTTTTTTAATATCATGCGCGCGAGCATTACAAATCCGGCCCCATGCTAATGTGCAGCCGCCACCCTTTGGTTCTGTCATCTTGCGTGATAGGGTCTAATGCTTTAGCCACATCAATTCGAATGGGGCCAATAGGTGATACCCAACGTACACCGACACCTGCACCACGTTTCAGATCAAAATCACCATCATCAATTGCATTACCCATATCAAAAAATGCGGCAGCAACCCAATTGGATTCTTCAAAGCGATAATCGTATTCCACACTTGCCACAAATAAATTATTACCACCAATGACTTCCATCTCACCGGTTCGCCTGCTTTTTTCCGATGGCCCAAGCGATTTGTAATCATATCCGCGTACGCTGGCATCACCCCCGGCAAAGTAACGCACCGATGCGGGAAGCAAATCAACATTGGAGGTATCCGTCAAACCTGTTTCAGTGCGCAACAACAACCTTCCTGACCCCAGCGGCCTGATATATTTAACACGGCTATATAACTGCAAAAAGCTGCGATCCGAACCCAGGCTTTCCGGTGAGCCGGATAATTTGCTGATGAGACTCCAACCGCGCATTGGATAAGCGTTGCCATCCGTTTTAGTGCGAGATAAGGTTACCGATGGAATAATTAACCCGATAGTTTCCGGGTTTTCTGTACCGACGGTAGACTCTTCATAGGTATAGTCCAATGCGTAAGTCTGCAACCATTTATTATCCTGATAATAGGTATAACTGGCGCCGTATAAATCTTTCTCACTGTAATAGGAATCAACCGTTTCTTCCAAATAACCGGTGTAGATATTTACAAATTCATAAGCGGGATTGCGCAACGGGATTTTGTAATTAATCTTCGCTTCTTCTTTGATTTCTGACATTGAATAATCAGCAGTCAATGAATGGCCACGACGATTCACGTAACGGTCTTCAAACCCTAATTTCACACGCGGTTTATCTGCTTCAACCCCGAGGCCAATGGAGTAAGCGCGACGCTTTTTTTCTTCAAGGTCGATATTGATTTGTACTTCGTTATTTTCCAACGCTTGCAAATCCGGGGTTACACCTGCGATAGCAAAATAATTGCTGGTGTTGTATAAGTTTTTTAGCTCCAGCAATTTTTCTGTATCGTAATAATCACCTTCGTGAATATTGTAATAACGACGTAGAAATTCTTCATGAAGAATATTGTGCTTTAAATTAATAGCACCAATTTTGTAACGCGGGCCGGTGTTGTAAATCAATTCAATCGCGGCGGATTTTTCACTCACATTCACCAAAATGCGTGACAGCGCAAATTCAGCATCAAAATACCCGTGCGCCGCCGCCAACGTATCGAAACGCGATTTCAGGGTTTCATAGCGGCCATGGTTTAATCGATTGCCAATTTTTATACCGGGCTGATCGTAAAGGCTTTGAAATATTTTATCGTCCGTACCTTCACCATGGATTTCAATGCGTAATTCTTTCACCAATACCGGATCGCCGGGTGTGAGCGTGATACGCAAGCCCCAGCAATTTTTGTTGTTAAGGAACTTGGCCTCGTATTCCAGTTGGTAATAACCCAGTGCCTGTGCGGCTTTGCTGATTTCTACTTCGGCGTCGACCAATCGGGAATTAAGCCTCCACAGCGGCGCTTTACAGCTTTCATCGGCGAGCGAGAGATGCTGGCGAATATTTTCGCGCAGACTTTTGGTGCCACCTTCGATTTCAATCTCCGGTTCGGCAGCATAGAGCGGAGCGGCAGCCAACAAGATTATTGGCGCGAACACGCGATAGGAAAATAACGGCAGGAATAGTGAAGTACGTAATTCCATAATCTTCATCGTTATAGGCGGCAACTGCATTAACCGCAAATCATGCATAGCCACGAAAAGGCATCAGTTGTGACATTCTTGTGCACGTAAATGTTCCTTGATGTCCAGGTAAATGTTCTTTGATATTGGGGTAATTGTTGCGTGCACCCGCTATAATCGCGCCGATCTTACCTGTATTCCCACGGAATTTACCATGCTCAGTTATCGCCACGGCTTTCATGCCGGCAATTTTGCCGACGTACTCAAACACACAGTGCTGGTGCACATCATTGAGTATATGAAACAAAAAGAGAAAGCTCTGCGTATTATTGATACCCACGCTGGTGCCGGTGTTTATAAATTGAACGGCCCCCAGGCGCAGAAAAATCGCGAGTTTGATACCGGCATTGGCCGTTTGTGGGATAACGCCGAAACCCCGGCCGTTGTGGCGCAATATCTGGCGGCTGTGCGCAACGTTAATGAACACGGGCAACTGCAAATTTATCCGGGCTCACCACTATTGCTGCAAACATTGATGCGCCCGCAAGATCGCGTATTCCTGCATGAATTGCACCCCAGTGATTTTCAATTCCTGCGTGATTGCATGCGCGATGACAAACTCGTCAAAGTATTAAATGAAGATGGCTTCGCTGGCTTGCAGGCGCTCTTGCCACCACCGGATCGACGCGCGCTGGTATTAATCGATCCTTCTTACGAAGTAAAAAGTGATTACCAACATTTGATAAAGCAAGTAATACAAGCACACAAACGTTTTCCCACCGGCACCTTTGCGATTTGGTATCCGGTAGTATTGCGCCAGCGTATTGATGAAATGGAAGTGGCGCTGCAAAAATCCGGCATCACGAATATTCAACTGATGGAATTGGGATTGCTGCCCGACAATCCCGAACATGGTATGACCTCCAGCGGTATGATTGTGATCAACCCGCCCTGGACGCTCTGGAGTGCGATGGAAGAAGCTTTGCCCTGGTTAGTAGAACAATTGAGTGAAGAGCACGCAGGCTTTTATCGCCTGGAACAATTAGTTGCGGAAAAATAATGGTGAAATTATGTCGACCACATCCAATGTGCCCGCGAACAAATCGATGAGCTATGCTGCGCGTGCAGCAATAGCTTCTGCGTTTATATTTCCCGGCGCCGGTTTATTTTTACTGAAACACTATGTACGCGGTTGTATTTTTGCATTACCGGCAACAATTATTATTGTGATGATGTTTAAAAATTTATTCAGCACTGCCATAGCGATTAATGAAAAATTGCAACAGCAAGCAGAGCGCGGTATTTTTTCTTTTGATGTGATGGCGATATTCAATCAATTACACAGCTCAATTTTTGCATCACCTTATTGGCAGGATGGCAAATGGATTTTACTGGCCAGTTGGTTATTAAGTATTAGCAGTTCTTATTTTGTGGGAAAAAAATTCGACTTGCAGCAAAAGCATGCAGGAGATAAATAATGCAAGCATCGCTCATTGCCATAGGCTTATTGTTTTGTAGCAATATTTTTATGACTTTTGCGTGGTACGCTCATTTAAAAGAGCTCAACCAAAAACCCTGGATTATTGCTGCGCTGATCAGTTGGGGCATCGCCTTGTTTGAATATTTGTTGCAGGTGCCAGCCAATCGCATCGGTTATACCGTTATGAGTGTTGGCCAACTAAAAATATTGCAGGAAGTTATTACTCTCAGCGTGTTTGTGCCCTTCGCACTCTTCTATTTAAAAGAGCCGCTAAAACTGGACTACCTATGGGCAGGCTTATGCCTTTTGGGTGCAGTCTTCTTTATGTTTAGGGATAAATTAACTGGATAAAACCAATAGCAGGCACACAGAAATCGGCTATAAATAAAGGTGATTCGGTTTTTCCATCTCTTTTTTGTCGGTTAACCCAAGGTGCCTGTGTGTCTGAACCAACCACCACTCATTCCGCTGCTGCCCATGGATTGATTTACAGGGATTTCCACAAACAAAATCTCAAACGCCTGATACAAATATTGCGTGCAACCCAGATTGCATTGTTGCTGGTCAGTATTATTAGCATTACCACTGGCCGCTACAGTGATACCATTATTATGCTGGCGACCGGTGTATTTCTGTTCAGTGTTGATTGGTTGGTTTACAAAAAACATCCGCTTACCGGCACCTTTGTTTTTCTTATCACCTTGACCTTGATGCTCGCGTATCTGATCTGGGTCGGCAGCGGTATTCGCGATAGCGCTTTGCTGGGTTTTTGCGGCGTATTGATTTTTGCAGCAACACTGGGCAACCGCCGCTTGCTAGTATGTTTGCTGGCCGTAATGGTAACGGTGCTGTTGTTTATCTCTTATGTGAATGACCGCGGCATTTACCAACACCAGATTGAACCTACCAACCTCGCTACCGGCGCCATCGTCATTATTATTTTGTGCGTAGTAGGTTTGGCGGCCTGGTTACTGGCACATGATTATCGCCAGGCACTGGATGAGCTTGCACGTGAAAACGAGCGTGTAAAAACTGCTAAAAATCATATCGAACATATGGCGTTGCATGATGCACTGACCGGCCTACCCAATCGCCTTCTGGCACAAAATAATTTTGAAGCAATATACCAGCATGCAAAATTCCATCAGCAACAACTCGGCATTATTTTTATCGACCTCGATAATTTAAAACCAATCAATGACTCCCTCGGCCATCAGGCAGGTGATCAGATTTTAAAAGAAGTTGCGTTGCGACTATTGAGTTACACACGCAAAGTAGATCATGTGTGCCGCTTTGGTGGCGACGAATTTATTGTCTTTATGCCCAATATCCAATCGGAAGAAGATGCTTCCAAAGCCAGCTTGGAAATTTTGCAGTTGGTGTCAGAAAATTATTTGTATCGCAACATTGAAATTTTTTGCACGTGTTCTATTGGCATCGCATTAGCACCGCAAGATGGCGAAGATCTGGATACGTTAATAAAAAAAGCCGATATTGCCATGTATCATTCCAAAGATTCAGGACGTAATAGTTTCCGCTTTTTTAATCCTGCGATTAATCGCAATATGCTCGACCATATCAGCTTAATTTCCGGAATGCGTAAAGCGCTACATGACGAACAATTTTCACTTTATTATCAGCCCAAAATTGATTTGCAGCACAACCGCATTTGCGGTCTTGAAGCATTGTTACGCTGGCACCATCCGGAACAGGGTTTTATTTCACCGGCTACATTTATTCCACTCGCCGAATCCTCCGGATTAATTATTCAATTGGGAGAATGGGTCGTTAATGAAGCATGTCGTCAGGCAAAATGCTGGTTAGATGCAGGCTTTCTGGATTTCAGTGTGGCCGTCAATATTTCTTCGATTCAATTTAAACGCGGCAATATCGATAGCATCGTACTGAATGCGCTCACCCGTGCACAGTTGCCGCCGGGATGCCTTGAATTGGAACTCACCGAGTCATTGCTAATTGAAGACAGTGATCGGCTGGTGCATACGCTTGCGGTGTTGCGCAGTGAGGGCGTGCATTTTTCTATCGATGATTTTGGTACTGGTTATTCCAACCTCGGGTACTTGAAAAAATTTGAAGTAGGTGCGCTGAAAATCGATCAATCTTTTGTACGCAAAATGGATGGCCAAACCGGTGATGCAGCAATCGTTCGCGCCATCATTCAAATGGCCTCCAGCCTGGGTTTAAAAACCATCGCGGAAGGTGTAGAAGATGCAAACACCGCCGCTCTGTTGCGCAGTTTGGGTTGCAATGAAGCGCAAGGCTATTATTGGGCAAGACCAATGCCAGCCAATGAAGTTGAAACTTTTTGCAGAAGTTGGCCGCAATCAGCCAACTGAAGAAGACAGTAATTAGCAGGGCCAACTCTGCACCCTGCCCGAATACGGCCTTTTTATTAGAAAAGCAGCATTTTATTTCTGAAGCAAACACCACCCAACCTCACCAAAATAACTGCGCAACTCAATTATCTCTTGCCAGTTCGCCGCCCTCCTCACCTTAATATTTCAATCTATCTAGTATACTAGTCGCCCACACTTTTTCCTCACAGCCGTCCGTTGCGCAAGGGATTCGGGCCACTCGTGTGCGGCGGGTTCAGCTAATTGGCCCACTCACGAAGGATTATTTCCATGATTAGAATAATGCATAAAATCGCTACCTCCGCCCTACCGCTATTAGCCAGCGGACTCTTGCTCGCCAGCCTGGATGCGAACGCCGCCAGCTTGCGCGAAATTACCGGTTTCGGTACTAACCCAACCAGCTTGCGCATGCATTTATACGTGCCCGATGCAGTACCCAACAATGCGCCTATCCTGGTGGCTAATCACTATTGCACCGGTACCGGCCCGGCACTGTATTCCGGAACCCAGTTCGCAGCGCTTGCGGATCGCTATGGTTTTATCGTGATTTACCCTAGTGCTACCCGCAGTGGCCAATGTTTTGATGTGTCATCGGCGCAGGCGCTACGACGCGGCGGCGGTAGCGATCCGGTAGGAATTATGTCCATGGTGAACTATGTGCAACAAAACTATAACGTGGACTCAACGCGCATCTTCGTTACCGGCGTGTCGTCAGGCGCGATGATGACGCAGGTGTTACTCGGCCTTTATCCCGATGTTTTTAAAGCCGGCGCCGCATTTGCCGGAGTACCTTTCGGTTGCTTTGCCACCACCGATGGCAGCACCTGGAACAGCGCCTGCGCGAACGGCACCATCAGCCGCACCGCGCAACAATGGGGCGATCTGGTACGTAATGCCTATCCCGGTTACTCCGGCGCCCGACCACGCATCCAACTCTGGCATGGCACTGCCGATGACACCTTGCGCTATCCCAATTTTAATGAGGCGATCAAGCAATGGACTAATGTCCATGGCATCAGCCAGACGCCTGTTACGACTGATTCACCGCAATCAGGCGCAACTCGCACTCGTTACGGTAGCGCAGGTGATCAGGCTCAGGTTGAGGCGATCAGTTTGCAGGGAACAGGACATAACCTTCCGGTAAATGCTGCGGAAGCAATTCGTTTCTTCGGTCTGAACTCAACCACGACGTCCAGCATTGCCAGTTCCCGCTCATCAACACCGTCATCGGCGGCACTGAGTTCCATCGCCCGCAGCTCTTCCTCGACAACAATAACGAGCTCATCCAGTTCGGTGGCGAACAGTGGTGATCGCTGCAACTGGTACGGCACGCAATACCCGTTGTGCTTGAATAGTGCGAATGGTTGGGGTTACGAGAGTAATCGCAGTTGCATCGGCAGAAATACCTGCGCATCGCAACCAGCGCCCTACGGGGTAATTAGTGGTACTGCGAGCTCAACCGCCGTTTCATCCAGACCCGCAAGCTCCGCGCCGACAATCAGCAGCACAACAACAACCTCCAGCCGCTCCAGCACACCCACAACGACTGGCCAGAATTGCAATTGGTACGGCACGCGTTATCCACTGTGTGTGACCACCCAAAGTGGTTGGGGCTGGGAAAGTAATCGCAGTTGTATTTCGCGGAATACGTGCAGTACGCAGCCTGCGCCCTATGGGATTGTGAATTAACAATTTATCACTGTTCTGATACCCATAAAAAAAGCCTTACATTATTGTGTAAGGCTTTTTTATTGTTAATTAAATGTGTTATTAACTCACTACTTTAGTCATAAACACACTATAAATATCTTCCTTATAATCACTAAACGGCCCACAAATTTCAAAACCATAACGCTCATAGAGTTTTCGTGCGGGAATAAAAAAATCCTGCGATCCGGTTTCCAGACTCAGACGCTGGTAATTACGCTGGCTCGCCACCGCCAAAATATGTTCCAACATTTTTTTACCCACACCTTTACCACGGAAACGATTAGATGAACGCATGGATTTTATTTCCGCATGAGTCGAATCCAATTCTTTTATCGCCCCGCAACCCACCAGCTCGTTGTTGTCCCACACACTCCAGAATGTAATTTCCGGTTTACGCAACTTGCCCAAATCCAGTGCATGCACACTTTCAGGCGGCGATGCTGCATACATATCCTGCAAATGCTCATTCAATAATTCCGCAATTTCAGGGCTGGTTAAATCATCTATACGGATTTGCATAACTATCTTCCTTTTATTCTGCGAGCGGTAAAACGATGCCTTATTTTAGCGAGTTGTTAATAACTATACGTGTTACATCTGTCATTGACTGAACAACAGAAATTACACTGGCGATAAAAACTACCGCGTCAAATTCTTCATCCACTTTTGACTACCAATACGGCGAATCACTGGAATAAATTTCAAGCCATCTTCTAAAAACATCAACGCATAGATATACACGAAAGAAATTTTCGCAAGAAACACGGTAGCGATATAAATAGGCAAACCAAAGGCCCACATAACAACCGTATCGGTAATTAATGTGAAGCGATTGTCGCCACCCGCGCGTAGCACTCCGATAATGCGCATCATATTAATTACCTTTACCCACACCAGCAGGCAAAACACGCCGAGGGTATTAAATAGGAGATCAGTAGAGTTTTCGTCCAGCTGATCGAATATCGTTAACACCCAGGGGCGCGCAAACCAGAGCAATGTGCAAAAAATAATAAGCAGTATAAAGGTGAGTCGATCAAAAAATTTATGCAGATGCCATGCAGTATCATTATTACCCGCGCCCAACTCGCGCCCAATCAATACTGCCGATGCGTTGGCAAACCCCACAAACAATGCAAAGAATGCACTTTCGATAGGAACGATTACCCCCATTACCGCTAATGCATTCGTGCCCGCGTAACCCGTGGTTAAATGATAGGTAGAATTACCCACGGCCCAAATTGCGTAATTCGCTACCAGCGGCATTGAAAATGCGAGGTAACGATTAACCTGGGTTTTATCTAATCCCATACGCAATTGGGCAAGGTTCAATGCAAAACCATGTTTGCGTGCATACACCCATCCCACCACAATAAACAATTGCAAAATACGCGCAGACAATGTAGCCCAGGCTGCACCCGCAACCCCCAATGCCGGGAAGCCCCAGTTGCCTTCAATCAACGCATAGTTACCAACAATATTTAATGCCGCTGCAAACATACCAGCTACCAATGGCATAGTAGTACTGCCCAGTGCGCGCAGGGATGCTTCGTAGATAACAATCCATTGGGTTAGCAATAATGTTGGTGCAGTAATAATTAAAAATTGCGCAGCAAGCTCCACCACTTCCGGATCGGGATTAACCCAGCTCACCCAGATATTGGATGCAAAACCAAAAGCCAGAGTAAATGGCAGCATCACCAGAGTTCCCACCAACAATGTCACCGCCAGTGTGCGTTGGCAGCTGGGAAAATCTTTTGCACCGGTGTACTGCGCAATCAAAATACTGCAACCTGTCGCAAGGCCGCTCATTAATACCAACAATAAAAAATGGATTTTTGCAGCAAGGCCAACCGCAGCAATGGCGGTTGCCCCCAAGCCTCCAACCATAATTACATCGGCCATACCCAGCAGCGATTGCAACAACATTTGCGCAGCAACCGGCAACGACAACAACAGCACGCTGCGCGAAAACGCACGCTTATCATTCATGGAAATAGGCTCAGGGGTGGCAACCACGGAGAACTCCGGTAGGGAAGGGAATGGATCATTATAGGGTTTATTTAACGAAAGCAATTGTTAAAAAGTGGTAAGACAACAGGGTTCACTTTACGCAATTGCGCAAACCGGACACTAAACCCCGAACACCACACAAAAGTGATAAGCGTTCGCACCGGTATTCGAACGATTTAACAATTCTTAAGCTGGCACAATAATAAAGCTCGCTAGACTTCACCAATAATATTAATTATCCGGAACGCTTCCATGCCAAACACTGCTACGCCCGAACCGGCACTCACCCTATCCACACCCCGACGAATTGAATTGGTCGACGCTATACGCGGCTTTGCACTGATGGGAATTTGTCTCGTTCATTTTATGGAATATTTTGAGCTGTATTGGATTAACCAGGACCCGACGCTCTTACACAACATTGTTTTCTTTTTATTTGCCGGCAAAGCCTACGCAATTTTTGCGCTGATGTTTGGCTTAAGTTTTTTTATCATTATGGATAACCAGGCGCGCAAAGGCGTGAATTTTAGTTACCGTTTTGCGTGGCGTTTGGTGATTTTACTGGTGATCGGTTATATACATACACTGTTGTATCTCGGCGATATTTTATCGGTACTCGGCATTATTGGATTGAGTTTGCTGTTTGTACAAAGGCTCAATAATCGCTGGTTATTCATTGCCGCGGTACTTTGCCTGGTGCAATTACCTTTTTATTACCAGTTTTATGCCGCACTGAATAACTGGCCCGGAGCCAATGAGGCACCAGTGCATTGGGGGGTGTTTCCGGCGGTTTACGGTGCAATTGCCAAAGCAACAACTCTCCATGAACTGATCGCAGTGAATAGCTGGGATGGTTTGACAGCCAAATGGTTGTACTTTGTAGAATCAGGTCGCGGTATTCAATTAGTGGGATTATTTATTATTGGCCTGATACTGGGCCGCATCGGTTTTTTCACACAGGTCGAACGCTTTGCCAAAGCGCGTGTTATTGCCTTGGTTATCGCCCTGGTCGCAACAGCGGTGTTTTACTTTCTCGATAACCACGTCAAACAATTACCTGCCACTATTTTGCAAGAAAAAGGCATGGCAAAAATGTACCTGGAGCAAATCATCGGCTCTTATTTGAGCACAGCGATTATGGCATCCATCCTGTTATTATTTATTCAATTTTATTTATGGCAACCAGTAACAAAGGCACTGAATCTGCTTGCACCTTGTGGCCGAATCAGTTTAAGCATTTATTTAATTCAGGCGGCAGTGGGAATTCCGATATTTTATTCCGTGGGCTTGGGTGGATATTTGACCCTGGGTCAAACCAATAGCCTTTTACTCGGGATTGCTTTTTATGGGCTATTGATAGTTATTGCGCATTGGTGGGTAAAACGTTTTTATTATGGACCCGTTGAATGGGTATGGCGTAGTGCTACCTATTTAACAACACAAATTCCGTTTAAGCGCAAATATTGATTATTGTTTATCTGTAACTTCAAGGTATCGCGCTCGCGATACCTTTTCTTTATAAATTTATTTCCTTTATTTTTCCTCACCGATTACCCTGAATCGACGTTCTAATTTATAACCATTTTTATCCATTACCAACAACTTGTGTATGCCGGGCTCCAGCGACGCTTCGCGTTCATGAAATACTTTGGTTTCGCCGAGGAATTCATCATCCAAATGCCAATAGAGTATCGCAGCAGCATCGCGGTGAACGGCTTTGAGAATTACCCTGCTCCGTTTGCCATCAAGATCGACCGGGATATAAATCCGGCTTTGTGCTTGCGGATAAATTAATTCCATTGGGTTGTCATCATCTACTTGAGCGGAGTCTGCGAGACAATCGCGCCGCCAGGGAGGCAAGGTGCGATATTCACTGTGATGTTGTCGCCAATAAAATTCTTGTGTCGGCGGTAATAAAAACCAATTCACTGATTGCATACGACTGACAGTTTCGCAGCGATTATGCACACGGAATTGTTCATCTTTATCTACATGGATAATGCGATGATACGGTGTAATTTTTTCGAAATGACTGGAGCGCGGAATTTCTATATCCATGGCTTCGCATTGGCCGCCGGCGAGATAACCGTCATCCTTGCATACTGAAATTGTTTTTAGTGCATGCGCGGGTTTGGCAAACCAGTTTACATTTGGCAAGGCATCGAACACATCAAATAAAATTGGCGCAGCGCTGCTTTGCCCGCTAATAAAAGTAGCCGGTTCACCATCTGCATTACCAACCCACACACCAAGTGTATAACGGCCATTGCTGCCAATTGCCCAGGCATCGCGCAAGCCATAACTGGTTCCGGTTTTCCAGGCGATAGTTTGGCTACCGGCGAAATCACGCCAGTAATTATCATTGCCCGGACGCGCAACTTCGATTAACGCTTGCAACGTCAGCCATGCAGCGCCCTGATTAAAAACCGGTTTAATATAATTCAATTCAGAATTGTTTTTAGCGAGCAATAATTGTGTCGCTGGTTGATTAATATCACCGTCGCGCGCGCTAGCCGCGAGGCGCGCATAAATATTGGTTAATTCCCACAGGGTACCTTCAGCGCCGCCCAGAATTAATGTCAGGCCATAATCATCAGCCGGGCGAAATAAACTGGTCATACCCATTGCTTGTAACTTTCCCTGGAAGCGACCAATACCGTAATCGCGCAGCATACGCACTGCGGGAATATTTAAGGAGTGCGCCAACGCAAATTGTGCGGGCACCGCCCCGCGAAAACTACGGTCATAATTTCTTGGGTTATAGCCGTTAATTTGTGTAGGTATATCTGCAATTAAACTGGTGGGCGCCAATTCACCTTCCTGCAACATCAACCCGTATAACAAAGGTTTTAAAATACTGCCTGTGGAGCGCGGCCGCTGCACTATATCGACATTGGGTGCAGCGCTGGTTTTATTCTGGAACGCTTCATTACCCATGTATGCCAGCGTTTGCATACTTTGGTGATCTATCAATACCAGAGCAATATTATTTACACCTTCATTTGCCAGACGAGTACTGTGGCGTTGTGCAATCAGGTTGGTTACTTGTTGTAGTTGAGGATCTATCGTTGAATTGAAAACTTTTTGCCCGGGCAATTTTTGTTTTAATGTAGAAAGCAAATGTGGTGCGAGCTGCGGCAATACTTGTGGCCGCTCCGGAAGCGGCTCTAATAACGCCAATTGTAAATCCAGATCGGAAAAATAATTCTGTTCATGCAAGCGATACAATAAACGATTTCGCTTCTGCAACAATAAATCACGCTGGCGCCCGGGATGAATTAACGCCGGGCTATTAGGTAACACCGCCAGCAATGCGGATTCCGCCCAGGATAAATACTCCGGTGAACGCCCGAAGTAACGCCATGCCGCCGCCCGTATGCCAACAATGTTGCCGCCATAAGGTGCATGACTGGTGTAATGAATTAATAATTCATCTTTGGTGAAGCGCCATTCCAGTTGCAGAGCAAGTACAGCTTCCTGAATTTTATTGCCGAGAGTGCGGCTGTTATTTTTTTCATCTGTCCGATAGGCTTCTTGTCGCAACAAACGCGCGAGCTGCATACTGAGCGTACTGCCGCCACTGGTAACTTTCCCCGCGCTAATATTACCGCGCAATGCCCGTGCAATTGCTAATGGGTTGATACCCGGGTGATGATAAAAATGATGATCTTCAAACAACAACAGCGATTTTTTATATTTATCCGGTAGCTGTTCAACCGGAGCAAAACGCCATTGCTGATCAGCAGCAATACTGGCCCCAAGCAAAGTGCCATCGCGGGCCAGCAACAAAGAAGCATAGGGAATTGAGTAAAGGCTCGCGGGGAGTGGTGATAATTGTAACCAGCCAAAACCAAAGCCGATCAACAATAACAAACCAGAAAGGAATTTGTGGCGACTTATCCAGACGCGGCTCCATCGCCACAGTTTCATCATTCAAACCAACATGGTTAGCTAAAAATTATTTATGCTCAACCAACAATAAACTTTGTTGGTAGTACTCGGCACTTTTTTTGTGATCGCCTAACTTGGTCATCAAACGCGCCAATTCAGCGGTAGTTTCCAATTGTTGTTTTTGATTGAGGCTGCGCTGGAAATATTCGCGCGCCAATTCCCATTGCTGGTTGCGTTCCATCAAACGCCCCATTGTTAACAGCAAGGTGGCATCTTGCGGTCTGCCTTTCAACCAGGATTCGACTGTGCGCAATTGCGTGTGGATTTCTTTTACCTGCAAGCGACCATAAAGGGCCACTAACGGATCGTACCATTGGTTACCCAGGGCTTTGCGAATAATAACTTCCGCTTCCTGATCCTGATAATTTTCCGCCAGTGCGCGCGCATACGCAAAAATAACTTCCGGTGATTTTTGCAAACTGCGGGAGAAGGATTTCCACAATTTTTGTAATGTAGGCAAACGTTCCGCAATTAACAGCGCCTTGGTTTGCGCGGAATGCACATGCATTTTTTCTGTCGCCAGCAAGATTTCCAATGCATCAAATTCTACATTGGATAGCACTTTGGCTTTACGCATCATTGGAAAGAGTTCTTCCAACGCACGCCAATTTTTCTGTGCAATATAAATGTGGTGCATCAGATCCAGTACTGCCGGTTGACGTGGCATTTTGATATCAATTGGCTTAAGGATATTAATGGCCTCTTCATAACGTTCCGCCTGCACATGCAACCGCGCACGGATTAATGCAACCGGCAGCTCACTATTGGAAACGGCCAAGGCTTTTTCCAGGATATTGTCTGCTTCTGCTTCATCACCCATTTCAAAACTGCTGCGCGCAGCAGCCAGGTAATTGGCCAATGGGTATTCCACTTTATCGAGCGTGCGGGTTAATTTTTTACGTGCTTCAAACCAATCGCCGGTCAGGTAATCCACCATGCCGGTTGCCGCACGTTTTTGTGCACGCTCAACCGAACCGAATAAAAATATTTCCCGGAAGCGGCGTGCCATTTCCACACCGCCCGCGAGTACTTTGCGCAATAACCAGATACCAGTCCAAATAATTGCAATGACGATTGCGGCAACCCACAGGGTCATCTCAATGGTTTTGGTACCGTAGGAAATCAGCAAGTATCCATCGCCACGCACTAATAGAAAAACAACGGTGGCAACAATCAATAAAAATAAAATGGCTTTTATCAAGCGACGCTTCATTGGCGGACCCCGCGACGGGCGGCAGCCATTTTTTCACGCTTGGCGATGTATTCAGCCAAGGCTGATGCGCTGTTACTGAAGTTGGTTAATTCGGGAGAAATTTCTTCCTGCTGCAAGGATTGCAATTCCTCCAACGCGGCTTTGGCTTTTTCATTTAACGCGTAGTATTGGTTGATCCAGTTTTGCGCTTTTACCAGGCTCTCTTGATAAATACCTTTTTCATTGCGCAACAACGCAACCTGCGCTTGCTCCAACATCAAGCGTAAATTTTGTTGCAGGAATTTTTGCTCATCCGGTGGCAATACCGCGTTAATGGTTTTGCCGTGGTCGCGCACCCGCACATAGGAACCCAGCTTATGCAGTAATGCATAAAAATGGCGGGTGATTTTTTGTTTGACCGTTTCATCTTCGGGAATGGGTTCTTCGGCCAGTAAATCTTGTTCCTGACCTAAAGGTTCAATAAAAGGAATTGCATCAACTTGCGTAGATAATGCGGAAAGACGTAAAAATATCCCTTCGCGATCAATCACACCAGCGAGTTTCAAAACTGCGATTTCTTCCGTGAGTAATTTGCGTACGCCCATCAAATCAGCTTCATCAATTTCACGCAGTACATCATCAGCAGAAAGCGCTAATGCCAGCGCGTTTTGACTATCTTTTTCCAACAGAATGCGCTGGTCCGCCAGGCGCAATAAATATTGGGCTTCCTGCAATTTCCATTCATCGCGATTGACACTGGACAGTGACAGCAAACGCGCATTGTTACTATCCAGCTGCTCAGCCAAGTCATTCAAATTAGCTTGTACATTATTTTGCTGCTCAACCAGTTCCTTTTCAAAATCATCCTCCAATGCTTGCTGTTTGGTTTCCAGTGTTAACGCATTTTGTTCGACCTGTTCACGTAGGGTGTTGATCGTTTGTTGCTGCGTTTCCATATAACGCCATGCGAACACAGCGCCGGCCCCCAATGCCACCACCAACAAAATAATGAATAACCAGATTAGCGAAAAAGCACCGGTATAGGATTTTGCCGGAACCGCAGGGGCAACGTAAGGCGTATGCTGGGGTTGCACTGGCGCTTGATTTACAGATGGAGTCGTCGATGAGGATAGTGGGTCAGTCACGCTGAAATCCTATAAGGCTTGAACCGTTGGTTAATGATTGCGGGTAAAACGTATGAGTGCGTCAGTCATGGCCTGATCAGTGGCATTTTCTGCACAAATTGTATTGTTAAATCCCGCTATTTGCGCTGCTGTTGCAATCCGTTGACTGGGAACCAGCAAAGGCAACGCACGCAATTGTTTCTGATGTTGTGCCGGATAATTGTTGATTAATCCGAGCAGGTTTTCCAAACTTTCACCACTGTGCACACTCAGTAAAAATTGTTGTGCCTGTGCGATATCGTTGCAAAGCATGCGCAGTTGTTCATCGGCATGCGAGGGTAAACGCCGCTCGTAAAGCTCACAGTAATCTACCCAGGCGCCACGCTTGCGCAACTCTTCAGCCATATGGCCACGCCCGCCATAACCGCGAAAAATAATTATTTTTTCGCCATCCACTTGCTGCAAGCCCGGTGCGCGCAATAAATCTTCACTGGTCATACCGCCGTTGCCGCTCACCGCAAGATCCGTTACTGCAACATCATAGTCGGACAGTTTTTTTGCAGTCGTTGCGCCTACGGCAAAATAATTAATCCCTATAGGCAATTGTGGCCAATACTCATCCAGCCATTGCATGCCAAATTCAACCGCATTCTGGCTGACAAAAATCGCTTTCTGGTACAGATCAAAATCCAGAACCTTGTTTTTTATCGCACGAATTTTTTCGTCGCTACTGACCGGAACAATTTCCAGCAAATTCAATTTGGTCGTTGCAAAACCCTGCGCTTCCAGTTGCTGCGCCCAGCTATTCGCTTGCGCTTCCGGGCGCGTGATGACGACACAGTATGGCAATGAGTCGCTCATAATTATTCTGCGCTCGCATAAACCTCGGCGAGGATTTTATCGGCACCGGCGGCGAGCAAACGTTCCGCTAATTCGATACCGATTTTTTCTGCGTCGGCTACCGGCCCGCTGATTTCGTCAAACAACATCTCGCTACCATCGGGCGCACCCACCAAACCGCGCAGCCACAATTGATTATCACGATGAATAGCATAGCAGGCTATAGGCACCTGGCAGCCACCTTGCAGGCGACGATTCATAGCGCGCTCGGCTAATACTTGCTCGGCGGTTGTCTGGTGATGCAGGGGCTTTAGCAAGGCAATAGTTTCCGCATCATCAATACGACATTCAATACCCACTGCTCCCTGACCACCGGCGGGCAAGCTTTGTTCCGGTGTAATGTAGGCGCGGATGCGTTCTTTTAATTCCAGGCGAATCAATCCGGCGGCGGCGAGAATAATTGCATCGTATTCACCGTCATCCAGTTTTTGCAGGCGCGTCTGCACATTGCCGCGCAGGAATTTCACTTGCAGGTCCGGACGGCTGGCCAATAGCTGGCATTGGCGACGCAAACTGGAAGTACCGATCACTCCGCCAACGGGAATTTCATCCAGCGAATTGTAGCGGTTGGATACAAATGCATCGCGCGCATCCTCGCGCGGGCAAATTACCGATAAACCCAAGCCTTCGGGAAATTCCATGGGAACATCCTTCATGGAATGCACGGCGATATCCGCTTCATCCGCTAACAATGCTTGCTCCAGTTCTTTCACAAACAAACCTTTGCCACCGACTTTGGCAAGGGGAACGTCAAGAATTTTGTCACCGCGACTGGTGAGCGGAACCAGTTCAATCACCAAACCGGGATGGTGTTTTTCCAATTCGGCTTTGACATATTCAGCTTGCCAGAGGGCGAGCAAACTTTTGCGAGTGGCAATACGGAGCAGCGAGCGATTAGCAGACATGGATTCCAACATTCGGCAATGAATTCAGGGTGGGAATCATACCATTGGAGTTGCATCCATAGGGATAGCAAACGGGAGGATGAGAAGGCGTGGGAGTTTTTCACCAATCTGGCCGAGCCAGATTGGTGAATGATGCATCAGCTGGAGAGATTGAGCTTGTAGTGCGGGCCGCTGACATTGGTAATGATTTGTTTGCTCAATGAACCAACAACCATCCCGGTCGCTGCCGCCAACACGCCAGCTAACTGGGCAGGGAAGACTTCACCCGCAGGCGTGAAGGTGAAAAATAACCAGACACTCAAACCGGCACCAATCGAGAGCAATGCACCCTGCGTGGTAGCGCGTTTCCAATATAAGCCGGATACCAACGGCACAAATGCACCCACTAATGGTATCTGGTAAGCACCGGAGACCAGGTCATATATCGATGTACCTTCAAGGGCTACCGAATAAGTACAGACGCAAATACCGAAGATCAACACCGAAATACGCATGTTGCGCAGTTCAGTCTTGTCATCCGCGCGCGGTACAAATTGATGCCAGATGTTTTCAATAAAGGTGACCGATGGGGCCAACAGGGTTGCCGACGCAGTAGACATCAATGCCGACAACAAAGCGCCAAAGAAGAGTACCTGCATTACAAACGGCATGTGCTCCATCACCAGGGTGGGCAACACTTTTTGCGGATCATCAGCGATTAATTGCTGGGCTTGCTCCGGCATGATGATCAAGGCGCTCAACACCAGGAACATCGGGACAAACGCGAAAATGATGTAACAAGTACCACCAATAATCGGGCCGCGCACTGCCGCTTTTTCATTTTTGGCAGACATCACCCGTTGGAACACGTCCTGCTGGGGAATAGAGCCGAACATCAAGGTAATTGCTGCACCGATGAAGAACAGGATTTCGTGGAAGTCCGGCGGAGGCAGGAAGTTGAACAAATCTTTTTCGCTTGCAAGGTTAATCACTTTGTCGGCACCACCAGCGAGGTCAGCGGCGTAAATGGCGATTACGGAAAGACCAACGACCAACACAATAATCTGTACAAGATCAGTGACTGCAATCGACCACATCCCCCCTAACAACGTGTAGGTGGTGATGATTAATGTGCCCAACATCATGCCGGTGGTGACATCCATTGCACCGCCAGTGAGCAGATTAAATACCAGGCCCAGCGCCGTTACCTGGGCAGCAACCCAGCCGAGATAACTCAGGATAATCATCAGTGAACATAACAGTTCTACTTTGCGACCATAGCGCTCGCGGTAATAATCGCTGATGGTCAATAACATCATTTTGTAGAGTTTGGCAGCGAAAAACAGCCCCACCAAAATCAGGCACATACCGGCACCGAAAGGGTCTTCTACAACACCATTCAAACCCGACTCTACGAACCGCGCCGGAATACCCATAATGGTTTCCGCACCAAACCAGGTGGCAAATGTAGTAGTCACTACCATGATGAGCGGCAGATGGCGACCGGCAACCACGAAGTCGGCAGTTCCTTTTACCCGCCTGGAGGCCCAGAGACCTACAGAGACAGTAACTGCCAAATACATGAAGACAAGCGTCAAGAGCATGGTTTCACCTTTATCATTTGTTGTTTTTACCTTTGGAAATTTTGAACACGCAAATCCAGACTGGCTGACGTCCTTTTGCCCTGACCACCCCAGCTGTCACACACCAGTAATGTTTGATCCGGACGGCATTCTATTGCATTTTGATAGCAATTAGCTTGCCTAATTAAGGGTCAATTACTAACGATTTCAAACATAAAAAAACCCCACCAAATGGTAGGGTTTTTGTAAATCGCAACACATGAATAGCTGACCAATTCTCGCTCGCTTCTACATTAACGCAGAATATCGGGCGAGCCCGAACAAGGATAAATCCAATCAGGTTTTATATAGGACGACCACCATAATCCGGTGTTGGCTTTTTCGGTGGATCTGCCGTTACGTTAGGTGCAACTTCATTAATCTTGCCACCACGAGCTAAAAAAGCAGCAACCTGGTCTTCAATTTCGTCCCGCACCTTTTGGCGCGATGCAATACTGAAATCCTCTAACGCTTCTGATTCCGCTGCGGCGGCTTTACTTGAGGAACCGGAAAAACTGGCATCATCGCTATCCGCAGGCTCATCAGCCTCGTCAGCGTCCTCTTCCCCTTCTACGCCAGTATCGTCTAATTCTTCGTCGTTAATGGGGTCTTCATCAGTCATAATGTCACCTGAAAACTTGTACAATGAAATTCTCTTATTCTTGGCCCCAACAAAAATTACCTGTTTGATGGGAGACTCCGGCTAATTTATAGCGCAGACTCTTTTAATCGTCATGATGATTCATGATGCTTTTTTAGGCTTTTTTTGCCTTACTATGGGCCAATGCGGCGGATTTTAGTTATTAACAATCAGCAAGTCTAGCATTGGAATCAGGTGATAATAAAAGTAACAAAAACATTACCGGATCCCACTTAACACAATAATTAAAGACACCAAGACCAGGCATTTTGCAATAATTATGAACACAAAAAAACTGGCTAAATATTTTCCGGAAGTTGCACATCTTCCTCTCCACGAACAGCAGTCGCTGCTGAGCAAAGCCTATGCCGATGCAATCGCGCGTGAAAATAAAACGCGTAATTGGAACAACACTTTGGTTACCGTTTTATTGCTGACGACACTTTGTTTTTTAATTGTGCTACTCGTTCGACAAATGTTGAATATGTCGCCCGCAACCAGTGCAATGTTGTTGTTACTGATTGCATTCCCCAGTTATTTGTTGGTGCAACAACAACGCATGATCCGGCAAATACGTATCAGCTTGCAAAAATTTTTATCATAAAAAAACGCCACTAGAAAGTGACGTTTTTATTACTCTGCGCTACCCGAAAACCCGCCGGATTAAATCAACTTATACAGCGTCAGAACCGGTTTCGCCGGTGCGAATGCGGATAATTTCATCCAATGGTGCGATGAAAATTTTACCATCGCCAATTTTTCCGGTTTGCGCCGCTTTGGTAATTGCTTCTACCGCCTGCTCAACCATCGAATCGTCCACTGCCAACTCAATTTTCACTTTGGGCAGAAAATCAACAACATATTCAGCACCACGATAAAGTTCAGTATGACCTTTCTGGCGACCAAAGCCCTTTACTTCGGTCACAGTCATACCCTGAACACCTACATCTGATAATGCAGTGCGCACATCATCAAGTTTGAACGGTTTTACAACGGCAGTAATCAGTTTCATTATTAATTCCTTTGCTGGAGTCTTAAGGAGGCGGCGCTGGAAAATCTTGCCAATCAGATACCTGGCTCGACCCCAACAACTTGGAGTTAAAGATACACCCAAGCTTCGCCCATCAACAACAACTTTGTAATAAATTGGTTTAGGGAGGCCCGCATCTGCAACACAGGTTCGCAGGCCGGTTTTTTGTCTCACAATTACTTGTTGGTAAATTCAGGATAGGCTTCCATACCACACTCAGCCAAATCCACTCCTTCAAATTCTTCTTCTTCGGATACACGTATACCCATCACACGTTTGATTACAAACCAGGCAATGTAGCTGGTTATAAATACCCATCCGAAAATCGCTACAGCGCCAATTAGCTGCCCGAGAAAACTGGTCCCCGTCGCGGTGAATGGCACCACCAATAAACCGTACAGGCCAGCCCCGCCATGAACAGAAATTGCACCAACAGGATCATCAATACGCAACCTGTCCAACCCTAAAATGCAGAACACCACAATAGCGCCAGCGATCAGGCCGATAAAAACCGAACCCATTGCGCTCGGTGTATCCGGGCTAGCGGTAATTGCCACCAGACCTCCGAGTGCCCCATTTAAAATCATGGTGAGATCCGCTTTACCGAATAGCACACGTGCAATGATTAACGCACCAATCAAACCACCTGCTGCCGATGCATTGGTATTCACAAATACCAATGCAATAGTGTTGGCGTTGGTGATATCACCCAGCTTGAGCACCGAACCACCGTTGAAACCAAACCAGCCGAACCAGAGGATAATTGCTCCAAGGGTCGAGAGTGGCAAGTTTGCACCGGGGATCGCATGGACCTCACCGTTGGGACCATATTTACCTTTGCGCGCACCGAGGAGTAAAACCCCGGATAGTGCTGCCGCAGCACCGGTCAAATGCACAACACCCGAGCCGGCAAAGTCCTTAAAGCCAAATTGATCATCCAGATTCAAACCGAAGACGCCCGCTGAACCCCACACCCATGATCCTTCCACCGGATAAATGCAACCAACCATGATGAGAGAGAACAACAAAAACGCCCAAAGTTTCATTCGCTCGGCAACAGCACCGGACACGATCGACATACAGGTTGCAGCAAACACAACTTGAAAGAAAAAATTCGCTGCCGGTGAAAAAATCGCACCGCCACCAAAACCACCTTCACGCTCGGTAAAACTTTTCAGGGTTTGGTCGACATCAACTGCACCAATTCCCGTTACGAAAAATTTATCGCCGTACATGATTGCGAAGCCACAGACCAGATACATCACACTGGCAGTTGCATAAAGCACGATGTTTTTGGTTAGTATTTCCGCTGTATTTTTAGCGCGCACCAAACCGGATTCCAGCATGGCAAAACCCGCCGCCATCCACATCACCAACGCGCCACACATCAAAAAGTAAAACGTATCCAGCGCATATTGGAGGTGATAAATATTTTCTTCCATCAGCAGTTCCCCATACCCGAAAATAAAAAGGCGCTTTGCAGTTACACCGCAAAGCGCCAGGGGAATTACATGTGGTAGCCACGCTCGCCGTGCTCGGCAGTATCCAGACCTTCGGTCTCAACTTCTTCAGTTACACGCAGACCGATCACGATATCAACCAGTTTGAACGCGATGAAAGATACTACACCGGACCATACGATGGTGATCAACACACCTTTGGTTTGGATCCATGTTTGGGTACCGATAC
Organism: Cellvibrionaceae bacterium; assembly: GCA_021151825.1. GTDB lineage: Bacteria > Pseudomonadota > Gammaproteobacteria > Pseudomonadales > Cellvibrionaceae > Cellvibrio. The sequence continues at coordinate 236,749 of JAGKWQ010000005.1, forward strand.
CCGCGAAGCCCCAGGTTCCGGCAACGTAGTCGTACACACCGGTACCACCCAGGTCAGGGCTGTTGAATACACCGGTCAGGATCGCACCAACGATACCGCCCACACAGTGCACGCCGAAGACGTCGAGGGAATCGTCATAACCCAACCAGGATTTCAGTTTCAGTACCGCCAGCATACAGATCAGACCACCTGCCACACCAATTACCAGCGCGCCCATCGGACCAACCCAACCACAGGCAGGAGTAATCGCAACCAGACCCGCAATAGCACCGGATGCAGCGCCCAACATCGTTGGTTTACCACGCACCAGCCACTCTCCGAAGGTCCAGGCCAACACAGCAGCAGCGGTTGCCAGGAAGGTGTTGATGAATACTTGTGCAGCGAAGGCGTTAGCTTCCAGGTTTGAACCCACGTTGAAACCGAACCAACCTACCCAGAGGATTGCCGCACCTACCATTGTGAATGGCACATTGTGTGGAGCAAGAGAGGCGTTACCGAAACCTTTACGTTTACCGATCAACAAGCAACCTACCAGACCAGCGATACCGGCGTTGATGTGAACCACAGTACCACCGGCGAAATCCAGCGCACCCAATTGGAAGATATAACCGGCACCAGCAGTCGCTTCAGCGGCAGCTTCAGCAGTCGTGTAAGCATCTGGACCCGCCCAGAACCACACCATATGTGCGATTGGCAAGTAAGCAAAGGTGAACCACAACACCGCAAACACCAACACCGCAGAGAACTTCATACGCTCGGCAAATGCACCGACGATCAAACACGGGGTCAAAGCAGCGAAGGTCATTTGGAAGGCAGCGTACATATATTCAGGGATGTAAATGCCCTTACTGAAGGTCGCGGCGGGTAACAGGTTACCGGCTGCATCGAGCATATCTTTCAGGAACAGGCGATCAAACCCGCCGAAGAATGCACTGCCCGAGGTGAATGCCAGTGAGTATCCGTAAATCGACCAGAGCACAGCGATCAAACAGAAGGTCACAAACACCTGCATGGACAATGACAGAATGTTTTTGGCGCGAACCATACCGCCGTAGAACAGCGCGAGACCCGGCAGCACCATGAAAATAACCAGCAAGGTAGCGGTTAACATCCAGGCGATATCGCCCTTCTCAAAAGTGGCTGCAACGGGAGCGGCAGCTTCTTCTGCAGGAGCAGCAACGGCTTCAGCCGGAGCGGCCGCTTCAGCAGCAGGTTCGGCGACAGCGTCAGCGGCGACCGATGAAACCGCTTCAGCAGCAGGTGCAACATCATCCTGCGCCCACACACCGCCGGCGGGAAGTATCAACGCGGCCAGTAAGGCCAGCGGAGCGAGCTTAACGCCCATACGAAATAGTTTATTCACGAAAGTATTCTCCTGAGGTGATTTGTCTGATGCCAGCAGCCATGCATAGCTGGTCGCTTGTTATCGTTTAAAGAGCTTCGTTACCTGTTTCTCCGGTACGGATGCGTACCACTTGCTCCAAATCGGAGACAAAAATCTTGCCGTCACCGATCTTGCTGCTGTTGGCCGCTTTGGTGATGGCCTCAACCACAACATCGGTCTGGGCATCAGAAACGGCTATTTCCACTTTGGTTTTGGGCAAAAAATCCACCACGTACTCTGCTCCACGGTAGAGTTCGGAGTGGCCTTTCTGACGACCAAAGCCTTTTACTTCAGTCACGGTCATACCGTGAACGCCTATGTCGGAGAGGGCTTCACGCACCACATCCAGCTTGAACGGCTTGATGATCGCTGTTACCAATTTCATTGTTCGCACTCCTGAAAAAATCCCCGCACCAAACGGTGCGGGAAACACCGGAAATACTGTCCAGCCGAGGGTTGATGGCCAAAAAACGTTGTTCCAGCAACCACTCAAACCGACATCAAGTACTCACGTAAAATTTTGCACAGAGCAGGCCAATTTCATAAAAACAATTAGAATCAATTAGTTAGGGCTATTTATTGGCGCGAAAAGTAAAAATATCCAAGATCGAATACAAGTGCTGCACCATTTTTGACCAGCCGTACAAACCTTAGGCACCATTTATGAACATCGACATTTAAAGCAACCTGGAAGGCAACATGAAAAGCCCTCCAAACCGGCAGGCAAGGGATTTGGGTGCGATTAGGAAGGGGACGCAGTAAACTGCGCAAATACATGAAATTGAGGCGGGCAACCGCAGGAGTGAGGAATGATCAGGAATTTGACTGAAAAATTGATGGAAGAAATCCAGCACCATCTTCCCAATGGCGAACAGCTTATTCCCAAGCGTGAAATCCATATTGCCTTGCAAGCCGCGCTGGCGCGCCTGGATCTGGTAACACGGGAAGAATTTGAGGCGCAGGCAGCGGTGCTACAGCGCACCCGGCAGAAACTCGAACAACTGGAGCAACAGTTGGCAACATTAGAGCGCTAAATCGGCCCAGTCGCCTCAATCACTGGTCTGGGGCTGATAGCTGATTTATAGTCCGCTCCACCAAAAACTGCTTTCAAATCAACTACAAGGATCGTTTATGTCTCTCGCTATCGTATTTTCGCGCGCCAAACTTGGCATCAATGCCCCGCAAGTCACCGTCGAAGTCCATATCTCCAACGGTTTGCCTGGCCTGTCTATCGTCGGCCTTCCCGAGACCGCAGTGAAGGAAAGCAAAGATCGGGTACGTAGCGCCATCATCAATAGCCATCTCGAATTTCCTGCCCAGCGAATAACGGTAAACTTAGCGCCAGCCGACCTCCCAAAAGAGGGTGGCCGGTATGACTTGCCTATTGCCCTGGGAATTCTCGCCGCCTCAGGCCAAATTCCCCTGGAACAGCTTGAACGCCATGAATTTTTGGGCGAACTGGCCCTTTCCGGTGAGCTGCGCCCAATTAGTGCAGCACTTCCCGCAGCGCTCGCGTGCGGTGACGCCAAGCGTGACTTGATTATTAGCACGGCCAGCGCAGGCGAAGCGGCCTTGAGCAGCATTACGCGCGTATTTGGTGCGCCTAATCTTCTACAAGTTTGTGCTCATTTGCACCAACGGGAGCCATTAAAGCCAGCAACTCCCGCGCAAGATAGCTTCCTTTCTGCCACAGATCCGCTGGATATCCTCGACGTTAAAGGCCAATCACACGCCAAACGCGCGTTGGAAATCGCCGCCAGTGGCAGCCATAACTTATTGTTTTACGGCCCTCCAGGTACAGGCAAAACCATGTTAGCCAGTCGTTTGCCAGGACTATTGCCTGGTTTAAGCGAGCGGGAAATGCTGGATGTCGCCGCGATTTATTCCGTCGCAGCACAAGCCAAGGAATACCAATGGCGCCAGCGCCCTTTTAGATCGCCCCATCACACCGCGTCTGCAATTGCACTGGTAGGGGGTGGAACAAATCCAAAGCCGGGAGAAATTTCGTTAGCGCATGCGGGTGTGCTTTTTCTGGATGAGTTACCCGAGTTTTCACGACAAGTATTGGAAGTATTGCGCGAGCCATTGGAGAGCGGCGAAGTGCGTATTTCCCGCGCCCGCAATCAGGCATGTTTTCCCGCACGATTTCAGTTGATAGCATATCTTTAACATGGATAGGATTAACTGTTCCTGCATAGACTGTTTGTAAAACTCTTAATTTTCAGATAGTTATGCCTTCCAGAATAATTTTTGTATCTAGGAACGTTCCGATGCATAAATTCAGCGTATGGGTTAAATCCACTAGAGGCATTAAAGAAAGTGTGAGGGTGCTGGAGGTAACTCTAAGCGCGCCCTCTCATAATTCGCCATTTGTTTTAGGTTTGACTAGGCTCGAGACGGAAAGTAGATTCAACCCTCCCGCAGCTACTTATGTGTACCGGTTAAAAAACACCCTCCAATTTCTAAGCGTTTCGATACCCAATCTTATTCAATTGCCCATCTCGAAATATAGCAGGGACAGCTTTGATGATCTGTTGTATACCATTGATCAAGCTTTAGAAAAAAGTAGCGTCAGTATTGTTGAAAAAGTTGCGAGATCAAATGTCGTTCGATGGCTTTTAGGAAAAAACGATTTACCTTTGCAAGATGGTACCGAAATTAGAGCTTGCCTGTCTCACTATGTAAGTATTTTAAAAAACAAAGCAAGTCTAAGCAGCACATTACAAGCTGTGTCAACGATAACTCATCAAGACTTATCGGACTTAGAGGCCAAGGCTAAGTTCATCACACAGGATCGATTAAACATCATTCTTCAGGCATGTAAAAGTGACATAGATTCATACTTGAATACGTGTCGTAAACAGAGCAACTTTGCAAGATACACAATCAAGGATGGTGTTAGGAAAGAAATTTTCAAACAGTTCATTAAGGGAGCTTTTACGAGAAATTCAACAAAATATCGCAAAGTTGACACATTAAAGTCTTTATTTAGGTTCCTTGCGGAACAAGAGAAATATGAATTTCGCAATTATGGATTTTTCATTCCATTTCCATCAACCAAAAATGGATTCAACCTGAATGGAACTCTCTCTCAATATTTTTACGGTAAAGGATACCAGCCTTGGTTTTACTCTCAGTATCGGCTTCCAAATTTCATCCTCACTTCGTGTTACATTTTACTCTTAGTAAAAACCGGTTGGAATATGGGATCAGTTGCGTTCCTAAACACCACGAACATAAAACTCTTGCCCAACGGAACTTATGAAATCCAATCGCCTAAGCACAAAACAAGTGACGAAACACCGAAATTTTTCGTGTCAAAGGCTGACAAATATTTGAAGATATGTTTATCGTTACTTATTTGGAATCGCTCACAGCTAGTAAAATTTGGCCTAATTAACAGCTCGGATGAAGGCATATGGAACGGATGGCAAAGAAATCAGGAGACACCTTTTCACCCTGCATCTGATTCCACAGTAAAAAAGTTTTTTGATCGCCATAAGATTCAGAAAATACCGCTCTCTCACATAAGGCCAATTAAAGCAGCAAGCGTTTTTCTTAATCACAATGACATGGAATTAGTGCGCATGATGCTGGGCCATAGCTGTTTAGATACTACGACCCATTACTTGCAGAACAATTTAATTTTTCATCTTAATGAGTCGAGAATTCTTGAGTTTCAAAAGCGACTAGAAAACACCATCGCTCATGGCTCATTCTCGCACCTTGACTTCATAGACAATGGCTTCGAGGCGAAAAAAGTTGAGCTTACCTTGATCAGCCGAACGTTAACTGCTGACACTTCAATTGAATCCAAATTTATAGAAGAAGCCCACTCCTTTTTAAGAGAGATTGGCATAGTTTCATTCGATTCAAAAACTATCGTCTCTGCAGATAGTATTACTCAATCTTTACTTCTAAGGAATTACTACACCCTTCGCTGGAGGCAACTCTTTGACAAAAACCCTGACTATTTCATTAAAAATCATTTATCCAAAATCATTTACACAGATATCTTTTTAAAAATTGCAAAACAACGTAGGCCTGTATTTTTTGAAAAAACAATAAAAAATCTACACTCGAGAGGTATGCCTCAATGATTATGGAAAGAATTTCATCAAAGCAAACAGATAACTTCAAAACTGACTTATCCTCGAATGAGGGCTTATACAAGTTCAAGTCGGAAAGCTTAGTTTATCGAGATAATAAAATTTACTTCACAAAATTTCCCCAGAATCCCGTAAATTTAGACAACTTCTATATCCCTATAACTGAGTCATCCCCCAAAGTGAAATTACTTAGCGATGACAGAGTTTACATAAATACTGCATTAGCACTGTGTGACCTGAAAATTCGAAGACTCAAAGGCCCTGCCCCTGCCGCGAACCCTTTGACTCGGGCGGTGACAGCGTATTTTAATTTAATGCTTTTTCTTCGGGATAGGAACATCTACTACCTAAAAGACGCAACTTTACTAGACATCCAGGACTTAGTTAAAAAATTTGCGGTCAATGGCTGGAAGACCGTGCTTAACACCGATGAGAAGATTTCTTCAATTATCGCAGAGTTGACGCCCGAATATTTTCAGCAGTCCGTTAATTTTAGAGCAGGCTCCAATATCCATTTTGACAGTCTTCGGAAAAATTTTTGGCGGAAACGAGTAGGCTTCAAATCAACAGCTTTTTTTACGAAAAAAAACAAGGTGGAATTTGAGCGCAAAGCCAATGCTTACGGATTTTATGCGCATGCATCTTGGGAAAAATCATTTAGTGGTGCAGAGAGAGCACCAACGAATACACGCATTCGCAACTTGATGAGCAGCCTGAACCACTTGCATTTTTTGCCAGACTCCGTCGACAAACTAACATTTTTTCCCTTCGCTAGTACATCCTACGAATCGAAAAAATATGCACACAAGCTTGGCAAGTCCACCGACAACTTAGACATTGACGCAGCAAGCCATATACTTGGAAGGTCTATGGATTGGATATATAACTATGGTCCAAAGTTAGTCGATATTCTTGAAGCATCAAGAAAAGATTTTCAAACTGGAAATACGAATTTTCGAAAAATTTTTCTTAGAGAAAATAACCCATTTCATGAGCTCGCATCAGACTTGGGCATTCCGGCACCAAACGTCTGGATGAAAAAAGCTAATCGTTCGGTAGCCCAGGACTACTTCTTTCCGGTCGACAAACTAATAGGTGCATTGCAAGGTGCCTGCGCTGTTGCAATTGCTGGTTTTAATGCAAGACGCAGTGCAGAAGTCTGCGATAAAAATATAGGGCTCCGTGAAATAGATTTATTAAGGGATGCACACGGAGATTTCCACAAAGTAAATTTCTACATAGAAAAATCGTACCAAGAAAAGCATTCATTTTATGTCAATAAAGTGACCGTTGACGCAATAACTTTATTGGCAAAATTGAAAAGTGTCTGCGCGCCACTAACACATTTAGACGCTACTGATTACCGAAAAGAATCACTTTTCAATTGCTACTTTTGGACTACTCACACAGGGCCTAAAGCACCTAACCACTTTACATTTTCACGATCCGGAAATCAGCCAAGATCTTTAGCTTCATTCCTATCATTTTTAAATGATGAATTCAAAGAGATAGACTTAAAAAGCCATATGTGGCGACGTTTTTTTGCACTTGTTTATATTTATAGGTACGACCACTCGAATCTTTTATCATTATCACAGCATCTACGGCACATGGGGATAGCGCAGACAATGATATATGTAACTGATCCAAACGCGCGACTACACAACGAAAGTATCTATGCGAAGGTACAGAATATCAAAGGGGATAAAATACTGGATCTTGAGCTGTTGAATTCTCTATACGAAGAAAATCGAGAATTAAATGAAGTGATTGATTTAGTAAAGAAAGAAAAATTTAAGGAAACTGTTCAATCGATTCTAAAAGCGGACAAAACGTCAGGTGGATTTCCGCGACTTATTAGGAAGATTTACAGATCATTCTCCAGAGAATTGAATTTCAGCAAGCTAACCGAAATTGAAAAAATCGAGGCCATTTCTACGATCCTTATTTCGAGAGAGTATGATTGCAATCCCATGCATCATGGGCAATGCAATGCCCCAACTCACAACGCGACTTTTGGTGCAAAATGTTCGAATGATGGGGAGCTCGAAAAAGTAAAAGCTTCTGCCATATTTTGTCAAAACTGTATGTACCACAGTAAGAATGATGGATATATACAAAATTTAAAACAAGAGATCATTCAACTGGAGGAAGACATTCTATCTGATCTAACACCAAGGCATGTGAAAAAAGATGCCATCATTGCAAAAAAATCACTCATTGAAGTGATTCGTATTCACGAAGAATCTGCGCAAAAAAACATGAATTTGGTTCTAGAAATGGTTGGGAAAAATGCAAACTAGCCTGATTAAAAAACTCTCACCTACCGAAGCCAGGGAGCGAGCTCAGCTCAATATTATAAAAAAAATAGCCATTCTAGGAGATTGGCTTCGCGACGGAATACCTTTGGAACGCGACTCGAAAGGTCGAATTCTTTGCGACGATACAGGATGTCAAATTTTAGTTTACGCTCCAAATTCCCTTCGATCTTTTAACACCTGGACTAAACAATTATATTCTGACGAGACTCAAATTCGCCTTGCTTATCTAACGTCAATTCATAGGAATGGTACTGACACACTTAACAAATACCCCTTTCTCAAAGATCAAGCAGTTAGTTTGATTCAAGATTTAGGCAGAATTTTAAAGCAGCATCGTTACGGCTCAGATCGCACCACTCCAACAGCTGAACTTGAAATTAAATCCCTTAGACTCTTTATCCAGAACCAAAACAAGAAAATTATTCAATTTCACAAAGAGAACATAAATTTAAGTAGATCAGTATCCACAATTGAAATGCGAGAGAAAAGCCGATTTGACGAACTCAAGCTTAACTACATGAACCTTGACAAACAGAACATACAATTGAGGGAAAAAATTTCTTTACTTACAAAGCAATTAAATAACATCTATTCATTGCGTGACGTCAATAATGAATCCTGAAAAATATTGTCATCCCGCCTTGAAAGAGATCAGTACTCAACGCATAGTCTATTTCATTGCCGATGCAATTATATTCGCATCAAGTAGGATTCAGATTATTTCAGCAATAAGCTCAAGTGAAAAAAACTTCATATTTATTTCAAGAAAACTCTTCGACCACGAAATTCAGATCGGAGTGTGTTACAAGGTGAGCGGAGAAGACAGGCATACCTCTTACTATGGAGATATTTTTATAGCGCGCGCTTTTGAGCTTTGCAAAGCTCCAATAGAAATATTTTATATCTATGCGTGCTACAACTTTCCTTTTTTGAGGAAAAGTTTATTGAAAAGGATAATTGAGACGCATCGAGAGGATTTTCTCGACTCTATATCGAAACGTGATGCAACACATTTAATAGAAAAAATGAGTGTGCCTCCCTACATCGCGACTAAACTGATTGAATTTTCTGTAGTCCATTTGAGACATTGCCATGAAACTCTTTAAAGTAATTTCATGCGAAAAGACGTACTGGACTTTATACAATTCTGTAGGCGAGTATCAGGATCTAATTTGCGCCTACCTTATCCATTGCGTTGATGACATTGAATTAAACGCATCTTCAACTCGAGCAAGAGCCTACACTTTAAAAAACTGGGCTGCCTATATACTGCAATGCAATGTGAATTTGCTTACCGCAGATAACGATCTCATAAAAATGTACCGTGATCATCTGTTGGAAACCAAAAGCACAAATGCATCATTAAACGCAAAATCCCGCCAAAGAACAATAAATCAATATCTTAAAATTATTTACGACTTTTATTATTGGGTACAATCGTTAGATAAAACGCGATTTATCTTGGGGTCGTCTGAAATATATAATATACAAAGCTCCCTAGCTTCGGATTTGCGAAAGAAACTTGAATACGAAATGTACCCATTGCTTTTCAGGCGCACCGCTTCCAAAAGTAAGCATCGAACTACTTACACCCCTGATTATGGCACGTTTCTCTCGCTGTACCGTCATTTCCTTTCATCATGCAACGCTGAGTTGGCCGAACGAAACTGCCTTATTCTTAAAATAGCTCTCGAATCAGGCTTGCGTGTGGGATCGATTGCGAGTTTAAAGATTCACGATTTCAATCTTCAAAATATACAATCTTGTGGCGACCACCTGCAAATTGTTCCCGAAGTACAAAAATTTGGTATGGCCAACTCATTCAGTATATCCCTTGGCTTGGCCATGGATATTCAGGAGTATATCAATAGCTCCCGAAAAAGAATAATTGAGCGGACTTTAACTAAATCAGATTACGTATTCCTCAATATGTTGAATGGTTCGAAGCTGCACTCGACATCAATATCTTCTGCATTTTCAAAAGCCAGTAAAAAACTCGAGCTACCCTATCGATCCGGAATCCATTCCTGGAGAGGACTGTTTACTGAGAATTTAATAGACTATGAAATCGACGCACGCCTAGAATTAGGTTTTGATGCTAGTGTTGAGTCCATTAGCATGGTCGTTTCTAAAGCATTAGGCCATTCAAATCCCCTTTCGCAACAAAGCTACGTCCGAAGCATGCGGAGCAAACATAGATCGAGCCAAGCATTCAAACATTTGCAGGAAATAAGTAATTTAAAAGCTCAGCTTCTACATTCTTGTAAAGAAGCTGAAATTCTGAGAAAGGAAGTGCTTCATTTATCATGCGGAGAAGTATTTGAATAATAAACTTGTTGTTTTACTTTAATCGACCGAATATTTCGGACGGATGGATTTTTTCAGCTGGTAAATCTTAATTAAAATGATATTTTATCACCTTGCTTGATATGCCCTACGTAGCTTCAATCTATTCCAAACAAGTTCGCAATGCTTCCGATGATGGTGAATAGACTGAATCATCTAACTAACCGCATCAACTGATTCACCATGAGATGGTCTTATTGAACACTCAGTATGCAGCATTCTCAGGTCTCTACCTATGAAGAGTAGATGTAAAAACGAGTACGAACTATATCCATTGCTTTTTAGACGTACGTCATCCAAAAGTAAGCATCGAACTTCCTACACTCCAGACTACGAAACTTTTCTAGCGCTTTACCGCCACTTCATCGCTCATGGCATTCCGGAAATTCACGAACGGAACTGCTTGATTTTGAAAATAGCGTTTGAAGCAGGATTGAGATTAGGCTCCATAGCCAGCTTGAAAATTAGCGACTTTAACTTGGAAAAAATTCAGTCGAGCGACCATGCATTTACCATCACGCCAGCTGTGCAGAAATTTGGAAGGACGAATTCGTTCAACATTTCAATTAGTTTAGCTATGGATGTCCACGAATACATTGTGTGGGCTAGGAATTTTCTGGTGCAGCGAGTCGGGAGCAATTCGGATCATATTTTTTTGAGCATAACCGACGGCTCACCTCTACACGCCACCTCAATTTCATCGACGTTTTCCAAAGCAAGTAAAGTATTAGGTTTACCCTACCGCTCAGGAATTCATTCGCGACGAGGCCTTTTTACTGAAAATTTGATTGGATACGAAATGGATGCTAGACGGGAGTTAGGATTTGACACCAGTGTCGAATCAATTGGGATGGTAGTATCTAAAGCTCTCGGACACTCAAGTCCATTGTCGCAACAAAGCTACATCCGAAGTTCAAAAAGCCGACACATGTCTAGTCAAGCATTTAAACATCTGAACGAAGTAAGTACCCTCAGAGACCAACTGATGGAGTCCATGAAAGAAACTGAACTCCTACGAAAACGTTTATTTCTGCTCTCAAAAAAAGACTCCTAAATCTAGCTCTGTTGAACTCACATTTATTTGGTGATCTTACTTTTTATTTTTGGTTTTAGAACTATTGGCAGGCCAAGTCAGATAGCCATCTCGATCTAGCCCGAAATCTTCTCTATCTTTGCACGGTTTCATACTCGCTTCATTTAACTCGTAGGGTTTAGACCCGAGGTTCGATCGAGTTCTGTAGCCGTCTCTCCTGTTAGTAATTTTTAACATGATTAGTGCTTCCGAAGAAATTGTTTTATTGCCGCCCGTCCCATCGTAACATTGCAGTACGCAGTAATTCTCTGCGGCTTCCCACTCATTGTTTTTTTCCAGGCAGTTGCATCTCCTCCTGTTGTTACAGACAAGTCAATCTTTACCCCTTCCGCTGTTGTCTTGCTCCATGTTCTTCCATTTACGTCATGAGACAACTCCCAATCTAGAAGTTCACCTTCAATTCCTGCGAAGTCATTAACTACGTCAATAGCAGAAACATATCGATCCTTTAGATCGACTTCTAAACACTTTTTAATTACGTTAATCATGCATTGAGGGATGTGTTCCGGATAATTGTCGCGTTTAGGAAATTGCCCGTTCACTACCGCAACTCGATATGCATTCGTATCGAGTATTCCGCCCTTTTTAAAGGTAGCATATTCACCGTAAAACACATCATCACCGACGCATATCCGATGGAGTGTGAGCCCGAATTGATATATATCGAATTGGCGGTTAAAAACGTCTGTTTTAAACGCTTCAGGCGGAACCATAGAGCTATATATCCGATCCTGACCAGCAGTACCTCCATAAGAGGTTTGTTTGGCCAAACCAAAGTCGGACAAAAGCGCCTCACCTCGATCTGAAAACAATATATTGTCGGGTTTTACGTCAAAATGAATTAATTTTTTTGAATGAATGTTATTCAAACCACTTAACACTTGTGTGCACCAGACAACAGTCTCCCGCACGCTTATTGGCCCTTTCTGCATCCTTTTCTTGAGTGAGCCATTCTTGAAATACGGCATTGCTAGGAAAATATGGTCTGCATCTTGGCATCCATAATGTATTGGAACAACATTCGGATGGCTGCTTAGTTGCAGTAATGACGACTCGATAAAGTATTCGTTTACGTTTGAAAAACTCTTCTTTAGTATCTTCTTTACTACTATGTCAAAACTTAGCTGTAGATCAGTTGCCGTAAATACTTGTGAATTTTTCCCTTCTTGCCCAATTTCACTATTAATATGGAAACTCAGCTCAGCCGTACGGGTAGTATTAAGCATTTTGAGCCCCCAAAGCTGTTAGGATTGCTTCTCTTTGTTCTTTATTATGATCACCCCAACTCTCTACCAATTCAAAAGACTTCTCACCGTCTACATGTAGTTTGAAGTCAGCACGACGCATATCAAGTTTGGCTGCAATTGTAGATATTTGTCCGCAAAAATACGCGGATACGAAGCTACTCGCAAAAGCCTCTTGAATCACTCCCTCTATTTCTACGCGCCTTATGTTCAATGTTTGAGAGTTACTTTCTACAACTCTCAACCCTGCTTTTACTATGTCGTATTCCCGCAGGATATCTAAAATTGAGTTTCGCACGTATTTTAGTGCTTCAGGTGTGGGCAAAGCTTTAGGAATTTTTAATTCCTCCACGTTTACAATTTCTTTATCTTCTGAATCGTACACTGCAAAAACCACTGAATCTGGTTTTACTCTAATCCCAAGAGTGTTCACATCTATTCCCCGAGCATTTAAATTTTAAATACAGCTCCCCAAGTTACGCCGAACACTATCATGCCGGCTATAGACTCACCCGGAGACCTTATTGAACAACATCATACATAACATCCATGACCTCCAATTGCTATTACAAAGAGTTACGCGCCGGTAAAGAACAAGTCTAGCGTACGAATAACAGCAATGAATTCCAAATCGGCAATTTATTTAGGAGGCATCAAGGATATAACTGCACAGATGCTCTTTCCAACAATGCAGACCAGCTATCGCTGGCAGTAGAAATAGCTCCGTCATACTCATTCTTAGTGAAAGTCCCGCGATCTCAGCGCGAGACCATTAAGCCTGTCAGTCGCATTTTGAATATGCCCTGCAATAACATGAACTATCGGAACACTTACCCCTTCAGTCAGAATCTCAACTGTGCCTTTAATGATAAGTAATTTCCCCGTGAGTATTTCTGTCCTGAATCGCTCCTGTGTGGAATTCCAAATAATCACATTAGTCGTGCCACTTTCGTCCTCGAGTGACAGGAACATAACTCCGCTAGCAGTGCCTGGACGCTGCTTGCCCGTTACGATTCCCGCAATACGCACAAAGCTTTTATGTCGCAAATCAACTAAATCCACAAATCGCTTACACTTATCGAAGGGAAATTCAGATCTCAGAATTTTCATAGGATGTATGCGCAACGTGAGGCCAATAGATGCATAATCATCCAGGACATTTTCTTCGAGTGTCGGACCTGGCATTAACAAATCGTCATCATCCACAACACCGGCGTCTAATAATTCTGAGTGTGGCATCAGTGCAGAAGTTTGCCAGCGCGCATTGAATCGATCTCCCGCTATCTCGCGGAAAGCATCCGCCGAGGCAAGGCATTCCAATGCTGAATCGCTTAGCGACGTGCGTCTCGCAACTTCCTTAAGCGTCTTAAATGGAACATCTCCTCGCGCCACCTCAATTGACATCGCATCTCCATTATTAAGACTGCTTACAGAAATAAATCCCAGACGAATTCCTCGATTTCCATTTTCATCCAGCTCTAATGTGTTTTCGTAAAAACTGCGGTTAACATTAACGGGTTTAACTCTAATTTTGTAACGGCGCGCATCCTGTATTAGTTGAGATGGACTATAAAACCCCATTGGCTGACTATTTAACAATGCGCAATAAAATGCCGCCGGATGATGCCGCTTAATCCAACTAGATACATAACATAGAATAGCGAATGATGCAGAGTGACTTTCAGGAAAACCGTACCCCCCGAATCCCTTTACTTGTTCGAATAAATTATCTGCAAATTCTTGCGTATATCCATTCCCAAGCAAACCATTTTTGAATTTATCTTCAAATAACAAGAGCTTTGAATTCTTGCCCCAGTTGGTGATTGCTCGTCGCAACTCATCCGCTTCCCCTCCAGTAAAACCAGCAGCGACCATACTAAGTCTCATAACTTGTTCCTGAAAGATGGGAACACCTAGTGTGGGCATTAATACATCTTTGATTGCATCACTTGGAAAAGTAATAGGCTCCTCACCCGCTCGGCGACGCAAGTATGGATGAACCATGTCGCCTTGGATGGGGCCGGGCCGGACTATTGCAATTTCAATCACGAGATCATAAAAACATTTCGGCTGTAATCGAGGCAGCATCGCCATTTGTGCACGTGATTCAATTTGGAATACACCAACACTTTCGCCACGACATAGCATTTTGTAGGTTTCAGGATCTTCCCGAGGAATGTCCTGCATTGAGCGAATAACAGGATCGTATGTAGCAATAGATTCAATTGCACGCCGCAGTGCTGAAAGCATTCCTAACGCAAGTACATCTACTTTCAGCAGCCGCATTGCTTCAAGATCCTCTTTATCCCATTGAATGATTGTTCGGTCTGCCATTGCCGCGTTTTCTAACGGAACCAAATCACTGATCCTCGTTTCTGAAATAACGAAACCACCAGTATGTTGACTCAAATGGCGAGGGAATCCATAAATGAGTTGAACCAATTTGAAAAAATGGTTGAGCAAATCGCTGCCGATTTTTATGCCCATTGCCTCGACACGTTTTTGCAAATCCTCGCTGTGATCCCACCATGCAATATTTTTCGTTAAATGATTTAGCAGAGACTCATCCATACCCAGCGCTTTACCGACATCGCGCACAGAGCTCTTACTTCGATAAGTAGTCACCACCGCAGCAATAGCTGCACGCTCACGCCCGTATTTACGATAGATGTATTGAATAACCTCTTCACGACGCTGGTGTTCAAAATCAACGTCAATATCAGGCGGCTCATCTCGCTCGCGTGAGATGAACCGTTCGAAAAGAACACCAATCTGCCCTGGTGCAATTTCTGTGATAAACAGGCAATAACAAACAACTGAATTTGCAGCTGAGCCGCGACCTTGACAAAGGATGCGCTGCTCACGCGCAAATCGGACAATGTCATGCACTGTCAAAAAGTAGTATTCGTACTCAAGCTCTTCAATTAGGCCAAGCTCTTTTTCAAGTAGCTCCTCAATCCAATCCGGTACTCCCGCTGGCCAGCGCTGTTGCTTACCAATACTCACTAGGTTTCGAAGGTGAATGATTGGTGTTAATGAGTCCGGCACCAATTCTCGTGGATATTGATATCGAAGTTCTATCATTGAAAAATGACATAGATCTGCAATAGCGCAGGTCTCGTCAAGCAACTCCTGTGGATACAAGCGGCCCAACTGATGCAACGACTTCAGATAGGCTTCGCCATTCAATTCAAGCTTGGTACCCATTTCTTGAATTGGGGTATTGTGCTTAATCGCCATGAGAATATCTTGCAGTGGTTTTCGATCAGCGCTATGCATGAGCGCTTCGCCACATGCCATCAAAGGGATATTTTTTTCAATGCCGAGCGCTTGCCATCGTGCAAAGTCTTGTTGCTCGCCGCCATGCAGTTGGTGGTTAATACCGATCCACAAGCGGCCTTTAAATGCATTGTTTAATTCATTGGCTACTTCATCAGAAATCGCCTCGTTCAGCTTGGCAATCCAGATGATCAAGCAGCTACGCAAGCGAAAACGAAGGTCTTCAAAATGCGCTTCATAAGAGCCTTTATCCGCACGACGCCTTGCCAACGTGATGAAACCCGATAGCTCGGCATAAGCAATGCGAGAAGGTGCAATCGCAATCAAATGCATTCCATTAGACAAACGGAACCGGCTGCCGATAATTAATTTAAACCCAACTTCTTCAGCCGCAACAAATGCTTTTACAACACCTGCAAGCGAACACTCATCGGTAATCGCTAGTGAGTCGTAACCGAGTTCAGCTGCTTGGTAGATATATTCAGCTGGATGCGATGCTCCATTAAGAAATGTGAAGTTGGTAGTGGTATGCAAATGGGAGTATCGCATTATGCAAACACCCCGTGCACATACCATTTTTTATCGTAGAGATCGAAGTAGATCCACACCGGTAAGTTGTCATGGCGTTTAGCTAAAAAATAATCTCGCGCTACCGGCTTTTCCCACCATTCCCCGATGACTCGTTCGGGGCCGACTAACGTCGAAAGGTATCCATGCCAGTGCAGTTTGTTTCCTTTAACGTCAATCAACTCTGGCTGTGTTAGCAGCCATGTTGGGCGCAACGCTTTTAGGTGAATCTCTGGTAACTCCTGATCACATCTATCTGCAAGCGCCACCATCGCGTTAGTTATTTCTGGAACACGGCTGTCGCGATAACCTAGTTTATAAACGGCGCTATCACCTAATCTGGCTTTTAGCTTTGCAATCGTAATAGTGAAGTCATGCACTGACTTGCGGCGACGGGTTTGATCAAAGTCCAATACTTGGCTCTTTGTTTGTAGCGGCATCACATGATGGCAAGTGAGCTTTACCGTATCGACCTCAAATGGAAGCTCTTTATTGTCGAACTGGATTAGTGATAGGTCATAGAGCAGCTGCCAGTGACTTTGCGGCTCATCACTGTTTACTTTAACGAATTCTTTTTTTCTGTAGATATCAGAAATACACCATTCAATATATTGGCATTGCTGCTGGCGCTTACGCAGATAACTGCTGAGTTCTTGAAGCAGGCTTTCAAATGCAGGTTTTAGTTGCTCAACATTCGTGACGGGATAGTCGAACTGTATTTCCTCTTCAAACCATTCGACCGGGCGATAGATATCTCGCGGCTTTTCAAACAAAGAACTTTGTTGAAAGTTTTGGTCAATATCATAAATTTCACAGAGTACATCAGTGAATGCAGCACCCAGCCGCTTTTTAAAGCTGCTAATCGACTTGCCTTCGATTTGCTCTGCAAGGTCCCCAAAGGTTTTAAAGCCGGTCTTGGATAAGGCTTCAACTGCTTTGGGATAATCGAACAGCAAATCAATTGAGAGTCGGTTCAACCTTTCGATAAAAACTGCCTTGGTTTCATTACCTACAATTTCGTGATAATCAAACGACAGGTACCAAGCGGCCTTTGCAGAATGGGCAAGTCCACAATCAAAACCGTAAGGAGTTTGTGCAAGGTGCGTAAATACCATTTCGGATATAGCTTTCAGTCCACCAAATAATTTCAGGCAACTGGAAATTTCCAGCAGCAAGCCGGACTGCGCAAGTTCAACACTGCTAAAGCGATCAATATATGGGCTGAAGTGGTAGAACTGTTCGGACAGTTCACTCAGTGCTGATTGCTCTTTTGCTTCATCGCGCTCAACAACTTCACAGCCACTGAGCAATTGCGCCGTGGTGATATCCATACCCACTTGCGCACCAGCTTCTTCTGCCAATGCGTTAGCAAAGGTGACGCGTTTCTTTTCAATAACGACTATTGGCTTTTCTATAGGGTCATCGAGTTTCAGAGCAGTCAGTGGAAGGTCGGAAAATCTGATGGCAAGCCAAAGTCGTGAGCTTGATGCACTCACGTCTTACCTCGCAGCGGGGTCACACTGGCAAGACGCGGTGGCTTCACATCCGGCTTGGTGGCTGGTGCATGCTGGTTGAGGGCATGGTAGGGCAATACCGGCTGCCATTTGTCCGGCAGAGGCAGCACGATAGGTTTGGCTTGTTGAAGCTGTAAATGACCTTTCTGCTTAAAAACAGTGATCTCCAAACCGGTAGGTACAATCTGGGCATATACACGCAATGTCGCGGGCGAGCTTTGCTGCTGCGCGGATGCTGGTCGGAACATCACCGATAACCCCGTACCTTCAGCTGATGCCAACTGGCATTTCCTGAGTTCGGTATAGGTCATCGATTCATTGGGTTGCCACGCAAGTACTGCCCCGACACTGGCCCGCGACAACTCAATGAAACACGCGATGAAATGATTTTTCTCTGCGGCGGTCACAACCAGTAAGCGCTCAAGATCAATTCCAGCCTGAATAAAGGCTTGGCTGAAGGGGGCAGCTGGAGGGTTTAACAGGACAATCAAACCTGGCAATTCGAGTAGGGATGGGGTGAACAGCTGCCATTCACCTTGCATGCCCTGTTGACATACCTCCACTAAACTTCCTAAAGGCCATCCACGATTCAACAAGCCTGTATTCAACTCCTCATAGCCAGTCTCAACAGCTGCACGTGTGGTGAAGCGCTGGGAGGAGCCCATCCACATATCTTCTCTGAGCAAAAGCTGCTCAAGCGATACATTGGCTGGAAATTCAGGTGGTATCTCATTCATGATTATCACTATACTGTAGTTATATACAGTATAGACCGCCGAACCACTGGACAGTCAACTGACTCGTTTAGAACATTTTCGACCTGATCGTTTTGGAGTTAAGCCATGTGCGGTTATTTGAGGCGTCACATCAGCCCCAGGGATTTGAAGGAGTTTCTGAAGCTTATTGGGATGCCACAGCTTGAAATTCAATTTCCCGATAGCGGCACTGCCCAGCATTTCTACCCAGCGTGGGGTGCAGTGCCGGAGAAGCAAATCAAAGGGCTTATCGTGCTGGAAGATGGTCATCCTAAGGTTGTTGACGCGACTTGGTGGTACGCCTGCGATGAGCAAGGGGATGTTTTGCGTCCCAACATGGCAAAGCAGACCCTCAACGCCAGAAATTTACACCTGGAATTTTGGCAAGAGCCTCTAAGACATCGTAGGGGGATCGCACTCGCAACTGCAATTGGTGAAGCTATTGGCCCAAAGGGAAAGGAAAAACGCTTTTTTGTGGAAGGCGCACGTCCATTGTTGATGGGCTGTTTGTACAAACGATTTCAAAATGGTAAGTACAGTTGTGCGGTCATAACCCGTAATGCACATCCTCGCTTCACGGATTATCACGACGATGCGTTCCCCCTGATGCTGCCTCATGATCCAAATTTCTTGAAACTATGGCTTTCTGATACAGCCCCCGACCATCCGGCAATTGCCGAATTGCTAAAGCAACCGAAAATCTTTACCGATCTCACCGTAACACACGTGAAAACATACAAGGATGCGGTGCCAAAAGGAGATCCAGTACTAATTCAAGCGGATGAATACGAAATGACTCACTAAATTTAACTAGGAGCTAGCAAATTAATTTTTAGCATTTACTAGTAATCAATGATTTCTGACAACTTATCAGCTCGCGCCGTATATTTTATTCATATCCTCTGAACCTACGAACCACATATTCGCTGATTCGAAAAGCTCTTCATCGGACTTTAAAATCCCCTCAGAAAGTGGAAATAGCTTCACATACGAAAAGCAAAAATGGGCCAAAATGACACAACAAATTTGTTTCATAGCATCCACTAAGAATTTCTGACTGATTATATCTTTAGCATCTCTTATTTGAAGAGCGCTTATAAAGCTGGCATGAGAATGACCACTGAGATGATTATAAATATTCGCAAAATATGTCTTGTGAATACCGGCGCCCTTTGCTAGCTCGGCCCACCCAGAAGTTGAGCGCCATCGACCTGCGAGAATGCTTTTTTTATCCGCAGAGGAGCTGGCAATAAAAAACTTCGATTTAGATATTTCAACTTTGAGTTGATCTATTTGAATACTCTCCTCCATTCTCTGTTCGTTAGCTTGAGAAGTATTCACAAATAGTTTCCCTCTATCTATTAAGCCGCCTAACTGCCAAATGTTGTGCCTATAAATTGAGAGTTCTTCATCTGTGTTGATATAAATATAATTGAAGGTTAGATACGCTTCAAGCGCCGCACGAGTGATAATAGTAACTGAGGAGTGATCAATAAACTCAAATCTTTGTGATCCATCTATTTGAAAGCCAACACCAGCCGCCAATTGTTTCACGGATGATATGTGTCTAAATATTTTGATTGCAATAACCTGCGCATCATTTCTCCACTGGTCACTTTCATCAATATTCTTTCTTGCCTCGGATTGAACTAATCTGAAAAACAACAACATTAAATTATCAAACTGCCGCTCTTTGAACATAATGAACTTCCAGAGAAAACCACCCATAAAGAAATTTTAATTTAGATTAAAGCATCAACAGATAGCGATAGCATTTTAATTAGCTTTATATTCTGTTCCCGAACACCAAGACTTATCAGCCTATCTAAACGTGACGATTTTTCACTATCAAAAAAGTAAGTAACAAAGTACCTAGCATTTGGATCAACTTGATCGATGATTTTTTTGAAGTATGGAAGATCCACATCAGACAAAGAATGTCCTAGGATATACACTTTTTTAACAATTGAGATACTTTTAAAAAATGTTTCATTCTTTTCGATTATTTCAGTCGTAGGTTTAAAGGTATTTTTGAAATAACGATGTAATTCATCCTGAGCTATCTGGGTAGAAAAATCTTGCTGATCACTCATTGACTCTTCCCACATTGCAAGCTGCTCTGGAGTCAAATAAGCAGGCGGAATGGGTTCGGGCTCTATAAAGTTTTCGGGTTCAATAGCGTGCCCTAGAACGATATCCTTGCACGTGTCAGAGGCCCTACCGTGAATGTAATTTATTTTAGAGTCCTCGATTTGATAATACCGCTGAAGCGTTTCCGTATAATTGAACGAAAGATAAAATGCATTTTTGCTGAGCTTGAGTCTAACGCGCTCATCTAACGAAGGATAATCTACCGAATTAATAAATTCATTAAATGCTATTAGCAAGTTAGTGCAAAAATTATCGACGAAGCTTTTCATCTCAAAAGAATAGTCTCCCCAATTTCGATCACGAAAGTCTGCACCTCCTGGATCGGCAACTAAGTGAGAGAATTTATCCATTACAGAATCAGAATCAAGATTCGCCAAGTCGCTCTCAAACTGGCTCCATAAATGTTTATGTTCTTCCGAGCTTTCAAGCCCTTCTAGATCAGCAAAATCAAAAAAATCCAGCAGGTGTTCATAAATTTCAGAAAAATCGGAGCGCAGACAGAGGCCAAAACTATTGTAATCAGTCTGAAGATTGTGATGAAGATCGAAACCATTGCCTATAATGTAAAGCGTTTTCATTTTCTACTCTCTAATGGTGGAACTGCCTTACTAGTGCCAAGCAATTTCTATCCTTAATCTCAACTTAATTCTATAGACTAAAACCAAATACTTTTGAGCTACATGAGGGCTAACGGAAATATCACTGAAGGTAGCTTCGGTCATTTTTCGACGAAGGACTACCCGACACCAAACAAATGAGGGCACGCCTATTTAGCAGATCCTGAGCTAGAAATCATTCACCGCATTGTCAATTACGAGAGATAACAGTTTAACTACGGCTACCTTTTTTAAGGATTGCCATTTATGATCTTACCCTTGACGCAAGTCATCAAGAAAATAATTAACATAGTTTGTTGTGCGAGGCTATACATACTCCTGTACAACTCACGACTCGGCTAGGTGGATTAAGATATCCACTGGTTTATTTATATAGGTCTTATGATGCAATTCAGTCAAGGAGGAGCAATGCGGTACATATTAGTTTATTTTCTTGTTTTTTCGTTCAGCAATCCTGGACTAGCGGAAACCACCGCCACATACTCACGATCTGACTGGGTACACTGGATCGATTACGATGGAGATTGTCAAAATGAAAGGGCCGAATTATTAATACGAACCTCATTGGAACGTGTGAAATTTTATAAGAGATCTAAATGCGCAGTGATCTCTGGCAAATGGTATGACCCGTACACAGCACAGACCCTTTACAAAGCAATATCGGTGGATGTGGATCATATAGTCCCTCTTGCATGGGCTAATTCTCACGGCGGCTCACAATGGACAAAGAAGAGGAAAATGGATTTCGCGAATTTATCTATTAATTTGTTACCAGTATCAGCCACAGCAAATCGCTCAAAAGGCAATAAGGGCCCGGATCAATGGATGCCAGAAAATAAATATTATCGATGCGATTATCTCAAAAAATTCGACGAAATAGTTTCTTTGTACTCGCTGCAATACACACCCAGAGAAATCCGCATCATTGAAAGAATGAAACAGTCATGTAGTTGAGTTACGCGGATAGATATTTTCAAATCAACTAACATTTGAATAGGGAACACGATGAAAAGCCAAGTCTACAGCCACTCATCATTGGCACGGCGTTTTGTCGCCAACGACTTTTTCAAAGATAGTAGATTAAGAGATGATGAAGCATACAAGTCTTCCATTATAGAGGCAGCACTTTCCCTCAGTACAACCGGCGTCGTAGATATAATATTATCCAAGACCACCGCAAACGGAAAACCTTGTTATTCCACAACTAACCTGTGCGACAAAATTCTGTTTCGATTGTGCGCTCGCTATCTAAAAGAAGGATTTAGAATATTTCAGAAGAACAGAAATAGAATAATTGACGAGCTAGTTAACTTTCTTAAAGATGCATCCGCATTGAGAGTCTATAGACTTGACATCAAGTCTTTCTATGAGTCTTGTGACAGAAATGCGCTGCGTAAATTGATATCTGAAAACTCAACCATTTCTTATCAGACCAAATATTTGATCGAGTCATTTTTGGAACTGTGCGACCAACAAGCCATAAAGGGTATTCCGAGAGGAATCGAAGTCAGCTCAATTTTGGCGGAAATATCGATTAGAGAAATCGATAAGCTCATATTGAAAGAGAAAGATGTTGTCTACTATTCGAGATATGTAGATGACATTATTGTTGTCACAACGGGCGCCGAAAATGAAATAGAATTTTTAGACCTCATTGATAAATACATGGCAGCGAGAGGTCACCGCTTAAATCGTGAAAAGCAAGAGATAGTGAATTTTGAAAAGGTAAATAAAACTAGTAGCGAAAATTCGTTTGAGTTCCTTGGCTATAATTTTACGGTAAGTAACACCGGCGGAAAGCACGCATCTGACCACCCAAGAAATATCGAAATTGACATTTCAGATGATAAGTTGCGAAAGATAAAAAGGAAAATATGTAAAGCTTTTTACAGCTACGGGAAAACTTCCGATTTTAAAATGCTACTTGATAGATTGACATTTCTATCAACGAACAGGAAATTAAGGAAGAACCGAGACCCACAGGTACTAACCGGAATATTCTATAATTACTCGAGAATCAATAAAACTGATACAGCGATTAAAACTCTCGATTACTTTGTTTTGGCGAATGTCACATCTACCGCTAGTCGAATAGCACGGACTCGAGCACCATTTACATCACCCCAGAAATCTGACCTGCTAAAAATTAGTTTCATCCATGGACACAAAAATAGAGTATTTAGAGAATTTAGCCCTTTCAGAGCTCATAAAATAGGGATAATTTGGAAATGATAAGACTTGATAAAGCAGATTACGCCAGGGCTCTTTTAACCGACACGTCCCCATCAGATGTCCCGATAGTTTTTTCGAATGATGGCTTTTATATCAACTACCGCGAGGCAAAAAATGCCCCCATCGGATTTAATTTTGTAAAATCGCTGCTTGATAAGATTAATAGCGAAAAGCCAAATTCAACTATACCTTTCGAATACAAAATCTATAAAACTGAAGTTAAATTCAGAACGCTGGCGTTGATACACCCCGCCTATCAAATAAAATATGCGGAAATCTACAAAGAATACTCTCCTGCAATAATTTATCTGTGCTCAAAAAGCAAATTTTCCATCCGAAGCCCCCGAAGAGTATCAAACTCACTTTACATCAATGATGTGAGCACCAACTATAATTACAAAGAATTTAACATTGACACTATCTACGATGAAATACACAAAAAACACGCCAATTCATACTTTTCATACTCTGGATTTGATAGAGCGTATAAATTCTACTCATCCCCTTTATTCATAAAGCTAGAGAAAATATATCCGGTTATGTGGAAGCTGGACATATCAAATTGCTTCGACAGCATCTACACCCATTCTATTTCTTGGGCGATAAAAAACCGTGCATTCATAAAATCAAATCTCGCCGGTCAGAAGGCCCATCAATTCTGCGATAGATTGGATCACGTAATGCAATACAGCAACAACGCAGAAACCAACGGAATACCAATAGGATCGGAATTCAGTCGAATTTTTGCTGAAGTAATCCTACAGTCTATCGATCAAGAAACCGAGCATGAGCTTGAGAGTGAGCATCGTTTATCATGTCGAATTGATTACACAATATTAAGATATGTGGACGACTATTTTCTATTTGCGAAGACTGAGGAGGCCGCAAAAAAGGTGGCCTTGATACTTGCAGAAAGATTATCTTGTTATAATTTATACCTAAATGAAGGTAAGCTGGAGAAACTTGATAGGCCATTTATAACAAAAAGGACATCTATTCTTGCTTCGGTAGACCACACAATAAATGGCTTGATCGATTCGCTCTATTCCATTTCAAAGTTAGATAACACCCAGCTCATCAGCGTTAAGCAAATCAGATCTAGATCTAAACTTACAAACGATTTTATTAGAAGGATAAAAGTCAATTTGTCAGTATACGATGGAGATTACAGTGACATATCTTCATTCTTAATTTCAATCTTATCCAAAAGAATCGAACGGATAACTCATTCTAAGATTGAAATTATTGATGAACATGACACTCCGATTCGAATTAGGGACTGTATTTGCACGCTGATCGAAATAATTTTTTTCTTTTATACCACATCCCCATCTGTGACAGCTTCCAATAGAGTCGCTAGAGCGATTGTAGTTGCAGACCATTATCTATCAAGAAAGCATCCAACTCACTTGGCGTTTTTTAGATCTGAAGTTATGTCGCATATTCAGGATGTCATTCAGACTTTTGAAAAGGAGCTGCCTAACAATTATATATACTTGGAAAAACTAAACATTTTACTTGCCACTGCAGAATTCGGAGATGAGCATTCATTACCAATTGACCACTTTAACTACATCAAAACTGCAAATATGAACTATTTTGAAATCATCTGCCTTTTATACTATTTCAGAGGTCGGTCAAAATATTCTCAGTTAACTGAACATTTGGAACAAGCAGTTCTGTCGATGCTAGAAAATATAAAATTTATTTCGAAGTCCTCTGAACATCTTCACCTATTTTTAGATGTGCTTTCTTGTCCGCACGTTTCGTCAAATACAAGATTGAAATTATTCGAATTTTATCTAGCGGTCTATGAACCCACCATCGCGCTTGCCCCTCAACAAAAGCAAGAACTGATTGAACTAATGCTGGAGCGGTTTTGGTTCGTTAAGTGGAACGACCTAAATTTACTTAACTTACTTGAGCGAAAGGAGTTGAGAGCAACTTACTAAAATTGTTATAGTTATTTTGGAAGGTAGAGAGGCAATATTACTTTTGATTTTTTTCGCTGCAAACTTTAAGGGCCTGATCAGTCCTGAAGTTCGAAAACATGATTTTTCTGTTGTTTGGAAATTTTATGCAGCTGAGGGCGCAATCCCACACACCTGATGTTGAGCCCCTCTACCGACCTTTAGAAATCCACGACCTTCAGAATGGGCGCGCGCAATTCATTTTAATCTTACAAACACCTCTGTCGGGTCAACGCTCAGCCCTTCGCAAATTTGGTAGACTTTAGTTAAGGTCACATTTTTCTCGCCGCGCTCAATACATCCCATGTAGCTACGGTCAATACCCACCAAGTCCGCAAACGCCTCTTGGGAAAGATCTTTTTCCTTCCTCATCTCCCGAATTATCTTACCAAAGGCGACTAATCGCTTATCTTTCATGATAGGCCAGCTTAAAAGCTAGAACTATCAGGTTTGACCGCTTATTATTCCACGGCCTAAAACTCCCATTTACTCTCCTTTCGAAATGATAGGGTGCACTTAGGGGGGGGTCTTGGGCCACACGAGTTCACGCGCTAAGTCAATCAAATCGAAGAGATCCAGCTGATGGTTGTGCTGGCTGGCTGGCCACTTTGCTTCCAGCGTGATGAGGACTACTTAGTCGAGTTTAGAGCGAAATCTGTGGCCCACATATGCTGGGAAGATAGAATTGAAGCAGAGTATTGATGACGTCCTGAGTCAGAAAGAGTTTAACCACCTAATCATGCTGATTGCGCTCGCCTCCTGCTTTAAGCCTGGTGAAGAGCTGCTATCAGAAGACCAGATTGTATCTAGAGGGTATGCACCAACGGAGCAATTTGGGAAAAGTTGCATTGCCAGTCTTATTGACAGTGGAGTTATCGACTTCTTAAGAATAGAACCCACATTTCCATTGCTGGAAGGTAACGAATGCACTCTCTTAATCAGATGCCCTGGCACCGGAAGCGCTGACTTAGATAGCTACACTTCTATACATGCAGAAAAAGTGACTGCCGCATTGGCACAATCCGAGAACTACAACATGTATTTGAAGATGTTTAGGCAGGAGGTTATTGCGTGCGAGTGCATTGAGTATTGTGAGTTCTACGCGAACCGAGCCAAGCTATCGATAGTTAATCCCAGTCATAGTAATGCTAGATTGCGCTTACTGCTTCTTGAATGTGGTGCGGATATTGTGCACATGTTGATGTGGCAGGCCATTAAGATATTAGAGAATAAATCTAAATCAGGAGCACGGAGAATTGATTTTTCAAATGTTATCGAAATCAGCTTTGATCGATACACCCACTATAAAAGGGTAAACACTAACCTGGATGGGTATAAGCGGCCAGCCATTCTTAAAACCTCTGTGATTTCTGGATTTATCGAGCTCTACCGAAAGAATATTTAAAGAGTTTGATTATTTAAGTGGCTTATAAATTAATAGGCTTAAAAATCGGAGCCTGCTGGAGCGAGGAGTGATAGAGGAAAAAAGGAAGAGGCTTGACATTTCCGCTCTAATTGCGTCGTGTGAGAGGCCTCAGTTCAAATTTAATCGGCATGATATATTTTGTCAATAAAATGCATTGTTCAACTTATTATTCATTCCCTTTTGAAATTAATGCGATTGACTTGACTGGGGCGGACAATCTCGAACCTTCCACCTGAACCCTCAGTATTCTCTGGGTTACTGAAGCTCCATTGGCGAGACTCAATTTAACCCGTATTTCAAAAAAGGGATATGCGCGTGAATGATCCTACTCTGTGATCAGAGAAATGGGCGTACCTAATCAACTGCACCAGCTCTTTCAGACGGATTAATTATCCAGGAACGTTAATCAGTCCTGTTGACATATCCATGTTAGCGATGAATCCGTGCCCTTGTGGCTATCATGGCAGTGATGCCAATCGTTGTCGTTGTACGCCGGATCAGGTAAAACGTTATCGCAATAAAATTTCCGGACCACTTTTGGACCGCATTGATATGCACGTTCCCGTTCGGGCATTGCGGCAAGGCGAGCTACAAAGTAAAACCCTGGGCGATGGGACAGCAACCATTCGTGCACGCGTAGAACTCGCCCGCACGCGCCAGTTGCAACGTCAGGGCAAAGCAAACAACCAACTCAGCGCGCCCGAATTGGAACAGCATTGCGAACTAACAAACGGTGATAAAAATTTACTCGAACAGGCAATTAATAAATTGGGATTATCAACACGTGCGTATCATCGGGTTTTAAAATTGGCGCGCACGCTGGCGGATATGAGTGACCGCGAAACAGTAAATACAGTAGATATTACCGAAGCGCTAAGTTACCGGACGCTGGATCGCCAACCCGGAAATTAATAAGCAATACGCATTAATTGAGCTGCTGGCGCGCCGCCGACTCTTGCAGCCAATTCATAATTTCAACATAGGATTTGGGCGCGGAAAAATAATGCCCCTGCATTAAATCGCAGCCCCTCTCCTTCAACCAATCTTTTTGTTCTTTGGTTTCCACGCCTTCTGCCACAACCAATTTTCCAAGGTTGTGTGCGAGCGTAATCATCGCCGACACCAATCGTTTATCGGTGTGGCTGCGGTTTAATTCCTGCAAG
The DNA here is from genome assembly GCA_021151825.1 of Cellvibrionaceae bacterium. Classification (GTDB taxonomy): domain Bacteria; phylum Pseudomonadota; class Gammaproteobacteria; order Pseudomonadales; family Cellvibrionaceae; genus Cellvibrio. The sequence continues at coordinate 264,920 of JAGKWQ010000005.1, forward strand.
AAATTCAAATCGATTTTTACCGTGCTAATCGGTAACCGCTGTAAATGTAAAAGCGATGAATTACCCGCACCAAAACTATCGAGTAAAAAATTGATCCCGAAAAATGATAGCGGACGCATACACAAGGAAACCAGTTCGATATTTTCAGCAAACACCGTTTCGGTGATTTCAAATTCAATATCGCCCGGCTGGATATCGCTGTCTGAAAAAATGCGCGCAACTTCGTGCACCAGATTGTCATCTTTAAATTGGCGCACGGATAAATTAATGGCCATCATTAGTGGCCCATCCCAAAATGCCTGCAAATTTTTTACATCATTACAAGCCTGGCGAATGGCCCAATATCCAATCGCCGTTAGTATTCCGGTTTCTTCTGCAGTCGCGATAAAATCATCAGCATCCAATAATCCTACGCCCGGTTTGTCCCAGCGTAGTAACGCCTCAAGGGCAATGACTTTGCCTGTCGAAACTTCAACGCGCGGAATATAGTGCAATACAAATTGCTGTTTTTTTAGCGCTGCACGCAAATCGGATTCCAAACGCAATTGCCGACGCACATCCTGATTCATCATTTCAGTAAAGAAACGGTAATTACTATTATGATCTTGCTTGGCTTTATACATCGCCATGTCAGCATGTTTTAACAACGTATCCGCATCGCGCCCTGCTTGCGGATAAATAGCAATGCCGATACTGCAACCCACGACGACTTCATGCCCGTTAATATCCGCTGGCATTTCAATGGCGCGAATCACTTTTTCAGCAATATGCGCAACATCGGTATTGTTGGCAATTTTTTGTAATAGCAACGTGAATTCATCGCCACCCATGCGCGCGACAGAATCGCTGCGACGCAAACAGGCATTTAAACGCTCAGCGCAAATGCGAATGATTGCATCGCCAGCATCGTGGCCAAAATTATCGTTAACTTGTTTAAAACCATTGAGGTCGATAAACATTAACGTAAAACTGTTGTTATCGCGCTCGGCTAAATTGATAGCGTGCTCGAGGCGATCGCGAAATAAAATTCGATTGGGAACATCGGTGAGCGGATCATAGTGGGCAAGGCGCGAAAGATGTTGCTCGGTTTGCTTGCGCTCGATGGCATAGCGAATCGCGCGCTCCAATAGCAAGTGATCAATTTGACCTTTAATTAAATAGTCTGCGGCACCGGCACGAATCGCTTCGCGGTCCACTTCGGTTTCCATTTCATCGGTCATCACCACGATCGGCGTCTGGCAGGCTTGCACGCGCGCAGCATTTAATAAATCACGCGCGCTGGCATTACCCCAATAATAATCGAGTAAGGCAACATCAAATTCTTGCGAAAGAATTTTATTGAGCGCCGACTCTAATTGATTGCACCACACCAATTCGTATTCGACGTGACGAATGTGGGACAAAATCTCGGCGATGAGCAAGTACTCACCTTGCTCACGGTCGATAAACAACACTTTTATCTTTTTGTCCATCGCTTACCGTCTCTTCCCGTCATCCAGCCGGAGCTGGTTTCAACACCCGGTTTTTAGCCCCTACCAATAATCATGGTAGCAGCCAGTTGCAGCAAACTATACGTTTCCTTATATAACAATTAACCGCTACAACCCCTCAATTTTCACTCTGTGGTTATAGCTGGTGAAATCGCGATTGCAAGGTCATCCCGGCTTGCTAGAATGCTCACCCGACGACTCCCCAGGCAAATTCGCTGTGACCCAACTCAACCCCCGCCAGAAAGAAGCCGTGCTCTACATTGATGGCCCCTGCCTGGTGCTGGCAGGTGCCGGCAGTGGTAAAACCAGCGTAATTACCCGCAAGATCGCTTATTTAATCGAAAAATGTGACATACCGGCGCGCCACATCGCCGCCCTCACCTTTACCAACAAAGCCGCCCGCGAAATGAAAGAGCGCGCCAGTAAACTGGTGAAAGGCAGTGCTTCCCGTGGGTTAACGGTTTCCACATTTCATAACCTTGGCTTGAATATTATCCGCCGCGAGCACAAGGCACTCGGTTTCAAACCCGGCTTTTCCATCTTCGATTCTGAAGATGCTCGCTCACTGCTCAAAGAGCTGATGCTTAAAGATGGCGATCTGGATAGCGACCACCTGGATCTTGTCCAGCACCAGATTTCCAACTGGAAAAATGATCTGGTTATCCCCGAGCGCGCCTTGAGTATGGCGCAAAGCCAGGGTGAACAAACCATCGCCATGATTTACTTGCGTTATAACCAGGCGTTGCGCGCCTATAACGCGGTGGACTTTGATGATCTGATCCTGATTCCAGTGGAATTGTTCCAGACCAATCCCGAAGTTCTCGCCCGCTGGCAGAAAAAAATCCGTTATTTGCTGGTGGATGAGTATCAAGATACCAACTCCAGCCAATATTTATTGGTGCAGCTCATTGTTGGCAATCGCGGCGCATTAACGGTGGTAGGTGATGACGACCAATCCATTTACGCCTGGCGCGGTGCTCGCCCCGAAAACATGGGCTTGCTCAAGCAGGATTACCCGAGTTTGCGTGTGATTAAACTGGAACAGAATTACCGCTCAACCAGCCGCATCCTGCGTGTTGCCAACCATTTAATCGCCAATAATCCCCACGAATATGACAAGGCGCTTTGGAGTGAAATGGGTTTGGGCGACCCTATCCGCGTTATCCGTTGCAAAAATGAAGAAGCGGAAGCCGAGCGCATCGCCACGGAAATTATTACCCAGCGCTTGCGCAAGCAATATAAATTCCGCGATTTCGCCGTGCTTTATCGCGGTAATCACCAGGCACGTTTGCTGGAGATGAAACTCCAGCATCATCAAATCCCGTACAAGATGAGCGGCGGTTCGTCGTTTTTCGCCAAGACTGAAATCAAAGATGTCATGGCCTATTTGCGCCTGATTGTAAACCCGGATGATGACAATGCGTTTTTGCGTGTGATCAATACGCCGCGCCGCCAGATCGGCACCAGCACCCTGGAAGCCTTGGGCAATTATGCGAGCGAACGCAATATCAGCTTATTTGCTGCGCTGGATGAGGTTGGCCTACAAAGCCGTATTCCGGAAAAAAATCTGGAGCGAATCCAGCGTTTTGCACATTGGGTTAAGCAGGTTGCACGCAATTGCACAGGCGAGAGCCCGGTGAATGCCATTCGTGAAATGCTCAACGACATTGATTATGAAGGCTGGCTACACCAGAACTCGAACACCCCCAAAGCGGCGGAAAAACGTATGGAGAATGTGTTTTATCTGGTGGAGTCGCTGCAAAAAACCCTCGATAAAACCGAGCTCGACGATGAAGAACAAGACACACGCATGGAAGACGCCATCGCCAAACTGGTGTTGCGTGATTTGATGGAACGGCAGGAAGAAGAAGACACTGGCGATCAAGTACAACTAATGACACTGCACGCGTCTAAAGGACTGGAATTTCCCCATGTATTTATGGTGGGTATGGAAGAGGATTTGCTGCCGCATCGCAACAGTATTGAAGATAACAATATTGAAGAGGAGCGCCGCCTTACTTACGTGGGCATCACCCGTGCACAACGTACACTGTCAATGACCCTTGCAGGCAAGCGCAAACAATTCGGTGAAATGAGCGAAACCACACCCAGCCGCTTCCTGGATGAGTTACCACCGGAAGATGTAGAGCGGGAAGGCTTTGGTGAACAAAGCGAAGCAAAAAATCTCGCAAAAGGTGAAGAAACACTGTCAAGTTTGCTTAATTTATTTGATTAACTCATACGAAGGCTATTTATTCGCACAATCTATTTTCCCTTCAAAAATCGCCACTATAAATGTTGGCGTCACAAATAACCGATCGCGTTCGAGATTAGCACGCAGATCTTATTCGTTCGCGATTAACAATAAAAAAATTCTGGGACCTTGATGAGCACCGCGACGATCCTGCTCATCATTTGTTGCCAGGTTTTTGTTTTGTAACGAGAAAAAACGTACTGGAAAAATTCCTCTATTAGTACATCAACTCGCCACCCAAATTTTCGTTCGAACATTTTTCCTCAGACGCACTCACTCAAATACTTCCCTATAGTCACTCCAGATTGCACACACGCCCTATCACCAAGGTGCAATCACTCACCAGCAATATCGTTGGATTTCTTTTTTCATGGATCATCAACCTTGTGCGGGTGAATTTCACAATAACAATAATTTTTTCGTGTTTTTGCAGTACACACAAACCTGATGTTTATCATAAATCTAACGACACATTAGAGGTTCTGTATGAAAATGTTTATACCATTACTCGCTCGTCTTTTTTCCAACTCGCGGAAACTTGCAACCGGATTCATAATCCTGTCGCTGCTTTCCATTAGCACCAATCTACACGCACAATACCTGCGTACGCAGGGAACAAAAATAGTGGATCCATCTGGCGCCGAAATAAAATTGCGCGGCATTAACCTCGGCAACTGGCTGTTGTGGGAAGGCTATTTAATGATGGGTGATTTTAATTATCGTACGCACACCCAATTCTTGAACAGCCTTGCCGGTGCCTTTGGCGGCAATCTGAATCAAGCCAAAGAATTTGAACACCAGTGGCGATTAAATTATGTGACCGAACGAACTATCAGCGATCTGCAGTCTCTAGGTTTTAATTCGGTGCGAGTGCCTTTTCACTACAATATGTTTTGGCAAAACAATCAACTTAGTGATCACGGTTTTCAATATCTTGATCGTTTGATTCAATTTTGCAAACCGCGCGGTATTTATATTTTATTGGATATGCACGCCGCCCCCGGCTATCAAAACCCTGGCGATCACAGCGACAATATCGATTCCAACTCCAGCCAGCCGCGCAACTCGGTTAAATTCTGGGACGGCAACAACATCAACATTGCGCGTCAGGTATGGCGCCACATCGCAGCACGCTATGTGAATGAACCAATCATTTGGGGTTACGATTTAATTAATGAACCAGTACTGCAAGCGGGCCGTGAAATGGAATTGATGCCGTCACTGATTCAATTGCGCAATGCGATCCGCGAAGTCGACAATAATCACATCATTGTGGCTGAAGGCGGCTGGTGGGGCTCCGATTTCAGTGTACTTGACTGGACCAATGCCCAAACACGCAATGCAACCGGTGTGACGGCAAAATGGGATAACAATCTTGTGTATGAAACCCATCATTATGTATTTGGAAATACCAGCGCAATTAACGATTTAAACGGCCGCGTGGCACTCACCAATCGCCTGAATATTCCATTAATCCTGGGTGAATACGGCGAAGACAATAACAGCATTTTGCGTACCATGACCGATTGGGCCATCGCCAATATCGCCGGTTACTTTCCCTGGTCATTTAAAAAAATGTCTCACGATAAAACGCTCTGGACGGTGTTACCGAATGCGGCTTACAACTCAGTGAAAAATTATATCCATAGCGGCGGCACGCCACCGGTAAATGCCTACAGTGGCATGATCAGTTTTGCGCAAAATAATATTGCCAATGGGGCCGCCGGTATTCAGTGGCACCAGGATTTTTACGATGCGATTAAAACACCACAGACGTGTTCAAGCGCCGGTTATCAACCCATTAGCGCTCGCATCGAAGCAGAAGGTTTTTGCAGCATGCAAGACATCCAAACCGAAACCACAGCGGATATTGGCGGTGGCCAGAATGTGGGCTGGATTGAAGCGGGTGATTGGCTGGAGTACAACATCAACGTACCGACAGCAGGGAATTACACACTCACCTATCGCGTGGCCAGCACCGGCAATACCGGGCAACTGCAATTTATTGCGCCGACGGGTACATTGGCATCTACCAGCATTCCCAACACTGGTGGCTGGCAAACCTGGAGCAGTGTTTCTGCCACCGTCAGCTTATCGGCCGGGCAACAAAAAATTCGCCTTTATGCCAGCGGTGCAGCATTTAACGTTAATTGGTTTCAGCTAAGCCCTACATCAACAGCCAGTTCATCGAGTTCGCAAAGCAGTTCATCTGCGCCGGCTTTTACGCGTTTGATTGAAGCGGAATCTTATTCGTCCATGAGCGGAGTACAACTGGAAGCGACGCAAGATCCGCAGGGCGGCAACCAGAATGTGGGCTGGATCGATACGGGCGACTGGATGGCATATTCAAATATCAATTTCCCCACCAGCGGGACTTATCGTGTTGAATATCGCGTGGCCAGTGTGAGTGGTGCGCAGGTGTCGCTGGATTTGAATTTTGGCAATATCCAGCTCGGCGCACTAGCCATTCCGGCAACCGGCGGCTGGCAAAACTGGACTACGATTTCGCATTCGGTGTCAGTAACAGCGGGAACTTATAGTGTGGGAGTTTTTGCACCGCAAGGTGGATGGAACGTTAACTGGGTGCGGATTACCAGTCTGTAATCGGGAAAAGCGTTTGGGTGTACTGCTTGGCTATTGTCTTGAGAGCGGGTCTTTACGACCCGCTTTTTAATCATCGGGAAACGATTATTTACTGCCGTTCAGCATGTAATCCACCGCACCTTTGATTTCATCATCCGTACACGCCGCACACATGCCTTTCGGTGGCATAGAGTTGAAACCGCCTAATGCATGGGTATACAGCGTTTCTTTACCCTTGGCCACACGTGGAGCCCAGTCAGCAGCAGTGCCAAATTTTGGAGCGCCCATCAATCCTGCTGAATGGCAAGTTGTACAGAAACCACCGTAAACATCTTTACCAGACTTTGGACCCGCTGATGCCGCTGGCGCAGGCGCTGCAGCACAGGCTTCACCTGATAAACAGGTGCTGCCAACCGGGGCAGTGCGCGTTTTAACGTCATCTTCAGCAACGGCAGAACCGGCAACCAAACCGGCAACTAACAAAATTCCAAACAGCTTTTTCATGGGGCTCACGGCGGTTTCCTCGAAGGTATTGTCGGGTGACAGAACATGCCTCGCAAACAAGCGTTCGTCGTACCCAGTTTATAAGTGCGTCAGGGATAAAATCCTGAGGCACATCAAATCGGCGCGCATTATAGCGGCAATAACCCTACAGGCGAAGTGCGTATTCACAGCTTTACAGCGCTTTGTCGCGATTTGACCCCTCGCCATCTGCTGTTATGCTTATCACTCGGTTTTATACCCAATTGGGACTTTCATCCGTTATGGAATATAACAGCGTCACTTTTGTTGCCTATTTCAGTGCTGCCGTAGTGGCTATGCTGCTGACGGCTACGTATTTATTTCAGTTGGCCCGCAAGCAAAAAACCTGGATTTTTGCCGGCGCCGCCGCTATGCATACGTTGCAACTTGGCAGCATTTCGCTGTCCTTCTCCGATTATCCCATCCCACTGTATTTGCTGATTATCTTTGAATATTTGCATTTTAACGCCTGGGTTTTTTGTATCGGCCTCAGTGTTAAACAAAACACCCGGCGCAAACAATTGCCAGCCAGCATGCAATTGTTATTTACCGGTGGCTGGCCTATCACCGCCCTGGCGATTGCAATGCTCTTTTTTCCCAATATGAACCAGGCGGGTTTATCGGTCTGGTTTGCATTGAGCTTAGCAGTGATCGCGCTGGTCAGCGTGGAGCAGTTGTATCGCTTTGCGGCCGAGAATGATCGCCAGATCAAATTATTGTGCATGAATCTGGCGGCGATTTTTCTCTACGACATTTATTTGTTCACCCACGCACTGATTTTTAAAGGGCTGGATCCGATGCTGTGGCAGTCGCGCGCCGCCGTGTCTATCGCCACTTGCCTGTTTATGGCATTAGGCGGCCTGCTGCTGTTACAACGAGCAGAACGCCCCGCCAACTTTAATCTTTCCCGCCCGATTGCCTTCTATACCACCTCGTTGGTAGGTGTCGGTATTTTGATCACAGTGTTGTCATTGGGTGGCTATTATGTACGCCTCTACGGCGGTAATTGGGGCACTGTTTTCTACAGCTTATTGCTAGTGGGCGCGGTGTTGCTGATTGCAACCGTATTTGTTTCCAGTCGCATTCGAATGAGACTGTCAGTACTAATCAATAAGCATCTGTTCCGCTATAAATACGATTATCGTAATGAATGGTTGCGCCTCATTAACTATCTCGCTCAACCGGCTGACGCCAGCGAGGTTAACCAACGAGCTTTTTTTGCGGTAGCTTCAACAACACGAGCACCGAGCGGCGCCATCTGGTTACGTAAGCAAGGCTTCTATGAACCGGTATACCGCGCCAATTTGCCCAGCTTTGTAGATTTACAGGAAGAGCCGGTCGATAGTCCTTTCTGCCGCGCGTTTATCGAATCCGAATGGGTTTTTATTCCCGACAACGGCGACAATCAAGCACTCGGCCAACACAATGAACTGCTGCCAGTATGGACCCACAATATTCCCGATTTATGGTTATTGTTTCCACTAATCGTGGGGGAAGAACTGGTGGGCTTTATGGCACTGACCAAACCCGGTGGCGATGAAGCCCTGACATGGGAGGATCTGGACCTGCTAAAGACGATGGGGCGCCAGGTCGCCAGCTATCTCAAGCGCCATCAACAGGCAGAGCAATTAGTTGAAGGGCGGCAGTTTGACACCTACAACAAACTGGTCGCCTTTATCATTCACGACCTCAACAACCTGATTGCGCAGCAGGCACTGGTAGTACGCAACGCCGAGAAACACAAAGGCAACCCGGCGTTTATCGAAGATGCGATTAAGACCATCAGCAACTCTGTTGATCGTATGAATAACTTGCTGAAAAAGCTCCGCCGCGATGAATCAGATCTGGTCAAACGTTTATCAATTAATGACGTGGTAACCCAAGCGGTTCAGGAATGCCAGCAACGCAGTAGCCCCAAGCTAACAGCAGAGATTGAAACCACCCAACGTACGATTAATGCTGACCAGGTACGGCTGGTTATGACCATCACCAACTTCATCAAAAATGCCCAGGAAGCCACACCAGACAACGGCCGTGTTCATGTTACACTGCGCGTCGAACATCATTGGGCCAAAATCATCATTGAAGATACTGGCTCGGGCATGGACTGGGATTTTATCCACAACCGATTATTCAAACCCTTTGAAACTACCAAATCCGGTAAAGGTATGGGTATCGGCGTCTACCTTTCGCGCGAGTACATCAGCGAGTTAAGCGGCACCTTGAATGTTGCCAGCGAAGTAGGCGAAGGCACAACTATCATCATTACCCTGCCACTGAATAAGGATTAGCGGGATCGCATGAGTAAATCAACCTCCACCAAACCTATTCTTCTCATTGTTGAGGACGACACCGGATTGCAAAGCCAGTTGCGCTGGCATTTCGATCAATATGAAACGGTTGTCGCCAATAATCGCCAGGATGCTATTGCGGCACTTAGGCTCCATGAAGCCTCGGTTATCATCCAGGATCTCGGCCTCCCCCCAGATGAAGATGGTGTTGATGAAGGGTTCAAGTGTATCCAGGATATCCTTCGCATCGCTCCCAATAGCAAAATCATTGTGATGACCGGTAAAACGGACCGCGATAACGCGTTGCGTGCAGTCGCTATGGGGGCATATGATTTTTATCAAAAACCGGTAGACCCCAATACACTGGACCTGATCGTCCAACGCGCCTTCCACATCTTTGACCTGGAAGATTACAACCGCCGCCTGAATATATCGCAACAAGCGCCGCTGGAAGGCTTGCTTACTAATGACCCACAGATGCTGAAAATCTGTCGTCAGCTGGAAAAAATTTCCCCCACAACTGTTACCTGTACGTTGCTCGGCGAAAGTGGAACCGGCAAAGAAGTTATGGCGCGAGCAATCCACCAGCTCAGCCCACGCAAAAACAAGCGTTTCGTCGCCATCAACTGCGCCGCCGTACCTGAAAACCTTATCGAAAGCGAACTTTTCGGTTACGAGAAAGGAGCGTTTACCGGAGCCAATAAAACCACGCTCGGAAAAGTAGAGACTGCCCACGAAGGCACTCTGTTTCTTGATGAAATTGGTGACATGCCTCTCAACTTACAAGCAAAGCTTTTGCGCTTTTTACAAGAACGGGTTATCGAGCGTGTTGGAGGAAGGGCAGAAATTCCTGTTGACGTACGTGTCATTTGTGCCACCAATAAGAACCTCGAAGCCATGGTTCGCGATGGCAGTTTTCGCGAAGATTTGTTTTACCGTATCTGTGAAATGACAGTGAACATCCCCCCTCTTCGTAACCGTTTGGGAGATAAAGTATTACTGGCTCGCCACTTTAAGCTGCAATTCGCCAAAGAGCACAGCCAAAACGTCACTGGCTTCACTCCTGATGCCATCGCTGCTATCGAAAATTATGGCTGGCCAGGCAACATCCGCGAAATGGAAAACAAGATAAAACGCGCCGTCATTATGGCTGATGGCAAATACGTAACACGGGAAGATTTAGGTTTAGCAGAAGCAGGTGAGCTTTCACTTAACTTACGCCATGTGCGGCAAGAAGCAGAACGAGGCGCCATTTTGCGTGCACTAAGTATGACCGATAACAATATTTCAGCCGCTGCCAAACTTCTGGGAGTTACAAGACCCACGTTTTATGATTTGATTAAGAAGTTTGATATGAATCTTCCTAATGCACACAGCCAGAGCGACAACGAAGATCAATAAAATTTGTCTCGCAACATATATAACCAGAAAGCATAAAATGAATTACCCAAAGAAGAACCGCTCATCACATACTCTCTCGACAAGATCGCGAACTAATAAAAAAGTCGGCTTTTACATACAAGAAATTAACCGGGAATGCTAAACACATTCAATCATCCCGATTGAAGGGATTCACTGCTTATTGCTATTGGAGCATCGGAAGTAAACATGACAGCGCCATTGATAAAAGTCATAACTAAACTTTTCCCAATTGTTACATTGAGTTTAATAATCACAGCTTGCGGTGGTGGCGCAGGTTCCGAGGACGAGGGCGGGAATAACAAACCCCAACCCGCCTCCAGCAGTAGTACGCCCGTCATATCAAGCTCAGATATCAGCTCATCACTTATTAGTAGTAGCCGGTCATCCGCCAAAAGCTCATCCTCTTCACTGACAAGTTCCAGCACGCCGAGTTCAAGTTCTCGTCAGGAATACTCTCGGGCTGCTGGCGGCCAGAATAGTAGTGAGGTTTACGAAGAGCCTAATGCAGCGCCAACTCAACCAACCAACCCGGAAATTACGCTGATATCGAACCGTAAAGTTGGACTTAAATGGGGCGCAGCAAGCGATGACACTGGTGTAGGCTCATATGAAGTCATACGTAACGGAAGTCATGTTGGTACAACAACAGCTTATACAATGACCTTTGAAGACCAGGGATTAGCCCCTGCTACCAGTTATAGCTATACCATCAGAGCCGTTGATACGAGCGGAAATCGGTCTCCAGCAACCTTACCAATTGAAGCAAAAACATTAGGAGATGCTTCGTCCAGCTCGGCACAATCAACCTCTAGTCGCAGTGCGAGCAGCGGCAGCTCAACAAGCAGCAAAGCGTCATCTACGTCAAAAACCAGCTCGGCATCATCCACATCCAATAGCAACTCATCAAAGTCGAGCACCTCAGTTGCTAGCGGCTCAATCAATGTGACCTGGTCAATTCCAAATAAACGTGAAGACGGAAGATTTTTGGAGCTCGAGGAAATAGATGGGTATGAGTTACGCCATAAGCCCCGCGGAAGCACTGTGTTTATTAGCAGACTGATTAATGATGCAACCATTCACAGCTTTGTTGTGGAGGGAGCATCGCATGGAGATACCTTTGAAATTGCGGCTTATGATCGCAATGGCCTTTACAGTAAGTTTATTAGCTTAACCCCTCTATAAAAACCAGGGAGTCGAATAAATTTACACACCTTCTTTACCCAATACCAAAATATGATCTAATCACTTGTTTTTTAAGGGTAAAAAAAAATTGGCGCGAAAAGTGCTTTCATAACGTGCGGCTATGGCCTGATTTAACTCACTCACTATCGGTTATAAACACCAAAGGACGAATGTTATGAAACTCTTTAAATTTATCGCAGCTGCTGTGCTTGCATTAAGCGCAGCCAGTTCGCAAGCAGGATTGATCACTATAGATCCAATTACAGGCACCACCCCTGTTTCAATTCACAATGACTTCAAGAGCGATATCGGCTCAAGCACCTATTATTTGGGCACCAATTTGGTAGCAGCAAATGCTGGCAACCTTCTTCTTGAGTTTTCTCTTTTGGGATTTGAAGCTGACTGGAAAAATTCATTTTTGTCCGGTTCTGGCCTGTTGAACAATAAAGGCATAAATAGCGCCTTTAGTTACAACCAAACTTATTCTGCAGGTGAAGCGATAGGCTTTACCTTCACCACCAACGGTCCAACTGCTCCAAATTCCGTTTCAAACGGTGCAAATAACACCATTTTTGACAGAATTAACTTTGCAATTGTACTGAATACCACATTCAAAGGCGTACATTATGATGCATTGCTGCTTCTTGATGACACCGGTGGCCTGTGGGGAATCAGCGGTGACGATGACAACCATGACGACTTGGTTATCGGCGTTAAAGCACGCGTACCAGAGCCCTCAACTATTGCTCTGATGGCAATGGGATTGTTAGGTTTGTTCGGTGCCCGTCGCCTGAAGTCTTAATTCATTCAAGACAAAAAATGCCCCTTTCGGGGCATTTTTTTTGCGCGAATCACAGATCTTTTATTGCTGCTTTAAGCCTTTCGCTAAAATCTCCTGCCATTTCCTGCAAAAGCCGGTACCCCTGATCCTGGTAATTGCTAATTTGATCATTCTCAAGCGCTAGCGCCGCCTCTACAGAAGATATCAATTGACTCTCAGTAACCAAAAAAAGTGGCGACAATCTGTGCTGCCCGTTATAGCGAGCACCTATTAGTATTGCCTGCCGATCTCCCAACCACTCATTCATCGGTGGAGCATCTGTTACCAAAACAACTGCACCCAAATTAATAGCTTCAAAAATTGAGTGCCCAAAACCTTCTGCCTGAGTAGTAAAGATCTGGAATTTAAAACTGGCAGCGAAGCTCATGTAATCTTTTGCATCAGGAAATTCATCAACATAAACAACATTTGCAGGGCATGGGTGAATCTGGCGTTTCTTCGGTATAACTATATGCAATGATGGCCACTCGGGATGCTTTCCCCAACATGCCACCAATTGCTCCAAACCTCTTAACCCGCTATTACCTATACGAGAGAGAAATGCATTTTGCTTAGGCGCATTACGTAGATGCTGGTCATTTGAAAGTGACGTAACAAATTTTATCAATCTGGTTTTCACTTCAAACTCAGTAAAAATCATTTTTGCAATTTCAGACTTACACCACACCACATCCATATATTGCAATAAATTCGATGAGGATGTTTTAAACCACTCCTGATTAGGAATCAATACATGTTTACCCCCTTTCAATAAAGCATCGGGGGCAATATTCTCCAAATGGATAGTTAAACAATCCGGATTTGCTTTACGAAAATGCTGCCATTGTTTAACCCAAAAGATTAAATTGAATTTAAACAATGCCACGCGCAAGGATTTACTAAAAACACTTCTCCGCTTAGGAGAATAGAAATCAAATTGTAAACGTTTAACGTCATGCCCCTGCTGGGCAAGTATATGCATCAATATTTGCGCGTCTTTTAATAAACCATGCCCATCTGCAGTATGAGCTATCGTAATTTTTAACTGATCTGAACTCACTTTATTAGACCAACCTTTTTTAACAAAGCTTTCGTTAGAATTTTAAACACCGCAATTGGCAAAAACTCATAAGCAATAGATTTTTTTAATTCTTTTATACATCCAAAGAGCTCCGACTGCCCCGCAAGAACTCCTGCTCGCCTTAAATAGTGTTTTGCCAATCCATGTTTTATTTCAGAGTCTCTTTCATTCAGTTGGTATTTATGGATTATATTTTTTACTGTTTTCTCATTAGCATCCAATCGCCGCATAAAATCATTTGAAACCCTATCGCCCTCTATGCGATACAACGATAAAAATTCTGGTATATAAAAGTATTTATTTTTAACTGAGAGATCCAACCAAAGCTCATAATCTTCATCCAAGCGATTTAACTGATTAAAGGGTCTGCCAGATGGCAGAATAGATCGCTTAACCAATACCGTATTCATGGATACAAAATTATCGATAATCATTTTTGGGAAAACGAATCCAGAGTAACGACGCATATTGCTTCGCCCTAACTCCTTTCCTTGAAGGTCGATGGAAATAGAATCCGCAAAACAAAGACCTACATCCGGATGACTATGAAGAGTATTTACTCCAACTGATAGCCGATTGCTTTTCCACACATTATCAGAATCCAGGAATGCAATGTATTCACCTTGTGACAATTCAATACCATGATTACGTGCAGAGCTTTGTCCGGCATTTTTTTGATATACGTAATGGATTCGGGCTTCATGTCCATAGCGATCTTTTAGCAGATCGTCAGTACCATCATTGGAGCCGTCATCCACGACATACAATTCCCAATTGGAATAATCTTGTGCAATAACGCTATCAATTGCCAGCACAATCAAATCTTTACGATTGTAGGTAGGCATTATCACTGATACTAAAGGCCCTTCCATTTCTTACTCCGCCATATACCTTTTAATGTTTTGAATACAGATTTACTATTTAACATTAAAGAATAAATAAACCACACCAAACGGTTTGTATAATACATCCGCGTGCAAAAGCTTACTGAGTTTCCTCGATAGTGCCGTTTGTAATCTTCTACTTTTCCCTGCCCGGCTAAAAAATCAAACGCATCTATTTGTTCATTTGCAAATGAGCGCTCGATCTCCAACCCCATGTGCAATGTACCTAAAGATGTTTTTTTATCAAAATGCTCGATATAGCCCGACTGCAAATTATAGGAAACACGATTAGCATCTATATTATAAGACAGTGACACCAATTGATCGCCAATCAACAACTTGCTCATCCGCGAGTCAAGCCCGCCACTCAATCTCAACATTCCCAAATGAAAAATAACTGCCTGGCGATTAAAGCAAGGCTTTCCCCAACGAATTAAATGAAAAGAATTGAGATCAGAAAAAAACTTATCTCGTTCGTTCTCAGCATCTGAAACCCTGTCGAGGGTCAATTCAATTCCCTTTTCAATCAATTGCCGACGGCGACCAAATAATTTCAACCGTGTTTGAGCGCTAAGGTTGCTGGCGTAATCAGCAAAAGCACCCTCGGTTGAAACCCTGTAGCCTTTGTCCTGACGAACAACTAGCTGCGGTAATCTGGAAAAAAAATCCTGTGTCGTATCAGGCATTACCAGAACAGCTAACCCCAAGTGCGAGAAATAGCGCTCAAAGGCATAAATTAATTCGGCTTCGTGCTCTCGATCAAACAAAGGTCCAATGTATTCAGAGCGAACGCTTTGTTGTATACCCCATGCATTTCCCAAAAACTGATAATGCACAAAACCGTATTTACGA
Organism: Cellvibrionaceae bacterium; assembly: GCA_021151825.1. Classification (GTDB taxonomy): domain Bacteria; phylum Pseudomonadota; class Gammaproteobacteria; order Pseudomonadales; family Cellvibrionaceae; genus Cellvibrio. Next base: position 280,301 of record JAGKWQ010000005.1, read on the forward strand.
TACTGATAAACTGGCACTATACCGAGCAATGTATCTTGATCGTAAATGACAATAATAGATAACTGCCAGCGCTCATTATTACCCCATACTTTCCACCAGGCATATTGCCAGGCCCAACTCATAAATAGCGAATTAGCAGATGATCTTTCATGCAAGTTTTTCCATGCATCGCCGAGCAATAAAAAATCCCCATCACTCTCAACAACAAAAAAACTCAACCCGGATTTATCTTCATAGATACGATTCTTCCTAAATAACCCAAAAGTATCTAACGCACTATTTAGTTCTTCACCGGCTTCATCAATTCTTTTCTGGTGCCGCTCAGGTTGCAAAAAATAATCGCGCGCATCACGCAAAAAATCCCCATCCGAATCGCCCGCCGCAAGACACCATCCATGATGGCTCTCCTGATCAAATACTACAAAACGGCTGGCATAAGATTTTCGTACAAACCCGCATGCAATCAATGCGGTTGCCAATCTTGTTGCGCTACTATTCCAACCAATCTGTGATGCATCCGGAAACCGCGATTGCAATTGACGAATAATCGCAAAAATAATGTCGGTGTCCACACAACCCAGATAGTCTACGATCTCTAAAGCACCTTGGCCCGAATAACGAACAACAACTAAACCGGCAATTGATTGGCCAGTACGTGCAACACTAAAAAAACGATGAACGGATTGCCCTGAGGGTAATTTATTGAAGGGATATTCAACGTAACGCCAATACAAATATTCGTAATTACGCACAACTTGCGTTGCACCGGATTTTCCGTAAAGCCCCCATAAATAATCAATCACTGTGGCACTGGGTAAATGCGCAAGCTCTTCGATATAAATGGAGTGCCGAAAACGGCGATGTACAATTTGCACAGGCAAAGCACGCAACAATGAATAGGCGCGAAATATTCTGGATTTTATATTTTCCGGTTTAACTACCCGATGATAAACCGATAAATTTACCGGAGACTTTCCGCCTTTTTTTAACAACAACGGATATGCGCTGTCGCTAATACCCAATGACATAATGGGTTTGTGTACAGTGTGGAAAAGTGCTTCCTTTATTGCCCCCCCCAAGCCTTTACCACGATAATTTGCATGAACGATAAAATCGCAACTCCAAATCGCTTCAACCTGGTGCCCATCATGAGTAGCGAGCAGGATGGGCATAGTGCCATTAAAACCAATAACCCCATCATCACAACGAGCAACCACTGCGATAGGAGTCAAGCCTAAACGCGGTTTAAATTGCCAATCCCAAAGTGCAACTTTATAAGGCTCATCAGCATAGAGCGACTGAACCTGCTTAAGCAATTCCGGAGTGACTGCTTCAACACTGATATGGATACCGGGATCAAGCGCCGTCATTTGCGTTGATATGTCCTATACCAGGATTGAAACATCAAGATTGACCATAAATGAAACGAATAATCGTGACTGGAATGCAAATGCGCCGCCCATTTTTGCCGAATCAATTGCCCATGCAACATTCCTGATTCAGCCAAGGCACTTTCCGATAATAAATCTTCAGCCCAATCGCGAAGCTCATGCTTCAGCCAATGTCCAACCGGAACAGCAAAACCTTGTTTTGGCCGATCCACCAATGATTGTGGAACACGCTCATACAAAATTCGACGCAATGGCTGCTTGGTGATACCGTCTTTCACGTTAATCGCCGTAGGTACCTTTAACGATAACTCCACAATACGATGATCCAGCAATGGAACACGCGTTTCCAAACTATTAGCCATTGCTGCACGATCTACCTTTACCAAAATATCATCCGGCAGATATGAATTAATATCACCCCATTGAAAAGTCGCTGTAGCATCAGCTCTTAACGCATTCGCACTGAGCGCATAGGGAAGGTGCTTTGAATTGCGAACGGTCGACGCCGGGTCCAACCAATAACTCACTTGCGAGCGATAATAATCGCGTGCATTATCCGCGGCATAAGCGAGTTGATAACGCCGCACTTTTTCTTCAACCAATGCCGGTGATAATTCACGCTGATTAGCTTTTAACAATCGTGTTACACCTGCACTAACACTACCTGGCAACAATGCCATGAACGCTTGTGAAAGCCGCTTGCGCTGATCAAATGCCCGCGCGTAATTTGCGTAGCGGCTGTAACCGGCAAATAATTCATCGCCGCCATCACCGGATAAGGCAACCGTTACTTTTTGCCGCGTCATTTGGCTCACAATAAACGTAGGAATCTGTGAGGAATCCGCGAAAGGCTCATCATAAATTGTGGGCAGGCGAGGAATGAGTGCAAGCGCATCCGTGGGTTCAACATAAAATTCGGTATGTTCCGTTCCCAAATGTCGGGCAACCGCTTTTGCATGTTCGGCTTCATTAAAGCCGGGAACATTAAATCCCACCGAAAAAGTTTTCACTGGCCGTGCAGATTGTTCCTGCATCAATGCGACAATGGTAGATGAATCAATGCCGCCAGATAAAAATGCTCCCAAGGGTGCATCAGAAATCATTTGATCAGCGATAACATCTTTCAGTAGCGGCAACAATTGTTCGTGCAAGCTATCTGCAGTGAGTGCCGTATTCCAATCCAGCGATGGATTCCAGTAACATTTTTTTTGCGGCGGTTGTTCAAGGTTTCGCAAATCAAAACGCAACCAATGCGCAGGTTCCAATTTGAATGTGTTTTCAAAAATAGTCCAGGGCGCGGGAATATAGTTGTGGGCCATTAACAATGCCAAGGCTCCGGGATTAATATCCGATGCCACATAGGGTGATAACATCAACGGTTTTAATTCTGAGCCAAACACCAATTTGCCATTGGCTTGTGAATAATACAGCGGCTTCTCGCCTAATCGATCACGCACCAACCATAAAGATTGTTCTGCAATATCAACTAGTGCGAACGAAAACATCCCCACCATTTTTGGCAAACTTGCTTCAAGACCCCAAGCCTCAAATGCCGCGAGCATAACTTCAGTATCGGAACCACCTTGGAAGTGATATCCCAATGGCTCCAACTCTGCTTTTAATTTTTTAAAATTATAAATTTCGCCATTAAACGCGATTTGATAACGACCTGATGATGACACCATTGGTTGTGCGCCCAACGGCGACAAATCCTGAATAGCGAGACGCTGGTGTACCAATCCAACACCTAACATTTGATGAGTCCAAACGCCTTGCGCGTCCGGACCACGTGCACGAATGGATTCTCCCATTGCTCGCAGCAATGCCTCATCTACTCGAACATCCCCATTAATACCTAACGCAAACCCTGCATAACCACACATGCCCTATACCCCTGAAATTTAGCGGCGACGAATTATGCCAAGCAATTGTTTGCGCTCAGCCATATCCAGTGCAAAGCACCAGGCAAAAAAACAAAATATCAATGAACCAACCGTGGCCACCGAGATCAACACTACATATCCATCAACTACAAAATACTGCTGTAATCCATAAATAACGATGGCCATTAATAATGCAGGAAATAGCCAGGGCACTATCGCAGTTCGAATATAAACCCATGGGCTAAAACCAATATGCTTACATACCACATACAATAAAATCGGTTGAAAAATTAATCCGGGAATCAACGAGCCCAAGGCCACACCAAAAATACCCAACGGGCCAATCAATAACAAACTGAGAATAAGATTTAGCACCGCAAATGGCGGCTGCCATTTGGCGAGAAAACCATGCTTATCAATCGCCGTTAAATAGCGGCTGGACATAGGGTTCAATAATGGCAATACAATGAACCCAACCATTACCCACAAAAAAGATCTTGCTGAATCTGCAATTTCTTTCCCAATCCATATTTCCAGAAAAGCTGGCCCAAGCAGAAGGATGCCCACTGTTAAAATTATGGTAGGAGCAATTGTGAGTTTACTGCCCGTTAAATAAACTTCCTGAATTTTTTGTTTATCTTCAACCGCATTCAGTGCGCTGAAATATGGCATAAACACATGGGTGAAATTCCATGAAATCATACGCACATAGCCAATAAGGTTAACGGGGATACTGTAGAGAGGAACAGATGCAGGTCCCATCGCAAAACCAATAACCAGTGAATCGGTAGCACTTTCTATACGTCCGGCAATCCCCTGAATGAGCGTCTTCACACTGAAGCGCAACAATTCCTTAAGCTGTCGTAATGAAAAATAAGACCAGCGAAAACTCAGGAATGGCCGGCGATATTGCATCAACCAAACCAGAAAAATATATTTAGTACATACGCCAATTGCGTTGCATAACGTCAGCAGCACCAGAGCATTTTCAGGTGTGATGTACGCAAATAGAATAATCGCACCGACAATAGAGTTAATGATGGTAATGTTATTTTTAAGATAGTATTCCTGGTACGCTTCCAAATAACTTTCTGCAGTATATGAGGGAAATGTAATTAACATTTGCATGGCGATAATTAACAGGAACCATACATATTTTTGATAATCATCTTCACCTTTCGGCGCCAGCGTTTCTGCTCCAAATAACGCCCAAAATGCCATGCTTGTTGCAATCAACAACCCCACAGCAAATAGGAAGTACCAGGCCGTTGCATAAAGCCTGGTTAGCGCCGGCTCATCCTTCTGTGCAATAAAAGCAGAAGCGAACCGGCTCACCGCAGGCCGGATTCCCATATCCAATATACCCATATAGCCAATAACAGCACCCACCATTTCCCAAATACCATAGTCATGGTTGCCCATATTTTTAATGAGCAAGGGAGTCATGATGAAAGTAATGGCGAGCTTCAGAAATAACGTAAAAATATTTGATGCCGTGTTAAAAACCAGCTTGCGTTTCAATTGGCACCTTCCAATATAGCTTGGTAAAAACGATAGAGTTCCTGAGCCGGGCGATGCAAATCAAAACGACTAATTGCCTCCTGTTGGAAATCTGTAAATGCTGTCCCTTCATCCGCAAGCGCAGCCTGGATGGCATCTGCCAATTGGTTCGGGTTATAAGGTTCAACGACTCGTGCCGGCGTTCCCTCAACCACACAACGCAAGCCGATGCAATTAGTAGCAATCAATGGCTTGCCTGCACAAAGCACTTCCATTGCCAGCAACCCACAGGCTTCCCAGCGCGATGGCATAACCACAACATCAACACCTTTAATTGCAGCAGGCACATCGTCAGTAAACGGCAATTGTCGGAAATAATCGCTTAATCCAAGTTGATCAATAAGCGCATAATCTTCGCGAATAAAACCGCCCCACCCGAAAGTCAGCACCAAAGGCATTTCTTCCGGTGCAATTCTGGCACTCAGTAATTTCATTGCCTTGATTACATCAAGAAAACCTTTTTGTGACATGAACCGACCGAAAAAGCCGATGATCCTGCGATTCTGGCTATCGAATTCCGCACGGTAATTTCGCACTTCCGCCGCTGCAAAACGCTTTGCATCAACACCATGATCAATATTTTTTATTTTTCGTTGTGGAAGGGCAGGAATAAATTCTGAAAAATTTTTACACGCATCCGCCCCCACTGTTAAAACATGATCAAATCGTGAGAACAGTAAATTAATACCAAGCAATTTTAATTTGCCCTTATATCCCTTGAATTGCTGGGGCAGGAACACATCATGAGCAGTCATAACACTTCGACGAGGCATAAGGCGCGGCAAACTTGCCATCAACGCTCCGGAAGAAAAACCATGGGCATGGACAATATCGAATTTGTTTGTGCTGAGCACCTGCTTATAGGCAGCCATCAATGCTTTGTTATTATCGTCAGTAAATACAAATTCAAACTGGTTTTCTGTTAAATATTCACGCGCAAAATCCTTAAAATCAACATCTGTTGCGATTAGCGTAAATTGACAATCTTTGAATACACTTTGTGTATATATGTAGCGCAAATAAGTGCGAATACCACCTACTGGCCAACGAATGACAAGTAAAACTTTCATTGACGAGCATTTCCTTCAGTTAAATCCCTGGGTTGGGTTAAACAGGCAAGTGCCACCATCAACCCGGCAAAGTGATACCAATAATATTGGTTTAGCCCCCAATAATTAGTGCTGTACAAAATAAACATCCAGAATACAACTTTCGCGGCTTTGGACGTTGCTGCATGGAATGGTTGCATCTCCTCCAGCCGTCCCATGAAGCTTTTTATTTGTAAATAAATCTGTCGAATGAATTTGAAGAAAAAAAACATCCCGACAAAACCTACCTCAATTAAAATTTCTGCATACATATTATGACTGGCCTGGACCCCGAAACCATTATTGGCTTTTGCTTCCGGTGTAGTACCCAGGCCATGGCCAAAGATAGGCCGGGTTAAACCGACACCAAACTCATGAATAGCACCGTTTACACGGCCATCTACGCTTTTAGATTGTTTTGATTCCGACGAAAATAAGGATAGATAGCGATCACGCTGGGCATCATTCATTACCGCCAATGCAGCAAACACCATAATTATTCCGGCTATTATCAGCAATGCCTTATTCTTGCTGTCCTTAAATACCACCCAGCCAACCACCAATAACGCAAGAAGAGCACCGCGTGACATGGTCAGGATCAATGCATAAAGTAGTGCCGCTAATAATCCGAAATACAACAACTTCATGTACCACTTTCCCGGCAGCAAATAAAAATGCAAGAAAGGGATAACCGTTGCAATTACAAATCCTAATTCATTGGGATTGATAATATCGTAGGGGGCACCGGACAAACGATTTGCAAACTCGCCATCCATCCAGGTTTGGGCTCCCCAATAACCATCAGTAATATTTAAATACAAGGGTTCTAATACGCGAATAACCTGGCAAACGACAAAAGTTACCAGCGCCCATTTAAAACGTTTCTCGGTATCTAAAATCAGTGCGGTGAAATATAAAAATACGATTGCCTTGATAAACACCGGCAAATTGCCTTTTATTACACTACCGGGGTAAGTAACAAAAGGCAGCGACAAGAATGCAATAAGGATAAAGACCCCATAGGCCTTTAAAATTGGATGTGCCATTCGCTCTTTTATTTTATCTTTTTGCGCAATTAGCAATAGCGTTATCAAACCAAATAGTAAAAGTGTGGGGCGGATAATACTAACCCCGGGAATTCGGTTTGTTACGTGTAATAGAAAATCTATTTGGTAAGCCTGAAATAAAAGAAATGTAAGGGTAGAGAGCACAACAACATCTCTCTTGGCCCCAACACTTGGCGAATTTGTCATTTTTAAATTACGCAGTTGATAAGTTTAAATGGCAGCGCGTGACGTGCCGCGAATGCGATTACCCAAATGTTCCACACCAAATAACGACTTGTGAAACTGAAATGAGTCCTCACATCCGACAAAACGTCGCCAGGCATAGTTTAAATCGGTATTAAATTTATCGGAAAAGGCAGTCACTGCTGCAAGATAAGGACTTTCCCTAACGATATTTTTAATATCTTCGGAATAATCACTCGGTTGTCCGTTGGGGTAACAAAATGTCCGCGGACGCTCACCGAGTTCGTGAGTAATATCGGTATAGGATTGAAAAATTTCCCGGCGAGCATCTTCCGTTGTCATCGCACCCAATGACGGATGATTAACGGTGTGTCCACCAATTTCTATTCCGTTATTTTGCATCTCTGCGAGTTGCGTCCAATTAACAGCACTATAAGCCTGCGGGGCAACTTTCGGTAATTCAATGTTGCTGCGTTGCTCGAGCAATGTTAAAGCCTCGATGCGTTGGGCATCCGGTATTTGCAGGAAATGTCCCACAATTGGCCACCAGAGCACTTTTGCCGGTTGCGATAAGTCAAACTCCCGACCTGCCAGTACTACTTTTTCATTGGACTGTTTATGCGTTAATATCCAATCAACCTGATCTGGCCACAGCCATATATCACCGTTAATAAATCCTGTAGTCACAAAAAAAGTTGCAGGAATCTTATAATGCGCCAGCAGTGGATAAGCGACTTCATAAAAATCGCGATAACCATCATCTACCGTAATCACCACTGCATTCACAGGAGTTGATAAATTTTTCTCCCTATATGAAGCCAGATCAGCCAATGTCATAGGGTTAAAGTTATGCTTGATTATTTTCAATTGCTGTTCAAATGTTGCCGCACTGACTTCCAGCCCCGCTTTTTTTTCTGAAAAGCGATGGTACATTAAAACTTTAGGCTGATTGCGGGTAATTGATCGCGCGATCTTGTATCCACCCAAATCGCCCAGCATTTGAATAATCTTTGATTTCATAACCATTAACCTTAAAGTCACCAATCCGCACTATTAAACACGTAAAGACTCATAGAGTTCTATATAGGCATCGCGCATCGCACCTACACTGTAACGCTCTCCGGCCATTGCCTTTGCGTTTTTGCCTTTTTCTGCAGCAGTACCAGGATTTTCCAGTAATGCACGCATTGCTTGTGCCAACCCGGCAACGTCACCAACCTCGTAAAGCCAGCCCGTCGTATTATCTACCGCCTCCGGATTACCACCCGTTCTGGTACAAATTACTGGCAAGCCTGCAAATTGATACTCCACAATTGCATTGGAGAATCCTTCTGACTCTGAACATAAAAGACCTGCGGAAAAATAACGTAAACATTCATTCACATCACTGCGTCCACCTAAAAAATGAACGCGTTCCTCAACACCCAATCTCCGAGCCAGGGCCTGTAATTCACTTGCATCACCCGCCCCAACAATAACCACATGCGGATTGCCAATTTTCATATCCAATGACGCGAGTGCGGCAATTGCATCTTGCATGCGTTTGATAGGGCGAATGTTTGCCACTAGTCCAAACAAATTCGCGCCTTGCGCTTTTAAAGCCTCAAGCTCACTGACTTCAATACCGGCAATCGGCTTAATCGCATAGCCGTTGTATATCACCTTCAAGCGCTGCGAAGGAATTCGTTCAACTGTGCCGGTTACTTCAGATACCGCATAACTATTACTTACCGCATAACTCACAAAACGCCCGGTAAAAGGTAACACCAAACGGTATATACGGTTATACCAAAACCCCATGTCGCGGCGGGAAATAATGGTTTTAATACCGGCAAGTGCAAACACAGGAGGACAAATTACCGATGCATCATTAAAAAAAACATGTGCAACATTAAAACCTGACTGGCGATAACGACGAGCATATTGATACGCAGCCCACCAGGTTAATGGCGATTTGATCGCTGCCCGACCCAACACGTCATAGTCACAGGGCAAGCCATTTTTTTGCAACCAATCACTTCCCGCCAATACCATTACACGCACAACATAACCACTCGCGAGCAACTGCTTTATTAACAACAAAAACTGCCCTTCGGTTCCCGCGTGAGGATTGCTGATTTTATCAATAACCAGCAAAACTGCCTTATTCATACAAATTCCTGCAATATTGAATTAGCAACAGAAGCAATTAGATTGCCACTTGTTGTTTTTTTCGATCGTCAATTTTCGCGATTAATATCCCGGTTATTTTTTTGCATACATACGATAGGGGCACAGCGCTTAACACTGAGGCCAAAATAACAAATATGATTTTGATTAAAATTTCATTAATGCTTTTCATATCCTTAAGATTAAATACTACTTCTGCAAGATAGATATAAAGGGAGTGAATCATAAAAATGGAAAAAGCATGGGTACTGAAAAATAGTAACATTCGGCCAAAGGCTGGAATTTTCTCCAGCACCAGAGTTATCGGCGCCCTTAAGCCAAATAACAAACCAATACCGGCATATCCCAGAGACAAATAAAAGAAATCCTGAAAGTAACTGTGGTCTGCCAGATTCAAACTAAAATGCTGGTGTTGAAATATAGCCCATGCCATCAATGCTCCAACAAACACAAGGCAAAACATCCACGATGTGCGTTTTAAAAGACCGACATAAGATGCCCAGGCACAAAAACAAAAATACCCCATATTTACCAGGGGGTGATAGGTATTGATCTCGTTCAAATCGCCAATCACAATCATAAAAACTGAGCCAACAGCATGAAACTGCTGTGCGAGGGATATCAACAAAGAAATAAATACCGGAACCAATAAGTAATTAATATTACGCAGCGACAAGTAGAAAAATGGCAACACGATAACCGTAAGTAAAATTAACGCTCGCAAAAACCAGATCTGCCCCATCGGGTAAGGCTGGTCTACTGATTTAGGGTTTATTAACAACCAATTCAGAAATTCAGATAAACCCATCCACTGGGGATTAATAATAAAAAGTATTAAATATGCACTACCACTGATGATATAAAATGTAACCACTATGCGAGCAATTCTTTTAATAACGTAGTGAACTACGTCGCCTGCACGGCGATACGAATAATAAGAAACAATTCCAGAAACCCCGAATAACGCCGGAAAAAAAAGGCCAAAATAGCTGCTGTAAGGCATATAAAACCAGGCCAAACCAAGATGCATTAACACTACCCGCAGGATTAACCCTCCGCGCAAGTAGTTAATGTATTGCTTATCCGAGTTCGTCAGCTCATGATGTAACAACATGCTTAATATCCCATAGCCTGGCTTTATTTAATTTTCTCTTGGCGAGTAATAACACGAAGCGCTCGCAATGGATCTAAAAGGCCGGAATAAATAAACCGTCGAACAGCTTCAATACGATTGGTTTTCTGGGTCCATAACACTTGAGCCAATCGGAAATTAATAATTGCCCTGCGCTTGCGAACGGTTTCGGTACGATAATTAAAACGCTTAACCGCCTTATCGAGAATAATGTTTGCGTTGCGCCAACGACGCTCAAGCCCCGTACTGCTAATAGAGTCCCCGTGACGGCGGTAGTGATAAACACGTCGAGGTAAAAAGCCAAGTTTTATTTTTTCAGCCATACGAACCTGCATGTCATGATCCTGACCTGCACGCAAACTTTCATCAAATCCGCCGACCAGATCAAAAACCTTTCTGCGCAACAATGACGACACAGGCAAATGAAAATAGCAGTCAAGCAATACCCGATTGGGATCATTTTTCTCTTCATGCGCCTCACATAAAATTTCGTAAACAACTTCACCTTCGGCATTAACCCCGTAACCCATGCCATATACCAAATCAACATTGGGATTCTCGCGTAAAAAAGTAACTTGCTCGGATAGTTTATTGGGCAAAAAAATGTCATCGCTATCCAGTATTGCAATAAATTCACCACGAGCTTTGGTTATTGCCAGATTCAAAGAAATTGACTGCCCCAGATTCACATTACCAGGATGGCGATAAAGGGTTACCGGATAGTCCTTGCAATAAACTTCAACCAGCTTATCGCCTCCATCGGTAGAGCCATCATCGACGACAATTATTTCAATATGCGAATATTCCTGCTTCAATGCCGAAACAATTGTCTCATCGATATATTTTGCGCGGTTATAAAGAGGTATCAGTACAGACACCAAACCATCCACATATGCCATGCTTAAATTCCCAATCGATAAATTTATTTGCTATTCACTCTTTCAAGAACGTTTTTTATCAACTTATCCGGTGCGAGATAATCTTGTGCATAACGACAATTCCCGGTTTCGATACTAGCGATTAACGCTTCATCATCGAGTAAGCTTTTTACGATGTCCAGACAATTCCCGGCCGACTCATAAGCGATATAGTTTTTATTTGCCACAAAGTCGCCAGGCAACTGTGTCGCAATTGGCTCAGAGAGAATGCATTTTCCCAATGCAACATATTCACCCAGTTTCCACCCATTTGATTGCAATAGACCCACACTGGAAATAACAATGCTGGCCTTGCGCACCCGAGTAATATATTCACGACGAACAGAAGGTAAATTTGCGATGAGTTCCGGTGCCAGCTCCCGGGCATATGCAGTATTTTGTAATCCGCCCCAAAAACGCTCGCCCAGCTCTGCTTTTAATGCCCGGATTAATTCAATGCGCGATTGATTAACCTGATTGGCATCTTCCTGATTTTTTTCAGCGAGTCCCATTGGCTCCCACAATCGACATTGGAACATCACACTGTTGTTTCCAGCTGCGCGGATAGAAGGAGATAATTCTTTTTCCGATAAAAGATTATTCTTTTTTCCCCGCACAACAAAATCGAAAATATCTTTCAAATTATGTACGTGAAAATTGTGCTTTTTATTCAGCGGGCTATAGGGACGGGCAAAAAATTCAGCGGCAGCAATTTTCAAAAAATAACTTGCTGAAAAACTGACTACTTGATAGTTCAGCCCAAAGGGAATTAATTTTTTTGCTTGCACTTCACTTAAGCCATGAAATGATGATGGCTCCAAACTTCGCTTTACATAAAAATCCACTTGATTCAATGCATCAGGCAATCCAAGTACAGGGGAATCCTGTAGATCAAACAGAAATGTCGTACGATCTCTACTGGCTTTGTTTTGTGCTACACGCAACACCAGAAATTGACGATTGGGCCGCGCAAGTGTCAACGGCAATCCACCTTTAACGGCCAGGGTGATTTTTCCCTGTTGTTGCAATAAATAAAGGCCAGAAAAAATTTGTAATAAATGCGTACCCAGCGTATCGCAGTGTAAATCAACATGAATCATAACGACTTACCTGAACTCGGAGAGGCGCGCTTGCGCAATACAGATTTAACCAAACGCTTAACAGGCCCCAGGAACACAGGTAGCAGTTTGTCCCACAGCCAGGTGATAACCACTTCTGCAATAAAAAATGGGGTCTGGAGAATAAGCGTAGAAAGCGGCTTGGGTATGCGACGGGAAATAACTTTGGGAAAGCTCTGAATATTCAGCTCGGCTTTTTTAGCTTGCCAGCGCGCCTGCCGCTCCGCTTCCGAATAATGGCGATCAATTTCACGCTGCCCGCCTTTCTTAACAAGATCACGTGGGTTGATACAATAATGGGTATCAGAGATGATTATCTTATCGCGGACCTTATCACCCCAATGACTCAGGTACCACCAATCCAAACCGTGGCATTGCACATTGGAATCATCGTAGATCGCTATAAAATCCAGCAATAAGTCTGTGCGGATAATCGGGCAAGTTACTTCAGCAAAATTGGTATAACGATAGTCGCTACGCCATTCGCGGGCTGTTGTATCGTGTGAAATTTTACCCAGGCGGCTAAAGGCAGGTACAACGATGGGCGCTTGTTTTTCCGCTAACAATCTGAAGAGTGCATCAAGGTCCGCGCATGAAAGGATGATGTCATCATCGGCGATCATAATGGCCTTATAAGCGGAAATATGTTCCCTGTGATTTTCCAGCACCCATTTAAAATTGGGAAACTTGGCTCCTTTACGTTCATTGTAGTGATCTGCATGACCACGATGGAGGCCGGGAGTATTCGAGTAATTGGTTATCCAGATATCGTAAGAACGATGAGCCTGCTTGGCCCATCGATGGACATTGGCATTTTCACCTGCCGAGGTATAAACCAAAAACTCTCGCATAGCGTCCTTCCAGATAGCTCTAATCGAAGGTCGCTATAATACCCTGAAATCAGACCATTTTTATTACTATAATCCTGGCCCATTCAAAGAGTGGATCGATAAGAAACTGCAACTCACAGTGAGATATTTCTTATCGATCCTTCAAATACCATCATTTCAGAATATTTTTTCGAGATGATCTTTATTTCAGCATAAGAATTGGTGATTCCAGTTTAATACCTACCGGATTAGGAACCCCGTTTTCATCATAAATATAAATGTACGCGGGTGAGGATCGGTTTAAGGAGCCATAATTTGGCTTAAAGGTTATTTCAGAAGCGGTCCAGCTGGTGTAGTACTGTACTTCCTCACGAGTTACAGCAGTATATTTTTCAGCATCCCCCAAAGTGACTCTGCGGAAGCTTTTATCCATATAAATATCATCCAGCCAGAACTTTTGAATCAAATCAACACTTGCGTCAAATCCAATCAAACCGATTGTTGGAGAATAACCAGCCGCATCTGCAGCGCCGTCATAAGTACCGGATTGATCTGCAACGCCATTCACTTTTGTCCATACTTTTCTAGCAGTCTGGTCAATGAACAGCTCCATATGATTCCATTCCCGGGCAATTACATTGGATACTTTATAGGTTACAAGGCTGTCTACTGCGACTGTCGTATTTGTCCAGGACATCCTAAAACTTCCCTCTGAACCATCACTTTCCCAAATACGGACATACTTGTTTGCACCACGCCAGCCCGTAGCTTCAACAATGCTGGCCTTCGCACCATTTGAATTGAGCGTTAGCGTCTTCCCTATAATCTTATTGGGGTTTGCCTGACCGTAAAAGTTACCTACCAACTCACTTTTCGCCGGATCATAATTAATAACCCTGCCATACACCTGGGTAATGCCTGTCCAATCCTTATCAACAGAAACACTAAATTCGTCGCCTTCAGCCGGCTTAAAGTCAGCTGATACGTTGGTAACCTTAACGGGGATATAGTCACGGGTATCATTTTGCGGTTTAAACCACCAACTGAGATATAACTTTTTTGACTCTACCGGTGTTCCGGAGCGGGAGTGAACCCTGGGATCACCAATAAAAGCATTTGCGTTAGCGCCGAAATAATAAGGACCTGATGTGGCAGTTCGTGCGAATGCCGCATTGTTTTGAATAAAAATACCCGCATTGGCAGTTTGCCAAACAGCTTTGGTGTTATATCGAGTATCTCCCAACGTGAGCTCATGCGTTTCGGCCAATGCAGCAAAGGTCCTATTCAGGATGCCTTTTTCATAAGCCTCATTTGCCTGGTCATAAAGGAGAGGCGCCTCTTTTGCAGAAAAGCTTCCTTTAAGTGTTACAAGATCTATGACACCGCCAACTTTTTTCAAATCCACACTTACCGTCTGAGCAAATGCAGAAAGAGGCAAAAGTGCAAGCCAAAATAGGAGAAATTTCATAAAGTCAAAAGCCTCTCTGACGTAGATATCCCTTGAAGGATAGCAAAGTAATTATCATTTGAATGCCAAAAGCCTAGCTTTTTTCGAACTAGTAATGGTCCTTTTTATCGTCAAGTATATGTATTTCGATCAGGATCGATTTCAAAAGCCCAAGAGCCCTTCCGAGTAAATAAAAAAAATCCAGAACGTACATTTTTATATAACGATCAATACTGAAAAGCCTTACCGTTGAGCGAATCAACCGCTTAAACGTTAATAAAATCGGGATAGCAAACAAAATTAACAACTGTATGAAGAATCCTTGCACGGTGAAAATCAAGGATAGCGGCAATGTGATTAAGGTCACCAAAAAAAATAATGTAATTGCAAAAGTAGGATCTATACCGCTCTTCTTGCTTTTCAAATAGCTGGATGCATGCCACATCTGCCGGCGCATAAATTCTGATATCGTTGTCGGGTATCCCAAATGGATAAAAGCGCAACATTTCGCTATATGAACTTTGTGCCCTAACTCACGCAACCTATGCCCTAATCCGGAATCCTCCCCGGCAGTCAAAGTTTCATCAAACCCGCTAACACTCAGGAATAATGATTTGCTCAGCAAAATACTTCCGCCAATCAAGGTTCCATTTACATCATCTTTAGGTTCAACATTTATGACCCATGCAGTTTCGACCCAGGAAGGATTGGTGCGCAGCAAACAAGTGCCACCAACAACATCGCAATTATTCACCTTCATGTAAGTCAGTGCGTCAGTTAACCATGTCACCGGGGGAATGCAGTCCCCATCAAGAAAGGCCACCATTTCACCTTTTGATTTTGATACACCAAAGTTCCTCACCGCCCCAACCCTGACATTCGGGACTACATAAACATCAACACCAAACCCTTTGGCTATTTCAACGGTTCTATCTTTAGAACCATTATCAACAACGATAATTTCAATAAGTTCGGAAGGATAATCCAGTGCCTGGACAGATGTCAGGCAGTCAGCAATATATCGCTCCTCATTAAACGCCGGAATAATTATTGAGATTGATGGGAGCGACAGATTACTCATAAAATTCAAATTCCACTCCATACATGCTCAACATATTGCTGATATATTTTTGAAATTGTAAATTCATCAATAATTGCAGCCCTATTATGATTCGCACTCAGGTCTATTTCAGATAAGGTCATTTTTTTCCATTGATCAATAGCACAAGCAAGATCATCAATATCAAAACCACTCCTGATGATATTAATGGTTTCAAGATCCACAGCTATTCCAACATTTGTACTTATTACCGGCTTTCCACTTAAAATTGCTTCAGCCAACACAATCCCAAACCCTTCATATAATGAGGAGCAAATAAATGCATCTATTGATGCATAAAACGCTGGCATATCGCTTTGATGTCCTAACAAAAAAACGTTACTTTCCAAACCGTGTTGTTTAATCAGGAGCTCAAGTACTGATCGCTTAACACCCTCTCCAGCAATATGTAACTGAACGTCGTCAAATTTACAGCGGGAAAATGCCTCAACCAATGCCTCAAAATTTTTTTGATCATCTAACCGACCAGCTGCACCGAGAACAGTTTTTTTACCAGGAACTGAAAAGTGATACCTTTCTATCATCAGCCCATTAAAAATAACTACCGAGTTTATTCCAAGATGTTGTTGCACAGCATCAGCAACAGCTTTGCCAACCGAACTCGAAGATATACGTTTGGCAGCAAATAATTTACAGATCAAATTTCGTTTGATCTTGTCTTTTTTGGACGGTGAAGAAAAAAAAGGATAAAGATTATGAAAAGTTACAGCACCCGCACCAGCGACAAGGTACAAAAACATAAAAGGCAAAAATGAATGTGCATGATAAAGATTATGTCGTTTAAAAATAATTTCGAAAAAAATCGAAATCATTCTGAAAAACGACAAAAAAAGATCCAAAGATCCTTTTTGTTTTCTAATAACCCTGATAGCGTGTGAATGCCCATTTGCAGCGCCTTGAGCAGCCAGCTCATTGGCAACCGAAAATATCCCCGAACGCTCCCAATGCACTATATGGACAACTTTCCTATTCAATTCATTCACCTTAAAGGCCAAATTTCTTCAATACTTTTCGTTTAATAAAAATAAACTTAAGGCTTACTTTTCCTCTAAAGAAATTCGATGCAAAAAATAATATTTTCATCAACGAAAAAAAACGGAATGCAGAAGAATTGTCATACAAGCAAAAATTTCCCTCTGTGATTTTTTTTACCGTTGAAACGTTAACCGGCGTACCGTTTGGCAAAATAGTAATAGGGTAAACCTTTGCATCGAATGTATTTTTATTTAATTCAATTTCCAGAATCGCAGACTTGCACAACCGCTTATCCCAGGGAAGGTCAAATATAAAATTACCTAATGACCAGGCACATAAATAATTTTCTGCCAATTCCACAGGGAAAAATATATGTGGGTGATGACCAATAATAAAATTCACCCCGGCGTCCTTAAAGCGCCGCGCCATATCAATTTGTTCTTGTGTAGGACTGACTTTTTCTTCTTTCCCCCAATGTAAGGATAATAAAATCCAATCAACTGTCCCTTTAACTTTTTCAATTTTTTCCAGTATTTTTTCTACATTAAGGGTTTCATAGAGCTGCTGCTCGGGAAACGTATTATCAAGAACATCAGAGCCAGCAATTATGGCAATTTTAACTCCATTTTTTTCCAGAATGCATTCGTCACCAAAATTCCCAATGGGAATAATATTGTTGTTCTCTAACAGAGTAAGGGTATGACGATATGCTTGCTCTCCGTGTTGAATAATATGGTTATTTGCAACATGCATTAAATTAAAACCCGCATCGGCAAGCGTTTTAGCTGCCTGAGGATCACCACGAAAAACAACACTTTCCGGATCCTTTGTATTCAAACCGATATCGGAGATTGGCCCTTCTAAATTTCCGCAAACGTAATCTGCCGCTGCAAATATTGGTTTAACCGATGCTAGTATATCTTGCTTGTATGCCGTAGTTCTTGGTCCATGCCCAAAAGAAAAATAGTGCTCTCCCAATGAAATATCGCCTACAAACATCAATTTTAAACTGCTCAACTATTTAGCTCCGCGGGTATATTTAAATAGTTTTAACTATTAGCTATTACTGATCTTTTTTGAATTTACTAATAACCGGCTTAAATTTTCCGTTTTTCTCTTTGGCGATATCGTTAACGAGCACAATTTCAATTGGCAAATCATCACCCACACGTTTTATCAATTCACGTCGCAAATCAATTCTGGCTTGTTCGGTATAAGTTTCATCCGGCACCAAACGAAGACTGATTGCACCGGATTGGTCTTGCAGTATTTGCGCCGCTTTAATACCACTTCCTCCTTTAAAGATAGGGTCCAACCTGCCAACCGGCGTACCATCGCGCATGTATATCACATCATCTTTACGACCATGCACTTGCACCAATTCAGGAAACCCGTTTGCGTTAACAGTACCAAGGGTGACCGCGTCACCAATGGCGTAACGAATAACGGGCATGGAATAGTTCACCAAACCTGTCACAACCAATTCACCCTCACCTTGTTCAGCAATTTCGCCAGACGATGTGCGAACTTCGGCAATGCCATGCTCTGGATGGAACCGCATACTCCCGTCTGGCAGGCTTGAAACAAAAAATGCCATCTCGGTACACCCATATTGATTCACAATAGGTGCATTGAATGCTTGCTGTAATAAAGTTTTTTGCCATTCATGCAAGTTTTCTGCAGTAGTCATCAGCAACCGAAGGGGCAAAGGTGGCAACTTTTCCGCAATAATAAATTCTGCAATACGTGTGACACTGGAGGGGTAACTAAAAATTTCTTGCGGCTGATAGGTACGCAATTTGTTGTAATAATGAATTAAATTTTCCGACTTCAGATGATAAGAGGACATCAGCAAATTTTTTTGCGCTGCATCATAACGCCAAAATGGTGGCTTTTTTTGCACCGCCGGCATAATGATGCGACCAAACAGTGTAGCCCTACGCGCAACAGGATCCACTCCATACCATGAACGCAGGCGGGAAAAAAAAGCATAGTGTTCGCTACGTGAATCCTGATCCGTAAATACAGACAATGGTGTTCCCGTTGTCCCGCTGGTAAATAACGTCATTGGTTTGGCATTCGTATTACGTGGGCCAGCTTTAAACAATGCAGCATTTTCGCGAATAAAAGCTTTTTCGATTACAGGGAATTGCTGTATGTCCGCAAGAGAACGAATATCACCAACGCTAATACCCTGTTCTTTTGCCCAGCGACGATAAAACTCTGTGTTGTTAATCGCATGCCGGGCAAGTTGTACAAATTGCTCACTTTGATAAGTGTGCATTTGCTCTGCAGTGAATTGGCCGCTGGTGAGTAACGATTTACGTTTTTCTTCACCCGCAGGCCGGTAACGTTCGGCGCGCAAGCGTAATCCCATTAAACTCACGGCAAGATTTTGCAAAAACACCGGGCTTTTATAATAAAGAGATTCAACAACAGGATTCATACACTAAGCCGCTGTGCGATGAGAGATTGATAAATAGCGAGATAATTGGCCGCCATAGCTTCAGCAGTATAGTTCTGCACATATCGCGCATAATTACGCTCAATTAATTGCTCTCGCTCTGCGATTGTTTTTTGTAACCAATCACGGCATTTACTCACAATTGAATCGATGGAAGCGGGCGTGGTTAACAACGGATTATCTGCACCAAGCACCTGCGGAATCCCTCCGACTGAAGATGCCATAATCGGCGTTTTGTTACGCATGGCTTCCAGCAACGTTACTGGAATACCTTCCGTTAAGGAGGGCATGACCACCATATGGTACTGATGGAATTGAGCCTGGGCATTACTAACAAATCCGGCAAATCGAATGAGCCCAGTCTGCCCCAATTGCTCAGCCTGAAGTTTTAGCTGCGCATCCAATCCGCCCGCCCCCATCAATGTCAGGCGACAGGTTGGTTGGGAGCGATTCAATTCCGCCAATGCACTAATGAGATAACCAAAACCTTTTTCCGGTGAAAGCCGGCCAACGGCTACCAGCTCCAATAGCCCATCGACCTGTACTGGTGAAGGGTTCGTATTTTCAGTAGCAATGCCATTACTAATAACGCAAATGCGCGAACTATTGCCGCTGAAGGCTTTAAGCTGACGCATTTGATTGCTGACGAGAATAATTTTATCGAAACGGCCCAGGGCAATACGATCAAGCAACTCATAAAGCCACATTTTGTGTGGAAATTTTGCTTTCACATAACCATGAACAGTCGATAATAAAGGCATGCCTGTTTTGCGACGCCCAAGCAAGGCGAGCAAAATATTAAATTTATAACCGTGCGAATGCAGCAACTGAATATTTTGTTTAACCAGTGCTGCATGTAATTGACGCATACCTTCCAAATTAATTCCGGCCTTCATGCGCCAGATGAGCAACGGAATTGCTTGAGCTCGAGCTGCTTGTTCCAATGGCTTTTCCGCTTCGCCAGGCAAACCACAACTGACAATCAACGGATTCAATCCCTGTTGCTGTTGCTGCTTGCACAGAGTCAGCAGCACTTGTTCAGCACCGTAAAGACCGCCGCTATCGATAAGATGAGCAATATTCATTGCAATAGTACCTAACCGACCCTGGGCTTCCAAATAACAATTTTTTCGCCTTTGATAAATTTCAGGAACGCCATTGCCGCGGCAACATTTATTAAACAAAAATAATTGGCTAACGCCAACCAACGGTTTTTAGTCCCATCATTTAGCGACACAAAAGCTGCTGCGCCGTAGAAAATAATTTGCATCAAAAATGTATATTGATAAAACCAGCCTTCACCGGTAATCAAGCCATTGCTCACAAACACCAGAATCAGAGGAATAAACGCAAGGTAGCGCAACAATTTATGTGAGAATAATTGCAAACTGAATAAGCCATAATTGCCGGGATTGAATAAATGTTTCATATCCCACATGGCCCAAAAAGCACGTAGCGATACGCGTACACGCATACGAAATTCCGATTGGGAATTGCTCAGCGACTCTTCATTTAACAGCGCTTCTTCACAATAAATAACACGTTTACCCTGGGTGACAACTTTAAGTGGCAAAACAAAATCGGGTAACTGATCCGCATTCATGGGTTGATACAGGGATTTTCTTACCGCATCCACACCGCCATCTACACCAACAACAGAAGAAACATCAGCCTCCAGGCGGCGCAGATGATTTTCATATTTCATATAGGCACTGCAACCATCGCCGATAACATTACCTTCTTCATTCACATACACCATTTTTCCTGTGACATAACCAACATCCGGATCGGCAAAGCACGCGACCAATTTTTCAATTGCATCTGGTTGGTAATGGCTATTCGCATCAGAAAATACAATGATTTCACCCATGGCATGTGGCATCGCCAGATTCAAACCCGAGGTTTTTCCCTGGCGAGGCACCTGGCGGACTAATTTCACGCGCGGATTTTGTTCTGCAATTTCTGTCACTATTGCGTCAGTTTTATCCTCCGACTCATCTGAAATCACAATAATATCAATCAGTTCAGCGGGATAACTTTGCGCAAGTTTATTTTCAATAGTTGCACGAATAACTTTTTCCTCATTGAACGCAGGAATCAACACCGTGACGCGTGGCTTTTCTACTGATAGCACATCGCGCTTTATTGGCTTTTTCGGTAGGAAACGCAACAACAACGGATAGCCCGCATAAATATAAATAACCAATAAACCTGATAACCAAAACAGCAGTTCCATAGTTAACCTTTAGTTGATAATTAATTCGTTAATGCCCAACAGCTTTTGTATCGCGTCATCACAACTGTTGTTTGCGCATTCAGTTTGAAGTGTAATTATTGAAAAGTAGTTATTACCGCTTAGCAGTGCCGGGATTTGCAGTAGCTTGGCTTTTGGCACTGTCGGGGCGCGGTATCCGCCTACATCGAACCATTGCAATTGCACCACTTTACGTACACCGGATTTTTGTCGAAGAATATCAATACGTACCTGATTATTTTTTGCGCCCATAATTTTACTGCTATCAATCACCCATGCTTCGGTATCAAATTGATGAGCGATATAAGGCACCAAGCGTTCCTTGCGGGTTTCAGGGTAGTATTGGTCAATTCGCAAACGTGCAGAATCAACTTGATAGCCATGCTGGATTTTACTGGCAGGCAACGTCAGTTGAACCAGCATAGGATGATAACTTTGATGAAAATAATCAGCATCCAGCTTATAGGCTGGCGGCTTTGTTCCTGCGGACGGATTTATTATGAATGCGAGAATAACTCCAGGTATTAATAGCAAGGCTAACACCACCAACTTTTTCCAGCCCGCTACCGAAGGCGTTAAAATATGAGTATGTGTCACCCTGCGAATTACCGGCGCGAAATAAATTGCGGGAAAACAAATAAGTGCAAAAATAACCCAACCAAAAGTTTCATGGTCTGACATTAAAGAACTTTGCATTTCGGTGTAGTAGCCCACCAGGATAAGGCCAAAAATTCTTATCCAATTAGCAACCAACCCCAGGACGCCAGCCACAATCAAACAGATAATTACGCCTTTTTCGCGATAGCCGTTGAGATAACTTATTGCATGGCCCATCGCCAGGGAAATAATTAAATAGCGTAACCCCGAACAACCATCAGCAATCATAATGTGGCCAGATGGAATAAAAATACTACTGCCGTCAATTAGCGCAGGTATTTGCATCCAACGCACCATCACACCCACCACCAGACTCGCCAATTCCACTAAGGGAGTGGTGAGGTAATCCCAAACTGGTAACGTAAAAATTGGCAATAAAAGTAAAAAACGTTGCTGCCAAAATGTTTTGAATCCAAACACCCAGGCAATACTTAAATACAACAACGGTAAAAGTATCAATTGTTCAAATAATTTAATTTGGACTAGCTGGAATAAAAACCATGCGAGGCTTAAACCGATTAGTGCAGTAGCCAGCAACATATCCATTGCAATATGTTGTCGATGAACCGCCAGAGGACTGGCTTTAAACAACAAGTAAGCAAACCATAATAACAGGGGATAAGCATGGGATAGCGATTGATCCCACTGACTCCACTCGTTTGCAAGGCCAACGAACGTTTGCCAAAAAAGTAAGGGCAGCAGAGCAATTACCACAAATGGCAGTAACTTTGCTGGTGTGAAAGTTTGTGTGTTTTGCACGCTATTTTCCATGGCTTTGCCTGGACTACCCCTGTAGTGATTACCTTTTCTGAAAACAACCCGGCCAGACTAAAAATAAAAACTGGGCCATTGGAGGCCCAGTTATATCGATTACCTGATTTTTTACATTAAATATTACTGATTTTTTAACCTTGCTTGCGCTTCTTGCAAATGCTGTTTTATTTCGGCATTGTTTTGATCTGCGGCAACTGCGCGCTCAAGCAGTTCAACACCTTCCGCTACTTTTCCATGCTCTACCAATATCCATCCGTAAGTGTCCAATATTGCCGGTACAGTTGGCGCTAGCTCATACGCTTTTTTGGCAGTTTCCAGTGCACGCGGATCCTTGGCTAAATGATAATTCCACGCCAGATTATTAAGCACTGCTGGGGAAGATGGATCTTTCTGAACGATCTCTTCGTAATATTTGGTTGCAGTAGGAATGTCATTGCTAACCTGGGCATTCATCGCCAACACTAAACCAGCCTTACGGCTTTGCGGTAACTTTTCTTTCCATTCCGCAGCAAAAGTGCGGCTCGCATCATTTTTAGTCTGCGTGTAATAAGTGAAGATTGTCTCAGCCACCAACTCATTAGGTTGTAACGCCCAGGATTTCAGATACTCCTTTAAGGCCTCTTCCGGTTTTCCTTCTGCCATCCGAATTTTACCTTGTAAAAAAGTCTTACCTGGCAGGGTTTCTTGTGTCTGAGTAAATTGATCCAGCAACTTCTGTGCTTCCGGAATATTTTTACCAACCAATTCGGTTTCTATCAAACCAGCAAGGTAATCCAGGTTGTCCGGGATTAATGCTATTGCTTTTGCTGAATAACTTTTTGCTTCAGGTATCTTATTAGCCGCACGTAATTCGGTGCTGTACGCGTGATACAGATTCGCTGTCATCTTTTTAACATTGTCTGAATTGCGGCTTTTTTCCAATGCTTTTTCAATGTAGGGAATAGCGGCAGCGCTTTGTTTGCTCACAAATAACAATTGCGCCAATACTGCAGAAGGTTGCCAATCTTCAGATTTGTTGGCGAGTGTCTGCAAAAACTCTTGCGCTTCTTTCAGTCGGTCCTGTTGCGCCATAAGTGCTAGCCAGGGCCTGTACGCATTAACATTTTTTGGCTCAGCCTCAAGTAAGGATTGCCATGCATTTACTGCTTTTAACGGCTGGTTTTGTTCACTGTATAATTGCGCAAGACCGGCATAAGAGAGAGATTTTTCGATGTTGTCTTTAATTGACAATGCTTTTTCAAATTGCTTTTCTGCTATTGCATATTCTTTCTTGGTTAACGAATACCAACCACTAAGAAACGAGGCGCGTGGGCTGTCCGGATATTTCTGTTGCAAATCATTAATAACTGCGCGGGCGCGATCATCTTCACCTTGTTGCAATAACATTTTCAAATAAGCTTCTTCAACCAACAGATCCAACGGTTTGGCTTCATAAGCTTTTTGCAATTGCGCTAACGCTTGTTCAGGTTGTTGCAGTTCGGTGTAACGTTTTGCGAGTGCAATACGCAAACGTTGTTGTTGCGGATCCAATGCAAGGCTTTTTTCCAGCGCGATTCCCCCTTCGGAACTGGTGGGCTCGCGATCTAAAAGAGCAAGGCCATAAGTTGCCAATATCGCAGCATTATTAGGTTGGCTTTGTGCAGCATCTTTTAATAGCTTAACGGCGTCATCCACTTGATTGGAGCGAAATTTCGCTAAAGCTGCCGCTTGAATTACGGTTGGTGTAGCAGTTTCCGGATCGATAAATTGGTCGAACAAATCGATCGCACTTTTATCAGAGCCTTGTTGAAATTCAATCATGCCTAATAATGTTGCGGTATTTTTATCGTCGGGATATTGCTCACGCAATTCCTTTAGTAATTTTTCAGCATCACCCAATTTACCTTGTTGGTAATATTCCATTGCATCGGTAAATTTTTGTTGGGCGGCATTGCGTTCAGGGTTAGCCTCCGCAAGTAATTTTTGATACACATAAGCCTCACTGGTGCGCCCTTGTTGGATGAGTACATCCGTCAGCAACGACAACACTTTAGCCCGATCTATGGTGATTACATCAGTAGTAGGCAACAATCCCAATGCTTTGGTGTAGTACTGCTCGGCACTCTGCAATTGGTTTTTGTAGGCTGATAAATTGCCGAGCAAAATTAATGCTTTTAAATGATTAGGATCTTTCTGAATTGTTGCCTCTAACGAGGTAATCGCTTCATCGGTTTGACCCTGTGCAAGCTGAAAGCTGGCCTCAAGATATCCTATATCGGCAACACTGCCATTTGCTGCGCGGAATTTTTCCAACGCAACCTGATATGCATCTTTATCACCTAATGCAATATTGGCTTGGGCAGCAAGGAATTGCTGCTGTTGTACCAGCGCTGGAGAAGCTTCAGGGGCAGGATGTGTTTCAAGGACATTAAGCGCAGTACGGTATTTTTTCACTGCAAAATGCGCCTCAGCCAATTCCGCTGCCGCAGCAGGAATTTGTTCAACTCGCGATTCCAATAAGCTGATAGTAGAAGCGTAAGCGCCTGTCTGATTATAAATTTTTGCTAATGCAATGTAGGCCTCTGGCGAATCGGGCACTAATTGGATTGCACTTTTAGCTTCTAACATAGCCGCGCGCAATTGGCCTTGCTGCTGGTAGACAGCAGCAGAATTTTGATGGCGCAATGCAGTCTCTGCATTTTCTTGTTTATTTTGACCACAACCCGCCAGCAATAGCAGCCCCAAGCCTAGCGCAGTTACTTGTGTAATTTTTTTCATGGAATTTACCATTCCTGTTATTAATAAGGGTTAGAACCTGTGGCTAAGCGTTACTCCCGACCTTAGCTCGGTATAATCTTGCAACTCGCTGTCCGATTTGCGTTCGAACTCGGAAGCGAATAAACGTAAACTGGTACCACCAGAAAAGTTGTAGCTGTAATAAATACCTACCTGGGTAGTATCAAAGTCTTCGATGAGGCTGTTGCCTTCAAACTCTTGCTGACGCAATTGAACGCGTGCGCCAATATTTGCCGAACGCGATAAGTTGTAACCTACACCCAATGCGACACCATTACTTTGCTCTTGCCGTTCTTGCGTTAGGTATTCGCGCTCCTCGGCAAAACTACTCAGGTTTAATGTGCAACGATCACAGAGTGCTGTGGTTCTCCAGGATAACTGGGCACGCTTCAGAACTATGCGATCCGGTTTATTCGAACCCGCATCACCAAAACCTGAATCCTCACCAAAAGCATTATCACCCAAGCCCATGGATGAGTCGCTGCTTTGCTCTGTAACCGACAAATCCCATTGGTTGTAACCCGTTGAGTAACTGGCGGTAATTAAGTAGTAAGGATTAGTGTCTGCTTCATCGTCTTTATCAAACTGGGATTGCATTTTGCTCTGCCCAAGCTCCAGTTTGTATTGCAATTTACGCAACTGTGCCGCGTAACTGATCGCATAGGATTGCATGCGATAATCAAGCTCCGGAAGAAATTCAAAATCTACATCAGTATGACTGACAAAAATGCCCAGAAGGTCGACGCTGGAAAATGAATGTTGCAAACCGGTTGTTGCACCTTCTCGCTGTGAGTTGCTCAGCTTCTGGTAACGGTAATCTACATCTGTGGAATTGCCCTGAATAAAAAAAGTATCCGTTGGGGTAATTCGCGTATGAAATGAAGGCTGGATAGTGAGTATCTGCTTTTCATCCTGATTTTCTTCAAGATCAATTGCATCAGCAGAAATCAGTTGTTTTTGGCGCACATGTAACACGCGCAAATCAACCAGATGATGATCCTTACCTATTTTAAAACTGGTGCGGCCGGTTAACGAATCTCGATCACTCTGGCTCTCTTTGTCATAATATTTTTTTGCTGCAGCGTAATTGGTATCCAGCTCTATCAGATCATTTTCATAGAGAGCAAAAACACCTGCCTGCAATGTATCCTGACGTTCACTAATTTTATTGTCGGGAGCACGCAAAGCGTTATCAGATTGTTCTGTGGTTGCAGATAATATTGCACCGTACGCTTTTTGTTTTTCCTCAACAGCGGATGCGTTTGCACATGCAATTACCAATGCAAGGAGGGAAACTCTTTTCATGTAGCGCATCTCCTTTTATCAGTGTGCAACCTAGTTATTAAAGACCAGCCCGGCAAAACGTTCTTTACCAACAGCATCCACCGCCGCAAGCACTTCATCAGTAACAGCAGCTCCATAGGGCACCACTAACAATGCATGATCACAATAACGCGAAAGAATCCGCGCTTCTGTTGAAACTTGTGCAGAAGGGGCATCGAGTACAATAAAACGATCGGGATAACGGGATTTAATCTCGGCTACAAATACTTCCATCCGTTTGGAGTTAAAAAACTCTGCTGCAGATTCACTTGAGCCGCCGGAAGGAATAACACGCAAACGCTCGATACCACTTGGGTAAATAATACTTTTCAACGGTACGGTGTAATCAGTCAAATATTGCGTAAGGCCCTTCTCAACATCCTGAGTGATATAGCGTTCAGCGGCAGATGCATACGGATTGCAATCAACATAGAGCGCCGTTTTGTGTTGGTCCAGCGCAAACGTTGCAGCAAGATTAAAAGAGAAAAAACTGGAGCCACCACTGGCAGATACCGAACTGACGAGTACCACCATGTTATCGGTTTTATTTTTCTCCAACAGCCGGATACGTACTTCACGAAATGCGTTTAACAATTCACGCTGACGCATTCCGGTAAAAACGATTTTCTTTTCGTAGAGCTCGTCTTGCCCCCATAATACAGGCAGCTCCATATTTTTAATTTGCTCACGCTTGCGATGCTCAAGCACAGCTGTTTTTACCAACTGCTCACTCGTCTCCACCAGTGAATCCACACCTGCCATGAGTTGCTTGAGGCTATATTCTTTTGTCTTTTCCATTTTCGTTACCTGAATTAGCCTCTGGTAATTTGCCAATAAATGCTAATTGCCGCATACAATCCCATGGCCAGCAATGAAACAAAAAATACTGCCAGCATGTCTTTTTTAAGCAATCTATCGCCCAGCGGAGAATGGTAATGCGGGATTACACCAATTAATTCAATATCATTCGGTAACTGTTTTTGCAGTGTTCTGGCTGAACGCAAATGCGGATCAAACAATACAAAAGCAATCAGCAATGCAATTGGCACTATCAACCCCAAAAACGGACCGACAAAGGCAAAGTGAATAAAATAAAAACCAGAGGGTTTAAGCGGGAAAGTTGCTGGTTCCTGAATGCGATAGCTAACGCCTTGACCTTCGATATCCAGGGTCATGGATAAGCGAGCAGATTCTTTTTTCTGCAGCATTTCTTCATACGTTTTGCGAATCACATCGTAATCACGTGTCAATTCGGAAAACTGCGCCTGATTAGCAGCAACACGTTGCTGGCGCTCATATTCTTGCTCTTGCAACGCGGTTAGCGATTGCATACGGCGCTTTTGCGAACGCAAATCCACATCAGCTGCAGCCAGTTGCTTGCGCAATTCTTCGTAAAGCGGATTTTCTGTTTTCTGAGTATCCGCATATACATCACCGGCGGATTGCAACTTTTGCATAGTTGCATCCAAATCCGCAATTTGTGCACGGATGGAAATAATATCGGGATAGCCTTCTTCGTAACTCAGCAATAGTTGCTCAAGTTGTGAAGTGAGGACTTGTTTACGTTGCTTAACTTCATCAATGCGACCTTTAGTTTGCAAGTATTGCCCTTCAGATCCCAATTGTTGCTGGATGGTGTTGTAACGTGCCTGGGACTCTTCAATGGTAATTTTCAGTGCTTCAATTTCCTGACGCAATTGAGCGATACGTCCACTTACTGTCTGTTCGGTACCATCTGTATTTTGTGAGTTGAAATCTTTCAACTTCAGCTCAGCTTGCTCCAATTGTTTTTTATAGGATTGCACTTGAGCATCAATAAAGTTGTAAGCACCCAAGCTTTCGGCGCGTTTTTTCCGGGCAGTGTCTTCAATAAATACATTAACGATTGCATTCAATATTTCAAACGAGGAATCCGGATTATTAGCAACATAACTGATGCGAAAATACGCTTTATTACCTTCGCCTCTTACATTCAAACCACTGCGAATCCGCTTGATGGCAAGCTCTTCGTCACTTTGCGTTGGATTCTTTGCCAAAAAACCAACTTCTTTTGCCGCTGCCAGCATGATCGCACGGGTCCAGATAATTTCCCGCGCTTGTTCGGAGCGATCAATTTTGGTCACTTCGGCAGAGCCCTTTAATAAGGGCTCAATGATATTGGTTTGGTCAGCGAACAGCACCGCACTAGTGGTGTATGTTTTTGGCCAGGTAATGCCAACCACTAATACCAGAAAACTGATTGCAATAAATATCACTACACACGCATAGCGAAATCGAACCAACTCGGCACGAAGCGAGTTCAACAAGTCTTTCAGGTAGGCTTTGTCCATGTAAGATCTCTAGGTATTGAAACGTTGCAGGGGCATTAAAGCCCCCGACTTGTTGTTCATTGCATCAATTTAAAACGCCCGTTCCGGCACGCTGACGATGTCAGACGGCTGCAGCGGGTAATTAGTTTCAACCTCACCATCACTCATCAGATCATCCAGGCGAATTTTGTACACCTTGAGCTCCCCATTAACTTTGCGATACAGGCGGGCCTTATTCGCCGAAGCAAATTCATTAGGCCCCCCGGCAATCAATACCAGATCCAGAACGGTCATACCTTCACGAAACGGGATAGATTGCGGGCTTTTTACTGCGCCGGTAATACGCACACGACGCTGGAAATCGGAGCTACTGGGATTACTAACAATGACCGTGACCTGCGGGCTGCGCACGAAGCTGCTGAGGCTCTTGGTGATGTTTTGTGAAAGTTCAGTAGCAGTAAGGCTGGCAGCAACAACATCGCCGATCAGAGGCATGGAAATTTTGCCATCAGGGCGCACCGGAACAGCAACAGTCAGCTCGGGATTGCGCCATACATTAATTTGCAGCGCATCGCCCACACCAATTCGATAATCATCCATCACCCCCGTATCAGACAACGGTGGCGTGGTGCTCAAAGGCTTGCTAGCACAACCGCATAACACAGCTGCAGCAATCACTAACTGCATTAACCACATGATTTTTTTCACAATCCTTCTCCTTCTGAAGGTGGAATCGAGCGGCAGATCAACATCAGTGCACCCCTTTGCCAAGTAAAACAATTTCAACCGTCTGGATCATAATCAGCAAATCCATCAGGAAGCTATGGTTTTTAGTGTAATAGAGATCATATTGAAGTTTGTTTTTTGCATCTTCCACCGAGGCCCCATAGGGATACTTGAGCTGCGCCCACCCCATCAACCCAGGTTTCACTTTGTGACGAGTTTCATAGAATGGTAGTTGCTTTGCAAGCTCGGAAACAAACTCAGGGCGCTCAGGACGCGGCCCCACAAAACTCATGCTACCGGCAATGACGTTATACAACTGGGGTAATTCATCCAGGCGTGTATTGCGGATAAATGCGCCGACGCGAGTTACCCGCGAATCATTTTTCTTGGCCCAGACCGCGCCATTTTTCTCCGCGTCCTGACGCATGCTGCGAAATTTGTAAATACGAAATGGTTTGCCATTCAAACCAGTACGAGTCTGGTGATAAAGCACCGGGCCTGGGCTGTCCAAACGCACGGCAATAGCGGTCAGGAGCATAAATGGCCAAAGCACAAGGAAAAATAGCGAGGCCAATGCCAGATCAAACAAGCGCTTGGCAATTAACATGCGTTTGGAATATTTGAAACCATCGGAAAATAACATCCAGCTCGGATGCAATAAATTGATATCAATACGCCCCAATTCGCGCTCGCAGAAACTCAATGCATCCGTAGAATCAATACCCGCTAGCTTGCAATCAAGGAATTGTCCCAACGGGAATGCATTGCCAGAACTGCGACGGCGCTCATCCGGAGAAATAACAATCTCGGAAATCTGTTCGCGCTTAACAAAACCGAGCCAATCCTGAGGTTCGCCAATAATTAATTGCTGGTCAACCAGAATCGATTCATTGTCGCTGGGGATACACCCCACAATAGTCACACCAAGAACCGCTATTTCAGGAGCCAAATCGTCGAGCAATTTCTTGGCTTTGCTGCCCGCACCGTAGATGACAACACGTCGTTTAAGCTGCTTGGTATCGACCACTTTTAAAAAGATAAAACGGGTTACCACTACCAGCGCAGTCGCAATCAGCACCCCCCAAAAAATCAATGTCTGGGGAATTAATGCTTCACCAAATATAACGCCGATTAAAAACAGGCTAAGACTTCCCAATAAAAAGAAACTCACCAGGGTACGCAATACCATGCTGCCAAATCCTTCACGGACCAGAGCGAGATATACACCCATAGATAAGGTGCAGCAGGAAAGAACTATCGAGAAGATCACTATTTGTGTCCAACTGCGCGGCAAGTCTTCAACGCCGTTGGCAAAGTGATGTGACCACAAGGCAGCCAAAGCTAATAAGGCGGCCTCGGTGATGCCCAGAAACAGGTAGGGTAGATGTATGTAATGCTTATTGAGCCTGATATAAGACAAACCCGATTCCTTCAGTGAGCCATTGAGTGAGTAGAGAGGGCGTGCATTATAGCGAGTTTTATGACAAAAGCTCGACCATCCATGACGTAATTCCGCCAGTTGGGCAACTAAACCGGCAAGTTAAAGACAAAATGTCGGCCGTTTGTAGCGACTGATATCTAAATGCCATAAAAAATATGGTAATTTAGCGCACCTTTGGATCCCCGTTTCGCTAAGGAAACCTCTCATGTTCGCAACCAATCCCAAGCTCTGCGTTATAGGTTTAGGTTATGTCGGCCTGCCACTCGCAGTAGAGTTCGGCAAAAAAATTACCACCCTTGGCTTTGATATTAATCAGGCCCGCGTTGATGCACTGAATCAAGGCGTAGATAGCACGCTTGAATTGGACGCTAATGAGCTGCAACAGGCCAGCCACTTGAGCTACACCACTGATGAAGCAACCATCAAAGGTGCTGATGTTTATATCGTCACTGTTCCCACGCCAATCAACGATAGCAAACAACCTGATTTAACCCCGCTGGAAAAGGCGTCTGCGTTACTGGGCCGAGTGATTGCTAAAAACGCCATAGTGGTATTCGAATCAACCGTATACCCGGGCTGCACGGAAGAGATTTGTGTGCCCATCATCGAAAAAATTTCTGGCCTGAAATTCAATGTGGATTTCTTTGCCGGTTATAGTCCCGAACGTATTAACCCGGGCGACAAGCAACATCGCGTCCACAACATCACCAAAATTACGTCAGGCTCAACACCGGAAGTAGCTGAATATGTCGATCAACTCTATCGTCGTATCGTTGTAGTAGGCACTCATAAAGCGAGCAGCATTAAAGTCGCTGAAGCAGCCAAGGTTATTGAAAATACCCAACGCGATATCAACATCGCCTTGATCAATGAACTGTCATTGATTTTTAAACGTTTGGATATCGATACTATCGAAGTACTGGAAGCTGCCGGCACCAAATGGAACTTCTTGCCATTCCGCCCCGGCCTGGTGGGTGGACACTGCATCAGCGTTGACCCCTATTACCTGACCCACAAAGCGCAACAGGTTGGCTATAACCCTGAAGTCATCCTGGCAGGCCGCCGTATTAACGATGGCATGGGTACTTTTGTGGCTGAGTCAGTCGTAAAAATGATGACCCAGCGCAAATGCCATGTAGTGGACTCCAACATCCTGATTATGGGCCTGACCTTCAAAGAAAACTGCCCCGATCTGCGCAACACTCGCGTTATTGACATCATTAATGAGCTGCGTAACTACAACGCCAACGTATCCGTTTATGACCCATGGGCTGACGCCGCAGAAGCGCAACATGAATACGGACTGGAATTAATTAAGGAGCCGCAATCGGGCTCTTACGATGCAATTATCCTGTGCGTCGGCCATCAAAAATTCCGCGAACTGGGCGCAGAAGCCATTCGCGCACTCGGTAAACCCAACCATGTGCTTTTTGACGTAAAACATATATTGCCTAAAGAAGCAGTCGATGCACGCCTCTAACTTGTAAGGACCAACTATGAAAGTGTTAGTTACAGGAACAGCGGGCTTTATTGGCTCCACTCTCGCCAAGCGTTTGCTTGCCCGCGGCGACGAAGTTATCGGGATCGATAACCTGAATGATTACTACGATGTACAAATCAAAAAAGATCGTCTCGCCCGTTTAACAGGTGATAGCGGATTTACCGATATTCGTTGCAACCTGGAAGATAAAACAGCGATTGATAATGTATTTAAAACTCACAAGCCGGATCGCGTTGTTAACCTCGCAGCACAAGCAGGCGTGCGTTACTCGCTGGTAAATCCACAAGCGTATATCGATGCAAACATTACCGGCTTCCTGAATATCCTGGAAGGCTGCCGTCATTTCGGCACCGATAATCTGGTGTATGCATCGAGCAGTTCAGTGTATGGCCTCAACACATCCATGCCATTCTCTGTGCATAACAACGTTGACCATCCTGTCAGCTTGTATGCGACCAGCAAGAAAGCAAATGAACTGATGGCACATACCTACAGCCACTTATTCAATATCCCCACCACCGGCCTGCGCTTTTTTACCGTCTATGGACCATGGGGCAGACCGGATATGGCGCTGTTCATCTTTACCAAAAAAATCCTCGCCGGTGAACCGATCGATGTATTCAACTACGGCCACCATCGCCGTGATTTCACTTACATCGATGACATCGTTGAAGGTGTTATCCGCACAGTGGATCAAGTAGCTCCCATCAATCCAAACTGGAGCGGAGACAAACCCGACCCTGCGACGTCCAAAGCGCCTTACCGTATCTACAATATCGGTTCCAATAACCCGGTTGAATTGTTGCGTTATATCGAAGTACTGGAAGATTGTTTGGGCAAAAAAGCCATCAAGAATTTATTGCCTCTGCAACCGGGAGATGTGCCCGACACCTACGCGAATGTCGATGCACTGATTGAAGATGTGGATTACAAACCAACTACACCAGTTGAAGTCGGTATAGAAAACTTTGTTAAGTGGTATCGCGATTACTACAAAGTATAAAACTGCACTGCAAGCATAAATTTGCAGTTTTATTCTGCTAAACGGCATCGCAAGATGCCGTTTTGGTTTTCAATCCAAACATACGCTGAATCTATACGCACACAAAAGAGTGGCTTTATGAACAACACCGCTATCACCCATGCCATGACTGTCGATGTGGAAGATTATTATCACGTTGCCGCCTTCGCTCAAGTGATTAAACCGGAAGACTGGCCACAATGGCCATCGCGCGTGGAAGCCAATACCGAAAAACTCTTGCAGCTATTCGATGATAGAAATATCAAAATTACGTTTTTTATTTTGGGCTGGGTGGCAGAACGCTATCCGGAACTGGTAAAAAAAATTCGCGCACAGGGCCATGAAATTGCCTCGCACGGTTACAGCCACCAATTAATTTACAAACAAACACCGGAAGTGTTTCGCACAGAAACAGCAAAATCCAAACAGATTCTTGAAGATCTGGCACAAACATCTATCACTGGTTATCGCGCAGCCAGTTATTCAATCACGCGCAAATCACTATGGGCACTGGATACTCTTGTTGAATTAGGTTTCACCTGGGATTCCAGTATTTTCCCGACACGCCATGACAACTACGGCATCCCCGGCAGCCCGGAAGAGCCTTATCGTATTATCACCAGCAGCGGCGCTGCGCTTCTGGAATTTCCACTAACCACCGCAAAAGTGCTGGGGCAATCAGTTCCCGCTGCAGGTGGCGGCTACTTCCGCCAATATCCTTATGTGCTATCGCGCTGGTTATTTAATCGCGCCAGCCACAATCAAGCCAAACCGCAAATTTTTTACCTGCATCCCTGGGAAATCGACCCCGACCAGCCTCGCGTTCCCAACGCCAGCTGGTTCAGCAACTTTCGCCACTACACCAACCTGAAACGCTGCTTGCCGCGCCTGGAAAACATGATCCGCGATTTCCCCTTCGGTACCATGAGCCAAAGCCTGGGTTCAATCCAGGTAACACGCGAATTACATATCAAGGAATTAGCAGGAAATTAATTAAGCATCGCCGGTGGACGATCACCGGCAAGATCAGTAAAATCGCGGGCCTTGCGCAGATCTCAAAAAATACGCACCTGTAGCTCAGTTGGATAGAGTAGCGGTTTCCGAAGCCGTTGGTCGCTGGTTCGAATCCAGTCAGGTGCGCCATTTTTATCTCGAAAAATCTCTCCTTGTCAGATTCTTTTCTTCATCATCTGGATTGCAGGCTTCTCAATTAAATACCAGGAAAAGTAACCAACGATAATGGCGATAATCGCCGCTGCAATTTGGTTAAATAAAATTCCTTGCGCTGGATATACCATGACCAGGCATTGCTGGATGACAAAACCGTAAATATAAATCCCGTAAGAGGGATCACCGGGAAGTTTCAGGATTTTGGTGAACACAGTTGTGCCGCTTAAATAAAGGCAGGTATAAAAAAATACGCAGTAAAATGCGAATTGTTGCAACGGTGTTTGCCACAGCAGAAATACCATTACCAGCCCCAACACCACGCCTTTTATACCAAGCACTAATTGGCGCTCGAGGACGGCATAGAATGAGCCAATACAAAAACAACCACCGAGCAAAAGAGATTCTGTGAACCTTATTAGCCCGCCCGGCCACAATGGAGTGCCATAAAAAATCAGGCTAATAAGTACAAATAGAATTGAACAGGCAATTTTATAATGCGCCTTCAATATCAACACATAAAAAACCACGAGACTTACGTAACACATCACCTCCAATGGCAAGGTCCACAAAGAACCATTAACTGTTGATGTTTTAGCCGCAGTAAAAACACCAGGTAATTCCCACTGCAATCCAATAAGCGATGAATTGTGCAACCAATAGCGCAAGGTTTGTGGATGCAATAAATATTCTCCCGCCGAGAGACTTGTCACTATCAAGCCCAGCACAAATACGGATAGAAAAATACACACGAATAATCCAGGGAAAATTCTGACTGCGCGGCGGAGAAGAAAGGAGAAAATTTGTGGTCGGGCCAGAAGGCTATGCGTAACCAACAACCCACTCAGCATAAAAAAAAATTTCACAGCCAGAGAACCGGAATAATCAAACCCAAGCCAATCAAAAACAAAATCACTACCAGCTTGCCCGGGTAAAAATGCAGGGGCATGCCCATAAATTACCAGCAACGCAGCCAGAATTCTAAAACTATCGAGGTTATTATTTTTTGGTTGCAACAACTGTGAAAGGATCATTGGTATCCAACATGAGTGAATCGATTGAAAGCCTCCTCACTGAAATTAGTGAGCGCTGGGAGGCGGCAAACCCAATGCTTCCAAATCTTGCGCATAATTTTTTGCGATCAACTCTCCCACATACGTGGCAAAGCCGAAAGAAAGATGATGCATCGTGTTCATTCGGTTTGAAGAAAGTTGCATATTCATACAACAACAAATGGGGAAACCACAAAACCACTAATTACAAAAAATGTCTACCCCAATAAAACCCGCCGCAAGCCCGTGGATACCGAAGTGAAATAGCAACACTGCTATCACTGCAAGAGCCCGAATACCATCAATGTGCTCCAAATATATTTTAGATCCCTGACTCATAAGTACTTCTTCACTCTTTTTCGTAGCGGTATTGGGTAGCAGTGGTTCGGAACAAGGCACTGAGTGGGTGCCGCTGCTCGTCGGAATATATCAAGCTTGTTATTTTACGGTTGCAATAATTGGTTCTGGTTTATCGGTTCTGGATAGAATTAATTTTTAACTTCTATATCACCGGCCAACATACTTGATTTCCAATCGTCGACTGAATATTCGATTGTATAAAAACCGGGAACGGACTTGTATTCATCAGGTAAATAAAAGGTAATCACATCACCCGTAAATACCGTCTCGCCAATTGGTTTGCCATTAATGCTGACTTGAGCCTTAACATCAGCCCCCACAATGGGGATTGATAACTTAATCCAAATCCCATCAGATGAGCGGGTATTAATTACTTGCGGCCCCCACGCGGAGACAGGGGAAGCTTTTATTTGAATTAATGGGAAAATTTTATACTTCCACTGGAAGTCCTGATTAAAAAGGTTTAATTGATTGCTAATCATTAAATTTAATAATTCATTTCTTTTTGCTTCCGATAAGTTGCACATAGGGGAAGAAAAACTGGTGCAATTACCCGCCGGTAAAGCGGGATTATTCACATAATCCGCAATCGCGCTGGACTGACCATCAATCCATTTTGAGATCCAGGGAACAGCCGCGTAAGCGTTCGCACTAAAGTAAAATTGGACGCATAGCATTAATGGCAAGGCAACAATTACTATTATCTTTCTGCCTATTATTTGTCTCTGCGCCAGCACCGGCAGGAAACAATATTTAATGAACAAAGCAAATGGAATTAATTGATATACAAGCACATATCTAGGCTGGTTTAGATAACCAATACCAAACTCCGGCACTCGACCAACAACAATCGCAGCAACCGATAATGTTGCATACACCAAAATAAAGGTAACCAGAAAATCGACGAGGGTTTTTCGCTGCTTTTTAAATACCATTGAAACAAAGTGCTCAATGTAAAAATACAACACAGGGATAGCAACAACCCAAGACAAGAACACTTGATAGTTGCCTGCACGGGCAAGATGCTCCTGATGGATAAGGGATGACGAAAAAACAATCCGTACAAATTCGAAATAGAAATTAATACTGAATAAATCGAGCCCCTTATGATTCGCTTTTGGCTGCGCAGCCTCACCCATGAAATTAATATTTAGAATAATAAAATAAGCAGCAACAACAAACGCAGAGCATGCTACCCATATCGCTACTCTTTTTTTGGAGATTTCACTGTCACTGAAAGAAATAAGTGCTACCGCAACGGTGAAACTTAACCATGCAATGATACTGGCCGTATCGCCAATCAATACAAAGATAAAAGCGGCGATAAGTATTGAACTAATCGTTAATTGATCATTCAAAAATCGCCAGGCAAAAAACGGTAATAGCAGTGCGAGAAAAAAAGGCAAGTATGAAAAAGTCACCAACGGCCAACTATAAAGCTCCCGACTATTCAAAGAAGTAATAGTGAGGATTGCCAGCACGAAGAACCCAGCACTACATAACGAGATGGATTGGCTTACCGTTTTTTTTATATAGATCGACAGGAACAAAAAAACCGTAAAAAATATTCCAACAAACCCAGCTATTGCTTCATATTTAAAATCAAGATTAAAAAGTTTGTAATTGAGGAACAAAAAAATCTTGTTTAATGGTTGCGCATGATCCGTTAGGCCGCGTTTTACAAAAATATCTTTCCATGAAAATCCTTGTTCTATCCATGGTTGAATTTGCGACGCAAGGAAATACCACCCGTCGTCGCGAATAATAGGGCTCGCTGCCACACTGATGAAATACACTACATTGAGCAATAAACAAATCGTGATTGCCACTACAAGTAGCAGTATATTTTCAGATTTTGAATTGATATTAGGCAGGGTGCGCTTATCCATCAGACTAATCTTGCATCCTCAAAAAAAGAATGAATGACTTTTATAACGTCATCTTGATACTCCTCTAGCCCGATCCAGAGTGGTAACCGAACCAATTTCTCTGATGCAGCATCTGTTATTGCTAACGCTTCATTAAACTTACCGAACCGCAACCCGGCAGGTGCACTATGCAGAGGAACATAATGAAAAACACTGGAAATTTTTTTCTCTTTTAAAAACTCAATGAAACGGGTTCTGGTAGTCAGATCATTTAATAGCAAGTAATACATATGCGCATTGTGTGTAGCATTATCAGGCACAATTGGACGGCGAACCAAACCGCGCTGTTCAAGATCTACAAACGCATCATGGTATTTATTCCATATATTGAGGCGCTTTTCAGTGATCTCATCTGCCGCTTCCATTTGCGCCCACAAGAAGGCTGCTATCAATTCACCAGGCAGGTAACTGGAACCAACATCGCACCAGGTATATTTATCCACCTGTCCGCGAAAAAACTGACTTCTATTGGTACCTTTCTCACGAATAATTTCCGCACGTAACGCCAGTGATTCGTCATTTATCAATAACGCGCCACCTTCACCAGAAATAATATTCTTTGTTTCATGAAAACTAAGGCAACCAAAATGCCCAATTGACCCCAAGGGTTTGCCGTTATACGTGGACATAATTCCCTGTGCCGCATCTTCTATCACAAACACATTATGCCGGCGGGCAATATCCATAATGACATCCATTTCACAAGGCACTCCGGCATAGTGAACAGGTACTATCGCTTTGGTTCGCGGAGTAATCGCTTGCTCAATCAAGGTTTCGTTGATATTCAATGTGTCAGGGCGAATATCAACAAAAACCGGAACACCGCCTCTTAATACAAATGCATTTGCGGTAGATACAAATGTATAGGACGGCATAATGATCTCATCGCCAGGTTTAACATCAATTAATAACGCGGCGATTTCCAATGCCGCCGTACAGGAATGCGTTAATAATGCAGTATCAGTACCAGTGCGATTCTCCAACCATAAATGGCACTTTTTAGTAAACACGCCATCACCAGCAAGATGGCCGTTAGCGTGGGCTTGCGCTATGTACCAAAGCTCACGTCCGGTCATATAAGGTTTATTAAAAGGTATATTAACTGGCTGCATAATTTTTCTCGGCAAAAACCCAATATTTAAAAATAATAAACAAGTAAGCGGCAACGATAAATACAGAAACGGCCTGCACCAACGCGTGAGATAACCCCATAAAATCAACAAGCACTAGTAATAGAAAAAAATTAATGCCGTATCCACCCAGATGGGAAATTAAATAACGGGCAATAGCATGTTTAAAGTTTTCGGTATGAAAAAATGTTAGTTTCCTGTGACCATAAAAACCAATACCCAAACCAATGACATATACCACTGACATCGACGTTTTTGGCTCAGTGCCCCAAAAAACCAATAGTAAATAGAATGCATAGAGCGCAGCATTAATTCCAAGCCCCACCAAACCATATCGCACTAATTGGCGAAAACCTTTGCTTGATAAAATTCCGTACAGGTGTTGAAAAATACTTTTCTCTGATGTCGGTTCCTGAACACTTTTCATTCCCGATGATGTCCTTGTAAATATTCCTGTTCTAACAAGAGCATATCTTTCTTTCGGGATTTGAGTTTTTTTGCTGGAACACCGAAATAGACTGACCATGGCTCTGTAGATTTGGTAACCATACTCATAGCACCGACAGATGTTCCCTCTTCAACAGTGACACCGGGCAACACAACCGAACACGTACCCACAATCACATGGCGTTTCAGAGTCACCGGTGCTCGCAGAATCTTTTTAAATTTTTCCGGTATTGTTGGATTTGTTAATGTTTTGCCCGAGTAATCATCCGATTGGCTAAACACATGGCAACCGTAAGCTAAACCGCTGAAATCCTCCAGGGTAACCCCTAATTCACCGCCGGCGACATTGCAAAAAACAGCAATATGTACATTCCTTCCAATTGACACTTTACCCGAGACAACACAGAAGTCATCGATACGCGAGTAGTCGCCAATTTCTATTAATTCAGGATTATAGATAGCGGCCTTGTCACTGATTTTTACGTCCAGCCCTAACGATTTGAAACCCATTTCCTTTAGCGATTGTTCACTCAAAAATGCCATCAATTCCTCCCGGATCATTTTTAAATAAATTTATTTATCTATTTAAAAATGTTGATTTACCAACAATGTACAGAGGCCGTTTTTTTGTTTCGTCGAAAGTCTTTCCGATATAAATACCGAGAATCCCCAAGATAGCGATTATTATTCCGCCGATAAAATATAAAGAAACAATCAAACTGCTCCAGCCCATAATTGCTGAACCATAAAAGAATGCTCTTGCTAATATATAAGTGCCGTAGATAAACGATATAGTCGCCATCATAAAACCAAAACGGACAGCAAGTCTCAACGGCTTATCGGAGTGGGCAATGATTGTATCGGTGGCCAAGCGCCACAGTTTGGAAAATGTATAAGTTGATTTTCCTTCATAGCGCTCAGCATGCTCAACCTCAATACTGGCTGTTGGAAAGCCCATCCATTGAACCAAACCACCTAAAAATCTCAAGCGCTCGCGCATCATCCGAAAATTCTCTACAACCTTGCGCGACATGATACGGAAATTACCAACTTCACCGTCATATTGAATATCAGCAAGATAACTAAACACTTTGTAATAACACCATGATGTGAAGCGTTTAATCAGCTTGTCTTTTCTTTGTCCACGGCGCGCCAGGACAACGTCATAACCTTGAAGCGCTTTTTCATGAAGCCGAGGGATTTCTTCTGGCTGATCCTGTAAATCACAATCCATGATGACAACCCATTCACCTCTGCAATGATCAAGACCTGCAGTAATGCCATAGTGCTGGCCGAAATTACGGCTGAATTGCATTCCGCGAACTCGGGGGTCAGCATGTGCAAGCCGCTCAATAACTCCCCAGGAATTGTCACCACCGCAATCTTCGATCAGAATAATTTCAAATTCAGTTGATATAACTTCAAGTGAATTTTTAAGTCTTTCATACAACTCATCCAAACACCCTTCTGCCTTATAGACTGGGACTACAACAGAAATGTAAGGTGAAGATTCGTTTTTATCATCGACTGCTAGCATTACTAAAACACCGTATTTGTATACAAAAAGACATTAAGCATTAACGGTTATCACCAAAAAATATGCTTTTCATATTGATTGAGTAACACATCAATTCCTTATCCATAAAACGCATGCTGCAATGTTGATTTCATTGTATCCAATGAATAATGTTGGGCAACAAAGCGATTGCCTGCGGAAGAATATTGCACCCAGAGATCATCATTATTTAGCACTGCAATTACATGATCGGCAAAAGAACTCGCTTCGGATGTCACTGGAATAATTTGACTCAACCCAACCAAACCTTGT
Organism: Cellvibrionaceae bacterium; assembly: GCA_021151825.1. Lineage (GTDB taxonomy): Bacteria > Pseudomonadota > Gammaproteobacteria > Pseudomonadales > Cellvibrionaceae > Cellvibrio. Next base: position 322,338 of record JAGKWQ010000005.1, read on the forward strand.
GCACCAACAGGCGTTGTTACCAAGGGCACACCATACGCCATCGCCTCCACTACTTTATTTTTCACGCCGGCACCAAAACGCAGTGGCACTACCGCTACACGAGCCGATGCATAATGAGCAGCAAGCTCTTCATCCGTCACATAACCGGTCACATGTACCGAGGACGACTGTAGTTTTAATACTTGCTCAGTAGGACGAGAACCAATTAAATAAAGAACCACATCAGGTTGCTGTTGTTTAATTTGTGGAAAAATTTCGTTCACGAACCACACTGCAGCATCGGTATTGGGTGGATGACCAAAGCCAGCCACAAAAATAATTTTATTCCCATGGATTATTTGTCGCTGCGCATATTGATCAAGGTCTTCATAAACATAAGGGCATACAGCGGCAGCATTTACCGTTGGTGCAATTCTTTTTACGGTCTCAGCTTCTTCTTGTGATGGATAAAGCACCACATCCATTTTTTGCCACACGGATGTTTCCAGTGCATAAAAATGATCGATTTCTTTTTTCAATGCAGCGCCGGGATTAAGTTCGTGCTCGCGCTGTAATCGCTCAAAATGCAAATCGTGCCCATAGAAGATACAACGAACATTTGCAAATGATTGCAAATCATCGATGTAATTTACTGCAACATGCGGGCGGTTGATAAACACATGGGTTACCGCATTTTCTGTAGCCGTTAGCCATTGCTTAAAGCGCCCACTGTATTCAGCACCGTAAATTACTTCTACTCCTAGCCGCTGCAATCGCGGAGTATATTCCGGGTCATACCATAAATTATCGGGCCAAAACTTTACATTGACCCCCATTTTTTGCAGGCTAGTGATAATCGCCAGAGTTGAGCGCGAACCGGCATCGCGATCAGGCTGAAGAACATAGTGATCAATCACCACAACACACGGTTGGTGCCAGGTACGATCTTTTGCAGTAAATACCGACTCGGCATTATTAAAATGATTCGCTAACTCTGCTTTCCATTTCTCGAAAAATTTTTTCTGATTAGCAACCTGGTAAGCCTTGATACCCGATCCCGTATCGGTACCATTGGAAACACCTTCGTAATGTACAATCACCGATGCTGGCTGGTAATACACTTTTTTTCCGGCTGCCCGGACTTTAAAAGCCAAATCAGTATCTTCGTAATAAGCGGGCACATAGAGTTCGTCAAATAAACCCAACTCAATAAAAAAATCTTTTTCAATTAATAGCGACGCACCAGAACAATAATCAGCTTCTTTCAAATAATTGAATTCCGGCAGCTGCGGATTTTGCAAACGCCCGAAATTCCACGCCGATCCATCCTTCCACAAAATACCCCCCGCTTCCTGCAAGCGCCCGTCGGGATATACCAGCTTTGAACCAACCATGCCGCAATCCGCGCGCATAGCAAATACATCTAACAATGAATCCAGCCAATACTCTGTTACTTCGGTATCGTTATTGAGCAAATAAATATATTTGCCTTTCGCAAAAGAAACGGCGCGATTACAAGAGCGCAAGAAACCTAAATTGTGCGGATGCACTTCATAACGCAATCCTTGTACTTGCTGCAGGCAATGAATTTCATGATCCGGTGAATGGTCTTCTACAACGATAACTTCTATCGGTACCTTTGGGGCATGACGAGCAATCGACATTAAACACGTTAATGTCACCGGCAAATTTCCATAGCTCGGAACAATTACTGATACTAGTGGCGAATCAGAATGTGGCACAACCAACGTTTTTAATGCTTCTTGAATTTCTTCGCGCGCGACAACACCTTGAATAGCTAATGCAGGTGCGTCAGGCCGCCCACTGCGTCGCCACATTTCATAATGAACCACACCTTCAAACATGGGGCCCGCAAGACGATAAACCACACCCGCCAACATGTTTTTAATTCGAGGGCTTAGTGGTAGCTTTTTATGAGCAGTGCGCGCAAAACGTTGCAACCGAGGCTTTAATGAGGCCGCAAGAACGTTGGTTTCCCCGCGCAAGATTCGCCCCAGCACACGCATCGGCAGGGTAATTTTCCAGGAGCGCGAATTGATAATATGTTGATATTGTTGATTAGCATCAGCGAGCTGCTGCTCCAGTCGACGATTTGAATCGCGCTCAATATCGTATTCACGATTGCGCATAGCCAATTGGCTGTTTACATCACTCAGATCTCTCTGAAGAAGATTCAAGTGATTATCTAACTGAATAGTTTTGTCATACAGTTGCGAATTTTTATCTTGTAGTTGCATACTCTTATCATGCAGCAATACCATTTCCGCCATGGCAGAACCTAACTTCGTTTGCGCTTCATCATAGGCTTCACGCAATTGCACTTCCTGTTGTTGCATTTCAACAAGTGAATGCTCAAGCTGTTTTGCCCAATAAGTGCGATCCTCAACATCCTTTTCCAAGGATTTCGCCCAGCGGGTACGCTCTTCTACCAGCTGCTTCAAACCTGCAATATTTTCGCTAGTATAGACATAATCAATCGCGGCATTTTCTATGTCGTCCAGCAGCGAAAACTCTGCGTCCAATTGTTGCTGATTGGATTTATATAAATCATTTAATTGGGCAATAGCCGATTTATTATTGGCCACCAACAAATTCGACACAATGGCGTAAGCAGCAATTACTTCTTCAGGGCATTGCCAATCTTTTTTCAAGTCGATTGCGGAAAATTTAGTATGCCGCAAACTGCCATCCAGAAATTCATTGGCAAATTTCTCAGCCAGTTCTTGCTGGATAGTTAATTCCAGTTGTTGCGCAAGAAATTCCAGTTTCGCTAATGGCGACTCCATTAGTTGATCGTAATCCAGTGCGATTAACGGTGTATCCAATGCTTCGGTAACAATCGATAAGTTATAACTCAACCACAACAGGTAGCCTTTGTGAATTGGAGTTTTATTACGTTTTAATACTGAGTTGGCAACACTTAATGGATGGCGCAAACAAAGCACGTAACTCACTTCATAATCGAGTTGCGCGAATACTTTTTTCCAAAACTTTAACAGCTTCGAAACACGCGGATCCTTAAAACCAAAATATTGATGATCCGCCATTTTCTGCCGCAATAATTCTGTGGCCTTCTCAAGATAACCCAGCGCGAGCAGATGCTCTACCTGTGCAGTTGTGACTAACGACAGACTAAACCAATCCTGCCCGATGGCATCGAGCATTTCGATATTCAAATCATTGATTGCCTTGTCTTCAAAAAAACCTTTGGGATTATCTTTTCCTGGAGGCAACAAATCATCGCCCAGATTAACACCCATACAGGCCAAAGCATTCATAACCGTACTGGTACCACTTCGATGCATACCCAATACGACAATTAATTTTCTGGTGTTCGCCACAACTATTCTCTTTAAAAACGATTGCAATTAAGTTGCTGACCGCAAGGCCAACACATATTGAATGATTTGCTCGACGCAGGCTTCCGCAGAAAAATTACAGGTATCTACAATTAATTCCGGATGCTCAGGTCGCTCATAAGCGCTATCGATACCAGTAAAGTTTTTTAGCTCACCGCGCCGCGCCTTGGCATACAGACCTTTTACATCGCGCTTTTCACATTCAGCGAGTGGTGTATCAACAAAAATTTCAACAAAATCACCTGCAGAAAACAATTGCCGGGCCATTTGACGCTCAGCTTGAAACGGAGAAATAAAGGAGGCAATTACAATCAGGCCCGCATCTACCATAAGTTTGGCAACTTCGGCAACGCGGCGAATATTTTCAACACGATCCGCTTCAGTAAAACCCAAATCGCGATTCAATCCATGGCGGACATTATCGCCATCCAACAAATAGGTATGCTTACCTGTATCGTATAAACGCTTTTCCAATAAATTGGCAATAGTAGATTTTCCTGAACCGGAAAGCCCCGTAAACCATAAACAAATAGGTTGTTGTTGCTTTTGTTGTGCACGCGCCGCTTTATCAATACTGAGTTGTTGCCAGCGAATATTCGTAGCGCGCCTAAGCGCAAATTCGATTACGGCTGTTGCGACTACAGCGTCGGTATCTATATCATAAATTTCCAGTGGTGTAGCAAAATCAATATCCAATGCTTGTGCGGTGCTAATATTGACTACACCAGCTTCACCCGTGCGTAAATTTTTCGCCGAAAGGTGTTCACCTGTTTCAGGATGTAGACGGTGTTTTATTGCCGTAATAGTTACCGGAATGTTTTGTTCCCGATAATGCAATACATAACTGCGCCCCGCTACTAGCCCGCGCGCTGCATGCCATTGGATTTTAACTTGATATTGATCTGCACCGGGGGACATAAAATTATTCCTTAACAAATTCTTCGTTAGCAGACCAATGAACACTCATCGCCACCGGAAACAAACCGGTAAATTGATCGCGCACATCATCAATTTGTTCAATAGAGAGCAAGTCGTCGTAGCGGCTTAAAAGCAACGTCTGTTCTAATGAAGGAGCGCTCACCAAGCGTAAACGCACACGGTAAATGCCTTTTTGAAAACAGCAGGCAAAGTTAATAGATACGCGTTGTTCACCATGAAAATCCGGAATAGGAATTCGCTTTCCGGTTAGCTGCATGCCGCGATTATCAATTACATCCAAAATTAATACCGGTGCGGCGACATTAGTGGTCATCACGACATCAACATCCAAATTAGCTGTCGCACCATATGCAAGAGTTAGATGTTGTACATTTCCCTGAAAATTTGCATCGATAACATCAAAACCATGAACAGCAAAACCGCGTTCGTGGCGCTTGACTGCAAGATGCCCCGCCGATTCGGCAATACGATCTTTTTGCACCAGAAATAAATAATCCGCGATCACATCATCAGGAATTCCCGCTTTAATGATTTTACCTTTATCCATCAACATGGCCTGATTGCAAAATGCACGCACCGCGCTTAAATCATGCCCAACGAATAACAGCGTTGTACCACGTTTTAGAATTTCTTCGATTTTGTTCAACGCTTTTGCCTGGAAACGCGCATCACCTACTGACAAGGCTTCATCCACAATTAGCACATCCGGATCCACATGCACCTGCACAGCAAATGCCAGACGTACCATCATGCCCGAACTATACGTTTTTACCGGGCGTTCAATAAAATCACCGATATCGGCAAAGGCCACAATTGCATCATAGCGCGCATCAATTTCAGCGCGCGTTAATCCTAAAATTGATGCATTGATATAAATATTTTCCCTGCCGGTAAATTCCGGGTCAAATCCACTTCCCAACTCCAGTAACGCGGCAATTCGCCCTTTTACCTCTACTGAACCGCTGGTTGGTTGCAGGGTGCCGGCGATTATTTGCAACAGCGTGCTTTTACCACTGCCATTCAAACCAATAATGCCAAGGCTATCGCCCTCCTTTACCTGAAAGTCGATATTTTGTAATGCAGGAACCTGCTGGCAGGCATTTGCAAATAATTGTGCACAATAACGAGGGAAAAGTTTCCCCATTACACGCAATAACACAGGCACCAGCAAACGACTGAATGGGGTTTTCCATATAAGGTAGTTTTTAGATACCTGATTAACACGAATCATAATGGTACCTACAATACATCCGCAAAGCCGGGACGGACTTTGCGGAAAAATAAATAACCACATAACGCAGTCAATGCAGCAACTACCGAATAGCCAAGCAACCCGGTGAAGTCCGGTAGTTGCCCGTAAATAAGTACCTTACGCGCAGACTCAACTACAAAAGATAATGGGTTGATAAAAATCAGGGCTTGCAGGTTCTGCGGCAAACTATTCACTGAATAAAATATAGGGCTAAGGAACAGCAATAATGTCGACAAGGTTCCGGTAATTTGTTGTATATCGCGCAAGTAAACACCCAACGCTGCTAATAACCATGAAATCCCCAACAGTAATAAAAAATAAGGCAACAGCACCAGGGGCAAAAGCAATGCAGTTAAGGGAATTTTTCCGAGCTCGCATAAAATAAAAATTAACAACAATGCAAAGCTGATCAAAAAGGTAAATAGCGCACCAAATAAATTAATCCAGGATAATAATTCCAGCGGGAATACAATTTTTTTTACAAAATTGGGGTTGCCGGTAATCAATACCGGCGATTTCGTTAACACTTCCGTTAACACACCATGAATTGTTAGCCCTAAAAATAAAACGATGGCGAAGTTGAGTGTGGTTTCACCTGCACTGTCACTCCAGCGCGCTTTAAAAACAAATTGAAAAACAAAGGTATAAATTGCCAACATAATTAGCGGCGTAACCAACGACCAGAGCAATCCCAATGCCGAACCACGATAGCGCGAGTGGATATCGCGCCGTAATAGTTGCCAAATTAGAGTTCGATGGTTCCAGGCCTGGGAAAACATAATCATTTACTACCCTGCTTTGCCAGAGCGTTGGTTATGCAACAACCAATCAATAGTTTTTACAATCCCGCTTTCAAAACTTTCTACCGGATGGTAACCCAATTCAGCATGGCATTTGCCAGGATCAATGGCATAACGGCGATCATGGCCGAGGCGGTCTTTCACAAAAGTGATGAGGCTTTTGGCTTCACCCTCTTTGGCACACGGTGTGTTTGGATAAGCAGCCAGCAACTCAGGATTGGCTTTAAGTGCTTCATCCACTTTGCTGCAAATTAAATTTACAATGTCGATATTGCGCCATTCGTTTTCGCCACCCACATTGTAAACTTCGCCAATTATTCCCTTGTGCAAAATCAAGTCAATTGCGCGGCAGTGATCTTCTACATATAACCAGTCGCGAATATTCTTACCATCGCCATAAATAGGCAAAGCCTTGCCCTGCAAAATATTCTGGATTACCAATGGTATTAATTTTTCACTGTCCTGATGCGGACCATAATTGTTGGAGCAATTGCTGGTAGTAACGTTTAAACCATAGGTGTGATGATAAGCACGAACCAAATGATCCGATGCCGCTTTGGATGCAGAATACGGTGAGTTAGGGGCAAAAGGTGTTGCTTCGGTAAAAGCCGGTGCATCTTCTGTTAACGAACCGTACACCTCATCAGTAGATACGTGATGGAAATGATGATTTTCAATACCCGTATCCAACCAGAATTTTTTGGCAGCTTTTAGCAAATTATGCGTACCGATGATATTGGTTTGAATAAATGCATCCGGCCCGAGAATAGATCTGTCTACATGAGACTCGGCAGCAAAGTGAATTACTTTATTAATTTGATATTCGGCAAATAACTTTTCAACCAACACCTGATCAATAATATCGCCTTGCACAAAAATAAAAGATTCAGGATGTTCCAGTGATTGGATATTTTCACGATGCCCGGCGTAGGTGAGTAAATCCAATACAATTAATTTATCTTGCGGATATTTTTGTGCCCAGTAATGGCAAAAATTGCTGCCGATAAAACCTGCACCACCGGTAATTAGTATATTGCTCATCGCGTTACTCATTAAATAAGAATTCGTTAATCAGGGAATAGTTACGCCAATTTATCCAGCATGGCTGACAACGCGCGCTGCCAATGTACCGGTTGGATACTTAGCAATGTCCAGGTCTGTTGTTTATCCAAAACTGAAAAGGCCGGGCGTTGAGCGGGTGTTGGATAATCGCTGGTACGAATCGGATTAACCTGAGGCTGGCGTTGCAGTATTTTTTTCTGTTCCGCTAATGAAAAAATAGCAGCGGCAAAATCATACCAACTGGCAACACCCGCATCGGAAAAATGAAATATTTTCGGTTCCGGCTTTTTAGCTACCAATGACCAAATCATTTCCGCTAAATTGACTGCGTAGGTTGGCGTTCCCAGTTGATCGCTGACAATACCTAGCGATTCACGTTCAGCACCTAAACGCAACATTGTTTTAACAAAGTTTGCACCTTGTTCACAGTAGACCCAACCGGTGCGCACTACATAGGTAGTAGGATTATTATCCAATGCAGCAATTTCACCTGCGCGCTTACTACTGCCATAAACACCTAATGGCTGACATCTATCATCAGGCAAATAAGCCGTAGCTTTTTTTCCATCAAATACAAAATCGGTAGAAACCTGCACTAACATTTTTTTTTTGCTCGCACACCAGCGTGCGATAGCGGCAACAGATTGATGGTTAATAACATCGGCCAATTGCGGTTCTGATTCAGCCTTATCAACCGCGGTATATGCCGCCGCGTTAATAATAATATCCGGCTGCAACGATTCGAGTGTTTCCGCGATAGTTTCCGGCGAACTTAAATCTAACTGTTGACGAGTTAAGGCCTGTAATTTTACAGCCACATTATTGATAAATTCAGGCACAGTTTGCTGCAATGCGTAACCTAATTGACCATTTGCACCGGTCACGATTACTTGAAGAGCTGCAGGCATCGAACTCATAAATAGGCCTCGGCTTGCGCTAATGGCAAAGCCATTTGATCTTTTGCGGATAATGTTGGCTGCACCAGCTCACCAAGGGGCCAATTGATATTCAACGCAGGGTCATTCCATAACAGTGCGCGCTCATGTTCTGGTGCGTAATATTCAGTACATTTGTAATTAAATTCTGCGCGTTCACTCAATACGAGGAAGCCATGCGCAAAGCCGGGCGGAATCCAGAAAATATTTTTATTTTCGGCAGAAAGATATACACCAACCGCTTTACCAAATGTCGGCGAGCTTTTTCGCAAATCAACCGCCACGTCATAGACTTCGCCCGCCGTCACACGCACCAACTTCCCTTGTGGTTGATTAATTTGATAATGCAAACCGCGCAGCACACCTTTACTGGACGAGCTGTGATTATCTTGCACAAAATTAACGTTGATATTGCGCTCGCGGAACCAATTCTCACGAAAGGTTTCCAGAAAAAATCCACGTTCATCGCCAAATACTTTTGGTTTGAATAACAACAAATCAGGAATAGCAGTAGCAATTACTTCCATCAGAACACCCGATCTTCCAAAATATTCATCAAATATTCACCGTAGCCACTTTTCAATAATGGTTTGGCCAGATCAATTAATTGTTCCCTGCTTATATAGCCCATGCGATAGGCGATTTCTTCCGGACACGCCACTTTCAATCCTTGGCGTTTTTCAATGGTTTGAATAAATTGGCTGGCGGCAAGGAGATTGTCATGTGTGCCGGTATCAAGCCAGGCTGCACCACGACCTAATAATTCCACAGTTAATTCACCCATTTCCAAATAGGTTTTATTAACGTCGGTAATTTCCAACTCACCACGCGCAGAGGGTTTAATTGATTTGGCAATATCAATGACGCGGTTGTCATAAAAATACAATCCGGTTACCGCGTATTTGGATTTGGGTTTTTGTGGTTTTTCTTCAATGGATAACACAGTACCGTCGTCTGCAAACTCCACTACGCCGTAAGCACGCGCATCGTCGACGTGATAACCAAAAACAGTTGCACCGGATTCACGCGAGCCCGCGTGCTGCAACAGGCTTGAAAAATCCTGTGCATAATAAATATTATCGCCAAGCACCAATGCACAATTGGAATCACCAATAAATTCTTCACCGATGATGAATGCCTGTGCAAGCCCATCAGGTGTTGGTTGCTCAGCGTAGGAAATATGTAACCCCCAATCGCGCCCGTCACCCAATAGTTCACGATACGTTGGCAAATCGCGCGGGGTGGAAATAATTAAAATATCGCGAATCCCCGCCAACATTAACGTAGTCAGCGGATAATAGATCATTGGTTTATCGTAGATCGGAACGATTTGTTTACTGATCGCTTTGGTAATGGGATACAACCGGGTACCCGAACCGCCCGCGAGAACTATCCCTTTGCGACTTGGAGAAGCAGATGCGCCTTGCGACATAAATCCAACCTTCTTTTGTTAACTCACCACGGCAGTGGCGAAAAATGTGAATTATCCCAGCCAGTGCCAATCAGGGCTATAGCCCATGGCGATTAATAAGTTTTTTAACCGACGATTGGTTATGCGGTAGTAGCAACCCAATAACCAACGCATAACAGCGTAATGACTGCGGTCATAATCGCCGCTAAAAATAGTGGCCGCCTCCGGTAATTGCTCACTGGAAACACCTAAAAAGGTACATACAGCTTGCAAACTTTGCTGATGCTGATTGTTGAGCTCACTATTTTCAATAACCAGAATTTGTTCATCCGGAAACTGCTTGCGTAGATTTTGTAATTGCGCGTAATAGTGGCCGCGGCTGCAATAAGAATGACACCGGCGTGCACTCCCCTGCTTACTCCCCGAATCACGCCACAAGCGAAAAGGCTCCGATAAGAACGCCAGCCACAATGGCAAGGTTTCATCACCCCGGGATTTTTCCATTGCATATTGCGAAATAGCGCGCTCAACCGGATCGCGCAAAATAATAATTAACTTCAATGCCGGATTGTAACGCTGCAATTCAGGAGCAATTTCCGGCCAGTAACAATAAATGGGCGTGCTTTCGCCCCATAACATATCTGTAGTTGCTTGATTGAAATGCACAGCGTAACGCTGGTTAATTTGTTCGTGATTCCATTGCGGTGAATAATCGGGAGCATCAAATAAATGCACCTCTTTACCTTCCGCAATCGCCAATTGCGGATGCTGGGCTAGAAAATAGCTTAATGCCGTAGTGCCACCTTTTTGCACACCGACAATCATAAAGTCCAGAGTTTTCATGCACCAGCCCTGATAGTTTCCATGAGGGCATCAACTTGTGCACGCGAATAAATTTGCCAGATAGCATCGCCATTAGCGACTAATTGTTTATAGAGTTTTTCCATTAACTGCAAATCGTAACCTGTATTTTTGCTACTACGTGCAGGAACTATTGCTGCAGATGCAGGCAGATTTAATGCATCAATCAAGCTTTGCGGCTGCGCCACGAACTCCTCATAGCGCAACCAATGACCTTGCAGATAATCGCAGTAACGTGCGCAAAACCATTCGAGAATATGCAACTGCCGATCCAATGCATCAGGTATTGCCGCCAGCGCATTTTTTAATGATGCATCAAACTGCTCTGCAGCAGGGATATGACCTTTATTAATAGGCAAATCCACCAGATTCCAGCTCGCCAGAACCGCGAGAGGATTACGCACTATGGCATAAACTGGAAATGCATTGGCCAGATCAGGCAATAACGCTGTAAACAATGCGTTGTGTTTAATGATCAAATTGAAATTGCTGTTTAATTCGCGCGCTCGCACATCAATAAAACCGAGGCTGACATCCATTGGGCGCAATCCACCTGGCACCGCATCGGCAGCTACAGGGTTTTCCGGTACAGCACCATTTTTTTGTTGGCTGGGCGCCTTTCCCTCAGTTAATACCTGCGCACGCGTTGCATCGGCAAATTGAGCGATGCGATCAAGCGCTGCATTAATACCGTCTACCGGCCTGAACTCGCCAGGGACCATTGGCTCATGCAACGCAAGAGTGTTGGTGCTGCTATTGAGAATATGGCAGCTCAGGGTTGTGCCCGCGCGGGGTAACCCGGTTAATAAAATCGTTTTTGAAGTCAAAGCCTTATCCGTTGATTCGCGTCAGAAGGATTGCCAGATTGAATCCAGTTGACGCATCAGACCGAGAAATTCGGTGCGTTCACGCTCAAGCGAATGATACGCGAGGGTGTCTGCACAATTCCGTTTAAAAATGTTCAACTGTTCGGGCTGTTGCAGTATCTGCAAGGCATCTTTAACAGCGGCAGCCAAAGCGGGAGTATTGTACGCGGGAAATAAACAATTTTGGCGGTCATGGCAAAAACTGCGATTTCCCACACAGTCAGGAACGATGGTGAGGTCCGCGTAGCTCATGGACTCCAACGCGGGCAAATAGAAGCCTTCCGTGCTATTTGGCAGCAACACCACTATACGGCTTGCCGCCAGCAAACTGAGCAACTCATCACGAGCCAACCAATGGTTGATGCTGTGCGCATTTATATCCTGTTGCGCTAGCTCATCCTTCAAAGCAATAGCTACCTCGGGGTTTTTCGGACCAAAAATAAACAGCTCGTGTTGCTTGGTGGTTTTTTCTACCGCAGGGATAGCAATACCATTATTGATAGTAAAGATGGGACCATTTACCAAACCGGTAGATTGAATGGCATCTGCAACTTCCTGCGAAACACAAATGCGCACCGCCCTTTCGGACAGAAATTGATACATTGGCTGCGCGGGGTCGGCATGGCGCACATGCTGGATTAAATTCACTATTGGCTGCTCAGGTTTTGGCTCTGAACTTAAATAGGTTGCCCAATCCATACCAGCGAGAAAAGCATAATCATAATTAGCGGGAGCATAGCTTCGCTTATCCTCCACATATTTTGGAAACCAGGGATTACTGGAATCCCAAGAGGTGGAATCTGAAAAAGCGATATCGACATTAAATTCCGTTGAGTTTTTCAGGTGATAAAAGTAATCCGCCACTTTTTGGTGGCCACCGGTGTATTCCCGGAAGTCGCGGTAAAACAAAACCGTTTTACCGCCTTGCATCGCATGCGAATTTTTATCAGCAGCCGTTAGCATTTTATATCGTTTATCTTAAGCGCAGGAGGACTCATTAAGGGGTTTAAAAAGCCATAGGAATTTTTGAATAGAGCACATTCAGTTTCAATAAATAATTTTGGGTTACTCATAAATATGCTCGATTTAAAAATGATGGACTTTTCTATCAAATCTCAATGTGATGCTAGTCATCGCCGCCGCAGAAATGGTTGCTCCACATAACGATAAGTAACTTGGGAAAAAGCAATTGTGCTAATTAATACCAAGAGAGTTAAACATTCATTGGATATAGTCAGGCCAATGTCGCTGATTATATTTTGACCGACCGCATAGATTGGCATATGAAATAAATAAATTCCATATGATAGAACACCGAGATATTCAAGCACTTGTAATATTTTGTTTTTTGGTGCTATGGAAGCAGCCTGCGTATTGTTAATGACAGCAATACCCAGCACAACTAGCCCCATACACGGTATCAATGCATAAGCGGTAAAGTAACCCAACACTCCCACTGCCATCTCATCGAGGCCAACTGTACTGCAATAAATAATTATGCCAATACACACAAGCAAGATCATTGCTTTTAATACCAAACGATAACGCTCAAAGAACGGCTTATATTTGTTATTGGTAGCGATAAGAGCACTCACACTTCCCAACATAAAAGCGGAAAGATTATAGAGAAAATCAAATCTTGCCCGCTGGCTCCACTCGCGGCGAGACACTAAAACTCCTTCTGTCGTTTTTTCTAAACCTGAAAAGCAGTTATGAGCTATTAACACTGAAATTATAATAATCAGAAAAAGACATGTTACATCGCCACTTCGATTAGCCAACCAGTGGATGGCAATAAACAATATCGGCGCAAAGAAGAAATACAACATCTCTACCGGCATGGTCCAATAGACATGATTAAAAACAATCCCTGCCGCAGGTTTGTAGTTTTCTACAAAGAAAAATAATTTAATAACTCGCCAAGCATTTTCTTCGGCCGCCGACCAGAAAATCAGCGTGCAAAATAGTATTGAAAAGTAATAGAGGGGAATTATCCGCAAAATGCGACTGCGATAGTAGCGCGATATACCTTTAATACTATAAGCATCATGACGATGAGTAATAAATCCTAGCGACACCAAGTAACCACTCAAAGAAAAAAAGATGAGTACAGGTATGTAGCCAAAGGGATCAAAAAAACCATTGAGCCATTCACTCTCAGGCAACAATAAAAATTTATTAGCCTGAAATGGCAGATGACAAAACACTACTGCAATTGCGCTTAAAGCACGCAATACCATTAAGTAATCGTTTGGCTGTTTAGTAGATTGGTCCATTTTGGCAAAAGGCTACCTGAGAAATTTATTGACCAGCTTTGATCCGAGCCCTGATCGTCATAATGGGTGACTCAATCCAGCGGGTTATTGCCCAGGCAATTACGACAATGACGGGAATAGATGCAACCACCAGCAGGCTACTCCCTCTAGCTGCACCAATATCAAGACAATTAAGCACGAACAATACCAAAAAACCTATCTGATAATGAAACAAATAAATTGGATAACTTAAATCTCCAATTTTCTTATCCAGATCCCGCGCAATAAACGCAGAAAAGTGACCGCTGGTAAGGGATATTATCGTTATGGTACAAAGCAAATAATTTATATAAAACCCGATGTCTCGGACATATCCACCGCGTGAGGCAAACCACCAATTCAAAATAATAACCGCAAATAAAAATCCAGGCACAAATGAAAACGATGGTAACCGCGTTACACTCCGTCGCAAAAACTCACGATGATGATAGATCATCGCACCGGTAGAAAAAGGAAGAGACGCCGCCGGTATAGTGAAATAAATACGATCCCAACCAAAACTCATCACTGCCGCGAGGAGGTGATAACCAACGCTCGCCAGAAACCAAACACTGGTGATCGTTTTATTTTTGGATAAACCAAATCCAATCACCAAATAAAAAAACAATTCGACCGTTAAGGCCCAAGCTGGCGGCGTTAATCTGGGTGATTCTAACTGAGGGAAAAATATAAAAATGTTTCTTAGTGTATCGCTGAAATTTTGCGGCAAAAAAATATCCGGATGAAACGCTCGTGTCGCCGATGTACTAAAAGTTAAAACCAGAATAATTGAGAGTAGCGCTGACAACCAGTAAAGCGGATAGATACGCAGAAACCGATTCAACAAGTAACGGCCAATCCCTTTTGCAGAATGACCATAACTTTCGTTAATGACTGTCGTCATCAAATAACCACTTATGCAGTAAAAACCAAAGACCGCATAAGCGCCAAGAACTGAAGCACCACCCAAGTGCTGCACAACGACTAGTAATGCCAAAAAAGTCCTGAAAAAACCAAGCATAAGCTACCATTTCATTTTTATGCAATTTGATAAGCAATACATTTTCAACTGGAAGATATTTAATAACAAAAAAATAAGGGCGCCCGAAGGCGCCCTTATTTTTAACAACGTAAAATCAGCAGTTAATTACTTAACGTCAAGATTTACAGTGTCGTTTGAACCGTAAGAAACAGACGCAGTGTCAGTTACAACGGTTTGAGTAGCAGCATCAATAACACCAGCTGGAGCCAATGCAACAACGGTAGCAGCAGTACGAGTACCACCAGTCAAAGTAACAACATCAGCAGCTTTCAATACCAAAGTCTTACCTTTTGCCAAAGTACCAGTTGCTTTAGCACCAGCAGTTGCAGTTACGCCAGCTTCTGGAGTGAAGGTAATACTGTAAGTGGTGTCGTTAGAACCACGGTTAACCAGTACTAACTTTTGATTCAAGCCTGTATTAGTGGTCAAGTATGGAACTTGTGCAGTAGCACCGTTACGCTTGATATCACCCAATGCACCAGAAGCAGAAGTAGCACCGTAAGCGGCGTTAGCAATAGCTACTGGAGTGAAAGTCAAAGAGTAAGAACCAGCGCTGATTACATCAGTACCGTTAGCAGTGATAACAATGTTGTTACCCGCACCAGGAACAGAAGTAGTACCAACAGCTTGAGCGCCCAAAGTGCTCAAAACACCAGTAGAAACTTTGCTGCTAGCTGGAGTTGCAACATCAGCGTTAACACCACCGAAGGTCAGTTTGGTAGCAGTAGTAGCAGCATCGGTAAGGCCGATGAAGCTCAGATCACCGCTAACTGCCAGCTTAGACTTACCAGCAGCAACATCGATAACTTGTGCCAAAGTGTTTACAGCAGTACCTGTTGCATCAACAGCGTTGTCAGCAAGAGTAAACTTCACGTTACCCAAGGTTGCAGTTGGAGTTGCACCAGTGAACAGAGTAAACGGAGTAGCAGCATTTACGTCTGCAGTGTTAGAAGTAGCAGCAATAGTAGTGGTCAATGCTGGAGCAACAGTTGCGAATGCATAGCTATCAGTTGCCAAAGCACCAGTTGTATTGGTAGCAGAACCAGCTACAGCAGCAGGCGATGTGCTGTAATGAGCAACATTAATTCCTGAAGCAGCTGTTGGGCTGAGTTGCAGGTCAGCCAAGTTCAGCACTACGTCTTGTGCCTGAGTCATTGCAGTTACAGCAGTTACGTCGAAAATCACGTAAGTGTCGCCAGCAGCACCGCCTTGGCCAACAGATACAGTGTAGTCTGCTGGGTTTGCTTTACCTGACAAAGTCAAAGAAGCAGCATTAACACCAGTCAGGAATTTAGCACCACCGGTCAAGTCAATACGAATGAACGCGTGTGAACCTGCAGATGTACCAAAACCAAGATCAAAAGTAGTATCCAGTGCAGTAGCATTAACAAACTGAACCAAACCACCAACAACTTGAGCAGTGGTCACAGATTCTTTAGCAACAAGAATAGCACCAGTACCTGCACCGTTTGTGCCTGCGGTCATATCAATCGCAGCGAATGCCTGTGAAGAGAAGGCAGCAGCTACAGCCAACCCTAAAATTTTCTTGGAAACCATATGGTTTAACTCCTATTTCATGAATTTATAATCAACGTTGATTTGATTGGTCTTGGTCCTTGGGTCTGCAAGAGCAATCCCACGATTTAAAGACCGCCCAAGAATATACCGCAACAAACCTATATATCAAGCCTAAGTTATTAAAAGCCAACCCTTTTGCCCGGTTTTGGATTTAAATCACGGCGTTTTTGATTGTGATTTAATCAACCTGAACAGCGGTTGAATCAGAACCCTCCAGCAACTCGGGCCGCTGGAAAGCCTGCTGAATGCTTTTCGTGACAGCTTGACCTTCCGCCGGGCTGTCAATGACATAAGGAATGATCATTACCATCAGCTCAGTGCGGGCAGATGAATTGTTATCTGCACTGAAAAGCTTGCCAAGTATAGGCATTTTCCCAAGTAATGGTACGCCATTGTTTCCTAACGAATTAGAGCTGGAAATCAAACCACCCAACAAAATTGAACCGCCGTCCTGCAGAGTCACCGTCGTTTGAATTTTGCGGTTAAAAATGCTGGGGGAATCGATACCGCTACTTTCGTTTGGTTGAGCTTCACTTAACTCTTGATCAATTTCGATGTCTACATGACCCGATGCATGAACTATTGGCGACACGGTCAGGCGTACACCCGTTTTGCGATTGGTGATGCTCGGTGGAACGACTAAACCGCCCGTGGTTACCCCACTGGATGAACCCAACGTAGGAATCTCTGTACCTACATCTATAGTTGCCTGCTGGCCGCTCTTCACCATTAGACGAGGGCGTGAACGAATTTCAGCACGCTTGTTTTCATAAAACAGATTCAACATAGCTCGGGTTTCGCCTGCATTATCCAGAGTTGCACTTAAGCCTGAAGAACCAAGACCCAAACCACCGAGGGTTCCCATTACCGTGTTATAGACTTTACCGCCAACTTTTTGTGATCCCTTGGCTACAAACTCAAAACCAGTTTGCTCTTTATCGTTCAGAGTTACTTCTGCAAGAAGCACCTCAATTAATACAGAAGGAGCGGCTTTATCCAGAGTTTGGATTACCGGCAGCATATCGAGCCACGCCTGACCACTACCCTTGAATATGATCGTATTGCGATTAGTATCGACTACAAAATTACCACCATTGACTCGTGCGCTTGCTCCTTGAGCACCGGAACCTTGCAAACCAGGGTTGCTAGTTACATCTGAAATTACACTGCCAGAATCTAACCCATTAGAACGACTGGTATTATTGGTACTACCACCATTTTCAAAACTATTTAGCAATTCAACAATATGTGCAGCTTCTGTATTGCGCACCTCATAAGTGAATATACCTTGGTCAATGCTCATTTGCTGACGACGATCCAACACTTCAACCCACTCACGCACATGATTGATTATTTGCTGGGTTGAGGCGAAAACAATGAGCTGATTAGCACCAGCTAATGGAATCAGAATAATTGAGCCCAACTGAGAATTCATTTGAGCATCATAACCCTCGGCATTGAGTACCTCTTTGAGATTTTTACTGAGCGCATCAACCTTTACATAAGCAGGCTCAATACTGGCCGAAAATTTTCCCCGCATCATCGGCTGATCAAGCACTTCAATAATAGAAAGTGCTTGATTAACCAAATCCGGTTTACCTTTTAACAATACAGCATTGCGAGTAGCATCCTCCGTCACCTGAATATCCTTACCTGTTAACGCATCCCTAACCCAACCTGTTACCCGGCTATTCGTTACCGCCTTCAAAGGCACAAACATAAAAACGGGTCGATGAGATGCTGGTACTTCCGGCAACGCACGACCACTCACTAACAACGGTGTTTCCCCTGCAGTGATATTTTTATCAATTGCAAAATGCAGCACATCACCTTGCTGGGAAATAGCTACCCCATAAGTATTCAACATACGCAACGCAATACGGAATAGTTCGGAGGGCGGAACAGCTTCAATCAAACGAAGGGTTACCAGATCCTCCTGCTTTTCAATTTGCGGATCTAATGTAAATGACAAGCCAAGCTGCTCGCCAAATACTTCATTAATAAATACCGGCAAAGGCATATTGTGATAATTACCGGCTATTGGATCACCTTTCAGGTTTAGCGTTAATTCTTGCGCTTGAGTATCAGCAATAGTGCTACCAATGCTAATTGAGGGGCCGGATTTAATTTTGGTTTGAGGAGTTTGCGGTTGTTGTGCCTGGGGCTGGTTAGCGACGGGACTAAATTCTTTGGGTTCGCGTAGTGGACCCAATTGCACCAGCTCTTGCCCTTTTTCTGCAGCAGTTGGCTTATGCCAAAAACTGCTACAACTAGTCAGTGCCATAAGCACGCTAAAAGACACGGCAGTTTTTAAACTGGCGATAGCAACAGAGCGGACCTTCAAACTGGACATTATGATTTCCCGGGAAAATAGAGACTTAAGCGATTGGGCGGGTAGTTTGATTAAACCCATGCGCTGGTGCAAGGTTTTACAATGAAAACATGGTTGCCATTCCAATGCCTGCCATAAGAGATCGGGAAAAGGCGAAAGTGCCCATTATTTTTTGGGCTGATACATTCTCAAAGTACGGGCTTCTTCACCCTGGCGAATATCTACCTGATTGGCCGCAATACCGGTGATCTCCCAATCACCAACCAGTTTGTCGCCTACTTTTAATTGCTGCACAGCAGGTTTACCCGATGCGGATAAGGAAGGCAGGACAGGAACAAAAAGCGCATAGCGAATATCCCCTTTGGTAACCAGGCCTGTCAGACGCATACTTTCAGGTTTACCCTCCAGAGCCTTGGCGGGATCTTCAACCGGAGCCTGTTTGGGTACTTCGGAAAACCAACGAGAATTCTCCGAAACAACAGCATATAGTCCCGCAACATCTTCTACCTTGGGCAATACCGATGCTTGCCATGGATTTTCTCTAGCAGACGATTGATCATTAAACCCCAGCAAGACCCAAACCACTCCAAGTACAAACGCAATAGCAGCCAGCTTTGCCATCAGGCTATAGACAATTTGTTCATGCGTAGGCAGTTGGGAAAAACGATGCAAAAAATTCATTTGCTGGTTCCAATTTCTGTATTTTCATCAGCTTCCGCATTACCGAAATATGCCGTAACCAGCATAGTCAGCTGCCCTGCTCGTTGGGGGCCATAACTGAAACGTTCTGTAATTAATGCTTGAGGATGCTCGGCCATAGTGCGCATCAGATTATCGATTTGAGCAACAGTCAAAAATACCGAAACCTCAGCGCTGACTTTGAATAAAGTTTCATCACCAATAATCACGGTTTCGGTGGGAGCGAGCCGCAGGCGTAAACCATCGCCGTTGTGGTTATTAATAAGATTGCGCAAAAAATTTTGTAAATCTGCCTCCGCCAAACCAATTGATGTGGCCTTCCACAATCGCTGCTGAAATTGACTACCCACTTCCTTTTCAGCAGCCCAGCGTTGAGGCCATTCGGTTTGGGATTCCAATTGTTCAAGCTTATTTGCTGTGCGCTGAAGCTGATCAATACCTTGCTGCTGCTCGGATCGCCACTCGCCCACGCTAAGCGCAAAATAAATCAGAAAAATATAAAGAATGCCCCATAACATCCAGCGCAAACGCGGATTGGCATTGGTTTGCTGTTGTAATTGCAGCCAATAGGGTAAAAGTAAATTGTGCAGATTAGCCAGCATCACGTTGCTCCTCTGGCTCACCACCAGGCAAGCTAAACAGTATGCGAGTTTGTTCCGGTGTTATTCCCGGCTCTACACGTATGTCGCTAAATGCAGGATTGGTGACGCAGGATTCAATTAGTGCACGAGTATCCAACCCCTCTTTCTGCACCACCAATATCAATTGACCACGTTGATATTGCCAATCCAAAACAACCAATTCAAAACCAGCCAAGCATTGGTTAACCTGTGCCGATAAATAAAGTGGCGTGGGTGTTGCGATTAATTGGCCAATCGCCTGGTTAAACTCCTGTTGGCGCAACGCACCATCACGTTGATTAACCAGATCACTCATGGCTTCATTTTTTTCTGCAACATCCGCAGCCAGCCATGATGATTTAATTTCTGTACCAGCGCCCAACCCCAATTCCAGGAATACCCAGGCAACCAATAGGCCCGCGATCAATTTAGTCGCAACTTTTTCGTTGGTAAGGGTTTCTTTTGTCCAGAAAGGCTTCTCGTTCCACGGGCGGTCAAGTAGATCAGAATTTAATTCTACCCAGCTTGCATCACGGGAACTCTTACTGCTGTTACGAACAAAATCCGCCAGGGCTCGCACATCAGGTTTTTGAGGCGACCAGCGCGTATGGATCAATTCGCCAGAAAACCAAAACTGTATATCCCAACCATTCAGACACGGCTGCAAATAGAAGCCATCGTCTTGTGGCGAGCGCAACAGCGGTTCAGGCAACATCGACTTGGGTAACCCGGGGTTATCTATCCGGTATCGCGTAATTAACGCTGAATCCCAAAACCAGACTTGTGCTGTCTGGTCTTCCTGAATAATCCAGTTTTCAGGATTGATAAACGGGCTTGCCTGTTGGATACGCTGTTGAATCACACTCGCACGTAGCGCTTTGGGCACATTCACCAAGGGTATATATAAATAGAAGAGATACTGCCGCGGAATAATCAGACGCGCAGAGTCCAGTTGTAAAGAAATTGCCACGGGCAACTGATCAATTGGCAAAACGCTATCAGCGGTTATCACCCAGGGTGTGACCAAAGAGGCGGGTTTGCTGAAGGGCCAAAGGTTCATGATCACGCTTACTAGTAATGGGAGTTCGGTATTTGTAATTAATTTGCCAAGGACCGTAAGGCCCAGAGGGGGTCAATTGTAGGCTAATCATTTCAGCTTGTCCCCCCCCGTTATTCCATAGGGAAATCTGATATTCATTTCCAAAGAAAAAGCGTGTGTTCTCTTCTGTTAGCCCTGCTGAAACACCTGATCGTAAAAAAAAGTCATCCAGATTCATAAACGGATTCTTTTGTCGCTCGATCACCAATCGCTCCGCAATTTCTTCGCTAAGGCCAAAATACGCAATGAGCAATGATTTTGGCATGCTATTCAGGTTCATCGTCGAATAGCGACGAACACTAAGCCATTCTTGCCATTTGAATTGGGGATGCGCATCAAGCCACTCGCCCCATCCATAAACACGATGTAATTCAACTTCTGAGCGAAGGAGATCATTTGTCGGTGAAGGAAGACCTACGCGTTCATACTCGTATTTTTCTGCACCGGATAACCGAAGGGTATCGTTAGCATCACTATAATCCTGCAGAGCAGCCAGTAATTGCTGCCAGACTTGCCCATTTTGCTCCTGATTCGCCATCAATCTTTCGAGATCAGAACTGTCCGGGGCATTCAATGCAACGAGCCCCATTAGATCCTGCACATAAAAAGCGCTGGAACCAAGCCCCAGATAGCTTGTGCCATCCAGCAACATCTCATCGCCCAATGGATCAGTATTCACCACACCTTCTTCTACATCGATATATTCAGTAATGTGTTGCCTGGTGAATGTCACGCCCGCACGAGTTACGCGCGAGCTAGACAGTGTATACAGCAAGGTTTGTTCGGTAGAGTACAAATCCAGTTGTTGCTGAAAATGCTCTTTTGCCTGAATGCCGATTTTTATTTTTTCTTGTACGTAGTGATGAAATATTCCAGCGACAATAAAAATAATTGCCACTCCCCACAGGACAGCCGCCAAAATAAAACCCTGCTCACGGGCTGGCGCTAATGATCGCTTTGTTTTACTCGCGACCATACATTTTCTCCTCAGCAGTTATAATCGCGCGCTGGCGTGTTTCATTGTTAACCACATAGTTAAAAACTTCATCGCCCTGATATACCTGCAAGCGAATAGCGCTTGGCAATGCTGTTACATCATCTTTTACCGGCAGCCACTTGTCCTTCCACACTTTTTCTATATCCATGTATTGGAATTGGCCCGTTGCCCCCGGCCAGCTAGTCACAGTAAAGCGCTGAGCCCCTTCCCGATAACTCAAAACCAATTCACCACTTCTATCTTCGAGCTCCCAGTAAATAAATGTTTTCATTCCCTGTTGCCCAAGTAATGGAGCATAAGAATAGGTAGATAATTGATGCTGATTACCCTCAAGGCCACGGTCTTTTGGCCTCATAGCAACTTGCGATTGAAGGCTCGATGTAAACCAGCGATAAGCGAATGCTTGCTGATAAGCATGTGCCTGTGTTTTAACGACTCGCTGATAAAGTCCTAGTGAATAACCAAATCCCTGGACAACCAGAGTCACGACCATTGCCACGATGATCATAACGACGAGCATCTCAATTAAGGTAAATGCTCTCTGCTGGCGGACACCAGCATTAGGGAGCAAATGCATCATCTTCATTATTCTTCGGCTCTCGCGCTTGATACCAGGCTGTATGGCGATAGCTATACGTTGTTACAACCCGATCACTTTTCAATAATTCAAGATTGATGGTGTACAGGCCGAGATCATACAAACTCAACGTTCCTCGCGATGCCAACCCCTGAGCCCAAGGCTCCACCAACTCCGCGCGCCATTGCACTTGATAACCCGCCACATCAAACGAACCTTCCGTTTCATTGCGTAAATCCACCAGCTTTAAACGCTCCATCGCGGAATTAACAACAAATTCAGATTCGGCCACAACGGCGACACGATTGAGGGAAATAAGGTTGGTGTTGATCCAGCTGTAAATTCCCATGGCAGCCATGGAAAAAATCACCAGTGCAACCATGGCTTCCACCAAGGTGAAGCCGCGAGCGGATCTAGTCATTTTCGCGCGGCTCGCAATAAGGGGGATCGAGTTGTAGATGGCCGGGAATGCCATTCAAGTCGTATTCGATTTGCCCGCCAAGGCACACACCATTGGGTTGGTAAACGATAGGTTGGCGCACACGGATTTTTAGTGCCCCGTCCAATTCCAAACCTTCTGCCTTTAAAACCTGCAATGCATCTTCCGGCCTGAGGCTGATCGATTGTTGGCGGGTATAGGCTTTGAGGGGAAGGGAAGCGAGCAATTGCACCATCCGCTCTTTGTCGGATTTATCCTGAAACTGCTCGTAAATAGCAGGCAAACGCGGCAAGACCAACGCGCTGGTCAGCCCGAGAATCATTAGCACGACCAATAATTCAATCAGGGTAAAACCGGCGCGCGGGTTCATGGTGTTCCTGCTGATTAAAAAAATTATTTAGTCGCCGCCAGACCTATATCGGCATCCAGCTCTTCACCGCCCGGTTTGCCATCGGCGCCCTGGGAATAAAGGGTGAAATCCTGCAAGCCATTTTTTTCGCGGCGGTACTGGTAGGCATTACCCCATGGATCCAATGGAACTTCTTCGTCCAGGTAAGGGCCTTTCCAGTTTTGCTGGGCGCGACTGCTATCGGGTGAACGGATGATCGCCCCCAAACCTTCCTGGGTACTCGGGTATTCCCCCATATCCAACCGATAGGTTTGCAATGCAGATTTGAGTAGCTTGAGCTGGGTTTCTACGGTTTTCACTTTGGCGCTATCGACCTTGCCAAACATTTTCGGGCCGACAAGGCCAGCAAGCAGTCCGAGAATTACCAGCACTACCAGCAGTTCGATCATGGTAAAGCCGCGCTGGTGAGTTTTAGTATTGCTCATAGGTCCTCTCTGTAAAAAGTGTTCATGGTAAATCCCCCCCGGCCCCCTTTTTCAAAGGGGGAATCCAGTCTGTACCCAGCTCTGATCTCCTCTTTTAAAAGGCAACCAAACCTGTGCATCAGCTCCCCCTTTGAAAAAGGGGGCCGGGGGGATTTCTAAATCGCCACATCATTAACACTGGTGATAGCCTGGATTAACCCGAGGATAATCACCCCCACCGCAATACCGATAAATACAATCGCCAGTGGTTCAATTAATAACAACAGCCGTTTCATCCGGTTTTTGCCGGAGTTTTCATAAATCTTTGCCACCGCTTGCAGCATCTCCGCGAGGCGACCGGTTTTTTCGCCGGCGCGGATGAGGTTGTAGGCGGTGGCATTGAGAATCTGGTTATCTTGCAGCGCCTTGGACAAGCTGCCGCCGGATTGCACCGCATTCAATGCCGATAACAAGGCTTTGCTACGGCGCGAATTTTTTACACTGGAACGAGCGAGATCCAGCGCACGGGTCAGCTCAATATGACTGGCCAACATCGCACTCATTACCGAGGACCACCGGGCGATATCCGATTCCGCCAACCAGCGGCCAAACACCGGCATGCCCGCCAGCTTGTCCAGCAACGCCTGGCGCACTTCGGGCTTGGCGAATTGCATCCCCAGCATCACTCCCACAATCACCACGACGGCAGCAACCCAGTAGAAATTCTCGTTGAGCCACAGGCCGGTAGAAAGCACTGCCGTGGCGAGCATGGGTAGCTCTTGTTTGCCATCCATTAAATTGGCGAACTTTGGGACTACAAAAATAAAAATAAGTGCCACAGCACTGATACCCGTTAGTACCAGCACGGCTGGATAAATCAACGCATTGCGCAGCTCGTTGACCACCGACAGATCGTATTCCATCTGCTCTACACCGCGACGCATGGTTTGGCCCAATTGGCCCGAGGCCTCGCCCGCTTCCACTAATTGGATGAAATAGGCGGGCAATGTTAATTCCGCCGCCCGCAAAGCCTGACCAAAACTGGACCCACGCTGCAATTGCTCCGAGGCCGAGCGATAAAATTTGCGCAATTGTGGATGAGAATCAGCGTCTTGCAATGACTGCAAGGATTCAGCAATAGAAACACCGGATTCAAGCATCGTCGTCAACTCGAACAGCGAAACCGTAATTTCTTCGCGGCTGAGTTTTTTGCGGATGTTTCCCGATGATTCCTCGTGTGGGGCGATACTCAACGGCTGCAAATTTTTCTCGCGAATCAGGCGCGATGCTTCACGCTCATCGGATGCTTCGATAACGCCGCTAATTACCGATTGATTCTGGTCGAGCGCCTTGTAGCTAAATTGCATTGGCAGCCCCGCTATTGCTTATCATGACACTGTTTTTCATCATGATTAGTCCGCATCAATATTGGTTGCACGCATGACTTCTTCCACCGTGGTCTGGCCACGCGCGGCTTTGATCAGCCCATCCTGATACATTGACCTGTGTCCCTGACGGCGCGCCAGCTTGCGCATTTCGGTCACGGGCGTGTTCGCGATAATCATGTCGTGCAATTCCGGCGAAATGGGTACGATTTCGTAAACTCCCATACGCCCTGAATAACCGGTGTGATTACAGGCGGCACAGCCCACCGCTTCTACCCAGGCCGGGGTAAAGTCGCGCTTCAAATTGGCAAATTCAGTGTTGATGGACTCAGGAACATGGCCGGGTTTGGCGCAATGCTTACATACTTTGCGCACCAGCCGCTGGGCCTGCACAGCTTTAATCGGTGCAGCAACCAAAAACGGTTCTACACCCATGTCGATTAAACGGGTAAATGCAGAGAGCGAATCGTTGGTGTGCAATGTCGACAACACCAGGTGGCCGGTCAGTGCCGATTGAATCGCAATTTGTGCAGTTTCCAGATCGCGAATCTCCCCCACCATGATCACATCCGGATCCTGACGCAAGAAAGCGCGCAATGCTTTGGCAAAGGTATAGCCAATTTCAGCGTGGGCCTGGACCTGGGTAATGCCAGGCAATTGATATTCGACCGGGTCTTCTACGGTAAGGATTTTACGGGTGCCATCGGTCGCTTCCTGTAAGGCAGCATATAAGGTAGTGGACTTACCCGAACCGGTCGGACCGGTTACCAGCACAATACCATTGGCCTCTTGCATCAAGGAACCAACCAATTGCATATGATCTTGTTCCAATCCCAGGGTGGCGAGCGATAGTTCTTTGCGATCCTTGGGCAACAGACGCATAACGATGGATTCACCGTGAACACCCGGCAAGGTAGAAACACGCACATCCATCTCGCGGCCATTAACGCGTGTGGTAATACGGCCATCCTGCGGCAGGCGGCGCTCGGCGATATCAATTTCAGAAATAAGTTTTACTCGCGATGCAACAGCCGGGTAACGATCAATGGGTTGCTCAAGGTGAGTTTGCAAAATCCCGTCGACGCGCAGACGTACACGAAAGACATCTTCCTGCGGATCAAGGTGGATATCCGACGCGTTATAACCCACGGCTTTGGAAAAAATATTGTTAACCAGCTCCACCACCGGCGCCTCTTCCGCCAGTTCGCGCAACCCTTTGGTTTCGCTGCCTTCGGAGAAAAAACGCTCGGCGTTCAGCTCCTTGCGCAAATAATCGATCAGCACATCCAGGCTATGGCTGAGGATTAACGCAGGTTTGAGAGTAAATTCAGGGTAGTGATACTGGAGCACATCACTGGCAAAGGCCGATAAGGGATCGCGTCCGGTGTAATTCAGGGTTTGCTCGTCGCTCTGCCAATAAATGATGCGATTATCAATGCACCAGTTGATATCGATACGGCCTTGCTTGATCTGGCTGAACAAACCACCGGCATCCGGCAAGTCGCGCCCCACCAGGGCGATAGGCAATTCCAGCTGCACAGCCAGAACATCCAGCAACTGCTCTTCGGCGACCGCCCCCATGCGCACCAGACCCGCACCAATACGGCCACCGGTAGACTGCTGCAATTGCAGGGCTTTTTTAATATCGTCGAGCTGCACCAAACCGCGCTCGACGAGCATTTCACCGATAAGTTTACTCACGCCGGGAATCATCTCCGCTGGAAAATCGCTCTGGCGCTCAAGGGCGCACAAATGGCTTGGCATACTACTGCAAATTGGTGAACTTGCCCATGGAATGCGCCTGGTTGATGCAGCTCGCGCCTACATCCGTTATGCTCGCGACCAGATTTTACTGCGGATTTTTCAGTGACCACTTCTTCTCCTATCGCAACCATCATCGTCAACTACAACGCCGGGCCAGTGTTGGTGGAAAGCATCAGCGCAGTTATCGACCAAACCAGCGAAGTGATTCTGGTGGATAACGCGTCGCATGATCAAAGCCTGGCGCAGGTAGAAGCAAAGTTTATCGGGGACTCACGTCTGCGGATTATCCGCAATAGCACTAACCTGGGCTTCGCTGCCGCCTGCAATATAGGCGCACGTGCAGCCAGCCAACCGTTTTTGTTTTTCCTGAACCCGGATTGCATTTGCGCGCCGGACAGCTTGACCCGCCTTTATCATATATTGCTGCAAAACCCGAAAGCTGGCATGGCGGGCGGATTATTGTTGAATCCGGATGGTACCGAACAAGCCGGCGGACGCCGCCTGACTCCCACACCTGGTCGTACGCTGGTGCGCAGCTTTGGTTTACAGCGCCTGGCTACACGCTGGCCAGATTTACTCGTGGACTTCAACCTGCATCAACAACCTTTGCCGCCGGCACCGATTTCCGTCGAAGCTATTTCCGGAGCCTGTATGTTGGTAAAACCGGAAGCACTCGCACAAATCGGCTTATGGGATGAAGGCTATTTCCTCCATTGCGAAGACCTGGACTGGTGTCTGCGTTTTACCCGCGCTGGCTGGGATATTCTATTTGTCCCCGACGCCCCCTTTAGCCACGCCCAGGGCACCTGCAGCAAAAGTCGCCCGCTGTTTGTGGAGTGGCATAAACACAAAGGTATGAGCAGGTTTTACCGCAAGTTTTTTCGCAAGGATTATCCGCTCCCCCTACTGTGGTTGGTGCTAGCCGCTATCTGGGTGAGATTCGGAGCAATTTGTGCACTGCAATCATTAAAATCGACACGTTGGTAATAGGCAGCAACTTCGTTATTCTATTTGTGGAAAATCTGATTTATTCGGCAATACTAAACACAGTTTTCCGTGAATACCGACCTCACCAATGAATGATAAACACTTTAGCTCGGTGTTACTGCTAGCGATTTTTGTCACCGTGATCGCAGTTATCGCCCAGAAATTTTTCCCCGACAAGCGCCTGACCGTATGGCCCAACACCAATTACGTCAATTACTTTTACACCACCTCCGATAATAAGGAAAACCCTCCCGCCTATTGGGTGAACCAGGAGCGCGGCTTGTGGCGATGCACGTATCCGGAAGATGATAAGAGCGAATACTTTGCTTGCAGTTTCAATATCCTCTTTGCGGAAAAACTGAATCGAGGCATAGATTTGTCTGGCTATTCACATATGAATATCAAGCTTCACTATTCCGGTAGCGCAAAAAAATTACGCATCTTTTTACGCAATTTTGATCCCGCCTATTCAAACGTTGACGACACCAATAGCACCAAATTTCATTCAATGATTTTGTATACGCCGGACCTGAAAAAAGAACTCAGTATTAACCTCGATGAATTTGTCGTCGCCGATTGGTGGTTGGGGCAATATGACATTCCGCGGCATTTGTCGCGCCCGGAAATGAATAATGTTTCTTCGTTCGGTATCGATTATGTAGAAGGCAAGCAACCGGGCAATCACGATATTGAAATTGAAAAAATTGAATTCGTAGGCGGCTGGATCTCGGCAGAAAACTGGTACTTATTAATTCTTGGTAGCTGGATGCTGGGCATCTTTATGTTCGCGATTACTCGCCTGGTACAACTGCAACGCCAAACCAAATACGATGTGCAAATTATTAACCAGCTCAATTCCACTAATGAACAATTGCAGCAAGAAAAAGATAAATTCCGCCGTCTGTCCACCGTTGATCCGTTAACCCAGGCGTACAATCGCTTTGGTATTGATCAGATAGTATCGATGATTTGCAATATAGAAAAACAGCAAGATCAGGATGTACCTATTTTTGCATTAATCATTATCGATATAGATCACTTCAAACGCATTAATGACCGTCGCGGTCACGATACCGGCGACCGGGTTTTGCAAATGATTTCCGCCATTATTGCCAAAGGAATTCGCACCCAGGATTTTCTCGGACGTTGGGGTGGCGAAGAATTTATTGTGATACTGCCCAATACGCGTAAAGAGTTTGCCATCGCATTGGCAGAGAAACTGCGTTTTATGATTGATGACACCGAATTTGAACCCGGCAACCCGCTTGCCGTTACCGCTAGTTTTGGTGTGAGCGACAAACGCGAAGAAGAAGATTTTGCCACCACCTTCAAGCGCGCCGATATCGCACTTTATACAGCCAAAGCCCAAGGCAGGAATTGCAGCGTTATTGCGGAAGATGAATTAACCAATTAACCAATTAACCAATTAACCAATTAACCAATTAACCAATTAACCAGAATTATTCTTTCAATAAAAAAGCCCGCTAAAGCGCGGGCTTTTTTATTTTTTAATACCCAAACATATAATTACAACTTATCAAATGCATCCGTTAACAAGCAATCGAAGCGACGCGCATCATACTCCACAACGCGAGCTACATCGTGCGGCTGGATAATATTTTTCGCCGCTGCATCTTTTGCCAGCTCTTCTGTCGTCGCACCGGAAATCTTGCCGGTGTTTTTGGCTTTCAGGAATGCATGCCATACCGGGCCCAGTGACAACAACAATTGATAGGTGCTCTCTACACGGCCTGCGGCATCTTCCGGATCATGGCTGATGTACAGATATTGCGCCAGCATTTGCCGTACCGGATTTTCTTCCATAATCAAATCACCCAATTCACGAATTAAATTGTCATTGGGTTTATTGAGAATTTTTCCACACGGCATGGTGAGGAAGCGGATTAATTTGGCGATCCATTGTTGCGGGAAGTTATCGGCAAAATCGCGCAACGCTTCCTGCGCAATAAACAACGAGCGTGTTAACGCGTATTCAGCGTGGGCATCTTCAGCGCGAGTACGAGTATGTGCCGAATGGAATTTTAAAATTGAACTCGCAATAAATAACTGGCTGTGCACATCACCCAAACGCGCGGATAAAAGTTCGCGGCGTTTTAAGTTACCGCCCAAAATACCCAGAGCAATATCGGACATGGATGCCAAAGACGCACTCAACAAATTAATGCGCTGATACCAACGGGTACTGAAATCATCCGCATTGGCAGGTACGCTACTGAAGCGTCCACCCAGGAAGCCCAGCAGTTTGGTACGCAGCATATTGTTGAAAATATGGCCGAGGTGGCTGGTGAAAAGTTTGTCGAATTTACGCAAACCTTCATTACCATCTTCCAGCTGCATTGCTTGCATTTCTTCAAACAGGAATGGATGACAACGCATTGCGCCTTGACCAAAAATCATCAAAGAACGCGTCAAAATATTTGCGCCTTCCACGGTGATAGCAACCGGAACGGAATGATAAGAAGCTACCAGGAAATTGCGTGGACCTTTTTGAATGGCGCGGCCACCCACTACATCCATTGAATGCTCAACTGATTTGCGCATCAATTCAGTCGCGTGATATTTCGCCATGGCAGTCATCACCGAAGGCGCACCGGTTTCCAAACCTTTGGTTACAAACTGACGCATGGCTTCCAACGCATACCCGCTGGCCGCAATTTCCGCTGTCGCTTCTTGCACACCTTCAAACTTGCCTACTTCCATATTGAACTGGCGACGGATGCGCGCGTAAGCACCCACCATGCGATAGTTCATTTCACCACTGGCCGTAGAAAGCGATGGCAGGGATACACCGCGACCTGCACCCAGACATTCGATCAGCATGCGCCAGCCCTTACCAGCCATCGCAGCGCCACCAATGATCCAATCCAGCGGGATAAATACATCGGTACCAAAAATCGGCCCGTTCATAAATGGTGAGCCGGGGTTGTGGCGCTGACCTATTTCTACACCGGGGTGCTTGGCTGGAATCAGCGCACAGGTAATACCGTATTCTTTTTTAGACGGATCGCCCAATAGACCTTCCGGATCGTGGAGTTTGAACGCCAGGCCGACTACCGTCGCCACTGGCGCCAGGGTAATCCAGCGTTTGCTGAAGGTCAGTTTCAGGCCGACAACTTCCTGGCCTTCGTGGATACCTTTGCAGACGATACCGGTATCGGGAATAGAACCTGCATCAGAGCCAGCTTCAGGGCCGGTCAAACCAAAGCAGGGAATTTCAGCACCGATTGCCAAACCCGGCAACCAGCGCTGACGCTGTTCTTCAGTACCGTATTTCACTAGTAACTCGCCTGGGCCGAGGGAGTTGGGCACCATCGCAGTCACCGCTGCAGTACCGGAACGGCTAGCGATTTTGCTCATAATGCGGCTTTGCGCATGGGGGCTGAAATCCAGACCGCCGTATTCTTTAGGGATGATAAGACCGAAGAATTTCTTATCTTTCAGATACTGCCAGGCCTCGGGCGGCAGATCTTTCAAATCGTTCTGGATTTTCCATTCGTCGAGCAATGAACACAGCTCGCTAACTTCGTTATCCAGAAACGATTGTTCTTCGGCGGTGAGTTGCGGCAGGCTGATTTGCGCGAACTCATTCCAGTCGGGTTTGCCGCTGAACAGTTGTTTTTCCCACCAGGTAGTACCGGCTTCCAGCGCATCACGCTCGGTAGCACTGATCGGCGGCATGGACTTTTTCAGCGCGCCAAATACCGGCTTGGTCAACACCGCGCGGCGAATAGGAGCAACATTCAGCACCGCCAAAATCAATACCAATGGCACCAGCAACCAGGGTGAATAGAGCGCAGGCGTAACGGCTCCCAACACTAACCAGGCAATCAACACAATGGCGGAAGCAGCGCCCAGCGCCACTTGCCGATATACCAGCACAGCCACGAGGACCCAAATCGCCAGTAAAGAAAGGAGTAACATCATATTATTTGACCCCTGAAAAGGTATTTGTAGTTGTGAGTTTTCCGGTGCGAACTCTACCCTTAACCTTAGACCAATACCGTTAAGTTGGTGATATTTCCTGTATCAGTCTGGTGCTTTTCAGCGGTTTAGGTACCGGAATTGTGCATTTATCCAGCAGGTTTTTCTGCCGCACCAATACGCGTCGACATTAGCATTGCTTCCAATTCCTCGACGACTAACTCGCGATCATCAATTAACTCAATGCGACTATCGGACAGATCAAGCTCACTATCTATGGGCAGTTGGTTCACACTCAAGACACCCTGCTCCGCATTAAACATAAACACGCCCTGATCAGTATTCAGTACCGCTTTGGCGCGCACCAGTTGCAAACCGCTTAACCAACCAAAGACTTGATTAAAGTCAAAACGGATCTGCGGCTGAAACATCCAGCCACAAGAATAAAAACCTTGTCCCGCATTTTCACGGCGCAAAAATTCCTGATCTTCGGGCAGGCTAACTGCAGCGTTGTATAACTCGCGCTGGGGCTGCAAACGATTATTGCGCCCCGCGGCCTGAAGTTGAGCAGCATGATGTTGCGGGTGGGCAAGTTGATGCCCTGCGCGCGGATAATCCAGCCACGTCAGGTGCAATTGCCCCTGACTAACCGTAAACGCCGCTTTGGGGGGCTGGAATTGTGCAACCAGACCATCAAACCTGGCACGATCCTCCGGCGCTGCTACATCACTTTTATTCGCGACCAACACATCGGCCACGGCGATTTGATCATTAAAATTGGCATTAGTGCGATAGCGTTCATCACCGAGTTTGCGCGGATCAACCAACGTGATGGTCGCGCGTAAATCCAGTACGGAATCGTAATAGTCGCCGGTTAGCGTATTGATGATTTCTTCGGGATGACCAAGGCCAGTGGGCTCAATCAAAATGCGATCCGGTTTGGTTTTGGCGATGAGCATATTCAGGGCCATTTTCATCGGCAGCCCTGCGACGCAACAAATGCAGCCGCCTGGTACTTCGCGTATGTGGGCATTTACATCTTTCAACAGCGCGCCATCAATACCGATTTCCCCAAACTCATTCACGAGCACCGACCAAACTTCATCGGCAGGTTTAATCGCCAGCAAATGACGAATGGCTGTGGTTTTGCCCACGCCTAAAAAGCCGGTGATGATGTTGGTGGGAATTAATGGGCGTCCGGCAGAACTGCCGGACGCGGAGCTAGGGGTAAGCGGGTGACTCATAACGCTGGCCTTAATAAACAGAAGCTACGCATTCTACACAGCCACTGCCGCCAGCCAAACCCGGGGGGACTAACGAGTGAGGCTGATATCCTGCACATTCACTTTGCCACCAGACACACCGCTGGAAACCGGTACCGCCACACTGGCCTGGGGTTGGATAGTCACACTTGAACCAGGCTCAGTCACTACCAACGTAAATAATTGTGGCGAGCTTTTGTCCAGGTTTTTGGTAATCGCCATTGGTTTGTGCATACGTTTACCGGTGGCCAAGCCGCTGGCAGCATCGCGCGGGCTCACCACAGAATGCGACAAACTCACACTCGAACTAATTGCACCGCCTTTTTCATCACACACCTGTACTTGATAAGAACCGGAAGCAACATCATTCAGTGTACAAACACCGTTGGGGCAAGTTATTACGCGCGACTCACCTTTGCTATCGCTGATTTTGATAAACGTATCAGCTGCAATTGCATTGACAGACAACAAAATACTTAACGCTACACTGCTCATACTGATTACTTTCATGGCGCTATCCTCGTGTTCATGTTGGTGTTACGCAAAGTTTTTCTTTTGCGTTGAGCTCAGAATGAACCTGAAGCCATGAACGATTTCTGAATGAATTTCGCGACTTTTTGTGATTTATTCACCTCACAGAAATTTGTTTTTATTCCTCCAGCCACGCCGGAAATGGATCGGGTAACGTCTTCCAATATTGTTGGCCAAGAACAAGTTCCGCATCATCCAGCAAACAATTATCCAATTGCCGGATGATTCTGTTTTTATCCAAATGCTGCCCAATAAATACTAGTTCCTGGCGCATATCACCAAAGGGCTCTTGCCAATGATTAAAAATAAATTCACGTTGTTCCGGGTCGTCAGGCCAATGCTCTTGAGGTATCGCCTTCCAAAACATTCCAGCTGTACCATGTTGTGCAACACCGCCAGCCTGGCTCCACTGCCCGGCAAATTGCGGGCGCGATGCCAGCCAGAAAAACCCTTTGGAGCGCAGCAAGCGACGTTTTTTAACCGTATCTTTTTCAGTGAAATTTCCAGCCGAAGAATGATCAAAAGTATTGGCAAAAAAATCATAAATTTTTTGTGGGTGAAATGGCCGGCGCGCGCGATATACAAAACTATCTATTCCATACTCAAGTGTTTCCGGCTGATGCTCGCCGCGTAATTCTTGCAACCACCCTGCCGACTGTTGCGCTTTTTCAAAACTGAACTTTTGCGTATTCAAAATTTTCGGCAATGGCACTTGCCCTTTTGCCATTGGAATAATTTCAGCCGCAGGATTCAACCGTTGCAAAATACAGGTCAGTTCCTGCAATTTTTCCGGGCCAATTAAATCCGTTTTGCTAATCAATAACAGATCACAAAATTCAATTTGATCGATCAGTAATTCCGCGAGATTGCGCTCATCGCCATCGCCCAGACTTTCACCAGTTTCCGCTAGTGATAACGCCGCAGAGTAGTCATCCAGAAAATTTGCGCCATCGACCACCGTAACCAGCGTATCAAGGCGTGCGATTTGCGCGAGGCTTTGGCCGTTTTCATCTTCAAAGGTAAAGGTTTCTGCGATGGGCAGCGGTTCGGAAATACCGGTTGACTCAATCACCAGATAATCAAAACGTCCTTCCTGTGCAAGATGGCGGATTTCAACCAGCAAATCCTCGCGCAAGGTACAGCAGATACAACCGTTGCTCATTTCCACCAGTTTTTCCTCGGTGCGATTGAGCTTGACCTGATGGTTCACCAACGCGGCATCGATATTGACCTCGCTCATATCGTTCACGATAACCGCTACGCGCAGGTTTTCGCGATTATTCAGGATGTGGTTCAAAAGTGTGGTTTTGCCGGCACCTAAAAAGCCGGACAGGACGGTAACTGGCAACAGGGTCATAAAACAGCCTCAATAAAAACGTTATAATATAACATATTCATAAAGCTGATGAATGGCAACTGCAACAGGCAAAAACGTTGATAAGGAGAAAGAATTTTTTATATGACGGGAAGTTTTACTAAGAACTTTTTTGCGTTAAAAAGCGTCGATAAAATTGTCACCTCAGGTAACTTTTTGTAAACGTTTGCAAATATCCCCATTATTTTGAATGGCGCAATAATCATCATTAGATTCATTGATGCAATAAATAAATAATTTTAAAACCATTAAAAATCAAATAGATAAATATTATTTCTTTGTTATTTCAAATGGTAATCATGACAATAATTTACCCGTAAAAAAATTTTCTTCTTAATACGCTTGTCATAAATCGTTTGAAAATGTAAACGATTACACCTAGGATTGCGCCGTTTATGTGGATGCCAGGATACACAGATGTCTAGTCATCCCCGGATAACAACCCCGTATCCAACGCTCAGGAACGGTGTTGTTTTGTTGTTTTTTATAACAATCACAAACTAGAGGACGCACGCATGAAAAGTTCTGCAAGTTTTAATCGAAAGCTACTTTCTACGCTGGTTGCAGCCAGTATCGCGACCGGCGCATTTGCACAAAGTGACGACGTTGAAGAAGTAGTCATTACTGGTATTAAAGCCTCCTTGACCAACTCTGTTAGCGTAAAACGCGACTCTGCATCGGTAGTTGATGCAATCAGCGCGGAAGACATTGGCAAGTTGCCTGACACCACTATCGCCGACTCGCTACAGCGCGTTCCTGGTATCCAGATCCGCCGTAATGCCGGTGAAGGTTCAACCGTTAACGTACGCGGTATGCCACAAGTCAGCACGCTGCTGAATGGCGAACAATTCCTGAGCGCGGGCTCTATCACCACCGCTCAACCTGACTTTACTGATATTCCTGCTGAATTGCTGTCACGCGTGGATGTCATCAAATCCGCCCAGGCATCCACCCTGGCTGCCGGTGTTGCCGGTACTATCGACCTGAAAACCCGCCGCCCGTTTGATTTGGATGATGGCTGGACCTTTGCCGGTTCTGCGGAAGGCTCCCAAGGTAAATACACTGACGACGATATCGGCCATAAAATTTCCGGTTTTGCCGGCTTTAACAACGGCGACAACTTCGGCGCGTTGCTGAGTGTTTCCAACTCTAAAGCCACCCTGGCAAACTTCCGTTACGGTATGTACAGCGACTGGTGGTTCCGCGGTTACAACGAGAATGGTGATTGGCCAGGCCAGGGTACTCCGTCTGACCTGACCGGCGACGGCGATACCAATGACCAGGTATTCGGTACTATCGACTACGGTGTGACCAACCGTACTGCCGAACGTGAACGCACTGGTATTTCCGGTACTGCGCAATTCCAGTTGAACGATAGCGTCGAGCTGGTTGCCGATGTGTTCTACACCAAAATGGATCAAGGCGATTATGTCAATGGCCTGATCGCGGATAATTCCTGGGCACAATATGACTGGGTGAATCCGGATCTGGACACACTGGTTAATCGCGGCCCGGCAGCTGGCGGTAACGGCAAGGATTTCTACACCTCGTCAGTCACCAATCTGGAAGCTTTGCGCGTTATCGCCAAAGGTGAAACCCAGATGGATGATCGCGAATCGTTGAACTTCAACCTGCAAGCCAACATCGATTTCACCGATAACTTCCGCGGTTCTGTGCGTTATGCGCACGGCAATGCAACCAATGATCACACCAGCAGCTTTGCGGATGCGTTGATCACCAGCGGTATGCAATCCGGCCTGCAAACCAGCTACGGCGGTGTTAAAGCGCCAGTTAACCCGGGTGGTTATGGCCCGAATGGTGAGCGTGTACCAGTAGTTGCCGATTTCTCCGGCAAGCACCCAAGCATTCAATACCCGTCCGGTTTCGGCCAGGACATCAACAGCTATGGTTTGGTGTCGGCGTTCTCCCATCAAAACCGCGATGAAGAATCAACGCTGGATGTATTCCGTTTTGACAGCACCTATGAATTTGATGACGGTGTAAAACTGGATTTTGGTTACCGTTTTGCTGATCGCGAAATCGAGCGCAACCAATACGATTTGATCGCTCCGTTCACCGTTAAAGATGCCAGTGGCAACAATGTGACCGTGTACTCCAAGTGGAAAGACTCCGGTATTGCCGGTGTTTCCGGTGGCGACACCATTGCCAAAACATTCAAATTTACCGAATTGCAAGACCTGGGTTACATCCATCAGGTTAGCGATTTTGGCCCGGCAAGCGATGGCAATAGCTATTACTTCATCAATCCAAAAGCAATGAAGAATGCATTTGCGTTCCATGAAGCACTGTATCCAGGCAACGTGAAACAAAAAGACGGCGCACAAAGCTATACCGTTGAAGACCAAACCCAAACTTTCTACTTCCAGGGTTCATTCTCGGGTGAAGCCGGTTTGCCTTACCAGGCGAATTTCGGTCTGCAATACATAGAAACCAATCTGGACATTACCCAGTTCATTCCAGCGGTTGATACCACCAAAGTCACCGTGGATGGCACTGTGTACCCGGCATTGGATGGTGTTGCGCCAACTATCGCCAGCACCGAAGTGGTTGAGCGCACGTTCAACGACTTCCTGCCACGCTTCAACATCGCGTTCGATACCAGCGATAACACCAAGCTGCGTCTGGCGTACTCCAAAACCATGACCCAACTGGATGCTAACGACCTGGGTCTGGGCCGTACCTACACCACCAACAACAACCCTGAACTGGGCGTGTTCCAGGTGGTTAGCGCCTCGCAAAATGGCAACCCGTACATGGAGCCATGGCGCGCCGACAACTATGACCTGAGTTATGAATGGTATTTCAACGAAAGCGGTATGGTTAGCCTGGGTGCATTCCGTGTTGACGTAGAAACCTCGATTGCAACGACCACCGTACAAATCCCGACTGTTGCGGATTCTGACGGTGTTAATCGCAGACCAGGTGAAATGATCGATTTGACCACCCGTGGCAATACCGATGGCGGTATCGTGAAAGGTCTGGAATTGGGTTATCAACAAGCCTTTGACTTCCTGCCTGGCGCATGGAGCGGTTTGGGTACAACCATCAACTACACCTTCACTGATGGTACTGGTGGCGAGAAAGATTTCTACGGCAAAACCATGCCAATGGCTGACAACTCTGAAAACCAGATCAACGCCGTATTGTGGTATGAGTACGCCCAATGGCAAGCGCGTATTGCATACAACTACCGCAGTGAGCGTTTCATTGGTCGTGCGTGGAACGACGGTAGCCCGGCTGCCTGGTGGCAAGCACCAACCACCTATGTGGATGCGTCAGTTAGCTACGACATCAATGACAACCTGACTGTTTACTTGCAAGGCACCAACATTACTGAAGAATACGAAGAAACCTACATGCAATGGGAAGACGTAATCGTTAACCAGAACGTGTACGAAGCTCGTTACACCCTGGGTGTTCGCGCCAAGTTCTAAGTAACCGGGGGAATCGTTCCCCCACACTGATTGTCTCTCCTTGTTTGCCCCGCTCTGCGGGGCTTTTTTATTAGCCGGGACTTTTTGCTCGATTTTTTATTGATTGAAGTTAATTGTTTGAGTTTTTTACTGGCTGTTTTTTTGTTCGGCCATGCAATGTAAAAGTGTGCGATGATCAGAAAAATTCAACGTGCAACGCCGCAAAAAATTATCCAGTTCCGGGAGATCAAAACGGGCTTCGTTCGCTGTCGGTTTTCGCACTTGTTGCGCGTTCGGTAAAATCCCCATTCCCGCTAAAATGCAATACCAGGAAGGCGCCGGATAATAATGGGAAATATTTAACCGTTGTACTTCGGCGGCCAAATCTTTTCCGGCAAACCAACCGCTATACAACTCCAGCATCGTTGTCGATACATCTTGCTGGTTCGCAGTATTTGCTCGCCAATAATCCGTATCGGTGCGCGAACTGGTTTTGTAATGCGTAACGATATAATCGCGCACACCATCAAAATGACCATTGATGCGTTTATTAAAATCATTGCGATAACGATCAGTGAATTCGCCCCGGGTAAAATCTTCCGCGAAAATCGCCACGGTTTGCTGCACTAAAAATAATGCAGTAGCCTCCAGCGGTTCAATAAAGCCTTGCGACAATCCCACTGCCAAACAATTTTTTACCCAATGTTCCTGCGCTCGACCAATGTTCATTTTTAAATGGCGAACAGGAATGTCCGCATCCAGCAAACCCAGGCGTTCACGCAATTCGTGTTCAGCATCATCAGCAGAGCAAAATGCCGAGCTATAAACGTAGCCATTGCCGTAGCGATTAGTGAGCGGAATTTTCCACGCCCAGCCGTGTTTTAATGCGGTCGACACAGTTTCTGACGGAATTTTTTCACCAATATCAGATGGCATTGCCACCGCCGCGTCATTCAATAAATTATTACTGTAACTGACAAACGGTGTTTTCAAGGTTTTTTGCAGCAACAAACTGGCGAAACCGGTGCAATCCACAAAAAAATCCGCTGCATGAATTTCACCGTTGTCTGCTAATAATGCGGCGATATTTCCCGCCTCATCCTGCTGCACCTGCGCAACATGGCAAACACGATGAACTACACCACGCTCAATCGCTTTTTTACGCAAGAATTGCCCAAGTAGTACCGCATCAAAGTGATAACCATAATGGACGTCAAACGGAAAATTTTCTGGCGCTACTGGCGACAAGCATTCGCGTGCAATTCGCGAAGCCACAAAAAACCGATCCGGATGCGCATGTACATCCGCGCCTTGTAAACGCGCTTGCACGTTGTGCATAAAAATCGGCAGAGTCTGGCGGTCCAATGCCGATGAAAATGGATGGAAATAGCGCTCGTAACCCACACGTGTCGACCAGTTTTCAAAACTGATTCCACACTTGTAAGTTGCATTGCACTCCGGCATCCACTCCGCTTCGGCGATATCCAATAAATCAAAAAATACTTTTAACGCAGGAGTGGAACCTTCCCCCACACCGATAATGCCCACGTCAGGCGATTCCAGCAGTTCAATCTGGAATCCCTTGGCAATCCACTGCCGCGCCATAATCAGCGCACTCATCCATCCGGCGGTACCGCCACCCACTATCACTATTTTTTTCATATGAGTTCTGTAGCATTTTGAGTTTGGCCGAAGGCCAAAAGGTTCATGAATGCCCGCTGTTTTTAATTAGAGTAATAACGTTATTTTCCCACACGGCATTAATAACAACAATCCAGCTGATTGTTATAAAAATTTACCGTGGCCCACTAAATTTATGGGCGTACGACTATCAAAAATAATTACCTCACCCTGGCAATTCCGATAATATGCAACAACTCAGGCTACACAGATAGCCGGACAGCAAATCTAGAGCGACTTAAAATAATAACCATCATTTAGCAAGGTCAGCTTCCATGTCGCACCCAACGAGTAAACCTATTATCAACATTGTCATTGCCGGTGGTGGTACCGCAGGCTGGATGGCCGCAGCCAGCCTTTCTCAATTTCTCGCCAAAAAAGCTATTAACATCACACTGATTGAATCCACCAGCATCGGTACGGTGGGCGTGGGTGAAGCAACCATTCCCAGCATTGTGCAATTCAATCATTCGGTGGGTCTGGATGAATTGGAATTTATTCGCGCAACGCGCGCCAGTTTCAAATTGGGTATTCAATTTACCAACTGGCGCAAACCGGGTGATCAATTCTTTCACCCCTTTGCCGATTACGGTATTAATTTTAACGGTGTCGAATTCCAGCATTATTTTTATCGCTTGAAAAAAAACAATCTCACCGAAGATTTGCACGATTATTCCATCGGTAGCCAATTGGCCAAACACAATCATTTTGCCCAGCCACGGGAAACACCCAATAATCCCTTAGCCGATTTTTCTTATGCTTATCACTTTGATGCCGCACTCTATGCAAAAGTATTGCGCGAGCTTTCCATTTCACGCGGCGTTGTACATATCGATCAAAAAATTGAACAGGTAAACCTGCGCGAAAGTGATGGCTTTATTGAATCTTTGCTGTTGG
This sequence comes from Cellvibrionaceae bacterium, assembly GCA_021151825.1. Taxonomy (GTDB): domain Bacteria; phylum Pseudomonadota; class Gammaproteobacteria; order Pseudomonadales; family Cellvibrionaceae; genus Cellvibrio. The sequence goes on from JAGKWQ010000005.1 coordinate 363,570, forward strand.
ATAACGGGAATGTTATTGAGGGGGATTTATTTATTGATTGCACCGGCTTTAAAGGCCTGCTTATTGAAGAAAACTTGCACACCGGTTATGAAGATTGGCAACAATGGTTATTGTGCGATGCCGCTGTCGCGGTGCAATCCACTAACACTGAAGAACCCACGCCCTACACACGCGTAACCGCATTGGATGCTGGCTGGATGTGGCAAATTCCATTGCAACATCGCACTGGCAACGGTTATGTTTTTTGCAGCCGCTTCCTGGATAAAAACAAAGCAGAAGAAACGTTAATGCAACGCATTAGCGGTAATCCAATCACCACACCAAAACCGTTTGTATTTAAAGCGGGCCGCCGCAAAAAAGTCTGGAATAAAAATTGTTATGCGCTCGGACTTGCTTCAGGTTTTATCGAGCCACTGGAAAGCACTAGTATTTCTCTTATCCAAACCGGCATTACGCATCTATTAACGTTCTTTCCTGATATGTCGTTTAACCCGGCTATGATTGCCGAAGTGAATCGACGTCATCAACACGAAATGGAGCGCATCCGCGATTTTATTGTGTTGCATTACAAACTGACCCAACGCACCGATACCGAATTCTGGCGCTATTGCCAGGCGATGAAAATTCCACCCAGCCTCGAACATAAAATTGAATTATTCAAAAGCTGCGGCCATATTTTGCAACACGAGCCTGAAGCCTTTGAAAAATCCAGCTGGTTAAGTATTTATAATGGATTTGGAATTATCCCGGAACGAACTGATAATCGCATCGATCATTTTAATGATGACGATATCGCAGCACAGCTAGCAAAAATAAAACAAACATTGGATCATGCCGGCAACAATGCAATTAGCCATAGTGAGTTTATTCGAAGGCATTGTACTGCGCCTGATTTTGAAGAATAAATTCTTTATGCGAGGGAAAGCTCGCTACTGCGTCAGCAATAGATTGGCGCATTACCGCCAGGCTCTGCTGTAAATATTTCGGGTTCACACGCTCTACTTTTTTATTAAAACGTTCAGGATAAAAATTAAAACCACTGTAAATTGCCAGCCAGGAATCGGGGTGAAAGATCTCATATGGGTAATGCAGTAAATCACCTCGCTCACAATAGGCGGTGATTTTATGCTGCAAACTATCCGGAATTGACATGGCGCGACAATAACGCCAAAAGTTACTATCATCGCGCTGGTTCAATTTATAATGGGCAATAATAAAATCACGAATACGCTCCCATTCAGCCGCTGTAAGTTGATTGAAGTTATTTACGAGCTCCTGATTGAAAAATGGACGCGAAAACGCATTACATATTTTTTCTATACCCGTTTCAATCAACGCAATACTGGTGCTTTCTAATGGCTCCAGAAATCCGGCCGCAAGCCCGAGTGCAACACAGTTTTTATTCCAGGCACAAGTACGGCGGCCGGGTGTAAAACGGAATTTGCGCGGGCTGTGCAGTACTTTTCCATCGACATGTTGCAGCAATGTTTCTTCCGCTTTTTCATCGCTGATAAATTCGCTGCTATAAACATGGCCATTCCCTTGACGATGCTGCAACGGAATTTTCCATTGCCAGCCAGCACTGTGTGCTTTGGCGATAGTGCGTGCAAGCGCTTCACCAACCAATTCGGATTGCACGGCCATAGCGCGGTTACATGGCAACCATTGGCTCCAATTCACATACTGTGTTTTTAAAGCCTCGCCAATTAATAAGCCGCGAAAACCGGTGCAATCAATAAAAAAATCTGCTTTCAGTTGCTGACCCTCGTCAAGGGTCAAACTGGTAATAAATCCATTTTCCTCATGCAAATTAACGTGATTGATTTTTGCGTCGATATGCTTAACACCATGATTGATTGCATAATCGCGCATCAACCTTCCAAACAAGCTTGCATCAAAATGCAAAGCCCAATCAAAAATAGATAACGGTGACTCGGGGTTTTCCAATGGTAAGGTAAATTTATTGGCCCGTGCCATGGCAATACCAAGCGAATATTCTTCCAGTGCCGACTTATCCCCCAGTTCGCGCAACTTCATCCAATAGTGATGAAAACGAATGCCGTTAGCCTCGTGACCAAATAAACCAAAGGGATGAATAAATGAACTACCGGGTTGATACCAGTCTTTGAACTCAATCCCTAATTTCACCGTAGCATTGGTTTTACGCAATACATCGATATCGCTCATTCCCAGTGATTGATAAAATCGGCGCAAAGTTGGAATAGTTGCTTCGCCGACCCCGACGGTGCCCACTTCACTCGATTCAACAACCGTAATTTTTACCGCCGTCTGTGAAAAATGCTGACTCAGTTTTGCTGCTGCCATCCAACCAGCAGTGCCACCACCAGCAATAACAATATGGTTGATTTGATGGTTATACATAATGTGATTCTTTTTATTCGCCGATACGCAGACAGCTACACAGGAAAACCTGTGCAGCGGTCCGGATTTATTCACACCAGTGAAACAATTAGAAATTGAACCTTACACCGGCAGCCCAACGCGCTTCATAAATATTTTGGAAGGCAACCTGCTCTTCGTACTGCAAATAGTTTTGTTCATATTCCTCAAGAATATTGGAACCATTTACATAGACTGCCAGGTTATCGGTCACATCATAGCTAACCGATAAATCCAATTGCGCGTAGTCATCCTGATACAAATTTTGTCCCGCAATACCGACACCACCCTCTTCTACCAGGCGATCACTGCGGTAGTTATAGGCAAGGCGCGCCGATAAGCGATCATTCTCATACCAGCCTACAATGTTGTAAGTATTTTTTGAGTTTTGCGGAAACGGATTTGCTTTTCCGTCGATATCTTTTGTTGGTTGGGAACTGTCTGCAAAGGTGTAATTCAAATCCAAACCTAAATTAGATACAAAGCCCATATCAGTAAAATCGCTAAACGCCAGCTTTCCACCTAATTCAACACCATCAATCTCACCACCTTCACCTTGAATCTGGGTTCTGAACGGAATTGGATCACGGGTAATACCATCAGCATCAGGCTCGCGCAGCATAATGGTGCCGGGTTTGGTAAAACTATCAACCTCAATTCTGAATAGACCAGCATTCAGCATTGATGCTTCCCCTTGATACCATTCCAGCGACATTTCATAATTTTTTGCACGCCAGGGATTCAGCTCGGTATTACCATCCAATCTACCGTCGACAACTCGCATACATCCACAACTTGCATTGAGGGCTTTACCGACTGACTTGGAACCACCCCATTGCGCAAGATCAAGTGCCATCATGGTTTTTGCAGCAGCAGCGCGGAATTTCAGATCGTCGGTAATATCGACAGAAAGATTTAGCGATGGCAAATAGTCCGTGTAATTTCTTTTTGTTAATACATCGCCAATATCTACGCTGGCACCACTGTGCTCAATACCAGCACCGATAAGGTTTTGTTTGATCGTCAATTCGGTATCAATTACACGTATACCCAAATTACCACTCACATTTCCCTGGGCAAAATTGGCTTGCAATGCAGTAGTTCGCTCATCAATTCCCACCGTCCAGCTCGCTCCGGGTGTATCTACTTTTTGAGTATTACCGAATACGCGATTATGAAATGCCAATGGATCATCATAATCACGCGGATCAGCAGCCCAAATTCCCGGCACACCTTTTACCGGACCAAAATCAGTTACCCAAATTGCATTATTGTGTTCATCAATACCGGTGGGCGGCAGCATTGTGTAGCCTTGGAAAATAGTCGCTGGTTGACCGGGCTGTCCTGCTTTTGGATTTGGAATTGTTTCACCTTCCTGGCATTGCGCATCACTGCCAGTATTTTGATCCACGGCTTTCCACTGCGCCGCACATTTGTTTGCACCGAATTGCGAAAAATAACTGAATTCTGCACGAACCACTTCGCGGCTGCTTAAACGCAAACCGGCATCAATGCTGGTAATAAATGGCGCGTCCTCAAAAGTGTAATTACCTTTTACACTTAAAATATCCAGATCGGCGGTGCTGTCGGTATTCCCTTCTGATGAGAAAGCTCCTACGTGATAACTGTCTTTGCTCGCCATATAATCAGCAACAGACATTGCGCCTTGATCACCCTGAACGATTTTTTCAAAACCACTAAATACCGGATGTTCACCTTGAAGGTTATAAATTAAATCGATGGGGCCAGTAATGCCTTTGCCATATCGCGCAAAACATCCGCCTTTATCCCCCACTGAAACATCGCCGGGACCACAATATTCTTTAGCAACAAATGTATTAAATATTACCGGGTTACCACTGTCCGGATTGATGCTCATCAAATCACCTTCACTATAACCATGACGGTGCTCGTTGGTTGCCGCTGAATTTACGTAACGCACAGAGCCGGTTAATGGACCACCGTTATCGTAATTTAATTGGAAACTCATATTTTCAGAAACTTCGTTGTTACCATTGGTTTGCGTGAATGATTGGAAACGCTGTGGACTAAGCCTGAATTCCGTTGCAGCATAGAGAGGAACAACAACCGGTTTGTCATCAATTGATACGGTAGTATTCACACCTTTATCGATGAGACCACCGGGAGTTGCTTTGGCAAAGTTGGTGTAAGCTTGCCAGCGGGTATTCACATTCAAACCAACCTTGCGATTAAATCTTTCCTGTTCGGAATAAAAATAATCAGCAATAAATTCGAAGCCATCACCAAGGTCTGCCTGAAACGCTGCATTCAAACCATCACGATTGCGTTCTTCAACTTTATTCCAAGCCACAAAACCATGTGGGATTGCATAAAATTTGCCGTCTGCTCCGCCATTGGAGCCCACCCACCCCAATGAACCGTTAGCCGATGTATTGTTGTAACCATTAAAGTCAGTGCCTAAATGTTTTTCTGTCGTTACGGCAGAAATCAATACACCAACTCTTTCGTTGCGCCAGTTAACCAGACCACTGACTGTAGGATCTTCTTCTTTGGTTTCTGCTCCACGATCCAATTCAGCAGAACCTGCAAAAGAAAATCCTTCATCCATATCAAATGGACGCCGGGTTTTTAAATCAACAGTACCGGATATACCTGTGGTCGCTAAAGTAGCAACGGGAGATTTATATGCATCGGCACCAGAAAATAATTGCGATGGAAGATTGCCATAGTCAGCGGTAGAAGTAGTGATAGTCGTTGCATTCACAAACTCTTCACCATTAATAGTGGTTGCAATACGAGGCAAACCACGAATTTGAACTGAACCACCTTCACCCGCCACCCGCTGAATTTGCACACCACCAATACGTTGCAAAGAATCAGAAATGGTTACATCAGGCAATTTGCCAATATCTTCCGCGGCGATTCCATCAACCACCGATACTGCATTGCGCTTGGTGTTAATTGCACTGGCTTGCGCGGCACGAACCCCCTGCACTAACACTTCTTCAATAGATTCTTGCTCTTGCGCCTGCACACCGGTGGTCAACATCGCCATTGAAGCTATTGAGCCACAGATAATCATATTGCGATTAACCGTTCGAATTGCCGAACTCAATTGATTTTTTATCTCTTTATTTTTCATCTCTTTATCCCTCTCGTTATTAATGTTGTTGTTTGCCGATAGCATCGCGAACTACATTGGCGCAATACTATCGGCTGAGAAAATAGGCTCCATGGACAACGTTGTCAAATTCACTACGGAGCAGATTTAAAAGAGGGATATCGGTTATTTATCAATAGGATGAGTAATCAGAAATGCGAAAGTGCAATTTTCGTTTAACAAAAAAAAACAAAATTTCTTTAGAATATGACAATCATCACAGCGGGAAGAGTCGCCTAAACAAACGTATTTTATATTTTATCTGTATTAGCAGATTTATTAATTGTGACGAGCGATAAGATTTTCGTTCGTCACAATTTTTTCAAGAGATGAATTTTTCAGGCGTTGATTTAATTCGAACCTTGATTGAGTTTATCAACTGCCAACGCCAAAAACATGTAATTAGCTTCACCGCCGCCCATCACATATTCGGTTTGTTGCCAGAAGAACGGCCAGATTTTTAACTCCGGTAAATCCGGACGAATTAATGCAGTACCGGAAATTACACCTCCGGGAATGTAAGACCAATCTGCGCGATTTACCCCATAAGCCACAGTCGCAGAATTTGCGCCGACACCGGATGCAAAGCTTTGGGTGTTTTCACCCGGGTGCACGCCGAGTACAAAATTAAGCGCGTTTACATAAGAATCTGTGCCGGTAAACTGTGGCCAGGATTTATGGAAGAAATATTGTTTAACACCAAATTCCTGAATACTCCAACCTGCGCCCCAAATATTCGGCTTATAAGGTACACCGTAAGGTGATTCAGTTTTTGCACGCTCACGCACAATTTTTTGGTAAGACTCAACGGCAGTATTCACCGCACGGGTAAACTTTGCATCGTTTATTGAAGGCATCACACGGCCAATAGCCCAGCCGGTTTTTTCGATATCCGCAGTAATTGATTGTTGCAAACCAATTAATTCCTGACGATAACTATCATTGCCAGTTGCCAGTATTAATTCCGCCAGTGCGAAAACCCGCACTTCCTGCTTTTTGGTTTTAGGGGCAGCGATCTTGTAAAGATTTTGCGCGGCATCCAACGCATCTTTTGCCATTTGTGGATTATATGTTTTCAACACGCGCGCCGCTGCCGCTAAACCGGCAGCAACATCCAATTCACGCTCTGGATTATCTTCGGTGAACACCCAACGATCATCTGTGGTTCCGGATTTTCCGTTTTTAGTTTCACCCTCTTTTAATGATGCGTCGTAAGGTAAATTATCGGTTTGCACCATGGCATCACCCAGCAACACATACTGGCGAATAGTGGGCTCGATAATACCGCGATACAAACGGCCCATGGATTTATAGCCACCAAGCACACTTAATAAACCGTGTTCAATTTGTTGCAGCGCGTCGTTCTTACCATCGGCAACGTGAATCTCAACCAGTTTTTTCTCCTGGTCAATTAACGTCGCATCGTGATTCAAACCAAACTCTTCCACCATGGTTGCCAACAACCACACAGTGCCGATTTGTGATTCCACACGTAAATCATAATCGCCCGCATCGTGCCAACCACCTGCATCCAACCCGGGAACACGCTCACCCGGTTTGAATTTAGTGCGCGTGCTGCCATCGGAAATATAACCATCAATGTGATTAAAATTGAGCGGCATCATCAGTGCATCGTCTTGATGATCCAGCCCGTGCCACACACGGTATTTTTCATTCACGCGCATATGACACATCTGTACCGGCAAAAAATATTCGAGCGTCGGTTGCCATGCATTGCGCGATAGCACATCGTCACCAATTTTAAAAGCGTGAGACGTCTTATCCCGATAGCTGATTTGATACATACCCGGTTCTTTAATGTTTGAGAAATCATAGGTCATGTATTGATAACGCAGGAAATTACCCCAGGGTTTTACCTTCGCTTTTTTGACTTCGGTTTTTCCAGCCTCGGATAATTTATAAATTTTTATTTCAGATGCTTTGGTATCGCGCTTGTCTTGTTCAATAACGACTTGCTTGGGTTGCGCTGTACCATAACCCACTTGCGATACCTGAATTACCGGCTCATAAACCCAGTTCTTAATCACATGAGGTGTAACAACCCACTCCAGTGCGCCTTTGGTTTTATTGGCCGGAATAACCCCGCGCACAATGTACCAGCCATTATTATGATTGGCGCGGCCATCCCACAACTCCAGCTCACCGGTTTTGCTTTCAATGGCCATGCGTTGTTTGTCGGAATCCGGTGCAACAATTAATTTCTTACCCGTAGCCAGCGCCGCCGTCAGGAATTCACCGTGCGGATTTACCAAGGGACCATTGGGTTGTTGTGGAAAAATTCCACTTTGCGTATCCAACAGCCAGGATTTTCCAAAAAATTCACCGGGAAAAATTTCAAAGTTAAAACCAATTTTTCCCACCCAATCTTCCGGCAAGGGTTTTTCCAAATCCACACTGATTTTAAATTGGTTATCTTTCAGTGCCGTCACATTAACTTGATAGGTAAATTTCAGATCGGGATAAATAATCGGGTTAAAGCCTTTGCGATCTTTACTCGGGTCAGGATACGAAAGCGTTTGGCTAATGGTTTGCGTTTTTTTATCAACCGTTTGTTTGCCACCGACAGGCATGGGTGACCACTGGCCGGGGGAAATCTCCAAACGCAAATCACCATTCGCTGCCACACGGCTGCCGTGTTGGATAACGGTGACCCCTGTCTGGTGACCGTCAGGATAAATATCACTAAACACAGTGACATTAAGCCCCTGCATTTCAAAATAATCCTGATTATTTAATGCGAGTGAATCGGCAAAAGCCAGAGGTGTGGCGATAGATGTGAAGGCAATAGCCGCAGCCAATAACCCCAGGGAAAACCCGTTTTTTTTCATAAATGAATTCTCGTGCTGTTTTTTTGTTATCGTTTATACCAGTCAAAATAACAACTGGCATACAAGTCAGGTGCAACAGAGAATAAACCCGCCAGCGCATACGAGCACACTTAAATTTGTGGATATATGTTAAATATTGTTAAACATTGATGTTAATAAAATGCAAAGGCATGCATTGTTATTGGTAAACAACATCTTTATAGGCAGGGGCCAATAACGCCAGTAGACGGTTTTGAGTCCCCACTGGAATTTTGCGTTTTTCCATCGCTAAAATTAAATTATCCACAATCGCATTGAATTCAGTGTTGGTGTAATTATGGCCGGCATGAACCTGCTTCATATTTTCATTTTCATATTTACAGGGACCGCCAGAAAGCTGGCAAATATAATCACTTAACCCTTTTTTGAAGTGTTGCATATTGACACCCTTGTAGCGCGGGTTTACCCGTTCATCTTTGGCGATAATAAAAATCAGGTCGCGTACGATGTTATCAATCCCTTCATACTGGCCCAGTTCATCATACAGCGACTGTTTTGGTGAGCTGGCGCACGATGGCAATAGCAAAGCCGCTACCATCACTCCGATTATTTTTATTAACTGAATACGCATAATTAAAAACTCCCCTGTAACGATAAATACCAGCCAGTTTGATCTTTAAACGTTGCCACCTCGCCCAGATCTACCCAAGCAGCTACGACCGCAATTCGTTTGGTGGGAAACCAGCCCACAAATGCGGTTTGCCAATCATCTTCTTTTATAAATGAAAGGTTATCGGGTTTTTGGCGATACTCGGTTCCCACCAGCCAATGTTTATTTAATAGCACGCCGGCAGAAATTTCCGGCATTACTTCCTTATCGTCATTTTTATCCCCACCAAAACCAACCAGCCCGGTTTGATTGGCATTGCTATAACGCAGATTGGCGTTAAGTAATAAATTGCGATCAAAAAATCCACCCAGAATTAATTTGGTTGCCGTTAAATTGATATCTGTGCCTGAATCTTTTTTTGCACCTACTGCACCCGGCACAAAAAAATCCAGATTTTTTTTGTGTTGGACACCAATACTGATTTGCGGTATTGCGGTGTAAATTAAATCCCCCGTAACACGCACTTTGGCGCTAACAATACGCTGGCTAATTGAATCCGTGGGTAACGCCAAAGCCGCCGTTAGCGAATCATGAGTGAGCTTTTGTTGGGCGATGGATAATTCAAGCCGATTGCGCCAACTCCAGCTACCGCCAAAAACGTCGAGCTGATAATCGCTGGTCTCCACATAACTGCCAAATGCCGTTGCGCTCCATTCTTCTTGTGCACCATAACCGGAGATTACCGCCATCGGCACAATGCCACCACCGGCAACGCCTTCAATGGTTGTTGCACCACCCGTTACTAATAAACGGCTGCGCGCAATAATGTCGCTGCTTGCCAAATCAGAATCAGTAACTGCCAAACATACCGATGAAGGCAATAAGCAAAATACGGCGATTAATTTGATAATTTTCATAGCACCATTTTCCTTTCGATACCCGATCTGTAATATATTCAAGCCGATAAATCGTTACTGAATATATTTATTGCAGCTCTTTCAAATAGTCGTGTACCCAACGGGTAAAATCTGCCGCTGGTAATGGTTTGCTGTACAAATAACCTTGCGCAGTATCGCAACCATATTGTTTTAATACCGCTTTAATTGCTTCGGATTCCACACCCTCTGCCGTAACACTAAGGCCCATCGTATGACCCAGTTCAATCGTGGAGCGAACAATTAATTGATCATCCGCGCTGGTGTCCAGATTTAAAATAAAAGACTTATCAATTTTTAATTCAGAAACCGGTAATTTTTTTAATTGCGATAAAGATGAGTAGCCAGTACCAAAATCATCGATTGATAAAGTGACGCCAAGGCTGCGCAAGCGCTGTAAATTATGCAGGCATTTATCAGCTTCACGCATAATGGCGCTTTCTGTGATTTCAAGATAAAGATTTTCTGCCGGCACACGATTGGCTTGCAGCAATTCCGCTACGTAAGCAGGTAACTCATCTACCAACAAATCCAGTGCAGATAAATTTACAGAGCAGGTTATTTTTATTTTTTCATCGAGCAACTGGCGCAGCTGGGCAATTGCCGTTTTTAACACCCACCGCGTTAACAAGGTTATTTGCCCTGAGCTTTCGATCACACCGATAAATTCATCCGGCGCGACAAAACCCAATTCCGGATGGCGCCACCGCACCAGGGCTTCTGCACCCAGGGTATCAGGTTGCTCCAGGTTTATTTTGGGTTGGTAATAGAGGCTGATATAACCGGCGTGCAATGAAGATTCAAATTCACGGAATAAATGCAGGCGCCGCAAGTGTTGTTCATCCCAACCGGCTTGATACCAACAGCTGTGTCGCTCACTAATGCGCCCTTCATTTAATGCCAGACTGGCGCGACGCAGCAATGATTCAGCAGAGTCAGCATCGGATGGATAAGCGGCGATACCAATGTTGACATCAACTGATATCTGGATACCACTTATTACCAACGGTGTTTTAAACGCACTGTGAATTAATTCAATGGTTTCACTGATAGCGTCAGCTTCTGCGGCCATCATAATCGCAAGGAATTCATCACTGCCCAAACGCAATACGTCACCGTGGGTAATGATGCGCGCTATTTTTTGCCCGACATCGCGCAATACGGCGTCGCCAATTTCCTGGCTAAGTTCATCGTTTACCTGGGTGAAATTTTTAATATCGATAACAAGTAAATACACGCCCTGCTTCAATGCCGAGGAACGAGAAATTGCACTCTGCAATTCAGGGAAAATTCTGAGGCGATTTGGCAAACCTGTCAGTGGATCGTGCTCTGATTGATAGAGTACTTGTTGTTCGCGTTCACCAATGGCTTTTTGCATACTGATAAATGCCTTGGCCAAATCTCCCAGCTCATCATTGGAGTTCACGGCAATAGGCGTTGCATAAAAACCGCCAGCGATACGCCGTGCAATGTCGGCTAGCAAAGTCACTGGTTTGGTAACGCTGCGCGCTAGCACCCACGCGGCCAATGCAGCCACTAACGAGAACGTAAGCGCGAGGAAAAATAATTGCACATTCAAACGTGAATAGGGCGCTAACACCTCACTTAATGGGACTTGTAACACTGCACGTACATTTTCATTTTGCCGTGCAGCAGGCACCGCTAGAGACATGAGATCATCGTAAATAAATACTTCACCCACGGCCGGATGTTGTGGCAACTGCTGTAACAAATCATGCACGTATTCAGTATTCAATGTACCATTCAGATAACGCATCTCTGTGCCATCGCGATGGATAAACGATACCTCCAAACCGGTTAATTTTTTTAGGTCCAAACTAAACTCTTTTTTGATTTCAAACCCCATTCCCGCAAGACCGATAACTACCGGTGCTTTCACGGCATAAATCACAAACTGGTAGGCACGCCCGTCCACGCGGATAATATCGTACGCTTGCCCTTTAGCCTTGGCGCGCGCGGTTAATTCCGAGAATTCTTCATCGACTTGCAAGGCAAAATTCTCGTCGCTGGCAATGAGTTTTCCATCGTCGGTAATCAGTACACCGATATCGGCAGAGATTCGTGCCGAGTGATTATTCAATGCTGAAATAATGGTTTTTTCATCTTGCGTTGTTACCGCATCTTTGAAACCAAAATCTTCAGTAAGGATTTTTACCGAAAGCGCCAACTGCTCCACGTTTTTTTGCATGATGCGACTAAATAATTCACCACCAGCCACCAATTCTGCACGCGCGTTTTGAGTAACCGCTTTTTTAATAACCACACGAGTTGCCACATAAGAAATGGCTTCCAGTGTCACCACTAGCCCCAACAAAAACGCCAGCAGTTTTATGAGATAACTGATTCGTGGCATAGTCATAAAGTTATGAATTCAGTGTCGATTATTGAAAGAGACCGGAAAATTCGTCGCTGGCTTTTTCACCGGCTTCGTTCGTCAGGTTGTCTAATTTGATTTGTTGCTGAAGCGGGGCTTTTTCGTTAAGAGTGACTGATAGTTCAGGACCAGTTGCTGTTAAGCGCGGATGAAAAATATGTAACTGATATTTACCTGCTGGAGCCTGGATACGCACATTGCCTTGCACATCACCCACAGCATGGAATTCAGTATCTACAACATATATGTAAGCAACCATGGAATCATGGATATTACAGCCCAATACAACAGTGCCGGGTTTATCAAACAGTACTGGCTCGGCAGTCATGCCATGATAAAGGCGCAATTCAAATTTTTTGGCGGGAGAAAATGAATAAACATGATGGCGAATATCATCGCTGTTGGGGAAGCGCACTAGCGTATTGGTGCGTATCGCCATAACACCTGGTACAAACATTTTATTGTGTTGATCGATTACCGCGCTCAGCGGTTGGCTAAAAACCGGCTTTTGTTCCGGCACCAGGGCAGCAACCACATCTTTTAACGGTTGTCCCTGAGCATCATTTACTTTAAGTTGTAATTCAGCAGCTTGTGTCATTCCACAACAACAGACCAATGCCATTAACGCGCTGATTTTTTTGCAAAGCCTGAGCGGTGCAGTTGAAATGCAGAATTTCATAATCACATCCTTAATTTACAAACGTTGACAGCGATTGCGTCCTCCGGATTTTGCGGCATACAAAGCCTGATCTGCACGCTCGAATGCAGTCTCCAGTGAATCGCTGGTTTTAAATTCGGTGACGCCGATTGAAACGGTAATTGTTAACGGCTGATCTTTGTAATTGAAGGCGGCGTTGGCGATAGCATCGCGTACTTTTTCCAATACGCCGAGTGCCGTCTGGCTATCGGTTTCTGGCATGAGCGCCACAAATTCTTCGCCGCCATAACGGCAAAAGAAATCGACTTCACGCAATCGTTTAGCGATGGAGCGGCCAATCACTTTTATTACCCGATCGCCCGCTTGATGTCCGAAGGTATCGTTGATTCGTTTGAAATGGTCGATATCAAATACCGCCACACTTAATGGCCGGCCATAGCGCTGCCAGCGTTGTACTTCGGCGTGTGCCCGATCATTGTAGGCTTCGCGATTGGGCAATTCGGTGAGCGCATCTTGCAGCGCTTTTTTGCGTTGTACTTCAAGGCTGGTGCGATTTTTTTCTGCTTCGACTTCCATCGTTTTAATTTTTGCGCCGAGTGTTTCCAACTGCAGCGCTAGATGTTGCTGCGCATGATCCGTGTTTTGATGCTGGTCGAGAGCCTGACGAATATTTCCCAGTTGCGATTTCACTTTGTCCTTGAGTTGATTAAGGTCGGTCGCTTTTTCTGCTGAGGATTCCAGCTCACCCATTTCACGCATCATGTCGTCTTGTAATTTGCGTGAAGCCGCGCGTTCATTTTGTGAATGTTTCACTGCACCGCCGAGTAATGAATAAATATCGGCAAGTTCTTCATTGACGTTTTTGAGGTAACTGGCAAATGCCTGGCTGGCAGCGAGGTAGGCTTCCATTACCAGAGCGCGCACCGATTCCAGTGCAGGTATTACTGCATCCGGCGCAATGCCGGCTTCCAATTTATTGCGCAACGCCTGGGCCCGGCTTTGCATAAGTGCATCGTTTTCCAGGCTTTGTAAAATTTCATTGAGGATTCTGACGATTGCATCCAAATACGCCGGTTTTTGTTCCGACATTGAAGTAGCAACTGCTTTAGGGACTACGTCCGCACTAACGCCTGCGGGCAACGGCAAGGTATCGATATAATCGTCCACACCGGACTCTGCCGCTTCTGGTTCATCTGCTTTGGTAGGTTTAGCACCAAGAATTTTCCCTAACAAACCCACTTTGGGTTGCTCGACCTCTTTTAACGCCTGCTGCTGGATACTCGCCAGCTGCTGTAACAAGGCCGGGTACAAACGAATTTTTTTGCTGCGTTGAGGCAGGTTTGCGAGAAAGTCACCTATCTCTTTGGTAACGCCTTTAGACAGCTTGAACGCATCCAATGCTTTGATGGTCTCGCCCAGTGCGGCAGTGATATCTTTTGCGCCCTGCTCGCGGTGAGATTCAAAGGCCAGCGCGGCCTTCTCCAATTGCTCCAGGATTTTGTTCATTTCCATGGCGCTGGTCTCGCTGCGCAATTTTTCACGCAGCTGACTCATGATGTTATCCAGGGTTTCATCCTGTCCATCGGCGGCGATACTGACTCGCACTAGCGCACTGCGCAGCAACTCTTGCTGGCGGGTAAATTTCTGCTCTAATTGCTCCTGCTCATCCAGGGCATTGAGATACTTATCCCGCCAATTATTTTTATCGCCACTCATAAATTGCACATTGCCCTGTCAGCTGATGGTGTAAAGGTAAAAAACAGTATAGCTAGGGAACGTGAGGGCACAGGCTGGCGGCGCTAAAAACCCGCGAAAAGTTAGTCGCCGGAAAAAACAAAGCCCGCACCTTGGCAGGTGCGGGCTTTAATGAAAGCGAATAGTGTAAGGTTTATTTCTTGGCAGCACGCTCTTTTGCGATCAGGAAGTCAGCCACTTTCAACATTTCTTCATGGCCGCCTGTCAAGCGTGAGCTAATACGGTATTTGCCATTAACCACCAATTCCGGGGTACCGGTAATTTTGTAGCTGCGAGTACGGGCTTCCGCTTGTTTGATCTGGCTGGTTACACCAAAAGAGTTATAGGTGCTGATGGCGGTTGCTTTATCAACGCCGTAAGCCACGAAGAAATCAGCCCATTGCTCGGCAGAGTTGAAGCTTTTGTGCTCCAGATGCAGGGCATTAAAAATCGCCATGTGTGCTTTATCTTTAACTTTCAAAGTGACTGCAGTGTAGAAACCGCGAATCAACGGCTCCATGCTTGGGTTCCACATCGCGTGGGTTTGCACTACATACACATCACCCGCTTGTTTCTTTTCCCAGGCTTGCAGCAATGGCTCAAAGTGAAAGCAGTGTGGGCAGGAATAGGCAAATACTTCCGCTACTTCAATCTTGCTTGGGTCAGCCGTGCGTACTGGCTGCTCCAGCAATACATAGTGCTGGCCCTCCAGATATTCACTTGACTTATCCTGGGCACACGCGCTCAGGGAAAAAACCAGGCCCAACAGGGCAACCAAAATACGCATAAAACGCTCCTCAATCTTTTATTGTGTTCGCCGGGATAAATTAAAGGGGGGAAATTTGCCTGACCTGATTAGTCCTGTAAGTCCTCATCAAGTTCCCCGATAGGGGCCGGATTCTCCAGCGCCTGACGCAATCTGTAAAGAGCAGACATAAAAAAGGCGACTAATGTCGCCTTTTTTATCGCCCTGCAAGCATATTTTGTTTAGTTTAAGCCAGCGATGTAGTTAGCCAATGCCGCAATTTCTGCATCATTCAATTTATCGGCCACTGAACGCATGATCGATTGATCACCATCGTTCTTACGATCGCCCGCACGGAAAGCACGCAGTTGCTTTTCAACATATTCAGGATGTTGACCACTCAAGCGCGGGAAACCGGCAGGAATGTTGCCTTTACCATCCGGAGCGTGACAGCCAGTACAGGCCGGAACGCCAGTGGCAGGATTGCCAGCGCGATAAATACGCTCGCCCAGCTCCAGGGCATCAACCTTAATACCTGAGTTAACTTGTACTTCAATTTTTTTGGAACCGGACAACTGGGTAGTCTGGGCAGAGAAATGCGCTGCCAGATCTTCCAGATCCTGTTTGGTCATTTTGGCCAACAAGCCGGTCATTTCCATAACAACACGACCAGTATTTGCTTTCTTGGCAGCATCGGTTTCCAGATCCCACGCCTGGATATCTGTCATTTGTTTCAACAGGTAACGCTCGCCCAAACCGGCCAATTTTGGAAAGGTGCCAACCAGGCTATTGCCGTCAGCACCATGGCATGCACCACAAACTGCCGCTTTGGTAGCACCTGCCGCCGCATCTCCCGCCGCCAGAGCGCCCTGGGTTATAGCGACCAAACCCAGCGATAAAAGTGCATTTCGTACGATATGTTTCATTGGCTAACCCGAATTGATCGATGAATCTGATTGTTATGGGTGTGACTTCAAGAGCTACACCGGGTGACAAGTTCGCTTAATGATGGACCAACAAGCTACAATTGCACCCCTATTTCGCATGAATTCTGCCTTTTGGCGCGCACCGCGACCTACAAAAGCGGCGGCATTATATTACCAACGCGCTAATAACACACTATTTTGAAGGGTTATTATCTTGACCGAGATCGTATTTACCAAGGCTTATTTTTCTAAAAGCGCCCCCAGTATTCGCGAATGCCCGCCGGAAGTGGGTTGCGAAGTGGCCTTTGCGGGGCGCTCAAATGCAGGCAAGTCAAGCGCCATCAATGCATTAACCAACCAAAAGCTGGCGCGCACCAGTAAAACGCCGGGCCGGACCCAGCTGATCAATTTTTTCAACCTGGGCGAAAACCAGCGTCTGGTCGACCTACCCGGTTACGGTTACGCCAAGGTATCACGCGAGCAAAAAGAAAAGTGGCAACGCGACCTATCCGAATACCTGCAAAAACGCCAAACCCTGAAAGGACTGGTGTTATTGATGGATATCCGCCATCCGCTGCAAGAATTTGACACTACTATGCTTAATTGGGCCAAGCGCGGCCATATGCCTGTGCATGTCCTCCTGACCAAGGCCGATAAACTCAGCCGCAGCCAAGCAATGAAAAGCCTTTTTGAGGTTCAGAAAGAATTGAAAAAGCTGGGTCTGGATAGTGCGAGTGTGCAATGTTTCTCAGCGTTGAAATATGCCGGAATTGACGATCTTAAAGCCAAGCTTCAGTTGTGGTTGGCACCCGAAACTAATAATGGAAGCAGTGAAGTAGCTCCCGATCAAGAATAATTAGCTACAGAAAACAGCGAGTTGCCAATAAAAAAAACCGATGATTTGGATAAATCATCGGAAAAGACTGGCACCCTTGGGGTGATGCCAGATGGGCTAGGTCTTTCGACCAAGGACAAAAACAGGAGTTAAGCTCAATCGAAACGGACAAGTCAGCATCAATTACGTACTCTCTGACTCAACACGTCGAATATAAGTTCATGAAAAAACGTAAATCTTTGTAATTGCAACAATTTTTGCACAATTGCCCGGGTGGCCTGCAGGAGACAAAAAATGCGGGCGAAAAAAACCCCCGATATTATCGGGGTTTGCTTAGCAATTTCGCTCAGCTGGCTTAAGTGCCAATAGGGGAGGAGTTAGCTCATGATCGTAAAACACACATTACTGAGACCCGCCTCTCTTCAAATAAGTTCAAAGAAAATTTAAAAAATTTGCACAGTTTTTTGTTAATTTAACAAACCCTATATTATTCAAAGACTTAAAAACCACTTTTGTATTCAAATCTGCAAAAAACTTTTTACCAAGGCTTTTCAAGGTCGATTGGTTTTAGGGTTTGATTGACTTTCTGGTGATTTATCATCCAGCAGCCCGATGAAATCCGGGGTAAATCGGGTTTTAAGGTTACCAAGCAATGGGTTTTCCAGCGCAATAACCTTTCTGTCTTTCAATCGGACATAATCCAGGCTGGTGTGATAGTGGGTTTTCCAGAGCGCCTGCAAGGAACCATCCGCATAAGCCATCTTCAGGCCTTCTTCAATACGCTTTCTTGCAATAACATTCTTACTGTTCAGGTAAAAGAAGCGAGGCAAAGTGTATACCAGCATAAAATGATCATCGATGACCAGATTATTAAGCTGGCTGAATTGTTCGACTTCTCCCAGGATTTCATTCACCCCGCGACAAAAAAAATCGACGCGTCCACCTATCACCATTAAAAAAATAGAATCGTAGTTATCAATCTCCCTCACCTTCAAACCGTTATGGCGAAAAATCAGGGTATCGGCCCAACCCACACCATGAGCAAAACTGTACTGACTCAATTGCCGGAGCGAATCAATTTTTAGGCCGCTCTTTTTGAGCTTGGGATTCATAAAACAAACCCGATGACCTAACACCCCCAGATCTATAGGGAAGTTAATAAAATTCAGATTAGCGTTTAGCGTGAGATTTTGTTCGTAACTGGTTTCGATAACCAAATTGGGATAATCGTTATCAACCAGCGCTTTTAAAGCGCGGGCATAATTACGCGGTGGAATGGGGTTGAGGCGAAAATCACCGTAATCGGTACGTGTTTTTTCCAGCGCTAATTGCAAGAGCGCGGTACTGTAGAGATGATGTGTATCGCCCGGTGCATACGGAGAGCGATGACTGACAACCAATTCGGCGCGAGCCATGAATGGTTGCAAAAAAAGTAGTAACCATAAACAACGAATTATTATTTTCATCACCAACTCCCTCTCCCACTACGTTTAATCGCACCGGAAATTGCCTCCCTGTAAATCCGGTTCGATTATTTAATTAATGTATTTATTAGTGTGCTTCATCCCAGTTATTGCCAACACCGGCTTCCACCAGGAGTGGCACTTTGAGACTGGCAGCGGACGACATCCGCGCGATCAACCCTTCACGCACGTTATCCAATTGTGCTTCGGCAACTTCAAGCACCAATTCATCGTGCACTTGCATAATAATTTTGGCATCCAATCGTGCTTCGTCCAGCCAGGCTTGTACTTTTATCATGGCAGTTTTAATGATGTCTGCCGCTGTACCTTGCATAGGCGCGTTAATCGCGGTGCGCTCTGCACCCATTTGCAAATTTTTATTTTTGGCATTGATATCCGGTAAATATAACCGGCGGCCAAAAATAGTCTCCACGTAACCCTGCTCATGCGCCAACGCACGAATATTATTCATGTAGCGCTGCACACCGGGGTAGCGCTCAAAATAGCGATCAATATATTGTTGGGCTTCATTGCGCCCCACGTGCAATTGTTTGGCGAGACCAAACGCCGACATACCATAAATCAATCCGAAATTAATCGCTTTGGCGCTACGGCGCATCTCATGGGAAACCGCATCCAAACCCACACCAAAAACTTCTGCAGCGGTTGCACGGTGTACATCCAACCCTTTTTCAAAAGCACTTAACAAACCAGCGTCATCCGACAAATGCGCCATAATCCGCAATTCAATTTGCGAATAGTCTGCTGCTACCAACTTATAACCGGCCGGAGCAATAAATGCCTGGCGAATGCGGCGCCCTTCTTCTGTTTTAATGGGAATATTTTGCAGGTTAGGATCTTGTGATGAGAGCCGCCCGGTTGCTGCAACTGCCTGATGGTAACTGGTGTGTATACGACCGGTGCGCTTGTTAATTTCCAGCGGCAGCTTATCGGTGTAGGTAGATTTTAATTTCGCCAGGCCACGATACTCCATCAGAACTTTAGGCAACGGATAATCCAGCGCTAATTCCTGCAATACTTCTTCTGCGGTCGACGGTGTGCCAGTAGGCGTTTTTTTTATGATCGGCAATTTTTGTTGCTCGAATAAAATTACGCCTAATTGCTTCGGTGAACTTAAATTGAATTCCTGCCCAGCTATTTCATACGCTTTGCGCTCTAATTGCGTCAGCCGCTCACCCAGCTCAACACTGTGCTGCCCGAGCAATTTTGCATCGACTAACGCACCGTTGCGTTCAATATGGGACAGCACTGGCAACAGAGGCATTTCGATAGTTTGAAACACCGATTTCAAATTGGCGATTTGCTCTAGCTGCGGCCAAAAAAATTGATGTAAGCGCAAGGTAATATCAGCATCTTCTGCCGCGTAATGGCCGGCATCTTCTATTTTCAATTGATTAAAACTGAGTTGTTTTACACCTTTGCCTGCAAGCTCTTCAAAGGTGATGGTTTTGTAATCCAGATAATTTTGTGCGAGGGCATCCATATTGTGGCGACTACCGATAGAATCCCACACATAGGATTCGAGCATGGTATCGAACTCAATGCCGCGTAATTCAATGCCGTAATTCAACAACACACTGCGATCATATTTTAAATTCTGACCAATTTTTATTTTACTGGCATCTTCCAATATCGGCTTTAATTGTTCGAGTACCCAGTCCAGCGGCAATTGTTCCGGTGCGCCCATGTAGTCGTGACCGCAAGGTACATAGGCGGCAACACCTGCTTCAATTGCAAAGCTGAGGCCGACAATTTTTGCATCCATAATTTCCAATGCAGTGGTTTCAGTATCAAAAGAAAATGCCGTGGATTTTTGTAGCCGCTGTAACCAATCAGAAAATAGATTTTTATCGGTAATAATATCGTAATGTTTTTCAACGGCAGAAATTACCGGCACATGATTTTCTTCAACCACTTGCTCATTACCGGCAATGGCAAGCGCAGGCGCTGTTGTAACAGGCGCGGCGTTATTGAGGTCTGTCACCCAGCTTTTAAATTCCAATCCTTCAAATAATTCAAGCAGGCGTTGATTATCTGCCGGTGTACAAATAATTTCGGCGGGACCAAAAGGTAATTCAACATCGGTTTTAATTGTAGCGAGACGATACGATAAATACGCCATGTCGCGATGTTCAATTAATTTTTCCGGCATAGTTTTAGCACCGCGAAATGACAGCGTGCGCACTTTTTCCAGATCCGCATAAATAGCATCCAAACCACCCGCGCCCTGAATTAATCCTTGCGCGGTTTTTTCGCCCACACCAGGGACGCCGGGAATGTTATCTACTTTGTCACCCATCAACGCAAGGTAATCAACCATTAATTCCGGACCAAAACCGTATTTGGCATTTACACCAGGAATATCCAACACCGTTTCAGTCATGGTGTTTACCAACGTGACGTGTTCGTTCACGAGCTGCGCCATGTCTTTATCGCCGGTAGAAATAATTACCGGCATTTTCTTTTCTGTTGCTTGCAGCGCGAGTGTGCCAATTACATCGTCCGCCTCAACGCCCTCTATGACAAACAATGGCAAACCCATCGCCTGAACTATGTCGTGGATGGGTTGTACCTGCGGGCGCAAATCATCGGGCATGGGTGGGCGATTGGCTTTGTAATCGGCATAGATGTCATCGCGAAAGGTTTTGCCTTTTGCATCAAAAATCACTGCGATCTGGCTCGCAGGATAATCCTTGCGCAAGCGGCGCATCATATTCACTACACCTTTTACGGCACCAGTCGGCTGACCTTTGGAATTGGTCAGCGGCGGTAACGCATGATATGCGCGGTATAAATAAGAGGAGCCATCAACAAGCACTAGTGGTGCCGGGGTTTGGGTTTCGGTCATAGCAATATCAATCTTAAACAGGTTTTTGTGGGCAGAAGCATACACCAAAGCCCTTATTTACGAGCCGCAACCATGCCCATTACGGGTGGCAATCTTATCCGCGCCTCAACCGGTAACACTCTTGAAGCCAGTAACCATCCAAAAGTGTTACCCGTGCAAATATGTGTTACCACGCGCCAAACTTGGCAAAAAATTTAACTTTAATAGCTAAGTTTCGGTATTTATTCACAAAATAGGTATCTGTATAACTAAAAAGTTTAATGAGGGGCTAGGCAGAAAATAAAAATGTGTTACCATGCGTAACATACAGTAACAAAACAAATCCAACGTGTTGTTACTGTAAAACCTAACCCAAGGCAACTTACCAACAGAAGGGTTGCTCACAAGGCAACTGGAATTGAAACATCGTTAGGAGGAACCCACGATGAAAAAATTTGCACAATTAGCCGTTAACCTGGCACTGACCGTAGTACTGACCTCTTCTACTCTGTTTCTGGCAACTGCCGGTGCTTACGCCAGCGAAGCAGAAGAGCAAAATCTGACCATCGCCGCTGCTGAAATCAGCGCCGAAGCGACCCAGACCAAAACCGAATTGCGTGTTACTGAAGATCTGGCTGAAAAAACCGAAGCGCTTAACAAGAATGTTAATGCCAAACTCGAGAAGCAATTGGACGCTAAATTAGCTAGTACCTTTAATCTGTAAGATTCCGGCTGTGCCGGTTGTAGCCTGGCACAGCATTGTTTTTTCTTAAGCTGTTGATTTGTTTTTACTTTCTCCTTTATTTTCTCCTCGTGTATTAACCCTGCTCTTGATCATATAACCATCGGTTATATCAAAGCAGGGTTCTTTTTTTGTAGAAATCACAAATTTGGAATTTGCTTTGGTTTGGCGTGCAAGTCTCTCGCACTGTTTATTTTCTAACCTAAAATCAGGCTGTAAACGGGATTTTTTGTCAGAGGTAACGCAATTGAACTCCGTTTTGAAGTATGCGCCGTGTTGCTATCCACAAAGTAGTGGGTGTTATTTTCAATGAACCGGAGGATGTCATGGACACCTTAATCTTTTCCCAGACTGCGATTTTTCGCATGCAACAATTGGCGAGCTGTGTGTACCACAAAACAGGCGTGCGTCATCGTATGGCTACCCAGGATGGGATGTTGTCACTCTTGAGTGAAGCAGGAGCATCCAGCGATAGAGATATTCGCCAATACTACGATGCCTTCGTACTTGAATTGAATAATCGCCAATTGGATTTACTGGCAGCGCGCAATGTGAAAGTGCGGCCGCCGTTGACTGGATCAGTTATTAGCCACATCCGCAAGGCAAGTTAAAAAACTTTGCCCGAGTTTTTCGAGCAATAGTTGATAGCTGGATACCTGTTGGTCGCCAATAGGGTCCAGTACTCCAATTTTCAACCCGATGGATTTAGCCATAGTTTTGATGGATTCAACCTGGTAATAAGGTTCGACAAACAGGCACTTTCCTTCCTGCTTCAATATCCCCTGCAATTCTTTCAAATGCCTGGCACCCGGGCGACGCTCTGGCGCGTAGGTCACATAACCTATCTGATGCAAACCATAGCGGCCCACAAAATGGCTGTAACCTTCGTGATAAACCGCGAATCCCTGCATTTTGACCGGAGCCAGCTGGCGACTCAATTGTTGATCTAGCTGCTCTGCTTTAGCCACAAAGCGTTCGGCATTGGTTTGATAATCCTTGGCTGACTGCGGATCTATCGCCGCCAGTTTTGTTGCTAGCACACGGGCAATTACTTGTGCATTACGCGGATCCAACCATAAGTGAGGATCACCGCCGGTGTGCTGATGGTTAGCGTGCTGATGCCCATCGGTTTCAACCGCTTGCGGCCAAAAAAGATGCGGCAAATCATAGGTCGTGACTATTTTTGCAGGGGGAATGTTCGCTAGGGAGCGCCCCAGAAAACTCTCCAGTTGCGGTCCGACCCATAACACCAGATCAGCATCATGCAAGCGGCGATGGTCAGACATTTTCAAAGGATAATCGTGGGGCGATGCCGTTACCGGCAACAAGGTATCAACCTGCGCCTTATCGCCGGTAACTTCCTGGGCAATGAGTGCGAGCGGTTTGATGCTGGCAAGGACTTTTGGTTTGGCCTCCGCCGCCAGAGGCAAACATTGCCCCAGTACCATAATTACCCCAGCCCAAATAATACTTGCACGACTCATATTCACATCCACAACCGGAAATCACTGCACTACTGAAAAACATGCCAGCCAATGGGTTATAGAGTAACATATCTGCTGTTTATACACCTTTGCGATTGACCAGCCGGATCCTCTTATGGAACACACCCCCATCGCCTGTAGCCACCACGATCACGACCATTGCATTCACGATGCCCTGGAAGCCGCGCGCGACCTCTGCCTGAGCCGCGGGGTACGCCTGACCGATTTACGCTTGCAGGTGTTGGAATTGATTTGGCAAAACCACAAACCGCTGGGCGCTTACACACTGATGGAAATGCTCGCCAAGGCTAACACCCGCCGCGTGGCGCCGCCGACGGTTTACCGCGCGCTGGATTTTTTATTGGAGCAAGGGCTGATTCACCGCATCAATGTGCTGAACGCGTTTATCGGCTGCCCATCGCCCGGAACCAAACACCAAAGCCATTTCTTGATTTGCCGCGCTTGTGGCGTGGCCATCGAGCTGAATGAGCCCGCGCTCAGCCAACAAATATTGCAAGTCGCAAAAGATGCTGGTTTTACCGTGGAAACCCAGGCGCTGGAAGTATCCGGCCTGTGTGGTAACTGCGCTGGGGCTGGCGCATGAGGGATATTTTGATCCACGCCCGCGGCTTGGGCGTTACCCGCAATGGCCGCCAGATACTCCAGCATGCCGACCTGACATTGGAACCAGGCAAGATTGTGACTCTCATCGGCCCCAATGGAGCCGGCAAAACTACCCTTGTCCGTGCCGTGTTGGGGCTGATCAAGGTTGATCAAGGCACGATTGAGAAAGCACCGGATTTGCGCATCGGCTATATGCCGCAAAAACTTCACATCGATGCCAGCCTGCCTCTGAGCGTTGCGCGCTTTCTGGCGCTGGGCGGCAAACCACGGGTGGATCTGGACGAAATTGTGCAGCTCACCGGCATCAGCGAGTTGATCAACCAACCCATGCAATCGCTCTCCGGCGGTGAGACCCAACGGGTTTTGCTGGCCCGCGCCTTACTGCGCGACCCGCAATTATTGGTACTGGACGAACCGGTTCAAGGCGTAGATGTTACCGGCCAATCAGCACTGTATGCGTTGATCAACGAAATTCGCAACCGCCGCCATTGCGGGGTACTGCTGGTCTCCCATGACTTGCATTTGGTGATGGCGACAACCGATACCGTAATCTGCCTCAACCAACACGTTTGCTGCCAGGGCCACCCGGAACAGGTCACCAATGATCCCGCCTACCTCGCCCTGTTTGGCGAGGTCACTGGCAACACCAGTGCGCCGCAAGTGGCGATTTACACTCACCATCATGACCATCAACACGATGCTCACGGTAATGTGATCCAGGGAGGGAAGAACAAATTGATCCATCGCCACGGTCCCGGTTGTGGCGACAGCTGCGAGCATCATCACCATGGTTGATTTCCTCCTTCTCGCACTGCTTGCCGGCATCGCTGTGGCATTGGTCGCCGGTCCATTGGGCGCTTTCGCTGTGTGGCGGCGCATGGCATATTTTGGCGATACCCTCGCCCATTCCGCGTTGCTGGGCGTTACCTTTGGATTATTGCTGGATATTAACCTCAATCTGGCCATTGCCCTTGGCTGCTTGTTGTTGGCGCTGATACTCGTCGGGCTACAACACAACCGCTTCCTTGCCACCGATACCTTGCTGGGCATTCTCTCCCACTCTACTCTCGCATTGGGTTTGGTGTGCGTCAGTGTATTTAGTGAAAATCGCATTGATCTGCTGGCATATTTGTTTGGCGACATCCTGGCCGTAAGCGAGGGCGATGTTATCAGCATCTGGGTTATTAGCCTCGGTGTGCTGGCAGCCCTGGTCTGGCTGTGGCGACCATTGCTAGCCATCACCGTCCATGAAGAGCTGGCACAAGTTGAAGGCGTGCCGGTAGTCCGTGTGCGCACGGCGTTGATGTTATTGATGGCATTAGTAATTGCGATCGCGATGAAAGTAGTGGGAGTGTTGCTCATTACTGCACTGCTTATTATCCCGGCTGCCGCCAGCCGCAGGCTCACTCGCACGCCGGAGCAAATGGCCGTGGTGGCCAGTTTGTTAGGTACAGTGGCAGTAATCGCCGGTTTGAGTGCATCCTTCTGGTGGGATAGCCCTGCCGGCCCTGCCATCGTACTGTCCGCAACATTGATGTTCTGCTTGACCCTATTCAGAAAACAACAAGGTTAAACGCGAGTCTTGTAAGCCAAATCGCACAAGACTCTGCGCGAAATGCGACTATTCTCACATTTCGCTTTGGGTGATACTGCTCAACATGCCGCACTGACACCATCAACCTGATTGGCGGCGAAATCAGCAAGGATAGGTCACCCCATGACAATACTTAATATAGGTACCGAAGCATTCAACAGCACTGAAGTGGCTGAGAAAGTTCAGGCCGACATCAGCTTTTTGCTGTCGCGTATTGCGTTACTCAGAGAACAACAAAACCCCAATCCCGTGGTCCTCCAGACGTATCAGGACATGCTCGAAAGTCGCCAGGCAGTACTCGATTGGCTAATGCAAGATTCCATCCCCCATGATTCAAGCACGGTCCGCACCAGCCACTAGCTTGTCATTCAAGATTCATAAAAATGTTGCGTTTTCGTCACACTTTCGCCGCAAAATTGGGTGAAACAGCCACGGAAACGCATCATGAATTCTTCAGTTCACCCCCTGGCCGCTCCGCTGCTTGACGCCGTTTTAACTGCAGAGTCGCCCACCCCGCGCCCTACCGGTTATCTGATTAATGCCCGCACGGTGTGGATCTCCGATATTCATCTGGGCTTTCGCGATTGCAAGGCAGAGTATCTGCTCGATTTCCTCGACAAAATCCACTGCGACACCTTGTATCTGGTAGGAGATATTGTGGATTTGTGGTCGCTACAGCGCCGTTTTTGCTGGCCCAAAAAGCACTATCAGGTGATGTTGAAGTTTTATGAACTGGCCGCCAGAGGAGTGCGTGTGGTCTATGTACCTGGCAACCATGACGATCCGATTCGCCATTTCTGCGGCCAATTATTCGGCCCAATCGAGATCGCCCACGAACACGAATATGTCACCGCCGACGGCAAACGTTTACTAATCATGCACGGCGATGCTATGGATGCTTACATCAACCACAGTTGGTTGACGCGGGTAATTGGTGATCACGGCTATGAGTTGCTGCTATTCATTAATCGTTGGTCTGACCGCTTGCGCAAGCTGGTTGGCCGCCCTTATTTCTCCCTTGCCGGCTTGATTAAAAGCAACATCAAAGGTGCCAAAGCAGCGATTGAAACCTACGAGCGCGAAGCCATTGGTGAAGCCAAACGCCGCGGTTACGACGGCGTGGTATGCGGGCATATCCATTACCCGGCGTTGCGCGAGGAAGGCGGTTTGCGTTACGCCAACTGCGGCGACTGGATCGAAAACTGCACTGCATTAGTAGAAGATCACCAGGGCGTAATGCGCCTGCTGCATCACAGCGACCAGATCGCCTGGCAGGAATTGCACAGCTCACAAGCGGCTTAAGTTATTGCCAAGCGGCGAACCTGTGGCGGTTCGCTGCTCATCGAATTGTCATATATTTTCCCTATGCTGGCACGCTAGTAAGTAGCGAGAAAGCAGCTATGCCCGATCCCCTCAGCTCCGAACCTGAAATACTGGACGAGCGCCTGACATCCAGCAGCGGACCACTCAAGCGCTATATTCGTAAAATTGCGCCCAACAGCAGCGACATTGCCGATATCTATCAGGAATCAATCCTGCGTGTTATCGAGCAGGCACGCAGTCAACCGCTGCGTAATCCTCTGGCTTACGCCGTGCGCATCGCCCGCAATCTGGTCATTAATCGCCCCAAACACCACACCCTGCCACTGGATGAAGTGGATGACCTGCACTGTCCCAAACCTTGCCCGGAAGAACACACCTGTCAAACCCAACGCGCGCGCATGCTGGAAAATTTTCTGGTGACCATGCCGGCGCAACGGCGGGAAGTGCTGATTCGCCGCCGCCTGCGCGGTGAATCGCGCGAGCAGATCGCTGCCGCCATGAACCTCAGTGAAGAAGCCGTCAAAAAGCATATGACCCGAGCACTTGCTGACCTGCAACGTTTTCTGGATACCCAATAATCCCTGCCAATTACCGATTTATGAATAACACACCTGTACTTACCGACAACGATGATGATTACCTGCGTGCCGCCGAATGGCTGGAACAGTTGAGTGAACAACCACTGGATGAGCTTTCCAGGCGACGCTTTTTGTTATGGCTAGAAGCAAAGCCGGGTCGGCGCGCACTGTTTGAACGATTAGTACGTACCTGGAATGACCCGGCACTGACCCGGGCAGCACAAGCCGCACTGGCCCAATCAGTACCGCCGCCAGCGCGGCTTTTTGCCATCAACACCTGGCGCGCAGGCTTCGCTTTTGCGCTCTGCCTTTGCATCGCCATAGCGGCATCATTCAAGTTTTACAGTGCGGATATGAATGCGGTGACTCCCATTCCGGTTGCTACCAGTGTAGGAATTCGCCATGACTTGCAACTGGAGGATGGTTCACAAGTGGAAGTCGGTCCCGCCAGCCAGATAGTGGTACAGCTCAGCGAGCAACGCCGCCAGATTGAATTGGAGCAAGGCGCCGCCTACTTTCGTGTTGCCAAAGATAAAAGCCGCCCGTTTGAAGTACGCATCAACAGCGCCAGCGTAGTCGCGGTTGGGACTGAATTTAATATTGATAAAACCGCCACCCACATCGAAGTCACCGTCTATGAAGGTGCTGTTGAAGTGCGCGACCAGCCTGCAAATCGCCCCCAATTGTTGCGCGCCGGAGAGCGCGCACTCATCAGCCCAACAGGCATACAGCGGCTGTCCGTTAATGTGCAGCAAATAGTAGATTGGCGCTCGGGCTGGCTGGAATTGGAGGATGGCACACTCGGGCAACTCCTTGAGCAGCTTAATCGCTACAGCCAAAAGCCTATCCACGTGTCGGACCCTGCACTGACGAGTATGCCGGTAGCGGGCCGCTTTCATTTGAAGGATGCACCCACAACCCTGCAGTTGTTAACCGAGCTCTATGGTTTGCAACTCAAGACCGTAATGAGCCAGGGAAAGGCTGAGTTACAGTTGACCGCCAGGCCTTGATCAGGGCAAGGCCGAGGATGCACCTGCGCCTGCGTACCCGGCCTGCACTTTGCCGGATTTTATTGTTACTGGGATGCTGCTTGCCGGTATATAGCTATAGTCAGATCACCCATCCAGAGACCGCCCCTGCCCGGCTCATCAAGATTGATTTGCCTGCCCAACAGCTCAGTCAGGCATTAACGCAAATCGCACGGCAATTGCAGGTCGCTATCGTTTTCAATCCCCGCCAGTTGGCCGGAATCACAGCACCAACATTGGCCGGAGAATACTCTCCCGCCGACGTGCTCGATAAACTTCTGGAGCACTCTACCTATCACGCGAAACAGCAGGGTTCAGGCTGGCTGATCGTATTGCGCCCGCCCAATGCGCAACCTTCACCACCTCCTGCTGAGCAGGCCGATCCCTTCCACATCGAAGATTTATTAGTCGTAGGTAGCTATCACCGGAACCAACAAGCAGCTACGCAGCTTAAACAAGACAGTAATGCACTTATTGAAGCCATTATCACCGACGATATTGCCAAATTCCCCGCAAACAATATTGCCGAGGCACTTCAACGCAGCCCCGGAATTTCCGTGGTGCGCGAACGGGGCGAGGCGCTTTTCCTTAGTATTCGCGGTCTGCCAACCCGTTTTAATACCCTCAGCCTCAATGGGCACAACCTGGCGGTAAACGAAAATGTGCGCAACTCCGAGCAATATGGCCGCCGCTTTCACTATGACTTATTTCCGGCCGAGCTGGTCACGCGCGTTGAAGTGCTAAAAAGTGCCGCCGCCGACCAGAATGAAGGCGCCATCGGTGGCAGTGTGAACCTTCGCACCTTTGCTCCGCTGGATTCAGCGGAGCCGCGACTTTCCTTCAGTGCCAAAGCCAACAACGGCGAGCTGGCTGGCGGCTGGTCTCCACGTTTGGCCGGGTTGGCCAGTTGGGCCGATGGCGAACAACAGTTTGGGGTGTTGTTAGCGACTACCTACAGCAATCAAACCCTGCGGCAAGATCGGGTATTGAATTTCCGCTGGGAACAGGTAGATGCAGAGACATCCTCCACTAACGGCGGAACTTCGCCCCTGCTTACCCCATCCGGGCTACGCCCGACATTGGAATTGGAAGAGCGGGAACGGGTCGGCATAAGCGGCGTGCTGCAATGGCACCCCACCGCTGCATTTAACGCCGGGCTACGTTGGCTGCAATTGCAGCAGACCATCGATTATCAGGAATTCAGTTATAGCGCTGATTACCACAGCGAAAACCTCATATCCGGTACTAGTGAAACGCGCGGCCAAGCGTTGGTGGCAGGTGATACCAATAACGGCTCAGTGCAAATTGGTCGTGAATCGGCAGGCATTAGCGACCAAAATCGCTTAACTGACCTGTATTTCACTTGGGAAGGCGAAAGCTTCATCTGGGATGGAAGCTGGGCCAGCAGCCGCGCACTAAGCCGCAATCCCACACCGATCAAACGCACTCGCCTGCGCCGCCAGGACGATGTTAGCTTTCATTTTCGTTACCTTGGTGATCAGCAATTACCGCTTATAGATTATCGCTCGATCAATCTGGAAAATCCGCAGGCGTTTCCGGGCCGACGCCTGGAATGGCGTTTAACCCACAGCGAGGATCAGGAAGATACGCTCAATTTAAGCCTGTCGCGCGCCATGGAATCCCCTTGGCTGGCAGGTATAAAACTGGGGCTGCAATGGCGCGCCCATGAGCGGGACTACTGGCGCAAGGATCGTTTGATCACCCGGGGCATCAGTGGAATGTATTTTCCCATGAGCTACTTCGAGCCCATGCCAATCACCGACTTTCTACAAAATGCAGGAAACTTACCAAACCGCTGGTTGATCCCCGACGACACTGCTTTCTGGCAAAACGTGGATGAAGGCGCGTTTTATCACTCGCCGTTCAGCGCTGGCGATTTGCTTAACAGCTATCGCCTGAAAGATGATCACTACGCCACTTACGTAAAGCTGGATTTTCACCAACCCGACTGGCGCTGGCCGTTGCGCGGCGATGTCGGGTTGCGCAAGGTAACCACCATCCAAACTGCCCGGGGCTATCAACCTTCGGGCAATGAGCCTTCAGGCAATGAACAACCTGCACCCGCCACGCTCAAGCAGCACTATCAGGCGCTGCTACCCTCCGCCAATCTGGTGCTGGAAACCACACCACAATTACTCTGGCGCTCTACCCTGGCGCGGGTGATAACGCGGCCGGATTATCAGGATCTGGCGCCGCGGCTAAGTTTTAACTCCGGCGATTTAGCCAGCGCCAGCGGCGGCAACCCCGAACTCAAGCCGGTTACCGGCTGGCAATGGGACACTGCACTGGAGTTTTATCCTGCTGACAAAGGGCTTGTTTCTGCCGGGATTTTTTTCAAAAAACTGGATAACTTTTTCCAAACCCGCACCAGCGACAAACTTATCAATGGCCAGGTTTACGAATTCACCCAACCCGACAATGGCGCCAGCGCACGCATCGCCGGTGTGGAGCTGGCCCTGCAAATGCTACTGCCACAACCCTTTCAATACTGGGGTCTGGAAACCAACTATACACGCACCTGGTCACGCGCTACTTACGTGAGCACGGCAGGCGAAATTCGCGACCGGCTTGCCGATGTGGCCAGCAATAGTTTGAACCTGGGGATTTATCGCGAGAGTGAGCACTGGGATTTGCGCCTGCATTACAGCTGGCGCGACAAGGTGCTGAACCAGGTGGCCAGCGCCAATCTGGCCGCGCAAAATATTGATGCGTTCGGTTCATTGGATATGCACACGGCCTGGCATCTTCGCCCCGGCTTGAGCCTCACTGCAGAAGCCACCAACCTCACCAATGCTGCGCAATGGGAAAGTGTGCTCGGCGATGAATTTGCCGGCTACACCCATTATGGGCGCAGCTTCCGGGTAGGCATTCAACTGGAATTGCGCTGATTCTGCATTGAAAGAACCAGCGAAAAAGCATCTGCTTAAAAAGCTCCCGCGACCACGGGAGCGGGCAAGCATCAGCGTTTTTTTGCTATCAACCCCAACTTGTCCAATTCATTGGCGGCGCGACCATAGGCGCCGATAAACGCCATTCCTGCTGGCGCAGCCAACGTTTGGCAAGTGCCGCGATAAGTGCCGCCGTAAATGCGATTGTTCTGACTGGTTTTTATATCCAGATAAAAAATACGCGTGGTGTCTTTTTTATCCTGGCAAGCAATTACTTGCGTGATGTAATTGCTCGTACTCAATGACAACGATTGCTGCGTACCACCACTGCCACCATGGGAAAGTGTTACACCATTGCTATACGTGAAGGAAATATTATCCACGCGCGCACCGCTGCGAAGAGCAACACTGGTGAGCGCGGGATAATTTGCCGCGTGTAATTCAGCAAGATCATTATAAAAATTACCGTGCGGACCACCGAGCGCCGCAGTGAGTGCGTAGTTGGAATTTACTGCATAGGAAAAATACGCAGCAAGCGGGTCATGATCAGACAACGCTGCATTATTTTGATCAACAAAATGTGCAGGGACATAAGCATCATTTAATACCAGGTTCACCGCCGGGCTGCTGCGATACAAAATTTTATCGACACGTTCGCAATTGCCGGAATTTTTATTGGCACAATCCATTAATGCCTCTGTACCTGCTTGCGGATAATTACCCAGGCGCGATTTTTCCACCCACACATCTTTAAAACCCGCTGCGATAAAATCGTGGAATTTATCGGTAGCACGCGTGTAACGGGAATTGGTATCGCCAGCCACAATCACAGCATGGCCTTTGGAATTGGCTTCAATAAAAGCCAGCAATTGCAGGGTATTTTTAGCGCGCGCCGCTAATGAATTGGTATCGCTGCCAGCATCGGTATGCAAATTATAAACATCCACAATTGCACCACCATTTAAAAAATGGCGCGACAGATGAAAACCTTTCGGCGTTAAACAATCGGTGCCGCTATCAAACACACCGTAACAATCGTTCCATTTTATGCGCGCAAAATCCGTGTACGCAAAACGCGAAAATAAATTCATCCCGTCGCCAATGGCAATATCACCCGAATGACTGGATTTATACGGATGGTTATTCTGGCTGAGCAAATCACTGTGGTAACTGAAATCTTCCTGCACAACCACAATGTCGTAATCGTTCAACAAGGGGCTAATTTTTGCGGTGTTGGTCGCCGGGCTACCGGAGCTGAATAGATCCGGCAAACCGGCCACGTTATAAGTGAGCACATTAAAATTGCCGCTGGCAAGCACCGGCAGGCTGATGCTCATGGCAGCAATAACTTTTAAAAAAATTTTCACACTAATTTCCTCGATGTGGGTAGATTTTTCGCAAACAGTCGAGCGTTAATGCTCATAGAGGAAGAGCGAAAAACCACACAAGAGGGTACATATTATTGCGTGAATTTTTAGTGGCAGTTACGAGTCAGGTTTATGACAAACATGAAATGAAGTATTCAAGCAAAAATTTTTATTACAGCTTTTCGTAATTATTCAACTTGGCAAATTCCACAAACCGTTCGCCATTCCAACGCACTGAATAATGCGCTGTCTGGCGCACAGCTGAAGTGGCAGGCGGCCGAAACAATGCTGCCGCCACCCCGCCTTCATGGCGAACAGAATGGTAAATAACACCGTAGTAATTGCGGGCCCGCAATGTTTGCGCCAGAGACTGTGACGGCACGTAGTCATCGGGAAGGTGTAACGAAGGTTGATCTCGCAGATCCACTAAAGGCTGTTGGAATTTGCCCGCATAGGCCCTGACAACAGCGCTAGCCTGATCGTCAAACCCATGGTCGCGCCAGACTTTGGCGGCATGAAAACTCCACTCGACAATAGCGGTGTGAATCGAATCGGCACAGTAGTAAGCACCAAAAGCGTGGGTATTAAAACGCCCGGGACGGATATAACAAAAGGAGGCCATTATTGCACCCCAACCATCACCAAAACGGGCATCCACTTCTTCAAGGCACTCGCGCCAGTGAAAGAGCCTATCGCTCGTTGCACCCTCTAATTCAGCCAACAGATTTTGGGTTATGGGATCATCATCAAACAGGTTGCGAGGGGGAAAACGCGAGTGAATAACGCGATAGTGCTTCCACTCGGGAAGGGTCAGTTGATAGGCATCCATATCCTTGGCTCGTATTAACCTCGTGCTGCATCGTAATAACGGCGCAGGGTATACAGCGCCTCAATGCTTCCACGCGCAATGGCATAATCCTTGGGCGATAACCCTTGAAATAGTGAATTCTGGTTAGGGGTGGTAAACCAGCGATAGGCCAATTCCGAATGCTCCGCAGGGGCAATGATTTGCAATGCTTTAGCGATACCCAACAACAAACTCAACCGTTCCAGCGTATCGCGCGATAACTCGACCGGCTCGCCAGCCAACGCCCGACGCTTCCATTCATGGTAAGTACGCTTGGGTACACCACCCAGTAGCTCCGCCTGCTCGTCAACAGCAAGATTCCAATACTCGGCGCCACTCATTTTGTGCAACCACTGTAATGCTGCGCGTGCATGTTCCGGGGTAAAGGCGTGGGAAGACTGCTGTTTAATGGTGGCTGCGAGCGGGTTCATAAGAATGATCCAGTAAGTCCATAAAATGCATAATAGCACCATAAATTTAAATAGTGCTATTTTGCATTAATTATCACAATGGATGACTAGCCTCGCCTCTCAATACCCTTTGCCTGGTTACGCAAGTTGGCCCAAGGCCCGGTGATGGCGAGGGTGAAGCCGGGGCGTTGGATATTGACGAACAAGGTGCTGCCGTCCGGTGAAAAACAGGCGCCGCAGAATTCGCCTTGTTCCGGGTGCGCGTTCATGGCGAGGGTGTAGATTTTGCCGTCGGGAGTGAGACCGCGCAGGTAGTTCACGGTATCGGGCGTATCCGAATAACTGTCCTGACAGATGATCAAATCGCCCCAGGGCGCAACGGCGAGGTTATCGCAGGATTCCATAATCGCGCGGTTGTGGGTTTCATAGAGCAATTCCATCACCCCGGGCTGTTCACTTTCGCGCACCGTACCTTCGAATTGGCTGGGCTGGTAACGCCAGACCTGGCCAATTTTCAGTGGGCCACCGCCGGTTGCAGCAAAAAGGATTTCGCGGGTTTTGTCATCGCGCAACGCAAACGCGAGACCTTCGCCACGGGCAAAAATTGCGGCGCCACTGGCTTCACCGCGCGCGCTCAAATTACCTTCGGGAGAGGTCACGTCGTCCAGATCGATCCACTCGCATTCAAAGCGTTGGCGCATCGCCACTTTCTGAGCGTTTTTGTCTTTCACATCTTCGGGCCAGTTGCGGGTGTTGGCCTGTTTCCAACCGCGAATCGCCAATGCCTGCAAACGCCCGCCCTCACGCAACGCGCCGGGGGTTTTGGGGATAAAACGATAAAACAAACCACGCTCGTAATCCTCTGAAAGGTAAACGATGCCGTTGGTGCTATCCACTGCTGCCGCCTCATGGACAAAACGCCCCATATCTTTCAGCGGCACCGCCTCCACCAGCCCTTTGGCTTGCGCGGGCACTTCGAAGATATAGCCGTGTTCGCGCCCATAACCATGGGCTTTACCAACCAGGCTCTCTTCGCAGGTGAGCCAGCTACCCCACGGGGTCGCGCCACCGGCGCAGTTGCGCGTGGTGCCAACAAGGCTTAAATGGCTGCGTTCGATTTGCTGGCTGCGATGGCTATAAACCAGGGTGCTGGTACCGCCATTCACCGGCAGTTCGCCAAAGTGATCGTAGGCTTTAGTGCCGACGAGTTTTCGCGCGAGATCTTTATTGCCGCCAAAGGCATCGACTTCCTCGCCCATGGAATCCAGCTCATGGTTGCGCACCAGCAAGCATTTGCTGGCATCGCCCGGCATGGGGAATGCCGCCATCCCGTCCATAGCACTGGGAGTGAATAACCCGTCGCTCATGCGGTCGCCGGTGCGGGCAATGACCTTGTAACTGAAATGCCGGGGCAGATTGAGAATACCCGCTGGGTCCGCCATTAATTGGCCGACCTTATCGATCCCGTAGACCGGATCTTGCGCATAGACCTGCGCCTGGAGTTGCAAACTGCGCAAGCCACCCAGGGCGATCGCCGTAGCGCTGGCATTTTTAAGAAAGTGACGACGGGTTAAACGCATAACAGTACCTGTTGAAATCAGAAAATCCGGGTCGATATTGACTGCTGCTGTTTTGCCGCAGAATTGTGACACTTCTGTGAACACTAAACTAACCCGTTATAAAAAAGGCTGAGCTGAAATGCCAGCCCAGCCAAAGCACGAGTCATCCGGGGTATCTAGACTCGGGGAGAGCCCCATCCACGAGCAGATGGGATTTTCGGTGCCGCGGCGCCCTAGAAACTGGCGCGCACTCCCAGCGAATAAGTGCTGCCGTAATCCGTGTAACTGCGGAATTCATCGCCCTGTACAAAGTCCTGCTGGGCTTCGTCGGTGATGTTGATACCTTCCACAAATACCGTGATGCGGTCCGACAGTTCGTAGGAGGCGCTCAGGTCCAAGGTGCCAAAGGCGGCTTTGTTTTCCGAGGCCAGGCTGTTGGTGCCAATCTGGTTCAGCACCCCATCGCGCCAGCTGTAACTCAGGCGCAAGCCGATACCATTTTTCTCGTAGAAAGCGGTGAGGTTGTAGCTGTTTTTGGCAACGTCTTCCAAATCGCCTTTGACCGATTTGTCGTTATCCACATACACCGCGCTGGAGTCAGTCCAGGTGTAATTCGCCTGTATACCCAGGCCATCAAACGGTGCTGGCAACTGGTCAAAGACTTGTTGGTAAGCGACTTCCATACCAGTCACGTCCGCGTTGGAACCATTCACTTTGGAGCTGAGTTCGTAGGGAATACCGTTGAATACCAACGTGGATTTCCGGGTTTGGATAAAGGTGGAAATATCCTTGTAGAACACACCTGCCGACAGCGCCGTTACCTTATCCAGATACCATTCCAGCGTCAGGTCGTATTGCCAGGCTTCGAACGGATTGAGGTTGGGGTTGCCACCGCTCGCGGTATTGATGTCACCGGAGTTGAACGTCAGACGCGGCGCCATATCCTGCAGGTCCGGGCGGGTAATCACTTTGGCGATGGCGGCGCGGGTGATCAGGTCATCAGCCCAATGCAGGCTGAAGTTGGCCGACGGCAACACATCGATATAGTCCTCATCAAAACTCACTGGCGTAGTTACACCTGAAACCGCCGCATGGCCCGATGATGTTTGTTCAGTTTGCGCAACGCGTACGCCAATATTTCCCTTGAGGGGCAAACCGGCCAGCGTGTTTTCCATATCCAGCATGGCGTACGCGGAAGTGATGGACTCCTCGATCAGGTAGGAATTACGCAAATCCGCAGAGGATAAGGGCGCGGCCAAATCCGCCGCGCCGGGGTAATTGCTCCAGAATTTACTTTCATCCGGCACCAGCCATACCGTCGGGAACTCGCCTTTGGCATCGCCGAGGAAACCGCTCACAGGAAAGGATTCGAAGTAGCTCTCATCAAACACCACACCTTCGATGCCGTTGATCAGTACCAGATCGCGGCGGAAATAATCGCGCGAGCGTTCGCGGAATTTGATCCCGCTAGTTAATTTATTAAAGCCGAGGAAATCCAGCTCGCGCTCGGCATCGAATTTGATCGCCTGTTCTTCATCTTCAGCGCGAATGGTGCGCCACTCCAGACGGCGACCCAACCATTGGGATGGGTCCATCAAATCCGCATTTTTGTAATGGATGCTGGGCACCGAATCGCCATTCACTTTCGGGAAGTAGAAGTCAAACGCCACACCACTGGTACGGCGGAAACGGGTGCGGATGATCGGATCCGAATCTTCACTGTTCGCCGTGGAATGGAACAGGTCAGCAGAGAGTTTCCACTCCCCAAAATAGGTAGACCCGTTCAATCCCACTGCCAGGTTTTCATCGTTGATGCCGGAGCTTTCACGGCCGATTTGTACCGCACCATCATTGGTGGAACCACCAATCAAAGCACCGTCGCGAATAATGGCAGAGCCTGGAACCAGCTTGGCCAGGGTGTAATCAGCGCTGTAGGTGAACTCGTCGTAGTCCACGGTTTGATCGACATAAAACACATCGAAGTTCACTTCGGTGTCGTCATCCGGACGCCATTGCAACGCGGTGGCAACGCCCATACGCTCGCGATCTTCCAGTTCCAGCGTCGGGCGAATACCGCCGGGGGTGATAATCGGGCCGGAATCCAGGCTGCCATTGCCGTCAGTATCGATACCGGCGGTGGATTGGGTCCAACCGAAGTTGAGCGAGCGGTCCTGGCGCAGGCTGCGCTCGGCGTAGGCGGCGGAGATGAGCGCGCCGAAGGTGTTATCGCTGTTCGTCCAGCTCGCCAGTCCGGATAAGCGCGGGTCGGTTTTATCGGCTAATTCGGAGTGACTGGCCTGGATAGAGCCGGTGTATTTGATTTCCTTCAAATCCAGGGGTTTGAAGGTTTTGATATTGACGGTGCCACCAATTGCGCCTTCTTCGAGGTCCGCCGTCGGGCTCTTGATGACGTCTACACTGGCGACCAACTCGGCGGGCAAGGTATCAAAACGGAACTGGCGGCCAAACTGGCCCGAGGTACGCACATTTTCATTCACTGCCATCGCACGGCCATTCAGGCTGGTCACCTGGAAATTGGAACCCAGGCCGCGCACTCTTACATAAACGCCTTCACCGCGATCGCGCACTACTGCGACACCCGTCACCCGTTGCAAGGCTTCGGCGATATTTTGCGCGGGAAATTTACCGATGTCTTCAGCAGCAATGGCATCGACTACGCCCACAGCGTTGCGTTTGGTCTCGAGCGCGGACTGCAAACTTTTGCTGTAAGAACCCTGCACAACAATCTCCTGGATCAAACCGTCCTCCGCCGAACCCTGCTGGGCGGACGCAAACGGGGCAAGGAACGGCAGGCTTAATGCGCAAAGGCTACTGATACTGGCAGCCAGCAAATTGGATGAAAAAGGCACGCGTTTCATGAACTTCTCTCTTGGTATGGTTGGCAGCAAATTCGCTGTGGCAACTACCAAGAGAGCGGAGGATTTAAAAAGGGGACAAAGTTTTTTTATTTTTGCGCTCTGTACAATTCAACAGATTTTGTCACGCAACTGCCATTTTTGACTGGTTAAATGGCGCGCTTTTTTACCCGCACAAGCCGTTAGAATCCATTCACGTATCAATTGCCTGCAGTGCCAGCGCAGCGACAAAACCCAGGGCCGCCATCAAGCCGGACATTTCATGAGTCTCGGCAAAGGCTTCGGGGATCATAGTTTCTATCACCATCGCAAATATGCCACCAGCAGCAATGCAGGTAACCAAAGCTTTGATGTGCGGCGGTGCAGCGCCAAAAAAAAGTGCCCCAAACACCGCGAAAACGCCGGAGAGTAAGGCAATTCCGCCCCACAACCGCACTATAAACCAGCCACTGCGACCCGCCCGGTGCATGCCGGCGGTGCTGGACAGGGCTTCCGGGATGTTGGAAATAAAGATGGCCGCAACGGTGGCAATACTGAGCTTGCCACCACCAGCGACCAACAGGCCGATGGCCATGGATTCGGGAATACCATCGAGCAGCGTACCGGCGGCAATCGCCACCCCGGTATTGCTAGTAGCAGGCTGCTGGATGTGGGAGCGTTTACGATGGCGGACGCCGGGGCGGTTCAAGCGATGATTGATCAATGAAAACACCAACGCACCGGCCATAAAACCGCCGGCAACCCAGACTATACCGGCTTGCGCCAATGCCTCATCAACCAGCTCAAACGCCAGGGCAGCCACCAGAATACCGCTACCAAAAGCCATGACATGGGCAATGGATTTGGGCGAAAAGCAAATAAACCAGCCGAGTAAAGCCCCGATAATCAGGGCGCTGGACGCCAGGAATCCCCAGCCTCCGGCGGCCAGCCATATCGGAATCACGCCGCTGGAAACCAGGCGCGAACAACATCCGGCAAAGGCACAGACTTACCATCCGTCGCACTGACCCACACCACTTTGGAATAGCCTTCAGCAGCAGGTGTTTCAGGCTGCGACAGGGTAAAAACCTTGTACTTCACCATAAAACTGGAACGCCCTTGTTCACTGAGGTAGACGTCGATGCGAAGGGTTTCGGGATGGAAGATCGGCCGCAGGAAAGTACAACCAATCGTTACCACCACGGGGTGAGTATCGCTTTTCAGCGGCAGGCCTTTATCCAGCATCCATTGGAAACGGGCTTCCTCAAAATAGCGGAAATACAGCGTGTTGTTGACGTGGCCGTAGGCATCCATATCGCCCCAGCGCACCGGAATTTCGCAGGAATAAAACGGGGATTCTTCGCTCATAGACAACTCCAGACTAAACGGCTTTTTTCGCGGTAAAACTCACCTGCATACTACCCAGGCCAGCGTAGTTGATGGTGATTTCAGTATTCAAAGGTACTTCCAGCACACCTGCATAAGAGCCCGTAATCACCGCCTGCCCCGCCACTATGCCTTGACCGCGACTGCGCAGGAATTCTGCCAGCCAATAAAGCGGCGCCCGTGGATGGGTATTGGGGTGCTGGCCCTGACGCTCAATCACCTCGCCGTTGGCACAGTTGAGGGTGATGGTAAAACTGCTGGCCGATGCGGCGCTTGCCGAATCCACTTCCGGCCCGATAAACAAGCCCTGATTCACTAACCCATCGGCCAGCATCTCGGGAAACTCACAATTGGCAGGATCGGCATAGCGGCTGTTAATCAGCTCCAGTGCCATGTGGGTGCGGGCGATTGCCGAGTCCACTTCTGCCGGTGTGTAAGGTTCAGCGCGCGGGGGTAAATCGCGACCAAAGAAAAAGGCCAGTTCCGGTTCGATCCGGGCACGCTCACCCTCGGGGCTGGCTTTGGTCCATAGGCTGACAGGGGGAATGGAATCAATAGTACGGGTATAAATTGGACCGACGACAACTTTGTTTTCGGGCGGCAACAGGCATTTCCAGCCGCCAATACTATCGTCCATCCGATCGCACCAGTGGTCGGTCACAGCAGCTTGTATCGCCAGCGCCTGCTCTAGATCCTGCGGGCGGCACGCCTCTGGTAAACGTTCACCCTGCACGCCGCCAATGCGACGCGCTACCAATATTGCCGCAGCATCGGCGGCATTAAACAACTGACTCATAAACGGTAATTAATCCCTGGAAATGGCTTCGCCCGAAACACAAAACCCCTTGAAAAAGGGGTTTTGATGACAGCGAAAAACAATTAATGATGGGGCGACAACTCATGCGCAATATGCTTCAAATCATCGCTGGACTCAATGATATTCGCCACGGTGGTATAGGCTTTTTCCGGGTCCAGATGCAGATCTTCAAACACGTGGATAGGAATCGCCAGTTTGGGGCCACGGCCAATATTGTGTTGTTGCAATAAACGCTGTGCTACAAAAATAAGCTTGGCGTAAGTGGCGTATTCGCCCTGGTAATCAGGGTTGTTTTGGTAGCGCAAACCCACCACAACCTCTTCCGGCATTGACCAAAGGGACATCAAAGTTGCCGCCATTTGCTCGCGGGTTACACCGAGTAGATGACGCTCAATTGCCTGGTGATTAACATGCGGATTGGCATCCGCCAACTCGCAGTAATTGTGGAAATAAGGCGGGAAAACCTCCGCCATAATCAGGTAGCCAAAGTTGTGCAGTAACCCGCACAAGTAAGCCATACCGAAACTGGGGCGATGGTCGCGCGGAATTGCCGTGACCAGACCTTCAATCGTCGCCGCCATATAAACCGCTTGTTGCCAATATGGCAGGGAACCATGGGCACCCTCTTTAGGAATAGTCATCGCCTTACCCAGCGACAACCCCAGTGCCAGGTTAAGCACCATGTCAAAACCCAGTACACGCACAATGGCATCGTGGATGGATTTGATTTTGCCCGGTGCCGAGTAATAGGGCGACGCTGCCCAGCTCACTACTTGCGCGGCAAGGCTTGGGTCAGTCTCCACGATTTGGGCGAGATCACTGATATCCGCATTGGGATTTACCCTCAGCTTGATAATGCGCTGGGCAGTATCCG
This sequence comes from Cellvibrionaceae bacterium, assembly GCA_021151825.1. Classification (GTDB taxonomy): domain Bacteria; phylum Pseudomonadota; class Gammaproteobacteria; order Pseudomonadales; family Cellvibrionaceae; genus Cellvibrio. The sequence goes on from JAGKWQ010000005.1 coordinate 405,486, forward strand.
ATAAGGGCGGTAATTCGAGGGTTTCTTCCAAACGCTGCTTGACCCGCAGTTGGGTGAAATTGCGCACTGCACCAAGGATCTGGTCAGTATCGCCGGTAGTGGTGTCATCCGCTTCCAAGGGTTCAAGGGGGATGGCTATATCACAAATAGTGGCGTCATCCATCATTTGCTGGAATTCTTCGCGACTAAAGCGCAGTAATTGTTTTTCATCGCCAGAGTCCGCCAACAACTCGCTACGCTCAACCAGGCTGCGATCAATCAGGGTCAATAATCCGGCGAGTTTAGGGAGGGCGGGAATCGATTGGAGGTTGTGGGAACTACAGAATTTCTGGATATCCGCCGGGCTGGCTGCATGCAGTTCGCGCCCCAATTGGCGGTTCACCGCTTTCAAGTCCAGCAGGCGGTCTGCGGCATAAATTACCTGCACCCGCCCTTTACTGTCCTGCAAAATAACAGATTTAGCCGCACTCATCGTCCGTAGATGCTGGTCATGCCAAAGCGCTCGCTCATTCTCGGATACAGGCACTTCAGCCACCTGATACTGTACGTTTTGTTTGTTGAGCAAGGATTGAACACTGGTAGGAACTGACACAGCCTACTCCTCTCGTTATATATAACTGGTTGATATTCATAGGATTATGAGACTCTATCCGGCATTTACCTGTGAGTGTAATGCAGCGAGAGCAATTCTCATATAGCCGGATTACACAAAAATTCGCGGGCCGGTTTATCTACTAACCAACCTTTCCAAGCATAGTCGAGATTTATCCGCGCACTTGGCATTTGCAGCCACAAAGCAACTATATATGCCAAAAAATGGATCAGTTCTCATACACTCAATGAAATAAGTGCCAGCAGGTTATTAAACTTGCAAATAACGATGATTCTGACCTAACCAGCGCGCGACCAGCTGATCGCATAAGGTGGCGTAATCACTCATTAATAGCAGGGCGGCATCTTTTACTTCAGGGAGCAAATGGCTGTCGCGTTGGAGGTCAGCGATGCGAAATTGCATCTCGCCGGTTTGGCGCGTGCCCAATACCTCACCAGGGCCGCGCAGCAATAAATCCTGCTCGGCGATATAAAAACCATCGCTGCTTTCGCGCATGACGCGCAACCGCTCACGGCTGTTTTGCGATAAGGGCGAACCATAGAGCAATACACAATGGCTAGCTGCCGAACCGCGCCCAACCCGCCCGCGCAACTGGTGCAATTGCGCCAAACCCAGGCGCTCGGGGTTTTCGATAATCATCAGGCTGGCGTTGGGTACATCCACCCCCACTTCGATTACCGTAGTGGCAACCAATAAATCCAATTCATTTGCTTTAAACGCCGCCATTACTTGCTCTTTTTCCATCGGCTTTAGTCGCCCGTGGATCAGCCCGATGCGTAGCTGCGGCAAGGATTCCACCAGGCTGGTTGCAGTTGCCTCAGCAGCCTGGGCCTCCAACGCTTCGGATTCCTCGATCAAGGTACATACCCAATACGCCTGACGCCCCTGTTCGCAGGCGAGACGCACCCGCTCAACCACTTCCTCGCGGCGTTGGTCACTGATCACCACCGTGGTTACCGGTGTGCGCCCGGGCGGCAATTCATCAATCACCGAACAATCCAGATCGGCATAGGCACTCATCGCAAGCGTACGTGGAATGGGGGTCGCCGTCATAATTAGCTGGTGCGGGCGCAAACTCGCAAGTTGCTGGTTTTCGCGGCTGACGGTGCCTTTTTCGGATAAAGACAGGCGTTGATGCACACCAAATCGATGCTGTTCATCAATAACAATCAGCCCCAAATTGGCAAACGCTACAGCCTCCTGGAAGAGCGCATGGGTGCCGACCACTACCTGGGCTTCGCCATTGGCAATGGCGGCCAACTGGGTACGCCGCTCCGCGACTTTAAGCTTGCCTGTGAGCCAGCCCAGTTTAATACCCAAAGGTTCCAGCCATTTGCCGAAATTGATCCGGTGCTGCTCGGCGAGGATTTCGGTCGGCGCCATAATCGCTGCCTGCTTGCCGCTTGATACTGCCGCCAGCGCGGCCAATGCCGCCACGACCGTTTTGCCGGAGCCCACATCCCCTTGAACCAGGCGCAACATGGGCACAGGCTTGGCGATGTCAGCCACAATTTCCCCGACTACACGCTGTTGGGCGCGGGTTAAATCGAATCCCAACCGGGTTTGAAAATCGCGCTGCAAGGCCGGATTCATCTGTAAACCCGTTGCCCCATCCGCCTGGGTTTCCCGCCGCAGCAACAATAAACTCAGGTGATGGGCCAGCAACTCTTCAAACGCCAAACGCTGTTGATAGGGATGCTCACCGTCTATCAACAATTGGACATTCGCGTTGGCCGGTGGCTGATGGAGGTATTTCAGGGCATCGGATAAGGGTATCTGGTTGAGTTTACGACGCACGGGTTCGGGTAATAATTCGCCCAAGGCATGCTTGTCGAGCCAGGTCAACGCCTGCCGGGCAAGGCTGCGCAGGCGCGGCTGCGTCAGGCCTTCAGTTGCAGGGTAAATGGGGGTGAGAGATTGATCCAACGGCAAGGGTGCCGCCTCATCCAGATAATCATATTCCGGATGGTACATCTCCAAACCGGATGCTCCGCGGCGGGTCTCGCCAAAAATTCGCAAGCGGGTACCGGCGATCAAGCGCTGCTTCTGGGCATTATTGAAATGGTAGAAACGCAAGGTGAGAGTGCCAGTGCCATCCTGTACTTTACACACCAGGCTGCGGCGTTTGCCAAATGCAATATCACACGCACGCACTTCCGCTTCAATTACCGCATTGAGGTTTGGCTGAAGTGCACCAATGGGGGTGATACGAGTGCGATCCAGATAGCGCAACGGCAAATGCAACAGCACATCTTGCAAGCTGAACAAACCGATCTTCGCCAGTTTTTCAGCCAAACTGGCGCCAACCCCTTTCATAGCAGTAACAGGGATTTGCTCCAGGGTTTTACCACTGGCCACACCGGCGTTCATGGGGGTTCCAATACTATCGTTCAGGGACGAGTTTAGTGGCGCGTGGCTTTAATCGCCTCGCGCAATGCATCTATCGCCTTATGACGAGGGAAACTTGCGCGCCATGCCAAGGCCACAGTACGGCTGGGCGATGGCTCGGTGAATGGGCGAGTAACCAATACATCGGAACTGTAGAGGGAACTGTCCGCCGCAGAAACCGGCAGGATAGTAAGCCCCAAACCCGATGCCACCATATGGCGCAAGGTTTCCAATGAGCTGCCCTCGGCGGCAGTGCGCACATTATTTCCTGATTGTTCGCCATGGTGCTGCAAGTTAGGGCATGTGGTTAATACCTGATCACGGAAACAATGCCCTTCACCCAGCAGCAACAATTGTTCGCTGTTTAAATCCGCGGGATTCAACGCTTCTTTCGCAGCAAGCGGGTGATCTTTAGGCATCAACACTACAAAACGCTCTTCGTACAATACTTGAGTAACCACATCCGGTTCTTCAAATGGCAGCGCAATAATGATCACATCCAACTCACCATTGCGTAACTTTTTACGCAGGTTGTGGGTATAACCTTCTTCCACGTAAAGCGGCATTTTGCTGGCCTTTTGTTGCAAATGAGGAATAAACTTCGGCAGCAAGTAAGGGCCAATGGTAAAAATCGCGCCAACAGACAAAGGGCTGCTGAGCTGGTCTTTACCGGCATCCGCCAGATCTTTAATCGCCGCTGTTTGCTCCAGCACCAGATTGGCCTGGGCTACGATTTGTTCCCCTAACGGTGTTGGCTGCACGCGGGATTTGGTACGCTCGAACAGCGCTACGCCCAACTCATCCTCCAGTTTTTTCACTGCGATACTCAGGGTTGGCTGGCTAACATAGCAGCGGTCAGCGGCACGGCCAAAATGTTGTTCCTGGGCGAGGGTAACTATGTAGCGCAGTTCAGTGAGGGTCATAGTGCGGCTCCAATAGGCGGTGGGCGTTAGCTTGCAAGAATAGCCTAAAACTATCAGATAAAAGACATTTATCAAATGACTAATAACCTATCTGCTCCACAAAATTTACAATCCATGAAAAAAGTACTGATTGTCGGTTGCGGTGATATAGGTCAACGACTGGCCCTACATCTGGGACGCGATAACTATCAAATCACCGGAATTCGCCGTAATTGCCCTCCAGATGCCGACCATATTCACTATCGCTGCTGCGACGTGGCCGATTATTTCGCATTTAAATCTGTGCTCAGTGATGGTTTCAATATCATTGTCATAACGATGACTCCTGCTGAACGCAGTGATGCAGGGTATGTGCAGGCCTATGTAAAAACCTGTGACTATCTGGTCAAAGCCCTGGCTTCCCTTCAGCAGCGTCCGGAATTGATTATTTTTGTGTCCAGCACTGCTGTTTATGCGCAGGATGATGGCTCATGGGTCAACGAAAGCTCTTTGTCCGAGCCAATGAGCTTCTCCGGCAAACGCTTACTGGAAGCAGAAACCATTATCCAAAACAGTGGTTTTACCAATACATTGGTGCGTTTCAGCGGGATTTACGGCCCAGGCCGCAACCGTCTTATTGAACAAGTAAAAAAAGGCGCTGCGTCAGTCAGCGAACATTACACCAATCGTATTCACGCCGAAGATTGCGCAGGTTTTCTGGCGCATTTGATTAAACATCACAAACCACTGGCACCGGTTTATATCGCCACTGATTCCCATCCAACCCCCATGCTGGAAGTTGTGAGCTGGATTGCCAGCCAGCTCGGCATCAAGGATTTTTTATCCGCCGACGCCGTTAACGAGCGCGGCAATAAGCAACTGAGCAACCAATTGATGCGCTCAACTGGCTACAAACTTCGCTACGAAAATTTTCGTCAGGGTTATATTGAGATGATCAATAAAAATTAAGGGCAATAAAAAAACCCGGCACTATGGCCGGGTTTTTCATGACTCGCGGAAACCGGAATTATTTGGTTTCAGTCTTGGTCACTGCAGTGGATACCTGACCCACTACGCGACGGTTTTGCTCACGACCAGATGCGTTCGCATTATCCGCCACTGGCTTGGCTTCACCGTAACCAATCGCTTTCACACGGTCAGCACCGATACCGTATTTGGTAATCAATGCAGCTTTAACCGAATCGGCACGGCTTTGTGAGAGTTTTTGGTTGTACGCATCGGAACCCTGGCTATCAGTGTGGCCTTCAACAGTCACAACAGTGTCAGCATATTGGTTCATGAAAGTAGCCAGTTTGGATACTTCACCTTCAAACTCAGGCTTGATAATCGCTTTCGCGGTGTCGAAAGTAATTTTCAGGTCGATAGATACTGTCTCTGTCAGCTTCAATGAGCAGCCAACCGCATCTACTTTGTGAGTTCTTGGAGTACCAGGGCATTGGTCTTTGGAGTCTAATACACCATCACCATCAGAATCTTTTTCTGGTTCCGGAGCTGGCGCCGGTGCCGCTTTCACTGGTGCAGGTGAGCCGCCGAACAGGTAGCTGATACCAGCGTTCAACGCCAGATCGGTGTACTCGTTGTCCAGGCTATTGAAAGCACGTACGTCAGTACGGAACTCCCAATTACCGCCCAGATTACGCTTAACGCCAGCCCCCAGGTTCAACAGGGTATCGCGATGAGATTCATCGTTATCCCACTCAATTTCCTGATCGCCCACGCCGAACGCAACGTAAGGACGCCACAAGCTTTCAGTGTTGATGTGATACAAAGCATCCAAACGGTATTGGGTACCATCAGCATCTACACCACCGGTTTGGGTTTCAGTGCTGTATCGGCTGGCAACTGCATCCAGAGTCCAATTTTCATTCAGTACAAAACCAAACCCCAAACCCCAGGTATTGGCATCTTCCAGTGGCTCTTCAAAGAAAGTACGGCCAAAATCGGCGTGAACTTCGAATTTATGGTTATCAGCGCTGGCGCCTGCAGAAACTGCAGCAATAACAGCGGACAATACTAACTTGTGTGTGTTTTTCATGGCCATTTCGGTCTCCGTTGAAAATAGCGAGGTTCCAAGAAAGCAATCTGGTTGTCTTTTAATTCAGCAAAAATCACAGACTGCGAAAAATACGATCATTGATGATCAGTTAAGTTCACCTGCTGAAATCCATTTCATGATTATTTTCAGGTGCTTACCTTAGCAAATTAAAGCGATATATGCCAATTTACGCTGTTTTTTTGAACAATAAATCCCAGACCCCATGACCGAGGCGCTCACCGCGTTTTTCAAATTTAGTAACCGGACGGTAATCTGGCCTAGGAGCGAAACCGGTTTCTGTGAATTCCGTCGCAAAACCTGTCGCATTATTCATTACTTCCAACATATGTTCGGCATACGGTTGCCAATCTGTTGCCATATGCAAAATGCCACCCTGTTTTAATTTCGGGCGCAATTTTTGAATAAAGGCAGGCTGGACAATCCGGCGCTTGTGATGCTTCTTCTTATGCCATGGATCAGGGAAATACAGCTGCAACCGATCAATACTGCCATCGGGAATGCAATCTTCCAGTACATCCATCGCATCAGCCATATATACACGCAGATTGCTTAACCCATGCTGACTGGCCGTGCTGATAAGGCGGCCAACACCGGGCGGGTGTACTTCAATGCCAATAAAGTTTTTGTCAGGCTCATTGATTGCCATCTCCAGCAATGAATCCCCCATACCAAATCCAATTTCCAATACCAGCGGCGCCTGACGACCAAAGATTGCGTCAATATCAATCGGCCCGGCAAACAGGCTTAAGCCTTTTGATGGCCAATATTTATCAAAGGCGTTTTTTTGCCCCAGAGTAATGCGTCCGGCGCGAATTACGAAACTGCGGATGGACTTGGGTTTAAATTCAGGCTTGATAAGAAAGCCTTCCTCACCGCTCTCAAGGTCGGGAGTTAATTCGGGAAGCTCAGACATAAAAACCAATAATGAAGGAAATATCAGGATTCGGATTTGATACGCCAGCCAACAACGGCCAACAGGATCCAACCCACAAGAAAACATAGCCCACCGAGTGGAGTTATCGGCCCCAACCAACGCGGAGCACCCAGCGCCAACGCATAAAGACTGCCACTAAACATCAGGCTGCCCAGTATAAAGGCCCAGCCGCTAGCTTTTAACCCCGTTATGGAGGGTTTATACAGCAATAAGAAAGCAACGATTAATAAAACCAAGGCGTGATACATCTGGTATTGAACACCGGTTTTCACCACATCGACCATTTCCGGCGTTAATATTTTCTTAAGCCCATGTGCAGCAAAAGCACCAATAACGACGGAGAAAAAGCCACTAATTGCAGCGATTATAATAAAAATACGGGCCATGATGAAACCTCAAACAATCCAAACCCCTGAAAGTAAAAGAGCAATAAAAAAGCCGCGCTAAGCGCGGCTTTTTGAGCAAAACCAAAAGCTATCAGGCTTCAAGCATCATGGTTTTTACCTTATTCATAGCATTTTTTTCCAGCTGACGAATACGTTCAGCAGAAACACCATACTCAGCCGCCAGATCATGCAAAGTGGCTTTGTCATCATTCAACCAACGACGCTGCAGAATCACACGACTGCGATCATCCAGTTTTTCCAGAGCTTTTTCCAAACCATTAACGTTGGATTCTTCCCAATTGGATTCTTCAAGGCGCAATGCTGGATCGTAACGGTTATCTTCCAGATAGTGGGCTGGCGCTACATAACTGTCATCTTCGTCATCTTCGCCCGCATCAAAACCGGCATCGTAAGAGGCAAGACGACCTTCCATCTCACGCACTTGCTTAACATCAACACCCAGATCATGTGCTACCGCTTGCGCTTCATCATTGCTCAACCAGGCAAGACGCTTTTTAGCACCACGCAGATTGAAGAACAACTTACGTTGCGCCTTGGTGGTGGCGATTTTAACGATACGCCAGTTACGCAGGATGAATTCGTGGATTTCGGCTTTAATCCAGTGAACGGCAAACGACACCAGGCGAACGCCTTTATCCGGGTCAAAGCGTTTCACCGCTTTCATCAGACCAACATTGCCTTCCTGAACCAAATCACCCAACGGCAAACCATAACCATTGTAAGAACGGGCGATATGGACCACAAAACGCAAGTGTGCCATCACAAGCTTACGTGCGGCATCAAGATTGCCATTGTGGTGCAGGTCACGCGCCAGTTCTTGCTCCTCTTCTACAGTGAGGATGGAAAAGTTGCTAACCGCTTGAACATAGGCATTCAGGTTTGCACCAGGGGCGAGGATGCCGATAGGTTGCAGACTTGTGCTTGTGCTCATGATTACCTCCAGTAACAGTGTGGCCCGAGTGTAACACCTGATTATTTGTTCCGCCAGCACCGAAAAAGTTCACTTGACGGGGATTTTGCACCACATCACAACCCCATCCACTATGGGGTTTAACGTGGCTGAATCAAGTAAAGATGGCGCGTAACGGCAATCCAGGCCCCTAAAAGACCAGTAATTCCTGCAATCAGGATCAACTGCAAGCTTTCGATAAAATTCAACGCTTGCAAACGAAATGTACTTTGGTACAAATCCGCCAATTGCGTTACTGGTGTGGATAACCACCAAAAGCCCGCAGCCAATAAGATTGCAGCCAAAATTCCGCCCCCCACGCCATACCACAACCCGGTATAGAGAAACGGGCGACGCACATAAGCGTCGGTCGCACCTACCAGTTTGACGACCAAAATCTCGTCGCGGCGGTTTTCAATTGCCATGCGAATGGTATTACCGATCACCAACAAAACACCCAATGCAAGTAAGCCCGCCAATGCCATTACAAAGCGCTCGGCGACCGTGATGAATTGATGCAAGCGTTTAACCCACAACATATCCAGGCGAACATCGGCAACCAAAGGATCAGCAATTAGCGCCTGTTGGAGCGAATTGAGGACATCCGGTGCATTGCCGCCAATCTTTGGCTTGATCAGAATTACCGCCGGCAAGGGGTTTTCATCGAGATGATTGGCCAGCTCACCCAAGCCCGAACCACGCTTGAATTCCTCCAGCGCTTGCTCTGAAGAAACGTAGGTCGCTTGGGCAACATCGGGCCGCTGAGCCCAGCGGCCACGCAAATCCTGACCTTGAGTCGGCGTCGTATCTTTTTTGAGGAATACCGAAATCTGGCTGGAATCCTGCCAGGTTTGGCCGACTTGCTGAACATTGTTAAATACCACAAATAGTGCAGCAGGGAGGGCGACAGCAATAGCGATCACTAACCAGGTCATCAAACTTTGCAATGGGGTTTCCAGCAGGCGCAGCAAACTTTCAATCGCCGAATTACTGTGGTGGGCACTCCAGGCATCCAGTTTATCACGCCAGGAGGTCTTGCTTTGCACCGCTCCCTGCGAGCGAGCGGCGGAGCGAGACTCAGGGCGCACCGGCTCACGAACGGCACGCTCACTACGATTAACAGTGGCGCCCATGCGATTTGGGCGACGCTCGGGTTTAGGTCGTTGCGGTTTCACCAGAGTACCCCGTCATGTACCAGCTTGCCCTGCACCAGACCAAGCACGCGTTTGTTCATTCGTTTGAGCAACTCCACATCATGCGTGGCGATCATGACGGTGGTGCCCACTTCATTGAACTGGCGAAATAACGTCATGATTTCATTGGATAATTCCGGGTCCAGATTGCCCGTCGGCTCATCCGCCAGCAGTAAGGTGGGCTTGTTGACAACAGCGCGGGCGATCCCAACTCGCTGCTGCTCACCACCGGAAAGCATGATGGGATTACTGCGTTCTTTATCGAGCAAATCGACCTTATCCAGTGCCGCACGCACACGTTTGCCGATTTCCTGATGCGGATAACCGGCCACCTGCAATGGTAAAGCGACATTGTCATAAACCGTGCGATCAAACAGCAACTGATGATTCTGGAATACCACGCCGATATTGCGACGAAAATAAGGCAATTGGCCTTTGGGCATGTGAGCTAGATGATGGCCATCAACAAAAATATTGCCGTGGGACGGTTGCTCCATCAGCAAGATCATTTTCATCAGAGTACTTTTTCCTGCGCCCGAGTGCCCGGTCAGGAACAACATCTCGCCCGCTTCCACCTCAAAATCCACACGCGCCAAAGCTTCGTAGCCCGTTTCATAGCGCTTGCTTACGTTTTCGAATCGAATCACAACCAATCCTGTGTGTTAATTAGCATCGCCCTGATTAAACAAGGCTTTGATAAAGGGCTCAGCGGCAAACGGCTGAAGGTCTTCTATAGACTCACCTACTCCGATAAAACGCACCGGCAACGCGAATTTTTTGCTGAGTGCGAAAATGACCCCGCCTTTCGCGGTACCATCCAGTTTGGTCAGCACCAGACCGGTGACTCCGGCGGAATCGCGAAATTGCTCGGCCTGATTGACCGCGTTTTGGCCAGTACCTGCATCAAGTACCAACAGGACTTCGTGCGGTGCAGAATCATCTACCTTGGCCATTACACGTTTAACTTTGGCGAGCTCTTCCATCAAATGACTTTTGTTGTGCAGGCGGCCGGCGGTGTCGGCAATTACCACATCAATACCGCGCGCTTTGGCAGCATTTAACGCATCGTAAATAACCGATGCCGAATCAGCGCCAGTATGTTGAGCGATAACGGGAACATTATTGCGTTCCCCCCATACCTGCAGTTGTTCGACTGCGGCGGCGCGGAATGTATCCCCCGCCGCCAGCATGACTTTTTTGCCTTCGTTTTGCAGCCGTTTGGCGAGCTTGCCGATGGTTGTGGTTTTACCCACGCCGTTAACACCGACAACCAGAATCACATAAGGCGCTTTGGTGCTATCTACCACCAATGGTTGCTCGACCGGGCGTAGCAAGTCGGCCAGCAATTCGCGCAGTGCTTTGTAGAGTGCATCAGCATCATTGAGTTGTTTGCGAGCTACGCGTGCGGTGAGGTTATCGATAATTTCGCTGGTCGCATCCATCCCCACATCAGCAAGCAACAACTGAGTTTCCAACTCTTCGAATAATTCTTCGTCGATGTTTTTACGGCCAAGGAACAGATTGCCCAACCCTTCCGCAAAATGGCTGGAAGTCCGGCTCAAGCCTTGCTTGATGCGCGCGAAGAAACCGGGTTTGGCCGGTGCAGTCGCTACAGAAGCAGGTGCCTCTGCCGGTGCGGCTAATTGTTCTGCTCGAATGTCGTGCTCTGATCCGGTTGATGACTGCGATTCTGGCTGTGCTTCCGGCACCTCGGGTTGTACAACCACTGTTGTTTCAGGGGTAATTTCAACCGTTTTTTCGGTATCCGGTTTTTCAGATTTTTTAAACAGATTAAAAAACATAGTCGTGATCTGGGGAGTTTCGGGGAATAATCCGGTTGGCTGAGTCATTCCAGCCAAGGCGATAAAGGCGCTATCCTACCACTTATATTCATCTCTGCGAGCGAACACCTTGTCCAGACCCGGCGCCAAACCTGCAAAATCCACCACAAATTCGCCCAAAGGCAGCAATCAACTGCGCATTATTGGCGGCAGCTGGCGTGGGCGAAAATTAAACTTTCCTGATGTGGACGGCTTGCGCCCTACCGGAGATCGCCTGCGCGAAACCTTGTTTAACTGGCTCGCGCCGGACATTCAGGATGCACGCTGCCTGGATTTGTTCGCTGGCTCGGGAGCATTGGGCCTGGAAGCGTTGTCACGCGGAGCGGCAGGATGTGTTTTTCTGGAGCGCAACCCGTTGGCGGCTAAAGAATTGGCAAAAAACCTGGCGCTGTTAAACGCCACCAACGGCAAGCTTTTATTACAGGACGCGTTAACCTGGCTGAAAGGAAAGCAGGAGCAGCAGTTTGATCTGGTCTTTATCGACCCACCTTTTCAACTGGCATTGTGGCAACAGAGCTTTGATTTACTGGAGGAGGGTAATTTTCTGGCGGAGGGTGCGCTGATGTATGTCGAATGTCCCAAAAACATCATTTATGAGGTTCCGGAAAGCTGGAACATCCATAAAGAAAAAATAGCCGGTAGCAATATCTACCGGCTATTTGTTAAACGCTGACCGGCCCGGGATTAGCCGCCGGGGCGCAAGTCCATAAACTTGCTATAGAGCCCGTTTTTGTCGAATGCGGCGATTTGAAAAACGTAATTACCTTCAAGCCACGGGATGTCGTAATAAATGGTATTCGGATTATCGATACTGATGTAGGTGTAATTAGTATCGCCGGATTTGCGATAGCGAATTTCATAGCCACCGATTTCTTCAGTCCCCAAGCTCGACATATCTTCCCTCGCCGTAGGGACATTCCACCGCAAATGTACCGGGCCGACCACATCGACCGCCGCACTGGAGGATGCCGCTGCACTACTGGGCTGGCTGCTGGTGGAGGATGAAGACGAAGAACTGGATACCTGGGGTGCACTGCTGGAAACACTGGACACCGAGGATTTACTGGATGAACTTGAGCTGCTACTGGAGCTGGAAACACTGGTTACATCACCGCTAGGCGTTGCACCGGCCGCTGCGGGTTCAATTTTAAACCAGTTGATGTTGTACCCTTTAACCAGCGCTGTCATCCCAAAAATATGCGGCCCTGCGGGCAGGGTAATGATGCGCTCCACATCAATAAATTTTTGGAAGTTGGCTGTTTTAGGCACGATAACCGTATCGTATTTTGCGCTGCCATCAGCCTCATGGAACGAAAAACTACCGCCTCCGTACAAACTGGATACCCGATAGGTCACCTTATAATTTCCGGTGGTCGGAATATCGATCACAGTGTTTTCATAAGATAACCAGTCACCCTTGTCGATAGCGCCAACATTGAAGCCGCCACCGGTATCCGTCGTGGCTTCTGTGATGGTGCCACTTTGTGCAGCAAAATCTTCTGCCTGAATAGTGACAGGAAGGGCAGCGCCTTTTAACTCAAGCTTAAACCAGTTGATATTGGAACCACTTTTGGTCGCCTTGATACCCAATTTATGAGTTCCCGGCGGCAGGGTAATCGTGCTTTCTATATCGATCCATTTCTGGAAATTGCCGGTTTTGGGCACAGTAACCACATCGTATTTTACGTCAGAGTCCAATTCATGCAGGTAGAAACTGGCGCCGCCATACAAGCTGGACACACGATAAGTCACTTTATACGTGGCAGGATATGCAAGCTCGATAACATTATTGCCATAGGCCATCCAGTCCCCCGCTTCAAACGAGCCAACATTAGAACCACCACCGGCATCGGTGGTCGCCTCCACCTTAATCCCTTGCATCGCCGAATAATCTTCTGCCTGAATAGTTAGCGATGCGGGGGCATTACGAGTACCGGAGGGTACTGTCTGGGCTGCAGCGCCTCCAGCTACGCTCATCAAGGGTGCGCACAAGCTCATCACCAGCGTCATTTTGCGCAAATACATTTGCCAATTCAGGCCGCGCTTCAATTGTTGGCGGGAGATGAAACCCAGATCGATCAAAATTTCACCGATACAAGTGGCATCCATGGCATTTTTGTCGGTGTGACTCAGCCCTACCCGTCTCTGTTTTTGTTCGGCAATTGCGAGTTGCAATTGGTCCGCGCTAATGAGTCCTTTCTCAAGCAATATATCCCCTAAGCGGGTTGCTTTGGCCTTACCTATCATTTTCTACCTCCAACGGAGAAACCATGCAGTCGTTTAAGACAACAACATTTACTTTCTGAGTTTAGTAAGACAATCATCAATGTGTGCGTTGTTTAATAGACAAAATAGTGATTTGCAGTTGACTGGTAAGTGCGGACTTATTTTTGTACCATGCCCGCCCCGTCTGGCGTCGATAAATAACGGAGAACTTCTATGCGCACAGTGGTCTACCCAGGTACTTTTGACCCTATTACCAATGGCCATATCGACCTGGTTGAACGCGCCTGCCGGCTGTTTGATAAGGTGACTGTAGCTGTCGCCGCCAGCAACCGCAAAAATCCGTTATTTACCCTGGAAGAGCGTGTCTCTCTGGCACAGGAAACCCTGGCACATCTACCCAACGTCACCGTTTGTGGCTTTGATATATTGCTCGTGGAATTTGTGCGCCAGCAAAATGCCCAGGCGGTATTGCGCGGCTTGCGAGCAGTCTCCGATTTTGAATACGAATTCCAGCTGGCAAATATGAATCGGGCGCTGGCGCCCAATATGGAAAGTATTTTTCTTACACCTGCTGAGCATCTTTCTTATATTTCGTCCTCAATTGTGCGCGAAATTGCCTTTTTAGGCGGAGATGTTAGCAAGTTTGTTGCAGGGCCCGTCGAAGCAGCACTGCAACGCAAGTTCGGTAAATAACTACTTCTGGCAATCCACGCAGTAAACGGTGGTGCGATCATTCATACGCACCTCCTTAAGTGGCTTTTTACAACGATCACACGGCTCACCGCCGCGACCATAAACCAACAACTGTTGCTTGAAATAACCCGGCTTGCCATCCCCGCCCACAAAATCGCGTAATGTTGTTCCTCCCTGATCGATAGAGCGCTGTAATACAAAACGGATATCACGCACCAAATCCTCACAATTTTTGCGCGTCAGTGATCCCGCCTTACGGATAGGCTTGATACTCGCCATAAACAACGATTCGTTGGCATAAATGTTCCCTACCCCCACGACAATTTTGCTATCCATCAGAAATTGCTTAACCGCCTGGCTGCGCTTGCGGCTGCGCTCAAACAAATATTCAGCAGTAAACGCCTCTGTGAGGGGTTCAGGCCCAAGTTCTGCCAATAATGAATGGGTATCCGGATCCCCCTCTACCCATAACAGGCAACCAAAACGACGCGGGTCGCAGTAGCGCAATACACGCTTGCCAAAGACCAGATCAAAATGATCGTGGAATAACGCCGGCTCATCAGGGCTAACAATCCGTAGGCTGCCTGACATACCCAAGTGGATTAACGCGTGTCCATGGCCAAAATCAAGCAACAGATACTTGCCACGCCGACGCGCCCCGACAAGCGTTTTACCTTGCAACAACGCGACAAGGTCGGCAGGAATTGGCCAGCGCAAGCGCGGCTGGCGGATGACAATCTCCGTCACTTTGTGACCGATAATATGCGGGCTAATACCGCGCAAGGTCGTTTCAACTTCAGGTAACTCAGGCATAGGGCCCTCTACAATTAATCAAACCGGGAAAATTATCGCTTAATTGCTGGTTTTGGCGTTGAAATTAGCAAAAACCCCACTAGACTCAAAAATGAGAACTTAGTCACAAATAAATAAGTACTCAATTCACAAAATTTGGCAATTTGGCCTGCTATTTGCGAAGCTAAAAATGCCGGTTCAGGCGCCAGCCCAGAGATAGCGGGTCAACGCCACAGGATTATTTCCCTGAACCCTGCGTTTCAACCTTATCTATAACTGGAGTGCTCAATGAAAAACCTGTTGCAGACGCTGTTATTGCCGTTAGTATTTATGGCAGCCAGCGCCTCGGCGTTACCCATAGTTTCTTTATCTGCCGCCGGTCAAACGACCACCTCGGTAGCAGACGCTATCACCATCGATTTCAACAGCGGCTGCGGTTATGCCAGTTGTAGCGGCGATTTCGCACTGGTAAACGGCAGTCAAAGCGGTTTGTATGCCCAACCATTAGGTGTTAATTCCCAATACCTGAGCGTACCCAATCCCTCCGCCACCGATTTAAGTGCAGTGTTTTCCCTCGGTACTGCAGCTAACTATTTCGGTTTATTCTGGGGTTCGATTGATAGCTACAACTTCGTCAGTTTCTACCTCGATAACGTACTGGTCGCCAGCTATTCCGGCAGCGCGATTGTGGGCCAGTTTGCCGATGGCAATCAACTGAGCTATGCCTCCAACCGCTATATCAATTTTGACTTTGGCAGCGACAGTTTCAACAGCGTTAAATTAACCAGCAATGGTTACGCGTTTGAAAGTGATAACCACGCCTTCCGCAAATTGACTACCGTCACAGAACCAACTACAGCAGCATTATTGTTGTTAGGTTTGGTTGGCCTGGCGTTGGCGCGTCGCCAGGTAAAAACCATTTCGACTAAATAAAATTTGACCGAATGTGAGCAAAAAAATGCCGGGATAATCCCGGCATTTTTATTGGATGTGTTATTTAGTAAATGCAATTAATGCGCAGCGCTTAAACGCATCATCAAATTTAATTGATTGGCAATTAACTGAAACTCTTCAAACTGACGCGCTGATAATTTCCCATTTTCAGCATCCGCATAGGCTATAGCCATCAAGCGCTTATTTAATTGCAACGGCGCCAGAAAAATATCGCCCTTGGCCGCCATCGCTTGCAATGCCCCCACATCATTACGCGCACCATCCACCCGGGAATGAAATGGTTGCTGGGTGCGCAATAATTCATGCAGCAATTCGCCTTTGCGCAACGTTTCCAAGCTGATTTTTATTTGCTGGCGCCACAAATGCGTGCCTTTACCGGCCACATAACGTACATCCAGCATTTTACTTTTGTGATCGACAATTAAAATGGCCAGGCGTGGAATATCGGCGCCTTCATGCAAGGCTGCCAATGACAGTTGGGTGACTTTTGGTAAATCGTCGCCCGCCAGCATGGCTTTGTGGATTTGATTTAACTGCTGTTGAAATAAATAATCCGGTTTTTCCGCGCGCGTTTCTTTTTCTTCAATTTGATGCGGATCTGGCAGCGCACTAATCAACACATCCACACCGTAAATTTTGGCGATGACCGATGCTTCATCAGCCATTCGTAGCACTTGTTTTTTGGCTTCCTCAAAGGGAATTTTGCATAAGGTTGCCGTCTGCTGACACAACCGTTGCATTTCGGGACTTTTAATTCCGCGCTGAATATAGGTGCTTATTTCATTACCCAGATTAACCGCACGCGCTGCCGCACTGGAATGCACATGGTTCTCGCACGCTTCACTGAGCAAATCACCCAACGCCCAATCTTTTATCAAATAGCACGAAAGTAAGCTGGTGTTCACACCCAAATATTCCACCGCTAAACTGTGTTCGGCTTGCGGCTCTTTATCGCGTGCTTCGATAAAATCCTCCACCACTTTTCGCCCGGTAGAAATTAATGCGAGCTCACTGATATTACGCAGTAGCGCTGCAATAAAAATTTGCTCTTTTTTATCACCATCCAGAAATGGCACCATCGCCTTGGCTTGCACGGCCGCATGGAAAGAACGCGCAAGACTCTGGATCAATAACGCCTTGGGTTTCCCTTTGAGGAAATTATCAATCAGCGTAGTCGCGAGCGTGATATTGCGTAAGTTATCGAAACCTAAATGCACAATCGCGCGCGATACGGTTTTAATCGGGGCAAAGGAAGGATTGTAGTGAACCGAATTGGCAATTCGCAAAACCTTGGAGGTCAAATCAGCATCGCGCAGAATAATTTTGGTCAGGTCTTCAGCGCGACATTTTTCATTTTCGCTCAGCTCGCAAATTTCCCGTACGACTGCATCCAGGGTAGGCAGTTCCTGTTCGGCAAGAGCATCCATCCATGCCTCAAGCCCGCGAATTTCTGTCATAGGGGGAAACCTGTGTTAGCCGATTATGAGCGGACAATGCATTATAAAAACACACCCGCATTTTCTTATTATTTTGTCTGAGTGTAGTTCAGGTCGCCGAACTCTGCTTTTTGGCGCAAGCTTCTCCGCAATTATTTTTTATGAAAACCGGTTAACCAAATTTCAGGCAATAAAAAACCCGGTACAAAGACCGGGTTTTTGTAAAGCAGCTATCAAATAATAAATTACTTGATTTTGCCTTCTTTGTAGACCACGTGCTTACGCACAACTGGATCATACTTTTTGATTTCCATTTTTTCTGGCATGGTGCGCTTGTTCTTGTCAGTCGTGTAGAAGTGACCAGTACCAGCAGAAGAGTTCAGACGAATTTTTTCGCGCATGACAATAGCTCCTGTAACTTGACATACTCTGGACATTTTATTGCCTCATTCAAAAATCAATGCGCTCTGCTGGAGGCGCGGTGCTAGAACCGTCAAACAGACTTAACAACCAGCAAATGCGCCTTGTGATCAGCCTATTCTTTCCTAAACGCGGCGGGATAAATTCGACACTGCCGCAAAGAGCCGCGCTTTATATCAAAAGTCAGCCCCAATAGCAACGAAAAGGTTATTTTTTGATCCTGCCTATCTGCTTATAAGAGACCGCGCTCAGCAAAGGAGATCACCTCGGTATCGCCCACGACCATATGGTCCAATACGCGCACATCGATCAATTCCAATGCCGCCTGTAATCGTTGGGTGATGCGCTGGTCAGCCTGGCTCGGCTCGGCCACACCACTAGGATGGTTGTGGGCGAGAATGACCGCCGCCGAATTATGAACCATCGCCTTACGTACCACTTCGCGCGGATAAACCGAAGCGCCATCAATGGTGCCGAAAAACAATTCTTCGTAAGTAATCAGCCGGTTTTGGTTATCGAGAAACAGTACCGCAAACACTTCATGCGGTTGATGGCGCAACTGGGCGCTCAGGTATTGGCGAACAAGATCAGGGCTGGTTAGCAAATCACCCGATTTCATCGTGGCCGAGAGGTGACGTCGCCCCATTTCCAGTACCGCTTGTAATTGCGCGTACTTGGCATTACCTAAACCCAGGCCCCGACAAAACTCCGATTGCGATGCTTCCAGCAGCGGGCGTAACCCACCATATTCCTGCAATAAATCGCGCGCCAGGTCTACGGCGGATTTACCGGCCACACCGATACGCAGGAAAATTGCCAGAAGTTCAGCATCAGAAAGAGCACGGGGGCCAAGGATAAGCAACTTCTCGCGCGGACGTTCAGCAATAGGCCAATCGGCAATAGACATAAAAACTCCTTTTATTGACACCTGAAAACAGGTTATTTCCTATAGATATGTTATGCCGGGTAATGTCGGCAGATGCGAAAACGCTGGCAAGAATGGTATCTTAGCGACCTTTCGTCAAGCCCTTACCCAGGGCTGGTGCCACGCCCTGCGGGGCCGGTGCCGTTAGTGGCCAATTACGCACTTTAGCGCTAAGGTTGTTCACTAGCTGTCCACTTTCCCCGGGGCTGCCTTCATCCATGAGTTCACTTGCCAACAAACAGATTTTGCTCGGCGTCACTGGCGGTATTGCCGCCTATAAAAGTGCCGACCTTGTGCGCCGCCTGCAAGATGCAGGCGCCAGTGTCCAGGTAGTAATGACCCCAGCCGCCCAGGAATTCATTACCCCGTTAACGATGCAAGCGCTGTCCGGTTACCCGGTTCATACCCAATTACTCGACCCGGAAGCCGAAGCCGGTATGGGTCATATCCAATTGGCACGCTGGGCTGATTTGGTGTTGATCGCACCCGCTACTGCCGATTTTATGGCCCGTCTCAGCCAGGGTATGGGCAACGATTTATTGACCAGTATCTGCCTCGCCACTGCCGCCCCCATCGCCCTTGTACCGGCGATGAATCAGGGCATGTGGCGCAATGCCGCAACCCAGGCCAATCTCGATATCCTTATTGATCGCAAAATCCATATTTTTGGCCCAGCCGATGGCGGCCAGGCCTGCGGTGATATAGGCCCGGGGCGGATGCTCGAACCTTTGCAAATTATTGCCCTGACGTCACAACTATTTACCACCGGCAGCCTCGCCGGAAAAAAAGTCGTGATTACGGCAGGCCCAACCCGCGAAGCCATTGATCCGGTGCGCTATATCAGCAATTACAGTTCGGGGAAAATGGGTTATGCGCTGGTGCAAGCCGCTATTGAAGCCGGTGCACAAACGGTATTGATCAGCGGTCCCACGCAGCTGGCAAAGCCGGCGCGCGCCAAATGCATTGACGTCACCACAGCCGAAGAAATGTATGCAGCCAGTTTGCAGGAAGCGCAAGATTGCGATTTGTTTATCGCCGCCGCTGCGGTTGCCGATTATCGCCCCACCGAACTAGCACCACAAAAATTAAAAAAGGGAGATAGTGAAAGCATCACTCTTACACTGATAAAAAATCCCGACATAGTTGCCAGTGTCGCAGCACTTGAACGCAAACCATTCACCGTGGGGTTCGCGGCAGAATCCGAACAGCTAATCAATTACGCGCGCGCAAAACTGGAACGCAAAAACCTGGATCTGGTCATTGCCAATAATATTGCTGAAAACCATATTGGTTTTAATAGTGATGACAATGCCGTTACTGTGATCGATAAAAACTCTACTGTAGAAATCAGCCAACGCAGCAAACAACAACTAGCGCGCGAACTCATTGCCTGTTTTGCACAAAAACTGGCATCACAACTATAAGCAAGCCACAGATGATAATGGGAAGGTAAACGAGTGAACCCCAAAGATCCGCTCACCGCAAAACCGGAAGCTGGCGCACACCTTTCACGTAGTGCCCAACGCGCACTGGAAGCCGCCAAGCGCAAGGCTGCCATGCAGCAAAAGCTACTGCTAATTTTTTTAGCAATAGCGGTCGTACTTAATGGCATTATCGCTTATGTACTTTATCAACAATTGGTGGTCGCCCAGGAGCAGGAAAACCTGACATCCTTGACACAAAAAAGAGTTGAGGAACGCCAACAGGTTATTGAAAAATATTTTTCGACGCAGGAAAAACTGGTTAACCAAATTGCAGCAGAACCGGAATTTTTAACCGCACTTGACCCATTAACAACAACAGCAGAAGCACGCCAGCTTATTGAACAAACCTGGCAAACAAAAATCCATACTGCATTAAAAGTTCGCCTTATCCCTTTAGGTACCGCGCAACTAGAACGCGAAGCAGAATTCCCATTACGTTTTGCAGAACTGGACTTAATACAGCGCGCTGAAAAACGCCAACCTACACCACCAGAAATAGCGACCATCGGTGAGCGCCATTTCTTATACTGGATTCGCCCTATTGCTCGCGATCAACAAACCGAGCCACTAGGCACACTCATGCTTACATTGGACCCCGAAGAATTATTTAAAATATTCGCGACCACTGATAGCAGTTCAGGTGAATATATATTGCTACAGCAATTTAGCGGTAGCCCGGCACAAACACTGAAAAAAATTGGTGCAGGTTCAGCAGGCGGCAGCAAACAAGCTAATGTTGCCGGTAGTTATTTACAAATAAAATTCACGCCTTCTGAAGAATTAGTAAATATGGCAGAAGAATTACCCACATTGTGGATTTTAATTGTGAGCCTCATCGCCGCCGCTAGCCTCGCATTAACCTGGTTCCTGAGCAAAATACTGGTGCGCAAAGAATTAGGCAGTGCAGAAATAGCTCCCTCATTACCAGAAATTGCAAAAGCCAGTAAACAAGCAATAGCAGATGAAAATGCGTTGGCCAATCCGCTTTTCCAGAAGCAGGATATCCTCGATATCGCCGTCATCGACGAAGACGAAAATATTCTTGGCCTTGATCAGGCTTCAGGGAAAAAATCAGCAAAAACACCCCAACGTAAAATCAATGAAGCAGATGTGCCTGCCGAAATTTTTCGCTCCTACGATATTCGCGGTTTGGTTGATAGCCAAATTACGCCCGAGCTCGCCCAACTCATTGGCCAGGCGGTAGGCAGCGAAGCGATTGACCAGGGCGAGCGTTATATTGTTGTCGCGCGCGATGGCCGCACGCATAGCGAAGCATTAACACTGGCATTGATCAGAGGAATTCTTCGTACCGGCTGTAACGTCATTAATATTGGTGTGGTGCCAACGCCATTAATGTATTTTTCCACTTTTCATTTTGATGACACTAATAGCGGGGTTATGGTGACAGCCAGCCACAACCCAAAAGAATATAATGGCTTTAAGGTTGTTATGAATAATCGCGCCCTCGCGGACGCAGCCGTGACCGATTTGCGTTCGCGCATTATTACCCAACGTTTTCATCAGGGGTTGGGCGAAGAAATTCCCCGCACAATTATTCCAGATTATATTGACCGTATTTTTTCCGATGTCGCCCTCGCGGGTAATGTGACATTAGTAGTAGATGCTGGTAATGCAGTACCCGGGGTAGTTGCGCCACAATTATTTGAAGAACTCGGTTGCGATGTTATTCCGTTGTTCTGTGATCTCGACGGTGAGTTCCCCAATCACGACCCCGACCCCACGCATGAAAAAAATCTCGCCGCATTGATCGCCAAAGTGCAGGAAACCAATGCCGACATAGGCGTAGCATTTGATGGAGATGGTGATCGATTGGTCGTCGTCACGCCCAAAGGCGATATTATTTGGCCAGATCGTTTATTAATGTTGTTCGCAAAAGATGTGCTCGCTCGTCACCCTGGTGCCGACGTATTATTTGATGTGAAATGTTCACGCCAACTGAATCAAATCATTAGCAGTTACGGCGGCCGCCCCATCATGTGGAAAACCGGTCACTCTCCCATGAAAGCAAAAATGGAAGAAACCCAGGCATTAATTGGTGGTGAGTATTCCGGTCATATTTTTATCAAGGATCGCTGGTATGGTTTTGATGACGGCATTTATGCGATGGCACGGCTGCTCGAAATCATTACGCTGCGCGATCAAAAAATTGATGATATTTTTGCCGCATTTCCGCAACTTTATTCAACACCGGAATTAAAAGTTGCCGTTGCGGAACAAAACAAATTCGGTTTAATCAGCAAGATTGCCGAGGGTGGTGATTTTGCCAATGGCACTATCACAACCATTGATGGTTTACGCGTGGACTACACCAAAGGCTGGGGCTTGGTACGCGCTTCCAATACCTCACCTGCACTCACATTGCGCTTTGAGGCTGAATCGCCTGATGCGCTGGAAAAAATCCAGCAAATTTTTAAACGCGAATTGTTAAAAGCAGATAGTGCGCTGACGATTCCCTTCTAATTTTTTATTCACACAGGATTATTTGTTATGTCGTTAAATCGTGAATCGGCAATGAATATTGCCAATGTACTCACTGAAGCCCTGCCTTATATCCAACGCTTCACCAACAAAACGGTCGTAGTGAAATTTGGTGGCAATGCGATGGAAGGTGAAGAGCTGCAAAACAGCTTTGCACGCGACATAGTTCTAATGAAATTAGTTGGTATGAATCCGGTTGTTGTGCACGGCGGCGGCCCGCAAATTGGCAGCCTGTTGGAAAAGCTCAATATCAAATCCGAATTTATCAATGGCATGCGTGTGACTGACAGCGCGACTATGGATGTAGTGGAAATGGTACTGGGCGGTACTGTGAATAAACAAATCGTTAGCCTGATTAATCGTAACGGTGGCCAAGCCATTGGCTTAACCGGTAAAGATGGCCAATTAATTCGTGCAAAAAAATTAACGGTCACCCACAAAACCCCGGAAATGCTTGCTCCGGAAATTTTAGATATTGGCCACGTGGGTGAAGTAGAAAATGTAAATACCTCGGTTATTGATATGCTGATCAACAGTGATTTTATTCCGGTAATCGCGCCGATTGGCGTAGGTGAAGATGGCGCCTCCTACAATATCAACGCTGATCTTGTCGCTGGAAAAATTGCAGAGTTTTTGCGCGCTGAAAAATTAATGCTGTTAACCAACGTTTCCGGTTTGCAAGACAAACAAGGCAACGTACTCACTGGCTTAAGTACCGAACAGGTTGATGGTTTAATTGCTGATGGCACTATTTACGGCGGCATGCTACCCAAGATTGCTTGCGCTTTGGATGCAGTAAAAGGTGGTGTTACCAGCGCGCACATTATTGATGGCCGTGTTAATCACGCCGTGCTGCTGGAAATATTTACAGATGCCGGTGTTGGTACCTTGATTACTAACAAACCTCGCAACGTTTAATTTGCCAATCTATAGCAACTCATTCGAGTTGCTATAGTAATGACACGAATGGAGGCGGCATGAAAATCCAAAAAACATCGCGCAAGCAACAAATTCTGGAGTGCCTGGCGCGCATGCTGGAGGCTAGCCCGGGTGAGCGCATTACAACCTCTGCATTAGCCAGGGAAGTAGGTGTTTCCGAAGCGGCACTTTATCGCCACTTTCCCAGCAAATCCAAAATGTTTGAGGGTTTGATTGAATTTATTGAAGAAACTATTTTTTCGCGAATCACATTGATTCTGGCGGAAGAAAAAATTGCACTTAAACGCTGCGAGAAAATTTTAGCGTTGTTACTTGCGTTTGCCGAACGCAACCCCGGCCTCACCCGCTTATTAACGGGCGATGCATTAACCGGTGAGACTGAACGTTTGCGTGTGCGTATTGCGCAGGTTTTTGATCGTGTCGAAACCCAATTAAAACAAATTCTACGTGAAGCTGAATTGCGCGAAGGCTTGCATCCGCAATTGCCAATTACTGCTGCCGCTAATTTGTTGATCGCATTGGTTAATGGACGGATTGCGGAATTTGTGCGCTCGGAATTTCGCCGCTCGCCCACCACACATTGGCAGGAACAATGGCAATTGTTGGCGCAGGGCTTTATGGAAAGCAGTGTAACAATTGATAGTTGAACGAGCTGCTTATCCCGCGCACAAAAAAACCGGCAAGTGCCGGTTTTTTTGTGCCTGATTATTAAGGCGCTGGCTGTTTATTAATTTCTATAAAGCGCGCCCTGTCGCGATCAAACTTTTCTTCTACTTCCTTATGTTCTTGTTCGCGCTGCTGGATTTGCATCTGGATATCTTTTTCTTCCTGCACCAGATTATTAATATTTTTCAATAATTCATCCGGCAATTGCCGGCCACTGCGTTCAATTGTGGCGGCCTGGGTTTGGTAATCCTGCAAACGCTTGCGCGCGGAGGTGAGATTGGTTTGCAAAATACTGATATTCCCGCGCAAACTTTCCAGGTTGCGTGCTTTCGCCGAATCTATATCAGCCACATTGCTGTAGCTGCGACGCAATTGCAAATCCTCGCGCGCCTGTTCTACACGCTGCAACTTCTCGAGGCGCAAGCGCTCTCCTTCGGCACCCTGTACAACCGGAGCAATAACCTTAATGACTTTGCCGGTGCGCGATACGATTTCATAACCACTATTAACGTATTCAGCAGGAATCTTGCTATCCAACACAGTAACGCCTTCCTTGTTCTTGTAGCGATAAATCACTTTACCCTTAGTATTTTCCTGCGCCAGTGCTATATCGCCCAGCAACAGAAAACCACAAGTGATCGCCAGATAAAACAGGTTACGCATTGGAATTATTTACCTCACTTCAATAATTAAAGATCGACACCATAAGTAGCACGATAGGCTTTGATTTTTTCTACCATCGCTTCCTGCCCGGATTGTTCTTCAAGATAAGCAACAATATGGTTCAGGTTAATGATACTAATCACCGGAATACCAAAGGTCTGCTCTACCTCCTGAATAGCCGATACTTGCCCCTGGCCTTTTTCCATACGGTTTAAACCGATCAATACTGCTGCCGGCTTGGCTCCGGCATTATCAATAATGGCCATGACTTCGCGCACTGCAGTACCCGCGGTGATGACGTCGTCCACTATCAATACTTTGCCTTGCAACGGTGCTCCCACCAGAGTTCCACCTTCACCGTGATCTTTCGCCTCTTTGCGGTTATAGCAGTAAGGCAAATCGCGCTGATAATGATCCGCTAAAGCCACAGCAGTGGTTGCTGCCAGGGGAATGCCTTTGTAGGCCGGGCCAAACACTATATCGAACTCTACGCCAGATGCAGTGATTGCCGCCGCATAAAAACGTCCCAGATCTGCCAGGGCACTGCCCGTCTGAAAGCGTCCCGCGTTGAAAAAATAAGGACTGGTACGACCAGATTTGAGAACGAATTCACCAAAGCATAACGCTTCATGCTTAAGCGCTAGCTGAATGAAATCAAATTGGTATTTTTCCATGCAAAGTATCCGAGTATGAACTAAGTTTTAGGTGACAGAATAAATACAATGAGGTCCAGCCCATGAGCAGGACCCGCATTTGGGCCACAGCAGCATCCAAATGTTAAGGATGTGAAAAAAAGTAACGCCTACCATAAAAAACCCCGTGGTGACGGTAACACAATCACACAAAGCTCGGGTATGATACACAGTCCGTAATCAAGGGGCTAACATGAGAGTTATCAGTCTTAGCGTCGATGGAATTTTTCAGGCGGCGCAACGCGGCCTATATACCTGGCTCGCAAATCAGGATGCAGATTTTATCTGTTTACAGGATCTTCGTGCATTAGAGCGGGAACTGGAAAAGCCCGAGTTCGAACTCAAAGGCTACAATGCCTATTTCTTCGATTCAGGTACCAAACACTACAACGGTGTAGCCATTTACACTCGTTTGCAACCCAAAGCGCTGATTTATGGCTTAGGCTTTGCTTCGGGCGTGGATATGGAAGGCCGTTACCTGCAAGTGGATTTTGAACAATTGAGCGTTGGCTCATTGTTGGCACCCAGCGCTAACTCCGAGTTGGAATCCCAGGAAGTCAAAATCAAATTCTTTGATGATTTCCAGGCTCATCTGGACAAAATCACTCGCAAGCGCCGCGAATATATTTTCTGCGGTAACTGGCAGATGGCACACACTCCCAAAGACGTGAGTAACAGTGCAACCAACCAGCATAACTCCGGCTTTTTACCGCATGAGCGGCAGTGGCTCAGCCAACTGTTTAACCAGATTGGTTATGTGGATGCCTTCCGCAAGGTGAATAAAGATGGTGATGAATACAGCTGGTGGCCAAAAGGCCTCAAAGACGATGGTGACGGTTGGCGTACCGACTTCCAGGTAGTCTCCAACAGTTTGGGCCCGAAAGTGGAATATGCCACTATCTATAAAACCCAACAGTTCTCCAGCCATATGCCGGTAATTATTGATTACGATATTGAGCTGTAATCAAACCCGAAAGACAAAAACCCGCTGTTTTCACAGCGGGTTTTTTATTGGCGTTACATTGCCCAGCGGCAATTTACTTCACCGCCAAAGCATCATAAACCACGACTTTGCTCCACAAATACTGGTGCTCATCGACAAACTTTTTGTGCAACGGGTGCACCTGATACGCATCCTGCCCGGCGACATCATCAAATCCAAGCAACTCGGAAACGTGATAGGAATTATCCACAACATCACGTTTTTCCGTAGACGCAGGAACTCCCACATGAATCGAACGCACGGTTTCGATAGCCGCCAGGGACTTAACGCCAGCAATCAACTTTTCGCGGTCGGCGGCTGAATCGGGGTTTTTCAGCCAGAAAAAAACATGGTGCAACAGTTTAGGCATGGCAGGATTTCCTGTAGCGGGTTTGGCAAGTGCATCTGCCGCCACCAGAGCGGCACCGGCAATAGCACTGGTGGTAAGAAAATCACGGCGGTTGGTATCGGTCATTGACTGGCTCCTGATGTCAAAAAATCAGATAAAACTACGTTATTAACCGCACAGGCAAATGCATTTACGTAAGATTACCCACTCTGTTAATCTCTCGCGAACCAATAAAAACACAACCAATGAGAGACAATCCATGAAAGCGACAATAGTCATCACCAGCCTCAGCCTGGCAATTAGCGGTAGCGTTTTAGCACATGAGGGCCACGATCATGGCCTGAGCAAAGAAGACACTGCAAAAATGGTCAAAGAAGGCAAACTTTGCGTGGTAAATAATGAAGGCAGTTCACTCGGCGCCGTAGTGGAAAGGGATGGAAAATTATTTCGCTGTGTAAAAGCCTATGGAAAAGATCTGCAAGCACAAACCGAACTGGTGTGGATTGAGCTCAAAATACAAGATAAAGCATTGGTTACCGTACCTTGATTGTTCGCAAGCAAATCTGCGATCAACAGCGCGCAGGTTTGCTTGCATCAATTAACCAAGAACTACCGCTGTACCGCTCGCTGATACCATCAACATACTGCCATTCTGACCAATCACTTCGTAGTCCAGATCTATTCCGACTACCGCATTTGCTCCCAGCTCGCGTGCGCGATCCTGTAGTTCCTGTAGCGCAATTTCGCGCGCTTTTTGCAACTCGCGCTCGTAAGTACCAGAGCGACCACCCACCAAATCGCGAATACTGGCAAATATATCCTTAAATAGATTCGCGCCCAGAATTGCTTCGCCCGCAACAACACCGCAATACACGGTGATGTGCTTACCTTCAACATTCGGGGTGGTCGTCAATAACATAACAAACTCCTTTAGTTAGTCAGCTTCATGGATAAACGCTTGCAATACGCGATTTAAAAACCGGCGCCCTAATACCGTTGGCCCAATGTAACCATTGACGTGCTCCACCAATCCTTGTGCTTCCAGACGCGTCCAATTGTCAGAGAGCAAAGACCAATCCTGGCCTGTGCGTTGACTGAAGTAAGTTATAGGAACACCTTCATTCAAACGCAAGGCATTCATCATGAATTCCAAGGGCAATGATTTCGGTGTTAATAAATCGCTGCCACCGCCAAATACATTTTGGTGGCCGTGCAAATTGGTGGAGATTTTTTGGCTATGCGCGGCATCCAGATAGTGTTTAGGCAAACGTGTTTTCCACAATCGCGCTATTTTGTTTTCTGTGGGAAACGTAATTTTTCCATGCGCGCCGGCACCAATACCGAGATAATCCCCGAATGCCCAATAATTAAGATTATGACGCGCCCGTTTTTTTGCGCGCGCATAAGCAGAAATTTCATATTGCTCGTAGCCAGCATTCGCCAATAGTTCTATACCAGCATCCTGAATATCCGCCAGAATTTCTTCTTCGGGTAATACCGGTGGTGCAGAATAAAACGCAGTGTTTTGTTCAATGGTGAGTTGATACCAGGATAAATGTTCCGGGCCAAGGTCAATTGCCTGCTGCAAATCGGCTTTGGCATCGTCAATAGATTGCTCCGGTAAACCGTGCATCAAATCCAGATTGAGATTATCAAAGCCCGCTTTACGTGCTACGCCCACTGCACGCAATGCCTCATCGCGCCCATGCACACGGCCCAACAATTTTAATTGCTGGTCGTTAAAACTTTGGATACCGATAGACAAACGATTTACACCGGCAGCGCGAAAACCGGAAAATTTTTCCTGCTCGAATGTTCCCGGATTGGCTTCCAGTGTTATTTCAATATCAGGCTCGAAACCGATAATATTTTCTACGTCTTGTAAAATCTGGCCAATCGCCGCCGCCGATAACATACTCGGTGTGCCACCACCAAAAAAAATACTGGTGATCTTACGCCCTTGCGCCAACACCTGATCCTGCTGCAAATCAAAACACAACGCTTTTACATATTCCACTTCGGGAATATCGTTATTCGCCTGGTGCGAATTGAAATCGCAATACGGGCATTTGCGGATACACCAGGGCACATGGATATAAAGCGCCAGAGGTGGCAGTTGCAAGGACATAATATTATTTACCCAATGCCGATAATTGTTGCAGCAATTCCTGCATCGCCTTGCCACGATGGCTAATGCGGTTTTTTTCCTCTTTGCTCAACGCTGCCGACGCGCAGTTGTGGGTGGGAACAAAAAATAAAGGATCATAACCAAAGCCACCGTCGCCTTGCGGTTCACTCAAGATTATTCCCTCCCAAACGCCGTGGCATAAAATCGGTGTCGGGTCTTCTGCATGACGCATAAACGCCAACACCGCGTGATAACGGGCTGTGCGTTGCGCCGCAGGAATATCGTTTAATTCGAGCAATAATTTTTGGTTATTTTTTTCGTCATTCGCATTTTCACCGGCGTAACGCGCCGAATAAATGCCGGGACGACCATTCAATGCATCCACTTCAATACCGGAGTCATCAGCCAATGCGGGCAGTCCGGTTTTTGCGCAGGCGTAGCGCGCTTTAATGATGGCATTTTCAACAAACGTTAAACCAGTTTCCTCGGCGTTCTCAGCAAAAAAATCCGATTGCGGTAATACCTCAAAACCACAACCGCTGAGCAGATCCTGAAATTCGCGCAGCTTTCCTTTATTGCCACTGGCTAATACAATTTTTTTCATCGATCAATCACTCAACATTTTGCTACAGAAACAAAAGGCGCCGTCAGGCGCCTCTCGCATTGCTCTTACCTATCAATTTGCATTATTCAGTATACAAGGTGCGATTAAACGTTAGCGTGAATGGCTTATTCTCACCGTCGGTTACCTGCACATCAAAATGCAAAAGCTCTTCGTTATTGAATACAAACGGTGCCAGATAATAGGTCGCCTCGCCTTCTTTGATTTCAATAAAAGTTAAGCCCTGGCTTTGTTGCATTAAATTTTTAGTTTTACCAACCACACCGGCGGGCAACCCCAAACTGGTTTGGCCATTTTCTGTTTTAGTAACACTGATATTCAACAGCGCACGGTCTTTACCGCGCACTAATTTATAGGCGTCGGCTACTTTTGCGGGAATATCGGTGCTGTGAAATACATTGTAATGAATGGTGTAGTCACCAAAATTTTGGGAAGTAGTAATTTCCTTTGGCTGATCAACTTGTGCTTGAGCCGTCACAGCCAATAAGAGTAAGCCCAATATACTGATAATTGATTTCATATCTCACCTGAGTTTAATAATTGTGGCTAACATCGTGCTTGAATAAAACATTACTTACTGAGATGGTAAATCGCTGTCTCACCAAATAAATTGGGCATTAAATCTTTTAGCGCCTGGCCAGAAACTTCATTTACAACCTGGCGGCTGATTACTTTGATATTCCGTTCGCGGCACAACACCTCAAAATCTTTAAAGGTACAGAAGTGAATGTTGGGCGTGTTGTACCACTCGAACGGCAGCAGGTCTGACACCGGCATACGCCCGCGTGTTGCAAGATAAAAACGCGCTTTCCAATGGCCAAAGTTCGGGAATGTCACAATACATTCCTTGCCTACACGTAACATTTCGTCCAATACGAGATGAGGAAAATGCAGTGTCTGCAATGCCTGGGTCATAATCACGGTATCGAAACTTTTATCGGCAAAATTACCGAGGCCGCGATCCAGGTTTTGTTCGATAACATTCAACCCTTTATCAATGCATAAATTAATTTGCGCTGCATCGATTTCCAAACCATAACCTTGTACTTGTTTGTTATCGATCAAAAATTTTAACAAGGTACCATCACCACAACCCAAATCGAGTACACGGCTGTTTTGTTTGATCCACAACTGGATTTCATTTAAATCAATACGCATTACACACTCACTCCGGCAAGGTAGCGACCGAAAACTTGCTGGTAGCGTTCATCCGGCAACAGGAATGCATCGTGGCCGTGCTTGGATTCGATTTCTGCATAAGTCACCGCGCGATTTGCGCCAACTAATGCGTTGACAATTTCATGGGAGCGCTCGGGCGCAAAGCGCCAGTCAGTGCTGAATGAAATCACCAGAAATTTTGCAGTGGCTTGCTTAAATGCGTTAACCGGATCGTCGTTGTAGTCGCGTGCAAGGTCGAAATAATCCAGCGCTTTGGTGATACGAATATAGGAATTCGCATCGAAGGTATTGGCAAAGCTATCGCCCTGGTAGCGCAAATAACTTTCGATCTGGAATTCCACCGGCTCATCATTGCCCAGTTCAAAACTGCCACTGCGTAAATCGCGGCCAAATTTTTCCCCCATGGCGAAATCAGATAAATACGTGATGTGACCGATCATGCGCGCAACGGCCAAACCATTTTTGGGAACGCTGTCGTGCGCGAGATAATCGCCATCGAAAAAATTCGGATCGCTGACAATTGCTTTGCGCGCCGCTTCGTTAAACGCGATATTTTGCGCAGAGAGTTTCAGTGCAGAAGCAATAACTACTGCGTAGCGAATACGCTGCGGATAATCCAGCGCCCAACGCATCACCTGCATACCACCGAGACTGCCACCGATAATTGCCGCCCAGGTGTCAATACCTAACACATCGGCAAGGCGCGCCTGGCTCGCGACCCAATCGCGCACACGAATAGTGGGGAAGTCCGCGCCCCAGGCTTTGCCGGTGGCGGGGTTAATCGAACGCGGCCCGGTCGAACCATGGCAACCACCGAGATTATTGAGCGACACCACAAAAAATTTATTGGTATCGATGGGTTTGCCGGGGCCGATATAGGCATCCCACCAACCGGGGCGTTTGTCGTCCATGCTGTGGTATCCGGCGGCGTGGTGATGGCCGGACAGCGCGTGGCAAATCAGTACCGCGTTGGATTTGGCCGCATTGAGTTGGCCGTAGGTTTCGTATACCAATTCATATTCATCCAGCGTTCTGCCGCACGCGAGCAGCAATGGCTGGGTAAAGTGATGAGTCTGTGGAGTGACAAGACCCACTGAATCAGCGGGTATTTCATTTGGCATGGTGATCTCTTATACCGCAACGCAAGCGGTGCAATTTCAAATGGCGCCAGTCTAAAGAGACCTGCTTTAGCCTGCAAGGTTAGTTCAAGTAGCGCCGCTTGGCGGATATGGCCGGTATTATGCCGGCCAGCGTTTGAAGATCAGTGAAGTATTGATGCCACCAAAGGCAAAGTTGTTACTCATGATGTAGTTGCAATCCAGCGCTCGCCCTTCGCCGATGATGTAATCCAGATCGCCGCATTGCGGATCGGGCGTCTGCAAATTCAGGGTCGGTGCAAACCAGCCTTCATTCATCATCTGGATACTGGCCCAGGCTTCAATCGCACCGCAGGCACCGAGCGTATGGCCGATATTGCCTTTAAGGGTGCTGATAGGCACGGTTTGTTTGCCAAATAATTTTTCAGTGGCGATGGATTCGGCGATATCGCCGCGATCCGTCGCCGTGCCGTGGGCATTGATGTAGCCGATATCGGTTGGCTGTAAACCGGCATCGTCCAACGCCATTTGCATGGCGATATTCATGGTCGCCGGGTCTGGCTGGGTGACGTGGCCGCCATCCGAATTGGTCCCGAAACCAATCAGCTCGGCATAGATTTTTGCGCCGCGTGCGAGGGCATGCTCCAACTCTTCCAGGATCAAGGTGCCGGCGCCTTCGCCAATCACCAATCCATCGCGGCCGCTATCAAACGGGCTGGGCGTGACGCTGGGAGTATCGTTGCGGGTGCTGGTGGCATAGAGCGTATCAAATACCGCCGCTTCCGACGGGCACAGTTCCTCGGCGCCACCGGCTACCATCAGGGTTTGCTTGCCGTATTTGATCGCTTCATAGGCATAGCCGATACCCTGGCTACCCGAAGTACATGCTGACGATGTAGTAATGATGCGGCCTTTCAAACCAAAGAACACACCGACATTAACGGGCGCTGTGTGGCCCATCATGCGGATATAGGTGGTTGCTGTGGCACCGCCGATATCGCGCTTGTCGAGCATCACCGCAAAGTCGCGGGTCGCATCGGTGCTGCCGGTCGATGAGCCATAGGCAACGCCCATAGCGCCGCTTTGGATCAGCGGATCATCCAGCAAGCCGGCATCGGTCAAGGCCAGCTCGGTAGCGCGGGTAGAAAGCAACGAGACGCGCCCCATGGAGCGGATTTTCTTGCGCGGGTAATGGGCGGGTACGACGAAATCTTCAATCGGTCCGGCCAGATTGGTATTCAAGTCTTTGTAGGTCGCCCAGTCTTCCAACCGGCGAATCGCGCTGGTACCGGCTTTGAGTTTTGCGGCAAATTCCGGCCAGTTATCACCCAGGGCGGTCACCACCCCCATGCCTGTTACTACGACACGCTTCATCAGAACATACCGCCGTTGACTGAAATAACCTGGCGAGTGATATAACCCGCCGGTGCTGATAATAGATAGCTCACTAAAGAGGCCACTTCGTCCGGCTCACCAGCGCGACGCATCGGGATCAGCTTGAGCGCTTCCTCCACCGGTGCTTCGTCGATCATATCGGTGTTGATCAAGCCGGGAGCGACGCAATTGACCGTGATATCGCGCTTGGCCAACTCAATTGCCAGCGCTTTGGTCGCGCCGATAATGCCAGCTTTGGCAGCGCTGTAATTTACCTGTCCGCGGTTGCCCATAATGCCGGAGACCGACGCCAGGGTGACGATGCGGCCGGGCTTGCGACGGCGCACCATGGGCATAATTACCGGATTGAGCACGTTATAAAACGCATCGAGATTGGTGTGGATGACCGCATCCCAGTCTTCGCCGCTCATCGCAGGAAAGGCGTTATCGCGGGCGATACCGGCATTGCACACCACACCGTAGTAGGCGCCGTTGGTTTCCATATCGGCGTCGAGTAATTGTTTGGCTTGCTCGCGTTCGGCTACATCAAATTGCAGGATGCTGGCTTTGCCGCCAGCTTCCAGAATCAGCTGCTGCACTGCTTCTGCTTGCTCGCGTTGGCTGCGGCAGTGAATCACTACTTCATAGCCATCGCGCGCCAGATGCAAGGCGATGGCGCGGCCAATACCGCGGCTGGAACCGGTGATTAATACACGCTTGTCGTTATTCATTGTTATTTTTCCCCAGTTGCATTCATTTGCGAAAATTGCGCCATAAGGGCATCAACATCCCTGGGTTGGATCGCTTTTATTTCGGCGTGGGCGATCAGCTCAGCGCCCGCATAAATTTCACACTTAAACAATACGAGGTTCGTTTCATCGCGC
The DNA here is from genome assembly GCA_021151825.1 of Cellvibrionaceae bacterium. Classification (GTDB taxonomy): domain Bacteria; phylum Pseudomonadota; class Gammaproteobacteria; order Pseudomonadales; family Cellvibrionaceae; genus Cellvibrio. The sequence goes on from JAGKWQ010000005.1 coordinate 439,794, forward strand.
AACAATTCACTTACCTTGACCCGCAATTCCTGCTCTACCGGAAAGAAAGGCACTTCCGCGTGGTAACGCCGGGTTCCCAATAAAAATCCCAGTGATACCGGTTGACCCGCTTGCAGTGATTCAATACCGGCTAGCGCCCCGATGGCCTGCGCCATATATTCGATGCCGACCCAGGACGGAATCCTGCCTTCATCATCCATCAACAACCGGGAATCCTGTGGATCGACCACCGCTTCCAGCTCACCTTTACCCCAGCTCGCCACCGCGTTGAGCAGCAACATGGGCGGCCGATGGAGCAACAGATCCTGCACAGATTCAAACAGCGGTGGCTGACTCATAGATTTACTTAATTCAATGGCTGGCTATGGATGAGCAAGCGCAACTCCTGCGTGTTATAGCTGAGGCTGCCCTGCCAGGGATTGGCCGTTGTCGACTGGTACTCAATGGAGGCGCGCAATATACCAGAAAAGCGGGCCTCACGACGCCCGTCGCCATCAATGAAACCCCAGCGCGGATTCGCCGCCTGCAAGTCCATCAATGGCCAATAACTGAGTTGCCACGCCTGGATTAATGCGGGCAATAATTGATTGGCGGGATGGGAGTGCAAACGCTCAATGCGCACCTGGCCATCCACTGCTTCCGCCGTTGCGAGACGCTGGCCGAGATTGTTCAACATAATCCAGCGCCAGTAATCCGCGCCGCGCTCAACCACCACTTCCAATGCGTAACTATCCGTACCCTGTTGAACCTGCCACTGTTGCTGGGCGACACGTACTTGCGGGTCGCTGCTTGTTACCAGTACCGTAAAATCCCTGCTATTGATGTTGTTGCTATTGAACAGACTGCATCCGCACAGCGCAAAAAAAATCGCTAACAACAAGGCGCGTGTTAGTGCGATTGAAATTATTGTTGGCAATTTTTTCCAACTCATTACTGCGTACTCGCCACTGTTGATGGAGTCGGTGTGCGCAATTGCCCGGCAACCGGCGCATACAACCAATTAAAACAGCAGCCCAAAAACAAGGTTATCCCAAAGGCGCTTACCATCGGTGTGGAGCTGAGCGCTAATAAACCGAACGACAAGCTGCTGGACACGGCCGATAAAAAGATCGCGCGCTGCGTAACCGGATCCTGCGGGCCTTGAGTATAGGAAAAAATTCCGTAGTCCATTCCCAAACCAAGAATCAGGTAGCAACCAAATAGATGAAATAAATTAATCGCCACGCCACTGAGCGATAACAACGCCAATGTAGTCACCGTTGCAACCAGCGGCACCAGAATTAATAACAGCGCGCGCTTGCGCCGAAAATAAATCCACAGCAACGGCAAAATAGCGACGTACGCCAACACCAATAATACCGCCGCCGAATTCATCAACTGATGCAACAACTGCGACATACCGGCAACGCGATCAATCCAGATAATCGAATTATTATTTGCCACTGCAGCTAATGCCTTTACATCAACCACACCGCGCAAACCGATAATACTCGCATACTTGCCATCCAGCTCGCCCATCCATAATAACCCCTGGTCGGGGCGCGCTACTTGCAACCAATCATCAACTAATAAACGCTGCGGCTGGGCTGCAACAAATTCTGTTTGCGCTTGTGCAACAGCTTGCGCATCGAACCCGGCGGATTGCATAAATTGATCAACCAATCCATTTGCACTGTACAGTTGTTGCGCCATTAAAGCGTAATTGGCATGTTGCTGTTGCAACGATGGCACTATTGCACTGGTGGCGATATATCCACTCAACGCACCGGCGCTAACCAATGCATCCAAATGGTCGCGGCGGAAACGTTCTTCCTGCTGCAATAATTCTTCTGCACTTGCTGCGCGCACTAAAAAATATTGGTTTGGTGAAACACCTTGCAATGCACTGTGCAACCGCTGCTCGGACGCCATTAATTGTGCGGAGGGTTTATAGAGCGTGCGCACATCGCTGCTGCGACTGAGCATCACGCTACCGGCGATAATTAATACCGCTATTCCGCTAAAAATAAAATACTGCGGCAAGCCGCGCAGGCGTTGCCAGAAGAACCAGCCCGCCGCCGCGCAGCGATCAATAACGGCAGAAGGTGCAGGTAAAGGTTGGCGCACTAACAATGGATAAATCACCACCAGAAATAACCAGGCACCACACAAACCGATGACCGAAAATAATGCAATTTGCTGCAAACCCGGCAAAGGCGTGGGTAGCAAACTGCTGTAACCCAACACCGAGGCAATCAAACTTAAACTCAACGCTGGCAATAAAATTTCCAATACGCGTTTGCCGCGATCCGGCGCATCCGGCATGCGCTGCGATAAATCCTGGTATTTACATAAATAATGCAGCGAATAATCCACGGCAACGCCAATCAAACTCGCACCGAATACCAATGTCATCAAATGGATTTTGCCAAACAGGAAATGATTGATAACCAGCGCAACTCCACAGCCGTACGCCACTGATACCAAACTCAATAACAATGGTTTGATGCGGCGAAAAGCCAATAGAAATAACAGCAGCACACCCACACTGGAACCACCGCCAATAATGCTCATTTCACGCTGCGCATTTTCCGAAGCTTCCGCTGCGTGAAATACCGCACCGGAAACCAATACCTGTGCGGTTTGCGTTTGCGCATTTGTTGCCAGCTGCGTGCGCACATTTTGCAACCAGGTATTCATCTGTGCCTGCAATTCCAGATTGAAGGATTCGCCCTGCAAATCGAGCGCAAATAAAATCAAATAGCCATCAGTAGTAGTAACAACCAAACGATCATTAATCAATTCACCTTTGATTGCCGGTTGCAATTGCTGCGCGTACGCCGGTGAAAGGTTGAGTGGGTCCTGCAACGGCGAAAGCGCACTGCCGCCCACATTAAAACCAAACAGCGCCGCTTGTGCTTGCGCCAATAATTCTTGTGGATTGTTATTGATAAGTTGTTGCTGGGCCGGTGTGAGCAATTGATAGCGATAGCGCTGCAATAATTCATGTTGCTGCGCGGCAAGCTCCATTTGTGCATTCACTGCACTGGCTTTTATGTGCGAATTAGCCGTTATCGCTGCCGACAAAATATCCGCAGCGGCAGTTGCAGTTTCTTTGGCGGGTGCTTGCGCGGCGACGAGAATTTTATTACCAAACTCGCGATACACCCGATCATTAACATTATTAACCAGCTGGTTGTGGTTGTCTTTCGGAAAGAGGCTTTGTAAATCGGTCTCCAGCACAAAACCGTTTTTAAACAATGGATAGCACAGCGCCACTGTTATGAGCGAGACCAGTACCAATAACCCGTTGAATAATTGCTGCCAGCGCGCCAGCAATTTTTTTATTGTTGTTATCATGAACCGGCTACATCTATGAAAGGGAATTATTGGTTAGCAGCAAAAGCTGCACAAGCAGCTTGTGGTTGTAAATAAAACCAGCGACATTGCGCTTGCGAAGGAGCAGCGCTTTCCGTTTGATTGTTGAATTCAATCGTTGTTTCATCGCCATTCGCCGCCGTCACGACCAGCTTTTGTAAAAACTGGTCGCCATTCATTACCGCGTTGCGCATATTTTTTTTAATCAAATCCAGACGCGGCGTTAACGTAAGTTGCCATTGGTTTTTGTCGAAAACCCAATTGGCAATAAAACGTTGCTGGATTAATTCAATATCGGCACTGAAAAAAGCGAGCAAGGTTTTATTGACTTCACGCTGGATCAATCCTGATTGCTCCGCCGCCACACTGCCCGTGCCATTTTGTTGCCAGTTAATAATGTCGCTGCCGGTAATGGTCAACGCATTGAAAAACGGTTTTTCGGTGGCGATGTACAAACCACGGTCGCGCCAGAAAATAAATGTGCCTTGTGCTTTAAGTGCATAGGCCAATCCTTGCAATTTTTTTTGCTGATTAAATCCGCCATGCACTACCTGGATTTCACTCAGGCGTTTTACGACCTGATCAATCTGTTGCTGCGTATCAGCAAAGGCGGATGGCGTAAGTAGCGCAACAAAAAGTAGCAATGTTGAACGAATAATTAACCTACAGTTGTTCATCAGATTAACCTGGCAAAGGGCCCCACGTGTTGATGAGTTTTTGTTGCAAGATGGCAGGCGATTCAAAACACATTTCATTTTTTGCCATATCCACCGCAACCTGGATGGTGTAACCCTTGGTTAAACGCTCGCCGGTTTCCAGATCACTGATGACATAATCAATTTTCAAACGATATTCCCATTCGCGCAGCGTGCAGTGCACGCGTATACGCTGGCCAAAATGCAGCGGCTTGATGTATTTAATACGCATATCGATAACCGGCCAGGCAAAACCGGAATCGCGCATCGCCTGATAACCATAATCAAACGCTTCCAGAAATTCGCAGCGCGCCACTTCCAGATATTTAACGTAGTGCCCGTGCCATACCACATGCATGGAATCCACATCGTGAAAGGGCACCAGAATATCGGTCGTGGTTGAGAACATGACAAAAACCTGAAAGTTACGCGCTATGCGTTTTGGAGCGGCGGGCGTTGGAAAAGTTGCGCCACACTAACACCGGAATACGCGGCAACATACCGAAAAACAAGCGTGTGTGCATCCAGCTGATGCGCACATTATCTTTGATAATGTCGAAATGGGAGGGAATATCGTCCTGGTACAAAATCCGCGTGGGAATATTTTCCACCGGCAGCCCCTGCCAATAGAGGCGCACTAAAATATCAGTATCAAAATCCATACGCGCGCCAATTTTTTTGCGTGCCAGCAATTGCATCGTAGGCACCAGCGGATAAAGCCGATAACCACACATGGAATCTTTAATCGCACGCGACAGAGTATTTATGCACACCCAGAAATCCGTGAGCTTACGACCGCTGCGCCGCGATGGCGGCATGGCGTCGTAACTGCGCCAACCGCTGATGACGGCGAGCGGATTGCGTTGGGCGCGGGCGAGAAATGCGGGCACATCATTTAAATCATGTTGGCCATCCGCATCCACTTGCAGCGCGTGGGTAAATCCCTTGCTGTGTGCCAATGCCAAACCGCGGCAAACGGCAACGCCCTTACCCGCATTTTGCGCAAGGCGCAGTAATTCGACGTGCGGATTTTCCGCCGCAATAACATCCAGCACCTGCGCGCAACCCGCCGCACTGCCATCGTCCACCAGAATACAGGGCACACCAAAATCCAGAAGGCGCGTAACCAGGCCGGCAATTTTGTGGGGATGGTTGTAAACCGGAATCACCACGCACGGTTTAAAAAGGATTTCAGCGGAACTCATGAGAGCACCGGTTCTGTTGCGTAAATGAGCCGCCCCTGGGAAAAAAGCTGTTCATTGTTGTCATCGGTACACCGATAAAAACGGAAATCAACCGCGCTCTTGCGACTATCGAAACAGAGGTTTAATTGCAGCTGGGTATTGGGAACAATGGGGCAGGTATATTTCAAACGTTCAACGCGCAATACCGGTTCTTCGATTAGCAAAAACTCGCGCGCATAGTGCACCGCCCAATCGAGTTGAACCACGCCGGGCAGTATCGGAAAATCGGGAAAGTGACCGGCAAAACCAGCCAGGTCGGGGGCAACAAAAAGCCCGGCGTCGAGATGACCCTGGGCTATTTTGACATCGATCAGTGCCGGCCGCCGTGCCACGTCAGGGCCTGTGGCGACCACGCTTAACCCTGGCTCGCTTCGGGCAGGGCATCAACTTCTTCAGGGCGATTCAGCAGATCATAAACCGCGTCCACCACGTCTTGCACAGTGCGTACTTGTTTAAAGTCGCTCGGCTGGATGCGACGGCCAGTAAATTCTTTGAGTTTTACGGTGAGATCCACAGCATCAATACTATCGATATCCAGATCTTCGTACAGATTGGCATTGGGGGAGATAGCGTCAGGGGCTATTTCAAATAAGGAAACGAGGGTTTCCTGCAGGAAACTGTATATTTTTTCTTTTGTGTACATAGCTACTTCCATCGGTGTTTATTCTGCCAAGACCTTTTGCTGACAAGCGACGCGACAGCAAAAGTATTTGTTTTGTTCCCCTCCAAAACATGTCGTGCAGTTTAACAGATGGATTGCGAATGCCCAACCATTAGCCAGCAGGGCTAAAGCGCAAATCACTGTCGTTATTCAGGTTTTTTTGCCACAATCAAAATTTCGGTGGGTTCGGTTATATCGCGGCCGATACCCAGCTTTTGCGCCATTCCCAAACAACGGCGCGACCACCAGGGGCGCGACGTTTGTATATCGCTTTCGGTGAAAACAAAACCGGCGTCGCGCAACAAATCGATATACCCCTGCGCATCTTTTTGCACCATCGCGGGATGACGGAATAACAAGCGCACCGGAATCGATTGAATGAACGAACGGCAGGATTCGCCCACCAGTAAAACACCCCCTGGCGGCAACAAACGATAAAACTCGGCGAGAGTTTCTTGCTGCTGGCTGCTGTGATGCAACAGCTGGTGGCACAAAATCAGATCGAAGGATTCCGCCGGGAAAATCGCCTCACTGGCACTGCCGTGAATCGCGGTTGAAGGCGTGGCCAGTTCGGCTGCCGCTGCAGTGGCTTTGCGGATTTGCTCGCCGTCAATATCAATACCCGTAATCGTCGCTGGCTGGAAATGTTGCTCCAGCAAACCAAACGCCATACCCTGCCCGCAACCTGCATCTAATATGCGCGGCTGTGCGGGCAAGCGCCCGGCAAGCAAACCTTTGAAATCGATGATCGCCTGGGATAATACGTAGCGATACCAGGTGTGGGTGCTCAAAAACCAGCGCCCGAAGCGTGTTTCGCGAACCCAGATAGCTTTTTGGCGGGAAGCAGATGTAGCTGCACTACCGGCGGCAGGTTTGTTTGCGGACATAAGGATTGCATAACTCGAAATAGACAATCGGGGGCGCCAGAGTCTATATCTGGCGGCGGCATGATAATCTATCGGCGCTCATTCTGACCAGAAATCCCCCGGATGCGGATCAACCTTCGTATGAAAACCATTTTGGATCGCTGCATTGAATCCCTCGCGCTGATGGTGTTTTTAATTTACCTTCAGGTTGGCGACATGACCACTCGTGCCGATTGGCTTACGCCCTATTTGCTCGCCAGCAGTATCGGTCTGGGCGCCACTGTTTATATCCTGCACCGTGGAATTCTGCTTAATCGCTTATTGTTGGGTGTGACCGTTTATTTCTGCAGCGGCTTATTCGGCTTGCTGATTGAATGGGATTGGTTAAACGATCTTTACGGCACGCTGGGCGCCGTGGCGATGCTGGGATGGATATTGTTGACCGGCGTATTCACTGGCGGATTGAGCCCTTACGGATTTTTGGGCGTGAGGTCACCAGGTTATTTCTCTATCGTACAGAGTTCGGGTTTGCTGTTAATCGCTGGCGCAATCGCCACGGTCACCGCCTGGTATTTCATGCACAACAAATTACTGGGTGAATGGGTGCCTTTTATTTTTCTCTTTTCGATGCGCAGCCTGTTGCTGCAACTGGACCGGAAACTGCTCAGGGCCTCTTTAGCTGCCGGGTAAAATAGGCTACCAATTCACGCGTTAGCTGACGCGCCGCCATACTTTGCATGGTGCCCTCCGGCATAAAGCGGGCGGTATCAAACGCGGGCATCACACTGATGGTGTAGTGCGGCGGCTGGGCGCTAATCTCATACCATTGCTGGTTCTTCATTAAGGTCACCGGCTCACAGCGAATCACCACCGGTGTAATGGCGATACCCGCACTTAACGCGACATTGGATGGACCGCGATGAAACGACAACGGCTGGTCGGGTTTCGTACGTGTCCCCTCGGGAAAAATAATCAGCGATTGCCCACTCTTGAGCGTCTCCAGACAGCGGTTGAACAGCGCCGCATCATTGTTGCTGATGTAATTCGCCGAACGCACCGCCATGGCGGTAAACGGGTTGCGCCACAAGCTGCCTTTAACCACACAATTGGCATCGGTTAAGCCCATCAAAAACACCACATCCAGTAACGATGGATGATTGGCAATAATCAACTGACCGGGTTTGCGCAATTGCTCGATCTGGTGAAATTCATAGCTGAGCAGCCCAAGCCAGCGCAAGATCCGTACATAATTGCGAAAGACCCAGGCATTGACCTTGCGCGTATAGCGCGCGCGCCATGCGGGTTTGAAAGGGATGAAATACAGCACCGGAAATACGGTGAACGACAGAAAAGTGCCCCCCAGCCCGAAAAGTGCAAACCCGAAGCCGGTCGCCGGGATACGCCAATAACGGGATAAGCGCGCCCGTTGCCACCACCCAGCCGGTGCCGTCACGGGTAGAGATTCCATATCCCGTCGATCTCCAGCAATAAATCCGCACGGCAAATATCCGCCGCGACATACACGGCCGGCACATCAGGGTAGGCTTCTTCTATCCGCAGCCGGATCACATCAAGATCCTTGGGGTGGCGCACATACACCTTCAGTACCTCTGCCGTTAATGCCGGTAGCTCACCGTTTGCTCCCAGGCTTTGGGTAGCGACATGGGCCAGCAGTAAATCCAGGTTTTCCAGGGTGACATCAATTTGCGCACCCAATTCATAAGGATGCAATGTCTGGTAACCCACCACACTGGCCGTACCGGACACAAACAATTTGGCTGTTTGCCCGGGCAGTGCCAGCAAACTGGCGCGTGCAAATGACGGGCTACGCGGACCGTATTCGGCGGGATAATGATAAGCACTGGCCTGGCGGGGGTTTTCAAAATGGCGGGGCGCAACTTTGCTCGCCAACGCATACACCAGCAAATCACCCCCGGCATGCCCCAACGCACAAGCCGATGGGTATTGGCTTTCTTCAATTCCACTGGCCGCAAATGCGTCGAAGCGCCCCAGGCAAAACTGGCGATAACGCTCCAGCCCGGCTTCTTCGCCATTTATATCGGCGAAGTAATTCCAGACTCGCACCAGATACGGATAATCACGAGCCTGTACTTGCCCGAGCAGCTCGTTATAAAGGCGCTCGCTTGCGGCCGCTAATCCATCCTCATTTGCTTCGTTGGCCCATAGGGCGATCAGCAAATAATCATCACTTTCGGCCCAATAAGCCTGTTCACCATAACCGGTGGTGATATTGCCAGCCGATACAGCCATTAATTCACCGCAGATATTATCCGCCAGCGGCAACAAACCGGTGCTCAAAAAACTCGCGTTGACAGTATTGGAACAACGGCTATCAAAACGAAAATTGGCCAGAGGCGACGCAGCTTCGGCGCTACCATCTAGGGAAGCATAATACTGACTGTTTAATCCCACCGACTTATCACCATCTTCATTTACTAACCGCCTCACTCCGTGCACAAAAGATGACCTATGCGCCAGATACATTTTGATACACTTTCCAATTGGCGCGGATTATAGGTGGAAATCTTTCACCTGATCCATGCATATTCCGATTTTATAGTTACCCGTTTTGCGTCGCTTTACCAAAAGTAACGCTGCCTTGCGCCAGTGCAACGGCTCCCGTAAAGTACGCGCTTATTTTTTAGGGATCCCGCGCCAAATGACCAATAGCGAACAGAATCGTTTAGCTCCACACCCGGTATTACCGGATTATTACGGTAAAGCTGAAGACAGGCGCAGCCGTGTCGATGAGATGTTTGACTCATCCGCCGAACACTACGACTGGATTACCGACGTGATGAGTTTTGGCTCTGGCCGGATGTATCGCCGCCAGGCATTGCTGCGCGCTGGCGTGAAAGCGGGCGATAAAGTGTTGGATGTGGGCGCCGGTACCGGCGTAGTGTCTTTTTTGGCCCAGCAAATTGTCGGCGAAGAAGGTTTGGTGGTTGCGCTCGATCCCAGTAAGGGCATGCTCGGCCAAGCCGTAAAACTGGGTGTTGAAAATGTGTCTATGGGTTTGGGCGAAGCGCTGCCATTCCCCGATGACACCTTCGATTACCTGACTATGGGTTTCGCCCTGCGCCATGTGGCCGACCTGGGCGCCGCCTTTGCCGAATACCAACGCGTCCTGAAACCCGGCGGCAAGATTTTGTTGTTGGAAATCACCCGCCCTGAAGGCAAGCTGGCAACGGTGTTCCTGAAGTTTTATCTCAAGATTGTTATTCCCAACCTCGCCAAAATTTTCCGTCGCAGCGCCGACAGTAAAGTGCTGATGCGCTACTACTGGGACACCATCGAACAATGCGTTCCACCCGCCACTATCGTTGATGCATTGAAGGCGACCGGCCTGGAACAGAGCCAGCGCGCTGTAGTGCTGAGTATTTTTAGCGAATACACCGGCATCAAACCCAAACGCGCCTGATCCGGTTTGTATAGACGATTCATCGGGAAGCGCCCGCAGTAAAAGGTATAGGTGGTATGAGTTTACAAACACAAGCAGAACAGGAATTGGCCAACGTACTGGTGACAGCGCTGGACCTGGAAGACCTGGAACCGGGCGATATCAACCCTGAAGCCCCCTTGTTTGACCCCAGCCACAGCGAGAGTTTGGGGCTGGATTCCATCGATGCGCTGGAGATTTCATTAGCCATCGCCAAGCATTACAAAGTGCAACTTAAAGCCGATGATGAAAACAACAAAGCAATTTTCCACAGCCTGCGTTCGCTCAGCAATTACATAAACTCGCAACGTGCTTAACCGCATCCTGGCCATCACCCTGGTTGTAGCCTATCCACTGCTGGTGCATGTTTCCCTGGTGTTTGCCATACCGCAATTGATGTTTATCGCCCCATTGGTGTTTTTAACCGGGGCGTTCTGGTACGGATTGATCGCCCGCAACCTGATTGCCTGGATAGTATTCAGCGCGTTGTGTGCGAGTATTTTGCTGGTGGAATATGCGGGTTTAACACTGTATTTGCTGTATTTACCCCCGATTTTATTGCCGTTGCTAATGCTGTTTATTTTTGGCCGGACGCTGGGCGCCGGGCGCGAGCCATTGATTACTGCTATTGGTGAAGCGGCGCGTGGCCCTTTATCCCAGGCGATGCGCCGCTACACCCGCCGGCTTACCCAGCTTTGGTGCCTGGTATTTATCACCATGATTGTGTGGTCCGCGATATTGCCCTGGCTGGAACAACCGGAACTTTGGTCCTGGTTTACCAATGTGATTAATTACGGTGTCGTGGGTGTACTATTTATAGGCGAATTTGCGTTGCGCAAAAAGCTCTTCCCGACCCACAACCATCCCGACTTTTTTGAGTACCTGCGCATTATTGCCCGCGCCAGGATTCACCACTAAAGTGCGCCGCCATGCATACGTCCAGCCCGCTATTTTTCAGCCTGCCCGCCTTGTCGATTAATGCACCGGTTGCCTTGATCCACCCTTTTGCACCGCACCAAACGCTGGTTATCCATAAAGGCAGGACAATCACTCAGGCGGAGTTTTTGCACGATCTGGAATGTGTTTCCGCCCGCTTGCCCGCACACGGTTTCGCGCTCAACCTGTGTGAAGATCGCTACTATTTTTTATTGGGCTTTTGCGCGCTATTGGTAAAAGGTGCGATCAATTTATTGCCGCCCAATCGCCAGGCACTGGCGTTGACCGAACTGGCGCAAGATTATTCCGATTGCTATTGCGTATTCGACAAAGCGCAAGACTGCGATCTCCCCTCTATTAACCTTGCGGAGTTGTTGAAAGAAAATCGGAGCCTTCAATCAGGCACCCCCACAGTGCCGATGATTCCCGCACAGCAAATCGCCGCTATCGCATTCACCTCCGGCAGTACTGGCAAACCCAAAGCCAATGCCAAAAGCTGGGGGACGCTCGCCGCGACAGCGCGCATGCTGGGCCAGCGCTTGAGTGCCGATCTGATAATGCCGATCATTGTGGGAACCGTGCCACCGCAACACATGTACGGTTTGGAGACGACCTTATTTATGCCGCTGCAAGCAGGCACCATCATGCACAGCGACAAACCGTTTTATCCCGCCGATGTACAACAGTTGCTAGCACAATTACCAGCGCCAATCATCCTGGTGACGACGCCGATTCACTTGCGCACACTGGTCAACGCCGAATTACCCATGCCTGCCGTAGCCGGCATCATTTCCGCAACGGCACCGCTGGACCAGACATTGGCGCAATCAGCGGAAGCCTGTTTTGACACTTCGCTATGGGAAATTTATGGCTGTACCGAAGCGGGCAGCATGGCGACGCGCCGCTCCACCCAAACTGAAGAATGGCAATTGCTGCAAGATTTCCAACTCACGCTTGATGACATAGGCGCAATAGCGCGTGCGCCGCACTTGCTGGAGGATGCACCCATCCAGGATCAACTGACCCTGCTCAGCGCTGACCGCTTTTTATTGCAAGGGCGCAATGCCGACATGATCAATGTGGCTGGCAAACGTGCATCGCTGGCGAATTTAACCGTGCAGCTGCTGCGCGTTGAGGGTGTGAAAGACGGGGTGATTTTCTTACCGCCACAATCTACCCAGGCTGAAGTTCGCCCGGTCGCGATGGTGGTGAGTGATCGCCCGGAAAAAGAAATACTGGCAGCACTGGCGTTGCGGGTAGATGCCACCTTTTTACCGCGCCCGCTGCGCAAAGCCGCCAGCTTGCCACGCAACGAAACCGGCAAGCTAACTGCCGCGGCCCTGCACCAGCTCTGGAGCCAGATTAATGACCAGCGCTAATACTTCTATCGAATTACAGTTGCCGATTCCGCTTGAGCATCGCAGTTTTCCCGATCATTTTCCGGGCGCACCACTGGTGCCGGGAGCCTTGCTACTTAAATGGATTCTGGCATTGCTCGCTGACCAGCAGCATTTGACTATCCGCTACATCAAGCAGGTTAAATTTCTGGCGCCGGTGCAACCGGGCGATCAGGTGCGGCTGTGCTTGCTTGCTGGAAAACGTAGCCATCAGTTGGGCATTGATGCGTATGTCGGTGAAACCCTGGTGCTCAAAGGACAATTTGAAGGTGATGCGGAAACGGCATCCGTCGCTACGACCGGGACATCCCATGACTGAACCCGCCGCCGCCAACAGCGCCGCCAAACAATGGCAAACGCAGCAGGAACGCGGCACGCCATTTTTGATGAACTTGTTGACCTGGGTCGCATTGCATTTGGGGCGACGGGTTATCTTTAGCTGGCTGTGGGTAATCGTGTTTTACTATTTTCTGGTGGCGCGCAGTCCGCGTCGTGCCTCGCGCCATTTTTTACAACGCGCCCTGCAACGCGCGCCAACAGGGTGGGAGATTTATCGCCACCTGCTAACCTTTGCGCAAGTAGCGATGGATCGAATCTATTTTTTATCCGGGCAAGAGCGCAAGTTCGATGTGCATATCCACGGTAATGAGATATTCGCCGAATACAAAAATCGCGGCTGCTTTTTAGTAACCGCCCATATCGGCAGCTTTGATGCCTTGCGCGTTATGGGGATGGGCAGACGCAGCGATGCCCTGCCGATCCGCATCCTGCTCGATATTGAACACAACGCCAACATCATGCAATTGATCAACAAATTGGACCCGGAGCTCGCTGCCGGTGTCATAAATGCACGGACCCCCGCCCCGGAGCTGGCGCTGATTCTGAGTGAGGCCATAGAGCAAGGACATTTAGTTGGTGTAATGGCGGATCGCTGCGCACAAGGCGAGCGTAGCGCCAGCCTGGATTTTCTGGGAAGTAACGCGCAATTCCCTACGGGTGTCTGGCAAATGGCCAGCCTGCTTAAAGCACCGGTGATTAGTTGCTTTGGCGTTTTCTCCGGTGCAAATCGTTACGACCTGCACTTTGCGCTGATCAGCGAACAACTGGGCAATAGTCGCAAGGAGCGAACGCAAGCCATCACTGAAGGCATGGAAAAATACGCCGCGAGCTTGCAGGATCTGGTGCGCAAGCACCCTTACAATTGGTTTAATTTTTATGATTTTTGGCAAGATGAATCCGCTTCACATCACTAATTACACCTACACCACTTGCCTGGGTGCAGGGCGTCAGGCGAATTGGGATGCAATCCGCGCGGGCGTTTCGGGGCTCAAGCCGTGCGATTTTTTCCAGATTACCGACCTCACTACCTGGATTGGTGAAGTCGCCGGGCTGGACCTTACCCTTCCGTCTTATCTGCAGGATTTCGATTGCCGCAATAATCGCCTCGCCTGGCTCGCGTTGCAGCAGGATGATTTTTTCACTGCCGCTACCACCGCCGTCGCCCGCTACGGTGCCGCGCGCGTGGGCGTTTTTATTGGCACCAGCACCTCCGGTATCCATCAAACCGAACTGGCGTATTTTGAAAACCAGGACCCGCTCCCTGAGTGGTACCACTATCGCACGACTCACAACGTGTCCTCAGTTGCTACGTTTGTGCAACACGCGTTGGGAACCAGCGGGCCGATGATGGCCATTTCCACTGCCTGTTCTTCCAGTGCCAAGGTATTTGCGGCGGCGCAGCGGGCAATTAACGCCGGCTTGTGCGATGCCGCGATTGTCGGTGGCGTTGATAGTTTGTGCCTGACCACGTTGTATGGCTTCCATTCCCTGCAATTGGTATCACCGGAAAAATGCAAACCTTTCGATCGCCGGCGCAGCGGTATTTCCATCGGCGAGGCTGGTGGTTTTGCGTTGCTGGAAAAAGGCGATAGTGCCGGTTTGTATTTGCTCGGTTATGGCGAAAGTGGCGATGCCTACCATATGTCATCGCCGCATCCCGAAGGCGAAGGCGCGCAACTCGCGATGGTAGCGGCATTGCGCAAAGCCGGATTGGACGCTGGCGATATCGACTACATCAACCTGCACGGCACCGGTACCCAGGCCAACGACAATGCCGAAGCCAAAGCTGTGCAAAAACTGTTTGGCCCCACTACGCCCGCCAGCTCTACCAAAGGCTGGACCGGCCACACCCTGGGCGCCGCCGGCATCGTGGAGGCTTGCATCGGGTTGGATGCAATAACCCATGATTACCTGCCCCAAAACCTGCATTTGCAGGCGCCGGATGAAGATATGTCTATTGCCCTGCTGAAAAACCCGCAAGCGCAGCCGGTAACACGAGTACTCAGCAATTCATTTGGTTTTGGCGGCAGCAACTGCAGCCTGATTTTGGGGAGCCTCTGATGCTGACCTGTTATCTCAACGCTATCGGCCTGGCATCGCCCGGACTACCCAACTGGCAACAAAGCCGCGCGGTACTGCAAGGTTCCGCACCTTATGAGCCGGTAGCGCTGGAAAAATACAAGCCGGAATTACTGCCCCCCAACGAGCGCCGCCGCGCGACCGAGTTAGTGCGCATGGCATTTCGTGTCTGCGAGGATTTAATGGCCTCAAGCAGTATTCCCATGGCGGATTGCGCCAGTGTATTTGCGTCTTCAGGCGGGGATTACCCGATCATCGACCAGATTTGCCGCTCGCTGTGTGAGCCTGAGCGATTGGTATCGCCCACCCAATTCCACAACTCGGTGCACAATTCCGCTGCCGGTTACTGGAGTATCGCGACGGGTAGCCGCCAGCCGTCGACCAGCCTTTCTGCGTACGACGATAGTTTTATTGCTGGATTGCTGGAAGCCATGTGCCTGTGCGAACAGGAGCAACTACCCACATTACTGACCGTGTATGACATCCAGCCACCTTACCCACTGGGCGATAAACGTCATATCCCCATTGAGTTTGGCGTGTCTCTGCTGCTCACACCACAACCCGGTGCGCAGAACCTTGCGCGCTTGCAACTACATCCGAACACAAACGGTGCCGCGAGCGAAGCCCAGCCGGCATTGGAACAGCTACGGCTTGCCAATCCCGCTGCGCGTAGTTTGCCCTTGCTGGAATTGATCGCCCAAAACAAGGCGGGCAACCTGACCTTTACCAGCGCCAACCAGCCGCCAGTGCAATTGCAGGTAGAACCATGTTGATGGATCGCGCCCGTATCGCCGCGTTGATTCCCCACGGCGACTCGATGTGCATGCTCGATGAAATCATCGCCTGGGATGAAACCCGCATCCACGGCCGCAGTCACAACCTTGCCGCGCACACCAATCCCCTATTTGAAGGTGGCCAACTGGACAGCGTGTTATTAATTGAATACGGCGCCCAGGCAGCAGCGGTACACGCGGCACTCTTGCACTCGAAATTGGGCGAGAGCCGCCCCGCCTATATCGGCGCCGTTAAGGATGTTGAGTTATTCACAGCGATGGCAGACAATTCCACCGCGTTGGATTTGCACCTGCACTGTTTGCTAAGCAGCAGCCAGGGGGCAATTTATGAACTGGTGGCACAGCAAGCTGACAAGGTGCTGTTGCGCGGACGCCTGATTTTAAGCCAACCCGGCTAACAGGCTCGAACACCTGATCTGTTCTGTTTACTTACTACCAAGGAACCCAGTATGAACTTTATTACCCGTAGCATCGCCCTGATCGCCCTCACCAGTTGTGCAACCAGCGCCCTGGCACGCGACGACATTAAAGAATTTTCTATCGCGGATGCCCTGGCGACAGAACAGGCGAAAAATATCCTCGGCGACGACATCAAATTTTATTTTGGTGACCAACCCCACGGCGCTATCGCGAAAAACTTTGTCCAGGTTGGCACTAACAAAAAAACCAATGGCGTGGGCAAAACTGATCGACAAGCCTGCGAGTGGGCATTCCTGTCGGCGATGAAATCCCTGCGTGAACGCGCCCAACGCGAAGGCGCTAACGCTGTCGTAAACATCCGTTCCAACTATCGCAATGTCACCAGCAGCAGCACCGAAACCTTTAAGTGCGGCTCGGGCGCAATCATGTCCGGCGTAGCACTGCTAGGTGACGTTGTTGTAATCAAATAATTACCATCGGGCCTGATAACCGGGCCCGATATGTCCTTTGCCTGTTTGAGGTCTCCAATGCTCAACCAAAAACTGCTCGCGATTCTTGTGTGCCCGGTCAGCAAAGCGCCACTTGAATATCGCCCTGAACAAAACGAATTGGTGTGCAAAGCCAGCGGCCTTGCTTACCCGATTCGCGATGGTATTCCAGTGATGCTGGAGTATGAAGCGCGCGCATTGTCTGCCGACGAGCGCTAAACGCTGTTATGAAGAGCCCTGTGGCTCAATGAGTAGCGCGCGGCTAGTTGCCGCGCGCTAATTGCCTGCCCTGTCGGATCGATACAATCTGCGCACTCGCCGGTGCTGCTCCGGCCACATCCTCTGAAATCAACTCCTGTTCCAGCGGCGAACTCAATATTTCGCGGTAAAGCGGCTCAATATTTCCCAATGCGGTTTGCAACTGATAAAGATTGGTTTGCAGCATTTCCAATTGCTCGGCGTGGCTATTGCGCTGGGTTTGCAATTGCGTCAGGCGCAGCATGTGATGTTCAAGCAATTGTTTTTGGTATTGGTTTTGATGGAACAAGGGCGCCAGCGCTTCCTGCATCCATTGGTTAATGTGCTGGTTTATTTCCACGTACAGATTGCGCACTTCCTGCACCAGCGTATTAATAAACCGACTGATCACCGCGCCTTTGTGACTAAGCACTGCACTGAGCGATTTGCGGAAATCATCGGCGCGCCTATGCAATTGTCGCAATTGGCGGCGTTGTTTCTGGATCTTTAACAGATGGCGCATCATCAAATGATCGTCACTCAATGCCTGCTCCGGGCGCTCGTAAATGGACGCCATGACGCGATTGCAACGCTCAATCTCGCGTTCAAGATGAGTGATACTGCTATCTACATCATCAAAGAATTTACCAATCGCACGCGCCAGACCCACCGTCGTCCAACTCT
The DNA here is from genome assembly GCA_021151825.1 of Cellvibrionaceae bacterium. Classification (GTDB taxonomy): domain Bacteria; phylum Pseudomonadota; class Gammaproteobacteria; order Pseudomonadales; family Cellvibrionaceae; genus Cellvibrio. Next base: position 457,451 of record JAGKWQ010000005.1, read on the forward strand.
GCGCCAGGCTTCGGTGCGCCTCGGCAATTTGCTGCTCCAATTGCGCCATGCTCACTGGTGCAAGCAGCGGTAGTTTTTGTGATTCCAGCAAGCGCTGGCTGGTGCGCAACGATAGCGCTTGCTTGTGATATTCGTGGTGGGCGCGGCGAATGGTATCGCGCAGTTCCTGCAATTTGGCCACCGCACCTTCCGGGGCGGTTGCACGCAATTCGTCGAGTTCATGTTCTGCTTCAGCGATGCGCCGAATCAAACCATTGCGCGCGGTTAAGATCATTTCGTAGCTATCGCCAATCAAACGATGGCCAACAATTTGCTGCTGGTTACGCACCACAATTTCCGCCAGCATGCGTTCCAGTTGCGGAAAATTACTGCGTGCGAGTTGCGCCTGGTTGCGCCCGACTTTCCCCAACAACCCCTGCTTGGCCGACAGCGCGACCACATGGGTTGGGGACAAATCCAGCTGGCGCGCTGTGAGTTGGCGCAGATCATTGATATTGGCTTCAATTTCCTGGGCGGGTGTTAAATCGTCCCAGAGGCTGTCGATCTTATTCAGCAGTGCGATGACTGCGGTGCAGTTTTCCTCGCGCAGGGTCTGGATATGTTCGCGCCAGATATCCATATCGCTCGCCGTCACGCCGGCATCGGCCGAGAGCAAAAATAAAATTGCCTGTGCATCGGGCAAGGTTTTCAGAGTGAGTTCGGGCTCGTTACCCAATGCGTTCAGGCCGGGGGTATCGACAATACGCAGCCCCTGCCGCAGCAGCGGATGGTCCAGGCTGATCAGCGCATGGCGCCAGGCGGGCACGGAAACCAAACCCAGTTCATCGCGTTCACCCAGCTCATTCTCGGCAAAACCCAATTTAACCGCATCGGCGACGCTGACTTTTTTGCTGGCAGACACCTGATTGATCGCCGCGCGGGTTTGCTCATGATCGGTCGAATCAAAATGGATGGTTACCCAGTTTTGCGGGATGCGTTTAAAGTTTTGCAAGCTGGTGTTGGTACGACGGGTTTCGATAGGGAGTAATCGCACACAGTTGGCAGGTTGGTTTACATCCCAGAAAATTTCTGTAGGGCACATGGTCGTACGGCCCGGCTGCGACGGCAGCAAACGGCGACCGCCACCAGTGTACAACAGCGCATTGATCAGTTCGGTTTTACCGCGTGAAAACTCCCCCACACAGGCAATCGTGAAACTCTCGCCGCGCAGCAGCTGACGCGCGCGCTGCAAGGTTTTACCCATGGGTGCAGCGAACACTCCGTGGTGATTGAGCCAATGCTCAAAACGCTGCAAACGCTCATCCAGCTGGCGTTTCCAACGGTTGTAATGGGTCATCTGGCGATGCAAGGATCTCACGTCCATAGCGGTACACTCATTATTTGTGTTGTGTAATAGCTGACCGAAATAACCAGTAGTGAGTAAATTCTATTTTTAGTTTTTCTGCATTAAAGCTGAAAAACATGCCATTGACCAGATCTTGAGCAGCGAGTGGTTACTTCAAGCGGCTAAAAGGTGCGTAGTTGCTACTTTATGCAACATCTAACGCCATAGAAGGGATAATTGGCGAGGCAGAACGCCTCGCCTGAGGAAACACAAGTGCGGGATTAAAGTGCAGGCAAGGCGTAGAAATAACCGTCATCGCTGCCGATATAAACACTATCGCCCTCGACCACCGGGCTAGCAAAAAAGTTTTTCCCGCTCAATGTCCAAAGCGCTTTGCCTTCTTTGGTAACCGCATTCACCGTGCCATTACCCGGTGTTGCGTAGGAATTGCCGGAACTGATGTAGGAAATATCGCCCTGCAATGCCGGTTTGGTAAAGATGTTAGCGCCCGTAATGATTTCCCATTTCAAAACGCCGGAGGCCAGATTAATCGCCTGGTATTTTTTATCATCAGAACTACCGATGTAGGCAATGCCATCGAGGATCACCGGATCGCCAGTCACCCAATCCGGCCCATGTGAAATATTCCAGCGATCAGCACCGGTGGTCGCGTCCAGCCCGAACACCCGTGCATCGCGGGAACCAACTACCAGTGTGTTATCCGCAACAGCCGGCGATGTAGGGTTGTTGAACTGGCGGCTCCAGAGTTGTTTGCCGGCAGTAATATCAAACGCATGAACTGCGGAGTCGGAGCTGACAAATAATGTGCCGTTTAATACGACAGGGCGGGTATGCACCGGGCTCTTGATATCAATGCTCCAGACCTCGGCGCCCGTGGCGAGCGCCAGACCATACACTTTGCCGGCGCTGGTGCCGATATAAATTCGATCATCCACTGCTATCGCCGACGCCAGGTGATGCCCCCAGGGGCGCAAATATTCACTCCCGGACGTTTTACTCCACACCTGCGTTCCTGATTGTGCATCCAGCGCCATGATTTTGCCGCTGTAATTCAGGAAAATGACTTTGTCATCCACCAATAGCAAATGGCTGCTGATGCTACCGCCAGTATCAACACGCCAGCGCTCACTGCCGTTGTCCAGATTCAATGCATAGAGTGTTCCGCTGTCGGTGCCGAAAATAACCGCGCCACCACTAATGACCGCCGTGGAACGCACCTTGCTTTTTACATCGAACGACCAACGCGCGTGAGTAAGGTTGCGATTAGCTGGCAAACCTGCACTGGATGATGACGAGGACAATAACGAAGAAGATAGTAACGAAGAGGATGACAATGATGTTGATGACGCCACACTCGAAGAGACAACCGCCGTTGAACTCGCAACCGCACTAGACGACGCAGCAGACGAAGTTGGTGCAGAACCCCCGCCACCACCACCACACGCGGTTAAAAAACCAAACATACCCAGGCAAATCAATTTTTTATAAAACCCCATCGCTCTTCTCCAGCAAACTTATCGTTAATGTAAAACCACCGGCCAATGTTGGCTTGCAGCGACGATAAGATTGAGGGAGTGCAAAAAGCCTGAAGAAAAACTAAAGAATGTTTAAGGTTGCCTGAAAAAACAGCATCTACCAAAAATCGCACCTGTTTGTTTTGGTAGTGGGGCAATGAAACAGGTTTTTAATGATCGCCGTGAATGCCAGTAATCTGGTTGCTGGCGATTTGATATGTCGCTGGCAGGGAATAATTACATTTCCCTGCCAGCAAATAGGGACTGGAAAAACGAATTACCAGTAACCCAGGGTCACGGAAGGATTCACACTGAGGAACATGGCGAAACGCAGAATTAGCATATCCACCACTTTTAAACCCAGCAAAATAATAATTGGTGATATATCAATCACCCCACCCAGGGGAGGCAACACTTTGCGAATCGGTGCAGTAAGCGGATTAATAATCTGGTTCGCCAGCATCAACAATGGGTGATGGCTGAACGGTGCGATAAAGCTGCCGATAATACTGATGATCATGCACCAGAAAAAAATGCTGGAGATAATAGTCAGTGTTCCAACAAAACCCCAGGCAATTAAAATTAACGGATTGGCTAATAATTCCGTCGCACCTACTACCACCGCCAAAATCATACTGGCAACCAACTGCACCAGTACAATCAGAACCACAGACGCCATATCAATCCCCAACACACCGGGAATCACTTTGCGCAGCGGCTTCAACAAGGGCATGGTGACTTTAACAATCGCCTGTGACACAGGGTTATAAAAATCGGCACGCACCACTTGTAATAAAAACCGCAAAATAACAATCACCAGAAACAGCGACATCAAGCTATATACAATCAAATGTAAAATATTGGAAATCATGAAATTCTCCGGTGACTCATAATATTGTAAAAATTATTTACCCAATAATTCCGATAATTCAACGGCACGATTGGAACACGCCGTCATTGCATTTAATACCGTCACACGCAGCTGCTCCTGCTCAAACGTATTAATTGCTTGTTCTGTTGTCCCTTTGGGTGAAGTAACGCGGCGGCGCAATTCCGCTACATCGTACTCGCTGCTTTTGGCGAGCATCGCCGCACCCAGCGCTGTTTGCAGCGTTAGCTCGGCGGCGCACTCACGACTCAAGCCAAGCTTTTCCCCGGCATCGATCATCGCTTCCATCAACAAAAAGAAATACGCCGGCCCTGAACCCGACACCGCCGTTACTGCATTCAACAAATGTTCATCATCCAGCCATTGCACAATACCCACTGCACCAAGAATGGCATTCGCAGACGATTTCTGTGCGTCACTCACGCGTGTATTGGCAAATAATCCGCTTGCACCCGCACGCAATTGCGACGGTGTATTTGGCATGCAGCGCACAATTGCTTGATCTGCACCCAACCAACTCGCCAGGCTTTCAGTTGTGATGCCCGCAGCAACCGAAATAATCAATGGTTTGTGCGCAAGCGAATCGCGCAACGCCAGGCTCACTTCCTTTAATAATTGCGGTTTTACCGATAACACCATTACATCCGCTTTTTTCGCAGCCGCACTGTTATCAGTGGTAATTTCTATCGCAAATTCCTGCTTCACTTTTTCCAATGTTTCTGCGCGCGGGCCAGCGGCAATAATGTCGCTAGCGTTATAACCTTCCGCTAACAAACCACCGACAATCGCCTTGGCCATATTGCCCGCACCGATAAATGCAATTTTGGATGTAGTCACAATAAATCCTTAACGATTAAACAATCATTTCAACTTCAGAATTTCAACTTTAGATTTTCAGGTGCGCGCCCCAAAAATATCGGTGCCGACACGCACAAAGGTCGCACCTTCGGCGATGGCGGATTCCAGGTCACCCGACATTCCCATCGATAAGGTATCCATTCCAAAACCCTGCAGGTTTAACACCTGCAACGCTGAACGCAATTTGGCGAAGGCTTTGCGTTGTTGTGCCGGATCATCAGTTGCCGCAGGGATTGCCATCAAGCCACGCAACTTCAACCGAACCAGAGGCGCGAAGGCAGCGATCAGCGCCGGCAATTCTGCCAGACTCACGCCAGACTTGGTGGTTTCATCATCAATATTTACTTGCACACAAATATTGAGCGGAGGAAGGTGTACCGGGCGCTGCTCATTTAAACGTTGGGCAATTTTCAACCGATCCACCGAGTGCACCCAGCTAAAATGTTCGGCGATGGGACGGGTTTTGTTGGACTGAATGGGGCCAATAAAATGCCATTCAAGTTCGGACAGGTGCTGCAGGGCAATTTGTTTTTCCAGTGCTTCCTGCAAGTAGTTTTCGCCGAAGCGGCGCTGGCCGCTGGCATAGGCTGCGGCAATGGCTGCCGCCGGTTGGGTTTTGCTAACCGCGATTAACTGCACAGTTTGCGGATCTCGTCTGGCAGCGGTGGCAGCTTGATGAATTCGTGCGGTGACTTTCGCGAGCTTGTCGTCTATCTTGTGCATATCCAGTTTGTATTGACTCATCACATAAATCGGCCTGGCCGATGTATAACAAAAGGTTGCCCTGATGGATATCACCGAACTCCTGGCATTTAGCGCCAAACAAGGCGCATCTGACTTGCACCTCTCGGCGGGCCTGCCGCCCATGATCCGTGTGGACGGCGATGTGCGTCGTATTAACCTGCCACCCATGGAGCACAAGCAGGTGCACGGCTTGATCTACGACATTATGAATGACAAGCAGCGCAAGGACTACGAAGAATTCCTGGAAACCGACTTTTCGTTTGAAGTCCCTGGCGTCGCCCGCTTCCGCGTTAACGCCTTTAACCAGAACCGCGGCGCCGGTGCGGTATTCCGTACCATTCCTTCCAAGGTGTTAACTATGGAAGAATTGGGGATGGGTAACGTATTTCGCGATATCTGCGCCGTACCACGCGGCCTGGTATTGGTCACCGGCCCTACCGGTTCGGGTAAATCCACAACCCTTGCGGCCATGATCGACTACATCAATGACAATAAATACGAACACGTATTAACCATCGAAGACCCGATCGAATTCGTACACGAATCCAAAAAATGCCTGGTAAACCAGCGTGAAGTACACCGCGATACCCACGGCTTTAACGAAGCTCTGCGCTCTGCGCTCCGTGAAGACCCGGACATTATCCTGGTAGGTGAGATGCGCGACCTGGAAACCATTCGCCTCGCATTAACCGCCGCAGAAACCGGTCACCTGGTATTTGGTACGCTGCACACCACATCAGCAGCAAAAACCATTGACCGTATTGTGGACGTGTTCCCTGCCAATGAAAAATCCATGGTGCGCTCAATGTTGTCGGAATCATTACAAGCGGTAATTTCGCAAACCTTGATGAAGAAAAACGGCGGCGGTCGCGTCGCTGCACACGAGATTATGCGCGGTACCTCAGCGATCCGTAACCTGATCCGCGAAGATAAAGTTGCACAAATGTATTCGGCGATTCAAACCGGGGCGTCTTTGGGCATGCAGACCATGGACCAGTGTTTGGCAGATTTGGTATCGCGCCGGATTGTCAGCCGTGAAGCGGCCAAATCCAAAGCGAAATTCCCGGAAAACTTCTAACAGGCAGTCTTGCGCATTTAGCGGGAAGTATTTTATTTATTATCTTGTTCAATTTTTATTTTCATCTCAGTCACACGTATTTCAATAATTTTTCAGGTGGTTTGTTATGGATTTTGATCGTTTATTAACGTTGATGGTTGAAAAAGGTGCGTCGGATTTGTTTATCACCGCCGGCGTACCGCCTTCGATCAAAGTCCATGGCAAAATTGTGCCCGTGACCGCCACACCACTCGCACCGGAAAAAGCGCGCGAACTGGTATTGAGTGTGATGAATGAAAAACAGCGCACCGAATTTTTGGAAAATAAAGAACTCAATTTTGCAGTGAGTGCACGCGGTATTGGCCGCTTCCGTGCCAGTGCTTTTTACCAACGCAACCTTGCAGGTATGGTATTGCGTCGCATTGAAACCAAAATTCCGCAAATTGATGAGTTAGGCTTGCCGGAAATCGTAAAAGAATTGGCGATGACCAAACGCGGCCTGATTATTTTTGTGGGCGCTACCGGTACGGGCAAATCCACTTCGCTGGCATCCATGATTGGCCACCGCAATCAAAACAGCAAAGGCCATATTATTTCCATCGAAGATCCGATTGAATTTATTCACCAACACCAGGGCTGCATTATTACCCAGCGCGAAGTGGGAATTGATACCGATTCTTTCGAAGTCGCGCTGAAAAATACCTTGCGACAAGCCCCTGATGTAATCCTGATTGGTGAGGTGCGCTCACGCGAAACCATGGACCACGCGATTGCGTTCGCGGAAACCGGCCACTTGTGTTTGTGTACGCTCCACGCTAACAACGCCAACCAGGCACTGGACCGTATCATTCACTTTTTCCCCGCAGATCGCCATCGCCAATTGTGGATGGATTTGTCGTTAAACCTGAAAGCAATTGTTGCACAGCAGTTGATTCCCACTCCCGATGGCAATGGCCGTCGCGCGTGCCTGGAAATTATGATCAACACCCCGCTCGCACAGGACTTGATTCGCAAGGGTGAAGTAGCGGACCTAAAAGAATTAATGAAGCGTTCAACGGAATTAGGTATGCAGACCTTCGACCAGGCGTTGTATGCACTGTACGATAACGGTGAAATTACTTATGAAGATGCATTACTGCATGCGGACTCGCCCAACGATTTGCGTCTGATGATCAAACTCGGCTCCGAAACCGATGCAAATTATTTGTCACATGCAGCAGATAGCTTGTCGATCCAAACTGATGAGCATAATAATCGCGGAAAAATGTTTTAATTTCTGTTTGAAAAAAGCTGAAATAAAAATGCCAGACAATGTCTGGCATTTTTATTTGCACTCTATTTTTTTAGTTGCGTTCAAACCAGCTTTCCAAAATTAAACGCGCAGCAATCGAATCCACCGGGTTGTTTTTGTAATCGCGCGAACCACCGCGACTCATGACTTCGCCTTTGGCTTCAAAGCTGGTGAGACGTTCATCTACCAATTCTACTTTTACACCGAAGCGCCCGTGCAACCGGTTGGAAAATTTTCGTGCGCGCGCACTTAATTCGCTTTCAGTGCCATCCATATTTAACGGCAAACCGACCAATACCAAATCCGGCTTCCATTCCGTTAATATTTTTTCGATGTGGGTCCAATCAGGAATGCCATCTTTTGCTTTTAACGGTGCAAGAGAATTAGCGGAGCAAGTAATAGTTTGGCCGGAAGCGACACCAATATTTTTGGTGCCGTAATCAAAAGCAAGCAGTGTTTTAATCATGAATATTTCTAACGCAGAAATCGATGTAGCCAATCATAAGTGATTGGCTAGGCGTGGCCAGCAGTTAATGGAATCAGATTGACATCAATACCTAACGCTTGCGCCGCTGCCGTCCAGCGCTGTTCAAACGGGGTATTAAAAATAATTTCTTTATCGGCAACGACAGTGAGCCAGGAGTTAGCAGCGATTTCCGCTTCCAATTGGCCTTCACCCCAACCAGCATAACCCAAGGTAATTAAACACTGCTTAGGCCCCTTACCTTCTGCAAGCGCCGCAATAATATCGCGCGAGGCAGTGAGGCTAATGTCCGGCGAAACCTCAAGTGTGGATTGCCATTTAGTTTCGTTAGAGTGTAATACAAAACCGCGTTCGGGCTGAACCGGGCCGCCACTCATGACGATTTGCTCGCCTTGATCAGCTACATCATCCAGCTCCATTTGCGCAAAAATTTCTTTGAGCAACATCGGGGTCGCGGTGTTAATCACCACCCCCATAGCTCCCTTGTCACTGTGCTCACAAATATAAGTCACAGTGTGCGCAAAGGACGAATCGTTTAAACCCGGCATGGCAATCAAAAAGTGATCGCGCAGGCTGCCCGGCGTGAGTTCATCATAATCAGTGGGGGTATTTTTTTGCATCATGGATTCAGTATGAGGCCAAACCCGACTAAAACAAGCCGGGTGGCTAAATTTATTCCAACGCTAGTTAGCAGAGGTGGTGATAGAAGTATTGGCACCGGTGATTTCAAAGCGCCAGGTGCGAATAATCTGCAAACGGTCCGCTTGTTTGCGAATTTCGGGGGGAAAACTGGAAAAAGGTGCAGATAAACGCACTATCTGACGTGCCGCATCATCTAATAGCCGCTGACCGGATGACTGCAACACTTTGATTTCATAGATGGTACCGTCCGGGTTAATCATGACCGACAGTCGCAAATTGCCTGTGATATGACGATTCAAAGCTTCGGGGGGATAATTCTTATTACCCACATTTTCGATCTTCACACTCCAGTCATTCAGGTATTTGGCATCAAACGAAGCCTTGGTGGATACCGATGTAAGGGTGCGTACACGCGGACGCTTGGCATATTCCTGGCGCTGCTTATCGAGCTTGGCCTGAAGGCTGGCGATCTCACTCGACACCATCAATTGATCCTTTGCATCACCTTCCATTTGCTCCCGTTGTTCCTGCTCATTGGGATTTAGCTTGAGTTGGGTTTTGCGCTCTGACTCTGCGCGCGTGCTCAACAATTGCTGATCGCGGATTTTGGGGGTCGATGCGGCTTGTTGCTGCAATGGACTTACATCGCGCACCTGGGTATCGGCAAACTGTGCCTGACGTTCGGTGGTGATTTGCTTGGCTTCATCGAGTGTACCGCTGCCTTCCTGGTTGTGCTGGGCGAGAAAATCAGCCTCTTTGGGTTCACGCAGGGACTTATGGGTAGCCAGCGTGATTTCGATGGTTTGCGAGGTGTTTTTGTGCTCGGGCATTTTGAAGCCTATGCCCAACAACACAAAGGCATGCAGGATAATCGCCACAAAAAAGGTAAAGCTCAAACGATCACCGGTATCTACCGGCGGAATGTCGAATGCTGGTTCTTCCAGGGCAACCGCCTGATTCATCTGCAATAACCCAACTTGATTAACGGGACGCCAATTTACGCTCAATAGCGTCGATTAGCCGTGACCCAATTCCGGTGTTATAGGCTTTATCTATTTCGCGTGCGCAGGTCGGGCTAGTGACATTTATTTCGGTCAGGTATTCACCAATCACATCGAGACCCACAAACATCAACCCTTTGGCTTTCAGGGTCGGCGCGACTTGTTCCACAATCCAGTAATCCTTATCCGTTAATGGCTGCGCAACACCTGTACCACCAGCAGCAAGGTTACCACGGGTTTCCCCTTTTGCTGGAATTCGCGCCAGGCAATAAGGCACCGGCTCGCCATCCACGACAAGAATGCGTTTATCACCTTCGCTGATCGCCGGAATATAGCGCTGCGCCATAATCAGTTGCTGACCGAATTCGGTGAGCGTTTCCAGAATGACACCTACGTTAGGGTCATCATGGCGGCAACGAAAAATACGGCTTCCCCCCATACCATCAAGCGGTTTAAAAATCACATCGCCATGCTGGTGATGAAATTCGCGCAACCGCAGCATATCGCGGCTGACCAAGACGGGCGGGCAGCATTGGGGAAACTGGGTGGCAAATATCTTCTCATTGCAATCACGCAGGCTGCGTGGATCATTGACCACCAACGCCCCCTGCTGCTGGGCAGCTTCCAATATATAGGTGCTGTAGATGTATTCGTTATCGAACGGCGGGTCCTTACGCATCAGAATCACATCCAGGTCACCGAGCTTTTTATCCTCATGCAAACCCAACTCAAACCAGCTATCACCATTGTCAGCTACAAATAAATTGCGCGTATTGGCGCGAGCTTCGCCCTGCAGCAAATATAAATCCTTCTGCTCCATGTAATGCAAATCCCACCCACGCTCCTGGGCTGCCAACAGTAGTGCAAGCGTTGTGTCTTTATAGAATTTGATACCTGCGATTGGATCCATTACCACGCCGAGAGAGATAGCCATAGAATTCACTCTAATAAGTAATACAATTTATGTATTATTAAGTCGCTTAAAAAATTGCCGGACCGGCAAGGGCGGGCTAAAGTTAAGTCCTTGGGGCAATTAAAGCAAGGTTATTGAGCTTCAATATTTGCGTACTAAAAGCTATAAAAACGGAATAGATTACTCATATATTCAAACAGTTATGGCATAACCCTAAAAACTGTGTTAAAAGTTTGCTTTTCAAAGATGGCGTTATTTTGACACTACTTTGAATGAAGGATTTAGTCGCGCGTCCCTGGCTCCACATTAACAATATCAACCGATCAACGCGTATTTCTGGCAACTACGGCAATAACAAAAGGCAAGGTCAGAGTATGGAAGTAACTTACGAAAGCCTCAAAGTGATGGTTATAGACGACAGTAAAACCATCCGTCGCACGGCTGAAACACTGCTCAAAAAAGCGGGCTGTATGGTGATTACCGCCACCGATGGCTTTGATGCCCTGGCAAAAATCGCTGATACCCGCCCCGATATTATTTTTGTAGACATTATGATGCCACGCCTCGATGGCTATCAAACCTGTGCCCTGATCAAAAATAATAGCGAATTCAAGACCACTCCGGTCATCATGTTATCCAGTAAAGACGGCCTCTTCGATAAAGCCAAAGGGCGTATTGTCGGCTCGGATCAATATCTCACCAAACCTTTCAGCAAAAGCGAACTGCTCGGTGCGATTGAAGCGCACGTCAAGCATTTAAAAGCTTCTTGACCCTGATGGGTGTTATTGGTTTTTAGGCTTTAGGTAGCAGGTGGAACCTGCTGATCTCCTGGATCAACTTCCAAAGGACTGTTTAATATTCGCCGCACTCCTCGCGGAACATTTATTCGTTTTTTGGAGCAATTATGGCCCGAGTATTGATTATTGATGACTCACCTACGGAAACTTACAAACTCACCAGCATGCTCGAAAAAAACGGTCATGTGGTGATCACTGCCGATAATGGTGAAGCAGGTATTGCGTTGGCTCAAAAAGAGCTGCCCGATGTTGTATTAATGGATGTGGTAATGCCCGGTTTAAATGGTTTCCAGGCAACGCGCCAACTGACCAAAGCACCGGAAACGGCGCACATCCCAGTGATTATTGTGACCACCAAAGATCAGCAAACTGACCGTGTTTGGGGCATGCGTCAGGGCGCAAAGGCTTATCTGTCCAAGCCCATTACCCAGGAAGTGCTGATGGCGGCGATGGCGGAAGTATTGCGTTAAACCGGACTCAACCCGTAAACGTGCTACCAGGGATATCGACGAAAGCGCTCAGAAGCTAATCGGGCAAAAATAACAAGCATCAATGCCGACCATCTGGTCAATACCAGCCACAGAGTTGATGCAATAAAGTTACGGACAGAGCTATGTCAGAACCACAGGCTGCTTTTCAGGCCTTACTCACATTGGCGCAACGCAGTCGCGCGGCCGCAAGGGGTTTGCCTGCTCAGGCAGACATTCGGCCCCATTGGAGCGGTATCGGTTTTTCGCTGATGGGCAGTTATTTTGTGGCGCCCATTGGTGAAGTGTCGGAGATGCTTGAAGTTCCCAATCACACTCACTTGCCTGGCGTCCAACCCTGGGTAAAAGGCGTAGCCAATGTGCGGGGGCGCCTATTACCGCTTTTCGATCTCGCCATGTTTTTTGGTGATCGCCTTACCGGCACGCGCAAACACCGCCGCGTACTAATTCTTGAAACCGAAACCCTGTATTCCGGCCTCATTGTTGACCAGGTTTTTGGTATGCAACATTTTCCCATGGATGAATACAGTGAACAGGCAGGGACCATCGCAACCAGTATTTTGCCCTTTGTCACCGGCAGTTATCCCCAGGGTGGGGAGCGTTGGTCGCTGTTTCGACCTGCGCTACTAGCCGAAGATCCGCGTTTTACCAACGCTGCAAAATCCTAGGAAGAGATACACACTGGATAGAAAAAACGCTGTAAGTAAATACCGTAAGTCAAACAAAGTGAGAAACCAATCAACGCTTTTTGGATGAGCTAGCCGCAATAACAGCCACAACAAACAAAAAGTGCAGTGGGACAGAAAAAATAAAACCGAACGCTGGTGTAGGAGTGCTTAGATGAAAACTGATTCAAAGATTGCCGCTTTCCGGGCAAAACCGACGATAGTTGTCGCCTCGGTTGCGCTGGTAGCGTCATTTGTCGCTGCGATAATTTTTCTCTTCCTGATCGACCAGGGAAAGACCAACGACCAGCGTTACCTGCAACAAGCCGCTGACTTGCGTGCACAGGCTTATCGTTTGACCTCGTTAGCGCGCGACGCGACATCCGGTGACGAAAAAGCCTTTGCCGAATTGACCGGCGTAGTCCAGAGCATGGACGGTACCTGGAACATGTTGCGCACCAGCGATGACAGCACCAAGTCCGCACTGGCAGCGGAATTCAAAGCCTATGGTGATATTTGGGACCGTGCGAAAGCCAATGCCCAGGACATCGTAAACAACAAAGACGTTATCGTATCGCTCAATAATGTTGGCAAAACCCTGAATGAAAACCTGCCGTCTTTGCAAACCGAGCATAACGATATCGTAGATATCCTTATGGAATCTGATGCACCGACTGACCAATCGATTCAGGCCCAGCTGCTCTCCTGGCGCGTAGAACGTATCGGTCGTAACATCGATAAAATGCTGCGCGGTGACGCTGACGCCAGCACTGCAGCAGACCAATTTAACCGCGACGCCAACTTCTACGCCCGTGTATTAACAGCGATGAAAGAAGGTGACCCGGCACTGCGTATCACCCGTGTATCTGACTCCCAGGCGCGCGCCAGCCTTGAAAAAATTACCCAACTCTTTGCGAGCGTTAATAAATCAATCCAGGAGATGGTGAACGGCTCTACCACTTTGTTCCGTGCCCGTCAGGCATCTGACGCACTGTTGAGTGACAACCCGCAATTGCTGCAAGCACTGGCCACTATTTCAGACCGTATCGCAGTACAGGCAGATACGCGCCCTATTAACAACAAAGTTGTGTTTGTGTTGGCGGCAATTGCACTGATTTCACTGTTCTACATCGGCTTCAACCAATACATGGGCGCACGTAAACGCGCTGACGAAACCGCTGATACCAACGAGCGTAACCAGACGGCGATTTTGCGTCTCCTCGACGAACTGGCCGACCTCGCAGACGGTGACCTGACGACTACCGCAACCGTAACCGAAGACTTCACCGGTGCGATCGCCGACTCTATTAACTTCACCATCGACCAGCTGCGTATCCTGGTAGCGCGAATCAATGAAACCGCGGTAAACGTATCCGCCGCTGCGCAAGAAACCCAGCAAACTGCATTGCATCTCGCCGAAGCTTCTGAACACCAGGCGCAAGAAATTGCCGGTGCATCTGCGGCGGTAAACGAAATGGCGGTGACCATTGACCAGGTATCTGCAAACGCCGCCGAATCGGCAGCGGTAGCGGAGCGCGCAGTATCGATCGCAGGCAACGGTGCGAAAGTGGTACAAAACACTATCAACGGGATGGATACCATCCGTGAGCAGATTCAAGATACTTCTAAACGTATTAAGCGCCTCGGTGAATCGTCACAAGAGATCGGTGATATCGTAAGTTTGATTAACGACATTGCGGACCAAACCAACATCCTCGCACTTAACGCGGCAATTCAGGCATCGATGGCCGGTGACGCAGGCCGCGGATTCGCGGTGGTAGCGGACGAAGTTCAACGCCTTGCGGAACGTTCCGCAGCAGCAACCAAGCAGATCGAAGCGCTGGTAAAAACCATTCAGAACGATACCAACGAAGCGGTAATTTCGATGGAACAAACCACCTCTGAAGTGGTTCGCGGTGCGCGCCTCGCACAGGATGCGGGTGTGGCACTGGAAGAAATTGAAAACGTATCGTCAAGCCTTGCGGAATTGATCCAGAACATTTCCAACGCTGCGCGCCAACAAGCATCGTCTGCGGGTCACATCTCCAACACGATGAATGTTATTCAAGAGATTACCACCCAAACCTCTGCCGGTACCTCTGCGACCGCACAGTCGATTGGTAACCTCGCCGAAATGGCCCTCGACCTGCGTGAATCTGTAGCGGGTTTCAAACTTCCGGAAGAAGACATGTCGGAAGGTCGTGCCAACGCGGCGCGCCACGCTATGTCTACACCGGCGATGGATTTTGATAGCGCTACGGAAGTTATCGATCTGGACGATGAATTACTGCCGGACGACGACGTCTTCGGGCATCCCTCAAAAGCTTGATAAAACAATGCCGCCACTAACCCTGGCGGCATGCTGGTAACTGTCTGGCAAAAAAAGCTGGTAGCGATACAAGTTAGTCACTATGGCCTGGTCATTACGCACATTACCTACACTCTCCGAAGACCAGTTTCTCCAATGGGGCAAACTTTTGGAGGAACGTACGGGCATACAACTGGTGTTCCAGCAGAAAGCCTGGCTTGAATCGCAGATCTATACGCGTTTGCGCGATATGGGTTACAGCGATTACGACAGTTATTATTTGTTTGTCGCTGAGGAAAGCGTCGATTCCAAACTGGAGTGGGCACGTCTGGTAGATCGCATCGCGGTGAAAGAAACCAGCTTTTTCCGCCATCGCGAATCCATTGAATATGTGCGCAACTATCTCCAGCAAAAAATTAATAACCAGGCGCTCCACGACAGTTTTGATGTGTGGAGCCTGGGTTGCGCAACCGGTGAAGAAGCCTATTCACTGGCGATGGTCGTCAACGATTGTTTTGAACTGGCGGCGATAAGCCCTTTTTATGGCATTACCGCCATGGACATCAGCCCCTCAGCATTGGCAACAGGTCGCAAGGGGCATTACGGCAAGCGTCGGGTTGAGCAAGTAAAACCGGACGAAGCCAAACGCTATCTGCAATTGTGCGCAGATGGCAGCTACGAAGTTGTGAACAAATTGCGTGATCGTGTGTGTTTTACCCAGAGCAACATTATCAATGCACGGCAATTGCCGCAGGTTCAGGTCGATGTGATTTTCTGCCAAAACCTGTTGGTGTATTTCCGCCGCTGGCTGCGCCGCGATGTATTGAATGCTCTGGTCGACCGCCTCAAACCGGGCGGTTTATTGATTGTTGGTCTGGGTGAAGTCATGGATTGGGAGCACCCGGACATGCAGCGCACCAATGATGACCAGGTGCAAGCCTATATTCGCCAGACACATTAATAGCTAAAAAAAACAACTACCAAAAATAGCAAAGTCGCATCGAGCGAAAATAAAGAGAGGATAGTTCTGCATGGCAGACAATCGCAATTTTGCCGCGTTGGATTGGTTGATCCATGAGATCAGCGAAACGCTTAAAGAAGCGCGCCAATCGCTCGAAAGTTACGTGGAAAATCCTAAAGATGCCGCGCGCATCCGTTTCTGCCTGACCCACATCCATCAGGTGCACGGCAGTTTGCAAATGGTGGAGTTCTACGGCGCCGCCATGCTCGCCAGCGAAATGGAACAATTAACCCAGGCGATGATCGCCAACAGCGTCGCCAACGCCAGTGAAGCGCAAGAAGTATTAATGCGCGCGATTTTGCAATTCCCGCTTTATCTGGACCAGGTAAAAGCTACCCGTAAAGACAACCCGCTGATTGTGCTGCCGCTGCTCAATGACTTGCGTGCCGTGCGCGGCGAAAGCTTGCTCACCGATACCAAACTGTTCGTTCCCAATTTAACGCCGGCCAAAAAGGTGAGCGGCGCGCGTCTGCCAGTCACCAATGACAACGTACAATTCCAGGCGATGGTGCTTAAGCTGCGCCAGATGTATCAATACGCCGCATCCGGTTTTATTCGCGGGGTAAACCCCGACGAAAATCTGGCCTATTTGCAAAAAGCCTTTTCCCGCCTGCAAAAGTTAACCCACGGCACCGCGCGTTTTGCGCTTTGGGATATTTGTGTGGCGTTGGTGGAAGCGATTGAAATCGACGCGATTGAAATCAGCGTTGCCGTTAAAAATTTGCTGCGCCAGCTCGATAAAGAAATCAAAGTCCTCGCCGTTCACGGTGTTAAAGCGCTGAACAGTTTTACCAACGATGAGTTGATCAAAAACCTGCTCTATTACGTCGCGCGCGCGGGCAAACACGCGCCCGGCTTTCCGCCCAACTCCCATTTACAACGTATCTACGAAACTTACCATTTGGAAGAAGCGTTGCTGGAGGGCAAGGAAACTGGCGACGAAAGCCAGAACATGCTTTCTGTTCCCGACGCCGACGCCATGCGCTCGGTGGTCGGCGCGCTGAAAGAAGAACTGAACCTGATCAAAAACAGTCTGGACGTTTGTCTCGCTGGCGGTGATACCCAGGCGACCCTCAACGATGCGTTACCGATTGTTAAGCGAGTTGCCGATACTCTCGCCGTATTGGGCTTGGGCGATTTGCGCAAACGCATCCTTGAACAGGGCGCTGCCCTGGAGCTGGTGGTTGAATCCCACAGCCAGTTGAATGATGAACAACTGCTCGCCATTGCAAGCCAGATTATTTCGGTTGAAAACGCGCTGGAAAGCCTGACCGAACCCGGCGGCCAGGACCCAAAAAACACCGAAGAAACCGATATTACCTTGACCCGCGCCAAAGAATCGGTGCTGCGCGAATCGCGCAATGGCCTGGAACATGCCAAAGACGCCATCATCGAATACATCGCGTCCCAGTGGAATCGCCAGCATTTACAAAGCGTCCCTACGACCTTGCGCGAAATTCGTGGCGGTCTGGAAATTATGCCGCTGCCGCGCCCCGCGCGAATTCTCGGCGCTTGCGCCCGTTTCATCGAAGAGCAATTGCTGGAACAGGAAAGTACGCCGCAGTGGGCCACGCTGGATACCCTGGCTGATGCAATCACCAGCGTTGAGTATTACCTGGAGCGTTTAAGCAGTGGTGGCCGCAAAGACGAAAACGATTTACTGCTCAGTGTGGCCGAAGAAAGTGTTGCCAGTTTGGGTTATGGCGTTGCCAAAACTGGCAAGCCTGATTCCGCAGTGCACGCTGAAACACGGGATACCGCTGGTGCTACTACTGTAGACACCGGAACCACCGAAGAAGCTGAATTGGCAGCAGCGTACGGCAAAACAATTTATACCGAACCGGCAATCGCCACCGAGGAGGAAGCATCCTCCCAACTCGAAGCTATTTACGCCCAGGCCGTACCTGAAACCATTGACGCCGTTGTTGAAGACAGCACCAATGAAACCGGAATTGCGCTGGATGATGAAATTACTTCAGTCGCTGAAGCGCCTGTCGTCATTGATCAACCCGATGAGATTATTGCAGCAAACGATGATAGCGAGTCGGAAGTTGTTGCCGAAGAAGCGACGCTGATTGCAACCAATAATGCACCAGTTATCCAACGCCAGAACAACGAAGATATCGACGATGAAATTATTGAAATCTTCATTGAAGAGGCCGGTGAAGTTACTGAAAACATCGGCGAATACTTCCCGCGCTGGGCGCAAAACTTTGAAGATAACAACTCCCTGATCGAATTCCGTCGCGCTTTCCACACCTTGAAAGGCAGTGGCCGGATGGTAGGCGCCAATGAAATCGGTGAGCTGGCCTGGTCGATCGAAAACATGCTCAACCGTGTGATCGACCACACCATAGTCGCGCAAGCGGTGCATGTGCATATCATTGAAAAAGTGCGTGGCTTGCTGCCAGATATGATCGCCGCCTTCCGCGACAACCAACCGAACCCGCATGCTGCATTAGCTGAAACCTATCGCCAGCAGGCCCAATCCCTGTCACAAGGCGTCATCCCTGATGCGCTCCTGACCGAACTGGAAACAGCACCGGCAGGCCAAGCCAATGCCGCTGATATCAGTGCTCACACTGACGAAGCTGAATTAGTCGAAGCTTCGATTGACAGCGAAGACGATGAAGCGGATCTGGTGCTGGAAGACGACCTTGTTGACGAAACAAACGCGATAGACCCTGCGGATGAAGATGAGATCATCAGCCTTGAAGACGATATCGTTGTCGCCCACAGTACTGAACCGGTTATCGAACTGATTGAGGAAGAAACGGCTGAAGCCGAGGAAATCGAGCTAAGCCAAGCCTATACCGAACATCAAAGCACCCATTTCAATTACAACGAATCGGTCGATGAAGACATCGATATTGATGACCCGGACGCCCAGCTTTGGGACATCTTCGGTGCTGAAGCCATCTACCATTTGCACATCGTGCAGCAATTTATCCAGCGGATGGAAGCCGAAGCGCCCATCTATGAACCGCCCAGCGAAGACATGCAGCGCGCCCTGCACACGCTGAAAGGCAGCGCACATATGGCGGAAGTGACACCAGTCGCCGAGCTGGCCACACCGCTTGAACGCTTTGTTAAAGAGTTGCGCTCATATCACGTCAACATCAACGACGATATCCTCCAATTGTTGCGTGATGCCGTCAGTTATACCCAAATCGCCCTCCATCAGATTGAATCAGGTGAAACGGTAGATATTCCACGCCTGAATCAATTCATAGCGCGAGTGCATGAACTGCGTGAAATTCATATCGCCCCCCTGGTCAGCCTGCAAGAGTTGGATGAAAGCGGCAAGCGCCCGGTAGATCCGGAATTGCTAGCCATTTTTATGGCCGAGGAAATGAATCTGTTGTTGGATGCGGACCAATTTATCGCCCAATGGCAGAACAACCCGGGCGACGCTACTCACCTGGTGCCGGTAATGGACGAACTGGGCAAGCTGACCCTGGCAGCAGCCCATGCTTATTTGCCTGCAATGGCTGAACTCAGCGCCAAACTGCACAATATTTACGAAGCCATCATTGCCGATCAACTGCGTTACTCACCCGCTATTTGCGGCACCCTGAACAGCGCTCACACAGCCCTGCTCGATATGGTCGATGCCATCGCCGCCGGCCAGAATCTGAATGGTATTCCCGATGCCATCAATGAATCGTTGGACGAACTGCTCAGCAATGAAGTCGTCACTATCACCAGCCTGGCAAACGATCCAATACCAGTGATCAGTGAAGAGATTCCGCTGATTGATCAGGTAGTGGAAGAAGATTCACCCGGGGCCGCCAATAGTGAATTTGATGCGCTACCAACGCTGGACGTTGAAGCATTTGTCGAGGCTGGATCAGCCGATGAAACACTGGTACTTGAAGAGAATGACGAAGCAGAAGCCGGCGATATTGATGAAACTATCGATTTAGGTGAAGTGGTTGAGCTGACTGATGAGGTTGAACTGAAGGCAACGTCAGATAACGACACTGAAGAACTTGAAATCATTGACCTGGGTGAGACTGTAGATCTGGGCGCCGCCGTGCTGGGAGAATCGATAGATTTCTCTGGGATTAGTGCCGCTGATGAAACCCTCGAGCTGGATCATCCCACCCATACTTTTGAATTCAACTCTATCGAACTCGATGATGAAGTTATTGAAGTCATCGAACCAGGCCCTGCACCAGAACTGGAGCATGGAACTGGTGAAGCGGGTGAAGATATTGTTTTTGTCGAGACCATCGATCCGGACGAAACTCTCGATCTATCTGACGAACCTGTTCTGCTTGATGAGGCTATCGAACTCGCCGAATTTACCGAAGCCGAACCGGAATTCACTGCTGCGGATGGAATAGTTGAACTCGAATCTGTAGACCTTAATGAAGCGGCAGAACTGGGCGAAGTGATCAACATTGCCAGCGCGTTCACTCCGGATGAGGCCATCCACCTGGATGAAGCTATCGACCTGACCGACCCGGCGGAGCTGAATGATGTCGTCGAGCTGATCGACGAAGATGCCTACATATTGGATGAGCAGATTCCGGAATTGATCATCGAAGCCGAAGCCGAAGCCGAAGCCGAAGCCGAAGCCGAAGCCGAAGCCGAAGCCGAAGCCGAACAATATGCTGTGGAGTCGTTCGACGAAGAGCAAGAAGATGACGATTTCGACCCTGAAATTGTAGAAATCTTCCTCGAAGAAGCCGGCGAGCTGCTGGAAGAGATCGATGGCTCCCTTAACGAATGGCAAGACGATTGGAACAACACAAATTGTGTGGAACAACTCAAACGTTCCCTGCACACCTTCAAAGGTGGTGCACGCCTCGCGGGCATGATGGATCTGGGCGACCTTTCCCACGATTTTGAAACCGTGCTGATCGAAATGGATGAAGATGCGGAGCTGGATCAGTCCTTCTTCAATCGCCTCCATAACTTCCAGGATCGCATGCACTCCGGCGTTGACCTTGCGCGCTCGCGCCTGAGTGGCGATGCTGCACCCGAGCCAGTAGTGCCCAAATTGCAAGCAGAGGCCGAACCGCCGCTGCTGGAAAACTATGTCAGTGTTGATGAAGTAGTAGACGATATCCGCTTTGTGGCGGCAGACCTTATCGTCGAACAAGATCCCAACGAGCCTGAAGGCGCTGGCGATGATCACAGCGAATCACCGGCATTCGATAAGCCACGCGTAGTCGTAGATAACACCCGTGAAACCCCGGTTCCGTATGGCACTGATGGCTTCGCTACCGAAAAACCAAACGTGCTCACGTTCGCCCCCAAAGCCAAGCCGGTTAGCACCAATACCCCAACTGTTCCGGGTACCGAATACGGCGGCGGCTTGCGCGCGGGTAATACCGGCCCGGCACAAGTACAGCACTTGGCAGCCCGCCGTACCGGCCCGCAAGAAGTGGTTAAGGTGTCCGCCGAACTGCTGGAAGAACTGGTAAATCTCGCGGGTGAAACCTCTATCAGCCGTGGCCGTATGGAGCAACAAGTCAGCGACTTGAGCGGTTCAATCGAAGAGATGGATTCCACCATCCAGCGTTTGCAAGAACAGCTGCGTCGCCTGGATATCGAGACCGAAGCCCAGGTTCTATTCCGTCAGGAACAAATGGCCCAGCACGAAGAATTCGATCCGCTGGAGATGGACCGTTACTCGCAGTTACAGCAGCTGTCGCGCTCGCTGATCGAGTCCGCGTCCGACTTGATGGACCTGAAATACACCCTCGCGGATAAAACCCGCGACACCGAAACCCTGCTGCTGCAACAGTCGCGTATTAACACCGACTTGCAGGAAGGCCTGATGCGCTCGCGCATGGTGCCCTTCTCGCGTCTGGTGCCGCGCTTGCGCCGTATCGTGCGCCAGGCGGCGAGCGAACTGGGCAAGGAAGTGGATTTCGAACTCGATAATGTCGAAGGCGAACTGGACCGTACCGTTCTGGAACGGATGGTCGCGCCGCTCGAACACATGCTGCGTAACGCCGTAGACCACGGCATTGAAATGCCGGACGAGCGTATCGCCGCCGGTAAAAATCCGAATGGCCGCATCCTGCTGACCCTTGGTCGCGAAGGTGGCGACGTAATTTTGCGTCTGGTCGACGACGGCCGTGGTATCAACCTGAAACGCGTGCGCGAAAAAGCGATTGAGCGCGGCTTGATGGCCGCCGATGCGCAGTTGGCTGATCAGGACGTAATCCAGTTTATCCTTCACGCCGGTTTCAGTACCGCCGAAAAAGTGACCCAGATTTCCGGCCGCGGTGTGGGCATGGACGTAGTGCATTCCGAGATCAAACAGCTCGGCGGCGCCATGTTTATCGATTCCAACTGGGGCTTGGGCACTGAATTCACCATCCGCCTACCGTTTACCGTCTCGGTAAACCGCGCCTTGATGGTACAGATCGGCGACGATCTCTATGCAATTCCGCTCAATACCATCGAAGGTATCGTGCGTGTCAGCCCCTTCGAGCTGGAACATTATTATCAGGACGAAAGCGCCCGCTTCGATTATGCGGGCGAGCAATACCTCGTCCGCTATTTGGGTGCGTTGCTGGACTCCGCAGCCCAACCCAAGCTGGACGGCCAATTGCTGCCATTGCCGGTAGTGCTGGTGCGCAGCACCGAACATACCGTAGCGCTGCAAGTAGACCGCCTGCTGGGTTCACGCGAAATCGTGGTGAAGACGTTAGGCGCTCAATTCAGTGCCGTACGCGGAGTGTCAGGCGCGACCGTAATGGGCGATGGTAACGTGGTAGTCATTCTGGATCTGCACGCGATGATCCGCGAACAGCTTGCATTGGGTAACCCGCATGCCATCCAGCTGGAACCGCTCAAGGTACTGCCAATCGCCGAAGAAGATCAAAGCGAAAAAACCATTATGGTGGTGGACGATTCGGTAACGGTACGCAAGGTAACCGGTCGCTTCCTGGAACGCGAAGGTTTCCGTGTGATCACCGCCAAAGACGGGGTGGAAGCACTGCAATTGCTGCAAGACCATCTCCCCGATGTCATGTTGCTGGATATCGAAATGCCGCGCATGGATGGCTTTGAAGTGGCTAAAAACGTACGCACCAGCTCGCGCCTGAAGGATTTGCCGATCATCATGATCACCTCGCGTACCGGTGAAAAACACCGCGAACGCGCGTTTAGCCTGGGCGTGAACAAATACATGGGTAAACCTTACCAGGAGGATCTGCTGCTCACCAACATCCACGAGCTGCTGAAAAAATAAGGGGCAGCCATGCTTCGTCTGGGCATACTGGTCGACAGCGCCCCCAAGCAGCAGGTATTGGCGCAGTTGATTGCCAAATCCGGCCATAAACTGGCCCACCAACTGCTGCTGGGCCACGCCCGGCAGCTGGTGGAAGATGAAAATCTGGATGCCTGGCTAGTCGATGTTGCTGAAGATTATGCCGATGACCAGCAATTACTGGAGGCACTGTTTAGTAGCAGTCGTATCCCGGTGATTCTCAGTGATAGCAGTGAATTTACGGCGGGATCGGAAGAACACACAGCTTGGTTGCGCCGCACCAGTGTGCGGTTGCAGCGGTTGCGTGGGGATATCAACCTGCAACAGGCAGAGCCGGCAAGTGAACTCTGGGTATTGGCTGCATCGACGGGTGGTCCGGCAGCAGTAAAACGATTCCTGGCCGCCCTGCCCGCTAATCTGGGCATTGCGTTTGTGTATGTACAACATATTGATGCCAATCAGGCCGTGACCCTGAACCGTATGATGACCAACGCGGGCAGTTATCCGGCGATGGTCGCGAGCCAGGGTCTGGTACTGGAAGCAAACAGCCTGACGTTGATTACCGCCAAAGACTCGGTAGAACTGCTCGCCAACGGCACACTGGTCGTCAACTATGGCCAACCCTGGAAAGGCAGTTATGCTCCCTCGATAGATCAGGTCGCCGCTAACGCTGCACAGATCTACCGCGAGCGTAGTGGTTTGATTATTTTTACCGGCATGGGCGATGATGGCGCCGCTAGTTGTCGCATCATGAAACAGGTCGGCGGGCAAGTCTGGGTACAACGACCAGATGATTGCACCAGCGACTCAATGCCAGTTTCGGCCCTGGCGACCAGTTGTGTCGGGCTATCGGGAACACCCGAATATCTGGCTCGCGCCTTGGGTAAACTGGTCAATAAACACCGGCTTACCAAAGCCTATAAAAGCCCGATCAGGGTCATTAAAAACGCAAATTCATAAATCTGAACAACCGTCAGCACGTCACAGGAAACACCATGAGAGCGCCCCAACGCATAGAGAAAAAAATTGAAGAAGTGGCTAGCCTGCTTATCCCTGTGCAGGGGCGACAACTGCTGGCTCCCAACGTGACCGTAGCCGAAATCGTTCCGGTCTCCCAGGTCATTCCTGTGCAAGATGCACCCGCCTGGTACCTGGGAAATTGCAGCTGGCGTGAACAAACCATCCCCCTACTCGCCTTTGAAGTCATGAATGGCGAAAGCAAACCGGGCGTTTCCAGCCGTTCGCGTTTTGCCGTAATCAACACCACGGGTGTGCACGAATCACTCCCTTTTATCGCCATCCTCACTCAGGGCTTACCACGCCTTGCGCGCGTAACGGAAGAAGAAATCACCGAACGCGAAGATGCCGACAACAAACCCTTTGAATTAATGCACGTATCCTGGGCTGGCGAAGAAGCCGTAATCCCCAATGTAGAAGCCATGGAGCGTGCATTCCTCGACTATCTACATTTAGAAAACTAGTCTGCATCTGGAATAAACCATCATGTTCGGCATCACTGAATTAATTGTCGAGGATCTCATCCCCGGCACCGGCAAAGCCGTAGCCAAAGGCGCACTTATCACCACCCACTATACCGGCTGGCTCGAAGACGGCACCGAATTTGATTCCTCCCATCGCAAAGGCAAACCCTTCCAATGCGTCATCGGCACCGGACGCGTCATTAAAGGCTGGGATCAAGGTTTGATGGGCATGCAAGTGGGTGGTAAACGCAAACTGCAAGTGCCTGCGCATTTAGCGTATGGCGAGCGTCAAATGGGTCCACTGATTAAACCGAATTCCAATCTGGTGTTTGAGATTGAATTGCTGGAAGTTCTAACAAGAGACGATTAATCCGCAAAGAAAGAAAGCATGATGAGCAGGCATTTGGAATGAATGCTGTCAGCAAAAAAATTTGAAAAAGTATTACGAACAGCAGAAATACTTTACAAAAAATTTAGCCCTTGCGATTCACAAAGCTCAGCAAGCCTAAAGGAAAAAAATAAGATAGACGGCTTTTTTCGCCGTCTATTTTTTTGCGTTTTACACTCATTCTTTCTGCATTTGTTTTTTAAAATGCGCATTTATCCTGCCCATCATATCGGCAAGGCTGGTAACTGCTTGTAGCGGTAATTTCACATCATCCTGAATTTGATCAAACAACACTTCCAATAAACACGCCTGTTCCCACAATTGATAAATCGCATCCTCTTCCGCTATGCGCGTTAATTCCTCGCCACATTGCGCGAGGCATTCACCGTCGGGAGAATGAATTTCAAGTCGGGATTGTTGGTAAAAAGCGTATTGGAATTGATCGAGTTTAATAATGCAGGGGTTGGTTGAAACAGGTAGAGAGGTCACATTATCCATAATCGAATCTCACAGTTTGGATTTTTATTCCGCCAACATGAGGTAGTAATTCATGGAGGCGAACTGAACGGGGTTACTACCACCGGTCCAAACCACACCGGCCCACCCGAAGGTGGCCCCGTTCAGCCGCCATAACAAGCAGGCACAGCTGTACGGGACACTAAAACTTACGTTCTAGCGCCGGTCTGGATGCGGGGGTAGTAATCCCGTCTGCGGGATTTACCGCAGCGCAGGCAGGTTATTAGATGAAGGTAGGACTGTCAACGCGGTGCAGTAATAGGTTGTAATTCATACTGGCGTTGAATGTCGCTATGGTCTTTAATTATTTTGTTGCCAAGGTGAGCGGATTGAAGCTCTGGTGTATTGGATGTTTTTCCTTTCTTTGACATGGAAAAATGGAATGTGGGTTTTTAATTAATATCAGTATTTATAAGGGTTGTTGAGTAACCGTAGGTTGAGGCGGGCCGCGTAGGCTGAGCTTGCGAACCGCAACAGCTTTTAAGGTCAGCAAAGTGCCCAAAGCGGACCTTTCAATGAATGCTCGATTACACTCTTTACAATGCTCAAAAGCCATAGCGAGTCAGAGGTAAGCTTTTTAAAGTCAAATGCCTGCAAAACGCAACAGAATAAATATCGTTTCAGAATGTGTAGATAATGCGCATGCTCGTTTTGAGTGCAGTTTAAAAATGAGATAACGTGCATGCGTTGTATACAAATTTTAGTGAAATCATACATAGGAAGATCCAATGACAATCAAGGCTCTAAAAAATCTATCTTTTATGTTTGTTGTTTCTGTGTTATGCCAATTTGCATTTGCATCAGAAGCTCAGTCAAGAACCTACGAGCTTGATATGTTTTCATTAATATCATTTGGTCTAGCAATTGCTGCGCTTGTGCTTTCAATTTTCATGGCGTGGCTCTCTTGGCAATTTTATGTCAAGTCTACGGAGGCGGCAGATAAAACTAATGAAACTGTTACTAAAATTGAAACCTTGGTGGCTGGAGTCCAAACAAATATCACGGAAATTGTTCAGCGTGCCGTTGGGTACTGGATAGAGAGTGGTGGTGGTGACGGCCAAGTTAATCAAAGCAAGCAAGAAGTTTATGAAAAAATTGACGCTCTTGAAAAATCTATTCAATCTGCCGGAACCGGTGATACAACCAACCTTTTAAAAGAAGTTTCTGCCCTAAAAAGTCAACTTGACGAACTAGGTAGAGGCATTAGAGAAACTCAAATAAAAACATTATTTCCGAACATAGAGCCCGACGTACAAGTAGTTAAATCATCGCAAGAAATTACGAACTCAGATCAAAACGAACAAGCTGGCATACTTCGTCTTAATGTTTTAAGGCCAACAAAAGTAGCTACAGGCAACGTGAAGTTCTCACCTAGTTTTAATGTAGTCCCAAGCATTACAGCAAACTTAATAAGTTCGCCATACGAAGATGTGTCTGAGATTTCCGCAAAGGCAGGAACTCCTGGTCTTCGTGGGTGTAATGTGCATTTGAATAGCCATATTCCTCTTAAAATAGGTGAATATGTATTTGAGTTTTTGGCAAAAGCTCACTAACAAATCGCTACTTCCAACGCGCCTCTGCGCTAAACGTTAGAAAATAAGCGTATGACTGAAGAATGTTATTATTGTAATCGTGAAGGCACAACAGATGAGCACGTTCCCCCAAAGTGCCTCTTTCCTGAGAAAAAAGACTTTGGAATTGATTACCGTAAAAATTTAATTACTGTTAAATCATGTGTCGAACATAATAGTAAAAAATCTGGCTCTGATGAAAACCTTCGACAAATACTAGTAGCATCACCATTTAATAATGATGTTGGGCTTGGTTTAGTGCGCGGAAAATGGGCAAGAGCCTTTCAAAGAAACCCTAAATATTTGTCACAATTTACCTCAGGCGGAAAACCTATCAGTTATCAACTAACTGAGGGGGCAGAGTATCAAGAAGGACTAATGGTGCGGGCTAATCTGGATGATCTTGACGAATCCCTAAAGAAAATTTGCGCCGCACTTTTTTACTATGAAACTAAAGAAAAATTAATTGGTACTGCAGAACTTTTCACTGGTTTTACCGCCTATCTTGATGAAGAAGTTCAGCGAGCGTCAGAATATGCTATAGAGACCGTTCGAAACTACTTTTCTGAAAAAACAAAAAAAGGTGAAAATCCAGAGGTCTTTTACTATCATTTTAAATTTTCCGAAGAAACAATAGTTTTCTATCTGGTATTTTATGAGTACAACGAAGTTTTGGTAAGGTTTAATCGCGTAAAGTATTTATAACAAGGCGGTCAAACATCGTTCCGCTTCGTTCCACTGGACGGAATTTAAGTAGTTTTTTTGTGGTTTTACTTCGTAAAATATTTTCACAAAAAGACTACTTAGATTCTGCCGTTTACCGCAACGTTAACCATAAATTATGAAAAATCAATATCAAGAAATTTTAAGATCAAAAATAAAGTCTGCGGTCGAGCAGGCTCGCGCTGCCTCAGTGTTTACTCATCAAGGCGTAAAGGGATCTGTTTTAGAGATTTTGATAGGTGGTTTATTTCGACCTCTTTTGCCATCCGATATCGGTGTTGGTACTGGTCAAATCATCGACGCCTATAATTCTCCAATGTCAGGTCAAATAGATATAATTCTTTATGATAAATCTATACTTCCACCAGTTCTGATTGATGATAAAACCGGAATATTTCCAATTGAATCTGTTCTTTATACTATAGAAGTGAAAACAACACTTAACGCAACTGAATTATCAAATGCTCACAAGTCTGCCGAAAAAATTTCCAAATTCGGCTATCTTCCTGGCATATACAATGAGGTATCAGGTAAAGAAGAGCACCATCCCATTGAGCGCGTGCGCTCTGTCATTTTTGCTTTAGGTTCAGACTTAACTGGTACGGGATTAAATGAAGCCGAACGCTATAAAAAAATTTATGCAGACGGATCTGCATATATAAGAGCAATATGTGTAGCTGGCAAAGAATATTTTTATGATGATGGGGAGCACTGGGTTGGGTGTCAACATAGAGATGGCTATGATGAAGTTTTAGCATTTATTGGTGGAGTCACGAACACATACAAAAGTGTTGCAAAAAGTCGCCATACCCCTTTACTTGGAAATTATGTGGTTCCTGAATTATCTAATTGTATTAATGTTGAATCCAAGAAAGTTATAAGAGTTCCCATCGTTTGCGAAGTTTGTGGTAACGAAGAACAATTAAAGCCGAATGTCGGCACTATGAATATAACTGTAAACGGCTGCTTGTTACATTCAGATCCATGTCTAAAATGTGGAGGTGAAATGAAGTCTAAATTCGGTACTTATGTTTTTGTTAATGGCGAGCTCCAAGAAATAACAGGTTAACAACTCGTTGCAGCATCGCTCTGAACTTCCCCTGCTTTTGTGGTCACTATTTTTATAGAAGTATTGTGATAGTTGTATCGTGAAACCGACACTCAATCATCCGTATGTCGAAGAAATTCTTCCTTCTCTATGTCTGCTTCTGGCCGAAAGCAGCCACTCAGCAATTTTTTCCATTGCTTTTTGTTAAATCTTTCGACAATTCAAAGGATTGGTCAAAACAATTGAGGTTTAAAAAAACTTAGCTCCATCGTCCTTACAAATAAATTTAATTCTGCCCCATTATCTAAGAAAACTATTCAAGGAATAAGCTACATGCACCTCCGTAAATCCACGCAATTTCATCACGTATTATTTTTATTACTTCTATTTCCCTTATGTTTACTTGCGCAAGCAAATCAGAATCCAGCTTTTGAATTGCCCCGGACGGAGGTAATCGAAATTAAGGATACCGGTACAAAGCGATCCTACGAGCTTCACGTGCAATTACCTTTGAACTACTCCAGCGGTAAAAAATATCCGGTTGTTTATATGACGGATTCGCCTTACACATTTCCAATTACTACTGGGGCTGCACGTGTTCCTGTGAACCAAAAACGTATGGATGACGTTATGTTTGTGGGCATATCGTGGGAGAAAGGCAAGGAGCCGGCACTCAGCAGGCAGCGTGACTACACACCAACACTACACTCGCCTGGATATAAAGATCCATCGGGTGAGGCGTCCAAACATCTTGAATTTATTCGCACTGACGTTATTCCTTACATTGAAAAACGCTACAACACAGATGCGGCTAACCGGACCTATGTTGGTAACTCCTTTGGCGGGCTTTTTGGGCTATACATTTTTTTACGCGCGCCAACCACTTTTAAAAATTACATCATCGGCAGCCCGTCTATCTGGTGGGATAACAAATACATTCTCGATTTGGAATCCAAAACAAACTTCAATAAGGCCCTTGAAGCCAATATATTTATTGCTGTTGGCGCGGAGGAAACAATAACGCGAGACAGCCCCAAACATGACATGGTAGGTGACGCCACTACATTTCATGCTCGGTTAAAAGCCCGTAATCTCGATAGATTGAATTTGGAATTGCGGGTTATAGAACACGCGACCCATGCAATCGCATTCCCGACAACTGCTGCGCAAGGTTTATGGTGGCTCTTCAAAACGGATAGTAAGGTTCGTCAGTAGGCCTTTTCTAGATGTAAAAATCATTTCACTTGAGGTTCAAGTAGGTTCTGCTTCGACAATTTAGTTGTGATTAGTAATTGTTCTTAGTTAAATAAATTTATTCTATTTCTTTAAACCAAGCCGCCCCTCTTCAATTCTTGTTTTAATCCCCGCTGCGCCCCAGGCAGTCACTATTTTTGCTTGTTCTTCAGCGCTCATTACTTCAAAGTTTCCAACAAGTGATTTATCAAACGTTAATTCATCATGATGGATTTCTGAACCGGATTCCGTAACGGTGCGCGAAACTCTGTTAGTTGCTGGGTTATAGATCACACTTACGTGCAGGCCTTCGTATTCAAATTGCAGATTGTTATCTGACATATCAATTCCCTCGTTATTAAAAGGTTTTTGCGTAATGCATTAACTGAATCACTCTATCGCGTACAAGACTCGCTTTGTATTGGCCACGTGAAATACCGGACGAGGTGCCGAAGTTTTTGTTTGTCCAGGTGCTATCAATAAAAGCGAATTCAAGATCACGGTATTTTAACCAGCTAACTTGAGATGCTTTGAGTTGTTTTTGTCTATCTTCCGGGAGCTTTGTGTAGAGGGTTTTGTAGACGGTGTTGAGTTCTTTGTCTAAAAACTTCAGGTAGCTTGAGTAGAGGACTGCATAGTCGCTGGTGGTGTTGGTCGATTTTTCGATTGCAGTAATTAATGGTTTTTCACGAGTATCAAATTCTGCAATTAAATCCGGTGCATCGGGGTTATCAATCGCAAGGACCAGGTTGCTACACAGCATCAATAAGAACGCTGCAATTCCTGACCATGAGTAGCGAAGTTTCTGCATGTTATTTCTCCTTATCAATTTGAATTCATTTACGTAGCGTTTTCATTGTTACTGCAGGTGTAGATGTTTTTACGCGCAACACCATACTGTTCAATTCAACGTACACGCTTGAGACTCTGCACCGTTAAATCCAGTGCTTTATGCATATCCAAACGGGCCGAGCGACCAACATCCGGATGATTCAATTCATTGTTACGCTCCGATGGCAAAATCGGCGACGTAAGATCATCCGCATCGGTCGGTTCAAAATCTGCCTCTTCACCAATTGTCATAGCACTGCGGCGCAATAAAATTCGAATTTGTTCTGGCTCAAGTGCCGGATTAATCGACAACATTGCCGCCACCAAGCCCGCCACTAATGGCGTTGCATAAGAAGTGCCGCAATGTTTTTCGCCTTCTGCATTTATTTTTAGCACCGAGCTGTGAACACAAGCCGCCGCTGTAATATCGACACGCATATCAATATTGGATGCGTCTCGTTTTACGACAAAATCAGGATCACTTACCTTCGCATTTTTTTTATTGCTGCGTTCATGTCCACCTACAACTAATAATTGTTCAGTAACAAAAGACGATGGCAGGCGATATTCATCAAGACCGGAAAATGATGCGCCGTTACCCGCCGAATTAATCACAATCACATCAGGATGTTTCAAGCGCAACCACAGGAAAAATTCTTCCAGCAATTCTTCATAACCGCTCATCGCCAGGCCGGATCGCACCAGCGAATCTACATCCTTACCATCAATGTTTTTTGCACCGACGCGGTGAATTCCCCAACTCCAGTTCAACACTCGCACACCGTCTTCAACCATATTGACGGAAGCCGCAATATTCGCCGTAATGCCCGCATCAGAATTGCGATCCACAATCACATCAAAACCAGGACCCGCCGTATCCAGCCCGCGTAAAAATCCGGAGTTACCGCCATTACTCCAGGCTGCCGCAAAAATCCCCGCAACAGTTGAGCCATGTGATGCCGGTTTTTCTGCATCGCGCGCGTACACACAAACCCGTTTAGCATCGCTACGACAATCGCCAAGGTAATCCGCAAAATCCGGCGAATCAAAATCCACATCACGTTCGATCACGCCAATTTTTATAGGATGAACTTTTATCGGTTGTGCTTTGGCGGGGATACGGCGCAAATAAAAATCTACCGCATCAAGAAAACGATTAGATGCCCATTCGCCTTTATCAAGCGATTCTTCATGCGCAGAATTATTGATTTCACTTTCTATTTCTTTTTCCGCCCCACTCTCTTCAATAATTACCGCATCCACACCTACTTCACTACCCAGGCGAAGTACCAATGCGTCGCGCTCAATAAGATTGCGTGCACGCAAACGAAACTGGAAAGTATTTAGCGGGGGAATAGCACCGACAACCTCAGCATCATATTTTTTTGCCAGGTTGCGTGCGGTTTGCAGGCCATCAAAGTTTTCTTCGACAATAACGCTGATCAAATCCACATAGGTGGTCAAGCCATCCATATTTTTTGCGACTTCCGCTTTGTTCGCCGCAACAACATGGCTGCCTTTCATGCTCAACCAAACTGCATTACTTTTTTGTCCTGTTTGCTCCAACCACAATGGACCACTTCGGTATTTATCACTAGCCAATTTGATCCGTAATACATTGCCACTTTGTTTGATCTCACTGGTTGCCAAAACATTTTCGCCAAACCGGATTTTCAATTGTTGAGCGAGCAATTTTCCCTTCGTACTCACACAAAATTCCTGCTGCGCTTGTGCAAAAAAATCGCCACAGCGTTCTATGTGTTTTATGCGCAGCGAATCATCGGCATGACTATATCCTGCCAAAATGATCATTGAAAAAATAATGGTAATCGCCAACCCAATCCAATATCGCGGTGCGAACACAAACTTCATCCTCAACCTGGACCCAAACCCTATAGTTACGACTGAAAAGAGCGGGATGTAGTTCCTGAATAAAGAATTCCATTCGGTTTCCAATGGATAGGAAACCATGATTGGTCAACCCTCGTACAATTTGGGGCTATTACACGCTTGAATTAAAAAGGGTAAATGCTGCTTCCAGGCGATCTGCAATATCTCCGCAACTTTTTAATCTTAATATTTCTACCACACACTCCGCAGTACACAATCCACCATCAAGTTGATTGCGCCTACGTTGATATTGAGAGTTCTGTTGAGGTTGAATGTGCGCTCTAGGCAAGTCTTTCAAGTAAGCACTGCGATTGAATATTTTACGTGCCTCTTGCCAGGTCGCATCCAATAAAATGATATTGTCAAAGGCTGCGATTGGGGCAGCTTCGGTCGATTCATCTTCCAGCGGATAAAGTAATGCTGTTTTTTCACATCTGATCGCGTTCAGCACGATTTCGCTGGGTATATTTCTTTGCCAAACAACTCGTTCTACTATTTCCGGCACAAGGGTCGTTGCTAATGCCCCCGTATTGGATGCGCGCAACAACTCGCGCTCATGTGTGAGTAAAAATATTTTCATTGAAAATGTATTTAGCCTTCACGCAAATGCAGAGCACTTTCAGGTGCGGTAGATTGTTTCAATCAGGTGAAAGCCAAATTGTGTTTTTATCGGGCCATGAACTACATTGGTCGGCAACTTAAAGACCACATTATCGAATGCTTTCACCATTTGACCCGGGCTAAACTCCCCCAGGTTGCCGCCTTTTTTAGCCGAGCTACAGCTCGAATACTTTTTTGCCATAGCACCAAAGTCGGCGCCCTTAGCGATAAGCTGTTTGATCTTCTCCGCTTCCTCTTTCGTTTTTACCAAAATATGTCTCGCCGCTGCCGATTGTCTTTTTGAATTCATAGTCGGGACTCTTGTTTTCTAATTAAGGGCAGATTAAACCCTCCAGGCTTCTGACTATCTCATTGATAACGTGCTAAAAATCCCCCCACAAATACTGCGCCAGGCTAATCGCCGCAACCGGCGCAGTTTCAGTGCGCAATACTCTTGGGCCAAGAGTGAGTGCGCTGAATTTTTTTGCTTGCGCTTGTTCGATTTCACTTTCGCTTAATCCGCCCTCAGGGCCAATTAATAAAGTCACACTTTGTGGTTTTTGCTCGGCGGGAAGGGTTTTGCTGTCGCGGTGATGGAGCACGAAACGCAGGTCGGAATTTACAGTGGTTAGCCACTCTGAAATTTGAACCGGTGCTGATAATTCGGGCAATAAATTGCGTTGGCATTGTTCACAAGCGCTGATAACAATTTGCTGCCAGCGATCAACCAGTTTTTCCTGGCGCTCACCGCCAACTTTGACTTCAGTGCGCTCGGTAATCAGCGGCGTAATTTTGGTGACGCCGAGTTCGGTGGCTTTTTGTAATACCCATTCGAAGCGTTCACCGCGCGAGATGCCGATGGCTAATTCCAGTTGCAGTGGTGATTCACGATTATCAGCAATATGTTCCGCAACGACGACGGTGACATATTTTTTACTGACCTCCTGGATAATCGCAGCGAATTCACCACCAGTGCCATTGAATAAAATTAATTCACGGCCAGCTTGCATGCGCAACACTTTGCTTAAGTGATGCGATGCAGTTTCTTCCAGTTGCACCAACTCACCGGTAATTAATGTCTGTTCAGTAAAAATTCGTGGGATACGCATAAGCTTAATGTTCAGTATGGAGTTGAGCGTCGGTGTTTGCGTTGATGAGCGATGAACTGATAAATAAACGTGCAGCGCCGGTGTGTTCTGTTAATGCATCAGCCGCTAATAAAATGGCGCCAGTGGTCCAGGTAGTTTTTTCACGCGGCCAAATTACCTGGTCGCGAAAATTAAATCCGGTCCAGTAACCGCCATCATCATCCATAAATTGATGCAACCAGCTAAATAAATTTACTGCTTTGGCATGTTCGCCAGCAGCAAGCAATGCAAGCGTTAATTCACAGGATTCTGCCACCGTCACCCAAGGCTCGTCACTCACACAACGACAACCCACATTATTTTCCACAAAGGTGTGCCATTTATGTTCAATGCGTTGCTGCGCTGCTTTGCCTTCTACAACACCAGTTAATATTGGATAAAACCAATCCATGGAAAAGCGGGTTTTGGGTTCCCAGGTGCGATCAAAATATTCTGGATGATAACGCAATGTATGGCCAAGCTTTTGATGCGCATTGCGCCATTCGTTTGCATTTAATCCCAATTGCTCTGCCGCTAGAATCGCGCATTCGAGACTTTTATAGATGGAGCTTGATGCAGTTACCAATGCATCTTTTTTTGCACTGCCGTCTTCTGCAACGGCCCAGTAAATTTCGCCCGTGGGTGATTGGTAGTGCAACACAAAATCAATTGCCTTTTTTACCGCCGGAAAAAATCGCCGCAAAACATGTTCATCATTTGTTACTAAAAAATAATGCCAGATGCCGGTGGCGATATACGCAATAAAATTGGTTTCGCGATGATTTTTATCGACCGGCTGATCATCCAGATAATTGGCCCACCAGCTGCCATCATCCAATTGTTCTTGCACTAACCATTCGTACGCGCGTTGCGCCGCTGCGTATTCACCGCCGATGGTTAAACCCATGGCGGCTTCGATATGATCCCAGGGATCAGCTTTGCCACCGGTAAACCAGGGAATGCAACCGTTGGGTAATTGCGTGCGCAAAATATAATTGATAGTGGGGCGCAATAAGCTTTCGGGAAAAAATCCTTTAGTGAGTAATAAATTTTTCATTTGATCCCACCTTCCGTTGTAATCCCCTCCCGACTTCCCCGGCTGCGCGCCCCACTTAAAGGGGGAGGAGTTTTTGTGCGTGCAATACCAGACGAGTCATTCCCTGTACAAGAGGAAGATGTATTAATTCCCCCTCCTGCCAAGGGGGGGGTTAGGGGGGGGTCAATTTTTTTAAAATACATCACAACACTTTTTCCCATAATCGGGTTAAGGATTTTTTCCAGGGTTTGGGTGAGCCAGGGTTTTTGCATCAAGTCCCACACTAATAAACGGTGATAAGCTTTTATCAATGGATTTGTATCTTGCGTGTTCCACCACAAACATTTTAGCCACCAAAACGGTGAGTGCAGCGCGTGCGCCCAATGGCGGCGATAAAAGGTAAAACCTGATTGTGCGATTTCCTCGCGCAATCGTTCTCCGTTAAAAATGCGGATATGACCACCTTCCACCTGATGATATTCCGCGCTAAGCCACCAGCAAATTTTTTCCGGCCAGGCACGCGGCACCGTCACTGCTAATAAGCCATCCGGTTTTAATATGCGTTTAATTTCGACAAGCACGGCTTGATAGTCGGGAATATGTTCCAGCACTTCACTGCAAATAATTTTATCGATACTGGCATCAGCAAACGGCAGACACGTGGCATCGGCTTGTTGCAAATAAAATTCTTTTTCCGCCTGCGGTTGTGCAAAAGGGATAAAACGTGAACGTGCTGTTAGCAGATCATTAAAATTCAGATCGACAGCGATTGCATTTACATTGGCCTGCAAATAAACATTGATTGCGTGGCGACCTTCACCGCAACCGAGATCCAATACATGATCACCTGTTGCGAGGGGAAAATCATTGAAATTGATGGTCAGCATTTTTATTGGCCACCATTATCGCTAAGCAGCCCGAAATAAAATGCCTGCATTTTTTTGCCGACACAATCCCAGCTCAGTTGTTGCAAAATATGTTCGCGACCGCGTTCACCCAGTTGCACACGCAATTCTGCGTTGCCGATCAATTCACGCAACGCATCCACCAGCGATTCCACATTCCCCGCCGCCACCAAACGTGCACCGTCGCCAACCACTTCCGGCAAAGCACCACCGTCGCTACAAATTAATGGTACGCCGCAGGCCATAGCTTCAGCAGCGGGCAAACCAAAGCCTTCATAAAGTGAAGGCACTACGGCAATTTCCGCGCGCGCGTATTCTTCCACCAATTCCTGGTTGCTGATTCCGGATTTAAATTGCACTACATCCAGTAGCTGCAATGCCGTTAATTCTTTTTGGGTATCGCCATCTTCTTTTAATTTTCCGATGACGGTGAGTTGCAATTGCGAAAACTCAACGCGCAACTGCGCAATCGCGCGCAGTAAAATGCTTAGCCCTTTTAACGGCTGATCCGAAGACGCCGTGGTAATTAACGAACATTCGCGCCGGGCAATTTCCGGCAAGGGTTTGAAAATATTGGTATCCACACCGTTGGGAATAATATGGATTTTTTCGGCGGGCCGCGCGAAGGCTTGTTCGATATCGCGCTGCGATTGTGCCGAAACAGTAATTACATGTTGCAAATTTTGTACGACTTTTTTCTGCATCGATAAAAAACTGTACCAACGATTGATCAACCAACGCTGGCCTTTTTCTGTTGCCGCGGCGAGCGCCAGATCGCGGTCGCGCGTGATGGGATGATGCACAGTGGCAACAACATTCACACCGCGTTTTTGCAACTGCAGCAAACCATAACCGAGGCTTTGGTTATCATGAACAATATCGTAGTGCGGAGTGTGGGATTTGAAATGGTTAACCAGGCGGCGACCAAAACAATAAGGCTCACCAAACGCACCACTCAGCTTGCTCCACCATTCATAAAAATCCGCGAACGACAATAAATGTTGTGGCCGCAGCGCGCGCGTGGGATTCGGGTGAGCGTATAAATCCAGGCTGGGGATTTTGATGAGCGTTACGCGCGCATCCAACTCGGGGTATGGGGGGCCGGAAATTACATCGACACTGTGGCCAAGATCCACCAGTGCCTTACTCAAATAATGAAGATAAATTCCCTGTCCACCTACATGCGGATGGCTGCGATAACCCAGCAGCGCGATACGTAAACTGCCGGATATCGCCGATGGCTCCGGAGCATTAGTAACCGCAGCTTGGGCCGCCGGATTTGAATGGGCGTTATACGCCAGAGGTTGATAAGACATGGAACGCCGCTACCTGATCAGTTGCACGCATTATAGGTGTTTACAGGCATCGACAACAAACTTCACCCCATTAGTTATCCCCCCACGTAAGTGTTTTTTATTGATCACCACCTGGCCCGGTAAAAACAGCAGCCTGTATTTTCACCAACAATGGCGGCCACGCTGACGAAGCATTTGAACTATTGCGATTTCAACTGGCGGGTTGGCTTTATCAACATCCGTAAAAAGTCCGCGCGATAATTTATGGTTAATTTTTTATTTCCCAACATTTACCTGAATATTTTTTGTTGCTGACTGAAGTAAAAACAACACTCGATAAGTGGCACAATTTTCGCTGTACCTGAATACACAAATGCTACAAAAAATTAACGAAAAATAATTACCTGTTGTTGACCGATGTTGGAGCTAGCCATGGAAAAGTTTTCCGGAATTTCACGCCGCGCGTTATTGCGTGGTTCAGTCGCAGCCGCCGTAGCGGCAAATGGTTTAGCACTCTCTCGACCATTATTAGCACAGGCAGGTTTTTCGTTGCCAAAAATTACGGGAACTGATGCGAGTAAAAATGCGCGCGATGAAAACTACTGGAATCAAATTTCCGGTTTATTCAAGTTATCGCCGGATTTTATTAACCTGGAAAACGGTTTTTACGGCGTTCTCTCCAAACCGGTACTCGCCGACTACCAGCAACAGATTGCACGACTCAACGAAACCAGTTCCTATTTTTTACGGCAGCAGTATGCGCAGGAAGCCGGCAAGATTCGCGCGCAAATTGCTGAAGCGGCTGGCGTTGATGTGAGTGAAATTGTATTAACACGCAACGCCACTGAAGCGCTGCAAAATCTGATTGTGAATTACAACAAACTGAAACCCGGCGATACCGTGCTGTATGCCGACCTCGATTACGACAGTGCCCAGGAAAATATCGAATATTTGCGCGAAACACGCGGCATTAACACCGTGAAAATTACGCTTCCGGAACCGGCCACTTATGAATCAATCATCGAAACCTATGAGCGTGCGTTTGCAGAACACCCGCGTATCAAATTAGTGTTATTAACGCACATTGGCCATCGCACCGGACTGGCCATTCCAGTAACGGAAATCGTGGAGCTCGCCAAACAAAAAGATATTGATGTGTTAGTGGATGCAGCCCATTCCTGGGGCCATCTGGATTTTAAAATTCCCGATCTGAAAGCCGATTTCGGTGCATTTAATTTGCATAAATGGATTGGCGCACCGCTGGGTGTAGGTTTTATTTATATTCGCAAAGAAAAATTGGCAGCAATAAATCCGCATTTAATCAGCAGTGAAAAAGCGGCGACGGATATCAGCTCGCGGGTACATACCGGCACTACCGCAACCGCGAATGTGCTGACTGTTCCGGCGGCGCTGGATTTCCATCGCCAACTCGGTGCGGCAAATAAAGAAGCGCGCTTGCGTTATTTGCGCGATTACTGGGTGACGCGCGTGCGCAAGGAAATTCCCGACATCCAGATTCTTACGCCTGATGATCCCCGCCTTTACGGTGCAATTACGTCGCTGCGTATCAAAGGCAAAACCAGCAAGGCCGACAACCAATTGTTAGCGCAGAAACTGCGCGAGCAACACCGCATTTTTACCGTGGCGCGCGGTGGTGCGGCATCCGGCGATAGCGTTCGAATTACACCGGCGATTTTTACGCGCACCAGCGATCTGGACAAATTGGTCGCCGCACTTAAAACGGTCGCGCAAAGTTGACGCGGTTTTTATCAAGCACAATTCCTGAATCTGATTAACCACGCACGGGTCGATCCCGCCACACCACAAGGAGTTACTTGTGAACGCTCTTTTTTTGCCTGAAAAAAATCACTTATCACTGATCATTAGTGTGTTGTTATTAAGCAATATTTCGCTAACAAGTGCGCAGGAATTATTAGCACCGGCCGATGCACGCGGCGGTTCGGAAGTGGAAACGCTGATCGTTACCGGCACGCGTGAACGTGGCACCAGTGCGCGCGAAAGTAGCTCGCCGGTCGAAGTGATTTCTGCCGAAACCTTGAAAGCTACCGGTCAGGTTAATTTGATTGATGGGTTGAGTAAATTAGAACCGTCGTTTTATGTACCGGCGCGCAGTGGCGATGTGGGCAACCTGACCCGGCAGGCGCAAATCCGCCAATTGGGACCGAACCAGACATTGGTGTTGATTAACGGCAAACGTCGTCACCAAACCGCAATCGTCAATGCTTCCGCAACATTTGCCGGTGCGACGGGTGTGGACCTTGCGCAAATTCCGGTGTCGGCGATTGAACGCATCGAAGTGTTGAAAGATGGTGCAGCCGCGCAATACGGTACCGATGCTATCGCGGGTGTGATCAACGTGATCCTGAAATCTGAAAAAGCTGGCGGCGTGTTGAATATTGATTACGGCACTTACGGCGCAAGCGATATCAATCCGCAGCGCGAAGACAAAGGCGAGAATCGCCACATCGCCGTGAACAATGGTTTCGGTGTGGGTGATGAGGGTTATCTCAACCTGAGCCTGGAGTGGACTGATAAAGACCACACCAATAATTCCGGCCAGCATCCCAATATTCAAGCCGCTAATATTCCAAGCCCCGGTTGGGTGAACC
Organism: Cellvibrionaceae bacterium; assembly: GCA_021151825.1. Taxonomy (GTDB): domain Bacteria; phylum Pseudomonadota; class Gammaproteobacteria; order Pseudomonadales; family Cellvibrionaceae; genus Cellvibrio. The sequence goes on from JAGKWQ010000005.1 coordinate 497,976, forward strand.
GCATTGCGGGCGAACCGGCTTATGAGTTGTTTACCCTGGGTTTCAATGCCGGAACAAAACTGGGTGACGATCTCGAACTCTATGCATTCGGCACCGCTGGCCAGCGCGAGGCGGTGGCACAGCAGAATTTCCGCCGCTATAACTCGGCGCCGGTGATTTATCCCAAGGGCTATGTGCCGTCGATTGGTATCGATGAAACCGACTATGCGCTCACCACCGGCATTGAAGGCAAATTCCTGGGCGATGGCCATTGGGATCTGAGCACCACTTACGGCGCCGATGAAGCCGATGTGTTGGTCAAGAATTCCGCCAACCTGAATTTACTCGCCGATACCGGCAGCACCCCCAAAGACTTTTACAACGGCACGTTCAACAACAGCCAATGGACGACCAATCTGGATGTGAGCAAACCGGTCGCGCTGGATTTTCTCCCCGCGCCGCTGAATCTGGCGGGTGGAACGGAATATCGCCATGAAACCTACAAGCTGGAAGCGGGCGATGTAGCCTCCCGTTACAAAGCAGGCTCGCAAGCGTTTCCCGGTTACCAGTTCACCGATGCGCGCAATGTGGAGCGCGATATAGTCGCGGTGTACACCGAACTGGGCACGCGCTTTACACCCGAATGGCAAGTGTCGTTAGCGACGCGCGCGGAACATTACAGCGATGCAGGCGATACCGCCATCGGCAAACTCGCGACGCGTTACGATTTCAATTCGCGCTTCGCGTTGCGTGCGACGGCCAGTACCGGCTTTCGTGCACCGACACTCGCTGAACAGAATTTCTCCGCGACCAATGTGACGCCGACTGTTTCCAATATCCAGCTAGCGGTTAATTCGCCCGCCGCCAAATTATTGGGCGCACCGCGTTTGAAACCGGAAGAATCTGAAAACATTAGCCTCGGTCTGGTATTTGAACCGCTGGATAAAGTGTTCGCGTCCATTGATGTATTTCAAATTGATATCGACGAACGAATTATCAACACCGGCAACCTGAACGGCCCGGCGGTGCGCGATGCGATTGCCAGCAACGGCATTTTTTTCCAGGGCAGTTCCGCCAACCTCGCGTTTTTTACCAACGGCGTGGATACCCAAACCAAAGGCGTGGATCTGGTGCTGGATTGGACCAGCGATCTGGAAACTTACGGGAAAATCCGCTGGAACCTGACCGGCACGCGTATTAAAACCGAAGTTACCCATATCAAAAATGCATCGCCACAATTGGGTGGCGGTTTGTTGATAACGCCGGTGATTATTTCGGGGCTGGAAGAAAGCACGCCGGAACATAAATTTGCCATCAGTGCGAATTATTATCTCGGCGATTTTAATTTCTTGTTGCGGCTGACGCGCTATGGCGAAAGTTCACAACTGTCATCGGATGCGGGAACCGGCCTTGCACCGTTTACGCTGAATACCATTTCGCCGGAGACGCTGACGGATATCGCATTGGGTTACGATTTTAGCGATGCTTTCTCCCTCACGCTCGGTGCAAATAACCTGTTCGATAAACACCCGGAAGAAACCGCGCCCATTACTCGCGGTGCGACCAATGCATCGGTTTACCCGACCTTTGCACCCTATTCCGTTGATGGAACTTACTACTACTTGCGCAGCAGTGTCCGTTTTTAATCCACGGATTTCTTTTCACTCACCAACGTTTCACTCTCCACGAGTTGCCAGGCAGCGATGCCTGGCTTTTTTTATTTATCGATGGCGATTAATGCTCGCGGTTTACGTCCGCTTTTTTATCCACCACTGCCAATGCCACACCACCAACAAACAGTAAAATCAAAACCGCAACCAAAGAACCGGTGCCCACAATACCTGAAACTAACATAGTGATTTCTCCATCTCGATATTGCACTGGTTATCAGCGCCCTCAGGAGTAGATTGCGCCTTTGCAGGTAGGCGCTTTTTGATCTCGATCAAGCTATTTTTTGCCTCATTTGATCTAGCGCAACTATCGGGTATTCCGTTTAACCATCCGCAATTTCCTCCGGCCCCTTTTCTTTACCGCTTATCATTTTTATGATCCGATGCCGCAGCAGCCCCAACTAGAATTTGTTTACTATGTACATGCCGGAGGCGATCCCGGTTACTTTAAACAAGCGCGACGACCCAAAACGAATAGCTATCTGAAAATAAACGCCGAAAATAAACGATTGATACCTGGAACCCGTGTGATAAAAATCTGGCAAGTGTGCAAACCCTGGTGGGACATCAGTTTTCATTGCAGCCGCAGCTATCTGTGGATGATGACGATGGTAACGGTGGTGTATTTCCTGGTATTCATGGCCATGATGCAGATCATGTTCCGCGGCGAATCACAGGTGGTATTGCCGGTGCTGATTTTTCGCGCTGCCGTTGATTCGCTGATTTTTATAGTGTCGAGCCACTTTTTTATTCGTCCTTACCTGAAACTGAAATTATTACCGCAGAACCGTTTCAGCTGGAATCTGTTGCAATTTCTTTGCGTAGCATTGGCAATCGGTATTGTGATGTCGGGGCTATCGCTGCAAATGGCCATGCTCTCGCCATTTGGCAATGTTGATTTCAGCAATATTAATATCCAACACCCGAATGCGCCCAATCAAAACCTGACGATGAATATGTCGCTGCCCGCGCTGGTGTTAGCGGGTGCGATTAATTTGACTCTCATGTATTGTTTGTGGGCGCTGGCATATTTGTTCTGGCATACGCTGGTAAGCAAAAAACAAATCCAGCGGCAAATGCAACTGGCGCAAATGCAGCAACTCACCAATCAATTAAATCCACATTTCTTATTTAATTCGCTTAACAGTATTCGCGCGCTGATATTTGAAGACCAACACAAGGCCGCGCATACACTGACACAGTTATCTGAACTTTTTCGCGTGCATTTGCAAAGTCATTTAACACCTGAATCGTCATTGCAAGATGAATGGAAAATTGCGCGGCATTATCTGGAAATTGAACAAGTGCGTTTGGAGCAGCGGTTGCAAGTGATCACCCATTTTGATGAAACGCTGTGGCAACAGCCGCTGCCAACGCTGGCGTTATTAACACTGGTGGAAAATGCTATCAAACACGGTATTAATCCAAACCGGACGCCGGGCACTATTGAAATTAGCAGCCGTCGCCTGGATAAAAGCTGGCGCTTGCATATTACCAACTCTGTAGGCAGTGATAACAATCGCTCAGGGACACGCACAGGTCTCGCCAATTTGCAGCAACGGTTGCAATTGTTATCACCGTTACATAAGTTGTCTTATCATAAAACTGCGCAACAATTTGCAGTCACCATGGAGTTGGCAATTGATCAAAACCTTAATCGTTGATGATGAACGGTTGGCGCGCGCAGAATTAAAACGGCTGTTAAGCGCGCATCCACACATTGAAATCCTTGCTGAAGCCGCCAGTGCCGATGAAGCAAAGCAATTGCTGGCCGATTTGCCAATTGAACTGGTATTTCTCGATATCCAAATGCCGGGTACGAATGGTTTGGAATTGGCAGCAAGTTTGCACCCGCACTTACAATTTGTTTTTTGTACCGCATTTGATTCCTATGCACTTGATGCGTTTGAATTAAATGCGTTGGATTATCTGGTAAAACCAGTGGATCCGGAACGGTTACAAAAAACCTTGCACCGCCTTGCAGAAAAACCGGCGCAAACCAATCCGGCCAATTATTTGCCCGATTCCCATGGAGTGTTATTGAAATTTGGAGAAACCAACCGGATTGTGCGCCTGAATGAAATTAATCGTTTCGAAAGCATCGGCAATCACAGCGCGGTTTATACCGTGTATGGCAAAAGTTTTTTACACAGCTCTTTAACGAAAATCGAACAGCGTTTAGATCCGCAATTTTTTTTTCGTGCCAGCCGTGCCGATATAGTACGCGTGAGTGCAATTCGCGAATTGGAACCCGGTCTTGCAACTGGCACCATGCTGGCAATTTTACAAGACGGGCAGGAAGTAGAAGTGAGCCGGCGGCAGATGCAGGTCTTGCGCAATTTATTTGGCGGAATCTGATGGGTGTTATTTTTTAGTTTGTTTGATAAGCATTTTTTGGCCAACCTTGTGAGCCGTTTATCCTGCAATTTATCCGCTAATCATTTTTCGTCAGCGTGGAAATTGTGTGTAGTGGATGCTGAAATCCTTCACGCCACCGGGAAAACATCATGGAAACACTCACACTAATGCTCCAGCAATTTCAGCATGCACCGCTAGTGATCTGGCTGCTGGTTATTCCGCTTACGTTAGTGGTCTGGTTTATTCCCAGCATCCTCGCGCTATTTTTTAATCGCAAACATTTGAAATTAATTATGCTCGCCAATATTCCTGCCGGTTTTTCATTTATTGCCTGGGGCGCGTGCATTGTTTGGGCGGTTACCGGAAAAATGGCTAATCGTAAAAACGATGGAGAAAAAATGAATCAACCTTGATGGCCAGTGATTATTCAATCAAATTCATCAGCGGTGTTTTTATCGCCGCATCCGGTGTAACGGGTACAGATGACGATGTGTCTGATGGAGCACTTTCCGGTGAGTCTGCTACATCTTCGCTGGCTGCACTGGCGACAACCGTAAAACGCAAAATACCGATTAATTGGTTGGCCTCCGTCACCACATGGATTTGCCAACGCCCGAGGGAGTTTTCCGGGAAATTCACCTTATGGCTCCAGGCACGATAACCGGCTTCGCGTCCGCCATTAATATCTAACGGCACTTTATCCACCAATTTACCGTTCAATAACCAGACATGATAAATGCGCTCGTTTAAACCGCGCGGTGCATGAATGGAGGTATAGGCATAAAGACCTTTTTGCAATTCAGCCTGGCTCAGTGTTTTGAGATGATTTTCCGGGGCACGATTAACATCGTCTATTGAATGGGTGATGGCCACTTCGGTTAACCATAACGTTGCCGGGGGAATCCACGGGCGCGCCCACCATCCCGCAGCACCTAAAACTCCCGCTAGAACCAACACTAACAGCCCACGTTTCCACCATCGCCATTTGGATTCACTGGCGACTGCCGCCAGAGTCACCAGCAACGCCATCGCCAACGACCAGTGATAACTTTTTGCGGTGGGCAAATGAAAAATAATGGGTAATGCCGTTAGCAACACTGCAAATAAAGTGAGGCCGTGAAACGTGAAGTACCAACTGCGGCGCGGCACCAGGCCGCGAAAATAAACAGGATCCACAATGGAAATGACCGCCGCGAACATCAACAAACCGGTATAGATTGCCTGCCCACTATTCCACGCCGTGGTGATAAAAAAGAAGGGAATAACGAAGAACAAGCTTTCCTGGTGGACAAGCTGGGTTGCGTAGGCAAAGAGCGGTTGCGGCAATTGGAAACCAAACCAGCGCAACACCACGCGGTGCATGCTTTTTTCCATCAATAGCCAACACCAACTGGCCAGAATTAACGCCGCAAGGATCTGCGCCAGTTCCTGCTTCCGCTCTACCAACAGAAAACTGGCAACGCCCGACCCAAACCCAAAGAGCGGTATCGCCCACGGAAAGCGGTCGGACAATGCAATGACCTTGGGGGCCAGATCGCTGAGAAATTTAAACATCCTTCATCCTGGGAGTATTAAGCAATCCAGATTACGTAATTTAAGGACACCCAAAATGGAGGACTTACTCACTAATGAGGTTGAAGGTTAATCATCATTAATAAAACGCGCCGATTTGTGGCAAAACAGCTTATGGCACAAAACGAGATGGTTCACGTCGATGATCAACCAACGTCAAGGCAGCGCCCACGGCTAGCAATATCGTAAAGGCACCGATCAGCAAAGTACTCGCAATGACACCGGAAATTAACATGGTAATGTCTCCTCTATTATCAGACACATTACTTTGACCACAGCAGCCTGGCGACGTTTGACGCACCACACCACGCTTTTATCACCTATCGGATAAAAGAGAGTGATTGAAATAATCTCGCGATATTAGTGTTCATGTCCTGCAGTAAAAAAAACCGGGCACATTGGGCCCGGTTTTTTTACGCTCTCTCTGCAGCAAATTCATCCTCAATGTTCGCGCGACGCCGCCAGGCGGTTTTCAATGAGCGAGAGCGTAAAGCCCGTCAGGATGATAAGTGCAAAGGTACCGATTAACAGGCCAGGCCCAACGATAGCGGATGTCGACATAATTATTACTCCAGGTAAATGTAGGGCGATGCTCGCCGCTGATTAAAAAATGCGACAGATCACAAACCATCTGCCATGAATGTTTTCATCACATAATCCACACGCTGTTCAGCAGTGCGGTGCATACGCTCTTTAAGTGATTCGATATGACGCAGGCGCGGCAATAAGCCGCGACCATTAGCAACCTGGATCGCCAAACCGGGGCGCGCGTTTAACTCCAGCAATTGTGCACCGCGCACTTTATCCAACACCAGATCGGTACCGATATAGCCCAAGCCAGTCATTTCATAGCAGCGCGCGGCGAGCAATAACCAGTTACGCCATTCGGCGATTTCAATTTCGTTGAGCGCGCGTTTGGTATCCGGGTGATGGGTTACCGGTTTGGAATGTTGCACGGCGTTAAGGGCGCGACCGGTAGCGATATCCAGCCCCACTCCCACCGCGCCCTGATGCAGATTGGCTTTGCCGTCGGACTTGTGGGTTGCGAGGCGCAACATCGCCATCACCGGATAGCCTTTGAAAATGATAATGCGGATATCCGGTACACCTTCGTAGGAATAATCCTTGAAGTAGTCATCGAACTGGATCAGGTCTTCAACGATTACCACATCCGGCTTACCACCCAATGAATAGAGGCCCGCCAGGGCGTTACTCATATGGCGACGAATATCTTCAATGCTGATCTCGACCCCCGAAGACTTGATGAACTTGTCGCCGCGCCGGCCGATAATCACCAGAATCCCCTTGCCGCCCGAGCCTTTGGCCGGCTTCACTGCAAAGGCTTCCAATGCCATCAGCTTGTCTTCGATATGGGAAATCTCGTGCTGGGAATTAACAACAAAAAACAGCTTGGGCGTGGCGACTTCATATTCTTCCGCCAGCAATTTGGTTTTGAGTTTGTTATCCACCAGCGGGAACAAACTGCGCGGGTTGTAGGCCGCGATAAAATCGTGGTTGCGGCAGTTCATCCCCAGAATACCCATGCGCTTCAAACGCCAGGGGCTGACCCAGGAATTCCACCAGCGCTTGATGCCCGCCGGAGCAGAAAGCGCCGGTTTGGTTATGGCAGGTGCAGAAGCCGGAGTTGCCTCACTCATGATTCGGCTCCTTTGCGCTCCTGGCTGATCTTTTCCTGATTGTCCACCATCGCGCGGAAACGGCGCAGTTCAGAGAGTTTGTAGCCGGTGTATTGACCCATCAACATGATCAGCGCCAGCGCAACAAGATTCAGCTCCGGGAAGTTGAACGTGAGGTGGCCGACCAGCGGGAATTGCATCAAGGTATACGCAAGCACAGCAACCAATAAGCTGCCACCGCCCTGCACCATTACCTCTTTGGGGCCTTCTTCTTCCCAGAGGATGGACATCCGCTCGATAGTCCAGGCGATGATGATCATCGGGAAGAAGGTGATGGTCATACCGGTGTTAAAGCCCATCTGGTAACCGACGAGGCTGAGCGCGGAAATAATGAAAATCACCAGCACCACCAGCGTCGCAATCCGCGAAATCAATAGCAGGTTTAGCCGCGATAAATAGGTACGCAACACCAGACCCATCGCCACTACCGTGACAAAACTCACCACCCCCAGTACCAGCGACGTTTGCAAAAACGCCATGGCAATCAGGATCGGCATAAAGGTACCGGAGGTTTTCAGGCCGATAATAATGCGCATAAACACTACCACCAGTGCGCCAATAGGCAGCAACAGCAGCAGTTTGAACATGCTCTGCTCTTCAATTGGCAAATGCTGGATGCTCAGCACGCTGAACGCACTTTCCTTGAATTGCGCCTTGATCAAATCCAGCGCCGGCACCGTTTGGTGGATCATCGAAAAACTCACGCGCGAACGGTTACCGCCCGCGACATCCAGAATGGATTCGCCACCGGTGTGCCACAACAACAGATTTTCCGGCACACCTTGTTCACCAGTAGTCGGGTTAAACAGCACCCACTCGTGACCGTCATATACCTGCACCAGACGAGTCAGGTTCTGGTGGCGACGGGCATCCTCCAGATAAAGGCCGAGCGCAGGGCGCGCGGGAATTCCGGCTTGATTAATCAACTTCTCGACCAGCGCTGAACGATCAGTCTGCGCAGACAGCAAGAGTGCGGCGTTTTGGTCAAGGTTATCGCTATTAAGCAGTTTGATCAGCTCACGGGTCAGGCTTTGCGGGCTGCTGGATTTACCCCAAGCTGTATCCAGCACTTGCTGGGCGGCGGTTTCCTGGGAGGAACCATCCCAATCCACGTGGGCGGCAATGGGTTGTTCGGTGGGAACATCGTGAGCGACTTCATCATCCACATCAATAAACTGGGTTTTGTAATAGATAGTCTGCGGGCCTATCGCCTCACGCTTGGACCATTCACCGCGGCGCACACCGCTTTCCGCCACCACTGAATAACCATAACCGGGGGCGGCCGCTTGCTCACTGAAACTGCGATAACCAGGCGGGTTATCCGGCAAGCCAAGGCGCGCGGTGACCGGCTCACCGGTCGCATCAAAATCAATACGCGCCTCAATCAGCCATACCGGTTTTTGTACACCGGGGGTAAAGGGGATTTCCATCTGCACATGGCGCATCCAGGCGGTTACCAAACCGATCAGGGCCAGAATGCCGATGACGGTGTAAAACGGGGCACGGGAGGGTTTCTTCATGGGATTTATTCCTGGCAAAGCCAGCGCGGTGGCCGGCCCTGCTCGTTAATCACAGATACAGGTAGTAAAGCAAAGCCTAGTTTTTGGCAGCCGCAGAGCTGGATGCATCACTGCGCTGAAGAGGGGCGAGGTTGTTGCCACTGACATCCACCAACATCACATCGCGCAACAGGTTGCGACCGATGAGGATGGGATATTCAGACGTGCTGCGATCCGCGAGGATAAATTCACCGCGCTGGTTCAACTTGCCAATGGTGAAACGGATTTCCACCACCGGGCGACGATCCGGCGTTGGATTGGAGGTTTGCACCGTCTGGAAACGCAGGCGTTTGCGTTCAAGCACATGGGGCTCTTTGGTGTCCGGATTGAAAATCGTGAAACGTACCCACTCTTCACCGTTGCGCTCAAACATCTGGATATTGCGCGCATCGATCACTGAGTTGGCCACATTGGTATTGATACGGGCGTTCATCACCACATTTAAACCGGCGATTAATGTCTGCTCGCGCAAACCGACAATTTGCTTGTCCGTCTGGCCCTGGTCTTTGGCGTTGGCCTTTTTAGCACCGTTGTCTACCGGCGCCGGGCAATCGGCTTTGGGTATCAAACGTTCAACAACCTGGGGTCTGGCTTCCAGGGCTTTTTGTTGCAAGTCCAGTTGGCTTTGAAGCTGCTGCAATTGGGCGAGAATTTGGGTTTGCTGCTGGCCATGTTCTGCACTATGGGCTTGATGGACCGCAATACATTCCTGGGCGCTGGCCAGATTGGCCTGGGTTTGCTGCTGCAACTTTTGGCTGGTACAAGCATTGAGCGACGCCAATGCCAACGTAAGCAGGCCGAAACGATACAAAGTACGGCCTGAGGGAAAATTGGTTTTTAGTTTCATCACAACAACCGGCAATATCACGAGGGTGAAAATGGTTATAAAAATTCAAGTGGACTAATTGTAGCTGCTAGGACCGGTTAAACACACGCCCCCTAAGTAAATCCACTCGGCTTTTAACGGGAAACATAGACTTTTGCGTATTCAGGCGGCAAACGGCGGAAGCGTTTGTACTCCCACTGGTATTGCGCTGGCGCCCGCCGCACGCAGGCAGCAACGCTGGCATTCAGGCCGGTGACCGACGTGTGCTGGTCTTCGCTGTAGATGTCAGGATCGGCTTCCAGCACAACAATCTTGAATCCACCCGGCACCCGCTCGGCATAACAGGAGCAGACGGCACAACCCGTGCGCTGAATCAACCCATGCACCAGGGTCATGGTCAATGCAGGCTGGCCCATAAAGGGAGCAACTTCACCACCGGCATCACGGGCGGGAACTTGATCCGGCAAAATCCCCACGATGGTTCCGCCCTGCAGGGCTTTGAACAACATCATCACGCCCTTGCGATTGGTAGGCGCCATAGAGATGTTCAACTTACTGCGCCCGGCCAATACCAATTCATCCATTTTGGGATTTTCCAGCGGCTGGTACATCGCCGTAAGGTTGGCCACACTCGCCAGATAAGGCGCAACCACCTCCCAATTCCCATGGTGCGGCGCCAATACCAGAACACCTTTGCCGGCAGCCAGTTTCGCGCGCAGCAGATCATCACCTTCTTTAGTGACAATCTGGCGATCCAGCCATTCCCACGAATTGCGCCAGATCGCCCCGGCTTCCATCGCCGTTTTCGCGGTTTCTTCCAGGCTTTGTTGGGCGAGGCGGGTTTGTTCAGCGGGCGATAATTCGGGAAAACAGATAGAAATATTGGTGCGCGTCACCTTGGCCGAGCGGTCGTTCATCCACCACACCACACGCCCAAGCAGACTGCCGATACTGCGCAACAGCCCCAGCGGTAAAAGGGCCATGGCTTTAACCAGCAAAGGGGCAAGATGGTTTTTCATGGGTTGGATAACTCGCTCAAAAAAGTGCGCGCAGCTTACCGGAATTTGCCACGCAACTAAACGCTTCCACGTCGCCTTTGGCCAACAAGGGGTTTAGAGTAAGTTTATGTAGAGTAGTGCCATTTTTTACGTACGGAGGCCACAAGGTGCAACCCGTTCACACCGCCTGGTTAGTATTTCTATTACCGCTGTTGGTAGTGCATGGTGCATGGTTGTGGAGCAGCATGGCCGGCGCTATCGATTGGTGCCTGCCGTATTGGAGCGGCTGTACGTCTATCAGTAGAGCAGCACGTTCCAGCGATGCATTATTTTTATTTCGTGCGGTGATGACTTTTAATGCCGCGTTGCTCGTCAATTACTGGTTACACGCCGGCCACTTCTTAACGTGCTACCAAACCCCGAAAACAACGGCGCGCTGGCTCACCATCATCGGAATTACCGGGGCAATTTTTTTGGTGCTTTACGCTAACTTTTTAGGTAGTGACGGCAGTTTTTATCAGTTGATGCGCCGCTATGGCGTAACGATTTATTTTTCGTTTACCGTGTTAGCACAAATGCTTTTCCTGCAGCAACTGTTACGGCGAATGCCAATTAACTCGCGCTGGATAAAATACAAGACCCGGCTTTCTGTCTGGTTACTTTTGTTGGGGTTGACCAGTGTATTTTGCAACGCGTTATTAGCAGGTGAAAAAAAAGATAGCTGGGAAAATATTATCGAATGGCATTTTGCATTGGGGATGAATTTTTACTTTTTATTTTCCGCATTATTGTGGCAGCAACTTGGCTTTTCCTGGCAATCACGGCACAAAGAGTTATAAAAAGGGAAATTAAATTCGAGTAGAATTCCGCTGCGCCATCAGGCGCTTGTGATCAAATAAATTATAAATGGAGTTCTCATGTTTAAAATCCTGATAAATACCTTGCTAGTAACCTCGGCAATTCTAGTGTCATCCACAGCAAGCGCACTACCCATCCAGCAAGCAGACGCTTTCGTAGCAGGCGATAACAAAGCTGCCCTGGAAACGTCCACCGGTCTTGTCTGGCTGGATTTTGGTATTACCAATAACCAAACCGTAACATCTATTCTGGACCAATTGGATTCAACCTATGCCGGCTGGCGTTTGCCGACCCAAACCGAAGTCATAAACCTGTGGAATAGTTTGTTTGGCCATTTACCCGGCTGGTTTTCTGCCGGAACATTTGGCTACGTCAGTGGCCCCGATCTGGGTGGCGACTTTAGTGCGATTTACGATATTTTTAATGTGAACGGTGTGGGCGAATATACCCTTACTGAAGATGACATCACCACTTCCTGGCCGGTTTTGGGAGCCCAGGGTTTGTTCATGCTGGATAACGGTGCTATTGGCGGGGCCATGATGTACAGCCCGACTACCGATTCAACTCCGGGCTATACGGCATTTTTTTATGAAAACCTTGGTCCGGCCCCCCTGGAATGGAAGCATGAATTTACCAGTACGTTTTTAGTGAAAAAGCAATCCGTACCGGAGCCTTCTTCGCTATTACTGGTTTTTTGCGGATTTTTATTGATAGCAACAATTAGAGTTAAACAAAATCAGCGCGTCCAATAATTCGATCATTATCGATTTAAATAAAAAAAGGGCCTCTATGTAAGAGGCCCTTTTTTTATTGCCGCGATGAGTGAATTAAAAAACTCTTACCGCCGTAAAAATATCAATAAACGTTAATTCTTTTTCAATTTCCACCGGTGTGTGCAAACGACGGGAAATATCGCGCGATGACACTATGCCACGGATATGGTGCGCATCCGTATCTACCACCAGCAAGTATTCCTGATGGGTTTTCTTCAACGTAGAAACCACATCGGCCACGGTAGCGCGTTTAAATTGGTGGTAATCAATCGCATTGATACTGCTACGGTTGTGCATTAAATCGCGCACCAATAACTCATCGCGTTTTAACCGCAACGCCATTTGTTTTAACAACAAGCTGTGATCTGATAGATCATCACGGCTAATTACACCAACAAATTCTTTTTGATCATCGACAACCAATTTAATAGAAACATCTTCAGCCAGCATCAACTCCAGTGCTTCTGACGCTTCCAGATGACTATCCACCATATGCGGTTTGTGGCTGCGGAAATCGGTGAGGATTGCCAGCGCCGAGGTGCTGCCCTGAATATCTTCGAATTCTTCAGGTTGTACCAGGTGATCATTTTCAGCTAACGCAAACACGTTCAAATTTTTCATAATGAGCCCACTCCCAATCAACTAATAATGAAGAGATTGCAGCGCTCGAAATTTGTTGCCGTCTCTTCGTTAACTCTGTGATTGAAAACATAGGCCTCTGGTTCAACAATTGACACAGGAATACACATGCTTTTACGCAGTATTTACTCGCTGTTTACGACCGGTTTACTCGAACCCGCTTTGAAACTGAATGGCACCTGAATTTAGATTATTTAACGACCAAGCATGCGCAGCAAGGTGCGATCCTTGTCGAACAAATGATGTTTAAGTGCGCCGACGATATGCAGGATAATCGCCACCACCAATACATAACCCAGCCACTCGTGAGTAAACGCTCCCAATTGGGATAACCCCGCATGGAAAGGTTCCGCCTCCCCTTCTGCATTATGGTTACCCGGAATTAACACCCAGCCAAATACCTTAACGCCGTAACCGCCCAAACCGGAATACATCATCCCAGACACCGGCATCAGCACCGTACTCACAATCAATACCCAATGAGTCACCTGCGCCAGGCGATGTTCAAGCGTGGGATACTCACGCACCGGCGTCGGCCAACCATTTTTAATTCGCCACCAAACACGCACCAGCACCAACAGGAAAATCACCACCCCGAAGGATTTATGCCAGTCATACAGCGGGTAAAACTCGTACCACGACATATAAAAGCCGATACCGGTCAGGACGATAATCGTCAGCGCAATAATCCAATGCAGGCCGATGGTGAGCGAGGAGAATTTTTGGTGATTATCCATAGGGTTTTCCTTTGGTTGATTGTTATCAATGGGTCTCGTTATAGCCACGATTGTGTTTGCCGTTGGGCGGCTGTTGGTCATCCAACCTGAGAGCTTGTTCCAGTAATGCCTGCGTATTTACAGAACATTACTAATTGCTGCCGCCATATTAAGATTGGTTAATTGTTATCGAAAATGGTAAATTTCGCGCCAGCAATAATCATCTCAAAAACCATAAATTCTGAATAAAAGGAATTAGCTATGCTTAAAAATCTCGCTTGTACCTTAGGGTTAACTGCACTTTTACTCTCCACAACCTCTCAAGCGCTACCAATCGTGGAGGCTGATGCATTTGAAATAGGTGATAACAAAGCTGTACTTGAAACATCTACCGGCTTGGTATGGATGGATTTCGGGGTTAATGACGATTACACCTATTCGGAAGTTGTCAGTCTGTTATCTACAGAATTTGCCGGTTGGCGTCTACCGTCAGCCTTTGAGGTTCTTCATTTGTGGAACAACCTATTCAGAGATCTACCCGAATGGTATCAATCAACCGTTGGATCTTTGACTGCCGGATTTTCCGCACCTGCAGGTAAATACGAGAGCCTTTTCACTCAAATTTATACGCTCTTTGGTCAAACTCCTGACTCCTCCACCCTGATATATGATCAGGATGGCAATCTCATTGAATCATGGACTTTTAAAAGCGCTTTCGGAATATTCATGGCAGATGCGGATACATCAGGTTTTGTACACCTCAAAAATCCCTATAGCGATTCCTACTCTGATGCCGCTATGTATATGGAAATGGACGGAATAGATATATCCAATTGGTACGGCGCATTACTGGTCAAAGATGGTCGCGTTTCAGTCCCAGAACCAGCCGCCCCCATGCTCGCTTTGTTAGGCCTGATGGCACTATTTGTTCGCCGCCAGCTGCGCCGCTAACGAAACCATAGAGGGGTTCTTCTACTGGAGAACTCTTCTATTCTGTGCTTTTCCAAAATTCCCGAACTCGCCCCTGCCCCTCGCGCTGATTCTCCCGCTATAATCGCCGCATTTTTGCATTCCATCGACCACCATTCATAAAACTAGGTCCACCATGTCCGAAAAACGTTATGACGTAAGCACCTTCCAGGGTTTGATTCTCGCCCTGCAAGACTACTGGGCGCGCCAAGGCTGCGTGATTTTGCAACCGCTCGACCTCGAAGTCGGCGCCGGTACTTTCCACCCGGCGACTTTCCTGCGCGCCATCGGCCCGGAAACCTGGAATACCGCCTACGTGCAGCCCTGCCGCCGCCCAAAAGACGGCCGCTACGGTGAAAACCCCAATCGCTTGCAGCATTACTACCAATTCCAGGTGGCGATGAAGCCCTCGCCCGCCAACATTCAAGATTTGTATTTGGGTTCGCTGCGCGAGATGGGCATTGATACCAACGTGCACGATGTCCGTTTTGTGGAAGATAACTGGGAATCACCAACACTCGGCGCCTGGGGTCTGGGTTGGGAAGTCTGGTTGAACGGTATGGAAGTCACCCAATTCACTTACTTCCAACAAGTTGGCGGTCTGGAATGTTTCCCGGTAACGGGTGAAATCACTTACGGTATTGAGCGTATCGCCATGTACCTGCAAGGTGTGGATTCAATTTTTGATCTGGTATGGACGATCAACCCCAACGGCGACAAAGTGACCTACGGCGATGTGTTTCATCAAAACGAAGTGGAACAATCCACTTACAACTTTGAAGAAGCCGACACTGCATTTTTGTTCAGCAATTTCGATTTCTACGAAAAAGAAAGCCAGCGCTTGATGGAAAAAAATCTGCCGCTGCCCGCGTACGAAATGGTGATGAAAGCCTCCCACGCGTTTAACTTGCTCGATGCGCGCCACGCGATTTCTGTCACCGAGCGCCAGCGTTTTATTTTGCGTGTACGCACCTTATCGCGCGCCGTTGCGCAAGCGTATTTTGATAGCCGCAAAGCCCTCGGTTTCCCACTTGCACCTGAAGCCCTGCGCGCAGAGCTATTAATTTCAACAGCCGCTGAAGGCTCTTCCGCTGCGACCTCTGCTGAGGAGAGTAAATAATGTCTGCTGATTTTTTAGTTGAGCTGGGAACCGAAGAGTTACCGCCAAAAGCATTGAAGAATTTGATGGCTTCGTTTGCCGAAACCATCGAGAACAATTTGAAAGCGGCCGAGTTAACCTTCACCGCCATTAAACCTTTTGCGGCACCGCGTCGCTTAGCCGTATTGGTAGAAAATCTCGCGAGCGAAACACCGTCGAAAGAATTGGTTGTCTGGGGTCCACCAGCGGCAATCGCATTTGATAAAGAAGGTCAACCAACCAAAGCAGCACTCGCGTTTGCAGAAAAAAATGGTATCGCTGCGTCTGAATTAAAAGCAGAGAACGACGGCAAAGCAGAAAAATTGGTTGCACGCATTACTACCGAAGGCAAAAAAACCGTCGAGTTGCTTGAAGCCGTGGTAACCGACGCGCTGGCAAAATTGCCCATCGCCAAGCGCATGAAATGGGGTGCAAAACGCGAAGAGTTTGTACGCCCGGTGCATTGGTTAGTAATGTTGTTTGGCAGCGATGTAATCAACGCATCTATTCTTGGTTTAACGGCTGGCCGCACCACTCGCGGCCACCGTTTCCATTACAACAACACTATCGACCTCGCCAAAGCGAGCGATTACGCCAGCGTATTAAAAGACACCGGTTTTGTAGTGGCAGATTTTGCTGAGCGCGGCGCGACGATCAAACAGCAAGTAGAAGCCGAAGCGAAAAAAGTCGGCGGTGTTGCGGTAATCGATGCCGATCTACTCGACGAAGTGACTTCGCTGGTTGAATGGCCAGTGGCGCTGACTGGAAAATTTGAAGAGCGTTTCCTCGCCGTTCCTGCAGAAGCATTAATTGCTTCTATGAAAGAGCACCAAAAATATTTCCACGTCGTGGACGCTAACGGCAAGCTGAAGAATAACTTCATCACTGTCGCTAATATCCAGAGCAAAGATCCATCGCAAATTATCGATGGTAACGAGCGCGTAATTCGCCCGCGCCTTTCCGATGCGGCGTTCTTCTTTGAAACCGATAAAAAAACCACGCTCGCTTCATTGCGTGAGCGTTTGAAAACGATTGTGTTCCAGGCGCAACTTGGAACTATCTACGATAAAACCGAACGCGTTGCTGGCCTCGCAAAACTGATCGCTGGCAAATTAAATGCGGACGCCACCTCAGCCGAACGCGCCGCACAATTGTGTAAGTCAGACCTTGTGACCAATATGGTGGGCGAGTTCGACGATATGCAAGGTATCGCCGGCTATTACTACGCAGTTAACGATGGCGAAAACGCCGAAGTTGCCGCTGCGATGAATGAGCAATATATGCCGCGCTTCGCTGGCGACCAATTGCCTGCAACAACTACCGGTGCGATTATCGCGCTGGCAGATCGTTTGGATACTATTAGCGGCATTTTTGGAATCGGCCAACAACCTACCGGCTCCAAAGATCCGTTTGCGTTGCGTCGTGCAAGTATTGCTGTGTTGCGTTTGTTGGTAGAGAAAAATCTCGCGCTCGATTTGCGTGAGCTGCTGACCTTCGCTAAAAACCAACACAAAAATCTTACTGTTGGGGATGAGTTGGTTGAGCAAGTGTTGGCGTATATGCTGGAGCGTTTCCGCGCCTTCTTTGAAGATGCCAATATCCCCGCAGAAGTTTTCCAATCGGTAACCGCAAAACAATTATCGCAACCACTGGACATTAACCAGCGCGTACTCGCGGTAAATGAATTCAGCAAGTTGCCACAAGCGCAAGCATTGGCTGCTGCTAACAAGCGGGTATCGAATATTCTCGCCAAACAAAATGCCGCCGTGAGTACCGATGTAAACACTGCTCTGTTGCAGGAAGATGCCGAGAAAAATCTGGCGCAAGCCGTTAGCGCAAAAGCGGCTGTAGTCGCACCTTTGTTTGCAGCGCGCGAATACACCAAAGCACTCGCTGCACTCGCCGATTTGCAACAACCGGTCGATGCGTTTTTTGACAGTGTAATGGTGATGAGCGATGACCCGGCGCTGCAACAAAATCGCTTGGCATTGTTGCAACAACTGCGCGGATTGTTTTTGGAAGTGGCCGATATTTCTTATCTGGTACCTGCCAAGAATTGATTGTGGGTGTTTATCGTATGCGATACACAGGGCGCAATTTATTGCGCCCTGTTTGTTACACCTGATTATTGATTCCTGTTTCTTCTGGTATCTTGCTAAAACATCTCCATTAATGTGGTTACCCAATGAAACTAATCATCCTCGACCGCGACGGCGTTATTAATCACGACCGCGACGACTTTGTAAAATCCGCTGAAGAGTACGTGCCTATTGAAGGTAGCATCGAAGCAATCGCGCGGCTGAATAAAGCCGGTTTTACTGTCGTGATCGCCACCAACCAATCAGGTCTCGCCAAAGATAAATTTGATCTGGAAGACCTTGAGGCGATGCATGAAAAAATCACGCAACTGGTAGAAGAACAAGGTGGCGAGATTGGTGCAATTTTTTATTGCCCGCATCAGGATGAAGACAATTGTAAATGCCGCAAACCCAAACCCGGTTTGCTGGATGCGATTGAAGCAGAATTTAATACCTCGGTAGAATCCTGTTATTTTGTAGGCGACAGCCTGCGTGATTTACAAGCTGGATTACAAAAAGGCTGCAAACCGATTCTGGTGCAAACCGGCAATGGTAAAACTACCCTTGCCCAACTTGCTGAATCTGGTAATGCAACCGCTATTTCTATCAACCAGATTCATGTGGTTGATAATCTCGCAGCCGCGGCAGATTTTGTAATTGCCGATATTGAAACAGCTAACGGAATTTAACGTGCTCAGACTTCGCAGTTTAATTTTTGCTATTGGCTATAACATTACCAGTGCATTAGCTGGCTTGATTGCAGTAATTATCTGGCCCATTTTTCCCTATAGCTGGCGCTGGCGTATCGTCACTTGCTGGAATCGCTTTGTGATGTTCTGGATTCGGTTATGTTGCGGCGTTCGCTTCGAAATTACCGGCAGCAAACATGCGGATAAATTTCCCTGTGTAGTTATGGCAAAGCACCAAAGCACCTGGGAAACCATGTTCCTGCAATATTATTTTGGCCCGGTCAGCACCATCCTCAAAAAAGAATTATTTCGCATTCCGTTTTTTGGCTGGGGTTTGGCGAGTTTACGCCCCATCGCCATTGATCGCAGCAGCCCGATACAAGCACTGAAAGAAATTAAAAAAATCGGCCTGCGCCGTTTGCAGCAAGGCAACAATTTACTGATTTTTCCTGAAGGTACACGCACACCCGTTGGACTGGTTGGCAATTACGCACGCAGCGGCGCAGACATTGCGATCAGCGCTGGAGTACCGATTATCGCCGTTGCACACAATGCCGGCGAATGCTGGCCGCACAAACATTTTATTAAATACCCCGGAACTGTGCGCGTGGTGATTAGCGAACCCTTTTCGACTGAAGGAAAAGATCGCAAGCAATTAACGGAAGAAATTAAAAACTGGATTGAAAATGAAATTGCCAAAATGCCACCGGCGAGAAAAGACGGTGTACGCATTGTGGCGATGAAAACGGAGCTTGAACCGAATCAGCCCGAGTAAAACCAGTCGGTTTGTTAAATACTTAATGAATAAAAATCCCCGTACACCGAGAGGTATACGGGGATTTTTATTGGCAGGTTATTTTCCTGCACAGATATTCTATTTACACAATTAATTGTATACGCGATAGCTGTCGCAATCGCCCACCGCCGTAGCCTGGGCGGAATTAATACTGCATGTTTGGCCGGTTTGAATTCGCGAATCCCAGTATGGAACAGTGTATGTGTAATACGTCACCACTACTTTCACTGCCTGGGGTCCTGTAGCACCACTGCAATTGAGGTAATGAGTAGTTACATTCACTCCGTTGGTGGTTGCACCGACAGGTACGCCGGAAGTAGGTCCATAATTGTTTGAGCTTCCAAAAACCCAGCCGCACCCTGGCTGCATGTAACTTCCATAAGATCCTGCCAGGGCAATATCGCCTGCAAATGCCGGCGAAGAAAATGCAGCCGCAGCAATTACACCCGTTGCGAATTTCAATACACGTTTGATGGTTAACATTTTCACAGGGTAGCTCCTTTATAGTTTTTACCATTGGTATTAATGGCGTTTTTTATACTAGAAGTATTGGTTGTTTTTGCAACAACGAACTATGCGACAGCGATATAATTTTTTATTAATGAATAATTAAAATTTTTATTATTGATAGGCAATATTTTTTATCCGTTTGAATCAAATTTTCCTGAAAAATAATTCGGTTTTGCGTTTTTGTTAAATAAAAAAAATCCCCGCCAGGGCGAGGATTTTTTTGCAGCATGATTTATCGGTTAGTCAATCGTTGCCGTGCCTTCTTTTAAAATCACTACCGTTTTATTACCGTCCCAATAATGTTTTTTAGTTACGACTAAATCGATAGTACCAGTGTTGGTAATTTTCGTACTCGCCGTATAGGGATACTCTTTATTCAATTCCATCACGTTGCTCACTGCCACCGACGAACTGCTGGAGCTTACCGCACTGCTGGCAACACTACTCACACTGGAAGAGGAACTGTTGTGGTGTTTTTTACTATCGCCACCGCACGCCCCCAGACCCGCGACCGATAACAGGAGTACCGCATTAACAATTAATTTTTTCATCGCTCGCTCCTTATTTCTTCGCCGGATAGCTGAGGGTAATGCTGAACGCATCGTCGGTACTTTCAAACGCGGTCATCTGTGGTGAACCAGCATCGGTACCCGGTTTGAAAAACTCCACCAAACCTGTGTTATCAGAATAGAGCTGGACGGATTGCAGTGTTCCGCCGGTGATGTCGATAGCAGCCTGAGCGTTGTCATCCACCGCCGCCGCTTTTTGCAGGCCAGGTTTTTGGTTTGAGGAAGCTCCGGGCGCTTTCACCTGCGCGCTAACGCTACTACCCGAGAAGCCACCGCCTGAACCCGTGCTGGGAGCAAATCCACCGGTTCCAGCACTAACAAAGCCCCCGCCAATTGCGCCGGAAATAAGCGATGCAGTTTGAGTGGATGCAATGCCCATAGAAACACTGCTGCCTAAACCAGAACCACTACCAAACCCTTGGGTGGTAGTCACAGAGCTGCTTCCAAACAGGGAAGTACTAATCACAGTTCCCGCACCGTAAAAAGTACTGATCGCCGCTGAATCGCCGCGTGCGGCATTGCGTACAAGGGTCGAACCGTCGGCAGACGCATCACCTGACGTGGCGGTAGTCGTGGTCGAACCGGAAACCGTGGTAGTTCCCAGAGTCTTACCTGTAGCAGTATCGGTAACGGCAACAGTAGTTCCGCTGGAAGTAGTGTTTACCGCGGCAGTTTGGCCACTGCTGGTACTCACTTCTGATACTTTCTGGCCATCCTTCATGACAGTGGTATTGGTTGTGCTGGTTGTGGCAACCACATTGGTGGTTTCCCCCGTGGCTGGATTGTTGAGCGTGCCAGTCGCTTCATTGGAGTTAGTAACAGAAAATTCCGCATTTGGATTGTTGGTTGTGACAGTAGTACCCGATTGGGTTGCGCCGCTCGCATTCTGATTGCTAACTCGCACCGATGTTGAGGCACTACCTGTTCCAGTAGTAGTGGTAGTCGCCACAGTCGCCTGGGTGCTATTGCCTTGCTCGTTCGGTTCGCTGGTTTTACTTACCGATTTGGTATTCGTAGTGTCGGTGCTGAGGGTACTGTTACTGCAGTTAGTGCAGGTAACTACCGGTGTGTTAGCTTGTTTGGTGAAGTTAGCGGTGGTAGTTCTGTATAAAAAACTGTACTCCTCAGTGAAAGAGGTAAATACATAACCGGGATTAGCCTCAGCTACACATCTTTGGCGCACTTCATCCGCTCTTATACCGCCCACGTTTTCGTCAAAGCTGGTGCCACACCAAACACTACCCGCTCCAGCGGGTTGGGTTTTGATAGGACGATCAGTTAAATTGAAACCATAATGGGCAATTATGTGCTTATCCGAGGTGATGTTTTCAATGATGCAGTTATGGCCTTCGACCCGGGTACAATCACCGCTCCAACCCCTGTAAGTTGGTTCTGTTCCTATCCATGAAGTCGGACTAGCAACATGACAGCTCACTGTAGAATTTATGCTGATAGGGTTGGATTGTGAGCAATTCATCACCCTAAATGGAACGATAATCTCAGGTAGTTCCCCTGGAAGTAACAACAGGTAAGAAGACCCACCTACGAATTGCTGCCGACCACTAATCTTGAAGCTGGTGGCGGTCTCAAAGGTCGCACTCACCGATTTCGCGCTGGTGACATTCTCCACTTTGCAGCTAGTGTCAGTGCCGGAGCAATCTCCACCCCAGCTGGCAAAGCGAAAACCGGCGTTAGCTTTGACTGTACAGGTGCCAGTGCCGCCTTCCAGAATATCTTTCGTACAACTGATGGTTCCGCTATTTGCTGGTGTGACTTGTGTAGCTATGTTGTAACTCGGAAGCAGTTCAAAGCTGGCCGTCACTGATGTATTGGCCGTAACGCTGGCAAGGGTACAAGTGCTGCCGGAACAAGCGCCGCTCCATCCACTAAAACGATAACCCGCCGCAGCCTTGGCAGTACAACTGCTCGCACTGCCATAAACTACCGGGCTGGTACAGCTGGCAGAACCGGCATCAATTGGGCTCGCGGTTGCCGACACGGTGTAACTATTAATAGTGAAGTTAGCGGTGACACTTTGGTTGGAGGTTACTCCGCTGAAATTACAGGTGGTGCCGCTGGCACTCGGGCATCCGCTCCAACCGGTAAAGGTATATCCGGTATTTCCGGCTGCACTACAGGAACCATTACCACCATGGCTGATATTGCTGGAACAACTAACGCTACCACCAGCAACGGGCGATGCAGAACCGGAAATACTGTATGTCGCCGGTGCAAAAGTGGCGGTGACAGTTTTGTTCGCTGTCACATTGGTTAATACACAAGAGCCACCAGCACAGTCACCACTCCAACCGGTAAAGGTATTACCCGCGTTGGGGCTGGCAGTACAGGTGCTATTGCTGCCTTCACTCACCGGGTTAGGTGTACAGGACGCGGTGCCCGAGCCAGACGTGTTTACAGTGACGGTAAATGTCGGTGCGGTGAAGTTTGCCGTTACCGATTTGGCACCATTTACCGTTGTAAGGGCGCAGGTTGCACCAGTACAGTCACCGCTCCAATTGGTAAAGGTGTAGCCGGGGTTAGCGGTATAGGTACAAGTGGTGTTACTACCGTGGGTTACTGGATTACTACTGCAGCTAACTGAACCAGCTGTTGATGGGTTTGCCAGGGTTGTTATCGGGTACTGGCTAACGACAAATTCAGCATCCATATACCAGATATTGGTGACGTTATTGGGCGCACAAACGGCACCTACACAGTCTCCAGACCACTTGTCAAAGGTATAACCGGGAGCGGGTGTTGGGGTACATACCGAATTCCCACCCGCCGCAACCGGGTTAGGTGAACAGTTAGCAGTACCGCTGGAAGGTGGAAAAGCAGCTGCAATCAGGACGTGGCCTTTCGTTGCGGAACACGCATTGGCTGCGGTATCTGTACCACCATTCTTACCCTTACAACCCCAATAAGCTCTGGTTGCGTCTTCCGCATACGCGAATTCGACATCAACAGCACAGAGTTCTGACGAAGGTGGGAGCCTGGAAACATCAACAACACCTCCGCTGGCAACACCACAAGCCCCATTAACTGGCGTGACGGTGCCGATGGTGACGGTTAGTGGGTCTGAAATGTCCTTCTCCATCACCATGGGAAACATCGGGTCCATCATCTGCGTTGTGATAATGCCCGTACCGCTGCCATTGTCGAAGCTGTAATTTCCCGCCGTCGGGTTAGTCACGCCACCAACAACGATTTCTACCTCCGTCCCGCCCGGAACAGAAACCCCTCCACCGACCGATGCATTAACAGCCAGGCCAACGGTATTGCCCGAGCCATACGATTTGCGGCAAATAGCCGTTCCCCCCATAGGCACCGGGTTCAGCGTAATCGACGCAACCCGGTCACATGCGCCGCTAGCCACAGCGAACCCAGGTGGGAAAGTGACGTACAACAGCGCCTCATCCGCATTTACATCCTGCTCCAGGGTGTACGTAAATGTGTAGGTCGTTGTAGCACCGGGAGCTGAATCTGCCGGCGTCACTGACACGTTGGTCAACGTGCCTGCCAATGCGGCTTGCGCCATCAGGCCAATACCTGCCAAAAGGGAGAATTTTCCTAAACGTCTCAATCTGGAAAACGCCATAAACATTACCTTGGGTTATCGGAGTGAAAAATTTTCGAGTTATATGGGTTATACATTTGCACGCCAACTTAAGACTTTTATATAACCAATTATTTATTTAATGCTCTATTAACAGCATTAGACTAGCTAATTATTATAAAAAGGCTATCTTATGTACCTTGGTTATCTAGAATTTTTATAAGCCGTTTTTGCAGATTGACCCTTTTACGGGAATAAGAAAGCCCTCTTGAAGAGGGCTTGTGAGGATAACGAACTGCTGGTTATTTAAATCCGCTGGTAATTTTTGATCACAAATTGCGGCACGAATCCGAGTTGGCGATAAAGCGGTTCACCCGCCGCCGAGGCTTGCAGGGTCAAAAACTTTCCGCCCATGGATTTGCCCAACCTAATCACATACTGCATTAACGTTCGCGCCAAACCTCGTCCGCGAAATTCATCCGGCACACCAACCAAATGCACACCAATGATATCTCCGGTTTGGTAAACCAGCGCTGTAGCTGCTGCTTGCCCATCTTGTTTGAGCAATAACAATTTAACTTCTGGTAAATCGACAAGCGCCTGAATCGCCGCACTATCAATCCAGTAACCAAACGCCGCACTAGCCGTAGCAGTCCATGTTTCAACATCCGCTGCGGATTGCACCGAGACAATATCCAGTGCTGGCAATTCAGGTACGGATAATGATTGCAAATCCAGATACATCGCGAGTTGCGAAAATAAAATCTGGAAACATTCGTCTTTTAAAAAAATTTCCAATTGTTTAGCGGACGCACCCGCACCTTCCCATACTGGCACTACAGCCGTTAATGGTAACTGATCCAAAACCGGGGCAATGGCATTGATGTGTTTTATATCGGTGTTCCAATCAAACCAATAACGATTCGGCCAGGTACGCGATATCGTTAATTGTTCCACTGCAAATTCCGAATTATTTTCCACACCCATTTTTCGCCAGAGCGAAGTCAGGTTATCGATATTCAACTGATTTACGTCGTTCATAATTATCACTCACTGATCCAATATAAAAATTAAGGGCGATTGATTAAAACGATACCCGCGATCATCGCCAGCACACCCATGCATTTCGAAACGTTAATGGGCTTGATCGGTAAATCAAACCAACCGAAATGGCTGACCAGCATTGCAATCAATAATTGTCCGGTCAGCGCAAAAGACATCATGGGGCCAACGCCCATACGCGGAATTAAAAAATAAAATGACGCAACACCAAATGCGCTAATCGCACCGGAAAACCATAAATGCAGCGGCACAGCTTGCACATTAGCTAACGACGGTAGTTGGCGCGTTGTGATCGCAACCACTATCAACACACAAGAGCAAGCCACAATAAAAGTTACAGCGGCGGAAAGGAGCGGGCTTTTTAATAACACACCCAACTGCGCATTCATTCCCGCTTGAATTCCAATGGCGGCGCCCGCGAGTAACGCCAACCATGAAAAATAATTCATAGCAGTGTCACCATGTCATGTTCATCAAAACGCACTTTCTTTTCGCGCGCACTCGCGTCCTGTGGATGGCGAATACCTATTGGACATACCGCCGTTGCAGTGAGGTTTTTTTCGCGCAAACCCAACACGCGGTCATAACCGTCAAACTCAATACCGGTCATCGGGCAAGTATCAATTTTCAGTAATGCCGCACAGGTCAGGAAATTTCCCAGCGCGATATACGCCTGTTGGTGCGCCCATTGCTGCCGCTGTGATTGGTCCATCACCGCCAACGCTGCCTTGTAATGTTCATCCATATTTTTTAACTGCGACGTTTCAACACCGCGCGTTTGTGAAAATTGTTTGACGTAACGATTGACGGTGGCATCACCAATGTTGGTGTGTGCGGCAAATACAATCAGGTGTGAACACTGCGTAACCTTGTCTTGCCCGAGTGAAAACTCAAGTAATTGTTGTTTGAGCTGTGGCGATTGGATAACCAGTAAATGATAGGGCTGCAAACCATAAGACGATGGGCTCAGCCGTGTTGCATCCAGCAATTGCTGTAATTGTGCCGGCGCAATAACCTCGGTAGAAAATTCGCGAACCGCGTAACGCCAGTTCAGTGCATCAATAACATTCATAGTATTCACTCTCTCTGTTTGACCAATGACGCCAGCATAGAGAGCGGTTAACACGAATTCATTTACATAGGTTGATAAAAGAGAAGATTGATAGCTTGAGATTGGGTGATTGAAGAATCAGAGTTTCTTGCGGATGCGGCTAAGCTGGGTCGGCGTAATTCCCAAATGCGACGCGATATGGTGTTGCGGCAAGCGCTCAACCAGAAATGGATAATCCGCAATAAATTGCAGGTAGCGTTGGGTGGCATCTTCCTGGACGATGGCAACTTCGCGCGCGTCCTTGGCGAGTAACCAGTTGCGTTCCAGATAATAAATCTGGAAGAGTTTTAAATCTTCGCGCGCATGCAGCAACGAGCGATAAGCGGGAAAATCGATTTCAATAATCTGCGCCGGCTCCAACGCCACAAGCGCAAATTGTGAAGGCTCATGGCGCAGTAACGCGGTCATGGAACCGGGGAATGTGCCTTCGTAGAAAAAGTTTTTATTGTATTCGTTGCCGTTTTCGTCGGTGATAAACGTTCTGAACAAACCCGAATACACAAACGCAAACGACGGTGGAATTTCACCCAGTGCATACAACACCTGATGCTTTTTTAATTCGCGGTATTTACCGATATCCATAAACGCCGCCCAGGTTTCTGCACCGATGGGTGAATAGGAATCCATAGTTTTTTTCAGGGCGTTAAATGCTTCAATTGCAGTGTTCATGCAAAATCCTGCTCTCTTAATGCAACGGCACTGATTGTAGGCAATAGGTTAACAATCCTCCACGGTTTTTTGCGCAATAAAAAAGCCCCGGTGTTATGCACCGGGGCTTTTCCTGACGCGAGTTTCTCAACGGGGTTTTAGTTTACTGGCTTGTCAGAATCTCTTAACGATTCTGGCAAGACGATTTGCCTAAACCGAGAACGTAATACTTATCCGCCGCAAGCGGTGAGTTATAAGGAATCTGGCCGTATTTTCCGGCGGTTGCGTTCACATAATCCACCAGATCCTGCCCCGCTGCAAAGCGCCAGTTATTGATAGTCGCTTGTGAAGCAGCCGTGTAATTGCTAGCGAGATTAGCAACGGTGCCGTTGGTTGCAGTCAGTGTTGTTTTGGTAGTGGCCGTCAAGTTACATGCGCTATCGCCAAACCAGAGGAAGTTGCGATCATTGCGGAATGAACCATCGCTAATATCTTTAAACAAATTGCTGCTGATTTCTGCGAGCGATGCTTCAACGGTACTTTTTTCCTGATGCGCTACATTTACCACAAACACGCTATCTTCCATCAACGCACTTGCGCCTACACGCAAACTTAAAATCTGGTTGCGATAATTCATAAACACGTTATTGAACATATGGGTTTTGCCATGGCGCAACAGCGGTACGCGGCGCAGGGTATTGCCCAATAATTTATAACTGTCATCCGTAGTGATAAACGCGTTGTTATGCATAGTGGTAGTGATTTGTTTATCAATGGTGTGACTGTCGCTGGAGCCATGCAACACGGCGCGTTTCACATTGATCAAACGGTTGAACGACATAGTTACATTGTAAGCGCCGACTTTCACATCAAACGCAGAGTCACCGGTGGTATCAAAATTATTTTTGTGAATCCAGATATCGTGCGATGCGCCGGTGGAGCGAATCATATCCGGATCGCAATAATGATCTTCGGTGTGGCCCGCGCCTTTGAAATTCAAATGCGTAAGGATCACGCTGTTAGCGGTTTGGGTTGGTGTACCGGTTTGGTCTTTACCAATCGCAAAACCGCTGAACAGGAAGTAGGCCTCGCTGCCGCGACCGTCGATGGTTTTATTGGAACCGATGACCGGATTGCGAATCGGGTTGTTGGATTTATTCATCGCCGTGTTAAAAAATTGTGTTACGCAATTAGCACTGCTCACGCCATTTTTTGCACACCATTGCGTGTAATTCACGCATTCTGCTTCGGTTGCACCGAGAATCGATTGCACCGTTGCATTGCTACAACCCAAACGGTACATACCAATTTCGTGTGGCTGTGCGAATTGAATTTTATCAAACACAATCCAGTTGTGTGCTTCGCCGGTAATTGCGGTAAGAATTTGCTGCTCAACCGAAGTGCTGGAATTTTTGGTGATGATGGTAAGTTTGCTATTGCCGTTCGGATCAAAACCGCCGAGCGCTTTTTCTCCGTAGCCAACCGGCTTGCCCAGGGTTTTGGACAAACAGCTCACAATTTCCTGATCGGTTTTCAATGAGGTATCGCGCCAGTTAACCGATGGATTGGTTGCAATGCGAATACAATCGGCACTGATGCTGCCGTTATCGGAAATCGAAGAAGTGCTGCTACTGGATTTGCTCGACACGACACTCGAACTCGCCAGCGAACTGCTAACCACAATTGCACTGCTCGCCACTGACGATTTACTGCTGGTTGCCGGAGTACTTGAGGCAACGGATGATTTACTGCTACTCACAACAGCGGAAGATTTACTGCTGGACAACGACGATTTGGATGAGCTGGTCGCAGGTGTACTGGAAGAGGATTTGCTCGACGAAACCACAGTACCCGATGCGTTATACACTTCGAATTCAGCAATACCGGGTGCGCTAGTCGCATTCACAATTAAATTAATTTTTTTGGCAGAACGCGGGCCAACATTAATGACTTTTTCCGCGCCTATGCCGGTACCACTCGCATACACAGTGCCGCTGTCGTTATCGACCAATTGCCAGTTAGTAATTTTGCTACCGCTTTCGCGCAGGATCACGGTATTAAAACTCACCGCACTGCCCCACTTTACTGACACGCGTTGGTTGCTGGTACCGCTTGCTGTGGACACCGTTGCAGTGCTGCCATCGCGCACGAGTTTGGTGTTATCAAAACCGGAGCCATCTGCACCGGCGCCGGGGCCAGTCACAGCCAGATTGGAACCTAAGGTTTGGGCTTGAACTGCGCCGGCAAAAAAGCTGAGTGCTGACGTTAACGCGAAACTGAGCACAGCACATTGGCCAGCCCTTTTGGAAAAGGATTTGGTTTTCATGTTGATTACCTTGTTGTAGCAATATCGTTGTTATTCGGATTGTTGTTCTTCAAATCGTTGCGATGCGCAACATAATTCCCGCTAGCAAAGCAGCAGGGATAAAGACCGAAAACACCGATACGCCGCAAGGCGCAATGGCTGCTGGGCTACAACGCAGCACTATTTGGGAAATCGTATGGATGGACAACTAAAAACACATCCCGAAGACCGGCTTTATTGTTGTTGGTGCCGGGCTCCGAAGGGAATTAGTGGAAATTCCCGAGGCAGTCATAGTGCACGCCGGCCGAAAAATCGTCAAGTTGGGAAAATTGCCAAATCGCCAATTTTTTGTGATAAACAATCTAATTATGGCGATAAAAACGGTTATAAATTTTTACTTATAAACCTGTAACCGTAATCATTTTTCAATTACGCTGATTGAGTGAGAAGGCAAAAACTCCTGGCACCGCGCTGCAAAACCCAGAAACGATCAAACAATGCGAAGTGTTGCAGTAACGCGCCGTCGCCCGCCGGTTCGCCATTAATACGCACAGCGCCCGATGCCAATAATTCCCTTGCCCTGTTGTTGGAGGTTGCCAGGCCGCTCTTCACCAACGCGGCCGCTATGGTGTCTGCACGATTAACCCCGAACGCTGGCAAACCATCCAACTCCAATTGTTGCAGTTCCGGTAGCGATAACTGGTCTGCACGTCCGCAAAATAACGCTGCAGTAATTCGCTGTGCCGCAGCCAGCCCCGCGTCACCATGAACAAAGCGCGTAACTGCTTCCGCCAGGATGCGCTGCGCCGATGGTTTACCCTGTGCGGTTTTATCCTGTTCAATCAGCGCCGCAATTTCAGCGCAGGATAAAAAAGTGTAGTAACCCAGCAAGCGCTGCACATCGGCATCATCCGTATTTAACCAGAACTGATAGAAGCGATAGGGCGAGGTTTTTTTCGCATCCAGCCAAATAGTATCCGTTTCGGTTTTACCGAACTTGGTTCCATCGGCTTTGGTGATTAATGGCAAGGTCATCCCATCCACTTTGGCATTATTTAATCGCCGCGTTAAATCGATACCACTGACAATATTGCCCCACTGGTCATTGCCGCCAATTTGCAGCGTGCAACCGAATTGTTTATTCAAGATCGCAAAATCGTACGACTGCAATAATGAGTAACTGAATTCGGTAAAGGAAATTCCCTGATCGGGACGTTCCAAACGCAATTTCACCGCATCGCGGCGAATCATCGCGTTCACTGAAAAATGTTTTCCGACAGTGCGAAAAAAATCGATCAGATTTAACGACCCCAACCAATCGCTGTTATTAACAACGGTTAAGGGTTTGCGCAAATGGGGATCCATGAGTTGGCGAATTTGTTCGCTGAGTTGATTCGCCCACTGCGTTACTGTATCGCCAGTATTTAAGAGGCGTTCCTGCGCTTTAAAACTGGGGTCGCCGATCATGCCCGTCGCACCGCCCACGAGCGCAATAACGTCATGGTTCGCATCGCTAAAACGCTTCAACATTAACAGCGGGACCAAATGGCCAATATGCAAACTGCCAGCAGTGGGATCAAAACCGCAATAGGCTTTTTGAACTTGTGCGAATAATGCCGGCGCATTCAGGCTGGATAGTTGCGCAATTAGTCCGCGCTGTTCAAGTTCAGTAAACAAGCTGCTCATAATTCCCCCGAAGTCATTTATTGCGCAGCTTAGGGGAGAACTTACTAACAGCGGCATATCCCTAAAGGGATAGTTTAGTGAAATGATAAAATAGCGTAGTGAAATGACGAAAAGTTAGCTGGCCAATAAATGGGTTAAAAATAATTGGAACAACTCACTCAATGACGCGATATGTAATTTTGCATAGATTTTTTTGCGATGATTTTTAACCGTACCCACGGTAATGCCGATGCTGGTAGCGATTTCTTGCGAATCAAAGCCCTGGATTAATAACAGGGTAATTTCCTGTTCGCGCGCGCTTAAACTGCCTTCACCAAAACTGGCCAGCGCCGCCGCTAATGCGGTTTGCAATCCGGTTTTATTGGCGGCGCTGTGAGAAAGCGCGAACCCATCTTGCGCCCAGTGTTGCTGGAACAGCGCAACTAATAAAGGTTGCAGTTGTGTCAATTTGGAATGCACCGCCTGATAACGCGCATTATCTTCGTCGAGATAACCAAAAAATACGAACACCCAACGCTGTTCGTCCAAGCGAATAAACAAACACAACTCGTCGTACATTGCTGTTTGAGTGGTGAATGTTTGCTGGTACTGGCGTAACACATGCGCATCGTCGATGACATCTTGTAAACGTAATACGGCACTGGCTGTTCGTGTTTGCGCTGCGCGATAAAATGGATCATCAAGGTACGAACCGGTGAGATAACGCTGGAATAAAAATTCGCGTTTGGCTGCCAGTGAATCGTACAAATAAATAGGATGCTTGCCCGTGCGACAACCGAGCATCAACAAATGATCAAAGTAAATTTGTTGATGCAGGTAATTGGCCACCTGCAAACCAAAATCCGGTTTGCGAATTGCAGCAATCGCATCGGCGAGTTTATTGATAGCCTCCACTCGCGTTAACTCCGCTCCGACCACACCGCAAATTCATTGCCACTGGGCTCGGTAAAGTGAAAGCGGAAACCCCCGGGAAATTCAAATAGCGGGCGAACAATTGCACCTTTGTTTTCGATAACTTTCTGCTGGGTGGCCTGAATGTTTTCACTGTAAAAAACCAGCAACGCACCTCCGGACTCAGCTTTGTTGCTCAAATCAGCTTTATAAAACCCGCCATCCAACCCCTGCTTGGAGAAAGCCGTATATTCAGGGCCATAATCTACAAACTCCCAAGCAAACACCGCTGAGAAAAATGTTTTAGTGGCTTGCAAATCATGCGCAGCAAATTCTACGTAATTGAGTTTTTCATGGATGTTCATTGGAAACTCCTATTGGTTTTTTGCGGTTAAAATCGCACATAGAACGCCAATCCGATTCTACCTGTTCATAGCCACGCCCGATTTGGCCCAGCGTTCCAGTGTGAGCCTGGCAAAATATTTTACTTTTCCCGATGGCGAACACCGATTCAATAGCAATACCTATTGTTGGACAAGATAGTAACCCAACTGATTTACGCAATGCGTTAAATGTTTTTAAACCAAGGCATACGACAATATCCGGTTGTACTATTTCTATTTGTGGAATACCAAATTGCTGCGCAGCCCATATCATGTCTTTGAATGGAATAGTCGCACTCAGATTGCCATATTTGATTAACGGAAACAGGTT
The DNA here is from genome assembly GCA_021151825.1 of Cellvibrionaceae bacterium. Classification (GTDB taxonomy): domain Bacteria; phylum Pseudomonadota; class Gammaproteobacteria; order Pseudomonadales; family Cellvibrionaceae; genus Cellvibrio. Next base: position 530,343 of record JAGKWQ010000005.1, read on the forward strand.
TGTTGCATAGGTATCGGAAAGCGAAAGATTTAAATGATGTGCAAGTAATTCTTTAAGGCGTTTGTTGGTTGGAAGTGAAGGAAGATGCCCCAGATCAATAGCATCCTGAATAATTGGCCCGGATAACTTATCAACACCAAGCCAGTCTTGCAGCATGATCATTATCGATGCATTAACTTTACCGGCAGACTTTGTATAGGGAGAAACAAAATTACATTCATAAATTCCATTATGGAAATCCCCGATATTTTTATAACCTTCCCTTATTGTTTTTTGCCTTTTCCTGGCCAGGTTTTGTAATTGATCAAGTTTATCCATAACAGTTAGACGAGTGTGTTTTTGTTAGTTGGGAAATTAAATTGCAGGTGTATCAAAATGTGAATCCGGACTTATTCTTATGCTCCCAACAACCTGCGCGCTAAAACAGATTGCATATCGCGGCGGCCATCGGCGATGACATAAATGATGACGTTGGTTTGAATAATCCGGTAAATGATTCGATACGGTTTGAAAAACGTTTGCCGGTATTCGCGAATACCGACTGTGCTTAGCTCTTTGGGATAATTGCCGCGTTCGGGCGAACGTGAAAGGTTGTCGATTATTTTGGTTAATTGATCGAGCACATGGTCAGCATTTTTACGGCTATCGAATTCTGCTATGTAATCGTAAATTGATTCGAGATCCTGCTCCGCGCCTTTTGTCAGGAGCACTCCATACTTTGAACCGGACATTCCTGTTTACTCTGTGGTCTGTTTAGCGCGCAAGCGGTTAATAACATCGGTTGCCGGCGTAAGATTATTTGCTTCAACATCCTGATTACCCAGAGCGAGAATTTTAAGCAGGGCCAGGGTTTCCTGTGTTTCCTCATAGGACACAAGATCTTGCAGTACTGCTTTCGCTTCACCATTTTGAGTGATGATGAGCGGCTCACGTTGTTCATCCAGGCGCGCAAGAACTTCGGCGGCGTTAGCTTTGAGATAACTGATAGGTTTAACTTGCGATGAGTAACGCATGGGAAGCTTCCGAAGGTTTGGAAAAGACCAAATATAGTCTTTTTAAAGACTCCCTGCAAAACATTTGTCTGAATAACATCCAGCCAAAAGTTGTGTGCTTAATTTTCCCACGGTTTATTGCGCGTACGTTCCACCGACTCCAGTTTTAAATGCAGCGCGGCTTTGGCGGCAATGTGGGCGCTAACCGGTGCAGTGATGAACAGGAATAAAGCGATCAGCAATTCGTGCAAACTTAAACCGTCGCCGCGGGTGGAAAAGAAAATTACTGAACCGGCGATGACGCCACCAACGCCGAGAGTTGTTGCTTTAGCGGGGCCGTGCAGGCGCATGTAGAAATCCGGCAGGCGCGTGAGGCCGATTGAGCCGATTAGTGCGAAAGCCGCACCGGCGAGAATGAAAAAACTGATGAGATATTCAACCCACATATTGGTTTTCCTATTCGATGATATCGCCGCGCAATAAATATTTGGACAGCGCGACCGTGCCGATAAAACCCATAATCGCAATCAGCAGCGCCGCTTCGAAATACAACATGCTGCCCTGGTAAATACCGAACAATACCAGTAGCGCGATGGTGTTGATGTACATGGTGTCGAGCGCAACAATGCGATCCGGCAACGACGGGCCGATCACCAAACGCCGCATATTCAGCGCGATGGCGACGGCAAACATAAACATGGCGATACCCACCGCAGTAGTTAGCATTCGAATATCTCCTTCAGCGGGGTTTCGTAGCGTTCTTTTACCAAACGGATTTCCGCCTCCGGATCGACGACATGCAAACAGTGCAATAACAAATAACCGCCTTCTTTGTTCACGTCGGCGGATACGGTGCCGGGGGTGAGCGAGATAATGCTGGCAAGCAAGGCGATGGTGAAATCGTGGTCGATATCAAGCGGGACTTTCACAAACGCCGGTTGCAATTTGTTGACCGGGCCGAGGATGCGTACCGCAAGAATCAGGTTGGCGACGATGATGTCGTAAAAAATAACGGCGGCCATTTTTAGCACCAGCAACGGTTTGCGGATATGCAGGACTTCCGGCCAAAAGGCCTGGGTTAACCAGGGAATCAACCAGCCGAGAAAGGCACCGAGCAAAATATGGCCGGGGCTGATGCTGTTATTGAGCAGCAACCAGACAATCACCATATAAACGCTGAGCATCTTGTGGGGAAACCAGCGGCGCGGTTTAAGCGGGCTTTCGTTCGCTATCGGGCCTGAGTTTGGTTTTGGGTTTTGAATTGGATGTGGGTTCGAATCAGGATTCATTGGTTTCCCCTTATCGCACACGGAATTGCTGCATGGCTTGCAGGTACGCGCCCGGTTCGAGCAATTGCTGCGCTACCGCGAAGGTGTAATCCAGTATCGGGCCGGCGGCAAACGTCACAACCCCTACACAACCGAGCAAACCCATTACGGCCAGCAGCGCACCTTTATCGGCAGCGGGTGCGGATTCAACCTGATCCGTGGTTTGCCAGAAAATCATCGAGCCGGAGCGGCTGAGGGCGATGAGTGTGATCAAACTGCCCGCCAATACAATCATCCACAGCACCACCGCATCGGCTTCCACACCGGCTGCGTTGAGCAGGAGCAGCTTGCCGATAAACCCGCTAAACGGCGGCAACCCGGCGACAGCCATGGCGGCGATAAAAAACAACACGCCCAGCAAGGCCGATTGGCGCAGGCGCGGGCCTTCGCCGATATGGTCGAGCAGTTCGCCGCGCTGGCGCAGGATCAAATCGGCGAGCAGGAACATGGCGCCGCAAATCATCGTGGAGTGGATCAGATAATAAAGGCTCGCGGCCAGTCCGGCTTCGCGGTTAAGGGCGATACCGGCGAGCAAGGTGCCCACCGAGACAATCACCAGATAGGCGATTTGCACCCGCAGTTCGCGCGCGGACAAGGCGCCGAGCAAGCCCATCACCAATGTGACCAGTGCGATTGGCCAGAGCCACCACCAGGCAAAATTGGCCAGGGTTTCGGCGTTATCGCCGAAGATCTGCGTATAAACGCGGATGATCGCGTAGACACCTACTTTAGTCATAATTGCAAACATGGCTGCGACCGGGGCGCTGGCGGCGGCATAGGCGCGGGGCAACCAGAAGTAAAACGGCGCCATGGCGGCTTTGAGGCCGAAAACCACTAACAGGAATATTCCAGCGGTGGCAGCAAGCGGTGCATCGGCGGGATCGAGTTTGGCCATCTTATCGCCCAGATCCGCCATATTGAGCGAGCCGGTGATGCCGTAGAGAGCCGATACTCCTATCAAAAACAGCGCCGAGCCGATCAGGTTCACGATCACATAATGCAAACCTGAGCGCGCCCGCTCTACCCCGCGACCATGCAACAGCAGACCGTAGGAGGAGATCAGCAGAATCTCGAAGAACACAAACAGGTTAAACAGATCGCCGGTAAGGAAGGCACCGTTCACCCCCACCAGCAGGAAGTGCACCATGGCGTGGAGCTTGTCGCCCGGCGCATCGTGACCGCGCACGGCATAAGCGAGACTGAAGAATGCCAGCACAGCAGTTACCAGCAACATCAATGCGCTCAGGCGATCCAGCACCAGCAAAATACCAAAGGGAGGCTGCCAGTTGCCCGGCGCGTAGAGACGGATCTGGCCATCGCTGGCTTGCATCAACAGCCAGATACAAATCCCCAGCGATGCTGTGGCAGATAACAAGCTGATACTGCGGATCAAGCTGCGCCGTCCGGACAGCAGCACCAGCAGGATCGCCGTGATTAGCGGCAGGACGATCGGGGCGAGAATGCCATGGTTCAAACCTCGTCCTCCTCTAGCGGGCGCACCGGCTTGCTCGGTTTTTCACCGATAGCTGCGCTGCCATCCACATGGTCGTTGCCGAGTTCGGCGCGGGCACGCAGGGACAGCACCAGCAGGAACGCCGTCATCGCAAAGCCGATAACGATGGCGGTCAGCACCAGCGCCTGGGGGATTGGATCGGCATAAGTTTCGGATGAACCAATCACTGCCGGCGCACCGGAGCGCAAACGGCCCATCACAAAGATAAACAGGTTCACGGCGTAAGACAGCAAGGTCAGGCCGAGGATCACCGGAAAAGTACGGGCGCGCAACAGCAGGTACACCCCGCAACTCACCAGTACCGCAATAACAACGGCAACAAGCGCTTCCATTATTTGGATTCCTCCGAAGTGAAGTCGGGATCAGTTTCAGCGTGGGAATCGATGATCTGGGTGAGGTTGCCCAATTGCGAGAGCATCAACAGGGTCGCACCAACTACCGTGACGTAAACCCCGATATCAAAGATCATCGCCGAGGCCAGTTCAATATCCCCGATCACTGGCAGATGCAGGTGGGTAAAGGTAGTCGTCAGGAACGGATAGCCGAACAGCCAGCTGCCCATGCCGGTAAACACGGCGACCAGAATCCCAACCACACTCATGCGCCCGTAATCCACGGGTAAACGCTGGCGCACCCACTCGGTGCCGCTGCAAATGTATTGCAGGATCAGGGCGATGGCAGTGATCAAGCCGGCGATAAACCCGCCGCCCGGCTGGTTGTGGCCGCGCAGGAAAATAAACACCGACACCATCAACGCGAGCGGGAAGAACATGCGCGAGAGCACGGTGATAATGATCGGGTAAGGGTCGCGCGTCCATTGGCGGCCATGGCGATCGGTGCGCGGCACCGGCAGTTCCAACCCTTGCAACACCAGAAATACCCCCAGACCGGCAATGGCCAGGACGGTGATTTCGCCAAAGGTATCAAAGCCGCGGAAATCCACCAGGATCACGTTGACCACATTGGTCCCACCACCACCGCTGACACTGTTGGCGATAAAGAAGTCGGCGAGGCCGGTGTCATAAGGCCGGGTGAGGATCGCCAGGGTAAACAAGCCGACCGCAATACCCGCACCACCTGCCAGTACCATATCGCGGATCGCCCGGCGCCAGCTGGATTCGTAAGGGGTAAGTTGCGGCAAGAAATAGAGCGCCAGCATCAGCAAAATGATGGTGACCACTTCGACCGAAATTTGGGTCAGTGCCAGATCGGGCGCGGAGAAGCGTACAAAGGTAAGGGTTACCACCAGCCCCACCGCGCTCAAGGCCAACAGTGCAGCATAGCGATTGTGGTGGCTGGATACGGTGACTACGGCAGCGACAATCATGATCGCCGCCATAATCACGCTGATACCATCGATTGGCGTGAGCGGGATTTCTCCGAAAATATTCCCGAGCGGCCAGAATTCGACAGCGGCCATCACCAAAGTCGCCGTGATAATCACCGCCACCGAACGCTGCAACGAACCGTTCTCCACTGCATCGGTAGCGCGTTGGGCGAGGCGCACCAACCGCTGGATACGCTTCTCAAACACCGCTTTCTGGTCCACGCGGTAACCGCGCTCATAGAATGCAAACAGGCCTTTACGTTGGTAGTAGAGCAATAATCCGCCGCCCAGGGCGACGAAGCTCATCAATAACGGCAGGTTAAAACCGTGCCAGATCGCCAGGTGATAGCGTGGAATATCGGTGCCCAACACCGCGTAAGCGGCGGCGTGCAACAGTGGCGAGACCAGCAAATTGGGCATAGTGCCCAACGCCAGACACAACAGTCCCAACACCGCCATCGGCAGGATCATATAGAGCGGCGCTTCGTGGGGCGGGTAAATCGGCAGGTCTTTGTTAGGCTCGCCGTTAAAGAACACATCATGGATAAAGCGATAGGAATAAGCCACTGCGAAAATACCCGCAAATGTCGCCAACAGCGGGAATATGTAGCTGAAATTGCCGAGTTGATCGAGCTTCAGGGTTTCCGAGAAAAACATCTCCTTACTCAGGAAACCGTTGAGCAACGGCACCCCGGCCATGGCTGAGGCTGACACCATCGCCACCGTCGCGGTCACCGGCATAAACCGCGCCAGCCCGAAAATCTTGCGCATATCACGGGTGCCGGTTTCGTGGTCGATAATCCCCGCCGCCATAAACAGCGAGGCTTTGAAGGTCGCGTGGTTGATGATGTGGAAGAGCGCGGCGATGGTCGCGAGGTCGCTACTGAAACCAAACAACATAGTGATCAGGCCAAGGTGGCTGATGGTCGAATACGCCAGCAAGCCTTTAAGGTCATGCTTGAACAACGCGTTATAGGCACCGAACACCAGGGTTGTCAGGCCGGTAAAGGTCACCAGGTAAAACCATAAATCCGAACCCGATAGTGCCGGGTACAGGCGCGCCAGCAAAAATACACCCGCTTTTACCATAGTGGCGGAATGCAAATAGGCCGAAGCTGGCGTTGGTGCCGCCATGGCATGGGGCAACCAGAAGTAGAAGGGAAATTGCGCGGACTTGGTAAAAGCGCCGATCAAAATCAGGATCAATACCACGGGATACAACCAGTGCGCCTGGATCAGTGCAGCGGAGTTGAGGATTATATCCAGGTTATAGGAACCCACAATCTGGCCGAGGATCAGCGCCCCCGCCAGCAAACTCAACCCGCCTGCGCCAGTAATCGCCAACGCCATACGCGCCCCTTTGCGCGCATCGCTGCGGTGCGACCAATAGCCGATTAGCAGGAACGACATCAGGCTGGTCAGTTCCCAGAAAACGACCAATAACAACAAATTGTCCGCAAGCACTATGCCCAGCATCGCCATCATAAACAGCTGCAATAATGCGTAAAGGCGACCGAGGGAATCTTCGCTGGAGATGTAATAGCGGGCGTAGAGAATGACCAATAAGCCGATCACCAGGATCATCAGCGCGAAGATCATCCCCAAGCCATCCAGCCGCAAGCTGAAATCCAGACCCAATTGGGGCACCCACGGCTGGTGCAGGAAAAACATCTGGTGCTGGAGTAATGCGGGGATGTATTGCAAGAGCAGGATCAGCGACAACGCCGGGCCAAGGGCCGCCGAGATTGCACAGATATTACGCCCGAAACGCTCCGTTAACAGGGGTAACCCGGCCCCCAACAAGGGCAATGCAATAATCAGCAGTATTTCCATGCAATCTCCTCAATGGCCAACGTCCGGAATCCACATCCGGGAAACAATCCAACAAACCAACCCTATGGAGTATTACCGCTACGCGCCGGTTCATCCATTACTCCATCCAACAGCTGTGAATGCGACAGATTTAATCTCGCGTTTTTGATTTCAGGTCAAGGTGAACGTTCATTTCCGCTCACCACAGGTTTGGGTCGGGCGATGTAACGCAACCATACGTATCCCAATACCGCCGAAAGGATCGAGCCAACCAGAATCCCCAGGCGATCACCGGAAACTTCCGTTTGGGTAAAGGCGAGCGAACCGATAAACAGGCTCATGGTAAAACCGACCCCGCAAATCACCGCCACACCGTACAGCTGGGACCAGCTCACATCGCCTGGCAATTTGCCGATTTTCAGCACCACTGCCAACCAGGTAAATAGCATCACCCCTATCTGTTTGCCAAGGAACAAACCCAGCGCAATCCCGAGCGGCACGGGCGAAAACACATCGCCCGGGCTCATACCCGCCAGTGGCAAGCCAGCATTGGCAAACGCGAAGATGGGCAAAATGCCGAACGCGACCGGGCTGTGCAGGTCTTTTTCCAGATCTTGCAGTGGATAAACCGGTTTGTCCTCCGCATTGCGCCCGCTGTAGGGAATACACAACGCAATGGCAACGCCGGCCAGGGTCGCATGAACGCCGGACTTCAGCAGGCTGACCCACACCACCAATCCCACAATCAGATAAGCCGATTTACTGACTACGCCCTGGCGATTCATAAACACGAGGATGGCGATACCGGCGGCGGCGACACTTACTGCTAACAATGAAAGATCAGCGGTATAGAAGAGCGCAATAATGATGATCGCGCCTATATCGTCGAAGATCGCGAGCGATACCAGGAAGATCTTCAAACTGGGCGGAATCCGCGACCCTAATAAACCCAGCACCCCCAAGGCAAAAGCGATATCGGTGGCGGTGGGAATCGCCCAGCCGTGCAAGGCGTAGGGATCATGGCGATTAATAAAGGCGTAGATCAACGCCGGTACCAGCATCCCGCCAATGGCGGCGATACCCGGCAAGGCAATTTTGGATAATTGATTGAGTTCGCCGACCAAAACCTCGCGCTTGAGCTCGAGGCCGACCAGCAGGAAAAACAGGGCCATCAGGCCATCGTTGATCCACAGCAGCAGCGGTTTGGCGATGGCAAATTCACCAATGGCGACGATGACATCGACATGCAACAACTGATCGTAATAAACCTTAAGCGATGTATTGGCGGCAACTAGCGCCAGAATCGCAGCCAGAATTAACAAAATACCGCTGGCGGCTTCCAGTTTAAAAAAGGTTTTTAGTCCGCTAATCATCACTACCTTACCTTGGGCTTACACAGTCAGGGGTTAATTGACGGCGATAAGGTCTTGAATTACAAGCTTTATTTACTTTCATTTACCCGAAATCAGCACTTTTGGGTGTTTTGAACACGTTTGGCCGTTAAAAAAAACCCGGCTCGCAGGCCGGGATTTTTGTCTTGCAGGAAACAATCTTATTGATTGCGAACAATCTCCAGAATATTAACTCCCCCGGAAGCCAGGCCCTCACGACCATAAATGAGTTTGATGGCAGTTTGGCTATGGCTGGCACCCAGTGTCAGTGTAATGGAATCACCGGCACTGGCATTGGCGTAACTGGCATCTTTCACTGCCAGGACTTTGCCATCGCTACCTACCAGCGCGAACTTGCCAGCGGTCACGGTATTGGCACCCGTTTGGCGATAGCTGATAGTCAGGGTCAGATCTTTACCCGCGTCCACCGGCACCGCGATATAGGTGCGCACATTGGATGGCAGATCTTCACTCACCGCTGGAATCAGGGTGGTGTTATTGGTGAAGAATGAACCGTTGGTATTCCATACAGCAGTCGCCGTGGCGTTGTTCGCTGAACCCGCTGCGCGATAACGCAGCACATTGGCAGCGGTGGAGTTAAACACCAGTCCATCGACAGCGATATCACCGCCAGTGGCCTTGATACCATTATCGACAGCGGCGCTATAAGCAGCACCAAACAGGTTGGTGTCCGCCGTCGCGTAAGCCGCTGAATCAAAACCCCAGGTTTTGGTCACTACGGCAGCAGCGCTGGATGAGCTGGATGAACCATCCCCTGCCGGTGTTGAGCTGGCCGATGAACTGGACGTACTGGCCTCTGTGGAAGATCCGGCACTACTGGTATCGCTACTACTGGATGTGGAGGCCACACTGGATGAACTGCCCGCAGATGAGCCCGAATGCCCGAAGTTCACGCAGTCAGTAGTATCGCCCGGCAGCGGATCCCACCCGGCACCACCATTGTAGGCGGCAAAAATCTGCGCGCGATTGCAGTATTCACTCGCCACTTCCGCCAGTGATAACTCGCGGCCACCCACTCGGCTCGCCAGGTTAATAGTGTTGCCGCTCGCATCCATCGTGGCAAATTCGCGCCAACCGGCAGTTGTTGTTGATACGACCGGATTCGGCGCCGGCTGGCCATTCACGCCTGCCACCGCCCAACCGGCAGCATTGATATGGGTATCCATACGGCTATTGATAAACACCACGTTATCCCAGGTAGTTGTGCCACCGGGACTGCGTGCCAGGTAAGTCGCACCCGCTGGAATCGTATGGCCAACCGGGCCTGCGCCCTGGGTCAGATTGCTGTTCAGGAATACGAAGCCTTTATCCGCCGCTGTCAGCGTGCGCGCCTGGACCACATAGCCGCCATTACTGGCGTTGCTGCTATCGCCCAATGAGCGGATTTCACTTTCTTCGAACAGGGAAACGTTGTTGTTACCCCAGATGAAATCCACATTGCCTGCCACTAACGTGCGATAGAACCAGCTGTAACCCTTGAGCTGGAGCGTGTCCTGTTCGCTGATAAAGTTGGCATTTTTGGCGATCAAACGGCCGGTAGAATTGAAGTAGATCGTCTCCGCCTGGCCACCACTGCTGGTTTTAATGGTGGTGTTTTTCAAGGTCAGGTTTTCCAGCGTCAGTAAATCCGCCAACTCCACCAGGAATACCGGACGACCGGCAGAACCGGCGTTAAGCCCTTCGGAGTTTTGGTACTGGATCACCACACCTTCGCGGCTCTCGCCAGTAATGGTCAGGTTGTCCTTGTTACGCAGATAAAGCAGTTCCGGATAAGTCCCGTTCTTCACCGTGATAGTTGCCGGACCAGACTTGGTCAGGTTCTGCATCACATAGTTAAGTGCGCCTTGCAGGGTGCGGAAATCAGCGGTGGTGCCATTATCGTCCACGGTAAGCGCAGTCAAACCTGGGGCGGGTGCGGGTTTGGTGGTAAAACTCCAGCCCGCGTTTTTGCCAATACCGTCAAAGGGCAAGGTTGCCAGAGTCGCGCCAGTAAAGGCCGAGCCGCTTATCGCCACGTAATAGCTAGTGTTGTACTCCAGCTTTTTGCTTTGCAGGGCGATAGTGGCGGTATTGCCGGAAATGCTGATCGGACGGGTATTCAATGTACGGAAAGTACCGTAACCGATACTGTCTTTGTGATCCACCAGCTTGATGGTATCCACCAATGAATCATCGCTGCTTTTGAAAATGCGAATAGACCCGGCACTGCCCAATACCGGCGGTGAATCAAATGTCAGGGTCAGGTTGGTATCCGCATACACACCGGTTTCGGTCACTGCCGGCGCTACCCGACCGTTCAGGTTGTAAGTTGTCGTCGGCATAACGAATTGTGGCGCGATGGTCGCAGTCAGGGTGCGGGTCAGGCTCGGGTCAGAACCGCTGGTAAAGGTGATAGTCGCGGTACCCACCCCCACCGGATCCAGGCTCACCAGATCACCACTGATGCTGGTGCTAACTATCGTCGGGTTGCTCGATTCCACGGTGAAAGTGTCATTTGCACTCTGCTGGTTTTTGGCTGTGACGGTAATTACGCGCGGATCATCGCCTACTTCCGCGTTGTAGCTAGCAGTTGGTGAAATGGTCAGTTGCGAGGGTACTGGTGGTTTATCGTTAGCATCGCCGACCTTAACATCATCGATCTCAAAGGAGCGGTTGCTGGTGAAAATACCGATCGAACCGCGCTGGGTCAGGCTGGCATCGCTGAAGGTCGCTACGGCGAGGTCATTCAGGTACAGCTTCATTTCAGTACCGATTAATTCCAGGCGCAATTTGTACCATTCACCATTGGTTGTTCCGGCGGTGCCGAGGGTGATAGCGGTGTTGTAGCGCATGGCGCCAGTACTGGCCGGGCTACCGGTACTGTTGCGCTCAACAATCTCCACGCGCGGCTGGTTGGTTTCGTGGGCAATCATACCCACACCGTACCAGTTGTTAACATCCTGGTAGCGCGCCATCACGTAGATGCTGCGCTGGGCGGTACCACTGGAATTGAGACGTGGGCGAATACGCGCTTCTACGTAGTAATCACCGGAGGTTACTGCCGCCAATTGCTCTGGCTTGATCAAGGCCAGTACCCCACCAACACCGCCGGTTGCAGCGGCGGTATAGCGCAATACATTGTTATCACCGGCATCATTCAGGATATCGAATATCCCGTTAGGTCCAGCCACTGGCAGCAAATCCCATTTTCCTGAACCGCTGGCAAAATCATCACAGAAATACAAACCTGGTTCCGAGCTGCACGCAAACGCCGGTGCCACCGAACTACTGGCACCACTGGACGAAGTATCCGAAGCAGATGACGTTGCCGCGCTGGTGGAACTGCCTACTATCACGCCGGTAGAAGAAGTGCCCGCTGATGAACCCGCATCGCCAGCACTGCTCGCTGCAGACGAAGTGGCAGCCGATGAACTGGTTACACCAATACCACTGAAGTCGCAGTTGGACAGGTTTTCAGACGCGCCATAACCTTTCACACAACCGATATTGCCCGGCAGTAACCCAGCCAGCTGCGCCGGGGTATAGGCGCCAGCATCAGTCCAAACCATCCAATCGATCAGGGCTTTGTAAGGATTGCTGCCGCCGTCGCCAATTTGCAGGTAGTTGTTGGGTGCGGTGGTAGCCAGCATCTGCACTTCCTCCTGATTCAGGATCGGCGTGCTGGAGCCATCCAGATAAGCGCGAACCCAACCGGTCGTCGGATTGGAAAGGGCAACGGTGAAGTGATAAACACGGTATTGGTCCATCGCCAATCCATAGGCAGTATTAGGCGCCGGTTGGCCTTCAAACTGTACGCCGAAGTTACTGGCACCATCAGCGCGCAATACCACTTTCAAACGACTGGCAGCGGTACCACCCACATCGCCAAATGCCGTTTCCAGATCCAGTACCCGGGCATTCGCCGGTGGGTTAAAACCTTTGATGCCGGCAATCAGGGTGAAATATTTGGGATAAACACCGTCATTACGGGTGACATTACTGGCCCGCGCACGATTGTTTTTAGTGCCAAGCGACGTGGAGTCAAACAAGACAGCTCCTGTCCCTGTGGGCGTGAAATCGCTCGCACTACCCTGGATACCAAAGGCTGCCTGGCTAATGCCATCGGCCAATGTGATGGCATTAGCATCGAATGGGCTGTTATTTCCGTCGAATAGGTTCCAATGTACCGATGCCGGGTCCGCAGTAACCGGCTCATCACTTGGCGGTGGTGGCGGTTCTATATCCCATTCCGGGCGTGGGCAACTTAATGCTGCTGGTTCTGTGTCGATCTTGCCCACACCGGCATATTGCTGCACATGCTCAGGAACATCTTCCGCGGCAATCAGGCTCGGCAAGTAGAGATAGCCTGCAGGTAATGTCAAATGACCAGTAGATGTACTATCCGCCAGCAACTCGTCGGCGATGATATTGGTCGCTCCGTCTTTCCCAACCCATACAATACCGTCACGCAGCTGGTTTTCGATCAATTCCCAATAACCAATCGCAATACTGTCCTGCGACAACACCGGGTTTTTCACCTGTTCAAAAACGTTGCGCTCAACCCGGATAATGGCGCCCATGCGCGAGTTGATCGCCGAAGTATCCACATTCTGATAGTAATTATTGTAGATATGGCCTTTACCAAAACGGAACAGTGGCAAACGGGAGTTCACGTGATGCCAGTGGTTATGGTGCCAGGTAATGCGGCGGTCAAATTCATCTTCATCGGATGAGCCCCAGAGCGAGGTTTTCCAGCTGTCATGGAGATAGTTGTAGGAAATAGTGATATCCGCCACATCGCTGCGGCCACTGACCAGTTCATCGTAATAGTCTTTCTTGTACTCATCGCGCAAAACCGGATCGGTAATAATCGCCGGTACCGGCGTGTTCAGGTCGTTAAACAATTCGTTGTGGTCGATCCACACATTGCGCACCGGACCAGTACGGCCATCGATAGTAATAATGTCGCCCTGGCCACGGCTTTGCGGGACGTGGTACATCTTGAGGTTGCGCACAATCACGTTGCTTTTGGTGATATGCACACCGGTTCCCCAGAACTCGGCATTGGCGCCACGACCAATAATGGACACGTTGGGGCGATTGAGTTTGATGTCCGAATTGCCTGAGTTGTGCCAGGTAATTACGCCATCCACATAAATGGTTAGCGGCTTGTCGGCATAGGCCGCGTTAGTCAATGCGGCGGTAATCTCGGCACCGGTACACACCGCCACTTCTACCTTATTGGCACCAGAACCACCGGTAGTCCCGCCATTGAGCGAGGCAAAACCAAACACAGTATTAAAATCCGGGCCCGCGACCGCCACCGAAGAACTACTGCTGCTCACGGCAGTGCTGGAAGCAGAACTGACACTGGTAGACGCAGGCGAGCTGCTGGCGATGGATGTAGCAGCCACACTTGAACTTGGCGTGGAAGTTGTCACCGGTGTCGCACTGCTAGCTTCACTGCTGCTGGACACGATTGCCGGGCTGGAAGAAGGCGTCGATGAAGACGATGGAGATGCCAGTACTGATGAAGATGCTACAGCGCTGGAACCGGGTGGAATCACAACTACTGCACTGGATGACGAATTGGAACTGGTCGCCACCACCGGAGCACTGCTCTCAGCCGAACTACTGGTCTCCACCATTGGTACACCGGCCAGGGTCAGGGTATCGCGCAAATGGTTTAGCGCCTGCTGTACCGATATCACTGTGGTATTCACCGAACCGGAATTGGCAACCAGAGTCACCACGGCCGGTGAGGCCGCAAAAGCAGCCAGGCTCAGGTTGAAATCCACGGCAACAGCGGATTGCGCTGCTGTCGGGCTGATCGTAATCCCGTTGGTAGGGTCGCCATCGGTATCCAGGGTTTGCAGCAAGCGCGCAATGTTCAACACCACAGGCGACGCCGGGTTCAGGGTCTGCGCCATATCCAGCGGCGTCACCGTACTTTTGGCGGGCACCGGTGGAAATACCAGGTTGCCGATAGAGAAGGTCACTGTTTCGCCCGGCAAATAATTAAACTCGCCGCGCGCATTCGTTACCCCGCTTTGGGTTTCCGTGCGATAGCTAATACCCGCCACAAAAGCATCCACAAATACCCCGGATACCGGTGTCGGACTGGCGGTGCTGGATTGAGCCTGGGCCGAACTCGCCACAATGACCGGCGCACTCGATTGGTTGTTACCCGTGGGCGTCGAACTGGTATGGGAGCCGCTTTTTTTGGAATCGCCGCCACAGGCAGACAACACCAGCGCCAGCGCCACGGCTGTTAGCAAATGGATTCTCATAGTGCTTTCTCTTATCGTTATTGTGCGCCCGCGCTTTTTTGCTATACGCGGACAAAACAACACCGCCAGACATGCCAGCGATGGCCTCTGGTATCGACACGATGATTGAAAGCATTGCCAGTCTTGCGATTCTTATAAGGTCTGCCCCACTATCAACAGACGAGGCAGCCAGAGCTCAAGGCCCTTCAATTTTTCTCACTAAAAAAACATAAACACAAAATGCAACTTACCCAATAAGGAAGCTGCAGGACCGGATAGCATTATTGCCGATGGGGGAAGGCTTAAGCCTCGTAAACTCTGGTTTATCAGGCTGAACGACTGCAATTGCGAAACATTAATCTTATAGCGCAAAACAGGTGCAGTTTGATCGCCTCGCATGATCACGTTAAAAACGTGATTCATGGCCTTTTCGTGTGAAGGCGCTCTCATTTTAACCTCAAGGTTTTAATAAGCGCCAGCCCCGTTGCTGCACATTTGTTAAACAAATGTGGAATAACAAACCTGAACAAGGGCCATTTAACCCCCTGCCCGGATATAACTGGAGCCAGGTGTCAGAGGATGCATGCAATATTCGCTAACCCGGAAAAGGAAAAAACTGGTGGAAATGACTGTGCAGATTTATATGTTGGATGTGCTCTGACATTTAACGAACTTCTCACATATATTGCTTATGGTTTGCCATGCAGCGTGTGGTGCAGATTGCAATAAAAAGTGCCGGGTATTAAAGCTAACCACGTTAATATCCGGCCTGATAGCCAATAATTTTTTCAAATTCCATCCTGGCACCACAACATCATAATTAGCACGGAAATACGCCACAGGCAGTTTGGTTTTTTCAAGCGCGCTAATTGCATCCACCGATAACGCAGCGCTAATTCTTCCTGCTAACACGCGCGGTTTTACTTTCAGCAGTTCAATACTGGCCACTTTTAGGACGCTCGCTTTTTCTGAGCGACTTGATTTGATTATTAACCAATACAAAGGTTTGGCCAGCTCGAAGAGCAGTGCCCATGGTAAATATTTAAAGCACGAAAAATAAGGCGGACGAACAAAGGTCGCTACTAAAATAATTCCAATTAGTCCACGAACATTATTGGCAGCAAGAAATATTGCTATAGGACCGGAGAAAGATTCACCCACCACTACAAACGGACCGTTAATCGCACAGATTTTTTCCAGGACAAAGCTGGTCAATTCTTCGTAAGACTTTGCATTATCGGTTGGATAGCTAATTACCATTAGCTCATATTGAGTAGTTGCAACTGCAAGCAGCGGATCAAACAAACCCGCCGTTCCGTTGAGGCCTGGCAATAACACGAGTGTTATTTTTTCATTGTCCATCAACAATACCCTGAATGACCAAAAACCCGCTATAAATCGGGATTCTATGTAATTCCAAAGTTGAACTTTGGAATTACATAGATTTTGCAGTGAAATTTAACCTGGATAACTGAAGTTCAATATAATCAGATTCACTCATTGCCAATAAGCCAGCAACACTCATAGAGTGGGGAAGACTACATTAGTTAGCAAGCTAAAAAACTTTAAGTATTTCAAGGATTTTGTTTCGGCCAACGCACCTGCACCCGCGCGCCGCCCAGTTGTTGCGGTTCCACAAATTCCGCCCTGCCCTTATGCCATTGCATAATGCGTTTGACGATGGCGAGCCCCAGACCAAAGCCGCCAGTAGCGGAGCCATTGGATTTTTCGTTGGCAGATTCATCTTCGTGGTACAAACGGACAAACGATTCAAATACACGCTGGCGCTTTTCAACGGGAATGCCCGGGCCGTCGTCTTCTACAGAAACAATATATTCATCATGCGTTTGCCGGATTTCCACTTGTATGGATGACTGCGCATAACGTGCAGCGTTGTTAATTAAATTCTGCAAAACTGTTTCAATTAATTTCCACTCGCAATACACCACCGTATTGTTACTGGTGTCATTCACGATCAATTGCAAATTGCGTTCATTGTGACGGGAAAAACGCAGCTGGATTTCATCGAGCAAATCACTCATGTAACCGGCGGTTTGTTGCAAGCGTTGGGTTTTTTGTTCGAAGCCCGCATACATCAATAACGAACTAATCAACGATTCCATTTCCGCGATATCCTGCTCCAGGCTGCGCAATTGGCGGTGGTCTTTATCGCTGAGTTTTTCTTCGTCAATCATCGCCAGCGCAAATTTCATACGCGCAAGCGGCGTACGTAATTCGTGGGAAACCGCGTTGGTCATTTCGCGATGGGAGGTAATTAATTCGCGCAGACGCTGTGCCATCTGGTTAAACGCAAGCGCTAATGGGTAAAGTGTAGAGGTGGGAGAAATATCCAGCGTTTGCGGCACACCGTCTTTACCCATTGTGCGGGTTTGCACTTCGAGTTTTTTACTGTCGCGCGACAGCGGCCATACCCACAAATAAATTACCAACGCGATGCCGAGATAAAAAACAATTAGCAATACATCATACAACGGCGATTCGCGATCATCGTTTTGCGGTACGACCAACATCAATACCTGATGGGTATTGGCAAGCCGCTTGTACCAGATAATATTGCCATCACCAGTCGCCGACAAAATTTTTCCCGCGTGCAATTCACGCATGGCTTCGGATTGGGCGACATCATCCAGCGCGAGAATTTCCAGGGTTAATTGCAAATCCGCCGAGAGTTGTTGAATCTGTTGCTGGCTTATTGGTTGATGAGATGATTGCGCTTGATGAACCAGTAAATCGCGCTCGACAAGATTAAACAACGCCTGCACTTCCGCACTGGCTTCTTGTTCCGGCGCGAGCGTTTCCCAAAATTGATTGAGGCCCCAGCCGATTAACACTACCGAGGCAACGATAAAAAAATACAATGAAATAAACGCGCGGTTCATTTATAGATTCTATTCCCGTAGCTTGGGGCGGGTCGCGCAGGCTGAGCTTGCGAACCCCAACATGACCATATCGCAGCAGGTATTACGCTTTTTATAAAACGGATTTATTGCCAGGCATCCGCAATAAATAAATAACCCTTGCCCCAAATGGTTTTAATACGCGTGGGATTTTCCGGATTATCGTTTAATTTTTTACGCAGCTGCGAAATGCGCACATCGATGGTTCTATCAAGGCCATCGTATTCGCGGTTATAAATGTGGTTAAACAAAAATTCGCGGCTGAGAATTTGCCCGGCTTGCACCGCCAATGCGAGCAATAAATCAAACTCATGACTGGATAACACCACTTCTTGTCCAGTCAGCAACACTTTGCGTGCGCCCGGCTGGATGTTAAGTTCACCGAAGGTGATGCTTTCCTGTTCGCGTGGATCGTTTTGATAATAGCGGCGCATCAGCGCGCGTATACGCGCGAGTAACACCCGCGGCTCGGCCGGTTTAATTACGTAATCATCAGCACCGTATTCCAGACCCAATACCTGATCCAGATCCGAATCGCGCGCAGTGAGCATTAAAATCGGGCCTTTAAAATTCGGACGCAATTCTTTGCACAAAGTGAGGCCATCTTTGCCCGGCAACATTAAATCCAGCACGATCAACGCCGGGTTTAAATTTTGCGCCTGGCGAATGACACGATTGCCGTTATCTTCTATTGCCACCTGGAAATCATTGCTTTCCAGAAAATCTTTCACCAACTGCGCCAAACGGCGGTCATCCTCGACCAGTAAAATTAAATTGTTTTGCGACATGGTTTTTACATACCTGCTGATGTGTTAAAAAAAACTCCAGGGATTGCGGCGGGCTTTGCGAAACTTCTTGTCATTGTAGACGACCTGGAAGCGTTGATCGCTTAAAGGTTTATCGCTCAGGGTTTCTCGCAATTGAAAATCGGTGCTGACGCTAGCCGTCAACTCAAACTGATATTCGCCGCGTGTTTCGTTTTCCCAACAGCGCAGAGGATCGGTTTTATCCGACTGATACAAACACAACGAACGCGCCACGGCAGATTCCCATTTCACCTGGAGTTCATCATGACAAACTTCCTCACCCGCATTGAGCACACACAAACGCGGTTTGATTGAGAATTGGATCAAGGGTAAGGATGATGATGACTCTGTGGTGGATGGTTGTGCACGTGCATAGCTTCCCGGCAGTAAGGCTGCCAGAAATAAAAGTTTAACGAGGGCGGTAACAGCGCGGGCGCTCAGCGGGTTTCCATCAAAAATGGTACACCCCCCCAAAGAAAACCGTGATCACTTTATTATCGTTTATAAGTGGACTCGCCGAGATTTCATCGGGTAATTGGCGATAGCTCGCCAAGAAACGCAAGTCCCAGCGTTCTGTCAGTTCATAGTTCCAATCAATACGGGCGATACCGCTGATGGCAGCATCAGCCACGTAAGTGCCGCGCGCATCTGCTTCTGGCGGTGTTACACCGTAATAATAATTTACCACTTCTTCGCTTTGCCACACGGCGCCCAGCGAGCCAATGATATGATGCTTGCCGCTGCCCCAATGCCTGGCAATAGACAGGCGCACTTCATCGCCGTGATGCAAGCCGGTGAATTCGCTCAAATATTGAAACTGGAAATCCGCCAACGCCGTTGAGAATTGATATTCGATACCGGCAAGGCCGGCTGTGCGACGGTTGCGCAAGTCGCGCTGTTTTACATCTTTAAAACCGGGGCTGACCAACTCAGTGCCACCTTCAATTTCCGGCGCAAAACCACCATGGTCATTTTTGTTGCCACCGTTAACACCGGAAGAGATCAGCGCATTGGATTCGGTAAAAAAGTTGGACGGATTCCAGCGATCAAAAAATACCTGATCGTAACTGGGGGTCATCATCAGGTTGAGTTGTTGGGTTTCGTTTTCCCACACAATCACACCCATATCCAGATTCTGGATAAAAAAATGTTCGCCGTTGTAATTGATCTGGGGAATCAACACCAGCGGAATATCATCGCCATCTTCCACCGGGTTGGTGCGCACACCAGCGCCGATACCCACACTGATATCCCAGGTACCCACTTCTACACAATCTTTCTCACCTTGCTCGCAGGCATAGCTGGCGGCTGCAAATAATGCAGCTGCGCCAAAGGCAATGGATGTAAAGAAACGGTTCATAGCAATATCAGGTATCAGTTTTACGGTAACCCGTTTTCAGGGAGTGGTTTTCAAGGTTATTTATAAACGGCTTGGCGCAATGGCGTTGTAATGAATTGTAGTAAGCCGCGCCTTATTACAAATTATTACAAATTCGTTCAGATCAATTACAGATTCTGCCATCACCGTCCGCTTAGGATACCAGCATGCAGTGCACGCGCACATAATCGCATCATTTCCACGTTATAAAACCAATAAATCCGAAGGAGTTGCTGTATGAAGCCCATGTTCAAAACCCTGTTACTCAGTTTGCCGCTGGTTGCGTGCGGCGGCGGGAGTGGCAGTTCCAAACAGCCCGTGAGCCAGGAACCCAATACCGATTATTCCAAACTCGCCCAGGCCAAAATCGAACCGGGCCCGTTGCGCCAGGCATCATCCGGCGAATTGTCGGATTTGATCAAAAACGGTTTGCGGGTTTCCCTGCGCGAGAATGAAAGCTACGGCATGATGATCCGCGAGACTGCAGTCGTTAATGCCAACAACGTTGATACCAACAAAGCCGGCGGTAATTTTTCCGGCACCAATGTGCAAGTTGCCGGTGTCGATGAAGCCGACAGCGTGAAATACGATGGCAACTATATTTATCTCGCCACGCCTGCGGACTATAGCGATGGCAATCCCAAAAGCAGTTTGAAAATTTTTGCGACTGATCCCGCCAACGCCCGCGTTACCGAAGTGAGCGATACCAAACTGGACACCAGCCATTGGGGCAATGTATCCGAAATCTATTTGGTGAATAACAATCAAAGCACCACCGGTTTGGCGACGGTTCGCCGCTCCCTGGATTTCATCGCGTTCACCGATAAAGTAGTAAACGATGTTAGCTCCGACGGCAAACCATTAGCTGTTGATGCAGCCGATAAAGCCATCAATGCTTCCATCTGGCCGTATCAAATGGATAACGGTATCGACATTACCCTTTACGATGTGCGCACACCCGCAGCACCTGCGAAAACCTGGTCGCTCTCTATTGATGGCGATTTGCTTGGCACGCGCAAAATTGGTAATACCTTGTATGTGATCAGCAGTTTCGTACCGGGCATTCCCACCTTGAATTACGCAGCAGAAACCAAAGAAGCGCGCATCGCCAACGAAGAATTAATTGCGCAAAGCAACATTGAAAAATTATTACCGGAATATTCCATCAACGGTGGTGCATCCCAACCGCTTACTGGTAGCAACGGTTGCATGATTCCCGCAAACACCAATAAAGCAGATGGCAGTTTGAGCTTGATTAATATCACTGCCATTAACCTCGCATCACAACAATTGCTCGAATCCGTTTGCGTAAATGGTAATGTGGAAGGTATTTACAGTTCCACCGAAAATCTTTACCTCGGCGGTTCTGATTACAGCCAATGGGACAACTGGCAAAGCTATTCGGTTGTGCACCAATTTGCGTTGGTGAATGGTGGTGTGGATTATTCCGCGACCGGTTCAGTGGAAGGTGTGCTCGGCTGGAGTTCGCCGTCATTCCGTATGGATGAATACCAAAACCACCTGCGCATCATCACCAGCAGCTACAACGAGAAAGGTGAGCCCTCGCATCAATTGCAAATTCTGAAAAAAGTTGCCGGCCGCAGTGAATTGGAAGTTGTTGCACAATTGCCCAATAAAACTCGCCCGGAGCCCATCGGTAAACCGCGCGAAGATATTTACGGCGTGCGTTTCAATGGCAACAAAGCGTATGTCGTGACCTTTGAACGCAAAGATCCACTTTATGTATTGGATTTGGCCGCGCCCACTGATCCAAAAATTGCCGGCCAATTGGAAATTCCCGGCTTCTCCACTTACTTGCATCCTGTTGGCGACAATTATTTATTTGCACTCGGCAATGAAACCAACAGCGATGGTTTTGCCAAAGGCGTAAAAGTGTCGCTCTACGATATTCGCGATCCAGCCAACCCTGCTGAAATCAGCAAGCATGTGTTCGGTACAGCCTACAGCTGGAGTAACGCACTTTACGATCACCACGCGTTATCATTCCTGCAAGCCAGTAACGATCAATTGCGTATTACCTTGCCCATCAGTTTGTACGACGAAGTGAAATTACCGGAATTCACTACCAGCCGCTGGTTAAGCGAAGGCTTGTACCAATTTGAAATTAATGGATTGGCGATTGGAAAAATATCGCTGGATCATACCGGTGTGGTCATCGCCGAAAATAATGCAGGGCAAGAATATCCCTCTTATTACGGAGGTACTGATCGCAGCTTCCTGCACGACGATGCGCTCTTCTATGTACACGGTGCCAACGTCATCGGCACGCCCTGGCAAGTTGTTAAACCTTAAGCCCTTCAGGCCGCAGACGCGGCCTTTTTTTCATGCAGTTGAATTGTGACAATTACACTTTTTAACGCCCTTCTACATTTCGCCCACAGATTAGTTGCCGGTAACCACAGAAAATTATCCGTGTAAAAAAACACTTCTTCGATCTACTGCGTTCTGGACTATTTTTTGGAGCTGTACCATGTCAAACCTCGCCCTGCTGAAAAAAACATTATTAATATTGCCCTTCGTTGGCCTGCTCACTGCCTGCGGCAGCGATAGTGACGATTTGCCCAAGCCTGATCGCAATACCAAAATGCTTTACATCGATTTCGATGATGGCGCCACCGGTTGGAAACCCGGCTTTGCCGATTATCCTGCAGGCCAGGAAACATTTTATGAATTATCGTCCGGCCTTGAAACCCTGCCCACATCACTGGGTACCAAGCGCAAAGGTTTTAAATTAAGCGGCAACAATCACAGTGACGATCTGTATATGTTTGTCACCAAACAAGTAGAAGGCCTGGAACCCAATACCCGTTACGATTTTCGTTTTAAAGTTACCTTTGGTACTAACGCGCAAAAAAATTGCATGGGTGTCGGCGGTGCACCGGGTGAAAGTGTGTGGGTTAAAATCGGTGCAAGCAAAACCGAACCTAAAGCCACCAATGACGGCGCCGGCAATTTATTAATGAACATTGATAAAGGCCAACAAGGCAGCGGCGGTACTGATGCCATTCTGGTCGGCAATTTCGCCAACAATCTCGAATGTGGCGACAACAATACCAGCTACATGAAAAAATCCCTGCTCAGCGATAAAGGTGCATTCACGGCATCTACCGACGATAAAGGCAATATCTGGATTTTGTTATCAACTGATTCCGGTTTTGAAGCAACCACCACAATTTATTTTATGGAATTGGAAGTAGCGGCTACCAAGAAAATTTAATTATTAACAGGATACAAAAAAAGAGCCGCAATTGCGGCTCTTTTTTTATTAACGATGCTTGATCTTATCGCCTTCTTTCAAACCTTTAACGATTTCGATATTGATACCGTCTGAAATACCGGTTTTAACTTCACGCTTTTCAAATTTTTGCGGGCCGGTTTCTACTTCCACAAATTGTGCTTTTTCTTCCACAATCAGGTTGCCTTCGTTAATGGCGATGACGTTTTCTTTTTTGGCGAGAACGATGTCGGCATTCGCACTGTAGTTAGAACGCAGGAATAATTTCTCGCTCAGTTTCACGGCAGCGCGGATCTGGAATTTAATCGTGCCTTGATCGGTTACGCCCTTCGGAGAAATATATTCAAGCTTGGCGGTAAAGGGTTCGCCTTCCAGGGCACCGACGTCCAGCACCAGCTCCATACCTTCGCGAATTTTGCCCACCTCCGATTCATCTACCATCCCTTCAAAAATCATGTCTTTCATATCCGCCAATGTGGCGATGGTAGTGCCTGCACCAAACGAACTGGTCTCAACAATAAATGCACCTTCTTTATAAGGCAGATCCAGAATCATACCGGTGACGGTGGCTGGAATCATGTTGGACACTTTGTCAGACTTTTTAGTCGCACCGGATTTCATCAACAGTAAATTGTTTTCTGCCGAAGTCACTGCTTCGCGCTGCAAGTCGTAATTCAGCAGGAACTTGTTGTACTCGGATGCAGAAATTAATTTATCAGCAAAGAGTTTTTTCTGGCGATCAAACTCAACTGTGGCATTTTGTAAATTTAACTTCGCGGTTTCCAATTGGGATTCCGCCTGGTTGAGCATCACCATATTGGGTGCAAGCGTAATCTTAGCGATAATATCGCCCTTATTGACGTTCTGGCCGGCAACAACATACAACTTCTCTACCACACCGGAGACTTGCGATTTAATTTCTACTTCGCGACGTGGAATTACTTTGCCTACTGCGACAGTCTTTTTCACGATGGTCGTTTTGAATACGGCATCGGAAGTATAAGTAACCGGCTTCTCCTGGGATTTGTTATACAAAAATACCGCTGTGCCGATAAACACGACGGCAATCAAACCCAACACTGCGTACCAGATAAACTTTTTCATGGTGTCCTTCTTACGGTTGCTAAAATTATTAAAAAATATCAAAACGTCTAACGCTAAAAATTAATTGCCAATCACGTTACTCATCCTGTAACGCCACAATCGGGTTCACATTTGCTGCCTTCGCGGCGGGCATCAATGACGCTAGCAATCCGGAAATCACCAATACCATCAATGCACTAAATGCCGTTGCAAAATCCACTTCCGGCTTACCAAAAAATCCTGCTTTACCACCGCTGGCTTCCAGTAATTTCGCTATACCTTCCAATACCAGTACACCAATTACCAAACCAAAATAACCGGCGATAGTAGTGATAAAAATAGATTCCTGCACAATCATACTGACAATTGAAGAGGGAGTAGCGCCCAGGGCTTTGCGTAAACCAATTTCGCGCGTGCGCTCTTTCACTACAATCAGCATGATATTCCCTACGCCTATTGCGCCCGCCATAATAGTGCCAATAGCAACAATCCAACTAAATACTTTAATACCCGTAAACAAGCCTTCAATTTTGTCGAACTCGTTTTGTAAATTAAAACTGCCAAATACACCGGTATCTTTCGGATCTACTTTTTTCAATTCAGAGAGATATTTTTTTACGTCTTCTTCCGCGACCCGTGCATGTAAACCAGGTTTGGGTTGAATAACGAAACTGCCAATCCAACCCACCTGATTAAATGCATACCGCAGGGTATCGTTGGGGATATAAATTTTTTCCTCTTCCTGTTGCTGGTTACCATTGGCAAGCGATTTAAAAACACCGACCACTTTAAAACTGATGCCGTTAATAGTGATATCCACACCAATAGGATTTTCGCCTTCAGCAAATAACTGTGTACGTACCCGCGTCCCGATAATAACGGTTTTGCGTTTTTCACGATCATCAAACTCATTAATACTACGACCTTCAATCATCGCTAGCGAATTGATGTTTTCCATCTTTGCGTGTATGCCTTCAACAAAGAAAGTGCCGTTTTTATCTTTGTGTACCGCATACGGTGGAGTACCACTCCAGATACCCACAGAATTCTGTCCGCGAATAAAACCAACACTGGGAACATTCTTTTCAATCGCCGCAACATCTTCCGGCTTAAATGCGATTTGTCTTCCAATCGGCATGCCCTGATAGGGCAGTTGAGTATTGCCCTGCACCCATACCCATACAATATTGGGTACGCGCGGAAAACCTTCATTTACACCATTTTCCAATCCCTTTCCCGCACCGAGCAAAACCGTGAGCATAAAAATGCCCCAGAACACTCCGAAGGCGGTAAGTGCAGTACGTAATTTATGTTGGCCAAATGTTTTAAAAATTTCTTGCCACTTTTCGGTATCAATAATCATCAATGGCTCCCGTTATTCCGCACGCATCGCTTCAATCGGCATGATTTTCGCGGCACGTAATGCCGGCATCAAACCTGCCAGCGCACCGATAACAATGAGCAAGATCATCGCAGTTATTGCAACCTGGAAATTTATTTCCGGATTTTTAAAGAACGGCAACTGTGCACCAACCGAATTTAATCCAAATGAAATTAATTCAATCAAACCCACACCTAATACCAAACCGGCGTAACCGGCTATGCTGGTGACCAAAATAGATTCCAATAACAATGTGCTTACAATATTGAATGGTGTTGCCCCCAAGGCCTTACGAATACCAATTTCGCGTGTGCGCTCTTTTACGGTAATAATCATAATGTTACTAACGCCCACAATTCCTGCCATCAATGTACCCAGACCTACAAACCAGATAAATGCATTAATGCCAAAAAATAATCCGTTCACCATTTTTGCCGGTTCGGCCATGTTGAATGAACGAATGGCGCGCTTGTCTTCAGGGGACACCGAGTGACGCCGCTGCAATAATTCGATCACTTGCTTCTCTAATGCGAATCCATCCTGTCCCAATTTTGGACGTAACCAAATTGAATCTAATCCATTATTGTTGCCAAATATTTTTTGATGCGTGGTTTCGGGTATATAAATCCGCTCTGAATCACGTCCGCGGTTACTTTTATCATAAAAGACCCCTACAATTTTCATCACCACGCCATTGACGCGAATGTCTTTGGCAATCGGATCAACGCCTTTACCAAATAATCGCTCTGCAACGATGGAGCCAATAACTGTCACTTTGCGTAGTTCACGTTCATCGAAAATATTGGGCTTACGACCCAGGTTAAAGGGAATACTTTCTTTGATGTCAAAATATTCATCCGGCACACCAAAAACACCAAAGCTGGCACTTTTCTGTTCGTAAGAAATGGACACTCCATTTTGAGCCCGTTGCGGAGCGATAAAACGCACGTTGGAAATTTGTTGTTTAATTGCGATCAGATCATCGTTGGTTAATTGAATATGTCGACCCAAGCCCATTCCTTTGTAGGCAACCGAGGTTGATTCTGTATACACCACAATGAAATCGAGCACGTCTGATCCAAAGTCTTCATAGACACCGTTTTGCATTCCGCGCCCGGCACCCAGCAGCAGCATCAACATAAAAATGCCCCAGAAGACGCCGAAGGCGGTAAGTCCGGTGCGCAATTTATTTTGTCGCAGGGTGTAAAGAATTTCTTGCAAACTATCGAGCATAATATTTACCCGAGAATTTCTTCTTCATCCTGATCGGCAATGTCGTCCGCAAGATGGGAATGCTGATGATGGCCGGAAATAATTAATCCATCTTTCAAAATAATCTGGCGCTGGGTTTGGTCGGCAATATCCTGTTCGTGGGTAACAATCACAATTGTGTTGCCCATGCGATGAATTTCTTTCATCAGCGACATCACTTCCTGGGTAGTCTGGCTATCCAGTGCACCGGTGGGTTCGTCGGCAAGAATAACTTTTGGTTGTGTCACCAGCGCGCGTGCAATTGCCACCCGTTGTTTTTGTCCACCCGACATTTCGTTAGGCATATGTTTGGCACGATGCGAAAGACCAACCATTTCCAGATATTTATCGGCGCGATAGTTACGCTCCTTGCGGCTCACTCCCTGGTAATACAGCGGCAATGCAACATTCTCGGTAGCGTTTTTAAATGGCAACAAATTGAACGATTGAAATACAAAACCCAATAATTCATTGCGCATTTTTGCAGCAGTTTTTTCTTTCAGATTTTTAATTTCGCGACCGGCAAGAAAATAATCGCCCTCATCGTGGCTATCCAGAATGCCGAGGATATTTAACAACGTAGATTTACCCGAACCCGATGACCCCATGATCGACACCAATTCGCCTTCGCGAATATGCAAATCAATTCCTTTGAGCACATGCAAGGGCTGCTCACCGGAATGGTAGTATTTGTGGATGTTATGTAACTTGATCATGATGGCTTCCTGTTATCTGTATGCTGTGAGCCTGTTTACCCTCTCACCAGCTTAGAGGCTTTTGCACTGTTGTCCGATCACATTTACGTTGACTTAACACTCTCGTGACAAGTGTCAGTGCCTATCGATTAATGTGCGTCGGTTAATAAGCTCTGGCCAGTGCATTTTGCCGCAGTTATTTCATTGGATGTGTATCCAATTGTTTTGGATTCACTTGCGCAAAAAAATTATTCGTCCTGCAATGCAGTGATAGGGTTTACCGACGCAGCCTTGGCAGCGGGCAAGAGTGCAGCGAGAACACCGGTTAACACCAAAACGCTTAACGCCATAAGGGCGATCTTGATATCGATATAAGGCGACGCAAATAATCCTTCACCCTGCCCCAGCTTGATCAACAACGCGCGAATCCCCTCTAGCAGTAATACCCCGGCGGTAAGTCCGGCATAACCGGCAATAAACGTAATCATTAATGATTCATGGATAATCATTAAACTGATATTTGTTGGTGTTGCTCCCATGGCTTTGCGCAAACCAATTTCACGGGTGCGTTCTTTCACCACTACCAACATAATATTACCGACGCCGATTACACCAGCGATGATGGTGCCAATCGCTACCATCCAGCTAAAGCCCAATACCCCATCAACCAGGCCACGATTCATTTGGTAGTTTTGCTCCATATTAAAACCACCAATCACACCGGTATCATCCGGATGGATCTTTTTACGCTCGTATAACAATTTTTTTACGTCGCGCTCCATATCAAACGCGTTGAAGCCAGGTTTTGGGGAAAAAAATAAAACATGAAAAGCGTCCATCTGGTTAAAGGCTTGACGCAAGGTTTCATTGGGTAAAAATATCTTACCGTTAGCTTCTTGTGCACCATCGGGTTCATTGGATTTATAAATACCGACAACTTTAAATTTTACGCCGCCAACATTAATGGACTCACCGATAGGATTAACACCATTTTTAAATAGTACTTCTTTTACACGTGTGCCTATTACGGCAATTTTTCGTTTTTCCTTTTCATCAAGCGGATTAATGAAACGGCCTTCGATCATGCGGATAAATTCGAAGGGTTCCCAACCGGCATGAGTACCCGATACCGAAAAAGAACCGCTTTCTTTACCGTAAACAATATATTGTGCCGCACCAAAGTTACCGAGGTTATTTTTACCATCGACTAGATTTACCGACGCAATAGATTGGCGAATTGCATCCACATCTTCCTGGGTAAATTTTATCGCACGACCTTTACTCAAGCCTTCAAAACTGAGTTGAGTAGTATTGGAAGGCCAAAAGATCACCACACTTTTTGCATCGCCAAAAATTTTTTCAATTTTGGTTCCAAAGCCGGTACCAAAACCGAGCAATATCACCAACATAAAAATGCCCCAGAAAACACCGAAAGCGGTTAAACCGGTGCGCAATTTTTGCTTGCCTAAGCTGGTGAGTATTTCCTGCCACTTATCCACATCAAACATAGTGTACTTCCTGTTTATTCCGCTTTCATGGCTTCAATCGGTGTAATGCGCGCAGCGCGCAAGGCGGGCATTAACCCCGCAATAACACCAGCCAGAATCAGCAATATCAATGCACTCACCGCAACGCCCATATCAATATCTGGCTGGCGAAAAAACGGTAATTCAATTTTCATTTTTGTCAGCAGCGCCGATACGCCTTCAAGAATTCCTACACCCAACACCAAACCGCTATAACCCGCGATACTGGTGACCAATACCGACTCAAATAACAAACTGCCAACAATAGATGCGGGATTTGCACCCAATGCTTTACGAATTCCAATTTCACGCGTACGTTCTTTCACGGTGATAATCATGATATTGCTCACACCCACAATTCCCGCGAGCAAGGTGCCGATCCCAACCATCCAGATAAACATATTCAAACCGGTGAACATCGCATTAAGGTCAGCAGCTTCACGCGCTTTATTACTGACTTCAATTGCACGCACATCGTCGGGCGCAATTTTGTGGCGCTGTTTAAGCAGCGTAAGAATTTGTTCTTCCAGTTTTATGCCATCAACACCGGCGTTCGGGCGCACAGTAATCAAAGAAACTTCCTGCCCGCCACCAAATGCTTTTTTGAAGGCGGTGACCGGCAAATAAACTCGCTCGGACATGCGGCCCTGATTACCCTTGTCAAAAAACAAACCGATGACTTTGAATGAAATGCCGTTGATTTGAATTTCCTTACCCATCGCTTCAGCATGGGTAGTAAACAATCGCTCACTCACACGCGTGCCGATAACCACCACTTTGCGACTGTCATCTTCATCTAATAAATTCAAACGGCGACCGTCATCAAAACGGACTTTTTCTTTGATATTGAAATATTGGTCAGCCACACCGAGCACACCGAAGCTGCCGGATTTGGGCCCATAGGTAATTGAAACATCGGAGTTGATAAATGAACCGAGCGGATTCTCACTGGAAATAAAACGCACCCCGGGAATTTGCTGGCGCACTGCCGCCATATCCGCTTCGGTTAATGCGATCTTGCGACCAACGGGTAGGCCCATATAAGGTACAGAGGTAGTGCTGGGAAAAATCCAGATAGAATCAGCAACGTCGTTACTCCAGCCATCGGCCAGCGCTTTTTCCATCCCGCGCCCGGCGCCGAGCAACAGGATCAACATCAAAATTCCCCAGAACACACCAAAGGCGGTAAGCCCGGTGCGCAGCTTGTTCTGGCGCAGGGTAAAGAGGATTTCTTGCAAACTATCCATGACGATTTCCCAATCGAAAGTAGTAGTAATACGGGAACTTGTGGGATTTGACGCACCCACCACCCGATTGGATTCACTTTTGGTTGTTTTTATTTCACGCTTACCGATGGGTGTGCACGTCAAATTAGCACATGGTTCAACTAGCGGGTGATTTCTTCCATAAAAGGCGCATAACAATTACCAGCGGCAAAAAATCCCCGGCGGTTTAGCGCCGGGGTCAAAACTGCCGTTACCAGAGCACGGTTATTGGCAGACATACTCACACGGAGAGAAAGCCAAACTCCCAAGCTGGGGTTGGGAGGGAATTTGGTGTTCTCACTCTATTGGATGGGGCAAGCAGAACTTTGGATTCAAGAACTGTTAACTTTTTACGCGCTCGCAATTTAGCATTGGGATCGCTGCAATTGTTCGTCGTCGATTGATTTAATAATGACTTGAAGAAACCAGGAATATTTCCTGGCTTTTTAATTCTTCAATTCTGAAAATAAAAAAAGCGTAGCTCCCTTTATTTCGAAGACTACGCTTTCTATTCGATTGAACAGCTAAAACCCGTTAGTTAATCGCTCCACTGCGATTCACACCATTAATCAGCGCCTTCACCGCTGAAGTAATAATGTTGCGATCCTGCCCCACACCGTACACAGGCTTTTCGTTTTTCACTTTGATTTCCACGTAAGTTACTGCCACTACATCAGAACCTTCACCGACAGAATGTTCGTGGTAATCAATTACGTTTACATCAGCATCGATAAACTGGCTGATCGCATGCGCTGCCGCATCAATCGGGCCATTGCCGCTGCCGCTGATTTGTACAGTTTTGTTTTGGTGTTGCGCGTGGATAGTAATATCAACTTGATGACTGTCATCCTGTTCTGTGAATTTACTCGATTGATAGGCAATCGGTGTGTTCACTGCAAAATATTCATCGTTGAAAATTTTAACGATATCACTCGCTTTCACTTCTTTGCCGGTAGCATCGCTAACTTTTTGTACCACTGAACTGAATTCAATTTGCAAACGACGCGGCAATTGCAATCCGGCTTCCTGTTGCAACAAAAAGCTCACACCGCCTTTACCGGATTGTGCATTCACACGCACAACGGCATCGTAACTACGGTTTAAATCAGCCGGATCGATCGGTAAATAAGGTACTTCCCACAGGGTATGCTTTTTCTGCACCGCAAAACCTTTTTTAATCGCATCCTGGTGCGAACCGGAGAAGGCAGTGAATACCAACTCGCCCGCATAAGGGTGACGTGGATGCACCGGCAATTGCGTGCACTCTTCATGCAATTTGCGCACTTTATCAATATCGGAAAAATCCAGGCCCGGATGCACACCTTGCGAATACAAATTTAATGCGAGCGTTACCAGGTCGACGTTACCCGTGCGCTCGCCATTGCCAAACAAACAACCTTCTACGCGATCCGCACCGGCCATCACCGCTAATTCCGCAGCAGCAACTGCAGTACCGCGGTCATTGTGCGGATGCACGCTGATAATGACGGAATCACGGCGATTGATATTGCGATGAATCCACTCAATTTGATCGGCATAAGTATTCGGAGTATTCATCTCCACAGTCGCCGGCAAATTCAAAATAATTTTTTTCGCTGGCGATGGATTCCAGATCTCTACGACTGCGTCGCACACTTCTTTTACAAAGTCGATTTCAGTGGACGAAAATACTTCCGGTGAATATTGGAACGTCCAGTCCACTTCCGGTGCTTGCGCGGTTAATTCTTTACACCATTGGGTGCCTTGCAAGGCGATTTTTTTCACGCCTTCTTTATCGGTGTTGTACACAATTTTGCGGAACGCCGGGGCGAGCGGATTGTACATGTGCAAAATCGCGCGCTTGGCACCGCGCAAACTCTGCACGGTTTTTTCGATCAAGTCGTAACGCGCCTGCACCAACACTTCAATAGTGACGTCATCGGGAATTAAATTTTCCTCGATCAACAAACGCGTGAAGTTGAAATCAATTTCACTCGCGGACGGAAAGCCGATTTCGATTTCTTTAAAACCAATTGCGACCAACTCTTTGAACATGCGCAATTTGGTTTGTACCGACATAGGGTCAATTAGCGCCTGGTTACCATCACGCAGGTCAGTGCTCATCCAAATGGGCGGTTTTTCAATGTGTTTGTTCGGCCATTGGCGGTCGGGCAAGGAAACGCCGACAAAACGCTGGTACTTGGTGGATGGATTGGCAAGCATGATCAACTCCTGGGGTTTTTGCCTACCGGCAACTAATGAGAGTCCGGCTATTAAAAAATTCGGTTGTAATCTGGAGTCCTCTGAAAACAAGTTGCACCTGTTCCAGAGGCTCCGAGCTGTAAGTTCTTGTGTACTGATGTACTTTTTTTGCTGTAGTAGTGGTCTTGCGGTCTTGGCCGATGAAACGAATCTGGTCAGGTACCTGTGGGTAGCAGGTGCCGGTTTCCGGTGATGCGATTACATCGGTGGAAACCCCAAACCCGCGCGGGTAGCGCCAGGGCTTTTATCAGCATGGGGCCAGTATATAGCCATCAAACAGGCAGATGATTGCGGAGATTGTGTTAATATCAATTCATAAACAATTTTATTGCTTAAATTTTATATTTATTAATATTTAATGCTTAATAAGTGAGATTTACCGCTATGGAACTCGATAAATACGACCGTTTGATACTGGAAACCTTGCAGCAAAATGGCCGCATCTCCAACCAGGAGCTAGCAGATAGCATCAGCCTTTCACCTTCCCCCTGCTTGCGCCGGGTGCGTGCGCTGGAGGAATCCGGTTTGATTGATGGATATGTCGCGCTGCTGAATGCGCGCAAGCTGGGTTTGACGCTGGTCTCGTTTATCCAAATCAGCATGGATAAACACACACCAGACCGTTTCGATGCCTTTGAGAAAACCGTGGAAGCTTACCCGGAAGTACTCGAATGCCATTTGATCACCGGACAATCTGCCGATTACCTGCTGAAAGTCATCGTGAAAGATATGGATGCCTACCAACAATTCCTGCTGCAAAAACTCACCCGCATTGAAGGCGTGAGCGGCGTGCATTCGTCGTTTGTGTTGAAGTCGCCGGTAGATAAAACGGCATTGCCGGTGTAGAAAAGTTGAAGAATCAATCTTGCCAATAACAACAATAATATTGGCAAGATTGATACATCGTTTAACACTCGTCAGATATTAAAAAATCACTCGCAAGATACGCCGGAAATTTGCGGTACTTGATGCGTTGTTGTGCCATCCCACACCATAAAACCTACTTCGGAAAATGCGCCTGGTTTAATAGTGTTGTTCCATACGGCTGCCGTTACCTGATAAGGATTGGTTCCTTTCACGGTGCCATTCCAGAAACTGCTCAGATTGGTCCCGTCGGCAAATTTCAATACTGCGGCCCAATTGGATACATCACTTGTGCTTTGATTGTGTACGCGGAACCAACCGGTAAAACCATTAGTCCAGGAATTGGTAATTTTAAATTCGCAGCGTGTGGGTTTTATCGTTTGGGTGGCCAAAAATATTTTTGTTACTGTGTTAGTGGTTTTTCCATCCGACACCGTTAACTTCACTGCATAAGAACCCGCGGCAGAATACGTGTGTGTTGCTGTGACACCGGTTGCGCCTGCACCATCACCAAAATCCCACACGTAATTCAGGTTGTCGCCATCCGCGTCGGTTGAACAAGCGGCATTCGCATTGAGACTTGTGCCCGACGCAATATCAAAACAGGCAACAGGAGTGCGATTGGAAACGGTTGATGTTGATGCAGTCCAGGCGAGTGATTTTTGTATTTCATTCACACTGTCGCTAACCGTTAACGTCAAGGTGTAATCGCCACCCGTTGCATATTGATGGTAAAAAATTCCATTCGCCGCGCTCGTTGTTTTTCCATCACCCCAATTAACACTGTAGCTTAATGGTTGGCCTTCGGGATCAAGACTTGACGTTGCATCACAACGGGTTGTGTAGGTGTAATAAGCAATTCCATTTTCAAAATCATCGCCGATAGCGAGTAATTCTGTGCAATTCAATTGCGCTACCGGTGGTAAATTTATGGGTGTGCTATCCAGCACCGTAATTTCCACCGTTTTTGTAACGGCAATAAATTGTGCAGTTGCACGCAAAGTTACGGTGTAAGTTCCCGGCGTTGCATAGTTATGTGAAGTAAACATTCCTGTTGCACTGGTGCCATCACCAAAATCCCAGGTAAAGCTGTCGGCAATTTCTGATTTGCTTGCATCCAGTTCCAATACCGTGCCGGTTAATTTGCTGTCGATAATTAATTTCGGTTGCGGATCTGAACTCAAACAACTGGTGGTAATAATTCGATATTGCACCGTATTACCCAATTGACCATCGAACACTGTCAGCGTTACATATCCACCACCTTGCGGTAATGACGTGCCCGTGCGTGCAGTTGTTACCGGCGCAGTACCCTGACCAAAATCCCATGCATACGTGAGTGCATTACCGTCTTTATCGGCCGATGCACTTGCATTCAGCGATACACTTAATGCCGAAGTGTTATAGGAAAAAATAGCCACCGGTGCGCGATTACTTCCCGCTGCCGTTACCGTCACAGCGTATTGATTGGTTTTACTTAATTTACCATCGCTGATGGTTTGGGTAATGGTGTAAGTGCCCGGGGTTTTATAGCTGTGCCATACATCAGCTGCATTGATTACAACACCATCACCGAAATCAAAACGATAATTTAATTTATCACCTTCAGCATCAGCGGCATTTATTGTTTTCACATGCACGGTATCATTAGTCACTTGTGCAGAAAAATCACCTTGGGGCGCGGTGTTGGGCGGCGGTAAATTTTCAGTGCGACAACTCGGTAATGCAGTTGATCCAAGTGGCTTATTAAACACTGCACCAATGGTTACTGATTGCCCCGGTTGCAAGGGTGGATTCCAGGTAAAATTTTCCAGCAAGATTAACGTTGGGGAAACACCGGTTTTAGCAGCGCCCCATACAGACGAATTTGAATGCGCATCAGGGATGGATAAATACACGCGCCATTTATCAATGGCTACTACGCCGGTATTTTTCACTACCACATTTATTTGATAACCAGTGTTCCAATCATTAGTCACAACAACATTACACGTTAACGCCGACGCGGAATTACTGCTCGCCGCACTCGACGTGGAAGCACCCGCACATGCCTGGCGCGAGCTGGTGCTATTACCGGAAGTTAGTGCCAGTGCTGGAAGTGCTATGAAAAACGCTAAAAAAAATCCAATTGTAGTAAATAACCGGGACATCATACGTACTCCTTACTGATTAGGTTTTATTGAACAGAGAATTAACCCTGGCCCCTTCCCGGGGAAAATTGATATCGAAACTGCAGGCTTTGGAGTTATTGAGTCGCCAATAGGAAATCACTTCTACCGCGAGAAGGAATTCAGGAATTATTACTTTTATGACGTAGTGGCTGGTTGATAGTGAACTTATTATTAGAAAAGCGATTTGATTCTAGGAGCTAAAAATTACGCTTTCAATGACGTTAATATTGTTGCAGGAAACTTAAGTGCCAATATTTTTCTATCAGGTTTTTTATTAGCTACCACGTTTATCGATAAAAATTGGATTTACGGAATTTTTGATTTGCAAAACACTGCATGCTTCAGATCGATTTTTACTAATGCAAAAGGCGATAATAATTTATCGCCTTTTGCCAATTGTTTCAAAAAAGTTTCCGTTCATCTTCACTGATAAAAACATCATTAATACTCGCGAAGCGTCGCTGCATTAAACCGTTTTCAGCAAAATCCCACATCTCGTTACCGTGCGAGCGAAACCATTTTCCACTATGGTCATGCCATTCATATTCAAAGCGCACGGCGATGCGATTATCGGTAAATGCCCACAATGTTTTTTTCAAACGATAATCCAATTCTTTCTGCCACTTGGCTTGCAGGAAATTCACAATCGCAGCGCGGCCGGAAAAAAACTGGTCGCGGTTGCGCCATTCACTGTCGGGCGTGTACGCGAGGGCAACCCGTTCCGGGTCGCGGCTATTCCAGGCATCTTCTGCTGCTTGCACTTTTTTGAGTGCAGTTTCTTCGCTAAAAGGCGGAAACGGTGGTCGCGGTGTAACTGTTGTTAAATCCAATGAGGAATTGCTCATTATTTTCTCCTGCCCTTACCAGGCTTTGTACGGCAGGAATTTGCCATTTAAATGGATGATCACACGGTCGCCTTTGGGGTTTTCTTCCTTGCCAATGTCCATGGAAAAATCAATCGCACTCATAATGCCATCGCCAAATTTTTCGTGAATAATTTCCTTAATAGTCGGGCCATATACACCGATCATTTCGTACAAACGATAAATTAGCGGATCTTGCGGAATAGAATGTTCCCAACTTTTGCTGGGGCATTGCATCAACGCCAATTTGGCAGTTTCTGGTAAATCAAACACTTTACACAGCGCTTCGGCTTTATCTGCCGGCGCACTGTTCATGCCCAAGCAAACCGATGTTGTCCACACGGGCGACATACCAATACTGGCAGCAACGCCTTCCCAGGTGAGATTCATTTTTTGTTTGGCTAAAACAATCGCTTCAACTACGTCTTGTTTTTTCATTGCAAGTTTCCTCTTAGTGGTTGCCAGTTTGCTGTGCATGGAATGTTGGAGTGATCATCAGTGAGGCAGATTTTTTTACACTGCGATGATAGTGATTTCACCGTTGCGTAATCCTGTCTCGCTTACCATGCCTATTGCGATTGCCATGCCAAGGTAGTTTTATTTACTTAAGTTGCTGATTCATATTGTGTTTTAAATTTTCATTGCATCGTGGTTAACAACGATATTTCGTGATCCACGAAATATCGTGGATGTTGGCACGATATTTCGTTGTGTATGCCGGTACCTATTTCTTTCAGGAAATCACTCATGCAGCAAACGTGTAAGGATCATCATCACAACATCGCCAATAGCCATATCACTAGCGGAAATATTGCGCAGGTGTTTCAGGAATTTGCCCGGCAAAATCAATTACTGCTAAATGCGGCGGGCGAGGGAATTTACGGTGTTGATGCCGAAGGCCGTGCGACGTTTGTGAATCCGGCCGCGGAACGTATTTTGGGTTGGAAGGCTGATGAACTTATTGGTAAAAATATTCATCTTGCCATTCATCACAGCCACACCGACGGTTCTGATTATTGCGCGCAGGATTGCCCGATTTTTGCCGCGTTTCGCGATGGCACTGTGCGTCGTGTTGATAACGAATCGTTCTGGTGTCGCGATGGTCATGCAGTGCCCGTGGAATACACCAGCACCCCCGTTTATGACAATGAAAAGCTGGTCGGTGCAGTAGTCATTTTTCGCGATGTGTCGGAGCGAAAAAATGCAGAAGCAACATTGCATTCCACCATGGAGGAATTACGGGAGGCACTGGAACAAGTCAAGCAACTCAAGCACAAGCTGGAATTGGAAAATGCTTATCTGCAGCAGGAAATTAACGAGGGATTTAATTCACATCACATTGTCGGG
The DNA here is from genome assembly GCA_021151825.1 of Cellvibrionaceae bacterium. GTDB lineage: Bacteria > Pseudomonadota > Gammaproteobacteria > Pseudomonadales > Cellvibrionaceae > Cellvibrio. The sequence continues at coordinate 568,020 of JAGKWQ010000005.1, forward strand.
CGCAGCCCAGCGATACAACAAATTAATTATCAAATCCAACTGGTTGCGCCAACGGTGGCGACTGTATTGATTACCGGTGAATCGGGAACCGGCAAAGAATTAATTGCGCGCGCATTGCATCGCGCCAGCGATCGCAACCAGCGGCCCTTAATTCGTGTGAATTGCGCAGCGATTCCACCCGAATTATTTGAGAGTGAATTTTTTGGACATGTGCGCGGTGCATTCTCCGGTGCAGTGAGCACGCGCCTTGGCCGTTTCGAAGTGGCTGATAGCGGCACGTTATTTTTGGATGAAGTCGGTGAATTGCCGCTGGCGTTACAGGGAAAATTATTACGCGTATTGCAAGATGGTGAATTTGAACGTGTGGGAGAATCCGTTACGCGTAATGTCAATGTACGCGTTATTGCTGCAACTAATCGTGATTTGAAAAAATTGGTCGAACAGGGTTTATTCCGCGAGGATTTATATTTTCGCTTGAATGTCTTCCCTATTCGCTCCGCACCATTGCGCGAACGCCTGGAAGATATTCCGCTGCTCGCTGCGCATTTTCTGCAAAAGACCTGTCAACGATTCCATAAACCGGAATTAAAAATATCATTGGCCCAAATACACCGTTTACAGGAATATCCCTGGCCGGGAAATATTCGCGAACTGGAAAACCGTATCGAACGCCAGGTGATTTTAAGCCAGGGAGATAAATTAATTCTTGAAGATTTCCCTACTACTGCACCTTCAGCAATTATTACTCCGGTTGTAGATGAAAAATGCCTGACTGAAAATGGTTTCAGAAATTTACAGGTCCAATCAACGCTGGATGCGCTACGCCAATGCCGTGGAAAAATTTATGGTCACGATGGCGCCGCTAATTTACTCGGTGTAAAACCCACCACCCTTGCCTCACGCTTGAAAAAATGGGGCCTGGATAAGTCGGGAATTTTAATTTCATAATATTTCAATAATGGCCAAAGTGGTCTTCAGCTTTTCCAACCTGCATGTGCTCGTTGGCTGGAACCCGTCATGCCGATAAGCGCAACTCATTCTTATACCCATTCCTTTAAAAGTGTCTGCACTGCGATTTTTAATCGGCGCAGAATTGCGCACTATTTTTTAATTACATACGTATTCATAAATTGCATACGTATGCAGTTCATTGTCTAGCCATTGCGCAACACTCTAGTCTTAAACCGATTTATCGGACATTGCTCTAAACCGATAACAACATAATTACAGATATATCTGCTTGCAGTTTAAGCCTTGCCTTTTTGTCGTATTTCAACCGGGGAATTTGCTGCACAATTTTTTGTCGCAGCGGCCGTGAGTTATTACGGCCCGCATTACAACAATAATTCAAAACCCTTACGCGAGGACATTATGAACATTTCCATCAAGCTGATTGCAGCAGGTTCGCTGCTGCTCGGCAATCTTTGCCATGCCGATTGGTATTTCCGCGGAACTCCGAATAATTGGGCGAGTACTGCCCTCACCGCGGTAAGTACTACGGAATTTTCTACCTGTCAGACCTTTGGTGCAGCAAGTACTAATCCGCGTTTTAAAATTGATCGCACTGGAAACTGGAGTGAAAGTTATCCGGCCAGCGATTATGTAGTCACAGCAAATCAATCCTACAAAATCACGTTTAATTCCACGAGCAAAGCGATTGCAATCCAATCCGTTAGTAGTTGTGATTCCGCTGTATTTTCTAAAAATTTTCCGACGTTGAATTTTCGCGGTACCGCTAATAATTGGTCCACTACCGCTATGACGTTGGTAGCGAATAATCTATGGTCTATTGATGTTGTTTTTGACGGACAGGCAAACCAGCGTTTTAAATTTGATATCAGTAATAATTGGGCCGTTAATTACGGCGATACCAATAACGATGGAATATTGAATCAAAGCGGCAACGATATTTATTCACCGGTAGTTGGAAATTATCGTGTGCAGGTAAATGATTCAACGCTGGCTTATACACTTACTCCGCTGGGAATTATTTCAAGTTCCAGCAGCAGTATTGCTGCAACCAGCAGTTCAGCGTTATCAAAAATTTCTTCTGTGAGTTCCACTATTGTTTCATCATCGAGCGTTGCATCGTCAGCGCCGGGTGATAACTGGTATTTCCGCGGTACATCGAATAATTGGGCATCAACATTGATGGCATTGCAAAATGGATTGCATTGCACCCAACAACAATTCGGCGCGGCCAGTACCAATCCGCGTTTTAAAATCGATCACTTTGCCAATTGGACTGAAAGTTATCCGCAAGCGGATTATGTAGTTTCTGCCAACACACTTTATGCGATTTGTTTTAACGCCAGCACTAAAGCCATCACCGTTACCAATTTACATTCGAGCACGAATTCTGTTGCATCGGTATCCAGCGCAGCGAGTTCACTTCCTACTGCAAGCAATGGCGATTTCCGCAAAGAGACAATTTACTTTTTACTGACTGCGCGTTTTTACGATGGCGATTCGTCGAACAATTATTACAACCGCGATCGTTACAAAGCCGGCGATCCCCATTGGCGTGGCGACTTTAAAGGGCTGATCCAGAAACTGGATTACATTAAAGATTTGGGCTTCACCGCAATCTGGGTAACGCCACCGGTGGAGAACCGTTCGGGCCTCGATTACCACGGTTACCACGCGTACGATTTTTATAAAGTGGACCCGCGCCTGGAATCGCCCGGTGCCGGCTATAAAGAATTTATCGATGCAGCGCACGCCAAAGGTTTGAAAGTAATCCAGGATGTGGTGATCAACCATTCCAGCCAATATGGTTTGCGCAATGCGGTGTGGATCGATCACTTGCCGATTAAATATTACATTCCTGCAGGCGGTACACAGGGCAATATTGTGAATGGCCCTTACCTCGGCAATTTGGGAGATTATAAAAGCGAGTTCCGCGATGATAACGACAACGCGCTCGCTCCCGCCTGGTTTCGTGAACGTCACGCTGCTGATGCTGCGGGAATTACACCGTTGGTAGATCCGAAAACCGGAGTAACTGTACCCAAAGCCGGTTATGACCCAAACCGTTTCTTTGGTATTGATGCGGCTGGACTCAATCCAGATTGGTATCACCTGGATGGCTTTATGTCGGGTGGTGATTGGGAAAGCCCGCTCGCGTTGCAACGTAAACATATGGCGGGCGACACCATCGATTTGGCGACCGAACGCCAAAATGTGAAGGATTATCTCAACGGTGCCATACACATGTATCTCGATATGGGTGTGGATGCCATTCGCCTCGACACGGTTAAACACGTGGAACGCAACGAGTTGCTCAGCTATGTGAATAATTGGAAAGCATACAAACCCGGTTTGTTTGTGTTTGGCGAGAACCTGGTGAAAGGCACTGGTTTTGGATCAGAGATCGCCAACGATAACGCTTCTGCAGTAATTCGCCCCTGGTGGTATACCCGCACGACCAATAACCCGTCCGACCCACGTGCAGGTGGTTATTCAGGTTTTTCGGTGCTGGATTTCTCGGTGTTTTCGACCTTCCGCGATAACGTTACACGGGGCAATTTTGGCGGTATCGGCGGGGTAATGGCGATGGATTGGGTGTATGGCGATGCGACCCAACTCGTCACTTTTTTCCAGAATCACGATGTGGGCCCGGATAACGACTTTAAATATCGCTATGGCGGTGAAATGGGCAACGCAGCCATGGTCTATAACCTGCTCTGGACCAATCGCGGTATTCCAACCCTGTACTATGGCGAAGAGATAATGTTCCAGGGCGGCTTGCCGCAAGATATCGCCGGTAATAACGACACCATTGACCAAACTGGTCGCGCTTATTTCGGACCACATCTGGATAATTTGACGGCAACCCAAAGCCATCCTCTCTATCAACATATCAAACGCTTGAACCAGATCCGCAGTGCAATTCCGGCATTGCAAAAAGCACCTAGTTCCCAGGTGAATGAATGGGGAGCCGGGATAAGTTTTGTTCGCGATTTGTCTTCCGAGGGTAGCTACGCGGTTGTCGGATTGGCTTCTGGCAGTAGCCAGTCCATCACCGTAAATGGTGTAAAAAATGGAACTTATAAAGATTCTGTCACAGGCAATACTATTAATGTAACTAATGGCAGTATCAGCTTTACTGTCGCCAGTTATTCGGCTGGAATTTATGTTCTTAACGGGTCAGGTAAAATAGGTTCAACCGGTACTTACCTGCGTTAATCGTGATTCGTTCAAACAATAAAAAAGGGGCTTAATTGCCCCTTTTTGCTGAGTTGCATTGTGATTATTTATGCGCTGATTTTGATCCCCGGCGATCATTCTTACGACGCTCAATAGGAACATCCTGGGGAATTCCCTTGTGGCGCTCACGACGATCTGACTTTTGGCGCTCTTCCAACGCATCTTCGATTTGGGTCAACAACACTTTGGTTACTTTTTTCTCACTCATCGTTAAGTCCATCTCACAGTTGATCACGACTAAAAACATACCACGGCTTGAGTATAGTCCAGCAAACAGCCTGTATTTGTGAATTTGGTGCCATTTCTAATTTCAATTTCTAATAAAAAAATGGCATCTAGACTTTAATCAAGGAGTGATTCAAAAGCAATTCACAGGACAAATTTTAATTGGAAGTTCCGAGCCTATCCTGGAAAAATTCTGGCAAACATCACATTACCGATATATTCACAGCAATAGGTGTTTGTCACTTTTGATTTATGGTTGCTGGGTTAACAACAACAAATACGTGTTGCCCGGTTCCATAGCATTATTAAAAGGGATTTAGCCATGCAATGATAACTAACAAGCAAAACCAGAAAGAATGATCAAATTGGGTGGGCTTGGAAAGTGACTTAAAAAGGCAGGCAAAAGTTAAGTAACAATATTTTAATACTATTATTCCTTAACTTTTAATATTTAAAATTTACTACGATAAATAAAACCGGGTTCTTTATTTCTTAACATAAGAAATAAAAAAACCAGATTCAAAGGAGAGTCTGGTTTCTTTTTAATCAAATACGCTGTTGTTATTTACACATCAAGGTTTGCTACAGCCAACGCATTCGTTTCGATAAAGTCACGACGAGGTTCCACTGCATCTCCCATCAAACAGGTGAAAATTTGATCAGCAGCAATGGCATCCTGAATCGTCACACGCAACATACGGCGGGTTTCCGGATTCATCGTGGTATCCCATAATTGCTCCGGGTTCATTTCACCCAGACCTTTATAGCGTTGTATATTGTAACCTTTGCGCGATTCTTTCATTAACCATTCAAGGCCATCAGCAAACTTGAACAACGGTTGTTTGCGTTCGCCACGTTGAACATAAGCACCCTCTTCAATCAGGCTTTCCAATTTCTCACCTAAAGAAACAATGGAAGCGTATTCGCCTGAGGCAAAGAAGTCGTGGTTGAACGGGTAAGGGGTCGCAATACCATGGGCCGTAATTTCTACCTGTGGCAAGAATAAATGACGTTCGCTATCTTCACGTACAGTAATGATATAGCGCTGGCTGCCGGCGCGGGCATCAATACTGAAATGCGCTGCCATCTGGTCACACCATTGCTGCATATGCCCCTGATCTGCCAAATGTTCTGTACGAATCGCAGGCAAATAAATCATTTTTTCAAGCACATCGGCAGGATACAGACGCGATAGGCGCTCGATAGTAGCCATCACCTTGCGATATTCATGAACGAGTTTTTCCAGGGCTTCACCAGCGATAGGTGGCGCACTCGGGTTTACATGGAGAGCGGCATCTTCTAACGCGGCCTGGGTCAAGAACTCGGTCATGGCCGATTCATCTTTCAAGTATTGCTCTTGTTTACCTTTAGCAATTTTATACAGCGGTGGTTGCGCGATATAAATATGGCCACGCTCGATCAATTCACGCATTTGGCGGAAGAAGAAAGTCAGTAACAGTGTGCGAATATGCGAACCGTCGACGTCGGCGTCCGTCATGATAATGATGCTGTGATAACGCAGTTTTTCAGGGTTGTAATCTTCTTTACCAATACCGCAGCCTAATGCAGTAATCAGCGTTCCCACTTCTGCGGATGAAAGCATTTTGTCGAAACGCGCTTTTTCTACGTTAAGGATTTTACCTTTAAGTGGCAGAATCGCCTGGGTTTTACGCGCGCGACCTTGCTTGGCTGAACCACCCGCAGAATCACCCTCTACCAGGTAAAGTTCAGACAACGCCGGGTCTTTCTCCTGACAATCTGCCAACTTTCCGGGAAGGCCAGCAATATCCAATGCACCTTTGCGGCGAGTCATTTCACGGGCTTTACGCGCTGCTTCACGGGCACGGGCAGCATCAATCATCTTGCCTACAATCGCTTTGGCTTCTTGCGGATTTTCCAGCAAATACGCACCAAAGTGTTCGTTCATCTCCTGCTCAACCGCTGTTTTTACTTCAGACGATACGAGTTTATCTTTGGTTTGACTGGAGAATTTTGGATCAGGTACTTTTACCGAGATGATAGCGGTCAAACCTTCACGTGCATCATCACCAGTAGTGGCAACTTTGGCATTTTTGGCGATGCCCTCTTTCTCTATATAAGTATTCAAACCGCGAGTCAGTGCAGCACGGAAACCCGCCAAGTGGGTACCACCATCGCGTTGGGGAATATTATTGGTATAGCAAAACAGGTTTTCCTGGAAGGAATCGTTCCATTGCAAAGCTACTTCTACTCCAATACCGTCCTCACGCTTCAACGAAACGAAGTGCACCATCTTGTTAATAGTGGTTTTATTCTTATTCAAGTGATCCACAAACGCACGTAACCCACCTTCATATTGGTAGATTTCTTCTTTTGCCGTGCGCTCATCTTTAAGCACAATGCGTACACCAGAGTTCAGAAATGACAGTTCACGCAGCCTTTTTGCCAATAACTCAAAGTGGAATTCGATATTGGTAAACGTTGCTGCAGAGGGCTTGAAATGGATTTCAGTACCGGTAGTAATGGAATCTCCAACTACTGCAAGTGGTGCATCAGGTACGCCATGACGATAAATTTGCTCGTGGATCTTTCCAGCGCGGCGAATCGTTAATTTAAGATATTCGGAAAGCGCGTTTACTACTGATACACCCACACCGTGCAAGCCACCGGAGACTTTGTAAGTATTGTCATCAAACTTACCACCAGCGTGAAGCACTGTCATGATAACTTCAGCAGCCGATACGCCTTCTTCGTGCATATCAGTAGGAATACCGCGGCCATTATCAGATACGGAGATAGTTTCATCAGGATGAATAGTTACGCGCACTTCATCACAATGCCCTGCCAATGCTTCATCAATAGAGTTATCTACGACCTCGAACACCATATGGTGCAAGCCTGAGCCGTCGTCGGTATCGCCAATATACATCCCTGGGCGCTTACGCACCGCATCCAGTCCCTTAAGGACTTTAATACTGGACGAGTCGTAAGTATTCTCTTCTGACATAGCTTTTCTCCGCTTTATTGTTTACAGCGATTAGTCACATTAACTAACCACTGAATTCTTTAGTTAGACAGGAGGCTTAATGTGCCTCAACTATCCTACCTTGTTCCACGTGAAACAATTTTGGGGTTATATCTGGCTTATTAATCCAGCTGGAAACCAATACATCTCGCTCAACGCCAGTAATAAAAACCTGCGTATCCATTGTAACTAACCATTTAACCAGCAATGCCCTATGCTTTTCGTCCAACTCTGCTGGAAGATCATCCACGAGGTAAACCGATTTTCGGCCAGTGATTCTGGTAAATACATAACCTTGGGCTATCTTCAAGGCGCATACCAATAGCTTTTGCTGACCGCGCGATAGAATTTCGGCAGCCTCCTGACCATTAATTGTGATTTTAAGATCTGCTCTATGACTACCAGATTGAGTGTATCCAATCCGATGATCTCGCTCCAAACCTGCAATCAATACATCAGAATACGATTTATCCTTATCCCACCCTTGGTAATAGCTGAGCTTTATCCCATCTATTTTAATGAACTCTTTACAGAGCTCATTAAACACTTCTAGAAATTGCTGAAAGGATGCTTTTCTAAAATCGTGGATCTTCTCGGTTAAGTTAACTAGCTCCTGATCCCAGGGAGCCAATTCAAAGGGGTCTATTCTATCATGGCGTAATAAGCTATTGCGGTGTTTAAGGCAACGTTGAATTGCCTTCCAGGTTGGGAAGAAAGCATGTTCCACGTGAAACACTAACCAATCAATAAACTGTCGCCTAACCTTTGGGCTGCCTTCCAGTAAAAGAAATGTCTCTGAATTGATTACTTGTACAGGAAGATATGCTGCCAGGTCAGCAGCTGAAGGAACAAAATTTCCATTTGCCTTAAAACTTGCCTCACCATCCAAAGCCCTATTAATTCCGATGGGAACATCTGATCCATCATCTGTTTTAACTTTACCAAACACTGTAAATGATGGCTGGTGATGGCGAATTAGCGGTTTATGTTTATGGCTACGAAAGGATCGGCCTAACGCTAACAAATTTATGGCTTCCAAAACGCTGGTTTTACCAGAGCCATTCTCACCAAAAATTAAATTCACCTGCGCTGAAGGAGTGATATCCACTCCCTCAAGGTTGCGCAAATTTTGAATTAGTAATCTATTTAAGGTCATAAGACCAGGACAAATACCAACACTACTTAAAGACGCATTGGCATAACAACGTAGAGGGAATCACTGTTTTCAGGTTCTTCCAGCAAAGCACTGGAGTTAGCATCAGACAGGGTAATCTTGATATTTTCATTACTAATTACATTAGCAACATCCTGGAGATAACTTACGTTGAAACCGACTTCTAATGACTCCCCAGAATAATCTACCGTTACCTGCTCTTCTGCCTCTTCCTGTTCCGGGTTATTAGCCACAATGGTCAAAGTCCCATCAGATAATAAAAGACGTACACCGCGATACTTTTCATTGGAAAGGATTGCCGTACGTGCGAACGCTTGTTTCAACTCCAGGCGAGAACCAATAACTACTTTATTACCACCGCGTGGTAATACACGTTCGTACTCAGGGAATTTTCCATCGACCAACTTGGAGGTAAATGTGTAATCAATAGAAGTAACACGAATATGGTTTGAACTTAGGACAACTTCAACCTGTGCCGTCGAATCATCTAACAAGCGCGATAACTCCAACACACCTTTACGTGGCAAGATTGCCTGGATAACATCGCTGGAGTTTACCGCTACAGCACGTGTGCACATCGCCATACGATGACCATCTGTTGCCACTACGCGTAGTTGATCCTGACGAACTTCCCACAACATGCCATTAAGATAATAACGAACATCTTGCTGAGCCATGGCAAAAGCTGTGCGCTCAATTAAACGTTTTACTTCTTGCTGGGCGCAACTGAAACGCAAATTTCCTGGAGTATCTTCTACATTTGGAAAATCAGATGCAGGAAGCGTTGATAGCGTAAAACGACTGCGGCCGGATTTCACCAGAATGCGATTTTCCTCTAGAGTAAACTCGATATTGCTGCTATCAGGCAGGGATCTGCAGATATCTACCAGCTTACGTGCAGGAACTGTGATTTCTCCTGATTGCCCGGGCTGTTCCAGAGTCAAGCGACCGACTATCTCCACTTCCAGATCAGTACCCGTCAAGGACAGTTGATCACCCTGTAATTGAATCAACACATTAGACAGCACCGGTAAAGTCTGGCGACGCTCCACCACACCGGCAACCAGTTGTAAGGGTTTGATCAAGGCTTCGCGGGAAACGGCAAATTTCATGTGATGGTCTCTTAGGTAATCTTCCGGGACTTATTGGATTGTTTTCTTTGGGCAACTCTTTTTCAGGGTAACTTTTATTTGTGTAATTTATTACCACACAAAATGTAAACAGCGTTTATAAATCAAGTTGTTAGTGAACGCAGCAAATTTTTCATATCTTCGCGGATATCAGCCGTTTCTTCCTGCAATTCTTTAATTTTTCGGCAGGCATGAAGTACGGTTGTATGATCGCGCCCGCCAAACGCTTCGCCAATTTCCGGCAAGCTGTGATTTGTAAGCTCTTTAGCCAGAGCCATCGCCACCTGTCGCGGACGCGCCACTGAACGGCTTCGACGCTTTGAAATCATATCGTTCATTTTAATTTTGTAGTACTCGCAGACTACACGTTGGATATTATCTATCCCCACTTGTTTATCCTGCAGAGCTAACAAATCTTTTAATGCTTCACGTACCAATTCAACATCGATAGGCCGGCCAGTAAAATTGGCGCTGGCGATCACACGTTTTAATGCACCTTCAAGATCACGCACATTGGCGCGAATACGCTGGGCAATAAAAAATGCGGCGTCATGAGGCAGGTCAATGCTCACCTGCTCTGCTTTCTTCATAAGGATTGCAACCCGGGTTTCCAGTTCTGGCGGTTCCACCGCTACTGTCAGCCCCCATCCAAAACGGGATTTTAAACGTTCCTCTAGCCCGTTAATCTCTTTCGGAAAACGATCGCAGGTCAAAATAATTTGACGCCCACCTTCCAACAGGGAATTGAAGGTATGGAAAAACTCTTCCTGGGAACGCTCTTTACCCGCAAAGAATTGAATATCGTCAATTAACAGTGCATCCATTGAACGGTAGTAACGTTTGAAATCATTGATAGCATTGAGCTGCAACGCCTTAACCATGTCAGCAACAAATCGTTCCGAATGCAAATAAACAACTTTCGCGTTGGGATTGCGCGCGACCATTGCATTACCAACTGCTTGCATCAAGTGGGTTTTACCTAAACCCACGCCACCATAAATAAAGAGTGGGTTATAAGCACCACCGGGATTCTCGGCAACCTGACGCGCTGCGGCCAAGCCCAACTGGTTTGATTTACCTTCAACAAAGGTAGCGAAGGTTGAAGAGATATTTAAATAATTACTATGTTTAAGGCCACCTTCTACATCCAATTCAGGTGTAGATCGAGCTCCCTGGTCAATTAACAACTCTTCAGCGTTATTGAGTATTTTACCTTCATAATCAGCGGAGTTATCGGCAATTTCAATCACTTTGGGCGCAGGTAAATCAATTTTAACAACCCGTGCCATTGGGGTACTTATCACCGGAATTTCTTGTACCACATTCACCGGTTCTGCAATGACAGCACGACTCTGGAAGCCAGGCGCTGTGCGCACCACAACACCTACAGCAACATTCAGGTTTTTGTCCTGATGATAATGAAGCGCTAATTCGCGAATGCGGTTTAAAAATTTGTCATTCACCCAATCACAAATAAAACGATTGGGTGCCAATAACTTTAGTTCCAGTGGTGCTGCCGATTCATCGATCTGCAATGGCCGAATCCAGGTGTTGAACTGCTGGGAGGGCAATTCATCCTGTAAGCTGGCGGCACATAATTTCCAAATCGATTGCAACAAAACCAAAGCTCCCGTAACGCAACAGCGTTTTATTAGTTAATAAGGGGGGAGCAAGTCTACTCTCGCGCTAAAAAGTTATCCACAGTAAACACTAAAAATAAATTTAATGGATTAAAACTTAGCCATTAGAATTCAATGTGTTACGACAACACGGCAACAAACAGCAGCAAGCACTATCAAATGATTTAAATGTCAAACCTGTGGATAAACCTGTTAATAAATTATGGATTAACTGGGGGAAAACTGACATAACTTGTGATTAATGAGTTTTTCTTATTTTTGTAGATAATTTGCTCAAAATAATTTGCTTTAGTAGAAGCCCTTCATTAGAATTCCGCCTCTTTTCGCACACCGTGTGAATTAACTCAGGATTTTTAACAGGTTTATCATGAAAAGAACATTCCAACCCAGCAATCTGAAGCGCGTTCGCAACCACGGTTTCCGTGCTCGTATGGCTACCAAAAATGGTCGTTTGGTTTTGGCTCGTCGCCGTGCCAAAGGCCGCAAAGCGCTGACTCAAATTTAATTAGTTCGCCGCTTCTTGGTTCACTAGCAGTTTGTTGACATTCGTTATTGGCCGGGTGAATAAAAGTAGTCGATGACGGTCCACCCCAGACTATTTTTTGTGCGCTTATGTCAGCCAAAATAGAATCTCAACAGCCTGCTAGTTCGAATCAACCTTCTGATTCTTGCCCGGCTTTATCTCTCTCTTTTTCCAAATCCTTGCGTTTATTGGAATCCGGTGATTTTCAACGGGTTTTTGATGATGCTCCGTTTCGTGCATCGCATCAGCATTTCCTGATTCTCGCCCGCGCCAATGAACTTGGTCATCCACGCCTCGGGTTGGTCATTGCCAAAAAACATTTGCGCCTTGCAGTGGAACGTAATCGTTTCAAACGATTAATTCGTGAAAGCTTCCGTAATCATCAACATACGTTCTCGGGTATTGATGTAATTGTTCTATCACGCAAAGGCTTGGAAAATCTGGATAACGGCACATTTACCCAGCAACTTAATCAACAATGGCAGCGAATTTTAAAAAAAGCGCGCCAGCATGGGTTAAGATCGCAACCCCAAGTAGCAGCCCAAACACACCACGTGGTAAATGGTAATGCTCAAACGCCTGATCATTAGTATTCACATGTGTCTGGTTTGGATAGCCATCAAGTTGATTCATGGCTATCGCTACCTGCTCAGCCCCTGGATTGGTAATCAATGTCGGTTTTACCCGACGTGCTCACACTATTCAGAAGAATCGCTGCAGCGGTATGGATTTTTTATCGGGTCTTATCTAACCCTGCGTCGCCTTATAAAATGCCACCCCTGGCATGAAGGCGGGTTGGATCCAGTCCCGGAATTGAAAAAAACCTGTTGTTCACACTTTCATTCACACCCTACAGATGGCAGTCATTAAGATGGATTGGCAAAAAAACCTGTTAATTGCAGCGATTCTCGCGACTTTATTATTGTTAGTTATTCGCTGGCATGAATACCAGGAGCAACTTCCCACCCAACCGGCCGTCGCTGCACAAACTACAAACGCCGGTAATATCAGCAGTGACGCGCCAGTTTCCGCTACAAACGGCGAAATACCTGCAGCAGCCAATAGTGTTCCGGAAACCACAGCGGCACCTGTTGCTACTCCACAACTGATTACAGTAAAAACTGATAGCCTTGATGTAGTCATCAATGCTCAAGGTGGCGATATCGTAAAAGTCGCATTGCCGCGCCATTACGCCAAACTGGATACTCCTGATCAGCCATTTTTATTACTGGATAATCATGACAGCCATGTTTATGTCGCCCAAAGTGGACTGGTTGGTGCCAATGGCACAGATACCGCGCAAGGTCGTCCGGTATTTGGCAGTGAAAAACAAGAATACCAATTGGTTGATGGCCAGGATCAATTGCAAGTCGATCTGGTACTGCAGCAAGGCGATGTGAAAATCACCAAACGTTTCATTTTCAAACGCGGTGAATATCTAGTGAAGGTTGAATACCTGATCGATAACCAAAGTAGTTCGCCTTGGTCAGCGCAACTTTATGGCCAAATCAAACGCGATAGCCAAAACTTTGTAAAAGTCAGCGCGTTGGAAATGAACCCGTTCCTGGGTGCCGCAATTACTACGAACGAAGAAAACTACAAAAAACTCACGTTTGCGAATATCGCCGAATCTGAATTTAAAACCAGCCGCCAAGGTGGGTGGGTGGCGATGGTGCAACATTACTTTATCAGCGCCTGGATCCCTGATGCTAATAGCGATAACACATACACCTTGCGTAAGTTAGGTGGCAATGATCTCTATTTATTGGGATTCACTGGCAAAGTGAATGAAGTAGCACCGGGTACTCAAGGTAGTATTAGCGCCAGTTTTTATGCTGGCCCCAAAGACACCGAACGTTTGGAAGAAATATCTCCCCATCTGGATCTGACCGTGGATTACGGCTGGTTGTGGTGGTTATCCAAACCGCTATTCGCATTTATGAAATTCATTCATGAGTACGTCGGCAATTGGGGTTTGGCAATCATCAGCCTGATTATCTTAATCAAAGCCCTGTTCTTCAAACTTTCAGCTACTAGCTATAAATCTATGGCGAAAATGCGTAAGTTAGCGCCAAAAATGGCTGAAATGAAAGAACGTTATGGGGATGATCGCCAGAAGTTCTCGCAAGAGATGATGAAGCTTTATAAAACCGAGCAAGTAAATCCATTTGGCGGTTGCTTACCGTTATTAATCCAGATGCCAGTGTTTCTCGCCTTCTATTATGTATTGATGGAATCGGTAGAGTTGCGTCACGCACCTTTCTTTGGCTGGATTACCGACCTTTCGGTTAAAGATCCCTATTTTGTATTGCCAATTATTTACGGCGTCACCATGTGGTTTATGCAGAAGCTGAATCCACAACCGACCGATCCTATGCAAGCGCGTATCATGCAAATGTTGCCGATTGTATTCACCATCATGTTCTTGTGGTTCCCGGCCGGTATGGTGTTGTATTGGGTAACCAACAACCTGTTGTCGATCGCCCAACAATACGTAATTACCAAACAAATCGACAACGCAGATACCAAATAAGTTATTGCCATGATTATTACTGACACCATCGCCGCCATAGCCACCGCCACTGGCCGCGGTGGTGTCGGTATAGTGCGCGTCTCCGGCCCCAAGGCTAAACAGGTTGCTGAAAGTCTTCTTTCTATTAATTTGCAACCGCGTCATGCCCATTACTGTGATTTTTCAACCGCTAATGGCGGCATTCTCGATCAGGGTATTGCCCTGTTTTTCCCTGGCCCCAATTCTTTTACCGGTGAAGATGTCCTTGAACTCCAAGGTCACGGCGGCCCGGTAATTCTGGATTTGTTACTGCGCGAAATTACCCGTTTGGGGGTTCGCCTGGCGCGGCCCGGTGAGTTTTCCGAACGGGCGTTCCTGAATGACAAATTGGATCTCGCCCAAGCCGAAGCTATCGCTGATTTAATCGATGCCACCACCGAACAAGCCGCGCGCAATGCTTTGCACTCATTGCAAGGTGTGTTTTCAAAACGTATCCATGAATTGGTAGAAGCGCTGATTCATCTGCGTATTTATGTGGAAGCGTCAATCGATTTTCCGGAAGAAGAGATTGATTTCCTGAGCGATGGCAAAGTCGCCGGTGATTTGAGCGCGATTATTCAAAAACTGGAACAGGTATTTAAAGAAGCACGCCAAGGTGCACTGGTCCGCGATGGAATGCGTGTAGTTATCGCTGGCCGGCCCAACGCTGGTAAATCCAGTTTGTTAAATGCCCTGAGTGGCCGTGAATCCGCGATCGTTACCAGCATTGAAGGCACAACGCGCGATGTATTGCGTGAACATATCCATATTGATGGCATGCCACTGCATATTATTGATACCGCAGGTTTGCGCGAAAGCCCGGATGAGGTTGAACAAATTGGTATCCAGCGTGCCTGGCAGGAAATCCAGCAAGCTGATCGCGTTTTATTATTAATTGATAGCCGCCAGACAACCTTTAACAATCCCCATGAAATATGGCCGGAATTTGTCGATCAACTGCAAGATCCCACCAAAGTTACCCTGGTGCGTAACAAGATAGATCTCAGTGGTGAACAGGCAGGTTTGTCGCAATCAAATGCTGGCACCACTTATATTGGTATCAGCGCTGCTACTGGTGAAGGTGTTGATGAACTCAAACACCATCTAAAAACTATTATGGGTTTTAGCGACAATAGCGAAAGTGGTTTCACTGCCCGCCGCCGCCATCTGGATGCACTGGAACGCGCCCAATCCTTCCTTTATTCCGGTAGAGCACAACTCCAGGGTTATGCCGCCGGTGAACTTCTCGCTGAAGATTTACGCCAGGCTCAAAATGCGTTGGGAGAAATTACTGGTGAATTTACGCCGGATGATCTTCTGGGAAGAATCTTCAGCAGCTTCTGTATTGGTAAATAGTTATTTATTTTCGTCGTTTTATTCAACCTGGATATTTAGCTGTGAACCCCTTCCAAAATTAAACCGGCAGCTATGTCTATACTGCTTATAAATTAAGCAACATAGACAGTACCGTGAATAATCCTCCCCTTATAAAGAAAGCCGAACCTATGGTGGCGATACAACTGTTATCGGCCTGCCGGGTGTTGGTAATCAACGGCAAAGGTGGATCAGGTAAAACGACACTGAGTACCAATCTCGCGGCCTGGTTGGCAAAACGTGGTGAAACCACAGTATTGGTAGATACCGACCCGCAAGGTTCAGCTAGCCATTGGTTAAATACCCGCCCGGAAACCCTGCCCAAAATCTTCGGTGTGAAAATCGAACAAAACAGTCGTATCACGCGCAGCTTTCAATGGCGCGCTCCAAAATCCACCCGTTGGCTTATTACTGACAGCGCACCCGGTCTTGCCGATAACGCGTTGAACGATATGGTGCAACACCACGATCTGATCATCATTCCGGTTTTGCCCTCTGATATTGATATTCGTGCCAGCGCTCGTTTCATCGGCGAACTTTTACTTACCCAAACCATGCGCCATAAACGTCGCCCTATTGCTGTCGTGGCTAATCGTGTGAAACAACAAACTAATGCCTGGGAGCGGCTGCAGAAATTTTTACTCAGCCTGAATATTCCCTATCCAGCCACACTACGGGATACCCAGTTTTACGTGAAGGCTTATAGCGAAGGACGTGGAATTGCTGATTACCATCAGCAAAGCCATGAGCGAGACCGCAACGATTGGGATTTGATTCTTCGCTGGCTGGATGCTCAAACGGAAAAATCACCTTGGCAGAATGTTGAAAACCAAAAAATTGATGGATTGGAATCCTCAAACGCTTCTTAAAAAACTTGAAAACCAAATTCCTGCAAAATCTCTTTGGATTCTTCCTAAACGCTATAACCTTACCCCAACAGAAACCTTAGTACCGGCTTATCTTCAACTTTTTCCACACAGTTACACAGGTTATCCACAGTTAAATCGAGTTTTCTATCATAAATACCTGTTTTAACAAGAATTTCTATTGTTTGATATTCCCTGTGTGTACAAATCTGTGGATTTGAATAACAAAAACTGGGAAGGGTTTTGGGGATAAGTCAGCATTTCTGGTTTTTCTGTATAACTCACGGTTTTACAACCAGCTTTCCAGCAGCTTTAACCCAGTTTACTTAGGCCTTTTCCCTGTATTTATAAATTCAATAAATTAATATAAATCAAATAGTTAAATTACTTATCCACAAAAATTTGATTCACTATATATAACAACATCATTAAAAACCCTAAATAACAAAAATATATATTTCATTATTTAAAAATTTCTTCTTTGTTGTAACGCGAACTCTTTTTTTGAATAAGTTTTTCCATGTTGATAAAACGCGACTGGCGGATGCAAAAAATGATTGATTAATCCCTGTACAAGTTTTGTGCAAAACCGAGACTCGCTCTATAATGTCGCCCCTTTTGACCAACGGGTCATTTTTTAGCTAAGTACGCAGTTAGGCTGCAAGGTGTAAGCGATGATTTTCCCGGATCGTTTTGATGTGATTGTGATCGGTGGCGGCCACGCCGGAACCGAGGCTTGTTTGGCGGCGGCGCGTATGGGCTGTAAAACTTTGCTACTCACTCACAATATCGAAACCCTTGGCCAGATGTCCTGTAACCCGGCGATCGGTGGTATTGGTAAAAGCCATCTGGTGAAAGAAATTGACGCACTTGGCGGCGCCATGGCATTGGCTACCGATAAAGGCGGAATCCAGTTTCGCATTCTGAATGCCCGCAAAGGTCCGGCGGTGCGGGCGACCCGGGCCCAGGCTGACCGGATTCTCTATAAAGCGGCGATCCGCGAAACCCTGGAAAACCAGGAAAACTTGTGGATCTTCCAGCAAGCGGCTGACGACCTGATCGTAGAAAACGACCAGGTGCGCGGCGTGATTACCCAGATGGGCCTGAAATTTATGGCCAACCAGGTGGTGCTGACTGCCGGTACCTTTTTGGGTGGATTGATCCACATCGGGTTACAAAATTATTCGGGGGGGCGCGCTGGCGATCCGCCATCAATTGCATTATCAAAACGCCTGCGCGAATTGCCGCTACGTGTTGATCGTCTGAAAACCGGAACGCCGCCACGCATTGATGCGCGTACGGTAAATTTTGATGTGTTGGAAAAGCAGTGGGGCGATGAACCGCGTCCGATAATGTCGGTGCGCGGTAATCGTGAAATGCAACCGCGCCAGATTTGCTGTTACATCACTCACACCAATGAAAAAACCCACGATGTGATTCGTCGTAACCTTGATCGCTCGCCTATGTACTCCGGCGTGATTGAAGGTATTGGTCCGCGTTATTGTCCATCCATCGAAGATAAAATTCACCGCTTCGCGGATAAAGACTCGCACCAGATTTTTATCGAACCTGAAGGTTTAACTACCCACGAACTTTACCCCAATGGTATTTCCACCAGTTTGCCATTTGATGTGCAATTGGAAATCGTGCGTTCAATGAAGGGTTTTGAAAACGCGCATATCCTTCGCCCCGGTTACGCGATTGAATACGATTTTTTCAATCCGCAGGATTTGCAACACAGCCTGGAAACCAAAGTGATCGGCGGATTATTTTTTGCCGGCCAAATTAATGGCACCACCGGTTACGAAGAAGCGGGTGCACAAGGTATGCTCGCAGGAATTAACGCGGCGCTGCGCGCGCAGGAAAAAGAAGCCTGGTGTCCAACGCGCGATCAAGCTTACATTGGCGTATTGGTTGATGATTTGATTACGCTTGGTACTAAAGAACCTTATCGAATGTTTACCAGCCGCGCTGAATATCGATTATTGTTGCGTGAAGATAATGCTGATTTGCGTTTGACTGAAAAAGGTCGCGAGCTTGGTTTGATTGGTAATGAGCAGTGGCAATTATTTTGCGACAAACGCGAACAAATCGAACTGGAACAACAGCGCTTGCGTTCAACCTGGATACAAGCCGGTTCTGCCGAAGCGGAAATTATCGAGCAAAAAATCCAGACCAAACTCGCGCGTGAATACAGTTTGATGGATTTGCTGAAGCGCCCGGAATTGACGTACGTTGATATTGCCAATCTTAAAGGCGTGGCTATCGCCAATGAAGCAGCGGCGGAGCAAGTGGAAATCGAAGCAAAATATTCCGGCTATATTGAACGTCAACAGGACGATGTGAATCGTTTACGCGCTTACGAAAATACGATTATTCCCGATGACTTTGATTATTCCCAAGTCGATGGTTTATCGAATGAAGTTAAACAAAAATTGATTGCGGCGCGCCCACAAACTCTGGCACGTGCTTCGCGCATTTCAGGTATTACTCCGGCAGCGATTTCACTGGTGCTTGTGTATTTGAAAAAACGCGGCGTGCTCAAGCGTTTAAAAGATGATGTCCCTGAACAACAAGCCAGTTAATTATTGTTGTTGAGTAATTTATTAAACAGTGCCGCATCAAAATTTTTTCCGCTCCGCGGATATTATGAGTGCCAAGAGTGATTGACGTAGATTTACAAGACCGTTTACATCAACAATTGATACGCGGCGCGGCCGAAATGTCGGTGGCGTTGAGCAGTGTGCAAATTGAAAAATTATTGGTGTATATCCGCGAATTTGAAAAATGGAACAAAGCCTATAATCTTTCCGCAGTGCGCGATATCCAGCAAATGGTTGCCCGCCACTTACTGGATAGCCTAAGCGTAGTGCCGTGGATCAGTACGCAGAAAAATTTTCCGCTGACGCGGATGATTGATGTAGGAACCGGCGGTGGTTTACCGGGAATCCCATTGGCGATTATGTTCCCGGAAAAACAATTTACCCTGTTGGATAGCAACGGTAAAAAAACCCGGTTTTTATTTCACGTAAAAACCTTGCTGGGGCTAACGAATGTAACGGTAGAAAATCGCCGTGTAGAAGAGTTTGTACCAACGGAAAAATTCCAGGGTGTTATCAGCCGCGCTTTTGCCAGTTTGCAAGATATGACGGAAGGTTGTGCAAACCTTATCGAAACTGATGGAATTTTTCTCGCGATGAAAGGCCTGTTTCCGGAAGATGAATTAGCGCCGATCAGCGATAAGATTGAATTAGTGGAAACCATTAAATTAGTTGTCGCAGAAACTGATGGCGAACGCCATTTGTTAATTATGCGGGCCAAACAATAAAATTTTTCAACCACGCGGTGGTTATAGGATTGTCACTTGACCAAGATCTATGCAATTGCAAATCAGAAAGGCGGTGTGGGCAAAACAACAACCTGCGTAAATCTGGCAGCGTCTTTGGTCGCGACCAAAAAACGCGTGCTATTGGTTGATCTGGACCCGCAAGGCAATGCCACTATGGGTAGCGGCGTCAATAAAAATGAAGTCGAAGAAAGTATTTACGATGTGCTGACTGAGCGTGCCGCGATTAAAGATTGCATTCAGGTTTCGGAAAGTGGCAAATACCATGTACTTCCCGCCAACGGCGATCTCACCGCAGCAGAAGTGGAAATGCTTGCACTCGATAACAAAGAGCGTCGTTTACAAAATGCATTAAATCAAGTGCGCGATAGTTACGATTACATTCTAATTGATTGCCCTCCTTCACTAAACATGCTTACTTTGAACGCATTAGCTGCCTGCGATGGTGTGATTATCGCCATGCAATGTGAGTACTACGCACTGGAAGGTTTATCAGCGCTGGTTGGTACTATCAATCAAATTCAAAAAGTATTAAATCCGAATTTAAAAATCGAAGGCCTGCTGCGCACCATGTATGATCCGCGCAACAGTTTGACCAATGATGTATCCGCACAATTACAACAACACTTTGGCGATCGTTTATATCGCACCTGTATTCCGCGCAACGTGCGCCTCGCGGAAGCACCGAGTTTCGGTATGCCGGTATTGGCATTTGATCGCCAGTCCAAAGGTGCCATTGCGTACCTTGCATTGGCGGGCGAAATTTTACGTCGCAATGAACCCAGCAATAAATCTGCTGCAGAAACTGCAGTTGCCAATTAAGTATTCGTTTTTTGAATTGAAATAAGGCCAACAAGAATGTCGAGTAAACGCAAAGGTTTGGGTAAGGGCTTGGATGCACTCTTGAGTGCTGGTTTGGGAGTAACTGCACCAGCGCCGGAAATGTCCATCAACCCGAGCGACACCGATCAAAAAATTGAATACAAAGATGGCAAACTTGCGCATTTGCCCGTTGAGTTAATCCAGCGTGGAAAATATCAACCGCGCCGCGATATGCACGCGGAAGCGCTGGAAGAATTGGCAGAATCAATTAAAGTCCAGGGGGTAATGCAACCCATTGTTGTACGTGGAATCGGTGAAGGCCGCTACGAAATTATCGCCGGTGAACGCCGCTGGCGCGCAACGCAATTAGCGGGGCTGGATAAGATTCCCGCCGTAATTCGCGATGTGCCAGATGAAGCTGCCATTGCTATGGCATTGATCGAAAATATTCAGCGCGAAAATTTAAATCCGATTGAAGAAGCTGTTGCATTAAAACGCCTGCAAGATGAATTTGAATTAACCCATGCCGAAGTTGCACAGGCCGTTGGAAAATCACGCACGACAATTACCAACCTGTTACGTTTGATTGCGCTCAATGAAGAAGTTAAAACATTGCTTGAGCATGGCGATTTGGAAATGGGGCATGCACGTGCGCTCTTGACATTGGAGCCGCAACAGCAAAAAGAAATTGCCCGGCAGATTGTCGCCAAAGGTTTATCGGTACGCCAAACCGAAGCGCTGGTGCGCTTGTATCAGGAAAACCAGGGGCAGGAAAAAGTAAAACCGGAGGTGCAAGTGTCTGCTGACATCCGGCGTTTGCAGGATAAGCTTTCGGAAACCCTGGGTGCTGGTGTGGAAATTCAACATGGTGCAAAAGGCAAAGGCAAGCTGGTTATTAGCTACAACTCACTGGATGAATTAGATGGTATTTTGGACCATATCAAATAATTTTATTTATTGAATTATTTTTTATCCTTCTCCAAAAGTGCTTTTTCCCTATATCTAGTTGTAGGTATTTGCTTTAACCACTAATTACAGTAAACAAAAAACTGACTAGTAAATTTACAACAAATTTACTAGTCAGTTTTCCCCTTTGATGCTAGCCCGATGGTTGCTGCTAGGAGGGTTAATCACTATAATGCGCCCCATTTGAGCGCGCCGAGCATAAGCATGTTACCAATGGTAATAAGCTGTCAGTTGTGACAGAATGCCGCCGCGAAAAATGGGGGTCTCAAGCACATGTCTCGTTATCTCAAGGGGCGTGGTTTTGCTCTCCAAACAGTAGCCGCCCAGTTGGTTGTAACTCTGGTTGCTGCCGCTACTGCTCTGGCAATCAGCTATCCGATTGCAGTTTCAATTTTTATTGGTGGAATTATTGGTGTGACAGCCAACTTATGGCTGGCGCTAGTGGCGTTTCGTCCTCCGTTGGGCGCGCCACCCCAAAAAATGCTCGCCGCCTTTTACACTGGCGAGCTTGGAAAATTTGTAATCACAGCCTTGATGTTTTTGCTGGCCTTTAAGCAGATTGGGTTTCTGAAAGAAGCCGCTTACGCCGCTACCATGATCCTGGCTTATGTGATGATTCAGGTTGTAGCCTGGATTAACCCGCTGGTGCGTCGCCAGTAGCTAGCCTTCTAATTACTGATTAGAAAACAGCTGCGACCCAGCCGGAAGTTTTTTCAACTTTAATCATTTTGGAACTTAACGATGTCATCCGCCGAGCATGAAGCATTAACATCCTCCGAGTATATTAAACACCACCTTACCAACCTCACCTATGGTCAATTGCCTGACGGTAGCTGGGGTTTTGCGCACGATTCTGCTGAAGCGGCGCAAATGGGTTTCTGGGCTTTCCATGTGGATACCCTGGGTTGGTCAGTGATTTTGGCCTCGGTGTTTTTCTTTATTTTCCGCAGTGTGGCTAAAAAAGCTAACAGCGATGTTCCAACCGGTCTGCAAAACGTGGTTGAAGCTGCGATTGAATTTGTAGACAGCAATGTGAAAAGCATGTTCCCTTACAAAAACGCCATGATTGCACCTATGGCCCTTACTGTTTTTGTCTGGGTGTTCTTCATGAATGCGATGGACTTGATTGCCGTCGACCTTCTCCCTGAAATTGCAAAGTTGATCGGCGTTTCCCTTGGTGCTGATCCTCATGCCGTATTTTTCAAAGTGGTGCCATCAACCGATCCAAACATCACCCTGGGTATGGCTCTCTGTATATTTATTTTGATTATTTGGTTCAGCATTACCCAGAAAGGTTTGTTGGGTTTCCTGAAAGAATTAACGCTGCATCCTTTCAGCAGCAGCAACCCGATTGTGCAAACCTTGTTTATTCCGGTAAACCTCGTACTTGAATTGCCTGGTTTGATTGCCAAGCCTGTATCACTGGGCCTGCGTCTTTTCGGCAACCTCTATGCCGGCGAAATTATTTTTATCCTGGTAGCGATCCTTTACGGCGCAGGCATTATTTTCGCCGGTGTTGCGGGTGTTATTCAGGTTATCTGGGCGTTGTTCCATATCCTGATTATTTTCTTGCAAGCGCTGATCTTCATGTCGTTGACCATTGTGTATATGAGCATGGCTTATCAAACGGATGAGCAGCACTAATCCAAAAAGAAAAATTAAGCGTTTGTAACCAGTTTTGTAATTTGTTTTTTTTAGTTTGTTTTATTTTTTTCATTTATCAACTTAGTAGGAGAAAACACTGTGACTGAAGCTCAAGCTTTGATTTATTTGGCGGGTGCACTGGTAATTGGTTTGGGCGCTGTAGGCGCTGCGATTGGTGTAGGTATTCTTGGTGGTAAGTTCCTGGAAGGCGGTGCTCGTCAACCAGAATTGATCCCGATGCTGCGTACTCAATTCTTCGTTGTTATGGGTCTGGTTGACGCGGTACCAATGATCGGTGTTGGTATCGGCATGTACATCCTGTTCGCAACTGGCGTCTAATTTTTTAGCGGTCCTGTTGCGATTTACATCCCTTTAACAAAGGCATTTAATCGTGAATCTTAATGCAACTCTTATCGGTCAGATGGTGGCGTTTGTCATCTTCATCTATCTGACACACCGCTTTGTGTGGCCACCCATTGTTGCGGCATTGGCAGAGCGCACCAAGCGTATTGCCGATGGTCTTCAGGCTGCCGATAAAGCTGAAAAAGATCTCGAACTGGCTAAACAAAAAGTGGTTGAGCATGGTGCAGAAAAGATTCTGGAATCTTCTATCGATCAAAACGCTCACAACGAGTTGGTAAACAAACTCGCTGCGCAGCTGTAAGAGAGGTAGATATGGCTGAACTCACTACCCTGGCTAGACCCTACGCCAAAGCAGCATTCGAGTTCGCCCTGGCTGCCAACAAATTGCAGTCATGGTTTGAAGCTCTGGAAGTTTCAGCCGCCGTTGCCGAACAAGATCAGGTGAAAAAAGCGTTAAGCGCATCTGGTTTGTCGGCACAGCAGAAAGCTTCCGTTTTTGTGCAGGTTTGTGGTGAACAACTGGATGAGAATCAAAAGAATTTCATCCACACCCTTGCAAGCAATAAACGTCTGGCTCTTCTTCCCTACGTGAAAGAGATTTTTGCCCGACTGAAAGCGCAGCAAGAAAAAACTATTGATGTCGAGGTAACAGCAGCTTACGAGTTGTCCGTTGACTTGATTAACAAATTGGCTCAGGCACTAAGCGCCAAACTGGATCGTAAAGTCAGTGTTCAAGGTTCGGTTGATAAGAACCTGTTAGGTGGGATTGTTATCTCCACTGGCGATATGGTTATCGACGGTTCAGTCCGTGGTCGCTTGGCGAAGCTCGCCGAAGCAATGAAATCCTAATTTTAGGGTTGAGGAACAGAGCATGCAGCAACTGAATCCTTCTGAAATCAGTGAAATCATCAAGCAGCGCATCGCTGGCCTTGAGTTTTCAACAGAAGCACAAAACGAAGGTACTGTGGTTTCCGTAACCGACGGTATTATTCGTATTCACGGTCTCGCCGAGGTTATGTACGGTGAGATGATTGAATTTGAAGGCGGTATCTACGGTATGGCACTGAACCTGGAGCGCGACTCCGTGGGTGCTGTAATCCTGGGTGATTACCGCGGTGTGGCCGAAGGCCAAAAATGTAAGTGTACTGGCCGTATCCTTGAAGTGCCTGTTGGTCCGGAATTGCTGGGTCGCGTTGTTGACGCACTGGGCAACCCGATCGACGGTAAAGGTCCGCTGAACACCAAAATGACCGACGCAGTTGAGAAAATTGCACCGGGCGTAATTTGGCGTAAGTCGGTAGACCAGCCAGTACAAATCGGTTTGAAAGCAATTGATGCGATGGTACCAATCGGCCGTGGCCAGCGTGAGCTGATCATCGGTGACCGTCAAATCGGTAAAACTGCTATCGCCGTTGATGCGATCATCAACCAGAAAGGTTCTGGCATTAAGTGTATTTATGTAGCGATCGGTCAAAAAGCATCTTCTGTTGCGAGTGTTGTGCGCAAGCTGGAAGAGCACGGCGCGATGGATCACACTGTTGTGATCGCAGCGACTGCTTCTGATCCTGCAGCGATGCAATTCCTGGCAGCATTCACCGGTTGTACCATGGGTGAATACTTCCGTGATCGCGGTCAAGATGCCCTGATTATTTATGACGACCTGACCAAGCAAGCCTGGGCTTACCGTCAAATCTCCCTGTTGCTGCGTCGTCCACCGGGCCGCGAAGCCTATCCTGGCGATGTGTTTTATCTGCACTCCCGTCTGCTGGAACGTGCATCTCGCGTGAGCGAAGAGTACGTAGAGAAATTCACCAATGGCGAAGTGAAAGGTAAAACCGGTTCTTTGACCGCATTGCCAATCATTGAAACCCAGGCGGGTGACGTTTCTGCGTTCGTTCCAACCAACGTGATCTCTATCACCGACGGACAGATTTTCCTTGAATCGTCCATGTTCAACTCAGGTATTCGCCCTGCGATGAACGCCGGTATTTCGGTATCGCGTGTAGGTGGTGCTGCTCAGACCAAAGTTATCAAGAAACTCTCCGGTGGTATCCGTACCGCATTGGCGCAATACCGTGAGTTGGCGGCCTTCTCCCAGTTCGCATCCGACCTGGACGAAGCAACCAAATCACAATTGGAACACGGTCAACGTGTTACCGAGCTGATGAAGCAAAAACAATTTGCTCCATTGAGTGTTGCGCAAATGGCATTGGTACTGTTCGCTGCGAACGAAGGTCACCTGAAAGATATCGAAGTTAGCAAAGTGCTGGACTTCGAAGCGGCTCTGTTGTCTTTCGCCAAATCTGAATACGCTGACACTATGGCTCACATTGATGCCACTGGTGACTGGAACGGCGAATTGGAAGGCAAGTTCAAAGAGCTGGTGACCAAGCTGAAAGCGAGCCGCACCTGGTAATCTGGCGATCGCTGCGTTAACTCGCAGCGATCTCTAACCTTTTAGGTCGAGAGGCCTTAACCGGGGTTCGAGAGATGGCAAGCACAAAAGAAATTCGGACGCAGATAGCGAGCGTCAAAAGCACGCAGAAAATTACCAGCGCGATGGAAATGGTCGCCGCGAGTAAAATGCGCCGTGCACAAGAGCGGATGCAATTGGGCAAACCTTATGCCCAGCGTATTCGTGAAGTAGTCGGGCATCTGGCCAACTCCAGCCCCGAGTACAAACACCGTTTTATGAAAGAGCGCGATGTTAAACGCGTTGGCTACATCATTGTTTCCAGTGACCGCGGTCTGTGCGGTGGTTTGAACACTAACCTGTTCAAAACTGCTATCAGAGATATGAAAGTCTGGGCTGATAAGGGTGTAGCGATTGATTTGGGTTTGATTGGTGCTAAAGCAGGTCAGTTTTTCAAAAGCTTTGGCGGCAATGTAGTTGCTTCAACTCGCGATATCGGCGAAGCCCCGCAAGTGGCTGACCTGATCGGCAGTGTGAAGGTAATGCTGGATGCGTTTGAAGCCGGCACTATCGACAAGCTGTTCCTGGTGAGCAACGACTTTGTTAACACCATGACCCAATCACCAAAAGTTCGCCAATTGCTGCCTTTGGTTGCCGAAGAAAATACCAAGTTGAAACATCACTGGGATTATATCTACGAGCCAGATGCAGAATTCCTGTTAAAAGGGTTGCTGACTCGCTTTATTGAATCGCAAGTCTATCAAGCGGTGGTTGAAAACGCGGCCTCTGAACAAGCGGCGCGGATGATTGCGATGAAGAGCGCAACCGACAACGCCGGCGAATTGATTGATAGCTTGAAGTTGATTTACAACAAAGCACGTCAGGCAGCGATTACCCAGGAACTGTCAGAAATTGTGGGCGGTGCGGCAGCGATCCAATAAGCTGCGCTGTTATGCATTTGCCCTGAAAGGCCAACGATTTTTGTATTTAATCCTTCAGACCCCCAAGTTTTATTAAAAGGGATCTGGAATTTCTGGAACAAAGAGGAACCGGAAATGAGTAGCGGACGTATCGTTCAGATTATCGGCGCCGTTATCGATGTGGAATTCCCACGCGATGCAGTGCCTAAAGTGTATGACGCTTTGGTTATCACCGATGGCAACCTGACCCTCGAAGTACAACAGCAATTAGGCGACGGTGTAGTCCGTACTATTGCTCTGGGCTCCTCCGAAGGTTTGCGTCGTGGTTTGGTTGTGACCAATACCAACGAGCCAATTAAAGTACCCGTAGGTACCCAAACCCTTGGCCGTATTATGGATGTATTGGGTAACCCAATCGACGAGTGTGGTCCAATCGGCGAACAAGAGCGTATGCAGATTCACCGTGCAGCGCCCAAGTACGAAGAGCTGGCAGCTTCTGAAGAACTGCTCGAAACTGGTATTAAAGTTATCGACCTGGTTTGCCCATTCGCCAAAGGCGGTAAAGTAGGCCTGTTCGGTGGTGCCGGTGTAGGTAAAACCGTGAACATGATGGAACTCATCAACAACATCGCGAAAGAGCACAGCGGTCTGTCTGTATTCGCCGGTGTAGGTGAGCGTACCCGTGAAGGTAACGACTTCTACCACGAGATGAAAGAATCTAACGTAGTAGACAAAGTAGCGATGGTGTACGGCCAAATGAATGAGCCGCCGGGGAACCGTCTCCGTGTAGCTCTGACTGGTCTGACCATGGCAGAAAAATTCCGTGATGAAGGTAAAGACGTTCTGTTGTTCGTTGACAACATTTACCGTTACACCCTGGCCGGTACAGAAGTATCTGCACTGTTGGGTCGTATGCCTTCAGCGGTAGGTTACCAGCCAACATTGGCGGAAGAAATGGGCGTTCTGCAAGAGCGTATTACTTCTACCAAGATTGGTTCTATTACCTCTGTACAAGCGGTATACGTACCAGCGGACGACTTGACTGACCCGTCGCCAGCAACCACTTTCGCCCACTTGGACTCAACCGTAGTATTGAGCCGTGACATCGCTGCCAAGGGTATTTACCCGGCGATCGATCCACTGGATTCAACCTCACGCCAGTTGGACCCAATGGTTATCGGCAACGAGCACTACTCGGTAGCGCGCGGTGTACAAACCGTACTCCAACGTTACAAAGAGTTGAAAGATATTATCGCGATCCTCGGTATGGATGAATTGTCTGAAGAAGACAAACAAACCGTAAACCGCGCGCGTAAAATCGAGCGTTTCCTGTCACAACCTTTCCACGTAGCGGAAGTATTCACCGGTTCTCCGGGCAAATACGTTCCACTGAAAGAAACCATCCGTGGTTTCAAAGGTTTGTTAGCCGGTGATTACGATCACCTGCCAGAACAAGCTTTCTACATGGTAGGTTCAATCGACGAAGCAATCGAAAAAGCCAGCAAGCTCAAGTAATTGAGTCGGCCCTGCTAACGCGGGGCCATTGCTGATTCGCTTCTCGACCTTTAATGAACGCTAGATAATCGAGAGACAAAAATGGCCATGACAGTTCAATGCGATATCGTCAGCGCTGAGCGTGAGATTTTCTCCGGCCTGGTAGAGATGGTAATCACTACCGGTAGC
>JAGKWQ010000017.1 GCA_021151825.1 Cellvibrionaceae bacterium
TACGTTTGCCGACCCTGATGTGGGCGATACACTCACGTATTCAGTCCAACTTGCCGGTGGCGGTGCGTTGCCAGCATGGCTAAGTTTCGATCCGGTTACACGTACATTCAGCGGCACCCCAGGCAGTGCTGATTTGGGGGCGATATCTATTGATGTTATCGCCAGTGATGGCAACGGCGGCACAATTACTGACACCTTTACCATCACAGTTAACGATGTTAATGATCCGCCTACAGTGGCTAATGCTATTCCCGATCAAAATGCGACTGAAGATACTGTATTTAATTTTCAATTCGCCGCAAATACGTTTGCTGATGCAGATGTTGGTAATACCCTTACTTACACTGCGCAATTAACGGGTGGTGGCGCATTGCCGGCGTGGTTAAATTTTGATGCGGTGACACGCACATTCAGTGGTACGCCGGCCAATGGTGATGTTGGCACTATCTCCATTGATGTGATTGCTGATGATGGTAATGGCGGCACTGTTACCGACAGTTTTACGCTTGCAATTGCCAACACCAATGATGCACCCACAGTTGCCAATCCGATTGCCAACCAATCAGTAACAGAAAATTCTGCATTTAATTTTCAATTCGCCGCGAATACCTTTGCTGATGTAGATATTGGAGACACACTCACTTACACGGTGCAACTTGCCGGTGGTGGTGCGTTGCCCGCATGGTTAACATTTAATGCGGCAACTCGCACGTTTAGTGGAACTCCTGCAACCGCGAACATCGGTACTTTGAGTATTGATGTGATTGCCAGTGACGGTAACGGTGGAATTATCAGTGATAATTTTGATCTGGTGGTTAATGCGTTGCCAGCGAATTTACCACCTGTGGTACTAAATGGTGTTAGTGATCAATCGGTCAATGAAGACTCCCGGTTTTCCTTCACTATTCCAGTGAATGCATTTAGTGATGCTGAAGGTGATACGCTCGGTTATTCCGTGCAAATGGTGGGTGGCGGCGCTTTACCATCCTGGTTGAGTTTTGATGCAGCAACGCGCACCTTTAGCGGCACACCGACCAATGACGATGTTGGTGTTATTAATCTGCAGGTAACCGTTAGTGACGGTCATGGCGGCAGCGTGAGTGATAATTTTAGTATCACCGTCATTAATACTAATGATGCTCCCACAGTTAATGCGCCGTCAGTAAGCGCCGTTGCGCAAGAGGATTCACCCTTTACTCTGAATTTTCCGTTGGCTATGTTCAACGATGTGGACGCAGGGGATTCACTCAGCTTCAGTGCGCAATTAGCAAATGGTCAACCCTTGCCCGGGTGGTTGCAGTTTGATGCCAGTACATTAACGTTCAGTGGCACACCGGAAAATAATGATGTTGGTAATATCGCTATTCAATTAATCGCCAGTGATGGTGAAGCGAATGTTAGTTTTCAATTTATTATCCAGGTCGAAGCGGTTAACGATAATCCGGTTACAGGTGCGCCTGTTATTATCAATAGTTTTGAGGACGCTGTTGGTGATCAGCTGGATTTATTTGCCACATTTAGCGATGAAGAAACACCGGCAAATCAATTGCAATATTCAGTAGTCAGTAATTCCAATCCGACATTGGTGACCGGAATTACCATTGATGCAAATAGCGGAAAATTGATTTTCAGTTATGGTGCGAATCAATTTGGTTCCAGCGATTTAATTATCCGCGCGCAAGATGCCGATGGCGCTATGGTTGAAACATCGGTGCGAATTAATATTGCACCGGTAAATGATGTGCCGGTGTCGACCGGTATTGCCGATATTCTTGTGAATGCCGGCGCAGTACCGCAACAAATTGATTTGCACAAAATATTTACTGATATCGAAGAAGGAACCGTGCTGAAATATTCGCTGGTGACTAATTCCAATCCTGCTATTGCGACTAACGTGCAGTGGAATCAAACCACCGGTATGCTCACGATTGCATTTGCATCCACGGTTGGTGGTGAATCGTTTATCACTTTGCGTGCACAGGACAGCGACGGCGCCTGGGTGGATACGCGGTTCAAAATAACAGTAGTTGCTGCGCCGGTAGTCGTGCCGGAAGTTCCAACCGTGCCACCGGTGACACCACCCACCACGGTACCGCCAATTCCGGAAGTGCCAACAACGCCACCGACAACACCTCCAACGACGCCACCCACCGATGGCAATGGTGGAGGCACTGGCAATAATGGCGGTAATGTAGCGCTACCGGAGACAGGTATTGATATCAACGTACCGGGAACAAATGGGCAGGATATTCCACCCGTAATTGACCAGGATGATTCGAGAGATAATTTTAATCTGCCGAACGATAAATCCAGCCGTGATTATGAGCGTATTGAAGCGCAGCTCAATGCGGGTAATGTTCCAGTAACGACACTCACGGCGTCCTCATCGCTGGTCAGTTTAATTACTACCGATGCCGGTTTTGCCCCGTGGGAAGCCGCTGATTTTGATAATGAAGTCCGTCGCATTCGCGAGCAAATGGATGTGGCAATGGAAGAAGATCAAGACCGGCGCGCTATTGTGGCGGGCATTACCTTTTCGGTAACAACCGGTATTCTGGTTTGGTCTTTGCGGGCCAGCAGTCTATTGTTAACCTTAATGTCTATGTTGCCATTGTGGCGCGGCCTGGATCCTTTGCCGATTCTGGATGAAGTGAACAAACGCAAAAAAGAACTGGAACAGCAGCGCAAAGATCGCGCGCGTGAAGATAAAAGTGCAAAAGAAGTGGGGTACTTATTTGATCATGCGCAACAAAAACAACCAGGGCAATAATCCGGCGCTTGCCGTTCGAATTATCGCTTAAGGGATATAAATGTTAGGTATTACTCCTGCAGTTCGGTTAAGTTTAGGGTTGGTGATTTTAACGATCTCCATTCTGATTCTCGCTCAAGCCATCGGGCTTGCGCCGGGTGCTGAGCGGCAACAATTGGATGTGCGTAAACGCCTTGCAGAAACACTTGCGTCGCAAGTGGGCGTGGCAATTTTGCGCGGCGATGAATTGTTGTTGCAGTATTTACTTGAGTCGACGGTGGAGCGCAATCCGGAAATCCTATCGGTTGCTGTGCGTCGTAATGATGGAGTTGTTGTTGCACAAACAAAAGCTCATGCAAAAAATTGGGCCAAGGCAAAGCCTGATGAATCTACGCCCACGCATATCCGTTTTCCTATCATGATTAACGGCGCAAAAGCAGCTGATTTTGAATTAAGTTTTGAACCATTGCTGAGTGAAAGCCATCCAATTTTTAAATTACCGACATTTGTACTGTTAATTATTTTCGTGTCGCTCAGTGGCTTTGTTGGCTATTGGTATTACATCAAACGTGCGCTCAAACATTTGGACCCGAGTGCTGTAGTTCCTGCGCGGGTACGCAACGCATTAAATATTCTGGCAGAAGGCGTTTTGATTCTGGATCGCCGCGAACAAATTGTATTGGCCAATAATACGTTGATTGAACACTTACAACGCACAGAACAATCCATGATGGGGAAAAAAGCGAGCAGCCTCGGCTGGTTTCTGGATCCCAAACAGGAAGCGCAAGATTATCCCTGGCTTAAAGCAATTGGCAGCGGTGTAAAGCAAACCGGTGTGCGTGTGCTATTGCCGGATGCTAACGATAAAGAAACTATTTTTCTGGTGAACGCGGTTCCCATCATGGATGCAAAAGGTGCAAGCCAGGGCACTATTGCCGTGTTTGAAGACATTACTGAACTGGAAACCAAGAGCCGGTTACTGGAAGATATGATCCAACAATTGGCTGCGACCCAGGTGGCGATTGAAAATAAAAATAAAGAATTAACGTTCCTTGCCACACGCGATCCGTTAACCAACTGTTTTAACCGCCGCGCGTTGTATGAACATTTAGGTAGCAAGTTTGATGGCGCGCGCACTGGCGATGCTGAATTCAGTTGCATCATGGCGGATATTGATTTCTTCAAAAAAGTAAATGATACCTATGGCCATGCCGCGGGTGACGAAGTGATTAAAATGGCTGCCAACAGTTTGCGCGAAGTGGTGCGTGATCTGGATATGGTGGCGCGTTTCGGTGGTGAAGAATTTTGTGTAATCCTGCCGGGTGCACCACTGGATCAGGCGCAATTAATTGCCGAGCGTTGCCGGCAGAAAATCGAAGAAAAAGTGACTAATGGTATTAAAGTGACTGGTAGCTTCGGTGTTACCTCTATGCGCATGGGCGCGGTCACTTCCAACGAATTAATCCAGCAGGCGGACGAAGCCCTGTATTACTCCAAACAACATGGTCGCAATCTGGTCACTTGCTGGCGGCCGGATATGAAAACCATCATCGTCGATACCCAACACCATTAAATCTCTGCTGAAATTCTGCGCAACTTTGATTGTCCCAATAGCGATCCTGCAGGGTAGGCAAGTTTTTTAAGCGGATTTCCCCGTAGAGTGATCTTGCCGGTGGTAAATCTGCCGCCAGTAATTACAATAGCCCTCGTTTACTCAAAACCTGGCCGAGACCGGGTTTATCATTATTCGGGATATCACCATTGAAATCAGTTACTCCGCAACGCCGTGCTCCCGCCTCAGAGCAGACTTCCAACTTGTTGGTGCGCCTGCTGAAAGAGGGCGCCCTGATTGGTTTGGGGGCGATTTGCCTTTACCTGTTGATTGCCATGGTCAGTTACGACCCCAATGACCCGGGTTGGTCGCGCACGGGCGATAACGCCGTAGTGCAAAATGCTGGTGGCCCTTTCGGTGCATGGATTGCCGATGTATTTTTCTCATTGTTTGGTTATCTCGCGTATTTGTTCCCGGTGATGATTGCCTATCGCGCCTGGCTGGTTCTGAAAGATCGTAACCGCGAAGGGGGCATTGATTGGTTGTTTTTTGGCTTGCGTTCGGTCGGGTTGATATTGGTGATGGTGGCTGGAACCGGGATCGCAGCCATGCATTACAGCGACGGTCAATCGGTATTGCCTTATTCCAATGGCGGCTTGCTGGGCGCTGCAGTGTCCGATGCGGTCTTCGGTGCGTTTAATTACACCGGCGGCACTTTGTTGTTACTTGCGTTGTTTCTTGTTGGCATGACCATTTTTACTGACCTTTCCTGGTTAAAACTCAGTGAAGACCTTGGCCGCTGGACACTGATTGGTATTAATAAAGGGCTGGAAAAGTGGCAGGTGTATCGCCGTGAAAAAGCGGAGAAACAAATCGCCGTTAAAGCCCAGGAGCATCGCCGTGAAGTGGTGGAGCAGCACGTAAAACAGGAAGCCAGACGTGTGGCGCCGGTCATCATCACCGAGCCTCCCAAAAAGAAACCGGCACCCAGCCCGCGCGTCGAAAAAGAAAAGCAGCCTTCGCTGTTTGAGTCGCTGGAGCCCGCAGAGGGCACTTTGCCGCCTCTGAGCTTGCTCGATCCACCCGATAAGCGCAGTGATAAGGGTTATTCCAAAGAATCATTGGAAGCGATGTCCAAACTGCTGGAGCTGAAACTTAAAGATTTTGGTATCGAGATCGAAGTGGTTTCTGTACAGCCAGGGCCTGTCGTTACCCGTTTTGAAATCCAGCCCGCCCCCGGTATTAAAGCTAGCCGGATTTCCGGCCTCGCCAAAGACCTTGCGCGTTCACTGGCAGTCGTTTCCGTGCGGGTGGTGGAAGTCATTCCGGGTAAATCCGTGATGGGGGTAGAAATCCCCAACGTCCATCGCGAAATGGTACGGATGTCGGAAGTGATTTCCTCGGAAGCTTATGAGAACGCCAAGTCGCCGTTGACGATGGTGCTGGGGCACGATATCTCCGGTCAGCCGGTGGTGTCCGATCTGGCCAAAATGCCGCACTTACTGGTAGCAGGTACCACCGGTTCCGGTAAATCGGTGGGCGTTAACGTCATGCTGCTGAGCCTGCTGTACAAATCCACACCCAAAGAAGTACGCCTGATTCTGGTGGACCCGAAAATGCTGGAGCTCTCGGTTTACGAGGGTATTCCCCATTTGCTTACGCCGGTCATTACCGATATGAAAGACGCCTCCAACGGCCTGCGCTGGTGTGTAGGTGAGATGGAGCGGCGCTACAAGCTGATGTCCGCACTGGGTGTGCGTAACCTTGCTGGCTACAACCGCAAGGTGGACGATGCGGCCAAAGCGGGCGAACCGATTAAAGATCCATTGTTCAAACCGGAAGACAACTTTGAAGCGGGCGCGGAAGTGGCCACCGCACCGGATTTGGACGAGCTGCCATTTATCGTGGTGGTGATCGACGAATTCGCTGACATGATGATGATCGTCGATAAGAAAAAGGTGGAGCAACTGATCGCGCGTATTGCGCAAAAAGCGCGTGCGGCCGGTATCCATTTGATCCTTGCGACCCAGCGTCCATCGGTGGACATTATCACCGGCTTGATCAAAGCCAACGTGCCGACCCGTATCGCCTTCCAGGTTTCGTCCAAAATTGACTCGCGTACCATTCTGGACCAAGGCGGGGCAGAGCAGTTGTTGGGGCATGGTGACATGCTCTATTTGCCGTCGGGTACCAGCGTCCCGATCCGTGTCCACGGTGCGTTTGTGGATGACCATGAAGTTCATAAAGTGGTGGCCGACTGGAAAAAACGCGGTGCGCCACAATATATCGACGGCATCACTGACGACGATAACAACTCCATTCCAGTTCCCGGCTTACCCAGTGAAGGTGGTGAAGAGGGCGATGGGGAGAAGGATGCGCTCTATGATGAGGCCGTGGAATTTGTTATCGAATCGCGCAAGGCATCAATCTCTTCGGTACAACGCAAATTGCGCATTGGCTACAACCGCGCAGCGCGCTTGATAGAAACAATGGAAGCAGCAGGTGTTGTTTCCTCGGCGGGCCATAACGGAAACCGTGAAGTATTAGTCGGGCGCAATTAATTTGGCTCGGGTTCAGCCTCAAACGATAGGATTGCCAAGGTGCAATCCTGCGTTCACATTCGATCTACCTGGATAATTTATGACATTTCTCCTGAAGTTTTTGCCGCGCATCGTAATCGGCGCTTTTATAGTGTTTTCCACATTTGCGAATGCAGCTGATGATCAAGCCGCTGTGCAATTGCGCAAACTGCTGGATGCCATGAACAGTCTGCAAGGCAATTTTGTGCAAACCACTTACGACAAAACTGGTGCCGAACAAGAAGTCAGCAAGGGTAATTTTATGCTGATGCGCCCTGGTAAATTCTATTGGGAAACGCGCGAACCAATGCCGCAATTACTGGTGTCCAATAACAAAACAATCTGGTTGTACGACGCGGACCTGGAAACTGTCACCGTGCGTGAATTCACTGATGACCTGCGTGAAACGCCGGCATTATTGTTAAGTGCGGATGCGGAGCAATTGCGCAAACAATTTTCCGTCACACGCGATGACAAAAACAAAGCCGCTGAAGCTTACACACTTACTCCAAAAGTAACTGAAGGTATGTTCCAGCATTTGACGTTGGTATTTAAAGATGGTCAGCTGGCGGAGTTTTCAATTAAAGACAGCTTGGGGCAATTAACTCGCTGCGTACTCAGCAATGCACAACGCAACAAGCCGCTGGCAGAAGAAAAATTCTTTTTCCAGATTCCGGAAGGCGTTGAAGTATTGAAAGATTAATCCGGCTTTTATCGCAGGACAGGCATGGATTTATTTGGTTCACCCACACCCGCTTATCAACCGCTTGCCGCGCGTATGCGCCCGCGCAATCTGGATGATTATATCGGCCAGGAGCATTTACTTGCGCCGGGAAAGCCTCTGCGCGAAGCGATTACTCGAGGCCAATTACACTC
This sequence comes from Cellvibrionaceae bacterium, assembly GCA_021151825.1. Lineage (GTDB taxonomy): Bacteria > Pseudomonadota > Gammaproteobacteria > Pseudomonadales > Cellvibrionaceae > Cellvibrio. Next base: position 7,757 of record JAGKWQ010000017.1, read on the forward strand.
AATGATTTTATGGGGGCCGCCGGGTGTAGGTAAAACTTCGCTTGCCAAATTATTCGCTGAACAAGCCGATGCGCGTTTTGAATCCTTATCGGCAGTGTTATCAGGGGTAAAAGAAATTCGCGCTGCAGTTGCTACTGCGCAACAAGAGCGAATTTCTACGCGACGCAAGACTATTTTGTTTGTCGATGAAGTACATCGCTTCAATAAATCCCAGCAAGATGCATTTTTACCTTACGTAGAAGATGGCACTTTTATTTTTATTGGTGCGACTACCGAAAATCCATCGTTTGAATTAAACAACGCGCTGCTCTCGCGTTGCCGTGTTTATGTGTTGCGCGGCTTGCAACCTGAACAATTGAAAAATGTATTGCTGCAAGCACTCAATGATAAAGCGCGTGGTTTGGGTAACCAGTCAATTACAATTGACGATGATACCTTGATGACATTGGCACAAGCTGCCGATGGCGATGCACGTAAATCGCTCAATTTGTTGGAAATCGCCGCTGATCTTGCTGACGAGCAAGGCGATAAGAAAGTTATTAATGAGCAGGTGGTTGCCGAAGTTCTCGCCAGCGACGTGCGTCGTTTTGATAAAGGTGGTGATATTTTCTACGAGCAAATATCAGCACTGCACAAATCCGTACGCGGATCATCGCCCGATGGTGCTTTATATTGGTTGGCGCGAATGTTGGATGGCGGCTGCGATCCACTTTATATTGCTCGCCGCGTAGTGCGTATGGCGAGTGAGGATATCGGCAATGCGGACCCGCGCGCGTTACCGTTGTGTCTCTCTGCCTGGGATGTTCAAGAGCGCCTTGGCAGCCCGGAAGGGGAGTTGGCTATCGCCCAGGCGGTGGTTTATTTGGCCTGCGCACCCAAAAGTAATGCTGTGTATAATGCGTTCAATCAGGTAATGGCCGATGTACGTAGCCAACCGGCTTATGATGTTCCCATGCATTTGCGCAATGCTCCCACCAAACTCATGAAAAACATGGATTACGGTGCAGAGTATCGCTATGCCCACGATGAACCGGGAGCCTATGCGGCAGGGGAAAATTATTTACCGGAAGATATTGCTGGAGTGCGTTATTACGAACCGGTAGAGCGTGGGTTGGAATTAAAAATCCAGGAAAAACTCGCGCATTTGCGTGAGCTGGACAAACAAAGCAAAAAACAGCGTTACAGAAAATAAAACGGGAACGATGATGCAGTGGCTGGTAATTGCAATAGGTGGAGCGCTCGGATCTGTACTCAGATTCGCTGCTGTCAGTTATCTAACTCCATTGATTAATCATCGCTTTCCTTTCGGCACTTTTATCGTCAATTTAAGTGGATCTTTTTTGATCGGCGTGGCTTACGTGTTGTTAGTCGAAAAAACAACGTTGCCTGCTGAATGGCGTTTGTTTTTTATTACCGGGATTTTGGGAGGCTATACCACCTTCTCGGCATTTTCACTGGAAATTTTGCAATTGTGGCAGGAAGGGCATGTTGTCAATGCTTTTGTTTATGCCAGCGGTTCAGTGATTTTGGGTTTGCTAATGGCATTTATTGGAATGGCATTAACCCAAAAAATTTTTTAACACCTTTTAACTTCAACTAGAAAATTACACATCATGTTAGATTCAAAATTACTTCGCACTGCTACCGAAGAAGTAGCAAAAGGTTTGGCCAAGCGCGGCTACGAATTGGATGTAGCAAAAATCCAGACTCTGGAAGAAAAGCGCAAAGCAATTCAAATCAAAACTGAAAATTTGCAAGCAGAGCGCAATTCCATTTCCAAGGGTATCGGCAAAGCCAAGCAAGCCGGCGAAAATGTTGCGCCTTTGATGCAGAAAGTAGAAAACATCAAACAAGAATTGGTGAGTGCGGAATCTGAATTGGCAACCATTCAAACCGAATGGGATGATTTTGTTAAAGCAATTCCCAATGTTCCTGCCGATGAAGTACCCGAAGGCAAAAGTGACGAAGATAACGTGGAGGTGCGCACTTGGGGTACACCGCGTAGTTTCGATTTTACAATTGTTGACCACGTGGATCTCGGTGCGAATCTTGGCGGCCTGGATTTTGAGGTCGCCACTAAAATTACCGGTACCCGCTTTGCGGTATTGCGTGGTGGTGTAGCACGATTGCATCGTGCACTCGCACAATTCATGCTCGAAACTCATACCACTGAGCACGGCTATGAAGAAGTTAATGTTCCATTTATTGTAAACCGCGATTCATTATTCGGTACCGGCCAATTACCCAAGTTTGAAGAGGATTTATTCAAACTGACCGATGACCGTGAATTTTATTTAATTCCGACGGCAGAAGTTCCTGTCACTAATATTTACCGCGATGAAATCGTTGATGAGGCGCAATTGCCCATCAAGCTGGTTTGCCATTCTCCATGCTTCCGTTCAGAAGCGGGGAGCTATGGTCGCGATACGCGCGGTATGATTCGCCAGCACCAATTTGAAAAAGTAGAGCTGGTTAAATTTGTGCGTCCGGAAGAATCCGATGCGGCACTGGAAGCGTTGGTTGGCCATGCAGAAGCTATTTTGCAAAAACTCGGTTTGCCCCATCGCACCGTAATTCTTTGCGGTGGTGATATTGGTTTCTCTTCTGCAAAAACTTACGACATCGAAGTGTGGGTGCCATCGCAAAATAAATACCGCGAAATATCTTCATGCAGCAGCTTCCGCGATTTCCAGGCACGCCGTATGTTGGCGCGTTACCGCAATAAAGAAACGGGCAAGCCTGAATTACTGCACACCTTGAATGGTTCGGGTTTGGCCATTGGCCGTACTTTGCTGGCTGTGTTGGAAAACTACCAGCAAGCAGACGGCAGCATTGTGATTCCGGAAGTATTGCGTCCTTACATGGGTGGCCAGGAAGTGTTGGTACCGGTAAAAAAATAAATCGGGCATTGCTCTATTTTATTGTTGGATTATTCTGTAAAGGTGGGTATCGCATTGGCGGCCCACCTTTTTTATAGCCATAAAAAGCAATTCGAATAGTTTATTTTGCTTTCATTGAATTTGGTGTCTGACTATGGATTATTTTCCGGTCTTCCTTGATTTAAAAAAACGTCGTTGCCTGTTGGTTGGTGGTGGCGATGTGGCGACACGTAAAGGCCGCTTATTAGCAAAAGCTGGTGCTTCCTTGCGTGTAGTCGCACCGGAAATTTCTACGGAGTTACGCGAGTTAGTCGTTGCTTCTAGTGGTGAAATTTTTGAACGGGAATATCAGTCAAAGGATTTGAAAGATTGCATGCTGGCAATTGCTGCTACTGATATTGAATCACTGAATGAAAAAGTTTCTGCCGATGCACAGATTCTACATATCCCTGTCAATGTAGTGGATAGCCCCGCGCTTTGTACGTATATAACTCCTGCCATTATTGACCGGTCCCCTTTGGTGATTGCTGTTTCCAGTGGCGGTGAGGCACCGGTATTGGCACGGTTGGTACGTGCAAAACTGGAAACATTAATTCCGGCAAGCTATGGGAAACTTGCGCAGATTGCCAGTCAATGGCGCGATCGTATTAAAACTCGCTTTAGTGATGGGGACAGTCGCAGAAAATTCTGGGAAAAAATTCTTCAAGGCCCCGCTGCAGAATTAATGATGAATGGGCAGGAAGCCGCCGCCAATAAATTTATTAACGACGAACTTACCAACGATCAATCACAACTAACAAAAGGCGAAGTGTATTTGGTTGGTGGTGGCCCCGGTGATCCTGAACTATTAACATTGCGCGCATTGCGCTTAATGCAACAAGCTGATGTAGTGCTTTATGATCGCTTGGTGTCCGATGCAGTGATGGAATTGGTACGACGCGATGCAGAGCGAATTTATGTAGGAAAGCGTCGCAGTGAACATGCGATGGATCAGGAAAATATTAATCAGCTGTTAGTTGATCTTGCAAAGCAAGGAAAGCGTGTGCTGCGTTTGAAAGGTGGCGATCCATTTATTTTTGGGCGCGGCGGCGAGGAAATTGAATTGCTTGCGCAAAATAATGTTCCGTTTCAAGTAGTGCCGGGAATTACTGCTGCATGTGGTTGTGCTGCTTATGCAGGTATTCCATTAACTCATCGCGATTATGCACAATCAGTGCGTTTTGTTACGGGGCACCTCAAATCTGATGATACAAATTTATCCTGGCCAGAGCTTGCGAATCCAACCCAGACACTGGTGTTCTATATGGGATTGGTTGGATTGAAGGACATTTGTGAATCGCTGATTACTCATGGGCGAGCGGCAACCACTCCGGTTGCATTAATTGAAAAAGGAACAACACAGGATCAGCGAGTGTTAATTGCCGATTTAAACTCTATCGCAGATATTGTTGCGGCGAATGATGTTCATGCCCCTACATTGTTTATCGTAGGCGATGTCGTAAAATTGCATGACAGTTTGAAATGGTTTAAAACAAATTAATTCATATGCGCCTGTTAACAGGCGCATATGAGCTTTCATTTAGGTATTTTCTTGTGGTTTGGTTTTGAACCATGAAATTAAAATCGAACCACCGATTAGCAAGGCAACTACCGATAATGAAATTCCCACTGGAATTTTATATAGATCAATCAAGAGCATTTTGATACCAATAAATACTAATACCAAAGCCAGGCCATACTTGATGTAAGTAAATCGGTCTGCCATGTCTGCCAGCAAGAAGTACATCGCGCGCAAGCCAAGAATGGCGAAGATATTCGATGTCAGTACGATAAATGGGTCAGATGTAATCGCAAAAATAGCAGGAATGGAATCTACCGCAAAAATCACATCCGATATCTCTACCATTATTAACGCGAGGAATAGGGGGGTCATTAGTTTTACCCCATTTTCAATCACAAAGAATTTTTCACCATGCAACTGATTGCTAATGGCAAAATGTTTTTTGAACCAGTTGAGCAATGGATTGTTTTCAAGGTTGACTTCTTTGTCTGCCATCCACCACATTTTAATTCCCGTCACCAATAAGAACAGGCCGAACACATATAACAACCAGTGGAAGTGGGCAATTAACCACACGCCGGCAAAAATCATAATGGTACGTAAAATAATGGCACCGAGCACACCGTAAGTTAGTACGCGCTTTTGCAGTTCAAATGGAATAGCAAAGAAATTAAAAAGCATTAACCACACAAATACGTTATCCACCGCGAGCGATTTTTCAATTAGATAACCCGTCAGGTATTCCATGGTTTTGGTGTTAGCTAACTCGCGAGTGAAATACGTATCCAGATACCACCAGAGACCCGCACCAAAACTCAATGCCAAAGTAACCCATACCACGGACCAGCTGGCAGCTTCTTTTAGTGATACGCGATGTTGTTTGCCGCCACCGACAAATATCAGGTCAATTGCCAATACCACCAAAACAATGCAGAAGAATATTAACCACATCCACCAGGTGCCAATGGAGGTTATATCAGTGGATTGGGTTGTAGTTGCTAGTGTGGTTTCGGCCACTGCAAGCACCGGGCTGAAGCCAGCGAAGAGGGCAAATAGAAATTTGATCATGAAATAGCTCCGTCGTTAATAGATTACTCAACGCAATGACGGGCAGGGGGATAAAAAGAGAAATAAAGAAGCCTTTGTCATTGCGACAAAGGTCTCGTTCACAAGGTACTTACCATCAAGCCTTCGAGCCATCAAGGTACTGCCTTGCCCGCGCGACCGGAGCTAAATAACTCGTATTGACGACCTGCGCGGCGGGAACTACTCCCCTTCGTGCGCCTAGTATAAAAGTTAAGGTCAAGGGGTCAAGGCTTTTGATCGATATTACGGGTCGGCAAGGTGAAATAAGAACAAAATCATTGTCCAAAATGTGATCAATGTGCCAAATTTCTATTAGCGTATGAATTAGGCTTCAAGAAAATGCGAATAAAGCCGACAAATTGACTATGAATTGTGAATATCAGGTGCAGTTATGGTTTATTTAGGTCCGATCACCCCAAGACCTCAACCGGTTAAATCACCGGCCAGGCCATCCAGCATTACTGCAGTAACGCCTTATGCAAATGACCAGCATGGGCTTAATGTAGATGCTGCTCCAGTAGTTGGTGCTGGCCCACCAGGCGGCATTGAGCGGCGCAAGCAGGACCGCCGGAACAAATCAGGGGAGCATCTTGTGGAAACCCGTGCTGGCAAAGATCGTCGCAAGTCGCCCAAGCCCAGCATTAATATCTCTATCTAGATTTAAGGATTTTTACTGGCACAGACTTGAACGCGGGTGTTTTACTACGCGGGTCATGTGTGGTTGCAATCAATACATTCGCTTCCGGGTAATAGGCCATCAAATTTCCTTGTGGCAAATCAAAACCAACCGCTTTTACCGCAGTCATCGCCCCATGCATGGATGTGATGTCTACAAGTTCTCCAGCTTCAATCCCCAACTCTTTCATATCATCAGGATTCATTAATACAGACCAACGTGAATCTGTACCTCTGTAAGAATCACTTTCTTCGTAAATAATGGAGTTAAATTGGCCTTCGCTGCGGATACTTGCGAGCATAAATGGAAATTCGGTGTTTTCAATGATGGTGTTAAGTGAATGGGTTTTGAATTGGGCTTTTTGATTTTTGGTGTGAAATACAGCTTCATCGAGAAGGCGGTTTTTAATGGTAAATTCCTGTTTGGTTGCTCCAATATCCTTTAAGTTTTCAAGGCCAGGAATTGTTTTTGCGATAGCAGCGCGAATTGAATTATGCTTTTTAAATTGTTGGAAATGATACGCAGCAGCGGGTAATAACCGGATACCTAATTCACATAAAATTTCTACTTCCGGTTTTACATTATGCAGCCGATCTATACCGCCATCGCTTAAACGTACATAGTTAAACATTGATTCCTGAGTTGTTGGTTGCCATTCTTCATCACGCGCAGTGACAGGCAAAATCAGCGCCTCACTATTTTCTACACCATTGATATGACCAGCGTTGAGTGTTGTCGTTAAGTAAACTTTGAATGGAATTTTGTCCAGTGCTGTGCGTGCCCACTCGGTATTGGGGGTTGCAGAAAATAAATTGCCACCCATGATTAGCGCAGTATTTATTTTTCCATCGAAAGCAGCTTGTAAACAGGCGAGGGTATCCATGCCGGGTGTACGTGGTAACTGGATATCCAACTGCTGTTCCAGTTTCTCCAGCACATCTTCTGCCAACACCGGTTTAACACCGACGGTACCGATACCTTGCACGTTACTGTGGCCACGTAACGGTAATAATCCGGCCGCCGGTTTGCCAATCATCCCGCGCAATAATGCAAGGTTGGCAATAGCTTCTACATTTTCAACACCGTTCAGGTGATGAGTAATTCCCATTCCCCAGGCAAATATAGCGCGTTCAGATTTTGCATACGCATTGGCGAGTTGAATAATTTTTTCTTGCGTTACACCACAATAATTTACGATTGTTTGCCAATCGGTATCTTCCAGTTCCTGTTTAAATACATAGAAATCGTCGGTGTGTTGTGCAATAAAACCGGAATCGATTTGCTGGTTTTCAATTAATGCTTTTGCGATACCTTTGAGCAGCGCCAGATCGCTACCTATTTTGGGCTGCACATATTCCGATGCAATCCAGGTGCCGCCACTCAACATGGATTTTGCACTTTTGGGAACCGCGAAACGGACTAATCCTGGCTCTTTTGCGGGATTAATAACGATGACTTGTCCACCTCGCTCGCGACAATTTTTCAATTGGTGCACAAAACGCGGATGATTGGAGGCCGGGTTTGCTCCAATCACAAAAATGCAATCGCAATTACCCACATCCTCCAAAGAAACTGTGGCAGTACCAGTGCCTATCACATTATATAAACCAACACCGGTTGCTTGATGGCAGTAATAAGAGCAGTTGTTGACATTGTTAGTGCCGTACAGCCGTGCGAGCAATTGCAATACAAATCCGGCTTCATTGGATGATCGGCCTGATGAGTAAAAAAAACTTTGTTCGGGTGTTGCTGCGGAAAATGCTTGCGCCATTTTGTCGAGCGCAAATGCCCAGGTGACGGGAGTGTATTTATCACTATCCGCAGTTTTAAATAAGGGATTATTCAGTCGCCCCAAATGCTCCAGCTCATAGGCGCTGAGTTGTTTGAAATCTTCCAATGTATGTGCAAATAAATCTTCGGGAATAGGCAGTTGGATATCGGTTGATTGTGCCTGGATACTTTTATTGCAAACTGAAGGAAATTCATCTTTTTCATTGGTCATTCCCCCGCGTTGCCCGCCCATCCCCAAACCGCAGGCTTTGCACGTATTTTTACTATTTAATGCTTTAGCGGAATTCAGCAGGCCGATACGGGCAACTGTTTTGAGCGTATAAAGTACTTTTTTTGGACCGCCGCCGACTATAGTGATTGCTTCGGTGGTAGAGGTATCTTTGATTGACATAATTTCATCACATGCCGGAATATTTTTTGGAGGGTAGGCGGGAATGTTTATGATTGCAATACGTCAAATGGCGACGGTCTTATCGGATGAGGCTGGAATTGCAGAATCGATTGATAACACTGGTGTTTTTATAGGCACCAGGTACAAATGTTTACATTCATTTCCCCATTGAGTGAATAAGCTGCGGCGCCACGAAAAGTTTTATTAGTTGCTTAATGAATGAGGTTGTTGGAATGTATTTGAGATGGCTTGTTGGGATTGTTTTTGTGTTGCTGCTGGGTGGATGTAAAGACCTGTTGAACAAGCCATTGGAGGGGGAAGAGGACGATTTATCTCGTTATGTGCTTGCAGGAAACTGGGTGGCGGAAGATAAAGGCACTCGGCTTGAGTTGAAGAAAACGGATAAGGCTGGATGGTATCAGTTCTCTGTACAGGAACCTGATCGTTTGGTTGAGGGAAAAGCCCGGGTTGCAGGTTTCAAACGTAAACTTGCGCTGAGTGTCGAAATGACGAGCCTCCGGATTAATGGTGAACCGTTGGTGCGTGATGATAAGCAGGCGTATTTTCTGGTTGGCGTTTATTACAGCGATGATGAATTGCGTATAGCGCCGGCTGATATGGGAAAGTTTGAGCGCAACTTTTCCGATTACTTTTTTGCTGTCCCTATTGAGACCGCTGCCTTCTGTATTAGAGGTAATGAGAATTGCAAGAAAACGTTTACCTCCGGCAATCTCCTGGTTTCTAAAAATCGCCGCAAGTTTAACGAGGACTTTGTTAAGCGTTTCAGGACGGTTTTTCCTCGTAGCGAATCCATTGTTTTTGTTCCTGCCACGTAATATTCATTCGGCATAATAAATTTGGTTACCGGAATATCTGTTAGGGCTAACATTGATACCGGTACCCGACAATTTTTCAGTTGTCATCAAAAATATGTTTGACAGCGCTGTCATAAGGTTTTAAAGTAACCTTGGTTGATTGAATATCGGACTTAAAAAACCTGATTAAGTCCAGTTTTAAATGGTTAATGGTCTCTCACCGTCGATGTCTGGTTGATGCATCGACGTCTCCCTCTTGCCCTCTGAATTTCAGAGGGCTTTTTTTTAATTTCCCGTTTTGGTTTGGCTGTTAGCGTAATCACTTTGTGTTTTACTTTACGCGTACAGGTGTTTCATTTCATTCATAATTCTTGTGCTTCTGACTAGGTTATTCAGTGCTTAGCTGGCATAATCGACGCCCCGAATTTTCCGGGTTTGCCCTGAGTAAGTGTTTAAGGGTGAGCCCCTTATGGCGAGCCAAGCCGTTATGGCTGTAAGGCGCGCTTTCCTGTCAGCTAGAGGATTACCATGAAGCCAGCCGTAAAACCCCGCAACCCCAATTTCTCATCTGGCCCTTGTAGCAAGCGCCCGGGCTACAGCCTTGATCAACTTGATATCTCTACCCTTGGCCGCTCGCATCGCTCAACCATTGGCAAAGCAGCACTTCAACGCGCATGTGACGATACTGCCGAGTTGCTTGGTTTGCCGGAAGGTTATCGCGTAGGCGTGGTTCCCGGTTCAGACACCGGTGCGGTTGAAATGGCCATGTGGTCTTTGTTAGGTGCACGCGGTGTAGATATTTTGCAATGGGAGTCTTTCGGTAAAGGTTGGTTGAGCGATGCCACTAAAGAGTTGAAGTTGGCTGTGAATGCTCATGAAGCTGATTACGGTTTGCTGCCGGATTTGTCCAAAGTTAATTTTGATAATGACGTAATTTTCACTTGGAACGGCACCACCTCCGGTGTAAAAGTTCCTAATGGTGACTGGATTCCGGCTGATCGCAAAGGCCTGACTATTTGCGATGCGACCTCTGCCGTATTTGCGATGGATTTGCCTTGGGACAAGCTCGACGTCATCACTTACAGCTGGCAAAAAGTTCTCGGCGGTGAAGGTGCTCACGGGATGTTGATTCTGAGTCCGCGCGCTGTTGAGCGCTTGGAAACCTACAAACCAAGCTGGCCGATGCCGAAATTGTTCCGCATGACCAGCGGTGGCAAGTTACAGGAAGGTATTTTTAAAGGTGACACCATCAATACTCCATCCATGCTGGCTGTTGCCGATTATCTGGATGCGCTGGATTGGGTTCGTTCTATCGGTGGCGTGAAAGAAACTATTGCTCGCTCTAATGCTAACCTGGATGTGTTGAAGCGATTTGTCGCCGCCAATGACTGGATCGACTTTTTGGCGCAGACTCCGGAAACCCTATCAAACACCAGTGTGTGCTTCACCTTGAAAGCAACTCCTGATCAGGTAAAAGCCTTGATCAAGTTGTTGGATAAAGAAGGCGTGGCCTATGACATTGGCGCTTACCGCGATGCGCCACCGGGCTTGCGTTTCTGGGCTGGTGCTACGGTTGGTGCGGAAGATCTTGAAGCCGTTTTGCCCTGGTTGACCTGGGCTTACAACGAAGTCACGGCCGCTTGATATTGATTGATGTAACGACTCAGGCCGTGTTTTTACACGGCCTTTTTGTTAGCAGATTTGAGGAAGAAAGCTCATGTTTAAAATAAAAACTTACAATGCGATTTCGGTAAAAGGCCTTAATCGTTTCCCCCGCGAAAACTACGAAGTTGCCAGCGATATTGGTGCTCCTGATGCCTATATTTTGCGCAGCCATAAATTGCAGGGCGAGCCTTTACCTGAATCGGTAAAAGCGGTTGCCCGTGCTGGTGCTGGCACCAACAATGTTCCGGTTGAGGAATACACCAAAAAAGGTGTGGTAGTTTTTAACTCTCCGGGTGCCAACGCTAACGCCGTTAAAGAACTGGTGCTGGCCGGCATGTTGCTGGGATCGCGTGGTATTGTTTCCGGCATGAATTATGTGAATGGTTTAACTCACATGACCGATGCCGATGAAATGTCCAAACTGCTGGAAAAAGAAAAATCCAATTTTGCCGGAATGGAAGTTCAGGGAAAAACCCTGGGTATTGTCGGCTTGGGCGCGATTGGTTCTTTGATTGCTGATGCGGCACTCGCATTGGGAATGAATGTAGTGGGTTTCGATCCGGCATTATCTGTAGAAGCTGCATGGCGTTTGCCAAACCAGGTTGGTCGTATGGAGAACCTGCAATCATTATTGGCGCGCTCGGACTACATCACTTTACATGTGCCTGCGATTCCTGCGACCAAGCATTTAATCAATGCTGATACCCTGAAAGTCTTCAAAAAGGGTGCAGTGCTGCTGAATTTTGCGCGTGAAGCGATTGTAGATGCGCATGCGGTAGTTGAAAGTTTGGATGCTGGCCATTTGGGCAAATACATTTGCGATTTCCCCGAGCCAATTCTGCTCAACCGCAATGATGTGTTGGCGATGCCACACATCGGTGCCAGCACCGAAGAGGCTGAGGAAAACTGCGCAATTATGGCTGCAGATCAGTTGGTGGATTACCTGGAAAACGGCAACATAAAAAATTCCGTGAATTTCCCGGCGGTATCGATGGATCGCAATCAAAATATTGGTGCACGTATTACATTCTCTAACGAAAATGTGTCCGGCGTTCTTGGTCACGTGCTTTCAGTGTTGGCGGATAATAAAGTCAATGTGATCGATATGGTGAATAAAAGTCGTGGCGATGTTGCGTACAATATTATCGATGTTGAGCAAGCTCCGGCTGCAAGCGTTATCGATGCGCTGGCTAAAGTTGAGCATGTAATCGCGGTGCGTGTGATTTAATTTTTATCTTACCATTCAAACATTCGGGAGCAGGGTAGATGTATAAACTGGTCTTCTTTGTTCCCGAATCCCACCTTGAACTAGTAAAAACTGCTGTTTTTTCTGCCGGGGCCGGGCGCATTGGCAATTACGACCAATGTTGCTGGCAAGTGCCAGGTGTTGGGCAGTTTCGCCCATTGGCAGATGCGAATCCTTATATCGGTAGCTGCGGTCAGCTTGAAGTCTTGCATGAATATCGCGTTGAAATGATTTGTGCGAATGAGTTTATTCAAAACGCAGTAGTTGCTTTACGAGCGACGCACCCTTATGAGGAGCCGGCTTTTGAGGTCCTCCATCTTATTGATGTGGAAGCAGGCAGATGAGTTTCTCCTTATTTAATACGCTTTCCACGGAATTGTCCGATTCTCTAAGCTCTGATGTCAGTCAGTCTCATGCGGCCGTCATTTTGCTATTAAGTCGCGGCGATAACCCTGCATTACTTTTTACTAAACGGGCATTGCATTTACGTAATCATCCCGGTGAAGTTTGTTTTCCAGGTGGCATGCGTGAACCTGGTGATGTTGATTTGTTGGCGACTGCTTTGCGTGAGATGGAAGAAGAAATTGGTCTTCCTGCGCATGAGGTGCAGGTTCTTGGTCGATTGCCTGAAGCCCATACACGTGTTGGAACCCGGGTAACTCCTTTTGTCGCGAGTTTCGATGCGAGTTATCCGCTCGTTGCTGCAATTTCTGAACTTGACTCTATTTTTATGGTGCCGCTATCGCTATTTGAGCAGGGGATTATGGTTCGTGAAGATGTCTTCGAGCGGGAGGGTCGCAGTTATACGATTCCCGTCTACCATTATCAGGAGTATGAAATCTGGGGCTTTACGGCGGCTGTTACTGCCCGTTTTTTGTGCCTGATAACTAAAGCGAATGAGTCAAAATTGATAAATAATTCATAACTTTTGGTTCTTTCTGGCTATATTGACTGGATTATTTGACATAAAAGATTCATCTAGGCAAAGATGCAGGCCAATGCTCCTCATTTTGGTGCGAGCCACACAATGATTATCAACCAGTCAGTGATTAGATATTCACTATATTTATTTCTCGATGGGCTTTGTCCCGGTGGTTAAGGATGAGCAATTACCAGACCCCTCTACGCGATATTAACTTCACACTTTTTGAACTATTGGACTACTCGGGACACTGTTCACTCATTGGCCAACCTGCATTGGACTCCGAACTGGTTAATGCATTTTTGACAGAAGCAGCACGTTTTTCTGAAGTTGTACTCGCCCCCCTTGGTCCATTGGGCGATAGAGCCGGTTGCCAGCTTATTGATGGAAAGGTAATCACTCCACCCGGCTTCAAAGAGGCTTATCAGCAATATTGTGAAGCGGGTTGGCCCACGCTGTCGCGCTCTGGCTTATATGGTGGCCAAGGTCTTCCGCAATCACTGGGAATTGTGCTGAGCGAAATCCTGGGTACACCCAATTGGGCATGGGGTATGTATGTGGGGTTATCCCAAGGTGCGATGCATACCATCGAAACCCATGGAAGCCAGCGCCAGAAACAACAATATTTGCCATCGCTTATTTCGGGGCGTTGGACCGGGACCATGTGCCTGACCGAGTCACAAGCTGGTAGTGATTTAGGATTGCTGAAAACCAAGGCTGAAGCGTGTACTGATGGTAGTTATAAAATTACCGGTACCAAGATTTTTATCTCATCTGGCGATCATGACCTCGCCGAAAATATCGTTCACATCGTTCTTGCCCGTTTGCCGGATGCCCCTCCGGGAACCAAGGGGATTTCGCTATTCGTGGTCCCAAAAATTCTTGTTAGTGACATTGGCGAATTACAGGAGCAGAACAAAATTCATTGTTCTGCCATCGAACATAAAATGGGTATTCACGGCAATGCGACTTGCGTGTTGAATTTTGAAGGCGCTACCGGTTGGCTATTAGGGGATGTTAATAAAGGCCTGAACCAGATGTTCACTTTTATGAATCTCGCACGAATAGGTTCGGGATTGCAGGGCCTTGCCCATGGGGAGCTGGGCTATCAGATTGCACGTCGCTACGCTCGTGAGCGTTTACAGGCGCGTTCGGCCAATGGGCCTAAATACCCAAACAAAGCTGCTGACCCGATTATTGTTCATCCCGATGTGCGCCGCATGCTACTCACGCAGAAGGTTTTGGTAGAAGGGATTCGCATGCTTTGTTACTTTGCGACCTTGAAAATGGATTTAAGCCTGCACTCTGTAGAGCTTCAGGGGCGCGATAATGCGACCGATTTGCTGGGTGTGTTAACTCCTATCGTAAAGGCATTCAGTACCGAGGTTGGTTTCGAATCTGCCAATCTTGCTGTGCAATGTTTAGGTGGACACGGTTATATTCGAGAGTGGGGGCTGGAACAAAATCTGCGCGATTGCCGTATTGCGACTCTTTACGAAGGCACTACTGGTATTCAGGCTTTGGATCTACTTGGACGCAAAATTATTGGTTCCGGTGGCAAAACACTGTTGGTATTGGCCACTGAAATAGCGGATTTCTGCGTTGATTGTGCGAATGATGAGCAGTTGGCGCAACATGTCACACAATTGGCTACACTCAATCAGGAGTGGCAGCAATTAGGTTTGGATATTGCGGCCAAAGCGCAGGAAAACCCGGATGAAATCGGAGCCGCAGCGGTGGATTATCTGATGTATTCGGGCTATCTTGTGCTCGCTTATTTATGGCTCAGGGCAGAAAAAGTTGCGCGTGGGCAATTGGCATTCGCTCCGGAAGATACGAGTTTTTATAATGCTAAACTGGCCTCGGCTGATTTTTATTTTGCGCGCATTTTGCCGCGTACAGCAGGGTTGGTTCAGGCAATTAAGTCGGGTGCTGATAATTTAATGAATTTGCCCGATGATAGTTTCTAAACGATTTACCATAACAATAGTGGAGATACCTACATGTCGCTGAATTACGACAGAACTCTCGCGGAAGTATTTGCGCAATCCTGTAAACAATTCGCGGACTGTAAAGCATTCACTTGTATGGGGCACACGTTGACCTATGCCGACCTTGATCATCTGTCAGGGCGTTTTGCTGCTTATTTGCAGCAGCACACCCAATTACAACCGGGTGACAGAATTGCGGTGCAGTTACCTAATGTTTTGCAGTATCCCGTTGTAGTGTTCGGAGCATTGCGTGCAGGCCTCGTGGTTGTTAACACGAATCCACTTTACACCCCGCATGAAATAAAACATCAATTAAATGATTCGGGTGCGAAAGCGTTGGTTGTTTTGGCGAATATCGCCAAGAATGCTGCAACGATTATTGGTGAAACGAAAGTAGAGCAAGTCATTGTGACTGAGCTAGCTGACTTGCATTCGCCAGTGAAACGCATATTGTTGAATTTTGCGGTTAAATATTTGAAAAAACTGGTACCCCCTTTTTCATTCCCGCAACAAATTTCTTTGAATAAAGCGTTATCTTTACCTTCAAAACCCTGGCAGCCAGTACCGCAAACTCCGGCCGATATTGCGGTGTTGCAATACACTGGCGGCACTACTGGTGTAGCAAAAGGTGCGATGCTAACTCATTGCAATCTTGTGGCGAATATGGCGCAGTTAAATGAGCGGATGAAAAATGTTTTTCGTCCCAAGCAAGAGATTTACGTAGCGCCATTGCCGTTGTATCACATTTATTCTTTTACTATTCACTGCACATCGGCAGTGGAGCTGGGTAATCACAGTTTATTAATCCCTAATCCTCGCGATATTCCTGGTTTCGTAAAGACCTTGCAAAGAACTCCGTTCACTTTTTTTGTAGGGTTAAACACATTATTCAATGCACTAATGCGCAACCCTGATTTTGCCAAGCTGGATTTCAGTAACCTGCGCTTGACCTGTTCAGGTGGAATGGCGCTAACAGCGGAAACTGCACGGCATTGGCTGGAGGTCACCAAGGCACCTATTAGTGAAGGTTATGGTTTAACCGAAACTTCTCCAGTGGTATCTAATAATCCATTAGAAAATGTGCAGCATGGCACTGTAGGTTTGCCATTGATTGATACTGAAACCAAAGTAATTGACGATAACAACAACAGCTTGCCAACTGGCGAAGCGGGTGAGTTGTGTGTGCGTGGTCCACAAGTAATGAAAGGTTACTGGCAACGCCCTGATGCTACCGCCGAAGTTATTGATAGTGACGGTTGGTTTAAAACGGGTGATATTGCAGTAATTCAACCGGATGGATTTATCAAAATTGTTGATCGTAAAAAAGATATGATCAACGTTAGTGGTTTTAAAGTGTTCCCCAATGAGGTTGAAGATGCATTAAGCAATCATCCTGATATTGTTGAGGTGGCGATTGTCGGTGTACCAGATGGTGAAGGCAGTGAAACGGTGAAAGCCTTTATTGTTACCGCGAATGAATCGCTGACCATTGAGCAAGTGCGCAAATATGCCAAAGAAACCTTAACCGCGTATAAGGTTCCCCATTTAATTGAGTTTCGTAAGGAATTGCCGAAAACCAACGTCGGAAAAATTTTACGACGTGAATTGCGCGATCAGGAAGTTGCTAAAAACGCCAAGAAATAATTTATGAAGCGCGCGTTAATTCTATCGGGTGGCGGTGCACGCGCCGCCTATCAGGTTGGTGTGTTAAAAGCGCTGGCAGAAATTTTGCCAGACGATATTGAAAATCCATTTCCGATTATTTGTGGCACCTCAGCCGGGGCCATTAATGCCTTGGCGATTGCCTCTCACCCCGGTAATTTCAAGGCCGCTGTTAATGGGCTTGCGGCTATGTGGCAGAGCCTGGAAATAGGGCAGGTTTATCTTCATGGGTGGGCCGATATTTTTAAGGGGCTCGCCTATCTTGGTTTCTCCCTGATGAATGAAGGTATGGGGCGGCGCAGGCCTTTATCATTATTGGATAATGGTCCCCTCTGGAATTTATTGGGCTCCAAAATTAATTTTGAAAATCTTAATGGCGCGATCAGTTCAGGCAAGTTGCTTGCAGTTAGCATTTCGGCCATGGGTTATACGTCGGGCCATTCAGTAAGTTTTTTTCAAGGGCATCCCGATTTACAAGGCTGGAATCGCTATCGCCGCGCAGGTGTTCCGACGCATTTGCGTCTAGAGCATTTACTGGCATCTTCCGCAATTCCTACTATTTTTCCAGCGGTTCGTATTAATCGCGAATATTTTGGTGATGGTGCTTTGCGTCAACTCGCGCCTATGAGCCCAGCATTGCATTTGGGGGCAGATTCATTATTTGTAATCGGGGTGAGTGGTAATCGCACCGCAATAAAAGCCAATCGCCGTGTTCCGCATCGGCATTCACCTTCCATGGGGCAAATTGTCGGTCACTTATTTAACAGCGCCTTTGTGGATGCAATGGAAAGTGATCTGGAACATTTGGAACGCATGAATCATTTGCTCAAATTAATTCCTGAAGAACAACGGATTAAGGAAGGAATTTATTTACGCCCGGTAGAGAATATGGTGATTTCCCCGTCATCGCCTATCGATAGTATTGCAGGACGCAATGTGCGTTATTTACCTAAAAGTTTGCGCTTTTTTATGCGGGCAACGGGCTCTACTGCAAAAGGTGGTGGTGCCACCGCGGCGAGTTATTTATTGTTTTCCCAGGAGTTTATTACTGAGCTAATTGAGTTGGGGCGAGCAGATACATTGATTGAGGCTGAGAAAATACATGCTTTCTTTGCCAATAAGTAGAATGGAAAATTATTAGCACAAATAAAAACGCCGCTATCAAGCGGCGTTTTTTTCACATCAAGCGCGACGTCTGAATAGTGGTAACGGCTGATCCACAGATGCTTGATAGTATTCCTGAAAATCCTGCAACGATTTAACGGCTTCTTCCAGATTGGCTTCCGGATTGGCAAACGCGAAGGCATTAACACCGCAGCGGCGCAGGTAGCAAAGTTGGTCACGAATAAAATTACCTACCGCACGCAACTCGCCAGTAAATCCGTAACGTTCACGCAGCAAGCGTGCAGTAGAAAATGAACGGCCATCCATAAACAGCGGAAAATTCACTCCGATGACCGCAAAGCGATTAGCTTCTGTGCCAATTAATTCAGCACTGTCATCACTGTCCAGCCACACACCAATATCAGTTCGTGCTTGCAGTGTTTCTTTTTGCGCGAGCCAGGTGCTGACAGGAATAATCACTTGGCCTGCAGGTACTTCCAGTGCGGCAACATCACCTTCCGGTTTTGCGATAAAGGTCCAGGTATTTTCAACAATTGAGCCGTCTTTAATTAGCTTTGGCATAAACTTTCTCCTTGAAGGGAGCTGCACCTATACGGCGATAGGTATCAATAAACAATTCTTCTTGCGTGCGATTAACAAGGTATACGTCAACCAGTTTTTGAATTACGGTTGGCATATCATCAGCGCTGAATGATGGACCGAGCACATCACCGAGTGATGCATCGTTACTTGCACTACCACCCAACTGTACCTGATAAAACTCTTTACCCGCTTTGTCCACACCCAGAATTCCAATGTGGCCAACGTGATGGTGACCGCAGGCATTCATACAACCGGAAATGTTCAGGTCGATATCACCTAGATCATAAACATAATCCAGGTCTTCAAACTGACGCTGGATTGCTTCAGCAATAGGAATGGATTTGGCGTTGGCGAGTGAACAGAAGTCACCGCCAGGGCAGCAAATAATATCGGTAATGGTACCAATATTTGGGGTAGCAAAACCGGCCACTTTGGCTTTTTGCCACAAGTTAAACAGTTCGGTTTTCTTCACATCGGCAAGCACGATATTTTGTTCGTGTGTGGTGCGCGCCTCGCCAAAACTGAATTCATCAGCGAGATCGGCGATGATTTCCAATTGCGAATCAGTGATATCACCTGGAGCAACGCCAGTTGGTTTCAGTGAAAGTGTAACCGCTGCATAGCCAGGTATTTTGTGCTCGCGCACATTGCGTTGTAGCCATTTGCTGAAAGCGATGCTATCTGCGGCCTGTGCATCGATCACTGCCTGGGCAGCTGCGCTATCAATAGTTTCGTAAGCAGGCGCGGTAAAGAAACCTTTCGCGCGTTCAATTTCAGCGCGGATCAATTTGCTGCTGCCATCCTTCAGGTGCTGCCATTCGTCTTCCACTTTTTGTGCGAAAACTTCCGGCGTTAATGCGCGTACCAGAATTTTGATACGGGCTTTGTATTTGTTATCGCGGCGGCCATAAAGGTTATACACACGCAGAATGGCTTCGAGGTAGGACAGTAAATCTTCTTCTGGCAGGAAGTTGCGAATCGCAACGCCGATTACTGGTGTGCGGCCCAAGCCGCCGCCTACAAAGACTTTAAAACCAACTTCGCCTTTATCATTAAATACAACCTCCAGACCGATATCATGCACTTGTACTGCAGCGCGATCCTGGGTTGAGCCGGTCACTGCAATTTTGAATTTGCGTGGCAGGAAAGCGAATTCTGGATGGAAACTGGACCATTGGCGAATAATCTCGCAGTAGGGACGCGGATCGATAATTTCATCCGGCGCAACCCCGGCAAACTGGTCAGATGTCGTATTGCGGATACAGTTACCGCTGGACTGGGTGCCGTGCATACCAACATCGGCCAGTTCCGACAAAATATCAGGAACCTCTGTCAGGTCCGGCCAGTTGTACTGGATGTTCTGACGAGTACTGACGTGGCAGTAGCCTTTATCATAAAAGCGCGCAATATGAGCCAGCTTGCGGATCTGGGCGGAATTGATCATGCCGTAGGGCACGTTAATTCTCAGCATTGGGGCCAAACGTTGCACATACAAGCCATTCTGCAAGCGCAATGGCAGGAACTGCTCCGGTGGAAGTTCGCCCGCCAGAAAGCGT
This sequence comes from Cellvibrionaceae bacterium, assembly GCA_021151825.1. Classification (GTDB taxonomy): domain Bacteria; phylum Pseudomonadota; class Gammaproteobacteria; order Pseudomonadales; family Cellvibrionaceae; genus Cellvibrio. The sequence goes on from JAGKWQ010000017.1 coordinate 27,705, forward strand.
TCGGTTTGACCACGGAATTGGGCGATACGCTGACGCAAAATGCTGTTGTCGTACTCGTCGTAGATGTACATGTAGCTAGATACCTATCTGATGTTAAAAAGTCATCGAGGGCTACTTTAGCTCCGTCGAAAACAAAGGATAACGGCCACCACGGAATGGCACTGTAGGCTAATAATCGGAGGCGCGCAGGATACAGGAAAAGCGGCTCACCAGCGAGTTTGTGGCGGCAAAATAGCAGCAGGCAATTCAGATGTGAATAATTCGTTGAGTCTAAGCTTGTTCCGGCAGGTTATGATCCGCGCCGTTACTGGGCTTGGGCTGATATCATGTCCTTATTGATTTTTTTTCTTTATCTTAGCTATTTTACTTATGCATGCTGATCCCGACCAATTATTCATCCTGCCTCCTTGTGAAGCCGATATCCAGATTCTGCGCGCGGAGCAAGATTTCTTACTGATTAATAAGCCGACTCGCCTGTTGAGTGTTCCCGGTCGCCATCCGCAAAACCGTGATTCGGTGATCAGCCGTTTACAGGTTGACTACCCGACGGCAGCCATCGTTCATCGTTTGGATTTTGATACCTCAGGGGTAATGGTTATCCCTCTTAATAAGGCTGCTTTATCACATATCAGCAAGCAGTTTCAGGCCCGCACGGTCAGTAAACACTATATCGCCATAGTGGCGGGGTTAATGAAAGAAGATCAAGCCACTATTAATTTACCCATCGCAGCAGGTGAGGGGCCTAAGTATAAAATTTGCCACGAATCGGGTAAGCCTTCGGTTACTGAATATCGGGTGTTAGCCCGTGACGAGGAGGCAGGAACAACCCGTGTTTTATTGCATCCGATTACCGGTCGATCCCATCAACTGCGTTTGCACTTGCAAGCCTTGGGACACCCAATTCTGGGGTGCGAGTTCTATGGTGGGGAGTTTGCTGCTGCTGCTGCTGATCGTCTTTTGCTGCATGCGACAGATTTGCATTTTGCTCATCCCGTGACTAATAAACTGGTTTTTATTGCTTGTGAACCGGACTTTTAGTTCTAAAAGTAATTCAGACAATTTCATTTTTTATCTGTCAATGTAAATTCCCGTTAAGTTGTTATCTGTAAGCTTTAATTTGTTTGACAACGTTGTCTGTTGCGCGAAAATGGCATCTCTAAACACAATCGCAAGGGCGATAACGGAGCGAGGCAATGAATAAAAAAATAATCCTGATTACCGGTTTGATGGCAGCAAGCGTAGGATTTGTCGGTTGCGATACTGGTAAAAATAAACCTGATAACACCCCCGCCAGTAACGTCCAGCCACAGCCAGCACCTGCTGCATCGGTTCCAATATTTTTTGATGACTTTAGTTACGGCGATCTGGCTGCGTTCCACAACAATGGTTGGAAGGTGAGAACTGAAACTGGCCATCCGGGTATCGAAGGTGCTACCTGGTCAGCCGAGGGCTTGTCATTCCATCAGGATATTGCCGGGGCGGAAAATGGCGCAATTCGTATGAGTTCGGTGACCGGTGGTAAAGGCGAAAACACTCGCCACACCCAATTCTGCCATGCACGTAAATATCGTGAAGGCACTTATGCTGCACGCGTATTTTTCCGCGATGAACCCAGCTACGGCCCTGATGGTGATGAAGTAATTCAGACGTTCTACGCGATCAGCCCATTAAAAGCACCGATGGATAAAAATTATAGCGAAACCGATTTTGAATATTTGCCTAATGGTGGTTGGGGCGAAAATACAGTTCCGGCAATGTGGACTACCAGTTGGGATACTTTCCAGTTAAAACCCTGGACCAAAGTTAATGAATACACACGCAAGGCTGGTAGTTATGCAGGTTGGCACACTCTGGTGCTGACAGTGACCGATAATAAAGTGATTTATTATGTGGATGGACAACTATTTTCTGAACATACCAGCGCAGTTTATCCGGAAGATTTTATGTCCATCAATTTCAACCTATGGTTTATGCCAAAAGGTGCCGATGGTTCACAAGGTCCAGTAGATTCGCCTGAGTTGCGTGAATATCAAGAGGATGTTGATTGGGTGTTTTTCCATGAGGGTGTAGCTTTATCAACGGCAGAAGTTGAAACGCTGGTGAGCAGCTATCGCACCAGTAAAGTTGCTTTTATTGACGATGTTAAAGAGCAAAATCCTGCATTGCCATCGCCTTGTGGTTTATAAAACCTGATTATTGATTGTCACCCAAAAAGCCTGACAGTAATTGCAATACTGCCAGGCTTTTTTTATTGGCGTTTACGCTGCCACCAATATCCCGCAATAACAATCAAAATGCACACTAAGAGAGTTTTCAGAAGAAAGTTGGTGCTTTGTGATTTTGCATCGTAGAGCGGCTGGTTTTCTTTTTGAGCGTTAATGCTGGTAACTGCTATTGAACTATTTGCAAAGCTGGACGAGTGTTGATTTGGTACTGTTCCGCTTATATCCGAGGTGCGCAAGTTTTTATTTAACGATGACGAGCTGCGAACATACGAAGATGTACTGGTCGAGTTTTCTGATGTCTTGGTAGAGGTCAGTGTGTCTCGTTCAGGAAAGTAATATTTCTGATAAAACTCTTCGCTGTCTTCTTGCCAAAGTTTATGAATGTTATCTCTGACTGTATCAAGCACCATTGCAGGAGTTGCTTCGCTAAGGCGCTTGCGTGAGTCAAAAATATGCTTAAGCGTTTGATAATCTGCCGGTTCCATAGCAGCAAATGCAGTTTCATCACCGAGCCAATGGTCACCGAGATATAGCATTTTTGTAGAGATATGATTAATTAATAAAAAAGAATCATGAGCTTGCAAGGAACTCATATCCAAGGCAAGCCCTGAATGCGTGGGTTGCATTTGATATATATACTTGTTGATTATCGCAAAGGCTTGTGTAAATGAATTATACGGGTCTCTTCGATCGGGGCGTTGATAAACATGACCTCCACCTTCGACTTTTAAAATCAGAACGACTGACTGGGAGTAATCAAAAGTAGCTTCCGGATCTGCTATTGATTGGTTTGATGGTAGTCCCAGTATTAGCAAGAATAAAAATCTTGCTATGTTGGTGAGATATTTATTCAAACTATATTTCCCTGTTTAAAAATGATGATGCCCTGTTCAAAAAAAGTTTGAACAGGGCAGGTTGAGCTTAATGCTCTGAAGCTTCTGCCGCACCAATGCCCGTTTGCGAACGAACAAATTGTGCATCAAAGGCCGCTTGTTCAGTTTTTGCCGCTGCGGAATGATCCAGCAATGAAAAAATCCAGATACCAATAAACGCTACGCTTACTGAGAAAATCGCGGGATATTTGTAAGGGAAAATGGCTTCTTTATTACCGAATGCATCTACCCACACTGTCGGGCCGATAAATACCAATATTACGGCGGTTAATAGCCCTAACGAACCACCAATCACCGCACCGCGTGTAGTGAGTTTACGCCAGTACATACTGAGCAATAAAATCGGGAAGTTAGCACTGGCGGCAACACAGAAGGCGAGTCCCACCATGAATGCAACGTTTTGGTTTTCAAATACAATACCCAATAATACTGCAATTACACCGAGGGTGATTGTTGCGATACGTGAAGCGCGCATTTCTTTTTGCTCGTTACGCTCACCTTTCAGGATCAATGTGGAATAGAGATCGTGAGAAATTGCACTGGAACCGGCGAGTGTTAAACCGGAAACTACCGCGAGAATAGTGGCGAAGGCAACCGCTGAAATAAAACCAAGCAATAAATCTCCGCCTACCGCTTGGGACAAATGAATGGCTGCCATATTTGTCCCACCATTCAGTGCACCATTGGTGAAATATTCAGGGTGAGCCGCTAGTAAAACAATTGCGCCGAAACCAATGATAAAGGTAAGGATATAAAAATAACCGATAAAACCAGTTGCATAAAATACAGAGCGACGTGCTTGTACGGCATCGCGCACGGTAAAGAAACGCATCAAAATATGTGGCAAGCCCGCAGTACCGAACATCAGTGCCATGCCTAACGAAATAGCAGAGATAGGATCAGATACCAATGTTCCCGGTGCCATAATAGCTTCGCCTTTGCTGTGCACTTTAATTGCTTCGGCAAACATATTTTCAAAACTGAATCCAAAGTGCACCATCACCAATATGGCCATCAGGGTTGCGCCAGAAAGTAACAGGATGGCTTTAATTAATTGCACCCAGGTAGTAGCGAGCATACCGCCAAAGGTGACATAGAAGGTCATCAATACGCCGACAATGATAACGGCAGTTTCATATTGCATTCCAAATAACAATTCAATGAGTTTTCCGGCACCAACCATTTGTGCGATCAAATAAAAAATCACAGTGACGAGCGAGCCACTCGCCGCGAGTATGCGAATGGGTTTTTGCTGTAAACGAAAAGAGGCAACATCGGCAAAGGTATACTTACCTAAATTTCGCAATGGCTCGGCAATTAGCAATAACACCAGGGGCCAGCCGACTAAAAATCCGATCGCATAAATTAATCCATCAAAACCGGATAAATACACCAGGCCCGCAATCCCGAGGAATGAAGCTGCAGACATATAATCACCTGCAATCGCCAATCCATTCTGGAAACCGGTAATACCACCACCCGCAGCATAAAAGTCTTTGGTGGTTTTGGTGCGCTTGGATGCCCAAACTGTAATACCCAATGTAAGTACCACAAACAAAACAAACATAAAAATTGCAGAATCAGGAGCCATGCTTTTTGATTGAGCTAAAGCGGGCAGGCTGATCATTGCGATCAGCAATAGGGGCAGACGTGAAAAAATATTCATCATTTCAATGCCTCTGCTTTTTTGATAATCGCTTGATTTAATGGCTCAAGTACACGGTTGGCGTAGTACACATAAATACCGGTAATGACAAAGCAAAGTAGGATGATGCCCAGGCCAAGTGCAATACCCAGTGAAGTTACTCCAGTGCCAATGGTGCTGCCCAATGATTCGGGAGTAAAACCGATTGCCAGAATCAACGCAAAATACGCTGTAATAATGACGATGGAGAGCGGCCACATAATTTTTTTGCGTGCGCGGGTCAGGGCCGCGTACTCCGGCCACTGCCGGATAGTTTCAGTATGGTTCATAGGTTTCCCTGTTCTTTATGGGTTTTAGTGCAGGTAATGATTGGGTCGTGTGGCGGCCTTGTGTTACCGCGATTTATGTATTTTTGTTATCGCTGTTGGTACCGCAGGTTTTGGCGGGTAGGGGATTTTAGCAGCCATTGCGCTGCAACAGGAATAGTGTAACAGGGGAATTAACGCCGATTTGTACCGGGTTTTGGAGAACCCGGTTTTGCTAGATCCACCCTTTCTGGCGGGCTATGCGTGCAGCATCCACACGATTAACCGCATGAAGCTTGGCGATAGCTTCGGAGAGATAATTGCGCACTGTGCCTTCCGACAAACAAAGTACAGTAGCAATTTCCGCGGTGGTTTTACCTTCTGCCGCCAAACGCAAGGCGCGGCGCTCTTTGTCATTTAACGGGTCCGCTTCGCCTAACGCCATCATTGCCAATTCACCATCGATAACGCGTTTGCCCTCCATCACTTTGTAGATGGCTTCAATTAATTGTTCGGACGGTGCATCTTTTAATAAAAAACCGGCAACACCCATATCAATTGCGCGGCGAATATAACCGGAGCGACCAAAAGTAGTGATGATGATGGTTTTTGTTTGCAGTTTTTGTTGTAGAACCCATTGAGCCAATTCCAAACCTGAACGGCCGGGCATTTCAATATCGGTTAATAAAATATCGTAACTATTTTGTTTCATTAGCAGCCAGGCACGGTCACCGTCTTCTGCCTGGGTAATTTCAAAACCGGTTTCCATTCCTAACAGTGCCGCCAATGCGCCACGCACCATGGATTGATCTTCAGCTAATAAAATTTTCATTGTTATATATGACTCTTAACGATGCAGCTCGCGTGTAGGTAATGAAATAATAAATTCACAGCCCTTGTGAATAGACGATTGCAAATCGCCCGCTAGCGCATGTAACCGCTCTTGAATTCCTTGTAATCCATTGCCAGGTGTTAGCGATGTAACTTCTCCGTTGTCGCGCATTTTTACCTGGATTTTATCGCATGCTTTACTGAACTCTATTTGGCAATGGTTGCCTTTACTGTGACGTAAAATATTGGTGGTTAGTTCAGTCAGGGCGAGAATTATCGCCGTTTCCGCGCGGGGCGATAATTGTGGAATATCGCCGTTCAGCTCTACTACAAAGCCCTTTTGCCGTAGCCGTTCACACAATTCCATCACTTCACCGGAAAGACCGCGATGCTTGTAGCCTGACACTGTTTGGCGCACAAGGCTTAAACTATTCCGTGCAATCTGGTGCAGTTCTGATAAATGTTGCTGCACGGATTCATGTTTTTCTTGCTTCAATAATTTTTCTGCCAGTTCAGCTTTCAAGGCGATGCTCGACAGCGTATGCCCCAAAATGTCGTGCAGGTCGCGCGCAATACGTTCACGTTCTGCAATTACTGCAAGTTGTTCAATTTCCTGATGGCTTTTTAATAAATTTGAACGCGCATCCATTCGCATGCGTTCAACATAACCAATAATCCCGATTGAAATTAAACCCGACAGCGCCGGAAATGCAAAAAAGGGAAACGGGTAATTAAATTGATAATGCAGGGCCAAAATCAGACCGGTCAATACGGCAGTAATCATCAGCCATGTTTTGGTACGATAAGAAAAACCAATCACAAAACCGACATAAGAAAAAAATGTACTGGAGCCGGGAGAGTAGGGCGTAATAATAATTGCCAGCAAAACAATCGCGGCTACCGGTTTCCATATATGTTGAGGTTTTGATTGGATGGCCCAGATATAGAAAGCAACAAATAAGAGATAGGCACCGATAAACAATCCCAGTTTGAATTCACCCCAAGGCATGTAATAGAGCGGGACAAAGTACCAAAGACTGAAAATCAACCATACCCATGATTTGGCGGAATGGAGTGAACCGGGGCATTGTTCTGGCCGGTGGTGCATAAAGAGATACCTGAATTGATACCAGCATTAGATGTGAAAATCTATTATGGACTCATCGCCCTGAAGACTTAAATACTCAGCGCCTGAATGTGTAGCAAATAGTGTGGCGCAAACCGGGAATCAAAACTATCTCTCCCCGTCATCAGTCGGGTATGACAAATGTCAGACAAATAAATAGTTTACAGATTACTTTGTTTGTATTATTTTGATATCTAAATGATATCAATCGATAGCTCAAAAGGAGAAAATCGTGGTTAATGAAACCGAAGCTCGCAGTGGATCGGGATACTTTTTATTAGTGGTATTACTCATTCTCCAGCTGGCCAGCGGTGGCGCTATATTCTTTTTGCCGGGGTTTATAAAAATCGTGGCAATTCTGGCCGCCATTCTTATTTTTATCTGCTGGTTTGGGTTTTATATGGTGCAGCCTAATCAGGGGAAGGTGCTGCAGTTGTTCGGCCAATATGCCGGAACTGATCGTGCAAATGGTTTGCGCTGGGCGAACCCGCTGTATTCCAAGCAATCAGTGAGTTTGCGGGTACGTAACTTTGAGTCTGGGCGTTTGAAGGTAAATGACGCTAATGGCAATCCCATTGAAATTGCGGCAGTTATTGTATGGAAAGTAGTGGATACGGCCGAAGCGGTATTTGAAGTGGATGATTATGAGAACTATGTAACCATCCAAAGTGAAGCGGCGTTGCGCAACCTGGCTACAACGTACCCTTATGAACACGATACTGAAGATGAGCGTCTATCTTTGCGTAGCGATTCCAATGTGATCGCCCAAAAATTAAAAAATGAGGTACAGGATCGCTTGCAAAAAGCTGGTGTGGATGTGCTTGAGGCACGCTTGAGTCACTTGGCATATGCACCGGAAATCGCCCAGGCAATGTTGCAGCGCCAGCAAGCCAGTGCGGTATTGGCGGCGCGCAAAATTATTGTGCAGGGCGCGGTAGGTATGGTGAGTGATGCATTGGAGCAATTAAAGGCTTTGGACGTTGTGGAGCTGGATGCCGAGCGCAAGGCTGCCATGGTGAGTAATTTACTGGTGGTGCTTTGCGGTGATCAGCAAGCAAAACCTGTCATTAATACCGGCACCATTTATTCGTAACAGGTTATTGTTGTGACTAAAAAATCATTTCCTCTGCGAATTAACGAACAAGTCATTGCTGCAATGCAACGTTGGGCAGACGATGACTTGCGTAGCCTGAATGCGCAAATTGAATTTGTTCTGCGTGATGCGTTGGTAAAAAGCGGGCGGGTAAAGCTTGTGCAGAAAGTTATAACCGATGTAGAGCCGCTAGAAGGTGATGACGTTGGCGAGGAGGCAATGTGATCAGATGGATTTATCGTTGTCTTTAAACACGTCACATAAAAGAACAGCAACATGTGTTGCTGTTCTTCATCTCTTCTTTTTTTAAATAAAATATTCTGGATGTTCCTGGGGGATGACTTCCAGAATGTTGTACACATCCTTCAAATGCACACTCATGGCAGCAGCAGACTTTTCCGCTGAGCCCGCTTTAATTGCTTTTATAATCGCCGCATGCTGGCTGAGCACACGTTTGTATTGCCCACTTACATGTAAACTTAAGTTACGTACGCGATCCATGTGCGCCTTTTCGGCTTCGATTAACGTGGCGGCACGTGGATATTGGGTAAAACCTGCCAGAGTTTGATGAAATTGATCATCCAGGTTCTGAAATGCGAGCGCATCATCATCAGCCGCTGCTGTTTTTTGATCGGCGATAATTTTCTCGCAGGCATCTACGGCCTCTTCGCGAATACTTTCATTGGTATTGGCTGCCAATTGTGTAACAACTGCTACCTCCAGCGCTTCTCGGATGAAACGTGCTTCCAGGATTTTTTCCATGCTGAATTTAGTCACATAGGTTCCGCGTTGGGGAAGTACCTCTACAAAACCAATATTGGAAAGCTGGATTAACGCTTCACGCACTGGTGTACGACTAACACCGAATTGTTGTGCGAGAGCTGTTTCGGAAATCATCTGGCCTGGTAGCAATTCCATGCTGATGATGGCATCGCGCACAAAGCCAAATATCTGACTGGCTGCCGGTCGGTCATAAGACAAACCCTTGGAATCTGGGCGCATATTAATAAGAGGCTGTTTAGCCACGTTAAATCTCCTTCAGTAATGAAGACTGCGAATGTTATTGATACGGTCTGGTGCCATCAAAACCCTAAACAGATTGTGCCTTGTTATGTGCCTAAAGGCTATTTGCCCGGGAAAATAACCAAGTCGTATGGTTTGAATGCGATGGCTCATGCAGCTTCCCTTGTTGTATCTACAGCATAGCTATAGCCAGGACTTTATGAAGGGGGGAAAGCAAACAAACCCTATGTTAAATCATATGCCAATCCTAGGGAATTTATGGTTATCAATAAAAATTGAATCATCTGCAAAACAAATGAAAAAATCTTAAAGTCATAATGACAAAAAGCTTGACCCACTAGTATGCAAGAGGTAGGATTCATTCAATGTTTACTGAACCATCGCCGATGGTTCAGTAAACAGGGGTTGTGTTTGACCTTATTCTGGCGGAGTTTTTCCGCCAGTTTTTTTGAGCTTGTAGTTCTCCCTGTACATTTTTGACCTCTCCATTTAGCAGCCCGTTTTGGGCTGCTTTTTTATTTGGGCGATTGCACTAAAACGCCTGGATTAAATTAACATCCTGCTATTTCTCGCAGTTATAAAAAAGCGAGCCAGGAACTAACCGGGCTCGCTTTTTTACTTTGTTGGTATGACTATTTATTCACGCTTTGTTGGCGAATCTGGTTAAATCGTGCAAAGAGTGAGGAATAAGTTTCTCCAGTGACTCCTCCCAATCCAATCCATTCGATCAATAAAGGTTCAAATTGCGAATCCCGTTGTCCCAAGCCTTGTTGTAGTTGCTGTACCTGATAATTCATGCGTAATGGTTTATCGCTTTCGGGTGTATCAACTCCGGCAAAAATTTCAGCACGAATGGTGAGGATTCGGAGCAGATTGGCGTTATGGGCCTGATCACTAGCCTGTATCGCATCTGCTTTGGCCAGTCGTTGTTGAACAGCGTTCAATGTGCCTGCTGGCCAACGTGAAATAGTATCGATGCGATTTTCCAATTCTGCTTTTTGCGTGGCCAGCCTTTCTGTATTGGCATTACTAATAACTTCCACTTCGTAAGCACGAATTGCGTCCAGAATATTGAATAAATCTACCCAGCGTTGTGCTTCTGCCTGATGGCGGGCGCTGTCGCGTTTGGCAGCTATAGCATTCAAACTGTTGGTGAATTTTTGCTGTGCAGATTTAGTTGCTTCTTTGGGTAAAACCAGGGCAGAAAATTCATTTTTCAAGCTTTCAATTTCATCTTTAGCATTATTGATCTGTTCTAATGATTGCTCTGCCAATTGGTTTAATCGTGCAATAATTTCTTCAGCTCTCGTTGTAATTGCTTGTCGTTGCTCTTTGGCTGCTTCAAAAGCTTCACTGCGTTTAGCAAATACAGCATCGCAATGTTTGCGAAATTCTTGCCATAGTTGATGATCTTCTCTTGGCCAACTCTTACCAATAATTTTCCATTGGCCTTGAAGAAGCTTGATTTGTTCTGCTGCTGTACGTGAGTCCTCGCTATTACTTAGCGCTTCTGCTTGTTCAATTAATTGCTGCTTGGCGGTTTTATTAGTTTCATGTTCATGGGTGATTTTGCCAAAGAGCTGCTCCATCAGACCTTCAAACTCTTTCTGTAAATCATTACCTGCCTTGCGTGGCACAGGCCAGTAGTTTTGCCATTCAGCGCGTGCTGTTTTTAATGTTTGTTCCACGTCTTTCCATACTGCGTTAGCAAAATCGTAACCATTAAGATATTGATGCAGTTGTGAAACCAGCTCGCGCCGTTTAGTTAAATTAGCTTCACGCTCAGCTGCCTGGGCCTCAAAGAATTCTTTGCAGGGGGTATAGGCAATAGCGGATGCTTGTTGGAATTGTTGCCAAAGATCATCGTCTTGTTGTTGCGCACCTTTACTAACTTCTTTCCAACTGTCCTGTAGGTCGTGAATGCGTGTGGCCAATGTCTCCGGATTTATTTGATTGCTTGCAAGTGCGCGCATTTGTTCTATCAATGCTTCTTTTTTTGGGGTTACGGCAAACTCATGCCAGTCACCTAACTTGATCAATTGGGCTTCAAAGTCATCCAGTTTGGTTTGGATTGCTTTTGGCAATTCCTGCGTAAAGCTTGTTAATTGTTCGCGCTTTTCCTGTAATTCTTTTTGGATCGCACGTGCTTTGCGCACGAAACCTTGCTCAGCAGCCCATAACCCTTTTCGTGCCAGTTCGTTGAATTCACGCAAGGCATTTTTAGTGGCCTGCTCAGCCTGGTTGCGTTCGGCAAAGAATGCATTAATTTTAGTTTTAGCTTGCTCCAATGCTTCGGGAATATCATCTCCCAGGTCTTTGGCTAATTTTGTAAATTGTTGCAGTTTGTATTGAGCTTGTTTTATCAGATCAGCATCATTGGTTTGTTCTAATGTCTGATTGAGTTGGGTAATTGTTCCCGATGTTTTAATCTGGTCGATCAGGTTCAGGGTTTGTTGCTTGCGGTATTCAAATTCTTTTGTCAGTTTATCCAGAGGTAACTGACGATTGGCAGCCAGGCGTACAGCGTTGCTCAATTCCTGAATTTTCAATTCGTAATTCGCATTGAGCAGATCGTCGATATGTGCATGACGGTATATATTGGTTGCTAATTGCTTCAGGCTTATGAGTGCTTCTTCTGCTAACTGTTGTGCTTGCTGATCTAATGTTTGTTTTTCCTCCTCATCAGCAATAGCTTGCGCGCGCGCCAAAATTTTTGCTTCGCAGGCCGTTAGTGCGCTATTAAACCGTTCCTGGCTGGCGTCAGATAATGAAGGTAGAGTGGCCCATTCGTTTTGTAATACGGTTAACTTTGCCTTAAATAGTGCATCTGCCTCCAGATGCGAGTGTCGTTCCAATTTTTCACAAATGCGTTGGGCGGTAGTTTCCAGTTCAGCCAGCTTTGCGTCTTCTGCTTTAAAGGTTTCTAATTTTGTTTTAACAATCTTAAAAACATTTTTATCTTTGGTTTTTACAGCTTTAGCGACTTGTTCCAGCACTTCACGAGTATGTAACTTTTCTGCGGCCGCCTGACGCAATTGGCTAGTCGCACCATCTATCGCAAGCTTTAGTAATTCCTGTTCATCATTGGTATTTTCCACTGCATCCAACGTAATAACCGGCTTTGGCGGTTTAACTTCTGCAACAGGCAGAGGGATTGCTTTGACCGGTTCAACCTTGGATTTGGCACCAAATAGTTTGCGTAATAATTTCATAATCGTGGCTCGTCGTTCATTGATGTTAAAAAACCTCTGGGTTGGCAGAGGTTCTCATAGGAAAATTACACTACTTGTTGTAATAAAACTTGTACTGGATGTGGTAGTTTTACATTGTCGATACGTTTGGTTTGGCTGCGGCAGGAATAGCCTGTTGCCGTCAACTTGCCTGCGTTGGCAGGGTTATTTACTACTTGCGACCAGGAAAGTGCATAGATTTTTTTGGAGGTTTCTGCATTGTTACTTTCATGGCCGTAGGTGCCTGCCATGCCACAACAACCGGTTTCAATAACTTTTAATTGTTGGCCAAGTTTGCTGAACACTGTTTGCCAATCTTTGATTGAGCCTACTGCATTCGTTTTTTCAGTGCAGTGTGCGAGCAAAGAAAAATTGGCAGTTTTGAAATCCCGTGATTGCTCGCCTAGCTGCTCAGCATGTTTAACTAGCCACTCCTGAATCAAAAGCACCTTAGGGGCATTATCGCCTAATACTTTTTTATATTCGGCACGATAAGCCAGTGTCATTGCTGGCTCAATACCGATTAGAGGAATACCTGAGGATGCAATGCCATTTAGCTGTGTAGCATTCGCATCTGCAGCTCTGGCGAAAGCCTTAAGGAAACCGTGAACTTGTAATGGTTTTCCGTTGGGTTTGAAAGGAGCCAGCAATGGAATGAATCCCAACTTTTTAAGTAGTTTTAATGTATCAATAACTAAAGGCGTTTCAAAATAACTGGTAAAAGCATCTTGCACTAAAATGACCGCTTTGGTTTTTTCAGCAGGCGTTAACTGCGCTATGTTTTCCAACGTCGCGTAGCTAACAGCAAGCTTTTCAGCAGCTTTGTGCAAATTGATACCGGTGAGCAATGGGCTGTCGACCATGCCAACAAAACGCCCCATCAATTTCTGCATAAATTGGGGTTTCATCAGCAAGTTGTACGCCCATGGGAATTTGGCGAGAGTTGGAATCATAAACTCCAGTCCACCAATAAAATAATCTTTAAGTGGGCGTAAATAACGGCTGTAGTAAAGCTCAAGGAATTTTGCACGAAATTCCGGCACGTCGACTTTAATGGGGCATTGTCCTACGCAGGATTTACAAGCGAGACAACCTGCCATCGATTCATGTACTTCATGGGAAAAATCGTATTCACCTTTACGTTTTCCGATAGTATTTACAATGCGTATTGGTAAATTGAAAATAAAACTCGCGCGTTTTAGTTTTTTGCTTTCTTCTATAACGTTAACTCCGCGCTCGCTCATTTGTTTAAGCCATTCACGCATTAATGATGCGCGGCCTTTAGGCGAGTGCTTGCGTTCACGTGTGCCTTTCCAGCTTGGGCACATGGCATCGTTAGGGTTCCAGTTATAACAGAGACCATTGCCGTTACAATGCACACCTTCGCTATATCCATCCCAAACTTGCGCGATAATTTTACGGTCTTGTTGGCCGCGCGTAGTTATTCCATCAATTTTGGATAATTCAATACCCGCCGCAGGTGTAGCAATTTTGCCGGGATTTAATTGATTGTGTGGATCGAAAACAGCTTTGATACGTTGAATTTGTGGGTAGAGCTCGCCAAAAAATGCCGGTGCATATTCGGAGCGAACGCCTTTACCGTGTTCCCCCCAGAGTAAACCATTGTATTTTTGAGTGAGTGCGACGACTCTGTCGGTGATTATGCGCACCATTTTTTCCTGCGCAGGATCTTTCATGTCCAGAGCTGGGCGTACGTGCAAAACACCAGCATCCACATGACCAAACATACCATATGTTAATTTGTATTCATCCAGAACTGCGCGGAATTCGAAAATAAAATCAGCAAGATTTTCGGGCGGCACCGCTGTATCTTCCACAAATGGAACAGGGCGAATTTCACCTTCGACATTACCGAGTAGACCTACGGCTTTTTTGCGCATTCCCCAGATTTTATTGACCGCATCGTTACCCCAAGCAACTGAATAACTGATGCGACCAGTTGTAGTATCCTGGGCAAATTGGTCAAGTAAATCAGTAAGTTTTTTTACCTCTGCATTTAATTTTGTTTCAGAATCTGCGGTGTACTCAACCAGATTTATACCCTGAATTTTTTCGCCGCTCGCGGGTGCAGGGAAAAACTCTGCGACACTATGCCAGACGATATCATTCATCGCCAGATTCAATACTTTTGAATCCACAGTTTCAATAGATGTAGGATTCGCTTTCATCAGCTTGGGAGCATCGCGTAATGCAACATTAAAGTCGCGATAGTTAACGTTGATCAATGCGCTGAATTTGGGGATAGGTAATAAATTAATTTTTGCTTCGGTAATAAAGCCGAGCGTACCTTCGCTGCCGCATAAAATATTATTTAAATTGAAACGACCTTGTTCATCTCGAATGTGTGCAAGGTCGTAGCCTGTCAGGCAGCGATTAAGTTTTGGAAATTTTTGTTCGATAAGGGAATGGTGTTCGCGTTGGATGGCGTCCACTACACGGTGAGCTTCACCTACTCGATCCTCTCGTTTCCATAAATCTTCCAGTTCGCGCTCTTCAACAGCACTAGATGTCCAGAGACTGCCATCCAAAAAAACAGTAGTTAGCTCCAGCACATGGTCGCGGGTTTTGCCATAACGGCAAGAGCCTTGGCCGGAAGCATCAGTGTTGATCATGCCTCCGATAGTGGCGCGATTACTGGTTGATAGCTCTGGAGCAAAAAACAATCCATGGGGTTTAATAGCTGCATTGAGTTGATCTTTAACCACGCCACATTGGACTCTAACCCAACGCTCCTCGGTATTGATTTCCAAAATGTTGTTCATGTACTTGGAGGTGTCTATGACTAGCCCGTCCGTGAGTGATTGCCCATTAGTACCTGTGCCTCCTCCTCGGGGGCTGAGTACTATGGTATGAAATTCTGGTAACTGGCTAAGTTTGGCAATTCTTACCAGATCTGCTGTGTCGCGCGGGTAAAGCACACCTTGTGGCAGCACTTGATAAATTGAGTTATCTGTCGCGAGTACTGTGCGGTTGGCGTAATCCGGGTTGAGGTCGCCACTGAAACCCGTGTCGCGCAGAGCATTAATAAAGCCCAAGTATAAGGTTTGAATAGGAGAGGTCTGGTCTATACGTGGAATCATGGGACTTAAATAACCAACAGAGAGAAAGTTCAAAAAGACAAAAGTAGGAGCATTCTACCCTGATGGAATGCCAAAGTCGCCTTGGGAGTTGAGTTAGCATGGTGCCGGGCTGTGTGTTTTTTGATCTGTTTTTTGTGCGTAAATTGGGTTGAGATGCGCCTTAAAAGCAACTGGTGGCTAAATAGCATATTGTTATGAAAAAACTTATAGAGTTATCTGCAGATAGCCCCTGAGTTTTATGCCTTTTGTTTTATTGCATAAGTTAATGAGTTTTTTCAAAAAAATAGTGAGATGTGAAATCTCTGGTGAATCTTAAAAGCAGATAAAAAATATACGAATATTGTTCTTGTTTTATATTTCAAAAACGAATATCAAACCAAAAAGAAAAGTGAGTTTTGTTTTGTTATTTTTGGAGGAAATTTTCCAGATTTGGTTAATGAAGAGGTTGAATAATAGTAGTGGAACTCGTGCGGCTACCCTTTATATATCGAATATTGATGTTTCTTTATGCGTCATTGGGTGTCAAAGTTGGGAGTCGGAGACATAAAAATAATGATGAACAAATTGATTCTTTATCGCTTCTCTTCAGATTGTGGTGAAGATATATCACATTTAGCAATTATCCCGGGCTGCTTAAGTAGCTAGAGACTGCATCAAAATGATTATGTTATGATCGGCCCAAGCGCAGTGTGCATTCTTTTGATGCAGCTGCAAGGATTGTCTCGATTGGTTTTCATATTTACCTAATGATGTAAGGAGCGGCTTAAATGATTCAGCTACAACGTAACTACGGTAACGCTCTGCTTGACGGGGAGCTGTCCCAGCCACATATTCATACGTATCAGGAATATTTAACTCTGGCGCAAATTCCCCATTGCGAAGGAGTTTCTGCGCGGGTTGTTGATGCATTGCATCAAAGGGTTGGGCGTACTGATTTATCAATAGAGCAAATTGCATCGGACCTGCATTTGACTAAACGTACATTACAGCGTCGATTGCAGAGTCAAAATACCAATTTTGCTCAATTACGTGATGACCTACGTTTTCATTACGCCATCAAATATCTTATTGATGACAACATGAGCGTTGATCTCGTATCCCGAGCATTGGATTTTTCTGACAGGACTAGTTTTACCAACGCATTCAAGCGCTGGACTGGTTTATCTCCCAGCACTTTCCGTAAGTTGTTTAGGGATCACCAGGCCTAGATTTTTGTAAGACGGTAGAGATGGATCTCTTCCCTTGCTCTTAGTACCCAGTTATTTTTCAAAACCTCACATTAGTATTAGTGAAGTATGCCAGTGGGAGTTTTGAGTGGGAGAGTTGTAGTCACCGGTGCATCACAAATAACTGCACAATAATAGTTAACTGTTCCCTGTATGCGGGTTGCTGGATGGATATTTAGAATGGCGTTTTCCATACCAGGTTCGTAGAACCCATCTGCTGTATGAAATAAAGGCACAAAATTGCGTGAAGCCACTGCCTTGTATAGCTCATCAGGTGCTCCCTCCTCTTGTAAAATTTGCGCGTGTTCCTGAATATCATCTTCGGTATAAATAACACAAGAAAATGTTTTTTCGTCGCGTGTCCGCAGTTCAAACCGGGATGGGTTAATAAGGTAGTAGTACTCGCTGACGCCTAAAGCTTCGCAGGTATCTTCAAAATAGCGGGCGAGTTTTTGGTCTGCAAAAAAAGGAGTACTACTGTCTATTGCTTCAGTTTTGAGGCTGCTTGAAAGTTCATTAAAGTAAGAGTGTTGTAGCTGATGAATTGCTTCTTTTAACTCGTGCAACATATTTTCATCATTTTTTTTAAGATAATAATGAATAGTATTGTTATTAAATGCCCTTACGGCTTCCGTGGGTGTCGCATAACCAGTTAGCAGTATTTTTTTAATTGCTGAATTTTTTATTTTCTCACAAAATTCAATACCATTCATTGATGGCATTGAATAGTCAACCACGAGCACTGACACCTCTTTTATCCGCAGCTCGTCAAATCGCTTGATATTTTGATGCGTGAGTACTTGTTTTACCCATGCATCTGAATCTCCCTGAAGTTTAGGTTTTTCATCGTTGGCGACAAGCTGCGCTTCGCGTTGATGTTCATTTATATATTTTAAGGCTGCATCAGTATCATCAAAAGATTTGACATTGAATTGCTTTGAGAATGTCATGGATAGGGTATCCAAAAACTCAAGGTTGTCATCGATAAATACAATTTGCGTTGGATAAAAGTAAAGAGGAATTTTTGATTTCACGCCAGCTATCCCGCAGTGATTGATGATTCAAAGGCTTATATATTAAGACAAACAGCTACCCTTATGTGGATATTGTATGTCAATTATGGCTGACTGTGGAGCCATATAGTAATTATGGCAGTCCAGTCAGCCTGGATTTTGGAGGCGAGGTATTCTATTTTGGTGCGCTGCCCAGCATAGCAACAGCTTAGCTTGTTATTGACTGTTTCTTTTTTCGACAAGATAAGTGGCGCGTCGCTCGGCAAGCTCATCTTTGGCTGCTTCACTCTGCAAATCATCTAGTGCGATCTGTGTCGCAAAAAAACATAGTGTAAACTCTGAGCCCATATCAAGGCTGCTTTTGACCTCTATACGTGCATTGTGCTCATCAACAATACGCTTGATGGCCTGCATACCAATACCATTGCCAAATTTTTTAGCACTGAGATTGGGCTCCCATAAAGTAGCAAGCTGTTGTTCAGTCATTCCGGTGCCATTATCCCGAACAGAAAAAAATATATTTCCGTCTTCGATCCAGGATTTTATATGAAGTACGAGATCATTGTTGTCGCGGCGTGCTTCTGCAGCATTTTTAATCAGGTTGATAAAAAGGATTTTCAAATCTTCGGCATCCCCTCTAATTTTGGGGGTGCCCACGAATTCGTATTCGACTTTGTCGAAAGACTTTTCGAACAGGTAAAGACAATCTTGTACCACCGATTCAAGTGCACAAGGTTGGATGCGTCGTTTATGCTTTCCACCAAGGATACTTGCCATCGTGGCAATGAGCCGTGAGCCGCGTTCTACTTGCTCTAAAACTATGTCTCTTTGTTTATCTCGATCATAAATATCATTTGAAAGTACTCCATCGATGATGGCGAAAGGTACTTTAATATCATGGTGATAATGATTCATTAAACTGAGCATTGATAAAGTCTTTTTAGCTTCACCAAGCTGATCCTGCATATGGTTTAGGCGAATTAAGCGACTCAATACTTGGCCTAATTCAGACTTAAGCCATTCAAAAATTTTAAGATCTTCGTAGCGATAGTAGGAAAAATTAGTGGGATTCCCAACCAGGACGATAGCTAACACCTTATTATCTGAAAATACTGGAAAGCATAGGGAAGCATTATATTTTTTCATTTCGATTTGCAGCACTTCTGGCATTTCATCAGCCATGATCAGTTGTGTCTGCAGTACGCAATACGCTAGTAAATGACTGTCTTCTGCAACGGTATCAAATAAAAACCCATTTTGTTGATAATTACTTTCAACTGTGAGTAATCCATCTTGTTGAATCATTAAAATTTTATAATTCTTTAATTTTATCGTTCGTAGAAGAAGATGATCCATAACATCTTGCATCATGGCGAAGCTGATCGAATTTTTAAGATCGTTTTCTGTTTCTGCTTTGACTTGGTCAAAGTCATATCCATACTTCACCAAAATCTTTTTTGCATTCGGCAATACCCATTTTAATAGCTTGGGGTATGCCTCCAAAATTAGTGCCACGAAAAATAACAATACTAATACACCGCCATTGGACTCGTTATGATCGCCAACAACAGATGTCACTACGAAATATAACCATACAAAAAAACCTAATAAAATAGCTTTGGATAAACCAACACTTAAAGCTAGCCTGAAATCCATCAGGTTATGTTGAATCGTTGTGTAGAATAAAAAGGCAACAAATATGATGTTGGAGATTGGACCCATAAATTTTGATAAATAAAATTCCTGGGGCATTGTACGTATTAGAAGGATGCCAATTAAAAAGCAAACCAAAAGCGTTATGAGTACCCATTTTAGTCGTTGTTTTTCTCTGCTGAGAGCAGATTTATAAGAGGCGGCAACTAAAACCAGGGAGCCGAAAAAGCACCAAATAAAATAGGCACCAAACCCATAATAAATAAAATCTGGTTTGGGCAGGTAACCTCCATCCGTTTTCACTAATTCAGAAGGGAAAAAGAATAGGTTGCCAATGGACAATGCAAAGCTAATGACAAAGCTTGGGATCATTACCGTTTTTTTAAAAGTTTGAGATCTGCTCCCTAAGAGCCTCCATGTGAGTAATGTAAAAAACGAAGGGGCAAGAAACATACCCCAGCGTGTGAGATGAAAGAGTATATCGAGTTCTTCCATATTCTTTATAGAGGTTAGGAAGAACAGTTCTAGCGACCATAGGCCCAGGCAGCAAATAGTGAACCCCAAAGCTTTTGCTGCGGGGTTCTCCTTTTTTGATATTGCTAGCACACCAACAACAATATCGATAATTGCCGTAATCAGGTACTGAATCATCGTTAGGCTGCTCGTAATTTACTTCGTAACATTCTGTCTGCTGCCTCTAGTCCAGTGCAAACCATTAACACTGTTTTAAAACTCAAATGGGGATAGGATTTTATTCCCGATATAACCTTGCCGCCAAACAATTCATAAAATCTTATATGCTCAGTTCTAACGGCTACAACTACAGAGGTGGCATTTCTTTGAAGTGATTCGTTCAGTACAGAACCCATAAGCATCAATCGAGCATGCATTCCACCTTTTCTTTGGAAGGTTGGATCTATAACAAATTTATTCATTTCTACAAAAATATTATCATATCCCACGTTGTTTCGGAGCTCTTCGTCAAATACTTCCATAACTGGCACGACAGAATTTTTATCGGAGGGATCATAAACACATGCACGCATGGATCCTATTGCTTTGGTTTGTTGATATGCCAAAAAGCAAATACTGTTAGGTTTATCATCAAATTCATCAATAAATTTTTGTGAGGAGTTTTCTTGAATGTAGCCTTCAGCGCTATAACTTCTGTAACGCATTGAATACACCCTATCAAGCATTGGACCTTTAGCGATTACACTGTAATAGTCATTTTGTTGAGTTTGTTGTTTTTGAGTTGCAGAATTTAGCATTTGATACCCCTTGTTTAAATTTTAAGTTGAATTGTTTGAAAGCCTTTAATCGCAAGCCTTTGTGGATGTTTTAGGCGACAAATTGATAAAAAATGACGCCAGAATTTTTGGATTTGGCGTCGAACTCCATTATGCTTAAAAAATGTTCGCTCTAAAACAATCCTTTTGTAACGAGCATATAAGTTGTGAAATGATTTACGAGATGCTGACTTTCGTCAGTTTAAGACAGTGGTCAGGGTGAATAAGATGCCGATGTTTTGAAGGTTTTTTGAGAGGGTTATCTAATAATTATTAAAAAGGTAGCTATTTGGGGCTGCTATCTTTGAAGGGGCAGGGAAAATATTTTAGGAATTCATTAATTCACATCTCATGGTTAGTAGCGATGACAGATAAACAAGATCAATATGAACAACAAAGCGTCGAAACTCTATTTCATGACATTGCCACTCCATTAGTAATCTCCAAAATGAAGGCCGAGCTTTTAGCCAAACATTTGCCAGCACTTATTAGCGCGTTGGTGCAATCTCCGGAGTTGCGTCATTTGTTACCGGATGATGAAAAGCTGGTTGATGCCCTTATAACGGCACCCGACATAATGCAATCAAATTTGCAGCTCGTTCAAAAAAAAATAAACCTGTTATCTGCCTCGATGTTGCATCAGGTCAATAATTTTGCTTCGGTTACGGATGCTGGTGAGTTTGATGGCGGATCTGGAATACCGGTAAGGACAGCTGCAATTAGAACTATCTTGTTGGTAGATGATGAAACTGTTCATCGCGATATAGGCGAGAGTTTACTGACACCACTCTATGATGTGGATTTTGCTAAAAACGGATTGGAAGCAATTAGTTTTTGTGAGCAAAAGCATTACGACTTGATTCTGATGGATTTGCACATGCCTAAAATGAATGGTGAGCAGGCTACAATTGCCCTGCGCCCCCGCATTAGCAATGAAACGATTATCATCGGTTTGACCAGCTTACCTATAGGTGCCAATCGATCCGGGTTGTTAGCCATGGGGTTTACTGATTTCCTTGAAAAGCCGCTAACGCTAAAGAGCTTACAAAAGTTATTGCGATCTCAATCACTAAATGCGTAACATCTCCAGTTCATCTTTAGGCGACAAGACTGGTAAAGCCGGGGGCACCGTTCGTTCATGGGTATAACAATTAAAAAAATCCTATCTTCAAAAAGTTTTTGCGTGGCTGGTTTGATGGTTGGCTCTGCCTCTAGTTCTCTGGTGTGGTCTCAATCTACACCGATAGTGGACGAAGTGTTGGTGACTGCACAAATGCGCGCAGAGTCTGCCCAGAATATCCCCCTTGCAATTGGCGTTTACGACAAACAATTGGTCGACCAGATTGGGGCCAGTTCGTTGACGGAAATGGAAGCTGCAATACCTTCATTAAATTTTGGTAGTGGCGATAGGAATACTCGCGGTGAAATCACTATCCGGGGAGTTGGGGATTACGCACGGAACATAGGTACCAATGCACGTGTTGCGGTGTATGTTGATGGAGTATTAACCGGACGCTCTTCCAGCTTTGATCAAGGATTACTGGATGTCGCACATATAGAAGTCTTGCGCGGCCCCCAGGGAACCTTGTCTGGCACCAATGCGTTGGCGGGTGCTATCAATATTATTACCCAAAAACCGGAA
The DNA here is from genome assembly GCA_021151825.1 of Cellvibrionaceae bacterium. Lineage (GTDB taxonomy): Bacteria > Pseudomonadota > Gammaproteobacteria > Pseudomonadales > Cellvibrionaceae > Cellvibrio. The sequence continues at coordinate 50,000 of JAGKWQ010000017.1, forward strand.
GATAACCTTACCGCAGAAGTGTTGGCCAATACCGGGAATTATGGTTTGGCTGCAGTTAGTGGAAAAATTAATCTGCCGCTCTCTGATGATCTTTTTGCCAGCTTATTGTTAGGCACAAGTGAGCAGGATGGTTATATTCACAATCTCACGCTTGATCGCGAGTTGCAGGGGGCTAATCGCGATACTGCAAAATTAAAATTTCGCTATGTCGGTGTTGATCAATTAATCGTTGACGTTGGCTTTGATTATTTAAAAGATGAAGATAAATCTACAAATGCCGAAGCTCTCGCCAACGGGATGTTTAACGGTTTTACACTTGCGCCTGAGCCTTTTGTTGTTGCTCACAATGCCGATGAATTTGAGCAGCGTGAGTTAAAAGGCGCAACTATTGAAGCAGTATACGAAACGCCGGAAAATTATAAATGGACTTCTATTACCGGTTTTCGTAGTAATGAATTTCGAGAATTGAGTGAAGAAGATTATTCTCCATTAAATGTAGCGGTTAGTATTTTTGATGAGCAAAGCGATCAAATCAGCCAGGAAATCAGATTAGCCTCGCCTAAACGTGAATCATGGGATTATGTGGTTGGTGCTTATTTTCTCAATCAGGATATTTCTACCGAACGACAAGCCATTACTGGCCCGGTATTTCTGTTGGCGCCCAATGGGCGAGTGCAAACACCGGCCTCTGCAGAGGTAGAGTCTGCCTCCGTGTTTCTGCATGGTAATTATTATTTTGATGCTCGCTGGAGTTTGACTGCCGGCGTTCGCTATGTAAATGAAACAAAAAATATCGATTACTCCAGTATCGATTCAACCAAAATGTTTATAAATGCGAGTCATCTAACCGATCAAAAAACATTTAATGAATGGTTGCCGAAGCTGGGTATTAATTTTCAAATGACACCCGATGTGCTGCTTTATAGCAGTGTTGCACGTGGCTATAAAAGTGGCGGCTGGAATGCAGACTTTATTACGACGCTGGAGAATTTCCAGTTTGATCCCGAATATGCTGTGAATTGCGAAGCCGGGGCAAAATCGTTATTTTTTGATCGTCGTCTCATTGTTAATGTGTCTGCGTTTGTAACTAAATTTGATGACTTCCAAGTCTTTCAATTTTTACCAACCCAGGCAACAAATGGAACGGTCTTGTCGTTAACCAATGCAGGTAAGGTTACCAGCAAAGGTGTAGAGCTGGATATTAGCGCAGCACTTACCGAACATTTGCAGTTCAGCGTCAACACGGCCTATACCAATGCCAGATTTGATGAATTTAAAAACGGTGGTGGAATAGGGAAGAATTACGATGATCATTATTTGCCCTATGCACCGAAAAATAATTATTTTGTAGCGCTCGATTACACCCGACCTGTATTTGGTAAGAGCGATATTTTTGCTCATATCGATTACGGGTATACCGATGACTATTTTTCCAACCCCAACAATCTTCCGGGTAACAGAATTCCCAGTCGTAATCTTACCAATGCCCGTTTGGGGCTTAAGGTTGATGGCTCTTGGGATATCTCGTTGTGGGTGAAAAACCTTGCTGATGACACCAGTTTGCGGCAGAAATCAGTTTCCTTTTTGGGGGTTCCAAGAGGTGTCTATAACTCGCCGCGCACTTATGGGGTAGAGCTCAAATACCATTTCAATTAGTTTATCTGTCATCTGAAACTACTTTTACCTGAACCCGGATTGGCTTTCCAATCCGGGTTTTTCGTTTATTTCCTTACATATCAAATACTTATTTTCTGCTCAAAAAATACTCCAGAAAAACCTTGCAAATTTATACTGTGCATCGCATAGTAAGTACTGTGTATTGCATAGTATATGAGGCACAGTATGTCGGATGAACAGTTTGAAAAACTCAGGCAGGAGTTGCGGCGAGGAATTTTGGTGTTGGCGGTACTAGGATCTTTACGGAAACCACACTATGGCTATTCCCTGCGCAAACAACTGCAAGATGTTGGTTTGGATATCGATGAAGGAACGCTTTACCCCTTGGTGCGCCGCTTGGCCGATCAGGGGTTACTAACCAGTGAATGGCAGCAAGGGGAGGGGCGCGAGCGTCGCTATTACCAGTTATCCCCCGAAGGCGCGGGGTTGCTTGAAAGCCTGAGCGCCGAGTGGCTGCAGCTGAACAATCACGTAAGCAAAATATTGGAGGCCGGAAATGGAACTGATTGATCGTTATATGGATGCCGTAGCGCAAGCATTACCGGAGAGTCGCCGCGATGAAATTACTCGTGAGTTGCGCGCTAATATCCTCGATAAACTTGAGGCTATCTCTGAAGAACAGGGTCGTGAACCTACCGAAGCTGAAGTATCGGCTGTCTTACAAAATCTCGGTCATCCGCAAAAGGTGGCCGGAAGCTTTTTGATTGGCCAGCAACTTGTTAGCACAGAGCTCTTCCCTCTTTATAAGAGAGCGCTGCATTACGGCTTGATCCTGGTGTTTATCCTCGCCCTGATTCAGTTCGGCGTTCATTTGCTTAATAGTGGGCATTTGGCGATAAGCAACTTTTTCTACGAGATCGTAAACAAGGGGCTGATTATGTTTGCCACAGTGACGGGGGTGTTTTACCTGCTGAGCAATCCGGTTGGCGGCAAAGCTTATTTTGATCCCTATAAATGTTGGTCTCCCGAAAAGCTGCCGCCAGTGGCTCGCGGCTGGCAACGGGTTAGTGCCTTTGAACAGAGCGCTGATTTTGCCTCGGATTTGTTTTTCCTATTGCTGCTGAACTACACCCTATGGATCCCGTCAGGCCAATTGGCCAATCTGACTGTTGCCTTTGCTGAACCGGTACAGCAATGGATTCCGATTTTATCGGCAATCATCATCGTTTCGCTGATCTTTGGCCTGTGGAAGCTGGTTTACCGCTATTGGACTATCCCTACCTTGATTATCGAAGCGGTCATCAACTTTGGTATCGCGATAACCTTATTGCTAGTCAGTCGCTTGAAACCCATCGTCATTGATACTTCTACGGCACAAGAGCATGTAGAAGCATTAAGGATTGGCAATGAAGTGATTGGAATCGGCTTATTCTGGGTTGGGATTTGGTTGGTCTTTATGGCGGGCTGGAGCCTATATCGCGCTTGGCAACTGTCGCGATAACAAATAGCCCATTTATGATCGCTGTCAGAAAACGCACGTGATCAAGATAACAAAACCATAAAGTGGGACGCGTGGTATCACGAAAAAGAGCGTTGGTTTGCGGTGTTCGGATGCCGCAAACCAGCCAAACCTAAAATAATTTCACCGATCCTTTCAATAGAACGCCGGTTGTGGAAATTGGAGCGAAACTCTCACCATCGAATTAACTGTATCAATGGTTAATCGAGCAGAGAGAACCACTAATAAAAGCAATCCAATAACCATAAACAGGTATTACCATGAAAACTCCCTTGCGGTTATTAACACCGGGCGCCTTGGCCCTGAGTGTTGGTTTGGCAGCAATCAACAGTAGCTATGCACAAACGCCCCTCTGGGCAGACGAATTCAACGGGACTCGAATCGATAACTCAACCTGGTCTTACAAAGTCGGTGGCGATGGCAACGGTAATGGTGAACTCCAGTACTACACCGCGCGCAGCGAAAACGCTTATATAGAAGATGGCAAACTTGTCATCGAAGCCAAACGCGAAGCTTACGAAGGCAAACAATTTACCTCCGCACGCTTGCACACCAATGGCCGTGTTGCTTTCAAATATGGAACCCTGGAAGCGCGCATTAAAATCCCGCGTTTGGATAACGGCCTGTGGCCTGCATTCTGGATGCTGGGTACCAACTTCGGTCTGGACGGTTGGCCAAAATCCGGTGAGTGGGACATTCTCGAAGCCGGTTATAAATCTGCACAAACCAACGGCACGGTAAACAAATCAGTGTCTGCGGCAATGCATTGGTGGCATGAATCGGGAACCTGGAGCGATTGGCTACAAGCTGATAACGCTGCATCGACAACCTTGCCAGTGAACCTCTACGAGGATTACCACACCTACAAACTGGATTGGACTCCGAGCAAGGTGACCATCAGTGTGGATGGCAACCCGTATTTCAACATGGATATCACCGACCCCAACATGTCGGAATTCCGTGATAACCCGGCCTCTATTATTTTGAACCTGGCAGTGGGTGGATTTAATTTTGTGGAGATCAGCGACCCCGCACAAATTACCGCACCTTTCCCTGCAAAAATGTATATCGATTACGTTCGTCTCTACGCGAATGCCAACACTGAATTAAAAGTGGCGAGCGATGATCTGCCCAGCGGCAATTTTGGTGTAAGTACCGAAACCACGCCGGTGCTGAACGAATTGAATTGGGGTGATCGCACCAGCCTTTATGTTTGGAACAATATGACCAATATTGCCACCACGCCGTTCGAAGGTAGCGGTGCATTGGCATATTCGATTGCACCGGGCAACTGGTGGGGCATGGGGTTAGTCCACAAAGACTACAACATGCGCAACTACAAACACGGCTATTTGCACCTGGATATCAAAACCAGTTCCACCAGCAGCTTCAGCATCGGCATGGCAAGTACATCCGGTGGCGATGGTAAAGTGGATTTTAATGAAGGCGGCGATCAATACGGTTTAGTGCGCGATGGCAACTGGCATCACGTAGCAATTCCGCTGAGCAAATTCGGCAACCTGGATTTTGAAACCATCAAAACCTTCTTCAGCGTGTTTGGTCCTGCACCAGCAGCAACGATGGAAATTGCGTTCGACAATATTTATTTAACCGAAAGCATCGCATTGCAAGCGCCGGAATTTGGTAATTTCGGTATTTACACCGAAACACCGGATCACAAAAACGCGGGTGAATTTGCGTTTGGTGTGAGCGGTGATTTATTCCTGTGGGACAACACGCTCACACTGGAAACCGGTGCAAATAAAGAAGGTAATTCTGCATTACATTTAAAATCCACCGGCAAAGGCTGGTACGGAATGGGTCTGACCGCGCGCGATGGTTTTAACCTCACGGCGTTTGATAATCCCACTGCGAAATTGCATTTCTCGTTGAAAACTACCCACACTGGTGATTTCCAAATCGGTTTCAAAAGTGGTCCGTTGAATGGCATCGGTCAGAAGTGGATTAACTTCAAAGCAGGCAACGATCCTTACGGTTTTGTACGCAATGGACAATGGCAAGAAATTCAAATTCCGGTAAGCGAACTCGCGAAAGATCTGGATTTATTTGACGTGCGCCAATTGTTGCAAGTACTCGGCGCTGGCGAAACCGCAGGCATCAGCATCGATGATGTTTATCTCTCTGGTGGTCAAGCGGCGAAAGATCCAGGCACTAACGGCACCGTTGTAAATCGCGCGCCTTCTGCTGCGGTAAAAACTTCCATCATGGGCGGTATCGCACCTGCAATTGTTACCTTTGATGGCACTAAATCTGTCGATGTAAATGGTGATGCGTTAACTTACAGTTGGGATTTTGGTGATGGTACAACCGGTACTGGCGCAACGGCAAATCACACTTACACCAGCGAAGGTTCTTATCACGTAACACTGACCGTGAGCGATGGTGAATTAAGCTCAACCGCAAAAACCGTAATTTTTGTCGATAAAGATTTTGGCAAAGCCGGCAAAAGTAAAAAACGCGGTTTGGGTTATGGTACTCATTCGGTAGAAGATCTTGCGGTCATTTCCAAAGGCATTAGCTGGTGGTACAACTGGAGCCACAGCCCGGATCTGGCGGTGAAAGATGTTTACCAACAATACGGTGTTGAATTTGTGCCTATGGCATGGAACGGAAATTTCAACGATCAAGCCATGCGTGCTTATATCGCCGCGCATCCGGATGTGAAATATATTCTCGCGTTTAACGAGCCCAACTTTATTGATCAAGCGAACATGACACCATCACAAGCCGTTGCACAATGGCCGCGTTTGGAAGCAATCGCCAATGAGTTTGGTTTGAAAATTGTCAGCGTAGCGATGAACTATTGCGGTAATTGCGTCACTGAAAATGGCACTACCTATTACAGTCCATTCGATTACTTTGATGATTTCTTCAGGCTGTGCCCAACCTGTAAAGTGGATGCAATTTCAATTCACGCCTATATGCCCGATGTAAATGGTGTTGAGTGGTACGTGAATGAATTTAAAAAATACGGCAAGCCAGTCTGGATGACCGAATTTTCTGCATGGGAAACCGTAAAAACATTAGACGATCAAAAACGTATGCTGATTCAAGTGGTGGATTCATTTGAAAACAATGCGGATATGCAACGCTACGCCTGGTTCACCGGTCGTCGTAATGGCCATCCATTCAACGGTTTGTTTGATTATCGTCAATCCGGTGTGTTAGCTGAGCTTGGCAATATTTATGTAAATATGCCAGTTCATGGCGATACCAGCGTTCACACGTTACCGAAGTTGGTACAAGCAGAAAATTACGCAACCCGTAACGGTATTCGCGTAGAAGAAACCAAAGACGTTTCCGGTTTCCTCAACCTGAGTGATGTTGCCGCTGGTGAATGGGTGGAATACAACGTGACCGGTTCTGCTGCAAATTATGATTTGAATTTGCGCGTTGCGAGTGAAGCATCCGGCACTATTAATGTGTTGGTGGATGGTGTGCAAAAAGCGGTAATCAATGTTGCATCAACCGGCGGATTGCAAACCTGGGCCACCGTAAATTCACAACTCGCATTAACCGCGGGTGCACATAAATTACGTTTGGTATTTAATCAGGCGATCAATTTGAACTGGGTGAAATTCACGGTTGCTTCTGCAAGCAGTTCCAGTGTTGCAACATCGTCTTCAAGAAGCTCCAGCAGCATTGCTACCAGTTCTTCAGTGAAAAGTTCATCCAGTGTTGCAGTAACGTCTTCTTCCCGATCGTCATCATCGGTTGCAAGTTCTACCAGCAGTGTGGTGGTAATTCCAACTGGAAACCTGGCGTTGAACCGCCCAACAGTTGCATCAACAACTGAAGGTGAAGCATGGGCTGCGGTGAACGCAACGGATGCGAGCACAACTACCCGTTGGGCGAGTATTTCTGCTGATCCACAATGGATTATGGTGGACTTGGGTGCAAACCTGAGCTTCAACCAAATCGTGTTGCAATGGGAAGCTGCTTACGGAAAAAGTTATTCCATTCAAACCTCAACCTCTGGCACCAGCTGGACAACTATTTACCAAACAACAACTGGTATTGGTGGTCGTGAAGTGTTGAATGTTTCTGGCACTGGTCGTTATGTGCGTGTGTATGGTACAGAGCGCGGCACTGGTTACGGTTATTCACTGTTTGATTTCCAGGTGAATAATATTGCGGCAGCGTCAAGCTCTTCATCATCAAAAAGCTCAAGCAGTGTAGCGAGCAGTTCTGTTGCCAGTAGCACCGCTGGCAACGTGAACTTTGCCTTGAACCGCCCGGCAGTTGCATCATCAGACGAGTGGGGCGGCAATTCAGCACCACAAGCCGTTGATGGCAACACTGCTACCCGTTGGGCTAGTCAATTCATTGATAACCAATGGATCTACGTAGATCTTGGCAGCACTAAAACCATTGGCCGAGTGAAATTAAGATGGGAAGGCGCTTACGCGAAAGCCTACAACATCCAGGTTTCCGATAACGCAACAACTTGGACAACTATAAAATCCGAGCTTAACAGCGATGGTGATGTGGATGATCAAGTGGTATCCGGCTCAGGCCGTTACGTGCGCATCCTCGGTGTAACTCGTGCAAATGGTTATGGAATTTCGTTGTGGGATTTTGAAGTTTATTAAGCGTCAATAACTTCAATTTTCAAGTTGTAAAAAAAACCGCGTGAAGGGCACTTCGCGCGGTTTTTTTATCATCATCTGTTGACCCGAACTCACTATTTTTGTAGGTTGCGAAGCAACTGGCGAGTGCAGCCATCAAACCAGGATGCAAAGATTCCAAATAAGAGGCGTGTTAAATGGAAATTAAAAATAAGCTCACTCCCCATGAGTGTGAAAATATGGCAGATATCAGAGCGGAAATTGATCTGCTTGATGCTACGATTATCAAATTGATCGGCCAACGCTACCAATATGTCCAGGCTGCCGCAAAATTCAAAACCTCCGAAACTGCTGTTCGTGCCCCAGAGCGTTTAAAAGCGATATTATTGCAACGCAGGGAATGGGCGGTTGAGCAAGAATTAAATCCCGATGTGATCGAAAAGCTCTACAGTGATTTAGTCAATTATTTTATTCAGGAGGAAATGAATAAATGGAAACGGGAATCGTAGATTGGAGTGGTGCAGTACTGGCTAGCTGCGGATCGAGAAAATTAATAAGCGATAATTCAAAGGAATAAAAATGAATACTTCATTAAAAAAATCAATCACGGTAGTTGTTTTAATAATACTGGCTTCCCTTCTTGTACTTTCCTGTTCTCCTTTGCATATTGTGAATATTAATCATGAGAGTGATTCGGTAAAAATTAAAAATAAAGCTGAATTAGAATTTGCCAAATCTATATGGAAGAGAAAGTCTACGGGAACTTATCAGGTTGTATATGAAGGAGGCAGCTTTGCTGGAGTTAGAATATGGGAGGTTAATGTTAAAGATAAAAAGTTTATATCGGGAAGATTTTATTGGGCTGGCGAAGAAAGTTCAGTAGGCATACCAATAGAAGAAGGTGAAAAATTGACTATTGATGCGATGCTGGAATTTGCATTTAAGAATTTTGATATGCCTGGATATTCATTTTATAAATCTAACAAAAATGGCATGCTAATTGGTTATATCTATTCTGATCCAGATCCATCGATTGATGATAATTGGGGTGGAAAAAGAATTGTAAAAGTATCATTTTAATATTTTTAATTTAAAGGAAAGTAAAATGAAATTTAGAAATTTCCATATTTTTTCTGTTATTTTAATTGTCCTCATCTCTGGGAGTGGGGCTGCCGCAGATCTCGTCCAGGTAAAAAGCCCATTTAACGCCAACGAAGTAAAATGGATTCAATCCACTGGTAATTCCAGCATCAGCGGCTCTGCATTTTTGCAATTAAATGAAAAGGAAAAAAAGGGTTGCGCTGGTTTTGGGGTGGAATTATTACCTGTTGCCGGTTATTCCAACGAACGCATTCTGAATATCTACGGTAATAATTCCCAAGGGCAGGTGTTGATGAAAGATAATCCACCCAAATTTACACCGGACCCTACTGAATACCACGAGCTGGTCAGAAAATCCAAATGCGATGAGAAGAACCAGTTTTCATTTAAGGGTTTACCCGCAGGTGAATACTATGTGATCTTTTTTATTATCTGGAAAGATGAAACAGGAAAAGACGATGGCGGTGCTGTGATGAGGCGGGTTTCGTTGAAGGCCGGTGATAATGTGGTTGTTAGTGCTTTGTAGGATTTGAATGTTTTAGTTGCGGCCAAATTTGAAAGTTTTTTCAAGCTGAAGTGTCAGATTTGGTCGCGACTAGTACAAATTATTGTTTCTTTCCCTTGCTTGTTAATCGATATTTCTGCAAACGGCTATTCGGTTTTTCCGGGATAGTCATTTCAATTAAGCCAGCATCGAGCGCAGGTTTTAAATAGCGCACACTGAATGACTTACGATCCTGTAAGCCTAGGGCTGCTTGTAAGTCATCCCGACTCATTTCTCCCATCAGCACAGAAAGCAATTCGCCGACTTGGGGGGTGACTTGGGGGGTGACTTGGGGGGTAGATGATTGAATGGTACTTAGAATCATCTGGAGCATAAATTCAATAAAAGGTGCTGAGTCCGTTTTTTGAGTGCTGAGGTTTATCGCTTGGTAATATTCGCTTTGGTGTTCATGCACCATACTTTCTACGGGCAGGTTTGCAAACAATGGATTCCATTGATTGAGTATTAATGTTTGCCAAAGCCGCCCCATGCGTCCATTACCATCACTAAATGGATGAATAAATTCAAATTCATAGTGAAAGACAGAGCTGGCAATCAATGGGTGCTCTTCTGTGGCCGCAAGCCAGCCAAATAAATCACCCATCAAGTTTTTAATCCGGTTCGCGGGTGGTGCCATGTGCACAACTTGATCGCCATTCATTACGCCCACATTACCTTTGCGATAACTTCCTGCATCATCAACAAGGCCTGTCATTAAGAGTGCGTGCGCTTTCAATAAATCTTTTTCGCTAGCTGCTTTCCATGTTTCAAATTGTTCATACGCTTTAATTGCATTACGAACTTCCTGAATTTCTTTGGGAGGAGCTATAACGCGTTTACCTTCCAGAATCGCGGTAATTTGCTCTTCGCTTAACGTGTTGCCTTCTATTGCTAACGAACCCTGGATTGTACGGATGCGATTTGCCTGGCGTAAACGCAGGTTTTTTTCATCCTCCAAAACTGACAGGCGACCTACAGCTTCACTGATTGCTGAGCTCAAGCGAAGCATGGCAGGGGTTAGGCTGTGGGGTGGTTGATAGGATTTCTTCATATACCAAAATAGATATTGAGATGTAGTTAACGTAAGGCGACTAGCTTGAGGGTAAAAGACTGCATTGTTAGTATCTCAATGTCAAAGGAAAGCACATTCGCCGCTATTGCGGCAAATGAGCCTGACGATATTCCGAGGGTGTTTGCCCCACGTGTTTCTTGAAGAACGTATTGAATACCGATTTGCTGTTAAACCCTGCATCCAGATAAATATGAGTGATGGTTTTGGTTTTATGCTTTGGATCAGCGAGCATTTTTTGTGCTTCTTCGATGCGATAGCGGTTAATAAATTCGTAGAAGTTGCTATCGAAATGGCGGTTGAATACCAGCGATAAATCACGCGCGGGAATATCCAGGGTTTCTGCCAACATATCCAATGTTAAATCCGGTTGCAGATGCGGTTTATGTTCGCGCATGGCAGCGTCGATGCGTTCGGCGAAACCGGTGTTGAGCAATTTTTCTTCGACCGGTTTTTTATGCTGGTCTTTTTGATTGACAGTAATAAAGCCGGAGAAGTAACGCATGCTGGTAAATACCAGTGCGAGTACCAGCACAAACACTACGTAATACCCGGTGAGGCCAATAATTTCAAACCAGTGTGGATGGAAACCGATAAATAAATGCAGGATTTTTGCACAGGCCAGCGAGGCTTCAGTCACTACAATAATCAGGAAGCCGATCACCAGCGATACCAGCCAGCGAATATCCACCCGTTCAATATTGGAATGGGTGGTTTTTAATTGATCGCGATATTTGGCAATCAGCCACAAACACGCAACGCAATAACCAATACGCGCCGCTTTACATAAAAAATCCACAATCAAATAGGCCGGGCTATACATGTAAATATCATCATCAATCAGCATGATGCGTTCTTGCAGGCTGTGGTTATAAAAAGTGAGCCCGAGGAACAATGCAAAAAATCCAAGTGGAATCAAATGCAGGCCATCGCGTTTGCGCAGGGTGAAATCCTGGTACACCAATGATTTGATATAGAGATAAAGCAAGACCGCATCGACGTAATAGCCAAAGCCAATCCACAAAAACAAACGGGGATAATTATCGAGCGCGATCATTTTGAAATCTGCACCCCACAGCACCAATTCATGGATGGGGATAAAGGCATGGGCGAGCAAAAATGCGGCCAGGAAATAATTACTTTTATTTTGTGGGGGATTGGTGACAAGTAGCAGCACCGCGAAGCAGGCACATTGCACGGCGGTCATCATCAAGACCAGGTCGTGAATATTAAAAATAGTTTCGTTCATGTTGACCGGTGATCAGGTTGGTTATCGTTATAGTGTGGGCCGCATGCGGTGCTCTTGAGTATAGAGCAATCGCCCGCTGCGGCTAGAAAATTGCCGCACAAATCATCTCGCCATTATTGCTCATCCATTATCGGATATGACAATTCTTTACAGCTGGGTGTTTTTTCCGCAAATTTGCTAAACCCTTGTTTATGCTTTTCTTTTTTATGGTTGTTCCAGTTTCTGGTAATGAAGTATGTCAAAACTGGGAGGTAAAAGCGTTCGTATAGGCTTTATTCGAACGCTTATTTAACCATTGATGTCTAGACTAGCCTCACAAAAATCCCTTACACCATAAAATTATTCAGTAAGGGGACAATAAATCAGATAAGAGGTTTTTCTGTGAAATCGATTAAGTCCACAGTTCTTCAGTCTATTGTTCTCCTGGGTTTAAGTATTGCCATCGGCCTTGCTGCGGGGCACGCCAATGCGCAAAGTTTTTTGCGTACAGAAGGTCATTACATCGTGAATGAGCAGGGCGAAAAAGTTCTGTTGCGCGGTATGGGCCTGGGCGGTTGGATGTTGCAAGAAGGTTACATGCTCAAACTGGGTAACCTTGGGCAGCAACATGTAATACGCGCAAAATTTGAAGAGCTTGCTGGCAAAGAAGCGACGGACGAATTCTATAAAACCTGGCTGGCTAATCACACGACCAAAGCCGATATCGATGCAATGGCGCAGTGGGGATTTAATTCGGTGCGTTTGCCGATGCACTTTAATCTTTATACTTTGCCCATTGAACAGGAACCGGTCACTGGCCAAAACACCTGGCTTGAACAAGGCTTTGCCATGACCGATCAATTAATCGCCTGGGCCAAAGCCAATAATATGTATGTGATCCTGGATCTGCATGCTGCACCTGGCGGGCAGGGGAATGATTTCGCAATTTCTGATCGCAACCCGAACACTCCATCCCTCTGGCAAAGCGAGGCCAACCAGCAAAAAATGATCGCGCTTTGGCGCAAACTGGCGCAGCGTTACGTGAATGAACCTACCGTGGGTGCTTACGACATTATCAATGAACCCAACTGGGGCTTTGAAAATGCGGCGGATAAAAACGGTTGTAAAGAAACCAAAAATGTACCGCTGAAAAAATTACTGCAGGATGTGACCAAAGCCATTCGTGAAGTGGATAACAAACACATTGTGATTATTGAAGGCAATTGCTGGGGCAATAATTATGCGGGCGTTTTGCCCTTGTGGGATAAACCGGAAGAGAACAAAAATCTGGTATTGAGTTTCCACAAATACTGGAACAACAACACTGTAGCGGATATCAGCGGCCATTTGGCGCTGCGTGAAAAATACAATATGCCTATTTGGTTAGGCGAATCGGGCGAAAATTCCAATCTCTGGTTTACTGACGCGATTGAATTAGTGGAATCACAAGGCATTGGTTGGGCTTGGTGGCCATTGAAAAAACTTGGCTTTAATAATCCGTTGGAAGTAAAGCCTAATGCCGATTATGTAAAAGTTGTCGACTATCTAAATGGAAAAGGTGAGAAACCATCTCCCGCTTTTGCAAAAAAAGCATTGTTACAATTAGCGGAAGATATTCGGTTTGAAAATAATTACTTCCACCCGGAAGTGATTGATGCGATGTTTCGTCAACCTTATTCACACGCCAGTGTGCCTTATAAAATTCACCGCATTAAAAAATCCGGCGGCACTGTATTGGCGGTAGATTTTGATATGGGGCGTAGTGGTGTCGCGTATTGGGACAAAGACTCTGCGAATTATCACGTCGCGACAGGTAAAGAGCGTACGCCGTGGAATCGCGGCACTACTTATCGCAATGAAGGCGTTGATATTGAATTTGATGTGACAAAAAAATCTTATGTGGTTAATCATTTTGAAACAGATGAATGGTTGGAATATACATTACACGTTGATAAAGAAGGCACTTATGAATTAGCTGTAGTTGCTAAAGCGTCAGCAGACGGCGGCAAAATTAATGTGAGCGTGAATAATCAAAATTTAAATACCGACGCAAATGTACCTGCATCACAAAATTATCAATCAGTAACAATTTCAGGTGTCAAATTGTTACAAGGTGCCAACAAGTTACGGATTTACTCAAAGGCAGGTGCGTATAATCTCCATTCGTTAGTGTTACACCCTTGATGCTTTTTCTCGTGCTGTTTAGCAAATCGTTTATCGATTGAGCTATCCCCTCGGGAGCCTTCGGGCTCCCTTTTTTATTTCCTGATTCTCTTCGGTTGAATGTTATTTTTCCTGCCGCTCTTTGGGCTTTTGAATTGCTGCCCAATAATTGTGTGAACAACGACAAAAAATAAGAGGTGTTTGTTTGGTGGTAAGCAAACGAACCATTTTTTTTGCGTTCGTTGTTGTTGTTCGAACGCGCCGCTGTTTTTTTATTTGCACAATTTTTGCGATTCAACAATGGCAGGAGCCGCTGTTGATGCACTGGCACAAAAAGTTTTTAACTTTATTGCCGTAAGACCAAAAATGACAGCAGGAACATAATATGAATAACATGCAACAGACCCGCTTGAAAAACTACACACGCCGCTTATTACCCTTAGCGATTGCCTTATCAACCCTTGGCGCCGCAACTGCACAAGCCCAAACATTAATATGGAGTGATGAATTTAATGGCACCCAGCTGGATTTGAATGCCTGGAATATCGAAACCGGTACCGGTATTAATGGTGATTGGGGCACGGGTCAATTGGATCGTGCAACAGATCGCCCGGAAAATATCAGTATCAAACAGGGAATTGCCGGTGCTGATGGTGGTGCGTTATCTATCACTACACGCAAAGAATTTTATATCGATAAGGATTACACCAGCGGTCGCATCAACACCGCCGGTAAAGTCGCTTTCGGCCCCGGTTATAAAATTGAAGCGCGTGTATGGGCGAAGGACGTGAAATATAAAGGGCAGGGCTTTGCATTCTGGATGATGCCCAATGAAATTCCGGCTGGTGAAGATCACCTGATGTGGCCACAAGGTGGCGAAGTGGACATTATGGAATATGTCGGCTCAATTCCATTTCATAATTTGGGTACTGTTCACTACGCCTGGTTTTGGGAAAATAATGCGTACCAGGATTGGAACCACGGTCACCTCGGTGGTTACTACAGCTTTAAAGACAAGCAAGGTCCCGATGAACCCGAATGGATTCAAGTCGATCTGGGTAGCGCGCAAGCGTTTAATCAAGTGGTATTAAATTGGGAAGGGGCTTACGGAAAAACCTACAAAATTCAAACATCCAATGATCAGGTAAATTGGACGGATGTTTATGCCACGACAACAGGCGACGGCGGTATTGATGTTATCAACGCAAATGGCAATGGCCGTTACGTGCGTATGTACGGCACCGAGCGCGCAACCGAGTGGAGTTATTCGCTGTTTGAATTTGAAATCAAAAATTCTGCTGGCACTAATCTCGCATTGAATCGCCCCGTTACTGTTTCTTCATTACAGGCACCGGATTTATCGGCAGCAAATGCGGTAGATGGTCAAACCTCTACGCGTTGGAGCAGCAATTTACGCAATCCCGGTTACGGCAATTATCCGCCACTCGCGAACGATCAGAATGCAGGAAGTTGGGGCTGGCATACGTACGGTGTTAACTGGCACAACGACCGCATTGAATTTTATGTCGATGGCAATGTGTATCACATCCATTATTTAAATGATGGCGGTGCATTTCCGCCTGCAGATGGCGGTGATGCGGCGCGCACGGAAATTCGTAACGGCAAACGCACTTATGTTTCTGAATATTCCAATCACTTTCCTGAGTGGCATCCGTTCGAGCATCAAATGTATTTAATTTTAAGTTCGGGTGTGGGTGGTCAATCCGGTTTCACTTACGGTGGTGGAATTGTTCCGGAAGCGGTGTTCCCTGCATCGACATTAATCGACTGGGTGCGCGTGTATTCTTTGGGTGGTGGCAAGCCTCCTGTGTTGCCACCAACTACTCCAACTACACCGGGGGATAACACCAATCTCGCGTTAAATAAACCAGCCGTTGCATCTTCATCAGAAAATGATGGCATGTCAGCAGCACAAGCGGTCGATGGTAATACCAATTCACGTTGGGCGAGCCAATGGACCGATGCACAATGGATTTATGTGGACCTTGGCAGCAGCAAAACTATTAATCGCGTGTTATTAAAATGGGAAGCGGCGTACGGCAAGTCCTATCAAATTCAAGTGTCGGAAGACAAAGTGAATTGGACCAACATTTATTCCACGACAACCGGTGACGGCGGTGTGGATGATATTACTGCATCAGGTACTGGCCGCTATGTGCGCGTGAACGGCACGCAACGCGGAACCGGTTATGGTTATTCATTGTTTGATTTTGAAGTGTATGGCGGCGGCGGAATTACTCCACCGGCTAATACCAACAAAGCGTTGAATAAACCGGCAACTTCATCCAGCGATGAAGGCGCTGCATGGAATGCTGCGCAAGCGGTAGATGGTAATGTAAATACCCGTTGGGCAAGCCAATGGAGTGACCCTCAATGGATTAAAGTGGATCTTGGTTCGGTACAAAGCATCAGCCGCGTAAAACTGAATTGGGAAGGTGCTTTTGGCAAAAATTATCAAGTGCAAACATCAACCGATAATGTGACCTGGACAACCATCCACACAGTTACGAATGGTGATGGTGCAATTGATGATTTAACGGTAAGTGGTTCGGGCCGTTATGTGCGCATTAACGGTACTGCGCGCGGCACGGGTTACGGCTATTCGCTGTGGGATTTTGAAGTGTATTGATTCTGACTTTAATCCTGAAAAAGAGGCGGCTTTTGCCGCCTTTTTTGTGTCTGCAATAAAAGTAAATGGATTTAATGTCCGGTATTTATTGTCAGTGTAGAAACGCCTGGAATTTACCCGGTAATTTGTATCGCTAAAAACACCAGATAACGGCAATGTTTTTTTGAATTTATTAGTTTCTATCTGAGGGGAGTACCAATGAATCTTCTTGTTAATATCGATGTGCCCGATATGCAACGCGCCATTGATTTCTATAGTTCAGCGTTTGATCTGCAACTTAACCGACAATTAGACGATGATGTTGCGGAGCTGACAGGCGCATCGGCAACCATTTACCTTTTAAAAAAAGATGAAGGTTCTACATGCTCAAAATATTCAACGCAAACCCGCCGCTACCAACGGCATTGGACACCCGTTCACTTTGATGTTGTGGTTGATGATATTTGGCAAGCTACCGAACGCGTAGTAAGTGCAGGAGCGATGATCGAATCAGAATGCAGCGAATGGCGGCAGTCAAAATGCATTACTTTTTCAGACCCTTTCGGCCATGGTTTTTGTTTGATTGAGTTTGAAAAGGATACTTACAGCACATAAACTACTGGCTTACGTGGTGTTGTAATACGGTTAGGGTCTGTGCAGTATGATTCAGGAATTAATTCTCTGGTACATTCTCGGTTTTGCTGCCTATTGGATTCTGCTGTTTAAGTGGGATGCAAACCGCTGGAGGGATAAAGGTATAGCAAACCGAAATCTTATTATTTGGTTATTCTTTGCAATCCTGGGGCCGATGTATCAATTAATAACTTACAACAATGCTTCATCCATTTACAATCTGGGCTGGTATTCCGCATTTTATGGTGGAATTATTATGGCTTATTTGTTTCATCGTTACCGGTTTTGCAAGAATTTATAAAATTACTTCAGAGAATTTTATAATGAGTTAATCCAGTGTATTTGTTTTGGTAAACAGACGTTGCGTAAGTCATAGTTATCAATAATAAAATTTCGTGCATTTTCTCCTATTCTTTTCCTTTCTTGCGGATTTTCTAATAGCTGTATTACGGTTGCTGCGAGTTTCTCGGCATCAAAGAAATTAATGAGCATGCCGGTTTCATCATTGCTGATAACTTCTTTTACCGGTGCGGTATCACTGGCCACTATCGCGCAACCGCAGCTCATTGCTTCTAAAAGACTCCAGCTCAATACAAAGGGGTATGTCAGATAAACGTGAACGCTGGATATCTGCAATAACGTAATAAAATCTTTATAGTTTACTTTTCCTGCAAAGTGCACCCGATTGAGGTCAATTTTATTTTTCACTTCCGTAAAAAATAAATTTTTCCAGCTTGTGCCTGTTGGTGACTTGGCTCCATAACTCACTTCATCTCCACCAACAATAATAATTTTTGCGTTAGGTCTGTCTTGCAATATTTTAGCGAGAGAACGCATAAAAATGTGATAGCCCCGCAAAGGCTCCAGATTGCGGTTAACAAAAGTGATGACTTCATCGGACTTACTAATTCGTAGGCCTGCTATATCCAATGCAGCGTTGATGTTTGGCGCAGCGAATTGAGTGTCTATGCCATCATGGATTACATCGATTTTTGGTTGAAAGAATTCAGGGAATGTTGATTTCTGATAGAGGGTTGGTGATAAGCCGCGCGTGGCATTGAGCAAATGCAAATCATGATTGGCATTTTTCATTCGTAAACGTGCTGCCATGCCAGGTTCCTGATTGTTGAATTCAGGATCAAATCCTACATCGCCATCGTTCGCATTATAGTAATACTCACAATAGACGAGCAGTTTGGCTGCCGGCCAAACGTCTTTTAAAAATAGACTTTCTCCCCAACCGGGGTGAGCAAAAATAATATCGGGATAATAACCTTGGTGTTTTAATTGCAATGCTGCGTAATAAGCAGCTTCACCTCTGATAGTTTTGGTTTCCAAATCAATCAGCCAGGGATGTATATCTTTTGTGCTCCCACGATTGATCTTATAACGGGAAGTTTGGATTCCTTCCGGAATTTGACGATTGCTAATAGTTAACGTGCGCACCTCATTGCCGGAATGCTTAGCCAGTGCAGGGGCGAGATGAATAAATTGTCCAGGGAAGTTCTGGTGAATAAAAAGCAACTTCATAAATTGTCCACAAGATTAATAACTGCAATAGCCAGATTATAAAATTATTATTCCATGTATTGATCATTCTTTGTTAGCCGAAATAGAGTGATTACTTAATTTCAGGTAAATGAAAGAACGTATATTTTTTTAATCTAGCCAAGCCAATGATTTTTATTGCCTGTTGTTGAAAATAATTTATTCTGGGCTAAATTTGCCGGATGGCAATAACGAATAATTGATCAAAGAAGTAATAGGATATCATGGACACAGGTTTACAGTGCTTGGTAGCACTCGCAGGGTTTCATCAGCTTCCAGCTGATGCCGCACAGCTCTCCCACCAATTCGCCACACCCGGCCAACCATTCAGTAACACCGATATTCTGCGCGCTGCCAAGGCGCTGACCTTCAAAGCA
>JAGKWQ010000058.1 GCA_021151825.1 Cellvibrionaceae bacterium
TTGAAAACTGGTCGGAGTTGGTAGACTCGAATAACAAATCTGTTATGGGGTTGGCTGATACCCAAACCAAGCGGGCTTACGATTTTGTTGCCGGTGAGAATGATGCAAATCGCGCATTACTCGCTGATGCAAACGCGACCATGGGAAATTTATTTGAAACCGCTAATCGCGGCATTATGAATTTCGCCTACGACACAACCAATAAATACGCGACCATGCAAAACGAAGCGGTTAAGCAAATTGCCAATACTGCGCAGTTTGCACAAAGCGCGACGCAAAAAGCCATGGATATGGTTTTTGAATCGACAAAAGCGCCTGATGAACGGGTGCTGTCGTCATCCATGAAGTGGGTCATCGGTGGATTAATTGCAGCGGTGGGAATTTTTGTGATCGCTCCAAAACTTGTTAAGGCGTAAGAATGAATTTAGTTACTCATACTTTTGTAGCTGGTGAGCCGCGCACATTTCCCATGACTGGGAGATATTTCCGTTTACTCGGTGGCGCTGGTGATTTCAAAGTGACTGCCCGCCATTTAGGTGGCGGTGCAATTTCTACGGAAATTATTGCCGGTATCGGTATCGACTTATCTAATCCTGATAATGGATCGCCCTATAAAGAAATTGAGATTACTTCAGAAGCGCCGCAAACCGTTCGCTTTTTGAGTTCCTATTTTCCATCAAGCGATTCGCGCTTGACAGGTGATGTGGATATCAACGGCCTTTTATCTGTTGTGAATAACGGCGGGTCAATGCGTAACAGTGGTGTGATTGCGGTTCCTGGTGCTGGCGCTATTCAATTGCGTGGAACTGATTTAAATCGGTTGAAGTGCGCCTTCCATTTTCCGATTGATGTTTTTCTTGGAAAAGATAATACGGTCAGTACGGTAAATGGTTTCCCTTTGTTGGGGAATTCAAAGTGGGTCGATGAAAATACGGCAGAAATTTGGGCTTACTTCGGTGCTGCTTGCAATGTTCCGTTTTTCGAGGACTTGAAGTAATGCAAATTGTTTCGCCTCCATCCGGAATTAAAAGTATTCAGCGCGGGACATCGTTGATTAATTCGGGTGTTTCTAATGTTAACGTCGCAATTGCTTTAGTAAATTTATCAAAGGCAACTGTTAAGTGTGAATATAGGACCTATGTAGCGGGTACGTCTAACGCCGACTTATCATCGTTGGCGTGTACGTCTCGTTTTTCGAGTTCAACACAGATAGTACTGGAGCGTGGCTCTACGCTTGGTACTTCTTATGTTGAGTGGGAGGTTGTGGAATATGCCTAAGTTTTTTGCGGAAAGCGGTGCGGATGGCGTTGTATTTTCGGTTGTGCAATCTGAGGTAAAACCTGATTCGCTAAACGTGCGCGAGTGCGCCGGT
>JAGKWQ010000021.1 GCA_021151825.1 Cellvibrionaceae bacterium
CGGTGGTGGTGGAGTCGGGCTTGGACCCGGATGTGCTGGCTCACCACCATCCAACGTTCCACCATCAGCAACCATCTGATTTAATGCTTCCTGAAGCATTTCCTCATATGTCGGCGCCTCTTCCCTATTAAAACTACTCAGATAGTTTTGTATCTGTGTTCTACGCGCACTTAAATAATCACGAATTTGTTGCTCTGATACTCCTGACATATCAAGCATTTCTGCTTCAGCAAAACGACGCCGTTGTAATCCCCATGAGCGCGTCGGATTGGCGGGATTGGTGCCAAAGTTAATTTCGTACCATGCCGTCATTAAGTTCGGAGTAGCAGTATTAATCGCTGCTGTCAGATTGGGACCAATAGTCCTATTGCTACCATAAACTAGATCCACTATTGCCAATTGAGTAGTATGAGGCAAGGTATAGAAGCGATCTCTTGCAACAGCGAAACTTGTACCTCCAACAGAAGCCAACCGATTTATTGCCGCCTGTTCATAAGTCGGCAATAAACTTCTAGCCAAAGCCTCTGAATCATTTACTCCAAAAGGCTGAAAGCTCCACCCTTGTGCGGCATGGATTGCTAAAGATTGAGCATCATTTTCGCCAAGCGCAGTGGTAATAGGATTTTCTACAGGATCCCCATGCTCATCTACCACCCCATTCAAGGCGTCGACGGCTTGCTGCAAAATATCCAAATCATTTGCGCTTAAATTTTGGCCTGCCGTAAAAATTCCTGCTGTACGAAAATCTTCCGCGATACCATTCCGTATTTGCCACTGGCTTACACCATTGACTTGCACTTCGATGACTAACGCATATCCAATACCAATCGTAGGAATCCCCCTGTGATCGCTATAAACACGACGAATATCCCCTTCAAAATTAATCATATGTTCCAGTAGACGATTAACACTTTGGACACTATCAACTGCTCTTGTCATTTTTGGCTCCTTTTAATAAATGAATTATTTGTTAAATAGTGATTTCTCTGAAATAGCTTTTGCACTAAAGGGTTGCGTATATTCATCATTCCAATAAACACCCCAACATAAAACTCGCTCTGTGGTTAAGGCACAACTATGATCAGCGCCCACAGAAATAGCTGTTACAATTTCTGTTTTATTTAATACTGGTGGAGAGGACTGCCCGTTTTGATTAGCACCCCAACATTCAATTTTATTATTCTTACTTACTCCACAAGTGTGTAATCGACCTGTGGCAACATATTTGAAATCCATATGTTCAGGCACCCGGGATTGTCCAAAATTGGGGAATTCGCCAATTTTTTCTTTTGTCACCTGGCTACAAATCAATTTCCCAAAGAGATCAAAAGCGCAAGCATGACGACTGCCCAAATAAATAGAATTTATATTTTTTAATGATTCTGCAGCTGTAATCTGTCCATCTTCATCACTACCCCAGCACTTAACGATTCCGCCTTGAATGACCGCACATGAGTATCGATCAGATACGGCTATGTTAGTTGCTGCTTTTAAATCTGAAGGGATAGATGTTCTTTCATATTTGTTATTTCCCCAACACGCAACTTTTCCGCCCTGTAATGAACATACATGTGCAGCACCAGAAGATAATTTTTCTGAATTCCTATGCGTTTTCGGGATATCACAAATACCAAATTTACATGCCCCCCAGCATTCCCATCCTTGACCATCCTTTGCACAAACAGCACTTGACCATGTAGATGTGAGCTGGGTAATTTCATTAAATTTACGCGGAATATTTAAAACCCCATACTCATTATTCCCCCAACACTTGAGTTCACTTTCGCCAGCTACGCATGTATGCTGATCCCCGGAAGCAATTAATTTCCAAGGGTGTTTTGCTTTTGCAAGCGACCCATCTTCAGTAGTTGTTCCACTTTTCCCTCCTGAAAGTATTTTTATTCTTTCAACATAAGAATTTTTTAGACACACTCCATCATCACACCGACGAACTGCTTTCAACCATGATAGCTGTTCAGTTTTTAGGGCTTCTTTATCTTGAGAGTTTTCTCGCGCTTGTTTGTATGCAGCAGCAAGATTTTCGTCCAGCTGAGACAACTCTATATCAGAGCAAATCAGCTTTTCTGTTTTACTTGTTGCTTTGACGCAATCAAAACTGGCAGCCAGCACGTTACTTGAAAAAAAAACACCTATTGAATAAAAACAAAAAATTAATATGAATTTATTTTTAAAAATTTTCATACGATAAAAATCAACCATTTTTAAGTAACCAGAAATTTTCTAAAACTGAAAACATAAAAAAACACCAGAGTGATTTCTCACCCCGGTGCATTTTTTATTTATCAGCTAGATTGCCAGCTCGCAGCCAACACAGGTTGCAGTTGATCTTTGGTGTCTTGCGACATCACAGACCCAACGCCAACCGGTGGTGCAAACGAGGCCATTGCATTGACGAGTTGATTGACCTGGCTATTCAGTAGTACCGCAGAATCCACTTCGATTTTGTCGAGTTGATATGAAGCACCTGAATACCAGTTGCTGACATTCACTTTGTCGGTAGTACCGACGCGGCTAATGACCAGATCACTACCTGAACGGCTGAACCACAAATCTTCGATAGTGGCATTATTGAAATGCGCCACATCAATACTTGCAGCATTGGTGTCGTAGTTATTGATGGAGTCTTGACCGAAGGCGGTGTTGAAGATGTAGGTATCGTTGCCGGCTCCGCCAGTCAACGAGTCGTTGCCAGCACCACCATCCAGTAGATCATTACCGTCACCGCCATTGAGCGTGTCATTGCCAGCTTCACCGTACAACACATCATTTCCACCATCAGCATTAATAACGTCATTGCCAGCACCACCGCGCACAATTTCCGCATCGGCCGTCAGTGTTACTGAATCGTTGCCATCACCATACTGGAATGCAACAGCAGCAAATAATTGTGTCGGGGTATATACAGTGCCGTTAGCAAATTCGATTTGATTAAATCGATAGGAACTGCTGTAGTAAAAATCCTGCACTTTGATGCTGTCACCCACACCATAATCGATAAATAAATCATCGCCAACACGGCGCAATGCGCTGATGTCAGATGTATTTACATCGTCGAAACGAATGGTATCGATGCGGCCAACAGTAGTGTCGTAGGCATAAACTGTGTCAACACCGGAACCTTTACGGAACACAAATACGTCATTGCCTGCACCTCCGTTTAAGTAATCATTGCCAACACCACCATCCAGCACATCATTACCATCACCGCCCAGCAGCGAATCATTGCCAGCTTCGCCGAACAACGCATCATTTCCGCCACCGGCATTAATGGTGTCATTACCGAGACCGCCGCGCACAATTTCTGCTTCCGCGGTAAGCGTCACAGAATCATGTCCATCGCCATATTGGAATGCAATTGCAGCAAACAATTGTGTAGGTGTGAAAGCAGTACCATTCGCAAATTCAATTTTGTTGAATTTGTATGCATTACTGTAGAAGTAATCCTGCACCTTGATGCTGTCACTAACGCCGTACTCGATAAACAAATCATCGCTCACACGGCGCAACAACCTGATATCTGCAGGATTTACATCTTCAAAACGAATGGTGTCGATACGATCAGCGGTAGTGTCGTACGCATAGACTGTGTCATTACCTGATCCTTTGCGGAACACAAACACATCATTGCCTGCACCACCATTGAGTGTGTCGTTACCAACACCACCATCAAGCAGGTCATTACCATCACCGCCACTGAGCGAGTCATTACCAGCTTCGCCATACAATGCATCATTGCCACCACCGGCATTGATGACATCGTTACCGCCACCACCGCGCACAATTTCTGCATCTGCTGTCAGTGTTACTGAATCGTTGCCATCGCCATATCGGAATGCAACTGCGGCAAATAATTGCGTCGGTGTATGCACAGTGCCATTGGCAAATTCGATTTGGTTGAATCGATAGGAACTGTTGTAGTAAAAATCCTGCACCTTGATGCTGTCACCCACACCGTAGTCGATAAATAAATCATCACCTACACGGCGCAATGCACTGATGTCCGACGGATTTACATCTTCAAAACGAATGGTGTCGATACGGCCAACAGTAGTATCGTACGCATAAACTGTGTCGATACCGGAACCTTTGCGGAATATAAACACATCATTGCCGGCACCACCGCTTAAGTAATCATTACCAGCACCACCATCCAGTGAGTCATTACCATCACCGCCCAGCAATGAATCATTACCCGCTTCACCGAACAATACGTCATTTCCTGCATCGGCATTAATGGTGTCATTACCGAGACCACCACGCACAATTTCTGCTTCAGCGGTAAGCGTCACAGAATCATTGGCATCGCCATACTGGAATGCAACAACAGCAAACAATTGTGTAGGTGTGAAAGCAGTACCATTCGCAAATTCAATTTTGTTGAATTTGTATGCATTACTGTAGAAATAATCCTGCACCTTGATACTGTCACCCACGCCGTAGTCGATAAATAAATCATTACCCACGCGACGCAATGCACTGATATCCGATGGATTTACATCCTCAAAGCGAATGGTGTCGATACGGCCAACCGTAGTGTCGTACGCATAAACGGTGTCGATACCTGAACCTTTGCGGAACACAAATACATCATCGCCTGCGCCACCGTTTAAGTAATCATTGCCGATACCACCATCCAGCAAATCATTACCATCGCCACCAAACAGAGAATCGTCACCTGCCTCGCCGTAGATCACATCATTTCCACCACCGGCATTAATGCTGTCATTACCGCCACCACCACGCACGTGTTCTGACGCGGAGCTCAGGGTTACCGAGTCATTGCCATTACCATACTGAAACGGCATTGCAGTAATAAATTCTGCATCGGTGTAGCTAATACCATTAGCAAATTCAACCTTGTTGAATTTGTAGGCATTACTGTAGAAATAGTCCTGGACTTTGATACTGTCATCCACACCGTAGTCGATAAATAAATCATCACCCACACGGCGTAATGCTTTTATCTCTGATGGACTTACACCGTCAAAACGAATGGTGTCGATACGACCAACAGTAGAATCGTATGCATAGACTGTGTCGATACCGGAACCTTTACGGAATACAAACACATCGCTGCCTGCACCACCGCTTAAGTAATCATTACCAACACCACCATCCAGCAAATCATTACCATCCCCCCCCAACAACGAATCATCGCCAGCTTCACCGTACACCACATCATTTCCTGCACCGGCATTAATGGTGTCATTACCACCACCACCACGTGCAATTTCCGATGCAGAACTCAGGGTTACCGAGTCATTACCATCGCCGTACTGAAATGGCATTGCCGTAATAAATTCGTCCACTGTGTAGACAATATTATTAGGGAACTCAATGTGGGTGAACTTGTAAGCGTTGCTGTAGTAAAAATCTTGTACCCTGATACTGTCGCCAACACCGTAGTCGATAAATAAATCATCACCCACACGGCGCAATGCGCTGATGTCAGATGGATTTACATCCTCGAAACGAATAGTGTCGATGCGACCAGCAGTAGTGTCGTACGCATAAATTGTGTCGACACCCGAACCTTTGCGGAATACAAACACATCATTGCCTGCACCACCGTTCAGGTAATCATTGCCAACACCGCCATCCAGCACATCATTACCATCACCGCCCAGCAACGAATCATTACCAGCTTCACCGAATAACACATCATTACCGCCACCGGCATTAATGGTGTCATTACCGAGACCACCACGCACAACTTCTGCTTCCGAGGTAAGCACTACAGAATCGTTGCTATCACCATATTGGAATCCAACAGCGGCGAATAATTGTGTGGAGGTATAAGCAGTGCCGTTAGCAAATTCAATTTTGTTGAATTTGTATGCATTACTGTAGAAGTAATCCTGCACCTTGATGCTGTCACTAACGCCGTATTCGATAAATAAATCATCACCTACACGGCGCAACAATCTGAGATCAGCTGGATTTACATCGTCAAAACGAATAATGTCGACACGATCAACGGTAGTGTCATACGCATAGACAGTGTCATTGCCAGAACCTTTACGGAACACGAACACATCATTGCCTGCACCGCCATTGAGAGTGTCGTTACCAATGCCGCCATCTATCAGGTCATCGCCATCACCACCACTCAGTGAATCATTACCTGCCTCACCGAATAGCACATCATTCCCACCGCCTGCATTGATGATGTCATTGCCACCACCACCGCGCACAATTTCCACATCTGCCGTCAGTGTTACTGAATCGTTGCCATCACCATATCGGAATGCAACTGCGGCAAATAATTGCGTCGGGGTATATACAGTGCCGTTAGCAAATTCGATTTGATTGAATCGATAGGAACTGTTGTAGTAAAAATCCTGCACCTTGATGCTGTCACCCACACCGTAGTCGATAAATAAATCATCGCCAACACGGCGCAATGCGCTGATGTCAGATGTATTTACATCGTCGAAACGAATGGTATCGATGCGGCCAATAGTAGTGTCGTATGCATAAACTGTGTCGATACCGGAACCTTTACGGAACACAAACACATCACTACCAGCACCACCGCTTAAGTAATCATTACCAACACCGCCATCCAGTGAGTCATTACCATCACCACCCAGCAACGAATCATTGCCGGCTTCTCCGAACAGTGCGTCATTTCCACCGCTCGCATTAATGGTGTCGTTACCGCCACCACCACGCACAATTTCTGCTTCCGCGGTAAGCACTACAGAATCATGTCCATCACCATATTGGAATCCAATAGCGGCGAATAATTGTGTCGGGGTATAGGTAGTGCCGTTAGCAAATTCAATTTTGTTGAATTTGTATGAATTGCTGTAGAAGTAATCATGAACCTTGATGCTGTCACTAACACCGTAGTCGATAAATAAATCATCGCCCACACGGCGTAAACCGCTAATGTCCGTTAGATTTACATCTTCAAAACGAATGGTGTCGATACGATCGACGGTAGAGTCATACGCATAAACAGTGTCATTGCCTGATCCTTTGCGGAATACAAACACATCATTACCGGCACCGCCACTTAACGTATCGTTACCAATACCACCATCCAGCAGATCATTACCTTCACCGCCATTCAGAACGTCATCGCCGGCATCTCCGCGCAGTACGTCATCACCTGCATCTCCGTTCAGGTGATCATTAGCTCCACCACCGCTGATCGTGTCATTACCTGCGGCGCCACTGAAAAAATCTATTCCATTTGAGCCTACGAGAGAATCATTTCCTGCCGTGATACTTGCTGCATTTGATTTTATAAAATCAAATGTCCATTCAGAACCATCAGCAAATAAAATTGCGTTAACGGTATTGGATGATTGGTTGTCACCATAAAAATAATTCTTGATGGTGACTGATTCTCCGGTTGAGAATAATGTCAACCGTAAATCATCGCCCGTATGTAACAGCAATACATCAGCAGGAGCAATATCGGCAGCAAACACTAATTTATCCAAACGTTGAGGATTGGAATCGCTGTTTTCTATTTGATCAGTACCACTTCCCAAACCAAACAGATAAGTATCGTTACCTGATCCACCAGTCAATGTATCGTTACCTGATCCACCATCAAGCGTATCGTTGCCAGCACCGCCACTCAGGTAGTCATTTCCGTCACCACCAGATAACAAATCATTGCCGTTACCGCCGAAAAGATTGTCATTATCGGCTCCGCCGTTAATCACATCGTTTCCGTCTTCACCGTAAAGAGTATCAGCACCGGTTAAACCATTAAGAATGTTATCCGTTGCATCTCCATAAATGAGATCCGCCAGATGACTGGGTTTTTGCACCAATTGATTAAGATCCGATGTTGTTAATAAAGAAGAAACGCTGTTGGAATCTTTAAAAATAACATTGTCGATTTTCCCTGCTTCGTTGGCGAAAAAATTCCTAACACTGATTTCATTAACATTTTCTGTGATGGTAATAATCAAATCATTTCCCGAACGCCTGTAGATCAGATCTTGCGACAGAATACCGACATCAAAAATTATTGAATCCACATCGCCAGTTGCACCCTGGTTATCAATTAAATCCAGGCCATCGCCTAATTTAAAATAATAATTGTCGTTTCCTTTGCCACCGGTTAACAAATCTTCGCCAGCATCACCGTACAAAGAATCATTGCCATCACCACCAGTAATCTGGTCGTGCCCTGCTCCGCCAATCAGGAAGTCATCACCATCACCACCAAAGAGCCTGTCATTACCATCATCACCGGAAATAAGATCATTGCCGCCATCACCATAAAGCTGGTCACTACCAAGACCACCATTTATTGTGTCAGCGCCATCTTTTCCATAAATGGAATCATGGCCACCAAGCCCATTTAAAATGTTCGCTTCGGATGTACCATGGATTTCATCAGCCCCTTCAGAAATAACTTGTGAGGCCACATTAATTCCATCAAAGAATGCGATGCCGACTTTCACCTCGGTTCCATCGGCAAAGACAATCTTGTCGATGTACTTTTGTGTAGCTCCTTCTTTATCAAAGTGAGACTCTACTCGTAACGTATCCTGGGTACCGTTAATTGAAATCAGCAGATCATCACCCTGACGGGCAATCACTACGTCACTCACATTAATTCCATCAGCAAGAACAATCTTATCGTTCAGCCCGTCGCCTTGATTTTGAATACGAATTCGATCTTTTCCGTAACCAATACCGAAGCGATATTCATCTGCACCAGCACCGCCAATCAATACATCATCACCAGCACCACCGTCGAGAACATCATTACCGAGAGATCCATTAATTGTGTCTGCGCCACCTAATCCAAATAAATAATCGTCATACATTGTTCCGATAATAGTGTCCGCATTACCTGTTGCATTAATGGCAATCGCAATGACAATACCAATGGCTTCTTTAGAGTAAGCGGCAGCTTTTCCAGCATGCACAAAGCTATTAACTTCTGCGCGCAAGCGGCTAACATTAATCGTGTTGTATGGATTCACACCGCGAATTGCCTGGGCAAAATCCTCCAGCACATCCTGACCATTGTTGGTATGGGTATTTGCATATTTGAATAATTTATCAACGACCTGACTAAAATCACCTAACCACAAACCATTAGTTGAGTCCTTCGTCCAATCAATTTCTTTAAAGAAAGATTTCAGGTGCGTTTTTGCTGACAATTGATAGAACGCAATATCGACAAATTGATCAAAAATATCTTCATACAGTGCAGCGTACTGAGTTCCTGCGCCTTGAGGACGATCCAGCGTGAAGCCATAAAATGCTTGCAGCGCTCCAATTTTCCGCGCATCAATGGGCGATTGGTAATGTGGGCGGTACGCTCCTGTTTGGCCAGTCCATGCAAAGAGAATTGGCTCCATCAGTGCGAGGCGCTCTGCTCTGGAATCTGCATTGATAAAATCAGTGACAAGTTGTTTTAAGTTTCCCGATGTATCGCGGGCCATTGCTTGATGCAATGAGCGCGACATACCAAAACCCATCGCATCAGGAAGCAATGCAATTTCACTGTCAACAGAGACAAGGCTTTCTTTGGTATCGCTAAGATTTGTCGCAAACCAAACATCCGTAACATTCATCACCGTACCATCATCTTTTGTATAGATACCGGTTTGGCGATGTTCATTACCCGCAGCATCAACCAATGTCTGGTTGCTGTAGCTCGTTGATATTGATTTGATCTTTAAATCGCTCAGCGCAAATAATTCACCACTATCAGATTCACCATCCTGATCGAGGTCGCGCCATACGCGGAGATCCGCATAAATTGGATCATTTTCATCAATATATTTATCGCCATTTACATCAAGCTCACCCAATGCAATAAAACCATTAGCAGCCTGAGAGCCACTACTTAAAATGGTTGCATTACCAAATAACTCACGCCCGGAAGTAATCTTTCCGTCGCCATCGCGATCAAGCACCAACAAACCATCATCCGCAGATACAAATCCCGTTAATTCACGGAATGAATCGCCTGCGTGATCAAAATAAATTCCTGATGCTTTGCTTACCGTCTCAACGCCATCTCCATCTAAATCCAGAACAAGCGGAGATGCGGGTGTTGGTGGTGGCGGTGGTGGTGGTGGTGGTGGTGGCAGATCATGGTCTCCATCTCCGTCTCCATCTCCATCTCCATCGCCGTCTCCATCGCCGTCTCCATCTCCATCTCCATCGCCGTCTCCATCGCCGTCTCCATCTCCATCTCCATCTCCATCTCCATCTCCATCTCCATCTCCATCGCCGTCTCCATCGCCATCTCCATCGCCATCTCCATCGCCGTCTCCATCGCCGTCTCCATCGCCGTCTCCATCGCCGTCTCCATCGCCGTCTCCATCGCCGTCTCCATCGCCGTCTCCATCGCCGTCT
>JAGKWQ010000059.1 GCA_021151825.1 Cellvibrionaceae bacterium
GCCGTGCGCTCAGTCGCTAGCATGTTATTAACCACACCGACTAGCGCATTAAGCGTTGTCCGAAGGTCTGACACGTTAGTAATCAGCGTATTAATCGCAGCGGTTTGCGACTGCGCGTAGACTTGGTTATAAGTCGCGGGTGCAGCGCCTAAGGCCGATGGCGGCGTGATTGATGCCGTCGATGCGTTAGCCTGCGCTGCTGCCAATAGCACCGTACCGCCAACTGACGCCGTGCAATAGTCATCCGTACCGACGATATCGCCTGTTGCACCATGCGCTGATTGTGCCGATACGTGGTTGTTTAGGTTGGTTGTTAATGTGGATATCTGACCATTGATAACTACGATTTGGCCGTTGATGGTGGTGATTTGACCGCTGATGACAACTATGTCAGCGGTGTTTTTGTCAATCTGTGCAAGCATCGTTGATGCGTTATTCTTGCCAGCAACGTAATCTTTAACGAACACGGCAGGCGCAACTCCTTGCAGCGCCCTCGTGACGTCTTGTTCTGTCAGTAAGTAGTTAGTCAGCTTATTAGCCATAAGTCACCGTTAACTTGCTGAAATTCACTTTATCCTTGCTCAGCGTGCGCACTCGCAGTGAAAGCTGCTTGTTGTAATAGCCAAAGCCCCAAGCGACAAACCGCGTGGCGTAGTCGCCTTTATTACCGTACAGCTGCACGTATTCAGACGATTCAAGCTCACCATCAATCGATGTAGAGATGAAGCAGTTTGTTTGCTCGGCTTGAAATCCTGTTACGGTATTAAGCTCAATCTTGCCAATGCGAGCAAATGGCGCTTCAATCAGCGGCGTTTCAAACTCCATTTCGCAGTAGTCGCCATCCTGCGCAGCTGACTCATAATCAAGCGCAAAGATAGCGCCGTCAGCCGCGGAGCCGTAGAGCCACTTGTTAAGGTATGGTACGAATACGCCATTGCACGCAATCCACGGCGCACCGCTAACACCTGTTGATAAAACAGACCATGCGTTGTCAGCGCCAATCTTCTTGGCTGCCGTCAGATTAAAAACCAGCGTATGCCGCGCAAGTCGCACAATCAGCAATTCATCATCACCATCAAAGCGCGATTCAAGCACTGCTGTCGACAGCTCGGATTCAGTGTATTGGCCGATAATCTGATTAATCGTGCGCGTTGACATTTGCTGCGCATCACCAGCGCTTAATGCGTAGATGGCAGGCGATTCAAAACGCCGCGAACCAAGAATAAATACGCCACCTGATAACTCGGTTTTGCAGTAGGTGCCGCAAATGCCAATCTTCATCGACTTTTGTTCGATTCGGCTGAATGCAAACGCCGTGGATGCGTCATTAACAAAGTATTCGATAGAGTACCGACCAAACACC
>JAGKWQ010000018.1 GCA_021151825.1 Cellvibrionaceae bacterium
AATTTTCTTCGTTTCCGGTGGCTATCTTGAAGTTCAGCCTTACCATGTGACCGTGCTGGCGGATACCGCTTTGCGCGCTGACGATATGGATGAAGCTGCAGCTTTGGAAGCACAGCAATTAGCGCAACAACAACTGGCAGATCAATCCAGCGAGATCGATTTCCAGCGCGCCGCCGCGCAACTGGCAGAAGCTGCTGCCCAATTGCGTACCTTGCAAGCAATCAAAAGAAAAGCCGGCAAGTAAGCGTTTGTTGTTGGACAAAAAAAGGCGACTTTCGAGTCGCCTTTTTTATTGCCTGAATTTTTTGTGCGAAAGTTAATTCAGTTGTTAGAAATCATTTTAATTTCGCAATCGGAGCAATTCCTTCGTTAGTCATCACCACCGGTTTGATGGTGCCATCCGCATTAAAATATAAATGGTCTATCGCGAGTACACGATGATTTCCATCGTTAGAATCGAGTGGGCGACGATGGTAAACAATATACCAATCGTCAGTACCTGGAATATTAACGACGGAATTGTGCCCTGCCCCTTTCGCAATTGTTAAATCTTGTTGCAAAATTTTTCCGACCCGTTTGAACGGGCCAAGTGGCGATTTCGCCATCGCATAAGCAACGCTGTAATCCGACTTGGTCCATTCACCTTCGGACCACATCAAATAATAAATTCCGTTGCGCTTCACCATAAACGAACCTTCGACATACTCTTTCGATGGTGTAATTTGTTTAAAAAATTCGCCATCTTCAAAAGGTTCAAGGCTGAGTAAATCCTTGCTTAGCTTTGCGACGTTGCAATGTTTCCAGCCGCCGTAATAAATATAGAACTGGCCATCATCATCGCGGAATATCATTTGGTCGATGGGCTGCGCGCCTTTATGGATTTTGCTGATTAGCGGCTTTCCGAGTGCATCACGAAACGGACCGGCTGGTTTATCGCTAATCGCAACACCAATCCCGCCAGGCTGATTATCGTTCAGGATATTGTTCGCGCTGAAAAATAAATAATATTTGCCGTTAGCAGAAATCGCTGACGGTGCCCAGACGGCATAAGCCGCCCAACTTACATCTTTGATATCCAGCACTCGTTCATGTTTGGTCCAATGAACCAGATCTGTGGATGAAAATGCATCCAGGAACGTTTGTTTTAAAAATGGCGACCAGATATTAGGTTGTGCACGCTGTTTCTTTTGGGACTCAGTTAATGTGGCTGGCAAATCAGGCGTGGTTACTCCTGCTGAATACGTAGGGTAAATCCAGAACTGATTGTCAAAAATACGGATTTCCGGGTCTGCATACCATCCGGGAACTATCGGATTTGCTGCAAAAATGGCACTGGACTGAAAAATAGCGCCTGCACATAACGCTACAAAGCAATGATTAATGAGTTTCTTCATAGGTAGGGTTCGCAATCTTCACCATCGACATGGCAATTTTGTCTTAATACGACGTTAGTGTTTATCAAGTAAAGATTAGACAGGGTAAAATTCCGTTAATCGCGAAGGGAAGATTATCCCCGGATCGCAGCAACAATGACCGCAAAGATGCCCGCAAATCGTTAGAATGGGCTATCGCATTTCTACACCACTGACTGCAAAAGGACCCACTATGCTCGATATTCTCGTACTGGCCGCCGGTAAAGGCACTCGCATGCGCTCTGACTTACCGAAAGTCTTGCACCCTGTTGGCGGCAAAGCACTGGTGCAACATGTGGCGGATACCGCGCGCGCAGTAGGCGGTGAACAAATTCTGATTATCGTGGGCCATGGCGCGGAAAAAGTGCAGGAAAAAATGGCGGCACCCGATGTGAAGTTCGTGCTGCAAGCAGAACAATTAGGCACCGGTCACGCGGTACAACAAGCGCTGCCGCAATTACGCAACGATGCTACGGTATTAATTCTTTACGGGGATGTGCCGCTGACTCGCGCCGAAACCTTGCAAAAATTAATCGCCGGTGTGAACGACAAACAAATGGGTTTACTCACTGTCGATCTGCCCGATCCAACTGGCTACGGTCGCATTGTGCGCGATGAAAAAAATGCCGTTGTTGCCATTGTTGAACACAAAGATGCTGACGACGAACAGAAAAAAATTCGCGAAATCAACACTGGCATCATGGCTGTAAAAGCGGCGCATTTACAAAAGTGGTTACCACAATTAAAAAATAATAATGCACAGGGCGAATACTATCTCACCGATATTATTGCGATGGCGAAGGCCGATAATATTGCCATTCATGTTGAACAACCAAACGCCGTTGAAGAAGTAGAAGGCATTAACAATCGTCAACAACAAGCGGCACTGGAACGTTTTTATCAAAAACAAAAAGCGAATGAATTAATGGTTGCGGGTGTGACTTTGCTTGATCCATCGCGCATTGATGTTCGCGGTAATTTGTCCGCTGGCCGCGATGTTGTTATCGATGTGAATTGTGTCTTTGAAGGCGACGTAGTGTTGGGTGATGGTGTGATCATCGAACCAAACTGCGTAATCATCAACAGCAAGATTGGCAACAACACCCGTATTAAAGCGTATAGCCATATTGAAGAAGCAGTGATGGCGGCTGATTGCGATATCGGCCCTTATGCGCGTTTGCGTCCGGGTACGGATCTGGCCGATGAAGTAAAAATTGGCAATTTTGTGGAAACCAAAAAAGCCGTTATTGCTAAAGGCAGCAAAGTAAATCACCTGAGTTATGTGGGCGATGCTAAAGTCGGCAGTAAAGTAAACGTGGGTGCGGGCACCATTACTTGTAACTACGATGGTGTGAATAAATTTAAAACAGAAATTGGTGATAACGCATTTATCGGTTCCAATTCCGCATTGATTGCTCCGGTAAAAATTGGTGCGGGTGCCACTGTGGGTGCGGGATCGGTAATTACCAGGGATGTGGAAGATGCCGAGCTTGCAGTCGGGCGCGGCAAGCAGCGCAATATTCAGGGTTGGGAACGCCCGAAAAAACATTAAAATAGTTTCGTCAGAAAAAATAAAAAAAGGAACTACAAAGTTCCTTTTTTTATTGCGGGTGGTTTTAGTACCAAACTACCGGGTTCGACTTTCAGTAAAAATTGATTTTGGTAAAAAGTGGGATGCATAGTTAAACCAAAACAATAATGATCCACGTCTACAAAAATATAGAAAATATTACCACTACCTTTCAATCGCTCTGGATATCCGCCAGCACCGCAACTTGTTTGTCGGGCGTACTAATAAAAAACCGGAGTTTAAAACCATGAGCAAAAATCTGATCAATGTCCTGGCATTGGGTGCAGCTTCACTGTTCGCAAGTGTTAGCAGCAATGCCTATGAGTGCAGCAATCTTGCGCAATACCAAAATGGCCAAACCTATGCGACGGGTCAAATCATAAAACATAATAACCGCGCATTTTCCTGTACGGTAGGTGGGTGGTGCACAGTGGGTGGACCCTATGAGCCGGGTGTGGGCTGGGCATGGGCTAATGCGTGGAGTGATTTGGGCACCTGTGGAGTTGTAGCGGCCAGTTCAGTGGTATCAAGCAAATCCTCATCGAGCAATTTACCTTCCAGTGTGCCGTCATCCGGCAAAAGCTCATCGAGCCTGGTTTCTTCCAGCCAGTTATCTTCACTTACAGTGACCAGCAGTTCCCGCTCTTCAGTGTCGATCAATTCTTCGATTAGCTCATCTAACAGCTCTGCAATTAATAATACGCCGGCGGTATATCGCAATAATTTCCAGCAACACACTGCCGGCACTTATACCGCTGCCAAATTCAGTGCTGACTGGGGCTTTGCACCGGGTGCATCGGCGGGTGTAGCGGATAATCGCTTGAGCATCGCAACTGATCCGCTTGATACCAACAACCGCGTGTTGCGTGTGACTTACAAAGCTAACCAGATTGGCGGCAGTTCGGCATCGGTATTTACTTACCCGATTCCGGGTGGGCCCCATGCACAACTCTGGTTGCAATATAAAGTGATGTTCGACAGCAATTTCACCTGGGTAAAAGGCGGCAAGTTGCCCGGTCTTGCGGGTTATAACGGCACCAAACCCACTGGCTGTGTTAACAACAGTTTGCTCGATGGTTTCAGCGCGCGCTTTATGTGGCGGGAAAACGGCAATGGATTTTTGTACCTCTACAATCCGGTAAAACAGGATGAATGCGGGGACTACTCGCCCCTCGCCAGCTTTTTCACCAAAAGCCGCTGGTACACCATCACTAGTTTCGTGGAGTTGGGAACGGCTAACCAATACAACGGCGCAGTCACCACGTATATCGATGGCAAAGAAGTTTCACGCGTTTCAGGGTTGATGCTGCGCAACTCCACGTCAGTCAGTATCGATAAATTCCTGTTTGAAACTTTCTTCGGTGGCAGCACTACAGATTGGGCTCCGACCAGCGATCAATATTCCTATTTCGACGATATCACTATCAGCACCACCAGCCGTTTAAGCGAGGTGACCACCGGCGGCAATAACGGTGGCGGGAATGTCAGTCATCCCATCAGCGGTTACAACCTCTGGCAAAGTACCGGCTCTTACAGCCAAAACACCAAAGTTTTCTTGCAGGATGGCTTGGGCGTTTATCACTACTATCAAGCGCGCTGGGGTGTTTCCACCAATAAAAGTCCGTTGCAAAATTCCCTGCCGGAAAATTACGTCGGCGTGTATAGCCCGGTGCGATTAGACAATGGCCAACCTTGGGTAGAGCTGCTTAATCCTTGATATAAAAGCCAATCCGGCGTACAGGCAAGTTGCTTATACGCCGGTATTACTGACCAGATACGTTAATACCTATAAACCGGTAAGGAAGGTAAAGATCCAAAAACCGCTTAAATCTTTACTGTGAAACCGTTATCATCCGGCAATTAAATCAGATAATTAATAAGAGCGATTTATGAGCCAACCAAGTTTCCCCCTGTCCAAACTATTTATCGGCCTGGCACTCGCTGGATTAGTAACCGCATGCGGTGGCGGTGGTGGCGGATCGAGCAACGTAAAACCCAGCTCGACACCCATCACCAGCGCGAGCACAGCGCCCTCGTCTTCGTCGCTGGCGCAAACGTCTTCCTCTATAACACCGATATTGTCTTCAGCACCGGTCGCGAGCTCTTCAACGGTGGCGGCCTCCAGCAATGGCGTGGCGAGTATCAGTAGCTTTATTGTGGTGGACCAGTTTGGTTACCTGCCCAATGCGCAAAAAGTTGCGATTCTGCGCGATCCGCAAGACGGTTACGACAAAAGCCAGAGCTACACGCCCGGCGCGGCGCTGTCGTTGGTCGATATGAGTACCGGCCAAACCGTATTAACCGCAGAAGCCAAGGTATGGAACAAAGGTGAAATGCACAGCACCTCGGGTGACAAGGTATGGCGCTTTGATTTTTCTTCGATAACAACGCCAGGCACTTACGCGGTGGTTGATAGCAGCCAAAACCTGCGTTCGCCCACGTTTAAAATTGCTGCCGATATTTATAAACCTGTGCTCAAACACGCATTTCGTACCTTCTTTTACCAGCGCGCGGGTTTTGCGAAAAAACTGCCTTACGCCGAAACGGGTTGGACCGACGAGGCGAGCCATCTTAAACCCGGCCAGGACACTGAAACGCGGTTATACGATGTCAACAATCGCGCTGTTGGTGTTGCGGGTACCGAGAAAGATCTTTCCGGTGGCTGGTTCGATGCCGGTGATTACAACAAGTACACCAACTGGCATGCGGATTACCTGATCAACTTGCTGCATGCCTATCTGGAAAATCCTGCCGCCTGGGGTGATGACTTCAATATTCCTGAATCCGGCAATGGCACGCCCGATATTATCGACGAGATCAAATGGGGTTTTGACTGGCTGAAGAAAATGCAAAATAGCGATGGTTCTGTTCTGTCGATCCAGGGCCTCAGTCATGCCAGCCCACCGTCGTCAGCTGCGGGGCGCAGCTTCTACGGTCCTGCGAGTACCTCGGCATCCTTGAGCACTGCCGCCGCATTTGCTCTGGGTGGCAAGGTGTTGGGCGATTTGGGTATCAATGATTATGCCGCCGATTTAAAAACCCGCGCTGCCAATGCCTGGACCTGGGCAAATGCCAATCCCGCCGTTATTGTCCACAATAACACCGGTATTTATGAAGGCTTGGGGGCGGGCGATCAGGAAGTCAGCGTAAAAGATCAAACCATAGAGTTACAGCGTAAGAAAACGCGCGCCGCGATTTACCTGTTTGCCGCAACGGGCAATACTACTTATCAGACGCAAGTGACCGGCAACTACGGCAACCGCGCCCAATGGGTGGATCACTGGATCGAAAACGAACTCGTCTCCTGGCTTTACTACGCCAACCTGAGCGGCGCGGATGCAACCCTGGCCGCCAACATCAAAAGCCAATACGCCAGTGCGATGAACGCCAATATTAATTTGGGTGCGATTTCCGCTGACAGTGATGCCTATCGTGTAACCCTTGGTGGTGACAGTAATTTCACTTGGGGCAGTAACCGCTCCATGTCGCGTAAGGGCACCAGCTTTTACAACCTGATCAGTTATTCCGCCGGCAATGCCAATGGTGATACCGTTAAAAATGCAGCGCTGGGTTATTTGAATTACCTGCATGGCACCAATCCGCAAGGCATGGTTTACCTGTCGAATATGTACAGCCTGGGTGTACATAGTTCGGTCAACGAGTTCTACCACACCTGGTTTACCAATGGCAGTGCACTTTGGGATAGAGTCGGAACATCCACTTACGGTCCGGCGCCCGGCTATTTAGTGGGCGGTCCCAACCCTTACTACGATTGGGATGGCAACTGTACGTCTAGCAGTCCGAACCCCGGTTGTGGTTCTGCGGCGCCTAATCCACCCAAAGGTCAACCGGCGATGAAAGCCTATCTGGATTTCAACACCAGCTGGCCGCTTAACTCCTGGCAGATCACTGAAAATCACAACGATTACCAGGTTGCTTATCTGCGCCTCTTATCCAAGTTTGTGAATAATCCGTAAGTAAAATAGCGGTTATTCAAAGCCATTTGTCGCAAGGCAAATGGCTTTTGTCGTTTTAATAAACAAATTTTCTCAAAAACCTTGCTTAAAAGTTTCGAAAAGCTAAAATAACTTTCAAATCGAAACTTTTTGGCAAGTTTACTATGACCAAACGCAACACCCAACAGCGCCGCCGAGCCATCATCGACCTTTTAAACGAGAGTGGCGAAGTCAGCGTAGAAGCACTGGCAGAGCAGTTCTCCACCTCGGAAGTCACTATTCGCAAGGATCTGGCGGCGTTAGAGTCGAACGGATTACTACTACGTCGCTACGGCGGAGCCGTTCCGGTGCCGCAGGAATTGATGAGTGACCCGGTAGAAAAAGTTTCGGTTCGTAAGCAATCTATCGCCAAAGCCGCGGCGCAACTTATTCGCGATCACAACCGGATTATCCTCGACAGCGGCAGCTCCACCACCGCCGCCTTATTGCCGGAACTTTCCAACAAGCAAGGTCTGGTGGTGATGACTAACTCCCTCAGCATCGCCAACGCCCTGCGCGAACTCGAAAACGAACCCACCATTTTGATGACCGGCGGTACCTGGGATCCAAAATCCGAAGGCTTCCAGGGCCAACTCGCTGAACAAATCCTGCGCTCTTACAACTTCGATCAATTTTTTATCGGCGCTGATGGTTTGGATCTGGAACGCGGTACAACAACCTTCAATGAACTCTACAGCTTGAGTCGGGTGATGGCTGAAGTTGCGCGCGAAGTTATCGTCATGGCCGAGTCCGACAAAATAGGCCGCAAAATCCACAACCTGGAATTGCCCTGGTCGGCGATCAAAGTATTAGTGACCGATAGCGGTCTCGATGAAAAAGATAAACAAAAAATAGAACAACAAGGTGTGCGAGTTATTTGTGCATCTGCATAAAACTTACCTATTCCCAAGCGGAGTTGGGAAATGTGTATTGCTGTTAAAGCGTTAAATGAAGAACAGAAAGAAAAACCACTACGTTTAAAAAAACAAAATATTTTTACTACTACTAAACAGCTCAAGGAGTTAATCATGTGTGGAATTGTTGGCGCTGTAGCGCAACGCGATGTAGCGGATATTCTGGTGGAAGGATTGCGCCGTCTGGAATACCGCGGTTATGACTCAGCCGGTGTGGCCGTTGTTAGCAATGGTCAATTGCAACGCGTGCGCCGTCTGGGCAAAGTAAAAGAATTATCCGATGCAGTACACGCCGAACCTATTCCCGGCGGTACCGGTATTGCGCACACGCGCTGGGCCACTCACGGTGAACCGAGCGAGCGCAATGCGCACCCGCACATTTCCAAAGAACATATCGCGGTGGTGCATAACGGCATTATTGAAAACCACGCAAATTTGCGTCGTTTATTGCAAGAAGAAGGCTATGTTTTTACATCAGATACTGACACTGAAGTGATCGCGCATCTGGTGCAAAAAGAATTAAAAAATACTGACAGTTTATTAGTGGCCGTGCAGAAATCCGTAAAACAATTACACGGTGCTTACGGTACCGTGCTAATGGATAAAAACGATGCAAGCCGTCTGGTGGTTGCGCGTTCCGGTTCACCATTAGTAATTGGTTTGGGAATCGGCGAAAATTTTATCGCCTCAGACCAATTGGCACTCTTGCCAGTCACACGTCGCTTTATTTTTTTGGAGGAAGGCGATGTTGCAGAAATCACCCGTCATAGCGTTAAAATTTTTGATAAAGATGGTGTTGCCGTTGAGCGTCAGATTCATGAATCTACGGCGAGTTACGATGCCGGTGATAAAGGCAAATTCCGTCACTTTATGCTGAAGGAAATTTACGAACAACCCAACGCCGTATTGAATACGTTGGAAGGTCGGTTAAGCAATGAATCCGTATTGGATGAAACCTTCGGTAACGGCGCCACAGAATTATTTAAA
Source organism: Cellvibrionaceae bacterium (assembly GCA_021151825.1). Classification (GTDB taxonomy): domain Bacteria; phylum Pseudomonadota; class Gammaproteobacteria; order Pseudomonadales; family Cellvibrionaceae; genus Cellvibrio. The sequence continues at coordinate 8,879 of JAGKWQ010000018.1, forward strand.
AAAGTAAAACACATTCAAATCGTTGCTTGCGGTACCAGCTATCACTCGGCAATGGTTGCACGTTACTGGTTGGAATCACTCGCCGGAATTTCCTGCAACGTAGAAATCGCCAGCGAATTTCGCTACCGCAAATCCTTTGTACAATCCAATAGTATGGTTGTTACTATCAGCCAATCGGGCGAAACAGCGGATACGCTAGCGGCGTTGCGTTTGGCAAAAGAAATTGGCTATTTAGGTAGCTTGAGTATTTGTAATGTTGCGGGCTCATCACTGGTACGCGAATCAGATCTCGCCTTTATGACGCGCGCTGGTGCTGAAATTGGTGTGGCTTCTACCAAAGCATTTACCACGCAATTGGTTGGCTTGGCGATGTTGGTATTGGCCATCGGCAAATACAATGGCCTGTCAAACGAGCAACAAAAAGAAATGGTTGAAGCGTTAAAAAATCTTCCTGCAAAACTGGAAGAATCCTTAGCTCTCGCACCAAAAATCGAAGCCCTTGCTGAAGAATTTGCCGATAAACACCACTCACTCTTTTTAGGTCGCGGTGATCAATATCCGATTGCAATGGAAGGCGCGCTGAAGCTAAAAGAAATTTCCTACATCCACGCCGAAGCCTACGCCGCCGGCGAATTAAAACACGGCCCGCTCGCGTTAATCGACGCACATATGCCTATCATTGTTGTTGCACCGAATAATGATTTGCTGGAGAAATTAAAATCCAACGTCGAAGAAGTGCGCGCACGCGGTGGCATTTTGTACGTATTCGCTGATGAAGATGCAAAATTCGAATCCGACGAAACCATGCGTGTTATCAATGTCCCGCATATCCACACCTGGTTAGCACCAATTCTTTATACATTGCCGCTGCAATTATTGAGTTACTATGTGGCAATTATTAAAGGTACCGATGTTGACCAACCTCGCAACCTGGCAAAAAGTGTTACCGTAGAATAATTTTTGGGTAGGTGCTGTCTTCAGCAGCACCGTTAATTAGAAAAACCGGGCCTGGGTGTCCGGTTTTTTTATGCGGGATTTACTTAGCTTAACCCCATTTATCCAGAATGTAATTGTAGTTTGATTATCGGTTTGGTACCGTTTTGCCCAACGTTGATGAATAAACCTTATATGATAACTCCACCTCATTTTTCTGATTGTGTTAAAACCTTATTTCGCCGTAAAGGGTCAAGGCCTTCGCGTTCGCGGGTAAAAATACTGTCGGCAATTGATCGGCATAATGATGGGGATTTTTCCAATGTGGATATTTACAAATCGCTGCAGGAAAAAAATGAGGCAGTGTCAATTTCAACCATCGATAAAAATTTGAAAAACCTGAATACCATGGGTTTACTGGTCAGTAATAAAACGAAATTGGCAGTAACCTTATATCGAAAAAGTGCGAGCTTTAAAAAGTGGGTAGCTGAGTCATCATTAAAGCTGAATTTGCTACCTTGCCAGTTTTTGGTTTTGGATAATTATCTCTTTGCTTATTTTGTTCATTGATCACCCGCAGGTTGAACATAGTGCCTGCGTGGTTACCCTTCGATAGCCTTGTCCATGGCTAATGCTTAACCAACTTTACATAAAAAAACAATCCGCAAAACTGTGCTTTTAAGCAATATATCGTTATAGATAACCCTTAAAATAGTTTAATTGACCATAAGCTTATAGTTTATTTGACAATATTAAACTCTGGATGTATACAAGTACTCATCGATGGCGCCGAATTGATTTAATCATAACAGCAACCCCTTTTGACGCCTCGGTGTAAACCTGCTCGCAATGGGCAGAATCAACCTTCCAACAGTCCTTCGCCTCTATAGGTGGTATTGGTTGAAAGGCTAGAAACCTGGAGTCTAATAATGAAATTATCCATCAATAACAAGAGTGTGTTTTCTTCATTGGTTTTGGCAGCAGCGCTGGGTGTATCGGGAGCAAGCGCGCAAACCCTGACCAGTAATTCAACCGGTACCAACAACGGGTTTTACTATTCATTCTGGAAAGATTCGGGCAATGCATCCATGACTTTGCAGTCTGGTGGCCGCTATACCTCACAGTGGAACAGCGGTACCAATAACTGGGTGGGCGGTAAAGGCTGGAATCCGGGTAGCAGTTCACGCGTTCTTAGCTATTCAGGTAACTATGGCGTGAGTAGCAGCCAAAACTCTTACCTGGCATTTTATGGTTGGACCCGTAGCCCGCTGATCGAGTATTACATCATCGAAAGTTACGGTTCATACAATCCGGCTAGCTGTTCCGGCGGTACTGACTACGGTAGTTTCCAAAGTGATGGCGCGACGTATAACGTGCGTCGTTGCCAACGTGTACAGCAACCTTCTATCGATGGCACCCAGACTTTTTACCAATACTTCAGCGTGAGAAATCCGAAGAAAGGTTTTGGCAATATTTCCGGCACCATTACGTTTGCTAACCACGTGAATTTCTGGGCGAGCAAAGGGTTGAACCTGGGTAACCACGATTATCAAGTGTTAGCGACCGAGGGTTATCAAAGTACCGGTACTTCGGACATCACTGTAAGTGCAGGTAGTGGTGGCGGCGGTGGCAGTTCAAGTTCTGCCGCGAGCGGTAGCAAAACAGTGGTAGTGCGTGCGCGTGGTGTTGGTGGCGGCGAGATTGTTTCGCTGAAAGTGAATGGCACGACAGTACAGAGCTGGACATTGACCACGACTATGACCAACTACACCGCAACTACCAGCTTGTCTGGTGGTGCGACTGTGGAATACGCTAATGATGCAACAGGCCGCGATGTGCAAGTGGATTACATCAGCGTCAATGGTTCTGTTCGCCAATCAGAAGCGCAAAGCTATAACACCGGTGTCTATCAAAACGGTGCTTGTGGTGGTGGTAATGGTATGAGTGAATGGCTACATTGCAATGGTGCAATTGGTTACGGCAATCTGTAATCTGTAGTTGAAAAAAGGGGTGGGTTGTCCGCCCCTTTTTAAGCAATTCCTGAATAACTGATCGTTACATTTTTCATTGATACCTCAACAATAATAACGAGCGTCATTGAGATGAATACTACCAGCCAGATTATAAAACCTATTCTATTGTCCGCCCTCGTCGGGGCTGCATTAACCTATGGTGTGCTCCGACTAACAGCAGATGATTCGCTTCAGCACCAGCAAATTACAGCGCTGGAAAATCGAATTCTCGATCTGGAATCATTGCTCACCCAAAAAGAACAAGAGTTAAACCGTGCGCGGGCATTTGCGTTTGGGTTTGAGCCACAAGCGATTTCTACTGAAACCAAACAGGCAGACCCGGCGTTAAATGCGGAAAAAAATGCGCGCCCGGCGCTGGGTAATAATGTGCAGGAATCCAATCCTGTCGTTGTCGATAACGATCAGAAAGTAAAAGCCCTGAGTACGATCTCGGATCGCGATCCGCGATCTTTTTCTGACAAGGTAAATGATTTGTTAGCGACCGGTTCCAGCGCGGAAAACATCGCCGTGGTTAGCAAAAGTGTGTTTGATATGGCAGATAATCGCGAAAACCTGCCTGACTATGAATTGGAATCGCTGTATCACAACCAACGAAATCCGGACCTTAAACGCGTGGTCGCGCAAGTGATGTCAGCGCGTGGCGATAACAGTTTGATGGAAAAACAAATCAGCGACGCGCAATCCGGGTTAAAAAATGCCAATCCGGCCGAGCGGCAAAAAGCCTTGGTGGAATTGGCAAAAACCCACCATGCCAGTGCTGCCACTGCAATTGCGCCATTGCTGCAAGATAGCGACACCGGTGTAAAGCTGGATGCGTTGTTAGCACTGCGCGCGACCGGCAACCAAAGTCATATCCGGTTGGTGGAGGCGCTGGTGAATCATCCCGACCCGGCAGTGAGCTGGCTGGCGAATGATGTGATTAGCAATCTGCAAAACCTCAGTGATAAAGCCAGAACGCGTATTGCCAGTGCCGATATTGTCGCTGAATTGCCAATTATGGAAGCCCCCTAGGCGCAACTGGATTTCTAATAAAAACGGCGCTTTATCGATAAAAATATGGCACCTTTTATTGCTTATTATCTTGATATTTAGTTAGAAGATTCTGGCAAATTCACCGCAAAATCTCATTAATCGAACGGTTTTGAATACACTAGTGGGATGGAAACCCAGCTTTAAAATGCTTTTGATATGGTTTGTTTGACAATAACAAAATCAAGTTGTATACAAGTGCGCATCGAGTTCGCCACGCCGTTTATTAACAATAACAGCAACGCTGTATGGTCCTCGAAAACGCCTGTTCGCAATGAGCAGGATAGTCTCAACAGCCCCCCTCCTCTATGGGCGGTATTGGTTGGGAGGCTCAATCCTGGAGTCTAATAATGAAACTATTAACCAACAGCAAGCTTGTGCTTTCAACGTTCGTCTGTGCTGCGGCATTGGGTGTATCAACCGTGAGCGCGCAAACCCTGACCAGCAATTCGACCGGGACCAACAACGGGTTTTATTACACCTTTTGGAAAGATTCGGGTAATGCATCGATGACGTTGCAGTCCGGTGGCCGCTACACCTCGCAATGGAACAGCGGCACTAATAACTGGGTGGGTGGCAAGGGCTGGAATCCGGGCAATAGCTCAAGAACTATCAGCTATTCGGGCAATTATGGGGTGAGCAATAGCCAGAACTCTTACCTGGCGTTGTACGGCTGGACCCGCAGCCCGTTGATTGAATACTACGTTATTGAAAGTTACGGTTCCTACAATCCAGCCAGCTGTTCTGGTGGTACTGATTACGGCAGTTTCCAAAGCGATGGGGCGACGTATAACGTGCGCCGTTGCCAGCGTGTTAACCAGCCATCGATTGATGGTAACCAGACGTTCTACCAATATTTCAGTGTAAGGAACCCGAAGAAAGGTTTCGGCAATATTTCCGGCACCATCACCTTTGCTAACCACGCCAACTTTTGGGCCAGCAAGGGCTTGAATCTGGGTAGCCATAATTATCAGGTGCTGGCGACCGAGGGTTATCAAAGTACCGGTAGTTCGGATATCACTGTGAGCCAGGGTGGCAATACTGGCGGCACTTCCAGTGGCGGTAGCACCAGCTCGACACCATCTACCGGTGGCAACAAAACTATCGTAGTGCGTGCCAGAGGGACTTCCGGCCAGGAAAGTATCCGTCTCAAAGTGAACAACACCGTGGTGCAAACCTGGACATTGACTACCAATATGGCGAATTACACGGCGACAACTTCGTTGTCAGGTGGCAGTTTAGTGGAGTACACCAACGATGCGTCTGGCCGCGATGTGCAGGTGGATTACATCAGCGTGAATGGTTCCGTGCGTCAGTCCGAAGCGCAAACCTATAACACCGGTGTATATCAAAACGGTGCCTGCGGTGGTGGAAATGGTGGCAGCGAATGGCTGCACTGTAACGGCGCGATTGGTTATGGCAACCTGTAATCCCGCTTGATAGGCGAAAGGGGCAGATCCATTGCCCCTTTTTACGATAGCCCTTGTTTAACAATAATAAGACGTGACAAGTCCCCATGAGTATCGCCAAAAAATACCTGTATCTGAGTATCATCCTTGCCGTCGTCATTCCGCTTTGCTTATGCATTTTGCTGGTGATTTCCCACCATCGAAACGAGCTGTTGGAAAGCCGGGTGCATGAATTGGAATCAATACTCGCCCAGCAGGAGCAATCCCGGGCAGCGGCAATAGCCATGGTCGGGCCGGGTACCGCACTGTCGGCGGTTGAGCAGCAAATTAAAGATTTAAGTACCCGTTTTGTCGGAGATGCCCGCACGCTCAGTGAAAAATTGCGTGATTTCACGGCACAAAATCCCGATGCACAGCATCTGGCCATTGCGTGTAAGGTAGTCGCTGATCTGGTCGAAAACCGCGATGCTTTGAGCGATGAGGAGCTGGTATGGCTTTATCCAACCCAGGCCAGTCCGGAATTCAAACGGGTAATTGCGCAGGCACTTTCAGCGCGCGGAAATAACCAATTGCTGGATAGTCACATCGCAGAACTGGAAAAACGGCTGGCGAATTCCGATATCGGCGAACGTCGCCAGATACTGGGTGAGCTGGGAAAAACCCGCTACCTCGGCGCCGCCAAAGTGATACTGCCAATACTGAAGGATGAGGATACGTCGGTGCTGCTGGATGCATTGCTCGCCTTGCGTATTACCGGCAATGAGGGCCAGCTCCAGGCGCTGGATAAACTGCAAAAACATCCGGATGAATCTGTTCGCTGGCTTGCAGGCGATGCGGCTAATAACCTGCAAATGCTCAGCAAAAAGGCGCGAACGCGGGTAATAATGGCAGATATTGTCGCTGAATTGCCACCAATCGCCGCGCAATAGCGCAATTTTGGCTTCCAGTAAAAAAGAACGTTTATCAATAAAAAAATCGGCATTTTTACTACCATGGAGAGGCATTTTTGTCCCCCGAATTCCCTTGCATCTAACCCGTCCTATTAACAAAAACTGCTAACCAATACCGCTTTTGCAATGCTTTATTGTTATAAAGACCATAAGCATATGGTTAACAAGACCATATTTATATGGTTTATTTGACAATAAGTATCAGCAAAAAGTATACAAGTACCCATCGCAGCCGCCAGGCAGTGTTTTGAATAATAACAGCAATGAAGTATGGCGCTCGATTCAACGCCTGTTCGCAATGAACAGGGTCGGTCCTCAACAGCCCTCCTCCTCTATAGGTGGTATTGGTTGAGAGGCAAAATCCTGGAGATTAATAATGAAAATCCTCACTACCGGCAAACGCGCCCTGACAGCGCTCGTTTGCACAGCCGCGCTCGGCGTTACCACTGCCAGCGCTCAAACTTTATCGAGTAATGGAACCGGCACTAACAACGGGTTTTATTACACCTTCTGGAAAGATTCGGGCAATGCGACCATGACCTTGGGTGCAGGCGGTCGCTATACCTCGCAATGGACTAATAACACGAATAACTGGGTAGGCGGTAAGGGATGGAACCCGGGCAATAGTTCACGCGTTGTCAGTTATTCAGGAAACTATGGTGTCAGCAATAGCCAAAACTCTTATTTGGCGTTTTATGGCTGGACCAAAAGCCCATTGATCGAATACTACGTGATTGAAAGCTACGGATCTTACAACCCTGCCAGCTGTTCCGGCGGTACTGACTACGGTAGCTTCCAGAGTGATGGCGCTACTTACAACGTACGCCGCTGCCAGCGGGTCAACCAACCTTCCATTGAAGGAAACAGCTCGACCTTTTATCAATATTTCAGCGTGAGAAATCCCAAAAAAGGTTTTGGTAATATTTCTGGCACCATCACCTTTGCTAACCACGCCAGCTTTTGGGCCAGCAAAGGCCTGGCTCTGGGCAACCATGATTATCAAGTATTGGCGACCGAAGGCTATCAAAGCGCGGGTAGCTCCGATATCACCGTCAGCGAAGGCACGGGTGGTGGCGGGGGCACAACCAGCAGCACGCCAGTGACTAGTAGCTCCAGCTCCACAGCCAATAATGGTGGTGGCAATACCGGTAGCGGTGTGGTTGTTCGTGCACGCGGTGTGGCCGGCGGCGAACACATCAACCTGCGCATTGGTGGTAACACAGTTGCCAGCTGGAACCTCACCACCAGCTTCCAAAACCTGTCCTACACCGGTACCGCATCAGGCGATATCCAGGTGCAATACGATAATGATGGCGGCAGCCGTGATGTTGTGGTGGATTACCTTCAGGTCAATGGTGAAACTCGCCAGGCGGAAGACATGGATTACAACACTGGCCTATATGCCAATGGTTCCTGCGGCGGTGGCGGCAATTCCGAGTTGATGCACTGTAACGGTGTGATCGGTTTTGGCTACACCTACGATTGTTTCAGCGGCAACTGCAGTGGCGGTAACACCGGCGGTGGCGGTACCAGCACCAGTAGCTCCGGCAATACCGGCGGCGGCACCAACTGTTCCGGCTATGTGGGCATCACCTTTGATGATGGTCCTAACTCCAATACCACCGCATTGGTTAACCTGCTCAAGCAACATAACCTGACGCCGGTAACCTGGTTTAACCAGGGTAACAACGTGGCGACTAACGGTAGTTTGATGGCCCAACAACTGAGTGTGGGTACCGTGCAAAACCACAGCTATACCCACTCGCACATGACTAGCTGGACCCAGGCGCAAGTCGCAGACGAACTGAACCGCACCAACCAGGCGATCCAGAATGCCGGCGCACCCAAGCCTACCTTGTTCCGCCCACCTTACGGTGAAGTGAACTCGACTATCCAGCAAGCAGCCACCGCAGCAGGCCTGCGTTTAGTGACTTGGGATGTGGACTCACAGGATTGGAATGGCGCTTCTGCATCAGCCATCGTCAACGCGGTTAACCAACTGCAAAACGGCCAGGTTATCCTGATGCACGACGGCAGCTACACCAACACCAATGCCGCGATCGCACAAATCGCTTCCACCCTGCGCAACAAAGGTTTGTGTCCGGGCAGAATCGATCCATCCACTGGCCGTGCAGTTGCGCCATCGGGTGGTAATGGTGGTGGTACTACTGTAAGCAGTAGCAGCCGCAGCAGCACTCCGGTAGTAGTAAGCAGCAGCCGTAGTAGCAGTAGCGTCAGCACTGGTGGCGGTGCTTGCCAATGTAACTGGTGGGGCACTCGCTACCCGATTTGCACCTCCACCGCGAGTGGTTGGGGTTGGGAGAACAACAAAAGTTGTATCACCACCAGCACCTGTAACAGCCAGGGCACTGGCGGCGGCGGTGTAGTGTGTAACTAATGTCGTAAAACACTTTTGTTATGAGACAAAAGTGTTTGCGAAAAAAAGGGGGCAGAATTTCTGCCCCCTTTTTTATTCTGGTCTTGTCTTACCGAAAAATTATCCCGCGCTATCTTTGCGTACATTAGCGTTATATAACGCATAAAAAATAATGGCTGACGTGGCCAATACCGTACTCACAAGCCAACAGTAATAACCTGGCTTTAGATAATAAGTTGAATAATTACAGCTATCAAAACAGCCTACTAACACTTGATCAGCCCACAAAAAACTGCCGGCGATCAACCTCATCAATCCATCTCATAAGTCAGGCACCCGGAGATAAATTTTCAGAAAACAGTTCTTAGCCAATGGTTCGTTATTATTATTGTTTGGCAAAACGAATCGATCTTGAGGCTAACAGATCAATTGATGATCTTAAAGGAATTATCCCTGTTTAGTGGTGAATTGTTTATTATGCTCCCGATTTTTTACTCGTTTGGATGATTGGCAATGAGCGATTTAACCCTCACACAACTGGTGCTGGTATTTGCGATTTTTGTGTGGAGCGGGTTTGTGCGTACCGGTTTGGGTTTTGGGGGTGCGATGATGTCGCTGCCTTTATTGCTGCTGGTAGATAATCGCCCGCTGGTGTATTTGCCAATAGTCGCTGTGCACTTATTAGTGTTTTCGACATTGACTGTGTGGCAAAACAATCGCAAATGTAATCCCGCTGAAGTAAAACCTTCAACGGTGGATTGGGCATATATTAAAAAATCCATGAAGATTATGATCATTCCGAAATTAATCGGAGTGGCTGGTTTATTAACCATTCCGGCGCACATCATGAGCGCGATTATTTTTGTCATTATTTCGGTATATTCAATCACGTATATTTTGAACAAACCCTTTAAGAGTTCTCATCCAGTCACGGATGGAATTTTTTTATCGCTGGGTGCTTATATCAGTGGAACTTCTTTGATCGGTGCACCACTGATAATGACGGTGTACATGGTCCATGTCGCGCGTGAAAAATTGCGCGATACCTTATTTGTACTCTGGTTTATTTTAGTCAGTATAAAAATGGTGGCCTTCCTTATTGCCGGTGTAGATTTGCAATTGCAGGCCCATCTCTGGCTGTTGCCTGCCACCGCAATTGGTCATTATTTCGGGTTAAAATTTCACGAACGCCTGATTAAAGCGGATCCGATAGTTTTCTATCGCGTTATTGGCAGTGCGCTGTTATTTGTCAGCGGCTTTGGATTGGTTTCCCTGTATTGGTAGCACAATAATTTTTCAATCTGGATTGCACTATGGCTTATCCCTATATCACCGATGCTATTAATGATTTTCTCGGCACGGATATTCATCTCCCCATCGCAACATTTGGCGCGCTGGTGGCGATTGCAATTTTTGTCGCCATTCAAATTATGCGTGTTGAAGTACAGCGTCGCGCATTTGTGTTGAATAGCTTGGACCTGCGCGGACAAGAACCTACAAGCCTGGTGACGGATTTGGGTTTTGTTACTGTTATCGCCGGCATTCTCGGCGCCAAATTATTCGATGCGATCGAACAACCGCAACGTTTGCTCAGTGAACCCATGGACGTTATTTTTTCCACCGGCGGTTTTTCTATTTATGGCGGTTTGATTCTGGGTTGTTTAGCCGGTGTGATCTTTCTGAAAAGAAAAGGCATCGCAATATTACCGATGCTGGATGCCGTCGCGCCTGCACTGTCACTGGGTTATGCGATTGGTCGCCTGGGTTGCCAGTTCTCTGGCGATGGCGATTGGGGCAAAACGGCGGCGATGGAATTAAAACCACAATGGTTACCGGATTGGTTTTGGGCGCAGACTTATCCGAATAACGTTGTGCAAGTTGATATCCCCGCCCCCGGTGTTTATCCAACACCACTTTATGAAGCGGCAGGTGCGTTATTAATTTTTGCTGTACTCTGGCAATTAAGGCACAAACTTAATGTTACCGGGCAGCTGTTTTGCGTTTACTTGATTCTTAGCAGCACAGCCCGTTGGTTGGTCGAGACTATTCGCATTAATTATCAGTATGAATTTTTTGGCATATCCCTGAGCCAGGCGCAAATTATTTCTATCGCACTAATTGTTGCGGGTATAGCAGGTTTATTCGTATTCAATAAAACGAATGTTCCGCGTGGAAACATTTAGCGAATGCGGCGTGGTTTGTCGTTTTGCCATTCGCGTGATACTGCACCATTGGCAATGCTAGAAACAGAGCCTGCCATGGTGATGCTGTAATCCGGTGCTATGTTGATGGTGATATCGCCACCGACGAGGTGTACAAGGATATCGGGGCCGCAATAACCAAGTTTATGTGCAACCGCTGCCGCTGCACAACTGCTGCTGCCGGAGGCCAACGTATAACCGGCGCCGCGCTCCCAAATTTCTACCTGGATTTCGCGGTTGTTTAATACCTTCACAAATTGCACATTGGTTCTATTGGGAAATTGCGGATGATTTTCCAATAGCGGACCAAGTTCCCGCGCCAATGATTCAGTGGGATTATCAGTAAATATCACGCAGTGCGGATTACCTATTGTCGCGGCGGAATAAACCAATATTTGATCGCCTGCCTCAATGGTTTCCTTTAGCACATCGCGCTCAGCGCCACGTACGGGAATTTTATTGCTATGAAAACTTACCTGGCCCATTTCGACGCGCACTTGATTGCCGTTAGCGAATACAAGCGCTTGTACTCGCCCACCCTTGGTATCCAGATAAAAAGGTTTATCAGCAACGCGTTTTTGATCCCACAGATAACGACAAAAAATGCGAATACCATTGCCACTTTTTTCCGCTTCACTGCCGTCGGGATTAAAAATTCGCAGGTATGGAACCGCATCAGTATCGGTAGTGCAATCCAGTAACACACCATCAGACCCAATACCAAAATTCTGGTTACAAATTCGCTGGATTAGATCGTTATTTTCGGCACTGGAAAAGTCACCGGAGTCAGGGAAATCAGCAGCACGCAATACAATATAACTGTTGCCCAACGCATGATATTTGAAAAATTCCATGAGAATATCTCGTAAAAAATAAATACTTATTCAGATAAGAAAAAGATGTTTTGATCCAGGCATCGGGATAGACAGTTAATGTTTAACGCCAACAGTTTCACTGAACATGCCATTCCTATTCACGGATTTTACTTAAAATGTTGAAAAGCCGGCTTGGTAATCATGGGCCTATCTTGCTTTTTATAAAAGTGATATGGAAATCCTCCCGGGTTTATTTCAGGGTCTTTATGATCAATACGACGGCGCAGCTAAAGAAGTTGTGTCCGTCGTCTGGAATACGGATGAAAAAGGGAATTATAGCGCTATGCTGAAAGCGGATATTTAAAGAAGGCGGTACCAGCCAATTTTCCTACAACCGGGATGGGGAAAATTTTATCGTCATAGGGTCACCCTTTCAGGCGACCAAGGATGTGTGGATCGGAGCGAAAATGGGTTTGTTCAGTGTGAATTCGGGTATTAAACCCAGCGCAGGCTATATGGATGTGGACTGGTTGCATGTGGATTAACGGGAAGTTTTCAGATTTAACCATTAAATAGGGTGAAATAAGGCTGCAAACCCTGACCCGGCCCAGCTGTTTGCTATAGTAAGCACTAACCTTATTTCACTTCGCCGGATCAGTCCCCGCTATGCCAGAGACAATTCCCTTTTTGCTGCGTCGCCCCAAGGCTCTGGCGCTAGTGGTATTGCTGGTCAGCCTGTGCTTGTCGGCGCTGGTGATTTGGGCATTGGCGCAAAACCAGCGCGCTGCCAAGCGCGCAGATATGTTCAATATCGCTACCAATCACGCGTTTTTGATTCGCGATAGCCTGGATCAGGCCCTTACCCTTAATTACTCTATGGCGGCTATGGTGCGTCTCGGCCAGGGATCGACACGCCGGTTCGATGATGCTGCCCGTGAGCTCCTGCCCTATTTTTCCAGCGTCTCCCATATCAGCCTCTCACCTAACGGTATTGTCAGCCAGGTCTATCCCCTGGAAGGCAATGAAAAATCGATTGGGTTTAATCCACTTGAGGATGCGCTTCAAAACAAAGAGGCCATTCGCGCGCGCGATTCCGGCCAACTGACATTGGCGGGACCGGTGACTCTGGTACAGGGCGGCCTGGGTGCGGTGGCGCGCTTGCCTGTATATCTGGATGAACCCGAAGGGCGTCGGTTCTGGGGATTTACCAACGTGATTATCCGCATCAACAAATTACTGGAGGCGGCCAACTTCCAGCAGCTGGATACCCGCGAGATTGCCTACAAGCTCTGGCGCGATAACCCGGAGACCGGTGTCCGTGAAATTATTGTTGCCAATGCCGTCGAAGAATTGATCGATCCGGTGGAAAAATCCTTCGAAGTGCCCAACGGCAGCTGGACACTCAGCATCTCGCCGCAAACAGGTTGGCTGAATAATTGGCAAATTATTGGCGAAACGATTCTCGCTTTTCTGGTGAGCGGCTTGCTCGCTTACCAAAGTTACTTGATGGTGAAATTACAGCGCCGCCGGTTGAGTTTGCAAGATGCGGTCAGCGAGCAAACGCGCGAATTGCTAAATGCGCGCGCTAATTTGCAAGCGACACTCGATGCGATTCCTGATTTATTATTTGATATTGATTTGCATGGTGTCATCCACAGTTACCACACCAACCAACCTGATTTATTGACAGTGCCACCGGAGCGATTTCTGGGTGAAAATTTTCGCCGTTTCCTGCCGTCGGAAGCAATCGATACCGTGCAACAAGCGCTTGATGAGGCGGAAGCGCGTGGTGTTTCTGCTGGTAAATGCTACTCGGTAGATTTGCCTGGCGGCACAGTGACATTTGAATTATCCGTATCGCGCAAAATAGATCAGCATTATGAAAGTGCACGCTTTCTGGTGCTCGCGCGCAATATCACCGAGCGCCGTTTGGCCGAGGAAGAACTGCGTGTTGCGGCCACCGCATTTGAGGCGCGTGAAGGCATGATGATTACTGATCCTGAAGGTAATATTGTGCGCGTGAATAAAGCCTTTAGTGAAATTACCGGCTACAACGCCGATGAAGTGATTGGTAAAAACCCACGCTTCCTGGCGTCGGGCCGTCACGATAAAAATTTTTATCAGGAGATGTGGCGTGCGATTAGCACAGAAGGAAGCTGGCGCGGCGAAATATGGAACCGTCGTAGCAGCGGTGAAATTTTTCCTGAATGGCTAACCATCGCAGCGGTAAAAAACGAGCAGGGAAAAACTTCTCATTATGTTTCTACACTCACCGATATCAGTGAGTTAAAACAACATGAGGAGCGCATTCATAATCTTGCGTTTTTTGACCCACTCACACATTTACCCAATCGCCGCCTATTGCAGGATCGCCTGGAGCACGCGATTGCAACCAGCCAGCGCCAGCGTCGCCTGGGGGCATTACTATTTCTCGATCTTGATGATTTTAAAACTCTCAATGATAACCGCGGCCACCACATTGGCGACTTGCTATTAATTTCGGTCGCAGAACGTTTGCGCCATTCAGTGCGTGAACAGGATACAGTGGCGCGTTTGGGCGGTGATGAATTTGTAATCGTGCTGGAAGGACTGAGTACAGAGCGTAATGAAGCGGCGACGCACGCGCGACAAATTGCAGAAAAAATTCTCACCAACCTCAATAAAGTATATGTACTGGAATTGCGTGAATATTTTAATACACCCAGTATCGGTATTTGTTTATTTGGCGATGCCTCCGTTCCCATTGATGAACTGCTCAAACAGGCCGACCAGGCGATGTACCACGCTAAAGCAGCGGGCCGAAATACCCTGCGGTTTTTTGATCCGGAAATGCAATCCATCGCCGCACAACGCTTTGCCTTGCAACACGAATTGCGTGAAGCTTTGCAGCAGCAACAGTTCAAATTATTTTATCAGCCGCAAATTAATGCCAACGGTACGGTAATGGGTGCCGAAGCGTTAATTCGCTGGTTCCATCCGCAGCGCGGCATAGTATCGCCGTTGGAGTTTATTCCACTTGCAGAAGATTCCGGTTTAATTATTCCGCTCGGTAACTGGATTCTGGAAACTGCCTGCCAGCAATTAGTGCTGTGGGAACAAGAGTCAACAACCAGGCACTTGAGTATCGCCATTAATGTGAGCGCGCGCCAATTCCAGCAACATAATTTTGTTGAGCAATTGCTGCAAATTATTACACGCACCGGCGCAAATCCTCATCGGCTCAAACTGGAATTGACTGAATCTATGTTGGTCGATAATCCGGAAGACATCATCACTAAAATGGATGCATTGAAGCATCACAAAATTAAATTCTCACTCGATGATTTTGGTACCGGTTATTCATCACTATTTTATTTAAAACGTTTGCCCATCAACGAATTAAAAATCGATAAATCATTCGTTAACGATATCCTCACCGATCCTAATGACGCAGCAATCGCGCGCATGATCATTCGCCTCGCGCAAAGCATGGAATTGAAAGTAATTGCTGAAGGTGTAGAAACCAAAGAACAGCGCGACTGGCTGGAACAGGAAGGTTGCTTCAAATACCAAGGCTATTATTTCGGTCGCCCAATGCCGGTAGAAAATTTTGATAAATATATTACAGATTCAAACAAAGAGTTAACGCCACCGTAACCCGTATGGCGCCTTGTGCAATACGGGAATTGGTTGCCACGCGGCAATAAAATCCCGTAATCCGTTTCACTTCTTACGGGCTACTTGTTCTCACCCGGGCGTAATTTCTCCCTCTATTTAAAAAACTTCCAAATCAAACGCCATACATCAATCCCACCTGCTGGCAAAGATGAAGTATCGCGCCAAAAGGTTGATTTTTGCGCAAAAAATCAATAAAATGCTTAAAATTTTTTTCATATAACTATGGGTTATATGGCCAATGGATAAAAGGACCTCTCGGTGGCAATTGGTAATTTAAATCTCAGTTATTGTTCGAGAGTTTTTGCCCTCTCCTTCGGTTTGCTGTCCGTTTGCTCTTACGCAAGTGCGGATTCGCCAGCCAACTCAGAATGCGCCGCGCCATCAGATTATTTGTCCAAACTGCAACGTTTCTTTAGCAGTAACAAACCTGTTCAGGATTACTCTTGCCTTACCAATTACCCGGCAATATCAAAAAATATAAAGACCTATCAGCTTATTGATGTACGCGCTAACCCGGAGATATCAATCAAGGACGCCTGGAATATTTCCCTTGATGAATTGAAATTAAAAAGTTTTCTCAGTGATCGTCCGCTGTTATTGCTGGATGATGGTTTTAGCCGAGTACAGCAAGCCACAACCTGCGCCACTTTGAAAAAAGCGGGTTTTACCTCCGTAAAAATATTAGTAGGTGGTGTGGACCAATGGCAGAGTGCCATCGTAAAAAAGCCAAAACTGGTACCACAATTTATATCCGCGAATGATTTCACCTATGAGTACTTTAATGGCCGTATTTCTGTTGTTGCTGCAACAGAGTCTGTTTCCTCGCAGTTAAAAGAATTAGGATTTTCCGAGCATCGCCTGTTGGCCGCAAACAAATTTTCCAATCTGGCAGAGATTGTTATTAGTTCGAGCGGTGGCGGATATGATCCGGTAGTTTATATCGGTACTCCCGGGGATTTCAGGCAGTTGGAGTTCAACCAACATTTTTCCAACCTCTACTTTTTGCAAGGTGGAATGGATTCCCTGCTTGCCCAGCTCAAACGTGATCAGCTAATAGACTATGCGCGAACCAAGCCACAGGAGATCCCGTTCTGTGCAAAAAAATAAGAGCTTACTCATTGGTTTAATAGCTGTTCTATTTATTGTAATAGCTGCCCTGTATCTATTTTTCCTGAATACAGGCAACTACGCGTCAACCACAAAATTATTGCGTTTTAACTATGTGGTAAAAAACGAATCGGAAAAGTTGATAACAGAAGAAAATTTTGTTGCAGCTATTCCTGTGCAAATTGAAGGAGTTCAGGCGATTGAATCGATAAATTCTTCGCATGAATATCAAATAACAAACGATGATGCGCAAACGGTAACATTTCCGTTAAAAAATATAGCACCCTACTCTTCCAGGATTATCGATTTAACACTGATTGTAAAATTAACTGACAAACCAAAATCTGATTCGGCGAAATCCGCGCAATATTTACAATCACAAAAATACATAGAAGCTGATTCTGCCGAAGTAAAAGAACTTGCTGCACAATTAAAAGGTAAGACAGCGACAGAAACAGCAAAAAATATTCATCAGTGGCTGGTTAACAATATAAGTCCTTCCAGCTATACGGTTGATAGCAAAGGAGCTGTATATCTCTTAAAAAATAGAACCGGGGATTGCACCGAGTTTATGTATACCTTCATCGCATTAGCGCGTGCGAATGGAGTTCCTGCAAGGGGTGTAACCGGCTTCTGGATTCCAGGAGACAGTTCGTTAATAAACGCCGCTGATTATCACGATTGGGCAGAATTTTACGATGGCGAACATTGGTTATTAGTAGATCCATTAAAAAATATTTTTAATGAGAATACCAATAATTACATCCATCTGGGTTTTTGGGATCCTGATAAATCGAAAGTCAGGTTTGGCTCTTCTTCACAATATTTAAAAATTAGCAACTAAAAAGTAAGAAAGTTGGGATACTTCTAATGAAAATGTGGAAATTATATATAGCGTTGATCTTGTTAGTCGTTTCAACGCTGGCTCTTGCAGGAACGAATACAGGTCTTCGTGGTGATGATAATAGCGCAGGTCCTTTTCCTATAGGGTTTACGTTTAATTATTATGGAAAGGCATATACGCAGTTCTATACATCTACCAATGGGATAATCAGTTTTGATTCCGGCTCAAGTGCGTACTCAAATAGCTGCCCACCAAATATTTCAAATACCATCTATGTATTTTGGGATGATTTACGTACGGACGTAGGTGGCCAACCAGAAGGTAAAATTGAGTATGAAACTATTGGTGAAGCGCCAAATAGAAAATTGATTGTGCAATGGACTAACCAATATTTTTACGGTGACAATTTACCGATGGGTACCTTTCAGGCGGTTCTGTATGAAGGATCCGATGAAATTAAGTACCAATATCGAAATTTAATACAAACCAGATCAAAAGGCGACAGTGCAACTATTGCATTACGGGGTAATAACTCAGCAGAAATTGTACAAGCAGGTTGTAATCAAATAACACTTCACGAAGAACAAGCACTGCTATTTACGCCAAATACAAACAGAACCAGTTATACGATTGATACAAATGCCAGCTACGAATTTTTGGATATCTCTGGGTTAACTCCGCTTCCTCCATTAACTACTAAACCCGTATGGAAAGATTCTATTACCTGGAAGTGGACAAAGATTCCCAGTTTAAATACTTATGAAATTCTTATTCAAACCCTGGAAGGTGTTACGGTTCATTCCGAGATTGTTGGTAACGTTGATACTTTCACACTCTCCAGTGGCATTGAGCATGGTAAAAGTTATATAGCAAAAGTCAGGGGCTCTATCAACGCAGGGGCAACATGGGAACTTTGGTCCGGATTTGGTGCTGCAGTACTTAGTGATCAGATAGCACCTACAGCAACGGTGAATACTTTTTATCAGCAAGGGTATCAACAATTTGATATCACTTTTGACGCTCGCGATGAAAGTAGTGGAATCGCAAACCAGGCGCTGCAATTGAGCTTGAATAGTGACTTCAATACATTAATTCTCAATGAAGAAATTCCGACGTACATACACCAATATCGCTACAACGGCGGTGAGCCGGGACAACATATTTATGCTCGCTTAATTGCGTTTGATAAAGCTGGCAACCAGGTAATTTCGCCAACTAAAGAGGTTGTTGTAATACCGCCTCCTGTAGCAGTTTTTGCAGCAAGTGTTCAATCGGGTGAGGCTACGCTGGATGTAAGCTTTACCAGCGAATCCGAAGGATCCATTCATACTTATATTTGGGATTTCGGCAATTCGCTTACGAGTACTCTTGCTAATCCAACGACTAAATATGCATTGCCTGGCAATTACACTGTCAAGCTGACTGTATCGGGCCAGGGTGGAACATCCGAGGTCACCAAAACAATTACCGTCACCCCTGATTTGTCTGGGCCAACGATTACGCAATCTATATTTGCCGCGGGATCCAATACCTATGAGCTGGCGAGTGGAGCAACACTAGCGCAGCCAGGTATGTTTATTATCAAGGCTACGGATAAATCCAAAGTGTCGCGTGTTGTATTTACTTTAAATGGCGAGCCATTGGGAAATGTATTGATCACCAGTGCACAAGGCGCTTACGAACAGGCGCTTGATTTGTTAACACTGGCTGATGGCAATTACATCCTGGGTGTGAAAGTTTATGACATGTTGGAAAATGTCACCGAAAGAAATTATTCCTTTAGTGTCGATCTTGCGGCGCCTGCGGTACCAACAATAATAGCGCCAGCGCAAAATATCACTCTTAATAAAACGAATACGCTGTTATCGGGAAAAGCTGCTGTTGGAACAGAAGTAATGATTGCAGTAAACGGTGCAGACCTTGCAAATGTATCAGCTGTTGATTCCAGCGGTAATTATTCCGCTACGATTGATCTGGTTGAAGGATTGAATGCGGTAAAAGTTAAAGCGCGTTATACCGGTCGCGCTAAATGGAGTGCATACAGCACCGAGCGCAGTATTAATGTAAACACTCAAATTCCTGATGCACCCAGAGGCTTTAGTGCCACTGCTGCCAAACAAGGCCAAGTGTATTTGCAGTGGAGCGCGGTCACTAGCAGTAATGCAAACAACCAGGTGAAGGGTTATAAGGTTTATCGTTCGAATACATCATTTACTGGCACTGCTGATGCCGGTGTTGCTGTCATCAACAATGGTCAATTAGTGACAGCAACCAATTTCACCAACATCCTCCCGGCGGATGGAAATTATTTTTACGCTGTTGCCGCGGTTAACCAGGCCGGTAATGAAGGTGCTCTTTCCACTGTGCTAAATGCAACGGCCGATAGCATTGGCCCGAAGATCACACAACTCACCTTCACATCAGACGGTGAATTTGATACAGCTACCAGAACCTTTGGCCGTGGTCGCGTAACCGTTAGTGCAACATTCAGCGAGCCGCTGCGCAACGCGCCTTATTTCGCTGTAGTGCCGGATGCAGGCTTACCGGTTTCCGTTGATTTGGCAAAATCCTATGCCGATGAAAAAGTTTATACCGGCCAATTTACTATTGACCAATCGACCGCATCGGGAATGGCTTACGCCACCATGTCTGCGTTCGATAACCTGGGTAATCGTGGTACGGATATCGAACAAAATGGTGCGCTGAAAATTGACACCCAGGGGCCAGACGTTACGCAGTTAACGGTTTCACCTGTTGAGCCACTGAAGGTGGATTCGGTGAATGGCTTGCACGTAAACGTGGCGATCCGCCTGAGTGAAATAACCAAAGCGGGCACACACGTCAAACTGGTACCAATGATCAATGGTTCTCCGTTGGCAGGTTATGATCAAGGTATCACCTTGGTTACCGGTGCAGATCAATTAAATCTCACGGGCGATTTTGATTTACCCAACACTGTTGCCCAATCATCCAGTGCGCAATTGAGTTTCACGCATACAGCAGTTGATGCGTTAAACAACCCAAGCCAAAAAATTATTGGCCAAAACCAGTTCCAGGTTTATCAAGGCAATTTGCCACCGCTGAATACCCCGGGTGATTTAACCGCAACAGCACTGCCCGGTGGGAAAATTAAATTGAATTGGCGCGCAGTAGAAAAAGCGGTTGGTTATGTACTTTATCGTCAGGGGCCGACCGATTCGGCATTAATTGCGTTGCCACAATTAAATTCTACTGAGTATGAAGATCAAACCACACAAGACGGCACTTATCTTTATGCCATTGCGTCTGTTCGTCGCGATAACGGGCAGGAATCTGAAAGTAGTCAATCAGGAGCCGTGAGTGTTAAAGCAGACAGTGTTGCTCCTGCGAAACCGGAAAATCTTGCGCTTGAATTAAATGGAGCGGGAATTATTGCACGTTGGTCAGCGCCGGCTGTAGATGCGCAAAACGCTCCACAATCGCAACAAGGATTAACGTATAAACTTTATCGCACGTCTTTGCCACAAGGTGCAGTGGTAAATGATGCTTCCGTGTACACACCAATTCAAACAAAGATTCCCGCAGTAATTGCGCTGGATACCAAACCTGCGACTGACCAGCACAGTTATTTCGTAATTGCGGTTGATGCGGCAGGCAACGAATCTGCGCCCAGTGCGACTGCTTATCTCAATGCGGGATTACTGCCGGTTAACCAATTATTTATCACACTGGATAACAATGGCTATCCACAATTGTCCTGGCAACATCAGGGCAATGGTATTGAAAGCTATCGTGTGCTACGTAAAACCGGCACCGCTGAGCCGGAATTACTTACGCCAGAAAATGTTACTCACACCGGGATCAACGGCAGTTATATCGATACCACTTACAACGGTAACCAGGCGAGCAAAGGCGCTGGCCAGGAAGTGGTATATAGCGTAATTGCGGTAGATGAACACGATGTAGAAAGTGTGCCGCACGAATTACGTTTGCCAGCGTTGTCGGTAAAACTGGAACGCACAAAAGCGGTATTACTGGAACGCGGTGTCATGAACCAATTATGGTTCCGGGTAGATAATAAAGGCACCAGCGCAGCCGATGGTGTGCGTTTGTTTGTCACGCTTACAGAAAACGGCCAGCAACGTGAACACACTTCAGAAATTTTCAATATTGCAGCGGGCGCTAATCAATTGGTCTCGGTAGTGATAGGCGGTTACGACAAACTGGATGCAATTACTGATTTGTCGTTGCGCCTGGAACAAAAACCGCAAACCAACCAGCGTATCTGGATTCAACAATCTGAAACAGTGGATGTAGGCAATTCCAGTTTAACGCTGGATTTAAGTACGCAGGATTTCACGCGCGGTGGTTCGGGTAAAGTATCTTTTAACCTGACCAACAACAGCGATGTGGAAACAGAATTGGTGATGGCTACCAATAACAGCACGGCAGATTCCAATGAAGTACGTTTAATTCTGGAAGATTTGCAAGGTAACTTGTTAACGCAAAAAACCATTCGCCAAACTACGGGTGGTGTAATCAACGTGACTTCTGGCCACACTGTTGCGCGCGTTGCTCCCAAAGCGATATTCAGCTCAGGTGAATTTACGTTGAACGTTCCCGCTGCTGCACCGGACCAGGTGCGCTTGCGCTTGGTTGTCGATAAATATCACTACCAGCTCGGCAAGGAAAATCATGTTGCGATTTCCGGTATTGGTATTAGCAAAGATATCCAGTTAAACGATACACCTTACTTCGCTATTGTAAGTAGCGTGCAACCGGCTACCGTCAATGCCAAAAATGGAACAGTAACTATTTCCGGGCGTGCAGTGGATCGCGCCAGCAACGAACCGATTGCCAATGTTCCGGTGAGTATAGTGACTTCAGTGCGCGGCTTTGAACGTATTAGCACTGTCTATTCCGATGCGAGCGGTAATTATGTGTTTGGTTATAAAGTTGACGGTACTGCCGGTAAATATCGCGTCTCCGCTATTCATCCGGAAATGACCGACCGACCTAATCAAGGTGAATTTATTGCCGAAGGTGGATCGGTAAGTCCCACCGATATCGATGGAAAAATTCCGCGTAACTATGCACAAAAAATTTATTTGCGTGTGCGCGCTGATCAGGAAACCAACCTGACCAATGTGCGTCTGGTGCAATTGCCAAATGCACAACAAGCGGTGGCTGAATTACCAGTTGGTGTTAGTGTGAACTATCAACCAATCGCCACAGTGAGTGCGAATTCGTATAAAGATTTAACACTGACATTTGTCGGTGATAATACCGCGGTGGATACGGGTTTGATTACCTACCGTGTCGAAGCGGATAACCATACCGGTAGCAATGCATTGGGTACTGTGAATATTACCTATCGCTTATCTGCATCCGCGCCCGCCATAAACACCAAACCTGCATTTGTTGATACCGGTGTCGGCCTGGATCAAACCGTGTATGAAGATGTAGTGGTAACCAACTCCGGCCTGGATATATTACGTGCTGCCGATGTTGAATTAATTAGCGCAAATGGTTCTGCAGTACCTGAATGGGTGCATGTATCTACAGCGAATTCACTCGGGGATATTCCGGTGGGCGAATCGCGCCAGGTGCAAATTATCGCAGAACCAAAAACCGGCGTTAGCGATGGTATTTACGAATTCAAACTGAATATCAAAGGCGCCAACATCAGTGCTTATACCGTGCCGGTATTTATCAAGGTAACCCAATCAGGCAAAGGTAATGTGTTCTTCAAAATCTCCGATATTTACACGGCGACCAAAGATGCCAGCCAGCAAATTATTGAAGGGGTTAATAAGGCACGTATTCAAATACAAAATGAGAATGTGCTTACCGAAGTGTACAACCTCAATACCGATGTAAAAGGCGAAGTGCTGTTTGAAAATGTTCCGGCAGGCCGTTATGCCTATCGTGCCAGCGCCAACGATCACGCCAGTGTCAGTGGCCGTATCTGGATCAAACCGGGCGTTACCAGTAGCGAGAAAGTGTTCCTGATGAACAATCTCGTTAATGTGGAATGGTCGGTGCGTGAAATTACGGTGGAAGATCGTTACGAAATTAAACTGGAAGCCACCTTCAAAACAAATGTGCCCGCTCCTGTTGTCATTTTGAAACCTATGGGAGTGAATTTACCGACAATGAAAAAAGGTGATGTCTTCCAGGGTGAATTCACGCTCACCAACCACGGCTTGATTCGCGCCTACGATTTAAAAGAAGGGTTGCCGGTAACCAATGATCTGGTTCGCTTCGAATTCCTGAAAGAAATTCCAACGGCGCTCGAACCTGGTCAGGTATTTACCTTGCCGTATCGCATCCAGGCACTGCGTGATTTTAATCCTGCATCAGAAGCGGCTGCGACCGGTGGTGGTTGCGGTAGTTATTCGGCTACTTATTCAGTCGCCTACAAAGGTAAATGCGTGAATGATGCTGTGGTTACCAGCTCGACCACGTCGCATTTCAATTCCAATTGGGGAAGTTGTGGCGGCGGTAGCGGCGGCGGCGGTGGTGGTCTCGGTGGCGGTTATGGCGGAGGTGGAGGCGGTGTAAGTTACTCCTATAGCGGCAGCGCGATTTCCTCTGAACCGATGTGGTGTATTGCCGACACCGAATGCGATGATTGTAATAAAGGTAATGGCTCCGGCAATTAATAATGGATTGGAGCCATTGCTAACTGGCGTTGCTCCACGGATTGAATAGCTAGATAAACAAAGAGTGTTATCGTGAAATTATTAAAATTATTTTCCAGTGTTTTTGTTCTCGGTGTATTGCTGGCTTCACCGTCGTTATATGCCGCGCGCGGTATAACCAGTGACAATGCCGGCCCGCATTTTTCGGGATTACATAATCAGGAAACGATTGAAGATATCCGCATCAAAATTCTGGGCAGTGAAGTGCGTATGAATCGCGTATGGCGCGGCAAATATTGGGAATGGAATGAGCGCTGGGGAAAACTGGATACGTTACTGCATAGCACCACGGATGCATCGGGGGAAACCACCACCAGCGTACTGGCAATTTATCGTGCGGGCCAGCTCTACCGCAAGACGTCTGAAACTACGGAAAAAATTGTTTACGAAAACCAACTCAATCAATTTATTACCAAAACCGCTACTGAATATGTATGGAATGATCGTACAGGTAACGGCATTACTTATGATCTGAATGGCCAGGTCATCAATTATTTTGATAAAAACAAGGTTTACGTTTATCTGGAGCGTAATACCAATGGTGATATTCAAAACATTAAAGATCATCACCAGAATGTTGTACTGGCTTTCGCTTATGAAAGCTACACCAACCCTGAGGATGCAAGCCAACAATTACAACGCATCAAATCATTTACTGATTACAAAGGTCGCACCGTTATTTACGGTTGGAACGATAAAAATCTGCTGGAAACCGTAACCGATGTGCGCGGTCAGGTATGGACTTATGTTTACAGCGATAAAGGGTTGTTAACGCAACTGAAAGACCCGGATGGTCGCATCACCCGTTATGAGATTGAACAAACCGGTAAATTCATTTCGCGCTTTAATGCTGACGGCGTTGGCGAACGCTACCAATACAATTTCGATAAAGAAAAACAAATCTATTACATGGCAAAAACCGATGGTGCCGGTCAGGTAGAAGAAACCTGGAATAACGCCATGGGCCAGCCAGTGCGTGAAAGTAATAGTGGAGAAGATAAAAGTACTGTGGATTATATTCTCTCCGATGGCTCCAAAGGCGTGGAAAGTATTATGAAGAATTATTCCTACCGCGTGGAGTATTGGTATCGCGGTAGTGAATTCGTTGGCAAGGTTCGTATCTGCGGCAATGGTGAACAGTCAAACAATCCGGATGACCCATGCTATATCAACGACCCGCGGCTAATTAACAAACCGGTGTATGTGAAATACAAAAAGATCACTGATGCTAATGGTGATGTCACCACTTATGAATATGATCAATGGAAAAATGAAATTGGCGTCGTTTATCCGGATGGTGTGCGCACCTCTCGCAAACTTCACTCCCAATGGTCCTTACCGTTAAGTGAAACAAATGAAAAAGGTATAACTACCACTTATGAATATGATGCGAATAGCAATTTACTTACGTTGGTAGAAGCTAAAGGTACTTCGGTAGAACGCACCATTCGTTATACCTACGACGCTTATGGTCAACTGAAAACGAAAACAACAGGCGAGTCAGCAGCGAACGATACTGCAGTGGCAACTACACAGTACGAATACGATCAATACGGCAATATTATTCAAATAACTGATCCGGAAGGGAACATCACTAAATATGGTGATTATGACGCATTAGGTAATGCACAGAATGTTATTGATGCTCGTGCAACTCCACTAACTGGCACAGCACAATATAGTTGGAAAAGTATCTACGATAATGCAGGCAATATCGTAACGTTAAGCGATCCCTACAACAAAGGCGAAACTTACACATATAATAAAACTGGTGATATCGCGTCAATCATGTCTGCCAGTGGTAGCACAATAGCTTTTACTTCAAATGCTGCAGGTCAACCACTAACAATGACCGACGATAACGGCAAAGTTACCAAAATTGAGTATGACAAAGGTGGGCGTTTAGCACTAAGTACGGATGCTATGGGTAATAGGACGCAAACTATTTATGATGCGAAAGGAAATTTATCTCGCACAGTAGATGGTGAAGGAAATGTTACCCAATTTGGTTATGTTGGTAATTTGCTTAAGAGTGTTCAATTTCCAGGTTATAAAGAATTACGTGAATACGATAATCGCAATCGTTTAAAGCAAACGACACAACAAGCCAATAGCCGAAATTATATTTATAAAAATGGCTACGATTCGCTAGGCAATTTAACGGATAGCATCGATCCGCAAGGCAGTGAATCGTCATATGAGCACGATGCATTGGGCCGCATAAGAAAAGCAACCAATGCAGAAGGCGGTATAACAGAATATAGCTACGATGCACGCGATAACCTTACTCAAGTTAAAGATCCTGAAGGTCGTTTAACGATTTTCAGTTACGATAAAAATAATCGTTTACTCAGCGAAGTCAAAGATGGAAACCAAAATAGTAACCGCACACGCAGTTATGTTTATAATCAAAATGGAAATTTGATTAGCAGTGTTAATCCTGAGCAAGAAAAGACTACTTACGAACTCGACCAGGCAAATCGTTTGGTTAAAACACAGATATATGCCAATAAAGACCATAGCCAGCCAGTTAAAGTTATCAATTACAACTTTGATGAAAAAAATCATTTAACCAGTTGGAATCAATTAGTTTCATCTACCTTACCAGAAGGTGTCTCAGCGACTGCTGATGTAATTCCACTTAGTGAAACTTATACCTATAACAACCTCGAGTTACTGGAATCTGTTGCGGTTAACTATGGTAGTTTTACCAAAACCTATAGCTATACCTATTACCCCAACGGCCAGAAAAAAACTTATACCAATCCGGAAGGTATTATTTACACCTATTACTACAATAAAAATAACCAACTAATGGCTGTGCATATTCCCGGTGAAGGTCAAATCAGTTGGGCCAACTTCGATTGGATGGTTCCACAAACCCTGTTACTTCCAGGGGGGCAGAAGGTCTCACTTAAATACGATGACTTTCATCAGCTTCAAGAAAGTGTATTGCGAAAAGCTGATGATACTGAGTTGGCGAAAGCAATATATGAATACGACCTTGCGCAAAATATTAAGAAGATCCAAAAAAACGAAGGTACTTTCAATTACAACTACGACAATCTATATCGCCTCACTACATCGGATTCGCCTGACGGCTATGCGGCCAATGACGAAAATTTCGACTATGACGGCGTAGGGAATCGTATTTCGCGTACCCAAAATGGCACAAATGAAAATCAGAGTTATAACCAGAAAAATCAATTACAAACTATTAACTCAAGCGATGATACACAGGATGTAACCTACACCTATAACGCGAATGGGCACACTAAAACACAAACTAAAAATGGTATAACTACTGACTATGTGTATAACCATGAAGAGCGTTTGATCGCAGTAAAACGTGATGGATCAACTGTAGCCCAATACGTTTATAACCCTCTTGGACAACGTATTAAGAAAACGGTAAATGGTATTTCTACCTGGTATTTCTACAGCGGAAATGGATTGGCTGCCGAGTATTCAGATTCTGGTTTATTAATTAAAGAATATCATTTTCACCCGCAAGCAACCTGGATGACCAACCCGCTATTCCAGCGCACTGCGGCTGGAGAGCTTTATTATTATTACAACGATCATTTAGGAACTCCCCAACAGTTACTGGATCAGTCGGGAAATATTGTTTGGAATGCGCAATATTCTGCGTTTGGTAAAGCGCATATCACAATTAATAGTGTTGAAAATAATCTTCGTCTACCAGGGCAATATTTTGATGAAGAAACTGGTTTTCATCAAAATTTTATGCGCGATTACGATGCTGAAACAGGACGTTATTTACAAGAAGACCCATTAGGCATTTACAGTAGTGTTAATTATTACACTTACGCTGCCCAAAATCCGTTGAGCTATACAGATCCGACTGGGGAAATTGTTCCTTTAGTGCTGGCCTATTTAAGGTGTATAGCGGTATGTATGGCTGAAGATGCCGCAATTAACTTTTTATTTCCAAATCCGTGTTATTCACCTTCAGACTCCGCAAAAAACTGTGCGTTAGCGTGTCTGAATCCGCTTACCTGGGTTACTCGGGCAAGACCTCGTCCTCCGGTCAGCCCTAGAACACATTACACAAATGGAAAGCCAATCCCGACAGTAGATGCTAAAGGTAATCCATATGGTTCATATACAAACCATCACCAGGACAAGCGCTACCATGGTAAAGGCCCTGACGAAAGATCACAAAAATCTGCTGATGCAAAAGAAAATACTTATAACGATCCGCTTGTAAAAAGAGATTGGACTCCATCTGCAAACGAGCGTGAAGCGTTTAAAGATGAAGCCAGAAGATTAAACCAGGATGGTACGCATCGAAATGGTAAAAACTACAACCAAAAATCACAACCTGGAGATACTTATCTAAGAGAGGATGGACAATGGCCTGCAGATGGCGATTTCAATCCGCCCGGTAGTAGAACCAAACCGAGTGGTGTTGGTAGTGGAGCAGCGAGCGGAGCTGCTAGTAATGCGGCACATGGTTGTGGTTGCGAACCTTAGGTTTAAATATGCTGAGCATTATTGATTTTAATAGCAGGAAAATTTGCCGGTTCTCACCGTCAAAAAAAATCTTCATTAAAGCGGCATTTTTCGCAAAACAGATATCCGGATTTTCAGTTATGGTTTCCGGATTGTCACAAAAGGATTTGGATTCTATTGCTGAATACAAAGGCGTTGAAGTCCTGTTTTTACAAGATTGTACGAAGGAAACAAATTTAGACTTCTTATATAGTCTAAATAATTTGAAAGACCTAACCATCGATGGATTGGTGGTTGATTTGAATTTATTAAAATTAAGTAGCTTGGAAAAATTATCGATTGATTGGGGGAAATGGTTTAATTCAATTCAAGGTAATACGAAAATCAAGCAATTATCTATATGGAAATGTAAAGAGAAAGATCTTGGATCGCTATTCGCGTTTCTTTCTCTAAAAGAGCTCTCCATAACACAATCTGCAGTGGAGAGCCTGAATGGAATTGAAGATTTTAGTTCCATTGAATCATTAACATTGGCGTTGAATAAAAATCTGGTTGATTTAACAGGTTTAAAAAATATATCGCTCAAAAAGTTGATAATTGAGGACGCTAAAAAAATTGTTGATTACTCGTTTTTAAGTGAGATGAAAAATCTTGAAGAAATCAAGATTATAAATTGCGCACCAATTGATTCAATCTCGGTAATAGAAAATTTACCAAATTTAAAAAGTTGCAGGGTTGTCGGAACAAAAATAGCTGATAAAGATTTAAGCGCGTTAAATAAACTGGATGACCATTATTATGGTTAGCTATTTTTAGTGTGATTGTTTATCAACAGGTTATTTACTTATCGCGGTAAAGATTGGATGGAGCAGGAATGGCTGGCACAGATACTTTGGCAGGTGATCATTGCAAACATGTAAATGATGCACTCAATGATATTTGTTTGTTAGTGATTGAAAATGAAAAGGCAATTATACCTGTTACATTTCCGTTTTTTGAGGTTTCGCAAAGCTCGCGAAAGCAACGTAAGAAGTATTGCGGTTCGCTAGTGATCACCAGAAGTGGTCGCATATATAAAATTACAGGGATAGATGTTATAGGGTTATGGGGTGAAACCATGCCACAAAAAGTAATAAGCGCTTTATGTGGAGCATACAAAATACGAGTGTCATTTGAAGAGAGTCGCACAAGTGATCTCGAATACATCCGATCACTGTTGGTTGAATGTATAGAGTTTGATAGTAAAAAATATGAGCCTTATTTGCCACAGGTTAAACCGTTAAAAATTTTATTTGAAGAAATAAAAAAAGCGAAAGATGTTGCACAAATTTACAGTTTGATCACCATTCCATCAGCTGATGATTGTTTGGATGTTCTTTAGTTTAGAAATATGTTTGGTATAAAAAATTACAGTAGGAATAATATGCGTATTTTAGGAATTTTTCTCGGGCTGCTATTAGGACTGGTTTCCTTTTCATCCCGAGCCGAGGAAGCACTCTGCGCCGAAGTTAAAATCGAGATCCTGCAAGAGCTCACGATGGAGCGGCAGGGTTTTGAAGCACTGATGCGGATTACCAATAGCCTGGAGACCTTTTCGCTGGAAAATGTCAGTGTTAAAGTCTTCTTTAAAGATGCTGATGGTAATCCGGTGGTAGCGACTTCCAATACCTCCGCAAGTAATGCCGCATTTTTTATCCGTAAGGATAACTCCCAGGATATTGGTGGATTGCAGGAAGGCGCCGATGGTTATTTGCACGGTGGTACTATTGCACCGAAAAAAGTGGGGGAAATGCGCTGGTTAATTATTCCTACGGCAAATGCAGCAGGCCAAACCAAAGATGGAAAATTATTTTTTGTCGGCGCTGAATTGCGTTATTCCTATGGTGGTAAGGAAGAAGTGGTTACTGTGGCAGATGACACTATCATCGTAAAGCCGCAACCTGAATTAACACTGGATTATTTCTTAACAGAGGAAATTGTTGGCGATAACGGCTTTACCCCCGAAATTGAACCCGCTGAGCCCTATACACTGGGTGTCCGTATTAATAACAGCGGTTTTGGTTTTGCAAAGAGTGTAAAAATTGAATCAGCCCAGCCAAAAATTGAAGCCAATAAATTGGGTTTGGCAATAAATTTTAAAATACTTGGCAGCTATCTCAAAGATCAACCCTCTACCCCATCGCTGCTGATTAACTTCGGCAATGTTGAACCCAAAAGTGTTACCACTGGGCGTTGGATTATGGAATCCAATCTTGCGGGAACATTTAAATCATTTACTGCAAGTTATACCCATGCTGATGACTTGGGTGGTGAATTAACATCGTTGCTGAAAGCAACTACTAACAATTTTTTGGTGCGCGATGTACAAATGGATTTGCCGGGTCGCGATAACTATCGTGATTTTCTTGCTTATAATCCCAGTCGCAGTTTGCGCGTGTTTGAATCAGAATCTACTGGTGCCAATGAAGCTGATTGCGCAAATTGCAAAAAGGTTACTGAAATTGCCGATGCTACATTTATCCCTGTCGATAATTCCCGCAGCAAAATTGAATTCGAACCTGTCGGTGGTTTGACTTATGCAACGGCGGCCGATCCTTTTAATGGCACTAAAGCACTGGCAAAAATAGTTCGCGAAAATGGTTCAGTGGTGCATCCACAAAATGCGTGGCTTTCCAAAAAACGCGCGAGCGACAATATTAATTTCAATTATTTTATCAACGTATTCGATAACAACGCATCGGGGAAATACACCGTGTATTGGGGCGGAAACCTGGTGGATGTACCCCAACCGCCTGTGATCCAGTTTGTACAAGACCAAATTACGTTTGAAGGTGGCAATATCGGTTTTATGGTGCGCGCAACTGACCCTAATAAAACCATTCCTACACTCAGCGTTTCACAATTACCTGCTGGTGCGAGTTTTATTCCCGGTGCGGTTAATGACGGTGTTTTTAATTGGTCGCCATTACCCGGCCAGGCCGGTCAATACACAGTAATCTTTACCGCAACTGATGGTGAGCTTACCGCCGAACGCATCGTGAATATTCGTGTAAATCCATCCAATGATACCGATGGTGATGGAATGGATGATGATTGGGAACGCGAAAAATTTGGCAATCTCGATAAAGATGGTACACAAGACAGTGATGGTGATGGCCGCACGGATCTGGAAGAATTTGAACAGGGAACTGATCCCAATTTAATCGATGCAGCACCGGCAGCACCGGAAATCCAGGCGCCTGTTTATAACGCCGATATCCTTGCGGGTGAATCCTTGCCACTGCAACCCGAGCTGATTGTGAGCAATGGTACACACGCACCGGAAGTTGGTGCTGTTGCTGTTTTATTTGAAGTGTATAAAGACGAAGCACTGACCGAATTAATCGCCAGCACCACACTGGACGAAGGCACAGGCGCTACGGCGGGAACCAGTACTACCCATTGGAAAATATCGCCGGTGGATGTGGAAGAAGGCATGGAGTTTGAAGACAACACGCTCTACTACTGGCGCGCCCGATCTGTACAAACCGGTGAAAATGCCAAGGCTGCCAGTGCCTGGGTGAAAAGCCGCTTTTTTATTAACACCGCTAATGATTTGCCCACACAACCGCAAATCAGTTCACCCGCAATTGATGCCAGCATCGCCGATGTGAGCCCGACGTTAATTGTGACGAACAGTACGGATATAGATCGCGATGAATTGCGTTATGCATTTGAACTGTTTGCTGAATCAGATCTGGAAAATCCTATTGCTACCGTGAGCGGATTATTCGCCGGTAACAATGGACAAACAGCCTGGGTGGTGGCAAAAATCCTTGAAGAAGACCAACGCTATGTCTGGCAAGCAAGCGTAACGGATGAACACGGTGCAGTGGTGAAATCTGAATGGGGTAGTTTTATTGTGAATACCCAAAACCATGCACCCACAGATCCACAAATTCATTCGCCACTGGCTGCGGCTACTGTCAGCCAGTTGGAGCAAGATAATAGTGTATTGTTGAGGGTGGTAAATTCCACTGATCCTGAACGCAAACCGGTTCAATATTATTTTGAATTGGATAAGGTCAATACTTTCGACAGCGCCGATAAAAAAGTTTCTGCCGCTGTGGATGCCGGCACTGATCACACCGAATGGAAAGTAAGCGGTTTAACAGACGACACCCATTATTTCTGGCGAGTAAAAGCGAGCGATGGTGAAGTCGAGTCCGCATGGGTGGTGAGTAATTTTACCGTGAGCCTTGCGAACCAGGCGCCTGCAGTTCCGGTCTTGCAAAATCCGGTTAGTGGTGCGTTGGTTGCTACCACGGATGTGGTTCTGGAGGGTAATCCTGTTACCGATCCTGAAAATGATATTGTCAGTTATCGCATACAACTTTATTCCGATGCTGCATTAACACAGCAATTACTGGATGAAGTTGTACTCAATCCATCATTGCAAACCGGTGCAATTCTGGTTGATAAAACAACGTACTACTGGCGTATGCGCGCCGAGGATGCAGAAGGCCAGGTGAGTGAATGGAGTGCAGTAGAAACGTTCACAATTAATTTGCCGGTTATTAACCAGAAACCGCAATTTACGTTCATTGCGCCTTCGCAAAATGTTACACAAAGTGATGGTACCTTGTTAATTCAATGGCAGGATTCTGATCCCGATAGCAAGGCACTGATTAAATTATTATTAGAGCCAACGACACCGGGTGCGGCAATCGTTATTGCAGAAAATATTGATGAAGATCTCGATGGAAGCTATGACTCTTATCTTCTAGCCATCAATACCGTGACACCGGGTGTTTATAAATTGAAGGCCGAGATCAGCGATGAGCATTATACGGAAGTGGTAACCGCGTGTTGCACTATCACTGTGTCCGGTACGCCTGCACTTCCTGTACCGCACAGCCATTGGTTATTGAATGAAGCGAGCGGCACCGCTATTCATTCGCAGGTCGGTAGTTTTTCTGGCCAGCTCAGTGTAGTGGATATGAATCCTAATACAGCAGAGACAGCGCCAATCTGGGTTACTGGAAGAAACAATTCTTCAGCGATTGAATTTGATGGTATTGGCGGTTATCTCGCATTTGGCAAACCAATCACAGCTCCCTTATTGTCTGAATCAAGTTTAAGCATCTGGGTTAAAACCCTGACCACCGTGAGCAGTGGCGATGCGGATTCTGCTCCCGCAATTATTGGTAGCAGGGTTGACCGTGGTGAGCTGAGCAATGATATGAAATGGGGTTCTTTTGGCCTTCAGGGTCAAATAGGTCTGGCGGTTGGTGACTCACGTTTACTCGGCGTGACGAAAGTCAATGATGGTGCCTGGCATCATGTTGTTATCACCAGAAAAATTACGCCGGGCTCGGGTATTGGCAGAGTCAATGTTTACGTAGATGGAAAACTCGATGCGTCAGGTGAACCCAGGGATCCCCAATTCAATGGTTTACTCAATACATTTTTAGGCATGGCTATTCGTAATACAGTTTTCATCTACCCGACGAATACCAATCTTCTGGGATCCGGAACAGGATTCTTAAAAGCAACGTTTGATGATATCCGTGTTTACTCCCAAGCCTTAACGAAGCAACAAGTGCGTGAAATATATCAGCTGGAGTCTGGTAGCCTTCCAGCAAATGATTCGACATATTCACAATTTATTGCCAATGGAATTTATCAGGGCGAAAGTGCAAGTACGTACAAAACGAACATTATGAATAATCGCCCGGGTTACAGCGGTATTGGTTTTGCGGATTTCGCCGGTGCAGATGGATATGTTGAATGGGTGGTTGAGAGCCAATATGGTGGTCCTGTGAGTCTTGCATTTCAATATGCTAACGGCACCACCGGAGATTTACCATTGAAGCTCAGTGTTAATGATGTCGTGGTAAACGCGGGCTTATCATTCCCAAAAACGGCTAACTGGAGTACCTGGAGAGAAGTGTCTACAGCGGTTAACCTGCAACCGGGGAAAAATATAATCCGTGTTCAAGTCATCTCTGGCAATACCGATGGCCCACACATTGATTTTATGAAAGTTATACAATGATTGTTGAATAAAGAAAGCCTCACATTTTTTAAATGTGAGGCTTTTTTATATTTATAAAAATTATATAGCCAATGGACAAAGGGAACGCCTGGGTGGCAGCCAGCAATTCAATTTTCAAATATTGGGCAATTATTTTATTTGTCCTGTCTTCGGGATTCATTTCTGTTGCGTCTTATGCGCAGCAGGATTCACCATCCCGTGTGGAATGTGCCGCTTCCCAACTAAAAGCCTTGGGCTTTTCTAAGCATCGTCTCCTTTCTGCCAATAAATTTTCCAATGTAGCCGATATAGCCATCGACGCCGGTTCTTTGTTTCATCCCGATGAAAAACACACTGGAAATTTGATTCAACGGCAAATGAACTCGTTGTATCACAGTAAGTTGCAGTGAAATTACATTTTTTAAAAACTATATAGGAAATATGTTTGTGAACGGTTTTTCTATCCGCTCTATTATAGGGTTCTTGGGGTTTTTCTTTTCTTTAACAGTAATGGCGCAAAACGGCGCAGGAGCTTTTAAAGACATTTCATTAAATGAAAAACAAATAACTGTGTTTGGCAATGCTGAACAGTTTTCTGCGCAATCTCCGTTAGGTGGTTTGGGTGGATCATTTGATGGGAATGGCGATTATCTAACGATATCGCCAAAACCTTTAGATGGAAATCCCACAGAACTGACAATTGAAGCCTGGATATATATGAACGCTTTGCCAACCTATGGCTGGCCGATTGTGTCGCAAAGTGCAAATGTAGCAGAAGGCGGGCAGCAATTTTTTGTATCAGGGTCAGGTAATGGTTCAGCTAGCAGGTTGAGATTTCTTCGTGGTATTGGTGCAGGTAATTCAGTTGATTTAATTGGTGCAACAAACTTGCCACTTAATGAATGGGCTCATGTTGCAGTTACTTTTGATGGCACTAATGCCCGATTATTTGTCAATGGAAAATTGGATGGGATCGTAACGGTAAATATTGCATGGACAACAACAGACCAGCCTTTCTTTGTGGGCAGAACATTTGTGGCTAATTACCCTCAATTTCTTTCTGAAGCTAACGGTAAAATTTCTGATTTACGCGTTACTAAAAATATTGCGCGTTATAGATCTTCTTTTACGCCGACAAAACTGGAAACTCTTGCCTCAGATGTAAATATCGATCCTTATTTCAGCAAAGTTGCTTTTCAATTATCTGGAAATGAAATTACAGGAAGTAATTCATTTGTAGATCTTTCTTCGGCGTCCCCCAAAAGCATCACGACTTTCGGTGATACGAAGCAAGTGAGCGACCAGGTGAAATTCAATCCCACGGCGATTACTTTTGATGGTAATGGTGATTATTTAGTAACAGCTGCCAGTCCGGATTTTGATCTCGACATAACTGATTGGACGATTGAGTTTTGGATTTACCCCAGAACATTAGGTTCAAGCCCACATTTTCTCCAAATCGGTTCTGATAGAAATACTAATAGAACAACTATTGCTTACTGGGATGGAGCCTTGCAAGTTCGCGGGCGTACTGGTGCAACGCTAGGGGCATTAAATGGTTTGGTTGCCGGACGCTGGCAGCATATTGCTGTTACGAAAGCAGGCAATATTACATCTGCTTATCTGGATGGCCAATTAAAGGGTTCCGCAAATATCGCTCATGCATCAGGAACAGCAAATACTTTAGCAATAGGTATGCAACATCTCCCAACTAACCTATCTGCAGATTATTTTGATGGTTATATTGACGATGTGAGAATAACTAAAGGTATTAATCGATATACCAGTGTGTTTGTTCCTTCACAAATTCCACAACTGCCAGTATTGGTTGATGATCAGCATTGGAGAAATGTATCTTTCCTACTAAATTGCGAAGGAAAGGATCTTTCCCAAAGTTTTGTTGATTCTTCCAGATTATTTAAAGCTATTAGTACGGTTGGGAATGTACAGCATACTCAGTCAGAATTTATAAGAGGAAATTCTTCCTGTTTTTTTGATGGTGATGGTGATTATCTATCTATAGGTGCCGCTAATGATTTTGCGTTAGGAAGCGGTGATTTTTCGATTGAACTCTTTGTGCGACCTGATTCCGTCAGTGACAGGCAAGGACTAATATTTATTGGTGATCTGGCATCTAATAATAATCGCATACAGGTTGATGTAATAAATGGATTTTTGAATTTGTATGCTCAAAACTCTATAGCTGATACATGGACCGGTCGTGCTAGCGCTAATCCATTATTGATTAATCAATGGAATCATGTTGCTGTTATCAGAAAAAATAATAGCTTTAAAATTTTTGTTAATGGTTTCCTATCGGTTCAAAATACGCATAGTGAAAAAGTCACAACTAATAATCAATTGAAAATAGGTTCTGCCAGGATCGGAAATGTACCTGTTTATTTTAAAGGTAATATTGATGATTTAAGAATCACAAGAGGCATAGCTCGTTATGTGGAAAATTTTACTCCCCCCCTGAAACAGTTAGAACCAGCAACTTTCTCCAAAGATATCTATAGCAATGTGGTATCGCTTTCTCTTATGTCCGGGACTTATGCTGCAGGTTATGAAACGATTTCTGAAAATGAAATTCGAATCTTCCAGCCTATTGTTATTGGTGCTTCTGATACTACTTTTGAAAATAAAAAAATAATTATTGATGATACTAATGTAACCATTAGTGGTGATCACACCTTTGAATCAATTCATATTAAAAATGGTGGTGTTCTTACAACGCCGGTAGCAAGTTCAAGCTTTACTAAAGGCGTAAAAATAACAGCGAACTCTATTAAGGTAGATGCTGGTAGCAGTATTGATATATCAGGTAAAGGTAAAGCAGCTGATACTGCTACCCCCCAATGGACGGGCGGTAGCTATGGGGGAAAAGGCGGCAATTCTGATACTCGCGTAGCACTGGATACTTTTGGTAGTTATCACTCCCCGATTGATTTTGGTCTTGGCGGCCATTCTGGTGGTCGTGGTGGTGGTGCCATTAAATTAAAAGCGAACTTCCTGCTGTTGGATGGAAAAATTTTAGCGAATGGAATGAAAACCTCTGTGCGCGATGGGGCTGGTGGATCGGGAGGATCGATTTGGTTGGATGTAGGCAATTTAACGTCCACTACCGGTAATGTAGAAATTGCAGCTAATGGTGGTGCAGCAGGTGTCTATGGTGCAGGCGGCGGCGGTGGGCGCATAGCGATTGAATATGAAACCCTTTCCGGAATTGCACAAAATAAAATTGCGGTAACAGGCGGTTTAATCGGCACTTATCAAACACAACATGGTGGTGCTGGAACTGTTTACCTTAAAAATAAAATAGGAGCTTTTTCTCATCCATTCATAATTAGTGGTCACGGTTCAGGTTCAACATACGCACCAACAGTCGTCAATGATTTAAGTGCTGAAGCACATATCCAGGTTAATAATGCAGTTGCCTTACTGAAAGGAATTATTCCTACGGTTAAATTGGATTTAACCAATAGCCAAGTCACATTGGCAGATGCTGATACTTTGGCGGGTGATTTGAACGCACAAAACAGTGTGCTGAATTTTGCAGGTGATGGAATTATTAATAACACCACTCTTGATTTACTTAATTCCACTATCAATATCGCGGGTAATGCACAATTAAATCGAACAATTAGTTTGCAAGGTGGTGCTATAAATGTGAATGGTGATGCAATATTTACTGATTCATTTATAGGTACGAGTGCAGAGAGTTCTTCAATAAATATAGGTGGTCAATTAACAGTACCAGATAATAATCTGATTGTTGATGGTATTACTTTATCCCTCGCTAAAGATCATACATTTAACTCGATTCACATTAAAAATGGTGGTGTATTAACCACACCAATCGCCAGCGCAACTCTTAATAAAGCCGTTAAGATTGAAGCAACAACAATCATTGTAGAGTCCGGTAGTCGTATCGATGTGTCGGGTAAAAGCAAAGTTGCAGAGGCTACTACGCCTCAATGGACAGGAGGTAGCTATGGAGGAAAAGGTGGTAATTCCGATACTCGCATAGCACTGGATACTTTTGGTAGTTATCGCTCCCCTGATGATTTTGGCCGTGGTGGCCATTCTGGTGGTCGTGGTGGCGGTGCCATTAAGTTAACAGCAAATACCTTGCAGTTGGATGGGAAAATTTTGGCAAACGGAATGAAAACCTCTGTGCGTGATGGTGCTGGCGGATCGGGAGGATCGATTTGGTTGGATGTAGGCAATTTAACGTCCACTACCGGTAATGCAGAAATTGTAGCTAATGGCGGTGCCGCAGGTGTCTATGGTGCAGGCGGTGGCGGCGGGCGCATAGCGATTGAATATGAAACCCTTTCCGGAATTGCACAAAATAAAATCACGGCAACAGGCGGTTTAATCGGTACTTATCAAACACAGCATGGTGGACCGGGAACTGTTTACTTTAAAAATAAAACAGGAACAACTCCTGAATTCTTGGCAATTAATGGTCATGGTTCAGGTTCTACATATGCTATATCAGTGGTCAATGACATAAATGCTGAGACACATATCCAAGTCAATAACGGAGTAGCTTTACTGAAAGGAATTATTCCTACGGTCAAACTGGATTTAACCAATAGTCAGGTTACATTGGCAGATGCTGATACTTTGGCAGGTGAATTAAATGCACAGAACAGTGTGCTGAATTTTACGGGCAACGGAATAATCAACTTCATCAATAAACATTGATGGTCAACTGACAGTTCCTGGAAATAATCTGGTTGTTGATGGTATTACGTTATCCCTCGCTAAAAATCACACCTTTAATTCAATTCATATTAAAAATGGTGGTGTGTTAACTACGCCAGCAGAAAGTACAACTTACATAACGGGTATTACGATAAAAGCAACCACCATCACTGTGGATGATGGCAGTCGTATTGATGTGACTGGAAAGGGTTCCAAAGCTGATTCCACCGCAGGTGATTACACAGGTGGTAGTCATGGTGGTAAGGGCGGTGATTACACCAATGGTCGTCTGGCAGGCCCTACTTACGGTGAGTATCAAGAACCCGTGAGCTTTGGTCGTGGTGGTCGTACGAGTGGCACAAATGATCATCGTGGTGGTGGTGCGATTAAGATTGAAGCAGATACCTTAACGCTAAATGGAAAGATTATTGCGGATGGGGCTATACCACCATCAAGTAGTCATGGTGGTGGCGCCGGTGGATCGATCTGGTTGAATGTTGGTGCACTGACATCACCATCAGGATTAGGTGAGATACGTGCGAATGGTAGTGATGGACGCAATGTCGCTGGCGGCGGCGGTGGTCGCATTGCAATCTTTTACGAAGTTCTCTCAGGAATAGCAGAAAATAAAATTACTGTAGCTGGTGGTGCGGGTAATAAAAGCGGTAATGCGGGAACCCTTTATAAACAACAAACCGAAGCCCCGCCCTATGTATATGCAACAAGTTTAAATGCAATTAGCAACCAACCTGTTCAGGAAATTCGTGTCGACTTTAGTGTTCCTATTGATGCGACCAGCCTCACGATTGATGATGTGGTAGTAACCGATGCTGGAAATTTTGCGCATTACCCGGTAAGTATTACTGCGCACAGTAATATGAGTTTTACGTTTGTATTTGCGCAACCGCTTTCTAATGGCAGTTACAAACTAAAAGTGGGACCAAATATTCTTTCGGTTCTCGGAAATGGGCTGGATCAAAATCGCAATAAAATTGCTGAAGGCGAAATTGATGCTTACTTGTTTGATTTTGTAATTGATGTGGATATGCCAGTTGCAGTATCTGTCAACCAGGCAGTTGCACCGGCAATTAATAAAGTAAGCAGTGCGCAATTTACTATTTCCGGCACCAG
Organism: Cellvibrionaceae bacterium; assembly: GCA_021151825.1. Taxonomy (GTDB): domain Bacteria; phylum Pseudomonadota; class Gammaproteobacteria; order Pseudomonadales; family Cellvibrionaceae; genus Cellvibrio. Next base: position 49,253 of record JAGKWQ010000018.1, read on the forward strand.
AGAAAATAACACGTCAATTTGGCTGAACAATGCGCAGATAGTTCCGCTCGGTTCAGGGGATTGGTCTCACACACTGACGTTGCCTCAGGGAATCTCTAACCTTTCCGTTGTTGCAAAAGATGCAGCAACAAATGCATCCCCAGAAGTGCGTGTTATTGTTGAAGTGGATTCTATTGCTCCATCAGTAGCATCTGTAAGTCCGTCAGCAAATACTTACCTTGCTGTTGCACCGGAATTTATTCGCATTAATGTTACTGAAAATGGCAGTGGTCTCGATGCAGTTGGTTCAACGATTGTTGTAAAACAAAATAATGTACTGGTAAGTGGCACCACCGCACTCAATGCCAAACAATTTACATGGACTCCATCCGGACCATTGGTGGATGGTGAATATCTGGTAAGCAGTCAAATTCTGGATTTGTTTGGTAATTCCACTGCGCACAGTTATACCTTTGTGTTGGATCGCATACAGCCTGCTGCAACGGTTCTCAACGAATATCCTCCACAAACATCTTTTAATAATCACACTTTCAGTGGTAGCAAAGAAGCCTGGTCGCAAATTCTCATTAATGGCCAGATTATTGTCGGTGCGAATAGTTCAACCACTTGGAGCTACAATAAAGCGTTAACTGCTGGTGCCAATCGATTGGAGTTTATTGTCAGGGATCGGGCAGGTAATCAAAGTGAGCCAGTTATCGTTAATATTGCTTATGACAATTTACCACCCGGTCCTGTCATGCCTCTTACAGTGGTAAATACTGGTGAGGGGCAAGAGCTTAATCTTTCCTGGTCGTATTATGATGAATTAAGTAATGGCAATGATATTAAAAATTATCTTGTGTACTTTAATACAGAACCGTTCACGCATATTAATAATGCGAGCCACATAAAAACGGTATCTGCAGGTTCAAAATCAACCACCATTACGGGGTTGACTTCTGGTAATACGTATTACTTTGCTGTCGTTGCAGTTGATAAGTCTGATCTACATATACCGGAAGTAACCTCCATTGCTGGTCAACCACTAGATACCCGTGCACCGGAAGAAATTACTAACCTGCAAATTATTTCAGGCCTAACCCAACTGGATTTACGTTGGACTCCATCGCTTGATAAAAGTGGCGACCTGGAATCCTACGCCATTAGTTATTCTGATAATGGTGAAGCCAAAACAATTACCTTGAGTAAAACCGATGTTGGAGCAGCTAATCCGATTGTTTATTCAATTGCTAATTTGCAACCCGCAACTGCGCACAACCTACGTATTTCGGTGGTTGATAAAACCGGCAACCGTAGTACAGGTGTTACTAATTCGGCGATCACATTGCTACCTAATCCGATCAATGTTACTGCTGAACCCGGAGTAGATAATGCCGTTGTGAGTTGGACTCCGGTGAGCGCGTACTCTTTGGTAAAACAATACGCGATTTATGTAGATACGAATCCATTTACATCTGTCGCGGCCATGGCGCCGAAGAAAATTATCGCTAAAGGTGCTACGAATCAATCTTTACAAAGTACAACGCTAACCGGATTGGTAAATGGTACAAAAGTTTATGTGGCTGTTACGGTGATTAATAATTCGAATGGCGAGTTAAAAGACGTTATTCCAGTTGCTGTTACACCACAAAACGATACTGAAAGCCCAACCATCACCAGCGCAGAATATTTATCTTCATTAGCTCCATTATCATTGGAGACGGCTCCGGTTCTTGTACAAGCCGGTAAGTTTGCGATTAAAGCAACTGATAAATCCAAAGTATCACGTGTTGTGTTTACCTTGAATGGCGAACCCTTGGGTAATGTGTTAATCACTAATGCGCAAGGTGCGTATGAGCAAGCGCTGGATTTGTTGTCGCTGGCCGATGGTGATTACACCTTGGGAGTAAAAGTCTATGACATGTTGGAAAATGTCACGGAGAAAAATTATCCGTTCTCAATAGATTTAATTGCACCTGCAGTACCAACAATCGTTGCGCCGGTACAAAACATTACTATCAATCAAACCAATGTGCAGGCAACAGGCAAATCGATTGCAGGCACTGAAGTGATGATCGCAGTAAATGGTGTTGATCTTGCGGATATCACTGCTGTGGATCCCGGCGGAAATTATTCAGCGGTTATTGATATGGTCGAAGGGCTGAATAAAATAAAAGTCAAAGCGCGTTACATTGGTCGAACTAAATGGAGTGCATACAGTACTGAGCGCAGTATCACTGTAAATACGCAAATGCCCGACGCACCGAGAGGCTTTAGTGCCACTGCGATCAAGCAAGGGCAAGTTCAATTGCAATGGAGTGCTGTGACCAGTAGTAATGCCAATAATCAGGTGAAGGGTTACCGCGTTTATCGATCAGCGACAACATTTGCCAGCATAAGCGATGCAGGCGTGACGCGGCTGAATGCAGCGCAATTAATTACTGCAACCAGCTACACCAACACAGTCGCTGTGGATGGCAATTATTTTTATGCCGTATTAGCGGTGAACGAAGTGGGCAATGAAGGTGCGCTATCCAATGTGCTAAGCGTAACGGCCGATAGCATTGGCCCGAAAATTACCCAACTGACATTTACACCGGAAGGTGAGTTTGATGCGGCGAATACTATTTTTGGTCGTGGCCGTGTCATTGTGAATGCGACGTTCAGCGAGCCGTTACGCAATGCACCCTATTTTGCAGTAGTGCCTGAAGCCGGGTTGCCGATATCGATTGATCTGGTGAAATCTTATGGTGATGAATCTGTCTACACCGGTCAATTCCAGATTGATCAATCCACTGCATCGGGAATTGCCTACACCACTATGTCGGCATTTGATAATTTGGGTAATCGTGGCACAGATATCCAGCAAAACAATTCGCTGAAAATTGATACACAAGGCCCGGACATTACCCAACTGACCATTGCACCGGTTGAACCATTGAAAGTAGATGCAGTGAGTGGTTTGCATGTGAATGTGTCAATTCGTTTAAGCGAAGAAACCAAAGCCGGCACATCAGTGAAATTAATTCCGATGATTAATGGTTCGCCGTTGGCAGGTCTTGATCAGGGAATTGCGTTGGTTGCTGGTGCGGACAATGTAAGCTTTACCGGTGAGTTCGATTTACCTAACACGGTTGCGCAAACGGGTAGCGCGCAATTGAGTTTTGCGCATGCTGCGGTTGATGAACTCAACAATGCCAGTCAAAAAATTATTGGTCAGAATCAATTCCAGGTTTATCAGGGTAATCTTCCGCCGTTGAATACACCCGCTGATTTAACCGCGACTGCCCTGCCCGGCGGAAAAATTAAATTGAATTGGCTCGCCGTAGAAAAAGCAGCGGCTTATGTACTTTATCGCCAGGGGCCGGCTGATACGCAATTCATTGAACTGACTTCGTTAACCGCCTTGGAATATGAAGACCAAACGCTGGAAGACGGAACCTATCTTTACGCCATTGCTTCTGTGCGCCGCGAAAATGGCCAGGAATCCCAAAGCAGTAGATCATCAACAGTGAGTGTAACGGCGGATCGCGTTGCGCCCGCCAAACCGGAAAATGTTGGGCTTGAATTAAATGGTGCGGGCATCGTTGTGCGTTGGTCTGCACCGGCTGTTGATGCGCAAGGTGCACCGCAATCACCGCAAGGTTTAACGTACAAACTGTATCGCACATCGCTGCCTCAACATGCAGAAGTAACCGATGCGTCGGTTTATACACCGATTCAAACGCGTATTCCGGCATTGATTGCATTGGATACCAAACCATCCGAAGACCAGCACAGTTATTTTGTTGTAGCTGTGGATGCAGCAGGTAACGAATCGGCGCCAAGTGCGACGGATTATCTCAATGCGGGATTGCTGCCGGTTAATCAACTGTTTATCACACTGGATAATAACGGTTATCCACAATTGTCCTGGCAACACCAGGGTAGAGGCGTTGAGCTCTATCGTGTGTTCCGCAAAACCGGCGATGCCGATGCGGAATTACTGACACCGGAAGGCATTGGCCATAACGGTACTAACAGTAGTTATACCGATAACACTTACAACGCAAACCAGGTGAGTCAGGGCGCTGGTCAGGAAGTGGTGTACAGCGTAATTGCTGTGGATGAACATGAGGTGGAAAGCAAACCACATGAATTGCGTTTGCCTGCATTGTCAGTGAAATTGGAGCGCGATAAATCGATACTGCTGGAACGCGGAGTGATGAACCAATTGCGGTTCCGTGTAGATAATAAAGGCACCAGTGCAGCGGATGCTGTTCGCTTGTACGTGACCCTGACTGAAAATGGTCAAACGCGTGAACATGTATCTGAAATTTTCAACGTGGCTGCCGGTGCAAATCAATGGGTTCCGGTTGTTATCGGTGGTTACGACAAGCTGGATGCCATTACGAATTTATCATTGCACCTTGAACAAAAACCGCAAACCAACCAGCGCATTCGCATTCAGCAAACAGAATCGGTGGAAGTGGGCAGCTCCAGCTTGACGCTGGATCTCAACACACAACATTTCACGCGCGGCGGCTCGGGTAAAGTGTCATTTAACCTGACCAACAACAGCGACGTGGAAACGGAATTGGTAATGGCAACCAATAACAGCAAAGCCGATTCCACCGAAGTGCGTTTAATTCTGGAAGATTTGCAAGGCAATCTGCTCACTCGCAAAACCATTCGCCAGACAACTGGTGGTGTTATCAATGTTCCATCCGGCCATACCGTTGCGCGTGTTGCGGCCAAATCCATTTTCAATTCGGAAGACTTTTCGTTAGACATTCCCGCTGCAGCGCCGGACCAGGTGCGTTTGCGGTTGGTGGTCGATAAATATCACTATCAATTGGGTAAGGAAAATCACGTTGAAATTTCCGGCATGGGTATCAGCAAGGACATCCACTTAAGTGATACACCCTACTTCGCTATAGTAACGGATGTGCAACCCGCAACCGTCAATGCAAAAAATGGCACAGTAACTATTTCCGGCCGTGCCGTTGATCGCACCACCAACGAACCAATTGCCAATGTCCCCGTCAGCATCGTCACCACCGTGCGTGGTTTCGAACGCATCAACACCGTGTATTCCGATGCAAGTGGTAATTACGTCTTCGGTTATAAAGTAGATGGCATTGCCGGTAAATATCGCGTGTCGGCTATTCATCCGGAAATGACGGATAGGCCTAACCATGGTGAATTTATTGTTGAGGGTGGATCGGTAAGTCCTACAGATATCAATGTAAAAATTCCGCGCAATTATGAGCAGAATATAAAAATTAAAGTCAGTGCCAGTTATGACACTACTTTGACCAATGTTCGTTTGGTACAAATTCCATCGGTGGGTCAAACAACTGCTGAGTTGCCGACAGGGGTCAGTGTTAATTACACACCTGTGACAACAGTTGCGCCTAATAGTAATCGCGATATGGTGTTGAAATTTTCAGGTAATAATTTAGCGGATGAAAAAGGTGGAATTACTTACCGGGTTGAAGCGGACGGACACACCGATGCTAAAGCACTCGGTTACGTAACTATCATTTATAGTCTTGCGCAAGCATTTCCCTCGATAAACACTAGCCCGAAAATATTGGATACTGGTGTAGGTTTGGAGGAAACCCGCTATGAAAATATTCAATTAACCAATAATGGGCTGGAATTATTACGGAATGCACGCGTTGCATTGGTGCCGCAAAGTACTACTACCGAAGTACCTGAATGGATTACTTTAGACACCGCTCCCGACCTCGGTAACATGGCTGTAGGTGAATCGCGCAGTGTGCAACTGAAAATAAATCCTGACACTACTATTAGTGAAGGCGATTATTTTGTTGGCCTGCAAGTTAGAGGTGATAACTTTGCCGAGTTGCCCAATGTTATTCCTGTTCGGGTAAAAGTAACCCAATCCGGTGTTGGTAAAATTCAATTTAAAGTCACCGATATTTATACGAAAACTAAAGACAGTAGCAACAATGAAATTGAAGGTGTTAATAAAGCACGCATCAAATTACAAAATGAAAATGTTTTATCGATAACCCATGACATAGTCACGAATGTAACTGGTGAGGCTTTATCGGATGAAATACCTGCGGGTCGTTATGTATATCGTATCAGTGCCAATGACCACACAACGGTTACCGGACGGATTTGGATTAAACCCGGCACCACCGGTTTCGAAAAAGTATTCCTGATGAATAATCTGGTGAATGTCGAGTGGTCAGTACGTGAAATTACAGTTGAAGATCGCTATGAAATAAAACTGGATGCTACCTTTAAAACCCACGTTCCTATTGCACTGGTTATGATTCAGCCCTTGCATGTCAATCTTCCGGTGATGAAAAAAGGTGAAGTATTCCAAGGTGAATTGACGCTAACAAATCATGGTTTGATTCGTGCGGAAAATGTGAAGCAAGTGTTGCCAAAAAGTTCAGACATGGTTCGCTTTGAATTCATGAAAGAAATCCCTGCAGCTCTCGCTGCAGGGCAGGTTTTCACCTTGCCCTATAAAATTTATGCATTACGTGATTTCAATCCTGCCACCGAAGCGTTAGCAACCGGTGGTGGTTGCGGGACTTTTAGTGCAAATACCGCTGTAAATTACACCTCTCAATGTGAAGAAGGGACAGTCGTCCCTGGTAATGCTTCAGCCAGCTGGGGGACTAACTGGGGATCATGTGGCGGCTCTGGTAGCTCTGGCGCTGTCTCCTACATCGGTGGTGGCGGTGGTGGAGGATCAGGTGGTGGTGGTTGGAGTTGGGGAGGCACGGGCTCACCAATTAGTAGCGAACCACAAAAATGTAATTCTGAAGATCCGAATGATGATAGCTGTGATGCCGGGAATGGCGCAGGTCAGTAAATTAAACGTGGAACATAATTGAGAAATATTGTCGTGAAAAATTTTTTGTTAATTAAATCATTACTGGCGATCGGATTTTTATTTATCGCAATTAATTGCTCTGCAAATAGCGGCATTTCACAAAGCAGTCGCGAATTTGATCTTGGTGAAGAGTTCATTGACATAAAAGTCAAAGTTCTGGGTGGTGAAGTAAAAATCACCCGTACCTGGAATGGTAGCTATTGGGAATGGAATAAAAATTGGACCAATCCGTCCAAATATACGCTGACTTCTATTCGCAGAAGTAATAGCACCTATATCTATTCTCATATGGAAAATGGGTTGATGGTGTTTATGGATAGAAGCCATAACCGGATTCTTACCCAGCCATGGGATACAAAAACTTCTGGCGAAATGTATTGGCAAGATCGAGATGGTAACAAAATAACATTTAACCAAGACAATTTTGATCCAGCTGCTACCTGGTGGGAGCGCAGCGAAACTCCATCAATTAAAAGTTACAGTGATCGCAATGGTGTGAATGTCTATCTTGATAAAGATTCCACTAACAGAATTGAAAAAATCAGGGATCATTTTGGCAATGTAGTGATTACCTATACCTGGGAATCCGGGCAGCTTAAAAAATTAACTGATTACCAGGGCCGTGAAGTCAGTTATACCTATAACGCCAGTGGCGAATTGAGTGAGATTAATGACGTACTGGGTCAAACATGGAAATATTCCTATCGCACTATTAATAAAGAATCCAAAGAAGTGGCCATGGAAGATCCTGATGGGCACATCACCAAATATGTCTCGTCTCCTGATAAGGAATCGCGCATCTTTGCAACGGGTAGAGTTGTTACCAAAACATCAAATTATGATTCCAAAAAAAGCGAAACTTATGAAACAACGATAGATTCTACCGGAAAGATTCAGGAAGTTTGGCGGGATCAATTAGGTAGGCCAATCACTGAAAAAATAAATGGTGATATAAAAGCAAAAACAGAATTTACACAAAGCAGCGAACAATCCATTACTAACTATTACGATCTAACTCGCACTTCCGGGTGGGGTATTTGGAGTGAGCCTGTTTACATAACAAAAATGAATGTTGCGTATTGTGATTCTATAGGGCTCATAAGTACACATACTTACAATCCAACCGGACCAGGTGCAGGAACGCCGGATGTTCCCAGTGAATTAATTACGTTTGGTGGGTGTACATCAGATCGTACGGTTGGGATACAGAGAGAGTATTGCGGAAATTTTTGCCAACCCAACCCGAATTACGAACATGCAAAGCAGTTGAATGAAACAGATCCTCTTGTTCGGCATGATCCATCACCAAATGCGTCAATAAAGCCTTATATAAAATCAAAAACGGTTACCGATGCTCGCGGTAATAAAACGGTTCACGAATACGATTCTTCATTAAACGAAGTAAAAATTACCTATGCGGACGGCACCCACATAAGCAGTACATGGCATGACAAATACGCATTGCCATTAACCGAAACCAACGAAAAAGGAGTTGTGACTGCGTATGAGTATGATGAAAAAGGCAACTTGCTTAAATTCATCGAAGCTAAAGGGGCTGCGGATGAGCGCACAACCAGCTACACCTATGATGAATATGGTCAGGTAAAAACTACAACCACTGGAGAATCAGCGGCAGGTAATACCGCGCTGGCAACCACTCAATATGAGTATGACCAATACGGCAATATCACCAAGGTTACGGATGCCGAAGGCAATATTACACTGTATAGCGATTACGATGTTTTAGGTAATCCCAAAACAGTTACCGATGCACGCGCACATTTACTTTCTGCTGCTGAACAGTACACGTGGAAAAATACGTACGATTTTGCTGGCAATGTATTAACGCATCGGAATCCCTATAACAAAGGTGAAACCTACACCTACAATAAAACCGGTGATATAAAGTCCATTGCATCAGCAAGTGGCAGTACAGTTACTCTTACTATCAATGCAATTGGCCAACCGTTAACGATGACGGATGACAACGGCAAAATTACCAAAATTGAATACGATAAAGCCGGACGGTTGACTTTTACTACAGATGCAAACGGCAATAAAACCCAAACTATTTATGATGCCTTGGGAAATTTATCGCGCACTGTAGACGGAGAAGGAAATACTACGCAGTTTAACTTCGCCGGCAATATATTACAGAGTATTCAATTTCCCGGTTATAAAGAGTTGCGTGAATACGATAATCGCAACCGTGTTAAACAAACCACAAAACAAGCTAACAGCCGTAACTATATTCATAAGCGTGGATATGATCCGCTTGGCAATATGGCGAGCAGTGTGGATGCTCAGGAAAATGCAACGGCTTATGAATACGATGCACTTAGTCGTGTTAAAAAAGTTACTGATGCAGAAGGGGGTATTATTGAATACACCTATGACGCACGCGATAACTTGTTGCAAGTTAAAGACCCTGAAGGTCGCCTCACAATTTATACCTATGACAAAAACGATAACTTACTGAGCGAGACCAAAGATGGTGATCAAAATACTAATCGCCAGCGTCGCTATGCTTATGATCAAAACGGGAATTTAATTAGTGGTATTAATCCTGAACAGGAAAAAACGACCTACGAGTTTGACCATGCCAACAGGTTGATAAAAACGCAGGTATATGCCAATAAAGACCAATCTCATCCTATTAAAATTACCACCTACAACTTTAATGAAAAAAACCATTTAACCAGTTGGAACCAACTAGTTTCAGCAGTGCTGCCTGAAGGCGTTTCTGCAACAGCCGATATAATTCCGCTTAGTGAAACCTACACCTACAACAATCTGGAGCTGCTGGAATCTGTTGTAGTGAATTTTGGACATTTCACCAAGGCCTACAGCTACACCTACTATCCTAACGGGCAGAAAAAAACCTATACCAACCCGGAAGGTATTATTTATACCTACTACTACAACAAAAATAACCAGTTAATGGCGGTACATATTCCCGGCGAAGGCCAGATCAGCTGGGCTAATTTTGACTGGATGGTGCCACAAACTTTGTTGTTGCCTGGCGGGCAAAAAATTTCGTTGAAATACGACGACTTCCAACAGCTACAGGAAAGTGTTTTAAAGAAGGCTGACAGTACTGAATTAGCCAAAGCTGTTTATGAATATGACTTTGCACAAAATATTAAGAAAATTCAAAAAGGTGAAGGCACGTTTAATTACAGTTACGACAATCTCTATCGCCTTACCAGCGCGGACTCACCTGAAGGTTATGCGGTTAATGATGAAAATTTTGATTATGACGGTGTAGGTAATCGTGTTTCTCGCACTAAAAATGGTACAAGCGAAACTCAAAACTATAACCAGAAAAATCAATTGCAGGCTATTAATTCCAGCGATAGTACACAAAGTGTCATTTACACCTATAACGCCAACGGTCACACCAAAACGCAAACTAAAAATGGTGTAACAACCGATTATATATACAACCATGAAGAACGTTTGATCGCCGTAAAACGCGGTGGAAATACGATTGCAGAATATGCTTATAACCCGCAGGGTCAGCGTGTTAAGAAAACTGTTGCTGGAATTACTACCTGGTATTTCTATACTGCAAATGGTTTGGCTGCTGAATATTCAGATTCAGGTTCTTTGCTCAAGGAATATCATTTTAATCCGCAAGCAACCTGGATGACTGATCCGTTATTCCAGCGTTCAGCATCTGGAGAGCTTTATTACTATCACAACGATCATTTAGGTACACCACAACAATTACTGGATGAGTCCGGCAATATTGTTTGGAATGCGCAATACTCCGTGTTTGGTAAAGCGCATGTCACGATCAACACTGTTGAAAATAATCTGCGTTTACCAGGGCAATACTTTGATGCGGAAACTGGCCTGCATCAAAACTTTATGCGTGATTACGATGCTGATACGGGACGTTATTTTCAAGAAGATCCATTGGGTATTTACAGCAGTATCAATTACTACGCTTATGCAGCGCAAAATCCATTAAGTTTTACTGATCCAACCGGTGAAATTATTCCACTGCTTTTTGCATATGCTCGTTGTGTTGCGCAGTGCATGCTGATGGATGCAGCGATGAATGCGCTGTTTCCAAATCCTTGTTACACACCTGAAGATTCGGCGAAGCAATGTGCATTGGATTGTTTGAATCCGTTGAATTGGGTTAAGGGTGGTGGCTCTCCAAAAATGGGTGCTGCTGGAGGATCTCGACCACCTAATATGAGTCCACCTGGTGCTGGCAGATCGGGCGCATTCAATGAGGCAAAACGACAATCTGGGGTACCGACCAGTAAAAATTTCGATAGGGTGCTTCCAAATGTTGATAAAAGAGATAACCCGCAACCTGGAAAAATTTATGAATTTGATGTTCCTAAACCTGGTGGAGGAACACAAACGATACAAATTAGGGATGATGCAGGGGGTCATAAATTTCCTGACGATCCAAAGCAGGATAGAGGTCCTCATTTTAATGATCCGGATGGAAATCACTACGATTATCCTTCTAATGGAAAACCGAATGGTCAAGGGAATGCATCTAATTTTAATCAGCCCGGAGGTAAGCCCGGAGGTAAGCCCGGAGGTAAGCCCGGAGGTAAGCCCGGAGATAATTGTGATTGTTAAATATGAACAAACTTAATATAGATTTTACTTCGAATGTATATTACCAAAATTCAGTTTATAACTTTGGTAATCTACCGGTTTATGGGGGTGGAGAAATTTCTGCCCTTTCTCTGATTCTTGAAAGAAAATTTAAAGATAAAGCGGCACAAATTGAAAATATAAAATTTTTAATTGAGCAAATTATTTTTGAATGCAACCATTATGAAATCTGGCTCTGTATTTCCAATAAATCTTGGCAACCAGATACTAAATTTGTACGACGTAAGGGGTTTGTAAATAGATTTTTCTCAAAAAATAGTGATAAAACTCTGTTAAGTTTTCATGAAAAAATATATGAATCAGAAAACGGTATTAAGTTTATTGCTGAGTTGAATCTTAGAACTTTTCCTAGCCTGCTTGCTGCTAAAATTATGCTAAGTGGAGAAAATAATTATTTGGTGGTTTTCCCCAAGGATGAAATTAAAAATCCAATATTAAATTCACCAATTTTCGACAATCTAACTGAAGATTTTATTTTCTTTAACGGTGTTTTTAAAGCAAATGGAATTATTTTTAAAAATATCGGAAATTTTGACGATCAAGAAATGGGTTTTATTGGATTTGGTGCATCTGAATTATGTATTAAATTAAAAGATTTTTTTAGGAAATTTTCCTAATAGTGCATAACTTTAATTATATGAGAACGCGTAACTTGGATTAGATGAGTGTAGGTTGGAAGAGCGCAGCGACTTCCGACATAATTGATCGATAACCTGTCCCTACATTTCGCACGAGCATCAACATGATTGTGCAATTATGTACATGATTTTGATTGTGGTGAAATTGTCGGAAGTCGCTGCGCTCTTCCAACCTACAGAAAACGTTATTTTTACAGGGAGGTTTTTATGTCGGTTTATCGGCGTAATTATGTGGTGGGAGGTACGTATTTTTTTACGGTGAATTTGCTGGATCGTAAAAAAACATTGTTGGTGGATTATGTGGATAGTTTGCGGGAGTCGGTCGCTAAGGTTAGGCGTAAACGTCCGTTTCATATTGATGCCTGGGTGGTGTTACCTGACCATATGCATGCGGTGTGGACTTTGCCTGAAGGTGATGCTGATTATTCGGGGCGTTGGCGTGAAATTAAAAAGGCGTTTAATCGATATGTACCACCGGGTGAAATATTATCACGCGCGCGCCAGCAACAAGGTGAGCGTGGTATATGGCAGCGTCGTTTTTGGGAACACACCATAAAATCTGAAAAGGATTACCGCCGTCATATTGATTACGTTCACATCAATCCGTTAAAGCACGGCTTAGTAATGCAAGTGAAAGATTGGCCGTATTCATCGTTTCATAATTATGTGAAAAAAGGTATCTATCCCGTTGATTGGTGTGGTCACAACAAACCGTAACACATGCTCGATTAATTGTGATTGTAGGTTGGAAGATATTGGTACTGGAACGATGGTCAATTGCCTTTTGGGAATAAAAATATTACAGCTGCTGTTGATGCGGCGGGTAATCCAGTCGTGTGGGTGTTTACGTTTGATGGTTGTGGTGTTTCTTGTGAAAATGCGGTGAAAGAATTGCGCAGTCGCAATGTGCCGTTTGAGGAGAAGGTGATTAGCCCTGATCGCGCCGATGAAGCGGATTATAAATTATGGAAGAGCTATGGCATCGGGAATAATTTTCCGCTGTTGGTGATGGGTAAACAAAGCCTTACCGGTTTTTATATTCCTGATATGGCGAGCCTTTTGGGGAAAACATTTGGGGAACTTTATCTTACCCAAAACGAAGCACAGTATTTCAAAGAACATTTTAATGCGGATGGTTCACCACGGATTGTTCTTTATGGTACTGACTGGTGCCCACATTGCGCTGCCCTGCGTAAAGAGTTGCGCGCAAACCAGGTAAGTTTTGCAGATATTGATGTGGAAAAAGGCGGTAATAAAAACCAGTTGCTCCAGACGATGGGAATATCCGGTTATCCCGCCACCTGGGTGGGTTATACGCGTGTTAAAAATGGATCAAATTTTTCTGACATCATGACGTTGTTAAAAAAATCGCAATAGATAAAACATTTACTCGCGGCTTTTCTTGTTGTAGTAGTGTGTCATCAAAAGAATGATTTTGGCGACACATTGGGGAAAACTGCTATTTCATTTATAAAAATTTGTGCCCTATGTCTGGGCAAAAATGTGAAGTTGCTAGTTTTTTGAGCAAAAATACATTGCTGTTGTCGCATTAATCAACATCAAAAAATCTTATTCAGTTTCCATTCAAAAAAGCACAAGACGTCAAAAAATTTTGTGCTACCATCCTTAAATTGCACTTATTACACAAATTGCATTAATTACATAACTTGGTAGATCAAAACCACATAAGAGGCTAAGAGCGCAGGTGATTCAGGCGGCGATTAACCATTTGGCAACGCAGCTAAATGCTCACCTCAAACGCACCAATAATCTCACCGAAGATATTGTTGTGGTCTCAAGCCTGGTGGAAAGCGATGGCAATGTTGCAGCCAATACGAATAATAAATTGGTGTTATTGCTGACCAACATTGAAAAAGATACTGTCCCCAATGCGAATGCAGTGCGTGCTACCGGTTTTGATGGCCGTGCATTAGTGGGCAGCCGTTCGTTATATTTAAATTTGTATGTGATGCTCGCGGCGAATTTCAGTGGCAGCAATTATCCGGAAGCCCTGAAATTTATTTCCAAAGCCATCGCATTTTTTCAGATGCAGCCAGTGTTTGATAAACAGTCGACACCGGATCTGGATTCGCGCATCGATAAACTCGTTTTGGATATCGAGAACCTGAATATTCAGGATTTAAGTAATCTCTGGGGTTTATTGGGCGGGAAATACCTTCCCTCGGTTTTCTATCGCGTACGCATGGTAACCATCAACCCTGACAATGTAATTGCACAATTGCCTTATGCGACTCGTCCGCAAAGCGATGTGCGCGGTTAATCGCTAATATAAATTTATTATTGAAATAATTAGCAAAGGACATTGTTGTGGCGCAGTTTAAACCTGTCTTCACGCTTGGGGTAGCTCACGCTTTTTTTGCGGATGGGCGGTGTACACATTTACATTTTGAACCCACCCCTGCGACTGAAAGATTGTTGCGGCGCTATCAATTACTGGTACGTCACAACGATATTGGCTTCTCGTTAGTTGCTGATCTCGATAATTGGATAACGGCGGATGATGATGAATCTGTGCTGCGTTTTAACGCTTATGCACAGGATAATTATTTTGGTTTTTATACGGCGGAAACCGAAGGTTTATACACACCGCTCTATGCAACCAATAAAAATATTACAGCGGATAACAGTAGCCTTGTATTACAGCGCGAGCCGCCGCCACAATTGCAAAGCGAATATTCCGCACGAGTAAAGCCCGGCACACGCAGGCCAGTACTGGTTGTCGATATAGATTTAAATGACAGCACATATGCTGCTGCCAAGACTGCGGCAGCAGAAACTTTTTGGTTGCGCTTTAATACCCGCGAGCTCTATTGGAAATATTATTTTTTTGGCGAACTGGCAAAACTGGAATTGGACATCCATGATTTAGGTTCGCCCAATGCAATAGGTTTCGATCAAAGTGATGAGCCTGTTGCTAAAAACGGTAAGGCGTTTATTTCGCAAATTCCCATTGCAATGAACAGCGAACCGAAGCAGCGCTTTCAACTGAAGGATAAAAACAATTCAGGCAAGATTTTGATCAGGCGTTTACCTAACGCAGGAATTAATCTGATCAGCAAGAGCAGGAACCTCAAGGGGCAGCAAATTCTTGTTGCAGAAATTTATGTCAATCAATAGCACTGAAAGGAACCCACAGCAACTCCAGCTACACCTCTCACCCCACCGGCTGATGATGCGACTGACGAAGAAAAGAAAGCTTTTGCCGTGGCCAAAGCTAAGCAAGATGTTGCTGCTATTGCAGGCATAACTGTAAATCCGGATTTGTTCAGCGGCGATGAAGAAGATTTTTCAGGCGGCAAAGACAGTAAATATTTCCTGTCATTAGATGGCCCTTATTACTTGCTGTATCGCAGTATCAATCTGTTTTTCCAGAACGGTGGCGGTGCTTGTTATATTGTTTCTGTGGGCACATACAGCGCTAAAGAAATTAAATCTGCAGAGCTGGCCAGCGGGATTGAGCTGCTGAAAAAAGAACAAGAGCCAACCATGCTGGTTATTCCGGAAGCTGTCTCATTGGGTGCCGCTAAAAAAGATGGTGCCACTGACGGCGCTGAATGTTTTACCTTGCAGCAGGCAATGGTTAATCATTGTGGTTATGAAATGAAAAACCGTTTCGCTATCCTCGATGTATTTGGTGGTTTCCAGGACAACCGCGATAACTCGTGTATCGATACTTTCCGTTTGAAAATGTCTACTAATTTTCCAGCGTTCAGTGCGGCTTACTATCCCTGGTTAAATACGTCGATTGTACCGGTGAGTGAATTGTCATTCCGCAATGTGCACACAGACAACCTGGATGAGTTGGTAAAACTGTTGACGCTGGAAGTGCTTGAGAATGTACCGTCTGCGAAAAAGCAGGACAGTATTATTGCGGAAATCAATAAACTGACCACCATTGCTAGCAAGAGTGCTGCAGAAAATAACGAGCTGCACAAAACGCTCAGTGCAGTTAGCCCGCTCTACAATCAGGTTCTTACCGGTATTCAACATAAATTGAATTTGCTGCCGCCAAGTGCTGCACTGGCTGGTATTTACACCATGGTTGATAACTCACGCGGCGTGTGGAAAGCACCTGCAAACGTGAGCTTGAGTGCAGTCTCATCGCCAACGGTAAATATCAATCACGAAGAGCAAGAAGATCTCAACGTAGATACCGCCGGTAAATCTATCAATGCTATTCGCACCTTTATTGGTGAAGGTACATTGGTATGGGGCGCGCGCACACTTGATGGCAACAGCCTCGATTGGCGCTACATCAACGTGCGTCGCACGATGATCATGCTGGAAGAGTCTGTGCGTTTGGCTACCAAAGCCTATGTGTTTGAACCTAACGTGGCCAATACCTGGGTGACCATTAAAAGCATGATCAGCAACTTCCTCGCCAGTGTATGGAAGCGTGGTGGCCTTGCCGGTTCCAGCCCGGAAGATGCATTCAGTGTTCATGTCGGTCTGGGTGAAACCATGACTGGAGAAGATATTCTTGAAGGAATTTTGCGTGTAACTGTATTGGTGGCGCTGAGCCGTCCAGCGGAATTTATCGAGATCACCTTCCAACAGCAAATGCAAAAATCCTGATAAACGAATGCAAGATTAACGCACGGTTTTATTTTTCTCCGCAGCATTTTCTGTAGAACGATAAAACCGCGCAAGAATGTTAACCATTGATTAATTAAGGCAGAGATAATCATGGCAGAAGACGGCTCAACACAGTCAGCCAATATATGGCCACTCCCCAAGTTTCATTTTGAAGTGAAATGGGATACCAACGTAATGTCCTTCCAGGAAGTAAGTGGGTTGGATATTCAATCAGAAGAAATTAAATATCGCTCTGGTGACAGCAAAGTATTTTCTGTTGTGAAAATGCCGGGCATGGTGAAGTTCAGTAACGTCACCATGAAAAAAGGTGTATTCAAAGGCGATAACAAATTCTGGGATTGGCTCAACCAGATCAAACTCAATACCATCAAGCGTGTTCCGGTCACCATCAGCCTGCTGGATGAATCCAGTGCGCCGACAATGGTATGGACACTCAAAAATGCCTGGCCAACCAAAATTACCTCTACTGATTTAAAAGCGGAAGGTAATGAAGTTGCGATCGAGAGCATTGAAATTGTTCACGAAGGCTTGACCATCGCTAACGGTTAATCGCGAGTGAATACTTAATATGCCTGCAAGTTCAGCAGCAAGCACAGAAGGCGGTTTTTATCCGCCTTCTGCGTTTTATTTCAAGGTGGTTTTTGGCAACAGTGCTAATAGCCCCGATGCGTCGTTTCAGGATGTCTCTGGCATCAGCAGTGAAATGACGGTCGAGGAAGTCCCGGAAGGTGGTGAGAATCGTTTCGTCCACAAATTGCCGCGCGGGGTAAAAAATCCCAACCTTGAATTAAAGCGCGGTATTGCCGCTTCAACATCGCCATTGGTGACCTGGTGCCAATCGGTGTTCGAAGGCGGTTTGAACGCAACTATAGTGCCGCAAACGATTCGCGTGTATTTGCTCGATGAAAATGCTGCACCGTTACGCGGATGGGTATTTGTTAATGCATTTCCAGTGAAGTGGGAAGTGGAAGGTTTTAATTCCACCAAAAACGAAGTTGCAATCGAAAAAATTTCATTCAGCTACAACTATTCCAAGCGTATTAAATAAAACGCAGAAATCCGTTACCTGGATGAACGATTATGGCCATCGAAATTAAACAGTTACTGATTAAATCCAGCGTTGTGGATGATGTGTATCAGGAAGATAACTCCCGCGCAGATATTTCTGCCGAAGCCATCAAATATGAAGTGCTTGAGGAGTGTCGCCGTTTAATTCAGGAAATGCTGAACGATAAAGGACAGCGTTAACCATGCCAGTCGCTTCCGGTACCAAAATCAAATTAAAAATTTCACCGTGTGACGTCAGCGATGGTGTCGCCACCGTGAATGGCGATACACCCTTTCAAGCGCTGATTAACCCTGAAGAGTACTCGCACACATCCGCGATTAAATACGCCGACAATAAAGCGATTGGCCCCGGTGGCGAAAAAAAATATAACAAGTCAGTTCCAGATAAAATTGAATTTAAAGAAATGGTGTTGGATGGCACTGGTGTAGTACCCGGTACCACAACTACAGTGCTGCAGCAGGTCGCCCTGTTACGCAAAGTTGCCTATACCTATGATGGCACTGAACACGAACCACCCGTGGTAGAAGTGTCTTGGGGGCCATTATTATTTAAAGCGCGCCTTGAATCCCTCGATGTTAAATACACACTATTCAAACCCAGCGGTGAACCGCTACGCGCGCGCGTCACGTTAAAATTTACCGCGTTCACTACTACCGAAGAAGTTTTTCGTTCAGCGAGTATGGAATCACCGGACTTAACCCATCTGGTCGAAGTGAAAGCGGGTGATACCTTGCCGTTATTGTGTTATCGCATTTATAAAGACAGTAGTTATTACCTCGCTGTTGCAGAATTTAATCATCTCCGTAATTTCCGCGAATTGGTGCCCGGCCAGTTTTTGCGTTTTCCTCCGCTGGTGTAAATCATGGCTGTATCTCCTGCAATAAATGCTAGCGGTGTTGTCTCCTATACCATTTCGGTAGATGGCACGGATCTGCCGACGACTATTGAAATAGTTTCCATCGATATCAGTTGTTGTGTGAATCGCATTAACACCGCAACGCTGGTGTTTAATGACGGCAATATGCCGGAAGCAAAATTTCCCAACAGTGATAGTGCGACTTTTGTGCCCGGCGCAGCTATTAAAATCCAGCTGGGTTATGACCAACAAATTGTTGAGGTTTTTTCCGGCATTATTATCAAACACTCGGTAAAAATTTCCGGCAACAACGCTGCGCGTTTAATTGTTGAATGCAAAGACAAAGCAATTGCAATGACCACCGGTCGTAAAAATGCCAATTACCTGAATAAAAAAGACAGCGATATTATTACGGCATTGATCGGTACTTATTCGGGACTCAGCGCGACAGTCACCGCGACAACATTCGAACATAAAGAATTGGTGCAGTTTTACTGTAGCGATTGGGATTTTATGCTCGCGCGCGCGGAAGCTAACGGTATGTTAGTCACGCTGGAGGCGGGAGCGGTTAAGGTGGCACCACCTGCTGTGAGTGCTGCTGCGGTATTAACGGTGACTTATGGAATGGATTTAATTGAATTCAGTGCAGAGTTGGATGCACGTCATCAATTTAGCAATGTCACTAGCAACGGTTGGGATCTCGCTACCCATCAATTACTGCAACAACAAGCTACACCGGAAGCATTAAACAGCCAGGGTAATGTTACTTCCGCTACGCTTGCCGGAGTGCTTGCGCTCAGCGATTTCCGTTTGCAAAGCACCATCCCGCAAGACAGCAGTTTGCTCACCTCCTGGGCCAAAGCCCAGCAATTAAAATCCGGCCTTGCACGCATTCGCGGTCAAGTCAGTTTCCAAGGCAGTGCGCTGGCAAAACCCGGTGTCATTATTGAACTCGCTGCGGTGGGTGATCGCTTTAATGGCGATGCATTTATCAGTGGTGTACATCACCGTGTGGTTGATGGCGATTGGACGACGCGCGCCGAATTCGGTATGTCACCTAACTGGTTTACTGAAGCCAATGAAGTAGAAGCGCCGCTCGCTGCGGGATTAACTGCGGGCATTAGCGGTTTGCATGTCGGTACCGTAATGAAGCTGGATGAGGACCCGGAAAGCCAATATCGCATCCAGGTGTCGATTCCGGAAATGAGTGCAACTACCGATGGTTTTTGGGCGCGGCTCGCGAATTTTTATAGCTCGAATACGTTCGGCGCATTTTTCTTGCCGGAAATTGGCGACGAAGTGGTATTGGGATTTTTTAATGATGATCCCTCGCACCCGGTTATCCTTGGCAGTTTGTATTCCAGCAAAAATGTTTCTCCCTATACACCGGAAGCAGCCAACAATACCAAGGCGCTGGTGACGCGCACCAAAATGAAAGTGGAATTCAACGAAGAGAAAAAAATTATCACCATCATCACACCGGCAAATAACCAAATCGTTATCAGTGACGATGGAAAATCAATTTTATTGCAAGATCAAAACAGCAACAAAGTCACACTGGATTCAGCGGGGATTACGTTGGATAGCCCCAAAGACATCACTTTAAAAGCGCAAGGAAAAATTGTACTCAATGCGACCAGTAGTGTTGAAGTTACCGCGCAACAGGATATCAAGCAAACCGGATTGAATATTACTAACACCGCCAACATTGGCTTTACTGCGAAAGGTAGCGCCACGGCGGAAGTTTCTGCCAGCGGCACCACGACGATCAAAGGTGCCATGGTGATGATCAATTAATTTTTTAATGAATAGCTAATTCAAAAATATTATCAACGAGTAAAAAAACTATGCCACCAGCTGCGCGACTTACAGATATGCATGCTTGCCCAATGACCACCGGACCGGTGCCCCATGTTGGTGGCCCTATCATCGGCCCCTGTGTAGCGACAGTATTGATTGGTAAATTGCCGGCTGCAGTGGTAGGTGACTCGTGTGTTTGCGTTGGTCCACCGGACTCAATTGTGAAAGGCTCGGCAACCGTGTTCATCGGCAATATGCCTGCTGCACGCATGGGCGATACCACTGCACACGGCGGTAATATTGTACTAGGTCTTCCTACGGTAATGATTGGTGGATAATCAAAAACAATATTTAAGAGTAAGAATTGTGTTTGATTTAAAACCGTATGTGACATGGATACCGATTCGAGCCTGCAAGGATGTATTTATTAAATTAAATACTGCTCTTGCACTGACGAATAGATGAGATACAAAAAATGAATTCAAAATCCTTTCTCGGTACCGGTTGGAGTTTTCCACCTACATTCACCAGCAACGGTTTGGTGACGGTGTCTGCCGAGCAGGATATTTATGAAAGTTTATGGATTTTATTATCCACCACGCCGGGTGAACGGGTAATGCAACCCGCCTATGGTTGTGGATTAAAAGCCCACGTATTCGACAATCTTGATGAAAGCAGTTTTGCGGTGATGCGCGATCTGGTGGAAAAAGCAATTCTATTTTTTGAGCCACGTATTACGGTCGAAAATATTGAAATTAATGATGACAATTATCTGGAAGGGAAAGTGCTGCTGAATATTATTTATCGGGTGCGCTCCACCAATAACCGTTACAACCTTGTATATCCGTTTTATATCCATGAAGCCAGTAATGCTTCGATTTAATTGTTTGATCAGGGAAACTGAGTAACGCGGTATGAATGTTGATAAGGCAAAAACGGCTCCGCAGCTGCATGTCCGCGATGGCATGAGTCAGCGTCGTCGTTTTTTGCCCGCGTTACAACCGGGCTATTTTAATGTCGATGAAATGAGCCTGGAACAATTGCTCACGCAAATGCAAGACTATGCGCGCCTGGTTGATATGCCCGGTGTAGCATTTGCGGAAACTGAAATTGATCCGGTGATATTTGCGCGCGATGAAATTATTGTCATGGCGCAAATCCTTGCAGTGAACACACGCGAATTAGAACATCGTTTTAAAGCACGTATGTTACAGGAACTGGATGAACTCGAATGGGTTGTCACGGAATCCAAAAATCCCGCCTCGGTATCCGGGCTCGCGTGTTTGATTGATCGCTGGTGGAATTTATTGCGTCACTCGCAAAGCCCTGCGGGTGAAGCCATGCACGGCTTACTGGAAAGTGTTATTCGTGGATTAGCGCGTGAATTCGTTCGTGTCTACGGCGCTATGCCGGAACGGATTAAACAATCGCGCAATTTATCTGAACCTTTCGTAAAGTTGATGAGTGCGGAGGCCGGCCAATTGTCGCAACCTGTGCAGGGATTAAATGAAGTTGTGCTGCGTTCGATTTACGCTTCACTGCTAAAAGCAGTGGATATGGTGCAAGCCGGCGCGCGTACACATTTACCTACGTCAATGCACAGCCAGAACCATGACCCTGCATTAGCATTGCGCGTGGCATTCACGCGCTTATATCAATTACTGCAACAGCGCGTGAATCGCTTTACGCTCGATTTCATCGATTTTTATTTTAACCAGGTGCTACAAGCCAGAGCGCGCCCTGCGCACCCGGACAGCGTATATCTGGTAATAGCAGCGGGGATAAAAGAGCGCTACATTCCGCTGCCTAAAGGCACAGAATTTTTTGCCGGCATCGACAATAGCAGCCGCGATATTGTGTACGCCAGCGATGAAGATACCTTGATCACTGATGCAGAAGTGCAATCGCTCTATAGCTTGTTTTTTCCGCGCGTTAATCTCGATCTGCGTACCAAAACCATTGTAAATACTATTGAACCATTGGTTGCCGGCCCGGAAACATCGCTGGAAACGGATGCGGTCGAAGCCAAGGCATTGGTAATCACCAAACGCAACCTGGTGAAACTTTCTGATGGCGCCTGGCTGAATCAAATTAATGCCGAACCGCGCGCGGACAAAAAAGTGCGCGATAAATTTTTACCGCAACCTTTTTTTGGCGCACCACGAGTAGACATCAGTGGCGATGGGCGCACGGGTGATAATGCGCAAGCCGCGCGCCTGGGATTTGCCGTCGCAAGCCAGGTATTGTTGCTGCGCGAAGGCCAGCGGCAAATCACCGTCGATCTGGTATTTGAAACCCTGCGCGCGCAACCCTGGAGCAAGCTCGCCAATATCTTGCGGCATATGCCGACGATTAAAGACACTATCGCGGATGACAAAGCAAAATTTTTTGCTTACTTCAGCAAAATGTTTCAACTCAGTTTGACTACAGTTGAAGGCTGGTTGGATATTGTTGAATATAAACCGGCATATCGAGCAACAGATTCAACAGTAAAAACGAATGCAATTCGCCTGGAATTTTGCTTGCCTGAAAGCGCACCGGCAATCAGTGCATATAACTCCGTGGTCCATGGCGATCAGCTCACTACCATGTTGCCGGTGTTGCGTTGCACCTTGCGCGAAAATTATTTGCAATATCCTTACGACATCGTGCGGCAATTGGTATTGCGTGAAGTGCGTATCAGGGTGGATGTGGAAGGTTGTAGTGACTTGTTGTTACACAATAATATCGGTCAATTGTCACCACTCTCTCCGTTTCAACCGTTTGGCCCCATGCCGGAAGTAGGTTCCTATTTTATTGTCGGCCACGAAGAAACCCGCAGCAAAAATTTGCTGGATTGGAACCTGGATATTGAGTGGAGTGGCTTGCCAGCTGTAGTGGGCGGTTTTAATCGCTGGTACGAGAATTATTTATTTCCGCGCGATAATAACCAATTTGTGGTGAATGCCAGCGTATTGGCTAATGGCCGTTGGCAATCTGCGCCGCAAACCATGTCGCTATTTTCGCAAGGATTAAAAAATGGTAGCGTCTACCTAAAACCGGAAAGTAATTTATCGGCGAGTAGCGCGATTATTTTCAGCAGCGCCGAAACCGTTACTGAAAGACAAAAGGTATTTACCTATTCACCGCTCACGCGTAACGGTTTATTTAAATTTACCTTGCAAGGACCGGTGGGTGCGTTCGGCCATCGTGAATATCCGAATTTGCTGGCAGAAACATTAACGCATAATACCCGCGTAAAAAATTCTCGCCTGGCCAGGTCAATTCCCAATCCACCTTATACACCGGAAATAAATAGCATTCGTTTAAACTATTCCGCGCAGTCGATAATTACATTGGCCGATACTACCCGCGAAGATAATGCAACCTGCAAGGAACAGTATTTCCATTTGCATCCGCTGGGTTGGGAACTGATTTCGCCACTGCGCCATTCGCGCCTATATTTTTTACCGCAATACGCCCAGGCCGGTTCTTTATTTATTGGTATAGATGCAAGTGATATCCAACAACTCAGTTTGCTATTTCATTTAAAAAATAATTCATTACCTGTTGATGAGGCACAGCTCATCAGCCTCAACAGCGAACGCAAAAACAATTTGCATTCTGTGAGTGATTTAATTACCTGGCATTACCTGAGTGAAAATCAATGGCGCCCGCTGGATGTGCGCAATATTCTCAGTGATTCTACACAAGGGTTTATGACGTCGGGTATTGTGACCATGCTGATGCCGGAAAAAATGACCAAAGGCAATAGCATCATGCCGGGGAATTTATACTGGCTAAAAATTACGGCGGATGATTGCCTCGCGCATTTTAGCGAACTATTTTCAGTCTACGCACAAGCAGTAAAAGCCAGCTGGGTATCCGGCGATCACCCGCTGACGGTACAACCGATGCAATTATCGGCAGATACGATTAAACGCACCCGCCAAACCATTGCCGGCATTAACAGCGTAATACAAATCAGCAATTCTTTCGGTGGTGTGCCTGCAGAAAGTGATGCCCATTTGCGGCGCCGTATCAGTGAGCGCTTGCGCCATAAAAATCGTGCGCTTACGCCGCTCGATTACGAGATGTTAATCCTGGAAGCCTTTCCACAAGTATTTAAAGTGAAATGCTTTGCCAATTTGCGTTCAGATCCCGTTACACCGGTAAGTCCGGGGCATATATTAATTGTAGTGGTTCCACATCCGGACCCCATTGATGCGCAGGATTACCAACCTTATTTTGATGGTCACACCATTTTAGCAATTAAAGAATTTGCGCAAGTGCTCGCGCCGGAAGCGGTAAAAATTGCGGTAGAAAATCCGCTTTATGAAGAAATCCAGGTACGTTGTGCAGTGCATTTCCGCAAAGGCTTGCACGCGGGGCGCCACCAGAATTTATTGAACCAGGCGCTGTGTGATTATCTATCGCCATGGTCGCCCGGTGGCAACACCGTGCATTTTGGTTGGAGTTTGAGTGAGCAGGAAATCCGGTCGTTTATCCAGAACCTTGAATATATCGATCACGTCACTGATTTTTCGTTGTTGCGTATTGCCCCGAGTACCGGTGGTTTGTTCTTGCTTGATGATACGGCTGAACCAACGCACTCGGGCGAAATTAGTCACACATTTAAACCGACTTATCCCTGGAGCACAGCTGTGCCTATTCGTCGTCACTACTTATTGACCACAGATTTGCATCGGCAGATTCGCGCGGAGCGCACAGGGGTGGATGAATTGGAAGTGGGTAGTACATTTATTATTTCCGGATAGCAGATTTACGCGATTAATTGTTTAGCCGTAACCTGCTTGTAATGTTGAAAACAATTTATTTCCACGACGCTATTAATTAGAAAACGCTGGTAACTGACGGATTGCATTATGGAAAAGCTCGATAGAAACGCGCTTAAAAATAAATTCAGAAAAGGCAAAATGCCCTCGGAACAGGACTTTTCCAATTTAATTGATTCGATGGTTAATATCCTCGAAGAAGGTTTTGATAAAACCAGTCGCGATGGGTTAAAAATATCGCAACTGATGGGCTCTGGTCGCCTGCTGAGTTTTTATAAAAATATCGCAGTAGAAAGCCCGCAATGGTTTATGGAATTGGGCAATGGCGATAACCATCTGCATATCGGTACTCCTGCGGCACCGCATGTAATTAGTTTGTACAGCCATGGTGGCCAACAGGACAGTAATAATTCCTTGCGCGTAGCGGTGGGCATCAATAAAGAGAATCCGCAATACACACTCGATGTAGAGGGGACTATCGCCTCCAGTGGGCGCATGGGAAAAGCCGGTGAATTTGCGGTTGCTGCGGACGGTGAATGGTATGACATCACCAGCCCATTTACCGGTTGTGAAGTGTTTGAAATTGTTGCCGGTGTCGGCGGCCAGGATTCCGATGGCAAATACGCATTGATTCATGCGCGCGCCATGAATGCATTTAATGGCAAAGGTAGCATCGAAACCCAGCATGCGTTTTTTGGCAATAAATGCAATCGGTTGGAGTTACGTTGGCAAGCCGTACCTGAGCTTGGGCAATTTCATTACAAGCTACAACTGCGTAGCCAATGCTCTTACGGCAAAGATATCTGGATTCACTACCACCTCACTCGCCAGTGGTTTGATCCATTAATGCTGAACAGCAATCGGGCGCCGGAGTAATTGCGATGAACACTTCAGCATCACAGGATTTACATGTGCACTTAACACTGACGCAAAGCAGTCTTGTGCTGGAAGCGCTAATGGAGCAGCCATTCAAAAAAGTATTTGAAATTATCGGTGCGCTCAACCAGCAAGCCCAACAGTTTTATCAATCGCCGGCCGATAAAAATAGCGTGCAATTATTTTTGATAAGCAAAAATGATTTCGCAACCTGTATTAAAGCACTGGGTGAATTGCCTTATAACCGCGTCAGCGGTCTTATCCAGAATTTGCATCAACAATTGCAAACACAATTATTTACCGCTGATGCAGCGGACGATGGCACGGGTGCAAACCATGTGTTTGTCGATGCGGAAACGGTGTCATGAGCTTACCTGACCCGATCAAAAAGCAAGGCATAAAACGCCTGACACCCGGTGCAGACCCATTGGATTTTTCCAGCCTGCGCACGCAGGGTATTGAGCATGTGCAACAGCTCGCTGGTGATATCTGGACTGACTACAACCTGCACGATCCCGGTGTCACGATACTGGAGCAATTGTGCTACGGACTTACTGAATTAGCCTATCAGGCCAAACAACCGATTGCCGATTACCTGACGAATGACCGCGGCCAGATAGATTTTCAACATCATGCGTTGTACAAGCCCCAGGAAATTTTCCCCACCCGACCGGTAACGGCAGAAGATTATTGCAAGCGCATTCTCGATGAAGTGCCGGAAATTGATGCGATTCGCGTGGCTACTGTGGATGAGCCTGGCAATTACGGTGCTTGCCTTTACGATGTATCGCTAAAATTATTGCAACCGCTCATCGGCCCTGAATATACCGATGAATACCGCGCGGCAGTGCGTAAGAAAGTGCTGCGCGTGTATCAAAAAAATCGCAACCTTGGCGAAGATATTTATCGCATCCGCATCGAGCGTAGCAGCGCCTGCTTTTTAAAAGGCGTTATTGAAACTACCGGAATCCGCCCGAGTGCAGATATTTATGCCGATGTTTTTTTTCAAGTCGCGCGTAAAATTTCGTCCAATGTTGCAATAGAGCGTTACGAAACCCTGGCATTACAGGAAAGCCTCGACACTATTTTTACCGGACCACTTACCCGCCACGGTTATATCGCCAGTGAAGGATTGAATGAATCCAACCCCGGCAAAGCGTTGGACGAACTCAATGCAATTGTGTCGGCAATTGACGGCGTTAAAAAGGTTTATCATCTCGAGCTAGTCAATGCAGATGGTCAGACTCTGGATGGCGATGCCTTAATGGAGCAATCGTTCTTCCTGAAATTTCCGGAAGAAGTAGCCCAGCAAACCTGGTTAAAAATTGATTTTAATCCGGGCAAAACCACCGACGCTAAAGATGTTATTAAAGGGCGCGATGAAATCCTTGAACACTTAATGGCGGAAACCCGTCGTGCGCTACAAAAACTGGAATTCGAATATCGCGCATTTCGCAATAACAAAACTGACACAGCGCAATTTGTGGTTTTACCGCAAGGCCAAAAGAAACAATTTCTGGGCTATTACTCAATCCAGCATCATTTTCCGAATGTCTACGGCATCAATGCCGATGGTATTCCCGCCAGCGAAACGCGCGAACGCAAAATAGCGGCGCAACAGCTCAAATCATATCTGTATCCGTTCGAACAAGTGCTGGCTAACATGCTGGCGCTATTGCAAAACTGGCAACAATTATTCAGTTTAGGCGAAGTACCCAATCACAGTTATTTCGCACAATTCCTGGACAACCAATCCATTCCGAATTTTGCAGTGTTATATAAAAGTGTTGCTATTAATCTGGATACAATCACCGCGTTGCAAGCGCAATATGACCCCGCGTTTGATCGTAAAAGCCGCGCCCTGGATACGTTACTCGCGCTCTATGGTGAAGAGTTTTCCCAGGAAGGTTTGCTACATTTTAATTATTACCATCAGGAACAACCGGAATACTGGGCGATCGATAATAAAATTCGCATGTTATTGCATTTGGCTGATATCAGCCAGAATCGTAATGGCGCTTTTGATACGGGCGAGCAGCACTGGCAATCAGCCAACATCAGCAGTTTGCATAAAAAAATCAACATATTATTAGGCATCCAGCAGCTGGATAATCTGGTTACATTGGGCGAAAGTTTTAAGGCGCACAATGTGCAATTGGTGAGCGACAGTGTGTTGTGCAAACAGGGTGAACCTCCGGCAATAGCATCGGCGCGTGCAGTGCCGCAACTAACCAGTGCAGAACAACAAAAAATCAGGCGTTGGGCCGATAACAAGAATACTAAAAATAATGCAGAAAATAGTAGTTCAGCCAAAGCATTGAGCTTAAGCCCGTCAATGATTCGCGACGGCACCAATATCGATGCTTACTATTTACAAGAACAGGATAAATCCACCAAGGTTTATTTTTATTCGCGCAATAAACAACTCTGGACACCGCTCAAGGAATTTGCAGAGCGCGAGCAAGCCAAGGCTTACGTACATAAGTTTAAAAAAATAATTACCGATTTAAATTCCAATAGCGAAGGATTCTATTTACTGGAGCATTTGCTACTGCGCCCGCGTACACCTCCTAAAGATGAGCGGGTGGAAAACTATATTCGCAGCAGTGATGCGTTTTATCACTGCCGCCTCAGTTTTATTTTTCCCAAATGGACAGCGCGCTTTGCCAATCCGGCATTTCGCCAGTTTGCGGAAAAAACCATCGCTAATAATCTTGCTGCGCATTTGTTTCCACAAATCTATTGGTTAACGCCAGAGCAGATGCAGGAATTCGAAAGCCATTACCAGCCCTGGTTAAGTGCGTTGCAATCCTATGAGCAGGATCACATGCACAGTGATCAACCGGCTGCAAGCTGTACGCCGTTGGACCAGGCTGCAATCCATTTACGCCACTGGCTGGAACAAAACCAGCCATCTGCGTCTTACTGGATTTAGCGATGAACTCCCCACTCCAGACCAAACCGTCCTTTCGCCAGGCACGTCACTGCATCGATGATGTGGTGGTGGAGTTGGAATTTAGTAACACGTTGCTGGAGCAACGTGAACGCGCCAGCATTACTGACTGGTTGAGTGGTGAGTTACTACCGGCGTTGGACGAATTATTTTCATTTTACGCACCGGGTGAACAAACACTTTATTTTGAACAACTGGTTTTTGATTTTGGCCGATTGCCTGCCAGTGATTACCGCTACATCATTCGCGAACAATTGATGCAAAAATTAACGCGCCTGATTAAAGATAAAAGTTTGCCACTGGAATTCAACAACCAACAGCCGTTGTTGGAAAATCGCATCACTGAATCGGCGTCGGCATTAAAAATTTTGCTGGATTATTTGCGTACTGGGCAATTAAGCGCGCAATCTACAATGCAGGAATCGAGTGCAGGTATTGCACCAAAATTACATCAGCAATTATTGGAATCCTTAATCGCGGAGCAGCACATTGCAACACAGCTCCGTGCCCTGCCCAATCGCGGCCAGTTAATCTCGCGCTTGCTAAAACAATTTTCTGAACGCCACAGAACTGCACTGTTGCGCCAGCTTGCGCCAGACCAACTGGAAATGGCACTGGCGTTATTGGATGTATTGCAAACATCCTCGCTTGTTCTTTCTACTGACAAAATACAAACAGTCTGGGGATATATTCTGGACATTGCGTTGGAGCTTCCCGCAGTCAGTGCAAGCGCCTGGTTTGAACAGTTGATGCAACGATGGCTCGATCATGAGCGGGAATCAGGCATTAAGTTTATTCAACACCTGCAACAACTTCAGCACCGCTCTGATTCTGCCGCAGCGATAGAAAATGCGCTCACCGAAAATTGGCAACGGTTGCAACGTTTCGCGCGTGAAATTTTGCAAGATAAAAATCATTCCTTGTTTGCAGATGCACCATCTACGGATGGTAAAGAGCAAAAGGAAAAAATAACGAATGATGTTGCTGATGGTCATCAGCCACAAGCATCGAACACGCAACAAATTCTCGCCGGTATTCTAATTCGAGGTGATGCAGCGGCACTGATGCATTATTGGCCACAATGGCTACATAACTCACGGCAACTATTGATCGCCGGATTAAAGCATTACCTGATCAAACCAGAGTTGCGTCAACAGCTTTTATTGAAATTGCCTCATACGTTTGTTGCTGAGATGTTGGTGGTGCTTGTTCCGGATCTGCGCCCAATAACACGTAATTTTGAACAGAACTCGAATAAATATCTTGAACTACTGCAACGCTTATCTGTAAATGCACCATTCAATTCCATCGCGGCAGATGCTAATCAATCGACGGCGGTGTGGTTGAGCAGTGTTTACGAAATACTCGCTACGCAAATATTCTCCGGAATAAGTGACGATACTGGCGATATCGTTCCTATCCCCTCGCTGGAAAAATTATGGAGCGAATGGATTTTTCAGATTGCGAGCCGATATGATGTTGCTGCAAACGATTTACAATCGCTGTGGAATACATTATTTCAAGCCAAAAATACTGAAATATCCATGGCACAAGAAGGATTGACAGTTTCAGATAATAATGCCCGGCAATCCGTTACCACTATAGATCCATCACTAAAAAATACAGAATCGCTTGTTGTTGATAGAGCTTCTGCTCATTCATTACCAGATAATTTTTTATTGGAAAAACTCCAGCAAACGTTTACACAAAAAAATATTGATGAGTTAGTGAGACTTTGGCCGCAAATCATTTATGCCAGTGATTTACAGGAAAGTCGTCAACTGGCTACCGTAATTACCAAATATTGGGTGCAACCTGATATTCGCACCACATTTTTAACCGGTTTGCCTTTGCTTGTTTTAATTCAGCTACTGGAATTAATTGCTCCCGTTTACCAGCGTTGGTTTACCCGTTTTTTTGAACGACGGGCGCAGTTGTTGCAGGAAACAAAGAGCCTATACGTTGCAGATCAGAATGGTATTGCTAGCGACACAACGCAATCTATTATTAATACAGTGCAACTCGCCATTAGCGATGATGAATTACTGCGCGAAGCGTTTGCCATAATGTCTGAGATGCTATGGACCCCAGCGCTATCATCTGTGTTAATTGAATCGGTATCGACTACAAATAATTTGCTACAAAAAATTACCCGGAGTTTCGCAAAAAAATACCAGATCGCTGGGGAGCCTTTATATTATTTATGGAATAGTGTTCTTGGTTTAGATTCAACAGTTCCGTCTTCCCACGAAGAAAAAACAGTACCTGTAACTAATGCAAAAGAATTTATTGCAGACGCAGAACGCTCGGTTACAGAAGCGGAACTTCCTACTGTAAACGCGGAGCTTTCTATTACGAGCGCGGAAACTTTTGCTGACGGTGTAGAACGTTCCAATGCAGCTGTGGTATTGCCTATTGCAAATGAGCAGCTTTTGGTTAGCAGTAACACCTCTCAGATATCTCCCACTGAATTGTTGTTGAGAGACATTCAGCAAGTATTTGCACAAAAAAATGTTCATGAATTGGAACGGTTGTGGCCGAAAATTATTGGCCTTAACAGTTCGCAGAAAGATCTGCAATTAATTACGGTCATGGCAAAGCAGTGGGCGCAAACGGATATCCGCCGGATATTGTTGGTTGAATTGCCGCTATCTGTTTTGATCCAGTTGCTCGAAACGATTGCACCCGCGTATCAAAATTGGTTTTCGCATCTTGCTGACCGACGAGTGGATTTATTGCAGCAAACCAGGCGCGTGAATGATGCCAATCAAAACGGTGTTAACGCTGGTACAGTGCAATTGCCAATAACGGCTGATAACTGGTTGAGAGAAACGTTTACGGTAGTGTCTGATATTTTA
Source organism: Cellvibrionaceae bacterium (assembly GCA_021151825.1). Lineage (GTDB taxonomy): Bacteria > Pseudomonadota > Gammaproteobacteria > Pseudomonadales > Cellvibrionaceae > Cellvibrio. The sequence goes on from JAGKWQ010000018.1 coordinate 81,183, forward strand.
TGGGATTCAGCGTCATCACCAGTGTTAAATGAACCAACATTTACAACAAATACTTTGTTGCAAAAAATTGCGCAACATTTTGCGAAAAAATATCAACTCGCGGCAGAACCGTTATTTTATTATTGGAATAATACGATTGGTTCACTATCAATAACGCCTTTTTTGTCCGAGGAAAAATTACCTGTTGTTACGAAAGATGCTATTAACATCGCGGCATCGTCCAATACAAATGTGACGCTGACTAACGATGAAAATTCCTCCCGATCACCATCCATCGAATTGTTACAGGAAGAATACCAACAAGCACTTTCATCGTCAGCGCCGGAAAGCTCCACCAGGTATGCGAAGCCACCCCTTGGAAGTGAACAACATAGCGAAGGCCCTACTGATTCAGTGCCAGTTGAGTTGTTGCTTAATAAAATCCAGCAAGCACTTACACATAAGAATGTTCGCGCCCTGGAACAACTGTGGCCGCAGGTTAGCCACCTTAGTCGCACACCAAGAAATTCACCACTGGCGACTGCAATGATCGGATACTGGTTGCAAACCGATATTCGCCAATTGCTATTAGCCAATCTATCGTTACCCGTTTTAATTCAACTATTGGAATTAATCGCGCCTGCTTACCAGGATTGGTTTTCTCGTCTCGCGGAACGGCGTGTGGAGTTTTTGCAGGAAGCAAGGAGCCTTAATGTTGTTAATGAAGATGGAATTGAAATTGGTGCGGCACAATTAACAATGACAGCCGATGAGTGGTTGCGAGATGCTTTTGCCACAGTGTCTGATGTTTTATGGCACCCAACGTCAGCGCGCGCGCTAATCGAATCTGCAACTGCAAAAGATAATTTGCTACAACAACTTTCCAAAAGTTTTGCAGAAAAATATCAACTCGCAATAGAGCCGTTGTATTACCTTTGGAATAATATTTTTGGCTCAAGCTCAAGCTCAAGCTCAAGCTCAAGCTCAAGCTCAAGCTCAAGCTCAAGCTCAAGCTCAAGCTCAAGCTCAAGCTCAAGCTCAAGCTCAAGCTCAAGATTTTTGCATAAAGAAGGCCTTCCGAATGCCATTTCAACCGATGAATCAGACAGCAACACGGATACATCAGCGCCTCTATCGACCGTGCCAATAAACGATGAATTAGTGAATTCCCAAAGGGAAAAGGATTTAGTTAGCTTACAAAAAGCAGTGGTAGAAAAAATAACAGGACCAGGTTCGAAACGCAGGGTTTCAACTACTGAACAATTGGTTGCAACGTCAGAGCATGAACTTTTTGATTGGTGCATGCAGATAAAGCATAGTATTAACGCACGTACCAGCTTACCGCTTCAAGAACAGTTAATTGCGCGGTTGATTGATAGTTTTATCAAGTATAGCCCGAATTTTTCACCGGAATTTCGCAGTTATTTTTTAGTGGCGGTGAAAGAGACCCTGGAAAATATTCCTGCAAAAGCAGAATTTCTCCGGTGTGTATTATTTGCGTTGATTGATGATGAACTGATAGACCTTGATGCTTTCGCCAAGACTGCCGGTGTCGTTGATCCGATGATTGCAGATAAGGGGATTGCCCTTGCTCAGACAATAAGTAATCAGGAACAATTTGCGCCGCAAACAAATTCGCAGGTAGCGGGCCTGCGGCAAGAACAACAACCCGTTCAAAATGACCATGCATCGCAGAAAGATGAAGCCATTGATAAAAATCAACATAATCAGGACCCGCTGGATAACAAATCAGACCAGCAGGATAGCGAGCAGCAAACGCAACAGCGTTTGGCCCAGCTGATCCAGGAATTACGTAATGGAAGAATAGATCCTTTCGGATTGCGTATGAGTCTTTATTACTGGCAGCGATTGGTTGAACAATTTTTTCAGCCGCCGGCTAATGGCAACCATTATTCAACCTTGCTGCACTCCATTCGCAGCTATTCAATAGAAGCGATAGATCCTAATTATTTTTATCAGCAAGTAATACACGCGTTAGTCGCTGATTTGCCCGTGGATATGGAAATATTTGTCACGCGCACCGCAGAGGATCATAGCCATGCACAAACTGCTGTACCACAAGCAACCGCTGCTGCAACTGGCGATGCAATATCGACAGAGATGATGCATGAAACAACAAGGTTACAAATTGCAGGCACCCCAAACAACGAAAACACAACCGGTGTAATAGATTCAACGGACAAAGCAGTTTCACAACAGAATTCCGAAACTGGCCAGCTGCAATATTCAGCAAATGAAAATAATGAATATTTTACCGGGCAGGATGCAGCCGATGAGCACGGTATCCGCATTAGCCAACCAACCAATTCCGATTTATCAGGGAGTGAAAAACCTTTGCGTATTCCCGGATTAACCCTGGAGCAATTGCTGCAGGAAACGGCTGCGTTGAGTGTTGAACAACTGCAACAGCTACAACAACGCATTAATTTATTATTGCGGCATTTTACCCAGGCACAGGCAAATGAGTGGCTTGGTGTATTGCGTAATCCATTATCAGCCCAACGATTAATCCAGCATGTGCCGGGTCATTTACTGCATCAAATTGTGCAACGCTTGCATGCCGCACAATTTGCGGCGCTTGATCCTATTGTCAAGCTGGCGACTGAAGCCTTGGCATTGCTGATGCCTGATGCTGATCCTTTAACCATCAAGCAAGCGCGTTGGGAATTTGTATTTATGCAATTGTTTGGTCCGGCAAATCCACTGGATGCCGCTGGACTGTTAAAAAAATGCTGTGAACAACTTGCTGATGCCGTGGGCCTTGGCGATAGCCAGCGTTTATTGCAATTAGCAGAGCGCCGTTTGGCATTATTAAAACCGGTAGCAGCGACGCGACCAAATATGTCGTTAAGCGACGGCAATGAGAGTGCAGAACCTGAATTGAATTTTGAAGCCGGAATTCATTTAAATAATGTGGGCATGGTGTTGGCATCGCCATTTTTACCGCGGCTGTTTTCCATGTTCAATTTATTGGAAGACGGAAAATTTGTTCACCCCGGCGCCGCAGATCGTGCAGTGCATTTACTCCAATATATGGTAACGGGCCGGAGTGAAACGCCGGAATACGAATTAATCCTGAACAAAATTCTGTGTGGCATTAGCACCAGTATGCCCATTAGCGATGGCATCGTTATTACCGAGCAAGAAAAAACCGTGATTGAACAAATGCTACAAAGCATGATTCAACATTGGCGCGCACTGGGGTCAACTTCCGTCACCGGCCTGCGCGAAACATTTTTCCAACGCCAGGGCTGGTTGGTGCTGGATGAAGAGTATTGGCGATTAAAAGTTCAGGAACGTACTTTTGATATGTTGCTGGACCGTTTGCCCTGGAGTATTTCCATGATCAAGCATGGATGGATGGACAAGCCGCTGCGTGTTTCCTGGCGCGAACAATCTTGATAGTTAACAAAAAACGAATGGGATAATGGTGAACTGATCAATGGTAAATAATGTTAGCCAACAAAATGCAGCAACACTTGAGCACGAACTTAATTGGTTTGCAGAAGTGCTCAATTTGCGTTTTACCCATTATTTTGGTTCGCCCGATATTCAAGCGGCGACAGCCGATATACGCACAATTTTTCCGCCGGATCTGGCGAATGATAATTCTGAATACGCACAATTGATACGCCGCTATGCAATGGAGTTTGATGAGCGATTGTTATTTATTTTGTGCCTGATTCCGCACGTGCGCCCGCAAGCATTGGATATTTTCTTTACCCAAAGCCAAATCACCGGGCGCAGTTACACGGAATTTGGTGGTTGGCGCGGTAAAGCCCACAGCGGTTTTTTACCCTCTGCAGAAACCGCCGTATTTTTATTAGCTGGCCAGGATCTGGAGCGGCGTTTCGCGGCGCTGCAATTATTTGATGAACACCATTATTTTTTCAAACAGGGATTATTAAAACTTGAACATCAAGCGGCAGGCGAACCGTTTTTGAATGCGACCATTTCTGTAACGGCTGAAACCTTGCATCGCTGCACACACGGCCAGGTACATAAACCGGATTACAGTATGGAATTTCCGGCCAAATTAATTACCAGTCCATTGAATTGGAATGATTTGGTTTTGTCGCAAGATGTGATGGAAGAAATTGATCACCTTAATACCTGGTTAAAACAGGGCAAAGATCTGGTTAATCGCTGGGCTTTAGAGCGCGCCATCAAACCCGGGTATCGCAGTTTGTTTTTTGGTCCGCCGGGAACCGGCAAAACCCTCACCGCAACATTGCTGGGTGCCAGTGTGGGGGTCGATGTTTATCGTATTGATTTATCCATGGTGGTTTCCAAATACATCGGCGAAACAGAAAAGAACCTCGCTGGTGTTTTTGACCAGGCATTGAATAAAAACTGGATTTTATTTTTTGACGAAGCCGATTCGTTATTCGGCAAGCGCACACAAACCAGCAATTCCAATGATCGCCACGCTAACCAGGAAATTTCCTATTTACTGCAGCGCATTGAGGATTTCCCCGGTGTGGTTATTTTGGCAAGTAATATTAAAGCCAACATCGATGAAGCCTTTGCGCGGCGTTTCCAATCGATTATTTACTTTCCCCTACCGGATGAGGTAGAACGCTTGCGACTGCTTAAAAATTTATTCGCCAGGCCGGAGTTGCTGGCAGACGATGTGGATTTGCAACAACTGGCAGAAAAATATGAACTCTCCGGTGGTTCACTGACCAACGTGGCCCGCTACGCTGCAATACGTGCAACGCGCCAGCAGCGCAATAAAATCCAGCATGCCGATTTGGTACAAGGCATTAACAAAGAACTTCTCAAGGAGGGGCGTACGCTCTAATTGACCATGATGAATGTTTCTTCATTCAAGTTGTTATCGCGATTATCCGGCGCAGTGCTGCTACTGCTGTCGTTAGCGGCGAATTCCCAATCGCTACCGGAAGGGGCCATCGCTAATAAAGATAAGTGCCTTGGCTATGAAATGGAATATAAAAAATATCCCAAACCTGTTATTGCCAAAGTGCAAGCGGACATGTATCAGCTGTATCATCAGGATGCGGATTGGAAACACGATGCAGGTTTAAAAGGCAAGCCACTGAATGACGGTATTCTTGGCCCGATCACCTGGTCCTGGATGCAGCGTTTTTGTAAAAGTTTTGCGTTGGATATTAATACCAATGTGGTGGCTGCCTTCCCTGCCCGCGCCGATGAAATTGCCAGTTTTTCTACACGCTTTAGCGAAGCGGCGCTTACATTAATCAGCAAACCTTTTGCGCAATGGAGTGCAAGCCATCACACGGCGTGCAATCTGGATGTGCAACAAACATTAGCCCATGGCAACGATGATGCATTGCAAGCATTGGCACGCTGCTATCTGGAAGGCGAACAGAAAAAACCGGAACCAGCCGCCGCTGTTGTCAGCAAACCCATTGTTCCCCATACGCTCTATGTTTTGCGGGAAGATGATTTTGCGTTGATGGCCGAAGCGTCTGCTTCGGCGAAAATAATCATTAAGGCCATTGAGAGTCTCCAGGGAAAAGAGTTTGCCGACAAAGCGACTGCCCTGACAGAAATTAATAAACTGCTTGCCGGTGTGCCAGCGGAAGAAAGCAAAATGGTGATTGATGCAATTATCGCGCAATTGGAAGCAAAAACGCGCTATGTGATTACTGACCAGATATTAAATACATTAAACCAACAAGGTATTAGTGATGCGTTATTTGATGCATTGAAAAATTTGCCGGAGAAATCATTTAACGACCAGGCTGCGTTGAAAAAAGCAATTACGACAGTCATCGAGAAAGTGAATGCAGCAACGGAAAAAAATCCTGCAGCCACTACCGCAACTAGCACAGAAAGTAATAGTGCAACTAACACTGCAACCCCCACAGAAACTAATCACAGCGAGGCTGTATCCAGCCCACCAGTTGTGCAGCCGCCCATTAATGCCGAGCGTGTGGTATTGCAAATCCAGCTGCTCAGCCAGCAGGACTACTTGGTTGCAAACAAAATTACCGTAGCAAATATCCCGCTTTCACAGGGGCCTATTGTGGCTCCTGTTATCGAATTATTACAGGATCTGAAAGATCGTGAGTACCCTGAAGGTGAGCTTTTGCATCTTGCGATTAAAAATAAAATCCTGAAAGCATCGGATATTTGCAAACAGGATAAATCCAATGCGGTGGATAAAACATTGGATAAACCCAACATTAATGAAATCCGGCAATACCTGCAAAAAGTTATCCAGCCCGGCGATTTGACCGATAAATATTGCACCGAAAATTACTATGCAAAATTGAATAAATACTATGATGAGCACGTGCGCGCCAATATCGAAAGAATCTATTCAGAACCTATGCCGGAATATAAGCATGAACCGATTCTATGGACCGGCGCTGCCAAAGACTGTGGTTGTGTGCCCGCGGAAATACAGACCATGGCTTATGGTATTTTCCCTTACTGGAAAATAACCGATAAACCACTTTCCTATGACTTCAGTACTTTTTCGCGAGTTTCCTATTTTGGCTTAACGCTCAGTAATGGCGGCAAGCTGCAACAAATTAATAGTAAAGGTGAAAATCTACTGAAAGATAATACTGATAAAGCCAAGGCGTTTATTCGTGAAGCGCGGCGTTACGGCAGCAAAGTTGACTGGATCCTTGAAAAGGAATTTGCTACAGCGCCGGAGCTACAAGATGATGCTGCGTTGCAAATTTTCTATAGCAATCTGGAAACCGAAATTATCAATCTGCTTGGTACGCCTCTGACAGATGCAGAATCGCGTTTGCGTCCGCTGCTGAGTTTCGGCCTGACCAATCATCCGCTGAATGGTGATGGCGTAACGCTATATTTCAAAAATTATCCGGAGTCTTCAGCTGCCAGGGATAAGTTCGATGAGTTTTTTAAATCGCTGAAAGGAAAACTGCGTGAACTTGATGAAAAACGTAATTATTTGCGCGTAGAAAAACACATTACTTACGTCAATATCATGTTGAACAAGTCCAGTTTCCTTGGCGACAGCAACACTTTTAATCGTGAACACCTGGATAGCCTCACGCAAGCGGATGACTGGGCGGAAAAAAATCTTTCCATCGTGGAAATCCAGGATCGTGTACGTACTATGCTGGTATTGATTATGGAAGATCCCTATTACACATCACTCGATGAAATTTATGCAGTCACTACCAGCACCGATAGATCCATTATTGCGCCGTTAATGTTTAGCGATTATTCGCAAATGGATGCCAGTATGGAACACAAAGGGCAAAGTGTTGACGAGCGCAAAAAGCGCCTGGCTTATGTCCATGAAAGTTTTGGTGGCGGTGCGTTTTGGCCGATGGTGGAATACGAAAACAGTAGCGATGGGAAAGATTACAAGGAGTTCAATAACTATATCGGCAAACATTTTTCACCGGGTTATACCGAATCTTTTTGGAATGAAACCCTGTGTGCTTATCGCTGGACGCTCATTTACATTATGAATGTGTGGTTACTATTAGCCTTTACATATTTGATCACTTTGTTTTATTTGTTTCCCCATCGCTGCAGGAACCTGCCAGTATTATTGCGCTGGTTGCAGCACCCGCTAACCGTAGTCGCACTCATTTTGCCACCCATAGCGCTCTGGGGTTATTTGGTATTGATGGACCCGGTATTCAGCTTCCTGAATTTATCCAGCGTATTTTGTTTGTTGTTGTTAGCTCTTGCGATTTGGGCTGGTGTTGATGCGGTTAAAGCGTTGCAACAACAAAAACCCAATCGCAATTTATTGCATTATCAAAAAATGGCGACTGCACCGGCGGCGGAATCCACCGATTCTGTTGCTGATGAGCACGATGAAAATAGCGAAGACGATTACAAATAGTTTTACCAGTCATTATTGCAAGGATGTTGCCACTGAACTTAACTTTATTGATCTACCAACCAGGGAATACCCGGGAGAGCATGATGGCCTTTACTACCAGACAAGCTGCCAGTGAACAAAAGTCCGCACAGGAAGCTGCAGCCAAACCGTCAGCACAATTATTTAGCGATCAACGCGCTTCTACCAGTGCGCAATTAAAGCAACAACAACTAATGCAAACTGCGCAACTCGCCAGTGCAGAGGAAGAAGAACCCTTGCAAGGAAAATTTGCTACAGCGCAATTGGCCGGTGTAGAAGAGGAAGAACCCTTGCAAGGAAAATTCGCTACAGCGCAATTGGCCGGTGTAGAAGAGGAAGAACCCTTGCAAGGAAAATTTGCAACTGCGCAACTTGCCGGAGCAGAAGAAGAGGAACCCTTGCAAGGAAAGTTTGAAACAGCGCAACTTGCAGAGGAAGAAGAATTATTGCAAGGAAAATTTGCTCACAATGTACCTGCGCAATTGGAAGAAAAACCCAATAACACCGGTTTACCCAACCAATTAAAATCCGGCATTGAATCACTTTCCGGTATGAGTATGGATGGGGTAAAAGTCCATTACAATTCGGACAAACCTGCACAATTAAATGCGCACGCTTATGCGCAAGGTACAGACATCCACGTGGCACCGGGGCAAGAACAACATTTACCGCACGAGGCATGGCATGTTGTGCAGCAAGCGCAAGGCCGTGTCCAGGCTACTACGCAAATGCAAGGTACATCGGTTAATGATGATGCAGGTTTGGAATCGGAAGCGGATGTGATGGGGGCGAAGGCATTATCGAGTGCTTGACACGGAAGTAGTCAAGCTGCGACATCAACACAATTGAAATCCGACGATACAAAACAACTTATGAGCGCAGCTGTTGTGCAGAAAAAAAGATATGCATTACTGGGTAACATCCCGCGACAATGGTAACCATTATATTGGTATGCTCAAAAGACATGCAGCAGCTAACAAATGGTGGAAAGCAAATAAGAGTAATTATCGTGGGTATACATTCGACCAGGGAAGCAATGCAAATAGTTTCCGATAATATTTTTTCACTTTGCGCTTGGGTGCATTAAATGAATTATGTGAAAAAGCAAACTTCGTATAAATCCAGTGGGGGCGACAACACTCATTCTCAATCGCTCACTCGTCAATTTTCAGATCAACGGGAATCTACCAGGGCGCAATTAAAGCAACAACAAATAATGAACACGGGAGCTACTGCAAACATTGCCAATAGTGTTGCGCAGTTAACTTCATTAAATGGTCGCCTTGTTGATGTGAATACCCCCTACCCAAATGGCAATCAGGCAACTATTTTGGCCCATATGGCGGCAGACTGGAATGGTGCTGCCGGAGGAGCTGTTACAGGTGGGCATATTTTGGATGCGATGGTTACCAAGTGGGGAAATGCTGTTGCCAATTCCGTACCGAATAACCAATCTCCCGATGGTGTGCATTTTGCCGGCGCAATTCCAGGCAATAACATCACCAGCCACCAGCATAGTTTTCAATTGGTTCGTACCAATCCCGGAAATAATCAAACAACAGTGTCACCGGTAAAACAAAGTACGTTCTGGCCAAATAATTGGACTACAGCTGCGCTTGCAACCACATTGCAAAACTCCTGGCAAAACGGGCCGGCAAATGCATGGGCAAGTAAGGAAAATACGAGCTATTGGTATCGTTGGCAAACCCTGGGCGCTAATACTGTATTTCCGATTGAAAAAGTACCTGTTGCTACAGGTACGCTACGCAATCGGATGCGCGAAGGTAGAGGCTGATAATTTTTCCTTTTTATAATAAGGTTAAGAGTTCAAAAAAGTGTGTTTGATTTTCTGGTTATTGTTTAAGGGATAATTTAATTATGCATACTCGCGCTCCTGTATCCAAAAAACAATTCGGATCAGCTAATCCGCGAGCGCAACAATCAGAAAATCCTGCTTCACTATTTACCGATAACCGTCAGCAATCTAATAAACTCAAAACCATGCAATTGATGATGGACAGTAATCTTCATAATAAAAAAATAAATGGATTGCAAAAAAAAATGGATTCCGATCATTTATTGAGCCTGCAATTGCAAGGAAAAAATATTGTACAGCGCGCACCGATCGGAGCATTTTCTGCAGCAGTGCCAACAATGAATGGCATGTTTATGGATACCACGAATACCGTTGCCCATAACAGTAATGTGGATGGAAATGCAAACGTTGCTGGCCGGCGTATCGCGATTATGCGCGGCCCGGCGAATGGCGGAGTACCTTCGGTTGACCCCAGGGGGTGGGGTTGGCTGAGAGCCAAATTTTTAAGGCTGAAAGGACAATGGGTTCGTTTTCATTTAATTAATGCCAATTTGGGCGGTTCCGGTGCGGATCACTTAAATCTCGTTCCTACAACCCATGCACTGAATCACGACGCGAACTGGCGGAAAATTGAAGAAGATGCAAAGAAAAGTGCAAATACCAAATGGACTTATTTTGACGTAACACCCGCTTACGATGCTGCTTATCCAGCAGGCGTTCCGCGTGCGATTCAGGGTGAATGGGGTGATTGGGACGCGTTAAATTCACAGTGGGTAACACGTGGCGCTATGCCTGCTACAGCGCAGGATAATCCGGTAAACGATGTCCAACCTTACAGTGATGCATCAACATTGAATTTGCATACGCTAAGAAATCTGATCAGGGCTAATATGCCTAATGCAAAAAATAATACCAGAAAGATAATTGCTAAACGAAGTTCGGTAACAATCCCCGCATCTTATAAGGTTTCAAAAGGCCTGAATTTATTAACAAGCACATATCACTCGCATTATGAGTTAGAGACTGCCTGGCAGTCATTCTTGAATAAAATCGATGACGAAAAAGCAGCTAAAGTCTGGTACAAAATAATGAACCGGGTTTATTTAACAGAAGAAGGCCCGGCTCCCTGGTCATTGGTTTATCGCAAGTGAGTAACACAATATGCCATACCAATCTCGCGATCATAAAAAAAGTGTACTAAATGAAGACGCCGGAACCGCTGCTGCTTCCGTACGTTTTAACGATCAGCGGGTTGTGACTGCAACCCAATTGGCGTTGCAAAGTAATATGAATAATAGCTCGGTGGCTATTCAGCAACAAAAAACTCAACAGCAAATGAGCGTTACTACCGCGAACAAATTCCCTGTTATACAGCGCGATGCAATAGATGTTAGTGATTACGTATTTAAAAATAGAAACACTCTTAAAACTATTGAAGGATTAAACGATATTTTTGAGGGCTGCTATTATCGTGGTAATTTGATGACCAAATGGGGCGATGGTAGTAAAGAAAATACATTGGAATATTATATATCGGAAAAAATTAATAGAAATCTGGTTAAATCCTGGGTGAAGGATCCGGAAGTTCCCGCCAGGATAAGAAAAACATTATTAGAGCTCTGGAATAATAATCAATCAGAAAAATTAGAACTCAACAATAATCTGATTGCCGATTTGGTTCAGGATGTATCTACCCTGGATCTTGATAGTAAAGGCGGATTGAAACGCTCGGATTCATTTACGTTTGAAGGTGGTACCAGGGTTCCTGATTTTTCAGAGTTGTTGGGCAAGCTCGATCAAACAACCAAAGTAGAAGATAGTAGTGGTAAGAAATTAAAAAAAGTGCCATCTACCAAATCACTACGAACCAGCGGTTTGCTTATTCGTGCCTATGGCGATGATATGAATGCCGAACAGCGCCAGCCGGGAACCGAATTTGTTCTTGATCTTGGTGGCAGCCTGGGAATTTACAGGGATGCTTATGGTAATGGCGATATGTTCTATTATCCCTTGGAAAAAAGTGAAAGTCGCCCGGATGTTTATCAGCAAGAAGGTAACTCAAGTGAACATACCTGGACAGGTTTGGCGAAAGAACTCTCTAGTCATTCCGGGCTTGAAGGTTTAGGTGAAAAATTAGCGCAAGTTCTTCAATCTGAATATAAAGGTAAGTTAAATCGCTCGGAGGTGAATGCTATTGGAGCTATGTTGGCCGATGTAAAATTATCCATTCAGGGATGGGTGTATGCGGTTGAACAATTGAAGGCTTTTGATTTGAATGAAAAAACCATTGAAGATCTTTTCGCTGTCATTGGTGGACCGTTCTGGAAATATTCGCTGAATGCGTCTCATACATCAAACAGTAAAATTCCGGATGATGAAAAAGGTCGCAAGGCAGGTTTGGGATATAAGAAAACAGATATTGCAAAAAGAAAAAGGAACAGTGCAGGCACAACAGGCAATAAATCCAAAAAGAAAAAAATAACGAAAACAGTAAATGATAAAAAATAACATTATCGGTGTAAAAAAACGCTACTGGATATGCAGCTAATAAGCCTTACTGCCATTTTCCCGGATTTAAAAAATACTATTACAAGGTAATTTTTCCCCCTGCATAGTAATCCAGGTCCACATTTCCCGTAACACCATCAACAGTTCCATTCTGCGTATACTGCCAAAAATTCCACGTGGCCCAACCCTGCGGAATTTTAGGTGTGCTTACGCCATATTCAGCAACCCATAACGGGTATTTGGAAAAATCAGCGTTGATGGTTTGATTCCAGAATGAAGGGCCAGTGTAAATCATTGGTGTGCGGCCCAACGCTTGTTCTACGGCATTCAACCAGGTTTGCAAATTAGTAGCGACACTGTTGTTACCATAAGCGCCTTTAAAAATTTCAATATCGACAACGGGTGGTAAATCATTAGCTGCGAGTGAACCAACAGTATTAATAAAATTATTTGCCTGGATTATGGGGTCATCATTGGTTTCATAAAAATGATAAGCACCGCGTAAAATTCCCGCCGCTTGCATGCCTTGCCAGTTGGTGTGGAATTGTGGATCTGTGTAGGTATTGCCGTCAGTCGCTTTTGCATACGCGAAGGCGATGCCGGCGGCTTTCACTTTTACCCAATCCACCGTACCCTGGTAATGGGATACATCGATTCCTTGCAATTGATTTGAATTTGTCATCGTACGTTCCTTATATTTATATATGTGCCTGTGTTTACTTCGTTACTACACGTCATGCTAGCACACATTTTTTCCAATGCTATTTCACGAAATTACTTCAATCGCTTGCTGAAATGTTTTCTTGCCGCGTTGGTAGCGCTTTAATGGTTGGTCATCGGCAAAAACTTCCAGTAACGCGGTATTGAAATCGTAAATGCGATTGTCGCGGCCCGCTTGCTCCGCTGCTGCTTCAAATCCCTGAGTATGTGCATCGGCCAGAATTGCCACTTCTTCAACCATCCCTGTGGCTATTTCCATATCTGCAGGGTTGTTAAACGATGCTTCGCAAGCAAGTGCGTCGGTTGAATGGAAATTACGACAACGGAATGGGCGCACGGGATAAATACTGCATTGGTTATTGTCCAACATCGCGCATTTTAAATTGGTGGTGAGATGTTGCTCCGGGGTAATGGTACGAATAATTTCTGCATTCCCGGCCGCCTGTTGCAATACAGCGACGATTTTTTCGGCGCTGAAGTTTTTGTTCATGTAATTCTTGATTAACAAAATCTCATGGGCTCGCGCTTCTACCTTGTAGTAACAGCAAAAGGCACAACCTGCTTTGCAGGCCGGCTTGGTAGTGGCATCATCAAAAGCAGTAGCGATCAGATTGTCGTAGCGCGCATAAGATTTTTCCAGGGCGGAATTTGCATCTTTGCTGCCCTTTAATTGTGCAGCAGAGCGTTGGTATTCATGTTGGGCAGTGGTTTGGAAAATGTCGGACATGGAAATAAATAGAATTATTGGTTAACACGATAGTTGTCACCAAATTATAAATAAAAATAAGGCGGCTCGCAGTGGCCGCCTGAAAAATATCAACGTTGAAGATTGTTATATATCCAGTTCCCTCTGCATTAAGTTATCCATAAACAGTTTTTAAGTGATTACTTATCAATTACAGGAACTGCCCCAGAGCTGGTTGGCCCAGGCTGGATAATCCACAAACGGATTACGGTTGCCTTGCCGTGAGACAATACGCGCATGGCGATTGATTTCTTCCTGGCTCACCGGATCCTGGTTATGCCAAGCCAATAAGGTGCATATTTTCCCCAGATTGGCGCCACTGGTTCCCGCGGTGTTGACCAATACCAAATCCTCCGTGCCAGTGCTGTCGTTGCTGTTGTAGCGCACATCCATATAAAACATCATTCGCGCTACATCACCTTTAACTGCATTGCGCGGCTCAAAACTGTTTGAGTCAGTATAGTTACCCGGCGCTTCACTGATGCTGGAGCCACCATTATCAAAATCCTTATTGCCGCGTGTTGAATTTACGGAAGCATCTTCCGGGCGCAGGTGATGGATATCGGTATAAGCCCAATCACTTTCATCGGGAAAGCCGTGGCTTTTTGGCCAGGTATGTTCGCGATTCCATGCATCCGGATTGCTATTGCCACTGGCATTAAATGTTTTTGCTTGTGAGCGGCCAGTGTAAATAAGAATGACGTTGCTGGAATTGTTGGGATCTTCATCGGTGTATTTCAGTGCATCCCACACTTGCGCGTAACTCATGCGGGTGTGGCCGCGCGCGGAAATCGTTGCCAATGAATTTTTTAAGGGAGTGCCGGATAAACCAATGGCCGCCGCATAGTAGGATTGAAAACCGGACCAGGTTGCACCGCTGGGTGGATTGCCTCCGCTCGTGCTGTAACTGACACTCAGGGACGCGCCGCTGTAACTGGAATAACCACGTAACAAAATGTGGTAAGTCCCGGCTTGCGGCGTAGCGAAATTACAATTTTCACTATTGCCACTGGCATAAGGACGGCAATCGTAACTGCTGGTGGTTGGCGCCTGGCCGAGGCGCACATAAAGATCAAGGTCACCACTACCACCGCTGGTTGTAATAGCAAGATTGGAAGCATTCGCATGAACAACCAATTCAAATCGTGCGTCTGAATTAGCGGCGCCACTGAGGCCAGTACGTGTTTCATTATTATTAATCGTGACAGCAAACGCATTGACACAAAAAGCAAAAAAACCTAAACCCATAAAATATTTATTCATACCCATAACTCCTTTGATGTGAGCTGTGAGTATGTCGAGCAAATATTGCGAATTAATTATGCCAGCTATTTTTTTATTCTATAAATGCAAACCCCCGCGATGATGCGGGGGTTATTTCATGGAAATATCAGTATTGATGCGGTTTTGATTTTAATAAAAGATCGTTTTCATGGCGCAATATGTTTTTTTGATTGTCGTCAATTTTCGCAGATGGCAAGATTTTTATTTTAGTATCTATGGTCATAGCCCCATCGGTTGCGTTAGAAAATGTTGGATATGTAAAAATTCGGTCCTGAATTTCAGCGGCGTGGTCTTCACCTTGGTATTTTGCAATATAACTGAAATAAGCGGCTTCTGCTTCGGTTAACGGATCTGGTCCAACCGTGAAAAAACTCACCCGGAATTGTTTAGGAGAATTACGCGCTTCCGGTAATCGGGTGCCATAAAATTGTTGCAACACACTACCATTTATATGCATCAATTCTTCCTTTTTAAAACCGGATTCGCTTATAGAGCCTGGTTTTAAAAACCATGTGTCTGTAACCTCCTGAGCATTAACAATACCCATCAGATATTTTTCAATAGTGCTGTATTTAAAATGTTTTTCTTTTGGCGGATTTCCGAGAATAAATAGTCCATTGGGCTGCTCAATGATAATAGTTTGTGAAACCGCAGTATTGCTTGGCTCGGTTCCGATCCACTCCTGATGGCAATTGCACAGTGTATCGCTGAGCCTTAATTTTTCATCGCTAAGATGAAATCCCCAACGATGGCCAATTTCATGTATAAAATGAGAAAAATCATAACCAAACTGGCCGATGTTAATATAACCCTGCAAAGATTGGTTGGCACCCCAACCACTACGTGAGTTAAATATATTTGTACCGATGCCGGAGACATCATTAAAAACCGGATAATAATAAGACCAATCACCTACTGGTGATGTGCCCGTGGGAATAGCTACCAAAAAATCCGGTTCTGATATTTTTTGCAATACCTTCGCACTCAACGCATTAATATCGGTGATGCGGTGATAATGAGGATCAACCACATGCAGTAGATAATCATTGGCATAAAATCCGGAGCTTTGTTGTGCAAGGGAGGCGGCAGGAATTTCACTATCAATAATTACA
Organism: Cellvibrionaceae bacterium; assembly: GCA_021151825.1. Taxonomy (GTDB): domain Bacteria; phylum Pseudomonadota; class Gammaproteobacteria; order Pseudomonadales; family Cellvibrionaceae; genus Cellvibrio. Next base: position 97,214 of record JAGKWQ010000018.1, read on the forward strand.
ATCTTGGGCAATACGCTGCCGCCGCTATAATTTCTTGGAAAAAGATTTTCTCCAGCACGAGAAGCCCTTATATAGGAGTCACCTATATAACCTACATGCCCACCAAAACTGTCCAGATTTTTTATTTCTGTGGGGTCAAAACGTAATTTTGCAAAATACTGATATGGATTATCAGGTGTTTGGGTAAGCTTGATTTTTTTGGGTGTATGGTTGTCATGGTCTATCGTTGACATCCACATTTCAACCCATACTTCATCAAAATCACCGGCCAGATCCGCGGTGATTGTAAATTCTGTATCGGGAATATCTTTTAATCGTATAACAGCAGGGCTGATATTGACGTGGTGTACAATAAGATCAGAACCCCCGCGGTCACAAACATTATCTATATTTTCATCGCGACAAGAAAATTCCACAGAAATATCACAACTTCCGCCATAAAGTTTGATGTTGAAATCACGCAATCTTTCATCAAGCTTTCTGCAGCCGCCTGAAAAGTTTAATTGTGCATTGCGAAATCCCACATCGGGCATGGCAGTAAGGTTAAGGATTTCTTTGGTATCCATTTCAAATGAACCTTCTGGGATTGTAGATCCATTTTTTGTGCGGATAGTTATTGTGGTTTTTGGTGGGTAAAGTGACAAAAAATTTGCTTGAATACTACAGGATGTATTAACTGAACTGACGGTATATATATCGTCTTTAAATATACCATTGCAGCCGCTGATATTCGTCATCATAAAACCACTATCCGGTTTAACGGAAAAATGGGCGGTTTCCCCTTGTTTAACCGTTATTGTAGACGGACTTATAGTTCCTCCCTCGCTAGCAGTTGCTTTTAATTGGTATTCTAATACGGGGGTGTTATTTGAATTATTACTACTGCCCCCTGATCCACCACAAGATGCGAGTAATAAAATTGCTGACGGGATTAAAATATTTTTAATAACCATATTTATATTCATTATTGATTCCATTTTTCTATCGTGAAAATTTGCAGCATTGTAAAGTAGAAAAAGCTTTTCAGTATCGATATTAGTTTCGTTGCTGCAAAATTTGCAATCCGGAATAATTCATGATTTCACGTTGTCCTTTTTATTTTCGCTCTACAATTATCAATTCTTTAATTCGATACGTGCCTGCTTGATAATTTGTCCGGCGGCAGTTAGTGCCAACGCAGCCATAATCACCGCTACAATTAAATCCGGCCAGGCAGTACCGGTGCCAAATACACCAATCGCGGCCAATACCACGGCAATATTTCCTAACGCGTCATTGCGTGTACACAACCATACACTGCGCATATTGCTATCACCATTGCGATAGGCATACAGCAACCATGCAACACTGAGGTTAGCGGCGAGCGCAAGTAGTCCAATAAGGCTCATGGTTTGCGCATCGGGAATTACACCGGTGATTGCATTCCAGATTGCATGCGCTAAAACCGCGATGCCAAATAATGCCATCGACGCTGCTTTTAACAGCGATGCTTTCGCACGCGTTTGCATACTCTGCGCCAACACCCACAAACTGATTCCGTAATTGGCGGCATCGCCGAGGAAGTCGATGGAGTCCGCTAGCAGTGAAACAGAATTTGCCCGCTGGCTGAAAATAATTTCAACCACAAACATTAATGCATTGACGACCAGTGCGATCCATAAAATACGACGGTACTTTGGATCGGGTTGGGGTGGAGAATCGTGATCGTGGCTACAGCAATGAGCACCCATAATTTTCTCCAATTTTCATAGTGATATCGTTTAATAAATAAGTTGGGGCGGGTCGCATAGGCTCAGCTTGCGCGACCCACCCCAGCCTACAGCTAACTTTTTTTGCGATGCACTAAAGCATAGAGTATCGGCAAAACAAATAAGGTTAATAATGTTGAGGAAATAATTCCGCCGATGACAACCGTTGCTAATGGCCGTTGCACTTCTGCACCTATACCCACGTTAAATGCCATGGGTACAAAGCCAAGGCTTGCAACAAGTGCGGTCATTAACACCGGGCGTAAACGGGTGAGTGCGCCCTGGATAATAGCGGAAATTAAATCACCATTTTCGTGATAAAGCTGGCGAATAAACGCGAGCATTACCAAACCATTTAATACCGCTATACCGGAGAGTGCAATAAAACCGACGCCAGCAGACATCGATAAAGGCATGTCGCGCAGCCAGAGTGCGAGTACACCGCCGGTGAGTGCGAGGGGAACGCCGGTGAAAATAATCAGCGCATCTTTTAGTGAGCCAAAAGCCATCACTAATAATACGATGACCATTAGCAGCGTTAATGGAACAACAATCGCTAAACGTTTAGTGGCCGATTCAAGTTGTTCAAATGTACCGCCGTAATCCAGCCAATACCCCGCAGGCAATTTTACTTGCTCATTGATTTGAGTTTGCACGTCATTTACAAACGAACCCAGATCGCGGCCGCGCACATTGGCAGTAACAATCACTAAACGTTTTCCGTTTTCGCGGCTGACTTGATTGGGTGCCGGTGCGAGTTCAATGCTGGCAATTTCATTGAGCGGTACAAAGCCGGGTTCGGAATTGATTGGCACTGGTAAGCGTTCGAGTGCGAGTAAATCATTGCGCAAGTTTTCCGGCAGACGCACCTGGATTTCAAAGCGGCGATCACCTTCGTAAATAATGCCTGCACTTTCACCGGCAATCGCGGTAGCAACAAAATCCTGCACTTCATTAATTGTTAAACCGTAAGCAGCGAGTTGCGTGCGTTTGGGCGTAACCGTTAATACTGGTAGACCAGTGACTTGTTCCATCCGCGCATCGGCAGCGCCGGGGATTTGTTGTACGACTTGTAAAATTTCCGCAGCGGATTGTTGCAGTTGGTCGAGATCATCGCCAATGACTTTAATACCCAAATCCGAACGCACACCGGAAATCAATTCGTTAAAACGCATTTGAATCGGTTGGGTGAATTCGTAATTATTGCCGGGTAATTCGCGTACGGATTTTTCAATCGCGTCGACCAGATCTTGCTTTGAGCGTTTAGGATCTGGCCATTGAGCGCGCGGTTTGAAAATCACAAAGTTGTCAGCAACCGATGGCGGCATAGGATCAGTGGCAATTTCGGCGGTACCGATTTTGGCAAAGACTTTATCCACTTCCGGAAATTCTTTGATACGCGCTTCCAGTAAACTTTGCATCGCGACTGCTTGTTCCAAGCCGGTGCCGGGAATGCGCAATGCGTGCAACGCCATATCACCTTCATCCAGCTGCGGAATAAATTCAGAACCCAAACGCGTGGACAGCCATACACTGAAAATGACCAGCAGTATTGCGGCGGCCAGAATTTGGGTATGCAAACGCAAAGCTTTCTCTAACAGCGGTTGATAAAAATCTTTAACCGCGCGCATCACACGATTTTCCTGCTCGGCAATTTTTCCATTCATTAACAATGCAATTGCGGCGGGAATAAACGTTAACGAAAGGATTAAGGCCGAGGTCAAGGCGATAACAACGGTAATTGCCATCGGATGAAACATTTTCCCTTCCACACCGGTGAGCGTGAAAATCGGCAAATACACCAGCGTGATAATTCCCACACCAAAAAGGCTTGGGCGAATCACTTCACTGGTGGCTTCATAGGCGAGTTGCAGGCGCGCTTTTAAGTCGAGTTTATGATCGTTGGGCAATCCGCGTTGCGCTTCACCCAAACGGCGAATGCAGTTTTCGACAATGATAACGGCACCGTCCACAATCAACCCAAAATCCAGCGCACCCAAACTCATCAGGTTTGCGGATACACCCGCTTCCACCATGCCGGTAATCGTCATCAACATCGTGATGGGAATAACGGCGGCGGTAATTAATGCTGCACGCAAATTACCGAGCAATAAAAATAAAACGGCGATGACCAGCAATGCACCTTCAAGCAGGTTTTTTTGTACGGTATCGATAGTTTTATCAACTAATTGCGTGCGGTCATACACCGCAACGGCGACAACACCATCAGGTAATGAGCGATTAATTTCCTCCAGTTTTGCGGCGAGCGCGCGCGCGACTGTGCGGGAATTTTCGCCCATTAACATCATCGCAGTGCCGAGCACTGTTTCGCGCCCATTTTGTGTTGCCGCACCGCTGCGCAATTCTTTGCCAATGGCGACCTGCGCAATATCGCTAACACGTACAGCAACGCCTTTGCGGTTGGCGACAATTAAATTTTCAATATCATCGATACTGCTTAATTGCCCCGGTGTGCGCACCAATAATTGCTGGCCGTTACGTTCAATAAAACCGGCGCCGCGATTATTGTTGTTGCTGTTAAGCGCATTGACGAGATCGTCAAAGGTTAAACCCCATTGCAATAATTTTACCGGTTCCGGGGTGATGTGATATTGCCGCGTGTAACCGCCAATCGCATTAATTTCAATCACGCCTTTGACTTGCATTAATTGCGGACGAATGACCCAATCCTGCAATTCGCGCAAGGCCATTGCATCGAATTGTTTACTATTTTTTTGTTGGGGATCTTTCGCTTCGACGGTGTACATAAAAATTTCGCCGAGACCGGTTGCAATCGGTCCCATGGTTGGTGAAATATTTTCCGGCAAATTGGTTTTGATCTGGCTAATGCGTTCGTTAATTAAATTGCGCGCAAAATAAATATCCGTGCCCTCTTCAAATACCACCGTCACTTGCGATAAACCGTAACGGGAAATCGAACGCGTATAAGACAGTTTGGGCAAACCGGCGAGCGCGGTTTCCACCGGATAAGTGATGCGCTGTTCAGTTTCCAGTGGTGAATAACCGGGCGCTTCAGTATTAATTTGTACCTGGACATTGGTGATGTCAGGCACGGCATCAATCGGCAGGCGCTGGTAATTCCACAAGCCGAGCAGCGCGATAGCAGCTACAGCAGCGAGCACCAGCCAGCGCCGCGCAATGGCGGTGTGCAGGATTGCATCAATCATGGTAATAGTTCCCCTGTCCTGTTTTAGTGATCATGGCTCGCCCCGGATTTCTCCAGGTCGGCTTTCAGGACATAGGCGTTTTCCACCACGTATTCATCGCCCGCGTTTAATCCACCGAGCACCTCGGTGTAATTGCCATCGTTGCGACCCAATTCCAGCGGGCGAATTTCATAGGTATCACCGACTTTGATAAATACCACCTGCCAATCGCGGAAGCTTTGTAAGGCGCGATTGTCGATGCGTACTGCAACGGGTGTTTCAGCGGTGGTAATCCAGCCTTCCACGGATTGATTGGGTACCCAATTGCCCGCGCTATTTTCAACCGGCGCATGGACTTCCAGCGTCGGCGTTTCGCCGTGGCGCGGGGTAATGTATTCAATTTTGGTAGTGGCAACCTGGCCATCCGCTTTTACTTCTACGGGTTGGCCTGCTTTGATTTTGCTGGCATCGGCGGGAAAAACCTGCAAATGCAGTTCTAATACGCGCTCATCCAGCACACTGAACAACACGCGATCTGCGGTAAATTCGCCCGCATTTGCATGGCGCTCTACGACGCGGCCATCAATCGGCGATAGCAATGGGTATTCACGCAAACTTTCATTGGATTCGACCATCGCCAGTACTTCTCCGGCTTTTACCGATGCGCCAATGGTGGGTTTCACCGAGCGAATCAAACCTGGATAACGCGCTTGTATATGGCTGATACGCAATGGATCAGCAACCAGGTTGCCATAGAGTTTGATGCGTTCCTGCAGTGTGCCTTTATCGGCAATTGCTGTGGTTAATTCTGAGGCTGTGGCGATGGCCGGGCTGAGGCTAACGCGCCCTTCGTAAGATGGATAACTCCATTGGTAGCGCTTGCCTTTGTGGGTTGCGGTGACTTTTACATCGAAGGAATGAGGTTCTTCCACCACGCTGTGGCCGCGCAGGAAATCCTGTTGTGGTTTGAAGACAAAGTTATCAACGGCGCCGCCGAGGCGATTGAGTTGTACCGATAGTTGCCATTCGTTTGGCTTGAGTGGTTTGCCATCAAGCGTTGCCCAGGCGCGATATTCCGGCGGTACGCCTTGCTCGAAAATTGCCAGTTCGACAATGAAATCGCCCTCTTCCAATAACCGGCCATTGTGCGGACCTTTGACGATTTCATCCGCATGTTCTTCATGTTCATCGCCATGATCGTGATCTTCATGGGCGATTGATAACGACGAAATACTGAGGCTGGCGAGTAATAACAGGGATTTGATCAATAGATTCATTCGGCTAACTCCTGTGCTGGCGCGGACGCAGTCAAACGCTCCAGTTCAATTCGGGTTTCATGGGCGCGCAGGGCGGCATTGATTAATTCGGCGCGGGTTTCCAGCAATTCGCGCTGGGCCATCGCTAATTCGAGCGAACTGTAACGCCCTTGCTCAAAAGCACTGGCGGTTGCGCGGCTGGCATCCTGCAAGAGTGGCAAGATACGATCGCGCAGGCTCAGGGTTTCATTCAACGCTTGTTGGTGTGCGATGAAGGTTTGATTGAGGCGGATTTCCAGCTGGGATTTGGCGCTATCTTCGGCAAATTGTGCGGCATCTTGTTCTGCACGCGCGGTTTGTAATGCTCCGGTAGCACGTTTGCCTGCTGCCAGCGGCAGGTTAAGGCCAAGCACTAGCGCAGTGTCATCACTTTGCTGAAACTGGCGAACACCGGCATTCCATCCCAAGGCTAATTTGCTTTCACTTTCGGCTTTGCGCAGTTCGGCGGCGCGCAGGCGAGTGGCATCGCCCAATAACGCCAGATCCGGGTTTTGTGCGAGGCGGGTTTGCCAGTTGGCAACGGGTTCGGGGTTAGTCAGTGCAAACAAATCACCACTCGCGCGGGTGAAGTCCGGAGTGGCATCGGCCCAGAACGCGCTGAGGAATAAGGCTTCCTCTTGTGCTTGCTGGCGGGCTTTATCCAATGCGATTTGGGTGCGCGCCAATGCAGCGCGGGCTCGCATTAATTCCGCCTGCGGTGTGCTGCCGGCCTGTACGCGTTTTACCAAACTGTCCGCCAGCGCTTGGGCTAAATGTTGCGCTTCCTCTTCCAGCCGCACTTGTTCCTGGGCGGCGAGCAGGGCGATAAAGCGATAATTCACCGCTGCGACCAGATCCAAAACTGCCACGCGCCGCTCACTTTCCAATTGTTGCTGACGGGCAGTGACGACGCTGGTTCGCGCGTCGCGCTGGCCGCCCAATTCGATCATGGATGAGAATGACAGCGTTAATTCAGCGGCATCGATTCCGCTGAATTCGCCCGAGCCAGCCAGGTTTTCCGCTTCGAAGTGGATGCGGGTTTCGGGGTGCAATTGCGCTGTCATTTGCTCACCACTGAGTGCGGCGCGGCGAAACTTGTAACCGGCCAGTTGCGGGTTTTGTTGCAAGCTGAGGCTTAGCGCCTGCTGCAAGGTGATCTCGCTGGTCCGTTTGTTTTCATGGGGTTGCGCAAATGACGCACAGGTAAAGCAGGCACTGGTAATCAATACCAATGCAGATAACAAGGGTTTCATAACAAATCCTGCCATGTTTGCGCTTGATCGGCGCACGTTATTAATCAGAACTGCGTGTGCAGTTCATCGAAAAAATAATCAGGCAGTTAATGGAGGTGCGCGCAACAAGGGACGCGCAAAGGGAATGTGGGCGGGGATAAACGAAGAGTAATGGCTGACCAACACCTGTGTGCGCTGGAGCACTAGCAACAGGGTAATCACTGTCAACAGGATTAAACTTTGATCCAGCTTGGTCAGTTTGGCGATGGCTGATTGCAGCAAATCGACATCAGCATCCTGGTGATCTTCATCGGCATGATGCTCAGGGTGATCGCCCAACATATGCATATGAACGGATACTGGCGGTTCCTGCCCATCAAAACAAAAATGCCCGTGCGCACCCAGCCAGCTGCCAAGCAACCAGAGAGCAAACGCTACAAAAGCAAAGTGGTATGAAGGTTTGGACATGAACAATGCCGGTGAAAAATATTGTCCAAGCATAAAGAGGCTAAAGGCAGACATCAACCGTTTCATGGTGAAACGGTTGATGGAATATTTTCATTAGAAATTATAAATGCCGTCGAGGCTCCAGGTTTGCAGGTTTCTTCCGGGCAATGAAGCAAGGAAACCCGGTAGATAACGCAGCAAATTATCCGGGCGATTATGTTCACGCTGGCCATCGTGCATCAACACAATATCTCCCGCTTCGATGCGTTCCATGCGATTGCGAATTCCGCTCGCATTTCCCAATAAACCCCAATCGATGATGCTGCGGTTCCACAATACCGTGGTCATATTATCGAGCGTTGCCTGCTGGCGCATTGCAAAGCGCAAACGGCCATACGGCGGGCGGAACCAGCGCGGGCGAACACCGGCAATTTGCTCGATGATGTCAGAGGTTCTGGTGACTTCTTCGCGCGCAATTTCTTCCGAGGTAAACCAGGGGTTGGGATGGCTGTAAGTATGATTGCCAATGGTGTGGCCTTCGCCAACGATACGTTCTACCAAATGGGGAAATTCCTCTGCGGCCTGGCCCAGCACAAAAAAAGTGGCCTTGGCATTATAGGCACCCAGCACATCCAGTATTGCGGGTGTGTAAACAGGATCGGGACCATCATCAAACGTCAGGCAAATAGCATGTGCAGCCTGGCCGAATGCAGCGGTCGAATGAATAGGACGCGGCAACATTGCATCGGTAAGGAGTTGTTTATTATTGTTCGGGCTGAGGTTCATGGCGGTGCTCCATCGCAAAATGTTTGAGAAGATTGTTACGCGTTAACCAATAAGCGTGTGGTTGGATGCGATTGCTTTCGCGTTCAGCCACCTGTGGGAAAAAAGCTTTTAACAGCAAACGAAAATAATATTTACGCGCGCGATTGAGTGCAGAATCCGGCAACTGCTCAATTAAAAATCCGAATTTTTCCCCGTGCGGCGGCAGCCAGCTCACACCGTGGAAGGCTTTCACTTGCACCAATTTTTCATGGGCATTGATGTCTTTGGCCAATTGCGCCAGCGATGACAAAATCAATTTGCGAAAACGCAAGGCATTGCGCATGTAATCGCGCGTTTGATTGGCAGTGCCGGAAAAGCATTCGCGATTAAAATGCAAAATAGCAAGTGCGTCCCCGGGTTCAATCCAGGTTCCGTCATTCATAATGCGCCGTTCGCCGGAAAATTTTTCAAAGGAAAAACTGATCAGCTCGTCAAATTTTTCAACTTTATGTTTGCGCCGCCACCAGGCGTCGTACCAGCACATGCATCGATAAAATACTCCGCTGTTCATGTGTTATCTCCGTGCGCTTTCGATTGAAACTGTTTTGGCTTTTTTCAGTAACATCAATTTTTCCAGCTCACTGACAACACTGCTGGCTGCATGGGGGTGCCCCAGTTTTCTGGCGCTGCTTTTCATCGCGCCCAGGCGTGGCAGATCATTAAATAGTTCGCTGATCACATTGGAGAGGTGAGGGAGTTCTACATGTAATCCGGCACTATTTTTTTCCAGGAAATTTACGTTATGCATTTCCTGGCCGCCGAGGCAGCAGGTAGCAATAAACGGTTTACCACAGGCCAATGCTTCACTCACGGTTAACCCGCCCGGTTTGCCGACAACAATATCGGCGGCACAAAATAAATCGCGCATATCGCTACGCCAGCCAAATAAATGAAAGCGGTTCTGATACGTATGGGCGAGTTGTTGTAATTTTTCATTGTCAGCAGCGTGACTGCCGGCAGTAACCAATACTTGATAGCGGTGGCGTTCGTCGTCCAGTAACTGCTGTAACGCGTCGGTCACACCAATGCCGCATTGGCCACCGGTAATTAAAATCGTGGGATTAGTTCCAAGCCCGAGATTTGCGCGCGCTTGTTGTTGGCCGGGAAGGTTTTCAAAGGCCGGGATTAATGGAATTCCAGTGACGCGAACACGATGGGCTGGCACACCTTGTTGGCGCAATGCATCGGCAACTTGCTGATGACCAACGCAGTAAATCGCAGTAGTATCGCGCACCCACACACCATGTACACCGTAATCAGTCAATACACCAATAATGGGTTTGGTAACGATGCCCTTTTTAACATACCGTGACAGTAATGCATTGGGATACATTTGCGTTGCGACAATACAGTCCGGGTTGTAATCATTGACGAATTTTTTTACGCGCGCCGATAAAATGCGAAAAATCAACGCCAATAATCCTTGTAATAATAATCGCCCTGCGGGTGTTTTATTGCGATTACAAACGCCGTTAATAAATGTATTCAGTAACGCACCATCAAGGTTTTTATAATAAACCGGCAATGAAAATGCCGATCGTTCAAATTCTTCGGGGTACGAACGTCGTTGTTGTTCAGTTAAAAAATCCACCAGTGTTTGGTCAGCGGGAATTTTTCCTGCAAGCTGGCGATACAAGTTGTTATCAAGGTTATACAGTTTTTGATAAAGCTCGGGATGTTCTGCGGTCATGCGCAGATAACCATCTTGTAGTGCAGCGCTGGCTTGCGGATCAAGCAATTGGGTTACATCGAGATAATGGGTTTCAATATTCGGGTATTCACGCTCCAGGACTGCGCCAATTGCTTCAGCGGCGCGCGTATGGCCATAACCGGGGCTGGACGTTAAAAACAGAACTTTCATAAAGTTTCCTTGTTGAAATAGCGGTATTAATTTCAATCCGGATCTGCCTGGAACTGCCTTTCTTTACTTTTTATGTAAGCCGCAAATCAATTCAAGTGAACTATTTTCAAATAGCCAAAGGTTATGTCGAAGTACTTGGAAAAAATTCCAAACTTTGTAAAAAAGCGCGCTTAAGTGTCGCTTTAGTTTTCTTAAAAACGAATCCAGGCGCTGCTTTACCGAAGATCTGCGGTTGTTGAATAGAAATATTGCAAAATGTTTACCAATTATAAAAATGGCTAAACGCAAGAAGTGGATTACATCAAGAGTTAATTCTTAAAAGAATATTAACGCAGGCCTTTTATAAGCAATGTTATCGCGAGGAAGTTTTTGGGAGGGCTAATGAGAGCAGTGCTGCCGATAAAATAAAAACACTTGTTACCCACAAGCAGGCAGGCAGACCTGCAGTTTGATAAATCCATCCTGATAGCAAAGTGCCAATCAACCGCCCCATGGCATTCGCCATGTAATAAAAACCTACGTCCAGGGAAACGCCATCTTCTTTGGCGTAGCTAACAATTAAATACGAATGCAGCGATGAGTTAATCGCAAATACAGTTCCAAAAATAATCAGTCCGCTAACTAACACCCAAGCAGTTGGTAAATTGGTAGTTAAGGTCGTGGCAAGTACTGCTGTTATCAGCGTTAATACCATTGCCCAATAGAATGCCGATTTTTCATCCGGTGTTGCTCCGGTTTTAGTGCGCAGAATTATCGGCGTGATGGATTGCACTATGCCGTAACCAATAATCCAGCTGGCGAGAAAGCTGCCTGTCTGCCAAAAACTCCATTGCAATTGGCTACTTAAAAAAACCGGAAGTGCGACCACAAACCAGATATCGCGTGCACCAAATAAAAATAAACGCGCTGCGGATAAAATATTAATCGCACGGCTTTTGGAAAATAATTCGTTAAATTCAGGTTTGTTTTTGGCTTTGCCAAGATCTTGTTGTAGCAGAACCAGGCTGGCGATCCATACCAGTGTTAAGGCGGCGGCCATTAACATGACGGCCGCTTTAAAACTCGTCAATGCCAACAACGCGCCACCGAGAAAAAAGCCCACACCTTTTAATGCGTTTTTGGAGCCGGTCAGTACTGCGACCCATTTAAACAATGCGCCTTGTTGATTATTCGGCACCAATTGTTTAATCGCACTTTTTGCACTCATTTTGTTTAAATCTTTGGCGATGCCGGAAAGTGCTTGTGCACCCATGACTAATGGAATTGTTAACCACTGCGCAGGCACCGCCAGCATTGCCAAGGCAGTCACCTGCAAACCCAAACCAATATTCATGGTGTGATTCAAGCCAACGCGTGCGCCCAGATAACCGCCCAGTAAATTGGTGATCACTCCGAATAATTCGTAAAACAAAAACAGCGCTGCAATGTGCAAAGGGCTGTAGCCCAATTGGTGAAAATGTAAAACTACCAGCATGCGCAAGGCGCCGTCGGTCAGGGTGAAAGCCCAGTAATTACCGGTGACGATGGAATATTGTCGAATGGCCGTGGAGTTTTTCATGGTTTTCCGTAGGTTGGTGCTGGCACTTCGTACAGTGCATACCGGATTTTATCATCGATTTATAGCTTTGCTGCTAGACTATAGCGATCAAAAAAATGCATAACGATTTCGGCCTATGAAAACTCCAATCTTCAATATCCATGATCTTATCCTCGTCCTCACCCTTGCGGTTTGTGTGCTGCTGGTGATTTTCCAGTGGTTACTATCCAAACAAAAAACCATTGCTTCGCTGTTGCTGAGTGGTTTTTTTGTGGGTGTGGGGTTAACGGCTTTATGTAATTTGCTGCTGTGGAATGATTACATTCAGAGCGAGTCGGCCACAGCAAAAATTGCATTGTCAGTCCTGCTTGCTACGGCGGTGGTGGGAAAAAGTGTGTGTTTATTTTTTTATGTAGTTGCAATTACTCGTGCTGAATTTCGCTGGCGGGGAGTTTATGCTTTTCACGGCTTGAATTTATTGGCTGTTATTGGATTGATTCTGGGGGCTGGTCTGGATTCTGATCGTTTGCGTTTTATTACCACTGCCCAAACCGAGGCCGGTGTACAGTTGGTAAATTTTTTATGGTATTACTTGAAAATAGTCGCGGTGGTTTATGCCTTTGCCGCCGCTTATGTTGTATTCCGTTATAAACAGCAATTGAAAGAATTTTATTCAACTTTCAGTTTGCAAGCGCCGCTGTGGTTATTGTTATTGACGATTGGTTTTACATTGAACTGGAGTTGGTCGCTGGTGGTTCATATCCTGGGCCAATCCGTAGGGGTGCAGCTGGCGGATACATTTGGTATTGCCGATAATTACATTACATTTTTATTGGTTAATGCGTTATTTGTGTATAGCTTGTTGTATGCGCATGAATTATTAGTGACCAAGGAAAAACCGGTCGAAAAAGAAGTAATTGTTCCTGCAGAAATATCCCAGGATGCAATTGAACGTATCCGTCGCACGATGGAAGAGCAGCAACTGTATTTAAAACAGAATCTGAATATTGAAGAGTTCGCGCGCCATGTCGGTATTCATTACCGCGAAGTGTCGAGCATCATTAATAAACATTTTGATACCAATTTTTTTGAGTTTGTAAATGAATATCGTGTGACTAAAGCCAAGCAAATGTTGTTGGATACTAATAATGCCGAGATGACGATTCTGGATATTTTGCTGGAATCCGGTTTTAACAGCAAGTCATCGTTTCACCGGTTTTTTAAACGTTATACGGGAATGTCGGCGGCGGATTTTCGGAAACAGAATTTGAATCCTTAATCCCCCTTACGTACGCACCCCGTTTCAAAGGGAGGGTGTAGGGGGATTAATCATTTTAGGGGGAATTAATCATTTACGCCTAAACCTAATCCCCAACAATCCTCCCAACACAAATAAACCAAAAAGTGGAAATGCTCCACCACCACCGGATTTTCCACCGCTATTGGTTGCAGAACTTATTGCTGATGATGAAACGGCAGCTGTGCTGCTTGCAATCGCGCTGCTCGCTGCAGTGGAGCTTGCTGCGGAAATAGAACTTGCTACAGCAATAGAACTCGCCACTGAACTTGCACTGGAGTTACTGGCAGGTTCATCGGTGGGTGGTGTGCCGGCGTAACCTGTTGCATTTTCTTTGGTGAGTGCGAGAACCAAAATGCCATTTTTTACCAACGCATTCTCCGGTGCAAAATCCACGCGGTTCATATCAAAACTCCAGTTGGCTTTATTCCAGCGACTGGTATCGAATGTATCAAAGTCATCGCGCCAGCCGCCTTCAAACGTCTTGCTGGTGGTGTTGTAGGCTTTGTATTCGATGTAATTTACAAATTGATAAACTGGTAATACCGAATCATCCCAGGGGCCGACCCAGGCGGCGGATTCGGATGACCAGATATTAAAACGCAAACTCTGTTTATTGGTGAGACTGGTGACGGTGCTGGTGCCGTTGATGCGACGAACTTCTACGCCGTCGATAAACCAGGCCACATAATCCGGCGTCCATTCCAATACATAGGTGTGATAAGCATCGGCGAGTGAAGTAGCGGCCGTGTGGTGTTGTTCGCTATTAATGGTCGGGCGCGAGCTGCCGAGAATTACATTGCTTTGCCATTCGGTCGCATTGTTTTTGCCAAAAATTTCGATATCGATTTCTTCCCAGAATGTATTACCAATTTCCGAACCATCTTTGTAAGTAAAAAATGTTGATAAAACGCCGCTCGCGTTGGCGACACGCATGCGCATTTCGTAGCGACCGTAGAGATAACTGTCACTCGAAAAAATTTCCGCACCTTTGTAAGGCTTGGCGATAGCGAAGCTGGCAGCCAGGCTCGCGCCCAATGCCAATACAACAATAAAAATATTGCGCATGGTTTTTTTTACCCCGGTAAACACATAAAAGATAAACACAAGAATAGATAAGTAAAACAATATCAATAAAAACGGAACCGGCAGCATAAGCACTGCCGACTCCAAAGGCTGTAAAGCAATTAATTAATTTTAGTCAGCTTGATCCAATCGATATTGAAACCGCCGCTGTTGGCATAAATCGCCAGATTTTGCGCACCGGCCGCTAAATAAATATCGTGATAAATCACCCAGTAAGTTCCCCAACCGCCAGTATTCGGTACGTTGATAGTGCCGAGGCCGACCCCATTTTTATCCAGCGTAAATTGCGCGGTGGTTAGCGCCGAAGCAACTTTGTACTCCACGCGATAGGTGCCGGCCTGGGGAATATTTACATTGTTGTATTTGAACCACTCACCGGCATCGATATAGCCCACAGTGCCGCCTGCAACGGTAACGCTGCCGCCCACTTCATTAAAATTTTCAGCTTCGATAAATACACTCGGTGCGGGCGTGGTGCCGCCATCCACCGGCGGTGTGCCGGTATAACCGGTTTGACCTTCGCGGGTTAGTGCGAGCACAAGCGTGCCGTTTTTAACCACGACATTATTGGGATCAAAATCCGCCAGGTTTTCCGCAAAGGTCCAATTGGCTTTGCTCCAGCGGCTGGTATCAAAACTGTTGAAGTCATCGCGCCAGCCGGTGCCGAAACTGTTGGTGGATGCAACCCAGGGTTTGTATTCGATGTAATTCACGAATTGATACACCGGCAAAATGCTATCGCTCCAGGGGCCAACCCACTCGGCGATATTGGCGGCCCACAGATTAAAACGCAGGTCCTGCGGATTGGTCAGGCTGGTGACGAACTGGCCACCGGTAATGCGGCGAGTCTCAACACCATCCACAAACCAGGCGACGTAGTTGGGCGTCCATTCCAGCACATAGGTGTGATAACCATCGCCCAATGAATAGGGCATGGTATGGACACCTTCGGTTTTGGTGGTGGGGCGATTGGTGCCGATAATCACATTGCTCTGCCATTGGGTCGCATTGTTTTTACCGAAGACTTCGATGTCGATTTCCTCCCAAAACACGCCGTTTTGCTCGGAACCGGGTTTGTAAGTGAAGAACGTGGAAAGTACCCCACTGCCCTTGGCGACTTGCATCCTCATCTCGTAGCGACCGTATTTGTAGGTTTGGCTGGAGACAATTTCAGCGGCCTTGTACGGCTTGGCCTGGGTAGAACTGGTAAAGCTGATAGTCGCGGCGAGCGCAAAGAGCACGCCGGTAAAGCGGTTGAGTTTGAACATAGCGAGTACCTTTTATCTTTATTAGAAACGCTTGGTGTCTGTAGGAGAAAGCTCTGTAGCAGACAGTGGTGGCGTGGCAACAACCGGATACCACAGGGCTTATCTTGCAGGTATGCGCAAGGGGCGTCGCACCATTTTGCGCAGGCTGCGTAAAATGGTGCGGAGCAGTTTAGGGGCGGGATTTCTGGTGCGGATATTTGCCGAAACAGCGTATTTGATCGTCTTTGCCTATACACCGTATGCGGAAAATCTTACCCACTCCTCTGGCAATTTCTCACAGATTTTATCCTGGCTACGGCTTACATTGATCATGAAGGAGCCGGTACCTTCCAGGATGGAAGGTGAATCTTGTGAGTTATGGTGAGGAAGGGTTATGGATAAGGACAATCTTGATATTGAGTCATTGCTGGCTCGCTGTAACGCGAAACCTTTAGCTACGCCAGCAAAGGATGCACCGCAAAAATTATTGATAGCCCTGTTTTTTATGACAGTGGGGCTGATATTGATTACAACCGGGTTTATCAGTTTGCTATTGCGATTGGTCAGCATGGTGTATTTGCCAGTGCTGTGGTTAATACAGCGAACGAAAAATTGCCGGCAGGTAAATATAGAACTCGAACGGCGCTTAAAACACCATTAATGAGTATGTGAATTGCCGCCAAAAAACGAGCGGCAATTCATCAAGGGCGGTTACTAAAACCTGTAGTTCAGCGTCAGGCGTGCATTGACCGGATCGCCATAGGTGAATGTACCCCATGAGCTTTCGTAGTAGTTTTCATCCAGCAGGTTGTAGATGTTGAGTTGCACTGCGAGTTGATCGTTAAACTCATATTTAGCCATTACATCAACTAATGAAAAACCCGGTTGCCCGATCTTTTCTTCTACACCCGTGGCCGGATTTACCTGGCGGCGCGGCTCTTCGCTTTGCCAATCAACGCCGCCGCCTACACTGAGACCATCCAACGCACCGGACAAACGGTATTTGGTAAATAGTTTGAGCACTTTGCGTGGATGCTCTACCGCAACGTCATTGTCTTCGGCATCTTTGGCGGAAAAGTGGGTCCAGCCCAGGGTTAGGTCCCAATTGGTTGCCAGTTCGCCGACGACCTCAAGTTCATAACCTTTGGATTCCGTACCTTTAGCGCCATAAAAAGCCTGGATGTTGGTGCCGGGAACTTTGTTATCGCCATCGCGTACTGCGAAGTTGTCTTGCTCTACATAAAACACCGCCGCTGACGCGTTTAAACCGCCATCAAAAAAGGCGCTTTTCACACCGATTTCATAACTATTGCCGGTCAATGGGTCCAGGTAGCCGCCGTTGCGATCCCGTGCGGTCTGGGCTTTGAAAATTTCGGAGTAGCTGGCGTAGGCGGAAACTTGCGCGCTTAAGTCGTAAATGGCGCCGAGATAAGGGGTGAGCAGGTTGTCATGGGATATGTGGTAACCCGCGCCGCCATTCCATACCGCGGGATCCGAGGTTGTTTCCCAGTTGCTCAGGCGAGCACCGGCAATGAGCTTAAAGTTGTCGGTAAATTGCAGGCGTGCGGAGGTGTAAGCCGCGCTTTGGTTCGTAGTGTCGAAGGAACCCAGTTCAGTCGGATTCCATACCGGTGCGGGATAAGATCCATCCCAATCATAAAAATTACCAACACCGGGTACCGTGGATTCCGGTACTCCGCCATTATCCCAGCCACCTTCATGTTTGCTGCGCATCAACCCAACGACTAATTCATGGTCGCGCCCAAAGAGGCTGAAAGGCCCGCTCGCCATCAGGCCAAATTGGCTTTGCTTTGGCGCTGCACCGTAGAGGTAAGGATAGGCAGACATGCCTTCGCCGGTGGTTTTGTCTGGCTCACCCCAGACCCACAGCAGGTTGGAATCTTCGTCCTGGCGATAGAAGCTGGCGTTAGCGCGCAAGGTCCAGTTATTGGCAAAGCTGTGATCCAATGTGGTAAACACGTTTTGCTCTTTGGTATCCCACTGGTTCCAATGGGTGGCTGTTGTTTTGGAACGCTTCCAGTGCGTGCGGGTGCCATCGGCAAACCAGATTGGCAATCCGCCCCAGTAAATACCATTGCGCTCGGTGCGTTCGTCGCTGCCGCCAATGCTGAAGCGGGTGCTATCGCCAAGATCAGCATCGACTATGGTGTAGAGCACCGTATTTTCAGTATTTTCCAGGTCGATAAAGGAATCCGCTTCTTCCCGATGGGCGATAAAACGGGCGCGCACGGACCCGTCGCTAACCAGTGCGCTGCCCAGGTCGATAGTGCCGCCACGCTGATCCCAGGAACCCAACGTTAACTCCACATTGCCAGCAAAGTTTTCACTATTGGCGCGTTTGCGCACGAGATTGACGGTCGCCGAAGGGTCGCCTGAACCGTTGAGTAAACCGGTTGAGCCGCGAACAATTTCCACGCGGTCATAAATCACGGTGCTGGCATTTTCCAAACCAATATTGCCAGTAACAGTCGGCACACCATCTAACTGGTAGTTGCTGATATCAAAACCGCGTGCGCTCAAACTGTTGCGGCCGCGATCAACTGCTTTCACAGAAATTCCGGTGGCGCTGCGCAACGCATCGGAGATGGAATCCATCGCCTGGTCTTGTATGACTTGCTGGGTAATCACCGAGGCTGCTTGCGGGGTGTCGCGCAGAGAAAGGTTTAGGCCGGTAGCACTGGGAGTGGATATGACGGTGTAAGATTCAGTCTCTTCCGACGCGTTCTTTTCTTCCAGGGCTTCAACTTTGACCGCTGTTAGTTTACCGGTTGCCGGTTGGTTGTCCTGTGCCTGCACAGCCCAAGGCTGCACACTGGCCATTACCAGTAATAGCACACTGGTTTTACGTAAGGTGTTGGGTTGGAAATGAAACATGGTTGATCCTTGCATAGATGGCAAAAAATAACTCTGTGGCCATGAACCACAGATATAAATAGGATTTTCTAAGTGTAGGTAAAATTTATCAAATGATATTTATTTTCATTATCCAATTTTGACACAATGCGTGACAAGGGAAATTGCGCTCACAGTCTGGTGAAATTGGTATAACCCGGATGCTTGCCTAATTATCTGCCCGGGCGCAAAATACTGTTTTTATATACAGTATTGGGGGTGATGAAGATGACACTTGATGATCAGGATTTTATCCACCCCGAACACTGGATCGCCGCCAAACCCCAGGCCCGCAAAGGACGTGGCGCGGTGACCAATATCGCCGGTCGCTACGAAACCCAACTCATCGAAACAGTGGATGATGGCTGGAAGCCCTATGACGATGACACCGACATCCATCCCGAATTAACAACGTTCGTCACCCCTGAGCTGGCTAAAACGATCCTCAGCCGCAACCAATCGCCGGACATTCCGTTCAGTGTTTCGCTCAATCCCTATCGCGGTTGTGAGCACGGCTGCATTTACTGTTTTGCGCGGCCGACCCATGCCTATCTCGGGTTATCGCCGGGACTGGATTTTGAAACTCGCCTCTACGCCAAAACCAATGCCGCTGAATTATTGCGCCGCGAGTTGGCTCATAAGAATTACGCGCCGAATCCAATCGCCTTTGGTGTCAATACCGATGCCTATCAACCTTGCGAGCGCGAATTAAAAATTACCCGCCAGTGTTTGGAAGTATTTCATGAGTGCGATCATCCGGTGGGCATGATTACCAAATCGGCGCTGATCGAACGCGATATTGATTTGCTGCAGGAGATGGCGAAAAAAAATCTCGCTGCCGCTGCGATAACTATCACCACGCTCGATCACAATATTTCGCGCATTCTGGAACCGCGCGCCGCATCGCCAACGCGGCGTTTGCAAACCATTGAGCGGTTAAGCAAAGCGGGTATTCCGACAATGGTGAGCGTAGCGCCGATCATCCCTTTTATTACCGAACAGGAAATCGAAAAAGTACTAAGTGCGGCTGCCGATGCCGGTGCAACGGCGGCAGGTTACACGGTGTTGCGTTTACCCTGGGAAATTAATCCGCTCTTTCAGGAATGGTTACAAACCCATTTTCCCGAGCGAGCCGAGCGCGTGATGAATCGCATCCGCGATATGCGCGGCGGTAAAGATTACGATGCCGATTTCGCTACGCGGATGCGCGGTGAAGGCTTGTGGGCCGATATGATCCGGCAACGTTTTATGAAAGGGTTAAAACGTTATGGTTTGGATAAAAGCCGGCGCTACGGTGAATTGGACTGCTCGCGTTTTCGCAAACCGTTGAGTATTCCGGTGAAGGAAAACAGGGATGGGCAGATGGATATTTTTGGTTGAATTAGTTAGCTCTAATCACTATGATTAATAATTAATCATAGTGATTAGAGGGCATTATATGGCCACCACGGATACCAAAGTAATAACCGCCCATGTATCTCTGCCAATGGCGGAGAAAATTGATGAGTTAGCTACCCGTTTGGAGCGATCCCGGGGTTGGATTATCAAGCAAGCGTTGGCTGCCTGGATTGATCAGGAGGAAGAGCGGAGCCGCTTGACTCGTGAAGCGCTTGAGGATGTTGATCATGGACGAATAGTTGATCATCAATCTGTACTTGCCTGGGCTGAAAGTTTGAGCACGGATAAACCTTTACCGGTACCCAAATAATGCAAATCGAATGGACAAGCAACGCGCTTATGGATTTAGCGAGGCTTTATGATTTTCTTGCCCCTTTAAACCAGATTGCAGCGGCCCGGTTTATCCAAAACCTCACCAAAGCGCCAAACAAGCTTCTCACCAATCCGCGAATTGGTGAAAAACTGGATGAGTTTTTACCACACGAAGTGCGTCGTATTTTAATTGGCAAATATGAAATGCGTTATGAAATTCGCGGGGAAACTATTTATCTTCTGCGTGTTTGGCATACACGTGAAGAGCGATGATTACATTTAAAATCCGCTAATCAATCGCCCCAACACCGCCATCGCATCATCAACTTCTTTATCCCATGGATAACCATAATTCAACCGAATGCAATTGCGGAAGCGACGTGTGGCGGAAAAAATCGGGCCGGGGGCGATGCTGATTCCCTGGGCTAGAGCCATCGAAAATAATTGCAAACTATCAACTTGTTCGGGTAATTCCACCCACAAAAAATAGCCGCCGTTGGGGCGGGTTACACGCGTGTTTTTGGGAAAGTATTTAGCGATGGCATTGAGCATTAATTGTTGTTGGTGTTCGAGTGTTTCGCGCAATTTTCGTAAGTGGCGATCGTAGCCGCCTTGCTGTAAATAATCGGCCAGAGCTGCTTGTGCTGGAATCGAAGGAGAAATGGTAGTCATCAATTTCAAACGATGGATTTGCTCCGCGTAACGCCCTGCCGCTACCCAACCCACGCGATAACCCGGTGCGAGGTTTTTGGAAAAGGAGCCACAATGCATTACTAAACCGGAGCGATCAAAATGCTTGATTGGTTTGTGCGGTGTCAGGCCAAAATACAATTCGGAATAAACATCATCTTCAATTAATGGCACTTGATGGCGATGCAATAAATCGTAGAGCTGCTGTTTCTTTTCATCGCTCATGGAAGCGCCGAGCGGATTGTGAAAACTGCTCATCAACCAGCAGGCTTTAATGGGCAAACGCTGCAAACTTTCTTCGAGTGTTTGCAAGTGAATACCATCGCGCGGATGCACTGGAATTTCTACCGCTTTTAATTGTAAACGTTCAAGAATTTGTAGTGCGGCATAAAATGTAGGTGTTTCAATCGCAACCAGATCACCTGGTTTAGTGACGACTTGCATACACAAATTTAATGCTTCCAATGCGCCGTTGGTAATGACTAATTCTTCCGGCGCGTGCATCACACCATTAACGCGATAACGCAATGCGATCTGGCGGCGTAGTTGTGGATTGCCGCTGGTGATGTCGGCGAGAATTGATTTTGCCGGCATTTGCTGCAGGCTTTTACTCATGGAACGAGCGAGGCGCGCAAGCGGAAATAAATCAGGGCTGGGAAATGCAGAACCGAGTGGAATCGTGTCCGGATCTTTAATCGATCCTAATACGGAAAACACCAATTCGCTCACATCGACGGGTGTGGTTTCCGCAATTCGCGGACTCATTTCCGGTTCGGCAAGGGCATTTTTTGCTTGCGTGCAAACAAAATAACCCGAGCGTGGGCGTGCCTGGATCAGGCCGCGGCTTTCCAATAAATAATACGCTTCGAATACGGTTGCCGGGCTTACATTATACGTGCGGCTTGCTGTGCGCACCGACGGTACTTTTTCGTTCGGTGCGAGCACGCCGCTACGAATTAATTCGGCGATTTCGTCGGCCAGCTTTTCATATAATTTCATCTCAGCTTAAAGAAACCCCATAAAAATTATTGCGCCGGATACATAAAGTTAGCCGCTTCGTGAGTGACCAGATTGGGCGCTGAGCTGTTTACCAATTCGAAATCAAAATGAATCATACCGGCTTCTTTGGTTGGTAAAGGTTTCATTTTTACGGTGACAGGAAAATCGTACACTTCACCGGCCGCGAGCGTGAACTGGTAAGTACGTGAGAGCAATAAACCTTCCGCATTATGCAATTGCAAATTGTACTGCGCAGGCTGCTGGGTTTTATTGGTGATTTTCATGCGATACACATTCATTACATCACCTTCGCTGGTGTAGCGATAAAGCACGCTGCGATCTTTCACCACACTCATATCCACCAGCTCACGTGAATTAAGCGATACGACTAATGCGGCAAACATAATTGCGATGAGTGCACCATAACCAAATAAACGCGGACGCAATATTTTTTCCGGCTCACCGGCGAGTGCGGCTTCCGAAGTATAACTGACCAGACCACGGTCATAACCCATTTTATCCATTACATCATCGCAGGCATCAATGC
Organism: Cellvibrionaceae bacterium; assembly: GCA_021151825.1. Taxonomy (GTDB): domain Bacteria; phylum Pseudomonadota; class Gammaproteobacteria; order Pseudomonadales; family Cellvibrionaceae; genus Cellvibrio. The sequence goes on from JAGKWQ010000018.1 coordinate 119,815, forward strand.
ACGCGGCGCAACCGATGCAATCCATTTGCAAACCATCGCGAATATCAATGCCAGTCGGGCACACTTGCACGCACATATAACAATCGATGCAATCGCCAAGGCCGAGCGCTTTGTGATCATCGGTTTTTTTGCGCGAGCCACGCGCATCGCCACGGGCGGCATCGTAGGCGATAACCATGGTGTTGCGGTCAAACATCACGCTTTGGAAACGCGCGTAAGGGCACATATGCAAACACACTTTTTCGCGTACCCATCCGGCATTCATATACGTGAGTGATGCGACTATGCCGACCCAGATTGCACTGCTACTGAACCATTCGAAGTGCGCGAGGTTTTGTACCAGTTCGCGCACGGGTACAAAGTAACCGACAAAGGCGATGCCAGTGGCGACGCTCATTAGCAGCCATAAAAAATGTTTGCTGCTACGTTTAAACAATTTGGAAACCGTAAATTCTGCATTTTGCAATTTCATGCGTTGGTTGCGATCACCTTCGGTGATTTTTTCGGCCCAGATAAACGCCCAGGTCCACACACTTTGCGGGCAGGTGTAACCGCACCAGACACGGCCGGCTACCATGGTCACAGCGAAAAGCAGGAGTGCGCCGATAATCATCACAAACGACAGCAGCATAAAATCCTGCGGCCAGAAGGTAGTGCCGAAGACATGGAACTGGCGCGTGTCCAGATCCCACAATATCGCTTGATGGCCGTTCCAGTTAATCCAGGAGGTACCGAAAAATAACAACGCCAGAAAACCCGCGCCCAGCAATCGCAAGTTGCGGAAGCGGCCGGTGAAACTACGGGTGAAAATCTTGCCTTCGTGTAAGGTTTTGCTGGCCGAGCCGTTATTGGTTGGTGGGGTATTGGCTGGCAGGTTTTTAGTGGGGATCAAAACTTGGGCTTGTGAATCGCTCATAGGGGACCTCATTCACAATGGAACACTTTATTAACACGGCTGTAACTGCTGCTACTATGCGCGCTAATCTGTACTGAAAACAGATTCAGATAATTTAAAAAAAACCATATCAGATGAGAATGCCCCCAGTAATTGAGAGCCATTCGCAGCAACATCAGCTAAAGCTCGGCATGAGGGCCAAATACTTCGTAATGGATTCGTTCACCGGCCACACCCAGATCCAGCAACTGGTCTTTGGCGAACTTCATAAACCCGCTCGGCCCACACAGGTAAAAGTTGCCATCCGTTACCGGTAAGGTCGCCTTTAACGGTGCCAATTCCATCAACCCATGGAAGCTGCCTTCGTTGTGTGTTTTGGAATACCAGGTAAAACTTTTCAATACCGGCAATTGCCCTTCAAGTTCGCGGATGCGCCCGGCGAAGGAATGTTGTTGCGGGGTTTCGCAGGCGTGGAGGAAATACAGTGGGTTTGCATTGTGCTTGGCGACAGTGGTTTGGGCTGCAAGGGTTTCCAGCATGGATATCAGCGGTGTTATACCCACGCCCGCTGAAATAAATACGTTGGGTGTGTGAGTGGATTTCAGGAAAAAATCGCCCGCTGGCGGCATTACCTGAATGTGGTCACCGGGGTGGATGGCGTCCTGCAAATAATTGGAAACCATGCCCGGTTGCACTCCGCTTTCGCGCTTCACACTGATTCGATAGTCACTGCCGTTGCTTTTATCGGAGAGCGAATATTGGCGTATCTCCCAATAATCCGCACCTTCAGGTTTAACGCGCACAGCCAGGTATTGGCCGGGTTGATAATCCAGCACCGGGCCGTCATCCACCGGAGCCAATACAAAGCTGGTCACCAGATCAGATTCGGCAGTTTTCGCTTTCACTACAAAATCGCGCGGGCCGTTCCAGCCGCCTTTTTGCGCTTTTGAGTTTGCGTAAATATTGCTCTCGCGGCCGATAAAAATACTTGCCAGAAAGCCATAGGCTTCAGTCCATGCTGCTTCCACTGCCGGGGTAAACGCATCCGGAGCCAGCTCGCGCAGGGTTTCAATCAGGTGATGGCCGACGATGCCGTAATGATGGGGCTGGACATTCAGGCTGGTATGTTTCTGGGCGATACGCTCCACCGCTACGGCCAGCACCTCCGGTGTTTCAATATTTTTAGCGTAAGCGGCAATCGCACTGAACAAGGCAAACTGCTGGCGACCGGAGCGTTGGTTGCTCATGTTGAAGATGTCTTTCAACTCCGGGTTATGGCGGAACATGCGCTCGTAAAAATGCGCAGTGATGGCGGTGCCGGCGTTTTCGAGCAGCGGGATAGTGGATTTAACAATAGCGATGGTGTGGGCGGATAAGAGGGGTTGGGCAGATGACATAATGGGCTCCTTGGCCTGATAGAAAAGATTAACCAACAGGTAGATGCAGGGCTTGTTGGGCGATACAACGCAGCAGATAGGCGAGTTTCAGCATGACCGCACTCAGGATCATGGTGGCGTGGCCGAAGATCTGGGCTTCCAGTGAAAACCAGCTGGCGTAGGGGTAGCACACCAGGACTGTCAGCAGCAGCACGACGGCTGACATCAACAGGCTGCGGTTGGCCAGGCTGAGCAAAGGGCGGCCATTCAGTTCATGGTCGAGATGATCGGATGGGCAGTGGGCAATCAGTGGCTGTGACATCATAGGCTCCGGGCAAAAGTGGTTTAATCCATAACCCGGTTATTGCAGTAACGATGCCATCTTTAAAATTTTATAAATATCAATAAGTTATGAGTTTTTCATGTTGTTAATAAGAGTCATATTGACTCAATTATTTTGTGTCAATATGACTCTTATGTTGTGTTTTGACTTCATCCTTGTCACAGAATCCCCTAGACTCCAGCTAGATGAATGATCTCTTTGATAAAGGGGATAGCACGGGCGTGGAGGTTGGTATGACAGAGGTGAATTCCACCTTGTTGATTGAAGTGGCGCTGGATTTGGCCAACAGCATTGGCAATGAAGATCGCTTCGACCGGCTGCTAACCAGCATCCGCAAGGCGATTAGCTGTGATGCAGTGGCACTGCTAGCACTCAGGGAGCAACTACTGACACCGCTGGCGATCCAGGGGTTGGTGCAGGATACGCTCGGCCGCCGCTTTCATCTGGCCGATCATCCGCGTCTGGCGGAAATCTGCCACTCCAGCTCGCCCGTCCGGTTTGCGTCGGATTCCCCTCATCCGGATCCTTATGATGGCTTGCTACTGGCGCAGCCGGGCGATTTACCGGTGCATGCCTGCATGGGGTTGCCGCTCTACTCCGATGGTCAATTGATCGGCATAGTCACGCTCGACAGCCTTACGCCCAATGTGTTCGAGAGCATTCCCGAGCGCACACTGGAAGTGATCGCCGCTATGTCGGCGGCCAGTCTGAAAACGGCGATTCAACTCAGCCAACTGGAGCGTAACGCGCGCCACAACCAGGATCTGCTGCAGGATCTCACCCGTGAAGCGTTAAATCGGGATGGTGGCGAACTGCTTGGCCAAAGCCGTGCGATGCAGGCGTTAATAACCGATATAAACCTGGTCGCCAGTTCCGATTATGCGGTGCTTATCCAAGGTGAAACCGGTGTTGGCAAAGACCTGGTCGCGCGCAAGTTGCACCAGCTTTCTCATCGTAATAATGGTCCTTTAGTTCATATCAACTGCGCTTCGCTCCCGGAAACTCTCGCCGAAAGCGAACTGTTTGGTCACACCAAAGGCGCGTTTACCGGCGCGGATTCAGCGCGCGCGGGTAAATTCCAGCTCGCTGATGGTGGCACTTTATTTCTGGATGAGGTGGGCGAATTGCCGCTGGCAGTGCAAAGTAAATTGCTGCGCGCCTTGCAAAGTGGAGAAATCCAACCGGTCGGCCGCGACCGGATCGAGACAGTCAATGTACGGGTGCTGGCAGCGACCAATCGCAATTTGAAGCAGGAAGTCGAACAAGGAAATTTCCGCGCGGATCTTTACCATCGCTTGTCGGTTTACCCGATCTGGGTTCCGCCCTTGCGTGAACGTGAACGCGATGTGTTGTTACTCACCGGCTATTTTCTGGAAGTGACCGCACGCAAACTCGGCCTGCGCCAACTCAAACTGGCGCCGGCGAGCGAAGCGGCGCTGCTCGCTTATAACTGGCCGGGCAATGTGCGTGAGCTTGAGCATATGATCAGCCGTGCAGCACTCAAGGCCAAGGCGCAATCACCGCACAGTGGCCAGGGTATTTTGGCGTTGAGTCCGATACATTTGGATTTGGCTGACGTACCTGTGCAACAGCTGCCTTCATCTATTACTACTGTTGTCGCCGGGTCAGATCAAACGCTTCCCGATCAATCATTGAAAGACGCAACAGCAAACTTGCAGCGGCAATTAATTATCCAGGCACTGGAAACCAGCGCAGGAAATTGGACCCAGGCGGCGAAAATTTTGGAATTGGACCGGGCCAACCTCGCCCGTCTGGCGAAGCGTTTGGGAGTGAGGTTGGAGAAAAAGTTGACTAGCTGAACCGCTCAGATTAACGGCTCAGATTGGCGCGCAGCCGCTGGAGCTGATCGCGCAATTGATGAATTTCGCCCTCATCCGTGGCGCAGGCCATACCGATTTGAAGCGGAATTTCTTCTGCCTGCGCACGTAAAGCGCGGCCATTGGAAGTGAGGCCAATTTCCAATGTGCGCTCATTATCTACCTGTCGTTGCCGCTGCAATAAACCTTGGGCTTCCAGACGCTTGATCACCGGGGTTAATGCCCCGGAATCGATATGCAATTGTTCAGCAATATCTTTCAGTGCTAAACCATCGCGCTCCCACAGGATACACATAACAAGGTATTGCGGGTAAGTAAGCCCTAACTTTTCGAGTAAAGGCTTATACAGCTTGGTCATCGCCAGCGAAGTGGAATACAGGGCGAAACAGAGTTGTTTGTCCAATTTCAGGCGATCAGCAAGGTTGCTCATGATGGTTCTCAACGAGTTGTTATTAGCGCGATAACGGTTGATTTTTGTCGCATCAAATCCGCTTTGTGCTGAATCTGTTGCTGCAATCAATGTTATCGCGCTAATTGTCTGTCAAAACTACACCAGTTGCAAACTCACCTGAATATTGCCGCGAGTTGCATTGGAGTAAGGACATACGATATGGGCTTTCTCGATTAACGATTGTGCAGTTTCTGCATCAACGCCGGGCAAGTTGATTTTCAATGTTGCTTCCAAACCGAAACCGGTTGGAATTTGGCCGATACCTACTTCGGCAGTCACGGTAGCATCGCTACTGATCGCAATTTTTTGTTGCCCGGCTACAAATTTCACTGCACTCAGAAAGCAGGCTGCATAACCGGCGGCGAAGAGCTGTTCAGGGTTAGTAGCGGCACGACCATCGCCACCTAATTCTTTTGGCAACGCCAGTTTCACATCCAATACGCCGTCAGCAGAAACGGCGCGGCCATCGCGACCAGAGTTAGCAGTTGCAGAGGTTCTGTATAAAACGTTCATGGTAAAGCTCCTGTTTAATTGATAACAATAAAGTTTAAAGAGTAAGTTAATGATTTTGCGATAATAGTTATCGCGATAATTAATGGGGTAAAAAAATAGAAGTCCTCATCTTACTGTCCCGGAACTCTTGTAACCATTTCCGTGGAACTGAAATTAGATTATCGCGATAACTATTATTGTGCAAATATTTATTTGAGTAATTGTTAGATCATTTTTCTATTAAGTGATAGTTTTTCAGGCATAAAGGATTAACAGGCATTTGCACAGGATTTGTTTGCCGAGGCCGGCAAGCCAAAAATCCGGTCAAACGCCCAGGTAAAAACAAAGGTGTAGACCAGAAAAAATATCAACAAACCCAGGTCCATCAGCAGCGCTTGCCAAAAGCTCACGTCATACCACCACGCCACCAGCGGGATCAGGAATATTAATAATCCTCCTTCAAAACCGATGGCATGAAGGATGCGCACCGCCAGGCTACGGCCTTGTTGTTTACGGCTGGCTTCCCAGCGTTCGAACAGGCTGTTGAAAATCAGGTTCCAGATAATTGCTACAGCCGATGCAGCAATTGCCAGGCCCAACGATTCCGCAGCGCCGGCATTACTCATCATTTCCAGCAAAATTGCCGAAAGCACAATCGCGATGAATTCATACAGGCCGACATACACCACTTTGCGCTTTGCGCCTTGCATTCCTGTCAGTTGCATAGCTACCTCTTGCATTGACTATTAAATAACATGCAAGCATTTTCAGTAATTTTCATTGATAGAAAAAGTTAGCTACTATCAATAATATTGAAAGATGGAGGTAATGATGAACGGCGTATTTAATTCAGAAATGGTTGCAGTATTTCTGGCGGTAATGGATACCGGCTCTTTCTCGGCGGCGGCACGACGATTGGGACGTGTTCCCTCGGCAATCAGCATGGCTATTGCGAATCTTGAAGCTGAGTTGGCGCTGGAGTTATTTGATCGCAGCGGTCGCGAACCAAAACCTACAGCCCAGGCGTTTGCACTGGAGCCGCAAGCACGTTTACTGATCGCCCAGTTACAGCAGCTTAATACGCAGGCACTAGAGTTGAGCCAGGGCTTGGAAACCCGGCTGACATTGGTGATTGCACCGGAATTGCAATCTACCCAATGGGTTCGCCCGCTGCAGGTGCTTGCACGGGAATATCCCTCATTGGAGATTCAAATCATTACCGCTCCGCAAACTGATGCATTGCGTTTGTTGCATGATGGCGGGGCGCAACTCGCCCTGGTATTCCAGCGCCCGGCGGCAGATGGACGCGAGAGTTTTCAAGAAGTTGGACGTGAGACATTAGTGGCAGTAATCGGACGCCAGCATCCACTGTTACAAGAGCTCTCACCGGAAGGCCATCTGAGCGATACCCAATTGCGTCCGATTCGGCAGGTCATGGTAGGTAGCCGCAGCCAGGACGATACCAATAATCCCGGCGGACCTTTTTGTATTACCTCTGAGCATTATTGGCGAGTTGATCACCCGGAAGCTGCATTGCAAATGGTACTTGCCGGCCTCGGTTGGACCTGGTTGCCGCGCACGTTTGTGCAGCCGTATATCAATGGCCAGATGCTGGTGGAATTACCCATCGCAAACTTCACTAATGGCGAAGAGCTATGGGTGGATCTGGTGTGGTCGCGTGAGCGCCCTTTGGGTTTGGGAGCACAGAAATTTGTTGCGCTGATGGCGGAGCAGTATCGGAAAACCCGTTAATGGACGCGCACTAAAAAGCCCGCTTCAAAAAATTAAAGCGGGCTTTTTTATTCTGGTTTATGGGGCGCCCGGGAATGGTGCCGCATCAAATCATCAATGGAATAGCGATCGCTTATTGCGTACAACAACCGCAAACGGACTGGGAACCAGGAACAGTTGTGGTCCATTGGCCATTCCAGGTTTTATTTTCCTTTTTGCATACCGTCGGGCATTTGTTTTGTGCATCAATGTTGTCCCAGATAGGGCCGGCATTGGAGTCGCTGCAACTTTTTGAAATCACCGGAATAATGTTTGGTACGGCGTAAGGTGCAGGCATGTTTGCTCCCAACACATGGCTTATACCGATAAGGCGTGATGCCAGCGGTGCAATGGGCGATGAGTAGGAAGTCGGGTTATGACACATGAAACAATTCTGCACATTGTCCATGTTGCTGTTGGTGGCGAACTGCTGGAATGTTTCGGCGGTGCTGTTGGCCAGATTTACTGAGCCTATTGCATCGCTTTGATCCAATTGCCACCAGTTGGCAGTGTTGGTTGAATAAATATTCGGAGCCATCCACACAGTGCCAATCAAATCGTAATTCGCAAAAAGCGCCTGCTTTTTTTGTCCCTTTAAAAATGTTTGGGACGCTTTATTCAGGTTGGCAATGTTTTGTACACCACCAGGTTGATTTTCTCCACCGGTTTTATTTTCCAAAACTACATTGGTGACGGGCGAAAATTTTTGCGTTTTTTCATTGAATGTCAATGTAGCTGGTAAATCCTGGTTGCCGATATTGACCTCGGTGTAAGGAGTTTTTGCTTTATAGAATGTGTAATTTTTATCGGACGGTGTCATGCTGGTGCTGAAGGTATTATCCGGCACCATGGGTGCATTCAGGTTGTGCTCAAACGTCGCCCACAAAAATTCCGGATGATTGATTGTGGTGCCCACCACATGCAAGCCAACCAATGCTACGGTAACGGTGACAAATTTTCCTTCAAGCGGTACAGCATTACCTTCTTTTACGGTTAACACCGGTACTTCAGCTTTCATGGTGTAAGCGCCAGCGGGGGCTTTTTCATTGCTGTCCAGGCGTAACCAGGTTGCTTTGAATACCGCGGCGCCGACAGGGAAGTAACTGTCTTTATCGGTATTTTTGCTGTAGTCGCCAGTGCTGATCAAATTATTTTTTGCAGTTTGAAAATATTCCGGATTCATATGCACAGAGGCATATACCGGATAACCGTTTTGCGAAACCAGCATATTGCCATCGGCTTCCACAATGGCACCGGCAACTTGCGCCTTGCTATTGGTATGGGGTTTTAATGCGCGTGTGCCCAGTTTTAATACGCGCTTTCCATTTTTTAATAAACCGCTTTGGTTGCCCAATAATTCATCGGGTGTAGAAAATTGCAAAAAGCGCGGGCTGTTATCGATTAACGCTGTCGCCCATACAAAGGCCTCCCATGACCATTCATTAAAATCGCAATCCGTTGCGCCTAATGGTGTATTTTCCGTTGGGATTTTTGCAGCAGGCTGCAGGTAGCGCACCAGGCCTTCACTCCATCCCAATGATGGGCACATGGGTGTTGCTCCGGGTTTGGCGTCGTCGGCCAATGCAGGAAATGCGAACGCGCCAGCTGCAACCAGTGCGGAAACGGAAAAAATTTTTCTAACAGAATGCAAGGATTTAATTCTCATGTGGTTTCCCTTGAAAAGGTAAATGATTCAATGACCTTGCGCGTCTATACCTCGTTAACACGCAAGCCTAACCCTAGAAGAGGAATACTCATTTACCAATCGGAAACATTACGCGACATTACAGTGATCAATAAAAAACAGGTGCGGTAACTGTGAGTGAAATGGCACATCGGCAACACATTTATGCTGTGTGAGCGCTCCGATAATTCCGCGGACACTATTTCATTGATGAAATCCGTAGGTGCGGATTTGCTGCGATTCGCGGATGAAACCTGTGTGGAAATTAACTATCGAAGTGGCGCCTCATAAGGCTGTGATAGCGAGCACATTCGCGCGCTGGATTTATTATCATACAAATGTAAAGATGCGCCCTAACGGTACAGGTTGTATGACCTCATACCGGCTCCCTCTCCGGGATTTTTTGAATCGGCCTATTCCCTATAACCGCTTCCAACTGAGTTACCCGGACAATTTCGACAACAATAAAATTGCGCTAACACGGTTGTTGCATGCCTTGATTACGCATGGTTTCGGTCAATCCGTCTACACAATTAATAATCCCGGGCGGAACATAATATGTCTACACAATCCACTACTACAGCTTCTCGTTTTACGCTTAAGGCAACTGCCGCAGCGATTGCTTTATTCACCGGTTCCTCCGCATTTGCAGCGGCGACTGGCGGTTTTTCTACAACCGATGGCGGAAACGTCAGCGGTGCAAAATCATTCACAGCGGCAACCTATCAGGAAATTAACACCATTCTCGCTAACGCCAGGCTCGATGCTAACGGTAGCAAGGTTTCCGGCGGTGCTTATCCCGTCATCATCACTTACACCGGCAATGAAGATTCGCTCATCGCACAAGTAATAAAAGATCACACGGTGGATTCATCCGGCAATTGCCCTAACCCGCGTTGGAATGATGAATATCGCAAAGTGGAAATTAAAGAATTTACCAAAGGCGTAACCATCATTGGTGCCAATGGTTCTTCGGCAAATTTCGGTGTGGTCGTTAATAAATCCAGCAACGTAATTATTCGCAATATGAAAATTGGTGCACTTGCCGGTGCGAATAACGATGCAGATATGATTCGCATCGACAGCGGCACTAATGTGTGGGTTGATCACAACGAATTGTTTGCGGTGAACAATGAATGTAAAGGTTCACCCGATGGCGATTTAACGTTTGAAAGTGCGATCGATATCAAAAAAGATTCACACAATATTACGGTGTCTTACAACCTGATTCGCGACAGTAAAAAAGTTGGCCTTGATGGTTCCAGCAGCAGCGATATTGCCGGTGGCCGCGAAATTACTTTCCATCACAACATTTATAAAAATGTAAACGCGCGCTTGCCTTTGCAACGCGGCGGCTGGACGCATATGTATAACAACTTGTACGACGGCATTACCGATTCCGGTATCAACGTGCGTCAAGCCGGTTATGCATTGATTGAAAGCAACTGGTTCCAGAATGCAAAAAACCCGATCACTTGCCGTTATGACAGCAGCAACTGTGGTTTCTGGGATTTGCGCAATAACAACGTGAAATCGCCAGCGGATTTTGCAACCTACAACATTACCTGGAGCAGCGGCGGCACCATCGACGCAACTAACTGG
>JAGKWQ010000022.1 GCA_021151825.1 Cellvibrionaceae bacterium
CACACTTTGGTCAAAGCTGCGGTCAGAGTGGTTTTACCATGGTCAACGTGACCGATGGTGCCCACGTTGACGTGGGGCTTGTTACGTTCAAACTTTTCTTTAGCCACTTTTCTATTCCTCCAACAAGATGAAATATCAAAACTATTCTTCGTACTTCTGCATTCTGCCCTTCGCCATCACTTCATCAGCGACATTGCGCGAGGCCTCTTGGTACTTCAAGAACTCCATAGTGTAGGTTGCACGACCCTGAGTTGCAGAACGCAATGAGGTTGCATAACCAAACATTTCCCCCAGGGGAACTTCAGCGTTTACGATTTTACCGCTCACACTTTCATCCATACCCAGGATCATGCCGCGACGGCGGTTCAAATCACCCACCACGTCACCCATGTTTTCTTCTGGCGTCACCACTTCGACTTTCATGATTGGCTCCAGCAGCACAGCGCCACCATATTGAGCCAATTTTTTGGTCGCCATAGAAGCGGCAATCTTAAATGCCATTTCTGACGAATCAACGTCATGGTAAGACCCATCAAACACAACAGCCTTCAAGCCCAGCAATGGATAGCCAGCAAGAACACCATTCTGCATTTGCTCAGCGATCCCTTTTTGAATAGCCGGAACAAACTCTTTAGGGACCACACCACCAACAATCTCGTTTACAAATTCCAAGCCTTCAGCTGTTTCATCAGCACCAGGAGAGAAGCGGATCCAGCAATGACCGTATTGACCGCGACCACCCGACTGGCGAACGAACTTACCTTCGATCTCACAGGTATTACGGATAGCCTCACGATAAGCAACCTGAGGCTTACCAATGTTAGCCTCAACACCAAACTCACGACGCATGCGATCAACGATAATATCCAGATGCAACTCGCCCATGCCACCAATAATGGTCTGCCCGGTCTCTTCATCTGTACGAACACGGAAAGATGGATCTTCTTGCGCCAACTTGCTTAACGCAACACCCATTTTTTCCTGATCAACTTTGGTTTTTGGCTCCACCGCAACGTGAATCACCGGCTCCGGGAAATCCATGCGCTCAAGAACAATAATATTATTCTGATCGCACAAGGTATCACCCGTTGTAGCGTCTTTCAGGCCAATTACCGCAGCAATATCACCCGCCAAAACCTCTTTAATCTCCGAACGCTGGTTAGCATGCATTTGCACCATGCGGCCAATACGCTCTCTTTTCTGCTTAACTGAGTTATATACCGCATCACCGGAGCTCAACATTCCGGAATAGACACGGATAAATGTCAAACTACCCACAAATGGATCGGTAGCAATCTTGAAAGCCAGCGCAGAAAAAGGGTCACTGTCGTTTGCATGACGCTCTGCAACAGTTTCGCCATCCTCAAGAACACCTTCAATTGCCTTAACTTCGGTAGGCGATGGCAGGTATTCAATGACAGCATCCAGCATCGCCTGGACACCTTTGTTCTTAAAGGCCGAACCACCGATGACAGGAACGATTTCACCTGCCAATGTGCGCGCACGGATACCCGCCTTAACCTCAACCTCGGTGAGCTCTTCACCCCCCAGGTACTTCTCCATTAGCTCTTCGCTGGACTCCGCTGCCGACTCAACAATGAACTCGCGCATTTTTTTGCACTGCTCAACCAAATCAGCCGGGACATCTTCGTAGGCAAATGTCATCCCCTGGTCAGCTTCACTCCAAATGATGGCGCGCATCTTTATCAGATCCACTACACCTTTGAATTGCTCTTCCGAACCGATAGTCATTTGCAATGGAACAGGATTGGCGCCCAAACGGGTTTTAAGCTGCTCAACTACACGCAAATAACTAGCTCCGGTACGGTCCATCTTGTTAACAAACACCAAGCGAGGAACTTCGTATTTATTAGCCTGACGCCATACAGTTTCAGTTTGTGGCTGCACACCCGATGAGCCGCAAAGCACTACAACTGCACCATCAAGCACGCGCAACGAGCGCTCCACCTCAATGGTGAAATCTACGTGGCCGGGAGTATCAATAACATTAATACGATGCTCATCAAACTGAGCCCCCATACCTTTCCAGAAAGTAGTAACAGCCGCAGAGGTAATAGTGATGCCGCGCTCTTGCTCCTGCACCATCCAGTCCGTAGTTGCAGCGCCATCATGCACTTCACCAATCTTATGCGATAGCCCGGTATAAAACAGTACGCGCTCAGTCGTAGTGGTCTTACCAGCATCGACATGCGCACAAATACCGATATTACGGTAGCGTGATATTGGGGTTTTACGTGCCATTGCGGTGTTTCCGAAATCACCAGTACTTCAAAAAGGTAAAGGCAGCAATGCTGCCTTTATTCTTGCCCAGATAACGTGAAGCCACTTCCACTTAAAAGCGGAAATGCGAGAACGCCTTGTTCGCTTCAGCCATGCGGTGAACGTCTTCACGCTTCTTAACCGCGGCACCTTTACCTTGAGCAGCATCCATCAACTCACCCGCCAAACGTGCCGGCATAGACTTCTCACCGCGCTTACGGGAGTAATCCACCAACCAGCGCATTGCCAAAGCGGTGCGACGTGATGCACGAACTTCAACTGGCACTTGATAAGTAGCACCGCCCACACGGCGAGACTTAACCTCAACCAACGGGGCAATGTTTTCGAGAGCCTCAGAGAAAACCTCCAAAGGATCGCGATTTAATTTGGTTTTTACGATATCCATTGCGCCATAAATAATGCGCTCTGCTACCGATTTTTTACCACTGATCATCACGTGGTTCATGAACTTTGCCAGAGTCACGTTACCGAACTTTGGATCCGGCAGCGTGTCGCGTTTGGCGACGACTCGTCTTCTTGGCATTTTAATAGCCTCTCTTCAGGGATTTTCCAAGACAACCCTATAAACCCTATTGCTTATAGCTTGCTTGGCCTTACTCGGTAGTAAACCGAAAACTTAAACAACCTAAATTAAGCGGCGGATAAAATCCGCCCACTATTACTTAGGACGTTTCGCACCGTATTTGGAGCGACCTTGTTTACGCTTGGCAACACCGGAAGTATCCAGTGAACCGCGTACAGTGTGGTAACGCACACCTGGCAAGTCTTTAACAGAGCTGGAACGTCACTCTTGTCTACGATGGGTTTTCTTGGCTTACGAATCAATTGATTGATCGTTGGCATGAAAACAAACTCCATAGATATACGCCTTCATCACGAAGGCAGGTTTAAGAAAGCGGCTTATCAAAAAATAGACCTGCTTCCCACTTGGGTAAAAGTGGGTGGCGCATTGTAAAGATGCTCCCCCCCACCGTCAAGGCAAACCCCGCTTATTTAATAGACATAAAGCAATTTGCTAAACGCTGATAAAAAAGCAAGGCTGGGGTTGCCAGCCTTGCTCGGGATTTGCAGTGGAAATCCTACGATTTCCACACCTCAGCAAAATATCCAGTATTAATTAATGCTGGATTTCAGCGCTTCGGTTAATGCTGCTTCAACGTCTTCTGCACTTACACCAACATCCTGATTGGCCGCCTCTTCGCGACGACGCTTGCGGTCGGAGTGATACGCCAACCCGGTACCTGCAGGAATCAAACGACCAACAACCACGTTTTCTTTCAGTCCGCGCAGGGTATCTTTCTTACCAGTTACCGCTGCTTCAGTCAGAACGCGGGTAGTTTCCTGGAAGGATGCCGCAGAAATAAACGATTCTGTTGCCAGAGATGCCTTGGTAATACCCAGCAACTGACGCTCATAGTTGGCTGGTTGACGAGCTTCTGCACGCAGCTTCTCGTTTTCCTCCAACACCTGGTTATATTCAACTTGTTCGCCTTTCACAAAAGTAGAATCACCCATAGTAGTGATTTCCACTTTACGCAGCATTTGACGAACGATAGTTTCAATGTGCTTATCGTTAATCTTCACGCCTTGCAGACGATAAACGTCCTGAATTTCGTTGGTAATGTAACGCGCCAACGCCTCAACACCTTGCAGACGCAAAATATCGTGCGGGTTCGCTGGACCATCAGATACAACTTCACCCTTCGCAACCATTTCACCTTCAAACACGGTCAATTGGCGATGCTTCGGAATCAGAACCTCATAATGGGTTGAACCATCATCCAGCACCTGGCCATCGGTCGGAGTGATAATCAAGCGGCGCTTGCCCTTGGTTTCTTTACCAAAGCTCACAGTACCGGAGATTTCCGCCAGGATTGACGGTTCTTTCGGACGACGAGCTTCGAACAAGTCAGCAACGCGCGGCAGACCACCGGTGATGTCACGGGTCTTCGAACCCTCTTGTGGGATACGCGCAATAATGTCGCCCACGTTAATAATGTCGCTGTTGTTGATACTCAGGATTGCTTTCGCCGGAAGCATGTAGTGCGCAGGTACGTTGGTGTTAGCCAGGAACAGCTCTTTACCTTTGGCATCTACCAACGTTACTGCAGGACGCAAATCTTTACCTGCTGATGGACGCTCTGCGGGATCCAGAATTTCGATAGAACTCAAACCAGTCAATTCGTCGGTTTGACGACGGATAGAAAGACCGTCTTCCATACCAGAGAACGCAACAGTACCTGCCACTTCCGATACGATCGGGTGAGTATGCGGATCCCATTTAGCAATGATTTGGCCACCTTTTACCGCTTCGCCATCTTTAACGGTGATCAACGCACCATAAGGAATCTTGTAACGCTCACGCTCGCGACCGCTGCTGTCGGCAATTGCCAACTCGCCGGAACGGGAAACTGCAACCAAGTTGCCGGCGGGATTACTCACAACTTTAACGTTGAGCAAACGAACAGTACCTTCTTGTTTAACTTGTACGCTATCTGCCGCAGACGCTCGCGATGCCGCACCACCAATGTGGAAGGTACGCATGGTCAGCTGGGTACCTGGTTCACCGATTGACTGGGCTGCGATAACACCAACTGCTTCACCCACGTTAACGCGATGACCACGAGCCAGATCACGGCCGTAACACATAGAACAAATACCGCTGCGTGCTTCACAGGTAATTGGTGAGCGCACCAGCACTTCATCAATACCCATAGCTTCAACGCGCTCAACCCAGGCTTCATCAATCATGGTGCCAGCAGGAACCAGGATTTCATCGGTGCCAGGACGAATAACGTCGCGCGCAATAATACGGCCGAGGATACGGTCCCCCAGAGATTCGATAACGTCGCCGCCTTCGATTACCGGTGACATGGTCAAACCTTCATCGGTACCACAGTCGATAGCAGTTACTACCAGATCTTGCGCAACGTCAACCAAACGACGAGTCAAGTAACCGGAGTTTGCGGTCTTCAATGCGGTATCCGCCAAACCTTTACGCGCACCGTGCGTCGAGATGAAGTACTGGAGTACGTTCAAACCTTCACGGAAGTTCGCTTTAATTGGAGTCTCGATGATCGAGCCATCCGGACGCGCCATCAAACCACGCATACCTGCCAACTGACGGATCTGGGCGGGCGAGCCACGCGCACCTGAGTCAGCGTACATAAATACCGAGTTAAATGACGGTTGTAATTCCTCAACGCCATCGCGATTGATAACGGCTTCTTTGGAAATACCTTCCATCATCGATTTGGCAACCAAATCGTTAGCACGCGACCAAATGTCGATAACCTTGTTGTATTTCTCACCCTGAGTCACAAGACCTGAGGCGTATTGGGTTTCGATTTCTTTTACTTCAGCATCAGCGCGACCAATGATGTCGGCTTTGGCAGCAGGGATAGTAAAGTCGTTTACACCGATGGATGAGCCGGACTTGGTAGAAAAGTCGTAACCCATGTACATCAAACGGTCAGCGAAAATTACGGTCGCCTTCAAACCCACTACGCGATAGCAGTAGTTAATCGCGGCAGAAATTGCCTTCTTAACCATTGGGCGGTTAATCATTTCCAGTGGCATGCCAGGAGGGACGATTTCCCACAACAACACACGGCCGACAGTAGTTTGCACCAGTTTGATTTCGCTGGTTTTCTCACCTTCAGGGCCAATCAACGTCTCGGACAAACGCACTTTAATACGCGCCTGCAAGTCAACTTGCTTGGAGTAATACGCACGTGACACTTCTGCAGTATCCGCAAACACCATGTTTTCGCCTTTAGCGTTTACACGGTCGCGAGTCATCCAATACAACCCCAATACCACGTCTTGCGACGGAACGATAATTGGTTCGCCGGAAGCAGGAGAAAGAATGTTGTTGGTGGACATCATCAGCGCACGCGCTTCCAACTGGGCTTCAATAGTCAGCGGAACGTGAACTGCCATCTGGTCACCGTCGAAGTCGGCGTTGTACGCAGAACAAACGAGCGGGTGCAGTTGGATTGCTTTACCTTCAATCAGCACCGGCTCAAACGCCTGGATACCAAGACGGTGAAGTGTTGGTGCACGGTTCAGCAGTACCGGATGCTCGCGAATTACTTCGTCGAGAATATCCCATACCACGGCCTCTTCACGCTCAACCATTTTCTTGGCGGCTTTAATTGTGGTTGCCAAACCGCGCAATTCGAGTTTGCTGAAAATAAACGGCTTGAACAATTCCAATGCCATCTTTTTCGGCAGACCGCACTGGTGCAGACGCAGGGTTGGACCTACCACGATTACCGAACGACCGGAGTAGTCAACGCGCTTGCCGAGCAGGTTTTGACGGAAACGACCTTGCTTACCTTTGATCATATCTGCCAAAGACTTCAGCGGACGCTTGTTCGAACCGGTAATTGCACGACCGCGACGACCGTTATCCAACAATGCATCTACTGCTTCTTGCAGCATACGCTTTTCGTTGCGCACGATAATATCCGGCGCATTCAGATCCAACAGGCGCTTCAAACGGTTGTTACGGTTGATCACGCGACGGTACAAATCGTTCAGGTCAGACGTTGCAAAACGGCCACCATCCAATGGAACCAATGGACGCAAATCTGGCGGCAATACTGGCAACACTTCCATTACCATCCACTCCGGCTTGTTGCCAGAGAAGAAGAATGCTTCCAAAAGCTTCAGTCGCTTGGAGTATTTCTTGATTTTGGTTTCGCTGGTGGTGTTTGGAATTTCTTCGCGCAAGCGCTGAATTTCTGATTCCAGATCAATAGCACGCATCAGAGTCTGAATAGCTTCAGCACCCATTTGGGCTTCGAACTCATCACCAAACTCTTCCATCGCTTCGAAGTATTGCTCGTCAGTGAGCAATTGGCCGCGCTCCAGCGTAGTCATACCAGGCTCGGTCACTACATAGGATTCAAAATAGAGCACGCGCTCGATATCACGCAGGGTCATATCCAGCAACAAACCAATACGACTCGGCAGTGACTTCAGGAACCAGATGTGAGCAACCGGGCTTGCCAGCTCAATGTGACCCATGCGCTCACGGCGCACTTTAGCCAGGGTCACTTCAACGCCACACTTTTCACAAATAATGCCGCGATGCTTCATGCGCTTGTACTTACCGCACAAACATTCGTAATCTTTTACCGGACCAAAGATCTTGGCGCAGAACAGACCTTCACGCTCAGGCTTGAAGGTACGGTAGTTAATGGTTTCTGGCTTTTTCACTTCGCCAAAGGACCATGAACGAATCATTTCAGGTGATGCCAAGCTAATACGAATAGAGTCGAACTCTTCGACTTGTCCCTGGGACTTGAGCAAATTCAGTAAGTCTTTCAAGGCGCTTTCTCCTGTGGGCTCCGGGGGAGCTTTCATTAAACTTCTAGGCGAATTCTTTGGTGTTCAATTCCGGGTATACAACTGGAGCTTTTAAGCCCCAGTTGTAAAGCCGAGCATTACTCTTCTTGCTCAAGCTCGATGTTGATACCCAGAGAACGGATTTCCTTGACCAATACGTTGAAGGATTCGGGCATGCCCGGCTCCATACGATGGTCGCCATCCACGATGTTTTTATACATCTTGGTACGACCCGCAACGTCATCCGACTTAACAGTAAGCATTTCTTGCAAGGTGTAAGCGGCGCCGTATGCTTCCAGCGCCCACACTTCCATCTCACCGAAGCGCTGACCACCAAACTGCGCTTTACCACCCAATGGCTGCTGGGTAACCAGACTATACGAACCAGTTGAACGGGCGTGCATCTTGTCGTCAACCAGATGGTTCAACTTCAACATGTACATGTAGCCAACGGTTACCGGGCGAGTGAACTGGTCACCGGTACGTCCATCATAAAGAATGGTTTGACCTGAATCAGACAAGCCAGCCAGACGCAACAGGGCTTTGATTTCATGCTCTTTCGCACCATCAAATACCGGCGTTGCCATTGGTACACCGTCAATCAGGTTTTTGGCCAGATCAAGAATTTCTTTGTCAGAGAATGACGCCAGATCTTCTTTCGCAGCAACATCACCGGTTTTGTTGTAAATGTCTTCAAGGAATGCGCGAACATCAGCAATCGCTTTTTGCTCTTGCACCAGCTTGTTGATCTTCACACCCAAACCTTTCGCGGCCATACCCAGGTGCATTTCCAACACCTGACCCACGTTCATACGTGAAGGTACGCCGAGCGGGTTGAGGACGATATCAACCGTCTCGCCATTTTCGTCGTAAGGCATATCTTCGATCGGCATAATGACCGAGATAACCCCTTTGTTACCGTGACGACCTGCCATCTTGTCGCCGGGCTGGATACGACGCTTGATAGCCAAATAAACTTTAACAATTTTGAGAACGCCAGGAGCCAGGTCATCACCAGTGGACAACTTGCGCTTCTTGTCTTCGAAACGTTCATCAAGAATCTTGCGACGCTCAGCTAATTGCTCTTCTGCACGATCAATTTGCTCGTTCAATGCTTCTTCGTTCATGCGAAGCTTGAACCATTGGTCTTTTTCCAGACCATTCAGGATATCGTGAGTCATGGCTTCACCTTTCTTCACGTTCTTTCCTGATGCAACAATTTGACCTACCAATGCTGAACGCAAACGCTCGAAAGTCGCCGTTTCAACGATACGGTACTCTTCGTTGAGATCTTTACGCACTTCATCCAATTGCGCTTTTTCAATTTCCAGGCTGCGTTGATCTTTTTCCAGACCATCACGGGTAAATACCTGAACGTCGATAACCGTACCCTTGGTGCTTGAAGGCACACGCAAGGAAGTGTCTTTAACATCAGAGGCTTTTTCACCGAAGATGGCGCGCAGCAGTTTTTCTTCCGGTGTCAATTGGGTTTCGCCTTTTGGCGTCACCTTACCAACCAGAATATCGCCGCCAACTACTTCCGCACCGATGTAAACAATACCGGACTCATCCAGTTTGCTCAGGGCGCTTTCACCCACGTTTGGAATATCGGCGGTGATTTCTTCACTACCCAACTTGGTATCGCGTGCGATACAGGTTAATTCCTGAATGTGGATAGTCGTAAAGCGATCTTCTTGTACAACACGCTCGGAAACCAGAATCGAGTCTTCGAAGTTGTAACCGTTCCACGGCATAAACGCGATACGCATGTTTTGGCCAAGCGCCAATTCACCCATATCAACAGATGGGCCGTCAGCCAGAATGTCACCGCGAGAAACCACATCCCCCATGCTTACGATTGGACGTTGGTTAATACAGGTATTTTGGTTAGAACGGGTGTATTTGATCAGGTTGTAAATATCCACACCGGCATCGCCAGCTTGTACTTCTGCATCGTGAACTTTTACAACGATGCGACCAGCATCAACACTATCAATCACACCACCGCGTTTGGCAACGACACACACACCTGAGTCAGCAGCAACATTGCGCTCCATGCCCGTACCAACCAGAGGCTTTTGCGAACGCAGGGTTGGAACAGCTTGACGCTGCATGTTTGATCCCATCAAGGCACGGTTCGCATCGTCGTGCTCAAGGAATGGAATCAATGAAGCTGCAACAGACACAACCTGACGCGCAGATACGTCCATATACTGAACTTCAGCTGCTGGCTTAAGCGCAAATTCGTTCATGTGACGAACGGATACCAGCTCTTCCGTCAGATTGCCATTGTCATCCAGTGTCGCCGATGCTTGCGCAATAACATATTCAGATTCGTTAATTGCTGACAGGAAATCAATTTCGTTGGTTACCTTGCCATCAATCACTTTGCGATACGGACTCTCAAGGAAACCGTAGTTGTTAGTGCGGGCATAAGTTGCCAGAGAGTTGATCAAACCAATGTTTGGACCTTCCGGAGTTTCGATTGGGCATACACGACCATAGTGAGTCGGATGTACGTCACGAACTTCAAAGCCTGCACGCTCACGAGTCAAACCACCTGGGCCAAGCGCAGAGACACGACGCTTGTGCGTGATTTCTGACAGCGGGTTATTTTGATCCATAAATTGCGACAGCTGTGAAGAACCGAAAAATTCTTTAACAGCAGCGGCAACCGGTTTCGCGTTAATCAAATCCTGTGGCATCAAGCCTTCACTTTCCGCCATGGACAAACGTTCTTTCACTGCACGCTCAACACGCACCAAACCAACACGGAATTGGTTTTCTGCCATTTCACCGACAGAGCGAACGCGACGGTTACCCAAGTGATCGATATCATCCACAACGCCTTTACCGTTACGGATGGAGATCAACGTCTTCATCACATCAACGATATCGTCATTGGACAAAGTACCTTCGCCAGTTTCAGCTTCGCGGCCAAGGCGGCGGTTGAACTTCATACGACCTACAGCAGATAAATCGTAACGCTCTTGCGAGAAGAACAAATTCTGGAACAGCGCTTCCGCCGATTCTTTTGTCGGTGGCTCGCCTGGGCGCATCATGCGGTAAATTTCTACCAGTGCTTCCAGCGCAGTGCGAGTTGGATCAACACGCAGAGTTTCAGAAATAAACGGACCACAATCCAGTTCGTTGGTATAGAGAGTCTCTACCTTCTCAACGCCGGCAGCAGCAATCTTATTCAATACGTCCGCAGTAATTTCGGTGTTGCATTCAAACAGCTGTTCACCGGTGCGAGTATCAACAATATCTTTTGCCAATGAGCGACCCAACAGATATTCCGATGGAACATCCATTTGGTTAACGTCGGCTTTTTCCAGCTGGCGAATATGGCGCGCAGTAATACGGCGACCTTCTTCAACAATAATATTGCCTTTGTCATCTTTAATATCGAATGTAGCAACGTCACCACGCAAACGTGATGGAACTACTTCGTAACTGAATTGACCATCCTTACCCAAGGTAAAGCTGCTGGTCTCGAAGAACATGCTGAGCATTTCTTGCGAGCTGAATCCGAGTGCACGCAACAAAATAGTTGCAGGCAATTTGCGACGGCGATCAATACGCACATACAGCAAATCTTTTGGATCAAATTCGAAGTCCAACCATGAACCACGGTAAGGAATAATACGTGCAGAATAAAGCAGCTTGCCTGATGAGTGAGTCTTGCCTTTATCATGGTCAAAGAACACACCAGGAGAACGATGTAACTGGGAAACAATTACACGCTCGGTACCGTTGATTACAAAAGTACCATTGTCAGTCATGAGCGGAATTTCGCCCATGTAAACTTCTTGTTCTTTAATATCTTTGATCGCTTTGTTAGACGATTCACGATCATAAATAATCAAGCGCACTTTAACGCGCAGGGGAACAGCGTAGGTTGCACCGCGCAAAATACATTCATTTACATCAAATGCAGCTTTGCCAAGGTTGTAGCTCACATACTCGAGCGCAGCATTACCTGAGTAGCTGACAATTGGAAAAACGGAACGGAAAGCAGCGTGCAATCCCATATCATCACGCTTATTAGGCGCAGTGTCTGCCTGGGTAAACTTTCTGTAGGAATCTAACTGAATCGCCAAGAGGTAAGGTACATCCATTACATGCGGCAGTTTGCCAAAATCCTTGCGGATACGTTTTTTCTCAGTATATGAGTAAGCCATCTGTATTCCCCAGCTTGTTCGCGGATCGGGCTTGATCGCAGCCATGAAAACGCCAGCTTCTTCCAGTTTTGCTTTTGCAGCTTCTGCATCGGCTTTTGAAACAGCTTCTTTAACAGCTTTTGGTGCAGCTTCTACCAAGTCTTTAGCTTCTTTCAAGCCAAGGCCAGTCAGCTCACGAACAGCTTTAATTACGTTAACTTTCTTGTCACCAACAGATGACAGAATTACGTTGAATTCAGTTTGCTCTTCAACAGCAGCAGCAGCTGGGCCAGCGGCAACAGCAACGGCAGCAGCAGCGCTAACACCGAATTTTTCTTCCATTGCAGATACCAGCTCAACAACTTCTTTTACTGACAGTTCTGCGATGGCATTGATGATATCTTCTTTAGTCAGAGACATGTCTCAATTCCTATATTGGGAGCCTGAAGGGCTCAATTAATCTAGATAAAGCTGCAATCGAAACGATTAGGCAGCTTGCTGTTCTTTTTGCTCGGCGATGGCCGCAATAGTGCGAACCAATTTGCCAGCAGCTGCTTCTTTCATTGTACGTAGCAGGCGAGCGATAGCTTCGTCGTATGTTGGCAGAGTTGCCAGTGTAGCGACGCTTACCTTTTCACCTTCAAAAGCGGCAGCTTTTAATTCAAACTTGTCGTTTTCACGTGCGAAATCCTGCAGGATACGGGCGCCCGCACCTGGATGTTCATTCGAGAAAGCAATCAAGGTTGGACCTACGAAACTGTCAGCGAGACATTCGTAAGCTGTGCCTTGTACAGCGCGACGGGCCAATGTGTTACGGACGACTTGAATCCAAACGCCTGCTTCACGGGCCTGCTTGCGCAGAGCGGTCATTTTACCTACGGTTACGCCACGGGAATCCGCAACCACCGCAGACAACGCACTCTTAGCAGCTTCATGGACTTCAGCGACAATCGCTTTCTTACCATCAAGTCCTAGTGCCACGGGATTTCTCCTGTTGGGATAGACATATAATCTATCGTTGTCTTCAATCTTCTCTGCTTGATAAATTGAATTTAACAAACAGTGAAGACATCGTTTGGTGATGTCATTCAGATTTATAAAATGCTGAAAAGGGTCTCACCATCTGCGTAGGCGAATTACATTAAGTCGCGGAAAAATCGTTGACACCTACGGTCTTTGACAGCCCGCCCACTCCTTATTAAAAAAGAGGGCGGACCCCAAAGTTCTTTTGCATCTGCAAATTAAATTGCGAGTGATGCCTGATCAATTACCAAACCTGGGCCCATAGTGGTGCTCAGGGAAATCTTCTTCAGGTAGATACCTTTTGAAGTTGCTGGTTTGGCTCTTTTCAAATCGTTAACCAATGCTTCCAGGTTTTCTTTGATAGCCACAGTATCAAAAGAAATTTTGCCCAGACCACCATGAACGATACCGCCTTTTTCTGCGCGGAAACGAACCTGGCCTGCTTTAGCGTTTTTAACTGCAGTTACTACATCTGGAGTCACGGTACCGGTTTTCGGGTTTGGCATAAGGCCACGAGGACCAAGCACTTGACCCAACTGACCAACTACGCGCATTGCATCAGGGCTGGCAATAACAACATCAAAATCGTTTTTACCTGCTTTGATTTCAGCGGCCAACTCGTCCATACCAACAAATTCTGCACCCGCAGCTTTTGCTGCTTCAGCGTTTGCGCCTTGGGTGAAAACAGCTACACGAACGGATTTGCCGTTGCCGTGTGGCAGAGTAGTAGCGCCACGAACTGATTGATCAGATTTACGCGGATCAATACCCAAACTGATAGCAACATCAACAGTTTCAGCAAACTTTACATTAGAAAGTTCTTTCAACAGAGCAACAGCGTCTTCGATAGCGTATTGTTTGGTTGAATCAACTTTCTCATTAATAGCACGTTGACGTTTAGTAATTTTAGCCATCTTATAAACCCTCCACTTCCAAACCCATTGAGCGCGCAGAGCCTGCAATGGTGCGCACTGCAGCATCCAAATCAGCAGCAGTCAAATCAGCTTGTTTGGTATTTGCAATTACTTCGAGTTGAGCACGGGTCACTTTTCCAATTTTGTTGGTATTTGGACGACCAGAACCACTGGTAATGCCTGCCGCCTTCTTTAACAAGAAGGAAGCTGGTGGAGTTTTCATCACGAATGTAAAGCTGCGGTCACTGTATACACTGATAATCACAGGAACAGGAGATCCAACTTCCATACCCTGAGTCTGGGCATTGAATGCTTTACAGAATTCCATGATGTTCACACCATGCTGACCCAATGCTGGACCAACTGGTGGACTTGGGTTTGCTTTGCCAGCTGCAACTTGCAGCTTAACGTAAGCGGTTACTTTCTTTGCCATGATATTACTCCCCTATGGGTATTAGCGCCTCGGCCAGATCTTTGGCAAAATCGGACGTCTTCGGCTCCCCGCCTTGGCGATCACCAAGGACACGAAAACCCCTCTTTGCAAAAACAAAGAAGGGCATTGAAAACCTTTAGCTCTTTTAAGTCTTTTCGACCTGACTAAATTCCAACTCCACCGGAGTTGAACGTCCAAAAATAAGTACGGCTACGCGCAGTTTATTTTTGTCGTAATTTACTTCCTCAACGACACCATTAAAATCATTAAATGGGCCGTCGATGACACGAACCATTTCGCCTGGCTCGAAAATTGTTTTGGGCTTAGGCTTTTCAATGGAGTCATCAACGCGACGCAAAATTGCCTCAGCTTCTTTCTCTGTAATAGGTGCAGGCTGGTCAGCCTTGCCACCAATAAACCCCATTACACGAGGAGTATCTTTAACCAAGTGCCATGTATCATCATTCAGCTCCATCTGAACCAATACATATCCTGGGAAAAACTTTCGTTCGCTTTTACGCTTTTGTCCGCCACGCATTTCAACAACTTCTTCGGTAGGAACGAGGATTTCCCCAAAACTTTCTTCCATACCGTAAAGTGCAACGCGATCACGCAAAGATGCAGCTACTTTTTTTTCATAACCAGAATAGGCGTGAACCACATACCAGCGCTTAGCCATAATTCTTATCCTATGATGCTGGAGGCGATGAAACCAAAAAAGGTATCCAACAACCATAAAATAATTGAAGCAACTATCACTACTGCGAGCACAATTAAAGTTGTTTGATTGGTTTCCTGACGTGTAGGCCAAACCACTTTACGCAGCTCAACCAAAGCACCGCGCACAACATCAGCGATTGCACTGCCCTTTGCAGTTTGCAATGCAACAAACACTGCAATGCCGGCAAGCGCAATCAAGCCCAATGCACGATAGAGAATAGATTCAGCAGAAAAATGAGAGTTTCCAACAATGCCGGCAGCAACCACAGCAACAACCAGAAGCCATTTTAAAGCGTCCAGCCGGTAAACTTTTTCTTCAGTATTTGCAGTCATTATCGATTGAAACCTTCATGAAATTTGGCAGGCCAGGAGGGACTCGAACCCCCAACACCCGGTTTTGGAGACCGGTGCTCTACCAATTGAACTACTGGCCTAACATAAATGAAGCAGAGTTGTGCGATAGCATCGCTATCGCACAAAACATCTAATTACTGAATGATCTTGGCTACAACGCCAGCACCAACAGTACGACCACCTTCACGGATAGCGAAGCGCAAGCCTTCTTCCATCGCAATCGGGTGAATC
>JAGKWQ010000023.1 GCA_021151825.1 Cellvibrionaceae bacterium
GATAAAGCTGAAACTAAAAGGACTGAGTCCGGTGCAATACCGAACCCAGTCCTTTCGTTAAACCCCTGCGGTTATGTCCAACTTTTGGGGTGCAGTTCATATCCGGTCGGTTTTTTGTGTTCGAAAGTGTGAGCCAACATACTTGTAGTGCCATTATTGAAAGTCCTTACTAGACCCAATGGCACATAAAAAGTTCGAGGCTGCCGTTATATTAAATGAGATGTGTTTGGAGCGAATTTTATTCGTCAAACATCTGGATCATATAACCATCTTTTATCGCTTCAGCCATAGCCTTATCAGCAGCGATTACGCGCGGGTCACTGGTTAAATTGCTCGGCACCAGTTTGCGATTTTCGATATCAATTTCAGTGAAGCCGGCGCGCATTAAATACAGTTTGCACAAGTGCTCGGCCCCGAATAAATCCTTGAAATTAATGTACACAATAAAGGGCACCATCTGCCCCTCTTTAATATCATCAAATGCGCGTTTGGCACGGCCATTGGCGGAGAATATATACATATTTTTACCCTGGTTTATTGGGTTTAATTTTAAATTGATGTATTGATTGAGGACAATTTTTGGGTTTAATAAATTGAACCTTTTTATCACGCCCGTTTTATTGCGACTTGTTAATAACATCTATTCCGCATTTTTTTGCGGCGCAATAAATCGCGCCCCCTACGAATCACCTACAACACATACAAAAATTAAATTGTCATTACCACGCGTAAGGCATCTAACCGGATATTTGCCTGACTCAAGAAATGCAGGCTCGCTGACAAACGTTGCTGCAAGTAATCAATTTCTTCCTGGCGCACATTGGGATTAACGGCCTTTAATGCTTTCATACGCGATAATTCACCATTTAATTGTTCAGTGACTTTGGCAGTCGCTTCGGCAATTAATTCCGCTTGTTTTGCGGCGGTAATGTCTTCCGCTTTTTGCACCATCGTCGTCAAGGTTGGGCGCGCATGGCGAACCAGATCCTGTGCGTTATTACGGGGGACTTTTTGCAATAATTTGCTGAATTGATTAATCCCCAATACTGCTGACAAGTCTTTGCCCTTGTCATCCAGTAATACACGTAATAAAGATTGTGGCATATAACGGAACAACTGCAACTCAGCGGGAGCCGGACAATGCAATACGAATAGCGCTTCTAAAAGAAGTGTTCCCGGTTTTAAGGGCGGCAATTTCAAAGTGCATAACGCGGTATTACCAAACTCGCTCAGGGAAATTAAATCCTGTGCGCCGACAACCAGTGGATGTTCCCACGAAAGGAATTGAATATCCTCACGTGACAACGCTTGCTGGCGATCATAGGTAATCGTCAAACCACTTTCCGGCAAGCCGGGAAACTCTGCGATACGCATATGATCGCTGGGATGCAACACCAAACTTTTTTCACTGTGTTTCTCATAGTCGATACCAAAACTATCAAACACTTGCTCCATGTAATTAGGCAACGCAGCATTCGCATCATTTTCTGCCAACTTATCAACCAATGCTTTCGCCTGCTCTGGTTTGCAAGAATTTAATTCCAGCAAGCGATCACGGCCTTGTTGTAATTGCTCAACCAGATTACTGGAGAATGCGCGTGTCTCTTCAGTCAGTTTTGCAAATGCAGCCTCGTCATTACTGACAAGTGCGGGCAAAAGTTTTTCTGCAAACTGAGCATATACCGCCTGACCAATCGCGCAGGTTTTTTCAAACGCGTTAAGCCCCTGGTGATACCAGTTCAATAATTTCTCTTGCGCAGAATGTTCATAGAAAGGTACATGAACATTAACGGTAGCAGTTTGGCCGATACGGTCCAAACGGCCAATACGTTGCTCCAGTAGATCCGGGTTAGTCGGCAAATCAAACAGCACCAGATCCTGCGCAAACTGGAAGTTGCGCCCCTCACTACCGATTTCCGAACAAATTAAGACCTGTGCGCCATCTTCTGGCTCCGCAAAATACGCTGCAGCGCGGTCACGCTCAATCAAACTTAAACCTTCATGGAATACGGCGGTAGTAAAACCTTTGCGCAAGCGCAAAAACTCTTCAATCGATTGCGCAGAATCAGCACTCGCGCAAATCACGACCGTTTTTTTACGGCGATGTTGACGCAACCATTCAGCAAGCCAGGTGACGCGCGGATCTTGCAACCACCAATCACTATCGGTTTTTTGTTGCCAGAATTGTTCGGCACAAATTTGTGCAGCAAGGGATTGGGTTTGTAATGCCTGGATATCTTCATCGGCAAGTGTCAGCGAATGCGCATGCAATTTACGATCAGGGAAACCGGCAACCGAGTTACGGGTATTGCGAAAAAGAACGCGCCCCGTGCCGTGGCGATCCAGCAGGTAATGCACAGCAGTGTCCAATGCAACGGCAAGACTTTGCCCTTCTGCTTGTTCCTGCAACTCTTTGAGCGTTTCTTTCGGCAAATAATCTGCCAATGCTTTTAATAACGTCGCTGGGATCGCTGTGGCAGCGTCTTGTTGTTGCTGCAACAATTCTTGCACCAACTCATTTAATGGTTGATAGGCTTTTTGTTCAGCAATAAATTTTTCCAAATCGTAATAGCGATCCGGATCAAGCAAACGCAAACGCGCGAAGTGACTTTCCAGCCCAAGCTGTTCAGGTGTTGCGGTCAACAGTAACAATCCTTTGGATTTTTTTGCCAAACCTTCAATGCAATTATAAGCTTTGCTCGGTTTTTTCTCTGACCATTGCAAATGGTGCGCTTCATCTACCAGTAACAAATCCCATTCAGTTTGCACCGCTTGTTCGTAGCGATAATTATTTTTAGTAAGGAAATCCAGCGAGCAAATAATTAATTGTGCAGTTTCAAAAGGATTGCTGGTATCTGCGGTTTTTTCGGTGTCATCTTCAAAATCGTCAACGTAATCGACAGATTCTTCAACGCTATCCAAGCCCACCAATGCATTGCAGCGCGCTTCATCCAATAACGTAAACGCGAGATTAAAACGGCGCAACATTTCCACCAGCCACTGGTGTTGCAAACTCGCCGGAACAACAATTAACGCACGCTGCACGCGACCGCTCATTAATTGCTGGTGCAATACCAATCCCGCTTCAATAGTTTTACCCAAACCTACTTCATCAGCGAGTAAAACGCGCGGCGCATGACGTTGGGAAACTTCACTGGCGATATATAACTGGTGCGGCAGCAATTGCACACGCGGTCCCGCCAAACCAAACATAGGTGACTGGCGGTGCTGGTTTTGATAATGCAACGTTTGGTAGCGCAAGGTGAAATGATCATGCTTATCGATTTGACCGGCAAACAAGCGATCGCGCGGCGTACTGAATTGCACAAAGCTATCGAGCTCAAACTCGGGAATCGAAAGCGCTTCATTCTCTTTGGTAATACCGATGTACAGCAAACAACCGGCTTGCTCGATTACTTCGGTAATAACAACTTTGGTGCCATCCTGATGACGCACCTTCTCACCCACTTCATATTTAACGCGACTAACCGGGGCATTCTCCATCGCATAAGTGCGGCGCTCGCCCGCTGCCGGAAAACTCAGGGTTAAACGGCGATTAGATACATCCAATACGATACCTAACCCCAAATCCGCTTCGGATTCACTTATCCAGCGTTGCCCAATTACAAAACCATCAGCTAACTGCGACTTTCTCACTCAAACACCTACTTAATGCCTACCGGGTTAACATGGGAAAAACAAATTTGTCGAAAAGGCGCGCATGATACTGTTTTAACGACCACAAAACCAAAAAATTTGGCTGTTTGCTTGCATGGATTTCTATAAAATCCCGTCATAATCGTCCTGAATTTGGTAGAGCCCATGCATATCAACACTCCCACTGCCGCTAGCACCCAACAACTCCAGCAACTGGTCGCGAAATCGCCATTTTTAACACTAACGAATAGCAAAGAACTTTATCCCGATGCACCGGGTACCGGCCTTCCCTTACTGACCGTTGAAACTTCACTTTGCTCCGCGGTAATTTCCTTGCAAGGTGCGCACCTGCTGGAATTCAAAACTACCAATGGCGACCCATTGCTCTGGTTAAGCCCTAATTGCGATTTCACCGCCGGTACAGCCCTGCGCGGCGGCGTGCCATTATGCTTGCCCTGGTTTGGTGTTAATCAAGCAGATCCAACAAAACCAAAGCATGGTTTTGCACGCAATCAGTTCTGGGAATTTAGCGGCGCACGTGAACAAGCAGATGGCAGTGTTGAATTGGGGTTTTTATTCCAAAGTGATGCCAATGATTTATTTGCTCATGATTTTTCTGCTGAAGTACGTATGACATTGGGCAGCAGCGCAAAAATTGAATTAACTATCAATAATACCGACACTGCCGATTTTGAGTGCAGCTGGGCAATGCATAATTACCATCGCATTAATTCATTAGCAGATGTGCGGGTTGAAGGTTTATCGGGTAGAAATTATTTCGATAATTTTGAAAACTATGCCGAGAAAAACCAATCTGGAAATGTCAGCTTTTCTGGCCCGGTGGATCGTGTTTATCCGGCGATTGAAAACCCGGTTCTTATCAATGGATCACCCTCTATAGAAATTACGCACCATAATTGCCCTAGTGTTGTAGTGTGGAATCCTGGCACTGAAGCAGCAGCAAAAATCGCAGACATAGGCGCTGGCAACGAGCAATTTTATATTTGCGTGGAGCGCGGCGCGGTGTTAGGAGAAAAATGGCATTTACCCGCAGGCACTCGCATGAGCGCATGGATGGAGTTCAAGCAAATTTAACCTGTTGCGAACGATTATGTAACCAGATTGTCTAGCAATATAGATATCAAAAATTGCTGCAGGAGATAAATTATGGACGTACAAGTTGGCGGATTTTTTGGTTTTATTTTGTTGGTCTGCGTCATTTACGCAATTGTTAAAACAGTTCAAAGCAGTGCCAGCACAGGAACAAAAGTTGTCTGGACATTAGTGCTGTTGTTGCTTCCATTGTTAGGGTTTATTTTGTGGCTGATATTCGGCCCCAAGTAACACAATTTATTTTGAACAAAAAAATAGGGAGCATTTGCTCCCTATTTTTATTGCGAAACGTAAATTACGCTGGCAACAATTCTTTCACCGCATCACGCTCTTCCTGCAATTCTTTTTCAGTTGCAGTCATACGTGCGCGTGAGAATTCATTGATCTCAACACCTTGAACGATTTCCCAATCACCGTTTTTGCATACAACAGGGAATGAGTAAATCAGGCCTTTCTCAATGCCGTAAGAACCATCGCTGTATACACCCATACTTACCCAATCGTTCGCAGGAGTACCCAGAGCCCAATCGCGGATGTGGTTGATTGCAGCGTTAGCAGCAGAAGCAGCAGAAGAAGCACCACGCGCAGCGATAATTGCAGCACCGCGTTGTTGTACGGTTGGGATGTAATCACCTTCGTACCAGGCTTGGTCAACCAGGCTCAATGCTGGCTTACCATCAACCAGGGTGTTGTGCAGGTCTGGATACTGGGTAGAAGAGTGGTTACCCCAGATCAGTGCTTTGGTGATGTTGTTGATGCTGGTACCGGTTTTGGTCGCCAATTGTGACAGGGCACGGTTGTGGTCCAAACGGGTCATTGCAGTAAATTGACGCGGGTTGATATCGGGTGCGTTGCGTTGTGCGATCAATGCGTTGGTGTTTGCAGGGTTGCCAACTACCAATACTTTGATGTTGCGAGAAGCGTGGTCGTTGATCGCTTTACCTTGTACAGAGAAGATCGCGGCGTTAGCAGCCAGCAGGTCTTTACGCTCCATGCCTGGGCCACGTGGGCGTGCACCAACCAGCAATGCATAATCAGTATCTTTGAAAGCAACGGAAGGATCATCGGTAGTTACAATGCCAGCCAACAATGGGAATGCACAATCGTCCAATTCCATCGCTACACCTTGCAGCGCTTTCAGGGCCGGGGTGATTTCCAGCAATTGCAGGATTACTGGTTGATCTTTGCCCAACATGTCGCCAGCAGCAATGCGGAACAACAATGAGTAGCTGATTTGACCAGCGGCGCCAGTGACGGTAACTCTTACGGGTGCTTTCACGATGAGACTCCATTTATTCGGGTGATATTGGACAGGAATTTGCACTTGAAACACCCGTCCGCAATTTACGGTTCAAATCACGCAATGCCGTTCGTACTCCTTCTTCAATTACCGGATGATAAAACGGCAGTTCCAGCACTTGCTGCACGGTCAAACGCAATTGGATAACCCAAGCCAATTGATGGGCAATATGCTCAGCCGCCGGGCCAAACATTTCCGCGCCCAGTAAGAGCCCAGTGCCCTGCTCTCCATAAACCCGCAACAAGCCACGATTTTTGTTGATAACCCGCGCACGCCCCTGGTCTTCAAAATTCACTTCACCAATCGCGTAACAATCATTGCAGCCCTTTCTGATTGCTTCCAGATTCTGCCCGACACTGGCGATTTGCGGATCAGTAAACACCACACTGAGCGGTGTCCGACGTACACCCGCACGAATATCTTCCGGATCACGCAATGAACGCGCTGCGTTAGCACCCGCAATCCGGCCTTCATCCACCGCCTCATGCAATAGCGGTACATCGGTGGAAACATCGCCGGCAATATAGATAGATGAATTACCACATTGCCCGGTGTAACGGTTATAGATCGGAATACCTTTAGCATCCAACGCCAAATCGGTATTTTCCAATGCGAGGAACTCGATGTTGGGGCGACGACCTGTGGCCGCCAATACATAATCGAATTGCTCTTCAATCATACCTTTTTCGCGATGGCGATATTGAATGGTAACGCCGTGTTCTTCCTGGCGAATATTTGCGGTTTCTGCATTCAGATCCAAATAAAATTCGCGATTGAATTCAATGTCTGCGCAATGGCTGATTGCCGGATCACTGATAGCTGCCAACTCGCCGCTCTTACCAAAAACCGCCACTTTTATACCAAGGCGACTCAATGCCTGACCAAGTTCCAAACCGATAACACCCGGACCAAAAATTGCAATGGACGCCGGCAAGTCATACCATTCAAATACATCATCGCTTACCAAAAGACGCGAACCTGCTGCGTTTAAAAATTCTGGAATAGAAGGTGATGAACCGGTCGCAATAATAATTCGCTTCGCGTTAACTATTTCTACAGCCCCATCCTCTTTAGTCACTTCCAATTCGTTTGCCGAAATAAATTTAGCGCGCCCCTCAAGTTTATTGTCGATGGGAAATTCGTTAACGGACTCGATAACAGAGCCGACAAACCGATCCCGCTCCTTGCGAATTCTTTGCATAATTGCAACGCCATTTATCAATGGAGGTGCATAGGTAATTCCAAAAACATCGTTACCCTGTTGGCCATGATGGGCATAGTCAGCAGCTGCAACCAGCAATTTACTTGGCATACAACCAACGCGGGCGCAGGTAGTTCCATATTTGCTGCCCTCAATGATAAGAATATCGTCGGTATATTTTTTTGCAGCGTTATACGCACTCAAGCCGGCAGTACCGGCACCGATAATTGCAACATCAACCTTACGCGTAGGCATTCCGTATCCTCCTTTTGGACAACTGTATTACTGTGACGAATCAAACGGTATTTGGTTTCAGAAAATCTGTACGCAAAAACCTGGCCATCAAAAGCAAATAACCTTGTCACTGCATATAACTGCAAATAATGAAGATTTTTTAATCGATGGATTGGAAAAATTCTTGAAAAAAAGTAATAACTTTGCAAAATCGACATCGCAGAAAGGACGCACATCTATGAACCAATCCCCGTTATCCAAGTTGTAACGAGTATTTCGCGTACGTTTTATTGGGGCGATTGCCACAGTGCAGCCGACACAGTTCCCAATGAATTAATCTTGCAGGTCACGCCCTATAACGTTTGCATGAAAGGAACCGAAAGAAAGTCTGTGCATTGCACCGCCTTGGTGGGCACACACGACAAACGCGTGAGCTACAACATTTACGAAAACCGCTCAAGAACGTGTGGGGAGTTTGATGTTGTTAATGAAGATGGGAGTGTGAATGAAGCTTGTACGAGCGTGCGGGCAATTTATAGATTGCCCGCACTGCCGCATGATTTAAGAATTCATACCTTCGTCAAGACTCAAAAAACCTGCTGCTGCGATGGTTACAAATCCAAACAAAAACCACATAGTTAATCCCTAAACTACATTCTTATTTTTTATAACGGGCAACCAACGCCTGATACAACTCGTCTTTAAACTCCGGCTTGCTCGTATCCAATGATTGCACAGCCTCTACCAAATGTTCATTATCTTCACGGCCATCGTGCCAATGCTTGCGGTAAGTGCCATCTTTATAACCGTGATCCTGGCGGAAAAAATTCAATACGTTTTTGCCAACGTAACCGCGATAGAGTTGATCAAAACTCATATTTACACCAGCCATCAAGCGCGCAAAAAAACCGATATGGAATTGTTTATCACCCAGGGTTGCCGCAGCAAACTTTTCCAGATCCAGGCGAAAATCTTTTTCGTCAGTTGTAATCACAAGTTCTTTTTGAAGGCGTGCGATGATGTCTTCTTGCGAGCTGCCGGATTGCAATAAAATACTTAAACCAAAATGCCAGATATCAATTAATTCCAGTGCAACTTGCTCGGTATCCGGCGATTGTTTTTTCCACCATTTCCAACCGTAGTGATCCATAAGCTCAGCGCATTCGACCCAAATAGCGCGGTACCATTCGTAACCTTGCGCTTGCCAGTTGGCGGTGACTTTAGTGTTCATACCGTCTTGCAGTTCGAGCATGATTTTAATTTGTTGATGTTGTGCAGACATGTTTTGGCCTTATTGAGGTAAATATTGTTTGGCTTTGCTAAATAAGCGATAAAAATTTTCAGTAGTTTTTTCTGCGAGCTCTTCCAACGGAATTCCGCGGACATCTGCTACAAACTGCGCAACTTCACGCACATACTTAGGTTCGTTGGGTTTACCGCGATAGGGAATGGGAGCGAGATAAGGAGAATCAGTTTCTACTAGTAATCGATCAATGGGCATATTGCGCACGACATCGCGAATTTGCTCGGCATTTTTAAAGGTAACTATGCCGGAAATAGAAACGTAGTAATTTAAATCCAATGCCGACTTGGCCATTTCCCAATCTTCGGTAAAACAATGCAGCACGCCGCTATGTTCCAGGCTGCCGTGTGCTTTAATTAGGGCGAGCGTATCCGCTTTGGCTTCGCGAGTATGTACAACCACCGGTAAACCAATTTGTTTTCCAACACGCAAATGCAACGCAAAACTTTCGTGTTGTAATTCTTTGCTTTCAGTTTCGTAGTGATAATCAAGACCGGTTTCACCCAACGCAACCACTTTAGGTTGTGCGGCCCAATTAATTAATTGCGCTTCGGTTGCGGCGCCTTCTTTTACATCGCACGGATGAACCCCTACAGAAGCAACTACACGCGGATGTGCCTGGGCAATATCAATGACAGTTTGAATATTTTCCAAACTAATACCAATACATAGCATTTGCTGGATGCCGCGCTCGTGCGCAGCAGTGATGGCCGCACTTAAATCACCGTTATAGGGATCAAGTTTGATGCGATCCAAATGGCAGTGGGAGTCAATTAACATAAACAGCTCACTCTAAAAACGCTCATTCTAAAAACAACGAAGCCAGGCATAACCTGGCTTCGGGGAAACTCGGTGGAGCGAATTTTACATTACATCGTGTGGGTAGGCTTGTCTGAATTGAGCATACCCGCGAGATAAGTTTCGATTTTGTTGATTGCGGTGTTGTCCTGATCACTAAACTGCACCCCGATTCCTGCCGCACGATTGCCTTGCGCGCCTTTTGGGGTAACCCACACCACTTTACCTGCAACCGGAATTTTCTCCGGCTCGTCCATCAGGCTTAACAACATGAACACTTCATCACCCAGTTTGTAGTTTTTACTGGTGGGAATAAACATGCC
Organism: Cellvibrionaceae bacterium; assembly: GCA_021151825.1. GTDB lineage: Bacteria > Pseudomonadota > Gammaproteobacteria > Pseudomonadales > Cellvibrionaceae > Cellvibrio. The sequence continues at coordinate 9,930 of JAGKWQ010000023.1, forward strand.
GCCATTTTTTACGAACGGCATGTAGGCTGCGTATAAAACAGCTTTATCTTTGATTGTGAGGGAAAGTATGCCGTTACGGGCACCGCCACCAATGGGTTGCATAACAGATCCTGCTTCCTGGTTTTTTATAGAGCCAACGTTATAACCAATCAATTGGTTATAGGGGCCAAGGTTGAGACACTAATAGATTAGCTCACTAGTGTCCAGACGCCATTGCACGATTCGTGCTCGCGCGCAACAAAGCGCCCCAATCGAGCAATAATTCCTCTAATAACAATTGCTTATTGGGATTTGCCCCACTTAATAATTGACGCTTGGATAATAAAATTTTTTCAATGTAACGATGCAAAAGCGGCAAACTCAGGTTACTCAGGCGTTCGCGCCACTCAACTGGCGCCAACTCGATTTGCGGATCATTAGCGCCTGCCCGCCAGCGTGCGAGGCTATGCAACAGCCCCAACAACCACTCAACCAGCCCTACTACATCGCCACTTTGCCAATTGGCCGCGACTTCAATAGCAGAAACCTGCCCTAGTGTTAAGCGTACAAACTGCTGCAGGATTTGTTCGCGTTGTTCCAATGCATCCCCCTGCAACAATGCCAGCGCGGTTAGGGGCGCGCCACGCGCGGCGACCAATAAAGCATCGGGCGTGGTATTACTGCCAACCATCAACGGTGAAAGCCAGTGAAGTACTTGCTCGGTGCGCGGCATAGGTAATTTGCGCATCTGGCAGCGACTGCGAATAGTGGGCAATACTGAACTTGGTGCATGGGTAACTAAAACCAACATTGTATTGGCAGCCGGCTCCTCCAACGACTTAAGTAGCGCATTCGCGGCATTGCCATTCATGGCTTCCGCCGGTTCGATAATCACTACCTTATATCCACCCTGTTGCGCCGTTTTACTCAGAGACTCAGTGAGTTCGCGGACCTGGTCCACTTTAATTGCTTTGCCTTCTTCCTCAGGCTCCAGCCACAACAAATCCGGATGGGTTTGGGATTTATTCAGCTCACAACCACGACATCTACCGCAAGCAGTACCTTCGATGGGCGCGGCACAGAGTAGCAATTGCGCCAGTGCATCGGCTAAATGGCGTTTACCGATCCCTTTTGGGCCGGCAATCATCATGGCATGGGGTAATTTTTGCGCAGCAATTTGCTGCACTAAATGCTGCCAATCGTTGAGTTGCCAAGGGTATGGATGGATGGGAAAGTCGCTCATTGAATAATCAACCACGGATCACCGAACAAAAATTTGGGCAAGCTTAGCAAATTTGCGATAATCCGCGCCCGCTTAAATTCCATTTCAGGCTTGATGATGACCGATTTGCCACTCGATATTTTGTACCTCGACGACGACCTGCTCATCGCCAATAAACCACCTGGTTTGTTATGTGTACCCGGCAAAGGGCCGGAAAAACAGGATTGTTTGTATAACCGCGCACTGAAATTCAACCCGAATGCGCGTGTCGTCCATCGTTTGGACCAGGGAACATCGGGCATTGTGATGTTTCCGCTGAATTATTTAACCCTTAAAAATCTCACCCACAAATTCGAAGCACGCGAAATTCACAAACGCTATGTGGCCGTGGTGGAAGGATTGGTGGAAGAGGATGAAGGAGAAATCAAATTACCGCTGATTTGCGACTGGCCCAATCGTCCACTGCAAAAAGTCTGTTTTGAGCACGGCAAGTCAGCCCATACGCGTTATAAGGTTATCGAGCGCAACACCGAACAAAACACCACCCGCGTATTACTGGAGCCAGTCAGCGGTCGCACCCATCAGCTCCGCGTACATATGCTGAGCCTGGGCCACCCGATGCTGGGTGATGGACTGTACGCTCCCGAACCTGTACTCGCAAAATCACCGCGCCTGCTTTTGCATGCCCAGGAACTCTGGTTAGACCATCCGATAAGCGGTGTGGAAATCAGAATTAAAACCAACGCCGATTTTTAATCGCCGCGTCACCTGATTTTTCTACTTCAGCAACGCGGTTAATACCTGATCAATATCTGCTTGAACCTCAAGCAACGTTTTTCCTGCATCAACCAATGCATAGCGTTCCGGCGCCATGTTGGCGCGCTGGCGATAAGCCGCTCGCACCCGCTCAAAAAAACCAATCGTTTCGCTTTCGAACCGATCCAATTCACCGCGCTGGCGCGCACGGTTTAAACCCAGTTCCACATCGATATCAAGAATCAACGTCAGGTCTGGACGTAAATTGCCTTGAACCAACTGCTCCAATTCCTCAATTACTGCTTTATTCAAGCCGCGGCCACCGCCCTGATACGCGTAGGTAGCGTCAGTAAAACGGTCACTCAGCACCCAGGCACCACGGGCAAGCGCCGGCTTGATCACTTGCGCCAGATGCTGTGCGCGGGCTGCAAATACCAATAGGAGTTCAGCTGTTTCATTTACCGGCTCATCGCGCTTGCTTAACAGCAGGCTACGCACTTCTTCCGCCATCGGTGTACCACCCGGTTCGCGCGTAACAATTACCTCCACACCGCGAGCCGTAAGCCAATCGCGAACAAAGGCCAAATTGGTGCTTTTTCCAACACCTTCCGTGCCTTCAATAGTCAGGAATTTACCCGGAGAAATGTGACTTTTGCCGCTCTGCATAACTCTGCTTCATCAAAAAATTTAATTGGGATTATGATTCCTTCCCTTTCGGGGAGCGCGTATCATACCGGCTTTTTGACCGCTTTATTCACTCGCTTTATATAGGGAGACTTATCATGATCACATTACACACAAACTACGGCGATATTGTTATCGAACTGGATTTCGAAAAAGCGCCTAAAACTGCTGCGAACTTCAAGCAATATGTAGAAGAAGGTTTTTATAACGGCACTATTTTCCATCGCGTTATCGACGGCTTTATGGTTCAGGGCGGCGGTTTTACCGAAGATTTTGAACAGAAAAAAACTCGCGACCAAATTGAAAACGAAGCCGACAACGGTTTGCAAAACCTGACAGGCACTTTAGCAATGGCGCGCACCAATGATCCACACAGTGCTACTGCACAATTTTTTATCAACGTAAAAGATAACTCGTTCCTGAACCACACCGGTAAAAATGCATCCGGTTGGGGTTATTGCGTATTTGGTAAAGTCACTGCCGGTATGGATGTGGTTAACAAGATTAAAGGCGTAAAAACGGGCAGCAAAGGTTTTCACCAGGACGTGCCCAAAGAAGCTGTGATTATTCAATCCGCTACTATTGCGTAAGATGTCGATATTATTTATTTCTGATTTACATCTTCACGAATCACGCCCGCTTATTACGCGGGCGTTTTTTCATTTTCTGCACACCCAAGCCAGCACATCCGAAGCACTTTATATTCTCGGCGATTTTTTTGATGCCTGGGTTGGTGATGACGACGATGCAGATTTACCACAAGAAGTTGCGCGCGAATTATTTACACTCAAACAAAACGGCGTAGCGATTTATTTTCAGCACGGCAATCGAGACTTCTTATTAGGCGATGATTACGCACACAAATCCGGTATGGTGTTATTGCCGGAAAGTCATGTCATTGATTTATATGGCACGCCAACACTATTGCTGCATGGCGATACTTTGTGCACTGCCGATAAAGATTACCAGCAATTTCGCAGCATGGTGCGCAACTCGCACTGGCAACAACAAATTCTTGCGCAGCCATTGAGTGCTCGCCGTGCATTAGCCGCACAATTGCGCGAAAAAAGCCAAAGTATGAACAGTATGAAAGCGGAAGACATTATGGATGTAACGCCCGCTGAAGTTATCGATCAAATGGAAAAAGCACAAGTGACACGCCTCATACACGGTCACACTCATCGCCCCGCCCGCCACCCTTTGGTGATCAACGGCAACCCAGCAGAACGTATTGTCCTTGGCGATTGGCATTCTCATGGCTGGTGCATAAAAGCAGAAAAAGATTACTGCGATTTAATCAGCTGGTCCATTTAATACCGCGCTGGGTACGAACAATAAAAAAAGCCCTCAAACGAAATAATTTGAGGGCTTTTTTATCAAACAGTAAAACTAATTATTGCGACTGGTCATCATATAAAGGCCACCGATGATAATAAATGCCGGCCACCATGTTCCAAATGATAAATCCAGTAAAAAGATCAGGGCAACAAAAATGATTGAGGCCGCCGTGACCAATGCATTTAACATGGCAACACCAACACCTTCGCGGCGATAACAACGATAAGCCAATTGCAACGGCCCTATTGCAGCCAGCAAAATAAAAAATGCCCACCAGTTATGGAAATCCAGAAAAAATAAATCCACTCCGAGATTTTTTGCCAGCAATAACCCGCCAATCAATACCACAGCCAGACCCAGCGCCCAACTGGACGGGGACACTTTGGCAACAGGTTTGCCGGGTACCGATGCTTCTATTTTGGATTTTTCATCAATCGATGACATAGTTAACTCCCTGGCATTGGATAATTACAATTTTACTATCGATCATTTTCTACTAATGATGCACTACTAATCTAGGACATCATAAAACCAGATTTGGATTCATCTCGCTAGCGACTTTTGTCATTATCACCTGCCGACACCTATCCCAACCCATCATCCTTTTCAGTCAATTAGGGCATAAAAAAACCGGCGATCTGAACTGCACCCCAAAAGTTGGACATAACCGCAGGGGTTTAACGAAAGGACTGGGTTCGGTATTGCACCGGACTCAGTCCTTTTAGTTTCAGCTTTATC
>JAGKWQ010000006.1 GCA_021151825.1 Cellvibrionaceae bacterium
TGAAACGTTAAATATTGAGTATTGGTTTAACAGCATCGAATATCAATTAGGCCGCATTGAACTTGCCGATGGAACTGTTGTTGAAAAATCCTGGATTGAGCAGGAGTCATCGAAAATTATCGGTACAGAAGCTGCTGATTATCTGGTTGGTTCTGGTGGTAACGATGTGCTAATTGGTTTGGGAGGCAATGATTCTCTGAATGGTGAAGCTGGCAATGACAAAATCTACAGTGGTGCTGGCAACGATTCCATGGCCGGTGGTTTGGGTGATGATACTTATTATTGGGGACGCGGTGATGGTAATGATTACATCAACGATTATTCCTATTATGAGTTCAACAACCCTTTACACAATGACAAGCTAATTTTATTGGAAGGTATTTTAGCTGCGGATATTCGCTGGAGCAGAGAAGGATACAATTTGGTTGCGACGATCAAGGACACTAGTGAAAGTCTGAGAATTGAATCGTGGTTTAGTGGAGAGGGATATAAGTTAACTTCTATCGAGCTTTTTGATGGGACGGTTCTTGATAAGGCTGCAATTGAACTTGAAGTGCGGACATTTACAGGAACTGCATCTGCAGATAGCTTGATTGGTTATGAAACAGATGATGTCTTCACTGGGCTCGGTGGCGACGATTTTCTTTCCGGGCGTTTAGGAAGTGATACCTACATTTTTGGAGCAGGATCTGGTCAGGATGTTATTGATAACTATGACTACGATTCAGCAAGCATTGATGTTGCTCGCTTTATTAATACCTCATCGGAAGATCTCTGGTTCTCCCGCTCTGGCAATGATCTATTAATTAATCGAGTGGGTACAGTTGATTCGGTAAGAGTCAATTATTGGTACTCGGGTACTTCATATCAGCTTGATAAAATTGAAGTTGATTCTGCAACGTTACTTAACGCTCAGGTTAATCAATTGGTAAATGCAATGGCTGCATTTTCTCCACCAACGGGTGTTGGCTCTGTTATATCGCAAGATGTAAAAGACCAGCTTCAACCTGTCCTCGCTGCTACATGGCAAGCAAATACATAATGATTTGGCACACCTGAGTGAGATTACTCAGGTGTGCTTTTTTCATAAATCTTTCACCACTTTTTCTTGAGCAGCGAAATTTATTTTTTATTTTTCAAAATCGACTTTGCTGGTTCATTTTCCCTTAAATCTATACAGGAGTTAAAAATATGGCTGTAATAATTGGCGATTCCACTGCAAATGATCTGATCGGTGCAGAAACGGACGATTTTCTTTACGGTGAAGAGGGCAATGATACTTTGTCTGGTGGTGCCGGAAATGATGTGCTTGATGGTGGTGAAGGAGATGATGCGTTATACGGTGAGCAAGGTGATGACACATATCTTTTTGGTTATGGCGATGGAAGTGATTATGTTTTTAAATCCGGCATAACAGACGGCGTAGATGTTTTGCAATTTAAAGAAGGCATTGTGTTTGCGGATCTTGTTTTCGCCAGGGATTCTATGGATTTCGATACGCTGGTTATCTCACTTGCCAATTCAACAGATCAAATTCGTATCCAGAACTATTTTAATTCGGTCGAGCAGCCTTCCGGTGAGTTTTTCCTGATTAAACTATTTGATGGAACTTTAATTAGTAATACCGCAATCGTTGATTTATTTGGCCGTGAATATATTGGCACAAATGCGGCTGACAGTATTACTGGTACGGTTGGAAACGATTCGATTTATGGGTTTGACGGTAACGACAGTGTTGTCAGTGGTAATGGAGACGATTATATCCTCGGTGGAAATGGCGATGATTCAATCGTTGCCGGGGATGGTGATGATGATATTTTTGGAGAGAACGGCAGTGATTATATTGATGCTGGTGCCGGCTCCAATTATGTAGAAGGTGGTATCGGTAATGACACTGTAATTGCTGGTGCAGATTACGACATTATTTTTGGGGGGGATGATAACGATCAAATTTACGGTGGCGGTGGTGGTGATTACCTGAATGGAAACTCCGGTAACGATAGTATTTTCGGTGAAGCCGGTGCCGATAATATTTGGGGTGAAGAAGGTAATGACATCCTGAATGGTGGTGACGGTAATGATAGTTTGTACGGTAATAACGGCAGTGATTCGTTAATTGGTGCAGACGGTGATGATCTTTTGCAAGCAGGTGATGGTGCTGATTCGTTGAATGGTGGCAATGGTGATGACTACCTCTATGGTGATGCAGGAAATGATTTGCTGTACGGTGGGCAAGGCGATGATCGTATTTTTGGCGGCGCTGATGCCGATGTGATGTATGGAGAAGATGGGGCAGATTTTCTGGACGGTGGTGATGGCAGCGACAGCGTCTATGGTGCTGAGGGCGCGGATTTTCTGTTAGGTTTTAGTGGCAATGATTATTTAAATGGCGGTAATGGAAATGATTCACTTATCGGTGGGGATGGCAATGATTCGATTGAAGGTGGAGCCGGCGATGACTTTATCGTAGGTGAGGGCGGTGCAGATACTCTACAAGGTGGCGATGGTAACGATACCTATTCTTTCCAGTCCGGTTTTGGGCAAGACATTATTATTGATCAAAGTGGTTATCATACGTTGATAATTTCTGTACTGCCGGCAGAGGTTGTACTTTCCAGAACGGCGAATAATTTAACCATTCAAATTCCCGCAACCGGCGATGCTGTTGTTGTTCAAAATTATTTTTCTGTGAGCCACAGAAATATTGAAAAAATACAATTTTCAGATTTGACCACCTGGAATGCTAACAACATTCTCGATCAATTTACCATTTGGGGTACTGCCGGTAATGACACAATCACAGGTACCCAGTACGACGATATTATTAAAGCGCTTGCGGGTAATGATTCCATTATTGCCGGCTTAGGCAATGACATTATTGATGGCGGCACTGGTGCCGACACCATGCTCGGCGGTGGTGGCGATGATGTTTATATTGTTGATGATGCGTTAGATATTGTTACTGAAATTACTAATGAAGGAATTGATACTGTAAAAACCTCGGTGACTTATACCCTGGGTGCCAATGTTGAGAACATATATCTCACCGGTACAGCTGCAATAAACGGTATTGGTAATACCCTAAGCAATATCATGCATGGTAATGATCAAGATAATACTTTATCGGGGTATAACGGTAATGATCAGCTCTGGGGGTACGGCGGCGATGATTTCTTAGCAGGTGGTGCTGGTGCAGATACTTTGTATGGTGGAGCGGGAAACGATATTTATTCCTTTATAGATGGTGGCGATGTACTTGTCGAATATGAAAATGAAGGTGTTGATCTTGTTCGTACTACAGTCACCTACACGCTCGGTGCAAATCTGGAAAATCTGGCGATTTATGCCTACAACGTAAATGGCTTTGGCAACGAATTGGATAATTATATTACAGGTTACTACGATGCAAATTATCTTGAAGGTAAAGCCGGTAATGACACCCTGGATGGTGGCGCAGGTAATGATACGCTCGTTGGTGGGATTGGTGACGACACTTATATTTTGGACAATGTTTCAGATCAAATTATTGAAAATTTAAATGAAGGTACGGACTCAGTCCGGGCAGCATTTACATTTACGCTAAACGATAGCCTTGAAAATTTAACTTTAACGAGCACTGGAAATGGATATGGAAATCAATTTAACAATATATTAATTGGCAGCACTGCAGATAATTTGTTGAGTGGCGGCGGGGGCAATGACACGCTTGATGGCGGTACTGGTGCAGATACATTAATTGGAGGAACCGGCAATGATCAATATTACGTTGATAATGCCGGGGACATTGTTACTGAAAATGCAAACGAAGGCATCGATACTGTTTTCACCAGTGTTAATAATTATGTGTTGGGTGCAAATCTGGAAAATGTGACCATTTCAGTTACCAGTTCGAACAATGTCACAGGTAATGAATTGAACAACGTTATTGTCGGCAGTCGTGGAAATAATGTGATTGATGGTGGTCTTGGAATTGACACAATGATTGGTGGTAGTAATAGTGATACCTACAAAGTAGATAATTCGGCTGATGTAATTATTGAGGATGTAGACGAACTGGCACCTGTCGCCAAAGATAGAGTGGAAGCAACGGCCAGCTATGTATTGTCCGCAAATATTGAAGAGCTTACGCTATTTGGTCCTGCTACACATGGAACTGGAAATGCAGGGGACAATATCATAAGAGGAAATGAGTTGGATAATTACCTTGATGGTGGTGCAGGTAATGATGCCATGCTAGGTGGAGCTGGTAACGACACCTATGTTGTCGATTCTGTGGATGATGTTGTGAATGAGCTCTCCAATACGGATGCCGCTGACAAGGTTTTATCCAGCGTTTCATTCACATTGCCAACTGCGGTAGAGATTCTGGTGCTTACCGGTAACAATGCTATTAATGGAACCGGTGGTGTATATGCAAACAGAATAGAAGGTAACAGCGCCGCCAACATCTTAAATGGCGGCGGCGGCGCAGATACCTTAATTGGTGGTGCAGGAGACGATACCTATATTGTCGATAACGTTGGTGATGTTGTTACCGAATATGCCAATGAAGGTTACGACACTGTTAATTCCAGTATTACTCGCACCCTGGGTGATAATCTGGAGGCATTAACATTAACAGGCACTGCCAATATCCACGCAACAGGTAATGCATTAGATAATTATCTGACGGGAAATACCGGCAATAATAATCTCATTGCCAATGAAGGTAATGATACTTTGAATGGCGGTGCAGGTAACGACAATCTCACCGGCGGTACCGGGAATGATTTGTATTTATTTGGACGGGGTTACGCATTGGATACCGTTTTCGAGAATGACTCCACCGCAGGCAATACCGATGTTGTCCAGTTGGGGGCTGACATTGCGGTTGATCAATTATGGTTTAGCCATGTCGGTAATAATCTGGAGATCAGTATTGTAGGCACATCAGATAAGTTAGTTGTTAATAGTTGGTATTCCGGTAGTGCTTATCAAGTTGAGCAAATTAAACTAAGTGATGGTTCGACGCTGTTAAATACCCAGGTTGAAGCACTGGTTTCTGCTATGGCAGCATTCGCACCACCATCAGGTTCCGGAGCGGTTATATCGCAAGATGTAAAAGACCAACTTCAATCGGTATGGGCAACATCATGGCAGTAATAAGGATATAATTTTATCCTTATTTGAAAGGCGGCATTTGCCGCCTTTTTTGTTGTATGAAGCAAGGAATTTATACTTCATAAAAATATTTTAGCTAATGGAAAATTATTAATGAATTTTCATCTGGAATTGTCTTTTGGATTGTTGTTTCATCTCGGTGTTTTTATATTTTCTATTTTCTTACTGTATAAATTCTACCGGTTTGCTTTCAACTCACCCAAGCCTTCTGGCCCAGCAGCGATTGGCAGGGGAATGGGCGTGCTTGTTTTAGGTGAGATATTAGGTGCATATCTGGTTTGGTGCCTGGTGAGTATATTTAATGCGTTTGCAGGTTTGGAATCGATTGATTCAGTGGTGAAATTTCTATCGTTAATTATATTTTATGCAGCATCTATTGGGTCTGGTTTTATTGCATCGAGAACTAATGAAGATACTGCAACAATGAATTACAAAATACAGGTGGCTGCAGGTTTTATCCCAAATGGTATTATCGGGCTTATCGTATTCTCAGGAGGTATATACAACCACCTGGCATTTTGGCCTTACGCCATTCTTGTGCTGGTCGGGGGACTGATTCAAATTAAATACGGTCAAATATTGGAATCTAAAATCAATTAAGCTGTGACAGATGTTTGGGAATACCTAAATTAATTTTTCAGGTATTGTCGAAATGCCATTTTTTCAATCGACTATTAAGTACCAGCGTATGGTTACTTCACCGTTTACTTTAATAGGAGATTCATTATGTCTACCAATAGCGTGCATTTTCACCGTGTATTCCGCACGACGCCTGAAAAGGTTTATCGCGCTTTTACTGAAGCTGATGCCTTTGCAAGATGGCTCCCTCCCTGTGGTTTTACCGCAAAAGTCCATCATCTGGATGCGAGAGTAGGCGGCTCTTACAAAATGTCATTCACCAACTTCACTACCGGCAATGGCCATTCATTTGGTGGTACTTATGTGGAGTTAAGCCCATATAAACACATAGCCTACACGGCTAAATTTGATGATCCCAATTTGCCGGGCGAAATGAAAACGACAGTAGATTTAACGCCAGTGTCCTGCGGCGTTGAAATCAAAATCACGCAAGAGGGCATTCCTGCTGTGATACCGACGGAAGCTTGTTATCTTGGTTGGCAGGAATCGCTGGAGTTTTTGGCTAAATTGGTGGAGCCGGAGATTCCGGAATAATTTGCTTTTTCTTAATGAACTTTCGTGTTTCGCAATGGGTCATCTAAAGAAATAACCCATCGCCTATGCATTTTCGAATTGCAATCAAATCGTGATGCTAACTCAATAATAGAGGTCTGATATGACTAATCCAGCTAAAAATACTATCTGCATTTGGTTTGATCGTGAGGCCGAAGACGCTGCACAGTTTTATGCTAAAACATTTCCGGATTCATTTGTTACAGCGGTTAACTTGGCCCCCGGTGATTATCCATCGGGAAAAGAAGGGAATGTATTGACGGTCGAATTTACGGTGTTGGGAATTCCGTGTATCGGCCTTAATGGCGGCCCTGTTTTCAAACAATCTGAAGCCTTTTCATTTCAAATTGCTACCAAAGATCAAGAGGAAACAGATCGCTACTGGAATGCCATCGTTAATAACGGTGGTCAGGAAAGTGAGTGTGGGTGGTGTAAGGATAAGTGGGGGGTATCCTGGCAAATCACACCCATCGTATTATCCCAAGGTGTCACTAACCCGGATCCCGTTGTTGCCAAACGTGTGTTTGATGCAATGATGACTATGCGCAAAATCGATGTGGCTGCGATTGAAAAAGCGGTTCGTGGCTGATCTTATTTCAGTTCTTATTTCAGTATGACCTCAAGTAAAACTTAAGGTCATACTTTTCGTTTATTTCCGTATTTGGTTATTAATAAGATGAAATTTTTTCAATTGCAGTTTCATCCCCTGTTGAAGCCCCTGTATCACGTATAGATTTCAAATAAATAGTGGAAACGTAGCTGTTAACGGGAAACTCCAGCCAACTGCCTGCTCTAAGTACATCTTTTTCACCAATCAAAACTCCATTAACAAAAACCTGAAGATGAGCTTTAGTAACACTTCCAATATCATCCCGAGCAAAGATCGATATTTTTTGCACATAAGATTGAGGGTAATTGATCTGAATAAAGTTCGCTCTTCCGCATTGTTCCCCTCCGATGCAAATTGCACTATCACGAGTAAAGACTGCAGTTAGTGCGGATAAGGTGTCTTCAACAGTAGCATCATGTAAGTTTTCTGATCTGTGGCAATTGCCAGGCGAAAGAATGCCATATCCAGTGCAATACGGGTGTTGGATACTGGTGACTCCATCAGAAGAGGAAATTTTCCAATAGTTATATTGGTTATACATAAAATTCAGGTTTACGTAGGGACCCGTTGTTGTAAAAGTAGTTCCTGCCGAAACAGAACCTGCTATTAAGAGGAATATGGTTGTTGCAAATGCTTTATATATGTTTTTCATCATAAGATTCCTTCAAATTAAAATTTGCCAATGGGTTATTTATATAAATACGTACCGGTAATTTCAGCTTTCTGGATTATTGAGCTGGCATATTGGGTTTCAAAGTCGTTGCGACGCATGGGGCGACTGGTATTCACCGGAAGGCTCTCTTTATTTAACGCATAGAGTGCAAAGAAATAACGATGCGTGCCAGTTCCTTCCGGTGGGCACGGCCCTGCATATTTAGGTACACCATCATCATTTACACCTTCCACGCTGCCACTGGGCATCGCACGTAACGTTGCCCCCTCAGCGATAGCACGGGTATCCGCAGGAATGTTGTAGATGTTCCAGTGAACGTAGGGATAGCCCACCAGGGCAATTGCGTCGTAATCTTCCATGATGAGTACAAAGCTTTTTATCTCGGTCGAACTGATATCCCATTGCAACTGCGGACTTAGTTCACCACCGAAGCATGAATACTGAATGGGGATTTTCCCTCCGGACACAAAACTATTGGAGGTAAACGCAAACGGAATAACATTGGACAAACTGCTTTGAGACGATGAAAGTGCCGAGCTAAAGCTGCCGTTGATATTGGAACTATTGTTAGAGGAAGAGCTGGATATCAACGAGCTACTTTGCGTGAAACTACTTTGGCCGGAGGAACTTGGTATCAGGGAAGATGAGCTGCTGGTGGAAGGTATTGGCGACTTTTTGCTGCCGCTACCACCGCTACCACCACAGCCAATGATAAATACAGAGAGTAAAACCGAGAAAAACAAATGTCTCATAGTGCAACCTTGCTGGATTGAGATTCGGAGGTTGCAGACTAAAAACATAGGAGCTAAAAAAGGTCCCTTTTTATAAAAAAGGACCTATTGAACCCGCCGATATTGTCAGTAACATTACATTCCTATGAAATTTTATCTCAGGTTTCTATCGCATCAGAAGATTGTGCTGTCGCCAAAATCTCTGCCCTGTACTGATTTGGCGTAACGCCAAGGTTTTCTTTGAAGGCTCGGTAAAAAGAATTCTTATTGTTATACCCCGCTTCAAACGCAATATCCAAAATACGCAAATGGCATTGTGGGTCTGACAAAAGACTACATGCATATTTAAGCCGATAATCATTCACGTAATCGTAAAAACTCAGGCCAGCGTGCACGTTTAATAATTCAGATACCTGATTTACGCTGATTCCCAAATGGCCAGCCAGGTCCGACAAGGACAACTCGTTCTGAAGATAAACACGTTGTTCGATCATCAGTTGTGTTAGTTGATGAATTAAGTTCTGCGCAACTGATGCATCCAGTTCAAGATGCCTTTCTTTTTGAGGGGGCGGTTCTGCGTGTGGTATTTCAATTGCCGTTTCGATGCTTTTAACGTCGTCGTCATTCACTTCATTGCCATTAACCCGGATCGAGTCTGACTCTTCACGAAATAGCAATTCCGGTCGATAAACACTCAGAATTCCTACCGACAATACATAAACAGAAAAGAACGGAAATGCAAAATAGTCCAATATGTTGTAGGTGTTTAAGGCGCCGGATAAGACCAGTGACATCACTATAAAATCTATTGTCACCAACACCATCACACCGCTGATCACATAAAGCAACCAATAATAAGCCGAGTTGGGAAAACCATGCCATAAGCTGGTCAGGTAGGGGCGTGCCTTGATTAAACGCCACAAGGAAAAGAGCAAATAACCAAACATATGGGCCATGCCCATAAACATGCATGGCATAAAATGCTGCGGAAAATTTAGCAATGTAATCAGTACACAAAACCACGGTAAAAAGTGTATTCCTGTACGAATACTAATTTTCTCGCGCGTAAGGACTTTAATAAAAATCCAGATAAATGGACCTTTCAACCATAAAAAAGTGGATGCCGTTACGGCTAGCTGAAAAATACCTCCCGGAATTATCTGGTTCGCATAGAGATCCATTTGCGGCAAGCTCAATGCAACCAGGAACACCGCAAACCATCGGTTCAACAGTTTGTTGCCGCGCTTGTCTTGCAGCAATAAAAAAACTGTCCATAAATTAATGATGATGGTGGAAAGAACAAGGATTTTGAATGCTTCATGCATAGTGTGGTTTCGCTGTAGTAATTATTAGGTTGCGGATTAAAACAGTTGGTGATGGTTTGGACAAGTTTTGGCGATGGCCAAGGAATTTCGTTATTCATAAGTAAAATTTGCTTTATAGATGTTGACCGGCAGTAATAAACTCCAATCTATGTAGAGGTACCTGCACAATGTTAGCGATGACACTTCAACATCGGCACATCGACTTGGTCAGGATAGGTGAACAGGTTTAATGGGGATTGCTAAAACCTGTTCCGAAATAGAAAGCAGAACTGCTGCACAAGATTTCTATGCAAAAGTACGAGAAGGGAATTTATTTTCTGTACCCGCTAAAGAGGAACAGTGAAAAAAGCGCATTGGCTGGTTGTGTTCTGGAGAAAGTGTCTAGCTGCTATGTCATTTCTGGCGAGTTGAACGTAAATGTAAGTCAGGCCGGAAATTTAAATTTAGGCAAGCTTGCTTTATCTTCAAAAGATAAATACGAAAAGGTCATTACATTCCCCGTGGAATGGCTGAAGAGTAACGATGGTGAATTAATGGTGTTATTTAAAACGCAAGTATGGAGGGCTGGAAAACGATATACGGTTACAGAACCTGTTTTGGTTAAAAATGGAAAATATGTGGTGAGATGATGAGGGAGTATCGAAATACGGTTCGCATAAAACAGTTCTGGCCTTTATAACTGCGGCAGGCAGCGATCAATAAACGTTTATGCTCTTCGTTGTACATCGCTGGTCTTGGTGTGATACATCGTAGCGGCTGATTATGGGAGAGGACAAAATAGGGCTGGTGCTGTTTTTTTACTGCTTCGTAAAAAGTCATTGTAATAACCAAATTCAATCAGTGCCGATTTGCTCCAACCACAACATGGCACACTCACCATTTCACATTTCCCGCCAATTGACGTTTCTCTCAACCGTCCGCATTTATCCATATCAAACTGTTACCTAAATCCGCATTTGAAGTTAATGCCTTCACAAATGTTGTAACCATATTTCGCACAAAGGTGAGAAATCAGTTTCAGATTACGATCGCTAAAGTGGGAACTGGAATTTTTCAGGTTCGAGTTTTTTCCGTTTGCGATTTTTAGCTGGAATAGGCTGATTTATAAGGGTTTTTTGTTTCGTTTGATTCTTTGAGTTTTAGTTGTATTTTTTTATACTCGTGTTCGTGCAACAGCGACGGTACACAAAAATAACAAAAACACTGGGCACATTTTCGGTTTAATCATCTGATCTTTCCTGCTGGCGTGGCTTACTTGTATGAATAGTTATCCATGCCATGGAGAGCCTTTATCTGGAGAAAACCATGTATATAAAAAATCCGGTCATTAACAATAGGGTAATAACATACGGGGCAATTAAATCCGCATGGTTACTGTGGTGTGGATTATTGCTTGCTCTTTTTTCAATTCAATCAACCTGGGCTGCTTCTGGCCATACGGTGCTGTCTGCCACCAGTGTGAAGTTTTATGTCACTGATGCGCCCTGGGCAGATGTGCATTACACGATTAATGGTGCGAACCAGCAAAATATTCGAATGACGGCGAGCGGTACCAATCACGAATATATTCTGAATGCAGCCACTAATTCGGTGATCCGTTATTTCTACACCATTGGTAATAACTCAGGTGGTGCGACTGATACGGCCTGGGTGCAATTTACCTTGACGGGTACGACCAATCCGCAGCCCGGTGGTGTTGCGCGCGTGTACCAGCATTGCAGTTATGGGGGTACGGCGGTTGGTTTGGCGGCAGGGAATTATACGTTGTCGCAATTACAAGCGTTGGGTGTGCGTAACGATGATATTTCATCGGTACAGGTAAATAGCGGTTACGAAATTGTGCTTTACCAAAATGATAATTTTAGTGGTACAGCCGTTACCAAATCGGCTAATGATGATTGCCTTGTGAATGACAATTTCAACGATGCAGCCAGTTCAATCATTGTGCGTGCAACCAACAGCGTTCCACCGGGAACACCGGGCACTGCAAACGGTACGCACAAACGTTTAAAAATTATTAATGGCTGTGGTGATCCCATGTGGGTGCAATGGTTAACTGCCCCGGGAATTAATTTCAGTGGGCCAAACCGTCATCGCCTTGCGAGCCTCAATAGTTTTATTGAATACGACATTCCCGATAAAGGTTTGCCAAGCATGCGCTTCTGGCCCGGCTTTGGTTGCGATGCCAATGGTCACAATTGTCGCGTTGGTGCGAGCGGAGGCCCTGCGAATTTGGGCTTCACTTGTCCTGCGGGTGGATGTGCGCCGCCAATCGACTCCAAATTTGAAGCATCGTTCGGTTGTATTCCCGGAGTGACCGATGCGCAGTGCGTACAAAATCCTTCTGCATCCGGTCAGCCATTAGGTCGCGGCGATTGGTGGAACAATAGTTTTGTGGATGGTTACACCACGCCGATGAAAGTTATTGTTAAAGGTAATTGCCCCGTTGGTCCGCAACCTGCACCAGTGTTTGGTCCCGGTGGTCCACCTGGGGGCATTATCGATTGTTCAACTATTCGTATTTCGGATTGCCCGACCAACGAAAACCTGAGCACCGATGGCCGTTATCCCGCGCTCGCCAATGTGAATTTAATGGCAACCAATCCATTAACTGGTGCGCAAGCGGGTTGTTATTCACCGGCGGCGAAATTGACGTATCGCCAATGGCCATCGTCCACACCGGTTTACAACCCGGCTGATCCGCAAGCACAAATGTATACCTGCCCAACACCACCGATTTCTCCCGAGCAATGTATGGCGGGCCCGGCGGATCGCACCAAATATCGCAATATGGTGCATTCGCATTGCGATACTTATGCCTACGCGTATGACGATGGTGTAGGGCTTTCCAGTTGTCCGGCAGCAACCAATTTAAGTTATGAAGTGACGTTCTATTGTCCGCGTTAATTTAGATTATTTTGCTCGTTAGAGGAGTTAAGAAAATTTTATTGAAGGATCAATAAAAATAACCTGTGCGATTTTTATCGCACAGGCTTTTTACCGGGGGGGAATATTAAAAATAAACACTATAAAAAAATGGCCAGTGCTAAAGAATCGCTACGTATTTTTTAATGGTTCTCTAAATGGCGTATGAGCTGCTCATACACTTACTTCAATACCTTATTTAAAGGAATTCGTTATGAATAATAAAAAATCTGCACCAGTGCAATTGCTGAAAGCCGCGTTATTCGCGTGTGTCGGTATTGCTTCTGTTGCTCATGCAGTGGTCTACCAGGCAGAAAATTACAACGCGTTTTACGATACAACTCCCGGCAATAGCGGCGGTGTTTTCCGCGGCGATGCGGTGGATATTGAATACACTACTGACAGTGGCGGCGGTTACAATGTAGGTTGGATAGCGCAGGGCGAATGGCTTGCATTTAATGGATTAAATATACCAACCACTGGCAGCTACACGGTGCGTTTGCGTGTGGCATCTCCTAATGGTGCAACTGCATCGGTAGATTTAAATGCGGGTTCGATTCAATTGGGTAATTTTACAATTCCCGCTACTGGAGGCTGGCAAAACTGGACCACAGTAACGCGCACTGTCAATTTAAATGCGGGCACTTATAACCTCGGTGTATTCGCACAATCCGCTGATTGGAATTTCAACTGGATTGAAATTGTTCCTAACACTACCAATCCAGGGCGTACGCTGGTGTGGTCCGATGAATTCAATAGTATCAATACCGCTAACTGGACATTTGAAACAGGCGGTGGTGGTTGGGGTAATAATGAATTGCAGTATTACACCAATGGCCAAAACGCTTTTATTCAGAATGATGCGCAAGCCGGTGGCAATGTGTTGGTGATTGAAGCGCGCCGTAACAACCCTTCCAATTATGGTTGCTGGTACGGTACTTGTACTTACACCTCTACACGTATGGTGAGCCGCGATAAAAAAACTTTTAAATATGGTCGCATTGAAGCGCGTTTGAAATTGCCACAAACACAAGGTATCTGGCCTGCATTCTGGATGCTGGGCAGCAACCTCGGGCAAGTGGGTTGGCCGCAATCGGGCGAGATCGACATTATGGAGCACGTTGGTTTTGAACCAACGACTACGCATGGTGCATTGCATGGCCCTGGTTATTCAGGCAATACGCCAATAATGGGAACGCACAATCTGGGTGAGTACGTGGATGTAAATTATCACGTGTACGCCGTAGAGTGGGATACCAATGGCATTCGCTGGTTCCGCGATAATATCCAGTTTTATTCCGTGACGCGTGCGCAAGTACAAAACTACGGCACCTGGGTATTTGATCAGCCATTCTTCCTGTTGTTGAATGTTGCTGTAGGCGGCAGCTGGCCTGGCAGCCCTAACGCCAGCAGTGTATTTCCACAGCGTATGTATGTGGATTACGTGCGCGTTTATCAGTAATGAGTACGGAGTGAAAAAACGGCAGCCAAGGCTGCCGTTTTTTTATGACAGAAAAATATTTACCGCGATGTAACCTGAAACACACCCGCCAGTTGATGCAGTTTTGTTGCAGTATTTTTTAATCGATCTGAACTGGTGTGTAGTGCTCTAACCACTTTATTCATCGTTTGGCTCGCACTTGCTACTTCGCGCACGTGGTGTCCATGTTGCTGGCTATTGTTATCGATGTGGTGAATAACATCGAACATGCGTTCAACAATATGGTGCAGTTGTGAATTATCAGTAGATGCTTCTTCCGCTAAACGTAAACCACGGTCTACATCGGCAACGCTGGTTTCCATATAGGTGGCAGCCGTTTGTGATTCCTGGCGAATGGCTTCAATTTTTTCACCAATTTCCTGTGCAACAATTGCCGTGCGACTTGCGAGGTTGCGCACTTCTTCGGCAACTACCGAAAAGCCGCGACCATGCTCACCGGCGCGCGCCGCTTCTATCGCTGCATTCAATGCAAGTAAATTGGTTTGGCTGGTGATGTCACTGATAAGCGAAACCATATTGCCAATTTCAGCGGTGCGATTATTTAACGTGTGAATTGTACGCGCTGAAGTTTCCACTACATCGCGAATACTTTGGGTGCCTGTGCGCACGGATTCAAACTGGCTGCGCGCTTGCTCCACAACATTTTCCATAATCTTTTTCATATCACTGGCGGTACCAGAGGCATTGCTGATTTCCTGCAGCTGGTTATGCATTAGTTCCAGCATTTTTTCCATGGAATTGGAAACGTGATTCGATGATTGATTGGCTTCGTTGTTGCGCTTAAGTAATGTATCGCTATTTTTCATCACTTCATCCGCAGCGCGAATAACTTCACCTACAATATGATCCAGGTTATCGATAAAGCTGTTAGTCCATTTGCCCAGATCACCAGTTTCATCATTAGCAAGTTTGCGCGTATCCAGGCGTTGTTGCAGATTGCCACCACCTTCGGCGATGGTATGAATTACTTCGGTCATTTTTCCCAAGCGCCGTGCAAGGCGTCGCGGGCCCCGTTGCTGGAAAATCCGCCCACCGATAAGTAAGGTGAGTAATGTCAGGGAATTAATCAACGCATTCGACCAATCCGTAAATTCATGCAAGCCAGCATTTAATAAAAATGCGCTGCCAACGCACACTGCATAAACATTCATAAATTTGAAACTGAGCGAGCGATGGCGGTAAACTTCTTCCAGATCTGCTTCACACATCATGCCCCAGGTGTCCGGTGATCCTTGCAAGCTAAAGGTCACGCCTTTGCCTACCACGGGAATATGCCGGTAATCGGAATAACCAGGATAGGTGACAAATAAATTACTGCCTTTGCGAATTGTTTCGCGTACACCGGGATGTAAATCATTGGTAGCGGGATCGGTAAAGCGAATTTCAAATTCGGTGTGTTGCTGTATTTTGACTACACCCCAATCAGTATTCACGCCAGATTTTAAATTTTCACCATGGGTAAAGGTCGCATCTTCAAAACGTGAGCGGGATAGCGCCGTGCCACTTTTAATCTGTGGGTCAAAAACCGATTTCACCATAAATAAATAATTATCACCGGATTCGCTAAAAATATGGCCAGCTTCCCGTTGGATTAAATCGCCTAACACATCATTCGGAATACGTGCGCATAAGCAACCTTTATTACCCGGCATTAATTCAACGGGCAAGTAAAACATCAATGTGATTTGATCGTGAAAGGCAGAGCTGCGTTTGCCTAATGCCAATGTTTGTGGATCTTTATAAGGGCCATGTAAAAAGGGAGCAGCAAAGCCGGCCTTAATTGCGGGCGAATGTAAATCCTGTTTTCCAATGCGCTGGGCATAAGTGGATGCGATAACGACACCTTGTTCATCGATTAAAAATAATTCCGTGCAATCGCCCATGGCTTGCCAGGATTTGCGTAAAATATTTTCAGCCGAATCGTCCAGTAATTGCAATTGGCTACGGCAGGATTCAAGTTGGGTCCATTGCCGTTTGACCCATTGTTGTAAAAGTTTGATGCGAGTATTGGCGATGCTTTCAAACGTTTGTTCCATAGCGGCATAACGATTGCGATTTAACCAACATGCCCAGCCCATGGATATTTTTCCGGTTTTTCCTGACCAATTCAGCCAGCCTCGCTCCGCGGGTGACAATTGCATTGAGTCACTGTGTAAGTGCATAGGTCTTCTTCACCTGTTTGTAGAGTGTTGTAGTAGTTGTAGTGGGATAAAATTTTATTTGTTGTTTGATGACTGAGGCAGAATGCGTGCCAGCTCACATTTTGCAAGATGGCGGCGGTTAGATAGAAGGCAGATCATTTTGTTGTGGTAATTGTTGGTGCAATGCGTGGATTATTTTGGTGCTTTCGCATCAGTATGGTGCGATAACATGAAAGACAAAAAACGTAACACGTTTTAATCTTGGTAAATTTTTATGTACTGCGGAAACTGGCAGTACTTTTCAGCACTGCGTTCATAGTAGTAATTCTTGCGGGACAAGATCATCTGGCGGGGTTATGTCGATAATTCATGCAAATAACTCCATGGATAAATGCCGCGATCATGACCATCGCTAAATACCATCTGTAATCCGTATCCCATTGGATTCATCGCGATTAGTTTCACATCGGCATCTACTAATGCAATTTTTCCCTGAATACGCGCTGCACGGCATTTAGCGCAAGGGCAGGCACCGCGCAGGCGTTGATGGCTGATCGTTTGAATATCATTGTTAGGCCATGTCACAACCACTTGTTGTAACGTGTGCGAATTGTTTAGCGATAACGGGGCAGTGTTAAGCATGGCAATATCTCAATGTTTATCCAACTGTGCCAAAGCAATACGCACTGCTTTGCGTACTTCAGGATCACTATCGTTCTCTGCATTACGCAACGCTGGTAATGCAGCAGTGTTACCCAACTCACCCAATGCCAGCGCCGTTTCTTTGCGCAGATTGCTAATGCTATGGTCGAGTAGTTCTAATAAAGCGCTAGTCGCGGGTACGAAACGTATTTTTCCTAACGCACGCACTGTTTGCAGGCGCACTTGCCAGTAGGAATCAGCAAGCGCTGCAATTAAATAATCTCCACTCGATTCCAATCGCAATTTTCCCAGTGTGTTGGCTGCTTCTTCGCGTACTTGCCATTCTGAATCAGTGAGTGCGCTGCGTAGTGCTGGTAGAACGCTATCGTTATTTGCCAAACCTAACGCGCCGGTTGCAGCGCGCCGTACTTCAATTGCCGAATCATTACTTGCCAGGCGCGCGAGTTCAGGTAATGCTTCGATATGTTTTAACCAGCCTAAAACGCCAACAGCTTCACGGCGCACATTGGCATTGTCATCGTGCAATGCGGCGAGTGCAGCGGGGGCCGACGCCGGTAAACGCAATTCACGCAATGCTCGCCACGCATGTTTGCGCACGTCGGGATTTTCATTTTTTACCCAACGCAAAATAATATGGCCGAGCTCAGCAGTTTTTAGCTGGCTTAAACTTTGGGCCGCTACTTCACCCACCGTTTCATCTGTATCGGTTAATGCAGCGCTTAGTGCTTCAACAACTTCCGTTTCTTCCCAACCCTCTAATAAACGCGCTGCTTCGCGGCGAACCTCTGCATTAGTATCTGCGGTTAATGCGTGAGTGAGCCAAGGCAGGGCATCCGGATCTTCAAGATCGGCGAGTTCAATCAATGCAATGCGGCGCGTGCTTGCATCGCTGTCTTGCAAACGTGATTGCAAAATTAAAATATCAGGATTATCAGTAGTCGGTTGCGTCGTCATATTGTCAATTCTTCTTGTTCAATTCTTTCAGGAAGCGATAGTCGCTAATAATGTTAAACGGCAATACGTGTTTCCGGTGGCAAACCCAACGGTGAAAGTCGTGGTAATTGTCTGCCTTCTTCATGATTTAATAAATCCAGGCAGTGGCGTTTTAACCGCATAAATTCCGGTGTTGTTACCAATTCAGTGGTGCGTGGGCGCGTAAAATTTACTGGCAGGTTTTCGATAAATCTGCCGGGGCGTGGACTCATCATCAGAATGCGATCCGCGAGAAAAAGTGCTTCATCGATATCATGGGTAACAAATACTAATGTGGTGCGGATACGGCTCCAGATATCAAGCAAAAGCTGTTGCATTTTTAAACGCGTTTGCGCATCTAATGCCCCAAAAGGTTCATCCATTAATAACAGCCGTGGTTTATTAATTAATACGCGCGCAATTTCTACACGTTGTTGCATGCCCCCGGAAAGTTGGCTTGGCCAGCGCGTTGCAGCATCGTGTAAACCGACTTGCTGCAACATTTCCAGCGCTTGTGCGTGGCGCTCGGCTTTATTAACGCCGCGCATTTTTAAACCGAAGGCAACATTGTCCACCACATTTAACCAGGGAAATAATGTGTGATGCTGGAATACCATGCCGCGTTCCGGTGATGGCCCGGTAATCGCTTGTCCATCGACTTCAAGCACACCGCTGGCTGGAATAATATGACCAGCAAGCGCACCTAATAGTGTGGATTTTCCGCAACCGGAAGGGCCGAGTAAACATACAAATTCACCGGGCTGAATATTGAAATCTACCGCTTGCACTGCTTCAAATTCACTGGCGCCAGTACCAAGGCGAATCGATAATTGTTGCGCGTTAATTTCGCCCAACGCCACAGCAGGATTGCGTGCATCGGTTTTTTTTGATTGGTTGTCATAACCCGATGATTGTTGTTCGAAAATAGTCATTATGATTTTCCTTGCAGTCGATACCAGGGTGTTAGCCAATCGCCAATACGTTTTATTAACCAGCTACTACCCATGCCGAGCAAACCGATTAGCAACATGCCCACGACAATGTCAGCGTAATTTTGAATAACATAGGAAGACCAGGTGTAATAGCCGATACCCCATTGGCCCGAAATCATTTCTGCCGTTACCAAACAAAACCAGGAAGTGCCCATGCCGATTGAAAGTCCGGTAAAAATACTGGGCAACGCTCCGGGCAAAACCACTTCACGCAAAATCGCACGCGGCGATGCACCCAGGCTGCGCGATGAGGCGATTAAACGTGGATCAACTGCTTCAACGCCGTGAATTGTGTTTAATAAAATTGGAAACAATGCGCCGGTAAATGTAATAAAAATCATCGACGCTTCTGATGAAGGGAACATCAATATCGCCAAAGGAATCCAGGCAACCGCCGGAATAGGGCGCAATAATTCCAGCGGCGGCATTAACCAATTTTCTGCTTTACGCGAACGGCCTATTACTAATCCCAAGGTCACGCCAACAATTGCTGCCATTAAATAACCACTGAATACCCGCGCAAGGCTGCTGCCTAAATGCGGCAGCAGTGCGTTGGATTGCAGCAATTGCCAAATAGCGCTGACAACTGCTTGCGGTGTGGGCACATTCGAAAATGTGATGATTCCCAAATCGATTCGCAGTGTGGATGCAAAATGCCATAACAACACACAGGCGGCGACTGAGCCTAATTGCATACTCGCTGTAGTAAAACGAGAAGGCAATGCGTTGGTTTTTTTAACACTGGCCATAATAATTTCTCAACGTAATGTTGCAGGCTGTCCATTCAACGCGCTAATGGTCTGTTCACGTAATGCACTGAATGCCAACGCCTTTCCACCCTGTTGTTTGACGAAGGTTTCCGCTTGTTCTTTTAACAGAAATGCATCCAGCTGACCGTTGCTGCTTTGGACAAACCAAGCCTGGTTTGCGAGCAATTTAATGCCGCTGTCAGATGCTTGCGCGTAAATCGCACGAATATCCGTGCCGGCTTCTTCCAGTTTTTTCAGCTCTGCTAATGCTTCTTTGAATGATGCGTAGTGACGCACCAGTGGTTCGCCGCGCACCCAGATTTGTGCGAGATGTTTAAAATTGGTAATGGCTTTTCCGGTTACCGCATCTTTAGCGTTAAGCGCAAGTGGTGAATAATCTTTTAATGCTGCTTCATAATCGCGCCCGGATTGTTTAAAGGCTTCGCGCAAATATTTATCATTAATAAAGGTTGCAACATCCAAGCCTTTATCGGTTCTTTTCAAGAGCTTTAAAGTTTCTATCGCAGTTGACGTGGCCTGGCGATATTCCGGCTTCCAGGTCAGATCGCGAGTTTGCAAGCCCAGTGGACCATGAAACAGGTAATTCACTTCTGCTTCAATGCCCGTTAATTTTTCAATTAACTCGCTGTATTTTTCCGGTTCGGCGGCGATCAGGCGATCTGCTTCAATGGCTGCGCGCAAATAAGCCACGACAATTTCCGGGTATTTTTTTGCGTAGGCTTCATCTACCAAAGTGCCGTGATAAGTAGGTGCATTAGCTTGCGAGCCGTCGTAAATTTTGCGTGCGAAACCGCGATTAGGAAATAATTCGGCAAAGGGCACGAAGTCAGCATGGGCATCAATGCGATTGCTTTTTAATGCTGAGCCGGCGATCTCCGGAGCTTGCGCGATAATGCGCACATCTTTATCCAGATCCCAGCCCTGTGCTTTCACTGCACGCAATAACATGCCGTGGGATGTGGAAGCAAAAGGTACCGAAATAGTTTTGCCTTTTAACTCGGCAAGCGATTGTACGGGGGATGCCGCAGGAACCACGATGCCATTACCGCTGCCTTTAATACTACCGGACAGAACGCTGATAAAAATACTGCGCTTGCCCGCTGCTTCATGGGCTACACCGTTAAATGAACCGGGGAAATCCGCCATTGCGCCAAAGTCGAGTTTGCCGGCAACCATTTCATTGGTCAGTGGCGCACCGCTGGTAAAGTTTTTCCATTCAATGTCGTATTGCGCATCTTTATATTTACCGTCTTTGGGCAAATATTTTTCCAACAATTTTAATTCGCGAATCAATAAACCACCGGTCGCACAATTAATGGTAGTGTCTTGTGTACCTATGGCGATACGAATAGTTTCGGCATGGGTGCTGAGGCTAGTGAGCATCAGCGATAAGGTCAGAGCTAAACGGGTTGTAAAACGCATTTTTATTTCCTCTTCACTGTTCCGGACTTATCAGGAGTTATTGTGGAATCGTTTTCTCCCCGGGTAGAGGTAGGCAACGAGAGGTTATGTAGTTAAATGGCATCTGAAGGCGGGTTCAGGTAGCGCAATTTTTTTAATCAAAAGGAGCAATATTAAATCAGCGCAATAAGTAAGGAATTTCTACTTTTACTGCGCCGGTCGGGCAATCCGTTTCACACGGCATGCAATACCAGCACTCATCAAACTGCATAAATGCTTTATTGGTTTCCGGATGAATGGCTAATAAATCCATCGGGCAAACTTCTACGCACACAGTGCAGCCTTTATGGGCAATACATTTTTCTTCATCGACAGTAACCGGTGCATTACTGCGAAAAAAAATACTCTGTTGTTGCTGGGCCATGAAATTTCTCCTAGCGGTTGGCAACTTTTAAACGCAAGCCCTGATAGGCGATTTCTTCTTGCGCATTTAAATGAATCAAATAGGGTTCTACGTCGCGTTTGAAACTAAACATAGTGCCATCTGCGTCTTTCTTTAAATGGCAGTGATAAAACCATTCGCTGTCATTGCGTTTGGGATAATCCACGCGGTAGTGATACAAACCCCAGCGACTTTCCTTGCGAAACAGTGAGGCGCGTGCTGCCATTTCAGCGCAATCGCGGATCACACTGACTTCCATCGCGCGCATCAATTCGTGCGGATTATTGGCTTTGATTTGCTCGATATCCTGTTCAATCATCGCGAACCGTTCCAAACCAATTTCCATTTTTTTAGTCACTTTGGGTGGTTGTAAATAATCGTTTACAAAGCGACGCAGTTTGTATTCAACTTGTGCCGGTGGTAATCCATCTGCGCGTAACAATGGGGCATAAACGCGTTGTTTTTCGTTGGTAACTTGTTCGATATTTAAATCAGTGTGCGCACGTTCTGCTACATAATCCGCCGCGTTTACCCCGGCAAACCAACCGTAGGTAAATGCACCCAACATATAATTGTGTGGTACGGCGGCCATATCGCCAGCGGAATACAGACCTTTTACCGATGTTTCCGCGTGTTCATTTACCCATACACCGGAGGCGCTGTGGCCAGAGCAAAAACCAATTTCGGAAATATGCATCTCCACCATTTTTTCACGATAATCCGTACCGCGATTGGCGTGGAATTGGCCGCGACTGGGACGTTCATTGCTGTGTAAAATCGTTTCAATATTCTGGATAGTTTCTTCGGCAAGGTGATCCAGTTTTAAAAATACCGGACCATTACCACCTTCCAGCTCCTGATAAAACTCCCACATCATTTGCCCGCTCCAGTAATCGCATTCAATAAAGCGTTCACCTTTATTGTTAGCGGTGTAACCACCGAGTGGACCGGTGACGTAAGCGCAAGCGGGACCGTTGTAATCCTTAATGAGTGGATTGATTTGAAAACATTCCAGATTTGCCAGTTCAGCACCGGCGTGATACGCCATCGCATAACCATCACCAGCATTAGTCGGGTTTTCATAGGTACCCATCAAATAACCGGACGCCGGTAAACCCAAACGGCCTGCCGCGCCGCAGCACAAAATTACCGCTTTTGCGCGAATAACGTGGAAGTCGGCGGTGCGACAATCAAATCCTAAAACACCATTCACCGCGCCTTCTGCATCCGTTAATAACCGTGTGCTAACGATGCGGTTGGTGATCGAAATTTTTGCGCGCTTCAATTGGCGATACAGCACTTTTTTAATGTCGTGGCCTTCCGGCATGGGCAAAACATAGGAGCCCATGTGATGAACTTTTTTTACGGCGTAATCACCGGTTTCATCTTTTTCAAATTTCACGCCCCAGCGATCCAGTTGTTCGATAGTGGCAAAACTATTTTTCGCATATGCATACACTGCTGTCTGGTTCACAATGCCGTCATTCGCAATGGTGATTTCTTTGGTGTATTGCTCGGGTGTGGCGTGGCCAGGAATTACGGCATTATTTAAACCGTCCATTCCCATGCTGATAGCGCCGGAACGTTTTACGTTGGCTTTATCGAGCAATAAAATTTTTAATGCCGGATTTTTTTCTTTGGCTTTAATTGCCGCCATTGGTCCGGCAGTACCACCACCAACAACAACGATGTCGTACTCTTGTTCGATGTGTTTTACATCATCGATACTGTTGAAATTTCCCCAAACCATTGGTATTGCTCTCCGCTTAATTTTTTTGACTGTTAGCGCGTTGGCGATCAATACGGAAACGGTATTGGAACGCATCGCCACGGTAATAAAGGAATTCAAAATCGATTGGTTTGCCATCGGCGGTATGCGTTAAGCGCTCAATGCGCATAATCGGCGCGCCTTCTTCTACATTCAACGCATGGGTTAATTCACTATCGGCCAGGGCTGCGTCAATGGCGAGATCGGCGTGGCCGAGGTTGAGTTGTAAATCGTTTTCGAGAATCAGGAAAATATCGCGCGTAATCAGATCGGCTTTTTGTAATTTCTCGCCGATGTCAGCTAATACATAAGAAATTTCCAACGATACCGGCTCGCGGTTAATCAGGCGCACGCGTTTTATTTCTGCGACTTTATCGCCGTCGTTGAGTTGCAAGCGTTCTGCGATACGGGCATCAGCGGCAATAAATTTCACACTGAGTAATTGGTTGATAACTTCATGGCCCAATTGCGCTAATGATTCAGCAAGACCTTGCAAGGTGCTGACGTTTTGAAAAGCTTTTGGCTTGGCAACAAAAGTACCTTTGCCGTGGATTTTAAAAATTAATCCCTCTTTTTGCAGATCACCCAATGCTTGGCGCACCGTAATACGGCTGACCTGGAACTGATCGCCCAATTCACTTTCCGATGGCATGCGGCTTTCAGCGGGGTAGGTGCCATCCAGGATTTGCGTGCGTAATAATTCTTTTAGTTGGTTGTAAAGCGGAACTGGTGCAAAGGGAACCAGCGGTGATATTTTTTTATTCATGTAATGCCCGGCTAATTTATAAGGTCTGTAATAAGACAACTCATTACTACTTGTTATGACAAGTTGCGGCGAGTATATAAATAGCAATTTGCATTAGAAAAATAATTTAATTTTATATCGTTATAACTTTATGGTTTTTATGTGTTTATATTTGAACAGTGTTTGTGGCCTGTTTATGAAGGATGGCTCGAAACTCTTGCCATTATTGATTTTCGGGTAAAACTGATATGTTGATATTTAAACAATGAAATTTTCTTTGATTGCTATAGGCATCTATTGTTTTTTATATATATGTTTAAAAAATACAAAAAAAATCCCGCACAGTAACTGTGCGGGATTTTTTCAGGTGCTTTTGCGATTAATTAGATGTAGTAATTTGCATCAATAATTTCGCCCAGCTCTACCGTGGCAACCTGTGGTTGTGCTTTAAGCCATGCGAGTAATTTTTCTTTATCGGCTTCAGTGGTAGATCCATAGCGTTGGTTTGAGCCAATAAAACCGGACAGGCGTTTACTGGATAAGCCACCGCCAAAGGCCAAACCTTCAGCGTTGATGGCATCAATAAAAAAACTGTCTACAAATTGGCTAATTACTTCTTCACTCAAATCTTCTTTAAATTCGCATTCCAGTTCAAAACCAAAAGTGGCGAACTCGTCCTGAAATAATTTTTTACGCAAACGTTTACTGCGTTGTGGGGCTTTTTTTGCGTTTGCGTTATTTGTTACGGTCATGAGGTTTACCTTATTACATTAAAAAATTACGGGTATCACACTAAAAATTACGGATTTGCAGATCATCGGATCAGGTTAAATCAGCATTGCTCACGCCATTCAAATCCATCAGTGTGGCGACTTGCTTTTCCAATAATTCAACACGGCTTTCCAATTGCTGAACTTTTTGCTCCAGTTGCGTGACTTGATCATCATTGCCGCCGCTGCTTCTGCTTGAGCCAGTGCTGGTACTTTGCATGGCCGCAATCGCGCTTAGATCCGGTTTGCCACACAGTAAATGGGTGTAACGATCTTCGCGTTGACCGACCTGGCGAGGGATATGTATAACCAGGGGTTTGGTTTTGGCGCAGAGGCTTTGCAGTTTTTCTTCCAGCGCTTGGGGGGATCCAAATTCAAACATGCGCTGGGTGCGTGTGAATATTTCCGCCACGGTTTGCGCACCGCGCAATAGCAATACCGTCAGGATCGCCTGGGTGCCTTTATCTACGCTCAATACCCGGGTGAGGCGCTGGTCGTAACGGGCGGCGCGGGAACCGTAATCTACTGCAATCAGTTGGCGATCCTGCAATTCACTTACGCAACGTTGTAATGGGCCTGAATCGTAGTTGCTGACTGGCTCGCGGCTGGTTTTCTGGTTACAGGCCAGTTGCAAGCTGTTCAGGGTCAGAGGGTATTGGTCGGGTGTCGTCAGCTGCTTTTCCATCAGTGAGCCCAGAACTCGGGCCTCTATAGCATTTAGCAGGGCTTGTTCTTCAGATGGCGCATCGGTAGTGGGGATGTTTTCGGTATCCATAATCTCGTCTCTGCCAATTTTTGTGGGGCCACTGTACGCCGATAGGGGCTAAATTTCATCTTTTACCTACCAGGCCATTCGTTATTCGGTTTTTTTATGACGGGGAGGTTAAATCTGCCTATATTTTAAACACAGGTGGCTTGAGTATTTTTTTGGGTAATTGTGTCGAGGAAGACCTTATGGAAGCTTTGTGGTTATTGGCTGGTCCGGACCGTTGCTATCGTGTTGTGGATCGTAGAATTATTGTGGATAAGCGTGGCAATTTGCTGGATGGTGCGGAACAGTTCCTGATCAATAAACCCGGTGTGGAGCTTGCCGCCAGTACATTTACCGCACTCTTTGACCGGGTCGATGTTGTTATTTTGGTTGCTGGCAGCGGGCCGTTAAACAAACAATGGCTGGAGTTGATTCCGACAAAGTTTCCGAAAGTCGGATTCCTGTACGAAGCAAGTACGCCCGAAGCGCGTTTGCAGCTCACGGTTATCGGTGTTGATGGTTATATTTCGGTGTCCATGACCCAACCGGATTTTGAGGTGGTATTACAAAAAATCCACGAAGAAAAACAATCAATCAATAATTTGCTGGAGGAACTGAAAAATTTTTCGGCGATTGCATTTACTGCCATGTCATCTGCCTCGGAAATGGGCACCGTTGCGGTATTCGCTGAAAAAGTACAATCCTGTATGGAGTTGCACCGTTTAGCCAATTTGATCCAGATTAGTTTGGGGGATTTGGGGCTGGATTGCATCGTGCAATTTATTTTTGAAAATGATATTACAATTTTCCCGGTAGATGTTCCGGTGTCTTATTTGCGTTTATTACAAAGTGCAAACGAATCAGAAAATCGCATTATTTCCCATGGCCGGTTTTTATTATTCAGTTTTGAACATGTGCAATTATTAGTGACTAATGCGCCCCATCTTGATCAGGAGCGCTATGGGCGTTTGCGTGATGTCCTGGCGCATGTCGTTTCTATTGCCGAGGCTCGCGCAAAAACCCTTAAGGTCAATACACTGCTGAAAGTCCAGCAGGATAATGCGCGCATGGTAATGATGTTGCTGGAAATGGCGGCCGTTGATAATCGCACAGCGGTTAAAACAATTATGACGGAATTATCGGATTCCCTACGTGTGATGGCGACCGGTTTTGATTTGAATATGGAACAGGAATCGCAACTATTAACCTTGTCTGAAAAAGCATTAAATTCATTGGAAGGTTTGCAAGAAACAACGATGGCCGTTGAGGTGCATTTTCGTAGTTTGCTGCAGCAATTGGATGAGGCGTCCAATTTACTACAGCCGCCACAAGAACACGAACAGGAAGTAGAAAGTTTCGACAGCAAAATCGAATTGTTTTAGGTCAACTCGTCATTGAGCAAACGGTAAGTATTTACCGTTTGCTCATGCATCCTGCGCCGCTGCAAAATCTTCTGCTTCCTGGCAGATAACTTCATCCACCAATTGTTCCTGATTTTTGCCACTGCAATCAATCACTATGTCCGCATAGTGTAAATATAATGGGCGGCGCTCTGCATAAATTTCTGCAAATGTTTGCCCGGCTGCACTGGCAATGCCACGCGTACTTAAATTATGAAGCCGCTGTTCCAAATCCTGAATGGTTACATCCAGAAAAATAATCGGGCCAAACTTTTTTAAATGTTGCATCGCCTTTGCGCTATAAACAGCACTGCCACCGGTGGCAATAATGTGATTGGAGTGATGGGTATTGAGCAATATTTTTTCTTCGTGCTCACGCAGCGCCAGATAGCCTTGTTCATGCAAAATATCTTGCAAGGTTTTGCGATGCTCCAGTTGAATTAGCAAATCAGTGTCTACAAAGTCTTTAGCCAGATGTTTGGCAAGCAGCAAGCCGATGGTGCTTTTTCCCGCACCGGGCATTCCAATAAGCGTCAGGCTCTGATGATAAGGATTATTCATAAGCGCTCTCCAGCGAGTGAAGGTCAATGCGGCTATTGCGAGTGGCGTGGAGCTTCCCAACTATAATCCAGTTTCAACGATTTATGAACTCTAGCAGGAGCCGCGCCAGCCGCGTCAGCGGTTGCGCGATTATTGGGATGAAGTATTACAGTACGTCGATCCGGATAGCGTCTGGAGTGTTAATTCTGAATTCCATGGGGCGAGCTAAAAGGTGAGGGTGGTGTATTGCTATTCGTTACATAGATCTTCAAATGCCTCCACAACTGATTCTTCATCGGCTTCAGACAATTCTGCCAAATCCATAATGCAGGGTTCGCTAATACCCAACAGGTCTTCAATTTCTTCAAAGCTCAAATGTGCAGCCAGGGCGTGTTTGACATAGGTTCTTACCGCATCATGTAATGCCGATTCATTATCGCGAGCGGCTTGCAAGGCGACGACGGTTTGCTCTGTTAACCATTGGTAAAACGCGGCGCGATCAGCGGAGGAGCTATTGGTTTGAGCATCAAAATTCATGGAAATGCCTCGCAGGGGAAATGGGCTGCAAGTATATCCCAGGTGCTACTCGTATTACACCAACGCTATGTCTTGCAAATCGCCATCCAGGTCTTGCAAATCAATCGTCTGCAAACTGCTGGAGAAATTTTCGAAGTGTTCATGCTCATTATCAAGAGATTCAAGCAAGCGTTCCATCAGGTTTTTCAAATGGATTAATTGATCATAGATCTGGTCTTGCATTACGCTGATTTCAATTAGTGATAACGCTTCACTGCTGTTGTGTTCATCAAAATGTTCCAGCCATTCCTCTTGCTCCGGTTGCAATATCCCGCTGCGCACTACTGAAATGGCCAGCCGGCCCATGGCGGCGCTGATAGAGCGACTAAAAGAAGCTCCATGCAGTTGTGCAACGAGCTGTTGTGCCAGTTGTTTGGCTAAACCGAATTGGCTACGCAATTTCGTTTGCCGGGCTAATAACTTTTTTGCTGATGCCAATTGTTGAATTGCGTCGGTGGGCAAGGGGGCTTCTTTAAATAATAGGCTGGCTGCGTCGTACACTGATTCAAAATAAATGTTATCACTCAGTTTTAAGGCTGATAGCAACATGGTGTGAGCATGAACACCGTAATCTTCATAACGGCTGTGGTTGTAAATGATGGTATCGGTTGCGGCAATAATCTGGCTTACCAGGGAAATTTTATCGCCGAATAAATGCCGTGGATAACCAGTCCCATCAATACGTTCGTGGTGGTCGACAATTGCCTGGCCGATATCTTTTGGCAAGCCGGGCACCATATCCAGAAAGCGTTGGGCAATTAATGGATGCGCTTGCAAGGCTTTCCATTCGATGGATAAAAAATCTTGCTTTTTATCACGCAAATCGGAGGGCAAGTACAAAAATCCCACATCATGAAACAAACCGGCAATGAAAGTCGCCTGAATTTCCGGCAGGCTTAAATTCAGTTTGCGCGCGATGGCAATACCCGCTAAAGCACTGAAAATTCCCTGGAAATAAATGTGTCGTGCACGCAAAGCAAGAACAGTGAGGTTTTGTCGCAACAGTGGAAATTTTTCATAAAACAAACATGCCAGACGCAACATTTTTTGATAGCCGTCATTGTTAGTGACTGCATAAAGGCCGGGAAGGTTGCGCGCGAATTTATTCAGATAATCAAACAAGCGCTGGGCGTCCATACTTTCAGCAATGCCTACACAATGCTCAAGCGGTTTTAATAATTTGTGTTGCAATAATACTTGTGAACGTTTTTCATCCAGTGGTGAACCCTGGGCTAGCAAGAGTACGCCCTGGTGGTTCAGGATGGGCTGGTTAGCAGTGACGGGTTGTTTCTTATTAACTTCAATCAGGTTTAAACAATAATGATGTTGTTCACTATCAAGCATGCTGCTTTCCTATTAAATAATGTTGTTTTTACCTCCCTGCTGCTGGTTAATCGGTGAATCAGTTATTCATGCCTGAATTTACTAATAAAAAACAATAATTCCGGGTAGGGCAATTTCCGGACGCGTTATTCAACACAAGTTTTCTGACTATAGATCAGCTAAAAAGAAATGCCACAAAAAAGGGCAAAGAATTTTCAGTTTGAGAAAGCGTATGAAAGGCAGGTATTTTGACCAGAGTAGCGGCGTTGTAATGAGATGTAATTGTGCAAAGATAGTGAATGTTGTGGAAAAAGGGTTTTCGGAAGAAAAGTGCCTCCCGAATAAAAGTTATCAGACGGCTTATGCTGTCTGATAACTTTTTTCAAAATTACTTTCAAGGTTACTTTTTAAGTTGCTTGGCCCATTCAACTAAAGCAATTAATTGGTTATTGATGTTGCCTTGAATTTTTTCATCTACCAAATTGCCATTGTCATCGAATGAATTAGTGAACGCATTAGCAAAAACTTCAGGCCTATTGAGCGGGTGCAAATTTAAATACACGCAGACTTGACGCAAATGGTATTGCGCACGTGATGTGCCCATGCCACCACCTGCACCCATGATTGCAACGGCTTTACCGCTTAAGAGCTTATTATCCGGTTCCCGTGAAGCCCAATCGAGGGCATTTTTCAATGCCGGAGCAATAGAGTAATTATATTCGGGACAACCAAAAATTAACGCGTCTGCCGCTTCAATTTGCTGCAGCAATTGTTTAACGGCTTCCGGTTTTTCGGTGATGTCTGCATTATAAAAGGGCACTGCCGATAAATCGGCAATCGTAATGCTGCTTCCTGCCGGTGCATGCGCTTGTGCATAACGCAACAATCCCAGGTTAGTGGACTTTTTACGCAAGCTGCCGCCAATCGCTAAAATATTCATCGTGCTACTCCATAGTCAATAATCAATAGTTAACAGCCAAACAAGTTAAATCATTAAACGATGATTGGGTCATAACTCATTACAGCAGAAACTACTAGCTTCTGCTATTTGCGCTGAACAATCAATTCCACTTCCAATAAATCACCTGGAGAATAAAGCCGGCTAATCTGCACCCAGGTAGCTGCAGGGTATTTGTCGGAATTAAAAAAGCTTTTACGGGTGGGAATGGCTTTGATCAATGCTTCAATGTCAGTGGTATAGACTGTTTCTTTAACGATCTGATCGCTGGTGGCATTATATTTTTTGAGTATTTCATGAGCAGTGGTGTAGCAACGCTTGACGGCTTCTTCCATGGTTTTACCGGCACAGGCAATACCGGAAATAAATAGTTGATTATTGACCTCTACAACGCCGCTATAACCTGTTTCTTTTTCCCATTCGCCCAAGTGATGGCGTTTGAGTGTGGGACCGTCGGCCGCAACTGTAGTGAGTGATGTTATTAATAGGACAGATAATAAAACAAAACGCATGGTGACCTCCTGGTAATCAATGGAGGCCACAGTCTAGGCGATTCAGACAACAAAATATCGAAAGCTTTTGTTAATTAGCGCAGTGAAATGCTAATTACGCAAAACCACCACCAGCTTTCAGGAAAGGCAATAAACGTAAGCTGATGTTGTGGGGATGATGGGCAAGTAATTGTTTGATGCAAGCATCGGGTTTCAAATACGTATCATAATAAACCTGTGCCGCGTTGCGCATGGATATTATTTGTTCTGCGGACATTGTCATGGCTTGTTGGATTTTTTCCAGTAATTCCTTTTCACTATTAAATACCAGACAATTTTTTCCATCCTCCAATGCCGGAAAAAACATTTCCGGGTATTGGGTAATCGGAATGCTACCTACCGCCAATGCTTCAATTAAATTGTGTGACATTGGATAGCGCACGCCGGGGCAGGCGAGAAAAAAATTGCTGTTGGCCAGTGTCGCTAACCAGTTAATCGGTTCTACTTTACACCGGCGCGTATTCATCACCACTAATCCGTTAATAGTCTCGTTATGCACTTTATCCAATTCGGCATTGCTGTGTAATTCCCGATAAGAACCCTGGCAATCCAGATTGCTACGCATTACATCCAGAATCTGTGCGCGACTCAATTTTGCATAAATATCGCGAATGGAATTTTTGTTGTATTTTTCAGGATTCGCATCACCACCAAAAAAAATGTTCCAGGGGCGCACTTGCTGACGATATTGTTGGAGATGCGTATCCTGCTGATGGGCATATACCGGTGGAAACATCGGGAACGGCATGGGGAAGCAAGTGGAGTCCGGTGAGTAATCCGATTGGTAATTCAAGGAAATGATTTGTGATGCTGCGCTGGATACACTTGAATACCATTTGTCAGTCACTAATACATATTCATTAGGTAGCGACTGTGCTTGACGTAATACCGAAAATTTTTCCTGCAGGCACAGTTTTTTGTATTTATCTTGAATGTTACCCAGGAAAAAATAATTTTCGCGCAGTACGGGATAAAACCCCGCCCGAATAAAAAAAATAAACAAGCAATAAAAGCGCCGTCCCTGAGGGCCATCAATACGTGAATCGCGGAAATCAAATACCACTAAAGGCTGATTATGCGGGATAGTGGTATTTTGTTGCTTGAGCCAGCGACGATAATCCATATACCGTTGCGGATAAAAAACCGCTTTATAACGGTTCAATGTACCATCCAGTTGGTGGCCGTATTTTGCCAATTGAAGCAGCGTGCTAGCCATAACTTAAGCCTGAGGTAATCGGGATAATAGAATGCAATCAGGGAATTTTATCCTTGGCATATGACATTACGATTTCAAACGGTGTGTAATAATTTTCGACAGTCATACATCTTTTGATGTGGTAATGCATTAAAAACCAAAGCGCTAATAACTTTTCAATCCTTTGGACAGCAAGCATTCGCAATGCATTAATATTCATCGGCAAACGGCGCAGCTTTTAGCGCCATTCGCCTATAT
The DNA here is from genome assembly GCA_021151825.1 of Cellvibrionaceae bacterium. Taxonomy (GTDB): domain Bacteria; phylum Pseudomonadota; class Gammaproteobacteria; order Pseudomonadales; family Cellvibrionaceae; genus Cellvibrio. The sequence continues at coordinate 32,333 of JAGKWQ010000006.1, forward strand.
ACTAAAAGCATTCCGAAGCCTGTATTTTCCAAGCGTGGAGACAAACGTGTCAGGTGTTTTGTTGCGAACCGGCTGGTCGGCCCTGGCTTGGCAAAAGGCAATTGTGTTGATATTGCTTTACGTTTTGCTTGGCTACCTCGGCATTCATTGTGCGACTTTTCCTGGCACTTTCTTTGCGCAAGTCTGGTTGCCCTCCGGTATTGGTTTGATTATGTTTTGCCGGTTTGGAAGGCGTGCTTTTTGGTTAGTGTTATTGGCATCGCTAATGGTTAATGGACCACATGCATTGCGGCATCTTCCTGAAAACGGTGCGGTGACTACCGGCTTGCTGATTCTCTTCAGTCCTTTATTGGATGCATTCCAAAGTTTTCTGGCGTGGCGCTTTTGGCGATTGGATCGTGAGCCACGTTTGAGTCGCCTGGGTTTCCAGCGGTTTTTAATCGCCATTTTATTAGCGGTAGGCATCAGTATTTTATTGATGGCTAATGTGCATTTGTTGTTGGGATTAATTGAACCGGCAGATTTTATAACGCGTTTCGCGATGATGGCGCTGGCGGATTTGCAGGGATTATTTTTACTGGTGCCATTGTGGTTGGCGATGCGTCGTGCCCAGCATGATTTATTAAGTTATCCATTAATATTGAGTGCACTGGCCGTTCCTGTGCCTCTATTGTTGGCTCGTATCGAGCATTCATTGGCCGCTCTTTTATTTCCACTCGTGGCGGTAATCATTATTCGTTTGCGTTTTGTCGGTGCAGCGCTCGCGATGTTTATTGCGGGTTGTTGTGTAGTGATTATGGTGGCGATAGGGCATGACCCGTTACAAATGGGGCTGGGCGTTGAAGCATTCAGTCGTTGGGCGTTAATTATTCTTGCGCTGGGCACACCCTTGTTATTAATGGGAATTATTTTAGAAGACAGCCACGATTATCAAACCCACTTGGAAGCACGCGTTAACGAGCGTACACAAGCATTGCAAGATGCATTGGCCGCTGCCCATGTGTTGGCAATCACCGATTCACTGACACGCGCTTTTAATCGCCGCCAAATGGAAACGTTGGTGCACGATGAAGTAGAGCGTGCCCAGCGTTATCACCAACCTATGTCGTTAATTATTCTGGATATCGATCACTTTAAAGCGGTGAACGATAATTATGGTCATCCAGTTGGCGATAAAGTATTGCAACAAGTCAGTGCGATTTTGGCGAGCAGTTTGCGCCAGTCGGATTCATTAGGGCGCTGGGGCGGGGAAGAATTTTTAATCTTGCTGCCACACATTCATGTCGGTGCTGCCGCCAGTGTTGCCGAAAAATTGCGGCTCGCTATTTACAGTCATGAATTTGGTTTGAAAACACCGGTGTCCATCAGTCTCGGCGTTGCAGAATTGCGGCCGGGCGAATCTGCTGGCGAATGGATAACCCGGGCAGATAATGCTTTGTATCTGGCTAAAGATCGTGGGCGCAATCAATTAGTTACAGCGGACGAATAAAAAACGCGCGAACTTTGCGCGCGTTTTTGTTGGGTTACAGCGAAAGGTTATCGGCGGGATTTTTTGTTTTTATGGGAGTGTTTTTCGCTGCGTACCGGCGCTTGTTTGGCCAGCAGCAACTGAAAGCCGCCAAATACAATCGCCAGCAAGCCAATCAGGGCAGAAAATACGTAAGCGCCGCCATCGGCAGCGAAATAAAGGCCGATGATTAACAACAGGCCGAACAAAATAAAACCATAACCCAGTTTTTGTTGTAATTGAGCACTTTGAGTTTGCATAGCATCACCTTGTTTACAGGAGGACATACCAGACGAATTCGCCATCTTGCAGTTGCCGATCATATTGATCAGCTGTGTTTGCGTGGCGAGTTTATTATCGGTTCTGATTATCGGCAGGATGCTTCTGTGGTGCAAGTCCCTTGCATGGCAGACATCCTTTGCAATTACGGCAACAAGTCCGGCAATCCATAACCCAAACCCTTACTGCCTAAGGCAAAGCAAGTCGCACCAACTTCTTGGGTTGATGTCTCATGCAAGGCTATAATCGCAACCCATAGCTGGTTTGGCGCTTGTTCGCGCCGTTGAAGCATTCTTGATCGCCGCGTCCTTTAGAAGAGAGCCCCCCTTGGATAAATCGAAATCCCCCCAATTCCACCGCAGCTTTTTAAAGCCACGTTTTTGGCCCACCTGGTTGGCACTGGGTTTCTTCTGGTTTATCGCCCAGTTGCCCGTGGCATTGAATCAGGCAATTGGTCGGTTTTTGGGCTTTTTGTTGTATCACCTGGCGCGTTCACGCAAACGTTATGCAGAGATCAATATCGCCCTGTGTTTCCCCGAGCTGGATGCTGATGCGCAAGCGAAAATGGTGCGCGGGGTGATTACCTCTTGCGGGTTGAGCATTGCTGAAACGGCCATGGGGCTGTGGGGGCAGGAAAACAAGATGCGTAACCGCTACACCATTGCGGGGTTGGAGCATATTGAAAAGGCGCAAGCGGAAGGTAAAGGTGTTTTACTCTGCGGTAGCCATTTAACGACGATCGACATTAGTGGTCGCATCATGGCGTATCACATTGTGGCGGATGTGCTGTATCGCCCAGACCCTAATCCGCTGATGTCCTATGCGATTGCCAGTGCGCGTAATCGAGTGAATGACGGGGCGATTCATCGCAATGACACCCGCCAGTTAATTAAAAACCTGCGCGCAAAGCATATTGTCTGGTATGCGCCGGATCAGGATTACGGCCCCGCCCATAGCATCTTTGCACCGTTTTTTGGCGTACAGGCAGCAACGGTGGTTGCTACATCGCGTATTGCTAAAATGTCGGGTTGTGCGGTGATTCCATTTTTTTGTTTCCGTGAACCCAAAGGTCGCTACCGTTTGGAAATTCAGCCAGCATTGGATAATTTCCCCAGCGGTGATGATTTGGCCGATGCTACCCGTGTTAATAAAATTATCGAAGATGCGGTGCGCCAGGCGCCGGATCAATATTTGTGGGTCCATCGCCGTTTCAAAACACGGCCTGAAGGTGAGCCGAGTCTTTATCCCCCCAAGAAAAAGCGCAAAGAGCGCCCGCAAGTTTAATTTTTTCGTCGAGACGCTAACGAGGGCAGTGAATGATGGATTCATGTGTTCAACCGGGTTTACTGCCAGTGCATGACGCAATTGCCCGGATTATTGCCGCAGTGGAGCCGATCACGGCAACCGAAGTAGTGCCACTGTTAGATGGCCTTGATCGCGTCCTCGCGGAAAATGTTATTGCTCCGATCAATGTGCCGGGCGCCGATAATTCGGCGATGGATGGCTACGCGATACGCCAGCAAGATTGCGGCGGCGAATTAATACTCATCGGCGAATCATTTGCGGGCCACGCCTTTGCCGGTGATGTTTGTGCAGGGCAAACGGTTCGTATTATGACGGGCGGTTTAATACCTGCTGGTGCCGATACGGTAGTGATGCAGGAAAATGTAACGCGGTTTGGCGATAACATCCGCATTAATAAATTGCCGTACACTGGTGAAAATATTCGTCGCGCCGGGGAAGATATTGCACTGCAATCGCTGGTGTTATCCAAAGGCCATCTGCTCACCGCGTTGGATATAGGTTTGCTCGCCTCATTGGGCATCCATCAGTTACAGGTTTTTCAACGTATTAAAATTGCATTGCTTACTACGGGTGATGAATTGCTCGCACCGGGCGATACTTATCAATCCGGAAAAATCTACGACAGTAATCGTCCTCTACTGCATGCGTTATTGAAACGTTTGCCGGTTGAAGTGAAAGACTTCGGCATTGTGCCGGATAATCCTGAAGTGTTGCGCGACGTTTTTTTATCCGCGCGTGAGTATGCCGATCTGGTTATTTCAACCGGTGGTGTGTCGGTCGGCGATGCAGATTACACCAAAGAGATTTTGTCTGAACTCGGCGAAATTAATTTCTGGAAAATTGCCATGAAGCCGGGCAAACCTTTTGCATTTGGTTTGTTGGGAAACAGCCTCGCGGAGAAAAAAACGCGTGCGACAAAGTGCTGGTTTTGCGGTCTACCCGGTAATCCCGTTTCAACCGCAGTGACTTATCACCAATTGGTTGTACCGGCGGTGCGGTATCTCGCAGGTGAAAACTCTGTTGAGCCAATAGTAATTAAAGCGATTGCCCCCAAACCGCTAAAAAAACAACCGGGCAGAATGGATTTCCAGCGCGGGATTTTTTCAGTTGTTGATGGTGTTAATTCGGTGAGCAGTGCTGGCTTGCAAAGTTCCGGTGTGCTCAGCGGTATGGGCAAGGCAAATTGTTACATTCGCCTGGAAGCCGGGCGCGATTCAGTGGCAGCGGGCGAAAGTGTAGATGTGATTTTATTTGACCGGTTTATTCGCTGAGTTTATTTTTTCTGCCAGAAGAGGCAAACGTTATGGATTGGAAAGGCGGTCGCCGTAGCGACAATATCGAAGACAGGCGCGATTATTCGTCAGCCGGTGGTGGTGCAGGATTGGGATTGCTGCTGCGTTTTTTGCCTTTTTTATTGCAAACCAAAGTCGGACGCATCTTATTAGTGGTCGGTGTATTGGGATATTTCGGACTGAAGGCCTTGGGCATTGATGTGCTGAATCTGTCCGCACCACCAATGGATAAATCGTCGATGCAACAAATATCGGCAGAGGAAAAAGATGTTGTGGATTTTGTTTCCGTTGTGCTCGCCAATACGGAAGATATTTGGACAACATTGTTCCAGCAAATGGGGCGTCAATATCAAAAGCCCAAGCTGGTTTTATTTCGCGATGGTGTTTCTTCCGCTTGTGGCTTTGCGCAATCGGCGATGGGGCCTTTCTATTGCCCGGGTGATAATAAATTGTATATTGATCTGTCGTTTTTCCAGGAAATGAAAAACAAATTGGGCGCGCCCGGCGATTTTGCCCAGGCTTATGTCATCGCGCATGAAGTAGGGCATCACGTACAAAATTTATTGGGCATTGCTGCCAAAGTAAATCAATTACAACAAGGTAAAGATACAGCAGCTGTTAATCGCTTGTCAGTAAAACAAGAGTTGCAGGCAGATTGCTTCGCGGGAATCTGGGGGCATTATGCCAATAAAGATTTTCGCATGATTGAAGATGGCGATCTGGAGGATGCGTTGAATGCGGCCTCGGCTATTGGCGATGACCATTTGCAAGAACAAGCACAAGGCCGCATTCGCCCCGAGGCATTTACGCATGGCACATCAAAACAACGTATGGAATGGTTTAAACGTGGAATGGAAACTGGTGATGTAAAAGCCTGCAATACCTTTGCAGGCTCTGCGTCGTCGGAATGATGAATATATTGAGCGGATAGTTACTGCAGTGTTTTAAAATTATGCAGAATCTGTAAATCAACCTGATCAAATACCGGCAGTGGATAATTCAAGTGTAAATTGTTCACGTGCAAATCGCTATGTTTGGGGATGGTTGTCATCTCAATAGTGCCATTGGGTTGCTTATCCAGCTCCCGGAAACCATTTTTAAGATACCAATCCACAGCGATGGACGGTGCGAAGGTGTGTAAATCCTTATCGCCCTTGGCCGCGCGTAAAAGCGTTTTCCCCACACCATTATTTCGAAAACGGCGACTGACAATCAATGCGTCTATCCGGCGCACAGGTTTGTCATCGGCTTCTGTGTAAATGATCATCCCGATGGGCGTACCGGAATAAAGTTTGGCAAGCAGCATTTCTGATTTGCCCTGGTCAATCATCACCTGCGCTTTAATTAACTCCGTATAACGGTGTTCGTTGGACCACTGGAGAGCGGATTGCATTTCAATACCGAAGTACATACTAATCATCATTGAAACGCACACATCGGTGTTTAAATCTTCTTTTCTGATCAGCTGGATGTAACTGTTTTTTATCATTGTAAATTCCCCTTGTTTTACTACTGCAACTTTTAATTTTGTTGTTGTTCGATTTTTGTTTTGGGCATAACAGCAGGGCTTTTGCTTATAAATAAGCATGTACAGAAGCTTATAGCGCGAATTCGATTCGACAATAGAGTCAAAATTATTTGCACGACATTTATTTAAATCGAATCAATAATTTGTAGCCTGGTTCACAAAGTTAGATCGATAAGGGCGGGAATTGATAAAGCTAATGAACAATGGGTAGTAAAAAAACTGCTTGGCAGTATTCGCACTTTTGGCGCGGCTTTTAATATAAATTCAGTCTATCGAAGTCGGTGCTGCACAGAGGCCAGTTTGCTAATCTGTTATTGAAGGACTGGGTTTAGTTGGTCTAGAAAAATATTGGGTAGTTCTTCCAGTATGCACGTCATCTTTGACTGTAGGGTTGATGATATGAAAACCGAAGCTCATCATGACCTTCACGAACTTGCTCATGCTAATTCTGAAAAAGATGGTATGGGTGAAAGTGTGTTAACAGTTTTGATTCTTCTATCCGCACTGTTTATTCCGTTTGCGTTTATAGTGCATTTTTTTCCTGGGTAGGACCAGCCGGCAGCAGCTAAGAGATAAACAACAATAAAAAAGGTGTCGATGTATGTAATGCACGACATCTTTTTGTTTTTCTAAAATATCTCTGATTAACAGCTGCCTTGGGGAATCAAAAAACAAGGCAATTAGTTGCCTGATGTTTTTTACGCCGCAAATCTCCCCATAAATAACCCCATGCAAATATTAGATATAAGCCGCTCGCTATAAATTACGAATTCACTTATTTATTGTCACCCAACTACATTTATTACCATTGTATTACAGTTAATTTTTTACCAGCCGGCTGTGTTCATATTTGCAGCCACAATAAAATGACGGCAACAAATGCTGGTACTGTTTGGATATAGAGAATTTTCCTGGCTGCCGTAGCTGCACCAAAAACACCAGCGATAGCAATGCACACCAGAAAGAATAATTTGATAGGTAAACCAGCCTCACCGGCAACTAACCCCCACACTAAACCGGCGGCCAAAAAACCATTATAAAGCCCTTGGTTCGCGGCCAATACGCGCGTTAATGCTGCTTTTTCCGGCGTGTTGCGGAACGCACGCAAACCGGCTGGCTTTTCCCACAAAAACATTTCCAGAACTAATATATACACATGCAATAATGCGATTAATGCAACCAGAATATCTGCAATCAAAAAGCCCATCCTTTGTTCTCCTGTTTTTATGTTTAATTAGTTACGCGTTTTTTTGCTGCCTATCCAATAACTGATAATAACTAACCCCAGTGCAATTAAACTACCTAAAAACTCCCGTGCTTCTTCAATATACGGTTTAGCAGGGTTCATCGATTGCATTAACGCTTCTTCATTGCTGTGCAAATAATAAGTGTAGGCTCCGTGAGTATAGATTCCCAAATCGATAATACATAACGCTACTGCAATCCAGAATACATAGCGATTGCGCCTGTTGGTCAGTTCTAGAAGTGGAACAACTGCGCAGATTAAATAAAATGTTGTCCAGACCACCGGATCGGGATCATTGAGTTGCAAGCAGGCAAAAGCGATCAATGTAAGCGCAAAAATGCTGTGGATTATTTTAGTGAATATCGCAGGCATAATGAGTAAACCCTTAATTAACCAATAGTCGAAGTGGTATTTGTTGTAATGGAATTTCAGCTGCTTATGATTTTTTTATCCCTACAAAAAGTGCATTCCCTGATGTTTGATTCCACGGCAAAATAGTGCGGTAGTCATGCTCAAAAATATGCACCTCAAAGAAAGGTTCCAGCAATTGTTGCATTTGTTGAAAATCCAATGCAACCATCGGATGCTGGTCACGCCAGATCTCGATGTGGCCATTCGTTATTTTTTCGATACACAAATGCAATTGTTGCTGCTCACCCTCACCAGGATAATGCCAGTTTGACTGGAAGCAAAAATCGCTATCGTTTTGTTTTAGGTTACGTTTAATACCGGGGCGATTATCAATCAGGTTTTTATCCACTGAATTAAAACAGAACATTCCTCCGGATTTTAATGCGGCGTGCACATTGACAATACATTCCCTGAGTTTGGCAATGCTCTGGTTGTAATGGATGGAATACAAAAAGCAGCTGATCAAATCCAGCGACGATTCCACTTGCAGTGCACTCATATCCTGCTGGAAAAACTGTGCTTCAGGGCAGCGCAATCGAGCGATATCCAGCATCGGCTGGTTAATATCAACACCGCTGGCGTTATACCCAAAATCAATAAAATGCCGGATATGCGGTCCGGTCCCGCACGCCATATCCAGATAGTCCTGCCCATCATTTCCTAATAGTTGATGCAACCTGCGGACGTGTTCTGATTGCTCGCGGTAATCAATATCTGCGCACATTAAATCGTAATAGGCAGAGAGGTCGGTGTATAACGCGGTGGAGGGCATAATGGCTTGGTCAGTAGTTTATTAACGGCCATTATACCCGAGTGGTTTTTCTGTGGGATAACTAATGTTTATTGGCGAGTAACGGAATAATCCTCATTGCATATTTCATTATCCCACTTTATCGGAAACCCAAGTCTTTTGTTCGGGTGGTAGGTGCTTAACATATTCTCACCGATTGGATAACTACTGAGGTGTTTCCCCAAAGAAACAGATTCTTCTTGCGTTATTTTAACGTTTTGTTTTACCGATACTGGTGTTTGTATTTTCCATGTAAAACTTGAAGTATCGATAACCATTTCTTTGGGATGAATAATACAAATCTGGTTGTTGTGTTTGTACTGGCCGCAGCCGGTGAATACTAAAGCATTACCTCCTTTGAAACGGCAGCTTTGCAGATCGTTAAGCAATATATCGATGAGCTTGTTTTTTCTCGCTTCTGTAGGGAACGTTGTGAAGGCAGAAAAATAATTATGCCATTTGCTGTATTGGCAGTAGCTATTTCCATTGTAATAAGTGATTTGGGTTGAATCGCAAATCAAGCCGTAATTGAACCAGGCATTGGCAATCATTTTTTTGTCCGTGCCGTTTTCAATGAGATTTTTAGTGGCTTCAAGTGCTACTTCACTTTTACCCATTTTATGGGCAATTAAGCTCATATTGGATAAGGCGCGATTATCTCCAGGTTTTAATTGCAATGCTTTTTTTGTGGCTTCATATGCTGCTGTTAATTTTTTATCGGCGTAAAATTTCTCTGCATCATTATTGAGTGCTTTGACGATTTTTACAGCGTCTTCTTCAGAGGGAAGTGCAAGCAGCTTTTGTGCAATAACAAGATCTGATGCAGGAATATTTTTATTTACCTCTTCACTATTTGATGAGGTGTACTTCATTAGCCAATCGTATGGGAAACCGCCTGTTTTTTCAGAGGTGGTTACCAACGGATTTGCTCCAGCTGTTAATAGTAATTCAATAACTTCTTTAGATGAGTATCGGGCTGCATAATGCAATGCCGTCATTCCTGATTTCGTTAATGTATAGTAGCAAGTATCTTCTGGAATAATTGTCGCAAGATTCGTGTTTGCTCCATTTTTCAGCAATAATTTCACGCTTTCTACTTGGTTATACTGCGCTGCGTACATTAACGGTGTTTTACCGAACGCATTTTGATGGTTCGGGTTATATCCTTTTTCGAGTAAGTATTGCAGTGCTTCCGGATAGGTTATTGCGACGCTGAGAAGCGAGTCTTCGGGTGTTGGGTCACCGCAGCAACCTGATCCGGCTGCACTTAAAGGCATTTTCTTTATTGCTTCTAGTGGAGTTTTATTTAATATTGCTGTTCGTAAACCCGCCTCTTGATCATAAAAAGCAGGGCTGTACATGTAAAAGCCAAAACCGTAAGAAACTGCAGATGTAACGGCTTCTTCTGCTATTTGATTTGCTACATTCTGGGGCCACTTGTAACTAGCTTGATAAAAAGTTGCCAGGGAATTGATGCTTTTTGGTAGCTGCTCTTCAAAGTTTTTAAAATTGTTGAATGCTTGAGTTCCCTTCAAGGACCATTTCTGGAGGTTTTCAATGGTTTGTTTGTAATAGCCATGACTATTTCCGGCGTATGTGCCTGATGTGTTAACTGCCCACGGACGATATAGTGTTTGCTCAAGCCGTTCTTCCAATATTTTCCCCCAGCGCCAATGCGTACTAATACTTCCACAATTTCCTGCTTTTAATCTCATAGCTGCTGCAGTCGAAGTTACAAGTTTGATAGCGTCTTTTGCTGAATCAGACTCAGGGCTTGAAAGCTTCTGCATATTTGGGGTAAATGAAATTGTGCAGGCTTTTTGCCAGCGACCTTGCTCAGAGAGGCGATAAGCGAACAATTTATCTTTATGTTCTTCATATGCACCCAGAACCAGAAGGTACGGAATGTCTTTTTCATTCCGGGCAATCATGTAGTCATAACTAATTGCCGGAGGGGCATCTTTAGTGAGGGAACGCATGAGTGTCTCGTCATAATCTGCAGGAAACGGCGTTTGGCTGACGAGGGATTGATTAGTCTCACAGGCTCCGCCGCACCCTGGATAGCGATAGTGATCAAGGTAAAAGGTTTTTCCATAAGCTTGAATTTCGGTTAAATTGTTACCACCTAATATTTTCCAATTCAGCACAGCGCCGTTATTGGCATAACCGAAACCTGCTATACCGTAAGCTTGATCAAGAGCGGTTTTCGAGAAAAACTTTTCAGTTGCATCCCTCAATAAGTCATTACAAGTCTCATCATGATTCTCAAGGAGCTCAGGTTTAAACCATGCTTTTTCGTAGGAAAGAGGAATGTCTTCGGCAAATGCGATAGGGAATACATTCAAAGTAAAAAGAAGAATCAATGTGGTGATACGGTAAATACACTTCATGTTTTTAATGCTTCCTTAATTCGTTATCGCAATTAATCACCAATTGGCAATCTGCATAGTTGTTAGTTTGTACAAAAAGTGCCCACGAAATTTCGTGTTTGTGCAGGCTTATTTAAGGCGGTTTTACTTGGCAATCCAGCGCTGATAAAAATAAATCATATTCTTTAAAAATCAAAAAAACTCCTAAACATTAGGTTCATAGCGCTATTCCTATGCTGTTTACCAACGCCGGGACAACAGGTTCAAGGCCTCTGTGTAAGCCAGCTTCTGCTCACCCATTCTTCTTTTCGAAATAATTTTTATGATTTTCCTTTGCATTCAAAAAGGCAAAAAATCCATAAAGATCATCATCTTACCAATATGGTTCACTTTTCTGTCGAAACTGAGCCGGAGCATTTTGCGTGTGGCGCCAAAGTGAAGCGACGGTTTTTTGGAGCTGGGTGAGTATGACGTCACTGATATCGGAAACAGATACCGGCCGGCGCTAGTTAACGAATGGGTGATGCCCGGCCACACAAATTGATAAGGAATATTTTCGGAGCCGTACATTCGTACTGCCTACACTGGCTAAGAGACCCTCGGGTTGGTTTAGCGGCTCCAATAGCAAGACCACTACCAGCAAAAAAAGACAATTAATTACAAGAGCTAACCAACTAGAAAAGGTCCGAGGAGGACGGTGTTATGTTCATGAAATCAAGAATGTCGATGGCGGTGATTGCCGCCATGACCTCGACATTGGCACTTGGTAGTGCGCAAGCCGCAGAAACGGATGCCGGTGAAAACCTGGAAGAAATTGTGATTACCGGTATCGCAGCCAGCTTAAGCCGCAGCATTGATAAAAAACGCGATTCCGATCTGGTGTCCGATAGCATCACCGCCGAAGACCTGGGCAAGTTTCCTGACAACAATGTCGCTGACTCGTTACAACGTATTCCCGGGGTAGCGATTGACCGCTCGGGTGGTGAAGGTCGTTTTGTGAGCATCCGTGGTCTCGGCCCCGATTTTACTGCTGTTTCAATTAACGGTCGCTCACCAGCCACTGAAAACGAAGATCGCGCATTCAGTTTCGATACCCTTGCATCGGAATTGGTGCGTACGGTTGATGTATTCAAAACGTCCAATGCTGCTCTGAAAGAGGGTGGTTTGGGCGGCACTATTAACATCGTAACCGCACGTCCTTTTGATTTTGATGGTTTTCATGCTGCCGGTAGTATCAAAGGCATTTATGAAGAGAACAGTGAAGACACCAGCCCACAAGGTTCCTTGGTTATCAGTAATACGTTCAACGATGCCAAATTCGGCGTGCTGGCTTCTTTGACTTATCAAGAGCGTTCCAGTGCTAAATATACAGTTGAAAACGAACATATCTCCAAAACCATCGAAGAGCCATTTTTAAATTTCACCAATCCTTCACAGGGATGGGCGGGCGGTTACGCTTATTCGGGTGATGGCCTGGAAGAAGATACTTATCGCATCCAGAGTTTGTACGCGGGTATTACCAACGAAACGCGTGAGCGTATTGGCGGCAATTTGGTACTGCAATTACAAGCTACCGATGATCTCGTGTTGACTGCCGATATTATTCATTCGAAGTACGACACTTCCACTTCAAAATATTCAACTGGTTCTTATATGTGGGCACCGACTTTATCGCCTGTGAATCAGGTTGATGAGCACGGTTTCTACAATGTGATTAACCACGGTTACGATGCTGGCTACAACATCACCGGTTATGCGCACCTGCTGAACACTACCGAGCGTCCGACTGAATCCAACGTGGGCGGGCTTAATGCGGCCTGGGATATTTCTGACGAATGGAAAATGATCGCCGATATTTCCATGTCCGATGCAATTAACGATAACCGCGGTTTGGATCGCATGTACATCGTTGAATTTTTGGATAGGCCGGGATACATCATGACCTCCAATGGTGGAATTCCTACCTTGAAATACGCAGATCCGGCGGCGATCACACCGGAAATGGGCAGCGCCAATATGCGCGATTTGCGCGCACGTATTAATTCCAACGATGGTATTTACAACAAAGCCAATAACCACGAATTCAAACTGGATTTCGAATGGGCACCGGCTGACTCTTTCCTCACAAAAGTAAAATTTGGTGCGAACAATACTGTTGCAGAAAAAACAACGGAATATTGGTCAACACCTGATTTGATTCGCCGTATGTATCACGGCTTGGCAACACAACAAGTAATGGATACCGATTCCATTATTAAAGGTGTTTTAAAACCGGGTAACGTATTCGGTGGTCTCAATGGCGATGTTTATATGATTGACCCGGTTGCCTACCGCAACTGGATGGCAGAAAACATTGATGGTCGTACTCGCGCAAATACACCTGCTGGTATTGCATCCAAAGCAGCGTTCATCGCTAATGGAAATAGTTGGGATGCGGTTAAATCCAACGACTCTTCCACTATTGAAGAAGACGTTACTTCTTTCTACGTAGATGTTGCAGCTGATACTGAAGTTTTCGCAATGCCGTTGCATTTGTCGGGTGGTGTGCGTTACACCGAGACCGCATTAACATCATCAGGTACTACACAAGTATTGATCGGTCTTGAGCGTGAAGCAGCCGAGCCGGGCAGACCACCATCACCATGGTTGGTACAGCAATTCGCCGATGAAGCCGGTACTGCTGTTGCGATGAAAAATGATTACGACAATTGGCTGCCATCACTCAATGCGCGCCTTGAAGTCACTAATGATTTTTATGTTCGCGCTGCATTCAGTGAGACATTGACTCGTCCAACATTGACCGCGTTGGCTCCATATACTTCATACGGTACAACGACTACTTCAGTTCGCACTGCGCGCGGTAACAACCCGAACCTCAAACCATTTTTATCACAAAACCTGGACTTATCATTTGAGTACTACTACGGCGATACAAATATGTTTGCTGTGGCTTTGTACAAAAAAGAAATCGATGATTACATCGTGACTATGAGTTTGCCGGAAACGTTTGAGAGCATTGTTGACGTTGAAGATCCTGATTGGAGAACCTTCACTGTTACGCGCCCACAAAATGGTGAATCAGCCACTATTGAAGGTGCTGAGCTTAACTGGACCCATGTGTTTGAAAATGGTTTCGGTTTCTCTGGTAACTACACTTTTGTGAACAGCAATGCATCGCTCAGCGCCGCTGGTGCAATCCAGACATTTGCATTGCCAGGTATCAGCGACACCGGAAACGCGACAGTTTTCTACGATAAAGATGGTCTGCAATTGCGTGTTGCGTATAACTACCGGACCGCATTCCTTGGTCGTGTATCTAACGGACCAAGCAGTGAACCCGTTCACTACGACGCCTATGGCGCATTTGATGTGAGCGCCAGCTACGACTTGACTGACACTGTCACTGTGTTTGTAGAGGGTAGTAACGTCACCGGTGAAACGGTCAACAAATACGGTCGCTACAAAAACCAGTTTATTGGTTTTGAAGATACCGGCGCACTCTACACCTTTGGAGTGCGTGCCAAACTCTAGTTTTTACTCTCGTCGTGACTCCCGTCGTGACTTTCTTTTGCCCGGCTTCGGCCGGGCCTTTTTACCCTTTTGTCCGAAATTTATAGCGTTCAGAATTTAATAGTTGATGGAATGTAATCAGTAACAAACCACATCTTTTGCTGTAGATAACATCAACTCACACAATAATTTTTGCTTATCCGATAAAGGTGTTATATGAAACATTTATTCGCTCATCGGTTGTTGAAAATCTCATTTTTATTTTTTACCGCACTGCTGTTAACCCATGTGGTAAAGGCCCAACAAACCTGTAATGCATTTGTAGGTAATGTCTGTACCGAATTGAATGCCATGTACGTAAAGCTGGATTCAACCACACGTATTGCAGGAGTATTAGGGGACAGCACCGCAGAAAATACGATGCTTAAATTCGCCCGCGATAACGGCATTAATTATCTCATTATGTACGACTTGCAAGGCCTGGTTGCGAATTCCACTCGCGCTACACAATTGGCTTCGCTGATTTCCCGCGCGAAAACCCAATATGGGGTGCAACAAGTAGGTGCTGCACTGGCTGAATCACAATTCGCCGATAACATCGTTGCTTACAACAATAGTCATGTTGCTAATGAACGCATTGACGTATTAAATGTAGAGCGCGAATTCTGGCGATCAACCACCAATCGCGCGGCCGAGTTTGATGCAACCATCAATGTGTTGAATTATTTTAAGAATGTTGGCACCGCTAATAATTTAACCACGGAAATTTATATCGGCTGGATTACCGCCAACGAAGGCGCGCGTCTGGGTGATGCGGTTGATCGTGTGCTGGTACATTACTATCGCCAAAACGATACTGACATTGTGAATTACGGCATCGAACGTTTGCAGTACCTTGCCGGCGCAAGCCGTAAAGTGAAAGTGATTCCGATTTTTTCCAATGAGGGACCATCAACCACCGATGATGCCGAAACATATTTTATGGGTAATTGGTTAGCAACTAATCCCAATGATAAAGCGTTTAAAAGTTGGATCGCAGGTTACAACGCGCTTACTGGCAGTTGGAAAAATAATATCGAAGTGATTGGTTCCAACTGGTTTCTCTACAATCACTTTCCTGCAATCTACACGGCAAAAACCAATCACATTACCAGCAATCCAGCCAATCAAACGGCGTGCACCGGTCAATCGCGCACATTCACCGTTGCCAGCTCTGCAACCACTAAAACGTATTGCTGGTTAAAAAATGGAAAGTGTTTGGCTGATGGTGGAAATGTTTCCGGCGCACGCACTGCATCCTTAACTATCGCCAATATCACCACGCAGGATTTTGCAAATTATGCTGCGCGAGTGATTAGTTATGATTCAGCAAATCCCACCAGTTTCACATCAACAGCGGCAACATTAACGGCTACTGCAAGTTGTGGAGGTTCAAGCACTAATCTCGCATTGAATAAAACCGTTACCGCTTCTTCTTTTGTGGCGACCGGTTATGAACCTGCAAAAGTTGTCGATGGCGACACCACAACAACACGCTGGGCAAGTGCCTACTCGGGTTCGCAATGGATTCAGGTTGATCTGGGGACGAACTACACCATTGATCGTGTGAAACTAACCTGGGAAGCCGCTTACGCTACTGAGTATCAAATTCTGGTATCGAGTGATGGCAGCAATTGGACAACACTGCGTTCAATTACTGGCAACACCTCACTGGTTAATGACAATACCGTTTTAAATGGTAGCGCGCGGTATGTACGAATTAACGGTACCGCAAAAGCATTGCCGGCCTGGGGATTTTCACTGTTTGAATTTGAAGTTTATGGCCAGGTAGCATCAATCGTTAATAAAGCATTGAATAAATCCGTTACTGCCTCTTCATTTATCGCCGCCGGTTATGAACCTGCAAAAGTTGTTGATGGCAACACAACGACTACACGTTGGGCCAGCGCGTATTCAGGCACTCAATGGATTCAAGTGGACCTGGGTTCAACCACCGCCGTAAGCCGCGTGAAATTAACCTGGGACCCGGCGTACGCCATCGATTATCAAATCCTTATTTCCACTGATGGCAATAGCTGGACAACGCTGCGCTCCATCACCGGAAACTCAAGTCTCATTAATGACAATACCGGTTTAAGCGGGTCAGGCCGCTACATCCGAATTAATGGCACTACCAAAGCGCTGCCGGCTTTTGGCTTCTCGTTGTACGAATTGGAAGTTTATTAATTGCGTTCCGGATTCATTAGTGCTCTGTGTGATAACCGATTTGTTTTTCCAGTATGTATAAGCTCCCTGTTTTTTTACAGGGAGCTGTTGTAGAGGTAAAAAATAATGTTGAAACGATCTATAGTAAAGAAAGCTATTTTAAAAAAGTCCACTTTAAAAAAAACTACGGTGTGTTTATGGTTAGCGTTATCGGCGAGCCAGGCATTCGCCAATCTATCGGCAGGTGATCTGAAAAATTTTGGTGATAAAGCAGAGTTGCGCTTTGGTACGGTCAGTAATTTTGGCCAGGAAGGAACCTTTGATGCAGTTGTGACGTTAAATAACCATTCTGCAAACGCGCTCCCGAAAGGCAAAACGAATTGGAAAATTTATATCCATTCAGTGAAGCGTATTCTTTCAACGAGCTCAACTGAATTTACTTTCAAGCGCTTGCAAGGCGATCTTTACGAAATCGCACCTACTGATAAATTTTCGGGGCTGGCATCTGGAAGCTCTTTGCAGTTTCCTTACAAGGCGCGCGGCCACATTGTCAGCTACAGCGATTATATGCCGCGGGCATTTATTGCTAATAGTGCAGGTGATTCAGCGGTATTTGCGAACACTGATACCGAAAACCTTGAACAATTTATTGATCCCTTTGTTAAGCCTGAACAGTTTTTGCGTTTCGACATTCCCAAAGACCTTTATTCAGTCGTAACAACCAACAGTCGCTATCAAACCAATCTGGTCATCAATCAATTAGATGCGACTAACGAAAACGTAAAAATAATTCCCACACCCAAAAATGTCACCTACAGCAAAGGTAGCGTGCAGATTGACAGTAGTTGGAAAATTATTGAAGTCGGCGGGCTTTCCTTTGAATCCGATTATTTGCAGCAGCGGTTGCGCGAGTCGGGGTTGTTGTTAGAAAAAACGGTTTCCACCCATATCCCTAAAAAACAGGTTATCGAACTCAGCATCGATAAAAAATTTACCAGTGCTGAGGCTTACGAACTCAATATTACTGGCGAAAGAGTTGTTATTTCAGCGGGTGGTGCAACCGGTATATTTTACGGCGTGCAAAGTTTCCTGAGTTTGTTGCCGGTACAAAAGGCAAGTGTTCAATCCGTTCCGGCACTGCGTGTATTTGACGAGCCGCGCGCGCCCTGGCGTGGAATGCACTACGATATGGCGCGTAATTTTCACGGCAAAGATGCAGTCTTTGCACTCGCCGAACAAATGGGACGTTACAAACTGAATAAACTGCATATGCATATGACGGAAGACGAAGGCTGGCGGATTGAAATTCCCGGCTTGCCGGAATTAACCGATGTTGGTGCATTTCGTTGTTTCGACCTCACTGAAACAAAATGCCTGATGCCGCAGTTGGGCAATGGTCCCAATAAATCCGCTGCCGGGAATGGATATTTAACGGCGGCAGACTTTACCGAGATCGTAAAATTTGCAGCGCAACGCCACATTGAAGTAATTCCGGAAATAGATATGCCGGGTCATTCGCGCGCTGCGATTAAATCGATGGAAGCACGGTATAAAAAATTGTTGGCCGTCGGTAAAAAAATAGCGGCGGAACAATATCTATTAAGTGATCCACAGGATCAATCGCAATACATGACAGTGCAAAGTTATTCTGATAACTCGGTGAATGTATGTTTGCCATCGACTTATGCGTTTATCGAAAAAGTCACTTATGAATTGCAGCAAATGTATCGCAACGCGGGCCAAAAGCTAAATGTGTTTCATATGGGTGGCGATGAAGTTGGTAAAGGTTCGTGGACAGCATCACCGGCATGTGATCAATTAATTGCAAATAATGATCGTGGTATTTCCGGTGTCGCCGACTTAAAACCTTATTTTGTGCAGCGTATTTCAGAAATCACCAGTAAACGTGGCCTGGATATTATGGGCTGGGAAGATGGTTTGATGTACGACCCGAACAATACATTTAACCGTGAACAATTATTGAATAAACGCATTATTGCCAATGCCTGGGACAATATATGGGAGGCGGGTGTAGCAGATCGCGCGCATCGTTTGGCTAACAATGGTTACAACGTTGTTATTTCCGGTGCGACCCATTTGTACTTCGATCATCCCCATGAAGCGAGTGCAGGTGAACGCGGTTACCACTGGGCAACACGTTACACCGATCTCACCAAAGTATTTGGGTTTATGCCAGATAACCTTTACTCCAATGCTGATAGAACTTTTATCGGTGCTGAAATTACCAACTTGAATGGTTTGGTGGGTCGCATTCTTCCGCCGCTTACAAAACCGGAGCACGTTTTGGGGATGCAAGGGCAGGTGTGGACTGAAACTATTCGTACAAAAACACAATTGCAAACGATGATTTTCCCGCGCGTTATTGTATTGGCTGAGCGCGCCTGGTTTAAAGCGGATTGGGAAGGTGATGTTCCCAATATACAAGCGCGCGATCAGGCGTGGAGAGAGTTTGTCACAACGTTGGTAGGCAAAGAATTACCGAAACTTGAACAATCGGGTTCTGCATTCTATTTACCACCGCCGGGCGCTGTGCGTATCAATAATAAGCTCAAAGCCAATACATCGTTGCCTGGCCTCGCGATTGAATACAGCCGCGACCAGGGCAAAAGCTGGACTAGTTACCAGCAAGAAATTGAAATTGGTAATGCTCCAATATTATTACGTAGCCGTTTAAATTCCGTCGTCAGTGCTACGGCAAGCCTGAATTGATTACTGGATTTTAAACTTCAATTTATTTGATAAGGTTATTCGTTATGTTGCGCCAATTAATGATTCTCGGTAGTTTTATTTTTCTCGCGTCATGTGGTGGCGGTTCCGGCGCTATTAAAAATAACGGTGGTAGCTATATCCCGGCGAGTACATCCAGTACTGCGCAGAGTTCTGCGACTGTTTCATCGTTAAGCTCTGCTGCTGTTTCATCAGTGGCCTCATCATCTGCGATTTCGGGTGAAGCAGCGGGGTTATATGGGTTATATGTATCATTGCACATGGGTAGAAGTGATCAGTTGCTAGGTAATGCGCAACGTGAAGAACAATTTCTTAAATTTGTTCGCGACGGTGGTTTCACCTACCTTATTTTTTATGAGTTGGAAGGTATGAACCCCGTGTCAGTAAAAGCACAACAATTTGCATCGTTGGTGAGTCGCGCTAAATTAACTGCCGGTATTACCGAAGTTGGCGCTGCATTGGGCGATGTCGGTGAAGCAGATACCGTTGTTGCTTATAATAATGGCAGGTCGGCATCCGAGCGTATTGATGTGTTAAATGTTGAATACGAATTCTGGAATAAACCCGATCGCAAAACCGAATTTGCGACTACCATTTCCATGCTGGAGCGCTTTAAAACGGTCGCTATGGCAAATCAGCTGACGACTGAAATCTATATTGGCTGGATAGATGCTACAGAAGCGGTAAGTTTGGCCAATGTTACCGATCGTATCCTGGTTCATTACTATCGCCCGAACGATATTAATATCGTTAACTTTGGTATTGAGCGTCTTGAATGGATGGCGGCGGCAAGTCGTAAAGTAAAAGTAGCGCCAATATTTTCCAGTGAAGGGCCAAAAAATACCTACGATGCACCGTTTATGGGATGTTGGTTAGAAAAAAATCCACATCAGCAAGCGTACAAGTCCTGGAAAGCTCAATACGATGCAATTGATAAACCCTGGAAGGAAAATATTGAAGTCGTTGGTTCTACCTGGTTTGTCTATGATAAGTTTCTGGATGTAGGTATCGGTGCCGGCAATGGTTGTACTAATTAATGGTTGCACCCGGTAATAAACGGGATAAAAAATTAATCCCGCTGTAAATTTGCAGAGATATGGCATGAGCGCGACAGAACATCATGAACAGCAATTAATAGAAGATGCTGCACGGCTTGCCTTGTTGCAAGGCAAACACCAGCAAGCCTACCAACTATTAACTGATGCTCTGACGCGCTTCCCTTGTTTTGCGCGGGCGTATTTCCTGTTAAGCCGTATTGCCTATGATTTTAAAAATCACCTCAAGGAGGTTGAAATGTTGCTCGGTGCGCATCATTTGGAACCTGATAATCTTGAATTTATTGTTTACCTTGCACGCGCACAAGTGTTGGTTGGCAATAGTACTTATGCACACGAATTATTAACCCGCGCAGAATATCTTTCCGGTCATACGGCTGAAATGCATGATTTAATGGGTGTTACCTATAATCGCTTATGTATGTATCAACAAGCTGCTGCTTGTTTCGAAAAATCCATACAATGTAATGATTCCAATGCCGGAGTATTTTTTAACCTTGCCTCAACATTAAAATTTTGTGGGGATTTTTCCGGTGCACGCAATGCTTATGAGCGTGCAATCATGCTTAAACCTGATTATTTTAAAGCCCATGCAGCCTTAACCAGCCTGGGTGGTATTACTGCTGAACATAATCATATTGCGCGCTTGCGTGGGCTGTTGGATAAGACAACGAGTCCGGACGACAGCTTGTGTATTGCCCATGCGTTATCCAAAGAACTTGAAGCATTAACACAGTGGGATGATGCTATTGCAGTATTGAGAAGCGCCAAGCAACAAAAATCAGCACAACTCAATTACGACTTTTCTCGCGATCAATCTATTTTTAACCAGCTAACCGAATTTTATTTAGCCAAACCAAAACGGACCCAAAAAGGATTTGCTAATAATCGTCCCATTTTTGTTACCGGTATGCCGCGGACGGGCACAACACTGGTTGAGCGGATTGTTTCCAGCCACAGTGAAGTCGCTTCCGGTGGTGAACTGTATAATTTTTCTATCGCGTTCAAACGATTGATTGGCAGTGTGAGCAGCGAATTTATTGCGACTGATTTTATCGATAACTTTACCCGTATAGACCTTACTGTATTGGGAAAAGCCTATATCGAAAGTACGGATTACCTTGCGGATAATAAACGCTTTCTCGTGGATAAATTGCCGCTGAATATCCTGTATGCAGGATTGATGATGGACGCTCTACCCGCAGCAAAAGTGATCTGCCTGGATCGCAATCCGCTGGATACCATTGTTAGTAATTATCGCCAACTATTCAGCTTCCAGGATTCAACCTTTGCTTATTCGCTTGATCTTGAAAACGCGGCGCGCTATTACCGTGAATTTAAAAAGCTGGTAAATGTATTATTAGAAATTTATCCTGAAAGTTTCTATGTGGTGAATTACGAAACATTGGTATCTAATCCCGAAACAGAAATTCGCAAATTATTACGTTTTTGTGGTTTGCAATGGGAAGAGGCGTGTTTGCACATTGAGCAAAATACCAAGCCGGTGGCTACGGCCAGTGCAGTGCAAGTTCGGCAGCCGATTACGGCGTCTGGTATTGGCCAGTGGCAGCGTTACTCTAATCATTTGGTCCCAGTAATAAAAATACTCACTGACGCTGGTCTGCTATCGACAGACTAAAAATGTTTAATCATTAAGCGGTCTTATTTTAAACGCTCAATCGCTAAGACTCGTTACTAAGTCAATCAAGCTATTCTTCAGCAGGATCTGCATGTTCCTTCGCAAAATGTGCTGTACGCAATGCTTCGCGGCGAAATTCGGTGGGTGAGATTCCTGTCAAGCGTTTGAAAAAGCGCTGGAATGCCGATTTACTGTTAAAGCCTGATTCCAGCAGAATATCCATAATCGTCATATCTTTGTATTTCTCATCAGCGAGATAGCGCTTGGACTCTTCAATTCGATAAGAATTAATGAATTCAAAAAAGTTAGTGCCAAACGTTTTATTAATTGCATAAGAAACGTCGCGATAAGGCACTCCAATTTTGGCAGAAAATTGTTCAACATTCAGACTCTGGTTTAAATAGAGCTTCTGGTTGACGATACCATCCATAATTTTATCAATAGTTGAATCCAATGGTTTGGCATCTACGCTAGGTGCTTGCTCCTTTTGTGCTGCAAATTTTTCGGGCAGCTCAAACTCTTCGTCTTCTTTGGTCGTTGTGAGGTTTTGCGCGTGGGAAATGCTGTAGTAAAACAAGGCAATCAATAAAACAAAATTCAGGTAATTGTCGGTAACACCAAAGGGCAGGCGATAAAAATACGCGAGCAAGCTGAGTGATAAGGTCCACACTCCAGCAAATACAAATCCCAATGTCAGGTAGTAAAGCCACCAGAGTGCAGTTTCGTTAACATCGGAATGTTGCTGGCGGAGCATTTTGTGATAACGCCATACGGTAATTGATGCTGCCGAAAAATAGGCCAGAGGAATAATTTTTAACGAGTACCAGAGGCTATCAATTACGGTGTAGAGAACCGCATCCATCCCAAAGGTATCCAGTTTCAATCGGTTTATATCGATATCAAAGCTGGCAATAACACCAATGGCAAACAGCGCTGGAATCAAGTGCAATAGATGGATTCGTTTTAAATGGAAATTTTCTTCCGTAATGCTGCGCACATATAGCAATAACAATGGAGCTTTTAGTAATAAAGAGCTGCAATAAAGATAGGGTACAAGGGTATTACTTAGTACAGTTTGTGGAATGTATTCATTCCAGATCAGCATTACGCCCACATCCGAGAATGAAATACTGATAAAAAATGTTGTCAACAGGATTTTGGGCAGGCGCTTTTTAGCGGGCAATGCCAACAAGTACAAGGCCAGTACCAGGCTCAAACCAATAGCAAGAATAAGGATGATATCGTTCAGATTAAAAATAGGAGTTGTCATGCGGGGTTTTGCCTGATTTTTATATAAGTTTTAGTGTCTGCTATTTTACAGTAGGTATAGCAGAAATTCTGCAAATGACAGGCCAGTTATTCTGATAATTGATGCGAATAATTTATCGGAAAAATGTCAACGATTTAGTGGAGTATTGTAAGTAAAAATTCATGAATTTTTGTTCATTCAGGTTTTTATTGATTATTGCTTATTCGTTAAAGCGAGGTGACTCCGAAAATCTTTCTGTATTATTTATTACAGGATTTATCTCAAGTTAAAAAAGGAGACCGTTAATGGGGCAGTACCATGATTGGCGGGCAGAAGTTGGGCATTCCTGCCCAACTTTACGATGGATTTAATTCTCTATTTATTGTTCTGCCTTATTGAACAGCAGTTATTACTCGATATTTCCTTAATCGGAGAATAAGTAACGGAAAAATTCCGATTAAAAGTAATAAAGACCGAGGTTCATTTATTGTGCTGCGAGTAACGTCCAGTGTCAGGCTGATCGAGTTCATCCATAGATTGTCGCTGGCAACATTCCAGTAGGAATAAAAAAAACCATCCTGGTCTGGTTTGAAATAACAGATTTCCTCATCGCCAACATAGGTTAAAAGCCGACATTCTTTTTGCGGAGTCCATTGCAGTCTAATGCTGGTAGCACGGGTATCCATATCCGGGAAAATACCTCTGAAAAACAGGAAGTGATCGTAGATGGTAACAAACTCACGAGTATCAGGATCTTCATCATCTTCAAACGGGTCTTCGACGATTTCCCGAACATCATACGAAAATGTTACCCAATCAATACGGTCTGTGACAGGGTTATAACCGTTGCTGGCAAGATCAAATGTAAAACTGTGCGAACCACTGATTACATTCTCGACAGAAATAGCGTGAGTAATAAGTAGTGCATAGCTTTTAGAGAAAGGAAATAACAGTGCAATAAAGAAGAAAATTCTGAAGTATTTCATAAGTCCTCCCAATCCCAAGGTGTGATAACAATGAATCCATCAGGTAGATGGAAAATGACTTATAACACAGCTTGAACGTTACGGATGGTAGAGGTGGATATTGTGAAAGGGATTCACACAGTATTTCGTGTGAATCCACATGATACGAAGATGGATTGAAAAGACAAGCAATTGGCTAGTGCGAACTTA
This sequence comes from Cellvibrionaceae bacterium, assembly GCA_021151825.1. Lineage (GTDB taxonomy): Bacteria > Pseudomonadota > Gammaproteobacteria > Pseudomonadales > Cellvibrionaceae > Cellvibrio. Next base: position 56,641 of record JAGKWQ010000006.1, read on the forward strand.
TTTGCTGGTTGGTGATAATTGTGTGGTCGACTTTAATTAATTTTTTCGTATCGAAACCCAGTGAGCCGACTTTTTCAATCAGCTTATCTAACAGGGCTGGGTCCATTGTTGGCTGGCGGGACAGTATCCAGAAGTAATCTTTATTTTCACCGCTTACCAATGCGTATTGGTAATCCTTATCCAGTTCAAACACTATGTAAGAACTATAAAACGGCCCCCAAAAAGAAACCTTTAAGTGCGCAATATTTTGATCATGTACAAAATAGGCTTTGCCTTCGGCAGTGTCCCATTTTGATTCTTTTTGCGAATATCCTTTGTTTACGACCTTGATGCCCCCGTCATCACGTAAACTGTATTCAGCAGTGACATGACTTAAGCCCTGCTCAAATCGATGATCAAGGCGCGCTACTTCATACCAGGTTCCCAAATAACGTTGTGCGTCAAATGATTGAACCGGGATTATATTGTCTGGTTTTCCGGTGCCGCCACAGGCCGTTAGTAGGAGTACAATACCGAGTAATAAGAATTTCATTTTATGCTCCTTATCCAATTGATATTTATTTGGAACGCTGAAGTTCCAGGAAATTCAATTTAGATAAAGGCATCAGCCGGTACGATTTTTTTAAGGTTATCTCCCGAATTGACCACATTAATTCGGGAGTTATTTATTGTCATTAGAATAGGTATTCAGGTGCAATTAAAAGGAATATCCCACACCGATCATATATACCAATGGATCAATTTTTACATCAACACTCGTTGCTTTAGTACCGTTAACTTTAATATCGGCTGTGGTTTCAATATCAATTTTCCATACGGCGGCGTTCAAATACCAATTATTATTTAACTGTAGATCTGCGCCTAATTGAAAAGCAACGCCAGTGGAATCATCCAATGAAATATCGGTATTGCCGTTAAGTGCGGTATCGAGTGTAGAACTGGTTTTGCTATCAAAGAAGGTGGTGTAATTCAGGCCGACCCCAACATAAGGCTGAAATTTACTTTCGACCAGCGGGTAATATTGTAATGAAATAGTTGGTGGTAAATGTTTGGTGCTGCCAATATCAAGACCATTTAACGCACCGGTGCCGGTGATGTCATGTTCAAAGGGCAGGGCGGCAAGTACTTCAATACCTATGTGCCGCGTTGCAAACCAGGTGCCGGAAAACCCAAGGCCGGTAGCATCATCTACATCGACCCCACCCCCTAAAATATTACCGCTACTTGCATCCGGTTCAATTTGTACAGCGCCTAAACGTACAAAAAAATCACCGGCTTCATGTGCTTGTGTTGCTGCAGAAACACAAACGCTGCTCAATAAAACGGTTAATGCCAATAAACGCATTTTGCTGTTCCTCTGTTATTAATCACAGAGGTAGTGTTGCGAAATTTTACGATATAAAAATTGATGTATATCAACAGGATTCTTGTGAATAAAAAATAAATACCAACTGATAATTACTTGATGTGGCTCAATGATAGTTCCTTTTATTTTTATAAATATCAATTGGCTATTTTTCAGCGGCTTTCGCGGCCTTTGCTTTCTCTGCATCTGCCTTTGCTTTTTTTGCTTCCTCTTTCACTTTGTCGATTAACCATGCAATCAACGTAAATCCCGCTCCTGCAACAGCTTTCTCAGTTGCAGTCATAATTTTTTTACGTTCCATCAGGCCTGAAATGTCGAGTGCGCTATTCAGTAAGCTTTGACGGATGCTACCAGGAATACCTGTTACCTCTACATAACCACGGTCATAATGTGCATTGGGCCAGCAACGCCCACTTAATAAGTCAAAAATGCAGCGTTCCATTTTATCTTTATCTTTTTCACCAACTGCACCGGGGCGACGGAATTCTACATAACGAGTGGGGTCTCCATCGGTTGTTGCTCCGCCTGGTAGTAAACCTGCACGATTGGAATGCCAGCCGCCCGTTGAATTATTTTGATATTCCAAACCACTAAAATACCATGCTGCCCAAACTGCACAATCTCCCCACGCGACGGCAGCTGGAGGGTTATTGGTAGAAATTAATGCACCCACTTCAGCATTTTGCCTGTCAACTTCCCGGGCGGCCTCCTGTTTGGCTTCATTATGGGCATCCAAATCAGTTGCATAGTTTTTTGTATGGCCTGGTGTATTTGCCCATTTGCGAACAACCGCATCCATTTCAGGAGAGGCGGACCATGTTGTAATCCAGCTTTCCACTTCTGCCGCTGATTTTGCGACATTATTAATTTTAAATTCACCTTGAATAACGGGTGAGCCGGAGTGACATTGTAATGGCTTTTTTGCGCTCATTAGCGTTTGTTGTTGTAATTGGATTTGTGTGGTGGAACGCTGATCAGCAAACGGTTTTAATTGTGCAGGGATTGGTGATGCTTCATTAATCGGTTGCCCTGATTGACGCTTTTTGTAACTCATCTATATCTCGACTATCAATTGGTTATAGGTTGGTTATTTATAGGTTGGGTAGTTATGTTCGGCGCACTTATTGTTTTGGTTATTGTTACAGTCTGTTAATCCCTGCACCAGCCTTCACCCAAACGCGTACGCAGGCAATTCGATTTATTCGCGAGCCATTTCATTCCTGTATCCGCGCCATTGCTTGCCTGGATTATTTCGGTAGCACCATCACGCTCAAACGCTATTTGGTTACCGCTGCTGGTCCCTGTGTATTGTTTAACACTGTCCAGATCCGCAATAGTAATGATGTAGCTACCATTCACACCCGAAATCTCAAGATAGGTTCCTTCTGGACCATTCCATTTGCCGATCCATGCATCCGATGCAGCAGACGTCGTGGTTGTCGGAATTGCTGTGCTCTCGCTTGATGCGGCGGTCGAACTTACAACGCTTTCGCTCACTGGTGCTGCGTTAGAAGATGGAGGAGCTTGTTTATCTTCGCAGGCGGTTAACAATAATATTGATACCAGTAAAATCGGACTTGCTTTTAAACCATTCATATCCTTTTCCTCACGGTGTTTACACATAAATATTTGGAGCACGAATGTTACGATTGGTTCGTAAGCCCGAATCGGACCCCATCAGCTATTTTTTGAAAATTCCTCAAGCTTTCAGTGCAACTATTAGCGGGATTTACGCCAGATTTTGCGGTTTCCGATTTCGCGTGACTCGATAAAACCAAGATTTTCGAGTTGCTGCAACGCCTGTTCAGTAATAGTGATAGATTCCTCTTGTCCGTCATGATGAATCCACCAGCGATGAATTCCTTCCAGAGTATCTGCGCTATCAGGGCGGGCGGTGAGATGTGATTGAATTGCATGTATTGCGTGTTCAATGAGTTTGTTTTCCATAGGCGTAATTCCTGTTTTTCCAGGTTGTTATTTTCGTATGATTGTTGGTGTTTGCAGGTTCAACTTATCTGGCTCGCACCAATCTACTCTGTTCGTCAAATGTACAGCGAAAATACATTGATTAACAGGCTGATATCCATGCTGTGCCTTCTGTTTGCCGGAATATTCTGCCATCTGTTTGTAATATCCTGGTTGGGTTGTTCTGCCTGGTATTTGTGCTGTTTGTCTGATTATTCGTATCTCATCGCTTGTTATTTCACCTTAAGGATATAAGATGCACGGCTTCAGATCTTGGCGTCTAATGCTGCATGGTCTTTCTGATCTGCAACAGGGTGATTTAAGCGGGTAGAGAATGCAGAACCAACCTATTGATGAGCGCACTTTTTATCGCGGAGTGTTAGTGCTGCTTATGCTAACCGGATTTATGGGCGTCGCTGCCAGTGTGTTGCACTATTTAGAGCCGCAACCGGAATTAATGGATTTGGTGATTCCGCCCTTGGCTGCTGTGGCGAATCTTGCGCTTGCGATTTGGCTGGTACGCCAACCGAAACGTATTTTGCAGGTGGTCTATTGTGCTTTTGGTGTAGCAATCGCTGCGCTATCGTTACCGGCCTGGTATTACAGCCTGCGTGCGAATTATTCCTCTGAATTACTGATTACTATTTTTCCTCCGATCTCTTCCTTTCTCATTATTCTGATTGTGTTGGTGATGGTCATGTTGCCGCCACGGCGTGCATTTCCAATTATGATCGCTGCCTGGTCTTTAAATGCGCTACCAATCCTGACTTATTTATTAACTCACAAAGACGAGTTATGGTCATCGCGTGGCCAGGAAATGTTTATGAGTTACGGCTTGGCCATTTTGTTGTTATTGGTGTTATTGCCGTTCCAGCACCGAGCGCGTATGCAAATCCAACGCTTACAAAATGATAATTCCCACATGCACAATTTGGCTGAACGCGATGCGCTAACGCGACAATATAATCGCTGGGGCGGCCAACGCTTGCTCGATGAGTTTATGCGCAGTGGATCCGTCGGCAGCATCATTATGTTGGACATAGACCACTTTAAACTGATTAACGATACTCACGGCCATTTGACTGGTGATAGCGTATTAAAACAATTTGCAATGCGCGTAAGCAGCGCACTGCGCAGCGACGGCCATTTGATTCGCTGGGGCGGTGAGGAATTTCTGGTGTTGATACGCGGTATTGCCGAGCAAGATGTATTTACGGTGGCAGAGCGATTACGCACAGCAATCAACGGGGATTTATTTCCACCAGTTGGCAAATTAACGGCCTCGGGCGGTGCAACATCCCGCATGGAAAATGACACTCTGGAAAGTTTAATCGCGCGGGCCGATAAGGCGCTTTATCAAGCAAAATTGAATGGGCGTGATCAAGTGGTGTGCGGGTAAGTTTTCTGTAACGTATAAGCTAAGTTCTGCGTTATTTCTTAACCATAATCCAGGCATCACCCAGAATAGAATTGTCTTTTCCGCATCTCATGAACAAATTCATTTCGTTCAGGCTTTCTGCGCGGGTTAATTCAAAGGTGAATAAATTCATTTGTTTGATTTGCCATGCATCCTGCTGCTGTTGGTTCTGAAGTTGTAAGGCATATCTGCTATCTTGCAAGATATTAAATGTTTGCTCGCTAACAACAAGCGATTCACTTTCTGTTTTTTCAAGTTTAGATAAAACTAATGTTTTCTTATCGCTGGAAATTGAAACTGTATGCCAGCTTGTTATGCAGTTATTGTTACCATCCGCATCCAGCGCGCGCCAGCGCCCGGGCAACTCGTAGAATAAAGCGTTTTCTTCATTAGGATCTACTTTTATCTCCGCTATCTTATACATGAGTGCTTTTTGTTTCTGCTCCTTCAGAGGATCAGGCTTTGCCGCGCATCCGAACAGCAGGGCAGTTGTGGCAGTAATTATTGTAATCCTTGCATATATATTCATATCCTGATTTGCCTGCTGCCTTTATTGTTCGAGAGTTGAAGATAACTGCTATTATTCAGGCAAATATAGTAATCCCTGCTCCTTTCAATTTTATTACAGTTTTGTTGCGCGGGCTGGAGCAGCTTGTGAATCACATGTCCATAAAATTATGTTTTTCTCCACAACCCGCAAGATGGTTTTTATCATTAGACATACATTCATAGAATGATCGCTCTAAACCAGTCGCTGACTGGCAGCGACTATACGAAATTTTTTGTTTCGCTTTTTGAAGGGCTGCTGTGGCCTGAGTGTACTGCTCTTGGGTGATGGAGCCGTTATCTACATTGCGCTTGCCTTGTGTGAGCATGGTTTCAAATTGCCAATCAGCATTGTTGATAGCGGATGAGCAATTGAGCTGCGTTTTCGTTTCATCTACTTTTAATAATTGTTTTTTGTAGGCTTCGGTCCATTCGGCTTTATCTTCATCTGACATTTGAGTGCCGGCGGGTGATGCTCCACGGTATTTTTTAACTTCTACCGTTGCGGCTTTTTCGGTTGGTGGGCGCGCACTGAAGTGTACTTTTCCCTCAGCATCGGTCCATTTGTATACTTCACCCGCTTGCAGGCCGATTGTGGGCAGCATTAATAGCGTTGCGGTGATGATTACCCTTTTCATTTTTTAATCTCCTTGTTGATTGTGATGAGGTGTGTGCTTGTATTGATTTTTCGTGCAAACAAAAGCATAGCTGACGTAATTGCGAATACCGGAACACTAACCTGCAACTTCATTATGAATATCGGGTTTACAAGCCAGGCCTGCGTGGCAGGTATCAACTTATATAGTTAGGTGTTAAATGTATAACGAAAATACATTGATTGACAGCAATATACCCATCTTTTACTCTGCCCGCGCAGCGTAAATCCGCTGCCGGGATTGCAACCCCCGTTTAGCCAAACTGGCACAAAAGACGTGAGTCTTTGTGTCCTCGTACAGCTTTGCCTGTTGTTATGGCGGCTGGGCGAGGCCGCCTTAGGGCGGGCCGGTGTGGTTTGGTCCGGTGGTTGCAACCTCGTCCAGTTCGCCCCCATGAATTGCAACCTCATGGGGGCGGCATCCCAACCAAACTTCGAGGTTCTGTTATGGATAATGTCGATCAACTTGTGTTCGACTCTGAACACTCCTGCATTATTCAGTTAAACCCTTCCCAATATTCTTTCTACCAAAAAAAACCTACATTAAAATTCTTGATCCAGATGGAAAGTGTTTGGAATCCATTGGTCATTTTCTACAGAAAAGCTTGAGCGAAGAAAATTGCTGCCGTTTGCGCGAACAGATTTCTTTGTTGTTTGCTTTGTTTTGCAATATCGATGAATCAATAGAGTTACCACCAATGGCTACTGCAGGATTGGCGGAGGTGATGTTTCAGATGAGGAAGGTGTGTGACGGGTTAGTGAAGTGAAGTAGGGCGGCCAGATGGCCGCCTTTTTTATTGGTACCCGTAGGTTGCTGGTGAGCTTGCGAACCGCAACATTCGTTGTCACAAACGGCACGTTATTTTATTAATGCAAAAAACCAATTAACGGCACATGCATTTTGGTTTTGGTGGTTGCGGATATATGGTCATGTTGCGGTTCGTTCCTCACCAGCAACCTACGCGAAAAAATGAATGCTTGAATACGGCCAGTCTTTCGCGTTGCTTACGTAGCCGTGTTTTACCGGGTTGTGGTGGATGTATTCGATGTGATTATAAAAATCCTTTTCATCTCGAATGGTATGTTCCCAAAAACGGCGTTGCCAAATACCGCGTTCACCTCTTTTAATTCGGCTGAATTTAACCAATTCGTTTTTGGGAATGCGTCGGGAGAAGTTGGCTTTGATCAATGACCAGCGCATCGAATAATTATAATCATTGCGCGGTAACGTCCACAAACAATGCAAGTGATCCGGCAATACCACGATTGCGTCGATCTCAAATGGATGGTTTTGTTTTACCGTTTTAAACGCTGCACGTAAATGGTTGATATTCTGCACCAACAAATCACTCTTGCGATCCGCCAATGCCAACGTAAAGAAATAACAACCACCCTCAACATAAACCCGCCGGTATTGCATATACACTCCCTGTAATTAATCCAATTTATTTCATGTTACCCGTAGGTTGCCGGTGAGTTTACGAACCGCAACATGACCATGTATCCGCAACCACCAAAATCAAAATGCATGTACGGTTAATTAGTTTTTCGCATTAAAAAACAATGTGACATTTGCAATTACGAATGTTGCGGTTCGCAAGCTCACCAGCAACCTACATCAAGCCCAACCTACGTGCTACATCAGTCCAACCTACGTGCTACCATTTTCGATTACGAATGTTGGGATTCAACATAGGTCAAACCTATGTATCATTCCATATTCTGGCATAAGGTCACTTCATAAACACCAATTTGGTCAGCTAATGCTTTAGCTGTAATTCGTAAGAATTCAACATAGTCTCGTATGTCGTCTGTTGATGGCCAGTTTAATTCACTTGATGGGTGAGCAATTTTATTTCTTAAATCCATTAATTCATTTAATTTCTTTTTAGCAAGTGATTCGACTGCTGAAGAATCAGATTGCTCAAAATATATCTTCATTGATGCTTGTTCTGAGATACGAGCCCATATTTTTTCTGCGCCTATTCGAGAGAACAACTCTGATAAAATATCTGCGCGCATATTTGATTCGGTAATTGAAAGACACTCATGGTTGACTTTGTTTACCATGGCCTCAGGTTCTAAGTTTGAAGCTAAGGTGGCCACAAAAGATCTTACTCCCCCTTCTGCATGTCCATATTTTCTTGGTTCTGCGATAATTTTTGCGGTAAATATAGGGAGATTCTCTCTCATTTTTTTGGGGAGTTTGGAAAATTTTGACGCTCTGGAAACTAGTCTTTGACACAAATCCTCAAATAAAGTCCTTGTCATTGCTTCAAAACGACCACATGTGTAAAGAATTAATGTTCCGCTTACGATAGGGAAGTTGGTGTGAGTTTGTTTTGATATGTCATAAATTGTTAATGCATCATTTATAAAGCTTGGGTGCTCTGTTTTTTCTGGTGCTGCATGGATGCAGCCGGACAATTTTTTCAATGCGTCAATAAATTCTAATTGATCGCATATTTTTTTTAGATCGGAATCAAAGTCATTAAATATTGGATCCATTTTAAATTATCCTTCGAGGATTTCTTTCGCAAGTTTTACGCGATCTTTAATGGATTCAATGGTGTTTCCTTTTCCTACGAGAACATCGTATTTTGTCGGTTGATTTAGGTTTTCATTTAGTCTGCTTTTTATCGCGATTGAATTAGTAACTAAATTTAAGTTGGGTAATTCATACGCTGCAACCAAAATTGAATCAAATAGTGGTCGACTCGGTTTTTGTGATTCAGGAAGGTAATGAAAGTCATTTCCCAACGCTGTCTTTACTCGTTCAAGAGTTGACAGGAATTCCTCTTTTATGAGCTCAATTCCGGATGCTGGCACTTTGCTGTAAATTTCCATGGTTTTATCAAGAGTTTTTCTCATTGACCCTTTGAGTTCGTTGTTGATTATTTTTCGGACAGCATAAAAGCGAAGGACTATTTCACAATCCATCATTGATTTATATAAAGCATTTTTTTGCAAATTTACTGAAGGTGATCGTTCTTCATCCGCGGTCTTTTTTGGTATGTTCCATACCTCTGTAAATACATCACTTCTAGATATTTCATGGAGAGTCTTGTTAAATTGGCTTGGGTAAAGTGCATTTCTTAATTCTTGGGGGTTTAGCTTTACTCCGCCAGTATTTAATCGTCCGAAAAGTATCATTCTGATATCAAATGTTTCATCATTTTGTGTTGTTTCTGCAAGTAAAACGACCGCATTTATTGTCCTTCTTAGTAATCCTCTTTGGATTGTGCCAGGCAGCTGATTAAACCGTTTTCCGTTTAGTTCAGGCCAGTACTCTAAGCCTGCTAATGAATAGTCATTATCTAAAAACTCCGAAATTGCTTCTAATCTTTGTCTGCCGTCCATGATTTCATATTGGTTATAGTCTTTTTCAAAAAGAAATATTGGTGGAATTGGGACGTTCATTAAGAATGATTCAATTAAAAGCGACTTTTTTTTTCGGTCCCATCTTGCTCTTCTTTGGTACCCGGGGGAGATGTCAATATATGACTTGTCTTTGATTGAAGAAGATAAGGTATGGAGCGTAAAGTCTAATGAAGAGCGAACTATACGAACTTGCGTTTCAGAATATTTTTGTGATAATTCTTCATCTGTCAGTTGAACCGCTTCAGGGCTTGTTTCTTCGGATTCGAACCAATCTTCAATCTCATCTTCATTTAATGATTCTATGTTATCTATATTCATATCTTTTCTTCTATTGGAATATCGAATGTGTCTTCGATTATTCGATTAATAAAAAACCGCCATTCAGCCCCACCAGAAAACATCTGACAAAACTTAATAGCGGTTTAGGTTTATTCACTCCGGAATATGTAATCCGTTTGTATTTAAAAATGCCCGCTTAAGCGGGCATTTTTACTATCTTACTTGCGGTATAAACATTACGCGAAATTACGCGCCAATATTAATCCCAACTCAGCGCACCACCTGTTTGATACTCAATTACGCGCGTTTCAAAGAAGTTTTTCTCTTTACGCAAATCCATAATCTCACTCATCCACGGGAATGGATTCTGCGCACCAGGGAATTGCTCTTTCAAACCAAGCTGTGCGCAGCGGCGGTTGGCGATGAAGTGGAGGTATTCTTCCATCATGGCGGCGTTCATGCCGAGTACGCCGCGGGGCATGGAGTCGCGGGCGTATTGGATTTCCAGCTCGGTGCCTTCCAGAATCATTTGCAGAACTTCTTGTTGGAATTCTGCGGTCCACAGGTGTGGGTTTTCCAATTTGATTTGGTTGATTACATCGATACCAAAATTCAAATGCATGGATTCATCGCGCAGGATGTATTGGAATTGTTCGGCAACGCCGGTCATTTTGTTGCGACGGCCCATGCTGAGGATTTGGCTGAATCCGCAGTAGAAGAAAATACCTTCAGTCACTACATAGAATGCAACGAGGTTGCGCAGCAATTCCTGATCGGTTTCCGGTGTGCCGGTTTGGAAGGTTGGGTCGCCCAAGGTTTGGGTGTGTTTCAAACTCCAGGCGGCTTTGTTGGCAACACTTGGCAATTCGCGGTACATGTTGAAGATTTCGCCTTCGTCCATACCCAGCGATTCAATGCAATATTGATAGGCGTGCGTGTGGATCGCTTCTTCGAATGATTGACGCAAAATGTATTGGCGACATTCGGGGTTGGTGATCAAACGGTAAATTGCGAGTACGAGATTGTTTGCTACCAAGGAGTCAGCCGTAGAGAAGTAACCGAGGCTGCGCATTACGATGCGGCGTTCGTCGTCGGTCAGGCCGTCTTTGCTGCGCCAGGTGGCGATGTCGGCAGTCATGTTTACTTCTTGTGGCATCCAGTGGTTGGAGCAGCCATCCAAATATTTTTGCCATGCCCAGTCGTATTTGAAGGGTACGAGTTGGTTCAAGTCGGCGCGGCAGTTGATCATGCGCTTTTCATCAACTTGAATACGGGCAGCGCCCATTTCCAATTCTTCCAAACCGGGAGCAGGGTCTAATGCCGCGAGGCTCGCGCGTGCTTTGGCGAGTTCAGGGCTGATGCCGGATTCTTTTGCCGCTTCAGCAAATGCGCTGTTCGCTGTCGTTGTTGCTTGCGGGGCTGCCGTTTTTGGTGCTGCCGCCTGCGCTTGTGCGATAGGCGCCGGTTGTTGTTGCGCAGCCGTTGCTGGCTTGTTCAGGTTTGCGCTAATCGCTTCCTGACGCGCGGTTTCTTTTGCTGCTTCTTCGCTTTCGAAATCATCCCAACTGAGCATGATATTTTCTCTCAATTCATTTCACGTAGGGTGGAAAAGCGTAGCGCCTTCCACCATTTTGTTGCACATCGAATTTTGTATGAGTGGTAGAAGGCGCTGCGCTGTCTGCGCGACCCGTTTCACCCTACATTTTTCTGCAAATTTATTGGCAAGCCTCACAATCCGGATTATCAATCGAGCAAGCCAATGGCACGGGTGCCGCTTCAGCAAAGCTCGCTTCTTCAATTTCTGATACCGCTGGTTTTGCCACTGCAGGTGCTGCTGATAAGCCACTCGCGCCACCGGAAGATACGGCGTTCAATGCACCGGTATTAATGGTGGATTTTTCGGTAGTAGTTGCTGCCAACGCGCGCAGGTAGTAAGTGGTTTTCAAACCGCTGTACCAGGCCATGCGGTAGGTGATATCCAGTTTTTTACCGTTAGCGCCGGCGATGTACAGGTTCAAACTTTGTGCCTGATCGATCCACTTTTGACGGCGGCTTGCAGCTTCAACAATCCAGCGTGGTTCCACTTCAAAGGCAGTGGCGTAAATCGCTTTCAGGTCTGCTGGAATGCGATCAATTTTTTGCAGTGAACCTTCGTAATATTTCAGGTCGTTAACCATTACTGCATCCCACAGGCCGCGTGCTTTTAAGTCGTGAACGAGGTGTGGGTTAACCACGGTGAATTCACCGGAGAGGTTGGATTTCACGTACAGGTTTTGGTAGGTCGGCTCGATGGATTGAGTCACGCCAGTGATGTTGGAAATGGTTGCCGTCGGTGCAATCGCCATCACGTTGGAGTTACGCATACCTTGTGCTTTTACTTGCGCGCGCAAAGTCGCCCAATCGAAGGTTTGGCTGCGATCTACTTTGATGTAATTCTCGCCGCGGTTTTGCGCGAGCAGTTCAATAGAGTCGATTGGCAATACGCCTTTGCTCCAGAGTGAACCGTCAAAAGTAGAGTACTTGCCACGCTCGGCAGCCAGTTCGCTTGACGCTTTGATCGCGTAGTAGCTGACGGCTTCCATTGAGGTATCAGCGAAATCGACGGCTTGTTGTGAGCTGTAGGCGATGCGTTGTTCGTACAGCGCATCCTGGAAGCCCATGATGCCGAGGCCGATAGGACGGTGACGCAGGTTGGACGCTTTGGAGGTCGCAACGGCGTAGTAGTTAATATCGATCACGTTATCCAGCATACGGATCGCAGTTGTCACTGTTTTTTCAAGCTTGGCTTGATCGAGTTTGCCATCAACAATGTGTTGCGCCAGGTTGATAGAACCGAGGTTACATACCGCGATTTCATCGTTGGCCTTGGTGTTAAGGGTAATTTCGGTACACAGATTGGAGGAGTGCACTACACCAACATGCTGCTGCGGGCTGCGCAGGTTGCATGGGTCTTTGAAAGTGATCCATGGATGGCCAGTTTCAAACAGCATGCCCAGCATTTTTCTCCACAGATCCAATGCGCGCACGGTTTTGAATACTTTGATGCGACCGGCAGCGGCTTCTGCTTCGTAGAATGCGTAGCGCTCTTCGAAAGCTTTACCGTACAAATCGTGCAGGTCAGGTACATCGTTTGGAGAGAACAGGGTCCACTCTTTGTCATCGAATACGCGCTTCATGAATGCATCAGGCACCCAGTTGGCGGTGTTCATGTCGTGGGTGCGGCGACGGTCATCACCGGTGTTTTTGCGCAGCTCCAGGAATTCCTCGACATCCATATGCCAGGTTTCCAGATACGCACACACAGCGCCTTTGCGCTTGCCGCCCTGATTTACTGCGACGGCGGTGTCGTTAGCCACTTTCAGGAAGGGAACTACACCTTGTGATTTACCGTTAGTGCCTTTGATGTAAGCGCCGAGTGCGCGTACTGGCGTCCAATCGTTACCCAGGCCGCCAGCGAATTTGCTGAGCATGGCGTTGTCTTGCATTGCGCCGTAAATGCCGTGCAGGTCGTCCGGTACGGTGGTCAGGTAGCAAGAGGACAACTGCGGACGCAAGGTGCCGGAGTTGAACAGGGTTGGGGTGGAGCTCATGTAATCGAAAGAAGAGAGCAGGCGGTAGAACTCGATCGCGCGGTCTTCTTTTTGCTCTTCCTGGATCGCCAGACCCATGGCAACGCGCATGAAGAAAATTTGCGGCAATTCAATGCGGGTGTTGTTGCTGTGGATGAAGTAGCGGTCATACAGGGTTTGCAGGCCGAGGTAGGTGAATTGCAGGTCGCGCTCGGCGATCAGGGCTTTGCCCAGTTTTTCCAGATTGAACGTCAGTAATTCGGCAGAGACCAGTTCCAACTCCACGCTTTTCTTCAAATAGACCGGCAGGGTTTGGGCGTATAAGGTTTCCATATCGGCCTGGGTGGCAGAATCGGCGATGCCAAAAAAGCTCAGGGCTTCGGCGCGCAGTTTATCCATCAGCAAGCGGGCGGTAACGAACGAGTAGTTTGGCTCTTTCTCTACCAGGGTGCGGGCGGTAATTACCAGCGAGGTGTTCACGTCGTTTTCTGCCACGCCGTCGTACAGGTTGCGCATAGCTTCATCGAGAATGGCTTTTTCTTCCACACCGGCCAAACCGGCGCAGGCTTCGTGCACGATGGTACGCATACGCGCGATGTTCAGCGGGGCGCGGGTGCCGTTGTCCAGTATGACGTTCAGGCTGGGGTAATCCGGGTCCGGCTCTTGCGATGCCGGTTGCTTCTGGGCGCGCAAGCGGGCGTGCTCTTCGCGGTAGAGCACGTAATCGCGGGCGACTTTTTGTTCGCCGGAGCGCATCAGGATCAGCTCAACCTGATCCTGGATTTCTTCGATATGGATGGTGCCGCCAGAGGGCATGCGGCGTTTGAAGGTCGCGGTAATTTGTTGGGTAAGGCCATCTACCATCTCGCGCACGCGCGTAGAAGCAGCGGCTTTACCGCCTTCAACTGCCAAAAAGGCCTTGGTCATGGCGATGGCGATTTTGCTGGCATCGAAAGGAACCACCGTTCCGTTGCGTTTGATCACGCGCAACTGCCCGGGCGCTGTGGCCGTGAGGTTAGTTGAGCCGCCGTGAATGTCGTGTTGGACGTTGGTATTGCCGGTGGTGGTTGGTTCAATGTCAGTATGCATAGACGTCTCCCGCGTGAGGTCTTCCCGATTGGTGAGCTTGAATAATTAAAAAAAACAGTTACCGCTTTGATCCGTACCCTTGATAAGGGTGAGCTACCAGCGCTGGCTTATGGCTTTGACGCTTTCCGCGTGGCGATGTTCGCCAATGCCATGATTAAAGTCAGTGTAGAACGCAATCATTTTGCACTTTTGCTGACCACTATATGTTGTGGTCAGACAAATTGCTGCTGTGTTCATTCCATCGACACTATACAACGCTGTCATTCTCCGTGTTGACCATAAACTTCCCGGCCATTTCAGGTTAAAGCCTGTGAATGGCGTCAAAATTATGCTCAATGGGATCAAAAAAATACTTGACGATTTACCGCTTGAGGTCTAGGGGCCAAAAGTGGTTTAACACCTATATCTAGGGGTAAATCGTGAATGTGCTACAAGATAATGCGGTCATGGGTTTTATGCAAGCTTGAAAACCTGTGGATAAGGTGTTGGTGGGGCTGGGAAAAACTGGGGGCAAAGCTCTGATTGACGCGCCAACCGTGGAAAAACCAGTGTTTAACGCGGCTCATACCATTAATGACACTTTTTAGGGTGAGTTAGATTTTTTTCTCATAGAAGATGCTGTCAAATATGACTACATCTTGTGTCTGGTGGTTTGTGCAACAAGATGAGGTTTTTTAACGCAAAAAGAGGAAGTTTAAGGCGTTACCGGTGGTGGTTAATTTAAGGGCATTGAATGAGCTGACAAAGAGCTCTTTGTGCGCAATTGGAAGAGCATCCATGCTCGCAATAGGCTCGTGCCATTAATGTGAGGGTGCTACTGCCCCTAACAATTGCAACCGATAAGTTGCTTCCAGCATGGCGCGGCCATTGTGGAATGGGCCTTTAAATGTATTTGCCCGCGGTTCGTTGCGCTGTCTGCCGGCGGTATCTGTGCCCCAGTACCAATCGCCTTGCGGGTGAACGAGGTGGGCTTTGATAAAGCCCCAGTTGCGCATGGCGCCCATCAGGTATTGGGTGTCGCCGCTGATTTGGTAGGCGGTGAGAAACGAGACCAAGGCTTCGCTTTGCGCCCACCAGTCTTTGTTGGTGTCTTTGGGGTTGTTCACTAAGCCGCCGGTGCCATCGAGTGCCTTGAGTCCGGTAGCGGCAACCTTGAGTGCGAATTGCTCGGTTTGCTTGATCAGTTCTTCTTCATCCTGCACTTTGGCGGCAATAACTAGCGACCATGCTGTTTCCTGGTCGAGGCCGTTGCTGATGGCATCACCTTGTGCTTTCCAGTCATCGCTAAAGTTCAGGCCAAAATGGCCAGTTTTGCTGTTGTAGGCCTTGGTCTGCAACAGCTCAATCAACGCTTTATGATTGTTCTTTAATTCTGCATTTGGCCACAGCGCTAACAGGCGGCTATAGGCTTGTAAAACCTGAAGCTGGGTTTTAAGGGTTTTCGCAGCGCCACTGTTCAAGCTGTCAGTGGCTTTGCCCGCGCTCCAATCCTGGCCCAGGGTTTGGGTGTAGCCGCCGTATTTTGGATCGCGCGCGTGTTTTTCCAGCAATTGGTACAGGGCTTTGGCCTGTTCCAGCGCCGGCTTGTGGGTGCGGGCATATTCACAATAGGCGAGCAGGGCTAATGCCTGGGCATAAATTTGTTTGTGGGGTTGGATGGGTTTGCCATCGCTGTCCAGCATCCAATACACGCCACCATACTGCTTGTCCTGAAAGTTTTTTTCTAAATCGGCAAATGCGTAGGCCGCCAGTTTTTTGTATTCATCGCTGGGCGCTTCGGCATCGGCGGCTGAAAACGCCCAGAGGATTTCACTACTGAGCAGCGCGCTACGGGTCGAGTTCGGTACTGCTTTCCCCTGTGCGTCGATCACACCAAAAAAGCCGCTATTGGTTTTATTGGGAGGGTTTTTTTGCCAAAACGGCAAGATATTTTCCGTGAGCTCCTGCTGGAAACCATTGGCCATTTGTAAGAGTGCTTCGGAGGAGGGGGCCGGGATTGTTTGCGTGTTGGCTAGGGCTGGAGCGGTCAGGAGCGCCAAGCCGAGAAGTAGTCGTTTCATGCTGTACCTGTTTTTGTTTATTGATTTGTGGTGTTCGGAGCGAATGCGGATGACGGGGGCTCCGGAATTGCAGTCTATCTTAGGCGTCAGTTTGGGGGCGAGAGCTGGTGCGGGTTTTTATCAGAAAGATAAGACTTATCTGTGAAACAGCAGGTGCCACTATTTAAGGGTATGCAATGAAAAAAGGGGCCGAAGCCCCTTCTGACGATATCTTGCAGGACATCCTTATCTGCCTCCTTGCGGCTATTACGTTCCCTGCATTTTTATGTTGAGGTGAATGGGTTACAACCTGATTAACGTCCTGTTAATAGATGATGACTTGTGCATTTGCGAGCCAGTTTAAGCACTTATGAACCAATGACACCGCCATCATTCTTGGTAACGATCACCGTGGCAGAGCGTGGGCGTGCACCGCCACCCTCCGGCCAGCTGCTGGTGAAGCTCGTGGGGGTAGAGCGATCACCAGGGTGTTGAATGTTTACAAACATGGTTTTCAGGTCCGGTGTCAGGGTTACGCCGGTTACTTCTGCGTCTATCGGGCCAACAAAGAAGCGTTTGACTTGTTTAGTCACCGGATCAGCGGCCAGCATTTGGTTGTTGCCGTAAGGGCCGCTACCTTGCTGGGTTCCGCTCATGTCGGTTTGGATCCAGGCCACACCGCGGGTATCAATCAACAGGCCATCAGGGCTGGCGAAATGGTTGTCAGCAGTGAGGGTTACTGCGCTGGTACCGGTGCCGGTTACTGTGCCCACATCGCCACCAAGCAGGAAGATGTCCCACTTGAAGGTAGTTTTGTCGGCATCTTCACGCCAGCGAATGATGTGACCAGTAGCGTTGTTCGCGCGTGGGTTTGGTGCATCAACCTGGGCTTCAGTACGTGCGGTGTTGTTGGTGAGGGTGAAGTAAACCTCGCCAGTTGACGGATGCACTGCGCCCCACTCAGGACGGTCCATTTTGGTAGCACCTACCAGATCGGCGGCGGTACGAGTGTTAATTAACAGGTCGGCCTGGTTGGTAAAGCTTACGCCGGCAGCAGCAGCTTTAGCGGTGAAGTTGCTATTAGTTACATCCAGCGCTAACCACTCGCCAGTGCCATCAGCATTGAACTTGGCTACATATAAAGTGCCGGTATTCAACAGCCAACCGCCGGCAGTGGCTTTGTAGAATGGTTCAGCCGACACAAACTTGTAGATATACTCGTTTTGTGAGTCGTCGCCGGAATAACAAACAACTGGCTTGCCTTCAACCGCCGGGGCAAAGATCACACCTTCATGACCAAAGCGGCCCAGTGCGGTACGTTTTTGCGGGCGACCTTCTGGATCGAAAGGATCAATTTCTACCATCCAGCCAAAGGTATTTGGCTCGTTACGGTAATCGTCGAGCGCGGTTGCACCTTTGGTTGAGGCATCAAAACGAACGTATTCATCTGCACCCGAATCCGCCAGTTCCCAGTAATAACGGCCATTTTTGTTAGGCACACCATAACGCTTATGCTCACGCGCCTGGGTAGCATCTTTGTTAACGAAATAACCGGCCCAGTTCTCTTCTGCTGTCAGGTAGGTATTCCACGGAGTAGCACCCATACCGCAGTTGTTGATGGTGCCGCGGGTAGCGGTGCCATTCGGGCTGTATTTGGTGGCGAGCAATGGTGAACCGGCAGCGGGACCACGGATATCCATTGGTGTACCGCTGGTGATACGGCGGTTAAATGGGCTGCCGGTAACGACTTCCCAGTTGCTGGCATTTTTACGAATGTGGATCACGCTCACACCGTGGGCAGCGATTTCCTTGCGTACTTCATCGGCAGGGCGGGTTGCACCCAGGGTCGGGCCATTCTTGTGGAACAGCTTGTCATCAATGTATTCATGGTTCATTACCAGCAAACCTTCGCTGGAATTGGTATGCGTGGTTTTGGCATCAATCGGGAAAAAGAAAACGCCGTCGTGGTGCGCGCCTACTTGTTGTTCCTGATCAGCACCGGTGTTGGTCGCATCAGCTTTGTACGCTGGCAAACTACCTGTTAATGGTGTGCCCCAGGGAACAAACGATTTGGCGGTGTAACCGGCTGGTACGGTAATAACGTCGTTGCGATTGGCTGCAATCGCTGCGAAACCCAGCAGCGGTGCCAATGATGAAGAACTTGAGCTACTGGAAGAGGCTGGCGCACTGGAACTGCTGGAAGATGACGAACTGGTGTTGGATTTTTTCTTGTTATCATCGCCACCGCACGCTACCAGGCTGGTACCCATAAAGGCCGCCACTGCAGTGCCAAGGCTGCCTTTTAAAAATTGGCGACGATGAGTCAGAATTTCACTAAAGGTTGGATTATTGGAGGTGTTCGACATTGGCTCAATGCCGGAGTTGTCGATTTCATAAACAATATGGTCGGTCATCGGTTGCTTCCTGTTGTTTTAGTAGAGAAAGGATTGGCAACGATTAAAGCGACGCTATATGTCAGTTCGACTACAGTTTTTTGAAGATTTAATAACAAAGTTGTTAAAACGCAGGCAATGGTGTGGCGATAACAATGTCTATTCCAATAAATGCATTTATTACCAGGGCAGTTAAATCTGCTACGCTTGGGGCAACAAAAGTCATTTTACCTACCACCCGTTATATGGACTCCAGTGTGCAATCGGTTCAACCAGATTATTCAGTTTATCGCAGCGTGATTAGCGACTTATTAAATGGCAAGGAACAGTTGCCCAGCCTGCCTACTATCACCTTTGAAATTCGCAAAGCTATGGAGCAGCAAGATCTCTCTATGGTGGACTTGAGCAAATTGCTCGCGAAAGACCCGGCGCTATCAGCCGTGTTGCTTAAATATGCATCCAGCCCTTTGATTGGTAGTCAGACACCACCACAAAACTTACTGGATGTTGTGCGCTTGTTGGGGATGAATCAGGTGGAGCGGATCACCATGGTGCACTCCATCAAAAGTTTATTTTCTGTGCATTCGGTAAAACATAAACGTTTATTTATGGAAGCCTGGCGTCGCCTTGCGTTAAAAGCGAGTTTGAGTACTTACATCGCCAAGCAAATGCATTTGAAAAATGTGTTGCCCGACAATGTACTGATGGCAGCGCTGTTAAGTGAAGTTGGCACACTTGCTGTGCTTTCGGCATTTAAAAATAGCGAAGAAACGCCGGACCTTCCCGCGTATGTTGCGCTTTGCCGCGAGTATGCAAAATCATTAGGGGTGATCACACTTAAGCAGTGGCAGGTGGGCGAGCAATATGTAAAAGCAGTACAGGAAATTGGCAATTGGAAAGGTGAAAATCCTGGCCCTGCAAACCTTGCTGACCTTATCAACCTGGGTTTATATCACGCCCTTAAACTCAGCTACACCAAAACGGATTTGCCCCCGATCCAGGAATTAACTGCTTACCAAAAACTGGAAGAACCCAACAACAAAGTCATTGCGGGTGGATTGGATATTGTCATGAGTAATATCCAGGAAATTCGCATAGTGGCGAAAAGTTTGTTTTGATCAAGATACTTCTCCCCTTAATAGGTTGCCCCTTAATAGACTTACCTCTCAAGAGCTTATCCCGGCGTCTTTGATGCATTAAGTTAAATCCAGAGTGGCTAGCATTGAATTGCAGCCACTCGGTTTTTAACATTTAGCTTGGAAAAAATATTGTGCGCGTGGCGTTTAACGGTTCCCTCAGAAATACACATATTGGCGGCAATTTGTTTATTGGATAGACCCTTCTTCATTTTCCCCATGACTTCAAGTTCACGTTTCGTTAGTGCGTTTTTATACAAAACAGATATCTGCGCGCAATCGCTTTCTTCTTCATGCAAAGATTGGAGCATAGTCAATGCTATAGCAGGGGTGACATTTGCAGGTAAGTTAAATGGCAGCCATTTTTTTGCCTGCACAAAAAATATGTCGACACCTGATGCCAAGCTCAATTCTATGGCGGTAATCAGCACCTTAATGGATTCTGTTTTCCTTCCTAGCTGGGTTAATGCTCTGCCCTCTGAAAACTGAAAGTTTAACAGACTCAGTTTTCGGTTCAGTTTTTCCGCTAGCTCCTTATGATGGTGGATAACCTTCAGAGCCTCTTCTGGCTGTTTTTGTATCATTAGTTCATTTGCATGAATAAACATCTCATATTCTTTGGTGTCGGAAAAATCATCTATAGTGCAATAGTTGGTGCTGGTTCCGGAAAGCTGATCGGGTGAAATATTTTTTTCAAGTAAGTCAATATGAACTTTAAATGCCTTGATCTCAC
This sequence comes from Cellvibrionaceae bacterium, assembly GCA_021151825.1. Classification (GTDB taxonomy): domain Bacteria; phylum Pseudomonadota; class Gammaproteobacteria; order Pseudomonadales; family Cellvibrionaceae; genus Cellvibrio. The sequence continues at coordinate 77,209 of JAGKWQ010000006.1, forward strand.
GTAGACAGTTTTTTGCTGAGATTTTTAATACCAGCTCGTCAAGTTTTCTTATGTGAAAATGCAGTCTTCGTTTGTTTTTCTGAGCAGAATAAATGGTTGCTAATAATTTGTGCGCATTAACAAGGCTTTTCATTTCTTTTCCGCGAGAGCTTAGCTCAACCGATTTTTTTAAATAAGCTGTAGCTCTGTCAAATTCATTGCGGAGGTATGCAATTTCTCCCAGTCCATTGTATAGGTATGCTGCAAAAGGTTGGTCTGCCAGATTGTTATCCAGTGAAAATTTAAGTGTCTCCAGATACAGTTTCTCGGCGCCATGAATGTCAAGCATTTGAATCATCGCCTGCGCGCTTAAATTAACTGAGGCAATTGCTCCATAATAATTTCCAATGGAGAATCCCAGTTGTTCTGCCTCGCGTGCATAGTGAATGGTTTTTGTTAAGTTGCTTAACGATAGATGCACGCGCGCCAGATTGAAAAGAATAGTGCCTTCCAGGGATTTGTTAACTATTCCAATGGTGCGTAGCTTTTGCAATGCAGCCGTAGATAATTGAATGCTGGCGTGGTGGTTTTCATCAAAAGTCGCGATAAAACCCTGGATTGCCGTAATGTGAACGGGTATTGATGAGTACACATCATTACTCTCTTGTTGATTTTTATATCCATGGCTTGCACAGTCAATAAGGTAGTCAATACCGGGGCGATCAATATTTAGAGAGAATAATTTCAGCCACACAATCCATATTTTCGCAATGGGCGATGAAATCTTTTTTTCTTCCAGTTTACTAAACCATAGGGTCAATTGATCAAGCTGCCCCAAGAGAACACGGCCCTCCACATTTCTATCTAAAAACTCATCGATAAAAACATAATCATTTGAGTTGATTGCATTATTTATGGCCTCTTGAAGATATCCGTTGTTTTCATACCATAGACTGGCGCTTTTATGAATCAACGACCTTTCTTCATCTGAATAACTAGCGATAAACTCTTTGTGTAAAACATCACCAAAGATATGATGAAACCTAAACCAATTTTCATTATTGTCTAACAAAATAATAAACGTATTTGATTTTTGTAGTTCGGTCAGTATTTCACCCGCATTACGGATGCCGGTAATGGTTTGACATAATGCAGGCGTCAAACTTGAGAGAATAGAGGATTTCAATAAAAAATCTTTCACACTATCTGAATAGTGCTCCAAAATTTCTTCTCGAATATATTCTTGTATATAAGTGTTGTTAAAGTGTGGTGGGTTATTGTTATGATTTTTTTCACTCTTCTCTAACATATATACAAGTTGTAATGCCGCAGGCCATCCCTCAGTTCTCTTCTCAATTTTTTTTATTTCAGCATCACAAAGACTGATTGCGCTGTATTTAAGAAACATAAATGCAATTTCATTGCGAGTGAAACGCAAATCAGCTGAATGTATTTCAATAATTTTTCTTTCCAGTCGGTGCTTTGCAATATTCAACGAAATAGTTTTTCTGCTGCTTAACATTATTTTTATATGTTCAGGAAGGTGACTGATCAGGTATCTGACAAGGTCTTTTATCTGGGTATTATCAATACAGTGAAAATCCTCGATAACCATTACCAGTGGGGTTTCAAACATTGCCAACTCATTAATGAAGTTGGTTTTGAATTGCCCCGTGTTTTCAGTTAAGCCTTTAGTCAAGGTGTCGAACCTATCAAAAGCAGAATTGACCGACTTTATAGCGGCTATTAAATAATAGACAAATCGGTAGATGTCATTCTCGTCAGTACTGAGTGATATCCAACAGTAAGGGTTTTTTTGATTGCAAACATATTGCCGTAGCAAGTTGGATTTTCCAAATCCTGCGGGTGCAACAATAAGTGCTGTCTGCCACTGAGAGTCAGATAGTCGATGAAGGCATTGTAGTCGTGGAACACTGTTCGGTGCCTTACCGTGCGGTGCTATCTTGGAGTAAAGCAGGTTGTGCTTGTTTAAAAACAATATCAGATTGTTTTTTTCGCTATTTGTTTTCATTGCGCTTAAAAAGATTCGTTAATCCATCGTTTTTTTAATGCGCAGAAGTGGTCCTTTTGTATGATTTTTTTAGTGCTTTATAAATTTAAATAAAGAGTAATTAATGATTACTGCAATGAAGTGTACTAGCTTTTAGTTTGGACTTCTATCCCAAAATGTATCCAAAAGTGCATATTCACTCACAGATAATCTGTGGCCTGGATTATGCGATGTAAAAAATGTATCGAAAGTTGTATTTACGCTGCATTCCCTAATTGCCGATCATGCCGCACCTTTATCAATAGCCATTTCTTTGCCTGCCACGGATAAAAAGGACAATTTAATTTTTTGAAATAGTCTGACTAACCGCTTCGCTTGCTGCGAAAAAATTGAAAAAGAAATTCATTTTTTTGAAATAGTCTGACTGACCACTTCTGCTTATCCAATAAAACAATATGTCGGCAATTTTAAACACAGAGGCTTTATCAATGTGGTACGTATTTGTATTTCTAGCAATACCATTATTCACCAGCAGTATATGGATGATGATGCTGTGTATTTGGTTGATTGTGCACCCATTAATTCGCAAAAAGCCCAAGGTACTAGCACGGTATCCTGAGGTGGCAATCATGGTTCCTCACTTTAATGAAAAGCCGGAGTATTTATTTCAAGCGTTGAACTCGATTGAGGCGCAAGATTATCCTGGCCAAATTACTGTTATTTTGGCAGATGATGGGTCAACTAATGGTATTCAAAGTCATTTGACAGAGTGGTTTAAATCCCCCAGGAAGCAAAATTATAAATCTATAAGATTTGAACAAAATAATGGGAGCAAGGGCAAAAATATGGATGCCGCTTTGCCGAATGTTCCCGAGTCTGTGGAAGCTCTGGTAGTGGTTGATAGCGATACATTTCTTGAGCCACAAAGTGTGCGTAAAGTAGTGGAGCGCATGTGGCAAGACGAAAAATGTGCTGCAGTGTGTGGGTTCCTCGTACCGGCAAATAAGCAGACCAACGTGTGGGAGAAATTGCAGTATTTTGAACACATTGGTATTTATCCAGCCGTAAAAAGTGCACAGGACGCATTTGGTTTTGTATCGATTATGGCTGGGGCCTTTGTGGTACACCGCATGTCAGTAATCAGGGAAATTGGCGGCTGGGGGAGCTGGATCGTTGAAGATATCGCCTGGACATGGAAGGCTTTGGCCAGTGGTTATACTACGGGATACGCCCCGGAAGCTGTGGCCTATACCTATGCACCAACCAATCCCAAATGTCTTTTCAAGCAGCGTCGTCGCTGGGCAAGAGGGCGTGTAGAAGCTTATCGAGCAGCGATTTCAACTTCACCTAAACGTGCCTTGTTTTTGATTCCTTTCTTTATGTTGTACGTCCTTAGCTTGTTGCCGCCAACGTTGTGCGCACTGCCAGTTTTAGCGGTAGTGTTTCAGCAGTGGTGGGTATTCGGTCTGATTGGGCTGTCAACATTCTTATCCATTAGCATGTTTTTACTGTATCAAAAACAACTGCCAGAACAGTTGCGCAAAGGTGCCAGGGATATTTTTCGTTCAACGTACTACAACTCCTTGTTTGAGTTGTTTTTGTGGCGCCCTAACGTTATCGGTTTTTGTGACGAAATTTTCGGCAAGGCAAAATCCTGGATGACGCGCGGTTAATTATATTTCTGCATCACTATTACTATAGAGTTCGGGCATGCCATCGTTGAGTTACAGTATTTTAATTACCCGTCCTATTAGTCTGTCAATTTGGACCACTATCCTGGCTACCATTACAGTGGCGATATGTTCGCTGCTGTATTTTGTGCAATACACGCAAAAGCACAATGCTGAAGGAGTCCTGGTTCCAGATAAAGGATTGGTAAACGTAATTACCCCAAGTGCCGGGCAAATTGCGAGCATGGAAGTTACGCATGGGCAAGCGGTAAAAGCGGGGCAATTGCTGTACAAAATTTTAAGCGATCAGGCGATTTCTGAAACGGATGTCATTAGATCCGAGCGACGAGCTCGTCTTACCTCTATGGAAAAGAGTTTGCAAGATGATATCGTCCGCCAGAAAAATATTAATCAAGACACAATGCGCAATAAGCGTCAAGAATTGAATGGTTTGAAATCCGACTTGTTGGTTGTTAGAAAAAAATTACTCTTGCTTGATGAAAAAGAAGTCATTGCAAAAGACAATTTGGCCCGCTATGAAAAACTTGCCGAACAAAATCTTTTTTCAAGAATACAAGCCAAGGAAAAGCACATCGAGTACCTCGATATACGATCGCAAAAAATTCAGCTTGAAAGCGACCTTAAGATCGGCGAGCGAAATGTCGAGATTGCAAATGAAGCAATTTTAATAGAAGAATTAAACGGAGAAAGCCAGCTGGCGGACTTAACGCGCAAGCTGGATGAGGCTAAAAATAAACTGCTGGAATATAACTCTACAGAATATATTTATGTTATTGCACCCAGTGATGGAACTGTAGCAAATATCTCTGCAAAGTTAGGTCAACATGTTGATCCTGCTTCAGCGTTGTTAACAATCATACCCGCCAACTCACAGCTATATGCTGAGCTTTATGTACCTGGTAGCGCAATTGGTTTTGTGACGCCGGGCGATAAGGTGCAGTTGCGTTACCGTGCCTTTCCCTATCAAAAATTCGGGCTACATAAAGGTGTGGTTAGACACATTTCCCGGGCGCCATTGTACGGTGCTAGCGGTACATTATCAGTAAACTCTATTTATAAAATAACTGTCGCTTTGCCAGAGCAGCATATGCTTGCCTACGGGCAAAAACAGCCATTGCAGGCGGGCATGGAAATTGATGCGGCGGTTTTAATCGATAAAAGAAGGCTGTATGAGTGGTTGTTCGAACCACTAATGAGTATGGCGAGAAAATGATAATGCGTGTTTCAGATAAATTAAAATTCAAGTTCGGAAAAGATCTTTCGCTTATTTTGCAGGCAGACTCGGCAGAGAGCGGTTTGGCATGTTTGGCTATGCTGGTTGGTTATCATCAAGGTGATGTCGACTATACGCAGATAAGACATACAGTCGATATTTCACGGCGCGGAATCACCATCGATTCAATGGTTGAGCTTGGCTTGCAGCTGATGTTAGAAGCCAAGATTGTTAATGTGGTGGCAGAAAACCTTCACGAGCTTGAGCTGCCTTGTATCTTGCAGTGGGATTTCAATCATTTTGTTGTATTGGATAAAATCGAAAACGGCAAGTTTCATATTTATGATCCTGCGGGTGAAGTGAAATATGTTACACCCGAAGAGTTATCACATTCTTATCGTGGGGCTGCTGTTGAGGTTCGCCCGTTAATTGATTTTGTTAACGCAAAAGACCGTCATAAAAAAGAAAAAACCAATAAATATTACAAAGCTATTACCAATGAGTCCGCTGCCGAAGAAAAAAAGAATCGTTTTTCCTGGCGTCGGCTTATCGGCAGCACTAGCGGCATCAAGCGATCATTATTTCAAATAACCCTGTTGGCCCTGGCGATGGAAGCCTTGGCGTTGCTGTTGCCATTGGCAACCCAGTTAACGTTTGACCAGGTCATTGTAACTGCCGACACCGATTTGTTGACGCTGGTGGTATTAGGCATGGTTTTTTTGGAGCTTACCCGTGTTGCATTAAATACCTTGCGCGCCTGGTCGGTAATGATTCTGAGTGCAACATTAAATCTCCAATGGATTACCAACGTTTTCTCGCATCTTGTACGTTTGCCAATAGCATGGTTTGAAAAGCGCCACATCGGCGATGTTAGCTCGCGCTTCGAGGCTGTTCATGCGATTCAAGGCATGGTTACCACGCGCTCTATCGAAGTGGGGCTGGATGGTCTGATGTCGATTGGAGCTTTGGTTATCCTCTTTGTTTACAACGTAAAACTGGCATTCATTGTTCTCGGTAGTGTGTTGTTGTATTTCTTCATCAGATTGATGTGGTATCGGACACAGCGTCGGGCCACTGAAGAAAATGTCGTTCTTTCTGCACAACAAAATACGTTGTTTCTGGAAACACTGCGCAGTATCAACACCATTCGTTTATTTAATGGGGCTGAAAGTCGTAAGGTTCGTTGGGCCAATCGGCTGATTGCGGAGCGCAATGCCGGCCTGCGAATGCAGCGTCAATCCATCATTATTGAATCCTGTAACTGGACGTTGTTTGGCGCAGAGCGTATTGCAGTTCTCGCATTGGGCGCGTTGAGTGTTATCGATGGTGCCTGGACCGTTGGTATGTTTTTGGCGTTTTATGCGTATGCAGCCCAGTTTGTTGAACGTTCTATTGGTGTGGTCGACAAAATAATCGAATTCAAAATGCTCAGTATTCAAGTGGAGCGGCTTTCTGAAATTGTGCTTGAGCCAGCGGAGCAAGAATACCCTTCCCGAATTGACACCGACTCTCTGCCTGCAACTTTCACTGTCGATAATATTTGTTTCAGGTATGACAAAAAAGATGAATTAATTCTTAACCAATGTTCATTGGATATCAGGCAAGGGGAAAGCATTGCCATTGTCGGCGCATCGGGTTGTGGCAAAAGTACTTTGTTGAAATTGATGATTGGCGCCCACGAACCTGAATCGGGAAGAATTTTGTATGGCGGTGTAGATTTATCGCAAATTGGTACACGAGCCTATCGTGAATTAATTGGTGTGGTGCTTCAGGATGATCAATTGTTGTCTGGCTCGATTGCAGAAAATATCGCTTTCTTTACCGACAATCCTGACTTTGAGCACATTAAACATTGTGCGCAGTTTGCAGCTATTAGTGGCGAAATTGAGGCCATGCCATTGGGCTACCATACGCTGGTGGGCGATATGGGTACATGGCTTTCCGGTGGGCAAAAACAACGCCTATTGTTGGCGCGGGCGCTGTACAAGAAACCGAAAGTTCTCTTTCTCGATGAAGCAACCAGTCACCTTGATGTTTCCAATGAAGCACTCGTGAATGATGCAGTGCGCCGCCTTGGTATTACAACAATTGTTATTGCGCATCGCCCGGAAACAATTCGTATGGCGAATAGAATTTTTTTGGTTGAAAACAAAACTGCAAGGGAAATTGATAAAAGCGCATTGGATGAATTAAAACAAAAAGCGTTAGAAGTAAGCGGTGTTATTTTGTAATTGAACTCGTGTAAATACGGATATTGATGTAGGTCAACAGCAATAAGTTCGGGGCGTATTGAAATGATTGAGTTTGAAAATACAGAGCAATGGGATCTGCAAGAGATGGCGCAAACCTTTAACAAAAAAGGATTTGTGTTAGGCGGAAAATTGCTCAGTGATACTTCTATTGATTTACTTAACGAAAAAATTGAAAAGTACCTTGCGATTCAAAGGGCAAAAAATGCAGAAGACGTTTCCGTTATGGGAAATGATAAAAGCTCTGTGATTTTGCAGATGTGCAATGTGTGGTATGGCGTAGATGAAATAGCGGAAATACTTCGCTCATCGGAATTTAATGCAATTTTGAAGGGGCTATTCGGTAATGATACATATCGTCTTTATCATGATCAGTTGCAATTTAAACCCGAGCGCATAGGTGGAGTAAATTGTTGGCACCAGGATGTTGAGTTTTGGCCGTTTCGTGAGCCATATACTGAAGTGACTGCATGGTTAGCATTGGACGACGTTGACGAAAGTAATGGTTGTATGCGGATGGTGTCGGGCTCGCATCAGTGGGGTGCAGCAACCGATTATTTGCGTGCACTGACTCACTATTTGCCATTGGAAGAATCCTATAACGGAAATCGAATAGATGTTGAGAGTTGTATCGTGCCTAAAGGGCATGTGCATTTTCATCACAATTTGGCATGGCATGGATCGGGTCCCAATTTTAGTGAAAAACCAAGGAGGGCATTGGCTTTTCATATAGTAAAAGGCAGGTTTTTTCATGAGCCAAAATATGGATATAAGCTGGATTTAAGTTTACATGAAGAGATAAAAGGCGACCATTTTCCTGTTATAGGTACATCGTTTTCCTCTTGGTCGAGCATGTTAGAAAAAGCTGAGTCAGATCAATAAGGTCAGAACAGGGAACATCAAATATTTGTCGGCAATTTCCTTCCTGTTTAAAAACAGGATAGTTGTCAGCTGTAGCATGTTAATTATTCGTTTTTGTAAAGGTAAATTTTTATGCGCTTCTTAGGTATTAGAAATCATCATGATGGTGGCGTTGCTTTGATCGAAGATCAGAAATTGGTTTTCTCTTATGAGGCAGAAAAGGATTCGAAGCCGCGCTTCAACACCTGTAAAGATTATAGTGATCTTTTACGTCTATTGTTTGATTGTCCTCCGGTAGATGTACTTGCTTATGTTTCTCTTGGTGAACACACCAGCCATGATGGACATTTGTATAAAGGTGTTTGTAAGTCCTACACCAAAGCAGAAGACTTTACGGTATTTAATCGTAGGATTTCTACCTATGAGTCCACTCATGCCAGAGCCCATATTTTTTCATCCTGGTCTATGTCGCCATTCCCGGAAGGAACACCATTCTATGCTTTGATATGGGAAGGTATGCTCGGTAATTTTTATCGTGTTGATGAAAACATGGTAATTACTGCAACGCAAAATCAGAATGCTGAACATGGGACTGTAATGTGGGGGCCTGGTTGGGTTTATGGATCTTTGTTTTTTCTTGCGTCGCGCGATAAGGAACAACTGCAGGATATTTCGTTGGCGGGCAAAGTGATGGCGTTGGCGGCTTATGGACGTAAGAACAATAAAAAGCCTGATGCTGCTACGTTAAAAGCACTTGATAAGATGTTTTCCCATGAGTATCCATTTAGATGTATGGAGCTTGATGCACACGATCCTTATTTTGACGATTTTAATTTCCTTAGGGAAGGCGTTCAATCACCGGAATTTAAAGATTTTGCGCACCTTGTGCAAAACAGAATTTATGACACCTTTTTCAATTATGCCAAAGAGAATCTAACCGAAAAGTTGCCATTGGTTATTGGTGGTGGTTGTGGTTTGAATTGCGATTGGAATAGCGATTGGAAGGCATCAGGTTTATTCACTGATATTTTCGTTCCTCCTTGCACTAATGATTCCGGCCTTGCGATTGGTTTGGCTGCGGAAGCGCAATATTATCATACCGGTAAATCGAAAATATCCTGGTCCCCTTATGCCGGGCAACCTTTTGTGCATGAAGATGTTGATCTGTCAGGCTATCGAGAAACAACACTTGACTACGAATTCCTTGCAGGCTTTTTGGCGAACGATAATCGTGTTATCGCCTGGGTGCAGGGGGCGTGTGAAATCGGGCCGCGTGCACTATGCCATCGATCTTTGATTGGTGCGCCTTTCCATAAAGCTATGCAGGAACGCTTGAACCTTATTAAAAAGCGTGAAGGCTATCGCCCCATTGCACCCGTATGCCTTGAAGAAAATGTGAGCGACTATTTTGAATGGGAGGGTGAGTCTCCCTACATGTTGCATTTCCAAAAAGTGAAGAATCCCGATCAATTACAAGCAGTAACTCACGTAGATGATACCGCGCGGGTGCAGACAGTACGCAAAGATCAAAATGAAAGAATGTACGAACTCCTGGTTGCGTTCAGGGAAAAAACCGGAACTGCTGTTTTGTGTAATACATCGTTAAATTTCTTATCGACCGGATTTATCAACAGAACTTCTGATGTTGTCAAATACGCCCGTCAAGTTGGGCTTGATGGGTTTGTGATTGAAAATAAATTCTACATTAAAGAATAGATTAGTCGAGTAAGGCAAATTTTTTCGATATTGATATACATATAGACAGTGGAAATTTTTTATGGGTGCTCCTGACGTTAAATTGGAAAAGTGGTTCAAGGGGAAGTCTGCGGCAATCGCGATCACTCTGGATGATTGGACCCCTGGACAAGCGATGCTTGGAGCCGATGTGCTAATGCAAATGGAATTGCCAGCTACCTTCTATGTGACTTTACACAATATGCAAATGCGCCCTAGTTATGGTCACTGGGAAAGATTGCAGCAATTGAAGGATCTGGGGTACGAGATAGGCAATCATACGATGACTCATCCAGATCTTACGCAGGCGCCCACGCAACAGTGCATTTACGAAATTAATGAAGCCAAAAAAATTCTTGATAGCCATTTGAAAGGCGTGCCGGTAGAAACTTTCGCTTATCCACACGGGCGTTTTAATAATAATGCTGTTGAACAGGTCATGCACGGACATCTAGGAGCGAGAGCTTTTGTACCAGGAATGCCAACGGGAATTGGTAAGTGGCCAGAACATCTTAATTATTACGCCGATAAATTTTTTTACGACTTTGCTAATAGTGAGAAAGATTATTTTTCTGTCAGTCAATTCAGGGTGAATGATGATGTGACACCCGAGCATATCAAACGGTTAATGCAGCGTGTTATGACAAAAAATGGCTTGGTTCCTATGGTTTTTCATGGATTCTATGATGAAGAAAATTCATTGGATAAGGAAATGTATGATGCGATGCATCTGCAAACCTTTATCGCTCTTTTGGAATCAATAAAATCACTCGATGAGCAAGTCTGGATTACAACCTTCACTAATGCAGTGAAGTATCATCGGGCCGCTGCAGCTAGTTCAATAAATTTGAAGTGGTATGAAGATTATGAGGATGGTGGGGCGCGTTACGAATTTCTTTTGCGATCTGTTGATCCCTATGCGTCTATCAAATTACACCCGCTGACCTTGACTGCTGAAATAACGGATGGGCGTCGTTGTAACTTTGTGAGTCAAGGTTCAAAAGAACTTGATTTTCGTGTGGTGGGTAATTGTGTTCAGTTTGAGGTTGAGCCTTTCGAATCAATCGTAGCTCTCAGGCTCGAAACTATTTAATGATTTTTGTTGAGTGACTTGATGATGGATAGTTATGACATTTTAAAAAATGGTAATTGGTTGTCATTCTGTGATGCTTTTGGTTCCGGCGTTTCTGTTACTGATACTGGCAAGTTAATTACTACTCACGCTGGTAAATCGCTAGTTGATATTGTTGTACATCAAGTTGCCCAGCATGGTCAGGACTGGCCTTGGGTGAGCATTAATAGCGCTATTTATAAAAGCGGCATATCGGCAAAAGTCCTATCGTCTCATCAGTTGGCGCTACGTTATTCCGTGAGCCATGGATCGGGGTTGATAGTAAAAATGGAAACGCTGTGCGTGGCGACAGGTGATAAGCGTATTTATAGCTGCAACCAGCCGGTTACGCGCGATCTGGTGAATGTAATTATTTCATTAGAAGATTTTGTTGATGATAAAGGTAATTTCATCAGTGTACAGGAGGAGGTATTGGGCTTTTCTTTCTACGTTGCTTTTCCGCAAGAAGGCGGTGAGTCGCGCTTGAAAATAGAAGAATTTACATTGCTTGGATTTAGCTCGCCTGATAACCGGATTACTGAGTTTTATCAAAAAATGGATTTGGGGTACATGGCGATGGAATTGCTTAATTGCCATTATATTTTTGAGTTTCTCGCTAAACATAAAATCACGCGCACCTTGGAAATTGGTTTAGGTGAGGGCGCTTCGGCCATGGCAATACTCGCAGCAACAGGCCAGATACACACAGCAATCGACTCACTTATCTACTGTGCAAAAGGGCCTGATAATCTAAAAGCGATTGGTTGTTTTGGCCGGTTGCGTTTATTAAAAAGCTTATCCCATATTGCCTTACCAAAGCTGTGCGATCTGGAAGAAAAGTTTCAGTTTACGTTTGTTGCGGGCGGGTGTCGCTTTGAAGACTTCTTTATCGATTTTACCTATGCCAGTCATTTAACCGAGATGGGCGGTTATATCATGATGCCTGATAAGGAATTACCTGCAATGCCAGCCATGATTAAATACATCGCAGCCAATAGACCAGACTATGTTGCTGTCGATACGCCGGAGTATTCGAAAATCTGCCTATGGCAAAAAGTAGCAGAGGATAAGCGTGGTTGGAGTGATTATGTGGAATTTTAATTAACGCACTAAACGCTTTGGTTATCAGCGCTTTTCTTTCTGGTTATCAAAGCATTTCTTTAAGTCGATTCGTTATCGTTAGTGATCCTATTCGACTTGCCTATCACTTTTTAGTGATTTTAATAGTTGGTTATGGAAAAACTCAGATTAGAGTTGGGGTTGTAGCATGTCAATTGATGTCATTGAGCGTGAAGAGAGTAGTCTAGGGATTAGTAGGCGCTTAATATTAAAAACAGGCGCCGATTGCGTAATTATTGGTCAGGGAAGTTTGGCCTTGGCTTGCACAACGCTATTAAAAGAATGCGGTGCAAACATCATTGCGATTATTTCTACCGATGACAACCTGCTTCAATTCGCACAACAAGAATCAATACCTAATGCCAGATCGCCTCGATCCTTAACTAATTTGTTGAATGATTCAGGATGCGACTTTATTTTTAGTGTAGTTAATCCATTTATATTAGATGCGAACATTTTATCGCTCGCTAAGATTGCTGCTATTAATTACCACGATTCACCTTTGCCTCGTTATGCCGGCACTCATGCAACAGCATGGGCGTTAATGGCCGGTGAATCTACCCATGCGATTAGCTGGCATTTGATGGCGTGTCGCGTTGATGCGGGTGATATTCTTCAACAAGAATTCGTTGCAATTGATAATGATGAAACATCCTTGACGTTAAACTTAAAATGTCAGGATGCAGCCTTGCGGGCGTTTAACATTTTAATCGATGATTTACAAAACGCGAGAGTTGTGCCAAAACCACAAGTATCAGAAAACCGTAGCTTTTTTCCCATTCACCAGCGCCCGCAAGCAGGGTGCGTTTTATTATGGAATAAAACTGCAGAAGAACTTTCGGCGTTAGTGCGCAGTTTACATTTTGGTATTTTTCACAATCCATTAGGCTTGCCAAAATTACAAATTGGTAATCAATTTATTATTGTGGGTGAGCTTAGAATACTTGATACCCAATCTGACTGGGCTGAGCCTGGCACCATATTGAATTGTGCCTATGATTTTTTTTCAATAACAACAAAAACCAATGATGTGGCCTTAACGTCATTGCGCACATTGGATGGAAAACCTTTGCCGGTTTCAGCCTTGGCTTCACTATTTTCATTAGATATGCGGCAACAGCTTCCCGTACCAACGCCAGAAAATTCATCAACGTTGATGAATTTGTGTAGCAGATATGCTCCTTACGAATCTTTCTGGGTAAATCTTTTGCAACATGAAACCTATCCCACAGGTTTGGCTTACATAAGAGAAATTGGATTTAAGCAGCAGTCGAGCAAAATAGTAGAACACTCTTTTGATATACAGGCTCATTTATTCAGCACGTCAGAAAATAGTTACAATACTATTGATTGGTTGTTGAGTGTATTTGTAATTTATATAGCTCGTATTAACGGTGATTGTGAACTCAATATTGGCTTGCGCGATACGAGATTGCATAAAGATATTGCAGATTTCGCTACATTTTTTGCTGAAATATTGCCGTTTCAATTGTCATTGTGCCTGGATAATACGGTGGAGGAGGTCGTAGCGCAGGTTAGTCAAGCTCGCAGGTTACTCAGCGAAAAGGGAACCTATGCGCGCGATATGATTATGCGCAATGCATCATTACGCAATTTGTCCAGATTTCCATCTATGCAGCGGTGGCCTATTGTTGTTTCTATTGGCGATGAAGCTTCAAACGTTACCAGTGGTGCATTAATCCATTTGCTTATTGCAAACGACGGCACTCGTTGTACATGGACATATCATGTTGACCATATTAGTTCTGCATTGATTGAGCGAATTTCCACGCAATTTTTAACATTATTAGAGCAATCCAGAATACAAAGAGCTACAAAAGCCGGCGCCTTGCCGTTGCTGACTAATGATGAAAAGCAATGCGTTTTACACGATTGGAATGCAACTACGGTTGAATATTCCAAGCATCTTTGTATGCATGAGTTATTTGAGTTAAATGCTAGCAAGCATCCCGCAGCAATAGCATTGATATTTGAAAATAAATCGCTTACCTATCAAGAACTCAACGAAAAAGCCAACCAGTTGGCGCATTACCTATTGCAGTTACCAATCCAGACAGGTTCCTTTGTCGGGCTGTGTATGGACCGTAGTATTGAAATGTTAGTTGGGTTGTTGGCTATCTTTAAGGCAGGTGCCGCCTATGTTCCGTTAGATCCGGGTTATCCCGCTTCCCGGCTGGAATATATGTTAAATGATTCGGGCGTAAACATTATTTTGACCTCGTCTGAGCTCGCGTTTGAGTTAAATAAAGATAATCAATACACAACTATTTGTTTAGATGAAATTTCAGTTGCTGAAAAAATTGTGCAATGTTCAAAACAAAATCTTGATAAAAAAACGGTTAATGTATCAGTAGAAAGTCTCGCTTATATTATTTATACATCAGGTTCAACGGGTAAACCCAAAGGGACTTTAATTCGTCATTCCGGCTTATACAATCTGGCGCTGGCACAAATAGCGATGTTCGCTGTAAAACCTGGTAGCAAGGTTTTGCAGTTTGCTTCAATTTCATTTGATGCTGCAATTTCTGAATGTGCCATGGCGCTTTGCGCGGGTGCTGCACTAGTACTAATTAAGAAAGAGGTGACCCAGTCAGCAGAAAAGCTGAACAAGGTTATTCAGTCAACCGCAATTACACACGTTACATTGCCTCCCGTGTTATTGCCGCTTATGAACATCGAGGATTGGAAATCTGTTGAAACTCTGGCTGTTGCCGGCGAGGCCTGCGCGCAAGCGCAAGCAGATAAATGGTCGTTCGGGCGACGCTTCATAAATGCCTACGGCCCTACTGAAACAACGGTTTGCGCGAGTATGGGTTTGTATACCCCAGGGCAATCGGTATTGCATATCGGTAAGCCGATGAGTAATACACAACTTTATGTAGTCAATGATTACGATCAATTGCAGCCAGCCGGTGTTGCTGGAGAGCTATTAATTGGTGGTGCTGGTCTTGCGGTTGGTTATTTAAACCAACCAGAGTTAAGTGCAGTAAAATTTGTTTACAAAGATCTCCCGGATATTGGCGCAACCCGGGTTTACAAAACCGGCGATCTTGTCCGTTGGCTTGATGATGGCAATATTGAATTTTTAGGTCGAATTGATCATCAAATTAAAATTCGCGGGTTTCGTGTAGAGCTCGGCGAGATAGAAAATTGCTTATTGCAACATGCCGCTGTATCTGAAGTGGTTGTTATTGCGCGCGGTACTGACATCCAAAATAAAACTTTAGCCGCGTACATCGTTAAAAAATCAGATAGTCACCCTGGTGACGTAGATTCAAAAAATGCTCAAGAGGAAATAGCAGGTATATTGCAGTATTTACAGGCTAACTTACCTGACTATATGGTACCTGGCTCCATTACTTTTTTGCGGAGCATTCCTTTAACGCCTAATGGCAAGGTTGATCGCAAGGCATTACCTGAGCCTGATGTGTCGATAGCAGCACAACAAGAATACACCGAGCCCCAGACTGAGATTGAACGGATTTTTTGTAATGTTTGGCAAGATATATTAGGTGTTCCGCGTGTAGGCATTACGGATAATTTCTTCCAGTTGGGGGGAAATTCGATATTGGTTATTTATGCTGTGGCCGATTTAGGGCTTGCCGGAGTGAAGCTTGCACCTGAAAAAATATACGAAGCGCCTACTATTCGCGAGCTGCTCGAATTTGCTACCTATTCACAAACGAATGAAAAGTTATGTGATGAAATGACGGGCGATTATGCTCTGGTAACAGGTAAAGCACCTTTGCTCCCCAATATACTCAATATGTTCTCTACCTGGGTAACATCTCATTGGAATGTATCCCACATCCGCGAGTTATTAGTACCTTACAGCTCCGATACTTTATATAAAGCTGCTTCCGGGGTAGTAAATCATCATGATGGAATACGAAGTCTATGGCGCAAAGAAAATGATGAATGGTATCAATATTTTCAGTCTCCAGATGAAATGTTGCCTTGGTGGCAGGTTGTTGATTTGTCTGATCTCCCGGAAGAGACAGCGAGTAGAGAGGTTGAACGTTTGTGCTCAGAAGCACAATTTTCACTGGATCTATCCAGCATATTGTTCAAAGTAATATTTTTTGATTTTGGTACTGACAGAAATTCACGCATATTTTTCTTATTTCATCATTATCTAATTGATAATTATGCGGCGAATATATTTTTTGGTGATTTTGAGCGGTCGTGTGATCGGTTGCACGCTGGCATGCCAATGAATTTACCACCAAAAACAACTTCGCTGAAAACGTTGGCCGAAGCCTATGAGCGTTATGCTCATCATCCTGATTTAAATAAAGATCTCGCTTATTGGCTAAATAAACCCTGGCACAAATATCAGGCTTTACCTAAAGAAACCAATATAGAAGCATTAACTGCGCATTCTAACCAATGTACGATCACTGATTCATTAACAGAAGAAGAAACTGTATTGCTTGAGACAATCCCTCGTACAGAAAATGTTTCTCTGTTGGATGTTTGTTTAACCGCTTTATTGCTTGCCTATGCAGAGTGGTCTGGTTCAAAAGTGTTATTTATGTCGGTTACTAATCATGGGCGCTCATCACTTGCACATGAGCCAGTTGATCTCTCTCGTACGGTAGGTTTGCTGCCGATGCAGCCGGGGGTACTTTTTGAGTTGCCTGCAAATACCGGTTTGAAAGAAACGGTTTACTCAATTAAACAACAATATGATGAGTTAAGAGGAAAAGAGGCAAATTTCCTCATTTTACGAAACCAGCATCCTTCCATGGAGGCCCGGGAGAAAATGCAACAATTGCCTGAGCCATTGCTGAATCTTAACGTCTTTGGTTTAACTCCTCCACCTGAGCAAAATGGTTTTACTGTAGCCAAGGAATATCCTGGCGATGATGTCCCTCCTGCGTCAACTGGCAATACTTATTCATTTCCACCCTATTCAACAATCGGTTATTACACAGAGGGAATCTTATCAATTAATTGGTCTTACGCTTCGTCTATGTATTCAGAGAAAACAATGAAAAAGTTATTGGCAATGAATATGAAAGCCATTCGCGAGATCATTAATTGTTTGCAATAAATTATGAAAGATAACTCAACAGCCAGCCATTAGTGATCTCGACATGGTAAGGCGATATCCAGTGATGAACGTTTCACTTTGTTGATGGCATAAATTAAACAGTGATGGAATTCCGTTTTAAAAAACCATTACAGCAATCAAACGATTACGAGAGGGTATATGGTAAATTTTTCTATTTTTGAACTGTCCAGTAATAGTGAGTTCGAGCATAGCGATGCTCGCATTGATGTAAATGAAAAAACACTTCTTGCTACCCTGTCAAGCCAAATCAAGTCAGAGCATGTAACTGTTTTAACGGATAGATTTGAATATAAAGGTTGGGATCAGGTTATTCCAATCCAGCCTGAACAGGTTTTCTTTTACGATTACTTTGAAAAAGAACGCTTACAAAATAAGCGTGTTCTTGAGATAGGTTTAGGGTCTGGTGTTTTATCTATTAAGGCGGCAAAACTCGGTGCAAAGTCGGTTGTTGCATTGGATATTAATCCACGAGCAAGAGCGATTGGCGGCTTTAATGTGGTAATCAATAATGTTCAGGATATTGTGGATATACGCAGTGGCTGTGTGGCTGATATTTATCTGCCAGTTAAAGATGAAAAATTTGATTACATTATTTCCAACCCGCCATTTGAACCGACGCCAGAGAATGAAAGCTATTATCTCAATAGCGCAGCAGGTATTTATGGTTTGGATTTTTTACATGCACTCTTTAAAGATTTAGATAAACATCTTAATGAAAATGGTTTTGTTCAAATTGTTACCATGGCACCGGGTAATAAAAAAGAACCATTTCTGCTCACTAGAATGCTGGAGCAATATTTTCCTAATCAAGAAGTCATTGTCGATTTGGATCACCAACCGATTGGTTATAACCAATTTGTGGATCGCTTTGTCGATATTTTTGATATGGATTCTGCTCAGGTGGAGAAGATGAAAGTGCAGGCGAGCAAGGATCAAGTGACTGATATTTTCATGGTAATGATCTGTTTTGAAAAAGGCAAAAATGGCTCTATTCAATATAGATCCAGTAAAAAGCTTTATGAAAACTGGACCACTCCGCTGGGCAAAGAACAATCTCTAATTGAATAATCAAGGCTAGGATATGAACAATACCAATGCAGGACTTATAGTGTTAGGTGTGAATGCGATTTACCATGAATCGTCAGCAGCTATCGTTGTTGATGGTAAATTGCTGTTTGCAATTGAAGAGGAGCGTTTGAATAGAGTTAAGCATGCTAAACCGGCTAACCTGGATAACCCTCATCTGTTGCCTCATCTTGCAATTAATGAGTGCCTGGCGAAGGCTGGCATTACGTTAGAGCAAGTGGATGTTATTGCTGTTTCGTTCAATCCCATCAAGCGATTAGTCAGGCATCGGAATTTGAATGAGGCGTGTGAGCCTGAAGGTTGGGGTACGGAAATAGGCGAGCAGAAATTTTTTGATCGTATTATGACTATTCCGCGGCAACTAACAGAACAAGGTTTTGCCGGGCAGTTCATGTGGGTTGACCATGAAATGGCCCATGCTGCTTCGGCCTTCTATCCTAGCGGTTTTGATAATGCGGCCATTATTTCAATTGATGGTATTGGGGAGTTCGAATCTGCCTCATTGGGTGAGGGTAGCGGTAGAAATATTCGCTTTAATTCTGTCGTGGACTATCCAAATTCAATTGGGTTCCTGTGGGAAAAGTTTTCCAAGTTTTTAGGTTTTTCGGAATACGATGCCTGCAAGGTGATGAGCGTTGGTTCATTTGGTGATCCGGAAGTATATGCCCGGCAGTTTGATGATCTGGCGCGTATCAGCGGCAATGGATTTGTGCTTGACGCGAAAACATTAAATTTCAGGTTTGAAAATTACTCCGCGCTGGAATCATTATTTAATATCAAAAAAAGAAATGCAGATGAACCGTTATTAGAGGTTCATTATAATATTGCAGCTGCTTTACAGCAGAAGACCACAAAGATTTTGCTTCATCTTTGTGAAACTGTTTATGCACAAACTAAAAGTAAAAATTTATGTATGGCAGGAGGAGTGGCTTTAAATTGCGTTGCTAACACCATTCTGTTCGAACAAGGGCCGTTTGAAAACATTTTTATCCAGCCAGCTGCAAATGATGCCGGAACAGCTCTGGGGTGCGCGTTCTATGCATATAATTTAATTATGCAGCCTGAATCCATCGCACATCAAAAGCAGCAGCATACCTATTTAGGTTCTTCATTTGATAACGAGCAAATACTAAGTGAAATCAAAAGCGCGAATGCTTTCTATGTCAAGTTGGAGGATATAGAAGTTAAAGTTGCCAGGTTAATTACCCAGGGAAAGGTGATTGGCTGGTTCCAGGGCGCAATGGAGTTTGGGCCGAGGGCATTAGGCAACCGTTCCTTACTTGCCGACCCGCGCAATGCGGATATGGTTAAATATTTGAATTCGTTAGTGAAGCACCGCGAGGATCACCGACCGTTTTGTCCTTCGGTATTAACTGAATACGCTGATGAATGGTTTGATATTAAAAAAGAGGCTGAAGCCTCCCGGTATATGTTGATGGCTTATCCCGTTAAGAAGGATAAAATTGAGAGTATTCCTGCTGTTGTTCATGTTGATGGCACTTCCCGTATTCAGCGCGTCGATTCCCAAACAAATCCAAAATATCATCGATTGATATCAGAACTCCATAAGCTAACCGGGATTCCTCTTGTATTGAATACTTCATTTAACGACCGCGAGCCTGTCGTTTGTACGCCTAAAGATGCAATAAAAACCGTGCTAAGAACGAATATAGATTACCTGGCTATCGGTGATTATCTTGTTGCTAAAGATCAAGCGTCTTTAGACGCATTTTCGGTAGAGACTGCTGTTCATATATAGAAAGTAAGGGCCATTAACAGTGGCCTTTTGTGGGGATATTAGATGTCGGGTTTTAATAATCAATTAGCTGCTTTATTCATTATGTTGGCAAAAATGAATGATGATTCCAGGTTTATTTTTGTATCAAGCCGTGAAAAAAGCCTAAAAATAGAACTCGAATCTAGCGTTCAACACTTAATTGAGTTTGCTAATCAATTTTCTGTGACAGATGACAAGCTAACGATAGAATTCGATAGTACCCCATATTATCTGGATGCAAAAAATTTCCATTGTGTTGATGCCAATAATGTCAGCTTGCAATGGCAAAAAGAACGTTTATCTAAAATAGAATCCTCAATACCTTACAGCAGCACAATTGATTCGATAGATATGATTTCTATTGAGGAGCGCGAATGGTTATTAAGCACCTCTGGTGAAGTGAAAAATAATGACGCCGATATTACCCAGCTATTATCGAGCATTTACGGCTACCAACATCTAGCCTTACACACTGTAAATCGCGAAATAAGTTACCTTGAATTAATAAATCAAGTGGAATCACTTAGACGGCAATTGGTGGTGATAACCAAAGGCAAAAACCAGGGATACCGTATAGCAATACTAACCAGTGATCCACTGGTAATTATTAGCACGATAATCGCTTCGCTATGTGAGCGAATCAGCTTTTTGGTGGTTGATGTAAAACTGCCTGATGGCCGCAAGCAGTTTATGTTAAGCCACAGTGACGCAAATTTGTTGGTAGAAGCGGATGCGCTTGTAACCATGATGACAAGCAACCCGAAGCAGTTTAATCCGGATACGGCTTATATTGTCTATACGTCGGGCACTACTGGAAATCCAAAAGCGATTGAAGTTAACAGGGCTAATATCGCTGCCAAAATTGCAACGTCCAAAAATTTTTATAGCTTAAATAAAAATGACCACACCTTGTGCATGCTCAGTGCGGCAACGGATACCTATCTTCAGCAAGTGTTTATCAGTCTCATATCCGGCGCTACAATTTATTTTGCCGATGACGCTATTCTTGATCCGGAGCGTTTCTTAACGTTTTGCCAGAATAACTGCATTACATTCACCGATTTGCCCCCCAGTTTTTGTCTGACTTTACTGGAAATTGACCAAGCCAAAGCAAGCTGGCATAAAACCAGCCTGCGTTATCTGGTGTTAGGTGGAGAAGAGCTGAACAAAAACATTCTGTTAAAGTGGGCTGAGTTTGATCTATTTAGCAAATGCCAATTGATTAATGAATACGGTCCTTCAGAAGTAACCATTACCTCTCTTATACATACCTTAAGTGAAAGAGATCTAAGTAAACCCAGGGTGCCGATTGGGAAGCCAACAGAAGATACCAAGGCAATTATCTTAAATGAGCATTATGAATTGGTTGGTGCGGGTTTAAGTGGTGAGCTGTGGTTGTGTGGGAATGGCGTAAGCAATGGCTATTACAATGATGTAGAAAAAACCAGCGATAGATTTAAAAAATTGATGATCGATAATAAAGAGTCAATTTATTATCGAACGGGTGATATTTGTAGTGTTAATGAATGGGGGGAGTATATCTTTTTAGGTCGTAGCGACAATCAAATTCAAATCTACGGAAAGAGAATCGAACTTGAAGAAATTGAAGCTAATTTATTAGCTATCGATTATCTCTCCGATGCGGCGGTGGTTGTGGTTGGTCAAACAATCCATGCTTTTGTTGTGTCCAGTGTTGATCAATTCAGCGCGGAAGAAATTAAACGTAGTTTAAAAGAACGCTTACCTCATTTTTGCATTCCTCATTTCATTAAAAAATTAGATGTACTGCCTAAGACACCGATTGGCAAAATAGATCGCAATTCATTGAAAAAACGAGTAAGAAATAAAGCGATTTCGATTGATGAAAATGCAACTCCGAAATCCATTTTAATCAGCATACTGCAACAAGTGATCGGTGCCGAGACACTGAGCAACCAATTAAGTTTTACCCAATTAGGCGGCGACTCTATTTTAGCAATTGCAGTTGCCTTGCATTTAAAAGCGCATCAATTGTTTCTGGATGTGGCGGAGCTACTAGGCCCGACTAAAATTGAAAATTTGTCCATCCGTTCTGGTCAGAAAACACGCATAAAAATCACTGACGAAGCTATTAATACATTGATGCCAAACAAACGCAGTATGTTGGGGTTTGGTGGAATCAATCAATGGGTACTTGAGCTTAATTTGATGGTTTTGGGGCGCATCTCATCCAAGGCAGTGGAAAGGGTTGTGCGCATTATTATTAGAAAACATCCGGCACTTAAGTTGCATTTTGGTGAAAAAATTCATCTTTGCGATCATATTTATTTCCAAACACTTGCTGCACCTTCTGATGTTCCTTATGAAACCTGGAAGCGTAATCAGACAGCTAATCTTCTCAAAGAAATGAATGTGGCAACAAAGCCATGGTCGGTTGTTCTGTATGAAAACGGCGAGCATAAAGAGATTGGTGTTTTTGTTAACCATCTGCTGGTTGATGATGTTTCATTGTTGGTCATAACGAACACAATTAACCAATTGTTGGCTAATCCGAAAAAGTTTGACCGGACTATTGATCAGCAATTATTTGTTTGGCAGCAGCAACTTTTAGCAAAAACCCTGAATCATGCGTTCGAAGAGGATTTGCCATATTGGTCGAAGGCAACGAGTGTGCAAAATAAAAAACTGATTCAAATGGAAGATAATATTGGTTTGAATCAGGTGAGATATCAAAAATTATTAACGTTTGAGTTCTTCAGTGTTGAACAGCTATGCAGAGCAAAAGAAGTGCTTTCTTTGCATGGTTTAACGATTTTTGATTTCTCGATGACCTGCGCGTCTAAAGTGCTTGAACGTTGGTTGGGCGAGTCAGAGTTTTGCTTGGGTATGGATGTTAACGGTAGGACCCCGCTAAAGGGATGTGCAGATGTTAATTCAGCGGTTGGATGGTTTTCTACTAGTGCACCGCTATATTTGCAAGCTCCGGTTCAAGCGGATTTTATCGAGCAAATCGCCGCTATCAAAAAGCAATACAATACTATGCCAAAAGGCGGGTGTAGTTTTGGCTGGTTAGTGAACTATGCACGGCATTCATTTTCCGGGCATCCTCAGCGAATCAGATTTGCCTATGAAAACCATAATATTTATAACGGTAATGAGGTTTTTCATATTCGCTCTAAAGATTTAACGATTCAGGAAATAAAAGCTGAGTGTAAATTTGATTTTGACCCTGAATCGTTGATGTACTATTTGCTTGATCTTCAATTTATTGAAAGAAGCACGTCTGGCCTGGAGTTGCGGATCAACTATCCAACTAAATTAGTCGATACGGAAACAATTAACGCTGTGATTGCTTGTTTTCATGCAAGTCGAGATCAGATCATGGCGATCTGCAATTTTCCAGTTGAGGCGCTGGCGCTGGCAGATTAAATTTTTTTCAGTTGATCTTGCGTCACTGGTTAAAAATAAAAACGGCCACCTGCTTCAAAATTATTAACAATAAAACGTTGCGAATTTATGCTTGGGAGCGGGTATAAATGCTTGGAAAACAAGATATTGTCAATTTTATTAAAGAAAATAAATTAGAAGATCAAGTGCTTTCAATTCATATGGCAATTCGTTCATTGGGAACAATAGATGGTGGTTTGGATTTATTGGTTGATACGTTTGTAGCTTATAATTGTACAATTATGGCGCCTACGCATAGTTGGAATTTCTTAGTGAATATAGAAAAAAATAACATTTTATTTAATAATAAATTCAAGTCGTTTTTTGAAAGAGAGTGGGATTTTAAGAATAATAAAAAAACTTATTCTGAAGATATTTTTGATGTTGATTATACAAAAGCGGATAAAGAGTTAGGCTGTTTTTCTTCTTATTTGGCCCAGCATCCAGATCGGAAAAGAAGCAATAATCCGCTGGGGTCTTTTTGTGCAATTGGCCCAAAAGCAGAAGAAATTGTTTGGGGAGAAAATCATTTTTATCAGCCACTTAAAAAGTTAGTAGAACTTGATGGAAAAGTTGTATTAATAGGGGTTGATATCGACAAAATGACGTTAATCCACTCTATTAAAGAAAAGGCAGGAAGCCAAATGCTGATGAGGTGGGTGAAAAGTGGTGATAATGAGCTTTCCTGGGTGGCGGGAGGAGGATGTTCTGCCGGTTTTAAAAAATTAAAACCCTACTTATATAAACTTGCTTATGAAACAGTTTTAGGTGAGGCCGCTGTAAAAATAATTAACGCACAAGAAGTAGAGCAAGTATTACTACCAATTCTTCAACATGAGGCGTCTAATTTTCCTGCTTGTGATGATTCTTCCTGTAGGTTATGTCAAGAAGCATTAATTGATTTCCGACCATCAAATGAACAAGAATTTTATATTTTTGAACGAGAAGATATTTTGTGGTCTGTCGCTGAAAAACTTCAAAAATCATTTTTTCATTTGCATGAAAAATATGGGAATCAAGTTTTAATGGCAGGAAAAATAATTGATCTGGAGGGAGTTCCAACAGAGGTTTTTTCACCCTTTAAATCCCGATCAGATATTTAAGGAGAAGAAAATGAAAGAAATTGATGTGTCCTGGTACGACGATCGCGCTACGGTTTACGATACCTTGCATGAAGGTTCTTTGGTGCCCTATGAAAGTGTTGTGAATGAATTGGACAATCTTTTTAAACCCTATGGTGTTCGCACAGTTCTTGATATGGCTTGCGGAACAGGTGGTCACGCCCTACCGATTGCCCGGCGAGGCTATCAGGTCACCGGGGGGGATCTCAGTGTCGCGATGATCGCGGAGGCAACAAAGAAAGCCCGGGATCAGAATCTTTCTGTTGCGTTTCACCAGGGCGATATGAGAACCACTTGCCATGGTAGTTTCGATGCCCTGATTTGCATGAACAACTCTTTAGGTCATATCACCGAGCCGGAAGACTTCAGTATAACGCTTGCTAACTTCCGGAAAAATCTCAAAACCGGTGGTCTGCTTTTTATCGACCATTTCAATGGCGCTTTCATGCGAGAAATCAAATCCGGTTACGCACGCGTTGGCCGATCCCTTACAACGGAACAAGGCGTGGTAGTTGATATTGAAAGATCAATTTACTCTGAAGAGCTGCAATCGCTGATCGTTACGACAAAAACCTATACCCAGAAACATACCGAAGAAGATGTAATCATATCCACGGATGTATTTCAGATGAAACTTTGGACAAAAGAGCAGATGGATGAGGCCATTGTGAAGGCCGGGTTCCGACCATTGGCATTTTATGATGGCATGATGTCGGGAAAGCTGCAGGAATTCAAAGGCGTGGAAAGTCCGTCACTTGCTACTTTTGCACAGGCTGTTTGATATTTCTTTCATGAAAAAAACCTTTCGGTTCTCGCACTGCATCAAACATTGCTCATCACGCGTTACGTAAAAATGGTTCGGCGGATTTGAATTATCGAGGTAAAAATGCAAATGGCTTTACCCAGCATTTCCTTGCGTGCTTTACACGCAACTGACTGGTCTTTATTTCTGGCGCTGCATCAGGACTCTGCGGTCCAACGCTTTATTTGTGATATGCAGGATGAAGCGCAGATCCGCAGTCAGTTTGACGGCAGTTTGTTGCCGTGGACTGTGTATGCTAATCATTTTATGTCCGAGGTAATTTTGACAGCAGAGCAGCAGGCTGTCGGGGTGATTGGTTTGCAAAGTGATTGGGCTAATCGGCAAGTGGAAGTCGGGTTTATGTTATTGCCTTCTGCGCAGGGTAAGGGCATTGCAGCCGCGGCTTTACAGTCGATGCTGGCGCGAGCTTTTGGCCAATATGGCTATCATAAAATCACTGCGACAGTGACTGACGGGAACACAGCCAGTTTGCAGTTATTGATACGTCAGGGTTTTGTGCAGGAGGGGGTATTGCGACAGAATTTCTGGCTTGGCGGACGCTTTGTCGATGATATCCGGTTAGGCTTATTACAAAGCGACTGGCTGGCGAGCCAGTCGCCTGAGCTAATTGATTAACTCAGCAGTACAGCCATCAAATTGCTAACTTGTACAGATAATAATGCGTGGGCGAAACACCGCCAGTTTGAACTTTTGGATCCAGAAACTTTGGCTGCCGACAAACCAGTTCATAATTATTTTCGGTAAGGAGGTGATCATAAAGTGGCTCAGTTCTATCGTTTTCAATTGAGGTTAATTCCTGACCTTGGTTTCTTCCGCAATTAGGCACGATCATAAAATACTTAACCTGATTTTTCCTAATCAGCTTTACCCACCACTCAATAGAAGCTATAGCGCACTCAGAGAAACTATGGATATTAATAGCTAAATCAATTTGATTTTTTTGGAAAAAATTTTCTACTTCATCAAGAGCCACAACCTTGGTTTTATGCGTAACTTGTCGATAGTTAAGATAATAATCCGACAAAAATGTCGACTCAGCGACAGCATCAACACAGAAGTATTGACCAATATTGGGCATCGCTGTTGCCAGGCGATGGGCAAGTCTTCCATAGCCAGCGCCGATATCAAGAATGTTTATATTTGGCCAATTACTCAGGCCTAGTTGGTCTTCAAGAAAATAAATCTCCAGAATGGAGTCCAACAAATCCCGACTGACCGTTTTTGGCTCGTCGGTGTGGTATTGATAAACACCAAAAGCACCGTCTTCAGTTAATTTATCCAATAATCCGAGCCGATCCCGGCTCTTTATATAATCTGCGGTGATTTGATAATTATCATGTTCATTCGCATCCCGTAATTGCCAAACGTAAGCGTTGTCACCGCGAAAATAAGGCCACTCAATCTGAGTGGAGATATGCTCATCAGTCCATCCGGTATAATGCGCCGATGCATTTTCGAGTGATGCATACCTTTGTTTAAGATCGACAATACGTGGATTATCGGCTCTTAGTGTTTCACTTGCTCCTTCAGGCAGAGAGCTAGCAACATAGGAAGGAGGCGGAAGCAGCGACATAATGATTATTCCTGTTTACTGTGATCGTTACATGAGCCGTTTTTTAGCGGACTTACCCAAGCGGTGAACTAATCATAGTAAGCAATTCAATACCACCAATGTAATACAACTTTCGATACATGTTGCTAAGGGATTCGTGATACTGCGTGCAGAACCGTCAGTATCGGTAAGTTGTGGGCTGTGCGAATGTTTCTGGACATAACTAACGCTGAGTTAGAGTTGCTATTTTGTAATGTTAAGTCGAAGTGCGCGCGCCAATTCAATTACCGACAACGGTGCTGAACCTTCCGCCTTATTACTCAACGTCACAAAAACATTTTGGCCGGCGTTGGCGGTACCGGAAATTACACGGACTAATGCGGCGCGTGTTTCCGGATCGGGATCGATAATTTTATTGTAAGGTTCATAAGCATCACGTGCATCTTCGTAACCATAAGCACCGTGAACCGGATTCAAATTCCAGCGGCACACTAATGGGCCGGGCCAGAGTGCGCGCAAGATGGGGAGTTGTTCGGTGATGTGCGGCATTTTCGCGTGCAGGCCCATGCAATAAGTTGCGCCGGTGTCGCGCAGTGCGTTGACAAATTGTGGGGTGAGCCACTGCGGATCGCGCACTTCCACAGCGATGGCACTATCAGGTGCGGCGCTTTTTAAAGCGGGAATCGCTTTTAATAACTGATGCAACCGGTCAATCAGTTTGGGCATTTGCGCAAGCCAGGCGCCGGGCAGGGGGCTGATTTGGAAGACCAATGCACCGAGCTTGTGCCCCAATCCCTCTAATGCGGGTTCGACAAACATCTGCACCGCTTCTTCTGCATTCAGGAAATGTGTATTGGGTCGCATGCCGCGACCGGATTCATCGCGCACCAAGGCATCGGTAACCAGGCTGGGAGCCTTTACGACAAAGCGAAAATCAGGCCCGACTTGCGACGCATATTCCGCAAATTGTGCGACGGTTAATGGCCGGTAAAAACTACGATCGATGCTAACCGTGCGAAACAATGGATGTTTGCCATACGCAGTTAAACCATAGCGGGAAAGGTTTGTTTCGGCGTACTCACCATCCCATACCAAACCATCCCAACCCTGATAATTCCACGATGAAGTGCCAAGCCGCAGGTGTGTCGGTAATGCATTCGCTAATTCAATCCATTCAGGATCGGGTGTGACTGGCTCTATGTGGCGACCGGATTTTTTAACAGGCGCAGTTTCCTGATCGTCGAATAACGGGTTTTGCATAAATGATGTTGTCTATTTTGTGGGCGGCTATTTCGGATAGTGGACGATTGCTTTTGCGATGATGCTGGCGTTTTGTTATGAACCGCTTATCGATAACTTCCGATAGCCACCAGCATATAGAAGCTGTTTTTTTCTGTCAGCTATCACCAGCGTATTGCTTGCCGGTAAGATGCGCATCTTCTTATATAGTCAATACCGGGTTTTCTTATGTTAAGCGAATTGTTCGCCATTCTCGCACCAATGATGATTACGGTCGGGGCAGGTTATATCTGGGGGCGAACCGGTACGCCTTTTCCATCGGATTTTATTTCGCGCATTGTGATGAATATAGGCACTCCCTG
Organism: Cellvibrionaceae bacterium; assembly: GCA_021151825.1. Classification (GTDB taxonomy): domain Bacteria; phylum Pseudomonadota; class Gammaproteobacteria; order Pseudomonadales; family Cellvibrionaceae; genus Cellvibrio. The sequence continues at coordinate 105,661 of JAGKWQ010000006.1, forward strand.
TTTGATTATCAGTGTGATGGCGAAAGTGGAGGTGCAACCTGAAGTGATGGGACAGGTGGCCCTGGCAACGGCAATTATCATGACGGCTATGGGATTATGCAGTTGGGCGTTACTGCGCTGGATGAAGCTTGATGTTGCAACCTATCTTCCGCCGCTGGTGTTTCCCAACAATGGCAATATGGGGTTGCCGTTGTGTATGTTTGCCTACGGCCAAACTGGTTTGGCGCTCGCGTTAGGTTCATTTATGGTGATGATGGTCGCTACGTTTACAGTAGGATTATTAATCGTTGCCACTAGCGAAGGCGGTTTGCTGAAGCGCATGGAATCCATCGCCAAGCAGCCGGTTATGTACGCCATGTTAGTGGCGGTGATTTTATTGGTTACCGATACCGAATTACCGCGCTGGATAAGCAATACCCTGGATTTGCTCGGCGGAATTGCATTGCCGTTAATGATTATTGCGCTGGGTGTTTCGTTGGCTACGTTGAAAATTAATTTTTGGAAACGCAGTTTGTTTTTTAGCGTGGTACGCATTGGCGGGGGACTGTTGCTCGGGTTTATTGTGTGCGAATTAATGGGCCTGACCGGTGTGACGCGTAATGTGGTGTTATTGCAATCCGCCATGCCTATAGCAGTATTTAACTATCTGCTGGCGTTGCGCTACGGTCATAAGCCAGAAGAAGTTGCAGCTATGGTATTAGTGTCTACACTGGTTGCATTTATCGGTTTGCCATTTTTATTCATGGCGATTTTGTAATCACCCACTGGTAGTAAAGGATTTCCAGTCAACTCATAAGTGAGCTTGTGAATGGAAAATCCTGTTGCGTCCTCCATTGTTATTAATCCTGCTGTAGAAGCTCCATCATCTGATGGAGTTTTGATAAATGAAGTTTCGATAAGTGCAGCTTCAATTCCTGCTATATCTCCTGTGTCGTTTGCGCAAATTCCCTGTGAGATCCAGCTCGCGATTTTGCAAGCGGAGGTAGAATCATTACTGGCTAATCCATGGGTTGATCATGTTAATAAACAGGATTATTCCGGTGGCTGGGATGTTCTGCCATTGCGTTGCCAGCGTCAGTATCTGGATGCCCATCCAATCTTGCAGGGCTTTTCTATCGCCGATGGTGCAGACTGGGAAAATTTACCCGTTATGGCGCAATGCCCGGAAATACAACATCTGTTTAATCAATTGCAGTGCCCGATTAAAGCGGCGCGGTTGATGCGCTTGAAAGCCGGTGCAGAAATTAAGCCGCATCGCGATCACGAATTAAGCATTGAATTTGGTGAGGCACGTTTGCATGTGCCGATTCATACCAGTGATGCGGTCAGTTTTCTTGTCGAGCAAAAATTAATTCCCATGCGCGCCGGTGAGCTGTGGTATTTCAACGCGGATCAAATCCACGAAGTTTACAACCATGGTAGCGAGGACCGGATTAATCTAGTCATTGATTGTGTAGTTAATGATTGGCTGCGCAGCAAAATTTCAAGCGGTGCCGCACATGAGTAATTATTTTCCGCAATATTGCGCATTACTCAGTTCTGCAGAGCAACTGGAATATTGTCAGCGCGCGCAATCATTAGGTGAGCTGCTTGCGTGCATTAAAATGCTGTGGGGTTGCAATCAACTCGGCGATAGTGGGTTGCTTGGTGAAATTAATCGTTTAAACCAAGTGCCCATTGAAGATGGTGCAATCTTGGCGGGTAACTGGTTGCCTTATCGCTATCAGCCAAAACGACGTGTAGTAAAGTGGTTAATCCCTGTTGGCCATGCCACTGAGCCATTTCAGGATGAATACATTTCCCGTTGTCGCCAACAATTATTATTAAATCAAATAATCCAGCCATGTACATCGCTGGAATGCACTGCGCAACAAGGCGATAGTATTGTTGATGTAACCCCGTCCGGATTTATTTTTCATTTGTCGCGCTGTGGTTCAACACTGATTTCCGGATGCCTTGCCGAATTTGATTCCACCTGTGTGTTTTCTGAATCATTGTTGCTCACCGAATTATTATTGGATAACAGCTTGTCACTTACCGAGCAGAAAAATTTTCTGCGTGCTTTTATTAATCTCCAGGCGGCGGCATTTTCTCCCCATCGCCCGCAAATGATTATCAAATGGAACGCTTGGGATATTTTTCATTGGGAATTGATTCGCCCATTATATCCGTATGTACCCGTGATTTTTCTGGTGCGCAATCCAGTAGAAATTTTAGCATCGCACCAGCGGTCTGCGGGGCGGCATATGATGGATGACCCCCAATTGAGCAGTTTTCATCCGGCATTTGCGCAGCAAGTTGCTGATGTCCCATTACTGGAGAAACGTACGGATATATTGCATGCATTATTGCAAGAGATGGGCAGTGTGTGTTCGGGGGAAAATATTTCTGTCGTGGATTATGTTTTTTTAAGCGCCAAGAAACTTATCGCTATTGCGGAATTGATGGGCATATCTGATCGGCTTGGTTTTTTAAAAATACAAGAGCGAATGCAATTTCATTCAAAAAGCCCGGGACAGATCTATGTTGATGATAGCATTCGTAAACAAGAGTGCTTTACACTGGGCGAGCAACATAAAATCAATGCGCAGTTGATACCTTCATATAATCATTTACTGGCCACTGCCTGAAAATAAACAAGGAAAATTATAAGTGCTGACTGAAACCGCATTGCTGCCCGGGCTTTTTGTACGTAAAGCGACGCCGGAAGATCAGCCATTTTTAGAAAGCTTATTTTTTTCCACACGCAGTTATCTATATTCAATGCCGCTGCCAAAATCCCAGGTGGATTTGTTAATAAGACAGCAGTTCCTCTTGCAGCAATCATCTTATGTTTCTTCTTTTCCTGCCGCGGAAATCTTTATTATCAATCATCAATCCCAGCCGGTTGGTAAGGTCATGATTGAAGTTTCCTCTGGCGCTATGCACGTCGTTGATATTGCCTTGAGTGAAAATTCGCGCGGTAAAGGTTGGGGGTCAGCATTATTACGTGCGTTAAAAAAACATGCGGAGCAAGAAGGGCGAGTAGTGAAGCTGGCTGTTGATCAACAAAATATCCGTGCAAAAAAATTGTATCTGGCATTAGGTTTCAGGGTGACTGAGTCGTCATTGACTCATGACACTTTATTATGGTGACTTAAGTTTGTTGTATTTGTTATGACGCGTAATTGGATGTGACACCCAACATTTATAAACTGTAATGGGAGTTACTGCGGCAATTTGTTTTGGTATAAAAAACCATCAACTGGTGTTTTTTTGAATATCACCTAAAGTTGTCGAGGGCCTTCCCATTCGGGGGTACAGGTTTCAATTGGAGTTGTGTTGTTTTTGAAAGGCTTGCGATTAACGCTCAAGCACGATGAAACGTTTAAGGACCATTTGTTAGTTAACTACATTAAAAATTAATTAAGGAGAAAATGATGTCTGATCCGTTTATTGGCGAAATCCGCATGTTTGCCGGTACTTTTGCTCCGCGTGGCTGGGCCTTTTGTAACGGGCAACAGTTAGCGATATCCACAAACAGCGCCCTGTTTTCAATTTTGGGTACTAACTATGGCGGTAATGGAACCACTACGTTTGCGTTACCTAATTTACAAAGCCGTACTCCCGTGGGAACCAATCCTGGAGGTGCTGGCGGTTTAGGCGCGGTTACGTTAGGGCAGGTTGCAGGTGTTGAAAACGTTACCCTCAACACCACGCAATTACCTATTCATACGCCCACTGCGACCTTCACCGGAACTCCAAGCCCCGTGACCACAACGGTTGATGTTGCTACAACTACTGCAACCGCAATGGTTCCTCCTGCCGCTGGAGCTACAACTTACCTGTCGGCAACTACTGCGAAATCTGGCCCTGCCAATGTGGCATTCAATGGTTTGTTCACCGGCACTGCCCCTGATTCAACAAAAGCAAGCCTTGGTGGCGTTGCTAGCAGTAGTGTGACCGCAGGCGGCACTGTTACCGTGAGTCCTATTGGTGGCAGCCAGCCTGTCGGCATTCGCAATCCTTACCTGGGGATGAATTTTATTATTGCCCTGGAAGGTATTTATCCATCGCGTAACTAATGATTTAAATTGTTTGACGTTGGCAATCAATTGGGCGCAGGGACTGCGCCGTTGTTATTACAGGATTAAATTTGTCTTGAAGAGGAAACATCATGTCTTGGGTTAATCTCGATTTGCAGCGGTGGCTACACAAAATAGCTACTTATAAAAAAAGTAGGTATTTTAAAATCTGGCCGTTTTTGTTTTGTGCAGTTTTTGCGCTGGCAAATAATGCTTCTGCATTTACGGGTACACTCAACTTTTCAGGAGCTGATACATCGCTCGGCTCATCTGTGACTGATGGAGAAGCCAACTCCACGGACATAGCCGGTGTTGTAATCGAAATCTATTCTGCTAGTGCCGGCGGTAATACAAACAACAGCGCTCCCTGGGGGTATAACGACGATCTCTTCGGTTTCGGTGCAGGCGGCGATGACGAAGGCATACTCGATGAAAGCGGTAATGGCTCTCCTGTGATCGTGATCAGAACCCAAGGTGGAGCCGACTTTTCTTTCACTGGCATCAAGATCGTGGACTATTTCGGGGTACATGGCAGTATAAAGTTTGAGGCGTTCCGTGATGGGAGCTCTGTGGGAAGCGTCACTCTGAGCACGGATGGCGGTGATTTCATTTCCGATTTTAATCAATCCAATGGATTGACAGCGTCGATCTTCCAAAATGTCGATGAGGTGAGGATTACTGATACCAACCCTGCCAACAATATTTATATTGGCCTCGACAATATCGGTTTTGCCAATGCGGTAATTCCCGCCCCGACCGTCACTGATGCAAAAATCAGCATTTCCGGCGCATCAGGTACTGGTGGTGCTTTCAAAATCGGCGATACGGTAACCGCTACCTGGAACAACACTGTGGGTACCGGGGACAACAATTCTGGTATCAGCAGCGTAACCGTAGATTTCTCTCAATTTGGTGGCGGTGCCGCGGTGGCTGCTTCCAACAGCAGTAATACCTGGACAGCAACCTATATCATCACTTCAGGTAGCATTGATTTAACCAACCGTAATGTGAGCGTGACGGCGACCAACCCTGGTGGTAGCACCACTACCGCTGATACGACCAACGCAACCGTCGATAACATCGCACCCACAGTGACTGATGGTCGTATCAGTATTTCCGGCGCAACTGGAACCAGCGGTGCCTTCAAAATTGGCGATACAGTAACTGCAACCTGGAACAACACCGCTGGTGGTGACAACAACAGCGACACAATAAGTTCCGTCACCGTGAACTTCACTGATTTTGGTGGCGGTGCAGCCGTGTCGGCAAGCAATAGTTCAGGAACCTGGACTGCAACTTACATCATCGTTGCAGGTGTTATAGATAGCACCAACCGTAATGTGACGGTGACCGCAACAGACAATGCGGGTAACACCAGGGCAACTTCGGACACAACCAATGCCACCGTTGACAACATCGCGCCAACAGTTACCAGTATTGCGGTCAGCGGTTCACCCGGTTCGGGTGATACCAGCATGGCATTTACCGTCAACTTCAGTGAATCTGTGGTGAATGTTTCTACCGATGATTTCACGTTGGTGGGAACCGGCTCAGCAGCGGGCAGCATTCTCAGTGTGTCAGCTTCGACCGGTTCTGCAATCACTGTGAATATCACCAGTATCAGTGGCACTGGTACTTTGAAAGTTAACCTGAATGGCTCAACTAACGTGGCTGATGATGCCGGTAATATCGTTGCCGCTTATTCGAGCGGTTCAACCCATTCAGTGAATATCCTTACTGCACCGGGCGCCCCAACCATCGGCGCAACAACAGCAGGTGATGGCCAGGTTTCAGTCGCCTTTACCGCACCGGTAAGCAATGGCGGCTCAGCGATTACTGGTTATACCGTGACTTCCAACCCCGGTGGCATCACTGCCGGTGGTAACGGTTTTACTACTTCCCCAATCATTGTAACCGGTCTTACTAACGGCACGCCTTATACCTTTACGGTAACAGCAACCAATGCCATAGGGACCAGTACTGCATCGGGTGCTTCAGGTTCAGCTACCCCCAAAGGTGATCAGACAATTACCTTTACGAATCCTGGTGCGCAGAGCTTTGGTTCTACGCCAACCCTGAGTGCGACAACAACTTCCAGTTTAACCGTTAGCTTTTCTTCCTCGACTACTGGTGTGTGTACTATCACCTCCGGTGGTGTGTTGACCTTTGTAACCGCTGGTTCTTGTACTATCAATGCGGATCAGGCAGGTAATGGAACCTGGAATGCAGCCATTCAAGTCAGCCGTACCTTTACGGTAAATGCGATACAACCGGATGCGCCAACGATTGGTACTGCAACTGCCGGTGATACCCAGGCGGATGTAAGCTTTACCGCTCCAGCTAGCAATGGTGGTGCAACCATTACGGGTTATACCGTGACTTCTAACCCTGGCGGTTTTACCGGAACAGGTGCCGTGTCGCCGATTACCGTGACTGGTTTGACCAATGGTGTTTCATACACCTTTACCGTAACAGCCACTAACTCGGCGGGTACTGGAGGGGCGTCCGGGGTGTCCAACTCAATTACTCCTGCATCGCCACAGACAATCACCTTTGCTAACCCGGGGGCTCAGAGCTACGGTACCGCACCTAACTTGTCTACATTGGGTGGCGGGGTATCGTCTACGTCCGGGCTGACCATTACGTTTACTTCTTCAACAACGGGTGTTTGTACAATTACCAGCGGTGGAGTTCTGACCTTTGTGACTGTCGGTACTTGTACTATCAATGCTAATCAGGGCGGCAATTCCTCCTTCCTGCCAGCACCCCAGGTGAGCCGTTCGTTCATCGTCAACCCCGTTGTTCCCGATGCACCTACCAGTGCAGTAGCAACTGCCGGTGATACGCAGGTAAGCGTTGCGTTTGTTGCTCCGGCGAATGCGGGTGGCTCACCGATTACCGGTTATACGGTGACACCAAACCCGTTGGATGTTGCGCCGGTGAGCGGTGCCTCGTCGCCCATTGTGGTGACCGGTTTAACCAATGGTGTGGCGTATACCTTTACAGTGACTGCTGATAATGTGGCGGGTACCGGGCTGGCTTCGATAGCCTCCAATTCGGTAACACCCAAAGCGACCCAAACCATTACCTTTGTTAACCCCGGTCCACAAAACTTTGGTGCTACGCCAACATTTAGTGCTACCTCGGATTCCGGTTTGATCCCGACCTTTACGTCCTCCACAACCGGTGTTTGTACAATTACCAGTGGTGGCGCAGTGACTTTCGTGACTGCCGGTACTTGTACCATTAATGCGGATCAACCGGGCAATGGCAGCTATCTGGCGGCAACCCAGGTCACCCGTAGTTTTGCGGTAAATGCGGTAGCGCCCGGCACACCGACTATCGGTACTGCGTCAGCCGGTAATAGTCAGGCAACAGTTACCTTTACTGCGCCTGCTTCTACCGGTGGTGCGGCGATTACCAGCTATACCGTCACTGCCAGCCCTGGCGGTACAACTGCCAGTGGTGCGGGGTCACCGATTACCATCAGCGGCTTAACCAATGGCATCAGTTATACCTTTACCGTAACGGCCACCAACTCTGTTGGCACCGGCGCACCATCGGCGGCATCCAATTCAGTAACGCCATCCGTACCGCCTAATAATGCGCCGGTGATTGCACAAGGTTCTTCTACCTCCGTGACGATGAGTGAAGACGGTGTTCCTACGCCTTTCTCACTGGCATTGAGTGCCTCTGATAGCGATGGTGATACCTTGACCTGGTCGGTGAGCACAGCTGCGCACGGTAGTGTCAGTGTATCGGGTGGCAGCGTGAGCTATACGCCGGTTGCTAACTACAACGGTAGCGATAGCTTTACTGTTCAGGTGAGTGACGCCAGCGCCAGCGCCAGTATTACGGTAAATGTCACTATCACGCCGGTGAACGATTTGCCGGTTATCAGTGGTACCGCATCTACCAGCCTGAATCAGGATACCGCCTATAGCTTCACGCCGACTGCCAGTGATCTGGATGTTGGTGATGTGCTGACATTCAGCATCACCAATAAGCCAACATGGGCGAGCTTCAGTACCACCACTGGTGCCTTGACGGGTACTCCGGCAGGTACCGATGCAGGTAAAACCACCGGTATTGTGATCAGCGTTAGTGATGGCACAGCGAGTGTTGCATTGCCGGCGTTTGATATCGAAGTGATTTCTACTGTTGATCCGCTCCTGCCGATAGTAACCGCGCCGGCAACTCTGGATGTCAATGCAACCGCATTGTTTACACCCATCACCTTGCGTCAGTTACTGGGCATTAGTTCAGGTGCGAGCCAAAGCGAAATTAATGCTGCATTGAAAGCTCTGGCGAAAGACGGTGTAACGGGCAACGATTGCTGTACCACCAGTGTTGAAGGGCTGACTGCAACTAACTCATTGCTATTGGCTCCGGGCCGCCATGAATTGAAGTGGAAGGCTGTTAATGCTGTGGGTGTTAGCGGTGAAGCTACGCAAATCGTTAACATCAATCCATTGGTATCCCTGAGCAAATCACAAATAGCGGTGCGTGGTAGCAATGTGGAATTCCGTGTGTTGCTGAATGGCCCGGCACCGACATATCCGCTGAGTATTCCTTACGTGATCGATGCATCTACTACCGCAACTGCAGCGGAACATAACCTGACCAGCGGTACAGCTACTTTTACCGGCGCAGGGCAAGTGGAAGTTGCTATTCCGGTAGCGCTGGCGGCAGTGACCGGATTTAGCGATAGCCAGCTGGTTGTGGCATTGGGAAGTGGTATCAATGCGGGTGCGGCGAATCGCCACGTCATTGATATTCGTCAGGGTAATGTGCCTCCGGTGGTGAGCCTGAGTGTTAGCCAGGGTGGAATCACGACTAACCTGATTACCCCAGGCGGTGGTCCGGTAACTATCACGGCGACGGTCGTCGATCCGAATAAAGACGATACCCACACCTTTATGTGGATTGGAACCGGGTTGACTGGTGATGCCAGTAGCACCGTTAGAACACTGGATCCTTCCGGCCTGACGGGCAGCAAGCAAATCCAGATCATCGTCACTGACTCCGGTGGTGCGATAGTTCAGGCATCGGCTTATTTCCGTATCGTCAGTGCATTGCCGGTGCTGGATGTAAATACCGATACCGATCAGGATGGTATTAGTGATGCGGTGGAAGGTACCAGTGACTCGGATGACAACGGCATTCCGGATTACCTGGACAACATGCCATCGTCAAACATCCTGCCGCAGCAAGGTAATACCACTAACGCCTATCTGATTGAGTGTGACCCGGGAGTGCGTTGTGGATTGGGTTTGTTTGCCCGTGGCGGTAATTCAGGCGGCGTGCAAATCCTCGATAATGAAGTGAGTACGTTACCTGACTTGATCGTTGACCCGGCATTTGAGCCTGTTGGTGGTGTGTTTGATTTCGCCATCCGCGATTTACCGACACCAGGCCAATCAGTACGTGTGGTAATTCCCCAACGTGCAGCAGTTCCAGCTAATGCGGTTTATCGCAAATTCCAACAGGGTCGTTGGGTCAGCTTTGTGACGGATGCTGATAATGCCATCCACTCGGCAGCGGGTAATCCGGGCTATTGCCCACCACCGGGATCGTCTGAGTGGACCCCGGGATTAACGGCTGGCCATCTGTGTGTCCAGTTGACTATTGAAGATGGTGGCCCTAACGATGATGACGGTCAGGTGAACTCGGCTGTAGTAGATCCGGGGGCAGTCAGTGAAGCGAAACCGGTTGAGCCGGAGCCGCCAGAACCACCGGAGCCCAAGCCACCGGTAGAAGTGAAATCAAAAGGCAGTGGTAGCGTGGGTGAGTTATGGATATTGCTATTGGGAGGTTTATTGATGATCAAGCGTAACAGCTCAAAAATTGTCGCATTGGCGGTAGCCCTGGTGGCCGCCAATAGCCAGGCGGGTACTGACACTAACAAGATTTATCTGGGCGTGGAGGTTTATTCGGTAGAAAGTAGCCAGACGGAAAGTGATTTCACCCATGCGCTGGCTGCTGAGGGCCATAAATTTACCATCGAGCGTTACGATGAAGACCGCACTGGCTATCAAATTGCCGCTGGTTACGATTGGAACAGTTTTACCTACACCCAAATTGGTTATCTGGATTTGGGCGATGTCAACGTGGATTTACTGGTTGATGGCGACGCCGATTTAGCCGCTTTTGCACAAGACTTCGGCCGGGAATATCCAATTACTGCCAAAGGGGTGAATCTGGTACAAGGTTTGCGATTTAGTCTGGGCGATAAGGTAAGCATCGCTGCTGATGCCGGTGTTTTCTTCTGGGAAGCTGAAACTGAAGTAAACAACGTGCCATTTGTTCTGCCCGATGATTCGGGGGCTGATCCCGTCGCTGGCATCAAACTGGAGCTTCCGCTTAATGACCATTTGGGGTTGAATGTCGGTTTGCGCCGTATATTCTTCAACAAACAAGAGGTTGATCTCTACGCATTTGGCAGCAGTTTCCGCTTTTAATCTCCTCTGATTGGCGGGATTGGCCTGGCAGGATTATTTCCTTGCTGGATCAATCCCGCCAATGCCACCAACGCACGCTCTACACGATTTCCCCACACACATGCACATGAAATCCGGATAAATTGCCGGTACTTTTGGCTGGCCGAAAAAATGGGGCCGGGCGCAATACTGATTCCCAGCTCCAGCGCTTTGTGCGCAAGTACAAAAGTGTCGATCTCCCCCGGTAATTCCAGCCAGATCACAAATCCACCTTCGGGACGGGTAATCTTTGTGCCTTCGGGAAAATAGTGGATGATGGCCTCGGTCATACGTGCGACTGCCTGGGCGTAATCGCCGCGCGCCCGGCGCAGATGTCGTTCGTATTGGCCGCTTTCCAATAAATCGGCAACTGCCAATTGCGGAATCGTTGTAGTCGCCAGATTAAGCACATATTTCATGTATTCAACTTTGTCCTGGTAGGGACCAGCGGCAATCCACCCAACGCGTAGACCTGGCGACAGGGTTTTGGAAATCGAGCTACACAGGATGACATTTTCATCCAACCCCTTAAGCAGAGAAGGACGCGCATGACTAAAACTTAAATCCCCATAAATATCATCTTCAATTAACGGAATTCGGCGTTCCCTGAGCATGCTAACCAATTTCCTTTTGTTTTCTTCCGGCATACAGCAGCCGAGCGGATTGCTGAAATTGGGGGTGACAACACACGCTTTCACCTGCCAGCGACTCAAGGCCAACTCCAATGCTTCCAGTGACATGCCCGAACGCGGGTTGGTAGGGATTTCCAGCGCTTCCAACCCCAGCGATTCAATGACCTGGAGCAATCCATAAAAGGTGGGCGATTCAATAGCGACTACATCGCCGGGCGTTGTGACCGCACGTAATGCCAGGGTGAGCGCTTCCTGGCAACCATTGGTGATAACCAGATTATCCGGGTGCACCGCGCAGCCGGAATCTGCCAGGCGTCTGCTGATTTGCCGGCGCAACTCCACTGCACCGGGTGAAAACTCATAATTGCTGGTACGTACCCGCTGGTTGCGCGCGGCCCTGGTAAGTGCTTGTTCGATGGCGCGGGTTGGTAGAAACTCAGGGGCCGGCACTGCAGCGCCCAGTTGCACAATCGCGGGGTTATTCGCGGCCTTAATCAGCTGCAATACCATGTCCTGACCTGTAACCGGAGCAGGGCGCATAGTAGTTACAACAATGCGTGGTGGTTGTACTACTGCAGAAGGTTTGGCTTTTACGTAAAAACCGGACCGGTTACGCACCTCCAGTAATCCCCAATCTTCCAGTTGGCGATAGGCCGCAATCACCGTAGCAATACTCAAACTACGCAACTGCGCTTGATGACGCACACCGGGCAATCTGTCACCCGCTTGAAATCCGCCGTTGTTAATGAGGCTAGCCAATTCATCAGCGAGTTTTCGATACAGAAGATCCACCGTATGTTCAGCCATAGGTACAGTTCCACCATGTTTTTATAGGTACAGATTTGTATTGTTAAATCTGTACCGTATCAATTAATTAATTTTTGAAACTGTACTGTATGCGGGTGAAAAAATACACTGGCTAGCATTCGCAAACCGGAAATTGTTTTTTGAGGAAAAGAATCATGGGGCAACCGCTTTATCTGGTAGATGCATTTGTCAGTGGCTTATTCAGTGGCAACCCCGCCGGGGTATGTCTCTTGTGCGATGAAAAGTCAGCCAACTGGATGCAAAAAGTCGCTGCCGAAATGAATCAGGCCGAAACCGCCTTCCTCCTTAAGCAAGGGCCAGATACCTGGGGGTTGCGCTGGTTTACACCAGCTACCGAAGTCAGCCTTTGCGGCCATGCGACCCTCGCTGCTGCCCATGCGTTATGGCATGAAGCCGGTGAGAAAACTCCGGTACTGAAATTCCGTACCCGCAGTGGTTTGCTGGAAGCCGTGCGCGACGGTAGCAATATCCGGCTGGATTTCCCCGCAGATTCACCCACCACGGTCAGAAAAGTACCCGAAGCACTGGCGCAATTATTGGGCGGGCAGCCCGCATGGTTTGGCCGGGGCCGTGACGATCATCTTGCTGTGCTGGAAACTGCTGAGCAAGTGCGCAATATCCGCGCGGATGATGACTTGATCAGCTCCTTCACTGAACGCGGTTTGATTGTCACGGCGCCAGCCGATGAGCCGGGGCTGGATATCGTCTCGCGCTTCTTTGCTCCGCGCGTCGGTATCTCTGAGGATTCCGTCACTGGTTCAGCGCATTGCCTGCTTGCCGTTTATTGGGCTCAACGTTTGGGTAAAGCGCGCCTGCAAGCATTCCAGGCATCGGCGCGTACCGGGTTACTCACCATCGAATGGGCGGGTGAGCGTGTATATCTCACTGGCAAAGCTCACACCATGCTCACAGGAGAATTCCATGGCTAAACCGGCAATTGCACCTTCATCCTCTTCAACCCCACAACAGGCAACTCCGGTTTGCTGGCTAAATGGCAAACTGGTTGCGCCAGAACACGCCAGTGTTTCGGTGTTTGATCACGGCCTTTTATACGGTGATGGGGTATTTGAAGGCATTCGTTTTTACAACGGCAAAGCCTTTCGTTTGCAGGCGCATCTTGAGCGATTAATTCTATCTGCGCGCGCGATTGCCCTGGAAATTCCCTACAACATTGAAGCGCTTACACAAGCAGTTTTGGAGGCAGTCGCTGCAGCGCCAGAGCCAAACGGTTATTTACGTATGGTTGTTACGCGCGGTCCTGGTCCACTCGGTATAGATCCATCGCGCTGCCATTCGCCACAAGTTTTTATCATCGCTGATCGTTTGCAACTGGTCAGTGAGCGGGTGAGAAGCGAAGGGGCAAAAGTGATTATCGCAGCCACACGCCGTTTAGGTGCTGACGGTCTTGATCCGCGCATAAAAAGTTTAAATTATCTCAACCATATTCTTGCGCGTATGGAAGCCACACACGCTGGTGCAGACGAAGCGATTTTATTAAACAGCGCAGGCCGAATCGCAGAGGGCAGTGCAGATAATATTTTTATTGTGAAAAAAAGCGAGTTGCTAACACCGCCAGTTATTGAAGGCGCACTGGATGGTATTACTCGCCAGGTAGTATTGGAGCTGGCGGAAACATTGGGCATTAAATTCCGCGAAACTCCACTCGCTCCTTACGATTTATTTACTGCCGACGAATGTTTTCTCACCGGCACCGGTGCGGAATTAATTCCGGTAGGCCACGCCGATGGCCGCGTAATCCCTGAATGCCCGGGGCCGGTTTATCAGCGCCTTTCTACTGCGTTTAAGGAATTGGTGAAGCGCGAAAATTAATTCAATTTATAGCGCCTGTTATTGTTTGAGCGCGAGGTTTTTCGATAAATAAATCGCAAGGCCTCAGCGTATAAATCCCAAGTCTGGTGTGGAAAAATTTTTTAAATTAGGAAAAATATGACTGAGATTTTCTGCTGGCAAGCCAAACCATTGGCTCAGGGTTGCAGCGTATTGATCGAAACTCAGTTGTGGAATAATTCGCCCGCGCCCTAAATCATCATCACTATTGATTTCCAATGCCGGTAATTGACCGTACAGTGTTTGGCCTTTAACGGCGCCCCCTAACACCCAATGATGGCTGCCCCACCCATGATCTGTGCCATCGCCATTACGCGCCAGGGTGCGACCAAATTCGGACGTCGTAAATGTGGTGACTTGATTCTCCATTCCCAATGCTTCAAGCGCTTGATAAAAAAGGTCCAGGCCTTCATCAAGTTGAAAGAGCAGGTTTGGATGTTGGTTGAGTTGATCGCGATGGGTATCGAACCCACCGAGCGTGACATAAAAAATCTGGCGTTTAACTTGAAACGCATCTTTCGCAGCGAGCAGGCGCGCGATCATTGCCAGGCTTTCTACAAAGCCATCTTTACTTTTTACCGTATAAATCGGTAAATCGCGCCGGGGTTGGCTGGCGAGAATATCTGCCACATATTGCGCGGTACCCCATGCATCCATTTGCATTTTTGAATAATAGCGTTGCAATAAATGATTGCGCTCAGCGTTCAGGAAATGACGATAAAGTTTTGCGCGCGATGCAGAGAATGCGGTCGGATCTTCTTCCGATAATTGATTGATAATACTCACACCGCTGTTTTTTACTGTGTAGGGTAGTTGCACGCTACCGCGTTGCCAGTAATTATCGCCTGAAATACTAATGTTCATTGCCAATTGTTGATTGATATTAAACTCGCCCATCACCTCTGCAATTCTTCCCGCCCAACCTGTGCTAAGTTCCCCGTTATTCAGTGTATCTGCATACAGTGTTTGATCATGATGGGAAAATAAATGCGCGGGCGGCGACGCTGTTTTATCGAGATAGGATTGCTTGTTAATAGGCTCCAGCATATTGCCGATATTGGCTACCACAGCGAGCTTGCCTTGATTAAACAAATGTTGTGTTTTTTTCAGTAGCGGGTGAAATCCGCAAGCACTTTGATTCGGTGTGTTGAGTGTCAACAGCTGTTCGCGCGGTACGGCGAGGTCCTGTCGAATATGTTGATAAGCCTTATAAGCTGAATCGCCCATAGGAACCACACAATTAAACGCGTCATTACCACCTTGCAGGTAAATGCACACCAATGCTTTGTAGTCAGTATTATTTTGCGCGTTCGCAAACAATGGCAATAAGCTGCCACCCAACGCACTGCCCAATACGCTTTTTCCGATAGATTTAATAAAGTGACGACGGCTATTTATTATGTTCATGTTATTACCTTTGAATCGCATATTCAGGGGAAATGGCGATTAAAAAAAGAGTTTCATAAACTCGTTCCAGAGGATCTTGCAACAGGCTGATATGTTCGGTAATTAATGTTGAGTGCTCGGCACTGATTTGCCCCTGCGTCAATAGCAAGTTAACGCGATCAACCAATGCCGCCGGGTTTTTTGCCAAGGCAATTTCAGTGTCCAGGTTTAATTGCGCTTTGACCGGCAAATTACTCCAGCCTGAATTCCCTCCCCAGGCTTGGCCGGTATCGGTGTAGAGGTTTTTATCATTGTAATGGCGGCGATATATTAAATTGGCGAGCAGGTTGGCCTGGTTAACGGCGGCGGCTCCGCCAAATACTTGCAATTCGGGCGCTAATAATTTTTTGTTCGCAAGTTCACCCGGTGGGCTGTAATCCGTTTGGTAAAAATTAAATACAGTGGGTGAGTACAAAAATGTTTCTTCGAGCGGGTCATTCACTAAATATTGGATGGTATTTACCCAAACTCCGTTCGGGCCTTTCACCGGTGTGCCGCGCGCTTTGAAACTACGCCAGATGCCTGCAATAACTAACGGCGATTCCTTACGCTTGCCAAAATAGTCAGTGCTTTCGGTGGGAGTGTTGCTAGCCTCCTGATCCAGATAAATTGCTTTGATCACCGCCTTCATATCACCTTTAACACCTTGCCCGTTGTCATTAAATACACTGGCTACGCGTGCGACATAAGCGGGACTGGGGTTACTGGTAATTAAATGCTGGAGTAATTTTTTGCAAATAAAGGGGGCGACATTATCGTGCGCCATAATATTTTTAATCGCTGCCTTAAGATCCTGCTGAGGTGTTTGACCGGCTGGAATGACTTCACCATTGAGTAAGGTTTTAACGCCTGCATCATGAAATTCGGCAAATGCTTTCATTGGATCGACATTGCTAATCGGGGTGCGCCAATAAGCAAATTCACCACCTTCGGCAAAGGTTGTATTAGTGGAAAATGTCCAGCCGGTAAAAATTCGTGCAAACTCATTGATGGTGTGTTGGTCGAAGGTTGGAATTGGCTTGCCGTTACTATCGTGTTTAACACTCCCATCCAAATTCAATTGCTCCAAACCGATACTGAATAATTGCAAAATTTCACGCGCATAATTTTCGTCGGGATGGGTATCACGCATCGGGTCGGCTTTGGCGTTATTAATGGAGCTAAGGTAAATCCCCATGATGGGATTCAGGCTAACATCCATTAACAGTTGTTCATAATTGCCAAACGCCTGTGCAGCAAGGATGTCGGTGTAATTGGCGAAGCCGCGTTCGCGTGCGTAGAGATCACTTCCTTGATGTGACACCACCAATATTTGGCTGAGTGCCAGAACCACACGTTGGCGTAATTGATCCGAACCCCACACAACGGTTTCCCACCAAATATCATGTTTGGCAACAAGTCGATCCCACTCTCCACCTGCGTCGTAATACATGCTCGGTGGAACCGGAATAAACCCCCAGGTTTTGACGCGCGCATCAAGGTGTGCAACCTGGGAAGTGAGTGGTGTTGATAGCTGTTGTTCCAGCCAGGCCGCTTTACCGTTAGTGAGAATAAAATTTATATCTTTAGCATTAACACCAAAGCTTGCCTGGGCAAGGAAATGCGCTGCCTCCCGTGCTTTATCCCATTCCGGGGAGTCGCGTGCAGGTAATACAGGATCTATTGTTGTATCGGGTTGCAATGGTTTAAGTTGCACTGTTGCGGGTATTGAGCTGGAACTACTCGTGCCGGGGTTATTTTTTCCGGTTTCGTTTTTGCCATTGCTACCGCCACAGGCTGTGAGAAAGTAGATCAAGACAATTAGTGGAAAGTGCCAGCATTGTGATGGTGCATTCATTATTAGATCCCTCGCCAAGTTACCTCATACTAAAGTGCCCTCATACTAAAGTGCCGTGCAGTCGATAAGTGGGTAAATTGATGAGCGGTCACCAGAGGCAATTAACGGTAGATAGATTCAACGAACGGCTGTCTTAATCGCGAATAAGAAAATCACTGGAGTTAGGGTTTGTCTCTGGTAAGCTGGAAAAATAATGAATAAATAACGGCTGTAAAATGATGCGGAAAATTTCAAGATGAAAGAAAAAACCACGGCGAGTTTATTGCCGGCGAAAGAGTTTTGGTATTGCACTGCGGTGGGTTGGGGCGCTTATATACTTCTGGATACGACCAGTGATTATCTACACACCGGCAATTTTTACGGACACTTGCCGCATGCGTTGCTTACTACCTGCCTGGGAGTTTTGTTTGGATTAGGTTATCGATATTTTGCACACCATTTCCGCCTTCATTATCAACATCCATTAGCATTGATACCGCTTGCCGTAATTCTCGCAATTGTCGTTGGTTATACATTTACCGCGATTGACTATGCCGTACTGCGAAGCCATAGCATTCAGGACATAATAATTGGCCTGGTTGTGAACCCGGAACGTTATTGGTGGTTCCCCTTTGCGATTAGCCAGTGGATAGGTACCAGTTATTTATTGCTCATCTGGTTGCTGTTGTTTAATTTTATTCAGGCGGAGCGCTACGTTCTCACGCCTGCAAAAGCAACATTATTAATAAGTATCTCTGCACTGGTAATGCTGTATTTTTTTAATGAATTTTTCCATGCCCTGGTGGTAATTGCCTATTACAATCCTGAAGGTTTTCTATTTTCCACCGATTTTTTTATAAACAACTTTTATACCCTGGCCACAGGGGCGCTATTTGCTGCGACTGTAATGCTGTTGCGAGCACAGTCTCCACTCTTTGGTTCCTATTTGATTTCATTGTTGCCCAGCCTGCTTTTTCTCATTTTTTGCACCAGTTTTTTTTGTATGTTGAGTTTCCGGTTATTGTCGGTAGTGGACAGTTTATGGCAAGGCCAGCTAATAGATTTACCGCGCAATATTGCAGCTGTCTTTACTGGCTCTGGCCAATTGTGGTTGAACAAGCACGAATTTATTGGCACCTTGCGTTCGCAGCTGGATATTCAGACCGTGGTCATTTTGCTGTTTCTGTATTTCAGATATCCCTGCGGTCATTGCAACCGACAGTCGGGCGATGGCATATCTGAGCTAAAAATCCGCTTGCAATTTTGGGCTTTTAATATCGGTGGCTGGTCTGTTGTGGGATGTTATTTGTATTTTTCGGATCTGTTGAATTGGCAATCCGTCTCCTATGATTTTGCCCGGATGATGCTAATTGCATTGGTCGCTGGCGGCATACTTGCCGGACTGTTGATGCGTCCATTGATCCGCCGTTTTCAGTTATTGGATAGTGCAATTGCCGGGTTTTCGCTGGGTATACTCACTCTGTCACTGGTTTTTGGTTTGTTGTTGACCGGTGGTTTGTGGCTAATGGGTTATGTTATAGCTTTTGCGAGTGATGAGGCTACGCAATTACAACAGTATGAATACCTGGTTAATCACGGTGATTTTTTTATCCCATTAATTGTCGTGACCAGTGCTGGTTGTTTGATGTGGATTATGATTTACGAAAAATCTGTGGCGCAACGCCTCAAGAGTAATAATCAACTAAAACAGCTGCAGTTAGAAAAAAACTATAAGGAATTACAGCTGAATTTATTGGCGGGGAAAGTCGATCCCCATTTTATTTTTAATGCGCTTAATAATATTCGCGCATTAATTCGCGAGGACGCTGAAAAGGCGCGTGAGTCAATTCTGGTGTTGTCTGATATTTTGCGCATGCCACTTGCAACTGAAAGCAATAAAATTCCATTACTCAATGAGTTAACCCTGGCCAGAAATTATATTCAGCTGTGTAAAATCCAATTGGAGAGTCGTTTGGTTTATGCTGAAAATATTGATCCAGCGTTGACCGGGGCATTAATCCCTCCCATGTTCTTGCAAATTTTAATTGAAAATGCCATTAAACATGGTATTAGCCAATTGCCTGATGGCGGAAAATTGGTGCTCGATGTGCGTGCCTCATCTGGAATGCTACGTTGCATATTGAGTAATAATGGCAGTGTGCAAATTGATTCAGGGCAGGCGGGGTTTGGTTTGGGATTAAATAATATTCGCGAACGGTTGCAGCTTTTGTATGGAAGTGAAGCCAGTTTTAGTTTACATGAAAAGAACCAGATGGTATTTGCTACCCTGGTTTTGCCCTTGGAGTATTCATCATGAAAGCCATGATCATTGAGGACTCACGACTGGCGCGTCAGGAATTGAAAGAGTTATTGCAGGCACATCCACATATTTATCTTTGTGCCGAGGCAGAAAACCCGCGTGATGCACTGGTGATTATTCAGCGCGAAAATCCCGAACTTTTATTTCTTGATATCAACATGCCAGGTAAAAATGGCTTTGAACTATTACAGCAACTCAGCTATGACCCCAAGGTCATTTTTATCACTGCGTATGCGGACCAGGCAATCCACTCATTTAATTTTAATACTGTTGATTATTTGTTAAAGCCGGTATCGTCAAAACGTTTGCAAAAAGCATTGGATAAATTGAAAAGCGACGTCGTTGCAAATGATGTAGAGGAGATCCAGCCAATATTGGAACTCCACAGTCAGGTGATGTTGCGGGACGGCGATAAGTGTTGCTGGGTACGTTTGCTCGATATTCATTACTTTGAAAGTTGTGGTAATTACACGCAGGTATTCTGGGGCAATGATAAAGTGACTTTATTTCGCGCCTTGGGGAAAATCGAATCACGTTTACCGCAGAGCCATTTTTTTCGTGCTAATCGCCAGCAAATTGTAAATGTAACGGAAGTTGTAAATGTTGAACCCTGGGTAAACGGGGGATATCAATTGCACCTAAAGTCTGGTGTGATATTGGAAGTTTCTCGCCGCCACGCACCGCGATTCCGGTTGTTGTTTAGCCTGTAACTATTCATTGGAAGTCGTACACGAGATCTGCATACTGCCGACATATCAGCCAACAGAGTTTCACCGCTTATGCGCGACATAAAAAATATCGATCTGAATTTATTAAAAGCGCTGGATGCCTTGCTGGATGAGCGCAGCGTAACGCGCGCTGCAGAGCGGCTGTCGCTCACCCAACCGGCAATGAGCGGAATGCTGACGCGTTTGCGTGAGAGTTTTAACGATCCACTCTTTGTACGTTCACAACGCGGTGTTGTCCCTACCCAGCGCGCGCTGGAATTGGCAGGACCGGTTAAACAAGTATTGGCGGAAATTGCAGTATTGCTTACACCTGCGGTATTTGATCCGGCAACAGCAGAAATGACCTTATCAATCGCCGCAACGGATTATGCATTGCAAGCAGTTGCAGTACCTTTTGTGCTGGAATTAAAAAAACGTGCACCACGTATACGCGTAGCGCTATTGCCTATTGAAAACGAAAGTTTGCATGCACAACTGGAGCGCGGCGACATTCAGCTGGTGTTACTAAGCCCTTCGAATAGCCCACCGGATTTACATGCGCGTCGTTTGTTCGACGAAGAATATGTGTGCGTTATGCGCGACGAACATCCCGCTGCAAAAACACCGCTGTCGCTTGATGAATTTTGCCGTCTCGAACACGCACTTTTCTCTTACAACGGCGGTTGCTTCAGCGGCGCAACCGACGACGCTTTGGCAGCAATCGGGCGTGAACGGCAAGTGATGCTCTCGGTAAAATCCTTTTTAGTGATGACCAATATTGTCCGCGCCAGTGACCTTATTGCCGTTGTCCCCAAGCGTCTGGTCGAACATCTTGACGGGCTGGCAACCCGGGAAACGCCGCTGCCGGTCGAGGGATTCGCCCTTGTCGCTGCATGGCATGAACGCACCCATAAAGACCCGGCACAACGCTGGGTTCGCGACCTGTTGTTTGAGTTATTTACCGCTAATTAATCGTCATCCCCATGGCTAAAAGCGCCCAGATATAAAATTTCATGATGGCAATCATAAGAAAATAGGAATTTTTATATAGCTGAAGAGCAGTTACTCTGCACGGTATGAACCTTGTGCAGTAAAACCTGCTTTCTCTGGAGACTTATATGTCCGCACTCTTTACCCGCTTTAAACTCAAGGATATTGAATTACGCAATCGCATCGCTGTGCCGCCCATGTGCCAATACATGGCCACCGACGGCCTCAGCAATGACTGGCATCTTGCGCACTACACCAGCATCGCACGCGGTGGTGCGGGGCTGGTGATTGTCGAAGCCACGGCGGTATCGCCCGATGGCCGTATCTCTCCCGGATGCCTCGGCCTGTGGAGTGACGAGCACGCCGCCGGTCTTGCACAAATCGCCAGTGCGATTAAAAAAGCTGGAGCAGTTCCTGGAATCCAGATTGCACACGCCGGTCGCAAAGCCAGCGCCAATCGCCCATGGGAAGGTGACGATCATATTCCCGCAAATGATCCACGCGGCTGGGAAACTATTTCGCCATCGCCAATCGCTTTCGGCGGTGATTTGGATAAATTACCGCGTGAGATGAGCGTCATCGATATCAAACGCGTCTGTGCCGATTTCGCCGCAGCAGCACAGCGCGCCCTTGACGCCGGTTTTGAATGGCTGGAATTGCATTTTGCCCACGGTTATCTCGCGCAAAGTTTTTTCTCCGTACACGCTAACCAACGCACTGATGAATATGGTGGCAGCCTTGAAAACCGCAGTCGCTTTTTATTGGAAACACTTGCCGCCGTGCGCGCCGTGTGGCCGGAAAATTTGCCGCTGACCGCACGCTTCGGTGTTATTGAATACGATGGTCGCGATGAAGAAACACTCGCCGAATCCATTGAACTCACCAAACAATTACGCAGCAATGGCCTGGATATGTTGAGCGTGAGCATCGGTTTCTCAACGCCTGACACTAACATTCCATGGGGACCTGCATTTCTCGCACCTATCGCCGAAAAAGTTCGCAATGCTGCAGATTTGCCCGTTTCATCGGCATGGGGATTTGGCACACCGGCATTGGCAGAACAAGCGGTCGCAAATAAACAATTGGATCTGGTAATGGTCGGCCGCTCGCACCTCGCCAATCCGCATTGGCCATATCAGGCCGCGCGCGAACTCGGCATTGATAAACCTTCCTGGGTATTGCCTGCATCTTATGCGCATTGGCTGGAACGTTATCGAACCGAGTAAGATCACACGTTTTGCAAACACGTATAAAAAATCCTGTCCAATTGAATGCGGACAGGATTTTTTTTAGAGTTTGTTGATTATTTTATAAAAAATTGATCTAAACGAATGATTCGTGCAATGAACATTGCACGGATGTTATTAATTTCCCTGCACAATACGGATCAAGCTGTTTTTAGGCTATTCTTGGACACATCGAAATCCTCCAATACGAATTCTTGGGATATATAACTGTTGGATTGGTCGTAAATGATTCACTGAGTAGATAGATCTATGCGAAGTATGCCTGGATTGTTGGTAGCCATTTTTTTATTACTATCTGGCTGCACTTCAATAAATAAAAAGACGATCCCTGTTTATGTCTATCACCAGTTTCCTCCTTTTGTGATCGATGCAAAACCTGACTTGAGTGAAATTTTTGTTCAACATCTGAACGAAACCACTGATTTTCACTGGCAGCTTGTCCATTTAAGCCGTACGCAACTTAATGCGTTGCGTGCGCAAGGAAAGCAGGGCGCTATTTTATGGAGCAACCCGAAATGGTTTGGCAATACGCCGGATCTCTTCGTCAGTGAACCTATATTGTGGGATGCCGATGTGCTGGTATTTAATCTGCAACAGCCGTTGAACGGCAGCTTTCCCCACGCGATCCTCAATAAAAAATTTTGTGCCTTACAAGGTCATCGTTATTTATCGTTAGAAAAATATATTGCTAACGGCAGCATAAAAATTGTTGAACGCGAACGAATCGAAGAGTGCGTGCAATTACTTAAAGAAAAAACGGTTGATTTTATCCAAATGGAAAAAAGCAATTTGTTCACTACCTATACCCATATGATTGATAAAGAAATTGACTTCCTTGAACCCGCCATAGATAGTTTCCCACGTCATGTCTTGCTCGATAAAGCCAACCAGCCAGCACTTGCCCAGTTAAATAAAACCATCAACAGCTTGCGTAACGATAGTGAATGGAAACGCGAACTCACACATTTCGGTGAATCTCGCTTTGTGGATTTATTTGACTTGAGTGTTGAGGATTTATTGAGGGTAGAAATGCCGTAGATAACATTCTCCTCTGAAGATATTTGATTAAATAAAAAGCAGGCGTTATAGCCTGCTTTTTATTTGTCATTTTATTAAAACCCGTTAAAGCTTTGCACGCAAACTCAGTTTCAAATTGCGTGGTTCGCCGTAACGGTTGGAAGTGGTAGAAAGGTAGGAGTAGTACTTTTCATCCAGTGCGTTGTCTGCATTGAACGATACTGTCAGTGAGTCATTAATAGGGTAGCTCGCCATGAAGTTAACCAGCCAATAAGCTTCCTGAGTCGCAGACAAACTGCCGTAACGGCCAACCAGCCATTCGCTTTGATAGTTTGCACCACCACCGATGGTCAATTGGTTATCGAAGCGATAAGTCGCGAAAGTACGTACGATATCTTCCGGTGTGGTTTCGTTAAACACACGGCCACCGTTCACAGGGTCTTTTTCGTATTCGGTGGTGTTGTGCGTGTAACCGAGCGATATGTTAAAGCCTTCAAAAAGTTCACCGCGCAATTCAGCTTCTACACCTGCGCTGATAACTTCTCCCGCTGAAATATTGCAATAGCCTTCGCCACCATTGAAGCCGCACTGGCCTTTACTGCTGTCATCGCGGATTGAACGGTTAATTTGATTGGTTCTAAATGTAGCTAGCGATGCAATGACTTTGTCATCGTTGAAGCTGCCTTTGATACCGACTTCATAAACATTGCCCTGAATCGGGTCCAGCAACTTTTCGTTACTGCCCTTCGAATTTTGCACTACGAATGAATCAGTAAAACTGGCGTAAGCTGTATAGGTTTTATTAACGGCGTAGGTCACACCGACGTAAGGTGTTGTAACGTCATTTTTTTCATACGCGGTTTTGCGGCTATCAACAAATTGATTGGTCACGTTACTTTTATAGAGCGACTCAAATTCAAAATCACTTTGTCTCACGCCCACAACAACATTCAATGGATCGATGATGCTAAAACGTGCCGCTAAGTAAGTACCGGTTTGTGTGCGATCTTCAAATGATTGGCCACCATCCAATTCATAACGCGGTGCAATGTATGGAACGTCATAAGGGCTATAAGTATTCAGGTCAACTTCCAATAATGGTTTTGGTGCAGTGCCAACGCGGTTCCATAAGGTGTAATCATTCAACAGCACATCCCAGCTGGTCCAGCGTCCGGGGATGTCACTTTTTTGCGAATTGGTACCAAATACTATTTCATGGCTTCTGCCAAATAAATTGAAATTCCCTTTGGTAAATACGTCGTATACATCCAGGGTTTGATCATATTGGTAAGCGTATTTATTGAGGTTTCCTTTTGGGTTCGCAGGATCAAATACCGCAGCAGCAACCGGAGCCAGGCTGGTGAACACCATATCCATATTAATATTGGCGCGAACGTAAGTTCCTTTTACTGACCAATCTGCATTAAATTTGTGTTCAACACCGACAAATACATCTTCGTTTTCCTTATCCCAAAAATCGGCAGCGTTACAGCTACAATTGTCGCGGCTCAATTTTAAATCTTCACCGGTTTTTGGATTGCGCGGTAAATTGTGCGCGCCGATTGAATCTTCAGCCTGGCGTTTGTAGCTAACATTCAATTCAGTGTTTTCGGTTAAATCAGCACTCACAATGGCGTACACCAGGCTAGTGTTGCGCTCAACAGCATCCATGTAAGAATTCGCATCTTGATACGCGAAAACTGCGCGGCCACGAACCGAACCGCTTTCATTTAATTTATTAGATACATCGGCTTCCGCGCGATACATATCCCACGAACCATAAGTAACGGCTGCGTTTGCCTGGAAATCAACGGTTGGTTTTTTGCGAATAATATTCACCGCGCCGGAAGGCTCACCCGAGCCTTGCATCAAACCGGCGGCACCACGTAACACTTCAATACTTTCTACTAATGCCATATCCGGCTTTGACGCGGCAACGTTGGATACGTTTAGCGGAATACCGTCGTATTGCATCAGGTTGGAGTTCCAGCCATCGCCCATATTGAAGCCGCGAATGGAGAAGTTGGTTCGTTCGGAGTTATCACCAGTCAAAATGACGCCGGTAGTTTGCAGCAACAATTGACCAAGGTTGGTCGCACCCATATCTTCGATTTGTTTGCGTGTTACCACGGACACCGATTGGGGCGTGTCTTTAATACCCAGATTTAATTTGGTAGAAGCGCTGGCCTCTTTGCCGGTGTAAACCTCTTCTTCAACTTCACCGATAACCGTCACTGTGCGCAACTTGCCTTGTGGTTGCATAGCGGCACTTGCTTGCTGCGCGGTAATGCCTGTGCCGGATTGTTCAGCTGCGAAAGCAGGTGAGAGGCACAGGGCGGTAATGATGGCCAGGGATGTTTTGGGGAAGGATTTAAACCTTTTAGGTTGGGACGACATTTATCAATAGCTCCTGTAGTGAAGAATTATATGCCATTGTAAAATATTGCTAATTGATAATAAATGTCATTTTTGAGGTGTTTACATGAATATGAGCCGGGGTGCGCATTTTTATAAGGATTTGGAGGGGAGGGCTGGCCCCTTAATTGATCGGTTTTCGGGCTATTCCTTGAATTGGCAGGTTCGAATGGCCGGGGCGAATGAGAATGCTTGAATTATCCCCGCGCAATCCCGTAGGCTTGGCGGCTATTTTTGGCTAACCCACAGGGTGGGGCAAATCAACAGGAATTCGCGTAATGTCTGCCGTAAAAGAAATTGTTTTAACCTTTAGTTGCCAGGATTCAAAAGGCCTGGTGGCTGCCGTTGCAACTTTATTTGCAACTCTGGGATTCAACATTAAAGAGTCCTCCCAATTTGAAGATGTGACCAGCAACCGCTTTTTTATGCGCACCGTGTTCGAGTGCCCCACGGGTTACAACATCGGGCAGATTCGTTCGCTATTTAAACCGCTGGGCGAGCAGTATCAAATGGACTGGAATATTTTTGACAGCGCCAGCAAACCGCGCGTGTTGATTGCCGTTTCCCAGTGGGGTCACTGTTTGAATGCATTATTGAATAGCTGGAAAAACGGTTCGTTGCCGATTGATATTGTCGGCATCGTTTCCAATCACAATGTCATGCGCGATTTAACCGAATGGTACCAATTGCCCTTTCATTATTTACCCATCACCGCTGATACCAAACCACAGCAAGAAGGGCAGTTGTGGCAATTGATGCAGGATTTGCAGGCCGACTTTTTAGTGCTTGCGCGTTACATGCAAATCCTGTCCGATGATTTATGCAGCAAATTAAATGGCCGTGCGATCAATATCCATCATTCATTTTTGCCGGGATTTAAAGGCGCAAAACCTTATCACCAGGCATTTGATCGCGGTGTAAAACTGATTGGCGCAACAGCGCATTTTGTTACCGCAGATCTGGATGAAGGCCCTATTATTGAGCAATCTGTTGAGCGTGTTTCCCATGTGAACTCGCCGGACGAAATGGCGGAAATTGGCCGCGATACGGAAGCAGTGGTGTTGAACCGCGCCGTGCGTTGGCATGCAGAGCACCGCGTGTTATTGAATGGAACCAAAACGGTTGTATTCTCGCGGTAAATAGGCACGTTAATCCTTGGTGTGAATTGCGCGCAAGCCTGTGTGTTAATCGATAGAAACGAATTAAAAAAGCAACCGAAAAAAAAGCCCATGAGTTGAACCAACTCATGGGCTTTTTTCTGCGTTTACCAAATATTATTCCGATTTTGTCACTTTGATTGCACAGCCAGCCAGGAGCAACATGCCAGCAGCGACAAGCAAAAATGAAAGAGAAAGGCTGCTGAGTTCCGCAATAAAACCAATCAGCGCTGGCCCGGCTAATAATCCCGCATAACCCATACTGACTACCGCCGAAATTGCCAAACCCATCGGCATGGTTTTTTGATTGCCGGCGGCCGTAAACAATACCGGTACAATATTGGATGCGCCCAAACCAATCAGCGTAAAACCAATATACGCAGCGATAGTATTCGGTACAAAAACCACAATCGCGAAACCGAGCGCTGCGCAACTGCCACCCCATAACAAAATGCGTTTGCCACCCAAATATTGCACGATGCGATCACCCGTCAAGCGTGCGATGGTCATGGCAACGGAGAAGCATGCGAACCCAAGTCCGGCTTGTACCGGATCTACTGCGCGCACCTGGGTGAGGAACACTGCGCTCCAATCCAATACTGATCCCTCTGCCAGAAAAACGATAAAACACAATGCGCCAAGCAATAATACTTTGCCGCGCGGCACTACAAAAAACGGCTCGCGTTTGCCATCGCTGCTGTTACCGTAAGGCAATAATTTAGGCACGGTGTAAACCAGCATTGCTAAAAGCACGACGGCAAGTGCCAGTAATGATTGAAACGGGGAAAGCGAAATCCACAACAGCCCGCTGATAATCACCGCACCGAAAATCCCCCCCAAACTGTAAAAACCGTGGAAGCCGGACATCATGCTGCGCCCGCTGGCTTTTTCCACAATCACTGCTTGCATGTTCATGGCGACATCCGTCGCTCCGAGTGACATACCAAAAATTAGTAAGGTTAGTGCGAGGCCAGGGATAGTCGATGCCACACCGAGAAACACCAGGCTGATGCACATTAACAACAGGCTCAGCGTAATAAATTTGCGACACCCAAAACGGTTCACCAGCGGACCGGTCAGCGGCATGGCAACCAGCGAGCCGCCGCCGAGGCAGAGCAATAATGCACCCAGCGTAGCTTCATTCACGCCCAATCGTTCCTGTGCAAAAGGAACCAGCGGCGCCCAGGCGGACATGGCGAGGCCAGTAATTAAAAATGCCAGGCGGGTGGAAAGTTGTTCGGCAAAACCGGGTGTAGGAAACGCGCCGCTTGCAGTGGCGGATAATTTGGAAACAGACATAAAGGCTCTCAATGACGATGCGCTGCTCCGTCAAATAATACGGAGGGGCGGCGAGTACTGCGGGTAGTTAAAGCGGTTTTTACTATAACAGTTTGCATCAGCAGCGAAGGTGTTGATTTGTAAAGTTTTCGCCGATGATGCAGGTGTTTATCGGGGGGATGGAGCACTATTGGCTGGATCATAGAAGCTGCTGTCATCAATCCGCGTAAGGATTTTTTGGTACTGGCCATTGGCCTTGATCGCCTTCAGCCCACGATTGAACTGCGCTATGAGCTGCTCACCGTCCGGATGCGTTTTGCTGATCAGCAGATAGCCGTAAGGTGCACTCAATGCCGGCTCTATCACGCGTAATTTGCGTGGGTCAATACGAAGTTGCGCCGCCATATAGAAACCGCTCATTTCTTCCGTCGCAAAAAGGTCCGTGCGTTTGGCCATCAGTAATTTGATGTTTTGGGTATCTGACGGAACCATCAAGGGATCTATGATGTTGTTATCTATCGCCTGGTAAAACTCGCTGGTGTAGGTAAAACCCACTGTGGCACTCAAGCGATAATTACTAAGGTCAGTAAATGTTTGCCATTGGATGGGCGGTGCATCGCTACGCTGAAAAAATACAGTGCGGTTAAGTAGCAGAGGATCGCTGAAGAGCATGTAAGTGCGGCGCGCGGTGCTGTCATACCAGTAAGAACTTGCATCAAATCGGCCCTGGCGGGTTTCTTCAAAAGCGCGTTTCCACGGCAGATAAACAAATTTCACTGCGATATTCTGGCTGGCAAATGCTTCAGTAACAATTTGATTGGCCAAGCCCTGTTGTGGCAGTTCGGCACCAGTCCATGGCGGGTATTCGCCCGTTGCTATGGTCAGGGTGCGCTGGGGTTCGGGGGGAATTTTTGCGGCGGCAATTGTTACAGTGAAGCGATCCGCAGCTTCGGTTTGCAGGCTACATAAAAAAATAAAAAGTAGTGCGCTACGTGAGCGCAATGGTACACAGCGAAAAAAATGCAATTTATCGAGTCCTTAATAGTCGATGCAAGGGCACCGAAAGCTGAATTCATGTGCGCTAAAGATTGCCAGCATTCCAGCTTTCTGCAAGTTTCTTTTCTTGTGTTTTTGATTTATCGCGCGTTTTTGATTCCTTCTTATCAGCTTTTATTTTGCCAGGTAATTAATTGCAGCTCCGCCGGAACCAGTGCCGCTTTGTGAGCGGGAATTACGCGTGCGGTAAAATCGTTTAATGGTCGATCTTCAGGGATCGCCAGGGTATAGCGCCATGCATGGGCATCGCTGCCCAAACTGTATTGCAATTGCATATCGCGAATGGAGCCGGAGATGGGATGGCCGCGTACATCAGTAATCGGATTGGCAATCAATTGAACGCGAACTTCGTCAGGTTGCAAGCCGCCCAGACTTACACGCAGGGATAGCTGGTTTTCTTCTTGCTGTAATTCTCCCAAATGGACTTCATGCCAGTGTTGTTGCAAATGCAGTTGCCAACGGCGCAATTCGCCCACTGACTGACGAGCGTTGCTTTGCCGTTCGCTGTAGCCTTTTGCTGCGGGGTGATAATAGTTTTCCACGTATTCGCGCAACATGCGGTTGCTACTAAAGCGCGGTGTTAGTTGAGCCATGCTGGTGCGCATCATTGCCAGCCATTGACGTGGCAAGTCTTCGTTATCGCGTTGGTAAAAACGCGGGATGATTTCGTCTTCCAGGCGCTTATAAAGCTCTTCGGCTTCGTGCCCGTCAGCTTCGGGGGGATGCTCTTGTCCATCGCCAATCGCCCAGCCTAACTCCGGTTGATAAGCTTCCACCCACCAGCCATCCAGGCTTGATAAATTTAATCCGCCATTCACCAACACCTTCATCCCGCTGGTACCGCTGGCTTCCCAGGGGCGACGCGGGGTATTGATCCAGACATCCACACCTTGGATTAAATGCTGGGCTAAATCGATGTCGTAATCTTCCAGAAATACCAAATGTTTACGCACGGTTTCGCGCTGCAAAAATTCCTGCCAGCGCTGCAATTTTTCTTTGCCGATGTTATCGGCGGGATGTGCTTTACCCGCGACCAATAATTGCACCGGGTGACGCGGATTACACAGGATTCGTTCGAGCCGGTCCGGATCGAACAGCAATAGATCCGGCCGTTTATATTCGGCAAAACGCCGTGCAAAACCGAGCGTTAAAATACTGGGGTCAAGCGGCATTTCCTGCGCAAGATCACAGTGTTCAGAATGTGTGGATTCCTTGCGCCATTGATGCAGTAAACGCAGGCGTGCGTAATCGACCAGGCTGCTACGCCCCTCGTTGGCAACTTGCCAAAGTTGTTGATCGCTGACTTCATCCAACCGCTTTGGATTCAGTTCGGCCGGATCTTTGCGCCAGCGATCTTTGCCATAAAGCTGGGTCCAGAGTTGGTCTGCAAGGGGTGAGTCCCAGGTGGGAATATGAACACCATTCGTAACGTGACCGACCGGCACTTCCCATTCGGGCCAGCGCGGGTAGAGTGGCTGGAAAATGCGGCGACTAACCGCACCGTGTAATGCGCTAACACCATTGCTGTGTGCACAGGTACGCATCGCAAGCCATGCCATATTAAATGGTTCGTTTTCATCTTTAGGATTCGCGCGGCCCAACGCAATAACATCTTCCACATTGATACCCATTTCCGCACCGCTATTATCGGAGTAGCGCCGCAACAATTCGGCAGGGTAACGATCAAACCCGGCTTCAACCGGTGTGTGTGTCGTAAATAAATTTCCCATGCGGGTGGCCCACAATCCTTGCCAGAAATCACAGCTATTGCGTTTGCAATATTGACGAATACGCTCGAGCGTGGCGAAGGCCGCGTGACCTTCATTGAGATGGCAAATATCCACTTCCAGTCCCAATTTTTCCAACAGGCGCCAACCGCAAATTCCCAGTACAATTTCTTGCACCATCCGCAATTCACTGCCGCCACCGTATAATTTGCTGGTGATGCCGCGATCACTCGGTAAATTGCGCGGATCGTTGCTGTCGAGCAAATACAATTTTACTCGCCCTACTTGTGCAAGCCACACACGAAAACATACTTCGCGACACAGAAAATGTGCTTTGATAATTAACCAACTGCCATCTGCTGCACGCAACGGTTGCAGGGGTAAGCTACCAGGATCGTTATATAAATAGGTTTCCTGTTGCCAGCCCTGGCGGCTGATACTTTGACGAAAATAACCTTCCTGATATAACAAACCCACACCGACCAGCGGCAAACCCAAATCACTCGCCGTTTTTAAATAATCTCCCGCTAGCATTCCCAATCCGCCCGCATACAACGGCAACGCATCGCAGATACCAAATTCCATACTGAAATAAGCTACACAACGCAATGGGGAATCGGGATATTGGCGTTGGTACCAGGCGGGTTCTTGTAAATTTTTTTGACGCGCAGCAATTAATTTATCCAGTAGCGCCAGAAAATTTTTATCTGTGGAGAGTCTGGTGAAATGTTCATCGCTGGTGAGTTGCAAGACCAATATAGGGTTGTGGGAATAATTCCAGATATCGGCATTGATTTGGCACCAGAGTTCATCGCTGGCATGATTCCAGCTCCAATTCAAATCCAGTGCAAGGGAATGCAGTTCTTGCAAATTTTCTGGCAGTGCACGATCAAATTGCGGCATAGCATCCATCCTTCGCCCGGGTGGGCGCTGACATGGGCGGTGATTAACCCACTAGTACCATGTTGGAAAAATCGTTTTGTTCAAAATAACGAATATTATCGAGGGTAATGCGTGCGATAGTCGTTAATGCCTCGCGGGTAAAAAATGCCTGGTGGCCGGTAACGACTACATTGGGAAAGGTCATCAGGCGCGCAAAAATATCGTCTTGTAATAAACTGTTTGAGTTGTCTTCAAAAAATAAATTGGCTTCTTCTTCGTAAACATCCAAACCCAAATAGCCAATTTTTTTATTTTTCAAACCGGTGATGACCGCGCGCGTATCAATTAATCCACCGCGGCTGGTATTAATTAACATCACTCCGGTTTTCATTTGGTCGATGGTGGTGGCATTAATCAAATGGTGGGTGTGTATATTCAGCGGGCAGTGCAGTGAAATAATATCGGCGGAGGGCCATAAGTCTTCCAGTGCAACGTAAGTAATTCCGCTGGCAGCGAGTGAAGGGTCGGGTTGGAGATCGTAAGCGATGACTTCACAGCCAATACCTTGCATGATGCGCGCAAAAGTATGGCCAATTTTCCCGGTGCCGATTACACCTACAGTTTTATTCAGCAAATCAAAACCGAGTAAACCATTCAGTGAATAATCATTGTCATGCACACGCCGATAAGCGCGATGTAATTGGCGATTTAGCATCAGTATTAATGCCAATGCATGTTCTGCTACCGCGTGAGGGGAATATTCAGCAACGCGCGCGATTTTAATATCCAGTTTTTTAGCTTCTGCCAAATCCACTTGATTAAAACCAGCGCAACGCAATGCCACCAGTTTTACACCGGATTTTGCTAATTGTCGCAATACGGTTGCATCCAGCTGATCGTTCACAAAACAACATACGGCAGTGCAGCCCTGTGCTAGCAAGGTGGAATACTGATTGAGTTGGGCTTCATGAAAAATTAATTGCAGCGGTGCCTCCAGATTGTCATTGGCGGCTGTTAAAAATTCGCGGTCATAGGTTTTGCTGCTAAATACGGCCACTTTCATAATGCACCACTTTTGTAAACGGATTTCTTTTTACTGCCGGCGAATGTTTATAAACAGACTCCGCCATTATTGCGTTACAGAGTCTAGCCTTAAATTCGATGACGGGTTTGCGATCTGGCAAATTAGCTGCCATTGCGCAGTGGAGGGGGTGTAATTGTGCGCGCAGTTTGTTGCAATATTTCGCTAATCCCGCGCGCGATGGCAGCAGAATTTGCACGGGAATCCTGATGCAGTTTTATCCGCTGGCTTCCCAGCACCGCTCTGGTTTGTACATTTATCCAGTCAATGTTGGCTTCAAATACCAGATGATCGGCAAATGCATCCAGCCGTTGAATATCAATTTTGAGTGAATAAATTGGCCGCCGGTTGTTAGTCCAGGGAAATTGTAATACGCGCCAGTCGGAATGCGCTGCTTGTAACTCCAATGCAAGCACTCGGGTAATACCGCGCTCTAAAGGTTCTGCCCAATAATGGTTGTCTAATAAAATTAATTGTTGCGGTGTTTTCCAATAACCGATTTTATCATGCTGCAGATATTCCGGAATTGTGACAGGACCTATACCTACGATCTGGTTTACCGGAGTTTGGTCGGTGATATTGAAATCGGCTGCGGTTGCACTCAATGCAAAATATTCCTTGCGTGGTGAATGCTGGCACCCGCAAATTATCAGCGCGATTATTATCAATAGAATTTTATTTCCCATTTACTACTCCTCATCCTGTAGTTTTTTGCCGCGCAACAATGATTCAGGCTGCTGATCCAGTGTATCGCTTAAATTGCGCAGGGCGTTGGCGGAACGACTTACCTCGTTCAACGTGCGATTAAGTTGATATACCAGGGGTGAGTCTTCAGCAAGGGTGGTATCTAATGTCTGCGCAGTGGTATTAAATTGATCCAGGGTTTTTTGCAGCAGTACCAATGTTTCATTCAGGTTGTTGGTGATGGCTGGCGCTTGTGCATTGAGTGATTTCAACAGCACTGTTAATTCTCCCGTGGTTTTATTTAGTCCATGGCTGATATTGTTAACATCCGTGCGTAAACCGATGGCAGTTTGATCGATAGAGTCTGCTGCTTTTTTAACGCTGCCGAGGGTTTCCTCCACCGCACCACTTTCAACCAGCTTAGCAATATTTCCGCTTAGTTTTTCCAGGTTATCAATAACCCCTTTGATGTTGAGATCCTGCAATGTTTTAGCAATTTCTTCGAATTCAGTGCCGACCGTAGGTAGCTCCAGAATGTCATGTTGGAATCCATAAATTTGCGTGGGTGTGTCTGGGAAAAAATCCAGTTCTACGTATAGCAAACCGGTGAGAAAACTTTGGTAGCTTAACTGGGCGCGCAAACCGCGGGTGATGGCATCTTCAAAAAAATCGCGGTCCACATCGCCGCCTTTGCGATTAATGCGTTGTAACGCCAGATCGGCGGTGACGGCGGTGAGTACATTTTTATCATCGCTTTGGAAATTAATTTGTATTGCAGAAATTTCGCCGAGCACAACGCCTTTTAATTTAATGGGCGCGCCGACCTGTAAGCCTTGTACCGAACCTTCAAAATACATGATGACCCGCTCCTTGTGGGAAAAGAGCTGGCCGCCGGAAAAAAATAACAGTGCAACAAATACCAGCGCAATCGCACCGACAATAAATGCACCTATGGCAACAGATTTGGGTTTACTCATAAAACTCCTTCTACCGCGCTGTACCCGCGCGGCTTAGAAATTGCCGGACTTTTTCCTGTTCACTGTGTTCCAGCAACTGTTTGGGGTCGCCGGAATCCAGCATGGTTTTCGCTTGTGCGTCCAGAAATACAGAATTTGTGCCAATGGACAAAATACTCGGTAATTCATGGGACACAATAATCACTGTAGAATTCAACGCTTTGCAAATTTGCACGATCAACTGGTCCAGGCGCAATGAACTGATCGGGTCCAGTCCGGCAGAGGGTTCGTCAAAAAATAATAACTGCGGATCCAGGGCAATGGCGCGTGCAAGGCCCGCGCGTTTGTGCATGCCGCCGCTTAATTCAGACGGATAAAATGCTTCGTATCCTGCCAGCCCCACCAGCGCTAATTTATAGGCGACGGTTTCGGCGATTTGTGCTTCGGATAAATCCGTATACAACTGCATGGGCAGTGCGACATTTTCGGCGAGCGTCATGCTGGAAAACAGCGCGCCGGATTGATAGGTAATGCCCCAGCGTTGCAACAACTTTAGTTGGGTTTCTTCATTTGATTGATAAAAGTTTACACCTTCGTATAACACTTCGCCTTTGCTGGGAGCGATCAAACCAATCATGTGCTTTAACAGAGTCGTTTTGCCGCAGCCACTGCCACCAATAATAAAAAAAATATCATTTTTTTGAATATCAAAATTCAAATTTTCCTGCACCACACGGCTACCATAACCGATGTTCAAATTGCGTACACTGATGAAAGGCGCCGTGTTCACGAATTAAATTCCCATTTTGTCGTAGAGAATATTGAATGCCGCATCAGCGACCACCAAATACACAATTGCACGCACCACTGCGTTGGTAGCAGCCATGCCCACTGCATCGGAATTGCGGCCACAATAAATACCGGCCTGGCACCCGGCGAGTGCAATTAAAATGCCGAAGAAAATACTTTTAATTAATCCGGTGGTAATATCAATCCAATCTACTGCGCCTTGTGTTTGCAAAATATATTGCACGAAATTCACATCCATACTGGTGGCGACAATGGCGCCACCGACAATGCCGATCACATCGGCATAAATACATAACAATGGCATTACCAGTACTAATGCAATCAGGCGTGGCAGTACTAAAAATTCCATGGTGGAAATGCCCATGGTTTTTAACGCATCGATTTCTTCGTTGACTTGCATGGTGCCTAATTGCGCCGCGTAAGCAGCGCCGGTTCGACCTGCCATAATCACTGCAGTCATCAATGCGCCCATTTCACGCACCATGCCGATTGCGACCAGATCAGCCACATAAACCTGCGCACCCAGTTGGCGCAATTGCACCGAACCGAGGTAAGCGAGAATCATCCCGACCAGCAACGCGATTAATGTCACAATCGCCAACGCACGAGGGCCGGATTGTTCGACAAAAAATAAAATATCTTGCCGCCGGGTTTTGGCATTGCCGCGAAACCAGGCACCGAGCGCAAGTGCAACTTCACCGATAAACGCAAAGGTAGTTTCTGCGCCGTGCTGAACACTGTGTACGACTTTCAATAGCCTTTGCCAAAGGCTGGTGGTGTCGTTGGTTTTGGTTGATTGATACGGGGGAATACTGGTGGCGAGGTTTAATAATTGCTGTAACCCATCGGGTGTTTGCTGCAAATTCAGTTGGATATTTTGTTGCTCGCACTGGCGGGATAACTGCAATAGCGTAATCGCCAGACTGGAATCCCATGCTTCTAGTTCTTTGGTATTCACGATGATTTCATTGCACTGCTCTGACAGTGTCGCTATCAATTCAGAGGCTGCCGGCGTATCTCCCAAATGCCAGGTGCCCGTCAGGTATAATGTGCAGCGGGCGCTGGCTTGATCAGCGTCTTGTTCGATTCTATAGAGCAAGGCGTCTTCCTGTACGATGTGAATGGGGTGGTTATTTGATCCGGCGCTAGTTATTTGATTCCGGCATAGTTACTTGATCATAGTCATATGACCGTGAAAATTGAAACCGTTCACCGCTGTGTTGGACTTTTTATTGGCCCATCTTTGATTTCTATCAGACGAATAACCCGAATTCGAAGCGCTGCCAGGCTCTGCGCATCAACAGGTTTACAGCATCATAAAAGCGGAACCGGTACACGATAAAGAGAAGGGTAAATAATCCGGGGCAATAAACAATTTTTGGTATGCTATGTACCTTTGCGCAACAGATCGGTTTTAATTTGCGCGCTTTTAAATGAGCATTTTTTATGATGTTCATTCCCTTTGAATGTTAATGATTGATTATTTATGGCCAGATTATTATTCAAACTCGCCCAAGTGCCTGCAGATGAAGCGCAGGAAATTCGCGCGTTGCTGGATGAGCACCAGATTCGTTATTACGAAACCGATGCAGGTTTTTTTCGTGTAGGGCTGGATGCAATCTGGTTGGGCGATAACTCGCAGGAAGAAGGTGCACGTGAATTAATTCGTACCTATCAGCAAGAGCGCGCTGCGCGTCAGCAAGCCACTTATGCAGAGTTGGTAGAGGCGGGGCAAGTACCCAGCTTATGGCAACATTTTTGCGCGCAGCCGATTCGGTTTTTATTGTTGGTCTGCGCGATTATTTTTGTTACGGCCTTAACACTGGTGCCGTTCCTGATGTTGCTAAAGATTGAATAAGGATCAGGCTTCAGCGATGGCGCCTTTGCCGATGCCTTCATAGGCTTTAACGCGAATAAATGTTTCCGGATTTGCCTGGCGGGTTTTGTGCGCGATGTGCCAGGCAATAAATTCCACGGTGCTATCGGTATCAATCAAATAACAGCAGCGTTGGGGTAGGGTAATTTCAAACGGGCCTTGTTGGGCATCGTAAGCGAAACGGTAATAATCAATATCGTCAAATTGTGGTTTACCGACAATATCTTCCCGCGTACCAATATAAATATCTTCCCATGCATCCGCCCAATGCTGTTCCAGTAGCGGCGATTTTTTACCGTTAGCCCAAATATCAATACGCGATCGGTGGCCATGCGCAATGCGCTGGCAATTGCCCAAATGCTTTTTCAAACCGTGGCTGTAATGGTAATAAGCGCCGTCGATATTCTCGGTAGTGAAATCCAGCTCCAGGCGCACGCTTACGGGAAAATGCTGCTTCAATTGGGTGATACACCAGGCCGCAATCGTTTCCGGCGTTAGCTCTTCCGCATCGACCAGGGCGATCGCATCGCGTGGTGAGCGGGTACTAATAAATTCGCCTTTGGCCCCGAATTTCCATTCGATAGTTAAGTAATCACCCTCTTCGATAATGCGAATATTGGGCGAGCGCACCGGTACCGCGAGGCGGTGATCCAGCTCGTCATCCAGCCATTTGCGGGTGATTTTCTTCACGGTGCCGAAGTCGCATACCATGCCTTGCTCATCCAGTTCCCCCAGCAAACGCACATTCGCGAGCCAGGTTTCACCCAGCAAACCGCGCAACGGATCAAGGAAACTGAAATCGACATTAGTGAGGTTATCGACAAACAACAACATAGCAAAACCATTCGGGTAATTCAGAAGGGCGGACATGATACCACTTCATGATCAGGGTTTGTTCGGTGGCTTACAGCTGTGAAGAATGTTCGTCTGGCGTAATTTATCTCACCTTCATTTCGCCCTACGGAGATCTCTGGTCTATTCTCAAGTGATTGATGAATCAGGGGCTTTATTACTTCCTGGTTGATATAGGGCTTAACGGTTTGGCGTTCTTACCTTTGGCATGGCCGAAGGAGATCAGGGGAGGTCTGTTTGATTGCGTGGTTGGGGTTAATAAGGAGTTTGCGCCGATGCCTCGTGGCCGGTGCGGCGCTTATGTTGATGGCGCAAAGTTTGAGTGTATCGGCACAAGCATCCGAGGCAGGGCTGCGGGTGGCGTTTGTCTATAACTTCCTCAAGTTTATTGAATGGCCTGAGCTGCAAGGCAATGAGTTGTTCCTGTGCGCAGTAGGTGCGCAAGATGCGACTCGCCAATCTCTCGCCCAAATTGATGGTAAAAGCACCCAGAAAGTCACCATCAAGGTTTTATTCCTGGATGAAGCGAGCGGGCTGGAGCAGCACTTCAGCCGCTGTAATCTGGTGTATGTCCCCATCTCTGGTGCTGACCATCAGCTACCAGCGACTATGCCCGTTGGTGTGCTGTTGGTCGTTGATGATCCTGCGCACGAAGATGCGCGCATGGGTATCGCCCTTACGCGTACAACGGAAAACCGCATCGAGTTTTCTATCAACGATTCAGCCATCAAACAGGCAGGAGTCAAAGTCAGTAGTCAATTGCTCAAGCTGGCCAAAAAGCAACCTGGAGGGGCCAGCTAATGTCCGTTGTTATTTCCCGTAAATCCACCTCGCTCGCTCGCAGCATTGGCCTGCTGACGATGTTATTGACCAGCATCGCTGTGCTCGGTGCCAGCCTTGCCAGCAGTTGGCAGCAATATGACTATCTTTGTGAGCAGTTCAATAAACAGATGCAAGTGTTGGCGGAAGCTACCGCAATCAATCTGGGGGCGCCCAGTATGTTTATCGATGCGGAAGCCGCTAATCAAACCCTGAATGCATTGAGGGTTGAATCCAAAGTATTGGCTGCGCGTTTGCGCTTAAGCAACGGGCAGTTGCTGGCGCAATACCAGAGCCAAAGCGCTGGACCTGTCATGTCGCTGGATACCCAGGTGAAAGTTAATGTGGGCTGGGAGGGGGAAAACCTCGGGCAATTGGAACTGGATGTAACCCTGGAGCCATTGCGCCAGGAATTTTACGGGCAACTTATCTGGATTATGTTGATCGCGCTGGCGACCATTTTGGCCTGCGGCATTCTGGCACGTGTGTTGATCACATCGGTGCTGCGGCCACTGGGTAAATTGAGTGAATTGGCCGAGCGCATCGGTCATGAAGGTAATTATCGCGAGCGCGCGCCGCAACCGGCGGCACAAGATGAAGTGGGCCGGCTCACCTTGCGTTTCAATAATATGCTGGACCGCATTGAAAACCAGGATGCAGAGTTGCGCCAGCACCATGAGCATCTGGAACAACGGGTCGCGGCCCGCACACTGGAGCTGGAAACTGCCCGCACGCAAGCCGAAACGGCCAGCAAAGCCAAAAGCGAATTCCTGGCGGTGATGAGCCATGAAATACGCACGCCCTTGAACGGCATTATGGGAATGACCGGGTTGTTGTTGGACACTGAACTGGACCCCAAACAAAAACGATTTGCGCGTGTAGCACGACGTTCCAGTGAAGATCTGTTGTTGATCATCAACGACATTCTGGATTTCTCCAAAATCGAAGCGGGCAAGCTGGAGCTCGAATATCGCCCCTTCCAACTTAATTTATTGGTGGAAGATATTGCTGAGCGCTACGCGCCGATTGCGCAAGGCAAGTATTTGGAACTGCTGTGCAAAACGCCGTTGCCACCGTTGTCGGTGGTAGGTGATTCGGCACGCTTGGGGCAGGTCATTACCAATTTGTTGAGCAACGCCATCAAATTTACCGAGCGTGGTGAGGTGGAAATCGATGTAAGCGTGGTTGCTGAAAAGGGCGACCAGCTGCGCTTGGGATTCTGTTTGCGCGATACCGGTATCGGCATCAGCGAAGAACAAAAAGCGCGATTATTTCAATCCTTTACCCAGGCTGACTCCTCCATGGCGCGCAAGTACGGCGGCACGGGGTTGGGCTTAACCATTTCCCAGCGCCTGGTGGAAATGATGGGCGGTGAAATCCAGCTGAAGAGCGCACCGGGGAAAGGCAGCCTGTTTCATTTTGAACTGGATGTGCAACGTGTCGATGACCCGCGTGATTACCAACTCGTAGAAGGTTTTGGCAAGTTACATACGCTGGTAGTGGACGATAACCCCACCAATCGCGAGATCCTGGATTACTGGCTCAGGTCCTGGGGAATGGTTCCGGTGATGGCATCGTCCGCGCCGGAAGCAATTGCGTTATTGCATCGACAATATCAAACCGGCAAACCGTTTGAGCTCATGCTCACCGATTGGGCCATGCCGGAAATGGACGGCGGACAATTGTTGGATGCCTTGGCAACCGACGCGCGTTTTAATGATCTCGCCATTATCGTCCTGAGTTCCGCCGGTATGGCCGTGCGCCCGGAAATTGCCCGGCGCGCGCCCTTGTTGTTGAAACCGGTACGCCAATCGGAATTACACAATCTGATTGCCCAGGTTTTAGCGGGCGACCTTACCCAACGTTCACCGGCGGTTATCGAATTCGCCAACGGTGAGCACAAATTGCAGCGGCTGGCAGGTCGTATCTTGTTAGCGGAAGACAACCTCGTAAACCAGGAAGTAGCCAGTGTGATGCTGCAACGCTTGGGCGTCTCCATGAAAATCGCCAACAACGGGCAAGAAGCGCTGGAACTCGCCGGGCTTGAACATTTCGATCTGATTTTGATGGATTGCCAAATGCCGGTGATGGATGGTTTTGAAGCAACCACACGCATTCGCGCACGTGAACAGGAACTTGGGTTGCCGGCAATTCCGATTATCGCACTAACCGCCAATGCGATTAGTGGCGATCGCGAATACTGCCTCTCCAAGGGGATGGACGATTACTTAAGCAAACCATTTTCCCAGCAGCAACTGCATGAATTATTGTCCAGTTGGTTGCACACCCGCGATGAAGAACTTGCCGAAGGTTGGAAAGATGCGGCGGCGAATGTTCGTCCGGTTTCCACTGCTGCCACAACAGAATCTGCGATTGAAATTGATCAACAAATCATTCGCCAACTGCGCGAATTACGTGAAGGATTATTGTTGCGGATTATTCAGTTGTTCCGCAGCACCAGCCCTGGTTTATTGGAGCAACTTACTGACGCTGTTGCGCAACGCAATGCGGATGCGATTTATAAAACGGCACACAATTTCAAAAACAGCGCCGCCAATTTAGGTTTGATCGAACTCGCGGCGGCATGCCGCGAATGTGAAGCCAGCGCGCGCCAGGGCCATATGGAGCAGGCTGATATCCAACTGGAATCGATTCAATCGTTTTACGAATTGTCACTGCAGGCATTAGCGCTGCTGGAGCAGGAGGAACAAGGTCAGTGAAAAAGCCCGGCACTGAAATAGCAAACAAACCACGGCAAATAAATCTTGGCAATGCGTCGGGAGGCGAGTGGGTATTGGTTGTCGAAGATGATGAGGCTGCGCGGTTAACGACCAGCATTACGTTGGAGCGTGCCGGTTACAAAGTCATAGAGGCTGCCGACTGCGCCAGTGCACGCGCAAAATTTAATGAGCAACGTCCGGATATTGTGTTGTTGGATGTATTGCTGCCCGATGGTGACGGTTTCAGTTTGTGCCGCGAATTATTAGCGTCACCGGGCGGAAAAGATTTACCGATCGCGATGGTGACAGGGCTCGACGATATTGATTCCATTCATCGCGCCTACGAATCCGGCGCGACAGATTTCATCACCAAACCGGTGAGCTGGGGTACCTTGCCTTATCGTATTCAATTTATTTTGCGTGCGAGCCGTGCGTTTCGCGATGCGAGTATCAGCGAAGGAAAAACCCGCGCACTGTTGGCGGGAATTCCCGACATTATTTTGCGTATTGATCGCGATGGCCATGTGATCGATATGCAAGTGGGAGCCTATGTGAATGATATGGAAGAGTGGGTGGTTCACGACCCGGATACCGGCGAAGGCCATTTGCCGGGGCCGGTGTATCGTACTCTCGCAACACCTATTCGCCGTGTCTTTGCCGGGCAGGGCGAGCAGCTAGTGGAATTTGAATGGACGCAAAAAAATCATTTGCGTACTTGGGAGGCGCGCTTGATTTTGCGCGAGCGCGATGAAATGGTAATGGTGGTGCGCGATATTTCCCAGCGCAAGCAACAGGAAGCGGAATTGCGTTTATGGGGCAAGGTATTTGAAGGCAGCAATGAAGCCATTTTAATTACCGATTCCAAACTGCGCATTGTGTTGGTCAATAAAACCTACGAAAAAATAATGGGTTTTACTGAAGAGGAAGTGTTAGGTGTGGATACCGCCAAAATCGGTGCGCAACTTCACTCCCACGGTTTTTTCCGCAACCTGGTGTCGGTGTTAAAAGAGCGTGGCTATTGGCAAGGCGAATTGGTAAACCGGCGTAAAAATGGCGAGCGTTTTCCCACCTGGTATTCCATCAGTCAGGTGCTAAATGCTGAAGGGCAGCCGGAAAATTACATTGCCATTTTTAGCGATATTTCCGAACGCAAAAAATCCCGCGAGCGCATCGACTTCCTCGCCCATCACGATAGTCTTACCGAATTACCCAATCGCGCATTACTCAATGACCGTTTGGAAATGGCGATTAATACCGCAAAACGTCGCAACGAAAAAGTCGGCATTTTATTTATTGATCTCGACCGCTTTAAAAATATTAATGATTCACTCGGCCACAGCGCGGGCGACCAGATTTTACGGCAAACTGCCGCACGTTTGACTGCTGCTGTGCGCAATGACGATACCGTGGCGCGCTTGGGCGGCGATGAATTTGTAGTGCTGTTGCCACGCGTGCGCGATGAACGCAGCCTGGCGGAAGTGGCAATTAAATTGCGCGAGGAATTATTAAAGCCCTATACCCTGGAAGATATGCCGCTGCATTTGAGCCCGAGTATTGGTATTGCGGTGTATCCGGATGATGGCGATACGCCAAGCACGCTGATTAAAAATGCCGATGCAGCGATGTACCTCGCCAAAGAAAAGGGGCGCAACAATTATCAGTTCTACACACCCATTTTAAATGCGCGCACGCTGGACCGGCTCAAGCTCGAATATGATTTGCGTTCGGCGTTGGACCAGGGGCAATTCGAATTGCATTACCAGCCGCAAATCGATGTGCGCTCAAAACAGGTTTACGGCGCGGAAGCGTTAGTGCGCTGGCGTCATCCTGAACGGGGTTTGGTGCCGCCCAATCATTTCATTCCCATCGCGGAAGAAATCGGTTTAATTATTCCATTGGGAGCCTGGGTGATTGCGGAAGCGGCGCGTCAGGTTAAGCAATGGCAATCAGCGGGTTTTAGTCACTTGGTGGTGAGTGTAAATATTTCGGCACTGCAATTTCATCAAGCCGGTTTCCTGAATGAAGTACAAAAACTATTGGAGC
This sequence comes from Cellvibrionaceae bacterium, assembly GCA_021151825.1. Classification (GTDB taxonomy): domain Bacteria; phylum Pseudomonadota; class Gammaproteobacteria; order Pseudomonadales; family Cellvibrionaceae; genus Cellvibrio. The sequence goes on from JAGKWQ010000006.1 coordinate 149,411, forward strand.
AAGCTGGTACTGCGCCCAGCTCGTTGGAATTGGAACTCACCGAAAGTATGTTGATGAGTGATATGGACGTCTCCATCCAGGTGCTACAAGCGTTTCGCGATCTTGGTTATCGCATTGCCATCGATGATTTCGGTACCGGTTTTTCCTGCCTGAATTATTTGCGTCGCCTGCCGGTAAATATTCTCAAAATTGATCAATCATTTGTGCGCGATATGCAAACCGACAGCGCTTCCCTCGCGATTGTGACTTCCATCATCCGCCTTGCGGATTCATTGGGAATGGAAACCATTGCTGAAGGTGTAGAGACCGTGGAAGAAAGCCAGGTGCTGGCAAGTCAGGGGTGCGAACTCATGCAGGGGTACTACTTCTCCAAACCTTTGCCGGTCGCACAGTTTGAAGAATGGTTGCAGCATTGGGATGGCGGCAGGAGAACAGGTTGGTAATGCTCATTCGCGCTTTTCCAATGGTGCTTATCCCGGTGAAGAAGTACGCAACATATATACTTAATCGATGGAAGGGCTTGATTGACCGTGCGAAAAATCCTTGGGTTGATAGTCTCAAGCGCGAAGGAGGATGGATGGACAGCAGGAAACTAATGTACCCGCTTAATCCGGTTATCTGCGTACTGGCACTTTGTTGTGCCAGCGTCAGCTATGCAGATAACGATGACATTGCCTACCTCGAATTGAATCTGGAAGAGTTGCTGGAAGTTCCGGTGACTGGCGCCACCATGACCGAAGAATCGCTCAAGACTGTTCCTTCGGTCGTCACCGTATTTACGCGCGAACAAATTGATCGGCTGGGGTTGGATTATCTGTACGAATTACTCCGTTTGGTACCCGGCTTCCAGGTGAGTCGCAACGCGGACAATCCCTTCAATTACACCTATAGCTCCGGCGGGCGCCGTTTGGGAAATCGCGCGCTGGAAATTCTGTTAGTAGTGGATGGCCGTTTATTTGGCAACCCGCGTGCGGTCGGTGCAGACACTGGTATTTCACTGTTTCCTTTAGCGCAAATCGAACGCGTAGAAGTGATACAAGGCCCGGGCTCTGCACTTTATGGTTCCGGTGCTTACACCGGTGTAATTAATATCATTAGCCGTCAGGGAGAGACCAGCGTTAAAGCCGCATTGGGCAGCGATAATCGCCGTCAACTGGATTGGCATTGGTCAGAACAAATGGGCGATTGGCAAAGCAATCTGTTTTTACATGCCTATGGTGATGAAGGGCAGATCTATCATCTTGCAGATGGACGGACGACGGGGGATCCGCGCCGCGAGTTGGATATCGATATCGATCTGCACGATGATTCCCGCCGCATACAAGCCGCGTGGTATCGCCTTGAAGGCGATGATTTTTATACGCTGGAAAAAGTGCTCAATGGGTTCAACGAATATCGCCAGCAATTTCGCCATTTGAGTCTTGAACAAACGTTTGAACCGGCAGACAACTGGCATACAAAACTGACATTGGCGTATCGCGATGGTGAGCAACATTTTCATGCGCCGTTAACCTCGGCTGGTGAGCTGCTTGGAGCGAGTCGTCCCAGTAGCCGCGAACCCATGTTGGCCAAAGTAACGTTTAATGCGCGCGCAACACAATTGGCACTTGCTAATGAAATAGATTTGGCAGAGCAGGGCAATGTGCAGTTTGGTCTTGATTGGCAACGCGCCGAAGAAGACGAAACACGTGGACGCACCAATTACAACCTGGAGCAATTGGTTGCCAGGCAGCGTGTCGATTACTACGGCAATTTCGATTACTCCGCCGTCGTGGAACAAGCGGTTTCGCGTGAGACTGCTGGCCTTTACGGACAGTGGATTTATGATTTGGGGAAAGCGACTCGCATGACGTTGGGTGGGCGTTACGATTATTACGAAGGCATTGGTGATCACGTCAGCCCACGCTTGGGTTTAGTGCATCAGTTAAATACTATTCACAGCATTAAATTACTGTACGGCGAAGCTTTTCGCGCACCTAACTTTGTCGAAGTTGCGTTGCTTAACAATCCGTTTTTGGTAGGCAATCCTGATCTCGATCACGAATTGGTAAAAACCTGGAATCTGGCGTGGATCGCAACGGGCAAGCGCACTAGCATGGAACTGGCAGGTTTTATCAGCCGCTATGAAAATCCTATTCTCACCGCATTTCAAGGCAGCGCACGCGCGTACATCAATGGCGCAGACCAGGAAGCGCAAGGCGCATCGCTGGATGTGAATTATCAATTGAATGTCCGTTGGTTGCTGCGCGCGAGTTACACCCATCTGTACGATTTGCCGGACTCCGCATTTGCGGAAGCCGAGCATCTGGCTTCTGCCGTTGTAAATTATCAACACGGGCGTTGGAACTGGAATGTATCGGCAAGTTACCAGGGGCCACGCAATTATTTGATCACGCTAAATCAACAAGGATATTTGGACAGTTATTGGCTCGCCAATGGCCAGGTCAGTTACAACTTTAATGCGCAAACAAAACTCAGGTTGAGCCTGAAAAATTTATTGGATGAATCCTATTCCAGCCCGGCATTGGGCGTTGGAATTCGGGGCGGAGTTCCCAATCGCGGCCGGGAAGCCAGCATAGGTATGGATTGGCAGTTCTAATAATAATGAAGCGGCGAACAACCATGGTGCCAGGCTTTATTCGTTTATTTTTACCGGGCGTTGCACTGCTGTGTATAACGCCGTCGCTGTATGCTAATCAAGCGGGTTTACTCGATATGGATCTGGAACAATTGCTACAGGTCAATATTATTGGCGCAACCTTGCGTGAAGAATCGATCAAAACAGTTCCTTCATCAACCACCGTATTTACACGTGCGCAATTGGATACATTGGGGCTGGATTATTTGCATGAGCTGCTCAACCTTGTTCCCGGTTTTCAAACCAGCCGCGCAGCTGACAGCCCAATGAGTTATGCCTTCAGTATTCGCGGTCGGCGTCAAAGCGGCCAATCGCGCGAAGTATTAATGCTGGTTGATGGACGGGTATTTACCGATCCGCGCTCCGGCGGGATTGAAGGTGCGATGCATCTTTATCCGCTGGCTAACATTGAGCAAATTGAAATTATTCGCGGTCCCTCATCATCGATTTATGGTTCAGGTGCATTCACTGGTGTTATTAATATCGTCAGCCGCAAACAGATCAATAGAATTGCGGTGGGAGTGGGAGAAAATCAACGGCGTGCAGTAGATATTAACCTCGCTGGCAGCAGCGGCGATTGGCAAACCAATGTATACGCGCACCTTGCAGAAGATGGTGGGCAGCAATATCGCATCGCCAACCAGATAACACATGATCCACGTGAAGAAATGATGTTTGATTGGAGTGTCCAATATTACAACACAAAAATACAGGCGTTTTATTCCGAACAAGAAGCCAGCGATTTTTATGTGTTGGAAAAAATTAACAATAATTTTAATAATTATTGGCAAGCCTTTCAGCATTTACGCTTGGATCAGCAATTTAATCCTTCAGATACCTGGAAGGTAAACATCGCAATTAGCCATGAAAAAGCAGAGCAAGAATTAAAAGGAATGATTTTACCTGCAGGCGGTTTGGCAACAAACAGTATTCCTGCCAGTAATGATCCTTTCCTTACCAAAGGTGTATTGGCGAGTGAAGCCTATCGTTTTAATCTCGCCAATGATCTCGATATCAACCAACAACTCAGTGCGCAATTTGGTGTGGAATGGCAGCGTCAGCACGAAATTCGCGCGCGCTCCTATAACAACTATGATCTTGCCCAATGGGCCAAACGCCAATTTCCGGTGACGTATTATGGCAATCTCGATCATGGAACCCTGGTAGGAAAAGAAGAGTCGCGCAATGTTTCCGGCATATATGCACAATTCCTTTATCAATTGAGCGATAAAACCCGTTTAACCGCCGGCGCACGCCATGACGATTATCAATCAATCGACACGCGCACCAGTCCGCGTTTTGGATTGGTTCATCAAATTAATTCAACACACACTATCAAATTACTATATAGCGAAGCTTTTCGCGCACCTACACAAGGCGAAACCGATTTGCTCAATAACCCGGTGTTGGTGGGCAACCCGAATTTGAAAAGCGAAACGGTTAAATCCAGCGAATTGGTATGGGTTGGAACCTGGGACCAATTTAGTTTGGGGGCGAATGTTTATCGCAACTATTACGCTAATCCGATTAGCGCCGGTTTTAATGGAACCACACGCACCTACATGAATGGTGCCAGCCAAAAAAATTACGGTGCCGGGTTACGTATGGATTGGCAATTGAATTCGCAGTGGATGTTACGCGGCCATTTAAGTTCCTTCCGCGATTTGCCCGATGCTTATTTTCGCGAAGCTGATCGATTAAGTTCACTGAATGTGAATTATCACAATGGCCGCTGGAATTGGAATTTGTCGGCGATATATCAAGGCGAGCGCCAATACCAGCTCACCACCACCCAGCGTGCAACACTGGATTCTTTATGGTATGCGAATAGTCAATTGCGTTACGAAATAAGCGAGCAAACGAGCATTGCGCTTGCGGTAAAAAATGCCTTTGATAAAGACTATTTCACGCCTGCTCAAGGTACAGGTTTGGCTGGTGGCGTTCCCAATCGTGGGCGCGAAGCCAGCATAAATATAGACTGGCAGTTTTAATTATGAAAAAGAAAGAAATTGCCAAATCCGGTGCTTTTCATCTTGCCCTGTTAATTCCATTTGTGCGCATTACTGTTTTTCCCCGGGAAAAAATCACCAAAACAATATTCAGATTTATGCTCGCACTCGCCGCGCCTATAGTGAATGCAAATCAGGACGATTTTCTAGAAATGAATCTGGAGCAGCTGATGCAAGTCAATATTACCGGTGCGACTTTGCGCGAGGAATCTATTAAAACAGTTCCATCTTCCACAACGGTATTTACTCGCCAGCAATTAGATGTGCTGGGGCTGGATTATTTGCATGAATTATTAGCGCTAGTGCCGGGGATGCAGATAAATCGCAGTGCGGATTCACCGATAAATTATTCCTACAGTATTCGCGGGCGGCGCCAGGGCATACGTTCCCGCGAAATTTTATTATTAGTTGATGGTCGCACATTTACTGATCCGCGCTCGGGCGGAGCAGATAGCGCACTCGTACTGTATCCGCTGGCTAATATTGAACGGGTGGAAATTATTCGCGGTCCGGCATCGGCTATTTATGGTTCGGGCGCATTTACGGGCGTTATCAATATTATTAGCCGCAAACAAGTGCGCGCTTTACGTGTAGGTGTGGGGGAAAACCACAAACGCACAGCTGATATTAATCTGTCTCATGAATCTGATAACTGGCAAACCAATTTGTACACCCGTTTAGCCGCAGACGATGGCCAAGCCTACAATATCAATGGCACAGATACACGCGATCCGCGTGAAGAAACAGTAATTGATTGGAACCTGAGCAACAGTAATAGCAAGTTACAAGCTTTTTTCTCGCGTGCAGATGCAGAAGATTTCTATGTGTTGGAAAAAATAAACAATGATTTTAATTTTTATCGCCAGGAAGCGCGTTTGTTGCGCTTTGAACAAAACCTTAAACCTGCAGACAATTGGAAAATAAATGCTTCGATTGGTTATCGGGATATGCGGCAATATTTCAATGCGATGCTATTTGAAGCCGGCGAGCTGAGCGGAATCAGTCAACCTTCCAGTGATGATCCCATGTTGGTGAAAGTGAGATTGTCGGGGGATGCTTATCAATTCAATCTGGCTAACGACCTGGAGATTAGCACGCAGTTAAGTACCCAATTTGGTGTTGAATGGCAGCATGAACGTGAAACAGAGGCCGTGGCTTATAACAACTATGACATGGGGCAATTGGTGCACAGGCAATTGCCCATTAATTATTACGGCAACTTTGAACATAAAACAGCAAGTGGTGCGAAGGACTCAAGAAACATCAGCGGAGCTTACAGCCAATGGCTTTATAACTTCACGCCCAATACTCGTTTAATTACCGGCGTGCGTTACGATCATTATGAAATGACAGGTAGTCGGGCTAGTCCACGTATAGGCATCGTGCATCAATTAAACACCCATCACACGCTTAAATTGCTATATGGCGAAGCGTTTCGCGCGCCCAGCTTTTCCGAAACCGGGTTGCTAAATAATCCGCTCATAGTGGGTAATCTAACTCTGGATAACGAAGTGGTAAAAACGAGTGAGCTTTTATGGTTAGGTACATGGAGTAGCATTACAGTGGGTGCAACTGTTTACCACAATAAATATGAAAATCCGATTGGGGCTGGCTTTAAAAACGGTACTCGCACTTACGTGAATGGTAGCGATCAGGAAAATTACGGTGCAGGTTTTCGTTTTGATTGGCAAATAAATGACACCTGGATGCTGCGTGCCCATTACAGCAGTTTACGCAACTTACCAGATTCCTATTTTCGCGAAGCGGATAAATTAAGTTCAGCGGTATTAAATTATCAACAGGGAAAATGGAATTGGAATTTTTCGGCCATCTATAATAATGAGCGCCAATATGCACTCTCTGCCAATCAGCGTGCACCACTGGCCTCTTATTGGTATGCGAATAGCCAGTTGCGTTACCAGTTTAATCGTACTCAAAACATTTCTCTGGCAGCAAAAAATTTATTTGATAAAGCCTATGCCACAGCTCCCCAGGGGGCAGGAATTATTGGCGCAGTTCCCAATCGCGGGCGCGAGGCCAGTTTGGTATGGCAGTGGGATTGGTAAGTGTGAAAAATTATTATGAAAATTGACATAATAAAGGCGGCAATTGCCGCCTTTATTTTTTCCTGAGGTTTATTTTTACTGTGCCTGAATGGCTTTCCATTTGGCGATAAACGCTTTGAATTTTTCCGTTGAATATCCTTTTCCTTCTTCAAGATGCCCTGTATTTTGGGTGCCAATAACAACACCATTGCTATCGGTTATGACAAAGAATGGATAGCCTTTTACCTCCGGAAACTGGCTGACAAATTTATTATTCTTATTGTCATCACTCACATTCACTTTAAGAAAAACAAAAACCTCATCAATACCATTATTGATTTCCGGATTCCCCAAAATAAATTTCTCTATGCGATGGCACCACACACACCACTCACCACCAAATTCAACCAAAATTAATTTCCCACTTGCTTGTGCGTCTTTCTTCGCGGCCTCAAGGTCTGCAAAGGAGTCGCGCGCAGGATCATATTTTCCATTGTACTCTTTATCGCCGATTGCAAAAGCAAGTGAGGTGATAATAGCCAATATACAGACAACGATATATTTCATAAAAATACCTGCTTGCTTACAGATAGTAATTCATCGAGGTGGGGTGAACAGAATTCTCAATGCTGACCCAAAACCAACACGGGCCCACCCGACGACAATCCCGCAACAACAGCCAAGATGCAGCAGGATACAAAGGTTTGTGAAGCAGGTTAATGAAGATGGATGGGGCTGTCAATAAAAGTGAGAGAATGGATCTGATGTTATTTAAATTCATTATGATATGGCTTATGCTTCGTAATATTAATTCCTGTTCACATGTCACTTTTATGATTGCATCGCGTTTTTAGGGTATAAGTTGCTTTTCATTGTTTTTCTTCGAAATGATCTTCGATACTTCTGATTCAGTTTAAATTTTATATTCTGGATATAAAATTTGACGGCGCAAAAGCAACCTGCAAACTATAATGAATTGTTATATGCGGAGTTTAAGATTAAAAATGATAATACCAAATGCTAAAAGAACCTGGCTTACAGGTGAGGCAGAGTATGATGGATTGCCTATCTTGTTTAGGAAGCCGGATATAAAAGTTTCCGAATTTCCGAGTCTCTCCAGAGATTACCCGATTTTATTGATTTTGAAGCACGACTTGAAAATCGTGAAGGAAAATGGCCTTCCTGATGGTGAATATAATCAAACACTGGAAGATTTTGATTTATCTATTACAGGTCCATTTAAAGTAGATACAAATGGGATTGTTGGTTTAATTCAAACTTATTCCGGTGTAAGAACGTATTATATTTATGTAACTGAATTTTTTAAAGTTGAAGAATATGTTAATGATTTGCGTAATAAATTCCCTCATGAGGATTGTATAGTAGAGGTGGAACCTGATCAAAGGTGGAGGCTCTTGAACGGGTACGCCAGGGATTTCGGTTTTCCATAATGCATTAGCGAAATTGTGTGCTGCATGCGGGACTACTAAGCGTATATGATGAATGTTCCCAATTTGATACGAATGGCAACTTTCATATGAAACCTATGAAGCTAATGATCTTTCTACTGTTGTTGGTATTATCGATATTCGTATTAACCCTAACTATCGAGGCCTCGAATGATACATGGTCATTAAGTTCGTTAGGCTTTGCAGCGTGGGGATTGGCTCCCTGGTTGTATATTGCAATTATTACTTCATTGGTCACACATAAACCCAAATTAATTGCCATATTAATTGTGACCGCAATTGCCGGTTTCCTGGGGGTTGGTGTGATGATTGATACGCTCTACATCCATCTTGATGCCCAAGGGGCATTAGCGTTTATTTTTATTCCGCTATGGCAGTTAGTATTCTTTGTTTTTGCAAGCCCGCTTTTGTTGCTATTTAAAAGAACTCATTCCTGATCAGGGAGTTGCCCGGTTTTTGTTCGAGCAGTTTCGCTGGTGATGGTGCAAGCTCGGCGCGCAATATTTTGACGGGAGCAAACCATATTAACTAGTGCAGCTTCTGTTGGACAGTGCACATTATGCTGCTGTCAGTGAGGAACAATTACAAATACCATTTGTGCAGGAACTCTTGCAGTTAGCGAAAGCGCATTGGTTAAAAATTTACAGGGGGGTTCTGATAAACTGATGTTTTGGGTTTAAAAAACATCAAGCAATTTTGGCAGGTTTTTGCCCGGTATGATTGCGCAAAAAATCGAGCAGTTGGTGTTGTGGCACAGGGCGAGAGAATAAATAGCCCTGACCAAAATTGCAGCCGTTACTGTATAGAAAATGCTGCTGGTTTACGTCTTCAATGCCTTCACCCACAATTTGCATTGGAATAATTTTGCTTAAACCGATAATGGCTTTAATCATTTCGTCGTGTTCTTTAGCGGTGCCGATGCGGTTTACAAATGATCGATCTATTTTTAAATTTTGCGGTGCAAAACGAATAATGTAGCTCAGTGATGAATAGCCCACGCCAAAATCATCCAGGGATATTTTTATCCCCAGCGCTTTAAGCTCGCTGATTTGTTTTAAATTGTTATCGGTATTTTCCAAAAACATTTGTTCGGTGATTTCAATAATCAGGCGCTCCGCAGGTAGCTTTGAAGCCTCCAGTGCGTGCTCAATAATGTTGATCAAGTCTTGCTGCACGAATTGGCGCGCAGAAATATTCACTGATACCGCAAGCGGGAATCCCGCTTTCTCCCATTCCATTGCCTGGGTGCAGGCTTGTAGGATAATCCATTCACCCATGGCAATAATGAGCCCTGTTTCCTGTGCATAGGAAATAAATTCATCGGGTGGAACCATTCCCCGGGTTGGGTGATGCCAGCGAATTAATGCTTCGGCAGATACAATTTCTTTAGTTTCCAAGTTAATGACAGGTTGGTAATAAAGTTCAAATTCACGATTGCTAATCGCTTTGCGCAAATCGGTATCCAGTAGTAAACGGTTATGAACATATTCCGTTAATTCCTTGCGGTACAGCTGGTAGCAATTGCGCCCTTTGGCTTTTGCATCATAGAGCGCGCTGTCGGCATTGCGTAGTAGTGTTTTGGCATCATTGCCATCGGTAGGGTAGAGCGCTATTCCAAAACTTATACCTACATGAACACGGTTATTGCTTAGCTTCACGGGTTTCCTGATTTTCTTGATTAACTTATCGGCCACAGAAACTACCGCTTCAAATTTGGTGACGTCTTGTAACAAGATGACAAATTCGTCTCCGCCCAAACGACAAACACTATCTTCATGGCGCAGGGATTTTTGCAAACGTCGTGCGACTATTTTTAATAATTGGTCTCCGGCTTCGTGGCCAAGTCCGTCATTAATTTGTTTAAAATGATCGAGATCGCCAAACAGCACAGCAAAAGGCGCCGCACTACGGTGGGACTTCTGGATCAAGAACTCAATTTCCTGTTGGAGTTTGGCGCGGTTGCCAAGGCCTGTGAGAGTATCGTAATGGGCAAGTTTTATGAGTTGTGATTCATAGCGCTTGCGCTCAGACAAATCATAGACCTGTAGTAGATAACAGGATTCGTCGTTAAATTTATTAATAAATGCAGCGCTGATTAATGTAGGCACAAACTGTGTATTGCGTGTCGTAAATTGCGCTTCAAATTGCACAAAACGGATACTGTCGGTGCGTAATTTTTCAAGCTGGAATAGCACGTTATCCAAATCGTGGGAACCAACAATAGTATTGAATGTTGTAGGTAAGGGGTCACGATCATTATCAAAAATATGATTGCCGTAACCCAGGATTTGGCAGAGGGCAGGATTAATCTGCACAATTTGCCCGCGCAAATTTACTAACATCATTCCCAGTGGAGCGTAATCAAACACAGCCTGAAAAAGTTGTTCGCTATTGGCTAGTGCCTGGCGGGTCAGCTCTACATCGGTGATGTCCGTATTGCTACCAAGCCAGCGAATAATTTCTCCTTTTTCATTTTTTTGCGGCACTGCGCGTGTATCAAACCAGCGATAGGCGCCATCGTGGCGGCGAATGCGAAATATCACAAACATTTCCTTATTGGATTCAACCGCGTGCATCCAGGCTTTCATTAAGTAGTCGCGATCATCCGGATGGATTTGGTTAAGCCAACCAAATCCTAATTGTTCTTCCACTGGAATTCCGGTGTATTCGCACCATCGACGGTTGAGAAAATCACAACGCCCACTGGGCAGGCACGTCCATGTGAGTTGTGGTAAACCTTCAGCAAGTTCATTAAACCTGAGTCGGTCTTCTTTTGCCTGATGCTCTGTTTCTGCCCAGAGCTGGCTGGCTTGTAACGTTTGACGCAAAAGCTCCGCATCGAGATTGCGTTTGGGTAAGTAATCGAATAAGCCATCGCGCATGGCATCGGCAATTACACGTTCATCGGTATTGCCGCTAATCATAATCACCGGTGTCGGTGTGGATTTATGATTCATTATTCTTTGAATTAATTCGGAACCTAATGCGTCTTGAAGTTGATAATCCACAATCACACAATCAAATTGGTATTGTTGCAGCAACCCCAGGGCATGTTGGGCAGAGGTTGATTCCATAATGCGTAGTTTCAATAAGGTTTTGCGAAGCAGGCGATTAATTTTTTCCAAATCAACATCGTCATCCTCAATCAAAAGGATTTGCAAGGATTTGTTGTCAGCGTAATTCTCAAGCTTCATGCCTAATGAACCTCTGGACTCTGCTGTGCAGGTTGATTGAAATGTTACAAGGGCAGGCTTACAGTACTACGATAGTTTTCTAGCAAATTAGCTAATTTGGAAAACTGTGGACCTACTGCTGATTTCACCATATAGCCTGCAATATTTTGGTGATAAGCGCGGGTGCGGTCTGAATCGGCATCCGAGGTAGTTAAGATAAAAATAATACTGTCATGCAGTTCTTTATCGCTACGAACTTCTTGCAGAAACTCAAAGCCATCCATGCGTGGCATATTCAAATCCAATAGAATTAAATAAGGTTTTTCAATGCGAAGCTCATCGTTTTGGTGACGTAAAATTTCCAACGCTTCCAAGCCATCGCGCGCAAGTGTAATTGGAAAATCCATTTCGTGTTTACGCAAACTTCGCACTACAGATTCCGCCGCAACATCATCATCATCCACAATTAAAATATTCACTTTATAAGGTTTATTCATCGATATCTTTCCTCGCAAAACGCGGCCACCACACATGGAAACTGCAGCCGGGGTTATCGGTATTGCTAATTAATTCAATTTGTCCTCCATGGCTTTCGGTGAGGCGCTTGGCCAGTGCAAGGCCAATACCGCTACCGCTCGACTCACCGGTGCTCAATGTTTGGAATAAGCGAAAAACGCGCTCTTGTGCGTTTTTGGGAATGCCGGGGCCGTTGTCTGTTACCTTAAACAAGGAATAACTACCACTTGCTTCAACGCTGATGGTGATATGGGGATTTATGCCGTTGTGGTGTTTGAGTGCATTGCTAAATAAATTGCGCAACACGGTTTCCAGCGGAATTTTAGCGGCGGTAATTTCTTTAAGATGTATTTCTTGTTGAATGGAAAAATTTGCCGGTATGGGGTGCATTTCAACAATGCCGTTAATCAATGCTTCTACATCAACCACGGAAGACTCTTTGGCGCGTTTACCGGCACGGGCATAAAGTAACAAATCTTCAATCAGCCGTTCCATGCGCTCAATACGCAAACGAATGCGTTCGATATTTTTTTGGACCGGTTCGGGAATATCACCGCCGAGGTCTTCATGAATCCATTCCACTAAATCGCTGATGCCGCGCAATGGTGATTTCAAATCGTGTGATGCTACATAGGTAAACTCTTCCAGATGCGCATTTGCTTGCTTCAGATTTAATTCCAGGCGTTTGCGTTCTGAAATATCAGTAACCACGGCCAGCGTTAAATTGCCGGTATCACTGGCAACCTGGCTCAAACCGATTTCAATGGGAATTTCCGTTCCGCTTTTATGACGCCCCGTTAAATCGCGCCCTAATCCCATGGGGCGCAAGCTGGGTTTTTGGATGTAGCCTTCGCGTAATTTTTCATGACCTGCGCGATAGCGTTCAGGTAATAAAATATCCATAGAGTGCCCCAGCAATTCTTCTCTGGTGTAACCAAATAATTTCAACAGGCTGGGGTTCATCATTTGAATGATGCCATCCTCATCGACCAATAACTGGCCGTAAGGGGAGGCTTCAATCACTTTGCTCAATCGTTCTTCCAGTTGTTTTCGGCGGCTAATATTGACGATAGTGGCAACAATAAATTGTTCACCATCGGCGAGGAGTGAACGCAGGCCGATTTCAAGCGGGAACTCTGTATTGTCTTTACGCTTGCCATACAAATCTCGCCCGGCACCCATGTAGCGTGTGGAGGGTTGATCGGTATAACTCTGGCGCAATTGGGCGTGATTGCGGTTGTAACGTTCAGGGAGCAGCAGGTCGATGCTTTTTTCAAGCAGCTCTTCGCGGGAATAGCCAAACAGGCGTTCGGCTTCGGCATTGATGTAACTGATGCGGCCATCCTGATGGGTCACGATAATACCGGCAGGTACTGCATCCAGTAATTCGCGTATGTAACCTGATTGTTTGGGGATATTACCCTGAGGTGGCATCCGTACGGCTCCCTTGGTTGCCTTTACTTAACCACGCATAGCGTTTCGCAAGGAGATTCCCCCTAAACCGCGCGGTTACTGGCTTGAGTATAGGCAGTGGCTATTTGTTAGGCAGCGTTGTCAGCGAAAAAGGCAGGGGTTTTTCAGAGTTTTTGGCAATAAGAAATCTATGGGTTGATGCAATTAGTTGCGTCGAAGGTGAGTGAGATAGAGAAGGCTGGCAAAGGAGAGATAAATAAAAACGCCAGCATAACGCTGGCGTTTTCAGTTCGAAGCTTTCAAATTAGAAGTTTTCAAACGTTAAGTCGGCAACAACTAAGTCAGTACTTTCAATGCAGCATCGTAGTTAGGTTCATGGGCAACTTCGCTCACCAGCTCGGTGTGCAACACTTTGCCTTCAGTATCCAGCACCACTACAGCGCGAGCACTCAAACCGGTAAGGGGACCATCAACCAGTTTTACACCGAAATCAGACGCGAAAGCAGAGCGAAATGCTGACGCCGGGATTACTTTGTCCAAACCTTCTGCGCCGCAGAAGCGGGCCAGGGCAAAAGGCAGGTCTTGCGATGCGCAAATCACAACAGTGTTATCGAGTGCGCTGGCTTGCGCGTTAAACGTGCGTACCGATTGTGCACAAATGGGAGTATCAACACTTGGGAAAATATTCAGAACAACGCGCTTGCCAACCAAATCGCCAGAGGAAACGTCGGAAAGGTCGGTTTTTACCAGTTTGAACGCCGGTGCTTTGCTGCCAACTGCGGGCAGGTTTCCGTTGGTATTGAAAGGATTTCCTTTGAGAGTCACTGTTGCCATAAAAATACTCCTGAACCTTGTGAGTTGATTGTCGGTAAAAATAACTTTGTGAAGCCTAGATGATGGAGACGAAAAAAGGAATTGCAATGGACGCCATGGAGGAAAAAATCTTTTTAATAACAGGGAATTGGTCATGTTTTGGTGAAATGCCGCACGCATGTTTTTAATCGTATGGGCGCGATTTATCGCGCCTGAAAATTGTGGCAATTCATTGGCCGGTGATTCACTGCAAGGGGAGGCAAGAGGCAAGGGCGTAATAAATTGCGCCTCTACGGATCAGCAATTGTTCAATGCGGATCAACAATTGTTCAAAAAAGTAAATGAAAAATTCTGCCTTGCAATGGTAGGGCAAAGTGTTGATAATGCGCGCCTCTTGCGATAGCCGCCCGGTTATCAATGCAAGCACTATGGTGACCTGATCGGTCCCCTCGCAATGATGATCTGTAAACCCCGCCAGGCCCGGAAGGGAGCAACGGTAGCAGTAAGTTATGTGCCGGGGTGTGGCTGATTAGGTTGCCTCCTAAATCCCTTCTTTTAAAATCTGTTTTTTCCCTGAATTAACGTTATTTGATTAATGGATTCGTTTGCACTTGGTGTCTATTTGCGCCTTGCGCCGCTATAATCGCCGCCTGATTTTTTATTCGTCCTTTTGGCAAGAGAGCAGCATCCGGCATGAGCTATCAAGTTCTGGCGCGCAAGTGGCGTCCGCGGGTTTTCCGCGAAATGGTGGGACAGGAGCACGTACTCCAGGCCCTGATTAACGCCCTGGACCATAATCGCCTGCACCATGCTTATCTGTTTACCGGTACTCGCGGTGTGGGTAAAACCACCATCGCGCGTATTCTGGCGAAATGTCTCAACTGTGAAACCGGTGTTAGTTCCGAGCCTTGTGGCCAATGTTCAAGCTGCCGCGAAATTGCTGAAGGCCGGTTTGTCGATTTGATCGAAGTGGACGCTGCCTCGCGCACTAAAGTGGAAGATACGCGCGAGCTGCTGGAAAATGTCCAGTACGCGCCGACTCGCGGTCGCTACAAGGTTTACCTGATCGACGAAGTCCATATGCTCTCCAACAGCAGCTTTAACGCACTGTTGAAAACACTGGAAGAGCCTCCTCCTCATGTGAAGTTTTTGCTGGCGACCACTGACCCGCAAAAATTGCCCATGACCATCCTCTCGCGCTGTTTGCAGTTCAACCTGAAAAACATGAACCCCGAGCGTATTGTCCAGCATTTGAAGTTTGTGTTGGAACAGGAGTTGGTCCCTTACGAAGAATCTGCCCTTTGGCACCTTGGCCGTGCTGCTGATGGCAGTATGCGTGATGCGATGAGCTTGACTGATCAGGCGATTGCCTATGGTTCCGGCAAGATTACCGAATCCGAAGTCAGTACCATGTTGGGCACCATCGATCAGACTGCCGTTTACGATGTAGTGACTGCACTGGCGAGTTATGATGGGCGCGCTGTTCTTGCGGCTGTGGAGCGCATGTCCGAACAAGCACCGGATTACGCCAGTGCGTTGGCTGAAATGTTGGCAGTATTGCACCGTATTGCCATTGCCCAGGCATTGCCAGAGGCGGTTGATAACAGTCACGGTGATCGCGAGCGTATTCTACAGTTATCGCAACAAATGCCAGCGGAAGATGTGCAACTCTTTTATCAAACTGCCTTGTTAGGTCGTCGCGACTTGCCATTGGCACCGGATCCGCGCGCCGGTTTTGAGATGGTGTTATTACGGATGCTGGCGTTCAAGCCTCAGGGCGTAATCGATATGCCAACCCAGGCATTGCCACAATCCACCGCGCCGATAAAACCAGTCTTAACTGCGCCGGCTAACATTCCTGCAAGCACTGTTGTACCCAATCCTGTTATTGCAAATGTTGCTCCACAAGTGACTGCTCTGCCACAAGTAGCGGCACCACACACGCAAGCACATCAAGCCGCTCAACCGGCAGTTGTTGCTCAAGCTCCGGCGCCTGTAATGAGCCAAGCGAGCGTTCCTGCTGCGCCCGCAAGTACCCCGGTTTCTGCACCGCAATCAGCCGCCCCATCGGCGCTGCCTGAGCCGCCGCCATTTGATGGCCCATACGATAATATTCCCGACGATGAATATGCAGAATATGCGCAGGCTCCGGCTTATTACGAAGCGCCAGCTGCGGCAGATCAGGCTTCTGTATCAGTTGACCATGGAGTAAACGAACCAAAAAAGCCTGAGGCGGCGCAGCCGCCTGCTGCGGCCATATTAGACTCTGTATTTAATTCATCGGCTGTTGTTACTCCGGTTGAAATCACTGCTCCCGCACCCAAACCGATAACACCTGAACCTGTACGCGCAAAACCATTGCGCAAGGTTCCTTACGAACAGGCAGGGCCGCAGGATTGGACTGAAATTTATTTGGGCCTGGGTGTTACCGGAATTTTGCAAAGTACGGTTGCCAATTGCCAACTAATTAGCCGGCAAGGCAATGCCTTCCAATTTGTATTGGATGAAAACAACAGCACTCTATTTGATGTGAGCCATGAGAAACGTTTGGCGGATTTGCTTACGGATTATTTTACCGAGACCATTCACGTCAGTATCCAGTTAGGAAAAATTACTGCAGAAACGCCAGCGTTGATGGTGATTCGTTTGCGCGAAGAACGTCAGCTGCAAGCGATAGACGCCATCAAGAATGATCCGATTGTGCAACAGCTAATTGCACAATTCGGCGCAACCTTGCGTGAAGATACAATTCAACCGGTCAATTGAATTTTTTGATCAATTTATTTTAATTTTATATTTAGAAAGAGGGCGCTATGAAAGGTCTTGGCGATTTAATGAAACAGGCCCAGCAAATGCAGGCCAATATGCAAAAAATGCAGGAAGACCTGGCTAAAGCTGAAGTGAAAGGTGAGGCGGGTGCAGGTTTGGTTTCTGTTGTGATGACTGGCCGTCACGATGTAAAACGTGTAAGCATCGACGACAGTTTATTAAGTGAAGATAAAGAAATGCTGGAAGATTTACTCGCTGCTGCTGTGAATGATGCCGTGCGCAAGATCGAACAACAAAATCGTGACCAAATGGAAAAAATGACAGCTGGTATGGGAATTCCGCCTGATTTCAAAATGCCATTTTAACATTTGATAAAACCAATTAATCACCACAAAAAGTAGTTTCCATGTTTAGTCCGCTTATTGATGAACTTATGGCATCGCTGCGCTGCTTACCTGGCGTTGGCCCCAAATCTGCCCAGCGTATGGCGTTGCATTTATTGGAGCGTGACCGTGCAGGAGCAGAGCGCCTTGCTACGAGTTTGCAAAAAGCTGTCGCGGGTGTTGGCCGCTGCGAACGTTGTCGCACGCTCACTGAACAAAAGTTTTGTGGCATTTGCGCGAACAACCGTCGCGATAACACCTTGTTGTGTGTGGTGGAAACTCCGGGTGATGTATTGGCGATTGAGCAAGCGGGTACGTACCAAGGTAAATATTTTGTGTTGCTCGGCCATCTGTCGCCTATTGATGGTATAGGTCCGGAAGATATTGGGGTCGATCAATTAATAAAATTATTACAACATGATCCCGAGCATCCTGAGGATCGAATTCTCGAAGTTATCCTTGCTACCAACCCTACGGTGGAAGGTGAGGCAACGGCGTATTACATCAGTGAGCGCGCCAAAAATTTACATGTCACTGTATCGCGTATTGCCCATGGTGTTCCACTCGGTGGTGAGTTGGAATTTATTGATGGCGGTACTCTTGCGCACGCGTTTTCATCGCGCCGCAGTTTATAAATTCCGTAGATCCCTGTTGTGTAGATAATTCTCTAATGTTAATTCCTACCGAACCAATCTGGATTGATCAGGACGATCAATTAGCGGCGCTTTGCGCTACCTGGCGCCAACAAGCGGCTATTGCTGTAGACACGGAATTTATGCGCAGCGAAACGTTTTATCCGATTGCCGGCTTGCTGCAAATCGGTGATGGCAAGGGTTGTTATTTAATTGATCCCCTGGCGATTAACAGCAACGAGCCACTGCGGGAATTAATGCTTGATCCGGCAGTAACCAAAGTGTTGCATTCCTGCTCGGAAGATTTGGAAGTATTCCAGCGCTGGTTAGGCGTTGTGCCAGCCCCGTTGTTTGATACGCAAATCGCTGCCGCGTTTGCGGGTTTAGGTTTCAGCCTCGGATATTCATCGCTGGTAAAAAATCTGCTGACGATCGAAATCCCCAAAGATGAAACCCGTTCCGATTGGGTGCAGCGGCCCTTGAGCCTCGCGCAATTAAAATATGCAGCGCTGGATGTGGCCCATATGTTGGTTGTGTATGGAAAATTGTTGCAATTGCTAAAAGCCAACAACCGCCTGGAATGGGTAAAAAGTGATTGCGCCGATTTGGTCGCGAATGCGCGCAAACCGGAAGAGTTTTCCGATGCTTACCAGAAAGTGGGTTTTGCGTGGAAATTGCGCCCGCTGGAATTATCGATCCTGCGCGATTTATGTGTCTGGCGCGAATGCGAAGCACGTGCCCGTAATATTCCGCGCAACCGTTTAATTAAAGAACCATCGCTGTGGGAGATTGCACGCAAAAAAGTACAGGATCTTGCCCATTTGCAAAAAGTGCCGGACATTCCGTCGCGCACGGTAAAAAATGATGGCGAAACGATTCTGCAAATTGTGAATACCGCATTGGATCGCGATGAGTCCACTTGGCCCACACGTCTGGATCCTCCGCTTGCACAGAGTGAAGGTCCGTTGATGAAAAGCCTGAAAAATTTTGTCCGTGAATTCGCTGAGCAACAACAGATTCCCGCTGAGATATTGATTCGCAAAAAGGACTACGAATTTATTGTGCGCTCGGGAATGAAGGGCGGCGAATACCAATTACCAGTGCGTTTGCAGGGGTGGCGTTTCGGTTTGATTGGCGAAGGATTATTGCGCATCGCGCAAAGCCAGTTTTTATCCTAATCTGTGTATTACCTGTTTTAACCTGAACGTTACTATTTGATCGCTCGTTATCTACGAAAGCCAGCTACTTATGAAAATTATTTGTGAAATTTACCGCAGCCCAAAAGAAGAAGGGATGTACCTCTACGTAAAGAAAGAGGAAGGCCTGAGCCGGGTTCCGGAAGATTTATTAACGCTTTTTGGCAAACCGCAGCAAGCGATGGTGTTGCTATTAACACCGGGGAAAAAACTCGCCAATGCCAGCGTGGAAAAAGTGGCGGAGAGTTTGGAAGAAAAAGGGTTTTATCTGCAGATGCCGCCGCGCGCTGAACGCGATGTTGATGCAGAGCGCATTCGTGCGCTTAACTCAAAATTATCCGGTCATTAATTGGTATGGCACAGCAAGTATTCTGGTTAGCAAAAACGCTGGAACAGATGTCGCTTGAGGAGTTTGAATCCCTGTGCGATGGCTGCGGTAAATGCTGCCTGCACAAACTGGAAGATGAAGATACCGGCGATGTGTATTACACCAAAGTGGCCTGCCGCTATCTGGACCATGACACCTGCCGCTGCCAGGAATACACTAATCGCCAGCAGTTAGTAGCGGCCTGTGCGGTGCTTACGCCGGAATCGGTGAAAGACACATACTGGTTGCCCGAAACCTGCGCCTATCGTCTGGTTGCTGAAGGTATCCCGTTATTCGATTGGCATCCGTTGGTGTCCGGTGACCCGGATTCCATTCATAGTGCCGGTGTTTCGGTGCGTGGCCGGGTGCTTCATGAAACGTCGGTAAATCCCGATGATCTTGAAGATTATGTAATTCGTTGGGTGAATTGATGTTTGTAAATATAAATGCCTGGAGATACTGCTAATGGAAAATATCACTGAATACCAATATGCATGGGCGCTTTACCTCGCTGGTGCTTTGGGCTGTTCATTGGCGGCCTGGTTATTGTTCCGACGCCTGGGGCGAGCAGTTACGCATTTTATGGTGATCACTGTAATGGTGTTGCTATTTACGCCTTATGCAATTGATCAGGAAAAAATGACCATGGCTCCTGGAGTTTATACTCTGGTGTTTGGTTTTTTTGAGGGTGGTTTTATTGCAATCAAACCCTTGTTGAAAGTGATGTTGGGCATTTGGGCAATTGCACAGGTACTGTCTCTGGTGTACCAGATACTGACGCGCAACCGACGCCCGACGCAAGAAGAATACCGCCCGTTCCAGCAAAATACCTATCCTGATGATGAGGACGATTACGGTTACAATCAACCGCGGAATGATCGCAATTCAGGTCGCGGTTTATCGCGTGATGAGCGCATTGCGCGCGACGAACTCCTTCATGGTGAGCCCATTCGCGCTATTCGTTAGCCAAGCGCAATTCATTGCCAACCAGCATTGTCAAAAGCCAGCATTTCGCTGGCTTTTTTTGTTTCTTCTTATCTGCTGCCGTGTTTGATTATCTACCGGGTTAGTAATCCACCGACCAATTCCAGCTACGGTTTTTTACAAATTCCATTCCTGCTAAAAATGGCGAATTGGCTGCTTGCTGCTATAACTAATGGCAATAACATCCACAATAAGCAGGTTTTGCCTGCTTTTTGCACATGCCGATTTGTTGACAGGAACCCTCATGCGCCAACTGTGTTTATTGTTACTTTCTGTTGCGCTGCTCATGAATGGCCCCTTATGGGCTGATGAGATCGCAAAACCATTACCGGCTGATGTACGGGTAGTGATCGATATTTCCGGAAGCATGAAAAAAACCGATCCACAAAACTTGCGCAAACCTGCGGTGGATTTAATTGTGCGTTTGTTGCCGGATAACAGCAAAGCCGGCATCTGGACGTTTGGCCAATCGGTGAATATGCTGGTTCCTCATCGCGTGGTTGACCAGGCATGGCGCACTGAAGGGTCACAAAAAGCTAATACCATTAATTCCATCGCAATGTTCACCAATATTGGCGGTGCGCTGGAAAAAGCCGCTGAAGATTATGCAACGCCTTCCAAAGATTATCGGCGCAATATTATTTTGTTGACAGATGGTGTAGTAGATATCAGTAAAGAAGCCATCGTAAATCTCAATGAGCGCAAACGCGTGCTCACCGAATTATTGCCCCGCTTAAAAGCGTCGGATTATCGTATTCATACCATTGCGCTCTCGGACGATTCTGATCAGGAATTAATGAAAAAGCTTTCCATCGCCACCGATGGTATTTCTGAAGTTGCTGATACTGCTGATGAGTTGATGAGCACTTTCTTAAGAATTTTCGATCAAGCTGTTCCCGCAGAACGCGTGCCGCTGGATGAAAATGGTTTTCTGGTGGATAGCAGCATCCAAGAGTTTACCGCATTGATTTTTCGTCGTGCCGAAGTGCCGGCCACTATTATTGTTGCGCCTGATGGTAAAGAATTTAGTAACACTGATCCCAAAAATAATGTGAATTGGTATCGCACGGATAAATACGATTTGATTACGGTGCAACATCCACTCGCAGGCCAATGGAAAGTAAAAACCGATATGGCACCTGGCAGTCGCGTGACGGTGGTGAGTAATTTACAACTGACCGTGCAGCCGATGAATAGTAATGTTAAATCCAATCAGCCATTAGATTTAACCTATTCCTTTCAGGAAAATGGCAAAACCATTATTAATAAAGATTTTCTCAATCTCTTAACCGGCGAAGTATTAATTTCCGGTGGCGATACTGCTGAAGTGAAATCAACTCCATTAACCATGGGGGCGCCTGATGACGGTAATTTCCATCAGCAACTCCAGGGACTTAGCGGGCAGGGCGGGTATGATGTAAAAATTCTGATTGATGGTAAAACCTTCAAGCGAGAATTTGTCCACCACCTGAATATTTCTGATTCAGCATTCAAGCTGGAAAAAACAGTGGATGAATCATCCGGTAAAAAAGTATACAGCTATAAATTAACCGCCGATCTGGAAGCGGTTGATGTTGGTGCAACGACGGTTAAAGCCATTATTAAAAACTCCAAAGCCAATAATCTTGAGCGCGATCTGAATTCGATTGGCAACGAGCGCTGGGAGTTTTCGTTTACCCCGGTCCAAACTGCACATTACGACATCAGTTTGAATGTAACGGGTAAACAAATTGATGGCAGTCCGTTAACTGAAACCATTCAGGCTGACAGTTTTGATTTTCCTGATGAGGCCAGTGTGTTAGCAGCAGAACATCCGGCAAGCGAAGCTGCATCGTCATCCAGTGAAGCGGCTCCTGCTGCGGAAAAGCCGGCATCTGAAGCAGAAACTCAACCGGAAGAAAGCTCTAATTTGTGGCTCTATGTTGGCATCGGCATTGGTAATCTGTTAGTCCTTATTCTGGGGTATTTTGTTTATCGTTTAATTGCTGGTGGAAAAAATAAGGACGATAACGACGAGATTGAAAAAACACTCAAAACCGATGTGAACAATTTGCAAAAAAATGCCAGCGCGCCAGCAGAGAAAACGGTGATTGATGTTTCTGATGAGTCGGATATGGGTACTATACCCATGAGCGATAGCGGCCCCCAGAGCGTTAACAGCCCTATGGGCAACAACGATGAACCAGAAGTAAAAATGCCTGATGATTTAATGGCCGATAATCTGTTTCCGTTAGATAATATGGAAGAACCTGCCGATAAAGATAAAACCTGATGTCTGTTTGTGAACCAAACCTGTCTCTACCTGATCCTTCCTTCTTGTTTCAATCCATAGAACCAGCGCGTGCGGCGCTGGTAGACCGTTTCTATCGCGACCATGGCTATAAAGTAAAATGTGCGGTGCATGAACGCCTGTTTGTACTGGCTGATTCAAGCGGTGACTTTATTGCAGCGGCGCGCCTGGTGCCCCAGGCATCCGGACATTATTGGTTGCGAAATCTATTGGTAGATCCACAGTGGCGAGGGCGGGGGCTGGCGAGTCGTTTGATGATTGATTGCAAGCCTCATATTGCGCCGTCAGGCTGTTATTGTTTTGCGCTGCCACATCTCACGGGATTTTATCGTCGACTCGGTTTTGAAATTGATCCGGTGCATTGCCCTGCTGATATTGTGGCTATCCATCAAAAATATCGGTCACGTGGACGTGATTGGGTACTGATGGGTTATAGCCAGTCCTGAAATATTTTTAAATTTGATACATAGGCAAAACCAAATAGCGAGTAAGGTTGTCTCTAATTTATAGTTATCCCATTGCATCTGATTACATCACTATAGTTTGTTTAAATCACCCATTCAGCTAAGGAGTTTTTATGAATATCGATATCGGAATTTCCCAAGCGCATCGCGAGGAAATCGCCCATGGTTTATCCCGGTTGTTGGCCGATACCTACACCCTTTACCTGAAAACCCATAACTTCCACTGGAACGTCACTGGTCCAATGTTTCAAACATTGCACTTGATGTTTGAAACCCAATACACCGAATTGGCATTGGCAGTTGACCTTGTAGCAGAGCGTATTCGTTCGTTGGGTTTTCCTGCACCGGGAACCTACAAACAGTACGCCGCATTGAGCAGTATTAAGGAAGAGGAAGGCATTCCAAAAGCGCAAGAAATGATCAAGCTGTTGGTGGAAGGGCAGGAAGCTGTTGTACGAACTGCGCGCTCTTTATTCCCGGCGGCTGAGGCGGCACAAGATGAGGCGACTGCGGATTTGTTAACCCAGCGTATTCAATTGCACGAAAAAACAGCATGGATGTTGCGCAGCTTGCTCGAATAATTTTATTCAATATTGTTGAGTGCAACATAAACAAAACCCGGCATTGCCGGGTTTTTTATTGCTCGAAATTTGCGCGTACAAATGTGAGAAATTTCCCCGAACTCGCGCCATAGATTAAAAAATTAATCGTTGTTGTATCCCACTTTTTTAAATGTGATTTTTCAAACTTTTGATTATTAAGGTTTTTTATCCATCCTACTAAAGTCCGTTCTCTCGAACTTCCCACCTTGATCAATTGATGTCTATTCGGACGCCTGCCTTGGTTAAACACGTGAATATAGCGTAGGGATTTAATAACAAAACCTTCGTTTTAATCCCTAATAAGCAAGACCAGTGAGAGGTAAGTAACTGGCTCGTGAGCCTCCATCGGCGGCCCCCACACTACAGCGAGTTACGATAACAATAACGGTTCGAGGATTAAGTTCATGCAAAACCCAATGACATTTAAAAAGAAGATGATTGCTACTACCGTCGCATCGGTCATGGCGGCTGGTTTTAGCACCATCGCATTTGCGCAGGACGATGGCGCAGTTGAAGAAGTTGTGATTACCGGTATTAAAGGTAGCTTGCAGCGTGCGATGGATATCAAACGCGATGCTACTGGTGTAGTTGATGCGATTTCTGCAGAAGACATCGGCAAGATGCCCGATTCCAACCTTGCAGAATCCCTGCAACGTATTCCTGGTGTATCGATTGACCGTGTAAACGGCGAAGGCAGTAAAGTGACTGTTCGTGGTTTGGGCAGTGGCTACAACCTGGTAACTCTGAACAGCCGTCAAATGCCAGCCTCTTCTTTTGGTACCAGTCGTTCATTCGACTTTGCGAACCTGGCTTCTGAAGGTATCGCCGGTGTTGAAGTTTTCAAAAGCGGTCGTGCCGATGTGCAGTCCGGCGGCATGGGGGCATTAATCAACATTTTGACTCCTCGCCCTCTTAGTAGTCCGGGGTTGAAAGCAATTGTGTCCGGAAAGGCAGTTCGCGATGAATCCTCTGTCATTGAAGGTGGTGTAACTCCGGAAATTTCCGGTTTGTTCAGCAATACCTTCGCCGATGACAAAATTGGCGTTTCTTTGACCGCTAGTTATCAAGATCGTAACAGCGGCAACCGCCAATCCCAGGTGAGTGGTTGGTTTACTCATGCGGCTGATAAGCCGATAGGTGACTGGGACGACTTACCATCTAGCTATAAAGATGTGCCGGAAGGTAGAAGCCGTGCGCTTCCATCCGAGATTATGTACCGCGTTAATGAAGTAAATCGCAAGCGCACAAACGCTCAGTTGACTGTTCAGTACCAACCAGTAGAAAGACTGACGGTAACGGCTGATTACCTCTACGTTAACCAAGAGCGTGAAGAAAACAACTTTGGTACCGGCCTTTGGTTTACCCGTCCTAACGATGGTTCTCTCGAAATTGAGTGGAGTGACACCAACCCTGCTTATCCGCTTTCTTACACCGAAGTCGCAAGGGCTAAAGAGCTTAACTATGTTATTAACCATAACCAGGCTAAATCAGATCTTAAATCAGCCGGTTTGAATATGAAGTGGGATGCTACCGATAATCTGGTGGTGGAATTTGATGCACACAACTCAGACTCTTACTCTGGTCCGAACGGTAAGTGGGGCGGTAATAACCAGTTCCACTTCGGCATTATCGATGACTATAAGGTGAGTGTTGATTTCACCAAGAAATATCCGCTTATGCATTTTGAGTATGCTGATGGTCGTGATGACGTAGTACCTGATGTTTCTCGTATGCAGCTGACCAACAATATTTTCCGTGTACAAGATCAGGACTCTGCTGTTGATGAGTACCAATTAAAAGGTACTTATACTTTCGATGATAGCTTTATCGACAACATTAAAGCCGGTGCAGGTACTAACGAAATCACCAACAAGTATTACTTCCTGGGCCGTCAAGAGCAAAACCAAGGTACCTGGGGCGGTGTGCAGGGTAAAAATGGTATTGGTGATATTCCGCAGTACTACTGGATTGTTGACAGGCTGACCAACTACTTTGACAACAGTGAATTCAATAGCCCTAATTTCCAAAACACGATTGTTCGCGCCAACTGGGATGAGTTGTTGGATGTTAGTGCAAGGCTCTATGGCTCCGATACTGGCCCTTGTCCAAAGGCTTACTGTACTTTCCGCGACAACACCATGGCGAATGACGGGTTGGACGACGATGTTACAACAGAGACCACTGATTTTGCTTACGTGCAGTTTGGTTTCAAGCCAGAGATCGTGGGTATGCCGGCTAACTTGGCAGTAGGTGTGCGTTATGAAACTACTGACGTTGAATCATCCCAATATGTAGCGGCTTATCTGCCGTTAGCTCGCTGGAATGGTGGTAACGAGTATGCTTTGACGGCTAATGGTAACGAATACGGCACCTCCACGGGTAACTATTCAAAAACTTTACCGAACCTCGATTTTGATATTTCCTTGACGGATGATATTAAAGCTCGTGCGTCTATCAGCAAAACTATCGCGCGCGCGGACTTTGCCGATTTGAGAGGTGGTTACAAGTGGAATGCTGCACCGCGCAGCAGTGAGGTCACTGCATCATCGGGTAACCCAAACCTGAAACCAATGGAATCAACCAACTTTGATATATCCGCAGAGTGGTACTACGCCGACTCTAGCTATGTATCGTTAGGTTACTTCAAAAAAGACGTTGCTGACTTCATCGGTGGTTCTGCCCCGCAAGAAGGCTCAACAGCGGATCTGCCGGGTGGTATAGCAGAGCCTTTCCGTACTCCTTACATGGGAGAGCGTTGGAAGGAGGCTATGGCAGCTGGTAATACCACGAATCCGGACATCGCAGCTTACATTCGTGCCAAATATCCTGAGACTGTAGATCCAGTTACTGGCCATATTTGGGCATTGCCAACAGATCCAATTCTTAACTACGAGAGCACCCAACCGATCAATAACAAAGATGCGTCTATCGATGGTATTGAAATTGCGTGGCAGCATACTTTTGGTGAGTCAGGTTTCGGCTTCCAGGCGAATGCTACCGTAGTGGATTCTGATACCGAGTTTGACAATGCATCCACTGGATCACAGTTTGCTGTTTATGGTTTGAGTGACTCTGCAAACTTTATCGGTTTCTACGATAAAAATGGTCTGCAAGCTCGTCTGGCTTATAACTGGCGTGATGACTTCTTAAATAGTTACGCAGGTTATACCGAAGCTTATGGTCAGTTGGATGCCAGTGTAAGCTACGACATCACTGACAACCTGACTGTGTCTATGGAAGCATTGAACCTCACTGACGAAGACACACGTACTTATGTGCGCGATACCGGTATGACATCTAGCTATACCGAAACCGGTGCTCGTTACAATGTGGGTGTTCGTTACAGCTTCTAATGTTATTTAGGTGTTGTATTGGATTGTTGCATTAATGTTGTACTGCAACTAAAAAAGCCGCTGGAAACAGCGGCTTTTTTAACGGTTTGCGCTAGTCTCATTCCTGTTCATACTGGTTACCAATAAAAATTATTATAGAAGTTCAGCAGGTTGCATATGACTGATCAAATAACCCAAGTGGTAATAGTGGGTGGTGGCTCCGCGGGTTGGTTAGCGGCGGGTGTTATTGCGGCATTAAGCCCTGCGCGTGTTCAGATCACACTGATTGAATCCCCTGATATTAATCCTATCGGCGTAGGTGAGGGCACTTGGCCAACCATGTGTGCAACCTTGCAAACGATGGGCATATCAGAAACCGAATTTTTCCGTGAATGTGATGCGAGCTTTAAACAAGGTTCTAAATTCTCTCGCTGGACAAGCTTGTCAAAAGAAGATGATTACTATCATCCCTTCACTGCTCCAGCCAAATATCATGAAATTAATCTGGCTCCATTTTGGATGCCTTTCCGCGATAAAATTCCTTTTGCCAATGCAGTGTGTCCACAATCTGCGATTTGCGATTTAGGTTACGCGCCCAAACAAATTTCTACTGCAGAATTTGGCGCTGTATTAAATTACGGATACCACCTTGATGCAGGAAAATTTTCGCCTTTTTTGCATAAACATTGCGTTGAAAAATTAGGTGTGACATACGTTCGTGCAAATGTCACTGCGATAAATTCGCATGAAAATGGCGATATCAAATCCGTTACTACCGACACTCAAGGTGAAGTTTCCGGCGAATTATTTATTGACTGTACCGGGTTGTCATCCTTATTGCTTGGCAAGCATTACGCCATCCCAGTGGTCTCGCAAAAAAATACGCTCTTTAATGATTCCGCACTGGCGGTTCAAATTCCCTATGCGAATGGTGCAGACGCTATCGCGTCGCATACCTTATCGACTGCGCAGTCTGCCGGCTGGATTTGGGATATAGGTTTACAATCCCGACGTGGCATTGGGCATGTATTTTCCAGTGCCTACACAACGGATGAGTTTGCCGAAAGAGAGTTGCGCAATTACATTGCTCCAGCCGTTGGTGAAAAAATGGCGGAGGAGTTATCAGTCAGGAAAATTTCATTTAATCCTGGCCATCGCCAAACTTTCTGGCATAAAAACTGTGTAGCAATTGGTTTATCTGCAGGTTTTATTGAGCCATTGGAAGCGACTGCATTAGTATTGATTGAAGTCTCCGCAAAAATGATCGCGGAGCAGTTTCCGGCTAATCGCACTACTATGGATATAGTGGCCAAACGATTTAATCGCACACTGAGCCATCATTGGCAACAAATTATCGATTTTTTAAAGCTGCATTATGTGCTTACGAAGCGTACTGATACAGCATATTGGCGTGATAACTGCCTTGCCAGTACAATTCCTGACAGTTTGAAAGAACTCTTGGAGTTGTGGAAAACACAATCGCCTTGGCGATACGACGAAGTATTGAGGGAAGAAATGTTTCCTTCTGCCAGTTACCAATATATTTATTACGGTATGAAAGGTGCTGCATCTGCAAATATCGATAGCAAAATGGGCGTCGACGTAAAACGTTTGCAGGAAAAAAAGTTAAGGAAAGCAGAATCCCTGTTTATGGAAAATGCGCAGCACATTCAGCAACTAAAGAAAGTTTTACTGCCTAATCGCGAATTGATTGAAAAAATAAAAAAACACAGATTACAAAAAATTTAGAATCCAGCACTGAAAATAATAATGCTGGATAGTTCCTTTCTTGGAGATACTATGCCTACTTTTGCTTTATTGAATAATGTTGACCATAAAAATCTGCGTGTAATTCGTGATTATTCATCACAGTATGGTGATGATGAGATGTCCGTGGTGACTTTTCCTCAAGAGTTTCGTGCGATCCAAAATGACTACCCCATTTTTTTTAAGAAAAATCCTGAAACAGGGCGGTTTATCCCTGTTGCGCTAACGGGGTTGCGCCAAAATGAAAACTTGTTTTTATCGGAAAAAGGGTGGGACTCGCAGTACATTCCCGCATCGGTAAAAAGACGGCCTTTTCTGATTGGCATACAGCCACCAAAACCAGATGATGTCTCTGGTCTGCCCAGTAAGATGGTATATGTTGATATGGATAGCCCTCGCATTAGCGAAAGTCAGGGCGATGCCGTATTTTTGCCGCATGGAGGCTATTCGCCCTATCTGGAAGCAATTGTGGATTTGCTGGACTATATCCAATACGGCACAGATTTGAACGAGCAATTTACGGATGCGTTATTAGCACATGAATTACTGGAAACTGTTGCGCTTGAAATTACATTGAAGAATGGTGAGCGCAATAATCTTGCAGGGCTGTACACTATTAATGAAGACAAATTAAGTTCATTACCTGGTAGTGCTGTGGCTGAACTGCACGGCAAAGGATTTTTAGAATGTATCTATATGGCATTAGCCTCTCATTCTAATATGGTCAAATTAATTGCCCGTATTGAGGCGAAATTGCTGAGCAAATAACGTCGGTTCATGGCATTGTTATGGCAATAGAAATCATTAAGTTGTTTTTATGATTAACATTGATAAAAAAGTAAAAGTTGTCCATGGCTGCACACCGGATCAAATTCCTGATGACGTGTTGTTGTCGAGTGAACCGTTAATTTTAAAAGGTCTTGCATCTTCCTGGCCCATTGTGAAAGCTGGCCTTTCCTCTCATGAGGAGGTCGAAAAATATTTGCTGCAATATTATAAAGGGCAAGAGGTCGCTGCTTTCTTAGGGAAGCCGGAAAATAATGGTCGTATTTTTTACGATGAGAGCATGACCGGCTTTAATTACGATAAAGTCAATACCAAGCTGGATTTTGCGTTAAAACAATTGCTATTGAATGCCAATAATCCGCAGCCACCTTCCATCTATATCGGCTCCACCTCGGTGGATGACTATTTACCTGGTTTTCGTGCTAATAATGATTTGGCGTTGGGACAGCATAATCCCATGGTCAGTATTTGGATATCGAACAAATGCCGCATCGCGGCGCATTGGGATAGTCCCTTGAATATTGCCTGTTCAGTGGTTGGTCACAGACGCTTTACGTTGTTTCCTTTTGATCAAATGGAAAACCTGTACGTAGGCCCATTGGATAAAACTCCGGCGGGGCAGGCGATTAGTCTTGTCGATTTTTATAATCCCGATTTTGAAAAATATCCGAAATTTAAAAAAGCGCTACAGTATGCCCAGATTGCTGATCTTGAACCGGGCGATGGAATATTTATTCCCAGCATGTGGTGGCACCATGTAGAAAGCTTGAGTTCACTTAACATATTAGTGAATTACTGGTTTAAGTGGTCGCCTTTATTTTTTGGAAAACCAGTGAATGCACTTTTTGATGCGGTCTTATCGATCCGCGATTTACCGCCTGAGCAGCGTGCAGCGTGGAAAATGATTTTTGATCATTATATTTTCGATTATCAAAAGGAAAATTTCGCGCACATTCCAGAACAAGCCCAAGGAGCAATCGGTGAATTAACCGATGACAATGCCCGTAAAATTCGCGCGCGCTTGTTGAATCAGTTAAACAGGTAGGTCATTCACTACGCGACTGTCAAATAAGAAACATTATTTGAATTTTTATTGTAATAGTAGCGATTGGGTATGATCGCTTTTATTATTTCAGATAAATAAAGCTATTCAATGTCAACCGCCCCACGATTGGGTTTGGGCGAAACTGAAGATTTTCAGGGATTGATGCAGAGTGCAATACATCGCTCGGATACACAATCAAACGGTTGAAGTTGGCCTCATAGCGGCCAATCTCTTCATAGTATTGGTTGGAGCCATTGATGTATTTTTTGTGCCAGCTTGTATCCAGTGCTTCTTTATCCAGATGTTCCCCGTAAATATCCATTCGTGCCGGCGACAGTTGTTCAAAACCTGTAGCTCTATGTCGATAAAATGATGTACCACCTTTGTCGGGTGTACACAGATAATGCACACATGCCAGTTGTTCTTTGTGAATTGTATCAACGTGAGGGCGGGATTGCGGTAATGCTAATCGAGCGGGTGGCGTTAAGACCAAGGAATAGGTGGAGACGGAGTAATGTATATTTTCCAGTTTAAGATTAAACGCCTTGCAAATAATCTCAGTCAAATAAAGTTGCAGTGCCTGGCTGTAAAAATCCGGTACCTTGGATTGTATTCCCGGATAAAAATTAGTCCCGTCCCGAAAGTCGCCAAACTTCATGGCATATTCCAAGAGTGTTTCTGCATCCTGTAAAAAATTATCGATTACCAATACCGGCGTTTTTTCATTGCCGACATAATCAACATGATACTGGAAGTTGGAATGTGGCGGTGGCAAAAAATTATTATCAGACATTCTTATCGGCTCATGGGGTGAGTTATACATTATCCTCTCTTTAGCTCACTTCTTCCACGTTTAACTGAATTGATTGCTATTGTGAACGAACGCCAATCACTTAAGTGTTTTTTTATGCTGAATAGCTCTTGTCAAATAACAAGGGAACTGAATTTTCCCTAATTCAGTAAAAACTCGTTATATATTCGGATAAGTTTTATTTTTTAGTGCCTCCCATGTTTCGTATTTATATTTTTGGGGACGCTTTATTTGATACGGGCTTGCTGGATTAAAGCGGCAAATGCTTTGTAGGGCATTATGGCACTTCACTATTACGTAATGGTGTATGAGTAAGGAAGAGAGTAATAAGCAGGGTGTTTATAGCGTTAATAACCTGAACCAGTACACTGGCATTGCAGGTGTCGATTACGGATATGATATGTTGTAGCATCTGGCGGCCCAGCAATGGGCTGCCATTAAGAAGAATTTTTGTGAAAACTCAAAGTACAAATCAACAACAAAAGACATTTCTGGGTATCTTAAAATCTAATGCAATAAATTTTTTCTCAATATATATTTTTGTTGGTGCAATTCCTTTTATGTTTGCAGGATTTAAATTTGACAAATTTGGGTTTGGTGCCCAAAAACTAATTGCTGTTACAGCTATTTCTGGATTGTTTTTGTTTTTGTTTTTGTTGTACTGTCTTTTTGTTCATCTCAAAAACCTTTTGTTGAGAAAATAATATAAAGAGATGAAGAGCTTTAATTTTGATCCCCTTTCCTAATGAGCAAAACACCCACTCAACCCCGGACAGCTCACACGCTGCCCGGGGTTTTGTTTTTATAAGTGGATGTTGTTTGCAGCGAGTCGTGTTTAACAAGCTGCCTGCAAAAAGATACCAAATCTGTTTATACCAAAAATCTAAAATTCTCCACCGGAAAAATTGGCGGAGAATTTTTTATGTCGAAAATCCTGCTTTTTATAAATCTATTGCCGCAACGGCAATATCAATTGCTCACACTCCTGCGCTGTAATATTTTTCCCGCATACCGGAATTTGGTTTTGCGGCGATGCATCGGCTTTGGTAGTAACTAATGGGTTGCCAAGAATATGATTAGCCGTATTCAGGTTGTAACCATTGTCCTGTTCCGCCATCCAGAAGAATATTCCTGCGAGGCCTTTGGATTTTGCGTATTTGGTTTTCAGCGCAACGGTGCGTGGAGTTTCAATGCTGATGTATGATCCAATACTCTCGTGGACCAGATAATCGGCATTAGCCTGTTTATCGGTGTACAACGTATAGCCGTTACGTGGTTTTAAATCCTTATCCAAAAAGTTTTGGTAGAGATCGTAGCCTTCAACAACCCCTGCGTCCCAAGAGCCCACGCCAGCGATTCCCAAAATTAATTGCGCACCGGTCCAGTTGCTACTTCCTGTTGTTGTTGCGCCAGTGAGCCCATTGGTGTATTCGCGAATATCGCCGGGAACAGTGGCTTTTGCACGGTGATAATTTGCTGCACCAATCATTAATTTATTCGCAGGCACACCAATCCCTAGCAAATAACTGAGAGTCCCATCCGCAGAAGTTCCGGCCGATGAACCTGTTGCATTTGGATTTATATAGAGTGGAGTGTGGTGCGAAATTTCACGTTCCCATGCGCCCGTGAGGTCATAAGTCATCACGTATAAGCGATCCAGATACGGATGCACATTGGCCCAATTAATTTTTTCCAAGTGATCGAGCCTTGCAGGAATTGCTGATGACAAGCGATATTTTTTGCCGGTTTTGACGCTAAGCCAATCAAGGCCTGCGCGTAACTCCTGAACCAGTACGGCATAATTAGCGGCATCGTTGGGGCTTGATGCACCGGGAACAGAACCGTCTTTTGCCGGGTATTCCCAATCGATATCTACACCATCAAAATCAAAACGTTCGAGGAAGTGAACAATTGAATCGACAAATGCTTTGCGACGAGTTGGATTGCCAGCCATCCAATAAAAGCCTTCGGATAGAGTCCAGCCGCCAACCGACAAATCCAGTTTTAATTGCGGGTTTTGTTGGCGCAATTGATAAAGCACACCAAATACGCCGCCGACTTTTGTACGATCCAGCGAGTATTGGCTTTCTGTTCCTACTACACCTTTTGGCGCGACGCCAACGTTGCGTACAAACGCTGCTTCAAAATCGGCAAGCGCCATTGCACCATCCGGCAATTTGCTTTGCGTACAATTACGCAACACAGACGCAGGTGCGGTAGTGGGGAAGACACCGTCTTGTAGATTGCTGGCGCCGGGATAACAAATACCG
This sequence comes from Cellvibrionaceae bacterium, assembly GCA_021151825.1. Lineage (GTDB taxonomy): Bacteria > Pseudomonadota > Gammaproteobacteria > Pseudomonadales > Cellvibrionaceae > Cellvibrio. Next base: position 183,185 of record JAGKWQ010000006.1, read on the forward strand.
GCAAATCCATACACGATGCGATGCACATTGGATGCGGCTAATTTAGTGAAATCAAATTTGCGACCATAGATAGCCCAATCCCCCATGTAAGTAACAATTTCCGTTCCGCTGGTGACTTGATAAGTATTGTGTTGCAATGCGATGTTTCCCGGAACCAATTTTGAAACGCGTGCGCCGTTATCAGCGTCAAGTCCAGCATGCTCGCCACCATTATCAGTAGCCACACTAATTGCGCCTTGTTGGCCGTTTAACGTCGATGCGGTATTGGAAATTCTCGCAGTCGCTATTGCGCCGGTTGGATTTACAACGGCTGTATTTGGATTTCCGGCAACAGGCTGTGCTGTGCCGTAGTTAATTGTATTGGGAATAGGTACCGGACACTTATTCACATCCGGATAACCAACAGGTGCGGACCATTGGCCGGGATAAGCAGTATTACCCGGTTGGATCGAATGCGTATCAACAAGTGCGCGATACACCGCGCCTTGATAAGCAACGAGAGAACCTGCGGTATAAATTTTTCCACTCACAAATTCTTCTGCACAGTAACCGGTATTCGGCAGGCTGCTTGTGCTGTTGCTGGAATTGTTTGATCCATTACACGCGTTAGCTGTAGTTGTAGTCCACGCTGAGAGGTGAGCCCAACCTACCCCTGGCTCATAAGCGGGGTTGCCGCTGGAACACCAACCGGGTACTGCACAGGTATAAAATCCGCCAGCATTTCTGACTACGGCTCCTGCCGTATAACTGGTTCCCGCCGCATAAAAAGGGCAGCTACCTGTGGGCAAACTGGATTGGCTCGAACTACTCAAGCTGCTGGGGCGTAAGCTTGATGTCGTGCGACTTGAAATTGAATTGCTGGAAATTGATGAGCTGGAGCGCGGTGCGCTTGATAAAGATATAGTCGAGCTTCCGGTGCTGGATGTTGCAGCGTCGCAACTACCCAAATCAGCCCATGCATTTGCCCATGCCCAGCCGGTGCCTGGTGCGTAGGGGCCGCCGACTGAACACCAACCTCCAACAGTACATTGATAAGCTTTATTTTGGTTTTTTACCACATTACCTGTTGCATAATTACCTTGCGCATACTGTGCAAGGCTGCTGCAATCGTAAGCGTAAAGTGCGTTGGTAGAAAAAAATAAAATGCAGAGTAAAAACAACTTTGTTTTGACCATTTTTGTATCCTCATTATTAATTATGTTTTGAAACTCGGATAACAGCTTGCATCACAGCAAGTCAAACAAGCAGGCACTTGTGGTTGATTAGGTGTAAGTGCCAATGACAAAGATTCAAGCGTCAGGAATTGCAAAAAATTATCGCGCATCCAGGCGCATCTCTCTGACTGCTTAATAAAGGAGAGCTTCACATCTTCAGTTGTGAAGACAACAGACAACGTTGTCCTTCGAAGTTATTATTTTTGGGGATGAGTTGTCAATCAGAAAAGAGTGTGGATGATAAATAGTGGGGAACGTGGCGCATTATTGTGGGGTAATTGCTAGCAGTAGCATTAAATTGATTTTTCTATAGTCAATATTTATCTATATAAAGATGGCATTATTTCAAATGTCCCCAAAATCCCATTGAGGACATTAATAAAAGCGCTGCTGCAATAATCTTCATGATTATTATAAAGCTCTGTCGTTAGTGGTTTTGAAATTTCATAATTATTCTTGTATTAAATTGAAAAAGTTCGCGCGCAATACCGTTTCAAATATACCGGGAGCAACTTCCACCTCTAATCCCCGGCGGCCGGCACTAACGTAAATACTGGAATGGTTTTGCGCGGTTGTATCGACAAATGTTTTTAACGATTTTTTTTGCCCGAACGGGCTAACTCCACCCAGGACATAGCCTGTAATTCGCTCTACAGCTTGTTTGTCTGCCATAGCGGCTTTTTTGGCTCCAGCTGCTTTTGCAATTTGTTTCATGCTTAATAGGGCTGAAACGGGAATAATCCCCACGGCAAATTCTTTGCCGTCCAACATTACTACCAGGGTTTTGAACACTCTATCGGCGGCTACGGCGAGTTTTTCAGCCGCTTCAAGGCCATAGGATTCAGACGCGGGGTCGTGATTATATTCGTGGATCGTAAACCCGACTTTGGATTTTTCCAGGGATTTAATTGCAGGTGTCATAGGCGGGAGTCCACGGGCTTCAAATGCGGCAGATTTTACCCGAAGTGCCCCGAATGTGTCGCCGTTAGCAGCAGTATTTACATTAACAAATGGATAGTAAAAGGTCCTTAGCTATTACAATTTTTATCCTGGTATTCAGATTGAGTTATCGTACTTATAAATTTTTGTGTAATGGTCGTCTTTATCTGAACCACAAGCGGTGAGTAATAAACTGAATGTAATGCTTGGGATGCGCAGCATACGTGTCGATCACATAAAGCCTTCTTGTAAATAGTTATGATTAAGATATTTTTACGGACCAAAAATTACAGTGTTGTAATGATAGGCACAGTTAGTTATTCGAGTTCTTTCATCAATGCAATTAATTGTGCAATTCGCGCATTGGAAAGTTGGCGGTAGTCCGGGTAGGGCGCAACAATTAATCGGCGTTCTTTATTAAGTGCAAAATAGGGATCTACCCATATTAATGGTGGTAAATCTAACGTGGCTGCATAGGTTTTCCCGGCGATTATGTGAAGGTCTTGTGTTTCATTATTTAATTCTGGTTTACTGAATAGCAATGCTTCTTGCGATTGTACGCGGAATAATTTTTCATCGCGGTACTCCTGCCAACTTGTGGGTAGGTCCTTTCTATTTTTTCCATGGTGCCAATCAAATAACAACTTGGCATAGACATTAAATGCTTTGCGCCAATGATTGCTGGTATTTTTAACAATATGATCAATCTCGCCAACAGCTAACCCGCGCAACTCATTCATTGTTGGGTAATTATCAATTGGTGGACGGTTTGCAATATAGAATTTAATGCGGCTGTTGGTGGTACCAAAGCCTATAGGATGGGGCATTAAAACCAAATCCCGATTTTCTGTTTCATAATTTTTAGCCCATTTTTATAGCCCTCCTTTGGCAGGAGAGCGTTAATTACGTGTAATAATCGTTGCGGAAAGATTAATTAACAGGGCTCTTCAGGTCATTAATTTGAAAGGAAATAATTTTTCCTGAGCTATCGAGTGTGTAGATAATATTTTCATCAGCGATGTTATTTTCGTAGTCCAATGTTTTTGACTTGATAGCAAAATTCAAATGGTTATTCCCCGCATCCTCGGCACGCCAGCTGCCTTGTTCCAGAAGAAGATTATTGTTGCAGGTGAATGCCGGGGTTATTCCGGTATCGCCCACTTTTACTGTTGCAGGAAAATGGTAAGGAGATGTCGATGTGCACCGAACCATAGCGGTGGGTAAACCTTTCATGGAAAACTTATCGAAGAACAGCAAATTGCCGGTTGCTACTTCATAATAAGCGGTCATGTTCCATTCTTTATCAAGGGGGCTGGAGCCTCCAGCATTGGCAGCGGATTGTTTGAAGCGTGTATATTGCGGTATTACCAATATACCGTTCTCAACTTTTTCATCCTGGTTTATTGAATAAAATACTCCAACAGTAGTTTGATTTACTAATGTAGTGCTATAGGGCTCATCTTTAAGGCTCGTAACCTTTGCAAGGCTATAACTTAAATTATTTACACTACTGCTACTGCTACTGCTACTGCTACTGCTACTGCTACTGCTACTGCTACTGCTAAGTGCATTATTGTTTGCACTGCTGTTACCTTTGTTTTTTCCTGAAGAGCCATTATCTCCGCCACATCCCAAGAGCAGCAAAGGCACTATAAATAGGCATCTTTTCATTTCCTTTCTCCATGTAAGTACCATAACCGGGGGTCCTGGTTTCGCATTTTAATGGAAACATGAATATTGGATTTTATCGGTTCAATGGGAGGTTTTACACAAAAATTCGATTTGAATAGCAAATTTTTACAATTTGCGAGCCATTCTATTTGCTGTGGGGAAGGTGCGGGAACATATTTGAAAACGGGCAATCTTAACCTTAGGATATTTAAAATAAAATCAAAAATTGATGGCATTATTTGTAACAGTTTTTCCGTCACACAGAGAATTTATGGTCTCCATCAAAATGATACAAGATCAGGACATCGGAAAAGTTGTTCGCGTTACCGAGGTATTTCTCCGCATGAAGAATTTTAATATTGCTGCATTGGAAAGAGCTTGTGGAGAAGACGAGTAGGGTAGTTACTGACTATTGGCATATTAACTTTGAACAGGTGGCTGAAATGGAAACACAAGAATTGCATCGTGGGCGATTGATAGATCATATTCAATTAGTGGTGCGTGATTTACCCGCTGCCCAAAAATTTTATACAGCCGCACTTGAGGCTCTGGAAATTCCAATCGGTGGTATCGGTGAGGACTTCTTTTGGGTAGATGAACTGTTTGTGTCTACTGCTGATAGCAAGGCTGCCCAAGGCGTATTAACTGGTCGTCATCATCTTGCATTCCAGGCAAAAGACCGTAATCAAGTTGACGCTTTTTATAAAACGGCATTGTTGAATGGTGGTCGCGATAATGGCAAGCCTGGAGAAAGACCCTATCATCCGGGATATTATGCGGCATTTGTTCTTGATCCGGATGGCAACAATATTGAAGCTGTTTTTCACGGTGAAGCAAAGCGTAGTGCGGCTTCTGTAAAAATCACTTTTTAATAACAGTTCGTGCAGGCTAGTTTGTCATAGTGTGTCGATGGGGGCATGGCCCCCAGTTTGCGAAGGGTTATTCGTTGGCCGCCCCCGGCTCATAAGCCAACACCGGGCTCAACCATCTCTCCACTTCCAGCACACTCACTCCTTTACGTTGAGCCAGGCTTTCAACCTGGTCTTTTTCGATTTTCCCGGTATTGAAATATTCTGATTCAGGGTGTGAAAAATACCAGCCCGATACGGCAGCAGTTGGTAGCATTGCGAAATGTTCGGTCAAAGTAATGCCGGTATTTTTCTCGGCATCCAATAATTTAAACAAGGTTGCTTTTTCGGTGTGATCAGGGCAAGCCGGATATCCTGGTGCAGGACGGATACCTTTGTATTGTTCTTTGATAAGTTCTTCGTTATCCAGATTTTCTTCGCGGTCATAGCCCCAAAATTCTTTGCGCACGCGCAGATGCATATGTTCAGCAAATGCTTCTGCCAAACGGTCAGCGAGGGCTTTGACCATGATGCTGTTGTAATCATCGCCGTTATCCTGATATTGTCTGGCAAGCTCTTCTGCACCTATGCCGGTAGTCACGGCAAAGCCGCCAATATAATCCTGTTTTCCGGTTTCTTTCGGTGCAACATAATCCGCGAGGGAGTAATGCGGTTTGGTTTCCATGCCTTGCTTGAGGTGTTGTTGGCGAATATGGTGCAATGTGTCGGTTTTATTTCCTGCGGCATCATACACATCTACATCATCAGCATTGACTGTGTTGGCTGGCCAGAAGCCGATTACACCATTAGCCTTAATTAGTTTTTCGTCGATTAATTTGCGAAGCATTTCCTGTGCATCGGAAAATAAATTGCGCGCTGCTTCGCCGACAATTTCATCATCCAGAATGCGTGGATATTTTCCGGCCAGATCCCAGCTGATAAAAAATGGGGTCCAATCAATAAACTCTACCAATGTATTTAAATCATAATCTTCAAATACTTTGATACCAGTAAATGTTGGTGTTGGTGGAATATAATTTTCCCAATCGAGTTTCAAGCCTTTGGCGATTGCTTCCGGGTAGGTTCTCACGGTGCCGCGTGGTTTGCGATTAGCATTGCGTTCACGTACTTCCACATATTCTTGCTTGATATCTTCTACAAATTTCGGACGCAGTTCATCCGAGAGCAGGGTGCTGGCAACACCTACTGCGCGTGATGCGTCGGCCACATAGACAACTTGATTGAGTTTAAATACCGGATCAATTTTTACGGCTGTGTGCGCTTTGGATGTTGTTGCACCACCAATCAGCAGCGGCTTGTTGATGCCGCGACGTTCCATTTCACGCCCGACAAATACCATTTCATCCAGTGAGGGGGTAATTAAACCGGAGAGGCCGATAATATCGCAGTTTTGTTCGATGGCAGTGTCAATAATTTTATCGCAGGGTACCATTACACCAAGGTCGATCACTTCGAAGTTGTTACATTGTAAAACTACACCAACAATATTTTTGCCGATATCGTGTACGTCGCCTTTTACTGTAGCCATCAAAATTTTGCCGTTAGGCTTCGATGCTTCGGTTTTTTCGTCTTCAATAAACGGTTGTAAATAAGCTACTGACTGTTTCATTACGCGCGCAGATTTCACCACTTGTGGCAAAAACATTTTACCTTCGCCGAATAAATCGCCCACCACGTTCATGCCGTCCATCAGCGGGCCTTCAATAACATCAAGCGGACGTGGATAGTGTTGGCGAGCTTCTTCGGTATCGGCTTCAATATGTGTGGAAATACCTTTTACCAGCGCATGCTCAATGCGTTTTGCGATGGGCAATGAACGCCATTCAGCATCTTCTTTGATTTCACCAGCGCCGCCTTCGCCGCGATATTTTTCAGCGATATCAAGCAGGGCTTCGGTACCACCGTTGTGACGATTGAGAATTACGTCTTCAACTTTATCTTTTAATTCTTGTGGCAAATCGTCATATACGGCCAACTGGCTCGCGTTAACGATTCCCATATTCATACCGGCTTTAATCGCGTGATATAAAAATACCGAGTGAATAGCTTCGCGTACTGGATTATTACCGCGAAAAGAAAACGATACGTTAGATACACCGCCACTCACGCCGGCATGAGGCAAGTTAGTGCGAATCCAGCGGGTGGCTTCGATAAAATCTACAGCGTAGTTGTTGTGCTCTTCGATACCGGTTGCAACGGCGAAAATATTGGGGTCGAAAATAATATCTTCCGGTGGAAAATTTAATTTATCGACCAGCGTGCGATAGGAGCGCTCACAAATTTCTTTTTTGCGCGCCATGGTATCGGCTTGACCGGTTTCATCAAAGGCCATCACCACCACAGCGGCGCCGTAACGCATACACAATTTTGCTTTTTGTAAAAATTCTTCTTCGCCTTCTTTCAGGCTGATGGAGTTAACAATGGGCTTGCCTTGAATGCATTTCAAACCGGCTTCAATTACATCCCATTTGGATGAGTCCACCATGATGGGTACGCGTGCGATATCAGGTTCGCCGGCAATTAAATTTAAAAATCGCACCATGGCTTTTTCGGCATCGAGCATGCCTTCATCCATATTGATGTCGATGACTTGCGCCCCGTTTTCTACTTGCTCTAATGCGACTTCCAGGGCGGTGGAATAATCTTCTTCCACAATCAAACGTTTAAAGCGCGCAGAGCCGGTAACGTTGCAGCGTTCACCTACGTTCACGAATAATGAATCTTTGGTGATGTTGAATGGTTCAAGACCTGACAATCGGCATGCGGGTTCAATATCGGGAATTGCGCGTGGTGGATATTTTGCCATTGCATTGGCAAGTGCTTTGATGTGTGCTGGTGTGGTACCGCAGCAGCCACCGATAATATTTAAGAATCCACTCGCGGCAAACTCTTCAACAATCTTTACCATTTCTTCTGCGGTTTGATCGTACTCACCAAATTCGTTGGGCAAACCTGCGTTGGGATGAGCAGAGACAAAACAATTCGCGACGCGTGACATTTCCTGTACGTATTGGCGCAATTCTTTCGCGCCCAATGCACAGTTCAAACCCATGCTGAGTGGACGAGCGTGGGCGAGCGAGTTATAAAATGCTTCAGTCGTTTGGCCTGAAAGGGTGCGGCCAGAGGCATCGGTAATGGTGCCGGAAATCATAATCGGCAATTCGAAACCGACATCATCAAAATATTTTTGTACGGCGAAAACGGCGGCTTTGGCGTTGAGTGTATCGAAAATGGTTTCGATCAAAATAATATCGGCACCACCTTTAACCAGTGCGTCAGTCGCTTCAACGTAGTTCTCCACCAGCAAATCAAAAGTGACGTTACGAGCGCCAGGATCATTTACGTCGGGCGAAATGGAACAAGTGCGACTGGTTGGGCCAAGTACCCCGGCTACAAAGCGTGGCTTGGCCGGGTTTTCAGCAGTCAGCTCATCGCACAGTTCTCGTGCGAGTCTCGCCGCCGCGAAGTTCAGCTCGGGCACCAGGTCTTCCATGTCGTAATCGGCCATGGAAATACGGGTGGCATTGAAGGTATTGGTTTCCAGGATGTCGGCACCTGCTTCAAGGTAGGCACGCTGGATCTCACGGATGACCTCCGGTTTGGTGATGCAGAGCAAATCGTTGTTGCCGGCGATATCCATGTGATAGCTGGCAAAACGCTCACCGCGATAGTCTGCTTCTTTCAATTTGTAGCTTTGAATCATTGTGCCCATGCCGCCATCCAGAATCAGGATGCGTTCTTTAATGGCTTTATGGAGGGCGTCAATACGAACTTGCAGGGCAGCAGGTGCAGTCATGGAAAACCTATCAATGGAAATCTTTGAGAAGAATAAAAATCAGGATGCAATATCAAAAAAAATTGATATTGGAATTGGCGTGAATTCTAGCAGAAAAGTGGGTGAAAGGGCTGATTGCGGGAGACGGAGATCATGCCCGTTGAACATAAATTGTGCAGGCTTTTGACGATTGCTCCGTTTTGAGCCGGAGGCGGTAAAGCGTATTGAGTGATGCCTGAAGATCCTTGGTGCCACTACTTATTTATCTAAGTGAGCAGTTTTCTCAACTTTAATGACTTGCGGGTGAGCGGGACGAAGTTGGAAAAGCACTAGCGCTGCAAAAAACGCAAAGCCTAAGGCTGCAATGGCAATGGATTCCGGGTAAAGCACGCCAAAAAGCAAATGGGCTACAACAAGGCTTATGTAAAGGGTAATGCGCAGGTTTTTCGGGGTGAGTAAAAAGGTGCTTGATTCGTCATTCATAGTCAGTACTCCTGTTTGGCGCGAAATGATACATGCATCACAAAATTTTGTATGCACACTTCACACCATAAAATCATAGTTTCCTTAAGGGGTTATTACGTAATTAAATTTCTCAATGGGTTTTGATTTCCGACAGGCGGTCAAATTCATATTTTTTAATAGCTGAGTGTGCTTACTATCCATGAAAAATAAGATAGTGGCGCATAATGCCACCCATGTTGTAATCAATTTCTGGTTATAAATATGGGGTATTTGTGGGATGGCTATGACGATGATTGCAAAATCCTAGTGCGTTACGGCAGGTCAATACAGTAGAATACCTGAGTAATTTGATCGGGTATTATTTGTTCCCTGCCCAGGATTTTATTGAAAGGTTTATATGGTTAACGTCGATATCACTGAATCTGCCCAAAAGTATTTGAAAGAGCTGCTGGACAAGCAAAAAGACAATGACGGTATTGGCATACGTATGTTTGTTGCCAATCCGGGAACGCCCAGCGCGGAAACCTGCATCGCATATTGCCGCCCGGGTGAGCACAAAGAGGGCGATGTGATCGTTCCTTTGAATGGTTTTAGTGCTTACTTTGAAGAGCGCAGCCTGCCGTTTTTGGAAGATGCGAAAGTGGATTACTCTGCGGATCGCATGGGAGGGCAACTTACCATCCGTGCTCCCAATTCAAAAATGCCGCGCGTGACTGACGATAGCCCGCTGGAAGATCGTATTAACTATGTGCTTTACAACGATGTCAATCCAAGCCTTGCTTCCCATGGCGGTAATGTGAGCCTGGTGGAAGTGACGCCCGATATGATTGCGATATTGAAGTTTGGCGGTGGTTGCCAGGGATGTGGATCTGTTGCGATTACGCTCAAGCAGGGTATTGAAGTTCAATTGATGGATAAGCTGCCTGAGCTGAAAGGTATTCGCGATGTGACTGATCATACGGATCGTTCGAACGCCTACATGTAGTGATTGTGTGTTGTAGATAAAAAATACCGCCGTTGTGCGGTATTTTTTAATGTGAGCTTTTACTAATTAGCGCCTCATATTCCCCGCTGTTTTTCAGCGCAATTAGCCCCTCGTCCAGTTGTCCTGCCAATAATCTCGCCCTTGGGCTTTTGTGTGAAAACGCAACGTAAACATCCCCCTGATGGTTGAGAAAGCGTTTATCAAATGTGTTTTTTTCCAACCCCATTTTTTTCAATGCAAATTCCGCTTCGCGATCAAACATAACTGCAGCATCTATACGCCCTTGTCTGAGCATGCGGATTATTTGTGATTGCTGGGTAAGTGGTACTTCGGTGAAGCGATCGCGGTGCTGCTCGTAAATGTCCCCGTATTCATAGTCGCGAATAAACCCCACCCGGAATTTGGCAGGAATATCTTCGATACGTTTTATATTCGGAAAAGCTTCAGGCAGAAAAAACCAATAGGATTCCACGGTGAGTAACGGGACTTTACCAAACAAGTATTTATCTTTTGTGGTGGATTGAAGGGTTACATTGTAACCGCCATCAATTTTGCCGGATGCCAAATCATGTAAAACCCGGGCGTAGGGGAGAACTTGAAAGGTGGGATATAAGCCTGATTTGGCATAAGCCGCTTTGATTAATTCGGTAGAGATACCTTGCCCGTGCTCGTCAGAATAGGGTGGCCATGAATCCTCTGCGCCCAGGCGAATGCGGATAGAGGTATCAACATCTTCCTCTGCAACTTTTTCGGACGCGCTTTCTGCATGCAGCACTGGAGTTGCAAGGCTTAGTAATAGCCATGCATAAGTCCAATATTTAATCATTGGTTGATTACTCCTGCTCGGGCTTACTTGTAGTATCTAATGCCAAGATTAATCGCATTTGGTTATATGATCAATAAGTTAAATAACTATATAAAAGGAGAATTGTGTCCCATTTATCCAAGTGTTAAGAAAATAAAATATCAAATAAGAATTGTTATCATTGTAAATGGTAATGGTTATCGATAGAATTTGGTTAAAGTTATTAAATGCATATCTTTATTACCAGAAGGCATAATCATGACCAAATCCAAATTCCCATCTGCGCATATAGTTTCTAAAAAGCGCATCACCTCTTCACAGCTCACTGTAACCGCATTGTCCTCTGCTATGTTGTTGGCTTCAGCCGGTGTAATGGCAGCTGGCGACACTAAGGATGCAAAAAAACTGGATGCGGTAAAAGTAGAGGCTGATGCAGTTGCTTCTTTCAAGGCAGACAAAGCCAGTTCTCCAAAACTTACCCAGCCACTGGTGGATACCCCGCAAACTATTGTGGTTGTGAAAAAAGAACTGTTCCAACAACAAGCTGCAACAACGCTGAGTGAAGCGTTGCGCAACACTCCGGGCATCACCATGCTGATGGGCGAGAATGGCAACACATCTACTGGTGATTCCATCTTTATGCGCGGTTTTGACACCCAGGGCAGTATTTACGTCGATGGCATTCGCGATTTGGGCAGCATCAGCCGCGATACCTTTAACACCGAGCAAGTTGAAATCTCCAAAGGTCCGGCGGGTGTAGACAATGGTCGTGGCGCAGCATCAGGTTATGTAAACCTGAGTTCTAAACTGGCAAATCAGGAAGATGCAACGTCTGGCACTGTGAATGTGGGGACGTCGGATTACAAACGCGCAACGGTGGATGTAAATCGCACCCTGGGTGAAAGTTCTGCGCTGCGTGTTAACTTGATGAAACAGGATGCCGGTGTTGATGGTCGCGATGAAGTGGAAAGTAATTTCCAGGGTGTTGCAGCCTCTCTCGCTTTGGGGTTGGGAACTGATACTCGCACCTACATCAATATTTTGTCGATGGAGCAATCCGGGGTTCCTGATGGTGGTGTTCCAACTATCGGACTGGATGGTTATTACAACGCGATTTTTGCAACAGGTGCATTAAAAGGCCAAACTCCCAAGCGTGCAGACACTGAAAACTTCTACGGTTCAACCAGCGATTTCAATGATGTAAAAGCCAACATGGTTACTGTTCGTATTGAGCAGGATCTGGCAGAAGGTGTAACCCTGCGCAATACCTCGCGCTATGGTCGTACTAATCAGGATCAAGTGTTGACGGGCGTGAATGCGGTTACCTTCGTAACACCATCAAATTCGGATACCTGGACCGTGTCGCGTTCACGCCAGGGTAAAGATCAAACCAATCAGATTCTCACCAACCAGACCAACCTGACCGCTTCATTTGAAACGGGTGGTATCAAGCATGATCTGAGTTCCGGCGTTGAATTTATTTATGAAAGCCAACTGAACTACACCTTGGGTATTCCATTCTTATCGCCAACATCTTCATCAACAACGCCCCAGGTTAATGCCAACCTTTATAGCCCGCGTACTGATGATGTGTTCCAGCCTGTGCGTCGTACCGGTGGAAAAACCGATGGTGAAACCTCCACTTACGCCTTTTATGCGCAAGACACTATTACCCTGAATGATCAATGGGAATTGAGCGCTGGTGTTCGTGCTGATCGCTTCCATACCAAGACTGATGTTATTACCCGTCAGGCAGCAGTGACTGCACCTGCGGTGCAAACTGTTCCTGTAGGCACTTTGTTGGCGAGTGATGCGCATCTGACTGATGAGCTAGTGGGTTGGAAGTTGGGTGGTGTGTATAAGCCGGCAACAAATGGTTCGATTTATGTGAGTTATGCAACGTCCCAATTACCACCGGGTGGAGCGAACTTTTCGTTAAATACCACGAATGCTACCAACAACATTAATAGCCCCAACATGGATCCACAAAAAGGTACCAATACTGAATTGGGCACCAAGTGGAATGTATTGGATAACAAATTGTTCCTTACCGCAGCGTTATTCCGCAGCACTAACGAAAATGAAATTGCCACTAATGCCGATGGTTCATCAGTTGCCGTTGGTGAAAAGCAAGTTGAAGGTTTGGAGTTGGGCGCTGTAGGTGCTTTAACCGATAAGTGGCAAATCAGTGCCGGTCTCGCCTTTATGGATAATGAGATCACACGTGGTAATCGCACTGTCGATGATCCAAATACTCCTGCAAACGAAGCCTCTGGTAATAACGAAGGTGGTGCAATCCAGTGGTCACCGAAGACGACTTTCACATTGTGGAATAGTTATACCTTTGACAGTGGTTTTATCATCGGTGGCGGCGCTCGTTATGTAGACACCATGGTAAGTTCCAGTGTTGTAAATTCCCTGGCGCAAAGCACTCGTTCAATGCTTGAGTTTGGCGATTATTGGGTGCTTGATGCGATGGCATCTTACCCGGTGACTAAAAATATTAATGTGCAACTTAACATTCTTAATATTACTGACGAAGAATATGTTGGCAGCCTGAACAATGGCGGATCTCGCTATTACCCGGGGGCGCCAGTGTCAGCGCGTTTAGGTGTTAACTTCGCATTCTGATCATTAGCCAAATGCGAATTTACAAGGGCGCAATTTATTGCGCCCTTATGCATTTCCAGAGGAAAAAATAGCGCGTTCAAACCCGCGTAAATTAATTGCATCCCTACGAGATAACCTATGTTAATTCATATTCCTGATGTGCTCAGTAAGCAACAGGTTGCGGAATTTCGCGCACGCTTGAATCAAGCGAATTGGGTTGATGGCAAAACAACCGTCGGTATGCAAGGCGCGCAGGTGAAAAAAAATCGCCAGCTAGCAGTTGATGGGCTTGTTGCTCGTGAGCTGGGCGAAATTATTTTAAGAGCGCTTTATGCGAATCCGGTTTTTATGTCGGCTGCTCTGCCATTGCGAATAGTTCCGCCATTATTCAATGCATACAGCGGTGGTGAGCATTACGGTTTTCACGTCGATGGCGCAATACGTTTAATTCCCGGCAGCAATTTAAGTTTGCGCACTGATGTGTCATCAACCCTGTTTTTATCGGAGCCTGATGAATACGAAGGCGGGGAATTAATTGTGCAAGATACTTACGGTAGCCATGAGGTGAAATTGCCGGCTGGTGATTTGATTTTGTATCCCTCTACCAGCTTGCATCAGGTTGAACCTGTGACGCGCGGTGAGCGTGTATGCAGTTTTTTCTGGACCCAAAGTATGGTGCGTGATGATTGGCAACGAAGTTTGTTGTACGAGCTGGATTGCAATATTCAGTCATTGCGCCAAAAGGTAGGGGATAGTGAAGAAATTGTGGGTTTAACCGGCCATTATCACAATCTATTACGGCAATGGGCGCAAGTTTGATGATGGGGTTTTGGGTAGGGCAAGGACATTTAAAGGACAAATTTATAACAAATCCTAATAAAAATGGGTTTGATGTGCCAGTTAGTGATAGATATTATCATTTAGATTCTTATTTAGACTAACTTAAGAGGCTATAATGATACCCATCCACCCGCGCAATAATCTGCCATCGCATTCACTACTATCCAAAGCTATTCGTGGCGCATCGATGACTTTTTTTGCTCCTCTTACACTATTTGCCGGCGCAAGTGCTGCTGCGAATGAGCCACAGCGTATGCAAACAGTTGTTGTGACCGCGGCTGGTTACGAGCAAAAAGTGACTGATGCACCCGCCAGTATTTCGGTGATTACGGCAGAGGAATTGACCAAGCGCCCCTACGTAACATTGTTAGATGCGGTGCGTGATCTGGAGGGGGTGGATGTCGGTGAAACCCGTGATAAAACCGGGCAGGGCACTATCTCAATGCGTGGGATGGGGTCGGATTACACGCTTATTCTGGTCGATGGTAAACGCCAAAATAACCATGGTGATATTTATCCCAACAATTTTGGTGGCAACCAGTTTGGTCACATTCCCCCGATGGATGCCGTTGAGCGGATCGAAGTGATTCGCGGCCCGGCATCTACGCTGTACGGTGCGGATGCAATGGGCGGCGTTATCAATATCATTACCAAAAAGGTAACGGATAAGTGGCAGGGATCAATTAGCCACAGCCGTACCAGCCAAACAGATGATGCCTATGGTGATGACATTACCACCGATTTTAATGTGATGGGCCCGATAATTCCGGGCAAGGTTGGGCTTGCTCTGCGGGGTAGTTTCTATAATCGCGAAGCGTCCACTCCCAGCTATGCACCGGTGGTATATCCCAATGGTGAAACCCGTATTCGTTCATTGGGTTTTGGTAGCGGGGGGAAGACGGTCGACAATGAAAACGAATCACTGGGCGCACGGTTTTCCTGGACTCCTACCGCTAATCAAAGCATCTGGTTTGATATTGATACTTCAACGCAAGAATATGACAACACCCCACGCACCAACGATGCCGGTGTACAGGAGTACCCTGTGGGTACGGTAGATAACATCACCTCCATTTGGAGCGCTACCCCGAATAACTGTATTCCCCGGGGGAATTGCACCCGTGCCAATCCCCAGGCTGGCTACAGTGCCACCCAGGAGTTCTCGCGCGATACCTGGTCGCTATCCCATGAGGGCAAGTGGGATTTAGGTAATAGTTTTATCTCATTGTCGTATGTCGATACCAATAACCATGGTCGTACCATGCCTTTCACGGTTGCTGAACGCCAGCAGTTATTGGCGATGATGAATGGTGCAGGCCAATATTCATCACTTTCTGTCGAGCAGCGCAGGGCGTTGGCTGAAGCCACTTTCCTGCCTCGCCCGAAGCGCACCATGTCGAGCAACCAATACACTTTTGATGCGAAGCTGGATATGCCTTTTGAATTGGCGGGGGAGCACGTTGCTGTTATTGGTGCCCAAGTGATTCAGGGCGAGCTGGAAGATGGTGTATTTGGAATGGAGGCAGGTACGCCCGGTGG
Organism: Cellvibrionaceae bacterium; assembly: GCA_021151825.1. GTDB lineage: Bacteria > Pseudomonadota > Gammaproteobacteria > Pseudomonadales > Cellvibrionaceae > Cellvibrio. The sequence continues at coordinate 198,897 of JAGKWQ010000006.1, forward strand.
TAAGCAAGAGCACAACATGTACTCGCTGTTTGCCGAGGACACTTGGTATGTAATAAATCCATTGGGTATTACCGCCGGTTTGCGTTACGACGACCATGAAGTGTTTGGTGATAATTTCAGCCCGCGTCTCTACGGTACTTATACCCTGAGCGAGCAATGGACTGTGAAGGGCGGTGTTAGTACTGGTTTTAAAACCCCGAAAACTACCCAGTTGTACGATGGCGTGGTGGGATTTGGTGGCCAGGGCGTGTCTCCGCAGTTTGGAAATCCTGATCTTGAACCGGAAACCAGTACAAGCACAGAGTTGGCTGCTTATTGGCAGCATTCCAAAGGCCACAACTTCAACGTTACTGCATTCCACAATAAGTTCGACGATAAAATCGCCTCGCAACCTTGTGGCGGTGTGACTGGAATTGCCTGTGCTGATACGGGAGATTATTCCGATCTTGGGTACTCCAATAGCACCAAAACGGTCAACATTGATGAAGTTGTTATCCAGGGGCTCGAAGTCGCTGGCCGCTGGCAAATCCTCAATGATTGGGCGTTGCGTGCCAATTACACCTATACCGACAGCGAGCAAAAAAGCGGTGCCCAAAAAGGTCGTCCACTGGGTAATTCTGCCAAGCACATGGCCAATGCGACTTTAGAGTGGTTTGCGACAGACAAGTTAAATATTTCGCTTATCACGGAATTGAACTCTGATCGTTACAACACTTGGGATGCTATCGCCCAACGTGAGGTCTACTTCAAAAACTATGAGGTTCTACACTTGGGGGCCTCCTATGAGGCCAGCGAAACCGTCACTATTAATGCGCGCATTAACAATTTACTGGATCGTGATTTCACCGGTTACGATTTGAGTTTTGTTGAGTGTGATGGCGGCAACAGTTGCGTATTTTCCGGTGACGATGCAACGGGCTATCAGGCGAGTTATCTGGACCATTACAACAACAAGGACAAGGCGCGTAATTTCTGGGTGGGCGTAAACGTAAGATTCTAAACAATGCAGGTATTCGCGCAGGGTTCCTTTAACGAGGAGCCCTGTGTATTTTTTTAAAAGGTAACAATGTTCGAATGAAAATTTATCTGGGGGGGCTTCGTGAGTGGCACTGGATCAGCTCTGCAATTTGTTTGATCGGCATGCTGTTATTTGCTATCACCGGCATCACACTCAATCATGCGTCACAAATTAATGCTGAACCAAAGGTCACGACGATTGAAGCAGAAATCCCTGTCGCTATTGTGCAGGCGATAAAAATCCCCGATGCCGAAAATGCGCCATTACCAAAAGAAATCGTAGCGTGGTTAAACGCAAATCAGGGCATTCATGCAGGCAATAAAAATGCAGAATGGAGCGAAGAAGAAATTTATCTCTCCCTGCCGCGCCCCGGTGGCGATGCCTGGTTAACCATTGATTTAACGTCCGGTGCACTCGAATACGAATTAACAGAGCGCGGTTGGATTTCTTATTTCAACGATTTGCATAAAGGCCGCAATACCGGTGTTGCCTGGAGTTGGTTCATCGATTTTTTTGCGGTTGCCTGCATTATTTTTTGTATTACCGGTTTGTTGTTATTAAAGCGTTACGCAAGTGGGCGCCCCGCAACATGGCCGATGGTTGGTTTGGGATTGGTATTACCCTGGATTCTGATTTTATTATTTATTCATTAATTTAACGATATTTGGTGAGGCTGTTATGTGTGAAATCGTTATGCGTTCGCGTTTGTTTGCATCGTCTTTTTTGGTCGCCGTATTGTTTGGTTCGGCTTCTGCACAAGCAGCAGATTTAACAGTTTCCGTTGAAATTCCTTCACTTAAGGTTGCTGAATACCATACACCTTATGTATCGGTATGGTTGGAAAATGAAAAAGGTGAAAACACTAATCTGGCGGTGTGGTATCAGCTGGAAGAGCGCGGTCAAAAAAGTGAGAAAGGTGAAGAATGGCTGAAAGATATGCGCCAGTGGTGGCGTCGTATTGGTCGCGAAACCGATATGCCGGTAGATGGTGTGAGCGGTGCAACGCGCAAGCCCGGTAAACATGAATTGGTTTTCACTGAAGGCAAAGCGCCATTGGGTAAATTGGCAAAAGGAAATTATGTGCTGTTGGTTGAAGCTGCGCGCGAAGTGGGTGGTCGCGAATTGGTTAAGGTGCCGTTCACCTGGCCAACCGCTGGTGAGCAAAGTGCTAAAGGTAGCACCGAGTTAGGTGAAATTAAAGTGACGGTGAAACCTTAATAGTTGCCAATAATTTTTAGGAGAAAATGAATGAATAAGTATTTAAAAGCAACACTCTGCAGTGCATTGGTTTTATGTTTGCCGTTAAGTGCTCACGCGCATCGCACCTGGTTATTGCCGAGCGCAACAGTGCTTTCCGGTGATGATGCCTGGGTGAGTATTGATGCCGCAGTTTCCAACGATATTTTCCATGCTGATCATGCACCACTGCGTGTAGAGGGTGTGGCGATCACAGCGCCGGATGGTACCAGTCTGTCGCCACAAAACAGCAGTACCGGAAAATTCCGCAGCGTGTTTGATGTGCAATTACCACAAAAAGGGACTTACAAAATTGCGCTAGCCTCTTCTGGAATTATGGCAACCTGGAAAACCCCGGAGGGTGAGCGCCGTATGTGGCCGGGCCGTGGCGAAAAAGGCAATCCTGCTGACTTGGAAAAAAACATTCCCAAAGATGCTAAAGAATTACAAATTTCCCAATTTTCCCGCCGTATGGAAACTTTTGTAACCTCTGGTACTCCAGATGACAAAGTACTGAAAGTAACTAAACAAGGTTTGGAGTTGCAGCCAATTACTCACCCTAACGATTTGTTCGCCGGTGAAAAAGCAGAGTTCCAATTCCTGATTGATGGCAAGCCTGCAGACAGCGTTAAAGTCACTGTTATTCCTGGTGGTATGCGCTACCGTAATGAGCAATCAGCCATTGAGTTGCAAACTGATAAAAATGGCAAATTATCCATTACCTGGCCGCAAGCAGGCATGTATTGGTTGAGTGCGAATTATCGCGATGATAAAGCAAAGAAACCTGCAACATCGCGCAGTGGTAGTTATGTTGCAACGTTTGAAGTTTTACCGGAATAAATAACATCGGTTTGATATTGGATGCCGATGGGTATGGTGATTGGGTCTGAGTCCGCATCGCAGATTCAATCGCCAGATGTTTGAACTGCGTTTGTATTTACTGTGGATATTTAAGAGCCCATTGTGCGCTATCTCGCCGTTAGTATTATTGCCATTGTTTATCTCGTATTTTGCTGGTTTTGCTGGCGAAATTATCAGCGTCGCCAACAACAATTATCTACGCAGCACTCGCTGGGTACTGAATCCACGTCGGCGGAAATAATCATTGCTTACGCAAGTCAATCTGGCGCGGCGGCAACTATTGCCAGTCAAACGGCGTTGCAATTGAATGCAGCGGGAAAGGCAAGCCATCGTATTAGTTTGAATCAACTAACCCCGGAGCGATTAGCGCAAGCCAAAACGTTGTTAATTATCGCCAGCACCTATGGCGAAGGTGAGGCACCCGATAATGGCAATCGCTTTTTTGCGCGTACCATCGGAAAGCTAGGGGGAAATTCTCTGCAACATTTGCACGTTGCTGTGCTCGGGTTGGGCGATTCTTCTTATAAACATTTTTGCGGTTTTGCTCATTTGTTGCAGCATGAGTTGCAACATCGTGGGGCGCATTTTTTAACGGATGTTATTGAGGTCGATAAATTAGAAGAAAGTGCATTGCGTCACTGGCAATATTATCTGGGGCAAATTTCCGGTCAGCCCCATTACACGGATTGGAGCAGGCCTGCATATGATGAGTGGAAAATTGTGCAGCGCGAATGTATTAATCATGGTAGCCCTGGTGCTCCCGCGTTCCATATTCAATTAATGCCAGCCGACAATAATGCTGCGGCAATGAGTTGGAAAGCTGGTGACATCGCTGAAATCGGGCCTGGCAACAGTGAGCAAAAAATCCAGCAATTTTTGCAGCGATTAGGGCGCGATACCATTAATCCGGTGTTATTGCTACATAGTGATCTTTCTGTTAGTGAAGAGCGATGCATCGAATTAAAAAAAATGGATGACGCCGCGCTGGTAAATTCGCTCACAGAACTGCCTCATCGAGAGTATTCGATTGCTTCAGTACCTAATGAAAATACACTCGATTTATTGGTGCGTCAGGTGAGCGTTGCACCGCTGCAATACGGTTTGGGTTCTGGTTGGTTAAGTGTTCATGCCAATGAGCAACAACCCATTCGATTGCGCATTCGCACCAATAAAAATTTTCACTCACCGGAAAATAATTGCCCGCTGATTTTAATCGGCAATGGAACCGGTATCGCGGGCTTGCGCGCGCATTTGGCTAACCCTGCACGCGCACATACCCGCAATTGGTTATTGTTTGGTGAGCGTTCTGCAGCAGCCGATAATTTTTTTAATACTGATCTTCAGCATTGGCACAAAGCGGGTGTGTTAGCGCGGATTGATCGGGTTTTTTCGCGCGATGCCAAACCTGGTGAACCACGTTATGTGCAGGATTTATTACAACCCAATGCGCTTGAATTGCAGCGTTGGGTACAAGAAGGGGCAGCGATTTTTGTGTGCGGAAGTTTGCAGGGAATGGCGCAATCAGTAGACCATGCATTACGCAATATTTTCGGCACACAACGACTTGAACTTATGGCCGACCAACGTCGTTATTGTCGCGATGTTTATTGATTGTCTCTGATAAAAATTGTTGCAGATTGTGAAACAAGTGTTCATCTAAAGCCTGCGCGGCCTTTTCATTTTATGCATAAGGTATACTCGCGCCATAAAACACTGGACGAGAAAATATTATGCAATCCTCTGGACTTTCCACATCATTCTTGCGCCAACCAAAAGGTCTGGCGTTATTGGTTTTTGTAATTCTGCTTGTTGTTTGGGGACTTTGGAAACTGGCCTTTGGCAAAGATGAAAATGCCGTGGTGCTAACCACTGAAACAGTAGTGCGCGGCGATATTGAAAATCTGGTAACCGCCACCGGAACATTGCAGCCGCAAGATTATGTTGATGTGGGTGCACAGGTTTCCGGTCAGCTGGAAAAGTTGCACGTGGAAGTGGGTAGCGAAGTGAAGGCGGGTGATCTACTAGCGGAAATTGATGCAACTGTATACGCCGCAAAAGTGGATGCAACCCGCGCGCAATTGCAAAACCAAAAAGCCCAGTTGCAGGACCGTGAAGCACAACTAAAGTTAGCGGAAATCAATTTCAAGCGTGAGCAGAATTTATTTGCTGAAGAGGCGACCACCAGTGAGTCGCTGGAAACGGCAGATGCAAATTTGAAATCCGCGCATGCGCAACTGAAATCTCTGCAAGCACAAATTCAACAAATCGATTCAACCCTGCGTGTAGAAGCGGCGAACCTTAACTACGCCAAGATTTACGCACCTATCGATGGCACTGTGGTATCTATCACTTCCCGCCAAGGCCAAACGCTCAATACAAATCAGCAAGCCCCGACCGTAATGCGCGTGGCTGATCTGTCAACCATGACGGTACAGACCCAGGTTTCCGAAGCGGATATCGGCAAGCTGCGCAAAGATATGTCGGTATATTTCACTACGTTGGGGAGCCAGGGGCGTCGCTGGTACAGCAAGCTGGATCGCATCCAGCCCACGCCGGAAATTCTCAATAATGTGGTTTTGTATAACGCATTGTTCGATGTGCCCAATGAAAATCGTTTGTTGATGACGCAAATGAGCACGCAAGTATTTTTTGTTGAGTCGCAAGCAAAAGATGCATTGCTAGTACCTATGTCTGCAGTCAGTTTTGCTCCACCGCGTGGCATGCGTCCTCAAGGCAGCCCTCAAGCAGGTGCTGAAAATTCTCCCACTGCACAAGGGGAAAAACCGCCTGTTGCCAATTCGAAAAATGAAAAGGCTGTGGCAGGCAACCCTGTGGCAGGCAACCCTGCGGCAGGCAATCCTGTCGATGAAAAACCACAAACTGAGAGGCCGCAAAATAGCACTGCTTCTGAAGGCGCGCGCAGCAGACCAGGAATGGCAAGTGGTAACGGCGAGTGGCGGCAGCGTCGTGAAAATAATATGCAAGGGCAGGGCGCAACCGGTAATCAACCGCGTCCGGCAATTGTTAAGGTCATGAATGAAAAAGGCGATGTTGAAGAGCGCAAAGTATTGGTTGGCGTTACCAATCGTGTACAGGCACAAATTCTTGAAGGCTTGAAGGAGGGTGAAAAAGTTGTCAGTGGCAGCAGCAAACCGAATCAAGTCAAAGTAGCACCTGCAGGTGGTTTCGGTGGTCCAGGCATGGGTAGACGTTAATGGGCGCTGCTAATCCTATCCAACCGCTGATCAAGTTAGCCGGCGTTACTAAAACATTTCGCAATGGTGAAATTGATACGCAGGTTTTGCACGGCATTGATCTGGAAATTTATCCCGGCGAATTCGTGGCGATCATGGGACAATCGGGTTCCGGTAAATCGACCTTGATGAATTTGCTCGGTTGCCTTGATCGCGCAACAACCGGCGATTATTTTTTTGATGGTAAAAATGTTGCTGAGCTAGATACCGATGGTCTTGCGCAATTGCGCCGTGAAGCATTCGGTTTTGTGTTCCAAAGCTACAACCTGTTAGCGGGTTCAACCGCGTGTGAAAACGTGGAGATGCCTGCAACTTATTCGGGTTTGTCACCACAAGCACGTCGAGAACGCTCAACCCAATTGCTAAGTTCATTGGGCTTGCAGGAGCGACTACATCATCGCCCTAATCAATTATCGGGCGGGCAACAGCAGCGTGTTTCAATCGCACGGGCATTGATGAATGGTGGCCAAATTATTTTGGCGGACGAGCCGACCGGTGCGCTGGATAGTCACAGCGGCAAAGAAGTGATGCGTTTGCTGAAAGAGCTATCAGCGCAAGGCCACACTATTATCCTTATTACCCACGATGCTGAAGTTGCCCATCATGCGCAGCGGCTGATTGAAATTCGCGATGGCGAAATTGTCTCTGATCCAGGGGCAACTATTCCTACAGAGTTGCCGGTAGAAGAACACGCATTACGCGGTGAATCTGCATTAAAAACTGAAATTTTGGAGGCAACCAGAACCGCGTTCCGTTCGCTCTATAGCAATATTTTCCGCACTATTTTGACATTGCTCGGCATTGTGATTGGTGTTGCATCGGTTATCAGTATGCTCGCCATTGGTGACGGCGCGAAAAAATCCGTAGTGGATAGCATCAGTGCTATGGGCAGTAATTTATTGCTCGTGCGCCCCGGTGGCCCTACCCAACGGTTTCGTTGGGATTCGGTAACGTTGGTGCCAGAAGATGTTTATGCCATCGCAACCTTGCCACATGTGGCTGCTGCGCTGCCGGAAATTAACGGCAGTTATACCCTGCGTTACGGCAATGTAGATCACAGCACTGAAGTCACTGCAACCGCTGCAAAATTCCCGCTCGCGCGTAAGTGGGATGTGGCTCAAGGAACCTTTTTCTCTGAAGAAGATGAAGCAAATTATGCAACGGTGGTGGTGTTAGGAAAAACCGTTGCTACAAAATTGTTTGCAGAGCAAAGCCCGATTGGTGAATTTATTATCATCAATAACGTGTTGTTCCAGGTCATTGGCGTGATGAGCGAGCGTGGTGCTGACCCAGCTGGGCAGGATCAGGACGACAAAGTTTTTGTGCCATTTAATACCGGCAGCTTGCGTGTAATTGGCCAGAAATTTTTGCGCAATATTACGGTATCAGTTGACGAAGAAAAAAATATGGAAGAAGTGCAAACCCGTATTCATGCGTTAATGATGGAGCGGCACGGCACCGAGGATTTCCAAATTCGCAGCATGTCATCGCTAATCGACATGGTTTCTGAAACGCAAAATACCATGACCTTTTTACTGGGTTCCATCGCTGCAATTTCCCTGCTCGTTGGTGGTATCGGCGTAATGAATATTATGTTAGTGAGCGTAACAGAGCGCACCCGCGAAATTGGTATTCGTATGGCAACGGGGGCGCGAACCCGCCACATCATGCAGCAATTCTTAATTGAGGCACTGGTCGTTTCTGCAATCGGCGGCGTGATAGGGGTGGTGCTGGGGTTGGGCACGGCCTCGTTGATCGCTCACTTTGGTACGCCGGTGGCTTACTCATTATTCCCGGTCGTTATGGCGTTTAGCTGTGCGTTTTTGACTGGTTTGTTATTTGGATATTTACCAGCGCGCAAAGCGGCTCATCTCGATCCGGTTGCGGCTTTGGCTACGGAGTAATGGTTATGCAATCACATCAAGAAACCTTGGCTGTTAAAACATTGTCGCTGGTGATCACGTCATTATTATTTAGCGCATGTTCATTTAATGAAGTGAAAAAACCCGATATCAATTATGCGGATAATTACTCAGTAACGCCTGTGCAATCAAAACTCGAAAATGCCGTTATTGTAGATTCAAACTGGTGGCAATCATTTCAGTCGCCGGCATTAAATGAGTTGATGCAAGCGGCGCAGCAGCAGAGCCCGGATTTATTAATGTCCGCTGAGCGCGTGAGGCAAGCTGAACTGCAAATGCGTATCGCCAATGTGAGTTTATTTCCATCGCTTTCTGCAAGTGCCTCCACTGGTGAATCGCGTAGCAAGGCTGATGGCGAGAGTAGCTATGCGCGTGGTGAGTCGAGTCGAGCCAGTGTAAACATCAGTTATGAAGTGGATTTGTGGGGTGGTATTGCCGCTGAGCGCGCATCGGCCAGAGCCGGTTATGACGCAACACGTTACGATCAGGATGCGGCGACCTTGAGTATCAAAGCGGCTATTTCTAATAGCTGGTTTCAGTGGCTAGCTTTGCAGGAGCGTATTGCTACTGCGCGCAAAAATATTGCTATCGCCGAACGTGTGCAAAACATTGTAGACGCGCGCTACCGCAATGGTGTGGCAACAGCGGCCGATGTTGCGCAACAGAAAACTAACTTGTTAAGCCAACAGGCTTCGCTATTGCCGTTGGAATTGCAAGCGCGCCAAACCCAATCGGCATTGGCAATTTTATTGGGTAAAACACCGCAAGAATTTTCACTCACCATTGAACAATTGCTGGATATACAAGTGCCGGAAGTTGCAGCGGGAACACCTGCTGATTTGGTCACCCGTCGCCCGGATTTAGCAGCGAGCGAAGCCGATTTGCGCGCGGCCAATGCCAATATCCATGCAGCGCGTGCAGCACTCTTACCTGGTATTAGCCTGGGTGCCAGTGCGGGAAAATCAGCGAGCGAATTATTCAGCTTGAACCCTGCAACACAAACCACTGGTTGGACATTATCGCTCGCACAAACATTGTTTAATGGTGGGCGTTTGGTAAATCAAAAACGCTTGAGCGAAGCGCGTCGCAGTGAATTGGTATTGCAATATCACAAAGCAATTTTAACGGCCTTGCAAGAAGTGGATAACGCACTGGTGTCGGCCGATGTCAGCCAACGACAGGAAGTCAGTCAGCGGGAAATTGTTGCCAATGCCGAGCGGAGTTTGCGCTTGACGGAGGCTCGTTATCGCGCTGGCACCGACGATTTATTATCGCTGCTTGAAGCGCAGCGCAGTTTATTCCAGGCGCAGGATTCGCTGGTGCAACAGCGATTGTCTCGTTTGACTGCAGCAGTGGATTTGTATAAATCGCTTGGCGGTGGTTGGACGCTGGCAGCAAATTAGTTTTTCGAATTTGTAAAACAATAGATCACAATAAATTTTTATTTTTTGGGCTTGGGGGCGTTCGCGTGAAAAACGTTTTATTCCAGATTCACTGGTTTTTGGGGATTACTGCGGGCATCGTTTTAGCAGTTGTGGGTGTTACGGGCGGTTTGATGAGTTTTGAACGCACGATCATGGAGGCGATAAGCCCGGAGATTGTGCAAGTTCAGGTCAGCGGTGAGCGTTTGACTCCCGATGCTATTGCCGAGCGCTTTCACGCACAAAAGCCGGAATCGCGTGTTGAACAAATCACCTTGTGGCCGGAAGCGGATCGCAGCGCGTTAGTGCGCGTTACACCGCCACCCGGCGAACGCCGTGGTGAAACTATTTATATCAATCCTTACACCGGCGAATTGCTGGGAAAAATTACTGGCGAACAATTTTTCCGCACAGTACGTTCACTGCATCGTTGGTTATTAATTCCATCGGAGCAGGATGGCATTAATATCGGTCGTCAAATCACTGGCTTCAGTGCATTTGCGCTGGTGTTTTTTGCGTTGTCCGGTTTGTATTTGCGCTGGCCGCGCCGCGCATTGAATTGGCGTAATTGGTTCCGCATTGATTTCAGTTTAAAAGGCCGCAATTTTTATTGGGCGCTGCACTCGGTCATTGGTACCTGGGTGATCCTGATGTATTTGCTGATGGCATTAACCGGTCTGACCTGGTCTTACAGTTGGTATAAAAGTGGTGCGTCACTTTTATTGACCGGTGAACCTGTGCAAGAGCGGCGCGGATTTGGTGGGCCTGGCGGTCAGCAAGGTGGTCCTGCTATGCAAGGTGGACAGCGCGGGCAGGGCGGAGCGCAAGCGGGGAGAGAAGGTCGCGGTCAAGGTCGTGAAGGTGGCATGACACGTGAAAATGGAGAAGCTCGCGCTCAAGATCGTGAGAGTGTGGAGCATCGCGAACATGCAGCTGCTGCTCCAGTAATGGTTGATTCTGCATGGCAAACCTTTGCAACTAAAGCAGAAAATAATTACAAGTTTGCCAGCATCAGTTTTCCACGTTCAGCAAACGATCCGGTGATGGTGAATTATGTAACGCCTGATGCAACTAATGATCGTCAACGCAGTTCGATGACTATTGATGCAGCATCAGGTGATGTGGTTGCCGATCAACCCTACACACCGATTGAGCCGCTGGGCAAACGTATCTATCAGGGTATTTATGAATTGCATACGGGCGAGTGGTTTGGTACTCCCGGTTTGATTATCAATATGACCGCTTCATTTTTGATGCCGCTGTTTACCATTACTGGTTTCCTGCTGTATTTCGATCGCCGCAAAAAGAAACGTAACAGCAAAAACGCCGCAGCAGGTGTTGCTAACGCCCATACTGATGCGGACTACTGGATTGTTTATGCAACTCAAACAGGCACCGCAGAACAACTCGCTTGGAACACAGCGACTATTTTGCAATCCGGTGGAATCAAAGCCAGCGTAAAAAATATTTCTGTGTTGGATAAAGCTACGCTGGAATCGGCGAAGAAAATATTGTTTTTAGTCTCCACGTTTGGTGAAGGTGAAGCGCCGGATTCAGCGCGCGGTTTTGCGCGCAAGTTATTGAAGTCATCATTGCCGTTAAAACAATTGCAATTTGGTGTGTTGGCGCTTGGCGATAAACGTTATGTTGATTATTGCTCGTTCGCGATACAGGTTGAGCAATGGTTGTTAGCCAACGGAGCGAATCCGCTTTTTACGCGGATTGATGTGGATAACGGTAATGAGCAATCAATTCATCAATGGCAACAACAGATTGCCGATATCAGTGGTGTAGAAAATGTCACTGCCTGGGCTGCACCTGAATATGAAGATTGGCGTTTGCAGAAACGTGAATTATTGAATGCGGGCAGTGTAGGTACGCCGGTTTATCGTGTGACATTACAACCTTCTGCGCCGGGAAATACCCATTGGCAAGCGGGTGATATTTTGGAAATCAGACCGCAGAATAATCCTGATTTACCGCATCGCGAATATTCTATTGCGTCCTTAACAACTGATGGTCAGTTGGATCTGGTGGTGCGTCAGGCGTTTAATGAAAAGGGTGAATTGGGCCTCGGCTCAGGATGGTTAACTGCAACAGCAGAAGAGAACAGTAAAGTGCTGGCGCGCATTCGTGCGAATCCTTCTTTCCATGCGCCGCAAGCAAATTGCGCGATGATTTTGATCGGCGCCGGTACCGGCATTGCTGGTTTGCGTGCACATTTGCATGAACGTTATCTGAAAGACCAGCAACAAAATTGGTTGATCTTTGGCGAACGGCAACGCAGTCATGATCGCCTGTTTGCCAGTGAATTGGATGCGTGGCAGAAGTCAGGATTTCTCACCGAGTTGGACGAGGTTTATTCACGTGATGGCGAAGGTTATGTACAAAATGTAGTTGCATTAAAGCAACAGCAATTGTGCGAATGGCTGGATCGTGGTGCGGCTATCTATGTGTGTGGTGGTATGGCGATGGGTGCAGGTGTGCATCAGGCGTTAATCGAAATACTCGGTGAAAACGATTTGCAGCAATTGATCGAAACCAATCGCTATTGCCGCGACGTTTATTGATTTTGTAAAAATTTCAATGAATAAAAAGCCCTCTATGTGAGGGCTTTTTATTATCCATTTTTCAATCGATAGAACTTGTGCCATCAAATCTTTGTCCATAACTTATCGTCAGTTATAGGGAAGATGTTATGAAAACTAAAGTGATGGTTTTATTCGTTCGGTTTTCTTCTATATCGCGTTACCTGTTATTAGGTTCTGCGCTTGTCAGTAGTCAGGCTGTGTTTGCTGAACGGAACTGGTTTTCGGCGAGTTGGGAAAATGATTTGGTTGCCGGAAAAGATGGTGGTGGATACACCAACGGTATTTATTTTTCTCTGGGGCAACGTAATGACCCTGGTGAGGAAATTACCAAATCACCTTTATTAACTTTACCCCTGGCGTGGATGGTAGATGATGATCCAACGTATGCTTACAAGTTGCATTCACTGGGGCAGGCGATGGTTACGCCAGAAGATATTACCAAAGAAATTCCTGACCCTGCTGATGCGCCCTATGCGGGTTTGTTGTATCTGCGTTCAACGTATGTCGTAGTCAAAAACGATTTTTCAGATCATGTTGCAACATTAGTGGGGATTGTTGGCCCTTCATCCGGTGCTGAACAAACACAAAAATTTGTGCATAAAGTAGTGGGTTCTGATCAACCCAAAGGTTGGGATTATCAACTAGCCGATAAGTTTGTTTGGCAAATCCAGCGTACGGCGGTATGGCGTTTTTCCACTACGGATTCAAGCCCGTTTGATGCGGTGTTATTGGCAGATTTGGCGGGTGGTAATCTGGAGTCGCGTGCCGGCGCCGGATTGTTTTTGCGCGCAGGCAGCGGTCTCGCACGTAACTATTCCACCATGGGGTTTTTATCCAGTCGCATTAGCACACCTATCGCCGTATCAGATGGTTGGTATATCTATCTCGGCGGCACTGCCAATTATGTGCATAACCAGATTCTGGTTGATGGTAACGAGTTTGGTGCGAGTGCCTCTGAAGGTCTGGAGAATTATCAATACTCGTTAATGGGTGGAATTACTTACGCATGGGAACGTGCGAGCGTCTGTTTTTCTTTCCAGTCTGATACCGATCCCAGCGAAAGCAGAACTGCACGGAAAAATTTCGGTGCTATTACATTAGCTTGGCAAATTTAGGCAGATCGATCCTTCAAAGTTGCCTCTTTTCCCCAAGCTCCCCTATACTCCCCGGCCCGCACAATCGTAGGTGCGGGCTTTTTATTTTTACCCACTGTTTTTTATCATGTGACCTTTCGTAGGGGTCACCACTGACCAAGGATTTATTATGCCTGTAATTACTCTCCCCGACGGTTCCAAACGTCCGTTCGAAAATCCCGTATCTGTCTATGAAGTTGCTGCGTCTATTGGTGCTGGCTTGGCCAAGGCGACCCTGGGTGGTCGTGTTAATGGCCAGCGTGTCGATGCCCATGACCTGATTACTGAAGATGCGGAGCTGGTGATTTTCACCCCGAAAGACGAAGACGGTTTGGAAATTATTCGCCACTCCTGTGCACATTTGCTCGGTCACGCGATCAAACAACTGTTTCCCGATGTGAAAATGGCTATCGGTCCAACCATCGACAACGGTTTTTATTACGACATCGACCTTGAGCAAAAGCTGACCGACGAGGATATCGCCCGTCTTGAAGCGCGCATGCTGGAACTGGCGAAAACCGAATATGACGTAGTGAAAAAGAAAGTCAGTTGGCAAGAAGCCTATGACGTTTTCACTGCGCGCGGCGAGACTTACAAGCTGGAGATCCTGGACCGCGATGTGCCTAAAGATGCAACGCCGGGTCTGTATCACCACGAAGAATACGTTGACATGTGCCGTGGCCCCCACGTGCCCAACATGCGTTTCTGCCTGAACTTTAAATTGATGCGCACCTCTGGCGCCTACTGGCGCGGTGACTCCAACAACAAAATGTTGCAGCGCATCTACGGCACTGCGTTTGCTGATGCCAAGCAGTTAAAAGCCTATTTGAATTTGCTCGAAGAAGCGGCCAAACGCGACCATCGCAAGCTGGCGAAGAAATTTGATTTGTTCCACCTGCAAGATGAAGCGCCGGGCATGGTGTTCTGGCATCCAAAAGGCTGGACCTTGTGGCAACAAATCGAACAGTACATGCGTACCAAGCAAAATGACTGGGGCTATCAGGAAGTAAAAACGCCGTTGATTATGGATCGCACCCTGTGGGAGAAGTCCGGTCACTGGGAAAACTATCGCGATAACATGTTTACCACTGAGTCGGAAAAACGCGACTTTGCGGTGAAGCCGATGAACTGCCCGGGTCATATCCAGATCTTTAACCACGGTCTGCGTTCACACAAAGATTTGCCGTTGCGTTTAGCGGAGTTTGGTTCATGCCATCGCAATGAAGCGTCAGGTGCGTTGCACGGCATTATGCGCGTGCGCGGTTTTGTGCAGGACGATGCCCATATTTTCTGTACCGATGACATGGTGGTGGAAGAGGTTTCCTCTTTTAACCAGATGCTCAAATCCGTGTACGACGATTTCGGTTTTACCGACATCGCTGTAAAACTTTCCCTGCGCCCGGAAAAATATGCCGGCACTTTGGAAACCTGGAATAAAGCGGAAGAGGGCTTACGTGCTGCCCTGCGTGCAGCAGGGCTGGAGTGGGAGGAGCTTCCCGGTGAAGGCGCCTTCTATGGCCCGAAAATTGAATACCAGATCAAGGACGCACTGGGTCGCTCCTGGCAGTGCGGTACTATCCAGCTGGATTATGTATTGCCTGAGCGTCTGGATGCGGAATATGTGGCTGAAGATAACGTGCGTAAGCGCCCGGTTATGCTTCATCGTGCGATCCTCGGTTCGTTCGAACGTTTCCTTGGAATCCTGATTGAACATTACGAGGGTTCCTTCCCGGTTTGGCTGGCTCCAGCCCAGGTTGCGGTGATGAATATCACTGATAACCAGGCGGAATACGTAAAATTGGTGGAAAAAACCCTGCGCGATAAGGGCATTCGTGTAATTCCGGACTTGAGAAACGAGAAGATCGGCTTTAAAATCCGCGAGCACACAATTCAGCGGGTACCCTACCTGCTCGTCGTTGGCGATAAAGAGGTTGAAAATCAATCACTTGCAGTTCGCACAAGGGACGGAGAAGATTTGGGTGTAATGACTCTGGAAGCTTTCATCGCGCACTTGACCGCCGATATAGCGCGTCGAGGCAGAAATATTTCTGCTTAAAATCGGGTTTTGGGACCTGATCGATGCGAAAAGTGAAAAAGATTCGTTCCTATTAATTATTTGGAGATACAACTATCAAACGAGATAACGCTCCCGCGGCCAAAGGCAATTCTAAAAAAGCGCGGATCAACGATCAGATCGAAGCCAAACAGGTTCGTTTAATCAATGCAGAAGGTGAGCAGGTTGGTATTGTTCCCCTGAGTGATGCTCTTGCTCAAGCTCAGGCTGCGACGCTGGATTTGGTGGAGATCGTTGCTGATAGCGATCCCATAGTCTGTAAGATTATGGATTACGGCAAGCATCTGTTTGAGATCAAGAAAACCAAGGCTGCTGCAAAAAAGAAGCAGAAGCAGCAGTTAATCAAAGAAATGAAATTTCGCCCAGGGACGGAGGAAGCAGACTATCAGGTGAAATTGAAAGCCTTGGTTCGCTTCCTGGAGCATGGGGACAAGGCCAAGGTAACGTTAAAGTTCCGTGGCCGCGAGCTTGCCCATCAAGAGTTGGGGATGGAAATGATGCAACGCATCGAGAAAGACCTGGCTGAGATGGGCGCCGTAGAGCAGGCTGCCAAAATGGAAGGTAAGCAGCTCACCATGGTGCTCGCTCCCAAAAAGAGAAAATAGTCGGGCTTTTAGCTGCCTTGATTATTTATATTATTTACCTAGATGTGTGGAGTTTTATCACATGGCAACCAAAGCTAAAGTACACAGTGGCGCGTCAAAGCGCTTCAAAAAGACTGGCGCGGGCTTCAAGTTCAAGCACGCTAACAAGAGCCACATCCTGACCAAAATGACGACCAAGCGTAAGCGCCAACTGCGCGGCACCAGCATCGTTGATGCAGCCGATGTACCACGCGTAAAACGTTTGTTCCGTGCTATCTAATAGCGCTTTTTGAGAATTTTGTAGAGGATTGAATTATGGCCCGTGTTAAGCGTGGTGTAGAGGCGCGTCGTCGTCACAAGAAAGTTTTAAAAGCTGCTAAAGGTTATTACGGTGCACGTTCGCGTACATTCCGTGTTGCCAAACAAGCGGTTATCAAAGCCGGTCAATATGCTTACCGCGATCGTCGCGTTAAAAAGCGTAATTTCCGCGCTTTGTGGATTACTCGTATCAACGCCCAATCTCGCGCTGAAGGCTTGACCTACAGCCAATTGATTGCTGGCTTGAAAAAGGCGAGCATCGTTCTTGATCGTCGTGTACTGGCTGACCTGGCGGTATATGACAAAGCAGCTTTTGCTGCCGTTGTTGCGAAGGCTAAATCAGCTCTGGCTGCTTAATCGTCCAACAATTGAAAACCCGCAAGGGTTTTTGTGAACGCGATGAAAGGGGAGGAGCTTTGGTTCCTCCCTTTTTTTATGCTGATAATTTCGCGCGCACCTCAATATTTCTTATCGAATTTAATTGGAAAAGCAGATGGAAAATCTCGCTGCGCTTACACAAGAAGCGCTCAAATTAGTTAACGACGCTCAGGATCTCACTGCACTGGATTCTGTGCGCGTGGATTATCTGGGTAAAAACGGCAGTATTACCGCGCTGATGAAAACTCTGGGTAAATTGTCGCCCGAGGAGCGCCCCGCCGCTGGTGCAGAAATTAATAAAGCGAAAGATGCAGTGCAAGATGCATTGAATCTGCGCAAGCAATTGCTTGAACAAGCGGCAATTGATGCAAAATTGGCAGGTGAAGTTATTGATGTAACTTTACCTGGGCGCGGCCAACACACGGGTGGTTTGCATCCAGTGACGCGTACCTTGCAACGTATCGAAGAAATTTTTGCTGCTGTGGGTTACAGCGTTGAGGTCGGCCCGGAGATTGAGGACGACTACCACAACTTTGAAGCGCTCAATATTCCTTCGCATCACCCGGCGCGGGCGATGCACGATACATTTTATGTTGATGATACTCATGTACTGCGCACACACACATCACCGGTGCAAGTTCGCACGATGGAAAATAAACAGCCACCGATTCGTGTTATTTGCCCCGGTCGCGTTTATCGCTGCGATTCTGATGTGACTCACTCTCCGATGTTCCATCAGGTAGAAGGTTTAGTCGTTGATAAAAATATCAGCTTCGCCGATTTGAAAGGCACTATGGATCAATTCCTCAAAGCATTTTTTGAAGCGGATGTTCCGGTACGTTTCCGTCCATCTTATTTCCCGTTTACCGAGCCTTCGGCAGAGATGGATATCCAATGTACCCAATGCCGCGGCAAAGGTTGTCGTATGTGTAAAAACACTGGCTGGCTCGAAGTGGGTGGCTGCGGCATGGTGCATCCGGAAGTATTTAAATCCAGCGGTGTTGATCCGGAAACTTATACCGGTTTTGCATTTGGTATGGGAGTTGAGCGCCTCGCGATGTTGCGTTATGGCGTGAACGATTTACGTCTGTTTTTTGAAAACGATTTGCGCTTCTTAAAACAATTTTAAATTCAATGTGTAGGTTGGCGGTAAGGTGTGAGCTTGCGAACTCCGCACCCCAACATAATGAATTAAGACGATTGTTGGGGTGCACTTCGCTTCCCCAACCTACGGAATAGATGAAATATGAAAATCAGTGAATCCTGGTTGCGTGAATGGGTAAATCCGGAAATTGGTACTGACGAGTTGGTTGCGCAATTGACAATGGCCGGTTTGGAAGTTGATGCTGTTGAGTCGGTTGCGGGCGACTTCAGAGGTGTAATTGTTGGCGAAATTGTCGGTTGCGAGCAGCACCCCGATGCGGATAAATTGCGCGTGTGCCAAGTGGCTGGCCTTGAAGGTCTATCACAAGTGGTTTGCGGTGCGTCCAATGCGCGTGTCGGAATTAAAATTCCGTTTGCGACTATCGGTGCAAAATTACCTGAGTTCGATATCAAAAAAGCAAAACTGCGCGGTGTTGAATCTTTCGGCATGCTGTGTGGCCAAACTGAATTAAAAGCTGGCGATGATGATTCCGGTGTATGGGAATTGCCGGCAGATGCTCCGGTAGGTGCAAATCTGCGTGATTACCTTAATCTGAATGATAAGTTAATTGAGGTAGATTTAACTCCCAATCGCAGTGATTGTTTGAGTGTGAAAGGTATTGCGCGCGAAGTGGGTGTACTTAATCGTGCCTCGGTAATTGCACCTAAAATACCTGCTGTGCCTGCATCAATTGCTGATGTTTTTCCTGTTCACCTGGAAGCCGGCAATGCATGTAGCCGTTATGTAGGCCGTGTTATTCGCAATATTGATATCACCCGTCCAAGTCCTGCCTGGTTGCAAGACAAATTGGTTCGTTCGGGCTTGCGCAGCATTGATGCAGTAGTGGATGTAACCAATTACGTGCTGATCGAGTTGGGGCAGCCAATGCATGCGTTTGACTTGTCCAAACTGAGCGGTGCAATCCGCGTGCGTTTGGCTGATCAGGACGAACAATTGGTATTGCTTGATGGACAGGAAGTAAAACTCAATGCTGATACCATGGTTATTGCCGATGAAAAAGAAGCTCTGGCAATTGCCGGTGTAATGGGTGGAAAGGCTAGTGCAGTTTCTGAAACCACTCGTGATATTTTCCTCGAAAGCGCCTTTTTCAATCCATTAGCTATCGCCGGCCGTGCTCGTGCTTATGGTTTGCATACGGACTCTTCCCATCGCTTTGAGCGCGGTGTTGATTACAATCTGCAAGTGGAAGCAATTGAGCGTGCTAGTCAATTATTGCTTGATATTGTTGGTGGTGAAGTGGGCCCATTGGTTCATGTTAACAATGAGCATTTGCCGCAAGAGCGTGAAGTGACGCTGCGTAAAGCCCGTATCGTGAGTGGTTTAAGTTTGGAAATGGCTGATGATGAAGTCGTTGATATCCTTTCGCGTCTGGGTCTTAAGCTGGTATCCCAATCTGTAGCTGGTTGGACTTTCGCTGTCCCAAGTTATCGTTTTGACATTTCTATTGAAGCGGATTTACTGGAAGAGCTTGCCCGCGTTTATGGTTACAACCGTTTGCCAACGCGCAGCCTTGCAGCGCCATTGGATATTGAACCGCACCCGGAAGCAAAAATGGGTTTGCCTGTGTTGCGTAAGCAATTGATCGCACGTGGCTATCAGGAAGCGATAACTTACAGTTTTATCGAGCCAAAATTATCTGCATTGTTTGATCCCAAGGTTGAACCGGTAATTCTGCGTAATCCAATCAGCGCTGATATGGCGGCGATGCGCACTAGCTTGATTCCTGGTTTGGTCAGCGTCTTGCGTCATAATCTAAATCGTCAGCAAAACCGGGTGCGTTTGTTTGAGTCGGGTTTGCGTTTCGTTCCGGAAGTTACGGGCCTTAAGCAAGAACCTATGCTTGCTGGTTTAATTTACGGTAACCGTAGCCCGGAATCCTGGGCAAATGTTACTGAAACTGTGGATTTCTTTGACTTGAAAGGGGATCTGGAATCATTGTTGGCGCTTTCAGGTGATAGTGCTGCATTTTCCTTTGTTCCTGAGTCCAGTCCTGCGTTACATCCTGGTCAAACAGCTGCTGTATATCATAACGGCGAGTGGCAGGGAGTTATCGGAGCGTTGCACCCTGGTTTGCAACAACAGCTGGATATCCCCCAAACTACCTATGTATTTGAGGTTCGTCTGTCAGCTTTACTGGGGGCTCGTATACCGGCGTTTAATTCATTGTCCAAATTCCCTGAGGTTCGTCGCGACCTGGCATTGTTGGTGGATCGCAATCTGGCAGCTGACAAACTCTTGACGGCAGTGAGAAGTCAGGCTGGGGAACACCTCACAGACTTAAAGGTCTTTGACGTTTATATGGGCAAAGGTATTGATCCACATAGAAAAAGTGTTGCAATGGGGTTGACCTTTCAGCATCCTTCACGCACTCTTAATGAAGATGAGATCAACGCCTCCATAGACTCGATTGTTCAGTATCTGGGGGTGCATTTTTCCGCCACCCTCAGATAGGGAATAATAAATATGTCGGACGGTGCTCTGACCAAAGCAGACTTGGCCGAGAAACTTTACGAAGATCTTGGCCTCAATAAACGTGAAGCGAAAGAGTTGGTGGAGCTTTTCTTTGAAGAGATTCGCCATGCTTTGGAAAATAACGAACAGGTCAAATTGTCTGGCTTTGGTAACTTTGAGTTACGCGATAAAAGCCAGCGTCCCGGGCGAAACCCCAAAACAGGCGAGGAAATTCCAATCAGCGCCCGTCGTGTGGTTACTTTTCGACCAGGACAAAAACTTAAGGCACGAGTAGAAGCTTATGTTGGAACCGAGTCATAACGACGAACTTCCCGTAATTCCAGGAAAACGCTATTTCACTATCGGTGAAGTCAGTGAGTTATGTGCTGTTAAACCTCACGTATTGCGTTATTGGGAACAGGAGTTTCCGCAATTAAATCCTGTGAAACGCCGCGGTAATCGTCGTTATTATCAGCGTCAGGATGTATTAACTATCCGTCAAATCCGCAGTCTTTTGTACGATCAAGGGTTTACCATTGGTGGTGCTCGCTTGCAGATGACAAATGAAACGGGACAATCTGAATCTGGTCAACTAAATCAATTGGTTGTACGCATGATTGATGACCTTGAACATCTGTTGGATCTGCTTAAAATCAAGTGAAATTAAAAGTAGTTGATGTGAATTTATTCGTATCGACTATCGCTTGATCCTCGCTAATTAAATCTGAATTCTCTGATTGCATTAGTAATAAATTAAGGTATTATGCCGAGCCTTCGCGATGCTGAATTGATTCAGCATCCGTTAGAAAAAAATCGGAGCGTAGCGCAGCCAGGTAGCGCACTATACTGGGGGTGTAGGGGTCGTGGGTTCAAATCCCGCCGTTCCGACCATTTTTTTCAGCAAGACTTCTAACAAAAAAGCCCACATTCCATGTGGGCTTTTTTGTTTTTGAATTTCAAATTTAATTAAAGGTAATTTAAACGCTAATAGTGATTGCGCTATCGACGATAAACCTTTCTCCTGACCATTTACTCTCCTTCTTGTTTCATCAAATACTCTTTCTCTATCAGTGATTTAAAAAACTGTCATGCTGATTCAATTTTAATTAATTTTTTCATTAGTTTTTAAGCATAAAAATATACTTAAGTTTTCTATCTTGGCTGATTTGATTGGCTATTTGAAGTGGCACGTATAAAGTTTTTTTAACCCTATAGATATTCTTCTGTTTTATGACAGTTTTTTTAATTGCACCAAGGGTAATCAATTCTAGGTAGAAAATTATTGCAAATTAGAATTTTTATATGGAGCTCTGTAGAGAAAATATATGAAGGTGTTATTTTTATTTTATTGTGAAACCTAGTGAGCCTGAAATTAAAAAATGACTAAACCCAGTTGATTAAGAGAGTGTCCCATCAAAAAAATAGCAAATCTACTTCCTGGTTTTTTATGTTGATGATGATCTGGCTTGTCACGTGCCATTTTCCTTCTTTAATAATATTTCCTGAAAAATTGATTTAAACAGAAATGCAGGAAGATGCAACATACATCTCTGTTTAAATCAAAACTAACGTAGAGGCTAATGGCAGGAGATTTGGTTTTTATGAATATCTTTCATGTACTCATTTTACTGGCAGTTGGGCGCCAGGCTCTGGACAGAGTAAAGTGTTGGACGCGGTTGCATAAATAAATTTTATATGGCTGCTTTGGTATGCAAAACCGATCCTGCTTGCTGCTATTTGGGGTTGTTGTTTAATCAAGCGCCTGGCACTAATTTGGTGGTAGATGTGTTTCGTATTGATATGAATGATAGCATTGCTGCTTCTATTTCAATTCGCGAGCCCTTTCGTTTTTCTGCTGCTGTGGAATGGTAAGCAGGGAAAAATTTAGGTTGCCCCACCAGTGAGAGAAATATATTGGTGCGGATTTAGTTTGATTGCGTTCCCTTTCTTGTAAGCCCATTGATTGAATTTATATTATTACTGGCTTTTTATTCAATATGCCACCAGTCAGGTAGAAGGGCGGAAACAGACTTCTGCTGAAAACGCTGGTCCAGCAACCATAAGTATCCATTATCGGTTTTGGTGCGAATAACCCTTCCTGCGGCCTGGATAACTTTCTGTATACCTGGGTAGGTATAAGTAAAATCGTAACCTTGGCCGAACTTTTTCTGCATTACTAATTTGAGATGCTCATTAATCGGATTTACTTGCGGCAATCCCAAGGTGGCGATAAAAACACCTTTCAATGCATCGCCCGATAAATCCACGCCTTCACTAAATGCACCGCCCAGCACGGCAAGACCCAGCAAATTTTTATGCTGATTAAACTTTGAAATAAACTCCTGCCGATCCTCTTCACTCATACGTCGTGATTGAATCAATAATTCAACATCGGTATCTATGAGGGTTTTACGTAATTGCATTTCAACTTGTTGCAGGAAGTCGTAGCTGGAAAAAAATGCCAGGGCATTGCCGGGCTCGCGCTTAATCTGCTCATTAATAATGTTACAGATAGGTTCAATGGCTGTCTTGCGATCCTTGTAGCGCGTAGAGAGTTGATTTGTTATATGAACATGAAGCTGCCCGGCATGAAAGGGTGAGGGTACATTGATATACACAGTATTTTCTGGCAGACCTAACAATGTCTGATAGTAATAGGCGGGATGAAGCGTCGCTGAAAAATAGCATGCACTATGGGCAAACATTCCGCGTGCAGCAAGCTGGGTGGCAGGTATCAAATTACGCAAGGTCAGTATTTCTTTTTTTGATCCTGTATTTTGCATGTCGATACAAAAATCTTCGTCAAAAAATTCGACCAGTCGTTGATAGTTGAGTGCAGTGAAGAAAAAATCCTGAACAATGGTTTCCTGCACAGGGTGCTCAGGATTGCTTTGTAAGAATTCAATGTAGCTATTGGTAAATTCGACGAGTGCTTGTCCAAATTTTTCCGGCAATACGGGTAATAGCTGTAATTCGCTGGTATCCTGCGTTAGATTTTTTAATAGCGTCAGCCAGGCTTTATTGGCTTTTTCCAATGTTTTTTTGATGGCGATAGGCGCTATTTTTTTTGCGCTGAGCAGATCGTCACGATGTAATTCAGCTGTGTACATGGCGCGACCACGATCAATAAGGTTGTGGCTTTCATCGATAAGCAAGTAGGGGTGCCAGTTAAATTCGTTGGTAAGTCCTAATAATAACGGCGTGCCATCGAAATAATAATTTACATCTGCGACGATTATATCGACCCATCGGCTCATTTCCATACTGAGATAAAATGGACAAATTTCAAATTGATAAGCAAGTGTGGTGAGTTGTTGTTTATCTAGAAGCGGTAATTTGTAAGCTGCGACACGCGCCTTTTCCAGTTTGCTATAAAAATCCAGCGCATAAGGGCAAGAGTCGCCTCTGCATTTTTTGTCGGGTTCCAGGCAAGATTTTTCTTGTGCGGTTAATTCCAGTGTTCGCAATGGAATTTCGGTATCGTTACTGGAAATCAGTGCAATATTTTCCAATGCCAGTTGTTTGCCGGTAGTTTTTGCGGTGAGGTAAAAAATTTTATCCACGGGAGTTCGTGGGATTGCTTTAAGTGCAGGAAACAGTGCGGCCAGTGTTTTTCCTGTTCCTGTGGGTGCTTCGGCTAATACTACGCGCCCGGTTGCTGCTGCTTTGTATACCGCTTCAGCCATGATGCGTTGCCCTCCGTGCATTTCACCGTGAGGGAATTGCAGCTGTTCGACCCAGCTATCCAGTTGTAGTAAACGCTGATTTATTTGAGCTTGCCATGCGCAATATTTTTCCGCCAGCTGCTCGAAAAATTCTTGTAATGCTACTGCACTCCATGTTTCATCCTGCCGATATTCTTGTTCATCGCCCAGATTGAAATAAATCAGCGCTAAATTAATTTCGTCACAACCGTATTGTGCGCAGTACATCCAGCCATAGCATTTTGCTTGTGCCCAATGTAGCTGTTGATGATTTTCGGGGATTTTTATTGCATCGCCATAGAAGGTTTTTATTTCTTCAATGCAATTGTTGCTGGGTTCAAAGCCATCGGCGCGACCGCGAAAGGTGATATCACCATAGATAATGCTAAGGCTGACTTCCGTTTGATAGCCGATAGCACGATTGCTGGTAACTCGCCTATGCCCTTCAATACCCTCCTGGCCACTGGGGGCTGGAGTAAATCTGCGATCCAGGCTGCCAGTCTTTGCTGCAAACTCAACCAGCGTTTTTACCGCGACACTTTTCGGTTTACCGCCAGCGGACATAACAAACCTCGGCGGGAATTTCATGCAGTGAAAAATAATGTAGCCAGCGTTCCTGGTTGTCCTGAATGCGATCTCCGGGGCCTTTTACTTCAATCATGCAGTAGGTTTTTTCCGCTGGATAAAATTGAATTAAGTCTGGCAAGCCACTGCGATTGCTTTTTAAATCAAATAATAACCTTTCAAAAATACGTTTCAAATGTGCTTTGGGAATGCAATCCAGTGCTGTTGCAATAAGTTCTCTGTCCAGTATTGACCAGTTAACAAGCGCATTGGTTGTACCGTGTTTTTCATCCCATATGCTGAATATATGCTGATGGTGATTATCTCGATCAAATAAATCCCACAGCTGCTGCAAACCGGGGCGGTTACGTGCAAAATCTTCCTGATATATATCCAGAGGTGCGATCTGGAATGGGTTTGCAAATGCACCGTCAATACCGCGAAACATTTCTGGCCATAGCCATAAACCGAATAATCCGGTTAGCAAAATGTTTTCTACATAAAAACAGGGGGCGATATCAGTGTGTAGAAATTGTCGGGCCACTTCCTCAACAGAAAATAAATTTCCTTCGTTATCATAAATGGGATCCAAATCCAGATGTTGTTCAATGATTGGTGATGATATTTTCTTAACAGATGGCTCCCCCAATTTTTTGGCGAGGCGAGGTGCCATCCTTCGTGCTATCTGTAATTCCTCTTCATTAAATGGATTTGTCTGGATTTCTTGAAGGAGTATCCATGCTGCAGAAAATTCTCCCTGTTTTTCCAGCAAGCGAATTCGTCGCTCGCGTGCGGGTGGCATTTCATTTTGATTGTAGAGTTGAAGTGCTAAATGTTGCTCGTTTGCTCGTTCCAATTGATAAGCCAGTTGATTGCACAATCGTGCGCGACGGCGCTCCAGCTTGCTGCTGATTGCTGTTGTGGGTAATAAGGTCGTGATATGTATAAGATCTTCCACTTTAGCTGCTTGCTCAAGCTGTTCGCGCAACGCAATTAACAGTTGATATTGGTCAATTTCGGAGCGGCTTTTAAAGATGCGATGCTGTTGATCGATAATATAGTTTTCGTAGCGGTATAGCCCCAGATCTTGCAATACAAATTCGGTGAGATCCTGGTGGGCATTGCCAAAAAATAGCAGCAAGAAATTGCTGATGATTGCGCGGTTATCTAAATAATATACATCGCCTAATTGGTTTTCGGTCCATTCTTGCCACAATTGGGTGGCAGGAAATTGTGACGCCAGTTGAGCAACAATTTCTTCTTTGCGAAGGTGTTTTCCACTGCTTATATATGTTGCAAATAATTGAAGCAATTCTGCTTTCGTTAAGATATTGGATAGTTCACTCAATGATAATCGTTGGTTATCGCTGAGCAAGCCAGCTTGAATCAATTTCAGTGCAGCGTTATCAATAGAGCCTATTTCGGTGTAGTGTAATTTGTTACGACGAAAAAATGGGCCTTTGCGACTGGATAAGCGCACCAGCAAGCATTGGCTATCGTGTTCGAGTTGTTGAAAGGCAGAGACAAATGCCAGTTCATCTTCGTTCAGTAAATCTGCATAACGTTGTACAACCCAGTCTACTAAAAACTGGAAATTGGTGAGGTAATAATCGGCGGCTAGATCCGGTTTTTCGGAGCTGGTGTTACTCATTGCCTTGTCATTCCAGTGAATGCGGATTGATGCTGATGATATTGATTTCACGCTTGCTGTAATTATCCCTAATATGCTGTTACATCTAAATAAAAATGCCCCGCCAGCTTTCACTGGCGGGGCATTTTTATTGCCTGCTAAATAATATTACTTGTTAGCGGCCGCTTTCTTTTCTTTCTCTTTCGCAATTACTGCTTCAGCCACGTTGCTTGGGCATGGAGAGTAGTGAGCGAATTCCATAGAGAACTGGCCGCGACCAGAGGTCATGGTACGCAGGGTGCTGATGTAGCCGAACATTTCTGACAGTGGAACTTCAGCTTTGATACGTACGCCAGTCACGCCAGCTTCCTGGCCATTGATCATGCCGCGACGACGGTTCAGGTCACCGATAACATCACCTACGTGATCTTCCGGAGTGAACACGTCCACTTTCATGATTGGCTCAAGCAGTTGTGGGCCTGCTTTTGGCATAGACTGACGGAAAGCACCTTTAGCTGCGATTTCGAACGCGATTGCAGACGAGTCCACGGCGTGGAATCCACCGTCGAACAGGTCAACTTCAACGTCCAGAACCGGGAAGCCAGCCAGTGGGCCGGTACCCATCATAGATTCGAAACCTTTCTCGATCGCCGGGTAGAATTCTTTTGGAACGCTACCACCAACAACAGAGGTCTTGAATACGAAACCAGTGTTTGGCTCGCCCGGCTTGATGCGATAGTCGATCTTACCGTACTGACCAGAACCACCCGATTGCTTCTTGTGGGTGTAGCTGTCTTCGATCTCACGAGTAATGGTTTCGCGGTAGGCTACTTGTGGTTGACCAACATTCAGCTCTACACCGTAGGTGCGCTTCATGATGTCCACTTTAATATCCAGGTGCAATTCACCCATACCTTTCAGGATGGTTTCGCCAGAGTCTTGATCAGTTTCAACACGGAAGGTTGGGTCTTCAGAAACCAGCTTACCGATAGCGGTAGCCATCTTCTCGATCATGCTCTTGTCTTTCGGAGTTACAGCAATAGAAATTACTGGCTCAGGGAAGATCATCGGTTCAAGGGTACATTCGTGTTTTGGATCACACAGGGTGTGACCGGTTTGCACGTTCTTCAAACCTACCAACGCAATGATGTCACCGGCTTGTGCGGTAGTCAGGTCGGTACGGTCATTTGCCATCATCTCAACCATACGGCCAACACGTTCGGTTTTGCCGGTGAATGAGTTGAGGATGGTATCGCCTTTGTTCAGTACGCCAGAGTAAACACGCACGAAGGTCAGGGCGCCGAAACGGTCGTCCATGATCTTGAACGCCAATGCGCGGAATGGCTCATCAGCAGAAACGATAGCGTATTCGCCGTTTGGATTGCCTTCTTCATCGGTCAACGGTTGTGGGTTAACTTCAGTTGGGTTAGGCAGGTAGTCAACTACGCCGTCCAACAGAAGTTGCATACCCTTGTTCTTAAAGGCGGAACCACAGAAAGTTGGGAAGAATGCCAAGTCGCGGGTACCTTTACGGATGCAGCGCTTCAGGTCTTCAATAGAAGGTTCTTCGCCTTCCATGTAAGCCATCAACAGGTCGTCATCTTGCTCAACAGCAGTTTCAACCAATTGGCTGCGGTACAGCTCAACATCGTCAACCATGTCGGCTGGGATATCGACCACTTGGAAGTTTTCTGGTTTACCAGAGTCGTCCCATACAAAAGCTTTGCGGTTCAGCAGGTCAACAACACCTGAGAATGTGTCTTCGCGGCCGATAGGCAGGGTCATGATCAATGGCTTGGCGCCGAGTACAGTTTGCACTTGCTCAGTAACGCGCAAGAAATCAGCGCCGATGCGGTCCAGTTTGTTTACGAAGATCAAGCGGGAAACTTTAGAATCGTTCGCATAGCGCCAGTTGGTTTCTGATTGTGGCTCTACACCACCAGAACCACAGAATACGCCGATGCCGCCGTCCAATACTTTCAGAGAACGATAAACTTCTACGGTGAAGTCAACGTGTCCGGGGGTATCGATAACGTTGAAGCGGTGACCTTTCCAGAAACAGCTCACAGCTGCTGACTGAATGGTGATACCGCGTTCGGCTTCTTGCACCATGAAGTCAGTAGTTGATTCACCTTCGTGAACTTCACCAAGTTTGTGGATTTTACCGGTGAGCTTGAGGATACGCTCGGTGGTGGTGGTTTTACCGGCGTCCACGTGGGCGAAGATACCGATGTTTCTGTAAAGGGATAAGTCAGCCATAGGACTCTCGTTATGTTAAACAGGGTTAGAAAAAAGCTGGGTTTGAAAATAGCGGCGTAATATACAGGAAGTTATCCAAAAATACCTTAAGAAAAAGAAGTCTATAGGCTTTGTTTTACATTTTGAGGGCAGGTTTTTGGAAATTGCTAATTTAAAAGGGGATGAGTTATGGGATTTGGAGCTTCTTTATTTATAGCAATCAGGATTGTGTTTGAAGTGCATGTTATTGGCGGCAAAAAAGGGCGCGATAAACGCGCCCTTATCGATGAATCGAAAAGCTCCCAAAGGATTAGTCGATGTAATTCTCAATACTTGGGCATGAGCAAACCAGGTTACGATCCCCATACACGTTATCGATGCGATTCACACTTGGCCAAACCTTGTGGTTTTTCAACCAGTTAGCAGGGCGGCCTGCAACTTCGCGGGAGTAAGCGCGCGTCCAGTTTTCCTCCAGTACGTCATCCTGGGTGTGTGGAGCGTTATGCAGGGCACTGGCTTCGGCGCTGATTTCACCATTGATAACTTGCTCGATTTCTTTGCGGATGATCAGCATAGCTTCGATGAATTTATCCAATTCAATTTTTGATTCCGATTCTGTTGGTTCGATCATCAAAGTGCCTGCTACTGGAAATGACATGGTTGGTGCATGGAAACCGAAATCCATCAGGCGCTTGGCGATGTCTTCTTCACTAATACCACTTGCTTCTTTTAATGGGCGCAAATCCAACAAGCATTCATGCGCAACAAAACCGTTGGTGCCTTTGTACAAAATCGGGTATGCCGTTTCCAGTTTCTTCGCCACATAGTTTGCATTCAGCATTGCGAATTCGGTGGCTTGACGCATGCCAGCGGCCCCCATCATTTTGATGTACATCCAACTGATAGGGAGAATGCTTGCAGAACCCCAAGGGGCGGCAGAGATAGTACCGTTATTTACATTCGTGCCAGGAACGGGTTGCACCGGGTGGGCGGCGAGGAACGGTTCCAAATGTTTGCCTACACCGATAGGGCCCATGCCCGGGCCGCCGCCGCCGTGAGGTATACAGAACGTTTTGTGCAAATTCAAATGCGACACATCGCCACCGAATTTACCCGGTGCCGCAACACCAACTAATGCATTCATGTTGGCGCCGTCAATATAAACCTGGCCACCTACGGCGTGGATCATATCGCATAGTTCAGTAATTCCTTCTTCAAACACACCGTGAGTAGAAGGATACGTACACATGATGCACGCGATTTGATTGCTGTAAGTGGCAATTTTTTCGCGCAGGTCATTCAGGTCGACGTTACCTTTTACATCGCAAGCAACAACAACAACTTTGTAACTTACCATTTGTGCCGACGCAGGGTTGGTGCCGTGCGCGGATGCAGGAATCAAACAAATATCGCGTTGCGTTTCGCCTTTGCTTTCAAAATATTTCTTGATCGCAACAAGTCCGGCATATTCACCTTGTGAACCGGCGTTAGGTTGCAAGCTGATTGCATCATAACCGGTACAGGCTTTGAGCATCTCTTGCAGCTCTTCAAATAATTGCTTGTAACCCTCTGCTTGATCAATTGGCGCAAACGGATGCAGCTTGCCAAATTCTGGCCAGGTGACGGGAATCATTTCGGCGGTTGCATTTAATTTCATGGTGCAAGAGCCGAGTGGAATCATCGCGTTGTTGAGTGCGATATCTTTGGATTCCAAACGCTTTAAATAGCGCAACATTTCTGTTTCGCTGTGATAGGTGTTGAATACCGGGTGGGTCAATACCGCATCACTGCGCAACAAATCAGCCGGGATGGCGTTATTGGCAGTGATATTTTTACCATCGCGAATTTGTGCATCTAGTGAGGAAAGTTCAACACCGGTTACGCCAAATACGGCGAGTAAACTTTCCAAATCAGCTGCTGTAGTTGTTTCGTTCAGGCTGATACCGAGAGAATCATTACCCACTAAACGCAAATTAATTTCTGCGGCGAGTGCAGCTTGATTGATTGCTTTTTGGTTATCGCCCACATTGACGGTGATGGTGTCAAAGAAGTTTATATTGTGAAGCGCAAAACCTTTGGCTTTTAATGCGGCGGCAGCAATCGTTGTTAAACGATGAACGCGATTGGCAATACGTTTCAATCCATCGGGGCCGTGGTAAATCGCGTAGAACACACTCATTACCGCCAACAAAACTTGTGAGGTACAAATATTGGAGTTGGCCTTTTCTCGGCGGATATGTTGTTCACGGGTTTGCATCGCCATACGCAATGCTTGTTTGCCGCGAGTATCAATAGAAACACCAATAATGCGACCCGGAGCCGAGCGTTTATAAGCATCGCGGAACGCAAAGAAGCCAGCATGCGGGCCGCCGAAACCAAGCGGTACACCAAAACGTTGGCTGGTGCCGACAACAACGTCAGCTCCCATCGCACCGGGAGATTTGAGCAGCAATAGCGCCATCAAATCAGTTGCGACAGTGACTAGTACATTTTTATTGTGTGCAGCTTCGATAAGCGCAGTTAAATCGCGGATCTGGCCGCTCGATCCAGGGTAGGAGAGCAGAGCACCGAAATAATCGCCATCGGTTAGTTGCTCAACCGGAGCAACTTCAATATCAAAACCAAAATGTTCCGCACGGGTTCTGACGACCTCGATGGTTTGCGGGTGTGTATCGGCATCCACAAAGAACACATCGGATTTGCTTTTCTTGTTTTGGCGTTTGCACATTGCCATCGCTTCAGCCGCTGCCGTGCCTTCATCTAATACGGAGGCGTTTGCCATTTCCATACCGGTCAGGTCGATGATCATTTGCTGATAATTGAGCAATGCTTCCAAGCGACCTTGCGCAATTTCCGGTTGGTAAGGTGTGTAAGCGGTATACCAGCCCGGGTTTTCCAATACGTTACGCAGCACTACGTGCGGCACGTGAGTGTCGTGATAGCCCATACCAATGTAGTTTTTGAATATCTTGTTTTTGCTAGCGATAGCTTTGAGTTGTGCCAAGGCGTCCGCTTCAGTGACGGCAGTACCCAGCTTCAGCTCGCCCTTCAGGCGAATGGCATCGGGCACTGTTTTATCGATCAGTTCCTTAACTGAGCTAACGCCCAGCGTTGCCAGCATGGCGGCAGTTTGTTGGGCATCCGGGCCTATATGACGTTGGACAAACTCGTCGTGATTGGCCAATGCCCCTAGCGAAGCGGAACGGAAATCAATAGGGGAAGCTGAGCGAAAATCAACTGACATAGAAGCTCTCTGTAGATTGGAAAATAATCAAAAACGGCGGGAAAGCGGAGAGGCAAACGGGTGCCTGTTTAAAAAGGCGGCAATGGTACCAATTTGGGGCTTTTCGGGCAATCAAACAGGCTTGGGTAGACGTAAATCTGTTGTTTTAAACCATCACCATGGAACAAGAAGGTAACAGTGTAATCTCAGGCCTGATATGATTCGGCGGCACAGGTCATTCCAGACCCGTGCATTATGACAATAAGTATTTAAAAGACTTGTAAGCATTTATGTACCATGAATTTTTTGGACTAAAAGAACCCGCCTTTTCCATCGCCGTAAACCCGCGCTATCTCTTTATGAGCGATCAGCATCGGGAGGCTTTGGCACACCTGCTTTATGGAATACAAAATGGCGGTTTCGTTATGCTCACCGGCGAGGTGGGAACCGGTAAAACCACGATAATTCGCTGTTTGCTGGAGCAGTTACCAGACAACACCGATATCGCCATTATCCTTAATCCCATGGCTAGCGCCCCGGAATTGCTTTCTACTATCTGTGATGAGCTAGGGGTGGGTTATATTGCTGATGAGTTAACAGTCAAAGTGCTCACCGATGCGCTCAATCAATTTTTGCTGGACAACCATCGTCGGGGTCGTAAAACAGTTTTATTGATTGATGAGGCGCAATTATTAAAAGTGCCGGTGCTGGAGCAGATTCGTTTGCTTACTAATCTGGAAACCACCACAGAAAAATTACTGCAAATTATGTTGGTGGGGCAGCCGGAATTAAAAAAATTACTGGCGCGTCCGGCTTTGCGTCAATTATCGCAGCGTATTACTGCGCGCTTTCATTTGGAGGCATTAAGTCTCGTTGAAACCAAAGCGTACATCTATCACCGCTTGAAAGTTGCAGGCGTTGCGGATCATCAAATGCCGTTTAGTGATTCTATTATTAAAAAAATTCACGAATTCAGTGGCGGCATTCCACGTTTGATTAATGTGATTTGCGAACGTTTGTTATTAGGTGCCTACGCACAAAATCGCCATCAAATAGATAAACAAATTTTTGCCGCTGCCGTGAAAGAAGTTGCCGGAACTGCAACCCATCAGGAAGAAAAAGAAGCAGCTGCTTCACGTACTTCCTGGCATGCTGTTTTTGTTGGGCTTGTATTAATGGTAATGACCGTGGTTTGGTTTTTAGTTCCGGATCATCCACCGGCAAATGCCGGTATGACTAATGCACAGCACTCTTCAACTGATACAAATGTGTTAGCGGCGGGGAATGTATTAGATGCACGCCGCACTGTTTCCAGCGACGTTGCATCATCAATGCCTTCTGAAGCACCAAATGTAGAAAATGTTTTAACCTCTCTTGCAACACGCGACCAGATTGCGGCACAACTAGCTCTGTTTAAATTTACTGGTTTGAATGCAGTCGATAAAAAATCTCCATGTACATCGTTGAATAAATCGACTTACGAATGTGCCAAAGCCAGATTAGATTCCTGGGATGAATTAAAAGAATTGAATCGACCAGGAATAATGACATTGTCCACGTCGGACAAAAAATGGGTATATGCATTGCTCATTGGCTTGAGCGAAGACCATGCGTTGTTTTTAGTTGATGGAGTGGAAAAAGTTATCACCTGGGGCGAATTGGTTGCTCAATGGAATGGGGATTTTTTATACGTCTGGTCGCGTCCTGCGGGTTTTGACGGGAGCCTGCAAGTGGGGGATCGCAGTGAATTGGTAACATGGGTAGCGGAGCAATTCGCAAAACTGGACCAGCAGCCAGCCCCTTTAACCCGGCAATTTTTTACTGACCGTTTGCAAAAGCGGATTGAGTTGTTCCAGGCCAACAATGGCATTCTTCCTGATGGGATTTTTAATGAGCAAACTTTGCGGCGTTTGAATGAAGCGTTGGGAATGGATAAGCCATTGGCAGAGTTAAATGAACAAAAACTTCAACAACATATCAAGGCACAAGGGCTGTAGTTTATGTCACTCATTTTGGATGCCTTGAATCGCGCTGATAACGAGCGCAAAAATCAGGATGCCGTACCCGGTTTAAATACTGTTCATTCATCGACAGTGATAATTATCGAAGAAAAGACCGGTAATAAATATGGATTGTATGTTGCTATTTCTTTTGCAGTTGTTGCACTGATCGCTTCTGTTTATTGGTTTGTTGCCAAGCCAGGTGTTATAGCGGTTTCGCCACCACAGCCACAGGCTAATACGCCCCTTGCTAATACGTCGCCATCACAACCGCAAGTAGAAGAAAACAGTCGGGCCGCAGCAACAACAGAAGAAGTGCAAACAATTGCTGAAACCAAGCCAGTCGAGTCGATAATATCTCCCAAGCCGACGGCGGCCGTAGAACAACTTTATTCTGCTCCTGAAGCTCAGTCAGCCGCTTCTACTGATCCGCAAATCAATGAGCTCTACACTGCTGAAGAGCCTGCAGCTTCTGAATCTATTGAAGAGCCTTTTGTTGAGCCACCAGGTTTTGCCGAAGAACCAACCCATATCACTAACACTGGGCGGGTTGCTGCCGAAGCTTTGCCTTCACGCACGTTTGCCACTATTGTGAATGTTCAGGACTTTAATGAGTTGCCTTGGAATACCAAACAACAAATTCCTACTATTAGTTATCAACGGCATAATTTTTTAGCGGGTGGTGTAAGCACTGTTGTAATTAACGGGCAAACATTAGGTGTCGGGAATATTGCTGCATCGAGCCAATTAGTTGTGCAGGAAATATTTGAGGATGGTGTTGTGCTTAAGCGTGGGAATGTGATGTTTAAATTGCGAGCGCTGAATGGCTGGATCAACATGTAATAAATTTGCAGGATATAAAATAATAAAGGAGCCTATAGGCTCCTTTATTATTTTGGCCCAGCGATAAATGCGCTGGAAGTTAACCTTCCATTTTGGTTTGCAAATAATTTTGGATTCCCACTTTATCAATTAATGACAATTGAGTTTCCAGCCAATCTACATGTTCTTCTTCAGACTCAAGAATACTTTTCAACAAATCGCGGCTAATGAAATCGCGTACACTTTCGCAGATGAGAATGCCGTCGCGCAAATCAGGAATAGCTCTCAACTCCAGTTTTAAATCGCACTTGAGCATTTCTTCGGTATCTTCGCCGATATGTAATTTGCCCAGGTCTTGCAGGTTAGGTAAACCCTCAAGAAACAGAATACGTTCGATTAACGCATCGGCATGTTTCATTTCATCAATAGATTCATGGTATTCGTGGTCGGCCAGTTCTTTCAGGCCCCAATCTTTATACATACGAGAGTGAAGGAAATACTGGTTAATAGCTACCAGTTCGTTACCTAGCACTTTATTTAACACGGCGATGACTTGTGGATCACCTTTCATGGCGTTCTCCTTTTGGGCTAAAACAGAGGCAAAGTCTGGTCCCGTAAGAGCGCACTGTCAAGCAAAAGGCGTTTCTAAGTGATTGATGCTGAAGGAAAAAATACTGAAAATAGCAACGATTTAGATTTGTGTTTGCATGGCTTTATCAGGCCACGGCATAAAATTGAGGCAAGCCATTAATCATAGGGGTAACGCTTAAGGCTTCATCAAGGATTTCGCGCGTCATTACAGAGCACTTTCCACACTGGCTGGCAACACCTAATGCTTTACGCAATTGACCAAGAGAGCTGGCACCATCATCGATAGCTGCTTTGATTTGGCGGTCAGTAATACCCTTGCAAACACAAACGTACATAAACAGTAGGCTCAATTTAAGTGGGTTAATAGATGAACGAAACATCAGTTGCTTAAATTTAATGTTAATGATAATTGGTGTCAATAAGTGCTGAGATAAATTCCTGTTTGAAATGGTCTTTTATTCGTTAATATAACCCAACCAATGTTTAATGATAATTGCGCCAACGTTTTTGTCATAGCGACACTCTTGTAAGAGTTATATACAAAATCAATATGACACCCAGTATGGTCTGTGTATGATAGCGGCGCACTATCAATAAATATCATTCAATCAATAACTGGCCATAAATTGTTCATACAAATTGAATAAACTCATGGCCGCTGAAACAGATATTTATTCACCGATTAACCTATCAACCATCAGGAGCATTGTTATGGGCGTATTAGTAGGTAAAAAAGCACCGGATTTTACCGCTGCGGCAGTGTTGGCAAGCGGCGAAATCGTAGACGGTTACAACTTCGCAGCTGCTACCAAGGGCAAAAAAGCGGTTGTGTTCTTCTATCCATTGGACTTCACCTTTGTATGTCCATCTGAATTGCTGGCGTTTGATCACCGCGTAGAAGAGTTCAAAAAGCGCAATGTAGAAGTGATTGGTGTTTCAATCGATTCTCAATTCACTCACAACGCGTGGCGTAATACCCCGGTAAATGAAGGTGGTATTGGTCCAGTCAGATACACGTTGGTTGCTGACGTTAAGCACGAAATTGCGAAAGCATTCGATGTAGAATCTGCTGATGGCGTTGCTTTCCGCGGTACTTTCATCATCGACGAAGCTGGTGTGGTTCGCTCTCAAATCGTTAATGATCTGCCTATCGGCCGTAATATTGATGAAACTATTCGTACTGTTGATGCGCTGATTTTCCACGAGCAGCACGGTGAAGTTTGTCCAGCTGGTTGGAAAGATGGTGATAAAGGTATGGATGCTTCGCCAGAAGGCGTTGCTAAATATCTGGCAGAGCATGCAGATAAACTCTAAGTTTTACTTTTAGAGCTTAGTCTTGTAAAAAGCCCGGCTAATGCCGGGCTTTTTATTGGCGAGCTTATTTTGCGGGAAATCACCATGTCAGAAACCACCAAAAAAATAGATCTCCATCCAAGTTGGTTAAACCATCTTGCGAATGAATTTGAACAACCTTATATGAAGCAGCTTAAAGCGTTTCTGCTTACAGAGAAGCAGCAGGGAAAGGTGATATATCCTGCATCCAAAAATATATT
Source organism: Cellvibrionaceae bacterium (assembly GCA_021151825.1). GTDB lineage: Bacteria > Pseudomonadota > Gammaproteobacteria > Pseudomonadales > Cellvibrionaceae > Cellvibrio. Next base: position 235,628 of record JAGKWQ010000006.1, read on the forward strand.
CAATGCATTTAATAGCACGCCGCTAGATCAGATAAAGGTTGTTATTCTGGGGCAGGACCCTTATCACGGGCCAAATCAGGCACATGGGCTGTGTTTTTCGGTACAACCAGGTATTCCTGCACCGCCATCTTTACAAAATATGTTTAAGGAATTACATCGGGACTTGGGGATGGCTATTCCTCCACATGGATGCCTTCAAGCATGGGCAAACCAAGGCGTGTTACTTCTTAATGCGACCTTGACAGTCGAGCAAGCACGGGCAGGCTCGCATCAAGGGCGAGGTTGGGAAGCTTTTACCGATAAGACGATTCAGCTTGTTAATGAGCAATGCCAGGGGGTTGTGTTCCTGCTGTGGGGCAGTTATGCCCAAAAAAAAGCGGTGTTCATCGATCCTCGCAAACATCTCATTCTTAAAGCCCCGCATCCTTCACCGCTATCTGCCCATCGCGGGTTTATTGGTTGTGGGCACTTCTCAAAAGCCAATCAGCATTTACAGCAGATCAATAAAACACCAATCGATTGGCGATTGTCTTAAGTCCTTAGAAAATAAAGCATTTATTGTTTTTTTGACTATAAGCTGTATGTTGTATTTCCCGCCAATCTTTACACGCGATTCTCTTTTCAAATAATTGACAGCGCTGTCACATAGTAGTAGTTTTGTGCGCAATCTAAATGCGTTGGATGTGAGATGTGTCTCATCAAATTGCTAAATAGCATTTATCTGTAAAAAAAATCCTGTTTTTCTTTTGTATTTTAAAAAGTGTTCTAGAGTAAAAATCAAAATAACTAGAACAGCAGAGAGAATTCGCCTTCATCCCGAGGGCGAAAATGTTTGAATTCCGAGCCTCAAATTGCACGGTTTCAGGCATGTGTGTACCGGAAAATAATTCCTGACGATAATAAAGGAGAGCTCCATGTACAAAACTATAAGCTTTAAGAAAAAACTTCTGGCTGCCGCGGTTGCTTCTGCTGCCGTAGCTGCCAGCTTCAGTGGTATGACCTATGCTCAAGATGATTCTGTTGAAGAGGTAACGGTAACGGGTATTCGCGGTTCTTTGACTCGTGCGGTGGATGTCAAACGCGGCGCAGCGGGTGTTGTTGATGCCATATCTTCAGAAGATCTTGGCAAAATGCCAGATTCAAACCTGGCTGAATCGCTACAGCGTATCACCGGTATTTCTATTGATCGTACTAACGGCGAAGGTGCCAAGATCACGTCTCGTGGTTTTGGTCCAGCATACAATTTGGTTACCCTGAATGGCCGTCAATTGTCATCGGCTGCCGTTATTGAAGGCGGTGATGTTGAGAGTACTCGTTCATTTGACATGAGCAACATTGCCTCTGAATCTGTTTCAGGTGTGCAAGTCTATAAAACCGGTAAGGCAAGTGTTCCTACTGGTGGTATTGGTGCAACGATAAACCTTTCCACTGCCAAGCCATTTGATTATGAAGGGTTTAAGGCCTCAGTTGGTGGCAAAGCGCTGATGGATGATTCTAACGATATTGGTGACGACGTCACTCCGGAAGTATCCGGTTTCGTTAGCTGGTCTAATGAGATGTTTGGTGCATCATTGTCATTGGCTCATCAAGAGCGTGATAGCGCGCGCTCGGGTTTTGCGAATGGTGGTTGGGGCGATAAGCAACAACGCTACACTGGCGGCGAAATATTCAACAGTGGTTATACTCCAGGTGCTGTTGTCATTAACGAGCCAGCTAAAGCTAGTTTCGTGCCCGGAACCACTGATTTGGTGCCCGGAACTGGTGACTTGGCTACGCGTCTTCAGGAAGCGAACTTCTTCCATACTGATACATCGCGCGAACGTGACAACGCTTTGTTGACATTGCAATTCAGACCTAACGATAAAATCACAGCCACACTGGATGCGATGAGTGTAACCACCAAAACCCAATCGCAACATGCGATTTACTCTTTATGGTTCTCTGATGGTGCATGGCCAACTAATGCTGTGCAGTGGGATGACAACCCAGTTAGTCAATCACCTCTTTATGTGTGGCAGGCGAATCCAAGTGGCGCGCCTCGCGATATCGCGCTGAAAAACTCATTACGTTCAGTTGAGAACAAATTGGATGACGTTGGTTTTAACCTGGCCTTTCAAGCGACTGATGAGTTGAGCTTTGAACTTGATGTTCACAAGGCTGAATCAAGTGCAACCCCTTATAATGCACCCGGCTCAAACATTACTCTGGGCATAGGTGTAAACACCTTGCTGGCTCAAGGTTTGGATATGAGTGGTGACATGCCTCTGATTGCAAGCGTTGTGCAAAACGGTAGCATCAAGAAGAGCGATGTGGGTTCTACCATTAGCCAGTTGGTGAGTGCACGTTCCTGGCAAGATGTTGAAGAAGCCAAGATTTCTGGTAAGTACGAATTCTCGGAATCGGGCTCTATTAACTTTGGTTTAAGTTCACTGCAAACCGAATCAATTCAAAGGCAATCCGACATTGGTAATGCCACCATGAAAGGCGGTTGGAGCGTTGCAGCAGCGGGTGATATTAACCCTGATTGGTTTGAGTTCATTAACTTCAACGATTATTTCGATGGTTATAACTCTAACTTGTCATCTGGAGCCAAAGCGTTGTTTGCCAAGGCTGGCAACAATGGTGATAAAGCTACATCAGACATTACCGGCGTGCGTGTGACTAACTTTAATGCTGTGGCTCGGCAGATGTTTGATCAGGCTCCCCTTAAAGATGACGGCAGCAAACTTTTATATGCAGCTAACCCAATTGATAGTACTGACCGTAAGATAGTTGAAGATGTCCAGGCAGCCTATGTTGAAGCTAACCTCACCGGTGAGTTGGGTGGTATGGCGGTGGATGTATCGGCTGGCCTTCGTTATGAAAGAACAGACGTAGAGTCTTACTCGCGTGTTTCTCCAAGAAAACTCACTTGGACATCCGATAGAGACTTCAACAATGCAGCTATTGGCGCGGCAGGCTCGCTTCCTTACACAGTTAGCACTTACGATTACGCTAATGTGCTTCCTAATCTGGATTTGACCTTCCATATCAGTGATGAACTGATTGCGCGTGCATCCAGCAGTAAAACGATTTCCCGTGCAAACTTCAACGATCTCCAAGTAGGTGCCGCAGGTAATGCACCAACAGGTGGTCCTCTGTTGGCCGGTGGTTCACTGGGTACTATCGGCGATGGTAACGTTAGGTTGAACCCGATTGAGTCAAACAACATCGACTTCTCGGTTGAATACTACTTCAACGATACCGATTATGTGTCTATTGGTTTCTTCGATAAGCGCGTACCTAACTTCATTGGCCGAGAAGAAGTTGAGATTACTTACGAAGGTACATTGGATCCAAGTAATGGTCTGCGCGCGCGCGAAGCTGTGGATGCATTGAAAGCGGCTGGTCTTCCAGTAAACGAGCGGAATTTGTTCGAGCAGGTTGCTCGAATGAACGGCACCGATAAGGGCTGTATCAATTCAACAGCAGCTCAATTGTGTGGCGCTGGAGGTCTTGCTTCGAACACCGAGGCTGGTTACTTGTTGTATAAAGACGGTGTAGATATCGTAGCGGTAGCGGGTGATCCAAGTGTTACCAACGTCACTTCCATGCCTGTAAACTCTAAAGACGCTGTGATAAATGGTTGGGAGTTTGCTGGTCAACACTTCTTCGGCGATAGCGGTTTTGGTATCCAGGCTAACTATACGGTTGTTAATGGCAGTATTAGCTACGACGTCAATGCAGAACCGGGCTCTGCTACTCAATTTGCGTTGGCTGGCTTGAGTGATTCGGCTAACCTGATTGGTATCTATGAAAAGAACCAATGGCAAGCACGTATTGCGTACAACTGGCGTGACAAGTTCCTGAGTAATCCGAACGCAGGTGGTGGTGAGCCTGAGTTTACAGAAGACTACGGTCAGGTTGACTTCAACATAGGCTACAAAATCACTGATGATTTCACTGTAGCGTTGGAAGGTACTAACGTGCTGGCTGAGGATAAGAAAGCCTACGGTCGTACTAAAAATCAAGTAAGGTATGTTGATGTGTTAGAGGCTCGTTATGCGCTTTCTGCGCGTTACAATTTCTAATAGTTTGTAGTTGATGTTAGTAAGAAAAAGTGCCGCTCTATGAGCGGCACTTTTTTTAGTTCATAAAATAAAAAGGGTAATACGATGAAAGATTTTCAACCATTAAGCTTTGAGCAACATAAAACCCTGGGGTACACAGAAAAGTACGGCTCTGAATATGGGCACCAGGCAGGCGCAGTCATGATACTGCCCAATGAATTTGCCAAAGCTCAACGAGAATACCCAATTCTATTTCGCAAAGATTCTGAAACCGGCCGTTTTTTGCCAGTAGTCTTACTAGGGTTTGAGGAAAATGAAAATCTCTTCCTTCATGAGAACGCAACGTGGCGTGCACGTTATATTCCACTTGCTGTGAAGCAGGGGCCTTTTCTCATTGGGCTTCAGCAGCAAGAAGCAGAACAAAGACTTGCTATTTATGCAGACCTAAATGATTCAAGAATCCAGCAAAACGCAGCGCCTGCACTGTTCAATACTGATGGCAATGCTTCTGTCACCCTAAATGAAATAAGAGATATATTGTCAGCGCGCCATAAAGGCTCCGAGCTGCTTGAGCCTATGATTGAAGCCTTTCTAAAATACGATCTTCTTGAGCGGGTTAGGTTGGAAATTGACTTAAGTCATGGGGCTACTATTAAATTTGATGCCGGTTATACAGTGCATATTGAAAAGCTAATTGCATTAGAAAATGATGCGGTAGTTGAATTACACAAATCAGGTTTCTTGTCACTTGCCTATAATGTTGCTGACTCTGTGAATAATATTCAAAGTTTGATTGATATCAAAAATGCAAAAATGAAGTAAGTTAGCATACAAAAAATTAATAAAAATGAGCTTAGATATGAACGAACATACAACAGTGAATTCTATTCGTAAAATCGTTATTGCAGGCGGCGGCACATCAGGTTGGCTAGCTGCAGCAGCTATCTCTAAGGTGCTCGGAAAAAATCTGGATATTACTCTGATTGAATCGCCAGACATTGGGCGAATTGGCGTAGGGGAAGCAACTATTCCCACCCTGCGCGTATTTCATAAGCTGTTGGGCATTAATGACCAGGAGCTGATGGCTCAGGTTCAAGGAACATTTAAGTTAGGTATTGAATTTAGTAACTGGGCTAACAAAGGCGATAAATACTTTCACTCTTTTGGGCTTACAGGAAAAGAGTGTTGGGCATGCCAATTCCAGCATTTTTGGTTTGCAGGAAAAAAATACGGTATAAATGCTCCCTTTGGCGATTACTGCCCTGAGTCTAAAGCCGCAAGTTTGGAAAAGTGCAGCGGCGAAAATGATGGCGTTAATTATGCCTATCACTTTGATGCAAATTTATATGCAGATTATTTGAAAAGTTTTTCTACAAAGCTTGGAGTGAAACATGTTGAAGGGTTTATTGAGAAAGTAAATATTTCTCCCGAGAATGGGTATATTACATCGTTGTTATTGAAAGATGGGCAAGAAATAGCAGGCGATTTATTTCTGGATTGTACCGGTTTCAAAGCAATGCTTATCGATGGTGCGTTAAACACACCCTATGTGCCCTACGGTCATTATCTTCCCTGCGATTCGGCGGTTGCGCTACAGACTGAAAACGTGGGATCTCCACGACCTTACACCCAGGCAATAGCGCACGACTTTGGATGGCAGTGGCGTATTCCACTGCAACACAGGGCAGGAAATGGTTTAGTGTTTTCCAGCCGGCATGTTTCAGATGATGAAGCCATCAGCACGCTGTTGAACAATTTGGAAGGTCGCCCGGTTACCGAGCCCCGCGTGATTAAATATAAAACGGGCCGTCGTATAAAGTCCTGGAATAAAAACTGTATTGCAGTAGGGCTTTCGTCAGGTTTTATTGAGCCTCTTGAATCTACCTCAATCCATTTGGCCATGTCTGCCATTTATCGCTTAATGCGCTATTTTCCACAACATGAAATTTCGATGTCGAATGTGGATGAGTTTAATCGGCAATCCAGTGAAGAAATGGATCGTGCCCGCAATTTTGTGGTGTTGCATTATCACGCGACCCAACGGGAAGACACGGAATTCTGGCGTTATTGTAAGACGATGGAAATCCCTGAGATTCTGGCGCGTCGCATACAATTATTCAAGGATACTGGTGCCATTACGCTCGAAGACAAAGAGTTATTTTTAAACGATTCCTGGGTTCAGGTCATGATGGGGCAAGGTATTATGCCTACTGCCTACCATCCGATTGTCGACATGATGGAAGAAAAGGAGTTGAAAGGTTTCCTTGCATTCTTGAGGGACGACGTACATAAAAAAGTCACAGTAATGCCTTCGCATCAAGAATTTATCAATCAATTCTGCAAGGCAAGGCCACCCGTTTAAAAACAGATTCGTTTGTCTTTTGGTTTACATGAAGTATTGAGAGTTAAAAGTATAGAGAATTGTATGAGACCAATTGAGTACGGGCTTTGCGAGGATGCCAACATTGAATGCTATAAAGTTGGCAATGAACAACAGGAAGTTCTGTTGGTTGATAACTACCTTAAAGGAGCTTCAGCGTTAAAAGAGCTTGCAGTACAGATAAATGAGTTTGCGCGCGCAGACTCTTTTTATCCTGGGGTTCGTATGCAAGTTCCGCAGGAATATACAATGGCTCTTGTTAAAAATTTTGGCTTCTTTATGGAGCAATTTTTTCATTTAGAGGTAAGGCAAATCAAGAAGGCCATTTCTAAATTTTCGATAATAACAACGCGCCAAAATGATCTTGATTTATTGCAACGAATCCCGCATTTCGATTCTCCGTCGCGCAAAGGTTTGGCCTTTGTACATTATCTGCAATCGGTTCCGGATATGGGAACTTCGTTGTATCGCCATAGGCCAACAAATTTTGAATATGTTGATGAGCAACGCTATCCCAGTTACACAGAAAAAATACAAGAACGATTTCCCACAGAAGATACATACCCCGAAGGCTATATCAATGGCTCTACCGATCAATTTGAAGAAATAGCCTCATTCGATGCGGTCTTTAATCGATTGCTTATGTATAGAGGAACGAGCCTTCACTGTGGGAAAATTGGGAAAGATTATAATTTTGATCCCAGCCCTGCAACGGGTCGGCTTACGATTACATCGTTTTTTGAATTTAAATAATTGAATAGTAAATTTTAAGAAAAATTGTAAGCGTCCAATCAACCTCACATTTTCACGGTAGCTGTTAATCATTAGCCTACAGATTTTTCGCTTGGGAGAGGAATTTTTTGTACTTATTTGTATAAAAATATAAGATCTCCCAATCTGAAGTTTCCAAAGAGTTTTGACTATGAAAAATCTTCTATTGATAGGTGCGGTCAGCTAGAGAAATGTATTGATACTAATTTACGCTCTGTAGATCGAGCTAAAACATGGTTTCAGGGTTTTTTGTTTCTCGGGAAAGGTAAAAAATTTCGGCCCATAACGGGCCGAAATTTTTAGGCATTGAGCAAAAAAATTACTTCACAATTCTATCAATCTTCGCTAATTCTTCCTCGCTAAAACTCAAATTATTTAACGCCGCCACTGAATCATCGATTTGTGCAGGGCGGCTGGCGCCGATGAGGCAGGTGGTGACGGCGTCGTTGTGCAGTGTCCAGGCGATGGACATTTGTGCGAGTGATTGGCCGCGGGTTTCGGCGATTGCATTGAGTGCTTGTACTTTCTGGATTTTTTCCGGAGTAATGTCTTTGTTGTTCAAATAAATTAATTCCGGGCGAGCCGCGCGCGAGTCGGACGGGATTCCATTCAAATATTTATTGGTGAGCACGCCTTGCGCTAATGGCGAGAATGCAATCGAGCCAACGCCTTCTTCTTTCAGTACATCGGTTAAACCATTTTCAATCCAGCGATCAAACAGGTTATAGCGTGGCTGGTGGATTAATAATGGGGTGCCCAATTCACGCAGGATGCGCACAGCTTCTTTGGTTTGTGCGGGTTGATAATTGGAAATACCCACATACAGTGCGCGGCCGGAACGAACAATAAAATCCAGTGCCTGCATGGTTTCTTCGATAGGCGTTTCCGGGTCCATGCAGTGGTGGTAAAAAATATCGAAATAATCGAGGCCGGTGCGTTTCAAACTTTGATCGCAGCTGCTTACCAGGTATTTACGTGAGCCACCAATACCATAAGGGCCTGGCCACATGTCATAACCGGCTTTGCTGGAAATAATTAATTCATCGCGATAACGCACAAAATCTTGTGCAAAAATATTACCGAACGTTTGCTCTGCAGAGCCGAAATTGGGGCCGTAGTTGTTGGCCAAATCGAAATGGGTAATACCTAAATCGAACGCGCGATGCAACATTGCACGAGCGTTGGCTTGGGGATCAACAGCACCGAAGTTTTGCCATAAGCCGAGTGACAAACGCGGCAAGCGCAATCCGCTTTTGCCACAGCGTTGGTATTTCATGGTTTTGTAACGTTCGGGGTTTGCTACATAAACTGGATTGGGTTCGTGAGTAATCATTAATTGTCCTGGCCATTAGGTGGTGATTTGCAAACCTGACTCGTGTGAATGTTTTTACATGAGCGGTGCATTCTTGTGAGTGGCACATTTTAACTGAAAGCTCGACATTGCAAATCCGGCGCGAGTGTAAAGATGAGTAGCCTTGTGTTACACCCAATCAAGTGAGTGTTTCAACAACAATAATCCCCACATAATCAGAATGCAGGCATTGCTGGCCACGAACGCCCACATACGGTGGATCACATTGTTGTAAGTGAGGTGGATCCAGCTATGCACCAGGCGACAAAATACAAATGCCCAGGCGCAAATAACCATCGACGTGGATTCAACATGCATCGCAATGGCGATGGTTCCAGCGATGTAAAACAGCAGGGGGATTTCAAATAAATTGCCATAGTTGCGCGCAGCTTGCGCAATTTCCGCAGGCATTTCGCCAGTATTTAACCTAAATTGGCTGATTCGTACCTGGCCCGTTTTGATGGCTTTGATGCGCAGAAACATCATTCGGAAGGCGACACCAAAGGTGAGCAACACCATGGCAAACATTGCATAAAGCATGAAATTATTCCTTCTGCTGAGGGTTATTCTTCAGATTCACTATAGCCCAGATGGCAGCCAAAGTTTCCCGTGTTTAACCCTGTGGGACATTCTGGCCTTGAAGCCCTATAATGGCGGCCTTTTCCTGTGGGCCAGGGTGCCCCGGAATTTGACTTCAAATCGATTACCATAGGATAACTCCATGATTATCAAGCCAAAAGTTCGCGGTTTTATTTGTACCAATGCGCATCCACAAGGCTGTGCTGCCAATGTTCAAGAGCAAATCGCTTTCACTAAGGCCAAAGGTCCCGTTGCTGGTGCACCCAAAAAAGTATTGGTGTTGGGTAGCTCCACCGGTTTTGGTTTGGCTTCCCGTATTACCGCTGCGTTTGGCGGTGGTGCAGATACATTGGGTGTATGTTTTGAAAAAGAGCCGAGTGAGGCAAAAACGGGCACTGCGGGTTACTACAATACTTCTGCTTTCCATGATGCTGCCAAAGCAGAAGGTTTGTACGCGGAAACAATTAATGGCGATGCATTTTCCGATGCTTGCAAAGAGAAAGTCATTGAAACTCTGAAAAATGGTATCGGCAAAGTTGATTTGGTGATCTACAGCCTTGCATCACCACGCCGTACTGATCCAAAAACCGGTGAAGTTTTTAACTCGGTATTAAAGCCAATCGGTAAATCGTACACGTCCAAAAATTTGAATACTGATACTTTAAAAATTTCTGATGTCACTATTGAGCCTGCCTCAGACGAGGAAATTGCCAATACTGTTAAAGTGATGGGTGGTGAAGACTGGGAATTATGGATTGATGCTCTTAAAGGCGCTGATCTGTTAAGCGATAATTTCCAGACAGTGGCCTACACCTATCTCGGCGATAAATTAACCTGGCCAATTTATGGCAAAGCAACTATCGGTAAAGCGAAAGAAGATCTGGATCGCGCAGCAAAAACCTTGAGTGAAAAACACGGTGGCAATGCACGTGTTGCTGTGTTGAAAGCCGTTGTGACTCAAGCAAGTTCTGCGATTCCGGTAATGCCGTTGTACCTGGCAATTTTATTTAAAGTGATGAAAGAGCAGGGCACCCATGAGGGTTGCATTGAGCAAATCCAGCGTTTGTTTACGGAGTGTTTGTACTCAAATAATCCACGTCTGGATGATGGTAATCGTTACCGTGTAGATGAACTGGAATTGGATCCTTCCGTGCAGCGTAAAGTGGAAGAAATCTGGGACAAAGTAACTGAAGAAAATTTGTTTGAGTTGACTGATTTTGAAGGTTACAAGGCTGAATTTCTGCGCTTGTTCGGCTTCGGTTTAAAAACCGTCGATTACGATGTAGAAACAACACCTTTGGTGCAAACTAACTTTTAAGTAGCGGGCTCCCGAGTTGCAGACTAAAGAACTGGTTTTTGAATAACAAGAGATCCCCGCCGTGTGCGGGGATTTTTTATTACGCTGTTTATTGTTTTAATGTAAGGAGTAGAAATGAGTAAGCGTATTGCGATTGATATGGACGAGACTATATGCGACACACTGGCTCGCCATCTTGATTGGTACAACACCGAGTTTCAACAAAACCTCACCAAAGTGGATTTACATGCGACTAAAATTTACCAAAAAGTCCCGGAAGCTCATGTAGCTCGAGTGCGTGCTTATCCGGATAATCCAGCGTTTTTCGAAGAACTCCCACCACATCCCCACGCAATTGACGTTATTGAGGAATTACATGAGCGCTACGAGATTGTAATTGCCACTGCAGCGATGGAACATCCCACATCATTCTCTGCGAAGTATGAATGGTTGCGCAAATATTTGCCGTTTTTATCGCCAATGAATTTTATTTTTTGCGGTAAGAAAAATGTTGTGCAAGCAGATTTTTTAATCGATGACAGTTCGCGTCATTTTGAGGGTTTTGTGGGGCAGGGAATTTTGTACACTGCCTCACACAATGTATTGGAAGCGGCTGATGTACGAGTAAATGATTGGTTGGAGATACGCGACTATTTTCGTGAATAGTCGCGTTCGCAGATAACAGTGTTTGGTATTGATAAATTATTTTAATTCTTTAAAAAAGCGTTCCATACGTGGTAAAAAATAATTATCGTAATCGAGTGACAATACCACTCCACGCGAGCGCCCTACTAATTCATTGCGTGGTACGAAACCTATCACACGTGAGTCAGCGCTGTTATCGCGATTATCGCCCAGCATTAAATAGTGATCGGCGGGTACGGTAACCGGATCAAAATTAGCATAGCGGGATGAAGGCGAGCTAACCCGGAGTGAATGATTTTTTCCGGGCAGTAACTCCAATTGATCACCCACTAATAACGGTTGGTAATCAACTCTTTCCCCATTAATTAGCAAACGATTATTTTCCATAGCAATGGTATCGCCAGGCAGGCCGATAACACGTTTTACCAGGCGTTTATCCGCTGCTTTTGAGTCGAATACGACTATGTCACCGCGCACAGGGTCGGCAATTTTGTAGAGGGAAATATGTGAAAAAGGGATGCGCAGGTCATAAGCCATTTTGTTGATGCTTATCCGGTCACCTTCTACCAGAGTTGGTTTCATTGAGCCGCTCGGAACATCGCTCCAGTCGGCAATGGCACTGCGAAAACAAAACATGAGTGCAAAAAAAACAATGAAACCCCGATGTTCGGCCCATAATTTCTTCATGGTTCATCCTTCAAGTTGATCCAAATGCTGGAATAGACAAAAATACGTGTCAGTTTTGACTCTATTTTTTAATCCGGGTTCACAGGATTTATTGATTATGCTTGCGAGCTTACGCGGTATTTTAATTACGGCGATTTTTTCGATCACCATCATTATGGTGACGGTTCCTATTGTCCTTTTTGCACTTTTGCGGTTGATTCCAATTCCTCCCTGGCAGCATTTGCTCAACCCTTGCCTGGATGCGTCCGCAAATTTCTGGATATGGGCAAATAATGTGCAGCAAAACTGGCTGTTACCTACGTGTCTGGAGGTTGAGGGAGTTGGCAGTCTGGACCCGAAAGAGTGGTACATGTTGGTCGCCAATCATCAGGCCTGGGCTGACATATTGATTGTTGTGCGTACCTTTGGCACGCGAATTCCCGGGGTGAAATTCTTTTTCAAGCGCAGCCTGTTGTGGGTGCCGGTATTAGGTCTGGCACTCTGGGGGTTGGATTTCCCTTCGATGAGCAGACATTCCAAAGCGGCAATAGCGCGAGACCCATCGCTTAAAGGCAGGGATCTTGAGCGTACGCGTAAAGCCTGCGCACGTTTTCGCCATCATCCGGTGACGATTATTAACTTTCTGGAAGGCACGCGTTTTACGTCGGAAAAACACCAGCAACAAGGCGCAGTGTACCGGCATTTATTGATGCCGAAGGCGGGTGGTTTGGCGTTTGCGTTGAATGCAATGAATGGCCAATTACATCAGATGCTGGATGTGACAATTCATTATGAAGGAGGGATTCCCAGCTACTGGGATTATGTGCGTGGCAAAGTAAAAACGATCCGCGTACAAGTACGGCAATTACCAATTCCCGCTGATTTATTGGGTGATTACGAGAGCGATCCGGTATTTCGTGCGCGCTTTCAGCAATGGGTAAATACATTATGGCAACAAAAAGATGAAGCGATGGAAATGCTATCGCAACGACGATAAAAATAGACTAGGAAACTGACTACCAATAACGGTATTCTATCGATGGAACGGTTTTGCAATTTTTAGCTATGTGGTTGTAGTGCAACTTGCAGTATTAGATTGTTTCCGTAAATATCGACAGGAGGGCCGCATGTTTTACACACTGAGTGATCTTTTTGCCAAGCTAGGCCTGCCCAACTCTCCCACTGCGATAGACGCTTTTATCGAAAAGCATCGCCCATTACCGCAAGCCGAACCCTTGGCGAGCGCAACCTTCTGGACTGCCGAGCAAGCGGTATTCCTGCGTGAAGCCCGGCAGGAGTATTCCGATTGGGCCGAAGTTGTGGATGAGCTTAACTGCTTATTACGCGACTAATAAATTTCCCGTCCCGTATTGGAACGACCGGCCAAAGTGCCGGTCGTTTTATTTGGGCTTTAGTCTTTTTATGCTAAGGTTCAGCCTTCCAAAAGCGGTAACAGGAATTAAATTTATGCAAAAAATATCACTTGCCCTCGTGTTGTCTGTTATTTCGGCAGCGGCTTTTGCCGCAGATGAAAAAAAACGTCCATGGGATATTGAAGTGGATCTGGGGGCCATAGCCACCTCGGGAAATACTGAGACAACCAGCATTCAGGTTAAGCTGGATGCAAAACAAAATTTGGAAAAATGGGAAAATCAATACATCCTCAGCTCCTTATTTAAAGAAGATGAAGTGACCAGGGATGATGGTACTACCAGCAAAGAAAAAACAGCCGAAAAATATTTTGGTTCTGCCAAATTTGCTTATTTGATCGGTATAGAAAAGTCCTATTTGTTCGGATTTGGCTCACATACACGCGACGACTTTGGTGCTTATCGTAGCTATAGCACTATCGCTCTTGGTTATGGTGACTGGCTTTACTCCAGCCCAACACTCAATTGGTTTGTGGAAGCGGGTCCGGGTTATTTTGAAGGGGAAAAGGTCATTGAAAGTGATGATCCGGCTATTCCGGACACACTGACTGATGAATCAGGTGCAATGCTGCGTGCGGCTACCGCATTGGAATGGAAAATTACGGCGTCCGCAGAATTTAAACAAACGATTAGTGTTGAATCCGGTTCTGATAACACCCGTACCCAATCTGAAACTTCACTGTCTTCTTCAATCACGGAAGCAATGAAAATGAAAGTGGGATTTGCGGTTGCCAACGATACCGATGTCGCACCGGGGAAAGAGAAAACCGATACCACCACGTTTGTGAATCTGGTGTATAACTTTTAACCCTGATTCTGTGATTGCCCATGTTTTCTTTAACATGGGCTCATTGATACGCAGTTAATGCCTTAATTAGGCGCTTTGCGCCCCAGCCGTTATAATTCTTTTACTTCCATTGAATTATTGATGCTTATGTCTGCTGCCCCTGATTTCTCACGCGCTTTACTTGCTCCTCGTCACTGGCCAACCTGGATAGGTTTTGGTCTCTGGTTTGTAATTGCACAGTTGCCATATTCCTGGCAAATGGCCATGGCGCGCGCGCTAACACCGTTATTAAATCTGAATAAAAAGCGTGTAGTAATGGCACGCACCAACTTGCAACTGTGTTTTCCAAATAAGTCAGAACAAGAAATTGAAAAACTGTTGCAAAAAAATCTTGAATCCACCGCGATTGCAGTATTTGAAACGGGCATCGGATTTTTCTGGGCTAAATCCCGATTGCGCAAATTATTTACTATTTCTGGCGTTGAACATGTAGAGCAGGCAAAAGCTGAAGGCCAGGGAGCGATGCTATTAAGCATGCATTTAACTACGCTCGATATTGGCAGTGCCATGCTGGGGATTTATGTCAATTACGATGGCATGTACACGCCGCACAAAAATCCGGTATTTGATTATGTACAGAAAGTGCGACGCGAAGCCTATGCTCCAGGCGGGATTGCATTTGCTCGCGATAACGTGCGCGCGATGGTGACCCAACTGCGCAAAGGGCGGATGATTTGGTATGCACCTGATCGCGACATGGGGGAAAAAATTTCAGTGTTTGTTCCGTTCTTTGGTGTGCCTGCTGCTACTGTCACAGCAACTGCACAATTTGCCCGTATGGGGCGTGCGAAAATTATTCCTTTCTCGCAATACCGTCTTGAAAATAACAAAGGGTATCAAGTAGTCATTCATCCTCCTTTTGAAAATTATCCTACGGGGGATGAGCTTGCTGATACGCGTCGCATTAACGAATATTTTGAGCAAGAAATATTGAAGGTGCCTGAGCAATATTTGTGGGCACAGCCGCGTTTTAAAACGCGACCTGAAGGAGAACCCAAAATCTATTGATTACTTTTTGATGGGCTTATCTGAATAATGTACTCGTCCATTTTCATCGGTCCAACGATAAATAGTGACCGGCGCTTTTTCCTCTTCTTTCGGAGATTCAATAGGAGTTGCCGCATCGTTAGTTTCTACTTGATTGGTTTGATCCGCTTCCTGTACTTGATATTTGGTCGTTCTGTTCACTGGCGGTATCTCGCTGCTAAAAATAATTTCAGTCAGCTGATTTAATTTCGGGTTCATCATCAGTTGTAATTTATTGGGCGAATTTAACTGCTGTTGGAATTCCGGATCATTAATAATGGCGATAACCCGCGGGTCGTCTTTCAGCGTTTGCACGCGATTCCAGGCAGTTATCATTTTTTCGGCAGCGGCTTGCGAGCCGGTGTTGCTGTCTACATCGGATTGGGCCATCAACGCCTGTACGCTGGGGTTATTGATTAATTCTTTAAATGCCGGGTCGCGCATTAATGCCTGCGTATCACCGGTAGTCATAATTGATTGAACTTTTTCATTGGTCATTAATTTTTGCAATTGTCCGTTGTTAGTGACTTGCTGGACATGGGTAAGCATGGATTGCGGATCTTGAACAAATGCCTTGGTAACTTGAGTGGTGGTTTTATCATCCAATGCCAAATCCACAGCGGCGGCGGCTACATTGCCGATTAATTTTTTGGCGCTGGCTTCAATAAAGGAATCCCGGTTTTTTTCCAAATCTTTTATTTTTGGAACACCTGGCGCCACGCCTGTGTTTGTCGCAGGTTGAGCGTCTTGTTCTGTAGATGTTTTAGTCGCTATGGTAGAAATGGTTGGCTCGGGTGTAATTATCAATCCCAAGGCATACACGACGATTAAACCAATAATTGCTCCCATGAACACACCTACACCGGCGCCGCCAATCTTTGAGCCCAATTCTGTTGCTTTATTATCAGGAATCAATGTCGATAACCAATTTAACAGTATGGTGACTAGAAGGCTCACTGCTATAAAAATTGTACAACCCGCG
Source organism: Cellvibrionaceae bacterium (assembly GCA_021151825.1). GTDB lineage: Bacteria > Pseudomonadota > Gammaproteobacteria > Pseudomonadales > Cellvibrionaceae > Cellvibrio. The sequence continues at coordinate 251,651 of JAGKWQ010000006.1, forward strand.
ATGAAGTAAACCAGAATTCCATCCAGGGAAGTGTTTTCCATAAGCCATTTTGCAAAGGGCCGGCTAAAAAAAATCGCGGCAGGGTAGGCGACTATAAATGCGAGAATCCGGGTAATCGCCTCAATAAAACCCTTTTGATAGCCGCGCCAGGTGAAGAACGCTAACAATGCAAAAAAAACAATAGTGCTGATATGCATAATAGGTTTCCGTTTTTAACGTTTTCTGGTGACGTGGGTATTACCACTTGATTCGTAAATGCTGTTTTATTTCGCGGGCAAATTCCGGCTTTACTTCTGCCTGTTGCGCATATTTTTCCCACTGGTTAATTACATCCAATACTTGCCGGATAATTGCTTTAGCTTCTCTCGTAAAATTGCTAATCAGTTTTGCGATGTTGAGAAAATCTTCCATCACAAAGTTATCGCGTTTGCCATTCATGCTGAGTTGATGTGAGTTAACCCAGGGGGAACCGGGTTTGTAACTGTAAGCGATATCAAATGCAGGCGCTAATTGCCAGTCGGTGCGCGGACCAGGCAACAGGAAACCAACGTTTTTACTATGATCGTCGTGGTTGCGTGCGATGATGTTAAATACCATGCGACGATAAATTTCCACCGCATCAGTGCGCTTCAAGCGCAATTGCCTTGCAACACCAAAAAGCTGTTCGTAACTGTAATATCCGGGTTGCTTGAAATCAGCATGATCCATCGCACAGAGCGATTGGTAATGTAATTTATGGTTGCTAATGCGATCAAATCGTTTTGTTAAAAAATGCGCGCGCGGTCCATCAACCAGCAATTCGCAAGGCGTCATGTTAATCCCTGCATCTTTTGCCATTAAGTAATAAGCGTATTCCATCCGCCCAAAACCCTGCGGATCGCCAAAGGTTTCGCGTTGGCTACTGTGTTCAACTACACCGTCGAATTTCAATAAATACTGCTCAAAGCCTTCCGGTGCATCTACCTGGCCGGAACGGATTTCTGTCCGTGATTCATTAATCGCGACTAATGCTTTTGCGCGCGCACCACCTGCTGAGGTTCCTACTTGTAAAATTGCCGTTAGATCATCATTGCCGGGTTGGTACAGATTACTGCTGGCGCCCGCGCGCTGGTCAAGAACCTGTTGCGCTAATTGGATTAGCGATTCTAGCTCCAGTTTGTCGTTAGCGTTTTTTGTCTGGCGTAGTGCCGGTGCGTATTCGAGCGCGCCCATACCGCGTTTACCGCTGTAAAGCAATCGTTCTAATGGGTTGAAGCTTTGCGGATCGCGGCCAATGCGAGCCAGCCAGGCATTGATAACAGCGTTACCAAAGTCATCGGGAAGGGTATCGGCAAAACAAGCTGGTAAACCTTTGTAAGTTGCAGGATTAAGGTTCGGGTATTGAAAAATAGATTTGCCATGCATCCGCGCCGGCATATGCAGTGGAGAAATCTGTACGCCGGTCTCCAGCCATTCTGATGTGTATTCAAAGCTCGCTAATTTGTTTTCCGGCGACCAGGCAAGGGCGCCAACCATTTTGTCCCATAACCAGACTTCGGCGAGGTTTTGCATTACCAATCCAACCCTTGCTCTTCAATTCGATGATCATGATTGTTGCCAGATTCCTTTGGATACTGGCGCGAACGTGCACGCTGGCGTTGCTTGCCTTGCAGTTTCAATTGTTCTAACGGGCTTGGTGGTGGCTCGGGAAGAAAATTATCCAGCTGTTCCAACGCATTTAATGCACGTAACGCAGCGATCATGTTTTCCAGCTTGCCTCCTCCAGCGACTAATTGGCGATAACTTTTAGGAGTAATGCCTATCTCTGCTGCCAAGGCTTGCTGGGTCAGGTTCTGTTGCAAACGCAGGTGTTCAAGGCGATTGCCTAGCTCGGCCGCAATTGCCATATTGCTCATGTTATTGAAGTTCATGGGTATTATTTTACCTCATAATTTGCTTTTAAGCATTTTAAGGGTACTTTAGTATCTTTTTGTTTGAATTTCAATATTGGGTATTTTTGTATCCTTAATTATAAAAAAACTGCGTTTTAGGGTATTAAATTACCTTTTAATTATTAATGGGGCAAGTGTGGCTAAAGCTCAAGAGTTAGTTTAAACACTGAATGGTATTGATAGGTAGGTTTTGGATAGGTGATGTAGGTAGGTTCAGTTTATCTTTAGGTGTTTTTTATGAAACAAAACTGACTTTGTGTTTTCAGTAAATCAGATTAATGCATCAATCAGTGCATACTTTTGGTGGTTTAAAAACATTTTGTACAAATTTTTAATGCTGTAATGAAAAAATAATAAAAACTTCATAGAAAAATTAATTTTTTATTGTTTCTGTAATAATTCATTGCGTACTATGCGCGCCGGAAGCTGTAAAGACAACGATGTCTCTAGTGTTTTGTTTACAATTTTGATGTTTTGTTGATACGGACTTCTATGCGTTTTTACCTGACAACATTGATAGGGAGCAATTGATAAAATGAAAAAATCATTAACAATCATCAACCGATTTAAACGAACATCAAAGCTGTTATTGGCAACAAGTTTGTTATTTGGTTTGCCCGCCATTGCGCAAGAGTTTTCAGAGGATAATGTGGCTGTGTGGGGGGCATTTGCGGAGGATAATGCCGCAGCAAATGTTTACCTGGATTCTACCCGGGTAAAGGAAGGGAGTTCTTCCATTCGTTTGGAAACGGCGAGCGGGTTTGGAACCGGGGTTCGTTATCCCGCTTCTGCCAACCTGAATTTCAATGCTACGGGCAAAACCCACCTTGGTTTTTGGTTTTACACTGAAAACCCCAATGCCGGCACTGCAGGTTCTGTAACTGGCTTTCAGGGTAATCAACCCATTGTTACCCTGACTACGTCCGGCGGTTCCTATACCTATACCCCAACTCAAATTCTTATAAAAAATAATGCATGGGCTTATTATGAAATCCCGTTGGCTGGGAACCAGTCATGGGTTCGCACCAGCACGGGTACACCTAATCTGGCTGACGTGGATCAAATCGAAATCAAGGCTGATACCTGGGAATACGGTTTTACGGCGAATGTGGATGGTGTGAGATTCCTTGATGGCCCTAAAGGTTATGTGGAATCGAAAGTGTTGGTTGTTTATTACATGGATGCCAACAGTAAACCCAAGTTACCAGTCAATATCGAAGGTGTATTCCGTCCCAAACTGAATAAGGTGACTGAATTTTACTGGCGTAATTCCGGTATGAGCTATCTGGTCACCTTTGATGCCCAACCGGTTTACATCAATCAACCTGCCAATCTGCAAGTTGACAATGAAGGCTGGGTGAAGCGTGAGATTGTGGAAAGCGATTTGCGTGCACTTGGTTATCTGGATAACCAATACGACGCAGTCATGGTGGTATCAAGAAGCAGTGCAAATGCTGCTTATTGGGAACCGGTTCTGGGGAATACCCCTTATTTCTCCGTCGGCTTTTTTGATGATATCCAGGACAATTTGTTCGTGACGATTCATGAATTCAATCATGTGGTGGATACGTTCTTCGCCAACAATGGTTTTGCCAAATATCCCCATGCACATCCATCCGACGCATTAAACCAGGGGGAATTTGTTCCCAATTCTGGTATTGATGCAGACTTGAATGCAAAAATAATTCGTCATTGGGGGCGTGATAATTTCTTGTTACTTGGTGCAAGCCAGAGCGCTGAATCGAAAGTCTTTGAAGATACTGATAACGACGGTGTGCCCAATGGAATTGAGTTGCCAATCACCGAAGCCAAACTCGGCAGCAGCCCCAATAACAAAGACGCGGATAAAGATGGTTTGACCGATTTGGAAGAAGCCATGGTGGGTATTTATAGCGGCACAAACCCGAATGCTGCAGATACCGACGGCGATGGTGTGAGCGACAAATTGGATGCGGAGCCACTGTATGCAGTAAATCAAAATATTCCGTTCGGGACCTTGAGCGTGAATACGGATATAAGTGCCTGGCCAAAAGCGGGAGCCCAAAGTTTTATCCCCGCGGGAAATACCTCGGATCTATATATAGGTGCAGATGCAAACTATTTGTATGTAGGGGCGAAAGTGCAGGGTGATCAGCCAAACCTGCGTGTGGCACTTGACCCAGGTGCTGACGGTTTCTTCTACGGTTATAGCAACCTCCATGTTGTATTTACGCCGGGCGGTTTTGACAGCAATCAATATATAAAACTGGAAACTTTCCCGAATGCCTCCGGTGTGTACTCTGAAGTGGGTACCTGGCTGCCGGCAAATGGCTTTCAGGGACGCAGGGTTGCCAATGGTGGATGGACAACTTTCCAGATAGCTATTCCCAAATCTGCACTGCATAACTTACCGCTGGCGAACGGAGACAAGATCGGTGTAAGTGTATCTACCGAGGTGCCAGCGCAGGCTAGCCTTACCGGTAGTATCTTTGAGACTAATGATTTGGTTCCTTTCGCTTTAACGGGTGCGCCGAATGTTTGCACATTACTGCAATGGAGTTCGGCATCGTCCTATGCGGGTAATACCTTTGTGCAATACAGTGGTAAAAAGTATCGCGCTAAATGGTGGACCCTGAATGAACGCCCGGATTCGAACAGCGGCGCTTATCAAGTATGGGAAAACCTGGGTACCTGTAATAACTAATCAAGCTCGATGGGATTAAGCCTCGCCAGCAATGGCGAGGCTTTTTTATTGGTACTGGGTTTATTGGTACTGAGAATTACTTGATGAATGCCCGGCAATACGCAAAAAGATAAATTGGCTGCCAATTATCTGAAGTTTGGCTAGAATTCACGGCGGCTATGATAGTCATGGCGATGTTGTTTGCGGGCTTTTGGGGCAGGTTTATCTCTCTTCTCGGTAAAGGAATCAATAAATAAAAAATGATCATCGTACCCACAGAAAAACAACTGGATTGGCGGCATGCCCCTTTAGTGTTGTGCGCGTTAGTATTTATCAATGTAATGGTGTTCTTTCTTTACCAAAGCAGTGATACCCCGAAACTTATTGAAGTGATGACCAAGTATCAGGTGCAAGGCTACTTTGAGCGTGAATGGCCAGTATTTGAGGAGTACCTGAAAAAGAATAATGAAAATGAATTGTTGGGCGAATATCGTTCAGCGGTAGCCGATGAAGATACTACCGCTGTGATCGGCGATATGCTGATGCATGCGGATTTCTATAATTATTTAACACAAAACGCACGCAGTCATTTCAATCCCGATTTTTACGACGAATGGGCCCCCCAGCGCGAACTCATGCACAAACGCATTCAATCGGTGAGCTATCTTGCGAATGGTTTAACGCCGGCCCATTTACGGATTTCCTCATTAATTACTCATCAGTTTTTGCACGGCGATATTATGCATTTGCTGGGCAATATGTTCTTTTTAATCATCTGTGGTTTTGCAGTGGAAGCGGCTATCGGTCATTGGCGATTTTTAGCATTTTATCTATTGTCCGGTGTAACAGGTGGCCTTGCTCATGCGGCTTCCGATTGGGAAAGCACTGGTCCATTGGTGGGTGCATCCGGCGCTATTTCGGGTGTGATGGCAATGTATCTTGCGGTGTTTCGGTGGAAAAAAATCGAATTCTTTTATTGGTTTTTCTTTTTTGTCGGCTATTTCCGGGCGCCGGCGTTATTAATTTTGCCATTTTATATCGGTAAGGAAATTTACAGTTACCAGTTTGACTCTGAATCCAATGTGGCTTTTATGGCGCACGCCGGTGGTTTCGTGGCGGGTGCGGTATTAATTGGCCTGGCGTGGTTGTTTAATCGTTCTGTGTTCAATACGGAATATATCGAGTCTGAGCAAATTGCGAATCCGCACCAACAACAGTTGGCAGAAATCTACGAAAATATTGAACGCTTTCGCTTTGAAAAAGCGCTGGCCTTGGTGAATGAGTTGATTTCGCAGCAAGGGCAAGATTTTGAGTTGGCAATGATTCGTTACAATCTATTAAAGATCGGGCGCGGTGAAACTTTTCAACAATCAGCGTTGGCGTTGTTAACGCAGCCATTACTAACCCCGGAACACATTAAAAAATTGGATAAAGTGTGGCAAGAAAATCCGGAGGTGCATTCGCAGCTCAATGAACAAACGGCTTTAAAGTTGGGAATGCAATTTGCTGCACTGGAAAATCCCTCATCGGCCGAGCAAGTATTTAATGAGCTCTTGCGGGCAAAATCCAGAAATCCGGCGCTGTCAGTGTTTGCTCTGAAATTGGCGGCGGCATTCCAGCGTCTGCGCGATGGTCAGAAAAAAGCACATTATGAATCATTGGCGGCCCAACTGACGCAAGGAGCAGAACGTGGATTACTGTAAATATCACCCTCTGGATGGCGCCACGTATTTTTGCCGCCAATGCAATATTCACCAGTGTGATCGTTGCGTGAATGATGAAAAAAACAAGCGCCATACCTTGCATTGTTTTGTGTGCGATGCAGTAGTAGAAAGCCTGGGGTCCGCCAATACCGTTACACCGTTTTGGCGCCGCCTGAAGGAGGCATTTAAATACCCGCTCAATTCCTCGGCAATGAGTTTGATTGTTATCACGTCAATTATGTCGGTGGTAGCAGTACTCATGCCGTTTTTGTTTGTCATCTCGATTGTGATGTACCTGTTTGCTGCGGGGGCGATGCTTAAGTACAGTTTTACCTGTCTTGAGCGCACTGCAATGGGAGAAATGAAAGCGCCAGATGTGATGGAGGCTTATCAAGGCGGAATTAAATTATTACTCCAGCTAATTTTAATCACCATCGTCATGTCGGTATTTGCCGGTCTGGCTGCTTATTATGTGGGGGTTACGCTCGGAGGAATTTTAGGGGTTATTGCTGTTGTCAGTTTTCCAGCAGTGCTAATTCGTTTTGCGCAAACGGAAAGTATGTTTGAAGCACTCAATCCTCTGGCAGCAATCGCCTTGATGGCCGCTATAGGTTTACCCTACGGGTTATTGATCGTTTTTATGTTGATCATGATGACCTCTGTCGGTGTATTGCATGAATGGATAAATACAATTCTTCCTGCCGGTGCATTTTTGGTTCAGTCGATAATTTCCAGTTACTACATGGTAGTCATGTTCCATTTAATGGGGTACATGTTATTTCAATACCAGCAAGAGTTGGGTTACAGCGCGCGCTCCGATGAAGATGATGAGCAACCGGAGCGCAGTGATCTTGAGCGTATGACAGCAAAAATGGATGTGTTGTTAAAAGAGGGGGATTATGAGCAATTGGTAGGGCTTTATTATCAAGCGTTTAAACAATTCCCTAACGAAGCCAATTTTTTTGACCGTTTTTTTGATTTGTTATACGTATGTAAAAAGTCTGCATTGATGGCCGATTATGGACTGACTTATCTGGAATTTTTATTGCGTAAAAAGCGCTTTGATAAACTTACCGCAACCTTTAAACAAATCATGTTACTGGTGCCGGATTATCTTCCGGATTCACCTGCGATGCGCGTACAGCTTGCCACATTCTTGCGTCAACAAGGTGATTTAAAATTAGCGGTTAAAATGCTCAATGGGATGCATAAGTTATATCCCGAGTTTGCCGATTTACCTGCTGCCTACACATTGCTGGCCGAATGTTTGAATGATTTGCCCAATATGCAAACGCAAGCCGAAAAATGCCGTCAAATGGCGATGCAATTAGCGCGGCGTGCTGAGGCAAAAAAAGTCGAATTGGAAATGCCGCAACAAGCAAAGCGAATTACCGAAGAGAACCCTGCAAATTCGGCTGCGCCTAAAGGCAGGCGTGGACCGCCACCCGCAGCGCCCAGCGGTTTAACGCTAGCTTTGGTTCCATTGGATATTCACAGTGCGGATAAAAATTAATTAAAAAAGGGCGCTTATGCGCCCTTAGTTTTTTCTACTGAAGTTGCTTATTATTGGCAAGATGTGTGGGGAAGGGCGTAATAGCGATCCGCTGCCAATGGTGAGTTAAATGGAAATGCACCGTATTTACCTGCTGTCGCGCTTACATAATCTTCCAATTGCTGCCCGGCACTGAAGCGCCAGTGGTTAATCACCGAGCGGGAATTGGCGTTATAGTTTTGGCTCAAATCAGCAACACTACCGGAAGCAGCCGTTAGTGGTGTTTTGGTGGATTCATCCAGGTTGCAGGCACCATCGGCAAACCATAAATAAATTCCTTCACCACGATAATTGCCACCGCTTACATCGCGAATCAAATTACTTTGCAATTCGGCGAGTGATGCTTCCAGTGAGCTTTTTTCTTGCAAGCTGCGATTTACCACAAACATATTATCCTCAAACAATACGCTGGCGCCGACGCGAATGCTCAACAGGTCTTTGCGATAATTCACAAACAGATTATTAAACATATGCGTTGTACCACGGCGAATTAATGGCACGCGGCGTAACGTATTACCCAGGGTATTGTATTGATCATCTGTAGTCACAAATGCATTGTGATGCATCGTAGTGCGAATTTGCGCATCAATAGTATGGCTATCGCTAGAGCTGTGCAGGGTTGCGCGTTTTACATTTTGCACTTTGTTGAATGACATGGTGATGTTGTAAGCACCAACCTTCACATCAAATGCCGAGTCGCCAGTGGTATCAAACGTATTCTTATGAATCCAGATGTCGTGCGATGCTCCAGTGGAGCGAATCATATCCGGGTCGACATAATGGTCTTCGGTATGGCCTGCACCTTTAAAGCTCAAGTGAGTCAGTATCACATGCTCAGCAGTCTGGGTTGGTGAACCGGTAGAATCTTTACCAATCGCAAAACCACTGAACAGGAAATAGGCCTCACTCATGCGGCCGTCGATACTTTTATTGGAGCCAATCACCGGGTTGCGAATCGGGTTGTTGGATTTATTCATCGCCGTGTTAAAGAACGTCGTTACACAAGCCGATTCACTCACACTGTTTTTTGCACACCATTGTTGGTAATTAACGCATTCAGCTTCAGTGGCACCGAGAATGGATTGCACGGTAGCGTTACTACAACCCAAACGATACATTCCAATTTCATGGGGGTGTGCAAATTCAACTTTATCGAACACTATCCAGTTGTGTGCATCACCGGTAATGGCCTCCAGAATTTGTTGCTCAACAGATTTACTCGATGTTTTGGTGATAACAGTGAGTTTGCTATTGCCATTGGGATCGTAACCGCCGCGTGCATTTTCGCCATAGCCAACAGGCGTGCCGAGTGTTTTATATAAACATTCCACAATGTCCTGATCGGTTTGCAATGCAGTATCGCGCCAGTTAACGCTTGGATTGGTTGCGAGGTTAATGCAATCCGCACTCAAGTTTACATCGCCCGGAACATAAGGTGTGCTGGATGAAGAACTGCTAACGCTGGAATTAATTGCGCTCGTTGATGCACTGGATGCAATTGATGAAATGCTCGATAAAACACTGGAGCTGCTACTTGCAATAGCGCTATTAACACTGGAAGAAGATCCAACAGAACCATCTGTATATTCCACTACCAGGTTATCAATGGTGACAGTTGCCGAGCTCTCGGTACGCAACGCAATGAATGAATTATTTGTACCAACTGTTGGCGATATCTCAACACGTTGCCCTGCTGTTAAACTGTTTGCAGTAGCTTCAAATACTTTTGAATTTGTACTGTGAATCGAATTGCCCTGACTGGTGGTATTATTATCAACATACACTTGCAATTTTCCGGAACCGGATGCAGCAATTACAGTAAAACTAATACGATAGGGGCGAGCTAAATCAAAATCGCCATTCGCATTAGTATCACTTGCTGTGGTAGATGCGCGCGGTGGGCGATTGCCGATTGTTAAACGTGCCCCCGCTAACGTGAGTTCGTTGTTGGTGATAGTAATACCGCTACTTCCGCCGGTGATAAAATAAAGTGCAGACGATAAATCGGTAGATATTGATTTGTAGCTTGCACTAAACAGCGTTGCTTTATCGATATTAAATGCCTCATTAATAAATTGGTTATTGCTCGTAGACGTTGCAGAAGAGCTTGATCCAATTACCGGTGCTTCGCTACTGGCTGCTGAGGAGGATGCAACGCTTGAGCTTGTTAATGATGATGAAGCAGCTGAACTCACAACAATAATTGATGATGCACTACTACTAGTAACAGCAGATGAAACTGCAATCGAGCTGCTGCTAGAGGTTTCTGTTGTTAAAGAAATTTTTCCTGTTCCCGCATTTGCCATAACAATTGCAGGTACTGTGGACGAATGATCCAATTCAACACTGTACGGAACTGTAACGCTACAGGTTGATTGTAATTGGCCGTCGACAACTTCAGGAATGACCAATGCACCATTACCCACAGTGCGGCTGTAATAAATGGAGGGGAGCACTGTGTTTTCATTATTGGTTTGCCAGCAGCCCGGTTGATTTGAATCGTCAGAAGCAATTAACGGGTTATTCACATTGTAGAAATAATTGCTTTCTACCAGTGCCTTCGCATTCATCCGTGAATTAATCGCATGGAACATATAATCAATACGATCATTAGACCAGTAGTTGTTATACATATGCACCAAGGCATGGCGAATTAACGGTGTGCGTTGCTCAATGTTTTTGTACCAGTTGTGATGGAAAGTGATATTGGTATTTTTATTATCGCTATCACTTGAGCCGATTAAACCGGCACGGCTGGAATCATTGTAAAGGTTGTAAGAAACTGTCACGTTGGTGACGCCGGCTTTCATATCTAACAATGAATCGTAACCATCTTTTTCACCTCCGGATGCTTCAAGATGGTTATGATCAATCCACACTCGATTCACATTGGTTTCCATACCAATTGCATCACCACCATTCGAAGTAGGTGAGCCGCTTTTTTTAACGTTACGAATGTGCAGGTTTTGCAAAATAATATTGGATGCATCGCGCACATGAATACCAATTTCATCAAACAGCGCATTGGTACCCACACCAATAATTGAAACGTTACTCATCTGCTTTATTTCAATAACATCTGCCTGGGTATTGCAACCCTGTGCGGTGGTATTTGCATGAGTGATAGTGCCGTTTACCAGAATAGTAATGGGCGCGCTTGCTGTGGCGCGGCTACAAAGTGCAGCATTTAATTGTGTGCCGGTTGATACGGTAACCACAGCGCCGCCCTGACCACCCGTTACTCCTGCGTGCGCAGCAAAACCTTCTATTTTCGCAGGGCGAAGCGCGCCATTATAAGAAGCTGCACTGCTGGATGATTTGCTAGTTGCAGGAATGCTACTTGATGTAATAGAACTCATCGAACTGGATGAGGTACTTACAGGTGTTGTGATACTCGAGCTGGATTTACTGCTCGCACTCGATAGCGATGTTGAAGATGAGGAATTCATAACAGAGCCATCCAGATATTCAATGACCAAGTCATCAATAGTGACTGAGGCAGAGCTTTCCGTACGCAATGCGATAAATGAATTCGCAGTACCAACCGTTGGTAGAAGTTCGATGGTTTGTCCGGCAACCAAACTATTTGCAGATGCATTAAATACACGTGAAGCGCTACCATGTAACGAATTGCCTGCACTGGTTGTGTTGTTATCTACCAATACTTGCAATGTACCGGAACCGGAGCTGGCAACTACACGGAAAGAAATACGATAAGGCCTGCTTAAATCCAGATCGCCATTGGCAGTTGTATCACTTGTTGTCGTAGTGCTGCGCGGTGGCTTGTGGCCAATAGTTAAACGCGCTGCCGTTAAGGTAAGCTCGTTATTGGCAATTGTAATTCCGCTGTTGCCGCCAGTAACAAAAAATAGTGGTGCGGTTGCGTCAGTGGAAACGGAACGATAAGCAGCGCTAAATAAAGTCGCTTTATCGATATTAAATAGTTCATTCAACAGCGTGCGACTTGCTGCGCTAGAAGATGAAGAGCTGACTTCTGTGCCGGCTGCTGACCATACGAATGTTGATTGATTAAACGGCAGCGAGCGATTATGGCGAATGGTGATGGTATCTGCGGGTGTTATTTGTTCATCAGCAGCAAGATTACCCAGAGCAACACTTCCATCAATAATACTGGAACCAGTTCCAACAGCAGTTAAGGTTTGGCTTGCATTAGTTACTGCCCGCGCACCATTTTTTACAGTGACAGAAAATACGTAATCATAATTAGTACGATCAACGCGGGTCTCACTCAGCTTCGTCAATGTAACTACATTGAGATCCAGTGCATGAGCTGCACTTGCCAGGCAAAGTGTAGAAACAACAGTGTTGCTAATTAAGCGCTGCAAAAAAGAAATTTTATTATTCATAGCCACCTCCATTATTAATGGCTTACAGCCAAATGAAAACGGTTGCGTGCTATGCATAAGCGGCGATGTAACGCGAGTGCAAATAATCCGAATAGAATTAATGTTATCGACGAGGATTCGGGAACTGATTTGCTGATTGGAGTGGAAACACCGGATGCAGTTACCTGAAAATCGGCATCATACAAATCATAATTTAATGCAGGCAGGGCGCTGCTGCCAATAAAAGTAAACGCAATGCGTGCAGAACCAGAGATCAAACCTGCGGAATTAAAACTATCGAATAAACCCGCCCCCAGTAAACTATCCGGCTGGAAAATCACGCTGTCCCACGCGAATGGGCTGAATACGATAGACAAGTCACTGAATAATGCTTCAGAAAAATACAGTGAAAAACCTTCGATTGTTTCGCCAGTGCCAAGGGTCAGTTGAATATCAACAGTGCCCTTATTGCCGGTTAGTTCTGAAAAATCTGTAGTGATTAAGGCTGCTTGTGTGGAATTAGTTATGCCAACCAACATTGATAAAATAAAAATAATGCTGCTGAAAAAATGTCGTTTCATGGTTTTCCCCTTTATATTGTGTATGGAAGGGTACTCACTGAATAACATTGCCATGGGATGTTTGCTGCAATGAAAAGCATTACATTAGCCCAAAGCTAATGTACGCACAGGCAGCTCACGAATTTTATTAGAATAATAAATAGTGTTATAGCTCTATCAATTAGAGCCGATTATTGACCGGGAAATCATTGCGAATGGGCACACTTAAGCCCTTATATAACTGGAATCGATACTGCTGAGACTAGTTTTATTGTTATTTCTAGCATTTATTAAAGCGCAAGCACTTGGCATTGCGAGAGGCTGTATTCTAACCAGATCACCTGTTCACTGCCAATGAAATTTTCAATACGATTGTTTTTATATACATCAATAATGCCGCTATCTAACCGTAACCCGTATAGAGTCTACCGAAATGCGGGGTAATTCGAAGACTCATTTACCCGTAATATGATTCACTCCTTACGGGCTACAGATTGTGTGAAAGTAAGTCAAACATACGTGAATATGTAGCACTATCGAACCGTAGCCCGTATGGAGTTTAACGAAATACGGGATAATTCGAAGACTCAGTTCCCCGTAATACATTTCACTCTTTACGGGCTACAGATTTTTTACAGTGACTCAATTTTTTCTTTAATAAAATTATCTAATTGATACTGATTCATATCCAGCTCGCGAATATCCTGCGCGAGTTTTTCATGGGCCATGGCGTTAATTGTTAAATGCCAGCGAAAATCTTTTTCAGATATTGCTGGTGGGCGCTCATAGACATCGGCGGGTTTGTCCAGCTTACGTTCCAAAGGGTGATGTTCTTGCTGGAGTTGTTGTGCGAGTAGTGTTGTTAATTCAAGTTGATCACAACCTGCCAGCTGCTGAACTTGTTTGATGCTGCTAAATTCAGTTCCTCTGATCAGGGTTTTATAACCCAAATATTTCAGGTTGGTATAAATGTGACTGAGTGTTGCGACACCGGGATCATTCGTTGAGTAATCCTGGGGCTCATAAGTTTGGTACCAACTGCTCGCTGGACCGACGGGGATAGACAACACTTCTGCTTCCGCATCTGCACCTGCTTGCGCCTGGACAAAACTGTACACCATTGTGAGGTGGGTGTTGATTGCTCTTCGCTTCAACTCACGAGCGGCAGTTATACCCTCCCAGGTGGCGGGAATTTTTATCAATAATTGCGCGGCGCTTGCCCTGCTATAACGATATTGTTCGTGGATATTGCTGGCTTGATTGATGATACCGTCGATGTCAAAGGCCAGGTCTGCATCCAACTCGATTGAAATTTGACCGGGCAGTTGCGCGTTGAAATCTTTTGCAAAATTCAATATCAAATTACGGCGAATACTTTTTGCATAATCGCCGTTCCAGCGCTGGTCACGGCTGTCATTAATTGCTTTTTGTAAGATCGTGTTAAATTGCGGCTCATTGAGCAGTGAAAGAATTGTTTTGGAACAGATGGCAGTGTGCGTCGCAGAAAATGATTTTACCCGGCTAACATCCACCTCCTGAATAGCGAGACTACTAAATTTTTTTAACTCTTCTAACTGGTTTGGCATTTTTCCTCCGTGGGATTCGTTGATGAAATTACTATTCAAGTACCAGCCATTTTTTGCAGTACCCGGGTTTTTTGATCATTTTGCAATGTTGAAAATATAGAAGCGGCATGATCTGCACTTTTCAAACGTTTTTTGGGATTGGGTTGTAGCATTTCCAGAATGCCTTTACGCAAATTGGCAGGTAGTTTGCGTAGTTTCCAGCGATTTTGTAAGCCCCACCAGCTATTAGACGGTAATTGACTGGTGATGAGCTGAAACAATATTACACCCATTGCATAAATATCCGTTGCGATAGAAATAGGTTCATTAGCTGGATGATACCAGTGGGTATCTTCTCCATAGCTGTGCGGCGGGAAACCAAAATCAGTGAGCTTCAGGTGGTTCTTTTCCGCAAATAAAATATTGCTGGGGCGAAGATTGCCGTGAATCAAACCATAGGAATGTGCGCAAGCAAGCGCGTTAGCCAATTGCTGGGCCAGAATTAAACACTCGCCAATATTTAGCGTTTGGCTCAATCGTTCCTGCAAATTGCCACCCGGTAAATATTCCATAGCGATAATAAATACCCGCGGGTTTTTGCCTGTACCGTAAACCCGTGCGATATGCGGATGCTGAATTTGGGTTAACTTTGCTGCGAATTGCGGTGCATTGCCTAGATGATCAAGCGATTGTTTTTTAATGACCAGAAAGCGTTGACGATTAGGATCATTGACCAGATAAGTTGCACCAAAAGGATTTTCTTTAAATACATCCAGTAGCGTGTAATTGGGTGGGATATTATCGCGAGTGGATTCAACACCCCAGCGATTGGTATGGAGGTGCTTGCCTTGGGCAATTAATAATAATTGTTGGCGAATGCTTTCTACCGATGCTGGACGTTGTGCGGGTATAGGTTGGATACATTGTTCAATCAATGTTTGTATTTTGACCGCTAAGGCAAATTTATTCACTGCCGGATCATTGTTGAATGACTGGTAGGTTTGTCGTGTTGCGTGAATGGGTGTCACGCCATAAATAAATTCGTGGATCAATACTCCTAACGAATAAATATCGCTCAGATAACTGGTGTGGGAAATCCCTTCGAGTTGTTCGGGAGCCATGTAAGCACCGGTGCCCATAATCATTTCCGACGCTGGTTTATTATTTTCATCATCGGTGATTTTTTTATTGGAAGTAAAATAGCCGGCGATTCCAAAATCCATTAAATAGGCGCGGCCATCGTAATCCACCAATACATTTGCAGGTTTTATATCGCGATGCACAATATCATTACGATGTGCATAGGCGAGCGCACTACACAATTGAATCAGGATATCCAGCTTGCGGCTTAAGTTGACATCGCTGCGCGGTAAAATAGTTTCCAGCGATACGCTTTTAATATAGGCCATCACGAAATAGGGTAGTTTTTCGTCGCTAATACCTTTATCAATCACCTGGATAATATTCGGATGGTTTAACTGGGCAACTAATATCGATTCCTGTTCAAATTGTTGTTGAATGACCTCGTCCTGATTCAGGCTGGCATCCAGTACTTTAATCGCAACTTGCCGATCAAGGGATTTTTGTATCGCCAGATAAACCTTGGCCATACCGCCTTCGCCGAGTTGGGTTTTTATGTGATATCCAGGGATGGTTTGCACGTTCAATTTCTCGCCATGTGTCATGGTTTGGAGTATAGATCGCGTTATTGCATGGGGTTGAAAAGTTTCCGTTACGGATAAGGTTATGGTGCTGGCATCAGTGCCTGTTTGGCGGCACACTAATGCGTGCATCTATATTTAGTACACGAATCTATATTTAATGCCTGTAACTATATTTACTATTTGATGAGCCTGCGATGGATAATTATCTGCTACAACTGAGCCAACACCTTGGTGACCGGTTATTGCAACACAATCAGCGCATTGCTACTGCAGAGTCCTGTACAGGGGGCGGCGTTGCGGCAGCAATTACTGCGATTCCCGGTAGTTCCGCCTGGTTTGAATACGGTATCGTCAGCTATGCGAACACTGCCAAACAAAAACTGCTTGGTGTAAATGCTGCAACATTGGAGCGTGAAGGCGCAGTGAGTGAAGCGGTAGTGATTGAAATGGCGCGCGGTGTTTTGGCGCTTGCGGAGGCGGATATTGCGGTTGCAATCAGTGGTGTTGCTGGTCCTGGTGGCGGATCACTGGAAAAACCGGTCGGCACAGTGTGGTTTGCCTGGGTTACGAAAAACGCTGAAATCAAAACTGAATTAAAAATTTTTGATGGAGACCGGGCAGGGATACAAAAACAAGCCGTGGTTTTCGCGTTAGAAGGTGCATTAATTATTTAACACACTTCTTGCACAATACATCCCTGTTCGATAATCGAATACTATCGTTCAAGCAAGGCCAACTTATTAGCAATACCATCCCATTTTTCATAGTTCGGATAAGCATCTTTACGGTTGGAAATTTCTGGCCATAATGCGGCAAGTTCGGCATTTAATTGGATAAAATGCTTTTGATCCTCTGGAACTTCATCCTCTTCAAAAATGGCATTGGCCGGGCATTCAACCGGACACACGTTGCAATCGATACAGGTGAGTGGATCTATCACTAAAAAATTAGGGCCTTCCCTGAATGCATCAACAGGGCATACTTCAACACAGGTCGTATGCTTGCAGTTAATGCAGTTTTCAGTCACAACAAATGTCATTAAGGCTTCCTCGGGTTTTACGATATGCATCTACTGTAGATAAACAGATGAATATTAGTAAAACAGATAATTTGGATATGCCTTATCTATTCTCTAAATTGGCAGTACGGGAAATCACTCCAATTGTTATCACTTCAATAAAACGATATTTGCCTCAGGTAGATCGCATTCGGTTTGTAACAAACCTTTATCCGTATTAAAAGATGTGGTGGAAACGGCATTATTTTGTTGCGGTAGAAATATTGACTTATTACTTTCTGTATAGCGCCAATAAAAAATATCTGATTCATGGCAGGTGCCGCCAGTCATGAAATAAATCCCTTCAGAATTTGCTTTGAGTAATTTGCTGTAGGGCTCCACATTGGGAGTCACACGCTCAAGTGAGTCATCTTTATTGCGCAACACCCACAGACCGCTTTCGCTCACATATTGAAATAGTACATCGCCGCTGTATTCAATAGCAGAACCTACTGCACCAAAGGTAAGTTGTTTTTGTTGTTTTCCTTCAATGCGCCACAAATTTCTAACATCACCATTGTGCTTAAGCACGAAGAGCCGATTGTTGCCTGGGTAATAGGCAATAGGTTCAATGTTATCTGCATCCGTAACAAAAATTTCGGTGATATTGGTTAATAAATTGTGATGATAAAGTTGGTTGCCTGCATTAAAAACAATATGTTTACTATCGTCAGACCAGATGATTGAATCAATTTTTGATGGAATAGGTTGGGTCGTAAGCTGGTGTTCCTGCCCATTTTCGACCAGCCATAAATGAGTTTGGTTGTTGCGTACAGAGGCATAAACTATTTGTTTTCCGCTCGGGGAAAAACTGGCTGCATAATTAAAATTGGTGTTCTCGGTAAGGCTGGTTTTTACGCCGTTTAATGAGGCCAGCATAATATTGGCACTGCGTTTTTCTTCGGTGTAATAAATACCTGTTCCATCGGCACTGTAACGAGGCCGTGAAAAGAGTTTATCTTTTGTTTCTGCTAACGGAATTGCTATCTGCTTGCCATTCAAATAGACAATAAATAGTTTGCGCTCTTCTTCCGCATATACGAGGACACCGCTCTCATCGGGGATCCAGCTGATATCTGCGGCGCTTACATCCAGCTGCACTCTGTTAATAGGGTCCTGCGCAGGATTGAGAAAATCGACGCGTACTTTATTTTTGTACAAGCTTGCAATCGCCGTTTTCTGATTAAGAATTGTGCTTGCAATTGGATTAATTGCACCTTCAATTTCATCCAGTAATTTCAATTGTTGTTCGCGGATAGAGTAGCGGTAGCGTCCATTGCCAGCATTCGGTCCCTGTTTGGCAACAATCTCCAGTGTATCTTCATCCCACCAGGTGACGCTCAATATCTGCCCTTGCCATTGGCTGAGCTGCTGTTTTTCCAGTAATTGTTCTTTGCCTAGATCCAGCGAGAAAATATGAAATGAATAGAGAAAATTGGGTGGTTGATAAAATTGGGTCTCGGCGAGGAGCTTGTCACGGCGTTTTATTTCAATTGCCACCAGGTTTTTTCCAGCAGGGGACCAAGCCAGTTTGAACCAGGTTCCATGGCTACTGGCAACGCGCCAGTCCTTTCCTGCGTTATTGCGAATGACAATTTCACTGTCAGTGTCATTTGGTTTTGCAGGATTTACTTTTTCGCGAATATAAGCGAGGTGCTGATTGTTCGGGTGAGGTGTTGGGCTGCGCTCGTGGCCCGTTTCATTTGTGTAACCCTGTGTGCTTTGGAAAATGGTTTTGTGATTCTCGGGCAGGTAAATCATGCTCCAATTAACACCGTGATAAATTGCGAAGAGCGCGATCAGTAGCACAATCGTCCAGATTGCTGTACGCCATTTCGGTTGAACTGAGGCAAATGCTTTTCCGAGTTCAATCGCGGTTGTTACATTAGGGGACTCCAGGGTTTCCTCTATTAGAAACTGTGGCTCTACGGCAAGTTGATAACCACGTTTTGAGTAATGAACAATAAATTCCTGATCGCCAATTAATCCATTCAGCGCGGTTCTTAGTGCATTGATACTTTTTTGTACTGAACCATGGGTTACCACACGGCCAGCCCACAAACGCTCAATCAGTTCTTCATTACTAATCACTCGGTTTTGATTACGTGCAAGATAGTGTAATACCGCCATGACTTTAGGTTGTATTTTAATGCTTTGGCCGCGGGCCCATAACGTATTATGAGATGGGGAGGCTTTAATTTCGCCCAACATAAAACTGGTGTCGGGATGTGCGTCCATGACAGGCACGGAACCTGTTGCTGTCAGCATAGTGGTACCTTTCCGGTAAGTTTTTCTTATTGATATAGGAGTGGTCGTCGGATGTTACTCAAGCGTTGACCATGGGTGTAATTTTGCAAGAAGCCGGTTGGATAAAACAAGTGACGCTTATTTTTTTTGGGTTCTTATGTTATTGATTTTTAAATGAAAAAAAATGGTAAGTAAAAGGTAAGCACGAAGTTTCCGGATGGTCAGTGTTTCTTTCAGTGTTTGCCATATATTGAGCTCACACACATCCTCTGCGTTGATGCGTGTCTTCCCGGATCACAACCATAAAGGTAAGGCTATGAAATTATCACTACTGTTCCTGGCGTTCGCATGTCCAATTATGGCATTCGCCGCTCCCGGTCCCGCAACAGCTGGAGCTCATGCGCCTCTGGTATATGTTAATCAAAATATTGGATTTAACGTGCCGGGATATAAGTACAAACAAGCAGAATTTCCCTGTGATATTGATAAGGTATTAGTAGGTAATCTCGTCGAACAAGCGAGTGTTGATGGTATCAACCTTGAGCCAGTTGGCACCCCTGACAAAATCCTTAACGGTACAGTGCCTGTTCTGGCAATTGATATAGAACAGTTAGTATTGGGTGAGGATAAGAAACGCCAATTTGGTACAAAACGGAGTTCCAATTTACCCAAGGTTCAAGTAACCGTCGCGTTGGTAAAAGGGAAGGATGATATTGTTACCGCCAAACATACCTGTGCAATTATGGTGCTGAATGAATTCACTCCCTCCTCGAATGTATTGGATTTGGGAAGCCACGGCACAACTATTTGTTCTGCGACTCGTAAATGCCTGAAGGATCTCAGTAGTGATGTAGTTGATTGGATGGCTCCGATGGTCAAATGATGATGAAATTTCTATTGTGAAAGATGATCGTCTGACCTCAATAAAGCCACTCTTGAAGTGGCTTTATATTTTGTAATGGATGAATGGAATATTATGAAAATATGCTGTATAAATTAACAGGTACTGGTTGCGCGTACAGGTTTTTGGTGTATAGTGCACTCATGGTTGCGGCAAGCTGGCTCCAACCTCATAAGAATTATTTACAAATAGATTTCATTGTATAAGTTGAGGTGTGAAATGGATGCGAATAAAGAAAAGGCGTTACAAGCGGCGCTGAGCCAGATCGAGCGTCAATTTGGTAAAGGGACTGTTATGCGTATGGGGGATCGTGAGGATTTAGTGATTCCTGCAATTTCTACCGGATCGTTAGGGTTGGACGTCGCCCTCGGTATTGGCGGTTTGCCTAAAGGCCGTATTATCGAAATTTACGGTCCCGAATCCTCTGGTAAAACTACTCTCACTCTTCAGGTTATTGCTGAGGCTCAGCGCCTGGGGGGTACTTGTGCATTTATCGATGCAGAACATGCACTTGATCCCATTTATGCCACCAAGTTGGGTGTGAATGTTGATGATTTGATTGTTTCCCAGCCAGATACAGGTGAGCAAGCGTTGGAAGTAACCGACATGCTGGTTCGTTCTGGTGCCGTGGATGTATTGGTGGTGGATTCGGTCGCCGCGTTGACTCCTCGTGCAGAGATTGAAGGCGAGATGGGCGATCATCACGTGGGTTTGCAGGCTCGCTTAATGTCACAAGCGTTGCGCAAAATTACCGGTAATATCAAAAATGCTAATTGCCTCGTGATTTTCATTAATCAGATTCGGATGAAAATCGGTGTAATGTTTGGCAATCCAGAAACTACCACCGGTGGTAATGCATTAAAATTTTATGCATCTGTACGTTTGGATATTCGTCGTATTGGTGCAGTAAAAGAGGGTGAGGAAGTAACTGGATCTGAAACTCGTGTAAAAGTTGTTAAGAACAAAGTCGCTCCGCCTTTCAAACAAGCTGAATTCCAGATTCTGTATGGCTCAGGTATTAATCGCATGGGCGAAGTAGTGGATTATGGCGTTAAATTGGGAATGATTGACAAGGCTGGTGCATGGTATAGCTATCAAGGGAGTAAAATCGGCCAGGGCAAAAATAACGTGATGAAATTTTTGCAAGAAAACCCTGCAGTTGCTCAAGAATTGGAGCAAAGAGTTCGCGCTGAACTTCTGGCGACACCGGCACTCTCATTAAGTGCAAGCGGTGGCGAAGCAGAAGACATTGAAATGTAATACTTTGTATCAGGATAATAAAAAGCCCCCGTTGTTAACACAACGGGGGCTTTTTATTACAGAATTCTTCTTGCTAGTGCCTGTTATGCTCAGTATTCTGGTTTTAAATGCAGGGTGTTGAATAAGCTGCTGCAAAAACTCCAGTATTTATAATGGGGTAGGGTGTTTAGCTACATGATTTTTGAAATCGAGGCAGGTATGAAAAAGTTTACATGGTTGATCGCATTATGCAGCACTTTGCTGTTTGCGGGCTGCACAACCCAGCCAAACGTAGAGACTGACCATCAGGCAAATTATGATTTTTCAGCATTGAAAACTTTCAGTGTGATGGAAACCAAACAGGATACCAAAGAAAATATTTTGATTTCTCCTTTTACCCTCAGTCATATTCACTCTGCATTGGAAAGTGAATTGGCCAAGCGTTATCAAAGTGCTGCTTCAGGTGCAAAACCTGATTTTATTGTGAGTTATCATGTCGTGGTTGAAGAAAAAATAGATCCACGTAGTTACGATGATTTATACGGTTTTGGATTTTATGGCCGTGGCTATTATCGCTATCCAAGTCCATTCTTTCATGGTCCAGGTGCAGGATTGCGAGTGTACAATCAGGGGAGTTTGATCATTGATATCGTCGATGCTAAAACAGACAAACCCATTTGGCGCGGCGTATCAGAGAAGCGTCTGAGTCGTGGTATGGCTCCACAGCAACAACGAGAAATTTTAAGCAAGGCGGTAACCGAGGTGATTTCCTTCTTCCCACCTGTTCAGGCTGTGCCAAAGTAGATTTCAATTACGATGTATAAAAATGGCCGCAATTGCGGCCATTTTTCATGGATTATTGATTGGTTTTAATTGTTGTTAAAAATGGGTAATCGGGATAAATCTTTTATGCTTGAACAAACCATTCTTTCAAATGTGCGTGTGGCTGCCATGAATTTATTGGCTATGCGTGAGCATTCAGTAAAGGAGCTGACGGAAAAACTGGAGCGAAAATTCCCTGGATCTGAGTTTATTGAGCAGGCAATAAGCCAATTGAGAGAGCAGGATCTCCAGTCAGACAAGCGTTTTGCCGAAGCCTTTATTGCCATGCGCCAGCGACAGGGGAAAGGGAGCGTGTTAATCAGAATAGAGTTGCGTGATCGGGGGATTTCAACTGAATTGATTGGTTCGTTAATTGATGATGCTGGCTCTATTTGGGCTTCACTTGCCCGGGATATACGCCGGAAGCGTTTTCATGACTTACCCGTGGATGGGCGTGAAAAAGCCAAGCAAATGCGATTTCTCCATTCACGAGGCTTTGCTAGTCGCCACATACAAGCTGCTTTTACTGGTATTGAGAATGATGACTAGCCTGCTTTGGATTTTTATCAATCGGTTTTAGATCAATCACTTATTTCGTTTTGACACCGCCAATGACCAGCTTTTCGTTGAGCCGAAAGGTCGTTTCTGTTACTCTGGCGCCCCGTCCTGAACGATAAATCCCTTGGCTCGCACTGCCGGGCGCTGAAACAGGCATTTATCTCCAATCCGCTCCGCATTTTCACAGTTAATCAGGTTTTACATGACGCGCTATATATTCGTAACCGGTGGTGTTGTTTCTTCATTGGGCAAAGGCATCGCCTCGGCTTCATTGGCGTGATTATCTTGGCGGTACTGTACAGGTGATTCCGCATATTACCGACGAAATTAAACGTCGCATCCTGGAAGGTGGACGCGATGTAGATGTGGCTTTGGTTGAGATTGGCGGTACTGTTGGTGACATTGAGTCGCAACCATTCCTGGAGGCAGTACGCCAATTAAAAGTGGAACTGGGTTCGCGTTCATTATTGATGCATCTTACTCTTGTACCTTATATCGCCACCGCAGGCGAAACCAAAACCAAGCCGACCCAGCATTCAGTAAAAGAACTGCGTTCTATTGGTCTGCAGCCGGATATCTTGCTGTGCCGCTCGGAAAAAATGGTTGATGAAGATTCGCGTCGCAAGATTGCACTCTTTACCAACGTCGCCGAGCGTGCTGTAGTTCCGTTGCCTGATGCGGATACTATTTATTCAATCCCGCGCTTGTTGCAGAGTTTTGGCCTTGATCAAATCGTGGTTGAATCATTAGGGTTGCAATGTCGCGAAGCTGACCTGAGCGAGTGGGATAAAGTCGTTGATGGCAAATTGAATCCGGTAAATTCGGTCACCGTTTCCATGGTTGGAAAATACATGGAATTGCTTGATGCTTACAAATCCTTGATTGAAGCCCTGACTCATGCCGGTATTCATACCAGTACTAAGGTGAATATCAATTACATCGATGCTGAGCGCGTGGAAAAAGAAGGTGTAGGCATTTTGAAAGATGCTGATGCTATCCTGGTTCCTGGTGGATTCGGCGAGCGCGGTGTTGAAGGTAAATTGATGGCTGTTCAATATGCTCGCGAAAACAAGGTTCCTTATTTGGGCATTTGTTTGGGGATGCAATCGGTAGTGATTGAATTCGCGCGCAATGTGCTTGGTTTGAAAGGCGCTAACTCTACGGAATTTGATCGCAATTCACCAAATCCTGTGATCGGTTTGATTACTGAATGGATCACCTCTGATGGTGAAGTTGAGAAGCGTGATGAGTCTTCTGATCTTGGCGGTACCATGCGTTTAGGTGCGCAAGAGTGTCGTTTGGTTGCAGGCTCCAATGCGCGAAATATTTATGGTGCTGATGTCATTGTTGAGCGCCATCGTCATCGCTACGAAGTAAACAACAATTATGTGGATCAGTTGCAAAAAGCCGGTTTGAAAATTGGTGGCTGGTCTGCCGATGACACCTTGGTTGAAATGGTAGAGATTCCGGATCACCCCTGGTTCGTGGCTTGTCAGTTCCATCCTGAATTTACTTCTACACCTCGCGATGGTCATCCACTCTTTACTGCATTCGTAAAAGCGGCATTGGTAAATAAAAAATAATTCTGCAGGGGCGCAATGTATTGCGCCCCGGTCTTTTTTGTAAATGAATACCTGATCAAAAAAGGAACTCGTGTGTCACAACAAGTTGTAAGTATTGATAAAGTTCAAGTTGGCAATTCACTACCTTTCGTATTGTTTGGTGGCATGAATGTTCTTGAGTCTCGTGATATGGCTCTGCAGGTTGCAGAAACTTATGTAACAGTGACTCAAAAGTTGGGTATTCCCTACGTTTTTAAAGCTTCTTTCGATAAGGCTAATCGTTCATCTATTCATTCCTATCGTGGTCCAGGGATAGAAGAGGGGTTAAAAATTTTCCAGGAAATCAAACAGACTTTTGGCATTCCTGTGATCACCGATGTGCATGAAATTCACCAATGCCAACCAGTAGCTGATATTTGCGATGTTATTCAATTGCCTGCATTTCTTGCGCGCCAAACTGATTTGGTTATTGCTATGGCTAAAACCGGGGCCGTGATCAATATTAAAAAGCCGCAATTTCTCAGCCCTGGTCAGATGAAAAACATCGTGGAAAAATTTGCTGAATGTGGCAATGAAAAAATTATTTTATGTGATCGTGGTACTAACTTTGGTTATGACAATCTCGTAGTAGACATGCTTGGCTTTCGCACCATGCGTGACGTTAGCGGTAATGCTCCGGTAATTTTCGATGTAACCCATTCGTTGCAATGCCGTGATCCAATGGGCGCTGCGTCTAGCGGCCGCCGTCATCAGGTTGCTGAGCTTGCGCGAGCGGGTATGGCAGTTGGCTTGGCTGGGTTATTTTTGGAAGCACATCCTGATCCGAATAACGCCAAATGTGACGGTCCCAGTGCTTTACCGCTCGATAGACTTGAGCCCTTCTTGCATCAAATGAAAACCATTGATGACGTAGTGAAAAATTTTCCGCCTTTGGATATTCAATAATTTTTTGGATATCGAATAACACTTTAGGTATTAACTGATTTTTGTAGAAACACACTCTGGAGAAAAACGAATGACTAAGATTGTTGACATCAAAGCTTTTGAAATTCTGGATAGCCGTGGCAATCCAACTGTATTGGCCGAAGTTATTCTGGAAGATGGTTCTGTCGGTTCAGCGGCTGCTCCGTCCGGTGCTTCTACCGGTTCACGCGAAGCTCTGGAATTGCGCGATGGCGACAAATCACGTTACTTGGGCAAAGGCGTGTTGAAAGCGGTAAACAATATCAACACTACTATTAAAAATCTGGTAGTAGGTTTTGACTCTCTGGACCAGCGCGCACTCGATAACGCCATGATCAACGCTGACGGCACTGATTTTAAAACCGTACTGGGCGCTAACGCGATCCTTGCAGTTTCTCTGGCTAACGCGAAAGCAGCCGCGATCTCCAAAAAAGTTCCACTCTACGCACACATCGCTGATTTGAATGGCACCCCAGGTAAATACTCTATGCCAGTTCCAATGATGAACATCATCAACGGCGGTGAGCATGCTGATAACAACGTCGATATTCAAGAATTTATGGTCCAGCCTGTGGGCGCAAAAACATTTGCTGAAGCTTTGCGTGTTGGTGCCGAAATTTTTCACAGCCTGAAAAAAATCCTGCATGACAAAGGTCTGAACACCGCAGTAGGTGACGAAGGTGGCTTTGCTCCAAACTTGCCATCTAACGAAGACGCACTGAAAGTTATCGCTGAAGCTGTTGAGAAAGCTGGCTACAAACTGGGCGATAACGTTACTCTGGCCCTGGATTGCGCCTCGACCGAATTCTACAAAGATGGTAAATACGATTTGGCGGGTGAAGGTCGCGTATTCACCACTAACGAATTCTCTGATTACCTGGCTGACCTCGCTGCTAAATATCCGATCATTTCTATCGAAGACGGTAAAGATGAAAGCGATTGGGCTGGCTGGGCTGACCTGACTCAAAAAATCGGTCACAAAATCCAGTTGGTTGGTGATGACTTATTTGTAACCAACACCAAGATTTTGAAAGAAGGTATCGAGAAGAAAATTGCTAACTCTATTTTGATCAAATTCAACCAAATCGGTTCTTTGTCCGAAACACTGGATGCGATCAAAATGGCGCAAGCAGCAGGTTACACTGCGGTTATTTCTCATCGTTCTGGTGAAACTGAAGACACTACCATTGCTGATTTGGCAGTTGCT
Organism: Cellvibrionaceae bacterium; assembly: GCA_021151825.1. GTDB lineage: Bacteria > Pseudomonadota > Gammaproteobacteria > Pseudomonadales > Cellvibrionaceae > Cellvibrio. The sequence goes on from JAGKWQ010000006.1 coordinate 278,190, forward strand.
ACTGCTGCAGGCCAAATTAAAACTGGTTCTTTGTGCCGCTCAGATCGCGTTTCTAAATACAACCGTCTGTTGCGCATTGAAGCTGAATTGGGCGCAGCTGCTCCTTACAGAGGCCGTGCTGAATTCAAGTCGTAATAACAGTAAAGCAACAAAGGCCGAAATTTCGGCCTTTGTTGCTTTAATTGTCATTGTTTTTGATTATCGCTATTTTGTTTTTATCACGTAGTTAAAATAAAAAAACCTTGCATTGATGTATCACTATGAAATGGTTGCTGGGCATTTTGATTATTTTATTAGCCTATCTGCAATACCGGTTATGGATCGGTGATGGCAGCCTTGCTCACGCACATCGCCTGGAAGGCGAAATCCATCTGCAGCAAGCTGAAAATGATCGTATGCGTGAACGCAATCGCATTTTGGATGTAGAGGTGGAAGAGTTAAAATCCGGTCTGGACACTATTGAAGAGCGCGCTCGTAACGATATTGGTCTTATCAAAAAAGACGAAACTTTTTTTATGTTGCTGGATGATAAGCAGTAAACGTAAAATCCTCGTGGTAATGAACTTATCACACGTATCTGAATATCCCCATGAACTCTCCTGATTCTTCTGGTGTACCTGCTTATTGGGTTGTAGTACCCGCCGCTGGCATTGGTTCGCGTATGGGCGCTGCTTGCCCAAAGCAATATCTCCCTTTATTGGAAAAAACGGTCCTGGAGCATACGCTGGAGCGCTTATTGGCATTGCCGGTTATTACACAAATCCATGTGGCGTTAGCCGAGGATGATGAGTTCTGGCTGCAATTGGCGCTCGCACGCAACGACAATATTATTCGTGTAGCGGGTGGTAAAGAGCGTGCTGATTCGGTATTGAACGGTCTTCAGGCTCTCTCTGCGCTGGCACGGGATAATGATTGGGTTCTTGTTCATGATGCTGCGCGCCCTTGTGTTCGCGTACAAGAAGTGATGGCGCTGATTGATGTTGTTGGTGATCATCCGGTGGGGGGGATTTTAGGTGTGCCGGTAAGTGATACCTTGAAACAGGTTTCTTCTGCGGTGATTGATAAAACGATTGATCGTAGCGCACTTTGGCAAGCACAAACGCCACAATTATTCCGAATAGGATTGTTGCGCGATTGTTTGCAACGAGCGTTAACCGAGGGAAAAATAATTACTGATGAGGCGTCTGCATTGGAGGCTTATGATTATCGCCCCTTAATGATTCAAGGGCGTAGCGATAATATTAAAATAACTCGCCAGGAAGATTTGGCAATTGCTGCTATGCTCATGCAGCAGCAAAACAATATTAATTAGTACTTTTTTATTTGCGGAAATTTTTATGTCGATGCGCATAGGTAATGGCTACGATGTTCACGCGTTTGGTGAAGGCGATAAAATTGTTATTGGTGGTGTAGTAATTCCTCATCATCATGGACTGATTGCCCATTCTGATGGTGATGTACTTTTGCATGCGTTAAGTGATGCGTTATTGGGTGCAGTAGCGATGGGAGATATCGGTAAACATTTTCCCGATACCGATATGCAATATCGAAATGCAGATAGCCGCTCGTTACTGCGTATGGTATATGCAAAAGTAAACCAGCAGGGGTGGAAGTTGGTTAATGCTGATATGACGATAGTTGCCCAGGCACCGCGCATGGCTAATTACATTTCGCGTATGCAAGAAACCATAGCAGCTGATTTGCAATCTACAGTCAATCAAATCAATGTAAAAGCGACCACTACCGAACGGTTGGGGTTTACCGGTCGTGAAGAAGGTATCGCTTGTTATGCTGTGGTGTTGCTCGAAAAAATATAATGACTGATTGATAGGGATTTCATATGCCGCTAAAAATTTCCGATTTCCGTTCGCCCTGGTGGATGTTCAATGGGCATCTGCAAACACAATTGCCGGTGTTATTGCGCCGTATTAAATTAAAATCCCGTTCGATTTCTATTCCTACACAGGATTGTGATCAATTAAGCGGAAATTTGTATGCAACAGCAGAGCCTCGGCAAGGTTTACTCATTATTTCCCATGGACTGGAAGGGAGCAATCAACAGCCTTATGTTTTAGGTATGGCACAAACTGCATTACAGCAAGGCGTCGCAGGTAAAAGGGTGGATGTGCTTACCTGGAATTTGCGCGGATGTGGTAATCCGGATAATCCTTCAGCGCGTTTATATTATGCCGGTGCGACGCAGGATTTTGATGATGTAATTACCTGGGCAGGCCAGCAGGGGTATAAGGAAATTTATCTGGCTGCTTATTCATTGGGCGGCAATATTGTTCTCAAATGGTTAGGCGATCAGGGGACTGCTGTTCATTCGCGCGGTATTAAATCTGTCTGTGCTGCATCTGTACCTATCGATTTGGCAGCGTGTGTTAAGACATTGGATAAATGGTCCAATCTTATTTATCGGCTCTATTTTGTAACTAGTATGAAGTGGCGGTTAAAACGTAAGGCACTAAAGTATCCGGACAAAATTAACTTATCCGGCTATTTGGGGGTAAATAGCTTTTATTCTTATGATGATGTTTTTTCTGCTCCGCTAAATGGTTACAGCAACGCAACCGAATTACATGCAAAGGCAAGTGCAGTACATGTACTGAAAAAAATTGCAGTGCCTTGTTTAATGGTTTCTGCACAGAATGATCCTTTTATAAATGAGGATTGTATTCCCAAACTTATATCAGAAAACCACTCATGGTTAACGCTTGAAATAACCAGCTCAGGCGGCCATGTTGGTTTTTTGAGTCATCACTATGAGTGGTGGCTTGATAAACGGTTTCTGGAGTTTTTTAAAGAGGCCGTATAAAACATGAAAAATTTAACGCTACAACGCAAAGTGCCCTAACAAAAAAGCAGGTATGTTTTGATTGAATTTAATTTGGATTTTCCACGCGCCTACGGTGAGTTAACAGCAACGGCTATTTTCCGTGAGCTGCCTGAAGATTTTCAGGTGGATGAGGATCTCGGTTTTTCACCTTCAGGTTCCGGTGAGCACGTTCTTTTACATATTCGCAAACGTGGTGAAAACACTGCCTGGGTCGCTGAAAAAATTGCGGTATTGGCAAATGTTGCGCTCAATGACGTTGGTTACTGTGGGCGAAAAGATCGCCATGCAGTAACCACTCAATGGTTTAGTGTTTATTTACCCAAAGGCGCAGAGCCTGCATGGAATGCAATTAATTCAGAGACAATTGAACTAATTGCTACTTCTCGCCATCAACAAAAGTTGCGTCGAGGTGATCACCGGAAAAATCATTTTGTTATTCGTTTGCGTGAAGTAAAAACTGATAATCGCGAAGCCTTGCAACAAAAAATAGAGCAAATTTTTTCCCTTGGGGTTCCCAATTATTTTGGCGAGCAGCGTTTTGGTCGCAATGGAAATAATTTACAGGAAGCTCAGGCAATTCTGGTGGACGGTAAACGCTATCGCGACAAGCAAAAGCGCGGTCTTATGTTGTCAGCCGCACGATCTTTTTTATTTAATCAAGTACTTGCCGCTCGAGTGATTGCGGGTAATTGGTCACTGTGTCTTGATGGCGATGTTGAACGCTTCCCTACTGGACCTTTGTGGGGTAGGGGGAGACCGCTAGTGACAAGTACGTTAGCAGAGTTAGAACAACAGGTTTTAGGTAATTGGCATGACTGGTGTAATGGGTTGGAGCATGCGGGTTTATCGCAAGAACGCCGTGCACTACAGTTGATTCCGCACGATGCACGTTATGAATGGCAAGAACGGCATTTGCAACTGAGCTTTTCTTTGGATGCTGGTGAATTTGCAACTGCTGTTTTGCATGAGCTGGCAAACTTGCAAACAATAATGGCGGTGGCTGAGTAGGTCAGGGCAGCTTTACCCTGTGCTATAGTTGCGGCCGTGATTTTGTTTTCGGCTATCAGATAAAGGGGCACTGAAGATGACTAACTTATTGATGCAAGGCGTTGGTATGACTTCGCTGCGCACCCGTGAGCGTCTAATTCAGCGGTTGCGTGATCAAGGCGTAACCAATATGAAAGTATTGGACGTTATGCTCAATACTCCGCGTCATATTTTTCTTGATGAAGCCTTAGCTCATCGTGCTTATGAAGATACCGCATTACCTATTGGGCATGGCCAAACTATTTCCCAGCCTTATATTGTTGCCCGTATGACTGAAATACTCCTGGCGGCGGCTGGAAACAAATTAACCAAGGTGCTTGAGGTCGGGACCGGGTCTGGTTACCAAACCAGTATTCTTGCTCAATTAGTACAAAATGTTTATAGCGTTGAGCGTATCAAGCCGTTGCAAGACAAAGCGCGTGAGCGCTTCCGTCAAATAGGGTTGCGCAATATTCAATTGCGCCATGCCGATGGTGGTTTTGGCTGGCCCGAAGCCGGCCCCTATGATGGAATCCTTAGTACTGCTGCGCCGCAGTCAGTTCCAGATGAACTATTAAAACAGTTAGCTCCTGGTGGTGTTTTGGTGATTCCAATCGGGGGAAGGGAGCAGCAATTACATTTAATTTTACGGGATGGTGAAACCGAAAATTTCATTACCCGGATTATCGAACCAGTTAAATTTGTTCCTTTTTTATCAGGAACTTCGCGCTAAATTCTCATCTAAAGTCTAGAATCGGGGCTACGGACAAAAAACTTGCCTGCAGGGTTTGTTTTTTAGATTCAAAAAAGTGCGTGTTTTTTCATCAAACTCCTCTTTTAAAGCGCTATAAACCTCTTTTTGTGCGTTTTTTTATAAATATATTAGATAATTTTAAAATAAATTTAAAATATTAAGTCTAAAAAGGCATAAGAGAGGTTAAAAAATGATCGCGGCAGGTGAATGATTTTATGCCCGAAGTAGCATTTTATTGCAGTTTAAAGACAGTTAGAGTGTTCATTATTCTGATCATTTCGGCGATGCTTTTCTCTTGCTCCTCTCATCAATCTGCCCCTGTTACAGACAAATCCCGTTTTTCCCAATGGCGACCTAAAACTCATATTGTTGTCCCAGGTGATACTCTTTTTTCTATCGCATGGCGTTACGGCCTTAAATATGAAGATTTAGCTAAATATAATGGAATAGGTGCACCTTATATCATTCGCCCATCGCAAGTGATTCGTTTGGATTTGCAAGCTGCTACGAGTACAACTATAGGAAAATCCTCTATTACTGCACCGAAAAATGCTCCAGTTTCTGCTAAAAAAGAAACCGCGAGTGCAAATAACTCAGTAGTGCAGCGTAAAGAAAATAAAACATATAAAGTCGATTTGACTAATAAAACAATTGCCAAATCTGATGCACCACTATGGCGCTGGCCAACACGAGGAATAATTTTGTCATCATTTCAGGGCAATGATGGCTTCAATAAAGGTATTGATCTTGGCGGTAAATTGGGAGAGCCTGTGCTTGCAGCGGCTACGGGGCAAGTGGTTTATGCAGGAAGTGGGCTGCGTGGATACGGCAAATTGCTGATTATCAAACACAATGAAACTTTCCTAAGCGCCTACGCGCACAACGAAAGATTAAGAGTGAAAGAAGGAGATTTGGTTAAAGTAGGACAAGTAATTGCCGATATGGGTTCAAGCGGTACTGATCGGGTAAAACTTCACTTTGAAATTCGTCGTGACGGTACTCCGGTAGATCCTCTGAAATATCTGCCGCGACGTTAAAGTGTCACACTCATGAGATAAACGGGTCATGAGTAGGTTCTCCAGGCATTTGGCATCATGAATGGAGATGTACAGCTTGGGCAAAGCTGGGTGACTTAATATAAAAAGCCAGCCGGTTAAATAAAAAAATTGATTAAGGGGCTGAAAAATGACTTTACAAAATAGGGATACAACTGCATTTGATCGTGATGATGGATTCATGGTTCCAGATGCTGAATTGGATGATGCAGATCTTCTGTTAGCTGAAGAGGAAGAGCTATCCAAGCCTGCAGTGGTAAGTGAGCGGCTTATCGATGACAAGTACAACAAAACGCTGGATGCTACCCAGATTTATTTAAATGAGATTGGTTTCTCTCCCCTCCTGAGTGCAGAAGAGGAAGTATTTTTTGCACGCAAAGCCCTCAAAGGTGATGAAGCAGCGCGTAAGCGCATGATTGAAAGTAACCTTCGCCTGGTTGTGAAAATTTCCCGCCGTTATGTAAATCGTGGTTTAGCCCTGCTGGACTTAATTGAAGAAGGTAATCTCGGTTTAATCCGTGCTGTAGAGAAGTTTGACCCCGAACGTGGCTTCCGTTTCTCGACGTATGCTACCTGGTGGATTCGCCAAACAATCGAACGTGCGATCATGAATCAAACACGTACCATTCGTTTGCCAATTCATGTTGTTAAAGAATTAAATATTTATTTGCGTGCGGCACGTGAGCTATCTCAAAAACTGGATCACGAGCCTACCCCTGAGGAAATTGCAAATCTTCTAGAGAAGCCGGTCGCTGACGTAGAGCATATGCTCAGCCTCAATGAGCGTGTAACCTCCATTGATGCGCCCATTGGTAATTCATCGGATCGAGCAATTGTGGATACGATTGCTGATACCCATGTATCTGACCCTGCCACTTTATTGCAAGACAGTGATTTGACGACCAGCCTTGATCATTGGTTGGATGAGTTGACTGAAAAACAGCGTGAAGTGTTGGCCCGTCGTTTCGGTTTACGTGGTTATGAAGTAAGTACGCTGGAAGAGGTAGGGCACGAAATTGGTTTAACTCGCGAGCGTGTTCGCCAAATTCAGGTTGAAGCATTAAAACGTTTACGCGATATTATGGAAAAGCAGGGTTTGGATAGTGCAGCCTTATTTAGTGCTTAGACATTAAGTGCTATTCAACAAAAAAGCGGCAAAAATGCCGCTTTTTTGTTTTTCAGTTTTGCTGTCACAGCAATAAAGCCATAGCTGCTTCCATTTCCTCATTCAAATCTTCTGATTCGGCGCCTTCATCAGGATTAAGGCCTAATCTGCCAAACGCTTTCACGTTGGATAAGTCCACTTGCGCCATTGCAGACTTTGATCCTGCGTAGCTTTGTAGCATGGCTACCGTCACTATATCTGCGTAATCAGCTTTGAGAATGTTTCTTTCAAAATCCAAATGTTGGCTGGGGATGTGCGCCAGTTCTTCGGGGAAATTCCATGTTTTCAAAATCAAATCACCCAATTGCCCTTGTAATTGCTCGATTACAGTATCCAGGGTAAAGCTGTCTTTGAGTAAGGCGGGGTGCTCTTCTGCATAGGTTAGTATGGGCAGGACACCAATTTTGTGAACAAGCCCTGCAAGGGTTGCCTGGTCAGGACGTAAACGAGTGTAGTGTTTGCAAAGTACATAGCTGATACCCGCAATTTCACTGGAGCGACTCCACACTTCACGCATGCGCACATCAACCAGATCAGATGTGGCCTGGAACATTTGTTCCATGGCAAGCCCGGTAGCGATGTTGCATGTATATTGAATTCCAAGGCGCATCAGTGCAGTACGCAAGTCTTCGATGGAACGGCTTGCTCTTAGCAACGGGCTATTCGCTACACGAATAATTCGCGCGCTCAAGGCCGCATCATTACCAATAACACCAGTTAATTTATCGATGTCTGCATCCGGATCATCGGCGACCTCGCGCACTTTAAGTGCGACTTCAGGCAAGGTTGGGAGTACGAGTTGATCCTTCTCGATAGCGGTAATAATCTCCTGGCGAACTTTTTCAGCGATGGCATTCATTGGAAATCCTGTTACAGGCGTTATTCAGTACTTTGGTCTGCTGTAGGTATAGCATAGGGCAGTGGCAGCTGTTCTAATTTTTGCGGATTTGTTGCAAGTGTCAGCTCTCCCAAATGCTCGTCCAATACAGATGCAAGTATTTCAATTTGTTCAACATTCACTCGTGCAGCCATAACAATTTGCCCTACTGCTTGTTGCGTAATGCTATTTACCACCGGTGTTGCCAGTGCAGGGTTTTCTGTGGTGTGAATTCTGAATCGGTACATGTGCCGTTTTAATTTGCCGCGATAATGTAATCGCGCAACGATTTCCTGCCCGGTGTAGCAACCTTTACGAAAACTAATACCATTTACCAACTGGTAATTTATTTCTTGCGGCGTTAATAGCTCAAATGTTTCCGGGTATACATCAGCAATTCCGGAGTGAATATCCAGTAGCGCCCAATCATCAACACTACCTTGAGTTGCAACTGTGCCTATTTGTTGTGCGATGTTTGTATTGTTTGAATGATGAATCCAACATTCATAACGATCTGAACCCAGTTGTATAAGAAAATTTCCAGCATGTTCTACATATCCACCATGTTCATCCGGCAAGCGGTGGAAAATTTTTCTTGCCAGATCAGATGCTTCACTCCCATACAAACCGTAGAGAGAGTAATCGTCGCGGCCATCAATTAATTTGGCTTTGGAAAATACAATATATTTGCCAAGAGATTGTTTTGCTTTTTCTTGCATTGACGAAGGAATGCGCAAAGCGATCGTTTCGGTATTTATTTGTAATGCCCGAAAGGTTAGAAGTATTCGTCCTTTGGGATTGCATTGTGCTCCCAATCGAGTGACGGGCGAATTTAATTCGCGCAGATCACAGGTAACCTGACCTTGTAAAAATTTACTTGCATCCGCGCCTTGAATAAGGAGAAGTTGAGAGTGGTCTAGTTGCAACCAGGATAATGGGCGTGCTATTGCGGTAAGGCTGGTATTCATAAATATCTACCAATGTGTGAAGCCTTTAAAATAAAAAGCGGTGTTAAAAGTGGTTAGCGGTGATTATCGGAAGAATTACTTGTTTTTCATAGTCGCAATTTGCAGCTCGTACATTTTGGTCTATAAATAACCGATGCTCATCATCATAAAACGGATTGAATTGATAGTAATTTTGTGGCGCCGAACAACAAAAATAAGGATAGGTGCGCTATTTTATCGTCGTCTGATCTCTCTGTTTTGGCATTTGTAGTGGTGATTTGCGTTGACCGAAGTTTATAACTCTTACCCATCTATTCGCCAAAGTCGCTTGTACAAGCTGCTGTTGTGTTGTCTTGCTACTGTTTTGGTGATTTACGCTTACGAACTACTACCGTCTAAAAAGATGCTGCTGGTGCCCTCCAGTGATATCCCTCATTACATTTATTCAGATGCTTCATCCACTGGCGATTCCATGGTTCGCTGGGTTGATTTTGAGGGTATGGCCTGGGAATGTAACATTGAAGATGATGGAAAAGCCCATACTTGTGGTTTCAATGTTTTTCTGGGGGGTGGACAGGGCACCGATGGAATTGACCTGAGTAGTTATAAAACGATTAATGTGGATTTGGATTATTCGGGTCGCGATCAGCGTTTGCGGTTTTACCTGCGCAATTATGAGCCGGGTTTTTCTGATATCAACGATATGCAAACCGCGAAATTCAATAACGTACATGTACCTGTTGAATACATTCATGATCGACTAGTGTTGAGTCTGTCTGAATTTTCAGTGGCGGAATGGTGGATCACCCAATATAAAGCACCGCGCGAAAATTCTTTGCCAGACTTTCATCATGTGGTTGCTTTTGGAATTGATACTTCATACCCGGGGCAACCGGGCATTCATCATTTCAAGCTGAAGAGGCTGGAACTGGTGGGAGAGTGGGTTGCGCGTGATGATTGGTATCTGGGTATTTTAATATTTTGGGTTAGCGTGATGATGGCTGGAGGCGCTGTTAGTCTTGCTCGCCTCACCAAAAAGATTCGTTTGGAGCATCAGCGGCTTGAGCGTTTGGCAAACCAGAACTCGTTGTTGGCACAGGAGACGGATAAATATAAAAAATTATCGATGATTGACCCATTAACAGGGTTGCTTAACCGTCAAGGACTTGCTGAATATATTGAGCAATATTTCCCCCTGGATACACAGCGGCTTGTCTCATTGGTAATCATAGATATTGATCATTTTAAAAAAATTAATGATTCTCTAGGGCACGATGGTGGCGATATTGTACTTAAGCGTATAACCGGGCTAATTAAGAGCAATACTCGCCAGTCAGATCAGATTGCGCGCTGGGGCGGGGAAGAGTTTGTCATGATTCTGCCGGATACTTCTCTGGAGCACAGTTATCACCTGGCAGAAGAAATGCGCGCGCTGGTGGCTACTACCAATTTTGAACAATTTCCGGATTTACATATCACCATTAGTCTTGGTGTAGGCACCAGCAATGGCGAAGTTCCTTTTCACCAGTTATTTCGAGGTGTGGATCTGGCTCTTTATCAGGCCAAAGCCCAAGGGCGAAATCGCACCATCCGGGCTAATGATTCTCCCTAGCGCTATTCATGAATAGCTCGTTTATAATGGCGATCTTTTCAGTGATTAAACAGGTAGTAGCGTGGATATAAATCGTTTGTTTTGGGGGAGCCGCCGCGGCATGTTGGAATTGGATCTGGTGTTGATGCCATTTCTGGAAAACGTGTACCCCGCTTTGGAACAAAGCGATAAGGAACGTTATTGGTTATTATTGGAAGAGCAGGATCAGGATTTGTTTTCCTGGTTCATGCGCCGGGAAAATCCGGCTAACCCTGAACTACAACGGATTGTGGATATTATTCGTGCAAACACCGGGCTGCAGAAAAACAGTTAATCCAGTAACTGAAATCACGTCTTCTTCACTATTAAAACCGCTACCTTCTTTGGTGGCGGTGACAATTACTTTATCTTCCTGGCTTATCTATTTTTATCGAATAACATATGCGTTATTCGCTGCTTGTGTATGTTTGGTGCTTTTCCCGTGGATTATTATTAACCCGTTTTGGCTGATTATTCTTGTCGGTAGTTGGTGCGGATTATGGGTGAGTTACCGATACCAAGCACAGGCTCTATTTTCAGGAGCATTATGGTTTGATCAGGGAGAATGGATATTAAAGGCTGATAAGTGTGCACCGCAAAAAATATCAGCTTGCAGGTGAAGTGCTTTGTTGGTCACTGCTAATTATTTTGCCTATGAGAGAGATGGAATCAGGTACGCGCAAATATTTGTTGGTTACTAACGATGCAGTATCGCCCGCCGACAGGGCGCGGTTGCGCACCTGGTTGCGGGTATGTCTCAAGCCCAAAGGTTAGTGGGTTTTAGTTTTATGACAGAAGTTCTTTGCTGACAATTACATCCTGCCCGGCAAAATTGTGGGGCATCATAATAGTGTCGCGGGCGACTGGGGACTTATCGGGATAATCCGGTGAGTAATGCAACCCGCGGCTTTCTTTGCGTTCATGAGCAGAGCGAATAATCAACTCCGCCACGGTTGCAAGGTTGCGCAATTCAATCAGGTCGCTGCTGATTTTGTAGTTGCTGTAATACTCGGCAATTTCTTTCTGCAGCAGTTTAATGCGATGGGTTGCCCGCTCCAGGCGTTTGTCGGTGCGTACGATTCCCACGTAATCCCACATAAAACGGCGCAACTCATCCCAGTTGTGCGAAATCACTACGTCTTCATCAGAATCGCGTACGCGCGAGGCATCCCATTGCGGAGAGGTATCTGGTGTGGATATTTGTGGCAAGTTGGCAAGAATATGTTCAGCAGCGGACTGTGCATAAACGATACATTCCAACAACGAGTTACTGGCCATTCGGTTGGCGCCATGCAGGCCGGTAAAAGATGTTTCGCCAATTGCATATAGATGCTGCAAGTCAGTATGGCCATCCTTATCAACCACAACGCCGCCACAGGTATAGTGAGCCGCAGGAACAACGGGGATTGGTTCTTTGGTAATGTCGATTCCAAACTCCAGGCAACGCGCTTTTACTGTGGGGAAATGCTCGCTAATAAATTCCGGTGATTTGTGGCTGATATCCAGATATACACAATCACACCCCAAGCGTTTGATTTCATGGTCAATTGCTCGAGCTACTATATCGCGCGGTGCCAGCTCTGCGCGCTCATCAAGGCGTAGCATAAACCGTTCGCCATTAGGCAAGCGCAAATACGCACCTTCGCCACGTAGGGCTTCGGTGATCAGGAAGTTTTTGGCGCGAGGGTGATAAAGGCAGGTGGGGTGGAATTGGTTGAATTCCATATTGGCAATACGACAGCCGGCGCGCCATGCCATCGCAATCCCATCGCCGCTGGCACTGTCCGGATTACTACTATATAGATAGACCTTACTGGCTCCGCCCGTTGCGAGAACAACCACCTTGGCCTGGAATACATGAACGGTATCCTTTTCACTATCCAGTACATAGGCACCGGTACAGCGCAACTTGCGTGAGCCGGCATCAGCTTGGGATATCAGGTTTACTGCCACATGATGTTCGTAGATATCAATGTTCGGCTGCCTTTCAACCTGATCAATCAATGTTGAGTGCACTGCTTGGCCGGTAGCATCGGCGCTGTGAATGATGCGACGATGACTATGTCCGCCTTCTTTTGTTAGATGATAATCGCCATTGGCATTTTCTTTCGTGAAGTTCACGCCCTGATCGATTAACCATTGGATGGCTTCTTTGCTGCGTTCTACCGTAAATCGTACTGCGTCCTCATGGCACAAGCCGGCACCGGCGATTAATGTATCTGCAACATGAGCATCAATAGAATCCTGATCATCCAGTACAGCGGCAATTCCTCCTTGGGCAAACCAGGTTGAGCCCTGATTCACGGCATTTTTGCTGAGAACGGCAACTTTGGCGTGTTGCGCTAGACTTAGGGCCAAGGTCAAACCGGCGGCACCTGAACCAATGACTAGAACATCATATTGATAGTGTTTTTTCATTCAATAAAACCCGACTCGGAACAGGGGGGTAAATAATTACGCTGGAAATGACGCGCAGTATAACAAGCTCGTACGGCTTTATACGAAGGAAACAGCCAATCGCCGAATAAGCCCGTATAATTACCCGCCAGAACTTTTTGGCATGGTTTATGTCTATGAGCCACTTTGCTTTAATAGGGTATACAGTAATAGATAGGCATACAGTTTGCTCTATGCCGGTAGATAATTAAATTTCCGGCCAATAAATAAGGGTTAACGGTACGCCAACAGGCGCGTTAAGCAAAATGTGGTTTGGTCGGGATCACGCTGACTTTAGATTGACCCTGGCATCATATGCAGGGTACTTGGGGGTTAAAGAATGACTGCGCAAGTGGCGCCTGATGTTGATCAACAATTGGTCGAGCGAGTTCAAAAAGGCGATAAGCGCGCGTTTGATTTGCTAGTTATTAAATACCAGCACAAGGTATTGGCGGTGATTAGCCGCTTTATCCGTGATCATGCTGAAGCCCAGGATGTTGCACAGGAAGCTTTTATTAAAGCTTACCGGGCGCTACCTAATTTTCGTGGCGACAGCGCGTTTTACACCTGGATTTACCGTATCGCCATCAATACTGCTAAAAATCATATAGTCGCACGCAATCGTCGTCCGCCTACCAGTGATGTGGAAATTGAGGATGCTGAGTTTTTTGATGGCAATGATGGTATGCACGAACTGAATACTCCGGAGCACAATGTACTTTGCGAGGAGCTCGAGGATACCATTTCCCAGGCCTTCCGTGATTTGCCTGATGACTTGCGCACTGCTGTGACCTTGAGGGAAATGGATGGCCTGAGCTACGAGGAAATTGCAGAAGTGATGGCTTGTCCTGTAGGGACTGTGCGCTCACGCATCTTTCGGGCACGTGAAGCGATCGATAAGCGCATCAAGCCGTTGGTTGAAGATATTTGAATCATTTTGTAAAACTTTCACAATTTTTGCGAAATTACTGAACCAATTATGTAAGGGTTAGTCATAGAGACAGTTAGTTTTTCACGAGTCATGGTTACCCTAAACCCTTTTCTATAATACTTAGTTTTGTAGAGGCACCAGCGAGAATGACAGAGCAAATCCAACCACCAGTGCTTGCCGAATCCTTATCAGCACTTATGGATAATGAAGCTTCCGAATTGGAACTACAGCGTCTTCTCAAGGCGTTAGATGCAGATCCAGAAGTGAAAACCACTTGGTCTCGTTACCAAATAGGTAGCGCAGGACTGAAAGGAAAACTGCCGGCGATGGCCCCAAGTGATTTTGCCTCGCGTGTGAGTGCCGCTATTGAAGCTGAGGAAACTTATTCTCAACAGCCTGCTGTTGCAGTTAAGCCTGAGACCATAACTGATAGTAATGTAATTGCTGTCCCAGTATCCTGGTGGCAACAAGTTGGGCGTGCTGCTGTTGCAGCATCTGTGGCAGGTGCCTTGGTTGTAGGCGTGCAGCAATATCAATCCGTAGCACCACAAACTGTAGAGGTTGCAGCCAATACACCATCGGCAGCACCTGTTAATGCTCCTGAAAACAAAGCAGCAAATTTACCGTCTGGTTTTAATGCACCGGCTTTATCCGCTCGTACTGTTGCAGTGCAAAGTGGTTATGAGTCCCGTCCGCAAGAAAGTCGTCGTGTGATGTATGTACCACGTCAAGAAGCGGCGCCGGTGTATAACGAAGACATATCTATTTATGTAAACCAGTTGATTCAAGAGCATACAGATAATGCTTCGATGAATAGCGGTCAGGGAATGTTGCCATATACCCGTGTGATCCTGACTGAAGAAGAGTAATTTTCACACCTCCTACCTCATGCAGACTTGTTGGAATTATTGGGGAGCAGTTATGCTGCTCCCAACTATCTCCCTGATTGAGTCCAGAATGCCAACTTTCATCTCTGCTAGTTCATCCGTTCGCTGGTTATCACGTGTTTCACTGATTGCAGTTTTTTGCGCAACTCCATTAATGGCGCAAGAAAGTGAGCAGCGTGATTCTTCTAATGTAGCGACGCTGTTGCATAAAATGGCAACAGTACCCAAGACGCTAAATTATCAAGGCTCCTTTACATACCAGCATAAAGACAATCCCGCATTGCAAAGCTTCAGAATTCTCCATTGGGTTGAGGATGGTGTAGAGCATGAACGTTTGCAGCACATGAACGGCGTGGAGCGCGAATTTGTGCGTGAAGGAAAATCCCTGGAGTGCGATAGCCTTGGCAATCAGCTATTGCAAGGCAAAATTAGCCAGTTTGGTGCGAACCTCGCCCGCTTGGATCAATTATATAAATTTGAAATTCTTGGTCCTGAGCGCGTTGCCGGGCGTGAGGCAACGGGATTACTTGCTTTGCCCCTGGATAAATTCCGCCATAGCTCTTTGTTGAGCATCGACAATGAAACCGGTCTTGTACTCAAATCCTGGTTGGTTGACGAATCATCACGGCCGTTGGAGCGCTATCAATTTATTGATCTGGATTTGAGTCCTGATCCGGAAAGCATGAAACAGCCTTTGGCGAAAATTCATAAGGATGCGAACTCGCAAACCGACTGTAATCCAGACGTGCTCAAGCAGCCTGAACGTTGGCAATTGGCATGGGTACCACCCGGATTTGTTTTTACAGGGCAGCGTCAGGTGCGACAAAAAATTGATATGTTGATGTATTCCGATGGTTTAACCACATTCTCGGTATTTATTGAGCCAGCGGCAGGTGTTATTCCTGAAGGGGTTGCCCACCGCGGTGCGACGCTGGTTATCATGGATGCATTGACTTATCAGGGTAAAACTTACCGAATTACGGTGATTGGTGAAATACCGATTGTGACCGCTCAAAAAGTTGCACAGAGTATAGGGGGGATTTAATCCTCCCTTTTTCTTTTGGGTGACAATATGATTGTTGAAATTGGCCGTATAGTCTCAATAGAAACCGATAGTGTGTGGGTAGAAACTGTTCAGAAAACTGCCTGTGGCTCATGCAAGGCGGAGAGGGGATGTGGCCAGCGATTGATTAGCCAGTTGGATGGTCATACATCTTATATTCGCGTGTTACTCGACGGCCGTCCTGCAGAAAGCTACCGACTAGACGATGAAATCCAGATTGGTATTCCAGAGGAGGTTATTGCAAAGAGCTCGTTAATTGTGTACGTGATTCCCATATTGGCGTTAGTGATGGCTACATCCTTGGCTCATGTGCAATTCGCGAATGAAGCAGTAACAATTCTTAGTGGTTTGACTGGTTTATTGTTTGGAGGGATTTTAGTGCGTTGGTACTCCTGGCGTAATCGTTATAACCGCGAGTTGCAGCCGGTATTGGTTGACGATAGAGAGTTACTGCATTTTTATCAATCTGATGAGCAGCGCCCGCATGTTGCGAATTAATGCCAGTCTCACCATTCCCCTGAGTGAAATTGAACTGACGGCCATGCGTGCCCAAGGTGCTGGCGGCCAGAATGTCAACAAAGTGTCTAGTGCGATACATTTACGTTTTGATATCCCTAATTCATCATTAACCGCTTTTTGCAAAGCGCGCCTTTTGGCGTTAGGGGATAACCGTATTACCAATGATGGTGTATTGGTGATCAAAGCCCAACGCTATCGTACCCAGGAGCAAAATCGCGAAGACGCATTATTGCGCCTTCAGGAAATTATTGTGGACGCAATTAAAATAGAAAAAGCTCGTCATGCGACCAAACCTACCTTTTCATCCCGGCAAAAACGTATGGATTCAAAAAGCCAACGCGGTGCGATTAAGGCTGCGCGCCAAAAAATTTCGTTTGATTAACTTTCCTTTGCAAAAGTTACTTCCTGCAGCTGCGTTTAAACGAATTAATTTTTGTGGCTATTAACTATTTTGCGAAAACTTGCGCAGTCGGCGTTACCTGATCAATTTGCTCCTGCCATAGCTGCTGTTGCAGCTCGCGAATATCCTCACCACCACCTTTCATTAACCAGTTCACTAATGCTTTGGCAACATCCGGGTAATCTTGCGCTTTAGCGGGTGCGTTTAGTGGCAACCATTTGCGCAAGGTTTCTACGTCAAATTTTTTGGTTGAATAGCCATAGCCTAATTTTTCCAATGCCAGTGCATTGGATTTTTGTTCCATTTGCCCTGCGACCGGTTGCACTAATATTTTTTTGCCTAGATGAATTGCTTCACTGGGCAATTCAAAACCAGCGCTACATATCACTCCTTCGCAGCGATGCAAGTCCAACTGGAATCCTTGGCGTGAAAATGGGCGGACATGAATGTTCCCTTCGTCATAAGCAGCAGGAACTGGTTGGTATATAAAAAAATCGTACTGCGGAAATTCACGCAATTGGGGAACTATGTCATCCAATCCGGCAAAAGGTAAATAAACCAGATAGTGCTTGGGGGTGGAAATATTCGGGTAATGCGAGCAATCGACTAATGGCGGCAAAATCGGTTGATTAAAGTGATGCCAGTGCAAACCAATTGGCATAGTTACCGGTGCAAAATTGCGCATAAACCAACTGACGAAAATATTGCTATCAACTTTAGGTATGTCGTAAAAGAAAGCGCTTTGGTGAGAGATTCCGATAACCTTTTTACCCGCACGTTTTGCTGCCCATGCGGAAACAGGTTCAAAGTCATTAATAATGAAATCATAACCCTCAACATTCACTTTTTTTGTATCTTGAAAAAGTTGGACGATGTTCGAAGTGAGTGCCGTTTTTAAATAAAGTACCTTGCCACTCTGCGTGGCAAAAGTAAGGCCGCGATAAGATTGAAAATTACCAAACGGTTCCATGTCAAAAAACTTATCGCGTTCGCGGCCTGAGAATACCCAATCTACTTGAGCTCCTGCATCAGCAAGTGCTTTGGCCATAATACGAGCACGGGTAGTGTGGCCATTACCTGTGCCTTGAACTCCGTACAATATTTTCATGCAGCTTTCTCAAATGAAAAATAGTGGTATTAATTCAATGCACTCATTATTGAATGCAAATAAATTCCCCAAAATGCACAGGCACTACCAAGGACTGCGCCAGCAACCAAATCAGTAGGGTAGTGAACTCCTAACAAGACTCGGCTCATACCGATTGCCGTTGCCCAGATAAACGCAGGTATGGCAAAAGCGGGGTAGAAATTTAAAATAAGGCATGCAAACAAAAATGCGGCGGCGGTATGGCCCGAAGGGAAACTGAATTGATCGGAAGGCGTTATCCACGCCTGGTACGTGGTAATTTTTACAGCGGGGCGATCACGCTTAATCACGTTTTTCAGTAATAGATAAAGGCTTACATCAAATACATAGGCAATAATGCCTGCCCAAAAAAAGGCTGGCCCTACAATTGGTTCCAGTAATAACAATGTCAATGCAATCAGGAAATACACCGGTCCATCGCCCGTATGTGAAATAAATCTGACAGAGCGACGATATTGAAAACCTTTTGTCACATGCACCCATAAGAATGCGAGTGTGTCCAAATGGTGGACTCGCTGTAAAAATGTGTTCATGATTCACCGCCTTTAGTTAATGTTGCACAGGAATCCAGGCTAAGGTGCAAAATCAACAGCACCCGATATTTTGTAACACTCCTATGTGACTATTCTGTGAACACTCAATGAATCTGAAATGACAACTCTGCTGGAGACGGGAATGGGCAAACCAGGTAAAACCGGTATAGCGCGTGTAATAGATGCTTTTGGTTATTCGATGAAAGGATTTGCAGCAAGCTGGAAATATGAAGCTGCATTTCGACAGGAAGTGACATTGGCTATCATTTTAATTCCAACCGCTTTTTGGCTCGCACAAAGCCATATTGAGCTTATCTTATTAATTAGCAGCGTATTTTGGGTATTGATGGCGGAACTCGCCAATTCATCGGTGGAGGCGGTAGTTGATCGCACCGGATCTGAGCGCCATGAGTTGTCTGGTCGAGCCAAAGATATCGGTTCGGCGCTGGTATTTGTAAGTTTGACCTTGTTAGTGATTGTATGGTCAATAGTGGCAATTAACCGCTTTTGGTAATTCGATTACAGGAATAAAACACTTTTCATTACTCATTTGGGATGCCGGTCATGAGTTGGATCATAGCCGGTATCAATGAGGCATTTTATTACCTAAATCAGGTGCTCCAAGGAAGGCCATATAGTCATCGGCCAGGCTGCGTTCCTGATTGCGGCGTTCTGCTGATTTACGGCGTTTGCGATGATACAGGTCCATGGGCAGGTTTCTGCAGGGATCTCGATCCAGGCGGCGATCAGCACCTTTACGACGGTCGATGAAAAACTTATGTTCGCTCATGATCTGATTAGCTATCCCCAATTGCGCACTGTTATGGTTATTTGGCTATAAATTAACTTGGATCTAGTTGCGCCAAGTCAACACAGTGTAGATCTTTGACGGTAAAATGCCGCCAGTTTTTTTGCATGGATCCCGCTGGCCAGATAGCCATCATCTATCCCTGTGCATTGTCGTATTAAAGGTCATTGTTATGAACCCCGTTGAAAATCAAATACATACCAAACTTGGTCTCGCTTTTCAGCCCGCTCATCTGGAAGTGATTAACGAAAGTTATATGCACTCGGTTCCTGCCGGTTCGGAAACCCATTTCAAGGTTACTCTCGTGTCGGCACTTTTTGACGGAAAACGCCAGGTACAGCGTCATCAAGCCATTTATGCTTGTTTGTCGGAAGAGCTAACGTCCGGTGTCCACGCGTTGGCGTTGCATACCTTTAGCCCGGATGAATGGCAGACTAATAATCAGGTTCCTGCGTCTCCACAGTGTTTGGGGGGAAGCAAGCACGACCAACAAAAGAACTAGTGGTTGTACAAAAAACAAACGCCTATAATGCGCACCCGATGAAAAGGGTATCTACCCGATCCTGTTTTAACCCTGTTAAGTGATCCTTATGACTCAAACTGTTGTTGCCGCACTCTATAAATTCGTCAAATTGCCTGATTACGAAACTCTTGTTCCTCGCTTGAAAGAGCTGTGTGATTCTCTGGGTATTAAAGGCACGTTGTTGCTTGCAGAAGAGGGGATTAATGGTACTGTTTCGGGAACGCGTGCGGGGATTGATGGGTTAGTTGCTTTTTTGCGTGATGATGGCCGTTTCGATAATTTAAGTTATAAAGAATCATTTTATGACGAACAGCCTTTTTATCGAATGAAGGTCAAGTTAAAAAAAGAAATTGTAACCATGGGGGTGACCGGCATAGATCCACAGCAAATTGTGGGAACCTACATTAAGCCAAAAGATTGGAACGCATTGATCAGTGATCCCGAGGTTGTGGTGATTGATACCCGCAACTCATATGAGTATGAAATAGGTACTTTTGCGCGCGCTATCGATCCGCAAACCGAAACCTTTCGTGAGTTTCCCGCGTATGTAGCGGAAAACCTGGATCCAGCCAAACACAAAAAAGTTGCCATGTTTTGTACGGGAGGGATCCGCTGCGAGAAATCCACTGCGTATCTGAAGGAGCAGGGGTTTGAAGAAGTTTATCATCTGGAAGGCGGCATTCTTAAATATCTGGAAGAGGTTCCGGAAGAAGAAAGCCTTTGGCGTGGTGAATGTTTTGTGTTCGATAATCGCGTGGCGGTAAATCATAAATTGGAAAAAGGTATTTACGATCAATGCCACGGTTGCCGTTTTCCAATCACAGAAGAAGATAAGCTCTCACAGCAATATATGCTGGGTGTTTGTTGCCCTCGTTGTTTTGATAAACTCACTGACGACCAAAAAATTCGTTTTACTGAGCGCCAAAAACAAATCGAACTCGCCAAAGAGCGCAACGAGGTCCATATTGGTGCTTTGCCTCCCGAACGCCAGTTGCGTGCAGCCCAAAAACGTGAATTGCGTGAAGAACAGCGGCGAAATTCACAAGCAACAGCAAATATGGCAGCAGTTTCTGCGGGAAATAGTATTTAGCTATTTTGTCACATAATTACAATATGATTTAATAGCGGCTTCATTGATGACTTCAAGTGGTACCTATGAATTTTGATGATTGGACAGCGGACCTGGCGGTTAGCACTGCAACTCATGCCAGTGGTTTTACGATTCGTATTGAAGGTAACCCTAAAGATCCGTCCGAGGTATATCCCGGCAAGTTTCCTGAGGGCATCAGTTTTGTTGATCAGGCGCGCTTGCTGCGCTCAGGTATGGAGTTTTTGGCAAAAGCCGGAAGCAGTGCTCCCAAATCATGGCAATCAAATCCGGCTCAGGATGTAAAAACCGAAGCGATTAAAGCACGGGAAGAGCTTGCCAAGCGTTTCGCGGAGCGCCCTGATAAACCACAGCGCTCTGTACTCTCGTTGAAGAAAAACTCCTGATTGTTTTTCTTGCAATAGCATTTATTAGTTTTCCTGTAATAGGAAAGTTGCTTGAAAAAAACGGCGCCTTGAGCGCCGTTTTTTTATTGTCACGTACTTTGCCTTACATTACTAACCGAAAAAGCCCAATGGGTTTTTGGTAACAGCAACACTCACCATATAAGCAAATACCAGCAGTGCGATTAACCAGAAGGTTTTGCGAGTAACAGGGTTAGCGGCTTTAAAGGCTGCAACACCTAAACCGATGTACACCACAAGCGCGATAATTTTAGCCAACAACCATGGCTGATTGCCGGGTGACATATTTAAATGCACGGCCAGTGCAATACCGCTGGCCAATAATAAAGTGCTGATGATGTGCGGCAAAATTTTTACCCATTTTTTGCCAAGCATGTCGGAGTTCATAAATAACCAAATGCCGCGCAACACAAAGAGAATTAATGACAATGCGACAAATGTCAGATGCAAATGTTTCAGGGCTAGATACACGGTGTGTTCCTTTGTAATGGTTGTTAATTATGTCGAATATAAAAACGGTTATTCATTGGTTTCTCAATCGGGGCTTAATGCTTTTGTTACCAATGCCAGCATGGCTTGCGATAGCGGTAATTTCAGTGCAGCCTCATGGCCTTTCACAGACATTTTATTCCAGGTTTTACGAATGATATCGATGAGTTTTTCTTCATCGTGCTTGCTAGCAAAGTCTTCGAGATAGAACTCGATAAACACCAGGCAGACAACATCTTCCAGCGTTTGCACTTCTTCATCGCGCTTCAAGCTGCGTTTCAGTAATAAATCTTTTACCCGTGTAATGATTGTTTCGTCGTAACCGTGTATTGCCATAATGTCACCAGCAATATCGCCATGCATTTGCGCCAGATCCAGCCGCCATTTTTTATAACCACTGCGATCCATTGGGTATTCGTTACGTGGGATTTTCCAGCGGCAAATATGCTGGCTGCGTGCAGCAAGCTGCAGTGCTTCTGATGGTGAGTCGCAAAATTGATGCAGGTGATCACTCATTCTTTGGGCATAAATCCATTCTTTAGCAACGGGTTTTTCATTAACTAGCTCGGTATTCGGGTCTTGCAAGTTGGCATCATCAAATGCCTTCAGAGTAGCTTCCAGGCGAATTAAATCGGTCATAATATGGTCTCGTAAATTAACAGCCGGTATCGCCATTTGCGATATTGCGTAACTGCTCCATGTTGTTGATAAGCACTTCTTTTTTATCAACATGAATTACATCCTGCTTTTGCAAACGAGTAAAAATCCTGCTGACAGTTTCGATAGTCAGACCTAAATAATTGCCAATGTCTGTGCGTGACATCGGTAAGCGAAATGCTGTAGCTGATAATTGGCGGCGGCTATTACGGCTGGAGATACTGAGCAGCAGGGCAGCGATGCGCTCTTCAGCACTACTTTTGCTCAGCAATGTAATAATTTGTTGGTCCTGTGTAATTTCGCGGCTCATCAATTGGAAAAAATGCCGCTGCAAATTGGGGATCTGCAAACTTAATTCTTCCATACGATGAAATGGAATTTCACACACAGATGAGGTTTCCAGCGCGATTACGGAATTGGTGTAACGATTGTCAGCAATACCATCCATACCCACTACTTCTCCGGGTAAATAAAATCCGGTCACTTGTTCTTCACCGTTGTCGCTCAGGGTCATGGCTTTAACTGCGCCGGAGCGAATTGCATACACAGAATCAAACTGATCACTGGCGCGATACAAGTAGTCCCCTTTTTGCAACGGCTTGCCGCGTTGCACGATGTTATTGAGTTTATCAATGTCATCAATATGCAAGCTGATTGGTAAGCAAATAGTATTTAACCGGCAATTGCCACAGCTCACGCGTTTATCGTGCGGGCAATTGGAATCCTGGGCTTTTACAAGTGGCTGATTAATATTCATGAAGTGGTAACCTCACGCGTTTCGCGGGCATGGATTGCGGATATAGGCGATTGTTGCAGCTTTACCTGGCAGGGTAAAGGCTAAGTTCCATTTCTCGCTGTCGCATAAATTTGATGAACACACTATAGTTGCATTTCCGTAGATAAGCGGAAAAAGCAATGAGAGATTTGCTTTTTGGATTGTATAAAACATGAATGTTAATTAAAGGATGCTTGAATATGCCTATAGTGGTTTTATCGTTATTGATTCAGATTGCGCTTGTGATTCACATAGTGAAAACAGGCCGTCCCAGAACCTGGATTTGGTTGGTTATGATTTTGCCCGTTGCCGGCTCAGTCGCTTACCTTGTGCTTGAGTTATTGCCGGATTTTGCCGGTACTCGTTCGGGTAGAAAAACTATCAGAACGGTACAGGATCTGGTTAACCCTGATCGCGATTTGAAAAGTGCCGCCCAGGATTATCAAACTGCAAAAACAACTGAAAACGCCCTACGCCTTGCTCAGGAATTGTTGCTTAAAGGGGAGTATACCGAGGCTGCGTTGCTCTACAGGGATTGCCTTAAGGGAATTCATGAATTTGATCCGCTGTTTATGTATGGTTTGGCACAAGCTGAATTCGGATTGGGTAATTTCGCGATTGCTAAAGAGCTATTGGATCAACTGATCGCTAAAAACCCGGACTATAAAAATCCTGATGCTCATTTGTTGTATGCGAGAGTACTTGAGTCCCTTGGTGATAATCAGGGTGCTTTACATGAATTCGAGGTGTTGGATTCATACTATCCTGGCGCTGAGGCCAGTTATCATTTTGCAAAGTTGTTGCAAAAGTCAGGGCAAACCGAAAAGGCCTTGAACATATTTGAATCCATATTGACCAAGGCGAAGACTTCAGGCAGTTATTACAATGAAATCCATGGTAAATGGATTAAATTAACTACGCTGGAGTTGCGTCGTTAGATAAGGAAAAAATGGGCTGGAATTCCAGCCCCAGGGAGATTAACCGGGGTTCCGGTTAAGTGAAAGCCAGTTCGCTATGTGGATTTCAAGCGTTGTTGATGTATTGAATCTTAGCGGTTTAATGGTGGTGCGTGCGAGTGACAAATTGCCGCAGGCTGCTCTGGCCTTATATCCAAAAAACGATTTTTTCGCTCTCAATAAAGCCTTTACATCATGAGGGGGCCGGAATATAGTGCGTTTAGCTGGCCCATCCGCAGCATTATTTATGGTAAGTCTATTCGTTGTTCTAGCAGTACATCTATTAGCACCTCGTATTGTTCTTCATAAGTAAAATCTGAATTCGCCAGCCAAGGCTCCTCTTGGGGTATTCAATTTATAAATTTATATAGAGCATCGAGGTTTATCATGGCTAGAAGTACTGGCACCGTTAAGTGGTTCAACGAGTCTAAAGGTTTCGGTTTCATTGCAAGCGAAGCTGGTCAAGATGTATTTGTTCACTACAGCGCTATCACTGGTTCAGGTTTCAAAACCCTGGCCGAAGGCCAAAAAGTGGAGTTCGACGTTAAGCCTGGCCAAAAAGGCCCGCAAGCTGAAAATGTAATTGGACTCTAAGCGTTAATCGCTCGTCGCTGTATTATCTAGCTCGCTAGGTTGCGATCAGAAAAGCCGCCCGATGTAATCGAGGCGGCTTTTTTATTGCCCATGGTTAGCATGATTGGGTAAAAAACAATCGATTATGCGCATCTGATGTTGTTAATAAGGTCGATTTAATGTCACAAAAACATCATAATGCGCGCCCGTTGGGGTCAGAGTCCTGGCCGCAATGTAGGGTAGTGTGTTCAGCCACAAGGAGGGGGTGGTTACTTAGATCGGTCTTCTCAGCCAAGTGGATAACCTATGTTAGAAATGTTTACCGGACTTAGCTTTTTCATGGGAGCTAGTCTCTTTCTGGCACTTGCTTTTGTTCTTGCCTACGAATTCATCAATGGCTTCCACGATACAGCGAATGCTGTAGCAACCGTGATCTACACCAAGGCGATGAATCCGCATCTCGCAGTAATCGCTTCCGGTATTTTCAACTTTCTCGGGGTGATCCTCGGCGGTCTTGGGGTTGCTTATGCGATCGTCCATTTACTGCCGTTGGATATGCTGCTCAATATTTCTTCGGTTCATGGCATGGTGCTGGTATTTTCCCTGTTGAGTGCAGCGATTGTCTGGAACCTGGGGACCTGGTACTTCGGTATTCCAGCATCAAGTTCTCACACGCTGATTGGTTCCTTGCTGGGGGTTTGCCTGGCTAATGCATTGTTGTCTGATATCCCTGTTAGTGAAGGTGTGAATGTCAAAAAAGCCATTGATATCATGCTTTCCCTGTTAATTTCCCCGCTCGTTGGTTTTGGCGTTGCGGCGCTGGTTTTACTGCTGCTCAAAAAAATATTCACTGGCCCAAAAATCCATAAAACTCCGCAAGAGCGCGAGCAAATTGATGGCAAAAAGCATCCGCCATTCTGGACTCGTGTAACGCTGGTAGCGTCAGCGATGGGTGTGAGTTTTGTTCACGGTTCTAACGACGGTCAAAAAGGTATCGGCTTAATTATGCTGGTGCTTATCGGATTGGCCCCGGCGCAATTTGTGCTTGATCTCGATAGTGGCAAATACGAAGTGGAACGCACGCGCGATGCTGCTGCGCACTTGCAAACGTTTTATCGTGAGCATGAAGCAAAAGTGAGTTCACTGGTTGATGTTAATATTCCTGCAAATGCAGTCTTGCCTGAAGATTTTAAATGTAATGCCAGAAGCACAATGCTGGAGATCAATGCCTTAATTAATGGTATGGATGGCATGACTCACTATCGCGATCTCAATGTGGATGAGCGTCGTAATATTCGCCGGTTATTGTTATGTATTGACGATGCAGCCAAAAAAGTATCCAAGCTGGATGGTTTTTCCGGTAAAGATAAATCCGATCTGGATAGCCTTCGCAAAGACTTGACTGCTACGACTGAATACGCACCTTTCTGGGTAATCGTTGCGGTGGCATTGGCGTTAGGTCTGGGCACCATGATGGGGTGGAAACGTATTGTGTACACCGTGGGTGAAAAAATCGGCAAAAGCAGCATGACTTATTCGCAAGGTATGTCTGCGCAAATTACTGCTGCCACTGCTATCGGTGTGGCGAGTGTGACAGGTATGCCGGTATCGACTACCCATGTTCTATCGTCCGCCGTAGCAGGTACCATGGTTGCAAACAAATCCGGGTTGCAATTCAGCACTGTAAAAACCATTTTGCTGGCTTGGTTATTTACGTTGCCGGCAACTATTTTCTTATCTGGCGGTTTGTTTTTCCTCGGGACTTTATTTATCTAGTCTTTGATATTTATTTGGCTTCGAGTTATTTAATTCGGGGTAATTGAAGTCTTGTGTTTGGGAGCGGCGTTATGTGTAAAGACATAACGCCGTTTTTCGTTAGGGGATTGAACTTGAATCCAGAACATCAACAGTAGCGTCAAACATCAGGTCATTCTCACCGTGCTAAATTAATAAAGGATTTTTATGCTGTATAAAAAATATATAACACCAGTGACATCACTCGTTCTCATTGTTTTATTTGTTGTTGGCTTTAGCACCGTTCGCGCGATAGGCGTACTTGGCCCTTCTTCGTTGCGCTGGGTTTTGCCCGTTAGTTTTTGTTTGATGGCTCTTTTACCATGGATGTTGTTGACCGCAGACGGACGACGCCAAATCGGCTTACAGCAATCAAATTCATTTTCTCATTATCTGCTGGCGATAATTGCGGGGGCAGGTGCCGCGTTATTTTGTTTTTTACTGGGATATTTATTATTTGGACATGGTGTTGATAACTGGTTTGTGAATATTGGCAACAGTTACAAAGCGATGATGGATACCACGGCGATGTCCTTTTGGGTGCTGAGCCTGATCTTCACTCTTCCCGCAGTCCTGTTTAGTCCTGTAGGGGAGGAGATTTTTTATCGCGGTCTGGTACAAAAAACGCTAGAACAGAAGCTGAGTATCAATATCAGCACCATCATTGAATGTACCTTGTTCGCACTTATCCATCAGGTTCATCATGGTTTTATTAAAACTGCCTCGGGATTAACATTTTTACCCTTGTCTGGCGCAATCTGGTTTATTCTGATGTTTTTAGTGTCCTGGATGTTTGCTTCGCTCAGGACCAGAAGTGGCAGTATTTTAGTTGCTATTATTTCGCACATGGTGTTTAACGTTACGATGAACACCACTATCTTTTTACTCTTGTGGTAACGAATTGTTGTATTGAGGTAATGCATCCATGACTCCTGAAATAGAGAAAAAATATCAACGATTACGCTCTTTCTTTTTTGGCTTGTGTATATTGGCAGCGGGTCTTTTCTTCCTTATTACCAGCAAAAATATTGTAAAAACCTTATCTGCGGAAAATTGGCGAGTCTACTCCGGCGTATTGGAGAGCGGGGATAAAATCAGATCTACCGCTTTATTTCGTACCACCTGGTTGAAATACAGTTATGAAATTGACGGTAAAAAATATAATGGCACTCGTATTGGCTATGGGATTAGCCGAATTGATGAGGTGCAAGTGACTGATAGAACAGTTCGGGTTTATGTAAATCCTGAAGATTACAGTGATTCTGTGTTAGTGACTGGTTTTAAAAATACTCATTTTATCGGATTGCTGTTGTCGGGTGGTTTTATGTGGCTGGGATTCTATCTTTGGAAAAGAACTAAATAGTGAATGGTGTAAATGCGTCTTTTAAAATATTTAAAACAGTGTTTAAAGCCCGAATCAATGGAGTCAGGCTTTAATTTTTTAAGGTTATTTTTATTTTTTCTGATTGCGGTTTATATGTTCTATTTGGTGTTTTTCCGCTAATTCAATCTCATTAGCAATTCCCTGTACATTGGTTAAATCGGCGAGAAATTGTTTTTTGCTGTTCTGTGCCGCTAGCATCAGCACATTCAGTGGGTTGTTCTTGCCAATCCCAATCCCAATCCCTGCCAATATCCGTAAAGGGTATTTTTCGTAGCTATTTTCATACTGAAATAATTTCTGCTTACTATTTCCAAAATAAAATTCGTGATTGTTTCCAGCGGGTGCAGCGTACTCCCATTCTGCTTCAATGGCCTGGCGATATTGCTTGCTGGTTTTAAGATTCAACCAGAAAATATAAGCCTGTACATCTTTCCAGCTTACACAAGTCATCGGAATAAATTTGCCATCCATATGATTACGAAATCCCCAGGGGCATTGATGGTGTAGGCATCTTTGTCTGCTCTTACAGGGCAATCATCGGTTGCTTTGTAATCGGTAGCTTTTGTAAACTGCAGAAATTCCCTTACTGTTACTTCATATTTTATCATTAGATACTGCCCTGTCGTTATTAACCGTATACAAAGCGTCGTTTAATGGCCCGGCCTATTTTTCTGAATTGATGTTTAATTCTTAATTAAACGAATGTCTTCGTGAGGCATCTTCGTACCTTCCGATCTTTTTAAATTAGCGCAGATGAATTTTAAAATGGCTGAAAAAATCAACCCCATTATAAAAAAGCTAAAATTGATGGTTTTGCTGTCGATTGCGTTGATTATTTTTAGCCTCGTGGTTCAGCAGCGTTACGCACTTGCCTGTGAAAGCCTTCCACTATTGGGAATGGTTGAGCTACAACCTGATATCTATGTATCAAATGAAGTTCCAGTATCTGCCTATGCCGGTTTAATCACAGAATTGGAAATTGCGCGCGCACGTATTCAGAATACATTTGGTTCGCAGCGCACTGCTGCTCGTTTGTTAATCACAGCAACGGAAAGTTCTGCTAATCGTTGGGGGGCGAATGATACGGCCAGCATGCATCGCTCGCCCTGGAATTCATGTGTTGTACTTGGCCCCAAAGGGCAAAATGCAAATGTTATCGCTCATGAACTTTTACACATTGAAATGCAAGAGCGAGTGGGTTTTTTCCGATTTATGCTGAATGTTCCTATTTGGTTTGATGAGGGCGCAGCGTTGATGGTGGATTACCGTGAGCCATTATTGCTACATAATATTCATTTAACGGAGCAGCAAGTTTCAGCTGTGAAGCAGCTTGATAACAGCGCAAAATTTTTCGCGGGTAATCAGATGCACAATTATCAGGCTGCACGTATGGTCACAGAGCGATTAATTAACAAGAATCAATTTTTTGCTGATCTTGAACGAATTGCCAGCGGAGAAAAATTTTCCGACGTTTTTAGTGAGACTGCAGATTAGTGGTGACGTAAGTTTCAATAAAATATGCCAAAAGCAACGCTATTAAATGCCGATCAACTTAATCGGCTTTCATTTCCGCTAATAGTTCCAGTGCACGCAAACGTTTCTGTGGTTCATAAACATCAATAGTAAACATAAATTCGTTGATGCCTAATTCAGTGGCAAGCTGTTCCAGTTTTGCTTTGACTTGTGCCGGGTTGCCAACAGCGGCGAGTGATAAAAAATCCTTTACGTGCAATTCTTCTTCGATATTCCATAAGCCCTCCATAGAATCAACCGGTGGCTTTAACCACAATGGATTTCCTCGCAGTAAGGCAAGAATACGCTGATGGCTTGTGGTGGAAAGATGTTTCGCTTCTTCTTCGTAATCCGCAACAACAACCGGTATACCCAACATTGCGTAAGGTTTATCCAATGTTGCAGAGGGGATGAATTGTGTTTGATAGATGCGTAATGCTTCGCGCATCAAGCGCGGTGCAAAATGGCCGGCAAATGCGTAGGGTAGGCCGCGTTTTGCGGCGAGTTGCGCGCTGAATAAGCTTGAGCCTAATAACCAGATGGGAACTTCAGTTCCCGCGCCGGGAATTGCTTTCAAGCGTTGCCCCTGAGTGCTGGGAGCAAGTAATTGTTGCAATACACTGACTTCCGTTGGAAATTCATCTGCTGCGAGGTGATCGCGTCGCAGTGCACGGCTGGTAATTTGATCAGTACCCGGTGCTCGCCCCAATCCCAAATCAATTCGATCCGGATACAAACAAGCCAGCGTCCCGAATTGCTCTGCGATAACCAGCGGTGGATGATTCGGCAACATAATTCCACCAGACCCAACCCGCAGCGTCTGTGTTCCACTGGCAATAAAACCAATCAACACCGCCGTCGCCGAGCTGGCAATACCTTCCATGTTGTGATGTTCCGCTAGCCAAAATCGCTTGAAACCCAATTTTTCCGCCGCTTGCGCATAACAGAGTGAATTTTGCAGGGTTTCGCTAATAGTGGAGTGCTCGCGAACGGAGGCTAGTTCCAATAAAGAAAACGGAATGGATTTCAGCATGATGGGTACTCCGGAATGCATTGGCATTGCTGCGCCGGTTAACTTAATTGGGGCGAATGGGGGAGGCTTCAAGAGGTGAATGAAAGTTTCGAAAATGCGCGATGGGATAGCGCATCCTTGCGCGGTACTGGATTAGTTGTTAATAAATCCTTTTAACAATTCTTAAAACTCCAGCTTCACCCCAACATAAACAGAGCGAGGTTCGCCAGCTTGTAGAATAGCGGCATTTGGTGCAGCGCGATCGCGCACGCTAAATAGCGAGACATATTCTTTATCGGTGATATTGCGAATTTCTCCAAATACTTCCCAATCAGCATACGTGAGGCCAGTGCGTAGTCCTAACAGTGTGTAAGAGTCAACGGTATAAGTATTGCTGAAATCGGCGTAGCGTTTATCAATGATGTCGAAGGTTGGTCCTGCGAAAAAGCCGTTGCTGTTGCGATACAGAATTTCCCCTTTGAGCGCGTAACCTGGTGCTGCTGGTAATTCGTTGTTTTCGTAATGTGAATCTTCATCAAAAGAAAATTCATTTATCGTTATGCTTAATAAAGGTTCTATGCGGTGGTTGTTATTTGCATCTAATGAAAAACTTGCTCCCAATAGCGATTCGATACCCGCATGAATAGTATTGCCTACGTTGGTAGAAAGGCTGGTACCTGGGGCAGCCGGGTTATCTATCGAAAGAATTTCATCCTGCAATTGCGCGTAATAAATAGAAAACTCCCACTGTAATTGATTCTGCGTGTCCAGTGGTTTGCTACCTCTTGTACCTATTTCAATTACGTTGCCATGCATTGCATTCAGGGCTTTGTTATCGAGGCTTGAATCATCCTCTAATTCGTAATTGGTTGGCGCTTCATAGAGGCGGCTGATATTCGCAAATAATTCATTGTTCGATGTAAGTTGATAAATGACACCTGCACGGGGATTGATGCTGTCGTAGTCTGCTTCAGGGTTATAGAGTGTGCCGTCCTGAACGGTAATATTTTTTACTTCGCGACCGGCAGAAACTGCTTGCACACCGTAGATCAATTTCCATTGCGGGGCGATTTGCCAACGATCTACCAAAAATATTTCCAGGCTATCTGCATTATTGTTTACACGCGTCGTTATATTTTTACGGCGACCTGCTTCGTGAGTGTAATTGCCACCATCAACGGTTGTTTCACCATAATTAATACCGGCTAATAAATCGTGATCATTTACTTGCAGGTTGTAGCGCAGAGAAGTGCCAGCATTTTTTTGTTCTGTGTTGATTAGCAAACTGAAAAAAGGACTGTAAACTATCGGGTGATAGAGCGTTTGATTTTCATAGGAAAAACCCACTGACAAACTGCTATTTTCATTGATATCCCAAATTGTTTTATTTGCCGCTCTCCAGGTTTCTACATTGTATTGATAGTGGCCGGAGACAGCAGCGGGTTGGGCCTGATAAGGATCTTCATCGAATTGTTCTGCGGTTAATGCTCCAGGCAATGCCTGATCATTATCAAGGTAAGTAAAATAGAATCTGGTTTTTACAGACTCATTAAATTGCCAACCGGAATTTGCGTAAATACCTTTGCGTTCCTGTTGATGATGCTCGCGAAATCCATCCCATTCCTTGCTTTCAATAGTAATGAGCCCATCGAACGCACCCGCTACCAAGCCCGTGGTAACACGCCCCTGTAATTGACCATGGCTACCACCATTAAGGAAAATTTGTTGTTCGGTATCGCGCGCAGTAGGCGTAGTAAAATCAATAGCGCCGCCAAGTGTGCTTGCACCGTAAGTCAATGCATTGGCACCGTGTGCGATAGTTACATAACGCGCACCTAGCGGATCCATAATGCGGTTGTGATTGTTACCATCAGCTGCGGTTACTGGCAGGCCATCTTGTAATAATTTGATGCCGTTTCCATCGTAATTAGTTGCATCGAGATTTGAGCCGCGGCTGGAGAAAAAGGTGGAATCACCTGTTGATCCACTCGCGGTCCAGATCCCGGGAACGTAGCGCAGCATATCGCCGAGGTTGGTAACGTTGCGCTGATACAGGTCAGCACTATCGATTACTGTTACGTTGCCGGGCGTGAGTGCCTGCTCGGCTTTCAGCTCCTCTTTAATTTGCTCGCCAATCACCAGCACGGTTTCCAACCGGTCATCGGTCGTGGCTAAATTGGTATTGGCAAATGCAGTGAGGGGAAAGCATAAAGTAATAGGCACAACGATATGCTTGCGCTTGAATGAGTACACGACAGTATCCTTCAGAGTGAATTGCAAAATTTCATGGCGCAGAAGCCTACTACATACACACTCGCGCATGGATGTGGCAAATAGTCGCAGGGTGCGGTCGGTTTTATGCAGTGATAAAAGGATTTGGCGATGTTGCCTGAGGTAAAAATTTTTTTAATTAAAACAAGATAACGAAAAAATATTTTTTGCTATTTTTTACTCGTTGAAGAAACTGTTAACGCCATCGTCTGCACCAACATCAACAATATTTACTATATCGCATAAGGTAATTTCTAGTGTTATATATAATCTGTCAGCGCCACCCAGCCACGAATCTTTCCGATGTAAACCAGCGCAATACCAAGATTATTGATGTATCGCGCATCGTTCATTGCCGGCGGATCATATTCTTCCAGGCCTTCCAATGCCAATGTGCTTTCTAACGGTGATTTCCATTGCAACGATTGTGAGATTGATGGCATGCCAAGTTCCTCATCGGTCCAGACCGGCCCGTCGCGTTCAACGGGGGAGGATTTGGCAAAATCTGCCGGAATAAATATGGCTGAGGTGCCCGCCATTTTTCTGTAGATGCGCTGTTTCATGTTTGGCTCCTTATTAAGGGCACTATTAAAACAGCTGCAGATTGTTGGTTGTTGATGTAAATCAACAGGTATCGTTAAGGATTTAACCAAATAGAACCGTTGTATGAATAGGGCGTAATCAGCAGCTAAAAACCATAAGTTTTACAAAATGAATATCGGGTGAAAAACAAGGCGACAAAATAAGATGACAGGTTTTATCCTGCGCTTTTTTTGATTGAAAAGCGGGTACATGCGGCGCTTAATGGGAACCCCGTGTTAACTTGATAAAGGATTGGACATGAAAAAATTTCTGCTACTCAAATGCTCTTTGCTTGCTACCGCATTACTAGCTACTAATGTTTACGCGGTTCTTATTGAGGGAAGTTTTCAGGGCACTGTTCGAACATTCAATAATGGTATTGAAGATATTGGTATTACAGGTTATTGGGATAGTGTTGCGGAAGGCAGCAGAGTGTCGGGCTCGTTTTGGTATGACAGCGATAAGGCACCCGGAAATACATTGGATTTTTCAACAAGTGCCCTGTATCAAAGTTATACGGATGAATGGGCTGGTTCCAGTTTTACTATCGATGGCAAAACCTACTACATTTCCAATCTCCCATTACTTGATCGATATAACATAAAAAGTGAAGGTGTCTGGTTGCATAATTTCGAGCCTGCAGTAGATTCATCCACCAAAGAAATGTTTAATTTCTTTGATAATATTAGTACTGGTAGTAGCGATGCTGGTTATAGGGCAATAGGATTAACGGTAGAGATAAATTCCTGGGAGAAACCATTATTGAGCGGTTTGGGAATTGTTCAGGAATTTGATTGGTATGATCTTGGCGATTCAACCTCTTATGCCCAAGCCTATATTAGTATTGGTGAAATAGCGAAAGAGGGGGTGAAGGATTCGAATGCATGGGTTGATATTAATGAATTTCATCTTCGGATAAAAAGCACAACAACCGTTCCAGAGCCGACTTCAATCTTTTTGTGGTGTTTAGCTGCTTTTGCTTTGCTTGCAAAGTGCAATAGGTCTTGGTAGTTTTTTAAACAATGTGCCAATAAAAAGAGGTGATTAATTCATCTCTTTTTTAAGTCTCACTTTTTTAAAGTATTTTTTAAATAGTTAATTCCATTTTTGTTATGAGAGCGGTGTGATGTTAAAGAAAACTCCTGCTGAAATTATCGGACAAATCAATCAAGCACTCATTGTTCTTGAACGTCATTTGGATGACAGGTTACACGCGATTCATTTATTTGGCTCAGCACTCGATGGGGGCTTAAAGCCTCACAGTGATATAGATTTACTTGTCACGGTAAACGCTCCCCTCGAAGAAATTGTGCGACAAGCGTTAATGCTCGATCTCTTAAATGTTTCCGCTCCGCCAGCGAGTAAGGTATGGCGGCCATTGGAAGTCACTGTAATCGCTATCGATGAAATAATTCCCTGGCGTTATCCGGCAAAACGTGAATTGCAATTTGGAGAGTGGTTGCGTGAAGATCTTTTGCAAGGAATTTTTGAGCCTGCACTTGTAGACCATGATCTGGCAATAATCCTTACAAAGACGCGGCACAATAGCATTGCGTTGCGTGGTCCAGCCGCGGAATTATTATTCCAACCGGTACCGGATAAAGATTTTATAGCAGCGCTTGCAGATACCGTTGAATTATGGAATTCACCTGAAGACTGGGAAGGGGATGAACGCAATATTGTGCTCGCGCTTGCGCGTATTTGGTACAGCGCATCAACAGGAAGAATTGTACCCAAAGATGTTGCCGCCGCATGGATATTGGAACAATTACCCGGTGAGCATCAGGCGGTAGTGAATGAGGCTAGAAATACATATCTTGGAATTAACAGTGAAGAAATTACGAATTATTCCAGTCAGCTCGCCGCATTTATTTTCTATGCTAAAACAGCAATCGGGAAATTGTTGCACAATTAAATCGTCAACAAGTCAGCCAGTGTTTATGACTGCATATGTTAACGTTCCAGAATATGTGCGCCGGGTCCTTTCGCTGCAAGTACATCGCCCGGGTTGCGTAGCGGGCAATCTTCCAATGACAGGCATCCACAACCAATACAAGTATCTAGCTCATCTCTCAAACGAGTGAGTTTTTGGATGCGTTCATCGAGCATCTGCCTCCATTCGGAGGACAGCTCCCACCATTGTGCGTGCGTCAATTTGCTGCCATTGGGCAGGCGCGCAAAGGCTTTACGTACATCCTCCAGTGGAATTCCTGTGCGTTGCGCAACTTTGATAACAGCGATGTAACGTAGCACCACTGCGGGATAGCGCCGTTGGTTACCGCTGGTGCGCGTGCTGGTAATTAATCCCATGGATTCATAGTAATGCAGGGTAGAAATCGCGACTCCACTGCGTTTGGAAACTTCCCCAACGGTGAGAATACGGCAGGATTCTCCCTCTTTTTTTACTGTCATACTATTGACCTCAAGTTGACTTGAGGTTTTATTATAGGCCCCGTTTGAATTTCAAGCCAGATAGTAAAATAGCAGCGGGTTCCTATGAATATCACCGATCAAGGTCAGTACTTTTGTAAAATATTTGATGGTATGGATATCAGCTTAAAGGTCATTAACAACAGCGAATTTGAAAACTGCATATTCCAGAATAGTGACCTTTCTGGGACAGAATTTTTTCATTGTAGTTTTACGAATTGCATTTTTACGAATTGCAATTTGGGCAACACTAATTTTCTCGACAGCACGTTAGCAGGAACAAAGTTTTTTCAAAAAAAATTAATGACGATGAATTGTGTCAATAATAGCTGGATTAGCCCGGCCGCTATATGCTTTGGGTTCATTGCTTACCATTGGACATTCTTAAGTTATTCGCTAGCAGGTGCCATTAGCCAAGGTTAAATCCTTCGATTCTCTTTCATTGGTTTGTTTTCCCCTGTTACCCCTCGGGTTGTTGATAATGGCCCGGGTGTACCTTTGGATTGTTAGGGTGATGAATTCCTGTTACTCGAATATCAGTTATATTTGCATCAGGTTTTTCAACGGATTTTCGAACCAGTAGTTCTGCTTCCTCGTCTGAGAGGGCGCCACTATCAGAGTAATGTTCAATTGTTTTTGGTTCGTTATCGACAATAAAGCTGATAAGAAATCGATAGTGCTTTGCCATAATTAGCTCCACTATTTAGTCGTTTCTGTATTAGAGGCTGATATACAGCGAACGTTCCTCATTTGTGTTCAGTCAAAGTGTTGTATCGTTGATTGTTGCGCAGTCTTATAGTCGGTAATATAGTGAAATACTTAATTCATTAGTCAGGTTGGGAATATGAAACTGGCAAATATATTTGAATCGATACCGGCCAATCTTGAGGCTGAAGTTTTTGAAGATATTATCAAATCATCATCCATACGCGTGGAGCGCATTATCTCCAAAGGCCAGTCAACACCGGCAGACAGTTGGTATGATCAAGAGGAACATGAATGGGTAATGGTGATTGAGGGGCGTGCGGTGTTGGAATTTGAAAATGGTTTAATAATATTGAATAAAGGTGATTACATAAATATTCCTGCACACTGCAAACATAAAGTTCATTGGACTGATCCGGATCACATCACTTTATGGCTGGCAATATTTTATAAGTAAATTATGATTGAGTTCTCACCTTATTTTCAAATTGGATTATTCCGTAGTATTTCAGAATTTTTTGGGCCAACGGGTGGTGCCGCACTTATTTTTACCGCCAGTGGTATTCTTGCCAGTCTCTTTTTCGGTTTGTGTGTACGTGATATTCCACGCATTTACCTATGGTGCGGCGGTGCGCTTTTTGTGGCCTATGAAGCCTCACTCGCATTATCTATTGGTTTGGCGCACTCGCGTGTACAGTCTTGCTGTCATCACTCGCGAGCAAAAAAGCTCCTGGCTATTATTTCCGCTGTTTTGTTATGCGTTATTGATATGGTGTGCAACGCGGCAGTCTTACTGCGCTGGCAATTGCCTCCTGTTTCACTCCCATATTTTCAATGTTGTTGGGGTGCCTATGGTTAGGTGTTCAACCAAGCCTGGGTTTTATGCGGCGTTGGAATGGTAACACTGGGGTCATTGTTCAGTTGGTGGACAACGCGGTGAAATTATTTATTTTTCCGCTATAAAATAATTATCAATTCATAGGATCAAATAACGTTTAGGAAGTGTAAAAAATTTCTGGAGTATAGAGTGATGGCGTTATCCCCTTTGTTGTATGCAATGTTTTTCCATGTGTGTTGGGCAGCATTTCTTTATGCTCTTTTGACAATCGTGCGCGCTCCGGCCATATGGGGGCTCGATACCAAATCAGGCGCAATTGCAAAACGGAAAGTGTTGGAGCCTCGCATCAGTGCTAACTTATCCAATCAATTTGAATGGCCATTATTTTTTTATACGTGCTGTATTTTGATAATACTGAGTGGAGCCGCGGGAGATTCTATTCAGCTTGTGCTGGCCTGGATTTTTGTTATCGGCCGAGTCATTCATAGCGGAGTGCAAATTCTTACAGCCAATATCCAGCTGCGCGGCGCCGTGTTTACGATCAATTTTCTAGCTGTTTTTGCCATGTGGGTGAGGCTGGTTTTGGGTGTCTAAGGCGCAATGTTGATTATTGAAAATATATCAAGTAGTTTTCCGGTACCGCGCCAGAAACATCGCCACTGCTTCATTAATAATTTGCTGTCGTATTGCATCCGTTTGTTTTTCCAACCCGAACAATGTTGGATAAAACACGAAAGATTTCAGCTGAAAAATAAACTGTTTGCTGGCGAAGGGAATGTCGGCAATTTCCAATACATCTGCTGCGCAGGCATCGGTTAAAAATGTTTCCAGGTAACGTTTGCAGCCCAGCGCGTTATCATTCATTTCCTGGGCCAATTCAGGGCGCTGCATGACTTGCATAATGGCGATTTTGGCCACTCTTAAAAATGCCTCTGAACTTAGCATGGCTACTTCATCTTCAGCGATTTGATGCAACTGTTGCTCAATAGGGGAGGAGGTATCGAAGCGCATTTCACTGCCATGTGCCAGCTTCTCAAACATACGCTGCAAAATAGCCTGGAATAACACATCCTTGGTGGCGAAGTGATTGTAAACCGTGCGTTTTGATACCTGGGCCTGCAATGCCAATTGGTCCATGCTAGTATTTTCTACCCCCATGCTATGGAAGAGTTCTTCCGCAGCATCCAGTATTTGCATTCTTTTTTGATCAGTCAGTTTCATTATCTACCCCTTATATACCTCGATATTCTACCGTGGCCCCCTAAAAACTGCACTAATCAGTTTACTTCTATAATTTATTATGTAAACTACACAGTGTAGTTTATTTGGGCGGCTTTCTATATGCGTATTTGGGCAAAGGTAACAATCTGGCTACTCGGTAGCCTGATGGCAATCACGGTAGGAGTGATGGTGATGAATACAGAAATGGTGGCAAGTGTTGACGCAAAATCGCTGGTCCAAACCAGCCAATATAAAAATGGCCGTTTTTTTAATGCCAAACTGTTTGAGCAGCCCGGGTTGATGAAAACTCTGGAGATTTTCAAACGC
Organism: Cellvibrionaceae bacterium; assembly: GCA_021151825.1. Taxonomy (GTDB): domain Bacteria; phylum Pseudomonadota; class Gammaproteobacteria; order Pseudomonadales; family Cellvibrionaceae; genus Cellvibrio. The sequence goes on from JAGKWQ010000006.1 coordinate 316,768, forward strand.
TATTTTACCGAGCCGGCAAAAGACAAGGTGCCGCTCAACGCTGTTCCGGTGGAACAGATTAGCCGCACTCAGCTTGATGAATTGGCAGACGATGGCCTGCATTTTATAAAGCTGGGCCATTCGTCGGTGTTGTTAAAAGTCTATGGCGAATATTGGTTGCTGGACCCGGTGTTTTCCGAGCGCGCATCACCCTTTTCATTTTTAGGCCCTAAGCGATTTCATCAAACGCCCATAACGATTGACGAGTTGCCGAATATCGCTAAGGTTTTGATTTCTCATAACCATTACGATCATTTGGATAAAGCAGCCGTTAAAAAACTGGCTGCAAAAACCCAACAATTTCTGGTGCCTCTGGGAGTAGAAACAGATTTGCAAAAGTGGGGCGTCGCCGCTGAAAAAATTAATCGTTTCGATTGGTGGCAGGAATTGCAAACAGGTAACGCGCTACTTGCATTTGCACCCACGCAGCATTTTTCCGGGCGCGGTATTGGCGATGGTAATAGTACCTTGTGGGGTTCCTGGGTTATTAAAACTGCAGCAGGCTCAATTTATTTCAGCGGTGATTCGGGGTACTTCGATGGTTTTAAGCAGATCGGTGAAAAATACGGTCCCTTTGATATTACCCTGATCGAAACCGGCGCTTATGACAATGACTGGGCCGATATTCACATGACCCCTGAACAAAGTGTGCAGGCGCATCTGGATTTAAACGGGCAGGTGATGGTGCCAGTGCATAATGGTACTTTTGATTTGGCCTTCCACAGTTGGTATGAACCATTAGAGCGTGTGAACGCGGCGGCACTGCAAGCGGATGTAGTATTATTAACACCGACATTTGGCCAGGCGATATCCCTTGTGCATTTGAATCAACACTTGGAAATAAACACTAAATGGTGGCGCAAGCTGATGCCGGAAAATCACTCCGCCATCCGTGATGAATTAGTATCCCCCGGGATTTAACTGGTCATCCCCTTGGTTACCTAATCATGTTTAGTTATTTGACAATTAACAATGTAAGATGTATACAAGTACACAAATATCAAATTAAAAATAAATAATTGGGGCATCCTGCCGGGTGCCTGTGAAAACAGGCGGCCTTCTACAGGGAATACCCGTGTATTCCACTCTGGTTTTTCATCAATGATAAAGTTTTACCGGAATGTTGCCATTGGATCGCTAATAATGGTGATCCTGACGGCGGCTATTGTTTATATCGGGTATAAAAAATCCCATCTGACGGCTTCATTATTTCCAGCACGCGATCAGGGTTTGGTGTGGAAAACGGCGATAGAGCCTGAAAAACCAAAAGGAAAAACCCAATTATTATTGAGGAATGAAATCGGTAACGTAGAGTACGATTTTTTTCTCGATCCCGAACAACAGTTTCCTTATATCCATTATTCACTGTATTTTGTTGATGCCATCCAATCCACATTGCAAGTTGATCTAACACGCTACCAATCGGTATCGTTCAAGGTAATTTGTGATCCCAAAAATGTTTTACAGTTTGTATTGTTTAGTTTCGATGACAAGGTTACCGATCTAAAAAATCTGGTGACACGCCGTGTATCGTCAACTGCTTTCTCGTGCACCCAGGCCTGGAGCACGGTAACGATAGAGCTGGATGATCTTGAGACTCCACAGTGGTGGCTGAGTAAATACGGTTTTGATTATAGTGAAAAGGGTTACTTACTACATAAAACCATGGGGTTTGCCTGGGTTAATTCTTTGCAAAGCCCTGTGAATACTCCCGCCAATGTAAAGCTTACGGAAATCCAATTGATGGGGGCAGAGCCTCGTTATGTTTATGGCGCTGTTGCTATTTGTATGTGTTTATGGATTTTATTTTTTATATGGCAACTTCGTCGCTATGCGATGGCATTGACCCTGGAAATCAGAGCGCGCGTTAAGGATGATCAACCATTGATCGCCTATAAGAAATTATCGATTGAACCGCAAAAAGATAAGGAAAAAGACGCTTTGTTGCGTTATATGGCAACGGAATATACCAATCACGATTTAAGTCTTGAAACTGCAATATCATCGCTCAATATTAATCGCAATAAAATTAATGATATTTTGAAAGAAGAATTAGGCCTGACGTTCACCACCTATCTAAACAAGCTGCGTCTGACTGAAGCGGCAAGGTTGCTAACCGAGAGCACAAATGTGAACGTTTCTGAAATTGCTTATGCTGTCGGGTATAACAACGTACCTTACTTTAATAAGTTGTTCAAACAAGAATACGGGTGCGCACCAAAAACATTTAAAACGTTGTATCTGTCAAAAGATTTGCCGTAAGCCAATGAAATTCTGTAATTTTATTGGCAAAAAATATTTCATTGGGGGAGTATTTTTGTATTGAAATCACCTCCATCAAGTGTAATTTTTAGCACTATTGCTTTCACTTTTTGCATCTTGATAAAGATTGTGCGAAAAATGCAAAACCTGCGCATTAAATCTGGATATCTTCCTCGCCTCTCCACCCCTTAACCGGGGTACGCTAGATCTGTAAAAATACTAAATCTATAAAAATAAATGTTGTTTTACCCAAAACCTCACATCTGATTTTCAGCGGTATGCCGACAACAATTGGCCGAAAAAATTTCTGCCACTCCATTGCTACTCATATCGGAGATTAAAACAATGCATAAATTGAACACTTTTCCTGAGTCAATCGCTCAGGCACTTAAGCGAACTCGCGTTCTGGTTACAGCGGGGGCTGTGCTGGCGATGGCGGCACAAGGCGCATCTGCTGCTTGTACCTACACGATTGATAACGAATGGAATACCGGTTTTGTTGCCAGTATCACCATCAAAAATGATACGGGAGCAGCGGTTAATGGCTGGAACATTAACTGGAGCTATTCCACCAATCGCATAACCAGTTCCTGGAATGCCAATCTCACCGGCTCCAATCCTTACACTGCAACCAATTTGGGCTGGAATGGCAGTATTGCTGCAGGGCAATCGGTGTCGTTTGGTTTTCAGGGTAATAAGAACGGTGCTACCGCTGAGCGTCCAACTATAAATGGCACTGTGTGTAGTGGTGGCACAGTATCTTCACCAGCATCCTCCAGTGTTATTCGCAGTTCGGTACCAAGCTCCACGCCCAGCTCAGTACCAAGCTCAAGCCGTAGCTCGGTTCCCAGTTCCATTGCAGTCACTTCCAGCAGCAGATCATCTGCCGCGCCTGTTACCCGCAAATTCGTTGGCAACATCACCACTTCAGGTGCAGTGAGACCAGATTTTATTAATTACTGGAACCAAATCACGCCGGAAAATGAAGGCAAATGGGGTTCTGTTGAAGCGACGCGCGATCAGTACAACTGGGCACCACTTGACCGTATTTATGCCTACGCACGCGAACACAATATTCCAGTGAAAGCACATACCTTTGTGTGGGGTAGCCAATTCCCGAGCTGGATTAATAATTTGAGTGCAGCGGAGCAAGCCGCAGAAATTGAAGAATGGATTCGTGATTACTGTACACGCTACCCCGATACAGCCATGATCGATGTAGTGAATGAAGCGATCCCCGGTCATGCTCCCGCTGCGTTTGCACAAAATGCATTTGGCAATGACTGGATTATTAAATCCTTCCAGCTTGCACGCCAATATTGCCCCAATGCAATTTTGATTTTGAACGATTACAACGTATTAAGTTGGGATACCGATAAATTCATTACGTTGGCCAGACCTGTGATTGCTGCCGGTGTAGTCGATGCATTGGGTGCTCAATCCCATGGGCTTGCTGATCGTCCATTATCAGAGACTACAAGCAAGCTGAATCAAATCGCCGCATTGGGTTTGCCGATTTATATTTCTGAATATGACATTGAGAAAACCAATGATCAGGAACAATTGCAGGTGATGCAACAACAATTCCCGTTGTTCTATAACCATGCATCGGTGAAAGGTATTACGTTGTGGGGGTATGTCGTTGGAAAAACCTGGCGCGACGGTACCGGTTTAATTCAAGATAATGGAACATTTCGCCCGGCGATGACATGGTTGATGAATTATTTATCTTCAGTAACGCCATCAAGCCAAAGTTCTGTACCGAGTTCATCCAGATCGAGCCAATCATCCGCAATTATTTCCAGCTCATCATCAAGTGTGATTGTGCCGGCAACCTCAAGTAGCAGCTCGCGCCCATCATCCAGTTCTGTGCGTTCATCCAGTTCAAGTTCGATTATTTCAACCACACGTGAATTGGTTTACGCGATTAACTCCGGTGGTGGAAAAGTGAATTACAACGGCGTGGAATATCAGGCAGATCGTTTCAATACTGGCGGCACTGCGAATAGCACCACTGACAATATCAGCAACGTTGCAGAAGGCGCACTGTTCCAAAGCGAACTCTACGGTACCTTCGGTTATGAAATTCCGGTAACCAATTCGACTTACAGTGTCGAGTTACATTTTGCCGAGATTTATCACACCACCGTGGGTAAACGTTCATTCAATGTATCGGTTGAAGGTAAACAGGAATTGTCGCAAGTCGATTTGTATTCGTTGATAGGCGCTGATGCTGCTTATTCTTACACTGTAAATAATGTTCAAGTGACGGATGGCAAATTGAACATTAATCTGGAAACATTATTGGATAACGGTACGCTCGCTGGGTTTGCGATTTATTCTTCAACCGGTGGAAAATTTGTGGAGCCACCAGTAGTAGATCCGGGTTCAGCAAGCAAAGAAAATGAAGGTGCTGATTGCGTATTGGGTTCTGCACCTGCTGCAACCAGCAATGCAAAACTTCCTGATCCATTCAAAAAGTATAATGGTTCACGCATCGCTTCCAAATCAGAATGGCGTTGCCAGCGCCAGGAAATTTTGAAACAAGTTGAAGCATCTATTTACGGAACCAAACCACCAAAACCGGAAAAAGTAACGGGCACTGTTAGTCGTACCCAAATTACGGTGAACGTTGAGCATCAAGGCAAAACTGCAAGCTTTACTGCAAAAGTAGAAATGCCAACCAATGCGAGCGGTGCAGTACCTGCGGTTGTTGTACTCGGTGGTTTTGGTGGCGATACTGCAACCATTAAGGCGGAAGGTGCAGCAATTATTACTTATGATCCTTACGCCGTTGGTGCCGAATCCGGAAGCCGTACTAATAAAACCGGTGCGTTCTATACCATTTACGGAAACAGAAGCACAACGGGATTATTGGCTGCATGGGGTTGGGGCGTGAGTCGTATTATCGACGTATTGGAGCAATCCGGCGCAACCATATTGAAGCCCGATGCAATTGGTGTAACAGGTTGTTCGCGTTTCGGTAAAGGCGCATTCGCCATCGGCGCACTGGATCAACGCATCGCGTTAACCATTCCGTTCGAATCCGGTAGCGGTGGGGTTCCAATCTGGCGTGGTATCCCGGGTGAAGGTGCACAAAGCCCAAGCAGTGCGTACGGTGAAACCTATTGGTTGGGTGATGCATTCAGCAATTACACTGCGGATACAAAACGCTTGCCAGTGGATACCCACGAGATTATCGCATTGGTTGCTCCGCGCGGACTCTACATCATGGACAACCCGCACATTGCTAACCTGGGGCCAAAATCAGCACACGCGGCGGCATTAGCGGGTGCAGAAGTGTATAAAGCACTGGGTGCAACCAGTTCAATCACTTACCACTCCAACGTGGCCAGTGGTTCGCACTGTGAAATTCGCCCCGAGCACAAAGCGCAATTACAAGCCAATATCAGACGCTTCCTGAAAAAAGAATCGGCTACTACTGGCGGCTTGAATGCGCACTCCAAAGCGACAGCCAACAAAAACGATTGGGTGGATTGGACGACACCGACGTTAAACTAAAATTATTACCAGGGATGGAAAATTGAAATAAAAAGCCAACATTGTTTATGCCGTGTTGGCTTTTTTTGTTTCTTGTTCAGCATCGCTGGTTGCCAGATATTTAAATTGCTCTTCTGTTTTCCCTGCTTATTTGTCATCTGCTTTTCTAAGGGCATATTAATTCTAGCGAATATCACAATCCCATTTAATAAAAATAAATTTTAGCGTTTGTTAAAAATACTTATTACCCCCCAATTGGGGGGCGCAGTGAAACAGGGGTTTTTGTAAAGTCCGTTGGTGAGAAAATATTCATCAAGAGGAAATACGAAATGGATGCTAAAGTTTTTTCAGTTCAACAGATATCTCTGGGGTACACCAAAAATATTCCGCCGTCGGTCATTATTGGCGCAGCAGGAACTGTTCCTACAACAGGGTGGTCGGAGGCCAGGCTGGTACCCTGGATTTACATTGCCCCTCCAGCTGATGGCATATGGGATTTTGATTTCATCGCCAAAGCACCTTCTGGTATTGCACTGCAAGTGTTATCACCGATCGCATCCGCACCTTTCATCGCAGAAGTACCCGAATGGTTTAAAGGCGTAAGAGTGCACGCGTCTACCAACGTTGCAACGGAACTCGTAGATTCTCAAGTGACCCTGACTCAATTTTCTGCGGCTTCTCTAGGTGGTGGTGATTTTTTTCCTTGGGCCAGTAAAGACAATGGCGGTGCGGATGGTTTTCCATGGAGCGTTGCGGGCGATGAGAGCTTGCGAAGTGATACGGCTGTTCTTGCTCGCACTATTGGCAGCCTTACAGGAGGGTATGTTCGTACCTATACGGTTAGCAACCCTCCGAAAACGGAGGATTTTCGACAAGATAGAATTAATTTTGTTGTGGAAGATAATACGCCAAAAATTTTGCGCATTCATATTGGTTAATATTTTCCCGTGGATTTTTTAACTGAAAATTAGTAGGAGAAGGCGGTAATAGAACTGCTTCTGTTGATTGCATCTGCCTATGGAACATGTATTGGTTTGTCACTTAATGACCTTCATTATTGTGTAGGTTAATTTTTAAAATTTAATAACGTTAGTTTTTTCAGAACTATTGATCGCGATTTCACATGATTCTGCACTTGGCCAAATAACACCTCTCTTTTCGCGCTCCTTCCCCTGATCACGAGGGACGTAATTCTTTCTGGCAAATCTTCCTCTATTTGCAACCCAAATGGAGGGGGAGTTTATATCCCTTGATCTGTAAAACTATTACAACATGTCTATCAGACGCCTGGTTAACCAATCTTTCCTCGTGCCCACGATGGAAATAATCAACATTATTTTTAATAGCCACTAAAAGGAGATCATCATGAATAACCCATTTCAGATACAGCCCGAGTTGCGTTATGGTGCTCCCGTTTGTGACGAGATTTTAACTGGTAGATTCTTCACAATTGGTTATTCGTATTACTTCAGGCAAGCAAAATGGACCTTGGAGATCGTTAATCGAAACGATCACCTGCTAACTGAATACGAGCGTTTGAACAACTTCAGAGCTGATACAAGAATACCCCAGCGATTTCGTGCGGGTCTTGGTGCTTATAATGGGAACGGGTATGACAGAGGCCATTTGGTGGCCAGTGCTAATCAAAAATTTCAACAGATTCAAAATAGCGAAACCTTCCTTCTATCCAACATGTCTCCGCAGCATCCAAATTTTAATAGACAGATTTGGAGAAAGCTCGAGGAGGCTATCAGAGAGCTAAATGCGCGTGAGGATATTTTGGAAACTTATGTTCTCACAGCGCCGGTGTTTTATTTTCAAATTCCTATTCAAACTATTGGTGACAAAAAAAATGACTATGGAATAGATATTCCGGTTCCGCATGCATTTGTAAAAAGCGTATTGGCAGAAGATAAGCGAGGGCGTTTATCTCTGTGGACTTTTGAGATGAAGAATGAACCTCTGGATGGTGCATTATCTGATTATCTGGTTTCTACTTACGATGTTGAGCAGATTGTAGGTGGTCGTTTTTGGGATCGTGTCAATGGCGCAGACCTTCACCAGCAAAAGAAAACACCTAGTGAAATGTGGTGATTGTGAATGTAATTGGGCTTGGTTAATGTAATGGTGTTTAATTAAAGGCGGCAATGCCGCCTTTAATACTCCGTTTTTAACCCTCCATCTGCTTCCTGATATGCACATCAATCCTGTCAATAACAGTAATGATGCTGCTAAATGTCTTCTGCGGTAACTGCACATTGTTTTCGATTCGATCGAACAGTGCTTCCAGGCAACAGGCTTGGTACCACAGCTGAAACATTACTTCGTCCGGGCTCATGTTTGGTAAATTTACTCCAATTCTGGTAAGGAATTTATTTTTTTACATTATGGTGTGGCTGTTTTTAACCCAAAGTGGAATTTAAGGCCAACTAAAGCCAAACAGAATATGTGATGCAGCGTAAGGGGTTGGCCGTTGTTTGAAATGTGTGGGCAATGCCGTCTCCAGTGTTTAGAGACGCACTAAAAATTAATTTGTGAAAGATAGAGAGGCACATAAAAATGAAAGATGAGGATAGAGAACAAATGGCTGCAAATGCCAAAGAACTCATAGAGTTCTCTCAAAAAGTCCTGACAGAAGCCATGGCATCCTGCCAGGCAGGTGGTTTTGTTTCGATATCTTTGAATATACCTGCCAATATTACTGGGTATTCTGCTCCACCACCCATGCTAACCCAGGAAGAAATATGGCAACAGATTAACCAACTATACAAAGCTCAGGGAGGTTTATTTAATTCTAGCCACATGCTAACCAAGCCTATGGACGGTAAGCATAACAACGATTCACAGCTGGACGACATAGATAGATTGTTAGGTTCGTGAAGATACTCTCTGTTTTACCAAAAAGCGAATTGCAACGACTTTTTTGCAACCCGGAATTAAATAGAACCCTCGTATATCTAATTACTACTGATCTCACCACTTCAAACGAATCAGAGAGTATTCGCTACACATCGAATTTTTTTTAAAAAATAGTTTGTGTATAAAACAGGACTTTAGGTTATGAGCTACCTCAATACGAACTTTCGCGTTTGGCTGAAAACCGAATTTTTAGCATATAAATAGGCGCTATCCCGGAAAACCTGGCGGCTAATCAACTAATAATTGAAAGTAAAATATGAATAAATATCATTCCTTCTCGTATGCGCTCAAAGGTATTTAATATGCTGCTATTTACCGATGGTAGTGTGGATACCAAAACGCGCACCGGTTTTGGTGCATACCTTGTCGTTGACGATATGACGCTACCTCTTGCGGATTTAACGGCAAAAGTGAAGCTAAAACAGTTTGAAAATACCACCTCAACAAAACTGGAGATGCAAACCTTATTGTGGGCGCTTGATGATGTGCTGTTATTAAGAACAGAAAAGTTAATGAGCGTGACAGTTTATAGTGATTCACAAAATATTGTCGGCTTACCGGCGCGCCGTAGTGGTTTGGAGCAGCGGGAATATTATGCAAGTAATAAAAATCGTTTGAATAATACTGAGCTTTATCAGCAATTTTTTAACGTGATGGATCAGCTGGGTTGCCACATCATTAAAGTCGACGGACATAAACCCCGGCATCTAAAAAATGATGTAGATAGAATCTTTGCATTAGTTGATAAAGCATCGAGATTGGCATTACGAAAGTTTAATAACATGTAGATTTATCACTCCCATTCCTCCCAATTCTTTTAAATTGCTTTTTTAAGTGACAATTCTCTATTTTTATCTTTTTTACCCGATAAATGTCGATCCATTGCCTCCTTATTCGACTAGCGTTGGTAGATACTTAATTAATCCGCAATTTTGAGGATCTGATTGTCCAAGATTTCAATGAGGTTGCATTAATACCGACGAAGGAGAAGATTATGTCAAATTCCCCAAAAAATCCTGCACCTTTAAAAGCGCTGCCGCCTGTTGTAAGCCAAGCTGAATGGCTTAAAAAGCATGAAGAATTAATAGCGAAAGAAAAAGCCCATACCCACGCAAGCGATGCATTGGCTGCCGAACGCAGGCGACAACCAATGGTTTTGGTTACAAAGAAATATACGTTTTCCGGAGAGCAGGGTGAACGTGGTTTGCTTGAATTATTTGAGGGGCGTCGCCAGTTGATTGTGTATCATCACATGCTTAAGCCTGCAGACGATGCCCCTTGCCCTGGTTGTTGTATGTTTACGGATATGGTTGGCCACCTTGCGCATTTGAATGCTCGCGATACAACTTTTGTATTGGTTTCACGTGCACCTATTAATGAAATAATTCCGTTCAAAAAACGCATGGGTTGGGATATTCCATGGTATGCCACCGGTGACAGTTTCAATCCTGATTTTATGATCGATGATGGTCATGGTTTGAATATTTTTTTGCAGGATTCCGGCAATATTTATCACACCTACTTTACCACCGGGCGCGGTGTTGAGCATTTAGGCAGTGTCTGGACTTTCCTTGATCTTACGCCACTTGGTCGCCAGGAAAAGTGGGAAAATTCGCCCGCAGGCTGGCCGCAAACCGAACTGTATGAATGGTGGAAGCTGCACGATGAATATGAGAAGAAAAGTGACTCAAGCTGTTGTGGCTAGAGGCAGTAACGTGGCCGTTGAATTAAAACCGGCCACGGGAAATATCATTTATTGAATTATTAAAACTTTAATTAATTACACTCGAAAATAATTAATCTTTTTCTGAAGTTCTGTTGCATAGGTGGAGAGTTGTTTACTGGATGCCTCCACCTGATTGACTGTCACAGTTGTTTGGGATGTGAATTGATTGATGTTGATAATATTGCGGTTCACTTCTTCAGCCACCATGGTTTGCTCTTCCGTCGCTGTAGCAATTTGGATATTCATGTTATTAATTTCCGATACGGATGCGCTGATCTCATTCAGTGCATTCCGAATTTTTTCCGCATAAGATACGGTGTTTTGTGAATTGCCTAAACTCTTGTCGATAACCTGCACCGCGTTGGTAACTCCCGATTGCAAACGGCCAATCATCTCCTGAATTTCCTGGGTAGATGTATGGGTTTTACTCGCCAGGGTACGAACTTCATCGGCAACCACTGCAAAACCGCGGCCTTGTTCTCCTGCTCGTGCTGCTTCAATGGCGGCGTTAAGTGCAAGCAGGTTGGTTTGCTCGGCAATACTCCGGATTACTTCCAGAATTTTTCCAATTTCCCCGCTATCTGTTTTTAAGCGCGTAATAACCGCTGCTGCCTCTTTGACATCGTTGGTTAAGTTAATAATTGAGGTGAGGGAGTTTTCTACTAATTGTGTTCCTTCATGAACTTGTTTGTCAGCAGAGAGGCTATTTTGTGCTGCTCCTTGCGCATTGCGCGCGACCTCGGCAATAGTTGCAGTCATTTCATTCATAGCTGTCGCAACCTGTTCAATTTGTTGGTGTTGAGTATCCAGATCTGAAAGCGTTTTTTCACTACCATTTTTTAATTGTTCAGCTGTTAATTTAAGTTGATCGCTCACTTGATTAACATTCAGGATAACGCTGTGCAGTTTTTCTGCCATCTTGTTGGTTTCTCGCGCTACACTACCTTCTTTTGCTAATGTTTCATCAACACGAGATGACAAATTTCCATCGGCAATGGCTTTAACTGCTACCGCTAGATCTGCAGGCTCGGTTCCCAATTTTGACAGTTGCGAGATGATTGTTGATCCAACAAAAAAACTGGCAATACTGGCAAAAATTGCTGTGACTATGCCAATAGTACTTAGCAATGAAATATGTTCATAACGGGCGGAAGAGCTGTTGTGTTCGCTATCAACAATATCGAGTTGCAAGTTGATAAGTTGCGTAATTTTATTGCTGATGGGGTCAATCGTTTTATAGAGCTCACCATCAAAGTCATCCAGTTCACCTGGAATTAAACCTTTTTTGCCCTGCAAAACGGTTCGTAACTCCTGGATACTTTTATTGGCGGATTGAAAGAGTTGCTTTGCTTCGTTGGCCAGCTTTTCCTCCTGGGGGATCAAGTGCGTGGTGATATAGCCTTGCCATTTTTTCTCGATAAGCTGGTTGGCAGTATCTACTTCAGTCAGTGCGTCCTCGGCCGTTGTTAAACCGGCGTTGGTTTTATTGACCAGATCGATGATTGAAACGGCATAGGCATCTGCAATTACCTTTAAATCACGCAGCGGAATCACTCGATCTTTATAAATAGCTTCAAGGCTGGCGTGCTGGGCCCTGAATGTCATCCATCCCATGGAACTCATCAACAATAGAAACAGGCACAATACTACTAATATGGCGATTAATTTATGCGAAATTTTCATGATTTATCCAGGGTCAATACAATAAAGTGGTTGGTGAAATTGCGTGGGTATGAAAACTGTTAATAAAAATAAATTCCGGTTGTCATTTGAGATCCTGGTGTGTTCTGTTAAACATCCTCGCAACCACACGTCGCAACAGCCTTTTTCGAAGAATTCCTAAACCTGTTTTAAGGTAATCTTAAGACTACCGGGTGTGAAATGTCGAGGGAAAATAGCGCAGGGTCTTCATGTAAGGATTCGTTAAAAAATCAAGCCTCATGGGCGGTAGCGCCTAGAATGATTTTTTGTTCATACCAAAATAAAAAATCAGCTCCGGGGTTAACTATGCAGTGGCGTTTTACTTTCATCCGCTATTTCACTGTCGCTACCATAATGGGTGGCGTGCTTGCAGGTTGCGGGCAACATGTACATAACAGTAGTGTGTTTCAATCCGGCGAGGATTGGCCCTGGTACCATGGCAATCCTCATGGGACTCACTCTTCAACTCTGGATCAAATTAACAAAGATAATGTTAGCAATTTGACGGTCGCCTGGACTTTTGATTCGGGCGATGCATTTGGGGAAGGTGGCAATCAATCTGACATGCAAAGTAACCCGCTCATTATCCGCGGATCTTTTTATTTTGTTTCACCCAAAGGGCGATTGTTTTGTTTGAATGCCGGGACTGGCGAAAAGAAATGGGTGTTTGATCCGGCATTTGGCGAGGCGATAAATACTAAACAACGGTTGCGCGGCGTTTCTTATTGGCGCGATGGTGATGATGAACGTATCCTGCTCACATTTCGCGGTTTGTTGATGGCAGTTGATGCAAAGACCGGTGCATTAATAAAAACGTTTGGCCGCAATGGTATGGTTGATTTGCGTGAGGGTTTGGGGCGTGAGCCTGAGAGTGTCAATGTTGGAAATGTCTCTCCGGGTGTTGTGTACAAAAATCTTATTGTAATGGGGTCAACAGGCAACACACCCGGGCATATCCGTGCGTATGATGTTCGCACTGGTGAGCAAAAATGGATTTTCCACACCATTCCTCATCCGGGTGAATTTGGTTATGAAACCTGGCCTAAAGATGCCTGGAAAACTGCGAAAGGTGCAAATGCCTGGTCTGGTCTTACGCTTGATCCTGAACTCGGTCTGGTATTTGCTCCGCTCGCCTCTGCGGGAATGGGCGATAAAGATTTTTATGGCAGTGATCGCGCCGGCGATAATCTTTTTGGAACATCCCTTGTTGCACTTGATGCTAATACCGGCAAACGTGCGTGGCATTTCCAATTAGTGAAACACGATTTATGGGATAGGGATCCCCCAACTCCACCGACACTCGTTACTGTAGATCGCAACGGGAAAAAAATTCCTGCCGTAGCGCAAACAACAAAAGCGGGTGTGATTTATATTCTTGATCGCGTGACGGGTGAATCGCTGTTTCCATTAACCCGTTTAACACCGCCGGCTTCAGATATTCCCGGTGAATTTTCTGCTGAATCGCAAGTACTGCCGTTATTACCCAAACCATTTGCGCGTCAACATTTAACGGAAGACTTGCTTACTACACGAACACCTAAAGCACATGAGGACGCAAAAAAAATATTCTCCGGTTTGCGTTCGCGCGGGCCGTTTGATCCGCCGTCGATTCAGGGAACGATTTTATTTCCCGGCATGGATGGTGGTGCGGAATGGGGTGGTGCTGCTTATGATCCTGATACCGGCATCATGTACGTGAATGCCAACGAAATGGCCTGGATTTTAAAAGTGAAAGAGCGCCCGCCTGTGCTTGCTGGGAATAGTGGGGAAGCGTTGTATTTGAATCATTGTTCTGTTTGCCATGGCGTTGAACGCAAAGGCAGTCCACCGGAATTTCCACCGCTAATTGGCGTGAATGATCGATTAGGGGAAGCGCAATTGCTTCGTCAAATCATCAATGGTAACGGCAGGATGCCGGGCTTTGGCAAACAGCTATCCACAACAGATGTCAGTGCGATCATTGGTTATTTAAACGGTGATCCCGCACAAGCATTAAAAAAAGATACGCCTTATTATCCATCAACTGATGGTGATCCTTATGTGTTTGGCGGTTACACTCGATTCCTGGATGAAGACGGCTACCCGGCCATAGCTCCGCCCTGGGGCACGCTAAGCGCAATTAATATAAATTCCGGCGAATATGTATGGACACAACCTTTTGGTGAATATCCTGAATTAGCTGCACAAGGAGTTAACAATACTGGTAGCGAAAATTATGGTGGCGCTGTTGTTACCAAAGGTGGATTATTATTTATTGCTGCAACGGTATACGACAATCAATTTCGTGCATTCGATAAAAGCAACGGTAAATTATTATGGCAAGCTACGTTACCCGCAGCAGGAATTGCAACACCGGCAACCTATTCAGTCAATGGAAAGCAATTTATATCTATTGGTGCTGGCGGTGGTAAGAATCCGAAGGGTCGATCTGGTGGCAGCATAGTTACTTTTAGCCTTCCTTGAAATTAGCGAAGTACCAGTTGTGTTTCACAACCACAAAAGCCCGGTAGTCACCGGGTTTTTTTTATTCCTGTTTAGCGAATTTTATGTTGAGTCAATAACCAGAAAGTTGTGCACGTTATTGTCATAAAAAGTAAAGATCAGTTGACCGCATGGATAACCTATTTGACGCAAGCTAACCTTCAATAATGGTTTTGGAGAGAAAGCCGTACACTACATCCGCAATAAAAAATAGAGAGCAACCATGACCCATTCCGTAAATCGCCGTGCATTAATGCGCGGTGCTGTCGCGAGTGCGCTGGGGCTATCCAGCCTTTCCGCACTTGGGGCAGAATTGGCTTCACCATCTGCTACACCCTCCACTGCGTTATCCTCTGCCCTGAAGGGCAATATTCACCACTCGGTAGCACGCTGGACCTTTGGTTTCCTGTCCATTGAAGAATTGTGCTTGCTAGTACGGCGCCTGGGGTTTTCGGCGATTGATCTGGTGGGACCCAATGATTGGCATATTCTCAAGCAGCACGGCGTGGATTCCTCCATGTGCAATGGTGCCGAACTGAATCTTGAAGATGGTTGGGGTGATACAAAATTCCATAAGCCACTGATTGAGCGCTACCAAAAGCATATCGATTTGGTTAGCGATGCTGGCTATAAAAACCTGATTTGTTTTAGCGGTAACAAGCGCGGGAAAGATCCGGAGGATGGGTTGAAAAATGCAACCAAAGGATTGAAAAATATTCTTGCACAAGCTGAAAAGCGCGGCGTAGTTTTGCAAATGGAGTTATTCAACAGCAAAGTTGATCATCCGGATTATTTTGCGGATAACTCCGCGTGGGGCATTGAACTGTGCAAGCGTCTTGACTCGCCTAATTTTAAATTGCTGTACGATATCTACCACATGCAAATCAGCGAAGGCGACATTATTCGCACCATTCAAAATAATCATCAATATTTTGGCCATTACCACACGGCAGGCGTTCCCGGTCGCAACGAAATTGATGATACCCAGGAGCTTTATTACCCCGCTATTGTTCGTGCTATTCAAGCAACAGGCTTCAAAGGATATGTTGCGCAAGAATTTATGCCCAAGCGCGCAACGGACAAAGAAAAAATTGAATCGTTGCAAGCGGCCATCCGCATTTGCGACGTTTAATATCCTATTAAGCAGTGCGTTTACCCAGAGGTACTCCTATGTCTACTACCCAACACTTCGATGCCATTGTTGTTGGCTCCGGTATTAGCGGCGGTTGGGCCGCAAAAGAATTAACAGAAAAAGGTTTAAAAGTTTTATTACTCGAACGCGGGCGCAACATTGAACACATTAAAGATTATGTGAATGCTTCCAAAGACCCGTGGGATTATCCGCATCGCGGCCGCCCTACACAGGAAATGAAACGTAATCACCCGGTATTGCAACGGGATTTTGTGTTGAATGAAGAAACCAATGGTATGTGGGCTAACGAACAGGAAAGCCCTTATGTGGAAAAAAAACGCTTTGATTGGTATCGCGGTTATCACGTGGGTGGCCGCTCGCTGTTATGGGGCCGCCAGAGCTATCGATTAAGCCAGCGGGATTTTGAAGCTAACTTGCGCGAAGGTGTTGCCGTTGATTGGCCCATTCGTTATCAGGATATTGCGCCGTGGTATGACTATGTAGAAACCTTTGCCGGAATTTCCGGCACCGTTGAAGGCTTGGATCATTTGCCCGATGGAAAATTTTTACCACCTATCGAATTAAATTGTGTTGAAAAAGATGTAGCTGCGCGAATTAAAAAAGCATACGGCGGGAAACGTTTAATGATTAACAGCCGTACGGCTAACATCACACAACCCAAACCGGAACAGGGCAGGGTGAATTGCCAGTATCGCAATAAATGTTGGTTGGGTTGTCCGTTTGGTGCTTACTTCAGTACCCAATCGTCCACGCTGCCGGCGGCGATGAAAACCGGCAATTTAACCTTGCGCCCATTTTCAATTGTAAGCCAGGTGTTGTACGACAAAGATAAAAAACGCGCGCGCGGTGTAGAAGTGATTGATGCCGAAACCAATCAAACCTATGAATTTACTGCAAACATTATTTTCCTCAATGCCTCCAGTTTTAATTCCACCTGGATTTTGATGAATTCAGCTACCGACATTTGGCCTGGTGGTTTAGGTAGCAGCAGTGGTGAATTAGGTCATAACGTTATGGACCATCACTTCCGTGTTGGTGCGGGTGGTGTAGTGGAAGGTTTTGAAGATAAGTACTACTACGGGCGTCGCCCCGCCGGTTTTTATATTCCGCGTTTCCGTAATCTTGATGATACGCCGCGCAATTATGTGCGTGGTTTTGGTTATCAAGGAGGTGCCAGTCGCGAAGAT
This sequence comes from Cellvibrionaceae bacterium, assembly GCA_021151825.1. Lineage (GTDB taxonomy): Bacteria > Pseudomonadota > Gammaproteobacteria > Pseudomonadales > Cellvibrionaceae > Cellvibrio. The sequence continues at coordinate 333,737 of JAGKWQ010000006.1, forward strand.
TGGAACAGAAGTGTGGCTGAAATGGGTATTGGCGCAGATTTTAAAAATGCACTTGCCGAGCCGGGTGCCTGGACTATCGGCATGACTGCGTTTGGTGAAATGTTACCGCATCACGACAACCGCATTTATCTTGACCATAACGTAAAAGATAAATGGGGTTTGCCGGTGTTGGCAATGGACGTTGAAATTCGCGAGAACGAAAAGGCGATGCGCAAAGATATGCTGCAGGATGCGATTGATATATTTGAAGCTGCGGGAATAAAAAATGTGAGTGGCGGTGATTGGGGTTATTCACCGGGCATGGGTATTCATGAAATGGGTACGGCGCGTATGGGGCGTGACCCAAAAACCTCGGTACTCAATGCATTTAATCAAGTGTGGGATGCGCCCAATGTATTTGTTACTGACGGTGCGTGTATGACGTCGGCATCTTGTGTAAATCCATCGCTCACGTATATGGCGTTAACTGCCCGCGCCGTAGATCATGCAGTAAAAGAGTTGAAAAAGGGGAATCTGAAATGAATCGCCGCGAATTATTAAAACTGATTGCCGCCACTACTGGTACCGCAATGATTGGTGGTAGTGCGTTACTAACGGGTTGTGCTACATCATCAACACAAACGATACTCGCTTTTTCGCCGGACGATATTCTGCTGCTGGATGAAATTGCAGAAACCATTTTACCGCGCACGGCAACACCGGGCGCGAAAGATGCAAAAGTCGGCCAATTTATGACTGTGTATGTGAATGATTGCTATACACTGGAAGAGCAGGCGATATTTCACAAAGGTTTATTGCTGTTAGAAAAAGACTGCCATAAAATCTATGGTCGCCGTTTTATGGCACTGCAAGCAACTGAACGTGAAGAATTTGTTAGCCAATTGGATAAGCATGCAAAAGTAGAAATCGCTGCCGGCAAAATGCATTACTTCACCATGATTAAACAATTGACGCTGTTTGGTTTCTTCACATCGGAAGTTGGTGGTACCCAAGTATTGCGTCATGTAGCCATTCCAGGGCGATTTGATGGTGAATTACCTTATAAACCGGGTGACCGCGCCTGGGCGACAAGGTAGGTTGAAGGGATGGTAATAGGCTAAATCGATATTGTGTGCACTTGCCCCGTTGTTAGTTGAAACGGGGCCATAAAAATTACCTTTAATCGTGAAGCAATGCGCTTTAATATCCGTAGTTGCTTGACCGTTAAAAAATTAACGGTTGAAAAATTGACTACGGATACAGTTCCTATGAATTGGCTGGCCCACGCATATTTATCCAAACCGAATATAGAGTTTCGGGTGGGTAATATATTGCCTGATCTGGTTTCAATCACTGAATTAAAAAAATTTCCTCCTCCTTTTCAGGAAGGTATTGTTTGCCACAAAGTAATCGATGCTTTTACTGATTCGAATTCCATCGTCAAAAACAGTATAAAACGCATGCCTGCACACTATAAACGGTACGGCGGAATACTGACTGATGTGTTCTATGATCATTTCCTTGCAAAAAATTGGAAGCTTTATTCCACATTGAGTTTGAATGAGTTTTCACGGCGTTTTTATCGCGATCTGGATTTTATCGAAAGGGATATTTCGGCCGATATACTCTACAAATTTAAACGAATGTTTGAGCACAACATTTTTGAAACCTACCAGGATATTTCCGGCATTCATGTGGCCCTTCAGCGAATTGATTTGCGCTTGCGAAAGCCGGCTAATCTAGGCGGTGCGACCGCCATATTAGAAGAGTTTTACGATCTTTATGAAACGGAGTTCGCTACGTTCTTTACCGGATTGCAAAGGCACATAGAACCTTATATAAAAGAACCTTAATTGTCATGGGTTCAGTCGTTGGAGGTATCTCTATGAATTCACAGATTAGTAATTTTCCTGGCAATAAGCCCATCCTCATTGTGTTAGCAGGCAAAACGTTTCCTGATATCAGTAAAACTGACGGCGATTTTGATGATTGGATTGCGCGCGGATTGGGCAATGAAAATGCAGTGGTGCGTCTGGATGCGCGCGCGGCTGCAACGCTGCCTGAACTCTCTGATATTGCCGGTGTGGTGGTTAGCGGTTCTCATGCGATGGTGACCGATGCACTGCCATGGAGCGATCATTTGGCACAATGGTTGAAGTCATGTGTTGATGTGGATCTTCCGGTGTTAGGTATTTGTTACGGACATCAATTATTGGCGCATGCTTGCGGGGGTGTTGTTGATTATCATCCGGATGGAATTGAAATAGGTACACAATTTATTACATTATCTGAACCTGCAAATCAGGATTTATTATTTGCAGATTTCCCATCGTTATTCCCCGTGCAATTGGTTCACTCCCAATCTGTACGAAAACTTCCACATGATGCCGTGTTGCTTGCCAGCGGTGAACATGAGCCACACCAGGCGTATCGTATTGGCCTGCGTGCATGGGGCGTGCAATTTCATCCGGAATTTTCAGCACCGGTGATGAAAAAATATATTAACCAGATTGAACAAAAGCTTACCCGCGAAGGGCGCGATGTCACTTCCTTGAGTGCCGCCGTTATTGATACCCCGGATGCCAGCAAGTTGTTAGCTCGATTTGCGAGTATTTGTCATTCTCCTGATTTTAAATAATCGACACGTTTTTCAATTCTTTCCTAACGAGTCCCATCCTAACGCCGATACCCATTAATCACATTGCACAATCGCAAGCTGCGCAACAGCGAAGGAGTGGTAAATGGGTGGTATTTTTACGGCAGCTATGGGGGTTAATGCGCCTGTAAACATTATAAAACCAAAAGCGGGGGAACCGTTGTCAATTGAAACGGACCTTAATGTGACAGTATCAGAACCTTTGTCTGAAATAAATGAGCAGCTTTTTACTGTTAGCAAAAGTTACGCATTTAAAGTTATCAGGGAAGTTGAGGTGTATGTGAGGAATAAAACAGTTTAATGTGAAAGGTCTGCTTGGTAGTTGATCTGTGTCGTAGTGACCCTGCGTATGAAATGGCCACCCATTTGGGTGGGGAAAGGTTGATAGTATTGTGTAATATTAATGATCCTGGAGGATTAGTTATACCAGACCAAATCGAAAAGCAGAGTAAAATTTATTATTTTGAAGGAGTATTTTATGACGAAATATATTGTGTTAGCTCACGGGGTTTTGGGTTTTAGCTCTGTTGATTTTGGTGGAATCGATTTGGGTATCCTGAAAGTTGGAAAATTTAATCTGTTAAATTATTTTAATGGTGTGAAGTCGAGTTTAGAAAATGGTAGCAGTTATAAGGTTGTTGCTCCCCCTGTAGCACCTGTTGGGTCCATAGATACTCGCGCCTTATCTTTTTATGAAAAATTACATGCGTTCATAATCGAAAATAATGTACCTGAAAAGTCGATAGCTATCTTTGCTCATAGCATGGGAGGATTGGATGCAAGACAAGCTCTTCTTTTACAGAATAAGAGTTTGGTTAAATATGTTAAATGCCTTGTAACAATTGGTACACCTCATCTTGGTTCTCCTATCGCTAAGTTATTGAACGATGAGAATTTTATTACCAGTTCGCTATACAAAAAAGCATCGAATGTTTTCGGTGATTCTATTGGTGCTCTTAAGGATTTGACTCCCGAGTTTTGCGAAGATTTTGATAAAAAAACAGAAAATGCAGGCGATGTTGAGTATTATTCAATCGCAGGGGTTATTGATAAGACAAAGGATAGAAGCAATTATTCGTTATTCTTTAAAGAGTTGGGAGAAAAAATAAATGAACTGAATGATGGCGTTGTTGCTGTTAGTTCGGCTACAAAAAATAAAGACGATGGTTGGAATCATTTAGGTAACTGGGATGTTGATCATGCAGGTTTGGTAGGTTGGTTTGGAGTTGAATCTATACTTAACTTCAGAACCTTAAAAAAGGCACACATTAAAAGATATAACGATTTGGCAAAAATGGTATTGCCGTTAGATTGAGGAATAAAAACACCCAGGTATTGCCTGGGTGTTTTTTATGCGGTTTCAAGTAATTTCCCGAAGCTTACCAAATAAAGCGCCGTTTTAATTGGTAATGTTTCTGTTGCTGCGATCAGTTTTTTATACCGCAGTAACTGCCCTTTATAAGTTTCCAATTCCCGTGCACAAAAATCCTCCATCGTTTGGCCAGCTTCCGGTTCACTGCTTTTGTAATCCACAATCCAGCGGGTTCCCCCGGCAATAAATGTCCGGTCGATAATGGATTCTTTTACATCTTGTTGATCTCGTTGCATTAGTGATAATTCGCAGGCACTTTGTAAGTGATCGCTGTTAAGTAACCAGCGACCAGTTTCGCTATTGAGTGAGTTGGTGATCACTGCTGCCGTTTTTTGCAGGGCGTGATTTAACTGTTGGCCATTCCAGCCGAGTTGTTGAAGCTGGATTTTCCAAAAAGGTTTTTGCTGGTTGATAAAGGTTTCTGCCGGGATATATCCGGTTGTGGTGACTAATTTGTTTTCCACAAGTGCTTGCAGGGCAGAGTGAATCACTGTGCCGGTATGACGTGCAAGGCGTGCGGAAGTGGTTTCCAGTTCGGGTAAGTTGAGTGGGTTTTCCTGTGGATCGGTGAAGTGATTTTCACTTGTATTCAAATCATATTCATGGCCGCGATAATTTTTTAATAGCGTTACCTCTTGCAATGCAGGCAATTGCCATTGCGGTGGTAAACGCAAAATATGCTGCAAGCCGGGTTGGACTGTATTGATTGAATCCTGTCCTTCGGCGGATGAGGGCCTAATGCTGTTGTTGATAGAAATAATTGCTTGCGCTTTTATTAGCGCCCAAATGCTATGCAACAAGGAGTTTTTTGCCGGTGCTTGTAACTCTTCTGCTTTGGTGTTGATGCAAGCGATTAAGTGTAATTGTTTAATCGCACGTGTGCAGCCAACGTAGAGCAAGCGAGTGGATTCAAACGCTTGTTGCTTTTCGTGCTCACGACGCATGAAGGTATAAAGGCTATCTTCTTCTTTGCCGGTAGGTGCGAGCGAGCCGAGTAACAATTGTTTCTCACCCTGATGGTTAATACGTTCTTGCCAAAGCAATAATTGTTTGTCGTCTTTGCGTGCGCTGCGATCAAGACCCGGAATAATGACTGTATCGAATTCCAAACCTTTGGACTTGTGAATGGTCATTACTTGTAAGCGTGCATCCGCATCTGCACGAGGAGCGGCAAATAAACGTTCAATGGCTTGATGGAATACCTGCCAATCACCAATGCTGCCACCTTGTTGGTGTTTATCGAGTAACGCAAAAAAACTCTGGATATTATCGCGATCATTTTCGTCCAGTAATGTGGCAGGCCCACCGAGTGCCAACCAGGTTCCTTCGATCCATTGTCTTAATGGTTTGCGATAACGCTCTGCCATTGTTTGTTGCAACAACGGAACAACTCGCGCGAGTATTTGCTGGCCCGCGTTGCTGATGCCGGGGATTTTTGCGTGATGTTGTAATTGTGGCCAGATAACACCAAACGCCGTTTCATTTACACGCGGATTTAATTCATTTAATGGTGCAATGGCAATGCGATGTAAATCATGGTTATCCAATCCGCACCAGGGCGCGCGTAATACGGCAAGCCATGCGATGCGATCAGCCGGATTTAGCAATGCGCATGTCAACGATAATAAATCCATAATTACCATGCGGCTGGCGAGGCGATCAATTTCCGTGGCTTGATAACTTAAACCGGCCGCACTTAATGCCGGCAGGATTTTTTGTAAATGGGTGCGAGTGCGTACCAATATGGCGATGCTGCCATCCGGATTTTGCGTGCGTGCTTGCTGTACCAGCGCAACGACTTTTTCAGCCTCCTGCCATTGGGCATCCTGCCGCGGGTTTGAGTAGCGCGAAAAATTTTCATCGTCGTCGTCATCATTTTTTTCAGATGAATAGCTACTGATATGAAATTGCACCGCATCACCATACAGCTCCCGATTTAACTCAGGTTTAAATGCGACAGAAGGCGAATAACTTACGGCACCGCGACTGATATCATCCTGTGCGGGAAATGCGTGTTGGAAAATAGTATTTACCCAATTGACTACACCGGCCTGCGAACGGAAATTTACGCGCAGATCCAATGCTTCTAATGCGACAGAACCTATACCTTGCTGGCGTGCATCCAGGAATAAGCCCACGTTGGCATTGCGGAAACCGTAACAGCTTTGCATTCCGTCACCCACAATAAACAGTGTGCGGCCATCGTCGGCTTGCCAACCGTTGGTTAATTTTCTTAACAGTTCAAGTTGCGGGCTAGCGGTATCCTGGAATTCATCCACTAAAATATGGCGAATACGATAATCCAGTTGCAACGCTAAATCACTCGGAGAATCTTCATCACCCAATGCAATTAATGCTGCCTGGCTAATGGCGGTGTAATCCGTTGCACTGAGCTGTTTAAAGACCAATGTAAGTTGCGCGGCGAGAATGGGTAAAATACTGGTGAGGCTATCCAGTAATTGCCACTGATGTTCTGCGTAACGGGGCGAGGGCAGGGAACGAATTTCTTGCAGTAATTGTTCGGCATCGGGTGAAGTATCAGTAATCGCGGCGATTAAATTGCTAAAGCGATTTTTTAGCTCTGCGTTTTCTTTTCCGGCTGGGAAACCTTCCGCTTTAGTCAAACGTGCGCGATAAGTGCCGCTGTTGGTTAGCAATAAATCCGCGATGGCAAGCCATTCAGGAATTGCTTCGGGTTCTGCAGCAGGTAATCTACTAAGGCCAAGCAATTCATGGATGCGATTTTTGCGTTCACTTTCCTGTTGCAAATTAGTGGCGGCACTGTCGGCAATGCTACTGATTTCACTGCTGTGTAATACTAATGTTGCATCAACCAACTCCAGGTGTTCGCGAATGACTAATTGCAATACATTTTCCAGATAGCGGCGCGCATCCTCATGGCGTGCTTGCAGTAGCACACTCAACCATTGCTCGCGTTTGGCGAGCAAGCTGGTTAATAGATTTTCTACTGCGCCGAGGTTGTTATCCATATGGCGCAACAAACGAATTAAATCTTCGCGAAAGGGCGACTCCTGCTCCAGTAATTTAAATAATTCGCGCACTGCCAAGCGATAAGCCTGTTCTGCATCGTCAAGTGTATCCGGCTGCGCACCTATACCACTGGCGAGTGGTAATTGTTTGGTGATGGAGCGACAAAGGCTATCGATAGTCTGCACACGTAAGCGCTGTGGGCTTTGCAATAAGTTCCATTGCAGCTCACGGTCGCGCTCCAATACTTTTTGCGCAAGCTGCCATGTGCGCACGGCGTGCGGGTCTTGCGGTTGTGGTTGCTCGGCGGCTTGCCAAAGTGCGTGGATAATCCGGTCCTGCATTTCACCGGCGGCTTTGCGAGTAAACGTGATCGCCAGAATTTCTTCCGGTTGTTCGCAGTAAGCGAGTAAGGTCAGTACTCGTTGCGTGAGCAAACCGGTTTTACCGGAGCCAGCAGGTGCTGATACCGCAAATGATTTGTGTGGGTTTAATGCATTAAAACGAACCTGTTGGTCTACGGGTTGATTCTCTGATAACACCGGTGAGCTGCTCGTGCATGAATCAAATTCAAAACTTGATTGCGACATTACTTTGCTCCTCCGTTAGTGCGCAGGAAATTTTCTACAGCATCCTCTTCCAGTAAACGGTTGAGCGGTAATAAATCTTCGGCATATTGGGCCGTTGTTGTATTTTTCATATCCACACGTGCGTCGCCATGAATAAATGCCTGGGCCAGTTGTTGTAAATCCTGATGCCAGGTATCAACTTGTTCTTGCCAGCTGATTTTTCCTGCATCAATTCCAGTGTGCTGGATTTGTAACTCGCCGGTGCCAAGCCATTTCATCGCTTTCGCATTAATTTGCGCGAAACTGATGGCCGCCACTGGATTGCTGGCGGTAACGGCATAGAGTGGTAATTGCGGTTCGTCCATGCGATTGCCTTGCCAGCTTTTAATACCGGGTTGGCCGGTTTTGTAATCGATCAGAATTAATTCGTCACTTTGTTCAAGTTGATCAATGCGATCAATACGTAATTTCAACGGTAATCCGGCGAAGGTAATTTCAATTTCTTGTTCAATTGCAATAACGCTAAAAGCCGGGCGCATTTTTTCCAGCGCGAGCCACTCCAGAATTAATTGTTGCAAACGCTCTTGTTCGAGTTGCGCGTATACAACACCAATGCTGGTGCCGCGTTTTTGTTTAATGCTATCGACAGTAGCCTGGGTAACGGTATTTACCAGAGCGATTAACGAAGTGTCATCCAGCGCTAATAAAGTTGCCTGGTTTTTTATGTCGCGCCAAATAATTGCCAATGAATCGTGCAATAAATTTCCGCGTTCAATCGGTGAAAAACCGGCAACAGGATCATCGATACGAGTTGCTCCCAAGCGTAAACGCGCAAAGGCGTTAAACGGGCATGCAGCTTGTTCTTTAAATAAGCTGGCGCCACCGCGTACTGGTTCCTGCGCGAGATTTAATTCCGGTGCGTGCGTGGTGCTAATAACTTGCAATGATTGTTGTGCAGCTATTTGCTGATAGTTTTGGCTGCTTGCTGTTTGTTCATTGGTAATTAATTGATTGATGGGCGTTAGCGGCCAATTGCGAATTAATGCGCTGGGACTAAGCTCACTGTCGTCGTCACTGTGCGCGGAACTGAATACCACTAATGGCGCACATTGGCGATAGTGTGCAGTGAGTGCACGCGCAAATTCCAATTCGCGTTCCGCACTGGCGTGCGGCATTTTATGGGTGCGTTGCAAATTGGTTGGCAACAATGGATTTGGTGCTGGAACTGGTGGCCATTGGCGATGATGCAGGCCCATTACCCAGCAATGGCTGAATTGTAAACCGGCACCTTCCAGTGCACCGAGAATTTGAATTGGTGAGTGTGGAGTTTGTGCCTGGAACGGCGTTTTGCCGGCGATGGTACGCAATTGCTGCACCGCAGCGAGATAGGAAAATTGGATACCGGTGTTATCCAGTTGCACAAAATTTTCCAGCAAACTATTCCACTGGCCAAGTTGCTGGTGTTCCTGGCTATCTAACCGGCGCGCTCCCGGCCAGCCGAGTAAATTTAAATGCAATTGAAAGAAATCACTCCAGTATTGTGCCGTGTGATTACCGTAAGTTTGGCGTCGGTAATTTTCCAATTGGATCAAACGGGTACTCAAACTGTTATCACTTTCAGTGATACCTAATTGTTCAGAGATTTTTTTGCAGTAGTAACGAATATCGCTCAGGCTGATAGTGAATTTTCCCAGCTTGCGCAGGGTGGTAATTAAATGGGTGCGCAACACCAGTTCATTATCGGCATTGCCAAAAAAGGGTGATAACAATAAATGGCAAATAGATTCAAGATCCCAACTGGATTTTTGTAGCTCCAGTAAATCCAGGGTCGCAACAATTATTGGCGTTGTACCTAATGGTATACCGGCGGAAAAGTTAAAGGGCAGGGTGTAGCGCGATTGATTGGGTAATAAGGCAAGCGGCTCGAACACCTCAACAAAAATACGTTCCACCTGATCGCGGCATTGGCCGAGGTTGGGCACAATAATTCCAATCATCGCCTCCTGGTTTTGCTCCAGTTGGCTTTTGCTCCACAATGCCGCGTTACGAATTTCCTGTTCACTGGTATTGGTTTCTGTGCGTAGTAATTTTGCAGAATGATTTTCCGTTTTGATGGTATTTAATTGTTGGCAGGCGCTGTTAATTAAATCCTGATGCAGCGGAGGAATATCATCAAAACCGGTGAGATGGACAATTTTTTCCTGCGGAATTAAAAATTGTTTAAAAGTTTCCACCAAAATGACGATAGCATTTTCCTGGGTAATAAATCCTAATGAGGCGAGCGTCGCGCGAAATTCACCTAACCAGGTTAGCCAGCAGAAACTGTTACTGGCGACATTTAATTGTGGCTCTGCATTGCGTACATCTTCATCGGTTAATTGCCAGAGATCCAGATTGCGCAAGGCACTATCTGCGGCTTGAGCTAATGGCTCCGCCTGCAATAGTGCAGCAGCCAGTGATGATTGGCTGATAATTTTTTCCCACAAACATTGGCGTTGCAGGTTGTTAATAATTTGCCGCGCAGCAGGTGCATAGGCACGGCGCTGCAACTGTGACCAGTTAAGCTCGATCCATTGGCTCAGCGAATAAATGCGCGGGCTTGCCCATACATTTTGTTGTTGCTGTTTACCATATGCGCGCAGCATATGGTTGCGCAGCCGGTTGTTGGCGGTGATGATTAATTCGCCATTGTTGATGGCGGGCAGGTAAGGTGTGATGTCGAAATAAGTATCAACCATGATGATTTTTTATTGCCGGGAATTGGTTGGGCATTATGCCTTAAATCCCTCTCTGGTATTTCAACTCCCTCCCTTGACTAGGCACCCCGTTTCAAAGGGAGGGAGTTGGTGTGCTTCATTATGGATATTGTCTTGTCGAACGGCATTGTCCAAATAAATAAGGATTGGTGGTAAATCTTTTATACGCGGTAAAGGCGATTTCCAGATGTTGGTGATGCAACAGTTTTTTGGTTATAAGCCACTTTATAAGTGATTGTTTGATAAAGACTTTACACCCCTTGTGGCTTGTTTGGGCAGGGGAAACATGCTAATTTTCTGCCCCATAATAAGCGACATCAGAATTTCATCGGTAAGGACGCGGATACCCGCGGCATCCAAGGTCAATACAAACAGGTGAGTGTTTCATTCGCTAGCATCTTTTTAGCATTATTGTGCAGTGCAGCTATGATTCCCTTTGTATTCAATAACTATAAGCAAGTGACCTTATGAACCAGCAAACGATTCCCCAGCAATCTGTTGGTGTTGGTAATTACCGGTGGACCATTTGTGGTCTGTTGTTTTTTGCCACTACTGTTAACTATCTCGACCGTCAGGTTTTAAGCCTGTTGTCCCCTGAGCTGATGCATCTTTACGGCTGGAACAACAACGATTACGGCAATATCACTGCGCTTTTCACTTTCGTTTACGCGATATCAATGATCTTTGCGGGTCGCTTTATCGATAAATTCGGTACCAAGAATGGCTACATTATTGCCATTGCAATCTGGTCATTTGGTGCAGCAATCCATGCATTTGCTTACGAAATGGGGGCCGGCTTTTATACCCTGTTGAGCTGGATCGGTTTGGCAGATATCGATCAAACTAACGGCACAGTTAATGGTGCTGCTGCCATTACCGTTTATTCGGTAGCCGGCTTTATGATTGCCCGTGCGGTATTGGCCTTTGGTGAAGCGGGCAACTTCCCGGCTGCAATCAAAGCGACGGCGGAATACTTCCCCAAGAAAGAGCGTTCATTTGCAACCGGTATTTTTAACTCCGGCGCTAATGTGGGTGCGATTTTGGCCCCGTTGACAGTACCTGTGATTGGTGTGATCTGGGGTTGGCAATGGGCATTTATTATTGTGGGGATTATCGGGTTTGCGTGGATTGCTTTCTGGTGGATTTGGTACGACAAGCCCAGTGAACAAAAACGCCTGAGTGATTCCGAGCGCGCTTATATCAATTCCGATGTAGAGGCTGTTGAAGCGGTTGATGACGGCGTAAAAACATCCTGGTTTACCTTGCTGAGTTACAAGCAAACCTGGGCATTTGCCTTCGGTAAGTTTATGACGGATGGTGTCTGGTGGTTTTTCCTGTTCTGGTTGCCTATTTATCTCAGTGCCCAGCACGGTATGGAAAAAACCGAAATTGCGTTGCCGATTGCGCTTATCTATACCTTAACGATGTTTGGCAGTATCGGTGGTGGTGCTTTCCCGGGTTATTTTATTAAGAAAGGGATGGACGTATTTAATGCCCGCCGTAGTGCAATGTTTGTGATTGCACTGGTGCCGTTAGTGGTATTGCTGGCCCAACCGCTGGGGCATATTTCTGTCTGGATTCCTATTTTGCTGATTGCCTTGGGGGCATCTGCCCACCAGGCGTGGTCAGCGAATATTTTTACTACTGTGTCTGACATGTTCCCCAAAAAAGCAGTGGGTTCGGTCGTGGGTATCGGTGGTTTTGCCGGTGGTATGGGTGGTGTACTGCTCAATAAATTAGGTGGTGGTCTATTTGATCATTTTGAAAAGGCTGGCAATGTTGCTGCTGGCTATACCATTATGTTTGCTATTTGTGCGACTGCTTATTTAATTGCCTGGTTCGTAATGCGCTTGCTGGTCCCTAAATATAAACCGATTACTGATCTTTAATCAGTTTCAGGTTGCTTGTAAAAAAACCGCCGCCAGTAAAATGGCGGCGGTTTTTTTACGGCATACGATTATTGGTATATGGTTTTTATAAAAAATCTTTAATTCAAAAAAAGTCTAATCAATGATCAGTATTTTGCATGATTCGGCTTTTCGCTTTATTTGATAGATCAATAATTAACAGGCATTTCATTTCTTACATAAGGAGCGGGATATGTCGTTAAGTAATAATAACAATGTGACTGCCAAAACCATTATGAGTAAAACCCTGTTAAGTGCATACGAGGGGTGGACCATTCATCGGCTTGCGGAGTTTTTCATCAAACATGGTATTTCAGGAGCGCCTGTCATTGCTTCTGATCATGAGCTTGTTGGCGTGGTTACCATTTCCGATATTTTTAAATTCAGTAGCATGGATGAAAGCCGGCGGCGCGATGCGTTGCGTAACTATTATCGAGAAAGTTGTGAAATTGAAATCGATGAAGCCAGCTTGCGCGATTGGAGCAGCAGGGCAGAGTACAATTGTACCGTGCACCAGATTATGCAGCGGGAAATTATTACCGTTTGCCAGGATGCCAATGTTAGTGAGGTGGCAACGGTGATGGTGAGCAACAACATTCACCGGGTTGTCGTCACTGAATATAAAATTGCTGTTGGCGTGATCACCAGTGTGGATATTTTGCGTTATTTGCAGCCTGGAGGGAATGAATTGCGCTTGGTGGTTTAGTGCGTAAAGGCTAGTACCTGCCATGTCTCTTCAATTATTTTCTTGAAATGCGAAATCCTCGAAATTTTTTTCGGGGATTTTTTTTGGGTAAATTCATTGTCCTTGTAAAAGTTACATTTCAAAAAATAACGTTATTCAGCGAGTTTCCTCAGTAAAAATAAATATTTTCATATTGTTTTGTTTATTTTGCATTTTTGTACACCTCTGCCGCCTGTTTTCGTGCTGGAGTTTGCTGGAACTCGCGTAAAACACGACTGTCATTCTACTGAGCAGGTTAATTTTAAGAGGAATATCACCATGAATAAATTTTCTACTCATGGGAACAGAGGATATCTACCATTGCTTTCCGCAGTTGTATTTTGCGGTGTTTTAGCTGGTTGTGCCTCCACTCCCAAGGCACCTAATGAAGCATTGCAAGCCGCTGAATCAGCAATTGCGAATGCAGAACAAGCACGTGTTGCAGATTACGCGTCACCAGAATTAGGTGAAGCACGCGAAAAACTGACAGCAGCTCGCGTAGCAGTAGTGGAAAAAGAAATGGTGCGTGCAGCGCGGTTAGCGGAGCAAGCACGTGTAGATGCTGAATTGGCGAGTGCCAAAGCCCAGGCAGCAAAAGCACAGGAAGTGAATGATGACTTGAATAAAAACATCAATACGCTTCAACAGGAACTGCAACGCAACTCTACTCCAGGAGGCACACTATGAAACCGCTAAATTCTTTTGCAGCGCCAATTTCACTGCTGTTCTCGGCAATGTTAATGGTTGCATGCGCAGGTCCAAAAGTGCCCGATGGTGCAGCGCAAGTGCGTAGCAAGTTGACTCAATTGCAGTCAGATCCACAACTTGCCACGCTTGCTCCTGTTGCAATTAAAGATGCAGACGCCGCTGTGCGTTTGGCGGAAGAACCACGCGATGATAAAGAGCTGAGTAAACATTTTGTTTATCTGGCTGATCGTAAAGTGGATACCGCTAAAGCATTGGCACAAGCGCGATATCTGGAAGATCAACGCAAAGGATTAGGTGAAAAAGCTACTGCTGCACAATTGGACGCACGTACACAAGAAGCAGAAGCTTTGCGTCGCCAGATTGCAGAACTCAATGCAAAACAAACTGAACGTGGTTTGATTGTGACCTTAGGGGATGTGCTGTTTGAAACAGGTAAATCTGATTTAAAAAGCAGTGCCAGTGCAAATCTTTCAAAACTTGCGGGATTTCTCAACCAGCAGCCGGAACGTGCGTTGGTTATTGAGGGGCACACTGATAGTGTCGGCAGTGACAGTTATAACCAGGAATTGTCGCAGCGTCGTGCTGACTCGGTAAAAGCGTTTTTGATTGGTGCTGGTGTATCACCCAATAGAATTACAGCTGTTGGGAAAGGAGAGAGTTCTCCGGTAGCGAGTAATGATAGTTCTTCCGGGCGTCAAATGAATAGAAGGGTTGAAATTGTTATTGCAAATTAATCCTGATGTTTAACAGGGTAGTAATCCTAAACGGATTTTTTGTGAAACGGTTTTAACCTTTAATTGAGCGAAGGAGATTGTCATGACACTAGGTACGATTCTACTCATTGTTTTAATTTTAATTCTTATCGGCGCTATTCCAGCGTGGCCACATAGCCGTAGCTGGGGCTATGGACCAAGTGGTGGATTGGGGTTGGTTGTTGTGATTTTGTTAATACTGATTTTATTAGGTTATGTTTAATTAAAAGTCAGCGTTAACGGTATTAAGTAACTGTTTATAACTATTTGTGGATAAGGAGTTTATTATGAAAGCATTTAATTATTCTATCACTGCTATTTTCCTGGCTTTTTTGTTGGCTGTTACGGGTTGTGCATCTACTGCCAAAGATAAAAGTACGGGGGAAATCTTTGATGATGCCGTCATTACTACCAAAGTAAAAGCAGCATTTGTTGAGGACGATCAACTTAAAGCAACTGAGATTCAGGTGGAAACTTTCAAAGGTGTGGTGCAACTGAGCGGCTTCGTTGCTGACCGTTCACACATCGGTAAAGCGGAGCAAGTTGCGCGTGATGTCAGAGGTGTGAAATCGGTAAAAAATGATATTCGCGTGAAGTGATATTAATGTAGTGCAACAGCACTTGTAGTTTGTCATGCAAAGGAGTTAATTTGAAAAAGGATTTCTTCAACAAAGAGTCGTCATGGGATGTGGCGACTCTTTGTTTTATTGTAGATCCAGATAATCAATTTTATGAATGCCAAAATTTTTTAACGCGATTGAAAGTTGCGCTGCTTCATTTGTTCTTTTAGTAAATACGGCGATATTTTCGATAGCTTTATTGCCATGAGGTATGTTTGTACCTAATAAAAATTCGACCCGGCGAGCGATGGCCTCACCTGAGTCGATCAGTTGAATCTTTTCCGGCAGGTAAACAGATAATTCTTCTTTAAGTAATGGGAAGTGGGTGCAAGCCAGAACTAATACATCCATCTGCTTTGCTTTTTCAGGCTCCATCAATTGCGCTGCGATGTGCTCAATACTCTTGTGATCAATAACTTCACCCCGCAGTTTTTGCTCTGCAATTTGAACCAGCTCACTGCTTCCTAAAGAGATTACATCGCATTGAGGTGCATATTCGCGAATTAATTCATGGGTATAAGGCCTGGCTACTGTTGCCGGTGTTGCCAGTAAACCGATCACGCCGGATTGGCTTAATTTTGCTGCGGGCTTAATGGCGGGCACCACACCTACAATGGGCAAGCTCAATTGGCTACGTAAATGGGGTAGGGTAAGTGTGCTGGCAGTGTTGCAGGCGATTATGAGGATATCAACCGGATATCGTTGTAATAGTGAGCGAATGACCTGATCCACTCGTGCTATTAGCTCGGTTTCACCTTTGGTGCCATAAGGAAAAAAGCCATTATCCGATGCGTAAACCAGCGGTAGCCAGGGCAATCGTTGCTGAATTTCACGGGCGACACTCAAGCCACCCACACCTGAATCAAATACTAAAACGCGCGGTTTGTTCGTTTGAGTAGCACTACTCATGGGTTTACTCATGGAAAGGGGCAATCCAATAGCCTGTAAGCCAGCAACTATTGCTAAAATGGCCGCGATTTTAACGGCCTGGCCTGATAATGCCTAGCTGCTTTGTGCTTCATCGGGGGGAATGTGGTTGTGAATTCATCTTTTATCGTGCTGGTTGCCGGTCTTGCGGGTTTGATAGTGGGGGCGCTAATCGTCTATTGGTTGCTTGGGCGCCGTCTGGATCAGGCGATATTGGCCAAAACCCACGAATTGGAGACCGCACAGCAGCAACTGCAACATGCCAATGCGTTGCGCGAATCTGTCTTGCAGCATGAGTCCGGTCAGCTAAAACTGAATATCGCTGAACTTAAAAACCAATTTCATACCAGCCAACAACAAATACTGGAGTTGCAACATGCGTTAGGCGATGCCCGTCAGGAAGCGGCAGGCCTGCGCGAAAAAACCCGCCATTTCGACGTATTACAACAACAATCCCAGCGTAAAGATGAGCAGCTAACGGTATTGGAAAAAAATGCAACCGAACTACAGACTCGCCTTGAGCAGGAGCGTAAACATTTTGCCGAGCAGCTCGCGCTGTTACAAAATGCCAAAGCAGATTTAGCTAAAGAATTCGAAAATCTTGCCAATAAAATTTTTGAAAATAAACAGCAACAATTCAATGCGAATAGCAAAACACTACTGGATGGCACACTTGATCCATTAAAACTTCAGCTCAATGAATTTCGTAAAAAGGTAGAAGATGTTTACGAAAAAGAAAACGCCGAGCGCAACCGCTTATCTGGACAAGTATTGGAGCTGCAAAAACAGGCGCAAAAAATTGGTGAGGATGCGGTGAATCTCGCGCAAGCGCTAAAAGGGAATACCAAAGCCCAGGGAAATTGGGGTGAAGTGGTGTTGGAGCGCTTGCTGGAGGAATCCGGGTTACAAAAAGGCCGCGAATACGATACCCAGGTCAATTTCACCAGCTTCGATGGCAGCCGGTTGATGCCGGATGTCATTATTCATTTACCCGAAAATAAAGATATTGTGATTGATGCCAAATGTTCATTGGTGGATTACGAAAAATATTGTAGCAGTGACGACGAATTTGAACGGAAACAATATCTGGCGGCACACATTAATTCGTTGCGCAGCCATATCAAAGGTTTAAGTATTAAGGATTATGAAAAAATCGAGGGCATAAAGGCGCTCGATTTTGTGTTCATTTTTATTCCTATTGAGGCGGCGTTTATGCTGGCGTTACAGCATGAGCCTGCATTGTATCGCGAAGCTTATGATCGCCATATTATACTGGTAAGCCCAACAACGTTGCTGGCGACATTGCGCACAGTGGAAAATATCTGGCGTTATGAAAAACAGAATAAAAATGCCGAGCGCATTGCGAAAGAGGCGGGGGCCTTGCATGATCAATTTGTATTGTTGCTGGATTCATTAGATGCGATTGGCAATTCCCTTAATAAAACCCAGGAAGCCTATACCAAAGCTCGCGAGCGTTTATATTCCGGTCGCGGTAATTTGGTAAAGCGTGTGGATGATATTCGCCGGTTAGGTGCAAAAACTAAAAAGTCTATCGCGAGCCGCTTACTGGAAGATGCAGGTGTTGAATCCGAAGAATTATTACTGGATGAAATCCCTGAAGATCCTACTCCTTGAAAACCCTAATGCCGATATTTAACAAATCCGGATAATGCTGTAATGAGTAATGATTTTTTTTGCCGTGCTATGCAACAAAGTGATCTCGCTTGTGTAATACGCATTCAAGCAGAAGCGTATGTCGATGAAATTCTGGAAACTGATGATGTAATCATTGAACGTTTTAATGCAGTGCCGGATACCTCCTGGGTGGTAGAAGGCAAGCAGGGCGTGTGCGGTTATCTGGTGGGTTATTTATCCCATCATGGTTATGTAACGCCCTGGGGTGAAACCTTTTCCCATAAGTTAAATGCTGATCATTTATATCTGCATGATTTAGCAATCAGTACAACTGCTGCGGGCTTTGGTCTTGGCCCCAGGTTGGTGAAATATGCTTTGGAGCAAGCGCAACAGCGTGCGTTACGTGGCGTAACGTTGGTTTCGGTGCAAGATTCAAAAGGGTTTTGGCAAAAATTGGGGTTTAAGGAATATCTGGCGTTAGCGCCAGCCCAGCAGCAATATCTTGCTACCTATGCCGGGCCAGCGTTTTATATGACGCAAGATTTTGCGTGAAACAACAATTATTTTTTCTGCAATATCACACCGCATTCAGCGTGATGTGTATAGGGGAATTGGTCAAAAAGAGCGAACGCTCTAATGGCATGCGTTTGGGTTATTGTTCGCAAGTTTTCGCGCAACGTTTCCGGATTACAGGAAATGTAAATAATATTATCGAAGCGTTGAGTGATGCTGGTTGTATGCGGGTCAAGGCCAGCGCGCGGTGGATCTACAAAAATAGTTGAGAAGTGATAATCCGCTAAATTGACATGGCGCAAGCGATTAAACTCGCGTACACCATCCATTGCTTGCGAAAACTCTTCACTCGACATGCGTGCGATCTGGATATTTTCAATATTGTTTTGGGCAATATTAAACTGCGCTGATTCCACAGAGGTTTTTGCAACTTCGGTCGCTAACACTTTGGAAAAATTTTGTGACAGTGGCAGGGTGAAGTTGCCATTGCCGCAATAAAGTTCCAATAAGTCGCCGCCACTATTTTTACTGTGATTAACTGCCCAACTCAGCATAGATTCACAGACACCGGCATTGGGTTGGGTAAAGCTGGCTTCTACTTGTTGATAAAAATAATCGCGCCCTAACACTTGCATGCGCTCAATGACGTGATCGCGCTCTACCAGTAAACGTTGTTTACGGCTACGGCCAATAACATCGACCCCGAGTTTTTGTTTAATCGCTTTTGCTTGTGCAACCCATTCATCGGTTAATTGTTTGTGATAAATCAATGTGACTAATGCTTCACCGCTTTGGGTGGTTAAAAAATCCACCTGATAGAGTTTATGGCGAAGTAATTCATCCGCATTAATTTCCACAAGTAGATTGGACATCAACTGATTCATCAACACGGAGCCAACCGGAAATTCGTGAATAGTATAGGGGCGCTTGGCTTCATCGAACATTACGTAATTGGTAACTTCCTGCTGATGCCACACACGAAACTCGGCGCGCATGCGATAGTGCTTTTCTGCAGAGGGATATACCTGGATTTCAGGTAGGGAAAATTCGGCAAAGTCTTTCTGGATACGGGAAAGTTTGTCGTGGAGTTGTTGCTGGTAGCTGGCAGCTGAAAAATCATTAACGGTCATAGCGGGCTCATCAGATAACAAGTCGGGCTACGTGTAAACATAGCCCGTTTGTGCCCATTATAACTTCTTCGACTCGCATTTGCCCCATTCACAGGTTAATACTTCCATGGCCGTATCCCCGCAAAAGTATGCATAGGCTTCCCGTGGCCATTGATTTGCAATGGTGAGGGTGTAGGGCGCAGCGCAAGCAGATTCATGTGCTTTGACCAGCTGAAAATAGGTGGCGCCAGGGGTGACTTCAGAAATACCTCCGGCAAGGGTTGGTATATCGCTGAGAGATTGATCCAGCGGTAGATGTTTTAGTAGTTCCGCTTCTGTGGCTGCGATGGCTGGATTTTGCGTGAGCCTGATCGTTTGGTTATTTATTTTGTTTAACCTGAATTCACAGGTTTTAACTTTATTAGCGGGCGTCCGTTGCGCGAGAGATAACTCATCAATTGCACGTTTTCTTGATTCCAATGCGAGTTTAATCGCGGCCGGCGCAAGTGTTTTGCCTTGGTAATCAAATGTACTGGCAGCTTGTTGCTGGCTGTAATATTGATCCGCTGCCAATATAAGTTGGTTATTAGTATTGAGCCAATCCTGTTGTTTACTGATTGCATCAACTTCTATTTCACCACCCAGTGCAGCGCAACTCGAAAAAAGATGCGAGTAATAGACTGCATCTCTCAATACCTGGGTCGCGGCGTTTTCCAGATTATTTTTATCGGCTACCGGTGCTTGCGTTGCGCACCCCTGAATAAACAGGGAGCTGCTTAACAATAAAATTGCCTTGGCTTTCATTTATTTTTTCCGATTGAAAATTGTTAATTGCCTGTGCCGGCTAAATAGGTAGCTTGATAATAAAATTGCTACCTTTGCCGGGAGCGGTTTTTACATCAATCGTTCCCTGGTGGCGTTCAGTAATAATGAAATAAGAAACAGAGAGTCCCAAACCTGTTCCCGAGCCCACATCTTTGGTTGTAAAAAAAGGTTCGAAGATGTGCTGGCGAATAGTATCGGTCATGCCTGGCCCATTGTCCTGTACTTCGATCACAAGTTGATTGTCTTGCGCATAAGTACGAACCCATATGCTCGGGTTTTCAATATTATTGCTTTGTAATGCCTGTTTTGCATTGCGTAATAAATTGAGCAAAACTTGCTGCAATTCAGGGGCTGACGCGCTGATCACGGGCAGGGAATCACTAAACTCTGTGATGACTTGCAGCCCTTTTTCTTCAGAATTTTTAAGTTGAATACTGCGGCTAAGGGCGATGGTTTGTTCTATTAAGTGTTTTACATCTATCAGGCTGGTCTTGCGTTGCGAGTTATGTGAAAACTCCAACATATTGCGCACTATCGTTGCTGAGCGTTCGCCAGCTTCGCGAATTGAATCGAGCATACCTGGAATTTCACGGGCTTTTAGATAGCGGTCAATATTTTCGACATCAATTCCCAATTCATTGGCGCGAGCGCGATTGGTTCCAAAATGGCTATCGGTGCGGCGCACTATATTTTGTACATTTTGCAAAATAACGCTGAGGGGATTATTAATTTCGTGGGCGATACCTGCTGCGACTTCACCGAGCGAATACATTTTTTCATTCTGGATCATTAGATTTTCAATAGTCACTTTCATGGTGACATCGTCAACACGAATTACGGCTCCTTGTTCGCTGCTGGAGATGAGCGGATAAATAGTAATTTCAAAATAGCGTTTTTTTTCATCTTCCTGATGTTGTGTATGTTGAATGGAGTAGGGCTCACCCCCACGAATCGAACCGCGAATGACATTAATCGTCACTGGAAATAATGGAAGGAGTTCAGTGATGTTGCGGCCCAATGCCTCATTGGAAAAAATTTCGAAAGTATTTTCTGCTGCTGCGTTCCAGTGAGTTACTTCTCCCTCTAAGGTTACACCGATAATAATCGATGGCATGGAGTTAATCATACTTTGTAAATAGAGTTTGGTTTCACGTAATTGACGACCGGTTTGCTCATGGCGGGCAACTTCATCAATTAATAAGTCATTGATGCGATGCAAGCTTTTGGTGCGATCCTGAATTTTTTCTTCGAGCGCTTTTTGGGATTCTTTGAGGGCTTTGCGTGCACGTTTGTTGCTCAAACGGCTGCGCTGCAAGCCGATAATCAATACGGTTTGCAGAATCAGCAAGAAAATTACCAGCATCCCCATCCAGGAGCCTGGCTCACTGGCGGGCAGGGTGGTAACCAGGGGTTCGGTGGCGGTGTTTGGGGTCATACTTGATCAATGAGACAATTTTTGTTGGATTAATAATGTAGTCGCTGTTACGCAATATATCGATTGATCGATCTTACCGCTAAATTTTTAGTTGATTGTTTGCACTTTTGTTGGCTTTTTGTTCGATCCTGTTGAAGGTTTAGGCAATTTCGAAAAAGTTTAAATTTCTCGCTAAAAAATGTTTGACACACCAGCCAGATTCGTTAGAATGCGCACCTCTCAACGAGGGGCGGTTAGCTCAGTTGGTAGAGCAATGCCCTTACAAGGCATGGGTCACAAGTTCGAGTCTTGTACCGCCCACCATAATTGGTAATTTAGGAATCAGGGAGTAAAGTTCCGGAACGACAGCTCGTTTAGATTGTCTTTCAGACGAGGTTTCCTCTCTCTCAATTAACTTAAAGGAGTAATGCTGTGCAAGACTATGTTGAAGACCTATTGGATGATCTGTACGACGATAGCGATGATGAGTTCGTTGACGATTATTCCGAAATGTAAGCCCGGGCTAATGCAGCAATTTGCTGCAGGCTCGTGGTGCCACTTCCCACTCCCCCCTTCATTTTTCATAACCCCTCTGTAAGCTTTCTCAAAAATTGATAACTGCTGGTTTTTGATATCTATACAGTTTGATTATTTTTTCGTCGAATGGACCGCAAATTTGCGCGAAAGTCATCATTGCTGGTAGTTGTTCACGTTTTCATCCCGAGTGCTTTTTTATACTGGCAGTATTCTTCCGCTTGGCTTGAGATGACTGCTTATGCCCAACCCCACCGCAGAACTACATGAAGCGGTTTTCCTGTTTCAGGATGCACAGATTTCCCGCGAGTTACTCTACCCCGAGTTTGAGGCCATTCTGGACGGTTTCATTCCTTTCCCCGATTTCGCCAATGCGACTGCCAAGGCGGTCTATGTGCAGATTGACCAGTCGCTGTGTGTGACTGGCGCTGTATTTTTTCTGATTTCCTTTGATGCTACCGGTATGGTGGACCGCCGCTGGAATGTGCCTTTGCGTCAGTTGATTGATGCTACTGGTACAGGTCCTGATATGGGCGCTGGAGCGATTAAGTTGGCTTGTTACAGTCAATGTCCTATTGCCTGGCATCAAAAAAACCTGTGGGATCCGATTATGGAGAGCGGCAGCAGCAGTTTTGTAGCTTTGCGCAAGGCTGTTAAAAGCAATCGTTTGGGATTGGTCGTAAAGAAACCGGTAAAGGTTGAGAAAACTAAAATCGATAAACCGCCAGCAAAACCAGTGATAGATCATGTGCGTGAACAGGCTGTACTTGAAAAAAAGCTCCATGATCATTACACCCAGGAGCTGCGCGACAAGATGGCAATGCTAATCAAGGAGCAGCGCTTGCGTATTGCAACCTTGATGAACCAACACCAGGCCAAAGTCCACGGGATGCAGCATGAACATCAACAGCGGGTATTGGCCTATCAGCAAAAATATCAGGAATATGAGCAAACAAATCGCGATCTGGAAGAGCGTAATCGCACCTTCAAGGAAGGATTGGATGCGCAGGCGAGCAAAATAGAAGGTATGCGCGAATATTTTGCGCATAAATTGAAAGCGGCGCAATCGGGTGAGTCCAATCAAATCCAGATGTTGCAGGAAAATTTTGCGCTGGAAATGGACGCTAAAATTCGAGCGGCCACTGCTGAGCTACGCGAAATGCTGGATATGCGTGAGGTGGAATTATTTTATCGTCACCAGAATGAAACGGTCCTCAAAGAAGAGATTGTTCATTTAAAACGCGAACAACAGCAGATGTTAAAAAACAGTGGTGATCAATTGCTTGAGCGCCTGACCAAAGCGGGCGTTAATCTGGTGACTTTCCTGCCCGGGTTGGGCGAGACGGCAGTTCCGCTGGATGATATTGGCGTTTATTTGGAAGATCCCCACGCTTATGCAGCTGATAGGGCTGGCGTCAGTGAGGCCGTTTATTTGGCCTGGTTGGAGCATCATCAGTCGCCGTGTTGCAATGCAGTTGATCCGAAAGGGCAGGCTTGCGGGCGTAGTATTTCGATGATTGAAACCCCTTTTGAATTTCACCCCGGTGAAAGTGATCGTTGTAGCCAGCATCAGTCTATGGTTTATTCTCGTGTCGCTGAACGCCGCTAAAGGCGGACTGATGGCCTGATGTAAAGTTGTCCGCTAATGTGCCGTAAATGAGACGAGTTTTGTAAGCAGTGGTAATTGATTCTGATAGTGATTTTTTTAGGCTCGCATGTGCTGTCCCACTGCACAATGCGACCACTGTTGCACTGGCGAAGTATGGCATAGAGCTGCTGGTGCGTCGTGATGACCTGATTGACGAGGGATTATCCGGTAATAAAGCCTACAAGCTGTTTTATAACTTGCATGCAGCGCGTGAAGCCGGACATCACCGGTTATTGAGTTTCGGTGGTGCTTATTCCAACCATTTATACGCACTGGCAATGGCTGGTGCTCGCTACGGTTTTTCTACCCTCGGTATTGTTCGTGGGGCTCGACCGACATATTTAAGCCCTACGTTGATGGACGCAGAACAAGCCGGGATGCATTTGGTGTTTATTAGCCGCTATGAGTATCGGCAAAAGGCATTTGAGCATTTGCTGGATGACTGGCATAACCAATTTGGCGATTTCTATTTGATTCCTGAAGGTGGTGCTGGTTTGCTTGGAGCTCGCGGTATGAGTTTGGCCGGCCAGGCTTTAGAGGTGCAACTCAAGGGTGACTATACTGGAGTATGCGTTGCCTCCGGCACTGGAACCAGCCTTGCAGGTTTGGCTGCCGGTTTGACGGCTGCTGGCCGAGGCGATAAGCCTGCACTTGGTTTCTCTGTACTTAAAGGGGATGGTGATTTAGGTACGGGCATTGCAGAGATTTATAAAAATTTATGCGCCAACCAGGAAGCAATTAACACTACTGTTGCGAAACCTGCTGCTAATTGGCGCCTGATTTCCGGGTTTCACGCCGGTGGTTATGGCAAAAAGCATCCGCCGTATTTATTTGATTTCTGGCGATCATTTGAGCAAGAGACCGGAATTCCGTTGGACCCGGTATATACGTTGAAAATGATTTGGGGAATTCATCGTTTGGCACAACAAGGATATTGGTCCCGTGGTGCACGTGTTGTTGCTATTCACAGTGGCGGTTTACAGGGGCGGCGAGGTTTTGTTTGCCCTTAAGCCGACCTCACGGATGAATAACTGGAAAATAAAAGTTGTTGGCGCGTTGGTATTGGTGACCTGGCTTTTACCAAACCCCGGAATCGGCTCTCTCCTTGAAGGAAGTGGTTATGCAAGCTCAAAAAAGTGTTCAAATCGCACCGGTTGAATTTGATTTGAATTTGACGCGTACTCTCGTGCCCTTAAAGGATATGAGCGAAAGCCATCTATTAGCGCTGCTTAACGATGCTTTGATTGAAGTGGTTTGCGCTGGCCAGACTTTATTTAATGCTGGTGCTTACGATGCGCATCATGTTTATTTATTGCATGGTGATGTTGCATTGGTTGATGGCGCGGGTAATCGCACGCGTATTAAAGGCCGTAGTTCACTGTTCCCTATTGCCCACCACCAGCCGCGTCAGGTGACCGCTATCGCTGAAACAGATTGCAGCGTGTTGCGTATCGACAGCGAGCACCTGGATAAAATGCTTACCTGGAGCCAGGTTGCGGATTATCTACAGTTGATTATTTCCCGTGAGCGGGATCTTGATGAAGACATCGATTGGATGATGACAGTATTGAGATCCAACTTATTTTTCAAAGTACCGCCGCTCAATGTTGAGCAAATTTTTTCGCGCTTAACACCGCAAGTGGTTTATGCCGGCGATGTCATTATTCGACAGGGTGAGATGGGTGAGCAGTGCTATTTCATTAAGGAAGGTGAAGCTGATGTTACCCGTCACTCTGACAATAAACGGCAACATCTGGCAACAATTGGCGTAGGTCGCTGTTTTGGTGAAGACGCGTTGGTTAACGAAACTGTGCGTAATGCGACGGTAATGATGCGTACCGATGGTGTGCTGATGCGCCTGGAAAAGCAGGACTTTTATCGCCTTTTGAAAGAGCCTAGTGTTTCTGCTTTAAGTTTTAATGAGCTGGAGAATACATTGGCCAAAGGTGTAGTCACTGTGGATGTGCGTAGTGAGGATGAATACAGCGAAGTCCATCTCCCCAAAGCGGTGAATATTCCTTTGAATATTCTGGCGATCAAATCCCGCTTGTTGAATAAAGACAGCCTGTATATTTTCTATTGTGACACTGGTCGCCGTAGCCGCGCCGCTGCATATTTATTGGCAGAGCATGGTTATAAAACCCTTGCGCTGGAGAATTGTACAAGCCTGTTCGGTAGCGTTGGTAAAGAGTTAATGGTGGATCGGAGAAATTATGTTTTGCGCGATGGTCAGGCATTGCCGGGCCGTACGGAGTGATCCAGCCAGTCATCCGGCACTACGAATATACGTGCTGATTCCGTCCAGAGGTCACGTTGATTCGTGTCATTCGTTTTGTTCATGGCCGCGATTAAAAGCGGCCTTTCTGTTTCTGTAATCTCCCGCAATAATTTTTCAGCTAATTGTTCTGTTGTCAGCACTTCATCTTCGCGTGTTCGTTGTGCAGGTGAGAGCCACTGCTGGCGGTCAAGGGCCAGCCAGCGTTGACTTGCTGTGCTGGAAGCATCTTGTAGAAGCTCACTAATGGGCCACCAATGACCGCGACCATGTTTAATATGGCCGAAGGCGGGCTGGTGCTGATGTCGTGCAGGCGAAAATAAATAACCCTGCATGCATAGTCCCGTCTGCCAAGTGTTAACGGTGGGATAACGTTTGGTTAGCTGCAGCCTCGCTTCATCGGTTTGGTGCAATGGCAATTGATGCTGGCGCAGGTGATTCAGTTTTAAATCCAGGCGATCTTTTCCTTCGGGCCCCACCCAATATTTCCAATCGTGTGCGGCCAATGGGTTCGTAGCATTGGATAAATAAAATTTTACTGCGGTTTCTATATGCCAATATTCGTCGCCTCTACGGCATAAAAAGTCAAATGCCCCCAGCGTAATACCATTGCGATCTATTTGCAGGTTATGGTGCAGAAGCTCCCACTCCGGATGATTGGCAAAATAAAAATGCCACAACGCTTCATAATAAATGCCAAGGCGCGTGCTTTTGATTTGGCTGAGGTGATCCAGCAATTTTTGTGGCTGTTGATCCAATGCTTGCAACCACGGCCACAATGAATGGTTATCAACGGGCAGGATGGTGATCAACGTTCCCGGGAGTTCATTCATCATTGGCGCGCTAAAGCAGCACCAGGCCAGGTCGCGAACCGCTTGATGCCGCAATTGATGCAGGGCAATCTTGTCGTCATGAGGTGGGATTGGTTGCATAAAGTTAAATCCTTGCAAGCTTCGCTGGCTATAATAGCCTGAAACAAAGGCTGGTCAGGCAAATGATCGCGACCAATAAATTGCAACCGCAGACGCAGTGGATGATTTATGACTCATTTTTCAACGATTGGCTTGATTGGCCATCTCAATAACGAGCGCGCGGTTTACTCCATTAAACTCCTCATTCGCTTCTTGCAGCAGCGTGGCAAGAACTTTGTGCTGGAGGCTGAAACTGCCGCCCTGATTCGCGATGCGAGCATGGTGAAAGCGGCCCAACGCATTATGGATATGGATAGCATGGGGCAGGTGTGCGATCTGGTCATTGTCGTCGGTGGTGATGGCAGCTTGTTGCGTGGTGCGCGTGCGCTGGCTAAATATCATGTTCCGTTGTTGGGTGTTAACCGCGGTCGTTTGGGCTTTTTAACAGACATCACACCGGAAGATATCGAACTCAAAGTTGATGAGGTTCTCTCGGGAAACTACAAATCGGAATTGCGTTTCCTGCTGGACATGGAGGTGAAGCGCAATGGGGCGGTTATCGCTACTGCCGATGCATTTAATGATGTAGTGCTTCACCCCGGTCAATTCATTCACATGCTGCAATTTGAGATTTGCGTCGACGGTGTATTCGTAACCAGCCAGCGCTCTGACGGGGTGATTGTATCTACACCCACAGGTTCTACCGCCTACTCATTAAGTGGTGGTGGACCGTTATTGCACCCGACGCTCGATGCTATCGTCGTGGTGCCGATGAACCCGCATACTCTCAGTAGTCGCCCGATTGTGGTCTCGGGTGATAGTGAAATCACTATTCTCGTGGGCGAGCACAACCGCGCTGAACCTATGGTGACCTGCGATGGTCATTCCCATGTGGATGTGCAAACCGGCGATGAAATCCGTATCCGCAAAAAACCACAGCTATTACAACTGCTACATCCGCAGGATTACAATTTCTATGAGCGCTGCCGCTCCAAACTGGGGTGGGGTGGTCATCTGCTAAAGGAATAATATGACCGACATTTCACCCTTTAAATCGATTCTCCAGCCACAACCCGGCGAGGCTTACGGCTACGATTTAATTGGTGATGTTCACGGTTGCGCCCAAACCCTGGAGCGTTTGCTGCAGCAAATGGGCTACAAAAAACAGCGCGGTGTTTATCGTCACCCGCAGCGTCAGGTTATCTTCCTGGGAGATGTCGTTGATCGCGGCCCCCGTATTCGCGAAGCCCTGCATATAGTGCGCGATATGGTGGAGGCGCGGAGTGCGCTGATGGTTCTGGGGAACCATGAATTCAATGCGATTACCTACACAACACCCAACGGTCCCGGTTCTTGTGAATATCTGCGGCCCCATACGCCCGGCAACGCCCGCCAGATTGCCGAAACCCTCGAACAATTCAGCAACAACTTGCAAGAATGGCTGGCGTTTGTGCGTTGGTTTGTCGAGTTACCGCTTTTCCTGGAGATCGAGCATCCGCTCACTCGTCAGGTGTTTCGCGCCGTTCACGCGTGTTGGGATCATGCCTTGATCGATCAGCATCGCCGTCGTTATGGCGACGGGCATATCGATTGGCCCTTTGTTATCAATTCGGTCCAAAAAGGCAGCCTGGAAGCAATTACCAAGCAGCGCTTGACGGGTGGTGTAGATTTGCCTTTGCCGGAAGGGGAGATTATGGTTTCTGCCGATGGCTACCAGCGGCGCGCATTTCGAACAAAATTCTGGGGGCATACCGCCGAAACTTACGGCCAATTGTTATTTCAGCCAGATCCCATTCCCGACCATATTGCTAAATCACCCATTAGCGCCGAACATCGCGCGCAAATGGTGTATTACGACAGTTCCCAGCCGCCGTTATTTATCGGTCATTACTGGTTGAAGGGAACTCCCAGCCCTTTGGCCCATAACCTTGCGTGTCTGGATTATAGTGCGGTTAAATTCGGGCGATTAGTGGCTTATCGCATGGACGGTGAGGCACAATTGCAACCGGATAAATTTGTGTGGGTCTATGTAGATCCTTAATCACTTTAGGGTCACGTTATTTTGAATTGGATAGCCGTTAAATATTTTTCCCTTGATCAGGATTTGCGCGAGCTGAGCAATTATTTGCGCGCGCGTGGTTTGCAGCATCGTATTACCGAAGAGCAAGGCCAACAGTGCCTTTGGGTATTGGACGAGGCGGTAATTCCCGCGTTACAGGAATTCCTCGCGCAATATTCGCAAGGTGCTGTTAATTTGGATGTTGCACCGGTAATGGAGGCCGCGAGTTATTCACCGCCATCGTTGCTGCAACAAGCCGTACAAGTTCCCATCGTGTTATGCCTGATTGCATTGAGTGTGTTCGGGTATTTTTTGGTGGATGGATATTTCGGCCAGGCATTGTTTAACGAATTCAAATTTACGCCTTTGAAATTCGCTTTGAGTAGTGGAGAAATCTGGCGGTTGCTAACGCCGGCATTTTTACATTTCACGATTTTCCATGTGTTATTCAATTGCCTATGGTTGTGGGATTTGGGGCGGCGCCTGGAGTATTTCCAGGGAAAATTGCACTTCCTTATTTTTTTTGTGATTACTTCGGTTGCAGCAAATCTGGCTGAATTTGCCTGGAGTGGCACAATAAATTTTGGCGGAATGTCAGGATTTATTTATGCACTGGTCGGGTTTATTGCCGTGCGTCAGCAGTTTGATCATCATCCGTTAATGCAAGTCCCTCGTGCACTCATCGGCTTTATGTTGTTTTGGTTGGTTCTCTGTATGACCGGCGCGGTGGATTATTTTATTGACGGCTCGGTGGCTAACGCAGCGCATTTGGGTGGATTGATCGCCGGTGCTGTTTATGCACTCGCCACTAAGCGTTTTTATCGCCATTAAGTTTTATTGATTTATTGTCAGGTAGCACTATGGATTTACAACAATTGCTTTCCAGTCTCACGCCGGAAATTTACCAGAATTTAAAGCGCGCCGTAGAGCTGGGTAAATGGCCGGATGGCAATCGTTTATCAGCGGAACA
This sequence comes from Cellvibrionaceae bacterium, assembly GCA_021151825.1. Classification (GTDB taxonomy): domain Bacteria; phylum Pseudomonadota; class Gammaproteobacteria; order Pseudomonadales; family Cellvibrionaceae; genus Cellvibrio. The sequence continues at coordinate 363,588 of JAGKWQ010000006.1, forward strand.
ACGCCAGTTATGTATGCAAGCTGTCATCGCCTACGAACATAAAAATTTACCGCCAGATCAACATACCGGTTATATCCCGCCTGAGCCACACACTTATTGTGGCGATGGTGATCACGACCACGATCATGCGCATACCGATAAACCCATCAAGTGGGTCGAGTAATTTTTTTCCCTTTTGTGAATCAGGATTTCGCCATGACAGTTGTAGAACAAAACCTGCCCGCCAAAGAACAAGCGCCAAAAACAATTTATCTCAAGGATTATCGTGTCCCCGATTATTTAATCAAAACGACGGATTTGCGTTTTGACATTTATGACAAAAATGAAAGGTATGACAAGAGTGAAGGGCGTGATGGTGAGACAATTGTCAGTGCGATGTTGCAGTTGTATCGCAATCCTGCGGCAACTGATACCGCCACGCAATTAACCTTGCACGGTGCTGATCTAGAGCTGGTTTCTATTGCGCTAAATGGAAAAGTCCTTGGAGAAGGTGATTATCAATTTGGTGAAGAATCGATCACTATTTTTAATACGCCGGAAGAGTTCACCCTGATTACCATCACCAAAATAAAACCTGAAAAAAATACTTCGTTGGAAGGTTTGTACCGCTCGCGCACTATGTATTGCACCCAGTGCGAGGCCGAAGGTTTTCGCAAAATTACTTATTATCTGGATCGCCCGGATGTCATGAGCGAATTTACCACCACCGTGGTCGCTGATAAAAAATATCCGGTGTTGTTATCTAACGGCAATCTTATTGATCAAGGTGAAGCAGATGGCAATCGCCATTACGCAACCTGGCATGATCCTTTTAAAAAGCCAGCGTACCTGTTTGCTTTAGTGGCTGGCGACCTCGCGCACATTGAAGATAAATTTATTACCGGCTCAGGTCGCGATGTCACCCTGAAAATTTTCGTAGAACCCAAAGACCTCGACAAATGCGATCACGCGATGGAATCACTGAAAAACTCCATGCGTTGGGATGAAGAGGTTTATGGCCGCGAATATGATCTGAATATTTTTATGATCGTTGCCGTAGATGATTTCAATATGGGTGCTATGGAAAATAAAGGTCTGAATATTTTTAATACTTCCTGCGTGCTCGCCAAACCGGAAACAACAACCGACGCAGGTTTCCAGCGTGTTGAAGGTGTTGTTGCACACGAATATTTCCACAACTGGAGCGGTAACCGTGTTACCTGTCGCGATTGGTTCCAGTTAAGTTTGAAAGAAGGTTTTACCGTATATCGCGATGCTGAATTTTCAGCGGATATGGGCTCGCGCACCGTAAAACGCGTTGAAGATGTGACTTTATTGCGCACTGCTCAATTTGCAGAAGATGCCGGTCCTATGGCGCATCCGATCCGCCCGGAATCCTATATCGAAATTTCCAATTTCTACACCATGACTATTTATGAAAAAGGTGCAGAAATTATTCGCATGTTGGCAACATTGCTCGGGAAAGAAAATTTCCGCAAAGGCACTGACTTATATTTTGATCGTCACGATGGGCAGGCTGTGACCACCGAGGATTTTGTAAAAGCATTGGAAGATGCATCAGGGCGCGACCTTATGCAATTCAAGCGCTGGTATTCACAAGCAGGCACGCCGCGTTTGCACATTACCGATTCCTATGATGAAAACGCGCAGGAATATTCCCTGACCATCAAACAAACTTGCCCGCCAACACCGGAGTGCGAACACAAGTTGCCATTTCATATTCCTGTAGCAGTGGGTTTAATCGGTAGTGCAGGGGATTTGCCGCTGGTGTTACAACATGCGGAACCGGATTTTGAAACCAGTGATAACACTTACAAAGTATTGGAGTTAACCGGTGCCGAACAAACGTTTGTATTTGAGCGTGTGCAAGAAAAACCGGTTCCGAGTTTGTTGCGCGATTTTTCTGCTCCGGTGAAGTGGAGTTATGATTATACGCGCGACGATTTAATCCTGCTGATGAGCCGTGACAGTGATGGTTTTAATCGCTGGGAAGCGAGCCAGCAATTGGGTTTGCAAGCCATCCAGCAAGCGATGACAACTTACCAGCAAGGCACATCGCTCAGCGATTGGAAAATGGATGCTGAATTAGTTGAGGCTTATCGTAGTGTGTTACAAAACGAAAGCCTTGATAAAGCCATGGTTGCTTACATGCTTAGCCTGCCATCAGAAGCGTATTTAAGTGAGTTGGCGGATATTGTTGATGTAGAAGCGATTCACTATGGTCGAATTGCTGTGCGCAAAGCTTTGGGAAATGCATTGCGCAACGAATTTGAAACGCTTTATCGCGCGTATGACCATCAACAAGAATATGCTGCAACAGCCGATAGAATTGCTGCTCGTAGTTTGAAAAACGTTGCATTGGGTTACCTGGCATTACTGAATGATGATGCTCTAATTCGCCTTTGTGAACAGCAATATCGCACCGCGAATAATATGACGGATGTAATGGCGGCGTTAACGCAACTGGTTAATAGCGATGCGCCGCTCGCGCAACACTATGCAAACTCTGCGTTGGTGGATTTCTATCAGCGCTGGCAAGATGAATCGTTGGTCGTTAATCAATGGCTCAGTGTGCAAGCTATGTGTGTATTACCCGGTACATTGGAAAAAGTAAAAACATTGCAATCCCATGCTGCGTTTGATGGTAAAAACCCAAATAAGATTCGCGCACTTATTGCTGCCTTTTGCAATAGTAACCCGATTAATTTTCATGCTGATGAAGGGGCAGGTTATCAATTCCTGGCTGATCAAATTATTCACCTTAATACTCAAAATCCACAAATTGCTTCCCGTTTATTAACACCGTTAACCAAATGGAAAAAATACGCCCCACAACGCCAGGTACTGATGAAAGTACAATTAGAGCGAATCCTCGCTGAACCGGATTTATCCAAAGATGTATTTGAAGTGGTGAGTAAAAGTTTGGTTTAACATTAAAAATTCTTTTACGTACCCCATTAAAACCCGGCGTTATCGCCGGGTTTTTTATTTGGGCAATTATTTGTCATATCGCTATTGCCGATGTTTTTTATTGGCAAAATAGCCATAAATTTGGCGGCCTATAAATTTATTCTGTGGCATGAAAGTTGATAGTTGTATTGCAGAATGAATGAAAATGAATAATCACTCTTTACTGTGCACTTTTTTGCTGCCTGATTCTCATCGCGGTTTGTTAAATGCACTGATCTTGTGCGCAGTTTTGCTGGTCAATTTTTTTTGATCTGGATGGAGGTTTATCAATGGTGCGTTTTTGGGGGCAAGCAGTTGCCTCGGTAAAATTGTGGGTATTGTTAACCGCTATTTTTTGCAGTTTGTTATTGGTCACTATCGCAATTTTATTGCAAATCAATAGTTATTGGTTGGTGATGCCACTGGTTTTGGTGGTGATTTTAGTGTTGGGTATTATTGGCGGGGTAAGCAGGGATATAGAAGGAGTAAAACTTTATTTGGCAGCAATCGATAAAGAAGCGGCGGTTGATTGGAATCGTTTGGTCTATGGTCCGTTGCACGGATTGCACAACACTTTTATTGATGTATTTAAAGCGCGGCAAAGACGCAATGCTGAATATAAAGATGCTGTTAAAGAAATGGGACATTCCTCATTTGAATTGGCAGCCAATGCGAAAGAGGTTTCCAAAAGTGCGGCCTATCAATCCAATGCAACGCAATCCAGCGCGGCGGCGATCACGGAAATAAGTCACAGCATTGATGACATTAGTAGTCGTATCGTAGCGGCACGTGATGCTGCAACAAAATCCTGCGATTTAAGCAAGCAAGGGGGCAGTGCATTAAATGAAGCTAGTAAGGAAGTAAATACGGTTGCGAGCCTTGCGCGCGAAACGGAAGAGCGTGTGAGTCAATTGGAACATCTAATGCGTAACGTTACTGCGATGTCGCAAGTGATTAGTGATATCGCGGGGCAAACCAATTTGCTTGCATTGAATGCCGCTATTGAAGCTGCGCGCGCAGGCGAACATGGACGAGGTTTTGCGGTGGTAGCTGATGAAGTTCGCGCGCTCTCTGCGCGCAGCCAGGGGTCAGCAAGTGAAATTGCAACGAATATTGCACGTGTCCAGGAGAGTATGGAACAAGTGCTACTCAGCATGACGAAAGTGGTGGAGAAGACAGAAAAATCCATGCAGGGTGTTGCGATTGCCGATGAATCATTAACAGCAATTTTAACTACAACGGATGATGTTTTTGGATTAATCGACGAAATTGCCGTGGCTGCAGGGCAGCAAAGTGTTGCAGCGCGGGAAATTTCAAAACACATAGAAACAGTTGCAGACCTGGCGAACCAAAATAGTTTTCGCGCCGGGCAAGCGGCGGAAATTGCCGAACACCTGCACAGATTGACCCACAGCACGGAGTAACACTATGGAAACTCCAATTTCTCTAATGATAATTTTGCTTGCTTTTCCGGTGGGGTTTTTGTTGTTCCTGATGTTTTCGTTGCGCCATAAAAAACGTCAGGCGACCCGTTTGTTTGCGCGTGGAATTGAATACATCAAATTGCTACGCAGTCTCCTGACATATGTACAGCAGCATCGTGGATTAACTACCGGCTTTATCAACGGCAACCTTTCCTCCAGGCCGGATATTGAGACCTTGGGTTTGCGTATCAAGCAGGTTATTGCAGACGTAGAAACTACTGGCGAATGGATGGCAGAAAATGTTAAGTGGTCAAGCCTTGTTGATCATTGGACCCGCCTGGGGATGGGGTATTTGCAAGGTGATGCCGACAAAAATTTTAAGCAACATAATATTCTCATCGCGAATTTATTGTATTTAATCGATGATGTGGCTGATGCCCATCATCTGTCCAAGCTTACAGGTGATGCAATGGACACTGATTGGCGATATTTATTATCTATCGCCGAATATATTGGGCAAGCCCGGGCACTGGGAACCGGTGTTGCGGCAAAAGGTGAATGTTCCAGTGTGTTGCGTATTCAGTTAAATCATCTGCGCAATAAAATTGCCTCCAGTGTGGATGCATCCTGGCCGGAAAAATCGCGCGTTGAAATTCATTATTTGCTACGCTGTATTGAATCGCAATTAATTGTGGATAAACCCAGTATTGATGCCAGTGAATATTTCAAATTAGCGACCCGCTGTATTGAGCATGTACTGGAACAATTTGATCGGCAAATTGATCGTTTGCAATATTACCGTAATTAATTTGGACCATAAAAAATGCCGGCATTTGCCGGCATTTTTTATTGATAACCTCTTAATAGGGGTAGAGAGGCTTTAGTGATTCATCCTCATCGGTTCGCTGCTGTTTGTCACGGCGGAGATTGGCAAGGATTTGCAGGAGCTTATCCAGGTCGGGTACTGCATTTTGGTTGCCAAAAATTGCTTCATCCAATTTATGCAGTTCATCGGTTAGTTCAATGTGCTTTGCTCGCTCTGCAACGGCTTGCAAGCCATTAATATCAGGTGCACGCCAGTAAATTTTGGCCCAATCAATTATCCCCCTGCGCAACCCTGTAAGGGATTTGTCGGCGAGCTGGCGCTTTACATTGCTCCAGGCATTAGTTTCAGTTTCCTGGTGCACCTGGACGTTATCATTACGTGAGCGGCGGCCTGATTCTTTTAACCGTAATTGTTGCAAGAATTTAAATGCAAAAAATACCGCAATCAAGAGTGAAATAATATTCGTTACATACAGCCATACAGGTACTTTTTCTACCCGTTGGATTTGTGGTGTGTTATTGGTTGAGTCAATATTGACTGAAGTGTTTGTTGGTTCTTCACTGATGCTCTCATCAACATTAGTGGTTGCTGTTGAGGTGGGAGCCTGTTGATTAACAGTGCCGCCGCCAACTTTCAACGTAACCGCATTCAAGTAAGCTGTCTCCATCATTTGACTATGAGTATTCCACCAGCGCACCTCGGTTTGGGGGAGAGTAAATGTTCCTTCCTTTGTTGGAACTATTGCAATAGTTTCGGTGCGCGTACCCACAACGCCATTTGGCGATTTTTGATCATCGGTTTGTGCCTGGTCTTTATAGAAAGTAATGCCATCTGCATTGCTAACTTCTAATGGGCTAATTTGTCCTGCCGTTAAACCATCGGCTTTTAGCGTAATAGTGCGAGTCACAGGTTCGCCAACCTTCAGCGAATTAATATCAGTACTCCAGTGTTCGCTTAATTCCAGGCTTTTAGCGGGCATCCAGTTGCTACCAGTAGCCGCTGCCGGAGCGGCGAGTACATTTATACGTTGTTCATCAGTGCGCAAACGTAAAAGATTATTTTGGTTATTGCCATAAAATCTATCCCAAATGTCTCGTGAGCCGCTGCTGACTGACACTTGATAAAGCATGCTGGGAATAATCAGCTCACCACTTTGTTGTGGGAAAATTGCATAGCGGGTTTCTACTACGGCGCCGGGGCGATTATTAATTTTGGTTTGATATTGCTTTTCATCAAGTTGCACTACCAATGCATCTTTTACTTGCAGTGGTTGTAAATCAATACCGGACAAGCCCACGGTGGTGTACAACCGCAAGGTAACAATAATTTGTTGTTGCACGTAGGCGGCATCAGTACTGGTTTCCATTTCCACACTGACATTATTGTCGCCATCTTTTGGTTTGCGGCTTCTGCCTTCAACGGTGATTTCAATGGCATCGCTCACTGCTCCATCAATATTGAACGATGGAATTAATAATTTTCCGATACGTTTTGGTGCTAATGCAATTTTCCATTCGGTAGAGGCTTCCATGCTACCGTTGATGATGCTCATCTGTGTCCCACTTTGGGTGTTCAGAATGTCAAAATCTTTTTGCAATAATTCGTAGTCGGGTGTGGTATTGATTTGCTCGTCATAACGCAATACCAGTGTGAAGGTTTCTTCCAGTCCCAGTGCATCCCTATCAACACTGGCGGTCAGATTACCGGCGAATACGTTAAGGCCGGTCACCATTAGCAGGAAACCAATGCAGCGGCTTAACCAAAATTTAATGTTTGCATTTGTTAGCTTCATAGTTTTCATCGAATACTTACCATCGAGTAATTACCACCGATTCTCTGCACCGTTTTCAGGTGCGGACCATTCGCCATTTAAGATTTCCTGATTACGCTTGTAATGCTCGTAATTGAATTTGTTGCGCAATAAGCCACCCGGATCATCTGGTACTCGTCTTAACCATTGCTCCATTGCCTGGCGTTCTTCATCAGTTAAACCATCATCTTTTGGTGTCGCTTCCTGCACTTGCTGTTGTTCAGCCTGTTCCTGTTGTTGCTCTTCTTCAGTTTGTTTGGCTGCCTGAGCTGCTTTTTCCTGCTCGCTTTTTTCTTCAGAATCTTGCTGCTGCTCAGCTTGCTGTTGTTCATCCGATTGTTGATTCTGATCTTGTTGTTGGTTTGGCTGATCCTTCTGCGCCTGATTTTTCATATCCTGCTTTTGTTGTTCCTGATCTTGTTGCGATTGGTTTTGCTGATCCTGATTATTTTGATCGTCCTGGTTTTGATCATTTGAATCCTGATTCTGTTGATTATTCTGATCTTGCTGGGGCTGGTCCTGCTTATCCTTATCCTGCTGGTCTTGTTGTTTGTCTTGTTTATTTTGATCAGCGTTTTGATCCTGGTTCTGCTGGTCTTGATTTTGTTCTTTTTGTTGCTTGATTAAATCATCCACCAATTGGCGATTTTTTTTTGCATCGGCCATATCCGGTTGTTTTTTCAGGGCTTCATCGTAAGCCTTGAGTGCTTCAGGTAGTTTTTTGGCCTTGGCCAACGCGTTGCCGCGGTTGTAATGAGCATCGGCAGTGTCAAATTGAGAAAAATTTTGGGCGGCACCTTCATAATCGCCAGCGCGATATTGAGCGCTGGCTTTCCACTCCGGATCATCAAAATTCTGTGCGGCTTCGGTAGCATTTTGTTGTTGCAATTGATCATAAGCTTGCTGGTTTTTATTTTTCCATAAATCATCCCATCCAAATGCGTAACTCTTGGTGGGGGTTAAGCCGAGCAGGGGTAACAGCAACAAACTCAATAGCACACCGCGGCGGAAGCAATACAACACGATGGGCAATAACAGCAATACCAACCAATGGCCACGGTCATACCAGCTGTCAAACTCGCGATCTACTTTTTGGGTTTCCTGTTTTTCCGGAGCGGGTAAATCCATCAGGTAATCAATATCGCTGGTGTTGTTTGTTAATGTGCGATAGCGCCCACGAGTTTGTTTGGCAAATACTTGCAATTCACTGGCGTTAAGTTGGGTGGTAACAATATTGCGTTTGCCATCGCGTACGAAACCACCTTTGTTGCTGGGAATCGGTGTAGGTTCAGTGCCGCCAACGCCCATGACTGATAAACGATACTGGCTGTTTTTGTTCATCGTATCGATAATGCTGGATTGTGCCGCGGCAATTACACCATCGGTAATTAACAATAAATCGCCTTGCGCTATTCCTGCGTCCTTTAATAATTTCAATCCGCGCTCTACAGCAGCTTCGGTATTGCTTCCTTCTGCGGGCATTACATTGGGGTGTAATGCTGGAATAATATTAATGATGGTCTCTACATCATCAGTCAGTGGTGTTACCACATGCACATCGCCAGCATAAACCAGCAAGGCAGTTTGACCATCTTTGCGTTCACGCAATAAGTCAATCATTTTTAAACGTGCACGCACGAGGCGCGAAGGTTTTAAATCTTCACTCATCATTGATGGTGAAAGGTCCAGCATTATCACTAACGCTTGTTGATTTTTTTCAACAGAGACAGGCAATTTTTCCCAGGTAGGGCCAGCCAATGCCACGCAACCAATAATCCAGCCGAACAATAATGCAATTAATTGCCAGGGTTTGATGCGAGTAGTTTGGCCATCTAATAAATACTTTAATAATTCGGGCGCAACCATTTGTTGCCACTGGCGGGCGGTGTGTTTTTGATACCACAGTAGTAATGCGAGAATGACTACGGGAATTAATGCAAGCAACCATTCCGGGCGCAGAAAATGAAACTGGCTGTTAATGAAGTTGAGATTATTCATTACTTCACCTCCGCATTATTTGCCAGTTGCCCGGTAATGCGGCCTTGCCACCAATGCATGGCTGCAATCGTTATGCTCAACAAAAATGCAAATGCCAATGGCCAAAAAAATAACGTTTGTACCGGACGAAATTTTTCCGCTTCAATTTCGATAGGCTCAAGTTTATCCAGTTCGCGGTGGATTTGATCCAGTTCTTCCAGATTGCGGGCGCGGAAATATTTACCACCGGTTTTTTCTGCGATGGCAATCATCGTGGGTTCATCCAGATCACGCGATGGATTTACTGTGCGCGAACCAAACAAGCCGGGGACTTCCATGGATTCAGCACCAAAGGCGATGGTATAAATTTTAATGTTGGCTTTTTGTGCAAGCTCGGTTGCTTTATCCGGTGTGAGTGCGCCAGCAGTATTGGCGCCATCGGTAAGTACAATTAAAACGCGGCTGGCATTGGGGCGGTCGCGCAAGCGTTTTACCGCAAGTGCAATCGCATCGCCAATTGCTGTTTCACGGCCAGCAAAACCAATTTGCGCTTCCTGCAATAATTCATTAACAGTTTGGCGATCATAAGTAAGTGGCGCCTGTAAATAAGCCTGGGCACCAAATAAAATCAAACCGAGGCGATCGGCATTACGGCGAACCACAAAATCGCCGATAACTTTTTTTACTGCCATCAAACGGTTGATGCGATGGCCATTCAGCGCCATATCCATTTGTTCCATACTGCCGGAAATATCTACTGCCATTAATAAATCGCGGCCACTGGACGGCATGCTCATGGGTTCGCCAACCCATTGTGGATTGGTCGCCGCCAGTAAGCAGCTTAACCAAATTGCCCACAATGCAAATAATTTTGCCGGGCGCCTGCCAATGCTTAATCGGTTGTGTTGTTCCAGTTGGCTGGCGTGTTGATAAAAAGGTACGCGCAACGCTGCTTCAACCCGTTTTTTAGGAGCGATAAATTTCATCACTAAAGGTAACGGAGCTAGCAATAATAAATAAGGCCATTGCATTTCAAACATGATTGGCCTCCGCAACGGCTTTTACCGGTTTGCGCGTTGGTAATTTCTGGCGGTGATTGCGATGTTGTGCAAACCAGTAGCTGCATACAGCGTAAAGCGCATTAGCATCGATCGTTGGATTTTTTTGATAGCTTGCGGTCAACAATTGCTGCCCGCATTCACTATTAAATTGCAGGGTGGTATTTGTTGGTTTATGCGGGCAAACTCCATCCAGCCAATCCAACCAGGCCTGGCCTTTAATACTGGCATTGAAGGTTTTTGGATAGGCTGTCAATGCGGTACGACGCAACAGCACGCTAACGTCATGCAAAAACGCTGTGGTATTTTGTGTATTTTGATAATTGGAATAAGCACTATCCAACTCCTGCTGCGCCAATTTGCGATAGTGATTTTTCTTTGTGCGATGGCGCCATAAAAAAAATACGATAAGCGCAATGGCTAACAATGCCAGTAATGCCCACCAGCCAGGTGCGAGTGGCCACCAGCTGACGGCGTCTGGTAAATGAATATCGGCGAGCTGATCTAATGGTGATTGATTGGGTTGCATAAATGATTCTTGCATCCGGAATTCGAGTTATTTTTTTCGGCCAAAGGCTTTGCGTAATCCATCCTGAATATCATCGTCAGTTGCGTAGCTTAGCAAGGGAATGCGCAAACGTTTGCATACTTGTGTGAGTTCATTCAGATGTTGGTCGAATTGCAGTTTAAATGCTTGCTGGAATGTTTTTTCGTTGGCTGCCAATTGCAGGCGTTCACGACCATTGCTGATGGTCAGCGGCGCGTTGCTGATTAGTTGGCGCTCGAGTGGATCATAAATATGGATAAGCGTGACATCAGTGTGGCGTGCGAGCTCAAATAATTGTTGTTCGCAAGCGGGGCTCATATCGTGAAAGTCACTGATAATAAATAATGCGCAGCCAGGTTTGGCAATACGGCGTGCATCAGCCAGAATTTTGTGCAATTCATTCGCGCGTTGGTTTACCGCTGGTTCTGGTGCTATTGGGGATTTCAAGCGGTGATTGTAGTCTTGCAGCTGATGCATTAATTCCAATACAGCGTGTTTGCTTCGGCGTGGACGCACATCGCGTTGATCGTAATCACCAAATACCAACGCGCCCAAACGGTCGCCATTGGCGAGCGCAGCCCAACTTAATAATGTGGCGATGTGTGCACTCAATACTGATTTAAAACAGCGATGACTGCCAAAGAATAATGGCGAGCGCTGATCCACCAGCATAAATACCGGGCGCTCACGCTCTTCGCGAAAAATTTTGGTGTGGGCAACTTGTGTGCGTGCGGTGACTCGCCAATCGATGGAGCGAATATCATCGCCCGGTTGATAAAGCCGCACTTCCTCAAAATCCATTCCGCGCCCGCGAAAACGCGTACGGTCACCGCCGGACAACAAACTGCGCGCCGGTTGATGGGCGAAGAGTTTTAAATCCTGCGCGGCAAATCGGCAGCGCAAGAGTGCGCTTAAGTCGGTGTAAGCACCGCGTGGATTTAAATCTTGCTGCAATTCACTCATGGCTATTTGCTCGCCCTTCATTTGCAATTGAATGGGAAGTCCGCATCAATAAAATCAGCTTAGGGGAACTGCGGCTAACAATTTATCAATTGCATGATTTGGCGTGGTGCCGGTTGCTTCTGCTTCGAAACTTAAAATCAAACGGTGACGCAACACATCATGCGCAACCGCTTGTACATCGTCAGGGCTGACAAAATCCCGGCCATTTAACCAAGCGTGGGCGCGAGCGCAACGATCCAGGGCGATAGTTGCGCGTGGACTTGCGCCGTATTCGATAAGTTGATCCAGATCTTCGGAATATTGGCCGGGGCGGCGGGTCGCGTTAATTAAATGCACGATGTAATCCTCAACCGATTCCGCCATATGAATCGCAAGAATTTCTTTGCGGGCTGCATCAATAGTTGCCTGGCTAATCACTTCAGGTTTACTGACCGCAATCGCCGCGGCTTCATTGCGGGCGAGTTGCAGGATACGGCGTTCGGCATCAAGGCTCGGATAATCCACAATCACATGGAGCAAGAAACGGTCGAGTTGTGCTTCCGGTAGTGGATAGGTGCCTTCTTGTTCAATCGGGTTCTGGGTCGCCATCACCATAAACAAACCGGGCAGGGGATAAGTTTTACTACCCACACTCACTTGACGTTCGGCCATGGCTTCCAGCAATGCCGATTGCACCTTGGCTGGCGCGCGGTTGATTTCGTCGGCCAATACCAGGTTGTGAAAAATCGGGCCGGGCTGGAATTCAAAACGGTTTTGTTCGGGGCGATAAATATCGGTACCGGTCACATCGGAAGGTAGCAGGTCAGGTGTGAACTGGATTCGGTGAAAATTACCTTCAATCGCTTGCGATAGGGTCTTAATGGCTTTGGTCTTGGCCAGGCCGGGCGCACCTTCAACCAGTAAGTGGCCATCGGCGAGCAGGGCGATCAACAGGCGTTGGATCAAATGCTCCTGGCCGATAATTTGATCGTTAAGCCAGGTGTTAAGCGATTGAATTTGTTGATAAGCCTGCATATTCGCGCAATTCCCCTTTAGCTGATAAACCGGCAATGAATTGAATAGATTAACCGGTGTCATTGAATTATTGGTGGTACCCACCTTCACCCGATACTGCTTTGATATTGCAACAGCGGCGAAAGTGCGCTGGATAGACTGCCCAATCTGGTGTCAGTTCCTTGTAATTTCAACTGTTTAGCAGAAATTTTCGACTAATCTTTACATCAGTTCCTATAAAAAAAGAGTTTCTCTTCCCTAAGGAGACAAGGCGATGAATAGCCCCCTGGTCAGCCAGCACAAACTTGCTGAATTTTTGGATGAACTGCACAGCTATGCCGCACAAAAATTATCCGCCGTGGAACTTGGGCAAGTACACGCGCTAGCCCGCCGTTTTTTTAATCATTATCCGTTGGAGGAATTGATTGGACGGCGCTTGAGCGATGTATTCGGGGGGCTCTACCAATGGTGGCAATTTATCCAGAATTACGATGGGCAAGATCCAAAGTTACGTCTGTTCAATCCTTCTCTAGCAGAAGATTCATGGGTATGCCCGCATACGGTGTTGGTGGTGTTGCAAAAAGATATGCCATTTCTGGTTGACTCGATTCGCATTGAATTAAATCGCCGCAATATCGCTATCTACAGTATCAAAAGCACTGTACTGACATTAGCGCGTGATACTACTCATCAATTAATTGAATTAGGTAATGGCGATAAAGGAATCGAGCTGGATTCAACGCAAATTGCGCACAAAGAAGCGTTAATCGTCATGGAGATTGGCGCGCATACCAATCCACAGGAATTGGCGGCTATTGGTACCAGCTTACGTGGAATTTTACGCGAAGTAGAGCGCGTAGTTGCGGATTATCAACCGATGCGTGCGGCGGCGCTGGCAGCCGAACAAAATTTAAATCATGCGGCTCATGCGCCAGCGGCGGCAACGATTCAGGAAAGTAAAACGTTTTTGCATTGGCTCACGGAAGATAACTTTACGTTTCTTGGTTATTCAGAATATGAGTTTCGTGAAGTCGACGGCAAAAAAACTTTATTTGAAATTCCTGAACAACGTTTGGGAATATTCTCGTTGCGCACAAGTTCTGCTCCCAAATTAGCTGCGGAATTTTTTAATGAAGGGATGGCGCGTTTTCATTTGGTGCCGCAGGTTATTACCTTTTCCAAGTCTTCCAATCGCGCACGTGTTCATCGTTATGCGTATTCCGATTATGTCATTGTCAAACGTTTTAATCCGGCAGGCGAGATAATAGGCGAAGCACGTTTTCTTGGGCTGTATACATCGGCGGTCTATTTGATGAATACCAGCGATATTCCGCTGATTTCAACTAAAGTGGCCAATGTTTTTGCCCGTACCGGTCTGGATGAGAACAGCCATGACGGAAAAAATTTTCGCCAATTACTGGAAACATTTCCACGCAACGAATTATTTTTAAGCAACGGTGCAGAGCTTTATGAAACATTGGTGGGGGCTGCTCGTATTAATGAGCGTTCCATGGTGCGGCTGTTTATGCGGCGTGATCCATTCGGGAAATTCATCAATTTTATTATTTACGTTCCCCGCGATTATTTTTCTACCAAAGTGCGTTTGCAAGTCCAGCAATTAATTGGCGATGCTATTGGCTCCCATGAGTGTGAATTCACTACCTATTTTTCGGAATCCATTCTTGCGCGTGTTTATCTGGTATTTAAAATCGATGGAGTCATGCCATCGCAAGTGGATGTGGAAACCTTGCAGGCAGGGATCGTTAATATCACTCGCTCCTGGGAAGATTATTTACACACCGCGTTGTTGGAAGCTCATGGTGAAGAAGTCAGTTCGCAGTTGTTGCGTGACTATCGCGAAGCATTTTCACCGTCTTACCAGGAAAAATACGATGCGCGCACGGCAGTGCAGGATATTCATTCCATTGCAGAATTATCTGAATGGCAATCGATTGCATTGAGTGTTTATCATTCACTCACTAATGAGACAGCTTCGTTTATCCAGTTTAAAATTTTTCACCGCGAACACACGCTGGCATTATCTGATGTGATCCCGGTGCTGGAAAACCTGGGCTTCAGGGTTGTTAGTGAAAGCGCTTACGATATTCGCACTAAAAAAGGCACTGTTATCTGGCTGCATGATTTTAAACTTTTGCACCAGTTTTCCAACGCTATCGATTTGCATGCAATTAAAAACCAGTTTATGAGCGCTTTTGCGGCGATCTGGAATGGTAATGCGGATAGCGATGCATTTAATGCATTAATAACCACTGCCGGCCTGGATTGGCGTGAAGTGGTTATGCTGCGCGCATACGCCGGTTACATGCACCAAACCCTGTTTCCGTTTAGCGCGGGCTATATGGCGGTGGCGCTTACTAACCAGGCTGCACTTACCCACAAACTGGTGGAATTATTCGGACTTAAATTTGATCCTGGATTAGTGGATGACACTACATCAGATCGCATCGAAAAATTGCGCGCCGATATTATTCAGCGCCTGGATGCAGTGGTGAATTTAAATGATGATCGTATTATTCGTCGCTTTCTGGCCTTGATCGACAATACCTTGCGTACCAATTTCTATCAACAGGATGCGCAAGGGCAAGCAAAACCCTATTTGTCCCTTAAATTTCCCCCGCGCCAATTAAGTGAAATACCGGCACCGCGCCCACTCTTTGAAATATTTGTTTATTCGCCGCGGATGGAAGGTGTGCATCTGCGCACCAGCAAAGTCGCACGCGGTGGTTTGCGCTGGTCGGATCGCTTGCAGGATTACCGCACTGAAGTCTTAGGTCTGGTGAAGGCCCAGCAAGTAAAAAATGCGGTGATAGTTCCGAGCGGTGCTAAAGGTGGATTCGTTTGTAAAAAAATGCCCGCCAATGCAACGCGTGAACAGCAACAAACAGAAGGTATTGCCTGCTATCAATTATTTATTCGTGGCTTGTTGGATCTAACCGATAATTTAATTGATGGCAGTATTCGCGCACCGGAAAAAGTGGTGCGCTACGACGATAATGATCCTTACCTGGTGGTGGCTGCCGATAAAGGCACAGCGAGTTTTTCGGATATTGCCAATGCCATTTCCGCAGAATATAACCACTGGTTGGGTGATGCGTTTGCATCCGGCGGAAGCCAGGGCTATGACCACAAAGGCATGGGGATTACCGCGCGTGGTGGCTGGATTTCTGTGCAGCGCCATTTCCGTGAAAAAGATATTGATGTGCAAACCCAATCCATTTCCGTATTGGGGATTGGCGATATGGCCGGCGATGTATTTGGCAATGGCATGTTGTTGTCCAATGCAATTCAAATGGTTGGAGCATTTAATCACCAGCATATTTTTATTGATCCCAATCCTGATCCTGTGGCCAGTTTTGCGGAGCGGCAGCGGCTGTTTAAATTACCTAAATCAACTTGGGATGATTACGACAAATCATTAATCAGTGAAGGCGGCGGTGTGTTTAATCGCAACGCCAAATCAATCGTTCTTACTCCACAAATGCGCACGCGTTTTGTGCTGGATGCGGCCAGTCTCACGCCTACTGAATTAATTAATGAACTATTAAAATCGCCGGTCGATTTAATCTGGAACGGCGGTATAGGCACTTATGTAAAAGCCAGCACAGAAACCAATGCGGATGTCGGTGATAAAGCGAACGATGGTTTACGTGTTAATGGCAATGAATTGCGGTGCAAAGTATTCGGTGAGGGTGGGAATCTGGGCATGACCCAACGCGGACGCATTGAATATTGTTTGAATGGCGGTGCTTGTAACACCGATTTTATTGACAACGCCGGTGGTGTCGATTGTTCGGATCACGAAGTCAATGTCAAAATTTTATTGAATGAAATTGTTGCTAATGGTGATCTCACCCAAAAGCAACGCAATCAATTATTGTTCGATATGACTGATAATGTGGCGCAATTGGTGTTGCACAATAATTTGCGGCAAACCCAGGCGATCAGTGTGGCGCAATCTGAAGCCTTAAAACGCAGTGCTGAATACCGTCGGTTTATGAATGCTTTGCAATCGACAGGGCGGCTTGATCGCAAACTTGAATTTTTACCTAACGATGATGTTTTGTTGGAGCGACAAACTCACAATAAAGGTCTGACTCGCCCTGAATTAGCTATTTTAATTTCTTACGCAAAAGCGGTCTTGAAAGAAGATTTGACTAATTCCGATCTGGTCGACGATGAATATATGGTGAGTTTTATTGAAACTGCCTTTCCCCACAAAATCGCCCAATTATTTCCCCTGGCATTACGCAACCATCGTTTGCGTCGCGAAATTGTTGCCACGCAAATTGCCAATGATATGGTGAATACCATGGGCATCAGTTTTGCACAGCGTTTGATGGAATCCACGGGGGCCAGCGCGGCGGATGTTGCCAAGGCTTATGTTATCGCACGCGATATCTATGCGATGCCTGCATTTTTAGGTGCGCTTGATGATGCTACCCGCATTCCCGGTGAATTGCAGTTGCAATTGATCAACGACATGATGCGCAAAATCCGTCGCGCAACACGCTGGTTTTTGCGCAATCGGCGCAGTTATTTAAATCCGGCGAGTGAAGTGGAATTGTTTGCCCCGGGCATGCGTCATATCAACGAACATTTGCCGCACTTATTGGTGGGCGATGCGCTGGACGAATGGCAAGCGAACTCGCAGAAATTGCGCAATTTGGGGTTGCCTGATGAACTGATAAAACGTGTAGCCCATCCCGCTGATTTATATTCCGGTTTGAGTGTGGTAGAAGCCGCGCGCATTGCCAATCAGGATATCAACCAGCTCGCACAAATTTATTTTGCACTGGGTAATTATTTGAGTTTGCCCTGGTTTGCGAATCAGATTTCCAACTTGCCAGTGGATAATTTCTGGCAAGCGATGGCGCGCGAAACCTATCTCGGCGATCTGGAGTCGCAATTGCGTAGTTTAAGTGTGTCGTTGATCCGTTTTAAAGATGACACTCTCAATCTGGATGAATTAATCCAGCGTTGGAGCGAGCAACATAAATTGTTAATTGCACGCTGGAAATCCATGGTCAATGAATTACAGGCGGTTAACGGAACTGATTTTGCGATGATTGCGGTTGCCTTGCGCGATTTGCTGGATCTGGCGCAAGCGAGCCAGCATTGTGAAGGCCTGGATTTTTGTCCTGCAGACTGATTAATAATCATCGGATAAAGGAGTTCTCGTTGAACTTGCTGTAACAGGCAAAAGAATGTTGAAATTAAAACCTGATACCAAATTGTCGTGGATGTGAATTTTTGAAAAGC
This sequence comes from Cellvibrionaceae bacterium, assembly GCA_021151825.1. Taxonomy (GTDB): domain Bacteria; phylum Pseudomonadota; class Gammaproteobacteria; order Pseudomonadales; family Cellvibrionaceae; genus Cellvibrio. The sequence goes on from JAGKWQ010000006.1 coordinate 381,415, forward strand.
ATTATCGTAAATATCGCTATTTCTGCTGAAGAGTTCCAGCGTTTATATGAGGGCAATGTGAAAACGGTTTTTGCGCATAGCATTGATGGTCGCAGCATTCGCTTTCCTGCCGGGATCTTGCGGCCGTTTGTATTGCATACCGGTGTGCGCGGCACCTTTGAAATTGAATTTGACGAAGAAAATCGTTTTAAAGCCATTAAACGTTTGGGGTGATTTGATGGCGCTAATCCAGTAAACTTGCGCCCTGAAATTTTTTGATCGTTATGACTGACCGCAAGGGCCCTCCATGTATCACCATATTCGCGATTTATTATTCCGCCTGGATGCTGAAACCTCCCATGAACTGAGTCTGGATATGCTGGGTGCCGCCGAGCGCTTGCATCTGTTGGGGCTGTTTACCAAGCCTGTTCCAAGCAATCCTGTGAACCTTTGGGGGCTAAGGTTTGATAATCCGGTAGGTCTTGCGGCCGGCCTGGATAAAAATGGCGACTACTTTAATGCACTCGGTGCATTAGGGTTTGGTTTTGTCGAGATAGGAACCATCACTCCGCGTCCACAGCCGGGTAATCCGCAGCCGCGTTTGTTTCGCGTCCCGGAAGCTCAGGGCATTATCAATCGCATGGGGTTCAACAATAAAGGTGTAGATCATCTTGTCGCGCAGGTTAAAAAACGCCGTTACAACGGTGTACTGGGTATCAATATCGGCAAGAACGCAACGACGCCGGTAGAAAATGCAGTCGACGATTATTTGATCTGCTTGCGTAAAGTCTATGAATACGCAGATTACATCACCGTCAATATTTCTTCTCCCAACACACCCGGCCTGCGTAATTTGCAATTTGGCGATTCCCTGTCACAGTTGTTGGCGCCGCTGAAAAAAGAGCAGGGCATATTGCAGCAGGCGACTGGCAAGCAAGTACCGCTGTTGGTGAAAATCGCTCCGGATATGGACGAAGGCGAAATCGCCCAGGTTGCTGGTGTATTGATTCAGGAAGGAATGGATGGCGTTATCGCAACCAATACTACTGTTAGCCGGGTAGGTGTTGAGGAATACGAAAACGGTAGCGAAACGGGTGGCTTGAGTGGCTTACCTGTGCGCGATAAAAGTACCTGGGTGATTCGTACCCTTAATACCTGCCTGGGTGGGAAATTACCGATTATCGGTGTGGGCGGTATTTTTGATGCGGCCAGTGCTGCCGATAAAATCCGTGCCGGTGCCAGCCTGGTGCAGGTGTATAGCGGGTTTATCTACGAAGGTCCGGCGCTGGTTCACGCTGCTGCACAAGGTGTTGCCAGTTACCAAAAAGGCATCTGAGTTTAAGAAGCGTGGTTGTACGATTCTTCTTGTGAAGGTCTCTCGTTTTTTAAAGGCATTAAGAATGGCGAAGCCCGCATTAGCGGGCTTATTTCATTCAAAATGATGATGTAAAAAAAGGAATTCTGTTGGTCTTACGGAAATTAGCCACTCATGGTCATTGGGCTAAAGTTGCTGATTTTTTGAACCTGAGCCAAACGGCTATAGCCATCCCACTGGTCCATGCGCGATTCGCGCCAGCCATTAAGCCATTGCTGGCGGGCCTGGCCGGACTCATGGGGGCAAAGGCTTTTAGAACGCCCATCAATACCTGCTTGATACCCTTTAACAAATGCGCGTTCTGTTTGGTCACGTTTTTGACGTTTCATCAGTTATTGCACCTCTAGTTTGTGGATTATCGTTGAAGCGGTCTAGCGATGGTTTTAGGTGTTGCACCTCCTTCTCTTCGGGGACAGGTTTTGGGAGTACACCAGATTTAACCGGTGCCGTGAACGATTAAATTCTTATACCTGAGCCATTCTATATGGCATATCGGCCTAGCAGCTTTATTTGACAATATTATGAACGTCACCTTTGTTTAGTCAGGCGCCATTCATGAAAGTTCACTCTGGAATAGAAATGATTCATCAATACTTTGCCACCTGCCCAAAAGGTCTGGAAGGCTTGCTTAATACCGAACTCCAGCAACTTGGGGCCGATGATATTCGCGAAACTGTAGCCGGTGTTTATTTTTCTGGCGATATAACAATGGCTTATCGCGCCTGCTTGTGGTCGCGGCTGGCTAACAAGATTCTGCTGCCTCTGGCCAGCTTTGAGGCTGAGTCCCAGGAAGCACTCTACGATGGTGTACGTGAAATTCGCTGGGAAGAGCATCTGAGCCCAAGTGGCAGCTTGCTGGTGGATTTTATCGGGACCAACGATACCATCCGCAATACTCAGTTTGGCGCTCTCAAGGTGAAGGATGCCATTGTCGATTGCTTGCGCGACTTTAGTGGTGAACGGCCTTCCGTTGCCAAACGCGATCCGGATTTGCGCGTGAATGTGCGTCTTGCCAAAAATAAAGCGATTGTCAGTATCGATCTGTCGGGCGACAGTCTCCATCGCCGTGGTTATCGTGTAAAGCAGGGTAGTGCGCCCATGAAGGAAAACCTGGCGGCAGGTATTTTGATTCGCGCCGGTTGGCCGGAAATTGCCGCGCAAGGTGGTGCGTTGCTGGATCCCATGTGTGGTTCGGGCACGATTCTGGTTGAAGCAGCACTCATTGCTGCTGATATAGCCCCGGGATTATTGCGTGGCAGTTTTGGTTTCGAGCGTTGGTTGAATCATCGCAACGATATTTGGCTGGAATTGCGTGAAGAGGCGTTTGCGCGCAAAAAAGCCGGGTTGGAAAAAGAAAATCTACCCGAGATTCGCGGTTACGATGCCGATGTGAAAGTGATTCGCGCTGCAGAAGAAAATATTGTCAGCGCCGAATTGGATCACTGGTTGCGTGTCAGTCGCAAAGAGTTAAAAGATTTTGTAAAACCCACGCATAAAACCATGGATTTCGGATTGGTTATTAGCAATCCGCCGTACGGTGAGCGATTGGGGGAAATTGAGTCCTTGAAATTATTGTATGCCCATATGGGCGAGCGGTTGCGCAATGAATTCCAGGGTTGGCGTGCGGGTGTGTTTACCGGCAATCCCGAGCTTGGCAAACAAATGGGGTTGCGCGCGGATAAAAAATACAAGTTTTTTAACGGCACTATCGCCAGCGAATTGTTGATGTTCACTATTAGCAGTGAAGCGTTTGTGCAAAGCCGTGTTGAGCAGGATGCGCGCTTTAGCAAAGATGATGAAAAGCGCAAAGCAGCTGAGCAAAAAGTAAAAGTTGAAAATAAAAAAGAACGGGAAGCTGCATTAAGTAATGGTGCGCAGATGTTAGTGAACCGTCTGCAAAAAAATCTTAAACAATTGGAAAAGTGGGCGAAGAAAAACGATATCAGTTGCTATCGTTTATACGATGCTGATATGCCGGAATATTCAGCTGCAATTGATATTTACCGTGGCCAAACCCAACCCAATCGCGCGTCACAGTTATATGCCCATGTGCAGGAATATGCAGCACCGAAATCTGTTGATGAAGAACGTGCAGCAGCGCGCTTTGCGGAAATTGAACAGGCGGTGCCGTTTGCGTTGGATATTCCCGACGCAAATATCAGTTACAAACAACGCCGCCGCAATAAAGGTAGCAGCCAATACGAAAAACTGAGTGAGCGCCCAACGGGCGATTTATTCAGCGTGCAGGAAGGTCAGGCCAAATTGCATATCAATATGTGGCAATACCTGGATACCGGTTTATTCCTGGATCATCGCCCGGTGCGGTTGATGATTGCAGAATTGGCAAAAGACAAGCGCTTTTTAAATCTGTTCTGCTATACCGCTACTGCAAGTGTGCACGCTGCAATGGCGGGTGCGCGTTACACAGTGAGCGTGGATATGTCCAACACCTACCTGAATTGGGCTCGCAAAAATTTTGCATTGAATGGTTTGAGTGAATCGCGCAACCGTTTAGAGCAAGCGGATTGTTTGAAATGGCTGGAAGAAAATGACCAGCAATACGATTTGATCTTGCTTGATCCGCCTAGCTTCTCCAACTCCAAACGTATGGAAGATGTATTGGATGTACAGCGCGATCATGTAGGTATGATCCACAACGCCATGCGCTCACTTGCAGAAGGTGGAACGTTAATTTTCTCCAATAACTTGCGCAGTTTTAAACTGGATAATGAAGCGCTGAGTGCATACACAATTAAAGACATCAGTGCGCGTACTATCGATGAAGATTTCAAACGCAATCCCAAGATTCATCAGTGTTGGTTGATTACGCATTAAACAATTACAGGCCGCTTTGAAAGGGTTTGTATTCATTAATGTTAAATATGAATAGTTGGGGGGGCGTATGGTCACTACCAGCCTGAGCCTGGGTGAGCATTGGGAAGTTTTTATCAAAAATGAGATTGCCAGCGGACGTTATGGTTCTGCTAGTGAAGTAGTGCGTGATGCTTTACGTACACTTGAGGGGCGGAAGCAGAAGATGGAGGCGTTGAGAACACACCTTGCTCAAGGTGCGCAGCAGGCGGACCAAGGCCAATTTGTTGATAATTTTTCCGTAGGTGCATTGATTGATGAATTGGATAGGGATAATTGATAAGGGCATTTAATGAAGAAATATCGGGTAACTCCCCGTGCCAGGGATGATTTGAAAAGTGTCGCGCTATATACCCAGCATCAATGGGGTAAATCACAACGTGATAAATATCCTGGACTGCTTGAGCCGCGGTTCGAATGGCTTGCTGAACATCCATTGTCAGGAAAAAATAGAAAAGATATTTGTGCTGGTTATTACTCATTTCCGCACGGTGAGCATTTGGTGTTTTATCGACTTAGTACAGGGATAGTTGACGTTATTAGTGTGTTACATCAGGATATGGATGTGGAATATTATTTTAATACTTGGCATTGATAATGTTGCGGCTAATTAAAATGAAAATATTATTTTTTTATGTCGCATTTCTTCTTTTTATTTCCAATACTGCAAATGCAGATCAATTCTGCTTCGCCCTCGCTGAAACCTACTACGAACAAGTGTATTGCCAGCTTCAGGCAAAAGCGCAAACCAAAAATTTACCCTCGTTTAATCAATTCAAAAAAAATAACGAACAGGTGCAGGCATCGCTGCTAAAACGGTCAGCCGAGAGAAATGGTATTAAATTACCCTTGCCAATGAAAAAGCCTCCCGTAGCGATAGAAAACAAATTGGCAGTTATGGAAGCCGGCGTAGCTACAAAAGCCAAGCCTGCCGTTGCGGAAAGATCACCGGTTCAAACGAGTAGAGCTGAACCTATAGCTACTATTCAACGTACTGTTCCGATAGTCGAAAATATTTTTGGCTGCGAGTTGATGTCCAAACAGTTGAAATGCGGCAATGGTGCTTTTGTATTAGTCGGCAATAAATCGAATCAGCGTCTCGCCAAATCCGCATTGGCGACTGAAAATAAAATGGATTTACCTGTTTATAAAGACGGTGCAACCAATCAGTATTTAACGCGCGCCTACCAGCAATACATTGTCAAAATGTGTGAGATAGGTTTGTGCGGAGTTACTATGACTTATGGAAAATTTACTTATCTTTATCAGGATATCAACAGCAAGGGCTTGGACTTTGCCCAGCGTTTTGAAACTATGTATAGCTTCCTGAAAAAAGATAAAGCCAGCATGGGTGTGAGTGAGTCGACTGCAATACCACAAGGGTTGGTTGCAGGTGATTGCAGTCCGCTGGATAATACCTTTTATGTTTGTGAAAAACAGGGGCGAAATTTTATTTTTGCCCGGCAGTAACAAATTTCATCGGGCTGAGTCTATAGCTCATCTTGTTAGTGCAATGTGAGGTCATCATGCTAATTAAAAGATTCTCTGATATTCCTTCTTCTGAAATAACTCCCGAAAGTATCTACAATACCCGTCGCGAATTTATGCGCGGTACTATGAGTGCTGCAGCATTGGGTGTTGGTATGGTAACGGCGCCGGGTTTAATGGCGGCGCCAAGTCAAATAGTGGATAAGGATTTGCCGGGCCCTGATTGGTTAAAACAACAAATTGCGGCTGCAAAAACCAACTCGGAAAAAATCAGCGAAAACCTTACTCCCTATGAGCATGTGACTGGTTATAACAATTTTTACGAATACGGTTACGACAAAACGGATCCAGCTGCGAAATCCCATGTGCTTAAACCGCATCCCTGGTCGGTGGAAATTGCGGGCGAGGTTGCCAAGCCCGGCACTTACACGCTGGAAGATTTATTGAAAGGGGTCAATCTGGAAGAGCGTATCTATCGCCTGCGCTGCGTGGAAGCCTGGTCCATGGTTGTGCCCTGGATTGGTTTTCCGTTAGCGGATTTAATTAAACGCTTTGAGCCAACTGGCAACGCTAAATTTGTTTCTTTCACTACGTTAAAGCGCCCGTCAGAAATGCCCGGTCAAAAAAGCTCGTTTAGCACCATTGATTGGCCATACCGCGAAGGTTTGCGTATGGATGAGGCGATGCATCCACTAACCATTCTTGCTGTAGGCTTGTACGGAAAAGTTTTACCTAATCAAAACGGCGCACCCTTGCGTCTGGTTGTGCCGTGGAAATACGGATTCAAATATATTAAATCCATTGTGAAAATTGAATTTACTGAAAAGCAACCCAAAACCACCTGGAGCATGATTGCACCGGATGAATACGGTTTTTATGCAAATGTAAATCCAAAGGTTAGTCACCCGCGTTGGAGCCAGGCAGAAGAGCGTCGTTTGCCGAGCGGTTTGTTAAGGCCCAATATTGTTCCAACGCAAATGTTTAACGGTTATGCCGAACAAGTTGCGCATCTTTATAAAGAGATGGATTTACGTAAATACTATTAATATCGAGCAGTGCGGATATTTGCAAAATATCCGCCGTAATCCTATTTGCTGGATGAAATACAATGTCTGTTCTTTGGCGAAGAGTCCTGATTTTCTTTCTCGCGTTAATTCCGCTGGTTTTTATAATTTATAAAACTCTCACCAACCAATTAGGTGCAGATCCAGCCAAAACCATTGTTCTTTTTACTGGTGAGTGGGCAATTTATTTTTTATTTATCACACTTGCGGTTACCCCTTTGCGTCGATTAATCCATGTCGATAGATTTCATTTTCGCTGGTTGCAAGTACATCGGCGTATGCTGGGGCTATTCACATTGTTTTATGCGCTGTTGCACGTGATGGCATTCCTTGTATTTATTTTGGGGCTGGATTTAACTCGCTTTGGTAAAGAGTTGGTTGAACGACCTTATATTCTTGTCACTATTCCTGCGGTAATTTTGCTGATCGTGTTAGGGATGACATCGACTAAAGCGATGATGCTCCGCTTGGGGAAAAACTGGATCAGATTACATAAAGGCATTTACCTGATTGCTGTATTAGCATGGCTTCACGTGTTTATGCAGGTAAGGTCGAGTTATTTTGACGCAGTCATTTTTGGCGGTATTTTATTATGGCTTCTGGGTATTAGAGTGTATTGGTATTTCCAGAAGCCAAAATAATCGTGATTAATTGCAAACAAAACTTGCTGGCTGGTTCCAAAGTGCTTCGGTCATCGCTGTTAATAACGAGTTTGCGCCTTGAGTATCTTCCGATAATTCCCAGGTCATAATGCCGCCATAATTGCGCGCCAGTTGTGCTTTCTGGCGAATGGTTTGAATACCGTTCCAATAATCGGTGCCGTCAGTATCGCGGCAAGCGTTAGCACTATTTTCTTCGACTTTGGTTTTATAGGCGGACCAACTCGGACGAGCGTAATAAGGAACACCCAATACCAGTTTATGTTTTGGCAAGCCGCGCGCAGACCAATAAGCAATCGATGCTTCCGCGTAAGAGTAGGGCGAGTGGTCACCACTATTTTTGTCGTAGGCCATGAGATTTAGGAAGTCGACATAATTAAAAACCTCAGCGACCACGCCGTTTCCGGTATTGCCTGATGCAATAACGGCAGCGGTTAATAATTTGTTATCGCTGTGCATCGCTTCCGCCAGTTGGGCCATTAACAAACGAAAATTTTCTGCCTCGCTACCGGGGTTAGGGTATTCCCAATCAATATCGATACCATCCAATTGATAGGTATCGACCAATTCAATAACTTCCTGCGTAAAACGGTTTCTACCTTCTTCTGTTTTAGCAAAGGCAACAAAAGCACTGTCATCGCCATCATTCCAGCCTCCCACTGAAACTACCACCTTAACGCCATTTGCATGCGCATTGCTGACGATGGTTTGCAACAGCTGTGGTTCGGGCAAGCTTTGTAAACTGCCATCAGCATTTGGCAGCACAAACGCGTAATTGATATGGGTTAATTTGCTGTATTGAATTTCAGCAGCGGATGTGGACCATGAAGGCGTATAACCTACCACTTTTAGTGTTGCGGTTTCTGCGGTCGATGAAGAGGAATGGCTTGATGATGAAATCGCACTACTTTGCACGGAGCTGGAGATTACACTGGATGCTGATTTGTCTGAGCTGGAGGGTAGGGCAGAAGTACTGCCTGGAACATTATTTGAGTTACCACCACCTCCGCCACCGCAAGCCGTTATTGAACCGATTAATAGCAATATCAAGGAGGTTGTTGTTTTCATTCTCTCAATCCACTTTTGTTTGGTATAAATAGTTATTTTTTTGGAGCAGTTTCCGGCTTTTTATAACTTCATTTGGTTGATCGCGGTAATCTGTTCCAGAGTGGTTGATATATAGCGCCCCTGCGGAGAGGTAAACATCGGTTTTACGTTTTTTAACCGGTAACGGGTAAATTAATAGTGATAAATCTTTTAATTAAATGCTTAACAAGTTTTTAAGATCTATTGCTTGCCGCCTTGATACTTCAATTTCATAACCGTTATCCAGAGTCAGGATAAAACCATCATGAATAGCTTCATCAATTGAACGAATGGCCTGCAGGTTAACAATATATTGGCGGTTGGCCCGGAAGAAAAATTTTCGGGGCAAACGTTCTTCGATGTTATTCAGCGACTTCTTAATAAACGTGGATTTGTCACCAAAGAAAATCCGCACATGATTTTTACAGCTTTCAAAATAACGAATGGATTCCAGAGTAATCAAATGGCAGTGATCGCCGTCTTTGACAAAAATCTTATGGTTCATTTCTAATGTTTGCCTGGATTCAACTTCCTGCTTGTCTGTGGAAAGCTGCAATTTGGCAATAGCTTGATCCAGCCGTTCGTGGCTAATCGGTTTAAGCAAGTAATCAATGGTGTGATAGTCGAATGACTTGATGGCATATTCAGAATAAGCGGTAGTGAAAATAATTCTAGGGTTGTAGTCCAGTTTTTCCAGCAAATCAAAGCCTGTCTCGCCAGGCATATGGATGTCCAGAAAAATTACATCAGGCTGTGTTTGTTCAATTAACAATAACGCACTAGCAGGGTGATCAGCCTCACCGATAACATCCAGCTCGGGATAGTTTTTTAACATACGAACTAATCCTTCACGTGCGATGCGGGAATCTTCAACAACTAATGCTTTCATAAGGCTATTCATCCTTTTCGCAAGGAATAGTTAAGTGAACGGAAAATTCATCGTTTTGATGTGTTATATGAAAGCTGGCTGCATCGCCATAAAGTAACGTTAGACGTTGCTCAATATTCTTTAAACCGATACCCATATTATGTGCAGGTTTATCTGTATTTTCCGGTGCAGTATTGGTGATGTAAAAATGTAATTTTTGATGGATGTATTCTGCTTTTACGATAACTGTACCACCTGCACGCAAATTATCTATGCCATGTTTGATCGCGTTCTCAATAAAAAGCTGAAGCAACATTGGTGGTATCAGATAGTTATTCAGTTGTTCCGGAATATCAAGATTAAATGCCAAACGTTTTTCCATTTGTATCTTTATTATATCGATGTAACGATTAACGATGGCAAGTTCTTGCTCAAGCCGGACCTTGGAATGCTGGCTGCATTCCAGTGAATAACGTAAAACATCTGCTAATGCGGTGAGCATCAAATCGGCTTTATGTTGGTCTTCATAAATTGTAAAGCGAATATTGTTAAGGGCATTAAATAAAAAATGCGGGTTGAGTTGATTGGTCAGGCTTGAAAGCTGGGCTTCTTTCAGGCTGTTTTGCAAACGAAGGTTGGTAAGTTCTGTTTCAGCAATACGTTGTCTGGTTGTGATACTGATATAAATAAAGATCCAGCCACTTATAAATAATTGGGTTTGTAAGCTATTGCCAATAATGTGTTGAATGGTAATGCTAGTTAATGTCGCTTGTTGTTTGGCGACTGTTTGGAGTTGTTTAACCTCGTCCCAAAAAAAAGGAAAAGTGCTTCCAATCATTACTACAGTTACCAGAAAACTACTAACTGCACTATAGACTAAAACAATCAGAATATTTTTACTGGTGCCAAACTGATACCAATGTCGATGTTTGTACAGGTAGCGATAATAGAGTACTGCAAAGGTAAACAATGGCAGCCAGAGAAGGCCTGCCACTGCATTAAACATTACAGATTCCCGCCAAAGCATAATCACTGCTGCTTGCACGATACTCAATAATAACAATACAGATCCGTGATAAATCCAGAATGTTTTATTGCGCGGGAAAAAATAAAAACTCATAGGTTATGCCCAGGTTCTGAGTGCAAACAATCCATAGTAAGCCAAATGAACTGCCATCAATAGATGCAAGCCGGTGTAAATTGATGCATACCAGTATATCCATTTTGATATTGGTTGTTGCCGGTATGTGAATAACACCCGGATGCAGATTACAACACCAAGCGGGTAAAGGATGCTTAGTGCGAATATCGATAATGAAAGCACTGAAATAATTCCAGCAGCTTGAATAAATAATCCACTAATTGATGTGACGATTGTAAATCCAAAAAATAGCAGGCTTGCAATAAGCGGCCAGGTACGAATCCATACGCTCGAATCAGTGGGTATCTTTTTAATTATCCGGCGCAAACCCCACACGGGCGCTGCGAGCAAACTGCATAAACTGAGGATAATTAATGAACCATAAAGACCAAGCAGGCCAAATACTTGTAAGGGCGAAACGGCTTGAAACAGATCCGTATTGATTTGCACTGTTTTTCCTGCGAGTGGATCATCAACTATCGCAATTGCAGGTAGTCCCGTTGAGCTATCAATCAAATGGTTATTAATCAAGTTGCTATTAATCAAAGCGCTGTCATTTATCGCATAATTTTTACCGGGTGGTTCCATTCCGCCAAGTAAAGGTTGATGATAAAAATAAGTTTCGTCACTGTGAAATTTCATAACGCCGAAAACAGTAGTTGTAGAGCGAGTAAGATGTTGGCGATGATTGATCGGCACGTAATAACCTGAAAGATTTTTAAATTTTTCAGGCAGTGCGATAGGCTCGGGATTATTGGCGTGGTGATCTTTTAATAAGTAGGCACGAATAGTTTTGGAAATTTTATCGAAAGCTGGCCAGTTGCCGGCGTTGATCATAAATACGTAGCCTGTTTCTAATTCCTTGTTGTAACTCAATTCTGCAAGGCCACCAAATAAACCACCATTATGGCCATGAAATGCAACTTGGGAATCTTTATAGCCGCTGGTGTAATTTGCCAAGCCGTAGCCTGCTTTAATGCCTGATGCATATCCCAACGTTGTTTCAGGTGTTTCCATGCGATCAAGCGCTGTGCCTGAAATTAATTGTTGTGCTGGTGTTGCTCCGCGCAGTAATAAAAGTTGCACAAGATTTGCCATGTCCTTGGGCGAGGAATTGATTGAGCCGGCGGCCCTGTGAAGAATATGCCAGTATTTTTCTGCTTTACCGTCGGTATAAAGCGTTGCGCCTTTTTGTTGGTAAAGGTCGGTTTGGAAGTAACTGGTTGAAGTCATTCCCATTGGCTGGAAAAAATTCCGGTCGATATAGTCTTCGTATTTTTCTCCGGAAACTTTCTCAATAATATAAGCAGCGACTGCTGCACCTGCATTGCAGTACGCGTGGCGAGTGCCAGGAACCCAGCGGGATTTGCGTGAATCAGAGTGATAGTCTAATCCTTCTTTTGTAGTCATTGTGTCTGGTGCTGAATACGCATATTCCGCGAGATGAATATCATCCCATCCTGTGGTGTGTTCCAACAGGTGAACAATTCTTACTGGATTTGTTTCTTCCCACGGGTTTTCAAATTCAATTTCAGGTACCAGATCGCGTACCTTGTTATTAAGATTAAGTTTGCCTTCTTCCTGTAATTTTAAAATCGCCAGCGCGGCAAACATTTTAGAGATGGAGCCAATACGAAATAATGTGTTTTCGTCAGCAGGTGTGTGCGTTTCGATATTGGCTTCGCCAAGGCCGGCAATCCAATAGGGACCGTTTTTATTAACCAGTGCAATGCCAATGGCGGGGGTGTTTGTTTCCGTACGGATTTTTTCAATAGCTGCTTTTAGCTCATCCAGAGTTTGCGGAACCCTTTCTTGCTCGGATGGTTGTGCGATAGCGAATCGGGAGAAAAATACCAGACCAACCAATAACATGATTATTGCACGCATAAAAATAACTCCTTTGGATAATGGGGCTATTTTATCCAAGTGTTACCTATTCGGATTTTTTGGTGCTGAGCGGTTTGATAGGTTTATAAACGGTTGTATAGGGTTTTACATCCTATAGTATTGGTTTTTATTTTGAAGGAGATGGAAGAACACCTGAAGCGGTGTTTTTCCATCAGGTTTACCTGCTAGATAACCCCGAAAGCAATCATCGCTTCTGCAACGCGTCGTAGGCCTACGATGTTTGCACCCAAAACATAATTGCCTTTGTGTCCATATTCTTCGGCTGTATTAAAACAATCCTGATGAATGTTTTGCATAATTGTTTTCAGGCGCTGTTCGGAGAACTCAAAGCTCCATGAATCGCGACTGGCATTTTGCTGCATCTCCAATGCCGAAGTTGCTACACCTCCTGCGTTGGCTGCTTTACCCAAACCGTAAGCGATATTGGCTTCCTGGAATATCCGGATCGCTGCCGGAGTGGATGGCATATTTGCCCCTTCGCTCACCGCAATCAAGCCGTTATTGACCAGTGTCCGCGCTGAATTTCCATCCAATTCATTTTGGGTGGCACAAGGCAAGGCAACTTCGCAGGGAATATCCCAGATATTGCCATTTGCTAAATAGTTTGCTCCTGAACGATGGTTGATGTATTCGCTAATGCGTTTGCGTTCAACTTCTTTCAAATGTTTGATCAACGTGAGGTTGATGCCATTGGGGTCATAGATCACACCATTGGAATCAGAACAGGCAACAACTTTGGCACCGTATTGTTGTAATTTTTCAATTGCATAAATGGCAACGTTTCCTGAACCGGATACTACAGCCGTTTTTCCTTCCAGGGTTGTATTACGTATTTTGAGCATTTCGTCGAGGAAGAATACTGCACCATAACCAGTCGCTTCCTTGCGTACCAAAGCACCACCCCAGGCCGGGCTTTTGCCAGTCAGGACGCCGGACTCATAACGATTGGTCAGGCGTTTGAATTGACCAAACATGTAACCAATCTCGCGTGCACCTACGCCAATATCACCCGCTGGAACATCAGTGTATTCCCCGACATGGCGCCAGAGTTCAGTCATAAAGCTTTGGGTAAAACGCATAACTTCTGCCGTTGATTTGCCTTTGGGGTCAAAGTCAGAACCGCCTTTGCCCCCACCAATCGGCATACCGGTTAATGCGTTTTTAAAAATTTGTTCAAATCCCAGGAACTTGATGGTGCCAAGCGTGACGGATGGATGAAAGCGAATGCCGCCTTTATATGGCCCCAGGGCACTATTGAATTGAACCCGGAAGCCGCGATTGATCTGCACTTCACCTTTATCATCAGTCCAGGGTACGCGAAAGATAATCTGGCGTTCGGGTTCGCAGATTCTTTCAATTATTTTTTGTTCTGCGTATTCCGGGTGTTTTTGTAAAACCGGGCCAAGGGTTTCAATGACTTCTTTTACTGCCTGGTGAAATTCCAGTTCGCCCTGATTTCTTTGTACTACCTGGTTATAGATTGCCTCTAGGCGTGTATTTACATCATTCACAGTAAACTCCAACTCTATCGGTTACAAAGGGCAAATGCCTGGCACACCCGGATATGAGAACCGATGATCGATGATTAAATTAAAAATAAGGAGCAGTTGCCAGGACAATAACGTTTCCAGATGAGCGCTATATGTAGTGCAACCTGAGTGTAAGCATGGAGTCTGGAGGGCTTTACCCGCCATCACCCGGGGGGATTATGAGAGTAAAAATCTTATCTCTCAACACCAAAATGGTGCGCTTTTGATTTTTTCGCACCTTGTTGGTGCTTTTTGCGGGAGTTGCCAGCGACTGGTTAGTCGCTGGCAGAAGGGGCTCTTAGGCTTATGCGCGAGATTTGTATTCGCCAGTGCGAGCGTCGATGATGATCTTTTGGCCGATCTCAACGAAAGCAGCAACTTGCAATTCGGTGCCGTTCTTGAGTTTTGCGGTCTTCATCACTTTGCCAGAGGTATCGCCACGTACAGCAGGCTCTGTGTAAGCAACTTCGCGGGTGATAGCATTTGGTGGAGTTACAGAGATTACTTTGCCTTCGTAGAAAACTGCATCACACACGTCTTCCATGCCGTCTTCGATCCATGGGAGCAAATCGCCCAGCTCTTCGCCGGTTACTTCGTATTGGTTGAACTCAGGGTCCATAAATACGTACATTGGGTCAGCGTAGTAAGAATATGTTACTTCTTTGCGATCCAATTGGATGTCTTCGAATTTGTCATCAGCGCGATATACGGTTTCAGTGTTGATACCGTTGAGCAGGTTTTTCAGTTTCATTTTTACAACAGCGGAGTTGCGGCCAGATTTGTTGTATTCCGCTTTTTGAACAACCCAGGGTGAGCCGTCGATCATCAGAACGTTGCCAGCGCGGCAGTCTTGTGCAATTTTCATGGTAAATCCCAGTTTGCAGTAGTTAAGTAATGCGGGAGACCTTGACCTACGCGGCGCGCACCGCCAAGTTTCCCGAGGGTTTGAAATCGGCGCGCTACTATACAGTTCTTTAAGGTTTTTCTGTAGTGCTTTTTTGGGGGGCATATCCAGCTGCCAGCATCATTAGTTGGCAAGCTAAATCGGGCTGTTCGGCTAAATCCTGGCTCCAGTCACGCGCGGCAAATTTCCATTGCGGTAGCTGCGCCAACATTTTTTCCCAGCTAGCACCGGTGTCTGCAAATTCATTCCAGTTATGCCAGAGGCTACGCAAGCAATCAGCAAATTCTGTGCTTTTTCCGGTAAGAAACCTGGTAAGAAACGCATCAAGTTTGATGATATGGGCTTGTTCATCTTGTGGATAAATATGCCAGATAAAGGGTTTTCCAGCCCATTGCGCCCGTATAAACGAATCCTCGCCGCGCACAAAGTTGATATCGCACGCCCAAAGTAATAGGTCATAGTCCACTTGAGTGAGGAAGGGAATTACCTCAAGGGATAGATTTCCCTGCTGCCACTGTTTCCCGGTTTGCACTTTTATGCCGAGTGCTTGATTGATACTCGAGAGTATTTTTCCGTTGGGTACCAGACAGTGAATGGGAGTAGGTGAGTTGATCCAGCCCTTTAATAGAGAAGCAATAGCCGGGTTTTCGTAGGCAAAGAGTGATACCAGCAAAGAAGCATCTTTTTGCTGAACTCCAATTTGTTCTAAAAACAATCGTTTATCGATGTTATCTCGATTAGCTAGTAAGCCCCGCTCGCGCAACAAACCGCCGGTTTTGGATGTGAATCCCGGGAAAAAGAATGTTTTGCGCAAACCGGTGGCCGGGTGCACTGAGGTCATCCCATGGCAATCCTCTACCCATTCTTCAGCACTCAGGTATTCCAGATTGATCCACACCGGTGGCTCCCCCGTGCGCTTTTGTGCTGCCATTTCCTGCAAATAGGAATCTGGAATATCACAAGCAAATCCTTCGATGACAACCTGGGCGGCAGTGATATTTATCGCAAATGGCTCAACCCAATGGCAAATTTCAACACCGGCACAGAACTGTTGTTCGATATCTTGCGCCTCCGGCCAAATTCTTATCAATGAATGCAGATCATCAACCCATAACCGCACTTGTTGGTGATGTTCATTGGCAAGTTGCCGTGCAAGGCGCCAGCAAACGCCAATATCGCCGTAGTTATCAATGACACGGCAAAAAATATCCCAGGATTTTGTTTCAGTTGCAGACATAAACGGATTGGCACACGAGTAAATGAATCGAAGTGAAGTTCACCCTGCGCATCATAATATGCATATCGTAGTGGCTGAAGTTTTATCGGGTTCTTAGCGGAAATGAAAAAGGGGATCGATAGAATCGATCCCCTTTTTCATGAGTTCAACGATTAATGCAGTTGCGTAAAGTTCACCGGAATCCAATCGTAGGAATTGCCTTCTTTACGTAAATGACCAAGACCTGGGAACTGGATGTGCGCTGCCCCCACGAGAATTCCTTCCTTTGCTGCCTGGGTGAAAATTTTATCGCGCTCGGCAGCGGCTTTTTTCTGGTCACTATCGAAAGCGATGGTTATTTCCGGATGATCCAGTTGCACTGCGGCAACGTGAATCAAATCGCCAATCAGCCAAAGTTTTTGTCCCTGGCTTTCCACTTCATAAACACTGTGACCGGCAGTGTGGCCGTAAGTTGAAACGGCTTTAATGCCCGGTGTTAATTGGGTTTTATGATTGAACGGTGCGAATTTTTTGGCAGTTTTATACGGCGTTAGCATAGCGATGGCATTGGTGTAAAAGCTTTTGGCGTCTGCTGGTGCCTTATCGAGGTTGGCTTTACTTAACCAGAAATCTGAATCTTTTTGATCGACATGAACCACCGCGTTAGGAAATGCCAGGGCATTGTTGCTTACCAAGCCGCCAATATGATCCGAGTGCAAATGGGTGATATAGATATCATCGATTTGCGCAGGCTCATAACCCGATGCGCGTAGGTTAGCGACAAATTTCCCCAGCGTTGGACCAAAAAGCGCGCCAGCACCGGCATCAATTAATACCAGTTTTTCGCCGGTGTTAATCAAGTAAGCATTCACAGATGTTTCCAGTGGTGCTTTTAAAAAAGAATTGGCCAGCGCCGCGTTAGTTTTTGGTTCGGGATTGGTGAGCAGCTTATCTACTGGCAGCTCCACGGTGCCATCGTTAATTGCTGTTACTTCAAAAGAACCCACCATCAAGCGGTAATATCCCGGAGCAGGCGTTTTCACCATCGGCGCTGCGGCCATAGCGAATTGGCTGCCGAGGCCGGTAATAAATGTTGCTGAAGCCAGCGCGGCGGCAAGAGCGAGTTTTTTCATGGAGAATACAGACATATAAATTCCTTGGGGATTTAACCCATCAGCACAGATTAAGAAGACCGAACACGTGGTGCCGTGTGCTTGGTGAAAAAATTGTATTTGTTTGCGTAAAATCGCACAATAACCCAAATCGCAAACCATCTTTGCGATATTTGCAAAGTAATCATATCGGGTTTAGATCGCATAATGTTAGATGCCATTCGCTTATTTATCGCCGTTGCCGATACGGGTAACTTGTCGAAAGTTGCCAAGGCGCAGACTATGGCAGTGTCATCGGTATCGCGCAAAATTGATGCGTTGGAAGCTGAGCTGGGCTTTCAATTATTTCATCGCACGTCGCGCGTCATTTTATTAACGGATTCGGGTGAAGAGTTTTTACCGCGAGCACGCCTTATTTTGCAGGAGCTGGATGAAGCGAAGACGGCGATATCAGCGCGCAATGTTGATCCGCAAGGACTATTGACGATTACGGCACCCTCGGTGTTTGGTCGTATCCATTTGGCGCCAGCGGTGACGAGTTTTTTGCGGCGCTATCCATTGATGGAAATTGACATGAATGTCAGCGACGAAATTCTGGATCTCTCGGTACATCGTGTAGATGTAGCAATTCGCATTGGCAAATTGCCGGATAGCGATCTGGTTGCTACGCAGCTGGCGCCGTTCCAGCGATTGGTTTGCGCCAGCCCGTGCTATCTTGAAAAGCACGGAATACCCCTGTCGCCCCCGGATTTGGTAAAACATAATTGCTTGACAGTGAAAGGTAAGGGCGCGACGGTTCCCGGGCTTTGGGGGTTTGCCGGTATTAATCGCAATCAGCCGCTCGCCGTGAAAGGAAGTTTTTGCAGTAACGACATTAATTTTTTATTGCAGGCAGCATTGGATGGTGTAGGAATTGTGCATCTTGCAAGCTGGTTGGTCAGTGATGCAATTGTGCGTGGGCAATTGGTGTGTTTATTCGCCGACGCGCCGGATATTCCGGCAAAAATCCAGCCTGGTATTCATGCGGTGCGTATGCCGGGGCGCTCTCACGCGGCTAAAGCACAATTGTTCATCGCGCATTTGCGCGAAACTTTTGGTGAGCCTGCTTATTGGGATCGGGCAATCGCAGATACGGTGAAAAATAGCCTTCATCGATAAGTCAACTGTATGATGGCGCCCTGACTAAAACCATGCGATTTGATCGCCTACAACGGATGAACGGGGGCCCCATTCATCTTATCCATAACAAATATAGCTTCTACAGAGAAACACCATGGCTTCCTTACAAGATCAACTGTTAAAAGCGGGTTTAATCGACGCAAAAAAAGCCAAGCAGGCGAATAAGGAAAAGCGTAAAGAAACGAATGTAGCGCGCCGCTCCAACGAAGAAGTGGTCGATGAAATCAAGCAATCTGCCGAGCAAGCGCGCCAGGAGAAAGCCGAGCGCGACCGCGAGTTGAATCGCCAGCGCGATCAGGAACTGCAGCAAAAAGCCATCGCTGCGCAAATCAAACAATTGATTGAAAATCATCGCCAATCGAAAGGAGCGGGCCAGGGCGACGTCGAGTACAACTTTACCGATGGTAAACTGATTAAAAAAATCCGCGTATCCAAACTGGTTCAGGAACAAGTTGTGCGCGGTGTTTTGGCTGTTGTGAAATTGGGTGAAGGTTACGAAGTGGTGCCGCGCATAGTGGCCGATAAAATTGCCCAGCGCGATGAAAAATTTGTCATCGTGGCCAACACCAAAACCGAGCAACAAGCGGATGAAGATGATCCTTATAAAGACTACGTAATTCCTGACGATTTAATGTGGTAATTATGTCGCTGTCGGGCAAATGTCAGGTCGCTTTCGTACCTGACATTGCTAGTCTCTACCAATAATCAGGGTTCACAGAGGCTGGAGTATTTTTATGATTCTTAAAGAGCTGCGTATTAGCCGCCATCTTTCCCAGGAACAACTCGCGCAAATGTCTGGTTTGAATGTGAGAACGATTCAACGGATTGAGAGTGGCCATAATGCCAGTGTGGAATCGTTGAAATGCCTTGCTGCTGTGCTTGAAGTGGATATTGAAACACTAACCCGGGAGCGAGTTATGGTAGACAAAAATTCTGATGTATGGCGCAATTTACCATTGTGGTTGAAATGGTGGTTTTTCTTTAATTATTTAACGTTCCGGCCTTCACGAAAATCCACTACGCGGGGAATAGTTTTTTGCCACCTGTGCGGATTTTCTTTATGTGTATGGGCTTTGCTAGATCACAGGGCATTGCTGGGTGGATTAACATTGCTGCTAACCGCTTATCTCTTTCAACTGTTGGCATGGCAGGGTGATAAATACGGTGTTTGGTACGATAAGCCTGATAACACACCAGCATAAGTATTAAATAGTTCAATGAATCTGTGGCCAGTTTAATTTACCTGCTTGCCACAGATTCATTCCTTTCGCTTTAAAATTCGCCGAGGAAACCGCCTGATTGCCGCGCCCACAAATGGGCATAAACGCCATTTTTTGTAAGCAATTCATTGTGGGTTCCTTGCTCAATAATTTGGCCGTTATCCAACACAATCAAACGATCCAGCGCAGCGATAGTGGACAAACGATGCGCAATCGCAATAACCGTTTTGCCTTGCATCAACCAATTTAAATTAGTTTGAATGGCCGCTTCTACTTCAGAGTCCAGCGCCGATGTGGCTTCATCCATAATTAAAATCGGCGCATTTTTGATTAACACTCGCGCAATCGCAATACGCTGGCGTTGGCCGCCCGATAGTTTTACGCCGCGCTCACCGACATGGGCGTCGTAACCGGTGCGTCCTTCGTTATCTACCAAACCCATAATAAATTCATGCGCTTCCGCTTGCTGCGCTGCGTGAATCATTTCTTCTTCGGTGGCGTTGGGTTTACCGTACAGCAAGTTATCGCGAATGGAGCGATGTAACAGCGAGGTGTCTTGCGTAACCATACCGATATGAGCGCGCAAGCTTTCTTGCTTGATGTCGGCGATGTTTTGCTTATCAATCAGAATCGAACCGGAATCTACATCGTAGAAACGCATCAGCAAATTGACGAGCGTGGATTTGCCGGCGCCAGAGCGGCCCACCAAACCAATTTTTTCACCGGCGTTGATGTGCAAATTAAAATCCTGCAATAAACCGGACTCTTTGCCGTAGTTAAAATCGACGGATTTAAAATCAATCGTGCTATGTGTGATATTTATTTCCGGTGCATCGGCTTTGTCTTGTACTTCGCGTGGAATAGATAAAGTATTCAGTCCATCGCGCGCCGTACCCATGTTTTCAAACAGTGCTGAGACTTCCCACATAATCCATTGCGCCATTCCGTTTAAACGCAAAACCAAACCGACGGCAGCGGCAATAGCGCCGGTAGTAATTGCTGCACTCGACCACAGCCAGAGCGACATCGCGGCAATCGCGAAAATCAGCAACACATTAATGACCCACACCGCTGTACCGAGCAATGTGGCCAGGCGCATTTGCGGGTGAACGGTCGACAGGAAATATTCCATGCCTTTTTTGGCGTAATCCGCCTCGCGGTTGGAATGGGAAAAAAGTTTTACGGTGGAAATATTGGTGTAGGTATCCACCAGGCGTCCGGTCATATCCGAACGCGCATGGGCTTGTTGTGTAGAAATTTTGGACAAGCGTGGCAGGAAGAAATAGAGCAGTCCACCGTAGGCAACAAACCAGGCGATTAATGGCAATGCAAGTCGCCAGTCGAGTGAAACCGCGAGTACCAGGATACTGCTGAAATACACCATGACGTACAGCATCACATCCAGCAATTTCATAATGGTCTCGCGTACCGCGAGTGCGGTTTGCATTACTTTGGTCGCGATACGACCTGCAAATTCATTCTGGTAAAACTGATAGCTCTGGCCCAACAGATAACGATGCGCCTGCCAGCGAATACGCATGGGGAAATTGCCGAGTAATGTCTGATGCATTAGCAACGAATGGAGCAACACCGATACGGGTAAACCGACTAACAGGATTAACCCCATCCAGATTAATTCGCGGCGTGATTCAATCCAGAAAGTGGCTGGAGAATGCTGGTTTAATGAATCAACAAGGTTGCCCAGGAAACCAAAGAGCGACACCTCCATTACCGCAATTAATCCGGTAAAGACCGCCATACCGATAAGATAAGTTTCGGCTCCCCGGCTGTAATGCCGGCAAAAAGCGTAGAGGGTTTTTGGTGGGGCTGAAGGTTCCTGCGGAGGGAATGGTTTTATCAGGCTTTCAAAAAAACGAAACATAATGAATATCACTGGCTAAAAACTGAACCGGTATTGTAGCAGTTCACACTGCCGACTTCGTGTAACCAAGTGTTAATTTGTGGTGCTACACTGTCGCCCATTATTGAAGGCGCTAGTGTCAACAATTGACAGTAGCTAGTGATCAGTATTTGCGCGAGTCAATGTTTATGAAAAATGCGTTAACGGTATTTGGTGCGGGTTGTCTGGGCGGATTAATAATGTGTGTGGTGATGTGGTTATTCAGCCGCTACGGTATTACCCAATCCTTGAATGTAAACCTGCCGGGTTCGGTATCGCCTCACTGGATGTATCCCCGCATTGTCTGGGGTGGTTTGTGGGGCTTTTTATTCTTGTTGCCTATTTTTGCCAGCAGTTTGTTTGCCCGTAGTTTTGTGATTGCGCTTATCCCGACGTTGATTCAATTGTTTGTGTTCTACCCCTTTTACGAAGGGAAGGGCGTCGCAGGCCTTAAGCTCGGGATGTTAACGCCATTTCTGGTGTTCTTTTTCTTTTGGGTGTGGTCCTTTATTACTGCAGTGACACTTCGGGTTTCTTAAGGCGTTGGAATTTTATTATGAGAAAAACGTTTTTCTTTTCGGTTAGTTTTTTTCTGATGCTTGCTGGTTCAATAGCGAATGCCCAGTTATTGCCTAACAGTACTTTGAATACACAATCAGTGCAGCGTTGGATGCAAACCAACCGCGATATCGCCCCGATTATGCAAGCAATAGATACGATGAACAACACCGACGCCAAAATCAAAGCATTCGATGCATTGCCTGCGATAGAGCAAGATAAAAAAATTGATGCGCTGTTAACATCTAAAAATCTACAGGAAATGGCAAAAAATATTACCCAAAAGCACGGCTGGAAATCGGTTGGCGAATACATGCGTTTAAGCACCAGATTGGGCAATGCAATAGCCGCGTATTTTTTATTTGGTGATACGGAAAAGATGACTGAAGAGCAGGCAAAACAATTAAAGGGAAAAGCCGATCCAGCAGTGTTAGCTGTGCCGCGCAGCGACATTGAGTTTGTGAAGCGTAATGAAAAAACCTTGCAGCATTATATCCAGGCTTACGGGGCAGGGCGTTAATACCTTGCTAAAGGTCTACACCTGGATCGCCGTCTTTAAATAGTCGGGCGAATAGTCTGAATATCCAGAGAAAAACTTGAATAGGCAGTTCGATTACCAATTCAAGCCAATCCATCCAGAAATAAGTCTCTTCGCGCTGGTTGCGTTTTTTGCTGGGCCAGAAAATATACGCTATCAGAAAAAAGCCGCAGGCGGCCAGCAGTAAACGCCCATCAATCTCCGGCGCAAACCCGTCAATCAGCAGGTATATACCGCTTATAAAAAATAACAGGGAGAATAGGGCGCGCAGGAAATCCATAAGCGGCTCGCAAGAAATCAGTCTTATGGAGTATAGGAATAGCCCGCTATCAAAGCAATTTCGATAACGGGCAAAATACTAGCGAGAGCCGCCGCTTAAGCTGAGGTACACCAGGGTTTGATTCAGTAATTGATAAGCCACTTCACCAAAGGTGATAGGGCCAGTTAATTCGCGCGTCTTTTTACCTTCCAACTCCGAATATAAATAATTCAAAATGCAGTTGCAGGAAAATGAAATGTTTTCGCTGGCTGACGCCGATAACTCCTTGTTAAAACTCTCGATATAATTATCTACAGGTTGAGCAAAACGGTAGCTGATATCGCTAAACACCGGTGCATACAGATCCACTTTTTGATTGGCTTCATCCACTTGCTGGATACTAACGTTAATCATAACGCCGGAATAGTTGGCAACCAACGGCAAGCGGGTATCAACTTTTGCATACTTAATATAATCGGCAAGGTTTGCGGGCTCGCCATTAATCGTGCAATCGCTTACTGAAAAACCGGTGCTTTTGAATTTAATTTCAGGCCCTTGGCCTTGGTTAAACAGATTCACAATATTGATGTTGGCTAATTGGTTGCCTGGTAACGGAACATGCATAGCTACGGCTTGTTGGTCAAATAACATCCCGCGTGCAGGACCAAAACCCACTTTTGCATTACGGTTGCCAACATCATCCAGATGCACGCCGGAAATCCAGCCAATGATTGGCGAAAAATACATATTCGGATAATCAGGGGCATTTTGTGCGTAGGATAAATGCACTTCAGACATTGCCGGTAGAATGACTATGGTAAAACCATGTTCCGGTGCTTCTTGTGCAATACGCGAAATAGAATTTACATCGTACAAGGTAATCCGTGGAGCATTACTTGGTTGAACCCCTTCAATCGTGTTAACAAAAATATGTTCGCGATCGGATTTGCCACCTTCATTGGTCATAAAATAAGGAATTGTTCCTGCAATCCAGTTACCTGAAGGTAATCCATCCAATATGGATTCGTCTGCAGCTATAACGAGATACTCGCCGCGATTGATTTTTTCCACAACCTGATCGCGTGTTACTAATGCGCTACGAATGCGGATATCAGTATCTTGTGCCATACAAGCTCTCCTGGCAGTTTATTTAATTTGAGTAACCGTTGCTTAACACAAGGCGAAGTTCTTGCTGCATAAATCGCTGGTTGTGTTTGATGAAATCCCTTACACGTCGCACAGCATTTAATTCCACCACCGGATCGGGGTTCATTAAAATTTGTGAGCGCAAATTGGATAGCAGTAGCTTATAAGCGATATGTGAACTCGGGATGAAAGTGTCGTCTTTGAGGATACGTTTCCAAATGTCGTTACGCTCATCTGGCAAGCTAATTTGATGCTCTTCCGGAGCATTCATAATTTTGTTAATCAGGATTAATTCCTGTTTTAAATTTCTCGCGTTTTTACGGAAAAATTCGCGTAGCTGATTAAGGATATCAACACGCACATTATTGTCTTGTGTGTTTTGGAACGCGTGGCGCAGCCTTACTAAAAATAAATTCAACGGCATATTGTTTGAGCCAAGATCTATTTTTGCACTGATTAGCTTTAGCCAGATGCTGTTTTTGAGCGAGGGTAGAACCAGTTTGGTGACAGTGCTGCGGCGCTCTTCCACTGACTGCTTTTTAGTCGAAAGCGCACAAATCTGACTCAGTTCTGCATCAAGTGAATTTGCATGTGAAATAAAGAACTTGCGCAATTCATTGACGGAGTCCGCTAATTTCGT
Source organism: Cellvibrionaceae bacterium (assembly GCA_021151825.1). Classification (GTDB taxonomy): domain Bacteria; phylum Pseudomonadota; class Gammaproteobacteria; order Pseudomonadales; family Cellvibrionaceae; genus Cellvibrio. The sequence goes on from JAGKWQ010000006.1 coordinate 406,055, forward strand.
TTCAACCTTGGGATCAATCATGGTGAGCTTGAGTTTCGACAACAAAAGCTTTAATGAAAACAATTGGGTTCGCAAATGAAATTTGTCGTAAATCATGCTTTCCCAAATTGGGTCTGATTCCATGGGTAAGCAGGTGGCAAGACGATAGGACTCGGGAGTTTTTTCAATATCCCCAATGATTTCTTCTGCCGCTTGTTGATCAATTTGCAATGTATTGGCAATCGCATCCGGCGCTAGGCCGCGGATATGAAGAAGCGCTATTCGCTGGCGTAATTCATGGGTGTAATTGCGATTGGCATCCCCCACAAAACCTGGTTGCAATAACGAATCCTTGCTGATTCCCGAACCGCTGATCGATTGATCATAAAAATTAGATACGATGTGGCAGCTGTAATTACCAATACCGGTATGTAGCCAACGCTTGGAAAAACCTGCATCGGCGATTTTATTGTTATTGGAATCCTGGTTTTTGGAGAAAAAAGAGAAGCGTGATTTTTCAACTAAATAGGTGAGCTCTACGTGAATAATTCTGCTTTTTTCGTCGATCGAAACATCCTGTACTGACCAAGGCGCATTAATTCCCAGTATGGCCTCAAAGTAATGCTTGGGTTGTTTAACCACTTGCTACTCCTTCGGGTGTCAGTTGTCAAAAAATTACCTTTTACTTCGACAAAACCTCAAATCAAAGTAGTGTTTAATTCCACGCCATATAAACGAAGGAGTGGATGATAGTTAACATGAACGCGGTGTTTTAACATCAGATGATTGAATATCAATCAATATAAACAGCAATGTATTTATGAAGATTATTCAAGGGCGCGCGATTATGGCGACCCCTTCACATTATTGATAGACCTATTTTCATAGATGCCAGAAATTTGTCGCTTAAAATTTCATTAATAGGAAAAAATATTTTTTAAAGGAAGAGTACATTAATTCGTTTTACTAATGCCTTTAATTTGGTTTTTCACCTAAATCATTAATATTATTTTAGTGAAAGCTCTTTCCTGATTTAGGGGAATCCTAAGTTCTAGCAATAAAAAAAATGTCTGTAATTTAAAATTTGCTTTATGGGATGTAGTTCGCGAAATTTAATTTACGTTATTTTCAGGCCCAAATGATTATGAAATCTTTGAATTGCATTCTTTCCCGCCGACAAAGAAATCGGTTAATGAGATAATTTTTAAGGATTAAATTATGCAGTTCATTAAAGCACTATTGAGTGGTGAGTTTTTCAAGCCAGGTGTGTTTAAAAGTAATCAGCAGAATGGCAAGGTTCGAGTAGGCATTATCGGAACAGGAAAAATCGGTGCCGATTTATTGGCAAAAGTTCAACGATCTCCATTCCTTGAATGTGTACTGTTTGCAGGAAGGAATCTTGACTCGGCGGGAATGACCTATGCCTCTAAATTGGGTGTTAAGGTTTCAGATAAAGGTATTAATGCTTTTTTAGATCCACACAATTCATGTGACATTGTATTTGATGCTACCTCGGCGGCTTATCATAAAGAACACGCCAAACTTTTTGAGGAGTTGGGCATATTAGCGATTGATATGACTCCATCACAAATCGGTGAATGCTGTGTCCCCGGTTTGGGAATGGAAGAAGCCTTGCGCAATCGCAATATCAGTATGATTTCCTGCGGCGGTCAATCGTCCATACCTATTGCCAAGGTGTTGGCCGATTGCATTCCAGATGTTAAGAAAATATCTGTCTCTTCCATTGTTTCTGCAAATTCAATTGGCCCGGGAACACTTGCCAATATCGACGAGTATTACCACAACACGAAAGCGGGATTGCGCAAATATACTGGTGTAAATGAATTTGATGTTGAGCTTCATGTGGATAACGTGAATCTGGAAACCCGTATGTTTACCACCGTTATGGCGTGGTGTGATGCAGCAGATCTGGATGCAATCCAGGGGCCGCTAAATGAAATGCTGTTACGCATTCAACGTTATGTGCCGGGCTATCGGTTGGAATCCAATCCGATGGTGATTGATGGCGGTATTCGTATCGATTTGAGTGTGGAAGGTTTAGGGGATTATTTACCGAAGTATGCAGGCAATCTCGATATCATTAATTGTGCTGCAATTGCGGTTGCAGAACATTATGCAAAATGTTTGCTGGAGGATCGTCAAACACAACAAGCTCCAGCGATTAAAACCGGATTACAAATGGAATATTGATCAATTATGTGAATCACAAGGATGTGATATTTAACACCACATCCTTATCTTTCCCACATTTACAAACCTCTATTTTTTCTGCTCTTTCCTTCTATCTATTGCGTATCGTGCAACGCTGGTGCGGTTGGTTGTTCCATATCCTTTTTATTATCATTCCAGGATCTGGTTAGATGGTCTGTTTGTCGTGTTATTTGCGATGCTTTTGAAAAATACCAAAGGCACTGGCACGCGATTATAAATAACATCAGAAACGTTCCGGCATATATTGCCATCATGTCTGTGTATTTCACGGAGAAGCTCCAATGACGTGCTATGCCAAGGTAACTGGCATAGAGCCATGATGTTGTTGATAAGCTGCCTGAAAGGGCAAGAAGTATTTTTTCTGGATTGGATAAATCATTCAGGCCTTGTGGCTTACATAAGCGCGGAAAGCAGAAGCTGTGTAGCAAGCACCCATTCACCGTTAGCACCACAACTACGCTTAACTTTGCCCAGAGCTTTTGATTGATTATGTAATCGGGATGGCCAACGTATCCCTTAATTACAATAGCGATTCCAGTTACCCATAACAGCAGTAAGGCTATAGATACTCTTTTCGCATTTAAATGCAATTCAGCTATTTCAAGTGTTGTCAGGCGTCGGCCATGGGTTTGAAAAAGCGCATAGTCCTGTATTAATAAAATTCCTATCGCAACACATGCAGCGAGTAAATGAATATAAACCAAAAGGGAATTGATCATTATATTTCACCTGCCAAACAAGGGCGCCATTGTGGCTGTTAAAAATTCACAAAAACCATCATAAATATTTTTCATGTAAGGTTTTTGTATTTGTTGAGCGCTCTTATTGCACTAACGGTTGTTAGTGATGCTGGAGGGAATTGCAGTGGTGGTTAATTTATTTTCAGGAATTTTTATGCTTACACGTTTCCTGTGCGCCAAGTCTATTGGTAGAAGAATACTTTTTTCAATAGGGTTGCTCTTCAGTAGCCACAATGAAATTGAATGCATTTTATTTCTGTTTGCACCTGTTAAGTGCATTGACTTCCTTCGTATAAAAAAATTCCAAAATATGGAGAAATATTGAAAAAAATGCTGGGGCATAATTGATTCCGGGCACCCGTTTGATCCTGTCTGGTGCGCGAGCGATTTTTTAAGGAGGGTGGTGTAATTGTTTGGTGCGTTATTTTTACCTTGGATGCTCGCAAATAATTTTTAGTTTTTATTGGAAAAATAACGTGTATTGCTGCTGGGCAGAGTTGTGTAACGGTTAGTCCAGAGGATGGATGGAAAACAGGCTTTTATTACCTCCTGAATTTATGCTCCTGTTAGCAATAAAAAATGACGCTTTAATGACTACTAATATGTTAATAATGGCGACAATATTGTCGAACATCTTTACAGCGCTGGACTATACTCAGCAGGTCTTTAAACGTCTCAGCTATTAATTGCCGGAATAAAAAGAATGAAATACGACATTGTCGTGATTGGGGCAGGTATTCAGGGGGCCGGCGTTGCTCAAGCGGCGGCGGCGGCTGGCTATTCTGTATTGGTGGTAGAAAAAACTGCACCAGCAGCGGGTACTTCCAGTAAATCCTCAAAGTTGATTCATGGCGGTTTGCGTTATCTGGAATCAGCCCAGTTTGGTTTGGTGCGCGAAAGCTTGCGTGAACGGGCCTTGTTATTAAAGCTTGCCCCTGAACTGGTGAAGTTGAAGCCTTTACACATCCCTGTTTATGAGGACTCAACCCGATCGCCTTTGACCATTCGAGCCGGGTTAAGTCTCTATGCTGTACTAGCCGGTTTGGATAAGGATTCATTATTCAGGCAATTATCCAAAGAGGAGTGGGGGGATTTGGCAGGTCTGCGCCAAGAAAAGCTCAGTGCTGTATTTCGCTACCATGAAGCCCAGACTGATGATGCGGCGCTTACTCGCGCTGTATTGCAATCGGCGGTATTGCTCGGTGCAGATTTAATGATGCCCGCCCGCTTTGTGGCCGCCGAACGCAATGGCCAATGTTGTAAGGTAGATATTGAAACGGAGCGCGGGCACGAATCGGTAAGCTGCAGGGTGTTGGTCAATTGTGCAGGCCCCTGGGCACGGGAAGTCTTGAGCCAGATTGTACCTGCATTACCATTGCCGGGTGTTGAGCTGGTGCAAGGTAGCCATCTTCTTCTTCCTCCTTTATTAGATCAGTATTTTTATCTGGAGGCTCCCACAGATAGACGAGCAGTCTTTGTCTTGCCATGGGAAGGACATTTGCTGGTGGGTACCACTGAAAAGATCCATGAAGATGCTCCGGAAAAAGCAGTGTGTTCAAGTGCGGAGCGAGAATATCTGCTGAATACATTGCGCCATTACTTTCCGCAACTGATGATTCCGACGGAGCAGATCGAAACATTTGCTGGTCTGCGCGTACTACCAAAAAGCGATAAGCGCGCTTTTTCCCGTCCACGGGAAGTCATGTTTGCAGTGGATGATGAGGCCCGGCCAAGAGTTTTATCAGTAATGGGAGGCAAGCTAACTACCTACCGTGCGACTGCCGAGCAAGCAATGCAACGACTCATGCCATCATTACCGACTAAAGAACGGCGTGCAGACACGGCACTGGTCTCACTCATTCCCGTTCATTAAATCGGCACATTGCTTCCTGGGGCTATTAATCTTGCGGATATTTTTGCCATTGCCGTTGGTCTGAACGGTATCTACCGCTAGAATGGCGCCCGATTTCCTGTCACCCCAACCAGCGGTCTCCGCTAAGGATTCTCCTGTGAACTTCACCGGTGCCCACATTCTCTCCATCACCCAATTTGAACGTGCTGATATCCAGCGTATTTTTGACGTTGCTGATGCGATGGAACCCTATGCCTTACGTCGTAAAGTGACGCGCGTGTTAGAAGGCGCAATTCTCGGCAATATGTTTTTTGAACCCAGCACTCGTACACGGGTCAGTTTTGGGGCTGCATTTAATTTACTTGGTGGCAATGTACGCGAAACAACAGGGTTTGAAAGTTCGTCGCTCACTAAAGGCGAATCATTGTTTGATACGGCGCGCGTGCTCTCGGGTTATAGCGATGTAATTTGTATGCGTCATCCGCAATCAGGTTCAGTTGCCGAGTTTGCCGAAGGCAGCCGTGTTCCGGTGATCAATGGTGGTGATGGCCCCAACGAGCATCCCACTCAGGCCTTACTGGATTTATACACTATCCGCAAAGAGCTTCGTTCCAAAGGGCGTGATCTGGATGGTTTGCGAATTGCCATGATTGGCGATTTAAAACATGGTCGTACAGTGCATTCACTGTGCAAGCTGTTGTGCATTTTCGACAGGATCAGCGTCACTCTCGTATCGCCCAAAGAATTGGCGATGCCGGAATATATTGTTGAAGAGCTACGCAAAGCAGGTCACACTGTCCACATTACCGATGATTTGCCTACCAGCATCACCCATATTGATATTGCATACTCAACCCGCATTCAGGAAGAGCGTTTTGCAAGCAAGGAAGAGGCCGATCAATACCGCGGTCGTTTCCGTTTGAATCAATCCATCTACACCGAATACTGCGAACCTAACACCGTCATTATGCATCCGCTCCCGCGTGACTCCCGCGCCGATGCGAACGAACTCGACAACGATCTCAATGCAAATCCGAACCTCGCCATCTTCCGTCAAACCGACAATGGCGTGTTGGTGCGTATGGCGTTATTTGTGTTGGTATTGGATGTGGCAGACCAAGTAGATAAATATGCGCGTGACGTGCATTGGTATAATTCGCTTCGCTCCAATTAATGATCCATTTCAAATTTATTTCGAGAAATCCGTATTACCTGGTAATACGGATTTTTTTATACGGAGTCAAAAATTGGAATTCAGAAAAGCAGATTATACTGACTCGCATAGATTGCTTAATTTCTATGTGGAAAACCGCAATCACCTTTCGCCATGGGAGCCTGAGCGCAGCGATCATTTTTATACGCTGGGCTATTGGCAAGAACAAATGCAAAACCGCAGAGCAGAAATGCAGGAGGGGAGAGGGGTATATTTTGTGGCAGTGGATGATAGCGATAAAGTGGTCGCCGTATGCAACCTGACCAATATAGTGCGCGGTGTTTTTCAGGCGGGTTATATGGGTTATGCGGTTGCCGAAGCATACCAAGGTAAAGGGATAATGAAAGCGTTGTGTGAATGTGTTGTGAAGTATGCGTTCGAAGAGCTGAAATTAAATCGTCTGATGTCCAATTACTTGCCGCACAATGAGCGTTCAGGGAATTTGCTCAAATCATTAGGCTTTGAGCAAGAAGGTTATGCAAAACGATATTTAAAAATCCATGGTCGTTGGCAAGATCATATTCTTACTGCGCGCGTTAATCCTGCAAGATTTAATGAATAAATCCTACTATTTTATTCAATAGTGCAGGGCCGTTAAGGGATTTATCAAAATGATATTTAATGCCCAATGCATTACCTAATGCGCTGGTTTTATCATCCAGTGTTTCACTCACCAGGGCTAGATTGATACCGGCAGTTTTTGGTGTACGTGCAAGAATTTTGCATAAATCGGCACCTGCCTGGGTATTGGCGATATTGGTGCCGAGCAAAATTAAATCCGGGTGTAAATCCACCGCCAGCTCCAAACATTCGGTTTGGGTTTCTGCAGTTAATAAATTGAAATGTGCTTGCAAATGTGTCGTGAAATGGCGAATCAATTCCGTGTTGGTGTCAGCCAGGAGTAAGGTTTTATGGGTGGCTACTTCATCTACCCAGCTACGGTTACGGCCGGCGCGTTTGGCTTTATACAATGCGCGGTCAGCATTTTTAATTAACTCTTCCAAATCATGTCCGGTGGTTCGCAAGCAAGTTGCACCGCCGAGACTGGCAGTTACGAAGGAGGCAGTTGGGGAAACATCGTGGCGTATTTGTAATGCATTGATTGCTTCACCAATAGATTGCGCTACGCACATAGCACCTTTGGCATCGGTTTCCGGTAGCAGCACAATAAATTCTTCACCGCCATAGCGCCCTAAAATATCAGTGGTGCGATGCAAGCAACTTTTAATTGCCTGAGTGACTTTTTTCAAGCAGGAATCGCCTGCAGGATGGCCGTAGTGATCGTTGAATAATTTGAAATGATCCACATCGATCATTAATGCACTAATAGGTTGTTGATGGCGTTTCGCCAATGCCCATTGCTGCTGAGCTAATTCATTAAAGGTGCGACGGTTATAAATGTGGGTGAGGCTATCGAGTTGGCTGAGTGCTTCAAGCTCGGAATTAAGGCGACTCAATTGATCGCGCATTTCGGCAATACGCTCCATCGCGCGAATCTTGGCTTTGATGATCATAAAGCTGACGGGTTTGATTAAATAATCATCGCCACCGGCTTCAATTCCTTCGCGATAATTTTCGTCTTCGTTCAAACCGGTCACAAAAATGATGGGAATCCAGTGACCGGCAAGCCATTCGCGAATCAGGCGTGTGGTTTCAAAACCGTTCAGGCCGGGCATTTCTACATCCATGATGATCATATCGACCGGTGTGTTTTCCAGCAGCTGCAAAGCTTCTTCGCCACTGCGAGCCAGCAATGGTTCGTGTCCCGCGTCAATAATATAGTTGCGCATGGCATAGCGAAGGGTCGCGCTGTCTTCAACCAGAAGGATTTTCATAAGGCCGTGCGAAAAATAGACAAGGGATTACGGAAGCTCAAAAGGTCACCTGAGTGTAGTTACTTTATTTGGAGTAGTTACTTTATTTGAAACAGCTACTTTATTCTGAACCGCTACTTTTATTGCAGATACGGACCAAATCGAGAGGTGGCGCGAAATTAAACGTCATTTTACGTTGCTCTGGCTTCGGCGTCGAATGGATTGCGGGCATGTTGTCGGATATTTATCCGTTGCGCTGTCTGGTTCACAGTCAGATTGCAGAGTTAATCGCGGTGGTCTACATACAACCATTTACCGAGATTTTTGCGAAACAGGGATAGCTCATGATGCTGCTGTAATTGCCCGTTCTGGCGAAAAAGGGCGATAAATTCTACAGTCCCCTCCTGGTCGCCCGCTTGACCCTCGTGGGTTGCAAGAATTTGCAAGCCCAGCCAATCACAGCTTTGTGCCCATTGGAGGATATCTTGCTTGCTGGAACGCAGGCGTTGTTCGGGGCTCCAGGTATCCCATAAGTAATCAATTGCCAGAAGTGCATGGGCAGAATAGCGGGAGCGCATCAGTAGTTCCGCCGTTTCCGGCCATGATTGTCCCTGGATATAAGGTTCACAACAATTGGCAAGGCATTTTTGGCTTCCGCAGGGGCAGGGTAATTGGGAGTTAAAGGCTGGTGTTTTCGATGGCATTTTGTGGCCCTTTTCGGTATTTTGTGCGCCTGTTTTTGGCGGAGCCAATTCTCGCCGAGTCAAGCATAGGGCGCTAGCCTCTTCTGTTACTTGATTCGGCGATTAATCCAAATTTTTGTTCATGCGGAAATTGCAGGGGCAGGAATGTAGCAAAAGTAAAACTTACTTAACTAGGAGTGTGTAATGAAACATTTTGGATTATTAAAGACTTTATCCGTAGTGGCTTTGTGTGGTGCGACCACGTTGAGCATGAGCGCAATGGCAGGAGCCAAGTATGGTTCCCCTGTTGCTGTATCGGCAACTGCGATCTGGGGTTCTCTGGGGGCTACCCGTGCGTCGGGTTATACCACTGATTATATTGAAATCTCCGATCAGGGTTCCGCAATTTATGTGCGTGGACTGCAAGGTTCAACCGGTGTGTCGGGCAGCTGCGTGACCTCTGATGCTGTGAAGATGGCGCAACTGCGTGCAGCTAACTCTGATGCGTTTATTAATGTCCTCATCAGTGCTGGCCAATGCACCACCCTGATCGTAACGAACAACTCGGCCATACAGACCAAGGATCTCTAAACTATGGCATTTTCAGCATCTGCCTGGATAAGCAGTGCAGTATGTCTGGGACTGGGTATCGTGATCGGTACCCGGTTTAATGATGCACAGCTGCCAAACCCTGCACCTTCGGTATCTCCTCTGACGATGCCTGGGTATGACGCCGGTCAACAGCCTCGTGATTTGGCTGCAGATGAGGCTGTGCTTACGCGTGCGGTCAGGGAGGAGATTGCCTTGCAGCTCCAGGATTTCAAATTAAAAATGCTGGAGCAGGTTGCAGCAAAACAGGATTCGCTTCGTGCCGCGCCAGACACTCCTGCCGAGCAACAAAAGGATATCTTTCACAAGGCTTCATCACTTATGGATGAAGCAATTGCTGTCGGTGAGCTGGATGCGACCTCGGCACGGGAGTTGGTGGATTATTTACACAGCTTACCTATAGAACAGCAGACAGCGTTGCGCGCAAAACAAATGGATGCGTTCAATCGCGGCCTGATTAGCTCACCCCTGTCGCCAGAGGAAATTATGGCGCAGGGTAAATGAAAGACCTTGAGTAAAGATTTCCCTATGACAGAATTTGATGATATCCGCCCATATCGCGATGATGAGGTGCGCCCGATTCTGGATCGTCTGTTGGCTGATCCAGAACTTATTGATGCGGTGACGCGCCTGAAGTTTTCCAAATTACACAGCTGGTTGGGTTGGTTATTAAAGCCGTTGGTGCGCAGCAAATTAACGCAGCAGCTGGCCGCCATCCATGATGTACAAGGCTTGCAATCGGTAGTGGAAAAATACCTGTCAGGAATGATGTCCACTCGCGTGAAAGATTTGACTGTCTCGGGATTGGAAAAGCTGGATAAACACAACGCGTATTTATTTATCAGCAACCATCGCGATATCACTATGGACCCGGCCTTCGTTAACTGGGTGCTTTATCACAATGATTACAATACGTTACGTATTGCCATTGGTGACAACTTGCTCACCAAGCCTTTTGTATCAGATCTGATGCGGTTGAATAAAAGTTTTATCGTTAATCGCTCTGCCAAAGCACCGCGCGAAAAATTAAAAGCCGCAAAGCATTTGAGTGCCTATATTCACCACTCAATTGTCAATGAAAATGCCAATATCTGGATTGCCCAGCGCGAAGGCCGCGCTAAAGATGGCAAGGACAAAACCAATTCGGCAGTGCTGGGCATGATTATGCTGAATAAGCCAAAAAATGAAACGCTGGCTGATTACGCAAAAAAATTGCGCATAGTACCTGTCTCTATTTCTTACGAACTTGATCCTTGTGATGCAGCGAAAGCACGCGAGCTTTACTTGCATCGCACCGAAGGCAGTTATCAAAAAGAAGAACATGAAGATGTGCGCAGTATTGCGATGGGAATTGCGGGTAATAAAGGCAATATCCATCTGGCATTTGGTGATGTTCTGGAGGGCGATTATCAGGATACTGACGAATTAGTCGCTGCCCTGGATCATCAGATTCTCGGCAATTATGTGCTGCATGCAACTAATTGCTTTGCATATGAAATGCTGCATGGCGTTGTGCCCAAAGTAAATTACAGTGCAAAAAATATTGCCTATGATCCAATTCCGCTTGCTGCAGAGCGTGCTGAATTTGAGGCGCGTATTAATGCGATTCCTGCCGAGCAGCGCGACATTGCGCTAGGCATTTATGCTAATCCTGTTGTGAGCAAACTCGCCGAATGTTAACGGATGCGCTGAAAAAGCAAATTCAAACCGCTTACAGCCAATTTCTGGAAAACAAAGGCCTGAAATCTCGCTACGGCCAAAAATTGATGATTGCCGAGATTGCAAAAACGCTCGGCAAAATTTCACTGGACGACGAAAATCATCGCATCCCTGAGGAAAATGCCGGCACTCATATTTGTGTAGTAGAGGCTGGTACGGGTACAGGAAAAACAATCGCCTATTTACTGCCTGCCATTGTTATGGCAAAAGCGCTGGGTAAAAAACTTGTTGTATCGACAGCGACTGTCGCATTGCAAGAACAAATCGTTAATAAAGACTTACCTGAGCTGCACCGCAATAGTGGCTTGTCATTTACCTTCACACTCGCCAAAGGTCGTGGTCGATATCTGTGTTTAAGCAAGCTGGATAATATTATCGCGGAATACCAAAGCGGTTTAAATCCAACGCGCGCGCTTTACGAAGATGAATATCCCAGTGTATCTGCACAAGGTTTTAAACTTTACGAATCCATGATGGATGCCCTTGCATCCAATAAATGGAACGGCGAACGCGATACCTGGCCGCAAGCACTGGAGCAAAATGAGTGGCAAATCATTACCACCGATCATCGCCAGTGTACTGGTCGCCGTTGTTCGAACGTTACTGCATGCAGCTTTTTTAAAGCGCGCGATTCTATGCACTCAGTCGATTGCATTGTCACCAACCATGATTTAGTACTTGCTGATCTTGCATTGGGTGGCGGAGCAATTTTGCCGGCACCGGAAGATACCATTTATGTGTTTGATGAAGGTCATCATTTACCACAAAAAGCCTTGAATCATTTTGCGCATCACAGCCGCATGCTTTCCACCAGTAAATGGCTGGACCAATGCAATAAGGCGCTCGGTGCAATGCTCGGTGTTATTAGCGGTGCAGGTAATGTGGATCGTTTTGGTGAGCAATTGCCTGCGGCGTTAATTGATTGCAAACAGCGTCTGGATCAGTTGTATCCTGTGTTTGAATCGCTCGCACAATCTATTGCGTTTGATGATCGGCAATCACATTATCGTTTTGATGGTGGTGTGGTGCCGCAGGATTTATTAATCCCTTGCGTAGAGCTCTATAAAGGTTTTGACCGCCTGTGTGATTTGCTGAAAAAAATGATCGATGAAGTCAGTCAGGCAATGGAAGATATGCATTGTCCGGTACCCAAAGTTGATCTGGAAAATCACTACCCGATTCTTGGGGCATGGCAAGCGCGTGCGGAAGCGAATCGCGATTTATGGGCGAGTTTTGCAACGCCTGATTCTGTTAGCAGTGTACCTAAAGCCCGTTGGCTAACACCGGTGGATGCCGGTGGAAATATGGATCTTGAAGTGTGTTCCAGCCCAATACTTGCCGCAAAAACATTGGAATTCAGTTTGTGGGAAAAAGCCTGTGGTGCAATTATCACGTCAGCAACACTTACGGCGCTCGGTAATTTTTATCGCTTCCAAATGCGCGCAGGCACACCTTCAGATTCAAACTACCAGGTTGTTCCCAGTCCATTTAATTTTCAGCAAGCAACGTTAGAAATTCCGGCGCGCACCGTAGAAGCAACAAATGCCGATGTTCACACGTTGGCAATTATCGATGACTTGCCTAACTTAATCGATCCCGACGAAGGCTCACTCGTTCTTTTTTCATCGCGCAAACAAATGTTGGATGTCTTCGAAGAAATGCCGCAAAGCCTGCGCGATATTATTTTGCTGCAAGGTGATAATTCCAAACAGGAAATGTTGGTCCAGCACAAAAAACGTATTGATGACGGCGGGGGTAGTGTGCTCTTTGGTTTGGCAAGTTTTGCAGAAGGTGTGGATTTGCCGGGAAAATATTGTACCCATGTAATTATCGCCAAATTGCCGTTTGCAGTACCGGACGATCCTATTGAAGCAGCTTTATCTGATTGGGTAGAGGCGCGCGGCGGTAATCCATTTATGGAAATCACTGTGCCGGATGCATCGCTGAAATTAATTCAGGCATGCGGACGTTTATTGCGTACCGAAACAGATACCGGGCGAATCAGTTTGCTGGATCGCCGCATTATCACCAAACGTTACGGCAAAGCAATTTTGAATTCATTGCCGCCGTTTACGCAGATCGTACATAAATAAATTTCTTGTGTTATTTGTTGAAAATCATGTTAGGCATTCTTCCAAAAATCATTACTTAAAAACCATGAACAAACTCCACCTCAATATCGCCGAAAGTTTAATGGATATCGAAAAAGAATTGCGCGAACTACGCTTATGGGAATCGGAAATGATTTCTGAGGAGGCATTAGCAAGCACACAGCCATTCGCGGTGGATACCATGACTTTTCCACAATGGCTGCAATTTATTTTCCTGCCGCGCATGTATTTTATGTTGAACGAACAGTTACCCCTGCCTGGTAACTGCGGTATTGCACCTATGGCGGAACAATATTTTTCCGGACTGGATCTCCACTCATTACCTCTTATCGCACAATTACAGCGTATAGATCAGTTGTTGACCAGATAAATATCCGGATTTGCAAATATAAAGGGTTTGCTGATTTGGAGGGGATTTATGTTTTAAGTGTCTATCAAATAATTATTAATATCAGCGACTTATTAGGATTATTAAAAGTGATGTACAACAGAGAATTGATTTATAAGTTCTTATCATTTTGTGCGGTATTTATTTTATCCAGTCCATTTGCAAGCGCTGCGACTTATTTGGAAATAGATGCTGAACCCGGTGAGTTTTTGTTTGGATCAGATATAACTGTTACAGAAGCAGATGGTACGTTTAATTTGAGCTTCTCAGCGCCGGATCAGTTATCTGGTGGATTTACCTGGCGCGAACCAACGGCATCAAAAAACAATATTCAACTCACGTTTTTTTCCGGGTACTGGCAATTTATGCAAGCAGGCAGCTACTTGAATGCTGTTGGTCCCGGCTGGCAAGTAGGGCAAAAGCAACCGTCGCTGGATGTTCATCTACTGGGTGCTGGTCGGGCATGTTCTCCAAATGCAGGTGAATTTTTTATTTATGAGTTTGAGCCGCAAGCAGTACCTCCCCGTTACGCCATCAATTTTACCCAGAGCTGTTATTACGGCAATCAGGCAAAAATACGCGGTGTATTGCGCATTAATTCAAATTATCCTAAATATGATCTCAATCCGATAGCCGTTATTAGTTCGACATCCACAACTGCTATTGAGGGCGGTGAATATATTTTGAGTGCAGCACAATCCAGGTCGGAAAGCAGTGAAATAATTTCGTACCAATGGACTCAGGTGGATGGACCGACTGTTAATTTTGGAAATGATAAGGCGATTAATACATCCGTTAAGCTGCCGAAAGGCGTGGCGCTCGGTGGCGAACGGATTGATCTGCAATTAACGGTAACTAATGCTGCCGGTTACAGTAATTCCACGGTGCTTAAGCTCTATGTTGCCAGTAAAAGTGACCCGCGTTCTTTTTTCAGGCTTGTTAGTGGAACTCGATTCCCGGAAAAAACAGATGAGTGGGATGTAAATATAGAAGGTGATAATTTAATTTTCGTCAATGGCGGGCGTTCTGGTATTAATGCAGAAATAAGATCATCCACGGCGAGTTTCAAAGATTATTTTCTGACGATGGGGCCTCCGCAACATCAGGATTTTGGAAAAGGTGTTTATGTCGATGCGGCACGCTTTTCCAATACTAAACCCGTACTGGATTTTGCGGCGTTTAGCTATGGATGCAATCAGGTGTTCGGTGAATTTGAAGTATTGGATTTGGTTAGCGAAAATGATGAGATGGTTAGGTATCATGCGCGCTTTACCCATTATTGTGAATCTCCAAATGCGATTCCCACCAGCGGTGAAATAGCATTTAATATTTTGGATCCTAATGTGCCAACAATTAAGGTGCAAGCACCAACCAGTGTGGTGGAAGGGCAAACTTTCACGCTTGATGCCTCTGGTAGTTTCGACAATATTGGAAAAATTGTTTCTTACGAATGGTTTGCGTCAGGTGACTTGCCAATAAACAATCGAAACAGTGCAGTGGCCACTGCTGTTGCACCTGCAATGATAAATGGCAATCCGCCTTATTTAAATTTTAGTTTGCACATTACTGACGATGAAGGTTATCAGGCAAGTAAGCTAGTATCTGTCAAGTTGATGCCTGCAACAAAAAGTTCTGCATCAGCATCTTCTGTTTCTGCAACAGTATCTTCTGCTTCTACAACTGTCCCAAAAAGTGGCGGAGGAGGGGGCGCTGGTTCGCCTTATTTATTATTCTTACTATTCTTGATCTTTGCGCATCGCACCGGAATTGCTATGCGAAAAATAAAATAACTTGCAACGGATATCCCCTGCTCGAAAATGGGGATATTCGTTTTAGTTGATATAATTTTAATCCTTGAGGCTGTTTGCAAGAGTTTGTAGTTGCGGTTGCTCTCGAATCTGCATCGCTACCAATTTTGCCATGGCTTCTGCGCCATTCTTTTGGAAATGCGTTCCATCCGGCATTTGGCTGCTACCAGCTGCATTGTTTGCATAAAAAGGATTGATGGCCGGATCTACCACTAACCAATAATTTCTCCAGCCTGGTTCACCTGCTTTATTCGCAAAATTAATACTGGCTGTTTCCAAATCAATTAATGGCAGTTTGTGTAATTGTGCAGTGGTTTTAATGGTTTCAGTGTAATCTCCAGTGAACAAATAACCGTTGCTGGCGTTTTGGCGAGTTAAATGTGAGTGTACTGCCGGTGTGGTTTGTACTCCTTTTGCATTTTTAATCCTTGCCGTGGGAGTAAACATTATCGGATGCGCGCCGCGCTCTTGTGCGATCTTGATATAACGCTCCAGTGAATGCTGGAAAGAGAACTCAGGATACCCTGCTGGAAACTGGGTTCTTCCTGTCGGACCATTAGGATAGGTACAGAGATTTTTAACATCCGCCGCGCCGCGCAATGCTTTGCTACTATCGCAGTTTTGATCGTTGTGGCCGTGATTGATAAACACATAATCACCGGCCTGAATTAAATAATCCATTTGTGTGAACCAGCGGCCATTGTAGAAATCCCGTGAGCTGCGGCCTGCACGGGAACCAACAATTACTTCAATTCCACTATCCGGTTTGAATTGAGCAGCTAACGCTTGACCCCAACCCATGCGCGGATAACGCAATTTTTCATAAATGGCGGACGTTGAATCACCAACAATAAAAATTCGTGTCTTGGCTTGTTGAACTTTCAAATATTCACGGCGTGCACGTTGCAAATCAAAAACTTCGTAGGCCCCGTTGGGCATTAAACCAGCAATAGGGCGAAAGCTAAAATCGGTCAATGATGTATGGCCGGTACTGCCGCTGTTGTTATCGTAATTCCTATTGTGATGCAGCAGCGAAAAAATTTCTGTTACCGGATTTGTATCTGTCATAGCAAATGTAACAGGGTCAAATTCAGCAGCATTTGTTATGCCGGCGGTTGTTAGCGCAACAGAAAAGCCATCGCGCATGAAGGCGAGCGCTTGATTAACTAATTGAGTATCTACTGCGCCAATAACATTTGAATCCACCCATTGTTGTGGGCCAATAAAACCTTTGCTGACTGCAATATCAGATACTACTCGATCAGTCAGTGGGTTAATGTTTGCAACCAGGTTTTTATTTTTTGGTATTTGGCTAACCAATGCAGCCAAACAAATTGGACGCAGGCGCGAGTTATTTGCACAATCTTCGGCTTTTCCTTGTGAGACAACCGAGGCCAATATGGGTAAGGTTAATCCCTTTGTCGAAATATGATAAATCCCCAATGCATTGGTTTCGGTCTTGAGTTGTTTTCCTGAGGCATCAAGCAGTGTGATCTGCGCGTTGGGCAGTGGCTGGCGTTCGTAAGCTAGCCCCGTAATGGTGGTTGAAATATCAACTGATTTACAGGCGCTCAAGCCAAACAAAAGTGCAGCCGATGATAATAAAAGGTTGATGGTATTTTTTTTCATAACAATCCTGCAAAGAACATTAATTATTTCGGGTTAACAATGGAACCCGTATTAACCGTTCGCCAACGCCAATCAGCATTTTATTATGATTATCGATGTATAAAGATTTGATAGAGCCTTGAGTAGCAGGTGGAAGCAATAGCCAACTTAAACCATCATCTGTGGAATAGATAATTTCACCCGTTTTCCCCGAAATATAAATAATCCCGGTATCTTTATCTTGCACCGGTGTACGCAAATTTGAATGAGTGGGAGCATCAATTAGTTGCCAATGCTTTTCATCATCGTTCCTGCGTGCAATAAAACCCTGTGTGCCAGTTGCAAGTAATGTGTGATCAACTGTTTCAAACAAGGATAGTATTGTTGCCTGGGAATCAAGGTTGGTATCTTGCCATGATTTTCCATTATCAGTGGACTGCATTAACACTCCTTGATCACCGGCTATCCAGATTGAATTAGCCGTTGCATAAACGGTTTGCAGCGCTTGTGTGATGCCGGTATTGCTTATCGTCCAATTTTTTCCGTCAGACGATAACTGAACAGCACCTTCTTGACCGACTGCGATAAACTGCTGCCTGTGGTGATCGAAAATTGCATTAAATAATTGTTTGCTATTATCGATATTGGCTGCATTCCAGTTTTCACCAGCATCCATAGAGTAGTGAGTAATGCCGGGGCCAGCAATGGCGATGATAATACCGTTATCATTATTAATAACACGGTGAAAATAACCCTGATTGGAATCGCTCAAGGCTAATCGAACTTGCCACTCATTTGTATTGGGTTTTGCTACCAGAATGGTTCCGGGTGGCCCCCCGGTAATCAGATTGCCTGATTTCTTATCTTGTACAATTGATAAAAAATAATCGGTTTCCTGTGCGTTGGTAATGGCAGGTAGCCATGTTTTGCCCTGGTTGTTTGAATGTAGAATAGTGCCTTTGGCTCCTACTGCAATCCAATTATCTAATGTACCCGGTAGCAACTGATGCACAAAGTCACTGACCGGATGGTTAATAATTTTCCAGGTGCTTTGCGAATCTTTCAGCTGCATTAATAAGCCGGATTCACCATAAGCAATAAAACCACTATCACCATTGGGAATGGCACCTTCGATATTGGTATTCACCGGTGAGTGTTGAGTTGTCCAGGTTCGCCCCGCATTATCCGATATTAGTAATTGGCCTTGATCACCAACAACGAGTAAATGTTTTCCATCAGTACTTCGTGCAATATTATTTAAATAGTAATTTTTCTGCGAAACCGGTGCCCATAAGCTTCCACCATCATCAGATAAAAAAATATCACCGTCGCTACTCAAAGCGATTAGTGTTTTCTGTTCGCTATTATAAAAAATACGACTGAGGTACGTAGAAAATCCGGTGGTAATTATTTCCCATGAATGGGTTTTTAAATTTCCCCGTATTAAATTTCCATCGGCGCCACTGATTAAAATATTGGTATCAGTTGCTGCAATGTCGGTAAGGGCTGCTGCTGATATCGGGGGGGCAATTTCCCAATTAATTCCGCCATTTGTGGATTGTGCAATCAAACCATTTTCGCCAATAGCCATGATTAGCGAAGGTAGCGAAATTATTTTGCTAAATGTGGATGTATTATCGATCTCTATTTGTTGCCAGTGGTAGCCTGCGGCATCGCTAATAAGTATTAATCCTTGTTCTCCTGCGGCGATCCAACGTTGGAAAATTCCATCAAATAAAATAGTTGTGATGTTTTTGTTGGTGGGTGATAGGCGTTTTTGCCAATGTTTTCCTGAATCATTGGAATGGGCAATTAATCCATTTTCACCCACTGCCACCAGCACAGAGCCGGAGTTGTTGGCCGCGAGAGCGGTAATTTTATCGCTGAAATCCGGAGTATCTGCCGCAAACCATTGGTTGCTTCCATTATCTAACGTTATTATTTTGCCGTCGCTTCCAGCAATAAATATTTTTTCCTGGGTGTTTTGATGGGTAAAAAATCCGGCATTTAACACATTGAGCTGGCGGACTCCAGAAGGCGCTTCTGTGTTTTTTATAACTTCCTTTGGTTTTTGTTGGCAGCCAACACTGATTGCAATAATAAAAAGTAATGAAAAGAATAAAATAAATTTATTATTGGTTTGGTGGGCGATGAATAAATTCATAGGCAGCCATCTTTTATTAAATAGTCTCAGGCAATAGAAAACCCTGCCGTTACTTATGGTAGCAGCAAAGATTGAAGGTTTGGGTAAAGAAGAAAAATGCCAGTGCCGAGGTATATATTTTTTACTGAAAATTTATTTTTTTAGTGAGCAAGATAATACAAGTGGTTAAATAATATGTACAGACAAATTTAAACTGCTATAGTAATCGCGCTAGGATTTTTGCGGGCATAAACAGCAGTTTATGCTCTTCGCTTGCAAGTTATTTTTAAGTGTATGAGCAGTTACTCAAAATAATTTACTGTTGTGCGATTGGCAAAATCTGCTCCTCATCTGTTTTATTCGCGATTGACTCGCGGCTCTAGATAGGAGTTTTTACATGCTCAAAAAAATAATGATAACGACGTTGTTGGTTGGTGCTTCTGCAGCAGTTATGGCAGCCAATCGTCCCAGTGGCTACACAACCATTTGTAAAGTTGGTGCAACTTGCTCCGTATCACAAGCAACGAATGTTGCCTTTGGTGCGGATGATAAGTTTGTTTACAAAGTATTAAATGGTTCGTTCAGTTGTAGCGTGGCCACATTTGGTTCTGATCCAAACCCGGCGAAATCTGTGAAAGAGTGTTCGATTCCCTCCAGTGGTACCGGAGTGTCATCGACCAGTTCAAGTAAAAGCAGTGTCGCTACCAGCTCATCCAAATCGTCTGTTGCATCCAGTTCAGGATCAACAACGAGCGGTGAATGTAAAGCGGGTGCGGTAATTGAGAACAAAACCGTCGATTGCGGTGGCAAGACTATCGGTCTGACTTGCCCTGGCGACGCTGAAGGACAACCACCGGTTATTACCTTGAAAAATGCCACGATTAAAAATGTGCGCATTGCGGGTAACGGTGGTGCAGATGGTATTCACTGTACGAGCGGCGCTTGTCGTGCAGAGAATGTGGTGTGGGAAGATATTTGTGAAGATGCAGCATCATTGGTGAGTAGCGGTACTAAATTCACTATTTCCGGTGGCTCTGCGTACAACAACACCAGTAATTCCCCCGGTTCCAAACCGGATAAAATTTTCCAGCACAACTCCAAAAACAGTACCTATGAAATTATCAACGGGTTTACTGCCAAGGGGGTGAATGGAAAATTGTGGCGTTCGTGCGGTAATTGCTCAAGCAATGGCGGCCCACGTTATGTAGTGATTAATAATGTCACTATCGATGGAACTATCGGCAGCATCGCAGGTGTTAACCGCAATTTTGGTGATAAGGCGACGATTCGCAACCTGAAAATCAAAGGTTACAAGTCCGGCTCACCAAAAGTATGTGAAGAATTTCAGGGTGTACAGAAAGGAAGTGAATCTTCCAAGTATGGCGAATACTGGAATACTTCATACTGCGATGTCAGCAAGTCTGATGTAACGGCTTTCTGATTTTAAAATAATGATTATTTAAATAACAATGAACTCATAATCGGCCCGCAAAATCAGTAGCCCCTCTCTGGTGACAGAGAGGGTTTCAACTCAATATTTATTGTGCGCCCCAGCCAGCTTTTAAACTTTCCCACATTTCATCAAATTGTTTTTGTTCGCGTTCGCGCAATGCATCGTATTGATCTGGTGTTAAATTTCCGCGCGCGCTGTTCAGGAAGTTATCTTTATAATCGTGCAGTGCTTCGTGGGCCTTCTCAATCAGAAATGGCTTTTCTTCCGCAGAGGCATTTTGAATACCTGTGCCCGCAGATTCCATGTAACGCATAAACTCCTGCTTTTGTTCCAATTTGCTGATTAATAATGCTTCGCGTTTTTCAGCTGGAATAGGGGATTCTCCTTGTGCCTGATCAAAGAAATTATTCATTTGATATTGTTCATAGGCGGAATCCTTGAGTAAGTCATAGGTTTTGCGATCTTCTGGTGAGCTAAGCAGTTGTGCTATCTGTCGATCAATTTCGGCAAGACCTTGCTGCTGGCGATTAACCGCCTCTTCAATCTCTTTTTGCGACGAGTAATAACCTACGCTACTGGCATTGAGAATTTGCTCGCGCTGTTCAAGTAAGCGTTGTAATCGGCTTTGAATTTGTCCGGATAAGCCCAGGCGAGACATTAGGAGGCTATATTTTTTTTCCAGTGTCCGTTGTAAGTTTTCTTGCTGGATTGATGAAAGTTCGCTAATCCGGTTCGGGTTGGTAACGGGTGAGTTTTGGTTGGTGATCACCGATTGTTTGTTATTTTGTCCAAAAGCGATAAATTCCTGCAGACTATCAATCTTCTTTTGATAGTTGGTTTGTTCCTGTTGCAGGCGGGAGTCAAAATCTGCCTGTTGCTGGAAAAGTTGCTGGCGTAAGGTTTGATGATCCAGGTAAAGCACTGTGTGATGTGCACCGAGAATAATCAGGATGATAGCGAGTAAAGCGCAAAGAATTTTCATTTTTACCTTCGTAACTACAGAATCATTATTGTGGTTTTAGGTAAATTTGACCGGAATTGCCATAGTGCAACGGGTAGTTATTATGTATGTATGTTCCGTTTTCGGGATTAGATTACATTTTCTATGCACTGGCAAGCGACAACGTGCGATTCAATCGAGTTATCAACGTTAATGTGAAATGGTTATTTGGGTAATGTGTAGCCCGTATGGAGCCTTGTGTAATGCGGGTCGTCGTGCCACTGAAATTCCCGTAATACGTTGCACTCCTTACTGGCTACTTGCGAATGCAAATAGCAATTGTGAGTAGCTTGTATGAAATCTTGCGTAATACGGGGCGTCGTGCCACTGAAATTCCCGTAATGCGTTTCACTTCTTACGGGCTACCTGTGAGTGCAAATAGTGATTGTGAGCAACCCGTATGGAGCCTTGCGTAATGCGGGCCGTCGTGTCACTGAAGTTCCCGTAATGCGTTTCACTCCTTATGGATGGTATTGCCATTTTTGTTTTAAAGTCTTTTTTTTTAAAAATTATTCTTATAAATAATTTTTAAATTTTATGAAAAACCAGACGACAAAACACCGATAGCGATATTTTATTTTTTACATAAAAAACTCTGGCCTATAGTGATTTGGTTAGCGCATCGACCTGCGCTACATAAAATAGCAATATTTAATCTATATAATCAGTAATAAAAGTTCCGTGTAGCATTCAGCAAGCGGACTGTTTTTGCTTGCCTGAACGTTTACATTCCCGGACATCCGTGTTGTCACTATAGAAGGAATGTTATCCATGAAGAACTCAATTCGACACCCGTTTTTTTTTATCATTATTTCATTTTTTACTACTTTGCTTTTTAGCAACGCATCAATTGCCGCAGAAGAAGATTTTAATTCTTTGGTTAAGCGGTTACAGGCGGAAAAACCAAAGTTTGCCAAGCGCCAACAAAATTTGCTTAATGAACGCTATGATCTGGCGGATCGGGTAGTGCAGGGCGTTACTATGTCTCGCGGCAAAGGTATTCAGGCCGGTGTGCGTGTAAAATTACCTGCTGGTACAACTTGGGAAAAACTTGCCTTGCTTTCTCCTGAGGAAATAAAAAATAAAAATCTATGGCCTGCTGGTTTTTTACCGCTACCGCATCCGCACCATGAGGCGGGAGGAATGATTTTCCCCAAGTTTCTTATTGATGAAACAAAAAAGCAAACAGATCGAGATTTAACCCGTTTTGATCTGGATTTCGATTTGCCTAATCATTTGCTCCCGGAGTTTCCCGCGCCAATCTACTTAACGACGCGCCCCGATCTTGGCGATGTTTCGCAAGGGAAGTTGGTGACACTGACTAACTTCCATGATCTGTTCAAAGATATTCTTAATCCGAAACAACTGGAAGGATTGAGATTATTAGTTACGCCATTTCCGCAGCAACAATTTAATACCACAGGTGACAGGCGCAGTTTGAAACCGCATCAAGGTGTAGCCTGTTTTGATTGCCATGCAAATGGGCATACCAATGCATCTACTCATACTGTAGGTGATATTCGGCCTAATGAGCATCGCCATAGAATCGATACACCAACACTGCGCGGTCTGAATATCCAGCGGTTATTCGGTTCTCAGCGTGCATTAAAAACAGTAGAAGATTTTACTGAATTTGAACAACGTGCTGCGTATTTTGATGGCGCACCTGCGGATGCAACATTAAAAGGAACTAACATTTTGGAGCGTGGAAGCCAAGTGCATTTTATGTCTGAATTCCAATCCATCCTGGATTTTCCGCCTGCACCAAAATTAAATGTATATGGAAAACTTAATGCTACCAAAGCGTCTGAGAATGAATTGCGAGGGCAAGATGTTTTTTTTGGGAAAGGCCAATGTGCAAGCTGCCATACACCACCGTATTACACCGATAATCTGATGCATAATTTGAAAGTCGAACGATTCTTTAACGAGGTGACTATCAATGGCCGTAAAGCATCTGCTGATGGTCCAATAAAAACGTTCCCCTTGCGTGGTATTAAAGATTCACCACCGTATTTACACGATGACCGTTTGCTAACCCTGGCTGATACCGTAGAATTTTTTAATCTGGTATTGGAATTGAAGTTGGAAAAGCAAGAGAAGGATGATCTTGTAGCATTTTTGTTAACACTTTAAGCGTGTTATTACGTGGTTTTAAGGGGCGATTTGATCATCGCCCTGATTTGCTTTATTTTAGGCTGAGATAACGATTTAAAAAAGGGATAACTTCATTTTTAAAACGCTCTTCACCTTCCCAATACTGATTCCAGGCGTTACCGGAATATTCTTCGGCTTGATGGATAACGCCAAAATCATCAAGCGCTCGTGTGAATTTCTGATTAGCATAAACGTGATCCGGATTTTCATCGTATCTACCCCAATCCATTTTGAAACCTCTTAGTTGTCGCAAATTGTTAGCTCGCGTTGGTAAGCGTGCATCCAATAAGAAGTTTTGCTGTAACAGCGCAACGTTTTTTGTGTTAACAATTAATTGGTTGCTGTGTTGCTCAACCATTAAATCAGCATAAAAAGGTGGTTTTTCTTGATTGGGTAAATAGGCTTGCGCCATCAACATAAATACGCGTGAGTAAACATTGTGCTCAAGGTCTTTCCAATTTTTTGCCTCATTCATTTGCTTCCAATCAGGGCGAGATAACATCAAGGTTTCTCCTGTTGCTGTTCCAAACGGGTGCATGGCATAAACACTGCCGAACAAACCCGGATAATCCATCGCCAGTTTAATAGCGGCATAGGCACCGATCATGTCCCCGATAGCAGCGCGTGCCGTTGCAGATTTATGCGTGCGAAAGCGCTGGTCGATGGTTGGAATAAGTTCTTGGGTAATGTGATCCATCCAGCGTCCGCTGCTTGGCGCATTGCCATAAAAACTACCCAAGCCGGGACCGGTAAAGTCACCGGCAACCAGGATGCAATCGATTAGTTTTCCGCTGTTTATCGCGTCGTCTAATGTGCTCTGCATTTTGCCGTCCGCAAATAATTTTTCATTGCTCCAGCCAAGGCTATGAAAGTAATAAATTACAGGGTATTTCTGCTTGCCCTTGGTATATGAAGCGGGAAGGTAAACGCGGATTTTTCGCTCAGGATTTAGACCTATAAGATTTCCGCCCAAAGCTGTGGACGTGAGGGTGAATTCTTCAAGGTGGCTATGTGCGGCCTGTGAGTTTGCCATCAGGCAAGCATAAGTCAGAAAAAAACCTAATAAGTTAATCATGTATTTCATAAATACCTCCAGCGTTATGTTGATAAGCGGAGGCTAGGGGATGTTAATCAAAATAGCGTCCGACCCGATCGGGTCGAACTTAATTGATGCTTAATTGGCAACTATTTCCGTTTTTTGCCGGCGATATTCGGTGGGTGTCATTTGTGTGTATTGACGAAACGCAGTATTAAAAGTGGATTTGGAATTAAAGCCAACCTCTTCGGCAATACTGAGGATTGTTTTCTCCGGCTGGTTGAGCAGAATTTGTTTTGCGGCATCGATCCTATAGCGATTGACCCAGTCATAAAAACTGGTATTCAGATCCTGGTTTAGCACCTGGGATAAATAATGTGGGCTCTCGCGTAATTGTTCGCTCAATTGCCGTAAGCTCAAGCTTGCCTGGGTGTAGAGTTTTTGGGTTTCCATCACTGTTTGTAACTTGCCGAGAATACGCCGCCGGGTTGTTTCGTCCAATGCTGAATTTGCATATTTTTCCACTGCCGATGGTGTGGTTGTTTCAGCAATTGCTTCCGTGGATTCCTGTGTGATTGTTGCCAGTACAGTTGCAGGTTTTAATTGGGATAAAGCAAAGAGCGCATATAACGTGAATACAATTTCAATCGTCATAAAGATATTGATGCCCAATCCACCAATCGGGCCGATATACATGCAGTGTAACGTACGCAAAATCGCCATTACCCATTTGATTAACAAAATCAATAATAACCAATTCAATACCTTCAACGAATGCTCATGCAAGTTGGAAAAGTTGGCGAGTATTCGTTGTTCATAATTCTGTAGCATCAAACGAATACGCACTGCCAGCATGGGAACCTGAAGGGTAAATATAGCGATGCAAATCAACATGCTGCCATGGATAAAGATCGCCTTGTAAGCCGAAACAGGCTGCACCGGATTACCAAATTCTGTACCCGCATGAGCCGAAAAGAGTAGGGGAAGCAGGCACAAGCTTGCCGCCACTAGTAACCATTTATGCAATCGCGGTAGCGCAAAAGAGTTTGGTGTATGTTGTTGAATAATCTCTACCGTAAAAAGCCAAAGGCAAGGCGCGATTAGTAATGATAATTGCATCAATCCCGCAAGCCACAAGGATTTAAATCCACTTTCCGGATGCAACATCAACCATTCAAACCCAAATCCCGCCGCCTCCAGCAACAAAAATACCGAAAAATACCGCAACCGCCACTGCGGCAACAGATTCCGCAACCCGGCTGCGCTTAGCAAGCAGTAACCTATAGCGATGGCGAATAGGGAGGTTTGAAGGATATTCATAAGGATATTCGTTTGGCTATCAACTTAATATGCCGCAATCCTACCGCGTAACTCACCCGGTGGTCATGCGTGGATAGCGGCCTTTACACTTCTCAAAAACTACTACCTGCCAAGTGTAAAGATCTATATATTCAGCCGCCAGGGCGGGTAACGGAATGATAGCGTGTATGTGCACCATATAAATGCCACCCACAGAGCTGTATCGACGCGAAATAATGAGAATACTATGAGTCAGAATAATAAAAATAGAAAACGCCCTTATGAAATTGTGGTTTCGCTGGCAATACTTGTCGGGTGGTTTATTTAGCGTTGTAAAACAATTGGTCGTATTGGCGATTGCTCGAATTTGCAAATATTCGTCGGGGCTCGTTTCATGAATAACACTTTTTTCAAAAGCATAATTAGTGTAGTTATATTTACGCTAATTATTTTTTCAGTGTCTGCATTTTTACTAAACATTGAAGATAAGAAACCATTGCCAATTCACTATGGCGGCAGAGTACTTGTTAGTGAATTGGATAATGTACCCACTTACACCTATTCATGGCCTGGCGTTTATTTTGAGGCAGCTTTTATAGGCACAGAGGTCGACTTAAGATTAAATGATAGCAATAATATATTAAATATTATTGTTGATGGGAAAGCACCTGTCGTGCTTACAAAGCCAGGTAAGAAAATATACTCCATTAACAACTTAACTGAAGGCAAGCACCACATTCGCCTCGAAAAGCGCACCGAAACACAGAACAGCACGGGAACTTTTGAAGGCTTTTTTATTCCAGATCATAGTCAGGCCATTACATTGGAAAAACCGCAGCGCAGCATGGAATTTATTGGTGATTCAGCTGCTATTGGTTATGGTATTCGATCACCCAAGCGTGAATGCACTGAGGAAGAGATGTTTTCTTTCACGGATACGCAAATAACCTACGCAGCACTTACTGCAAAAGCGTTTAATGCTGACTATCAAATTAATGCATTATCAGGTGTTGGTGTGGTTCGTAACTATAATGGTGGCATGCCGGAGCAAACATTTCTCTCGCGTTACCCTTATACCATTAATGACAAGGGGGTGCCCTACCAAAGTAATTGGTCCCCTAATATTATTGTTATCGGTTTGGGGGGGAATGATTTTGCCACGCCTTTAAATCCTGATGAGAAGTGGAAAACACGCGAAGGATTGCAAGATGACTATGTGGAACATTATAAAAACTTTATTCTGAGTTTACGAAAAAAGCATCCTAACGCGCACTTTGTATTGCTCTCATACGACCCGTTCAATAAAGAATTGGAAGACCAGATTGCGCGTGTAGTTGAAAAATTGAAGATAAAAGGTGAGGGCAAGATCGATCTGGTCAGTATAAAGCCTGTAGCGCTTTCAGCATGCCACTGGCATCCTTCAGAAGCAGATCACAAAAATGCAGCCGAAATTCTAATAAATTACATCGAAGCTAATCCTGGGCTATGGAATTAATTAAAAAAAACATTCTATAGTTTTGAGTGAACTTGCGAATCCTCAATATGACAATGTTTCCGTATCAACCGAAGTTTCAACTAGCAGTAAAGTAAAAAGCCCGACATAAAGCCGGGCTTTTTACTTCGATTACAGCGATCACATTCGCTCCATAACCTCAATTCCCAACAAGTCCAACCCTTGCTCAATGGTTCTTGCCACCAGGTGGCACAAGCGCAAACGGCTATCGCGAATTTCTGGTTCAACACCTTCTTTTAAAATCGGGCATGCTTCGTAGAAAGTCATGTATAAACTGGCGATTTCATATAAGTAGGTGCAGAGCAAATGTGGTAAGGCTTCACGCGCTACTTGATCCAGAACTTCACTGAATTGTAACAATTTAATAGCGAGCGTTTTTTCTTGCTCGGTACCAATGACAATTGTATTTTGCAGTGATTCGGGGGCAACACCGGCTTTGCGGAAAATACTTTGCACGCGGGTAAATGCATATTGCAAATAGGGTGCAGTGTTGCCTTCAAAACTGAGCATGGATTCCCAGCTGAAAATATAATCGTTGGTGCGAGTTTTACACAGGTCAGCGTATTTCACCGCGCCTATACCGACTTTGCGTGAAATTTCTGCAATATCATCTGCAGACAATTCCGAATTTTTTTCGCTAACGACGGCTTCCGCGCGCTCAACGGCTTCAACTAATAATTCTGCGAGTTTAACGGTGCCGCCGGTACGGGTTTTGAACGGCTTTCCATCGCTACCCATCATGGTGCCAAAAGCGAGATGTTCCAGGCTTACGTTGTTATCGACAAAACCGGCCTTGCGCGAAATGGTAAATACTTGTTGCATATGCAGCGATTGGCGCGCATCAATGAAATACATAATACGGTTGGCTTTCAATGTATTCACACGATAACGCAATGCTGCCAAATCAGTAGTGGCATACAAAAAACCACCGCCTTGTTTCTGGATAATGACAGGTGATGGATTACCTTCTTTATCGGCGAGTTCTTCCAGGAATACGACTTGTGCACCGTCACTTTCTACCGCGAGTTTTTTATCTTGCAGCTTTTTAACGATGGGTGCGAGATCATCATTGTAAAAACTTTCGCCACGCACATTTTCATCGCGCAGTGTGACATTCAGTTTTTCGTAGATTTCGGTAGAGTGGTGCAGGGAAACTTCTTTGAATTGTTGCCAGAGTTTCAACATTTTTTCATCGCCACTTTGCAGGCGTACAACATAGTCGCGTGCTTTATTGGCGAAGGCTTCATCCTCATCAAAATGTTTTTTGGCTTGTTGGTAAAAGACTTCTAGATCTTTTAATTGCATTTCGGCATTGCCGTTAGCACCGAGTTGCTCCTCTAATTCGGCAATTAACATACCAAACTGGGTACCCCAATCACCCACGTGGTTTTGGCGAATTACGTTGTGCCCCAGGAATTCCAGCAGGCGGGCAAGCGAGTCACCGATAATGGTGGAGCGTAAATGGCCCACGTGCATTTCTTTGGCGAGGTTGGGGCCGGAATAGTCGATCACAACGGTTTGCGGTTGTTCGGCAGTGCTGACTTGTAAACGCGCATCGGTTTGGGCGCTGGCAATTTGCTCACCCAGCCATTCGGGTTTGAGATCGATATTAATGAAGCCTGGCCCGGCGATTTCTACTTTTTCAGCGATGCCATCCAGATCCAGCGCCGCCACGATTTTGGCCGCCAGTTCGCGCGGATTGGTACCTATAGCTTTAGCGGCACCCATGGCGCAGTTGGCCTGGTAATCACCAAAACCGGCTTTTTTACCGGGAGCAATCAGAGCTGGTAGCCCGGCGGGTACGCCGCAAGCGGCCATGGCAGTAAGGACTTTCTGGTTCAGTAATTCGCGGATATTCATAAATTCGGGGTCGCAGTCAGCTGGGAAAATGGCCCATTGGGGCAGTCAAATAGGATGGTGGCAGAATAAGGGGGGAATTGTACCTGCGCAGGGTGGGGGATGCCATGGGTTATGGCTATACTCAAGCCACTGTTACCTTGCTATTGCTCTTACCCCAACTAAATGATTAGCCCCTCAACTTGCATAAGGATAAGAAGATGATCGAAAGTCCGATTCCTCACGTGGTGAGCCAGTTACAAGACCGCGTTCTCACCCTCAGCCTCAATCGTCCCGAGCGCAAAAATGCGCTTTCACTGGCTATGTATTCTGCGTTGGCGGATTTGATTTCAAGTGCGGATGCGGATTCGCAAATACGCGTGATTGTACTTACCGGTACCGACGAATTTTTCACCAGTGGCAATGATTTAATGGATTTCATGAATGAGCCGCAGATTCATGAAAAACACCCTGTGGTACGTTTTATAAACGCGTTGCGCCACTGTGGTAAACCAGTGGTGGCTATAGTGCGTGGCCACGCAGTGGGTATTGGTACAACGATGTTGCTGCATTGTGATTTGGTGTATGTGGCGGATGACGCGCGTTTGCAATTGCCATTTGTGAATTTGGGATTGTGTCCGGAATACGCAAGTAGTTTCCTGGTGCCGCGCGTTGTAGGCCAGCAAAAAGCAGCAGAATTATTTTTACTCGGCGAGCCATTTTCCGGCGCAGAAGCGGCGAATATTGGTTTGGCGACTAAGGCTGTACCTGCAAATGAATTGAATAGTTACGCTCACATCAAAATCCAGCGCCTTGCGCAACAGCCGCCAGCGGCAGTACGTCGCTCCAAAGCATTATTGCGTGCCGCTACGCTGCCAGCTATAGAGACAGCATTACATGCAGAATATACCGGTTTTGCCGAGGGGTTGAATTCTGATGAGTGTAAAGAGTCTGTCACTGCATTTTTTGAAAAGCGTACACCGGACTTTTCTCGTTTTTAAGTGTCTCTTTAATTATCTGTAGATTATGTAATTTATTCAGCGAGAGATTTGGAATGACCATTTCATTTGATTTCAGTAACAAAAATGTTTTGATTGTTGGTGGTACCAGCGGAATTAATCGTGGTATTGCCGAAACTTTTGCCAAAAACGGTGCGCGTGTTGCGGTAGTAAGCCGCTCCCAGGAAAAAGTCGATGATACGGTGCAATCGTTAAAAAATTTTGGCGCGGCTGATGCTACTGGTTTCGCTGCAGATGTTCGTGAAGTGGATGCAATAAAAGCCGGCATCGATAAAATTGCTGCTGACTGGGGGGCACTGGATGTTGTGGTCTCCGGCGCGGCCGGAAATTTTCCGGCGCTGGCGATGGGGATGTCTCCCAATGGGTTTCGGTCGGTCATCGAAATCGATTTGTTGGGCACTTTTCATGTGATGCAAGCGGTGTATCCCCATTTAAAAAAGCCGGGTGCATCCATTATTAATATTTCTGCACCGCAAGCAGAAATTCCCATGGCAGGACAAAGTCACGTATGTGCGGCCAAAGCGGGCGTCGATATGATTACACGTACTTTGTGCCTGGAGTGGGGAGTAGAAGGCATTCGCATTAATTCAATTATTCCCGGCCCGATTGATAATACCGAAGGAATGAAACGTTTGGCGCCTACTGAAGGTTTGCGTGCGGCAGTGACTAAATCAGTTCCATTGCAGCGCATGGGTTCAACGGATGATATTGCTAATGTTTGTTTATTTTTGGCATCGGATCTAGCGAGTTATATTAGTGGTGCGGTGATTCCTGTCGATGGTGGTTGGGCACAGGGTGGTGCAGCTTTAGTCGGCGCCGGTTTGGCCGAAATGTTAAAAGCCACGCCAAAACAAAAATAGATTCAATTACGTATTTCCATAGGCAAAATTTCTTCGCAGTTACCGGCAGAATTTGCAAACTATTTCGCAAATCTGCCGATTAATTAAATTTCAAACCAATTGCGTCTTTGCAGTTCTCCGTGCAAGCTGTGTCCGATAATTATAAAAAACCGGCATAACAGCATTTTATATTTTTACGTTTTATCCATAAAAATAACTATTCAGCGTTCTGTTCCAGTATCAACAGTGTTTTTTCGTCGAAGGTGAGAGAGCCGGGTCTCTATCATCATTGCACTGTGTTATTCGTTGTTTGCAATAACGCTCTGACAGGGTGATACGTGGCCTTTTTAAATCACAGATTTCCATCAATTATCTGCTGCTTTTCAAAAGGAAATGTTATGAAAATTTCTATTCTAAAAAAGAACTCATTTTTAAAAAAATCATTGGTTATAGCCACTTTAGGTGCGCTCTCATTACCTGTATTTGCTTTATCTCCACCGCCAACGTCACCATTTTGGAAAGTGCAAGATGGAAAACTATTGGACCCTAATGGCAACCCTTTTGTATTTCGTGGCGTCACTGTGGAGCAAAATCTCGCACCTGCACAAGCGTTACAGGCAATTAAAGATGCTGCGACGCTTGGTGCTAACGCTGTGCAAGTAGAAATTAACGGAAATATATATCGTCAAGAAACAATGATCACTGGTGAGCAATTAAGTGCAATTATCAAAACGTGTAAAGAGCGCAAAGTAGTTTGTGTGTTGGAGCCTAATGACGTCGCCGGTTATCCGGGTGCAGCGGGCGCCGGTATTCCTGCGACGGCCGCTAATTTTTGGGGATGGCCCGGCATTCGCGAAGCGATTGAGGGACAGCAGAGTTATATTATTCTGGGTTTTGGTAACCAATATTTAGGAACAATGCCCCAGCAGGAGTATATAGCTCGCATGCTGACGTACCTTAGTGATTTTTCTTACGGCACCCTGAGTAAATTTATCATTATGGTTGATGGCAGTAATTGGGGACAGGATGCAGATAAGGCCATGTATGAATTTGCCCGACAATATCCCAGCAACGGAATTAATCGCCCCTATCTGCTTTATTCCGTGGATATGTTTGATGCATTTACTACACCGCAAGCAGTTCATGATTACATTGCCAGTTTTGCAGAAATTAAAGCGCCATTGGTCATTGGCGGTTTTGCGCGGACACCTTACTATCATCCACACAATCAAGTGTCGATTCCGCATGTTGCGTTACAGCTTCCAGCCGAAGCGGTTATGCAATATGCAGAGCAATACGGTGCCGGATATTTTGGCTGGAGCTGGAGCGGCAATAAAAATCCGGCGCTGGATGTGGTTAGCAATTGGAATCCGAATAATCTTACCAGTTGGGGTAATTTATTATTCAATGATGTAAATGGAATCAAGGCGACTGCAAAAACTGCCAGTATTTATGGCAATAATTCCAGTAGTTCCTCAAGCAGTTCTGTATCAGCAAACAATCCACCTGTGGCTGCAATTACGTTTAATCTTGATTATGTTCGTTGCGGTGATGTTTACGGCGTGGTTTCTGCCTTGGATTCTTACGATCCGGATGGCGATACGCTTACCTATCAATGGGATGTGTCCGGTTTTTTCAGTTCCCAAACTGCCACGGGGCCACAATTCCGTTTCGGTATGCAGCCACCGCACTATTACACAATCACACTTACTGTGAGTGATGGCAAAGGTGGCGTGGCTACAGCAACCACGGTACGCAATCATACTTACACCGATTACTGCGTATCTTCATCATCCAGCAGAACCTCCAGTTCGGTGCGAAGCTCCAGCTCTGTTCCGGATAAATCGAGTTCTTCGATTTATTCCAGCAGTTCTATTCGTACCTCTAGTAGTAGTTCCATAAGAACTTCTTCAAGCTCTTCGGTGGCACAAACCAAAGCGCAATGCAGTTATCAAATCCAGAGTCAGTGGGGGAATGGATTTACTGCATCGATTCGCATCAAGAATATTTCCAATACCGTCATTAACGGTTGGGATGTGAATTGGCAATATGTAGATGATTCCAAAGTGACCAATTTATGGAATGCGACGGTAAGTGGAACAAACCCTTACAACGCAAAAAATTTAAGTTGGAATGCTGCAATTCAACCTGGTCAAACCGTCGAATTTGGGTTCCAGGGAAGTAAAACTGCTGCTACTGCAATAACTCCCGTCGTGACCGGTTCTATCTGTCAGTAAGTGCTTGAGAATCCCCGCATCTGCGGGGATTTTTTTTAATTGTTATTCACGCTACTTTAATACTAAAAAGGAAATTCTATGAACATAGTTCAATTCAAAAAAAAATATGCGGTGAAAACAGCGTTATCACTTGCTATGGCCTCTATGTTGTCAGTTCCGGTATTGGCACAAGAACCAATCGCTCCTATTCCTTATTGGAACGTGGAAGGCGGGAAATTATTGGACCCTTATGGGAAACCATTTATATTTCGCGGTGTAACGATCGATCACACACTCGCGCCGGAAAAAACCTTGCAGGCGCTTAAGGATGCTGCAGCGCTGGGCGCTAATTCGGCACAAATTGAATTTCCAATTAAATATACGGATGTATTTCCTCGACCTGTTATCGCTGAACTAAGGGAAATTGTCAAAACCTGTAAAGAGCAAAAATTAGTGTGTGTGCTTGAGCCTAATGATGTTGCAGGTTTTGGCAGTGTACCGGGTTCTGCCAGCCCAACAGCAACTGCGGCTTATTGGCAAGACTTTTATCACTCGTTATACGGTGCACAAAGCCATATCATTATTGGTTTGGGTAATCAACATTTTGATGCGGATCCCGGTTCTGCGATTGTTTATCGTAGTGGTATTCCCAGTTACGTTGGTAGTTTGATAAATGCATTGCCGAGCAATTTGATAATAATGGTTGATGGTAATGTATGGAGTCAGGATACCGATAAGGCTATGCAGCTGATGGCTCGTAACATTAATGAAATTTCAAATTTGAAATCAAGAGTTATTTTTTCGGTAGATTTTTTTGATCAATATGCCAGTCCGGAAAAAGTGCACGACTACATCGCGACTTTTGCTGAAATAGGTGCGCCACTTGTGATTGGTGGTTTTGCACCAACGCCTTATTATCATCCTTATAATGTTGGACCTTTTCCGACTGTTGCTCCGCAGCTACCTGTTGAATCAGTTATGCGTTATGCCGAACAATATGGTGTAGGGTATTTCGGTTGGGGTTGGAGTGGAAACAAAAACTCCGCACTGGAT
The DNA here is from genome assembly GCA_021151825.1 of Cellvibrionaceae bacterium. Lineage (GTDB taxonomy): Bacteria > Pseudomonadota > Gammaproteobacteria > Pseudomonadales > Cellvibrionaceae > Cellvibrio. Next base: position 440,375 of record JAGKWQ010000006.1, read on the forward strand.
GTGGTTAGCAATTGGAATCCAAATAATCTGACTGCTTGGGGGGATTTATTATTTAATGGTGCGAATGGTATTAAAGCCACTGCAAAACGAGCCAGTATCTATGGCAACACATCATCAAGTAGTTCTTCCAGTAGTGTGTCTGCGAATCAACCACCGGTAGCCGATTTTCAAGCGGGTAATTATCCAACCGTATTCTGTGGAAACCCAAATGTTGGTGCGGGAAAAATAACGGCATCAGCAATTGGTTCTTCTGATCCTGACGGAGATGCACTGACTTATGCGTGGTCACTGGGGGGATCAACTGCTTATGGTTACGAAGTTAGCTTCCCGAGCCAACGTTGGCAGACTTATCAATTAACTTTGACGGTCACCGATAGCAAAGGTGCTGCAACCAGCGTGACGAAAACAATTGGTGCGTTTTATATCGATTGCCCAAGCAGCTCCAGTAGTTCCAGTCGTTCATCAATCAAAAGTTCAAGCTCGACATCAAGCTCCAGTTACGACGATAGATCCAGTAGTTCTGTTCGAACATCCAGCAGCAGTTCAATACGAACTTCCTCCAGCTCTTCGGTTGCGCAAACCAAAGCACAATGCAGTTATCAAATCCAGAGTCAGTGGGGTAATGGATTCGCTGCCGTGATTCGGATTAAAAATACCAGTACTACCGCAATTAATGGTTGGGATGTGAATTGGCAGTATGCCGATGGTTCAAAAATTACCAACTTGTGGAATGCGAACTTGAGTGGAGTCAATCCTTATAACGCTAAAAACTTAAGTTGGAATTCTGTAATCCAGCCAGGTCAAACTGTTGAGTTTGGATTTCAAGGCAGCAAAGATTCGGCGGCAGCCTCGATACCAATAGTCACCGGTAATATCTGCCAGTAAATAATAAACCCCACTTACGTGGGGGTTATCTTTCTTCAGGCTGCATAAAAATTAAATTATCTGCTGAAGGAATAATTGGCTGTTCGATTGGATTCTGATTTGATTAAATGCAATTAATTATCCGTCGTGATAATTAATTGCATTTCATTTTTTATCAATACACTAATTGGAGATCTTTACCAGAAACATTTTGGGCCACTGCTTTCCGGTAACCCAAAAAGCCTTATGGTTTGGGTCCCAGGCAATGCCGTTAAGTACTTGCTCACTATTATCCAGTTTTACTTTGCTTTTCAGTGCGGACAAATTAAGTTGCGCCAATACCTTGCCGGTTTGCGGATCAATTTTCAGGATGTGGTCATCATGCCAGATATTGGCCCATAAAACGCCGTTGGCATATTCCAGTTCATTGAGTTGTGTGATCTCCTTGTCGCCATCTTTCACGGTCAATGTTTTAATCACGCTGAAATCTTTGGGTTGATGGAAATAGATAGTCGCAGAGCCATCGCTTCGGATAAGTGATTCTCCATCGGTAGTTAAGCCCCAACCTTCGCCACTATAATTCAGGCTTTTTTCATAATTGAAGGTAGCCTTGTCGTACACCAGCAAGGTTTTTTCCATCCAGGTCAGCACATATAGCTTGTTATCCAGCAGCGCCAGGCCTTCGGCGAAATACTGATTGGGAATGGACTGCTTTTTAGTAAAGGGCGCTGAGATTTTGGCCCAGGTGCCAGCAGGTTCGGCGATTGGGTAGCTAACCAGCAGCGATTGGTTATAGAGCCCGCTGGTTTCGTAAAAGTGATCGCCATCGACCAGTAATCCCTGGGTGAACAAGACCGGCTTGTGCGTGCGCTCGGCGATAATTTCATAGCCCAATTCTTCAGCCGCATGTGCGAATGACGACCAGATGTTCGTAATCACCAACAAGCTGGTGCACAATAGTGAGCGGGAAATCAATGTTGTAAGGATCATAAGCTTCGAAACATTTTTATTGGAAGGCGCACATAATGAAGCGTTTGCGGTCGTTTGTCAGTATTACTCTGTTGGGTGGATTGGTGGTTATTTTGCCAATCGCGATTTTTGTATTTTTAGTGGAGTGGTTGCTCGGTGTGGTTCGCTCATTGATTCAGCCGTTGAGCCATTGGTTAGTTGAGCAAACGGCGTTCACCAATTATATGGCGGATGTCCTTGGCGTATTGCTGCTGCTGTCCGGCTGTTTCCTGATTGGCTTGTTTATCAAAACCAGCGTAGGCGAATGGGTGCATGATCAGATAGACGCCTGGTTAACTCGTCTTGCTCCGGGCTATAAAACTATTCGTGAAGTCGTGTCCCAACTATTGGGGGGCGAGGGGAATACCTCATTGTTGAAAGGCGATGTTTGCCGGGCTTATTTGATGGGCCGTGCGGCAGGTGTATCAGTAACAGCGATTGTCACAGCCAAGCATGCGAATGGCGACTTTACCGTCTATGCGCCTACAGCACCCATTCCCACTTCAGGGTTTGTCTATCATTTGTCAGCGGAATGCGTGGAAATGCTACCCCATGTCAGCGTTGAAGAGGCTATGCGTACGGTGATTGCATGTGGTTCCGGTTCGCAGGTAATTTCTGAAATCCCTGAGCGCTATAGAAAGGTGGATTTGTTATAGCGCTCTTTATAAAACAATCTGGCTCTATGAATAACAAAGGCCGGTAACCGGCCTTTGTTGTAACTATACGGGCAGCAGTAGCTAGTCTTTCTTTTTAGATTTCCCTTTGGCATTTTTATCTGACTTGTCTGTTTCACTTTTTTCTTTTGCCTCTCCCTTTTCTTTAACGTCCGATTTGGCGGCTTTGACAGGTTTATCGGCACGAGTAGAAATCAGGGAAACTTCAACAGGTGGCAAGCGCGGATTTTCACCGCGTTCACGGCTTTCTACGTAGTTCAATGCATCGGTCACCGCTTGGGTTACTTTGCGCTCGATCTCTACCATATCCTGTGGTGACATAAAGAACGTCATGTCTACATCGTGGCGAATATAGCGCGGTGGCAGGCGGTTCAAGGCCACACAGGCCACATCCGCCAGAAAATCCCGATCCCCCTGTTGTACCCGTTCACTTTGGTCATAAACCTCCTGGACTACCAGTCGTTCGTAATAGTTATGCAGGAAATCCACTTCATCTTCCAGAACATAGGTACGGTTAGTCAGCATGGAACTGCCTCTCTTTGGCTGTTTTTTGTGGGATGTTAAGGAGTATAGACGCTGCTAACGTTTATTCTTAATCAAATCCCGAATTAAAAAGCGGGCTGGATTCAAGGCGTTGACCAGGTCACGGGCGATAGGTTGAGGTTCATTATTGATATGGGCGGCGAGTATTTCAGCGCACAATGGGGTGTAAGCCAAGCCACGTGAACCATGGCCGATATTGAGATACAAACCCGGGAGATATTTCCCGGTATCTTGAATAAATGCGCGTGCATTTTTACGGAGTGATGCAAAGCTGTGCAGCATGGCGGGTTCATCGGCGACAGGTCCGACGGCGGGTAAATAATCGGGCAGGGTGCAGCGAAAGGCGACGCGCCCATCAAGCGAATGCTTATCGGAATTTTCCCACTCTGCCAGTAGCTCTTGTAAAGGCTCGCGCAAGTTTTCCAGATTGGTTTGATGATCCTCAACGCGAAGCTCTTTCGACTCTTCCTTCAAATTAAATGTTGCCCCTGTGCAGTGTATTCCCGCACTCGCCGGAGCAATGTATCCTTCACTGCAAATCACGGTTTTAATTTCCTTACTGGCTATTGTGGCCGGTAGGTAGGTAACTTGCCCGCGAATAGATTTAATCGGCAGGTGTTGTGTTTGCTCAAAATGTTGCGCATCGCGCGCATTGGCAATAATCACTACCGGTGCCTGTAATTCGCGATCATTATTAATGCACCAGCCATGCTCTGTGCGTTGAATATTAAATGCAGCTATACCTGTAACAACGTTAATCAGTGGATGACTGACAAGCTGTTCACAGAGTTTTGCTGGATTGATCCAACCCGCGTTCGGAAAATAAATTGCATTGAAAGAGAGCGGTACGCCTGCAATTTCACTGGCTTTGGTGCAGGAAACAAATTGCACCAGTTCGTCCGCTGCTGCAAATTTCTCTTGTAATTGCGTTTGCAATACTTGTTCTGAATCGCAGTGTGCCAATTGCAATACGCCGGTTTTTTTACCGATATTTGCCCAGTGTGATGAATAAAAGGATTGTGCAAATTGCAAGCTGGTTAAATTGAATTCAGCTTGGGCTTCTTCTTTGTACGATAGTTTTGCATAGAGCACGCCTTGGGGATTGCCTGAAGCTTCAGATGCAATTGCGTTGTTACGCTCAAGTAATGTGACTTTCCAGCCACGTTCTGCAAGTGCACGTGCGCTGCTGCAACCAGCTAGCCCGGCACCGATAATCAACGCGTGTTTGTCCGGGTAAATATCCAAATTGGTATTAATCGACCAGGATGAAGGAAATGTAGAAGCACTTTTATACGCGGGTTGCGGATAAAAATAATCCTGGCTATTGTTGGGCATAATCGCTTTTAGCATTTCACGTTTGCGCCCGAAACCCGTCACTTTTTCTATAGCAAATCCTGCGAATTTCAACCCCTTTTTAACTATCGCTGCAGCACTGAAGGTTGCTGCGCTTGTTCCCGCATTACTCAATTGATGAATACAGGAAAATAAATCTTCACTCCACATCTGTGGATTTTTGGATGGTGCAAAACCATCCAAAAACCAGGCATCAACTTTCGCGGAGTATTGTGAATAGAGCGGGTCTGTAGTGGTCAGTAATTTGGAAAACCCACGCGCCGCATCATTAATGATTAGCGTGAGTTTGATTCGCCCATCCATAAAAGATAAACGATGAAACCCTTCTCCAACGATGCATGGATAAGCATCAATTAGTTGCTGCGACAGGAATTCCAATTCAGGCCAAAGTGCCAATGCGCGAATTAAATCGTTTTTATCCAAAGGAAATTTTTCCACACTCACAAAATGCAATTGTGCAGAGCGTGGCGCGGTGGTTAACCATAATTCCCAAGCGGCTAAAAAATTCAGGCCCGAACCAAAACCGGTTTCAGCAATGACGAAATGTACCTTTTCGGGAAGGGCTTCCCAGCGTTGCGCTAACTGATTGTGTTGCAAAAAAACATGGCGTGTTTCTTCAAGGCCATTAACACGGGAAAAATAAACATCGCCAAACACACTGGATAATGGCTGCCCATCTTCATCCCAATTTAATTGGGCATAGTGAATTTGGTCCTGACACGGATTACTGCTCACAGACCAAATTCTTCCAGCACTTGCGCGCACCATTGTTGAATCCGTGCTTCACTCAACTGAAATTCGTTTTCTTCATCCAATGCCAGGCCCACAAAATAATTGCCATCAGGTGTCAGTGCTTTGGATGCCTCAAAGTCGTAACTTGCTCGCGGCCAGTAACCACACGGAATCGCGCCGCGATGTACCAGCTTGCTGTGTAAATAGCCCATGGCATCCAGAAACCACTCGGGATACCCCACTTGATCGCCCAAACCATAAATCGCAATTTTTTTGCCGGTTAGGTTCAATGAGTCCAGATCACCCCAAATGTCTTCCCAGTTTTCTTGCAGTTCACCGTAGTCCCAGGTCGGAATACCAAAAATTAAATAATCATACCCTTGGGTTTGAGTAATGGGCACGTCGGCGATGTTGAAAAAATCGACGCGATCTTTGCCAATAACGTTGCGTATTTTTTCGCCGGCCATTTCGGTGTAGCAAGTAGAGCTGCCGTAAAACAAACCGATAGTTTTGATATCGTTCATAGCAATCACTTAAATCATTTTTAAATCAGTTGTGCCCATTGCTGTACCCAATCGCGCGCCAGGGTGGCGGGATCATCACCGCTGCATGCGTCAATCACCAATGGATCGCCAATTCGCTTTGCGCCCAAATCTTCGAACGCTGCATCCAATGCTTTACCACCTTCGTTGAAGGTGGTGTAGCTACTGTCTGCCAGATTAATCACCCCGTAGCGGCGCCCGGCAATACGGGGGTAATCACGAGTAAGGTGCAAATAGACGGGTTGGATATTGTCGGGCAATTCACCGGAACCGGTATTTGAATGGCATAACAGGATAATTTCATCGGGGTCACGTGCGAGGTCTTCAGCCCTTGCGTAGGTATTCAATGATACATCATGACCTAATTTACGGAGCTCATCGCCCACTAATTCGCCAACTTGCTCGGCACCGCCGTAGACGCTACCGATAAAAATCTGGACTTTACTCATGGAATCAGTCTCATGGATTAGCCTTATCAGGCGCTGTTTCTAAAGCGCGCCAGCATACCCTAATTGACGCCAGGCTTCATAAACCATTACGGCGACAGCATTGGATAAATTCATACTTCTGCTATTTTCTACCATAGGTATACGCAATACCTGATTGGTTGGTAGTGACTCGCGAATCGATACGGGTAGACCACGAGACTCAGGGCCGAACAATAAATAATCGCCAGATTGGAATTGTGCATCGCTGTGGCAATGGAAGCCTTTCGTGCTCAGTGCAAAAATTCGCACTGCTTTCGTTGTGTTTAAAAATGCGTCCCAACTTGCGTGAATATGCACGTCCTGTGTTTCGGCATAGTCCATTCCTGCTCTCGCTACACTTTTTTCATCCAATTTAAATCCCAACGGTTCAATCAAATGCAACTTACAACCGGTATTGGCAGCAAGCCGGATGATGTTTCCGGTGTTAGGGGGAATTTCCGGTTCAAAAAGAACTATGTTCAACATTTGGCGTTTTCACCTTTTATGGTCTATGTTTTTTGTTAAACGTTATGTTTCCGACGCCAATTATAAGCAAGAGTTATTAAATCGTTTGCACAATTTTTCGGCCAGTCATTCACGCACCTTAGCTCAGTTAACGGGAAAACGAGAATCAACTTTGAACGGAATTGTGGAAAAAATAACCAAGGTTTTGCGCGCTAGTCGTAGCCAAAATCAAACATTAGGGGTTGAGTTTACGCCTGAGGGTGTTGCTTTCGCCCATGTTCAGCGACCCGCTACCCAACAACCGCTATTAGCCCATTGCGAATTTTTACCTGTCGAAGATGGCATTGATCTTGTCGATATATTACGTGCCCGTTTAACAAAATTGGGGTTGTACAATGTGCCCTGCAATTTGGTAATGGCGGCAGGTAATTACCAATTAATTTTGGGTGAGGCACCCAAAGTTCCGCAGGAAGAATTAGCGGATGCATTGCGCTGGCGTGTGAAAGATCTGGTGCAATTTCCGATTGCAGAGGCTGTTGTCGACGCTTTCTTTTTGCCAGAAGACAGTGCGCGCGGTGGTAATCGTATGGCTTATGCGGTAGTTGCCCAGCGCAAACAAGTAGAGGCGCAAGTCAGTCTGGCAAGGGCAAGTGGCCTTGAATTAAAAAATATAGATATTGCCGAACTTGTGTTACGCAATCTTGCGGAAAGTTGTTGTGATACCAAGCGCGGTGTGGCCATTGTTAAATTGCAACAAGGTGGCGGCAGTTTGCAAATTATTCGCGATGGTAATCTCTATCTCTCACGTCAATTTTCCCTTTCCTATAACGCTGGCTTACTGGATGATTTACCTGGCGACTCTCTCGTATTGGAGCTGCAACGTTCGCTGGATTATTTCGAACGACAAATGCGTCAGGTTCCCCCCAGCCATGTTTATTTGTGTGGTGAAAATGTTACTGCCGATAAACTCACTCCGGAAATTCGCAATGCAGTAGCTGTTAGCATCAATCTGTTAAACCTTGAGAATGGCTTGCAAATTACTGATGGTATTCCCGACCACAGCTTATCTCTGTGTTTGCATGCAGTGGGCGCTGCATTACGCCAGGATCAGGTAGGGTGAGCTAATATGCAACAGATCAATTTATATTTGCCAGAATTTCAGCCCAATCGCGAACCCTTGCGCAGTATCCATATGTTGTGGGGAATGCTGGTATTTATTGGGCTGCTATTACTGATAAGTTATTTCAGTGCTCATGGTAACCGTCTGCTGGCTGAACAGGTTGAAAAAAGTCGTACGCAATTAGAACAATTAAAAAAGCAAGCCACGCAACTGGAACAACAACGCCCCACTAATAATATTGTTGATCTTGATGCTCAGTTATTACATCTTTCTCATGAGCTAAGCAGGCGTGATCAAGTTCTTCAGGTTATAGCGAATAAAAATTTAGGTAATAACACCGGTTTTTCCGCGTATTTGCAGGCGTTGGGGCGGCAATCCCTGAGTTCTGTAAGCCTTGAAGCTTTTTCGCTACTAGCAGGTGGGAGCTATCTTGAATTTGCTGGTAAGGCACGTTCAGTGGATCAAGTTCCTCTATATATCCAACGTTTGCGCAATGAGCCTGTCTTCATCGGCGCTGCATTTGGTGTTTTACATGCCCAATCGCAAAAAAATAATGCCGGGGTTTTTGATTTTTCATTAGCAAAAGAAAATCAGGCTGCAATCTCTGATGAATCAAAAACGGCAGTGCAAATGCTTCTTGAAGCTAACGAAGAAGCTAATCAGCAGCCGCGAGGACAAAATTAATGTCAAGCGCGATTCAACAATTAATGGAACAAATAGATAGCCGTGTTATGCGTGAGCGGCTGTTAATTTTTATTACATTGTTAGCAATTATTTTTTTGTTGTGGAATTTTTTATTGCAAGGAAATTTTGATGACAAACGTAAAGCGCTTGAGCTGGAAGCACAAAGTGTTAATGCAGAGCAGAGTACGTTGGAGGTTCATATATCTGAGCTATCCGTTTCTCTTGCCAATGATCCTGCGATAGTAAAAAGCCAGGAGATTATTCAACTGAGCCAGCGTATTAAGGAGGTTGAGGCTAATGTGGCAGGGTTATCTCAAGGTTTAATCAGGGCTAGTCAATTGCCTCAAGCGTTGGAAGAAGTTTTACAAAAAACATCCGCTATTACTGTTTTGCAGGTACGCACATTGCCCGCACATGAACTGCAGTTAACTGCCAAAAGCGAAACGCCTTTATCAATAGCTTTACCAGCACAAGACGAGGGGGGGACTGGTGTTTATAAGCATTCTGTACTAATTCGTGTAAGTGGTAGTTACGCGCAATTATTGAAGCTAATGGTTGAAATTGAGTCACTTCAATGGAAGTTTTATTGGGAATCCTTGGATTATCGAGTAACCCAATATCCAAATGCGATGATCGATATTCGTGTCTTTACTTTAAGCTCAGAAGAGGGACTGCTAGGTGTTTAGGTGGCCGATGATTGTGTTTCTTGCAATAACGAGTATTTGCGCCTTTGCGGAATCTGATGAAAATAATGGAGTTCGCGATCCGACAATTCCTCTCGGATATAGTTCAGGTTATGTGGGGAGTAGAAATGCATCGGAGTTAGTATTGGATTCTGTTCTGATTAGTCCTAATCGTAAGTTAGCCATCATTAATGGCGAAATTCTTCGAGAGGGGCAGGCTCTGGCTGGCGCCAGTGGAATAAAAGTTCAGCGCATCTTGCCGCAGACGGTGGTGCTACAGCAGGGCGAAAAAACCTGGGTTTTGAACTTATCCCCCAGTGTTATAACAAAACATTAATTGACAGTAAGACTAATTGAGGCTGTAACAATGCTCATCAGACCGGATCTTCATCAGCCATCATTCTCTGCTGCACCTGCGCGGCGATTGTTGCATGTGATAATTATATTAAGTCTGTCAATGTTGATAGCCTGCTCATCATCTAACAACACTAATAAAAAACTTCTGACGGAAGATACATTGAACCAAGTTGTAGCGCAGCAACGAGACCAGCGAAAAACACTCGCTGCTGTGCCGGGAGAGGTTAGTAAAACGCTACTGGATAACCAGTCTATTGCGACTGGAGGGGCACTAAAAAATGCTCGTGATCGTTTTGATGTCTCCGTCCGAAACGTTCCTGCACAAACATTTTTTCTTAGTTTGGTTAATGGTACCGGCGTCAATCTGGTTGTTCATCCGGAAGTGAATGGTAGCATCACGTTGGATTTAAAAAATGTCACTGTAGATGAAGTATTGCGAATAACTCGGGATATTTACGGTTATGAATTTAAGTTTGAGCGCGGTATTTACACAGTTTATGCAAATATTTTACGAACTGAGGTTTTCCAAATCAATTATTTGGATGTGCAGCGCGTCGGTGTTTCTGATACCAGCGTAATGATCGGTCGTGCGCAAACATCAGGAGGTAATAATACGAATGCGAACTCTGGTGGCAATAATGCTACTGCGAATGAAAACGCCAACTTGTTATCCATGATTGAGAGTGTTCAGAAACAAAATCAAGATGGTAATGGCAGTGGTAGTGGATCAGCACTTACACCTGGCTCCCGTGTCCAAACTTTAAATCGTACCGATTTTTGGGCATCGTTAGAGAAAACAATCGTATCCATAATTGGTGGTGAAAGCCAAAGTCGTTCGGTGATGGTTACACCTCAGGCTGGTATGATTGTAGTGAAAGCTATGCCTAACGAATTAAGTGCAGTCCGTAATTTTCTTGAGCGGTCAGAGTTGAGTGTAAAGCGTCAGGTTATTCTTGAGGCAAAAATTCTGGAAGTGCGATTGAGCGAAGGTTTTGAAGCTGGTGTAAATTGGGGGGCAATCAGTGGGCAAATAAGTGCTGCCAAAAATTTGGAAGATGGATTTTTATTAAATACCGATGGCTCGTCTGAGGTTGGAGAGTTTAGATCGCTCACTAGAACTTATACCTATTTTGATAGTGACGGTAATCTGGTTGCTACCCAGGTTCCTGCACGAGAAAAAATTGGCAGTACCATTGCTGGGTTAGTTCAAGTGACTGATATCACCAAGCTTTTGTCTTTATTGGAAACGCAAGGGACGGTCCAAGTGCTTTCCAGTCCGCGTGTGTCAACAGTAAACAATCAAAAAGCAGTAATTCGTGTGGGTTCAGATGAGTATTTTGTTACTGGAATATCTAGTAATCAGACTGCAAATGCTGCCGCTATTACCAGCACCCCGAATATTGAGTTGTCATCGTTTTTTAGTGGAATATCTTTGGATGTTACACCTCAAATTTCTGAAAATGGTGAAGTAATATTACACATCCATCCTGTTGTCAGTGAAGTAACTGATCAGCAAAAAGTATTTACGGTGGGAGATGAGGAATTTTCATTGCCTTTGGCTCTACGTGGAGTTCGTGAGTCCGACAGTATTGTCAAAGCTTCTAGTGGGCAAGTAATTGTATTAGGGGGATTAATGACCGAGTCCTCCCACGCGACTGATGGCAAACGTCCATTGCTGGGTGATATTCCCGGTATTAATGCATTGTTCCGTACCAAACAAAAATCCAAAGCAAAAACCGAATTGGTTATTTTGTTACGCCCTATAGTGGTAGAGCAAAATACCTGGAATGAGCAACTCAATGAAGTACAAAGCACTATGCAACAGATGGGCGAGGCCTATAGAAACAAATAGCAAACAATAATGCGTGTTTGCCGACGAGGTTTCCCATGTATCGACAACATTTCGGATTAAACGAACATCCTTTTTCATTAACACCAGATACACAATTTTATTTTAATAGCCAAAGCCATCGTGAGGTGTTGAGCACTTTGCTTCTGGCATTGCGCCACAGTGAAGGGTTTATAAAAATTGTGGGGGAAGTGGGAACCGGAAAAACACTCCTCAGTCGCAAGTTGCTTGCCAGCCTGGGTGAAAATTTTATCACCGCTTACATTCCCAATCCTTATTTAACACCTGATGAACTCAAATGGTTTCTTGCAGAAGAAATCGGGATTGCGTATTCACCAGAAATACCTTCTTATCAATTGCTTAAAGAAATTAATTTACGCTTGGTGGAACTTGCACAACAAAAACGACAAGTTGTCTTGATTGTGGATGAGGCCCAGGCAATGCCACGTGAGACAATAGAAGCCTTACGCCTGCTAACTAATTTGGAAACTGAAAAAAGTAAATTATTGCAAGTTGTTTTATTCGGGCAACCCGAGTTGGATGAATTACTGGATCGACCTGATTTACGCCAACTTAAACAACGTATTGTGTTTGCAGAATATCTTCAGACTATTCCCAAATCCAGTTTGAACGATTATCTGTCTTATCGTTTAAGCTCAGCAGGTTATCGCGGAGCATTGTTATTTTCGCCGACGGCAATTGGTTTATTGTACAAAGCATCTGCAGGTGTTCCCCGGTTGATTAATGTCATCGCACACAAAGCCTTATTGGCTGCTTATGGGCAAGGCGCGGAACGCGTTAATCGGAAACACATGATGCGTGCAATTATGGATACCGCTGAAAGCCGCTCATTGGGACGTTGGTTGGCACGGCGTGATTTTTGGCTATGGCCATCACTGGCTGCTGGTGCAGCGGCGCTCATTGTATTGGCTCCTGGTTTATTGAGCGGTGCATCATGAGTTTGTTGAATGATATGTTGCGTGATTTATCTCTGGAGCAAAAAACCTCTGATGGGATAAATGATGCCCAAACTGATGAGCTGGATTTTCGTGCACATGAGCAACGTGAGTTGTTGCAACAAACCAGGGTAGTAAAGCCTGTTCGCGGAACTTTGCTGCCGAGCATTGCAGTGTTTTTTGCCGTGATGATTTTGTTGCTGGCGTGGAAACAACATTTTTGGTTAACGGATACACCAGCTTCAATTGATGTAGGAGAACCAGGCGCAGCAGCTAATATCCCAGCACCAATACCTGCTCATAATTCATTATCGGAGCAAAAACCAATTGATGTTGTTTACACCAATGAGGTTGCACCTTCAAGCCCGTCACCTACTGCGGCTGAGTCAAACAATGAACCTGTTCAATCTGTAAATGCATTGGATGAGCGCTTGGCTGCACTTGAGTCTGCACTAACTCGCTTATCAACAGCGGTGGAAAAATCCGCTGCAATTGAAGAAGCCAATGTAGCAATCTCTTATGTTGCAGCAGAAACTCCAGCTTCTCTTGAGCTTAAGGCGCAAGCTGCTATGACTGGCGAAGAACACGTAGCTGAAAACGAATCAGAGAGCATTCAGGATCCATTCGTTGATGCTGGAGAACCTTTGGTGCAAGCAGAAGTTGCTTCCGCGACGACCGAAATGCCCGCCGATGCACACCTATCAATTTCACCCAATCCTGTTGCAGTAGATCAGCGCCAAACCGAGAAGGCACGACAATTGTTAATGCAAGGGCAGGAGTCTGTGGCAATTATTGGTTTACAGGCATTTATTGCCAGCGCAAAAGCACCGCGTGAATCAACAAAGTTATTATTGGATATCTTTAATGTTCAAGGGAATGTTATGGATATGGAAAAATTATTGGCTACCGCTAATTATCTTCCATCAGTAGATCAATATTTTTATATGGCAAAAATTTTAATAGCTAAACAGCGTGAGGCGGATGCTATCCAGTTGTTGGAATTACATTTAACGGAAGCAAATGAGCAGGAAAATTATCTCGCATTGCTGGCCGGGTTATACCAGAGGGCAGGGAGCTTTCAGGAAGCTGCAACCTTGTATCGTCGTTTATTAACCAGCGCAGGCGACAAGCCCGCTTATTGGTTAGGTTTTGCGCTTGCACAAGATTCTCTTGATCAGCCTCAAACGGCAAAACAAGCTTATTTGCGTTTAGCTAATTATTCTGATTTGCAACCGCAGGTTCGTACTTATATCCAGCAGCGTCTAGCTGCTTTGCAATAATTTGCGTTTATATAGAGCCATTTTATGATGAATACTTTTTCGCAGAAGCGTATTCGTATCGGCGATTTATTAGTCGAAAAGAATATGATTTCAGAATCCCAATTGCAGCATGCCTTGCAGGAGCAAAAGCTGACTGGCCGCAAGCTGGGTGCCACCTTGGTGGAATTGGGGCATGTAGAAGAAAATGCGTTGCTCAGTTTGTTGTCAGATCAATTAAACATTCCATTTGTGGAATTAAAGCAATTTCGGTTTGATCGTGAATTAGTTCAAAAGCTTCCTGAAACCAGTGCCCGTCGTTATCGCGTTATTCTATTGCGAGAGGATTTTGATGGGCTGTTATTGGGTATGGCCGATCCAACCGATATTTTCGGATTGGATGAGTTGCAGCGCATCTTACAAAAAAATTTAAAGCCTGCTGTAGTCCGTGAATCTGAATTGCTGGATATTCTCGATATCGCCTATACCCGCGCCAGTGAAATTGCGACTCTGGCAGGAGAGCTGGATGAAGAATTGCAGGAGTCTGCGGTAGACCTTGCTGATTTTGCTGTGGATGCTACTGATAGCGAAGCTCCGGTTGTGAAGCTGTTGCAAAAAATATTTGAAGAAGCAATTAACACCAAATCCTCTGACATTCATATTGAACCCGACGAAAAAGTATTACGCATCCGGAATCGTATTGATGGAGTTTTGCTGGAACAGGTGATGAATGAGAAGCGCATCGCATCGGCGGTCGTAGTGCGTTTGAAATTAATGTCCGGTTTGGATATTTCTGAAAAACGTTTGCCACAAGATGGCCGTTTTAATCTTAAAGTCAAGCATCACAATATTGATGTACGTATTTCTACTATGCCGGTTCAGTTTGGTGAATCGGTAGTGATGCGTTTGCTTGATCAAACTGATGGTGTGCGGCCACTGGATAATGTAGGTATGCCGCCACAATTAATTGAGCGTTTTCGCAAAGTGATTACTCGTCCACATGGGCTTGTATTGGTAACGGGGCCGACAGGTAGTGGTAAAACAACTACGTTGTATGGCGCATTGTCCGAATTAAATAAACCGGAGAAAAAAATAATTACAGTGGAGGATCCGGTGGAGTATCGATTACCTCGCATCAGCCAGGTGCAATTGCATGAAAAAATCGGTTTGAATTTTGCCAGCGTATTACGTGCAACCTTGCGGCAAGACCCGGACATTTTATTGGTGGGGGAGATTCGCGATGCAGAATCTGCTGAAATTGCATTGCGGGCATCAATGACGGGGCATATGGTGTTGTCAACGTTGCACACCAATGATGCTGTTACATCTGCATTGCGGTTAATGGATATTGGTGTGGATGGTTATTTGGTGGCAACAGCGTTGAAGGCCATTGTTGCGCAACGATTGATTCGTCGGATTTGCAGTAGTTGTGTACAAAATTACACGCCTGATACCAATGAATTGCAATTATTGGCCACCATAGGGAAGGGACGTGATTTTGGCCATATTACTTTTAAGCAAGGCACCGGTTGCCCCCATTGTCACAATACGGGCTACCGCGGTCGTATTGGTGTGTTTGAAATGCTGGAACTTACCCAGCCGATGGCTGAAGCCTTGCGCATGAACGATATTAATGGATTTACCAAAGCAGCTTATGCGACGCCGAATTTTGTAACCTTGAGTGAAGCTGCATTAGGTTATGCAATCGACGGTGGAACAACACTGGAAGAAGTGATGGCGATTTCTGCGCAGGTGGATGAAATCTGAATAATGTCGCAAACGAGTGAATTTTAACATGAGCAATAAAATGTGGCGTAAATAACTATGGCACTTTTTGAGTTTAAAGGCCGCAATGCCGAAGGGCGTTTAATTACCGGGCAGCTTGATGCGTCCAATCAAGATGCTGCGGCCAGCCAGCTATTGGGGCGGGGTATTACTCCGGTAGAAATAAAAGCATTTATTGAGCAGCTCAGTTTTTCTGAACGTTTCGCACGAGCAACTAATCGCGGCAAGGTGGAGGCGGTAGAGCTGATTATGTTTTGCCGGCAGATGCATACCATTTCGCGTGCGGGCATTCCGTTGGTTAAAGGTTTGCGTGGTTTGGCTGCGTCGTTGCGCAACTACACTTTTCAGCAAGCACTTAACGATATCATTGAACGTTTGGAGGCTGGTGTTGAATTGTCAGTTGCTATGCGCGCGCATCCTAAAATTTTTAATAATTTGTTTGTTAGCCTTGTCAGTGTAGGCGAAAACTCCGGTCGCCTTGATTTAGTATTCAAGCAGCTTAGTGATTATATGGAGCGTGATTTGAGTACGATTAAAAGTATCAAAACCGCATTGCGATATCCAACTTTTGTATTAATAGCTATCACAGTTGCTATAACCATTATTAACATTAAAGTAATTCCCGCATTTGCAGGGTTATTTGAAAAATTTGAAGCGCAGTTACCTTTACCAACACGAATCCTGATTGGCATTTCAGATTTTTTTGTTAATTACTGGATGTACTTATTCGCTATTACTGCTGCATTGATTGCGTGGATATATCACTACATAAATACGCCGGAAGGTAGCCGGGTGTGGGGACGGAAAAAGCTACGTTTGATCGTCATTGGCGATATTATTGAGCGAGCCTCGCTGGCGCGTTATGCGCGCTCATTTGGATTGATGCTAAATGCCGGCTTACCTATATCAGCGGCACTTGAGTTGAGTGCGCGCGCAATTGATAACCCATATCTCGGCGATAAAATTCGTTCAATTCGTTCCGGTATTGAGCGTGGTGAAGGTTTGTACCAAACCCATTTGGTTAGCGGAATGTTTACCCCGCTGGTATTGCAAATGATTTCTGTGGGAGAGGAGAGCGGGCAAGTAGATACGCTGCTTGCAGAAGTTGCATTGTTTTATGAAAGTGAGGTGGAGTACGACGTAAAGCAATTAAGTGACCGCATTGAGCCTATTATGATCGTCATTATGGCTGGTTTTGTCACCATATTGGCGCTGGGGATTTTTCTTCCCATGTGGGATATGTACAGTATCCAAAAGTGAGGAATTTTTTTGAATCAAAGTTACAGTAAGGGAAAATTTGAATATTTTGTTGTGGCGACCATCGTCGCCCTGGTTACCCTTATAGCTTTGGATCGTTATACTTTAATAGCAAAAGATGCGCGAATTTTACGCCTGGAAATTATATCCCATCACTTTATGATCGCCGCTGCCAATATGCGCATTGAATTCTTGACATCACGAATTACATCTCCTTCCTTGTCAGCGCAAAAAGCGCTATCCATTGATGGAAAATTAATTTTTGTTTCCGATCAGGGGTGGCCGGTCTCCACCGTTGCTCCGGTAACTGATAATTTTCAACCCTCCGATGCTGACTGCTATCAATTGTGGCAACTGCTGTTACAAAATCCGGCACCCATTTCTACTGGCCAGTACTCTGTTAATAAATATAAGTACAGAACCTTTGCTTATTTGAATCATTGTCGTTATGAGTTGGCTAACGGAGACGCACTTTTTGATTATTTCCCGCTGAGTGGGCGGTTGTTATTTTCAGCTATTAACAGATAGGTGTTTAAATTTTAATTAATTTAAAAACTGGTAATTTGGTTGGTGTTGGCTATATTTCAACTACATTAAATATTTTTTGCAACCTGAGTAGATTGTAAATGTCATGGAAGCATAGATTGCTCTTTGACATATCCGGATAATCACTTAACCTCAAGATTTTAATTGGTTTGGAGCTTTAGTTATGAAACAACAATCTGGTTTTACGTTAATTGAGTTAATTGCCGTTATTGTTATTCTGGGTATTTTGGCGGCTACAGCCTTGCCTCGCTTTATTGATTTATCGGATGCAGCAGAAGATGCTGCTCTTAAAGGTGTGGCTGGTGCTTTAGCAAGTGCTTCGGCATTAAATCATGCCAATAACATTGCAAGTGATGCGGGTTTGGCTGGTCCGACTCCTACAACAGTTGCAACATGCCCTGCGGTAGCGACTTTGTTGGAAGGTGGAGCATTACCTAATACTGATTATGTGATTACTGCTGGTACTGGCACGCCTGTTACGGGCGCTACTGTTTCTGGTGGTGTAGGTGTTCAAGGTGGCGCTTCTACATGTACAGTGACTTACAAGGGACACTCGGCCAGTTTTGTAGCTTATGGCGTAACAACTCCTTGAAAAATCTGTAGTAGCTAACCCAATTCAAAGTTGATGAGAAAGAATGAGCATGGTTTCACTTTATTAGAATTGATAACGGTCATGATTTTGATCGGAGTTATTTCTATCTCATTGTTCAGCCGAATTGGTTCAACTGGATCTGCACCGGTCCAATCAAGCCGCGATGATCTCATCGCGGCTTTATTTTTTGCCCAGCAGCAAGCCATGATGCGCCCGGGTATTACATTGGTAGTAGCTTCTACCACCGTCAGTGTTAATCACAACGGTAATCCTATAAGGATATCAAGCGATTTCTATCCGTTGACATTTACTCGCGGGGTAACTGCTACGCCAGTAACATTGAGTTATGACAGGCTAGGTAGAACAACTGCAGCGAACATTATCGTAACAGGATCTGGTAATAGTAGTGGTGTAAGTGCAACCGTAAAGGTTGAGACAAGTGGCTATGCCTTTGCTAACTAATTTGTTTCTTTCAAAAAAGAAACCTGAATCAGGTGTAAGCTTGATTGAGATGGTTGTGTTTATTGTTGTAGTTAGTGTTGCAATGGCCGCCTTGATTGGTGTTTATCGGCAAGCCACTCAGCGAAATGTTGACCCACTTATTCGTACCCGCGCATTGGAAGCGGCACAATCCCGGCTCGATGAAATTTTATCTCTGAAGTACGATGAAATGACACCAACTGGCGGTGTTCCTGCGTGCACCGCGTGTAATAACACTACCGATGCCAATATGAACGATGTGGATGATTATAACGGGAGAGTCGATACTCCTTATCCTGGTTTTAATCGTACAGTAACGGTTACCACTAATACATCGACCATGATCAAATTAATTCAGGTTAGGGTTACTACACCTTCAGGTGATGTAGTTTTGTTAGCGGCCGAGCGAGCAAATTTTTAATGCAACTTTTCACCCGGGCATTGAAGGGATGTATGCGCAATAATAGAGTTACTTCAAAAGGGTTTACTCTGATTGAATTAATTGCGGTGATTGTAATTCTTGCTGTTTTGGCTTCTATGGGTGTTACCTTTGTTGTTAAAACGACGGCGTCTTATCAAAGTACTCAAGCGCGCGCACTATTAGTGAATACCTCCCGTCAAGCGTTGGAGCGCATGACCCGGCAGTTGCGTATCGCATTGCCTTACTCTGTACGTATTCTTAATAGTGGCCAGTGCATTGAATTTATGCCGATTGTTGCGGGAGGGAATTATCTTAATCCGATTCCTGACGCTGCTAATGGCGCTTCGGCTACTACTCAAATTGCTGTAGCTCCTTACACAAGTGTTACTACATACGGTGCTGCAAGGCATGTCGCCATTGGCGCGCTTAATAGTGATGAAATTTATATCAGTCCATATATCTCTCGTGCGGCCTACAACAATACATCAACAACTACCCTTATCCAGTTGGGAGCGGCAAAAAGCTGGCAACGAAATTCGTTTAATAAGCGTTTTTATTTGTTGGCAGATCCCCAAGCGTTTTGTCTGGTAGGTGCAGACCTGCATTTTTATAGCGATATACCGATTACCAATACTTCCGTGAGTGTCGGTACTGGCGCTAGTATAATTGCCCGGAATGTTGCAGTTGTAGACTCGGCTACTGCTCCATTTTCGCTGGAAATGGGCAGTGAAAATCGCAATACCCGTATCAATATTGCTTTAAAATTTTCACGTAGTGGGGAATCTATTAATTTCACTCAAGGAGTATTGATTCGTAATGTACCTTGAGCGCAAATTCTATACATATCGTGAGCAGCGAGGATTTTTATTACCGTTAGCAATTTTTATTATTGTGGTTATGGGGGCATTGGCCTTAACAATTTCACGTACCAGTATGCAAACACAAACATCCAGCATTCAGGAGCTTATTAACGTTCAAGCATTCTATGCTGCCGAAAGTGGTGCCCAACGAGGTATGCAGGCTCTGTTTTTGGCGAATGCAAACCGACAAACTACTGACAATACCTGTGCTAATCTCGCGATTAACCATAATTTTGCAGGAGTAAATGGCTTGCAAGCATGTGTTGCACAAGTTGCTTGCCAATGTCTTTATAGAAATGGAGGTCTTTGCAATGCCAGCAACAGCGCAAATTATTTAGCGACGGCTGCTGTCGGTGTTACTGCGAGTTCCTATACATTAACCAGTATAGCGACTTGCGGAACTGGAGAATACTCGTCGGTCCGCACCATTCAGGTCGGCGCCTTTTTGGAATAGGAAAATGCAATTATGCTAAATCCTCTCCATCATTTTTTTATGAATGTGAAAGCGATTTTATCGCTGTGGTTTTTGGTTGCCATATCGATAGCAAGTACTGCACATGCGGCTACTTACAATCTCACTAGCGGCTCATACCCTCCCTGTAATACCAGCTGGTTTGTTTCTGGTTCTACCTACACTTGTACCGGTAACGGACGGGTTAGTTTGGCATCGGGGGACATTGTTACCGCAAATAGTAATGTGACTATTTTTGCAAATGATGGATTTTCATTGAGCAGCAATACCACTATTGGTTCCGCGTCAGCCAATATTAATTTGACGTCAAATTACGGCACAATTACATCCAGTGGTACCAGTAATATTTATGGCACTGTTAACGCTGGAAGTGGCGTTGTTACGCTGAACAACACTAACGTCAATGGTACTTTAACTTCATCGGGTAATGTTAATTTAACCGGAGGTAGTGTTACCGGATTGGTCACCAGCTCAAACAATACGATTACCACTAATGGCACTAATTTATTGGCCGGTGCCACTGCACAATCCGGGATGACAATTACGGGCGGCACAATAGCCGGTAATTTCACAATGACTGCCTACAACGCAATTACGCTTTCCGGCGTAACAATGACGAGTGGCAGTATTTCGGGGTCCAGCATTGTCACTATTCAAAATGGCAGCGTCTTGGGTTCTGGCTCAAATGCCATTTCAATTAGTAGCAATAGTGGTGCAATCACTGTAAACAATTCCACTGTCTATGGAAATTTAACTGCTCCCAGTTATTCCACTGTTAATGTTACTAATGGGGCGCAGGTTTACGGAACTTGCACACCTGGTTCAACACCTGCGAATGCTTGTAGTGGTTCATCTGCAAGTATTTGCCCTTCGGGAGTTGCCAGTGGAATTACAGGAAATTATTACAACAATACATCATTAACTGAACCTGCAACTGCAACCCGAAGTGATGGGCCAATAGATTTTACTTGGGGTTCCGGTGCACCAGGTCCAACCGGTGTTACTGCTGATACTTTTTCTGTGCGGTGGAGCGGTTATGTGCGAGCGACGACTTCAGGGACCTATCGTTTTAGAACTGTGTCTGATGATGGTGTTCGCCTTTACCTTAATGGCAATTTAATTATTAATCGTTGGAATGATCATTCACCTACAACAGATACCAGTGCAGATATTTCATTAGTCGCTGGTCAATCCTATACATTGGTATTGGAGTATTACGAGAATGCTGGCAGCGCAACTATGCAATTGAGTTGGCAGACTCCTGGCTCTGCTTCTTATGTTGCAATTCCCGCAGGCCCAACCCCAACCCTGGGATCAGGGTTGTATGAGTGTATGGCCGTTATAAAACCTCCGGTAAGTTCCTGTTCTACCAGTTTAACTGCAGGGATAACGGGTAAATATTTTAATAACATGTTGGCTTCGGGCACTGTTGTGGCTACGCGTTCTGACGGGCCAATTAATTTTGATTGGGGTACTGGAGCACCCGGACCAGCAGGTGTTAATGCTGATAATTTTTCAGTGAGTTGGAATGGGTATTTGCGCGTTACCCAATCCGGTGTTTATCGTTTCCAGACAAATTCTGATGACGGGATTCGTTTAACGGTGAATGGAGATTTGATCATTGATCAATGGAATGATCATTCAGTCACAACTCACACAAGCAATGCTGTTAATTTGGTAGCAGGAAATTCATATCCGATTAAATTGGAGTTTTATGAAAATGGTGGTTATGCCGTAGCGCAATTGTTATGGCAAACTCCTGCTGGTGGTGCTTATGCTGCTATCCCCAAAGGTTCTACACCAGTGTCCACCGCTGGTTTGTATGAGTGTGTTACGACACCGGCATCTTATCTGCTCGCTAATAATTCAACGGGGATTACTTGTGCCGCTGAAGTGGTAACGGTAACTGCGCTAAATGCATCGAATGTAGCTTATGTTCCTCCTGCCGGAACAATAGTTACTATGTCTACAAATCCAGCAACAGGTGTGTGGGTGGGCGGTGCGACCTATACATTTAGCGGAACAGAATCTTCTTTTACCAAATACCTACAGCAGACCACACCTGGGGCACTCACAATTGCCGCAAATAGCGCAACTGCAACTGGTACATCATCAATTACATTTGCTGATACAGGATTAAAAATTGCATTAAATACAGCATTGAATCCGATTCCAACGCAAATTGCTGCGGTTAATGGTTCTGCGATTGTAAAAGCCATTCGTACCAGTACCACAACTGGTGCTTGTGAAGCGCGAATCGGCGCTGGTGCTCGTACTGTAAATATGGCTTATACCTGCATAAATCCAAATTCCTGCAATATTGCAACGGAGTTTTTTCGGGCCTCTGGTACATCTATTCAGGGAAATAATAATGCAACGTCTTCTATTGTTTATTCGCCGGTTACACTCACATTTAATGCGTCCGGTGAGGCACCATTTACAATTAACTACACGGATGTTGGCCAAATAAGATTGTTAGGGCAATTATCTATTGCCGCATCGGGTGTTGATCCGGCAATTACGCTGACAGGTTCTAGCGATCCATTTATTGTCAAACCCTATTCATTGGCAATAACGGATATTCGCAATGCAACTGGTGCGAGAGTAATACCTTTAACAACACCCGCGAATAATAACGTCCATAACACCGCATTTGTTGTTGCTAGCGAGCCATTCAGCGTAAGGGTACAAGCTCTCGATGCATTGGGAAGTATCACGCCTAACTATGGTAAAGAGTCGGTACCGGAAAATGTTGCTATTGATATCGACAGCATTGTAACTCCGACTGGGGGAAGTATTGGTGCGCTCAATAATAATACTGCGTTTTCATTGACCAGCACAGCCGGAGAATTCCTGAACACGACAGTGAATTGGAATAACGTTGGAACGATCAAATTGTCTGCACGCGTTGCCGATGGAGATTATTTAACGGGCGGCGCAGCCAGTGTAAAGCCATTAGTGAATGTGGGTCGTTTTTATCCTGATCATTATTTTCTTAATAGTGCTAACCTGACTCCATCCTGCACAGCCTTTACCTATATGGATCAGCCTTTTGCAATGAGTTATGTTATTCAGGCGCGCGGGCTCGATAATACTGTGCTGAGTAATTATGGGGTGGGTTATCTACCTGCGAGCACCTCTTTACCAACCGTCAATTATGTTGCAGAAAATCAGGATGGCGGAGTTGATCTTGGCGGGCGAGTCTACGACGGCGTTACTAAAAGCTGGAGTAGCGGGGTTTTTTCTATGACAAGTTCTGTCGCAGGATTTAGACGGTTAACTGTTAGTCCATATATAGATGGGCCTTATCCGGTTTTACAGTTGGGTTTAAGGGTTGATGATACTTTGGATGGGCGCTTGATAAAAACTCCTGATATGAATGCAACTGCAACTGGCGCTTGTTCCGGATCAACTTGCACAAGCAAAATGATAGGAAACGCTATAAACATGCGCTATGGGCGATTGCGTTTAGATGATGCATTCGGACCTGAAACAACAAGTCTACCTGTGAATTTTTATACAGAATATTGGTTGGGAAATCGTTTCGTGAAAAATACAGACGATAGTTGTACCAAAATTTTACGTAGTGCTATTGGTTACAAGGCAGGTAACATCCTTGCTCCTGCAAATCTAACTGTTGCTTTGACAGGAGGAACAACGACGGGAAATTATGGTTCTATTGACGCAACACAAGTCAGTTTCATTAATGGTGATGCAAGGCAGTTTTTTTCTGCACCGACGAGCGCAGCGCAAGGTGTATTTAATGTTACTGTTGATTTAACTTCTTATCCCTGGTTGCGATTTGATTGGAATCAAGATAATAATTATTCGGACCTTAGTTTGCCACCTGCTCGCTTTGGTTTCGGTAGCTACCGTGGTCATGACCGTGTAATCTATTGGCGTGAAGTTTTTTAATAGTTACTAACCATGACGATGTATTTATGGAAATGACAATAACCACTCCCAGCTTATTATTCCCAGCTATTTCATTACTGATGTTGGCCTACACCAATCGTTTTGTTGTGTTGACCAATGTCATCCGGCAATTAAGTAATCTTGAAGATGCGCATTCGAAAGATGTAGTGGTACGTCAAATAGATAATTTGCGTTTGCGTGTGCAGGTTATTCGCCAAATGCAAGCTTATGGTGTGCTCTCATTTGTTTTATGTACTATGTCGATGTTTTCATTATTGTTGGCATGGCCAGTAACGGGGCAGTTTTTATTTGCGGTTAGTTTGTTATTGTTGGTTGTGTCGTTAACTTTTTCTCTTTATGAAGTAAACATTTCCACCAAGGCCATCAACATCGAATTGGAAAAATTTGATGCAAAACTGGCAGAAAAAAAGCAGTATTAAGCCATTGCTGTCCCACAGTTTGTAGATAAAAGAAAAGCCTGTTGCCTCAAGTTGATACAATGTGAGTGCGAACAAACATTAATAAAACAAAGGACAACAGGCTTTATCACCTTGATGCAAAACCCATAGCGCGTCTACGTTACCCCGGTTCAACGAAAATCAACCCGCAGGGCGCTACAAAAGTATACTTTCCCGTTTGCTCAATCGTTGCAACTCGATACCATGTGTCCATAGGTTTCGCTTTAAAAATCCACTCTGTTTGCTGGATGCCAGCGCGATTGATTTATCGCTTTTGGTATTTCTGTGGGCTGCTCATCGCGATGATATCGCGAATGTAAATTAAGCATTGATTTGAATCAATGCACACAAATACCGGAGTTTGTGGTACTCAGTGATGGACAGGAAAACGACATGATTGAGAGGTGGAAATTTGGTTTTCTAAAAGACAGTATTGTTGCTTTTGATAAAGGTTGCGTGAATTATCAATCGTTTAAATCACTGACAGATAAAGGGGGGTTCTTTGTTACTCGATTAAGGCTCAGAGCCATTTATCACGTGGAAGAATGTCGTTACGTTGATAACCGCAAAGGGATACACAGTGAGTGCCCACGCGTTGAAACGAGGTGTACCGTTGTTGCGCAGAATTGGTTATTGCGATGCAACGACAGGCAAGTTTTATGAATTCCTTACAATAACATTCAGTTGGCTGTGACAACAATTGCAGCGATTTACAAAGATCGATAGCAAGTAGAATTATTCTTTAAAGTGACCAAGCAAAATCTGACAATCCAGGCGTTTGTGGATATTTCAAAAAGTACTGTGTTAACGCAAATCTGGATTGCGATGATTACCTATTTATTGCTGGCGTTTGCTCGTCATAGCGCCAAAGCAGGTTGGACTGTGTTGCGGATCATGCGGGTGATTTAGTTGAGTTTATTTGAATGCCGGAGTTCAAAAAACATTTTAATGCCTGATTCATCGGATCATAAAAAAGCGAACCTAAGATGAGGCTCGCTTTATGAGTGAAACTATGGGACAGCAGTGGCATTAAGCTGCTTTTTTGCATCCCCTTGCAGTAACTTCCAGTGCTGGTAATTATGTATAAGATTTTTCAGTTGAAGATTCCAGTCTGATATCCACGGCCAGGTCATCGGCAATTTTATCTAGATAATCGTACAGCTCATTCATATCCACTGCTTTGGGTACCTCAATCACTCCGGTGGCTTCAAACAGTGGTTCACCGGACCATGGCATACTGGAGCAGGCAGTTTCCAGCTCTCCCATGTTAATATGGCGGCCAGCGAAGGCTTGGGCGATTTCGCGCACAATGCCCGGGCGGTCATTACCAACAACGCTGAAGCTGAATTCGCGGCATTCGGGCTTGGCGGTACTAACTGCAGTATCAACGACAATTTTGAAACCTTTGCTATTCAGCTCGTTGAGTGCCGTTTTTAGTTGATCCTGATGTTCCAATGCAACAGCGACTTGTAAAATGCCGGCAAACTTGCCAGCTAATTGCGCCATGCGGCTTTCAAGCCAGTTACCATGGTGTTGGCCGATGGTTTGTGCCAATTGTTCCACCACACCAGGGCGGTCATCACTGAGGACAGTCAATACGAGTTGCGTGTTCACGTTGCTTCCTTATTGTTAAATTGCTGATGTAACGTTTATGAAGTGGGTTATCAAAGATTACTCCGCTTATATTACCCGAACAAGTCGGAAATACCGGCTTTATTCGAATCTAATGAAATACAATCAAAATCGGTAGTGTTAGATGATTATTCCTTATGAACAATTATCGAGCGACGCGTTGCAAGGATTGATTGAAGAATTCATTACCCGTGAGGGCACCGATTACGGTGAGGAAGAGTTTCCGCTCAGTGTAAAAGTTGAACAAATAAAACAATTACTCAAGCGCCGGGAAGTCGTCGTGGTTTTTGATACTGCCAGTGAATCGGTCAGTATTTTATCGCGTCGTGATGCAGAGTTGCTTGAACAAGAATAACCACTTGAAATGTGCGATAAGCATTAACAAAGAGAAAATTGTGAACCATTTATTTTTACATTGTCGTCCAGGTTTTGAAAAAGAATGTGCGGCAGAAATTACTGACTTGGCCGGCGAGCTGGGTATCTATGGATACAGTAAAACCAAAGACAATAGCGCCTATGTGTTATTTATTACGCATGAACCTGATGGTGCTGCGCAGCTGTTGAAAATTTTGCCGTTCCGCAAATTTATTTTTGCTCGCCAATGGTTTGCATGTGCAGGGATGATTGATGATTTACCTGTTAGTGATCGTGTAACACCATTGCTTGTTGCTGCAAAAGATTTAGCAGAAGTGCGCGAATTACTTATCGAAACTGTGGATACCAACGAGGGCAAGGAATTGTCTGGGTTGAGTAAAAAATTTACTGCACCATTTGAAAAAGCATTGCGTGCAGCATCACTTTTTTCGCCCAAAAGTGGAATGCGTTTGCACCTTGTTTTTATCTCGGGTACGCAGGCGTATTTGGGTGTGAGTCCAATTAATAATTCATCACCATGGTCGATGGGGATTACCCGTTTGCGCTTGCCAAAAGAAGCGCCCAGCCGTGCAACGCTGAAATTGGAAGAGGCTTGGCATCATTTTATTGCTGCGGAAGATTGGGATAGTCGTTTAGCTTCAAGTATGCGCGCTGTTGACCTTGGCGCAGCTCCCGGCGGCTGGACCTGGCAATTGGTACAGCGTGGTATGTTTGTAGAAGCTGTTGATAATGGCCCTATGGATAAAAACCTGATGGAAACCGGGCAGGTTCAACACATACTCAGTGATGGTTTTTTATTCGAGCCCAAAAAGCCTGTAGATTGGCTGGTATGTGACATAGTGGATAAGCCCGCGCGCGTAACCAGCATGATTATTAAATGGTTCACCAAAAAGTATTGTCGCGAAGCTGTGTTTAATTTGAAGTTACCAATGAAGCAACGTTATGCCGAAGTGAAAAAATGCGAAGAGCGAATTCGTAATGAGTTGGAAAAGGCCGGTTTTCGGGTGGATATTCAGTTCAAACAGCTCTACCACGACCGTGAAGAAGTGACTGGCCATTTGCGTGTTTTTTAATTGAAACTATGCGAGCCTTATCGGTTTTAATGATAAGCGGTGCGGTCACTGGTATCTGCAGAGGTATGTTGTAAAACCCACTCGGTCAATGTTACCCAATCTTCAATCAATGAACGTAGCAGTGTCATGTGGCTGGGTGGAAGGTTATGTTGCTTGAGTGCTTCTTCACCTATTTCGGTAAGTACAGCAACAATTTTACCGATAGTGTGGGCCTTAAGCGATTTAAGTACATCTTTATTGAGTAGCATCTCGCCGGTGTATGCAGATTGAAGATCTTCAAAAGACACGGCTGTGGTGGAGTCAATGGTTTGTTTTACTGCATGGGCTAGCAATGCGTGGTTGTTGTGAAGCAGGCGAAATGTAAGCTCCAGCGCCTGGCGACTAAAAAAATCAGAGGGCATATAATCGTTTATCGGTTTCCGGGACATCAAATAATGTTCCTCGGTGATGAAATCTTCTCCTGACTCTATTTTTTCCATTGATATAATCATAGCAATCGCTTTGCTATTTGCCGGAATTTTTATAGACGAATTAACACTATGAATGAACAAATTGATAAAACTTTGGATACTTCTGGATTACTTTGTCCTGAACCAGTAATGATGCTACACAGGGCTGTCAAAGAAGTGGCGATTGGTAATTTGATTGAAGTGGTTGCAACTGATCCGTCAACGCAACGTGATATACCAAAATTTTGTTTGTTTCTTGGTCATGAGTTAATTGAGCAGAAAAAAACAGATACACACTATTTTTATTACATTCGTAAAAGCAAATAAGTGTAATTTCACTTTAAAAAAATAACGCCGCGCGTAAGCGGCGTTATTTTTTTAAATAAAAGACATAACGTAAATCAGGTTTGCATTCCATCAACCAACAATGAAATTGCGGCTAATGCTTCAGGATCTTCGGCTTTAATTTTGTTAGCAATTTGATGCTGGAAAAAATAGCGAAATTGCTCGCTGGCTTGTGCTTCGTACAAGGATTCATCACCCGGTAAAACGGGGGTGCTAATGACCTTGGTGGGATCGCTGATCATCGCGTATACGCTGCCATCATAATGCAGGCACCAGCTAACAACCTCAACGAGCGATAAGCGTTTATTATCAGGAACTGCTAAAACCGCATGGGTACCTATAGTATCCGGTAGTTCCTGGATAACATCATCACCGCTATCGCATTGCACTTCGTAGTACTCCGCTGCCGTTTCGAGTTCAATGATTTTGTGCATCGGAGCTTCAAAAAATAACTCATCAATGCCTGGATCATAATAACCCTCCCAATGACCATTAAGCGGGTCACACAGGTCGGGGCAGGGGACAATATCATTTAACCAGGGAACTAAACCCACTACTTCGCCATTGGCTCGAAGGCCCCAGCAGAGGATTTTCAGGCTGTAAAGTTTTTCGGAGCTGGTATCGTTGGAGTAGAGCATTTCAAGCCCGTCCAATTCAGGAGCAAGGCGGATAAAGCGCTCATCATGCAGGGCTGAATAGGTTTTCCTAGTGAAGAGATCAACCACGTTATCCATGTTGTGGCCAGTGTGCGAGGTCTTCATAATACCACCCCCTAAAGTGAGGCTGAGCCGGATCAACAAACCGGACGCCGGACAATGGTTTTAACGTCACCATCACTATATAAAGTATATGCTAAATGTCTAAAGCACAACTGCTATGGGCATTTTTTTTATTCCCTGAGTTTATCGACAGTTTATTCTTTCTGTAGTTTTGATCTATAGAGATTATTTTTTTGGATGTAAGTGAGTTTTTATGAAAATAGTTGCGGACGAGAATATCCCGCTGGTCCATGAGTTTTTCAGCCGCCTGGGTACAGTTACCTGCCTGCCGGGACGCACGATGAGTTCCACCGATGTACGTGATGCTGATGCATTAATTGTTCGTTCTGTAACCAGGGTTGATGAGGCATTGCTTGCAGGAAGCAACGTGAAATTTGTGGGGACTTGTACGATTGGGGTGGATCATCTGGATCAAACTTATTTCGCCGCGCAGAATATTTGCTGGTCGAGCGCACCCGGTTGTAATGCCAATTCCGTTGTGGAGTTTGTGTATGCCGCCCTAAGTCATCTGAATATCAATTGGTTACCGGTTAAGTTTGGCATCATCGGTTGCGGTAATGTGGGGGGGCTTTTGTATAAGCGCCTGAAGGCCCAGGGAGTTGATGTTCGTTGTTATGACCCGAATTTGTCGCTTGTGCAAAATCCTGATCTCACCAGTCTTGAGGAAGTTTTGGCATGTGATGTGATCAGTATGCACACTCCTTTGGTGGTAGCCGGTCCATATCCCAGCTTTCATTTATTGGGGCATAAAGAATTGTCGCAATTAAAACCCGGCGCTGTATTGATCAATGCAGGGCGCGGTGCAGTCATTAATAATCAAGCATTGCTTGAAATTCTGAATGTTCGTTCGGATCTTCGCGTAGTGCTGGATGTTTGGGAGCCAGAGCCGGATATTTCGCTGGAGCTACTCGACAAGGTTTTATTGGGAAGCCCGCATATTGCCGGTTATAGCTACGACGGAAAGCTCAACGGGACAGAAATCGTTTATCAAGCCCTGTGTAAGCATATCGATACCCCACCTAAAGCATCACTCACTGCCCTTGTTCCTTCGCTGGAAAATAATCAATTGCGTGTTGATGATGAAAATAGAACGATTTTTGAAATTGCCCAATCGCTCATTCAACAGGTTTATGACATTGTTGCTGACGATGCGCGCTTACGCGAAACCGCACGTGAAGCATTGGCAGGTGAAATAAAATTCGGTGAAGGGTTCGATAATTTGCGCAAACATTATCCCAAACGCCGCGAATTCCATAATTATCAGGTGCATTTAGCGTCGGTTAGTGAAGCCGACAAACAATGGTTGCAAGTATTAGGTTTCCGTTGTGTTTAGGTTGGGGTTAATTATCAATCCTTATGCAGGGTTAGGCGGTAGTGTTGGTTTAAAAGGTTCTGATGGTAAAACCATTCGCACAGAGGCGTTAGCGCGTGGAGCAGAAATACGCGCGCCCCAACGAATGACTCGTGCGTTACAGTTTTTATTGCCGTTTCGCGATCAAATCCAGATTTTTTGCTTTGCTGGCGATATGGGTGAAAATTGTGCCCGTGATTCGGGTTTTCACACCAATATTATTGGAGCGGCGCAACACCAGCCAAGTGAAGCAACAGACACTTGTGCCGCAGCTGCTGCATTAATGAGTGAGTCGGTGGATTTAATTCTATTTGCGGGTGGTGATGGAACCGCACGTTTAATTGCCGATGTTATTGGCACTCGCCAGCCTGTGCTGGGTGTGCCATCCGGTGTGAAAATGCATTCCGGTGTTTATGCTATTTCTCCGGAGGCGGCGGGTGAAATTGTTAAGCAATTATTAACAGGGCAATTGGTTAATATTGCCGAGCGTGATGTAAAAGATATTGATGAAGATGCGTTCCGTAATGGGCAGGTTCGTGCGCGTTTTTACGGTACTTTGCTAGTACCTGAGGACTCACAATTTTTGCAGCAAGTAAAAAATGCTGGCACCGAGCGTGATGAATTGGCGCAACTCGACGTTGCACAGGAAATGCTTCAGCAGCTTCAGCCGGATACCTTGTATCTCGTTGGCCCCGGTTCTACTACGCATTTATTTCTTGAAGAGTTGGGGTTGAATGGAAGTTTACTCGGTGTAGATATTTTACTTAACAATGAATTGATTGCAGTAGATGTCAGTGCGCCACAAATTCTTGCGCAATTTGAACAGTTTGCCGGGCCGATAAAAATAATTATTACTGCCATCGGTGGGCAGGGTCATATTTTCGGGCGAGGCAACCAGCAATTCACGCCGGATATTTTAAAACGTGTTGGCAAAGAAAATATTATTATCATTGCTGCGCGCGGAAAAATTCTTGCGCTTAATGGCCGCCCATTATTAGTCGATACCAATGATCCCCAATTGGATCAATCCTTTAGTGGTTATACTCGCGTTATCACCGGTTATAACGAAACCATTATGTATCCTGTGGGGTATGCCATTGCAGGAGCACAATCATGAGCGTAATTTTTGATCGGCTGGAACTGCTTGCAGAAAAGATTCGCACTTACGAAATAATTGATAGTTATCGTGTTTTTCATGGCCGTGGGCAAGTGTTTCCCGGGCTGGAATTTGTCACTATCGATTTTTTCCAGCCAGTAATTCTGATCACATTATTTTCCGAACCACCGCAAGATTGGGTTGCTGATTTACTTGTCGGATCGCGTGTTTTATTTGATGAAAAAAAGACAGTTTTTCTTCTCCAGCGCCGTTATATGGCGGGTGCGCCAAGTGAAGTTTTGTGGGGAACCTTGCCGGAGCATTGTGCTGCCCGTCGCGGCAATTTGGAGTTTTCCCTTCATCTCGCGCAGCAGCAAAACAGTGGTTTTTTTCTTGATATGGAACCGGGGAGGGCATGGATTGAGAGAAATGCACCTGGCAAACGTATTTTAAATTTATTTGCTTATACTTGCGCGTTCTCGGTGGTTGCTGTCGCTGCCAAAGCGGAACTTGTGGCTAATGTGGATATGAGCAGTGCTGCACTAAACCTTGGTCGTAGCAACCACCAACGCAATGGCCTGGATAAAACCCGTAGTGAATATCTAGCCGAAAATATTCTTAAATCCTGGGGGCGAATTAAAAAGCGTGGCCCTTTTGATCTGGTGATTATTGATCCACCGTCTTACCAAAAAGGTAGTTTTATTGCAGAAAAAGATTATGCAAAAGTGATTCGCCGTTTGCCCGAATTAATGCCTGGCGGTGGTTTGGTGCTTGCTTGTTTGAATGCACCGGAATTAAGTGAAGGTTTTTTAATGCACGTATTCGAGGAGAGTTGCCCAGCGGCAAAATTTGTTGAGCGCCTGAAACCCCATAGCGATTTTCCGGATGTGGATCCTGAGCAACAACTGAAGTTGCTTGTTTATCGGTTGGATACTTAGGAGGGGCATGCCGCTTTTCTGGCTTTCGATGTTATGGTTTTTTTGCCTCTGGTGACTCAACATCAAAGTTGTATATTATCGCTGAAAATAAAAAACCAGCTCGAAGCTGGTTTTTTATTTGATCCGGAGTTGAATCAAAAAGTTATTGTGAATAACGCGACAGGAAATTACCGAAGCGTTGAATTGCTTTGGTTAAATCATCTTCGCGCGGTAAAAACACAATGCGGAAGTGATCGCGATTTGGCCAGTTAAATGCGGTGCCTTGGACCAGTAATACTTTTTCCTGTAACAGGAAATCCAGAATCATTTGCTGGTCATCTTTAATCTTGTACATGTTTAAATCCAGTTTGGGAAACAGGTACAAGGCGCCTTTGGGTTTGACGCAAGACAGGCCGGGAATTTCTGCAATGGCTCTCAGTGCTGTATCGCGTTGGTCGCGTAAGCGTCCGCCGGGAATAATTAATTCGTTGATACTCTGATAACCACCGAGTGCGGTTTGTACTGCATACATTGCCGGTACGTTGGCACACAAGCGCATGGAGGAAAGCATCTCCAGGCCTTCGATATAACTGCGTGCGCGGTGCTTTGCTCCACTGATTACCATCCAGCCGGAACGGAAACCTGCCAGCCGGTATGCTTTGGAAAGGCCGTTAAAAGTTACGCAGAGCACATCCTGGGCAAGGCGGCCCATAGGAATAAATTCAGCATCGTCATAGAGGATTTTGCTGTAAATTTCGTCAGAAAAAATAATCAAACTGTGGCGGCGCGCGAGTTCAACAATCGCTTCCAATAATTCTTTGCTGTAAACCGCACCGGTAGGATTGTTAGGGTTAATTACTACAATTCCACGGGTTTTATCGGTAATTTTGCTTTCGATATCAGCGAGATCAGGGAACCAATCGGATTGTTCATCGCATAGATAATGGCGAGCTTTACCTCCCGCCAGATTCACGGCAGCAGTCCACAGCGGGTAATCAGGAGCCGGAACCAGGATTTCATCGCCGTTATTCAGCAGTGCTTGCATGGCCATCACAATTAATTCACTGGCGCCATTGCCCAGAATAATATCTTCGATCTCAACACCCGGAATATCCATGCGCTGGCATTCGTGCATAATCGCTTTGCGTGCGGCAAACAAGCCTTTTGATGCGGTATAACCTTCGGCGTTGGCTAGGTTATGGATGACGTCCTGGATGATTTCATCCGGCGCCGAGAAACCAAATGGGGCAGGGTTGCCAATATTCAGTTTCAGAATGCGGTTGCCTTCTTCTTCGAGGCGATTAGCGTGCTCCAGTACCGGGCCGCGAATGTCATAACAAACTCCATTGAGTTTGTCGGATTTCTTAATTGGGTTCATTTGCAGTAAGATGCCTTGATTGCAGTAATGCGTGAATGCGGTTGAAAAACACTCGAATAATCGACCTTAACTAGTTGATCTGTCAAGGAAATCCTTATGGCTGCCAACGAAAATTTTAATGATAACCACTGGCGCGAAACTCTGACTCCAGAGCAGTATCGAATTTGCCGTGAAAAAGGCACAGAACGGCCTTTTACCGGCGAGTATTGGCAAGAATTCAATCCAGGTGATTACCGCTGCCGTTGCTGTGGCGAACTATTGTTTGATGCCGATACCAAGTTTGACGCTGGCTGCGGTTGGCCCAGTTTTTATGCCCCGATAAATAAAGTAGCAATACGCGAGTTACTGGATACCAGTCATGGGATGCATCGTACTGAAGTCGTGTGCCGTAATTGTGACTGCCATTTAGGGCATGTTTTTACCGATGGCCCCAATCCTACCGGGTTGCGCTATTGCATCAATTCCGCCTCTGTGCTTTTTGTACCTGACGAGCAGGATAAAAAGTAACGGTTCCCCGGGGGCAACCCCGGGAATATTTAAGGTTTCATAGTCTTTGCACAATTGCATGGTCCGGTTTTCATTTGTAAACAAATGTTAATTGCTGGCTGTGTGACAGTGAAACCTTATCCTTAATCATGTTGAATGCTGACTACTCGCTTTCTCAAGTGAATGTTCGCGTGTGCTACATCGTCTGATAATTAATTAACCCAAGGCGATGCCCAGTTTCCAGGAGTGATCTATGAAAAAGTCGCCGCGCTTTTTACAAAGCGGTATTGCCGGTCTGTTCACTACAGTATTGGCGTTGGGCGCTTATGCCCAGGCTCCATCCGATAAACCGGTCGATGTGATTGTGCAATCGGTTAGCGTAAAAAATCTAACCACTCATATAGAAGCGCTGGGGACTTTACGCGCTAACGAATTTATTTCCCTGACCTCAAATGGCACTAAAAAAATTACCCGCATTAATTTCGAAGATGGAGAGCGTGTAGAAAGCGGACAAGTATTGGTGGAGATGACCAGCCGCGAAGAGTCTGCACTATTGGAAGAAGCACGCTTCAATGCCGATGAAGCAAAAAAACAATTGGATCGTCTCCGTGAGTTGGCCAAGCGCGGTGCTGCTTCCGAGTCTTTGCTGGATCAACAAGTGCGCACCTACGAAGCAGCGCGTGCGCGTTACAACGCAACTGAATCGCGTTTGAAGGATTTAATTTTAGTGGCGCCTTTTTCTGGTGTAGTAGGTTTGCGTGAGGTGAGTGTCGGTGCGTTAGTTTCTCCCGGCGATCAAATTACTACCCTGAATGACGACTCTAAAATGAAACTGGATTTCACTGTGCCCGCTATTTATCTGCGCAGTTTATCCACTGGTTTGACCGTAGTAGCAAAAAGCCGCGATCTTGGCGACAAAGTGTTTGAGGGAAAAATAGTTAGTATTGATAACCAGATTGATGAAGTAACTCGTGCGATAAAAGTACGTGCATTACTAGACAACAAGTCCCATGAATTAAAACAGGGCATGTTAATGAAGGTGGATCTGCTGGCTGCTGAGCGTAAGGCGAAAGTTATTTCTGAATCGGCGCTAGTGCCACTCGGCAGTAATAATTTTGTGTTTGTCCTTAAAAAATCGGACGGTGGAAATATTGTTGAGCGTCGGGAGATTGAAATTGGTGAGCGTCTGGCGGGTGCAGTCGAAGTTCTCGAAGGTATTGCGGAAGGCGATAAAATTGTTACCCACGGCTTACAAAAAATTCGCGCAGGTCAAAAGGTCAGTGTAACCTCAGAAGAAAAACCAGCGGCGGAACATATTGGTGAAGCAACCAATTTTTCTGAATTGCTCCAGCGCAAAAAGAACTGAGGGTAATTTGTTATGATGCTCTCGGATATCTCCATAAAACGACCGGTGTTTGCATCGGTCGTTTCCATTCTGTTAGTCGCGTTCGGGTTAGTTGCGTTTGATCGTTTAACCCTGCGCGAATATCCCAACATTGATCCTCCGGTTGTTTCAATCACAACGGTTTATCCCGGTGCTGCGTCAACTACGGTGGAAACGCGAATTACCAAAGTCATTGAAGACCGCATCTCCGGTGTTGAAGGCATTCAATATATTGAATCGACCAGTGAAAACGGCCGCTCCAATATTGTGGTGCAATTTGAAGTGGGTTATAGCATTGATTCAGCGGCGAATGATATTCGCGATCGCGTAGCGCGCTCCATGACCAGCCTGCCTGAAGAGGCAGAAATGCCTGAAGTGCAAAAAATAAGTTCGGATGAAGATGTCATTATCTGGTTCAACCTGGAAGGTGATGATATGACCATGCCAGAACTTACCGACTATGCGCAGCGTTATTTGGTTGACCGTTTTTCAGTAATTAACGGCGTTGCACGCATACGTATTGGCGGTGAGCAACGCTATGCAATGCGCATTTGGCTGGATCGACGTGAACTGGCTGCGCGCGATCTCACGGTGAGTGATGTTGAAACTGCATTGCGTGCAGAAAATATTGAATTACCGGCGGGTAGTATCGAATCGATCGAGCGGCAATTTACCGTGCGCATGGCTCGCTCCTATCGTACTGCAGATGATTTTGGCCAGTTGGTGATAAAACGTGGTGGTGATGGTTATTTAATTCGCTTGGGTGATATTGCCAAAGTACAAAAAGGCACCGAGGAAGATCGCAATATATTTCGTGGTAATGGTGTAACCCAGGTTGGTATCGGGATTATTAAACAATCTACTGCCAATACTATGGATGTTGCGCGCGGTGTAAAAGCTGAACGTGATCGTGTTAATGCTACCTTGCCCAAAGGCATGCGGCTTGAAAACAGTTTTGACAGCTCGGTTTTTGTAGAGCGCGCCATCCACGAAGTGTATATCACGCTTGGTGTTGCAATGGTGCTGGTAGTGTTGGTGATTTATTTATTTTTAGGCAGTGTGCGCGCCATGCTGGTGCCTGCGGTTGCGGTGCCGGTATCGATTATCGCTACATTTACAGTGCTAGCTGTATTAGGATTTTCAGTAAATCTGCTTACTTTGTTAGCGCTGGTATTGGCGATTGGCCTGGTCGTGGATGATGCGATTGTGGTGCTCGAAAATATCATGCGTCATATCCATGAAAAAAATAAAAGCCCATTATTGGCCGCTTATGATGGAACGCGTGAAGTAGGATTTGCGGTTGTCGCGACAACCCTGGTATTAATTGCGATCTTTGTTCCTATTGTATTTTTAAAAGGTGACATTGGAAGATTGTTTTCCGAATTCGCTATTACCATGGCCGCGGCAGTTGGTTTTTCGGCGATAGTTGCTTTGACGCTTTCACCAATGCTGGCTTCAAAAATCCTGCAACACCACGAAGATAAAAATCGTTTTATCCAGCATGTGGATAACACTATGCTGCGCCTGCGCGATAATTATAAAAAAATTATCCGCAAGTGCTTGTTACATTCAAAAATCATCGTAGTGATATTTGCTGCGCTACTTGGCGGAACAGTATTTCTCAGTATGTTTATTCCTTCCGAATATGCGCCGCGCGAAGATCGTGGTAATTTTTCGGTGATGGTTACCGGACCTGAAGGTGCCAGCTACGCCTATATGGAAAAATACATGGCGGAAGTTGAGCGGCGTATGATGAAGTATGTAGATTCCGGTGAGATTTCCCGCCTGATGTTGCGCGCCCCCGGTTTTGGTTCTGCGGAAAGTTTTAACAGCGGCCAGGTAATGGCAGTGTTGAATGATTGGAGCTTGCGCCGTAATGGTTTTGAAATTATGGAAGAAATTCGCCGCGATTTGGCGGATCTCCCCGGTGTTACTGCATTTCCGGTTATGCGTCAGGGCTTTGGTTCGCGCACCCAGAAACCCGTGCAGTTTGTTATCGGTGGTGGCACTTATGAAGAACTTGCTTCATGGCGCGATACTCTGTTGGGTGAAATCGCAAAAAATAATCCGGGTCTAACGGGAATCGATTGGGATTACAAAGAAACCAAACCGCAAATTGAAGTTGTGATTGACACTAATCGCGCTGCGGATTTGGGGGTAAGTGTTAATAATATTGGCCGCACGCTGGAAGCAATGCTGGGGTCGCGCAGGGCGACAACTTACATTGATGACGGCGAGGAATACGATGTTATTTTGCAGGGCGAGCGTCACGAGCAACGCACCACAACCAGTTTGCAAAATATGTATGTGCGTTCAGCAAACTCTGGTGAATTAATTCCGCTCTCTAATTTGGTAACTTTAAAAGAAGTGGCAGATGCCAGCCGGTTAAATCGCTACAACCGCATACGTGCTATCACCATTGAAGCCAACCTTGCCGAAAATCTTTCACTGGGCGATGCGCTGGATCATTTGAATGGATTGGTGCGCGAACATTTACCACCAACAGCCGTAGTCGATTACAAAGGCATGTCGCGCGATTATCAAACGGCTGGAAGTTCGGTGATGTTTATTTTCCTGCTGGGAATCCTGATTACCTTTCTGGTTCTTGCCGCACAATTTGAAAGCTATGTGCATCCTTTTGTGATTATGTTAACTGTGCCGCTCGCAATATTGGGAGGGATGCTTGGCTTGTTTGTGACGGGAAGCAGTTTCAATTTATATTCACAAATCGGTTTGATTATGTTGATTGGATTAGCGGCAAAGAATGGGATATTAATTGTCGAGTTTGCTAACCAATTGCGTGATCGTGGTGTGGAATTTACCGAGGCGTTACTTGAAGCATCGTCAGCCCGTTTGCGGCCTATTTTGATGACCAGTCTTACTGCTGTTGCCGGTGCCTTGCCGTTAGTTATTTCATCGGGTGCAGGGGCAGAGACGCGTTTTGTGATTGGTATTGTGGTTATATTTGGTGTGCTGGTTGCCACGTTGCTAACGCTTTTTCTAGTTCCTGTTGCCTATAGTTTATTAGCGCGTAAAACAGGATCACCGGGTGATGTAGAGCGTGAATTGCTGCAACAACAAGCCATCTACTCAAGTAAGGACAACTAAGCTTTTCATCCCGGCCAGTAAATATGCTGGCTGGGATTCCCGAAAATGAATTTCAGTTTATCGGCAAAACCTATCAACCATACGAATGCGAATAGGGCGCTGCTGTACAACAGCAGTGAATATTTATGAAAAATTGCCTGTTATTATTATGTTGTTTTTGTCTTTCCTCTTGCATTTCTTCTCATGGTGCTATTGCGCCTTTCTCATTAGCCCCGGATGTCTGGCTAATAAATTCCCTGGATAAAATAGACGATGCACCTGTCACTGTTCAGGGAAATCCTCAATTGATTGATACGGCATTAGGCAAAGTAGTGAGTTTCGATGGCGATGGTGATCGCTTGCTGGTGGATAAAAACCCCTTAGCGGGCGCGGCTGAATTTACTATCGAAATTATTTTTAATCCCGGCGATGCTTTTCCAAAAAATACTGAACCGCGCTTTTTCCATATTGAGGCATTAGATAATCCTAATCGCCGGTTAACTATTGAGTTGCGGCTAAATGACGCGAAGCAATGGTATCTGGATACCTACATCAAGTCGGAAAAATCCCAATTGACCTTAATCGATCCCACTAAAGTTCATCCGATTGGAAAATGGGCTCATGCCGCTGTTACTTACAAGAATCGTGAATTTATTTCCTATGTAAATGGTAGGAAAGAATTAACCGGGCAAGTTGACTATTTGCCTATAGCAGCGACAGCAAAAACATCTATAGGTGCACGAATGAACCAGATACATTGGTTTAAAGGTGAAATAGCCCAAGTGCGAATTAGTCAGCGGGCACTCAACCCAATAGAGTTTTTATCGGTAGCAAATGAGTCCGGTGCGTACCGGACTCATTGAATCAATGTTGTTGTGTGGCGTGAGTGTGAGCATAGTTAGGCTCAACATCTGCCGGGTGAATGGCATCGCTAACCTTGGGGTCGGCTTTGAATAATAATTGACTTGATGCAATCCAGCCATTATTACCATGTGCCTGCAAAACATAATGTCCGTCCGGTGTATCCAATCCCCCCACAGTTAATGTTTCTCCGCGGGTAAAACTGACTGAATATTTTTGTCCATCTTCGCCCTGAATATGGCCGTACCAACTGATGCTGTTGTAATCGTGTTTTTCTACTTTGTCGATTACAACTGCATAGTCTTTTGCATTTTCTGCCACACGAACATTGATTGCATCACCGGGCATTAATGTTTCGATTTTTATCGTATCCAATTGAATAAATTGGCGGCCATCTGTCAATTCTTCAGGTTTTAACGGTAAATCTGCGGGCGTGTTTTCTGCTGGGCTCCATGAATTCGTTCGTTCAACAGCAGCGGCGACCTCTTCGGGTGAGTAATGTAATTCAGGCCGGCGCTGTTTGATACTATCGATTCGAGTTTGAAGTTCGATAGTGTTATTCGCCTTTCCGAATATCGAGGTATTAGCGTTTGATTTACTGTTGTCGGATGCCACGGTATTGTCCTGCTGAGTATTATTATTTACTGCGAGTGGTTTTGTGGTTGTGTGTACTACGGTTGTTTGTGCGGTGGAAAATTGTGTAGTGATTTGTTGTGGCTTGTCATTGTAAAAATAGATGGCGCCAAAGGCTAAGCTTGCGGCTGTCAGTGTTTTTAACCAAAAACTTGATTGGGTTTGCATAATTGACGCTCTTTATGAATGTTATGTAAATAATTCCGGTACGCAGCGTTGTGACGCACCGGAATTTAATTTTTTATTTAGCGTTTAATTCGAATCCAGTTGATATTCCAACCGCCTGTTTTTGCAAACACACCGAAATTATAAGTGCCTGCATTGATATTGACGGTGTGGCTGATAGTCGTCCAGTTTTGCCAGCCTCCAGTTGCAGGAATGGCCAGTTCTCCCAATAAAATGGCACCGCCATTTAAATCGGCTGACAAACGACCACCACTTGGGCTGGCAACGCGATATTCAATGGTATAAATACCTGATGTGGGAATGTTCACATTGCTGTACGCCAGCCAGTCATTGGTGTCTATCCAGCCAACGTTTTGCCCGCCGCCGGTATCAGTAGTGGCTTCGGTTTGCACGCCATTATTTGCGAAATAATTTTCTGCTTGAATTAACGTATTGAAACCGCTTGTACTGACAACAATTGAGCTTGCCGAATCGTTAAATCCCTCATCCACAAGGCATGAATCATCACCGGTTTTAGTGATGGAATTTCCGGTGAAATTGTCGTGTTGATAGAGCGTAACGCTATAACCCGCTTGCACGCGCAATGATGAAACATCATCGTTGAGAATTCCTTTGGCGAGTAATTGCGACAAGGTGTAGCTGCCAGGCGTCAGGCCTACGTTGTAGCCACCATAATTGCAATCTTGTGCAACTTGTACCGGGCCAGACGTGCCAGCAGTAGGTCGGAAAGCTGCAATTTCATCACGTACATTATGAATCGCTAATGCCCCATAAGCTTCATTAGCTTGACCGACGGGAATTCCGCAAGGTAATCCACGGCAGGTTAAATTCGGATTGGAAAAACGATTAACGCGCGTGGTATTGAAAACACCTTCGTAAGCCATGATATCGACGAATACATTATCGACACCATAACCAACACCATAACGAAAGCGGGCACCGAATTGATCACCTTGTTTGCGTGAATGATTCAAACCCATGTTATGGCCTAATTCATGGGCCATTACGATAGGGCCGCAACCGGGAGCCGTAACGTTCCAGGTCCAGTTTTTATCGATGGCAACATAACCCACACCGCACGCGCCTTTTTCATGGAGTTGTGATACGAAGTCGGCCCCTAATTGATCACGCAGTGCAATTGCCGCGCTGTTCAAACGCAAATTACCAAGCACTGCACCCATATCCGCGCCGGCTTGTTCCATCGGGCGTACACCAACGAGGCGGAGCTGCACATCTATCTGGCTGTCTGCATAAGCTGCATTCATTTGATTGACCCAGCTGTTCATTGCCGTTTGTGGATCGCCACCAAAATAATTTCTGGTGTAGTTATCGTACAGAACCAAAAGGTCGACAGTGGCTGCTTGTACGCTCCCTGCCATTGCACAGCTGCCTAGCCCAACGAGTAGTAGTTGTTTTGCTTTAGTGATGATGCCTGGTTTCATTGCATTCCTCTCATTTATTGTGTGGAGTGTTATCAATGCGTTAGATGCCTTCCAAACAATCGCCCATTAGATTATTTACCGGAAGAATCTTTATTGTTTGCGACTACGATTTGCTTTTTGTGCAAAATGCTCACAAAACAATCCATTCAAAATAGCACTGAAACAAAAAATGCCTTTGCAACGTGCATCACAGCCTTGAAAAGGTGCCAGTTAAAAATAAAAGTGGGAATTTTTAGGGTGGGAAAATCAATTATCGGCGTGTATGCCAGTTTGCAAACTGGGACATTTCATTGCTGGCAAGGTTTTGTTTTACCGAAATTCGAACTTTTTATCACACGCTTCTAGCGCTGTTTGACTGGTATTAGAAAATCGAACATTGTGTAATTAATGGCTGATAATGCATCGATAAATAATGCTTGAAAATTTATGCGACGTAGCAGAATTTTTAATGTAGAAGGAGGGCGGCCTGGAGGTTTTTAAGCGATTATTGCTGCAAATTCATTTGCAGCAATAATCGCTTAAGCAATGCAAAAATTAAATCTGAATATGATTTGAGAGGAAGGAAACTATGTCATTTATAGCAACTTCCTGTTTTTCTGTATCGCGGCGACCTTTGTATTCAATGGTGCCTGCTTCCAAACCGCGATCACCAACGACGATGCGATGGGGAATTCCCATCAGATCTGTATCGGCAAGCATGCCACCGAGGCGCGCTTTTTCGTCATCCATAAACAATACATCAAAACCGGCATTGGTCAGTGCGCGGTAAAGTTCTTCACTTTTACTGGCAACGGCTGCAGATTTACTGATATTGATTGGCACAATCGCAATATGGAATGGCGCGATGGCATCGGGCCAAATAATGCCGTTGTCGTCAAAGTTTTGCTCAATTGCAGAAGCAACAACACGAGTAACGCCGATACCGTAGCAACCCATAATCATGGTTTGTTCTTTGCCATTTTCATCTAATACTTTGGCTTTCATTGCTTCAGAATATTTAGTACCCAGTTGGAATATGTGGCCAACTTCGATACCGCGTTTTATTTCCAGGGTGCCTTTTCCACACGGGCTGGCATCACCGGTAACTACATTGCGGATATCTGCAACCAATGTGAGTTGTGCATCGCGTGCCCAGTTCACACCGGTTAAGTGGAAACCATCTTTATTCGCGCCGCAAACAAAATCAGCAAGATGCGCAGCGGAATGATCAACAATCACCGGGATGGTTAAACCGACAGGACCAATAGATCCTATACCAACGCCCAACTCAGCTTTGATGCGCGCTTCCGGTGCAAGGGTTAGCGGAGACGCAACGCCGGTTAATTTCTCGGCTTTGATTTCATTCAATTCGTGATCGCCACGTAAAACCAATGCAACCAATGGCTGGGTTTTGTCTTCACGTATTTCACCCAAAACAATCAGGGTTTTAACAGTTTGTTGTGCGCTCACTTGCAGGAAGTTAGCAACATCGTCAATAGAATGTTTTCCGGGCGTTGCCACTTCCTGCACGACATGTTGTGCAGCAGGGCGTGGTGTTGAGGGTGGTAATGCTTCGGCTTTTTCGATATTTGCCGCGTAATCGCTACCATTGCTGAAGGCAATATCGTCTTCCCCGCTTTCTGCCAGCACGTGAAATT
Source organism: Cellvibrionaceae bacterium (assembly GCA_021151825.1). Taxonomy (GTDB): domain Bacteria; phylum Pseudomonadota; class Gammaproteobacteria; order Pseudomonadales; family Cellvibrionaceae; genus Cellvibrio. The sequence continues at coordinate 483,825 of JAGKWQ010000006.1, forward strand.
CGTGGGAGAAGGCACCGCCAATTGAACCCGTATCTGCTAATACCGGGCGGAATTTTAAACCCAGACGAGTGAATATGTTGCAGTAAGTCGCATGCATTACATCATAAGTTTGCTGCAAGGATTCATGGCTGGTATGAAAGGAGTAGGCGTCCTTCATAATAAATTCGCGCGAACGCATTACACCGAAACGTGGACGGATTTCATCGCGGAATTTGGTTTGGATCTGGTAAAAGTTCAACGGCAATTGCTTGTAGCTTTTGATTTCGTTGCGAATCAAATCGGTGATGACTTCCTCATGGGTTGGGCCCAGGCAAAAAGGGCGATCGTGACGATCACTAATGCGTAGCAATTCCGGGCCATATTGTTGCCAGCGACCAGATTCTTCCCACAGCTCGGCGGGTTGTACGACCGGCATCAGCACTTCGAGGGCGCCGGATTTATCCATTTCCTCGCGCACGATATTTTCTACTTTGCGCAATACACGTAAGCCCAGTGGTAGCCAGTTATAGAGGCCGGAGGCCATCTTGCGGATCATACCCGCGCGTAACATCAACTGATGGCTGATAACTTCCGCATCGGAAGGTGTTTCTTTTAGGGTGGCAATTAAATATCGGCTGGAACGCATAATGATGGCTTCTTGATAGCTATAATGGTTTAAAGCTGCCTATTCTACGGCGGTTAATGATATTGGTATAGCACTGCGAAAGTGAATTTCAGTGGTGTTTTCAGGTCCCAGTATCAGCATGTCTGTGTCAACTAAAAGGATAACAACCATGTTTGAATTACATCCGCGCCTTGCCCAGGATTCTGCCGTTATCGGAGAGTTTGAACTCTCATTATTATTACTCAGCCGGGATGCCAATTACCCTTGGTGCATTCTTGTTCCCAAGCGCGAAGATATTTATGAGATTCATCATTTAAGCGAAGAAGAACAACTACAGTTGATTCGTGAGTCCTGTCGTTTGTCGGAAGTTATGACCAACTTGTTTGATGCTGACAAAATGAATGTAGCTGCACTGGGGAACGTTGTGCGTCAGTTGCATGTGCATCACATAGCGCGCTTTACCGATGACCTGGCTTGGCCTCAACCAATTTGGGGAAAGCTGCCTGCCAAAGATTATGAGCCAGAGGATTTTGTCGAGCGTATCAAGCGTTTGCAGAATGCCTTAGTGGGCGAAGGCTTCAAGGTTTTATAAAATGTTCTCTTAATAAGAAAAAACCCCGCATTGTGAACTGCACCCCAAAAGTTGGACATAACCGCAGGGGTTTAACGAAAGGACTGGGTTCGGTATTGCACCGGACTCAGTCCTTTTAGTTTCAGCTTTA
>JAGKWQ010000024.1 GCA_021151825.1 Cellvibrionaceae bacterium
ATCGCCGTCTCCATCGCCGTCTCCATCGCCGTCTCCATCGCCGTCTCCATCGCCGTCTCCATCGCCGTCTCCATCGCCGTCTCCATCGCCGTCTCCATCTCCATCGCCGTCTCCATCTCCATCGCCGCCCGGAGGTGTGGGGAGTTCTTCAAAAGGGTCTTTATAAGGGCTATTTTTCCAGAAATCTTTCCACTCATTAGAACCAGGATCTACATTACGAATGACATTCCCATCTTCGTCAAAAACCTGTAACCCAGAGTATTGCCCCCAACCATATCCGTCCTTAAATACCATGCCTTCAGGTGCTGGCTTATCGGGGGATGGTGTGGGACCTGTTGGACCTGTTGGACCTGTTGGACCTGTTGGACCTGTTGGACCTGTTGGATCTGTTGGATCTGTTGGATCTGTTGGATCCGTTGGACCTGTTGGATCCGTTGGACCTGTTGGACCTGTTGGACCTGTTGGACCTGTTGGACCTGTTGGACCTGTTGGACCTGTTGGTTCTTCCGGTTTATAGAAAGAGCTTTTTGGACGCAAAAAATAATCAGGTGTGGCCCAATAACCTGATGCAGGACCGAAATTTGCCAACTTTGGGCCCGTGCTTGTTTGAGAACCAAAAAATTTGCCACTGCCATCAGCATTTAAAGATTCAATAAAACCAGTATGGTCATTAGTTGAATTATGATGATCAATCCAAATTGCAATATCACCAGGCTGAACATCATTAAAATCAATCACATCATAAGCACCAGACCCCCTCATGCTTGTTACTGGTGTGTAACTAATGTCATAGCCTGCCTGGTTTAATATTTTATTAACAAGATTAGAGCAATCAATTGAATTATTCGAACCGTTTCCACCGTAATCATATCCAGCATAATCATCATAATATTCACTATATTTAGACATTTTTAACTCCCTTCCTTATTTAAATACACTCATCAATACGAGAAAAATCACCAAGCTTTTCAATTCGTTTATAATTAATTTCACCAAGTTTATTGCCGCATGCTGCAGATGAACGATAGCAACTCACAGCCTTTCTTAAATCCACCGTTCCATCAATGCCCTTTTCATAAAAATAACCCAATGAATTATAAGCCTCGCACTTCTTCAATTTCGCAGATTCAATCATCCATTTTTTGGAAGATCCTGGATCTATGCATGCGTCGAATTTATCACCGCAAACAATCCTGGACATAATTAATGCTGCATCTGCATTACCGCTATTTGCGGCATTTAGATATAAACGTTTCAACTCAGTAGAATCTATTTCTTTCGCCACTCCACCATCACTGAGAGTAGCCGCTTTGTATCCTGCAAAAACATTCCCCTGCTTCTCTGCACAAAGAAAATTATCTTGAGCCTTCTGCATATAATTAGCATCTAAATCTTTCTCAAGTGCGAGCTTCTCATACTTTAAACCGGTATTGAAACAATCTTCCGGCGAACCAAAACAAGGAATGACAATAAAAATTAAATACAACGCAATAAAAAATCGCATAATAAGCCTCAACATGTATATGGAAAAATCTCTTTAAAAAAATAAAACAACACTGGAGTTATTCCTCAATCCAGCGCATTTTTATTTATCAGCCAAATTGCCAGTTCGCATCAAGCCCAGATTACAAGCACCTCTTGCTACTTTGCAGCAACACAACCAACAAAGCTAACTGATCGATCTTAAAATAATTAGCAATAAGATCTGCTCAGACACACATAATGAAAATCGACTATTTTTCATAAAAAAATTACTTGATGAAACTTAAAAATAAAAAAGCTAAGCCAATTCAAAAAAAACAGAGATAGGTTTTATTACCAAGTCCCCAGCGTTATCATTTACAGCAATTAGAAGATGGGGCATGTCTAATTTGGAACAAGAAAAATGGCAAGCCAATAGCCCTACAAACCAAACTAGAAACCTAAAATAATTGCGACTTTTTTACCCAGTAAAATCAGCCTTCAACTCAGCAACAACCCTCCACATATTCATTGCATTTGATCCCTTTACCAATATCAAATCATCCTTTAGGAGGATGCTCTTTAAAGCATTCCCTAACAATTTGACAGATGAGAATTGTCTTACTGAAGAGGAAGTACCAATTTTTTCCGAAACCTCATTCATCATTTCACCAACGGTAAAAAAAACATCTACCATATCGTTTTTAATAAAAGGAATAAGGTGTTCATGATGAATACGGCTTTCATTACCCAATTCCAACATATCCCCCAGACAAACAATAAGCCTTCCATGAGGTTTCTTTAGATGGGTGGCAGCCTTTAAAGCGGCGCGAACAGAGGCCGGATTAGCGCTCCATGAATCATCCATAACTAAAGCGCTACCGCCATTCACATTAATAGTTATGAGTTCCCCGCGCCGAAACCCGGGCTTCTGTTGCTTAAAGGCCTGTAACGTTTTCAATACATCTTGATTAGTGGCGTAAACTGCAGCGATTGCAGCTAGAGAGTTCATAACATGATGTACGCCAATCAAAGAGAGAAAATAGGAAAATTGTTTTCCGCATAATTCAACCGTAATATCCATCCCATTTGGCTTGATCTCATAAAACACAAGCCTCACTGTTGATTCCTTATGTTCACCAAAAGAAATAACTCTCTCCACATTGGAAAAGCCCTTCACTTTGCCATATAAAAATTCGAAGCACTCGCTATCTCGCGGCAACACAACAACACAACCCGCTTCAGCCTTAGCTATCAGCATTGACTTGGTTTCGGCAATTTCAGTTTTTGTTTTATGGTATTCCAAATGGGCATCTTCGATAGAAGTAATCACAACTACGTTAGCCGCTATCATTCGAGAATATTTTTCCATTCTCGCTCGCCCCATTAATCCTGCTTCAATAATCGAGAAATTTATTTTTGATGGAATACAAGAAAGAGATACCGGCACCCCCCAGGTATCATTCATACTTTTTAAACTTTTATGTGCTGGCGCAAATTCAGACAACAAAGAAAAAATCATATCTTTGGTTCCCGTTTTACCAACACTACCGGTTACAGCAATGATATTTGCGGAAGTGCGATAACGGGCTACCGTTGCCAAATACAATAATGAATCGAGATTATTCTGTACTTTATAGACGGGTAAAGATCCAGGGAAATCACTTGGATGAACATCAACAACTGCCGCTACAGCTCCATTACGATAAGCAAGTTTCAAGCGATCAACTATCGAATATTCACCAACTTGACGATCAAAATAAATATCACCTTTGGAAACATATAGCGGGTTGGCCGAAACTCCCGTTGCCCTCCAATTATCAAAGCCTTCATTTATCCAATTGCCAAATAAAACTCTCTCTAAGTCTGGCGCACCCCACAATATTGGAAAAACTCCTTCATCTTCCTTGTTGTTTAAAGATTTTTCTTGATGAGAATGCACATCATCAAAAACATTTTTATTCTGTCGATAAGCACTTATTAAAGCCTTTACATCACTGCCGGATGACGCTCTATCCGAAGCCCCCATCACAACGCAAAAATAATTCTTAAGATCAAATTCTGCCCATATAAAAAGGCATGATTTAGCGTATGAACTTCGCCCGGTTTTTCCTCCACAAACCCAGCCCTCAGACAAAATCGGATTCGTGTTAATCCAAACAAATTGCTTTTTTTCTCCATGTATATTCTCAACAAATGCTGAATATTCATTAGTAGATAGAATAACTTTCAAAGCCTCGATCTTGATAACCGCCTTACCCAGAGTGAGCACATCAGCGGCAGTCCCTACATTTTTTCCCAATCCATGAACATCAAAAATCCTGAAAGATTCCAACCCTAAATCCCGAGCATTTGAGTTCATTTCCTGTATGAATCTTGAGATGGCATTTATGCATCCGCCATCCTCTTTTGCCATAACTGACCCTGTATGTTCCGCAATAGCGATAGCCGCATCGTTACCCGAGGGAAGCAACATTGCATACATCAGGTCATTAAAGGCCACTTGATCTCCAGTAGCCAATCCAGCAGACGAACCTTTGGTTTTTGCTGCAGAATCATTTATAACAACTATTTTATTATAGAAATCTCCAAAATATTTAATTGCTGTATATGCAGTCAAAAGCTTGGTAATACTCGCTATACCGTAAGGAGTATTACCATTTTTGGAGTAAGTATTTTCACTTTCTTGAACAACCCATGCATGCGAACTCGTTGCAACACCTAAAGAAGTTTTATTATTTTGCATCAGGACTATCCTCATACCTCAAGGCGATCTCTCCTCTCTTTTTGATTATGGTTTTGGAAGCACATCAAAAATTACATGAACCCTATAATCAGCTCCATTGTTATAAGCCTCATGAATTGCTTTATTATCAAACCACCAAAACTCGCCCTCATTCCAAACTACTTTTTCACCACCAGATATCATCTCACTTCCAGTGGGACTATAAACAACAATATGGTAACGATCTCTACACTTATAATACTCACCTGCATCAACATGAGGATAAACTCGACTTTGGGGCAATAGCCTCACCACAGTTACCCTTGCCAACTCTGCTTCAATACTTCTGGAAAAGTTATAGAGCGTTTTCATGAGCTCGGGGTACAAGCTAGCATTCTTGGTTTCATGACTGCCATGCACATCATTCACAGAAACACCAGACGGAAAAGGTTTTTTAGCAGCACGCAAAAAAATTGAGTTAGTTTCCCGTTGAACACTTATTTTTTCTTGACGACTGGTATTTTCCAACCATAAAAAATCATTACCCTTAATCTCCTGGCGAATGGCGATAATATCAATAGGAAACTCTATTTTTCTAAAATGCTTATATGAATTAAAAGTATTTGATGTCCCCTCATTAACCTGAAAACTATTTGCTTCTTTAAATTCATAGTCCTTATCTAGAAAGCACTTATGTATTTTCAAAAAAGCCATCAGGCAATGCTGGACATTATCAATCCGGATAGTGTTGTCATATTCATTCGTCCTGACTCCACCTATAACATTCGCTTTGTTTGAAACATAAAATGATTCAACGTCATCCCTAAATTGCAACTGAATTACGCTGCGAATTCCCCGCAATAAAACCAGGCGATAGGATTCAGCCCTCGCATTATCTGCAAGCGCAACAGCCAATTGATAAGCATCAATCAGCCCTTCCAGGTACACCCCTGTAGATGACGCATGAGGAGGCCCAAAGAAAGGGCGTTCGGGATCATAAAACCGGCCTTGCATATCCAGAAATTCTGCAGAATCCCATTGCTGCATGGATAACAGCCAGTCATTCATTTCAAAAATAAAGCGGGCTAATTCTTCATCGCGGGTTACGCACCACACCAGCCAATAAGCCTGGGTGTGCCATGGAATAAATGCAGGGTTTCTATTGGCCCTATGCCACTCACGATAATAGGTAAATGAGCGCATTATTTTTTGTAGCAGCGCAGGATTTTTACTTATCGAATATTCCTGGGCCATAAACAACAGTGTTTCACCAGAATAAAAATTTTCATTCCCCGTTCTATCTCTGGGTATATAAAACGTGTCAAACGAGCCATCAGGATTTGATAGATGCTCTATTAAATTTCGTAATGCATATTCCTGGGGAAGGTACTTTTTCCTCTCTGGTGATTCGAGGATTGCCAATGCAGCAAGCGCAGCAGCACCTAATTTGGCACTGCCATCCAATAATATGTACCCCAAACCATCCCGGGCGAAAAACATTGACTCCAGGTTGTATTTAAGGTTTTTATTAGCAAGATCCATGAGCTGTTCAGACTTAAACGCTCGCGCAGCCCTGGCGAGGCAAACTGTTGCCATCCACTGCCTGATGGCATTATTGGAATCAGAGAATTCCCCTTTACTAGGCCAATATTTATATTCTGCCCGACCTTGTTCATTGACCTGATTCGACAACCAAAGGGTCATCAATTTCACAGATTCAGCAATTGCAGCCTTATTAACCTGATCCAACGTAAATAACCTGTTTCCCCTGTATAGCGGAACATATTCTTTTTCATGCTCACGTAAAAATAAATACTGCTCTGATTTGTAGAGGGTGATGCAACATTCATCCGGGATATTCATCTGCCGGGATAAAAATGCTTTTTCCACTGCACCGGGAAAAGACAAATTCGCAGCAATCATTTGCAGTGCGGAAAATTTATGGGGCTTGCCTTTCAAATCAAGAACAAAACCATATTTTCCCCGCAAGCTATTCAGGGAATTTTTATTGGCTACATTGATAAGTCGTATAGTTGGCTCATACAGGCAATCCAGCTCTATGGAGGTTGCCTCTGCCGGGATATCACCCAAAATCTCCGGATGCTCGAAATCGTCACCCTTTTCAATCCAGCATTTGAAGACTGCCTTACCATTTACCCTTGCACACACATACACGAATTCAAAACAAGAATTTTTATGCAGAATATAATTGAGGCGAGACTTAAGCCGAGCCAGCAAGCTGCTTTGATTTTCCACTGAATCCAACAATTCCATTTCTCATCGCTCCCGAATACTCTCTTGTTTATACCTAAGCAACGGCGATAAAAAATACTCAATCACCCGCCGCTGTGTTGTCTTCACTTCCGCTGTCACCGCCATGCCCGGAATTAATTTCACATCTTTCGCTTCCACACGAATCGTGCTCTTGTGCATTTTTAAATGCATCGCATACACCAGGCCGAGTTTTTCGTCGAGGATGGCGTCTTCCGAGATGTGGGTGACCGTGGCGTCGATCAAACCGTATTTGGTGAACGGGAAAGTGTGGATTTTGATTTCCGCCGGCATGTTGTTTTGCACAAAACCAATA
>JAGKWQ010000025.1 GCA_021151825.1 Cellvibrionaceae bacterium
ATTAACAGCGTTTAACTTAAATTGTTTTGAATATTTAGACATAAAAACTGCACCTTACTTAGTTGGATTGGGTGTCCAACTTTTGGGGTGCAGTTCATAAGCACCCGTTTTTTTTATTGGTATCGCGAGAAAAATTTATTTCAATCAATAATTCGGTATTCCGCCGAACGCGCATGCGCTTCAAGCTGCTCACCACGCGCCAACACTGACGCCGTTTTAGATAACGTTGATGCACCCACAGGTGAACACATGATAATTGAACTGCGCTTCTGGAAATCGTAAACACCCAACGGTGAGGAGAAACGTGCGGTACCTGAGGTTGGCAATACGTGATTAGGCCCTGCACAGTAGTCACCCAACGCTTCCGGTGTATGGCGCCCCATAAAAATTGCACCGGCGTGACGAATGTGCGGCAACAAAGTTTCAGGATCAGCAACCGACAATTCCAAATGCTCCGGCGCAATGCGATTGCTGATATCAACAGCTTGCTGCATATCAGCGACCTGAATTAAGGCGCCGCGATTTTTTAATGACACACTGGCAATATCTTTGCGCGCAAGTGTGGGCAATAGTTTTCCAATGGATGCTTCGACTTTATTTAAAAAATCTGCATCCGGGCTTAATAAAATTGCTTGCGCTTGCTCATCATGTTCTGCCTGGCTAAATAAATCCATTGCAATCCAATCCGGATCCGTCAACCCATCGCACACCACCAAAATTTCAGAGGGACCCGCGATCATATCAATCGCCACTTGCCCAAATACCGCACGCTTTGCAGTTGCGACATAGATATTGCCGGGACCAACAATTTTATCGACTTTGGTAATTGTCTCAGTACCAAATGCCAATGCAGCGACAGCTTGCGCACCACCAATCGTAATTACGCGATCTACACCGGCAACGGCTGCTGCTGCCAATACTATCGGGCTGATTTCACCATCCGGTGCCGGCACTACCATTGTTAGCTCATCAACACCGGCAACTTTCGCGGGAATTGCATTCATTAATACGGATGATGGATAAGACGCTTTGCCGCCAGGAACATAAAGCCCCACTCGCTCCATCGCAGAAATTTGTTGGCCAAGCACTGTGCCATCCGCTTCGGTGTAGCGCCATGAACTTTGCAGCTGATGCTGGTGATAGCTACGAATACGATCAGCAGCAACTTCCAATGCAGTGCGCTGCTCAGGTGTGATTTGATTTAATGCCGATTGCAATTGCGCGGGAGGCACTATGAGATCATCAATTGTTTGCGCACTGCGACGATCAAATTTATTGGTGTATTCCAGCACCGCTGCATCACCACGGATTTTTACCTGATGCAAAATGTCTTCAACGACCGATGCAACACGGGTATCGCTAACCGATTCCCAAGCCAATAATTGATCCAGGCGCTGATTAAAATCGCCCTGGCTTGCATCCAATCGTGTGATAACAGATTCAGACATAAAAAACTCGTTGCGATAACAAATGGAAAATAATTAATAAATTGAAAACTTATGATGCTTGCCGACGGTTGCTATTGCTCATTGAGCTTTCTAATGGTTCCCATAGCCAATTGCATTTATAGCCAGGCAATCGCCAATATAGCGAAGAGTTTTATTGCGCAGGATGGATTGCACCGGCGACATAATCGAGAATCGCCTGGATTTGCACGTGCTTCATTTTCATAGACGCTTTATTCACAATCAAACGTGAACTGATGTCCGCAATAAATTCGCGCGGCTCCAGGCCATTTGCACGCAAGGTATTGCCGGTATCAACAATATCCACAATTTCATCGGCCAGATTCATAATCGGAGCCAATTCCATTGCACCGTAAAGCTTGATTACATCAATCTGACGACCTTGCGCGGCGTAATATTGTTTAGCGATATTCACATATTTGGTCGCTACACGAATACGCCCCGGTGGCGTAGTCTGGCCTTTCACACCCGCAGTCATCAATTTGCAACGCGCGATATTTAAATCCAGTGGCTCATACAAACCATCAGCGCCGTTTTCCATCAGCGTATCTTTACCGGAAATTCCCATATCCGCAGCGCCAAATTGCACATAGGTTGGTACATCAGCGCCGCGTAGTAATAAAAAACGCACGTTAGGTTGGGTGGTTTCAAAAACCAGCTTGCGGCTTTTTTCCATATCTTCGAGTGGACGAATATCCGCTGCTGCTAACAACGGCAGCGTTTCATCCAGGATGCGCCCTTTGGTCAGGGCGATGGTCAGTGTCTGACTCATGCTCAGGAACCTTTTATACGGCGCACGCTAGCGCCCAGACTTTGGAATTTTTCTTCGATAGCTTCGTAACCGCGATCAATATGGTAAATGCGGTCGATCAGGGTTTCACCATCGGCCACCAAACCGGCGATCACTAAACTCGCTGATGCACGCAGATCTGATGCCATTACTGGTGCCGCTTTCAAACGTTCAACACCCTTTACAATCGCCGTGTTGTGTTCGAGTTCGATGTGCGCGCCCATACGATTCAATTCAGCCACTTGTACCAAACGGTTTTCAAAAATTGTCTCGGTGATGTGGCTAACACCTTCAGCAACAGCATTCATCGCCATAAATTGCGATTGCATATCGGTTGGAAACGCAGGGTAAGGTGCTGTGCGCAAGCTTACTGCTTTCGGGCGCTGGCCGTGCATATCCAACGTGATCCAATCTGCACCGCTGGCAATATCCGCACCAGCTTCCTGCAGCTTCAAAATCACCGCTTCAAGAATATCGGCACGCGTATTAGTCAATTTGATTTTACCGCGTGTTGCGGCGGCGGCGACCAAATAGGTACCGGTTTCAATACGATCCGGCATTACCGCGTAATCACAACCTTGCAAGGATTCAACACCTTGAATGACTAACGTCGACGTACCAATGCCTTCAATTTTTGCGCCCATGGCAACAAGCATATTGGCGAGATCAACAATTTCGGGCTCACGCGCAGCGTTTTCCAAAACAGTTTTGCCATCTGCCAACACGGCAGCCATCAACAGGTTTTCAGTACCACCTACCGTTACGACATCCATCAGGAAATGACAGCCTTTCAGGCGACCATTAGAACGGGCACGAATGTAACCACCATCGATTTCAATATGGGCCCCCATGGCTTCCAGTCCGCGCAAGTGGATATCCACCGGGCGTGAACCAATCGCACAGCCACCAGGGAATGACACATTGGCTTCACCGTAACGTGCCAGCAATGGCCCTAACACCAGAATGGACGCGCGCATGGTTTTCACCAAATCATAAGGCGCGGTATAGGAGTTGATAGTATTCGGATCCACAATCACCACGTGATCCCCCTGGATCTCAATCGTCAAACCAAGGGTTTTCAACAAAGTGACCATGGTGGTCATATCTTTCAAGTGCGGAACATTGGTCAAACGCACTTTGGATTGGGCGAGAATTGTCGCCGCCAACAGCGGTAATCCCGCGTTTTTAGAACCGGAAATACGAATTTCACCGGACAGCGGGCCGCCACCTGTAATCAAAAACTTATCCATTACCAACCTGAAAACATAAAAAATAGAAAGAAAACTGCCTGAAATAGCAGGTTATTGCTGCTGTTGTTGCTGCTGTTGTTGCTGTTGCCACTGCTCAGGGGTATAGGATTTGATGTAATCCACAGCATGGATACTGCGATCGGCAAACTGCTGGCTCAGGGTAGACAGCACAAGCTGTTGTTTCTTAACCGGGGTTAAACCCGCGAATGCCGGGCTGACAATCACCAGACCAATGTGATCGCCCTGCACTTCTACAGATTTAACATCGCAATCGGGGATTTGGCTCTCAATAAGCGCTTTGATTTGTTCGGCTTGCATAGCTCTACTCGGAAGGATTTGGTCTGAATTGCAATGCAGGTAGATTGCAATTTTAAAATAAGGCGCGAAGTTTACCGGAACTACCGGCAACTAGCATCCCAAAAACCGGTTTTGTACAAAAACAAAGCCCCGGCTATTGAGCCGGGGCTTTGGGCAAGCTCAACGAGCTATCAGGTGTAAAGAGATCAGTTTGGCTGCCAGGTTGTTGCCAACACCGGCGTCAATTGATCCTTCATTTCCTGGGTTACAACAGAGCCAACACCGACAGGGGGTGCAAATGCAGCCATCGCATTCACTAACTGGTTGATCTGACTATTTAACAGGGTTGCAGAATCCACCTCGATTTTGTCGAGTTGATATGACGCACCTGAATACCAGTTGCTGACATTCACTTTGTCGGTAGTACCAACGCGGCTAATGACCAGATCACTACCTGAACGACTGAACCACAAGTCTTCGATAGTGGCGTTGTTGAAACGAGCCACGTCGATGCTTGCGGTGTTGGTGTCGTACCAACATGATCTGGATAGATTGAATCCTCAAACCCTTCAAATCCTCCAACGTCTTCAAACAAACTCATTTCCTACTCCTTTTTACTTAACGTTATTTATTTAACCAAAACTTACACTTTGCTGGCGTTGGCCCATAATTCATAAATTGATCATTACGTTTAGTAGCAACAACCCATATTTTCACCCAATCTCTTGCAGCCCTAACATTCGTTGTCTGAGCCAATGTCAATAAGCCATGATCTATTGATAAATACTGCCCCTCGAATAAAACAAAGTTATCAGCATCGACAAAACTAACCTTTCCATCTTGAATTACTACATATGAATTTTCATATCCAAACTCTTTGGCACTGTTTATTTTTTCTTCATGAGAATAAGACTTCCATTTACTTTTTAAAATACCGAGTAACTCCGAAGATTCGCCGCGACCTAATACAACGCAGCCATGATTTGGGAAGCTTTCTTTAATTACTTGATCAAGTACTCCATCATTATCCAAATCCCAGAAGGCTTCCCCCACAATTCTATAGCCTGACAAAAATTCTTTTTCACGTTCAGACCAAACACGCTCCCAGTCATTTCCATACACCTGCTCATAAACAAGCCTTGTTGTCGCTCTTAACTTTTCACCAGTTAACAGCTTAAATTCAACTGGCTTGATTTTTGATTTTGATAAATCAGGTAATTTACAAGCCCGCAGCTCATTGCCTGGGGTATTGTTGAGTATGTTTAGATACTCTTCACATAAAGGCATTCCCCTGCCACCAGTCAAAATAAAATTCGGTTTATCAGAGCCATCCAAAGTAACTACATTATTTCCACCTACCAATTCCCCAATACGAGCCTCATACAAAGTGACAAGACAGGAGGGATCTTTGCATTGACTGCGAATCCATTTAATCCAATTACGCTGCTGTTTTATGAGCATGTCTTTTCTGTCTGCATACTTAACTAATGCTTTTTTGTATTCCTGCCCAAGCTCAGCATCCAATTCAGAAACATAATCGTTGGAGCAAATTAGCCGCTCCATTGCTGTGGTTGCTTTGGAGCAATCAAAACTAGCCGACAGCACATTGCTTGAAAGGAAAGCACCTATCAAATAAAAACAAAAAATCAACATGGATTTATTTTTAAAAATTTTCATATGATAAAAATCAACCATTTTTAAGTAATCAAAAAATCTATCAAACTGAAAACATAAAAAAACACCAGAGTGATTTCTCACTCCGGTGCATTTTTTATTTATCAGCTAGATTGCCAGCTTGCAGCAAGCACAGGTTGCAGTTGATCTTTGGTGTCTTGTGACAACACAGATCCAACACCAACCGGTGGTGCAAACGCGGCCATTGCATTGACGAGTTGATTGACCTGGCTATTCAGTAATACCGCAGAATCCACTTCGATTTTGTCGAGCTGATATGAAGCACCTGAATACCAATTGCTGACATTAACTTTGTCGGTAGTACCGACGCGACTAATGACCAGATCACTGCCTGAACGGCTGAACCACAAATCGTCGATAGTGGCATTATTGAAATGCGCCACATCAATACTTGCAGCATTGGTGTCGTAGTTATTGATGGAGTCTTGACCGAAGGCGGTGTTGAAGATGTAAGTATCGCTACCTGCACCGCCAGTCAGAGAGTCGTTGCCAACACCACCATCCAGCAGATCATTACCATCACCGCCGTTGAGCGAGTCATTGCCATCTCCACCCGACAATGTGTCATTCCCTAAGCCGCCGTTGAGGGTGTCAGCACCTAATCCACCAGAAATGAAATCAGCATTCACAGTACCGTTGATAACATCGTTGCCAACAGAACCGGCAAAGACTTTCGCGGTCAGCGTCGCGATATCCCAGAAAGTGCCATCCGCAAACTTCACTTGCTGTACCGGGCTGTAGAGGTTTGTCGCACTGTCGTAACGGAAGAAGTATTCCAGGACCAGCTGGTCCGTAGTGCC
>JAGKWQ010000026.1 GCA_021151825.1 Cellvibrionaceae bacterium
CCGGCACCACCGTACAGGTCATCATCACCGCCATCACCTTCAAGCTGGTCATGGCCATCACCGCCTAGCAAGGTGTCGTTACCAGCCCCGCCATAAATAGCATCATTACCGTCATCCCCCGAGAGAACGTCATTACCTTCCTCTCCACGAATAAAATCATTTCCGGCACCACCAAATATACTGTCATTACCAAAACGCCCTTCTATAGTGTCATTCCCATCAAGACCCGAAAGTGTTTCGTTACCTTCATATCCAATCAGATAGTCGGCCACATCAGTACCAGTTATATTAAGAAGCTCCAACTCAATCCAGGATTTATCAATGACAGTACCATCGGAAAGTTCGATACTACCGAGTTGATAAGCAGTGGTCCAATGCGTATACCAGGACTCAATACTTAATATTTCTCCAGTATCTTTTATGATGGCCTGCAACATAGTGCCATCACGCTTCCACTGAATATCACTTGCCTGAATACCTTCGCCAAAAATTAAACGGTTTTGATCTCCAGAGCTGCTGTAATCCTGAATACGATCATTGCCGTCACCTCGCCCCCAACGATAAATGTCACTGCCTTGGCCACCTTTTAGAACATCGTTACCTGCACCTCCATAGAGGTCATCATCACCATTCTCACCATCAAGTCCATCATCACCTGCACCACCAAGTAAAATGTCATTTCCGTCACCGCCAGAGAGACCATCATTACCCTCTCCTCCCGAAAGAAAATCATTACCTCCACCGCCAGATAACAAGTCATTTCCACCAAAGCCGTTAATTGTATCAGCTGCATTTGTACCAATAAAAATATCGTTGCCACTGTAAATGGCTGATCTTACTTTGAATTGGGCCTCTTGGGATAAAGTCTCAAGTTCAGATTCAATTGCGGAAATAAATGCGTTATAAAAGTATTTATTATGCGGATCAAACCCGGTAATTACAGACATAAATTCATTTAAAGCTAATATGTCCGCATTATTTGACCCCTGCAGCCGGCTTGCAAAAGCTTCAGCGATTGCAGAAAAATCAGCACTAACCACACCGTCGCTATTGGTAAACGTAACTAACCCAAGCATTACTCGAGCATGTGTATTTTTCATCAACTGGGCATATACACCTTGTTCCAATTTTTTATATTCAGCAATCAAATTTACTGCATATCCACCAGTAGGAGTTGGTAAAGCATTAACGCCAGAAAAACTTTCAAAAATTTCGAGAGAAGTTGCATCAATCTGATCACCTCTGGAGCCAGAAACTACATTTTGCTTACCCGTCCACAGAACCAATATTTCTCTTAATAAATCTCTTCTTGAAACGGGGTCCATCTCTACAACAAATGCTTCAACTTTTTCTTTCAACAATCCCGTTGAATCCATCGCCATAGCAACATGTAACGAGTACAAATTTCCATACCCTTTTACATTTGGTAGCCGCTTAATATCATCCGGAATATTAGTGCCATTTATCACAGGGATAGCGAATCTTGTATCTGTTTGGAACCAAAGCGAATTAGTGAGGCCACTCATTCCGTTACTATAATTAAACGTACCTTCCTCACTGTGTAACACGCCGTTTGAATCTCTAAATTGATTCAACAAATATGTTGTAGAAATCGAAGATATATTCAACTCACTCAAACTTAATAATTCATTAGATTCAGAAATGCCATTACTGTTTAAATCCTGCCACACTTTCAAACTTGAGAAGATGCTGTCATTTGAATCAATCACACCATCCAAATTTGAATCTCTATCAGCTAATGCCTGAAAAGAATTACTCGCGATCTCACCATTACTGAGCAACGTACTAGTGCCAAAAAGTTCCGCACCACTATCTATTTTTCCATTCTGATTTAAATCAAGAACTAAAAAGCCATCCCCAGAGGAAAGCCAACTAGTCCTTTCTGCGAATCCACTATTGTCAACATCAAAATATATTCCGGCAGAAATATTTAAAGTGCTTATCAATCCATCATGATTTAAATCGAGCGCTAAAGGATCGATTGAGGGAAGAGGAATATTTGGAGGAGGCAAATCTGGCCCATCGGGAGGTTGCTGGCCATCATCAGTGCCATTTTCGTCTGTATCATTAAAATCATCATCAAACTGATTGGGCACACCATCCATGTCATGATCACCATTCTCACCTTCTCTATCATCTGACACCCCATTATTATTTGTATCATTACCACCGTAATTAATTGGAGGGATGAAGGGGTATCCACCGTCTGTAGGTGTTGGCGTCGGCTCCGGGGTTGGAGTCGGGGTTGGAGTCGGGGTTGGCGTTGGTGTCGGCTCCGGGGTTGGGGTTGGTGTCGGCTCCGGTGTTGGCGTTGGCGTTGGCGTTGGCGTCGGCTCCGGTGTTGGAGTCGGTGTCGGTGTCGGTGTCGGCGTCGGCGTCGGCGTCGGCGTCGGCGTCGGCGTCGGCGTCGGCGTCGGTGTTGGTGTTGGTGTTGGTGTTGGTGTTGGTGTCGGCGTTGGCTCGGGAGTTGGTGTCGGAGTCGGCTCGGGAGTTGGTGTCGGAGTCGGCTCTTCATCCACAGGCGGATTAGGAACATTCCACTCTACATTTCGCCATATATCACTACCCGGAGCATTTTCAAAATCAGTCCAGTTATTGCCATCATGATGTTTTATATAAGCATATTCTCCAAATGGCATTGTATCTCTTGGAATGTCTCTTGATGGATCATTATATCGACCCCGCCAATCTGCCATGTCATTAAAAAATGCCTCGATTTGATTGGCAACATTATTTCTCTCACCTAAAGAAGAATGACTATGCGCCCAACTCCCTATTAAATATTGATAGATTCCAATTGCAGTACTGTTTGGATTTTGACCCATATTGGTACCCAAACCAGACTCTATAAAGGCGACTTTTAAAGCAACTGAAATTTCAACCTCACTAAAGCCATGACTTCTTCCATATCTAGCAATTTGATTTGCGTATTGCAATTGAGTAGCGTTGAGCTGGTTTACAATTGGCATTTATATCTCCTGATTAATTCGGTTTTATAGATTTGCAAAAAAACATTAAAAATTAATAATTTTTATATCCGTTGATTAATTCGATTTTTTAAAATTACAAACTGAAACATTAAAATATGAATAACCTTTATTCGAGTTTGCAGAAATAAGCCTCTGGATATTTTCGTAAGATACAAATAGATTTAACTTCTTATTAATCTCCGCACAAATAAATTCTGCATCCCCTACATTGACCAACATAGCCAAAAGCGGCTCCCCGTAAAAATCCTGCTTTCCAGAGTTTTTTTCCAACATTGAATTAATCTCTTGATAAAAGCGCTTATATTCTTCCGTTGAAAATTTATCATGAGCAATTAAAAACCCAAATCGGTCAGCACTCCATGGATCATACTTGAATAAAAAATAGAATCCTCCTAGAGAACCATTGCTTAGAGGCATCCGCTGATAAACCCTGAGATACATTGAGTCAGAACTTTTCAACAGCACCGGAACTTCTACCGTCTGAATTTTATCTAGCAACTTGCCACCCTTGAAAATCATCAAATACGTATATTTATCATCGTTACTTGCACAAAAAACAACCACCCGACTCTTTGTGGTTTCATACATTTGTTTTTTCTCAAACACATGGGATTGAAAAAAAGATGCACCATTGCAAGGCTTAAAATAAGGAATTCCTTCTTCACGATAAACGATAGCTTTGCTTTTTACGTTATTAACAATTAAAACGGATGATCCCCCTGCAGTACTTTTATCAGAAATAATGTATTCAAAATTTTCATCAATATAGGAAGCAGACGACACAGGAGCTGATATAAAACAGAAAAAATACAACCAAATGAAAAAAAAATTTTTTATAAAAATCATTGTAAAGGCCTTATAAAAATTAACGCGGGTAAAATTCAAAAAAGTTATTGTTTGTATTAAAGTCAGTAAAGCTTACACTAATTGAAACATCTAAACTTTCAACATAATGCCACCAGCCAATAGGGATAAAAATTGCATCACCAGGCTCAAGAACAACTTCAATGAAAGTATTTTTTTTAAATTTCGGATGAAAACTTTCATTCACATCTGGAAATCTTACCGCACTATAAACATGGTGGTCGTTGTACATATTTTGCACTTGAAATGCGGGAACCAATATTAATTTCTTTCTTCCATATATTTGAACCAGCATATTATTAGTTAAATCATGATGAAATTGTGTGATTGTTCCTTTTGGCCCAAACCATAGATGACTTCGTGAAGCTATATTTCTCATATCCCTATAACCAATACCAAAATCACCAACATCCTCAAACAAATCATGTAAACCTTCATGACTAGCTTTATTATTATTTGCAGTCAAGTAAAAATCATTGCTAGAGCCACAACTTGTTACCAAATCACAAAAGTCCCCCATCTTCATTTTCTTTTTATATATAAGTGAGTTTTTTTCATAAGACGGATCATTACTACGACCATATTGCACCTCAATCAGGCTATCACCAAAATTGGTTTTAAAGTAATGCGGCCCCCATTTCTTTAGCGCAGGCCAATCATCCACACCACCTTTTAAAATTACTGGCAAACCTTTGCTGTAATATTCTCTAATAAAATCTTCGAAAGCAGGAACATGACGGGATTCTATTTTTTCAGAATATCTAGAATCAAGTGCGGAAAGACTATCGAATGTATTTAACAGCCAATTACGCTTATCTAACTCAAGCTTCAACTCTCTCGCTGCTCTAATATATGGGTCATTACCAGCTCGCTTTAATTCCTCTATCAATGCTGCTTTATTTTCTGAACCACTATTTTCTATTGCTACACGAAGGCTTTCGATTGGAGCTCCCGCTATGGTGTTATCAAAAATCCATTTATACCATCCAAATTCAATATCATTAGACAAAGATTTTTCTCCTATCTCGTAATTAAAAATATGCTTTAAAAGAAATGAGTCCATCATCTCATTATCGGCAAGATGCTTAACAACTAAGTGCCCAACTCCCTCCAAAGCATGTAATACACACCCTGGAAGAGCCTGAAGCCTTAACGCATGCATAGAGTCCATATGTACCAATTCCCTGTCACTATCTCCGTCAACACCAAAAACCACATGTATTTCAGGATCATGTTTTACCGATGAGAAAACCTCTAAAACATCCAGATATTTCACATCTAATTTAATGTCATTTATTTTTTTTAGTGCTTGATAATAACGACGATCCCCAAAAAAATTTAGTTTTTCAGGATCGATGAACGATAGAGGAGCGAATGATATGATTTTATCGGCCTTCAACAGCGCCCCAAAAATTAATGCAGCATACCCCCCCATGGATTGCCCTATTGTTACAATCATACTGGGTTGCAAATGCTCAATTTTTAATTTTAAAAATGCAACAACATCTCCAATATTATTACCCAATCCATTTACACCACGGTGATACCATAAAGAATGGCGATCCCGCAAAAAGATAGAGTTAAACGGTTGGTCATATAGCCCTTCAATTTTTTTAAAACGACCTATAAAATCAAATTCACATGGCCTTTCCCAAAAGGCAAAAGAAAAAGAGATAATAAGAGGCCTACCAACATTCTCACCATTTATTAAATAATCAACATCTGGAGCTACTATTTCAGAATTGAAAGATTTCAACATCCACCTCTTAACCAGGACAGATCATTCATTAATATCACTAAATAAGCTTACTGCTTATAACCCCATTTTTTCGAAAAGGTCATAAGCCAACGCTGAAGTTGTCGATTATCGCTCCCGAATACTCTCTTGCTTATACCTAAGCAACGGCGATAAAAAATATTCAATCACCCGCCGCTGTGTTGTCTTCACTTCTGCTGTCACCGCCATGCCCGGAATTAATTTCACATCTTTCGCTTCCACACGAATCGTGCTCTTGTGCATTTTTAAATGCATCGCATACACAAGACCCAGTTTTTCGTCGAGGATGGCGTCTTCGGAGATGTGGGTGACCGTGGCGTCGATCAAACCGTATTTGGTGAACGGGAAAGTGTGGATTTTGATTTCCGCCGGCATGTTGTTTTGCACAAAACCAATA
>JAGKWQ010000060.1 GCA_021151825.1 Cellvibrionaceae bacterium
GTTACGCAATCACATAAGCGGCAATTATGTGACTCCACTATCGAGTTGATAGGTTTATCGAGCATAGCGAGTAAAAACAATGCAAACACTAGAAGAGCTGAAAGCCAGCTTAGCCGCTGAAGAAGCTCAAGAACAGCCAGTAGTTGACGAACAGGACGTTGAGCAGGCTGAACTTGAGGAAGAAGCGGCAGAGTCCGAAGCCGAAACCGAAGCGCAAGGTGACGAAGAGGAATGGCTGAAAAGTGATTCGACTCAGGCTGTACCACTGTCGAAACACGTTGAAGTAAAACACAAGTTCAAGGCGCGATTGTCTGACAAGGACAACGAAATTGAGCAGTTAAAGGCTGAGTTAGCGCAGTTAAAAGCTGGTGGAGTTATGAACCAACAGCCGCAACAGCAAGCGCCAATCAAGGCTCCAAAACTGTCCGATTTTGACTACGACGAAGAGAAGTATGCAGAAGCGATGGCGGATTATTCCGCGAAACTCATTGATGCACGCTTGAATTCGTACCAGTCACAAAGTCAGCAAGAGCAGCAAAGACAACTTGCAGAGCAACGACGTAAGCAGGCATTAGACAGCCACTATGACCGCGCAGCGCAGTTAGCGCAGAGCATGGGCGATAAGTTTACGTTTGAGCGTTACGAAAGCGCAGAGCGAAACGTACGTCAGCAGTTACACCAAATCACAGGTAACGGTGACACGGTAGCCGACGAAATGATTGCTCGCCTTGGTGATGGCTCAGCGAAAGTGATCGCGCATCTTGGCATTAACAGCAGTGCAATGGACAAGCTAAAAGCAAGCTTAGTCGACGACCCAAGCGGACTAAAAGCCGCTGTGTATTTGGGGCAGTTGGAGGCTAAGTTAGGCTCAGCGTCCACAGGTAAACTTAGTAAAGCGCCAGCGCCAGAAACAACCGTGCGCGCATCAGCTCCAGCGGGGGCGGCAACTTTGGAATCTCTGCGTAAGCAGTACCGCCAAGCGGAAACCAAAGGTGATGTGCAACGAGCGTTTGACCTGCGACAGCAGGCTAAAGCGGCTGGCTTTAAAACAACCGATTGGTAAGGAGTAAGCTAAATGGCTGCTTTAAACTCAGGCAAAATTGCCAGTGTAATGTTTGAAAACTTTTTG
>JAGKWQ010000027.1 GCA_021151825.1 Cellvibrionaceae bacterium
CCTAAGTTTTTTGCGGAAAGCGGTGCGGATGGCGTTGTATTTTCGGTTGTGCAATCTGAGGTAAAACCTGATTCGCTAAACGTGCGCGAGTGCGCCGGTTATCACATCCTGGGGCAAAAATGGGACGGGGCTAAATTCGTCGCCGTTGCTACTACGCCAGTTTATAAAGTGTGGAGCAAGCCGCAATTTATTTTGTCAATCGGAAAAACGGCGTTTGATTCAATCATCGACGGTGCCGACAAAGATTTGCGCTTTG
The DNA here is from genome assembly GCA_021151825.1 of Cellvibrionaceae bacterium. Lineage (GTDB taxonomy): Bacteria > Pseudomonadota > Gammaproteobacteria > Pseudomonadales > Cellvibrionaceae > Cellvibrio. The sequence goes on from JAGKWQ010000027.1 coordinate 257, forward strand.
CAAAATACGTGTTGGATAGCGCGGATGCTGTCGATATGAATGTTCCGGATTACGTTGCCCTGGTTGAATTACTGAAAACAAAAAATTTAATCACGGCGGCAAAACTGGCAGAACTTAAGGCGCAGGTGTGAAGGGCGTAATTGTCGGCGGGGTGCTGTTAGGCTTGGGGGGAGTTGCTTTTTATTTATGGCAACGGGGCAGGGATGCTGCTCCGCAAATTTCAACAGGTTCACCGGTCCCGACAACTACTGAACCAGCAACAACCACAAGCGGATTTTTTGACAATATGGTTTCTTCAGTAACAAGTATTTTGGAGCCTCGCGGCATTCGCAATCACAACCCGGGCAACTTGGTTTTAACAACTATTGCCTGGAAAGGCAAGGTGCCGAACGCGCAAAACACTGACGGAAAATTTGAGCAATTCACAAGCCCGTTATGGGGCATTCGCGCCATGTTTATGGATGTGCGCGGCGATATTGAAAAGGATGGTTTAAATACTATCCGTAAATTAATTACGTCATATGCGCCTGCATTTGAAAACAACACGGCGGCCTATATTCAGTCGGTCGTTAACCAAATTGGAATAGGGCCTGATACTAAAATTTTGCCGTCGAATTATCCGAATTTATTAAAGGCAATAATCAAGCACGAAAACGGAAAACAACCCTACAGCGATGCATTAATCATTGAGGCCATGAATACAAAATGAGTAAGCCGCAAGTGAATTTAAACGTTGATGGAATTATGTTGGTCGGTCTCCTGGTTGGTGTGCCGCTCCTGGGCTATATCGGCTGGAAAATGTACGGCGCAAAAGACGCAATTGCCTCCGCTGTCGATAAAGTGAATCCTGCGAGTAACAATAATTTTGTTAACCAGGGTGTTGAGTCAATTGGTCAGGCACTTACGGGTGATGATTCGTGGACGCTGGGCGGTTGGGCATTTGATTGGACGCACAACACAGATGGTTCATATAGGCCGCAAGCGGGATGGGATGTAGTAGGGCTAATACCTGGTGCTGGCTCGGGATTGGTTGCAATTAAAGATGCTGCTACCGCGGTTAATCCAATGAATCCAGATAACGTAATTAATGGCGGGTTCAATCGCATTACGCAATGGATGACTGGTGATGAAAATTTCACGCTTGGCGGTTGGTTGTATGATGTTACGCATGATGATCCGGTGACGGGTGCCAAGGCGCCGATTAATGTTGTTAATCCGGCAAGTGATAAAAACATCATTAACCAGGGTGTTGAATACCTGGGGCAAAAAGTATCGGGAAATAATTCATGGACATTGGGCGGATGGATTTATGACGTGTTCAATCCAGGTGAGTAAATGACTAAAACTGAAACGCTTTTGATATCAACCGCAGCCTCTGTATTGGCTGCATTAATCGTAAGGTACGTGATCAAATGAAATGGAAAAATAAAAAATTCATTGGTTCGCTTTTGACGCTGGTATTAATCAGTGTCGGCGTAGCGCAACCGGAATTAGTTGGCCGCCTGGGTGCTGAGGCTGTTTGTCGGCAAACCAACTGCGAGGCGTAAATGGATTTAGATTTGAATGCTGCAATTAACGCGGCGATTGGTGGCGGTGCGGTGTGGGCTGCGATCCGAACGGAAATAAAATTCCTTTGGAAAACTGTGGACCGGTTGGAAAAACAGATAGCTGAGTTGTTAAAAAAGGCCGCTTAATTGCGGCCTTTTTTATGTTAATTGAAACCGGAATTTGATTTACCCTGAATGCTACAAGTAATGGTTAGGTCAGTTGGTTTGGTCGCTTTGTTGGTGTCACCAATAATCATACACTTATCAATGGTTACGCCGTTGGAAACCTCGAACGTGTTGCTGTTGCCAACGACGTCAAGTGTGCTCACATTTGATTGGATGTAAATTACGTTTCGGTCTCCTGATATTGATATTTCTGCCTTCTTATCGCTTATGACGGTGGCTGTATTGTTGTCGCCCGTAATATTCAGTTTTCCATCTTTGTTTGTGACTATTCCGCTTGGGGTTGTGTTAGCTGTTGAGCTGGCTGAATTGTTCGAAGGCTTCGTGTCGCCGCTGCCTCCACTGCCTCCGCAAGCGGGCAGTAAAAGGGTGAGGGCTAACGGGTATATTATCTTCATAGTTTGACTTCCTTTGTGTTGGTTAGGGTTCGTACTTTGCCAATTTGCTTAATGCGTATTCGATAACGTGAGGCTTGTATGCTCGGTTTGTGTGGCCTATGTCGAGTGCGCCGATGTGATTAATGTACCAGTGTCGCGGCCAGGATTCGGGAATGATCCTGTTGGCTTGGTGCAGTTTAATCAGTTTGATTGCGCTTGCCGGTGGTTTTGTTTTTCCGGCTAGCCAGCGTTGGGCGGTTCTTTGGGATACGTTGCACAGCTTTGCGATGTTTTCACTGCCCATAGGCCAGTGATTAGGGTCAAAAAAGTCCATATTTTTAAGATTGTTTTGTTATATTAGGGGAAGTTGAGATTAGGACAGGGATTGACAGTTTGCAAATTACATTGAATTACGTAAATTTGCTATTTAACATAATCTACATTATGCGAAATTACATATCACAGCGTACACCGGTATTCAAGGGGTCGATTTTATCGACCCCCATCATTTATAACTCAAAGTTATTGTAAATTCTGCAAAACGCTAAGCAGCAATTCTCTTATAGAAACTCTGTCTAAAAAACTCAGGCATTTATTTTGCCGTTACCCGCCTTGCGCCATTTTTCCGGCGCACAAATTAACAATAAAAGGGTTAACGGAATGAAAAACAAGACAGTGTTTAATCGGACTTACCTTGAAAGCGAAATCATTACCCCCGAGAAAGTTGCCAAAATATGCGGGGTTTCAAAGCGCACTGCCCAGCGATGGATAGCTGGCCACACAACACCAAAGGAAGGACAAATAGAATTACTGGTGCTGCATTTCCGAGGCCGAATCATGCCTTCAAAATGGCCACATCATTGGCGTTTTGATTCTATCGGCACGCTCGATATCGGCACGCATGCACCAGGCTTGTCCTGGCAGCATATCGACTGGTACTCATTCAGCCTGCAATGCTGGCACAACAGCTTAGAGTTAATTCGCCGCGTCAATATGCGCCTGGATGAAATCGAAAAGACCGCAACCAGTGCGCAAATCATCGAACTAGCCCAATATCGTGAGCGCCTACGCGAACTTGCCGCCCACAATTTTCAGCTACCCATACGACTCAACGCGCATTTGATTGCCACCTACGGGCAACCTGCCGAGATTCAGGAGCTTGCCGAAAAAGAATCACATCGCAAATTTGGCTGCTAAACTTGCGTCGCAATAACTAACACACAGGACGTCACTATGTATAAAACCGCTTTACTTTTCACGACATTAGTAATCACCGGCTGCGCTGGCAGCATCGACAGCACGCGCGGAATGATCGATGACATGCGCTACGGCGAGAAATCAACCACACCGATTCCCACCGATGAATTTATCGCCGTAGGCAACTACAGACACAAAGCCGGAGCTTTGGAGATTGCAACGGATAACGCGAACGCGTTTTGTAAACGCTGGCGAGCATCACCGGCAATCATCAGCCAGGAAACAAAAAAAATGCATGACGATAACATCGGCAAAAGCATCACACGCTCAACAAAGGAAGCATTAACGGGCGAAGGCAGCGCAAACGATCTTTACGAGACAACAATAAAATACAAATGCTACTGATATAAAAAAAGGCCGCAATTTTACGCGGCCTTTTTTACATGCTCATCCAACTGTTTTTTTAATTCCCTTACATATCGCCAAAGGAATTTAATTTCCACTTTCAGCGCTGCATATCCGGTTGCACAACCCAATAGCGCACTAAGGACCGCATTAGGGTCAAGCTGGTTCATCACACTTCACCTTTGCACACACAGCATCAGTTGCCACAGGCTCAAGCCAACCATACTCACTAGCACCAAAACCCAGTAATAACACAGTGAACACCGAACCAATAAATTTTCTGTTTTTCCACTTCATTTGATTACATACCTTACGATCAATGCAGCCAACACAGAAGCCGCCGTTGAGATTAAAAGAGTTTCAGTTTTTGTCATTTACTCACCTGGATTAAACACGTCATACAACCAAGTCCCCAGTGACCAGGAATTGTTGCCCGATATTTTTTGGCCAACGTACTCAACGCCCTGGTTAACAATATTTTTGTCACTCGCCGGATTCACTACATTGATCGGCGCCTTTGCACCGGTCACAGGATCATCATGCGTAATGTCGTACAACCAACTTCCGAGCGTGAAATTTTCGTCACCAGTCATCCATTGCGTAACACGATTAAAACCACCGTTGATCACATTATCCGGATTCGCAGGATTTACAGCGGTGACCGCATCTTTAATCGCAACTAATCCAGAACCGGCACCAGGAATTAAACCGACAACATCCCAACCCGCTTGCGGCCTATAGGTTCCATCGGTGTTGTGTGTCCAATCAAATGCCCAACCGCCGAGCGTCCATGAGTCATCACCAGTGAGCGCCTGCCCGATTGACTCAACGCCCTGGTTAACAAAATTATTGCTGCTCGCTGGATTCACTTTATCGACCGCAGATGCAATAGCATCCTTTGCGCCCCACATTTTCCAGCCGATATAACCCAGGAGCGGAATACCAACGATGATGCCCATCAGCATGATTCCATCAACGTTTAAATTAACTTGGGGCTTACTCATTTTGTATTCATGGCCTCAATGATTAATGCATCGCTGTAGGGTTGCTTTCCATTTTCATGGCGAATAATGGCTTTTAATAAATTTAAATAGTGCGATGGCAAAATGCGTGCATCAGGCCCTATTCCAACTTGGCTAACCACTGATTGAATATAAGCTGCCAAATTGTTTTCAAATTTTGGTGCATATTCAGTGAGTAATTTGCGGATAGTATTTAAACCATCTTTTTCAATGTCGCCGCGCACATCCATAAACATTGCGCGAATGCCCCACAGCGGTTGCGTAAACTGCTCAAATTTTCCGTCAGTGTTTTGCGCATTCGGCACTTTGCCTTTCCAGGCAATCGTTGTTAAAACCAAGTTGCCTGGGTTGTGATTGCGAATGCCGCGAGGCTCTAAAACACTTGTTACTGAATAAATCATATTGTCAAAAAATCCGCTTGTGGTTGTTGCTGGTTCAGTGGTTGCCGGTATTGGCGATCCCGCTGCCATTTGTGGAGCGGCATCCCTGCCCCGTTGCCATAAATAAAACGCAACGCCACCCAGGCCCAACAGTACCCCGCCGACAATTAAGCCCTTCACACCTGCGCCTTAAGTTCCGCAAGTTTTGCAGCCGTGATTAAATTTTTTGTTTTCAGTAATTCAACAAGGGCAACGTAATCAGGCACATTCATATCGACTGCATCCGCGCTATCCAATACATATTTTGCAAAGCGCAAATCTTTATCGGCACCATCGATAATCGAATCAAATGCCGTTTTACCAATAGATAAAATAAATTGCGGCTTACTCCACACTTTGTAGACAGGTGTAGTAGCAATAACGACGAATTTTGCACCGTCCCATTTTTGCCCTAGGACGTGAGGACCGGCGCACTCGCGCACGTTTAGCGAATCAGGTTTTACCTCAGATTGCACAACCGAAAATACAACGCCATCCGCACCGCTTTCCGCAAAAAACTTAGG
>JAGKWQ010000061.1 GCA_021151825.1 Cellvibrionaceae bacterium
AAACCTTCTTCCATAGCGATAGGAGCAATCAACTCAACAGTGATCTTAACATTATCACCAGGCATAACCATCTCAGTACCCTCAGAAAGAGTAACAGATCCAGTCACGTCAGTAGTTCTGAAATAAAATTGAGGACGATAGTTCTTGAAAAATGGAGTATGACGTCCACCTTCATCCTTAGTCAAAATATAAACTTCAGCTTCAAATTGTGTGTGAGGAGTAATAGAACCTGGCTTACAAAGAACTTGACCTCTTTCAACGTCTTCCTTCTTAGTACCACGAAGCAAAATACCAGCATTATCACCAGCACGACCTTCGTCCAACAACTTCTTGAACATCTCAATACCAGTACAAGTAGTTTTTTGAGTAGCCTTAATACCAACAATCTCAATCTCTTCGTTGATCTTCAAAATACCACGCTCAATACGACCAGTAACAACCGTACCACGACCAGAAATTGAAAATACATCTTCAATCGGCATCAAGAAAGGTTTGTCAGTAGCTCTTTGCGGCTCAGCAATATAAGAATCAACAGCATCCATCAAAGCTTGAATAGCCTTTTCGCCAATATCAGAATCTTCACCCTCTAAAGCCTTAAGAGCCGAACCTTTTATAATAGGAATTTGATCGCCAGGGAAATCATAAGAAGACAAAAGTTCACGAACTTCCATCTCAACCAACTCCAACAATTCAGCATCTTCAACCATATCAACTTTGTTCAAGAAAACTACGATTGACGGAACACCAACCTGCTTAGCCAAAAGAATATGTTCACGAGTTTGTGGCATCGGACCATCAGCAGCAGACACCACCAAAATAGCACCATCCATCTGAGCCGCACCAGTAATCATGTTCTTAACATAATCCGCGTGACCAGGACAATCAACGTGAGCATAGTGACGAGCACCAGTTTCATACTCAACGTGAGCAGTATTAATAGTAATACCACGCTCTTTCTCTTCAGGAGCAGCATCAATCTGATCATATCCACGCTTCTCAGCAAGACCAGCTTTCGCCAAATAAGTTGTAATAGCAGCAGTTAAAGTAGTTTTACCATGATCTACGTGACCAATAGTACCAATATTAACGTGAGGTTTATTGCGTTGGAAAACGGCTTTAGACATA
>JAGKWQ010000028.1 GCA_021151825.1 Cellvibrionaceae bacterium
GACCGAGTCTGGCACCTATGACTATAAAGTCATCAGCTATACCGACAGCATCCCGTCAGCGGGAACTACCCCGGTGAGTGTGGTCTTTACCGGTGGGACTACCACGTCAACATCAACATCTACCTCGACATCCAGAAGCTCAAGCAGTGTCAGTTCTGTTCGAAGCTCATCCAGCGCTACTACTACAACCTCACGCAGCTCAAGCAGCGTTGCATTTTTGGGTGATGCGACAACAGGTAAAAACCTTTTCAGCACTGTTGGCTGTCAAGGTTGCCATAAAGATAGCGATGGCGATGGACGTTTCACCGATGGTGCTATCAGCTTCGACGTTAATGCCTGGAAACACCCGGCCAACTTCCCAGCCAGCAATTACACCGGCACAAGTGTAAGTGAACTGGCACGCTTCATTAATGAGCGGATGCTGGGCTCTTACGCAACCTGTACCACTGCAAATTGCGGTGAACATCTTGCTGCGTTCCTGTGGTCCCTCAGAGGCAGAAACCAGGATAACGGTGTAGCTTGTGATACTACTTCGCCAGTTAAATACGGTATGCGTTCTGTCAAGTTGCTGACCTCTTACGAGTATCACAACTCCATGCAAGCGCTGTTCAACAGATCATTACCGAACAACTTTGCCTCGAAGGAATTGGCTAACCCGGACAAGACTATTGCCAACTTGCCAAACCACCTGACCGAGCAAATCTCCGAAGCACGCTTATTGTCGTACAAGAAAAATGCTGAAGATATTGCTAGCTGGGCAATTACCAACAGCGCAATTTCATCATTGAATTGTAGCGATACCACCTCGGCAAACTGTGCAACCAGCTTCCTCGACAATTTCGCGTATCTGGCTTTCCGTCGTCCTTTGACTAACGAAGAGAAAACCGAATACACCGCAATTGTTCGCAATGGCTCTACCGGTTTGCGCTGGGCGATCCAGACTGTGCTGATGTCTCCACAATTCCTGTATCGCACCGAACTGGGTATTCCCGTTAGCCAGGCTCGCGCCCAATCATGGGGTAACAGCTCGGTATTCCAATCTGCAGATGGTACTGCCTATGCATTGGATCCCTACGAGTTCGCCGCTTCATTGGCTTACATGTATACCGGTAGTGCACCTGACAGAACCTTGTTGAGTGCTGCGGCGAATGGCCAGTTGGAAAACGCTACTTCACTCAACCAGCAAATCGATCGCCTGCTCGACTCAGACCTGGGTAAAGCGCAAATTGGTCGTTTCGCCGGCTTGTGGTTCCGTACTGATGATGTGGTGAATATGACCCGTACCGCAGGATCCAACTTCACTCAAGCAGTGAAAGACTCCATGGCACAGGAAATTCGCGAAATCTACAAATACGCGTTCTACAACAACCTGCCATTCACCGACATCTACACCGGTGACTACACCATGTTGAACAGCACCTTGTCGTCGTACTATGGCATTTCCGGTGGCGGTACCAGTGCGACCGATTGGCGTATGGTTAACACCGCAGCATCCAAGCGCGGTGGTGTGTTGTCCTCCGGTGCATTCATGACCGTTAACGCACACGCTGGCCGTACTTCACCGATCAAACGTGCAGTGCATGTTCGTCAGGATATGTTGTGTCAAAACATTCCATTACCAACGTCATTCGTAGACAACACTGGCCTGCGTGACAAGGCGGCTGCCGATGCGCAAAAAGCGCTGGAAGCGGGCAACCTGACCACTACCCAGTTCTACGATATGCAAACCGCCGTTGAAGGAACTCCTTGCTATCAATGCCACAACGCCATCATCAACCCGCTCTTCGGTGTGGATGACTTCGACCATCTGGGTATGCCACGCAGTGTTGTTAACGGCAAGGTTGTACAAAAAGCGATGGACCTGAATGGTAACGAAGCTCGCAGCAATAACGTTGAGATCTCGATGGTTAACAACGGCGGCCGTCTGTTCGGTGCCAACGGTGTAGGAATTGTGGGCTTCGCGGAAGTGAATGCCGAGAAAGATACCGGCTCACCAGGTTTACCATTCAATGGTTCAAAAGACCTCGGCAAAGTGATGGTTGCTAACAACCTGCCCGGCGTGAATGCGTGTCTGATCCAGAAATCATTCCGCTTCGCAACGGGTTATGCACTGAGCAGACAATTCCAGGATGACACACAGGAAACCGCGCTGACTACGCAACAACAAGGCCAATTGGCGTGCGTAGCAGACTCACTCAAAACCAGACTCTCTGCCAGCAGTGGCAACCCGAGAGCCATGTTGAAAGAGCTGGGTACATCTAACGTAATTCGTTTCCGTCGCTAAGGCTGAACAGGTGGGGTTAGCCCCACCTGTTAACTGGACAACCAAAAACAGAATTCTAAATCCAAGAGGTTTGGTTATGAAAAAGATTGATAGCAGATTTCGCCATTTACCCGAGGAAGATGCGCTCGAGGCGATGGAACATTTCAAAAAACTCGAAGCAGGCCCCGCTGCCCTCAATGCCTATTTGAAAGAAGATTATTACAGTGGCAATAAAAAAATCCGTGAAGATTTCGTCAAACAAGATCGTCGCCGCTTCCTTGACCTGGTTGCCAAATCAGGCATTTCTGCGGGCCTGCTGAGAGGTTCAGCATTGCTAGGCGGCTTGCTTGCCAACCGTCACGTTATGGCGCAAGACACAACTAACAAACGTGTTGTTTTTTGTTACCTGAATAGTGGTGCCGCGTCCGGTGCCTGGATGCCATCCAGCGCCAGCCAGATGAACCAGATCACTCGTGCCTATGGCTCTGATGGTTATGCGGTTTCCGATATTTGCCATTTCCGCCAGGTAGACGTAATTACTGCAGGCCACCAAACTGCGCTCAATTCATTGGGAGTCACTGACTATAACTCTCCCACCATGGACAAACGCATCGCATCCGTTTTGGGTAGCAGCACTCCTCGCTCCTCCATTTATCTGGGCGCCAAAGCAACCACTAACGGCACCTTGTGTAGCAACATTGGCCCATGTCAGGACAACCCTACCCAGGCATTAGCGAGTATTTTCAGTGGCAACACTGGCGGCGGCGGTGGCGGTACTACACCCGACACTACTTATGCATTGTCCTACGATGCACAATTAAGAGCACTTGATTCTATCAAGAGCAAACTCAGCACCCAGGAATATGCGCGCTATCAGGAACACATTGATTCACTGAAAAAAATCAAAACCAACCTGACTAACCAAAATAGCAGCAGCAGTACTCCGAGCACGACAAACTGTGGTAGCAGTATTACTCCAAGCATGGCCAATATGCAGGCTACTGGTAAATCACAGGCGGACATCGTTGTTGCTGCACTCGCTTGCGGTATTACCAAAGTTGCAACTTTGCAGTTAGGTAATCACCAGGGCGATTGGCTTGGCCACAACACTTCCTGGTCGCAGGACGCCCACCAGGCGTGTCACGGTGCACCCAATAGTTCTGCATTTATCGAAATGTGGCGCTACTTGAACGATGTACCTGCATACCTTATTGATAAGTTGCGTAAAACTTCCGGCCCTGACGGCCAGCCGCTCATCAATTCCACGGTGTTTGTACAGGTAACGTGCATGGGCAACGGCATGGACCACACATCCGGCAATGGTCCGTTTATAGTCGCTACACAAATGCCTGGTTTTGCACGCGGCTATTCAGCTCGTCAAGGTGGAAATGTGTACGACCTGAATGGTGCTATCCCGAAAGGCATGGGATTATCCGGCATCACTCTAGGTAGCAACACGTTAGGCTTGGTGTAATATCAAACTGCACTGCATGTTGATTGAATCAAGTTAGTTAGATCAAAACGCCTTCTGTTGCAACACATCAGAAGGCGTTTTGTTTTCTAGAAGAAGTTAATTAAGATAAATCTGCATGGCAAATTATCCAGGTCTCACTATGAATAATAAAATAGATTTCCCCACGCAATTGCGCGCTCAATGTTGCTGCCCGAATTGTCGAGCCAATGTATCTGAAGGCTTTAGCCTGGAACAATTATTTTGCAATCGCTGTAAAAGTGAATTTTTCACGATGGAAAATATACCCTGCTTGTTTCCGGCGGGTACCCATCAACGCCTGATATGGCAACATCAAACAGCAATGCTAATTTCACTCGCCGAGCAAGCATTGAGCAACATAAGGGAATCATTGGCTCGCTATGATTTGAGTGATGCCACACGTGAGCGATTAGCTGAAATATACAAAGCCAATTTAATTAATCGGGATAGCATCCAGTCCTTGCTCACTAAAAAATCTGTTCCGCCTGAATTTAATGAAACGTTAAACCAAATGAATGCGGGCGACCTTAGCGAATACTTTGATTTAATATTTCGCGATTGGGGATGGGATACCACGAGTGAACCCAGCGAAGAAAATAAAAATGCATTGAAACGAATTACATCACTAATCGACACACTGCCAAACTCACCCAAGCGCGTGTTAGTGTTAGGCGCAGGTGCCGGCAGGCTCAGTTGGGATATTCACACTTATTTAGATCCTGACTTTTCACTGGCAGTCGATAGTAATCCCTTATTATTGGCTGTCGCTGATGAATTGATTAAGAAAAAAAATTCACTCACTTTCGGTGAATTTAAACTTTTCCCACAAATAGATTTTCCAACTACAGCCACTAGAAATATTCCGTCGCCACAAGTATCAACTCATCAATCATCCAACTGGTTCCTTCTTGCTGCTAACGTTTGGAATCTGCCGTTACAAAACCAATCATTTGATTTGATCATTACCCCCTGGTTTATTGATGTAAACGGTGGCGATGTACGAGATTTAATTGGCCTTATTCAGAACCTATTAACACCGGAAGGAAGCTGGCTGAATACAGGACCATTGTTATATACACGCCATCTGCCCACACAATTAAAATATTCCCAAGCCGAAATTAAAGAGTTTTTTTCGCTTAGCGGATTAACGTTCACGTCAGAGCGCACTGATCAGGCGCCTTATCTTGTTTCACCAATGGAAGCAAGAATCAGAACTGAACAAATTTGGAGTTTTGTTGCTACCCAAACTGTGGACACCCAACCAGTCGCCGGAGTAATCGCAAACTGGCTGGTCATGCATCATCTACCAATTCCTGTCGCCAATTATCGCTCCTTCCAATCCCACCCGCTTATCGATGCAATAATCCAAATGATCGATGGCAAAAAATCAATTAATACGATTAGCACGATTTTGGATCCGCAAATGCCTGAAGGTGTAGCGGTTAAGGAAGTTGTGGTGGCCATTCTGGGGCAATTAGTTCTGGATACCCGCGCGGCAGAAGAGGAGATAGCGAGGCCCTAGCCAGATAAGTTGGGATAATAGTGTTAGTAGTAATTTTATGCGCCGTTCTTTGTGCCATTCTTCACAATTAAGAACAAATTTTAAATGCGAATTACCACAAATAAACGAATCATCATCCATTAAATTAAAGATTCGCCACAAGTGAAAACAAACTTTATTAGTGATGAAAAAATTATCTTTTAGTGTTGTTTTAAACGCCAATCTGTATATACCTGCGCGTTTATTAAAATTTGTGAATTGATCGCGCTGTCAATTTGCGATACTGTGGAACAATAAATATAAAAGCAGACCCCAACCCCAAAAATTATTTATTTAGTTATATAGGCGTATTACCAAATAGATAATTTAAGTGCCAAAATTATAAAAACCGTGATAAAGAACGAGGGAAACAAGCGCTTGTTTCAGTTGAAAGAAGCTCTTTTCTAGTTCACACCATTCAGTAGTAATTAATTTACGCGTGAGCGTCGGTGCAATATTTTTGTCGATAAAAATCCTGCCGCGATTTTTATTGATGATTTAATAACACCAATTTGTTAGCGCAATCATTGATGCTAAACACCCTGACAACAGCAATTGACAACCTGACCCACAACAACAAAAAAGGCGCGGACAACTATGTTTAAAAC
>JAGKWQ010000007.1 GCA_021151825.1 Cellvibrionaceae bacterium
ATTAACAGCGTTTAACTTAAATTGTTTTGAATATTTAGACATAAAAACTGCACCTTACTTAGTTGGATTGGGTGTCCAACTTTTGGGGTGCAGTTCATATCGGCGGTTTTTTTATTTGGGAAGCAGGAAATTTTTTATTTAGGGTGTTGCTGTTTGTTGTTCAGTAAATTGCTGTTTTTTTATTTCGAGACGTGCTGCTTTTTATTTAGGAAATTGTTTCACTGCCTGTTCCAGACGCTCTACCTGGGTGGCCTGGTTTTGATAGGCAATTTGTACAAAAAGCTGATGGATATTTTGCAGTGTTGCTCGATACTGCGGAGCACTCATTAATATGCGCTGGAAGAAATCGCCCAGCGTTTCGCCTTGCGCGCGCCGGTAGCCAAATTGTTCTAATTTTTGTTCCAGCTTTTTAATCGCTTTGACTTCACGACGTATTGCCAGTGATGGCCGGCGGCGCACGAGCATCCACGCAAAAATTCCCGCACCGAGCAACCCCAATCCAATCAACCACAATGTTAATCGCCAACTTTCTGTTCCGCCGAGCAAGCGCGTTAATAATCCTTCCTGAGTTTTGGTATCGTAATTAAGTACCCATACCTGCCATACATAAGTAGCTGCATCCCAGCGAATTTGTAATTGCTGCAAAATTGATGAGCTTTGCCAGGCGCCATTGACCAACTCCAGATCAGATGCATTGAGTGCCTGGTTCATTCCCTGTTCGATCCGATTGGGTGCTACGGCGGCGGTGGGGTCAATCATTTGCCAGCCTTTGCCTTCTATCCAGACTTCAGTCCAGGCATGGGCATCGGATTGCCGAACCAGTAAATAATTTTCTACCGGGTTCCAGGCTCCTCCCTGATAACCCACCACCACGCGCGCAGGAATACCGGCCGCGCGCAACAGGAAACTGAAACTGCTGGCGAAATGCTCGCAAAATCCCCGCTTGCTCTGGAACAGGAACTCATCCACGGAGTGAACACCTAGCAGGGGTGGTTGGAGAGTGTAAGTAAATTCGCGATTGAACAGTGCCAACGCCTTATCAATGATTTGTTGGTCACTCAATTGCTGCGCGCGCCAGGACTCGCCTAACGCGCGAGTTTGCGGATTACTTGTCAGGGGCAGGCGCGTGTAACCATCCCGTTGTAATGGTTGAAGTTGGGGCGATTCTGGCCATTCCTGTTTCAATGCAGACGTCACTTCATAGCGGATGCGTTGGGCAACGGGAATACGATTCATCAACAGTGAGTCGGCAGTAATGCGGATGCTGTCGGTTACGTTTCTGGTTTCAATCGGGGTCATCAAACTAAACAGCCAGGGTTGGCCATGCGGCTCAAGGATAACGCTATAGTCGATCAATTCTTGTTTGATACTGGAGCCATTTTCCGATGCTCTGCCCCAGCTATCGCGCATTTTCCAGGCGCGGCCATCAAAGCCATCCAGCACTATTCCACGCCAGTAAAGCTGGTTAGCAGGCGGTGGTGTCTGGTTAGTAAACGAAACTCGAAAAGCGGGTGCTGGATTTAGCGCAAGGTTGCCCAAGTCGCCCGGCGACAGGCTATCGCTAAAACCGGTTTTGGCTGCCTGCTGATTGGGAATCGCCCACAGTGGTCCCAAGCGGGGCACCACCAGAAATAACACCAGCATCACTGGTAAGGCGTGCAAGATGATGGCGCCGCCGCGTTTCAGACGCAGCGTCGGTGATTGTTCATGGGTAAGGTGTAGTGATCGCCAACAGCTTAATAACAACAACATACTGAATAAGCAAAAGGCTGCTGCTTGCGGTGTTTGGCTAAAAAGTAATTGCGAGGCGGTGATGATGAAGCCGATAAAAATCAAAAATTGCGCGTCGCGTGTGGAGTTAACCTCAAGCAGTTTGAGTGAGAAAGTACAAACCAGTAATCCGACCATTGCCTCAGTACTGGTGTTACCGGAGTAGCTCGCAAACATGCCGGCCACACAAATTGCCGTGAGTAAACTCTTGGCCATTTTACCCGGGGCGCTCCAGCGGCCACGAAACATTTGGATTCTCCATGATGCCGAGATCGCCCAGGCTAGCCCTAACCAAGCTGGCAGGTTAAATAGCAACGGCAGTATCAATACCGTTTGCATTATCAATAGCCAGGCCAGCTTGTCGCGCACCAGATATTCTTCACGTACAGCGGGAGTGGCGGTGGTTGTGCGTTGCCAGAAGGGTTTGATCATCGTACTGCCTTTGGCAATACCGGTGCAGGCAAGTTGAATTGTGCCAGCGCGGTAAGTACAGCCTGCAAATGCGCCTCACCCAGCGCAGGTTCCAGATCGATACCAGGTAAGCTCAAACCGTAGGGAATTTGCCGCTGCTCATATTCCAATGCCCAGTAGCAAAGCCCCGATAAACGCGCTTCTTGCGGCAGTGTCAGGCTATTCCAATCCAGCCATTTTTCGGCAGAAAAAAAGGCTTCATATTCCTTGGTAAACAAGCCTTTCTCTTGTGCAAATTGCTTCCATGCGATGTGTTTGATGGGGTCGCCGGGCTGGTAATCGCGCAAGCCGGAAAAGTCGTCACCACCGCGCTGGCTACTGCCACCTTCTTGCTTGCCGTCGCTGGCCTGATGTTTCGGCTCCTCACTGGCAATTGGCGCTGGGTAGATAATCGCCTGTGCATCCAGGTTAAGCCATGTCCAGCAGCGAATAATCCCGAGCGGGAAATGGCTTTGCAGCAGTAATCGCCCCGGACGCAAATAACCACGCTCCTTGCTGTGCGCATGCAGGTTTATGCGCACAGGCTCATTAGTATTAAGGGTAACTAATTGGGTGTCGCCACCGGGCCAACGCAATTCCAGGTGATCGCAACCAAATTTATGGACTGCCGTCAGTTCCAGCGTAAACGCCGCTGGTTCGCCCGCAAAGGTTGGCCTTGCTCCCGCAAACTTCACGGTAATACCCGCCATATTGGTAAAGGCATGCAGTATGGCGACGATGAAAATACTGATCATCAGATAAGCCAGTGCCAGAATCAGGTTGTTCTGGTAATTGGTACCGAGCATCCAGATGATTATTACGATCACCAGATACATCAACCCCGTAAAGTTGGGAAAGGTATAAAGGTTTTTACGATTCAGGGTGATGGCATGGGCATTCGGGCTGCGTTGGTCTACCCAGCGATAAAACCGGTTTTCCCAAGCGATTCGCCAATTGCTTAAAGGGCTGCTCATGGGTTAGCCCAAAACATTCACGCTATCGCGCAGGTGTTTGATCAATGGTCCGGTGTCCTGGGTGTGGCCGCGACCACGCACGCGGTGACCAACAACGGCGGGTAATACGGCTTGTATATCTTCGGGTACCAGATACTCGCGGTTGTGGATCAACGCCCAGGCTTTAGCGCCGCGCAATAATGCCAGCGCTCCACGCGGTGAAAGGCCATACGTAAATTGCACATCGCTGCGGGTAAAAGCCACTAATCGCTGCACATAATCCAATAGCGAATCGCTTGCTTTCACGTTATGGACAGACTCCTGAATTGCCGCCAATTGCTCGGACGTCACCATCGGTTCCATCTGGCGGATGCGCGCACGCGGGTCCGCACCTTCAAACAGCATACGTTCGGAAGCGGGGCTCGGGTAACCCAATGAAATACGCATCAGGAACCGGTCAAGCTGGGATTCAGGCAGCGGGAACGTACCGCTCTGGGACAGCGGGTTTTGTGTCGCTATCACAAAAAACGGAGAGGGCAATGGCCGGCTTTTACCTTCAATCGTCACCTGGCCTTCTTCCATCGCTTCCAACAACGCACTCTGGGTTTTGGGGGAGCTGCGGTTGATTTCATCGGCCAATAACACCTGGGTGAATACCGGGCCCGGGTGAAATTTAAACACGCCTTGCTCGCGCTCAAAAATTGCTACACCAAGGATGTCGGCGGGCAGCAAATCGCTGGTGAATTGCACACGTTCGAACTTCAGTCCCAGCACTTTGGCAAGGCAATGGGCGAGTGTGGTTTTGCCCATGCCAGGCAGATCCTCTATCAATAAATGGCCTTCGGCAAATAAACACGCCAATGCCAGCCGCACCTGCTGGTCTTTGCCTAATAACACCTGATCGACTTGTTCAATAATGTTGGATATCAGTGACTGCATGGGAATCCTTCAAACAATTTTGATAACTGCCAGCATAGCGCAGGGGTATAACGGACGGGAATAAAGAATCGCAAAGCTGGCGGCTGGTTCACGCCAGCCACCACTTTATGAGGGTGGTGTTAGGGGGACGTTGTCGCAGCAACTACACAATTGCGGCCTTGTTGTTTGGCTTGATAAACCGCTTTGTCGGCACGATTAAACCAATCTTCCAGTTTCTCATCGGTTTGTAGTTGTGCGAGCCCGAAAGAGGCCGTCAGTGTGCCTTCGGGATCACGCAATTCCAGTTCGATTTGCACGCGCAGTTGTTCGGCAATAACCACTGCATCTTCCAGCCCGGTATTGCGTGCTAACACCACAAATTCCTCGCCGCCAAAACGAAATACCCGATCAGTTTTGCGCACGCGTTTGTTTAACAGGCCGGCCAGGTCAATCAACACACCATCGCCAACGCTGTGGCCATATTTATCGTTGACCATTTTGAAAAAATCCAGGTCGAGCAAAATCAGGGTAACGGGAGATTCAGTGCGCGCGAAATCATCGATACTCATCCGCATTTCTTCATTCATCGCACGACGGTTACCCAATTGGGTCAACGCATCTTGCACTGCATAACCTTGCAAAGATTCCTGCTGGCGGGTGGTCAGCAATGCAAACGAATAAGCCATACTTCCGCAAATCAGCAAAGACGAAATCATGGCAAACATATGAGTCGGCGTTTCCAGTTTGGCGGCGATGGGCAATATCGCCAGAATTGCCAGGATATTTGCGAGCAAGCCGGCATTAGGTTTAAGCAAAAAGAAATTGGCGAGCAATGCAGGGAATAACCAAAACACAAAAATGGGCTCATTCAAATGCGCAACAGCCACTGCACCAGCGGAGTAGAGTGCGGCGGTAATATTGGAAACTGTTTGCGTAGCCAGCCCGCGCCACCAGGTATATCCAGCACTACCCAGGGCAACGGTCACTATCGCCAGGTCCACCACTGCATTCACAATCTGGCCATTCAGATAGCGAATCACCACAAACGGCGCAATACCAAGGCTGGCCAAAATCGCAAATAGATAAACCAGCCCCCGCTGGAACTTGTTCTTTGAATCGGTGAGCGTGGGCACCGGTGTCTCCCGTATGTAGCCGTTATTTATATCCTGATGACAGAACAGGATTTTTATAGTTCACAGCATAGCTGGTGATGGGGAAATTACATTATTTATTGAATTTCACGGATTGCTTGAAGGACTTTTCTATTATCTTCTTTCCTTTATGGCTTGTTTCTTATTAATGCTAATAGTTCTTGTTGTAAGCATCGGGATTGAAAATTACGTGAAAAAATATGTCTTGCCTAATTAAGTGTGCGGATGAAAAGAAACAGCCCTATATTCTTCTTTCATAAGAATTATTTTTCAGTTGAAGGTACATCCAGCCACTCATCAATCTTCCCTTCCATATAACTATAAAACGGATTCGCATTCAGCCGTTGGTTAGTGTCAGCTGCAATTGCCAGAGTATTTCTTTCGCCGCGAAAATTCAGGTTGCCTAAACGTATTCCGTAGAACTCATTTTCGTCTGGTTCGAGGCCGTAAGTGGGGTCATTGAGGGGGAAGGGGACGGCGATGTGGGAGAGCGAGAAAACTCCGCGTGGAAATTCCAAGGGCAATACCGTTTCTTTTTCCTCTGTGGTGCCCGCCGGGCGGCGCCATTCGCTGACTTGATGGGTGCTGGCGTTGCTGTTGCCGATTCTGGTCAAATTATAATGTGCCGGGCCAGTGTTAAAAAGTGTGGCAAATAATTCGATACTTGCCGTGCGGGTAATGGGTAAATAATTGTGGTTGCGGTTGATATCAAAAATAACCAGCTCATTGTTATGTGAAGGTAATTCTTGCGCGAAAAAATGTTCAACGGCAGGTGTGCTCACCGATGAGTCCATGATGGATTGGAAACCCAGTATCGGTGGAAATGCTTGCAGATTATTTTTCTTTTTTGCGGATGCTATTTTTTGGTGAAGATGCATCGTCAGGCTACGTGCTTGCCAGCCGGCATTTACCGTAAACGAATTATATTTAAATGGATTATATTCATGTTGTTTGCTCAGCCAACGCTCGGAGCTTAACAACGGAATATGGCCGATTAAATCCACACCTTTGCTTAGCACAGCAAATTTGCTTACACCAAACATGGGTGAAAGCAGAACCAGTTTTTTAGGTTGCGGTAACGTTTTATCGAGTTGGGCACTCAACGTATAATCCACGGCCAGTGCAGCGCCGGTTGAATAGCCAACAAAATAAATATTATCGTTGCCTGCTAATTGTACTTGTAGTTCACGCATTGCTAATTCGGTAACGGCAGCCCAATCCTTCCATTGCACATTCAATAAGCCGCTGGGTAATGTTCCGTGGCCGGGCAGGCGCGCGGCGATAACGTAAAATCCTTGCTGTTGAAAATGCAGTGCCAAGCTGCGCACTGAGTAAGGCGAATCACTTAAGCCGTGCAACATAACTATGCCACCACGTACTTTTTCGGGTTTTAATATAAAACTGCGATTCCAGTTTTTAACTGTGTTTACATTGCGAGCGTTGAGGGCTTGATTGTTTTGAATATGGTTGAGCGAATTAAGCGGCGAATTGAATTGATAGCGATAGGCATCTTCACGCGGATTTTCGGTGATTACTGTTTTTAATTGCGAAAATAATCGGTCTTCCTGCGCAATATAATCTGCCCAGGTGTAACCAGGTTTTAAATCGGTGCTGGAGAATTCTTCATCCAAAATAATACGATGCCACGGCTTCGCACTCTTTAAGGTGCTGCAACCTGTTAATACCAGGCAACAGCTAATTATTAATAAGATGCGTTGAATATGTAAGGCAACCAGTCCATCGCGCATAGGCAACTCCTATCAATCTACTTTGCTGTGAATTTTTTCAGATGAATCTTTTTTGTTCGATTGCTTTTCGTGTGTTTCTTCATCGTGAAGAAAATGGCCCTGCTGCAAATAATATAAGCTTTGGTGAATACTGGTTTTATCTTTCATGATAAATGGGTGGGATACGGGCAGCGCGATAAAATCGTGCATGCCTTCTACTTTGGTATTTTCCAGTGAAACTTTTCCATCATCCGGATTGGGCAAATACAGTGAAAGTATCCAATTAATACTGCGGGTGCCGGCAATAATGCCCAGGTCAAACGTTACCGGTCCAAGTTGCAGGGGAACACTCTGCGGATTAGTTCCCAGTTCTTGTCCGGCGGGGCCATTCATCAACATAAAGCCGGGGACATTTTTTAATTTATCAACCACCTGGCTGCCTTTATTGGGCGGTGCAAACATAACTACTCGCCCCAATTCGGGAATGGTGTTCGTGCTTAAAAATTGACGTAACAAAATACCGCCGAGCGAGTGGGTAATAAAATGAATGGGGGTTAATGATTGTTGCCGGCAAATACTGAGCGCTTGTGGAATTGCCTGCATAGCCAATTCGGCGATCGGAAATTTTCGTGAAGGGTAGCCCTGATTTACGACAACGTAATTGGCAGACGTCAGTGCATCAGCGAGCGGCTGCATGGATTTACTGGTGCGCGCTAACCCGTGCAATAAAATCACACATTCTTTGCTTTGTGCCTGAGGGCTGGCATCCGCTCGCGCGAGTGGCGAGCAAAATCCGGCAATCAGAGCTATAAATAACTGAAAGCAGGCCAATGACTGCCGATGGGGAAAAAATCGATATATAAAGTGCATAATGACAATGTGCAGAAAGAAACCAGGACAGGGTATCCGCAAATGCCATTTTTTGACAGTCATTGCCACTTCGACTTCGCCGATTTTGATGCGGACCGCGCGCAATTATGGCAGCGTGCAACGGCATTGGGGGTGCAGGGATTGCTGGTGCCGGGTATTGAACCGGTACAATGGCCTGCTGCGCAGGTGTTGAGTCGACAACTATCCGGTTGTTATTTTGCCTTGGGTATCCACCCCTGGTGGATCAGTAAAATTGCGACAGATCCATTAGCGCTACAGTTTTACGCATACCAGATGTCATTATTATTGGATGACGATAGAGCCAGTGAACAACCGCGTTGCATCGCTATTGGCGAAGCGGGGCTCGATAAAAATATTGATACACCAATTGACCAGCAACTGGATTTACTCGATTGGCATATTGATCTGGCCAATCAATTCCACCTTCCCTTGATTGTCCACAGTGTTAAAACCCATAACGAATTGATTGCCCATTGCAAAAAAAAATCTCCGTTATACGGCGGTGTAGTGCATGCATTTAGTGGCAGTTATGAAACGGCGATGCAATTAATTGATTTGGGATTTTATTTAGGTGCAGGTGGCACAATCAGTTATGGTCGGGCACATAAAACACGTAATACATTTGCGCGCGTACCGCTTGAGTCGGTGTTGTTGGAAACAGATGCGCCCGATATGCCACTGTACGGTGAGCAGGGGCAACGTAATAGCCCGGAAAATTTACCGCGAATTGCGCAGCTGTTTGCGGAGTTGCGCAATGAAAGCCTGGAAACAATAACGGCGACTGTTTGGGGAAACAATCGCCGTTTATTTGGTATTTTTTAATTACCGAATGAATTGTTGAGTGCTGCTATTTAACCGCAATTAATTGCGCTGGTGGTTGTTGTGAGCTGCGAACACAATTACGCCCTTGAGCTTTGGCGACATACAGGGCTTTATCGGCGCGACCAATAAAATCAGTAGGTGATTCCCCTTCCATTTGTTGCGCAACACCAAAGCTGGCGGTGACCTTCAGTCCTTTGGGCCATTCGGTTTCTTCAATACAACGACGCAATTTTTCTGCGAGCCCCAAGGCGTTTTCAATATTGGTATCAGGGCAAGCAAGCACAAATTCCTCTCCCCCCCAGCGAGCCAGTAAATCGTGGTTGCGCGTATTAGCACTGAGGGATTGGGCAAATACCAGTAGAGCCTGATCGCCAACATTGTGACCGTATTGATCGTTAATCCGTTTAAAGTGATCGATGTCGATAAAAATTAATGACAGTAATGCCTGTGTGCCATCGGAGTTTAATTGCTGGAATACCGGTGCTAAACCTTCACGATTCAACACGCCAGTGAGCGGATCACGTGCAAGGCGCTCCTCCAGTTTTTGTTGTTCCTGATTCAATAATTTATTCAGCGATTCCAATTGCACCTGACGCTGCTGATTGTTTTGTAATTCAAGTTTGGCTTTGCGAAAAGTGTTTACAAAATAAATCAGGCCCAACGCCGTCCAGATACTTACCAGCACTAACAGCAATTGATGGTCGCTAATGTATTTTCCGCGGAACTCTACGTGCTCGATAATCATTTGATATTTGCCGGGCGTGACGCGTTCACCGGTGGCGATTTGTACTCCGCGCACATCATCAAATTCCGGCCCCCAATAGTCGGGTGGGATTTTGCCCTGGCTTAACCACCACGTGGGCACCTGCATATGGCTTAGTTCAATTAATTGCGGGTAGCGAATATGGGTATCGTAAAGTTCGATGGCATTGTATTTCTGCGAATTGCTATCGCCGGGTTTGGCGTACGCCGGATTGAAATTTACCAGCTGGAAGCGAATACCAAAGTCTTGTGGTTGGGAGTAGTGAATGTGCAATTCGACTTCAGTGAAGGTACTTAAATCAATGCCGCGACGGGTGACGTCATCGGTCAGGATGAAGCTGATTTCACAGTATGGCCAGGCGTAACTGGAAGCAACAATGTCGCAATCCAGAATAAAGCGCTCGCCGTCGCGGGTCAGGTGGGCAATTGAGGAGCCGCCATTGCCCCGGTCATCAATGGTTTCGATGCGCACACCGGCATCGACTCCCAATACCAGCGTTTTCTGTGGGCCGTAGTATTGCAGCAGCAATAATACGAGAGTGATAAGAATCAGTAATCCAAGCAACCGCGCTTTTGTTATTTCTTGCTGGATGGCCATCGTCATTGATCAACCGCAGTAAGTATGTTGTGAACTAGTAAAGCATAGTTTTTTCCCTGCTCAAAGAGCGTCATGCAAGCAGTTAGAAATAATTAGCTTTTTATAACTTTTATCTGACGTTTCCAGATTGATTGATACAGCATTTGTGCAGTTAGTCGTAAGTTCAGGGAGGTTCGGGTAGTAAAAAGTAACACTTCAGCGTGTGATCAAGTTGACTGCTTTCTATCAAATAGTCAACTTGACCAACGTTGTCATTAGGGTTTTATCGCATTTTCAGGATTTTTCAGGTTTTGATGGATGCTATTGAGCAAGCCATTATTGTCGGTATCATGCGGCAATTGCCAGAACATGATACCGCCCAATTTGTGCTTGCGCAGATAACTGACTTTTTCGCCCATGGATCTCTGGTCGTCAAAGGTGGCAAATATTTTTTGCTTCGGGTTATAGGCATAAGGTGCTTTAGCGACATCATCCCAGTAATAGGTAAATCCCGCTGTCGGCGCGTAGCGTTCAGGAAATTCTTTGTAGTCAGCACCATCAATATGGATTCCTGCCTGATAAAGGCCATTATTGGCCATGCTAACCTCTTTCCAGGAGCGTGCATAAAAAGCCGTACCAATCACGATTTTTTCCGGCGCTACCCCCAGGCTCAACAGCTTTTGTACTGCATTATCGGTAGAGTCTTTTTGTTGTGGTGTGGAGTAAAGTGCAGTGTGGTGGCCGGTGTGTGGCGTAGCGCCGTTCACTATGTCGTAAGTCATCAGGTTGACGTTGTTCAGTAGCGGCATGATGGTTTGCCAATCCACCGCTGTTTCCAGGAATTTATCAAAACCGCCCGCCGCAAAACTCAATTCGTATTTATCGCCCACCGCATTGCGCAACTCACGCACCAGCTCGCTGAAATTGGTGCGGTCATAAGGCGCAAATTTATGGCCTGGGTAACCCTCAATGGTGGGATATTCCCAATCCAGATCGATACCATCCGCGTTGTAATCCTGAATAATTTTCAGCGTGGATTGTGCAAATGCTTTGCGATTTGCCGCGGAATTAAAGGTATCGGAACAAGTTTCGCAACCGCCCCAACCACCGAGGGACAGTAATACTTTTAAATGGGGATAGGTTTTCTTGAGCGCGACCAACTTACGCATGGCTTCCTGATCTTTGGCAGAATCAAAACTTAATTGATTGCCCTTTAAATGCAGGAAACTATAAATAACATGGGTGAGTTGATTGAAGTTATAACGCCCCAAATCCGAACCATCACCCATGTAATAGGCGATGACTTTTACTGAGTTTGTTGTTGTCACAGGTATCGGCTCCTGGCTGGTTGCCGGATCTTTTGGTGGTGTCTGGCTACAGGCAGATAATAACCAACCACATGCAATCAGTATTGCGCAGCGAAAAACTGGTTTCATAAATCCCTCGTCGGATATTCAACGATTATTGGTTTTAGTAAAAAACACGAGAGACCGGGTAGTGGCAAGTACGTCTGCAATTCTTGGTGTTGCAGATCTGTTCTGTATTCTACTCTTTGGTCCCTCTGCTACCAGAGTAGGCACAGGTAAAGTTAAATAAAGATAAGTGATTTGTTTTTTTGATTGCCAACTGGCTCACAGCGGCGTTTAATGCTTGCATCCTGATGCTGTGAAACTGATACAAAATCCCCTATGCAAGAAGACGATTTATCTTCCATCTCTATTTCCCGATTGCTCGCTGCGGACAATTGGCAACAGCAATACAAATTAATTATCCAGTGGGGCAAGTTGCTGTCGCCCAAACCGGAAATTCGCGCAGTGGATAATTTAATTCGCGGCTGTGAATTGCCAGTATGGTTGACCTGTACGCAACGCGAAGGAAAATTATATTTTTCCTTCGATGCAGATAGCAGCGTCATCAAAGGACTTGCTGCGTTATTGCTGGTGCAAGTGAATGATAAAACCCCGGCAGAATTGCTTGGGCTTGATCTTGTTGCAAGTTTGCAATCGCTTGGGTTGGAAAAACATTTAACTCCATCGCGCAATAATGGTTTAAATGGAATTATTGGGCGTATTTATGAGTTGTTGAAATGCGCTAATTGATCGACAGGAATGTTGAAAAAGAAAATCATTAAAATAATTAATAGAGCGAGAAGCAAACTAAAAGATAATTGTTAATACCTGGACGACTAAAATAAAATTATTGTATACGTAAGGCGGCCAAAAAAGCCGCCTTCGTTCTTCTGCAACCCGGCCCGCCTTTTAAGATGCATATAAATCCTATCAGTGATTTGCGTAATACCGATAATAGCACTCTGTGGTATTTTTACTTTTTCCTGAATTTCGTCGAATAAAACTTCCAGCCTGCACGTATTGATACACAATTCAGAAATAGCATCTTCGTCCATTTTGTTCGATATAGGCTCCCTAAGTATTGTAAGCACTCTGCCATTAGGTGCATGAACTTCAATACGGGATTTTTGTAAGAGGTGTATTGATGTTGATCGAGTTTGATAACGCAGGTATTTGGGCGCGCGCGGGAAGGTGGGACTTTATGGGGGTTGACCGAGCAGGGGCTCACCACCGGCCCCAATTCAACATCGCTCCCTCCCCCTGAAGGCAGCCCCGCCCAGCCACCATGTAAATGTTTACACCCTTTACCCTTCTCAACAATTCAGTTGCTATAGTTACTTGGCGCAATTGCCATCAGACTGATACGCATTGATGGTATAACCAGAATATTGGAGGGGTGGCGTGACCGGGACGATATTATTTTCTCAAAAGCTAAAAATTGGCATAGTTGCCATTTCGCTTTTTATTCTGACAATTGGATTCTTGTTGGGGGTATTAGTACTTGCGTCATGGTCCGTCTGGTTATGCTGCGCGACCATTGCTACGATAAGTGTTATTGCACTTCCTCTTACGTGGCTTATAAAAAAACTTTTCAGGCAATTTGGTTCGAATCAAAAGTCACATTTTTTAGGCAAAACATGGCTTTTTTTAGTTTTGCTAATCACTTCTATTTTAACTTTCCCCTATTTTTATCTGGCTGTTAAAAGTGAAACTGATCCATTGGTTTTACCCCAAGCGGTACTGAGTGATGGAAAGAAAACTGTAATCTTTCAAGGTATGGTGCATGTAGGTTCAGAAAATTTTTATAAGTCTGTTGTGTATGATCTTGAAGCGGCCCTCGATGAGGGATACAAACTCTATTACGAAGGAATAATGCCATCGACAGAGGATGCCAATAAATGGTTTTCCGATACGATTGCCGGAGGGGTTTCTTTGTCGGATAACTATCGTCAACTTGCAGAAGTTTGCGGTGTTAAATTTCAACTCGATTATTTTCAGTTACTAATTCACGATATCCAGGCACATCCGGAGCGTCACGCTACAGTGGATGTAACCACAGCAGAATTGAAAAATGAATATGAGCGACTGCTCAACAACAGCGCAGATTTTGCAGCCGCAGTAGCAAAAGAAAGGGATGGTAAAACTAAAGGTGATGGCATATCGGATGATATCGCAGCGAAGATATTTACTTTTGTTCATGGCGCTAGTGATAGCCAAAAAAACATGATTGGTACTCTATGCCGAGGTTTTTTTGTCTATGCATTAAAAGTAAATAGTAATGAAAAGCCGCAAGTGCTTGATCCAATATTGCTTGATTTTCGTAACCATCACCTCGCCAAACAGATACAAGCTGACGCAAGCGAAAAAATTTACATTACTTATGGCGCAGGACATTTACCGGGGTTAATTCAATTATTGAAAGCTACGGATCCGGCATGGGAGATGAAATCGCTAAAATGGATACGCGGTATGGCCGCACCTGAACATCTTGAAGGGCAGCTTTAATCAACAATTATCCGTAGTAAGGAGAGTGTATGCGATTAATTAAATTATCAAGCTTATTATTAACGGTAATGTTTTTAGGTGCTTGCATTATTTTGGAAGAAGGAAGCGATTACCTGATTGTCCGAAGTGCTGGAGATATAAGATCAGATGGTCAATCGGGCGGGCTATTATTTGGTGTTCATTATTTTCATAAAAACCAGTTGCATACCTATAAAGTAACAGCGGAAGGTAATAAATAATTTTTAGTAACTGTTTGCATGTATACGTAAAATATTTTTTATTAACTTAAGGAGATGTATATGCGCTTGCTTCAATCAAAATTAGTATTAGCAGTTGTTGTTGCCAGTTTTTCTACTGCTGCCGTTGCTACAAAAAAAGGTGATCTTACCCAAATCGATTATGGTGTGGTGGAAAAAGTAGAAAACGTAAAAGTGGATTCCAATATGGGTAAGGGCGTTATCGCGGGTGGTGTGATAGGTGCGGCTACTAGTGGTAAGCATAGTAGTAACCATGATAAGGCAAAGCATGCAGCTGAAGGTGCGGCAGCGCTAGCATTGTTGACCGCTATTGCCGAAGGCAAGCGTAAGGCTCATTCGTATCAAGTTAAGCTGACAACGGGTTCAGTCGTGAAATTGGTGTCTGAAAGTAAAGAAATAACTGAAGGGGATTGCGTTGCGGTCGAGCAGGGCGAGTCAGCTAATATTCGTCGCGTATCATCTGTTTATTGTGAGGAACCTGATCACGAGGCATTACGTCATCCACATGTGCGCGCTGCTGCCTATGAAGATGCAGCCGAGTGCCATACTGCAAAAGAAATGGCGATGCATGCAAAAACTGAAAAAGAAATTGATATTGCGCTGAAAAAAGTTCAAATTTTTTGTGATGATTGATTAGATCGCGCTAATTTCCTTTTTTCGACAAAGGTATCTTCTGGTCGTTTGATTCGGCTGGCCAGAAGATACGCAGGTTGTATTATCAACAACGCGAATCGCGTTCGAACGTCAGTATTTTTCCAGGTCATTACTTCCAGTACCTTATCGCCAGGCGCTATCGATCTCTTCGCCGTGGAGGGAGGCACAGCGGCGATGACGTATATTTTCAATACGCTCAAACAAAATCAGTTGTTGCACAAAGGAGATAAGGTCGCCATCGGAATGCCGGTGTTCACTCCTTATATTGAAATTCCGGAGCTCGACGAATATGCATTGGAAGAGGTAGCCATTAATGCTGACCCTGCCAACGGCTGGCAATATTCCGATGAAGAGCTGGATAAACTAAAAGACCCGGCAGTCAAAATTTTCTTCTGTACTAATCCCAGTAATCCGCCATCGGTAAAGCTCGACGAGCGCAGCCTGCAACGCTTGGCGGATATTGTTAACAATGATCGACCTGATTTAATCATTTTGACCGATGATGTGTACGGCACTTTCGCTGATGATTTCCAATCATTGTTTGCTACTTGCCCACAAAATACTGTGCTGGTTTATTCGTACTCGAAATATTTTGGTGCTACCGGTTGGCGGCTTGGTGTCATCGCTACGCATGAAAATAATGTACTGGATCAAAAATTGGCTGCGTTGCCTGACTCATCTAAACAGTTGCTTGATCGTCGTTACGGTTCATTGACACCTGATGTGCGTGGATTGAAATTTATTGACCGATTAGTCGCTGACAGTCGCACAGTTGCGCTCAATCATACAGCTGGCTTGTCTACACCGCAGCAAGTGCAACTGGTGTTGTTCTCGCTGTTTGCACTGATGGATGAAAATGAAGTTTACAAAACATCGTTGAAGAAAATTATTCGCAGGCGTCAGGCCGCACTCTATCGCGAGCTTGGTGTTCCCGTTGAAATCGATCCAAACGGTGTCGACTATTACACCTTGCTGGACCTTGAAGAGCTCGCGCGCAAGTTATATGGCGACGAGTTTGCTGTATGGGTAACGAAGAAGTTTACCGGTATCGAACTTTTATTCCGCATTGCGGATGAGACCGGAATTGTACTCTTACCGGGCGAAGGATTTGGTACCCATCAACCGGCAGGGCGTGCATCACTGGCTAATCTGAATGAGTTTGAGTACGCGGCTATTGGTCGCGCGTTGAAAAAAATGGCCGATGATTTTTATCAGGTGTTTAGCGCGGGCTCATAACCCGCAACATGTTTTCAGAATGTCAAAGCGCCAGGCCAGCTTAGAATGTGTACCTGGCGCCCAGATTAAACGCGCTGTTGCCAGATCCTAAATCGGTAGCATTTCCGACTTTGAAATTAGCACCGTTGTCATTGTTGATATTTCCATAGGCCGAATAAAAATCGATACGCTTGGAAAAACTGTATAAATAACCCAGCGCCCATTGTTGCGCATCGTGCTCAGCCGTTGTGTCATCGCTATGGACAATGGCTGACGCCATGACTTTATGTTTACCCAATGGCACGGTCACACCGAGCAATGTATCGGTGCTATCAGCACCAGCAAGGCCGCGATTGTTTGCGTAAGCGATGCTGGGTGTTGCAAAAGCAAAGTTGAATTTCACTACAAGCAATGTATTGTCGAAGTGATCGCTCGCGGTAGCATTTTCCTGCCGGTGATGTGCCAGATGAGCGTTAAAACGGCCCTGCGTAAACGTTAAGGCTGCACCCAGGGTTCGATAGCTTCGCTGTTGCCTTCAACCTCGCCGGCCCCGTAGGCGAGATCAACTGACCAGCCTTTAAACGTGGGGCTTTGATACTCCGCCATATCGTCGACCCGAACATCACCGGCCATTATATTTAATGCATTACCGGCCAATCCTGCGCCGAAGGGATCAGCAATATCGCGTATCGCTTTATAGTAGGGTGAATATTGTCGTCCCAAAGACAGGGTTCCCAGTTTGCCGGTCAAACCGAGCAACGCTTCTCTGCCAAATAAACGACCACTTTGCCCCGACTCACCGTCATCAATATTAAAACCACTTTCCAATTGAAAGAATGCGGTTATACCATCGCCGATGTCTTCCCTTCCTTTAAATCCAATGCGGTTACCCGATGCTATCCCACTACTAATTGCACTGACATCACCTTTATCACCTCCACTCTCATACACCACACCGGCATCGGCAACGCCATATAACGTGATAGGTAATTCTGCAAAACTTGCAGGAGTGATTGTTGCCATTAAGCTGATTGGAATAAAACGCAATTTCATAGGCATGCTCCGAGCATTGATTATAAAAAATAGCGATCATGGAAAAGCGGTTTGAATAATCGTTGTAAGCAATAAAAAAAGTGTGTCCTTACGTTAGAAATTTTCATAACGGTTAAGATCCAGAATTCCTGCTTCAATGGGGCGTGACTTTTGATAGTCTGCAAATATGGCATCGCTAATTTCCCAGAAATCCGGGTTGGTCCTACGCACGCCGAAACGTTCGGCGAAACGTAAATAATCGTCTTGGCTATTTAAGTTCGAAACACGGAGAGTAAATTCGGCAAGGTCCTCATGTCGTATCCGGAAAAAAACATTCGGATACGCCGTTGCGAAGCCGGGAATAACATCAAGCGTATTTTCTTCCGGGATAAGTGTTTTTTCCTCAGTTAACACATGCGTGTTATTAAGATGGCCAGTGTTACGTAGCAGGCTCAGATTAAGGGTAGGTCGCCCCGGTGATTCAAGGCGTAAAAAACTGGCTTCGGGCATCCATGCGAGATTTTTTCCTTTAAGCATGTCTAATGCCCGTAGACCGTCGATAACCTTAGTATCTGGTGTGTTGTTCCGGTGGGAATAATTTTCTAATAGCGTATTGAGATCATAATCGCGGCTCAATGCTGAATCCATTCTTTGACCAAGCATTGTCATCAGTTCATGTTCAGGTCGATCATTTCCGGAGAAAACAATATCGCTCTCCCGATTAAAATGAGCGTACTTGCCGTAAACCAAATCTTTTGTTTCCTGATCTGCATCGCGGTACCAATAATCACGCACTGCAATACGGCTTGCTTGTGGTAGTAGACTGATGAAATTGAATTCGCCTTCTCTGCGCAGGTAATTCATGTAGATACGTGTATTAACCTGATGGCCTATATTGCCAAAAACATCATAGCCAGCAGTTAATAAATAATGGACGCGTTCGAGCAACGAATAATTAATTACCCAGGCTGTTTTTGGTTTTTCGCCGACTAATCCTTTCATTACCGTTGCATTATCAAAATGACGATAGACCGTTAAGGCCGCGTTTGGGTTATGGGTTTTGCCACCATCCCAAATCAAACCTGGATTGACGGTGCCGGGTTGAGCCAGGCGCTGCTCCAGATAATTGGATTTTTCCTGGACGAAACGTCGCTCAAGCTCAGCGTAATGTATCAAGGGCGTCAGCAATAGAGAATTGCTGCTGCGTTCAGCAGGAAGTGTTAACAGGTCGCTGGAGTTACCAAGATATTCGCCATAGATGTTGTCAGCAAATTCAGGGCTGCGAAAGAAAATCCAGAAGTGATCATTGACCACGTTTAATGCAGTTTGTCCACGGCATACGGGACCTTTGATAAATCCCATGATAGTGAATTCTGCTTCATCCAACATAAACTCATATCGTGCTTTCACCGGTAATTGCTCGAAAACTTTAAACGGATTTGCGGCGAGTTCCGGTTTATAGGCAGGAACTGTATCTACGGTGTAATCCGGGATAAAAAATAACTCGTTCCATCGCGCCATACGTTTTTCACTCAGCGCATACGGCATGTGTGATTTCGCCACAATGGCTTCATCAACTAATCGAAGCCGGTAATAAAATTTTTCTACGCTTGGTGCATCAAATGGACGTCGGCTTGCGATTTCGCGAATAGTTTCTCCTGATGGCGTGGTAGAACGAACCATGCGAAAGTAGTGCGTAGGTGTTTCGTCCTCGAAATAAAGATGTGCAAGAAATAAATGTTCATAGATATAACGGCTCACCAACCGTTCACGGTTGGAGTCGCCATTAAAAAAATTTTCCCACTGTTGAATTTTTTGTTCAGCCGTTGCTGTTAACGATGTATGCCCATCGTTAGGTGCACCCTGTTGTAGCCACAGATGAATTATATCGTTTTCTTTTTTCGTTATTGCCGGCAAGCCAAAGGGCATTCCCATTTGCGGGTTTTGACGTTCGTAATCGCTGTACTCAAATATTGTCGGGCATTGGTTGGTGCGATATAACGAAAAATCCATTGACGCAGGTGCCGGTTGATTTGGCACCAGTGGATGGCGTGTTTTTAAATCCAACGCACGTGCAAGCAAACTTGCTTGTTGCTCGGCTGTAGCGCGATTTGGAAATTCATTGAGAACCGGGAAAAATCCTTTTTGTCGCCATTCAGACGGTTTATTTGCGTCAATGAACAGGCGTGTAGGTGAGGCTTCCAATAAGCGGGTGCCGTTATAGACCAGCTCTTTGCTTGCGCCGCGAATAATTCCATCATAAGAGCCTAGCTTTAACTGGCAGGCTGCGTCATAGCAGGAATGGCAAACCACACACCGTTGCTCCAAAATAGGTCGCACCTGATGGGTATATGAAACCGAACCAGGAACGATTTGAGCTTGGTCAAACCGTGCCGGATCAGGTTTGCCAAATAACGCTAGCAAATCTTCACGCGCAAAAGTGGCGCAACCAGCTAGCAAAGCGATAAACACAAACAGGAGGTACTTTCTAATCATTGGTTTACACCTTCAGCGTTAGCTAACGATTAATCTAGAATGGTTTAAAAACCTTGCATTTGGAATTTAAGTTATGCCTATCAAACTGTCCCCCCTCAAAAATCGAGTGGTAGACCTGCCATTTTAAAAGTTAGCTTATTGCAATTTGACGATCCTCACTTATGCATCTGATGTGGGCACAGTAAAGAATAGCCGTCACAGTTTTAAAATAAAGAAATGTTCAGTAAATTTGCGGTGATGTGGTGCTTGCAGAGCTCGATCAAGAGTTGGCTGCGACTTATAAAAAAGCAGAAGGTAGTTGAGGAGATTTTGACGACACTCAAAGCAACTCAATGTGGATGGAGTTCTTTATAACGGGCCTAATAAAAGTATCTCGATTCATAACGTTTTTGACCAAAAAATTTAACGACCTATAAATTGGAATTTTATTTTAGTTGCTTTGATATGCTGTGCTTATAAATGTTGGGCATTGCTGCCCAACCTGCATGAAGCCTCAATCTCCGCCTTTGCCCGATCCCGGAACTGATGAGGAATATTGGAATATCCCTTTAATTGTTTTTTATATTGCGGTGTTATTCTGAGAGCATGGCTTACTTAACAATAATTTGAATTTTATAGAAAAATATAATCATTAAAAAAATGCCCTCAATCGAGGGCATTTTTTATTTCACTTAATAAAACGTAGCCTAATCTTTACCATTGCGCTTATCACGCTCTATACGCCTTACTTTTACTTTATAGCCGTACTTGCCTTTGCATTTGCCGATGGACTGCGTAACGGTAATGGTCTCATCAAAAAGCAACGCACGGTTTAATGCAATCACGCTGCCGCTGCCATCTCCCAGTTCAATATTGCTGGAATCAAAAACGTGAATCCTTGCTCCGGCAACAGCGTCCGTTACGACTACGTAATTTTCGCCCTCAAGTGGAATGCGTATTTTGGGGGCGGGAATGTCCTCACACTTTTTAGCTGGGGGCGTTTCAGTTGGCTTGCTCTTATCACATAACGCTTGCCGTACGGTGAGATGCTGACCAGCAGCAAGTGGGCCCCCAAGTGGCGTCGCAAAATCATATTCGTTGTGCCAGGAAATGGGTGTAGAAAATTGACCGAAACCTCCCGCACTGGATTCTCCAACTTCGAGCCAACTACCGTGCAGAATGTCAGTAATATTAATTAATTCCTGACCGACATAGGTTTGCGACGGAGCAAGCTTTGGTGCGTTGACAGTGGTTGGTGCTGCAACTGCTGTTTCAACATTCGACAAGGGACTTGAATCACCGCATAAATCGATGCTTGCCGTAAACTTATCTCCTACATCAAACGGATATTTTCCAGGGTAAATTCCAGTCCACCCGGTGCTGGTATTGGTTGAACGTGGATCGATTCCATTTACAAAAACGGTTAGTTTTGCTCCGGGCACATGTTTAACTGCAATCGTGTTGCCACATTGATAAATAAGTTTTGGATCAATATCGGGTTTCGGTAATCCAGTGGGAAAATCTACTTTATGATCGCGAACCGTTGCGGGGTTGGATGGATCTGACAACACACCGTTAAATTCCTGGGTTGCCGTTACAACATCGCCGGGAACCAGTGCGGGTACGTTGAATTCCAGCAAGCTTGGGCTGCGCGAAATTTTTGCATCGATAAAAGTGCCGTTGATAAACACCGACACTTTTGCATCCAGCAGCGTACCTTTCACAGCTAACTGCGTGGCGCAGCCATATAAGGGCTCGATAATAATCGGTGGTGATATGTGTTTGTCGTCATCCGGAATCGGATCCAACCCGACCGACTTGCCGTAACACAACGAGAGTAGTGCATCGATGTGATCGAAGTAACCCCATATAGATCCAAGGCCTTGTGGCATAGTACGCTTGGCTCCACCGAAAACCGATTGCTCTAAAACAACGGAACAGTATTGTGCTATTCCCGGGTCACTCACATCTGGAAAACGTCCGGCCCCACCTTGTTGATGACAAGAATCGCAACGATTTTGTGAATTTACTGTATTGAGAACGGAAGTTGGCCCAGGGTTTTGTGGCCAACTGGGATGCACCAGCGGGTCGTGCCAATTATCGGGCATTAATTTAGAACTTAAGCCAGCAAAGGGCGCTTTGTCTGGATGCACGACAAAAGGGTTTTCACCTGCGTGACAAGCAGTACACGTGCCTTGGCCGTTTGATGCCAACGCTGCTCCGCCTACAAATTTCTCGATGCTTACCGGAACATCGCGAACGAATTTGTCACTGTTAGGATTGTCCCAAAAGCACGCCTTGCTGGTTTTTTTCCCAACACAAATTAAGCCCAAAACGTTTGCCGTTTTTGCGCTTGCTGAACCATAACGCGGCAATGCGAGGCATGCACCTTCGGGGTTGCGACTTTCATAAAACCAAAGATCGGCAAAACTTCCTTCGTCGATAAATTCATTGCTAAAAACGCCTCGATTTTCCCATGGTTTGGCATACATCGGTGGTGGAATAGGGACGCCTGCGTCTTTGCATTCTTTTATATATTCATCGCCGGACGCGTTGGTTTTTAAAAATACGGTGATGCCTCCTTCTTCCAGTTTGCGGGCAAGATCCGGATGAATTCCTTTGCTAAAAACACCTGCCTCATTTCGGAAAGTGAGTTTGGCAAAATGTTCAATATAGTAACGCCGCAAACCATCAAGCGTCCCCATTAACACCACATCTTCCTTTTTCTCTGAAAGCGTAAGAAGTTCGTCCAGGTATAAAGCATTAGCGAGAATTTTGTCACTGACTGCTTCGTAGATGAGTGTCTTTTTCTTCTTTAGGGTAGCAAGTACTTTTGGGTCTTTAACTTGATTTATAGTGGAGGTGCTTTTAGTAAGGTAATAAGTCTGCACTTCGTAAACTGATTCAGGTGTTGGCTTGAAAACCGCGCCATCTTTACCAAAAAATCGGCCATGGCCAAAACCCGTCAGTGGGTCGTTCGACGTGCCGGGTGTCGATGATGCCTTAAGGTCTTTTGCGGATAATATGGGCTTCTCTTGAATGGCATTAATGATGTCTTTGTTGGCAAACGTGGAAACCGACAAAGTGATTAATAGGCAAGAGAATAAAAATACAAACGGGGAACGGTGAGCGAAAAGATTCATCTTAGTATCCCTCTGAAGAATGCACTTATCATCGTAAGAGGCTCTGAGTGTGAGCCTCTTACGATGATAAGGGCATTTTCCTGGGGGTTCCGTAAAAAATAGCTCTTCAAACCGGGTAATTTTTCACAGACAACCAGTGGTAACGCTGAATTGCTTAGGTTGTGACTTAAATAAAGAGGCCGCAGAATATGCCTCGACCCCATCCGTGGCGCTACTCCAGATTTTATTTTCCAGTAATCAGTTCTTCCAGTCGTGCATCCAACCCAATCACGTCCGCAGTGCGAATATGGAATTTATTTTCCAATACTTCCTTTATTCCATTAACGGAAAATAATTGTTTCCTCTCTGCTTCAGCCCCTGAAGGATAAAAAGAATACTGTGTATTGCTCAACGCATGCCGCCCTTGTTTGTCGGCTCGGGCTGCGACCAGGTTGGTGACGAAATGGGAGCCGGGGTGGCGTGATACGTACCAGTTATATACCTCATAATCCGCTGGATAGTGCGGAGTTAAGTCGAATGTGTAAAGTAGTTTCCATTCTTCTTTAACGTTTGCTTCAAGATGATAAAGTTCATTTGCGCGTATCAAACGATATTGTCCGTGCGGTGTAGTCTGGGTTTCATTTGTTATAAACCGGATAGGGACAGTCAAACTCATTCCGCCGAAACCGGTATCAGCAACCCATTGTTCGCCGTCGGCTTCTACTAGCAACATCATGTGACTGCGAGGCGTTACCACATCATCCGGTACATTTAATCGAACGCGTGCTGCAAGGCCGATAGTACTGAAACCGATTTGCTCCAATACATATTTAAATAATGTATTTTGTTCATAACAAAAACCACCGCGTTTTAATACGGTGAACTTCTCTAGCAAAGACGGAATGTCCAGCCGCACTTCTGCTCCGGTAAAAGACGATAAATTTTCAAATGGAATGAATTGTGTGTGGTGCAAATGCAGTTGGTATAGCGTGTCAAAAGTGGGTGCGAGTGCACCGTCATACTGAATATGATCCAGATAAGCTGCGATATCTTTCATTAGGTGACCTCTTGATAAGAGCTTGTATAAAACTGGAAGCAACTATAAAACCTCAAGCAAGCTTGAGGTCAAGAGGAAGTTGATAGGTTATTTATTGTAAAAAATGATTATTGAAAAGTTTTACCTTAATAAGGCCACAGACGTGGTGGTGTTATTAATAATCGTGGTCTCACCCGGACTCTTGCTGTTTAGCGAGATAGCGCTCAATCGCTCGCGTTGCCGCTAAAAATCCAAATGTCCCTGTTACCATGACACTGGAACCAAAACCGCCGGTACAATCCAGTTTTACACCTTCCTGCAAATGTTGTTTGGTTTGGCAAACGCTGCCGTCGGGTTTTGGGTAAACCATTTGCTCATTGGAATAAACGGCATCTACACGAAATTTTCGATTAGTGTCGCGTGCGAAATTAAAATGGCGATACAGTTGCTGGCGAATTTTATGCAACATTGGATCATTATTCGCACGCGCCAGATCATCCACGGTGACTCGTTGCGGATCGCGCTTGCCGCCCGATGAACCGATCACAATCAAACGAATTTTTACCGCCGAACAATAGGCGACGAGGCGCGCTTTTAAATGCGCGGCATCAATTGCATCGATAATCACGTGATGTTGTTTGCCCAGTAATTGATGGATATTTTGATCGTCGATAAAATCCTCCACCGTGTGAATTATCATTTCCGGATTGATGTCGCGCAGGCGCTCGCTTATCACCTGGTTTTTGGATTTGCCGATGGTCGAATGCAAGGTGTGGGACTGACGATTAGTATTGGTAACGCAAACTTCATCCATTTCGATTAGCGTGAGTTCGCCCACCCCGGAGCGCGCTAATGCCTCTGCTACCCAGGTTCCTACGCCGCCGAGGCCAATCACAGCGAAATGGGCATTGGTCAGTGCGTGCAGGGAATCTTGCCCGTAAAGGCGGGCGATACCGCCGAAGCGTTGCAAGTAGGCATTGGTAACGGGTCTGCTCATAGTGTGCTTCTTGTGCTTCAAAATGTGACGTAGTGAAAAACAGGCGGCTTTTTAACGGAGAAAATGCCTTAATTCAAGCATCATGGCGGGTAAATTTACGGGTGCCTGCTACACTTTTTTACATGGTTGTGTCGGTGTAGTTTTAACTTGCTGATATTGCCCTGAATTAACCCACGAACAATCGAGCGCGCTTCATGAGTAAAACGGCCCTGGCAACCGCCTATCTGATCGACGACGACAGCATCACCCTGGAATTGATGAGCGGGATTATCGAACCCATCGGTGTGGAGCCCGCCTGTTTTAATGACGCCGAGGCGTTTCTTTCCGCTTATACGCCGCGCCCGTGTGAATGTGTAATTTCCGATATGCGTATGCCTGGGGTCAGTGGTTTACAGTTGCACAAGGTGTTGCAACAGCGTTACCCGGTTCCGCCACCACTGATTATCGTCACGGGCTATGCCGAAGTCACGGCGGCAGTCGAGGCAATGAAACAGGGCGCCTTTGATTTTGTCGAGAAGCCGATTAACGGACATCAATTCCTGGAGAAACTGCAAGCTGCTTTATCCCTCAGTCGGCAATTGCACCAAAAACGCCTTGATCTTTCTGCTCGCGATGCACGCATTGCATTATTGACTCCCAAAGAACAGGAGGTGTTGCAAGCGGTGCTGGAGGGGTTGCCCAGCAAAGATATCGCCAGCAAATTAAACCTGAGTGTGCGCACAGTGGAGAACCATCGCGCACGTATTATGGAGAAGCTGCGTGTGAACTCCGCGATGGAGTTAATGCGCGATTTTATGGTTTCCCTGGCCCGCTAATTCACAGAGATTCATCAACAGGGAGCAGCCTTGCCCCCTGTGCGATACCTGCCTTTTTTCTGCATCCCGCTACCTTCATTACGCTTATTAACGTAACCCTGATTTAGTTTTTTGATCGCTTCTGTCGCTCTTCTGCTCCCTGCAAAGAAATATTTTTGGGCCTGCGCAACGGGCCGGGTGTAAAGAGGACAGTGAAATGAAATGGTTTAACAAGCTCAATCTGGCGGCCAAGCTGTTGACGACGTTTATCAGTCTGGCGTTGATCACAGCAGCGGTGGGGATTTATGGCCTGCAAAATATTGTACGTGTCGGTCATTTGATGGGCGATATGTACAGCAATAACCTGGTGGCGATCGATAATCTCTCCAATTCATACAGCCGTTTCCTGGTTTATACCCGCGCCGTAACCCGGTTGCCCTCCCAATTGCCGGAAGATATCAAAACCACACAAGAGCGGATGCAAACCCATTGGACCAATTCCCATGAAAGCTTCAATCGCTATAGCCAAACCGATTTAAGTCCGGAAGAAAAAGAGCAGGTTGCGAAAATCAAGGATGCCAAAACCCGCTATCTGGCGCTGGTTGATCAATTGGTAGAGTTATTACTCGCCAGCAAAAAAGACGAAGCCAGCGAGCTGAGCGATAACGATCTGCGTTTTGCCAGT
This sequence comes from Cellvibrionaceae bacterium, assembly GCA_021151825.1. Lineage (GTDB taxonomy): Bacteria > Pseudomonadota > Gammaproteobacteria > Pseudomonadales > Cellvibrionaceae > Cellvibrio. The sequence goes on from JAGKWQ010000007.1 coordinate 26,143, forward strand.
TACGAAATTGAAGAAGCCTACGCGGCGCTGATCGAAAACAACAACCAGCAAGGCGCTAGCGCCGATAAGGCGGGAAAAGCCAGCGTTGGCGAAATGTATTCCGTGATGCTCACGGTGATCGTGATTTCCATGGTGTTGGCGATTGGCTTCGGTTTGTGGGTAACGCGTATGATTACCCGGCAATTGGGCGGTGAACCTGATTACGCCCGCGCGATGGTACGCAAAATCGCCGAGGGTGATTTAACCGTGAGCATCCAATTGCGCAACGGTGATACCAACAGTTTGCTGGCGGCCATGAGTGATATGGTGGTGCGCCTGAAAGAAGTAATCGGGCAGGTAGTGTCTTCTGCCGATGCGCTCGCTGCCGCCTCCGAACAGGTTTCGGCATCCTCCAATACCCTTGCCCAGAATGCCGGCGCGCAAGCATCCAGCGTGGAGCAAACCAGTGCCTCCATGGAAGAGATTTCCGCGACCGTGGCGCAAAATGCTGACAACGCCAATATCACTGATGGGATCGCCACTGAGTCGTCGCGTTATGCCAAAGAAGGTGGTGCCGCCGTACGCGAGACGGTGGATGCGATGAAATCCATCGCTGACAAAATTGGCATCGTGGATGAGATTGCCTACCAGACCAATTTACTCGCTTTGAATGCCGCGATTGAAGCGGGCCGCGCCGGCGAGCATGGGCGCGGTTTTGCGGTAGTCGCCGCAGAAGTGCGCAAGTTGGCGGAGCGTTCTCAAGTGGCTGCACAAGAGATTGGTACTTTGGCGATAGCGAGTGTAAAAACTGCCGAGGCGGCCGGTAAACAATTGGGCGATATGTTGCCTTCCATCGCCAAAACGGCTGATCTGGTCCGCGAGATCGCGGCGGCATCTGATGAGCAGCGCACCGGGCTGGATCAAATTAATCTGGCGGTGGGTGAGTTGTCCCGCACTACCCAGGCGAACGCTTCGGCGTCGGAAGAGTTGACCGCCACAGCGGAAGAACTCAGTAGCCAGGCGCTGCAATTAAAAGCATCGATGGATTACTTCCGCACCTGATCGCTCGCTATTCATCCCGCATTCCAGGTCTGCATGTTGATCTTGCGTTCTGATCCCGTGTTCTAAGTGTTTCCCCCTACACCGGGTGAGTAATTTTACTCTCCCGGTTTTTTTGCCAAACCCCCACACTGGGAACCCATAGAGAGAAGCATTTTTTGGGTTCGTTAACTTACCGCCGAGGAGATAGAGGAAATCACCGTGAATACTGAAATCAGCACCATTGCACTCCACAAAATCCGCGATTACGTCCATCGCACCGCGGGTATTGTTATTGGAGCTGATAAAACAGCACTGGTGACTGGCCGTTTGTGGCGCCGCCTGGAATTGACTGGCCACACAACTTACGAATCCTATTTTGCATTTGTATCCAGCGCAGTGGGCGAGCAAGAACGCCACATCATGCTGGATTTGCTCACTACTAACGAAACCTATTTTTTCCGCGAACCCGCGCATTTTAATTTTCTGCGCGATCACATTATTCCGCAGCAAGGTCCGCAAAAAATGCGTGTCTGGTGCGCTGCATCATCGACCGGTGAAGAAGCCCACAGTATCGCTATGGTATTGAGTGATGCATTGGGTAAATGCGATTGGGATATTCTCGCCACCGATATTTCCGGCAAAGTATTGGAGCACGCACGCACTGGTGTTTATCGCGCCGAACGTATCAACCATATTCCACGCGATTATTTACAGCGCTTTTGTCGGCGCGGTATTGGTGAGTACGATGGAATGTTGGCGGTTGTTCCTTCCTTGCGCTCGCGTATTTGTTTCGAACAGCATAACCTGTTGCATGCACGCCCCAATGATGAACAATTTGATGTAGTGTTTTTGCGCAACGTGCTCATTTATTTTGATCAGCCAACCAAACAAAAAGTGTTGGAGAATATTTTGAAAAGCCTGCGTCCCGGTGGCTGGTTAATCCTGGGGCACTGTGAAAGTTTGCAGGGGTTGGATCTGGACATAAAAGTCATGCGACCATCTATTTATCGTAAACCGTTGGCTGCCGAATCCATGCTAAAGAAAGTGGCCAGTTAATCTCTTGTGCAGCAAATGATTGGCTGGCCAAATGAGTGGCTACTTATTTGCAGGTAAATTGATTTGTACCAAAGTTGATTTACAAAAATTTAAATGAATTAAGCAGGAATTTGCTATCCTCCCAGCAAACGGAGCAAAAGAGCAAGTTATGATTTCGTTAAATACGTCGACTCAATTAAATCCAGTAAATAATCTGCATTCGGATCTATTGCAGCGTGGCGTAATGGTGGTGGATGACAGCAGCATGCACAGATACAGCGCGCATTTATGTTTGCGTGCATTTGGTATCAATCAGGTTTATGAAGCGGCCAATGGTAAATTGGCAATCGACCAATTAACCCAGTTATCCCATGCCCCGGCAGTAATGTTGTTGGATTTGGAAATGCCGGTAATGGATGGCATTGAAGTATTGCAACAAGTTGCACTCCTGCCACAACGACCGGCAGTCGTATTAGCCAGCAGTTCGGATGAAGTATTAATCAGTGCAGTTGCCACCATGGCAGAAGCAATGGGAATTGTTTTATTGGGCGCGTTTCGCAAACCATTAAACCCTCAGGATCTGGCTGATGCACTGGCCAGTTACAATGCAGGTGTGTGTATGCTGGATGAAAAAATATCGCACAGTGTAGAAACCACCGTAGAGCAATTAAAGCTCGCGTTGGAACGCACAAAAATCCAGGTGCACTATCAACCCAAAATTAATTTGGAAACACTCAGCCTTGCCGGTGTTGAAGCGCTCGCCCGTTGGAAAAATCCACAGGGTGACTGGATTCCTCCCGGCATATTTATTCCGCTCGCCGAAGAGCACGGTTTGATTGGTGATTTAACCCTGTCAGTACTCGATCAAATTTTGCAAGATATGAACGAGTGGTGGGAACAGGGCCATTATATTTCGGTTGCACTCAATCTCTCGGCCAAATCCCTCGCTGAATTTAATCTGGCCAATGAAATTATCCAGCGTGTTATTCGCCAGGGAATTCCCGCGCATTACATTACCTTTGAAATTACTGAAAGCGCATTGGTGGTGGATTTGCCCTCGGCCCTCGCCACTATCAGCCGTTTACGTTTAAAAGGCTTTGGAATTTCTATCGATGATTACGGCACCGGTTTTTCATCCATGCAGCAATTATCGCGCTTTCCTTTTTCCGAATTAAAAATTGATCGCTCGTTTGTTGGCGGCGCACCGGCGCGGCAATATATGCGCAATATTTTGAAATCTGCTATCGACATGGGTCAACGCCTGGGAATTACCACGGTTGCGGAAGGCGTGGAAACCGAAGCCGAGCTACACTTGCTGAAAAGCCTGGGTTGTAAACAGGCTCAAGGGTTCCTGCTGGCGCGGCCAATGCCCGGACGCGAGCTGTTAGGGTGGGTCGAACGGGATTTGCAAAGTAAACTCGATATATGCCAAGCCTTACACGCCGGTTAGCGCAACGATTTCAATTTCTCTCGCTGGTTAATCCCACTCTGGTCCTTGCAGCGCTTGCGATAGCGCTGCTGTTTTTTTTTAGCGGCCTCGCACTACGTCACATCCATGCCAGCCAGGAGCGAATTATTCGCGAGCACTTGCAGGCATCACTCGGTTCCTTTTCTGAATTAATTAATATCTGGCAGCAACAAAATATTGCTGCTATCCAAATGCTCGGTGCCTCTACCCAGGGGCAACAATTATTCAAACAAGTATTGCTTGAAAGTGGCAACAATCCGGCAACCCATGAAGCCTTGAAAGAATGGTTGTATCCAGTATTGATGGTGATGGGTTTCGATGGCTTTTCAGTGATTGATCACGAGCGTTTGATTGTTGCTGCCAGCACCGCGTCGTACCGTAAACAACATGCGGTATTACCGGAAACCCTTGAAGTATTAAATAAAGCACTGGAGCGGCGCCCGGCAATTTCGCGTCCGGTTGTTGCGGTACGGCCTATTGAAGGGCCGCGCGGCCAGCAACCCGCAGGTAGCCTGATGCAGAATATGTGCATCATGTTGGAATTTGAAGGCATCGAACCCGGTTTCTTTTGTTTGCGATTCAATACCCACTCAAGTTTTTTCCCTATTTTTTTGAAAGGCTGGACTGGCAGTTCCGGCGATATCTATGCAATTGATCAGAGCGGGCGTTTCATCACACCAGCACGTTTTGGTGCAACACAAAGCCAGCAACTTTTAACCCTCGAGCAACAACGTGCAGTGCGTATAGGCACGCCTGTCAGTTTACCGGTGGATGATAACGGCAAGGCGCCGCTTACGGAGATGGTGGATTTTTTAATTAATCATGAAGCAAGCCTGGTACGCGTTAATTATAAAGATTATCGAGGGGCTGCGGTTGCCGGTGCGGGCCGCTGGATTCCGGAAATGGAATTAGGCATCGTTGTGGAGCAAGACTTGAGCGAGGCCATGGCTCCTTACACTGCCTCGCGCAATATTATTCTCAGTTTAACGGCCGGTGCAGCGCTACTCATTTTATTGCTGACATTTAGCGCGCTTGCCAATCGCCGCCGTCTGGCGATTCGTGAGGGGCGCTTTCGCTCGCTGTTGAATAATATTCCGTCACCGGTACATATGGTATCGATTGATTATCATTTGATTGTTTCCAATCCCGCGTTTTGCCAATTGATCGGGGCAGAAAGAACTGATTTGTTAGGGCGTGATTTAAGTGAGCTGGAAATTCCTTTATGGCTAAAACCATTAATCGACGAAGAGCTGCGCAGTAGTCCGGAGTTTTGTCATTCCGATAAAATTATGGAGCTGCAAACACCAGCAGGTGAATCGCGTTATTTTCGCGTAGTGCGTTTTCCGGTTACCTATTTACGCAGTGAAAAATTTCAGGGGTTTGCCAGTGTCTGGTTGGATTATACCGACCGTGTCGTCGCTAATCAGCAACTGGAAACCATCAATCAAAACCTGGAAGAGCTGGTGAATGATCGCACCAGTGAGTTAATTATCGCTAAAGATCTGGCGCTTGCCGCGTCGCAAAGTAAAGCAGAATTTCTCGCGAATATGAGCCACGAAATTCGCACACCGTTAAACGCGATTATCGGTTTGGCTCACGTGGCACTCACCAGCAACCCTGAATCCCGACAAAAAGTGTATCTGGAAAAAATTCGCGGCTCAGGCGAACACCTGTTGGAAATTATCAATGATATTTTGAATTTTTCGCGTATGGAGGCGGGCAAGCTGGAGTTGGACCGCAATGAATTTTTTATCGATCAACTGATTGATAAAACACTGGATCTGGTGTGGGAAAAAGCCTCCGCTAAAGGGCTTCAACTTAATGTAAATATGGATCCGCGCATCCCTAAAATATTGATTGGAGATTCATTACGGTTAGGTCAAATCCTTATTAATTTTTGTGCGAATGCGGTGAAGTTTACTGATTCCGGTTCCATTAGTATTGGCGTGACCCAGGTGCGCGATTGGGAAACCCGTGTCGAATTATTGTTTGAAGTAAAAGACACAGGTATAGGTATAGCGCCAGAAAAAATTGAACAACTATTCCAGCCATTTCAACAAGTTGATGCCTCCAGTGCGCGCCGCTTTGAAGGCACTGGCCTTGGTTTATCTATTTGTAAAAATCTCGCGGAATTAATGCAGGGGCGTATTGATGTTAAAAGTACGCTTGGGCATGGCAGTAATTTCCGTTTGCGGGTGCAGCTGGAAAAAAGCCTGTCGACATTAACGGATGCGCCGGTTATAGCACCACCTTCCGAACCTGAAAGCTTCGCAAAATTCGAACCGCTTGATTGCAAAATTTTAGTGGTGGAAGATAACCCGCTGAATCAGGAAATTATTATTTCACTATTGGAAGCCATGGGCGCTGAACCACGTTGCGTGGATTCCGGTTTGGCAGCGCTTCTTGCGGTGGAGCAAGATAAGTTTGATCTGGTGCTAATGGATATTCAATTGCCTGGAATGGATGGCGTAGAAGCAACCACTCGCATACGACAATTGGAAATTGGTAAACGCTTGCCCATTATCGCCGTCACCGCAAATGCATTGCCGGGCGATAAAGAATCCTATCTCGCTGCCGGTATGGATGATTACCTCTCCAAACCTATAGATCCAATGCAGCTTTATCGCTTGCTGGAAAAGTGGGGCCATAGTGTCCGTGTTGTAGAATCGATAGTGCCACCCGTAAGCCGGTTTGAATTTTTATTCAACGGTGGCATTGATACTGGCCGTGCTTTACATCATCTGATGAACAACGAAGCTCTCTATCAACGCTTGCTTGAACGCTTCGCGCGCGAACGCGCCGATTTCCCCGCACAACTCGAACATCTGCTCCACAATGATTTCGCCAGCGCACTCAATCAAGTGCATTCACTCAAATCCCTCGCCGGTAGTTTGGGTATGTTGCAACTGGAATCCATCGCCATGCATTTGGAAGAACAATTACGTGCGGGCGAACCGGAATTGCAGCAAGTAGAAAAATTAAATAATGAATTGTTGGCGATGGTAGAATTGGTAACCCTGGGGTTGGATGTAAAACCCTCTGCGAATTAAATTTCAATGACATAAGGTTGTGACGTTATGGGAATGGTCTTATCCCTTCATAGTGTTTCAGATGAAAATATAAAAAAAATTCTATTGCAGCCAGAATTTATTTGGCGGCTGGTAGCCCCTGACGATCAGGATGCGTATGAAAAATCAGTGGAACGGAAAAGGAAAACCGGCTTTATGTCCTGGTTGTTCGGCAGCAAAGAACCCCAAAAAATTACAATGCCGGATATGGAATTTGTAGAAGGCGAAAGCATTTGCGAAGATCTGGATAAGGCATGGCAAGGCATTCACTATTGCTTGAATAAAACAGCCTTTGAGGCGGAACCACCATTGGACTTTATTACGGTTGGCGGAGCGGTTGTTGGCGATATCGAAATCGGCATTGGGCCAGCACGCGTTTTTAATTCGCAACAAGTCACAGCAATTCATGATCGATTATCCACTATTTCTGAACAAGAACTTGCAACAAATTATGATCCTCAGGATATGGATGATTTGGATATCTACCCCAATATTTGGACGCGTGATGGTAATGAAGGGCTGGAATATATAATCGAATACTTCAATATCCTTAAAAAGTTCATTGCTCATTGTAAAGAGCATAATCTGGGAATAGCTGTTTATTTGGGTTGAGAAAATAACAAGTAGCCCGTAAGGTGTGAAACGTACTACGGGATGTTCATTGCAGAATGCTCCCGTATTACGCAAGCTCTATACGGGCCAGGGTTTTATAAAGGAAGGAAGATAATAATGAGCTATGCATTTTGGCTAATCCGGTTTTTAATTGTTCTTGTTGCCGCATTCATCGTTATTGCCGGTGCTCAATATCTCAAATCACAAAGCGCCGTTTTTGCGTTAACACAAGGGGCGATTTGGGCACCCATTGCAGCGGCAATTTACCTTTCTGTATTGATCTACAAATTTCGCAAAAATCCCGTATGTTTTGTTAAAGATGATCCAAAATCGTAGCCCGTAAGGAGTGAAACGTATTACGAGCTACGGTTTTCGTTGCAGAATATTCCCGTATTGCGCCAGCTCCATACGGGCTACGATGTGGCTCAAGCGCTTTCAAGTATATTCTGGGTGATGGTGTTTTCTGTGAAAACATAAGCTGCAAGATGTTGTTTCAGGCGCTGTAAATCCTTTTCTACATTCGCATTTTTTACCACATCAAAACAAGAAAAAGAGGGTAATACTTCTGCGCCGCAGAATTTATAGTTGGCAGTGTTTCCCAGAAATACATCATCGACAGTTCTTCCCGCGAATAATGTTTGATTTTTATTGCCGAACGATTCCGCAGGCGCATTCCAGGTTACTGAGATCATATATTTTTTGCCCCGCATTTTGCCGCCGGTGCCGTATTGTTTACCTGGATCCTGGCGGGTTCTGCCGTCATCAATAATCAGCTTTTGTTGTACGAGGCCGGCGGTAAATACTTCATCGGCATATTTTTTATAAATCCAGGGCGCGCCGAACCAATAAACCGGTGCTTGTAAAATAACGATGTCGGCCCACACGTGTTTATCCACCTCTTCTGTAATGTCGTAACCTTGTTCAATGATGGTGTGGCGTACATTAAAGCCTCTGGCTTCCATTTCTGTTTGGATTGTGGCGACTAACAAGCGATTGAGGTTGCCCGGTGAAATACCTTCGTGAAATTGATGCGCATTAATAATTAATAGATTCTGTTTCATGATTGCTCCGGTAAAGTTTTTAGGTAATCAGGTAATCGATAGGGCTAGTGTGAACCCTAAAATTCCCGGGGCGTTTGCCAAATATAATAAAATTTTTGCCTGATTTGACGGATTCCCCCTTATCCCCTTCACCGGAACCTCAGCAACCTTGTAGACTTTGGGCTAAATGATCTCCAGCAAAACCGGCAGCAAATGAAACAAAAAACCGCACTTGAACCAAAAGTAAGCACCATAGCCCTGGCAAATCTGGTCGATAAAATTGCCTGTTCTGATGGTGATTACAAAACAGCGATTCCAGCGTTAATGGTTTATCGAAGAAGCTCTGCAACTGATCCTATGCCAACAGTTTATGGGCTTGGCCTGGCGCTTACCGTTCAGGGGGAAAAGCGAGCAACATTGGGCAATGAAATTTTTAGCTATGCGCCGGGTCAATCATTAGTAACTTCACTGGATTTGCCGGTGATCTCGCATATTACCGATGCGAAGGCGAGCGAGCCCTATTTGGGGTTGTGCCTTGCGCTTGATGCTCAAGTGATTGCGCAAGTGGCTACTGAAACGAATGTATCCAATGCCTCGCAAGAATTGAGCCCGAGAGCATTGTCAGTTGCTGCGTTAGATGATGGTTTGCTGGATGCAATTATCCGTCTGGTCAATTTATTAAATGAACCTGATTATATTCCCCAGCTTGCGCCTTTAATCCAACGGGAAATTGCCGTGCGTTTGCTGCGTGGTGAACATGGGCCAACACTGCGCCATCTCGTTACGCTGGGTTCTACCTGCCAACGAATTGCCAAGTCGGTCGCGTGGCTCAAGCAAAACTTTATCCAGAATGTGTCGATCGATGAATTGGCTACACGAGCACATATGAGCCCATCGACTTTCCGGCAACATTTTCGCCATGTGGCAGGCATGAGTCCATTGCAATATATAAAGCATTTGCGCTTACAAGAAGCGCGGCAAATGATGTTGAATGACAACCTCGATGCAGGCAGTGCTGCTATGCGTGTCGGTTATGAAAGTGCATCCCAATTTAGTCGTGAATACCGTCGATTGTTTGGTCAGCCACCGCATCGCGATATGAAAAGGGTAAAGGATAATATGGATAAACCCGCATTTTATTTTTAGCAGCCTTCGTTTAACTAACTAATAAGAAGCAGTGGGATTTTGTAAGGATAGAGAACATTTAACGTTAATAGGTAAGGAGATTTTTTATGTCAATTAACATTCTTTTTATTCATTCTGCCGGAGTACAATCCGGCGATGAAGGCAGTGCACCTTTTGTAAGGTATCTTCGTCAACGCCTGGGGCCGAAATACAATATTATTGCTCCTATAATGCCTGGTCTGGATGAGCCTTCCTACAAAAAATGGAAACCGGCACTGGAAAAACATTTAAATAGTTCTTCGCCTGCAATACTTATTGGCCATTCGTTAGGTGGTTCAATACTGCTTAAATATCTCTCCGAAGAGCAACCTCTTATTGCTGCTGTTGGCTTATTTATTGTTGCTGCGCCTTTTTGGGGAAGTGAAGATTGGGATGTTGAAGAATTTTTATTGCGTGACAATTTTTTTAGTTTCCTTGCGGACACATTAAAAATTTATTTATACCAGAGTCAGGATGATGATGTGATTCCTGCAGAACATTTTTCCCGGTATATAAAAGCCATTCCGACAGCAGAGGTGCGAAGGTCAGATGGCTACGGTCATACGTTTAAGGATGGATTGCCAGAGCTGGTAAAAGATATTGAGAATTTATCTGAATTGAGCCTTGAATAGGGTGATGTTTCTGGAAAAAAGTTGCGCTTATTTACCTTCTGAATAGCAGTAAAAATGTATAACGGGTTGTTGCATCAACGCTGATGCTCGCCGGGCTTTTTATCGATGTGCGCAACGCATTACTAAAATCACAGTCTAGATCGGTAATATAAGCGGCCAGTTTTTTACGTAGATTGGCATGTTGCTGGACTAAATCAATAGTGCAATTTCTATTGGGTGAATCTGCAACACAGGAGGAATCTACCCAATCCCTTTCACAGATAATTAACATCAAACAATCGGTTTTGTTATTGTAAATATCCCTATACCAATGTGAACGAATATCATCCAGATCGGTGCGATGATGTTTTCTGTCACCCAGATCCTTAAGGTCTTCTTTAAAGAGATCCAGTGGAAAATAGAATTTTATTTCTATTGAATAGATTGGTTCTTTAATATCAAAGCGGCCTTCGTTAACTTCAAATAGTCCAATATCACGCCGGCCCATATTCAACGCAGCGCCGTCGCTTGTTCTGACATAACTCCTGGGGTGTTCAGCGATGGCGAGGGTATTAATAAGGGCTTTGTTCAAACTTTTAAGCAGGAGATCCCGGATGTAAGTTTCCTGCTTCAAATAATAAAACTGCTCGTTGATATCAAACAAGCCGCGCGCGAAGTCCTGGTGTTTAACCAGGTCGATAATGATTTTATCAACGTTTTCCATAATGAAGTTTTACGATTTATCGGGATAGGAGATGAAGTTTATAGTAGTGTTCTTATCTGGCTGAAAACGGTTATCATCTATCTTGCACATCGGAAGCATTAGCTTAGCATGTACCCGGATACTAGCCACCCGATTGGTCTTGCAGTCACAAAAAACATGACTCAAATCGCGGAACATTACAGCATCATTCAACCAGCGCCCGTTATCATTAATCAACCGTACCATAAGTAAACTAAAATGGACGTTACCAGAAAATACAATGCAATAGAGCTATTAGCGTTTCAACGCCTGGCAGTAGATCATTGGCCGGAAATTGATTTTACAAATGGATCAGTCGAATTAATTGTGCCTCAGCCAATTCTTGCCAGGGAAAATAATTCTATCATTGGGGGGCTATCCTATATTCATTATCCCCATCCAGCGCGGAGTGGGGTTGTGCTCTGGATAAATGCGGTGTTAGTAACAGCGCCATATCGTAATCGGGGTTTGGGCTCCAGATTAGTAACGTTTGCAATGAATGAGCAGGGTATAGGTACAGAGTTATTTGTCTATACAACTATACCTTCATTGTATTTGAAGCTGGGCTGGCTGCCTGTTTCAAATGATGGCGAAAACCATACGTTGACGTTTATTCAGAAAAATATTCAGAACAACTCTGTAAACTGATCGCTATTACTAGCTGTGATATTAATAGTTTAAGGAGATATTTCTGTGAATGGTAAATGTCTTTGTGGGTTAACGCGGTTCAAATTAAACATTCCACGCATTAGGGCCTATCAATGCCATTGTTCTCTTTGCCGGATGCAAAGCGGCACCGCCTCGAATCTGGGAACGATTGTCGATGCTAAGGATTTTGAATGGCTCTCAGGAATACACCATATTAAAAGCTGGGTGAAAGACACCGGTTTTACCGCAGATTTTTGTACCAACTGCGGATCACCAGTGCCAAATAAGTTGCGCGGCCTGGATTTTTATTGGGTTCCTGTTGGTGCGATGGACGCATCAGCACAGGTTGAAGTGGTTGCCCACCTTTGTACCAATTCAAAAGTTAACTGGGTTCCTATTCCGCTTATTACTACTCGTTACGGTGATTTGCCCAATATTGCCGAGTTTATTAAAAAGTTAAATACGTTTTAAGCTTCTGTAACAGGTTTACACAATTTTCTTTTATCCATTCTGATAGCATGAACATATGGTATTGAATGGATTTTACGTTTTGCAGAGTTATGATTAATGAACCCTATATCATTTGAAGATGCCTGGATTTTTCTGGGTATGAAATACGCCGAAAATGAAATGCACGATTACTATATCAGGCTGATCGGATTTTTTGATTACATTAATCACTCAATTCCAGGTTATGAACAGTTTATAACGACATATAATAAATTATTGTATCTCAGTGTAATAAATAAAGCAGGTAACAGAATTTCAATATCCGATTTCGGCAATGTTATCTATTCGAAGGCGTTAGGCAAGAGTGCTTCAGATACACAGCCACGAGAAATCGCAGAATTTATTTGCGTAGAGCTAAAACCTTATAAGTTGAAATCTGCCTGCCGCCAATCCCCGCTATCGGCTGATGAATATGCAGAGGGTATTAAAATGTATTTGGAAAAAAATAACCACGTTGAATCATAGAGGGTATTCTTGTTTTGGAATTGTTAATACCGATTATTATCTTTTGCTTTGCCACATCGATTTCTCCCGGCCCGAATAATATTATGTTAATGACGTCGGGGGTAAATCATGGGATTGTGAAAAGTATTCCACATTTGCTGGGAATAAATATCGGCTTTCCCGCAATGGTTGCTGCGATTGGTTTCGGATTGGGCAACCTGTTTATTGCGTTTCCACAGGCTTATTTGGTTATCAAAGTGTTCGGAATCACCTATTTATTATATTTGGCATGGAAGATTGCCCGCTCATCCATGCCGAATGTTCGTGTTGAATCTGACGAGCCGTTAACATTTATTCAGGCTGCTCTATTTCAATGGGTAAACCCGAAAGCGTGGGTAATGGCAGTGGGCGCTATCGCATCATTTACCACATCAGAAAAAATGGTAAGCCAGATTTTATTAATCGTCGCTACTTACCTGATCGTTGGAGGTATGTGCATTGCTGTATGGCTTTGCGCTGGTGCAGCGATGAAACGATTTCTACAAAATGAAAAGCAATTAAAGATTTTTAATATTGTTATGGCGCTACTGTTGGTGGTTTCAGTGGTTCCTATGGCGTTAGTGGAAATTAATGTACATGCTTAACAATTATTTGAAAGTGTCAGGGCAGTTTATTGAGTGCAGGGATATATGAAATTTCTACCAATACTTATTCGTTTTTCTTTGTATGGGTTTTGCACGTTCGCCGCTTTTGGCTATTTATTGCAAAATCCCTATGTAAACAATATGGCTTCATCGCATGAGTTAATGTTGGGGTTGGGTGTTATGGGCGCAGTTTCATTTCTGGTTTCAGCGGGAGCAGTTCTGGTATTGCGAGGGGTTTTCAAGGAGCTGATAAGTAATGACTCTGAGTAATTTTCTGTGGGTTGTACTTTATTATGTAGCTGCGCTGGTAGTTTTAATGTTTCCGTATTTTTATATCTCTTTTAAAAGGGGAAGCAATAAATACTTATTTTTATCTGCTTGCACTGGTTCATTGGTTACAATTTTTGCACTGCTGTATGCGTTCTCATTGCCTTTTACCTTGATGTTGACAAAGGTAATTCCGCAGCTTGCTGAATATAATCTGGTGGAAAATATACTGCCATTTTTGCATTTTATTGATTTTGTTCAGCAGTATCATTTGATTGTATTGCTTCCGATTTTGGTGGTGTTGCTTCCTGCGCTGATTTACAGGCGCTATTCCATATTCAAGAAAAAAATTTAATGAATTATTATGGTTTTTAAAATCAATCATTAATTTTTATAAAAGATGAAATAATATACTTATCATTTGATTCAGGTGTGTGCCCGCAGTGCATATAGTTCCATCCTGCCGGAAACAACAAAAGGTTTCCGGCTTTGGGTGCGATCTTTAAACTTTGATGAAAGAATTCGGTCTCTCCGCCTTGTTCTACATCATTCAGGTACAGCACCATGGCTGCCACACGATTCCTGGCATTTCTTCCCAGTGAATCAGCATGCCAGCGGAAATAACCTTCGTTTTTTGGGTACATCTGGATCTTGTAACCTGTGACTTGCAGCGGAAAAGATTTCAACACCGGGCTGCGGGATAAATAATCCGCCATGCAAGCTTGGATCTTGGGATGGATTTTCTGGAAAAGGTCTTTCCATTCGCCGTCATTGAGTATTTCCAGATCCCAAGAGCTTTTGGTGTCTTCTTTGTAGGTAGAGTTGTCTTCCTTGCGGCCAATTTTTCCTCGCCATTTGTTTTGATCACTATTGAATAGTTCAATAACTTCGGTGCAGAGCTCGCGTTCCAAGCTGCGATAAACAACAATAAAGTCCTTATCATGAATGACTTCCAGTACTGGGTGATCATGAGTATTTTGGTCATTATCCATAGTAGCTAACTGGTTTTTGTCGGGTTAATAAGGGATGATAATCGTAAATCAGTAAGCCACAAATGTCCTCCGGCTATTGCCATCTAACGGGATATTCTTTAATGGTTGTGCAAATAGTTATGAAAACAGTTATGCAAAGGCTTGTAAAAATAGTTACGCAGGACTTTAAAAATTTTTAAGAGGTATGGCTGTGAGTTATAAGTTTGTGTTGTGCTCCATACTAATTACAGTGATTCTCTTTGGTGGAGCTTCCTTGATGTTTCATTTTGGTGACTGGCAGCGTTTGGGGCTGGTTATTATATTTGCTTTTTTTGTCGGGGCAGCAATTGCTCCGGAGCTTAATCCTAAAAAATTTAAAAAAGGTTGGTTATTGCAAATAGTGGCCGGAGCAATAGCGGGAGTTGTATTGGGATTATTTCTTCATCTTGACCGTGTTGAATTACTTGCGTGCTGTAGTGTGATTGGCGGTTTTGTTGGCTGGCTGGCTCCAATTTGGATCAAGCATATACAAATCCCGTAGGTTTTTTTTCAAATTACCTATTAATAGGGACAGTAAAAGATGCATCGGCTGCGGGCGGTGTTATCACTATGCCATTACAAAAAAACATTCTGGTCAGAGACTTACGGAATCGTTACGGACAGGTTTGGGATACCTTGGGAGGTTAATTACAATGAGGAAAATGTTCTGCCAGTTTGATTAATAGCGTTGCTAACCAATCGATAGTTTGCCTTCGGCGCCTTGCTTGCGTAGAATTTGCGACAGGGCGCACGGGGTGCCCGTCTCGCGAAAGCTTAAGCACCCGAATCCAACGCAAGCCATGCGCTTGCATACCCTCCCGGCCATGAGCGAGCAAGCCGACTATTATTGGAGTTGGTATGCATACCGAAATACAATCGCAAGATTCTCAACCTCAAGACCTTAAACCCCAAAACCCACAATCCACTTCTGAATCCGCCGCTGATGTGGTGCTTCGCATCGCACGCAATCTTCACCGCGCGGCTTATTCGGAATCAAAGGTAGTTTCACTGCCGATACTGCGCCGCCTTCTTGCAACGGCGACGCTGACGGCGATATCACTGCCTGAATTACATCGCAACCGCGATATTATCCAGCGTAAACACATACTGCGTATGCTCGCTGTGGAAGTGGGCTTCAAATGTTGGGAAGATTATCGCCATGAGCTTGATAGTATGAATGCGGATCAGTTAGCCCATTTTGATCATGTGCGACGAACTACCGGATACCCGAATTTGTGGTTTTCCAGCTACGAGGACGCACAAGAATATACCAGGGAAAATAACGGCCATGCATTGCGCATTGGTACGCAAGCAGTCGTGTTAGTCGGGTAGTAAATACCCGTTGAAAATTAAATCTGGAATAGGCAGGATTTACTTCAGCCGTTTGCTTATTCCAGATTTATTTTTACCCCAATATTTCACCAGATTTAATTATTTACGCTCCAGTTTTCACTTACCTTAAGGAATTAATGATTATGAATATTTTTCCAAAAATCGGGATCGATAACCTCAAACTGGGTATATCCAGAAATGATGTACAAAGTAAGTTAGGAGCACCTGCTAATAAAGAGAGTCAAGCAGAAGAAGAAATTTGGGAATATGACAGCGGCATTGAATTGTCGTTTCAGGAAGAAGATGAATACCGTTTAAGTTCGATAACCGTTTTCGCAGAGTCTGCATTACTGGACTCAAAACCTATTATCGGTATTACCGAGTCTGAACTCGAAAGCATTTTCCCATCGTTCCAGCTGGATGAAGATTTTAAACAGGATGGAAAAAGTTTCTATGCCGATGATTTGCAAATAATGGCATGGGTTTTTGAAGGTGAGGTTTTTAATATCATTATTTTTCCTGAGTACGACGAAGAGAGTGAATTGCCGATTTGGCCTGAATAGGTTTTGATATCTATATTAGTTCAGTCGCGTATGGCGCTGAACTATGGTGTTCTTGATTAAATATTTTTTAAATTCCCCTTAAGTTCTTCTTAAACATGGTCGCCCTACCGCTTTAGCACAACTTTTTAATCGGGTCCGACCTTTATGCGCAACCAGAGTCGTTTGCAGTTTCGTTCTATTTTTCGAGTGAAAGTCAGTAATCCCAAGACCAATGCATTGATTGGTTATGTGGGGGATGTTTCGGAAACCGGGCTTAAGGTGTTGAGCGATAAAGCATTTGTGCAAGATGAACAGGTATCTTTGCGGTTGCGGATGCGGGTTAAAGATGATGAAGTATTGCAATTTGATCTGGCGGTGACTTGCAAATGGTCCGGGTCTAATGTGAAAACCGGTTACTACGAGGCGGGTTTTATATTGGATGAACCTTCAGCCGAATTTGTGTTGATGGTGGAGAAACTGCGAATCCAGCGGGGTGAAACTGAGAGCGGCGACTATTCGTCGGCCTAACCATCGTGATATAACTCTTTATTGGTCAATTACTTAATCGGGTATTTTTATATTCGTTGGTTAGGTGCGCGATCGATAGCTATTGATTTATTGACATCACTATTGTAGTTCGGGGTATATTTTATTCGAATTATTTGGCAATCCCAATAATGTTTAAACAGCGGCTGTCTTGCCGTGTTAACAAAATACCTCATGGAGGTTGATCGCTATGCGCCAGCAAAGTCGCCAGCAGTTTCGCTCTATGTGTCATGCCAAAGTTAGCAATCCCCGTAATGGAGCGCTAATAGGTTATGTGGGGGATGTATCCGAATGTGGGCTTAAGGTGCTGAGTGATGCTCCTTTTGTGCAAGATGAACACTTGCATATGCAGATGCGATTAGGCGAAGAAAAAGTGCTTCAGTTTGATCTGGATGCAACCTGTAAATGGTCAGGCAGCTTCACCAACAATGGATACTTTGAAGCGGGATTTATGCTTGAGCAGCCTTCAGTAGAATTTATCTCAATGGTAGATAACCTGCGTATTAAAAACAGTGAAGTAGAAAGCGAGGAACAATAACGGTTTCGTTTTTTAAATCTCCTTTCGTATCTTCCCGTGTAGTCAATGTTTGCCATTAATTCATTGGTTTTGAATGTAATGATGTAATGGCAAACGAATATCAAACATAGTAACGATTTTGTTAACCCAAACTTCCCAAAATATTTACACCCACTTTCTCGGGAATTTCATTTTGCGACAGCACATGCAAACCGGGGCTAAATACGCGCGCGTAACGCGCTAGCAGCGGACGCAATTGTGGCATTACCGCGAGGATTGGCGGATGGCCATCCTTGCGTAATTTTTCTTTTACGACGGGCATGGCGTTTTGCAATTGATTGAGCAGGTTGGGTTCTACCGGAATATTATCCAGGCTTACCGGCCCCGCTTGTTTGGCGATGCTTAAGGCACTGAGTAAAGTATTTTCCAGATTATTATCCAATACAAAAACAGAAAGCTCGCTGCGTTCACCGGCAATACTGGTCACAATATTGCGACGCAAGGCATAACGCACATCAGCAGATAATAATACGGGATCTTTAGTGCTTTCACTACCTTCTACCAGTGCAGTAGCGATGCTGACGATATCGCGCAACGACACTTCTTCCTGCAATAATTGACGATATATGCGATGTTGTTGTGTAAGGCTTAATTGATTTTTTAATGCATCCGCTAATTTGGGTGCTTGCTGGGTTAAACGTTGTAGCAAGTGATCAACATCGTCATGTTTAAATACTTCCGGAAGGTTAGCGCGAATCACTTTATTTAAATGGGTGGCGATCACACTTGAACAATCTATAACTTGATAACCCAGGTTTAATGCACGCGATTTTTCGCTGGGAAGAATCCACACCACGGGCATGCGGTACGCGGGATCAGTTCCCAAAATGCCATCAATCTCACCGTACAATTCCGGCGAGGGAATTGCCATCATGCGGTCAGCGTGAATTTCAGCTCCATCAATTTTTTCACCGTTAATGTAAATATTGTATTGCGCTGCTTTTAAACGCAGGCTATCGCGAATTTGTACTTCCGGTAATAAAAAGCCGAGGTTTTCGGATAAGGTTTGACGCACACCGCGCACGCGTTGCACGAGCGGTGCTCCCGCTGCTTGATTCACTAATCCCACTAATTTATAGCCAAGTGAAATCGATAAGGTTTCTACAGCGGGAATATCATCCCATGCAAGATTTTGATTTTGTTCTTGCGCCATTGCATTGGTGATGGCTTCCGCTTCATCCAATGCATCTGCCGGTTGCGGACTTTGTGATATTCGCCAGGCGATAAATCCGATGAGCCCAGCAAAGGTGAAAAATGCGATATGCGGCATACCTGGAATGGCGCCCAGTAAAAATAAAATACCGGCTACAGTGTAGAGCGTCGTTGGTGATGCCAATAATTGGTTGCCAACCTGCTGCGTAATTTCAGAAGATTCGTTGATGCGTGTAACAATAATTGCCGCTGCGGTAGAAAGTAACAGCGCAGGAATTTGTGCAGCGAGGCCGTCACCAATCGCGAGCAATGCATATTGCTGGAATGCCTGGCCTGCACTCAGGTCGTACATAAACATGCCGATGGCAAAACCACCGAACAAATTAATTAATAGAATTAAAATTCCCGCGATGGCATCGCCGCGTACAAATTTGGATGCACCGTCCATGGCGCCGTAAAAATCCGCTTCTTTGGCGACTTGCTGGCGACGCTGCTTGGCATCTTCCTGGGAAATTAATCCCGCATTCAAATCGGCATCAATTGCCATTTGTTTGCCGGGCAATGCATCCAGGGTAAAACGCGCAGTCACTTCGGAAATGCGTTCACCACCTTTGGTGATAACAATAAAGTTCACGATCATTAAAATCATGAACACTACCAACCCCACAATAAAATTACCGCCGATAACTACTTCACCGAAGGCTTCGATCACTTTACCCGCCGCATCGGTTCCGGTATGTCCTTCCAATAACACCACGCGCGTTGAGGCGACGTTTAAGCATAAGCGCATTAATGTCGTAATTAAAATCACGGTGGGAAATAACGAAAAATCCAGTGGGCTTTTTGCCGATACGCTGGTAAGTAAAACCAGAATTGCTACCGCGATATTGAAGGTAAATAAAATATCCAGCAGCAGCGGCGGCAGCGGCAGGATAATCATCGCCAGTATCGACAAAATCAGCAGTGGAATTCCGATGCGGCCACTGCGAAAGGTCGGGAGCATTTGTTGGAGTGGGTTCATGGTTAAGTCCTGTTGGCCATGCCGGCCGGGATCGGAAGGTTGTTTGGCAAAACCGGCTTATTCCGGCGGCCCTGGCGATAAGCGCGCAGGTGCAATATATACGTCAGTACGTGCGCTACAGCTGTATAAAGCGGCGCCGGAATTTGCTGGTTGATGCGCGTAGTGTGATAAATCGCGCGTGCTAGCGGCGGCATTTCGATAATTTCCAGTTGATGGCTGGCAGCGAGTTTTTTCATGTAAAGTGCAAGCTCATCCACTCCTTTTGCCAATACATAGGGTGCTTTGGCTTTTTTCAAATCATATTTCAACGCAACGGCATAGTGTTCCGGGTTGACGATCACCACATCCGCATCCTTAATCACTTTATTAATTTGTCGTTGCAGCATTTGCCGCTGCAATTGTTTGATGCGCGCTTTAACTTCCGGGCGACCTTCCTGGTTTTTGTGTTCCTCTTTCACTTCCTGTTTGCTCATGCGCATTTTTTTTAGGAAGAAAAAGCGCTGCAATGGAATGTCGATAAACGAGAAAACAATAAATACGACCAGCAAGGCGAGGGTGGTGTTAAACAATAAACTGAATGCATTGCCGATGGCGCCGGGTAAATCACTACGCTGTAATTCAATTAAATGTGAGCTGGCCTCTATCACTAACCACCAGGCGGCTAACAACAATACCGTGACTTTGAGCATGGATTTTAATAGCTCGGTCCAGTTTTGCGCCGAGACAATTTTGCCCAAACCTTTAATTGGATTCATGCGGCTGAATTGCGGCATGAAATTCTTGCTGGCAAAAACCCAGCCGCCGGGCATCAATGACAAGCTAACCACGAGCAGTGGTGTAATCAGCAACGGCAACAACACTTTAATAAACAGAATAATGTTTTCGGTTAACAACAGTTGCAGGTCGTTTAAGCGAATAGTGGATTCATGGAAGTTTACAAACGAGAGGCGAAAACTTTCATGCAAGGTTTCCGAATAAAAACCGATGCTGTATTTCAATACTAATAGCGTCGCCAATAATGAAATAGTGGTCGCCAGATCTTTCGATCGTGCGACTTGCCCTTCGTCTTTACTCTTTTTGAGTTTATGGGCCGATGCCTCTTCGGTTTTTTCCTGGCTGCTGCTGTCATCTGCCATGATCAGGAACCTCGCAACACAAAGCCAATAGTGTCCAGCAGCTCACGCGTTAAATGCAGGTAGCTTTGCGGCATATTGGGCAGGGTCAGGTAGATACACAACAATCCCACTAAAATAGTGATGGGAAAACCGAGGGAAAATAAATTCATCGCCGGGGAAATTCGGTTAAGCAAACCAAAACAGAATTGCACCAGCGCCATACAAAAAACGATAGGCAAACTGATTAATACTGCTGCTGAAAAAGTCCATGCTATGCCCCGCAAAAAAGCTTCAATACCGAGATAATGCAAACCACCACCCACCGGCCAGTGGATAAAACTCTGATAGAACACGCTGATAATCAATAAGTGGCAATCGATGGAAAAAAATAAAAATGCCAGCAGAATAAAATACAGCTGGTAAATAATCGATGATGATGAAACGCCGTTGGTTGGGTCGTTATAGCGCGCCATGCTCATACCCATCTGCGCGGAAATGACTTCGCCCACCAGCATAAAAACCGTAAAGACCAGTTGCAGCATCAAGCCCAGGATGACACCAAAAATAATTTGCTCGAAGGTAGTCATAATGCCTTTGAATGAAAGCGGTTCAATATCCGGCGGTACCGGCAATATTTTTCCAATCGCAAACGTCAGCACCAGGGCGAGTAACACGCGCACGCGCACTGAAACACTTTTGTGATTGAACAACGGTGCCATACTCAGTAGTGCCAGCAATCGACAAAATGGCCACCAATAGGCTTGCGCATCGCGCAGCAATTGGCTGAGTTCAAATAAGGGGGCGGTTGTCATAAAAGGCGCGTTAGCTAGTGACGTAATTGTCGCTAGCCGACCAGCGTTCCCGCTTGCTGGAAAATCTGCACAAATAAATCGCTTAATGTTTGCAGAATCCAGTTGCCGGCAAATAACAACATGCCGAGCGTGATTAACAGGCGTGGTAAAAAGCTCAGCATCTGCTCGTTAATTTGTGTTGCCGCTTGAAAAATACTGACGATTAATCCACCGATCAAACTCGGCACAATCAATACGCACACCACCAGGCCGGTGATATATACCGCGTTGGCAATCAACGCCGTTGCTGTTTCCGGAGTCATCATGGTTATAGCCCTGAAAAATGTTCTTTTAAAAAGTCCCGAAAAAATAATCTGGAAAATTTTTCTACCGTTGGTAACCAAAATAACTTTGCTAAAACGGTTGAATACTTGTTGTGAGCGTGCCGACTAATAAAGTCCAGCCATCCACTAAAACAAACACCATTAATTTAAAGGGCAGGGAGATCATCATTGGCGAGAGCATCATCATGCCCATGGCCATTAACACACTGGCGACGATAAGATCGATCACCAGAAACGGAACAAAAATCATAAAGCCGATTTGAAACGCGGTTTTTAATTCGCTCAAGACAAATGCGGGTAACAGCACCAAAAAATCCAGGTCTTTTAAATCATTCGGGCGCTCTTCACCGGAGAGGGCGATCATCGTATCCAATGAGCTGCTGCTGGTTTGGGCGAGCATAAAACGGCTGAGGATTTGTTTTCCTTCGCCCAGACTTTGTTGCAAGGTAATTTGATCCGCTTCAAACGGAATGTAAGCTTTGGTGTAAATTTCATTGCCGACGGGACGCATGACTAACAAAGTCAGACACAAGGCGACACCGACTAACACCGGGTTGGGCGGACTTTGTTGCAAGCCAATCGCCTGGCGCAAAATGGCCAACACGATAATAAAACGCGTAAAGCAGGTCATCATCATTAGCATCGCCGGCAAAAAACCGAGCAGCGTCATCAGCACTAATATTTGCAATTTGACGCTCATCTCCTGACCGTTTTCGGTGTCGGTGATATTGAGCAAACTGATATCGCCACCGGCTGCAAAGGACAGCGACGGCAGCAATAACAATGCGAATGCGGTAATGAGATGACTGAGCCGAATCATGAAGCCAATCCGTTCAAACCGGTTCCGGTTAATTCCAGAATGCGCAACCCGTAATTGCCGTTCATCACCACCACTTCGGCTTTCGCGAAAAGCGCGCCGTTGACTTTTACATCGAGCGGTTCGCCAGCAAGTTTGTCCAGCATGATTACGCTGCTGGTATCTACTTCCATTAATTCTTTCAGCGGAATTTCTGTGGAGGCAACTTCCAGTGTGACATTCACTGGAATCTTGCCGAAGAAACTTAAATCCTGTTGTGGTGCTTGCGCGGTAGGCGCTGCATCAAATGGATTGTTGAACGGCGTAGATTCCTGCAACGGTGGCAAACCCAGGTCACCGTTGCTCATCAGGTTGTCAAAGTCGTTATCGGAAAATTGGTTGTTCATGATGTTTTCACGCTCTCCAGAGAGGTTAAAAAGAGTGCGCCATCGTCTTCAAACATGGCACCGCGAAAGAGTTTTTCCTGATTAATTTCCACATCGCAGCGCTCGCGCATGCGCATCATCACGATGTCGCCCACTTGCAGGGCGAGCACTTGTGAGAGTGGCATTTGCAGCGCGGCGATCACGCAGTTGAGTCGCACTGGCAAATGAATGATCTGGTTTATCGGATTGGCACCAGTGGGAACTGGCGCAGGGCTGGCCATGCGGTTGGTCAGTTCGTCCACCAGTTGGGTATCCAAGTAAATAAAGATGGATAACTGCTTGTTGGTGATATGGCTGTGATACTGGAACTCGGCGATGTATTCCCACTGGGTTTCTTCGTAGGCGTTTTCCCAGGCTTTGAGGTCACCAAAGGTTTCACCGGCGAGCAGGGCGCGGGCAAAGATTTGCGCTACATCGATCCCCAAACGGCTGCGCATGCGCTGTTCGGACATGCTGATCGGCGGGTTCTCCTGACCGGGGAGGCCGATGCCGCCGTAGTAGCATTCCAGCACTTCGGTGAGCAGGATGCGATCTATTGCAAACCCGACTTTGCCCAGCGCCGAGCGGTAAATGCATTCGGCATCTGCTTCGCGCTGTTCATGCACCTGCACCCGGCGCAGCTCCAGGTTGATCCGGTAATTGCGCAGGAAATAGTCGCTGATCACCCGCGGATACTTGTTGGATATCTCATGGATGAACTGCGGAATCTTATGGTAGTGGCGGCCCAGTTTGTGCGGCTTTAACCGGGTGAACTGGTCGGCGGCTACCTTATGAAGCACTTTGGCGCTAATCGTCATGGTGTTGGGCGTCATGGTATTCAGTGTCATGGTGGTGAGCGTCTGTGAGTTGCCCTTCTATTTACCTGGCTGGTGTTTATTGCTGGTGAGCGATAAGTAACCAGTCAGCCCTGTGTCCTTACACCAAGCCATTCGCGGTCAATACAGCGACCGGTAACAGATTGGTTAGCTATTCCTGTTGAGTCATGGGTTGTGCGATCACGTACTGCGTCAAAGAGCAGTTGTGATAGTCATCACGTGAGCGAGTATAGGAGCGGGGTAGGCGGGAGATTAAATCAATAGATATCAAAAGCTGTTTTTGAGCGGGTTTTAGCGCGTTTGATTTTATTTGAGACCAAATGATTTAGTGGTTTGGAGGCAAGTTGCTAATGTTCGAGGACATGAAGTGGTTCACACATCTTTTGGTCTTGCGTCACATGGATCCTTATCCACCTTATGACGGGCTTAAACGATAAAGGCGACCGGAAGAAAGAAAAACTTTAATGGCAGATTAATTAAAACCAGCAAATTCATAGCCAAAACCTAATAGATGATCTTTTAGCAGATCCTATTAGCCGATCCTCGGTAAACAGGAAGGTGATGACGGTGATGTCCACAAACCAGGCAACAATCAACCAGGCAACAGCCAGCCAGGTAACAATCCACCAAGGAATAAACAGGCGCTTCGCTGGCCGCAATGATCGCTTTGCGGATGAGCACTTGTTTGGAGATAAGGTGTTTGGCCAGAA
The DNA here is from genome assembly GCA_021151825.1 of Cellvibrionaceae bacterium. GTDB lineage: Bacteria > Pseudomonadota > Gammaproteobacteria > Pseudomonadales > Cellvibrionaceae > Cellvibrio. The sequence goes on from JAGKWQ010000007.1 coordinate 50,613, forward strand.
GCTGTCTGGTGACAAAGCGCATGCGCGCAGAGTCGTGATCCTTGGCCGCTCGCGCGACGAAGCCTATAGCCTGTTAACTACCAGTCTTGAGCGCAACGGTTGCCAGTTAATGCATTGCACTGAATTCGGTGAGCTGAGTTCCGGTTTGATCGCCAGTGCCAGTATGGTGTTTGTGTTTGTCAGCAGTTTCCCCAGCGCCGGCCTGTTTGCCCGTGTGGGTGCGATGATCGCCGAAGTGCCTGCGCTCAGTATTATCCCGGTGGTGGAATATGCCGATCAGGAAAAAGCTGCCGCGTTGCTCGAACTGGGTTGTGTGGATTATCTGCTTGCGCCCTTTAGCGGTGCGCAATTGAATGCCTTATTGCAACGCCAGGAATCGGCACTGGCTGCTGAAGAGTCTTTTGTCACCCGTTCGCGCGCGGGGCGTCGCTTGCTGGCGATGGCGCAACGTGTTGCGTTAGCGAGTGCACCGATCCTGATTACCGGCGAAACCGGCACGGGTAAGGAGATGATGGCGCGTTATATCCACCGTTTTTCGGCGGCGGAAGATGCGCCGTTTATCGCCGTTAACTGCGCAGCGATTCCCGAGCAGATGCTCGAATCCCTGTTATTCGGTCACGAGAAAGGCGCCTTTACCGGCGCGACCGCAGCCCAGCCAGGCAAGTTTGAATTGGCGAATGGCGGCACGTTACTACTGGATGAAATCGGTGAGTTGCCCTTCGGCCTGCAAGCAAAATTATTGCGCGTACTGCAAGAACAGAAAGTTGAGCGCCTCGGCGGCCATAAAGAAATCCCCCTGAACGTGCGCATCATCGCCGCTACCAACCGCGACTTGCAGGTTGAAGTGGCCGAAGGCCGTTTCCGCTCCGATTTAATGTTCCGCCTGGATGTTCTGCCCCTGCATATCAGCCCGCTGCGTGAGCGCAAAGACGATGTGCTGCCGTTGGCCAATCGCCTGATCCGTAAACACGCACCTCATGAACAGCGCGAAGATCTGCTGACCCAGGCCGCGTGCGATGCACTGATCGCCCATAACTGGCCGGGCAATGTGCGCGAACTGGAAAACATGTTGCAACGGGCGTTGGTGCTGCGTAATGGCTTGTTTATCCAGCCGCAGGATTTGGGTTTAAGCGCGCCAGCTGCCGACATTACGCAAGAAAGTGCTCCTATCAGCTCCGAAGTCAGTGGTAAAGCAGCACTTCGTGCCAGCGGAAAGTGGGCCGAATACCAACACGTTATCGATACTATCCGCCGCTTTGGTGGCCATAAAACCAAAGCAGCAGAGAGCTTGGGAATGACGCCGCGTGCGTTGCGCTATCGCCTGAATGCCATGCGCGAGCAGGGCGTACAAATCACTTTCTAATCCGTAATGTTTAACCAACCGGTTTTTCGACGGCATCGTCACCAGAGGAACAGACCATGAGTTCAATTGTGCAGGTTCAACAGGAATTGCTTGGCCGTATGGATCAGATCAAGCAGGCCGCTACAGGCCCGGCCATTGCTCCCGCTAACCACTTCAGTGTGGACGGTGCTTTGGGCGTTGAAGGAGCTAAAGGTATTGGCAGTGTTGAAGTGGGTAACCAGGATGGTTTCCGCACAGCGTTTGCCGATGTATTCAAAGCGGTTGACGCCCAGCAACACAAGGCGAGCGCAATGGCTGAAGCGGTGGATTCCGGCGCGAGTGACGATCTGGTTGGCGCCATGGTGGAAAGCCAAAAAGCGAGTGTTGCCTTCTCGGCATTGATGCAAGTTCGCAACAAAGTAACCGGCGCGTTTGAAGAAGTTATGCGCATGCCGCTGTAATAACCGGTGAGATATCAACATGGTTCAATTTATTAAAAGCCGGCTGCCCGCCTCTGTTTTTGGCAGTGGCCTGAAGCTCGATCCACGTATGTCGTTGATGGCGCTGGCGGGAATCGCGGCCATTGTGGCGATTGGTGTGGTGTTCTATTTATGGCGCGATCAAGGTTCCTTTCGCCCGCTGTATGGCGCCGGTGAAACCTATTCTGCTGCTGACGTAATGCAGGTGTTGGATACCGAAGCCATCGCCTACAACCTGCATCCGCAGACTGGGCAGGTACTGGTGCGTGAGGATCAAATTTCCCGCGCGCGCATGCTGCTCAGCGCCAAAGGTGTGCAGGCGGAACGGCCGGATGGCTATGAATTATTTGATAAGGAAGAGCCGCTTGGCACCAGTCAGTTTGTGCAGGATGTGCGCCTGAAACGCAGCATGGAAGGCGAACTGGCGCGCAGTGTGATGACCATGAAAGGCGTGGAAATGGCGCGGGTACATCTGGCGCTGCAAGAAAACTCATCGTTTGTGGTGAGTAAGCGCGACCCCGCCAAAGCCTCGGTGATCCTGCAGGTCGCGCCCGGCTACAAACTCAAGCCCGAACAAGTCAGTGCGATTGTGAATCTGGTCGCCAGCAGTGTGCCGCAATTGGCGGCGAAAGATGTGAGCGTGGTGGATCAACACGGTGTGTTGTTGTCGCGCGGTTTGAATGAAACCGCGGGCCCGGTACAAAGCTGGGATCTGGTCAATGACTACCAAACCAAAGCGGTCACCAATGTGGAAGAAGTATTGGCGCCGGTGCTGGGCGCGGGCAACTACCGTATCAGCGTGGCAGCGGATGTGGATTTCAGCCAGCGCGAGGAAACCCTCCAGTCTTACGGCAATAATCCGCGCTTGCGCTCTGAAATCTTGCGCGATGAAAGCGTGCTTGACCAGCTTGCTCTCGGCGTTCCCGGTTCATTGAGCAATCGCCCGGTACCGCCTGCAACTCAGGAAAACGCACCACCTGCGGATGGCGCTGCACCGGAAGGCGAGCAGACCGCTGGGTCTGTAAACGAAAGCAGTGCTGAAAACAAAGCGGCGACTTCACTGCGGAAAGAATCGAATCGCCAGCTCGAATACGACCAATCCGTTACCCACGTTAAACACGCGCCTTTTGCGTTGCGTCGCCAAAGTGTGGCCGTGGTGATAAACGCGGCTACAGCACCCGAAGGTGGTTGGACCCCGGAAGCGCGTGCGGAACTGGAAACCATGGTGAAAAGTGCGGTCGGTTTTGATGAAAAGCGCGGTGACCTGCTAACCCTGAGCGTGTTCCCGTTCACTGCACCGGCTGAACCGCTGGCGGCCTTGCCCTGGTGGGAGAGCAATCAGGTTTATGACCTGGCGAAGATGGGAATTCTTGGTCTTGTCTGCCTGCTGTTGATCTTTATGGTGGTACGCCCTGCATTGCGCGATTTGATCCGCTCTAATACCCAGGTACTTATGCCTGCACCCGAACCGACAATGGGCTTGGGGCGCACCGAGCCGCGTACGTTTACCGGCGAAGGTCCGCGCATTCTGGGTGAATTCAGCCCGCTTGCCGAAATCACTTTGCCAGCGCCCGGCTCGGGCCTGGAGTTGCAGGTAGAGCACCTGCAAATGCTGGCGAAAAATGACCCTGAACGTGTTTCCGAAGTCCTTAAACAATGGATAGGCCGAAATGAAAGAACCCTTAACCCAGCCAGCTGATGCGGCCGCAGCGAGTGCTGCGACAGCAATCCAACCCCGTTCTGCATTGCGTTCAATGAGTGCGATTGAACAGGCAGCGATCTTGTTATTGAGCATGGGCGACAGTGCCTCTGCCGGTGTCTTGCGCCATTTTTCGCGCGAGGAAATCGTCAGTGTCAGCCAGGCCATGGCGCGCCTGAGTAATGTCAAACAGCCGATGGTTTCCGATGTGATTGGCCGCTTCTTTGAAGATTACAAAGAGCAAAGCAGCATCAAGGGCGCATCGCGCAATTACTTGTCGAGCATGCTCGGCAAGGCGCTGGGTAGCGACATCACCCGCAACCTGCTCGATAGCATTTACGGCGAAGAAATCCGTGCAAAAATGGCGAAGATGGAATGGATCGACCCCAAGCAATTTGCTGCGCTGATTGCGAAAGAGCATGCGCAAATGCAGGCGGTTTTCCTCGCATTCCTGCCGCCGGCTATGGCTAGTGAAGTGCTGGAATGCATGCCCGCCGCGAGCCAGGACGAATTGCTCTACCGCATCGCCAACCTCAATGAGGTGAACAGCGATGTGATCGCCGAGCTGGAAGAATTGATTGATCGCAGCCTCTCTGTGCTCTCGACCCAGGGTTCGCGTGTGCGCGGCGTGAAGCAGGCGGCGGACATCATGAACCGCTTCAAAGGCGACCGTAACCAGATGTTCGAACTGTTGCGTTCGCACAATAAAGATCTGGTCGGCAAGATCGAAGACGAGATGTACGACTTCTTTATCCTCTCGCGCCAAAACCAGGAAGTACTGCAAATCCTGCTCGAAGCGATTCCGCTGGAAGAGTGGGTCGTGGCGCTCAAAGGTGCCGAACCGGCATTGGGCAAGGCGATTGCAGCAGCTATGCCCAAACGCCAGGCGCAACAGATGGAATCCATCAACCGCCGCCAGGGGCCGGTGCCCATGAGTCGCATCGAACAAGTGCGCAAAGACATTATGGCGGTGGTGCGCGACATGGCCGCTAACGGTGAAATCCAGTTGCAACTGTTCCGCGAACAAACTGTGGAATAAGAAAGGGTAGGCGAGCGATGACGGTAAAAATTATTAAAGGTGCAGGTAAAGGTTGGCGACCCTATCGTTTTCCACCGCGTGCCAGTTTTCATCAAAATGGCTTGGGTGGCGATAATTGGGATGCCGATCCCGCTGCACTTCAGCGCGCCATCGCCGATGGTTTCCAGGAAGGTTCGGATAAAGGTTATCAGCAGGGACTAACGCAGGGCCAGGAAGAAGGTAGGCGTGAAGGTTATGCTGTTGGCCGTAACGAAGGTCTGGCCCGCGGGCGCGAGGAAGGAAAGGTAGAGGGTCGGCAGATTTTTGAAACCGCCAGCCAACCGCTGGACCAGATCAGCCAGCACATGCAGGCGTTTATGGAAGACTTTGATCGCAAGCGCCGCCGCGAATTACTGCAATTGGTAAAGAAGGTGGCGCAGCAGGTGATCCGTTGCGAGCTCACGTTGCATCCAACCCAGTTATTGAATCTGGCTGAAGAAGCGTTGGCTGCCATGCCGGCTGAGCAGAGCGATGTGCATATCCAGCTTAACCCCGAGGAATATAACCGCATCAAGGATCTCGCCCCCGGCCGCGCTGCTAACTGGCGTTTGGTGGCCGATGAAAAACTCGCGCTGGGCGAATGTCGCATTGTGACTGCGCAAACGGAAGTGGATATCGGCTGCCAGCAACGTCTGGATGCCTGTATCGATACCCTTGCTGAACATATGCATCTGGCTGAGGGCTAAGCCGTGAATGGCTCATCCCCTTTGAATGATTTCAAACTCGATGACGCACTGCGTTCGCTCGATAGCATCCAGCTTGCGCGGGTGAGTGGCCGCCTGGTGCGCGTTTCCGGTTTGTTATTGGAAAGCCACGGCTGCCAGCGCATGACTGGCCAGCGCTGCTACGTAGAGCAGGGCGATGGCAGCATGCTGGATGCACAAGTGGTGGGTTTTAACCGCGATATCAGTTACCTGATGCCCTTCAAAAAACCGCTTGGTTTGGCCGCAGGTTCGCGTGTTTTCCCTGCCGATGACGACACTAGTTTACAAATTGATGATTCCTGGTTGGGCCGTGTACTCAACGGTTTAGGCGAGCCGTTGGATGATCTGGGCAAGCTGTCAGGGCGTGATCCCTTGCCGATGGAATTACCCAAAATAAATCCGCTGCGCCGTCGTCCGGTTTCCGCGCCTTTGGATGTGGGGGTGCGCGCAATCAACACCATGCTCACCCTCGGCAAAGGCCAACGGGTTGGCTTGTTCGCTGGCAGTGGCGTGGGCAAAAGCGTGTTGCTCGGTATGATCACCCGCCAGACCAAAGCGGATGTTGTCGTGGTTGGTTTGATCGGTGAACGCGGTCGCGAAGTGCAGGAATTTATTCTGCATTCCCTGGGCGAAGAAGGTTTGCGCAAAGCCGTCGTGGTCGTCGCGCCCGCTAATGAATCGCCGCTGATGCGCATGAAAGCCACCGAGCTGTGCCACAGCATCGCCGCCTATTTTCGCGATCAGGGCAAAGACGTTTTGTTGTTGGTGGATTCATTAACCCGCTACGCCATGGCGCAACGCGAAATCGCCTTGGCATTAGGCGAGCCGCCCGCTACCAAAGGTTATCCGCCCTCGGTATTCGGTATGTTGCCGGAACTGGTAGAAAGCGCGGGCAATGGTGAAAGTGAGCGCGGCAGTTTAAGTGCGCTCTACACCGTGCTTGCCGAAGGTGACGATCAGCAAGACCCGATTGTGGATTGCGCCCGTGCGATCCTTGATGGCCATATCGTTCTATCGCGCCGTCTTGCTGATGTAGGCCATTATCCGGCGATTGATATTGCGTCTTCGGTCAGCCGTTGCATGACACAAGTAACCGACAAAACCCATCAACAGGCTGCGCGCCAGTTGAAGGAGTACTACAGCACCTACGAAAAAATCAAAGAATTAATTCCCCTCGGCGGCTACACGCCGGGCATGGATTTAAAAACCGATCAGTCAGTACAACTCGCTCCCGCTATCGAAAAGTTCCTGCGACAGGACGTAGGCCAGGGCGCAGAGCTGGAGCAATGTCTGGCGGATTTACGAAGCATCATTCGGTAAGCCCTGTTGATAAAATGAAAGGCGGCAAAAAATAATGAAAGAACAACTCGATACCTTATCGCGCCTCGCCACCTTGCGCGCGACCCGCGTACAACAAATGCTGGGCCGCGTTACATACCAACAAAACCTGTGCCAGCGCTATCGCAACAACATTACCGGCCTTACTCGCTTATGTGGTTTTACTGTGCCCATGACCACGCCATTGCAGCGCGACAACCAGCAAAAATACAAAGGCACTTTATTGAAGATGGTCGAGCTTCAGCGCAAGGAATTGACCATCGCGGAGGAAAATCTCGCGCGTATTCAGCTGGAGCTCATGAACGCCATGCGTAGCGAAAAAATCGTCGCCCATGTGATCGACGCGAAAATGACCCAGTGGCAACAATTGCTAAATCAACAAGAGCAGAAAATTCAGGATGGTTTGGCCAGCCAGTCATGGTGGAGAAATCAGGGCTAAGCGACCCTGAAAAATTTGAGCGGACGATTTAAGTTATTGCCTGGCTGTGTCGCCCATAGGCAATAACAGAGTCATTTTTGTGTAAATGACTGCAGTAGCAACCTAATTGCAGGACTCCACTATGGAAATCAGCAGAAACATCAAAGCCGGTTACAGCGCTCCCACCGAGTCTGTTGCCAGCACCAAAACCGAAGCAGCTGAACAGCCCAAAGTGGCTGCTGCAGGCCCAAAACCCGAGCCGCGTTTGGAGCAATTGCAGGAGGCAATGCGCGCATTGCCGGAAATCGATATGAACCAGGTAACTGCTATCAAGCAAGCACTGGCGCGCGGCGAATTAAGCAGCGATGTCAAAGTGCTTGCCCACAGCATCCTCGCCTACCATCGCGGCACCGATGTATGACTCGCAGTGAGCAGCTGGTACAACTGGCCGGGCGCGATATCGAACTGGATTGCACCGACTACGAAGGCTTGCAACGTTTAATGCAAGCCCTCTACGAGCAGCTGCTGGTGCGCAACAGCGCGCAAATAGAATCGCTTAACCAACAAATTTCTGTACTCGTGGAATTTATCCGCGTCCGCGCCGAACGCCGCTCAAAAATCCTCACCGCGTTTGGTTTATCTCCCTCCCTCCCCGGCGCAATGGAGAAATTATTAATCCACTGCCCACTTCCCAATCGTAGTTCCTACCTCCAGTACTGGAGCGAATTGGAACGTCTTATCCAACAAACCAAATCCCTCAACGAACGCAATGGCAAATTGCTTGCGATGCATAATGATATTCTTGGGCAGATTATGGGTAGTGCGCAGGCTGAACAGGTTTATTCGCCGCGGTATTATTGATTGTGTAATGGTGTGTACTTTTAATTTTGTTGGAAGGAGCTATATTTCTTTGCTGTTCAGGTGAAGCAGTCTTTGAGTGATGGTTAGATAAATAAGAACTTCATCGGCATCAAGTATGAAATTTTAAAAATATGGATTCCGAGGATCGTACAATGAATAAAAGTATAAGTTCAGGATTGGCTGCAATTCTGATGTTATCAGGATGTGTTTCAACCTATAAAAACGAAGCCATCAAAAAAAGTAATGTCCGATTGGAGCCTTCCAAATCAGTTCTAATCGCAACTCCTCAAAATGGATCATATGACGGGGCTGTATACGCCAACTCCGGTAGTGCTACAGCAACAGCTGTGCGTTCAGCGTTTATGAGGCACACAAATACCGTCGATATTTCCACTCGATGCAAAGACGTCAGTTGTCTGCAATCTGCATCCAATGGAAAGTATGATTATCTTGTTGTACCGGTGATTTTACATTGGGAAGATAGAGCTACAGAGTGGTCAGGTATTAAAGATAAATTAGAATTCAAAATCATAGTTTACTCATCCTCAGGAGAGGAGTTGTCTAGTAATTTGATTTATGGAAAGAGTAAATGGGCTACATTTGGTGGTGATCATCCGCAGGATTTATTGCCGGAGCCTACACAGTTGTTTGTTGATTCGCTTTATTAAGGCGGTCGATGAGTGCAATCAAAAACCACCTTGTAAACTGCGTAATATATTTAAGGAGTATTAATTGAAATTTACAAACATCAGTGTGTTTGAAGATAGGATGATTAATCAAGGTGTAACCGTCGCATTCTTCAACTTTCAATACCATAATTGCGTCATTGAAACCGCTTACTCCAGAAATCAAAAAAAGTTTCTTTTTGCGTTCGTGGATCATAATATCGGTTTTACCTGTTCGTTGAATGGTGAGTATGCAAGTGGGTATATTAACCATAAAGCTGCTGTTGAGCAGTTGATGCTATGCCGTAACCATGACCGCTATGATCCTATACATTTCTATGAGTTGCTTAATAGTTATCTGCCAAATGCTCATTTTGCACAAATTAATCAACAACAATATAGAGATGTGGCTGGGCACGCCGTTTCAAACTTTGAAGACAGAATTTTCTTTAATCATTGGCGGCGAGCAAATATATCTGAAAATCAGAAACAGAAAACAATTGAGCTGATGGGGTATGAGGTGGTTGAGTTTTGTGAACAAAACAATTTGACTCCTGTTTTTTTTCCTTATCCAACGGATCGAACGCTCGCAGTATTTGAGGATTTTCAGGCAGATTATGTTGGATTTGGTCTACGGCAATAATACGGAATACATAAAAATTTACAAATCCCACGCATAAAAAAACACCAAGAAACTGTTGATTTATACAGTCTCTTGGTGTTTTATTATTCTCGCTTGAAACCCAACCAAAGGAGCAACCAAGCAATAACATTTTAAATCAAATTTAAAGTCGCTACCCCTGAGTGCGCTAACACCCAGAGGCAGCTAACCACAACAGACTTAACAGGAGTCCACCATGGCTAAGCGCAATGATAAGCCAGAGTCCCGCTCGGCTGCAAAATTTCCCTACCCGCGTCAGCTAAAAGTTCGTAAAGGGTATTACGAGTATCAACATTACGGTAATGCCTTCCAGAAAAATCCCTATCCCAAGCCAGTCCCATTTATTCTCATCAAAGGATATTGGTTTAGTCAGGCGAATCTCCCTATCGGTGTCGAATTGCATGTTACGGTTAACCCCGGACAAATTATCCTTTCGGCTTCATCTGGTGGATAGCTTGGGCTATAGTTCTTTCGTTAATTTAGAGGCTGGCACAGGTGTGCCAGCCTGCACCATTTATATGTTGTTGATACGGATAATTTAAATTGGGGGAGTTATATGAAAGCGTCTTTTGTGTTGCCGCTTCTGCTTATCTGTACCGCTTTTTCGGCATATTCATCTGCCGGTGAAATTCATAAATGGAAAGACGAAAAAGGTGTAACTCACTTTGGTGAGCGGCCACCGGCGGGGCAAAAAACTGAAGTTATAGGGGAAAAAAAGGAATCTGAAACTTCGGGGGAGCAGACTGTGGGGGAAATTAATTCTGATTTTCTTTTGGGGCGTTGGCAAAGCGAAGAATACACCGCATTTGGCACCACTATTCCTGCCCAGGTTTATTTTTTTAGTAAAACCATTCAAGGTGTTGAAGGAAAGCCTATGACCATGCCGGTGAAATCCTATTCGGTTCAAGGAAATGTCATTGTTGTAGAGGGTAGTATTTCCCAGAAATTTACGGTTATTGATCGCAGTACTGTGAGTTATGACACTGGTGGTGCGGGTATTAAAAAGCTGCGTCGATTATAGAATTTGTAATCACTAAGTTTATAAGTCGTTTTATTATAAATAATGTATAAGGATGGATAATGGATCTCTTGGGATATTCGAACGGTTTGGATATTGCACCACTGTTGCAGGTAACTATTTCTGCAACGCCAAAAGAACTTCGAGCGCTTTCTGCATTTTTTCTGCAGTGTGCAGATGAAATAGAAAATGACCCAAAAGGTTGGGAGCATGAACACTTTCCCGATGATGATAGTGTCGTAGTCTTTAATTCAGCCAGAGTCTAAATTATTTTTTTAATATAAAAATTCCGCGTGGATAAAATAAGTGCAATGAATATTTTCAGTGGGTTATTTCCTGTTTGTTATGGCCAATTTTATTTTATCTCCGATGTTGATTGGTATGGAGATATGAGGGCCTGTTTCTCAGCGCAGAAAAATGGTCTTTGTGGTGTTTCTGTGGAAGGCATCATCTTCTTTGTCACAGGGCTTCATACAGGAAATATAACGCTTACAATCAATTATCTGGATTCTGAACCTGATATTGATGATTTACACAATGAGATTGTTGAAGCTTCATTTAAAGTTTCGGACTCGGGTATTAGATTGGAAGCATGGGGTGAAGAGGTTAAAGAAAAAATGCCCTTATTGCCTGGAACCTACAGAATTAGGTACAGCGCTAAAAATTTTGGCTTGGCTGAGGAGTTGGGTAAATATGATAAGGGTGATGTAGAGTTTTACCGTATTGAAATATGGCCCGCGCCTTATGCTGAAGATAACATTATTAAGGTCACCACGGAAAGTGCAAAATATTGGCACTCAGAGGTCGAAAACTGTAAGGTTTAACGATACCAAATCTGTTAAATACTAACTACTTGATAAGCACATGAAAAGGAAATATACCATGAACGGAAATGCGAATCGTATTGAAGATATCAGTGTGGGCCAAATAATTTCGGTACTACTGTTATCTGTTTTTAGCGCTTTAATATTTGTTTCAATTTTTAGGTTGGTGCCAGGTTTTATTGAAACTTTTTCAGCTTTTGGTGATGAGTTACCTTTACCGACCAGAATTGTTTTGGGGCTTTATCCGTTTTACGCTTTTCTGGTTTTTATATCATTGGCCCCTTTCATTGTTGTTCTTATAAAGAAGCTGGATCTTAAGATAAGACGGAAAATGATGCCGTTATCTGTCGCTGTTCTTTCGTTAGCAGCTTTGTATTTTCTGTTTATGTTTTGGGCTGTTTATTTGCCAGCGTTTAATCTTTAATTGTTGTGATTTTGTGATGTGCTATTAGATGCTTCAGGTGGTGTTTTTGCGGGAAAAATTACCACGCATTGTTGGATAAGTGTTGGAAAATAGAAAACTCTGTTAGGGGGAAATATGGCTCATCAATATACGACAGAAGTGGTTTGGAATCGCGGAGACCAAATTTTTTCAGATAATAAATATAGCAGAGCTCATTTATTGAAATTCGACGGTGGTATTGAAGTTCAAGGATCTTCCTCACCACTGGTTGTACCTTTGCCTTATTCTGTGGAAAACGCTATTGACCCGGAAGAGGCGTTTATCTCGTCATTATCAAGCTGTCATATGCTGTGGTTTTTATCTATCGCGGTAAAGCATGGTTTTGTGGTGGATTCCTATCATGATAATGCCGTTGGTGTTATGACGATGAATGAAAGGAAAAAGCTCTGGGTTTCAGAAGTCACTCTTAATCCATTCGTGGTTTTCTCGGGGGCAAAAATTCCAGCACAGGAAGACATTCTACGAATGCATGATGAGGCACATGAAGAGTGCTTTATTGCTAATTCGGTAAAAAGTGCGGTGCGTATTGTTTCGCAGTAAAAAATACCTCATCCTGATTTTTGTAAAGCCTGGTGATGCAATTTAATGGTATGAATTAACAGTAACGTTTTCGAGATTAACCGATGGGCAATGAATCTCTATTAATCAAAGGTGACGAGCTTCTTGAAGGTGGTCATTATGATGAAGCTTTCGCTACTTTTCTTGAGGCTGCTACCGCAGGGTGTGCTCATTCAATGTTGCGTTTGGGATTAATGTACACGCGAGGAGAGGGTGTAAAGTGCGACTACGACAAAGCGATTGAGTGGGAGTTAAAGGCTGCGGAGATGGGAGAGGTGATTGCCTATTTGAATCTTGGGATATCGTACAGAATCAAAGGCGATATTCTCAGTGCTAAATGTTGGTTTGAAAAAGCCATTGGTGGTGGTGACGGTAGTGCCGCTATCGAGCTTGCAAAGCTTTATATGGTGAGTGCCAAAGAAAAGGCCAAAGTTTGGAAGTATTTAAATTTTGCGATCAATGCGGAAAATATGTGTGAAGCAGATATTGATGAGGCCAGGGAATTGCTTACAAAGCTATAGCTTTAGGTAGATCGTATATGTGTTGCGTTTATAAAAATCAAGGCAAATAAAAATGGCAAAAAATCCTCCGTCTACAATTCCTGAATATATCCAGGCTGCTCCAGTTGAAGGGCATGCGCATTTATATCAGTTATATGAATTGCTCAAGAGTGTTGCACCAGAAGTGGAAGAGGCGATTAAGTGGGGTACTCCTTTTTTTATAGAGCCACGGTTTGTGTTTGCTTTTTCTGCGCACAAAGCGCACCTGAGTTTCGCTCCACCTGCTGCGGTAATGGCAGCATTTGGTGCAGAATTGAAAGCACATAAAACCACTCAAAACACACTTCAGGTTCCTTACAAAAAACCATTGCCAGATGATTTAATTCGTCGAATGGCAGAATGTAGTTTGAAGCTTGTTAGTGAGCGTAAAGATGATTCTTTTTGGTAGTTGTATGCCAATAATATTGTTTCTGAAGCAATATTATTGTGTATGAATAATTAAATACGATAGGAGTCTACAGTGAGTAAAGACACCAAGACCAATACAAACCCCAAAGTCGATGCATTTTTAGGCGGGGCAAAAAACTGGCAGGCAGAATTTGAAAAATTGCGCGCAATAGCTCTCGGTTGTAATTTGACCGAAGAGCTGAAATGGGGGCAGCCTTGTTATACTTTAGATAAGACTAATATTGTTTTGATTCACGGCTTTAAAGAATATTGCGCCTTTTTATTTTTTAAAGGTGCGTTGATCAAAGATCCAAAAAATATTCTGGTCCAGCAAACTGATAATGTGCAAGCAGCGCGGCAGATTCGTTTTACCAGTGCCGAGCAAATTGAGAAGATGAAAAGCACTTTGAAAGCGTATATTCGCGAAGCGATTGAAGTGGAAAAGGCAGGATTGAGTGTCGAGTTTAAAAAGACCGAAGAGTTTGCAGTTCCTGAAGAGTTCCAAAAGCAGCTTGATGAAACACCGGGATTAAAAGACGCATTCGAAGCATTAACGCCGGGCCGCCAGCGAGGTTACCTGCTTCATTTCTCCGCTGCCAAACAATCCAAAACCCGCGAAGCCAGAATCGAAAAATGCATTCCTATGATTTTTGATGGGCTGGGGTTAAATGATTAACAGGTTATTGCTTTAGCCCCAATCGTTTAATGCGTGAAGCCAATGTCGTTGGCTTCAGTTTTAATAACGCTGCCGCTCCATCATCACCAAATAATTTCCATTCACATTGTTCAAGTGCAGCTAGCATGTTGCGTTTTACGCGTTCTTGCATTTCATCATCGGCGATAATACCTTCCTCGATAGGTGATATTTCTTTCGTTGCAATTTCAGGTTTGCCGATGGTGAGCGGTAAATCGATGGCAACGCGCCCTTGATGGGATGTTATCGCGGCTCGCTCCATAACATTTTGCAATTCACGAATATTTCCTGGCCAGTTGTAAGTTTGCAATGGCTTCAGATCGCTTTGGCGTAATTTGCAGTCCTTTTTATTGAATTTTTGACTGGCTTGCTCAAGGAAGTGAGTAGCGAGCAAATTTATGTCTGTACCGCGCTCACGTAGCGGTGGCGAATGAATGGGGAATACGTTCAAACGAAAATATAAATCTTCGCGGAAACGATGAGCCTCAGATTCCTTTTTTAAATCCCTGTTGGTAGCGGTAATTATCCGCACATCCACATTGCGGGTTTTTTCTTCGCCGACACGTTCGAGCTGTCCCTCTTGTAATACGCGCAACAATTTACTTTGTAGCTCTAGTGGAATCTCTCCCACTTCATCTAGAAATAAAGTGCCACCATTGGCTAGTTCAAAACGGCCAATGCGGTCGCGCACCGCTCCAGTGAATGCACCGCGAATATGACCAAAAAATTCGCTTTCAAATAATTCATGGGGAATTGCGGCGCAATTAACGCGAATCATGGGTTTATCTTTGCGATTACTTGCGTCGTGAATAGCGCGTGCAATTAATTCTTTTCCAGTGCCGGATTCACCAGTGATCAATACCGCAGCTTCGGTTTGTGCAACCAATTCGATTTGTTGGTGGATGCGTTTTATTGCAGTGCTTTCACCGATAATGCCGTGATAGCGTTGTTCGATTAATATTTCCTGTTGCAAATACGCGTTCTCATCTTCAAGGCGCGCTTTTAATTCACTCACTTCTTTTAATGCATCGCGCAATTGCTTTTCGGTTTCCATGCGTTGGCTGATATCGCGAAATACAACTACCGCACCAATAATGCTACCTTCAGAAATAATCGGCGTGCTGGTAAATTCAACGGGGAAGGGGGTGCCGTCGTGTTTCCAAAATACTTCCTGAATTCCCTCATGTACTACGCCATCGCGAATCGCCGCGTAAATTGGGCATTCTTCAACGGGATAATGGGTTCCATCATCGTGGGTGTGATGGTGTACATAATGAATATTTTGGCCGAGAACATCGCCATCGGTGCGGCCAAGCAAACGTTTTGCAGCTGGATTGATAAATGTGCACAGGCCGTTGGTATCCACACAATAAATACCATCACCAACTGAGGTGAGCATCAATAAATTTTCACGTTCGCCTTGTTGGAAAATTGATTGCAGATGCTTCCATTCCAGAATGCCATTGCGCGCGAGGCGATCTGCATCGGCTTTGTCGCGTTGGCGCTCTTCAGAATCAATATCCTTGATCGATACCACCAAATATTCACGCCCTTTAATAACAGTGCGCGATGCCGATAGCTCCACCGGAATGTGCATATCATTTTTCAATCGGCAGGAGATGCGTTTGCTTTTAGCATGGCCGCGCTGCAATGCCTCTTGGGTGAAAACAATCAGCTGGCCCAGCTCGCGTCCATGAATGTAGGAGATGGACATTTTGAGGATTTCCTGCCGATCAAACCCGAGCATTTGTGTGGCTGCAATATTGCAGTCGATGTACTTGTTTTCCAGCGGGTCGAGCAGCATCAGTGGCTCGGGGCATTGCTCAAACGCCGCATTGCGCATCCAGTAGGCAAGACGGCCCCATTCTTCAGATGAATCAGTATCGAACATAACGGGGTCCCGGTGTCGTGTGGATGTGCCTACTCATTTGCGTAATGACATGCTACGCAAATGAGTATTGCTATGCAATTGCGTAGTGAAAATTTCTTGTTTTTCGAATGCTCAATTAGTCATATCAATTTTCCATGATTATTAACTTATTGTTTTTATTGAGTAAAATTTTATTTGGCTAAACTGAGTGTCACTTTGGTCAGCGCTGGTACGGATGTCGCAATAGGGGTAGTACGACTTGAATGAAGTCGCTCAACCTAACCCCAATTACGAGGAAACAGCTATGCCAGCCGTGGATATTCCCCATTATCAAACCGGTGACTTTCTGGTCGATTACGAAGAAAAAGTATTTGAGGATGTGCAAGCTGAACCGGGCGCAAAAGCGCTGCTGACCTTTCATACCGTAGCTTTTGAGGGCTCGATCGGTTTGGTGAATCTGCTGCAAGCCAAACGCATTTTGCGTAAAGGCTTTGAAACCAAAATTCTGCTTTACGGCCCGGGTGTTTTGTTGGGTGTGCAACGCGGCTTCCCTACGTTAGGTGCGGAAGCATTTCCCGGGCATCTCGCCTACAACGCGCAATTAAAAGCCTTCATGGCGGAAGGCGGTGAAGTTTACGCCTGCCGTTTTGCATTGCAGGCACTTTACGGCCAAACCGAAAAAGCGTTGATTGAAGGCATTCGCCCGATTAATCCGCTCGACGTAATGGATCTGCAATTGTTGATGCGTCGTGAAAATGCATTTGTTGTCCACACCTGGACGACGTGATTTTTATTGTGCAATTTTTCTAATTGTTTTTTATCGACCAGTCTTTTTTCTACATTAAATTTTTAAATCAAATCAGGGTTTCCTATGAACAAAGTCGTGGCTGCTGCCGTTCAGTGCAGCCCGGTGCTTTACTCCTGCGCCGGAACTGTAAATAAAATTTGCGAGTGGATTGCAGATTTGGGCAAACAAGGAGTAGAGCTAGCGGTGTTCGCGGAAACCCTGGTGCCTTATTACCCATACTTTTCTTTTATCCAGGCGCCTTGTGCAATGGGCGCACAACATTTGTTGTTGATGCAGGAATCAGTAGAGGTTCCCTCCATCTATACACAACAAATTGCCGCTGCAGCAAAAGCAGCGAAGATGGTTGTATCAGTTGGTATTAACGAGCGCGACGGTGGTTCAATTTATAACGCGCAATTGTTATTCGATGCGGACGGTCAACTTGTTCAGCACCGCCGCAAAATTACGCCGACATTCCATGAGCGAATGGTGTGGGGGCAGGGTGACGGCTCTGGTTTGTGCGCGGTAGATACCGCCGTTGGCCGCGTTGGTTCGCTTGCGTGTTGGGAGCATTACAATCCGCTCGCGCGTTATGCACTGATGGCAGATCGCGAACAAATTCATGTGAGTATGTTTCCCGGCTCATTGGTTGGTGAAATTTTTGCCGAGCAAATTGAAGCCACCATTCGCCATCACGCGTTGGAATCCGGTTGCTTTGTGGTAAATGCGACTGGTTGGTTAACGCAGGAACAGCAAGCACAAATTGTGGCAGATACTGGTGGCCCCATCGCTGCAATTAGCGGTGGTTGTTTTACTGCAATTGTTTCACCGGAAGGGAGGTTACTTGGTACTCCGTTGCGCAGTGATTCCGGCGAGGGCGCGTGCATCGCCGAATTGGATTTTAATCTCATCAATAAACGCAAACGCATGATGGATTCGGTGGGGCATTACAGTCGCCCTGAATTGCTCAGTTTGCTGATCGATAAAACTCCGACAAGTCATACGCATCCGCTAAAACAACCCGTTACACCAACAGAAAAAAGTGAACCACAAGAAATTGCGGCGGCGTTAACTTTTGTATCACCAGTTTCAAATGCAAACCATTTCAGTGCAAGCAATTGATCCTTGATAGCAATTCATTAGTAACGCGTCATTAGTCACTTTCTATTAGTAGTTAGGGGAGAATTCTGATCATGGCATTGAGCAGTCAGCAATTAACGCAAATCCAAACACGTGGCCTGCGTTGGGTGGATGAAAGCAATCTTGGATTGACGCGCGCGGGCGGCGCAGGGCCAACGGATCACAAAGCGTTTGATTTCACTAGCCAGACCAGCATGATTCCGGTCTTTAACGAACAAATCCAGCGCTCACCATTCAGTGCTAAAGCCGATGCCAATCATGAGCAAGTTTTAATTTTCGAGAATGAAAAGTTAATTGCTGAAGCGGCTATGCCGGGGCGACCAAAATTTTATGAGTTAACCACGGAAGATGGAATTCCTTACTGGAAAATCGCAACACTGCACAGCAAAGATGTGTTGGCGACAACCGTGCTGCAGGAGTGTGTGCGCTATCGCAATCGCGACACTTCCTGCCAATTTTGTGCGATTGAAGAATCGTTAAAAAATGGCAAAACCATCGCCCGTAAAACCCCGCAACAATTGGCAGAAGTCGCACGCGCAGCAGTAGAGCTTGATGGCGTAACCCAAATGATTATGACCACCGGCACACCCAAAACATTGGATCGCGGTGCGGCGGTGTTAGTGGAGTCTGCGCGCGCGGTGCGTGCGCTGGTGGATATTCCCATTCAAGCGCAGTGTGAGCCGCCGGATGATGATGTGTGGTTTCAACGATTAAAAGATGCCGGCGTAGATGCACTCGGAATGCATCTGGAAGCGGTGAGTGATCGTGTGCGAAAAAATATTATGCCTGGCAAAGCCAGTGTTCCGCTCAGCCGTTATATGTCGGCTTTTGAAGCGGCGGTTGCAGTTTTTGGTCGCGGAAATGTAAGTACTTATATTCTCGCGGGCTTGGGTGATAGCGAAGATGAAATCCTCGCGATGAGTAAGCAATTAATTGAGCTAGGCGTTTATCCCTTTGTAGTTCCTTTTGTACCCGTTGCAGGCACACCGCTTGAACATCACCCCATGCCCGGTGCTGACATGCTTGACCGGTTATTTAAACAACTCGGTCCTGCGTTAGTGCACGCCGGTATTCAATCGGATTCGCTCAAAGCAGGTTGCGCAAAATGTGGTGCCTGCTCATCACTCAAAAGTTACGAACAGGAGGTGGCCCATGGCCCGGCTGCAGTATGCGTTTGATAATCAACAATTTACCGATTTCCGCTCGCAACATATTCAAGTCAAAGTGGCGGAAATGTCGTGGGAAAAACAGCGTTATTTCGCGTTGCGTAAATCAGTATTTGCACAGGAACAGCAAATCCTGCCGGACAACGAACAGGATGGACAGGATTTTCGCGCTATCGCGATTGTGGCGCTCGCAACCAATTGTGCCGTGGCCGATGACGTAGTGGGTGCGGTGCGCATTTATCAAGTTGACGATGAAAATGACAGCCTCTGGTTTGGTGGGCGTCTGTGTGTTGCGCGCGCGTATCGCGGCCACCAATCCATTGGCAAGGCATTAATTAACGAAGCTGTATCGCGCGCAAAAGATTTAGGTTGCACGCGTTTTCTCGCCAATGTGCAACCGCAAAATGAAACCTATTTTCGTTCGGTTCATTGGCAGACGCTGGGTGTGATTGAAGTGGCAGGTCGGCCCCATGTACGCATGCAGGCGGAGTTGGAACATTATCCGTTTATGGTCAGGCATTTATCATGAATAGTCTTGTAATAAATCATGACATGAAAAAAACAGGCTGCAATAGTCGCGGGCATCACCAGCAAAGTGAATTGGAGTTGCTGTGCGATGAGCTGCGCATGTTGCCAGAAATTAAAGCAAAAACGGCAATTAAATTGGCCGCCAGTTTTTGCGGTGAACAAACCGATTTAACACTTGAGCAGCGCTATGCAATGCCTGGCGATGATTGCGCCGCATTTAAAACCGTTGATGGTTTTCAGTTGTTGGCAATGGAAGGCATGTTGCCGGATTTTGTGCGCACTGATCCGCGCGCGGCTGGCTGGTCATCGGTGATGGTGAATATCAGTGACATCGCTGCAATGGGGGGCAGGCCAACAGCCATCGTCAATGCGTATTGGCATAACGATGACGAAGCGAGTGCAGTTTTATTGAAGCATATGAAACGTGCATGCGATGTATTCGGAATTTATTTTGCGGGCGGACACAGCAGTATACAACCGGGTTTTTCACCGAACCTTGCAGTTGCAATTACCGGGCACGCAAAAAAATTATTGTCTTGCCATCACATCAAGCCTGGGCAACGCTTGTTTATGTTGACAGATTTAACCGGTAGCTGGCATGGCGACTTACCTTATTGGGGTTGCGTACCAGGAAAAACGCCGGAACAAATTCGTGCGCAGTGGAATGTGCCGGCAGAATTAGCAGAGGCTGAGTTAGCTGTAGCAGCAAAAGATATTAGCAACGGTGGTTTGCTCGGTACATTGATCATGATGTTGGAGTTAACCGGTTGCGGAGCCGTGTTGGATTTAAGTGCAATCCCTCGTCCGGAAGGTGATTTATTTCGTTGGCTACGCGCTTTCCAAAGTTTCGGTTTTTTACTCGCGGTGGAACCGGAAAAGGTTTCGGCATTATTAAATTATTTTCAGTACTCCCATTTGAGTTGCGCACCGATTGGCAGTTTTACCGGCGATGGAAAAATCCAGCTTGATCACCTGGGTGTTACTACCGAATTTTGGGATGTCAACAGACAACCGCTCACCGCAATGGGAGTTAACCATGCCGTCGGTTAATTTTAAAGTGGTTTGGCCGGATGGCGATCAAGTTACTTATTACTCACCATCTACTATCGTGCATGAACATTTATCTGTGGGTGGCCATTACAGCCAAACTGAATTCGATGCACGTGTCAGTTCTGCTTTAAATGCAGCATCTGAGCGGGTGTATAAAAAATTTGGTTATTACTGCACTGCTGCCAGTGCGGAGTTGGAAAAAATTAATCGCAAACTGCAATTTTTGCGAGAGCAAGAAATAACAGGCGAGGTTCGCGTCACGCAATTTAATTAGACCAATGCAATTTGCATATTCTATTCAATTAATTCGTTAATTATGCTACGGGAAATATTATGAACATGGCCGCAAATCCCGATTTACCTGACAATCAATCACCTAATAGCAAGTCACCTAACAAAAAGTCACCGGCGACAAAAAGTCGGCAACATCACAGCGCGATTGTAATTGGTGCAGGGCAAGCAGGGCTTTCAATGAGCTACTGCCTGTCGAAGCAAGGTATCGATAATATTATTTTGGAAAAATCCAGCCAGATCGCTGATAACTGGCGCAGTCAACGCTGGGATACTTTTTGTTTGGTAACACCTAATTGGCAGTGTCAATTACCGGGTTATCCCTATCAGGGAAATGATCCGGATGGTTTTATGGTGAAGGATGAAATTGTTGAATATTTAGAGGGCTACTGCGCCTTTTTTAATCCTGTGATTATTTTTAACAGTCCGGTAATTTCACTGACCAAAAATGGTGACCTGTTTACATTGGTGACTGTTGATACCATATACACCGCAGATCAAGTCGTTATTGCTTGTGGTAGTTACCATGAGCCGCGTATTCCTGCGATGGCAAAAAAAATGCCCGCACATATCGCCCATGTACATTCCAATTTTTATAAAAATCCGGCTCAGCTTCCGCCGGGCGAGGTGATGGTAGTTGGCACCGGTCAGTCGGGTTGCCAAATCGCGGAAGACTTGCATCTTGCTGGCCGTAAAGTGCATTTATGTGTTGGTCCTGCGCCGCGTGTCAACCGCCGCTATCGCGGCAGGGATGTGGTGAATTGGCTGGATGATATGGGTTATTACAACACTACATTGGAAACCCATCCCGACGGAAAAAATGCAGTGCACTCCACCAATCATTATGTTACTGGCCGCGATGGCGGGCGCGATTTGAATCTGCGTATTTTTGCCGGGCAAGGCATGAAATTGTACGGTGTATTAAAAGACTCCGACGGTGAGAAATTATTTTTTAAAGACGATCTGAAACAAAACCTGGATTATGCCGATCAGGTTGCTGAACGAATCGTAAAAGGAATTGAGGATTACATCCAAAAAAATGGCATTGACGCTCCTGCGGACGATAATATCTACAGCAATTATTTGCCTGAAATAATTACCGAGTTAGATATTGGATCTTCAGGTATTAATTCTATCGTTTGGTCTACCGGATTTAATATGCGCTTTGAATGGATTAGCTTGCCAGTGTTTGAAGATAATGGTTATCCCAAACAAAAGCGGGGCGTGACAGATACAGAAGGTTTGTATTTTATCGGCCTTAACTGGATGCACACCTGGGGTTCCGGGCGTTTCTATCAAGTGGGGCGCGATGCCGAATATTTGAGTGAGGTGATGGTGACGATCAGGCAAGCAGTTATTGCCTGATGTAGAATTGGTTGAAAAATTTCCGCGTCATTTCTGATGGCGCGGCACACGAGTCACTAAAAAAATACCACCACAAACCAGTACTAGTGCAATTAAATATTTCCATTCCATAATCGTTTCGCCGAGAAAAATTGCCGAAAGTGCAACGCCGAAGACGGGAACTAAAAAATTGAAAATACTTACCATGCCAACAGGATTGTATTTCAATAGTGTTCCCCATAAGGCGAATGCGGCGGATGATAGCAAGGCGAGATAAATCAATAGCAGCGTTGATTGAATGTCAAAATTTTTCAAGCTGCCACCGGTGGCCCAGCCCAAAAGCATTAACGCAAGACCGCCGATAGCCAGTTGCCAAGCTGTCATAATAAGCACATCCATGTGTTGTGAAATTCGTTTGCCATAAATGGACGCTGCTGCAAGTGTAAAGGCGGCGATCACAATAAAACCCTCGCCTTCCAGCGTCACTTCAAAATCCAGTGCGCTGTTATTAAAATTCACTACCATCACGCCCACAAAACCGGCCAGGCAGCCGAGCACTTTTCGGTGGTTCAAGCGGTCATTGTGATAAATAAAGTGCGCAAGTAGTACACTGAAAAATGTACCGGTTGCATTCAGTATTGATGCTTTAACGCCGGTCGCATGCGCCAGACCGATATAGAAGAATACATATTGAACGGTTGTTTGGGTCAAACCCATAATGCTGATTTGTCGCCATTGTTTCAGGTTAATGCCGGTTAATGCTTTTCCTGTCAGCTTGCATAAAAACAGCAAAAAGATACCCGCGAGCAGAAAACGATAACCTGCGAATAGCATTTGTGCAGGTATGTCGTTACGGGCTATATCCAGCATCGCATAACCACTTTTAATGGCAGGGTAAGAGCTGCCCCACAACAGCGTGCACAGGGTTGCACAGAGGAAGAGTATTTCACGGCGGGTAAAAAAGGAGCTGGAATTGCTCATTAGGAAACCTTTACTGATAATTTCGCTTACTAAAAGAAAAGTGTGCACAAAAAATACTGTTGTGCCTGGTCTTTTTGCGCTATTGGCCAGATGTGATATGCGATGTTATTGATTAATAGAGTTTATCGATTTATTGTCGTAAGTAATATGCTCTTTACTCATGTTTAACAGGAGGTACATGCGATGAGCAGGCAAAATGTTACAGCGAAAAAGGATCGATAGTTCTATATTAGGCGAGCGCAATAATCCAAAATTAATAACGCGGAATTGGATATAGCAGTTGTCGCGGGATATGTGCAGGTTTTCTCTTTGATATAAAATTGAGGGTATTAAGAAATGACAATACATTCAGGTTCGTGTTTATGTGGTGCAGTAAAGTATGAGATAGAGGGGGATTTTGAACACTTTTTTCTCTGTCATTGCAGTCATTGCCGTAAAGATACCGGCTCTGCGCACGCCGCTAATTTATTTTCGACATCGGCCACTCTGAAGTGGGTTCATGGTCAAGATAAAATAACATCTTTCAATTTGCCTGCTACCAGGCACAGCAGAAGTTTTTGTTCTACCTGTGGCTCGGCACTTCCGTGCAAACAAGATAATTTGCTGGTTGTCCCTGCTGGCAGTCTGGATACCGATTTATCGATTAAACCAAATGCGCATATTTTTGTAGCCAGCAGAGCAGTATGGGATAAAGAACTGGAAAGTTTTCCTGCTTTTGAACTTTATCCATCATGATGCAGCTATAAATGTGAGCAATTTCGATGAATCAATTGTTTATGTTGCGTGCATTGGAGTTATCCAGAAATGCACTTCCTCATTGCATTCCAAACCCTCCTGTAGGTTGCGTATTGGTACGCGATGGAAATGTTGTTGCTGAAGGTTTTACCCAAGCCATTGGTGGTAATCATGCCGAGGTTGAGGCATTCAATGCTTATCGTGGAAGCCTGGAAAATGTCACTGTTTATGTAACCCTGGAGCCTTGTTCTTTTGTAGGAAGAACGCCGGCGTGTGCTTCTATGCTGGTGACATCCGGCATCAAAAATGTTGTGGTGGCGATGTTAGATCCTGACCCGAGAAATAGCGGTAAAGGTATTAGCATCCTGCGCCAAGCAGGTATTCATGTCTATGTTGGTTTATGCCATGAACAGGTCGCTGAGTTTTTAACGCCCTACCTTGGGAAGTCGTAGTGTTGCGTTTGCTATGTAAAAATTTTATCAATATTAAATGTTAGTGAAGGTGTAATCATGGAAGTGCAAGGCCAAATTAAATTTACGATCACCCAACGATCTTCCGATGAAGTTATTGCAGAAATGCCGGTTCAGCCCGGTATTTTAAATCCGTTCGGTACTGTGCATGCGGGTGCTACTTTATGGCTTGCGGATGTTGCGGCATCAATACTTGTGCTTGATGGTGATAGCCTTGAAAAAGGAATGAAAGGGTTTCCGCTGGCGATAAATCTTAATGCGAATTTATTAGGCAATAGCGCTAGCGGTATGTTTGTAGCGAGATCAATTTACGTCAAGAATGGCCGCACTGTTAAAGTGGTGAAAACTACGGTAACGGAAGCCTCCGGTAAATTAATTGCTGATGTTACAACGAGCCATGTTTTATCGGTTTAAATAAATATTCCCACATGATTTTTTCTCAGGATTTGAAAAAATTACTGTCATGTTGCCCGCCATTCGGCCGGTAGCGCTTCTGCAAGGTAATCCATAAACGCACGCACCTTGGGGGTTAAATGGTGGCGGTCACGTACGCAAGCGTAGAGATCCAGTGGTTCAACTTCTGTACGAAATCCGGTGCATTCGCGCGTTGAAAATAATTCGATTAATTCACCGCGCCGCAAATAATCATTAGCAACAAATGCAGCCAAACGTGTAACGCCACCTCCGGCAACGGCGAGGCGTGCAAGTACATCGATATCGTCGCTGATAATTGCCGCGCGCACTTCCGCATCAAAACGCAAACCATTTTCGACAAATCCCCAGCGTAAAAAGCGCCCGTCAGCGGCAAGGCGAAAGACCAGGCAATCGTGCTCGCGTAAATCGGCGGGCGTTGATGGTCGCCCGGCACGCGCTATGTACGCTGGCGATGCGCAAAAAATTGTGGGTACGGTAGCAATTTTGCGTGCGACCATGCCTTCATCCAGTTGCTGCTTGATACGAATACTCACATCAACCGATTCCTGAATGTGGTCAACACGGCGATCCGTTGAGGTTAATTCCAGTTCCAGGCGCGGATAACGTTGATTAAACGCGGGAATCAGCGGAGCTAATACATGGCGACTGAATGCGGCGGTGGAGGCTATGCACAACCGCCCTTGCAGTTCCTTGTGCACATCGGTCACTGCTGCGCGCGCAAGTTCCAATTCCTGAATGAGGAGTGCCACTTTGTCGTAGTAGATGCGACCTGCATCGGTCATCGCCAGGCTACGTGTGGTGCGGGTCAGCAAGCGTACGCCAAGGTAGGACTCCAACCGGGCGATATTCTGGCTGGTGGCAGCCGCGCTAATACCCAGCCGCCGCGCCGCCGCCGCGATGCTTCCGCCTTCCACCGCTTTTACGAAACTCTCGATACCGCGCAATGTATCCATTGGCTTAGCTTCCGAATTAATAAGTTGATTGCCAAGTTTTACTTAATACAGCAAAAGCGTCCACTTATCTACCGGGATAGGGCAAAGCACCGTAGAGTGCATTCTGTCGGCGTGAGTTACCGCCGTAAAAAGCATCGAAATCGTTTAGGGGAATTGGAAATGCAAGAAGCCACTATTAAAGCCAGCAATAGAAAATTACACGCTAAATACACGCCCATCGTGTTTGCGTTTTATATGTCGATGATCATGGCGTTTTTAATGTCGCTGATTATTGTGGCTGCCAATAGTGGAATTACGGATCACTATTTAAATCAGGTCGTGCATGCTTATCGTATTGCCATGCCCGCTGCCTTTTTTTGTATCTTGGTCGTGCGGCCGCTGGTGATGTTGATGGTGAAACACACGATCAGAAGCTAAATCGAATGATTAATTTCAACATTGCTTCACCCGATTTCACGCACTGAAAAAATGAAACTCACCTTTTTAATCGCAGTGATTAAAAAGGTGGTTTGAATGAAAAATGAGTGTATTGCTCATTCAAAAGCTCGGAAATTTTATCGCTCGCTCTTTATCGATTCATTTCTCTCGTTAGTCATTTATTCCTCTCGTCACGTACAGATTCATCCTCAACAGACACACTGTCCGGCGTTTTCCAATTTAATCATCTCGCCATTTCCGTCGCCTGTTAACAGGAAGGCTGCGTTTATTCATCGGAAGCTACCGTGCATTGCCTGAATGCGGAAACGGGCTTTCCCCTTCGGGTTTCCGGTGTCGTATGCGGAAGTTTTTTTTCACTGTAATTTTTTAATAAATTAATGAAAAACAATGAGTTATGAATTGGCATTCATGTTGCTAAACCCCTCGGGAGGAGAATTGCAATGGCTATAGATTCTGATTACGTCAAGCAGATGGCGACCCAACTGGCCAACTATGAGGTGCAGGCGGCGGTCACCAAGGCGAATCGCAACCAGTCCAGCTACAAGGCGCAACTCACAGCGGTGACATCACTGGAAACTGCGTTGAAAACCTTTAGCTCGGCGGTGAAAGGTTTAAAAGGTGTGGACAAAAGTGTGTTGACTAACACCGCCACGTTTAACAGTGACGGTTTCGCCACTGCCAAAGTGGGAACGGCTGCAGTAGCTGGCAATTACAAGTTTTTTGTAGAACAACTTGCCAGCGCTCATCAGGTCGCGTTGGAAGGTTTGACGGATGCGGATATTCCCACCAGCGGCAATTTGGTTATCGGCCAGGGGGCGGGAAGTTTCAGCATCGATTTAAGTAGTATTGATTCCGATAGCAGTGGTGGTAATTCACTCGCTGAACTTGCCGCGGCAATTAATGCCGCGAGCGATAACACTGGTGTGAATGCAACGCTGGTGCGCAGCAACGGCAATGTGTCGTTGGTATTGGCAAGTGAAAAAACCGGCGCAGCAAACGCGATTACGTTATCGACGACCGGCGTAACTCCCGGTGCATTTGATACAGCCACCAGCGCCCCACGTGAGCTCAGCGCTGCCAAAGATGCGCGTGTGCGTTTGGGTGGTGAAAGCGGAATGTTGTTAACCAATGCGAGTAATACCTTCGACAACATTATCGATGGTGTGAGCATGAGTTTTACCAAAGCCCATACAACCGGCGAACAACCGTTATCAGTCACTGTTGCGCGCGATGACAAAGCGACGAAAGACAAAGTACAGAGCTTTGTGACTGCAATTAATAATTTGCTCGGCACTTTTGATTCATTGACGGCAAGCGGTGGTGAAAATGCATCGCGCGGTGTGCTGGCCGGTGATGCGAGTATCCGTTCGATTGAAGGCATGTTGAACAAAGTATTGCGTACTGAATTTGGTGGCACCACCTTGATGGAAATGGGCATTGTCGCCGACCGTTATGGAAAATTAACGATCGACACGGCGCGTTTTGAAAAAGCTATCGCTGCAAATCCGGAAGGACTGGATGAATTATTTAACGCGAAAGACGGTTTGCTCGACAGCCTGGATAAAAACACGGCGGTATACACCACCGGCCCGAACAATTTGATGAAAGCGCGCAAGGAAAGTTTGAACACGATGATGCGCCGCGTGGAAGACCAGTTTGATGGTATCCAAAAACAGTACGACAGCTATTACACCCGTTACCTGAAGCAATACACCAACATGATGCAGACCATGTCTGCCATGGAACAAACCTTCGGTATGTTTTAACAATGTTTAAAAAATTGGACTGCGCTGATGAACAATCCTTATCTCGCTCATGAAAGTTATGACAGCTATCGCTCCATTGATCTGGAAGCGAAAGCGGCCACGGCATCACCTTACGAATTAGTGTTGGTGTTGTTTGATGGCTTGCTCGATGAACTCGCGCGCACGCGCGGTCACATTGAAGCAAAACGTTACCAGGAAAAAGGTCGCTCGCTGGAAAAGTGCATGAACATTATTAATGGACTTAACAGCGCGCTGGATTACGACAACGGTGGTGAAGTGGTGCAAGGGTTGTCGCGTTTGTACGACTACTGCATTTATCGTTTATCCGATGTCAGCGTGAGTTTGTCGCTGGAAGGATTGGATGAAGTTGTGCATTTGCTCGGTGTAATTCGCGAAGGGTGGGATGGTGTCAATGCCAAGCGCGCCTGATCGCTACCAGCAGCTCAAGCTAATCACTCTGGGTGAGCAAATGGCGGCCGCGTTGAAAGCCCAGGATTGGGACAGCGTAGGCGGAATTGATCTGCGTATCCGCGAGTGCTTGCAAGAGCTTGCTGCTTCAGAGGAAGTGTTGAGCCCGGAATTGGAAAAGGCGAAACAACAATTGCAGCAACTGTATGCGCGCGTGTTGCCTGCTTATGCGGAAGCCTGCGAAAAATTGCGGCAATTATTATTGGCCCATGTCGATTATTCAGAAGCGCGTTCAGCGTATTTGCGTACTGGCTTATTGCAAGGTGAGAAATAATGTTGGCATCCCCCGTTCAATCCGGTACTAGTTCCCAAGCGGGTAATTCTGCTGCAACTATTTTATCGCCTGCACCGGCGGAAGCGGCAGCAACAGGTAATGCAGTTGCTAATACTTCATCCCCCGGGCAAAAAAAATCGTTGGATACCAATCCTGAATCCGTTAGCGAATTATTTTCCGGGCAATTGAGTGACGTGTTAATTAGCGCAGAACAATTTGGGGCGGAACAATCGGGTGGCGAATCATCCTTGCCGGAAATTGCGAGCGAACAATCACAGCAACAATCCCATCAACAAGACCAGCAACAGCAAGAACCAAATGCAGAAGAATGGCTACTGGCGATGCTCGACCAACAACAGCTACAACTGCAAGCACGTGATACGTTAACGGCAGCACCGGGCAATGTAATTGCTGCACCGCAATTGTCGGCTGACGCTGTTGCACCTGTCAGTTCGCAAGCAACAATGTCAATTATTACGATTGAAAAATTCGTGAGCGGAAAAAATGTATCGCCATCGCCAACAGACAAGGTATTGCGTAACGCCCACATCAATACGGTTAATGCTGCAGAAAAGGACCTGAATAAAACGGTGGAAGTGCCGTTGAAAAATATCGTTAATCCATCAGCAACGGTTGCAACTGTTAATACAGCGCCTGTAACCGATGCGCGCACTACTGACAGCAACGCAACGTTAACCAACGTTTCTGCTTCTGCGGCGATGAACCCGTCAACCACGCTTGTTGCGCAGCAAACGAGCGCTACGGCAATAACTGACATTGGCCATAATCAATTGATCGCACCAGCGGCATTGCATGCTGCTGGCGATGACAGTGTGCAGCGCAGCGTCCAAACGCAATTAAGTTTGCATGCACCGGAAGCAAAGTGGGGCGAGCAATTACTCCATGCGTTGCGCGATAACGTGCAAGTGCAAATCCAGCAACGTATCCAGAACGCCACTATTCGATTGGATCCACCGGAATTGGGCAGTTTGGAAATTTATCTCAGCCATGAAGCAGGCCGTTTGAATGTACATATCACGGCGAGCCAATCGGATGTTGCGCGTTTAATTCAGCAAACCAGTGATCGCTTGCGCCAGGAATTGGCGGGGCCGCAATTTACCCAAGTGAATGTGCAAACGTCTACCGATGGGCAAGGCGGACAACAGCATTCGCGCGAACGCCAACGCCTGTTAGCCGACGATCTGATACTCGCCAATGAACAAGCTTTTGTTAGCAACGATCAGCCGGTGAATCGCACTAGCGATGTATTAGTCACGGTTTAGATTTTTATTTTCATCTCGTTTTTAAAATTTTGGAGCTCCGGAAATTATTTTTTTTGGAGAAATCTTGCAAGAGGAAAACTCAATCATGATGCAACGGATCATTTTGGCATTGCTTGTTGTGAATACGTTAGTGGCGGCGGGTTCGGCCTATATCAGTTTTCAGGTGTTGTCCCGTCCGCAATCTGCCAATACTCTGGTTGCGACAAACGCGAGTAATGAAAGTAGTGAAGCGGCGGCGCCAGAGGCTGTTGCCAACTCTGGTGAAGCAGAAGAATACAAATTTTTCCCCATTGAAAAGGTCATTGTCAGTTTACAAGGTGAAGGTCGCGAACATTATTTTGTATTGGATTTAGTGTTGCAAGCCGATATTGATACTGACAATAAAAAATTACAACAAATTGATCCCATGGTGCGCAATTCGGTTGTCGCACATTTGTCCTCCATGGCATTCAATCAATTGCGTTCAATGCCGATTGCTGAATTGCAAACCAGTCTGGAAAAAGTGGTGCAGGCAGATTTTGCCAGCCGCCAGGTAATCCAGCCGTTTGCCCATGTGTTGGTTAGCAAATTAGTTGTGCAATAGGTTATCGCCATGAATGCCTCTGCCATAACCACTTCTGTTGTGAATGCTACCGGTGCTATCAATTACGACTATCCCGCAAATACTGGTGCAACGCAGACACTTGCACCCGCGCAGGAACAGCAATTATTGATTCAATATTTGCCGTTGGTAAAACGTATTGTTCGCCAGTTGTCGTTACAAGCAAACCAGGTAATGGATCGCGATGATATGGAGCAGATCGGCTTGATGGGGTTACTGGAAAGTTTGCGCCGCTACGGTGAACCGGATGAAAACTTTGCCGGATTTGCGAAGCTGCGAATTCGCGGTGCAATTCTGGATGAACTGCGCCGGCAGGATTGGCGCCCGCGCCAGGTACGCCAGCAAACGCATAAAATTCGCGATGCAATTCGCCAATTAAGTCGACAGCTTGGCCGTGTTCCGCAAGATGCAGAAGTGATGACATTCACCGGTTTAAGCGAAAAAGATTATCAGGCATTTTTACAAGCGGATGCCTGCGAAGCGATTGAAAGCCTGGATGAATTATTGCTCAACGGGCCGGAAACATTTGCCGATGGTGGCTCTGGCCTGGAAGAGCGCGAAATTACCGAGCGCTTATTGGCTCAAGCACTTTCAGTGTTAAGTGAACGCGAACGATTGGTGTTGATGCTGTATTACCAGCAAGAGTTAAGTTTGAAGGAAATTGCATTGGTATTGGAATTAACCGATGCGCGTGTTTGCCAATTGAGTAAGCAGGCGATCCAGAAGGCCAGTCGCTTTTTGCGAGAAAGCAGCTAGAACGCGCACGAACGCAATTGGGGAAATATCGAAAAATATTTCATCGGTAATGAAATTTTAAAATGAAAAACTGTTTAAAAAACAGAACAACTACAGAGAGCATATCGTGCAGAAATTATTAGGCGCAATCATTATCGTTGGCTGTGTATTGGGTGGTTACTCCATGGCGCACGGTGAGCTTGCTATGTTGTGGCAGCCGGCGGAAATTATCATTATTTTAGGTGCGGGACTGGGAAGTCTGGTGGTTGGTAATCCCAAAGAAGTATTGCTGGAAATGTGCCATCAAATTAAAGGTGTATTTGTTTATAAACGTCGCGGCGAAGAATTCCAGCGTCAATTATTAATGCTGATGTATGAATTGTTGGAGATGGTGGATGTGGGTGGCCTTAAAGCGTTGGACGCGCACATTGAGGATCCGGAGCAAAGCGATTTATTCACCCGTTATCCGTTAATTCTGCAAGAACCAAACCTGATGGCATTTATCGCGGACAATTTTCGTTTAATGGCGATGGGAAAAATTAGCGCGCACGAATTGGAAGGTTTTTTGGAACAGGAATTGGAAGCGATGGAACACGCATTATTACAGCCATCACGCTCGTTGCACAAAATTGGTGAGTCAATGCCGGGCTTCGGGATTCTCGCGGCGATTATGGGCATTGTAATCACAATGGGAAATATTAACGGCTCTGTTGCAGAAATTGGTGCGCACGTTGCGGCGGCATTGGTAGGAACTTTCCTCGGTATTTTTGTGTGTTATTGCGTGATGGAACCGCTTAGTAATGCTATGGGGCAACGCGTAAAAACAGAATTGTCGGCATTGGAATGTGTGCGTACAACCTTGGTGGCTCATGTCGCCGGCAAACCTACGTTGCTGGCGGTGGATGCGGGGCGCAAATTAATCGAACAAGATGTAAAACCTGCATTCCGCCAATTGGAAACCTGGGTTAACCAATACGAAGACCAGCGCGATGCTGCCTAGCAACTTTTTAATTAATGTATGGGTGCCATGAGAAGACGCAACGACAAAGATTTTGAGGTTATCGTCAAGCGCCGTAAAAAATCCGGCCACGAAGAATCTCACAGCGGCGCCTGGAAAGTTGCCTTCGCGGATTTCACCATGGCGATGATGGCATTATTTATGGTGCTCTGGGTTATCACTCCGCAAAATCCGAAACAAACGTCAGCGGCGGAACAAATTACCAATCCGTTAGTGGATGGTGGTGCCGGTGTATTTGATGGCAATAGTAAAACGCCGCTGGAAATGCCTGGTGTTCCGGTGCAACCCAATAAAGCTGAACCACAAGAGCAAGGCAAGGAAACCAGCAAAGCGGAACCAGTAAAATACAGCAGTCCTGCCGAGTTAAAAGAATTAGCAGATTTGATGCAAGCGATGGCACTGGAACTGGACGCGCAGGCCAATGTGGAAGTGCAAGTGGTACCGCAAGGTTTGCGCATTTTAATCAAAGATGACCATCAACGTTTTATGTTTGAGCGCGGCAGTGTGCAGTTGAACCCGCATTTCGCGACTTTATTGCAACGCCTTGCTGGCGTGCTCGCAAAAGTGGGTAACAAATTAATTATCAGTGGCCATACCGATTCTGTTCCTTACAAAACTGTGCAGGGCTACAACAACTGGAATCTTTCTGGTGATCGCGCATTGCGTGCGCGCAATGTGATGGTGGAATCCGGTCTTGCCGCTACATCAGTGCTACAAGTTGCAGCGCAAGCCGATGTAATGCCATTGCGGCCGGATTTACCGGAGGACGGCGTCAATCGCCGCATTGAAATTTTATTGCTAACGGTTAAAGCCGAAGGTTTGTATCGCGAATTATTTGGCGAACAACAAGCGCGCGTGGATTACTCCGGAGAAAAAGCAGAGCTGGTTTTGCCAGCTCCATCTTCACAACCTTTATGATCTGTAATTACGCTAACTGCATAAGCGCGAGAGCATCGGCTCCCGCCGGGAATCGCAGTTGATTTGATGTATCGCTCGCCGCCCTCCATACAGTTTCAGCCACATCGATTTCCCTGGTTACTGCCAGGATGTTAGCAAACCCTGCAAATACACTGTGGGCGAACAATTCATAGGCTGCGGGAATCAACCCCTGCATACGCTGTTGGCCATTGGCGGTAAAACGGGTTGTGGGGCCATAACCAGGCTCTACCAGTTTGACCTGGACGTTGAAGGTTTTAAGTTCGAGTTCCAATGAAGCTGTGAATCCTTCTATGGCCATTTTACTGGCGGTATATGGCGCAACCAGAGGGAAAGGGGCCAGGGTGGCACTTGAGGTGACATTGATAATGATGCCAGCCTGGCGTTCCCGGAATTGCGGGATGACCGCCTGGCACATGGCCATAACCCCGAACGTGTTGGTTTCAAAGAGGTCACGTATGGTCGACATAGGTGTGGCTTCAAATGCACCAAATAATCCGATTCCCGCATTATTCACGAGCACATCGATAGGGCCGGCAGTATCCAGTACGGCCAGGATACTGTCAGGTCGGGTCACATCCAGTGCGAGGATGCGCAGGTTTTTGGATGGAGGGAACAAGCCTTCTTGCAGGGTGCGCATGGTGGCGATGACCTGCCAGCCTTGTGCGAGAAAGTAACGCGCAGTTTCCAGTCCATAACCGGAGGAACAGCCGGTAATCAGTACAGTTTTCATTTTTAGCTCCGAGGTTGATGTTGACTCAGGGAGCACAATAGACGAATGATTCAGGATGATCGATAATCAAAAATCCTATTGTTTTTAGTAAAAGTCCAAAATGACCGATCCCCTTTCCGAAGTCGTCAGACTCCTGCAGCCCACTGCCGTATTTGCCAATATCATCAGTGGTAAAGGAAACTGGGCTGTGCGTTATTCCGCATTTGGCCAGCCCGGTTTCTGCATCGTATTAGATGGCAGTTGTTTGCTGACGGTTGACGGCTGTGAGCCAATTACCATCAGCGCAGGTGATTTCGTCCTGCTACCCACAACACCGGCTTTTACAATATCGAGTTTTTCACCGGCACTTCCGGTCTATCTGGACCCTCATCAGGTGGCGGATGAGCAAGTTGCAGGCGGTAATAGTGAACTGCGTTATGGCGAGCAAGGTGGCACCCCGGATATGCGCTCACTGGGTGGTTCATTCCTGTTCAATTGCTCTGATCCCGGGCTGCTGGTTTCCCTGCTACCAAGGGTTGTGCATGTACAGGGATCGACCCGTCTGGGGCAACTGGTACAGATGGTGGGTGAGGAATCTGCGGGCCAAAAACCTGGCTGCGAGTTCGTATTATCTCGCCTGGTAGAACTGCTGCTTGTAGAAGCAATGCGTTCAACGGTAGCTGGAAGCGCTCCCCCGGGGTTGCTGCGCGGGTTGGGTGATGAGCGATTGGCACCGGTATTGAAGCAAATGCATGGACGTATTGGTCATCCCTGGACTATTGGCCAACTGGCGAAAATCGCAGCACTTTCCCGCTCGGCATTTTTTGAACGTTTCATCCGTATGGTTGGTGTGGCACCGATGGAATACTTACTCATGTGGCGCATGGAGGTCGCTAAGGAATTACTGCGGATAAACGATTTGGCGGTTTCTGTTATTGCAGAACAGGTTGGTTATGGATCGACAAGTGCATTCAGTGTTGCGTTCAGCAGGCATGTTGGGTTGCCACCGAGCCAGTACGCGCTATCTTGCCAAAATCGTTGATAAAATAACCCATCATGAAATACACAAAATTGCGTTGGTGGGGATTTTCCGGAAAGCAAATTTCTAGTTACGGCAAGCAGGGAACTAAATCGGCATCGCTTAATTGATGTAGATGGTTCTCATCAATATGCAGCGTGCGAGCGCTACCATCCGCGTGCAAACAAACCACGTCCAATCTGTTCTCATGCAATCCCACCACCACTTGCAATGGTGTTTTAACTTGCGGGATGAGACGGCGCTCAATATTTTCCCCAAGCGGAACCAGGCTCAATAATTCTTCAGGGTGTTGCGGGGCATAAATCATGGTGAGCAATTTGCCGGGTGCCGCTGGTTGCGCTGTTTCAGCCGTCAGGTTATAGGCAACGGCTGCGCCTAACGCTATTAACGCAGAAAGGCCAGCCAATGCAGGCATTCGCCAATCAATCCCCATTGCTTGTTTTGCCGGTGTAACTACCAGGGCTGTAGAGGTAGTTTCAGTGGCAACAACCGGCGTTGGGTCAGGTTGGCTAATTGCCGGTGTCGGCTCAATGGAAATATCTACAAACTTGGGGTTTAACAGATAACCACGGCGCGGTAGTGTCTGGATAATTTCGCGTTCTTTTTCATCGGCCAGAATCTGGCGCAACGTGTAAATTTGCTGGTTCAGGCTGCCCTGGCCAACCACACGGCCAGACCAGGCATGGCTCATTAAATCGTCTCGATCTACGACCTCACCGGGGTTGCGTACCAAACGTTCTAACAGGCGGCTACCGGAAAATCCCAGATCAATTTTTTCTTCGATCCCGTTTTTAACCAGCGTGAGTTGATACAACGCCGGATAAAAACGCGCGATGCAATCCGCATTGCCCGTCCTGATTGTCAGGCAGGTCCGATTCTCCATCGATTTGGCTACCCGTGACTCCCCGAGGGTGTCCGTTGTATTGTCGATATCGATCATTCCCATGTCATTCCTGTTTCATTCCGATGGGCAACCCGTTTAGTTAAGTTAAGTCGACGTGATGGCGCCAGCAAATTGATGAAGGCAATCATAGCCGCGTTTCTGCCGTAAACCACTGAATTAGGGGGTTTCTACTCATGGAGCGTGTTAATTTTTGCTAAGAAGGAAATAAAAAGCTAGTCGAATGCGATTAAAAATGCATATGAGTTGATTTTGGCGCCAAATGAAAAAACGCCCTCGTGGGGCGCTTTTAACGAAATCTGCTTTTTTGAAGCTGTCCTTAAAAACCAGCGGGCCATCCTTGGGAGCTCGCCAGCCTGGATAACCGGGGTGGGTAGGCTGGACGAGCGGCTCAAGCTGAATTAACCGAGCAGCGACATCACCATGCCTGGCATTTGACCCGCTTGTTTCAACATGGAAATACCTGATTGCATCAACATAGAGTTTTTGCTCATGTTGGCGCTTTCTTGTGCGAAGTCTGCATCCAGGATACGGCCTTTGGACATGTCGGTATTGTCTTTCATGTTCGCCAGGTTGTTCGCGGTGTGGTTCAAACGGTTGATGGTTGCACCAAATTGTGAGCGCAGTGTACCTACTGCATCCAGGGCGGTTTTCACCAGATCGATAGTCGCGTTAGCAGCGCCAGTCAATTCAGTACCGGCAGTTGCAGCAGAACCCGCTGTGTACACAGTAGACATGCCATCCAGTGCATCAGTCAGGGTTTGGATTGCATCAGTACCGGCAGCAGTCAAATCCAATGTCATGGTTTCAGCAGAAGTAGCACCGATCTGGAAATCTACCGCCGCCGCGAATTTACCGGCGCTGTTGTCTTTGCTAAACAATGCTTCACCGGCAAAGCTGGTGTTGTCCATGATGTTGGCCAATTCTTCGCCCAATTGATCGTATTCAGATTGCAATGAATCCAGGTCATCAGCACTGTTAGTACCGTTCGCACCCTGGGTTGCGAGGTCCTTCATACGTTGCAGGATGTCGGTCATTTCATTGAACGCACCTTCTGCTGTTTGCAGCAGGGAGATAGAGTCGCCAGTGTTGCGAATCGCCACTTCCATACCGCGTGATTGGGAGTTCAAGCGCACCGCAATTTGCAAACCTGCAGCGTCATCCGCAGCAGAGTTTACGCGGAAGCCAGTACCCAAACGTTGTTGGTTGGTAGACAAAGCGTTGTTGGTTTTGGTCAGGTTAGTTTGGGTAACCAGTGAAGAGAAGTTGGTATGGATTGACAGAGCCATGGGAGTATTCCTGTGCTATTTAAACGTGAATGTTCAGTTAAAACCCGGTTTGAAGCTGGCTTTGTTTGCCTGCTGAAATCTAAAGGCGACGGGTTGGGCGCAGGACTTAAATGGAATTTTGAAAGTTTTTCTAATAGGAAATAGATGGATATTTTTAAGGACAGGATGTTGCGTGTATGAAAATTGGCTTATTGGGACACATCGCCTGACTTGCTAACGGGGTTCGCTTTCATTATCTCCCGGACGTGTACATTGGCTGGTTTTGTCACTTGAACTGCGATTAGATCTAATAAAGCGCCGCATTCTTCCAAAATTTAATAGCGCCATATGCTAGGCTTTTTTCAACATTAATCTTTCACATGGATTACAGGGAGTATGAATATCAGTAGCTCATTGCCTATCTTGATCCCGGGAGAAGCCATCTTTGCACTCCTGTTGGCATTATTTTTTGCTCTTCATCAAATCATCAGGCAGCGTAGGCAAATCAAAAAATTGCTCGCTAAATTCCGGGAAATGAAATCG
Source organism: Cellvibrionaceae bacterium (assembly GCA_021151825.1). Lineage (GTDB taxonomy): Bacteria > Pseudomonadota > Gammaproteobacteria > Pseudomonadales > Cellvibrionaceae > Cellvibrio. The sequence goes on from JAGKWQ010000007.1 coordinate 88,094, forward strand.
GCCTATGAGCAATCAAGCAGCGAAACTGAATCATTTTATAATCATAAAAGCGAACCGGAACATCGGGACGTTATCCATGACTATTTTGCGCAATCCCTTAGTGACTCCTTGCAGCGTTACCAAAAGCATACGGCCTCGGAACAACCGTACATGAATGCGAATCACTCATACAGTGGCAAAATTGCTGCGTTGCGCAGTATCTATTTGGCAGCAGAAAAAGAAGTATTTGAAGATCGTGGCATTACTCATGCTGGCTGGGGATTTTTTGAAAAAAAATTGGCCGGGTTGATAAATTGGCAAGATAAAAAAAATTCACCTACGCAAGAAGAAAATGAATCTCATATTCATGAATTGCAAGAAGAAATCGTCAAGTTGAAAAATTACCAGCAGGAGTTAGAGCAATACCAAATGGAAAGCCAACGTACTATTAATAGCTTGCACAGTATGTTGGAAAACGTGAAGCATTTGCAGACAGGGTCAGATTCGAACGGTCAATTGCTAACCTATGAATTGTGGGGTGATAACACGCTTGATAAATTTGCTGGCGAAGCAAATAAACGAAATCAAAAAGTGCTGGATTTGCTTCATGACCTAAAAACCTTTCCTTCGCAATTTACCGAATCAGATCGAAAGAAAATGGAGGGTCAACTTAATATTCTTGAAATTGAACTTATGAAAGCTGACCAACATATTGGAAACTTAACAAAGGAGTTAAAGGAAGCAAAACTTCAAGTAACTACTTTCGCGTTAAGGTTGCGCGACGTTACGGTAGCTGGCACTACAGATAATATTCCCATACACGATACCCATCGCTCTCTTGATGCGGGACAAAGCGAGCGGAAATATTTTCCTTCTGAAATTCATCAGTTAAAAGAACACAATAAAAGACAACATCTTATTATCAATGAACTTGATCAGGAAGTTCAGTTGCTAAGAAATTCCCTGGATAATGACGCCGGTGATCAGCGTAATCTTAAAGAAGAGGAAATAAAGCGACTGGAACGGCTGATTAAAGAAAGCCAGGGGTGTATTAACACTCTCGAAAGCGAAGTTGATAACCTTTATGCACAGCTACAGGAAAAAAACGATCAGCCTAATGAAGGCGGGGATAATTCGGAGGTAAGTGAGGAATTGGCCATGATAACGCGTGAACTGGAAAAAACGGTCGCACATTATCAGCAACTCCATGCCATCAACTATATGATGATGGATTTTATGAAATGCAATTCAATTGAACATCTTGCCAAACAACTGGTGCAGTTTATTAAAGCCTTTCGCGCGCCTATCGGGTTTAACATCAAGTCGTTATTGGGAAGTGCGGAATATTTTCCCGCTACCTATTTTGACGATGCACTCAAGGCCCTTGCTAAAGGATCCACTCTTCCGGATTCAATCAGCCATCTGCCAGAAGGGACGCTCTTCATTAACTCCAGGCTGCATGTATTACTCTTGCCCACTTTATCTGATGATTATCCAATCCTCGAAACCAGCCTGGTGAGTTTGATTAATGCAGCTGAAGAGGGGATCAAGCGACTCGAATACGAAAAGCTTAACAAGAAGCGTCATCATGACACACATGAATGGACTGATCTCACCAAAAATTTATTAGCCAATCTTGATATTCAATATGCCTATCAGGTGGAAGAAAATCGTAAAACGTTTAATCATTTTATTGCAGAATTACGGCGCGCTTATCATTTGTTGGATTTGCATGGACCTGGAGGTGTTGTTTTGGATAACGCCATCAATGAATTTGAGGAGCGTATCCACGGTCTCATCAAGAGTAGTGAAGTCATTGATGGTGAAATATCCCGCCTATTAGAGCATATGGAAAAGAGTGTTTTGTAAGTGCGCCTGAAAAATTAATGCTATTTATCCTAACCCTGGCAAGGAAGTTTTACATGCCCACCGACTACAAAAGTTTTAGTGATATCGCTAAATCCCGATTTCGCTCCGTTGCCCGGGAACTTGGGTATGAGCAAATATCCGGCACGCATTACGTTCAAAAATGCAGCCATTGGTTTAATGTCTTTGGTTTACAAAAAGCATCGGGAAATGATTTTTTCTATGTTAACTATGGAATAACAATTCCGAATTTATGGAAACTCGATGGAACCCTGTTTGAATCTGACGATGAAGGGTTGGTCATTGCAGAAAGGTTATCGAATGACGATGATGGGGCTTTTGATTGTGCGTCAAAAGCAGAAGTAGAAGAAAGTGCGAGCAAGGTACTGCAAGAATATAAAAAACAAGCTGTACCTTTGTTGGCTTCGCTTCAGGATCTGGAATCGATTGCTGAACGATATTACGCGTCCACAAATATATCCCGGGAAAAATTGGGCGAGCATGATTACTTTAGTCAATTAGGTGTCGCTAATTATGGGTTCCTGCTTTATCGGGCCGGTCACGTGCCCGATGCGCTTAAATGGTTAAAAGAAGCAGAAAGGTTGATGGAGTTGCCGGTGTATTATCTTAAAGAAGGCGGCATTTCCCATATAAAAGAGAAGCATGCTCGCCTTGCTAAAAAAGAAGTTTATGAGGTAGAGCAGCTTGCAGAAATTAAATCTGCAATTCTGGCAATTGAGCGCCGCCTTAGGTAAAGCGGCGCTTGTGATGGTAAGAGGAATGTAAGTGGGTTGAATTTGCGATGCAGCTCGAGTTGTTTACTTCGGGCTGACGTTGTTAAAAAATTATCGGATTGCGCTTGAGTTCAATCGCATTTCCGTTTGTTTTGATAATTTCTTTGCCAGAAAATCGCGGCAAAACCTAACGCCAGCAATAGAAGTGTTGTTGGCTCCGGCACAGAGACATCTTTCTTAATACCCATTTTTAATTCAGATAGTCCTACATACGTGTAAGAACTAAATTCTATTCCATCTTTTCGCCCATTGGTGATGTAGTAAGCAATTGCATCGTAATTAGGATTGTCTGCTTTTTTCCAATCAATTTCCTGAATAATTTCAATTCCATTCAAAAAAGATTCAGTGCTTGTGGAAAAGTCAAGGTGCGCTTGACGGCTGTTGAAATCACCTTCCCATTTGTTACCAAGCAATGAACTGTGTGAGAGGTGCAAGTATTCATACTCATCAAGGAATTCACTGGTTTCCCTATTAAGAACGGTCATCCAGTTAAAATCAGCTGGTACATAGCCTTCGGGATAAATATCTAAAACACGTAAAGTTCGCCCGGCAATATTAAACGTGAAATCCATCCAGTTACCTCCTTCATAGTGAGTCCAATCTTCTTCTATTGGATTCATGTGGGCGCGATCTGTGTCGTACCAAAAGCTGCCGGTAACGGGGGTTCCCAAAATATCCTCACCCCAATAGCGATTCCATACATCGGTAAAAAATATAACTTCACCTTTGAACGTACCTTCAATTATCACGGCATGGGATTTGGGTACAGCAAGCGCAAACAATAAAAACAGAACGGAAAACCAACGTTGCTTCGCATTCATAACAAGCTCCTTTTACTTATGGTTAAACGCAAAAAAATTGATGAGATGGTTAGAAAAAAGAAACGTGAAAAAGTAAGGCGGGAGATCAATGCGGGTTAAACATAAGGCGGACACTGTGGCCGGTCAATACATGGCGCTTTGATGATCCAATATTGTCGCGCAAATTACCTCCCATTTGGGGGGCGCGTTGGAAATGGTTTTGTATGAGGATGTAGTCAGGTAGTCTGGTTCTATAGCAGCCTGCTTGCCGTTCACTTATAAAAAATAGGGGTGATAAATGAATAAAAATTATCTGTCTGTTCCTGTGATGATATTTAACGGTCAATATGGAAAGATTTTTTCATTTTCTTTATTGCTACTTACAGGTCTTATTTCTGGTTGTGCAACACCGGTAAAGCAGGAACCTTTTACAAAATTTGCAGAATCAGCAGAAACATTGAGAGATGGAACGGACAGGGCAATGGAGGTCCTGATTCCTCAAACCGTGGCACGCTACAAAAAAGAATTGCAGGATGAGCTAAAAGCAAGAGAGTCTAGCGAGCTGTATTCATCAGCCCGACTTGAATTAAGTGATGGTAGCCCTTTTGACTTTGAGTCTGTTCCCAATTACATGGTTTTCGATCAATTTAAAGTGGGGTTGCGGGAGATGACAGATGCTTTGCATAAATATTCTGTTTTGCTACGCGACTTTGCTGACGATGAAATGCAAAGTAAAGAAGAGTTCGATAAATTTGCAACAGAATTAAATGCAAATGCTTTTGAAGCCCTCAGGGTAGTCGATAAAAATGCAGGTACCAACAGTGCAGAGAATGTAGGGCTTATATCGACGGTAGCGGCAGCGGCATTTAATAATTATCTAAAAAGCAAACAAAAAGAAGTTCTTGTGGATGCCGTTGAAAAGAACCAGTCAACAGTTGTTCAGTACACAGATAAAGTACAGCAAGCAATCAAGATTATTGCTAACGCGAGCAATCAGGAATATTTAAGTTTATCTGCTGAATATGCTGAGCAGATGCTTGATCAAAACAAAAGTTCAAACTCAATCGACGCCTTGATTAAATTAAATCGGGATCATTTTTCACAGATACAAGCGCTTAAGACCTTAAATGACGCAGTTGGAAAATTTCCCTCTGCGCACAATGATCTAAAAAACGCTGCTAAAAATCCGGATCAATCGCTATCCAGCATCATCGAATTGGTCAACCGGGGAAATCAATTGAAGTCCGTGGCGGAGAGTGCCAAAAAGGCTAATACAAATACTTTATTGGAAACGGATGCGAAGACCGTTGAGGCTCAGGCGGTTGCCCTCGAAGTTGAAGCTAAGCTCGCCAGTCTGGATGCCTCAAGCGCTCGAGCTGATGCCGTGGTTGCAAGGCTTGATGCTAACGCTAATCCAGACAATGCCCAGAAGGAACAAAAGGCAAAAAATCTGGAAGAGAAAGCATTAGCGTTAAAAGGCATTGCTGATAAAAAAGCAGCAGATGCAAAATTATTACGTGAAGCCGCCGATGCTGTTAAAGCGAGCGTTAAAGCTTTGACTAATTAATAAAACAGTATTAGCAATATAAGAGGATAAAAAATGAGTACCCCAAAAACAGAAGCTATCCAGTCTATGCAAGTAACATTACAGCGCTGCCAAAACCTTGAGCTCATGTTGAGGTTCCGAGGGGATAACGACAATGCTTCTGTATTGGGGGCAAAAAATAAAGTGCTGCGTAAACAAATTGATAAGCTAATTATCGAAGCCATGAAAGACTGGTTGAAAGATGCGCAGGAAATAACGACGAATATAAAGAACGCCAATAAAAATTTACAGATATCTATCACTAACGTAAAAAACAAAAAGCAAGAAGGCGAAAACATTGTAAAGGCATTGGGTCTTATTGATGATGTTATTTCTATAGCGACCTCTTTGTTGCCTATTTAACCTCGAAACAGTTCGCCTTTTTGAAAAGATAACTGGTGATGCGTTTAATGCATTGAATGCTGCTGCCGGGAATGAGCATACAGCTCCTGCCTCATCGGTCAATGCAAATGCTGGGGTTTCTGATGAGGCGAAAAAGTACCCGTCAAAGAGAAAGAATAAGTTGATGTTGGATTGTACTTCCGAGATCCGGTAAGCACTACATTATATTTTTTAACTGCATTCTCAATAATCAATCTATATGCCCAATATTGTATTGGTATTTTAGGGAGGTATTAAAATGTCAAATGAAATTTTCTATGAAGAAATGAAACAAAGAGCAGTTAGTGCCAAAGCGAAAGTTCCGCCCAATGCAAATAATAGTGAAGCTGCCAGCTCTCATGGGCCACAACACATTTTTGTTGTAGGAGTAGTTCTCTTTGCCTTTAGTATGGGATTGTTATGGTTGCTGATTACTGGCGAAGTTAAGACTAAAAGTGACAATCATGTATTGGAATACTTTTTAAGCGTTGAGGGTTCTGCTGGTAAGCTATTAAAAGGCCTGGTTCAAATAGTGTTTTTGCAATTACTTTTTATTTCTTTAGGTATATTTTACAAAGCATTCATGACCTCTTTTGCAAAAAAAGAACCTGACAATTTTGTTGATAAAGTGATTGATGTTGTAGCCAAACATCTGGAGCCACAAAAAAACGAAAACTCTTCAGGTGATGCTAAAGGGAAAATGCAATCAACTCTTCTGGTGAGTTTGGTATTGGCTATTACAGTAAATATATCTGTTAGTATTAGCAATTACTTCGAACACTTTAAGCAGAGTGATGAGGTTGCGATTGCTCTTAATGAAATAACTAAAGGGATTAATGAGGAGCGAAAAAAATATAATGAATTAAGGTTGGCTGTGGAGTCAGGCTTTTTGACGGTCGAAAGACAGAATGCCGTAATAGAAGAACAAGTAAATGGTCAAATTGCCAATAGTAATGCTGCATTGAATTTGATGGCTACAGCAACTGATACATTGAGGGATTCAATTAAGAATTTTGATGGGATATCGGTATCCAATTCTGTGTCGGATGTGAGCGAACCAATTGGGACCGCATTAAATATCGAGAACAAAGTTAATATTGATAATCCAGATAACAGGGCTGAAATTAAACTTTTGAATGAAATGCTTGAGGCACTTAAAAATAAAAATATAAGCAATCATGTGGCGATGATGGATAACATGACTAGCATATTATGTGTTAAGCATGAAGGTTTTATGAGTTGGGCAAAGAACAAACTTTCTGCAGAAGAGAGAAAAAATAGATTGTTATGTGAAAAATTTAAAGAAGAAAAGCAGCGTTTGTTGTCATCCATCGAGAAAACTAAAAAGGAAAGTGCTACAGTATCTATAGCTGAAAAATGATTTTTAATTTTCGTTAGATAATAAAAATAAGGTGGCAATTCCCACCTTGTTTTTTTGTCTTTTTCTGCGTCGCCCTCTGTTCCTTATCAATTCTGCCGGTCCACGTGCAATACTATTAACCGCTCATTGCGGTAATTTCATAAGCTCATTCACTTCACAGATAATTTTTTCAATACGTGCATCTGACAATATTTTCACCAAGCGTTATGTAAAAAATCGATACCCGGTGAATCCAAAGTGAATCCTATGTGTGTCCAAGGTTGGTCGTAGCTTGATAAGTTATGATTTAAATCAGTATTTTAACCAACCAATAGGAAAATATATGTCGTTAAAATTATTTATCGTAACTATCACTCTATTATTCTCCCCGTTAGCTTTTTCTCAAACAGTTGTATCCAGCGCGTCAGCTCATGCTGGCAATGAAAAGAAAATTCTCATTATTGCTTCAAACGTGGCAGATATGGGTGACCCTGAAAAGCACGATGCCAGAAACGATCTTTGGGAGTACGCACCGCCATATCATGTATTTGTTTCGCATGGTTACGACGTGGATTTTGCTTCTCCACTAGGTGGTGCTGTGCCGTTTGTAAGGGACCCTTTGGGAATTAGCAGCTATACCATTAAATATGAAGGTTTCTTGAGTAAAGCCAACAACTCGTTAACGCCTAAGCAGGTGAATCCAGGTGAATACTCAGCGGTGTTCATCGGCGGGGGTTATGGGAATGTATTTGATGTGGCTTCTAATAAAGATTTGCTCCGCATCATCGCGAAAATTTACGAGAATGGCGGAGTGATTGGAAGCGTTGGCCATGGGGCTGGTGCCTTTGCTAACGCAACGCTTTCCAATGGTCAGCCCCTTGTAAAGGGTAAGCGTATTGCAGCCTTTCCTAACTCAACAGAAAAAGAAAAGGACTGGGCAAAACAAGGGAGCCTGCTGCCTTTTCTCGTTGAAGACAGGCTGAAAGAAAAAGGCGCGATCACCGTGAACAAAGATAATATTCCAGACAAGCATGATGTAATTATTGATAATCGCATCGTCTCGACCATGTTCCTTCCATCTGCTGCATTGGTAGCGAAAGAAATGCTTATCGTGCTCGATAAAATTGGAAAGCCTAACAAATCAAAATAAGCACGTAGATACAAGCGCGTAGGTTGGGTCGGGCCGCGCTGGTCGGGCTGCGCAGGCAGCCATGCCCAACAAAACTATTTGATTGCAAAAGTGTTGGGCATCACTTTAATGTTGCGAAAAAATAGTTCCCTCTCATGTTAACTGATATGTAAGGATAAACATTATGACGCACCCACACCGCTTGCTTCGATACGCCTTTGTAATCATCAATTGCTTTTTATTTTTAACGCTTCCCGCTTTTGCCGGGGGTAAAGTAGAAGGTAGGTGAAGATGCTTTATGTAATGGGAGGTAGGTTGTGGCGTGATATACCCAACAAGGTGGCAACAGCCACCTTATTTTTTAACTCTTTCTACATTGATCCCTGCCTTCTAAGGTGCCCATCAATCCTGTCAATTACACGCGCAATACCATTCATCGCCCACTGCGGTAATTTCACGCGCTCATTAACTTCATCAAATAATTTTTCCAACACATGCGTCTCGCAATACAGCTGGTAGATCGCATCTGTATCGGTTGCGACTGGCAGCACTTTTCTAAGCACAGTGATTGCTTCGCCGGAAGGCGAATGAATTTCAAGGCGGTGTTTTTTATAAAAGGCGTATTGGTGTTGATCGAGCTTAATAACGCAGATGGCAGGTGAAGCGGGGGGAGAAGTAACATTATCCATAATAAAAATCTCGTACAGGTTTTGTTTAAACCACCACCACAAGGTGAGATTTATGGGGGCGGACTGAACGGGGTTCTCACCACCGGCACAAAACCAACACCGGCCCACCCGAAGGTGGCCCCGCCCAGCCGCCATAACAAAAAGGCATAGCTGTACGAGGACACAAAATGCTCTTCGCATCCTGTGCCGGCTTTGTGAACGGGGGTGAGAATCCCGGCTGCGGGATTTACCGCAACGCGGGCAGGTTAGGGTATGAGGGTAGTGTTGTCAACGCGGGGCGGTAATAGGTTGTAATTCATACTGGCGTTGGAAGTCGCTATGGTCTTTACTTGGTTTTTGGCTCCAAGGAGGCTGGATGGTTTTTCCTATGCATTATTCTTTTTATTTGCAAAATAGAATTTTATTTTGAATGCAGTTAATCGTTAGGAGCTTACCTGTAGGTTGCTGGTGAGCTTGCGAACCGCAACATTTTGAAGGGCTGCTATGTGCTCAAAGCGGACAGTCAGCCAAATGGACTGCGGCAATATTATCTATGAGAGTTCGCTCAAGCTTCTATAGTTGCACCTGTTTTAATAAACGGCCTAATATCAGCTAGGCTATCCGAGATTTTAAATGTAATTAATTGGGGTTGACCGTGCTGTATAACTCCGCAATTAATTTGGGGTGATGATTAAGTCGTTGATATGTTATGAGTTAATGCGACTGCAATTTCGTTTGCTTTGGGAATTACACAGCGGAACACCGAATTAGTTGGAATAAATTTCGGCGGGTTATACAGTCGGTGCAATTTAATAAACTGTTAGGCTAAAAATAAATGAAGCTAGATATAACCCTCAAACAATACGAACTAATATTTAGAATTGTTTCCGCAGTAGCGGCAGAATTTTCGCATGGCGCTGGGCGCTCTTGCCTGTTTTATAATGTAAATGGGGCTTTTCTTCTTAATCAAATTTTTAAAGTTCGTGCAAAACCTATAGCTGGCGCAGCTTTTGTCAAGTTAAATGAAGAAGGTGATACGGTTGCATATGCAGGCGAGGAATCGGGACGTTTCTACAGCTCTCCTGATTGCTTTCATTGTTGGGTAGAAACCCCTAACTGTATTATAGATTTTACTGCGCCAGAATATTCAAAATCTGAAGGTAGGTTTCTCGGCTCAGTTCCAATAAAAATGTTTCAAAAACCTAAAATTAAAATGTCTTTTGACCCTCATTCACTTTTCGCACCAGGCGATTTCTTTTTTGAAGAAAATAAAGAATTAACTACGTATCTTTTAAAGAGAATGGCATCTATTCCTGCATCAGGTGATTTGGCAAATATTTGTTTGGAGTGGCATAAAAAATGCAAAAAGAGCGTTCTCGCGGAAATGCAAGTAATAAATGACCTCGGAGAAACTTCCCTCATAAAATTAAAAGCTGGCAGTATCTCTAGTTCCTGGTAAGCCTAACAAAGCAATTAAACGGATGGTTTTTAAGTTGCACTTTTTCCATTCCGCTTAGCTTCATTTTATGGAAAAGTGCAACTTAAAAACCATCGTTTATCGCGGCGTTATGCAGAACCAAATCGGGAAGCCTTGCGTGAATCTGAACTTGCAAAACCCTCAAAGAGCGAAAAAATGAATAAAAAATATTTCCTGAAGCCTGAAAATATTAAAGCCCTTGTCTATGGTCATGGTGGGGGCATAGCCACTGATATGATTATGGTTGAAGGTAAACCTATTAACTACATGTATCGCGAGGAGCCAAATGAGCCCTCTGACAGTGGCTGGTGTTTTATGTCCGGGTACGAATCCCAAGAATATCTGGACAATCCCGATAATCTGGCAATATATGACTTAAATACTATTGCTAGCTACTCTCCCGAGATTGTTGCTTTTCTGGAGGCGCCTTACGGCAGTGCATATGAAAGAAATGAAAGCGGGGACTTTGTTGCGGTAGAAAACTAATGCATAACAAAACTGCAGCACCGTTCCGCTTTGCTCCACTCGACAGTTTGTAAGCAGCGCATTTAGCGAATCTCGGCGCGAAGTTTTTCGAAAATGCGCCGCTTACAAACTACGGCATAAACTTAACGTTATGCTAATTGATAAATAGGGAGTGCCATGAAAAGAAAAATTGAGCTTTGGGATCAAAATAGCAATTACATATGGGGTGAGCTGGATGACAACGGAAAAATCGAGCTATGGAGTCAGCAAGGAAATTACATATGGGGTGAATTAAAAGGAGTTCAAATTGAACTTTGGGACAGCAACTCTAATTACATATGGGGTGAGCTAAGGGGCAATCAAATAGAGTTGTGGGATAGAAATAACAGCTATATTTTTGGTGAATTAAAATAAATATCATGAATACTTCGCATAACAAGCGTAGCAGCACGCACACTACGTGTGCTGGACAGAATTTAAGTCGTGGCTTTGTGGTTTTTCTGCACAAAAGTAACCCACAAAACCACGCCTTACAAACTGCCGTTGTACGCGGCGTTAGCCATGATAGGGAAATAATTAATGCGCTTCGTGATTTTTTACGTTGTCTTAATTTCAGTAGCGATTTTATCGTATTGTCAATTCGATCGAGTTTCTGATGAGGAGAAGTTTTCTTACTTTAATAAAATTTGCATAGAAGCTAAAGAACAGATCTATTCTCAAGAATACTCAAATAAGCTTGCACTCGAATACTACCCAGTTTCTGGTGTGATTGAACAGGATTACTATCCTACAGATTTAGCGGCGCGCCTTCTAAACTCCAAACGGTTCGAAGAAGTGCAGCTTTTATACAGTAGTGATGATCTAAGCCCAACAAGGGCTAGAGTTTACGACTATTGTGAGGGGGAGTTCATGATAGTAGCTCGCAAGGAAGAAGATATTAATCTTGGTTTATGTGGCATGGTGGGTGGGCAACAGCATTTCTGGACTCGCCAAAGTAAAAGCATGGTTTCAGACTATGTGATTAGGTACCGATATGGTGAAAGAAATAAATATGATGTAAGAAAATTTATATTTTCTGTTGAAAATTATAAAAGTGGTGAAGTCCTTGCGGTACAAAGTAGCTATCAATTACTTTTAGGAAAAATGAGTAAGAGCAATCAGGTTCTATTTGGGTGGGGTTCATCGGAAGGTGCAAAGAACTGTCCATTGACGTCACCTGAAAAATTTATCTTGAGTGTCCTCGTTCCAAGTGGCTAACAAAGCAATCAAACGGATGGTTTTTAAGTTGCTCTTTTGCCATTCCGCTTCGCTCCATTGTATGACAAAAGAGCAACTTAAAAACCATCGTTTATCGCGGTGTTAGATTAAAAGACCAGAGATTTTATCATGAATAAAGAACTTTTAAAAAAATCAACATATGGAATTATTTTGTTTTTATTGTTCCCTGTAATACTCATGTATTTCAGTATACTGAACACCATTGCTTTATGGTTGTATGCTTGGGTAATACCATTCTGTCTAATTCTTTTTAATGAAAAGATTGAGCTTTTCGTTAGAGGCTTGTTAATAATTACTATAACAGTTTTTTTCTGTGCAATAGGATCTGAGGTGGTTGTTAAAAAATATCCTGCCTATAAAGAGGTCGTAACAAACCTTTCGCTCATGCTAACTTTAATGGCAGGTGGTTTAGGCGGTAATTTTATGTCACATACTCTAATAAAAATGGAGGAAAAAAGTTCTGGAAAGTAATTCAGGAAATAGTTGATTTTGAGTTTATTTATCAAACTAAAAAATATAACAAATCGCTCAAGCATCGCGCACTACATGCGCTGGACAGTTTTTTCAGTCGCAGTTTTGTGGTTTTGCTGCGCAAGAGTATTTCACAAAACTACAACTTAAAAACTGCCGTTGAGCACGGCGTTAGGTTTAACTTGGTAATGAGCATGTTTAAGGTAAAAATAGTTCCTGCGTTAGGGCTTTTAATGGGTGTTTTTTTTCTGGCAGCTCATTTTTTTGGTGATGGATTTCTAGAATCAATTCCTTCCAAGTCAGAATTGGTCGAGATTTCTGGAGAAATCGAGTGGGCTAATAGAGCAAGTAAAAGTGGTAGGGATGTCCGTTTCAAAATCAAAGAGGCGGGTACTTTTGTCCACAACGGCTTCGGATCCTCACTTGCGAAAGACATTTACGGCGCAGTTTCGGTAGTGGGCACAAATGTAACTGTGCTTGCTGACTTAACGGAAACTCAGCAACCTATGGCCCACGAATATAGTTACAATCCAGTTTATGAAATCATTGCAAATGGTGTTGTGGTTCGCTCATCATACGAGGAATCCGTTGCTAGCGAAAATCGGGGGTCATTATTGTTTCCCTGAGTAGGTTTATTATTGGTAGTTGGGTCTATATATGAATACCGGAAGCACAGAAAAAGCTATTGGTCCAAAACCTAACAAGCGACTGTGGTAAAAAATAGTTGGTTTGACATCAAAATAATTCTTCTCTGATTCTGAGCATCCTGCCACCAAGATCCGCAAGTGGCTGGCAGCAGACCTCGCAAATTTTTTAATCCCAATATCAACAATCCCCATTTGACTTTGCTACTTGCAGGCTAGGACTAACGAAGTTAGCAACGCTTATATTCGATTGAAAAATACTTTTCAATATTGACCAAAATAAAACCCAAAAAAAGATAAGGGTAATGGCTACAGAAAACCATGAGTAGCATCAAAACAAAGCTCGAAAACCGAAATTTGGTTGTGGGACGATGATACTTATCGCGCTTGTTCTGATGGGGCTTGTTTTCTATTTTTATATCAGTGGTTTAGCTAACAGGTTTGCTAATTCTTGATAAAGCGTTGTCGCTTTCTTGCCAAGTTATAAATGCTGTGCTTTGCTTGATGCGGTCGCAATCGATATTGATAGGATTCAACATTACTTAACATTGGCACAAAAATATTTTTTATGTGCTTACAGACAACGCTTTTCAATTCATTTATTTAAAACCTTTTGAGTTAATCAATTTCGCTGTGACTTCTCGCCAGTAGTTTTAATGCTACATCTCAGAATTTCTAAATCAATTTTACCAATACTACAGAGTTCGAAATAGGCCCGGAGCGAGCGGGTAATCCCAATTGTTTTTACACGACACGTTCTTAATAAGGAGAGAATTATGCAACATGTTATTAAATTCTTACTGATTGGTTTAATGATCACAACTTCCGCTGTTGCGAATGAAGTTGACCGCGCCACCCCTCCGGATATTACACGCTATTGCATCGCGGACCTTGGTGCTGATAGCGGGTTGGATCACGTTCAAATTGGTGATCTGAACCAACGTGGCCAAGCGCTGGGTTGGGGTTACCTGGGCGAGGGAGTCGAGGTGTTTTTGTGGGACCGGAAGCGTGGGTATAAATTTATTGATGAGCTTGCGCACGAACAAGAAGTCCCGGCACTTGCTGCCGCAGGTTTCAATGATCGAGGCAAGATCGTCGGTACTCAAAGTATAGAACCGGACGGTGCTTTTCTACGGGCAGTTATTTGGAAACAGGGCAAAGGTTTAAAATTCCTAAAGCCCGCGCCTGGAGATGAAAACAGTGTTGCAGTCGACATTAACAATCGCGGTGAGGTGGTGGGCATCAGTGGACCTTACCCGAGTGAATCGACCGACGGTGAACGCTCCGTCATCTGGGACCGCCGTTCTCGTGTGACCGTCATCCCCGAGTTTCCCGACAGCACAGGAGGTAGGCCCTACGCTGTGAATGACGTGGGGCAGGTCATTGGTGCCAATAGCACGCCAGACGGAGGTCGCGGTTACATTTGGGATCGTGAGCGTGGCCTCCGCGCGATTGAGGGGTTTAACAACGAGGGATCCGGTAGCCCTGCTGCCCTCAACGATCACGGAGAGGTTGTGGGTACCAGCAGCTTTTATAACGGAAATTACGGTCAGCATGCGTTCTTCTGGAGCGAGCAGACGGGAACCGTGGATCTTGGTGACCTGCCCGGCGGCATCGAGAACAGTCATGCTTACGACATCAACAATCATCGGCAGATCGTTGGAAATGCTACAGGCCCGAGTGGTGGGGAGGCTGTTATCTGGGACTCGGAGGGGCAGATTCACAATCTGAACGAGCTACTCGTCCGCGATGCCCTTGATGATCAGTACCTGCATCTGCTCAATGGGAAGACAATTACCGATGCCGGGTGGATAACGGCATTTGGCTTTGATACACGCGACCGTCGGTATCGCACTTTCTTGCTCACACCCGCACGGCCTTCCAAAAAGAACAGTGATAAATTTTCCTGTGGAAAATGACGCGTCTAATGACCGGACGCTGACGTTGAACTCCTCGGTGCTCACTCACTGATTTTATTCCCGTGCACTCGCACGGGAATTGGTAACACCAATGATGCGTTGAATCCACACGTAAAAATTCAGAAAATTTTGCTCGCTACGTGCGATTTACAGATGAAAAAGGAAATGGGTACTGCAAAAGATTCATGCAATTAATTACACAGATACATAATAATTATGAGTCGGACTCACGTTTTGTTCTGTTTATTCCCTTCATAAAATTTTCATGCGAGTTTGTTACGCTTAAATTGGAATAAACATTATTTTTTTACAAATGAAATAGCGAATAGAAGGGAAATAATTAATAGAAGTAACTGTAGTTTTGTCAAATTGACAGCACCGTTCTCTTCAAATACCCTGCGCGCCACTCCTTGATACACCAACTACAGCTACGTAGTTAGCCCCACTCTATTTCAAAACGGATTTATAAATAATTTTTTTAAGGAATAGCCTGCAAAATATTTAGGCCACTATTTTGTAATGTTAAATCATGAAGGAAAAGGAAATGGTCCCATCTAATTTAATGGAAATAAATAATGCGAAAAACAATAAAACTTGCTCTGGGGGCTGCTATTTCTTTTATCGCAGTTAATGCTCTTGCCATTCCTGTTATTTTGGCATCAGCCACACCTCCCGCCTCCGGTATGGGCAATGTCACTACATTTATTGCGACAGGATGCTCGTGGACTAATATGGGTGGAGGGCGTGCAGGAGGGACAACTACCACCGTCACCGGGCTATGGTGTGACGGCGCAGGGCCTATATTGACTCAAGTAGTTAATGTAAAAGATTCTGGAGAATATTCCTGTACGCTCAATCCAGGCAATCCATCGATCGGTGGCCCTTATACTTTTTCCAGTCCATTGACCTGTAACAATTATTCAGTGTCAGCAAATCGATCGACGGTGAGTAGCGCCTCGAATAATTATCCCTCGAGTAGTCCAGCGAGTAGTAGTACTACTACCAGTGGAACCAACACATCAATCCCAAGCAACGCTATTGTATTAGCTTCATTTACACCGCCCACTGCCGCTACCGTTGGTATATCGCCGGTGTTCCTTGCGCCTAATTGTTCGTGGAATATTATGAGCACAGGACCAACTACGGGGCCAAAGGTAACTACCACCGGGCTATTTTGTGATGGCGCCACGGTTCCTGCTGCGGTGCAAACGGTTGTGGTAGAAAC
This sequence comes from Cellvibrionaceae bacterium, assembly GCA_021151825.1. GTDB lineage: Bacteria > Pseudomonadota > Gammaproteobacteria > Pseudomonadales > Cellvibrionaceae > Cellvibrio. The sequence continues at coordinate 104,135 of JAGKWQ010000007.1, forward strand.
CTCAGGTGCTTCTTCCTGTCATCTCAGCCCGACCAGCTCAAGCAACCCGCTGCATCCGGCTTATATCTACTCCAATCCGTTTACGTGTAATAATTTTTCAGTAGCAATAATTAGAACTTCATCGACTAGTGCATCAAGCAACAATTTATCGAGTAACAATTCATCGAGCAGTTTATCGAGTAGCAGTGCTGTTAGTAGTAGTGCATCGCCAGTGCCAGTCACCGTTAATGTAGACCGCTCATTGTTCGTTCACGACCTTGCGACGTTAACGCCAGTGCCTATCCGTTTGATTGATGTTATGAACCAACTGGCAACACAAATGAACGCGATTAACACTGCAGCCGTCGCGCAAATAAATGGCACCCAGCTATTTGGGAGGATGTGGAATCAACAGCGCTCATTACCGAACGGTAATTGCACTGGCAACGTTAATGGTTGGTCAGTTGCTTGTCGCAATTCCGAGGGCGCGCAAGCAAGCTCACCAGAACTTCACATTGATCGATACCAGGTGATCGGTTTGGTTAACCGTTTTGATTTGCGTGATAACTTCAGCTTCAACGATTGCGGCGAATATCGCGTTATTTTTGCACGTACCGATGGGCAGCGGAATTTTATTATCTTTGAAGCGTTGGTACCCAACCCCACGCCTGGCGTTGCGATCGGTTGCCGCCCCATCCAACAATTCTGGCAAGGATTAACAACGCAAAATAACCCAAGTGTGCGGAGCCAACTATTACGTGATTTCTACTTCAATGGCTTGCCAGCAGCGGGCGTAAGAGCACCGATAGATATTCGCAATTATTCGCAAAACACCGGTCAAATTCGCACCAATCAATTCATGGAACCGACTTGGTTGCTGAAGGAATATAAAGTGTCTACTGCGTCTGGCGTGAGCACTTTGAACCTTGTTAGTGATAAATCCAATCCGGTGGCGAATTTATTCAATGTTAATAATTTAGATCCACGCGCAGTTGCATTCAGAGCGGATTTTGTCACTAATTTGCCATCGTTGTTGATTAATAACTTATCAATATTCAGCCTGACTGTTCCAAATGACGCACACAACAATGGACAAAGCCACGCAAGCGGCGCTGCATTTGTGGAGAATAATTTCCTCAACAGTTTTACAGCCAATAGCCGTAACAGCAGTTTCGATACTGCAATTCGTAATCGATTGGCTGAGTTAGGTAGTTCTCTCACGGTAGATCAAGTACTTAATCGCGCAACGGCAATGACCTGTGGGGGATGCCATCAACCATCAGCCTATGGCTTAACCAGCGCTAATAGTGTGGGCTCTGGCCAAAGTTGGCCTGACTCCGGATTTTTTGTTCATGTGAACGAAATAAGCAATTCCTCCGGCGCGTTCCCACTATCTCCTGCGCTGATTAATGTGTTCTTACCTACACGCAAATTGGATATGGAATCCTTCTTGAACAATCCTGCCTCTACTGGGAAACCCGGGCAGACTACCCCGACTACTGCAACTGGAAAACGCTCGGGTTAACAATCCGGTAAACGGAAAATAGTTGAGCAGCAAAAAAAGCAATAGAGTGTAATGTTGAATAATAGGGCCGCATTATTGTGGCCTTATTTTTTTAAAGAATGTAAGGCCGCCTAATGTAAATAACGATTAAGAAAATAATCTATGTCTTTTCATTTTAATAAATAACAAACCAACAATAAATGCCAACCATAATGATGGTTCAGGAACATCGGTTGATTTTCTTTTTAGTGAATCAATTCTGAAATAATATTGGTAACCGAAACCCAGTTCGTTTAATTGATAAACTGAACCATAATTGTTCACATTGGCAAACTCGGGTTTGATAATGACATCATTATAATTAGCACTGCTCGTTAGCCAAAGCGCATTATCACCGTCGGCATCGAGAGATAAAGCCGCGGAATTTCTTGGATAGGGCTCAGAACTACTGTAGGTGCGCTGTGCATAAAAACTGCTGACACCATACGGATCATATTGATGGGCAAGATGTGTGTAAGCATCATCCGACTCACCTTCGGGGGCGGGAATAATCGGAATTGAATCTGAAATATCAAGAATACTCCCATCCGGGTTTGTCACGCTAAATGATATCCAGTTTGCATAGGGATAAGCATCGTAGGTTTTGCTGTACTGCGAATAGCCAGGGCCGTTATAGGGACTCGCCGCTAGCTCCGGCAAATCGATTGTTAAAGTACCGGTGACTTGTTGTCCATTCCATTGTGGATGCGATGTGGATAATGTTTGCTCTATCCTGGAGATGAGGACGGTATTACTAATTGTGCCGGTAAACTCAAATATCAGAGGTATTGCCCAACTGGGTGCAGCGAATATTGATAGTGTCGATATTAGCGTTAACGCAGCTAACCGATGAATAATTTTGGTGATAATCATTTTGTATACTCCTTTAGCGGTGATTGTAAAGTTACATATTTTCTGTGAGGCTGTAGTTGCCGATATTAATTAAGCAAGCACATGCGTTTGTTTACTTTTTCTCCGGGCTAGAAGGCTCGCCATTCCGATCAGCATTAACAACAATATTCCGGGCTCGCTAACCTCCACGTCTTTTTTAACGCGTGCCGTCACATAGGTTGCAGTAAATCTCACTTCAGCTTCATATTGACCATCATCGTTGTAACCGCTTTTTCCAATCACTCCTCCGTTATAAATTGGATCAGATTTTTCATCAAACCAGCTAAATTCCTGGCCTAGCTTCGTGGAATTAAAAATTCCTATATCTTTTCCGCCGATACCGAAACTCAGAACGGTGGAGCTAAAGCGGGAATCTGCAGTCTTTAGGAGGATTGTATTTATCACGGCAAATCCGTCGATAAGTTCAAAACCGGTATTTACTTCATTTGATACCGATACTCCCCGATCTACTATGTAAGGCTTCCAGATGTCTGGATCAGGTTGGTTTTGGGTGATATCGAAAATGTGTCTATCTACAGTGGCTGTCATGCCGCTCCAAACGGGAATGTCGGGTCCAAAGTTTCTGTATTGAAATTGATTGCCGTCTGAAAATTCGGAAGGTGATGGAGCCAGCTCGCTGTCGTACCAATAAGTTCCGTGTACTGCGTCGCCAATTTTTACGTTGCGCCAAAAGGTGGTGTAATCGTCGTCGTAAACTCCTCGATCAATGACTTCGTTGATGACTCCACCGAACTCCCCTTCAATGATGATGGCATTTGCAGGTCCGCTTGAAAAAACGCAAAGTAATAATGCTAATAGCAATTTTCTATTCATGGCTTTTATTTCCTTATTTCTTAACGGTAAAAAATTGAGGTTTTCGTGCGGGCGGGAGTGGGTATAAATTTTTGTGAGCAGAAGTATATGGCTTAGGCTTTATCAAAAACCTGTCCTTGCTTCACATATCTTTTAAACTATTACGAATGTTTCGCTTAAACAAGCAGATGCTCGTGTTTAATTCTGAATTTATTCTTGTCGTTACTAGCTACCTAACTTTTTAGCGATTTTCATTCAGGGAATGTGGCGCCATTTCAGGGGGAGCTTTGTGTTCAATCTAAAACGCACTTGTTATAACGCCAGCTTTACTTTTCCTGCTCGATAATTTTTTTGCCCGGTTCATTTGTCAGCATTACGTTTTATTAATTGCAATGGGTCGATTAGATCCAGGCTTGGGATTTTATTCTTGTGGATGCGGCGTTTGGCTTTATGCCGGAAAATCATCTGATCCATTAATTACCTCCCAGTTGGGGGGTGTTTTGAGATGGAGTCCTCAATGAATATGTAACGAGTTTTTCGGGGAAACGAATATTACTACAAATAGTCATTCGGCCTCTCTTTTGGTAAAAAAAGTGGGAGTTGAATTTTTCTAAGTTGGCCCGAGACTAGTTTGCTTTAAATCAAACACTACAACCTATATGAAATAGAAAATAGTATTAAATATATTGTCTATTGGTTAGTTTTTAAAAAATCACTGGAGTGCACGCATGCCGAAAATATACTTTGAAGTCAATGTTATCCCGAAATATGGAGATGGTCATATCAAGGGCGAAGAGCGATCTTCTTTTTGGAGAGGAATCGCAATAAGATCACGCCATGTAGATGAAAAAGAACCATCGCCAGATAAAATGGAGAATCAACTGAAACTGAATTTCGGAATTCAGCTACGCAACCGACTACATGAGCATTTTTTTAATGCTTGGGGGCAGCATAGAGAGTTTAAAAATGTGCATATGACTACTGAAGAAGCTGAGCAAAGAAAGCATTTGAGCTTGATTTTCTTTGAGCTAAAAGACATTAAATATGGTTCTTTGGATTTTTCCGTTGAAATTGCTGGTTTTAATCATTTAGTTAAACTCTTTGACGGAAATTTTAATCTTCTGGAAATGTTTCTTAACGCCTATGTTCCTTCTGCATTTTCACGTTCAATTGAATATTGGGATCTAGCCCCTGCCGAGTACCAAGTGGCAATTCCAGAATTAATGCGTGAAGCGTTTCATAAAGTTCAGAGCTTGCCTTCAGGGCATGCTATAACAGATTCCTTTCCATTAGCTGATCAGCGTGTGCGTTGGATATGGATGATTACAAATGGATCTTTGGTTGTACCTGTTGTGCTTTCTTTAGCTGTGCTTTTTGTTGCAGCCAAACTATTGGATCAGGATCGGATTTCACTGCTTGCAAGATTTGATGCTGTTCAAAAAAAGGAAGATGCATTGCTGCAAGCTCAATCTGAAAGGTTGCAAGATCTTGAGGAAGCCTTCCTTCTTCCCAAACCCGCTGACGCAAAAAGTTCTTCAACACCTTGAAAATCTATTAGGGGCAGGAGCCTGTGTGGCTAGCCCCGCTCTACATGTGATGGATATTAATACGTACTCGTAACAACCCCCATTTCCAATACCTTAGCCTCAATCGTCTTCCCACTCGATAAATTCTTAACCCTTATCACTTCCCCCGCGCCACCTTTCTCCAACGCCTCGCCCGGCATGGATGCAGAAATGCCATCGCGGTTGGCGATGATTTTTATTTTTTCGCCGCGTTTGATTAATTGCGGTTGGTCGATCAAGTCCGGGCTGAGGATTTGATTCGCGCGGATGCGGCGTTTGGCTCCCATGCCGGTGATTTCGGTTGTGCGGTGGTAGAAGCCGCGTTGGATTTTGGCGATGTCGGTTTCTTGTGTTTGTAATTGGTTGCGCTGAATGGTTTCGCCGCGATTGATGACGGCGGTGCTGATTACGACGGGGAGAAATACTTGCATGTCGGTGCTGACTTTTATGGGCCAGCCTTTCGTGCTGTTGCTGCATTCAAGCGTTAATTGTTGCCGAGAAAGTTTTGTCGCATTGCCGCCGCTGACTTTTATTGTGGTGGGGCAGGGTGCGAGTTGGCGGGTGTTGGTTAGCGGGGTGTTTGCCAGTACCAGGCGCATGCCTTGCCAGTTTTTTTCGGCAGCTTGTTTGTTCATCAGAGATTGTAGGTGCTGGTGAATTGCTTGATCGATTTGTTGGTTAATGTTTGCAAATGTTGGTATCGAAAATAATAAAAACAATAAACCCGCGAAGAATTTCCAGCGTCTTATAGAAGAAGCGAGCACGAAGCTATCTACAACATCCGCAACAACATTTGCGAAATCATATAGAAAAGTTGAAAAAGTACATGCGGAAAAATTACTTCCGCATGCGTTTCCCCTTTGGTCCAAATGCGGAAATGTCGCTGACTTTTTTGCGCCCGGCGATTTAATAAAATTCAATAAAATCAATTTGATAAGCCTCGTTTTATCTCTGGGCATGCTTCCTGCTAAAGCTGTGCCATATCACTCCTTATGAGCATTTGGATTATGAGTATAGATATTGATAAGGCGTTGGGTGTTCATGCGCAGGCGCTTGATTTGCGTGTGCAGCGCAGTGAGATTCTTGCGGCCAACCTTGCGAACGAAGATACACCCGGCTTCCAGGCGCGCGATCTGGATTTTGCGCGCGAGCTTCAACGTGCGGATTCGCCGTTTGATATCGGTGATATTTCAGCGAACGCAGACGGAAAGGCAATTCCGCAATTGATGTATCGCACCCCCATGCAAGCATCGCTCGATGGCAACACCGTAGACCTGAGTATGGAGCAATCCAATTTCTCCAAAAATTCCATGGATTTCCAAACCAGCCTGACGTTTCTGGATATGAAATTCCGCGGTTTGAAACAAGCGATAGAGGGGCGTTAAGAAATGGCTTTTGATTCGATTTATAAAATCGCCGGCTCGGCGATGGGCGCGCAAACCGTTCGCCTGAATACCATCGCCAGTAACCTGGCTAACGCCGATTCCGCCGCGACTCGCCCGGAAGATGTGTATCAAGCGCGTAAGCCGGTATTCGCGGCGATTTATGAAAATGACCAGATGACGCGCAGCCAGGGTATGGGCGGTGCGCATGTGCAAGTGTTGGATGTGATTACGGCGGGCAATGAACCGCAACGTCGTTACGAGCCGAATAATCCGCTCGCGGATCGCGATGGTTATGTGTTTTACGCCGATATCAATCAGATCGAAGAAATGACCGACATGATGGCGGCCACGCGCAATTACGAAACCAATGTGGAAGTGCTCAACCGCATTAAAGGTATGCAGCAAGGGTTGCTGAAGTTGGGAGAAGCGTAATGAGTGTGGTCAACAATAATACCGTTTCCAATCCTTACAGCATCGATCAACTGCCCACAGTGAACGTCAGTGATGCAACGCAGATGGAAAATAATTTCATCAGCCTGATGGTGGCGCAGATCCAGAATCAGGACCCAACCAAACCTATCGATAGCACCGAGTTCCTCAACCAGTTTTCGGCGATGAGCCAGGTCAAGAGCATGGAGAACATGACCAGCCTGAGCAAAAGCAATCTGGTGTTGATGGATAACCTGCAAACCCTGACTGCCGCTGGTTTAGTGGGGCAGGAAGTGAAAGTCGCGGTGGATAGCCTCGACGTTGGCAGTGATGCCATCAAAGGCCAGCTCAATCTGGCGCACGCGGCGGGCGCAGTGGAAGTGAAATTGACCGACGTTAACGGCGTGAGCAAAACCATCCAACTGGGTTCGCAAGCACCAGGATTAGTACCGGTGGAAATCAATCCTTCCGCGTTGGGTTTAGCACCGGGCAAATACAAAGTGGAAATCAGCAGCGATAGCGGCGAATACCCGGCGTTGGAAGTTAACGGCCTGGTGAACAATGTACGCGTGAGCGCCGATGGTCCGGTACTGGAAGTGGCCGGCGCCGGTGCAGTGCCTTTCTACAAAATCACGGAATTCGGTCAGGCTCCGCTTGCCGGGTTGCTTTAGTCAATCAGAGGAGAGATCAACTCATGAGCTTCAATATCGCCCTGACCGGCCTGAGCGCCGTCAACGAACAGCTGGATACCATCAGCAATAACATCGCCAACGTCGGTACCACCGGCTTCAAATCCTCACGCACTGAATTCGGTAGCATCTACGCCGACAGCCAAGCGATGGGCGTGGAAGTGTTGGGCCAAACCCAAAGCATCAGCAAAGGTGGATCATTAGTGACTACCGGTCGCGATCTGGACCTGGCGATTTCCGGCGGCGGATTTTTTGTGACCAAAGCATCTACCGGCAATTTGAATTACACCCGTGCCGGTGTGTTTGGTACCGACAAAAACAACTTTGTTACTAACGCTGGTGGCCAGCGTTTGCAGGGGTATCCGATTGATGCCAACGGCAATTTGCTCACCGGAACCATGAGTGACTTGCAATTGCAAAATGCCAACTTGCCAGCGAAAGCGACGGATTCCCTCGCGTTTGTGATGAACCTGGACGCCAACGAAACTGTGCCAACGGTGGCCCCATTTAATCCGGCGGATGCCAATACCTTTAACTCCACTTACACCACCAAGGTGTTTGACTCGCAAGGGAAAGAGCACACCTTGACCCAGTATTTCGTCAAGACCGGTGCCAATACCTGGAATGCCCATTACTACGCGGATGGTGCGGCCGTTGGTGCTCCGCAAGCGCTGACGTTCAATACCTCTGGCCAACTGACTGCACCGGCTACGCCAGTGACGGTGACCTTCTCCCCGGCGGGTGTTGATCCGGTTGCGGTGGCGGTCGACTACAACCGTTCCACCCAAACCGGCTCCAACTTTGTGGTGACTACCAACCGCGCGTCCGGTTATGCCTCCGGTGAGCAAATTGGTATCGCGGTTGAGAAAGACGGAAAAGTCTACGCCAACTACAGCAATGGTGAGCGCATGTTGCAAGGTCAGGTCGCCTTGGCGAACTTCGCCAATCTGGGTGGCTTGCAGAACGAAAGCGGTACTAACTGGAGTGAAACTTCTGAATCCGGCGCACCCATTATCGGCGTTCCCGGTATTGGTATTTTTGGTGAGTTGCGTACCGGGGCGCTGGAAAACTCCAACGTGGATCTGACCCAGCAACTGGTCGGTTTGATGGAAAGCCAACGCAACTATCAAGCGAACACCAAGGTGCTCTCCACCGATAAAGAGCTGACTCAAGTGCTGTTTGGCGCTATTTAAGCAAGGTAACCAATCAACCTAACCAAAGGTAAAAAGTATGGATCGCCTCGGCTATACCGCTATGACTTCCGCCAGCCGCACGCTGCTTTCCATGCAAGTGCGTGCTAACAACCTCGCCAACGCCAGTACCAACGGCTTCCGCGCCGATATGGAACAGGCGCGCGCCGCCAGCGTTCAAGGCTCCGGCTACGACAGCCGCCATATGGCGCTGGCGCAAAACAATGGTGTGGATCTGACGCCCGGCGCTTTGATCGCCACCGGTCGCGACCTGGATTTTGCGATTCAGGGGCAAGGCCTGATCGCCCTCGAAAGCGGCGACGGCGAGGTTTACACCCGCAACGGCAATATGCAGATCGATGCTTCACAGCGCCTGACCATCAATGGCCGCGCAGTATTGGGCGAGGGCGGTCCGATTGTGTTGCCGGAATACGACAGCATCCATATCGGTTCCGACGGCGTGGTGTCTGTGCGTCCGCGCGGTGAAACGCTGATGACTGAAGTGGATCGCATCAAGCGTGTGGATGTTGCCGCAGCCGATCTCGCTAAAGACGAGAACGGCATGCTGGTAACCAAAAGTGGTGCGTTAGCAGAACAGAGCGATGCGGTGATGCTGACCTCAGGCCATCTGGAGTCCAGCAACGTTTCGGCGATTGAAGAGCTGGTCGCATCCATGAGTTTGAACCGCCTGTTTGAAACCCAGGTGAAGATGATGAAAGCGGCGGAAGACCTTTCCAACGCCGGCAACCGCATGATCCGCGGTAGTTGATTGTTATGGGCAGTTAATCGACCGCAATTGAATAGAGGAGAATCCTTATGAGTTCAGCATTATGGGTCAGTAAAACCGGGTTGGCGGCGCAGGATAAAGCTATGGCGACCATCGCCAACAACCTCGCCAACGTCAACACCACCGGTTTTAAAAGCGACCGCGCGGTGTTTGAAGATTTGTTTTATGCCATCGAAAAACAACCGGGTGCGCAGGCGGACCAGGTCAATACGATTCCGTCTGGCATCCAGTTGGGCAGCGGCGTGCGTATTGCGGGCACGCAAAAAGTATTTACCGAAGGCAATGTGCAAACCACTGGCCAGCCGATGGATTTGGCAATTATCGGCAGCGGTTTTTTCCAGGTGGAATCGCCGTCCGGTGAAGTCCTGTATACCGAAAGCGGCCAACTGCAATTGAATGCGGAAGGCGTGATGGTTAATGCCCAAGGCCTGCCACTGGTTCCGGCGATTGAAGTTCCAGCAGGCGCCAGCCGTTTTACGGTGGGTAGCGACGGCATCGTCACAGCGGTTTTACCGGGCGATACCAATCCGGTCGAGTTGGGCCAAATCACCTTGGTTAACTTCGTAAACCCGGCCGGTCTGGAAGCGTTGGGTGGCAACCTCTACAAAGAAACTGTCGCCAGCGGTGAGCCGGTGGAAGGTGTTGCCGGTGAGGAAGGTTTGGGGCTGATCAAGCAGGGCGTGCTGGAAGGTTCCAATGTGCAGGTGGTGGAGGCCATGGTGTCCATGATCGCCATCCAGCGCGCTTATGAAGCCAACGCGAAAGTGCTGGATGCATCGTCCAGCATGCAGCAATTCCTTAATCAGAACGTGTAATTGCTATGAAATGCTTTGTCCCGTGTGCCTGTTTAGCAGTGCTGGTAAGCCTGACCGGTTGCCAGCGTTTTTCGGCCAATATGGCCAGCGAGGATACCGACGACTACCAGCCGCCGGTACTGGATTACAGCCAGCCGCCTGCTACCCGCGGCGGCTTGTTCCGCGCTGGCTATGCATCCGGTTCCTTGCTGCAAGACAAACGCGCATTGCGGGTGGGCGACATTCTCACCATCGTGCTGGATGAATCCACCCAATCCAGCAAAAGCGCCGGCACCAGCTACGGTAAATCCTCTGATGTGGGCATCGGTGTGCCGCGTGTGCTCGGCAAAGATTACCCCGATGCCGAAACCTCCATTTCCAGCTCGCGCGATTTCAGCGGTTCCGCCGAAAGCTCCCAGCAAAATGCCTTGCGTGGCGCTATTGCGGTGACTGTGCACCAGGTTTTACCCAACGGGACGTTGCTGGTGAAAGGTGAAAAATCCCTGCAATTAAACCAGGGCGATGAGTTCATCCGTTTGAGCGGTTTGGTGCGCGTTGATGACATCAACAATAACAACCAGATCAGCTCGCGCAATGTCGCCAATGCCCGTATTTCCTACGCGGGACGCGGCGCGCTGAGTGAAAGTAACCAAGCCGGTTGGTTGACCCGTTTCTTTACCAATCCGTTGTTCCCGCTCTGATCAATGATGGGCCTGGAGCCAGAATTTATGCGTATCTCTCTTTCCTTTTGTCGCTTCGTCGCCGTCTTGTTGCTGCTCGGGGCGACGTTTATCAAACCGGTACAAGCCGTGCCGTTGATGGATGTGGTGGATATCGAAGGTATCCGCACTAACCAGTTGGTCGGTTATGGGTTGGTGGTTGGCCTGGACGGCACCGGCGATAAAAACCAGGTGAAATTTACCAGCCAATCCACCGTGAATATGGTCAAGCAATTCGGCATTAACCTGCCGCCGAATATCGACCCTAAACTCAAAAACGCCGCCGCAGTAATGGTGACGGCGACCATCCCGCCGTCGTATGGCCCAGGGCAACATATTGATGTAACGGTTTCTTCATTGGGCGACGCCAAAAGCTTGCGCGGCGGGCAATTGTTGATGACGCCGCTGATGGGCGTGGATGGCGAAACCTATGCGTTGGCGCAGGGGGCGCTAATCGTGGGCGGTTTAAATGCACAGGGCGCGAGCGGTTCCAGTGTGGCGATCAACACCGCCAATACCGGTTTGATTCCCAATGGTGCGACCGTTGAACGCTCCATCGCCACCGACTTTGCCGACCGCAAAGACATCATGCTGAACATTCGCGAACCCAGTTTCCAAACCGCGACCAAAGTGGCGAATGCGATCAACGCCAAATTTGGCACCAGTGTTGCGACCGCGCTCAACGGAACCCAGGTTTCCCTGCAAGCGCCGCTCTCTGCCGGCCAGCGCACCAGCTTTGTAGCCATGCTGGAAATGCTGGAAGTAGATACCGGGCGCACTCGCCCGAAAGTGGTATTCAACAGCCGCACCGGTACGGTGGTGGTGGGCGAGGGTGTGCGTGTTAAAGCTGCCGCTGTAGCCCATGGTTCCTTGACGGTGACGATCAATGAATCGTCGCAAGTCAGTCAACCGGGCGCTTTTTCGCGCGGTCAAACCGCCGTGACGCCGCAATCGGATATCGCCGTAGATCAGGAAGCCAACGCCATGTTCAAGTGGCCGGAAGGCGCGAGCCTGGACAGCATTATCAGCACCGTCAACAGCCTGGGTGCAACGCCGGATGATGTGATGAGCATCCTGCAGGCGTTGGAAAAAGCCGGGGCGTTGAACGCTGAATTGATTGTGATTTAAAGAAATCTCCCCCGGCCCCTCTTGGCTACGCGCCCCGTTTCAAAGAGGGAGATTGGTTCTTCTCACCGTCAGAGCGGGGATTCAGACTCCTCACTTCTTCAAGAGGGGAGTCAAGGCTCCTCCCTTTAAAAAAGGGAGGCGGGGGAGGGATTAAAAAAAACAGGAATACATTCGATGAGCATCATCTCCCTCAACAACTCAACCAATCCTTCGGCAGGCACGAATGCTATCGCCGGGCAAAAACCAGCACTCGATATGGCCGCCGAACAATTTGAAGCCATGTTCCTGCAGCAAGTGCTCAAGCAAATGCGCAAAGCGGGCGATGTGCTGGCGGCGGATAATCCAATGCGCAGCCGTGAAATGGACACCATGCGCGATTTTTATGATGGCGTGTTGGCTGAAACGTTGGCGGGAAAACGCCAGACCGGTATCGCCGATATGTTGGTGAAACAACTTTCCGGCAACTCCAGCCAGGCCCAATCCATTAGCGAAGCCGGTGAACAAGCGCAAACTGCTGTGGTTCCGGAACGTCGCTCGGCGGCGATGGATAATTCTCTAAGTCTCAGCAACCTGCGTGGCAGCTGGCAACGTGGTGTGGATAGCCTGGAAAACCTGTGGGACAAAAGTTCTGCCGGCTTTAAAGCATTGGTGGATTCGGTGATCAAACAGGAATCCGCTGGCCGTGTGGATGCGGTTTCCAATAAAGGCGCCCTCGGCGTTATGCAATTGATGCCGGAAACTGCACGCCAGATGGCGCAGGAATTGGGGGTGCATTTCAACCTCCATCGCCTCACGCGCGATGCCGACTACAACAAGCAACTGGGCTCTGCCTTTTTGGGCAAGATGCTGGAGCGTTATGACGGTGAGCAAGCGCTCGCCTTGGCTGCTTATAACGCTGGCCCTGCACGGGTAGATGAGTGGTTGGAGCGCAATGGCGACCCCCGTTTGGGGCAAATCAGTACTTCGGCCTGGGTGCGTCAAATCCCGTTCAAGGAAACCCGCGATTACACCAGTCGTATCCTGTCTGAGCTCGGTCAATCCGGTACTGCAAATAATCGCAATATTCCTGCTTCCGCCGAGCAAAATTCATTTAATCGCGCCAATGATCCGGTCGCCTTGAATACAGTAAGTGAGACTTACCGCACATCACAGCAATTCAGCGCCCAGCCATCCAACGCAACTGATGGGCGCCAATGGCGGCACCTCCCGCGCGGTGAATAGTGAATAAACCGGTGCGATAACGGCGAAATACAGGAAAGAAAATTATGAGTTCACTCAACAATATCGCCCTGAGCGGGGTGCGCGCCGCGCAAGTAGCTATCGCGACGACGGGCCAGAATATCGCCAACGTCAACACGCCCGGCTTTAGCCGTTTGACCACTATTACCCAATCCCTTTCCGGCCCTGGGGGCCTGAATGTGGGTGGCGGCGTTGAGGTGAGCAGCATTCGCCGGATGGCGAGCGAATTCCAGAACCAGCAACTCTGGCGTGCGACCACCGAGCAAAACTATTACGGCGCACGCCAGGAATACCTCACCGCGCTGGAAGGGTTGATGGCGGGTGAAGGCTCCAGTATCAGCGTTGGCCTTGATCATTTTTTTGCAGCTTTAAGTGAAGCCAGTGCGACGCCCAATTCCATCGCCCTGCGTCAGCAAGTGCTGGCGGAGACAAATAATCTGGCCCAGCGTTTTAATGGCTTGAGCAGCAATATCAATGCGCAAGTGCAGGCTCTGCATGAACAGCGCACAGCCATGGCGACGGAGATTAACGGCCTGACCGATAACCTCGCCAAGCTCAACAAGAAAATTGTGGAAACTGAAGCGGTTAAGGGTGATACCACCGCATTGCGCGATCATCGCGACAGTTTGGTTAAAGATCTCAGCAAGTTTGCTTCGATCCGTGTGAATGAAACACCGGATGGCGCGCTCAATGTGTCCCTGTCCAACGGCCAGCCGCTGGTGTCGGGTATTTCGGCGGGCGAGCTGCAAATCACCGTCACCATGACGGGTGAACAGCAAGTGTCCCTGGCGTTCCTCGGTACCAATTTCCCGCTTAAACAGGATGGTTTTGGTGGTGCGTTTGGCGGTTTATACGATGTGGAATACGGCGATTTGCGCCCGGCGATGGATGCCCTCCATGAAATGGCCGACCAATTTGCCGATAAGGTCAATACCATCTTGCTTACCGGTTTTGACCTGGCGGGCAACCCCGGTACTGCGTTACTGACTTATGACGCCACCAGCGCTACCAAATTGTTGCAGATCAATGCGCTTAAGCCGGAAGAGCTGGCGTTTTCATCGGCAGCCGGTGAAACCGGTAACAATGAAGTGCTGCTGGATTTACTGGCTATCAAAAGCCAGAACATCACCCTCGCCGGTAGCTCGGTGACCATGAACGATGCCTACACCGGATTGTTAGGGCAGGTGGCGAGCAACAGTCGCCAGAACCAGGCGGATTTGAAATCCACCACCACTGTCACCCAGCAAGCCCAGTCGCAACGCGACAGCGTCAGTGCGGTTAGCCTGGATGAAGAAGCGGTCAACCTGATGACTTACCAACAGGCTTATCAGGCCAACATGAAAGTGATTTCGACGGCGAACCAATTATTTGATGACATGCTCGCCGCCTTCTAAGGCCGCCGCATCTCACCGGGCAACACCTCAGGATTCAACCGATTCAGGATTAAACCAATTTAAAGGGGCAGCACATGCGGATTACCAATGCACAGATCACCGCCACCATGCACAACTCCATGAATGGCAATTCGGCGCAGTTAGGCAAGATCATGCAGCAATTGGCGACCAACAAGCGCATGTTGTTGCCATCGGATGATCCTATCGCCAGCGTGCGCGTCATGCGTGTGCAACGTGAAGAGGCGAGCCTGGATCAATATCGCAAGAATATCGATAACGTTTCCGGCAGCCTGTCTATCCAGGAAGCTAACCTCAAATCCATCTCCGACGCCATCCTCAATGTGCGCGACCGTTTGCTCTGGGCTGCCAATGGTTCCAATACCAGTGAAGACCTGGCGGCGATTGCAGGCGAGTTGGAAAACATCGAGAAAACCCTGTTTACCGCTACCAATGTGCGCGATGAAGAAGGTCGTTATTTATTTTCCGGCACCTTGAGTGATACGCCGTCCGTAACCTATGACGCTGCGACCGAAACCTATTCGGTCACAGGTAATGACAAGTATCGCCAGGCCGCTGTTGCCAACGGCGTGTTGGTGGAAGAGAACGTAACGGCACTGAATATCTTCGGTGCCGGTATGGATATGCTCAATGAATTGCACGCGGTAGTGACAATGCTGA
The DNA here is from genome assembly GCA_021151825.1 of Cellvibrionaceae bacterium. Lineage (GTDB taxonomy): Bacteria > Pseudomonadota > Gammaproteobacteria > Pseudomonadales > Cellvibrionaceae > Cellvibrio. The sequence goes on from JAGKWQ010000007.1 coordinate 119,358, forward strand.
AAGATCCGGCGCTGGATGCGTCTGATCCGGCTGTCGGTACACAAATCAGGGCTACTATTGATCAGTTGGATGTTACTCACAGCAATTTGCTGGGCAACATTACGGAATTGGGCGGTCGCCAAAATACCCTGACTTTGCTCAGCGATAGCAATGATGAAGTGTCGCTGGTGAACAAAAAAATCGAAGGTGAGCTGTCGCAGCTGGATTATGCCGGTGCGACTATCGACCTCAATAACTATCAACTGGCATTGCAGGCGACCCAGAAAACCTATTTGAAAATTAACCAGTTGTCCCTCTTTAGCTTGTTATAAGCGGGGAAGATTGATCAATGAAGATTGATAAACAAACTGCCGTTTCCAGCGCACTTGAAGCCAATAGCCAGGCTTACAGTCGCTCGCGCCTGAATCCAGCACCGCAGCGCAACCAAACCGCGCGTGCGGTGGAAGGCAATACAGCGGAAGCGCGGCCAGCAACACGTGCGTCGGCTGGCAATGGTGGATTTAATCTGCAGCTCAACCAGCAGTTATCGTCCATGCAGGCGGCGGATCGTTACCTGGGGGATCTGGCGGAGAATTTATCGTCGCTCAAGCTCAGCATTAGCCGCCAGCTCAGCTCATCAATGAGCAATGAACGTGAAGCGATTAGCAAAGGATTACAGCAAGTAAACAGCTTGCTGGATGAGCGCAGCAAACGCACTGGCCAAAGTCTGGATGCAAATTTCAATTTGCGTCTCAACGAACCCTTGCGCAGCCGTTTTAGTTTGCCGGGATTGGAATCGCTGGAAGCCATCAAACGCTCGGGTAAGGAAACCCTGGTATTTACCGGCGGCCGCGCGCTGCAAGAACCGCTTGCGGTTGTGCTTGATGAAGGCATGAGCGATGAGCAAGTACTGCGCAACCTCAATGCCGGCCTCGGCAGTGCAGGAATTCGCGCCGAGCTGGATGCGCAAGGCGCGCTGAAATTTTCGATGCCGGAAAATGATTGGCAGGGTTTAAAGGACCAGCTGCGGGTAAAGGGCGAGGGCAAATTGTTCTCTGCCAATACCAGCGCGGTAAAACCACGCGAAGAAGGGTTATTAGGATTTGATCCCGCTCAAACGCAAGAGTCAGCGCGCGAACTGCGCCAGTTATTGGATTCAGTGATTGCTGCACTCGATCGCATCAGCGGTTTGCGCCAGCAGCTCAGCCAGCGCCAGGACGATGTGCGGGAGTTTCTCGCCCGTCAGGAAAGCCAGGATGAAAAACAATGGGCGCTCAATTTTGCGAGCGCCGTGTTTAACATCAACGGACGTAAAGCGTCCAGCTACTCGGTAGTGTCGCAAACAGTTATCGCCCAGGCGCAGCTCACCCGCTTCGCGGTCGTCAGCCTGCTGTCCTGATTTGCCACCAAATGCAAAATTCTGATCGCACGGCCATGACCGGGCGCAGGCCTCTTCGTCTCAAAAAGGGGCCCATATCATCCACGCAACAGAGGTTTACCATCATGAGCGGCCTTGATTCGCGCTCCCATGACATGAACGACACCGATTGCGCTTATGTCTCCGCAGCCCGCCCCGAAGGTATTCAGACTTGGGGAAACCTTGTAACATCGCTCGCAATGTTAATAACAAGGCGATGGCGGAGGAAGGCAATGGTATATGTAGAGCGCGATGCCCAAGGGCGATTGCTGCGCGTGGAGCAACAGCCTTTTGAAGGCGCAGAGCATATGGCCGTGGAAAGTGAAGAGTTGCAAAACTGGCTGAAAGTAAAAGAAGAAGTCAAAGCGCGGCTGGACAGCCTTCATTCATCCGACCTTGAGCTGGTGCGTGTACTGGAAGATGTGGTGATTGTGCTCGTTGATCGCGGCGTAATCCAATACACCGATTTACCTGCCGCCGCACGCGAAAAACTGGATCAACGCGCCGTCGCGCGCGCCGATCTGGAAGGGTTAAATACCATCTTGCGCGAAGCGGGTGAATAACCGTACAAAGAAAGCCAGTTAAAAAACACCTGCAAACCCCGCCCCAGTGCGGGGTTTGTTGTTATTGGGGGTCACCAAATTGAAAACAACAAACATGTTGTAAAAATTGATAAAACAACAAATATGTTGTAGTTTGCAGAAATACAACATAAATATTGTGGTGAATGTGATGCAGCAGAACATAGGCGACGTCAAAGACATTGGAACTATTATCGAGGCGCAGCGGGCAAAACTGCATTTAAGCCAGTCGGATATGCTGCTAAAAGCCGGTATGAGCCAGCAACAGGTTCAACGGATTGAAGCGGGTGCGAATATCACCGTGAAAACACTTCTGCATTTGGCGGATGTGCTGGGTTTAGAAATAACTATTTCTCCAAAAGGCGAGAATGCTATCAGTTCAGGTCCGGCTGCAGTTTATGAAGTTAAAGCCAAAAAAATGAAAAAAGCTGATCAAAACCTGACGATGGGATCTGCTGCCAGGGAAAAGCCCGGTGGTGTTCGGAGAAGAAGATCCGGCGGGAAGGGCATTGATGGATATGCGAAAAAAGAATCCACAGTAATGAGATTGTTTGGTCACCTGCTGGATAAAGATGATGAATAATGCCGGTACAGTTCAAGCCCTGAAACTCACGTTGCACGGTATTTTTATCGGTGTGTTAACACATCACAGCTCCAACAGAAATATGCTGTTCTTTAATCCTGAGTATGTTGCCGCAGGGGACGCACGCCCGACCTTTACGCTACCGCAGATAATGAATGATGGTTATCTGAAAAAATCGATTACGAGTAGCCAAAAAGTTGCGCCGGTACTCTCCAATCTACTGCCTGAAGGCGCTATGCGTGAGTGGGTGGCAAAATCGCTGAAAGTTGATATCAACAATGATTTTGCGTTACTTGCCCATTTTGGCAAACGGTTGCCTGGTGCGCTCATACTGGAACAATTGTCACCACATGAAATTCCAGAATGGGTTGAAGAAAAAAACAGCGGCAGAATTATTAAGGTGAAAACGCCAGTGGCAGATGATGTGTCATTGGCGGGTGTTCAAATAAAATTCTCTGGCAATAAAAACAAAGATGGCCGTTACAACTTGCTACCCTCAAACGACCATACGCTAATCATAAAAACGCCCTCTACTGTTCATAGAAACGTCCCGGAGAATGAATATTCTTCAATGAAGTTAGCGCAAGCGATTGGTGTAATAATTCCCGAAATAAATCTGGTCAACCTGGATACACTTGATAACCTGCCGGATATTCAATTGCCCAATGAAAAGTACGCCTACACGATCAAACGCTTTGATAGAGTCGAGGGAGAGCAGGGCATATCTCGAATGCACATGGAAGACTTTGCACAAATTGCAGAATTTTATCCCCATGAAAAATACGAAGGCGTTAATTACGAAATACTTGGAGGAGTCATTTACCGATATTCGCAACAGCCGCTTGCAGATATCCAACAAATGGCAAGGCGACTCCTTGCAAATATTTTGCTAGGCAACGGCGATGCACACCTTAAAAATTGGTCGATGATTTATCCGGATAAAATGGGAGCCGTTTTGTCACCTGCTTACGACATAGTGTCTACGCTGGTTTATATGAAAGGGGAGCGCGAAGTTGCATTCAAGATGAGCAAGGAAAAAGACTGGTATCAACTGAATATGACCCATTTTGAAAAATGGGCAAAAACAATTGGTGTTCGCTGGCCCGCTATTAAGGCGCATGTGCAGGATGCAATCAAAATCGCCAGAACAACCTGGCCGGAATTGTTAGCGTCGTTGCCGATGGCTGATGATCACAAGAAAAAGCTAAGAGAGCATTGGGAAAATCTTCATGAAGATTTTAAAATTAATTGTGTCACGGTACGCTAAAGTGCTGCTCACAAATAAGTCCCACCATGGTGCTGGGTTTGTTGTTTTTTAAATCCCTCCCAGCCTCCCTTTGTTAAAGGGAGGAGCATTGCTCCTCTCTCTAACAAAGTACATTCTGGCTCCCCTCTTTGAAAAAGAGGGGTTGGGGGAGATTAAACGCATTTACTGCTTCACTCACTCAATCGAAAAAAAATTATGTTGTCATTACTAAGGGATCGCGCCGGTAATCAGGGTGGCAAAGTCACCATGGTCGAATTATTTTTCGATCTGGTCTTTGTGTTTGCCATTACCCAGATTTCCCATTCATTACTCGCCAATTTAACGCTTGATGGCGCGATCAAACAGGGTTTGCTATTGCTCGCCGTGTGGTGGGTCTGGATTTACACCTCCTGGGTCACCAACTGGCTGGACCCGGATCGTTTCCCCGTGCGTTTATGTTTATTCGCGTTGATGCTCGGCGGATTAATTATGTCGGTATCAATTCCTGAAGCCTTTGGCGAACGCGGATTATTTTTTGCATTTGCTTATGTGTTTATGCAAGTAGGAAGAACCGCATTTTTTCTCTATGCGATTCGCAACAGCGCGAAAAATTTTGTGCGCAGTTTCCAGCGCATTTTTATCTGGTTATGTTGCTCGGCGATTTTCTGGATCAGCGGTGGTTTTGCAGAAGGTGAGCAGCGTTTTATCTTGTGGTGCATCGCTTTCTTTATCGAATTTATTTCCCCCGGCGTACTTTTCTGGGTACCGGGTATGGGCCGTTCGAGTACTACCGATTGGGATGTAGAAGGTAACCATATGGCGGAGCGTTGCGCATTGTTTGTGATCATCGCGCTGGGTGAGTCGTTGCTGGTAACCGGTGCAACCTTTGCGGATCAACAATGGAATTCAACTGTCATCGCTTCGTTTTTGGTCGCAGTGTTAGGTTCAATTGCACTCTGGTGGATTTATTTTGATAGCGGCGTTGAGCGCGCGCACCATCGTATTTTGCATTCACAAGATCCAGGCGGTCAGGCGCGTTTGGCGTATACCTATTTGCATGCACCGATTATCGCGGGAATTATTGTGTGCGCTGTGGCTGATGAATTGGTGCTGATGCATCCGGAACATGCGTCTATTGCTGGATTGTTTGCAATTATCGGTGGCCCGGCGCTGTATTTAATTGGCTGTGCATTATTCAAATGGGTTACCAATGATCGCCGTACACCGCCGTTATCACATCTTGTTGGTTTGTTATTGCTGGCCGTGTTAATTCCGTTGGTAATAGTGTTGCATTGGTCGGCGTTAGCTATTAGTGCGGCGACTACGGCAATATTAATTGTGGTTGCTGCCTGGGAAAATTGTTCGCTAAAGATAGAAGTAAAATTAAAATGAACCGGTGAACAAGATACACTTTGGTATGGATGCGCTGCGTGAAGAAGAGAATACTGGAAAACGCCGGCGCTACGAAGATCGCTTTGAAAAGGTGATCAACGATATGACGGACCTTGTTGAGACATTATTAAGCTATGTGCGACTGGATAAAAACATTGCACATAAAATTGCGTACAAAAACCCTAAGTTACAAATTGATAAACCCTGATACAGTTATAAATTGTAGGGTGATTTACATTATCTCTTTCGAATGGCCTTAAGGGATATCAATAATGTGTTTCACTACAAAGAAAAATTTTGCAATAAAATATGTGGCAGCTATAGGCTCGTTTTGCCTGGCATTATTAACGGGGTGCTCTGATGATAACCATAAATCAGCATCACACTCATCTGCATCCAGTTCCTCAGCAGCCAACTCATCGGTATCCAGCTCTGCTTCATCTAGCTCTCTCCCATCAAAATCAAGCTCGCCATATACAGGCCAGTGGTATGCGCCCGCATATGGCTATGTTGTATCGGTGAGTGAGCAAGGCGAAGCTTTTACGATTAAAACATACAGCGTCACTGAAGATTACTGCCTTTTACAGAAAGTGGCTTCTGATCTATCCCTTGATAAGCTAAAACAAAGTTATACCTATTCAAGTTTTGCGAACGAGGTGCTGGTTGAAAACAAAGGATACTATTCGTCCGGGGTTGAATATGTAAAAGTACAACAACTTCCGACGGTCTGTAAGGAAAATTTACAAACGTTAAAAACAGACTCCGGTTATAGCTTTGATGCTAAAAAAGACTTTGACATTTTCTGGCAAACATTTAATGAGCTATACATTAATTTTGAATTAAGAGGTGCAGATTGGGATGATGTTTATCAAGAGGCTGCGAAATCCGTAGAAAATATCAATGACGAGGAAGAATTGTTTGAGTTCCTCAGTGCGCTTATCGCCCCGTTAGGTGACGGTCACGCGTTAATAATCAGAGCACCACTGAGCCTGGATTTGGACAAAAGTATAACGGCGGCTCTGAAAGATGAAGAAACCCCGAATTTTAGTGCATCTACGCAATTAACCTTATATGAAAAACTATTAACTGAATATTTACAGATGCTGGAGCCATACGCTGAATTAACCGATGCGCAAATCGCTGCCGCTGAAAACTATGTTCTCGATAACGTGGAGAAAATAAGAGACATCATTTTTAGCTATGCGAATAAAAAAGATGGTATTGAAATAAGAGCTGCTGGCGAAATCGCATGGTTTAAAACAAACGATAACATAGGTTACTTATTCATTGGTTCAATGGCTGATTATGGTGAAGACGGGCCAACAATTATTTCCGACATTACTTCTGATGTTGCTATAGCCGAAGCTACTATTAATGAAGCCTTGAAGGATCTGGATGATACTGATGGCCTTATCGTTGATGTTCGCTTTAACGGCGGGGGGCAGGACCAGGTGGCGCTTGCTTTTGTCCGCCATTTTATGAGCCAGTCGCAGGTTGTTTACTCCAAGTTTGCCGGTAGTGGTAAGCAGGCAACACCCATAAAAGATGTCGTGCTGGACCCACAAAACGATAATATTTATTTAAAACCTACAGCAGTATTGGTGAGTGGTGATACCGGGAGTGCAGCCGAGATATTTACTATCGCTATGGATTCATTATCACAAGTGGCGATTATTGGAGAGCCAACCGCTGGTGCGTTTTCCGATATTCTTGTCAAGCGTCTTACCAGCGATATTCTGTTTGGTGTGAGTAATGAAACCTATCTGGATGTTAAAGGAAATAACTACGAAGGCATCGGTATTCCTGCTGATATCACCGTGCCTTTTGGAACACTTCAAGAGCGTAACGGTAGATATGATGGCGGCCCGGATGCAGCAATCAAGTGGATTAAAGGCGAACACTAAATTAAAAATGTTGCTCCGGTGTAACGGTAAGCGCGGGTAACCAAATGGATACTTTTAACCCGCGTTCCGGCCGGTTTGCAAAGTGAATACGGCCGTTGTGCGCTTCAATAATTTCGCGGCATAACGCCAGGCCGAGGCCGGAGCCGTCGCGCCTGGTGGAATAAAACGGCAGCATTGCCTGTTTTAATTGCTCTTCACTCATGCCGCTACCATCGTCGCTAATGGCGATCATATCCCAACTGCCTTGTTCTTTTATTTCCAGAAAAACGCCTTCTTCACTGGCACCGGCTTCGCGTGCATTTTTAATTAAATTGATTAACACCTGTGCGAGTTGTGCAGGATCAGCAAAACCTGCGCGCGGAGTGTAATGATTATCCCAGCGAAAAAAACTTAACCCTTGTAAATTGGTTAAAAAAGCGAGCCAGTTGATTGGCTCGCGTGCCGGGGTTGGCAAACGTGAAAATTGTGCGTAGTCGCTCAGGAAATCGCGTAGATGTGTTGCGCGTTCCTGCACGGTAGTAAAGATTTTTTGCAATAAATCTTGCTGTTGCGCCGGTAGCGATGAATTTTGAATAAGCTGCAAGCCCGAATGGGCAAGCGAGCTTACCGGGGCCAACGAATTATTTAATTCATGGCTGAATACCCGAATCACCTTTTTCCATGTATCTACTTCACTGCGTGCTAATGCGCGCGTTAACGGCTGGAAGTGGTATAAACAATGTTCGTAGCCATGCAGTTGGAATCGTTCACAAAATAAATACCAGCTTTCTATTTCTCCAGTGTTTTCATGCTCACCAGATTGCTTATCTGCTTGCTTTCCTGACAGTTCCGTAGATGTATTTATTCCGGAATCACCGCTATGTATTTTTTCTAATGTAAACATCAGATTTTGTTGATGCAGGATGGATTCTTGTAGTGAGGCTGGCATAGCGGCAGTTAATTCCTGCAAAGAAAGACCACGTACCGGCTTTCCCTGATTCAATAATTGCCGTGCTGCGGGATTGCACAACACAATTTTCTGGCGGGCATCGGTTAATACCAACGCAGAAGACACTGTTTCAAATACACGATTCAACATCAGATCGCGCTGTAATAAATGGGTTTGGTCCGCGCGCAGGTTGTTAATTACCTGATTAAACAATTTTCCAAGCTGATTAAATTGTGAATTTTTTTGTTCCGGCACTTGTAAGGAAAACTCCCCATCCTTCAAATGCAGCAACGCGGATTCCAATGTTTTTAAAAATCTATCCAATGGCCTGCCAAACAGGCGATAAGCTAACCAGGTAACGATTGCCAGTACCAGGAAGCTGCTAATCAGCGCAATAATTTTATTGGATATGTAGTGGTAAACCAAAAAGCCACTCGTTGCTGCCAGGCAGTTTCCTATCATTAATGCAACTAAACGCAAGGACGAGTTCATAATGCATTTGCCGGATTATCGTCAGGATTTTTGGTAGAAGTATTGGCTGGGTTATTGTTTAACTTGCTATCCGAATTTTCGGTGGAGCTACGACGCGCACCGTCACGCGTATTACCCAGTGAATTATTGATCGTGTTGTTCGCCGGAGGTACGGAAAAATACTCTTCAGGATTAATTGCGTATTTTTCCATGCGGCGATAAAGCGCCTGTCGGCTGAGCCCCAGTTGGCGTGCCGCTTCAGCAACACTGGCAACCTGGGTCAAGCATTGGCGTACTTGCTCTTCACTGGGTTCAAATAGCGGGCGATTCTTTATTTTTTGCACCGGTAATTGCAAATCACCCGTTTCAATATTGTGTGAACTCGCAAGCAGGCACGCGCGTTGAATAGTATTTTGTAATTCGCGCACATTGCCAGGCCAGTCGTGCGCTTCCAATGTGCGAAGCGCCTCTGGTGTCATAGGGCGGCCCTGTAAAAAATGGCGGGCGAGGGGGATAATGTCGTCTTTGCGCTCGGCAAGTGCCGGGGTGTGTAATTCAATAACGTTTAAACGGTAATATAAATCTTCGCGAAATGTGCCGCGCGCGATTGCTGCCGGTAAATCGGTATTGGTTGCAGCAATGATGCGCACACGGGCGTGGCGTATCTGGGTTGAACCCAAACGTTGGAATTCTCCGGTTTGCAATAAACGCAATAATTTCATTTGCCCGGTCAGTGGTAAGTTGCCAATTTCATCCAGAAATAAAGTGCCGCCATGGGCCTGTTCAAAATGGCCAACACGTGTGTGTTTTATTCCGGTGTAAGCGCCTGCTTCAGCGCCGAACATTTCTGCTTCCATTAAATCCAGCGGCATTGCGCCGGCATTCAAACGAATAAATGGACCATTTTTACCGGAAGAGTTACGTTGGATAATTTCCGCAATTTTTTCTTTACCCGAACCATTCGGGCCGGTAATGAGAATGGGCACATCAGCCTTGGCCACTTGTACGGCGGTGGTTAACAATCTGTGCATTGCATCGGATTGGTAAACGACACCAGCCAAATCAAAAGTGTTCGCCAGTTTTTCTCGCAGGGTTGCGCGTTCAGTGAGCAGTGCACGATGTTGAATTGTAATTTCATCCAGTTCCAGCAAATTATTGACCGCAGATAATAATTTCTGGTCATTCCATGGTTTCGCCAGATAATCTGCCGCTCCTGCTTTTACTAATTCCACGGCGCTGGCCAAATCGGCCCAGCCGGTTAATAAAATAATGGGCAAATCAGGATTGATTGTACGTGCCGCATAAAAAAAGCGTTTGCCTTCTTCGCCGCTGGTGGTTTCCCGTTGGAAATTCATATCAGCAATGACCAGCGACACTGTACCTTGCTTGATTAAATCCAGTGCTTGGGATGGATATTCACTGGTAATACACGGCAAACCATTCAATGAAAATAATATTTGCAATGAAGTCAGTACCGCAGGGTTGTCATCAAGTACCAGAATATTAGTCATAAATGCCATGCACTAAAATTATTGTGAGTCAATTATAAAGTACGTGTTGCCAGGCTGGGTGATATTTTCCCCGCCTGCAATGCAGGTATCGCGGCGCTGAGCAAGCATACTGCAAAAATGCTGCTGACTGTACCCAATAAAAACCAGGGCGAGAGTGCGACAATTTCTGTGGTTGTGTAAAAGAAGTGACTTAGCAATAAGGCTAGTGCCGTGCCTGATATCAAACCAATGGACACGATAGCGGCATTTTCCAACAAAATTTGTGCAACGAGTTTTGCGCGTGTTGCCCCTAATGCGCGTAACACACCTAATTGCTTGCGTCGTTGATGTACGGAAAAATAAGCTTGTCCTGCTATAGCGACAACAGACGCTACTGTTAAGACCAACGTGATAAGGGCAACTAATGCCATGGCGCCCCGATTCATATACTTGCTAACAATAGTATCCAGTTTGTCTGCATAAAAAATCAGCCCTTGCGGGTACTGTTGCATCAGGTATTGTTCTATCGCCTGAATAACCTGCGTGCGAGCTTCTGGAGAATGGGTGCGAATCAGGTAACGAAATTCATTATTAAGTTCGTTGTATTCCGGAAAAAATGCAGTTGCTTCGGAGCGATAAATTTGTGGTGAAAATCCCATCCAGTCAGACGTCACGCCAATAATTTCGTATTGCTTTCCATTTTCATAAACCACTTTACCTATAGCGTTATTATTTTCCCCAAAGAGTGCCCGCGCCAATGCCTGGGTGATGATAGTGACCTGCGGTTGGGACTGATAGGTAAATGCCATATCACTGTTTTCAAATTGACGTCCCGCGAGCAAGCGCAAACCGAGTGTATCCAATGCATTGGGGGATACATTACTGCGGACAAATGCAATCCGTTCGTTGTTTTGCTCCAGGCTGGTATTAAAGCTTCCAGTTTTGAGGTTGTATTCATGGTCAAGTGGCACTGCGTCTACACTAGCGACATCAATTACACCGCGAAGTGCTTTGATTTTTTCCAGATCGCGTAATCCATCAGCTAACAAAATTCCTTTTACTCCAGAGGGATTGCGCAACGTAAAGCAGATCAGGTGCTTGTCATCAATTCCGGTGGGGGAGCTATAGTAATTGTCAAGTTCATTGAGTATGTGCGTCATGTTGCTGATCAACATCGTAATCAATGCTATTTGCAAACCCAGTAATACTACGGTCAGTTTTTTTCGCAATAGTGGTTTTAGAATCGGGGGCAGCGCAAACATGTTAGTACCTTGTCTCTTTAATTCGATGTTGTTGGATTTTTATGGGCGCGTTATTTAATTTTCAGTTGGCTCATTGAATTTTTAGCAAACTCATTGAATTTTTAGATAGTTTGCGGCGGGAACTTTGCAAGCTCGCCAGGCCGGATACAGGCCAGCACCAATACTCGCAGCAATAGCCGTCAGTACACAGATTGCCATTAAATACAAATCGGGTTGCATCAACGCCGTATTGTCTTGCACTGGCAGGCCGTTCGCAGGGACTGGGGCAGATTCCCACGCGAGCTGCAAATATAACAAGCCCAGGAATGTCATCAACATACCCAATACAGCCGCAATGCTACCGAGTGTGATGCTCTCGATAAGGTGTTGGGCAAAGATCACCCGGCGGTTTGCACCTAATGCACGTCTTACGCCGGATTCTGGCAAGGCGCGCATAAATTTTGCCAACAAGAGCGCGACAAAATTTAATGTGCAAACCAACAGTGTAAAAAATCCCAGGTAAATAGTGGTTTTGTCCTGATCGTAACTTTTTTGGTTAAGTTGCATGTAATCGCCAATGCTCGACAACGCGAAACGAATTGGGCGAGGATAATTACCTGCCTGTTTTTGATCCTGGATATAGTTGCGGACAAAATCTTCAAATTGCTTTTTTTGTTTTTCGTCAGAAAATTCATACCAAAGACCGATCCAGGTACAACTGTTGAGCAACCGTTGCTGATACCAATGGGAGCCATAATCACGCAAGTCCTGCGGGCATTCGTACCTTACCCAGGCTCCAAATTCGGTTGCTCTCAAAACCGACAACGGTATATAAAATTGCGTATCAGGTTGCGGCCAGCGAAATTGTGCAATTTCATAGGTGGGATTGGTGCGCCGGATTTTTTTGGTAACACCGACAACCTGATATTGAATACTTTCATACACAACACTTTTACCGACACTATTTTCCCCGTTAAATAATTGTTGGTTAATGTCTTCATTAATCACTATCACATTTTGAAACTGCTGGTCTGCCGTGGCATTCCAGGGGGCGCCGTAAATAAATTCCCGCTCAAACATGGGGAAAAAATCACGCGTAACTACAATGCCCTGCACAAACAGCGCTTTTTGTTGTATATCCGGATTGTGTATGGACCCACCCCATTTGGTAATCGCCGTTTTCCGCAAGGGGATATCACTGGCAAGCAGCGCCATGCTGTCGCGGTAACTATGCAAGGGCGGCAAATAGTTCGGCGTTCCTTCGTATTGGTGTTTTTCGTCCCAGGAATCGGTTTGCAACAAAAATAAACTACTGTCTTTGTGTGCGAGCGGATTTTTCTTCAGATGATAATAATGGGTGTAGCAAATAGTGGTAACGGCTACCCCCGTTGCTAATATAAAAACCATCACGCTGCTCAGTATTGGTGTTTTACGAATTGAGCGCAGCGCCAATTGACATTGATACCAGAACATAGCCTTTCCTTTAAATAGGATTCCTTAAAAATGTTTAAACATTTCGGTAACTTGCCCATCAATAATCTGGACATGGCGCTGTGTTCGCCGCGCGAGATCCTGATCGTGCGTCACCATAATAATGGTGGTGCCCTGATCATTAATATTTTCCAATAGTTCCATCACTTGACGAGCCATTAATGAATCCAGATTGCCGGTGGGTTCATCAGCAAGAATAAATGCAGGTGATCCCGCAATAGCGCGCGCAATCGCAATTCGCTGCTGCTGGCCACCGGATAATTGCGCGGGAAAATGTTGCGCGCGCGATTCCAGACCCACGCGTGCAAGCGCTTGTTGCACACGATCCTTGCGTTCGCTGTGGTTCATATTGCGATAACGCAAAGGCACTTCGATATTGTCGTACGCATTTAAATCGGGAATTAAATTAAAGCCCTGGAATACAAAACCGATTTTGGTATTACGCAAATGCGAAAATTGGTTATCGTTTAAATCACGTGTGTTAACTCCATCCAGAAAATACTGGCCAGAACTGTAGGTTTCCAATAGCCCGGCAATATTCAGGAATGTTGTTTTGCCGGAACCCGAAGGGCCAGTAATCGCCACAAATTCACCTTCACTTACTTGCAGCGTAAAATCGCGCAATGCATGGGTTTCAATTAATTCGGTGCGATACACTTTGCTGATATTTTCCATCGCAAACATGGTTTTTGCGGTTTCCGTCTGTTGTTTTATCTGTGCCTGATTCATGGGTTACACTCGTGTTGTGTGCATTGTTGTCTGTTTTACCGTTGCAATACTATTGCTTTATATAAAGTGACTGCGCCTCGCGGAAAACGGAAGTGTCTGAAACGATTATCTCATCGTTCAATGCCAGCCCGCTGGTGATTTCAATATCATCAAGTCCCCATACACCGTAGGTCACGGGTGTCTTGAACGCTTTATTACCGTTCACTTTAAAAACGTTTTTGCCATTATCCAATTCGGCGTAAAGGCCGCGCGGCAGTTTTAATATATTCTCGCGCACTTCCAATAAAATAATGGCGGTTATGCGCTGGTTTTGACGCAGGTACTGCGGTTCGTCACCGGTAAAATTCAATCGTACTTTTACCTGGCCTGCATTTACCTCCGGTGCTATGGCGATGATTGCACCGGCGTAAATTTTGGTGTCGAGTTTTATTTCCACCGCCATTCCCGGAGACAATTCCGGAGCATAATTTTCCGGTACTTCTATCTCCACTTCGTAGTGGGATAAATCAATTACTGTGATTAGTGCCTGATGCATCGCCACCGCACTTTTTTGATTAACCGCGAGATTTCCCACCATCGCATCCACAGGTGAACTTACCTGTAACGCGTTAACTTCGCGTTGCAATTCGTTGACGATAGATTGCTGCTCTTCAATTTGTTTAGCGGTGTTTTGTATTTCAGTTTTGGTGACCCGGGTTATTAATGTAAGTTGTTCCGGTGCCTGCTGCGCTTTTAATTCGGCAATACGCAAATTTTCTTCAGCGCGTTCAAATTCCTGTCGGGATACAAATCCTTTGCTTAACCCTTGTTCATAGCGGGCAAAATCCCGCTGTGCATTGCGCAATGTTAATTCGGTAAATTGTAAAGCTTGTTTTGCTTCCAATTGATTTTTTTGCGCAGAAAGTTCACGCCCGGCTAGTTCAGTTTGCAAGCGCGCCAGAACTGTATTCGCTTGTTGATAACGGCTGGTTAATGCCGGGCTTTCTACGCTCAGCAACAATTGCCCTTGTTTAACCCTATCACCCGCTTTTACGTTGTAACTCACTATGCCATCGGCGCTGCTATAAAGTGTGGGACTGTTGGCGACGACAATTTTCCCCGTCGCTGCAACTTCGCGTCGCAAATTGCCGCGTGTTACCGATGCGATGCGCAATTCAGAACGCACTACGCGCATATCTGTTTGCAATTGTTCCCGCCACAACCACCAGCAGAAAGAAACCAGCGCAATCAATCCGATAAACCCGCACACAATGATGTTGAGTTGGGTAAACGCAAAACGCTGTGCGGGTAGGGCTACATCCTGTTTCGCCGTGCCCTGGATTCCAGCGTCGCGCGCGGCTTCATCCCGGGCTCCCCCGTTTGATACTTCAGCGGGTTTTTCAATGGCGGCAGTGTTGTATTGTAGTGCTCCGGACATCAGGCTAAACCCTTAATCATCAATGCAAGGCCAGCGGTATTACGTTGTTTGTGTTTCAACTACCAGGTTGCTTGACGAGTGTATTGCAGGTGAAATGCCAAGTTAATAAGGTATTGAATTGGCAGAAAATTTTGTAGGAATGCTGATATGGATTGTGTCCGTTTCAGGTGTCCGCCACGGTGGCGGACATAATGGCGTGTACGAGTGAGCAAACAATTCAGTATTGATGTAAGGCACATAAATAAAAACATTGGCGCTGTTGTTGCTAGTTTCTTGCTCCCCGATGAGATGTTTAACCCAAACGCGAAGGAATCTGGAGGTTTTTATGAGTGATCACACAGGATTCACATTAGTCATGCAAAATTTACGTGTCATTCTGACAACCGTATTTGTAATTTTTTCCTGTAATGCCGCTGCGGTGATGATTGATTTTGATGATATTGATGTTTATCACGATCCGGACGGTGGTTGTTTTTGCGATCATCCTTTAACTGATCAATATCGCGATAAAGGTCTGCTGATTGATAGCGGTTATCTCTCCGGCGAAAAGCTTCCCGATGGCACTAACAACAATCAATTGTTAGGCAGCCTTACACTCACACTTTTCTTTGTGGACAATTTCCCCAATCGCGTCAGTTTTTTTGTGGATGCCGTTTACGATCAGGCTGTATTTGTTGATGCTGTAGGTTTGAATGGTTGGGGCGAAAGTAAAAAAACGGCTGGTTATGGCGGCCCTTTTGATGACACACCTTATATTCCACATCAGTTGGTAAGTTTTTATTCGCCCGAGGGCATTACCAGTATCAGCCTTTCAACATTTTATAATTTGCGAGTCAGTACCAGTGTGGACAATCTGAGCTATGACTATTCGTTGTCAGAGCCACCGGTGTTGTTATTAATTTTGACGGGTTTTTTGGTGCTGCTTGGCAGCCGTAAACGTTGGGATAAATAAAGTTATTTTCCTGTGGTTACCGGTGTTTCAGGGTGGTTGCCCCATTCCGCCCAAGCGCCGGGGTAACCCGCAATATCAAAGCCTAATACTTTACCCAACAGCCAGGTAAAACTGGAACGGTGATGCGTTTGGCAATGCGTAATAATTTTTTTAGTACCTGTAATTCCTGCTGCATTTAATTCGGCACGAATCACTTCCAGATCGCGCAAGCGGTTGTCATTGGTGCGATCAATCGCTTGTTCCCAGTTGTAATGAATTGCACCGGGAATATGACCGCCGCGATGTGCCGACACTCGCTCACCGGAATATTCCTCTGCCGTACGCGCATCCCAAATTTGTAAATTTTCATCGCGATAACGGGCGAACAAATAATCGAGATCGATTTGCTTTTTCACGCGGAATAAATCGACACCGTAGCAGGATTTTTTTGCTGTCGATGCATCAACTTCATAAGGCAAATCGTCCGCTAGCCACGCGTGAATGCCGCCATCGAGAAAACTGTAATGGGCGTGACCAATGGCATCAAGCAACCACAATAAACGCGCTGCGCGTGTTCCACCTTCATCGTCATAAGCGACAACGTGGGTATCCGGTGTAATGCCGAGCGAGGAAAGCATCTCTGCAATATCTTCCTGTGCCGGCAATTGACCGGGAGCTGGAAGCTCACCTTTTTGCAGGCGGCGATAGTCCAGAAGTAGCGCTCCGGGCAAATGTGCTTGCGCATAGATCGCTGGTTTGCCTAAATCAATGACGATTAAATTTTCATCATTCAAGTGTGCGTTTAATAGCTTTCCGTTCACTATCAAGGGGAATTTAGCCATGGTTTTATCAATCTGGAATATAGGATTGGGGAACTATAGCAAAGCCCTGTGCCGGGATTGAACTTTAAATAAGTTATTAGCATATAAAAAATGGTTCTAATTTCTAACAGATATTGGATTGGCATAGCCGGCACATGCGTCTACCATTGTCACCAGAATACACAGTTTATGTATTCTTTCTTATCAGCTGGCAAGACCCCCGCATCCAAAGGACTACCTGATTTTTAGGAATTGTCTATCCCGGAAGAAGTTAAGGACTCTTAAAAAATCGCTCGCAGAAATGGTTTTATTTTTCTGCGCGTTCACAGCATTGCACATACGGAAATTTCTCAGTAGAGACCCGCCTGGTTACTAGATAACTAATACCTTCGGCGGCAGGTATTCGTTTGTCTTTTTTTTACCAAGCACAGGATTTATACAATGAAATCAACCGTTACTAGCATTCGCAAACGACCGTTAACAACTACATTGGCAATCGCACTCAGTCTTGCCCTGGTGGGGTGTGGCGGCGAAGCGAGCAAAAAAGAAACCACTCCAACGACACCGACGCCGGCGCAAATCAAGGTGAATGCGCCGAAGGACATTGCCCAGGAATCTGCCGAAAATTACGACGATAACGTCAACGGTGTGATCACCGGTAAAACTCTGAAACGCTGGATTGGCAATTGGGAAAAAGAGCGCCCGCAAGGTATCACCGGCAAGCTGGTAATTTTCCAGGCGACCAAAGGCCGCGCCGGTTTTGAGTTCATCAAACCGAACAACAACACCGTATTTACTTACCTGGAAAACACTTGGCGTGAGCCGCGCTTTAATGGCGTGACTGAAATCGAAGGTATTGTTATTTCCGGTGAAACTACCGATGCATTGGTGCGTCGTTACGGCATCGATTTGAAAAACGATTTAATTTTGTGTGCACAAGGCACGGGCGGTAGCGCAGCAATGGATCAAGGCCGTTGCTGGTACACCTTCCGTTATTGGGGCGTGGATGCAAAAAATCTCGCGATCCTCGACGGCGGAAATAATTTCCTGAACGGCACCTGGACTGCAGATGATTTCACTGCAACGGCATTTAATGGCGCTGTTGCTAACCAGCCGAGCCCGATTATTAATAAGCAAATCAGCAGTGTGCGTGACCTGGGTGTTGATAACACTATTTTGCAAGCGACGATGGAAGATCTGATCAATGTGTTGCCAACCCACGACACCAACAACACCAAAGACGGTTATTTTTTATGGGATGGTCGCAGCCTGGATCAATTCAGTGCGGGTGAAGCCAGTGAAGCGGGCGGTACATTAGCTAATCGTTATTCCAGCTTCCAAAATAACGCACCACGCCAAAGCCATCCACGCGGTGCATTGAATTTGAACTGGACCAATTTGATCGATACGGCAACCGGTTTATTCAAAACCAAAGCGCAATTGCGTTCTTATATTGAAGGCAATATCGACGCAGCCGGGAAAGGTTTTGTTGATGGAACCTATCAGCATGTTGGTGCAGGTAATGCCTATCAAAAAGGCGATCAAATTATTTTGTGGTGCGAAACAGCAGCGCGTGCAGCAGTTACCCAAATTGCTGCAGTGGTTGTTCTCGGTTTGCCAACGCGTATTTATGATGCCTCTATGATCGAATGGAATTCATTGAGTGCGGGCTTCACAGACAAGAATGGTAATTTGATTCTTGCGAAAAATTCACCCTGGGATACCGCATCACTTTCTGCGCCTTATTTTCCGAATAAACCGGAATTAATTAACGCGCGCGATGCGCAATTCACCACGGCGACTCCCCGTATCGTTGATGGCTTTGGTGCGCACACGCATCAAGTTATTAATGAAGACAAAGCCTACATTCGCCCGGCCGCTACGAGCAGCGTTGCAAGCAGTGGCAGCAGTAGCAGTAAAGGTGGTGTGGTTCTGCCACCCAATCCGTGCGGCGGTTAATCATCGCTTCAATTTGATGGGCTGGCCGATCATCGTTTCAGTTTGATGGGCGGCTCATCTACTGCGGAGAAATACTTATGAATTGCGTTTCCAATAACACTCCTTTTGCAGGAGTGCGGGGGGCTTTTTTTCTGTTGTTTTTTGGCGCGCTGTTATTG
Source organism: Cellvibrionaceae bacterium (assembly GCA_021151825.1). GTDB lineage: Bacteria > Pseudomonadota > Gammaproteobacteria > Pseudomonadales > Cellvibrionaceae > Cellvibrio. The sequence goes on from JAGKWQ010000007.1 coordinate 138,096, forward strand.
CCACTGTCGGTGCAGGCTGATAATGCTCTAACAGTTGAAAAAGTGGCTAATGAAAAAATAGCCACAACAGGACAAATAGACAGTACGGAAAAACAATTGGTACTTGATCCGGTAAAAGATAACTCAAGCCCGGCTGCAAATCCGGTTCGCGAGGAACTGGAGAAAAAATCAAAGCGTTTGCGTTTTCGCGATGGCCCAGTGTGTCTCTGTGCCGATGGCTTGACCGAAAGTGATATTAAACAAGCGCAGAAAACCAAACAGGAATGACAACCGTGAAACCGCAACCGGAACATAGAGTCCGGTAAAACACAAAGGTACATAACCGTGAAATCGCTTAATCACATTGTTGTAAAAAGTTTAACGCAACTGGCCAAAGTCACCGCACTGACATCCATTCTATGGGTGGGAGTGTTTGTGGTGAGTACCGCTATTGCGCTGGGTAGTTTTTATTGGGAATCGCATCGCAGTGAGACTGTTGCCAGTCATTCGCCGGCGCATAACCAGTCATCAACACGCAGTGGCACATCACACGATGACGCACTGGAAATTATTGCTGATGCAGTTACCGCGACAACTGGCTCTGCAACTAATTCACCAGCAGGAATTTCTTCTACAAATGATGTTGTTACAAAAGATTTCGCTAAAGAAAATTCTGCGGGCGATAGTTGGGGCTCAGAAGCGCTGGAAATTATTCATACACAAGCGCAGCAGTTATCGCCGATTGCATTGGCGAATGCATGTGGCTTGGGGGCATCCAGTTGTTTCCGTTGCCACAACGACAAGCGTGCCAAAGCACCGAATTATTCACCTGTTGATGCCCCATGGCATGCGCAACATAAAAGCGTGAATTATTCGTGTACCGGTTGCCATCAAGGTAACCCACGCATCCTCAAACAGGAAATCGCCCACAAAAATTTGATTGTGAATGCTGCTGCCGCTCCGGAAAAAACCTGTGCGACCTGCCACTCGGCCGACGAAGTTACACGCTTGCTTCCCGTCTACCGCGCCAGCCATCCACGTTTATTTGAAAATTTTGAAGGTATAGCACCGTGAAAAACATTCTTGCTAAAAACAATGCTCTTTTGAAGAAAGGTACCGTGAAAAACCAATCCACGCGCTGGCTAAAAAAACCATTAGTGCTTGCGCTGGTTGCAACGTCATCCAGTGCCGCCTATGCCGGTCCAACGATTGATTTTGGCGATTCAGGTTCATTGCAATTTAATTACGCATTACAAGCCTGGGCGACTAACAGTAGTTACACCTCCAATAACCATGATGGCAGTTCTACCGATTTTTATTTGCGCCGCAATCGCATTACTTTATCGGGCCAGTATAACGATTACGTCGGTTTTTATGCACAGCTTGAAGCGGGCAATGATAGCAAGGCCGGCAACGATGATCGCGAAGTGTATTATCGTGATGCCTATGTCACGCTCGATTATTCCGATGAATATCGCTTTATTATCGGCCGTTTTAAAAATACTTTCTCGCGTGAAAATCTGGAAGCCTGCCTTGAGCCGCTCACACTGGACCGCAGCGATATTTCCTACACACCGTTTGCGGGCACGCGCGATACCGGTGCTGCAATTTGGGGTAACCTGGCTGACGCTGCATTTCAATACCGCGTCATGATTGCCGATGGCCGTGAAGGCGATTACGTTCCAATCAAAACACCGCGTGTGACTACCCGTGTTCACTGGAGCTTTTTGGACCCGGAATACGATTACGGTTATCGCGGCACTTATTTGGGAACGCGCAAAATTTTAACCATCGGTGCTGCGTATGATTATCAAGCCGATGCTGCTTACGCCGATTACCAAAACCGGGAAGATATAAAAGATTATTCCGCGTGGACGGTAGATGGTTTTGTGGAGTATCCATTCAAGAGTGGTACTTATACATTTTCGGCGGCGTATTTTAATTACGATTTAGGCGATGCGATTAATTTATTGCCGGACCCGGAATTGCCATCCAACACCCAGCAAGAAGGTATGTATGTCAAAGCCGGTTATTTATTCCCGAATGCAATTGGCCCAGGCCGTTTGCAATTGTTTGCCCGTCATGATGGTACTGAATATAACCTTCCCGGCGGCAGCCTGGACAGACGCGTATTCAGCGGCGGTGCGAATTATTATCTGGATGGCCAGAAAATCAAATTAACACTCGAGTACCGTCGCAATGATTACGCGAACCCGGTGGAATCGGTTCCGTCCTTACAAGACAACTATCAAACGACTGTTGGCTTCCAGTTTATTTTGTAATAGCCATTAATCTTGCAATGAAAAGGGCGCTCGTTTTGTAATGAAGCGATCGTTCATTGGTTAATGAAGGGCAAAGTCATTTTGTAGTAAAGGGTTAATGTATGCAGGGGTCTCTTACTGCAGCCGCGACGGTGATAAACCGTCGCCGTCGCGGCTATTTATATTCAGCAGCAATTGCTATTGCAGTGTTGCTGGTGTCGCTGGTTTATCTTTCGGTGGATCAGCGTTTTATCTATTTATTAATTTATGCCTGGTTTGGTGTCGCGTACGGAATTTTTTTACAGTACGGCCGTTTTTGTATGGCATCTGCCATTCGCGATTTGTTTGCGATTGGTGTGCCGCGTATGGCAGTGGGCGTGCTTATTGCGATTATTCTCTACGCAATTATTTCTGCATTTATCCAGGATGCCGGGTTCAACAGTTTTCATGCACACCCATTGGGGTGGCATGTATTAATTGGCGGTGCCATTTTTGGTTTGGGTATGGTGTTTAGTGGCGGATGTGCATCCAGCTCACTTTATAAAACTGGCGAGGGAAATCTGGGTGGTGCATTGGTTTTATTTTCTATTTCGTTTTCGCAAGCCTGGTTTGTGAATGCGGGCGGCTGGTTAAATGCACTGGTGCCAGAAACCTGGACAGCAGCGGCGGCCAATGCGCAAATGCCTGATGAACTTACTGTAACCGATGGCTGGTTTGATCAATTCACGGCAGGTTATCTGTGGGAATTGACTAGCACTACTGCGAGCACCTGGCTTGGCTGGGGCGAGAATCTGGCCAGTTACCTGATTGCCAATGCCTTATTAATTGCGATTGTGCCATCGTTGATATTGCTGGTGCTTTTGTATCGCTTTAATTACCGAAAAATTTTTATTCGCCAACATTCCCGTGAGCAGGTTAAAAACCTTACACAAAAAATTCGTTACGAATTGAAGGGTATCTGGTCCATGTTTATCCAATCGCGTAACACTGCGATTGCCGGTATTGGATTGGGAATTCTCGCAGGTTTGCATATGTTGCTCACCGGCGAGCTGCGCGAGTACTACAATATCTTTAATTTCGGCGAGCTGTTGGCGCAAATGGGTTATACCGATGGTTTATCGATTCAGGACAGTGTGTTTGATCCCGGTTATTGGTATATCACCACACAGGAAGCGCAATGGGGCGGTTGGGTATTGGAAAAATTGGGCATTAATATGATGGACAATATTTTCTTCGGCCTGGAAAACGGTTTGCCTAACCCGTTATTGAATGCACCAGGCATGATGTCCATCGGTATTATTTTGGGCGCGGCGATGCTCGCCAATATTACCGGTGAATTTAAATGGAAATGGCCCAATACCGAAACAATTATATTGGCCGTTGTTGGTGGTGCACTAATGGGTATTGGGTCGCGCATTGGCATGGGCTGCAATATTGGAGCTTTTTTTGCGACTGTTACTAATGGCGATATTAGCGGTTGGGTATTTCTAGCGGGAATGACAATTGGTGGTTACATCGCTGTGAAAGCAATTAAAGCCTGGATTGATTGGCAACTAGCGCGCACGGGCGTTGATTTCTAATCGGTGTTTAATGCAATTAACTATTTTATATTTTCGCAATCGAAAATTGATGAAGCAGAGATAAAAGAGGTAAACCATGGCTCTGAAATTAAAAGAAACCGTTGTGTTTGAAGAAATAGACGGTGGCAATTTCAAACTGGATGTGCGCGGTTATGGTTGCCCGCATGTACAAATTTATACTGAAAAGGCGCTGAAGAAAATCGACGGTGGCAAAGTGCTGACGGTGGTATTTGATAATCCGTCTTCAGGCGAGTCCATTACCTATTTATGCACTGCCAGTGGTGATGATTTGTTTCTGCGCGATGAACAAGCCGGCACATTCACCTGGTCAATTCGCAAAACTTCATAAGGTTATAGGGCCTGATGAATCCTTCGCGCAAAATAATTACGGCACTTGGGCTGGTCATTATTATCGTGGCAGCGGCGTTGTGGTGGTTTATTCCAGCACAGCCGCTGCCTGCGCGCGTTGATATAAAAGAGACTGCTACTAAAAAAGAAACGATTGAACAATATAATTCCGATTCTGCATCATTAATACCGTCACACCACAATTTACAACCACAGGATGCTGTTGATACTTTTTTAGCACAACACTGGAAAGATCCTATCGCTCCACAAGGCAAACCGCCTGCCCATTTTTCTGCACACGAAGCATCGCTTGCACCGGAAACCTGTGGCCAATGCCATGTGCAGCAATATCAGGATTGGCAAAAAAGTTTGCACAGTAAAACCATGGGGCCGGGAATTTTATGGCAATTTCGCTTAATGCCCCAGGCCGATGCCAATCAATGTATGAAATGCCATGCGCCGCTTGCAGAACAAAAAGCGTTGATTGCGCAGGCGCAAGGTTGGCCAAATGCACCACAACAAAAACCACCGGCCTATGTTCCCTCCGATCTTGGCCATCAAGGTTTGGTGTGTGCTTCTTGCCATGTGCGTAAACACCAGCGTTTTGGACCGGAACCATTAAAAGAAGTCGCTGCACAATTGCCGCATGACGGATTTACCATCGCCCCGGCATTTGAGGACAGTCGCTTCTGCGCAACCTGCCATCAATTCCCACAAGATGGTCCGCGCACCAATAATAAATTGCGCGAAGATACCTACGCACAATGGCAACAATCGGTGTTTGCAAAAAATGGCCAGCAATGCCAGTCATGCCATATGCCGGATCGCAAGCATCAATGGAAAGGTATTCATGACCAACAAATGGTAACCAATGCGTTAAGCACGCAGCTGACGCGCGAGGGTAACCAGGTTTATGTGGATATTATTAATAGCGGCGCAGGGCATTATTTTCCCACGTACATGGTGCCAAAAGTGATTGTTGAGTTGCGTTATCACGCTGGCAATGAAAAAAAATTCAGTGTGATTGCTACTGATACTATTGGTTGGAATGTGGATGTTTCGCTTGCGCAGGAACGAACGGATACACGTATTCCCGCCGGAGAAAAACGTCGTATCAGTGCGACCTTGCCGCCGGATGTTGATAACAAAGGCTCAATAGATATTCATCTGACCGTAAAACCGCGTGAGCATTATGAGCGCACATTTTTATCGGTGCTGGATCAGCGCGATAAGTTGGACGCAGAAACCTTAACCTTATTGCAGGCCGCTTACGATGAAGCGGTAGCCACCCAATATCAATTTAATTTACGCAGCTATTCACTTACTGGAAAAAATTAATAATATCGCCAGTGTGTGAGATAAGGTATAAAACACAACCGATACAACCACCGACGATGGTGCCATTGATGCGAATGTATTGCAGATCCTTGCCAATATTCAATTCAATCTGGCGCGACATTTCTTTGCTGTCCCACCCTTTTACCGTGTCCCTGATATGCGTTGTTAAAAATTGCGCGAAATCCGGAGCCATTTTTGTGGCAGCATCTTCCATGTGCAGGTTCAGTGATGTGCGCAAGCTTTCATCTTCAGAAAGGGTTTTCCCCAGCCACTGGCCTGCATCGCTGATTTTTTGGTGCAGTACCGAATTTTCATCCAGACAATCGTGTTTGATCCAGTCTTTCAAGTCGCGCCACAAGCCGCCCATATAGCTATTAAAGGTCTCATCGTTTTTTAAATAGCGTTTGATCTCTTCCGCTTTTGCAAAAAATTCCGGATCAGTTTTTAACTTTTCAATAAATTCTGCCGTGTAATTATCAAACTTGATTCGAATAGGGTGGTCTTGATCTTCATTGACTTCATTTAGCAATTGGCTGGCGGCTTTGATGGCGATATCCGCACCGGTTTTTCCCACCCATCCCGAAGGCAAAAGTTTTTCTGCTACGGGATGTTCTTCTTTTAGCCACTCCACGATGCCAGCTGCGATATATTCCTGGGTTCCTTCTTCACTTAATAAAATGGCAAATTGATTAATACCTTCATTCAATAACGCCTGGTGCCGTTTATTTTTTGTGAGTACTTCCAACAACAAACCGGCGGAATTGGAGAGGTCAATTTTATCCAGCATCGCATGGATGGCGCGGGTGATAAATTTTTGTACCGCAGAGTCTTCAATAAAATCGATAGTGCCGGCGGTAAAGCGGATCAAATAAGACCCCAGCTTTTTAGTATTATCAGGTGCGATAAGCCAATCTGCTGCTTTTTTTGCCGGATCATGTTTCTGGATAAGGGCGACTAATGAATCCACATCCAGAAATTTATCGCGTACAAAAATCGCGAGGTTATCGGCAATTTTTTCTTTATTTTTTGGAATGATTTCCGTGTGTGCAGAAACAATGGGAATAGGTACGCGTTTAAACAGTGCGACTACCGCAAACCAATCGGCGAGGGCACCTACCATGGCAGCTTCTGATATTGCGCGGATTAATCCGACCCACCAACGCTCGGCGGGTAAAAACAATGTAGTGATAAAAGTGAGTGCTGCAAACGCCAGGAAATACAACGCCAGGCGTTTGGTTTTTTTTAATTCGATTTCTTTAGTCATTGGGGTTGCTCCTTTCATACATCAGCTTCCACACATCAGCTTCTACACCACTGCACTTTATGTACTGCATCAGGTTATGCCTGCCATATCTTATGCATATACTATTTCATTGATCCTTATTTAGCTGTGCCCCCAACAACTGGCATTTATTCAATAACGGCGGTGGGGTGATGACTTCCAAATGATGTAAAGCGTTTTTTCAAGCGCGCTTCAAACCCGGTCATATAAGAAAAGACAACGGGGACGACCAATAAGCTCAATGCGGTTGAGGTAATTAATCCGCCAATTACGGCGACCGCCATTGGCTGTCGGAAACTGGCATCGCCGCCAAATCCGAGTGCCAGTGGCAACATGCCTGCAATCATCGCTACACTGGTCATTAATACCGGGCGCGCGCGTTTTCCTGATGCTTCAAGAATGGCAGCGTTTTTGGATTCGTGCGGTTCCTGCAATGAAATAATGGCAAAATCGACCAGCAAGATCGAGTTTTTTGTCACGATTCCCAACAGCATCACCAGACCAATTAATGCGGGTAAACCTAATTCAGAACCCGCAATCAGAAGTGCCACAAACGCGCCTCCGACGGAAAGTGGTACGGCAGATAAAATCGTAATAGGCTGTAACCAATCTTTAAACAACAGTACTAGCACGGCGTATACACAGAAAACGCCGGTGAGCAGGGCAATAATAAAACCCATAAATAAATCCACCATAATTTCTGCATCGCCACCTTCAATAAAACGTACGGATGAGGGCAGTGCTTGCATGCTCGGCAATTTTTTTGCATCTTCCAATGCGGTCCCTAACGAGTGGCCACCGAGATCCGCGGAGATTGATACTTGTTGTTGGCGATCAATGCGTAAAATTTGCGACGGCGCGCTGCGCAATTCAATGGTTGCCACACTTTTTAACGGCACTAATCCATTGTTGGAATGAACGCGCAAATTCGCGATGGTATCTACATCGGCGCGCATGCCGGGTGGGAACATGACGCGAATTCCCAGTTGACGTTGATCCAGATTCAGCTTCGGTAAAATATGATCGTAATCACCGGCCAACGCGATACGCAACGTCTCGCCAATCGCTTGGGTTGAAACGCCGCGCTCACTCGCTTGAATACTATTAGGGATTACCTGTATTTCCTGTTGCTCCAGGCTGGCGGTGGATGTTACTCCACTTAAGTAACCCAGATTGCGAATTTCTTTTTCAATGGCGCGCGCGCTGGTTGCCAGTGCGAGTGAGTCATCGCCCGTCAGTAGAATCTGGAATTTTTCACCGGGGCCACCGGCGCCCGCAGAATATTTAATGCCTGCGATAGATTCCAGTTGTGCGCGAATATGATTTTCAATTTCAGTTTGTGTCGGGCGCGACTCTGCAAACACTACCATCAAGGTTGCTTTACGCACTTCACCCAATGACATGCCTCCGCCGCCGCCATTGGCTGTAGCTGTGCCGACAGTGGTAAAGATTTGCGCAATGCCGGGTATATCTTTAATCGCTTTGCGCACTTCTTCGGCTTTTTGCTGGGTAGTAATAAAACTGCTGCCCGGTGGTGTTTCAATCTGGACGTAAGTCATTCCTTCATCGGATGCAGGAATAAAACCGGCAGGTAAAAATGCAACGAGACTCACCGACAGCACAAAAAATAATGTGCCTGCCGCAAGCGTCGTTTTGCGATGTAATAAACACCAATGTGCGGCTTTGAGATAAAGCGGTAAAAACTTGCCTTCTTTTTCTTCATGCTTGATGGGTTTGAGTAAAAACACAGCCGTCATCGGCGTGATAATACGTGCAACTAATAATGAAATAAGCACGGCGATAACCAGCGTCCAGCCAAATTGTTTAAACACCAGGCCGGGAATACCACTCATCATTGCCGTCGGTAAAAATACGACTACCAGGGTTGCCGTAGTTGCGATAACCGCGAGCGCAATTTCATTCACGGCATCAATCGTAGCCTGCTTGATGGATTTTCCCATGCGTTGATGGCGGGCGATATTTTCAACTTCCACAATCGCATCATCCACCAAGACACCAACGACTACCGCCATCGCCAACAATGTAATCGTGTTGATGGAAAATCCTGCCCAGGACATAAACGCGAAGGTTGGAATAATTGACAGTGGCAGCGCGATGGCACCAGTTAATGTTGCACGCCAATCGCGTAAAAAGAAAAAGATCACCAGCACCGCAAGAATAGCGCCCTCATACAACATGTTCATTGAGCCTTCGTATTGCTCCAGAATTTTGGGCACACTTGAGCGGATTAAATGGAAAGAAACATCCGGATTTTGTTTTGCCAATTCTTGCAAGGCCACATCAATATCGGTAGCAAGTAGTGTTTCGTCAAAACCTTTGGAACGTAATACTTGAAAACCTATCGCAGCTTCACCGTCGAGCAACGCCGATTGTGTGCGTTCTGCATTGGTATCGATTACTTGCGCCACTTGTCCAAGGCGCAGTGTTTCGCCATTAGGGAGTGAAATGGGAAGTTGCTCCAATTCGCCAACAGTTTTCATGGTGTTAATGGTGCGTACCCCTTGTTCCGATCCACCTAATTGACTGCGGCCACCGGAGTTTTCCTGCTGGATTTCTTTAATCGTTTTGGATAAATCTGTCGCCGTAACGCCAAGGGCATTGAGTTTTAACGGATCAACCAATACCTGTATTTCACGGCTGACACCGCCGAGGCGAGTAAACTTTCCGACACCACGAACCGACATAATTTTTTTGCCGAGGGTATTATCGACATACCATGACAAAGCCTCTTCCGATAAGTGGGATGCAGAAACCGCATAGGTAACAGTGGGATTATCTGCACCCAGTTCGACTTTGCTAACTTGTGGTTCAAGCAAATCCGGCGGTAAATCGCTGCGAATACTATCCAATGCATCTTTTACATCGGCGACGGCATCGGATAAATTTTTCTCCAGATCAAATTCAACTACGATGGATACATTGCCGCGCGAAATAGTAGTGTGCGTGTGACGCAGCAATTGCAAATTCGCCAGTGCGTCTTCTGCTTTGCGCGCGACTTCGGTTTCCAGTTGCGCGGGTGCCGCACCGGGTTGGTTCAATGAAACATTGACCATCGGTAAATCCAGATCCGGAAAATCCTGCACGTTAAGCTGGTGGAATCCCCATAAGCCGGCGAAGGTTAATAAAATAAAAATCAGGATGGCAGCGCTGGGATTGCGCAGAGACCAGGTTGCAAAATTCATTATTTGGCTCCGGCGGTTTTAACAGATTTCACCGCGATCTTATCGCCATCATTTAAAAATCCTGCGCCTTCCAGCACTAAAACATCACCTGTATTAATGCCAGAAAGAATTTCAATTTCTTGCCCGAAACGCCGACCCAGCGTCACGAGAACTTGTTCAGCACTATTATTTTTTGCGCGGAATACCCAGGTTTTTCCGTCTTTTATCACCAGCGTGTCTGCGGGTGCGACGATCGCTTTGGCGTTGCCGACCAGGATTTTTCCATCGGCATAGGTATTTACCGCAAGGTCAGGTGATCCATCCAGAACCACGCGTACTTTTGCCAGTCGTGAGTTGCTGTTGAGCTGCGGCGAAACGCTGCGAATTTTTCCTGATAAGGTTTTATTATTCGCCACATTAATGTGTGCGAGCATACCGGGTTTTACCCGGTCGAGATCTTCCGCATTAATTTGTACCACCCATTCAAGTTTGTGTTGGCGTAACAAACGAAATAGCGCTTCACCGGCGCCGGGTACTTTGCCCAGCTCGATATTGCGCTCAAGGATTTTTCCATCATCGGGAGCGATTACCGTTGCGTCTGCCAATCTCACTTCTGCGAGTGTTACCGCAGCGGCAGCTTGGTCGCGTGTGGCCATTGCAGTAGCGGCTTGCGTAGAAACCTGTTCAAACTCCTGTTCGCTTAATGTTTGTTTTATTTTGAGTTGTTCGAAACGTTTTAAATTATTGGCAGCGAGTTGCATGTTTGATGCAGCGAGGGCGAGATTTGCTTTTGCCTGCGCTAATTCCGCTTTTAACAAGCGATCATCAAAGCGCGCGAGTACTTGGCCTTTGCGGGCACTATCGCCTTCTACCACTTTTATGTCTGTTGCCCCTATGCCATTGGTTTTTGCGCTGATAATGGCAACTTCCCACGGCAACACTTCACCTTGCGCAGGAATGGATACCGCCCAGTCTGCGGTTTTTGCTACCGCTGTTGTAACCTGAGTACGCGGTGCTTCTTTATTTTCCGGATCTGTGTCTGCTGCAAATGCAAAGGGTACAAATGTCATCAGAAATAAACCGATGGCCACAATAATATTCAGGATAAAGTGTTTGCAATTGCATTCATCCTGGTCGTTGTAATTCGATAAAAACATGTTGGATATCCTGAAAAATTTATAGCGGCGTGAGATTGTCAGTGAGGTATTTGAACGCGGCGTCAATCACCATCTTCACGCGTTCCTCTGATTCAGCTGTGTTTTGTTGCAAATTAATTAGCGATGCACCTATGACGATGGCGCGCAGCGTGTGAAGTACATTTTCTTCAACCTGCCAGCCACTTTGTTTAAGCAAATCGCGCATGATTTGCCGGGATTGTAAATCGGTTTCAACAAACCAGGCGGAGAGTGATGGATCATCATCGGCCGCTACTGTTACTGCCAGCATCATGCGCGGAAAGGTTTGGGTAACTGCAAAATGAATCATCATTTCTTTTAGCGATGCCAGGGTTAATGGCTTGTTGTCAGTACCAAAACGCGATTCATTCATGCGTCTTTTACTTTCATCGACTACTGCGGTTAGCAGGTCAACTCGCTTGGGGTAGTGATAGGTGAGCAAGCCTTGCCTGACTCCGGCGACTTCGGCAACACGGGTTTGGGTTAGCGCGGGAAATCCTTCCTGCAAAAGTACGTCCACCGCAGCATTGAGTATTCTTTCTTTGGTTTTCACCGGCTTTTTACCCTTGTTAGGAAGTGGCAATTTATGAATTTAGGTAAAAATACCAAAATTAGGTAAAAATACCAAATTTATTTGGTTATAGATTGGACAGCATTTGCGGGTGGGAAGATATATCGGTAGAAGGAACCGGAGGGGGTAGGGCTCTATCAGCGCAAACCGGCGATCAGTAATTGGATAAACCGGTTTGCGATAATGATGTTTCTATAACAGCGTTATGTCTCTTATTGCGGTGGTTCTTGGGGTGCTTCGTCGCCGGGCAGCATTACCATCCAGGCGATACCAAACTGGTCAGTAACTTGGCCATAGAGTGGTGACCAGAAGGTTTTTGCCAACGGCATATTTACCTTGCCGCCATCGGCCAGGGCATTAAATGCCTTGTGTGCTTCTTCTGCCGTTTGCACCGTTAGCGACAAACTGAAGCCGCTAAAACTGGTGGCGTCATTACAACCATCAGAGGCATAAATAGTGGCGTCACCCAGCGTAAAATCGGCATGCATAATTTTATTGTCAAAGCCGTCTTGTAGCATATCGGCGGGAACCGGATCGGGGCTTTCATTAAAGCGCAGCAGAAAATTTACTTTAGCCCCTAAATGTTTCTGATAAAAATTCAATGCTTCTTCGCAGCGACCTGAGAAAAATAAATAATTATTCACTTTCGCTTTGCGCATAGCGATGGTTTGGCGCAATTCGTCTTCTTGTGCGCGCACTGTGCCATCGGGATCTGCCACCGCAAAATCGTCGATCGTGTAAAAGGTACGGATTTCGATATCGGATTCTTCGTCGTCCATTGGGTTGGGGCATTTTTTTACCCACTCCAATGCTTCTTCTATGGAATTCACATTCCAGATCCAATAGCCCGCAATTAATTCATTCGTTTCAGTGAATGGGCCTGTAGTGACAACGCGCTTGTCGCCGCTAAAACGCACGCGATAGCCTTCTTTACTGGGCTTGAGCCCATCACCGGATTCCATAATTCCGGCGCTCACTAGTTCTTCATTGTATTTGCCCATTGCGGTCATCAGTTCTTCTGTAGGCATTTTTCCTGCTTCGGAACCGGGTGATGCTTTAACCATTACCATGACTTTCATTGTTGTCTCTCCTATATAGATCATTGTTTAGGGTAGTGTTGATGTGCTCTATCCAATAGTCGAACTATCCGTTATTAAATCGACAACGGGAAAAAATATTTATTCATTATTTTTTTAGACGCTAACTCTAGTGCCTTTTTGGGTTGTTTGCCCTGGTTTGAGGGGAAGTTATTCAGGAGTCGATTTTTATTGTTATTTAGTGCGTGTGACTATTTAGTAAATGTGGCTATTTAGTAAATGTGACAGGGAGGATACGAAAAGCGCGTAATACAGAGGATCCGGGCGGTACTAATCAATTGGTACTATAAGTGTATATTTTTATCACAGCAGTCACTGAAATCGGATGGGGGTTACTTCATTATGCAAAAACGTGTATTGGAGAGAGTGCTTTCACTGAAACAAATATTGTTTAAGTCGCAATTGCTGAATATGCAATTTATAAAAGTACAATAACGGCATTCGGTGTTGGATAAATTGCTATTTTGAACTATGCAGTTTTCAAATATCGTATTTGAAATGGTGTGTGAAACTAAATCAAGCTCGTTAAAGATCCTGCAAAAATATTCATTCCTGTCTGCCAGGCTCATAGCAACTCCACTGAGGGTTAACTCAATGGAGTTGTTCGGTGTTTTTATTGAGGTCCAATATGTTTGTTAACAAATGTGATGCTTTCTTCAAGCGTCTTTAATCGTGTTTCACTTTCCTGGAGATAGTGGTTTTCTTTGTCTAGCTCGATAAACGTGACAGGTTTCTTGGCTGATTTCAGTGCTGAATTCATACGTTCAGACTGTTCAATAGGAACGGTTTGATCGCGTGTCCCGTGAATCAAGAGCACAGGTGCTTTAAAGTTTTGTGCAAAATTTACGGGCGAAACAGCCTCCAAAGCGGCGTTATCTATTGTTCCATTGGCGAATTGACGTTTCCAGTAGCTGACAGCTGAGCTTTTTGAACCTCTTTGCATTTTGGACCAGCTTAAAAAAGATTTGAGTTCGCTAACACCGGCAATCGCTACAACGCATTTATATAAATCAGGTGAAAACGCGCCGCCAGCCAAAGCGGCATACCCACCGTAGCTGCTACCTACAATGCAAACTCGATTCGGATCTGTAATACCTTTCTTCACTGCAAAGTTCACCGCGTCCGTAATGTCATCTTGCATTTTTTTACCCCACTCACCATAGCCCGCTTGTATGTGCTTCAAGCCAAAACCGTCGGAACCACGAAATTGCGGTTGAATGACCAGATAACCATTATCAGCAAAGGCTTGGGCTTCATAATCAAAGCCAATGGTGTCATGCGACTCTGGTCCGCCGTGGGGCATGATGATGGTGGGCAGATTTTTCATTGCGCTGACTTTATCTTTAGGAATGGTCAGGAGTGTGGGGATTTTTAAGCCATCGCTTGCAGTAAAAGTAACCTTACCGATAGGGTGCAAATCTTCAGGTTTAATTTGCGGACGTGAAGAGGTAAGAAATTGGGGCTTTTTACCTTCAGAAAACAAGTAGTATTCGCTTGGTGAATTTGAACCCTCGACATGCACCACAATGTTTTTCCAATCTTCACTAAAATCTACTAAATAAACAGATTGCTCAGGAAACTGGGTGGCGATGTTTTTCATGCGCTCGTTGAGTTTGGGGTCAAAAAATTGGTAGCTTGGACTAAAGCCTGAATAGCGCACTCCATATACAACCCGCTGAAAGCTTTTAATGGCTCCCTCTATATCAGCATCGTCACGTCCAAATAATGGCTCTGAGAGTTTGCCATCAGCAAGTGACAGGGTGTAGTAAGCAACGCGACCTGTTTTTTCGTTGGTGTCCAGTACTACGAGCGATTTAAAATCTGGTGTCACCCCTACAAAACTTTTCTCTGGTATATCTATCTTTTCTTTAAAAATATCTACCCATTCATTATTTTTACGAGCACGAACGCGGTGAATATTAGTTTTTTGGTCATAACTTAGCTGAGCTAATACATTGCCATTGTCATCCACAAAAAAATCATAGGCGGAGCGGCTACCTTTGGTAACAATTGAGGGGGCTTTTTTTTCTTTCAAATTAACTTTGAGTAATGAATAGTCCGCATTATCAAATTTCAAGCTAACATCTGGGCCGAGAGCTGTTGCAAAGCTATATGCAGGCATATAAGCATATTTACCGTCCGGGGATATACCTATCAGGCGCCCAAGTCCCATCTGTCCTCTTGCAACTGGTTCCTCTCCCGGAATAAGCAATTGTCGAATTGATTTATCATTCAGGTTATATAGGAATGCAGTACTGACATTGAAGCTATCGATAATGCCTTCTAATTTTTTATATTCTGAGGCAATCAGTACCAATTGCTCTTCATTGAGGAAAAATAGAGCTCCAGGTTGTATCGCTTTAACATCAATCGTAGCGAGTTGATTATGTGAAGAGATGGAGATGACGGACACCCTGTCGGATTCGGCGGTTACTTTACGAAAAGCGACCAGATCGCTACTGGGTGATATAGCAATCAACTGGATTTCAGGGAGTGAGCCGTAATCCTTCAGGGTGGGTTTTGCGTGAGCGATATTGATGCTCACGATTGCACTGATAATGGCTAAAAGCCCTGTCATCCGGGCGAATGTTCTAGTCATGTTGAAAGTTCCTGGTGTCAGTTTATTGTTATCCAATTTACAGCGCCTGGATGCGCCGCAGCCATAATAGCTGGAGTTGATTTAAGAGGGAAATGGGCACCACATGCTTACTGCAATATTATGTCTTGCTTAACATTATCGATATTGATGGTAAATTCATGATGCTTTTACCTCTGTTGATACGCTGCTATTTTCATTTAAGTTTTTTTCGTGAGTATTTTCATCGCGACTATATAAACGCGATAACACCCACACAAAAAATACCGGCACAAAAATTACTCCGAGTAATGTTGCGGTAATCATGCCGCCCATGACGCTGGTGCCAATCGCCTGTTGGCTGGATGCACCGGCACCGGTTGCAATTGTCAGCGGTAATACACCGAGGATAAATGCCATGGAGGTCATGATGATCGGACGGAAACGTAACTTCGCGGCTTTAATGGCTGCATCAGCTAATGTCTCGCCCGCGGCGTGAAGTTCTTTTGCAAACTCAACAATGAGAATTGCATTTTTCGCTGCAAGCCCGATGATAGTAATCAAGCCCACTTTGAAATACACATCGTTGGACATCCCCATAATCGTCACCGCAAGCACCGCGCCTAAAGCACCAATAGGTACGATCAACAACACCGTCAACGGAATCGACCAGCTTTCATAAAGCGCAACCAAAATTAAAAACACCACCAGAATGGCAAGGCTAATTAATATCGGTGCTTGTGCGCCGGATAATTTTTCCTGATAGGAAAGTCCGGTCCATTCATAACCAATGCCTTTAGGCAGATCAGCAATAATGTTTTCAATTTCTGCAAGCACTTCGCCGGTGCTGTAACCGGGTTTTGCATCGCCCATAATTTTAAAAGTCGGATAGCCGTTGTAACGCGATAATTGTACCGGCCCGAAATCCCACTGCGCGGAAACAAATGCGCTGAGCGGAACTTGTTTTCCCGATGAAGTCGGCACATGCAATTTCAATAAAGATTCCGGAGTCATGCGCGCTTCAACGTCAGCTTGCACAACCACGCGTTGCTGACGACCCTGGTTATTAAATTCATTCACAGTTGCCGAGCCAAATGCCGCGGAAATCGCTTGGCTGATAACCGGAAAACTCACGCCCATGGCTTCTGCTTTATCGCGGTCAATATCGAGTTTTAATTCGGGTGCATCTTGCAAACCTTCCAGCATGGCATAAGCCATAATCGGCGATTGGTTAGCACGGCCCAATACTTCACCGAGCGCAGCAGTGAGTGCTTCGCGGCCTAAACCGGCGCGATCTTGCAAACGCAACGAGAAACCACCGGAATTACCCAAGCCTTCAACGGGCGGTGGCGTAACTGCCATCACCATGCCATCGCTCACTGACGCGAAGTTGCCATTAAATGCACCCACTTCATCAGCAACCGATTGGCCTGCACCGCGTTCGCTCCAATCTTTCATGGTGGGGAACATCAAGCCTGCATTTGGCCCCATACCGGAAAAACTAAAACCGAGAATGGAAGTCACTGAGTCCACGCTCTCGCGACCTGCTAAATAATTTTCCAGCTCGGTAATTGTTTTGCCGGTTCTCGCCGTAGTTGCCCCTGCAGGTAATTGCACATCCACAATCATGTAGCCCTGGTCTTCTTGCGGTGCAAATGCTTGTGGCAAGCGCATGTAAAAAAACGCGAGCACCGCAACTATCACCAAATAAATCATCATGTAGCGACCGCTTTTGCGCACTAGTTTGTGATTGAGTTGCGCATAATTGTTGGTAAGTGTTTGAAACTTCCGGTTAAACCAGCCATAAAAACCGGTTTTTTCGTGATGCCCCGGATCAACCGGTTTAAGCAAGGTTGCACAAAGCGCTGGTGTTAAGGTGAGTGCGAGGAAACCGGAAAATAAAATCGATACGGCAAGCGACACAGAGAATTGTTGATAGATCACGCCGACTGATCCACTCATCAATGCGAGCGGAATAAATACGGCCGAGAGCACCAAGGTGATTCCCACAATTGCGCCGGACACTTGTTTCATCGCTTTAATAGTGGCTTCTTTGGGTGGAAGATTTTCTTCCACCATCAAGCGCTCAACATTTTCGACTACTACGATAGCGTCGTCTACTAAAATACCAATCGCCAGCACCATGCCGAACATGGTCATCATATTTACCGAGAAACCAATCGCGTACATCACCGCCAGTGTTCCAAGTAAACATACCGGCACTACGATAGTGGGAATCAAGGTGTAGCGAATGCTTTGCAAAAATAACAGCATTACCAAAAACACCAGGATGATAGCTTCAACCAATGTGTGAATTACTTTGGTAATGGCCGCATCAACAAAACGCGATGTGTCGTAGGGAACAGATAATTCAATATCGTCCGGAAAATTTACCGACAATTCATCCAAACGTTTTTTAACTGCTTCCACGGTTTGCATCGCATTTGCGCCGGGAGCCAATTGCACTGCACCAATCGCCGAAGGTTTGCCATTTAAGCGGGATACAAAGTTGTAGTCTTGCTGGCCAATTTCAATGCGTGCGACATCTTTCAACAACACACTTGCACCATTAGGCAAAGTTGTTAGTGTAATCTTGCCGAATTCCTCCGGATCTTTGAGCGTGCCTTTTACGGTGATGTTTGCTGTTAACTCTTGGTCAGCGCGCGTTGGTGATGAACCAAAACTGCCGGCTGGCACCTGAATGTTTTGCGCGGCGATTGCATTGTTTACATCGTCGATACTCAAGCCATAACCGATGAGCTTTTGCGGATCAACCCAAATGCGCATTGCGGCTTCTGATGCGAAAAATTGCAATTTACCCACACCGTTTACGCGGCGTACTTCGTTGTTGATGTAACGTGCAGCGTAATCGGATAGACCAACAACTTCTTTATGCTCACTGCCATCTTTATAAGTGAGGGCGTAAAACATCAAAAAGCCGGCGTTGGCTTCTTCAACCTGAATGCCTTGGGTAATCACTGCAGCGGGCAAACGTGCTTCCGCTTTTTTCAAACGATTTTGTACTTCCATCTGTGCAAATGATGGATTGGTTCCCGGTTGAAATGTTGCGGTAATTTCTGCAATGCCATTGGAGTTGCTTGAAGATTCAAAATACAACAGGCCTTTGGTGCCGTTGAGTTCTTCTTCAATTACGCTGGTGACAGAATCCACCAACACCGATGCAGAAGCGCCGGGGTAGGTGGCATACATCACGATTTGTGGTGGTGCAACAACCGGGTATTGCGCTACCGGTAATTTGGGTAATGCCAGCAAGCCGGCGAGTGCGATAAAAATCGCCACGACCCAGGCAAATTTGGGGCGTGCAATAAAAAAATCAGGCATGGTCTGGTGTCCCCAATTAAACGCCGGTGGTGGTTTTTTGCTTGATTACTGGCTCAACTTTTTCGCCCGGTTGCAGCATCGCGTTGCTGCCGACAATCACTTTGTCGCCCGCATTAAGGCCAGAGAGAATTTGCCATTCGGAGCCGATCATTTTTCCGGTTTGGATCGCGCGCACTTCTACACCTTGTTTACCTGCAACAAATACTTGCGGATTGCCATCAGCACCGCGGCTCACTGCGCGTTGTGGTAGCAGGAATGCGGTGGGCTGATTTTGCAATCGCGTCAGCACCTGCACATACATGCCGGGCAGCAAACGGCCATCGTCGTTGGGAAATTCACCGCGCAGGGCGATGGTGCCGGTGACTTGATCAACGTTTGCGCCGGTGAAGCGCAACTTGCCGGTGACTACATGAGTAGTGCCATCAACGCGCGCTTCCAGAATGTCGCCATCTGCAAGCTTGCCGCTGCGGCTATCTTCCTGACGTGCCAGCTCGTTGCTTAGCGCGTGGGAGAAATCCACATACACCGGATTTAATTGCTGGATGTGCGCAACTTCAGTGACTTCGCTTTGGCCGACCAACATGCCTTCGGTCACCAGCGCTTTACCGATTCGCCCGGAAATAGGTGCGGTGATGCGGGTGTATCCCAAATTCAATGTCGCGCTGTCTACATCGGCTTTGGCGGCCAACACGCTGGCGCGTGAGCTGCCAAGTGTGGCGCGCGCGCTATCCAGATCCTGAACGCTGATGGCTTTTGCTTTGGCGAGATCTTCAAAGCGGGTGGCCTTGGTTTGAGCCTCGGTGAATAAAGCTTCTGCACGGGCGAGTTCAGCGGCGGCTTTTGCCAGCGCGACCTTGTAGGGCGCGGCGTCCAGCTCGAATAACAACTGGCCTTCTTTTACATCGCTGCCTTCTTCAAAGTGGCGTTTCATCACAATTCCTGCGACTCGCGCCCGCACTTGCGATTCCCTTACTGGAGTCACGCGGCCGGGCAATGAATCAGTCACCAACAGGGCTTTAGGTTCGGCCACTACCACCTCTACCTGTCGGGTAAATCCTTCTCCTTGTTGCGCGGGTTGTTCACCGCAGCCGGCAAGTACTGCCAGTAGAGTTAGCCCGGAAATGGCAAGGCCGGCATGTGCAAAGACAGGTTTCATCGTTAATAAGCTCCAGTAAGGCTGATTCCAAAGTGGGTCGCATAATATACAAAAACATTAAATGAATCAAATTTGATTCATTTAATTTAAAAATGTATCTTATGATTCATCTGGACATTGACATTTGGCAACGTAGAATGGCCACCTATAAAACAGAGAGGAACAAACCGTGGTGACAACAACGACCGTCCCGACCGATCCCTTACTGCTTCAGCTGGCGCAGGCGCTAGTGAATCGACCCAGAGCAAACCTTCAGGAGCTTGCCAAAGCCGTGGGCGTAAGCAAGGCGACCTTGTACCGGTTTTGTCCGACGCGGGAGGCGCTGATTGAGCGTTTATTGGATGAGGCTACGATCACGGTTGGCCGCTCCCTGGAAAACTGCAATCTGGAACAGGCGCCGGTAGATATTGCCTTCAAAGCGCTTATCGCAAGTTTTTTAGAATCCAAGGAACTCACGCAATTTCTTATTTATCATTTCCACCCGGAATTTTTAATGGAAACCAATCCGGACAGGCGCTGGCTCGATATCCAAAAAGCCTGCGATAAATTTTTCCTGCGTTGCCAACAAGAGGGAATGCTTCGCATTGATATCAGCGCGATCGCATTGAATGAGATTTTTTTCGGAATAGCTTGCTCGTTGGTTGAAGCAGAGCATCGGGGGCGTGTACCACGGGCTGAAATGGCTGATTTAATTGAACGGATGTTTTTGCAAGGCGCCGGTGTTTGACTTATTTCTTATGCAATTCTTTTTTGAAAATGGCAACAGACGGTTGCTGCACCAATAATGGTTTATTGGCCAGCAACGCTGGTTGTTGATTAACAATATCGTTATTGGTAATTGGTGTATGAAAAGGAATTACGTGAGGCAGGAAAAATTTTTCATTGGCAGGGTCAAGCTGGATGGGCTGCGACATAAATAACTCCGTCATTAAAATAAGTGTAAAGTCGGGAAGATCCGCGAGATCATTCTCCACACGCCAGGATATTTTCAGCCAGAAAATTTCGAGCAATAAACAGATTGCGCCATGCAACCTGTCGCAGGGACTCTGCAAGTAAAGGGCCAAAACCGCACTACTAGCGAATTGAGAAGCAAATAAGTAGAAATGATACTTGAGGCGAAAAATACTAAAAAGTTAGCGCGGAACTCTTTGGAAAATCGTGTTGACACGATGGTATAAATTGAAATTCATACACAACCCGTACGAATAATTTCAAAAATACCAACGCTTCTCTATAAACTTTCAATGCTTCTCTATAAATAAGTGCCGGTATATTTCCAGCGATTATTGGTTTTAGGCCATTTTCCATCTTTTGTGCAAAATAGACTGTAAAAAAGCCAAAAAAATAGATTGGCTTTTAAATTGCTTAAGTACTTCCACAGTAGTGTTGAAAATTGCAATAAGTGATTGACCGGCTCTCTATCGGTTTTTATATCAATCTCCCCGGCAACGTAAACACCCCAATTCATTGATGGTAAGGAAGACTTATGACATCCCTCAATATTTTTGAAAAACGCACAGCAGGCATTTTATTGCATCCTACCTCTTTGCCAGGTTCAGAAAGTTATTGGGGGGATGAGCAACACAATGCAACCGGTACTCTGGGTAAAGAAGCCTTTAATTTTGTAGATTTTATTGCCGCCGCCGGTTTAACCGTGTGGCAAGTTCTACCGCTGGTGCCGACGGAAGATAATTTATCACCTTATCAATCGTCATCGGTACATGCAGGAAATCCGGATTTAATTAGCCTGGATGATTTGGCTGCGCGTGGCTGGATTGATAAAAACAATCTGCAATTGAATGAGAAAAATCGGCACGGGCTTGCTGAATTTCGTCGTCATTGTGCGCCATCATTTTTTCAATATATTAATAGTGATGCCGGTGCAGAAACGCGTCAGCAATTTGAATCGTTTCTCCAGCAGGAAGCATTCTGGCTGGAGGATTTTGCATTGTTTGTCGCGCTCGGCCGCCGCTTCAACGGTAGCAGTTGGGTGGATTGGCCTGAAGCGCTGCGTAAACGTGAACAGGCCGCGCTGGAACAACAAAAAAACGAATTGCAAGATGACATTAATGGCGTTTACTTCGAGCAGTTTTCGTTTTATACGCAATGGCTCGCATTAAAAAATTATGCCAATCAAAAAGGCATCGCAATATTTGGTGATATTCCTATTTTTGTTGGCCATAACAGTGCGGATGTGTGGGCCGCACAGCATTATTTTTCGCTGGAAGAAAATGGCCAACCACTCACTGTCGCTGGTGTGCCGCCGGATTCATTTTCTGAGTCCGGCCAGCGCTGGGGTAATCCACATTATCGCTGGGATGTTATGGAACAAGATGGATTCCAGTGGTGGCTGGCGCGCTTCGGCACGCAAAAAAAATTATTCGATATTATTCGTATCGATCATTTTCGAGGTTTTCACTCAGTGTATGAAATCCCTGGAAAAAATGAAGATGCACGCGAAGGAAAATGGATCAATACGCCCGGGCGGGCGTTATTGCAAGCATCATTTGACCGTTATCCCGATTTGAAATTAGTAGCAGAAAATCTGGGTGAGATAACGCAAGAAATTGAAGATTTACGCTTGAAATTTAATTTGCCGGGAATGCTGGTGCTGCATTTTGCTTTTGAGAGTGATGATAATCAGCTCCAGCCCCATCATCATACAGAACACAATATTGTGTACACCGGTACACATGACAACGACACAACGGTCGGCTGGTTTAACCAAATGAGCGAGGAAGATCGCAAACGATTTGAGCGTTATGATTTTCAGTCAAATGATGAAATGCCCTGGCTTCTCATTGATATGGCATTATCATCGTTAGCGAAGCTCGCTATTATTCCTATGCAGGATTTTCTAACGCTGGATAGTGATAGCCGGATGAATATGCCGGGTACACCGGATAAAAACTGGCGTTGGCGTTTTTCATGGGAGCAGGTTGACCCGAGCCTTGCTGGTGCTATCAAACAACGATTGGAAATTTATCAACGTTTGTCGCAATCAGTATGATAAGTCAAACCATTATTGCAATTTTAGGTGTCCTGTCTGTATGGCTTAGCCAGGACCCCCATTTCCATCGCCGTAAATATGCATGTTGGTTTGGGTTGGCAGGCCAGCCGTTTTGGTTCTATGTTTCATTTAGCGAACAGCAATGGGGAATATTTTTTCTCAGCTTCGTTTATACATTGGCGTGGATACGCGGATTTAAAATTTATTGGCTGGATAAAAAATCTGCCGTAGACGGTGTGTGTTGATGCGATGTTTTAATGAATTTTGCGCGTTTCATTTCAGCTGATTTTTTTCAGCCACTTGGTTTTCGCTAAACTAGCATACGATAATTTATTTTTTTATGGCAACAATTGCGTTGCCTGCCGTTTCATTGATAACTTGTTGCGTAAAATTTTCCAGCTGTGCAGCAGGTAAGCTGATTTCTAACGTAACGTCCGCCGCATAATCCACCTGCAAAATTTTTCCCTCAAATTGATTGGCAAGATGGCGAATTTTGGTTTCGCGCGCAAAATCCACCCAAACATTAATGTGCACACTGGGTGTTACTTGCAACAAGTGCGCAATACCAACCGCATTGGAAACGGCTGCGGAATAAGCCCGTACCAATCCACCCGCACCCAACTTCACGCCGCCAAAATAACGCACCACGACGGCGAGTGAACTGCCCACTTCGCGCTCGGTGAGTACATGCAGCATGGGTTTTCCAGCGGTGCCGGATGGTTCTCCATCATCGCTAAATGCCTGTGTTTGTGGTTGCCGCGTATTGCCAATCACATAGGCCCAGCACACATGGTTCGCATCAGGATATTGCTTGCGGTAATGCTCTACATACGCCATAGCCTCTTCACGCGAGGTTACCGGGTGCAAAAAAGTTAGAAACTCGCTGTTCTTTTCTTCGGTGCTGGATTCAATAGCGGCGGCGAGAATGGTGTAAGACATAATGGATAAATATCATCGATGAATATTGTTTGGTTCAGGTTTGCACCTTGGGTGAATCAGTGGCGATCATATTTGCACAGGCTTCATTTTCCTCGCCGTAATAAAGCACACCTAATTTGATTCGCTCGCGCCCATTAGCGACGCGATGATTATTGGTGTCACGTAGTGAATAAACACAGCCGCAATATTCCTGTTGATAAAAATGCTCGCGTTTACTGATTTCTACCATACGTGCTGAACCGCCGCCCTTACGCCAATTAAAATCCCAATATTTCAGATCAGGATATTTTTCTGCCGCACGATGTCCGCAATCATTAATTTGGTGCATGTTTTTCCAGCGCGAAATACCGAGTGAGCTGGTAATTACCGGAAAGCCGTGTTCATGTGCGTAAAGCGCGGTGCGTTCAAAGCGCATATCAAAGCACATAGTGCAGCGAATGCCGCGTTCGGGCTCGTCTTCCATTCCCCGTGCGCGTGCGAACCAGTTGTCACGGTCATAATCTGCATCAATAAATGGCACACCGAATTTTTCCGCAAAACGAATATTTTCATCTTTGCGCAATTCGTATTCCTTGCGTGGATGAATATTGGGATTATAGAAAAAAATCGTGTAGTCGATGCCGGATGTGAGCATTGCTTCCATTACTTCGCCGCTGCAAGGGGCGCAGCAGGAATGCAGCAATACTTTGCTGTGCCCGTCAGGTAAGGGAATGGGTTTGCGTTGGAACCCGTTATTGTCGGTATTGTTGTCGGTCATGATCAAATCACTGGTTAGCGGCGCGAAATTGTCGAGCCAAATCAACAAACGCACGCAGATAATCAATCGCCATATCTGTTTCGCGAATGCCTAAAAAAATATTTTTGTGAATACCTTGTTTGCCCAAACGCAATGGCACCACGTCCAGTTTGCTTGCATATTCTTCTACCAGCCAACGCGGCAAGGCCGTCACACCGCGTCCGCTTGCCACCATTTGCATCATGATGTCGGTCGTTTCAATTGGTTTGTGGCGTTTAGGGCTCACACCGGCAGGTGATAAAAACTGGTTGTAAATATCCAGCCGTTCAATAGTTACCGGATAAGTGATTAATATTTCGCTGCTTAATTGTGCCGGTTCCACATAATTAACCTTTGCGAGCGGGTGTGTGCTATTCACAACGAGTACCTGCTCGTAATCAAATACCGGTTCGTAGTGCAAACCCGGTTTGTAGAGTGGATCCGGTGTTACCAATAAATCAATTTCGTAACCAAACAGCGCGCCTAATCCGCCGAATTGAAATTTTTGTTTAACGTCCACGTCTACATCCGGCCATGCAGATAAAAACGGCGAAACCAATTTCAATAACCATTGGTAACACGGGTGGCATTCCATTCCGATACGCAATGCTCCGCGCTCGCCCTCGGCGTATTGGCGGACGCGCTCCTCGGCATGATCCAGTTGTGGCAATACCCGATTCGCTACTGCCAGTAAATATTGACCGGCCTGGGTGAGTTTCAGGCTGCGCCCTTCGCGTAACCAGATATCCGTCCCCAGGTTTTGCTCCAGTTTTTTAATGGTATGGCTCAATGCCGATTGGGTGAGGTGCAGTTTTTCAGCCGCCGCGGTAAGTGACCCTTGACGATCAACTTCACGAACTACAGCTAAATGGATTCTTTCCAGCATGGATTTATCTGTCCGGTTAATTCATGAATAAAACTAATCAATTTCTGAAAAAATACCATTTTTAATCATAAATAAACAAGCCTAGCATGAATCATCTTTTGAACATCAGCTAACGAGGCACTGCAATGGCACTTATTCATAACCTGGGTTTTCCCCGTATCGGCGCCAGGCGCGAACTGAAATTCGCACAGGAATCCTATTGGAAAGGCCAGTCGTCACGGGATGAGCTGAAAGCCTTGGGTGCTGAGTTACGCAAGCGCCATTGGGCAAATCAGGCGGATCTGGATCTGGTACCTGTAGGCGATTTCTCTTTCTACGATCAAGTGCTGGACACTAGTTTCACCCTGGGTAATTTGCCCGAGCGTGTACAAGGTTTCCATGGCGATGTATTGGATAATTATTTCCGTGTTGCTCGTGGGCGTTCTGCACAAAACGAAGAGCACGCACAGTGCTGCGGCGGTGTCGCTGCCGGTGAAATGACCAAGTGGTTCGATACCAACTACCACTATATCGTTCCTGAGTTTACCGTCGGCACCCAATTCAAATTGGATCCAAGCCGTTTGTTGGAGCAACTCGCTGAAGCCAACGCGCAAGGCATAAAAGCCAAACCGGTCATCGTTGGCCCCATTACTTATCTGGCAATTGGTAAAGCAAAAGATGATTCAGACAAACTAGCGTTGCTCGCTGGTTTGTTACCGGTTTACGTTGAGTTGTTGAACACTCTCGCTGCGCAAGGTGTTGAGTGGGTGCAAATCGACGAGCCCATTCTGGTCACTGAATTGGATAACGATTGGAAAGGCGCTTTCAAAACTGCTTACGCCGCATTGAACACCGGCAAGGTGAAATTATTGCTGGCAACGTATTTTGGTCAACTGCAAGACAACCTCGAAGTGGTTGCCAGTTTGCCCGTACAAGGTGTGCATCTGGATGCGATCAACGCGCGCCATGAAGTGGATTTGTTGATTGCAAAATTGCCTGCAACCAGTGTTGTTTCGCTCGGTGTTATTAATGGTCGCAATATCTGGAAAGCAGATTTAAATTCTGTGCTGGATTGGTTAGAGCCAGTTGCAAAAAAATTGGGCGAGCGTTTGTGGATTGCACCATCTTGTTCATTGCTGCACGTGCCGGTTGATGTGACGAGTGAGCAAAAACTTGATGTGGATATTAAATCCTGGCTGGCTTATGCATTGCAAAAACTCGGCGAGTTGAAAATTTTATCAGTTGCGTTAAAACAAGGTCGCAATGCAGTGAAAACTGAATTGGCCGAAAATAAAGCGGCTATTGGCGCGCGCCGTAATTCTCCGCGCGTGAATAACCCGACGGTAAAAGCAGCGATTGCGCAATTGACTGCACAGTTGGGACAGCGCAAAAGTGCTTACGCGGTACGCGCTGCAAAACAAGCTGCACTGCTGAGGCTACCTGCGTTTCCAACGACGACTATCGGTTCTTTTCCGCAAACAGCAGATATTCGTCAAGCGCGCAGCCAATTTAAAACAGGCGACATTAATGAAGTCGCTTATAAAGATGCAATGCGTGCAGAAATTGCACGCAGCGTAAAAGAACAAACCGAATTGCAGCTGGATGTGTTTGTACACGGCGAAGCCGAACGCAATGACATGGTGGAATATTTCGGCGAACAACTCGATGGCTATGCATTCAGCCAATTTGGTTGGGTGCAATCTTACGGTTCACGTTGTGTGAAGCCACCAATTTTGTTCGGTGATATCAGCCGTCCAAAAGCAATGACTGTAGAGTGGACACAGTACGCACAATCGCTTACTGACAAGCCAATGAAAGGCATGTTGACCGGTCCGGTAACTATTTTGAATTGGTCTTTCGTACGCGATGATCAACCGCGTTCAGTATCTTGCTACCAATTGGCATTGGCGATTCGTGCAGAGGTATTGGATTTGGAAAAAGCCGGCGTGAAAATAATCCAGATCGACGAAGCGGCATTGCGCGAAGGTTTACCTCTACGTAAAGCACAATGGCAAGAGTATCTGGATTGGGCAGTTGAATCTTTCCGTATCACCGCCAACGGCGTGGAAGATGAAACACAAATTCATACGCATATGTGTTACTCCGAGTTCAACGACATCATTAAATCGATTGCGGATATGGATGCTGACGTTATCACTATCGAAACCTCACGGTCCGATATGGAATTGCTCGATGCATTCGATAACTTCAATTATCCCAACGAAATTGGCCCGGGTGTTTACGATATTCACTCGCCCAACATTCCAACAGAAGAGCACATGGTGCAGCTTATGTTGAAAGCTGCTGAGCGTATCCCGGCTGAACGTTTATGGGTTAATCCGGACTGCGGTTTGAAAACCCGTCAATGGAATGAAGTGATTCCGGCGTTAACCAATATGGTGTCGGCAGCGAAGAAGCTCCGCGCTGCCAGCTAATCATCGTGTTGTAACACCGGGTTCATCATGGGGTTAATGTTTACTCCATGATGAACATCTGATTGCTTTACCCATCTTTCTATTCCCTCTGTTTTTTTACTCCATGTTTTATCGTATTCGCCCTGTGGTCGCGCTCATCTGTTTGGAGTCTGGCATTTTAGGCGTATTTTGATAGTCAAATGAAATTCTGATATTCCGGCTAATAGTTTTTTTAGATGCTCATATCGGTATGTGATAATCATCTCTCAAATGTTAATAATTATTTATTGAAAACATTTATCATTATTAATACATTGCGCACCAATCCTCATACCCCTGATTTAAGGTGCCTCCAATGCCTACGCAAAAATACCTCGCTATCCTCATTAGCACTCTATGTTGTGCCGCTTTTCCCGCTGCCAGCATGGCGCAAACTGCCGCTGAAAAAGCCCCCGCAAAAGGCAAAAAAGCCAACCCGGTGGTAGAAGAAATTCTGGTTCAGGGAACCTACACTACCAAATCAATGAATGGTGCAACCGGCCTTGATATGAGCCTGCGTGAAACCCCGCAAACAGTCACTATCGTGACTACCCAGATGATTGAAGATAAAGGTCTGGTGGATATGGAGCAGGTACTCGATCATGTTCCCGGCGTGAGTAAATCAGGTGATGCATCTGAATACAGTTTGATGTACGTGCGCGGTTTCCAATTGGACACTGGTGTGCAGGTGGATGGCATGATTACTACACCGGCTAACTCTACGTATTCCGGTGATGCCAGCCAGAGTATCGATCCAATCCTTGCCGAACGTATTGAAATACTAAAAGGCGCCGCCGGCATTCTGGGTGGGCAGGGCGAACCATCGGCGACAGTGAATATGATTCGCAAACGCCCGACCACTGATTTCAAAGCGTCGTTGATGGGATCTTTAGGCAGTTGGGATACTTACCGCACAGAAGGTGATATTTCCGGACCATTGAATGAATCCGGCAGTGTGCGCGGGCGTTTTATCGGTTCTTATATGGATGGTGATTCTTATATTGACCGTTACTCACGCGATAAATCCGTGGTGTACGGCATCATCGAAAGCGACATTACACCGGACACCATGGCATCGGTTGCGATTGATAAAACCAAAGTGGATTCGCGTGGTGTTTACAACTGGAGTTCCAACCCGGCGTTTTATACCGACGGTACTTTGATTGATCACGACGTTTCTTTCTCCACCGGACACGAATGGGCGCATCGTTATATCGAGCAATGGAGTATCACCCCTTACGTTAAGCATGATTTCAGTTCTGACTGGAGTGTGAAAGCTATATATCGTTTTGCGAAAGCAACCCAGGATGTGAGCAATGCCAGCTTCGGTGCATATGTGGATAAGGCAACCGGCAATCTGGTTGACCCATGGGCAACACCTTATGCGCTGTTTTCTGGTCGCACATCGGATACCAAAAGTTTCAACATAGTGGCTAACGGCGAGTTTGGCCTTTTGGGGCGCGATCATGAAGTGGTATTTGGTTACAGCTATAGCAGCAACGAATTTGGTTTGTTGTTTGATTATGCCGATATGCCGGTTTACAACCTCAACAATCCCCACGCTGATGCGCCTGATTACTCGGGTCCGTCATCACCGTACAACCAACAAAAATCACGTGAAGAAGGTGAGCAATCCGGTACATATGGAACGGTGCGTTTTAATCTCGCCGATTCACTGAAATTTATGCTCGGTGGTCGCATCAGTGACTGGAGTTACGACAACACCGATTTGATTAACAAAACCGTAGTGAGTACATCTGAAAACAATGTCGCAATTCCCTACACCGGCCTTGTGTATGACGTAAATAGTTTCCTCTCGCTCTATGCCAGTTACACCGGTATTTTCCTGCCCGTTCAACAATACGGCGCCGATGGTAATGTGCTTGAGCCCACCGAAGGTACTAATACCGAAGCGGGTATCAAAATGGCATTCTTTGATAACGAACTGAATATTTCTGCGGCGGTGTATCGTGCGAATAAAGACAATGTTGCCGAGTTTGCCAATCAGGGCAAGTTGCCTAACGGAACCTGGATTTATAAAAGTATCGATGGTGTAAAAACCGATGGTTACGAAGTCGAAATTGCCGGTGCATTAACCGAACGTTGGAATATCAGTGGTGGCTACACCGATAACAAAGCGGAAGATGAAGAAGGCAATCCTCGCCAGACGTATTTGCCTACCAGGCAATTTAAAATTACCAATAGCTATGCATTTACCAATGGGTTGACGCTGGGGTTGAGCGCGCGCTGGCAAAATTATTCTTACGGTGAAGCGACTATTCCGGCGGCTATTAGTGCAACAGGTAACGCGATCAGTGTTAAGCAGGAGCAACCTTCGTATTGGTTGGTGGATGTGATGGCGCGCTATGAAATCACTGATTCTCTCTCGGTATCACTCAATATCGATAACCTGTTCGATGAAATTTATAATCGTTCCATGTGGGGTTATTCTGATTTTGGCGATACCCGTAGCGCGACTGCAGCACTGAGATACAAATTCTAAAAATTGGTTATTGCTAAATGTTAAGAAAATGCCGCTCTTGATGAGCGGCATTTTTTTGTATAGGAAAAATATAAGCTCCTGGTTTATTCAGGAGTTTTTATCGAATTAATGTGGTGTGATTTTAGTCCCGTCGCATTGATCTTTATGTTTCTCTACTTTGGTTTTACATACCCAATGCTTATCCTTTTCTTTGCAATGTGCGGGTTTTACCGCTTCATAGCATGTCTCTTTTTTCTTTGCTTCTGCTGCCGCTTTGACTTCGGTTTCGCCGATGGCTTGTGCTTCCGTAGATCCTTTACCGTGAACCCAATGTTCTTTTTTATCGCCTTCGGCCCAAACAGAAGTTGCTAATAAAAGTAGTGCGGGAATTAAAATCATTTTTTTCATAAAAACGTCCTCTGCAAACTTAGGGGGATTTTCCTGCCATAAAAATAAAAGTATTCATGGCAGGAAATTTATAGACGGTTTTTTTGTAACCTGAAATACCCTTTGTTTTTAAGGTTTTTATTTTATATTTGGTTTTTAATAATCAGGACGACTCGGATGACAGTGGAAAATGTTGTGGCGTGTTTAATATTGTTCTATAAAAAAGAGAAGGATCTGGACGTAATTCGATATTAATAAAATGACCCATAATTTGTTTTTAATTTTTATTAAAGGACCTTGTAATGAAAAAAACCAATATCCCTTTTAATTACTTTGAGGCGGCAACACGCTGGTTTGGACGCAGTGCAGACAAACTGGATCATATCGAACGATCCGCCCTGGAGCATGTGATAAAGCACCAGGCTATGACGGAAGACCTGACTCGTAAACTGGATCAGTCAGCGACGGTTGGGGAGCGCCTTGCGGATCGGGTGGCGGCGTTTGGTGGTTCCTGGTTCTTTATCGGGTTATTTGGCGGCTTTATGATTTTCTGGGCAATTCTGAATACCGAAATTCTGGGGAAAACTGCCTTTGATCCTTATCCTTATGTGTTTTTAAATCTGGTGCTATCAATGTTGGCTGCAGTACAGGCGCCTGTCATTTTAATGAGCCAAAATCGGCAATCAGCAAAAGACCGCCAAATCACCATGCACGATTATGAGGTGAACCTGAAGGCAGAAATCGAAATTATGGCATTGCACGATAAATTGGATGCGCTCAGGGGGGAGCACTTAACTGACATTATTAACCAGCAGCAAAAACAAATAGAGCTATTGACCCAATTGCTGCAATCAGAAAAGCAGCAGGGGGACGATAGGCGCTAGGCAACCGTGGGCCTAAACACTTCTTTCCCCAAACTTTCATTGCCTTTAAAACTTTAGATGTCATAAAATGAGAAAAATTATCATTTAAGAGCTTTACACTCCTGTTAAATCATCAGAGTTCGAGGTGCTGGCGTATTGCCAGAATCATTATGTCTACATCAACACTTTCAACCCGCCACGTGATTGCGCGTATCGGCGCCGGCGTCCTCGGCGGTTATGCCTTTGTGTGGGGCTTTATCGCCTTGGGTCTGTCCGGATTCTACGCGTTGGGAATGCCATTTCATGATGCGGAAGCCCTGTCTAATATCCTCGGTTTTTTGCTGTTTCTCATTGTATTTTTATGGGCTTTTGCTGCATCCAATTTGAATCGGGTGTGGGTGGTATTGGTCGGTGGCGGTGTGGTAATGACCGGCATCGGTGCCCTGATTCAACAATCGTTGCTCTAAGGAGGCTTCCATGTTCCAGAACTTTCGTTTGTCCATGGCGTGGTTGCATACCTGGTTTGGCCTGGTATTGGGCTTTGTGTTGATGGCGGTATTTTTCTTTGGCGCGCTGTCGGTGTTTGATCGCGAGATAGATCGCTGGGCAATTCCGGAGTCGCGTTTTGAACCGCAACCCATGCCATCATTTGATAATTTATTGAAGCCGATTTTTGAAAGCATTCAACCCGGCAAGGAAGATCTTGATTTTGTTCGCGACAAGGTAAATGGGCCTCTGCCAGAGCGTTTTGAAACTGTTGTTACCTGGGGGGCTTACACTACCCATCGCGATCCGGTGTTGAGTATTTTTGCCGGTTATGAAGTGCCGAATGCAAAAGAGCCGGACGTGACGGTATTTGGCAGCCGTACTATTGATCCACGTACCGGCGTAGCGTTTCCTGATGATCAGTTGAAAATCGGCAGCGGCTTTTTTTATCCACTGCATTACAGCCTGCATTTCCATTGGGCGAATTTAGGCTACTGGATTGTGGGCTTTGCATCGTTGATTATGCTGGCGGCGCTGGTGAG
Organism: Cellvibrionaceae bacterium; assembly: GCA_021151825.1. Classification (GTDB taxonomy): domain Bacteria; phylum Pseudomonadota; class Gammaproteobacteria; order Pseudomonadales; family Cellvibrionaceae; genus Cellvibrio. The sequence goes on from JAGKWQ010000007.1 coordinate 170,784, forward strand.
CGGTGTGGTTATGCATCGCAAAATATTCCGTGAGTTGTTTACTTTCCGCCCTAAAAAAAGCACCCAGCGTAGCACGCTGGATTTGCATAACCTTACCGGTGTTGTCGCACTGCCATTTCACTTTTTCTTTGCCTTCACTGGTTTGGTAATTTTTGCCGGTATTTATTTTCCGGTGTCACATACCCAAATGAAACCTTTACATGACCAGCATGAGGTAGTGGAGTCGCAGGAAACCGGTTTGCCGCATGATCGCGCTGGCGTAGCTGCACCGATTGCGTCGGTAGATGCCATGGTAATTGAGGCGAAGCGCCGTTGGGCCGAACGCGGTATGGGCGGCGATGTTGGTTTCCTTACCCTGCGTCACGTTGGCGATACCAATGGTTATGTGAGTATTTATCGCGCCGGTACGGACCGTATTGCGTTGACTGGCCAGGGTATTCACTTCAAAGCCAGCACCGGTGAAGTACTGCGTGAAGATCCGCCATCAACGGCAGTTGAAAGCATTAACGAATTCCTGACTGGTCTGCATTTACAGCATTTCCGTCACTGGATGCTGCGTTGGTTGTACGTATTGGGCGGCCTTGCGGGCTGTGTGTGTATAGCGACCGGTTTTATTTTCTTTGTCGAAAAACGTAAGCGCCAATATGCGAAAGAAGGCAGTCAAAACGGTCGCATCGTTGATGCGCTCGCGGTTACTACTGTGACCGGTATGTTGCTGGCAACTTTGGGAATCCTGATTGCCAACCGTTTGCTGCCAGCCAGCTTGGCTGCTGGATGGCCCGGCCGTGGCGATCTGGAAGAGTACCTTTTCTGGGGCACCTGGGTTGCGGCCATGATCCATGCCTTCGTGCGTAGCGCACCGGTAGTGCAGGGGAAAATCAACCCTGCATGGCGCGAGCAATGTTTGGCATTGGCTGTGCTCGCACCGGTGACTGTATTGCTGAATTGGGTGACGACGGGTGATCATCTGGCCAAAACCTTGAGTGAAGGCTATTGGCCGGTGGCCGGTCTGGATTTATCGATCCTGGTTGGTGGTGTTTTAGCGTTGATCGCCGCACGCCATTTGCGCCGTAAAGAGCAAGGGGCTCCAGCCCAGGGTGTGGCCGGCTTTGCCGATGCAGGAGTGCAACATGGTTAATTTGTTATTAGCTGCCGCTACCGTGTTATGTGTACTGGGTTTTGCGTGGTTAGCCTTGGCGATGGAAGTACATTGGAAGCAGGTACGCAATGACCAACCTACGCAAGGTACTGCAAAAATACTGCGCATATTAGGCAGCCTGTCGTTGTTTGTCTCATTGGTGTTGTGTCTGTTCACCGACCATGCCTCTATGGCGTCATTAGTATGGGTGATGTTACTGGCAGCAGCAGCTTTGATAGTCGCATTCACCTTTACCTGGCGTCCGCGTTTGTTCTCCTTACTGATTGTTTGGGCGAAAGCAGCTAATTAATCTCGCCCTTGTGTTGATCTTCACATTCCCTTTCTTGCGCAATGTAATGGGGGCGATTACCAGGCGTTATTAATTTAATGACGGTTGGTTGTTGTAAAAAAGCTGGAAGTAAAAAATCGCCGATCAAAAAAGGCACTTACGGAGCAATCTGTAAGTGCCTTTTTCTATTTGCCATTCCCTGGCAAACAATTCATTAGTGGCCCACCATTTTTCCTGGCACTACCCACTCATCAAATTGCTCGCCAGTTACAAAACCCAAGGCGAGGGCTGACTCGCGCAAGCTGGTGCCTTCTTTGTGCGCTTTTTTGGCAATTTGTGCGGCTTTGTCGTAACCGATGTGGGTATTCAATGCGGTGACCAACATCAGTGAGCGCTCAACCAATTCATTAATGCGTGCACGATTCGGTTCAATGCCGACTGCACAATGATCATTAAAACTCACCATACCATCGGCCAGTAAACGCACGCTTTGCAAAAAGTTGTGTGCGACCATCGGACGGAACACATTGAGTTCAAAATTACCCGATGCACCACCGATATTAATTGCCACATCGTTACCCAATACTTGTGCGGCCAACATTGTCAGTGCTTCGCTTTGGGTGGGATTTACTTTGCCCGGCATAATTGATGAACCGGGTTCATTTTCCGGGATGCTGATTTCACCGATACCACTGCGCGGGCCACTTGCTAACCAGCGTACATCGTTCGCGATCTTCATCAAACTTGCGGCGAGTGTTTTGAGTGAGCCATGTGCATGTACTAATGCATCGCATGAAGCCAGAGCTTCAAATTTGCTCGGTGCAGTGACGAACGGCAAGTTGGTCAATTGTGCGAGTTCAACAGCCACTTGTTCGGCATAACCTGTAGGCGCGTTCAAACCGGTTCCTACCGCCGTGCCGCCCAGCGCCAATTCACTCAAGTGCGGCAGCGCATCGCGCACATGTTTTTCGCCGTGATGTAATTGTGCAACCCAACCCGAAATTTCCTGGCCTAATGTTAGCGGCGTTGCATCTTGCAAATGAGTGCGGCCAATTTTTACGATGTCATCAAATTCGCGCGCTTTGTTTTCCAATGTCGCGCGCAATTTTGCAATCGCCGGCAGCAAATGATTGGTGAGCGCTTCAACCGCAGCAACGTGCATTGCAGTAGGGAAAACATCGTTACTGGATTGGCTACGATTGACATCGTCATTCGGATGGACCAAGCGTTCATCGCCACGTGGACCGCCGAGAATTTCGCTCGCGCGATTGGCGATCACTTCATTCAGATTCATATTGGTTTGCGTACCGGAACCGGTTTGCCATACCACCAGCGGAAATTCATCGGGATGCTTGCCGGCGATAACTTCATCTGCTGCTGCAATAATCGCGTCGGTTTTTTTACTGTCTTGCAAACCCAGCGCGCAATTGACTTTGGCGGAAGCGCGTTTCACTTGCGCCAGCGCGCGGATAATCTCCAGCGGTTGGCGCTCGCCGGAAATATCAAAGTTTTGTAACGAGCGCTGCGTTTGCGCGCCCCACAAACGTTCAGCGGGAACATCAATGGGACCAAAGGTATCGCGTTCACTTCGTGTTTTCATGTTGGGACCTTAAGTGTTCAAAAAAGATTGTTTGGAAAAAATATTCAGAAAGTAAATTAGGTAAATAAATGGTGTTGCGTAGTGGCGAGTTGAACGCATTAAAAACACAAACTGTGTCGCACATAGTGACTCTGAAGCGCAAGCTCGCGCATCAGGCGTTGAATCTGGTTATCGCTTTGTACGTTGTCTGAAATTTGTTTGAGTGATTGTAGTGGTCGGTAAATATTGTCGAGACAAAGGCAGCGCCAATGCGCCGGAACCAGCTCATCAACGCAGGTTTCCAGCAGCAGCGTAAATTGGCTTTCATAATGCTGGCGCACTTCGTCGCTCGTGGGCGCCAAACCCTGGTTTTCCTCTGCTAGCCAATGGGCAATTAACAACGGGTTATCCGGCTCTTCACCCCAACGGATTTTGTGGCGGATATGGGCAAGCTCCATAGATCTGACCGGACAGTGTACGGGGAGTTGCATGAGTGAATGTCTCCAGGGTCTGGTTAGCAGAAAATCACGACTATAAAGATAAAGCAAATATTTACCAAGTGTTAATGAAAACTATTATCATTTGATATAAAATGGCGCGCCGTTCAGTCTGACAGTAACTTCTCCAATCGTGATCGAAAATCCATAGAAAGATTCGAGCAGATAGGAGCAGGCATGAATAGGGCCAATAACATTTATCACTTGGGGAAAATTTTCATGCGCCAACAACCTCATCGCAGATTGCACCAACTTCATCCGCTTACGCACGCATTGCGTAACGCCAGCCTCGGTTTGTTGCTGGTTGGTTTAACGGCCAGTCCATTGGCCCTGGCAGATACTGCGAAGGAAGACGCGCAAACGACTAACAAAGCCGCAGAAGCTAAACGCTTAAAAGCTGTGAAGGTAACGGCTGATGCTACCGACGGCGGCGCTGAAAGTGGTTACCGTACGGAAACGGTTTCCGGTGTGGGCGCCTGGGAAGGGCGCAGCCTGCAAGACACCCCTTACTCACTCAATATTTTTTCCGAAGAATTGATCGAGAACCTTCAGGCCACAACGCCCGATCAGGTTTATCGCGTCAACCCGACTACGCAATTAGTGCGGTCCCAGCATGAGAACAACCAGCCGCGGATTATGATGCGCGGTTTCTCCGTGCAACGTTCTTATCGCGATGGTGTACCGGACGATCAGTACAACCACAGTGCCACCATGGAAGACACATCGCGCATCGAAATCCTCAATGGACTTTCGGGCTTTTTGTACGGTGCGAACAACGTTGGCGGTGTTACCAATTACGTGACCAAGCGTTCAACCGAAGAGCGCATGAACCAACTGACATTAAGCAGCCTTGGCGGGGATAGTTGGTATGCCCACGGCGATTTTGGTGGCAAATTTGATCGCGACGGCAAATACGGCTATCGCGTTAATCTGGTAGAGCAGGGTGGCGATGGTTCTATTAAAAACCAGGCCGTCGAGAAAACTTTTTACAGCCTGGCGTTCGATGGTTATTTGTTTGAGGATTTCTGGGTACAAATCCACGCTATGGATTACACCTACGATGTGAACGGCTCACAAACCTATTGGTACTTTGCCAACGGCGTTAAACGCCCCTCGGCGGACAGCATCGATAACGACATTTCCTGGGGGCAACCCTGGACCAACCGCTGGTATGACTACAACCGTTACGGCACCAACCTGAAATGGCAGATCAGCGAAAACGTGGCATTGCGTGGGGCGTATATCGACAACCGTGGCGCGCGCGGATCGGAAAGCACCAGCAACACCATCGCCGCTAATGGCACTTACAGCCAGGTGATTTCCGGTGTTTATACCTCCGGTTTGGACACACTGCTTAGCGACCAGAAGGATTCCGGGGCGGCACTCTATCTGGATGTGTTGTTCGCCACTGGCTCGGTAGCGCACAAACTCACCACGGGATACCAATACAGCGACAGTTTTCAATATCGTTACACCGGTGGTGCCAGCGCTGCGAACATCAACCTCACCGGCTTGTCTATGTCATCCCCGGCTTACATCCCTCGTCCAACCAACGTGGCGCCGGTCAAGCGCGGCGTCATTACCCTGAGCAGCAATACCGAATACCGCAGCCTGATCATTGGGGATGACATCACTTTCAATGATCAATGGTCGGCCTTGCTCGGTGCGGCGCATACGAATATCACCCAAAAAACCGGTGCCGGTTACGACAAATCGGCGCTGACGCCATCTGTTTCCATCTTGTTCAAGCCAGTAGAAACAGTCACTACCTATGTCAGTTATATAGAGTCACTGGAGTCCGGTAGCGTTGCCAGCGATTTGTACAATGGCGTTGCGGTTGTCAACAAAGGCGAAGTGTTTGACCCATTGACCAGCGAGCAATTTGAGATCGGGGCCAAAACCGCCGTTGGCCAGATAGCACTGGATGCCGCCCTATTCCGTATCGAAAAAGGCTTGCAGTACTACGACATTACTAATCCTAAAACACCACGCTATGTTCAGGATGGCCTGCAAGTTCATCAGGGGATTGAGCTGACAGCGACGGGCAACCTGACTGAACACCTTAACCTCATTGGTGGTTTTACCTGGCTTGATCCTGAAGTGAAAAAGCAAAAACAAAAACCGGCGATAGAAGGCAAAGCGCCTATTGATGTGGCCGAGAAAATTGCGAAAGCACGTCTCGAATACACAGTTCCTTCGCTGCCTAACCTGAGTCTGTCAGCGGCGGTGAATTACAACGGTGCGAGCTATGGCGATGACATCAATACCGATAAAGTGCCCGATTACACCTTGTTTGATCTCGGTGCCCGCTACCAAATTGATGTAGCGGAAAAGCTGGTTACCTTCCGCGCTGACTTGCACAACCTCACCAATGAGCACTACTGGAACGGCTTCAACGGTACCCGTATCGGCGATCCGCGCACGCTGATGCTTTCCGTCACTGCCGAGTTTTAATCAGTATCAGGAATGATTTTATCCTTCGCTCCAGGGATGGAGCAGCGCAGATACACTCAACAATACAGTTAAAAAATTTTGCTTATTGCACCAATCGGCTAAGCAGCGCCTGTAAACATCCAAAGCAGAAAAATCTATTACAAAAAAGTGGATACCGGTAACTACTACTGTTATCCGCACAACATTATGTTGAGCCTGAACGTCAAATTTTAATTGAGTGCCAGAACAACATAATCAACACGTTCTCGTAGCGCTGGATTGCGATTCCAGTGTTCCGGTTTTATTTTCGCTACAAGAAAAATTTATGTATTACACTGCAATGCAGGAATTTCAATCGTCTAGCCAATCATATTATTAAGGTACGTTATGCAAGAAACGGAACCCTGGACACTGGTGCGTTTATGTTATGCGCTATTGGCAAGTGTGGCTCTCGCGTTGGGTTTCATAGGGTTATTTTTGCCGTTGCTCCCCACAACCCCTTTTATATTGGTCGCCGCCTGGGCTGCACCTAAAGGTTCACCACGTTTACATCGCTGGTTATTGAGCCACCCGCAAATCGGCCCGCTACTTCATGCGTGGCACACCAACCGGGCAGTGCCGCGCCGCGCAAAATGGCTCGCCTGTATCACTATGTCAGTAAGCTGGATTGGAATGCTGGTGATGGGAATGAACTGGATGGTGCTCGGTGTAATGGCGCTACTTTTTATTTCGGTATCAACCTACTTAATTACTCGCCCTGAGCCTGTGAAATGATAATTAGCGGAAAGCCGAAATTTTAAAAATTGACCTTTCAGCACAGCACAATTTAATTTCTACATTAAATCCGTTTAACAAATATTTCCAATTGGCCGGCCCGGTTTTCCCTTTGAAACAGGGTGCGCAGCGAAGGGGGGGTTAAGCCCTCCGCTCCTCCATTATTTCCTCAAACAAATCCCCCTGTTTTTCCAGCCCTTTATCAATTCCCAACAACCCCGACAATTGTCGTGCATCCTGCGGCGCCCACAATTTATCGGTGTTGTCGAAATAGCAAAAAATATCCAGGGATTCATGCAGTCGAACTCGTTTCCCGATTAATTTTGCATCTTTAGGATGACGGCCACGGCTCCAGGATTTAATGCGCTTATACCAATGTTCAATGGCCGTTTTGGAATAACCACTGCGATAAAGCTCGGTATCGCCATGTAAGCGCATATACACAAAATCACTGGTAACATCTTCTGCATAAGGCCAACGGCCAGCCGTATCGGCTACTACAAACGCAACATTATGGCTACGGAGCATCTTGATGAATTTTTCATTCACAAAAGTTTCATTGCGAATTTCAATCGCGTGGCGGAGTTTGAAGCTTCGCGGAAATTTTTTGGGTAATTCAAAATCAGCGTGGTATTGGCGAGTGCTTTTGACCACCTCGGTAACTGTCTTTGGTAAAAGCTCTAAAAACTGGCGAAATTTTTCTTCATTAAATTTGAAACTTGGAGGAAGCTGCCAAAGAATCGCACCCAGCTTTTCTTTCAATTCAAAAACACCTGAAGCAAAGAAATTTGCGATAGGTTCTTCCACATCATTCAAACGACGAATATGGGTAATATAACGCGGTGCTTTAACACTAAATACAAAACTATCCGGTGTGTCTGCATACCAGCTTGCATAACGCTCCGGTGTTTGTAGTGCATAAAAAGAACCATTGATTTCAATACTATTTACGGAGCGTGATGCAAAATACAATTCTTTTTTCTGCACCAGACCTTTGGGGTAAAAGTTATCGCGCCAGGGAGCATAACGCCAGCCAGAAATACCAATATGGAATTGATTCATAAACTTAAGCCTCCCTTGTTTTTTGAAAATTAAAATAATTAAATTGATTAAAAGTTAAAAAACTAACTTTTTCCTGCGATCTTCTTTTGTCCGGTGGTGGCGGGTGCAGGTTGGGGATTTTGTTTTGGCTCACCTGAATCCGCTGCCTCCCCGGAGGGGTAGGGCGCTGTTGGTCTATTAGGGCGCGGACCTGATACCGGTTGCGGGTCATTAAAATCAGGTTCGTTGGTAATCTCTTTAATTTGCGGTTGATTAGAAATCATAACTACCTCGCGTTAACGTCGTGGAAAGTGATGTTGTTATGGCTATTAAGATCAACTCACTTAAAAATTATTAACTCACTCTAAGACCTGATTGTTCACGAAAAAATTCCGTCACATTGGATTTTAAGAAATCCGTTTTTAATAAAAAATACTGTTTTAGTTGAATTTAATGACGCAAAAAAGTATTTATTAACGGAATAAAAGCGTCAGGAAATTATTGCAGGATGTCGAAAAAAGAACATGAAATTCTGAAAAGTATACTGCTAGTAGCGAGCTGTACGTTTATAAGCGTATTCTCTGAATTGGTCTGATTCAAAATCAAAACGTCCAGGATGTTTTTTTGCTTCGTCCATCCACCCGCGGTGCCATTCAACCGATCTTAATGTATTGATTGTTGTAAAAGGGTTAATCCGGTAATGCATGCCAGCAAGAAATGCTTTACATCCTGCCGAGCGTAAATCATCTATAGAATTCTGTTGTTGCAGGTGAGGGTCAATTGTTTCCTTGCGTGAGGAATTTAATCCAAAGGTTTCAATTTGACGACGCAAAAAGCTGACCGCTGCGACAGTATGTTCTTGTAATGCAAACTCAAGTAGATCCATTTTAAACGGTTTGCAAATTCTCATTTCCATTCCTTGTACTTTGTTCGCATTTGAGTCCAGAGCGTAAATAGAAAAATAATCATGGCCAATAAGGTTAATAATGTGAATTTCAATTTTCTCATCATTAATCTCTATTATATCTGCAAGCATTAGTAATCCCTCATCGTTATGATTTCAAGGAAATCAGGTCAGTGTCGACGGAAAGGAGGAATTATTTCTACGCGCAATGGGACGAAGCTAGTCCTTTAACTTCTTGTAAACAGTTAAAAAAACATCCATGTTGCCAGTCCAATTGGGACATATATGGTTAAGATTCCCACCGGGTTTCATCACAGGTGATGAACCAGAACTCCCTCCCGCATATAGCCATCGGTACATAGATACATACATACCTAATCATACGACGCTTTTGATATTGCAATAACAAGGCCATGTTTTAAATTGAGCTATCCATCAGCATTGATGCGGTGATATGGCACATGAACATAAATTTTCTATTTTTTGCCAATGAGTTTTTGTAAAAACAACATCGGGTAACATTCAACTTTACATATATTCGGCACCAATACCTCGATAACAACACCAATTAGATTGGATGGTTTAACACGTCAATAATCACTTTTTGAACAGATGAGAAGCCATATGTAGTTTGAGGAGTTGGTCTGTGTTAGTGGAATAGTATGATTGAGTAGAAAAATAGGATGGATGACAAAAGGGTAACGGATCCTTTTATCATCTAATAAAAACAACATTCAAAGGCTATTACGATAATTTTGCCAGCAACTCTTCTTTGCGCTCTGCAAGCTGGGTTCCCAGTGCCACAAGGTCCAGTTTTGATTGTTTAACTTGCGGGAAAATTTCGTTTTGTTCTTCTTTAACGTGATGTTGGACATATTCTGAAAGTACTTTTACTTTTGCATCGTACAATTCACTATCCGTTTCCGCATCTTCAATTTGAGCAATCAGGTATTTCAAGGTTTCGTGCTCAACTCTGGCTTCCGGGACCAGTGTTTTATCTTTCAGCACTGTTTGTATCGCTGGATAAAATATTTCTTCTTCAATTTGCGCATGTACTGTTAACTCCTGGCAAATTTCTTGTACTAACGCTTTCTTTTTAGAGGAAGCGCGTGCAGATTCAAATTGCTCAAAAAGCTCACTAACATGTTTGTGATCTGCGCGGAGCAAACGTGTTGCTTCTTGTGCTTTAGCGGCGGAATGAAGAGGGACGATTTTTTTCGCTGAACTAGTCATATTTTTCTCCTGAATATTAAACACGGTTACATGATTAGGACGCTCTAATAGTAATAAAGTTTTATTTTAAATAGGCAAGCTCGATACATAGCGCTTAAATCAATGGAATGCAGATAGGAATTGATAAATGGCTTCCAATACAATCTTTCTTCATCAACAAATGCCAGATGACTAGCGAAAGAGATATTGAAGAATTTTGCATCTTTTACAAGAGCACATAGTTCTGTGATTGATGTTAACGGCACGAACTCTCATCGTCGCCACGGTTATCGATATCAATAACCTCACAATAATACTGGTTACGAATAGGAATAAGCATAGATAGTAATGGTCTAAATCAGGCGCAAAAAATATGCTTAACTGCGTATTTTTCATCACTACACTTTTAAACCGGACTTTGTAATCACCATAATATTGAGGAGCGGAACGTGGCTGTTAAAGGGTTGGTAAGAAAAACGCTGGTAAAAAATGGGTTTGTAAAAAAAATTGTCGCATCGCTGGGGCTGTCTTTAGTGTTATCGCCAGCATTTTCTGCGCATGCAGCACAAGAGATTCTGAATACTTCCTATGATGTTTCCCGTGAACTGTTTGTGGCTATTAATCCGAAATTTCAAAGCTATTGGAAGGAAAAAACCGGTGAGGATATTAGTATCCAACAATCCCACGCAGGCTCGTCGGCACAAGCTGCTGCGATCCTGCAAGGATTAAAAGCCGATGTAGTCACCTTTAACCAATCCACAGATATAGATGTGCTGCATCAGAAAGGAAAATTTGTAAGCCCGGATTGGCGAAAAAAATTTCCCAATAACGCATCGCCTTTTTATTCAACCACTGCTTTTCTGGTGCGCAAAGGCAACCCCAAAAATATTAAGGATTGGGATGATCTTGCCCGTAGCGATGTAAAATTGGTATTCCCTAATCCCAAAACTTCGGGCAATGCCCGTTACACGTATCTCGCCGCCTGGATTTATGCCCATAATGCCTTTAAGGGGGATGATAAAAAAATTAAGGATTTTGTAAGTAAGGTGCTAGGTAACGTTGTGGTGTTCGATACCGGTGGTCGTGGAGCTACTACATCGTTTGTGGATCGCGCCCAGGGTGATGTATTGCTCACTTTTGAGTCAGAAGTAAATTTGATCCGCAAGGAATATGGTTCTGATAAATACGATATCGTCGTCCCTAAAATCAGTGTATTAGCTGAATTTCCGGTTGCGGTAGTCGACTCTGTCGTTAAGGAGAAAGGCACTAAAAAAGTGGCGACCGAGTATTTGAATTATTTATATTCCCCGACTGCACAAGATGTATTGGCCAGCTATTTTTACCGTGTCCACGATGAAAAAGTAAAAGCTGCTTATGCCAAACAATTTCCGGAACTGAAACTGGTCAGTGTTGAATCGGTATTTGGGTCCTGGAAAGACGTTAACGATAAACATTTTGTGACCAGTGGCATTCTGGACCAGTTATTACGGCAAGCAAAGAAACAATGATTATTGCAGTCATCCCGCAGCAAATCATGTAAATAAATAGCTGATGATGAATAGCCTGTGACGAAATCTACTCGTGTACTTCCCGGATTTACGCTCAGCCTCGGGCTGGGCGTATTTTATTTAAGCATTATCGTTTTATTACCAGCCATGACACTGGTGATGCAATCACTGCAAATTACCTGGGACGAATTTGTGTTTTACATTACTGACCCGCGTTTGTTATCCAGTTTTCGGGTGACATTTCTAGCGGCAGGAATTGCAACGTTTTTCAATCTATTGTTGGGGATGTTACTCGCATGGATTTTGGTGCGCTATGAGTTTCCCGGAAAAAAAATGATTGATACGCTTATCGATTTACCCTTTGCATTGCCCACCGCTGTGGCCGGATTAACACTTTCGGCGTTATTTGCGGAAAACGGTTGGGTCGGTCAATGGCTGGTGCCACTTGATATTAAAATTTCCTATACTTTTTTCGGCATTATCATCGCGATGATTTTCACCAGTATTCCTTTCGTCGTGAGAACTTTACAGCCGGTATTGGAAGATTTGTCGCCAGAATTTGAGGAAGCTGCTGAAACCCTTGGCGCTACCAAACGCCAGATTTTTTTGCGTGTTATTTTGCCGCATATTAGTCCGGCATTAATGATTGGCGTGGCCCTGTCCTTTGTTCGCAGTCTGGGTGAATTTGGTGCGGTCATTTTTATTGCCGGCAATATGCCTTATGAAACAGAAGTAGTTTCATTGATGATTTTCACCTATATCGGTGAATACAATTACCCGGCGGCAGCGGCGGTTGCAATGCTCATTTTAACTACATCGTTGCTGTTACTGCTAATCGTCCAGTTCTTGCAAAATTATTACGGAAAACGCCATAAGCGCTAGTTATATAAAATTGTATCGCACTGTGTAAACCCGGATCGCATTATGCAAACCTACATCGCACAAAAGCCCAAAGCAGGGGGAAAAGTATTAATCGGCCTTGGATTATTTTTTGTATTCCTGTTGCTGATTTTGCCACTGACGTTAATTTTTGTAGCTGCCTTTCGCGGTGGCTGGGAATTGTTTGTCAGCAATTTGCTCGATAAAGATACGCTTGCCGCAATTCGTTTAACCTTATTGGTTGCGCTGCTCACCGTTCCTGTCAACCTGGTATTCGGTACTTTGATTGCCTGGTGCGTTACCAAATTCCAATTCGCCGGGCGCAAATTATTGGTTGCTTTTATTGATGCACCCTATGCAATTTCCCCTGTTGTTGCTGGTTTATGTTATCTGCTGCTCTATGGTAATCAGAGTTGGTTAGGTGGATGGTTGAATGAGCACGGAATACAAATTATTTTTGCATGGCCGGTAATCGTACTGGTTACAATTTTTGTTACCAGCCCGTATGTTGCGCGTGAGCTAATTCCATTAATGGAAGCTCAAGGTTCTGAGGAAGAAGAGGCGGCGATGGTATTGGGTGCAAACGGCTTGCGTATGTTTGTGCGTGTTACCTTACCAAATATTAAATGGGCTTTGCTTTACGGGACCGTGCTAACCACTGCTCGTGCCGTAGGTGAGTTTGGTTCGGTTGCGGTAGTTTCCGGTGCAATCCGCGGTCACACCAATACCTTGCCACTTCACGTACAGCTGCTGCAACAGGATTACAACAGCATAGGCGCATTTACAGCGGCGTTACTGCTTGCATCCATTGCTTTGTTAACACTAATCCTCAAAACAATTTTCGAATTTTTCCAAAACCGGAAATTATCCGGTGCTATTCACTAGGTTTTACTCCATAACATTATCGGTAAATACACTCTGGCGCTGGCATTCCATATCAGAACTGCAAGTATTAAGTGGGATGCATTAAGTGGGAGATGACAAACGGATTATTGCGACTGATTATAATAGAGCCGGTTTTGCCAAGCGTAGCTCAGCTGGAACCCGTTTGTTTTCCAGCACAAAAACACGATTGTTTGCTGATCGCAATTTTATTAACTCATGGGCGAAATGGGATTGAAATAATTTATCCATAGAGCCATCATTTTTAGCTTTGGTGAGGCCTTTTTCTACTCGTTGGGCAAGTTCCGGATGGCGAATGCTGACCTGAAATAAAACCGGAAAGGGATAATAAATTAACATGTCGGGTGCAACGGTAACGTCTTGCGAATATTCCCCGAATTTTTGAATGAAATTTTCAACTTCAATGGTGCTCAGTGGAATGTAATCAATGCGTCCTGCCACCAGCATGGCAAATAATTTGTAATAATCTGCTTCATCATTGACTTGATAACCGTTTGCACGATAAATAAAAACATCCTCCCAATCTTTACCTTGGCCTGCAACCAATTTTTGCAATTGCGATGCCTGGGTAATGTTATTGAACTTTTCTACATCATTTTTGCGAATGACCAAACGTCGATACCCCAGAAGCCCTTGCAAGATAGGAACTTTTACTGCGATACGTTTATCGCGTTTTATCTCCGATGGAACTGTATCTGTGGTCCAATTAGGAGTGGCCTCAATATTGATTATATTCCCGCGGCTCACTTCACGGCTGGCCCGCAATGAGGTAATTTTTTGATCAACACGTATTAATTGATAATCTCCATAAGCGCTACGAGTTTTTTCCAGCGCAAGTTTTAATAATTCGAATTGATAGTGGTCGCGAGTCGGGCTTGCACCCAGATCCCAATATCGATAGACCATGGGCGAGCCATTATCGGCGGCGAGGCTGTTGCCCGAGAACAGAAAGAATAACGCGAAGACAATGGCGGGGTAGCGGTATGAGCAGCGTGTAGGGTTTTCCATTGCGGGACTCCAGGATACTGATCAACGCGTAACGGGGGAGGGAATTGGTTATCCGATTCTAGCAGCCTGATTTCCTGCTTCATATCCAGGGCACACAAGGTTAACAAAAAATGACGAAACCTGTAATTCTACGTTGAGAAAGGATAAGCCTCGCAGGGATCAATTGTATAGGAATGTTATCCATGCGAGGTTTACCTGTAAATCTATAAAACTTATGTGTGTGTTACAGTTCCGAGCCAAAATATTTCATTAGGTCAAGTCAATATCGCAATCAAAATAATGACTGGAATGGGCACACCGAGAAACCACAATAATAAAGAACGCATAATTAATCTCCTTTCTCATATGAAAATTATAAGTCACGTTGGCGGCCACCGAGGGTAGCGAGCCAGCTGGCGGTGAATGCACCGATCAATAACGAAATAAATAACCAGAGCGAAATGTATGCGGTTGCTTTGCGAGCTTCGTCAGCCGCTTTTTTCGCAGTAGCTTCAGTTTCGCGCAATTTGGATTGCCACAGGTTATAGGTTTCCTTCACGCGTTTTTCTGCTTCAGGCTGGCTAAGGTCGGTACGGCGGGCAACAATTTGCCCAAGGTACTGGGCATCATTTTCTGGTAGTGCATTATTTCGTAACGCATTAATAAATATGCGCGCAACTTCTGCATTTGCAGCGTGTTCATTTCGCGGAGGCGGCAAAGGTAAGGTTGGGGATGCTGCAACATTTGGATCATTTGTAGCGTTAGTCGGGGCAGTAGCTGGTGCGGCACCTGCAGGTCTACGAAATAATGTATCGATAAAATAACCGGTTGATTCACCCTGCAAACCAAACCGGTCATCAAATTGATTAGCGCCGGCAACCGCTGCCGATGTCGCAACACCATTTGCAACATTGGCACCGGCTTTGATTCCACCACCCACAACCGCAGCGATTGTTGTGGTGAGTAATCCGGCGGTAAATAGCGTCGCTACTGCCCATGCAAGAAAACCATGGGCAGTATCGCGGAAGTAAACTTCATCGCGGTCTGTCGACGTGGCCCAACGTGTCCTTAATCGACCAGCCAGATAACCACCCAGCCCACTTGCAGCAAGTGAGGTCAGTGTGATCCAGAGGATTCCGGAAATTCCCAATGTTTTTGCGCTGACGCCATCATTAGCCCAAGGGGAAATCGAACTAAAACCCAAGCCGGAACCAAGTATCAAAAGAATTAACGAGAGTGCGGCAGCACCAGCTGCACCCGCAAAAATTGCCCCCCAGGATACTGCGCTTGCAGAGCTATTTCCTCCGTTTGGTGAGGGCAGGATTACATCAGTTTTTTCATGAACCTCGATTGTTGTAGTCACGTTGATCTCCTTCATTTATTGGGAATACAATTTTGCAGTTTTAAAATTATTGTTGCATATGCCGAGGTTTATGCGGCATGTGCAATCAAGAAACGCTTGGTTACTGTGTCTAGCTCCGAATCAAGCCATAAGGCTCGTGCTTCGACGTGATCAAGAATTTTCTGGCTGAGTTGACGAGTAGTTTCATCGCTCAATGCTTCTGTTGCCGAAATCAGAATTTTGTAAGATCCAATCGCAAACTGATTAAACGTATGCAATGCAAGAATACCTTTAACGGGTTCGTCGCTTACAACGGTACCGGAAAAATTTTGCGCCCCTGCTAACAGTTTTCCCACCGTGTCTTTAATAACAGATGGCTCACTTCCTAATTGCTGGATGCGAATTGAAAGCAGCTTTTGGAAATCCCTGAAAAAATTTAATTCAGTAGTGAGCTTTGCACGCAATTCAGGGTAATCTTTTAATCGATCTACTTGCCCTGAGAAAAGTTTCTCCCCTTGTTCTTCCAATGCGTGCGCATCACGCAACCAGTCACGAATGTTTTCACTGCGAGAATCTGCCATTTTTTTCTCCTGACAAAATAAGCTGTTGGATTAGCTCAATGCAATATGAGTACCATTTGCGTAATTACTTCATTTATCAGGATTTTTTTGCGTTTAAGGTGCCAATGGGCGCGTTGATGCGACTGCGAAAGGTTTAAATGGCGTAGGAAATATGTAAATTTTGCAGAAAATTAGTGGGATCTAAACCATGAAAGAAAATTTTCTTTCATGGTTTAGATCCCACTAATTTTTATTTTAATTAAACTTTTTAAGGAATTGTAATGCCTAATCAGGTTTACCTCTTTAAAGTAATTGCACTATGTCTGCCCAACCTGGCTTGTTATTGGGCGTTAGAAATAGCCTCGTCACTTTGGCATATTTCCATGCTGTATACCCCTCACAACGATTTCCCTGAAAAAACATCTCATAAGCATTTTTGTACCCTTGCCGAATGAATAGACTGCTAACCTTTACCACCCATTTGGGGGGAGAAATTCCAAGTCTATAGATGGCATATTTGAATAAAATTTTGCCCCTTTCATCGAGCATACTTTTAGATTTTGGGGCATTAAAGCCAATTATTATTCACACTTGGGGAATGTTTATGGACCCACTACTGTTTGGAATTAAAAGTGAGGTGGTGTTTGAGGTATTCGGTGCAATAATTTTGTTAGCAATAATGATTGAAAGAGGGCTTTCAGTTGTCTTTGAGCATCGATTTATCCTGCCGCTCATACAAGACAAAGGTTTAAAAGAAATAATTGCTTTTGCAGTTTCCTATCTTGTCGTTCATCACGTTTCTTTTGATGCGTTAGCCATTATATTCAGTCAGGAAAAACAAAGCATTATAGGTTATCTCGTCACCGCTGCTGTTATCGCTGGTGGTAGTAAGGGGTCCATGGCTATCTTTGCGGACTGGCTAAATTGGCGGAGCTCAACTGCTAAAAAAATAAAAGATAACACTGTGTAATTGGCTACAGGATGATACCTATGAAGATCATGCGGCTATTTATAATCCTGGTATGTGCGTTAACCACCTTTGCTCAGGCAGATTATGTGGAAATCGTTAAGAATGCACATATTTATGCTAATCCTGATAGAAAATCCAAAAAAATCCAATCAATTGAAATTGAGAATTCAACTGACTTATATTTTTTATTGGCACTTAGCGAACAGACAAAAGGATATTATCTAATCAGAAATCCTGCTACAAACATGAAAGGCTGGATCTATAAATCAAATATTCGCCTGCACAAAGGTGATTTGCCTGGTGATAATCAAGTTATTCCAGACGCTGCAATTCGTCCATTACGGGATAACGAAATGCGCGCGCATATAATCAACGTAGGGCAAGGTAGTGCAACATTATTGGAGTTCTCCTGTGGATCAGTGCTTATTGACACAGGTGGGGAAAAAAATGCAGATTTTGATAGCAATATCAAACTTTCAGATTATGTAAATTCGTTTTATAGCAACCGCAGGGATCTGGAAAATACCCTGGATTTATTTATTCTTTCGCACCCTCACATTGATCACACCAGAGGGGCAAAATGGATACAGGAAAACGAAAATATACAAGTACTCAACTACGTTGATAATGGACAGGATGTTGGTAGCGGTGGCAAGCAACAGGTCAATTGGCAGAAATACTCAAAGGCTTCTGGATCAATTAATTATGAAGCCGTCACCCTGGATATGATTGGTAATGATGGCTTTACAGACGGCGTCGTTGATCCAATTAATTGTGAATCAGGTGTTGACCCGGTAATTAAAGTTCTTTGGGGAAAGTTGGACAATGATCCGGGATGGGGAAACGAGAGAGGTACCGCCCGATTTGAAAACCCAAACAATCACAGCGTTGCTGTCAAAGTGGAGTTTGGGGATGTTTCTTTGTTATTGATTGGTGATATGGAGCATTCTGCAATTCAAAGTATGGTAGAAAAATACCATGGCACAAATTTATTGGATGTTGATATCTATTTCGTTGGGCATCATGGTTCAAAAAATGGAACATCAGACGAGCTAATGCAGGCGATGACTCCGCGTATAGCAGTCATATCATCTGGCGATCCTTCCAGGGAAACTGTTTGGACTGCCTGGAAATATGGTCATCCCAATAAAATTGCGATTGATATGTTGCGTGATCCTGAATTTGGTGTTTCTGATACGCGCACTCCTATTGAAGTACCCATTGGCACTCGCGCGGAATCATTTCAGCTGGAAACTATTGACTCGGCAATCTATAACACAGGTTGGGATGGCAATATAATTCTTCAAATCAATAGTAATGGCCGAATTGTGCCTATAAAGCAGCACTGACGAAGTGTTTCGCTGGAGATTAAAATGACTGAAGAACCAAGTGTTGGTCTGGCTATATCTGGTGGCGGATATAGAGCGACATTGTTTGCACTTGGATCATTGTGGAGAATAAATGATTTTGGTTTGCTTCCAAAAATAAAGACGATCACCAGCGTCTCGGGTGGAAGTATTATTGCTGCGTACCTCGCTATGAATTGGAGGAAATTGGAATTTGACCAGCATGGAGTCGCCATCAATTTTCGAGAAATAATTGCCAATCCAATTTGTGGATTCTGTAGTAAAGGTATTGATATTAAAGCGGGGTTATCCGGTTTTTTTTCATTCAAAGACACCATCGGCGATAGAGTTGCCTATGAGTATGATAAGGCTTTATTTAAAGGAGTCTCGATAAAGGATATCCCTGAAAAACCGGATTTTATATTTTATGGCAGCAATTACCAAACCGGATCAAGTGTGATTTTTCGTAGGGATGTAATATCAGACTATAAAATTGGTATATATCCAAATCCCAATATTTCTCTTGCAAAAGTAGTTGGTATATCCAGCGCATTCCCTCCTATATTGTCTCCTGTGAGCCTGCGTACTAATCCGGATAATTGGATTAAATCAAAAAATGCTGATCATTTTGCTGATAGAAATTTGCGTACAAAGCTAATGCTCTGCGATGGCGGGCTTTATGACAATTTAGGAATTGAAGCTTTATGGAAAATTGATGGTAAATATCGTTACAACCATTTGCTTGTCTGCGATGCAGGTGCTCCATTTAAAGTGTTTGCTGATCTTAAAAATAACTGGATAAGCCAGTTGTTGCGGATGACTGACCTGATGACTGATCAGCAACGTGCATTACGCAAGCGAACACTTTTCACATTTGCTGATCAGGGTTTCTATAAAGTGGCTTATTGGGGAATTAATACCAGAATTGAAGAATATAAGGTTGATAGCTATTTAATAAACAATTCAGAAAGCACTGATAGGCTGGCATTTCTACGAACCAGGCTTAATGCATTTAACGCTGGTGAGCAAAACGCATTAATAAATTGGGGATACGCTTTAAGTGATGCGTCTATTCGATATCGGCAAATGCAACTGTTGGATGTTCAAAAGAACGTAATAGGTATTCTTCCTATGCCTGGTAATTAATCGAATGTCGAAGCATTAGAGAATGTATTTATCTCTTATTGGACAGTGGATAAATTACGCCACCCCCGATAATTCCATTTTTATTTTAACCAGTGTCCCATGGGCTTCAGCGATGAGAAATTTTGAGCGTTGGGATATGCCATGTATTTCACATTGAAAGGTTGCAAGGTGTTGGTTCAGGTTTGTTAGTGTAGTGGATACTATAAGTTCTTTGCTGGCTGTATGAGTGCGTATACCCATTTCGCATTCTGCTATGAAACAATCTCCGATTATTGCATTCCCCGCTACGCGGGTAGCGTAATCAAAGATATTGGCAAGGCCCCCCAATTGTAGATTGGCGATCAGGTTTGGCGCAGCCAACCGTAATGTTATTCGTCCGGCACGGTGCTTTATTAAACGAATATCGAAGTCTTTTTGTAGCGGGTGTTTATCAGGGAAACTTTCAATCTGGTTCATGGTGGCCTGTTTATGGAATGTAATTTTCCAGGTGGAATTTTTTTTGGTAAAAAGCCCGCTCGCACCCAAGCGTTTACCGTTCTCCAAGGTTGATGCGGCGGGGCAGAAGAGCCTGAACTATCAGTTTGTTAAATACTGGAAATGCAGTGTTAGTCTTTTTGCGTTGTTTTTTACCACTATGCCGATATTTATAGTTTTTTTCGTTTAAGTTGAATAATTTTGGGGTGCGGCACCGCGATTTTTTTGGAAGTAATGCACTACCTTTATTCGTCTTTATCCATCGGTATCCGTTGTTTGATCGAATATCGATTTATAGGTTTTTGGTGTGCAGTTGTATTCTTCTTTGAATAACTTGTTAAAATAGGAAACATTTTTGTAGCCAACAGAATAGGCGATTTCTGCAATGTTACCGCTCAAGTCCTGCGATAATAAACGTGCAGCTTCAGTTAAGCGCAGTTTATTCAGGTAGCCGGTAAAGGTAAAACCCAATTCGGATTTGAGGATATCGTTGATTTTGGTTCTGCTTACACCAATCGTTACTTCCATGGATTCCAGTGTTAATTCAGCGTTAGCGTATTGCGTTGCCATAAAATGTAATATTGCACTTCTATCCCTGTCGCGATGAGATTCAACAGTCAGTTGTTGATAGGCAACCAAGGGGCGGTCACGCTGAATTTTATCATTGAGTTCGCGAATAATTGCCAGGGTATATTGCCGGAAAATCCAGATTCCAAAACCTCCCCAGATTGATAGCGATAACGCAGTGAATAAATATAAGTAGAACCAATTGCGCCCAACCAACGTAAGTTCGGTAATCTGGACATTGGTTTCAATATCGAAAGGACTTTGGAACGTATTTCCGAAGGTTATTTTTGACACTTTATCGAGTTGATACCCTTGCTGGGATAATTCGACTTTATTCATATCGAACCACCACTGCGGAGTTTCCAATCGGGTCAGATCAATGACGATGGATTGCCATTGGTTATTGCAAGAGAAAAAGGTTGAAGGTGGCCGATAGCTGAGTGGGATATCTTCTTTTGATACTTTTTCATCATAGGTGGTCAGTGCAAATGTGAGCATATTGTCGGTAGAGCATTTGATACTGAACAACGCTTTATCATACGCTGACAAATCAACAAAATTTTTATTTTCCGGTTGATCATCAAATACCATGGCTACGGCTGCGTGGGGATATTTTGCGCGATGCGACAGGTTTAGAGTGAAATCCAGGCTGAATTTATCATCATGTACTGTCAAATAAGATAAACCTCCCGCAGGAGTATCTGTGCTTTGCTCAATGTGCCAGGAAAGTTCACTCCTGGTGTCAGGAAATAATGAAAGTGTAAGAAACGTCTTGTTAATACACAGGTATCCAATGACTCCTGTAAGCAACAGCAACGCCATAAAGGTTGACAACATTTTTTTATAAAATTCTTGCATTCAGCTAACCAGCATTATCAGCAACTTGCATAACGGAAAACCTGCTTGCCAAATAAACGAGGTTTACTCAGCAAACAGGTTTTTGTTTTTAACGTAGGTTTTATATTTTTACAGTCCGGCGATGGTAGGTACCTCCCAATTTCTATATGCAGTGCCGCCTGGACTTTGATCGGCACGCAGCTTTAAACCAAGGGTTTGATACAGGCTTGCTTGCGATGCTTTGCCAACTTCCAATACACGTCCGCCGGTGATTCCTCCGCCGGCAACGATCATTGGCACATCGTTGTTGCCATGTTGGTCCGGGTCTCCCATATCAGATACTTGTGTCACTATGGTCGAGCTGAGTAAACCCGTTGCATCCAACTTGTCGAGCAAATATTTGGTGAGCCCCTGCATGTAAGCAATATCTTCATCAAACATGGTTTGGTTAAAGTGGTGCGATTGATGTGACATGCGTCCACCCAATTTATCAAAAATGTGGTTATGCGTATCGTCACCAAATGCAATTGAAACTGATGCGGTTAAATTACAATTCAATGCAAGCACGATAAGGTCTGAATGCAATTTTGCCAGTGCATCAAATCCAGTCACTTGAGCACTGGAGGGTTTTGGACAAGAGCCGCTACTTCCTCCACCACTTCCACCCGTGCCAATTGCTGCTTCAATTTCCTGGATCGCGGTGAAATGGTTATCCAGTTTTATTTTTTCATGTTGTCCTAATTTATTTTTCAAACTATTTACAGCGGCATAATGCAAATCCACCGCCGATTTTCGCGGTGATACGCCGGTGGTGGGAGTGCCGCCGCCACTGAACAAAATATCCAGCACTGTTTGTGGGCTTGAAATAGAGGGAATTTCGCGTGGACCTTCGCGGGTAAGATTCGAAATGGGCACATTCGCCACATTCAAATATTTCACCGGATAGTTAGCACCAATCGTGCGTCCCATATTCACTTCAAAACTGTCCCTGCCCCAGCTGGCGTTATCAAATTTTGCAAACATTCCACCATGCCCCGCACCAGGAGCAAGGGTGGCATTTTTCAACATGGTTATTTTGTTGTAATGACTTTGTAAGGGCGCCGATTGAACCGGCAGAACGCCGTCTTTTGGAAACCAGTATTGTGGATGGCAACCGCCACCTGAAAATATCAAACAACTTTTATTGGGAACACCGCCCTGTGCTTCGGCAACACGCGCTAACATAACGCCGCCGATCAAACTGGATGCTTTCAGCAAACCCGCTGAAATACCGGCGTGTTTTACTACACGGAGAAAATCTCTACGCTCTTTATCGAAGCAGTCTTTATATCTCATTTTATTGACTCCAATTCATTAATACGGCTGGTGAAATATGCGGAAGAACAGGGCGCATTAGCGCGCCCACTCTTTTCGATACATCACAGATTCCAATACCGGAATTTCTTCCAGCATTGCACGCGGGCCTCTGCTCGCTAGTACGTTGGTGAGATCAGCGATATCGCAACGATAAGAATTTTCTTCATCTTTACTAATGCGTTTGTAACCAACATCCCGCTCAGAATCGATCAGGAAAATGGAGTTGATACCGGAGCTATAGCTGACAAGTTGCGTTGCCAGGCAAGTTTGTGCTTGCTGCGCTACTACCGGTTGTTCAACCATGGTGCGCGCAAGATCTTTGGCTCCGTTGAATTGAATTTCCGGTGCATAAATAACGCGATCCGGATCGTTCAGGAATTGCAACTGTGGATATGGCGAGAAGAACGTGCCGCTTGAAACAATGGCATTGCCTTTCAAATCACTGGTGCGGATACGACCGGCAAGGTCAAAGTTTTCCAAACCACCACCCAGCGGATTAATAATTTCGCCGTGGCAATTCGAGCAACTGGTACCGGAAGTGATGCGGTCGAAAATCATGCGTTGTGTTGTGTGTGGATTTTCGTAGAAGGCTTTGTCGCGCGCGGCTAACGCTTCACGATCCAGGCTCACACCGGATGGTGGTTCGGGAATATCCTGACACATTAATTTCCGACGAATCGCTACGGCACGGGTGATCATATTGGAATCCGTCGTGCTGGCGTAACGCGACATAAATGCACCTGACGTGAGGATGCCGCCGCGTTCACTGGTGGTGACTTTGGCGAATCCATCCGTATCTTGCGTACCGCTGAAGGGCAAACCGTAATGCGTTGCCAGACGCGAATTGACGTAGGTGTAATTCGGGTTGTAGATGGATGCAAATGTGCTCGTGGAATCCAGCATTGCGTTAGCAAAGTTTTTACCGAGTTCATTTTTCATATCCACCGCGAGTAGCGCAAAATTATTTACAGCGGGTTTGCTCAGCGTTTCAATTTTTTCCGTCATCAACCAACGGTTTACCAAATCGTTTAACAATAATTTGGTATTGGCTGAATTGAGCAGCGTTGTAACTTGCGTGCGAATACCCGTAGCTGTGTTTAATGATCCATTACCCGCTGCAGTTAACAGTGCCGGGCTGGGTGTAGAGCCGGTGAAGGTGTAGCTCAGGTAGGTTGCCATTTCGTAACCGGTGAGTTTGTACACCCCGTTACTGGACAGTTCGCCCACCTCTGAACGATATAAAAATTGCGGCGAAGACAACATGGAAAATAACGCAACTTGCATACCTTCTGCCACTGTGCGACTACCGCTCGTGCCATTGGCAACATTTAAATACGCCGTTTGTTCTGCAGTATCCAGCGGGCGACGGAAAATACGGGGACCGAGTGTATTTACCAACGTGCTTGCACAACTGCTTGATGGAGTACAACCCAATACCGAATTCCAGCGTGTTGCAACATCGGCAGCGATGCGTTCTGCATTGGCCAGGTAACTGGTGTAACGCGTTTTATCAATCGATAACGGATTGTTATTCACAAATGCGCCGGAAATAAAATCGTCGGGTAAGCTTGCGGTTAAATCTGTTTGGTAATTCACCAGATCACGCACAGAGCGTTGGTATTCCGCTTTGGTTAACAAGCGCATTAACCGTTGCCCGTAACTTGGCCCGGTAGATGGGCACGCGAAATTGGAAACGGGTTTATCGGGTATACCATCGCTGGGTTTGCGCCAACTGAAAATGTGCGCTTCCAAATCGGCGGCACATTGGCCGGTGCAGGTGCCTTCACTGCCTTGCGGCATCCACCGTGCAATGAAATCGCGTAGCGCTCGCGCTTGTGTGTCATTACTATGTTTGTAGCTGGAGCGATTTGGATTTAACGGTTGCAGTGCAGGTGTGCCGTTCGCATTTTTCTCGCCATCAACACCGTGACACGCAGCGCATTGTTGTGCCCACAATATTTTTCCGTTTGCAGCGTTACCAATAATGGCGCCGGCACTGCTCGAACTGCCAGAGCTTACTGACGAACTGCTGCGGCTGGAAGAACTTGTTGATGTAACGCTATTGCTACTCGAAGAAGAGGTACTTCCATTGTTAAAAATAATGGTTACCGGTGTAGTTGCTGCCGACGGAATGCTTTCAGTAAAACTGATAACTTTATAATCGTAGCTGCCGGATTCAATCAACACATCAAGATAGCTAACGCTATTCGCATTTAATTTACTGGTGGTAGCCCAACGACCATCTGCACCTTTACGACGCACCAGGAACCCTGTTTCAGTTGCACTCGCATCGGCCCAATTTAAATTGGCTCCTGAGGTGACGGCAATACCGCTAAGGCTTAATGGTACCGATGGCGCTGCTGCTAAAGTGATTGCGGGTGTATTGCCGGGATTATCGCCATTCAGGAACAGTTTGAAATACACCGGTACTTTTTCACCGATTGTCGACAAGGTTCCCACTGCAAGTCGCAGTGCTTCTACACCGTAATTCAAATCAAAATCGGTTGAATTAATTACGATGGGTTTACGTGGTGAAAAACTTACACGATTAGCTGCATGCTTTATCACTAGTGCATCAAACACTATTGGTTTTGCCACGCCGTGGAGAATCAAATTCCCCGTGATGCTTTGTACCGAGGTTGAACCGATAGCGAGTGTATTAATCGCTGCAAGGTCCAATTGCGTGGTGAAATGCAATACGGGTAGGTGATTGGTTTCAAATAACAAATCTTGCATGCGTGTATCACGCAGGGCTACGCCAGTACTGATACTGGTTAATGGAATTGTCAGTGTTGCCTGGCCGGTTGCAGAGACAGTGCCTTGTAATTGGTTAAAAGTCAGACTCTCCGGCGTTTCGGTGCCGGCGGTATTTTTCTTCACCGTGACAAAATTAAATGTAGAGTTGGTTGTATCCAACAACCAGCGCGCAGCGACACCATTATTGGTTGAACTACTACTTAATGATGAAATGCTGGTGATGGATGATGTAGAGCGACTGCTAACACTGCTACTCGTTGCGGATGTGCTGCTGGCGGATTCACCGCAGGGGCTTCCATTCAGCGTAAATGCAGAAGGTGCTGCACCGGGATTATTAACAACAAATCCAAACGATGCTGAACCATTCGCGGGCAAGTTTGCATTATAGGCAGCATTTTTTACGCACACATTTTTTCCGGTTTGGGTGAAGGTACCATCCCATAAATTTTGAATGGCTTCAGTTCCTGAATACGTCCAGCAAAGTTCCCAGGATGTTTTTGCGGCGACATGGTTGGTAACGGTAGTTTTAATTTGCGCACCATTACCCCAGCTATTGGCGGTTGTGTAATTCACGCTACAAGTACCTTGGGCATGTGCACCACTGGCAGTCATGATGCCCAGCAACAAACTGGAAGAGAGCATCGACAGTTGCAATAATTTTTTCATAATAGGTTCGCTCCAGCCAATTAACGGGCATCAAAAACAAGTGCAAAATCCACCGGCACGGCAACGCTGATGGACGCAATACCCACGGCTGCACGCAGTGCTTCCACACCAGCTGTCAGGTTGTAGGTTTCTGCTTTCACCAATACCGGTGCAAGGGTTTGCACGAGAATGCGCGAGTTGGAAAGTTTTTGAACGGAGACCTTGGTGGCGATAGTGCCGGTCGTGCCGTGCAAATTGAGACTTGCGGAAATATCGGTAGCTTTATCCTGCCCAATCGCAAGTGAACTGATCACCGTGGATGGAACCGTGAGCGTGATAGTTGCGGCGGGATAGGTTGCTGTTTCAAACAATAAATCTTTCATACGTTGATCGCGCAGTGCCACACCGGTATTTACGCTGTTGAGATCAATCGTCAATGTCGCTACACCGGCATTACTGATATCGCCACTCAAGCCAGTGAAGTTATGCACTTCCACGTTATGGGTGTTTTTAGTGGTGATGAAATTCAGATAAGAATCCGTAGTGCTTAACGTCCAGGCTGCCGTATTGGCTACCGAAGAGCTTGAGCGACTACTTGATGAAAGTGGCAGTGATGAACTGGATTTGCTACTGGAAATTGGTGCGCTGGATGATGAAGAGCTCGCGCTACTTGCAACGCTTGATGAGGATGAAGATATTGTTGCCGCTCCGCATACTGCGCCGGTAACCGCTGGAATTTCCGCTGTTCCATTGCCTTTGGTTCCTTGCACGCCGAACTCCACAAATTGTTTTGGCTGGATTATTTTATTCCAACTCAAATTGCTTGCGGTGTAAGGATTTGCTCCGCTGAAAACCGCATTGTAGTTACTGGTCATGCGATTATCACCGGCGTATTGCCAGTTGACCGTCCAGCCATCGATAGCGGTATTGCCATCGTTGGTGATGCGTATTTTGGCTGCAAATCCATTGCCCCATTGGTTATCAATAATGTACTGACAACCGGCATAGGCATGGAATGAAAGCGTTGAAACGGCCAGTGAAAACCCGGTTGCATAGAGAGCGCGTGTCAATGCGCTCACTATACCCGGGGTAGTCGCAGAGGTTTTTAGGCTGCTCATAGTGTCGTCCTCAGGGTAAACGCCGATCTTCACCGGCATGGGGCTGTAACATCTTTATTATTAAAACGGGTCTCGTGATTAAAACGGGCTTTGGCGCGAGAGCGCTGATTGGAGAATTTCATTGCCGGCGCTGTTTGTTCAGCTAATGCTTCACACGGAATTTATTTTTATTATTAAAAAAAATTTCAAATGCGATGATTTTTAATCGTTACCCGACGGATCTTTGAATGTGCTGCGTCCGCCTTGAGAATTTTTCCTGTGACTGTCTTATTGGCAAGCCAAAAGCCTTGCAAGTAGATATTGCGGAAAATGTCAGGGCGATCAGTAACGTTTTTGCTGAAAGTTTTATCAATCTGCTAAAAATTGAATTTTTTTTCGTTTAAGTTGAATTAAAAATCCAGAGTTGCAGGTATTTGGAGAGGGTGTAGTCGCGTTTGTATGAGGTGATCGAATAAAAACGATGTCGTGATGCAAAGCATACTTTATGAGAAAGTGTGAAGTGAATCACGAGTAAGGGGAGTGTAAATGAAAAATGGAATTAAGGCAGGAAAAGATAAGCTCGCAAGAAAAGTGACAAGCGCAAAAACCATGAAGAAAAATAAAAGTGAATGAAAGAATAGTAGAAGAGGGGCAGTCGGTGAGCGTGTAACAGAGGAATGAACAAAAAATAATAAAAAGGTAGCATCGTCCTTGATGCCGGCTTTTCTATGGTTACTTACAGTGCGCGATATGTGAAATCAGAAATCTTTACCTTGCCGGTGCCGGCACAATAGATCCCGATTTTCAAACTCAGGAAACCGCCAAATACATTGTGGTTAATGCCCGAGACTTCCATGCGGGTGGGGTGGAGCTTCCAGGTGCGGCCATTATCTTCGGAATATTCGTAAGTAATTACATGTCGATCATTGGTTAAACGCGCGCGTACATTATTGGATTTAAATCCCAGACGCGCCCAGGTTTGTTCTTCAGCATATTGAAAGGTTTTGATGGTGCCGGGAGTAAAGCCAAGCCCTACGAATGCTTTGTGGTTGTAAAAAAGTATTAAGCCAGCCTCCGAACCTTCAATTAATTTTAACGTGACTTCTACCTGATATGCCTGATCCACGGCACCACAGGTTATTGGCGAGCTGTCTATTGGCGAACCACCACTGGCGGTTAATTCCAGCATTTTGGTGTGGTATTTTACGCGTGCGGTTTCATTGGGGCCGGGATTATGGAAGCACCATTGGCTGCCAAATTTGTTGCTGGAAAAATCATCGGAAAGTGCAACACCGGAATTTACTCGTTTCGCTTTATTTTTTTTCGTCACCGGCGCCGGAAGCGGTTGGGAAAGGTCGCCGCCTTTAGCGCGAAACCATCCATCAGCGGTCCACTCGACTGGCTCAAGCAATGCTTGCCGCCCCAATGTACGAAAACCATTTTCGTAACCGTGATAAACCATCCACCAATCGCCACCCGGCCCTTCAACCAATGTTGCGTGGCCGCGCGACCACCAGGGTTCGGCTTCCGATACGGTTCGCACCAACGGATTATGCGGGCAATGTTCCCAGGGGCCGTGAATGGAGCGCGAACGCGCGGCAATAACCATATGGCCGGTAACCGGGCCAGCAGTACCGCCCACCGCTGTTACCAAATAAAACCACTCACCGCGCCATATCAATTTTGGGCCTTCGGGGGCGAAGTTTTCTACAATCCAGTCATCGGGATAACGCCAGGGGCTATAAGCATTTTCAAGTTTGCCATCAGTAGCGAGGCCGTCATCAGTCAAACGAATTTTGCGAATGCCATTTACAAACAAATAGCGTTTACCGTCTTCACCCACGGCGTGGCCGGGGTCAATGCAGTCTTCTATTTTTAAATCGATGGGATCACTCCAGGGGCCATTAATATTGTCTGCCCAAATAACGTATATCGCCCAGGGTTTGCCATCGGTGAGTGCAGGAATATAGATATAGTAACGATCACCGTGTTTGCACAAATCCAGCGCCCACACGGTGCCAATATTTTTACGCAATGCTGGCCCTACAGGAACCCAATTAATTAAATCGCGCGAATGCCAGATGACGATACCAGGATAAGAATTAAACGATGAAAAAGTCATGTAATAATCATCGCCGTCTTTCAAAACAGTCGGGTCGGGGCGATCACCGGCAATAATAGGATTCAGATAAGTTCCATTTCCCAAATCGGCTTTACGTTGGCCCTCGACACTACGGCCCCATTTGAGTACAGCAGGTTTTGCACAATTACTGGCAGCTTGCAACGGTGGTGTTGCTGCTCCCAGGGCGACTGATGAAGCAAGCGGGGAAACGACAGCTCCAGCCAAACATGCTTTAACAATATTTCTACGTGTTGTATCCAACATAAATTATTAATCCGGCAATGACGCTGGCGAGTTCCAGGCCGTTCTGAGGGTAGTGTGTGATTGAATTATTATGATCCTGGCCGGTTGTTATTAAATGGTAACGGCCAGTCTATAAAAAATAAGATTAATAAAAAATAGGCGAATATCTGTAATGCATTTACGTAAATTTATACAGAATTGTAAAAAATTGAATTATTTTTAGTTTTATTTGAAGTTTGTGTGGCGTTGTGTGTGAGGGCATCCGTTAGAGATGCCAAAAATGACTAGCTGCGACGTTTTTTTGCTATTCCGTTTGTTGGTAATTGTCGGTGAGCTGTAACCTTTTATGCTTCGCCCCGAAATAAAAAACCGATCGTTTCTGATCGGTTTTTTATTACAGCGTTTTTATTCAATCGACATTTATTGGCAACTGCGTACTAATGTCCACGCTTGTGTCCAGGCCCAACCGGTGCCTGGCGAGTAGGCCGCGCCACCCAATGTGCACCAACCGCCGACTGTGCAGCGATATTCGCTACCGCTGTTTTGTACCAGAGTACCCGCTGCATAACTGGTACCACTGACAAAAACAGGCGATGTGCAACTACCACTGACAGGTGCTGATGATGAACTTCTGGAAGCAACAACAGAGCTCACTGAACTTCTCGACGAACTGACAACATTTACAGAGGATTGGCTAGATGCTGTTTCGCTACATGGTCCCATGTCTGACCAGTAATTGTATTGGCCAGAGGTTTCTGCAGGATTATTTCCCTGTGTCCAATAGTTAGCCGAATAACGTCTGCCGTTGTGGGTAACTTCTTGTCGTGCGTTGTACTGTGTGTTGGCATTCCAGGGCAATAAATTCCCACAAGCGCTGTCGGGAATACTGGACGACGAGCGCGACGTTGTTGTGGCACTAGAGTTGGAACTGTTGGATGCAACCGAGCTTGAAGAGTTGTTATCAGGTGAATAGATCACATCCACACACTGATAAAAACCTTCTGGTGCATCTGCCTTATCACGTTGCCACACGCTGTACACAATGTGTCTACCTGTACGGGCAGGCAATGTTACAACGTGAGTAGAGGTAGCCTCATTACCTGCGCGCCCTGATTGGTGAATCTGTTCCAGATCAGACCACTTTAAAGGTTGCAACGGATTGAAACCTTGTTTGGTAATGTAGTAACGGAAATAAGTTGTTCTATGCTGCGCAGTGTTAGTCCAGATAAATGTACGTGGCCCGGCAGAAACCTGTGTTGCCGGCCAATCATTTCTGGCGAGATCCAAACCACCAAAATCCCCGTGGCCTGCGCTACACAATTTGCCATCCGGAATTAATGCCTGGTGATTATTGTCAGCACCAATCACATTAATAGACCATGGTTCATAAATACTGGCATTACCCGCTGCATAGGCTGCCTTACACGCGGCATTGGTTGGTCTCTCCGGGCTTGGGCCATCATCGCGGCACGCGACCGCGCGACCTTTGGGGCTTGAAACATATCCATGTGCGGTTACATCCATTGCACCGAGCATCATGGATGCACCGGCTAACAGAGAGAATACTTTCACTATATTATTACGATAAATGTCAGGTTGATTCTTCATTATTTTTATCCTCTTTTCCTTTCGGACGATTAAATGTCATTGCATTTACTAGCATCTGCAAATGCAGTTTTTGCGTGTAAGATTGCCATCCTCCAACAAGGCAATTAATTTTTTACGACATAATTAATGTGCAACAACAGTGGGCTTACAGCGGAAAGGCGCACTTACTGCGCAGTGGCAGTCTACGAATGCGTTAGTGAAAAGGCGAGTTTGACTTTCGGTTTTTACGTTCGACTTTTGGTATGAAAGTGCGCAAAAAGTAGAAATTACTTTGCAGTAATAATTTTCGCGACATACTTCCAATATTAATTTTTATGATGTCTTAATTGTATAATTATTTTTGTCGTTTAAATTGTTGCAGTGATGCGATGATTGTTGGTAATAAATAAAATGTGAAGTAAAAACTAATTTTTAAAATATTGTTATCGACGATATTCAGACTATTATCAGTTTTCGCATTGCACATGGTGTGTCTGCGAAGACGGATTTTATTTATAAATCGGAGATTTTAGTATGTTGAAAAATAAAATGGTAAAATTTTTTTCCTTAGCTGTTATGTTGGGCATGGCTGGTTCAGCAGCAGCTACGGTTACCAGCCTGGAGATCAGGAATAATACTACCAGCAGCGATATTTTGGTTGGAAGCAGTACTAGTGGTACATTTGCACCGCCACTCTCTAATCCACTTCCTGCTACTACCTCAACCTTTCACACATCTACCACCTTAGGCACAAACGATGGCGGGGTGATTAATTATCTTACTTGCCGCTTTCAATGGTCGACGTTGAAAATTAATGGCGTGTATCAATTTACCAAATCTGCTACACCTGCCACAAAGTGCAAGGTAACGGTAATTTCACAGAACTTCACAACCGGCGCATACTCGTTAAAATTTGAAATAATTTAAAACAGCGAGCTAGCTGTTGAAGGCGCATGCAGTAGTTATGTGCGCTTTTCAGGTTCCACGGTCTGAGCCAGGGATTGCAAACTTTCAAACGATGCTTTATCTCCCTCTCTGGCGGCCTGGATAATGCTAAACAGGTTGGTTAGTTTTCCTGTGGCTTCATCAGATACAGATTTTAAGTTTTCGTTTCCTTCTCGGTTAACCATAGAAGAAACCTTCTCTTCATACTGTTTCATGAAGTTATTTTGATCCTCTATCTTAAAATCTACTTCCTTCAATAGTTCAAAGAGATAGGTGATTGGATGTTGTGCGGAAGACAGGTCATTGGGCACTTCTCCCTGTTCGCGTGCGAAGTGTTCATAATGCCTTACTGCTACAGGGCGTTGACCAACATAACGTTGCGATAACAATTCTTCCGGGGAGAGCGTATCTAAATATTCCACGTACTTTTCAAAGAACATTTTCATGTCAGGTGGGTCTTGGCGCGCGTACTTCATAAATGCATTCATTTCTCTCTCGGTTAATGCATTTTGAATGTCAGTGAGTTCCTTTTCTGAAAGCGATTTATCGCTGAGCCTGCTAGCTAAATTCTCCGGATATTCTTGCAAGTTTTTAATGGTGTTTTCATAAACCTCTTTTCCATGATCCCGAAGGATTTGGTCTACTGCTCTGGACGATTTATCTTTTTCCAGTGCATTGAGTGCTTCCCTGGAAAAATTGACAATAGTTGTTGGCGATTCATTTGAAATCGACTCCGGTTTTTTTCCCTCTGCTAGTGTTGAAACAGATGAAAGTGTTCTCCCTCCGCCGATATCGGTAGAGTAGGCGTTATACAACGCTGTTGTAGATACGCTACTAATCATGTCGAGTCCTCCAAAAAATCTCATTTGTTGCAAGGCGGCAATTTCTTGCCGCCTATCGGCAATCTACAGCGCCCAAAATGAATTTTACCTACCGCATGTTGCAATGTTTCCGGATATATGTCTTGTAAATCATTTTTAAATAAAGCGCGGGGGAAGTAACGCAATAAGAGTGCCATGGGCCTCTTACTTGCGTTACTTCTCTTTGCATGACTATACAGATTGCAAAATCGTTAACAGGTTGCGTAGAGAATTCTTGACAGAAAAGGGCTAGCCAAACCACCAGGAGGATTGCCGATATAAAAATTGCGTGCCAGGTGTGTCAGTTTAGCCTTCTTGTCAGGCGTTGTGATAATGCATGGGGAAGTAAGCGCAACAGTTTTAAAAAAAACGTGAAGCGCTTGGGGAAATGAATTTCGAAACGGTGTGAAAGTAGGCCTTCGGCTATTTCTTTGGCAGCTTGTTCCGGTTCAATCAGCGCCGGCATTTTAAAATTATTTTTGTCAGTTAGCGCGGTGCGTACAAAGCCGGGATTTATCAATTTTATATCGATTGAGTCTTTGCATTCAGCGTGCAAACTTTCGGCAAGATTGATGATCGCGGCTTTAGTCGCGCTGTAAGGTTGACCGCCAGGCAGGCCGATATAGCCAGCGACACTGCCACACAATGCCAATTGCCCGCGTGGCTTTTGGGTTTTCAGGATAGGTAAAACGGCGTGCACCAGGTTAAATGCGCCGGTCAAATTAATATCGACAATACCTTTGGTTGCCACTATATCAAGCGCGTCTATTTTCATTGGTGCGTAAGCAGCGGCTAAAAAAATAACGCGATCAATCCGCTCGAACGCAGCGCGAATTGCCTGTGCGGTACGTAATGTCGTTGCGGCATCGGTAGTATCCAGCACAAACACTTTATGACGCTCGCCCAATTCATCGTTTAATTTTTCAAGTTCATCCTTGCGTCGCGCAGACAACGCAAGAATGGCACCGCGCGCGGAAAGTTCCCGCGCTAATGCGCATCCAATTCCGCTGCTGGCGCCGATAATCCAGACAATCTGATCTTGATAGGGAGCATTCATTTTTGCTTCTGCATAAAGATGGTAAGTTCGGAAACAGTAATACCAAATTTTTTCAGGTAAGAGCGGTTAATCAATACGCCGTCGTTCATCAACCACATCCAATCATCGAAACGAATGTGATACGTAGTATCTTTCACAGGAAGATCCATCACATAATTCCAGCGCACGGCGCTACCTTCGGCCTTACCGGTGGCTTTGTCGATAATATCGGATGCGGTTCCCTCAAAGGTACCATCGGGCAATTTTTTTATTGTCCACACGCGTTGTTGTTTTTCACCGTCGTAATAATCGAAATGTTCAGTCAGCGTGCCAACATCGCCATTCCATTCGCCCACAAGGTCGATATCAAACCGGCGTACCACGCGACCACGCCAATCCTGCACGATGCCCCAGGCTTTGATCGGGCCATTAAAATATTCCTTGATGTCGGCGCGCGGTGTTGTGTCTTTGTAGTAATCGATATTATTGGCAGCGCAACTGCTAAGCATGATGAGAACTCCCATTGTTACCATGATTTTGAAAATTTTCATTATTTCCTCCTGAACCAGATCGAATAAAAAAAACATACAGCAAACCCACTGCGCCCAATTTCAATACACAGGGAATAAGCGCGTAAGCGGCAGAGAGTGTTGCAAGTGCAGCTTCCGAGTTAACGGCTTGGGGTTTAAAACCGGCCGCATCAAGAACAGGTAGTGCTATGGCAGAAGCCAACGCCAGGCTGGCTTTACTAATGAATGCCAGAAATGCGTAGTGCGATCCTGAACAGGCGCGGTTGCCGCGCGCATGGATGTGGTCGGCCAGAATGGATGGCGGGAGTGTTAAATCCGCACCGAGCGCAAGGCCGGAAACTATGCACACTGCAGCATAAGGCCATACATCACCAGCATTTAAAAAAAACGCACAGATGAAGCCTGCCACTGCAAGAATATTTGCAAAGCACCACGCCTTGTATTTCCCATAGTGCGTGCTGATTTTTTTCCAGAGCGGCATAGCGGCAGCGCCGGAAAGAAAATAGAGCAATAAAAATACACCGGTCAGCTGTTCCGCACCGAGAAGGTCGCGCACATAAAAAATAACTAGGATTGCAGGAATGCTGGACGCCAGCATACTCACACCGTACACCGCAAAAAGTCGCCAACTTTCTATTGGCAGCGCGCGTATTGCCATGAGCGGTGATAATTGCATTTTAGTGGTAGCGTTTGTTGCGGACGGCAATATCAGTCTTGAGAAAAAGATAATGCCAAAAAACATTAATAGGAAAAGGATTCCCGCATACCAGAGATAAACATCATTGGTATTAATCCATTGTGAAAGCAAGGTCGGCACCGACACAGCGATAACAAGCCCGATAATTCCAAACGCTTCGCGCGCGCCCGCAATTTTTGTCTGTGCGTTAGTGTCCGTTGTCCATAGGGTAGCCTGCGCTCCGAGTACAATGATCAACACACTGTAAGCACTCACCGCAAAAATCATGCAGAGCGAAAACCAAATGGCGGGTGAGAAAAAAATATTGTTAAAAAGCCCCGAAATCGAAACACATAAAACCGTTCCGGCAATAGAAAGCAAAAGCAGAAAATGATTTTGTAGTTTATCGGTGAGCCAGCCTATTAGCGGATCTTGTATTGCATCGAATGCCCGAATGAAGAGCAGCAATGTGCCGAGCAATGTGAGTGAAAGGCCGTAGCGCGTCGCAAAAAAATCCGGCGCGAGCACGTAAAGGGGAAAACCGGCAAAGGCTACAGGTAAAGCGATAAAGCCGTACTGTAGTAGCGATTTTCCCGTGATTGCCTGCGAGTTCATTTGAGCCCCAACAATGCGCGGCGCAATTTCGGTTCGGAGGTTTTTTCCGCAAGCCAAATGCCAAAGAATGATTTGCCGAAGTCATCGTCCTTGATGACTCCAATAATCCCGGCGCCGTTATAAAACGTAGTTTGTATACCGGGGATATAAACTGCTGTTAGCACTGTGCCTTTTTTAACGTCGGGGAAAATTGCTTTCATTTGCGAATTCCAGGCGGCCAGTGTTACCTCGTTGGTGAAACCTTGCTGGCGCATTTCCTGTACTGACCGGTCGGCAATCTCTTTGCCTTTTAGCGCGCGAAAATATTCGATAGATAATGCAAATGGTTTGTTCGAGC
This sequence comes from Cellvibrionaceae bacterium, assembly GCA_021151825.1. Classification (GTDB taxonomy): domain Bacteria; phylum Pseudomonadota; class Gammaproteobacteria; order Pseudomonadales; family Cellvibrionaceae; genus Cellvibrio. Next base: position 206,976 of record JAGKWQ010000007.1, read on the forward strand.
TCCATACACCCTCGGGTGCAAACAGCGTTGCTTCGTAAATATCCCAGAATGCATAGGATAAAACCCCGCTTCCCACTACCGATGCATTTGGGACATAGGCCTGCACAGGCTCAGCAGAAAGTGCATTTTCTTCACCTGCAAAAACATGGATTGGTTGCAGAAAAAAAATGCCTAGCAATGCAATGTCCATGAACAAAATATATCTAGACCACATGTTGAAGTCCCCACTGCATAACGTTGGTTCGCCCGTGCCTGAAAGACGCGATACAGCAGGTCAGGTAAAAGCGCCACATACGAATGAATTTCGCATCAAATCCCATGGCTTTTACGTCTTTAATCCTCGCATCAAAATTGCCCAGCCAGTGGGTGAGGGTAAGCGCATAATCCTGGCCGAAAGCGAATTCGTCTGTTACACGCAATCCCGCTTTTGCACTTTCTTCGTGGAAACGGGATGGCGATGGCAGCATGCCGCCAGGGAAAATAAAGGTGCGAATAGCGTCGCCACTGGTGCGGTAGCGTGCAAAAGAATCCTCGGCGATGGTGATGCTTTGCACCATCACTTTGCCGTTAGTGGCGAGCAGTGATTTTAATTTCGCGAAATAAACCGGCCAGAATTTTTCACCGACCGCTTCGAACATTTCAATCGATACAATCTGGTCGTACACGCCGGTTTGATGGCGATAATCTTCAAGCGCGATCATCGCGTTGTTACCAACACGCTGTGCAGCAAATTGATGTTGCGCAGCGGATATTGTCAGGCCCTTGATGCCGTAATCACCGCGTTGCAGTGCGCGCTCTGCAAATCCGCCCCAGCCACAACCGATTTCCAACAGGCTGCCGGACGGATTAAGCCGGTCAATCATTCGGTCATATTTTCGCGTTTGCGCCGCCTGTAGCGTCTCGTTGTCGTTAGCAAAAATCGCAGCGGAATAGGTCATAGAGGGATCGAGCCAGAGCGCATAAAAATCATTGCCCAGATCATAGTGAGCGTGGATATTTTTTTTACTGCCACGCTCGGTGTTGCGTGTGAAAAGATAAGCGATGCGTGAAGCGAGCCGGCCAAATGCATTGCCGCAAATATAATTATCGAGTGCTGCCTGGTTTTGCAGGCCGAACAAAAATAGCTGCGTGGGATCAGCGGAATCCCACCAGCCATCGCGATAGGCTTCTGCCAACGCAATATCGCCGTGGCGGATTAGCGCGGCGACCAGACGCCAATTGTGTATATCAAATTCTGCGCAGGCACCTGGCTGATCGCCGTTAAATGTATATGTTTGACCATCGGGCGTTGTGACGCGGATGGCTCCGAATTCAATACGCTCAAGTGCGCTAAGAAAACGGTGGGTAATGTGACGATCAAACATGTTGGTAACCTCTTAAAAACGTATTTATGGCGGCAGCGTTTTTTACGTCGGCCTTTTTCGGTTTCATATTTTGTTAAGGTTTCGGGTAGCGGTGGTGCGCTGTACAAGTTGCGCAGGTTTGGTGATAAAACGAATACCGCACAACAATAGTTTTAATGCTTGCCAATGAATCAATGAAATGGCTTTCACAGCAACCAATGGATGCCGCCAGAATGCGCGTTGTAAAGCATGTGGTGTCAAGGGTGCGAACGTCCCGGTTAATGAAGTGACCAGCTGTTTTTGCTGGTCTGCATCGTAATAGTCGATCCAGATACCCAGCGCGTCGGCAGTGAAATCAAAACGAAATTTATAATCGCCATGCCGCTTGAGAAACGGCGAAACATGAAACACTTTTTCCGCTTCCAGCCATTGATCTGCCGTGATGGGTGTGTGGTCCGGGTTTGCACATAAATAATTATGTTGCTCGCCAAACGTATTGTGAACCTCACACAGCACAGCCCTTAATGCGCGCTGGTCATCCACACAAAAATAAAAACTGACGGGATTAAAAACATAACCGAGCACACGCGGCATGGTGACGAGAATGATATGTTGCGTTTCACCGTCCAGACCGTATTCCGCCAGGATGCCTCTTACCCAAGGCGTGGGATCGCTGCCATCGCGCCGGCCAACATCTTTACGGTGAAAACTGGCAAAGCGCCCCGGAACCGACGCAGCAGGTAATGGCAAGGCGAGGTAATAAATTCCGTAATGGAATGCGTTAGCTTTTGGAAAAAGCCGTTTGTGCACTACTTGCGCGGTATAAAGTTGCGGGGTGATTACCATGGTGGAAAAACTCCCATGCGTTCGGCCAATGCCACAGCGCTGCCGAGGCCATCTTCATGAAAACCATAACGCTGGTATGCGCCGCAAAACCACAGGCGGTTATGCCCCTGAATGCCTTCAATGTGCGACTGGCTTTCAATCGCTGCTGCATCGAACACCGGGTGCTCGAACATAAAATCATCGTGGATAAGTTCAGCCGCCGGTTCGCGGCCGGGGTTCAGTGTCACTATCAATGGCTGATCGGTCGCCAGCGGTTGGAGATTATTCATCCAGTAGCTGAGTGACACACACGGATTGTTGTCGCTCTTGTCTTCGGAAAGGTACACCCAGCTCGACCAGGCATTGCGCCGCGCAGGCATGAAACTGGCATCGCTGTGCAAAACGGCGCGATTGGGTTGATAGGTAAATGCGGAAAGAATTTTTTGTTCCTGAATACTTGGACTGTCAATCATCGCGAGTGCCTGGTCGGCGTGACAAGCAAAAATTACTTCATCAAACGTTTGTGTTTCACCATTCAAATCTTCAACTATGGCACCACTGTCGTTGCGTATTACTTTGCTCACACCGCAGCCCACATGAATGCGCTCTTGGAATGGCTCGGTAATCCGGCGCACATATTCGCGGCTACCACCAACCACTGTGTGCCATTGGGGATGGTCATTGATGGTTAGCAAGCCATGGTTTTCAAAAAAACGAATGAATGTGCGCGCCGGAAATTTAAGCATGTCAGCGAGCGGCATACTCCAGATCGCACCCCCCATCGCCAATAAAAAATAATTCCGGAACCACGGACGCATGCCGAGATCATCCAGGCAATCGCCCAACGTGAACGAAGAATCTTTATGAAGATATAAGCCGGCCGATTTATTAAAGCGTAAAATATCGGCGATCATGCCGAGGAAATCGGGGCGCAATAAATTTCTTTTTTGCGCAAATATATTGGCGGGTTTTCGCGTTCCATATTCAAGCCAACCATTATTGATGCTTACACCGAATGACATATCACTATCGGCGATGGGAACTTGCAAATGCGTTAGCAAACGCGTGAGCAGGGGATAATTGCGGTTGTTAAAAACAATGAAGCCGGTATCCACCGGGACAACGCCGTCTTTGGTGTTTACTTCAACAGTACGGCTGTGGCCGCCGATATAATCATTTTTTTCATAAACGGTAATATCATGGTGCGGATGCAGCAGTGACGCCGCGCCAAGGCCGGATATGCCGGTCCCGATAATCGCAATTTTTTTTCGACGTATCTGTGTCAAAGGTGCTGTCCTCTTAAAACACTTTTCGTAAAGTGCTTACCTCTTAAACCCACTTACAATAGTAGAGGACATGGCGTTGACACAAACTTACCCTTTTCTAAATTTTTGGTAAGGTTGGACGTTATCGGGAAGTTTGAGCGTTATTGGGCAGTTTGGAGGTTATTGATAAGGCTGAAAGGTGACGCGAACCTGCAAGCCCGGGGCCGCGTTCTCAAGGGTGATGCGCGCCTGGTGTTGCTCGGCCACGGCGCGCACCAGGCTCAAGCCTAGCCCGTTCCCGGGTGTACTGCGGCTGGCATCGCCCCGGTAAAAATGTTTAAACACTTTTTCTTTTTCATCTTCTGCAATTCCCGGGCCCTGGTCTCCAACCAATGCCACCACTTGATTCTTTTCAATGCCCGCGTACAACACAATCACCGAATGCGAGGGCGAAAATTTAATCGCGTTGTCGATGAGGTTGGCAAACAGCTGGAACAGTAAATCACCATCGCCTTTAATCATTAAATTGGTGGCGACTTTTATATCGAAGCGAATATCACATTCTTCGGCGACAGGCTCATACAGTTCAGCGATGTCATGAACAATTTTGCTCAAATTCACTTCACCCATTTGCTGGCCGCGTTTTCCTTTTTCGATATTGGCAATGCGCAGCAATGCATGGAATACACCGAGAATATGGTCGACATTGGCAAGCACCATATCGATATGTTCGTCATCGACACGCTGGTTTTTCAGCGCTTCGATATCGCTGCGTAAGCCACTTAAGGGCGTGCGTAAATCGTGGGCGATATTGTTGCTGATCTCACGCGCACCATTCATCAGGTCTTCGATTTTTGCGAGAAAGCCATTTAGCACCAGCGACAAATTACTCAAATCATCCCAGCGGCTGTCGATGGCGAGACGTTGCGATAAATCGCCGGTTTTAACAATGTGTTGAGCAGTCGCTGCGATACGGTTAATTCTGCTAACAACAAAGTGGCTGATGCCAAAACTCACCAGCACCACGATTAGCATCAACGCCATAATGAGCCAGCTCAAATGTTTTAGCTGTTCATAACTCGCAATCAGTTCGTGCACATTGCGCGCAACCATAATGCGCGTGCCGTTATCGAATGTATGGATTTTTGCGGCAAATTCCTGATTGCCGTGGAGGGTTTCAAGATCAAATCCTAAAACGCCTTCAGTAATTTTTTGGATGTTCGTGGGCATGGGATCAATGGAACCGCCCAGCAATTTTCCCTCCGCATCTTCATAGCGGAAACGCACCACCTGATCATCCTTGGCTCTGCGTTGAATGTACGGCAGCAACTCGCCCTCAACATTCCCCATGCCGGACACCATACTGATTTCGATATCGATTGCCGCTTCTGTCTCGCGCAGAAAATCGCGTTTGCCCAAATCAATCAGGAAGTAACCCAGTATTGCGGCGGATACGGCAAGCAATACCGTGAACAGCAATGCCATTTTAAAACTGGAGCTTTCGATATAGCGCCTAGAAACTGTCATCAATAATGTATCCTGCTCCACGCACGGTTTTGATTAACGTATTTCCGGTATCGCCCAGCTTTTTGCGCAAGCGACTTATGTGCACATCAATCACGCTGGTCTGCGGATCAAAATGATAATCCCACACGCCTTCCAGCAGCATAGTGCGCGTAACGAGTTGACCTTTGAATTTCACAAGATATTCCAGCAAGCGGAATTCGCGCGGTTGCAGCTCAATAATTTTGCCATTACAGCGCACTTTGTGCGCGAGCAAATCCATTTCCAGGTTGCCGGCTTTCAGTGTGGTTGATTGCGCGGATAACGGCAATGAAGCGCGCTTGCCCAGCGCCTCAACCCGCGCCAACAGTTCAATAAACGCAAACGGTTTAACCAGATAATCATCGCCACCGGCGCGCAACCCCGTCACCTTGTCGTCTACATCCCCGAGTGAGCTTAATATCAAAACCCCCGTCAGATTCCCGCTGCCGCGCAGTGTTTTAATAATGGAAAGACCATCAAGCAACGGCAACATGCGATCAATAATAAGCACATCATATTTTTCACTCGACGCACGGTGAAGTCCGATTTCTCCATCTTCAGCCAGATCAATAACATGCCCGGCCTCCTTTAAACCTTTGCCGACGTAAGTGCGAATTTTTGGATCGTCTTCAATAATCAGGATTTTCATGGATTATTTTTGCCCGCCTGAAATGTTAGGTGCTCGCCGGTATTGCCACGCAATTTATCAAAGAGGCTATTCACCCCGCTAGTAAAAAAACCAGTACTACATTTTTTACAACCAGCACGGTTAAAAAATATTTTACGCGTATTACGGCGCTAATAGCGCATTGAGTTTATTTAATGCTTGTAGCGTTGCGCCAAGTTCCTCAATAATCCACTTCTGGTGTCAACCGAATCACTCCCGAGACAATCGCATGCATTCCCCATTAACAATCGTTTCGCCGCGCAGTCTTCGCAGACTTTCCATTGTAATGGCACTATGCACTCTCACTGCGAGTATCACCTCCTTTAGTGGTTGGGCGCTGAATATTCCACGTCTTACCAGTTGGCTTAATAGTGAAATGTCAATCCAGCCGAATACGGCGGTCCTGATCGCCCTGGCGAGTATGGCCATATTGTTTTTGCAATCTGGCTATCACCGGATAACCCGGGTATTGGGCGGGATTGTTGTTCTCGGTGGAGTGCTTAACTTATTGCAATATATGCTCGACGCGGATTTCGGTTTTAATCACCAACTGCTGTTCGGGCGCGAGTGGGGCTATGCCGGGACTATGGCACCGGGTCGTTTTGGCCCGCCCGCATCAATTGCTTTTTTGCTTATCGGCGTGTCACTGGTATTGTTCGGGTTTCGCTCCAATCGCACACACCGTCATGTGCCTGTTCTGGCCTTGGTGGTGGTGTTGTTAACGATGTTTTCGCTATTGGGTTACCTGTTCGGTGCGCGCAATTTCTATGCGATTCCGTGGCTTTCTGCAATTGCGTTGCCCAGTGCGATTATGTTGATGGCGTTGGCAGTGAATATGATTATCAGCGCTCCGCACTATCACCCCATGCTGTTGTTATGTGAACGCTCCAGCGCTGGCAGTATGGCCAGAATGGTTCTCCCCATTTTAATTGTCATTATTCCGCTCTTTATCTGGCTGCGTACCAAAGGTCATGAACTGGGTTTATTTGATCTTGGTACCAGCCGTGCGTTGGGTTCTGCGCTACTCATGCTCGCCGTGGTGGCGTTAATGTGGGTTGCATTGCTGGCGTTGCGCCGCCGCGAACAGCGCGAACGGGACAATGACCGGCGTAAAGATGAATTCATTGCAACACTCGCGCATGAATTGCGCAATCCGCTTGCGCCGATTAATAACGCGATATCAATGCTAAAACTGGCGCAGGGTAATGCAGAAACATCTGCGCGTGCGACAGAAATGATTGAACGGCAAACCGCTCAGTTGGTAAGGCTGGTAGATGACCTGCTCGATTTAAGTCGCATCACTCGCGGCAAAATGGAGCTGCGCCGCAAGCGTATTGAATTGGCGCCGGTGATCTATCAAGCGGTGGAAACTTGTGGCCCCATGGCCGATGCTGCACATCAACACATTACGGTGGAATTACCAGAGCAATCCATTTATCTGGATGCCGATCCGGTTCGGTTGGCACAAGTGGTCAGCAATCTTTTAAATAATGCGTGCAAATTTGCAGGCCAAAGCGGCGGCATAAATGTGAGCGCTGTTCGTCGCGACATGGATGTAGTGATAACCGTAAAAGACAACGGCATTGGTATTCCGCCCAACTTGCTCACCTTTATCTTTGACATGTTTTCTCAAATCGATCAATCGCTGGAACGCTCACAAAGTGGCTTGGGAATCGGTCTTACATTGGCGAAGCAATTGGTCGAACTTCACGGTGGCAATATTGAAGCGCGCAGTGAAGGTCTGGGCAAAGGCAGTGAATTTATTATTCATTTACCCATCACTATTGATCAATCTGCATCTGTCAGCGAATTGAAAAATTTCAACAACGCAAATGTAAAAGGCCGCATTCTTATCGTTGACGATAACACTGATAGTGCAAATAGCTTGTCCGATGTATTGCAACTGATCGGCAATGAAACCTTTGTCGGTCACGACGGTGAAGCAGCAGTAGCGCAAGCAGAACGATTGCGCCCGGATGTGATATTGCTGGATATCGGTTTACCAAAATTAAATGGCTTCGACGCCTGCCGACGCATCCGCGAAAATACCTGGGCGAAAGATATTTTAATTATTGCATTAACCGGCTGGGGGCAAGAGGAAGATCGCCGCAAATCCACGGAAGCAGGGTTTGATGTTCACCTGGTCAAGCCAGTGGATATTGCCGGGTTGTTGGAAATAGTGGCGAATCGGCCGGTGCGGAATGTTCACAGCACAGAGAGGAGCGTTTCGTTGGGAAATGACCTGCAACTTTAAATATCGGTTTCTATTCTTCAAATGTATTTAATAAGCATGCTGGCAAGGCTCAACAGTGTCATCAATGTAGATTTTAAAAAGACATTAGTTTTCGTTCTCTGAAAAACGTTCTAACATTTTGATGATTTCTTCTTCCTAGAGCTCGTCCCTCTGGTATGGGGGGCGAAGAAAAATTAAACCCTATCCATCAATCGCTTTAACTTTACGTTAATCGCATCCGCTTTCTCAATCACCATATAGGCAAAACGCTCAATACCTTCAGTGCTATTCGCATCCAGGTCATGGGTAAAACGGTGGATAATCACACTGGTGGATTGACAATAAAACGCACAATAATGCCGGAACTCGCAGTAGGAATCGTACAGCTGCACTAATTCCCATTTGATGTCTGGAGGAGGATTTTCGGATACATCCGATGTATTTGGATTGTTCATGATAGGTCTCTGTGTATTTAAGTTAACGGCTTCCAGTTAGTAGCTGGAAGCCGGGTGTCAACTAGAGCCACACAGAGCGCTCCGGGCATATTCCCCTTGCGGGTTTTCTATTACGCCTCTCCACCCGGCCAAATGGCGGGCGCCACTTTCCCTACGAATATTAAGAAATCGCAAAAAAAGCTGACGGTTGCGGGGACCGTCTGTGTGTTCTAGTGGGGTGAACTTTAATGGGGTGGGGGAGGGTTGTCAAAGGGGGTTGGTGAATTTTGTTTGCTTTGACTGGGTCTTGGGTATAGATAATAGTTGTGTGCTAAGAAAGAAATTTCCTTCGCATTTTGCGAAGGAAATTTTTCTTGGCTTACAATGTGGGGGAATTTCTAAAGCACAGCAACGAATTCTCCCAAAACTCGAAACTCGTCTAAAGCATTCCCTTTTATAACAATGTCTGAATAACCAAAGGAATTTGTATCTGGAGACAAGATAATTTTTTCATGAACGAGTTGATCGTCAACTTGACGCTTTTCACTTTGATAAACCTTAACAGTAAAAGATCCACCATGATCAAGATCTGAAATTTGATGGTGTTGCACGAGCACTATTTTTCCATTTCTGGTTCCACCCGGATTTGCTCTAAATAAGCACCATGAACCGTTGGGTATTCGTTTATTCATGGATTCCCCAACTACCTGAATAACAAACATTCCTTCTTTTGTAGAAAATTCTTCTGGCAATTCAACCCAGTCGTAATTGTCCACATTTTGATGTGGGCTAAAGCTTCCAGCGGCCGCCGCTATATTAAATACAGGTACAAAACCGTCGTAAGGCCGAGCATTTTGGTAAGAAAAAACTTTATAACCAAGACCTTCATAAGGCTGTTTCTCTGATGAAATATTTTTAAATTCATTGATAGGTTGTTGATAGGAGGAAAAATACGCATTCGTTTCTGGGTCGGTGCAATATAGGTAACAACCTTTCATGCCGCGAGTCATCAATGTACGATAAGTGTTTTTTATAATTTGGTCTGCTTTCTTTTTCGTTGCTACAGGGCTGGATTTTAAAAGCGATTTGTAACCCTTAATTGATTTGTCTTTTGACGAACGACAACCCGCATCGGTAATAGCTTGATTATCACGAATGACAAAATCAGATCCAATAATTACACCGATATAATCGACTTCAAGCCCTTGGCAAGTATGAATGCAACCAATCTCATTTACCGAGTTGGGGGATATCATCCACAAGCTGCCGTCCTCTGTCAGGTTCCATCTTGCTTCAAATCCGAATTCAGGTAACGTGATATCAAATTTGGATTTTTCTTTTTTACTCTTCCAATCCCAGCAATATCCGGCCACTATTCGAGCTTTGTTATTGAGTTTATTTTTTTCGAATATTGCTTTTTGCATATCTACCGGGTTGTCAAAAACCCGAAATTCATAATCAATATCGGTAAGCTCGGTATTTGCTGTTTCGCGAATTTGTAAAGTGTTATCCAGCCAAGCAATGTATCCATCTGAGCCATTGCATCTGAACTGCGATTCAAGCTCAAGGATAGTTACCTCTGAATCCATCTGTTTGGCAAAATGCGTTATTGCATCGATAGATCCTATATCTTGAAATGTAACGCGTTGATCTTCATCAATGAAGAAAACATTTGCTCTGGATGAGCTGATAATTTCCTTTATTTGATTTTCCCCAAGGTTTGCATACAAACCCGATTTTTCATTTAGCCTGTGCGCTTCATCGACAATAAGAACATCAAAAAGCTGTGCGGGGGCATTAACATAACTTCCGGTACCCCGGAATAGGTTGTCGATAGCTGTACGACGTAATGTCTTGGTTAGTTTGCTTTTGAACACTTCGCGAGGTGCAGAATTTTTAGTAGTGTACTGAACTACCATCTCTCTATTTGTTAATTCAACTAATAGATTTATAGCAACTACCGATTTTCCGGTGCCCGGTCCACCTTTAACAATGAGAGTTTGTTTCTTTCCATGTTTTGCTTTGTGAGCAAGATCCAGAGCAGTTTCATATACAAGCTTTTGATCATCTAAAAGAATAAATTCACGGTTTCCCTTAAGCATTGAGGCAAGGCTATCTGCCAATGTTTTTGAAGGCTTTATCACTCCATGTTCAATTCGGTACATAATTTTGTCCGAATCGCCATACTTGACATGCTTCTTTAAAAAATCCGATAAACGCATAGCGTCATCTGAAATAAACACTGGCGCTTTTTCTGTGTAATGCGAATAAAATGGATCATTGATAGCCGTGGCAGACTTTAAATTGTGTAGATATGCACAAGGTTGTAGGCTAATTGATTCAGATCTGACAGTTTCGTTGTAGTCAGTTATTGATGTCGCATACGACCATGCTTGATATGAAGGGTGATTAGTTTCCCGAATACCTCCATTAAGAAAGGTTTTAACAATTCCATCTTTTGTGGTTTTATCAACCTCTTGCCATTGTTTGAGTTCAACAATTACAGCTGTATCAGAACGGTTTTCATCTTTGCCTGTAAGAATAAAATCAACCCTACGGTTAGTGAGCGGAATGTTATATTCAATTGCTACGCCAGCTGTCGGAGGGATTTCAGGATCTACCAAAATCCTGAACATATAGTCCAGAGAGTTTTTCCAGGAAAGAATTTCATTTTTTGGCGAATTTTTATTAAGTTTTCGAGATACTTCATTTTGAATGATTTCCTCAATTCTATTAGAGCGTATATCGCGAACGAATTCATCTTTGCTGGCACTATAAACTAACATGCACTAATTCCGTTTTATATATTGGTGTATTTATCAGACTTGCCTTTGGATTTTTCGATTGGGTATTTATCGGCGTTAATTGCTATTTTTCGAGTGCATTCCGCCAGAATATCCAGTCCTAATTTGTCTGAAAGCCTAATAAGGTATAGTTGAACATCAGCAATTTCATCTGCAACCGCGAGTAGTTGTTGATCAGTAAGATTCTTTGACTGGTCTTCAGTTAACCATTGGAACTGCTCAAGCAATTCTCCTGCTTCTCCAGCAAGTGCCATAGAGAGGTTTTTTGGGGAATGAAACTGATCCCAGTCGCGCTCTTCAGCAAATTTACGAAGCGATAATTTTAGCTCTTCAAGTGAGCGCATAATTAATACCTGATTTCAGTTACGCCCTATTTCACAGGCGCTGTAATATAGCAAAAATCTTCTGCTCCAAAGGTAAATTGTGAGCATGTATCTCTATCAATTAAAAATCCTAAGAGGTAACTCTTTGGTATAACCTATCTATTTCGGCATCTATTTGGCGCCTATTATTTGCTTCAATCAATTTTAAGCATCCAACAATAAATTCATCATCAAGTGGAAGTACAATTCCACGCTGTTGTTTTGCAGCATCGTTGCACCTTCTAATCAGATTGCTCAAATCGTTGGATGACCTAAATATCAACATACCCAAAGACCCTCTGTTAGGATTAAACCGTCCTAACAGCTGATCCAGTTCGGGGTTTTTTATATCATTAGTGTAATTTTTGCATTCAACATGAATTGCATTCGCTTTGACATGTTGATCTAATGCAATTCGATAGAAAAATCCATTATCTTTACCATTGGTATAAACTATATCTATTCTTTTTCTACCTTCATTTATTTCCATCTCTTTTTTGGGATAAATAAAATTCGGGAAAAATATGAAACTAAGCGCACTTAGGCAAAAATTATGAAAGGTGCTCGCTGCCTCAGATCCGGCATTAATAGTTGATAACTCATCAATCAGTTTGGATGCGAGTATTGCCTCGATATAATTATCGCCATTGATATCTGGAATTCGCGAGGCCTTTTCTTTCAAATCATCTTTATATTTATCAATAATATCTGGGTGTGCTGCAGAAAATTCCGCCAAGAAATCTTTATCTTTAGGATAATGCATATCAACGGTTTTTTTGTACACAGTTTTTCCTGTGTAAACCCCGTCTTTATCTGTTAATACAGTAACCAATGAATCATCAGCCCGTAAGTGTTCTTCCTGTAAAAACTCCAAGACAAACATCCTGCGATATGTTGAGTGATCAACACCTACTTGATATCTAACAGAAAATTTAGGTACAAGAATTATTTTTGATGACTCATACACCGGCAAATCCACGTAATCTTGTAGCCAATCCCGTCTATTTGAACACCAATAAAATCCAGACGAAACTCTTCTGACGGGTATTCTATGCAAAGCACATTGAGCTTGAGTGTACTCGATAAGTGATTTTCTAATTACATTCGTCGTTATATCTGAAATCTTATCCCTACCAATTCCTGGAATAAATAGAGCAAAATCAGAAAGGTCTTCGAGCAATCCAGAATCTGCGGCTTTACTATTTTTTAGTGCGTTATATAACTCTGTCGCTTGAACATTTCCTATACCCCGCCCCCTGTTTCCTTCTTTAGATACGCCAAGATGTGTTTCTTCAGGCTCCCCTAAATGGGAAAGCAATTTAATTCCTCGAGTTTTATTTCCCACCTTTACAGCCTGCAAAACCTCGTGAAAAAATGACACTATTAACTGATGCGCAGATTCCGACCATGTATCTTCTCTCGTTGTCAGAGCATATGGATCAAGATATAAGGGCAAATCATCTCCTGGGGTAACATCAACAAAATCAAGTTCAGCCTGCTGCTTATTCAATCCATAAATTTCAGAAAACTTAATCATCAGCGGCTCCCAATTTAATTAATTTATATTGATTTTACGAGGTGCATATTAAGCGCATTAGAAACATATTGTAAAAAGATAAAACGCATTACTAGGTGTTTGTGTCTATGGCATTCTGTGGCGAGTGAAATTTATCAGCCCCATTCTGAAGGGGGGATCAAGACTGTTAAAGAACTCTTGTTCTTGATTGATGTTCATAAGGTGTTCCTTCGAGAATATTGCAAATGGCATGAAGGAATACTAATAGCAAAAGGTAAATCGTGCCATTATGGGGTAGATCGTTTTTCCATTAACATTCGGCGGGAGTTCAAATCCCCCCGGCGCGATTGAATTGAGAATCAAAAAACAAAAAAATCGACCGTTTTTGTTTGAGAGTTTTTGCTTTGGATGTTTGGCGGGGCGGGGTATTTATCCCCCCCTTCATGTTACACGTCATTACACCACCATATCCCGCTAAGCCGCATAAATACTGAGTTGCCCAATTTTTATTCCACTTTAAACTGTAATCCGCCTCATTACATCCGACACTTTTTCGACATTTTTATCTCTGTCGTCTATCATCACACTGCAGAATTAGTACCCAAACTAAAATTTAGTAAAACTATAAGTAATTGATATTTAATTAAATATAGCTAAATTAGAAAACAATTTTTGGCTTGTTTTTCGTCTCGTTATATATAAAAAATGTACGCCTGTTCCAAATTTGAAAACTACTTAAATCTTTGCCCCACTAATGAGACTCGCCAGTTGAAAGATATTTCTTCGATTTTTACCAAATCGACCCTAAAAAAGTTGATTGCTGCACCGGGAAAAGGCGACCATGTTGATTTCCTGTTAAAAGAACTTAGTTTTTCATATTTTTTGCCATCAAAACACTATCTATTACCTGAGTTTTTTGATCTGGCTTATAAAAAATTAATTACTTCTTATAGAAGTGAATACATATATAAAAATGCAATAGCTGAAAAAATAATCAAAGGAAAGCATCGGCTTTCTTCAAATTGTTATTACTCTACTGAATTTAGAGTTCACAATTCCATTGCAGATATTGTTATTGCAAATGGCACAACAACTGTTTATGAAATAAAAACAGAATTTGATTCGTTGGAAAGACTTGACTATCAACTTGAGAACTATACAAAGGTTTTTGATCGTATATACGTTGTAATTCCTGAATCAAAATACTCTTCTTGGTCACCCAAAATTGCTGCTTCTGCTGGCGTGATAGTTCTAACAAAGAAGTACACTTTACAAATCAGGAGAGAGCCTTTATCTAATGTTTCGGGAGTGGAATTGCATTCTATTTTTTCCTGCCTAAGACGTAATGAAATTATTGAGATTATTGATCAACACTTCGGTGAAGTTCCTCAAGTGAGACCTGTATCATTAAAAAGTGCGTGCAGAGAGCTTTTTTTGACCTTATCTAAGGAGGATGCGCATTACTATTTTTTGATGGCATTAAGAAAAAGGGGCTTGCAAGATGGCGTGAACGAACTAATCAAAAGAGTTCCGTCATTAACATCGGTCTTTTTGACTGCAAACCTTTCCAAACGAGAAATTTATAACTTGAGAGATATTTTTGACGCTGCATAATTAAATAAAAACAGGAGTTTTTTATATGTACTATCCGTTGTTGAGAGGTAAACAGTTCGAATTACTTGCAGTTAGGGAAACAATGGGAGAAGTTGTTTCTGCCAATAATGTTTTGCCGCTAATAGAACCAGTAAACTCCAATTTTCGTGACATCCTTCTTTTGGCTAAAGAACTTGAGACTAAAAAATTAGGTTTTATTCTTATTGTAAATCCACAAACAGGTGATCTCGCTTACTCAACAGAAAAAGTAAATAATTTGGTTAGTGAATTAAATCAAGTAAATAACCATATTAGATTTGCATACTGGATTAGTGGCGACACGTCAGAAGATTCCGTCTCTAAATTTCTAAATTCATATTCAAACCATCTCACTTACCTCGTACATGCTTCGACTTCTATAAATACTGAAAAAATCAATAGAATTTTGAAATTAAATAAAAATTTTCAGCTGAATTTCTTTATAAAAAACAAAACCAGTTCCACTTATGAGACGACATTATCTGGATTTAAAAAGGCTATCATTGAAGACTGCTTTAAAAAGCTTTCAAGAAATGCAGACTACCCTTCTGATGAATTTTTCAGCAAAACTGTTTTTGATTATCTACAGCGGGGCTACAATGGCTTTGGTGACTTTTCAATTGTGGGTAACTCATACTCCAAAGGTGGCGGACAAGCTATTACTGCAGCCATTCACTTAACATATGAGAACACAGTAACGCAACAAGAAATTCGGGTAAGGCATTTTTTATCAGGAGATAGAACCGAGCCTGAGGACGCTTCAACTTTAATATCTGAGGCATTGCCAAAGCTTGTTAAATTTATTAAAGAAAATAAAAATAAATTTTCATTTTCTCATGCATGTCAAGAATTTATATCGATACATGATGCAGGGGTTCTTACAAACCTAGGAAAAATAAAGAAAATATCAATCAAGCACCATATGGAATTAATGAATCATCTACTTGATGAAATTTAATTAGCATCGATTGTAATAATGTTTATCTTTTTGGAAAAATACCCCATCATAAATGGAAAAATGATTGAACTTTTGTATTAACAACCTTTTTAAACACGATGTTAATGACTAGGGCGTTATACTCAATGTTTTCATCACGTTTTTTTAAAGATGTTAAATAAAAAACCCGATCATTTCTGATCGGGTTTTTTATTTGGGTGTTTGGTGGAGCCGGGGGGATTTGAACCCCCGTCCGCCAGCACTCCATCCTCGGCTCTACATGTTTAGATCCGTTTATTGATTTAACGCTTATCAGCCCAACAGGCAGGACGAAAAGCGCGATCCTGTAGAGTTTTAGCAGCGCCACCCCAGGCAAGCTTTGCTGCGATCCAGTTCTGTATGACGGGCTTTAACGCGGTACTGGCACCTTGTTATAGACCGTTAGCAGCAATTAAGCTGCTAAAGCGTAAGAATCGTCGTTTGCGACTATTCAAGTACAGCTTTGGATTAACGTGATTGGCTGTCATCACGACATGCACCTTGGGCTTTGTTACCAGCGTCGAATCCAAATCGACCCCAATCGCTGAACTTTTGGCCTGTTCTTGCGAACATTCCCCGTTCAAACCAGCGAGTGGCGGCATTCTACCTCTATTACCAGCAGGATGCGATACCGCATTTCGTTGTAAATTAATATGGTGGCTTTTTGATCGATTACAAGCGCAGTAAGGCAATTGCCTGAAATTTACCTCGATTCGGATTACCTGATCACCAAACCTACCCAAAACCATCGCTACGAATTTCGCGCGGCGACAGTAGGTTATGCACATCTTTGGATTGTTGAGTTCGGAAAAATCCTGGATGAAACCTTTGAAAGCGCAATATGTGCAAAACGCATTTGGTGACATCAAGCAAACTGACCTAGTGACTGCACCGGGAAATGTGGTGACTTTTATTTTGGTAATACGCGTTTTTCGAATCCTATCGCGGCCGAACTCCTTTCCAGCATCAAGTTTTTCCTGCCACGAAAATATTTTAAAAAATATCCAAATAAATTGGAGGTGTCTCTCTCTTGCTGTGTCTTTCTCTGGACAGCACGGATTTTTATACGGATTTTGATGGTGCTCCGTGCTTGATAGTGGTGTGTGAGCGTTGAGTTGTGTGTAAAAGAGCGCGCAGACTTGCGGGATTGGTGCTGCGTTATTGGGCCTTCATTGTTGATGGCTACATGGATTAACAGGATTTTGAATAATTTTTTGGAGAATAAAATGAAAATATTGAACCAGGTTACGGTGTTGGCCTGTTCGCTGGTGGTGGCCGCCGGTTCCTACGCTGCGACAGATAAAAAAGAAAACTTGTCACTGAGTCATAACAAAGTGAACTTCAAGAGCAAAGTAGGGGCAGCAGCTCCTGCAGCGACAGTGGTGTTCGTGGAAGTGAATACCAAATCCAAAGTGTATTACGTGGTGGAGTCAGCGACACCGTTGATTAAATCCACATCGGTAAACTCAACCGGTAAAGCAACTGCGCAAATTATTTTAGCTCCCGAGCGCGCAGCGAAATTACCGGTAGGACAAAACACCGGGACGGTAACGGTTAAAGCCTGTAAAACACAAAACTGCTCGGCGCAGTATCCCGGCAGCCCGGCAAAGATTACGGTGAAATATAAAGTTGTAGAGAAAAAATCATCGAGTAGTTCCTCTTCTAATAGTTCATCGTCAAGCAGCAGTTCTTCTGCTCCGGTGTTGGCATGTACTAATAGCCCGGGCGATGTGTTCTTCGATGAAGTGTGTTCACCTTGGCGCGATGTGTCTTCCTATGAGCAAAACTATGCGGATTACACCAACGCTTATGAAACTACCGATGGAAATAACGCAGGTGCCGCGCGCTTTAATATTATCCAGTCTGGCGATGCTGGCCATAATCAGGTCTTGGATATTCAATACCATGATGCACCGGAATTTTTTGGCGCGGTGCGCATTCGTGTGCCTGAGTCAGAAAGCAATGCGTTGGACATGAGTGAATATGCCAATGGAAAAATTGTTTTTGATTTAAAAGTTATTAGCAATAGCTATGCTAATTCACCGTTGGAATTCAATCTGGATTGCAGTTGGCCATGCACTAGCACACCAGCATTAATTCGCACAGATGTATTGAATGAATGGAAAACCTATGAGTTTTCTGTGGCGGAATTGATCGAACGCGGTCTGGATATTCAACGTGTTTCCATGGGCTTTATGTTATTGCCGACCTGGGGCCAACAGGGGGGCGCGCACTATCAGGTTGATAACGTTCGCTGGGTTGCTGGTGATGCGCCGGTGAATCCGGAAACTATTTGCTACTCCAATTTCTTTGATCAGCCCTGGAATGCAGGCGTTAGTGGTGTAGGGGTTTCTATTATTGGTGGAAGCAGTGAGATTCCTGTAGACCAATATATGAACCTGACGCAAGGTGTAATTCCGTGGGTTAAAGCCTATCCGGATTGGAGTGTTATGAACCACAACTGGCTGTATGCGATTTCCGATGTAATGAGTTACCAAACCGGTGAGTTGCTGGATCCATACACGCTTTCCAATTGTTCCGGTGCGGGCACGTTGTCATTGGAAATATATACACCGGCAGCATTGGTTGCTGATGGCAACCTGACGTTCTCGTTGATGTTTGTGAAAAATGATTTGTTCTTGATTGATATTCCGAACTCGACTTTCTCCGTAGTGGATATGAAGCCGGATGATTGGAATAAAGTCTCTGTACCTTTGTCTGCGGCGACTGCGGGTGCCGATTTGAAATTTGTTGGCCTGCGTATTAATGCAAATCAGGTTTCACCATTGTTGCAAGCAGGTTTTAACATCGACAATATTTTGATTAAACACGCTGCGCAGTAATGCACCAGTTTAAAAAATTACAGGAAGTAAATAGAAATATTTTCAGGAGGTTAACTGACAGGATGTTTACAGATTCAACGCTTGATTGATTTGTTCCAATAAAAAGCTGGCATTTGCCCGCTTTTGTTAACAAGCCCCACTTTAAAAAAGTGGGGCTTTTTTTTATGGCTACCATGCGGGGGCACGATATTGCCAGGTAAACACATCGAACTGGTTATGCAGTATGGGATCGTGAATGATATTGCCCTTTAAAAAGCTATCATATAGTTCGGGTGGTGATTGTTGATTGTTTGGCTGCTCATTAATAAGACTGGATAACACCACTGGCGCAGCTAATGATGGTGAGCTGATCAGTGGGAAAACATTAAATTCAAAAAACCCGTAAAGAATAGTATTCATCGCTTGGCGTCGGGTGCCTGGCAATCCAGTAAATGGGTCGCTTTCCTTGGTTTGACCGAGCGGGATAAAAACATCCACGCATGCTTTTGCGTCCAATTGTTGTGTGCTCAGAATACTGGTGTCTGATGTTCCATCTTTTGGGATATCAGTTCCGGCGTACATAAAATCCATTACCCGAATGCGGTTAGCTATTGATGAATCGCAATCTGCCGGATAATCAGGATCATTTTCTATGAGTTCGCGTTTGCTATATGTAGCAGCTTGCACCAATGCTACTTCCTGAATTCGATTGAGGGATTGATTGTGATAAGTGTGCGACGCTAGCGCCTGTATAAATTGATGATCGACTGCCAAAATTTGCGTTAAAACTTCGTCAGGTGCTTGGGCATCGCAGGCGTTTTTTATAATCGCTGACAGCACCGGCCGTGATAATCCCCAGGACGCATTAATAAAACTAATATTATGTTGATTAATAGTGTTTTTTAATGAGGTCAAAAAGTTTTCATACCTGGATTTTATGACATTAATGGCTGCTGTTGATTCAGTTGCATCTGTTGATGTTAATTGTGTGCAAGTTTCAGCGGGAGCATAAAGTTTGGATTCCAAACCCGATTCAACAAACACAAATTTTGCAGTGGGGTTATGTTCCAGCAGAAATGTAGCAATGTAATAACCATGCCCTTCGCCTGGGGGCATCATGGTGAACAGTTGGATATTTTTAGGCTTATTAAATGCAGAGAAATCCTGCACCGATAAATAACCATCGTAATTTTTTATAAGGTTAAAAACTTTATTCACTGTAACGGGCATTGTTGTTTTAGGGCGGTGTTGCACCAGATTCATACTGGCGTCAGTTGTTAGTAACTCAAACACGCGACTTCTGTAAGCGGCGACCGCCAGGGAGGACATGTGATTATCGATAATCAATATGTTGGGGTGTTGTGCATCTTCCGGTTTAAGTGTCGGGCTTTCGAATACAACGTCAATTTTTTCACAGGTGTAAGGTCTTGTATCGGCACAGGTTTCGTTGTTTAACAAATCTGCAATATCGCTTAGCAGTTTTGTCTTTGCGGTGGACGCTATTGATGAGAAATTTTGACTTGATGTATTCTCACTGGAAAAAGTGGATGAGTTTGATGTCTCAGAAGAAACAGTACTTGATGAGCTGGCAGCGGTGCTGTTTGATGATGAATTGTTTGAAGGTGGCGAGTTGCTTGATGGCGATGAATTGCCACTACCTGAATCGCCACCGCAACCCGTTAATGCAATGAATGTTAGCCCGGCAACCAGGCGTTTTGGCGACATAAACATTGTATGGATTCCTTGTTAGTTAGTTGCCGGGGGATAATCCTGCATCAACTGGTATTTCGTCAAATGCACATGGCGCCAACACGCCGTAGAATGTTGTTCTACGTCGCATTTTAATTATGTTGCTCGCGAAGTTGTTTTAACTTTTCGCTAATAGCCAAATAATTCTCTTTGCTGAGTTCCCGGGATAGTGACAATTCCAGGCCAATTCTAAACGGATCGTAGATCGCTGTTGAGGCTCCCGCCTGTTGGGCAATCGCATCAAAATTTGCAGCAATATAGTTGTCGCCATCATTACCCATTTTTGCACCGATATAACCTGTCACTAAATCCGAATAATCATGTTCTACGCCTTTTACCCATTCGCTGGATTTTAACCGGCTTGCAGTTTGTGATAATGCATATTCAAGCGGTTCATAATTTCCTTGCTTGGCGAGGTAGTTCAGGATTTTTATAGACGCCACTCGAGCCTGGGCTTGTTCGTCTCCAAAATATCTTTGTGAGTTTTCATAATCACCCACGGTATTTTTAATGAGATCCATAACTTCAGGGTTGCGCGATAGCTGCTCGTAAATGTCGTTTCTTTTGGTTTCCCTGTCGACATTGTTTCCCAACAAGAAAATTTGCCGATATTCTTTTTTAAATGCCTCTACTGATTCATGGCTGAATTTCGGAGGTGCTTCAACATTGGATCGTTGTGCGTCGGTTTGCTTCATCTCAACTGCTGTTGATGCCATTGGTACAGCTTCTTGAATAATCGTTTTTTCAGAGGCGACATGTGCTGCGGGGCTTTGTTCGTTAGCAAGTCCGACCGGTGTAACATTCGCCAGTGACGTTAAATAAAGCCCTCCAGCGATTGCTGTTATAACTGCACTGCTTGCAATTAAAAATGATCTGGTTTTCATAGCGTTCATTCCTGTGATTGTGGTTAAGAAGAGGCGGCTAATCGCCGCCTCCCTTTCCCTTGTTACTGACCTAATGTGATTGGTCCGTTGTTACTGACGAATTCTGAATTCAGCAATTTCAGATTCCAGAATGTTTTGCCAGTACAGATCGCCCACCACTAAACCTTCTGCAACAATCAGGTGACCATTTTCTGTAGTTGAATTGGTTAGGAAGTTGAACACGGTTTTATCTTTTTCACCTGCCGCTATTTCTACAATCGGATCAGGGGTGCCGTTCTCTAATACCAGCAAATCGCCAGTATTCAGTGTTTTTGCTTTTACGATAGTTCCATTCGCTAATAGCACGCCGTGTTCGGTTGAGAGGCCTATGTGTTTTCCTGATTCTGTCGTGATCAGTACCAATGGTTTTTCTTCCGGACCAAAAGTGACTTTCTTAATGTCGCGGCTTGCAAAAGCCAATGCGCTTAACGTTGAGTTATCGGTGGCTGCTGCTGCTGTAAATGCCAATGGATTGCTAACAATGTTTTCAATACTTGCTAACCGGCTTGCACCAGTGCTTTTATCGAATACGCTAACCTCTGTTCCTTCAGCAAAACAACCACATGTGCAGACGGCAATGAGTGGATAGTTGCCCGCCGCATCAGGAAATTGACTGCAGATAGGTGCAATGGAATTTACACCCGCGTATAAATATTCGCTGTAAGTAATGCAGCCTGGAACGGTCGCACCGGTAATAGGCGATGTGTAACCGTAATAGGCAATCTGGCGATACTGGGCACATTGTGCTTGGGTGAGTGTCGATGCTGCGCAGCGGCTGGCAAGTGTTGCATCTTTCAATCGGCCAGGGTCAGTTTGGGCAACAGCAACGTTGGTGACAAGCGCTAATAGTATACTTAAAACAAAAGTTGAAATTTTCATGTTTAGTTCCTTAACATTTGAGTAATTGATGTAAATATTTATTGAGCGTTTGTGGTGCCGTCAGTCAGTTGGGGTTTGTACCAACATCTTGGGCGGGGTGCGTTGTTGATAACGCCGCTACGTAAAATTTTTGTTACGCTTTCGCAAGAATAAAATGCAGCGGCTTGTTCAGCGTATAAAGAATTTCTGCCTAGCGGAGCATCAATTCCGGGAATGGTATAAAGATCGAATGCCACATTACATAATCCGCCGTTTACGTAAGTGTCGAGACGACATTGGGCACCGGGGTGGCCTTCGATAGTTTGCGCTACCCTGTTATTATCTTTAGTGGCAAAGCTCACGGTAGTTCTGTTGCCTGCCGCTAGCAAATCTGCCAATGATTTTCCGGCCAATGCAACGCGGTAGCATAATTCCCGGTCGAGCTGGTCAGGCCAATTAGCATCACACGCATTTTTTGGAATGGTCGGAATTCTTGTTGCATAAGATGAATTGTCAGCATTGCGCCACAATTCACTGGCGCAGGATTGCGATGCAAAATAATCCGATTGTCCTTCTGATGCAGCCCATGTGTTCCCACCGGAATAAAACGGAAAACCTGCCAGGTGATGTCCCATTTCATGACATGCTACCAATGCAAATCCATCTTCGGTAACTTCCGGTGCGCGTGCGAGGCCACCGAACATTTCCACATACCAGTTGTTACCAACTTGATATGCCTGGGCATTAACAGTTTCGTTATTCCAGGATCTGATGAACGTTAAATTAGCACCGTGCGCGCGCACCACGGGATTATAAATTGCGATTACCTGATCAATAATTTGATTGAATCGCGCTTGGGTTAAATTCCCGGCGTTGGCATTTGTTCTGCGATGCAGATTGTTATCTGGCATTACTTCTTCAAATGTCCCTGCGGCAATCGCTTGTCGTTTAATGTCATCATTTGGATCAGCAGCATACACGGATACACTTGCTGCCGCTAAAGAACCGCATAGCATATATTTCCACTTCATAGATTTCTCCTGATTAATTTTAAGGTGCAACAATCATTAAATATTTATGAAAATCATAAATACCTAACGAAACTGAATTTGAGATTCGCGACAAATTGTTGTGCTTCGCGCCGCTAAAGTCGGGCTGGATAGTCCAATGGCTGGAGGAATATAAATGGGTATTTTGAGGGCGATGAGATGATGGGTAGCTTCATGTTTTTATCCTAAATAATTTCCCTTACTTTTTTAAAAAGTATTTTATTGCTGCAAATGTTTCTATCTTTTCAAATGAAATTTACAAAAATTAATAATTGAATTTTATTTGGAATAAGGTTTTTTATTTACATGAAAAAATAGACATATTTTTGGCGGCCATTTATTTTTATCGCAATTGATTTTTATGGTTTTTATTTTTTGAGAGTTTTTCAAGTTTAATGGCGAGGATGAATAATTATTTTTTTGGAAGTGTAAGGCGACTTGGTTACGATGAAAAAATTAATTTCAATGCCATTGATGTATTTTTTAGATGCCAGTTTTTTTATGTGGTCGCCATATAAATAGTTGTTTATGGAAAGTTAAATCGCATCAGTAAGCGAGTTTTAATATGTTTTCATGGTTTTCTAAAAAGATATGTAGGTTGTTTTTGTCATTACCATGAAACAATAATCAACTATGGTATGGTAATTTTTTTGATCGTTTCGATGATTTTTTATGTGAAGAAGAGAAGTGAGAAAAGGGAATTTATATTTTGTGCATGTAAATTTGAAAAAATGATGGGGATGAATTTATGGGGAGTAAGTAAAAATCCCACTTTTCAGGGTGGGATTTTTGGGTGTTGCATTGTTACTTATCGATTGACGCGACTTTTTTACACAACGAGGCAGTTTTATTCGTCGCGATAAGGCGTAATGGTTTGAATGCTGCCATCTTCGCTGTGCGTTAACGGCGCCATTTTTATCGAGCGCAAGTGCGTGATGCCTTTGGACAATACTGAATCATGGTAGAACAAATACCATTGGCCCTGATATTCGGCGATTGAATGATGTGTTGTCCAGCCAATGACGGGCTCCAGGATGCGGCCTTGATAAGTGAACGGACCGTAAGGATTATCACCGGTGGCGTAACACAGGAAATGGGTGTTTCCTGTGGAGTAAGAGAAATAATATTTACCGTTATATTTATGCACCCAGGATGCTTCAAAGAAACGACGGTCGTGATCGCCAGCCAATATTGGTTGGCCATTTTCATCAAGGATTTGAATTTCGCGCGGTGTTTCGGTGAACTCTTTCATGTCATCGGTGAGACGCGCAACAATAGGACCGAGTGCCGGCTCGTTGTCTGCTGGTTCACCACGATTTGCGTCATATTGGTTGTTGCGATAATTCTGTAACTGGCCGCCCCAGATGCCGCCGAAATACATGTAGTAGTTACCATCGCTATCTTCAAATACTGCCGGGTCAATGGTGTAACTGCCTTTGATTGCTTCTGGCTCGGCTTTAAATGGGCCGATGGGTGAATCACCAATGGCTACGCCAATCTGGAAGATATTGTCAGCACGTTTTGCCGGGAAATATAAATAATATTTGCCATTTTTGTGCGCGGCATCCGGGGCCCACATTTGGCGTTGTGCCCAGGGAACATCTTTTACATGTAGAGCAACGCCATTATCAACAGCGGGGCTTTCTGGAGAATCGAGAGAGATTACGTGGTAATCCTCCATACCGAAGTGGTCGCCATTGTCATTGAAGGGAATGCCTGCTTCGATGTCGTGCGAAGGATAAATATAAATCTTGCCATTAAACACGTGCGCAGACGGATCAGCGGTATAAATGTGTTCAACCAGTGGTTGGGAAATCGCGCGCGCTTTTAAATCGGCGATGACTTCGGGAGCCAGGGTTTCTTCAGCAGCCATAGTAGTGTCTCACTTTCTAGATCAATAATCGGTTTAATTCAATAACCGGTTTAATTCAATAATTGTTCTAATGTAAAAATTATTTACCCGCCGCTTTGCGGCGCTCATTCAACTCTGCTTCGATTTGCACTTCCAGTTTTTTGTTGATTGCATAGAAGAACATACAACCAACCGCCATAAAGAACGGCAGCGATGCAAATACGCTCACACCGGTTTTAATCCCTTCAACCGTTTCAGGATTTTGCTGGGCGAGGCTGGCGTCGTAACCGTAATGGGCGAGCAGGCCAGCTACCAATGAACCGCCGATAGTCAGGCCCAGTTTCAAGCCGAGAATCATTGCAGAGAACACCATCGCTGTTGCACGACGGTTGTTTTTCCATTCGGAATAATCAGCTACGTCGGCAATCATTGCCCACAGTAATGGAATGGTGACACCGTAGAAAAAGCCGTGCAGGATTTGCGATATGAACACGATGCCGATGTTATCGGCATCGTAAAATTTGAACGCAAGTACAAATACTGTGGAAAGAAAAAGGGCACTGGCGAATACATTGCGTTTGCCAAATTTGTCGGCGAGTTTTTTGGAGAAGCCGATACCGACAATCATCATGATAATGCCGGAGCCGTTGAACAAACTGAAGGTAGAGGTTGGTGCATCTTTCGGCCATTGGAATTCCGACAGGCCCATACTGGTCAGTACACTGTTAAGTCCGGCAATAAAACTGTTGAAGCCAATGTCATTCAAAAATTGCGCGAGCTGCGCTTCGTTTAAATAATTTTCAAAATAATAAATATACATACCACCTTTGAGCGCGAGCGTCACAAACACCAGGATGGTCACCGCCAGCATGACAAGCCAGGGCAGGTTTTTGGCCAGGTCAGAGAGGTCTTGCGCGATGCTATTGCGCGCTTCGATGACCGGCAAAATACGTTCTTTGGTGGTGATGAATGCGATCAAAAAGAAAACCGTACCGGTAATGGAAAAGAGCAGCATGGTGTTGTGAAATCCGACGGCTTTATCGCCATCGCCCAGAATTAATACCAGTGGCAACAACAACACCTGAATAATGAATTGGGCAACCATCACCGCGACAAAACGATACGCTGACAAGCTATTACGCTCTGCCATATTGCCGGTGAGTACGCCGCTTAATGCGGAATAGGGCAGGTTGTTCGCGGCGTAGATCACCAGCAGCGCGATATAGGTTGCAAAGGCGTAAACGACTTTACCGTTCTCATCAAAATCCGGGGTGCTGAAGGCGAGTAATGCAACTGCGCCGAAAGGAATTGCGGTCCACAGTAACCAGGGGCGAAATTTTCCCCAGCGGGTAGAGGTACGGTCCGCGATGATACCCATCACCGGCGTGAAGAATGCGCCGAACAAACCGCCCGCTGCCATGATCATTGCGGCTTTGCCGGGTGATATGCCGTAAACGTCGGTATAGAAAAATGCGAGGAAGGTAACCAGGGTCTGGAAAATCAGGTTGGCCGCCAGGTCGCCCAGGCTATAACCAACTTTCTCTACCACAGAGAGTTTTTGCGTGTTTTGTTGAATCATTTTTGAGTCTTCTTATAGATGTAAGGGGTTGTTCAATCAGCATAGCAGCCTATGAAAAACAGTTTCCTTAAGAGTAGGACGAGTGCTCGTGTACAAGTCGGCATTAGGATCGCCTAACGGGGTCTTATAGTCAAGGTGTATATAACTTGGGCGGGGATAATCAGCGCGACAAAAGAGTTATAAGGGAGTCGTCGCAATTTGGCATATGTAATTGCATAATGCGCAAAAAATTATCCAGGTATTCGGAACCTATAATGAAGAAGACGGAAATCTCAGCAGCCCTGCTTCGGGCGATTGCCTCCTATTGCCTTATTTCACTGGCACCCCCGGTTTTCGCACAACCCCCTATGGCATCCGCTGCCATCATTAACTTCGACTTACCCGCGCAAGCCTTGCAATCCGGATTGGTGGAATTCGCGCTACAAGCGGATATTTCGATTGTTGTGGACAACCAGCTAATCAAAGGTTATCGCACCACACCAGTAGCCGGACCGAAAACCCTGGATGATGCATTGGCCGCATTACTTGCCAATACGCCGCTGGATTACCAATTCCAGCCGGCAACCGGCACCTATGTTATTCGTGCGCGAACAGCGCAACCGGCTGCCGCTGCTGTTGCGCCGGCCGAACCACCCATCCCCATGGCGGTGGAGGAGTTAGTGGTCAGCGGTATACGTTATCCATTTCGTTACCATACCCAGGCCAACTCCCAAATCGATGGCGGCATCGCGTATTTTGATTCATCGCGCTTTATTAATATTTTGCCGCAACAATTATTGGATGATCAGCGCCCCGCGCAGTTGAGCGATTTATTGAAATACGCCAGCGGTATAACGCCTGCCGATGGTTTGATGGATACCAATGACGATGTATTTATTCGCGGTTTCCATCGTCATGCTATTTATCTGGATGGTTTGCGTTTAAGTGATACCAGCGGTATTAAATTATCCACTGCGAATATTGAGCAGGTCGATATTCTCAAGGGACCATCGACCTTGCTGTATGGTCAGGCCGAGCCGGGTGGCATTATTAATGTCGTGAGAAAAAAACCGCAGGATGAAAATTTTGTGCGTGTTGGTGTGAGTGGTGGCTCTTTAGGCGTGCGCCGTCTGGATGCAGATATTAATCGTGCACAACCTGTGGATGCACCAATGAATTTCCGTCTGGTGATGTCTCTGGATGAGCAGGAAGAAGCCGGTGAAATTAGTAGCATCGAACGTAAATTAATTGCGCCAACCGTGCAGTGGCAAGTGGCGGATACAACCAGCATTGATTTAGGTTATGAGTACCAATCGAATACGCAGGAAGCCAGTCGCGATATCACCTTATTTCGACCCTTGGAGGATTTCCCCGGCGCCGCGTTGGATGAAGTAACCGCGCAGGCGCGCCCCGAGTTTAGCGGTGAGCGGCATTTATACAGCGCGCAACTTAATCATTATATTTCTGCGGATTGGCGATTAAATGCGAAATATTTTTGGAGCAAGGAAAATCGGTTGGGCGTAAGAACGGCCGGTGATTTATTAAAGACAACGGATGTGCTGCTGGATCATGAAGAGCTGGGCCTTAACTATTATCTGATGCTGTTTGCGGGGCAATTAAGTGTCCCATTACTGTTGGATCCTGATAATTATTTATTGTCCCTGGCTGGCGTGCGCAGCTTGTATGATGAAGAATCGGAAGAGTTTACCAATAATGCCCGTTTCACGTTGGACGGTAATTTTAGCACTGGCCGCATCGGCCACCAATTAACATTGGGCGTTGATTGGTATCGCCAGGATGTTCTGAAAACCTATGTGATTGAACAACGACGTTTGTTGCAAGGTATGTATTGGCCCACAGAAAATGCCGATGCGGCGGTGTTCGAGATTATACAGGCGTTAAAGGATTCAACGGCTTATCGCGGCGATCTGCTCTATCAGGAGCAGGAATTAATTTATGATGATTACGGTGTGTTCCTGCAAGATAATATTGCACTTAACGAACACTGGACGGCCAGCCTGGGCACCCGTTATGCGAGCATCCAGGGTGAATATTTTGATTTCACTGCAAATAACGTTACCCGTTTGCAAACCTATGAAGATTTTTCATCGCAAGTGGGTTTGGTTTATAAGCCTATAGAAAACCATTCGGTGTTTATCAATTACAGTGAAGCGCTCCGCGCGAATTACCATATTGACACTATTGGTGCGCGCAATGTTGATCCTGAGTTATCTGACCAAATCGAGTTTGGAATTAAATCCCAGCTGTGGGATGGCCGCTTGATGTCGAGCATCGCATTATTTGACATCACCAAAAATAATATTGCCAATGTAACTGTTGTTGATGGCTTTCGCTCGGTACTGGAGATTTACTCGCAAAATTCGCGCGGGCTCGATGTGGATGTAACACTGCAACTCACACCCGATATCGATGTTATCGCAGCGGCATCTTACATCAATGCGGAAATAACCTCGGGCAAACACAATGGCAAGCAAACAGATATGGCTGCCGAAAAAACAGCGAGTTTGTATGCTCATTATCGCTGGAATGAACATTGGGAATTAATGGGTGGCGTGAGCTACATGGGGAAGCGATTCACCTACACCACAGGCTTAATGTTTAATGATGATGAAGAAGTGATTGTGGGCGACCAGCATTTCATTATGAATCCCTACACATTGGTTGATGTCGGTGTAGTTTATCGATTCGAATTGTTTGGTGCAGATACAAAATTCCAGTTGTGGGTAAATAATGCAACGGATGAACGCTATTACACCACCATACTGGGCGGAGCGCGGGTAAACCCCGCGGTAGGGCGCACATTTATGGGCCGCATTGGATTTGATTTTTAAATGAAAGCGCCAGGTTTTCTCGTTTCGTTATTTGAATCCCATCAATCCGATTTACGGCGATTGATTGCACACAAATTCAAAAAAACACCACAGGATGCAGAAGATATTATCCAGGACGCGTTTCATAATATTCTGCATATTGAAAATCCGGAAACGATTGAAAATCCCAAGGCCTATCTCTACCAAACCGCAGCCAACCTTGCGCTTAACCGGATTCGTAAAAATCGTAACCATCAACATTATCTTGCTGCGCAGGACGCCGAGGAAACTTACGATTTATGCCCTGAACGTTCGGTGTTTGCGCGTAAAGATCTGGAGCGTCTGGAGCGCGCACTGGAAGCCTTGCCGGAAAAATACCGACGTACATTTTTATTGAGCCGTGTGCAGGAAAAATCCTATCGTGAGATCAGCGAAATGCTCAATATTCCTGAAAGTACGATCGAGAAACATATTATTAAAACCTTGAAATATTTGCGTGAAGTCCTGGCGGAGAAACAATCATGAGCACCGGGAAGCAAACTATTCCAGTTCACATTCAACAAGAAGCTATTGAGTGGCTCGCACGGTTAAATACATCTGATGTGAGTGCTGCGCAGGAGCAAGCGTTTTTTGCCTGGCTGGCGCAATCGCCAGTGCATCAAGCCGCTTATCTCAGCGCTGAACAGTTGTGGCAACGCGGTGAAGTGTTAGCCCGTGTTCCGGTGCGTACCCGCGCTAATTGGCGTTGGGTCGCCTTGCCGGTATTGGCGACGGCATGTCTACTGGTTATTGCAATTTTTCTGTCGCCGCTTGGTAATAATCATTCTGAAGTATTGTATGAAACGGCAATCGGTGAGCAGAAAACTATTCAACTGGAAGATGGTTCCAGCATCGAGTTGAACACGGCTAGCAAAATTACAGTGAGTTTTGATCAAGGTAAACGCACCGCAAACCTTGAGCAAGGCGAAGTATTTTTTGATGTAACAAAAGATAGTGCACGGCCTTTTGATGTCATCACCCCGACGGGGCAAATACGGGTAGTGGGTACGCGCTTTGTAGTGCGGCAGTTGCCGGGTGATGCGCTGGTCAGTGTGCAAGAAGGTGCTGTGGCGTTGGGAGCAATACCGACAACGCAACAAAATTTTGTAGCCAGTGGTTTGGTAAAGGCGAATCAGCGATTGGCGATTTCTGCTGCGATTAAAGGTGAAGAGCCGCAAGCGATTGATTCGGCCGCACTGGCATGGCGCAAGCGCCAGTTGGTTTTCAGGGAGCAATCACTCGCAACCGTCATCGCTGATCTGCAACGTTATTTTCCTGTCCGCATTGAATTGGCCGATGCTCACATTGCCGATATGCAGGTTACCGCCGTCATTCGGCTGCAAGATCTGCCAGCAACATTGGCAACACTGACCGAGCCGCTGGGATTACAGGCTGAAATTGACCCTGCAAACGCGCGTGTATTGATTCGGGCCAAATAAGACCAGCTGGTACCGAATAAATAAAAATTAAAAAAATGGAGGTCACCACATTGTGTGGTGTCTTCATAGTGCAGCCGGCTATCTCAGGGATTTATTTAGGCCAGGGTGGATATTGCAGCCTTAAATAAGAGGGCCATGGAATGCTGCAGCTTGTTGAACTTTTCGTTGATCCGTTATCCCCGCAACAAACATGTGCGATACGCATTTGTGCGATTGATTTTTTCAGGGGTTTCCTCCGATTTTTTCCTTCTAACATTGTTAGCGATAAAAGTAATAATTGAGTATTTCAAGATGAGTGTTGTGAATATTTTTAAATTTCCTGTGGTTGTGTTCTGCGTATTGTTAACTGCTTGTGGCGGTGGCGGTGGCGGTGGC
>JAGKWQ010000062.1 GCA_021151825.1 Cellvibrionaceae bacterium
TGCCGATGGCGGCTTGGCTAAGAATCCAGATTGTAACATTGCGTTTGATGCTGTCGCGCAGTATCTGGCAAACGGAACGGCGATTGAAACGACCGTGACACAATGCCAAGACGTGCGCCAATTCTTAACGGTTCGTCGCGTGACAGGCGGCGCTGTTTGGCGCGGTGAGTATTTAGGTAAAGCTGTGCGCTTTTACTATAGTCGCGCTGTCGATAAAGACGTTTGTATTGCATATGCCAAGAACAGCAACAAAGTGCCGAAGTCTGACGGCGCAAGACCGATGATGGCGCTGAGCGATACGTTACCGCAAGACGTCGACTATGCACGATATATTGAAATGGCAAACGAACTATTGAAAGAGGTTGGTCATGCTTGAACGTGATATCGAAAAAGCGCTAGTCAAGCGCGTTGAGTCTTTAGGTGGCTTGTGTGAAAAGTTCACAAGCCCGAATCGTCGCGGCGTACCTGACCGCATCGTGACATTACCTGGCGGTAAAATTATTTTTGTTGAGCTAAAAGCGCCAGGTGCGAGACCGACCAAACTGCAACGGCGTGATCACGAACGCCGAATTGCGCTCGGTTGCACGGTACTGGTTATTGACAATATCGAGGTGGCTAATGCTTTCACGGGATAAATAAAAATTGAATTGTCTGCCCTTTGGTATATACTAAACGTTATGTTTGAACCAAAGGGCAATTTACAATGATCCATCCAATTACAGTTGAACAGGCGAAAGAGCTTGTAGAATACAATCCCTCAAACGGGAAAATGTATTGGAAACCCCGCACAGAAAAGCACATCAACAAACCATGCAGCCTTAAGAGTTGGAATACACGATATTCTGGTAAAGAAATAAAAACAATCGACGGTAAAGGTTACGTTCATTGTTTAATTTTTGGAAAGTTTTATAGGGTTCATCGCTTGGCATGGCTAATTTCTTACGGTTACTGGCCAGATTTTATAGACCACAAAGACGGTGATAGAGCTAACAACAGACTCGAAAATCTGGCAAGCGTCACAATCCAACAAAATCACATGAATCTAAGGTTGTCCAGCAAAAACACCAGCGGGGTAACCGGTGTTTATTTCAACAAGAAAACCTCTAAAT
>JAGKWQ010000063.1 GCA_021151825.1 Cellvibrionaceae bacterium
GGGTTGGCTCTTTGCACTTGGGCGGCGGAGAGTCATCAGACCCTGCGCATAGTGTTAGCTCTGCTGGCCAAAACGTGGTGTTTAAAAATGAGGCGTTCAATGCCACCGCAGGAGCTGCCATGGTTTGGTTCCCTGCCGGCTGGCAAGGGTTGAGCGCAGACCTTAATACGGTAAAAACCCCGACGTACCTTCAGTTTGGAGAGAGGGACAGCACTGTACAGCCTAACGGAAACGCAGCAGCCGGTGGGATTCCGTACAGCTTCACCACAACAATAACAAGCAACATTGCTGTATCTAGCGTGCAAGTTCAACTGGATGAGAGCTACACAGGAAAGGTCAGAAACATCATAAAAAGCCAAAAAGGAGTTGAGCTACATTCTTCGTCAATTACTTTAGACGGCGTGCTTGCTGGCTCTGTAATAACCATTGAATATCCGTCACTATACTTTGCGCGAGCTGGAGATGTGCTCATCCTTCAGATTGAAAAAGAGGACGGAAGCTTCCTCCGCTGCCGTAGAGGTACGTCTAACACGTCGCTCCCATGGCGCAGGCTGACTGTTCGACCTTTTATAGATATTAACGTCGGGAACGTGCATGTCGGCGACATTAAAGATTTCTACGGCACCAACGACCACAACGGCTGGGTGTTCATGGATGGGCGTAGCGTCAACGCGCTGACAGCAACGCAGCGGGCAGCGGCGGCAACGCTTGGTTTAACGTCTACGATACCAGATGCACGCGACAGGCTTGGTTATGGCGCTGGCGGTGCTTACATCAGGGAACGTCGGAAACTCAACAACAAGCAGGAATGTTACCATAGGCTTGGACGGCACACACACGCACACCATTGCAGGAGCAACAGCTAACGAGAGTTCGCACACGCACAATTTCACAACCGACAGCATGAACGGCAACGTGACGCAAACAGACCATTTACCGCCTGTTATTTGCTTCGGCAAGTTCATCTACCTAGGCCTGTAGGAGCTGGTCATACCACTACCAAGGCGTTAATAGTTTACTCTGTTAGCGCCTTTTTTCATTTGGAGATATTATGAAAACGGAATTGTTACCACTGACCCTGACATTAACCGCAACGTTGCTACTATACATGCGCTACCGGTACGGCGATGTTGTCAGCTTTAAAGAATATGCCGCGTTTGTTTTTACATTTGTGTTTTGCTCATCGCTTTGGATTGCAATTGGTGTGGGTTATTGGCTATCCTTGTGACTGATAACTAACCAAGGAGTTATAATGAGCGGTACAGACACTAAACCAAAAGACAAGAAGCCTGGCAATGCTAGTCGGAAACCTAAACGTAAGTAATTTCACTTTTTTTTTAGCCGTTTTGTGGTGCATTGTTGCGCTGCTTAACGGCAGAGCTTTTATTATGCTGACATCACTTGTCGCCTACACAGCAATACAAGCCGTCACAACTACCAATTTTCAAGCCTTCTTAATCGTTTCTGCGTTTTATTTCTACTGCGCGCAGGCGAATATCAAAAATTTATCAACATTTCGTACAATCTTTTTGTGCTTTGGTACTGTATACTTTTTGGGTGCAATCGACCAAGCGGTGTACTACCACTTTGATTTAGATACACATTTTGACAGGATGCAGCCGTACCTGATAACACTAATCAACGCTTACGCGCTTGCTA
>JAGKWQ010000029.1 GCA_021151825.1 Cellvibrionaceae bacterium
CTTTGCAATCAGCTGAACAGCTGGCATTTCTAGCGACACGTAAAGCACGTTTTTGGATTTTTGATTAAACAGCGCCATGCTTTCGGCCATGTTCATGGTGAGTGACGTTTTACCAACTCCAGGACGTGCTGCGACGATGATTAATTGCCCTCCGAAAAATCCGTTAGTCAGTCGGTCAATTCCGATAAATCCAGACGATAATCCAGCAATCGAATTTCCAGCAGCTAAAGCTGCCTCCATCCGGTCGTTGAGTTGGATGATTGCATCGAATGGGTCAACAAAGTCATCATCAGAATCGGTCTGGCCAATCTTTGCGACTTCGGTCAAAGCTCGATTTACTCGGTCAATCGCCGCTCCGTTTGAGTTGATAGCGTTAATCGCGGCCATCAAATGCGCCTCAGCAATCCGAAGCTCTCCAAGTTCATAAACCGACTTCGTGTAAGACTTCAAGCCAGCAGCGCTTGGGCAGGAAGTCATTGCCGCCATAATCACAGCGCG
This sequence comes from Cellvibrionaceae bacterium, assembly GCA_021151825.1. Lineage (GTDB taxonomy): Bacteria > Pseudomonadota > Gammaproteobacteria > Pseudomonadales > Cellvibrionaceae > Cellvibrio. The sequence continues at coordinate 499 of JAGKWQ010000029.1, forward strand.
GTAATTCGCGTTGAGTTGGTCAAACATCCAAGCCTCAAGCGTGCCTTCGTCGATGTAGCGACCTGAGTTCATCATTTCGCTAAGTGATTGCCAAATGTCCTGATGCGCGCGCTCTGAAAAGTGGCACGGCTTGACCTTTTCAATTGCCTCCAGTGCGGCGTCGGTTTGTGGTGATAGGATTACTGAGGCAATCAGGAATTGCTCAGCTTGCAAGTTAGCCTTCATTCGTTTCTCCGTAGTATTGTTTTTTGAATTCTAAATACGCAGCGGGGTCAGCCTTCCACGGCTCAGAGTTCAGCCACGTTGATGCGTGCTTTAGGTATTTTTTGTTTTCAGGAAGCAATCTTGACTCATCTTCTTTCAAATACAAATCGTACCAGTGGCAAATGACGTTCAGGAAAAATTCGATTTCGTCATCAGACTTCCCATTTGTGTATTTAGAAAACACGGTTTTAGCATCAGCCTTACCAACGCGCTTTTGCTCAACGCTATTCCAAAAAACATCGAAAGCATCTTCCCATGCCTGCCTGCTCATTTCAGGCTCAAAGCTGCATTTTTTCTTGCGAGGCTTCTTAACGGCGGATTCGACAGAATCGCCATTAGTATCTTCTTTAATTCTTATATTCTTTAATTCTTTAGGTGTTGCGTTTTGATTGTCGTCTGCTTGCGATTTGCTTGCGTTTTGCCTGTCATCGTCTTGATACAAAGCGTAGTTAGTTATTGATATTAAAGAATATTTATTTGTTTTTTGCCTGTTAATCATTTTGTCCTTCTCTAGCATGTCGAGAAGTTTTCTCAATTTCGCTATAGTGACACCTGTTTTTGAGCTCCAAGCCTCAAGGCCAAAGATGATTTGGCCTCTCCGTATCTCAAGAAGCGCACCGTTAAAAAGGTGTTTTTTATCTTCAAAGTTTGCCTCTGTCAGCATTCTTAACCAGACACAAAGATAGTCTGGGTCGCTTGCTATCCAGTGGTCAAAAATTCCCCTATGTAGCTTTATCCAACCTGACACGTTATAATCCTCATCTCAGCTATTAAATTGCCCACTGCCAGCCAGCGTGGGCTTTTTTATTTTGCAAACCCAAGTTTTAACTGGATGCTTTCAATCTCATCGGAGATTTTAATTGCATTCTGTTTTTTAATGCTCTTATGCTTTGCTAGGCCAGATGCGTGAATGCTTGCCTTTGCATTAGCAAGCTCAGCCTGAGCAACAAGATCATTTAATTTCTGCATACCACCAATAGATCTTGACGCTCTAGAAATTTCATCAAATGTCTGGATAACCTTAACTTCAAATTCAGCGTCAACCCACATTGCGTATTTATATACAAGCTCTTTACAAACCCAAGAGCCGCCAGTGTAACGCCCTCTTTTTATCGATACTGGTTCAAATGCCCGATTCTGGGCATTAAGAACAGCGATCACATTTTTAACTGATTCTTGACGCATAAACTTGTTTGGCAGTGATGCAATGCTAGAGCCAGCAGCCTTGTGTAAATCATTCAGGCTGTATCGCCCATGCTCATCAGTTGATATTTCAACGTTGTTGATAACCAAGCTAGTCATAAAAATCTCCTTTGGTGAATTTCATAAATATTTTAGCATTAAACATTTACTTTCTACAAGTTTTAATTTAGTATATGAAATACAAACAACGGAGGCTATATGCACAACATTAAAATCTCGTCGGTCAAATGCATGACCGCATCGCCAGACCAGCAGATTCAGATTTCTGGAATTGTTGACCTTGAGCACTTAGTAAATTCGATTGACGATTCAGCGTTCAACTTCTTGTTTGCGCTGGTTCAGAATCGCATTGCATCAAAAGCGCTTGAATCAGCAAAGAAAGAAATTGCTATCGGTAATCTGCAAACTTTGAAAGGTAAATTGAAATGAGCCAGTTAATGACAATCCACGACATGGTGCGTGGCGTTGAGCCTGAATGCCTTAACCTAGTTTCCGCGCACAATGCGGTAAATTGGCCAGCAGAAGCAAACTATGCAATGCAGCTACTTTCTGCCAGTCAATTCGCTTTAAGTATAGCGCAGCAAAATCCTGTGTCGGTTCAGAACGCATTACGCAATGCAGCGGCCATCGGTGTCAGCCTGAACCCAGCAAGCAAGCACGCTTATTTGGTTCCTCGCAAAAGTCAGTCAGGTATGGCCATCTGCCTTGACATTAGCTATATGGGACTGCTTCATTTAGCCATGGCAACAGGATCGATTGAGTTTGGACAGGCTAAGCTGGTTTATGAAACAGACATTTATGAAAACCAAGGCATTGATAAAGCACCTAAGCACGTTTACAACTCATTCAGAAATCGCGGCGCTTTAGTCGGCGCTTACTGCGTTGTCAGGACTTCAACGGGTGCATACCTGACTGAGGAAATGAGCGTTGAACAACTGCATGAGGTGCGCAATCGCTCAGAAGCATTTACTGGAGGTAAGCAGGGCAAGCCACCATCAGGACCATGGGTTACTGACTACGAAGAGATGTGTCGTAAGACTGTAGTTAAGCGTGCATCAAAATACTGGCCTAAAGTTGACCGACTGCACGATGCTATCGAATACTTAAACGCCGACGGCGGCGAAGGTATTGTCAAAGATGAGCCTGCTCGCGATGTAACGCCAATTAGCCTTGAATCAGAGGCATGGCTGACTGACCATTACAATTCATTATCTGATGAATCAAAACCAAAGATGCTGGCTTGGTTAAAAGTAGAAGCTATATGCCATCTAACAGAACAACAAGCTCAATCAGCGATTAAAGCGCTTAAGGCGAAGAAATGAGCATCTACAACCGCGCAGTGGCGCAACTTGGAAGCCTTGAATCAGTTTTTGGATTCAGCCCAGTGCAAGTACAGCAGAAATCAGCAGATTGGCACACTATGAAGCTCGGTGTGCTATCTGCAAGCAACGCAGATAAGATTGTTGCTAAGCGCGATTCAGAAGGCCGACAAAGCTACATGGCAAGCCTGATTAGCCAGGTTTGCTCATGCACTCTGCCTGATGAATTGCCGTTCAAGCAATTAGAGCATGGCAACCTATACGAGCCAGCTGCCCGTGATGCGCTCTCAGCAGCGCTTGGATTCGTTGAAATTAAAGAGCTGCCATTCATGTACATGGATGAGTCTTTGCGCGTTGGCGTGTCTCCTGATGGCGTTTTTGATGAAACAGCTGTCGAGATTAAAGCGCCATTTAACGGAGAAAACTACATCAAGTTCGCAGCGTTTGGCGGCAACAAAAAATCATGGAAATGGCAGGCGCAGTTTCAGCTATTTGCGACAAAAGCTGAGCAGCACATTTTCTGTCAGTACGATCCACGCATGGTTTTATGCAACAACCTGCATTACTCGGTAACTGAAAAGTCAGAAGCAGACCAATCAACATTAAGTGATGCAATACCACAATTCATCGCTGACATGGATGAGGCGTTAAATTCTTTAGGCGTCACATTTGGTCAGCATTGGGAATATTTGAAACAACAAAGAGGAATGAAATAATGAACAACCTATCAATTTCAGGAAATGTCGGACGCGATGCAGAATTGCGCACCGTAAATACAGCAAACGGATCGCAGTCAGTATTGAGCTTTCCTGTCGCTGTAAAGTCGAGCAGAAAAGGTGATGACGGAAAATACATCAGCGATTGGTTTGATTGCTCGTTGTGGGGTAAGCGTGCCGAGTCTCTTGCGCAGTACATTAAAAAAGGCGGTGCCGTCTCTGTCTGTGGTGATGTATCACTTGAGCAGTACACAACAAATCAAGGTCAAGCTGGCGCAAAAATGAAGGTTAATGTGCGTGAAGTTACATTGTTAGGCGGCAAGCAAGAACAGCAAGCTGCCACTACGCAGCAACCTGCACAACAACCAGCGCCACAACAACGCCAACCGCAGCAGAACTACCAGCCTCAGATTGGTCAGCCTCCGTCTAACTACTTTGATGACGAAATGCCAGACTTCTAGCAACCAGCAGCGCCTTCGGGCGCTTTTTATTGGACTCAGATATGAACAGACTATATCTATGTTACCGATGCTTTGGCCATAAGTGCTCAAACTCGTTCAATGCTGAGCAGTTACCACTTTTCTGGTGCAGGTGGTGTAAGTTGTGCCAAGCCAAACCAGTAGGACTCACAAAATGAAATGCTACCAAATCACCATTGCAGGGTATAAACCATTTACATACATCACCGACCTACCACCGCGCGACATACCAGCCGCCATCTTGGAGCGGTTTCGGCAAGCAGCGGTGCTGGTTGTACCACTTTGAGTTTGTGGGTGTGGTAGGGTTGGCGGGAATAACGGAGGAAGAAAGATGGTTTACCAACTAAGCGACAAAGCAAGACAAATGACATATTCGGAATGGTTCAGAATTGGAGGGATAGCGGTGCCAGGTAATTCAATGGCTCCAAAGTTTATTGGCTCTGAATCAAGCTGGAAAATTAACGGCGTGACTCTTGGACAGATTGAAGATACCTGTCCGTTCACTGGAAGGAGCCTGGCAGGGTTCTTTGTCAGAAACCTAAACATGCCAGAAATGGCAATCGAATACCAGGGCGCATAACGCGCCTTTTTCTTATCACTCATCCGACCAGTCAAAAAGTTGTTGCGTTATTTTCCAGTTGACCTATAGTTAACTCATGCAGCGCGGGGCTGCGGTGATGGAGAATAAAAATGGGCAAATACTTCGCAGTAGTCAAAACAGAATCAGGCTTTAGCGGTACTGTGTTTTTCGATGATGAATTAAACGTCGGTGATATCGTCACCGTGTTTTACCACAACGCCAACGGCGATTTGCGCAACTCGCAAGAAAAGATTGTGCGCATTTTCAACTAACGCCAGTCGCACACTAGCACAACAACGGATGAACAACATGAACCAAAAACAACTAGCCGACCACTACGGCATCAGCAAAGCGGCTGTAAGCCGCTGGAGTGAAGCCAAGCGCCATCGTAAGACGGTAGAGGCTTATGCAGG
>JAGKWQ010000030.1:2500-5466 GCA_021151825.1 Cellvibrionaceae bacterium
AACATCTAAGTACCCGGAGGAAAAGAAAATAACTAATGATTCCCCCAGTAGTGGCGAGCGAAGAGGGAATAGCCCAAACCGGCGGAGCGTGCTCTGTCGGGGTTGTAGGACCACTTTTAGAAGATACACAGAAGCTGAATTGTCTGGGAAGGCAAGCGATAGAGGTGAGAGCCCTGTAAGCGGAAGAGTGTGTGGACGTGTGGTATCCTGAGTAGCGCGGGACCGGAGAAATCCTGCGTGAATCTGCCAGCACCATCTGGTAAGGCTAAATACTAGTTAGTGACCGATAGTGAACCAGTACCGTAAGGGAAAGGTGAAAAGTACTGCGAATAGCAGAGTGAAATAGTACCTGAAACCGTGCGCCTACAAGCGGTCGGAGCCTGTTAAAGGGTGACGGCGTGCCTTTTGCATAATGATCCTACGAGTTGCTACTTACTGGCGAGGTTAAGTTCATAATTAACGGAGCCGCAGCGAAAGCGAGTCCAAAGAGGGCGATTAGTCAGTAGGTGCAGACGCGAAACTTTGTGATCTATCCATGGTCAGGATGAAGGTGTGGTAACACACACTGGAGGTCCGAACTCATTAGCGTTGAAAAGCTATGGGATGAACTGTGGATAGGGGTGAAAGGCCAATCAAACTGAGAGATAGCTCGTTCTCCCCGAAATGTTTTTAGGAACAGCGTCACATAAAAGAAGTATATCAGAGGTAGAGCTACTGATTGGGCTAGGGGGCTTCACCGCCTACCAAACCCTGACAAACTCCGAATGCTGATATATATCTGTGGCAGTGAGGCTGTGGGCGCTAAGGTCCATGGCCGAGAGGGAAATAACCCAGACTATCAATTAAGGCCCCTAAGTCTATGTTAAGTTGAACAAACGAAGTTTGAATCCTAAGACAGCCAGGATGTTGGCTTGGAAGCAGCCATTCATTTAAAGAGTGCGTAACAGCTCACTGGTCGAGGGTTCGGGCACGGAAAATGATCGGGCATCAAACATAGCGCCGAAGTTGTAGAATCCACCTTGGTGGTATTGGTAGGGGAGCATTCCAACCAGCGGAGAAGGAGTACTGTGAGGTATTCTGGAGCGGTTGGAAAAGAAAATGTAGGAATGAGTAACGATAAACAAGATGAGAAATCTTGTCGCCGAAAGACTAAGGGTTCCTGATCAACGTTAATCGGATCAGGGTTAGTCGGGTACTTAGGCGAAGCCGAGAGGTGCAGCTGATGTCAAGTTGGTTAATATTCCAACACTTGTAATAATTTCGATGGAGTAACAGAGAAGTGAAAGGTCCGCGGGATGACGGAATATCCCGTTAAAGCGTGTAGATATACGACTGGCAGGCAAATCCACTGGTTGTGTCGAACGTGATAGTACTCAGAGGTTTCGGCTGAAGAGATAGAGACCCTAATCAAGCTCGCGAGAAAAACTTCTAAGGTTAGGTTATTACAACCCGTACCGTAAACCGACACAGGTAGTCGAGATGAGTATTCTAAGGCGCTCGGGTGAGCCACGGAGAAGGAACTAGGCAAATTGTAGCTGTAACTTCGGGATAAAGCTATCCACAGTGATGTGGATTCAATGAAATGGTTCAACCAACTGTTTAGCAAAAACACAGGGCCCTGCAAATTCGAAAGAAGACGTATAGAGCCTGATACCTGCCCGGTGCTGGAAGGTTAAGGGAGCTTGTCATCCTCGTAAGGGGAGAAGCTTGTGACCGAAGCCCCAGTAAACGGCGGCCGTAACTATAACGGTCCTAAGGTAGCGAAATTCCTTGTCGGGTAAGTTCCGACCTGCACGAATGGTCTAATGAGTTGAACACTGTCTCCTCCGTGAGCCCGGTGAAATTGTAGTATCGGTGAAGATGCCGGTTACCCGCCACGGGACGAAAAGACCCCGTGAACCTTCACTACAACTTTGCATTGATTTTGAGTAACAGATGTGTAGGATAGTTGGGAGACTATGAAGCGTAGGCGCTAGCTTATGTGGAGTCAACGTTGAAATACCAACCTTCTGTTACTTAGAGTCTAATCCTTGAGAGGGGAGACATTGCATGGTGGGTAGTTTGACTGGGGTGGTCGCCTCCTAAAGTGTAACGGAGGCTCGCAAAGGTTCCCTCAGTACGGTTGGTAATCGTACGTAGAGCGTATTAGTAAAAGGGAGCTTGACTGTGAGACTGACCAGTCGAGCAGGTGCGAAAGCAGGCTAAAGTGATCCGGTGGTTTCCGTATGGAAGGGCCATCGCTCAAAGGATAAAAGGTACTCCGGGGATAACAGGCTGATCTCCCCCAAGAGCTCATATCGACGGGGAGGTTTGGCACCTCGATGTCGGTTCGTCACATCCTGGGGCTGGAGAAGGTCCCAAGGGTTCGGCTGTTCGCCGATTAAAGTGGCACGTGAACTGGGTTCAGAACGTCGCAAGACAGTTCGGTCTCTATCTGTGGTGGGCGTTAGTAAATTGCGGGGACATGCTCTTAGTACGAGAGGACCGGAGCGTATGTACCGCTGGTGTATCTGTTGTTCCGCCAGGGGCATTGCAGAGTAGCTATGTACAGACAGGATAAGCGCTGAAAGCATCTAAGCGCGAAACCTTCCTCAAGATGAGTTTACTTTTAAGGGCCGTGGGAGACTACCACGTTGATAGGCTACAGGTGTAAAGGTGGTAACATCAAAGCCGAGTAGTACTAATTGCCCGTAAGCTTTAATTTTATTATTTAGTTTATTTGAAAGATTGCTTTGACCAATATGTCACGATATTGTTTAGTTGAAAGAGAAGAGTCGAAAGTATAAAGGGTTTTTATGTAATAATAACAATTTACTTTATAGTGACTACTTTCTACTAAGAACCATCTTATGGTGGTATTGCCGGCGGTGTTCACCTCTTCCCATTCCGAACAGAGAAGTTAAGCCCGCCATGGCCGATGGTACTGCACCACAATGCGGGAGAGTAGGTAGCTGCCATATTCATTT
>JAGKWQ010000064.1 GCA_021151825.1 Cellvibrionaceae bacterium
ATGGGAAGGCTCAACATTTGCTGGCACCGATATCGCAGAGAATACGGACAAATATCCGCGCTTTGAGCTTAACAAGGTAGCGCGAGAAGTTGACCGCATTATTTCAGAGTATCGCCGCAACAAAATCACGGTCAAGTATCGCCCGTCCGACGAATACGCATCGGTTGAACTGGCCGAAAAGCTAAACAAAGCCTTTAGGGCAGATTGGATACGTAGTAACGGCGATTTCGCCGCCATCAATGCGTTTGATGATGCAGTCACAGGCGGCATGGGCGCTTTTGAGGTTTGTGCAGAGTATGCAGACGATGAAGACCCAGAAAACGACCGTATGCAAATCATGTTTAAACCTGTCTACGATACGCAGTCTTGCCTTTTCTGGGATGGCGCGGCCAAGTCATACGACAAGTCCGATGCGATGTGGTGCGGCATGGCGTACACGATGACGCCAGATGACTTTAAATCAGAGTACAAAGACGCCGCGCCTGAATCTGTGCAGAAGATTGAGACAGGACAATGGAATGATTGGGTCACACCAGATGCGGTAACACTGTGCAAGTGGTTTGAAGTCAAGATTGAGAAGGTCGAAGCAATCACATTCTTAAACCCAGTCACAGGCGAAAAAGCCGTTTACATCGAGGATGAGATTGAAGAAGTCATCGACGAGCTAAACGAGTCTGGATTTTTTGAAGTTGACCGCCGCAAGCTGAAAAAGCGCCGTGTTTATTGTGGTGTATTCTCAGGCGATGGGTGGCTAGAAAAGCCGAAACGCATTGCAGGCTCTTACATTCCAATCTGTATGCAGTACGGAAAGCGCTACTTTATTGACAACCAAGAGCGCATTGAAGGCCACGTAACCAAGGCGATGGATGCTCAGCGCCTAGACAACCTGATGACGTCTATGCTGGCTGATGCAGCAACGCTTGGCACGGAAAACACGCCGATTGTTGATGTTGAGCAGGTGCAAGGGCTTGAAAACTTCTGGGGCATGAGAAACAAGAAGCGGCTTGCATATCTGCCGCTGCGCAGCGTGAAGGATAAAGCTGGCAACATCATT
>JAGKWQ010000019.1 GCA_021151825.1 Cellvibrionaceae bacterium
GGGTTAGGGTGGGGTTAAATTTCAGAGGTATAGCTATGCCCGTTTACGACTACAAATGCGCAGACCATGGTTTGTTTTACGAATTAGCCGCGATGGAAGATTCCAGTAAACCCATGGCGTGTCCGAGTTGTGCAACATTGTGCGCACGTGTGATTATGCTGGCGCCGGAATTTCTGGATATGAAAACAGAAAACCGTATGGCGCACCAGCGCAATGAAGCAGCGATGAATGCGCCGGTTTTTTCGACACCGGATTATCGCGCTGAACAAAAAGCGCGGCGCGAGCATAAACATGGTAAAGGTTGCGGTTGCAGTGATAAACCGATTCGCAAATCCAACCTGATGTATACCGCTGGCGGAAATAAAATGTTTCCTTCCATGCGCCCGTGGATGATTAGCCATTAATTAATGTTTTGCTGCGTTTTTTGGGCGCAGCAAAACATTATATTGCTTGTTGATTAAAAAAATTTACTGCTTAAGCTAACGCCGATCCAGCGTGGTTCGCTCGGTGAAAAACTATTCCAGTCATACAGGCTGCCGTATTCCACATCAAACAGATTGCGCACAATCAGCGTGAAATCTACTTTATGATTGTTGGTAGCAATACCAACAGCAAGATCCGTTAATCCATAACCACCTTGTTTTGCGTAGCGAGATAAAGAGGTATTGGGATTAAAACTGCTCACGTAGTTGTAATTGATATTGCCGTGAAGTTCGTTGTCCCCGAAAACCAACTCGGTGTGTTCGAGTGAAATATTGAATGAAACTTTGGACGCTCCGGCGATTGTTTCTCCGCTAATGTCATAATAGGGGGCTGCTGTTGACAGGCCACCTAACTCCGGTGGTTTTGCCGCGTATTGAAAATCTTTATAACGTGGATCGCTGTAAGCGCCGGCAAAACGCAGCGTAGTGTTATTGAATGTATAGGCCGCATCAAACTCTAGGCCTTTAGCGGTAATTTTTGGAACGTTACCCAAGCCAACAGTATAAGCCGGTTTTCCATCATCATTAATGCGCGTTTGTTCCGCATCGTAATAATAAAGTGATTGGATGTAGTTGCTGATATCCAGATAATAGATGCTGGTGCTGAGAATTAAATTATCGTCGAGCAAATTAGCTTTCCAGCCCAAATCATAGTTATTCGTTTTTTCTGCTTCAGTCAGCGCCGATTTTCCACCTTCTTTGGTTGCTCCTACAATTTGTGAGACGCCGGCTTTTTCCCCGTGTTGCCAGGAAAAATAAACTGTGTGGTTATCATTGATTTGAAAATTCGGGCTTATATTGGCTCCGGTTAATACATCATCAAACGGTTCAGCGGCAGTCGTTTGATAAACACCACCGATTCGCGCCGCACGTATCGCTTTAGCTTGCGCCACCTGATTTTTTTGTAGGGCATTAAGGCTCCCATAATTGGGTACTTTAAAATATTTGAGCGCAACAGAATCAGCCAGGGCTAATTGCGCGAGTGAATTTTTTGTTGGATCTATCTCACCTTTAGTGTCGCTATCAAACCCGCCAAGTTGTACGTTGTTTACCGAAACTGGATTTAATTCGGGCGCATAACCTTGATGGGAAATATAACTGGCAGATTGCAGTTGATGCGATTTTTCATCTGATACACGTAAACCGAAATTAATGCTGGTGCGTTCAGTAGGGCTCCAATCGATATTGCCAAACCAGGCTAATTTATCGCCATCAGTTTTTGTATGTGCTGCGATATTCAATCGATCAGCGGAGTTAAGTAACAAATAGCGGCCAGCGGCATCGGTATCCAGCGCTTTGTATTGACTTACCGTTGCATAATAAGCGCCTGCGTCTGAACCAAAGCGAGTTCCCCAGCCGGGCTGTCCGGTGCGCGCTTCCGTATGCAAATAAAAAATACCGGTCTTGTAATTGAATTTGCCGAAATCTGTTTCTATATCTGATGAGGCAATACTGAATTCTTCACTCAATTGTTTGTAATTATTCCAGGCTTGCGATGGCTCGCGCATGATGTCGAAGATATCGCGCAGGCCAGTATTTTTACCGTGCCAGGCAAAAGTAAAATCGCGTGCAGCCGTAATTGAGTTCAAGGCGTAATTGCCCAGCTTCCAATTGAGTTCTAATGATGCACCGCCGGTATCGCGTTCTTGCGGTGGTCCATCGCTGCGCTCAACGCGATCTTTGGTTCCGTCAGGATCAAGGTAGTTGTAACTTTGGTCTTGCTTGAACCAACGTCGCTCCAACCGGCCTGCAGGTTCAAGTTCCTGCACTACGGCAATCGGTAAACCGGTTTTCGGGTCGAGGGTATCGTAGTAATCCGGTGTTGCACGCGAGAATGCGCCGAACGAAGAGGAGCCGTATTCGGCACCTTTTGGTGTGAAATCTGCACTCAAGTGCGCACTGAAATTTTCATCCGGTGTCAGCAATAATTGAATTTTTGCGGAGGTCCGGTCGCGATTATAAAGTGATTGGGTTATGTCATAGTGATTAACAAAAGGTCCATCAGCCTGTTCGCGCAAAAACGTTACGCGATAAGCTAACAAATCATCAACAACTGCACCACCAACGGCAGCGCGCGTGATTAATGTATTGCGTTGTCCCGCCGTTATCGAGGCTTGTACTTCATCATCAAAAGTGGGTGCGCGGGTGCGAAAGGTAATGCGACCATAATTTGCTGCAAGCCCGCCCTGGGTTCCTTGCGCACCGCGGGTAACGGCAACGGATTCAAGATCATAAAAATTAAAACTACCGGCCATATCGGTAAACGCATAACTCACACCATCAACGCTTACACCAATGCCCGGATCTTGCGGGCTGCCGCCGGGAAAACCAATTCCGCGCAGCGATAAATTCTGCCCTGTCACCAAACCGGTTTGGCCGGCAATGCGCACATTACCTAATTTTTTTAATACATCCTGAAAGCGTGTAACTTCAAATTTTTGCAGTTCATCACCCGACACGATTGAAATGGAAATCGGTGCGTCTTTGACACTGCGCAGCGGCACAATCACTTTTTTGCCGCCCACAATGACTTCTTCAATGCCCTGCGTATTGTTGCGACCAGCTGCAGTGGGATCTTGTTCTAATAATTCATCAGGATTTAATACTTCTTCAGTAGCTGCTTGTGCGCTTGAAACAGTAGTGTTGTCTGGTGAAGTAGAGCTATTTTTTCGGGTTTCTTTTTCTGTGTCAGAAGCGGCGATCGTGGAGGGCGAAAATGTACCCGCGGTTAGTAATAGAAGACAGATAACAATTTTATTGAGTTGATTAAATAAACAGGGATAGCGTAGTGCAGACTTCAGACGCATAAATTTTCCTTTCGTTGGTGATTAAATACCCATGCCCAGGAATTGCGATAAGTATGCCAAATAAGTACGCTAATTATTTAAAATAAATTGATGCAGCTATTTATAAAACTACTGAAATAAATATATTTCATTTAGTTTCTATAATTGTTTTTTGGTGTTGATAAGCGAAAAGTTGGTGCTGGATCTATTGCAATATTTTCATTGATATTCAGTTTGCTGGGTATTTGTGATCACTAGGGACAACATTAACTAAACAATGAATATTGCGCGAGATATGGAGGTCTAATAAAAATAAAGTAATTAAGGGAGGGCGGGTGCACTAAAACTAACATGTTTGGCTGAAGAGTAAACCTTATTGTTGAATACTCTCCAGCCAAAAATCTAATTACGATTTATTGTTCTTTATCTCGGCATATAACCAGCGTACAAAACGTTCCGTACTCTGCGGTGTAACACCTTCTACTTTTGCATCAAATTCTTTGGTGGGATTTAATGCAAGAACTTCTTCCACGGTTTTCCCTTGCGCAACCAGCGGTGAAATTTTATCGCGTGCAGCCAGAATCAAATCGCGCGCGGCGATAACACCGTTGCGATCAGTAATGGGACCGTGGCCGGGAATAATTTTGGTTTTGGGACCTGCACGACCAATGGTTGCGCCGAGTCCATCCAGAATGCCGCGCAATGTGCCGCCATTGGTTAGATCAACGACCGGATAACCCGTTGAGCGGAAATAATCGCCAGTGGCCAATGCATCCTGTTTGGTAAATTGCACCAGTGTATCGCCATCGGTATGTGCAACACGAATAGGAATTAAACGAACTTCCTCGCCATTAATATGCAGGGTAACTTGATTGTCGTAAGTAATGACTGGCAATGCTTTTGCCGGTGCAGGTTTGCCCGGTGTGCCGTCAGGTTGTGGGTTGGGGTTGGCAAGGCGTGCACGCAGTTGATCGCGGCTAAAAAGGATTGCACCTTGTTTGGCAAAATTTTCGTTGCCACCGGTATGGTCACCATGCACATGGGTATTCACCAGGTAGCGTATCGGTTGGTTGGATATCTTTTTTAACGCTGCAACTAATTTGTCGGTTAAGGGCGCAAATTGTGAATCCACCAGGAAGATACCATCCGGACCGGTAAGTGCACTGATGGTTCCGCCGGCGCCTTCCAGGGTATAAAAGTTTTCGCCGATTTTTGTAGTTTTGATTTCTACCGCGTTGTAATCAACTTGTTGTTGCTGGGCTTGCGTGTTGGCGATAAAAAACATGGCGGCAGTCAGGGTAAAGAGCGCACTGCGTTTAACTAATGACATGGATAAGCTCCGTTTTCTCAATGGATGGAAAAGTATTCGAGGGTTAACGTGAATTCTTGTTTGCTTTTTTAACGTTAAAAAAAATCCCACGACCTTGTGGGATTTCGATGCATGACGTTAGTGAGTACAATACTTTGCTTCTTTGTACGTTTTGATTATGGCAGTGATAATTATCGCAAATCAATTGATTACTTAGATTTTTATAGGCAGTAATAATTTCATGTAGTTATATGCTGCATTAAAATTTTTTTTGCGATAAATAAAAATAAGATTTTCGTTGATGTAAGCTTTTCTGGGGCTAATAAAAAAGCCGCCCGGAATGATACTTGTGCGGGCGGCTTGGAGGAAATTTTCCTTTTGATGGGGATCCATTTTTTTGCCAGACATTCCTTTGTCTGACACCGGTGTTTTGCTATGAAAAAAAACTTTGCAATAAAAATTGATGTGTTAAGCCAGCAATTCTTTTACGACTTTGCCGTACACTACGGTTGGCCGCTCGGAGCGACCATTTTGCAGGAAGGTTGTTTTCAAGTGATTCAAACCGAGCAAATGTAATACGGTTGCGTGCAAATCATAGGTGTCTACAACATTTTCACCCACTGCACGCAAACCTACTTCATCCGTTTCACCGTAAGTAAAGCCTGCCTTCACGCCGCCACCGGCCAGCCATTGGGTATAACCCCATGGGTTGTGATCGCGGCCGTTACCACTTTGGCCATAAGATGTACGGCCAAATTCTGAAGTCCATACGATTAAGGTTGAATCCAGTAGCCCGCGCGATTTCAAATCTTCCAACAAACCGGCGATGGGTTTATCGACGGCGCGTGCATGTTTACCGTGGTTTTCGTCGAGACTGTTGTGTGCATCCCAGTTACGATTTTCACCGCGAATTTCCTGCTCACCGGAAATTACCTGAATGAAACGCACACCGCGCTCAACCAAACGACGTGCACGTAACAGATTGGTGCCGTAACCTTTACTGACTTCGTCATTGAGGCCGTACAGTTCTTTGGTGGCATCGGTTTCTTTGCTGATATCTACCGCTTCCGGTGCAGCCACTTCAATGCGCGCTGCCAACTCATAAGAGCGATTGCGCGCTTGCAATTCGGTGTCATGCGCGTAATCCGCATAACCATGCTTATTGAGTTTATTTAACAAGCTAAGGCTATTGTTTTGTTGCTCTGCTGAAAAATTTTCCGGGCGCTCCAAATGCAGGATGGGGGAGTCGCCGGGGCGGAACGGCGTGCCTTGGTAAACTGCAGGCAAAAATCCTGAGGTCCAGTTAGCACTGCCGCCGCGCGGTTCTTTAAGATCATTGTAGAGCGCCACGTAGGATGGCAAATCAGGATTGGCCGAACCCAATGCGTAATTGATCCATGCCCCTAGGGTTGGGCGACCCGGATTGAGTGAGCCGGTGTTTAATTTAAGAATTGAAATATCGTGCGTTGCGCCTACCGTCACGCTGGATTTAATAAACGCGAGTTTATCGGCGTGATTGGCGAGGTTAGGTAATAAATCAGAAAACCATGCACCGCTCTCACCATGTTGTTTCCAGGTGCGGTTGGATGCATACAGTTTTCCCGTGCCGCCGCGAATGGCAACGTTCAGTCCTTTTAAAAATGAAGGTGCAATTTCCTGGCCTGCGCGTTTGATCAATTCAGGTTTGTAATCATATAGATCCAGCGTGGATGGCGCGCCGTTTTGATGGAGCCAGATGACCGATTTTACTTTCGCAGCAAAATGCGGGTTTTTAGGCGCGAGTGGATCAGCCAATTCAGCGGCTAATACGGGCGTTGCAAAAAGGCCGCCACCGGGCAACACACTGGTCAATGCCAAACCACCAAGACCATAGCCCGTTTTTAATAAAAAATTGCGACGTGAATTACTCATAATATGTTCCTTTTAAAATCGATTAAATAAAAATTAGAATTAAAGCCGATAAGCAAATTCATTGGAGTTTGCTACGGTGTGAACCAAATCAACCAGCGCCGCTGCCCGGATAGGATCGACGTTGTTCACATCTTTCAAGCCCGTGGGTTGGTTAATCGCCAGCTTTCCGGAAATTGCTTTTTCACGAATAATTTTTTCCTGATCGTTTAGATAAGCTTGCAATAATTTTCGTTCTGCTTTGTCGGGTTTGCGTGCAAACAATATTTGGTAGAGACGATCAAGCTGGGCTTTTTCATTTTTTCCGCCTTCAGAAATGACACGGCCCGTCAGCGCTTGCGATAAACCAAACACAATATCGCTGTGATAAAGCGTGAGTGCTTGCAAGGGTGTGGTGGTGACATCACGCTTGCTATGCACTTCCTGGGTTCCGGCCAGATCAAACGTTTGCAGCAATGGATAGGGCACGCTGCGGCGGTTGAAAATGTAAAGGCTGCGACGATAGAAATCGCTGCTATCAGCGGAGGTTTTCCAGAATGGTTGGCCATCGGTGTTGGAATTACCGGTTACCAGATTGGAGGGAATCGGCGGGAATACACCGGGACCACCTTGCTTATCATTTAATTTGCCTGATGCAACGAGCAATGAATCGCGAATTTGTTCGGCTTCAAGGCGTTTGCGTGGGAACAGCGCGAGCAATTTATTATCCGGATCAAGCTTGCGTACATTTTCATCGCGCTCGGCAGAGGATTGGCGATACACACTGGATAACAAAATCTGGCGATGTAATTGTTTTACGCTCCAGCCTTCTTTAACAAAGTTGGTGGCGAGGTAATCGAGTAATTCCGGATGTGTGGGTTTACCACCGGCACGACCAAAATCACTGACGGTATCCACAATACCGCGCGCAAAATATTGTTCCCAAATGCGGTTAACGAAAACGCGAGCTGTCAGTGGATTTTTTTCGCTAACAATCCAGTTGGCGAGCGCCGTGCGCCGACCTGATGAAGTGGCCGTCGGAACTATAATCGGTTTTTCGCTGGTAATACTTTCCGGAAATGCCGGTTGCACTTCTTCTAATGGTCGCTCCTGGATTCCACCAAAATAAACAAATGTCGCTGGTGCATCGGCATGCCCCAGCTCTGTTGCGGCAGAAAGGTAGAGCGAGCCTTGTGGTTTGAGCCTTGTTGCTATTTCGCGACCTTGTTTGCGCAGCTTTTCATATTGCTTCCACAGCTCTACGTGTTTTGGATTGTAATCCGGTGCGGTTTTATCCGTGGAGGTATCCTGCAAATAACCGGCGAGGCGATCATCATCAACATAGGGACCGTAATAATTATTGATCCAGCGATCATGGGCATTCCATTCGCTTTGCGGTTTGTTCAGTGATACCAGCGTATCGTTATCATAACGCTCCTTCAGATATTTACCGGCTACTTCGCGCACGGGATCAATCAATGCTTTTTTCGCAGCGTTGATTGGCGCTATCTCTGCTTCGTATTTTGCAGCGGCTTCTTTGTACGCAACTTCCTGTACACCGATTGCCGCGGGAATATCATCGCGCACACTGGTATTGGAGAAAAATGCTTGCAACGCAAAATAATCTTTTTGTGAAATTTTATCGAGTTTATGATTGTGGCAGCGGGCGCACTCAACAGTCTGGCCTAAAAAAACTTTACCAACCGTGTCGGTAATGTCCGTAGTATGTTGATATTTTTTCTGTACCAGATTGCGGCCATTCGGGTTATCAGGAAAACTGCGCAAAAAACCGGTTGCAATTAACGCTTCCTGGCGATCGGGCCACAATTCATCACCGGCCAGTTGCTCCCGGATAAATTGATTGAACGGTTTGTCCTGGTTAAATGCGTCAACAACATAATCGCGATAACGCCAGAGATTTGGCCGCGTTTCATCATTATCAAAACCGCCGCTATCCGCATAGCGCGCCAAATCCAGCCAGCGGCGTGCCTGGCGTTCGCCGTAATGTGGTGATGCGAGTAATCGATCAATCAGTTTTTCATAGGCTTGCGGTGAGCGATCAGATTCAAATGCTTTAACTTCTTCCGGCGTTGGAATGACACCCCAGGCATCTAATGTGGCGCGACGGATAAATGTGCCGCGATCAGTATCCGCTGACGGTTTGATTTTTTTATCTTCCAGTTTGGCGAGAATAAATGCGTCTATCGACGTGCGTACCCAGGATGAATGCACTGGTGTGGGAACTTCACTATTTTTTACCGGCTGCCAGGACCAGGGTAAACGCGATTTTTGCTTTTCAGTTAACACGGGAACATTCGCATGTATTGAGTCAGCGGGCGGCTTGCCAGTCTGCGCTATTGCAGCAGATGTCAGGCTAAAAAGCGCGATGAAAATGACCGTTCTTTTCACTCTTGCCTCTCCTTTCTTTATATTCAGATGATAAGAATCGTTTATGTGGATACTAAAAATTATCGAGCAGGAATTAATAACGAGAACTGATCCTGCCGTTGAGGGAGGGGCGTTTGCAGTAACTGTGCCAGCGGATTTTTAGTTATTTTTGCAGCAGTGTTTTGTTGGGTTTTACAAAATGGCGCTATTGGTATTGCAACAAAAAATAGTTTTTACGCCAAACTATAAAAAATTTGAGTTGTTATAAACATTTAAAAAAAGAAGAGTGATTTCTTTTGCACTGTTGCGTAATCAGAACCGTCACCAGCTTATTGCCCCTAAGCGAACACACTGTTGGGTGAGTGTTTTCGTTGGTGCAAATCGTTTGGTTGTGCAGGTGAGTTTTGTGCACCTGTGGCCATCTATGCTAACCACAGGCGAAAACTGAATGTTTTGAAAGTGAATGTAGGGCGATATTCAGACGTGTTTAATTAAGGAGTTATTTTGTTGGTCTGCAACCATTGCGCTGCAAGTTGGGTCCATATCGCGACCGGGTATCCCTTGGTATTGCGAATCGCAAAGCCGTGTTTCCCATCCTGAAAAATATGCAATTCGGCGGTTACTCCCGCCGCTTTTAGCGCATCGTAAAAACGTGTGCTATTGCGCGCATCTACCCGGTCATCATTATCGGCGCTCACCAAAAAACTGATGGGTGTTTTGCTATTAATTTGTTGGTCAGTAGGAAACTCATCATACAGCGCTTGCTTTTCTATCGGCTCTACTGGTTTTTGTTGTGGATTAATCAAGTGCTGGCGCGAATTACTGGAATGGGGGCCATAAGCCAGTATTAAAAAATCCGGGCGCGCGCTTTCTGCGTCACTTTTATCAACCGGCGAATATACTTTTTTATCGTAATTAGTACCTAGTGTTGAAGCGAGATGCCCACCGGAGGATAGTCCCACTGCACCAATTTTGGCTGGATCCAATTTCCAGTTACGCGCGTTAGCTCGTACAAGTCGCAAGGCACGCTGTGCGTCCTGTAAGGGTACGTATTTCCCAGCGCGGTGCCCTTCGCCCGGTAAACGATTTTTCAGTACAAATGCGGTAATACCAAGGCTGTTTAGCCAGCGTGCGATATCGGTTCCTTCCTTATCAATCACCAACGATGTATAGCCACCTCCAACGGTAATGATGGCAGCAGCACCATTTGATTGCTCTGGAATAAATGCGCGAATTGTAGGTGTCGCGATTCCACTGAGGGTGCGTTGTGGATCATTTGGATCCTGGCTGCTGTCCACTGATTTTTCATGCAACGATATTGATTCTGAGCCAGGGGGTGTTTTTGGCCAAAGTGGATATTCATGTTTATTTTTCAGGCCAAACGCCAGCGCTTGGTTTGAAACGAGGCAATAAATAATGATCGCAGATAATAGAAAAATATGGCGGAAGTGACTAACCGGAATAATAGACATAGCTTTTCTCATGGAAAAATTTAAAGAGAACCGGATATCAATGCCATTGAGTGTAGATAATTGTTTTTCTTATGCTGCTGAAAAATCATCAGCAATTTGTATATCAGCAGGGAATATGCCAGGAGGAGTTGTTATAAACAGATGGTTGAATTGTAGCGAAAAATAAGTTTGCTTTATAACCGGAACGAAGATAATCCCGGTTTTTTTGAGGGTAACTATAGCGGGGTGCGCTAAATGGCCGATAACTAATGATGATAAATTAATGCGTAGATGTTCGTAATGTATCAATGTATTCGTTTAATGTACCAAATAAATCAGTGAGTAATTGCGGCGCTTGCATGCATTTCGCCGCACCGATAATCCCCTGATAGCTTGCCATAATGAACATCGCAATTTTACCCGGGTTAATATCCTTGCGGACCAGCCCTTGCTGTTGTCCTTGTTCAAGCGCAGCAAAAATTGATCCATGAACAGTTTCCATAATTTTTTCCAACCGTTCATGGAAGCCTTTATCAATGGATGCCATTTCCTGGTTTAAATTGTTGAGTGGGCACCCTTTAAAATGAATTTCATTTTTATAAACATCGGCTTTCCATAAAAATAATTGTTGTATGGCCGTGAGTGGATTGGGATATTTTGAAGAAAATTCTGACCAATTTGCTTTTACATGTTCCAGTAAAATTTCATCGACGACGGCATAACCCAGTGCAAGTTTGTTGGGAAAGTGATGGTAGAGCGCACCTTTTGCCAACTGCGTTTTTTGCAATATGGTTTCGATGCGCATCCCCTGATAGCCGTTTTCATAAATTTCTTCCTGGGCTGCTTCCAGAATTCGGGCGCGGGTATGTTCAGCATTGCGTTCAGTGGGCATGGTGTTCTCGTGAGCCAGCAAAAATATTTAGGCAGTCAATTATTATGGATAGTTGGATCATTGCTATAGGCAGCTGGAGCATTGATTTGATCAATTTTAAACCGACCAAATGGTCGGTAAGCATTAGATATTAAGGCTATTTAGCTTGTCAATAACAACACATTGCACGAGATAATGGATCTGCTTCATCAAAATGCAACATTGCATATCGCCGTATTGGTTATATCATTTACCGCAAGTAAATAGTCACGGGGAAACGCAATGCCACATCGCCATCATGAACGTCATAGGTCCCAGCATTCAGGCTGGTTGCGCGCCGCAGTTTTGGGCGCGAACGACGGAGTTATTTCCACTGCAAGTTTGATGATGGGAATGGTAACGGCGGGTGCTTCAGGTTCTACGATTTTATTAAGTGGTGTCGCCGGTTTGGTCGCTGGGGCAATGAGTATGGCGGCAGGCGAATATGTATCGGTTCGCTCACAAGCTGATACTGAAGCGGCAGACCTTGCGCGAGAAACTCATGAACTTGAAACGAATCCGGGTGGAGAGCACCGCGAATTGGAAGAAATTTATATCGCACGTGGATTGGATCGCGAGCTCGCTCATGAAGTCGCTAAACAATTAATGGCTCACGATGCGCTCGGTGCCCACGCGCGTGATGAATTAGGTATTACTGATATTTTCTCCGCACGCCCTTTGCAGGCTGCGCTTATTTCCGCGTTAACTTTTTCAGTCGGTGCATTTATTCCATTATTAGTAGTGCTCTTGCATCCCGCTGAATATCTTGCGTTTGCAATCTCATCGGTTTCATTAATTGCGCTGGCAGTACTTGGTGGATTAGCGGCGAAAGTAGGTGGTGCTAATAAGCTTGCGGGTGCTGCACGTGTAGGTTTTTGGGGCGCCGCCGCTATGGCATTAACGGCGGCGGCGGGGCATTTATTTGGTGTGGCGGTTTAATATTTTTTATCAACGTTTATTTATCAAAGATGTGCTCAATTACTTCACTCATTGCACGATTAATCTGCGCAAAGCGTTGTGCATCGGCCAGCATAAAATCGGCGGGTTGGGTGTAGTGCGAGCCATCAATATCGTCTGCACAATGTTCAATTAATGCGGCTGCCGAGGTGGGAGTGGTTTCCAGGTGAAATTGGAAACCGTACACTTGATTATTAAAAACGTAAGCTTGATTTAAACAGCCTTCGCTGCGCGCGAGGTGCAGCGCACCGGGTGGAATGGCAAAGGTATCTCCATGCCAGTGAAAAACATCCGGATATTTCGCCAGAATTTGGGCAATAGGGTGAGCGCTGGCTTCGGGTAAAACTTGCAGCGGCAGCCAGCCAATTTCCTTATGGGCATTGCGTGTGACTTTACCGCCCAGCACATCGGCAATCAGTTGGGCTCCCAAACAAATACCTAACACGATTTTCCCCGTGTTAATGGCGTCTTTGATCAGGATTTTTTCATCGGCCAGCCAGGGATAAATCGTCTCGTCATAAATTCCCATGGGGCCACCCATAACGATTAATGCATCAAAACTGTGCACATCCGGTGCTTTGTCACCGCGATACCAGTGGGTGGTACTGAGTGTGCAGGCGCGTGCAATAAAGTCATTAGCCATGCTGCCAACATCTTCAAAGGGGACATGCTGTAAGCTGTGGATACGCATAAAAAACTCCTTGAACCAGGCGAGTAGGTATAAGCAGGCATCGATTATGCAGAAATCCAGCCAGTTTGGCTGTTTAATTCCGTAAGTTACGGTCGCAAGGCGGCGGATTGCCTGGGGATTCGTGTATACTTCGGCCATTATTTGTGCGTTATAACTGTGGTGACGAGATTGATAGGCTTTTTTAAAAAACTGATGGGCTCCGGGACTGATAAGCCCGCTAAACAAGATACCCCTGTAAAAACATCCGAGAAATCGACCCATGAACATGGGGCGAATAGCAGAAAGCATCCGCGTGAACGCCATCAGGGGCAGGAGCGAAACCAAAGCCGGGATCATGCCCAGGGGCAGGATCGTCAAGGACAGGAACAGCAGCGGTCACGTAATAATCGCAACCAACGCGGTGCACAAAAAACCGAGCATACCGACAAAGCAGCAAGGACCGAAAAGTCCGCGCAACCCAAGGCAGAAAAATCCCACTCACCCAAACGCCCTGCCAAAATAGATCATGGTCCCTGGGATATTTCCCAATTTCCAGTGGAAGAAGTAGAAGGTAAAACCCGCTTCCATGATTTCGATCTGGAGTTACCGTTAATGCGCGGTATCGCTGAGTTGGGTTTTAAGTATTGCTCCCCGATTCAAGCCCAATCATTACCCCATGCACTGCAAGGCAAAGATGTTGTTGGTAAAGCGCAAACCGGCACGGGAAAAACCGCTGCATTTTTGACGACAATTATCGATGACCTGTTAAAAAATCCTATTGCTGAAAAACGTTATGCCGGCGAAGCGCGTGCATTGGTGATTGCACCAACGCGGGAATTGGTAATCCAAATTGCTGACGATGCGAAAGCATTGTGCAAATTTACTGATTTAAAAATCCATACCCTTGTTGGTGGTATGGACTACACCAAACAGCAACGCCATTTACATGAAGACCTCGTTGATATTCTCGTTGCTACACCAGGCCGCTTGCTGGATTTTTGTGGCAACAAAGATGTGTATCTGGACCAATTGGAAATATTGGTTATCGACGAAGCGGATCGCATGCTCGATATGGGTTTTATTCCACAAGTGCGCCAAATTGTTCGTCAAACGCCAAAACGTGAAGATCGCCAGACATTATTTTTCTCCGCGACATTCACTGATGATGTTCACAACCTTGTGCAGCAGTGGACTTACAAACCGGTTACTGTCGATATTGAACCTGAGTCAGTTGCCAATGCGCGCGTGGACCAGCATGTGTATCTGGTATCGACGGAAGAAAAATACACGCTGCTTTACAACCTGATTCAACAGGAACACGCCGAGAGCATGATTGTGTTTGCCAACCGCCGCGACGAGTGTCGTGACCTGCATGAAAAATTATTGCGTCATGGTATTAAAGCGGGTTTGCTCTCCGGTGAAATTACCCAGAATAAACGTGTGTCCACATTGGATGCATTTAAAAATGGTGACATCAAAGTATTGGTGGCTACCGATGTCGCGGGGCGCGGAATTCATATCAGTGGTATTAGCCACGTCGTGAATTTCACGTTGCCAGAAGAACCGGAAGATTATGTGCACCGTATTGGCCGTACTGGTCGAGCCGGTAAAACCGGAACGTCAATCAGTTTTGCGTGCGAAGATGATGCATTGCGTTTAGCACCTATTGAACAGTTGTTGGGCAAGCCTATTAAATGCGAGCAACCGCCCGAACCTTTATTACTGGCGCCGCCGGATTTGCCACCTGCGCCGCCGCGTTCGCGCAATAGCAATGAGCGTTACACCAATCGCTCAGTGGGTAATCGTCCCGGTGGTAATCGTAATCGTCGTCCACGCCACTGATTATTTGTGCGTTAAGTAATAAGTGAATTAATTGCCCGGCACATGCCGGGCAAATTGTTTTTAACGGAATGTTTATGTCTGCTGCTTCCCCGGCCAAATCCGCATTGCTCACATTGCATCTCGGCGCTTTTATGATGGGCGCCACGGGTTTGTTTTCCAAAATTATTGAGTTGCCGGCGTGGGATATCACCGGTTATCGCACCTGGATTGCCGCGGTGGTGTTATTTATTTGGGTATGGTGGCGCGAGCGTAATATCGCTTTAAAAGCACCGCGCGATTATGGCCGTATGTTGATATTGGGTGCGTTGCTAGCGCTGCATTGGGTTACGTTTTTTTATTCGATGCAAGTCGCCAATATTGCCGTGGGAATGATTTCGTTGTACGCCTATCCTGTCGTGACCGTATTTCTTGAACCCTGGATTAAACGTACGCAACTGGATTGGCGCGATGTAGTCAGCGGTGTTTTGGTATTGGTCGGGATTTATTGGTTGGTGCCGGAATTTGATGTGAGCAACAATCTCACTGAAGGAGTAATTTGGGGGGTCATTTCTGCGCTTACCTTTGCGGTGCGCAATTTATTGTTGAGCTATTGGTTTAGCAATCAAACCGCAGCGCGTTCCATGAGTTACCAAGTGTTAATTGTGGCCTTGTTGATGACACCGGTTTTGTTGTTATCAAATCATCAGCCCACCGAAAAAGATTGGTGGTTATTAATTTGTTTGGGAATTGTTTTTACCGCCGTTACTCACACGTTACTTGGTTTTTCCTTGCGTTATCTAAAAGCGAAAACGGTGGGACTGGTGGCTTGCTTGCAGCCGGTGTACGCGGTGATGTATGAAATTTTTCTGTTGCATGAAATTCCTGCAACCAGCACTTTGATCGGTGGTGCCATTATTATGGGCGCTGCGATTTATGAATCAGTGCGCGAGCATAAAAAATCCGGCTCCGCCTGATCTTGGCTAAACTCCTGTTAATTGCGGAGAAGAGATTATGAGTAGCACATTAATGCCGGTAGTATTTGTTCCTCATGGTGGCGGCCCTATGCCATTGCTGGGGGATGCCAGCCATCGCGAACTCACTGCATTTATGCAAAGCCTCGCACAGGATTTACCAACACCCAAAGCGATTCTGGTGATCAGTGCCCATTGGGAGGAATCGATTGCGCATGTATCCAGCGCGGCCAACCCTCCCATGCTTTTTGATTACTATGGTTTTCCGCCGGAAAGTTATGAGTTTCGTTATCCTGCACCGGGTCATCCACCATTGGCAGAAGCCATTGCGCAATTACTGCATGCGAATAATATTCCGGTAACCCTGGATAGCCAGCGCGGTTATGATCACGGTACTTTTGTTCCCTTGTTGCTCAGCTATCCGCGTGCCGATATTCCGGTGGTTCAATTATCGTTGCTCGCCTCACTAGACCCCGCTGCCCATATTGCCCTTGGTAACGCCATAGCGCCGCTGCGCGAACAAGGTGTGTTGATTATCGGTTCGGGGATGTCATTCCATAATATGCGCGCGTTTTTCTCACCCAGCCCGACAGTAAAAACCAAAAGTGACAACTTCGATCAATGGCTCCTTGAGACCCTGACAGGTGACGCGCTGGATTATTCGCAGCGCGCAGAGCGATTAAAAAATTGGGCCAGCGCACCTGATGCGCGTTTTTGCCATCCACGCGAAGAACATTTGTTGCCATTGCATGTGTGCTTTGGTGCGGCAAAGGCGTCGCTCTCTGCGCAACATAATTTTGGCGGTTATCTGTTAGGGACCCGTGTGAGCGGATTCTGCTGGCAATAATTTGTCGCCCTGCGCGGTTTTGGCGCATTTTAGTAATTCTTGGCTACACTCAATGATTATTCGCAAGCAATTGCTAATGGAATGTTATTGAGAGTGTTCGAATGAAAAAAATTCTAGTCGTTGAAGACAGTGAAATGGTGATGAAGGTATTGCGCCACCTGGTGCAATCCTCATCTCTGGCTTATGAAGCCGTATACGCAAATAGTCTCGCTCAGGCAACGACTGCCTATGAGCAAAATCCGCAAGATTTTTTTGCGGCCCTGGTCGATTTGAATCTACCTGATGCAGCTAATGGCGAAGTAGTTGATTTCACCCTCAGCAAAAAAATTCCCACTATTGTACTAACCGGCAGCTACGACGAAAAACGTCGTGAGCAGCTATTCAACAAAGGTATCGTAGATTACGTTACCAAAGAAGGGCGCTATGCCTACAGCAAAGCGATCGGCATGATCAATCGCCTGGAAAAAAACCAGCATATTAAAGTGCTGGTGGTTGATGATTCTGATATGTCGCGCAAGCATGTTGCCAATTTATTTAAACGGCATTTGTTTCAAGTGTTGGAAGCGGTTGATGGTGTGGATGCGATTAAAGTCCTGCTGGAAAATCAGGATATTAAATTGGTCATCACCGATTACAATATGCCGAAAATGGATGGCTTTGAATTGGTGCGCAACCTGCGTTACAAATATGACAAGACCGATTTGATTATGATTGGTGTGTCTGGCGAAAGCAGTGAGGCGTTATCCGCTAAATTTATCAAGCATGGTGCGAACGATTTTTTACGCAAGCCGTTTCATCCTGAAGAATTTTATTGCCGCATTATCCACAATATCGAATCGCTTGAACTTATTGAGCAAATCACTTACAACGCCCAGCGTGATCACTTAACCGGGCTTTATCATCGCTCCTATTTTTTTAATGCGGCACGCGAGTTGTATCGTCAGGCGGTAGAGAAAATATCGCCTCTGTCTCTGGCGGTTATCAATATCGATAATTTTAGCCAGGTGAACGAGCAGCATGGTAATGCCTGGGGGGATGTTGCTTTGAAATGCATCGCCACCAGTTTGCAAAATATGCTGGGGCGATTTTTATTGGCGCGTGCTGACAGCGATGATTTTTTTGTGTTGATGCCGGGGTTGGATCATGAAAAAGCGGCATCCTTTCTTGCGAAGGTAAAACAATTATTGGCTGCAGAAAATTTCCACATAAATGGCACTGATACCCATTTTTATTTTAGTGCTGGTATCTGCGATCAGTTACAACAAAGCCTGGATCAGCAATTGGCACAGGCCAATATCTATTTGCAGCGCGCAAAAGAAGCGGGCGGTAATATGATCGTCGATGATGGTGATGAATAACCATTGTTGCAGGGCGCGCGATTCATCGCGCCTTTTTTCTGCCCAACCAAAAAACTACAGTTGTTTGATTTCCCTTGCCCAATAAATTGTTGCCCCGGCTACAGCAATCGGTGTAACAAATATATTCAACACCGGCACCATACTTCCTAGCAAAATAATACCACCATAGGAATAGCTGGTGAGTTGTTGCGAATTCAGGCGGCGACGTAATTCGCGAAAACTTACTTGATGATTATCGGCGGGGTAATCTGAATATTGGATCGCCATGCACCAGCAGCTCCAGAGCGCAGCGATTATTGCACCAAGCAGATTGGCACCGGGGATAAAAAACAGGGCGATAAAAATAATCAGCACCAGTAATCCCCGGCTGATAAAGTACCAGAGTTTTACGACTTCGCGCTGTAAGGTGCGCGGAATTAATTGACTCCAGGGTTCATCAGGTGGTGCAACACCGGTCAGTTGCGTTTCAATTTTTTCCGCCAGCAAACCAAAGAAAGGCGCTGCCAAAAAATTGGTAATGACATTAAAACTGTAGCCATACACAATCAAAAATATAAATGCGACCAGCGGCCATAATATCCAGGTTAACCATTGCAGCCAGCCGGGGGTAAGTGCCTGTATTTCTGCAAATACATCACCAAAGGCATTTAATAATGCAGTGGTCACTAAAAAGAAAATCAGCACATTCACCAGTAATGGAATCAAAATAAATTTGCGCAAGCCCGGTTGCAGAATTAAACGCATACCTTCCAGAAAATAATCAATGGCTTTGCCGGGTGAGCCTTGCATTTATGATTTCCTCTTTTTCAGTTGAATTAATCCATCGCCCAATGCAAATGCTGCACCTGCAATTGCACCATATACGTGGGATTCTACTGCAACCGCGGCAGGAATTAGTTGTTGCAAATCGGTGGCTTCATAGCCGGGCAAGTTTTCTTGTAGTAGTTTGCCCATGATCAACAATAATCCTGTAATTTTTATCCATAGTGGATAGGCGCGTGTTTGTATCAATCCTGCAACAATTAAACCGTGGATTGCACCGGATAAGCCGGCGTAAGGTTGATATTCAGGGTTGAACCAATATATTCCCAAGCCAACTGCCAAACAACAAACCAATAATAGAGATACGTATTTTTGTAGT
Organism: Cellvibrionaceae bacterium; assembly: GCA_021151825.1. Lineage (GTDB taxonomy): Bacteria > Pseudomonadota > Gammaproteobacteria > Pseudomonadales > Cellvibrionaceae > Cellvibrio. The sequence goes on from JAGKWQ010000019.1 coordinate 18,979, forward strand.
GACATTTCGCTGAGTAATGCCAGCGTACAAAGCACCAATGCGGCAGTATTCATTAGTGTGTGTGCCCAGCCAAAGTGAACAAAGTTAGCCGTGAAAATGCGCCAGTATTGACCTTGGCTTGTGTGTGTTGGATCAAGACTCAATGTGTTGAATAAATGGGATTCAAACATTGTCAGCACTAATATTACGGCACCTAATGCGAGGCTTGCCAGAAGGGGCGGATTGGAAAGGGATCTTTTCATATGAGTTTTACAAGTATGCAGAAATTAATTTAGCGGGCACGAATTCCATATGGATAACCCGTCTCCTGTCTGGTGTGGTTGCCTTGTTTGATGCGTGTACCAATAAAGGTTTCATCACCAGTGCTGACCCTCTAGGTGCAAGACAATAAACGGGTGATGCCTTCTCGTTGAGTGCATGCATTTGTTGCGTTGATAGTATTCCTTTGTTGTGACTTCCTGGTAAAACTTTCAAACAGCCATTGTCTTTGTGATTGTCATCAAGATGAAAACGCAGGGTTATCATTTGATTAAGAATATTGATGGGCGGCTGCACATGATGAGCGCCGTCTTTAATGCTCCACGGCCCCCAGTCCTGATGTGCAAACTTGCGCGGCATACAAAGCGTTTTATCCTGGTGCCAGCTAACCAGCCAATTTTGTTCTGCAGTTTTATTGAAAAGAATGCAACGCATTAACCGCGGTTTATCTTGCATGTAGTGTTCAGCAAGATGTAATGCAAGGGAGGATTGTGCGAGTTGCTGCAGCGTGGATAGTTTGGTGTCAGCGTGGCGAATGCCTGCTGAACTGGACTCTTGGAACTGATCAATTTCTCGATGAATATTATCTATATCGCTTGATGGGATAATATTTTCAACCAGCTCAAAACCGTGCGTTAAAAAATTCATACGTCGATAAAATTAAAGGCCGCATAAGCGGCCTTTAATTATTTTGCACCTGCTGCTTCCAACGCGTGGGCATATTCTTCACCGTTGCGATGGTTTTTTACTGATTGCAGGAAGGTTTTGCCATCTGGACCTACTGCATTGATATCTTTACCGGCTTCAACGAAAAACTTTACAAACGTGGCAAAGTTTCCGCCAAGCATGCCACGGTAAGCTTTTTCGAGCAGATGGTAGTCTGCATTAACACCAGTTGGGGCTGGGTAATCCAAAAAGGTTTTGATGCGCGCATCGTCGAAGGTTTCGCCGAGGACTTTTTCTTTGTCTTTGCGTAAGCTCATTTTGAAAATCTCTTAAGCTGTTTTATTACTCGTAAAAACAAACCCCACTCTAATCCTCCCCCTTGCAGGGGGAGGGGACAGATCTCACTTCGCATCAAAAATTTAGCAGGGAGTAAGATCCCTCCCCCTTGTAAAGGGGGAGGTTAGGAGGGGGGTCGCTTTACCCATTCAATTTCTTAATCAATAACTCATTCAACGCCTGCGGATTCGCTTGCCCTTTAGATGCTTTCATCGCTTGGCCAACAAAGAATCCAAGCATTTTTGCACGCTTGTCTTCCGCAGCAGCGCGATAACCTTCCACTTGCGCAGCGTTAGCAGCGATGATGTCATCAATAATTTTTTCCAGTGCGCCAGTATCGGAAACTTGTTTGAGTCCTTTGGTTTCGATAATGGTGTCTGCATCGCCTTCGCCATTGGCAATGGCTTCAAATACTTGCTTGGCAATTTTGCTGGAGAGCGTGCCATCTTTAATGCGCACTACCAAACCGGCGAGTAACTCAGGCGTTACCGGTGAGTGATCAATACGTTGCTCGGTGCGATTCAGATAAGCGCCCAGATCAGCCATAATCCAGTTGGCAGTGAGTTTTGGTTCACCGGAAATTTTGGTGGATGCTTCAAAAAATATCGCGCTGAATTTATCCATGGTGATCTGACCAGCGTCATAGCTGCTCAAGCCATATTGCTCCACAAAACGCGCGCGTTTTGCTTCGGGTAATTCCGGCATTTGCTTGCGTACTGATTCGATATATTCATCATCCAGAATGACTGGCAACAAATCAGGGCAGGGGAAGTAGCGATAATCGTTACTGTCTTCTTTGCTGCGCATGGAGCGGGCTTTTTTGGTATCGCCGTTGTACAGACGAGTTTCCTGCGTAATTTTTCCACCGTCTTCCAAGACATCAATCTGACGTTCTACTTCTAACGCAATTGCTTCTTCCATAAACTTAAAGGAGTTGAGGTTTTTGGTTTCAGTGCGCGTGCCGAGTTTTTCAGAGCCTTTCGGGCGAATGGAAATGTTTACGTCAAAACGCATGGAGCCTTGCGACATTTCGCCATCGCAAATTTCCAGTGAGGTTACGATTGAGTGCAATTTTTTCGCGAAGGCAACTGCTTCTTCCGCGCTGCGCATATCCGGTTCGGTAACAACTTCGATTAGCGGAGTACCTGCACGGTTTAAATCGATACCGCTCATACCGGCAAAATCTTCGTGCAAGGATTTGCCAGCGTCTTCTTCCAGATGCGCGTGGTGAATGCGAACGCGTTTGGTACGGCCGCCTTCCAATTCCAAATCTACAAAACCTGCACCGACAATTGGTTCGGCAAGTTGTGTAGTTTGATAGCCTTTCGGCAAATCAGGATAAAAATAATTTTTACGCTCAAACACTGAGCGCTTGCCGATTTCTGCATTCACAGCCAAACCAAACATGGTGGCAAAACGAAATGCTTCTTCATTGGCAACCGGCAATGTTCCTGGCAATGCCAAATCCACCGCTGAGGCTTGCGTGTTTGGCTCTGCGCCGAATGCAGTGCTGGAGCCGGAGAAAATTTTGGTTTTGGTGGCAAGTTGTACGTGAACTTCCAACCCGATTACTGTTTCCCATTGCATGGAAAGGGCTCCTTACTCAATGCCAGCGGCAGTTTGTTGGTGGAAGTTAGTGGCTTGCTGGAATTGATGCGCTGCATTTAATAATTGCGATTCTGCAAAGAAATTACCAATCAATTGCAAACCAACAGGTTTGTTATCCACCAGTCCGCACGGAATGGATAAGCCGGGCAAGCCCGCCAGGTTGGTGGCGATGGTATAAATATCTTCCAGGTACATTGCTACCGGGTCTTTGGTTTTTGAACCAAATTGGAACGCGGGTGATGGCGATGTCGGGCCAAGGATTACATCGACACTCTGGAATACATCGACGAAATCCTGTTTGATCAAGCGGCGAATTTTTTGCGCTTTGCTGTAATAGGCATCGTAATAACCCGCAGATAACGCGTAAGTGCCGACGAGAATACGACGCTTCACTTCTGCACCAAAACCTTCACTGCGTGACCGCATATAAAGATCATTTAAATCTTTTGGGTTTTCACAGCGATGGCCGTAACGCACGCCGTCAAAACGCGACAGGTTTGCAGAGCACTCTGCCGGTGCGATGACGTAATACGCAGGTACTGCAAGATGCGTGTGCGGCAAGCTGACGCTGTGAATCGTTGCGCCCAAACTTTCGTAAACTTTAATGGCAGATTCAACATGCGCCGCCGTTTGCGGGTTCAAACCTTCACCGAAATATTCTTTCGGTACACCGATGCGTAAGCCGTTTAATGGTTTATTTAAATCAGCAGTGTAGTCGGGAACATCGCGCTCAACACAGGTGGAATCTTTGGTGTCGTAGCTCGCCATATCGTTTAGCAAAATCGCTGCGTCTTCTGCAGTACGCGATAAAATTCCCGCTTGGTCCAGGCTCGACGCAAACGCGATCATGCCCCAGCGCGATACGCGACCGTAAGTGGGTTTAATACCGGTTAATCCGCACAATGCTGCAGGTTGACGAATTGAGCCGCCGGTATCCGATGCAGTTGCCGCCGGTGCTAAATGCGCAGCAACGGCAGCAGCAGAACCGCCGGAAGATCCGCCGGGAACACAATCAATTGCCCATGGGTTTTTTACCGGACCGTAATAGCTTGTCTCATTGGATGAACCCATTGCGAATTCATCCATATTGGTTTTACCCAACATGACTACGCCGGAATTTAAATAATTGTCGACGATAGTTGCGTTATACGGAGCGATAAAATTGTCGAGCATTTTTGAACCACAACTGGTGCGCACACCGGTGGTACAAAAAATATCTTTGTGCGCGATAGGTACGCCGCACAGTGCAGGTTGATTTCCATCTGCGAGGCGTCTGTCCGCCGCTTTTGCCTGGGCTAATGCCAGCTCGGGTGTGACAGTAATATAACTGTTGTAAGTTTTATCCAGACGCGCAATACGCTCCAGATAATGTTGCGTTACTTCGGTACTGGAAAAGTCTTTGTTACGCAGACCTTTTACCAACTCGGCAATGGTGAATTGATGCATTGCAATGTCCTGAAATTTTTTCGTAATTCGGAAATTTTTTTGACGAAGATAATTATTAATTCAGGGTTCAAACCTTGAAGACTTCGTCCTATTTAGTCCCCCCCTTTGAAACGCGGCGCGTAGCCAAGGGGGGCGGGGGATTAATTCCTCCCAGCCTCCCTTTAAAAAGGGAGGAGCAATAATGCTTATTCAATAACCTGCGGAACCAGATACAAACCATCTTGCACGGCAGGCGCGATGGACTGGAACATTTCGCGCTGATTCGCTTCAGTCACTACATCAGCGCGCAAGCGTTGTACCGCATCCAACGGGTGCGCCATGGGCAATACACCATCGGTATTTACAGCTTGCAATTGATCAACCAGAGACAGTACATCGGAAATACTTTTCGCCGCCTCATCGGCAGCCTCATCGGAAATCTGGATACGCGCCAGCTTGGACAGCTTGGCGATATCGGAACGGTCAACAGCCATGGGAAGCTCCAGCAGATAAAATCGAAACATGCGGTGAACATGCGGCCAACCCGCGATATACCGCTAAAAACGGGCGCCAAAGGTATCACATTTGCGCCTTGCCCAGAAACCCTGTGGTTGATAGAGTGCAGCCAGTTTTTAAGGTGGTGGGCAGTCGTTTTTGATTTTGGTGCGTTTGCGCAAAAATTAAACGCAATTCGTGCAAATTATCCGATATCCGGTGAACTTTCAGCGCAAATTGGGTCGGATAAAAAACCAAAATTCACTTATACTGCGCGCTTGCCAAAAAAGTGCAAGGAAAGTCCTTTGGTTGCGTATCAGGTTGAACAGATTCGCATACGCAAGGTTAATACTTAGGGAGAGTGGGTCCAACCAGTGTGCCCCGAGTTCAGGCTGGAACAGAATTTTATTTTTTAACTCATTTCTTAAGGCCCCATCCCATTATGATGAAACTTCTGCGTGGAGCTTTCTCCAACGACCTTTCTATTGACCTCGGCACCGCTAACACCCTGATTTATGTGCGTGGCCGCGGCATCGTTTTGAACGAACCTTCTGTAGTAGCAATTCGCCATCACAATGGCACCAAGATTGTGGAAGCTGTAGGTGTTGAAGCCAAGCGTATGTTGGGTCGTACCCCGGGCAACATCACGGCGATTCGCCCGCTGAAAGACGGTGTTATCGCCGACTTCCAGGTCACCGAAAAAATGCTGCAACACTTTATCCGTAAAGTGCATGAAAACTCCTGGTTTAACCCATCTCCTCGCGTTCTGATCAGCGTTCCCTGTTTGTCCACCGAAGTAGAAAAACGTGCGATCCGTGAATCCGCCCTGGGTGCCGGTGCGCGTGAAGTACGTTTGATTGAAGAGCCTATGGCCGCTGCCATTGGTGCCGGTTTGAAAGTGGCTGAAGCCAGTGGTTCGATGGTCGTGGATATTGGTGGCGGTACCACCGAAATCGCGGTTATTTCCCTGAACGGTGTGGTGTATTCCGATTCTGTGCGTATCGGCGGCGACCGTTTTGACGAAGCCATCGTTAACTATGTGCGTCGCAATTACGGCAGCGTCATTGGTGATGCGACTGCTGAACGTATCAAACAAGAAATTGGCTGCGCATTTGCAGGTAGTGAGATCCGTGAAATTGATGTGCGCGGCCGCAACCTGGCAGAAGGTGTGCCGCGTAGCTTTACCTTGAGCAGCGATGAAGTATTGGAAGCGCTGCAAGATCCACTTGCCGGTATCGTGCAGGCAGTGAAGAGCGCATTGGAACAATCGCCACCGGAACTGGCTTCCGACATCGCTGAAAGTGGCGTTGTGCTGACTGGCGGCGGCGCGTTGCTGCGTGATATCGACCGTCTATTATCTAATGAAACCGGCTTGCCGTTTATTGTGGCGGAAGACCCGCTGACCTGCGTTGCACGCGGTGGTGGTATTGCGTTGGAGATGAACGACAAGCGCAATATCGATTTGCTGTCGTCCTGATGTTGGCGGGGCGATGTGGAATCGCCCCCACGCTCGCAAGAGTTCAATAGACAGGAGATACGGCCATTAAACCGCTCTTTGCCCGAGGCTCATCCGCGACCAGCCGCGCCTTTCTGTTCATTGTGATCATGATGGTGCTGGTGGTGGTTGGTCTCTATACCGACAAGCTGGAACCGCTGCGTGAAAAGCTGGCGCAGCTGGTTACACCCTTTTATCAAATTACCAATGTTCCTACCCGCGTTAATGATTGGCGTAAAGATACTTTTGTATCCCAGGCTGACCTCAAGATGGAAAACGACGCCCTCAAAACCGAACTATTAATCCATCAACGCAAACTTCAACAGTTAGCATCATTAGCTGCAGAAAACGTGCGTCTGCGCCAATTGCTAAATGCTAGCCAGATGTTGCAGGACACCGTGTTGATCGCCGAGTTGATCGGTGTATCGCCCAACCCGCTTAGCCATAAAGTCATTATCAATCGCGGTACCAAAGACGGCGCTTTCAAAGGCCAGCCAGTGTTGGATGCTTTTGGTTTGATGGGACAGGTAACCGAGGTGAGCGAAAACTCCAGTACAGTGCTGTTGATTTCTGATTCCACCCATGCGATTCCGGTACAGGTTAATCGCAATGGTGTGCGTGCGATCGCTGAAGGTACTGGCGATTTAAACAGCCTGAGTTTGCGCCACGTTTCTGCCAATACGGACATTCGCGCCGGCGATTTGCTGGTGAGTTCGGGAATGGGCGATCGCTTTCCAGTAGGTTATCCGGTTGCCGAGGTCCTTCAAGTAGTACGTGATCCGGGCAAGGCGTTTTTAACGGTGATTGCCAAGCCAATGGCACGCCTGGATCGCAGCCGCCATTTGTTATTGGTATTTGAGAATCGCGATCAGGCCAGTGTACCTGGTGCATTAAATATTCCTGCATCAGCACCTGCTTCTTCAGCATCATCCAGTAGTTCTTCTGCCAGCTCACAGGGTGGGGCACAGTGATGCCCTCCCAATCGTTGAATTTTTACCTCATTGTTGCCTTGAGCGTGTTTGTGGCGCTGGTGCTTTCGGTTTACCCGTTGCCGATGGATATGCGTTGGTGGCGGCCTGAGTTTGTGTTGGTGGTGGCGATTTACTGGATGTTCTTTATGCCGCTCACTGTCAGCTTTCTCTTTCTATGCGGACTGGGTTTATTCCAGGATTTGCTCGAAGGTGTTCCCTTTGGCCAACACAGCTTGGGGTTGGTGATTGTGGGCTACATCTGCATTTTGTCCTACCAGCGCGTGCGCAACTTTTCGATCTGGCGCCAGTCGGCGTGGATTTTTGTATTGGTTGGTATTGCGCAACTTACCGATAACTGGGTTCAGGGCATGGCTGGACGACCTTTATCGGGTATTCAATTTCTTTATCCTGCACTGACCAGTGCGTTGATTTGGCCACCGTGTTCTTTGTGGCTGGATCGTTTGACTCACCACCACCATCACCATTAGCGTTCTTGCATTTTGGTGGTCAGCCGATGTGCCGGTTCAGGATTTATCCATAAACAATTTATTAAAATAATGTTTTCGTGTTTTGTCTGGAGTAGTGATGGTGCCGGTGATTCCCGATTTGTATCTTGCCAGTCAGTCTCCACGCCGTCGGGAGCTATTACAGCAAATTGGTGTTAATCACGCGGTAATTCGCGCTTCTGTCCCGGAGCAACCTGCGAGTGGTGAGTGCGCGCTTGATTATGTCCAGCGTCTAGCCCGCGAGAAAGCGGTTGCCGGTTTTGCTGAATTACAACACCAACAATTGCCGTTAGCACCGGTATTGGGGGCTGATACGCTGGGATTAGTCGACGGTGAGATCCTGGAAAAACCGCGCGATAAAGCTCATGCCCACGCGATGTTGCGCCAGCTTTCCGGTCGCACCCATGAAGTGATTACAGCGATTGCACTGCATGATCAAGCGCATCAGGCCCACCGTCTTTCCATCACCCGTGTGACCTTCCGCGAATTGAGTGATGCCGAAATTGATGCTTACTGGAAAACCGGCGAACCGCAGGATAAAGCCGGCGGTTACGGGATTCAGGGATTGGGCGCGGTATTTGTCAAAGAAATTCACGGCAGCTATTCCTGTGTAGTGGGATTGCCGATTGAAGCAACCTGCGAATTATTGCGCGAGTTTAATGTGCCCTGGTGGTCGGCGGGAGTTGACGCATGAGTGAAGAAATCCTGATTAACGTCTCCCCGGTGGAGACGCGTGTTGCCTTGGTAGAAAACGGAGTGGTGCAGGAGTTTTATATCGAGCGTAGCCACGGCGAGACCTACGTGGGTAACATCTATAAAGGCAAAGTCGTGCGGGTATTGCCCGGTATGCAAGCCGCGTTTGTCGATATCGGGTTGGAGCGCACCGGTTTTATCCACGCCGCTGACATGATGCCCGAGCCCCCGGAAGGTGAAGTGCGCCGCACGGAAGTCCCCGATATTCGCTCTCTGGTGCGCGAAGGCCAGACATTATTAGTACAAGTTGCCAAAGATCCCATCAGCACCAAAGGTGCCCGACTTACAACTCATCTCACCTTGTCGTCTCGTTATCTGGTGTATATGCCGAATGCCAATCATATTGGCGTGTCCACGCGGATTGAGGATGAACCCGAGCGCGAACGCTTGCGCAGTGCAGTGGAAACCGCTGCTACCGAGCAGGAAATCCGCGGCGGATTTATTGTGCGTACGGTGGCAGAAGGTGCTGAAGCCGGGGCTATTGTTGCGGATATCCCATTCCTGTTGCGCTTATGGGAGGATTTAACGCAAAAGTTACCGGGCCTTGGCGTACCAGCGGAACTTCATCGCGATATGCCGCTCTATCTGCGCGCCTTGCGCGATATGGCGCGGGCGCCGATTGATCGGGTGCGGGTGGACTCGCGGCTTACCTACCAGCAAATGCTGGAATTTGTGTCCAAGTATTCACCGCAATTAATCGATTTGATTGACCTCTACAGCGGTGATCGACCATTGTTGGAGCTGTATGGTGTTGAAGAAGAAATCCATCGCGCCCTGGAACCGCGTGTAGCCTTGAAATCTAATGGTTATCTGATTATCGAACAGACCGAAGCCATGACCACCGTGGATGTAAACACAGGTGCGTTTGTTGGCCACCGCAATCTGGAAGAGACGATTTTCAAAACCAACCTGGAAGCGGCGACTGCCATTGCGCGCCAACTGCGGCTGCGCAATTTGGGTGGAATTATCATTCTCGATTTTATCGATATGAAAGACCCTGAGCACCAGCGCCAGGTATTACGTACGTTGGAAAAGGCGCTGGAAAAAGATCATGCCAAAACGCGGATCACCGGTGTGTCTGAATTGGGCTTGGTGGAGATGGCGCGCAAACGTACGCGCGAATCTTTGGAGCAAATGCTGTGCGAACCATGCCCGGTGTGTCAGGGTCGGGGGCAAGTAAAATCAGCAGAGACGGTATGTTACGAAATTTTTCGTGAAATCCTGCGCATGGCGCGCACCTACGATAATGAAAAATTTTTGGTGCTGGCATCGCAACTGGTGGTAGATCGCTTGCTTGATGAGGAGGCTGCTTACGTGGCGGATTTGGAAGCATTTATCCGGCGCACCATCGAGTTCAGGGTTGAAGCGCTCTTTCATCAAGAGCAATACGACATTGTGTTAGTTTAATTTTTTATTCCGGAAGCCCTGAAGGTACATGAGTCGCGCATTTCGCAAATTGGTTAAATGGTGCTACCTGCTGGCCGCCATCGCCCTGATTTTATTGGCGGTGCTGGTGCAGTCCGGGCGCAGTTTTTCCCATTTGTTGGGCGACTACAACCAAAGCATCGCCGATTATTTTTCGTCGCGCCTGAATGCGCAAGTCAGCATTGGCCATATTGAATCCGAATGGGCGGGGTTGAAGCCCAGTCTGGTGGTGCAGGATTTCACCATCAAAAGCCAGGATAACCAACCGATCATCGCCCTGAAACAGGCGCGCTTGCGTCTGGATATGCTCGAATCCCTGCTCAATTTCAGCCCGGTCTGGAGCAATTTAATCCTTAATCAGGTGGACATGAGTTTTGTCCAGACCGAAGACGGCTTTTGGGAAGTTCCCGGTTTGCCGCGCAAGGCAAAACCGGAAGGTGAGACCGGTGTTCAAATCGATGCACTGATCGATATGCTGCTGTTATCCGGTCGCATCGAATTCCAGCGCAGTCATCTTAGCTTTACCTTCAATTCCGGCCATCAAATGACGCTGGATTCCCCCTATCTCTTGATGGAAAACGCCGATGGCTTTCATCGTTTATCGCTGCAAATTGATGTGGATGAACAGCCGCGCAGTGTTTATCTGGTGGCTGAAGGCAAGGGCGACCCACGCGACCAGCGGCATTTCCATAGCAAAGGTTATTTGCAACTGAATCGCTTCCCGACCAGTGAACCCATTGCTGCTGCCAGTGCCTTTTTACTCGGCGGAAAATCGGCATTGCAGGGTGAAGGGCAGGTAGATGCGAATATCTGGTTTGAAACGCGCAAGGGTGAAAAGGGCGAGAGCGGCAAGGGTTACGATCTGGTCGGAAGCCTCGGGGTCCAGCGTTTGGCGTTGCCACTTGGTGAGCGTCATTTGGCGATGGATGATTTCGCGACCGAAATGACCGGCTTCTGGATGCCCGGTGGCGAATGGCGGTTGGCTTTGCAGCAAATCAATGCATCGATGAAGGATGAACAGGTTACCGGCCTGAATGTGGCCGCGACCTCCGCCGGTTTCCAGCAGCCGGTGAAAGTGAGTCTGGATAACCTCGATCTGGAGCGCTTCAACAATATCCTTAACGACGCGGGCGTGCTGGGCGAAGGGCGTTTGCGCGAGGTATTACAGACGTTGCATCCGCGCGGCCAATTCCGCAATGTGCAATTAACCCTGCCTGTGAAAAATCCTAAAGAATGGCAGGTGCACGCCAATCTTGAGCAGGTGGCGGTAAATGCCTGGCAAGGCGTTCCCGGGTTGGTGGGGGTGGATGGTTACGTGCAAGCGGGGCAAAACGGTGGCTTTGTCGATATCGATTCCCGCCGTGGATTCTCCATGCATTACTCGCCGACCTATACCGACCCCATGGTGTACGACACCGCCAAAGGCCAGGTTGCCTGGCATCTGCAACCGGAAAAAAACCAGATCTACGTCAACAGCGGCCTGCTGGAGTTTCGCCAGGGTGAAGAGGTCGCGCGCGGGTATATGTGGCTGGGATTACCCTGGAAGCGCAATACCGGTGATATCGATCTGTTTTTACAAATTGGCGGAAAACAGCTCAACGCCAGCCTCTATAAAAAATACACCCCCGCCACGGTACCGGCCTCCCTGGCGGATTGGTTAACCAAAAGTATCGGGCTGGAAAACCCGGGCAAGGCGAGCGAAGCGGGATTTTTATATCGCGGCACGCTCAATACCAAAAACGCGATGGCGCGGACTTTCCAGTTGTATCTGGACCTGCAACAGGCAGCGCTTGATTACCACCCCGGTTGGCCTGCACTGACAAATATGGATGGCCGGCTATTGGTCAGTGATGCCCATATTGCAGCCAGTGTTTCTGCTGCCAAAGTATTTGATAGCAAGGTCGAGCACGCCGAGGTTCGCGTGAATCCGCGTGCGGGAAAAGCGGGTTCGCTCTTGCAAGTCAAAGGGCAAATCGCGGGTCTGGCGAGCGATGGTATCCGTGTATTGCGCGAAGGTGAAATGCGTAAATACATGGGGTCCAGCCTTGACTCATGGAGTATGCAAGGTGACATGGTGGCGCGCCTGGATCTGGATATCCCTATCGGCACTGGCGAACAAAACGCGAAAGATCATCGCCAGCAAGTGGATGTTGATCTTAAATCGCCATTGTTTGAGTTGCAGAATCTGAACCTGAGTGTGACGGACCTCAGTGGCCATATTAGTTACAACAGCGAAACCGGTGTGGGCAGTGAGCAATTGCGCGGGCAAGTATTTGGTGAGCCGCTGGAAGCCCAACTGAGCACGCAAAAGCAGGATGGTTTTAACAAGACGTTGATTAGCCTGGATGGTGCAGTTGATGCCCGCCAACTTGCCTTTTGGAGCAAGCGCCCGGAAGTATTATTTATGCAGGGAACCTTGCCCTATAAGGCGATGGTGGAACTCAACCATCGCCCGCGCGGGGATATTGTTCCGCCGGAGCTCAGCCCGGAAGCGATAGAAATCAAAGCCGAAACGCCGGCAGAGTTTGCCAGCAAGGCCTTTGCTACCATCACTGTGACCAGCGATTTGCAAGGCGTTAGTGCGGATTTGCCCGCGCCCTATGGTAAAGCGGGCATGGCTAGCAGACCCTTGGTATTCCAGTATTGGTTGCAGGAAACCCAATCCCAGATTCATCTGGCCTATGGCGATAATGTCCAGGCCCTGCTGCGTATGGATCGTCGCAACAATAACCTGCTGGCTGCCAATATTGCCCTGGGTGCCGAGGCACACTTGAGCGATAAGCCCGAATTTGTCGTTTCCGGTTTGGTTCCTGATGTGGATCTGGATCAGTGGAAAATCGTGCAAGCGCGTTATCAGGCCTATGTGGATCAGTTGACATCAGTAGTAGTTAACCCGCTCAGGCATCCCTCTACTCCCCAGGAAGTAGAGGAGTTATTGGCTGCTGAATCCGAAGCGGTGGGGCGTATAGGTGGCTTGCCGTTCAGGACTGATCTGGTGATTGGTCGCTATGACGTGGGCAGTTTGCGCCTGGAAAACCTCAATCTGGTTGCAGTGCCTGTCAAAGCCGGTTGGAAGTTGAATATTGAAAATCCGCAGGTTGCGGGCGAATTATTAGTACCTTCAAGCAAGCTGGCGCCGTTGGAGGTTAATCTGGAGCGGTTGGCATTAACCAGGGCCGCATTGGGCCAGGAAGGCATTGCCGAAACAAACGTCGCCCAATCGATAGATTCTTCGCCCTCCGAAACTGATGCTGCGGTTGATCCCGTACCGGCTATTGATCCCGCTGCCGCAACGCCAGATGTTGCTCCTGCCATTGCCGATACAACTATCACCGCAGGACCTGAACGCCAATTACTTGATCCGCGCTCCATGCCCCTGGCAAATATTGCCGTAAAGTCCCTTTCACTGGATGGCAATAACTACGGTAACTGGTCTTTGCAGCTGCGCCCTGACGGGAAAGGCGTGGTGATTGATAAAATTCGCGGCAGTATCCGAGGTGTGACTATTGGTGGCGCTAATGATCAGGGCGCAAAAATATTCTGGCAGGAAACTACGCAGGGCGTTCAAACCCGTTTTGTTGGCACCCTGACTGCTGGCGATATAGGTGCAGTACTCCGCGAATGGGAAAAGCCCGACACTATCGAAAGCACCCGTGCCGTTTATCAGGCCGATTTATTCTGGCCGGGTTCGCCACAGGATTTCTCTGCTGTTGAGTTGGGTGGCGAGATGACCATCCACATGGAAAATGGCCGCTTTAAACGTGAAGCCAGCGCTGGCGACGGTATTTTGCGTTTGTTATCTATCCTGAACTTTGACTCGTTGGCGCGACGTATGCGGCTGGATTTTTCCGATCTCTACAAAAGCGGTTTGGCCTACGATGAAATCAACGGCAAGGTACGTTTTAATCAAGGCACATTAGTATTTGAAGACCCGCTACTGGTGCGTACCCCTTCAAGTGGTTTGCAGATGGCGGGCACCATTAATTTGCGCGATGAAACTATCAACACCCGTTTGGTGGCGACTTTACCGGTGGCTGGCAACCTAACCTTCTTTGCGGCACTGGCGACTGGTTTACCGGCAGCGGCAGGGGTTTATCTGGTGAGTAAACTGTTTAAGAAACAGGTAGATCAAGCGACCAGTATCAGCTACACCATTAACGGCAGCTGGGATGAACCTCAAATGAGTTTTGATCGCTTATTTGAAAGTGAAAAAAGTTTGCGTGACAGTGTGAATAAACCGAAGGCCGGTGAAAGCCCACAGGAAAAACTGCCACCTTGATGCCACTATTGTGATGTCGGTGTAGATAAAGAAAAAAAGCGCCGTATGCGGCGCTTTTTTTATGGGGGAAACGAAGCGAAAAAAATGAATTTTATGGATTGATTAACACCTGGATTTGACTGCCCGGTGGCGGCACAAAATCCAGCCTTGCCTGGTAATCCACACCGGTTTTGCGCCAGGCTTTTTCCGCATCAAATATCTGTTCCGGTTGTGCTGTGACTGTGCTGAGAAGTGTGCCGGAAGTATCGATAATCCGTAATTGCAAATCTGCGACAGGATAAATTGCACGCTTGTGGCGCTGGAAAATTTTCGCTGTAAAGTGTGCTCCATCGTCAGCCGATATAATTCGCGCGGCTTTAATTTTCCAATCGCGATTAGTATCGAGTTGATAAGAATATTGATCGCGATTGGGTTGCCCTGCACTTTGTACTTGAGCGCAGGCACCCAGTAAAAAAAACAGCACCAAGCTCAACAAGTAATGTGTGCGATTGAAAATGTTCATTGCAAACTCCCGGCAGAATTATCAGTTGGGTGAGTGGTTGAGGAATTGGATGAAATAACGGGTTCAAGCGTGAACGGATTTAACTCTCCCCCTGCCAGGCGTAATTGATAATGGCTACGCAAGGCTTCTACCCGGCTTTCCACTTCCGCGAGTGCGGCGCGGGCGTGCTGTTGTTGGCCGAGAAGTAATCCCTGTAAATCCTGTTCGCCGAGACGATAGGCTTTTTGCAGCAGGCGCGCGTTTTCGCCCAGGTTGTCGGCCATCTGTTTGGCCAGTTGCCAGCGATGAAATTCGCTGTTGGTTTGGTGATAACGATTTTCTGCTTCAGCCCTGAGTGAGCGTTGCAGGATTTCTTTATCCGCACGCGCGATAGATTCTTCGGCATAACGCTGGCGCATGGCCTGGCTACGCTGGCTGCCGGGAATGGGCATACTCAAACGCACTCCCACAATACTTTCTTCCCCAAAAGATTCGCGCCCGCTGAACACGGCCACACTCGGGTCGGGGATACGATCAAGCCTGGCTTTATCTGCCGCAGCGCTCGCTGCATTGAGGCTGGCATTTGCTTGCTGCAATTCGGGTTGGTTGTGAAGCAGGCGTTCCTGCCATTCGGTCAACTCACCTTTTAGTGGTTGTGGCTCGGGAATCGCTGTTAAGTCCGGAGTATCAAGGGCGAGGGTATTACCTGGCGTGTTATCCGTTGTGAATGCGCGTTTTTCACTATCAATAATTGGCTGCACAAACGTCGGCAAAGTGGCGGCCGGGTAACGGATATGGAAAACCGTCCAGCGATTCACGGCCTCCTGATATACAGCGTTGAGTTCTCGCTCCAGTGCCTGGCTTTCTGCCGCTGCAAGGCGAACATCCAGTGCGGGGGCGTCACCGGCTTTAACCCGATGTTCTACCGCCCGTAAGTTGGTGCGGGCAAATGCTAACTCCCGTTCTAGCAAGGCGCGGCTGGCACTGGCGTGGAGTGCATCGAGATAGTGGTTTATCAACTCGCTAATGGCGCTGCGCAACCCGGCTTGCTCACTGGCTTCCGCAAAGCTATGTAACGCAGCGGCCTGGCGACGGCTTGCAGCGCCTTTGCCCGGCAAGCGAACACTGCGTTCCAGTTCGATATTCCACTCACGCGACTTATCCATACCTGCCAATTCCGGCTGCTCATATTCCCGCTCCTGGCGGCTGTAGCTGGCGTTCCATTCGTAGCCCGAATTGGCAGTTTGTGCCGCCTCGGCCTCTAAGCCGCGTTTGTGTGCTGCGATTCGCTGGATAGCCGGATCATCTGCCAGCCATTGGGCAATTTGGGTCTGGTTAATCAATTCAGGTTGGGCAAAAGCGATGGGTACAAAACCCAGCACAATCGCCAGTGTCAGTGGTTTTAACAGTAACGATTTCACTAGAGTTGCCCCTCTTCGAGAACGGGTGTTAGCCAATAGCGCAGGCCGGAACCATTAAAAAGTGCTCCGAGGTCATGGAGTAATTGCCGGGCAACGGTTTCAGGAACCAGTACCTGAACCAGCACAGCGCGAGCGCGGCCCAATACCTGTTCGCTGGCATCCAGGCCATCGTCACTATGGCCGCCGTGGCTCGCACAACTCTGGCTGGTAAAGGTGAGGTCGTGCGGGCTTTGCAGTAATTGGTCGAGCAGTTTCTCTTCCAGCGCAGGAGCACCTAATAAAGAGAGGCAGACAAGGCTCATAAGGGCGCTCCTCCGGTTAATGTCGGGGCAGTGGATTTTTCATCGCTGATCGCGGGGAACGCGAAGCGTGCGTACAGTAGCGGTAGCATCACCAGTGTGAGCGCTGTGGCAGTGATCAAACCGCCGATCACGACTATGGCCAGTGGCCGCTGGATTTCCGAACCGGGCCCAGTGGCAAAGAGCAGGGGAATCAGACCAAAAGCGGTAATCGCCGCCGTCATCAACACCGGTCGCAAGCGGCGTTTGGCGCCGAGGCGAACGACCTGGGCCAGCGCCATTCCCTCGGTGTGTAGTTGGTTGAAGTAACTCACCATCACCACGCCGTTGAGCACGGCAATTCCCAGCAGGGCGATAAACCCCACCGAGGCTGGTACGGACAGGTATTCACCGGAGAGCCAGAGCGCGACTATTCCACCGACTAATGCAAAGGGGATATTACTGAACACCAGCAATGCCTGGCGCACGGAACCAAAACTGGAAAATAGCAGGATAAAAATCAACAACAGCGCAACAGGCGTGACCAAACCCAAACGTGCAGCGGCGCGTTGCTGGTTTTCAAATTGACCGCCAAAGGTCAGGCGATAACCTTCCGGCAAATCCACTTGTCGGGCAATGGCTGCCCTGGCTTCCTCGACAAAACCCACCAGGTCGCGACCACTCACATTGGCGATGACTACGCTATAGCGGCTCCCCATTTCACGGTCGATTTTCACCTGGCCTTCCACCCGTTCCAGGCTGGCAATGCTGCTAAGTGGTATCGACTCGCCGCTTGGGGACAGCAAATGCAAATTGGCAAAATCGCCCGGGGATGTGCGCAAGTCACTATTGCCGCGCAATTGAATGGGAGTACGGCGGTCGCCTTCGGTGACAGTACCGAGTACCTCGCCTTGCAACTGCACACGCAGGAAATCCTGCACCTCGGCCATGGAAAACCCGAGTTGGCCGGCGGCGAGCCGGTCAATATTGACTTGCAGGTATTGCACGCCGTCGTTGGTCAATGTGTAGGCATCTTCACTGCCTTCCAGGGTTTCCACGACGCTGAGGATATCGCCCGCAAGGCGATTGAGTGTGTCTAGATCCGGGCCGAAAATTTTGATCGCCAGATCGCCGCGCACGCCCATGATCATTTCCGACACGCGCATATCAATCGGCATGGTGAAGTTGTAGGCGATGCCGGGCATGTCATCGAGCACTGCGCGCAATTCGTCCAGCAGCTCCTCTTTAGTGCCCATTCGCCATTCGTCTTTGGGCTTGATGGTAAGGAAACTGTCGGTCTGGTTCAGGCCCATGGGGTCCAGGCCGATCTGGTCAGAGCCGGCGCGTGCAACTATGCCAGTCACTTCCGGGATCTTTTCGAGGATGGACTTCTGCAAACGCGTATCCAGGGCAACGCTTTCCTCCAGGCTGATGGATGGCAAACGTTCTAGTCCGATCACTATGTCGCCCTCATCCATCGTCGGCATAAAGGTTTTACCGGTGACGCTGTAAACACCAATAGCCACCACAAACATTACACCGGCACCGATAAAGACCGGTTTCTGGTTATTAAATGCCCATTCCAGCAGAGGCGTGTACAGCGCTTGTAATTTGCGTGGCAGCCAGGGTTCTTCATGGCTGACATTGGTGAGCAGGTAAGAGGCGATCACCGGAATAACGGTGAGCGATAGCAACAGCGAACTGGCTAGTGCAAAGACGATCGTCAGGGCTACAGGGGCAAAGAGTTTACCTTCCATTCCCTGCAGCGTCAGCAATGGCAGGAATACGGTGATAATGACCAAAATTCCGGTGGTTACCGGCGCACTGACCTCACGCAAGGCGCGGTAAATCAAATGCATACGCGGCAATTTGCTGCGTTCATGGGCCATATGCTGGACCAGATTTTCCACTACCACGACGGCGGCATCGACCAGCATGCCAATGGCAATAGCCAAACCGCCGAGGCTCATCAAATTGGCGGACATGCCGACCTGGTTCATCATCACGAAGGTTGCCAGGGCGGACAGTGGCAAGATCAGCGCCACGGTAATTGCCGCACGCAGGTTGCCGAGGAATATCCCGAGCAGGATCAGTACCAGCACAATCGCTTCTGCCAGGGCTTTGGAAACGGTGAATACTGCCTGGTCTACCAATGACGCGCGGTTGTAAAACACATTCAACTGGGTGCCTTCGGGCAAGCCCGGCTGGATTTCAGCGATTTTCTGTTCCAGTCCAGCCACTACGGCACGTGCATTTGCCCCCGCCAATCCTAGTACCAATCCCTGCGCAACTTCACCTTTGCCGTGGGCGGTTACCATGCCATTGCGAGTGAGTTCGCCGATGCGCACTTCCGCAACATCGCTTAAACGGATGGGGGTGTTGTCGCGCAAGGCAATTACCATCGCGCGCAGATCATCCAGGGTACGGACATTACCGAGGCTACGCACCAACAGCACTTCACTACCTTCTACGAGGCGGCCGGCACCGTCACTGCGGTTGTTGTCCTGGATCGCCTGTTTTAATTCTGCCAGGCTGATACCCGCGGCAGTCATACGCAAACTGTCGGGAATTACTTCAAAACTGCGGCTAATTCCGCCTAATACGTTGACATCAGCTACCCCTGGTACTGTACGTAATGCGGGGCGAACCACCCACTCGAGCAACCCCTTACGCTCCATCAGGCTGAGTTTGGGATTATCAATTGTGAAATGGAACATTTCCCCCAAAGGAGTGGTGATAGGCGCCATACCACCTTCAAGGCCAGCAGGTAATTGATCGCTGATACCTGCGAGGCGTTCAGCAACTTGTTGGCGAGCCCAGTAGATATCGGTGCCATCGGTGAAATTCAGGGTGATATCTACCAAGCCGTATTTCACCAGCGTACGCAACATCTGCTGGTTGGGAATTCCTAATAATTCCGCTTCTACCGGCACGGCGATACGATTTTCCACCTCTTCCGGGGTCATACCAGCCGCTTTGTAAATTACCTTGATCTGAGTGGTTGCCACGTCAGGAAAGGCATCAATGGGTAACTGACGAAAAGAATACCAACCATAACCGGCCAGCAGCGTCGTCATGATCAGGATAAACAGGCGCTGGGTGAGCGCAAACTGGATCAGGCGAACTAACATCTAATGTGCCTCCGCCAACCGGGTTTCTGGCGATTGGTTTTCAACGGCGGCAGATTCCGGTTTGCTATCCAGATGGCTTAGCCAGGCGGCTTTCAGCGCTACCACACTGCCTGCAGCAATTTCAGCCCCGGCTTGTAAGGCACCACTAACCAGCGCGCGTTGGCCACCGCTGGCGACAACCTCGATAGGGAAAGCGTCAAACCCGTTAACGGTGCGCACAAATACATAGGCCTGGGCACCGCGACGGGCGATAGCACTCAGGGGTAAATCCCAGGCCTGATCTTTGGCCAGTGGAAGCAGGGCTTGTTGATAGCTTCCGGGCAGCAAATGTGCCGGTGGATTCTCAATCAAACCGCGCAGTACACGGGTTTGTGCTGCGGAAGTAATCGGGCTGAGATTGAGTAATTTCGCTTCGGTGCCGTCGGCTAACTGAAACAGGGTAGCTGCTGGCCACAGCCCTGCCTGGCCTGCCGGGATTTGCACATCGACCCACAGTTGCTCGCGCTTTACCAAATGCAGTAATGGCAAACCATCGTTATTTCGCCAGCCTGGTTTGGCGATCAACCTGGTAACAGTGCCGGCAACGGGCGCGCGCAGGGTAAGGGTATTGCTGGCTTTGCCTTGCTGGATCAATCCTTCAATGCCCTTATCATCCACACCGGCGGCAGCCAGTGCCGAACGGGCTTGAGCAAGCGCGGCACGTGCGTCGCGCTCATTGGCTTTGCTTTCTTCAAGGCGACGGCTGGGGATAATACCTTCGTTAAGCAGCTCCTTATCGCGCTCCAGATTTTGTTGCGCCAGCTTCCAGCGACTGTGGTTTTCAATCAACGCGAGACTAAGTTCGCCGAGGCTTTGGCTGCTGATTACCAACAGCGGATCACCAATGTTAACCGGCTGGTTTTCCAGTACGAGTACCTGTTGCACCAAGCTATTGTCGGGGGCGCCCAGACGATATTCCTGATGCGGGGGCAATACAATTTGTGCCGGATACCGGCCGCTGGCACTGGCGGCTTTGATTTCCAGCTGGATAGTTTCTATCCCCAGGTTGCGTATTTGTTGATCATTAATCGGGATAGAACTTGTCGTGGATGCAAACGCGACAGTAGGGGTAATCCACAGGGATAACCATGCAGCAGCCATCAACCAGCGGCGAGCCGGCAGGGCGTAAAAAGAAATATTCATAAAAACCTCACAGTCGCTCCGGCATCAAAGCGATGCAGCGACGATCCATTTACACGGGAAAATTAATGGCGGGCCTGAATCAGGCTGGCAGTGAGGTTGGCGGTGCGCGAAGTGGCGGGCGTAAGCCTTGGGGTACTTGGGGGTGGAATGAAAGTACTAGAGGTGTCCTGAAGAAACCGCGCTGGATTGATAACAGAATAACCAGGCCGACAATGAGCAGGATTACAAGATTGAGGTTTTTGGCGGGTGTGGTGTTCGAACCGGTATCTACATGGGGGCTGGCTTTGTGACCGTAGGAGTCATCCAATGAATCCTTGAAGAAAGAGCTATCCAGTGTTGCCGGGCTGCCATCCAATGGAATGTGACTATGCAAACCAAACAAGCAGGCACAAAACCAGCTGAATAAGGCTGCAAATGTCACTATCTTGGCGATTTTCCGGATTTTCACGATGGCGAATTATAATCGGTTAAAAATTGACACGAAAAGCATCTTAACCTTGCACCAATAGCAGGTCGAGTAAATGCATGGATTTTTGTGAATCTTTACATGGTCACCTTAAATGAACCTTAAGATGACCTTGGGAGAGGATTAGTCTTGCAGTTCCAGTTGCTCGCGAATAAACCCAAACAGTTTACGTGCACTTGCTGCCGGTTTGTTTTCTTCACGCTCTTTCTGTGCAGAACGAATCAGCTGGCGCAGGTGTTGAACGTCAATACCCGGGCAGGAAGTTACCAGCGTTTGGAAAATCTGCTTGTCACCTTCAATCAGTAAATCCCGATAGCGCTCAATCTGGTGCTGGCGATGAATGTACTGGTCGCTGCGGTTTTGCATTTTATCTACCGCGGCTTTGATTTCCTCATGGTTGCCTTCGCGCATCAGGCGGCCAATGTACTGGACCTGGCGGCGGCGGGCTTCTTTGGGGGGAAGTTTGCGCGCGATATAAATAGCGTCCAGCATTTCCTCACTTAAGGGAATGTTAGCCAGTTGCTTTTCATTCATATCGATAAGGCTTTCACCCAGTGCTTGCAGCGCGTGCATATCGCGTTTGACCTGGGATTTGCTCAGGATGTAATCGTCGGGATTAATGTCGTCGTAGTTGTAAACCATAACCGGTGCCGTGTGCGCAGGGCGCTGTGGGTAAAAAAGGTGATCGGGTAAACCGATAAGTTTGCGCCCGAAAAGGGCGCGCAGCTTAGAGCAGATGGCTCCTAACAACAATAGCCTGTTTATTCGCCCTCTTCAAAGCGGTCGGCTATCAGAGTGCGGATGGCGTTCATAGCGGCTTCGGCGTCGTCACCGTCAATAGTGATTTGCAGGGCAGAGCCACAACTGGCGGCGAGTAACATTAAGGACATAACACTCTTGGCATCAGCCCAATTGCCTTCGCCTACCCGTGCCTGAACTTTCGCCTTGAATTGATTGGCGAGCGTAGCGAGTTTGGCCGCCGCCCGTGCATGGAGGCCGCGTTTGTTAATAATGTCGAGAGTTTCTGTGAGCATCGCCTGGTTCTGTGTTTGAAATCAGTGTTTTTTGTGTTTGTTGATATCGCGATGGCGTACTTGCACATCGTTAAAGCTTTGGTCGAAGTGCTTTTGCAGGCGCTCCGCCAGATAAACTGACCGATGTTGGCCGCCAGTACAACCAATTGCAATCGTAATATAACTACGATTATTGGCCTGATAGCGCGGCAACCAGCGGGTCAGATAATGTTCTATATCACCATACATTTCCTTGACGGTGACTTGCTCCTCCAGAAAATCAATCACTTCCTGATCTTTTCCGGTTTGTGGGCGCAAATTGGGTTTCCAATGCGGATTGGGTAAACAGCGCGCATCAAATACCAGGTCAGCATTAACCGGCACACCGTGTTTGAAACCAAAGGATTCAAACAAAATCGCCATAGTTGATTCACTGCGACCTACGACGCGTTCTTTCACCAGATCGCGCAATTCATGCAGATTCAAATGGCTGGTGTCGATCACTTGATCTGCGGCATCGCGAATCGGTTCTAACAAATGCTGTTCAGCGGAAATCGCTTCTTCCAGGCTGGTGTGTTTGTCAGACAACGGGTGTTTGCGGCGAGTTTCACTGAACCGCTGGATCAACACTGCTGGCTGCGAATCGAGAAAGAGTGTACGAAACGGCAGGTGTGCATCCTTGAGGGTGCTGATCATCTGCGGAAAGATCGCAAGATCCTGCCATGCATTGCGTACATCAATACCGATTGCAAATTTCTGTTTGTCATCTTTATGAATCTGGATTTGCGCAACCAGCGCCGGTAAAAGGCTTACGGGCAAATTGTCGATACAGTTAAAGCCCACGTCTTCAAGTACATGAAGCGCAGTACTTTTCCCCGAACCGGACAGGCCGCTGACAATAACCAGATGCATAGTGCTAATCCTTAAATCGGCGCAATCGCTGCCTGATACAAAGCGCTGTCACTCGCGGCTTTTCTCAGTCTTTGGCGATATTCAGGATTGTTCAGCGCCCCGGCCAGGGTTGCCAGGGTTTGCAAATGTTCGTCATGCGCATCTTCCGGAACCAGCATCGCAAAAAGGATATCGACCGGTTGTGAATCTATCGCATCAAAATCAATCGGGTCAGTCAAGGTAATCAGGGCGCCAACGGTCCCTGTGCATTTCTCGACCCGGCAATGTGGTATCGCAACACCATGGCCGATACCGGTTGAGCCCAATCGCTCGCGGCCAATCAAACGGCGAAAGAGCTCATCGCCATCGATATCAGGAATGTCCTGCGCAATGGTGTTCGCTAATAATTCCAGCGCGCGTTTTTTACTGCCACCCTCGATACCGCACAGAGTGCGGCCGGGGCTAATAAGGGATTCAATTTGCATAGCTCAATGATGCCGGAGCATCCTCTATTGAGCGCAGTTGGCGTTACTTTAACGGTGACTGCGCATTTTCTCTTTGTGTTTGATTAATTGACGATCCAGCTTGTCCGCCAGTGCATCAATTGCCGCATACAAGTCCTCATGAGTTGCATCGGCATGAATATCTTTGCCGCTCACATGCAAGGTTGCCTCTGCTTTTTGAATCAGTTTATCCACCGAGAGAATAACGTGAGTGTTGGTAATGCGGTCATGGTGATGACTCAGGCGTTCCAGTTTGCTGGTCACATAATCTTTTAGTGATTCGGTTACTTCGAGGTGATGGCCACTGACATTTATTTGCATAGGTGCTTCCTCATGGGGTTCGCAGACTCAAATGAGCCGATCTTTAAAAAAACGATACAGCAGGCGCTGTACTTAACAATCCCTGTTCTGCTTCCTGAATTAAAATAATTAAATAGTTTTGCGTTCGTTAGAGGGTGGAATGTTTAAGGATTCGCGGTATTTCGCAATAGTACGACGCGCTACCTGAATACCTTGTTCCGCAAGTAGATCGGTAATTTTGCTATCGCTCAATGGTTTTTTGGGATTTTCCGCATTCACCAGTTTTTTGATGATGGCGCGAATCGCTGTTGATGAGCATTCGCCGCCACTGTCAGTGCTGACATGGCTGGAGAAAAAATATTTAAGCTCAAAAATACCTTGTGGCGTATGCATATATTTTTGTGTGGTCACACGTGAAATTGTGGATTCATGCATCTCTACAATTTCGGCAATATCGTGCAATACCAAAGGCTTCATCGCTTCAGGGCCGTATTCCAGAAATCCGCGTTGTTTTTCTACAATACAGCTGGCTACTTTCAATAACGTTTCGTTGCGACTTTGCAAGCTTTTCAAAAACCAGCGCGCTTCCTGCAAATTATCTTTCAGGAACGTATTGTCGCTACTGGAGTCCGCACGCTTTACCATCGATGCGTAATCCGCATTGATACGCAAGCGCGGTGCAATTTCCGGATTGAGTTCTACTAACCAGCGTCCATCTTTTTTTTCCACGAATACATCGGGTACAACGTATTCGGTATCACCGCTGGCTATCATATCGCCGGGACGCGGATTCAAGCTTTGAATAAGCGCTACCGCCTGGCTTAATTCGGACTCTTTTAATTTTGTGCGGCGCATCAGTTGGCGATAGTCGCGGCTGCCCAGCACTGGCAAATATTGTTTTGCAATTAATTTTGCAGAATCCAGAAAGGGCGTTTTAGGATCAAATTGTTGCAGTTGTACTAACAAACACTCTGACAAGTTTTGGCTGCACACACCGCAAGGATCAAATTGTTGCAAGCGATGTTGCACTGCAACGACTTCATCAAGTTCAAGCTCTTCAAAGTCATCGCGCATTCCTTCAAAAATTTCTTCAAGGGTAATCGAGAGCATACCGCTAGGTTCGACAGCATCAATAATGGCCATTGCCAATACCCGGTCGCGGTCTGACATGGGGGTAAGATTTAATTGCCACATTAAATGATCGTAGAGCGAATCGGTGGCGGCGCGGCGACTTTCAAAATCGTTGTCTTCGTTGTCGTAATTGTTGGAACTGCCGGAGGCAGATGACTGATAAACATCATCCCAGCTGGTATCTACTGGTAAATCACTCGGGATAGCTTCACTCCAGTCACCGCTATCGGCGCTGAAACTTTCGCCTTCACCATAAACATCGGTATCGCCAAAGGACTCGCTATCCCCAAAGCTTTCGCCTTCGCCAAAACTGTCACCCTCGGAATAGTTACTACTCTCCTGATAATTGTCGGAGCTGGCTGAGTAGGTATCGCTGGCGCTGAAGTCAGTTGTGCTCTCGCCGTGAGAATCAGCGGCAATTTCCTGTTGGCGGGTGTAATCAACATTGTCCCCGTCACTGCCTTCGTAATCGGTGGTTTGACCGGGGGAATCGAAACCTTCCTCCATTTCCAGCATCGGGTTGGATTCAAGGGCTTCCTGAATTTCCTGTTGCAAATCCAATGTAGAAAGTTGCAATAGGCGAATTGCCTGTTGCAACTGGGGAGTCATGGTCAGCTGTTGACCGAGTTTGAGCTGGAGCGATTGTTTCATTGTGAGGTAAACAAACCCTTGTGGCGCAGAATTGTTAAATGGGCGCAGTATGAAAACATCAGATAAGTGGAGTTTAGTCAGGCTTTGCGCTGCAAGCAATAACTGTAAGCAATCTCTATGCCTAATGTATAAAGATTGTTACTTGTCAAGCTGTTTGTCGGGAGAATCCTCTGGGTAAATGGGTAATACCAGAGGAGAAGATGGGTCGATTAGTGATATTTTCGGTGTGGATGGCCGATTCGTTATAGGCGGAAATTCTCACCCAGATACACTTCGCGTACCTTGGTATTGCTCAATACCGTTTCTGCGCTGCCTTGGGCGATGATATGGCCTTCGCTCACGATGTAAGCTGTTTCACAGATATCCAGGGTTTCGCGCACGTTGTGGTCGGTAATCAATACACCAATTCCGCGATCCTTGAGATGGCGGACAATTTCCTTGATGTCATTAACCGAAATAGGGTCAACACCGGCAAAAGGCTCATCAAGCAGGATGAATTTAGGGTCGGTTGCCAGGGCGCGGGCAATTTCCACACGGCGGCGTTCACCGCCAGATAATGCCATCCCCAAGCTGTCGCGAATGTGGGTGATATGGAATTCGTTGAGCAACGATTCCAGTTTTTCCTTGCGCTGGTTCGTGCTCATATCCTGGCGTGTTTCCAGAATTGCCATGATGTTATCAGCCACGCTCAGTTTGCGGAAAATAGAGGCTTCCTGTGGCAAATAGCCAATACCGGCGCGAGCGCGACCATGAATCGGCAGATTGGTAATGTCGCGGTCATCGATCAACACTGTACCGTTGTCGGCGGGTACCAGGCCGGCAATCATATAGAAACAAGTAGTTTTGCCAGCGCCATTAGGGCCAAGCAAGCCCACAATGTGGCCGCTTTCTACAGTAATGGAAACATCAATAACAACTTTGCGTTTCTTGTAGCTTTTGGCGAGGTGACGGGCATGCAAACTGGACATAGGCATCAATTTTGTATGGCGTTTGGAGACGCAGTGGCGGATGAGGTTGCGCTGTTAGCAGGAACCGGAGTTGCGGTTGGGGCGGATGACTTTGCAGGCTCTTTGATTTCAATTACCGCATCGTCTTTCGCCGCACCTTTGGGCGGAATTACAATTTCAATTCGTTGTGCATTGCCATCTGTGCTGCTGTTGCCCGCTGCTTTCATCACTTCTTTTACCAGATCGTAATCAATGCGTGGACCGCTCATGACCGCACCGTTTTGTTCAACAGATGCATCTTCGATCAACAACAAACGTTGATTATCCGGGGTATAGGTTATTTGTTTGGCGGCCGCTGTGACTAAGCCCTGGTCTTTTTCCGGCTGCTGCTGGAAGCGAGCGGGAGCACCTTGGGCAACCATTTTTTCTACATCATTATCGGCATTGGTATGAATCACAATCGAGTCAGCAGAGATAACCAGCGTACCTTGTTGAATGATCACTGAGCCAGTGTAAGTTGCGATTCCATTTTTTTGGTCGACAGTGAGTTTATCGGCCGAACCGCGAATGGTTTCGTTTTTGTCGCTGGGTAAGGCGAGCACCTGGCTGGCATGAATACTGGCCAGCAAACCAAGTGCAACAACACATCGCGCCAGGCGCGAGTGCTTTTTAAAAGAGGGCATAAACAGCTTAACGGGGGTCATAAACAGCCTTAACCTGGGACTTTAACTGGAGCCGACTTTGCACCAGGTCGGCATCCATACCTAGAGCATCTATCTGGCCTTTTGCGCTGCGCATCTTAACAGCTTTGTCAGTTTCCGCGAATTGTTCGCGTGTGCGTACCCTGAGTTCATCGGTGGTGACGCGCATCAACCCTTGAGTTGGGGAATTTTGCTGGATGACCACATCACCTAATAAACGAATTAATTCATTATTTGCTTCACTGCGGCCATGAGTGGCAGACAAGCGCCAGGGGGTGCCGTTTTGGCTGTTATAAAAAATCATTTTGGGGGCATCGATTAACGTGTAATCGCGTGCGGAGGGCCCTTCGGCATCGGGTTGGTAAAGTGCAACCTGTGGTGTGGTTAATTCAAAATTCAATTTGCCTTCCGCATCAAATTCGCGGGTTTGTACCTGCTTCATAAAAATTTGCGGAAAACGGCTTGGATCATATTCGTGGTTTGTCGGGCCTTCTTTTTGACGCAGCGAAAACAGGAAAAACCCCAGCACCAATACTCCGGCCACTATCCAGGGGCCCGGAATTTGTTGATGAATTCTATAAAGGCGTTGAAGTGGGTTCATAGCGTAATTGGTTGCCTGATCCTGAGCTGTGATGAATTAATGCCGCGCTGGTGGCGCAAGATATGTTGCCAATGCCGCATCAAAAGTATCTTGTGCCTGCATAATTAAATCGCACGCGGCACGCACTGCGCCATCGCCACCGCGTTCGCGGCTTTGCCAGTGTGCTCGCGCTGCTACGCTGACGTGCGCATTCGCGACTGCAAATGCGAGACCTACACGGGTCATAATACCCAAGTCAGGCCAGTCATCGCCCATAAAGGCAATTTCTTCTAATGGCAGCGGATGTTCTTTAAGTATTTCTTGCAATGCATCCCATTTGTCTTCGCGGCCTTGCACCAAAATTTTGATGCCTAAATCGTTGGCGCGGCGAGCTACCAGATTGCTGGTTCGGCCAGTGATAATGCCGACCTTAACCCCGCTTTTCTGTAACAGTTTGATGCCGTGCCCATCCAGCGTACTAAACGCTTTGAATTCTTCACCATTATTGCCGAAATAAAGTTTGCCATCGGTGAGCACGCCATCTACATCCAGCAACAAAAGCTTAATACGCGCAGCGCGTTCACGCAGTTCGGGATTCATAGGTTTTCCAAAACAATTTATAAGTGAGGGCTAAATAATACCGGCGCGCAGCAGGTCATTGATCTTTACGACACCAACCAATTTTTTTTGTTCGTTGGTGACGAGCAGTACGTTAATTTTTGCCTGTTCCATCAGTGCTAATGCTTCTGCAGCAAGAGTATTGTCGCGCAAGGTTTTGGGCATGATGTTCATTAATTCACCGACTTTGGCGATGCGAATATCTACTCCACGGTCAATGCTGCGGCGCAGGTCGCCATCGGTAAAAATACCCAGTAGATCGCCCGCAACAGTCATTACAGTAGTCATTCCGAAACCTTTCTGGGACATCTCCATCAGTGCGTCCAGCATCGGCGTATCGGGTAATACGCGGGGGATTTCGCCGCCGCTATGCATGACATCGCTCAATCGTAACAATAATTTACGCCCCAGTGCGCCACCGGGGTGGGAAAAGGCAAAGTCTTCAGCAGTAAAGCCGCGTGCTTCCAAAAGTGCGATGGCAAGTGCATCGCCCAACACCAGTGTTGCGGTAGTGCTGGATGTGGGTGCTAGGTCAAGTGGGCAGGCTTCGTGTACAACACTGATATCCAGATTAACTTCTGCCACTTCGGCAATTGTGGAGCCGGGGTTGCTGGTCATGCTAATAATTTTGATGCCTGCGCGCTTCAATAATGGGAGGAGCGCAACAATTTCGCTGGAGGTGCCGGAATAGGAAATCGCGAGGACGATATCGTCTTTGGTGATCATGCCCAGGTCGCCATGGCTGGCTTCACCCGGGTGAACAAAAAAAGAGGGGGTGCCAGTGCTGGCCAGGGTAGCCGCGATTTTTTTGCCTACATGGCCGGACTTGCCCATACCGGTCACTATGACTCGTCCGCTACCGTTCATAATAAGTTCGCAAGCTTGGGTAAATTGACCATCGATGCGCTCCATCAATGCGGTGACGGCTTCAGCCTCCAGGCGGATGGTGCGCAACGCAGAGCGGACATAATCAAAAGCGGTCATAAGAAATCCCATTACCGGCGAATCGGGGGTGGGGCATTATAACGACCATCAACATTTAGGCGAGTTGTGTTTACGTCTTTTTTCCCGGCAAACGCTTAAGAAAAGTAATATGGCGGTGTTATAGTGCGCCCCGCAAAGCCAGTCACTGCGCTTCCGCTCAATAAATCGCCACACCCATAGTCGCTTACTAAAGTAGGCACTCTCAAAGAATGGCACCTTAAGGAATTAGCGCTGTCTGATGCATGGCTGTAAACGCAATCAGGGCATAAGGCAATCAGGCTTTAGCCTCACTTGGTTAATGGAAGGTTTATACGATGAAAACTGTTTCCCTGTTTAAATCCCTATTCGGATTTTCTCTTTCAATTGCATTGGTTTGGTCGCAATTTGCTGGCGCGCAAGATGCCGTGAAACCGACGGCCGATCCTAAAGTAATTGTTGAATCGGTTGCCGGAGAATTGTTCGCGTTGGTAAAGGCCAAGAACTCCGCTAACACCCCGGATGACCAATACTACAAGCAAGTAGAAAAGGTGATGGATCCGGTAGTTAACTTTCCTTTTATCGCTGGTTCGGTAATGGGTAAGGCAACTTACCAACAAGCTACGCCAGCCCAGCGCGAGCAGTTCCTCAAAGTATTTAAAGATGGCATGGTTAAATCCCTGGCCAAAGGCATCCTGGGTTATGCCAACAGCAAAGTGGTTATTGCAGGCGTGGATACTGTGAAAGCGGATCGCGTGGTAGTGAAACAAGAGGTCAGTGCGGAGGGCGCAACCCATAAACTGGATTACACCATGGTGAAAGGTAAGTCTGGGGAGTGGAAATTAATTAACGTTGTGTTGAATGGTGTGAATCTTGGCCAGTCCTTCAGCAGCCAGTTCAAAGCCGGTTTGAAAAAACACAACAACAATATTGATCAAGTGATCGCCAATTGGCTGGCTGATGCTTAAAGATTAAAACGAATGTAACCCCCCCCATCATAATTTGATGGGGGTTTAAAAAATGCACTATTGACCTTGTAAAAACTTAATAATAACCTATGCGCCGTTTTGACACCTAAATGCACATAACGGATTGCCCATGGACACAGGTTTACAGTGCTTGGTAGCACTCGCAGGGTTTCATCAGCTTCCGGCTGATGCCGCACAGCTCTCCCACCAATTCGCCACACCCGGCCAACCATTCAGTAACACCGATATTCTGCGCGCTGCCAAGGCGCTGACCTTCAAAGCA
>JAGKWQ010000031.1 GCA_021151825.1 Cellvibrionaceae bacterium
TGGATTAATTTCGTTAAGAGTTATCGAGCCGACAAGTTTTGGCAAGTTGCCAGATATTGTGGCGCTGTTTGATGCGCCGCTGCTGTAGAAAACCCACTCCGAGTCGTTCGCTGGCCATGTGCCGACCTGCGTGCCGTTATTAGCGCTGTTTACGGTGTCAGGTAGTATTGTGCCGCTGCTAGTCCCTGACGGGTCATAGTATCGCGTTGCAGATGCGCCGCCGTTTGTACTGATTGCGACATAATAGAATCCGCCGCGGAAAGCCTCAGTTGTTGAGTTAGCAAAACGACCAATGCAGTCAATTGTTAGGTTTGCACTGTTAAAAAGGTCTGAACCAAGGACGGAGCCGTTGAATGTGCAGCGCCACGTTGTCGAGCTTGCGCGAGTGAATCTGACTGTAAATATCGTGCCGACAGCGGGTTGAGTGTAACCAGTCGTAAAAGTTATGCTACTGCCGCCGCACGCAATAGCCGCAGATGCTGGTCGTATCTCAATGAAATTACTGAAACCAGCCTGCTGACCTATAACACGGTAGTTGTTTGATGGATTACCAGTGTTAGCAACAGCCTTTACCTCTATGTAATCACCAACCGTAGCACCAACAACGATTGACGGTATATTTACCGCAGCGCTGGCTGATGATGCATTATTAAGGTAATAAGGCATAGCTAACTCACCACGCAGTCAAGCGCATACTCACACCGCCACCGATACGAGCGCCCAGCTTTAGTCGGTATCGCGGCTTGATACTCACCGACTAATTCAATGCCATGCACCGCTGTACTGTGCCGCCAATCGGACAAGCTGCCGTCAGGCAGCACGTCTTGGTGTTGGATGACAATATGCGTTGATTCTGGCGCTTTGGTTTTTAGCCAGATATTGACCACGCTGTTTGATGTTGCGAGCGGTTGCCATGTGCCAGCAGGTGCAATCAGCTCAGGATTAAAAAACGCCACCACATCCTTCATCGTTGCATCTGGAAACAAAACCCTGTCATACGATGCCAGCTCGACAATAAAGTCGTACTCGGCTTGTGTGCAGATACCTGCCGTCTTGCCTTGTTCTAACATGGCTCGAATCTCAGGCAGTGCAACGTTGATGCTGTACGATGGCGATGACAGATACGCTGGCTGTAACGCTTCTTGCCATGCGTACTTGAGCGCAGGGATAACGCACGTATCAATACGCATCCGCAAGCCACGCGCCAGCATAGAGACTAAATGCAGCGTGTTGCCATAGGCGATTTTGCCGACAACGCGCTCAGTTTTGGATTTTAGTAACGCCATGCGCTCAGCGTTTGTTAGGTTTTGGTATTCACTCTTTGCCAACTCTTGCTGCAACGTCATTTGCTATTACTCCAAATCATCTCAGGCGTTATCCGGCTAACGCGGTCTTTCCGATACGTGCCAGCGGCATGAGCGACTAACTCGCTGCAAAACCAAGCGTTGTCTTGATTCCAACCGCTACGAAACAATATACCAAATATAGCGGAGAAATCATATTTCTTGCCGACTTCCAGCAAGGCGCGAAACTCTGCGTCGCCGTCGTTTTCGGTCAGCATGGTTGCGTATGAATGGTCGTTGTACCGCTTGATAAAATCAGCTATTGGCGTCATTACAACGCCGTGCAGCGCTGTTGCTTCGATGACTTTATCACCGACAACGATACCGACGTGTGACCAGCGAGACCACGTAAAGATTCGGATTAGCCAGGAAAACGGCAGGTTGTTGCGTCCGAATATTAGTTTCATTTATTCAATAACCTCGTCTTTTCCTCACTACCGCGAGTAGTCCCGAACCAATACTGCATGGAGCCGCCCCATTCTTTGACCACGATACCAAGCAGCATGAACAACACCTCCTTGCTACCATCTGGCATGGTGACATAAAACAACAGCCACACGATACCCGCAATAAAACAGGTAAGCAGCAAAGATAGCAGCGCTGGCATATAAGATTGTTTATGCTCTGCGCGTGCGTTTTTCTTATCGTCGGCTTCGGTTTTGAATTCGTCTTGCGCCAACTCAGCTAAGCGGATTTCTTTGTTGCTTTCAAGCTCGTTGAGTCTCAACTCCAATTCCGCACGCTTCTCAGGCGATAAATCCGGCGGCCAATACTCTTTGATTAATTCCTTGGCTTCCTTAAATAATCCGCCGCCCACAAAGTCGGCTAGCTTGTCCAATAAGCTCATTTTTGCACCTCAATTTGATAATGAGGCAAGTCAACAAACGACTTCCAATCACCGCCCCACGTAATTTTAACGCCAAGCTCAGCCGCCGCCGCCTTCATTGCAGCCGCCACCAATCCAAACCGCGCTTTGTTATTCCAATCAACAGGTAGCGGTACAATGTCAACCGCTTGTCCGATGATGTGGCGGCTGTTCATCGTGCGCGTGAATCCTTGCTTCAATAGCTCCGCCTGTCGCTCTTTCGTGCGTAAACCTTCGATTACAGTAAAATCCACCTCGGAAAGCTCCAAGGCGCGTTTGACTACGCGCACAAGGTCTGGATGGACTCCTTGAAGGTTGTCTGTGCTTCGCTTGCCTAGAATGAATTTTGGCATGGTTTCTCCGTTAATCTTTGTGATACCAGCGCTTGATGTTTAGCATCAACCAACCCTCACTAGGTAATCATTTGTGAATCTGCCCTTGTTGTAAAACTCGTTTTTGTAACGAACCACAGTCACCGTTACAGGGTTAGCGCTTGGCGCGATTGTAACTGGCGTTGAGCCGCCGTTGATAGTTGAGTTTGCAGGAACAGGAATGCTGACAGTGCTAATATTGCCGCCGCCAGTGTTGCTACCCATAATCCGATAGATGACAGTAGCGAAATCGTCAAAATAAGACCAAAAACCGTCAATCGTTATATTGATAGATGCTGGCTGATATACAGACTTAACTTTTCCGCTGTTGCCGACGCTAAAAATATCTGTGTTTGTATTGATGATGACTGGCAGCTTTTGGTAATACCAGTAATCCGCTAAATTCGCCTTTGGTGCGTTCGCTTTAATCTTTGACGTGTTTAGCGCAGATGAAATGCCAAGCATTGCTGACGCCTCAACAGATTCCGTAGAGCCGTTGTATAGATAGTCAATTTTGTTATTTTCAAAGTAGCCAGATACGATAGTCGAACCTACCTGCGCAGAGTTATAGCCGCCAATTTTAGCGCCGACGCCGCAGTATTGAGCGATGAAATTAGTAACCACCGCGCCGTAAAGCGTGTTGTCAAAAAGACCATAGCCGCACGTTATAGCGTCAAGCGTCCGAATGGTTGTCTTTGATGTATCACCGCCCAGCTGATAAACAGCGCCGCCCTGAACAAGCGAATAGGTTGTGGCTACAGAGCTAACATCAATCCACGGCTTAATGATTATGTTGTTTGCATCAATAGCGCTGACAATCTCAAACGACTGAGTGTTTGACGGGTTTGCATTATCGACAAACAACAGTGAAGAATTAGGCAAAAGCTGCGATGCGTTCCAGCCACTAGCCGAAATAGTGATAGTTTCCGTTTGGTTTGGGTCGCCGTTTGAGCCTGTTTTGTTTCTGCGGTTAGAAATCTCAACAGCCAAGGCTTGCACCGTGCCAGACGGCGTTGTGCCGCAATCAGCAGCAGAAATACGATTCCAATTGATTGCATAGCCGTTGTTTGTCGCGCAAAACCAAGCAAAGCCGCGTAAGCCAGACATAGACAACATATCCATTTCAAGGCGTGACGTATTCCCAGCATTGGTCGGCTGGTTAAATACTACGCCATGGCGAACCTTGCGAGATAAGAAAGTGGCTGTACCAAGGTTTGCCTCGATGTTACCTACATGCTGACAGCCAAACATATTGCCTTTGAACTCAACTAAATCAGAACCCGCTGGAAACGCCGCAGCAAGTCGAATACTCACGTCAAGGATAAACTGTTTGTAAACACCGATGTTTTTAAACACCAGAGTTTCGGACAATAGCGGCGAGCCTTGCATATTGAAGCCTTTTTGCTCCACGTCCACGAAGTCAACAAACTTTTTAAGGCTTGGTGTATCCGTAACAGTCGTATCGCCACACATTGCGCCCCAGAACTGAGGTTGCACTTTTCCTTCGTAGATGCGCACAAAACAGCCAGAGCCAGACGCCCCAGCTGTGAATAAAGTTGCCACGTTGGCCTTCGTGCCATCCCACAGCGCCAGGCGCACAGGGTCAATAATGGTGCCGCCGTTGTGGCTGGTTTTCGGCACGCTTGCATCGTAATAAAATTCGCCGCCACCAGTGGGAGAGCCAGAGAAAAAGCCCTTTACAGACATCAGTACGCCGGCGACTGGAACAAGGTCTTTTATTGACTCAATGTATCTAAGCTGTCTAGCCTGAAATCCGGCGATAACAACAGTAGAATCGACAGCAGCTAGGCTTTGCAAGTCAATCATGCCATATACTCTGGCGCTGTAGCCTTTTTGCGACCCGCTTTTACTAAACACCTGCACGCAATATGCACTTTCGCCTGTGTACGTCTCAACTTTTAGCTGTTTTACACTGCCAGAGTATTGCGGTTGTCCTGCGCCGTTTAGTGTGATTGGCTGGGCTAGTAAAGTCTCGGTGCCATTGTCCTGCACTGCATAAACGTTGATGCGGTTTGCAGGCTGGTTTTTAGGGTCTGAATCCATGCGCCCAAAGTAAACCGAACCGGCGCTTAGCGGATTGCCGTTAGTTGGATCAACAAATTGAATGAATGGGTTAATAACTTGATAAGACATGCTGGTCTGACCTCTGCATAAATAAAAATCAGTATAGCGCGAAATGGGCGCATAAAAAAGCCGTCACTCGGACGGCTGTGCT
>JAGKWQ010000008.1 GCA_021151825.1 Cellvibrionaceae bacterium
ATTAACAGCGTTTAACTTAAATTGTTTTGAATATTTAGACATAAAAACTGCACCTTACTTAGTTGGATTGGGTGTCCAACTTTTGGGGTGCAGTTCAATCTGCCGGTTTTCTCTATAGGATCATGCAACATGCCGATCAGTTTTTCAGCACGTCCTCTGCGGCATTCACCAGGAAAATATAACTCGCGGCCAGATTCACTACATATTCATTCTCACCCCAGAAAAATGGCCAGTCTTCGTGGTTTTCTGGATAATCGGGTTTCAGGATTAAAATCCCCGGCACAATACCACCAGAAATAAATGAGAAATCCGCACGATTCATCCCATAAGCCACTTCTTTTGAACGCGTGCCCACATTCGATACCAGCGATAAATTATGTGCTGGATGGGTGCCGTATAAAAAATTCAAACCCTGCAATACCGATTCGCGACTCACCAGATCCGGAAATGCTTTATGGAGGTAGTAATTGTTGATTGCATGACGAATCACCCAACCACTTCCTGCCCATCCACCATCAGTAATAGGAACACCAAACGGATTTTTACTTTCAATTTCCGTAAGTTTTTTCTGATAGCGTTGGGTTTTAGTTTTTAATTGCTGTTTGAAATCTGCATTCATATACGGAATAGCACGCACAAACCAGGATGCATTACCCGCAAATTCTACTTGCCCCAATAATGTTGTAATCGCTTGTGCATATTTCACATCACCAGTGGTGATCAACAATTCGGTCGCGGCTTTTAATTGTTCGTGCTCAAGCTTTCCACCCGTAGTGTTGCCATATTTAAATGAATCGGGTTTTGGTTTAGCTTGCTCATCTGCCCAGACTTTTTTAGCGGTATCGATACTTTCTTTTGCCAATGCATCGTTAAAACCTTTGAGCGCTCGGCTCGCTGCTGCCAATGCCGCTGCTGAACCATAATTTAATGATGAAGACTTGCTGGTAAAGGCCCAGCGATCATCAAACTTTCCGCTTTTAAATCCGTCAGTTTCCAGTTCAGATTTTTTGGGGTCGTAAATTAAATTATCCGTTTTAGTAACACCATCACCCAGGTGCGTGTATTGATCAATATGCGCTTCTACAATACCGGGAATGGCATGACCCACTGCGCGATGCTGTGCTATCAATGCAAGCGTGCCGTGCTCAATTTGTTGCAACACATCCGGCTTGCCATCAGCAGTATGCAGATCCACAAATTTTCTGGCGTAATCCACGCTGGTAGTATCACGCTTTAAACCAAAGGTTTCCCACGCAGTGACCAATGTGTTTACAACGTCATATTGGGTTTGGGTGCGAATATCGTAATCGCCCGCGTCATACCAACCACCAATATTTAATCCAGGAATATGCTCACCGGGTTTATAAGGAGTATCGGTCGTTGGGCCTTGCGCATACAAATCAAAATGCTCGTGATTCACCGGCGCTTGCAATGCATCATCCAGATGCGATGCACCATGCCATACACGATAAGCTTCATTCACCGTCATGTGATCCATTTGTACCGGCAGATACATATCCAGCGTTGGATGCCAGGCGTTTTGATAAACGGAATTATCAATACGGAAGCTATGAGTTTCCTGATCACCATAAGCAATCAAATATAAACCCGGCTCTTGAACTTTAGTGAAGTCGAACTGGCGATATTCATAACGTAGATATTTTCCCCAGCTTTTTGGTTTTTCACTGAGGATTGTTTTGCGTGTGCCATCAGCATTAACTTTTAGCAAACTGGCTTTGCCAATTTTTTTATCGCGTGCATCCAGTTCAATAACTGCAACTTTTTTCTGCGCCGGATGATAGCCCACTTGTGAATGGGCAATCATCGGTTTGCGAATCCAGTTTTTTACCGTGGCGGCATCGATTTGCCATTCAATCACTGCACCGGTTTTATTTGCCGGAATTTTACTACGCACCACAAACCAACCGTTTTGCGCTTTACCACGACCATCATACAATTCCAGGGCACTGCCACTGGATTGGATACTAATACGGCGCTCAATATCTTCCGGTGCCAATACCAAATGTTGCCCTTGCGCTAACGCAACGGGATTTGCCTTGCCGTTAATTTCTTTCAAACCTGAAGGATAAACCGGAAAATTACCGCTTTGGGTATCCATGATAAATGACTTATGGAAATAAGCCGCCGGTAAAAATTCCAGATTAAAACCGGCCTTGCCTTCAAGTGATTTCGGTAACGCTTGTGGCAAATTAACCGTTAGCAAAACGCCTTTGGTGTTCTTGGTCACCTTGATAGAAAAATCAAATTGCTGATCGGGATAATGCAAAAATGCTTCAATCGATCGCTCTGCACGATTTACTTTTCGCTCTTTGAACATGGGCGTTAAATCCCACTGTTCCGGCGTTGCATTCAAACGTACATCACCATTCGTGACCGTGCGCTCGCCATGGTGGATCAGCTCCACCCCACTGGTTTTGGAATCGCTAAATAACCCGTCGTACCAGTTGCTAAACACCAGCACATTCAAGCCGGGCTTTTCAAAATAGTCTTTATCGTTAAGGGCTAAATCGTCTTTTGCCAAGGCCGGCAATGTAAGGAAAATGGAAAGTGCAGCGAGCAAGCCCCGCCACTGACCGAGTTGAAATGCCATGTGTATCTCCAGATTTATTATGTATAACGTCAACCACACAGACTTATAGTCTATGTACACATAACACACTGGTATACAAGATTTACACTTAATAACGGAGGTCGCGCGGAAAGCGCCTGATACAAACTGGCCGGGCATCCGGGCCGATAAAAACCAACGCTAATGAAATTTTTATCGGTGGCAAAAAAATAACGCGAACCCTTGCGAGTACGCGTTAAAAAATACGTCAGCAAAAAAAGAATTAACGAGTACGAATACGCTTGCGCATTCCCGCCAACGCCATGAGTGACACCAGCACCAAACCCAAAGAACCAGGCTCAGGAACATTCGCTGTCGCGCGATGTAATTTTACATTTAACGAATCATTGATGTGGCTGAATTCCCAGCTCCACTCATTACCCAATCCATTCAATAAAAACGTCGAGTAATTGAGACCAATAATATCAGTCGCACGCAACACGCTGAAAACTTGCCCATCAACAAAATTACTGCCATTAAAATTCAACTGAAAAATACTGGAATCCAGCAAGGTCAACAAACCATGCACGGATAACAAATCTTGTTCGCCACTATCAAAGAAATCCAGATACGTTGTACCTGCCAGACTGACATTTGAAAAGAGTTCAAGACTCCCGGTGCTATCTGCCGGAGCACCAATTGATAAACTGGAACCGCTTAATAAATTAATGGAGTCAGTATGCAAACTGCCGAAGCCAGTTAAATTTTCCAGTGATTGCGCACCACCAAGGGTCCACTTACCACCTTCAATTTGTATCGCTTCAAATTCTTTCGTCACACCAAGTTGACCAACACCGGAACCTGCCAGAATTAATTGGTCCTTTCCGCTACCGCCCTGCACGCTGCCTTCAGTAACAGATCCGGTCGCGACTACTAACGTATCGTTACCACCACCTAAATCAATCGCAGTATCGCCCGTGCGGCTGCGAATAGTGCCAGTATTCTGCACGTAATCGTCCCACTCACCTTGCAATACCACACCCGTTGATTTTGCATCAATGGTGCCGTGGTTAATCAGTGTTGTTTTACCGAAAGCAGCGCCGCCGGCGCTGTCATCAATCAAAATTCCGCGATCAGCACTGTAAATGGTTGCGCCCGCAAAGTTATTAATGGTACCGCCACCCATCGCAATACCGTCAGCGCGATTAAAATCGGTAGGACCATCTTTCACGCCGCCCGCACCATTGGCTTCAATACGGCCATAATTATCAATACTGCCAACACGATCGATATCAACACCGTCACCATCGCCATTAATCAGGCTCGCGTCGAAATTACCGGAAATAGTTCCGTGGTTAATAACACTGCCAGTGTTATCCAAATTAATACCAGAACCGTTATGACCGCGAATCAATCCACCGGCAGCATTGGTTACATCAACCACACCGTCACCGGTAATGCCATGACGACCACCGTCAATAACACCGCCAGTTTGGTTTTTAACGGTGCCACCAAAACTTTGGAAATCGATTGCCTCACTCGATAAATTAGCTGCACCAGAAACCAGCCCTGCACCACCGCCAATAATTTTTCCATAGTTAATGACCGTACCATTGCTGCCCGGGCGAATTGCGTCGGCATCTTTACTGCTGATGACTCCCGTCGCCTGGTTAACAATTTCTACCACGCCGTTTTCAATTGCATTGAAATCCAGCGCCTGGCCAGTTACAGAATAAATATAACCCGCGTTGTCGACATTCACTGAACCAACCGTTGCGGATGAAAAATTAATGCGCACGGCATCGTTACCACCAATAATTTGCCCGGTGACTGAATTTTTCAACACCAACGAACGGCCTGCACCACCGCTGCTGCTGGTATCAATCGCACGGCCACCGCTGGCAGTCGCCTGAACAATGCCGCGGTTATCAATAGTAACTGTCCCCGCAGTTGCACCAGACCAGGTAATGGTTTTATCGCTCGCACTCAGGCTTGCGCCCTGATTAACCACACCGGTTTCATTACCGGTAATTGTTTTTACTCCGGAAGCGCTAGTGTTAAGCGCAATATCAAACGGCACCGCCCAGCTCGCTGAAGCACAACCAGCCAATACCAATGCAAGAACGTTTTTGGATAAAGATGCAAACCCAGCAGATTTGACGCTGGTTTTTGAAGAGATGGTTTTCATTGTAAATTCCCCGGCGTTATCCCAAATGAGAAAAAAGACGCCAAAGAATCGACAATAATTGTTACAAAACGATGAAGAAACTGATGAGATGTCAAAAATCAGGTTGTTACAGTAGGCTGCACGCATACCCCAAACCAGGAACAGAATAAAGAGCGCATAATTGCGCCCTTATACATATGTTTGCAGGCTTTCATATTGAACTGCTTTCTATTGCCTAACCTCTAAGCACTTCGTATCACCTTAAAATTTAAAACCCAATTATTTGCAAATAGGAGTGTGTAGCTCGCAAATGTAGCCTGAGTACCCCTTCCCAATCTTATGTTCACATAAACTAATATTCAGAAACCAAATTCAAACCAGCATCCAACACAATAATTTTAGGTTTGGCATTGGCGAGCTGTAGTACAAGAACTAAATAATCTTCATGTGCCACACTACTTTTTATAATGGCCTCCGCATCCAATATAAATTGTTTAATTGGCTCACCTGCAACGTTATATAACGATACTACTCCCTCGTTTACACCAATCAAACCCGTTGATAACCAATGTACATTACTGAGGAGTTGTTCTTTAATGAGATTCCCTTCAATTGCATATAAACCTGCTGGATTTCCATTAGCACTACGGTGTTTATACACGTAACGTCCATCAAGAGACACTTGCGGAAAAGCATTAAACGCACAATTATCCCGTTGTTCTGCAGAAGTCCCCTGTTGATAAAATTTTCCGTCTGCATCTATGGTGAGGTAATACTTGCAAAAAAGTGCTACATCCGGCTTATAAAAAGGTACCTTATCAACACCCTGCCTTTCAGGCATTGAACTAATTAGCTGGCCATTTACATCGTAAGACTCATAGACAGTTCCCATATTTGTCGTCCTACCTACAACAACAAAATCCTTTGTAGCAAATTCTATTTTCACTATTTGTAAAGATACATTGGACTTAACAAATAAAGTCTCCTGCATCCTGTCCAAATCCATATAGTAAATGTCATTTTTTGAAGATGTATAATACAGACGATGGGTTTCTTTCGAATAATAATTGTAACCGGGTAAATAATTTTGCATCGATAATTCGGGCAGAAATGTGCTGGTTTTTATATCCCAACGCTTGCTGAAATATTTACTAATATATTCGGGATATAAGTGCCGCAGGTTTGCGGTGTAATACATAACACCATCCTTATCAACAAACCATACAAAGCCACGCTGCACCGAAAAGTCTGCATCGGGGTCAGCATTATCACCTATACCGTCACCATCTGAATCTCGCGTTTCCCGCGGATCAAGGGGGAACGCATCAAACTTATTGACCAGTTCATCATTATCATCATTCGGATCCCCAACATCAGGAATGCCATCTTTATCGGAATCAACACCCACATAAATTTTAGCGTGGATTTCCGGTGATTTATTACCGTTAATATCAGTAGCTGTAAAAATCAAATCATAATTGGTATCGACTGTATTAGAATCAAATGCAAATCGGAAATGGCCTGCATCTACCTGGACCCACTCAGTCCCATTTGTTGTTTTACCATTTACTTCATAAGTTAGTAACGAAGCCGATGTACTGGAAAAGTTCCAATAAATATATACATCTTCAGCCGCCCCCCGAACCATATACAATTGCGCACCTTCATATATTTGATTTTTTTTGTTGGTTGCCAGCACAGCTACTGTTTTATGATCTGCTTTCGCAACCAAATCTGATATAGAAAACTCAAACATATCTGGCATAACTACCCGGGCATCGGCAAGACCATCACCGTTTTCGTCCCAACCTACCAGCAAGCGCAAGCTTTCTTCTTTTGTGATAATTACACGCGAATTTTTATCGCCCTTTAGTACAACACCATGCTCAACCTGCTCAATAGTAAAACGTATGCTTTTACGTAGCACCAATTCACCCAAGATTGTTTGTATGCCTGCGAGGGACTCATTAAAGTTAGGAGATACCATCAGCAAATCCGATTTATATTGCTGGTGCAGTTGCAAGTTTTTTATCTCCAGATACCCATCCCTTGAATCGTCCACAACCAGATTAACCGAGAGATCAAAAAAAGAATCGTTATCGGCATATCCGTAACTACCGCCAGTATAATTAACTGTGCCATCCCAGGTTTGTTTCAGCTTGGGGTTATCCAACGTCACCATAACCATCCGTTTATATGTATAGCTAATCGTTGCACCTGATTGAGCATTCAAACTGGCAACAGAAATTTTTCTTTCGCCATTAATTTCAAAGCCATCAAGCTGACAATTATCGTAGCGCTCCTCAATGAGTCGCCCCTGATTGGAGCGGGAAATACTGAGAGCCCCCTGCGGATTTTGGCAACTTGATGTGTGGACTCCGTCAGTCAATTGTGAATAAAGTTGTAACTCTTGATAAAGCTGATGAGGAATATTGGCTGCGAAATCAAATGTATCTACAAACGCGCCTGCCACAGAAGGCGCAGATTGGCGAGTAATCGGTTGAAGAGTGCTTACAGAACTGCTTGACTGCTGGCCCGATGAGTTATTGACACCAGAACCATTACCACCGCCACCACCTCCGCAAGCGAAAAGCAACGAACAACTCAGGGCCCAAAAAAAATTCTGACCGAGCCTCATATAACCTCACATAATTTAGGCAACCATGCCCTATAAATAACCAACATTAATTATGACCACCTGGTCTCGCTTAATTGGTAACTCCGGAATGAAAACGGAATTCCTCATCCGAACCTTCAATCAAGGTTTTTTCCAACGCTAAAAACTCTTGCACACGAGCAGAAATATCAGCGCCCTCAGCGGCGCGTTTGGCGAGGGTTAAATAATCTTCGTAGTGGCGAGCTTCGGATTTAAGTAGCGAGAGATAAAACTTTTGCAGCGCCTCATCAAGATGTGGCGCAAGTTTGGCGAAGCGTTCGCAGGAACGAGCTTCGATAATAGCGCCGACAATTAATGTATCTATGTAGCGACCAGGTTCTGACGTACGCACGAGTTTACGCAGTTCACCGGCGTAACGGCCTGGAGTAATTTGATCGTAAGAAACACCGCGCGCTTCCATGATGTCCATCACTTGCTCGTAATGACGCAATTCTTCACGGGCGAGGCGCGACATTTTTTGCATCATGTCAAAGTCACCTACGTAACGAAACATGAGGTTTAATGCAGTTGATGCGGCTTTCTTTTCACAGTTGG
Organism: Cellvibrionaceae bacterium; assembly: GCA_021151825.1. Lineage (GTDB taxonomy): Bacteria > Pseudomonadota > Gammaproteobacteria > Pseudomonadales > Cellvibrionaceae > Cellvibrio. The sequence goes on from JAGKWQ010000008.1 coordinate 7,948, forward strand.
CATGATCAAGCAATAATAATGCTTGATTATCCAATGCATTTTTTATCCAGGCATCTGGCGTTTCACAGTGAAGGAATTCGTGTATTCGAGCGAGTGCGTTCATAAAAATTAAAAATAACTATTTGTGAAGATCGAGTGTTTCGGTCGTCACGAAACACGGGGAAATGTAGCGTTCGTAATGAGCACAGCTGAGTGCGTAATAATCCTTATCAATATTTTCGCGAATGACCCCAAGCGATGCGCCTTGCCACGCTGGTTGCAAAGCCAAACCATAAGCGGATAAATCCTGAATCTGGCTGGCGCCAGCGCGCAATAAATCGAACACCCAGCAATACGGATTTTGTTCCTGCTTGAATTGTATTTGTTGATGTTTAATTTGGGTGAGCAGGAGTTTTTCATCATTGATCTGAATCATGTTCTGCACAATTCGCGCAAGAAAATTTTCCAAGCGCTGTGCGATCAATAATTTTTGGTCATGGGTGTAGGAATTCCAATCGATAACTTCATGGGCAAAACGTTTACAGCCACGGCAGACACTGTCGCCAATGCCGGTGGAGCAAATACCTACACAGGGTGTTTTTACAGGTTTTAGTACAAGCATAATTTTTTTAACGCAACGGGCCGATTACCCGGCCCGTTCTGATTACATCTTTAAAGAATGAATAACGAATTAATAAGGCGAACCAGTGATGGCCAAATCAATTTTCCACAAAGCACCATCACCCGTCAGGAATAATGTTTTTCCATCAGCACCACCAAACGCAGCGTTGGTTAAATTGGCATCAGTCGCAGCCTGTGCAATTTGTTGACCTTGAGGATCATATACATGCAGTTTGCGCTCGATATGTTCGGTCACGTAAATATTGCCCTTGCAATCGACTGCCATACCATCAGGAATTTTTAAACCGGTAACGAGATCTTTTCCAGCTTGCGGGATACCATCAACAATCGGATACGCGCGCAATAAACCCTGATCGCCACCACCGTTTACGTAAAGCACATCGCCCGCTGGTGATAACGCAATACCATTGGGATTTGAAATGGTGTCATCAACCAGCGTTACAGTACCATCGGTTGCCACACGGTACACACCGGTTTTTTCCTGGCCACCAGGCGCAGCATCACGCTGGAATGCCGGATCAGTAAAATAAATAGTACCGTCATTCGCGATTGCGATATCGTTTGGAGAATTAAATACATTGCCCGCAAATTGCGCGACAACTGATGTGCGTTCACCAGTGACAGGATTGAAACGGGAAAGGCTTTTGTATTTGTGTGTTCCCGCAATCAAAAAGCCATCTTTATCAACGGCAAGGCCATTACTGCCCGAATCATCAATTGCAGTTGTGACATTACCACTTGCATCCAGTTTTAAAATTCGCGATGGGAAGCCGGTGCTGAAAGTGAAATCAGAAAAATAAAGTGAATCCTTAATCCACACCGGGCCTTCATATAAGCCCTCTTCGTTCCGTGTGCTATTTGCAGCGTCAATACGTATCGGAATTAAATCGCCTGCAGGCGCAGTTCCATCACACACAGGCGCCGCAGCAACCGGAGCAGCATCAACGATAGGCGCTGCGGAATTGGCCGTTGTCGATGGCGCATCTGCAGCTTTTTGTTCGCAGCCAGCCATGGCTAATAAGCTGGCCATAAGCCCTGAAATCAATAGGCGTTGCCGTGTCTGTTTCATAAGTTCCTCTTCTAGGCAGGTCTTCAACATTGTTTTTTTGTCAGGCTTGTTGTGCTGTGCAGTCGTAGTATTTTTATCTGCTTGGATAACCAAACAAGCTCTCACCTTGTTTTTCATTTATGCGACCAGACAGGCCCGCCACCTTACCACAATCCATCTCAAATACCGAAGGCGCTCACAATACTGAAAATGCTTACATCGATAGGCAGAAATAGACCGGAGGAATGGTTAAAGCCTGCGATTCATGCATTAACAGCTATGATTGCTTAATGTATACTTTGCGCCCGAATTACCGCTCTCTCGCGAGCATCTTTAAGAGCGTTTGTTTTTTAAGCGCCCTTTAGCATCCATGATGGCCATGGATAGTCTCCAGACGCAGAGATCCTGCCGAAGGAGTAACCCCTACACTAATGAGGATATAACCGTGCTTGAAGCCTATCGTAAACAGGTCGCAGAACGCGCCGCAGAAGGTATTCCACCAAAACCATTAAACGCAGAACAAGTTGCAGGCTTGGTTGAATTACTGAAGAATCCCCCCGCTGGTGAAGCTGAAGTATTACTGGATTTGATCACCAACCGCGTTCCGCCCGGCGTCGATGAAGCCGCCTATGTTAAAGCCGCTTTCTTAAGCGCGATTCTAAAAGACGAAGCAAGTTCTCCCCTCATTGATAAACCCCTCGCGATTAAACTGCTCGGCATGATGCTCGGTGGTTACAACATCGAACCATTAGTAAACTTGCTCGACGACGCAACCCTGGCCCCATTGGCTGCCGAACAACTCAAACACACCTTGTTGATGTTTGATGCATTCCACGATGTGGAAGAGAAAGTAAAAGCCGGCAACCCGCACGCCAAAGCATTGCTGCAATCCTGGGCTGATGCCGAGTGGTTCACCAGCAAACCAAAAGTTGCCGAGAGCACCAAGCTCACCGTATTCAAAGTCACCGGCGAAACCAACACCGATGACCTGTCACCAGCACCTGATGCATGGTCACGCCCTGATATCCCGTTGCACTCGCTGGCCATGTTCAAAATGGCGCGCGATGGTATTACCCCTGATCAACAAGGCTCCATCGGCCCCATCAAGCAAATCGAAGCGTTGAAAACCAAAGGTTATCCGCTGGTATTCGTAGGCGATGTAGTCGGTACCGGCTCTTCGCGCAAGTCAGCTACCAACTCCGTACTGTGGTTTATTGGTGACGATATTCCCGGTGTACCCAACAAGCGCACTGGTGGTGTGTGTATCGGCGGCAAAGTAGCCCCGATTTTCTACAACACCATGGAAGACGCCGGAGCCCTGGTATTTGAAGCACCCGTTGACGATTTGAACATGGGTGATGTCATTGAGATTCGCCCTTATGAAGGCAAAATCCTCAACGCCACTACTGGCGCGGTGATTTCCGAATTCGAGTTGAAATCCGATGTATTGCTGGACGAAGTCCAGGCCGGCGGCCGTATTCCATTGATCGTTGGCCGTGGTTTAACCAGCAAAGCACGTGAATCATTGGGCCTGCCAGCAAGCGATCTGTTCCGCTTGCCACAAGCACCAGCCGATACCGGCAAGGGCTACACCCTAGCGCAAAAAATGGTAGGTAAAGCCTGCGGTACCACCGGTATTCGCCCGGGCACTTACTGCGAACCGAAAATGACTACCGTAGGTTCACAGGACACTACCGGTCCAATGACCCGCGACGAACTGAAAGACCTCGCATGCCTCGGTTTCTCTGCTGACCTGACCATGCAGTCTTTCTGCCACACCGCTGCCTATCCAAAACCAGTGGATATCGAAACCCAACACACCCTGCCCGACTTCATCATGACCCGTGGCGGTGTTTCCCTGCGTCCAGGCGACGGTATCATCCACAGCTGGTTGAACCGCATGCTGCTGCCTGACACTGTCGGTACCGGTGGTGACTCTCACACCCGTTTCCCGATTGGTATTTCTTTCCCTGCAGGTTCCGGCCTCGTAGCGTTCGCGGCAGCGACCGGTGTGATGCCATTGGATATGCCTGAATCAGTTCTGGTGCGATTCAAAGGCGAATTGCAACCTGGTATCACCTTGCGCGATCTGGTTAACGCCATTCCGCTGTATGCCATCAAAGCCGGTTTGCTGACTGTGGAGAAGAAAGGCAAGAAGAACATTTTCTCCGGTCGCATCCTGGAAGTTGAAGGCTTGCCAAACCTGAAAGTAGAACAAGCGTTTGAAATTTCTGACGCATCTGCCGAGCGCTCTGCTGCCGGTTGTACTATCAAGCTGGATAAAGAACCAATTATCGAATACCTGAAATCCAACATCACCATGTTGCGCTGGATGATCGAACAAGGTTACGGCGATGTGCGTACCATTGAGCGTCGCGCACGCAAAATGGAAGAGTGGCTGGCTAATCCGGTATTGATGGAAGCGGATGCTGACGCAGAATACGCAGCGATTATTGACATCGATCTTGCTGATATCAAAGAGCCAATCCTGGCCTGCCCGAACGACCCGGACGATGTGAAAATATTGTCAGATGTTCAAGGTGCGAAAATCGATGAAGTATTCATCGGTTCCTGTATGACCAACATCGGTCACTTCCGTGCTGCTGGTAAATTGTTAGCCGCAACCAAAGACCCTCTGACCACTCGCCTGTGGATTGCACCACCGACCAAGATGGATGCACACCAGTTGATGGAAGAAGGTTACTACAGCATTTACGGTGTAAAAGGTGCCCGCACTGAAATGCCAGGCTGCTCACTGTGCATGGGTAACCAGGCGCGCGTAGCCAGCAACTCAACCGTAGTATCCACTTCTACCCGTAACTTCCCTAACCGTTTGGGTGAAGGTGCGAATGTGTATCTGGCCTCAGCTGAATTGGCGGCAATCGCTGCTGTACTCGGCAAACTGCCAACACCAGAGGAATACCTGAACTACGCACAGAAGATCGACAGCATGTCTGCTGATATTTACCGCTACCTCAACTTCAACGAAATTGAGAGCTACCAAAACGCTGCCAACGAAGGCAAGCGCATTGCGGCGGTAGAAATTCAGACTGTTGCGATATAGCTGTAATTCAAGCCCCAATAAAAAAGCCCGCTAAAAAGCGGGCTTTTTTATTGGGGCGTTTATTATCAACAGTAGCCCGTAAGGAGTGAAACGTATTACGGGTTTTCATTACATCAATCCTGTATTGCGCCAGCTCCATACGGGCTACTTAAGATACAATGCCGCAAAGTAGCAAGTAGCTAAAAAAGGGAAAATGATTACGAATTTGCATTACCAATGATTTGCATAAATATCATCAAAGCTAGGCACTTTAATAATCTCACATCCTACACTTTTTAAAAAAATTCGCTGCCCCTGGGAAATATCTTTACCAGCATACACATACCACGCATTACATTTTCGCGCCGGAAAGGTTTTGAAATATTTCGCGCGCTCAATCAACAACCAACGCAAAAACACTTCGGAAGTATCCAAACCCAAACCAACAAATAAAAGATCACGATGAAAAATACAATCCAACCAGGTATTACGACCATTCCATTCACCGTGATTCGCCTCTGCAAACAAGCGCCCTTTATTTCCCTTGTGAATCAAAGTACGTGCGCGCTCAACAGAACCCATATAGTGGCTCAAACCGAGGCGAATACTGCGTGAATAACGTTGAATACCGTTGATATGCCAAATAGCAAATTCTTTTGCCGGATCACTAATTGGCCGCTCTGCAAAATAACTGGCCCAAGGATAAAAATCAGTAAAGCTCACCGCATCCCAATGATGCAACGATAAACTCGCCGCGTCGGACAGTGTTTCATCAAAATTAGTAGTAAGTATCGGACACTCATTATTTTTTGCCCAATCGACAAGCGATTGGTGATGGGGTTTCACTTGCCATCCCTGCATCAAGCAGCAAAACTCTTTCTGCAAATTTTTTTCTTTTTTAGTGCTACTTAAATCCAGTGCATCGTAAAACTCTGTGAGCGAAATACCGAGCGGAATATCTTTGGGATCATCATCCGTATGCTTTTCCCACAATCCAAGCAACATGGAATCCCATGAGTTTAAACCGATATCACTGTTGTAACGATTAATTCCATTGCCAATTACCAACGCGATGCTCTTGTTATGTATTTTCAATATATCCTTTAGCGGGCTTATCATGGCTGCTGTGTCCTGACGCTTGAGATCTTGAAATTATAGTCGATATATTTATTGGCAAACCCGCCATTCAAAATCTCCCTGTAAGTTTTGTACCAAACGTTTTTTGACATCTCCGATACAATGTTGACTCAACACAACTTGGTCAGTTGGAATTTCCAGGCGCCAGGATAATCCCAGAACACCAATCGCCGCGAATTGATGTTCATTCGCCACTGTCACCACTAATGGCAATTCAAGGGGTTGAGATTTTATCCATTCGATTTGCTGCTCAGCCCAATATGCACGCCCGATTATCGCCGGATAATCTGCCGAGCGAGTCCCTTGTATTGCAACCAGAGATGAAATTCCCATTAATATCAAACCAACACCTAATTTATTTAACTTTAGTAACGCATGAGCAATCAGCAACAACGGGAATATCACCGCAATAGCCGCATAATATTCATAGGCCTGATCAGCCAATACAAAATAAGGCCCATACGTAACAACAATGAAAGCCAGTACTGCACCCCATTGAATCCATCGAAGCTCAGGCTTTAACGCACGCATGCTAATCCAATAAAGTATGCACAATGGCATAAAACACACTGCAGCCCAAATTCCACCTAACAACCGCTGCTCCAACACAATCATACGCAAGGCTTCACGCGGAATATTGAATAGCCATGCCAGAAAACTGAATGAATTGATTATTAGATTTTTTCCCAACGTAATGCCGTAAGCAGAATGGCGATTGGGTGTAAATTCACGATAGAAATACAACCACACCAAACAGATAACCACGCAAACAAGCCAGGTAATTATTTCACCAATCCGGTATTGCTGTTTACCTTGCAAAAACACCGCAAGAACCACAACTAATAACGGAATTAAAATAGCGACCTCTTTGCTAAATAACGAAAGGAGTTGCAGTAACGGCAAACAAACCAGCGCGAGTAACCGTCGCCAACTATTTAACGTTGGTACAGCAATCCAAACCGTTAATGTAATACAAAGAAAAAATACCAACACCGGGCTGTTCATCGCCGATACCCAGTGCAAAGGCAAATAGCTCGCCACATGTATTGCATGCATCGCAGCCACAATCACTGCATGCACAACCGGATTCTGCCAGCGCATTACCATTGCGATCTGGTAAACAAATGCCGCCACTGCCACTGCGGATAACAAACACAACAGCCACGAAAATAAATGCGCGTAGAGTAAATTCCCATGGAGCAACTGTTCTACTACACGCCAACCGGTATCCATACTTAACGGCCGCCAAAAACCGGTTTCTGACGGAGTGACAAACGGCAACCACCAGGAGTTATTATTTAGATGAGATTCACGAGCCTGATTAAGAAAAAAATAATCATCGCCCCACCAGGGGATAAACAAGGAAGGAAGCCATAAAAGAATAGCAAAGCCAATAAATAAGCCTATGGTCAGATAATGGCTTTTTGAAATAGACAAAATAAAAACCTTAAATGTAAAAACACAATTTATGAATATCGTATCTACGAACTGAGTCAACCCAATTCAATTTTTGAGCGCATATAGATATCACTATTATGCTCACGCCAATTCATGGGCTGTAGCTCCCTGCCCATAATTTGCTCCGCTTTTATTTTGTTACCCTTATAACGATCAGCAGGCTTCAGCACCATATCACCAGTTTCAACGTCAATAATACCGTAGTTATGATCGGTACAACCGCTGCCGCCACAGGTATGATTTAGTAAAAAAACAACTGTACCATCCGCTTTGTTATCGCAGGTAAGATGAACAAAATCCTCCTGGATTGAAAGTTTAAAAGTCTTATGTAGAGTTTTATTGGATATCGTTAGTGTGAAATAAGGATCATTGGCAGATTCAGCATCAACCAGAATAGCCTGTGCATTACCACAGGCAAGAACGTCAGCTTTTACACTTGACCACATTAATACTCCCAAAAAGCAACTCAATATTTTCATCAAAAGCATTGTGTTCATATACAAAGCACATCCTTGACTACAGAATCAGTAACGTCAGTTGATCATCTCTTTTTGGCAGCATCTGTATCAGCTTTCGCGCGTTGATTTGCTCATCCACGATCAGGTTTTTAAACTATTCCGCTTTGGATTTATAAGCTCCAGCGTTACGGATTCCGGTTTTATAATGCTTTTTCAGTAGACATTTGCTTTACCAATCTCGACGCGACAAGCACCAAAACTCCAACGGCAATAATCAGGAATCCCCAAAACAAAATGGTTTTCCAACTTACCTGTAAACCATGACGAGCAAACGAGCTTATACCTGGTTTTAATTCAGTGAAATTTGTTTGCGTCCATTGAATTTCTTTTCCGCTGATTAATTGCGAGAAAACCTGGGCACTGGTGTTTTGTTTGTACTGTGTGGGGTCAGTTTCTATAGCGATTTTAAAAGGTGCTGAATTGTTGGCAATAAATTGCAATGTTTCTGGCTGATGGTGGAACACCAGAACTGGCTCAGCATTGGTGCGAATTAATTCATTAAGCTCAATACGCCATTGGGTATCGGTATTATTATTTACCTTGATCGCATCACTTTGTTGCCACTCACTGCCAACCTGGGCATTAAACCAAATTCCTTGATGAACCAATTGCCAGGCTTGTTTATCGGAGCTGCGCGAGAAAATACGAATAGCATCGCCATACATTACTGAACCCAATTCGATACCCAATCGCGATACAGGAGCAATATCATCGCGGGAAAACTCCCACGCGGCAACTGATACACTGGGTGATCGATCACCAGTATGCAACACTGATTTCTGTTCATCAGCAAGTTCGCCAGAAACTTTCCAGCTGTCAACCACAAGAGCAGCAGCTACCTTGTCAGTATTTTCCAGCGTAATGCTGGTTAGTTGTAATTTTTCGCCACCGCGCAAAAACTTCAGGCGCACATAGGCATATTGCATTTCAGTCAAATTTAAACTGATTTTATTGCGCGCCAGTTTTTGGCCATCTTTTTGCATCTGTGCCAATGTAGCTTGTGTGATGTTTGACCAATTGGTTAAATCATTAGTGCCACTCACCTGCACTTCCAAATATTGATTGGTCTCATTTACTTGCCAGTCAACAATTAATTTGTCGGCCCGTGTTCTCGTATCACTCAAATCTACTACGAAAAAATCGATCGGTGCGCTTTTGTCCAGCAACTGTTCATTGACTGTTTTTTCTACACTCACAGAAATTTCATTGGCATCCAGTTTTATTGAGGCACTACTGAGCGCTAATAAAGTTTCTGGAGGTGCGCCCACTGCAACAGGAAAGAAATGCAGTGGGGAAAGCTGAATCTGCTCACGAACCTGATGTGTAGAACCAATACGATAAGGCAATTTATTACCTTGTTCATCGGTAACAACCAGATCGTTAAGTTTTGAATCAGCAGCGTAACGATAAATGTCATGAGTGAGAGTCGTTTGCAGATATGTAGCAGCAGGCTGATCAATTTGATAGACGGGGATTACTTCCGCCGTTGCCACAGCATTGATACTGAACAAAAAACTGCCAAGCAGATAATTTTTAATACGCATCATTCGATTACACACCTCAAAAAAATTGAGCCGATGACTCAAAAGCCATTAGCCCGGGATTACCTTATTGCTCAGACAACCCATTTACGGATTTGTTTTTTGCCGGAATTGGTGATAAATATCCAATCAACAACATCAAACCACCGACCACCATAAAGGACACAATGCGGGCCAATGTGCCTGTGCCTGTCAGGTCTTTCGTGAATAGTTTTATTAGCACCAGTGCCAATAAACCCGCGCCTATCATCCATAACTCACGCATTTGAATGCGCCGCGAAATATTCATAACAATAAGCGCACAAACGGCCCAGAGAATAGAGAGTGCCATCTGTACTACAACTGAATTCCACAAGATATAGGGCACATAGTCGATATCGGCATACTGATGAACCGCCCTTAGTAAAACCACATTGATCCAAATAAATCCGGGAATGCCAATTAACCCGTAACGCAATTTAGCAGGCACTTTATCCAAACCAATAAAGCCACGTTTTATTGCATATCCAAAAATTATTAATACGGCGGCTTGGGCTAAATCTAACGGGTTTAATACCGGTAAGTAAAATTGACTGGTGATACCCGAATAACTGCAGGCATAAACAAACCACAGCAACAAAAAGAAGATTAAAGGAGCGGGAATAAGATTTTTATAATCGGCAGTATATTGTGCAAAAGGCCAGAGCGTAGTTTTTGCAAAATATAAAAGCGTAATTAACGGAACAACAAGACAAGCAAACCATAACACGGCAGCTGCAGTGCCATACCATTGCAATTCCTGTTGCCAGTAACTTGCCTCCCAATAAACAAGGCTGAATATAAACCAGGCGGTCAACACGTGATAAATACTGAGGAGACCATTAGCCCCCTGCTCTGCGCGCCGCCATAGGAAGCGATATTGCACTGCGGCAAATATTATCCATGCCAGCAAACCCCAACGCTGGGTTGGATAAACATCGTAACCAATAAATAATCCTTCGCCGAAATTAGCCATTGCTAACAGGACCGTAAGCGGTAACAACCAAAATCCGACACGGGATAATTGTACCCATTGAATTTTTACGCTGAGCAGTAATAAAGCTGCCGTGGAGAGCGCCAAAAATAAAACGAGCGAAGGAAAGTGCTGCTCCCCCGCTACATGCGCATTAATTTCCAGGTAGCCTGCGACCAACCACCAAAACCAACCAATTATCATTGTTAAATCGGTAAGCGCGCGATCAAAGCGATTAGTATTTTCGGTAAAGCGAGCCAGTAGCCAAGAGATGCATAATGCAGATACAGAAAGAATAAGCAGGCCAATAAAGTCACCGCTCACAACGAGCGTGTCACCAGCATGAATACTATGACTCAATAATGAAACCGCAGCAGCGAGGTGCAACAAATAACCGGCAAGTCGCGGCAGGAAACGTTGCTGGCGCAAGCCAACCCAAATTAAACCCGTTGCTTCTAACGCCCAGGTTGCAGAAGTCCATTGTGCGTCCAGCGCAAGCGGAATGGTTAATGTCGCAAAAGCAATTCCAAGAGCGATAAACGATTCAATGAGTACACGATGGGTTTGTTGGTATTTGGCCCAGAGCACCCGCGCCAACACGATATAAATAACAGCAAGTATTAATGCACTGATTGCCAAACCGTATTCGGTATGTTTTAGCAACGCAGTTTGCAAACCAAAACCAACAATCGGCAAACCAAACACCAAACTGCCATCGACCAATCCTTTTAAATTTGGCGGTTGTTTGAGTGAGAACAACACAGATACGGTTAAGTAAAGTGCGAAAAATGCGAGCAAGAATGGTTGTGTGCTCGCGTACAAATGCGGCTCGTACTTTAAAACACCCCACGTAGACGTAATCACAAAGGTAAAAACAAAACCAACCCAATTTAATAAACGCCATGTTTTAAACCAGGCTATTGCGAGAATACCGAGATTCAATAGCAGATAAAAACTAAATAAACCTACATGATTACCCGAACCATCCGACGTTAATATAGGAGCCAGAAAACCACCCGCTGTTGCCATCAACGCAAGTACTTGTGCATTTTGTAAAACAGCGAGCATTACCCCCAGTACTACAATAATAAACATCAATCCAAATGCAACACCGGTAGGCATTAGTGAATACATTTTTGCAGCAGCAAAGACGGTGAGGTAAAGCGCAGCAATACCTCCACCTTGTAACACCAAACCATAACCGCCAGCTCTGGTGCGGGTTTTCCAACCCAATCCAATTAATGCGATAGCAATTGCAGCAACGGCAGCCATCCGCAACTCAAGCGGCAACAAGCCTTGATTGGATGCGTACTTCACCAGAAAGCTCAAACCAAAAAACATCACCACCATGCCTATACGTACAATGGGATTGCCTTCGGTAAAAAAACGACGCACATAATCCACAGCTTTTTCAATGGGATTAGGCTGTGTTGGTTTTTCCTGTTGATAGGTAAAAATTTGTGGCCTGGAAACAGCAGGATCGAATTTTGTTTGATCTTTAGGTGATACCGATCCCGGAGTAGTTGCTAACGCAGACGACTCCAACTTCTTATCATTAATTGATAATTCTGCTGCAGGCTGCACTTCTGGAGGCAAATCTATTCCATGCGCCCTTAAACGCTCTGCCAATGGAATTTGTGCTTCTGACGGAGAAATATTTTGCGGTGAAATTGGCTGCTCATTATCTGCGGCTTGAGGCTGTACCGCCGCATTCACACTCACACTTGGTTGTACTGGTTGTACTGGTTGTACTGGTTGTGCTTTTAGGTGATCTTGTATTTTCTGCTGTTCTTGCAATAAATTGAGATCTCGCTCCAGACGATCCACTTTGCCACTCATCTGCGAAATTTTGGTGATTAAAAACCCCAAGGCTCCACCAATAAACCAACCGCCGCCGGAGAAAGCAATTTCTCCAATAACCATTCCCAGCAATGTAAAAATAATAAGCAATACCATGAAGAGTCCTTGTTTTAGTGATTTATTGTTTGTTGTCACCGACGATGACCTGAACCGTTTTTAAAGGTTCCAGCACCTTCTCCTGCTCTAATTGCCAACCAACAGAAGCGCAGAGCTGTTGCATCATTAATTCAACCTGCTGTTGGGCTATCTGGGGCAACTCACTTTGATTGGCTTTTTCTTGCATCAGTTTTTTTGCTTCAGCGAGGATCTCAGTGTAATCCTCGTTATCAAACTTATTTAATAACCCCTGGTTGAGATCGTAGAAGGTGTAATCTGTATCAATAGAAAGGATTTCTGCTTCAGCAAAATATTCGACCACTAATTTACGATTCAGATGATCGCGTCGAAAGCGCATCTTTGAAAAATCAAAACCCACCGAGACTTTCGCCTTGGCAACAACTAGCGCCTTGCTATTCGTTTTGAAAATACCAAAAAAATCTTTTTTAGTATTGTGATCATAAATTTCGGTAAAAAAGCCTTCTGCTAAAACAACTTTAAAAACCTTCTCAATCCGCTCTAACAAAACTTGGGATTCAACCGTTACATCCTGTTTATTTTTATTAAGCTTTTTAGCGTAATACCAACCAAAACCTTGCCAGGAAATAAACCCTCCAAGCAACAAGGCCACAAAGAATAAAAGGATATCCATATAATTATTTACCGGCAGTCAGACTGATAGTGATTTTTAATGTGTTGGGCGATGGCGTTCCAATAAAACCTTCCAGCCCCGCCATATAAGGAATTTGTTTGCTGCCGGAATAATGGTATTCAAGCACTAATTTATCTGCTTCAGCTTGTGTGACCAACCCCGCGCGCATCATAAATTGTACCGGTGCTGCATCGCTCATTAATTGCTGCAACATCGTCAGAGTATCCAAATGCTGTTTAGTAACACTTGTCTTTAATTCGTCAGGCAAGGCCTCTTCCAGATAAGGGTAATTATTTAAGCCATCTGTATTGGGAGCTGGAAACAATGACAATTCAATTCGCTCCTGTGGATTAGTTGTATTGTTATCCTGCATAGGCGCACCACCATTTGCTGTAACTGCTTGCAAAGCGGTTACGCGTTGCGTTTCATATTCCAATAACAAACTCACTTCATGACCCTTTCCATAAAGGGATGGATGCATATTAACCACGCTTAAGCCGGTAACTTTGCCACTTTCCTCGACAGTGCGCAGTATACGAACATAGTCATTCGCATTAGGGTCATTGGATTCGAAACGCAACGAATTAGTTACCGTTCCTTCCACTTCAGGCTCTTCACCTTCCTCAATAAGGTAAGGACTGGATTCCATCGCCGAACGGCGCTCCTCCTCACTGCCAGAATCCGGTACCAGCACACGCAAATCGGGCACGACGAGCACATCCTGAGCAGTATGACCACTGATTGCAGTATTCCAAACGCTGGTAATTCGCCCACCATTTGAGGTGGATTCCGTGGTATTCGCTGCCTGGGTCAACTCAAAACGGATCTCCAATTTGCCTTTGCGCCACCCCTCCTCCAGCAAATCTTGCGAGTATGAATCTGGATTATCCTCTTCAGCTGCAAGGTCACTCTCGCCGCTCTCAGTTTCAGGAGCCGGAGAACATCCGCCCAGCAAAAACACCAATATCACTATTTTTGCAAAGCCTGTAAGCAAATCTGACGGTAAGTATTTGAACCACATAAACTGAGACATGAAATTACTCCTTTATCAGATACCGAATAGCGGGCCAGTATAAGGTAGAATAGTGCTCCCTTGTTTGTGCCTTTTTGTAGGTCAAACGTTCAAGCTCTGATTTGCGATACCCCACACAGATGCATCCAGACCTTTTGATCAAACCACTCATTTATCAGCCAGAATCAGCGCACTGGTTTTTACGTGTGCGCCACTTACCCTACGCAATCTGGCTGGATTCAGGTTATCCCGGCAGCCCCTATGGCCGCTTCGATATTATCAGCGCCGCGCCCCAGTGCGTATTCGAAACACACGGAGAAAAAACCAGTATTCAATTTTGCGATGGCAAGCACGAGGAATCCCACCAAGACCCGTTTGTACTACTGAAACAATATTTGCCAATCGATAATCAACAAACCGAAGACCTGCCCTTCACAGGGGGAGCTCTCGGTTATTTCGGATACGATTTGGGCCGCCGCCTGGAAAGAATTCCAATAAAATCACAGCAAGATATAAATCTGGCCGATATGTGTTTGGGTATTTACCCTTGGGCGATTATTCAGGACCATCATCATCATCAGGCCTGGCTGATAATTAATGAAGCGTTAAGCCAAAGCCTGAATAGCCACTACAGCTTTTCAGAAATTGAAAAGCTTTGTTCCAGTTCATCTGAAAATAGTGCATTTCATGAATTAAGTTTATTTCGCGCTAATGAAAAAAATATTTTTAAAATTAATAAATTTGATAGCAACCTTAACGCTGAAAATTATTATTCATCTATTGCTAAAATTCAGGAATACATTCTTGCGGGCGACTGCTATCAAGTCAATTTTGCCCAACGATTTAGCGCAGAATTTGATGGTGATCCATTCATTGCCTATTTGCGATTACGTGAAGCACTACCTTCACCTTTTTCCGGCTTTATGCAACTGAAAAATGGAGCCGTTTTGAGTTTATCGCCAGAGCGTTTTATTCAGGTGAGTGGCTCGCATGTGGAAACCAAGCCCATTAAAGGAACAATCAAACGAGGCGCAACACCAATAGAGGATGCAGCTAATTCCCTATGGCTGCAGAAGAGCGTGAAAAATCGCGCAGAAAACGTAATGATTGTGGATTTGCTGCGTAACGATCTCAGTAAACACTGCGCTAATGTGCAAACACCTAAATTATGCGAACTGCAAACCTTTGCTAATGTTCACCATCTGGTAAGTACTGTGACTGCTGAATTGCGCGAAAATACAACAGCAATCGATGTTCTACGCGATAGTTTTCCCGGTGGTAGTATTACCGGAGCACCCAAGATCCGCGCGATGGAGATCATTGAAGAGTTGGAGCCTACTCGGCGCTCGCTCTATTGCGGCAGTTTGGGTTATATCAGTACCAATGGGCACATGGACACCAGTATTGCCATACGCACCCTGGTATGTGCTGATAACAAAGTTTATTGCTGGGGTGGTGGTGGAATCGTGGCAGATTCAGAAACAGAGCAGGAATATCGTGAGTCCATTGCCAAAGTAAAAGTGTTGATGGATACACTGGAACTCAACTTTAGCTAATCGAAAATACTCGAGGAGAGCAAATGTTAATTCAAAATCACCAAATTGATTTGGAAACACCCACTGGCACTATGCGTTCTTACGTGTATCATCCAAAAGACAGTGCGGAAACAGCAGGCAAAAAATTTCCTGCGATTATTCTTTACTCCGAAATTTTTCAGCAAACCTCCCCCATTCGTCGCAGCGCTCAAATCATGGCTGGCCATGGTTTTATAGTCATTGTTCCCGAAGTATTTCATGAGCTAAATCCTATTGGAACCGTACTTGGCTACGACGATGCTGGTCGCGATAAAGGCAATGCCGATAAAGTCGCTAAATATTTGGAGGCGCATGATTCTGATACGCAAACAATGATCGATTATTTGCGTACACTGGATTATTGCTCTGGAAAAATTGGTGCGATGGGATTTTGCCTAGGCGGCGGTCTCGCCTATCGAGCAGCAATAAATCCGGAAATTTCGGCAACCAGTTGCTTCTACGCAACTGATATTCACTCGGGCCTTACACCATCCAAACCCGGCAATGAAAGCCTGGCGCGTACAGGTGAAATTAAAGGCGAACTGCAGATGATTTGGGGCAAGCAAGATCCTCATATTCCCGCTGAAGGTCGCGCCTTGGTGTATAAAAATCTGGTAGAAAAAGCAGTGAACTTTACCTGGCACGAATTTAACGGCGTGCATGCATTTATGCGTGATGAAGGCGATAGATACGACGCAGAATTGCAATTACTTGGTTATCAAATGGCAATTGGACTTTTTAGGCGCGTACTTTACTAATCTTGTAAAAAATAAAAGGGCCATTGCGGCCCTTTTATTTTTATCACTACATACATCACAACAACATTACAAACTTAATTCACGATTGCTTGCTTTGATAAATTCTTTTTTCAGATCTTCAAACGTATGCACAGCCGGGAATTGCGGGAATTGCTCAATAACATTTTGCGGTGCATGGAACAAAATCCCCTGATCCGCCTCACCCAGCATAGTGGTATCGTTGTAGGAATCACCGGCAGCAATCACTCGATAGTAGAGCGTTTTCAGGGCCAATACTGATTGGCGCTTTGGATCCCTTTGACGTAAGGTATACCCCACAACCATTCCACGCTCATCGACATTCAGACGATGACATAAAAGGGTTGGGAAACCCAATTGACGCATCAACGGCTGGGAAAACTCGTAAAAAGTATCTGAGAGAATGATGACTTGGAAACGCTCACGCAGCCAGTTTACAAACTCCACTGCACCATCAAGAGGCTTGAGAGTGGCAATAACATTTTGAATCTCTTTAAGACCCAGTTTATGTTCTTCCAAAATACGGATACGTTGCTTCATCAGTACATCGTAATCAGGGATATCACGAGTTGTGGCTTTCAATTCTTCAATGCCAGTAACTTTTGCGAATTCAATCCAGATTTCCGGAACTAATACACCTTCCAGATCCAGGCATGCAATTTCCACAGCAACCTCCAAAACGGTTAAAAATAAGGCTATTCAGGATAAAGAGTGGCGGCAATCTACCCGTTTTGTCACTGCAAAGCAAACCAAATACCAGTCGCTGGCATATTTTCCAATTACCAAACTACACCCTCTTCTTGGGCCAAGCCTATCTGCTCTGGTATCCTTTACTACCCTACAAAGGAGGCCCGTTAGAAAAGGCCGATAAATATCACCGTGAGCAGCTGTCATGACCGAAAACCTAATCAATGTCGTCGACCTTGAAGCCAAATTGCAGCAAGAAAGTCCGCAAAAAATTATCAAATATGCTCTGAAGCAATTTGAAAATATTGCCATTTCATTTAGTGGTGCTGAAGATGTGGCACTAATTGAAATGGCCCGTAACTATCGGCCAGATGTACCAGTATTTTGTCTTGATACGGGCCGCCTACATCCTGAGACCTATCGATTTATCGAAAAAGTACGTAAACACTATGGAATTAAAATTGACGTAATATCCCCAGAGGGCGAAGCAGTACGCAGGCTGGTAGAAGAAAAAGGGTTATTTAGTTTTTACGACGATGATCATAAGGAATGCTGTGGCATTCGTAAAATCGAGCCACTACGGAAAAAACTTCTCACTGTAGATGCATGGATTACCGGCCAACGCAAAGATCAAAGCCCTACCCGCGCGGAAATTCCTGTAATTCAAGACGATAAATCATTTGCTCGTCCGGGTGAAACGCTGACCAAGTTTAACCCTCTTGCAAACTGGTCTTCAAAAGAGGTTTGGGATTACATTCGGCTATGCGAAGTACCTTATAACGAATTGCATGAGCGTGGCTTTGTATCTATTGGTTGCGAACCCTGCACACGTCCAATTGCACCAGGACAACATGAGCGTGAGGGACGCTGGTGGTGGGAAGAAGCCACCAAGAAAGAATGTGGTTTACATGCAGGAAATATAGATAAATAACACCCGTATTCTGAAACACGGATGTTATTAATTACTTTTGGAATAACTTATACGCTTCCCAAATTTATGCTGGCTGAAGAACCTGAAATTTTGCCCAGCCATTTATTCTGCGGCCAGCTTGGTATTGATAATGTTTTAACCGTTGTCGAACCGTTAAGGCCGACAATTTCAACTGATTTCAATAAAAGTTTGGAGGTTTCAGAATCCATCGAAGAAACATAGAGTTCAAAAAGGCTCAATGTAAACTCACTATCAGAAATCGCTGGAAATTGAGCATTGGTTTCTTTCACACCATTTGCTGTTTGACTAACTACCTGCTCCCATCCACCAATGGAGGTTACATTCAGCTCAATATCAACACTATTCGGACCAACCTTTTCCTCAGTTGTTGCAATAAATTTGAACGCATTAATAGCCATATCTAACTCCTTCTTTGTATTAAATAGTTATCAAACCAATTTCTTTTTTTCATGTTTTCCGCATTAGCGGTGCGGAGTGGCTCAGGATAAAATCGTTTCTCCCCCACGTCCACCAATCAGTGCCAACTCAAACAACAATGGCACTTCATACATCAACAATTCCTATCACCAAATAAAATACGTTTCCTTTTGTAATAAACCATTTCTGCAACCAGCACATCAGAGTCAAAGCAGGCATGAATAATCAAAAGTTTTAGCAATGAAAACCAAAAAAAAATGCCAGAGTAAACTTTACCCTGGCATTTATAACAAATATTAAAAGGCTCTTAAGATGCAATTGCCCCTTTCGAGCCTAATAAGACTTATTTAGTTTTGTTAGCCTGAATTACCCACAAACGGGATAAAAGAGCTAGTTTTGATGATGAAGGAACCAGCTTAAAGGCCTGAATAGCTTCTTGTTTTTTATTCAAAGCCAAGTTAGCAATACCAATATTAATATTCACATCATCTTTAATATTGTTAACGCCACCTTTGGCCAAGCCTTTGTTAAAGGCCGCAATAGCACTCTCATATTGGCCATGCCCCAAATAAGCTTCACCTACTTTAATCAAAGCCTCACCAGTTGGTTTAGCTGCAGCTTCTTTTTCAATCGATGGCAGCAGCTTCAAATCTTCAGCAGCTTGTGTTTTAGCCAAATTTAAAAGCTTCAAATCACGCTCTTTTGATGCACTTTTGCCTAGCACACCTTTAGCAAAACCTTCTTCCAATATAGTTTTGGCATCACCTGGATTGGTTACAGCAATCGACAACTCAGCCAATTCAATGTATTCATCTGGCTGCAACAAACCAGCCTTTTGAACCAACTTCAAGTAGATAACATTTTGGCGATCGCTAAATGATGAACCTTGCAACAGATAGGTAAACATATCTGACCAATATTGATCGGTCGGGTGTGTTTGTAATAATTGCTCAAGCGTAAGAACAACATCAGCCTTTTTATTTTGCTTATGTTGACTGCTCATTAACAACTGTAACCATTCCTCTTCGATTGGTTTACCTTGCTTTTTGGCAGTATCAATAATGCGCTTTGCATACTCTTCAGAGCGAGCAAAATTATTTTGCAAGTAATAAGCCTGTGCTATCTGACGCTGAACTTCTAAATCAGCACCAGCGACTTTCAAATAGCGCTCACTTAATTCAATTGCTTTTGGATAATTCTTTAACGCAAAGTAAATTTGCGCCATATTCAAAATACGCTTTGGCTCTTCTTCTTTCTTAAATTGACCAGCAGCCAGCATTTTTTCATAAACAGCAACTGCGCCTGCATAGTCCTTCAAATTGACCATACAGAAAGCCAACATCTCATTGATAATGGCATCTTCAGTAGCATTTTTTCCTTCAATAGCAGCAACTTCTTTAGTTTTTGCCAGTGCTTCTTTCCACTTTTTTGCATCCATAAGCTCGCGAGCTTCTTTAAGTGGCTTGCCTACTTTGGCACTTACTTTTTGTGTTTCCGCAGCTTTTGCAGCAGCAAAAGCATGCTGACTTACTACTGGTGCGATTGCCACACTTGAACAAAAACCAAGTACAGCAACACGCAGAAAAAGATTCAATTTTTTATTGGACAACATAGCTTCAACTCTTTTTTGACGTAAAAATTCAAGCAATTAAAAGATAATTTATATCGCTAAAACTAAAAAAGCTTGATTACTCAAGCTTTTCATTACCAATGATACCGATATTGGTTAAACCCAAACGCTGTGCTGTTGCCAATACTTTTGCCACGATATCGTATTTAGCCAACTTGTGCGGCTTTAAGTGAATTTCAGGCATCGGATCCATTTTGGCAGCATGCAACATATAATTTTTCAGCATTTCACCATCGCGCACCACAGTGCCATCCCAACGCATAGTACCGTCAAAGTCTACGTCAATACTGATAATGGTTGGCAATACCGTAGGTGGTGGCGAACTATTTATTGGCATATCCATTTTCACGGCGTGAGTCTGGATAGGCAGAGTAATAATTAGCATCACAATTAAAACCAGCATAACGTCGATCAATGGAGTGGTATTCATCTCCACCATTACGTCATCGCTAGCGCTGTTACCAACATTCATACCCATAGTAATAACCTCTGCTTAACGTATTTATCGAACTGGAATTGTAATGAATCCAATTTTACTAATACCTGAACGTTGACAATATAAAACCAAACGACCAACGTGCTCATAACGACCAGCTAAATCACCACGAATGTGGACTTCAGGCTGCGGACGAATAACAGAAACTTCTTTCAGCTTGGCCAACAGCGTCGCCTTATCTGCAATTCTTGCGTCGTTCCAGTAATATTCGCCATCTTTGGTTACAGCGATCACGATGTTTTCTGGTTTAGTCTGGGTCGGAGTATTTGAAACGTTAGGCAAATCAATTTGCACAGTTTTAATTACAACCGGAATAGTAATCAGGAAGATAATCAACATAACCAACATAACGTCTACGAGAGGCGTGGTGTTAATTGTCGAGTTGAGTTCTTCCTCTTCTCCAGCAGAAATATTCATGCCCATAATCTATAACTCCCGGGTTTGTTCGTAAGAGCTTGGACAAACAACCCAAGCTCTTTGTTTCGGTTAAGAACAGCTAATTATTGACCGCCACGGACACCCATAGCCAAGTTTGCATGGATGTCACCAGCAAACTTACGCAGAGACTCAACGATTACTTTGTTACGACGAACCAACCAGTTGTAAGCCAATACTGCAGGTACCGCTACACCCAGACCGATTGCAGTCATGATCAATGCTTCACCTACTGGACCCGCTACTTTATCGATACTTGCTTGACCGGTAATACCGATTGCGATCAGAGCGTGGTAAATACCCCATACAGTACCGAACAGACCAACGAAAGGAGAACATGAACCAACGGTTGCCAGTGTTGACAAGCCAGTCTGCAATTGACCACTTACTTGCTCAACAGTACGTTGTAATTGATGGGCAACCCAATCAGACAAATCAACTTTTTCACCAGTGCGCGCAGCATGTTGCTTGGCAGCAAGAATGCCTTCTTCCGCAACAGCACGGAATGCACTGCTTTCTTTATAAACTTTAAGGCCTTCAGTCAAATCTTTGCTTTCCCAGAATCTACGGGTAGCTTTAGCTTGTGACAACAAACCTTGTTGTTGAATCAGCTTGGTAACCAATACGTACCAGGTTGCTGCTGACATGATGATCATAATGATCAAAGTACCTTTAGCAATAACGTCACCTTGCTCCCACAGTTCTTTCAAACCGAATTGGGAACCATGAGCAGCAGTAGCTGCTTCAGCGGCAGTAGCAGCGTTAGCTGCATCATCACTAGCTACTGAACTGGTTTCAGCAGAAGCATCAACTGCTGCAGAATCTGCAGCCGGGTCAACAGGGAGTGCACCAGCATCTACTGCTGTTGCATCGGTAGCAGGCGCTGCTTCAACCGCTGGGGTAGAAGTAGCATCAGTTGTAGCTGCGTCCTGGGCATAGGCAGAACTCAAAGAAAGTGGAGCACCCAACAATAACACCAGTTGCAACACCAAAGATGATGAGAATTTTGCTTTCATGTTTAAATCCTACGTGTAGATATGTTTATCAATTTAAGTTAAAACCATTCGCAACAAGTCGATTATTTTTCGTCGATCTTGAAGCGGAACTTAATACGGTGCCAACAAGCAATTGGTTGAGTACCTTTCATACAAGGCTCAAACTTCCAAGCGCGAATAGCATGCTTGAGAGCTGCCTCATCCAATCGTTCGAAACCACTAGATCCTTCAACCTTCCCATCACGCACTTTTCCTGACTCATCAAGATAAAGCGCCAAACCAACCGAACCTTCTTCTCCAAGACGCAATGATGCAGATGGATAAGGAGGACGACTTAGCCCTTTCTTAGGTGGTCGAGGAGGTGTAGTTTTTGCTTCCTCAACTGGTTTTTTGGAAACTGTAATTGCATTAGCGTTCGCTGGTGGCGGTGCATCTGCCGTAAATTCGATATCCGGTGGAGGTACGAAATCAGGCGGTGGAGGCACGAAATCAGGCGGAGGTGGTGGCGGCGCCTCTTCTTCAGGCGGTGCTTCTTCCTCAATGATCTTTGCATCAATCTGCTGTTTAACAATCTCTAAAGGATTGTGACCAAGATTATTAAGAAGTAGATAGATGATTACCACGTGAAATAGCACAACAACGGCTATCCCCGTGATTCGCTCTGGTAAGGTTTTTTTTGCTTTATATGACATAGGCAACACATCTTGAAAGTTAGAAACCCAAATGACTTACAGCTCTTTTTATAAACACCTGCAAATCAGGCAACTTTAACGGCCGTCTAGCAAAATGATGGCCGGTTACATGATTTTTATACCGAATGCCCTTTCTTTATAATTCTTATATCAAAACTTAATTTGGCGCTTAAACCAAAGCGGTGGATTTTACGAATTTCTCACAAAAATAGATTCTTTATAGTAAGTCTTTTACAGTTATTTACGTTAATACAAAAGTCTTTATCATGTATGTAAAAAAACCGTAACTCCTTAAAAACCTTGAAAAATATCCGTAAAAAACTTCCAGATAAATTGCTTACTTATAGTAATGGACGACATTGTATTAATTTTTAAAGTTTTATTCGTTAATAAGCCGTAAAGTATTTTTACGCCACAATAACCTTATTGGGCACAAAAGCACTCTTATCCTATCCATTTGGCTTATGGATATTAGAAGAAGGAAGAAGGAAGAAGGAAGAAGGAAGAAGGAAGAAGGAAGAAGGAAGAAGGAAGAGCAAATCACCTTATCAGGTAATTTGCTCCAAAAGATAAATACTATTTTTCAACAAAAGCTCGCTCAATTACATAATCACCAGCAATACCGATCCGAGGAGAGACTACCAAGCCCGCCTTATCCAGAATTGCGCAAGTATCATCCAACATAGTTGGACTACCACACAGCATTGCCCTATCTGTTTCAGGATTCAATGGAGGTAAACCTACATCACTCAACAACTTTCCGCTTTCCAGCAAATCAGTCAAACGTCCCTGATTGGTAAAAGCTTCGCGAGTTACGGTTGGATAATAGATAAGCTTATTACGAACCTCTTCACCTAAAAACTCATGATTAGGAAGATCCTTGGTAATGAAATCACGATATGCCAAATCATCTACCTTACGCACACCATGAACCAAAATAACCTTTTCAAACTTTTCATAGGTATCCGGATCCTGGATGAGGCTAATAAACGGAGCCAAACCAGTTCCCGTAGACAACAAATATAAATTTTTCCCGGGTTTCAAGTCAGAAAGCAATATAGTCCCCGTGGGCTTCTTACCAACAAGAATGTCATCACCAACTTTAATATGTTGGAGCAATGAGGTAAGCGGGCCATTTGGAACCTTAATGCTAAAAAACTCCAAATGCTCTTCATAGTTCGGACTCGCGATACTGTAAGCGCGCAGCAAAGGCTTGGTTTCTTGTTGCAAACCAATCATTACGAATTGGCCATTCTCGAAACGAAATGACTCATCACGAGTCGTAGTAAAACTGAACAAGCTGTCATTCCAATGTTTAACCGTTAAAACTTTCTGTGTATTAAATGCGCTCATAAATTCTTCTCATTAATTCCTGTTTTATTGCAATGCTTTGTCCAGCTCAGGTAAGGCAGTAAATAAATCCGCAACCACACCATAATCGGCATATTTGAAAATTGGGGCATCAGGATCATGATTGATCGCAACAACAACCTTACTATCCTTAATACCAGCAATATGCTGCATCGCACCAGAAATACCGACTGCAATATAAAGATCCGGTGCAATCAAAGTCCCTGTCTGCCCAACCTGTAAATCATTGGGTGCGAACCCCGCGTCTACGCATGCACGAGTTGCGCCTATTGCCGCATCCAATTTCTCAGCAATAGGCGATAAAAGAGCCTCAAAACTTTCACCCAAACTGCGCCCACCTGCAATTACCACGCGCGCAGATCCCAACTCAGGACGATCCGAATGATTTAGATCTTCTTTTATCCAGCTACTAATTGCTCTTGAAGAGGGTGCAGAAATCGACACAACTTCTGCATTTCCATCAGTACCCACCGGGCGAAATGCTGTATTCCTAACAGTTACAATTTGCAACGCCTGAGGATTTTCAACATGCGAAAAGATATTTCCGGCATATTCAGGACGCACATAAGATGAAGGGGCATGAACTTCCACAACATCAGTGATTGGCGCAACGTCTAAACGTGCAGCGATAGCAGGTATTACACTTTTACCCAATACGCTATGCGCACTCACTATCACATCGTATTCTTTTGCAATCGACAGTACTAAATCCTGCACATCTTCTACTAATGGACGCGCAAAATAATCAGCTTGTGCAACCAGAACTCGCGTAACACCAGATAAGGTTGCAGCCTCTTTTGCTGCTTCATCTACCTGACTGCCGTAGACAAGAAGATCTATAGGTTTTTGCCAGACTGCCGCAGCGCTTACAACATGTGCCGCAACACCTTTCAGCTTGTTACCATCTAGCTCGGCCAAGACTAGAATACTCATTGCAAAACCTCCGCCTTACGCAAGGTGTTAACTAATTCACTTACACTTGCCAACTGAACTGCGCCCGGCTTCTGTGGCGGCTCATTGGATTTGATAACCGTAAAGCGGTTTGCAAGATCAATACCCAGCTCGCTAGCAGCTAAAGTTTCGATAGCCTTTTTCTTGGCCATCATCAAGTTTGGCAACTTGATAAACCGAGGCTCATTCAACCGCAAATCCGAAGTCAATACTGCCGGCAATTGCAATGAGATAGTTTGTGTCCCTTTATCGACTTCACGAGTTACCTCAACAGAACCATCCTTTACTTGAAGAGCTGAAGTAAAAGTTCCCAAACCTACACCAAGCAATGCAGCCAGCATCTGGCCAGTTTGGCCATAATCTTCACCTACAGCTTGTTTGCCCAGAAAAACAAGACCGGGCTGCTCGCGTTCGACAATTACTTTCAACAGCTTGGCCACCGAGAGTGGCTGTAACCGAGCATCAGTTTCAACCAACAAAGCACGATCCACACCCATTGCATAGGCATGACGCAAACTATCTTTAGCATCGGCACCACCAATGCTTACCGCAACGATTGCAGTAACAAGGCCACGCTCTTTCAAGCGCACTGCCTCTTCAATAGAAATTTCGTCAAAGGGGTTAATCACCCGCCTGGCTTGCGATAAATCAACCTGCCCTGTCGTAGCATCCACGAAAGGTTTCAGGTTGTGGTCAACCGCGTGCTTCACAGCAACAAGAACTTTCATACGGCCTCCAAGGATGAGCCTTAAACATTCAACTTGTACGCTATTCTATTTAGCGCTAGCATATTTGTAAAATCGATAATTTATATTTTGCATATTGACTGGGCAGATATGAGATACACACTACGCCAATTAGAGATATTCGCTGCTATCGCCCGTGCTGGTAATGTCTCCAAAGCTGCTGAAGAGGTTGCACTTTCCCAATCTGCTGCCAGTACCGCCCTTGCCGAGCTGGAGCGGCAGTTTGATTGCCAGTTGTTTGATCGACATGGCAAACTCCTGATCCTTAATGCATTAGGAAAAAGCCTGTTACCTGCTGCTAGTAGCTTACTTACCCAGGCAAAAGAGATTGAACAGCTGTTAGAGGGAAAAACCGCACTCGGAGATTTGAAGGTCGGTGCTACGTTGACCATAGGCAATTACCTTGCCATTCTGATCATTAGCGAATTTATGCAGCGCCACTCAGAGTGCCATATTAACCTTCAGGTTAAAAATACCCAACATATTCTGGAACAATTGGCTAACTACGAACTTGATTTGGGTCTAATCGAGGGCAGCTGCAATCATCCCGAATTAATTGCCGAACCATGGATGGA
Source organism: Cellvibrionaceae bacterium (assembly GCA_021151825.1). Taxonomy (GTDB): domain Bacteria; phylum Pseudomonadota; class Gammaproteobacteria; order Pseudomonadales; family Cellvibrionaceae; genus Cellvibrio. The sequence continues at coordinate 34,222 of JAGKWQ010000008.1, forward strand.
TGATGAACTGGCAGTATTTTGTCAGCCTGAACATCCGCTCGCCAAAGCAAAGAAAATATCCATAGAGGATTTAACCTCGGCAACCTGGATTTTGCGCGAACAAGGATCAGGTACCAGAGAAACTTTTGACCATGCCATGCGCCACCATGCTTCGGGTTTAAAAGTCCGCCTGGAACTGGAACATACGGAAGCAATAAAACGGGCCGTAGAATCAGGCCTAGGCATTGGCTGCATTTCGCGCCTGGCGTTACGCGATGCATTTCGCCGCGGCAGCCTCGTGGAAATAAAAACACCCATGCTGGATCTGAAGCGCCAATTTATGATTGTATGGCATAAAAATCGCTACCAAACCCCTGCCCTGACCAGCTTCCTTGATTATTGCCGCTCACTTACCGTGAACCTTAAACATAGCGAAGATATTTTTTTACCAACAATTGCCTAATACAATCTGCATATACGATTCGCATAAAATCAAATACTGAAGCAACCAATTTTTAGCCGAGAAATTTTATGACCCAACGCGACCAAATGGAATATGACGTAGTAGTAGTTGGTGGTGGCCCAGCCGGGCTTTCAGCTGCCATTCGTTTAAAACAATTAGCCGCCGAACAAGGTAAAGAAATCAGTGTATGCCTGTTGGAAAAAGGGGCAGAGATTGGTGCTCAAATTTTATCCGGAGCAGTCATTGATCCCATTGCGCTAAACGAATTGATTCCCGATTGGCAACAAAAAAAAGCTCCTGTATCCAATACGGTAACTGAAGATCAATTTTTATGGCTTACCGAAGCTGGAAATTACAAAATTCCAAACCTATTGCTACCGCCATTAATGAATAATCATGGCAACTATATTATTAGTCTGGGCAAACTATGCCGCTGGTTAGCATCAGAAGCTGAAACATTAGGTGTAGATTTATTCCCGGGATTTAATGCCAGCGAAATACTTTATGCCGACGATGGTAGTGTAAAAGGCGTGATTACTGGCGATATGGGTGTCGCTCGCGATGGCAGCCAAAAAAATACTTTTTCCCCCGGCATTGAATTGCTTGCCAAATACACACTTTTTGCAGAAGGAACGCGCGGCTCACTAACACGCAGTCTTGAGTCTCGCTTTAATTTACGAGCGAATGCTGAACCGCAGAAATACGGTTTAGGCTTTAAAGAAATTTGGCAAATCGATCCAAAACTTCATCAACAAGGCAAGGTGTTACACACACTCGGCTGGCCACTTTCTAACAATACTGGTGGTGGTGGTTTTATTTATCATTTGGAAGACAACAAAATTGCGCTGGGCTTTGTTGTGCACTTGAATTATCAAAATCCTTATTTGAGCCCATTTGAAGAATTCCAACGATTTAAAACGCATCCAGCCATCAAATCCTTATTAGAAAATGCCCAACGTCTTGCGTATGGTGCACGAACGATTAATGAAGGAGGAATTCAATCATTACCTGAATTAGTATTTCCAGGTGGTGCACTGATCGGTTGTGCAGCTGGCTTCGTGAATGTTCCAAGAATTAAAGGTTCTCACAATGCAATGAAATCAGGCATGTTAGCAGCGGAAACAATCATTGAATCATTGGCACAAGAAGAAATCCAAACATTATTAACTCAATATCCGGAAAGGCTTAAACAATCCTGGATTTGGAAAGACCTTAATACCGTAAGAAATGTTAAACCAGCTCTCTCCGCATGGGGCAATATCGCAGGTATGGCTTATGCCGGTATCGACATGTGGCTGCATTCACTGGGTATTAATGTGCCGTGGACACTTAAACATAAAAAAGCAGATCATGAGACCTTAATTCCCTTAAATCAGGCAGAGCCAATTAACTATCCTGCACCGGATAGAAAGATTACCTTTGACCGTTTGTCTTCCATTTATTTATCCAAAATACAACATGAAGAAAATCAACCGGTACATCTTCGCTTAACAAATGAAGAAACACCGATCACATATAATCTAGCAATTTACGGTGCGCCAGAACAACGTTACTGCCCGGCAGGTGTGTATGAAATTATTAATAAAGATAACAAAAACAGCCTGCAAATAAATGCAGCCAACTGTATTCATTGCAAAGCCTGTGATATTAAAGATCCAACCCAGAATATCACCTGGGTTCCACCTGAAGGTGGTAGTGGCCCCTATTACGAGGCCATGTAATTATCGACAATTAAGAAAGGCAAACACCTGTACCGCCTAATCCACAATACCCACCAGGATTTTTGTGGAGATATTGTTGGTGGTAAGTCTCAGCATAATAAAATTCGCCAGCAGGCAAAATTTCTGTTGTGATTTCACTGTGATTATTTTCATTGAGCGCCGCTTGATAAGCGGCGCGCGTTTTTTCCGCCAATTCACGTTGCTGCTCATTAAAAAAATAAATGCCCGATCTATATTGCGTACCGCGATCATTCCCCTGACGCATTCCCTGAGTAGGATTATGAGACTCCCAAAATAATTTTAACAATTGCTCCAGGGAAATTTGTTGAGGGTTAAATACCACTAAAACCACTTCATTATGACCGGTTAAACCGGTACAAACCTCTTCATAGGTTGGATTAGGTGTATAACCTGCTGCATAACCCACAGCTGTGGTATAAACGCCGGCTTGCTGCCAAAACTTTCGCTCTGCCCCCCAGAAACAACCAAGCCCAAAAACTATTTGCTCATAGCCTTCAGGAAAGGGCGGCAAAATAGGAACAGCGTTAACCGCATGTTTATTTTCAATGGGCACGCTTTTACTACGGCCACGCAGAGCTTGCTCCTGCGTCGGCATTTGCAATTTAGTTGTCGAAAAAATCATCGTGAATCCTCCTATAAACCCGGCACACTAGATTATGAATACATTTAATTTTGTACAAATAAAAACGGTGCCGTCAGGCACCGTGCTCTTAAAACCAGCGACTAATATTGAGCCGCTCCCACCAGGTCATTAACAATCGATCAGCAGCACCCTGAGCGGCAATACCCAATTTTTCCGGTAGTGACTTTTTGAAAGCAAATTCAACTTCATAAATATCGGCATTTTCTACCTGATTAAACAAATATTCGTCACTGGTTTGCAACTCATCAATTAAATTCACCGCTTTAGCGCGCAAGCCAAACCAGACTTCGCCCGTCGCCACTTTTTCAACATCTACTTGAGGGCGGTGTTCACTGACAAACTCTTTAAAGAGTACATGGGTATCTTCCAGCTCTTCTACAAATTTGGTGCGACCTTTATCGGTGTTTTCACCAAACATAGTCACTGTGCGCTTGTATTCACCCGCCGTAAACATTTCATAATCGATGTCATTTTTCTTGAGCAGTTTATGAAAGTTAGGTAATTGCGCCACCACACCTATCGAACCAAGAATAGCAAAAGGTGCAGCAACAATTTTATTTGCTACACACGCCATCATATAACCACCACTGGCGGCAACTTTGTCTACGCATACCGTCAATGGGATGTTCTTGGCGGTAATGCGCGCAAGCTGGCTGGATGCGAGCCCATAGCTATGAACCATACCACCGCCGCTCTCGACTTTAACGACGACCTCATCGGTAGGCTTAGCCAGAGTCAATACGGTAGTGATTTCCTCGCGCAGATTATCCACATCAGAAGCTTTAATATCCCCGTGAAAATCCAGCACAAATACACGTTTGCGCTCTGCTTCCACCGCTTCACCAGCTTCGCCTTTATCTTTGCCAGCGTCTTTTGCTGCCTTTTTCTTTTGCGCTTTTTCTTCTTTCAAACGTTTTTTTTCTGATTTTTCAAATTCTTTATAAGCGTCATCATCAAGCATGGCATCGCGCAAAGAATCGCGCAGATGCTCAAATTTTTCGTTGAGTTTAGTAACCTCTATCTGCCCTTTATCTGACTTTTTATTGCGTCCACCAGCAGAAAAAATAATACTGACAATAACAAAAATAGCAGCCAAAAAAGTCAGCGTCTTAGCGAGAAACAAGCCGTAATCAGTTAAAAATTCCAATGGGATAACTCCATACCACGTCTAATGATCAATACTATTCAAATTCGGCTACAGCATCACGCGCTGCACCATTCATAGGCCGGGCAACCAAGCCGGTGTTGGAAAGGGTTATTTCAAAAAGTGCACCATCCTTCATCGGCAAATAAGTGGCTGAACCATAAACCGCATCAACTACCGGAATCCAATCAGGATAAGCATTCAGGATCTTCCACACGTCAACACCATACAAACTATTATGAACTGTATATACAGTGCGTTTGGCTGATATTTCTTTTTCGATGTCGTAATAACGGCCACTCAAACGTTCGAGACGATAAGCCGGTTTGATTCCCAACGTCGCCAGATAGCCATCCCATTTCACTATGCGTGCATCCAATTGCCATTGGTCACCACGCAATTCAACACGCTGTTCATTGCCTTCTTTATCAGCTAATACTGCAAAAAAATGCTGATCTTCTATACGATCAAAATTAATCGTTGCCACTACTTGCTCTTGCAGCACCTGCTTGTAGCTGTACACATCAAATGCGGTGAGCGCAATGAATACGGCAATTGCGAACAATCCAAGCCCAAAAAGACCACGGCAAAAACCAACAAACCAGGAGTTTTGCCATAAAAGCCGTGCAGCTCTATAGGCGATATAAAACGCAAGTAAGCTGATAAACAGCGCAATCAGGGTAAAAATCATAAATCAGCTACCTGTTTGAGCGAATTGTTATTGTTTGTGATTGATGGCTATGCGTTGCCCGACATAGTGAGCAATCAATTGCCCCGCTACAGTAGCGGTTGCTGGCACCTGAGGCAACTCATCATAACGGAACCATTTCGCATCGATAATTTCTGTGGGATCGATTGAAATATCACCCGCCTCATATTCTGCAAAAAAGCCCAGCATCAACTGCCCGGGGAACGGCCACGGTTGACTACAGAAGTACTCCAGCTTGCGAACCCTTACCCCCACCTCTTCCATTACCTCTCTCCGGATACACTCTTCAACGCTTTCTCCCGCCTCCACAAAACCGGCAAGTGTGGTGTACATAACACGAGAGGCACGATGATGGTGCGCTAATAATACTTCATCTCCCCGGGTAACCAGCACAATCATACAGGGGGAGATTCGCGGGTAAAAGCGCAGGGAGCAACGCTGGCACACGCGCGCAAAATCCAATGAATCCTGTGTAGTAAGCTGACTGCAACGACCACAAAAACGGTGGTCGTAAAACCAGCGTGCGATCTGTAGCGCTCGCCCGGCAAGTTGAAATGCTTCAGGCGACAACAATTCCAATTGAGATCGCAACCCCAGCCATTGATAAGGTTCCGGCAACCGCTCTGCATTTATTCGTAACGTGCGAATCCATAAATCATCGTCATCAAGCTTGCCAAGATATTGCTCAGTGCCAACGGTTAACGGCAACTTATTTGCTTGATCATTATCCAGCACCATAAGCACGCCATATGCATCACAAAGCAATTGATCACAAGAATAGTTTTCAGTTACCGCTAAAACAATAAAACGCCGGTTGCTTGAAGCAACCGGCGTTACAGCGGAGGCATGAAACTCAAATGAAGCGAGATCAAAACGAAACGACATAACTAAACGTTGTAACCCAATGCCTGCAAACTTTCTTCTGCAATTTGCAGCACACCAGTGTCTGCATTTTTATCCAGCTTGATTGCATCAAGATAATATTCAAGACTAATCACTGCGTCGGCAAAAGTTTCTAACAAATGCTGCACTGCAGGATGCTGATCGTTAGCGAGCAGATCTTCATCCACAAAACGCATACAACCGGCGAGCACTTTCGCCGCACGCGGCAAGCCTAACAGGAACATACCGCCACGAACTGAATCCAGCGTCCCGACAATATTACGGATGTGACCTTTATCGTAATTGGATTCCGCAAATGCGCTTAAGGCACGCTTCACCAATAGCAAACCAGCCTCGGCTTCATCGATTACAATTTTTTCTGCTTCAGCGATTTGATTGTTGGCCATCGCAGCATCGCGTGATAACGCATTAATTTGCGCAACTTTTTCATCGGAAAGATTAGCGTTGCTTAAACCTGCAATAGTACTTTCCACATAAAGTAATGTATCAGCAACGACTAATAACTCGTCAGCGGATACCGGGCTGCGATTAGCTTGCCATTCAGTAATTTTTATAATTTCATGTTTCAAACTATTACTGGGAGCAACCAAGCCAACGATAGCGAGAATATCGGCTACTTTTTTCAAAGTATCCAATAATTCGGGGGATTCACTCAGCAATTCCGCTCCGCCCTGGGCAGCGCGCTCCAGAATATTTTTGGTGCTGTGCAGCTCATCCGTTAACACTGCCACCATCGAGCTGATGGTATTAGCACTAGGCCCATTGAGAAACTCCATTTCGCGAGCCAACTCAGCTTCGGTATAAGCAAGTTTGCCAATACCGTATGCAGACAACACGGTTTGTGCTGCTTCGTTATCTGAATTAGAAAGCGCCAGCAGATATAACAGTTCTTTTTGCAAGGCAGGATCAACTTCACGCTCCAGAACCGCACTGCCCTCAAACTGGAAACGTTTTATTTCACGCTCAATGGCACTGAGCAGCATCTTGCGTCCTTTGCCTAACTGCATATTTTTTTCTGCCACTGCCGTTAGCGTCGTGCGTGCCAACCACCAAAAGTTACTTAAGGCCGCTCCAGTAGATGCAGTTTCCAAACGTTGCAATGCGCGAGTCATCATCCCCAGGGACGCTTTTACCTGAACACCTTTTAATACGTTCAATAACGCGGTTTGATACATATGGCGTAAACGGCGAACTAATGTGCTGAGATCCTCAGGCAATGCCTGACGCGAAGGCAAAGCACGCGGATTGGGCTTTATTGCATTCAGCGGATAAAAATAACTTTCGGGCAGCGGAGCGGCCTTGCGTGCAAGGCGTAATTCATTGATATGCGGGATCAGCAACATCGCCATACTACGTGCGGTTTGCGTGCAGTATTCGAGGTAACGCGGAAGAATAAAAAAGCTGGCCGTCAGGAGCTCCAGTTTTGCATCGGTTTTTTCGTCTTCACCCAGCGTGATGTCGGTAATATGGGTAGCCAGCTCATCAGCCAGCAAATCCACTCCTCGCAACTGGATAAGGCTCAAAATACCGCGAATCTGTTTGATACCATCAATACAATTCTGTAATAACTCGCCGTTATTGCGATCCTGCGCAAACTGTTCGAGGCGAACTGCGGATTGCTCAATCGTTGCAACCAGCTCGTCTTGAACCATTTTCAATGAAGCGAGATTCAAAGTTTCTGTTGTACTCACAATTACATCCTGGCGTTTGTCTTATGGAAAAAGTTAAAACAACAATTTAGGTACAATGACTCTATACCATGTTTGGCGTTATTTCACCGCAGCACCTTAAATAAGCACAGCAGAACAGACACATTGCCAAACAAATCTCATTTGTGCATTTTTCGAGTGGAACGGGTTTTATTCCCGTAACCATACGCAGTTATCGCCACTGGCTTTGGCGATAGCAGCAAGCTTTTGTTGATGAACAACCAACTCATCTTCACTCGCAATAATAACCGGCAAGGGTTTACGGCCTGGTGCGATGCGGCGAATCTCTTCTGTCTGGGCACCGTCATCGTTTTTGGATTGATTCCCCCCCAGCGATAACGCGGTTTGCCCACCGGTCATCAACAGATAAACATCGGCCAAAATCTCGGCGTCGAGAAGTGCTCCGTGAAGCTCACGTTGCGAGTTGTCTACCCCGTAGCGCTTACAAAGTGCATCCAGATTATTCTTTTGGCCGGGATGTTTGGCGCGCGCCATCAACAAAGTATCAATAATATGGCAACGATCAGTAATACTGCCGAAGCCAGGGCGCAACATGTTTAATTCATAATTAATGAAGCCAATATCGAACGCGGCGTTATGGATGATCAGCTCGGCATCGCCCACAAACTGCAAAAACTCATCGGCAATACGCGCAAACACCGGCTTATCCGCCAACATAGCATTGCTGATGCCGTGAACAGCCTGTGCGCCAGCGTCTATCTCACGCTCAGGTTTGATGTACTGGTGATAATGGCGCCCGGTCAAGCGGCGATTCACCAGCTCAACACAGCCAATTTCAATAATCCTGTGACCTTGCGAGGTTTCCAGACCGGTAGTTTCGGTATCCAGAACTATCTGACGCATTTACTTAACCTCATTATTTAAATCAGCGCGGCAACTCTTCAATACCACGATTCGCCAAACCATCTGCGATTTCATTTTCACGATGCCCGCTATGCCCTTTCACCCAGTGCCAGCGAACCTGATGGCGCTGGTTTTGTTCATCCAGACGCTGCCACAAATCCGCATTTTTAACCGGCTCTTTGGCCGCGGTGCGCCAACCATTGCGCTTCCAGTTAGCAAGCCATTCGGTAATGCCTTTACGCACATATTGGGAGTCGGTGGTAATGGTTACTTCACAGGGTTCGCGCAGCGCACTCAAGCCTTCAATAGCGGCCATCAACTCCATACGATTATTAGTCGTATTTGCTTCACCACCATAAAGTGACTTTTCTATTCCACTGTAACGTAAGAGCGCCCCCCAACCACCTGGGCCGGGATTACCTTTGCAGGCACCATCGGTATAAATTTCGACTTGTTTCAAACTTGTCCATCCACAAACAATAAACTGCGTATCGATGCCCCATTGGTCGGGCCAACGATACGAGTAACAGCTAAACCGCGTAGCGGGCGATATTTTTGCCACGCCGGTTTTATCGGCGTAAGCGGTATGTGGTCCTTGCGGGCGACAATCATATAGAAGCCACCCCAAGGCAAGCGCAGCCTTTTACCCCAGCGCTCGACCCATTGCAAATGTTTAATCGCATTTTCCTGTGGCAGAGGCGGGCGAAAAAAACCTTTGTAAATCGCAATTGGTTCCATATCGACCAATGTCAGCCAATCCAGCAAACGACCCAGACGCAAATATTGAAACCGCCAGCGCGGCACAGACGTTATCAAGCGGGCAAAACGGGCACAAAATCCCCACAGGCTCCAGGGATTAAAACCGATAATAATAAGGTGACCACGGGGAATGAGCACACGTGTTGCTTCGCGTAGTAAATGATGGGGGCTTTGGCTGTAATCCAGCGTGTGGTGAAGTACTACTGCATCTATTGATTCAGCAGATAAAGGTAAATGATTGAAGTCCACCACGCCGCTCAGACGCGGATTCAGTTCAGTGTGCGGATGCAATAAAAAACGATGGGAAATCAAACTCTCGCTACTTAAATCCACACGCCCGCTAATGCCAAGCTGAAGCAGATGATAACCAAACACATACTGGAGGCCATCATTAATTGCCTCCTGCTCTTCAGCGAGTAACGATTGCCCAAGCGGCGTATCGAACCATGTTGTCACATCGGCAATTGATTCCCGCAATGGCAATACACCAAAGCGTCGTTTCCAGAGCGCAGAAAAACGAATCAATAAGCGGTGCGGTGCTTTTATAATCTTACGATGCATTAATTAGCCTCAGAACCGGGTTATATTCAAGCAATTGAGCGAGCACATATGCCACGTTTGGCGTGGCAAAATAAAACCGGCCATATTCGAAGAGATTATCCAGTGTTAAAGATTACCCCCATTCCAGCGTTTGAGAATAATTATTTCTGGGTCATCCAACCTGACCCTGCTCAAAATGCTGCCTATGTGGTAGACCCGGGGGCTGCTCAACCAGTGCTGGAATATTTACATGCCCATCAATTAACACTTACAGCAATTCTGGTTACCCACCGTCACAATGATCATATCGGTGGCATCAATGATTTACTTACCCATTCACCGGTGAATGTTTATGGCCCGGTGTCAGATGCAATCCCCCAAGTATCAATTCATTTGCATGATAGCGATGCTATCAGCCTTGGCGATCTGCGCTTCCAAATCATTGCAGTACCTGGCCATACCTGGGAGCACATTGCCTTTTATCTTCCACAGCAAAAAGTACTTTTCTGCGGCGACGCCTTATTTGCTGGCGGTTGCGGGCGACGTTTTGATGGTACGCCGGAAATTATGTGGAACTCATTGCAAAAACTCGCCGCATTGCCAGATGACACATTGATCTACTGCGCACATGAATACACCCTGTCGAACCTCCGTTTTGCGGTAGCCGCAGAAGCTGGCAACAATGCCCTGAAAGAACGCTTAAACCAGGTTGAACAATTACGGGCTCACAATCAAATAACCCTACCCTCTACAGTTTTGCTGGAAAAACGAACAAATCCATTTTTACGCTGTCAAGAGGATGGCATCAAAGTCTTCATAGAGTCGCAGCTTGGACGCAAACCGGATTCTGCCGCAGAAGCTTTCGGTGCCTTAAGATCGATTAAGGACTCTTGGCCTTCGTGAGTTATAAAGTGCATTTAGGTACTGGAAAATACGTCTCATCCGCAGTGTGACAAGCGGCGCTTATTCCATATTAAGCATTGACCCGCCATTAACCAGCACCTAGAATCCGAAATCCACAGCCCCATGGATGGCAGAAGGCAATCACTAAATAGCCATTTTTGACAGAATAATAGGATAAAAATCCTAAGTTCAAAGCAAGAATTTGCAGACATTCTCTGCACATGGCCGTACTCAACCGACTTTCTACCGGCTGACTCGCTAATCGAAAAGTCATATGAAAAGCGTTGTTAAGCTGCTGTAACTCTCTGGTTTTTACGAGTTACGCTAAAAAGTAAACTAATAAGTGACCCTATGAACCAGAAAAATCGTTCCCATCTGCTAGCGCTAGGCTTGGCCTCACTCTGCATACTGTCATTAGCCGGATGTAATTCCCTGAAAAAGCCTGATGCTGCAGTTGCCACAGTGCCTCAAGTAATTCCTTCAATCCCATCCGATGAAACCCAATTAGGCGTCAAACTCCGAGAAAGCACAGGCGATTATGGCAATCTCTGGAATGAAATCACTGAAGGTTATGGTTTACCGTCAGTAGGCGATGAAAAAGTTGCCAAACATTTACGCTGGTACGCCAATAATCAAAAGTACCTGGATCGGGTTACCGCACAAAGCAAACCTTATCTTCACTATGTAGCCAACGAATTGCGCGAAAACGGTTTGCCACTGGAATTGGCGCTACTTCCCATTGTTGAAAGTGCTTACGATCCTTTCGCCAGCTCGCCTAGCAAAGCCTTGGGAATCTGGCAGTTTGTCCCTCAAACCGGTCGCAACTTTGGATTGAAACAAAACCAATGGTATGACGGCCGCCGTGATGTAGTCGCCTCAACTGATGCCGCTGTTCGCTACCTCAAGCGCTTGAATACTATGTTTAATGGCGATTGGTTGCTTACAATCGCAGCCTATAACGCCGGTGAAGGTACTGTCCGCCGCGCAATTGAGCGTAATCGCAAACAAGGCAAAGGAACCGATTTCTGGTCCCTCCCTTTATCGCAACAAACCCAGTCTTATGTACCACAACTATTAGCCTTATCCAAAATCGTTGCTGATCCGGAAAAATACGATCTCGAATTAGACGAAATTCCTAATAACCCATACTTCACCACCGTGAACGTAAGTTCCCAGATTGATCTGGCCCAAGCGGCGCGCATGGCCGATATCGACCCCAAAGAATTGCGCAATCTAAATGCTGGCTACAACAAATGGATTACCGACCCTACCGGTCCCCATCAATTACTGATCCCTATTGCCGATGCGGCTGAATTTACCTTGACGCTGGATAAACTCCCGAAGCTTGCACCAGTACAAACAACGGGCGATTACAAAGTAAAATCGGGTGATACCCTGGGTTCAATTGCCAAGCGTTTTGGCACCAGTACGTCAGCACTGCAAAGTGCGAACAATCTTAAATCGACACAACTGCGCGTGGGGCAAAGCCTTAACATTCCAGGGCAGTCACCGTTGAGTTCCCCTTACGCCATTCAAGCCGAGCAAGAAATTGCCCAACGCAACCAAAAAAATACTGGTACTTACTACACCATTCAATCCGGTGACAGTTTTTGGACCATTGCCAAAAAGCATGGCACCAGTGTGAATAATTTATTGAAATGGAACGATCTGGCGAGCAATGCCAATCTCAAACCCGGCCAAAAATTGCTGGTGGTTAATAAAGCGCCTGTACAACCACAAGACAACAAAATTACTTACCAAATCAAGTCAGGCGACACACTGCATAAAATCGCTGATAGGTTTTCCGTATCCAAAAAAGACATCCTGAGCTGGAATAAAGTGAAAGACGAAAGTTACATTCACCCAGGACAGGAATTGACGATTTTTTTGAGTGCAACCAATTAATCAAACGATTCTTCGTTACAAAAACTACAAGGCCAGTCACACACTGGCCTTTTTATTATCCGGAAGCGATTAACAGCGGAACTTTATACGTCTAGAATCTGCCTATCACCATTCCTGTAAGCGCAATCTGGTCAGGAGCATGTCTGATCAATACGCAACCAACAAAATCAACCTTGCCTGACAAAAGATAACCAAGGAGTTTTTATGTCTACGAGCCCATTGGCCGGCCAACTCTTACCACTGGATTTATTGGTAGATCTCCCCAAATTAATTGATGCTTACTACACAAATAAACCCGATGCGGGCATTCCTGAGCAGCGCGTTGCCTTTGGTACTTCAGGCCATCGCGGCTCCTCGTTCAATACCAGCTTCAATGAAAACCATGTGTTGGCGATTAGCCAGGCAATTTGTGATTACCGGGTAAAAGAAGGTATTACCGGCCCGCTATTTTTAGGGATCGATACCCACGCACTTTCAGAGCCAGCCCAAATCAGTGCTGTAGAAGTGCTAGCAGCAAACGGTGTGGAAATTATGCTCGCCAACGGCGGCGAATACACTCCGACCCCAGCGATTTCACATGCAATCCTTACTTACAACCGCGGCCGCACTTCGGGTCTTGCTGATGGCATTGTTATCACTCCATCGCACAATCCACCGGATAACGGCGGTTTTAAATACAACCCTCCCAATGGTGGCCCAGCCGATAGTGATATCACCAACTGGATGCAAGCACGCGCCAATGAGTTGCTGGAAAATAAATTGCAAGGAGTCAAACGTGTCGATTACCAGCAAGCCATAAAATTAGCGACAACTCACCATTTTGATTTCATTAATCATTACGTTAACGATTTAGTTAACGTCATTGATGTAGATGCCATTCGTGGAGCCAATGTGCAAATGGGTGCAGACCCGCTCGGTGGCGCCGGTGTAAATTATTGGAATGCGATTGCAGACCGCTACCAATTAAATTTGAAAGTATTGAATACCGTTGTTGATAAAACTTTTTCATTCATGACCGCTGATTGGGATGGAAAAATTCGCATGGACCCCTCCTCCGCGTACACCATGCAAGCCATGGTCGATCGTCGCAATTTATTTGATGTAGCATTTGCGTGCGATGCAGACCATGATCGTCACGGCATAGTCGCACCCAGCTGCGGGCTGTTGCCACCAAACCATTACCTCGCCGTAGCTATTGAATATTTGTTCCAGAATCGCCCGCAATGGAAAGCAGAAACCGCTATCGGTAAAACCGTTGTAAGTAGTGCAATGATCGATAAAGTTGCGAGGAAATTGGGTCGCCGTTTATATGAAGTACCGGTTGGTTTTAAATGGTTCGCACCGGGTTTGTTCGACGGTTCACTCGGTTTTGGTGGTGAAGAAAGCGCCGGCGCTTCTTTCTTGCGCATTGATGGCAGTGTTTGGGCAACGGATAAAGATGGCATTATCCCATCGCTACTCGCCGCAGAAATTAAAGCACGCACCGGTCGCGACCCGGGTGAACGTTACAAAGCACTGGCTGATGAATTTGGTTATGCAGCAGAAGCTCGCGTTGAAGCGCCGGCAAATACAGTGCAGAAAAAAGCCCTATCAAAATTATCGCCCGAGCAAATTACATCAACTGAATTAGCGGGTGATAAAATTGAAAGTATTCTGACCCAGGCACCAGGCAACAATGCAGCCATCGGCGGAATTAAAGTCATCAGCAAAAGCGGATGGTTTGCGGCACGCCCATCGGGCACCGAAGAAATTTATAAAATTTATGCGGAAAGCTTTAAAGGCAAAGAACATTTGCAAGAATTGATTGCCGAAGCACAAACCATTGTCGATAAAGCCATTTCCTGATCATCAATTGAAAAACACGCAAACAAAAAAGCCGCTCTCAGAGCGGCTTTTTTGTTTTCACCCACAACTATCTCAAACTTTCGGCAAAGGAATCCAATCCGTTTCGCCGGGCACCATGGTAAATCCACCATTCGTCCAACGCTCGCCTGCCCCGCGCACTTTTTCACGCGACGACGCTACAAAATTCCATAATATAAATCGATCTCCCGCTAATGGTTCACCACCAAACAAAATAATTCGCGCACCTGCATGTGTTTTTATAACAGCGGCTTGATCCAATACACCGACATGGAACTCAGGAATAATTTCACCTCCAATACTCACCTCGCCCTGCACCACATATACCGCTAATTCCTGCTGTGGAAAATCCGGTTGATATTCAGCACCGGTTGCCAATTCCAAATCCATATATATTGTTTTACTCGCCGTTTTTACAGGCGATGAAATTCCAAACGCTTCACCAATTAATACACGCCCCTTAATCCCGGTAAGGTTAATTGCCGGAATACGCTCGGACGCATAATGCGCAAAGGATGGATCACAATCTTCCATCTCCGTCGGCAATGCCAGCCAGGTTTGAATACCTTCAACAGTTGTTTTATTTTCACGTACGTCATCCGGTAATCGCTCCGAATGCACGATACCGCTACCTGCTGTCATTAAATTAATGGCACCCGGCTCGATACGTTGCACAATACCCAAACTGTCGCGATGCATCATTGCGCCAGAAAACAAATAGGTTACTGTCGCCAAACCAATATGCGGATGTTGGCGCACATCGCCCGCGGTGGTACCCGCTTCAAAATGTGCAGGCCCCATATGATCAACAAAAATAAATGGACCTACACGCTGTTTTAACCGTGAAGGCAACAAACGCTTAACAGTAAAACCTATATCCTGAGTACGCGGTGGAATTAATAACGTCATTGGTAGTTCCTATTCTGAAAAGCTAATTTGTGCTCTGAAAAACTAATTTGTGCTGGAAGTCAATTCGTCTTTAAAGCGATTTTCCAAATGATTAAGTAACGCTGTTAAACGATAAGGCTGATATTTTCGCTGTTTGTAGACAGCATAAATCGGTGTGGATTGTCCCTGGTATTTTCCATCCAGCAGTTTCACCAGGCGGCCTTGCGCAAGCTCGCCAATTAAATCAAGTGCTGATTTATAGACAACACCATGCCCGGCCAATCCCCAGCGTCGCACCACATCACCATCGTTCGTATGGCGATTGCCATTGATGGGAATTTCAACGAGCTTATTGTCGCGATAAAAAATCCATTGGTTGTAGGGGCGATCATTGCGATAAAAATACAGGCAATTGTGGTTCACCAAATCTTCCAGTGAGTCCAGCGCCGGCATGCGCGCCACATAGTCGGGTGAAGCAGCCAATATTCGATGATTGTCGCACAGCTTGCGTGCAATCAACGATGAGTCACTTAACTCACCATAACGAATCACCAGATCCAGGTTGTCGCGATACAAGTCCTGCATAAAATCAGAAAAATCCAAACGTAAAATAATACGCGGATATTGTTGCTGGAAATCATCCAGAATATTCAGCAATAAATGTCGTCCGAGGTCTGAGGGTAAACCAATACTAATTTCACCGGCAACCGCCGTCTGTAAATTACGTAACTCCGATTCTGCATCGTCTAGTGCGCCCAGCGCTTGTTGCAAATAAGGAATTAAACTCTGCCCTGCTGCACTCAAATGCAGGCTGCGCGTGGTACGCTCCAGCAGGTTCACATCCAGTGCCAGCTCTAAACGTTTGATCGCCGCAGAAACAGCGGCATTGGTAATATTCAATTGCCGCGCGACCTCGCTCATATTGCCGCTTTCCGCAACACGCAAAAACAATTCGAGGTCTTGCAAAGAGTAAGCTTTGGTCATTGCGCACCAATTATCAAAAAATAGTTGATAGTCATTTAAGCAATATAGCGATTATCAAAAAAACATCTAGCCCCTAGACTGGCCGCATTCGCACATTAACCCAAGGAGTTGTTATGAAAGCTGTTGCCCTGAAAGCCTACCTGCCGATTTCCAATCCGGAATCCCTACTCGACGTCAGTCTGGATAAGCCAACACCGACCGGGCACGACTTACTGATTGCTATAGACGCTATATCGGTAAACCCGGTGGATACCAAGGTTCGCAAGCCCAAAGACAAGATTGAGGAAAATTATCGTGTGTTAGGGTGGGACGCCGTTGGCCGTGTAGTCGCAACAGGTTCAGATGTCACTTTATTTAAAACCGGCGATCAGGTTTATTACGCCGGTGACATTTCACGCCCTGGCAGCAACAGCGAATTCCAATTAGTGGATGAGCGCATTGTTGGTCACAAACCCAAGAGCCTGAGCAACGCACAAGCGGCTGCAATACCGCTAACTGCAATTACCGCGTGGGAAGGATTATTTGATCGTTTGCGCATTCCGCAAGACCAAAATGCCAAACCAAAAACCTTATTAATTATCGGGGGCGCTGGTGGTGTTGGTTCAATTGCAATCCAGCTCGCCAAAGCCTTAACCACGGTAAAAATTATCGCTACGGCTTCACGCCTTGAATCAGCTGAGTGGTGTAAATCACTGGGAGCTGATCTGGTCATCGATCACAGCAAATCATTTACCGATCAATTAAAAGCCAATGATATTAATGGTGTCGATTATATTTTTTGCCTGAACAATACCGACCAACATTGGGCATCCATTGCCGATGCCATTAAACCGCAGGGCCATATTTGTTCGATTGTGGAATTGAGTGGTCAGGTGGATTTGAATTTATTAAAAAATAAATCGGTCAGCTTTAGCTGGGAATTAATGTTCACCCGTTCGCTGTTCACCACTGACGATATTACTGAACAACACCATTTATTAAATCGGGTTGCAGAATTAATTGATGCGGGCAAATTAATTACCACGGTTACTGAAGTATTAACGCCCATCAATGCTGCTAATTTGCGTACAGCACACGAAAAAATTGAAACCGGCAAAACTATCGGAAAAATAGTTTTGGAAAATTGGGTCTAATTCCGCGCAACACTCAGGAGAAAACTGATGAGTTATCCAACATTATTTTCACCGCTAACACTGGGCTATCTTCACCTCAACAATCGCGTGCTTATGCCGCCCCTTACCCGTTGCCGTTCAGCGCAACCGGGAAATATCCCTACCGATTTAATGGCGACTTATTATTCACAACGTGCGAGCGCCGGATTGATTATTACAGAAGCCACGCAAATTTCACAACAAGGCCAGGGTTACTCATTTACGCCGGGAATTCACTCTGTGGAACAAGTGAACGGTTGGAAAAAAGTTACCTCAGCAGTACATGCACAAGGTGGAAAAATATTTGTGCAGTTATGGCATGTGGGCCGTATGTCACACCCCGTTTTCCACAATGGTGCGCTACCTGTTGCACCTTCCGCTGTTCCATTCCAGGGACAGGTGTGGGTTTATAACGAGAACACACAAAGCGGTGAAAAACTGGATTGCCCAACACCACGTGCACTGACTCGCGAAGAAATCCAGCATATTATTGAGGATTATCGAACCGCTGCTGCAAATGCCATTGTTGCAGGTTTTGATGGAGTGGAAATCCACGGTGCAAATGGTTATTTGATCGATCAATTCCTTCGCACTACTTCCAACCAGCGTACCGATGAATATGGTGGCTCACAAGAAAATCGTTTACGCTTTTTAAAAGAAGTAGTGAATGCAATCGTCGATGAAATTGGCGAATCACGCGTAGGTATTCGCCTCGCCCCATTCATTACTGCACGCGGAATGAATTGTCCGGAGATTTTGGATACGATTCAGAAAGCCGCCCAATTTCTTCAACAAAAAAATCTTACTTACATTCACCTTGCCGAAGCCGATTGGGATGATGCGCCGCAAATTAACGAAGAATTCCGCATGGAGCTGCGCAAAAATTTCACCGGAAAAATTCTGGTTACCGGAAAGTACACCAAAGCCCGCGCCGAAACCATTTTGGAGCAAGGCTATGCTGACATGGTAGGTTTTGGCAGGCCCTTTATCTCTAACCCGGATTTACCTTTGCGCCTTGCCAATAACTGGCCATTAGCACAGTTAAATCCCAATGCACTATTTGGCGGAACACACATAGGCTACACAGATTATCCGGTTTATCAGGAGGATGAATTGGAAACCGCCTGAAAATAAAAAGGGCCTGATTTACACCAGGCCCTTTTTAGGTGTGCTGATTTTGTTATGCAATTATTGACGTGATATTAAAATTCCCATGAGACAAGAGTTTATGAATGGGGCATTTCTCTACAATCCCGGCTAACTGTTGCCGCTGCTCTTCACTCAAACTTCCCACAAATTCAATTTTCATCGCCAGATTATATTCGCCCGCCTTTTCTTTTGTATCATCACGTTCAATAGCAATATTGATTGATTCAACCGGAATTCCGCGCCGCTTTGCAAACATAGTTAAGGTAATCGCTGTGCAAGCCGCTAATGAGGAATCCAGCAAACCGTGAGGGTCTGGTGCGGTATCTTCGCCACCGACATCGGCTTTCACATCAGCAAATATTTCGTGGCCATCGATTTGTATACGCTGGCGATAAATGCCATCACTCGTTTTTTCTAACTGGATCATCAAACTTGCTGCCGTTTCAAATTCAGAAGGGATTATCGTTGCATATCGTACTTACGCATTTTTTCAACCAATGTAGTACGGCGCACGCAGAGCTTATCAGCAGCACGCGCCACAACACCACCGCAATCATTTAGTGCCTGCTGGATTAAACTCATTTCCAGATTGGTAATGTATTCGCGCAAATCGATACCATGTTCCGGTAATAAGGGCGTATCATTCATACTGACATAACTTGCACTTGCTCCAGCCACAGAACCATTTGTTTTTGCAGACGCATGAACAAAGTCTTCATCGGTGACATCCACGTGGCGATATTTTCCTGGTAAATCCTGCACACCAATAACACCAAAAGGATGCATAATCGCCATACGCTCAACCAGGTTCGCCAGCTCGCGCACATTGCCGCTCCACTCATGCTGACACAGCGACATAATTGCAGCAGAATTGAAACGAATGGAACCGCGCTGCTCACTTTCCATACGCGACACCAATTCATTGATAAGCAATGGGATATCTTCAGAACGTTCTTTTAATGAAGGTAATTCAATGGGAAATACGTTCAGGCGATAAAATAAATCTTCTCGGAATGTATTACCGTCAATCAT
The DNA here is from genome assembly GCA_021151825.1 of Cellvibrionaceae bacterium. Taxonomy (GTDB): domain Bacteria; phylum Pseudomonadota; class Gammaproteobacteria; order Pseudomonadales; family Cellvibrionaceae; genus Cellvibrio. Next base: position 53,552 of record JAGKWQ010000008.1, read on the forward strand.
TTGTTCAAGATTGCGATGCGTTGCGGCAATGATACGCACATCGACAGGTTGGGTTTTATTGCTGCCGACACGCTCGAAACAACGCTCTTGTAAAACACGCAAAATTTTAACTTGCATGTTCAGTGGCATATCGCCGATTTCGTCTAGAAATAAAGTCCCACCTTCCGCCATTTCAAAACGGCCGGCACGACTATTTATCGCACCAGTAAATGCGCCCTTTTCATGGCCAAATAATTCACTCTCCAAAAGTTCAGCGGGAATTGCGCCGCAATTTACCGGAACAAAAGGTTTGTCACGGCGTGGAGAGTTGTAATGTAGATTGCGCGCAACAACTTCTTTACCTGTACCAGACTCACCCGTGATTAATACCGAAACATCTTTATCAGCCACCTGTGCCATCATCTCGCGCACATTCTGGATTTCACGACTGGTACCGACGAGACTACGAAATAAATGGACTGGTCGACGCTGAGGCTGACGTTTGCTGTTTGATTGGGCCTCACGATACAACTGGGCACGATGCAGTGTATCCACCAACTTATTGTAAGTTGGTGGCACAGACATGGTAGCAATCACCATAAAACGATAGAGGTCTTCCAAACTATCCGCGATATATTGGTTTTCATCGCCTACTAAAACGACGGCCAACTCGTCATTCCAGGAACGAATTTCCTTTAACAGTTGCGGCAGGGATTGATTGCTATCGCGATGATCACCAATAAAAATGGCTACATAATCTTCGCCGCCATTTTCTTCTGCAACGGCAGCTTGCCAACCATCACTGGTGGTGACGAGTGTTGTTTCACTGAGAAAATCCAAAAGGATTTTTAGATCGTGCCGACGTGACGGATTATCGTCAATAACGAGAACTTTGTTGTTGCGCCACATACCCCAAGACCTTTTCATTTCATGCCTGACCACTGATTAATCGCTAACAATAACGATCAGGGCGGCGAGATGACTTATCGGAGTAAGTAATAGACGAGGCTGGGATTCTAGTCAAATTTATGACGAAAAGTTTTTGGCGTTTTAACATTTCTAAAACAACACGAGCAAATATTCGCCAAAAATATGCCTTTTATTTTATGCGTACGAAATTTTTATTCACATTAATCATTGATTGGAAATTACCCACGCTATTTTTATGACGAACTTCTTTTATGAAGAACCACCCGTTGCTTGGGGAGCGATTTCATCCCAACCAGACTTCACCGTTTTAAGTAGTTGGATCACTTCGTTGATTTTTTCAACATCATTTTGCGAAGAGGCTTCAAGCAATTTGAAATTGATATATTCGTATAACTGATCCAGACGCTCGGAGATTTCGCCGGCACTCATGTCCAGCGATGCGCGCAATCCGCCCACGATGCTGATTGCCTTACCGATCAATTCGCCTTTCGCAGCCAGATCGCCGCGCTCAATCGCCCCCTGGGCAATTGCCAAACGACTTAACGCACCTTCAAATAGCAATTGGATCAGGCGATGAGGAGAGGCATTACTAACTTCTGATTCAATACCCAAGCGGCGATATTGTTTCAGTGCTTCTTGCGGATTGTAATTGGACACGGAATGACCCCTGCTAGCAGTTATGTCCATTAAGGCTAGCAGGGCCGCTCAACTTTTGCGAGTTTTGCTATAAGAACGAGCTTTTAAAAACCGAATTAATAACCTTAATTAACACTTTTTCAAATCAAGTGGCTTGCAGAAGTATTACTTCACGCTGGCATTGGGCAATTAAACCAGCGTATACACCTTTGAGTTCACTTAATGCGCGCACCAGTGTCGTTTTATCATCGCGATTGGCTGAGATCACACGATCAATTAACAGTACGCAAATGCGATCCAGATGACGAACCCTTTCCCAATCCTCAGCTTGCAAGGCTTTAGCTAATGCTTGTTGCAAACCACGCATAGCATTAATGCCTGCATTACCCTGATACTCCGGTGCGGGTACTAATTGAATACTCATGACTTACCTCATCATACCTGATTGGAGATTGCGTCCCAGGCGGATTTTATTTCGCCAAGCAACCGACCACATTCATCCAGATATTCCGGATTATTTTCATAATTAGCCTGGGTAAGGCGGCGGATAATATAGTCGTAAAGGCTGTCGAGATTCTCGGCAAGCTTACCGCCCTCCTTATCATTCAAGCTGCCTTGTAAACCACCTACTATGGCGACTGCCTTGCCAATCATTTCCCCTTTGCGGGCATATTGATTTTGTACCATCGCCCCTTTTGCCTGGGCGATACGCTCAAGAGCGCCTTCAAATAACATTTGGATTAAACGGTGCGGCGAGGCAGATTCAACACCAGAATGCACTTTAACGCTGGCATAATTTTGGACGGCGGAATAGGAATTCATAAATCACCATTGAATGTTCGAATTTTTGCATTGCTATTGTCAGTGCGGAATGAATAATCACTTGACCTTAAAGCTAGCGGCATAATTTCCAAAACCTTTAACCGGAATCTGATCAAAATGCGTAAATCCATCCTTATTACCGGCACATCAACCGGTATAGGTTATTTTGTTGCTCACGAACTAAAGAAAGCCGGTTATCAGGTTATTGCGTCTTGCCGTAAACCAGAGGATGTAACACGACTGCAAGCTGAGGGATTAGACGCAGTGCTCATTGACCTTAATGACTCCGCATCAATCCAAACTGGATTTGCCCAAACCATGAAGATAACGGGTGGTAAGTTATATGCGCTATTTAATAATGGAGCTTACGGTCAGCCCGGCGCAGTAGAAGATCTATCGCGTGAAATATTACGCGCACAATTTGAGACCAATGTGTTTGGCTGGTGCGAACTCACGAATCTAGCGCTACCAATTATGCTTAAAAACGGGGCCGGCAGAATTATTCAAAACTCTTCGGTATTGGGCATCGCAGCCATGCCTTTACGCGGAGCGTACAATGCCAGCAAATATGCAATTGAAGGGCTTAGCGATACCTTGCGACTGGAACTTAAGGGGACAGGCGTTTATGTGAGCTTAATTGAACCCGGCCCTATTCTCAGTGAGTTTCGCAAAAATGCGCTCGCCGCATTACAAAATAATATTCAAACTGATCGCAGCAGGCACAAACAAACCTATCAAATTGCCATCAACAGATTAAGCAAGGAAACCAGCACCACTCCCTTTACGTTAGGCCCCGATGCTGTTTATAAACGTGTGATTCATGCCCTCGAAAGCAAGCATCCCCGAGCGCGCTATTATGTAACGGTACCCACTTATGTGGTGGGATTTATGAAACGCCTCTTGCCGGCTTTCTTACTGGACAAGCTTCTGCAAAAATTAGGGGGATAGTTCATTTTCGATTCAGTATTTGTGCTTAAAGTTATAGGAAACAGCCGAAGGAAATGATTATGAAAACGCTCTCATTTGCACTCACCAGTGCCGTATTAATGTCATTCCTAGCCATTGCAGCCAATGCCAACTCATTACGGTGTGGAGGACAACTTGCTCAAGTCGGCGATACCAAAGCCGAGATCATTGAAAAATGCGGCGAACCAATAATGACAGATACTTATTGTGCGCCTCTGGTTGCCGCCAACCAAATCCAGGGAATCCAGAATGGAAATAACAATATCCAAAATAATATCGCTATCAGCACTTGCGAGAATGTAGACATATGGACCTATAAACCCGGCAGCGGAAAATTCATCACCAACCTCTACTTCAGCAATGGCCAATTACAAGTCATACGCTATGGAGACAGAGTGAAATAACAGCAGATTGAAAAACTATTGCACAAACCGAATTACTGTATATAATCACAATAACTGTATAAATAAACAGATTCAGGAGTGCATCATGTCAGACTTAACACCGCGCCAGGAAGAAGTATTAAATCTTATCCGTAAATATGCAGAGGAAACTGGTTATCCTCCTACGCGCGCGGAGATTGCCCGTATCCTGGGATTCAAGTCTGCCAATGCTGCCGAAGAACATATCAAAGCCTTGGCTCGTAAAGGCGCCATTGAAATCATACCGGGTGCATCACGCGGTATACGCCTACCAGAATCTCACAATGGAATTCCGATTGTTGGTCGTGTAGCGGCTGGTAGCCCTATTCTTGCCCAGGAACATATTGAAGATTACTGCAACATTCCCTACAACTTTTTCTCTCCCAGTGCAGACTATTTGTTGCGTGTACATGGCATGAGCATGAAGGATGTCGGGATAATGGATGGTGACTTGTTGGCGGTACATCGAACAGATCAAGCCAGCAATGGCCAAATCGTTGTAGCAAGAATCGGTGAAGAGGTTACGGTAAAACGCTTTAAACGCACGGGCAATAAACCACAGGTTGAGTTGTGGCCCGAAAACCCTGATTTTGAGGTTATCCATGTTGATATGCGGGATCAGGAATTCAGTATCGAAGGTTTAAGTGTAGGGGTGATTCGCCGTGACTAATCTTGCCCGTATCAACTCCAGCAATACAGGTCATCAGCAACCGTTAAGTGGAGTTACTGAGCTGGTATTGACCAGTGACACTCCCGAACAATTAGCACTACTGATGCCCATGATCGCATACCTGAGTAATAGCTCTCAGGATCGCTGGATAACCTGGATAGCACCACATAATATCAGCCGCGAATTGCTAGAGTCCTACGGGGTAAATACACGTTATATCCGTGTAATTCATTGCCACAACCAACTAAGCCTATTGTGGGTTACATGGGAGGCGCTAGCAGCGGGCAATAGCCACACAGTAATTTCCAGCCCGGGAAAATTAACTGACAAAGAGTTGAATCAACTTGAAACTGCAGCTATGAAAGGAAAATGTCAGGGTTTGTTATTAAGGGTTAGATAGCAGGGATGCAACTTATGCAAAACAAAAAGAGTTAGTGCAACATCAATTTTTCAGTATTGCTTAGCTCATCTGCGAGATCTTCAAGCATGGACTCCGCCTGCTGATCCGCAATATCGCCCGCAGCTTCCATACCGGCTTCAATCATCGCTTTAGCAACATTGAATTTATCCTCCCCAAGAAACGCCAATGATTCCTGAGAAAAACGAATAGTCACCAAAGGCTCATTGTTTTCATCGTCAGCTCGAGCCAAAGCCACATCGCCATTCATAAGCTCAATAATTTCATAAAACGATGACATACAAACCTCTGCATAAACCGGACGAGCATTCTACCATTGCAGGCATTCAAAGCCTATTGCTTCATAATGTATCAACAACCCTGGGGGATGCATGCAGGAATAAACAAGAATCCTCAGCAACAAACCGACAATGATTCGTTAGTGTTCTTGGCAATAGCACTACCTCACCCACAGAAACTATTTGACGGTGAGCATCCCACATGAGGCTTAGTTCGCCTGCGATTAACATGACTAATGAGTAGCCTGATAAGTCAGACTGATAAGAGCTTGAATTAATGCTAACGCGATGCACAAGAAAATCATCAAAACAGACAATCTTTTCCACTTTAATCTGCTCATTGCTAAATAGCATTTCAGGTAAAGGTATTTGAAGATGGTCAATATTCGCAATGGATAGAGCACGTTCAGTATCCCAATGATTTTGGGTTAGCACTTTTTGTGCAAAGCTCAGAATTTGTCGTTCATAGACCGGGGTTTGAAACTCAACCACCCTGACACCATGCTGGAGGGCATGAGGAACGAGCTTGGGAATAGCTAATGTATCACCCACAACTAATGGTAAATGATTTATAAAGCTATTCATCACCTCTTTTAAGCGTTTTTCTTCTTGAACTAATTCTTTATTTTCAATGGATTGCGATAACTGCTTAACCCAATCCTTTAACTGCTCTACAGGTATGGCCTCATCAGAGTTAAAATGATTTAATCGGCATAGCTCGTCCAACTCTTCATCCAAAGCACGCCGCACCTGCTCATATGCCCTGACTGTATTGAGATAAGCTTTTTTAAACTCATCTACATTCTCGTATTCGCATCTTTTTTCTGGTGCAAAGCCCAACTGAATCGCACCTTTACCATTAGGCCAAGCTTGCTTGTCTACATGGGTAACGACATACACTTCTTGTTTTTCTTCGTGCAACTCAAAATATAGGTCGCCATAAACGTCATCAGGTAATGGGTCTAATACTTTCAATAAAATTAACGGCTGATGGTTTGTCTGCGGAAATAAAGACAAGACCCAGGGCAGAGGCAAACTTCCATTATCCCCTTGTACCGCAGCTTGCCCACGCATCTCAATACCGGTAAACCATATTTCTTGCCCCCAAGGTTTGGGAATATAGACAGGATCTAATATCCATGGAGCAGAAACATTAAAAACTGAAAAATGATTTTTTGCAGTAAATCGCCTGATTGATTCCAGATCAGGCAATAACGATTGAATAACAGCTACGAGCTCTACAGCGAATGGAAAAATGCTGAGGTAGTTAACCGAGCAGCCGGATTCAGCGAGATGGATTAATGCGATTAGTTCAATGGTCGGCTGATCGGGCAGATAAGATTGAGCGTATTTGAAATGAAGTGCAAACGCCTGATCATTAACAATTTCAGGTGCAACCCGGGTTTTAGACAGCTGCTCCTCGATCCACATATCTGGTCGTACATTTTCATCAAGGCTAAAAAACTTCAAGGCAAATCTCACTCAAAAGATAATTGCAGAGTTTACCAGAGGATTATCAAAAACCCCGCCAATCCAGCTGCGTCAAATTGTAACCCTCAAATAAAAACAGCCAATCCTTCGATTGGCTGTTTTTCTGCTGCTTAATATTAAAGCCACAAATCGCTGGCTAATTTAGCCGTTCCAGAACAGTAGTAATACCCTGCCCCAGACCAATACACATTGTGGAAACACCAAAATTCAAATCACGATCCTGCATCACTGTCAGTAAGGAGCCGGTAATACGAGTTCCAGAACAACCAAACGGATGCCCCAGTGCGATCGCACCACCATGTAAGTTTACTTTATCGTTCATCACATCCAACAACTTCAGGTCTTTAAGTACCGGAAGAGCCTGTGCTGCGAATGCCTCATTAAGCTCCACCGCATCTATATCATCGATAGTTAAATTGGCCGCTTTCAAGGCTTTTTCAGTAGAAGGTACTGGGCCATAACCCATAATGGATGGGTCTACACCGGCAAGCCCCAGAGACACAACTTTAGCAATCGGTTTTAATCCGAGCGATTTTGCACGCTCTGCCGACATTACCAACATAACGGAAGCACCATCACTCAACTGAGACGAAGTACCCGCGGTGACCTGACCGTTTTTTGGATCAAATACAGGAGGAAGTTTTGACAATGCTTCGACTGTTGTTTCAGGACGGATTGTTTCGTCCTGATCCACTGAAATTAAAAAACCTTCGGTGTTGTGTCCATCAACAGGAATAATTTCGCGCTTGAATTTTCCTGTTTCGCGAGCTTTAGCTGCTAATTGATGAGAACGCGCACCAAATTCATCCATTTGTTGGCGATTAATCCCATGCAGGAGCGCAAGATATTCTGCCGTCATCCCCATATTGCCCGCCGCTTTCGCAACCGAAAGCCCTAATAGTGGGTTAATGCTAACAGATTCATACATGGGTAAATGCCCCATGTGCTCTACCCCGCCAATCAGATAAACATCACCTTGTCCTGCCCGAATATTGACAGTAGCTGTGTGCAAGGCCGACATAGATGAACCGCAAAGGCGATTAATTGTTTGCGCAGGAATTGTGTGTGGCAGACCGGCAAGCAATAAAATATTACGGGCGATGTTGAACGCTTGCTCTTCGCGTTGCATTACGCAACCCCACAGCAAATCGTCAATCGTATTAGGATCCAATTGTGGGTTACGCGCTAATAAACCCTTGATAATTGCAGCGGAAATATCATCCGCACGCACATGACGGAAGCAGCCATTTTTGGAGCGCCCCATAGCGCTACGAGCGTAATCGACAATAACAACGTCGCGTGGTTGTAAGCTCATTATTCCGACTCCTTAACCGTAAAATTTCTGATTGTTAGCTGCTTTGGCTTTCAAGCTATCCGGCGCAGAATACAGTGCACCAAGATTGCTGAATTTATTCGCCAAATCACAGAATGCCTGGGCACCAATGGAGTCAATCCAACGGAATACACCACCACGGAATGGAGGAAAACCAGTTCCATACACCAAAGCCATATCGGCTTCTGCTGCTGTTTCTACTATGCCTTCATCAAGGCAACGTGTTAATTCAGTGGCCATTGGTATCATCATACGCGCGATAATATCTTCATCGCTCAACTCCACTGCGCCGGCAATAGTTGGCTTGAGAATTTCCCCGACTTCAGGCGCAGCCACTTTAGCGGGCTTGCCTTTTTTATCCAGCTCGTAATTGTAAAACCCTTTCTCATTTTTCTGCCCGAGACGACCGGCGGCAAAAAGTGCATCAGTGCAAGATGTAAAATCGCGCTTCATACGATCAGGAAAACCATCCGCCATTACTTTTTCTGCATGCACAGCTGTATCGATTCCTACAACATCAAGTAAATAAGCAGGCCCCATTGGCCAGCCCCAGGTTTCCATCAGCTTATCAATGCGATGAAAGTCCACACCATCACGTACCAACATGGCAAATCCAGCAAGATACGGAAATAACACGCGGTTCACTAAAAAGCCGGGACAATCTTTTACTACAATGGGTTTCTTGCCCATAGCATTGGCATAGGCGACCGTACGGGCAACAGCGTTATCCGATGTTTTCACTCCACGGATAACTTCTACCAATGGCATCATGTGCACCGGATTAAAAAAGTGCATACCACAAAAATTTTCTGGTCTTGCCAATGCTTCTGCCAGAAAGGAAATAGAGATTGTGGATGTATTTGAAGCGATAACCGTATTCGCATTCACTTTTGATTCGGCTTCAGCTAATACTGCTTTTTTAACGTTCGGATTTTCAACAACTGCTTCAACAACAATATCTACCTGATCAAAACCATCGTAACTTAATGCAGGCTCAATCCTGTTCAGTACATTACCCATTTCAGCCGGTGAGAGTTTTTTGCGCTCAACACGTTTGCTGATGAGTTTATTAGCCTCAGATAATCCCAAATCTATTCCTTTTTGAGCAATATCTTTCATCTTGATAGGCACACCTTTAAGCGCTGATTGGTATGCGATACCGCCACCCATAATGCCTGCACCCAGTACAGCTGCGCGCTCGATTTTTTTGTCTGCTTTTTTCTCCCAGCTTTTTGCTTTTTTACTGAGCATTTGCTCATTGATAAAAATACCAACTAACGATTGAGCAACGGGGGTTTGCGCCATTTTGGCAAAATTTTCTGCCTCGGCTTGCAATGCTTCGTCACGACCTTTATCTGCCGCTTTTTGCATTGCCTTAATCGCACTGACAGGAGCAGGATAGTTGCGGCCAGCTTGCGCCCCCACAAATGCCTTGGAGGTTTCAAAGGCCATCATGGATTCAATAAAATTCAATTTGAGCGGACCTTTTTTCTGCGTACGGCGCGCCAAATAATCAAACTTGCCAGCGATGCATTGCGTCAGACAATTCAACGCAGCGTCCCTGAGTTTGCCAGGCTCTACCACCGCATCAACCACCCTTGCTGTCAGTGCTGTGTCCGCATCATTTTCTTTACCAGCGGCAATCCACTCAACTGCAGTATCCAACCCTGCAACACGGGGCAAGCGCACGGTACCGCCCCAACCTGGAATTATTCCAAGCTTGGTTTCCGGTAAACCTACTTTCGCCGCTGTGCTTGCAATACGGTAATCACAGGAGAGGCAAAACTCCAAGCCACCACCAAGCGCAAAACCGTTTATCGCTACTACGGTTGGAAATGGTAGATCTTCAAGACGGCAAAAGTTACGGTTATTAGTTGCAAGGTGACTGGTAATGTTTTCCGGACCTGACGCAAACACAGCGCCAAATTCCATAATATCCGCCCCGACAATAAATACATCCTTGGCACTCGTCACCAGTAAACCTTTAACATCTTTGGCGCTCTCAAGCAGATCAAGTACTTGCTGAAGCTCAGACACGGCAAGTAAATTAAATTTATTCACTGACTCGCCTTGCAGGTCAAAGGTCAACTCTGCAATACCTTCAGGCAGCAGCGAAACCTTAAGGGCTTTTCCTTGGAACATAATCAAATCTCTCATTGGAATAAGGAGGGAAAATCTGGGTTTGAGTTTAGCAGGCTGAAGTTAACTTGCCTTACGAGAGAGCAGACTGATGGGGAATAACGCACAAAAAAATATAACAATTAACAACTATGCGTAAAAAGCGAACAGATAAATAGTTTTAGCGGCGTCTGTCCGGAATTAATAAACTGATGGAGTTGTCGGGTAGGCACATAAAATGTATCTCCTACCCCCAAAGGCTCTACTGCGAGAATAGATTTCAACTGAGCGTCGCCACTCAATATGACACCACTGGCATCACACTCCAGCATCGCTGGAACGGTAGAAGAGTTGGCAGCAACTTCAATACAACGAGCAGATAATTGATCTCCTGCACGCAAAAAACCATCGACCTGCTTTGCCTCGCGTACAACGCGAACTCTTGAATCAAGCTGAAAACCAAAAAAAACAGACAAACTGATTGGAATTGCAGAGAGGATACGCTCTAGGGACTGAATGCTAGGACTAACCTGTCCCAACTCAATCATTGAAATACTACTATTGGTAACGCCAGCTCGCTTGGCTAATTCACGCTGGGAGAAACCAAATGTTTCGCGAATTAACTTAAGGCGAATAGCAAAATCGCCAATAGAGGTTTGTGAGCTGACTGTATGTTGATAATCAGATGGGGAATCCGGAGCAACTCCGTCAACAGACATACGTAGCACCCAACACTCGATTACATCTTATGATGACGCCGGATTTTTTAATCCGGCATGCCTTAAACACTTACTTTTTGGAAGCAAGCAACTGTTCACGCTCACCAGTCGGCAAATTATCCACAATGAGTTGATATGAGTGATCAATCATTCGCTGGATCTGCTCACTTGGAATTGAGCTATCCAGAATAATAGTGTTCCAGTGTTTTTTATTCATCTGGAAACCTGGACGCACAGCAGGATACTGCTCACGCAGCTGCAGAGCCAAATCAGGATCACACTTCAAACTCACACGTGGAACACCGCCTTCGGCCGTCAACGTGGCAAACATTTTATGGCAAACCTTGTAGACCGCCATATCCGGGCCAGAGGGAAACATCTCTTTGGCTTGGTGTTTATTTAAAAGGTATTTCTGTGCAGAAAGAAAATCCATGTTTTAGTCCTTTATCGAACAACTCAGGTCGATTAAAAAGCTATAAAAAGGGTTAGGTTTAATGCAATAGCACTGATTACAGGATTGCCCAAGCTACAAAAACATCAACTTTTTATTAAAAGACTAATGATTTGTGCTTCGAAACTGCCCTTGTACTGGCACCGGTTACACTCCTGACGTATCCGCATAGGCTGTTGATTGAGCCATGCCATATGATCTTAAGTTATTATGGAGGTATAAAACGCTCGCCCATAGCTTTAAATCATCGGCCCGCTCCCTCTATTACCGCCTATTCTGCATCAGCTGCAACAGAAACGATAGAGAGAATGGCGTCAAAATCAACTATATTTGATTTGGCGTTGATTTTATGGTCAATCAGACCAGTTGTCACTCTATTCCACACCAATAATACGGTTATTTGAACTTTTAACCGCATTATTGCCACGAAACCCAAATCTTTTGCTCTCCTTATCGAAGACTAGCATATAGGTTACAAAAAAATAAATTGCACAAACTTTTCGCAACCAGGTATTACTACTCAGTTAACTTCCTAGAATGAAGTACGACGGTATTCCCTATACTCTGGTTCCCAAAAATTTTTCTCTATTTTTTCGTTGATGATGTCTTCAGGTATTGGTAACGCGACACCATCGGCAATAGCCTGGATTACCACTGCCCGTGCAATTAGTTTGCTAACAGCGCGAATATTCTCCAATGGCGGCAATAAAGAACCCTCGCCTGTTTGTGCAATTGGCGATGCATCAGCGAGAGCTTTACTGGCGGCCATCATCATGGAATCAGTTACTCTTGATGCTTTAGCAGTAATAACACCCAAACCAATACCTGGAAAAATATAACTATTATTGCATTGCGCAATTTCAATAAAGTGGTCACCCATATCTACAGCTTCGAAAGGGCTACCGGTAGCTACCATCGCCTTGCCAGAAGTCCAACGCAATAAATCCACAGGCTGCGCTTCTGCCTGAGAAGTAGGGTTTGATAACGGCAAAATCAATGGGCGGTCACAATGAGCTTGCATTGCTTCTACTATTGTTTTCGTAAACAGGCCAGCTTGCCCGGACACACCAATTAATACACTCGGCCTGGTGTTCGTCACTACATCCAACAGGTTGACGGCATCTTTATTGGGCGAATGAGTGAGATTCCAGCTACGTACTACTTGGTCAGGTGTACAAAAAGGAATTTGAAACTCAAATAGATCTGCAGAACTTTCCTGTAACAGACCATCTTTACTTAATAAAAATATCCGGCTACGAGCCTCGATTTCTGTCGCACCTTCTGCAACCATATGTTTAACAATTTGGTCTGCTATTCCGCAACCGGCTGAACCAGCTCCAGCAAATACGATACGTTGATCACGCAAACGTTCACCTTTAGCCAGGCACGCTGACATTAATGTACCAACGGCAACGGCAGCAGTTCCTTGAATATCATCATTAAAACAACACAGCTGATTACGATAACGTTTTAATAATGGAGTCGCGTGATCTTGCGCAAAATCTTCAAACTGCAACAAGACATTGGGCCAGCGCAGTTTTACCGCTTGAATAAATTCATCAACAAATTTGTAATAATCGTCACCCGCGATGCGCGGATGACGCCATCCCATATACATTGGATCATCTAACAAGGCCGCATTATTGGTTCCTACATCTAAAGTAACTGGCAAGGTATATGCCGGACTAATACCTCCACACGCGGTATAAAGAGCTAATTTGCCGATAGGAATCCCCATCCCACCAATTCCCTGATCCCCTAAACCAAGAATGCGCTCACCATCAGTAACCACTATGACTTTTACATTTTGTTTCGTCGCATTTTGTAGCATATCGTCAATGCGATCACGGTCCGGATATGAAATGAAAAGGCCACGTTTACGTCGATATATTTTGGAAAACTGCTGGCAAGCCAAACCCACGGTAGGAGTGTAAATAAGCGGCATTATTTCTGTGAGGTGATCAGTCACCAGACGGAAATAGGCAGTTTCATTGGTATCCTGAATATTGCGCAGGTAAATATGCTTATCAATAGGTGTTTGAAAAGAGCAAAGCTGGTGATAAACACGTGCTTCCTGCTCTTCAATTGTCTCTATTTTATAAGGTAAAAGCCCCTCCAGATTAAACTGCTGCCGTTCTCGTTGGGTAAACGCACTACCTTTATTTAACAACGGAGCCTCTAGTAAAGCTGGCCCGGCAAAGGGAATATAAATTGGGCGTTTTTTCGTCATGACACTCACTGACAGAAGGCTATGTATATGGCAACCATAGCGCAAATAACCCAACACAACCAGAGTATAAACGTATAACAATTATTATTTTTGTAATTGAGGCGTTAAAATAGTTTCCCACATTTATTGTTTATCCATGCACCTGAGCGAAACAGAGTTAATTATGACCATTGAAGAATTTATCGCAAAATTAAACACAACGCCCAACAATATTGATTTTAAGGAAACTATTGCTGTTATAGAAACTTACTATGATTTTACCCCCACTGAATTTCAAAATGGTGAATTAAAAAATGAAGCCGGCCAAAATTCCGGATCATGCAAGATATTTTCCTTTGCACAACGATTGGACTTCAACCAGCAGCAAACTCTAAACTGTTTTGGTGACTACTACAGAATCGATGTGCTTCAACACCCAACAGCAACTGACCACCAAAATATCCGGAACTTTATGAAATATGGCTGGCAGGGAATAAATTTTAAAGGCTCAGCACTATCTCCTAAATAATAAATGCGAGTGATTTCCATGTGGATACAAAAAGAAATTCAATTACCCGCCTATCGTCGAGGCTTTCATCTGGTAACAGCTGAAATATTGAACCAAATCCCCGAACTTAAGCAAATCCACATTGGCTTGTTAAATATACTCATAAAACATACTTCAGCATCCCTCACTATCAATGAAAATGCAGATCCGACTGTACGCAAAGACTTTGAGAGCTTTTTTAATCGCACAGTACCGGAAGAGCAGCCTTATTATCTACACAATGATGAAGGTAGCGATGACCTCCCTGCTCACTTGAAAAGTAGCTTATTGGGCGCAAGCTTGAACATTCCTATAACTCAGGGACGTTTAAATATGGGGATATGGCAAGGTATCTATTTATGCGAGCATCGCAACCATGGAGGAAGCAGGTCTCTGGTGTTGACACTGCAAGGTGAAAAACTTTAAAGCTGTTTATTTTTATTTACAATCAATAAGGCCCGTTTAAATCGAGGCGCTCAGCTTTTAGTTAATTATCTAACTCAGGTAAAAATTAACATAAAATTTCTCTCGAAAAAAAACCCGCAATTGCGGGTTTTTAATTAATTATTTGCGAAAGCCAGGTGGTAAAGCACCACCAGGAGGCATACCGGCACCAGGCATCATTCCGCCAATACCGCGAATCATTTTTTGCATACCACCGCCTTTCATTTTGCCCATTACTTTGGCCATTTGCTTATATTGTTTCAGCAAACGATTCAGATCCTGAATTTCGGTACCAGAGCCAGCGGTAATACGACGCTTGCGCGAACCACTTAAATCATCAGGGTTACGACGCTCCTCAGGAGTCATTGAATTTATGAGGGCTTCCATCGTTTTAAACTGCTTGTTCATATTGGCAGTTTGCGCCAGTTGGGCAACATTTCCCAAGCCGGGTAATTTATCCAGCATAGAAGTTAAGCCGCCCATGTTTTGCATTTGTTGCAATTGATCGCGCAAATCTTCGAGATCAAATTTTTGGCCTTTGGTGACTTTTTTGATTAATTTTTCTGCTTTGGCCTTATCAACATTTCGCTCTACCTGTTCGATAAGCGAAAGAACATCACCCATTCCAAGAATGCGTGATGCAATACGATCCGGGTGGAAAGGCTCAAGTGCATCAACTTTTTCTCCAACCCCCAAAAACTTGATTGGCTTGCCAGTAATATGGCGCACCGAAAGCGCAGCACCGCCACGGGCATCACCATCAGCCTTGGTAAGGATCACACCGGTGAGAGGCAACGCATCATTAAAGGCTTTTGCTGTATTCACTGCATCCTGACCGATCATAGCATCGATCACAAACAGGGTTTCAACAGGATTGATGGCCGCATGCAGCTCTTTAATTTCGGTCATCAACTCTTCATCGACGTGCAAACGACCGGCGGTATCAACGATCAATACATCAAAGAATTGTTTTTTCGCATGATCGATTGCAATGCGGGCAATATCCAAAGGCTTTTGATCGCCAGAAGAGGGATAAAAATCTACTTCAACTTCATCCGCAAGAGTTTGCAACTGTTGAATCGCTGCCGGACGATAAACGTCTGCACTGACTACCAGAACCTTTTTTTTCTCCCGCTCTTTCAGGAAACGCGCCAGCTTGGCAACAGAGGTAGTTTTACCCGCACCTTGTAAACCCGCCATCAACACCACAGCAGGTGGTTGCTGAGCCAGATTTAGAGACTCATTCGCCTGCCCCATGGTAGCAACAAGTTCCGCTTCTACAATTTTGATAAATTGCTGGCCCGGGTTTAAGGCCTTGCTGATTTGCTGCCCTAAAGCACGACTACGTACCTGATCAATAAAGGTTTTTACAACGGGTAATGCTACGTCAGCCTCCAACAACGCTTTGCGCACATCACGTAGCGCGTCCTTAATATTGTCTTCACTGAGGCGCGCCTTGCCGGTAATACTGCGCAGGGTATGGGATAAACGATCGGTCAAATTCTCAAACATAGCCTGTCTCAAAAATCAGTGTTAATGATGTCGGGATTGCTGACCAATACCGGTCAGGGCCGCCAAATAATGGCCATCCATATAAAGTGGGCGCGATTATACCCCCAAGCAGCCTGAAAAGGAGCAACCACAGTAATATACATAAAGACAAGATTTGGCTTATTAAGGTCACTTCTCATTTATCTTCTCTTTGGAATAACCTTATGACACACTTGCGACCTTGGTTTTGCCATTGAAAAGCACTCAGGATTCTCCCTCGCAGTATGATTACACTAAGCGCCAATTTGATCGCCCTGCTCATATATACCTTTGCTGCCATTTATTTTGGCCGCCAGTTCGGGCGCCATCAATCGCTCCCCGTCCGCCAATTACGCCAGGTGGCGGCATTAGCATTGATTGTTCATGGGATCGGCGTTCATGGTCTTAGCCTGAAAGACGGGCAATTAGCCTTTAGCCTCTTCTCGATTTCATCATTAATTTTCTGGGTTGTTAATGCGATAGTTCTCTTCAGTAGCCTTAAGAAAGAACTACACAATTTGTTTTTGTTGTTATTTCCTCTTTCTGCCGTGTCAGTGTTAGGTTCAATACTGGGCAACAACCCGGATTGGCAACATAGGCTTGAATACACTATTGCAGCGCATGTGATTCCCTCCATCCTTGCATATAGCTTGCTTACTATTGCCAGTTTACAAGCGCTATTGCTTGCCTATCAAAATCGTGCACTGAAAAATAAAAGCCTACTTGCCAATAGCAAACTCCTTCCGCCATTGCAGACAATGGAATCATTGCTGTTTGAATTCTTGTGGGTAGGAGAACTTTTATTGACGCTTGCAATCGTATCGGGGTTTTATTTTCAAGAAGATATTTTTGCCCAGCATTTGGTTCATAAAACAGTGTTCACGTTGAGCGCTTGGTTAATCTACGCAATCTTACTCTGGGGACGCTTCCAGTTAGGATGGAGAGGCACCAAAGCGATTCGATTAGCTCTCGCCGGGTTTGTATGCTTGATGCTGGCATATTTCGGTAGCAAATTAGTATTGGAAATTATTTTGAACCGCGTTTAAGTATGCGGTTCGAATAAAAAATTTACCGTTTTTTCCTTCTCATCACCCGTCGAAGTAACCAGCCAAATCCCGCAGCAGCACTTATCAACACAACGAGAAAAATGGATAGTAGCAATAAATAACTTACAAGCTCTGCCCAACTCAAGCCCCACCCAACTACCGCCAGGACTATAAAACACCCACCCGCCAAT
This sequence comes from Cellvibrionaceae bacterium, assembly GCA_021151825.1. GTDB lineage: Bacteria > Pseudomonadota > Gammaproteobacteria > Pseudomonadales > Cellvibrionaceae > Cellvibrio. Next base: position 70,752 of record JAGKWQ010000008.1, read on the forward strand.
AGATTAATACCCAAGCCTCGATGCCTTAACAATCGACGCATCATGGCTGCGAATTGAAAAGCTGATTGATCGCATAGGCAACACCAGCGTTATCCGCTGTTTGAGTCACCCAATCAGCGACTGATTGCACATTAGGATTCGCATTCCCCATAGCAATACCTATACCTGCCATTTGAAGAAAATCCATATCGGACTCTGCATCACCGAATGAAATAACCTGATGGGCCTGGACTTTGTGGTATTGCAGCAAATATTCAAAGGCTCGCGACTTGGTAGCCTCAGCAGAAATAACACTGGCAAATTGCCAATCCGGATATGCACTCAAATAAGCGCGCGCAAAAATTAAATTAGGAAATTGAACCTCAAGTACAGATAGCAAATCGCCTTGCTCTGTGCGATTTACCCCGAGCAATAATTTGGTAATATCAAAACGATTGATAACGTCTGCCACGTTATCCAGAATAGGATTGATGCGCAGGTGCTCAGCGTGGACTTTGCTTATTTCAGTTGGCTGCGAAGTATAAAATGCAGAATCCGTGTAGGCTTCTGCGTAAAGCCCCATCACAGTTGCCACTGCGAAAACAGCTTTGGCCTCATCGTTCTTTAAAGGGATATTCAACAAGGTTTGCCGGGTTTGCGGATCATAAATATGAGCCCCCGTATAAAACATACTAGCGTCCTGAATGCCCAACTCATCCATGAGAAAACGTGCCGCAAAATAAGGACGCCCAGAAGCGATAGCCGTTTTAATTCCACGGGACTTAAGCAAATTAATTGCAGGAAAAAGTTCGGGACGAAGTTGGCCTTGCGAATCCAGCAAGGTGCCATCTATATCAAAGAATGCCAATCGAATATCTGCAGCGGCATTAATAAGATGAGATGGCACCCGCATCATTAACCAAGAACCAGTAAAGTAACGGCAAAATACACCAACACAAAACTGCTTAATGCAATTCCTTTTACAGCAACACTTTTTTGGGCATCAGACCATGCCTGAAAGCGCGAGTGTTTGGCAACCAACCATTTTGCCGATGCAAATATCAACACAAAGGCAGCAACCCAATATAGAGCGTGTTGGCTAAAAAATTGTTCCGGCATTATTTATATCTCGCTTACTCACGACGCCATTGGGTCGTGCCATCCTTAGCATCCTCAATCACAACTTTATTTGCAGTGAGTTGTTTGCGAATTTCATCGGCACGCGCGTAGTTTTTATCTTTTTTCGCTTGAATACGTTCAGCAATCAATGCATTTACTTCATCAGCAGAAATTTGATCAGGAGCACCTGATTGTAAAAACTCAACAGGATCAAACCTGAAAATACCAAGAATCGCTCCCAATGCTTTCAATTCGCTAGCCAATTTCAGAGCCTGGTCGGAACCAGAATTGCAGCTATTCAGTTCACGCACTAGATCATACATAGCAGCCAAGGCCACACGCGTATTAAAGTCATCGTTCAGCGCATCAACAAATATTTTGTAATATTGGCTACCGGCGAGGTCAGATACATTTGCCGGAGCAATATTAGTGTAGTCACGTAGAGCAACGTAAAAACGTTCAAGTCCGGTTCGCGCTTCAATCAAACTTTCTTCGGAATAATTAATTGGGCTGCGATAATGGCTGCTAATCAGAAAGAAACGTACGACTTCAGGATGGTATTTTTCTAACACATCGCGAATAGTGAAAAAATTATTCAGGGATTTAGACATTTTCACGCCGTCAACACGTAACGGAGCCACATGCATCCAGTAATTTACATAGGAATGTCCATTGGCAGCTTCGCTTTGCGCAATTTCGTTTTCGTGATGGGGAAATTGCAAATCTGCACCGCCACCATGAATATCCAATTGATCGCCACAACATTTTTTTGCCATCGCCGAGCATTCGATATGCCAACCCGGGCGCCCCTGCCCCCATGGAGATTGCCATGATGGCTCGCCCGGTTTTGCAGCTTTCCAGAGTACAAAATCGCGTGCATCTTCTTTTATTTCGTCGACCTCTATGCGCGCACCTGCCAGCAATTCATCGATATTTTTATTTGATAATTTACCGTAACCATCAAAACTGGTGACACGATAATAAACATCGCCATTTATCGCAGGATAGGCATGACCTTTTTGAATAAGCGTTTCAACAATGTCAATGATGGGGCCAATAAACTCGGTCGCACGCGGCTCTATACTGGGGGGCAATATTCCCAAACTTTTTTCATCTTCATGCATCGCATCAATGAAACGTTGAGTCAAGTCATCAAACTTTTCACCCAATTCATTAGCACGGCGAATAATTTTGTCATCGATATCAGTAATGTTATGGACAAAATTTAAATCCCAGCCCTGGCTACGCAAAAACCTGGCGATAACGTCAAATGCAATTGATGTGCGCGCATGGCCAATATGGCAATAGTCATATACGGTAATACCGCAGACATACATAGAAATTTTACCGGGTTGTAATGGCTTAAAAATTTCTTTCTGGCGAGTGAGTGTGTTGTATATCTGCAGCATATTATTCCTGTTCTTCTTTGCCGAAACTGTCTTTCAAACTAATAGTACGGTTAAATACCGGTTTTTCTACTGTGCTGTATTTGCTATCCAGGCAAAAATAACCTTGACGTTCAAACTGGAAAGTATTCCCTACAACAGCATTACTCAAACTGGCTTCCGCCTTACAACCTTGCAAAATTTCGAGGTTGTCAGGATTCATTGCATCGAGAAAATTCTTGCCGCCAGCATCCGGAGCCTCATCATTAAACAAGCGGTCATACAACCGTATTTCGCAATCCAGATTCTGCGTGGCAGAAACCCAGTGAATAACACCTTTAGGTTTTACACCATCTTCTGGATCCTTACCCAAGGTTCCTTCAATGATGCGCGCACGAACTTCAATGATATTTCCCGCTGCATCTTTAATCGCTTCATCAGCTTCAATTACATAAGCACCACGTAAGCGTACTCGTTTGCCTAACACCAAACGCTTGTATTTTTTATTGGCTTCTTCACGAAAATCTTCTTGCTCAATAAAAATGGTTTGGGTAAACGGAATGGTACGATTACCCAAGTCATCGCGATGTGGATGATTATTAACAGTCAGCGTTTCTATTTTATCCGCAGGATAATTCGTTAATGTAACTTTCAATGGTCGCAACACACACATAGCACGCGGCGCATTTTTATCAAGATCATCACGCACGCAGAATTCCAGCATACCGACATCAACCACACCGTCTGAACGAGTTACACCAATACGCTCGCAAAAATTGCGCAATGATGCAGGTGTGAATCCACGACGACGCATACCTGAAATGGTTGGCATACGTGGATCATTCCAACCATCCACATAACCTTCATCAACCAATTGCTTCAACTTACGTTTGCTGGTCACAGCATAATTAATATTCAATCGCGCAAACTCATACTGACGCGGCACGGCAGGAACAGGCAAATGTTGAATGAACCAATCGTACAGCGGTTTATGGTCTTCAAATTCCAGTGTACAAATAGAATGCGTAATTCCTTCGATTGCATCACTTTGCCCATGGGCAAAATCATAAGAAGGATAAATACACCACTTGTCGCCAGTTTGATGGTGATGTGCTTTTTTGATGCGATAGATAATGGGATCCCGTAAATTAATATTAGGCGACGACATATCTATTTTTGCGCGTAACGAACAGAAACCTTCATCAAATTCACCTGCACGCATCTTTTCAAACAATGCAAGATTTTCTTCTATTGAGCGATCACGATAAGGGCTGTTTTTGCCGGGCTCAACCAAAGTGCCACGATACTCACGCATCTGCTCCGCATTTAAATCACAAACAAATGCCAAGCCATTCTTGATCAGGTGGGTAGCCCATGCATGCAGTTGGTCAAAATAATCCGATGTGTATTTAACTTTTCCATCCCATTGGAAACCAAGCCACTTCACATCTTCCATAATGGAATTAACAAATTCCTCGTTTTCCTTTTCCGGGTTGGTATCATCAAAACGCAAATTACAACTACCACCAAACTCTTCAGCGACACCAAAATTCAGGCAGATAGATTTAGCGTGACCAATATGCAAATAGCCATTTGGTTCAGGTGGAAAACGAGTCGCTATTTTGCTGTGTACACCCTGCTCCAGATCCTTACGAATAATTTGTTGGATGAAATGCAGAGGTTTAGCTTTAACTTCAGCGGTATCGTTACTTGCAATCGGAGAATGATTGTCGCTCATGGGATAACAAATCCATTGGATGATTCGTGGGTCAAAAATACGATCCCATCATTTATAGATCAGATCGTAGAAATTGCGGTTATTCTACTGATTCAACACCGCTTTTCATACATCACAGTCACAACCATGGAAAATATGAAAGGCAGAACAAAGATCAAAAAACACTCAGTTTTTGGTGGGCGGCGGCGGCGCCGCACGATAATCACTGCGACGATTCAATTGATACCGTCTGACAGCTTGATTATGAGCATCAAGAGTAGCGGAAAACTCACTGGTCCCATCGCCTTTGGCGACAAAATACAACGCGTTTCCCGCCGCCGGGTTTAGCGCTGCCTTGATCGAGGCCGCACTAGGTAATGCAATTGGCGTTGGTGGCAATCCTTCAATTGCGTAAGTGTTATATGGAGTTGCCTCTTCGAGGTTTTTGCGCGTAATACGCCCTTGATAGCTGTCACCCATGCCATAGATGACCGTCGGGTCAGTTTGTAGCTTCATTCCCTGCTGCAAACGCCGCACAAACACACCGGCAATTTGATCGCGCTCGCTATGATGACCGGTTTCGCGTTCAATAATCGAGGCCATAATGAGCGCCTCATAAGCATTTTTATAAGGCAAATTTGCAGAGCGCTTTTCCCATTCTGCATTCAACAAACTCTCCATTTTCCGATAGGATTTTTGCAGAATTTCTACGTCACTCGTGTTACGGCTGAAACTGTAAGTATCCGGAAAAAACCAACCCTCAGGGTGACTAATAGGTAAACCCAATACCGAGAGCTGCTCAGCCTCGCTTCTTCCAATCAACTCATGACGAATAGATGCATTTTTTTCCAGTGCAGCAAGTGCTTGCTTGAATGTCCATCCCTCTACAAAAGTAACCTGATACAAAACCACATCACCTTTTTTTAACTTTTCCAATAAAGTTTCGGGTGTAGTACCAGGCATAAATAAATATTCGCCAGCATGAACTTTATTGGTCTCAGTGAAACGCGCATACAAGCGCAGTAGGCGTGGATAATCAAGTATATGTTGCGCACCTAAATCATTCGCCAAATGACTTAGGGATTGTCCCTGCTTTAATTCATAACGATAGCCTTGGGAATCAATATTTAATGGGGTTTTTAACCAATTCTGAAAATAAAACCATCCAGCGGTGGCGCTGGTTAAACCAGCTAAATATATTCCTGTTGCAATTATCAGGAGTTTTACAGGCAGAGATATTTTTTTCATAAAAAGCGCTTTAATAGCACGTCAATAAACGATTAATTTTTTTATCCTAATAATTGGATAAGCTGATGTTGAAACTGCCGGGTAATAGAGTGGCTCAAATTAGTCGACACGTCCGCAATACTTTTTACTGGCCAGATGCCAAACACACTGTTTGTTAAAAAGATTTCATCCGCTTGTAGCAACGATGTATAAGAAATGGGTTCAATATTAACCTGTGTATTTAATGCAGGCGCCACTCTTTCAATAATTGTTCGACGCATAATACCTGCAACACCTGAGTTCGTTAAATCCGCTGTATACAGTTGCCTGTTTTTTACAATAAAAAAATTACTGACGGTAGCTTCAATCACGTTATTATCGGTATCCAACAATAACCCCTCAGCAAATTCATTATGCCATTCTGCTCGCGCCAAGATATGCTCAAGGCGATTTAAATGCTTGATACCTGCCAATGTGGGATTTTTCCCAAGACGCAGATCGCAAATGCGGATATCAACACCATCAAGAAATGAAGATGACTGAAGAGGAGCGCCAGCAAATATTCCAATACAGTAAGTTGGATTTACGTGATCAGGCAAACGATAACCACGCCCACCCACACCACGCGTGATTTGTATTTTTACCACAGTATCGAGATATTGATTAAGGTTCAGTAGCAGCTTATTCAAATAGCCCTGCAAGCGCAGCTCATCCAGCGGTATTTGCAAACGCTTGGCTGAATTTATCAAACGTTCTCGATGAAAATCCCATAACGGTATTCGACCTGAGATGCAGCGACAGGTTTCAAACAATCCATCGCCATAAGTAAAGCCACGATCCAACGGTGATATCAACGCATCGGGAACACCGTTAATACTGATAAGCGGTAGTTGCACTGACATAACGACCTCTTTATACAAAAACGCCGGGCTGTTTCCAGTCCGGCGTCAGGCAAGCTAGAAACGCAATATATTTTAAACTTTGCGGAAAATCAGTGAACCATTGGTACCGCCAAACCCAAATGAGTTTGATAATACAGCTTCAATTTTACGCTCTTGTGCTGTGTGTGGAACCAGATTGATATCGCAACCGTCTTCTGGATTATCCAGATTAATTGTCGGTGGAGCTACCTGATCACGAATTGCCAACACACTGAAAATTGCTTCAACCGCACCCGCAGCACCAAGCAAATGGCCAATCATAGATTTGGTAGAACTAACAGCAACTTGCCCAACTGCACTCCCCATGACTGATTTGACTGCCTGACACTCAGCTTTATCACCCGCCTGTGTAGAGGTGCCATGCGCATTGATATAATTGATTAACTCCAATGGAATTGCTGCATCCAGGATTGCATTGCGCATTGATGCCGCTGCCCCCGAGCCATCCTCTGGAGGAGACGTCATGTGATAAGCGTCGCCACTCATACCAAAACCAATCAACTCGGCATAAATTTTTGCACCGCGTTTTTTAGCGTGCTCATACTCTTCCAGCACCAATACACCGGCCCCGTCCCCCAGGACAAAACCATCGCGGTCTTTATCCCACGGGCGGCTGGCGGCTTGCGGATTATCATTACGAGTGGATAACGCACGCGCTGCAGCAAAACCACCCAACCCCAGTGGAGTTGTTGCCATTTCCGCACCACCGGCGACCATTACATCTGCATCACCATGCTGGATCATACGTGCGGCAAAACCAATACTATGTGTACCTGTAGTGCAAGCCGTAGTGATTGCAACGTTTGGACCACGCAAGCCATACATGATCGACAAATTACCAGAGATCATATTGATAATGGCGCTAGGTACAAAGAACGGCGATATTCGACGAGGCCCTTTATGTTCAAGCGTTGCGGTACTTTCTTCAATAGTTCCTATTCCACCAATTCCAGATCCAATGGATACGCCAACACGCCCTGCGTTTGCATCAGTAATTTCCAGTCCGGAATCACGCATTGCCTGAATGCCGGCAACCATCCCGTACTGAATAAATGGGTCCATTTTGCGTGCTTCTTTACTGGGGAAATAATCATCTACGACCAGATTTTTTACCGAAGCACTGAACTGCGTCGTGAATGCTGATGCATCAAAATGGGAGATAGTGGCAACGCCACTTTTACCATTGACTATACCTTGCCAGGTTTCAGCAACAGTATTTCCCAATGAACTGATCATACCCAGACCAGTGACAACAACTCTTCTACGCGACACCTGTGAGACTCTCCCGCGAAGGACAATCAAGCGGTAAAACCCTGCTGATTTGTCGTGGTGATTGGTATTAATTCAATAATTAACGATGCTTGTTTGCATGAACTAATGCGACTGATAAAAAGAAAAAGCCGTACTATTTTGCAATAATACGGCCTTTCTTTAACTGAAATCAGCGAATAATCAAATTACGCCAGGTTGGCATTGATGTAATCGATAGCCAATTGAACGGTAGTGATTTTCTCAGCTTCTTCATCCGGAATTTCAGTTTCGAATTCTTCTTCGAGAGCCATTACCAACTCTACGGTATCCAAAGAATCAGCGCCCAGATCTTCGACGAAAGAAGCTTCGTTTTTCACTTCTTCTTCTTTCACACCCAGTTGCTCAGCAACGATCTTTTTTACGCGTTCTTCAATGCTACTCATGATGTTATGTAACTCCTAGTGGTTATAGTTCGAAACACTCAAAAATCACGACATATACATGCCGCCATTGACGTGAATTGTCTCTCCACTGATGTAAGAACCAGCATCACCAGCCAGAAAAACAACAACGGATGCAATCTCCTCCGGTGCACCAAGACGTCCAAGTGGAATACGGGATAGCAATTGCTGTTTTTGATCTTCTGGCAAAACTTTGGTCATATCAGTATCAATAAAACCGGGAGCAACAGTGTTTACAGTAATATTGCGCGAGCCTACTTCCGCCGCTAATGAACGGGCAAACCCAGCGACACCCGCTTTAGTTGCCGCATAGTTAGACTGACCAGGATTGCCCATCGCACCAACAACAGAGCTGATATTGATAATTCGGCCCCATCTCGCCTTCATCATTCCGCGCAAGACACCTTTGCTCAAACGATAGATAGCACTGAGATTGGTATTAATGACATCAAACCATTCCTCATCACTCATGCGCATCAATAAATTATCTTTCGTGATACCCGCGTTGTTTACCAGGATAGCTGGAGCTCCAAATTCATCACCAACTTCTTTTAATAAATTTACAACAGAATCAGCATCGGTAACATTCAACACTTTACCCGCACCACGAATTCCTAGCTCCGCAAAGCGAGCAGAAATTTTTTCCGCCCCGGATTCACTGGTCGCAGTACCAATAACAATTGCACCCGCTTTTCCAAGCTGCTCCGCAATTGATGCTCCAATTCCACGACTTGCACCAGTTACCAATGCAACTTTGTCATTCAAGCTCATAAGATTAATCCCGTAAATTAAACACTTGCCAACGCTGCAAGCAGCTCTTCTGGCTTTTCGACAGAAACAGTACTCAACTCAGCATGAATACGCTTATTTAAACCGGACAAAACCTTACCCGGACCACACTCCAATGTCAGAGTAATTCCTTTTCCTACCATCGTATTTACACATTCAACCCAGCGCACTGGACTGTATATTTGCTCGATCATTAGCGCTTTGATTTTTTCCGGATTACTTTCAATCGCCGCGGTAACGTTATGCACTACGGGAACAGCAGGGACAGAAAACACAGTTGCTGTAATTTGCTCCGCCAATCGCTCTGCCGCAGGACGCATTAACTCCGTATGAAATGGAGCACTAACCGGCAAAGGCAACGCACGCTTTGCACCAGCCTCTTTACAAAGAACACTGGCACGCTCCACTGCTGCTGCTGCACCCGCAATAACAACTTGTCCAGGTGAATTGAAATTGACTGCCGACACCACTTCACCTTGCTCAGCTTTTTTACAAGCTTCGACAATTAACGCATCATCAAGACCAATTATCGCCGCCATTGCTCCTTGACCAGCAGGTACAGCCTCTTGCATAAATTTACCGCGTTGCTGCACCAATCTCACCGCATCCTTAAATGCAACCACACCCGCACAAACCAATGCAGACCACTCACCTAAACTATGCCCAGCCATGAGCGCAGGCACAACACCATTACGCTCTTGCCATACACGAAACACTGCAACACTGGCAGTCAATAACAGCGGCTGGGTGCGCTCGGTTAAATTAATTTCGTCCTGAGCACCATCCTGCACCAATGACCAAAGGTCGTACCCCAATACCTCTGATGCCTCAGCAAAGATTTGCTGAACTATTGGAAATTCGGCAGCCAGCTCGGCTAGCATGCCAATTTTTTGCGACCCTTGGCCAGGAAAAACAAATGCGAGATGAGGATTAATCATAAATATTTAGGCTTCTGCTTTGAAATTGATTTTAAATTGTTCGATCTGATAATTGCAGCGCAATACGCGCTGGCACCTGCAACATAACCTGTTCGCGCGCCACAACCAGTGCCTGCATAAAAGCTTTGCGATCAGCCCCACCGTGGCTTTTTATAACCGTTTTTTGCAACCCTAAAAAGCTGGCGCCATTATACAAGGATGGATTTAATTCTTCGCGCAACCGCTTGAGCAAAGGCGCAGCGAGTATCGACAAAAACTTATTTAACAAATTACTTTGCAACGTATCGGAAATTTTTTTTGAAATAAAACGAGCAACACCTTCGCTTGCCTTTAAGGCAATATTGCCATGAAAACCATCACAAACAATAACATGCTCATTACCGGCAAAAATATTATTCGGCTCAACAAAACCCACGTAATGAATGCGCGAATCATTGCGCAATAAATTCTGCGCAAGCCGCAGAACCTCAGTGCCTTTTTGCGATTCGCTGCCAATATTGAGCAATGCAACACGTGGCCGCTCAATACCCTCTGCCTCCGCTAATACACTTCCCATGAGTGCAAATTGTTGCAAATGCTCAGGTGTGCAATTGATATTTGCCCCCAAGTCCAATAAATAAGTTAAACCTTTGGCCACTGGCATGGATTTACAAATTGCCGGACGATCAATGACGGGGAAAGTTTTAATCAAATATTTGGCCATTGCCAAAAGCGCACCCGTATTGCCAGCACTGACACAAGCATCCGCATGGCCTGCACGCAAAGACTCCAATGCAATCCACATAGATGAATTCTTTTTTTGTCGCAATGCACTCAAAGGATCGTCATCCATAGCAACAACATCAGATGCATGAAGCACTTGAGCAATATGCCGAAGACGATTGGATTTGGCCACTAGTGGCTGAAGCTGGATTTGATCGCCAACAAGAAGCAAATCAACATCAGAATGGAGGGCAACAAAATTTTCCGCCGCCGCAATAACAACGCGGGGACCTAAGTCCCCGCCCATAGCATCAACTGCTATTCGAATTCTTGCCGACAAGGTAATGTCGCAGGAGTAATAAATTACTCTTCGCTACCCTTATCAATCACTTTACGGCCACGGTAGAAACCGTCAGCAGTTACATGATGACGCAGGTGTTTTTCACCGCTGGTAGCGTCGACAGACAGGGTTGGACCAGTCAATGCATCATGAGAACGACGCATATCGCGCTTTGAACGGGATTTTTTGTTTTGTTGAACTGCCATGGTTAGCTCCTATTTACTGACTCATTGGAACCGAGGCGCCTCAGGCAGAGCCTTGGCAGCTTCTTCATCCCATACAATCGCCAGCGAAATATCACTTTCAACCGGAACAGTAACCGACTCCAAACAACGCTGGCATATTAATGCCAGATTAGCCGAAGCATGACCGGTAACAGCCCGCTTCCCCTCTTCACTGATTTTAAATTCAAGATGAACCTGAATCTCACCCACTGAATTTTCCGTCGCATCAACAACACGCGGCAAATCAGCAACCGGGATAAAACCCTCCAAAGTCACGCCCTGTTGAGCGAATTTTCGAGGATCTCCCTGCCGAGGCAGAGGCTTGTGAATTGGGGGCTTAAACATAAGCGCGCAATCATAGGGATATAGCGGTTTCATGTCAAAGAAAAACTCGCCAAATAGCGCTATTTAGTTGGTTAGGAGTAAAATCAGCACCTTATTTTGTGTTTTGCATAATCATTTTGAGCTTAAAAACCATGACACCTACCACATTGGTACTGGCATCCAGTTCCCCATATCGCCACCAACTTCTTCAAAAACTGGGAATGGAATTTAGCTGGGCCTCACCCGGCATTGATGAAACACCTAAAGAGCATGAAACACCCGAACAATTAGTGCTTCGCCTAGCAAAACAAAAAGCTACCGCACTAGCCACTACTTTTCCCGAAAATTTGATTATTGGATCCGACCAAATCGCAACATTAGGCAACACAATTATTGGAAAGCCTCACACCCATAAAGCCGCCATAGACCAGCTAAAATCTTTCAGCGGCAAAGAAGTCGTATTTTTAACAAGCCTATGCCTTTACAACAGCAAAACCCACCAATTGCAGTTAACCACGGACAAGTACACGGTAAAATTTCGGCAACTCAATAACAAACAAATAGAAAACTATTTGAGAAAGGAAGAGCCCTATGATTGCGCAGGCAGCTTTAAATCTGAGGGCATGGGCATTTGTTTATTTGAAAGAATGGAGGGTAAAGACCCAAATACGTTAGTAGGTTTACCATTAATTGAGCTAATCAATATGCTTATGAACGAGGGAATTGACCCATTATCACCTCAGCATAATCACTTATGAATCCACTCCCATGACAGCAATTCATCAAATCGATCAAGGCAAAGCACAGGCTCATATGGGTGCAACCTTTCAATATGATGCGCACCATAACTTACCGCAATCCTGGGCATAGCAATATTTTTCGCCATCTCCATATCATATTCGGTATCACCAATCATGACCGCATCTCCAGGACCAACCCCAAACTCTGACAGCAACTCTTGCAACATCAAAGGATTAGGCTTAGAGGCGGTTTCATCAGCACAACGGGTAGCATGAAAAAAATCTCCGAGCCCCAAGACACCGAATATCCTGTCCAACCCCCTTCGACTCTTGCCAGTCGCAATAGTTAACATGTGCCCCTGCGCCTTCAAGTATTGCAACGTGTCAGCAACCCCCGGGAAAAAATCCGATGGACGAGCCTCATCCAGCATTAAAAAACGCATCGCGTATGCCTCACGCAAACGCTGCCTTTCCTCAACTGAAACATTGGGATACAAACGGTGAATAGCCTCAGGAAGACCGAGACCAATAATATTATGAATAACATGATCAGCTAGCGGCACCCACCCCAAATCCTCTGCCGCAATCTGCATTGCCTTGGTAATTTTGGCCTTTGAATCACTCAAGGTCCCATCCCAATCAAAAATAAATAGCACTACAAACTCCGCAATCAGATTTTTACCACCAATTTTGACAGAGGCTCCACCAAATCAGGCGGCAACGGAGCATCAACCCGGGTCAGCTCTTTAGCGTCAGGCAAATAGAAAGATAAGGACGACGCATGCAGAAACAAACGGCGCAATCCGATACTGCGCAAGGATTCGTTAATAGCATCGTCACCGTATTTTTCATCCCCAGCCAAACTGTGCCCCGCATGCTGGGCATGAACACGAATTTGATGAGTACGACCAGTGATTGGGCGAGCCTCAACCAGAGTAAACCCCTGATAGCGATTCAAAATGCTAAATTCCGTAAGGCTAAGCTTACCCTCATGATGAACCTTGACTATTCGCTCTCCCCCAGCAACCTCAAATTTCATCAAAGGTGCATTAATTTGGTGGCAGCGTTTAGACCAATCTCCCAATACCAGCGCCTGATACACCTTCAATACACCACCAGCACCTGCCGATTTTTCACGCAAAGCCTCTTGCAAATGGCGCAGATAACTGCGCTTCTTTGCCACCATAATACAACCGGAAGTATCTCGATCAAGGCGATGGACCAGCTCAAGATGACGAGCTTCCGGCCGCATTTGACGAAGCGTTTCAATTAGCCCCAAAGTCACACCACTGCCACCATGCACCGCCAAGCCAGGCGGCTTATTAATCACCAAAAGCCCTTCATCCTCATACAAAATCGAGGCATCAAGCAAATTCATCATTTGGTGGCTGGCCTTTGCCTCCGTGCCCGCTTCTGCGGTGCGAATAGGGGGCACCCTGACCGAATCACCAGCCATCAACTTATATTCCGGCTTAATCCTTCCTTTATTGACCCGCACCTCACCCTTGCGAATCACATTATAAATTTTGGATCTTGGGACCCCTTTCAGGCGCGCAATCAGGAAGTTATCCAATCGCTGCCCCGCGAGATCACCATCAATTACAATGAAGCTTACCCCAACCCCGGCAGCCTCATTATCCTGTTCATATCGTTTTTCAGTATAAGTTTTCATGGCATGAATGATACCCGAAGCATCTCGATAACCCCACGAAAACCGGCACCTAAGCCGCAATAAAACCGCTAAATCACTGATTTAATTGCCGCATTATGGGTTTACTGCTATAGTCCAGAGACTGATACAGGCTGGTTTCCGGATAGCGCAAATGATAGGCGCATCACTAGGAAATACCGCTGACAGCAAGGATTTAGCGATTTGAGTCATTCATTTGACAGCAATAACAAATCCTTGAAAGTACTGACAATGGTAGACGGCATAACACTCAAGCCAACTACCCTAACAATTGCGTCAACCTTGGTTGCACTCTTTGTTAATACGATTTTTGTTTTGCTGAACTCATTAGAATCTATTTGTAAATTCTGGATATGGCGATTTTAGCCAAGAGAAAATATCCACAGTAAACAGGTTGCTCCACTTCATTGCATGGCCCTATCAGCCGATACAACCATCAATGGAAGCCGATTAATGAGAGAGTTACTCACTCACAAAATTGTCGGCTCGATCCAAAATGATCGACAACACAAACAACCCAATGAAGAGCAGGTTTACCACCAATCTGCCAACTACAAATAGAAACCGGAACAAACCGGTAAATGAAAGAGCCAAATGGGAAAGCTTATTGGTGTTAGTCGCTGTGTAGCGCCCTACCACCATCTAAAGGAGCTGCCCCACCAACCGCTAGTGCGAGCCCACCAACATAAATGGGTAGCGCAATAGTCCACAAGGTTGCGCAAAACATTCTTCTGATTAACGCTGATTGTCGCCATGGCTAGCGCCTCACAGACAATTAGGTAACACATGAAAAGAATGCTCATCAATGCAACTCAACCCGAAGAGTTGCGCGTAGCACTGGTAGACGGCCAATGGCTTTATGACCTCGATATCGAAAACCGCAATCGCGAACAAAAAAAATCCAATATCTACAAAGGCCGAATCACTCGCGTAGAACCCAGCCTGGAAGCAGCATTCGTTGATTATGGCGCTGAACGACACGGCTTTCTCCCGCTCAAAGAAATATCCCGCGAATATTTTACTCGCAATCCCGGCGATATTGATGGCCGCATCAAAATCAAAGATGTCCTTAAAGAAGGCACAGAAGTTATTGTTCAGATCGATAAGGAAGAGCGCGGCAACAAAGGCGCAGCCCTTACCACCTTTATCAGTTTAGCCGGACGCTATCTGGTTCTTATGCCCAACAATCCTCGAGCTGGCGGAATTTCTCGCCGTATCGAAGGCGAAGACCGGGCTGAATTGAAAGATGCACTCGGCGAAGTGGAAGTTCCTTCCGGCATGGGTGTAATCATTCGTACCGCCGGTGTAGGTAGAAGCTCAGAAGAGCTACAATGGGACCTAAACTACCTCCTGCAACTTTGGGATTCCATTGCCAATGCAGCGAAAAATGCAACTGCTCCTGCATTTTTGTTTCAAGAAAGCAACGTAATTATCCGTGCAATTCGCGACTACCTCCGCCAGGATGTAGGCGAAGTTATAGTGGATAACAAAGAAGCTTTTGAGCTGGCCGCAGGTTTCATCCAGCAAGTCATGCCCAATTACCGTAGCAAGGTAAAGCTTTATCAGGACGACATCCCCCTATTCAATCGCTATCAAATTGAGTCCCAGATCGAAACTGCATTTCAACGCGAAGTGAAACTTCCATCAGGAGGCTCCATTGTTATCGATGTCACTGAAGCACTGGTTGCTATCGACATCAACTCTTCTCGCGCCACCAAAGGCGGCGACATTGAAGAAACCGCTCTACAAACAAACCTGGAAGCAGCCGATGAAATCGCAAGGCAATTACGCTTGCGCGATATGGGCGGCCTGATAGTTATCGACTTTATCGATATGCAACCAGTGCGTAATCAGCGTGAAGTAGAAAACCGGGTACGCGATGCATTGATGATGGATCGTGCACGCGTACAAATTGGCCGTATCTCCCGCTTTGGCCTGATGGAAATGTCACGCCAACGCCTACGCCCATCACTGGGCGAAACCCATTCAAAAATTTGCCCACGTTGCGATGGCGTAGGCACCATCCGCAGCACCCGCTCACTGGCATTGTCCATTTTGCGACTAGTGGAAGATGAAGCACAAAAAGAACGTAGCGCCGAAATCCGTGCAATTTGCCCGGTTTCCGTTGCAACCTATCTCCTCAATGAAAAGCGTAAAACCATTTCCAGTATTGAATCACGCAACAATACACGCGTAGTCATTGTACCCAGCGCAGAACTCATGACACCGCACTTCGAAGTGCAACGTCTGCGCGATGACGATGAAGGAACACTGGAAACCAGTTATAAAATCGTTGCCCATACAGATGAATCCAAGGAAGAAGAGGAAGAAATCAACACCAAGCCTTTTGTTGCCCCTAAACCCATAGTGCAACCAAGCAGCCCAAGCCAGCCAGCCCCCGAACCTGTGAAGAAGGCTGGGCTTTTATCTCGCTTATTAGACTCAATTGCAGACATATTTAGCAGCGATAAAAGCGATGAAAGCAAAAGCAAAAGCAAACGCGAGCCAAGACGCGATAGCCGCCGCAGCCCAAGCCGCAATCGTCGCGACAATCGCAGTCGCCGCGACAATCGAGATAAAGAGCGCAAAGAAGATCGCGAAATTATCGATAACCTGGATCATCGCAACACCCAGGAGCAAAAACCCGTTCGCGACCATGAGAAACGTGACTCTCACAGAGATTCCGAAAAGCGCGATGGCGGACATCGCGAGCAAAATGAACGCAAGTCACGCAACAACCGCGAACAACAACCGCGTGACTCACAAACTGGCGGCGACGAAGAGTTACGCCAGCCTCGCAACCGCAATCAACGCGGCAACGAGCGCGACAACAATCGCAAGCACATCAATAAAGAGGAAATCACAGAGGAAACCTCTATCATTCTTAATGATGCCGAAACCACAGAAGAAAGCGATGATCAGCGTCCTTCCAAGCGCCCGGCTGGACGTCGCACGCGCTCACAACAGCGCCGCCGCAACCGCAGAGAGGAAGGTGAAAACACCGCAGCAATAGAAAGTCCAGACGAAGCTACAACCAACCAAGAACCTGCTGTATTAAGTGAATCCGCTCAATTGGCACAACAAATCTCTGCTGCAATTGCGGAACATGCACAGCAGACGCAAGCCAATAAAACACAAGTGAGCACTGAGATCGTAGAGCAAACCCCGGAAACATCCGAGCAAGCTATAGAACAACAACTGAAGCAAGATGCAGCAGCAGAAACATCGCCCACCTTTTCTGCTAAAGAAGATGCATCAACCAATGAGCACTCAATACAAAATGAAAGTCCAATCGCCACTGCTGCTGAAGCGAAAGCAGATCAACCAGCAGCAACGAAAACCATTGAACCAGAACCCACTATTGATAGCGCTACAGCAAAAGTAACCGAAGCGCCTGTAAAAGTGCTAGAAACAGAAGCTCTCGACAATGAAGTAAAGATTGAAAAAACAGAGAGAAAAACTATTACTGAAGTCGATATATCTCCAACAAGGGCAAATAACGATCCGCGTAACTCACCAAAACCAATTGGTAAAATTAGCATTATTACCGAGACTATTGAGAACCAGGCATCGCGTGCACTTGATACTAGCCTTCCACCTAGCGTGGATCACAATCCTCGTCAAATAACCAGACCATTGAATGATCCGCGCCAAAACAAACGCAACAATAATGAGCAATAACTAAACCGATATTTGAGCAAGTAAAAACGCTTAAAAACTTGAAAAGCCGAATTACAAACAATTCGGCTTTTTTATGCTCAAAAAAATTAATTCGCTTTATTAAATTATTATATTTGGCTATTAAAATTGTGTTTTCCTCTTGCCCAATAAAAAAAGCTATGTATAATTTGCCGCACTCGGAAGGGTGGCAGAGTGGTTTAATGCACCGGTCTTGAAAACCGGCGTAGGTGAAAGCCTACCCAGGGTTCAAATCCCTGCCCTTCCGCCATACATAAAAGGCGCTTGATAACTCAAGCGCCTTTTTATTTGCTTATCAAAAACAATAAAACCTAAAACAAGTATCTATTTCAATTTTTTATATATAGGGAACTCAGCTTAACAATTACCAACTAAACGAATACATATCGAGCCAAATTTACCTTGGCATTAAGTCAGCATATTTGTATTATCCGCCTAATTTAGTTCAAAACCCTTGGTAATTGATGGAGATTAATATGCAAGAAGTATATAGCGCCCAAACGCCCCAGATATTGAGCCAAAGCGAAACCAGCAAAGTGTTGCGTAATACTTATTTTTTGCTTGGACTAACCTTGGCTTTTAGCACCATCACAGCAGGGATTGCCATGGCTGCAGGTATCGGCCATGGTGCCGGCCTTGTTATGAGCCTGATTGCAATGGCCCTAATATGGTTCGTATTACCAAAAACGGCCAATTCCGCTTCAGGCTTGGCAGTTGTTTTTATTTTCACTGGATTAATAGGCGCTGGACTTGGCCCAGTTCTTAATAGATACCTAGCCATGGAAAATGGTGCATCTATCATCATGCAAGCCTTAGGTGGCACCGCCGTTATATTCGTTGGTCTTTCGGCTTACGTACTCGCTTCCCGAAAAAATTTCAGCTTTTTAGGTGGATTTGTTGCTGTTGGCATGATGTTAATGCTCGCCATTATGCTTTTCTTGCTTGGAGCATCCTTTTTCGGTTACCAGTTTTCTGCCCTTCATTTGGCTTTTTCTGCCGGTATTGTTTTATTGATGTCCGCACTTATTCTTTACCAAACAAGCGAGATTATTCATGGTGGCGAGACAAATTACATTCTTGCAACCACGAGTCTTTATTTATCTATCGTCAATCTTTTCACAAGCCTCCTGCATTTACTGGGTGTAGCTAACGACGACTAGCAGCATTAATTAGCACAAAACAAAACACTAAAGGCTCCACAAAGGAGCCTTATTTTTTTGATTGCAACCTTTATGATATTCTCAATTAATGTCCAATCCCCTCCCTACTCATCTCAGGCCAGTTACAGCGCCTATCAATTTTGCAAAGCTTTATTAAGACAAGGCCATAATCTTCATCGTGTATTTTTTTATCAGGATGGCATCTACAACGCAACCAATCTGGCCGCGCCCCCACAAGACGAATTAGACCTGTATAGCGAATGGCAAAAACTTGCAAAAGAACACAGCGTAGAGTTAGTTGTTTGCATTGCAGCCGCCTTGAAGCGTGGATTACTCAATCAAGAGGAATCAATTCGCTATCAAAAAGAAAATTATAACCTTGCCGATGGATTTACTTTGGGAGGACTGGGACAACTAATTGAAGCGGCAGCAGTATCAGATCGATTAATTACATTTGGAAATTAATATGCACAAAAAAATCCTATTAATTAGTCGCCATGCCCCCTATGGCACCTCCATTGCAAAAGACGCATTAGATGCTGCATTAGCCGCAGCAATTTATGATCAAGATCTGTGTATGCTTTTTATGGATGACGGTATATTCCAATTATTAAGAGATCAGCAAGCTCAAGAAATTTCTCAAAAAAGCTTCACTTCAATGTTATCTGCCTTGCCTTTTTACGACATAGATAAAATATATATTCATCAAGAGTCCCTGGAACAGCGAGGACTAACAATTGAAAGTTTGATTATTGAGAATGCGGCAATTGTAAATAGCACTCAGATATCCACCCTTCTAAACAATCAAGATCATATTCTGAGCTTTTAGAGCATGAGCACATTACATACCGTCAATAAGTCACCTTTTACAAGCAGCGCTCTTAAATCCTGTGTTTTGATTTGCAGATCCCA
Source organism: Cellvibrionaceae bacterium (assembly GCA_021151825.1). Lineage (GTDB taxonomy): Bacteria > Pseudomonadota > Gammaproteobacteria > Pseudomonadales > Cellvibrionaceae > Cellvibrio. Next base: position 90,350 of record JAGKWQ010000008.1, read on the forward strand.
GGATGGAATATTATTACTGGAAGATGGGGTGTTTGGCTCTCTGCAAAGTGCACCGGATTCCCTGGAGTTAAGTGCACTTAACCAGAAAGGCATTCATATTTATGCGCTTTTAAATGACGTAAAGGCACGAGCCCTTGAACATAAAATTGCTGATTACATTCAATTAATTTCTTATGATGAATTTGTATCTCTGACCGTTAACTTTAAACGTGTTCAAAGCTGGTATTAATATGCATCTAATTGTCAACAATCAACAGCTCGCAGTAGATAAAGACGGCTATCTGGAGGATCTGCAACAATGGAGTACAGATGTAGCTACCGAAATTGCGCAGAATGAAAACATTCAACTATCAGCTGCTCACTGGGAAATAATTTATTTGTTGCAAGATTTTTATAAAGAATTTGAAATTTCGCCAGCAATGCGCGCACTGGTAAAATACACAGAAAAGAAATTAGGCTCGGAAAAAGGAAAAAGCATTTACCTACTTCAACTATTTCCACCTAGCCCTGCAAAAATCGCAAGCAAAATTGCCGGCCTCCCTCGCCCCGCAAATTGCCTATAATTTAAGCGATACCATTAAAATAAAAAAGCGAGCCCTGGGCTCGCTTTTTTATTAACTCTGGACCAGGCAAAAATACTTTAATACAACTTAAGCCGCATCAATAGATTTTATAGTGCCTTTTGGTAAAACAGCGTGAACTGCAACTTTCTGAAACTTGAGTTCCACATTGTTGCCAGTTTCAAGAACCACATAATTTTCATCTACTTTGATGATTTTACCCAACATTCCGCTAGTCATTATAACCTCATCTCCTTTTGCCAAAGCGGTCACCAAATTTTGATGCTCTTTCTGGCGCTTGCGTTGAGGACGAATAATCAACAAATACATAAACAGAAACATACCACCAAACATTAACAACGTAATCATTGGATTACCCTGCTGGGCTGGTGCGGCCTGAGTCTGGGCCATTGCGGATGCAACTAGGAAACTCATGGATCTAACCTCTCAGAATAAAGAGCGCTAACTCTACCTGTTTTGCAACAAGCAAGCAATTAGCGCAATTTAATCTAAAGGAAGGGATAAAGACGGTAGAAAGCTATCAGGCATAATCCCTGAAAAGCTTTCTAAATACACTGGGGGATAAACTTGTCCAACGCTTAAAAGCATTTGTAAAGCTTGTTCGATCAGAAAAATCCAACGCTTTAGAGACAGTATCGACACTCATGTGTTCATCAATAAGGTATTTGATTGCATAGTGAAAGCGAAGAACATCGCGCAACTGAGCGAAATTAGCTCCCTGTTGTTGCAATCGACGCTGAAGCGTCCTTTTGGACAACTTGAGATCTTCCGCAATTCGATCAATACAAAGATCTTCACGGCCAACCCTTTGTTTTAAAGCATCAATCACTCTGGCAGAAACACCTTCGAATTTTGGTATTTCAGCCATAGCCAAATATTCTGGATAAGATCTTACTTCTGATCCTTCGAAAGGGTTTTCTGAATATTGTTCGCTGTTACGGTAGATTCGCTGTAATTGAATCATCCAGGCGTCTCCTTTGCCAATCAAGGGCGTTGTTAAATCAATCAGGAGCATTTTTCCAAGGGCAAACGATTGTTTACCTCTCCGGTCATCCATGAAAGTTCATACTCAACTATTGAGGATTATAGACGAACTTTTTTTGAATCAAAGTGAAACAAGTATAATTTACAAACAAAACGTGACTTTATTATCACACATCATTATATAAATACTCTTTTAAATGCCATTGCGTATAAGTGCAAGTATTTCCTGGTCATGAGTCTTGGTATTTACCTTATCCATAATCTTCACCAGTCGCCCTTCTTTGTTGATTAAAAAACTGGTGCGCAAAATTCCCATAAACTCTCTACCCATGAATTTCTTGAGCCCCCACACGCCATATTTTTCAGCGATGGAATGATCTTCATCAGACAGAAGTTCAAAATTCAACTCGTACTTATCAACAAATTTTTTTATTTTTGCTGGTGAATCAGGGCTTACCCCCAAAACCACAGTATCAAGCTCGGCAAATACACTTTGATTATTGCGAATTCCACAGGCCTGTACGGTACAGCCAGGCGTGGAAGCCTTTGGATAAAAATATAAAACAACGTTGTTTTTTCCTTTAAAATCTTTCAAGGAAATATCTTCATTATGAAAATTTTTTAAGGTAAATGTTGGTGCAAGATTGCCAATTTTTGGAAAAGCCATGAAGATATTAACTCCGAAAATACTTTAAAATATTTTGTGATTCTGTTTGTCCTGCATAAGCTCCGCACAATTTTTTTGTTACGCCAGGGTCAATCTTTTTTATCAAATAACCCAAAAAGTGCATCTTTTTCATCAGCTGTTACCGTCGTTGTAACTACCGGTGACTCGATAACAGGATATCTAACACAATTACGCCCATCACGCTTTGCTTGATAAAGCCAAGCATCTACTCGCTCAATAAATCCTTCATGGGTATCGCTGTGATGACTACGAAATTCATCGACACCTAAACTTGCGGTCACCGATAATGATTGGCCTTCATAAATCAGCGGGGTGCTCTCAATCGCCTCACGCAAACGCTCGGCAACATTTTTTGCCTGACGCAAGTCCGTGTTAGGCAACAAAACTACAAATTCTTCGCCACCAAAACGACAGGCATAATCCAATTTACGAATAGCCAAAGTAATTTGACGGGCAACGAGAACCAAAACCTGATTGCCAACTTCATGCCCCCATGTATCATTAAATTTTTTAAAGTGATCTATATCCAATACAATCAGGGAGAGAGCCTGAAAAGAACGACGACTGCGCTCCATTTCAAGTGGCAGGGTATCCGAAAAAAAACGAAAATTATACAAACCGGTAAGAGCATCTGTACGCACCTGCTCTTTCAGCAAATCAATCTCACCTCGCAAGCTCTGTAATTCATGCAAAAATTGGCAGGGAGAGTCCCCTAGCGGGCACAAGTGCAATTCGGATGCAGATGATGAATCCATAGAAAGAATCAGAACAATAAAATAATTGAATAAGTTGCTATCCAGTCTAGACGATAGCACTCCTTACCACCAATCAAATACACTACGGCTTACACATTAGGATTGCCGTAGTCTTTGATCAATCGCGATAAATTTTCAGCAAATCGCCATAATGATCAATTCGCCGATCACGCAAATAAGGCCACATACGACGCACCGTTTCACTGCGAGACAAATCCACAGCGACCACGTTTGTTTCTTCTTGATTAGTAGCGGCCTCGTATAGGAACTCACCCTGAGGGCCCGTAATAAAACTGCTCCCCCAAAATTGCAAACCAGGTCCGCCAGCGGGGTCAGGTTCGTGACCAACGCGATTAACGCTAATCACCGGTATACCATTCGCTATTGCATGCGCACGCTGTACAGTAATCCATGCCTCACGTTGTCGCAGCTGCTCATCATGTTTTTCCTGCGGAGACCAGCCAATAGCAGTTGGATAGATAAGTACATCGGCACCAGCCATTGCCATCAACCTCGCAGCCTCGGGAAACCATTGATCCCAACAGACCAAAATACCCAGTTTACCGACTGAGGTCTGGATTGGATGAAAACCCAAATCGCCTGGCGTGAAGTAGAATTTTTCGTAGTAACCTGGATCATCAGGAATATGCATCTTGCGATATTTGCCCGCAATACTGCCATCGCGATCAATAACCACAGCAGTATTATGATGCAACCCCACACCACGTTTCTCAAAGAGTGAGGCAACAATTACAACATCAAGCTCACGGGCTAAAGCAGCTAAAATTTCCGTGCTCGGGCCGGGAATAGGTTCAGCCAAATCAAAGTGATCAGAAATTTCTTGCTGGCAAAAATACAGACCTCGATGCAATTCCTGTAATACAACAAGTTCAGCTCCCTGCTCTGCTGCAATACGAATTTGCGCAATAGATTTGGCAAAATTCGCGGCCAAATCAGCAGTGCAGGATTGCTGCACCACTCCAACTTTTAACAATTTTTTTTGGCGATCTTTTTGCATTTAAAATTGCTCCAAAACACCTTCCGGAATTTGCATGGTAATGCAGTGCAAGCTTCCACCTTGTTCGATCAACGATAAGCACAGAATGCCCATAATTTCATAACCGGGAAACGCTTGCGAAACCACTTCTAACGCTTCCTCGTCCATTGGCAAATCATAAATAGGGACCAATACCGCTTCATTGATTACCAAAAAATTCGCGTAGGTCGATGGCAAACGCGCATCTGAATCACGCCCTAAAACCGGACCGGACCAAGGCAACGGTAACAAACGATAAGGTTCGCCATCAGCATTGGTAAATGTTTTTAACTGTTCTTCCATTAGCTTTAGTGATGCGTAATGTTCGTCTTGTTCATCATCACAGGCGGTATAAACAATCGTGTTATTGGGGCACAAACGCGCCAGAGTATCTATATGCCCATCAGTATCATCACCGGCAAGATAACCATGATCCAACCAATTGATTTTACGCACACCAAAATCAGATTTTAAACGCGACTCTATTTCGTCTTTACTTAAATCCGGATTACGATTTTTATTTAACAAGCAAGAAGACGTTGTCAGCAAAGTTCCTTGCCCATCCGTTTCTACAGAGCCACCTTCCAACACCCAATCCCGACCTTCAAGCGATGCATAAGGAAATACGTTTTGTGAAAATAACTGACGAGTAATTTGATCATCCTGTGCATGTGGAAATTTGTTGCCCCAACCATTAAATTTAAAATCCAATAATTTAAATCCATCCGGGGTTTCCACTGTTAACGGACCATGATCCCTTGCCCAGGTATCATCGCTATCACACGGATAAAAATAGATGTATTCCAGCGGAGCACCCATGGCATCCAACCGTACACGTATCGTTTCAAGCTCATCTTCCGGGGCGGCGATAACGACATCCGCATAGTCACTGATAACCGTGGCAAGTGCTTCATAGAGTTCTGTCACTTCCTCATGAATCCAGCTCCACGGAGTATTTTTATGCGGCCAGGTGAGCAAGACGGCATCTTGCGGTTCCCATTCTGCGGGTAAACGTTGGCTTGACATAAAAAACACCTCATTAAAAAAATGGCCAGATCGATACTGGCCATTATAAACAAGCTATATGATGGGTTCACGACAGATTTGTAGCAGCGGATTAATTAGCAGGCTGAATGGTCTCTTTAGCAGGCAGCGAAATAATCCCATCCGCCTCCACTGACTTCTCATTTGTCCCTTTTTGCGATTTGGCAGGAGGAGGGCCTACCTGCACTATTGCAGTAATAACCCGGCTATCACGCTGCTCATTCTGAATAATACTGGCCTGTAAATTAACGTAATAACGCCCGGCTGCTGGCGCATTAACCTGAATGGGCAATTTATACTCTGCTTCCTGTGTCAGCAGGAACTCGAAATGACTTACAGGCGAAACCAGCTCCAACCCTGTACTTACCGTTACATCTATATGCATTGCACCGCCCATTGGTGGTGCAGACAAAACCAGTTCAAGGTTGCTCACACCGGGAGCTTCCAGAAAAAATGGTTGGGAATTTTTTAACGTGATGGATGCACCCGGTTTAGCGAGATACGCGCGCGATTCACTTTTTTGTACGGTTGAAATTTGCGTATCGGGGGTGTCACATGCCGATAATAAAACCGCCAATATGCCAATACTCCCTGCTAATGCAGCCCTCCAAAAACGTACTTTATCCATATTTCTATTACCTGTTTAAGTAGCTACTTAAGTACAGCAAATTAAGTACAGCAAGGCTTGATCAGCGTCGTTAATTCAAAAGTTGTGCGCGTACATCAAAGCAAGCTGTAATTGGCACACTGTCATCTTGATCTTTTGCACGAGCATCAACCAACTCCAATACATAGGTTCCTGCCGATAAAAAACGAGAGAAACTTTCCTGGTCTGCTGCGGGGCTTTCGGAAATCCCAACTAGCTCACCGCGACGATAAAGATAAAAATCAGGGTCTGCATTACCAGAATCATCTGCGGTTTCCACTGCAGAGAATTGATAGGTCCCTGCATTAACGACAGTCAATAAAAAATATTGGGCGACAGCCAATTTGTTATAGGAACCAAAGCGGTTACTACTACAAACCTTCACCGGAGTGCTGGTTAATGGCAAGACCTTATAGACCGGCAAATTTTCCGTATAACCACCGGAATTACTTTCGCCCACACCAAATTCGTCAGTAATTTCTATATTTTGCTCAAACAATAAACTATTAAAATTGGCAACTTGTGTCGGCATTTTTTTGCGCAATTGATCGGCAAACGTATAAATAGAAATCAAACCACTAGTACCTGCATAATTTTCAGCACTGATAACCTGAAAAATATCCGCGAAATTCCGCGCGCTTTTGCCGCTGCCACTAGTATAAAAGTTATAGATAACGGATTGCACCGAAGCTTCTGAATACCAGCCTCTGATACTGCTATTTTTTTGACTAACATCATTGAAAAAGCCATCGGATTGCTGTTGGCCGCTGGAATCACGATAGCTGGCATCATCCAGCATCATTGCAGAAAAAGCATTTGCGAAACCTTCAGACATGGCAACACGCAAATCCAATTTATCATCGTGTGAGTGATCGCCACCAATACTGTCCGAGCGCGCAAAACTCGCTTCTATATAATGTCCCCATTCATGCAAAAGGACATGGCGATCATATTCATCTGTATCATTATTTTCATCGCCTAAAATATAAATTGCGTCACCGCCAAAATAACTGGTGCCAATTTCACCAAGATTACGATCACCTTCCGCCGCTCTGTTTTTAACACTCCAGCGCAATTCTAATGGCGGAAAATCTTCAATGTTTCCGGCCGCTTGAAAACGTGTTACACCTTCATAAAGCGTATCCAGAATTGCAAAAGGTGCAGCAACACGCGCTTCGGTATATCCATTGCCAGTCCACCCCGAAGGTGCATGCAAGTTACGTATTGCGTTTGCATCCGTTGCTGCAACCAAACTACCAATCATGGAATACAGCGCGTTGCCATTGGTATTATCAGTCACTTTGAAATTCCAATCAGGCGATTGGGTACGCAATAGTTGCGCTTTTACCCTGACTTTCACTAATTTATTGCGCGTAGCACTGAGCGAATAATTGCCTTCACTATCACTTAAAGTACTTGCCACAATCAGATTATTTTCATCCAGCAACTCAACTAACAAACCTCGTACGGCACGCGCAGCAATAGTGGAATAATTTAATCCCCTTGTACTATGAGGAACAAAGTCATAGGTAATTTTCCCACTAATATTCACTGATGCGGACACAGAAGAATTACTGCTGGCAAAGGAACTAATTTTTGAAGAACCGGCGCTCGATGAATTGTTTGCAGTTGAAGAAACAATTACCAGTGAAGAGGAATTATTGTCCGGAATAAGATTTGAGCCAGATGAGCCGCCCCCGCCGCCACACGCTGTTATCAGCATTATCGTTAATAAAATTGAAAATCTGCGCATAGACTCCACAACAATAGAAATCGCAGTAGTAACACGAACCATGCCTAACTCCTGCTTTACCTGATCCTGAAGCCCTTGAAGGCGATACACACCATAACTGCAAGCATAGCCAAAAATTAATGAAGGGCAGAAATCAACCAACGCTGTGATGGTCATTTCACCTTATATCCAGCTGCGATTGCGAGCAGAGCCAACGATTAGCTATCGACATAGGAAAGCAGCTGCCTATAATATCGACCAAATTCAATCGCCCCCCACTCATGGAGGCCCTGTGCTTCTTAAACTTCTGTTTTTTGCCGTTATAGTGACCTGTGTCATCATCTTTTTTGGCCGTTATAAAAAAATGGATGATGAACAAAAACGCAAAGCACTGTGGCGTGCAGGTGTTGGAGCCTTTTTAGGTGTATTAGTTCTATTGGTTCTATTTCGACAAATGCATTGGGTTGGTGCAGCCGTAGCAGCATTGATTCCGTTCCTGCGCAATGCGTACGGGCTTGCCTCACAAATCTTGCCATTTTGGTTACAACACAAAAAAATGCAGCAAGGACAAAACACGCAACAGGAGCAATCCTCTCCGGTAGCATCTGCCAGCAACATGGCCATAACAGAAGCCCAGGACATTCTCGGTTTAACGGGTGATATTTACAAAGGCGACATTACTGTCGCTATGGTTCAGGACGCGCACCGCCGCCTGATTCAAAAATTACACCCTGATCGCGGTGGCAATGATTATCTTGCCGCTAAAATTAACCAAGCCAGGGATTCTCTGCTAAAAATCCTGAAAAACTAACCTGCAGCGTTTATTTATCGTGTTGCTGCAACAATAAATGTATGTATCGTCCCAGCGAGCGATAAGGTTCCTGCTGCGAAAATTCCAACTCCAGTTGCAGCAAGGTATCGGGTTCGCGTGCACGATGCTCTTCATTAAAAATATAATCATGGAACACTCGAATACCGCTGTGACACAAGATCGATAGCGGCAACTGCCCTACCCACTCCAATACCTGGGTCGGATTTTGCGGATTAATTGGTGTAAGGCTACCACGCGAACCACCGTAATCCTGATTGATAATTTTTTTGAAATTAGTGCGTAACAAGTTTTTATATATCAGCGAATGCAGGTTATAAAAAGTCAGCGATAAATAAGCGCCCGGAGCAAGATAACCCAGCAAACACGGCAACAATTGTTGCGGCTCCTGCAGCCACTCCATCACCGCATGACAAATAACAAAATCAAACTGGTTTTCACCATTAAGGTGCAAATGCAAATCTTGCACAGATGAATGAATCAAGGTGATTTGGTTTTCCAGGTTCAGCGCTTTTATTTGTTCTTCGGCAAGCTTGAGCATTTCAGCAGAAATATCACAAATCACTACGTCATGACCTGCTTTGGCCCACTGCAAGGAAAATTGCCCCTGCCCACCACCAGCGTCCAAAATACGCCAGGGTTTGGCAGGTTTGGCCGCAGAGGGATAAACCGGTAAATATGCCTTACAATCGCGTTCCAATACGGCGAGGCGAATATCACCTTTCAAACCGCCATAAATATTTTTTTTGAAACGCCGGGCAAGATCATCAAAATTGCGATCTTGCTGAATTGATTCTTTTGCCATTCGCCACTCGGGTAAATAAAATTGCCTATTCAATCCTGCCAGCCAGATTTTTATGACCGCAGCCAATAACTGGTTTGTTTACATGATCCTGACCAGTGATCAACAAGTTTACACTGGAATCACTACCGATATGGCGCGGCGTTGGCGCGAACATACATCCGGCAAAGCCGGCGCCCGTTATTTTCGCGGTCGCATACCACAACAATTGTGTTATCTGGAGACGGAACATTCGCGCTCAAGTGCAAGCCAACGCGAAGCCGCAATCAAAGCGATGAATGCAAAAGCAAAACGCCTATTGATTGATCAACATAAAGTGCAAACGCAGGCGTATATTGCGCACCATCAACTGCAGGAGCTTAATCAAACTGCAACAAATAGTGCTAATTCATGAATCCTGCTGCAAAACGTATTAGCTGTAATCGTTGTCTGCGCCCCTTACGCAGTTGTATTTGCAGTTTGATAAACATCCACAGCAACAAGGTTGAATTACTGATATTGCAGGATAAAACCGAAGCGACCAATCCTAAAAATACGGCGGGTTTATTACATCTATGCCTAAAAAACAGTCAGCTTTATAAGTTCGATTCCGATGAATCCATCCCGGTGGCTGCACTTGATAACCTATTATTTGCCGGCGAAAAACAACCATTGTTGCTCTACCCACCCACTCCCGATGCAGCAGCGTTGGGATTGGCAATGCCACTGCCAATACCTGCTATCGAACAAATTGACCCCAATGGTCTACGGTTAGTAGTGATCGATGCTACCTGGCGAAAAAGTCGCAAAATGCTCTATTTAAATCGATCATTGCAAACTCTGCCGCGCCTGGCATTGGAAAATCCACCGGACTCCCTATATCTGATCAGGAAAGCCGACAACAAAAATCAGCTTTCCACGCTGGAGGCAAGTTGTTACGCTCTACAGCAGCTCGAACAGGGTCAGGTCGATTACTCTGCATTGCTGATTAGCATGCAGCGCTTTGTAACTCACCAATTTGCCTTTCGCCCTGTTTAAACCCTTATTCATTCAGAGATACGCTATGACCCATCCCGCTTTTGAATTGCTGCGCAGCCAGACTATCGATGCCCTGAAAATTCGCGTTGAAGAATACCGTCACACAAATACCGGAGCGCAACATATTCATTTGGTCGCCGACAACGATGAAAACGTATTTCTGGTGGCATTACGCACGGTACCTCACGACTCCACTGGCGTCGCCCATATTTTGGAACACACAGCACTGTGCGGCAGTAAAAAATATCCAGTGCGCGATCCGTTTTTTATGATGGTACGCCGCTCGTTAAATACCTTTATGAATGCCTTCACCAGTTCCGATTGGACCGCCTACCCGTTTGCCAGCCAGAACCGCAAAGACTTTAATAATTTGCTGGATGTTTACCTGGATGCAGTTTTTTTCTCGCGCCTGGATGAACTGGATTTTGCACAAGAAGGCCACCGCGTTGAATTTACAGAACCGGAAAATCCCCAATCGGATCTGGTATTTAAAGGAGTCGTATTTAATGAAATGAAAGGTGCAATGAGCTCTGTACCCTCACAGCTCTGGCATACACTCTGCAAATATCTTTATCCAACCTCCACTTATCACTACAACAGTGGCGGCGAGCCCGAAGATATTCCCGATTTGACCTATCAACAACTGCAAGATTTTTATCGCACGCATTATCACCCAAGCAATGCAATCTTTATGACGTACGGCGATATTCCTGCAGCTGTGCATCAGGAAAAATTTGAAAATCAGGCGCTGCGCCATTTTGAAAAACTGGATGAGCTTATCGCGGTAGATGATGAAAAACGTTATCACGCGCCGGTGAATGTGGAAGAAGCCTATCCTGTCGATGAAAATGATGCAGATAATCTTGAGCAGAAGAATCACGTGGTGATTTCCTGGTTATTAGGCAAAACCACAAACCTGGATGAATCACTGGAAGCGCAACTACTTTCCAATATTTTATTGGATAACAGCGCATCGCCGTTGCAACAAGCACTGGAAACCACCGAACTCGGACAAGCACCATCACCATTATGCGGACTGGATGATTCATCGCGCGAAATGGCATTTGTATGCGGCCTTGAAGGTTGCTCGCTGGAAGATGTTAATAATGTTGAAGCATTAATCCTGGATACATTAACGCAAGTTGCAGAACACGGCGTGCCACAAGAACAAATTGCTGCCTCGTTGCATCAATTGGAATTATCGCAGCGCGAAGTCGGTGGCGATGGTTATCCTTATGGTTTGCAATTAATTTTAACGGGCCTTACGTCTGCAACTCATCGGGGCGACCCGATTGCGTTATTGGATGTAGATGCAGCGCTGGATAACTTGCGGCGCAAAACACAAGATCCACAATTTATCCAAAATGCCGTACGCAAATGGCTACTGGAAAATCCTCACCGTGTACGCTTGACGCTGCGCCCGGATTTACAAATGGGTGATCGCATTAAAGCGGCTGAGAAAAATCGCCTTGCACATTTACAAGCGCAATTAAGTGACGATGAAAAGCAACATATCATCGCACAAACCAAAGCGCTGCAAGCGCGTCAATTACAACAAGATGATGAAAGTATCCTGCCAAAAGTTGGTCTGGAAGATATCCCGGCAAATTTGCATTACACCGCCGGCAGCCATGAAAGTTTTAACAATTACCCATTGCGCCGTTACGCCGCTGGCACTAATGGTTTGCTGTACCAGCAAATTACTTGCAAGTTACCAGCATTAAATGAAACACAGTTAAAAGTGCTGCCGTTTTATTGTATTTGTTTAACTGAATTGGGGAATGGCGAAAAAGATTATCTCTCGACGCAACGCTGGCAAGCAGAAACCGTCGGTTCAATTAGTGCATTTAGCAGTATTCGTGGCGCTGGTGATGATGTGCAAAATATTGATGCCTACATCACGCTTTCAGCCAAAGCATTAAGCCGCAATAGCGCCGCGTTAAACGAATTAATGCAATCGACCTTATTACAACCGCGCTTTGACGAAGTGGATCGTATTCGCGAATTGATTGCGCAAAATCGTGCGCGCCGCGAACAAAGTATTACCGGTCATGGTCACAGCCTCGCCATGACCGCTGCATGTGCCGGAATGAGCCCTGCTGCAAAAGTATCGCATCAGCTGGGAGGCCTTGAAGGTATCGCCGCATTAAAAGCGTTGGATGCTGCATTGGATAATGAAAAATCCCTTGCTGAATTTGCGCAAACACTGGCATCAATTCACCAACTGATTTTGCAAGCACCCAAACAGTTTTTAATTGTAGGCGAGCAAGAGCATCTGGATACATACCGCAACCATTTGGAACAACGCTGGTCTGGCGAAAGCGCAACTGAATCGTTTGCAGAATTTGAATTGCCCGAGATTAGCGAACAAATTCGCGAAGCCTGGATTACTAATACGCAAGTCAATTTCTGCGCAAAAGCTTACCCCACTGTGCCAAGTGAACATCCGGATGCTGCTGCATTAACTGTACTCGGCGGGTTCCTGCGCAACGGTTATTTGCATCGCGCAGTGCGCGAGCAAGGCGGTGCCTATGGTGGTGGAGCAAGTCAGGACAGCAATACTGCATCATTCCGTTTTTATTCATACCGCGACCCACGTTTAACTGAAACTCTGGGTGATTTTGACCAATCGCTAGTGTGGTTGCAGGAAACCACGCACCAATGGCAAGCAGTAGAAGAAGCCATTCTCGGGGTAATTGGCAGTATTGATAAACCCGGTTCACCGGCTGGCGAAGCAAAATCTACTTATCAAGCTGAACTGTTTGGTCGCACGCGAGAAAAACGCGAATTGTTCCGCAACCGTGTACTGCAAGTAACTGCCGATGATCTCAAACGTGTTGCGCGTACTTATCTTGCTGCGGAAAAGGCGAGCATTGCAGTAGTCACACACGCAGGGCAAAAAGCGAACCTGGAGTCACTCGGCTTGCAATTGAAAACCTGTTAATCATTCCTCATGAGCTCAGGGACGAGCTACATGGTTGTCGCGATTGCAATGTTTTGTGCCAGGCTGCGTAGTTTTCCCCACTAAAGTCATCTAGTATTCATCCACAAGGAATCGCGAAAATAACAACATACAACCATACGAAGATGACTAAGATCCCACTGGAATACAGCGCTGCCTCCCACCCGGGTTTGGTGCGTGACAATAATGAAGACTGCTTTCTCAGTCAGCCAGAGCACGGATTATGGTTGGTCGCCGACGGTATGGGCGGTCACGAAGCCGGTGAAGTGGCGAGTGCCATCGTGCGCGATACCATTGAAAAAGATGCCAACAATAACCCTGCCCTCTCTCTCATAGAGACCATCCAGCACGCTCACACCAGCATTCTTTCCTCCGCCGCCAAAGGCATAGGTGCGCCGGGAATGGGTTCCACTGTAGTAGCGTTGCGCAGTGACTCCACCAAATACCAGATTGCCTGGGTTGGCGACAGCCGCGCCTATTTGTGGACACCTACGCGCGATGGCGGCCGGCTGGAGCAATTGAGCGTGGATCATTCCTACGTGCAGATGCTCGTAGACACTGGCGTTATTAGCGCTGACGATGCCGAATTCCATCCGGAAAAAAATATCATTACCCAATGCCTGGGGATGCAAGAACTGAATCAGGTTAAAGTAGATTCATTGGAAGGCCAGTGGCAAATCGACCAATGGATTTTGTTATGCAGCGACGGTTTAACCGATGAAGTCAGTGACAAAACCATCGCGCAGATATTGTGCGAATCCAATGATTGCCTTGCCGCCGTGGACCAGCTACTTCATGCTGCACTTACCGGCGGCGGGCGCGATAATATTACCTTGCAGATTATTGAATCGCCTTTGCATCAAAACACCGCGCGTAAAGGGGTGTGGCAATGGATACCGTATTTAACGGGTGCAATTAAAGTAGACGCCTGGATTTTTGGCGGTGCACTTTTATCGTTATTAGGCCTGCTGGTTTATGTAGTAAGCGCCTGAAATGCGACTCGTTTATTTAACATTAGAAACAGAATTTTGAAATAGTTTGATATGGCGCTACAAATTCCCGGCTACCGGGTGATACGGAAAATTAACCAGGGTGGCATGTCCACTGTATACCTCGCGATCCAGATCAGCGTGGGGCGTGTTGTTGCATTGAAAGTCATGAACCCGCAACTTAATAGCGACCCGGCATTTAGTGAACGATTCCAGCGCGAAGCTACCATTGTTGGTCAATTGTCACACCCAAATATTGTGGCGATTTACGATATTGGTCGCCATGAGGATTTAAATTACATCGCCATGGATTACCTGCCTAATGGTTCTGTGCACGATCGTATGAGCACCGGCCTCAGTGGCGAAGAAGTATTGCGCGTTACCCGCGAAATCGCCAGTGCACTGGATCACGCCCATGAAAAAGGTTATATCCATCGCGATATAAAACCGGAAAATATTTTATTCCGCTCCGATAATTCTGCCGTGCTAACCGACTTTGGCGTTGCGCGCGGACTGGCTACAAACTCGCGCATGACGCATGTGGGAACTGTTGTTGGCACCCCCCATTATATGAGCCCGGAACAAACCAAAGGCAACGTAGTCGATGGCCGCTCGGATCTCTATAGTCTCGGTGTAGTTTTTTACGAGATGCTAACGGGCACGTTGCCATTCCAGGGTGATGAAGCAGTAACCATTGCGCTCAAACATATCAGCGCACCGATTCCCAAATTGCCCATGCAGTATTTGGGTTTTCAAAAAATTCTGGACAAATTATTAGCAAAAGATCCCGAACAGCGTTTCCAGCGCGGGCGCGATTTAATATCGGCATTGGAAGATTTTGAAAAAATCCAGCGTCCCACCACGACTACTGCAACACATCCCGCTGATTTAACCGTAGTCAATCTTACCCGTGCATTGGTATCAGCAACCTTGAATGCGGTGCGCTGGCGCTGGAATAAATTCCGCTCATTGCGCTGGAGCCCCGGTCGCGGATTTTATTTACGCCCTGCGACCAAAATTACTGAAATATTTTTCAATGAACAGCATGCAGCTACACAGATCAGCCGTGAAGAATTTATCACGTCGATACATTCCGCTTACAACAGCAAGAATCGCCCGATTACTTTTGTACTAACGTTATTGGTATTTTTACCTTTGTTGTGGTGCGGCATGAGTATTTTTTATGCAAAAGGAAAATCACTTAGCGAAAATCCATCCAGTATTGGCAAATTAATGCTCACCACTGCTGCCTGGTTTATAGATACTCCAGGCACCGCGCCAGCAACACCATCTGCAGTTGCTTCAAGTGATGCAAATACACAATCAACCAGCAGCGCTAATACTATTGCCGTTACAAGCCAGGTCAGCCCGGCAACAGAGACAACAAGCGCACCCACACCTGAGGGAAACACCACACAATTAGCGCCAATCGATCAAGCTGCCTATGCGCAAACCAATAGCAGTACTCCGGTGCAAACCTTCGCATTAAAAGTACTTAGCACGCCAACCAATGCGCGTGTGCGCGTATTGAATATCCCCGAACGCTATGAAGCAGATATGCAACTTCCTGCCGGCCGTTATCAAATTGAAGTCAGCTTGCAAGGTTATGAAACACAAAAGCGCTGGGTGGAAATTATCGATCAAAATTTACAACCGGAATTCGTACTGAACGTTGCAATTCAACCCGGCGAAGAAATCAGCAGCCAGGTAATTGCTTCTATCAAAACAGACGGCCCGGAAATGATCAGCATTCCCACCGGTAATTTTTTAATGGGAAATAAAGATGATGTCATCGCCATGCCGGTACACAAAGTTGTGATTAGCAAACGCTTTGCAATCAGCAAATACGAAATTACATTTAATGATTACGATATGTTTGCCCAGGCAACAAAGCGCCCGTTACCCAATGACAATCGCTGGGGCCGCGGTAATCGCCCGGTTATTAATGTCAGCTTTGAAGATGCGCGCGCCTATGTGCAATGGTTAAGCCAAACCACTGGCAAAAAATACCGGTTGCCCACTGAATCAGAATGGGAATATGTTGCGCGTGCTGAAACCAATACCTTATTTTGGTGGAGCAACGATTTGCGCGATGCCGCAGGTCGCGCGAACTGTCGCCGCGGTTGCAACAGTAAATTTTCCGGATTATTCGGCGCAAAAACAGCGCCTGTTGGCAGTTATCCTGCAAACGGTTTTGGTGTTTATGATACGGCGGGCAATGTTGCTGAATGGGTAGAAGATTGCTTTGCGGATAATTACAACCTACACCCTAAAAATGGCCAGGCCATGGTGATAAAAAATTGCGAAGCGCATGTAGTGCGCGGTGGTTCCGCCAAAGATAATGCCGAACGCCTTGCCAGCCATACTCGCGACTACCACCGCAATGAAATTTTTGATAATCACCTGGGTTTCCGGGTGGTGATGGAATTGTAATAAACCATGGTGCAATTCAGTGCTGTAGCAACCACATTGACGCAATACTCAATCGGGTTTTCAATTTTCGCTACAGTGTTATTGTGGATGGTTTATTGGTGGGTATTCAAAGCCTTTGATAAAACCTGGTTATCCAAAATTGCTTGCACCACAATGCTGGCCACCCTGGCGCTACTACAGTTTTATCATTGGCAAGCATTGGACTTCAGTATCTCACTGTTTGACTCCAGCGTTTATCACGCCCTTCTTTTTATTGTGGCACCCTCGTTTTATTTATTCAGTCGCGAGCTTCTGCAATTTAATAGTCGCAACTATCCATTACTTATCGTGCATTTTCTCCCGTTGGCCGTCAGCCCATGGCTGGGTGGTTTAATCGCTATCCCGCTCGCATTTTGCATCGGAAGTGGCTATGCACTTTGGTTATGCCTTGCCTTGTTTCGCCTGCGCGACCAGCGTCAATATTTCCAATTGGAGCTTCTTACGTTCTCCGCATTCACAATAATTGCATTAATTATTTTCCTGAGCGGATTGCTAACGCCATGGCTGGGGGAAGGAATATACATCCATACCTACGCGAACCTGATTTCGCTGGCACTTTTCGCCGTACTCTATTTGCAGCTGCGCTTTCCCGATATCACCCAAAAAACCTGCGATGCTGTTGCCGCTACGTACGCTGCATCCACCTTAAAAAACACCGACTGTATTGTGTTGGTTGAGCGCCTTAAACGCTTACTCGCCGATGAAAAAATTTATCGAGATGAGAACCTAAGCCTGGCAAGCCTTGCCGAACTGTTAGAGCTCAGCAGCCACCAAGCCTCGGAATTAATCAACACCCATTTCAACCTTGGGTTCTCGCGCTTGATTCGTCAGCATCGGATTGATGAGGCCAAGCAACAACTCATTGATGAGCCCAGGTCTTCAGTGCTTTCAATTGGCCTGGCGGTGGGCTTCAGTTCCCAATCCAATTTTTATACTGCCTTTCGTGAACTCACCGGTGAAACGCCCGGGCAATTTCGCAAACGCATGGGAATTTCAGAAACCTGAACCCGCGTAATTACATCCCATATACCTGATGTTGCCTTCCACATTCCGAAATTATCATTCTGGATACTTTTAACCATCTGTTTTTATTAAATTTTATTTTAGGCAGACACTTTTTATTCCTAAACGATAAAACCGGAAGTTAACCCGTCGCATCATCCGCAAAATCCCTGTTGTGCTCTGCAATAACGGCGCAATTAATCAAACAACAGGAGTTTTCCATGCTTAACCTTATTACCTACATTGCTTATTTGATCATCAGTTTACTAATTACATTTCGAGTGGGGGCATTGCTCAGCCAGAACGGAGCTGTCTTTTTAACCAACCAGACTCACGGTAATGAACGCCTGGCGCTCGCTATTAATAATCTGTTACTGATCGGTTATTACCTCATCAACATCGGCTACATATTGCTGGTGCTAAACCTCAATGATTTCACCCTTTATGAAAATACCCCGGGCATAGATAACCAGCTTTATTTCCTCACCCGCAATTTAGGTTTGGTCACCCTCATGCTTGGCGCCATGCATATGTTATTGCTGTATGTCCTTGCCAACTGGCACCCGACAAAAATCGATCAGGAATAAGGAGCAGGTAATAATGAAATTACTCACCGCACGCTTTTTACACTTGCCACTGGGCATTCTTTCGCTTGGATTAATCACTCCCCTGGCGGTAATCGTAATAGTGCCAGAAGCTGAACTGTTGATGGCCAGCTTGCCTTACTGGATGTCTTGCTGGATTTACCTGGGGCTATCACTCATGGCAATTCGCCTCACCTGTTTACGGCTGATGGAATCCTCAGTACCTCCCCGTAATTGCCCACAAGAGCAAACCGGAATTCAGGCCCATGTGCGCACGGCTGAACTTCTCATTATGGGAGTCGCGCTGCATTCACTGAATTGGGGAATTGCACCCACTGTCATTGAGGAAGCTGTACTCTTCATCAGCATGCGTTTGGGAATCACCCTGTTGCTGCTAGGGGGCGTAGTTATGATGTTCACCCATATCAAAATGCGCGATCTGCAAGGAGCAAAAAAATGAATTCTATCTGGATAAAACGCATTGCAATCACATTGATAGCACTGCTGTTATTCTCTGTGTTGGGGCAATTAGCAGGTCAGCGATCCTTTCGCGAACTAAGAATAGATTGCGAGGAAGAAAGGCTCAGTAGCGGCAGAATACTCCCTCATTGCAGCCGCTTTTATTAAGTCAATTGTTTACTAAATCAATTGTTACGCTTCACTACCGCAACAAACATAGTGTCTGCATCCAGTTCCGGCGCACCTAGAATGCGCTGGGACTGCAGTTCAAACTGCGGGTGTTGTTGTAAAAACCAATACACTTGTTCTTCATTCTCACTCACCTGCCAGCTGCAAGTTGCGTAAACCAAACATCCGCCGTTGCGCACTGCGGGTGCGGCGTTAGATAACAGTTTGCGCTGTAAATGAATTAACCCTTGTGTATCAGTTTCATCAAAACGCCAACGCGCATCCGGGTTCCTGCGCCAGGTTCCCGATGAACTACATGGCACGTCGATCAACACCCAATCAAAACCTTTTTGTTGCGCTATTTCCTTCGGTAAACGCAATGGTTCCTCACCGTTCCAGCTAAAAGTACGCACATTAAAAGCCTCTGCACGTTTTACGCGGCGCTTTAATTCTTCCAATTTGTACTCATGCAAATCCGTAGCGATAAGTGCCCCTTTGTTACTCATGCGCGCCGCTATCGCCAGGGTTTTTCCACCAGCACCGGCACAGGTATCCCACACTTTTTGGCCAGGTTTAACATCTACTGTATTAGCAATTAACTGACTGGCTAAATCCTGGATTTCAATCAACCCGGATTTATATTCATTAGTGGAATTAACACCTGCCCCACCCCGCACATAAATACCATGTTGCGTGTCCAGAGCTGCATTAACACCTTGCGCTGATAATTGCGCACTGATCCCCGCCAATGATTCATTTTTTTGTACACGCAGCCACAATGGTGGTGTAACGGTTTGTTGCTGCAAAAATAAATCTGTGTGCTCATCACTCCACTGGCTGATATTTTTTCTTTCTGCGATCAGCGCGGCCCATTGCGGGCGCAAGCCAATCCATAAGTAATGTGCATGGGTTTGGGAAAAATAATTATTTTCTAGTAAATTTTTCAAAAATTCCCGGCGCTCTTGCGCATCACGTAATTGTGCCTGATTTTGTTTGGGTTGATCGCCGCCCACACGCAATTGAATCCAATACCAAAATGCGGTGGGCGCCAGCGCGTTTACATCGCGCGCCTGCCAATGTTCGTCCCACTCCAGCCAATCAACATCCGGACGATCATTAGTGCGGCAAAACGCTTGATAAACAAACTCCAATGCACACGCCAATTGCTGAAAACGCAATGCGTTATTCATCGCCTGCGAGAGGTCAGCCTGGTCCGATAACGACAACTGGGCATAAGGTTTGCTTTTTTTTGTAGCAGCAGTTTGCGTCACTACCGGCGAGCTCGCCAATTCGCGCAAGTTATGGCGCAACCATTTATCTAACGGCACAGTGCCTGCTACAGATAACCAATTTCGCCACAAACGGATCAGGCGTGAATCATCATAAATAGCAAGGGATTGATCAGGGAGGTTTTCGACGGATATCGGCATATTGGGCGCTGCATAGAAGAGAAGAATTCACAGGCCTTCCCTCAGGAGCGGCCCACACACGTCATTTTAACAGCGAGGCGCCGGTTTACCCAGTCATTATCCTGGTAGTTCACCTGGAGTGAAATAAATACGGGTAATCGGGATTTACAAGCAGGGGAGAAAGCTAGCCAGAAAAAATTGGGTTGTCAGCCAAATCGCTCTGGAAAACAGGCTGAATCACAAGTTTTGCTTATGCAGGTAATGTTTTGTTTATCCGTTTGCAGCAAGAAACATCACGTATTACAACCTTTTTAGAACGTTATTTAAGAGGTAAAAAATATGCAGGGATTATCCCGTCGCCAGTTGCTAAAACAACTCGCGTTACTCGGCCTTGCGACTAATGCTGCACCGCTGTTTGCCAGCAGCGCTGCCAAACGTATTGGGGTCGCGTTAGTCGGTCTGGGTTATTACAGTCGCGATATATTAGCACCTGCATTACAACTCACACGCCATTGCCAACTCACCGGTATAGTGACAGGCTCTCCTGAAAAAATTCCGTACTGGCAAAAAACCTACGGTATTCTCGATTACAACATTTACAACTATAAAAATATGCATGAGATCGCCAACAACCCGGCTATCGATGTCATCTACGTTGTAACACCAACAGGCACACACAAACAATTTACCGAGATAGCAGCGAATGCAGGCAAGCACGTCTGGTGCGAAAAACCCATGGCAATGAATGCGCGCGAATGCCAGGCGATGATTGATGTATGCAAAAAAAATAAAGTGCAACTCACTATTGGTTATCGTATGCAACACGAAGCCAATACCCGAAAAATTATGCAATTTGCGCGTGAAAAACCTTATGGCAATATCCGCGAAATTATTGCCGAGGCGGGCTACAACAATAGCGGCGATAACCACGGTTGGCGCGCTGATCCTAAACTGGGTGGCGGTGCCATGTACGACATGGGCGTCTACCCACTAAATGCTGCACGGTATACTGCGGGTGAAGAGCCCATTGCAGTCACTGCAACAATGGAATCAACACGTGAATTGTATAAAGATGTGGATGAAACCACTGAATTCGAATTGGAATTCCCCAGTGGCGCGCGCGCAAAATGTGCAACCAGTTATGCAAAGAATATGAATTCCCTGCGTGCCAATTGTGAAAAAGGCTGGTATGAATTAACGCCATTTCAATCCTATTCCGGTGTACGCGGGCGCACCAGTAAAGGAATACAATTAGCTGCCTCACCACTCAATCAACAAGCAGTGCAAATGGACAATGACGCTCTCTCCATTTTACAAAACTCGCCGATTATTGTTCCTGGTGAAGAAGGAATGAAGGATATTGTTATTCTGGAAGCGATTTTTAAAGCGGTGAAAAATAACAGCCGAGTAATAATGTAAATTAAATTTAAAAAATATTGGGCACAAATAGTGCCCAATATTTTTATATTTCAGACCTGATATTATTAAGGTGCTAAACCAACCCTCACCCCATTAACAGCACGTCCCGCTGCATCCGCACGCCCGTCGCCATTGAGATCCCCGTACTGCAATGAGCTGTTATATTTAACATCTGCCCAGCCATTTTGATCACCAAATTCCGCGCTCCACAAACGTGCTTCAGTAAATCTCGATCCATTCGACAATGCAGCCCAAACACCTTCGTGACCACGACCAATTACATCTGCCATACCATCACCGTTCAAATCTGCAAAGTGAATGGATTTGTAATACTGCGGCTGAGTCCAATCATAACCACTATAATCACCGGTCCACCATTGTGCATTTACACCGGTAAATTCGTTACCCGCTACAGCAGTGTTTAATGCAACCATAATTCCCCATCTGCCGTGGCCTACCGCATCAGGCCAACCATCGCCATTCACATCGGCAAACTGAATGGTAGTTGCGCGATCAGCGACACCCCAATTCCAGCCGTCATCCGGGCTATCGAAAAAGTTTTGTGTGAACGCCAGCTTTTTCTTTTGGAAACCGGTACCGGTGCTATACGCAATCCAGAGACCTTGCGAAGAGCGCGCCACGATATCGGCTTTGCCATCTTTGTTGATATCCACCAAACGAATTGTTGCATACCAGTTTTCATCATTACCCCACTTACCATTGCCATCAGCGTCTGCGAAATCGGCAATGCCATTGTTGTAGGACGATAATTGATAACTCATATTCACAACATTATTGAAACCATTGCCATTGTTAATGGCAACCATAATGCCGTTGGGGCCTTTACCTACAATATCGATTTTCCCATCGCCATTCACATCGCCATATTGGATAGAAGCACTGTATTTCGTGTTATTCCAACCAGTGGCATCAGTAAAGTTGCCGCTGTATAAAACTTGCTTCTGTGCAAAACCTGTTTGATTACCGGGCAGGCTGTAAGCCACATAAATGCCGTTGGATTTGCGTATTAATGCATCGAGCTTTCCATCTTTATTGATATCAGCCAGACGAAAGGTATTGTAATAACTGGCATTACCGCTAATGCCGTCTGCGTCGGCATAATCACTATTGATAGTAGCGAGTTGAAGCGGAGAAAATTCCAGAACTGGTCCAGCGAACACAAAACCATGCTGCTTGAGGATAGGAACAAGATGTTGCATTGCCTGTAAAATATAGTCACTACCAGGGCTCAACTCATTACCGTCATGGAACTGAAGAATCCCGCCTTTATTATTTTTTTGAACGGTAATCAAATTCACCAAATCATTCATCGCTTGTTGTGGGCTTATCCCGTCTCTCGCATACGCCCAATCAACCGAATCATAGTTGGTTTCAATATCACGATACTGGCGGGTAATTCCAGGCACTGAATTATAAGCAGAAATTCCTTCGGCATTGTGCGGCGCGCGAATGAAATACCAGCGATTGTGAATGTAAGGATCAATGATATTTTGCAAAGAATTAATGCCACTCAGCACATTAAGATAATTAGGGCTATCGACTCCTTCGTAATAATGGCTATAAGTGTGATTGCCCACGCGATGGCGATTATTAACAAGACTCACTAGTGACGAAGAATAATGCTGTACTCCCACCAGGCGATCAGTTTGATGGCCAATTACAAAAAAGGTCCCTGATATTTTTTGCGAGTTAAGGTATTGGTACAACTGTTGTGAATATACGTCAGGACCATCATCAAATGTTAACGAAACCACTTGATCCGGAAAATTATAATCATCTTCGAATTGTGATGCCCAAAATGCAGTTTGGGCCATTGCCGCAGAAGTAAAAGTGAGCGCACAGACTCCTGCCGCTATCGCTTGTTTGAAAAATACTTTTTTCATGTTTTTTCCTTAGTAAAAATACCATTTAATATTAATGAAGACATTGAAAGCCAGGATCGTCAGGTAGCTATATATCAAGATCTTCGTTGGTAAACTTACAGGAAAGAACGAATTTTTTGTTATGTTTTAGATGACACTTTCACGTTATGTGAACCAAGCCTATTGAAAACACCTGAATATTGGAAGATTCAATGCATGCAAAAAATCAAATCGTAATTCTTTCTTGCAGCCACATTAATATTGGATAGGCTGCAAGCCAACTCCAGAAAAAACGATTCAAGCCAAACAAGATAGCGTTGGCGAGATGAAAACTGGCCGCAAAAATTAATGCAATTATCAATGCGGCCTTATTTAACAGGGCAAGAGGAAATAATAATTCCCCCAGAATGACAACCCAGGAAGCGATAAATAATTGGCGGGGTTTTTCGGCAAGCAAACGCAACGATTCACTCACAGGGTAGGCAGTAAATGCAAAAACCTCACTCAATGCTTTTCCCGAGCGCCATTCGGGATTAACAACTTTCACCCACCCCGCTTGAAAGTACGAAATGGTTAATTGTAATCCTAAATACCCCAACGCAATTTCCTGCCACCAACGTGATGGGGCAATGTGATAAAGCCACAAGCATAATAAAACCAATGTACTCATGGTATCGCTTCCACCATTGTAGGGGCCGCGAAAACGCTTGATTAAAACAATTGAGGTGATGAGTAAAAGACTTTCCACCCAAACGGAATAGATCCCCATCATTAATAACACGGCCAGAAACGCACGCACCAGTGCGATTTTTTTCTCCTGTCCAAAACCGCGTAGGAATTCCAGACTCTGTTGAAATAATGCTAGCCCCAGAAAAATTTCTGCAAAACGAACTGCAAGCTCCAACGTCATTTATGCGCACCTTGTCGAGTTAACGAATACAACGACGATGTCATAAATACTTCATCAATCACCGGCCCCATTACATTCGCAGCTAACACCTCTGTGTAAACAGCCCTGACTCTAAAGGCCATAAACTGTGCATCTTTCGGAACATTAACCTCGCCGGTATGAATTGCATTCAGCAGGCGCCTGGCAATTTCCTCCACATAAAAATCATCGTTGCTTTCAAATAAACGTTCGGCACAAGTGTTGATGAATAACCGCTCATTCCACTTCGGGTTATGCCAAAGCCGCACCAGATTCTGCGTAAAGGTTAGCGTTTGGGGAATTGGCCAAAATGGTGCCCAAGCAATAGGCCCCCCGGCTTCTTCAACCACAAACCCTAACTCAACTCTCGGAGAGGGACCGATGCTGCTGAAAAAACGCCAGGAGGGAAAAAGAATCGGGAATAAAAGTTTAATCATCATTATTGTTTTGATCGTAAGTATTACCAGCGCTGTTATTACCCATCAAGGAAAGTTATTTTTCCCTCGACCAGAAACACATTATTCCCAAGTACCACCGCGCTGCTCACAACCAATTTTCACGCCGGTTAAACTCCCTTGATCGCGATTATAATAATATCCATTCAACGGCTTCCCAAATAATTGCTGACATGAACCTTGTGCAGGCAATGGGCAAGCAGACATGTAAGTAATACTAGCGGGGGCGCCGCCCATAGCAACACCCAGTTGGCTCATCTTCTTGCACGCTTCTTTAAATTTTGCCGGTTCCAACCCTGCGTTTTCCATACAATCATCAATATTCATCGTGACTCCCATCATTGTGAAAGAGCCTTCCAGCATGCAGGCTTTGTCTTCCTCTGCCACCGTAACCGAACTTAATACAATGGCCATACATAACGCACTTGCTACAACAGATTTTTTCACATTAATTCCTTAAGTTAATAAAAATCGCTCGCCGTAGCGAACGATCAATAATTTTTTTACTTTTGCATCATATCTGATAACTACATTGCCTGCTTCTTCAACTTATCAATCTCATCACGCAATTTTGCCGCCACTTCAAACTCCAGATCTTTCGCAGCCTGGAACATTTGTTTTTCATATAGCTCAATAGTTTTCCAAATATCTTTAGGATTAATTTCCACTTTATATTTAGCTTGCCTTTCAGCAATAGCCATGGCTTTGTTGCGCGCACCGCGACCACCCGCACCTGGAACAACGGAGCCTTCAAGAATATCGGTAATATTTTTATTAATACCTTGTGGGGTAATACCGTGCTTCAGGTTATGGTCCACTTGTTTTTGTCGACGACGATCAGTCTCATCAATTGCACGTTGCATGGAGCCGGTAATTCTATCCGCATAAAGGATTGCTCTACCATTTACGTTACGCGCAGCGCGACCAATAGTTTGGATGAGTGAACGATCCGAACGCAGGAACCCCTCTTTGTCCGCATCCAGAATCGCCACCAGCGAAACCTCCGGCATATCCAAACCTTCACGCAACAGGTTGATGCCGACTAATACATCAAATTGTCCGAGGCGCAAATCGCGAATAATTTCTACACGCTCTACCGTATCAATATCCGAATGCAAATAACGCACACGAACACCATGCTCACTGAGATACTCAGTAAGATCTTCCGCCATGCGTTTGGTGAGCGTGGTAATTAACACGCGCTCATTTTGTTCCACGCGCAAACGAATTTCTGAAAGTACATCATCTACTTGTGTTGTTGCAGGACGAATTTCGATGACCGGATCAATCAAGCCTGTGGGGCGAACTACCTGCTCTACGACCTGCCCTTGATTTTCGGCTTCATATTTGCCGGGCGTCGCAGAAACCATAATCATTTGGGGAGCGATTCGCTCCCATTCATCGAAACGCATTGGGCGGTTATCCAATGCAGAAGGTAAACGAAAACCGTATTCAACCAGCGTTTCTTTACGCGATCTATCGCCTTTATACATTGCACCAATTTGCGGAATAGTTACGTGGCTTTCGTCGATAACTAATAGTGCATCTTGCGGCAAGTAATCAAATAATGTCGGTGGCGGCTCACCGGGATTGCGGCCGGATAAAAAGCGCGAGTAGTTTTCAATCCCATTGCAGTAACCTAATTCCTGCATCATTTCCAAATCGTAACGGGTGCGCTGTTCCAACCGTTGCGCTTCCACCAATTTATTATTTTCACGCAAATATTCCAAACGGATACGCAATTCTTCCTTAATGCTTTCAATCGCCTCCAATACTGTTTCACGCGGCGTTACGTAGTGAGTTTTTGGGTAGATGGTGTAGCGCGCAACCTTATGCAGCACTTCACCAGTCAGCGGATCGAATACTGAAATTTGCTCTACTTCGTCATCGAACAATTCTACACGCACCGCTTCCATATCAGAATCGGCCGGATAAATATCAATAACTTCACCGCGCACACGGTACGTTGCACGCGCAAAATCCATATCGTTGCGTGTGTATTGCAATTCAGCGAGACGGCGCAGAATCTGACGCTGATCAATTTTGTCGCCGCGAACAATGTGCAGCAACATTTTCATATAGGATTCGGGATCACCCAAACCATAAATGGCAGACACCGTGGCGACGACAATGGCATCGCTACGTTCCATCAATGATTTGGTGGCCGACAAACGCATTTGTTCGATGTGTTCGTTTACCGAAGAATCTTTTTCAATGAACGTATCTGAAGAAGGTACATACGCTTCGGGTTGATAGTAGTCGTAATAAGAAACGAAATATTCCACTGAATTATTAGGGAAGAATTCTTTGAATTCACCATAAAGTTGCGCCGCCAGGGTTTTGTTGTGCGCCATGATCAATGTCGGTCGCTGGATTTTTTCAATCACATTGGCCACGGTGAATGTTTTGCCCGACCCGGTAACCCCCAACAGGGTCTGGTGTTTGAGGCCAGCCTCAATTCCTTGCACCAAACCTTCAATCGCGGTGGGTTGATCGCCAGCGGGTGCAAATTGACTATTTACGACAAATTGTTTGGACATAATTTCTCGATGATGACAGTAAAAAGAGACAACGACAGTAGAACGGGATTGTAACTAAAATCCGGCCTTCGGTGACGAAATGCAGGATGCTCAGCTGATTTGACAACTAGACTATGAAACTATTCATGTATCCAAAGCTATGCATGTAACCTGGACTGTTAAAACGTATAACGATCCTGGGAGCCAGGAAACTATTCATAATTTATAACGTGCAGACTAATCCCCCCAAGTGACATCAGATGTCAGTAGCCCGAAGGAGATTTTATGACTGAATTTCGTAGTGAACACGACAGTATGGGCGAGGTGCAGGTACCTAAAACTGCACTCTACGGAGCTCAAACCCAGCGGGCGCTGGATAACTTTGCCATCAGCACCCTCACCCTGCCCCTGCGCTTTATCCATGCAGTGGTACACATCAAGAAGGCCGCAGCGCTGACCAATCGCGAACTTGGCTTGCTGGATGAAGACATTTCCTGGGCAATCTGTACCGCCTGTGACAGCGTACTTGCCGGACATTACACGGATCAATTTCCGGTAGATGTGTTTCAAACCGGCTCTGGCACCAGCACCAATATGAATGTAAACGAGGTAATCGCCCATATCGCCAGCGATCTCGCGGGGCAAAAAATCCACGCGAATGATCATGTAAATATGAGCCAAAGCAGTAACGATACTATCCCCAGTGCCATTCATATCAGCGCTGCA
The DNA here is from genome assembly GCA_021151825.1 of Cellvibrionaceae bacterium. Classification (GTDB taxonomy): domain Bacteria; phylum Pseudomonadota; class Gammaproteobacteria; order Pseudomonadales; family Cellvibrionaceae; genus Cellvibrio. The sequence goes on from JAGKWQ010000008.1 coordinate 118,439, forward strand.
TTGGCGTTAAAACAGCAGCTTTATCCCGCCCTTGAGGAATTACATACCAGCTTGTTAGGTAAAGCCGAGGCATTGGCTGGTGTGGTTAAAACTGGCCGCACCCATTTAATGGATGCCATGCCACTGACGTTCGGCCAGGAGATTGGTGGTTGGGCGAGCCAGATAGAAAGCAATTATGTGCGCCTGCAAACCGCATTGCCGCAACTATTACGCTTGGCCCAAGGCGGTACGGCAGTAGGCACCGGTATTAATGCGCATCCACAATTTGCGGAAAAATTGGCGCAACAGTTAAGTGAAACGACCGGGCTTATGTTTGTACCTGCCGATAATTTTTTTGCACATATGAGCGCGCAAGATACAGCAGTTGCGATTTCCGGCCACTTAAAAACCCTGGCCGTAGGTTTGATGAAAATTGCCAATGACTTGCGTTGGATGAACTCCGGACCATTCGCCGGATTAGGTGAAATTCAATTACAAGCATTACAACCCGGCTCATCCATTATGCCCGGCAAGGTAAATCCGGTGATTCCGGAGGCCGTTTGTATGGCTGCTGCCCAAGTCATGGGAAATGATGTGAGCATTGGTATTGCGGGTCAGTCCGGGAATTTTCAACTCAATGTAATGTTGCCATTGATTGCCTATAACTTGCTGCAATCCATTGAGCTACTCAGTAACTCCAGTAATGAATTGGCTGATAAAACCATCGCCACATTCCAGGTCAATCACGCTAGCCTGAACGAAGCCCTTGTCCAAAATCCAATTCTGGTCACTGCATTAAACCCACTGATTGGTTACGAAAAAGCGGCGGCAATTGCCAAAAAAGCATACAAGGAAGGCCGAGCAATTATTGATGTATCAGTGGAAGAAACCAGTTATTCACGTGAGGAATTAGAGCAATTACTGGATCCGGGAAAATTAACGCGGGGAGGATTGTAGAATCAACTAACTACGTAAATAAAAATACCGGCACAACGCCGGTATTTTTATTTATATTACGGCCTTGGAAAAGGCGACGCTGAATTCATTTCTCAAACTCAACATCCGCCAGGCGCAATTCGGATGCCGTTTTTCCTTCTACTTTTACGCGAATATAAATATCAGTAATATCATTTACCGGTTTGGATAAAGGAACACTGACACGAGTGTAATTCCATAAGTTATCCGATTTTATGATAGCGGACCCCAACAGTTCACCGGTTGAATTTGCACGGTAAATTTCTATTTTCCAGGGCGCCGTTTCCTGTAAATAATAAATACCCAGTTTCAATGAGCTGATACCAGTTAAGTCGTAATGACCAAGAGTAAATCCAGCCCAGTTTTCACTGGCAGTGAATTTCAATACATCTTTATCCTTGTATTTGTCCTGGCTAACACCTTTACCTAAAGCAGCAGGAGTAACCACGCTGGCGAAGTCCAATCGAGCAGGAATTAATTTAAATTCTTTTTCCACTTTAATTGGCGCAATGGAATTTGCGCCTTTATCCGTGTAATTCACCGCAAACACATAAGCCTCCCCAGTGACTTTATAAGGTTCGTTAGCAGCAGTGTTTTTGGATTTATGTTTTAATTCCACAATACCCGACAAAGGTAAAGACTCCGGTTGTTTCACTTCCGCCAGCGACAATACATAGGTAGCCAAGGCAGTACGATCCGACTCACTCAAGCCAGTGAATCCCGGCATATTCATTTCCCCCCAAACGCCGTTCCCGCCATTGCCAATTTTATTGACCAAATACTTCAGGGCTTTTTTATCCTTCTGGTATTTTTTTGCCACATCACGAAATGCCGGCCCTACCATTTTTTCTTCAATTTTATGGCAAGCCAAACAATTGTTAGCATCAACCAATGATTTTCCCTGATCAACCAAACTAACGCTTTGATGACCCAATGCTTTTTCAGTGGCCGGCGCCTGGTAGGAAAACTGGATAAGCACATTATTATTTTCTATCGCTGAAATAATGCCATCTTCCTTATCCTGAACGGAAAATTCATAGACATATTTACGTGTATCCGGCCAATAAAAACTTTTATTGGCATCGGATTTTAACTGAATAGTCGGTGGTTCATTGCCAATAACCAGCAGCTGTGTGACGGAAGTTGTCGCACCGTGATTATCCGTGACTGTCAAAACCAACTGATAATTTCCGGCCTGAGGAATAACCGGATTAATTTCCTGCTCATTACCCAATTTGATTTCAGGGCAATTATTGTTTGCGCATTGCAATTTCCAATCGTATTGAATTTTATCGCCATCAAGATCCAACGATTGTTTTGCAGATGCATGGATTTGTGCAGGGACTCCCGCTTGTTCTTTATCAACTTGAATATTTGCTACTGGAGGGCGATTACCCGCACCAACATATTCAATGCGTGACAAACGCGCATCCGGGTTACCGGTAAACCAGGACATGCCATATTCAAGAACATACAAGGTTCCATCGGGCGCAAAACGCGAATCGATAGGCAACGCATAATTAATTTGCGGGGCAAAAGGCTCAATTTTTTGAATGCGCCCTTGTTCGTCGAAACTCACCGCCTTAACCCAGGCACGCATAAAATCCACAATAAATAATTTATTGTTGTAATACGCGGGATAACGATTTACCGATTCAGGATAATCTTCCGCATGATAAACATCAGCAACAATGGCGGTACGCCCGCCCGCCCCCATTTCTGGAAACTCTTCAGAAATACCGTATGGATATGCAATAAATGCAGGTTGTGCCGGTGGTAAATTTTTTGCGCCGGTATTGTGAGGGGAGTTATTAATTGGTGCTGCTGGATCAACCCAATCACCCGGCTTTTTATTGACATAATCAAAATAATTGTAAGGGCGATTTTTACCAATTACTAACGGCCAACCAAAATTACCAGCCGCAGTAACGCGATTAATTTCATCGTATCCTTGCGAGCCTTTTTGATCAGAGTCTTTGCTTGCATCAGGCCCTACATCACCATAAAACAAGCTGCTGGCTTTTTTGTCGAACGTTAGGCTGTACGGATTACGCGCACCCATCACATAAATTTCCGGGCGCCCTGCAGCGGGGTCTGCAAACAAATTGCCTGCGGGAATATCGTAACCGGCATCAGCTTTTGGTTTGATACGCAACACCTTTCCACGCAAATCCATAGTATTACCAGCACCGCGCAATCCATCGTTCTTTTTCATATCAGAACGAAAATCCACGGGCGCATAACCATCCTGATCATGGGGGTTGGTGTTATCACCGGTTGAGAAAAATAACTCGCCGTTGTTGCCAAATTGCAAATCACCACCGGTATGGCAGCAATTATTATCTATAGGGTATTCCAATAAAATTTGTTCTGTATGAGCATCCACTTGCTGGTTAGCCCATTTAAAACGCGCAAGGCGTTGGCTTAATTGTTTTTTTCCATCAACCTTCTTCTCGACAGTAAACGCGGCATAAATCCATGAAGTATTAGTAAAATCGGGATCTACCGCAACACCAACAAGTCCAAGCTCTAAAAATTTGTCATAACCAACTGTCAATGTACCCGCATCACTCAATTGGCCAGTTTTGTAATCCACACGCTGAAAACGGCCAGGACGCAACGCAATCAACGCATCGCCATTGGAAAAGAAGGCGAGCTTGACCGGTTCATCCAGTTTTTCTACCAGTGTTTTCTTAATGAAGCGATTATCTTCAGGACGCACTTTGCTGTAATCAAGGCGCGGTTGGAAACCGGGGCGATGATTTATACCAATAACGTAACTAATACCACCGACCAAATGCTGCAAAAATTGCGCATTGGAAAAAGTCTCATTGGTGTGCCCGAGACCAGTATAAAACGCGCGCCCGCCATCGTATTCGTGATACCAGGAAATGGGATGATCATGGTTATGCTCGCCCCCCTGATAAGTATTTTCGTCAACCTTTGCTAACACATGAATAAACTCGTAGATATCACGATAGTTATACCATTCGTCAGCAAGCGAAAATGATTCCGGCAATTCTTTGGTTGCGGGATGGTTTTTATCTGCAATAGTTACCGTCGCCGTTTGGACATTGCTTGGCTGGTTAGGATGATTTTTAAATACAGCACCGACTAAATTACGGTACCAAAACCAATCCCCCTCCCATTCAGTATCTGTTGCAGCATGAATTCCCACAAAACCACCACCAGCTTGAATAAAACGCTCCATCGCCAGCTGTTGGTTATCATCCAGGATATCGCCGGTAGTATTTAAAAAAATGACTGCGTTAAACTGGCGCAAATTAACATCGTTGAACTGTGTGGAGTCTTCCGTTGTTATTAACGTAAATTGTTTTTGGCTAGCGAGTTGTTGGAGCGCAGAAATGCCGGCGGCAATGGATTCATGGCGAAAACCGGCTGTTTTGCTAAACACTAAAATACGCGCGCCGCTGATACTATGTTGCGCCGCATCCGCAAGCGAGGCGTCAGTTTGCTGTTCACCCGTTTGTTGTGACACATTGCTATCGCATCCCGTTACTATTAATAGCAGCGAAACCAATGCCATAAACATGTAGCTTTTTTTCTTGTGCGCAAATGACCGAAGATTGTAATTAAAACGAGCTGTATCGAGGTACATAATTGAACCCTTGTATTTAGCAATCTGATTTATAAAGTCTAGCAGCTGCGGCGCTTTTATCATTGCGTAAGCTGATGGAAACAATAAAACCAAACCACAATCATTATTCTTGAAATAAAAATGCCGCTGAGTTTATCAGCGGCATTCCATGCAGGCCTGCAGGTTTACCCTGCTAAACGCTTCTTTTCGGTACGCGTACTAATCTTTATCCAACCAGCGTTGTAAGCGTGCCTCCAGATCATCGTAACGAATCGGTTTGGCAATGTAATCATCCATTCCGGCCGCACGATATTGTTCCTGGTCGCTTTCTGTTTGTGCCGCTGTTACTGCCACAATCGGCAGATGACGCATACTATGCGTGTCGCGCTCCTGCTGGCGAATTTTCTGGGTTGCGCGCAAGCTGTCAGCTTCTTTCATGTCGTAATCCATTAACACCAGATCAAAACGCTCCTGCTCAATAACCTCTACAGCTTCTAAACCATCCTGGGCAATTTGCACATAACAACCCAGTTTTTTCAGCATGGCACTTATCACCATCTGATCAACTCGATGATCTTCCACCAACAACACCCGTGGAATTGCCACCGCCGCAGAAGCTTCCTTCTCCGGTGCTTTGCGCTCATCATCCATATCAGAGTTCAATAATTTTTGCACAGCAACATCGAATAAACGCTTGCGCATAATCGGCTTTTCAATAACACAGACTTGTGGATGACTGCGCAAATGAAATTTCATTTCCGGGCTGTCGCTTTGCAAAATGCTCATCGCAATAATTTGTTTAACAGCAGCAATTTCCGGGTGAGATACAATTTCACGCGATAATGCCAAACCATTCATATTATTGAGTTTGGTAAAAATCAATACCAAATCAAATGGCATCCCGGCGCCGGCTTGTTCAGCCAGGCGAATTACTGCTTGCTCTTGCCCGGCAACAATTTGGGTACTCATTCCCCAGGCATTAAGCTCATCAGCCAGTGCGTTGGCATTGCTATCGGGCAAATCTACTAACAACGCGCGCTTTCCACGCAATTTTTGTTCTGAGCCGAAACGGCGCTCATCATGTGACACAACCTGCAACGCCACATTAATAAAAATGCGATTGCCGCGATTTTTATTTTCACGCAAATGAATACTGCCGCCCATACACGCAGCAAGGCCTTTGCAAATTGCCAGTCCGATGCCGTTATGATCACTCTCCTGCGCTTCAGGGTCATTTTCGCCCGCGACGTTTTTCTCGCTATCGCTAATGATGACTTGCAACTCACCAAAATCATCCTGCTCTTGATGAAAGCGCGCTTCAATAAAGACGTGCTCAATGCGGCTGGCTTTTAAGGTGTGATTCAATAATGTTGCAAGGATTTGATTCAAACGTGCCACATCACCTTTGGCGCGCAACGGCATATTGGGGTCAAACATGTAATAAAGTTCAATGCCTTGCTGATGTGCATCCAGCGTAAAATCCTGCACAAATTTTTCCAGCACACGGCGTAAGTCAAACTCCACTTCTTCCAGCACCAGGGTTTTGGTTGTAATTTTGGAAAAGTCCACCACGTTATTAACCAGATCGATCTGGCGGCCAGCCGCTTTATTGGCAGTGGTTAATAGCTCGCGGTGATGTTCAGACAGCTGGCTATCATCAATTAATGACAAGGTACTCATTACATCGCTAATAGAAGAGCGAATTTCCTGGCCGAGACTGACCAGAAATTCATTTTTCAATTCGATTTGCGCTTGCGATGTGCGCTTTTCATTTTCCAAACCTTGCGCACGCTCACGCAACGAATAGTGAGCTTCCAGGCGCTCCCAATAAGCAAGCGAGGTTACTTTGCCCTGATGCGACAACATTGTATAAAACACCAGCATAATGCATCCGTACAAAATACCTTCCGCATCGCCTAATAACATCGCGGTAATTGCAGCGGGTATTTGACCAATCGCAAGATACAGCGTTAAAAAATGACGGTAAGGTGCGAACACGTTAGAAACACTTGAATAAAACACGACTGAATAGAGCCACATCACCAGAGTTTCATCGCGCATTCCTTGCACCCAGGTCAGGGTTACCAGAATAACGCTCCACCAGGCGGCACCAAGGCAAGATGCAAAAAAATACTGATTGCGCCAACGCGCTGGTGCGCGAGCATAAAGTGCATCAAAGCGGAATAAATAATAACTGCGCACCAGGGTCACTAGTAGCAAGCCGGTTACCAGAACGATAGCGGTGTTGTGTTCTTTTTTTTCGAAATCACCAAAAGTAAGGCAAAGAACGAAAACAAGAAAATTGAGAATCAAACCACGACGACTGTACTTGGCCACGCGTGCGTCGGTTTCACGCATAATCGCGCGATCTTTTTGGACTTTGCTGCCGGGAACGAAAAAATGAAACATAGCTTACTCAGTAAAAAGTTTGCTTGATTATTGTGATAAGTCGTCCGGAGCTGTTACCCCAGCAAATGCACAAAAACTTCTTTAATCACAAATACCATAATCGCAAATCCCAATACGCCGAATAATACGAAGGTACCGAATTTTCCTGCATTGGATTTTTTTGCCAGATCCCACACGATAAAAAACATAAAAATAATCAGCCCGCCGCCACAAATGTACATAGCCAGGCTTTCAAATTGCTCCATAGTCATCGTCGATGTCGCCTTAAAAATTAGGTAGCTCTGCCTTCAAGGACCTTAGGTTAGGAAACTTACTCAAAACCTTAGCAGGTCCCCAAGCCAGAAGGGAAAATCGGGGCGCCATTCTAACGAAAAGCCGGATTCAAGTTTAGCGTTAATGCGAGTATTCCGTTGGCTGAAAACAAAAAAGCCACCGTTCTGGTGGCTTTTAAGGGATTTTTACAATTGCGTTATGAGCTCCGGTAACACATCAAACAAATCGGCAACCAAGCCATAATCCGCCACATCAAAAATCGGCGCATCCGGGTCGCTGTTGATGGCGACTACCACCCGCGACTCGCTCATCCCTGCCAAATGCTGCACAGCCCCCGAAATACCCACGGCAATATAAAGCTCGGGCGCAACAACCTTACCGGTTTGCCCTACTTGCATATCGTTAGCTACAAAACCGGCATCTACCGCAGCACGAGAGGCACCAACCGCAGCTCCCAGCTTGTCCGCAAGGCGGTACAGCAAATCGAAGTTAGCGCGATTCTGTAAGCCCCTGCCACCAGAAACCACCACTCGGGCAGCCGTCAACTCCGGCCGCTCCAGTGCAACGGGTTCCTCGCTGACCAAGCGACTCTGAATTTGACCGACAGGACCGGGAACAACCCGCTTACTCGCCGATCCCTCTCCTGAAACAACAGCAGTGAATGCGCTGGCACGAATGCCCAGCAATTTTTGGGTTTGCTCGGTGTACACGCTGGCAATAGCGCTACCCGCGTAAATTGGTCGCTGAAAGCGATTGGGGCCATCAACAGCAATCACATCAGTGATTGGTTGGTTATCCAGTAAAGCTGCCAGACGAGGCAGAAGGTTTTTGCCAAATGAATTGGAGGCGATAAATACGTAGCTATAAGTGGAAGCCAAGCCCGCCAACCACGGAGCCAAGGTTTCAGCTTGCGCATCAGGTGATGAATCCGGGCAAATAACCTGCGCAACACCCGGCACTGAAAGGGCTGCATCGATCTGAGCCTGACCACAGGCACATAACACCAAATCGCAGTCTAGCGGTAGATACTGACGCAACGCAGTAACGGCTCCCAATACCCTGGCATTGGCGCTACCTAAATCATTTTCAGCAGGCTCCAGAATGACTAATACGTTGGCATTATTCATAAGACGCGCGCCTCCGTGCGCAGTTTTTCCAATAATTCAGTGACTGACAGAACTTTAACTCCAGCCGGACGTGGTCTGGGGATCGTCAAAGACTCAGTGATAACCCGCAACCCCAAGGTTACGCTCAGGTCGGCCGGGGTCAGTGTAACGAGTGGTTTCTGGCGTGCTTTGATGATATTAGGCATAGTGGGAAAACGCGGCTGGTTCAGGCGCAAGTCTGTCGAAATAACAGCGGGAAGACTTAACGCCAGGGTTTGCAGCCCACCATCCAGTTCACGTGTTACATGAACTTTATCCCCCATTAAACTGATTTTAGAAGCAAAAGTTCCCTGGGGATAATTGCATAATGCCGCCAGCATTTGGCCAGTTTGGTTGTTGTCTCCATCAATAGACTGTTTACCCAGTAGAATCAATTGCGGCTCTTCTTGCATCACCACTGCTTTTAACAATTTGGCAATTAATAAAGGCTCAAGAGGTTCATCAGTATTGATATGGATGGCTCTATCTGCCCCCAGTGCCAACGCCGCACGCAATTGTTCCTGGACAACTGCTGGCCCCGCACTGACCACAACAACGTCCGAAGCAGCACCCTGCTCTTTCAAGCGTATTGCTTCTTCAACAGCGATTTCACAAAAGGGGTTTATCGACATTTTGGCAGCGGCAATATTCATTCCGCTGCCATCAGTAAGAGGGCGTACGCGGACACTCGGGTCCACTACACGCTTGATCGCAACTAATATTTTCACAACTCATTCCTTGTGATAGCAGGTATGTCCCCTACTATTCAGTCATTATTCAAAAAAGTAGATTGGGTAAACGGCGCCAGCGATAAATGTGCCGCTCAAGAATTATAACCAGCCAATAGCAATTTCGCTGCTATTCAAATGCATAACTGGACGCCAGCGACTGGTTCGCGCACAATTTGCGCCCTTTATTTAGCCTTATTCGTCCATGTCTGCGGAATTGTCTTATGCGTATCACCAAAGTTACCACTATTGCCGTCCTCTGCTTGTTCCTTACAGCGTGCGTATCATCGCTCCTGATCGGCAATCAACTTCAAAGCAAACTTATGTGGTCATTTTTGAAGCCCCTGGTCGGGTTTGATCCTAATGAGGTAAACCTTTTTGAAACCCCTATGGTTAAGGATCGTATGACTAAACTGTTGGGTGATAAATACGAACCAACCATGAAGCTTTTACGTACAGCGCAAACGATTCAACAAGAAGGTGCTCTGTTTTATGTTGCATCACGTTATGCCCCTGCTCAAGTACAAGCTATCACCGACAAAGCGGGAATGATTTGGAATGCCGACACCAACCAAATGGCCGTTATGCTTATTAAAGATGGCACCCCGCAAATTTTCTCGGAACAAATAGACGGCGCTAAAGAAAAAATCACGCCAATGCTCCCTAAAGAATTGCAAACCGCTTATGACAAAGCCCAGGCACTCAAAGAAACGCTAAACGAAAAACAAAAAGCACTGGAGGATGCACAGAAAATTATTGAGAACCCTTTAGAAGCAACAGGTGAGGCGGTTAAACAGAAAATTGATTCCAAGGTTCAACAGACTCAGGACGAAGCAAAACAAAAAATGACCGACAAGATTGAAAGCGTTACACCACCGCTTCTCGACCAGGAGCAATTGGAGCTTGATGAGGCACTCAAAAAAGAAGCGAATGAGCATAAGGAGAAAAAATAACCGTTCCGGGACCAGTAACGCATAAAGCAAACAAATACAGTAGATTATTCCCAATCAATAAGTTAAATTGAAACAAATGATGTTTCAAAAACAACAGGGGCTTTTTATTAAAGGTTCCTGTTATCAAGGATTCCTGCCATCAAGAATGTTGATTATCAAAAATTTCTGTTAACCAACAGCATCTGTAAAAAAACAACAAGGAATAAGGAAAAATATGTTGTTAATTAAAAACGTTGTTTTTATTGTGAGTGGATTTTTTTTGGGGATTTTTGCAACCCTGTACTGGACTAATAATAACAATCAAAACCAGAAAAGTGAGCCTGCCGCGTTTAATAAAGAAATTATCAGCCAAAAAATAAATATACCCATCCAGGATGGAAAATATATTGTCTCTTCCGATGAGCTAAGGCTGCTGCTGACAGATGTTGTCCGCACAGAGCTAAGCACTTATTTATCCGCACACCCACCCACCGAAAAATCAAAAAATATTGATCGAGCCGTCAATGCGAATGCGCGTGAAATCATGAACGAGCCAACCAAAAAAGCTTATGAAACTGCAGCAACGGTTTTAGATGATGTTATTGCAACCGGCGGATTCGATGCCTATTCAGCCAAAGAATTTATTGATCGTTTGAATCCTTTACCGCACGACAAAGCAATGGAACTAAGGGCTAGACATATGGATGCAGTCAATCGCGGCCTAATGAACTCGCCTTATCCACCAGAGGAATTTTTAAATCAAGAGTGATTTTCAAAAGCCAGAATTTTTCATACTTCACATTGTTGAAGCTGGAAAATATAGTAGTAAAGATGAGTTTAATTAATTTTATTTAAGGATAGTAATATGATTCGTAGTTCTGTTTTTAAAAAACTGTCGGCTTTAACGTTTTTATCATGCGCCATTATTACTAGTGGGCACGCAGTAGCAGGTTCAAAAGTAACCCAAACTGTTACAGCAAACCCTACTTATATCTTTGGAAATCTCGCTGATGCCAGAAATTCAGCGGATACCATGCAAATGCTGGAAATTCTGGATTATGGCACTTACGTATACATTTCAGGTGTTATGATCAGTGGCAGCATGGCTGGTTGCATGACTACCAATGCAGTAGCTATGGAACAATTGCGTAACGCCAGATCTGATTCTCAAGTGAGAGCCAACATTTCCAGCGGCACATGCAACAATGTGTATGTTGCCAACTCATCCAGACATGCACCAAAGAATCCATAATTGTTAATAAATCATGCAGCAAATTGCTGCATGATTTTGTTTTTTCTATTTTGCAAAAAATTGCTTCCCTCCCCAACCAGTACCGGATATAACACCAGTATTTCCCTGAACGCCCCAAATAGGAAAGCACTGTGGAATTTGCACTGGAAACGCTTCTGTTTTTATTCTTTGCCGCTGCTATTGCAGGTTTCCTGGACACACTTGCCGGCGGTGGTGGCCTCATTACTGTTCCCGCATTGGTAGTAGCTGGGGTTCCCCCTTTAACAGCACTGGGCACGAACAAATTACAAAGTTCAATTGGCTCGGGAACTGCCAGCTTCTTATTATTCAAACGTAAAAAAATTCATTGGCCAGAAATAAAAGTACTGATGTTAATGGCTTTTAGCGGCTCCATTATTGGCAGTGTATTAGTGCAATTTATTGATACCAAAGCCTTGGGGTTTATTATCCCTTTAGTATTAATCATTATTGCTGCCTATTTTATTGCAGCTCCCTATCTGAAACTGGAAACAGAACAGCCTCGCGTTTCCGACAGTACTTATAAAAATATTATTATTCCAGCCATAGGTGCTTATGACGGCATGTTCGGCCCAGGTACCGGATCATTTTTAGCAGTATCGGGTGTCAGCTTACGCGCTCTGGAATTAATTAAGGCAACAGCCACCGCTAAACCACTGAATTTTGCGACCAATATAGCATCGCTACTGGTTTTTATTGCCGCTGGAAAAGTTATGTGGGTTGCAGGGTTTGCGATGATGGTTGGCCAAATGTTGGGGGCATGGTTAGGGTCACACTACCTGTTTAAGGTCAATCCCAAAATGCTGAGGATACTGATTGTTACAATGTGTTTAATTATGTTGGGGCAATATTGCTACAAGCAATTTGCCTAAGGCACATTCACTAATAATATCCAGAGGTTGTGTATGAGCGGTTCTGCGCAAATCACCACTCGATCCATATTAATCCTGCTCAGCATATCTCTTCATGCGTGTGTAGTAGTCACGCCTAAAAAAGTGGCTAACTATGATAAAAAATGCAAAGTGGCGACCCAAAAAATCGAACTCACATTAGAACAAGCGCAAACCTACAACGATTTACATTGCACCAATGGCGATTGCACCCTGGATTTTGCCCAGGCACTTATAGAATCTGCGTTTACAACTGCCAGCAGTGCAATCGCGTCAGGGTCAGTGGCAATAGTGGGCAATACACTTTATTGGCTGGAAAGCCAGGGCGAATGCCCCAACAAAGTTCAATCTGAACAACACCCGCCGAACAAGCAACCACTACAGCAAGATGAAAAATATTTCATCACAGAAGAAATAGTAAAGGCTAAATCCTGATTTTATTATTTACATCCCGATTCTCAGCGATGGGTCGCTGTTCAATTACTGCCCTGCCCGATTTACACATCCGATCATAAAGAACAACGTGCACAGTTGCAGCCAGATTCATACAACCAACGGTGGGAATATAAACAACATGATCGCAACGCTCCAGGATCTCATTTTTTAGTGAGCCATCTTCCGGACCGAAAATATAATACGCATTTTCCGGATGCGTAAAATCCATTAATGGTATCGCCCCTTCAATCAACTCAATGGCAACCAGCTTGGCACCCGCTATCGGCGCATCGGGTAAATTTTCCACGTGCATTAACGGAATTTTGCTTTGTGCATTTTTTGTATCAGTTGCAAATTTGCGGGCGCGCTCAAAACGTACACCGGAGTAAAAAACAGCATCTGCCTCATAACATCCCGCTGCACGCATCACCATGCCTACATTTGTGGGACTTTTGGGATTGACCAGACCAATATAAGCAGAAGGTTTTTGCATGTGAGGTTACTCGTTAAAAATTAAGAAAGGCGCTGTTTAAAATCGCTGTAGCTAAACTCACGGATTATTTCCAGCTCATTAGTGCATGAATCCCACACGGCAATTGCCGGCAAATTAATGCCATTAAATGTAGTAGTTTTCACCATAGTGTAATGAGCCATATCATCAAACATTAAACGCTGACCTATTTTCAGCGGTTGCGCAAATGAATAATCACCAATGACATCGCCAGCCAAACAGGTCATGCCGCCTAAACGGTAAGTATGCGCCAATTCCCCAGGCATTCCCGCACCTAACACATCCGCGCGATATGGCATTTCCAATACATCCGGCATATGACAGGTGGCAGATGTATCCAGAATAGCTTGCGCGATTGTGTTCCAGGTAATATCCAGCACTTCTGCAACCAGAACACCACTGCGAATCGCCACCGCCTCACCTGGCTCCAGGTAAACCTGCAAACCATACTCAGTTCGAAAGGATTTAATCATCTCGATTAAATCATCAACCTGATAATCCTCACGACTAATATGATGACCGCCACCAAAATTAATCCATTGAATTTGATCAAAATACTGGCCGAATTTTTCTTTTACAGCAGCGAGTGTACGTTGCAGCGGTGGCAAATCTTGTTGGCAAAGCGTATGAAAATGCAAACCGTTAATACCATCCAATAAAGCAGGGGCATCACGCAATGATTGTTCAAATTGTGCAATAGGTACGCCCATACGCGAACAAGGTGCGCAAGGATCGTAGAGTGCAACCTCACCTTCAGAATGCTCGGGATTAATGCGAATACCAAATTGCAATTCAGGACGATATTGCTGTGCACTTAATGCTAATGATTTAAACCGCGACCATTGGGAAAATGAATTAAACAACACATGATCTGCAATGTTTAATATTTCGATTAAATCCGATTCTTTATAAGCAGCGGAATAACAATGTACCTCTCCCCCAAACTCTTCCCTCCCCAATCGCGCTTCGTGCAAACCGCTAGCGCAAGTTCCGGAAAGATATTGACGAAATAAAGGTGCAAGATTCCAGCAGGAAAATGCTTTTAGTGCAGCCAATACTTTTGCTCCACTTTCTCGCTGAACACGATTGAGGATTTTTAAATTATCCTCCACGGCCGCCTTATCAATTACAAAACAAGGTGATGGCACTCGGGAGGCATCGAAATGGGTAAAGTATTCGCGTTTTTGCATTGGAGTAACTTTTGTAGGTTGGGGTGAGGAACAAACCCCAACGCTGTTGTCGAATAGAAATGTTGGAGTTCGTTCTCAGGCTGCGCGCCTCGCCTCCAACCTACAAATCAGCCCTGCATTACATTTGGATCAACATCCACAACCTGCCACGGTAAACCGTATTGATTGAGATCCTCCATAAACGGATCCGGATCATGCTGTTCCATATTCCATACACCCGGTTTTTTCCACTTGCCTTCCAGAATCATTTTTGCCCCAATCATTGCCGGCACACCTGTCGTGTAGGAAATCGCTTGTGATTTTACTTCGCGATAACACTCCTGATGATCACAGACGTTATACACAAACATCGTTTTTGGTTGACCATCCTTCACCCCTTGCACCAAACAACCAATACAAGTTTTACCTTTGGTTAAGGGGCCAAGGCTGGCGGGGTCAGGCAGCAAGGCTTTCAAAAATTGCAGCGGGACAATTTCGCGACCATCGAACATAACCGGCTCAATCCCGGTCATTCCCACATTTCCCAATACTTCTAAATGTTTCAGGTAATTGTCCGAAAATGTCATCCAGAAACGTGCGCGCTTGATTTCCGGAAAATGTTTTACGATAGACTCCAACTCTTCGTGGTACATCATGTAAATTTTCTTCGGCCCAATATCGGCTGGAAAATCAAAAACCTGGTTCACAGATAGCGGTGAAGTCTCTACCCAATCACCATTTTCCCAATAACGGCCATTTGCAGTCACTTCACGGATATTAATTTCCGGATTGAAGTTGGTGGCAAATGGCAAACCGTGATCGCCCGCATTGCAATCAATAATATCCAGATAATGGATTTCATCAAAATAATGCTTTTTCAAATAAGCGGTATACACATTGGTGACACCGGGATCAAAACCGGAACCGAGTAATGCAGTAATACCTGCATTTTTAAATTTATCCTGATAAGCCCATTGCCATGAGTATTCAAATTTTGCAGTGTCCAGCGGTTCATAATTAGCAGTATCCAGATAATCAACACCGGTTTCTAAACAGGCATCCATAATATGCAGATCCTGATATGGCAAGGCAACGTTAATCACCAGATCCGGTTTTTCAGCGTTAATCAGTGCAACCAACTCAGGCACATTATCCGCATCCACCCGAGCGGTTTTGATCGGACGATTTAATTGTGCTGCTATCGCTTTGCATTTGGACTCAGTGCGACTCGCCAATACAATTTCTGAAAAAACCTCAGGCAATTGAGCACATTTATGCACCACCACACCACTTACGCCACCTGCTCCAATAATTAACACTTTTGCCATTATCATTTACTCCAACACTGCATACTTATCACTTAAAAAAATAAAACCGCCCGGGCGCAGGTTCTGCGCCCGGGGAATATTAATTCAACAAAATTATTTCTCGAAATAGGTATAACCGCGCAACCCTTCGGAATATGCCGCTAACATTTGCTGGCGATCAGCAACACTAATTATGTTATCGCGCACTGCCTGTTCGGCAGTTTCACGAAATTGCTGATAAAGCGCAGCAGGATCATACTCAACGTAACTCAACACATCGGCAATGCTATCGCCCTGGAGTTCATGCACAAAATCCAGGCTACTATCAGCATTAATACGCACGCTCGCGACATTAGTATCACCAAACAGATTATGCAAATCCCCAAGTGTTTCCTGATAAGCGCCGACAAGAAAAACTCCCAGGTAATATTCTTCACCGATTTTTATCGGATGCAAAGGTAACGTTGAAGATTCACCGGTTGGTGTTGCGAACTTTTGCAGCTTACCATCACAATCACAAGTAAGATCTGCGATGATTGCTTGTCGTGTTGGTTCTTCATTCAAACGATGAATAGGCATCACCGGAAACACTTGCCCGATTGCCCAGGAATCCGGCAACGATTGAAACACACTGAAATTACCGTAATAAATATCTGCCAGTAATTGCGAGAGTGTTTCCAATTCAGCAGGAATCCGTTTCATTTCCGGTAAGAGCGCCGCAATTTTTTGCAATGCAGCCAAATAAATATTTTCACTCAATACACGATGACGCAGATTGATATCACCTGAATTAAATAAATCGCGAATTTTATCGCGATAATACATAACATCGTTATATGACTCTTGCAGATTATTAACACTGATTTCAGCTAAAGACTGCCACAAGTTTTGAATCATTTCATGACAAGGATGCGGCAATATATTCGGCAATGTTGTGGGCTCAAATTGAGTCACATCGAGGATATTAAATAATAATATTGCTGTATGCGCGACAGTCGCACGCCCCGATTCAGTAACAATCGTTGGGTGCGGTATGTGATGCTTATCCAGGCTTTCCTGAATGGCTTCAACCACGTCGATACAATATTCCTGCACCGAATAGTTGCGACTATGCCCGTTGGTACTGCAAGTGCCGTCATAATCAATGGCAAGACCTCCGCCCAAATCCAGGTATTGCAGTGGCGCACCTTCGCCCACTAATTCAATGTAGTAGCGACAGGCCTCCAATACACCTGCACGAATGCTGCGAATATTAGGAATTTGCGATCCGAGGTGAAAGTGTAATAATTGGAAACAATGTAATAAATTTGCTTCACGTAATGTATCGATCACAGTGACCAATTCATTGGTATTTAAACCAAACAAACTGCGATCACCACTATCCGCACTCCAGTGCCCTTCCACTTTAGTTGATAGTTTCAAGCGCACACCGATAAGCGGTTCAATGCCCAATGTACGGCTGCGCTCAATGACGGATTGCAATTCACTCAATGTTTCCAATACAAAAAAACATTTAAAACCCAGTTTGCGCGATTGCAAACCGAGGCTAATAAATTCAGCATCCTTGTAACCATTACAAATAATTAAACTCTCGCGATTAGTGATAGTTGCGAGTGCAATCATTAATTCAGCTTTACTACCAGCTTCCAAACCGTGATTGTAGCGTTCACCGAAACGTGCAATTTCTGCAACCACATGGCTTTGTTGATTAACTTTGATGGGAAAAACACCGCGATATTGTCCACGATAGCCGGAAGACTCCATCGCTTGGGAAAATGAATCGTTGAGGATACTGATGCGAGTATCAACAAGATTCTCAAGCCTTAACAATACTGGCATTTGCAAACCCCGCTGCTGCAAACCATCCACAATATGCATTAAGGAAACGCAGGCATCACCGTTTGCAGCAGGCACACAAACGGTTACCTCACCAGCCTCAGATACACCAAAATAGTTGCTGCTCCATTCATCAATGCCATACAACTCAGCGGACTTGCGTGCTGACCAATTGTTTTCAGGTTGTGGTGCAGGAATATTCATACAGGCTCCTTGGAACGCAGGCAATTACAGGTGCAGGGACAAATGCCATTTTAAAATAAAAAATGGCGCGCAATTGTCCACATTTTTGATGAAAAATAAAGGCACACTGCATTTATGTGCAATTTTCAGACAATTTTTATGCACAAAGATGCGAGCTTTTGCTATTTGACCACCGTCTTTACTGATGCGTTCTCCGTGAGATAACGAATCAATACCCCCATATTCCGGATATAGGCTCCAGTGGAAATTCCCATGGCCGGATTATCCACAGGGTATGGCGAAGTATCCCATTTATCCCCCACCATGGTGTTGGCATAGCGATTATCGTTACCCGCACTTTTGCGTTTTGGTGGTTGACCGATGTAAGGATTGGTAGTGAAGAAAAGTGGTGTGGGCCAGTAACCACTGGCATTAAGTTCGCTAATTAATTTGCCAGCTTTTTTCTCCAATGATTCCTCATCATTTTTTGCGCGTTCAGATTGCGCACGAAAATTTAAATCAGAAAAACTCACTTTCCCCAAGGTAAAATATTTTGGCAATTCCATACGCATAGATTCACGCAATGGGGAATTTCGGTTCACTTCATTCACGGGAATCACTAATGCAGCGTTATAGGCTTTGCGTAATTCATCAACCGGAATACTTGCTGCTGATTTGTAATGCGCCAGCATATTTCCAGGCAAATAATCCACATAGTAATTACCATTTATAACATTGGAACCGCGGCGATGAGTATAAATCGCCTTCCCGGTTCCCACCTCAATAAATCCCGGATGAGTTCGCCCTTCTATTTTAGACGTGTCAATCACTGTTAATGACTCAAGCCAATCCAGGGCTTCAGGAATTCGCGCCAGAAATTTACTATCACCGGTTAAACGATAAAATTTAATCAGCTGCGTAATATTCTCAGCAGTAGTCGGTGTGTGCAAACTGCGTGGTTCATAAGAACGCGCAGCGGCTGGTTGTAATTCTGTTGTGTATTGCAATGCCCACCCTGGTTGCGGCTGGCCTTGCTGGGTAACGATAAAGGCATTCATTGCACGAATTATTGGTTCTCGCACACGTGTTTCACCTAACGTTTGATAGCACATTAACAAGAAATCAATATTCTCTGCAGCTACGTCATCGTTGAATGTAATAAACGATGAATAATCGGGGTGATCCGGATATGGATGATCGTACATTAATGGAAATCGTTGCGGCCAACCACCAATCGGGTATTGGCTATTCAACACAAAATTAATTGTTTTATTTAGTGGGACGCGATATTGCTCATCACGTTTTTCCAGATACATCCGTAATAAAAATTTTGCAGCGTCTGCCGTACCTACATCATCAAAAGTAGCATTGCCATAGTAATGTTGGAATTCTTCTAATCTCCATGCATGTTTACCAATGGTCGCATACCATTCTTTTAGTGATGTTTCACCTGCGTAATCCGCGACATAATTCCAGCCACCACTTGGATGCTGCGCGTAAATAATTGCCGCCGCAATTTTTTGTGCACCCTGATAATAAAACTCATCGCCCGTTGCATGGTAGGCATCCAGCATTAAATGACCGACGCTTGCGGTACCCGGCGGTTGCATCCAGATCATAGTGCGCTTCGCTTCAAGCTCGCCCCACTGCCGTGAAAAATCCGGCAAATAAGACCAAACAAAACCACCGCGATAACTGGCTTTTTCCAGCATAAATTGACTGGCAGTTTTCATAGTCGCAAGAATGTTCTCCCTTGAAATAGCAGTCCCGGAATAAACATCAGCAGAAGTTAATAAAACCAAACAAAAAAATATATAAATACGCATAGCCAATCTCTTATTGATGATTACGCGACCGTTTTCATTGCCGATTAAATATTTTTTTAATAACCAATAGGCCAATCATTGAAAAATTGCTTTTTTGGCTTATACGGTTGAATTTGTGTTTTTATTTTAGCTTCTATGACACCTAAAGCAACACACCACGAAATCATAGTCAATTCATATTGACAGCGCTGTCTATTTTATTATTAACTTTAGCGTCTCCGATAAAAAAACCGCAAATTACTTTATAACAAACCCACGAATTGTTTCGGAGTAGTAAGCTAAGCATTGGAGTCTGCAATGCTTTTTCCTTTGCATTGGAAAAGCTGATAGGGATTAGGACATTAATATCAATTAAACAAATGGGACATTTAAAAATGCTAAAAAATATTGTACGCACATCAGCACTGCTATTAAGTTTTTTTGCTTTTTCCGCATACGCAAATGTAGCGATAACCACAGTAACAAATCAGCAATCTGCAACTAACGGATGCACAGTTAATTCGATAGGAGGCGGATATAACTTTGTTATTTGGGGAGTAAACTGCCCTAGTGAAAATGGAAAAATTGTATACATCCAAACCTCATGGAACCCACAATATGGTTCTTGTACGGCCACATCGGTAACTACTGGTTATTGGACATCGTCAAGTTGTACAAATTACACGGTATATCGCTCACCAGCGTCTTCCTCTTCCAGCGCAGCCAGTTCTTCAAGTGCAAGCTGCACAACGCAATATATCAATATCGGAATGACCTGTAACGGTGGCGCATGCTCAGAAAGCTTTGGCCGCACCTGTTACGCAGCTGGTGGTACAACAGTTGTAGAGGGTGGCTACTATTCCTGCAGAAAAACTGTTTGCCAGTAAGACAACGTTTAAAAACCTATTTCATATTTAACGGCGATCTTCAGATCGCCGCTTTTAATATTCAGCAATATTTCTCCCAGCAATTTTTTATCCGGAAAAAACCGTTGGAAATAATCCTTTAATACCACCGGCAATAAACTCCACAGCAATCGCAGCCAATAACAAGCCCATTACTCGCGTGGACATCACAATACTGCGTTTACTTAAATGCTGGCGAAACCAGGGAAGAAATTTAAAACATAACCACAATGAACTGCTTACCAATAAAATGCAGCCGGTGATCGCCACATAATGAAACACCGAACTGGATTGATGGGCGTATACAATTACTGCACTCATTGCTCCAGGCCCCGCTAATAACGGCATGGTTAGAGGAACCAATGCAATAGTTTCATCTTGCGCTGCTTCAATTTCTTCCGGTGTATGACCACGGGATTTCAACATAGTTAATCCCATCAGCAGCAATATTATGCCACCGGCACATCGAAACGCATCGATACTGATACCAAAAGCCCAGAGAATCCATTCACCTAATAGCAAAGCAACCATCAGTGCCGTAAATACCGAAATCACAGTTAAACGCGCCGTTTTGAATTGTTGTTCGCGAGTTTGGTGAACGGTTAGAGCGATAAATACAGGAATAGCGCCTAGCGGATCGACAATTGCCAAAAGGCCGATGAGGAATTTGGTGTACTCAGTGATTTCCAGCATGACAGTGATCTTGAGAGATATTATTCCAGTCTAGGCAGGTTTTACCGGGTATGCATAATTGGAGCGAAGCCTAATCTGGTCTCCGCTCTTTATCATCGCCGCAATTGGGATATTGCCAGGACAATTTACTCAAAATCGATTGCGTAATTACCCGGAATTATTTGACGTGTGCTTTTGTCGATTTTAATCCACGTCCCGCCTGACATTAACGATGCAATATTAATTTCGCATTCGGCCAATGCGTTAACAGTCCCACCAGAACGAACGTTCCCAGTCCCCATTTCACATTTGCTACCCGCTAATCTGATGGTGTAAGTAAACTCACCACCCACCTCATCATTTGAGCCATTGCTTATCTTAAGCTTATAAGGTTTCTCTACCAGAGCAGGTGTGACCGAACCGCCCACCGATACAATTTTGCCTTTTAAATCTAATTTTGGCGTTGGTAAATGCGCAGAACCGATTGGAGTTTGAGCTTTGGTTTTGTTGGCCCGTTTATCAAGTTCCTCTGACTCCCATAAGCTCCTCAAATCACCAACGCTCTGACCCACATTATCCTGAAACTCTTTAAAGTCGAATTTACCAGAGCTATGGTCAGCATCCTGATTGGACTGATAGAAATCTGCGATGGGTGTTTCTCGGGTTGAACCTGGAGAGTTGGGGTCCCTGACAGTGAGTTTATCGCTATTTAATGCTTCAATTACCGACCAATGGGAGAATAGGTGCTTGAATGCTGACAACCCCCTTGGGATGGAAGAATAACTCTGAATAGGAACATCGAATACCGAATATCCCATTACCACGCCGTTACTGCCTGTGCCAATAAGCTTTGCCTTGAAATCATCAACATCACTAAAACCAATCACACTTACAGTCAGGCCCAGTTTTCTGGCAACTTCGGCGAGGTTATTAGCATCCATAAACTCACCGACAAATGTGCCAACTTGATTGCCGGTTTTAAGCAATAATTCCAACAGTTTGTCCCGATGACTTACCACACTACTGTCTACACCGGAAATAGCCATACCCAATGAGTAAAGGCCACAAGTTCCTCCGGCTTGTTCAAAGTCTTTAATCTGGGATGTCGCCATTAATTGCATTGGGGTTTCAGACGTAGGACTCGCGCTCAGTGTTGCCAGGCGAGTAGCATTTGGTGTACTGGAGATTGCACCATGGCCTATTGACATGAATTGTGCCGCCTGCGCCCCCATCACATCGGCTTCTGCCTCTAACTGAGTATCATCATTAACCGGCATTCCAGCTTTCATCTGTACAGTTGGCCGCACCCTGCCCTGTGCCTGTTGTACCACATGCCAAGCCTCATGCGGCAAATGCTGCTCCTGCCCTGGCGCCAGATGAATCTCATTACCTTGCGCATAAGCATGAGCCTGCAGTTGGGCAGGTTTATCAGAGTTATAGTTCACTTTAACGTGATCCATGCTCATGCCAGAGAGAGCTTCAATACCCGCTTTTAAATTATCGGGTAAGCCGGTGTTATTTAATTTCTTCTGCGTAGCGTCACTTGCCATAAATTGTACAGAGGCATGTGATTTTTCTTGCACAGAGCTTGTAGCCATAAGTGCTTGCAGTTGAATATTGTTGCGGGTGGATGAGCGTTTATCTGAAAATGATTCACCGCCAGCGTTGGATTGCACTGGATTATTTTTCAGCTCTGTACGCTCTTTGTTCTGTGTTGAGTAAGCCATCGTTTACCTTTTCCTTGTTATTTTAATAAGGGACTTTGAAAAGCTTAAAGTATAGAAATCTATGGGATGTAAAGAGCACGCAATCAGGAAACTCATACATCATTGATGCAGACGACTATAAAGGATTAAATCTGCACAAAAAAACAGATTCGGGTAATACATACCAAATACAAACAAAAAAGGCGATCCGAAGATCGCCTTTTTCACAGAAACCTGATTAAACATCGCCGATCAGTAATTTCTTACCAGCCAGTGATTTCTTTCAGTGCTTTACCGATATCGGCCAAGCTCTTAACAGTTTTCACGCCAGCATCTTCCAGTGCAGCAAATTTCTCGTCAGCAGTACCTTTACCGCCAGAAATAATCGCACCAGCGTGACCCATACGCTTACCAGCAGGTGCAGTTACACCAGCGATGTAAGACACAACAGGTTTGGTCACATTTGCTTTAATGAATGCTGCCGCTTCTTCTTCCGCAGAACCACCGATCTCACCAATCATTACGATCGCTTCGGTTTGTGGGTCAGCCTGGAACAGCTTCAGGATGTCGATGAAGTTTGAGCCCGGGATTGGGTCGCCACCAATACCTACGCAAGTAGATTGGCCGAAACCGTAGTCAGTCGTTTGCTTAACCGCTTCATAAGTCAACGTACCTGAACGCGATACGATACCTACTTTACCTGGCTTGTGGATGTGGCCTGGCATGATGCCGATTTTGCACTCGCCCGGAGTGATAACACCTGGGCAGTTAGGGCCAATCAAACGCACACCCAACTCGTCACACTTCACTTTTGCGTCAAGCATATCGAGAGTCGGGATACCTTCAGTAATACACACGATCAACTTGATGCCGCCGTTAGCTGCTTCAAGAATTGAGTCTTTACAGAAAGGAGCCGGAACGTAGATTACCGATGCATCAGCACCCGTTGCAGCCACTGCTTCAGCAACAGTGTTGAACACTGGCAGGCCGAGGTGAGTTTGACCACCTTTACCTGGAGTTACACCACCAACCATTTTGGTGCCGTAAGCGATCGCTTGTTCGGAGTGGAAAGTACCTTGCGCACCGGTGAAACCTTGGCAAATTACTTTGGTGTCTTTGTTAATTAAAACGCTCATGTTCTTCGCCCCTTATTGATTCGCAGCAGCTGCAACAACTTTCTTGGCAGCGCCAGTCAAGTCGGTATCGGCAATAATGTTCAGGCCGCTTTCGCCCAACACTTTTGCACCCAATTCAGCATTGTTACCTTGCAGACGAACAACAACAGGTACTTTTACGCCTACTTCTTTAACCGCACCGATTACGCCTTCTGCGATCATGTCGCAACGTACGATACCGCCAAAGATGTTGATGAATACTGCTTTCACCGCGTCATCAGACAAAATGATTTTGAACGCTTCAACTACACGCTCTTTGGTCGCACCGCCACCTACGTCGAGGAAGTTAGCAGGTTGGCCGCCGTGCAATTTAACGATGTCCATGGTGCCCATCGCCAAACCAGCGCCGTTAACCATACAACCGATATCACCACCGAGTGCAACGTAGTTCAATTCCCAAGCAGCGGCATGAGCTTCACGCGCATCTTCTTGTGAAGGATCTTGCATTGCTTTCAATTCTGGATGACGGTACAGAGCATTGCCGTCGATTACTAATTTCGCATCCAGGCAGTGCAAGTTACCTTCTGGAGTAATTACCAGTGGGTTAACTTCCAACAACGCCAAATCTTTCTCTTTGAAGAGTTTGGCCAGGCCGAGGAAAATATTAACGAATTGGTTGATTTGCTTGCCTTCCAAACCGAGTTTGAAAGCCAGGTCACGACCTTGGAAAGGTTGAGCACCTACCAGCGGATCAACAGCAACTTTAAGGATTTTCTCAGGAGTGTCATGTGCAACTTTCTCGATCTCTACGCCACCTTCGGTAGAGGCCATGAACACGATACGACGGCTTGAACGGTCAACTACAGCGCCCAGGTACAATTCTTTGGCGATGTCGGTGCAAGTTTCAACCAAAATGCGGCTTACTGGTTGGCCTTTCTCATCAGTTTGATAAGTAACCAGATTCTTGCCCAACCACTTTTCAGCGAAAGCGCGGATATCTTCTTTGCTCTTAACCAGCTTTACGCCGCCCGCTTTACCGCGGCCACCAGCGTGAACCTGAGCTTTAACGACGAACATGTCGCCGCCGATTTGATCCGCAGCAGCAACAGCCTCTTCAACAGTCGCAGCAGCAATGCCTTTAGAAACAGGCAAACCATATTGGGCAAACAGTTGCTTACCCTGATACTCGTGCAAATTCATGGTGTAGTTCCATTTGACGATGGTTGGATTAGCGTTTTAGTACACAGTCCAACTTGGGTTATCGATGGAGGCAAACCTTATGAGTTTGCCCCCGCCTAAAAAACGAGGACTCTATGGTTCTCTTAACGCTTCTTCTTATTGGCAATGTGGATGGCATGGCCATGCACTGCCAGGGCTGCTTCGTGGATTGCTTCAGACAGGGTTGGGTGACCAAACACCATCATGCCCAGGTCTTCCGCACTCGAACCGAATTCCATTGCAATTGCCACTTGTTGAACCAGATCTGCAGCACTTGGACCAACAATGTGGGCACCAAGGATACGATCAGTTACCGCGTGGGCAATAATTTTTACCAAACCATGGCTTTCATTTGCTGCCATAGCACGGCCAGATGCAGCAAACGGGAAAGTACCTACATTGTAAGGTTCACCGGACGCTTTAACTTGTTCTTCGGTTTTACCAACCGCAGCCACTTCAGGGTGGGTGTAAATTACGTTAGGAATAATATCGTAATTGATTTGTGATTTCTGGCCAGCGATACGCTCAGCTACCATCACGCCCTCTTCTGAACCTTTGTGTGCGAGCATCGGGCCACGCACTACGTCGCCAATTGCCCACACACCTGGCGCATTCGTTTCACATTGCTCGTTCACGAAAATAAAACCACGCTCATCCAGATTTACACCGCTATCAGCCGCAAGCAGATTTTCGGTGAATGGGCGACGACCAACACAAACAATCAATTTATCGAACGTTTCCTGTTGCTCTTTACCGTCTTTATCCAGATAAGTCACAGTCACTTCTTTACCGTTTACTTTAGTGCCGGTAACACGTGAACTAGTGCGGATATCCAAACCTTGTTTGGTCAGGATTTTTTGGGTTTCTTTAGCGATTTGTTGATCCATAATCGCAAGGAAGCTATCGAGCGCTTCCAACACAACTACTTTAGAACCAACACGGTTCCATACAGAACCCAACTCCAGGCCAATAACACCAGCACCGATAACACCCAAACGCTTTGGCACTTCAGAAAATTCCAACGCACCGGTTGAGTTAACAATTACGTCGTTATCAACGGGAGCAACAGGAATATTAATCGGGTTTGAACCTGAGGCCAGGATTACGTGATTGGCTTCCAGTACTGATACTTTGCCATCAAAGTCAGTTACTTCAACTTTTTTGCCCGCTAATAATTTTCCTGTACCAAAAACGCTGGTAACACCATTAGCTTTGAACAAGCCTGCGATACCACCGGTCAGATTTTTGATGATCTGATTTTTGCGCGCGATCATGGAAGGAACATTGATTTCTACGCCTTGGGTGGTAATGCCGTGAACAGCAAAATCTTCTTTGGCTTCGTGGTATTTGTAGGAGCTATCGAGCAGGGCTTTGGAAGGAATACAACCAACGTTCAAGCAAGTACCGCCATTAACACCCTTGCCTTCTTCATTGCGCCACTTTTCGATACACGCAGTTTTCAGGCCGAGCTGCGCTGCGCGAATCGCGGCAACATATCCCGCCGGGCCGGAACCTATAACGACCACATCAAATTTTTCAGACATAACAATGTTCCTAAATTATTAACAGTCGGCTACAACCTTGTGAGCAGTAACCCTTTACATAAAAAAACGCTCTTAGGTTGCCAAGAGCGTTTCAAAAAAGCAGATTAAATTTCTAAAAGAATGCGCGCTGGATCTTCCAGCAAATCCTTGATGGTCACCAGGAATTGCACAGCTTCTTTACCATCCAGCAAACGGTGATCGTAAGACAAAGCCAAATACATCATCGGCAGAATTTCTACTTTTCCATTCACAGCCATTGGGCGCTCCTGGATTTTGTGCATACCCAAAATTGCAGATTGTGGCAGGTTCAAAATCGGAGTGGAAAGCAGAGAGCCAAACACACCACCGTTAGTGATAGTGAAAGTGCCACCTGACATTTCTTCGATGCCGAGTTTGCCATCACGAGCACGCAGACCGAAATCACGGATAGTATTTTCGATAGTCGCCAGGCTCATGTTTTCAGCGTTGCGTAATACTGGAACTACCAAACCCTTATCAGTAGATACGGCTACACCGATATCCTGATAGCCGTGGTACACGATATCGTTGTTATCGATAGACGCATTCACAGCCGGGAAACGACGCAGTGCTTCGGCAGCCGCTTTTACGAAGAAGCTCATAAAGCCCAAACGTGAACCATTGTGCGCTTTTTCAAATTGGTCTTTGTATTTTGCACGCAGTGCCATCACTGGAGCCATGTTCACTTCGTTAAAAGTAGTGAGCATTGCAGTGGTGTTGGAAGCCTCAAGCAGACGCTCGGCAATACGCTTGCGCAAACGAGTCATTGGTACACGTTTTTCAACGCGATCACCAACAGCTTCAATCGCCGCTACTGGCGCAGCTGCGGCAGCAGGCGCTGCAGCTGGTGCAGATTTCAGGTGATTCGCAACATCTTCTTTCAACACACGACCATCTTTGCCTGAGCCGGCAACAGTAGACGTGTTTACATTGTTTTCTTCAGCCAGTTTGCGTGCAGCAGGATTTACTGGCTTATCTGAAGAGGCAACAGGAGCGGAAGCCGCTGCTGGAGCAGCAGCTGGCGCCGACGCTGCAGGAGCGCCTGCCACAGCACCTTCAACAAAACGGGCAATTACTTCGTTGCTCAGGATAGTTTCGCCTTCGCCTTTTAAAATTTCAGCGATGCTGCCATCAGCGGGTGCGACCACTTCCAATACAACTTTATCAGTTTCAATATCAACAATCAGTTCATCGCGCTTGACAGCTTCGCCAGGTTTTTTGTGCCAGGTTGCTACCGTGCCATCAGCAACGGATTCAGGGAAGGTTGGGGCTTTGATTTCGATACTCATGCTATTCCATCTCTCTGTAGCGCTAGGATTATTTGATCAACTCAATCAGTTAAAAAGCTCTCACACAGTGAGAGCTTTGTTTACAAAACGTTTTTCTTCTTCGATATGCGCCGACATATAACCACCTGCCGGAGCTGCTGAAGGATCACGACCGACATAGTCTAAATGCAGTGACTGACCATAAACATCAGCGACCACATGACGCATATGGTGCTGGCTGCTATACCATGCGCCCTGGTTCATTGGCTCTTCCTGGCACCAGAGAATATCTTTGATATTTTTGAACGGTGCGAGTGCAGCTTTCAATTCTGCTTCAGGGAATGGGTACAACTGTTCCAGGCGAATTAAGGCAACATTATCCAGATTACGAGCGGTACGCTCTTCCAGTAATGTGTAATAAACCTTACCGCTACACAGCACAACACGTTGTACTTTTGCTGGATCAACACTGGAATCGGTGATCACATTTTGGAAACTACCATTCGCCAAATCTTCCAACGTAGAAGTAGCCAGCTTATGACGCAACAAGGATTTTGGACTCATGACCACCAGCGGACGACGCATCGGACGGATCGCCTGACGGCGCAGCATATGGAAAACTTGCGCTGGAGTTGAAGGTACACACACCTGGATATTATGTTCTGCACACAACTGCATAAAGCGCTCAAGGCGAGCCGATGAGTGCTCTGGACCCTGCCCTTCATAACCATGTGGTAACAACATAGTCAAACCGCTTAAACGGCCCCACTTGTGTTCACCGCTGGTAATAAATTGGTCAATTACTACCTGGGCGCCGTTAGCAAAGTCACCAAACTGTGCTTCCCAAATCACCAGACCTGTTGGCGATGTAGTTGAGTAACCATATTCGAATGCAAGTACCGCCTCTTCAGACAAGTAGGAGTCGAAGAGTTCGAATGACGGCTGATCAGATTTCATGTTCGCCAAAGCAACATACGCAGAGCCATCTTTCTGACTGTGAACTACGGCATGACGATGAGAGAAGGTTCCGCGGCCTACATCCTGGCCTGTCATTCGGATAGGAAAACCTTGTTCAACCAAGGTTGCATAGGCAAGAGTTTCAGCCATACCCCAGTTAAGCGGCAATGCACCACCGGCCATTTTGCGGCGGTCTTCGTAAATTTTTTCTACTTGCTTTTGCAATACGATTCCATCGGGAATCTCGCACATTTTATTGGCAGCAGCTTGCAGTGCTTTTAATTCATAACCGGTATTAGCTGGAGCTATCCAGTCATGGCCAATGTACGGCGTCCAATCTACAAATAATGTACGATCCGGCTCGCTCACCAAACCACTGGCAACATGCTCACCGCGATCCAATGCTGCACGATAGTTAGTCGTCAAATCGTCCGCCGCTGCTTGAGAAAGCAAATTCGCCGCTACCAATTTTTCTGCATAGAGAGTGCGAGTCGTTTTGAGTGCACGAATGATTTGATACATCAATGGCTGAGTCGCTGATGGCTCATCAGTTTCATTGTGGCCACGACGACGATAACAAACCAAATCAATTACTACGTCTTTTTTGAATTCG
This sequence comes from Cellvibrionaceae bacterium, assembly GCA_021151825.1. GTDB lineage: Bacteria > Pseudomonadota > Gammaproteobacteria > Pseudomonadales > Cellvibrionaceae > Cellvibrio. The sequence goes on from JAGKWQ010000008.1 coordinate 147,900, forward strand.
TAACGATAGTCCATTGCCAATTGGGCGATAAACAATACGGCTTCAGGATCATCACCATTCACGTGGAAAATCGGGCACTCGATCATTTTGGCAACGTCGGTACAGTATTCTGTCGAACGCGCATCTTCACGTTTGTTGGTAGTGAAACCAACCTGGTTATTGATCACAAGGTGCAAGGTACCACCAGTGCCATAAGCGCGAGTCTGGGACATCTGGAATGTCTCCATCACTACACCTTGACCGGCAAATGCAGCATCACCGTGAACAACAATCGGAACTACTTTTGCACCGGTTTTATCGCTGCGACGATCCTGGCGTGCACGCACAGAACCTTCAACTACCGGAGAAACAATTTCCAGATGCGAAGGGTTAAAGGCCATCGCAATATGCAATTCACCACCGGGGGTCATCACGTTGGATGAGAAACCTGAGTGATATTTAACGTCGCCAGAGGTGTTCAGAGAACGCTTGCCATCAAATTCCGCAAACAATTCTGCAGGATTTTTACCGAACACATTGATCAAAGTGTTCAAACGACCACGGTGCGCCATACCTAATACAATTTCTTTTGCACCGTAGGTACCCGCGCGTTTTACCAACGCATCGACCAGTGGGATGAAGCTCTCGCCACCTTCCAGACCAAAACGCTTGGTACCGGGATATTTACTATCGAGGTGACGCTCAAGGCCTTCGGCAGCAGTCAATCGCTCCAGCAAAGCCAGGCGTTGCTCTTTGGTAAATTCCGGATTTGAGCGAACACTTTCAAGGCGTTGTTGCAGCCATTGCTTTTCAGCTAACGGCGTAATGTGCATGATTTCAGCACCGATATGACCGCAATAGGTCTTCTCTAATGCTTCGATAATTTCACGCAGGGTAGTTTGTTCTTTACCGATAAACAAAGTACCGCTGCTAAATACGGTATCCAGATCAGCATTGGTCAAGCCGTGGAATTGTAAATCCAGGTCGGCAACTGGCTCACGCACCATCAATCCCAGCGGATCGAGCTGCGCTTTTTGATGGCCACGGAAACGATAAGAACTAATTAATTGCAGAACTTTAATTTGTTTTTGTTCGTGCTCTGCGCTAACTGAACCACCGGCAACAGTCACAGTGCGAACACGGGATTTACCCAATTGTTCAAATTGAGCGCGAATGACTGAATGGGGAGTATCTTGAGTCAGTACGCCATTTACGCGTGGCAACTGATCGAAATAGTTACGCCATTCTTCAGGAACGGCATTAGGATTGTGTAAATACGTGTCGTAGAGCTCTTCGACATAAGCAGCGTTCCCACCGGAAATGTGAGACGTACTCCAAAATTGCTCCATAATGCTGTCTTGCATTCCACCCACCTTAATCTTTGGGGATTAATCCCCTGCTATCAACTAGCGGTTAGCTACCAAACGCTTTCAACTTGTGATTAAAAGCGCCGCTTTTAAGTTGCCATCACCAAAGGTGACAGCGAACAGTTTTTGATTAAACAAGCATAAATTGCTCATCAAACCATCAAATTTTGCCTGCTTCAGATACGCAAAAGCGCCACCTTAGGTAGCGCTCTGTAACAACATGTTGCGTATATGGCCGATGGCTCGTGTCGGGTTCAACCCTTTAGGGCAAACCGCCACACAGTTTTGGATACCATGGCAACGGAACACACTGAAGGGGTCATCCAAATTGGCCAGTCGTTTCTGGGTCGCCAGATCGCGGCTATCTGCCAGGAAACGATAAGCCTGTAACAAACCGGCAGGGCCGATAAATTTATCGGGATTCCACCAGAAGGAAGGACAACTGGTTGAGCAACAGGCGCAGAGTATACACTCATAAAGGCCATCAAGCTTCTCGCGATCTTCCGGAGATTGCAAACGCTCGATTGCCGGTGCTGGCGTATCATTCTGCAAATAGGGTTCAATCTTTTTGTATTGATCATAGAATTGGGTCATATCGACAACCAAATCGCGGATCACTGGTAAACCAGGTAGTGGACGCAAAATCAGCGTGTTATTTTTCACGCATTCGGAAATTGGTTTGATACAAGCCAAACCATTTTTACCATTAATGTTCATGCCGTCTGAACCGCACACACCTTCACGACATGAGCGACGATAAGCTAACGATTGATCCTGAGCCTTTAAGAGCTCCAGAACATCCAGCACCATCAAATCCTTACCTTGAGTATCAATCTCATAGGTTTTCATATAAGGCGCATTATCAGTTTCAGGGTTATAGCGATAAACTTGTACTTTCAACATGATTTCTGCTCCCGATTAGTAAGTGCGTTTTTTAGGCTGGAAAGCTTCCATAGTGCGCGGTTTGAAATTCACCGCACGCTTGCCAACGCGCTTTTCGCCGGGGAAATAGATTGAGTGACACAACCAATTGGTATCGTCACGTTCTTCAAAGTCTTCACGCGCATGGGCACCGCGAGATTCTTTGCGCTCTTCCGCAGCAATAGCAGTTGCTTCAGCCACTTCAAGCAGGTTTTGCAATTCCAAGGCTTCAATACGAGCAGTATTGAATGCATTGCTCTTATCGGTAATCGCCACATTTTCAATACGCTTGCGCAGTGCTGCAAGCTGCTCAATACCCTTCTGCATAAACTCGCCCTTGCGGAATACACCGAAGTAATTTTGCATAATAGTTTGCAGCTCTTTGCGCAGTACTGCTGCACTTTCACCACTGGTAGAAGTATTGATTTTATTCAGGCGAGCCATCGCATTATCAATGTCAGCCTGGGTTGGATCGAGGTGCTCGATACCTTCACGCAACGCTTTCTCGATATACAAGCCCGCTGCACGACCAAACACAACCAGATCGAGCAACGAGTTACCACCTAAACGATTTGCACCGTGTACCGATACGCAAGCCACTTCGCCACACGCGAACAAACCATCAATGACCACGTCATTTCCATTAGCATCAATGGTCAAGGCTTGTCCATTCACATTGGTAGGAACACCACCCATCATATAGTGGCAAGTTGGAACCACAGGGATCGGAGCGTAAACAGGATCAACGTGCGCAAAGGTACGAGACAACTCACAAATACCGGGCAGCTTGCTTTCAAGCACTTCTTCACCGAGGTGATCAAGTTTCAGCAATACATGATCTTTGTTCGGGCCAACACCACGACCAGCAATAATTTCCTGGATCATGGAACGAGCTACTACGTCACGTCCCGCAAGGTCTTTCGCATTCGGTGCATAGCGCTCCATAAAACGCTCACCGTCAGCGTTGATGAGGTAACCACCTTCACCACGGCAACCTTCAGTTACCAACACACCAGCACCGGCAATACCAGTCGGATGGAACTGCCACATTTCGATATCTTGCACAGGAAAGCCAGCACGCAGAGCCATGCCAACACCGTCGCCAGTGTTAATGTGCGCGTTAGTGGTAGAAGCATAGATACGCCCTGCACCACCCGTTGCCAATACAGTTGCCTTGGCTTTTACATAAACGGTCTCACCATCTTCGATGTTAATTGCGATAACACCAACAACCGCACCATCAGCGTTTTTAACCAAATCAACGGCAAACCATTCATTCAGGAAAACAGTTTTATTTTTCAGGTTGCCTTGATAGAGGGCATGAAGCAGAGCATGGCCAGTACGGTCTGCGGCAGCACATGTACGCGCAGCTTGACCACCTTCACCGAAGTTTTTCGATTGCCCACCGAATGGGCGCTGATAAATACGACCTTCATCAGTACGGGAGAAAGGCAGGCCCATATGTTCTAATTCAAATACCGCCTCAGGACCAACAGAACACATATATTCGATTGCGTCCTGGTCACCAATGTAATCCGACCCCTTTACGGTGTCGTACATGTGCCAACGCCAATCATCGTTCGGGTCAGCACTCGCAATCGCGCAAGTAATTCCGCCCTGGGCAGATACAGTATGCGAGCGAGTTGGAAATACTTTGGTAATTACGGCAGTTTTGTAACCCGATTGAGCCAACTGCAATGCTGCGCGCATACCGGCGCCGCCGCCGCCAATCACAATACCGTCAAAAGAAATCGTGCGCATAGTAGACATTAGTTAATTCCCCAAATCACTTGAACACCCCAGACCAGATAGGTAACCGCTACAGCACCTAAAACAATCTGCGCAAATATGCGTAAAAAGGTTGCTTTTGGCCCCATTAAACGGATGGTCAAATAATCAGTGAGCACAGCCCACAAGCCAATCCACGCATGGGAAATAAAGGACAGTAAAGTAACAAGGGTAAATACACGCATCCACAACTGACTATAAAGTGATTGCCACTGCTCGTAAGTCAATTCAGGATTTAATACGAGATATGCAACGATAAAAATGGTGTAAGCCGCCATCACGGCACCACCAACACGCTGAATCAGCCAATCGTAAAGGCCACTGCGTCCAAAACTGGTTACTGAAGTTACCATACCCACACCCCCGCCAATACAATCAGCACAATCGCGATTACCAACGCAAGTTTAGCGCTGGCCTTACCGCCTTTTAATGACTCACCAATACCAAAGTCCATGATCAGATGGCGAATGCCCATTGTTGTGTGATAAGCCAACGCAGCCAAAACTACCCACAGGACACCCTGGCAAATCGGATTAGCAGCAAGATCGCGGATACTATTAAAACCTTCTTGCGAATCGAGACTGGCATCAAGCATCCATAAAAGGAAAGCAACACCTGCAAAAAGGAAAACGCCGGAGGCACGATGAAGAATGGAAACGTAGGCAGTGATGGGAAGTGCAGCAAATGATATATGTAGATTGACAGGTCTTTTCTTGTTCACGGTCTATCTCACCTGGTTGCCCATCGCGGGCAGGTTTAAGAATAAGCGCTTCATTTTTATCACCCAAAATGACACTAAATGAAACACGCCCTGCAAGTCGCGCAGCATTATAGAGATTGACCTCTCGAAACACAAACAAAAAGCCGCGCCGAAGTCTTCATATTCGAAGACGTGAAAATAACCTTTTATTTTTAACGAGCTTTTTACACAAGCCGCTGATTTTAATAAAATATTTTCATGAAAATGCACTTCATGTGAGCACTTTACCTATGCTCGCCCCAGGTCAGTGCGACAAAATTAGAGGTTTTAAGATGTGCCAAGTATCCAAATTGACACGACAATAAAATTTTTAAAAAAGATAAAAGAAATTACCCCGGAGATACGCCAAAAACTTTCGTCTTAACAAACAAGTCATCTATAATGCCGCTCGCAAACGGCAGCGTCAGCAAACTACAATCGCTGACTAGTCCATAAAAAGTAGCCGGCCCATAACGCCACTTGTAGAAAGTAAACGTGCGTTCAGCTTTAATTAACAGCTTAACCATAGCAGACTACCTACAGTTTTTATTCGATGAGCAGAGCGAAACATGCTTCTCTCAAGCCTTAAGTCCAATCAGTAAGCACAGGAGTCAGTAATGACTGACAAGAAAGCACATCTCAAGATTGATGGCATTGATACGACGATTGAATTACCTATTTATTCAAGCACTATCGGCCCTGATGTTATCGACGTTACCAGTATTACCAAGAATGGCTTTTTCACGTTTGACCCGGGCTTTATGTCCACCGCCTCATGCGAATCGAAGATTACATTTATTGATGGCGATGAAGGCGTGTTACTCCACCGTGGTTACCCGATTGAACAACTGGCTGTCTCCTCTGATTACATCGAAACCTGCTACCTCCTCCTGAATGGCGAATTGCCAACCCCGGCGCAAAAAGAAGAATTCACTACCGAAGTTAAAAAACATTCTGTTGTAGACCCCTCTGTTGCCAACATTATTAAAAGTTTCAAGCGTGAATCGCACCCAATGGCAATTTTGTGCAGCGCTGTTGCCGCATTGGCAGCCGTGTATAACGATGAAATCGACATTACCAATGCCGAGAGCCGCAAAGTAACGGCGTATCGTTTAATTGGCCAAATCGCCACTCTTTCTGCGATGGTATACAAACACCGCAAGGGCGAAGAATTTGTTGCCACCGACAGTAATCTTGATTACGCCGAAAACTTCCTGAACATGACCTTCGGTACCGCTGGCCAACCGTCGAGCGTTAGCAAGACCATTGCCAAAGCAATGGACAGGATCTTTATTCTGCATGCCGATCATGAACAAAATGCGTCAACATCAACTGTGCGTTTATCTGGCTCATCAGGCACCAATCCTTTTGCTGCAATCGCAGCAGGGATTTCAACGCTGTGGGGCCCTGCTCATGGCGGCGCAAATGAAGCCGTGCTGGAAATGCTGGAAGAAATTGGCACTGTTGAAAATATTGAAGCTTGCGTTGCTCGCGCCAAAGACAAGACTTCCGGCTTCCGCTTGATGGGTTTCGGTCACCGTGTTTATAAAAACTTTGATCCACGCGCTAAAGTAATGAAACAAACTTGTGATGAGGTTTTATCAGAGTTAGGCCTGGAAAATGAGCCCCTGCTGGCCATTGCCAAACGCCTGGAGCAAATTGCATTGGAAGACCCATACTTCATTTCCAAAAAACTCTACCCTAACGTAGATTTTTACTCCGGCATCATCATGAAAGCTATTAATATTCCAACAGAAATGTTCACCGTGATATTTGCGCTGGGCCGTGCAGTAGGTTGGTATTCTCACTGGAACGAAATGGTAAGCACCTCTTATAAAATTGGTCGTCCGCGCCAACAATATACTGGTAGCCCGAAACGCGACTATCCTAAAAAATAATCGCATTTCCGAACAATAAAAAAGGCCGCACTATTGCGGCCTTTTTTATTGCTTGCGTTAATTTAAACGAGTAATACGGTCCTGCAATCCCGGAGCGATTTGTACCCCACTACGTGAAGCATCACCATCATTCAGTGGATTCGCAAAAAAGGCTTCAAGCGCATCAACATCCTGAGCCCCACCTAAACGCTGCTTTCCTTTAATGAGGATAAAAAATTTATCACCACCATCCGCTAAAAAATTGTTTACGGTTACGCGATAGTCCAGTAATGGATCAATGACCTTGCCATTTAGTTTTATGGACTCAGGCGCAATCTTGTCACAGCCAGGCCCGATTGCAGACCAGGTATAAGTAAAACCAGCAGACACTTGCAAAATGCGATTAAACGCTTGCCCCGTATCACCAACAGGATAATTCCAATTTGCCGGCGCATTACCCGTATGGCAATCAGTAAATTGCTGCTCCAACAAAATATGGATTTGATCGCCAGACAACGTCAGCGTGGTCAAGCTGTTTCCAAAAGGCTGCACGGTAAACACCTCACCATAAGTTACTTTACCATCGCCCTCACCCGCTGCACTGGAGGGATAGAGCAAGCCCGGCGAACGAATACCACCCGGGTTCATGAACGCAATAACAGCATCACCCAAACCGGCCGGCGCTGTTGCCTGGAGTTGCGCATCAGCAATTACATCACCCAATGCAGATTCGCCTGCAGTACTCACCGCTGAATCAGGTATCGCTGCCGTAATCTCGCCAATAACGCGATTCGCAATAGGCATCGCCAACGAGCGATATCTACTAACAATTGCAGCAATTTCAGCATCAGGAACAACACCAGTCGCGGAGCGATCCACTAATTTGTTTTGCGCGACTACCTTCGTGATATCACCACTCTTTGGATTCACCTGGATATCAATGTCAGTTAACACACGGCCGATAGAGTTAGCACTCGTCACCGAAATCAATCGACCTGATTTATTGGATAACAAACAGTTGTAAGCCTGATGAGTGTGACCGGAAATGACCAAATCAACCTCATCATCCAGGCGATTTACAATCGGTGCTATCGGTGTACCAGCCAAATTTCCCGTACATGAATTAATAGTATCAGCTGCCTGTGTGACTGGCTGGGTTCCACCTTGGTGAATAAGTACCACAACAGCCTTCACACCACGCGCCTTCAACTTGGGAATCAACGCATTTACCGTTGCAGCTTCATCAGTAAATTCCAAACCAGCAACACCGCTGGGTGAAACGATTGTCGGAGTTTCCTTTAACGTCATACCAATAAATGCAACCCTGACATTTCCAAACGTTTTAATTGCATAGGGAGCAAACAATGTTTTTTTACTGGCAGTGTCATAGACATTCGCGGCGAGAAAATCAAAGCGCGCGCCCTCAAAAGGAACTGGTGTTCCGACTGCAGCGCCCTGGCAGCTATTTGCATCAAAAGGATGGCAACCACCATTTTGCATACGCAACAATTCATCGCGCCCCTCATCAAATTCATGATTACCCACCGCATTGAATTCCAATCCAAGGCGATTCATCGCTTCGATTGTAGGCTCATCATGGAATAGCGCAGAAATTAATGGCGTAGCCCCAATCAAGTCCCCGGCAGACACCACAACATTATTAGGATTTTTTGCTTTTAGTACATCAACATAAGCAGCCATCCACTCAACACCGCCCACTGGGATTGTTGGCGTTGCAGTTGCTGCATTTACGCGTAAACTTCCCGGTGCCTCCAATTGCCCATGAAAATCATTAAAGGCAATAATTTTTACCGGAACATCTGCAGCATAAACAGCACAAGAACAAACAGAAAAACCCAGCAGTTTTACCAAACCATTCATTAACTTCATTTCTCTACTCCTTTACCAGAAAAAGCAGCAGCAATACGCCATTTTTGACGATTAAATAACAGCATAAATGCACCGATCCCAAATAAAGCAAATATGCCTGATTCATCCACATCTACAATTTTTAATCCACCTACTGTCGCCAGATAAGGAGAGCCATATTCGTCAGCTGCAGACTGCTTCAAAAAGCCGGTTACCGTGTAATCACCCGGTGCCAATAAAACAGATAGACGACTAAACTCAGAGGCCACCCAAGCTGCATCCAGATCAATTCCCACATAAGCAGCAGAGCTTGCCGCAACCGTGGAGCTTGTGTAATTAATGCCGTTAATTAACAAAGTGAATACATCGCCCGCCAATCCGGCATCAACCAGATTTAATAAAGCAGAATTTGTTAGCGAAAAGGAAAATGTGAGCGCAGAACCATCACCGCTATAACCAAGCAATTCATCATTTTGGGCATCGATCCACTCAGTACCGCCCGATAGAGAAACAACCTCATCCACATCAAATAAATACCAGTTACCTTTTACCGGATGAATTTCTGTGGCACTCACACTTGTAGACATCACACCAACCAGCAACAAGCTGGCAATTAACAGTAAATTGTTACGCATATCCTTCTCCGTTATTGATTATCAGCAATAGCGCACAAGGTTGTGCGCGCATTCGGTAAAATGCTGAACGGAGAATATGAAATTTGCTTGATAATTTGATGAAGGTTTTTATACAGAAAGGAAAAGCGTGACGAAAACAACCAAAATCCCCGATCATTAACAATCAGGGATTTTTACGTTTTGATGAAGCCTGTTTAGAAGTTCCAGTCTGCCATTACCCAAAACTTAGTAGTATCGGTGTAGTTTGCATTAGTATCACCCATAGAATACTGGGCATACTTTGCTGTCCACACGACTGCACCAACTTTTTTGCTTAAACTGAAATTAATTTCATCACCAAAATCAATACTGCCTTCATCCGAGTCGTATTTGTGATAACTCACTAAAGCTTGAGCCCCCAGGATAGTTGCACCAACATTTAAATAAGTATCCTCCAAACCCGCTGTAGGCGTAGCCAGGAATTTATCAGCCCACCCCTGAAAGGCGTGCAGGGTTGCCAGTGGTGTTGCAAAACCATACTTCCCATCATCCGATCCAAGAAGTTCATAGCCCACTGTGAAACTGTAACGACTGACGTTGTAAGTAGCCTCAGCCAATGTGTAATCAGCTTCAAATAATTTTGCAGCACCCGCATCCTGTTGTTTTGCATATTCGAGGTTATATAGAAAGGACTCACCAACTGCACCTTGCCAACGAACACCAAAAGTATCGCTAGTTAATCCAAGCTGCGCGATCGGATCATTAATGTCGAGCAAATACGCATAGCCAATTAACTTTCCTGCATCAAAACCGGTGTAACTTGCATTGAGCACATGACTGTCCATATGCAGATCACCCAATGCCGGATTATTTTCTCCGAAAACACGATTTACATTACTAATGTAGGCGTAAGTAAAATTGGTGTAACGAATAGTTTTATTCGTCCATGACAAACCATCATAGGTTTGTTCATTTTGCCTCCAACCTACATTACCGATAAAACGCGAGTTATCCAACACAAGCCGTTGGCGGCCATATTTAACCTGGTTATTAAAACTGGTGTAGGAAATAAATGCCTGATTCACTTCAGTTCCCGTTGGATCGGCAATTACAGCAACCGTATTGCGCTGCCCCCACAGAGGATCTGTAGCAGCTGCGGAAGTTCGATAATCGACATCATTTGTCATTTCGCTGATATTATCCATCTCACCAGTAAAACCAAAACCATTCCATGCACCGGATTGATAAGATATACGTGAGCGAGTCGTCCATGCATCCGCTTCGCGCTCACCATTTTTTTTGCCAGCAGTATCTAATGTATCTTCAGTAACATCTTCAAATCGTGTACGAAAATTTATTTTTACCGCACTACCTTGTTGCAAGGACTCAGTGAATGTTTTTGCAGAAACACTTGGCACCGCGCACAGTAATGAACTTGCAGCAGCAACAAAAAGATGAATCATATTTTTTTTCATAGAGCCTTCTCCAGTTTTGGATAAATGTGTGTGGTTTTACGATCAACACCAATAACGAAAATAAATATTTCTTAGCTACGTTTTGTCATGCACTAAAAAAATCATCAATTCACATTGAGGGCACAACAGAGGTGTGACTAAATCCCACTGGAGCAAGGCTTATGCCAATCGATTTTTTAAAACTTTCCTTAAGGAATATTTCATTATTAATCAAGAGGATATAATTTTTTAAAATTGAAAAAGAGATTTTTTATTATTTTTTTGATTGCTCTCTTATGGTGACCAAAGAATGAGCCATGCGTCATTTGAACACAAACATTAAAATTTTCACGCACAATTAAAATGCAAATCAATGCACAGTATTTTTTTGTCATGCACAATCAAACAGCAAGCGATGAAAATCTATTCGTTAAACTCAGACACCAAGCGAGAAAACGCACAAAAAAAGGCCGCCTGTTTGCACAAGCGGCCTTGGTATATCAGTGTATGTATATCAGGCGATTCGAACCCCTAGCCCTTTAGCCAAGCCCTTTTCTATACGCACCTGAGAAAATGTTATATCCAGTTTACCATTTGCAACTAGAGTGAAAGGCTCAAGAATCAGGGCAAACAATTCTTGTGGAGTCCGTTTCAAACCGAAATCCGTACCGACATCCGGATAATCTTTTAAATCCACCAACAAGGTTTTCCATCCTTTGCCAGCAATTGCCGTCAGCTCCCTGGTAATTTCCACTTGCGAATAACAAGATGGACCGCATCCAATACGCACCCAGGCTTTAGCTTGTGGGGACACATCAACTTTGATATCAAAAACCAGAGCAGAATCTGATTCATAATAATCACTTAACACTTGACGATTGGGTGTTGATATAGCCACCAAACCTTCTCCCTCGCCATTCCAAAGTGCACGACGGGCATCTTCTTGCACATCCTTATCCACGCAACTGACCGTTAAAGTAGATACGCTTGCAACATTGCCATTAAGCGCGGTCCGATCATTATTCTTGCCTTCAAGAATAATGCCGTAAATTCCTAATGGGCGACGGTTAAATAATTCCAGAACATGGGAGGTAGCTTCAAAACTGATTCCTTCTTCAGAAAGGTCATCACTTAATGAATCTTCTTCGCCATATGTCAAACCAAAACCATAAGCAAATAATGGATCGTATTCTTTATCACCGACATTTAACATTCCCTGATCAGGATGCTTCGGCCAGGAAAAAGATAACTGCCCTTTTATCGGATGATTAATACTGCCGTCTGCCGCTTTAAAAATAACGTCAGCAACGCCTGCCCCCTCTGTACCTGGCTGCCAGATAACAGCAAATGCATCCGAAGCATTAAGTTCGCGATTGATCCACATAGGGCGACCAGTAACAAACAGCGCCACAACCGGAATGCCATCATTTTTCAATTTTTTGAGCAATTCCAAATCAGATGTATCGCCGGCCTTCAGCAATTGATGCTGGATATCGCCCTGCATTTCAGCGTAAGGATCTTCACCGAAAATAACGATGGCGACGTCGGGCTTTTCGGTATAAGAGCCATCAACACTTAATTGCGCTGAACCACCGGCTGCTGTAACGGCAGATTCAATTCCCATCCACAACGTTGTTGCACCGGGGAAATCAGCCATGGTATTGCCAGTACCTTGCCAGTTAATCGACCAACCGCCAGTTTGTTTACTAATATTGTCGGCACCGTCGCCAGCCACCAAAATTTTGGCTTTAGGCGATAGCGGCAATAAATTATTTTTATTTTTTAACAGCACAATCGATTCGCACACCGCTTGACGCGCAACGGCGCGGTGCTCTACTGCACCCAATAAATCATCGCGACCCGCTAACGGGCGAGAAGATGGCAAACCTTTTTCCCACAAATTCGCACGCAGCTTAACGCGCAATACACGGCGTACGGCGTCGTCTACGCGACTCAACGGAATTGTTCCATCCTGTGTTTGCGCAAGCGTGTTTCGATACAATTGTTTCCACTCGGGGTCCGGAACCATATAAATATCCAGTCCGGCATTCAGCGCCTGCGGGCAATTCAATGGCGTTGCACCCGCAACAAAACCATGACCATTCCAATCGCCAACAACCAAACCGTCAAAACCCATTTGATCTTTCAATACATCCGTCAACAAATAACGATGACCGTGCATATGCTCGCCATGCCAACTATTAAAAGAAGCCATCACCGTTTGCACACCTGCTTCTATAGCACTGTAATAACCAGCGGCATGGATACGGTACAAGCTTTCTTCATCATCAATACAATCACCACGGTCAATTCCGTTGAGAGTTCCACCATCGGCAATGAAATGCTTGGCTGTCGAAATCACTTTATATTTGGACAGAAATTCGGTGCTCTGCGCTTCGCCTTGTAATCCATCTACCATTTGACTGGCATAATCGCGCACCAGCTCAGGGTGCTCCGACCAGGACTCGTAAGTACGTCCCCAACGATCATCACGCGCTACAGCAACAGTAGGAGAAAAGTCCCAATCAAGGCCGGTAACTGCAATTTCTGTGGCAGTAATACGACCAATTTTTTTAATCAACTCCGGATTGCGCGCAGCCCCCAGAGCAATGTTATGCGGAAATAACGTCGCACCAACAATATTGCCAACGCCGTGAACCGCATCGGTACCCCACATTATCGGAATTGCTAATTTGCCATCGCTATCATCCATAGATGCCTGGTAATAAGCATCGGCAATTGCCAACCAGTCAGCGGCTTTTGAATAGCGATTGCCATTGGGCACAGATCCACCGCCATTAAGGACAGAACCAATGTGGTATTCCTTAACATCAGCAGGGGTTAAATAGCGAATTTCAGGCTGAATTAGTTGGCCAATTTTTTCTTCCAGACTCATTTGCGCGAGCAATTCATTAATTTTTGCTTCAATCGCCGGGTCTTTTTTCACTTTACTGGTGATACTTGGCCACTGCACGTTTGCAACCTCCACAGGTACTTAAACTATAAAAATTGGGGAAACCTAGCTCCCACAAAGAAAATCTGGACCATGCATTAAGCATAGGCTTATTAAATAGAGCCACGGAGCGAATATGAAGTATCCCTGAGAAAATGGAGCCCGCTTGCTAATAAGCGGGTTGCACTGAAACTCATTGCTATCGCTGAGTCAGATTGAACGAATATATTCTCTTATAAACCCAAGGCGCATAAATGCCACCTTGCACTTCCAGGCTGGCGAAAGCTACTATTAATTGACAGCGCTGTCAACGGCATCTAAACCAAGCTTTATTCAACATAGGAAATGGTCTCATAATTTGATCTTATTGGCATCAAAATTAGCAAAAAGCGCATCAAGCAAGGCACCTTGCATCCTCGATTTGTAAATAAATGGAAGTTTAAAGCAGGTGTTTAAAAGTGAATTTCCGCCCTTTCTGTTTAATGGTATCCTCCCGCCCCTAACCATTACTACAAACACACCATCCATAACTATTTGATCTTCTTTATAAAAGAAGTTGAGGAGTCACATGAGCCTGTTACTGGTTGCAGATATCGGCGGCACCAATGGCCGTTTCGGTCTGGTTGAGTTCGACGCTGAGAAAAATCGCGCGCGCGGCAAAATCAATTACACCGCAGAACGTCAAATCACCCTTAAATGCGCTAATTACACCGATATGGCGACGATGATTAAAGCCTGTTGTGCCGAGTTTGGAATCTCCATCCCCGACCATGCTTGCCTGGCAATTGCCGGTCCGATTGAAAATGGTCAAGCCGCCATGACTAACCTGAACTGGAAGTTTTCAATCGAAGGGCTGCGCGATCAATTAGGCATGAAAACCCTGCATGTGATTAACGATTTTGCCTCCCTCGCCTACGCAGTACCTTTTTTGCAAGAAAATGAATTGGTCACACTGTATGACTCCAATAAATCCAACCCGAATGCACCCATTGTTGTAATGGGCCCCGGTACAGGATTCGGAATGGCAGCACTGGTACCTGACAACGGTAACTGGAACATTATTCCCACCGAAGGTGGCCATGCGAGCTTTGCTCCAACCAATGAAAAAGAATTGGATATCAAATCCTTTTTGCTGAAAGAACAAAATCATGTATCTGTTGAAAATATTTTATCGGGAGGCGGCTTGGTAACGCTGTATCGCGCTATTGCCCATAACGCCGGGGCGGAAGCAAAAGCGTATACGCCTGCGGATGTAAGCACAAAAGGCTTAGCCGATGAAGATGATTTATGCCGCGAAGCGGTGTTAACATTTTGCGATGTGTTAGGGGAAGTTGCTGGCGATAAAGCGTTATCGCTCGGCGCTAAAGGTGGTGTTGTAATTGGTGGAGGAATCACTCCCAAGCTGGTTGGACTTTTACCGGAATCCCATTTCCTTGAACGCTACAAAAATAAAGGCCCGATGGCAGGTTACGTTAGTGATATTTCCATTCGTCTGATTGTGAATGATAAAGCGGCATTAGTTGGCTCGGCAGCCTGGCTGATTAACAACACACCAGCGCTTAAAAATATTTGATCGCAGCGTATTAGCAATCAAAAAAATGCACCTGAAGGTGCATTTTTTTTGCAGGCGGTTTTATCTTTAGTGTTTATCTTTAGTTTTTACCAATGGGCCAGTGGAATCACGAACAATAATACTGGAGCTCAACATACTTGCCGGCAATTGAATCTCACGCCCTTTCAACTGCTTTAATAATAAATCGGTGGCCTTCTTTGCCATTTGACGAATCGGTTGGCGAATTGTAGTTAATGACGGATAAATTTGATGTGCAACCGGAGTATCGTCAAAACCTGCTACCGATAATTGCGCAGGAATTTTTACTCCCGATTGATGAGCAACCATCATAACGCCTGCAGCCATATCGTCGTTCGCTGCAAAAATTGCGGTTGGACGTTGCGGGTGCTGCAATAACTTTTTCCCACAAACTTCACCGGACTCAAATGAGTTATCGCCCTGCTCCACCAAGTCTTTTACAAGTGGCAAATCATTTTCAATTAAGGCCGCTTTGTACCCTTCGTAACGCAATGACATTGCACGATGATCAGGGTGACCGCAAATAAAACCTATTCGAGTATGACCAAGAGCAATTAACTGGCACGTCATATCATAGGACGCTTCTTCATCGTTTGTTTCTACGTAAGGTGATAAGGATTTATTTTCTGTGGGTGCAACACGAACAAACGGAATATTCATTTTTTTAAGCGAGTTAATGACTGTCATGTTATCGGACAGCGGTGGCGTTAGCATCACACCATCAACCCGCTTTTCCAGAATCAAATCCATAACTTCATTTAATACATTAGGATCCCGATGTATTGCCGGGTGAACCAGCAATTCGTAGCGCTGTGGTCGGCAAATTTCCAGAACACCTTCTTGAATATCCAGTACATAGTGCGCACTTGGGTGTCCATAAATAAGGCCTAATAGATAAGAACGGTTCCCCGCCAGACTCCGCGCCGATTGATTTGGGCGATAATCCAACTCCGCAATAGCTGCTTCTACTTTTTCGCGAGTTGCTGGCCGTACATTGGGTTCATTATTTACCACACGCGAAACAGTTTTAATGGATACGCCAGCCAGAGCGGCTACATCATCAATCGTTGCTTTTGCCACTGCCTTAACCTCTTGGTTGAATTTATTATCGCCATCTCCTTGAAGCCAGTATTAAGTCCAATTGACTATAAGATGTATCATTGATTTTTTTGTTGAGGGGGATTGTAATCGTGAAACAAACAATGTGACAGCTTTATAGCCTTGGATTATAGTACCGCCGCTATTTCAGCCAGATTAAAGGGATCAACCAATCCCCCTGCCTGGCAACGATTAAAGACCATTACAACGACAAATCATTTATATAACAACGAGGCAATCACACTCATGCAATCATCATCCAAAAAATACGGTCCCGCCTATGCGGCGGTCACGACGCTTTTTTTTGCCTGGGGCTTTATTACATCCTTAATTGATCCACTGGTCGCTGCCGTAAAAGGCATCTTCAGTTTGACTGACTTGCAAGCACAGCTTAGCGCCTTTGCATTTTTTATTGCTTATGGAGTAATGAGTTTCCCGGCAGCAGCACTGTTGTCCCGCTTCAAATCTGTTCCCACTATTTTGATTGCCTTAAGCATGATGATTGGCGGTTGTATTTTGATGTTGGTCGCAGCCAATATTGAAATTTATGAATTGGTTCTGGCAGGTTTATTTGTGCTTGCCAGCGGTATCACTGCATTACAAGTGGCTGCAAACCCATTGGCCGCAGCACTTGGCTCACCCGAAGGTAGCCACTTCCGTTTAACCTTCAGTCAAACGTTCAATAGCCTTGGAACTTTCATTGGTCCGATTATTGGTGCAACACTTTTTCTGGAAGGTGTAGAAGTTAAGCATGGCGAAGTTATTACCGCAGAAGTGCGTGCAGAAGCATTAGCTGGCATAGACGCTGCCTATTTCTGGTTGGCCGGTATGATTGCTGCACTGTTGGTGTTCTTCTACCTGAGCAGAAATATTGTAAGTCAAGCAGCCCCTGCATCTTCGTCATCTGGCAGAAGTATTGGCAGTATGCTGTCAGAAGCATTCCAATCTAAATGGGCGATTTTGGGCGGTTTGGCAATTTTCCTGTACGTGGGCGCTGAAGTTGCTATCGGAACCCAAATGGCATTCTTCCTGAACTCTGATTCAATTTGGGGACATTCAGATGCAATTTTCGGCTTGCCATTTACTGGTCGCTTCTCTGACGGTGTTCCCGGAGTATCTTTACAAGAAGCTGCTGCATTAACTGCTCTCTACTGGGGAGGCGCAATGGTTGGCCGCTTGATCGGTTCTGCCTTGTTAGCGAAAGTAAACGCCGCGCTGTTACTTGCAACGTTCACTGGCGCTGCGGCGGCGATGTGTTTCTACGTATTTGCTGTGGGCGGTGTTGGTGCTGGTTTTGTTGCTATAGCAATCGGCTTGTTTAACTCAATTATGTTCCCGGTGATTTTCACGTTGACATTAGAGCGCTCAACTGCAAGCTCGGAAGCAACGTCAGGATTCCTGTGTACGTCGATTATCGGTGGTGCATTTGTGCCATTACTGGTCGGCTTTGTTTCTGGCCATAGCAGCTACATTACTGCGTTTATCGTACCTGCATTGTGTTACGTTGCTTTGTGCATTTTTGCGCTCAGTGCCAACAAAACCCAAGCAACAAATAATGTTGCGGAAGTCGCTACCGGCCACTGATAAATGCTGATTCAAGCAGGCAGATAATCTGCCTGCTTACTCCCACCGCCTGGCCGCTTCATAATCTTTATTTTTTGACTCCACCCACCTGAAATTGCCATCCTGATTCGTTTCCTTTTTCCAAAAAGGTGCACGGGTTTTCAAAAAATCCATCAAAAATTCAGCCGCCTGAAACGCATGTTCACGGTGGGCACTCGTTGTTCCTACAAAAACAATTTGATCACCCAATTGCAAATCACCGACGCGATGCACGATACGGGCAGACACTAATTGCCATCGGCTTTTTGCTTCATCCAATATCTGCTGCAGTATTTTTTCAGTCATTCCGGGATAGTGCTCTAATGACAGCGCTGCAATATTTTTTCCATCATTAAAGTCGCGCACTCGCCCCACAAAAAACACAACTGCTCCTGCGGATGTATCATTTGCAATCAGATCGGAATACTCCTGACCAACATCAAAATCCTCGATCTGTACCGCTATAGAAAAAGTCACATCAACCTCCGCTTACTGGAGGAAAAAAAGCCACTTCATCACCATCAACTAATGCCTGATCACCTTTAACATAAGCATGATTGACTGCGGTTAATAACCTGGTATTCGACAATACACTTTCCCAGGATGCATTTTGCAAAAACAAATATTGTTTTAAATCAGCTAGCGTTTTAATTTGCCCTGCAGGAATATCCAGATCGGCAGTACCCAATTGCTCACGCAATTGCGCAAGAAAAATAACGCGGATCATTACGCACGCACCTCACGCTGATAATGCCCACGGCGACCGCCGGATTTCTCTAATAAACATACTTGCTCAATGATCATTTCCATATCTACCGCTTTACACATGTCATAAATAGTCAGCGCTGCAATACTCGCCGCAGTTAACGCCTCCATTTCCACCCCGGTCTGACCAGTTAATTTGCAATAGCTGGTAATTTCAACAGCGTTACTGTTTTCATCCAAAGCAAAATCTACTGCAACTTTGCTTAAGGCCAACGGATGGCACAATGGAATCAAATCCGAACACTTTTTAGCAGCCTGAATACCCGCAATTCGAGCCACAGCCAATACGTCGCCTTTTTTCAACGAGTTTTGTTTAATTTGTGCCAGCGTATCGGGCTTCATCAACACCCGTGCAAATGCCCTCGCCTCACGCACACTGGGAATTTTTTCGGAGACATCCACCATGCTGGCATGCCCTTGGGAATCTATATGGGTAAGCGTCATAACAAATTAATCCTGTGAACCGGACTTGCCGTGCAGCAGCCTGTAAATAGAGTTATCATAAAACACCTGTAAAGATGACCGCAGTTTTTTATTTCCTATCAACAAAAATACCCGGATTAAATGACATCTCCCGTGCTTGATCGACGCTTTACCCTTGCCCCCATGATGGAGTGGTCCACCTCGGATTGCCGGACTTTTTGGCGCTTGTTGACTAAAAAAGCGGTTCTGTATAGCGAAATGGTAACCACTGGTGCGCTATTGCATGGCGACAAAGCACGCTTTCTTGACTACAACATCTGTGAACATCCCCTCGCTTTGCAGTTAGGAGGGAGCAATCCCAACGATTTGGCTGAATGCAGCAAAATTGCTGAAGGCTGGGGCTATGATGAAGTCAATCTTAACTGCGGCTGCCCAAGTGACAGGGTTCAAAACGGAATGATTGGCGCTTGTTTGATGGCGGAGCCTGAGTTAGTTGCCGAATGTATAGCGACGATGCAGAACGCCGTTAAAATTCCGGTAACAGTCAAACACCGTATCGGCATAGATGATATGGAGGATTATGAGGGGCTGGTTAATTTCGTCAGCACCATCGCAACAACAGGCTGCCATACCTTTATCGTTCACGCACGCAAAGCCTGGCTAAAAGGATTAAGTCCGAAAGAAAATCGGGAAGTACCGCCACTGCAATACGATAAGGTTTACCAGCTCAAACGGGATTTCCCTCATCTTGAAATTATTATCAATGGTGGCATAACCACATTAGAACAAAGCAAGCAATTGCTTGAGCATGTTGATGGCGTGATGCTTGGACGCGAAGCCTACGCGAATCCGTATTTGCTAGCTGAAGTAGACCAGCAGATTTACGGTGTATCGCGTCCGATAATCAGTCGCCAGGAGGTTATGGAAGGATTTATCGCTTATTGTGAGGAACAATTAGCAAAAGGTGCTCGTCTAAATCACCTTACACGCCATATTCTCGGCCTGTATCACGGAATGCCACGCGCACGGCAATTCCGGCGTATTTTAAGTGAACAAGCACACAAACCAGGCGCTGGTATCGACGTTGTTAAGCAAGCATTGGAAGTCTTAAATGAGGTACCATTACACGATATCGACAGTTCGCCTGCGTAAGAAGCAGACTTGAGCTAATGAATTTACTACTTATAAAAAATGACTGTTTCATTCATAAAGTCATAAGGACTATAATAGATCCGACGGCAATTAAACGAAGATCAACCACGTGAATTTATAGAGATAGGATTACCACTGTGACTAGTAAACTTGAACAACTGAAGCAATTTACCGACGTAGTCGCCGATACCGGTGACATTGAAGCCATCCGCTTGTACAAACCACTGGACGCAACCACCAACCCGTCTCTGGTTTATAAAGCTGCACAAATGCCGCAATACCAGGATTTGCTTGCTTCTGCCATTAGTAGCACCAAAGGTATCGTGAATAGTGCGGAACAACTCAGTGCAGCTGGCGACCACTTGGCAGTGGGTATTGGCCTTGAAATTTTGAAAATCGTTCCTGGCCGTATTTCTACTGAAGTCGATGCACGTTTATCGTTCGATACAAAATCATCTATTGCAAAAGCTCGTCAGCTGATCAGCCTGTATGAAAAAGGTGGAGTTGATAAATCCCGCGTACTCATCAAGCTTGCATCTACTTGGGAAGGCATTCGTGCTGCCGAAGTACTTGAAAAAGAAGGCATCAATTGTAACCTGACACTCTTGTTTGGTTTCAACCAGGCAGCCGCTTGTGCAGATGCTGGTGTATTCCTGATTTCTCCTTTTGTTGGCCGTATCCTCGACTGGTACAAAGCCAATACCGACAAGAAAGAATACACCGCCGAAGAAGATCCAGGTGTTGTATCTGTACGTCACATTTATAATTACTACAAACAAAATGGCTACAAAACTGTAGTAATGGGTGCAAGCTTCCGTAACATTGGCGAAATTGAAGCACTGGCAGGTTGTGATCGATTGACCATCAGTCCGCAACTGTTACAAGAGTTGGATCAGGATAAAGGCGAATTAAAACGCGTTCTCTCTCCTTCTAATACTGGTGAAGCTATTGCCAAACAAATTGAGACTGAAACCAGTTTCCGCTTTGGCTTGAATCAGGATGCAATGGCAACTGAAAAATTGGCCGAAGGTATTCGCGGCTTCGTAAAAGACCAAATCAATCTTGAAAACTTGTTGAAGTCCAAGGCTTAAAAGTCTCGTGCTTAACAAGTTTTCGCGCTTCATCGAACGCCACCTGCAACCAGGTGGTGTTTCGCCTGTTTTATCAGCTCATCAAAAACAGCTGGCAGTAGCTGCTTTATTAATTGAAGTTGCTATGGCCGACCACCAGTTCTCTGATCAGGAATTAGAGTCACTTAGCCACTCGCTAAAAAGCAAATATTCGCTCACATCAGATGAAATATCAGAATTGATTACACTTGCCAAAAGTGAATCAAATCATGCAACCTCTTTACATCAATTCACCCAAATCGTTAATCAGCACTGCGACAATCCAGAGAAGTTCACTTTAATAAGAGCAATGTGGGAAATAGCATTTGCTGATGGGAATCTGGATAAATACGAGGATTATTTGATTCGTAAGGTAGCAGATTTAATTTACCTGCCTCATTCAGAATTTATTCGTGCGAAGAGCCAGGTTAAAGCCGGCTTAAATGAAGTTAAATAATTTTTAGTAAAACTCACTGGGTTAGCAGTTTTCCAGCATATTAACCAGATTACGAAAAGTATCTGCATTACTGGCATTTAATCCCATCAGGATTTTATGCGCTTCAATAACCTTTTCTTTGACTTCTTGTTCATCGCAATTAATGCAATTTAAGGGATGATTCGCTAATACCGGCGCATCCAGCTTATCAACTATCGTGAAAATATCTGCAAAACCCATAGTCTGGAGGATACGCTGGATACTCGGATTACTCGCAAGAATTACCGGCATTATTCCGCAACGCTCCTGCCCTAAAATTGAGATTTTGGCCATTAACCCAAGCGTCGTACTATCGATTGCTTCCGCTTCGGAGAGGTCAAACAACACCGAAGTAAAATCAGCACTTTTAAACATAGAATCAATAAATTGATCAAAAGAAATACATAGTGTCAGGCGCACATCACCCAACATCTTAATGACATATACACCGTTATGATCGGCAACAAGTATCTGGCCGGACTTCATTCACTTACACCTCGGGATATAGATAAGACCGCGATGTCATCGGGGTTATCGCGAATCTCCTTTATAACTAAAGTATTGCAGACAGAATCTAAACTGCCACTACTTGAGGAGATTAGTTTTAACAAACGCGCTTCTTTGTCCTGCAATTCCTGATCCGGCATGATCTCCAATACACCGTCAGAAAAGCAGGCTAATGCAAACGTTTCAGGGAGATTGCACTCATAGACATCCCATTCCACATCTTTGAATATGCCTACCGGCTTCCCACGCCCAGTCAAATAGTTAGCACCTTCAGGAGTAATCAAAATTGGCATAGGCAAATGGCCAGCTACCACATAATGCATCTGATTAGTGTAGGTATCTATCACTCCGACAAATAAGGTCAAGTGGTGGCTAAGGCGCGTTTCATGCAATTCCCGGTTGATTTGGCGCAGCATGACATTGGCGCCTTGGGCAAACGAGTTTTCGTCTCCAAACAACCCTTCTTCCCTAACCATTCGGCTAACCAGATGTTTTAACCAGATGGTGACAAATGCAGAAGAGGCACCATGCCCGGAAACATCGGCAAGATAAAAGGCCAGGTAACGTTTTCTAATGAGGGCGTAGTCAACAAAATCGCCACTGAGAAACAAAGAGGGCACAATAGTGTGGGCGGCAGTATAACCATCGTCGGTTTTAATTCCTGCAGGCATCAACCGGCGCTGAACTCTTCGCCCTGCGATCTGATCCCTTTCCAAAACACGCAAATTTTCTCGCAGTTCCCGGTTTGCTTCTTCTAATTGCGCGCGATAAAGGCGATTTTCTTCCTCTAAATCCTTACGGTCCAACACCTTATTGATGGAATGAATAAGAACCTCAAGATCCACCAAGGGCTTGATAAGATAATCCCGCGCGCCTAGACGCAATGCCCCCACAACATCATTCATTACACCAGCACCAGATATTACGATGACCGGTATACCATCGTGGAGATCATTTAAGGTTTGCAGCAATTGCAAGCCATCACCATTGGGCATACGCAAATCGGTAAGAATCAAATCAGGCAGGTTTTCAGTGGAGGCAAGAAGATCTAGCGCAGAAGGAGCATCAGAAGTGGCCGTGACAGTGAAACCACTATCCGTCAGGTAAGTCACAATACTCTGGCGAACAAGGGCATCGTCATCGATGATAAGCAGCTTTCGGCTTGCGGACGTCATCTTCGGCTCGGTTAATTAATACGGTTTAAGGCAAAGCAGTTAAGGCGCGTAACACTACTCCTTCAGCGAGGTGATCGCAAGCCTTACACTCTTTGACAAGCAAAACCAGTTTACGCGCTTTTTTATTGTAAGTTATTACTGTTTTTTAGGGTTCCTGGTTTCCCGTTCAGTTTTACGGCGCATTTGGATTAATTGACGCTGGGTCATTTTCTTCTTGCGCTCACTGTAAGGGTTATCGTTATTGCGATATTCAATTTTGATTGGTGTACCGTGTAAATCCAAAACCCGACGATAGGTTTTTTCCAGATATTTAGTATAAAACGCCGGAATATCGTTGGTTTGATTACCATGAATCACAATAATTGGTGGATTATGCCCTCCCGGATGAGCATAGCGCAGCTTGATGCGACGCCCTTGAATCATCGGTGGCTGATGCTCACGCACTGCGTCTTGCAGAATACGCGTGAGGTAATTAGTACTGAATTTATCCGTTGCAGATTGGTATGCCAGCTCAATCGATTTATATAAATTGCCTACACCGGTACCATGCAGCGCAGAGATAAAATGAATTGTCGCAAAATCCACAAAACGCAGGCGGCGTTCAATTTCGTTTTTCACGTACTGCTTATGGGCATCATCCAATCCATCCCATTTATTAAGCGCAATAACCAATGCCCTACCCGCCTCAATGGTCGTCCCCATCAAATGCAAATCCTGTTCAACCACGCCCTCACTGGCATCCATTACCAGCACAACCACATTTGCATCTGCAATTGCCTGCATGGTTTTTACGATGGAGAATTTTTCCACCATCAAATCGATATTTTTCCGGCGACGAACACCGGCAGTATCAATGATGGTATAGGGCTTATCAAAACGCGTGTAATTGATGTAGATCGAGTCACGCGTTGTACCTGGCTGATCGTAAACGACAACCCTATCCTCTCCCAGAAGGCGGTTTACCAGGGTTGACTTACCTACGTTAGGCCGCCCAACGATGGCAATTTTAATACCGGTCGCTTCTTCAGGTTGATAATCCTCAGGCAATTCAGGAATACCGGCGAGCACCTCTTCCATCAGAGATCTAACACCGCGACCATGGCTGGCGGTGGTTGGATAAACTTCACCAAGCCCTAACTCATAAAAAGGTGCGAGCGCTATATCAGGATCTGTACCATCAATTTTGTTAGCCACCAGATACGTCTTTTTATTATTGACCCGCAAGTGCTTCGCGATCATCTCATCAGCTGGATTTAAACCTGCGCGACTATCCACAATAAATAACACGATGTCAGCTTCCTGAACTGCCAACAACGATTGGCCAGCCATCATGCTGTCAATACCCTCTTCCTCCCCGCTTATACCTCCAGTATCAATGACGATAAAACGGCGATTCTCCAATACACCTTCGCCATATTTACGGTCACGAGTTAAGCCAGGATAGTCAGCAACCAACGCATCGCGAGATTGAGTAAGGCGATTAAATAAGGTGGATTTACCCACATTCGGGCGGCCAACAAGTGCTATTACGGGGATTATCATAAAAGTATCAATTGCTAATGAATTAGAGGCAAAAACAGAATCGTATTAAATCAGGAGATAAAACAAAACCAGCCGCCCGGAAGTTTACCCTAAATGTAAGCGGTAAGCTCGGGCGGCTGGTTTGCGATTAAGGTTAAGAGAGGTTTATTTAGCCTTTTTTGCTTGATAGGCGATTAATTTGCCACGATTGGTATAGACATATAATGTTTCACCATTGGTGAGCATTGGTGCTCTGGCACCTTTGCGATCAACCCTGACTCGTGCAGCAAATTCACCATCAGCCTGATTAAGAACATGCATATAACCTTTGTAGTCCACAACCGCCAGATAATCACCAAACACCTGGGGGCCGTTTAAACCACGGCGCAACATTTTGTCATTTACCCATAATTGCTCACCACTCGCCGCGTTGTAAGCAACTACTTTTCCGTCGGCATGACTGGCAAAAAGCTTATCACCAGAAATCGCAAGATTCTCACTTGTAGATCCATCTTGTCCCCATAACGGACTACCAGTACCACGCGACAGTGCACTAATTCGACCCTGATATGTGCCCACATAAATGACACCATCTTTTTCCAGTGGTGTTGAGTGAATGTCTACCATGCGCTCCAACTCGGAACGACCTTTTGGTAGAGCAATACGCTGCTCCCATAAAATCAATCCATTGTCGGGATTGAAGGCCATCATCCGCCCATTAGAAAAGCCAACATAAATTGCTGTATCAGTTACGATAGGTGATGGTGTTCCCCGCAGAGTTAGCAAAGGTGGTGGATTATCATAGAACCAAAGTTGAGCGCCAGTTTTTGCATCAAGAGCAAAGAGTTTCCCATTAACGGTTTGAGCGGCAACAACAGTTCCATTTGTACGCGGAGCAGAAACTATTTCACCAGGAACCTGTGTACGCCATAGCTCACTACCATTCTCAGGCGAGAGCGCCATGACTTCGCCCGCATAAGTAGCTACCAGCAACAAACCATTTTCTGCACCGATACCACCAACAATTTGATAGTTAGAATCACCAGCTACTACAAAACTTTTTAACCAACCCCATAACCCCAATTTGGGTTGATTAATTTTTTTACTCCACAGTTTTTTACCTGTTGTAGCATTCGTAGCTACGAGCAAGCCTTCATAATCTACTGCATAGATTGCCTCTTTATCCAAGGCAGGGGTAAGACGACTAAAACCCTCGTTTTGTCCTTCGCCAATACCGCGCTTCCAGACTTTGTCCAGATCCACTGTTTCTTTGAAATCAACCAATTCCAGAGGCTCATTCCCGGTTTTTTTACTAAACCAGGAACAGCCTGACATAGTGAATGCACAAAGCAATACCAGCCAGCCAAGACGTCTTACCGAGGCTTGCATCATTGAGCTTTCTCCTCAACCGCAGGTGTTGCGGTGGGTACACTTGAATCAACTTTCAAATCATCTACTTTCATTTGCAATAACATAAAACGCTCTTGTTGTTGCGGGTCAGTTGCTGCCAAAGCCTTTTCATAGGCTGTACGTGCAGCATCCAAATCCCCTTGTGATTTAAGAATGTCACCGCGAGCTTCAGCATATTCAGCGGTAAATGCCGCCGCAGGCTCTGGAGACAATTGAGCCAACGCATCGGGGTATGCCTTCTGGGCAGTCAGCACGCGAGCCAAACGCAAACGTGCCAGTTGCTCGGTTGCGGCATCCGGTTTGGCAGACAAAACCCATTTAAGTTCAGTTGCCGCCGCATCCAATTTATTGTCTTCTACAGCAATTTTTGCAAGAAAAAATGCAGCGCTGTAGGCATACATACTTTTACTATTCGCATCTTTTAACTCGCTTGCCAGATGCGCTGCAGTCGCCTTATCTGCATCGGTCAGAGTCTTTCCCGGTTCTACATTTACCAGCTTTAACAGCTGCTCATAGACCTCTGATGCTTTTTCTGCTTTTTGGCGTTTTTGATCTTGCCAGGCAGTAAATCCAAAATACGCTACAACGGCGATTACCACGGCAGATATTAAGATTTTGCCGTAATCTTTCCACCAGCGTTTTAGTACTTCTAATTGTTCTTCTTCTGAAAGATGTACACTCACAATTGACTCCTGTAGGCCTTAGCGCAATGCGCAAACAAAAATGATTTAAAGAAAGTTATTTTTTTACTCGTCTATAAAAAACTGGTTAACGTTTATTCCAAAGTCCCTAACCAGCGAATAGCATCATCAAAAGACAGAGTTTGCTGCTCAGCCTCTTCACGCAAAAACTTGACTGCAAGCTTACCTGCCAGAGCCTCATCCTCACCTAATATCAACGCAACATCAGCACCGGATTTATCCGCCTTTTTAAATTGATTCTTGAAATTGCCACCACCGCAATTCACAACCAAACGAATAAAAGGTAACTCGTCACGAATACGCTCAGCTAATTGCATAGCAATATTTTGAACATTACCAACTGCAACCAGAAATACATCTGCTTGTTGATCCAACTTTTCGGGTACAACTTCGGCAGCTTGTACGAGCAATACCAATCGCTCCAAACCAATACCGAACCCGACTGCCGGTGTCGCTTTACCACCAAGCTGCTCAACTAGACCATCATAGCGACCACCAGCACATACAGTACTTTGCGCACCCAGTTTGTCGGTCACCCACTCGAACGCCGTTTTACCATAATAATCAAGCCCACGCACTAAACGCGGATTAACTTGATATTGAATACCTGCAGCATCCAGTAATTGTTTCAAACCCTCAAAATGCACACGAGATTCATCATCCAGATAATCCAACAATACAGGCGCGTTATTAAGCAATGCTTGGGTATTTGCATCTTTGGAATCCAGAATACGCAACGGATTTGTTTCCAAACGACGCTTGCTATCTTCATCCAGTTGCTCCTGCACATTATTCAAATAAGCAACCAATGCCTCTTTGTAATTAGCGCGGGCAGCTGCACTTCCCAAAGAGTTGATCTGCAACTGAACATGGGATGACACACCCAATTCGCGCAAAATTCGTGCACTTAACAGTAAAACCTCAGCATCGATATCCGGCCCCTGTATGCCAAACGTTTCCACGCCGATTTGATGGAATTGACGATAACGCCCTTTCTGCGGACGCTCGTGGCGAAACATTGGTCCCATATACCACAGGCGTTGGGTTTGATTGTACAACAACCCGTTTTCTTCACAGGCGCGGACACAACACGCAGTCCCTTCCGGACGCAAAGTTAAACTGTCGCCATTACGATCTTCAAAAGTATACATTTCTTTTTCTACGATATCGGTCACTTCACCAATAGAGCGCTTGAAAAGTTCTGTCGACTCCACAATAGGAAAACGAATTTCCTGATAGCCGTAGCGCGCAAGGATGTCAGTAACAACACCTTCAACGTATTGCCACAACGGAGAGTCCGCTGGCAATAAATCATTCATGCCGCGAATTGCTTGAATTTTTTTCAATTGAAACCCTTACTTAATCTATTAGGCTTTGGCGATAATATTTTTAGCATCTTCATCGAGTTGAGCTTGCTTTTGAGCAGCTTTTGCACGAATCAAACGCTCCAGATTATCGACCAGATTTTCGTTGGTTAATTTTTGGTTAGGTTCACCATCAATATAAATTAAATTGCTTGGCGTACCACCAGCCAAACCCAAGTCTGCTTCTTTAGCCTCGCCGGGCCCATTAACCACACAGCCAATTACTGCAACATCCAGCGGAACAGTAATATCTTCTACGCGCCGCTCTAAATCATTCATGGTTTTAATCACATCAAAGTTTTGACGTGAACAACTAGGACAGGCAATAAAATTTACGCCTTTGCTGCGAATTTTTAAGCTGCGCAGCATATCCCAACCTACTTTAATTTCCTCAACAGGATCTGCTGCGAGCGACACGCGGATCGTATCGCCGATACCATCCATTAACAAGGCACCCAAACCAATTGCAGACTTCACGGTGCCGGAGCGCAAACCACCAGCTTCCGTAATACCAAGATGCAAAGGCTGTTCAATCAAGGTCGCTAATTTACGATACGCAGCAACTGCCATAAATATGTCAGATGCTTTCACGCTAACTTTGAAATTGTTGAAGTTCAATTCATCCAGAATTTCAACATGCCGTAATGCGGATTCAACCAATGCATCAGAAGTTGGCTCGCCATATTTTTTTTGTAGATCCTTCTCCAGAGACCCCGCATTAACACCAATACGGATTGGAATATTCAGGTCACGTGCTTTATCGACCACTGCTTTAATGCGCTTCTCACGACCAATATTACCTGGATTAATTCTTAAACAATCCACTCCCAAATCAGCCACACGCAACGCGATGCGATAATCAA
Source organism: Cellvibrionaceae bacterium (assembly GCA_021151825.1). Lineage (GTDB taxonomy): Bacteria > Pseudomonadota > Gammaproteobacteria > Pseudomonadales > Cellvibrionaceae > Cellvibrio. The sequence goes on from JAGKWQ010000008.1 coordinate 177,217, forward strand.
AATGGATATCTGCCACCAGCGGGATTGTTACTCGTTTACGAATTTCGCCAAAGGCTTCTGCTGCATCCATTGTGGGAACGGAAACGCGAACGATATCAGCGCCAGCTAATTGGATACGATTTATTTGATCAACCGTTGCAGCAACGTCTGTTGTTTCTGTATTTGTCATGCTTTGTACAGAAATCGGTGCATCACCGCCCACAGGAACATTACCGACCATTATCTGGCGAGATTTACGGCGCTTTATCGGAGATTCGCAATGCATATTTATTCCTAATCACTCCACGAGCTTAATCGCTTATGGATTTGCCAACCTTCAAACTAAGGACATTATTGGTTCCCGATGCAGGAACCACAGTAACTTTTTCTTTGTTCAATTCAATTTGGGCAGCCGGAGCATTTCCCAATTTTACATCAAATGGCGCTTTTCCCTGCAGAGTGATACGCCCACCAGCTGGCTGTAAATCTGCCACTAACACATCACCACGGGAATCACTGACTTCTAACCAGCACTCTTCAGAAAATACAAATACAATTTGGTCAAGAGCAGCGTTACGCACCTCCAGCCTAGCACTAGAAGAAGATACAGGTGCATTGGTAATCACACTTGAGGCAACAGAACTACTAGCAGCAGATTGAGTAGAAAGAGATGCGATATCAGTAGAAGAATTGTTCGGCGGATTATTAATAGTTGAAATAGAATTAATAGAACTGATTGCGATAGAAGCATCTGAATTGGTAACAGTGGAGTTTTCGTCACCAACACTTGAACTCGCAAAAGCCTCAATCGGAGTAACAATTGCTGCAGGCATAACATATTCAGGTGCTTTGCGATTATCAAAAAACCACACAGAAATAAGCCACAACACCAGTAATACAACAACAATAAGCACAACAAACTGCCAAAGCGGTTTAGACGTAGACTCTACTTTGCGAGGCATAACCTGTTCAATCAAACCATGCTTTTGCGCATGGCGATCATAAGCAGCCAACAGCTGTGCCACATCGAGCTTTACTAAATTAGCGTAGGAACGTAGATAACCTCTAGTAAAGGTATCAGACCCCATGTGACGATAATCATCTGACTCAAGCGCGCGCACTTTTGTCAGCGTCATGTATAACTCTTTGGCGACCTGCTCCTGAGTTAAACCGGCACGCTCACGCGCCCAGACCAATAACTTGCCTGGGGACAATTCACGGAAACGGCTATCGTCAGCCACTTTTTTCTCATCATCAGAAAACATTAAACGCCTTTAAGTCTCACTATTTTTACATCATCGTTTGCTTATATTCCAAATATTCTCTCGAATAAGGGAAACGATTTTTTAACATTAAAACGTAACTGGCTTCTTTGTCTTTGTTGCCAAAAACTCGCTCAAGGCGAATTCCCAATAACAACGCCTTTGGTGATTGCTGGCCAGCAGCCTGGAAACGGTCTAAATATTCCTTTGCTTTTGCATATTCTTTCCCTTGAAAATAAATTTCGGCAAGCTCTATATTCGCATCTGCCGAGTTGCGGTCCAGAACGGAAGCATGTTCGAAGGCAGCTTTTGCTCGATCATTTTTCCCTAATAATAAAGCTGTTCGTCCTACATTCACTAACGCAGCTGCACGACCATTATAATCAAGGTCTGCAGCCGCTAATTCAAACTGCACCAAGGCTTCTTCATAACGTTTGGCACCGAATAAGAAAACACCAAAATTATTACGCGCCAGCGTAAAATTCTTTTTTCCTTTAATCGCTTTTTTAAACGATTCTTCAGCGAGCTTTGATTCGCCTTCCAACTGATAAAGCCGCGCCAAAGTCTCTGTTGCTTCTGGAGAGTTACTATTAATTTCTGCCGCTTTGCGCAAATGATGGCGGGCAGACTCACGATTTCCCTTATCAATGTAACCCTGAGCCAATTGAATGTGTAAATCTAGTGACTTGTTTTTATCCACCGGACGCTTGGGTTTGCCACCCTCCGACACACAACCACTTACAAATAATGCCGCTGTTAAAACCAGCAAAATGCACCTGGTAAATCTAAACACATTACTTGTTTGCATCACCGACCTCATCATTATTAGAGTTACTGGCCTACAATTTTTACTGCCTGAACTTCATCGAATTGAGCACGATAGCGTTCGCTACGACGGGTAATATCATTTACCTGCCCCGCGAGTTGACCACAGGCTGCATCAATATCATCACCACGAGTTGTACGTACTGTAGTGATATACCCGGCCTCCATTAAAATATCCTGAAACTTACGCAGTGCATTGTTGCTTACGCGCTTGTAGTTGGACAAATTGAAGGGATTAAAAGGAATCAAATTGATCTTGACTGGCACTTCGCGCAAGAGTTCTGCTAATTGATGTGCGTGATGAGGACGATCATTTACCTGATCAATCAATGTATATTCAATGGTAATTTTGCGATGAGTATCTGGCATAGCTTCTATGTAACGCTTGGCAGAATCCAACAGCATCGCGATAGGATATTTACGATTAATTGGGACCAGTTCATTGCGCAATTCATCATTGGGTGCATGCAATGAAATTGCAAGGCAAGCATCCGTGAATTGGCTTAAACGATCAAGTTGCGGAACCACCCCGGAAGTACTCAGTGTTACACGGCGTTTGGAAATACCATAGGCGTTATCGTGCATCATTAAATTCATGGAATCGACAACGTTATCGAAATTTAATAATGGTTCGCCCATGCCCATCATTACAACGTTAGTAACCCTGCGCGGCCCATTGGCTTGTAATTGACCAAAGGACTTCGCAGCAATCCAAACCTGGCCAATAATTTCGGCGGCAGTTAAATCACGGTTAAAACCCTGTTTCCCTGTTGCACAAAAGCTGCAATCAAGTGAGCAACCAACTTGCGACGAAACACACAATGTCCCACGATCACCATCAGGAATAAAAACAGTTTCAATTACATTGCCGCCAGCAACACGAATCAAAAACTTACGCGTACCATCAGTTGAATCAAATTGTTGAACAACTTCCGGAGGGCGAATCTCGGCAATGTTTTTAAGCTTTGCACGCAAATCTTTGCTGACATTACTCATATCATCAAAATTATCGGCGCCATATTGATGAATCCATTTCATCACTTGAATTGCACGAAATTTTTTCTCGCCAATAGATTCAAAGAACGCCACCAGCTTGGCTTCAGGCAAGCCAATGAGATTCATTTTTGCAGAGCCTTCTGCAACAACCGCTTGCGCGGAAGGAGTGGAACTGGATACTTCAGTCATGGCTCTGCACCTATGAATAAAACAGGGTTTGCGGATTAACGAATTACAACTTCATTGCTAGCGAAGAAGTAAGCAACTTCGCGCGCAGCCGAAACAGGAGAATCCGATCCATGTACAGCATTGGCATCTATCGCCTGTGCAAAATCAGCACGGATGGTACCTGGAGCTGCTTTAGCCGGGTCAGTAGCACCCATTAACTCGCGATTCAGGGCGATTGCATTGTCACCAGAGAGCACCTGGACAACCACAGGACCAGAGGTCATGAAATTGACCAAACCATCAAAAAATGGACGACCTTTGTGTTCCGCGTAAAAGCCTTCAGCTTGAGCGCGACTCAGCAGCAGCATACGCTGCGCAACAATTTTCAAACCTGCTTTTTCAAAGCGGGCAACGATCTCGCCAATGTGATTTTTACTAACTGCGTCAGGTTTGATGATTGATAAGGTTTGTTCAACAGCCATTTGGAAACTCCACACCGATTCTTGGTTTGAGGGGGACTTTTTGAGTCGCAATTTGCAAATCCAAGCCCCATAAAATACAAAACCCGCGGATTATACGCGGGTTTACGTGATTTTTATATCCTAGCTATTTGATTAATAAACAAAATCAGCTATCAATCTGACATATAAAACTACCTTTAATGGGTTGCAGCAGCTTTATCCCTGATACGCTTGACCATTGCTTTGAGCCCATTTCCACGGGTTGAGCTCAAATGTTGCAACAAATCCAGCTGAGAAAAATACCCATCTATATCAAAGCCAAGGATATCTCCGGGCGCCTTGCCATTGAATGCGGCAAGAACAACGCCCAGTAAACCCTTAACGATAAACGCATCACTATCCGCCAGAAAAAACAGCTTGCCATCGCGCCATTCATCTACCAACCACACCTGGCTTTGGCAACCACGAACCAGAAACTCATCTGTTCTGAAACGCTCCGGCATTGATGGCAGCTCCTTGCCAAGATCAATGATGTACTTGTAACGCTCTTCCCAATCATCAAAAAAGCTCAGGCTATCAATGATGTCATCTGCACTTACGTCAATACCAAATTGGGTCATAGCACTCTCGACTAACACTTACTTTAACTACTGGAATCAGTAAAACATACCCGTTTGCAGCTGGGCCTCTTCACTCATCATATGGCGCTGCCATGGAGGATCAAACACCAGCTCCACTTTTACTGATTTTACATTGGGCACTTTACGCACCCGGTATTCTACGTCGCCTACCAGCACAGGCCCCATGCCACAAGCCGGTGCAGTCAATGTCATCCGGATATCAACCTGCTTTTCTTGCTGATTTATCTGAACGCCATAAATAAGCCCCAAACTTACCAGATCCACCGGGATTTCCGGGTCAAACACTGTTCCTAATGCATGCCAAACCTGATCTTCATGGATGGTGTCATCTGTGGGCTCCGGAAACGTTAACTGTTCTGACTCTAACCCAAGCAGATGTGCATCAGTCCCATCTACGCGAACCATTTGCCCATGGTAAGTCAGAGTGTAATTTCCACCCAATGCTTGAGTGATAGTCACAAAAGTCCCTTCAGGGATAGTCAGCGGCGTACCATCAGGTACCCGGCGTGCAGGGCAATCGGCCTGCGCCACCACCATACGTCTTTCAGACATAGATATTTATTCCTGTAGCGCTAAAAAACAATCGTTAATTAACGCTAAAACTTTCACCGCAGCCACAATAATCTTTCACGCGTGGATTATTGAACTTCAATTGACGATTCACACCTTCGGTGACGTAATCAATTTCAGTGCCACCAACGACCGGTAAACTTTTTGGATCTACCAATAATTCAACACCATCACCCAATGACAAATGCAAATCATCGGCTCTGGATTCATTAACCAAATCCACTACATACATCCAACCAGTACAACCACTTTGTTTAACACTCAAACGAACAGCCGTGTTTTGACTGTTATCTAGTTGGCGCTTGAAATGCGCGACCGCCGCCGGTGTAACCTGAACGGCTTGTTGTTGCGGATCAAATGAAGCGATACTCATGATCAACCCCCTCTCTTCAGGACAATCCCAAAGCATCAAAGCAAAAATGTTTTCGCTTTTTCAATCGCAGCGAATAAGCGATCCACTTCGTCAAAAGTGTTATAAAAACTGAAACTTGCACGCACAGTACCGGGAATTCCGAATTGATCCATAATCGGTTGAGCACAGTGATTGCCAGTACGGACCGCCACTCCTTGCTTATCCAGCAATACGCCAACATCTGCCGGATGAGCACCTTCAATTAAAAAACTCATGACAGAAGTTTTATGTGCGGCAGTTCCTACTAATTTCAAGCCCTGCGTAGCATGAGCCCTGCCCTCAGCGTATCTCAACAGCGATTGTTCATGCGCCGCAGCGGCAACTCTGTCGATGCCATTTAAATAATCGATAGCAGCACCCAAGCCAATAGCGCCTGCAATATCCGGTGTACCGGCCTCGAACTTATAGGGTAACTGATTGAAAGTCGTGCCGGCGAAACTCACTGTTTCGATCATCTCGCCACCGCCTTGATAAGGCGGCATGACATTGAGCAAATCCTCTTTACCGTAAAGCACGCCCAAGCCAGTAGGACCAAATAATTTATGGGCAGAGAACACATAAAAATCGCAATTCAGCGCTTGCACATCTACCGCCCAATGACTCAATGATTGGGCACCGTCAATTAATACGCGTGCGCCTACTGCGTGAGCCAGAGTAACAATTTTTTCAACAGGATTAATGGTTCCCATTGCATTAGACACATGCCCCACTGCAACCATTTTTACGTGAGCATCCAACATCGTATCAAATGCCAGCATATTAATATTGCCGTTGACATCAACTGGAATTGCTTCAACTTTTGCACCCGTTGTCGCTGCAACCAATTGCCAGGGAACAATATTGGAGTGATGCTCCATCGCCGAAACCAGAATGCGATCACCTGGCTGCAAAAAGGCCTTACCCCAACTCGCTGCAACCAAATTAATACTTTCCGTGGTACCGCGCGTCCAAATAATTTGCCGTGCAGAGGGTGCATTTAAAAATGTTGCAACTTTTTCACGAGCCGCTTCAAATTTCACCGTAGCACGATCCGCCAGCGCATGAGCGCCACGATGAACATTACTATTATCGTTGCGATAGTAATCACTAATCGCATCGATAACTGCGTTGGGCTTCTGCGTAGTTGCAGCGTTATCCAGATACACCAGTGGCTGGCCGTTAACTTGCTGATGTAATATCGGAAAGTCAGCGCGAATTTTTTCTACATCAAATGCAGAATCAGCCATTACTATCACCTAATAAAATACTCGCCTCATTCAAACTGTTATCACGGCCAAATAACGCAGCTAGGCGCGGCTGTAAATAATCATGCACAACGGGTTGCGCAATTTGCTCCAGTAATTCATTAATAAAACCAAAACTCAACATAACCTCGGCTTCACTGCGCGACAAACCACGGCTTTGCAAATAATAACGGGCATTGGTATTCAGTTGGCTGACGGTAGCACCGTGCGCGCACTTCACATCGTCTGCATATATTTCCAATTCAGGCTTGGTATTCACTTCAGCCTTGGAGGAAGTCAGCAAATTTTTGTTGCTTAATTCAGCCAATGTTTTTTGTGCTTGCGGATGAATATATATACGACCATTGAAAATGGCCTGAGCAGAATCACCTACAATGCCACGAAATACCTCGTTAGATCTGCAGTGCGGCACCCAGTGACAAATATTGGTGTGATAATCCACCAGTTGATTGTTACGCGGTACATACACACCCTGTAAATCCAACTCTGCGCCTTGGCCGCGATGATTTAATTGGTAGTCAATGCGCATCAGGTTTGAACCTAACGCAATTGCAAAACCACGCAAACGCGCATTGCGTTGTAAGTCCACATGCACAGCACCAATATGTTGCGCCTGTTCTTCTTCAAGGTTTAAACGATAATGTTGCAAGCTGGCATTATCACCAATGTGAATTTCAGTAAGCGAATTTACAAAACCTTGCTGTACTGAATCGGCAGAAAAATAATGCTCGACGATTTCCGCATTTGAATTTTCTTCCAGAATAATCAATACACGCTGATTCGTACTAACTGCCGCAGAAGTAGAAACATTAACAATATAGACAGGCTTATCCAGTTTTTTATTTCGTGGTACGTGGATCAATACACCATCATCCAGCCATGCGTTGCTCAAGGTTGCGAATAAGTGTTGCTCACCTTCAATTATCTTCCCTAAATATTTCAGGACTACGGTTTGCTGATCTTCATTCGCCTTTGAAAATTGCACAATTTCTGCTGGTAATTTGCTTGAATTAAATGGATCAAAAACACCATCAATAAACACAAGGCGGTAAGCACTCAGTGGGACAAGGTTGTTTTCAAGTAGCGTGTCAAGCAGTGGAACTTCTTCCCTGCCCCATGCATGCAATATCGTTTTTTGCAGATTTTGTAGAGGCGTATATTTCCAATGCTCGGTTTTACGCGTTGGCCAAGACTGTGCTAACCAATCGTCAGCAGCTTTAGTACGCAAACTTTCCAGCCACGTCTCAGGACGCTGCATGGAAGTCAGGCGAATTGCTTGATGTTGAAAATCAGTCATGCTTATACGGCCTCATCTTCCAGCCAGGCATAGCCTTTTTCTTCCAGCTCCAGCGCCAAATTTTTATCGCCAGTTTTTACAATTTTGCCATTTGCCAATACATGAACGTAATCCGGCACGATGTAATCCAGCAAACGCTGATAATGAGTTACCACGATAAAACTACGTTCGGAAGAGCGCATGGCATTAACGCCATTGGCGACAACTTGCAGCGCGTCAATATCAAGCCCTGAATCCGTTTCATCCAGAATGCACAGGCTTGGTTCGAGCAACATCATTTGCATAATTTCGTTGCGCTTTTTTTCACCGCCAGAAAATCCTTCGTTAACACCGCGCTTCAAAAATGCCTGGTCTAAACTCACACGCTTGCTTGCTTCACGTGCGATTTTCATAAATTCTACAGCGGATAACTCTGCTTCACCTTTGTGCTTGCGCTTGGCATCAACAGCAGCTTTTAAAAACTCCATGTTACTAACACCGGGAATTTCTACCGGATATTGGAATGCGAGAAACAAGCCTTCGCGAGCACGCTCTTCAATTTCCAAATCAAACAAATCCTTGCCATTAAATTCAACTTTACCGCCCGTAACTTCATAACCTTCACGACCTGACAGCACATTACCCAACGTACTTTTACCGGCACCGTTGGGCCCCATAATGGCGTGAACTTCGCCCGGTTTTACCGTCAAATTTAAACCTTTCAGAATTTCTTTTTCTTCAACACGGGCAAACAAATCAGTAATGCGCAACATAAATTTCAGGTCCGGAAGTTTTTCAACACGGTAAATTCAAATTTTTAAATCTTTATCGGGTTACATCGCTTGTTAAGCCCACAACGAACCCAATCCACAAAATCACTTAACCTACAGAGCCTTCCAGGCTGACTTCCAATAATTTGCCCGCCTCTACGGCGAATTCCATGGGCAGTTCTTTAAATACTTCGCGGCAGAAACCATTCACAATCATGGATACCGCTTTTTCTGCATCCAGTCCACGCTGCTGGCACAAGAACATCTGATCTTCACTTACCTTGGATGTCGTCGCCTCATGCTCGATAACAGCGGTCGGATTTTTACTTTCGATATAAGGAAAAGTGTGAGCCCCGCATTTATCACCGATCAGCAGTGAATCACATTGGGTGTAATTGCGCGCGCCTTCTGCACCGGGGTTAATACGCACCAGGCCACGATAAGCATTGGAGCTTTTGCCTGCAGAAATACCTTTGGAGATAATAGTAGAGCGGGTGTTTTTACCGATATGGATCATTTTGGTTCCAGTATCGGCTTGCTGATAATTATTGGTGAGCGCTACAGAATAAAATTCACCGACACTATTATCGCCACGCAACACACAGCTAGGATATTTCCAGGTAACAGCAGAACCGGTTTCCACTTGCGTCCAGGAAATTTTTGCATTGGTATGACAGACACCGCGCTTGGTTACAAAATTGTAAATGCCCCCCTTACCTTCTTCATTCCCGGGATACCAATTTTGTACAGTGGAATATTTAATTTCAGCGTTATCCAATGCAATCAATTCTACGACTGCAGCATGTAGTTGGTTTTCATCACGCATTGGAGCCGTACAGCCTTCCAGGTAACTGACATAGGAACCTTCTTCAGCAACAATCAATGTACGCTCAAATTGGCCAGTGTTTTGCTCATTAATGCGAAAATAAGTAGACAACTCCATCGGGCAGCGCACGCCTTTCGGGATATACACGAAAGAGCCATCAGAAAATACAGCCGAGTTCAACGCTGCATAGAAATTGTCTTTTTGCGGAACAACCGAACCCAAATATTTCTTAATTAACTCGGGATATTTTTGCACCGCTTCGCTGATCGAACAAAAAATTACCCCGGCTTCCATTAATTTTTCACGGAAAGTAGTTACCACGGAAACCGAATCAAACACTACATCCATTGCAACACCAGCCAATGCCGCTTGCTCATGTAATGGGATACCAAGTTTTTCGTAGGTACGTAATAATTCGGGATCAACTTCATCCAGGCTTTTAGGTTTTTCATCCATTGATTTTGGTGCGGAATAATAAGAAACCGCCTGAAAATCAATTTCATCATATTTCACGTGTGCCCAGGTTGGTTCACTCATCTCTTGCCAGGCTTTGTATGCTTTCAATCGCCATTCCAGTAACCATTCAGGCTCGGACTTTTTAGCAGAGATAAAACGAATAACATCTTCATTCAATCCCGGTGGCAGAGTTTCAGAAACGATATCGGTATGGAAACCAGCAGCGTATTCTTTTTTAATGAGGTGTTCGACTTGTTCAGACATGATATCTACCTTCTATGCTGCACGTGAAAGCTTCAGGCTTTCTGCAGCTTGGCGATTACACTGCGAATGTGTTCAATCGCAAATTCAATTTCATCAGCAGTGGTATAGCGACCAATGCTAAAACGCAGCGACGCCTGCGCTGCTTCATCACTCAACCCAATCGCTTTCAATACGTAACTCGGTGACATACTTGCCGAATTACATGCAGAACCACTGGAAACAGCAAGATCGCGCAGCGACAACAACAACATTTCACCATCAATGTTGCCAAACGCGATATTTAAAATTCCGCTTACGCAATTAGTTGCAGAACCATTGCGATGAATACCGGGCAACTCTGCCAATCCCTGCCATAAACGATCACGCAACTGTGCAATACGTATTGAATCAGCAACCAATTGATCTGCAGCAAGACGCGCTGCTTCACCCATCCCTACTAATTGATGGGTAGCCAAAGTACCTGAACGCATACCGCGCTCATGGCCGCCACCGTGAATTTGTGCAGCAACTTTTACATCACCAGAGCGACGCACATACAGTGCGCCAACACCTTTAGGGCCATAAAATTTATGCGCAGACAGCGACAATAAATCCACACCCAAATCCTTCGCATCCAGCACAATTTTCCCGGCACTTTGGGCTGCGTCGCAGTGCATTAAAACATTATGCGATTTACACAGCGCAGCTAATGCTTTTACATCATTAATGGAACCTAATTCATTATTGACTTGCATTGAGCTAACCAAAAAAGTATCCGGCTCCAATGCAGCAGACAGTAAATCAACACCAATAATTCCTTCATTCGTTGGTGCAATACGTGTTACGCGAAATCCTTGGGTTTCTAACCATATAGCAGGATCCAATACGGCTTTGTGCTCAATCGCAGACACAATAATGTGCCCGCCAGTTTTATGTTGCGCACGATAAGATTCAGCAACTCCTTTGAGCGCCAGATTGTTGGCTTCAGTCGCACCGCTAGTCCACACAACTTCACGCGGATCAGCATTAATGAGCTCAGCAACGTGCGTGCGCGCCTCTTCGATTTGCTCTTCGGCTTGCCATCCATACACATGCGAACGCGAGGCAGGGTTCGCAAAAACCCCTTCAAGAGTCAAACATTCGGCCATGCGCGCCGCTACTTCCGGGGCAACCGGTGTAGTTGCGGCGTAATCTAGATAAACAGGTTTGCGCAAAACGGTGAGCACTCTGAACAAAAACGATTAAAGAATTTCGCTGATGGCGATATGTGTTTCATCATGATGGCTATTCGCCAGCCGGATATCCTGACGCTGGCGCACCACTTGAATGTCATTGCGAGCCACCAGATCTGCCAGTGTAATTTCACTCAGGAAGCGATGGATTTGCGCACTCAGGTCTTCCCATAAATGGTGAGTCAGACAAACTTCACCCTCATGGCAATTACCCTTGCCTTCACAACGGGTCGCATCTAATGATTCACTGACCGCATCCACCACCTGGGCGACTGAAATATTGGCAGTGCTTCCTTCCAACCGATAACCACCGCCAGGTCCACGCACACTTTTAACCAATTTGAAATGGCGCAAACGGGCAAACAGCTGTTCCAGATAGGACAGGGAGATTCCTTGCCGGGCAGAAATATCAGCCAAACTAACCGGACCTTGCTCGCTATGAAGCGCCAAATCCAGCATTGCGGTAACGGCATAGCGGCCTTTGGTGGTGAGTCTCATAAGCGAAAACGCCTCGTATGAATCCTGGATACTGAGTATGGTTGCGATGGTCTGATTGCCATGATCCCGCCATGACTTTAATTCCGAGTATTTTACTCAAGTATTCTGTTTTTTCCAACGCCAAAAAAACCGTTAAAACCCACTATCCAGCATAGATAATGGCAATTAATCGGGTTTCTTATCCTCTTTTACCAGCTCACGCATGGATTCAAGCCCGGGTTTGAGTCCCAATTTGGTCATCACCTTGCTGCTGTAATGCACATAATTTTGCATGGCCGTGAGCACACCCCGCAGGATATTCAGCTCCATTTGATCCATACGAATACGGTTATAAAGGCGACGCAACCGGGTCATGGTTTGTTTTGGATTGTCACGATCAAGGAAATCCAACTCAGCCAGAGTCTGCTCCAGATGATCGTAATATCTCTCCATTGCATTAGGTTCTGCCGGCGGCATATCCCATTGATATTGCGGAAGCGTATTACCCTCTGCAACCAATAAATAAGCCATACGGATTTCATAGCAGATGACCTGCACTGCCGTGGCAAGATTTAGCGAGCTATAGTCAGGATTTGCCGGGATATGGACATGGTAATTACATTTATACAGCTCTTCATTGGTCAGGCCACGATCCTCACGCCCGAACACAACCGCAACTTCATGGTTAGCGGCTTCAGTCCACACGCTCTCACCGCATTTGCGTGGATCAAGCAACGGCCAGGGAATACGACGTTCACGCGCACTTGTACCCACCACCAACCCACAACCGGCGATAGCCTCATCCAGAGTCTCCACCACCACGGCGTTATCCAATACATCGGTTGCCCCCGCAGAACGCCATACAGCTTTATCTGATGGAAAGTCTTGTGGAGAAACCAGATACAAGCGGGAAAGCCCCATATTTTTCATCGCCCGTGCAGCACCACCGATGTTACCGGGATGGCTGGTATTTACCAAAACAATGCGGATATTGGAAAAAGGCTGGGCTGACATAGGATTCTCTCAAGACCGTGACTGCATTAATGGGGCACCATAAGGCGGCGCGCAGTATACAGATACACACGCCTTGCCTCCAGTTATGACTAGCCGCCGCTGGCACTTGCCGTTATACTTCGCGCCCTTGGTGTGAGGTGCTTATGCCACCTGCGACCCCCGCTCTTTTACAACCCCTGATTCTCGACTGAGTACCGCAAGGTCAACTCATCGCATTCTGGTTATTCAGTAAACCCTTATTCCCGGTGCTTTATGGAACCCATGATTAACATCGCTTTGCGCGCTGGTCGCAAAGCTGCAGAATTAATTGAACGTGCATTTGAGCGCGTTGACCTACTCACCGTCGAGACCAAAAGTCGCAATGACTTCGTCACCGAAGTTGATAAAGCGGCTGAAAAAGAAATCATTTATAACCTCCGCAAAGCCTATCCTGACCACAGTTTCCGTGGCGAAGAAGGCGGCTCCCAACCTGGCAAAAACTCCGATTACGAATGGATCATTGATCCATTGGATGGCACCACTAACTTCATTCACGGCATGCCACATTTCTCTGTTTCAATCGCCTGTAAATACAAAGGCCAAATTGAACACGCAGTCGTAATTGACCCTATCAAACGCGAAGAATTTACTGCCAGCCGCGGCCGCGGTGCGATGCTGAATGGCCGCCGCTTGCGTGTATCCAGCCGTCGTGGCCTTGAAGGTTCGCTGATTGGCACCGGTATTCCATTTAGCGGTTATGCGTTTGAACACATCATTCCTTATTTAGCATGCGTGCAGGAAATTGCCGGCCAAACCTCTGGCATTCGCCGTTGTGGTTCTGCCGCACTGGATTTGGCGTACGTTGCTGCTGGCCGCTTCGATGCATTCTGGGAAATGAATTTAAATGAGTGGGATATTGCTGGCGGCATCTTGCTGGTAAAAGAAGCGGGTGGTTTAGTGAGTGACTTTAATGGCGGTGCCGATTACCTGGAAACCGGCCATATCGTGTGTGGTTCACCTAAAGTGTTTAAACCGATTTTGCAGATAGTGCAAAAAAACCTCGGTCACTTAAAATAAAACCATAATAAATTGATGTAAAAAAAACCGGAGCCAAAAGCTCCGGTTTTTATTTTCAGATCTTAAATTCCAATCAAACTTTGAATTGCCCCACCAACTGCCGCAACTGAATCGACAATTGATTTAAACGCTGGCTTTCCTGCGCAGTTTTGGATGCACCTTCCGCAGTATTCATGGCAAGAGAGTTTATCTGCACCAGATTACGATCAATTTCAGAAGTCACTGAACTTTGTTCTTCAGCAGCAGTAGCAATTTGCGTGGTCATATCGGCGATCTCGCGCACTGCAGAATTAATCCCCGCCAGAGAATTACCAGCATCACTCGCCGATGTCACTGCATCATTGGTCAGGATTTCACTGTTACCCATTGCCGTCACTGCATGCTGCACACCGGATTGCAGTTGGCTCAACATGCCTTGGATATCACCGGTAGATTGTTGGGTGCGGCTCGCGAGAGTTCTTACTTCATCGGCAACCACCGCAAAGCCCCTACCTTGTTCGCCGGCACGCGCAGCCTCAATCGCCGCGTTCAATGCAAGCAAATTAGTTTGCTCGGCCACGCCGCGGATCACATCTATTACCGAAGTAACATTTTTGGCCTCGCCTTCAAGCTTGGACATAAACTCTGCTGTTTCGTGAATACGCGATGCCAAACCTTTTACATGCTCTACAGCCAAGCGGATTCGCTCCTGCCCGAGCTCCGTAATTTCAGTTGCATCTTTCGTATTCTGTGCTGTGCTGCTGGTATTGCGTGCAACTTCCTGAATGGCCATCGTCAATTCATTCACTGCAGTAACCACCATGGTAATCGCATGGCATTGTTCGTCTGCTGCTTTTTGACTGCTACTGGAAACACTCAAAAGCGATTCTGCAGCTTTGGAAACTTCATTTGTGTTTTGCAAAACACTGGCAATAATTCGCTGCAGCTTTTCCATAAACACATTGACGTGCGCCGATAATTCGCCGAGCTCGTCTTTCGTGGTAACAGGAACACGAATCGTCAAATCACCATCACCTTCAGCAATATTCTGGATACGATCACTAATGCCTCGCACTTGATTCGCCACCAATAAGGGTAAGAAAAATGCAGCAAGCAAACTCACCAAAGTAGCAATAACAACAATGGCTAAAAGTTGTTTTGCACTTGCATCAAGATCGTGATCTATTTGTTTGGTGTATTCATCGACACCAACCAGCCGCTTTTCTTGCAATTCATCAATATAATCGCGCAAATGTTGAAATGCTTTTGATGCAGGACCATAAGATTTTTCTGTCGCTGAGGCACGGCTAACGTCATCACTTAAACGCGCTGTATTAATGACATCTGCTGCAGCTTCTTTCCACGCATTATAGCGACGGGTAAATTCTTCGCGCTCCGCTGGCGTTGAAGTAGTAGAGATATCGAGGGATTGATTAACACGATCATGAGCTTGTTTAGCGTTGTCAGCTTGCTCGGTAAATAATGCAGCGTGCTGGCCTGATTCAACTTGCAACAAAGCACGCTCTGCAGTTAACGACTGGTATAAATCCCGGTCGGCCTGAATTAATAATTGAATTTCGGGTAGGTTGACCTTGGCAATGCTAATTGCATTGTTGCCTAATGTTTTGCTGGTGTTAATGGCATGTAGCCCCATGTACAACACCAATATCACTAACAATAATAATGGAAGGCGCAACTTCCAACGCAAACTTAATCCCTCGTACCAGGACAACATGGCAAACCTCATAGACTTGTGATCGAGATAAATACCAACATGCTTGTTGGTAAATCAAAGTCTAGTATGGAAATAGAAAAATGCCCTGTTATCGCGCCAAACTTGTGTAATAAAAAAGACAAATTTGGTGCTCAGGAAAAAGACTCACACAGATATTTCACATTCAGGTAATCATCCAAGCCGTAACGGGAACCCTCTCGTCCCCATCCGGATTGTTTAATTCCACCGAATGGCGCCATCGCATTGGAAATCAAACCGGTATTGATTCCAAGCATTCCGGTTTGCAATTGATCTGATAAGTGCTTGATACGTTTTGCATCACGCGTATAAACATAGGCAGCTAAACCATATTCAGATGCATTGGCAAACTGAACGACCTGTGCTTCTGTTTCAAATGAAATCATTGGCGCAACTGGACCAAATATTTCTTCACAGGTTAAACGCGCATCCGTAGAAACATTCACTAATAACGTCGCTGGAAAAAAGTGGCCAGCTTGCCCTGATCCCTCTCCCTTGGTTTGATAGGCGATTTTTGCACCGTGTGAAATCGCATCATCCAGCAATGCCTGAACTTTTTGTTGCGCCCGATTAGAAATAAGCGGCCCCATAGTTATTCCGTTATCCAATCCATTACCTATTGCAAACTCCTTCATTGCAGATGCAAGTTTTTCACAAAACGTATCGTAGATTGATTGCTGGATATAAAAACGATTGGCACAAACGCAGGTTTGCCCCGCATTCCGAAATTTAGACGTGATTGCACCAGCAACAGCTGCGTCAAGGTCTGCATCTTCAAAAACGATAAATGGAGCGTTACCGCCTAACTCCAGACTTACTCGTTTTACATCCGCCGCGCATTGGGTAATTAGTTGCTTGCCGACTGCTGTTGATCCGGTAAACGAAATTTTTCGTACTTGCCCATTTGAGGTAAAGGCTTCACCGATTTCTTTGGCATGAGTTGAAGGAAGAATATTGATAAGGCCAGCAGGTATACCCGCATCCAATGCAAGTTGCCCCAATACTAATGCAGATAAAGGCGTTTCTGCAGCCGGCTTGGCTACAACAGCACAACCCGCAGCAAGTGCAGGGGCTAGTTTGCGTGCGAGCATTGCATTGGGGAAATTCCATGGCGTAATCGTCGCAACCACACCGACAGGTTGTTTGGTCACCAAAATACGCGTGTTGTTATCAGGCGGCGCAATAACATCGCCATAAACACGTTTTGTCTCTTCGGCAAACCATTCGATGTAACTTGCACCATATGCAATTTCACCACGCGCTTCGGCAAGTGGCTTGCCCTGCTCAATAGTGAGTATTTTTGCCAGCTCTTCCTGGTTAAGCATTACTAAATCAAACCATTTGCGCAATAAACGGCTACGCTCCAATACTGATGTTTCTGCCCAGGAGATTTGCGCACGCATAGCAGCAGCGATTGCACGTTCAGCATCAGCCGGTGTCGCATCAGCAACCTGTGCAATCACCTCACCTGTTGCCGGATTTTCTACCGCAAATACGCTGCCATCAGTAGCGGCAGACCAAACGCCATCAATCAACAATTGTGGTTTGAATAATCCGGATTCGATCAAGCTCATTGCATTCACCTTACTCAGGTTTTCTTCGTAACAGGTTTGACACCAATTTTGCGAACATCGTTACCGTCAACTTCTGCAATAGTCCACAACATCCCACTCCACTCGGATTGGTCACCCACTACCGGCTTACCCCCCAACATATGAGCGATTAATGAACCTAATGTTTTGTGCTCTTCATAGCCTTTCATATCGAGTCGATACAACATCGCCAAATCACTCAACTCAGCATCGCCCTGAATAATAAAATCACCAAAGAAACTTAAATCCAGCGTACGTTTCGGCGCTACGCTGAATAATTTACCTAATGATGGCAAATCATTTTCATGGCCGATTACACACAGCACATCACCCGCCATCAACCGCGTACTACCCGATGGATGCAATAATTCTTTATCGCGAAATAGCGCCGCGATACGTGTGTTATCAGGCATATGCAATTCACGTAGCGCCGCACCGATACACCACTTTTCCGCACCCAGTTTGTAAATAAACAATTCCCACTGGCTGGTGACATGAATCTCCAAACCGGCGCGAGACATAGGGGATGGAGTTTCAGGCACCACCACATTAGCCAACTTTGCAGCAAAACCAAGGGTGGTGCCTTGCATCAATAGAGAAACCAAAACGATAAAAAACGCTACATTAAAAAATAGCTGGGCATTTTCCAAACCGGCCATAAAGGGAAATACCGCCAGGATGACCGGTACCGCACCGCGCAACCCCACCCAGGAAATAAACGTGCGCTCCCGCCAGTTAAAACTACGAAACGGCAACAGCCCCACAAAAATAGATAAAGGACGGGCAAATAAAATAATCCACAGGGACAACAGCAAAGCAGGCACAGCAATCGGCAGCAATTGACTTGGAATGAGCAACAACCCCAACACCAAAAACATTCCAATCTGGCTTAACCACGCCAGCCCATCAAACATATGCAAAATGCCGTGGCGATTGCGGATGGGTTGGTTACCCAACATCAAGCCACAAACATACACCGTCAAAATACCGCTGCCGTGCAAAGCGTTCGACAAGGCGAAGAGCATAATGGCTCCGCTCACCGCCAGCAGCGGATATAAACCACCGGCGATAGTCAGGCGATTGATCATCTGCAACAACAACCATCCACCACCTAAACCGAATGCAATACCAATCGCAAAATGTTCGACGAACGTTCCCAACAACCCCCAGGAAAAACCGGTTTGACCGGCAGAAATCATGGCAATCAAGGTGATGGTTAAAAATACGGCCATAGGATCATTACTGCCCGACTCGATCTCCAGCGTCGCACTAACCCGTTCGTTCAAACCTTTACCATTCAGCAGATTAAACACGACAGCCGCATCCGTTGAGCCAACAATTGCGCCGATCAATAAACCTTCAAGCAAGCTCAAATCAAACAGCCAGGCCGCTGCCCAACCAGTCAAGCCGGCAGTAATCAGCACACCGACGGTCGCCAGTGATAATGCCGGCGTCAGCGCCACGCGAAAACTACTGGTCCGCGTACGCATGCCACCGTCCAGCAAAATAATGGCCAGGGCAAGGTTACTGACCAAATAAGCTGAAGAATAATCTTTGTACTCAATACCTCCCGGGCCATCCACACCGGCAAGCATTCCCACTGCTAAAAAAATAACCAGAATGGGAATGCCAACACGGGTCGAAATTGAACTCATCAAAATGCTGGCGGCAACAAGCAACGCCCCAATAAGCAATACATGGTTGATGGTAATAGCGTCCAAAAACTAACCCTTATTCTGAGAATGAGATAAAAATAGCGATGAGCGAAATAAAAATCGCAATAAGTCCAATAAAAACAATTACTAACTGTAAAGGATTGTAACCCGCCGTCAGTGCCAACTGTCAAAACCCCACGCATGAATAATGAGTAAAGCTTAAAATTTATAAAAAAATAGTCGGTGATAGAGCATTGAAAGACGCACTACTTCAGCGCCGATTCGGGCTATAATCCGGCGCACAATCCTTATATAAGTCGTACCTCATGCTCAATAAAGATGCCCTGCAACAACTTTCCCAACTGAAATCGTCAATCGTATCCGCTAAGGACATAGCGCAAGGCTCGGTTCGCACTACTACCAAACGTTTTGGTTTTCTGATTCTTGATGACGGGCGCGAAGCATTTATCGACCCGGAGCAGATGATGCGTGTACTACCGGATGACCGGGTTGAGGCCGAAATCACCACCAATAGCAAAGGTCAGTTTGAAGCCAAATTGGTAAAACTGATCACCCCGGGCCTGAAGGAATTTGTCGGCCGTTATGTGAACAAAGGTACAACGGATTTTGTTGAACCTGACGTTGCCAACTTTAACCGTTGGTTATTTATTCCGCCGCAGGAACGTAAAGGTTTTGAAGTTGGCGACCTGATTCACTGCGAGATCGCTCGCCACCCATTTAACAGTGAAGGAAAAACGCAAGTACATATCGTTCATCGTCTTGGCAAAGGGGAAGACCCAGGCGTAGAAAGTCGTTACAGCATTGCCAAATTCCATATGCCGTTCGAGTGGCAAGCTCCTGCACAGAATCAGGCGAGCAGTATTAATTGGTCACCGTTAACGTTTGATAATGGCGAAGTGGATTTAACTCACCTGCCCTTTGTGACGATTGACTCCGAAAATACTCGCGATATGGATGATGCGATTTATATCGCTGCGAACGATCAAGGCTGGGAATTAATTACCGCTATTGCGGACCCGAGCAAACACATCGATTTTGGCAGCCCGCTTGAACTCGCAGCACGCGAACGCGCCAGCACGCATTATATTCTCGGGCAAACCGTTACCATGTTACCGGTAGATTTATCGCACGATACTTACTCACTGGTTCCCGAACAAAAACGCCCTACCGTAATTTGCCGCATGCAAATCCTGCGCGACGGCACGATCAACAAATATGAATTTGCAGAAGCGCTGATTCGCTCACAATGCAAATTAAGTTATCAAGGCGTCTTTGATGCATTAACCAATGACATCTCTACACTATCTGCACCGACACATGTGCACGACATGTTGGTAGAACTGCAAGCGTTTGCGCAGGCACGCGCGGCGTATCGCCAAGCCAATTCATTAGTTATGGAAGAACGTGCAGATTATGCGTTTGTATTAAACGACCAGAAAAAAATTGATCATATCGAAAAGCGTGAACGCAATACTGCTCATCGCATGATTGAAGAAGCAATGCTCGTCACCAATATTTGTGCAGGCGAATTATTTTTACAGCACCCTGGCTACGGTATTTTTTCCAGCCACATCGGCTTTCGCCCTGAGCGAGTTAACGATGCACAAGCATTGATATTGGAAGATCGCCCGGATTTAACACCCGGCGATCTAACACAGCTCGATAATTTCAAAGCGCTATTTCGCGAACTGCGCACAAACCCAACTAACAATGCGAATAGCGCACCGCTGCATTCTTTGTTACAGCGCATGTTGCAAGCAGGATCACTCACCTTTGATCCAATCCCGCATTTTGGCCTCGGCTTTAATGCTTACGCGATGGTGACCTCACCTATTCGTCGCTATAACGATTTATTTAACCACATCGCCATCAAACGCATTCTACGCGGATTACCGCCGGTTGATATTGACGATAAAAAACAATTTGCCGATGCCCTGCAAAACCAATTAAACACTGGCCGCCAAGCTTGCCGTTTTACTGAAACATGGTTGGGCTGCCAGTACGCGGCGCAACATGTTGGCAGTTTACATCAAGGCAGCGTTGCACTCGTCAATTCATTTGGTTTGGGTCTCAAACTGGATGATTGGGGATTGGACGGTTACGCATTGCTCGCATCTAAAGAAAGTGATGTAAAAGCGCAATTCGATTCACGCCGCCTGAGCTTAACCATTGAAGGAAAAACCTGGCGCCTGGACGATAAGGTTTACGTTCTGGTAAAAGATGTGGACATTGAAAAACGTAAAATTAATTTGGAAATTGTTAGCGAGGAAACCGCACAACGTTTAAGTGCATGGCTTTAAATTAAAATCCCGTAAGGAAGATGATCTATGGCAAAGCAATATTGGTTATTCAAAGCTGAACCCCATATCTATGGCATAGATCATCTCGCCGCCGCCCCCAACAAAACCGGCCGTTGGGATGGTATCCGCAATTACCAGGCAAGAAATTTTTTACGCGACCAAGTCAAACTCGGCGATGAAGTTTTCATCTACCACAGCAGCTGCAAAAATGTCGGCATCGTCGGCACTGCGAAAGTTGTAAAAACTGCCTACCCCGATCCAACACAATTTAATCCGGAAAGTGATTATTACGATCCAAAATCCACGCAGGAAAACCCGCGCTGGGTTTCGGTAGATATTCAACTCACTAAAGTTTTTTCGCGCTTAATTCCGCTTGCGGAAATTAAAGCACAACGTGAATTAGACGATATGGTGTTGGTTAAACAGAGCCGACTTTCTACGCAACCGGTAACGGCGGATGAATGGAAGTTGATTAACTCATTATTAAAATAATGTAGGCAGGAAAAGCGCAGCGCCTTCCGACACAAAAACCGCCCTCCTGTTCTGCCAATTTAAATAGTGAATACCGAAAAGCGTTTTTGGCTTTTCCAGCCTACGCAAGAATTTGCGCTGCGAATTGCTGCAGAAAAAAATAAACCAGCAATTGCTGGTTTATTTTTAAGATATGTTGACTTGCTTCATTCATCGGCCATTCGATCTTGTGCCTTACTCACCCCCGTTTCAGGCTCTTCCACTTCATCGGTTGAGTCAGCACCGGAATCGTCACCATCTTCTTCATCCTCTTCCGGTGCAGCTTGATTCATTTGGCTTTCTTCAATCAGAATCGCTTCCGGAGTCTGGATACCGATATGGTATGCGGCAAAACCGGGAAGAACGACTTGATCCAATGCCATTCCAATGACCCTTCCGGTGTAAGGTGATTTAATTGTTGTGCGCGCATTGGTAATTGGATCTGTTACTGTACCAAGGATATCCCCTTCTTTAACACGCTGCCCCAAGGTTGCGGTACTGAATAAAATTCCACTTTGATTTGCACGCACCCAGGTTGAACGATAATAAACCGGAGCGATGCGATTCCAACGTTTTTGCTTGCCGTACATGCCAGTTTTTGCGAGCAACGTATTGAGCGCAGCAACACCCTGCTCTACGACGTCGCGCTGCATTGCCATCGGCTCTCCCGCCTCCAGGGTCACCGATGGAATTCCCGCGCGCACCGCCGCCGTACGCAATGAGCTTGGATTACCACGGCTGTTTAATACAGCAATCACACCAAAACTTTGCGCGAGGCGCGCAACATTTTCATCACTCAAGTCTGCGCGCAATTGCGGTAAATTGGTGCGATGAAATGAACCCGTATGCAAATCCACCAATGAGTCGCAATGCATGATGACTTTGGAAAAAAATGAATGCGCCAAGCGCGATGCTGAACTACCGTAAGTATTTCCGGGGAAATAGCGGTTCCAATCGCGGCGATCTGGCAAGTAACGGGAGTTGCGACGGAAGCCCATAATATTGGCAACCGGCACACCAATAATAGTGCCGTTTAATTTTGCCGGATCGATATCAAACATAACGCGGCGAATCATTTCAATACCATTCAACTCATCACCGTGCACTGCCGCTGTCAAACACAAGGTTTTACCTGGGTTAGCACCATTCACTACCAACACCGGCGTGGCTTCACTGAATGCGCCCACTGCTGCATCCGAACTCCAGGTCAAACGCACTGACGAATTCGGTTTTACTTCTGTGTCCAGAATAAATTTGGAAAGTGCGATAGAACTGGTCGCTACAGGAACAATATCAGGTGAAGCAGGAATAGTGCTGGCAGGTTCAACAATAACCGGACTTATAACGGCAGCACTCGATGACACCTGTTCGCTGGACGATGCAACACTACTACTGGAAATTTCAACAACAGAACTGGCAACAGAAGATTCAGCAGCAGACGATGACTGTATTGAGGTTGATCCAGTTACGGAAGTTGTTGCGGATGATACGGTTTCAGCAACAGACGATTCTGCTTGCACTGACAAAGGCTCTTGCACAGCAGCAACCACACCGACATGCGCTGCACTTGAAGCAGGAACCATTAAGTTACCGACAACGTTATCAACGAGCGAAGGCTCACTGGAATTGCTGACACCTTGGGCCAATACAAATCCACTGTTAAAAAAAGAACTGAGAAAAAACGATGTAAAAAGAAATTTAATTGCGGTTGATAAGCAAAATTGCTGCATAAGTTCAGCGTCTCATTAGTATAGAAATATCACTGCACAGCACACATCCCTGTGATGAATCCTGACAATAATTAATTATTCCCACTCGATAGTAGCTGGCGGTTTACTCGATACATCATAGCAGACACGTGAAACACCGGAGATTTCATTGATAATACGACCGGAAACCTTTTCCAGTAATTCGTAAGGCAAGTGCGCCCAGCGTGCCGTCATAAAATCTACCGTTTCTACGGCACGCAATGAAATCACCCACTCGTAACGACGGCCATCACCAACAACACCTACAGATTTTACCGGCAGGAAAACAGCAAAGGCTTGTGAGGTTTTGTGATACCAGCCAGAAGCATGTAACTCTTCCAAAAAGATCGCATCGGCTTCACGCAGGATATCCGCATATTCTTTTTTCACTTCGCCGAGAATACGCACACCTAAACCTGGGCCCGGGAATGGATGGCGATAAACCATATCGTATGGCAAACCCAATTCCAGACCGATTGCGCGCACTTCGTCTTTGAATAATTCACGCAGCGGCTCAACTAATTTGAAAGCAATATCGTCCGGCAAACCACCCACGTTGTGATGTGATTTGATTACGTGTGCTTTTCCGGTTTTTGCAGCGGCAGATTCAATAACATCAGGATAAATAGTGCCCTGCGCCAGCCATTTAACATCTTTAAGTTTAGTGGCTTCTGCATCAAATACATCGATAAAAGTACCACCGATAATTTTGCGTTTTTTCTCGGGGTCGTTAACACCAGCAAGCTTGCCGAGGAATTGATCTTGCGCATCAGCACGGATAACACGCACACCCATATTTTTGGCGAACATATCCATTACCTGATCGCCTTCATTTTTGCGCAGCAGACCGTTATCAACGAACACACACGTAAGTTGATCGCCGATAGCTTTATGCAGCAACGCGGCAACAACAGAAGAATCCACACCGCCGGACAGACCGAGCAATACTTTGTCAGTACCGACTTGCTCGCGAACTTTTTTGATTGCGTCTTCAACAATATTGGCCGCAGTCCACAAAGGTTCACAGCCGCAAATGTTTAAAATAAAATGTTCGTAAATGCGTTTGCCTTGCAACGTATGCGTTACTTCGGGGTGAAATTGCACACCGTAGAATTTTCTAGCTTCATCAACAATTCCCGCAATCGGGCACGAAGGCGTTGAAGCAAGAATGCTAAAACCTGCTGGCATTTTGGTGACCTTGTCACCGTGGCTCATCCACACATCAAGCAGTGCATTACCATCAGAATCCACATGGTCTTTAATGTCCTGGAAGATCGCACTGTCAGCTTCCACTTTTACTTGCGCATAACCAAATTCACGGATGTTGGAACCTTCAACAGCACCACCCAGTTGTTCAGCCATGGTTTGCATGCCGTAGCAAATACCAAATACGGGCACACCCAAATTAAATACCGCTTCCGGTGAACGCGGTGAGTTAGCCTCATGAACAGATTCAGGGCCGCCCGCCAAAATAATTCCTTTGGGGTTGTAAGCGCGAATTTCTTCATCGCTCATATCCCAGGCGCGAATTTCAGAGAAGACGCCAATTTCGCGCACGCGACGCGCAATCAATTGGGTGTACTGTGAACCGAAATCCAGAATAAGAATTCGCTGTGCATGAATATCGTGAGACATGTTGTGTCCTGTTCGAAAATGAAAAAAATCAGAAAATAAAACTTAAAAATGAATTCTGCTGAAACGAAAAACTCGGGCTAAACCCGAGTTTTTCACGCTGACCTGTTAAGAGCTAATGACTACTCAAATTAACGGTCATCACTTAATTAACGGCCACCGATAGGATAGTTTGGTGCTTCTTTAGTGATCTGCACATCATGCACGTGGCTTTCACCCATCCCCGCCGCCGTTACGCGCACAA
Organism: Cellvibrionaceae bacterium; assembly: GCA_021151825.1. Classification (GTDB taxonomy): domain Bacteria; phylum Pseudomonadota; class Gammaproteobacteria; order Pseudomonadales; family Cellvibrionaceae; genus Cellvibrio. The sequence continues at coordinate 202,559 of JAGKWQ010000008.1, forward strand.
ATTCTGGTTTGGTGCGCATCGCCTCCAGATCAGAACAACCGGTGTAACCCATAGCTGAACGTAAACCACCCATCATTTGGTGAACGATTGCTGCCAATGGCCCCTTATAAGGAACACGCCCTTCAATGCCCTCCGGAACCAGTTTTTCAGCACCGGCACTGGCATCCTGGAAATAGCGATCACTGGAACCTTGCGATTGGGACATAGCCCCCAAGGAACCCATACCGCGGTAAGCTTTGTAAGTACGACCTTGATACAACTCCACTTCACCCGGTGCCTCTTCAGTACCGGCAAACATGGAGCCCATCATTACCGCATGGGCACCGGCAACTACAGCCTTGGCGATATCACCGGAATAGCGAATACCACCATCAGCAATTGCAGGAACGCCGGTACCTTGTAATGCAGCAACCACATTGGCAATCGCAGAAATTTGCGGAACACCTACACCACTGACGATACGGGTTGTACAAATAGAACCTGGGCCGATGCCGACCTTCACCGCATCCGCACCTGCTTCAACTAATGCCAAAGCCGCGGCACCGGTAGCGATATTGCCACCAATGACTTGTACATCGGGATATTTGGTTTTGATCGCACGCACGCGATCCAACACGTTTTTGCTGTGGCCGTGAGCGGTATCAACTACCAACACATCTACGCCAGCTTCAACCAATGCATCAACACGGGCATCGGTATCGCGGCTGGTGCCAACGCTCGCACCTACGCGCAGACGACCTTCCGGGTCTTTACAAGCGCTGGGGTATCTCTCGGCTTTGTTGATGTCCTTAACGGTGATTAAACCCGTTAATTCAAAATTGTCATTCACCACCAACACCTTTTCGATACGGTGTTTGTGCAACAGATTGCGCACTTCTTCCGAAGTGAAACCTTCTTTAACCGTTACCAACTGGGCTTTGGGGGTCATGATGCTGGAAACGCTGGCATCAAGATTAGTTTCAAAGCGTACATCGCGACCGGTAACGATCCCCACCAAATCACCGTTATTCAGTACAGGAACACCGGAGATATTGTTTTTGCGGGTCAATGCAATCAGTTCGCGAATAGTTGCGCCTGAATCAATGGTGATTGGATCTTTCACCACACCGGCTTCAAATTTCTTAACGGCACGCACTTCGGCAGCTTGCTGTTCGACGGTCATATTCTTGTGGATGATACCGATACCACCTTCCTGCGCCATGGAAATAGCAAGGCGCGCTTCAGTAACAGTATCCATCGCAGCGGAAATCAGAGGAATATTTAGCTGGATCTTGCGAGTCAACTGAGTCTTCAGGGATACATCCTTCGGGGTGACATCCGAAAAACCTGGTACCAGGAGCACATCATCAAACGTGAGCGCTTCTTCAGCAATTCGCAACATAGCTACCAACCTCAAAATAGAGCGGGAAAAATAAACGCGGAATTATAGCGGCTCGATCCCTGCGGGTAAACTAATAACCACTATATCTTGTGGCTATTACCCGCTTTCAGGCTATCCGCACACCGATGCCTGGCATAGAATGCGCAGCAACTCGCTTGTGAATATGCCTGCCATGAATGATCTTTTCAGCAAAACGCCCGACCGGGAAATCCTCAGCGTCACCCAGCTTAACCGCCAGGCACGGCAGTTATTGGAGACCCATCTACCGTTGCTATGGGTAGAGGGCGAGCTTTCCAATGTGTCCATTCCCTCTTCCGGCCACTGGTATTTCACCCTGAAGGACGATCAGGCCCAAGTGCGTTGCTGCATGTTTCGCAACCGTAATATGACGGTTCGATTCAAACCGCAACAGGGGCAACATGTGCTAATCCGCGCTCGCGTCAGCCTTTATGAAGGACGCGGCGATTACCAGATTATCGCCGAACATATGGAAGAGGCCGGCAGCGGCGCATTGCAACGCGCATTTGATGAACTCAAGCACCGCCTATCGACTGAAGGCTTGTTTAATGAGGCCCACAAAAAAGCGTTGCCTAAAATCCCCAAACATATTGCAGTAATCACCTCACCAACCGGCGCTGCAATCCGCGATGTACTCAGCGTGCTGGAGCGCCGCTTCGCTGGAGTTCCGGTCACGGTGATTCCCGTAGCGGTACAGGGCAAGGAATCTCCACCACAGATCGTTAAGGCGATTGACCTCGCCAATCGGGCTGACCTGTTTGATGTCATCCTGCTTACTCGTGGCGGCGGCTCAATGGAAGATTTATGGTCCTTTAATGAGGAAAGCGTCGCCCGTGCGATTTTCAATAGCCAGCTGCCAATTGTAAGCGCCGTTGGTCACGAAGTAGATTTCACTATTGCCGATTTTGTTGCCGACCTGCGCGCACCTACTCCATCTGCGGCAGCCGAAATACTGGTGCCGGATAGCGATGAATGGCTGGATAAGTTTATCGGTTTTGAAGTACTGCTCGAAGATGCCATGCTGCGCAAACTTTCACAGCTGCAAAAACATTTGCATCACTTGCGCCAGCGTTTACGCCATCCGCGCGAACGATTGGAGCAACAAGCGCAGCGTTTGGATAACCTCGAATTACGCCTGAAAAACCACATTAAAAACGTGCTGAACCGCCATCAACACCAGCTTTCACAATTGCGTTTGCGCATGCAAGCACATCACCCGCAAGTACGTCTCGCACAAATGCGCGAGCGCTTGAATACGGCACAAACCCAGCTTCATAAAGCACAATTTTCCTATATTGATCGCCAGAAACTGCGCCTTGCCACTGCCGCGCGCATGCTGAATACATTAAGCCCGCTCAATACATTGGAACGCGGATTTGCACTGACAAGCGACGCACAATCAGGCCGGATTATCACCAATCAACAACAGCTCAAACCGGGCCAGCGCATTCATACCAGAGTCGCTGACGGTGGATTTCACAGCGTTGTGGAGTCATTGGACCCCTAACATTCCCTTAACAAAACCTTTAAGGTTTTGATTGCGAAGGGCTGCAGCCATCAGTATATTGGCCACATTTCTTGTCGGGGCGCCCTGGCCGAATACACATTCGGTACGGGGGCTGAGATGGGCTCGGCCCAACCCGTAGAACCTGAACAGGCTAGAACCTGCGGAGGGAACAAGGCGTATAGCAATAGCTATTTCCCCTGCCCTCCGCCTCTTTTTCCGAGGCATTGTGAACACCCAAACCAATCCACAACAAATTGCCATTGCCGGTGCCGGCTTGTTAGGGCGTTTGCTCGCCTGGCGTTTGCGCTTGCTTGGTCATGAGATCACATTATTTGAAGCGGGCAAGCTACAACCGGATAGCAATACAACGCGCGCCGCAGCATTTACAGCTGCCGGGATGATCGCTCCATTGAGTGAAGCAGTAGTCTCTGATGCAAATGTCTATCGCATGGGGCAATTTGCATTGCAACGCTGGCCGGAATGGCTGAACGATTTACCATACAATAAAACAGAATTATTTTTCGCCAAAGGAAGTTTGTTGGTCGCTCATCCGCAAGACGAGAGCGAGTTACAACAATTCGAAAGTGAATTAAATTTTGTTGTACCGGAGTGTCGTAACTACCAACGATTATCCAGCCGTGATATTCAAAATCTGGAACCGGATTTAAGCCCGCAATTTATGCGCGGGTTACTCTTGCAAGAAGAAGGTCATTTGCATAATCGCGAATTTTTACAACAACTCAGCAATGAATTGCTTCGACTGGACGTTAAGGTGCGCGAAAACACACCAGTAGAAACAGAGCCACAAACCATTCACTCCGACGCGGGCGCAGAAAAATTCGATCTGGTTATTGACTGCCGTGGCCTGGGTGCAAAAACGCAATTGAAAAAATTGCGCGGCGTACGTGGTGAAACCCTGCACGTAGAAACCAGCGAAATTCATTTGCATCGCCCGGTTCGATTAATGCATCCACGCTACCAGCTTTACGTGGTTCCGAAACCGAATAATCGTTTTATTATTGGCGCGACGCAAATTGAAAGCGAAGATCGTTCGCCAGTAACTCTACAATCATCTCTTGAGTTAGGCAGCGCACTCTATACATTATCACCCGCCTTTGCTGAAGCGCGCATTATCGAAATGGATACCAATTTGCGCCCTGCCTTTATGGATAATTTACCAAAGATTTTTTGCAAACCCGGATTAATTATTGCCAATGGGTTATTTCGCCATGGCTATTTACTGGCACCGGCTGTCGTTGAGCAAGTACTTGCACAAGTTGCTTGCAATCAGCACATTTTATTTCCCGATTTACTCCAGGCTTCTATTTCAGGTTGATGAATGATGATTCAGGTCAGTGTAAACAATGAGATTAAATCCATTGCAACTGAAACACTTCTGAGTGATGCGTTGCGTGTCTGGGGTTATGGCGATAGTAAAATCGCTGTGGCGATCAACCAAGAGTTTGTACCCCGCTCCACTTATGCTGAGCGAGCACTCAGCAACAATGATCAAATCGATATAGTTCGCCCGGTGGGCGGAGGTTAATTGCCATGAGTACATCTACTGCACCTGCGCGGGATTTCACACTTTACGGTGAAATATTTTCCAGCCGTTTTTTACTAGGCACAGCACTCTATGCCTCGCCACAACTCATGCGTGATTCCATTATTCAATCACGCTGTGAAATTGTGACGCTCGGTTTGCGCCGGCAAAACCCCGCCAACCGTGATGGTGATGCAATATGGCAATATATTCAGGACAGTGGTTGCCGCTTGCTGCCTAATACGGCGGGCTGCAAATCAGTGAAAGAGGCCGTGACGCTCGCCGAGATGTCACGCGAAATTTTTAATACTGACTGGATAAAACTGGAAGTCGTTGGCGATGATTACAACTTGCAACCAGATCCATTTGGCTTGGTAGAAGCATCAGAAATCCTGATTAAAAAAGGTTTCAAAGTTCTGCCTTATTGCACCGACGATTTAATTTTATGCAAGCGTTTATTGGACGTTGGCTGTGAAGTATTAATGCCGTGGGGTGCCCCTATTGGTACCGGCCAGGGATTGCTCAATCGCTACAGTTTGCGCAGCTTGCGTGAGCGTATTAAAGATGTCCCGATGATTATCGATGCCGGCCTCGGCGCCCCCTCGCAAGCAGCAGAAGCAATGGAGATGGGATTTGACGGGATATTATTAAATACAGCGGTAGCTAAAGCACATACCCCCCCCTTGATGGCAGAGGCATTTGCCGATGCAATTGATGCTGGCCGTAAAGCATTCAAAGCGGGCTTGATGCAAAAACGCCAGACCGCTAGCCCTAGCACACCAACGGTGGGCCAACCCTTCTGGCATCAGTAATAAACGGCAAAAAATAATTTCCTATTGCGAAGTTGGCGGCGATAAAAAGCCGCCAATTTTCTGCAATCCCGCATCAAGTTTTTCAGCAATTTTGGGATTTTTGCAATCGCCGGACCCCATATACATTTGCAGCATATGTGTTAAGCGATGAAGATGGAAATTCATTTCCTGTTGGCGCAGCAACGCATCCTCCACCACCCTATTAATACCAATTCCTTGCTGGCTTGCAATCGACTGCAAAGACTCACGTAAATCTTCTTTAAATAACAAGCTACCTTTAAACGTTGATGCAATATGCAACACCACGTTTTGCAAACTGTGAAGTTTACGATCACCATGTGTGTAACCAAGGCCGGTCAGCACCGAACTCAATTCAGTAAACCACTGTTGCAAATGCGCATTTTGTTGCAACATCCGCTCGGCAAATTCCGGTACCTCGCTACCCTCCACCACATTATCCAAGGGTATTTCACTGCGAAAAATCATAGTGCTCACAATTTCACAACTGCGATATAAATAAGCCGCGCGGTTTAATTCCAACACCGGGATGACTTCACGCCAACGGCGACCATGAGGCTTAAAACGGTTGTAGTAGATACCGACAATACTGTCAGCAAGCGCTAAAATTTGCCCGAGTAAAGAGATTTCACTTTCTACTTTTCCGTGTGGATAGCCTGTGCCATCACTACGCTCATGATGCTCATACACCGCATTAATAAGCTCCTCTGAAAACTCCGCCGCATCGCGAAGAATTTGTCGGGAAATTTCAACATGGCCTTGCAAACTGCGCCACTCTTCCGCAGTTAATTCCTCTTCCTTTGCCAAAATTTGCGGAGCGATATGCATCATGCCGAAGTCATGGCAAATCGCCGCCCAGAAAACCATCTGCGTTTCTATAATCGGTAAGCGCATTTCCTGCGCGATAAAAATTGACCACAGCCCCACACTTAACGTGCGCTGAAATAAATCGTTCATTTGCGCCGCCATCACCGTCAAGCGCTGCTGTACCAATGGAAATTGTTCCAGCATTTCACTCACAGGCCGTAAAGATTCCAACGGATATTTTCGCTCTTCGAGCGCCTGGAAAAATTCTGTATCGCGAATGATATTGACCATGTGCTGTAAAAAATCAGCATTATTCATCAATCGCTGGATGTGGATACAACCTGATAAAGGTTTCACGAGGGTGAATGAACGAAGCGGCAACAAAGCGTTATGGGTTACCAGATCGCCAACTGCTAACAGTAGCTGACCATCCGTTGAATAAAGATTTTGTGTAACAGTGACAGGATTTGTTGCACAAAGTTGTGCCAGATAAAAATCATAAGTATCCACCTGCAAGGAAGTCCATGCAGAAGAATCACTTTTCAGCAAACCAGACGGCTGATTGGGCGACATAAAACCATCCGTGCAAAAACTTTAAAATTACATTTAATTTATTGTTAATTCCGACTGCCCGATTAATGCACCAGCAAAATTCGCCACAACCAGACACTGACCAATCCAACCAATAAGCTATAACCCACCATAGATGCCGCAAAACGCGGTGCAAGGTTGTGGCTAATTGCTAACACGCCAGCAGAAATCATTGCCGGCATCCCGGCCTCTAACACGACAACCTGGGCAGCCAAGCCATGGATATCAAATAACCACAATCCAAACCAGGCAAACGCGGGAGATAAAACCAGGATATAAAAAATCCCCAGCACCAAGGGTAATAAATGCGTGGATTCCAGCTTGAAGCGCCACTGCAACCCAACCGCAACCATCACCACAGGCACAAGTGTAGATGAGATTCGCGCGAGCGCCTCGGCAAGCCAATCCGGATATGTAAAAAAGCGTAGCAGCAGCGCCAGAATAAGAGCAATGAAAGAAGGAAATATAAGGATATTACGTAAAATCTTTGTAGCTGATGTAGCACCACCCGCATAGTAAGCGGCCAATGCGACGCCCAGGGTATTCAATGCAATAAAAGTCCCTAACTGGTCATAAAGGATCGCATAGGGAATACCTTTAGAACCAAGATGTGCCTCAATCAGGGGAATTCCAACAAAACCGGTATTACCTAAAGGCACCAACAACATCAAAGCACCGGTAATTTCACGTGTCCATTGCAACCAGCGCGCTGTAAAAAATGTAATCACTGCACTAAAAAACATCACTGCCCATGCTGCAACAACAGGGATCAGCGCCTCGTGGTTCAGGGTTAACTTGGGAATTTCCGCCAGAATCAACGCGGGTAACGCCACATAAATCACATAGCCATTCAACGATGCCGCTGCATTTTCCGGCAGATGTTTACTGCGCTGGAAGAGCAAGCCGACTATGAGACAAATAATTACTACAGCAATATTAGACATGGGGAAAAACAGACGATTATCAGAAAATGAAATACCTGACTTTAGTGTAGGCGATAACACTCGAATGGAAAAACCAGAGCAAGAGCAGGAATGGGGGGAATTATATACCGGCAGAAGCATCAATCCACCCCAAACAGTTTACCCCGGGGAAAAAGATTGCATGGTCGTTCGTGGTGCAAAGATTGGTTAAGGGAATACCGATGCAGCAACCAAAAAGATTTGTTGTGCAAAGAGAAGAGAAAATAATGACTGCACTTGAGCAGGTTAAAACCTGCTCAATGGATTACTCAATATTAATGCAGCTGGTTTGCGTGCAATACATCGCCAACAAACAATTGGTTAATCCATAAATCGCGCTCATCATCATTGTAGATTTTTAAATAGGTCAATGGCTCGAGCAACTTATCAATCAATGGCATGGGCGTATATCTCGCCAAAGTAACGGTGGCAACTTGTTCGAGAAAATCAAGACTATCTGGCCCATTGAGTTTGCAGTTTATATACGCATATTCGATCAGTGTGCGCATATAACAACGCAACGCACAACTTTTACACAAAGACGAAGAAAATAACGATTCAGCAATCAACATGGCTTGCAAATAATAACTGTCTGCAATAAACCATTGGCGCACATGCAATTCCTTCCTCCCTTGCTCCAACAAAAAACACCAACGATGAAACAGTTGTTCGTTACGTTCATTCACTGAAGACATTTGTTGCGATGATGTTTGCACACTGTACATAAATAATCCCTCGGAAAGATAACGCAAGATGTCATGTTTATTGATAACGGTTCTTTCTTCTGACGCAAAAAGGATTGCTACCGATTTGATAGCAATCCTTAATTCTGATTACAGCGATTGGAAACGGAAGCTGTAATTTCCTGATGCACCGGTTTCGTTGTAGTAACTGGTAATTTGTACTTTATAAGTTGCTTTTACTGTTTTCACCAAATAAACCTGATATTGCGAATACAGCAAATGGGTACCTTCCAGGTTGTATTGATACCAGGGGAAAGTATCAAAGAACAATACCGTGGAAAGGTTAGGCTGGAAGCCAAGGAAGTTGTGTGTAGTTTTATCGATACCGGTATAGCTTGGCGTACCATCCGGAATTGCACTGGCATCGGCAGCAATATTCAATTCAAAACTTGCGCCGGTATCGGTACCCACAGTGGTGCATGGAAAATAAATATCCCATGGGTCTGTTTCATTAACTTTGGTTTGGGAATCCAGATCAATATAAATATTGCCAGTACAAGCTACTGCATCAAACGTGCGGTCCACTTCGGCGAGGAAAGTTGTATCGCCGCGTGCAATATCCTGGAAGGAAATTCCCAGCGTGATACTGCTCATAGTACGGCCGGCACTCGTCAATGATTTAGCGCGAACTTTGCTGTAGTTACCATCAGAATAAACGATAAAGGATTTATCAGCAGCCGCAGTTACCACATGCGTGGTTGTATTGTAATTATAAAACTTACCGCCAATGACACGCTCTTCTTTATCGGTAGTAAATGAAGTTGCCGCCGGAATTGCAGCCGCAGTGACTGCGGTGAAATCAGCCAATTCACCTTCAGCAGTCGCAGCGATAAATTTTTCTTTAATCGGTTGCTTGCTAGCATCGAAGAAATCAGCATTGTTACCTGTCGCAAATGCTTTTACCGGTGTTGCTGCTTTTGAATTCAAATACACCTTGGTACGACGAAACGCAATATCCCATTCAGTGTTTGTTGCCGCTTCCGCTTCGGTCAACGTTAATTTCGCGCCGGTATCCAGATCGTAATACACATACACTGGAGCATTGGATGTTCCTGTGCTCAATGGACCTACATTGACCACAGGACCAGGAGCAGCAACGCTGGAAGAAGAACTTGAAGAGCTGACAATTGACGAACTGCTCGATGAACTTGAAACCAGGCTAGCGCTGGAGGACACAACACTTGAACTGGACGAGACAACGCTGGAACTGGCAGCCGGCTTGGAAGAGCCGCCACCCGACGAACCACCGCAAGCAATCAGGGTAAAACAACTGGCAGCTAATGCGGTTAATTTCGCATGCTGTGTAATAGATCGATAACTCATGACTATCTCCGAATAAAAACAACAATCACATGGTTGAAAAAGTTGCAGGTTTAAAAAATTTTAATTTAAAAAAAGTTATAGGTAACTCCAGCAAACACACGGCGGCTGCTTATTGGCCGCTGATCAAATTCGCCCGCACTCACTGCACGCGGGTCTTGATGTTCATCAAACATGTTTTCAATACCCAAACGCCAACTAAAATGTTGATTCAGATTTTGTGACAGCGTGAAGTTCGCAGTTAGATAGTTATCATTAGCGACTGGCTTTCCTGGAGTACCGGAAAATTCGTCCGCCTCATACACTACGTAAAAGAGGGAATCCAAATCGTATTGCGCGAAATGGTAACCAAGGTTGGCTTTAACCTGGTGGCGCGGGCGATTAGGCAAACGTTCGCCAGTTAATTTATCTTCAGCATACAAATAGCTGTAATTAAACTGTATCGACCAATCACTGAGTTGATATTTACTGCTCAGGTCTGCACCATAAATTTCCGTTTTGGCAAAATTGCCATAGCGGAAAATATCCAGGCCCCTGGCCGCAGATTCAGCGTCATCACGCACCGTTTCAATCAGGTTTTTGGCTTCGGAATAATGCAGGTTAACTTCACTATCGAGACTACCGGAATCATCCGCCAGCGCTAAAAAATTTCCCAGGTTGATGTTACCGCTCACTGCCGTTTCCGGATCGAGGTCAGCATTGCCCAGCACCATGTAACCAAGGTTACTGTGGTCAAATATATAAAAGCGTTCCTTTAATGTGGGGACACGATAGCTCTGCCCTATTCCACCGCGTAAACGCCATTGGCTATTTTCGCTTGCAGACATTTTTTTCATGCCGCTTAAGCGCAATGCGGAATGCACGCCAAAATCCGAATCATCCTGGATACGTGCGCCAGCAATCCACTCATCTTGCTGTGTCACTTTGCTGTATTGCAAAAAGCCTTCATAAGCCTGGCTGGACTTATTATCGATCTCGATAACATCGCCTTTCAGCTGATCGAACTGGTCGTAACGGGCACTTAAGCCACCGACCATTTCATAGCCTTCACCCATCCAGACTTTTTGGCTATCCAATTCAGCCAGCGCGATATCGGTATCGCGCAAACCATTGGAGTCACCACTGGTTTCTTTGTGAGTGGTATAGCGGGTATTTACTTTCCAACTACCGGCTGTTTTACGTTCGTCTTCGCTCACCGGAAGATCGCGCAGTTCAAAGTCGTGCTGTACTTGTTCTACATCGGATTGGTAATAAATAATTTTTGTCTGGCCGGGTAATCTAAAACTATCGCGGTATTTTTCTTCATCAAAAATTTGCGCGCGATAATCGCCACTGAAAGATTCAAAATCGCGCCCCAACGAAAATTGCCCAAAAGTTTTTTTCACATCGGCAGCGGTTTGCGATACGGTTTCCGGTTGGTAATCAAAACCCGCATCATCAATATGTTGCAGATTTATTTTGCCGCGCCACACATCCCATCTGGCACTACCTTCAAGGCGCTGTTGATAACCAATTTCGTCTCCTTCGATTTCATTACCGATATAGGAAGAAACTTCTGACGTGAGGCTTAGCTGATTACCAGTATCCTGTTTGGTAATAATGTTAATTACACCACCCATCGCAGAGCTACCATAAAGCACCGAACCAGCGCCGCGTACAATTTCAATACGATCCACATTAGCAACGCTGATTTGGTCCAGATCAACCGCTGATCCTGTTGGCGCTATTAATCGACGACCATCAACCAGCACCAATACACGGTCACCATCAAAGCCTTGCATATAAACGTTATAACCATCTTTGGTACTGCGCTTGACTACCACGCCGGGTAAAAAATCCAACCCTCGAGCCAACGTCGTTTGCGAAACTTTGCGCAATGCATCACCGCTCACCACTTCTACAGCGACGGGTGAATCCTCCAATAGTTTGGGTGTGCGCGTTGCAGTAATAACCACCTTTTTAAAACTTTTGGCGTCCGCTTTCTTTTCAGGTGCAGAATTATTTGAAGTTTTATTGTCAGTACCCACTACAGAGCCTACGTCTTGCGCACTATGTGCAGATGCACAGGAAGACAAAGTAATAACAGCAAATAACACGCGAGCAGAGCAAAAAGAAACGACGGGGATAAAAGTTTTCATGGATATAATCGCAACAGTAAATCGGAATATTTTTTAGTGTTTGTTAACGCAACGTCAGTGCCACTGCACCAAGTTCCTGCTTACCTTGCTGTTCGAGCGTTATAGCTTGTCCATTTAATTCAAAAGGTAAAGTCAGGCTTTCATGCCCTCCATGCTCACGTGCAACTTCTACCTGCAATACATATTTTCCTGATACCACTTTTTTTCCTTGCAGATCACGGCCATCCCATTCAACGTGGTAACGGCCGGGTTTACGTGTTGCGCCCGCCGTTGCATCAACTAATGAATCGTCACCGCGTCCCAATTTGCGCCACCACTGTCGCAATTCGCGCAACCAGCGAGAGCCATCACCTGCCACCAATAAAGACTGCACAGGTTGCCCCGTTGCATCACTAATCCAGATAGCGATGTAAGGGCGACGATATTCCGCAACATTCAATTCAGGAATGTCAAAATCCACTTTGAATTTCCTGCCGTCCGGCCACGGATTCTTTTCATCAGAATTTTTTGCGTACCACTCCTGACTGGCGAAGAACTTCCCTGTTTCCGTGATGGTTAACACCTCCACGCCAGTATTCCGATTGGCATCGGCCAACGCCTGATAACCGGGTACCGCCAATAACGCATTACTCATAACACCGGCTTCAATTGCATTGCCTGCGCGCACTAACAACGATGGCGGATATTCCACTGGCCATCCTTCTTCCGGAACCAATGTTTGGCTCAACGAGTGATGGCCAACTTTGCGTAAGTGCTGTGCACGATCCACAACCGCCAGTGTCTGCTCTTTTGATAGAGAGACAGCAACAGGTTCTACGCCTTGCAATTTGATGAGCTCATTGCTTCCCGCACCAAATCGCACACTCAAATTGCCGTAAGTCAGAGATAAATCATTTTGCGTTTTGACAACCGGTGTTAATTGTTCAATCACCCAGCCTTGCCATAAGCCCTGCAAATCCAATTGCAAACCTTCGGTTTTTGCCTGATCACTGAAACGCACACTTTTTTGATCAGCAGTCCACTGTAATTGCAAATGGCGACGTGCTTTTTTCCGTAATGCTGCGCGATCAGGTAATTCACCGGCAGCCGCAGCGGCTTGCCAATCTTTTTCCAATCCACCAAGGCGACAACTGAATTTGTTTTGCGTACGCTTCTGCCATTGAGTGCATAACGTCAACAATTCCAGCAGTTGCGCTGAAGGCTGCTTTAATTCGCCCCGTTGATTTAATTGCATCAGCTCAACGAGAACAGCATCCAATTTTTTCACAACTGGCGCGACAGCTTGATCAATTTGCTGCTGCGTTTGTGCATCCTTACCCGCGATTTCCAGTGGTAAACCACCAACGTTCAATTGCAGCCCTTCAGCATGCACACCACTGGCAAAAACACATACGAGGCTGATTGCAGCCCAATTACTTCGTGTAGACATAGGCTTACTGCGCTTTAGCGGTTTTTTGGCTATAAGATTTTACTTGTGGCAGTGGATCAGCAAGGGAAACCTTGCCATCATCATTCAAATCCCAACCGGCAAAAATGCGTTCACCAGATACATTAAATTCTTCAAGGCTGATGCCTGCATCTTTATTGGTATTGAGCGAGGTATAACGCACCCTGGCTTGTTTCATTTGATTGGTGCGAACTTCTTTCGCCTGGCGATCCAGGCGATTGGTAAATTCAAGCGTGTATTCTTCAGGATTAATCCAGCCATCTTTACCTGTATCAGTCTCATCAAAAATACCGCGACGAATTTGTTTGAATTCATCAGCAGTAACTTGTTTATCGCCATTCAAATCGTTGATATCAATAAAGCCTTCCAATGAATGGGAGCTTGGCATTTTGATAGCAGAAGGACGCGAAATATCTGCTAATGATTTTACCGGAGCAGGTTCATTATTTTTTTGATTGCTACTTTGGTTTGCAGCAGGAGCTGCATCCCACTCTTTATCTTTTGCACTGAGTGTAACTACACCATCTGCACTCTTCGCAAAGTGAGTGAACGTGCGCTGACCGGAAGCCCAATACTCATCCCATGTCATCTTTCCATCACCATTAGTGTCGATGGATTTAAAACGAATTTCTGTTTGCAATACTTGGTCTTTACGTTCAGCGCTGATTTTCTTTTCCAGTTCAGCAGCAAAAGCATCCAGGTATTCAGTTTCATCCACCAAACCATTACCGTTGGTATCCATGGCTTTTAATTTAGCCGCACGTGCTTGATTGAATTCTGTATGCCCAACTTGTTCATCGCTATTGGTATCGTATTCATCAATAAATGCAGCGCGATGCCCTTCGCTTGCACCGTGATCTGCTTGATGTTTGCTACGATCCTGTTGATCTGCAACTGCTGTTGATGATGGCGAAGCACAGCCGCCCAGCACAGCACTGATTACGAATAAACCCGCCAATGTACACATGGGAGTAAATGATTTGACGATAAAAATTTTTGCACGTTGGTTCTTTAAAATTTGATTTTTCATGATTTAGCTAACCCGGTATTGTCAGATTGATTTTTTAAGCACCTGTTTTTTACAGGTGCTTTTTATCAGTACTTTTTATAAGCACTTTTTCAATAGGCTTATAAAAATTACTGCGCGTTAACGGCAAAGCTCAGGGTGTAGACATAACCGTAATTTGGCGCCTCTGCGCCTTTCGGAGCCGGTGCACTTTTGCGCGTATACAGCAGGTAGGTACCAACGTTGGCGATGGTTAATTGCGCTTTGCCATCTTTGTCGGTTTTAGTGGTCTGTGTTGGTTTTTCATGTTCGTTGCCATCGTATCCGGTAAACAAACTGACTTCGTTATCGGCTAACGGCTTGCCATCCAGCAATACTTGAAACGCAAAAGATTCACCGGCATACACATCATTCGGATGAGTAACAGGAACAATTTCCAAACCCTGGTTATAAGGCTTCAGTGCGGTGGCAGTTGGTTTTTTCAACGTGACGTACGCTTCAGCCAAGGTAGCGGATTGATAGTGATCCAAAATTTTTGCGCCTTTGGGCAAAACTTCTTTGGGATCGCGTGAGTGTTTGCGCTCACCATTCACTTCATACATGCGGAAAATTGCCGCTTTGCGTAAACCGGTAGTAAACCGATAAGTACCTTCGTCCTTCGCTTGATACTCCACAACGCTACGGGTTTTAAATTGCTCCAAACGACCGGGAGCAACCCACTCACCTTTTGGTGTCAACACCTGGAAATTGCCTTTATCAAACGCCACTTCCGGTACAAAAAATACTTCTGAAAAACCCGCATCCAGGCTGACCCAGCCTTCATACAGAGGTTCAAAACTGGTCGGTACCAAAAACGGGGTATGCGCGTTAGCCATTGATGGGGCCAAGCTAAAAGCAGCAGCAAATACAGTTATTTTTAGATGAGAGATAACACGGGACTTAAACATGGATGACACCTCAATAAACATGTGCACAGAATTTCTTCAGTGAAATTGAGTTATCATCCTATCTTTAATGATAATGATTATCAACAATAAGTAGAAGTTTTTTACATTTGGTATTTTAGTGCATATAGATCTCAGGTACTGGCTGTCCATACACATCAAAAGAGCTTTACCTATCAAAACAAATAAAACCACAAATGATAGGAATTATCATTTACACGCCAAATATTCACCACTATAGTGCGCCCGCCTCAAAACCAATTACTCCTTGGGGGAGAACCATGACCAAAAGCACTTCCATCACCGATAACCACAAAAACAATATCAAGCCTCTTGTTTTGGCATTGATGGGGATCTCGGCCAGCCATATGAGCGTTGCACAACAGGTAGAAAACAGTGGAAAAGCTGTTCTGCCAACGGTGGTTGTTGAAGCCATGAGTGAACAGGATCCCGGTAAAAGTTATACCAATTACAAACAAGCGAAAGTGAATCGCAATGGTCAGGATGTAAAAGACACGCCGCAAACAATCGATACCATTGATGTACAAAAATACAAACTCTATGGTGTGAATGACTTGAGTGTAATGCTCGCGGGCACTCCAGGTGTAACCACCCAATATGACATGCGCGGTGATGGCATCATGATTCGGGGTTTCAGTGCTGACAGTAACGATATTTACCGCGATGGCGTACGCGAAAGTGGCCAGGTAAGACGCAGCACAGCCAATGTAGAACGTATTGAAATCCTGAAAGGCCCAGCCTCACTTCTCTACGGTCGCAGTGCTGGCGGTGGTGTCGTGAACATGGTGAGTAAATATGCGAACTTTGAATCCGGCAGCAATGTCGGTATTTACGCAGGCAGTTGGGATAATCGCGGCGCAACAGTCGATGTTAACCATGTGAGCAGTGAAAACCTGGCCCTGCGTATTACCGCCGAAACCGGTGAAAGTGAAAGTTTCCGCGCGGGTATCGATAATGAAATCAGCATGATCTCCCCTAGCCTCACGTACAACAATCGCAATGGTTTGGAATGGACCGTCCAATACACCTACGACAAATTATCACGCACACCTGATCGCGGCCCAACCTACGATAGCTTACCGGCAGGCACTTCAATCAAAACCGGTTTTGCACAGAAGGGTGATTTTGTGGATGACATTTTGAATGTCTATCGCTCGGATTTAACCTATGAGTTCAACACAAACTGGAAACTGCACTGGAGCCTCAGTTATCGCGAAGCTGAACAAAATTTCGATCATTTTTTTGGCGGATCTTATTGTGGTGATAACGGTAAAACGCCAACCGGTGCTAATTGCACATGGAAGAAAGGTTATGTCCGCCAGAATTATGCATGGCAGGAAACAATGAATAAAACCACCGCGAATTCGGTGGATATTAAAGGCGAATTTAATACCGGTAGCATTCAACACAATTTAATCGTCGGCCTGGATTCCTCGCTGGAAAATCGCGATCCAACGTTATTTTCCAATGGTACGATTTATGGGTATGTGAATCCCTTTAACGAAAGTGATAAATACAGTGACCGTGGCGTGAAGCCATTCCCTGCACCATCCCAGCAAAATAAACACGAAGCCACTTCCCATGGTTTATTTATCCAGGACGTCATTACACTCGTGCCGGAAGTAAAACTCGTTGCCGGTGCTCGCTATGATTGGTATGAATTTGAATCTACAGCTGAATTGGAAACCAATCCAGTCAATCGTAACCGCCGCTATAGCGATGGCACTATTAGCCCAAGCATCGGCGTCGTTTGGCAGCCAGTAAACACACACAGCTTTTATGCGTCATACAATAAAAGTTTTGCGCCCTATGGCGGACGCGGCATGTTGAGCGTAACAACGACCAGTACTGCAATATTCGATGATGAACCGCAATATCAGGAGCAGTATGAAATCGGAATAAAAAGCGATTGGCTGGAAAATCGATTAAACACTCAATTTGCAGTGTTCAATATCGAAAAAAATAATATTCGTTATCGCCCTGACCCGGACAACGATCCTTACCACTGGGCAACACAAGGCCAACAACGTTCGCGTGGTGCTGAATTCAGCTGGATCGGGCGAGTGGTAAATAGCGTTTATATTCGCGGTGGTTATGGCTGGCAAGAAGCCATTGTGGTGAAAGATGTTGTCACTCCCACACAGGAAGGTAATTACCTGGCAAACACTGGAAAAGAAAGCGGCAACTTATTCTTGCGCTACGTTCCGTCTGATAGCTGGTATGTGGAAGCGGGTGTGACGCACATGGGAACACAATGGACCAACATTGCAAATACCAGCCGCCTCGACGGTTATCAACGCTTTGATGCTGCTGTTGGTTATAGCGTAAATAATTTCAACATCACATTAGCCGTATCAAACTTTACTGATGAAGAGTATTGGCGTGCATCATCAATGCCAGGCTCGCCACGCAACGTTTTATTGCGTGCGAACTATCAATTCTAGAAAAACCGGAGCGTGTCTTTGCAGCGAAAGGATTCGCGATAAAGCCGCACTCACGATGGACACACTTTATATAAAATAAAAATGTGCATTTGAATGGATGCAAACATTATAAAATTTTCTTGCTCACAATTTACATAAAATCATGAGCAAGAAAATTTTAATCAAGCGTTAATTATCAAGTTGATTGTTTTAGTGTGAGAAGGAGCAACACATCCGAAACTGCCGCCTCCGCGACCTTTATTGTCGTATCAATAGATTGGTTCAAATTCCCGTTAAAGAGATCGATCTCTTGTTCAAGCGCTATTACAGTCGTTGTCACTGAATCAGGTAATTCTGGTTTAGCATTACTTTTTATAGCGAAAACCTCTACTTTCCAAATTAAGCCAATATTTTTCACTCGCATCCAATACGGTAAAAAATCTTTCGTAATCGTGATCGCAAGTGTTTCTCCCGAGGCATTAGCTTGCATCCACTCGGTAAAAAAATCTGATCGGCAACTCAATAACAGCGGAAAGCCCGGTAAATCATCGTGTGGGGCTGATGGGGCAGGATTGAATTGTGCGGCTAATGAATCTTTCACTAAATCGCTTAATTGCTTACCTCCATCACGCGCAGTGTAGCGCAGGGTTAAAATGACGTCCGAAATAGTGGAATAATCAAATTGCGCAAACTGATCAGGTAATTCAATTCGCCATCTACCAATCGCGCCCGCATTCTCAAACGGTAAAAAACGTTCATCATGTAATTGAGTTTCGAACAAACCGGAATCTGCATTGGCCGAGCTGGTTACAACCGTTTCCAGGGTGACAGGACAATCAGTATATTTATTGTTAGTGCGATCATATTGAATTGAACTTTTCACTAGCGTCAGCTTGCAGTTAATACTGGTGTAAGGGCCAACAACACAGGGAATACTGAGCGCAACCGATTTAATCCGGCGCAAATAGTGCCCCGGGGTATCAAGGTCAAATAGCCATTCCGGAATGTCAAATTCACAACGATTAACGCGCACGTTGTTATCTTCTGTACCGAACTTCAATTTAATTAATTCAGCAGGATCCAGACGCCGCAGTGAAATGTGTTTGGTGAGTTCGAATTCGCGCTTGTTCTGTTCAAGATATGCCACATCCAAACGTTTCAAATCCTGATAGAGGCGCTCACCAGCAAGCAATCCTTGTTTCATGGACTTCCAGTGGTCATTGCGAACAATATCAAGGTGGCCTTTTTCAAGTCCGAGTTCCAGCTCCGCTGCTGACTGTGCTTTGCGAGCCATATCCAGGGCCATACGGTAAGCCTTGTTATAGAGAGTACCCAATTCTGTCGACATCCACTGATACAACTGTGCATTGGTAAACTTGCTGCGTAGCACTTCATCCACTGCATGGGCTTGTTCACGTTGCAACTGATGATTATCGAGTTCCTTCACGGTGATATCGATGCGAATCTGATTGGCAAGAATTTGCTTATCGATTTGCTTAAGTTCTTTAAGTACCTGATTATTTTGAAAAGCCCAGTCGTCGCGACGGCGCAAGTGCCCTGCCAGCATACCTTGTTGCTCAGCGTAAATTCGCCAAGCTTGGGAGACGAATGCAAATGAGTCACCGATACTGGCTGCTGAATTTCCGATTGCCTCCAACACTTTGGGAGGATTTGGTAATACTGTCGCAGACATTGCAGCAGCAACAATCGAAGAAGACGCGTGAAGGCCGCTTGCAACCAGCTTGGAAATTGTGGCGGCGGTTGACCAGGTATTAACTGATTCAATTCCCTTGTATTGTTGGGCTTCCTCCGTGATCAATCCCATTCCGGATCGCGGGCTTGAATTACCTTTATCGAGCTGCCCCAGCAGCGTAACCTCACCAACAGCAGCACCTTCATCCGGTGCAATACCTTCCAGCCCCAACAGACGCTGATATTGGCTATAACGTGTTTCCGCAGATTTTCGTGCTGCACGAAGAGCAGTGATATTGGCTTCCGCTTCCTTGATTTGCAGTTTCTTGAGTTCACCAATTTGTTGCAATAACGCAATCTCGTTGGTTGATCGCAACTGAACCATATATTCCGCATCGTGCTTTTCCAATGCAGATAACATTGCTGCACCCAGTGATTTCGTTTCGCCAACCAACTCCATTGCTCGTGCGACAAGCACACCATAACGATAGTGTGGCGGAGCCGCATACAATCCGGCAATAACACTGTTCAAATCCAAACCGGCCGCTGTTGCACGCACCAGTAACTCCGGATCAATGGGAGAATCAGCCAATGGCAAATCGCGTGCAATGCCTTCAATATTTCTGCAATGACGTAAATTGAATAACCGATCTTCAATAACGTCCCAATAGCGATCCAGCTTATCGTTGTGAGGCATGCAAAATAACAACGCGCCTGCAGATGTGGGCGGCTGCTTGTCGATCAAAGTCAACTTGCGCCCATCATTATAAATAACGTAACCACCAGCCCTGGTGGCAACATCTACCCAATAATTAGAGAACGCATCCAGTTTGCTTACTAATTTGTCATAGTTATCTGCCACTTTTTTTGACGTGCCGGCCATCTGCTTTGGCCGGCGCCCCAAAATTCGATACGCAAGTACGTAGAGCATCATGGCTTCGTTATTGGATTCACGGGTATCACGGCGATACAAACTATCTGCCCATGTAATCAAGTTATCGATATAGGCAAACAATGTTCGCCACAAGAAGGCAATATGACGATCGCGTGCAATCACAAATGGCCGGAACGGAAGTTCGCGCCAGCGTTCGATAACATTATTAATCCGGCTAACGTCACTATCACTGTAACGACCGGATGCTGTCTGTGCGATTGCCTTGAGGTCATCAATAACTTGCGTATAAGTATTTAGTTCTTTAAATACTCGAAACTTTAAAAAGCGCGAAGCATCAGCACCCGGCTCCGTTGATGTAGGATCAAATACATAACGTAACCATCGTTCAGCATCTTCAAATTGATGCTGTTTGGATAATTGATCGGCAATTAATAACGGTGCGTGTAAAAAAACTTCCCAGCTGTAGCAGGCGTTTGGCATATCAGCATTAAACGTCAACTCACCGCTAATCACTTTAGGATCAGTTAATGTGTTTGCAGGCAACTTACTTGCACCATACGTATTTATCTGGCGCGCACCAACCGGAATTGTCGACGTGGCAAACCAATTTGCCGTCAGGTTAGTTTCATCAATCCATACATTGGGATAAATTGTTCGTCCGCCTTTAAACGGCTTCAAATCTACCAGGCACGCGGTGTCCCCCTCTGTATAACTCCATACTTGATGATTTTGCGAGTAGTTCCTTACACCTGCAGCTCCAACCGCGTAAAAGCGGTGCTGTTTGAGTGATTTATCGAACACCTGATCATATCCTGAAAAATGTAGCCCTTCTTCATAAGTTAGATTTCCAAAATCAAGTTGATTGACGCCATACAAATGATCTTGTTCTAAAAAACCATTCGTAAAATACACAGTGTTATTTACAAGCTTCTCAAGCAAACCAGATGATTTAACCAAAGATGCTTGCCCATTACGCCTGATTTGAAAGTCAAAGACCTTGGAGTATGAGCGGTCCGCTTCTGAAACAATTCCATAATCTGCCGGGTTATTATTTTGCAAATCAAATTTGAAATTTAATTCCTTTATTAATTTTCTTCCTTCGCCCACCTGGTCAAGAGAAGCAGAAGCAGATAAGCCGCGCCAATACAGTGTAATAGTCACCTCTGGCTGTTGCCCATAAGTCACATCAAGTTCAATCGAAGTACCCACTGACGTGCTGATTCTATGTGGGTTTGATCCAATTTGCAGTTCGACGCTGGTGCCCTGTGGCAAAATATGAATTCCCGAAACACCGGTGAGTGTGGACTGAACCGTAGCCTGGATAGAAATAATTCGCTGCGAACTTTTTGATAAAAGCTCGGTTACAAACTTTGCATAATTTGGATGTTGATTCGCATTACCCGCCGCAACAAACTCCTCGATATACTGATCGTATAATTTTGCCGCACCAATACCTGGTGTGGCGTTAATACTTTTAAACTTTCCCAACACAGGGTTTAGCGTGGTGCTCCAATCCCTCATTTGGTCATCGTATTTAGTTGCCACCCCGCTATCACCAAAGATATCCAGGAAATCAAAAAAAGCAGAATTCAAATTAATTCCAATACCACTCAGTCGATGCTCGGCCGCGATCTGTAAAAGATAGGATTCATACATTTTTTGGCAAAAGGGTGGCAGTGCATTTCCACTCCAAATTGCCAATCGAAAAACACGAATGATCAAGTTTGTGCCAATGGTTGTCACAACCAATGGATCATTTGATGGATCCGGTGAAGAAGGAGGCTGTAATGCGGAGCCTGGTATTTTATTCATTGAGAAACATTCAATCACCGCCATCTGGTTATCTGGCGGCACCCTGCTTCGAAACGAAAATCCGTAGCGCTCATCCTCAAATGCATCTACAGCAATATCATTAGGGCTCTGATAATCCTGGCTGTAGGTACCGGTGACTATCGGCTGAGACCAGTTGTGCCCATCAAAAGACGAATAACACATTTCAATATGCCAATAATCTTTTTGAGTATCAGCATTTATTTTTCGGCTGATGCGCGTTATGAGTGGCCAGGAAATCATTAACTTTTCATTGAGCACAAATACCTGCAAATGATCACCTTGAATGTCCAATTCAATTTCTTGCCAGGGAATCCATTGCGTTTGAAGCGAACCAAATGCACGGGCTTTCCTCCAAAAATATTTGGCAGGAACAGAAGGTGTTTTTCCAACAATATACAAGTCTCTGTGAGAACGACTTTCCTGGCTTGCACGACGCTGGTAAGTACTGGATTGTGAACTCTCATATTTAACATCCTCATACATGCTAACCACTTGAATCTGGCCAACACGTGTGATGTCATCAAGGAATTTACCGAACGCGGCATCGGCCATTTCTCCGTTTAATTCGCCTTTGCCCAATTCTGTTTCCAATAGTTTAAAACTGGACGACTTGTCATCGCGCAATTCCGGATACAACCAATTTTCAGGAAATAAAAATACTTTACGATTGGCTTCCCATACACGGTAATTGCGCATCCATGTCCACTGGCTCTTCAATGCATCACTGGCAAGTAACCCTTGTTCATTGTTGGCATTATCCCGATATTGCTCAACACCAAATAACACGCGTTGCGCAAATAATTGCGTTGCAGTAATCGCCTCAAGAATTCGTGTAGTGTTCATGCATGGTTCGACCAATGGATCAATGAGATAATACTCATAAATATCGTTGGCATTTTTTAGCTGTGGGTTGCGGCGAATAAGTTCAACAACCAGCGCATTGCGTTTTTGCTGGCGAATAGGGTTTTCGATCTGGCGTTTGACTTCAATCCATTCGCCATCGGTATAACCATGTTTAATTCGCAACAATGATTCCACTGCCTGTGCAACGTTATTACTGCCCAGATGAGTAATAGCAGCACTATCAGCTTGCCAGTGTTTGGCAAAACCCAACAATCCGAAAAATCGTTTGACTAATGCCGCGTCGTTAAAACTATTGGCATTGGCTGGCGACAAACCAACCAACAACGCGAGCGCTTTTACATTAGCTGCATCCATTTCAAAACGCTTTGAGAAAATATCGATGGCCGTATTGAATTGCGCTGAGTCATTCAACGCTGACAACTTCACGATCTCTGCAATTGCCAATGCCCCTACTCTGTCCGGTTGCGCCAACCAAAGCCAGTTTACCAATGACGCAATAGCGGAACGTGCGACCACAGAATTTCGGGATATCACAGCGCACCAATCGAATGCTTTTATTAACGCCTCCCACAGCCCTGTATCAAATTTATTTCTGATGCCCTCCAGTCGAAATACGCAGTTCAACCAAATTTCAAGGATTTCGGTCGAAATGATGGTATGAGGTGTACGAAGAGTTTCTATCAGCGTTTCATTGGTCGATATTTTAAAAAAGGCATAACTCCCGGCATCCTGTTCGGAAATATTCAACGACGTAGCAATCAACGTGATAATGGCATCATTTTCTAGTGAAGGAAGCTCTGGATCTTCTTGTCCGTCGTCTTGCAACAATTTTTTATGTTGTAGCGTTTGCTCCTGTTGCAATGCACTAACCAGCTGCCCGGCTGTAGCTGCGATTTCTATATCATTTTTTATATAGGTTGGAAGTTCTATAAAAATAGATTGCAAGTCACCGCGTGGCAAGAATGCAAGACCGAGTTCTTCCGGTGTAAAATAGGTTCCTTCAATCAAGGCATTAAATGTGAGAATCGCTTTTAAATCAGCAATACTGAATGTAGTTTGCGCAGAATCAATTCCCAGCATTTTTTCCAAACACAAACGTTGCGCGAGACTAAATCCTAGAGTACGCAAAATAACATCATAGGTTTGCGGCAGTCGACATAGCAAATTAGCGGGTAAATGATAGGTATCGGCCAGAAACTTGATCTGCGCAATATGAATAATGGTGCTACTGAAGTTCGTGCTTTGAGTCGATACCGTCAACACAGAATTAATATCGGCAAATGACCAACCCAGTTTACGCTGCAAGCGCACAATGCGATGAATACGATCAAGACAAATTTCCAGTGATTGCGCACCCGTATGAAGGGTCATCTGGCTGGTTTTGCATTGCGCGCGATTATCAATAGATAAATTACCCACGTATGATTGGCGGATCACATCCTCAAACTCATCGAGCGATAAACCTGTGCGCTCCAACAATACGGAAACTCTCTTCGCTACATCATAAACGGGTTGATTAACGAGCACCTCATTAGAAGCAGGATCAACCAGTGAAACCTGTCCCTGGGGATTTACAGTAAAACCATATAAATTCCAAAGCTCTGTACCCTGGATAATATTTGTCAATAGTTTCCATTCTGCAGGAATGGGGTTACTGGATGATGGAGAAGGAACACCGAGTACGTTTGCCGCAATTTGTTCTTCCGTTAGATTGTGCTGCGTTAACTCATTTAGTTCTCGTGCAGTAATATTTAATTTTTGCAGATACGCAGATTCTTGCGCTTGCCATTTATCAAAAGGCATAAACCAGGGATAAGGCTGATGCGCTAGCTGTTTGTATAGCACCTCAATTCCCATGTATGGATTTGGATATTGCCTGGGCCGCAATTGATTCTCGAACATCTCGACAACAAGATCGATGTGTTGAACGTGAGTATCAGCTTGTTCACATCCCAATGGTAATTCAAATATATCCGGGCGGCGCGTGCGCAAAAAAACTAACGCTGATTGGTTATTTGCATTGGGTTTACCCAGTAATTGTAATAAATCCACCAAATAGGCAGGCTGCCCCAACATGGATTCGCACGGAGCGCAAATGCATTCATCAAGATCACCCAGTAAAGCAGGAATGCTGGGAATATTTTCCCGAATCTCTTGAACGGGCTTATCGGGTTTTATATACCAACCAGATGGCACATATTGATATTGAATCGTCCCCGCTATAACACCCGTACCAATCACTTTAATATCATTGATTACCTTGATGGTCGCATCGCTCCAATGCGTAGCCATCACCTCACCATATTTGTCCTTAAGCAATTCCCGTATGGTTTCCCTACCGTGATGAATGATTAATTGCGGGGTATCGATGTTTGCGGCAATCAATATTGCACTCACTTCATACGGCAATGACAATCGCGCAAACAACCCAACACTACTCAGCGCTTTTTCCGTTACGTCTTCTATAACACCGAGAACGTTTGTCCTGCCCTGTATATAGTCTTGAACTTTTCTTGGATCGTCATTGATTAGCTGTTTAATGCCGTTGCTAATTTTTCCAGGGAGCTCTGCTAATTTTTTGGATTCAATACGCAATTGCAGTGCTTCAACCGGATGCGTTAGCTCCATGGTATTTAACATTGCCATAGCAGCAGGTAAGTCAACCCTGGATTCAGTCGCTACAGTACTCCAACCGCTAACATCCAAGCCAGCTAGCGATACAATGGAGTCGCCATCATTGGATATATGATTGGCAAGTGTTCTGATAAGCGTCGCATTACCGTTGGTTAAATGATGAAGCCGCATACCTTGTATGAAGCGATTAATGAATTTTATATCGTCAGGAAAGTTTTTATGGAGTGACAAAAAAATATCGGGGTTCGACGTACCCTCTTGCTCCACCAATACTAATGCTGCCAATTTAACAGGTGTAGAGAGATTGATTTTCAATAGCGATGTAATGTTAGCAACAGGGTGATCATTAGCTGCTTGCGGGCTGATTTTTTGTAGCTGGCGCAACAAGATTAATGCAGCAGAAAATGTGCTTATTTCAACCTTTTCGACAAACGGAATTTGCTTCTGCGCAGCGGCGTTATCAAGTGCCCGTACGATGTTATCCGTAGATTTTAAAAATAATTGTTGCAATACCGAAACAGAGAGCTGGCGAATCAAACCATAAAACAAAGGCCCGCCTGATTTTTTAACAACCGTGATTTCAGCTGTATGCTCTTCCCCCAACAAAACCAACGCCGCATACTGCATAACATGAGCAAGTGACCACGCGCTTATAGGGTTATATTCCAGCCCCGTCTCTGTAACAATAAATTGAATGTCATCATTATTTAGCTCGCCAGGTTGCAAGTTACCGCCATCATCAGCCTGTGCCTCCAGGAGTGGCAAAACCATTTGCGTTATCTGTTCCCATTCGGAAAGTGTTTTTTCTGCGACGGGTTTTACTATTAAATCCACTCGTTGAAAGCGCTCAACTTGATCAGGCGTTATAGAAACACTGTGTACAATTTCTCCTTTGGCTTTTCGTTGTGCCTCGATAATTAACCAGGGTTTATCTCGCCCAACCACATCAGCAACAGCAAAATAGTCGATACTGTAATTGATGGAGTAATTGCCTTGTTCATCCGTGATTGCCGAACCTAAAAACTGCCGTTTGCGCAAATCGCGATCCCAGGCAGTAACAATAATATTTTTTTGCAATTGTTTGCTGGAGTCAATCACATTACCGAACACATTCAAATCGGGAATCGTTACTGTAAGATCGATAGTCGTCTCTTGTTGGCAGTTATTGTGTTTAGCTGACTTGCCCAACGAAACATCGCCAACGTTATTAAATACTTCGATTATTAAATCAGGGCCACCGCGTTCAGCAGGGGTGTTTTGAAATACAGATGGATGAAACTCAATACGGTATCGACCCTTAGCATCTGTGTGTGCCTGCCCGAGCGGCGTGCGAATTGCACCGTCAGCGTCAAATGCGCGAACAACTATATTTGCCAGCCCGGCATGTGATTTGGCATTGGCAATTGTTCCAGCTACAACATAATTGGTGTCGATTGGAGCACCCAATTTGGATAACAATTCATTAATGCGTTGTGCAGTTTTTTCTTCGACCAATCCATGCAGGTTATCACCCAAACCTTGCTGTATTTGAAAGTATCGAATCAACAAACGGGTTGCGTCACCAAACACTTGTTGTGCTTGTTCGCTACCCATTTTTTTAACCAGGGCATTGAGTTCTTCAGTAGTCGGTGAATTGGGTGGATTAAATGTTTTGAATACACCCTGCGCATAAAGAAACTGCAACACTTGTTGAAGATTAACGACGTTGTTGCCGTTATCACCTGGTTTGATGGTTGCACTTATTAGCAGCATACAGTTCTCCGAACAACATTAAAAATATTGGTCAATTAAAAAATAAATTCTTGCAATACATGTTTTTAGTCAGACTTCAATAACAAGCTCAATTAAATTATGCATCTGTGGGTGCTGGTGGATTTATTGCTTTCATTTGTAAATCAAACGCCGGTATCAACATAAACGGCCCACTCATAATTCCACCAAATACAGATTTTAATGCCGAACCATATGACTCAACGATGCTCATAGTTTCTGAAGCTATGAAACCAGGAAGTCGAGACAGGAATGGCTTGCTGAAAAAAACCGATAAGCCAGCAACAAACGATCCACCGCCTAATGCAGTGACCTCCTCATACCCTGGTACGATCTGTGATAAATAAGCATTTCGGGATGCCCATGTGTTTCGAACAAAGGTAGCAGCTGATCCACCCATCCCCTGAAGTTGGCCGGTTAAGGACATTCGCTGCTGCATATCCGCCATCGATTTGGACATAACATCTTTAATACCCTGCAAACGGGTAGGACTGTTCATCCACCCCACCAACTTACTAATCTGCAATTGCGTCATTTTTGGAGATCCGGAAGAGCGTGCAAGATTTGCTTCAAAAGCAGCATCCCATCGAAGCCTGGGCAAACCTGTATCTGGATCAAAATCGCCAATACTGCCCCAAACTGATCTGAAAGTTTTAGCCGCTACCGATTGATCATCCCGCAACAATTTAAAGAAGTTACCTCGAGATGTTTCATATTTATTGGACTCTTTTCGACTTGCCCTTTGCCAAAGCTCATCCAATTCCTGAACTTCGAACAATGAACGCTGCGTAATTGCAATAGCTGCTTGAACAGGACCATTAGGTCCAGTTGATGCAATAGAAGCCAATGAAATTTGTGGCCCCGGTGGGCGTGGTGTGAATACTGAATCCTGTTTACTAAAATTATCGCTGGCAACCGTCATCATCAAATTTCGAGAAGCCACTTTATTTCCCTGATTTGCCTGAGCGATCAGGTGATCAAGAGTATAATTAGTTTGGGCCGAAACCCAGGTATCTTCATAACCATTGCGATCAACTTTATTATTAGGTGAATTAGACGCGTAATAGTATCTGCTAAATGAAAGCGATGGCGGTGCTGCATCCGCACTCGCCCACCGCCCCAACCACGGCAAATAATATCGCGCCGTGTGATAACTCAATCCACTTTCTTCATCGCGTTCCATTCCTGTGTAGCGATAACGTTTTAATGCTCCTTCAGCACTATTACGCGCTGCCCGGTAAGCACTGGTGCCGAAGGGATGATATTCCTCATAAGAAATTATTTGTGCATCATCATCGAGCTCCAGATTGGATGACCCAAGGTTATTACTGTAAATATAGCGATATAAATTTCCGGTACGAAGACGACTATTGTCGGTGATATTAATTTGGTCGAGCATTAATACACGTTGTTCGCCATCGAATAAATGCAATGTTTCAATTTCTTCCTTTAGAACACCATTTTCTGTACGGCGATAGATTTCCAGCTCACCAAAATAAATCCGCTCTTCAACAATGTTGCCATTATTCTTGAGGATCAACTTGCGAGTACGCTGCTTGCCCATATCGTATTGATAGTGCGCGTGCCCTCCACCCACTAAATTAATCGTCGCAATCATGTCGCGATGATCCCACTGCACCCGATAATCATCGGGAACATTGTCAAGGTTCAGCATACTGCCGTGGGAATCATAATCGTATTGGATAATGGTGCTGCCAGACTGTGTACTAACCAGGCGATTGCTGGCAGGCAAATCGGAAACATTGAACGCATAAGTGTAATGCCGTGTCCAACTGCTGCTTCCAGCGTGATGCTCCATTTTCAACATATTGCCTACTGCATCGTAGGAATAATGTTGCGCGTAATTGCGCACTGCATTGGTAGCCGTAATTGGGAATAGCGTATCGCGATAGTTACCTTCGCGACCTTGCGGTGCCTCACGATACAAACCGTCTTCTTTACCTGAAGCGTTGATCAAACGATAAAGCGCATCGTATTCATATTGATTGCGTGGTTCGATGCGCATGTTTTGGAAAAACACCGGCTCATAAGCTTCATCGTAGATTTCAACAATATTGCCAACTGCATCATAGGTGTAATTTAACTGCTGCAAGATGCGATTATCGATCAAATTGGAATGATGATTTGGAAACGGCAGATCATTTCCAGGCCGAATTGTTCGAAGTTGCTTTAGTCGAAAGGTTTCTGCATCGTAATGGTATTGCGTGCGAGTACCATTCCCCAGAATGATTTCCTGGCGTTGCCCTTTTGCATCATTAGTAATATGAACAATGGGTGTTGTGCGTTGTGTCAGGGAATCAATTGCATAACCCAATGCAGTTGTTGTTTTTATCGCTTTAATTATTAGCGATTCACTTTTAAGTGTACCGCGTTCATTGTATTGCGGCTCATACACAGCGACACGACTGCTACTACCGCGATGCCAATTAAATAACCGGGCTATACGTTTTAAGGCGTCATACTCGGTGATTTTAATCCATGTCTCAGGTTCAAGTTTCCCGGCGAGATCGCCATACCAATCAGTAACAGCCGCTTGCTTGTCTGCGACCAACGTGCGGCGCACTTCAAGAGGGTTGCCATTAAAATCCATAGCAATAATTTCATTCAACCCACTTGCATCATAATGATGTATAGCTTGTCCATTGAGATTATTAAGCGGTGAACTGACGGCATCCTGATAAACAAATTTCTCAATTAACCTGGGTGCATTGCTATCCACTTTTATTGTTAGCGAAATTGGTCGATGCAAAGCATCATATTCAGTAATAGAGAGCCGTTGCTCTGTTGGTGCGGACTCGTTCTCAACTGCACGATAAACATCCCATGCAAACATCGGCTTGCTTGCGGCATCACTTAGCACCCAACGATTCCCTGCATCCATACTGTGCTGAAAAAGTAAGTTACCAGCCATATCGTAACAGGGAGCACTATAAATACGCTCCCCGTTAATAGCATTCAAACGATGCGGCATCTCATTAACCGGGTCATTGTTTATTTTATAAGGCGTGATGTATTGCATCACCAGATTACTATTGGCATCGCGAATCCATAATGGCTTACCTTCAGCATCAAGCTTGGTGAACGTAAGATATTTTTCATCAACACCATTATTATGATTGTGTGCGATAGAAATTACGTCGCGACCAAGGCTATCAAAATGAATTTCAGCAGGTGTATTTGCATGTGCCTTGATTAAATTCGCCGCGCGCTGGTTTTCTGCAGTAGCAAATTCCGCAAAGCGTAAATGAGCAGGATCAGTACGCCGCAAATACCAATCACTATGTTCATTATTGACAGGATCATAAGCAGTATCATTTTGATCGAAACGGCGGCTTAACCAGGGTGAAAACTCAACATAACTAAAAGTGCCATCGGAAAATTCTGTGCGCACCACGCGGCCAGCAGCATCGTAAAAAATTGTCGGTGAAATGCCATTCGCATGCGGCATTTCACAACCAAAATCATTGCTAAAAGCAGGCTCATATTGTTTAACAGGTTTACCCTTATTGTTGAACAATGTCAGGCCATTAATAATCCACCGTCGTGTTGAAAATGATGATGCATCAGAGCCTGGTTCGGCCTGTACCTTTTTCATTACCACTTCACCACTGCCATCAGAGCATTCCAATGAAATGTGCAAAGGGCTTGTAGCTCCACCGGGTTGTCCTGCATGAACCTCGCGGGCAATAGCGCAAGCACCGGACATACAGGTTAACCATACCGGCTGGTTATCGCGATCACGTGTATCGCCAAAGTGATAAATAAAGCGTGACGAAGCATTTGCCAGCCAATCACGTGCCAGCTGCTCTTGCTGTTGGCTAAAATGGGTAGTGAGGCAAAACGCCTGGATTTTATTCTCAGGTGGATTTACCAGATTAAAATCAAATCCATCAAGGTTATCGCCTTCCCATTGGCTGCCGATTTTTTTCCCTTTGGTTGCAGAGGCAACAACTAGCCCACGAATATCAAACACGATTTCGCTGTGGTTACCATTAGCATCAATCATTTCAATAGGAGCAAGCACCCGATAATTAAAACGCGGTTTGTTATTAATGACGAAAATTCCCGCAGTATTGCCCTTTGCATCCGTGCTACTCGTTGCAAATAAACTGAGCGAATCAAAGGCAATTTGAGTTTGGTTTCCAAAAGGATCGGTATAGAGATTAGGGCAATAAAAATTATGGTGTGCGTCGGGGCCGAATCCTGCTATGCCAGAGCGCATCCAGTATTGCCCCGAAAAATTCGGATTAATTGCCTCACCGCGAATATAGCCGGTTTTTAAATAATTAGAACTGTTCGGGCTTAAAGGAGTATCCAGAAAATTGCGAACAGTTTCCGTGGCATTCCATTTCCAATTTAATTTATCGTCCGTCACATTGCCTGATAGATTTTCTGTTTTAAAAACGGCGTCCAATAAATCCGGCGTTAATGCCAACGTGTAATCCTCATATTTAAAACCACGAGGTCCAAGCTGGCCAAATGCTAAAGAGTGTTCCGGGGTATTGGTATGATCGTCGAAAAAGCGTGTGCAAGCATGTTCAACAATGCGCTTCTGCTCAGTGGTTCCATCAGCAAAATGATGGTATTGAATACATTGAACAAGCTTAAGCCCGGAACCAGTATCGTAAATATCGCTTAATTGAAGTTTACGAAAATCCGTAAGTGCGTAATAAAAAGGGTGTTCTTTAGCGATACCTTTTAATTCATAGGTCTTAACATCATAAGGTACTCGCAATCGATAATGTTCAAGAGCCTGTGCCATACGAACTTCAGGTAAAAAGACATCGTTTGTGTACCAGGTTTCGGTATAAGCAATATGTTCTTCCGCCTGAATTTCATTGAATAACGCGGGTTGGGGTAAATGATTAAAGTCGGCATCTTTCCATC
Organism: Cellvibrionaceae bacterium; assembly: GCA_021151825.1. GTDB lineage: Bacteria > Pseudomonadota > Gammaproteobacteria > Pseudomonadales > Cellvibrionaceae > Cellvibrio. Next base: position 234,836 of record JAGKWQ010000008.1, read on the forward strand.
GCTTATAAGCAATTGCGATGGATTGCAAAGGGTTTCCGTATTGGTCATGCCGCAAATTTATAGTATGGGAAATGCGTGGATCAGGAGTTAATACTCCGGCTTTTGGGATAGGCAATTCATAGTGGTAAGTTAGTGTTTCGCTTTCTGCCACTAAAAATACAGCGTGACGATTACTTTCTCTTTTTTGTACGCACTTAATATAGCAACTGTGATTCGTAGCAGAATATAAACGCACAGGTGTATGTTTGGGTTCGCTAGTAGTAAGATCGCCCAAATCAAGTTCATAGCTTTCTTGCCGCAGCATTATTCCCTTGCAAGCACGCAGAGCTTCGCGCCATTCACTTGCTGTTAATTCATCCGGCAATTCCGGCTCGGTCAATTTATTTTCGCTAAATACATTGCTAGCTTGATCAAAGCGGTCTTTAAATTTATGGATAAAATATTCTTGCTCAAATTGGGTGAGGATTTTTTTATCGCCAACTGCTGCACCCGTGTGATACCAGGAAATCGTTTTTATTGGTGGTTGATATAATTTTTTATCCGGTGTAATCCAGGGGCTGGCCGTATTATCTTCCGCAAACAGCGCAAACAATTCGGTATCTATTTGTTCAACTCGCCCAAACCCACGAAACTCCCGTTCCATGCCATCAAAATAGCCATGATGGTAACTATAACTACTCGTGAACACCGCTCCTCGCCACTTATCTTTCGTGATGGTTTTACTGACACAATGAACGGGAAATGGCAGACGAGTAACCCACGGCGTACCTGCGTTTTTATCCTGCAAATAAAAACGCGTAGACGGGGTGTATTCAATCTCTGTGGTTGCACCTAGATTATTATCTATCGCAATTAATAAGTGCGGCTTTTCATGCTTGCGCTGCGCGCACTTTTCATCACTTGAATTCTGTTCCCCACCCATTAAATCAATAAAGAAAACCGGGTGTTGTGCATCAGCGGGTAAATGTGAACTCCACACCAGGCAAGCAGTGCCATTACCTAACAAATCGACAACCTGGACCGCAGGTAGATTTTCGCTCGCCACAGGGAATTCAATGGTGAAAGCATCGCTTAAACAATTCCCCGACCGGTTAAAATATAAATTAGCCCCATGACGACCCAAATAGATAATATCAACCGGACCACTGCCATCGATATCCGCGAGACGAATTCGATTAGGATCAAATAAATCAGGGGAATCAAAAATTGGCGAGTTACCCAGTGTTACCTTGCGGCCAAATTTTCCGTAACCCAAATTGGGCCAATAGCAAATTTCTCCGTTGCGAATTCGAACCAAATCAGTAAGTCCATCACCACACATATCGGCAAGGAAAATAGTTTGAATTACATCAGCAAAAACTACTCGCGGCCCTGCATCTTCATTTATTGCCTGATGAATATGTTCAGCGTTATCAAAACCGCGTTTATCCAACGATGGGTACCAGGTAAAAACCTCTTGCTCTGTAATGACAGCATCGGCATGTCCATCGCCCGTTAAATCCAGAAATCGCAAGTTGGGATCTTGCCAATTGATAATTGGCAAACTTAAAAACGGAATGTGCTGCTTCCAGCCTTGCTCCTGGTCACGCGCATAAAATCCTGGCGCAGTACCGGAAAAATTCACCACATTAATTTCACCATTACCAGCCAAATCCATCAATTGATAATGTACATTAGTCGCCAATGCTAACGCTGGCAGCGGCGCAACCGAGCGCACTGCACCAAATGTCCCATTACCCAAGCCAGGTTTGTAATACCAACTCCCTATCGATTCTGCCAGCACGCCCGAAAGACCTTCACCATCAAGATCTAACCAGCGATAACCATTACCTTGAATTCCGTTCGGTAAATTTTCCAGTTGATCAGCGTTGATGTGCTGTAAAGTTTGATTAACCCTGGGTTGGCTATATAAAAAAGTAACAGGAGGAAACTGACGAGATTCGTAAACGGTATCCGTTACTGCACGCTTTTGATAAGCGCGATGAGTCACTGATTGGAGTGTTGTATAACCAGGCTTGGCAGGGTCATTCAAGCTGGCTTTGCTGTAATTAAAATCCGTCGATTTTACCAGGTAATTTAATTGCGTATCGTCATCTTCAGGAAAATGATGGAACATTAGAACACGACGACAAAGACGATCAGTGCGGATTTCAAAACCCGCCCGATGCTGTGAAAAAGCATCTGCCCTTTCAACCCAATCAGGGGTGGGAGTATTAATAATGTCGAGTGGTTTCGGATTTATTAAATCGTGATCGCCATAATCGAACACAGCTTCAAACATCCAATCTGCATTGGTAGTTTCACGTGTATTTTTATCAAGATCTGGTTGGTATGCATTACGATTACCATACAGGATTCGTTTTAAATAGCGATTGGCGGTACGCGAGTGCTCTAATCGATTTGTTTCCCAAGGTTGCGCTTTATTAATGCTGTGATTTTCATTTGCTATATATTTGTATTCACAGAGATTGCCTTTGTCATCATAGTTTTTGCAAATTAACCATTGAAAAATATGCGCGTGATTATCTGGATCGAATATACGGCTATTTTCATCAAGCCCATACCATGTAGTAATATTGTCGCGGCTAATGCTGCGCCAAAATGTATTAGCGTTATTCGTTTTTTCAACCCAATACTCAATGCGAGCAAAAAGCCCTTCTATCCTCGGGCGAAAAAATGAAACCACATACTCCCGCCCCCATAATTGGGTTAACTCTCTTTCAGGCAAACCATTTTCAAGTACAGGTACCAAATCTTCTGCACCAGATATTAAAAAAACGTCTGCGTTTTCATCATCCAGATAACGAGGTAACCCTTTATCAGTTTTTCGGGAAATGCAGGGTTGTGCAATCTGCCAACCAAGCCCGAAAACTCCCTGCCCCGCTCCCGAATCATAGCTAAGGGCAAGTTGCGGGCCAAACCCACCACGCCCCGGAGACAGCGCAATGGGAACCGACATAGAACCGGTCCCCGTAACAGGGTTAGCGGAAAACTTTTCCCCAATACCTTTAATAGCACCACCACCATTGGGAAGGGATATCCGGGGGGCATTAACAAGATTACTTTTACTATTATGGTTTTCTGTAGAAGCGTCAGACTTCATGAATCAATTTCCTTCGAGCCATAAGTGTAAAACGGGTTATATGTTGGATCTGTTTTTAGACATTTTTCTTTTTTGATGTTTTATCACATGAAAAGGAAGAGGTATACGGGGAAATCCGATCCGGTTTAATCTTGCCATCTATCAATGCCTGTCAGATGGGAGTCATCACCGTAAATTTTAACTTAGGCAACATTCTTTTCTGGGGTTCGCTATAAACCTCCCCAACTTTCAATGCACCTTTCTTTAAATAAAATCCTTCAGCATCCGGGTCAGATATAATATAGAAGCTGGATATTTCTAATGCCCTACATTCGGAAAGAATCTGCTCAAATACTAGATTGCCATACCCCTTCCCAATGGCTTTTGGCAATAGCCAAAGGTGATCAAGTTCATCACTATCACCTTTCACTATGGCAAAGAATCCAATCACGTCTTTATCGTTTAAAATTAGTTTGACTGTATTGCGAGCAATATACTCTTCTTCAAACCTTAAATGAGATCTCCATTTCTCAAGTTGTTCTTGAGAATAACCCCAATAGCCCTTCGATGCGATTAACGTATCCCGAAGAAGCTCGGCATGTTTTGCTTCAGCATCTATAAAATTGAGCACTTCTTTACACCTAACGCTGTGATAAACGATGGTTTTTTAAACGCGGTGCTTGAGCAATTTGTTATGGCCCAACGCTTGCGCAAAAATTAATAATTTTATTATTTTCAAATATAAAACCTAGAGTATGCTCAAGATCCCACTCCGCTTCATATGCAATTTCAATTTGATCTTTTTTGCCGTAAGAATTTACCCACACTCTAACAACGCTTATATTTCCCCAAATACCATCTGGGCTTTCGATGATTGGATAATCTACCATTTCATTTCCAAACTCACCTGCATCAAATGCAGCTCTTCCATGAACATAATGTTCTTTATATAAGGTATTAGCTAACTCATTTTTAATTGATGAGTAACAACTCATTAGATTCAGAAGGCTACTAATTGCTTCCGCCGATGGCCCTGATTTTTCTCCAGGGATGAGAACTTCAACAGCATCAGATTCAAAGAGCTTTGCTGTATTGCCTTTCCAGCAACCAAAACCATATGTAATTTCGCCCAATATTTGATGTTGCATAGAAGTCTTTTTAAATAAGCTAAACATTCATTAACTCCATGTAGCCATAACGCCGTGCTCAACGGCAGAATTTAAGTCGCGCTTTTGTGGGATATTTTTTGCGCAACAAAACCACAAAACCACAAAACCACAAAACCACAAAACCACAAAACCACAAAACCACAAAACCACAAAACCACAAAACCACAAAACCACAAAACCGTGACTTAAATTCTGTCCAGTGGAACGAAACGGAACAATGTCTGACCGCTTTGTTAAATTTTTTTGCTCAATGCAGCCTGTCTTTTATTCAATGACTTATTCAGCTGACCCCATAGGGTAGAAGGTATAGCCTCCACTGCTAAGACGCTTCCACCAACGTACGCGCCACATTTCTTCTAAATATATTTTAGGCTCAAGGTTACTTTCTTTATGCAGCATTTCTAACAAGCTATTATCATTCCAAATCATTTCCACTGCGATAAACTCAGCTTCTTCAGGGGTTTTGGCCTTTACAAAGCGAGTGGTCATAACCCTAGATTTTCTACACCTGATTCGGAGTTGATTTCAAAGTTTTCGCCTCTCAGCATTACTCCATATTTCAATTATTGGCTCCAATTTAACGCCTGAATTAAACCGCGCTGCGAAGCGGCGGCGACTTGAATGAATTGTTAGGTCGCGCTCGCCGGGAATACACGCTCAAATTCTTGAAAGACGATAGGCATGTCAGGTTGCGGCTCATAACCAGTTCCCTCTAGCTCCTGATGGTAGTAGTCCCAGTGGGCTTTTCGCCACCAGTCAAGTGAACCATCACCCTCACCTTCAATTCTTGCGTGAATCTCTGTGATCTCGTTCAGAGGCAAGATTAGTACCTTAGTGGTGCGAATGACACATACAGCTTTACCGCCCCAGTCAGTCACTATGTTCAGATCACCAGAGCGAGGCAAAGCCTCAGCGCTGCTCTCAAATGACCATAGCGACGGTGATGTTGCACGCTTCACACCAGCCAGGACTAGCTGAGCACAGTCGTTAGCATCTCCTTCGTTGTTACAGAAATGCCACGCCGGAGGTGGGTCAGAACTGAACAGCGATGGGTCAGGTTGATGAGCAACGTAGTCGTCCCACATACGTTTTACAGATAGATGCATATAGTTTACTCGCGGCCTAACGCCGAGTTCAGCGGCAGTTTTTATGTGGTTTTATGGAATACTTTTGCGCAGCAAAACCACAAAACTGCGACTTAAAAACTGTCCAGCGCACGTGGTGCGCGAGTTGGAGCACTTTGTTATGTGCCACAACTAAACTTCCAAGGCACACCGAAACGATCCACAACGATTGCGTAACAAGGCGAAAAAAATGTTTTTTGAGGCGGTAAAATTACTTCACCGTCAACAGAAAACTGCTCAAACAAGGATTTAACCCTATTTTCATTTTTCACACCTAATAATATATTAAAACCTTTCGGCTTTTGATATTGCTCTGGTTTAACGTCACCGCCAGCTAGTTCAACTCCTTCAATTAAGACATTTGCATGAACAATTTTATGTTGCCATTCTTTGGAGACACTTTCTGCGGCAGGAGAATTCTTAAACTCCAGCATTGTTCCAATTGTTCCATTTAAATGCTCTGCATAAAACTCAAAGGCTTCTCTGCATTGACCATTAAAACCAATGTGAAATGAAAGACTCATACATGTTTTCCTTTGCAATTTTAGAGTTTTGCTTTTTGCTCTTTTCGGTTTAGCTGAAGCCTTTAAGCTTTAATTTCTTGCTACACATAACGCCGTGGCCAACGGCAAAATTTAAGTTGTGGCTTTGTGGAATACTTTTGCGCAGCAAAACCACAAATCCGCGATTTACAAACTGTCCAGCGCACGTAGTGCGTGCGTTGGAGCACTTTGTTATGACTATTTTCCAACTATTAGTAAGGTTTGAATTAAACAATAAAGAATTGCAGCTATGAAGGCCATTTTGAAATTGCCAACCGAGTTTATATTTTTAAGCCTTGAGTAAGCTTCAAACCCATAATGGACATTAAATGCACAAAGAAAAATAGCAATTAATGATAGGGCTATACCGCCCACCCATAAAAATGGCTTTAGATATATTGGATAGGGAATTAAAAAAGCCTTTACTCCAATCCAAAGAACAGCGCTACATATTAAATAGTTTTTAAAATAGTCAAATAAAAACTTGGTATTTACATCTTTAGCTTCGATATATGAAAGATGATTCAAAAGCTTACTAAAGGTTAGATCTTCTTGAGGCGATGCGATTAAGCTACGTTCTTTTTCATTCATTTATATGATCTCGAATCCTTTGTCATAACGCCGTGCTCAACGGCAGTTTGTAAGTTGTGGTTTTGTGGAATACTTTTGCGCAGCAAAACCACAAAGCCGCGGATTAAATTCTGTCCAGTGGAGCGAAGCGGAACGATGTTTGACCACAGTCGCTTGTTATAGATTTTTCAATGACAAATAGTAATTGTTAACCCCATTTTTTGCTCCCACTTTCCATCCTTGAACTCAAACTGCCTTGTTTCTTCTCCACACCCTGAGCTTTCCATTGGCCGAGTACACATTAAGTATTCATTTTTTGGATTGTGGAACCAATAAGCAACATGACCTTCCCTTTTAATTTTTTCATAACCTCTCAACTCAGAGGGTGGAGCATCAGTAAAACTCCATTTATCGACGCTTTTAACGGATTTACAGTATGGATTTTCAGGCATAACACTTCTTGAGTTGCATGAAATCAAAGAACTAAGCAAAAGAATAGCAATTAGGTATTTCATCTGCACCCTATAACGCCGAGCTAAGCGGCAGTTTGTAAGTCGTGGTTTTGTGGAATACTTTTGCGCAGCAAAACCACAAAACTGCAACTTAAAAACTGTCCAGCCACGAAGTGGCGATGCTTGAGCGATTTGTTATATGACTAGATGCAAACTGCAACCTCTTTATTCTTTGGATTAAAAAGAACAACCCAATTCTGCAATTCCTGAAGTGGCTTTTCAACAGATTTTCGCAACAACACCGATAGTTCAGGTAAAACCTTGGAAATAAGCTGCTCTTTTACAATTGCTGCATATTCAGAAGGGATTGAATTTACTCGTATTTCCCATTTTGGCTCATAGTGCCCAGACTCAATCATGTCTCTTGAAGATGAAAGATGAGGCCTATAATTTTTGTAGCTAACCTCGATGATTTTAATTGAAGATTTTTCTTTAATTTTTGTTGTGTATGATGATGCCCAATATTCGTCTTGATACCAAAACCTTACAGTAAATAAATCAAATTGTGGAGTTTCGCTGAAGGCGCTGCTAAGCAGTTCAGCACCTACGGGGTAAGAAAAACCTTTTGGGATTTTTTCTTTAAATTTAGTAGGAATGATTTTCATACTTCCTTCATATAACGCCGTGCTCAACGGCAGTTTGTAAGTTGTGGTTTTGTGGATTACTTTTGCGCAGCAAAACCACAAAACTGCGACTTAAAAACTGTCCAGCGCACGAAGTGCGTGGGTTGCTACGCTTTGCTATACTCTTGCTCGCTTTTATAGCCCATGAAATCAAACCAGCTTATTCTTTCAGCTTTTAGTGGTTCAGGTAATGCCTCAAATGCCCAATGACGTTCGACCGATCTAGTGTTTGATAAATCAATGTCTTCACTCACTGCGTTTCTAATTGTTTGGACTAGGCTAGCATTACCTTCAAGATAAAACCTGTTTAAAATTTCATATGCGTCAATAACACTTTGCTTCTCACCTGCGTCTATTTTTCTTTGAATAAATTTGGTGAAAACTGCTATTTCAAATATCAGCAACCCTTCTTCTTTATTAAGACGGTCTTTGATCTCAGGAAATCGTTCCTTTATTGCTTTTAATAGTTCACTTCTATGTGCTTTCGTCATTTTATTAAGGCCGCATAACGCCATGTTATGTGGCGGTTTGGAAGTTGACGATTTTGCGCGAACAATTGGCGAAGCCAATGCACAAAAACGGCAACTTACAAACCGTCCAGCACCTGAAAGGTGCGAAATAGAACGCCTTGTTAAGGTACATTCGCTTCGTCTAATTCTAACTTTGATAAAAATTCTGTAAGATTATGTGAGATATGTACTTCAGAAGATAATTGATGCACCCATAGTACAAACTCACCGCTGCTCTTACAAAGTATAAAATTTCCTTCTAAATCTACTCCGACAATAGATGCAGATTTACCCTTCCACCATGAGGAAGATAAATGCTTCCATTCTTCTTTATTCAAAAGTATAGCTAATCGAATCTCGCGACTCTCCAATTTAAGAAGGCGAATCATTCCAAGATTTTTAATAGCTTTCTTTAGCTGTTCCATATTCACCTTAACACCGAGCTAAGCGGCTGTTTTTGAGTTGCGGTTTTGTGGATTACTTTTGCGCAGCAAAACCACAAAGCCGCGACTTACAAACTGTCCAGCGCACGAAGTGCGCGGGTTGCAGCACTTTGTTAGGTGCTTTACTTGTTTACTGGCCCCACATCCATACCATCGTAAGATTCAATTTTAAACTGCTCTGCAATCTGAAACATTTCCTCTAACTGTTCTAGCGAAATCATTTTTTATTCCCTGCATTAGATATTGAACTAGCCCCGACAAGCGCTAAAGCAAAAAAACATGATAAAAGAACACGGAGTTTCATCTGGCTCATACACCTAACGTTAAGCACAACGGCAGTTTGTAATACGCGCGTTGTGGAATACTTTTGCGAAGCAAAACCACATAAGCGCGACTTACAAGCTGTCCAGCCACGAAGTGGCGTGTTGCTGCGCCTTGTTAAATTTCTTTTTATTTTCGCCTTCTCTTTTAAGAAAAAAGTGGACAGTGGCTTGGCAAAGTAAAAATATATTAACCAAACCTATTCTTTGCTATAAATATTCTTTTCGTACCATGATTCCGAATGAACTTCACCGGATGCTGATTCTATTGCCTTTTGAATTACATGAAGTGGAATTTGAACTATTTTTTCACCAACGTAAATTTCAAACCATAATGATTCGTCTTTGTCGTCAGCTACGATTGTAGCTAAGTCATATGACTTTCCATCCAGGGTTGCATTTACCAATAATTTCTTCCCGTCATCTACGGTTCCAAACCAGAGCAGTTCTGTAGTTAGCCTGAGAATTTCCATACTTACTTTCCAATTTAACGCCGAGTTCAGCGGCAGTTTTTAAGTTGCGGTTTTGTGGAACACTTTTGCGCAGCAAAACCATAAAACCGCGACTTAAAAACTGTCCAACGAAGGCGCGAAGCGCCGTAGTGATGCTGCAACGACTTGTTAAGGTTTTAGAGAAAACTGACCAAACTACCAATTATTTTGAAACCTGAAAACGGTAGAAATGAGGTTTGCCATAAAGCTTCACGAGCTGTTGAAAAGTATATTCATTACCAGCAGCCATTATTTCAACTGGCTGGTCTTTTTTAAGACTAGTAATTGCCATGAATTCAGGCCACCACGCTACGTCACCTGACTGTGGCTTTTGAACTTCCCGAAAATATTCAGATTTTGGCAATTCTTTTGTGGTCACATATTCATAATTAAAGCCACTTTGTGAATAAATAAACCAAACAAATTTAGCACCGTCTTGATTTTGCTCTTTTGTAAAAGGCAAAGACTTTTGCTCTTGTTGAGCTACAGATGAAAATGATAACAACGATAATAAAATTACGAAAAAAAGCTTATTCATTTATATGCCTTAACGCCGCGATAAACGGTGGTTTTTAAGTTGTACTTTTGCCATAAAATGGAGCGAAGCGGAATGGCAAAAGTGCAACTTAAAAACCATCCGTTTCATTGCTTTGTTAGGTGCTGTTTTGATTGATCAGGAATTCATGGAACTCGGGAAGCTCGGGTGGCTCAATTTCTTTGTACGCAGAGAACACTAGACGTTTAAATGCGCTCCGCCAGAAGTTTAGAGCTTTCAAGTCGCCTCGAAAGACTGCTATAAGCCAAGGTTGTGGGGAACAAAGAATGACTCGCTCGACCACTGTGGAGGCTACACCTCTTCCACGATATTTAGGTAATACAAATATGTCTGCGAACTCTGTAATCGGCTTACCTTCAATTTGCGCGGCATGAAGTATAAAAAAGCCTGCGACCGCGCCATCGCATTTTACGAGATAGGCGCTACTCCCCCTCTCTGAACGGAGGGCCTGCAAAAGGTCTTCTTCTGGTGTTTCAAATCTTCCTGCGCCATCGACATCTAGTTGCTCTCTAGCTGAGGAGTCGAGTTGGTAATACTGCCAGAGGTTTGCAAGCATAGGAGCGTGTGTTATCTGCATTTGGAAAAGTTCGATATTCACTAAGGGGTAACCTCTACGGCGCCTAACGCCGAGCTAAGCGGCAGTTTTTAAGTTGCGGTTTTGTGAAATATTTTTGCGCAGCAAAACCACAAAACTGCGACTTAAAAACTGTCCAGCACACGTAGTGCGCGATGCTTGAGCGACTTGTTATGCATTACTTTTTTACGTCCCATAACGTTCCGTCTCGCCATGCTGCAATAACAAACCAACCTGAACCCGATGTATCTAAGACAAACGCAAGTAACGCCGTGCTCAACGGCAGTTTTTAAGTTGTGGTTTTGTGGGTTACTTTTGCGCAACAAAACCACAAAGCCGCGACTTACAAACTGTCCAGTGCACGCAGTGCGCGGGTTGCAGCACTTTGTTAGAGTTCATTTTCCATGAATGGAAGGTTGATCACTGTAATTTGGTAGTTCGAACACGATATAATTGTATTAGCTCTTTTCTCCATAGCTGATGTACGAACAAAATAGTACCTTGCTCCAGAAAAACCATTCAGCTTGAGTAGTGTTGATTTCATACGTTCGGCAATAGTGCCAATTGGCCTTCTTGATGTTGTTATTTCTGCTGAAATAACAGTTTCTCCATTCAATTTACCCTCAAGGTCTGGCTCAAATGCACCACCAGTTTGCCGTGGGTTCCAACTCCATTCGATAGTTTCTTTTGCAAAACCTAAATTCAGTAAATGTTTTGCAGCAACAAGTATTAAATATTCATGCTGAATTTGATTGAGATTTTCATATACCGCATCTCGAATTGCTGCAAGCATTGAAACTGCATGTTCTGCTGATTGCGGAGTAACTGCACTTAACCTTGATAGCTCAGCAATTAGCGCCGAAGCATCAGATAGAACCTTTTTTTCCGCACCTATAATGTTACCGATAATTTCCATTTGAAAGACTCTAACGCTTAGCTCAACTGTGGTTTATATGGGGAATTTTTTTGCGTAAAATGAGCGAAGCGAATGCCAATAAATTCTCCATACAAACCATCAGTTGGAGCGCATTGTTATGCATGTTAATTGGTATAACTAATTTAAAGTGTACCAATAGATTAATAAATCATTTTTAGGCTTAAAGTTCACTATTTCACTTCTAAATTCATTCTCATTAATTTTTTTAAGTTCACCATCCCAGCACAAGCTAACAAAACGCCCCTTTTTGTCACTACCCACTTCCTTTTTAATGGATAGCTCAAATTTTTTAATTGGCATTTTCCAACTATTCGCAGTTACTAAAATATAACGTGCCCACTCAAAATTAATCATAGGTGAGTGTTCTTTTACGCCGGAAGCATTCCCACTTAGGTATGTAAACATTTTTTCTTTAAGTCTTGAATCAAGGCATGCACTGCCCGCAAGTTGTAAATACTCTTCCTTCGGATCATATGCGAAAGCACCACCAGTATATGGTGTATATTTATGACTTATTTTAGTGGCCCCTCCGGCTGGAAATTTTTGCCTCCAAAAATAAGTTATCTGGTTTAACCAAAGAGGTACTCCGTCCTCACGCAGAGCCCCCTTTGAAACCAAATATTTTTTGTCCACTTCAGACAACTTATTTATTTCGTAATTCGCTAATTTATATGGTGAATCAATTAAACCATCTGCTAACGGTGTTATGTCGAAACCACCAAACTTACTGTAATTTATTTTCTTCTCTTTCAAAAAAGCTGTAATATCCTCCCCATTTTCAGTTACAGCCTTAACATCTACTGAATATTTAATATTGATCCCATTCACCACCACTTCAAAGCTACTAAAGTCCGGAGGATAAGATTGGGTATTGCTCGGCCAATTTATACCAAATGGAGGAACAGGAAAACCAACCGTAACCTCAATTTCTCTCTTGAATGTATTTTCAAACTCATATTGAACTGATATTTGTTTCGGTGAAATCTCTAATTTTTCACTTACCATTGAAATATCTTTTTCTTCAGAAAAAACTAGCCCGCTAGAACTAACTTCAACAACTGAGTCATTCGCTTCGCATCTAAGATAGATGCCAATGCAAAGTAAAATCAATATTTTTAAAACTTTAGTCATATTTTAGCTACCAGATGCATAACGTTAAGCACAACGGCAGTTTGTAAGTTGTGCGTTGTGGAATACTTTTGCGAAGCAAAACCACATAAGCGCGACTTACAAACTGTCCAGCCACGCAGTGGCGTGTTGCTGCGCATTGTTATACCCCTTTGTATTTTGAGAGTATTTCATTGCAAGCCTTTTTAACACTTTCTCTGTAAAAAATAATACATTCAGAAATTTCTTGATCGGCTTTTAATAGCCACTCCTGAGAACAGTGCTCCCGTACTGTTTTTGTGGGCAAATGGTCAGTGTCAGACTCAATTACACCAAAAATATGGAACTCAGTATCCCAAACACTCCCATGAATAGAATTTCCGATTTTCCACATTTCTATAACGTTATCCAAATAGTCTATGTCACTAGCTAAAATTTCTTGAGCTAGCTCGCATGCTCTTTGATGTTTGCTCGAATGTACATTCATATTTTACATATAACGCCGCGATAAACGGTGATTTTTAAGTTGCACTTTTGCCATAAAATGGAGCGAAGCGAAATGGCAAAAATGCGACTTAAAAACCATCCGCTTGATTGCTTTGTTAGAGTTTTTTGAAAAAATCAAAATGAAAAAATTAACAATTTAATAGGGCTTTTTCCGGTGAAAACCAAAGTATAGGTCTTTCAGGTTTTCTGGCAAAGCGTTCCAATATAACTCACAGGCATTTAACGGCACATTCCAAAATAGATTCTCGACAAATGCTACGTCAATAGCTTTCTTTATATCTTCATCCCCGATTAGTAAACCGTTGCTGATGAACGTAAATAGCCCCTGGTAATCTTTGGGCGGTTTACCTTTGCCCATTTCATTATTTAAGGCATTCGCCAAACACTCAAACCAACTATACGAATATAGATCGGACTCAAAGTCACCCCACAGACGAAAATATTCCTTATCAGCAAGGGTAGATATAGAAGGGAATTTAGCTTTTACTTCTTCACAAAATTTATCTCGGGACATTGTCATTCCTTGCGCAACTCTAACGCCGCGATAAACGGTGGTTTTAAAGTTGCACTTTTGCCATAAAATGAAGCGAAGCGGAATGGCAAAAGTGCAACTTAAAAACCATCCGTTTGATTGCTTTGTTAGGCTTTTTTGCTCACATTAATTTCCGTTTTTTGAAATATTTAATATCTTCTATCGATAATTTAAACCATTCACCTTTAAGTCTTTTGCCAGAGAAATATTTATGCCAATAAGCCTCAATACCTTCAGGATCACCAGTTTCTATTGTATGAATGATTGTCCCCTCATAAGGCATTTGTGTCTTTAGCTCTCGGAAACGTCTCTCAACGTTTGAAGAATTACCAATTTTATATTCTGAACCGAATTCTATTAGATACACATAACCAACTGAACTATTTGTAGATATTGATTCATCGGCCTCAGACGGTAATACATACTGCTCTTTATTTAAAATAGAGTTGATATCATCAAATTTGCTTTTAGATGAACAATACTCGACTAACTTGCCAATAAGATGCTTTTTTGATCCAAATCTGAGAAATGTATTATGACTTGGAAATCCTTCTGTATTTCTCGCTTTCATTCTAAGCTCTGGAGCAGTGGGCACTTTTCCAAGTTCGCGAATGAGTAAGGCATAGTTATCTAATAAAAATTCATCATCAAAAGCCGAGTTCATTTGATTAGGCTCAAAACCAGCTTCTTCTACTGCATCATTCCACTTTGCCCAAATTTTTCCATACCAATCACTAGACTTAACATTTGTCACAAGATGGAATTTTTCTCGCCCCAAAGGAATACCGCCGTTTTCATTTGCGGTTCTTTGTATTTCTTTAATTATTTCTTCTTTAGTCATATTTTCGTAAGGAGCCTAACGCCGCGTACAACGGCAGTTTGTAAGTTGTGGTTTTATGGGTTACTTTTTGCGCAGCAAAACCACAAGACTGCGACTTACAAACTTTCCAGCGCACATAGTGCGCGAGTTGGAGCACTTGTTAGGGCTTTTGTTCTACCCATTCAGATATTTCAGTAATTCGTTCAATATAATTTGCTAACTCAATAATTTTATAGACTTGCTCAGATTGGCAGCCGGTATAAGTTGACACTGCCTTCCTTTTATTTTTGATAGATGCCTCTATTAGAATATAGCTGTGGTCTGTGGCAGAGATAAAACAACCCCAATTACCAGAGTGAAGTTTTGATTGCATGTTCAGGAATTTAATTTTTATTAGTTTCTCCTCAATTGAGGCAACAGACTCTTTAGATAAAATGGCCGATTTTGATCCTTTAACAGAAACATACTCTAGCCCCTGATAATTTAATTCACCATTTCTCTTAACAACCACAGTGTATATTGGGCACTCACCATAACAAGCACTAGTTTTCATTTTCACTAAGGTTTCGCTGTCAATTGATGGGGCAATTGAGCTGCAAGATGCAATAAGTGATGTCATAAAAACAAAAGATAGTTTATTTCCGTAGTACATTATTACTCCCTAACGCTAAGTTCAGCCGCAGTTTGTAAGTAGGGCATTTGCGATAAACTTCGCGTAGCGATTAGTTAAATGCGCTACTTACAAACTGTCGAGTGGAGGTGAAGCCGTAACGATGCTGCAACGCCTTGTTAAAAATTTTTTAGTGGCAGCCAAAATTGTAACTTACTCTAACTCTTCAGTAGTTAATACTTGCAGTTTTATTGAACAATTGTTTTCAATTGCCCAAGGCTCACATCGACTAAGCAAATCAACATAGACGCCACTTGATTTTGGATGAATTTTAACAATAACACTTGTATTTTTTGGGGTTGGCTTTACCGAAGCCTGTAGTTGATATGCGCTTGAATTAATAAACCCAAAATAGTTTTGTAATTTTGTAATGAGCCTGTTTTGGGAGAATTCACTTTCGTCGATGGGGCTAGCAATAACAACTATGAGATCAGCACCACCTTGCTTTTTGATGGTTATTATATCCAGACCATCTAGTGCTGGAATTGGGTGACCAGGTAGATCGGCGATATCTTCTGTTTGGTTGTGCTCAAATATTTCAGTCATGATTCCCTTTTGGTCTTACTCTAAAAAAGTAGACACCCTAACTATGCAACCAAGGCTGTCTTTCGTTCAAACTCGGCGAGCGCAACATAACCAAGACTCGAATGCCTGCGCAAGCGATTGTAAAACACTTCAATGCATTCAAAGAACTGGGTTTAGCTTCTTCAATCGAGAGAAATTGCTGGGCATAAATCAGCTCCACTTTCAATCGACTAAAGAATGATTTCATTGGCGTATTATCCCAACAATTTACTACAGGATACTTCTGAAGAGATAACTACATTAGTCCTTTCGAATGCATATAAGCACCCATGTCATTAAAGCTCGGATTATTATTTTTTGCATATTCCAAATCATCACAAGACAACGGTATACGAATATCTTTTGCCGACAATCCTGGGTCTGTAGCGCAAAAGGTTAAAGTACCATTGATAAGCTCTATACTCCAGCCATCTCTAGCTCGGTAATAATCCGTATCAACCACAATATTTGTATTACTTGTAAAGTTAACAATTTTACGTTCGACTTCATCAGCCATTTCAGACTCCTCATTATACGTCTTCGATACACACTGACATGTAACGCCGTGTACAACGGCAGAATTTAAGTCATGGTTTTGTAGAATACTTTTGCGCAGCAAAACCACAAAGCCGCGGCTTACAAACTGTACGGCGCACGGAGTGAGCGATGTTGGGGAACTTTGTTATGCATTTTTTTCTAAAATTTTTTTTAGTAACGGTTTAGTATACTTTTCTATAGGATCATTCCCATCCCGATGATCATATTCTCCCTCGTCGAACGCAATATATATGGAGTAGCAAGGCTCAATCAGATGAATATCTTTTTCCATAACATAGTTCAACATTGTGGACCATACAGCGTTCATTGCGAAATCAGCATCGTCATATGAAAATATCCCATTTAAAAATGAGCAGGCCATGTAAATGGACAGTTCATTAAATACATCTTCCAAGCCAATACCAATTGCCTTCGCGCATTCCTTGTAATCATCAGGAACCTCAGAATCATTAATGATTTTATTTGCTAGTTCTTCAATTTTCATTTTCTACATAACATTTACATACCGCGCATGCGCCATAACATTTCAAGATATCAGCCAACTAATTCATTGGACTGGGATTGTTTTATTGGCGGGAAGATTAATCCGCATCACCAAGATGAAATTGAGCAGGGATTAATAGTTAAGAAGCATAGGCCATATTTCAGGAGATTAAAATAACGCCATATTTCATTTTTTGCCTACATTGACAAGCATTACCCCATCCCCTAACCTGCCCGCGCTGCGGTAAATCCCGTAGCCGGGAGTCGCACCCCGTTCCTCAACGGCACAAAGCATCAGCGCTTTTGTGTCCACCTACAGCTTTGCCTGCGTTATGGCGGCTGGGTGGGGCCACCTTCGGGTGGGCCGGGTTAGTTGAGGCCGGTAGTGCGAACCCTGTCCAGTCGCCTCCATAAATTCGCACTTTATGGAGACGGTTCCAAACCTCAACCGAGATTTTTATTATGGATAATACAACCTCTCCATCCGCCTCACCCTCCGCCTGTGTGATCAAACTCGATAAATTCCAATACGCTGCTTACCGACAATCGCGCCTGGAAATTCATACATCGCGCGGCCAATTTCTTACCAGAATTTCTCCAAGTATAAAAATTACGAATGACGATGATGCAATTTTTCAGTTGTGGTGCCAGGCAACATTGCTGGAAGTTTTGTTCGATCAGATCCAAATAAAATTACCACCGAAAACAATCAACAGCATTGTGAGGATTGTCGACAGACTTGATGTACATATTAAAAATCAGTTGTCGATGTAAATTGCGAGCGAGCGAAAACAGGTGGGTGATTAAATATCGCCCACATTGTAAATTGCATAACATTTTTCCGATATTTTCTACCATTTATCAATTTAGGTAAGTTGTCGCTCAAATTAATCTAATCGTAACAATCGATTCTGATACTAGCCACTGTGTTCGGCTTTCACCATTGAAGCCGGGAGCAGTAAACCTAGAAACAGGATTCCCCCATGAAACGATTAACAGTGACAGTGACAGGACTGACGCTTGCCATGGCATTGGCTGGCTGCGGTAGTGACAACGACAAAAAAAGTAATTCAAGCAAATCCAGCAGCAGCACAAGCAGCGTTACCGTTGCCAGTAGTGCTCCCGCTTCCAGTAGCACACCGGCTACGTCCAGCAGCGCTCCCGCTTCCAGCAGTGTCCCAAGCTCCAGCTCCAGCAGCAGTGCTGCGCCGATAGCGAAAAAGAACGTGTTGTTTTTCCTGGGCGACGGTATGGGCATCACCACACTGACCGCGATGCGTATTTATGAAGTAGGTGAAGCTGGCAGTATCACTATCGATACCCTGCCTGAATCCGCATTTGTACGCACTTATTCTGAAGATGGTCAGGTGACTGATAGCGCCCCGTCGATGGCGGCCTATATGACCGGCGTCAAAATGAAAAACGAAGTTATTTCCATGACAACCGGCACCAATGCCTATCGCCCGGACGGCTCACAATTTGTTGATGCCAGTGGCAACAGCACCTGTGTAGCTGGCAACGGCCAGGCGGTTCCAACCCTGCTTGAGTTGATGAAAGCCAAGGGCTATGCCACCGGTGTCGTGAGCACCACCCGTATCACCCACGCGACTCCGGCAACTACCTATTCCCACGTCTGTAACCGCAACGGCGAAAACACCATTGCAGCCCAAATGGTTCCTAACGGCGCAGGCTTTAACACAGCCTTGGGCAATGGTATCGATGTTGTGCTGGGCGGTGGCCTGCGTCACTTCTTGCCAAGTACCGTAAGCGGTGGCCGTCGCACTGACAGCCGTAACCTGGTTGATGAAATGAAGGCCGTTGGTTACACCTATGCCACTAATACTGGTGAACTGTTGGCAGCATCGAATGCCACCAACAAACTGCTCGGCTTGTTCCATAGCAGCGACATGAGTTACGAGCTGGATCGCAATCCAACAGCAGAACCAAGCCTGTCGGAAATGACCGGCAAAGCGATCGACATCCTGAGCCAACGGGACAAAGGCTTTTTCCTGATGGTGGAAGGTGGCCGTATCGATCACGCCCTGCATGCCAGTAACGCCAAACGCGCGTTGGTTGACGGTATCGCGTTTGATAATGCGATCAAGCTTGCGCTGCAAAAAATGGAAGCCGTAGATCCAGGCTTGAAAAACACATTAGTGGTTGTCACTGCCGACCATGACCACACTCTGGTGATTAACGGTTATGCCGAGCGCACAGGCAAAACGACTGACACCCATGCTGGTGTATTGGGCTTGGTAAAAAGCTATGCCAATGGCCCAGGCAAAGGTCAACCGACTACTGACGTAGATGGCAACCCTTACACCATCCTCGCTTTCGGTAACGGCCCTAACCGTCCGGCTACCCGCATTGCGCTGGATGAAACTACCACCAGCGGTAAAGACTATCTGCAAGAAGCGGTTATTCAGTTAGACAGCGAAACTCACGGCGGTGGCGATGTATTCCTGGGTGCAAAAGGATTGGGTGCAGAAAACTTCCACGGTGTGATCGATAACGTTGAAGTTTTCGGTCTGATCAAAAAAGCCATCAATCTGGAATAACCCGCCCCTTGAGTAGGAGAATGCTATGAAACGATCTTTTTTAAGTGGCGCCATTTTAAGTTGTGCTGCCGCAATGACTGTTAACACTGTTACCGCTGCCGAAGCTAAAAATATTATTTTCTTCCTGGGCGATGGTATGGGTCCGGTAACCCAAACGGCTGCGCGCATTTATGCGGGTGAAAAAGCCGGGTTGGCAGTGCCTGAAACCCATAAGCTGGCAATGGAGAAATTGGGTTACGCGGCGCGCGTCAAAACCTACTCGGAAGATGCGCAAACCACCGACAGTGCCCCCGGTATGGCAAGCTATATCACTGGTTCGAAATCCAAGAACGAAGTGATTTCCATGACACCGGACACCAATCCAAACGATGCGTCTGGTAATGCCTACCAAGTCAATGGCGACAGCACCTGCCCTACTACTGGCAACGGCCAGGCGGTAGAAACGCTGCTGGAAACCCTGAAGGCGAAAAGCTACGGCACCGGCATTGTGAGTACTACGCGTATTACTCACGCCACACCGGCAACCACCTATGCCCATATCTGTAACCGCAATGCCGAAAATACCATCGCAGCACAAATGGTTCCTAACGGCGCGGGCTACAACACCAAGCTGGGTACCGATGGTATGGATGTCGTGCTCGGCGGTGGCCGTCGTCACTTTTTACCAACAACAGTTAGCGGTGGCCGTCGTACCGACAGCCGTAACCTGGTTGAAGAAATGAAAACCGCTGGTTACACCTACGTTAGCACTGGCACCGAGTTGAGCGCGGTTAATCTGGCGAGTACCAATAAGTTGCTCGGCTTATTTAATGCCAGCGACTTGAACTACGATCTGGATCGCGTGAAAAGCAGCATTAATGAACCAAGCCTGGCCGATATGACCAAGGCAGCGATTCAGGTTCTGTCGCGCAACCAAAAAGGTTATTTCCTGATGGTAGAAGGTGGCCGCATCGATCACGCATTGCACGGCACCAATGCCAAGCGTGCGCTGGAAGATACCCTCGCCTTTGATGCTGCCATTAAAGCCGCTGTTGAATCGGTTGATCTGAGCAATACCCTGATCATCGTTACCGCCGACCACGACCACGTAATGGCCTTCAACGGTTACTCCAAAATTGGTAACCCGATTCTTGGCTTGATGCGCGACTACGTCAGCGGCAACCCTTCCAAAGATAAACAAGGCAAACCATTCACTACGCTGGTATTCGGTAATGGTGGTGGCCCACGTGAAGCAACTCGTGCAGAACTGCTCGAAGCTGATGTCATGGCGGACGATTACCTGCAGGAAGTGGGTGTGAAACTGGGCAGCGCGGGTACAGAAACCCACGGCGGTGGCGATGTTCGCCTGACTGCTGGCGGTGCTGGCAGTCCATTGTTCAAAGGCACACTGAACAACACTGACGTACATGGCTTAATCAAAAAAGCGATGGGCTTGTAATTTTCGTTATTGATAATCTCCCCCGGCCCCTCTTTTTCAAAGAGGGGCGCAAGCAGCTCTTTATCGAAGATAGGCAAACGTTTTTTTGATAAAGAGAGCACCCTTTTACAAAGGAGGCCGGGAGGGATTTGATGTGTATGTAGAGATTGTTTTAACGCAGGAACAGAAAGATGAAAAAGACAGGTTTAGGTTTACTGCTGCGCAGCGTTTTATTGCTGCCGTTGTTCGTGATTACCAATCAGGTATGGGCTACACCCGCCGATGCGTTGCGTGTGGAATACCACCAATGGAAATTGGGTAAAGATGGTGTACGTCAGGAAATGTCCTATTCCGAATTACTTTATCGTCAACCCGATTCACTCTGGATCGAACGCGAAGTACCCGAAGCGGCCAAGCGTTCGCACGATGATCACCATCATGGAGGCATGGGTCATAAACATGCTGATGTCACCGGTGCCCCCTTATGGATTATGCGCGATGCCCAGGGCAAACTGGACGTAAAACTGGTGGACCGCCACGAAAAACGCCTGATCGAAATAGCGGAAGCTTATTACAGCAATGTAGGGTTTGATGGACACTGGATAGAAAGCTGGAACCTGGCAGACCCGGAAACCTTAAAAAAACTCAAGCCGACAAAAGTCAGTGAAAATGGTTTGGAAACTTACGAAATCCAACGCGGCACCCAGCAGATAACATTGGTGTGGAACCCTGCTGGACAATACGCACAATCCATTACCGCCAAAGATCCACAAGGTTTATCTGGACGCACCATTAAAGCAAGCGAAATCACCAGCCCCAAAACCTTACCCTGGACCCAGCTCGGTAATTACCTTTCTCGCGATTATTCCGACCTTCTGGATTAGTTCCCGCTCTCATCAGAAGAAAAAATTCAGCGCAAACACTGCGACGGTTTTTTCTTCTGCATTTAATTTATTTCTACTTTCCTGATAGCAATAAAGAAATCCCGAATTTCCGCCAAGAGTAGACATTAGGAATGTTGATCCAAATTTTATTAATCCTCCCTGTATTTTTATAACTTCTTTATACGCGAAGTATTACCTTAAAACGGTCTTAACAACCCGACAGGTAATGTATGGAAATCTCGCGTTCAAGTAACTTTCGCCAAGCCCGCGTTAAGCGGTCTTATTGGTTAGCAAATACTGCTGTTACTCATATCACTTCGAATAAAACCTCTGCAAAACTTTTCCTGGCTTCTCATTCACCCGAACAAAAGCTCCCCGCCACTGACTCATTATTTGAGTTATTAATCACAGTGGATCACAACTATATCGCCAGCTTGCGTCACGTTGCCAGCGAAGCCTGTGGCGAAAACATGGATTCATTTCAAATCCAGCCCACTAAAAGACCGGATTGCCAGTTAGTGCGTTTGCGTTGTTTTGGTAAAGCAACCATCGCACGGTTAATGGATGCGGTAATGGCTCGGTTGGATAGCGCGGAATTTGGCCGCGTGTGTCGTGTGTAATCCGGAAATGGCAGTATAAAAATTATGAATATTTTTGAAGGCATTTGGGTGCCGCTAGTTACGCCTTTTAATCACGGCAAGATTGACATCAGGGCTACGCAGGAATTAGTGCATTATCTGGTGAATTCCGGCGTATATGGATTGGTGATCGCAGGCACTACCGGTGAAGGGTGTGCGCTGGATAAAAATGAACAACAACTATTATTAAGCGTTGTACAGGAAGCGGTTGAAGAGCGTTGTCCTTTGTTGCTCGGTTTGAATGGCAGTAGCACACGCGAACTGGTTGATAAAGTAAAACGTTTTAAACCGGGCTCCCTTGCAGGTTTTTTAATTTCACCACCGGTGTATGTGCGTCCAGCGCAAGAAGGAATTCGCTTGCATTTCAACGCAATTGCAGCAGCAACAGAATTGCCAATTGTGTTGTATAACATTCCCGCGCGTACCGGGATTAACATGAGCGTCAATCTCATTGCAGAACTTACACAAAACCCGCAATTCATTGGAGTTAAGGAATGCGGTCATCAGATTAAGGACTTAATCGCGTTCGATAAATTATCAGTATTGAATGGCAATGATGAAACCTTGTTTAACGATTTACGCTTGGGCGCATCCGGTGCTATATCCGCCGCAGCGCATATTCGGCCTGATTTATTTGTACTGTTATACGATCTGGTTAAGAGTGGCCGCATCAATCACGCCCACAATTTATTTGAACAATTATTACCGTTTATTAAATTATTGTTTTCGGAATCCAACCCTGCTCCGGTAAAAGCCGCGCTGGCAATGCAAGGGTTAATAGCCGATTCATTGCGACTACCAATGACCTCCATGTCTACCGCGGGACAAATAGCGTTACGTAAGGAATTGGATGTTGTACTGAATATTTCAGTGGATCAAAGCCAACCGGATTTTTTAAAGCGAACATATAAATATCCACAAACGCAACCAATGGTAGCCAAAGCGGCAACATAACCAAAGCGCCACTGGAGTTCGGGCATATGCTCGAAATTCATTCCCCAGATTCCGGCAAACGCCGTAGCGACTGCAAAGATAGCGGCCCAGGCCGCGAGGCGTTTGCTGATATCGGTTTGATGGATAGTTACCATGGATAAATTAACCTGAATCGCTGTGCTGATGGTGTCTTGTATGTTATCCATGCTCGCATTGATCCGGGCAAGGTGTTCACTGATCTCACGAAAATATTCCTGGCTATTGCTGCAAATAGCAGGAACGCGCCCGCCATATAATTTCGGAATTGATTCCATCAGTGGCGTAACGGCATGCTTGAGCATAGTGAGTTTGCGTTTGAGTTGATAAAGGCGTTCGATATTGGTTCGCTCAATTCCCGCATTGAAAATAGTATCTTCAATTTTTTCCAATTCGTATTCCAGCACAGATAACGCTTGAAAATAGCGATCAATCACCGAATCGATTAATGCATACAACACAAATGCCGGGCCTTGTCCAAGCAAATGCGGTTCGCGCTCGCTGCGAGCACGCACGCTGGAAAATCCCTGGCGGCTGCGTTGACGTACAGAGATCACATAATTGTGCCCTGCAAAAATATTTACCTCGCCGGTAACAAGCTCTCCACCAACCACATCAATTAATTGCAAGATCACAAATACGTTTTCACCGTATTCTTCTATCTTCGGTGATTGATAGCCATTAATAACATCCTCAATCGCGAGCTCATGCAAACCAAATTGCGTTTTTAATTGTTGTAATTCATCCGTATGGGTATCGCGCAGCGCTACCCATACAAAATGATCCGGCAGACGGAGGTAATCGCCCAATTTATCCAACGCAATATCAGTGAGTTTTTCGCCACGGCAATACACCATGCAATTTACCAGCACGATAACCTCCGCGATGCGCTTAGAATACTTTGCTGAGTGTTGCGACTACAGCGTTCTTGCCCAGGAATTTTCCATTAGCTGGCGAAGCATAGGCCGATTTGTCCGCATTAGTTCCGATGCCCGCCACTGACAGCGTGCAAAAACCAAAGTCATGAGTGAGGCCAATTTTCCAATCGTCATAACTGGCTGCAGAATTATTTTCTACTTCCTGGTGACCGATGTGCAAATTAAGTGTGAGTTTTTCGGTGAGAGAAATATTTGCACCCGCATCAAGGTAACCGCTGTTCTTGCTATCCACAAAGCCAAATAAATTAGTCAACGCGTGCGAATATTTCAGATAGGCAACACCATAACCCAATTGCCCATAAATTTCGGTGGTATTGGCATTTTCAAAACCGGCCACATCACCCAGTTGGTTATTGGGATAAATATAAGTCAATACACCTACATCGTAACTTAATGATTCACCAACACTGCCACGTTTGCCTGCGTATAAATCCAGCTCCACATTGGAATCGCCACCGGCATCTTCAATCCATTTAATACTGGATGCCCAGGCACCGGCGTAAAAACCGCTGTCGTTATGCGTGTAATCCGCACCGCCCTGAATGGCGGGATCAAGGCGTGTTTGTGAAATACCGCGATAACGATAATCTGATGTAACGGCAACATTGAATGCAACACTGTCATCTGCTGCAAATGTCGAAACGCTGGTACTACCGACAACAGTTACCAACACAGAGAGAATCATTTTTTTCATAGCACTTACTCCGAAAATGACGGTGATTAATCACCGCGTGTAAAACGCCGGGCAATAGGAATCCTGCCTGCGTTAAAAAACGCAGTGCGGGAAGACTAATGTTCGACGGGTTAATTCAAATCAGACAGGCAATAACAGGCGATACCCCACCGCCGTCTCCGTTAATAAAAAACGCGGTTGTGCGGGATTGTCCTCCAGCTTCTGGCGCAAATGGCCCATATAAACACGTAAATAATGACTACTTTCAGAATGCGATGGCCCCCAGACTTCACGCAACAATTGCGGATTGGTAACGACGCGTCCGGCATTGGCAATCAACACACCCAATAAACGATATTCAATCGGTGTGAGATGAACCGGCTGATCGGCTTTGGTAATTACGCGCGCGTGCAGATCGACTTTGACATCGCCAAATTGAAAGGCCCCGCTCTTGCTATTTGTGGGTTGGCGAATACGACGCAGTGTTGAACGTACGCGTGCTAATAATTCGCCCACACCAAACGGTTTACTTAAATAATCATCGGCGCCGCAATCGAGTGCGCGAATTTTATCGGATTCATCGCTGCGCGCTGATAACACAATAATCGGCACTGACGACCAGCTGCGCACATCGGTAATAAAATCCACACCATCACCATCGGGTAATCCGAGATCAAGAATGACCAGATCCGGTTTGCGCGTGCCCGCATCAATTAATCCGCGCTTCAAATTGTCGGCTTCGAATACTTGCCAGCCCTCTTCCTCCAATGCACTGCGCACGAAGCGGCGGATTTGCGGCTCATCTTCAACCAGTAGCGCCGTAGCGGTAGGTTCTGTCATAGCAATACCTTATTCATCAATTTCTTCCGGCATAGCAGGCGGTGTACCCAGCGGGATTGAAAATACTATAGCAGCACCGCCTTCCGGTGCTTTGCCGGCGCGAATTTTTCCACCGTGGGCCTGGACAATGGATTTGCAAATTGCCAATCCCAATCCTACGCCCGGTGTTGTCGATTCTTTTTCGCCGCGCGTGAATTTTTCAAACAAACTGTCTTCTTTGCCGGCAGGCAATCCGGGACCGTTATCGCGCACAGCGATATCCAGCATTTTTCCGTTTACTTCGGCGGCGATAATAATTTTCGAATCCGTTGGTGTGTACTTGGTGGCATTTTCCAACAGATTACACAGCACGCGCTCAATCAACACTGCATCAATTTGAATCAGCGGTAAGTCGGCAGCGAGGAGTGTTTCAATTGAATGCCGCGCTAAAAACGCACTGCTGGCACGCAAGGCACTGCCCACCACTTCTTCCAGAAATTGCCACTGCAAATTCAATTTGATTTCGCCGCTTTGGATGCGCGCCATATCAAGCAAATTCACCACCAGATTACTCATACGCAAGGCTTCATTGTGTAACGCTTCAGCAACCGATTGCTGCGCATCCGCTAATGGCGGTTTAGCGCGAGTAAGTGACTCTGATAAACCTACCAGTGATGTAAGCGGAGTGCGCAAATCGTGTGAAAGCGCAGCGAGCAGAGAATTGCGTAAACGTTCAGACTCGATTCCCACCAATGCTTTTTGCGCAACTTCAATATAGTGCACACGTTCCAGTGCGATAGCGGCGAGTGCCGCAAAGGTATCCAACTGCTGGCGCTGTTCCGGGATTAAAATCCAGCGACGCCCTTCAGGTTGCAATGCCAGCACGCCTCGTGTACGCATAGGTGCAATTAACGGTAAATAAAAAAAATCACTATTGGGCAATGTGTCTGTACCTATTCCCGCAGGAGTTGCACGATCAAACGCCCACTGGGCAATAGCAACATCCAACGCATCTGGAGCTTGACTGGACGGTGGCTGTAATCTGCCTTCGCCATCGGGAAGTAAAAGCAATACTTTCGCGCGAAAGGTTCGTTCCAGATGACTGCGGGTGGTTTCAAAAATTTGTTCCGTTGCTAACACACCGGATAACGCGCGCGCAAATTCGTACAGTGCACGTGAACGGGATTCGCGGTGTACTGACACGCGCGCTTGAAAACGTAATCCCGCCGTTAATTGGCCAATCACCAAACCTACGGTCAACATCACCACAAAGGTAATTAAATATTGGACATCACTCACCGCAAAAGAAAAACGCGGCGGGACAAAAAAGAAATCAAAGGCGATCACACTGATCACAGCCGATACCACCGCCGGGCCGCGACCAAAGCGCACAGCAACCAATACTACTGTGAGTAAAAACAGCATGACGATGTTGGCAAGATCCAGCCAACGAATTAATGGCGTGGCAATCAGTGCTGTTAGTAAACTCGCACCAGTTGCCCATAAATAACGTAAGTGTGATCCGTAAAATACTTTCGCTTCAGCGCTTTCGCGCAGTGGACCAAATTGCTCGCCATCACCCTGGCCAATTTCAATCAAATCCATATCGGGTGCAAAGCGGCTGATGCGCTCGCTGTGCGGTGTTAACCAGGACCAGGTTTTGTGGCCGCGCCCTACAATAATTTTCGATAGATTTTTACTGCGTGCGTAATTCACAATTTCGCGCGCAATATCACTGCCAGTAAGAATCGCAGTAGTCGCACCCAATTCTTCTGCCAGTTTTAGCGTTTTTAAAATTCGCTCGCGCTGGGATGATGGCAAACGTTGTAGTTGTGGTGTTTCCACATAGACCACAAACCAATCTGTATTAAGTTGGTTGGCCAACCGCGCACTGGAACGTACAATTTGTTCGGCACCTGCGCGCGGCCCGATACATGCCAGTAACGATGCATCGGTTTTCCAGACTTTGCTGATGGATTTTTCAATCCGATAAACCTGTACATCATTTTCTACGCGATCTGCGGTGCGACGTAACGCCAACTCGCGCAACGCAATTAAATTGCCTTTGCGAAAAAAATTGCGTGCGGCGCGCTCTGCTTGCGTAACTTTATACACTTTTCCAGCTTTAAGGCGCGCGAGCAATTCATCCGCTGGCAAATCAACCAATACGACTTCTTCAGCTTTATCGAACACACTGTCGGGCAAAGTTTCCGCAACACGGATACTGGTGATACCACCGACTACATCATTCAAACTTTCCAGATGCTGCACATTGAGCGTAGTAAAAACATCAATGCCCGCATCCAATAATTCTTCAACATCTTGCCAACGTTTGGGGTGACGCGAACCAGGCGCATTGGAGTGTGCAAGTTCGTCGATCAGGATTAATGGAGGATGACGTTCCAACGCAGCATCAATATCAAATTCTGCCAACGATTTATCGCGATACATTATTTGTTTAAGCGGCAGCAACTCCAAACCATCAAGCGCCGATTGAGTATCAGCCCGACCATGAGTTTCTACTACACCAACCAAAACCTGTTTGCCTTCTGCAACCAATTTGCGCGCAGCATTCAGCATGGCGTAAGTTTTACCTACGCCTGCCGAGGCACCAAAGTAAATACGCAACTTGCCACGTGCGGCGCGTTCTTCACGCGCTTGCATTTGGGCCAGCAATGCGTCAGGGTCCGGCCGCTCGCGCGGTGAATCAAAATCGTTTGGGTACATAATCACTCATCAAAGCAAAAGTTATCCATCAAAGTAACAGTCACTCACAGATGTATTTTGCTAGCTTAGTTTTTGAGTTGATCCAGCGCCAGATTTAACGCAAGTACATTGACCCGGGGTTCTCCGAGAAATCCCAGCCACGGTTGTTGTTGATTCGCCTCAATCAACTGCCGGACGTTCGCTTCATCTACTTGGCGCTCGCGAGCAATGCGACCAACCTGGTAAAAAGCGGCAGAAAGGCTGATATCCGGATCAAGGCCACTGGCTGATGCGGTGACCAGATCAACCGGAATCGGCAGAGTGTTATCCGGATCAACCGCACGCAGTGTCTCTATTCTCGCCTTTACATTATCGAGCAACGCCGGATTCAATGGCCCCTGGTTAGAGCCACTGGATGCACCGGCATTATTTGCCATGGGGCCTGTAGCAGAAGGACGTCCCCGGAAATATTTCGGTGCGGTAAACGATTGGCCGATCAATGCAGAGCCCACCGTTTTTCCATCGCGAATTATTAAACTGCCCTCAACTTGCGATGGAAATGCGAGCGTGCCAATACCGGTAATCACGAAAGGATAAACAACACCACACACCAAAGTTAGTAAGAAAAAAATTGCCAAAGTTGGACGCAATACACTCATAAAAACTCCTACACCAGATTCAAGGCAGTCAGGATCAGATCGATCAATTTGATACCGATAAATGGCACCAGAATTCCACCTAGACCGTAGATCAATAAATTGCGACGTAATAACAAAGCTGCACCGAGCGGACGATATTTCACGCCCTTTAATGCCAGTGGGATCAGCACCACAATAATCAGTGCATTGAAAATAACCGCTGACATAATTGCCGAAGTCGGGCTAGTGAGATTCATAACATCCAGCGCTTTTAATTGTGGATAGGTCGCCACAAATGCGGCCGGAATAATCGCAAAATATTTTGCAATATCATTGGCGATAGAAAATGTTGTTAACGAGCCGCGTGTCATTAACATTTGTTTACCGATTTCCACAATCTCCAACAATTTGGTTGGGTTTGAATCCAGATCCACCATATTGCCCGCTTCTTTGGCGGCTTGGGTACCGGAGTTCATCGCCACCGCTACGTCTGCTTGCGCGAGCGCGGGTGCATCGTTGGTGCCATCACCGGTCATGGCAACCAAACGACCGCCCGCTTGATAATGACGAATCAATTTGAGTTTATCTTCCGGTGTGGCTTCAGCGAGAAAATCATCCACACCGGCTTCAGCAGCAATTGCAGCGGCAGTGAGTTTGTTATCGCCGGTGATCATCACCGTTTTAATGCCCATATTGCGCAGCTCGGCAAAACGCTCCTTGATGCCACCTTTCACAATATCTTTCAGCTCAACAGTACCCATCACTTTACCGTCATCAACAACTACTAACGGTGTACCACCACGACGGGCGATATCTTGCACTGCATTGCCAACGTCATCCGGAAACGGGCGACCAAGGGATTCCACATATTTTTTCATGGTATCTGCCGCACCTTTACGCACAGCGCGATTGCCAATATCAATACCACTCATACGCGTCTGCGCAGTAAACGAAACAAAAGTCGCATTGAGTGATGCCATTTCGCGTTCGCGAATATTAAATTTTTGTTTGGCTAATACGACGATGCTGCGGCCTTCCGGTGTTTCATCTGCTAAAGAAGCAAGCTGTGCAGCATCGGCTAATTGTGCTTCGGTCACATGCGGTGCCGGAATAAAATCGGCAGCCTGGCGATTACCCAATGTGATGGTGCCGGTTTTATCGAGTAAAAGCACATCCACATCACCTGCCGCCTCCACTGCGCGACCGGAAGTGGCGATCACATTTGCCTGCATCATACGACTCATACCCGCCACACCAATTGCCGATAACAATCCACCGATGGTAGTCGGAATAAGGCACACCAGTAATGCAATCAACACCGTGATGGAAACCGGTTGGCCACTGCCAGCCGCTTCTACTGCGAACAATGACATCGGCAGCAAAGTGACGGTTACAATCAGAAATACAATCGTCAATGCGACCAGCAAAATAGTGAGTGCAATTTCATTCGGCGTTTTCTGGCGTTTTGCACCTTCCACCATTGAAATCATGCGATCAATAAATGCTTCACCGGGATTAACGCTCACGCGAATAACCAACCAATCTGACAGCACACGCGTACCGCCAGTGACTGAAGAAAAATCACCGCCGGATTCACGAATCACTGGTGCTGATTCACCGGTAATCGCACTTTCATCTACCGAGGCAACACCTTCAATCACTTCTGCATCGACAGGAATAACATCGCCTGCTTCTACGAGCAGTACCATGCCTTTGCGCAAATCCGCTACCGGGCACGGTTCCCAGCTGGAACCGTGTTTGGGTGTTGCCAATTTTTTTGCAAACAAATTTTGTTTTAACACGCGCAATGAAGCTGCTTGTGCTTTGCTGCGACCTTCAGCCAATGATTCGGCAAAATTCGCAAATAAAACGGTGAACCACAGCCACAAGCTGATTGCAAAAATAAATCCGGCGTTGGTCCAATCTTCACCCAGTAGCGCGTGTATAAACAACGCACTGGTAATAAGGGAACCGACATAAACTACAAACATCACCGGGTTGCGCCATTGCACGCGCGGGTCCAGCTTTTTGTAGGCGTCAGCAATTGCCGATGCAACCAGATTAGGATCAAATAAACTCAAATTCTTCGCCGACGCTTTCTCTGAAAACATATTCATAATTTTATTCCTCGCCAAAGCAATCACTGCGCAACAAATAATTGCAAATGTTCAACGATGGGGCCTAATGCCAATGAGGGCACATAGTTCAAAACCCCGACCAACAGGACGACACCAATCAACATGGTGATAAATAATCCACCGTGAGTCGGCATGGTTCCCGCTGATACCGGTGCAGGAATTTTTCCGGCGAGCGAACCAGCAATAGCCAGTATTGGAACTATCACAGCAAAGCGACCAAACCACATAGCGATAGCAAGCATGGTGTTATAAAACGGCGTATTCGCCGAAATACCCGCGAACGCGCTGCCGTTGTTATTGGCCGCTGACGTAAATGCGTAAAGGATTTCCGAGAAACCGTGCGCGCCTGGATTTGCGACGCTGCTGGTACCAGCGCTAACAGACACGGCAATTGCAGTGCCCAACAACACCAACGTCGGCGTAACCAAAATAACGATGGACGTCATTTTCATTTCATAGGCCTGGATTTTTTTGCCGAGGTATTCCGGTGTGCGGCCAATCATCAAACCGGAAATAAATACCGCGAGAATGGCAAATACCAGCATCCCGTAAAGACCGGAACCAACACCACCAAATACCACCTCACCCAATTGCATTAATACCAGCGGAACCATGCCGCCCAAGGGCATAAATGAATCGTGCATTGCGTTAACGGCACCGCATGAAGCGGCCGTCGTTACCGCTGCAAATAACGCTGATGCCGTGATGCCAAAGCGAGTTTCTTTTCCTTCCATATTACCGCCGGATTGCAATTGGCTGGCTTGCTGGTCGATGCCTAATGATTGCAACGCGGGATGCGCTTGTTGTTCAGCGGCTAACACCACTAACGTCATAATCACAAAAATAATGGTCATGGCACCGAGCACTGCCCAACCCTGGCGAATGTCACCCACCATTCGTCCAAACGCAAAACACAGCGCAGTGGGAATCAAAAAAATCGCCAGCATTTGCAACAAATTACTGAGTGGTGTCGGGTTCTCAAACGGGTGCGCGGAATTCGCATTAAAGAATCCGCCTCCATTTGTACCTAACATTTTGATTGCTTCTTGAGATGCGACCGGCCCCATCGCAAGAGTTTGTGTATTGGTTGTTATTTCTTCCATGACCGGCTCACCTTGCGCGTCCAACACTTTCTCACCGCTCTCATTGGTTTGCGTCTGCGAGTACGTTACTGGATCGAGCAAAGTGACTTCTTTGTAGGCAGAGAAATTTTGAATAACTCCCTGAGCCATTAAAATCACCGCAAATAAAATCGCTAAGGGCAATAGCACATAAAGCGTAGAACGCGTGATATCCACCCAGAAATTACCAATCGCTGTCGATTGTCCGCGCGATGAAAAACCGCGAATCAATGCGTACACCACTGCAATACCCGTCGCTGCCGAGAAAAAATTCTGACAGGTCAGCGCAAGCATTTGCGTTAGGTAACTCATGGTGGTTTCACCGGCATAACCCTGCCAGTTAGTGTTGGCCACAAAACTCACGGCCGTATTAAAAGCAGAATCCGGCGAGACATTGCCAAATACTTGCGGATTTAACGGTAACCACACTTGCCAGCGCTGGATCGCATACACAAACAATGCGCCAAATGCATTAAACGCCAACAGCGAAATCGCGTAGGTTTTCCAATTCATATCTGCTGTTGCTTTGTGACCCGCCAGGCGATAAAACAAACTTTCTAAAAAAGCTACGCCGCCTAAACCACGAATTTTTCCCGGCGCCCCCACTTTCGCCAGGTAAGCTCCTAATGGATAAGCCAACACGAATAAACTTGCTAAAAATACAACTAATAAAACAATCGCCTGCGTTGTCATTACAGCCTCTCCGCATTTACCAACGCGCTAATCAGGTAGACCAGCAAAAACACCGCTACCCCCGCACCGACCAGATAAAACGTGTTCATGTTCGTTCCCCCAAGTGTCTGCAACCGGCCACCAAAGCACAGCTCAGCAGTAGAAAAATCACCAATGCTCCACCAAAAACCAAGTCCATTACCCACCTCAAATGAGTTTGTAGTTGTCATTGGCAAGATTACGCAGGGACGTATAAAGATGTTGTAGAGACTAACGCGAGGGGTATAAAGAAAGTATAAAGATGGGCATGGGAATGCAGAATCAGCAGTGTCACCAGCCTGGAGTAGCTGCTTTATTAACCAATTCAGGGGCCGGGACTTGCGGTGGTTTCAAATGGTTTTTTCATGCATCATAAACCCTCAAAAACTCAGGCATGGGAAACAAAATATGGGCATTCGCTGGATTAAAGCAATTATTACAATAATGAGCCTGGTGATATCAGTAGCAATTCATGCGCAAGCACTATTTATCACTCCTCTGGATTTCAAGATAAACAAATCCTGCAACGCCTACGATTCTATAAAAAAAGAAAGCAACCCTGCCGCGTTGCAAGCAGGGGAAATGTATATTGCTTTTGGTGAGAATAAAGCTGCAGGAGCAACCCATTCTTATATTGAAGTCGAAGGAAGGAAAAAATGGGTAAAACTGGAATGTGGCTCTTACATAAACAGTAAATCCGATTTTAAGGCTTCGCCTAAAACCAGTAGCGACAATACGGCAGGAAATAAAAACAGTACAGCATGTTTAAAATTTTTCGATAATGAAAATAATCCAGTAAAAACAGGCACAGGCTTTAAAGATCTTACACCTCCGGCACCAGCGCTTAACAAGTTCGATAAAGATGTCTTAAATCTCTGCGGGATTCCAGGAAAGGTAACCACAGCAGAGCAGTTCAAATCTCTTATGAAGTCTAACCCTGATGTTTTGGAAAGCCTTTTTGAGTTTACCGACGGAAAGGTTTTTCAGGAAAAGAGTAAACATAAAAATATAAACAATTATCTAGATGACCTCAGCAATGCCTGGTATTCACTGCACGCATTCGATCATATTTTTTGCGGTGAAAAAAGTGGACGCAGTATTGGTGGCTTGCATTTTCATGGACGCTATCAGCAATTGGAGAGCACTAATGAAATATGCAGAATGAATAACTTTAGTAGCAATGAAGTTATTGACGGAACTGTTTATTCCATGGGCGTAGAAATGAAACTACCCAATAATGAAATAATAAGGCACTCCATCAAGGGATACGGGCTCACACTCAATGCCAGCGATATACTGCTGAGTGCTACCAAAGCATTTTCCGAAAACCCTACCAGTAACAATAACAGTGAGCACTGCATTCTCACCCTGAATGACGGAGATGCTCTTTATGATATGGTTTTTGTACGCCGTAGCAATGGCATAAGAACCTATTACCCTGATGCCACACCAGACAAAAACAAGCCATGCAAAAGGGCGATATCGTTAAACCAATAAAAGAATACAGAATCTTCAGTGCCATTCAGGCAAGGGGTATTGTAAAAAGCAGTTAACAATACCCCTTATCATCCGACCTGCTACATTCTACTCGGCAAACATTTGCAGGTTAACCAAATATAGAATCAATCTCTCCAGACATCTTTTTCGTAAAGAAATCTTCCAGGGCTGCACCGACCTTTTTCCGCTCCCCCGCTTGCTTTTGGTATAGCACGGCGATTAATCCACTCAATGATTTCGACATTTCCAGCCTGCTATCATCGATATATTCTTTCAAAAAAGTTATCTGTGTTGAATAATCATTGAAATCACCCAGTACTGTTTGCACTTTCTTAATTTTACCCAGCAAATCGGAAAAACGTTTTTTCGGAAAAAATCCGGAAAAAAGCTCCATTAAATAACGGAATTTCTTGAACTCAATACGCAATTCATGGATAGCGGAATCTTCTGATGCAGCATTAATCCCTGCACTCATTTTCAGAATTTTTTGATAACGATTGAGCAATAATTTTTTAGCGACGTTTAAAATAGGCCTAGCTGCAGAACTGGTTTCATAAACAGGAGAAAAAGATAATTTTTTGGAACAAGCCGCAATCCCGGCATCATAACTTTTGGATGATAAATAACGTGCAACCTTTCTTTGTTCTTCTTTTCGTTGTTTTCTGATTAAAGTATAAAGCTCAGATAACCCTTCATTAAAACTATCTGGCAACATTTCACGATACCGACCCTCATCAAGTAAAAAAACATCGAGGTTACGCAACGTGTTTGTTCTGCGAAAAATCAATGCAAATCTGACTTTTAATAAAGCAGCTGTTTTTTCAGGTAATGCGGTCTTTAATAAACTGATTAACGACCTCAACTTTCTGAAATTTACCCTGTATTGATGTAAAAACTCGGCATCCAGATCATTTACCGTACCATCAACATATGATTCAACAGTATTAAGTATTTCCAGGGCAAGTGTTCGAACAGATTCTTCTGCTGGCATATCTGCCTTCATATGTGCGCCTCAGCTTCTACTTGTGACAATGGTCTTGGTCAATAATTTTATCTGGTGACGGGATATATAAGTTTATTGACAGCTCTTCTCGTGAACGTTCACAGCGGACGCCCCAGCATACATCCTGCTACGCCCTGGAACCATCTAATTATGACAACATTGCTATCGCCTTAGGCATCGAGCATGGGTGCCCGGTATCATTGCTAGTACCTGGTAATACAGCAGATTGGGCAACACCCAAGCGCCTATCGTGTGAGGTTTTTTTGGGGGAGATTAAAAAAGCTGGGTTACTGAATTGAAGCGCCCCCAATTCCTTATAGGTTTTTTCATTGGGGACATGAAGATAAAGCCGGTTTATATTAAAGATTGAAACTAACGCTTTACTTATCCAGGAAGAGTGTAAGTCTGATGAACCACTTGAAATCCCCGATAGGATTTACTTTTCAGCTTTATTTTTTGTAAAAAACAAGTCAAAGGCAGCACCAAAAGCAACCCCCAATGCAATTCCCACTGCCACACTGCGAGACATATCCGCAGAATAGGCCCCGTACGCTGCACCAAATGCTACACCTATAGCAGCACCAACTCCTATTCCATGGCCCGCGCTGGTTTTCTTTTTATCAATAACCATAATTGTCTCCTTATGTTTCTTAAGAACAGAATAAGAAAAAAACCGAACATTTTATTAAACAATATAATCACATCACTTGTACAAATGAAACTTGCACAGAGTGCCATTAAAACATCATTCAAACAATATAAGTGTATAGGCGATCTATAGTATATTTTTGCATTTATGGATAAGGCCATAATTACTTTTTATGAAATATTTCATGCTACGAATGCCGTCATGAAAATGAATTATAAAAGATACAAATATGTAATCCCCACTTAATATTTTTGCTTCATCCTGCAATAGAACTCAACGGCCATACTTACCATAAATCCAGACCATAAACCCAGATGAGTTCCCCCCCCAAGATATAATTTGCATAACAATATATAACCATGAGTATAAGGAATTAATTATGAAAAACTTTGCTGGCTATTTCTTACTGCCCTTACTGGGCATTACATTTTCATCCATTGCCTTCAGCACTCCCACCAACCGGTATGCATTAAGCTGTAATTACAGCGATGTTTATTCAGCCGTTCAAGCTGCCGTAGTGGGCGATACAGTACACATACCGTCAGGGACTTGCGACTGGGCTACAACAGCACCGCTCGTTATTAACGCAGGAATCAGAGTCAGGGGCGCGGGAAAAGCTGATACTATTATTAGAAAATCCCTGGAGAACAATAACGCCCTTATTCAATTCAATTGCACCAATGGGCAAGCCGTTATCGCTTCTGATATGACGCTCATCGGCTTCGTCCCGCAACCCGCAGCGCCCACATCAGTGTTGGATACAGGGTTACAACTCGCTTTTGGCTGCTCAAATTTTCAGGTATTCAGAATTTCATTTAAAAACTTTGGTTCTTCCGCAATAGAAATTTCCGATAACAACAGCAACAACTCGTCCTATATAAAAGGGGTTATTTATCGCAACGAATTTATCGGCAATTATAAAGGAAACAATAGCGCAGGCTATGGCATTGCTGTTTACGATGATGGCTTGTCTTCCCTGACGCTACAGTTGGGTACTGAAAATGCAGTATTTGCAGAAGACAATATTTTTGTTGCAAACAAGCATGCGATTGCCAGTAACCGCAATTCCATTTACGTGCTAAGGCACAACACACTAATCGATAATCAAGCCGAGTTTTCCGCTGTCGATGCACATGGAAAATCAAACCCCAGCTTCAGCGGCTCACTGGGCTGGGAAATTTACAAGAATGAAATTTATCAAACCAGAGCGAATACATTTAATTCCAACGCAAACAATTCAGGTTATGCCGGAATTGGAATCCGGGGCGGAACGGGTGTTATTTTTAAAAATAATATTAACAACGTTACCAACCCGATTTTGTTAACAGTTGAGGATTCGGCTTCATGCGCAAATATGACTTATCCCGTCACCGGGCAACCTGGTGCACCGTCAAAAATATACCTTTGGGACAACAGCCCCAATCAGGTTAAAGTCCAACCCGGATGTGAGCACCTTATTCAATCAGGCAGGGATTATGCTATCCAAAAATTAAGTGGCTACACAGAATATGCATACCCCCACCCGCTTCGTTTAGATTGATAGCCTGAGCTTAGAATTAAAGTGCTGCAGCTCCTGAACAGATAACTGCAGCACTTTATGACTCTCAACGACCGTCATTTCACCTATCAAAGGTACCGACTGCTCGATTCGTCACTTAAGCTTCATCATCCGCATTTACACTCTCCAGCCCCAATAACAATCCAACAATAAATTATCGATGGAGTTTGGCATGAAAAAAGCGAATTGCTTGATTATTTATCTCGGTACATTTTTATTATTTTTCTTCAGCAGTGTATCGCTTCAGGCTGCAACATTAACCTTGAGTCAGACAGTGTTTCAACCCAATGCATCTATATCAGCAACGTTTGCTAATGGTCCCGGAAATGCAAGTGACTGGATCGGCATTTATCCGAAAGGCATTACCCCCAGTGGCTCACCACAATCGCTGTTATGGCGTTACACCAATGGCACAACCTCAGCGAGTGGTACATTGAAAAATGGTGCCGTCACATTTAGCAATCCACAACTGGCACAAGGACAATACAGCGCCTGGTTCCTTGCAAACAATGGTTATGGTGTATTGGCAGGCCCGATAGATTTTTCGGTGAGTACGGCTAACACACCACAACTAACACTGAATCGCACCACTTACAGCAGCACCGATACAATTACCGCCAGCTTCAGTGGCGGCCCAGGCAATGTGGCAGATTGGATTGGCATTTACCCTCGTAACGAAATTCCCGATGGCAGCCCCGCCTCATTAATTTGGCGCTACACCAATGGCACCACTTCATCTGGCGGTACAACGACCAATGGCTCGATTACATTCAGCAATCACGGTTTAGCACCCGGCCTCTACACCGCATGGTTCCTCGCCAACAATGGCTACAACACGCTGGCATCTTTTAATTTTGCGGTAAGCGGCGGTGCACAGGGTTGGATCCTTAATCAATTCACCGTAATCCATGCAGTTTCCGGTACCGCCTATAACGCTAACATCCGTGCATGGGCCAAAACACCTGGCAACACAACCAGCTTCGCTAAAGTATCCGGCCCCAGTTGGTTGAGCATTTCAACTAGCGGTCAGATTAGCGGTACACCAGGTAATGGGGATATAAGCTCTAACGTATTCATTGTGCGTGTTGCAGATACCACTAACGGGCAATCAGGCAACGCCTCTCTTACCATCCCGGTTTTCAGCGCGGGCCAGGAAAACGTATCCGCTATTCAACTAATGACATACAACACCTGGCACACATGGAACAGCGTAAGCAATGGATTCCAAAAAGGTATTGAATCAATTGTACGTGCAAATATTGATGTAATTGGCTTGCAAGAATCTTCAACGACACAAGCACAACAAATTGCACAAACATTGGGTTGGTATTACGCGAATAATGCACAAGGCAGCACGCAGATTGTAAGCCGTTATCCGATTGTAGAAAGCTCACAAACCGGCGTGGCAGCCAAAGCGCGCATTCGCCTCTCATCCAATCCATTAAAAGAAATTATTATTTATAACGTTCACCTGGATTATCAATACTACGGTCCCTATGCCGCACAACGCACTGGTGCCACTGTGTCGAACGTGCTTGCGGAAGAAAATCGCTCCCTTCGCGCCACACAAATCCAGTCGGTTCTATCTTCCATGAGTGCCGATCTTAACCGTACAAATGTAACACCCGTTTTTTTAACGGGAGATTTCAATGTACCCTCGCATCTGGATTGGACCAACACTACAGCATCGGCTCATAACAATGTAGGTTACGTTGCCTGGCCCACCAGTGTTGCGATTGCCAATGTTGGTCTCATTGATTCATTCCGTGCGGCCTATCCCAATCCGTTATCGGTACCTGGAAATACCTGGTCCAGTATCCATAAGGGCACAGAACCACAGGACCGAATTGACCGAATCTATTATAAAAGCTCGTCCGCAAACGTTATTTCTGCCAATGTATTTACGACTGAAATAGAAACCACCATTGGTCCATGGGGTTCATCAACCACGCCAATACTCAACAACACATGGCCCTCTGATCATGCCGCTGTTATTGTTTCTTATGATCTGGATTAGTTTTTTAGCAGAATGATATAAAAAACTGCCGTCAAATTATTTATTGACGGCAGTTTCATTAGGCAACATGAGGGAAGCCATTAGCGACTGACATTCACACACCCAAACAATCCCAACCAATTATTCCTGAGATGAGGTACCTGCTAATAACTTATCACTCTCGATTTTTTAAATATAAAAAAATAATTGCCAGCAATAATCAGAAATCGATCACGTAAACGGAAGCTTGATTTTACAACTCATATGTCTGATATTATGATGTTTAAAACTTCCGCTACAGTTCCCGCGACTTTAGTGAGGCCAAATTTATAATAATGAATCTCCTGGCGCATAACGATATTTCTCGCAAACACAAAATGTAACAATCCAATTTGAAATATCGAAGGCGGGAAACGATCCACTGCTTCAATCATGCGGTTTTTAACATGTTAAAGTTTTTTCGAAACGCAATCATCGCTTTATTTATATTGGTGTTTGCGACAGGACTTATTATTTATTTCGGAATTGCGAAGTCGCAAATAAATACGTCTGTATTCCCCGCGCGCGATACCGAATTCCTGTGGATGTCCGCTGTAGAACCCAAAAAGCCGACGACTCAAACAAAGCTAGCAATGAAAAACGAAGTGGGTACTATCGAGTATGATTTTTTTCTGGATTCTATAGAGCCTTTTGCCTACACGCACTACTCAATGTACTTTGTAGATCCTATTCAATCGTATATACAGGTAGACCTCACCCGCTATTCGAAAATCACATTTAAAATCCAGTGTGACCCCAAGAATGTATTGCTCTTTGTGTTATTTAGCTTTGACGATAAAGTTACTGATTTGAATAACATGTCTACTCGGCGCGTGTCCTCCACTGCATTTTCTTGTGATAAGCATTGGTCTGATATCAGTATTGATTTTGATAGCCTGGACACACCGCATTGGTGGCTGGGTCGATACGGATTTGAATTCAGTGATACCTCTTATAAGCTCAGCAAAACTATGGGTTTTGCCTGGGTAAATTCCTTGCAAAGTCCAATCAATACTCCGTCCCACGTAAAATTAACAGACATTAAATTGCAAGGTGCAGATTCGCGTTTTTTATACGGGGCTATAGCACTCTCATTGATAATGTGGATTCTATTTTTCATTTGGCAATTTCGCCGCTATGTAGTCGTACTCACGGCGGATCTGAAGGACAGAGTACGACAAGATCAGCCCTTAATTGCTTATGCTAAATTGACGATAGAACCACAGAGAGATAAAGAGAAAACCGGGTTATTTCGTTATATGGCAACCGAATATGCCAACCCTGACTTAAGCCTTGAACTGGCCGCCGCAGCCCTGGGCATTAACCGAACCAAAATTAACGATCTCCTAAAAGATGAATTAGGCCTTACATTTAGTACATATCTGAACAAATTACGCCTTACCGAAGCTGCACGTTTGTTATCCGAAAACGAAGAGGCTAATGTATCGGAAATTGCTTATTCTGTAGGCTATAACAATGTCTCCTACTTCAGTAAACTCTTTAAACAGGAGTACGGGTGCGTACCTAAAACGTTTAAAAATTTATATCAGAACAAAAATGACTCAGTTTAATTTTCAACAATAAAAACATCGTTCATGTAAAAGGCCAAGTGAATCACACTTGGCCTTTTTTATTTGAGTTATCGAGATATTCATCCAGTATTTTCACGCAGGAACTCTCGGCTTATTTAAATTGATACGTTTCACATTTTGCATTTTTACACGACAAAAAAACTGCAAATAATTGCAGAAATACTACGAATTTTTACAGTTTGTTAAAAACTCTTCCAAAAATGCGGAAGTGTTGCCTGCTATTTCGCTATTTTCGTCCCCAGCGTTACGCTCCGGCTGAAAAAGTATTCCAAAGCTATAACAATAATTTTGGAATTTCAATTTCTGGCACGGGTGAACCATTTAGCAGGTAAAAGCCAAGTTCAGATTCACAAAAACAGTGGTGCCACACAAGCGCCCACCGTCATCGGCAATGAATATAAATAAAAGGCCTGGCAACAGGTAAACAATCACAGTTGTTTCAAACGTAATTAAAGAAAAGCCAATCGGGTTTATTTCCGCTGTGTCGGCGCTTTTTTATAACAGGGTCGTTGAGGGGCGCTGTTTTTCCCCGGCCCCAAGGCCGGGTACTTTTAATTTACAGCAGAATGAACACGCAACACACATCTAGCGGAGATCAAAATGATTCCAAAAAAAAATGCCAGTCAAACCCTGGCTAAAATACTAACGCTCGGCGTTAGCACCGGCCTGACCGCATTTTCCCTCAATGCTTTTGCAGCCTGTACTTATTCAGTCGATAACGAATGGGGCAGCGGTTTTGTAGCAAGTATTACGGTAAAAAATGATACGAGTGCAGCTGTTAATAACTGGAGCGTTAATTGGCAA
>JAGKWQ010000032.1 GCA_021151825.1 Cellvibrionaceae bacterium
GATACCAACGGCCACGCAGGCGGCGAGTAGATGGGCATACACAATCAGGGTTTTAAACATAGTTGTCCGCGCCTTTTTTGTTGTTGTGGGTCAGGTTGTTAATTTTTGTTATATATGATTGCGCTACCATAATCATCAAATAGGAACAGATCGAAAAAATTACAAGGAATTTTTACGGACTGACTTTTGATGTGTATTGCTTGCGCAAAAAATTAATTACAACTGAATGGCGAAACAGAAAAGTACCCAAGACACTAGCTGATGGCACTTATTTCCCTCGTTCTTATCACGGCCTTTATAATTCTGGCGCCTTAATTATCCATTTGGCGCTAGTTGTTTATAACTAAAACTTGGTTTTTTTGAATATGAAACTATTTTTATGTTTATTGTTCCACAGTACCCCAAATTGACAGCGCGATCAATTCACAAAAATAAATTAAATTAATAATACTTATAATAAAAGTGAAATGGAGCACAAAAAAAGCCGTTTATTTTTACAAATAAACGGCTTTTTGTTTGTTAAAAATAAAAGCGGGGGAAAACCTGGCAGAAAATTATTCAGATGCCTGTTCTGGTTTAATCATCCGAATTAACGTGCGGTCTTTCACAAAAAAGTGATGGTAAAGCGCAGCAATTACATGCAGTGCCACTAGCCCGATCAAAACCCATGACAAATATTTATGCGTCAAACCCGCCATATTGAGTTGTTCGGTATCCAGCAACATATAGGATTTAACTTCGAACAGATTGAACACATTGATGGTCTGGCCTTCAGATGTACAAATCAAATACCCACTGATCATGATCGCCAACAGCAATATATAGAGCAAAAATTTAATTAATTTGATACTGATCTTGCCGGCAAGGTTATTGGTAAGCGGTGCGGGAGTCTTGCTCGTCAAACGCCAGACAATACGAATTAAAACAACGCCGAATAACAAAATCCCCAATGCATAATGGAAATGCGCAATTTCAAGGAAGTTAGGGGAGTAGTAACCGTAGCTGGTTAAGTAAAACCCCAAACCAAATAATGCAAGGGTTGCGATTGCACTGAGCCAGTGAAACAAAATGCTGACCAGGCCAAAACTGCGGGATGAATCTCTTATCATTTTTATTTGCCTCTCGGATGAACACGATTTTTATTGTTAGGAAAATGCCTGTTTATCCAGGCGGTGTAATGCTACCTGAATAATTTGTGAAGGTATGCGACAACGTCAGATTAATCCGGAAAGGAAATCTTTTAATTGCGCGATAAAAAAAGCCTGACTGTTCATTAAAAATATCTTTAATAAACAGTCAGGCCCATTTCACATAAGTCCGAATTTATATTCCTGCAATTCGGAAACAATGATCAGCTATTACAGACCAGCGATGGTGTTTGCTGCCCAT
This sequence comes from Cellvibrionaceae bacterium, assembly GCA_021151825.1. Lineage (GTDB taxonomy): Bacteria > Pseudomonadota > Gammaproteobacteria > Pseudomonadales > Cellvibrionaceae > Cellvibrio. Next base: position 1,390 of record JAGKWQ010000032.1, read on the forward strand.
TTCCTGTAGGACGCACCGTTAGGACCTTGGTCGGCACGCAGTTTAAGACCGATGGTTTGATAGATATCAGCCTGAGTCTTACCGCCAATATTTAACACTCGTCCACCCGTAATACCTGCACCGGCAACCAGCATCGGAACGTTGTCATTACCGTGGGAGTCGGCATCGCCCATATCCGATACCTGGGTCACGATGGTAGAACTCAACAAGCCTTTGGCATTCAGTTTATCAAACAGGTTTTTGGTAAGACCCTGCATGTAAACAATGTCTTCAGTGTAATCCAATGGTCTGTTGCTCTGGTTGTGGTGTGACTGGTGCGATTCACGACCTAATACATCCAGGTAGTGAGTATGCGCATCGGTACCAAACGCGATAGAAACCGAGGCGCTCAAGTTACAATCCAGTGCGAGGACAACGATATCGGTGTGCAATTTTGCCAACGCATCAAAACCGGATACTGATGTGGTTGGTGGTTGCGGACAGCTACCGCTGGAACCAGTACCAGTGCCTGAACCACCAATTGCTGTTTCAATATCGCGAATTGCAGTCAAGTGACTATCCAACTTGTCTTTTTCGTGTTGACCCAATTTGTTTTTCAGATCATTTACCGCTGGCAAATGCAGATCAACGATTGATTTGCGTGGAGCGACGCTACCGCCACCGCCGCCACCACCGCCACCTGCGAAAAGCACATCCAGAGCTGCTTGCGGGCTGGTGATAATGGGTTTGGTTCCGGTGGTATCGCGGCTGAGCGCTGACTCTGCAGTAGTTCCCACGTTTAGGTATTTCACCGGGTAGTTGGCCCCTATGGTGCGACCCAGGTTCACATCAAAACTATCGTAATTCCATGAGCCGTCATTGAAGCGGTGGAACATTACTCCATGGCCAGCCTGGCTCAACTTTGCATTTTGTAACAGCGCAATACGGCTGTAATGGCTTTGCAATGGTGCTGATTGCGTGGGCAGGGTACTGCCACTTGGGAACCATTTAGTCGGATGGCAACCACCACCGGAAAACACCAGACAGTGTTTGGTCGGTGTGCCACTTTGGGCTTCTGCGACACGTGCCATCATCACGCCAGCGATCAGGCTGGATGCTCTAATCACACCTGCAGCGATACCCGCATGTTTAACAACACGCAAAAAGTCACGGCGCTCTTTATCGAAGCAATCTTTATATCTCATTTTTATGACTCCAATTCTTTGGCAACGGGGCGCTTAGCGCGCCCACACTTGACGATACATTACGGATTCCAGCGCTGGAATTTCTTCCAACATCGCGCGTGGACCACGGGTGTTAAGCACTTGGGTCAGGTCGGCGATGTCGCAACGGTATGCGTCTTCTTCCGCCTTGCTGATGCGCTTGGTGCCTACGTCCCGGTCAGTATCAAGCAAGAAGGTCGAGTGGATACCACTGCTGTAGCTTACGAACTGCGTTGCCAGACAGGTTTGTGCCTGAGCGCTTACGGTTGGGTGTTCCACAATTGTCCGACCCAGATCTTTAGCACCGCTGAACGTAATCGCCGGTTGATGAATCACGCGGTCCGGATCGTTCAGGAACTGCAACTGCTGGTAGGGAGAGAAGAATGTTGTGGTTGTTTTCACAGCATTACCCTTCGGATCGCTTGTACGTACACGGCCCAAATGATCGAAGTTCTCCATTCCGCCACCCAATGGGTTGATGATTTCAGCATGGCAGTTAGAGCAAGTAGTGCCTGCGGTGATGCGGTTTGCGATCATCAGCTGGGTAGTTGTCGGGCTGTTGAAGAATTCGGCATCACGTTTGGCAATCGCTTCACGGTCCAGTGATACACCTGATGGTGGCTCAGGAATATCCTGGCACATCATCTTGCGACGTACTGCTACCGCGCGCGTGATCAGGTTGGAGTCAGAGTTGCTGGAGTAACGGCTCATAAATGCACCGGATGCCAGGATACCGCCGCGCTCGCTAGTCGCTACACGAACGAAACCATCGCTATCAGCCCCACTATTGGTATACGCAAGGCCGTAATGGGTAGCCAGACGTTGGTTAACATAGGTGTAGTTGGGGTTGTACAGCGAGCCAAAGGTGCTGGTTGAGTCAAGCAACGCATTACCGAAGTTTTTACCCAGCTCTGCTTTCATATCGGTCGCCAGGTTTACGAAATCGGTAGTACCGGTACGGCTCAGGTTGGTCAGGTTTTCAGTACCGAGCCAGCGGTTAACGAAATCGGTCAACAGCAACTTGGTATTAGCTGAGCTCAACAAACTTGCCGCCTGTGTACGAATGCCGGTAGCACTATTCAATGAGCCATTACCCGCCGCTGTTAACAACGCCTGACTTGGTGTTGAACCGGTGAAGGTATAAGCCAGGTAGGTTGCCATCTCATAGCCGTTAAGCTTGTACACACCAGCGCTTGAGAGGTCACCGATCTCGGAGCGATACAGGAATTGCGGAGATGACAGCATCGCTGCCAACGCAATTTGCATACCTTCCGCTTCGGTGCGGCTACCGGTAGTACCTTTGGCAACAGCCAGGTAAGCGGTTTTCTCATCAGTGGTCAATGGGCGACGGAAAATGCGTGGGGCCAGATCGTTAATCAACTTGTCCGCACAACCGGAAGTACCTGGAGTACAAGACAGCACGTTGTTCCAACGGGTTGCTACGTTCTCTGCGATACGCTCCGCAGTTCCCAGATAGCTTGAGTAACGTGTTTTGTCGATTTGCAGGTTGTTGTTGTTCACAAACACACCCGAAATCATGTCGTCTGGCAAGCGTGAAATCACATCATCTGTATAGTTCACCAGATCTTTCACGGTACGTTGGTATTCCGCTTTGGTCAGCAGACGCAATGTACGCTGGCCGTAGCTTGGTGCAGTGCTTGGGCAAGAGAATGCGGTGGCAGGTTTGTTCGGGATGCCATCGCTTGGTTGACGCCACGTGAATATGTAGGCTTCAAGGTCAGCGGCGCATTGGCCGGTACAGCTACCACCACTGCCTTCCGGCATCCACATGGCAATAAAGTCACGTAGCGAGCGATCTTGTGTATCCATGCGGTGGCGGTACGCTGAACGGTTAGCATTGAGTGGTGCATAAGCCACGGTACCATCGGCATTCTTCTCACCATCTACACCATGGCATCCCACACAGCTTTGTGTGGTCCAGAGTGTTTTACCGCGATTCGCATCACCTACCAGTGTGCCCGAACTGCTGGAGCTACCAGAACTCACAGAGGACGTACTGCTGCGGCTGGAGGTGCTTGATGAAGTACTGGTGGTTGACGATGTAGAAGTCGTCCCACCGGTAAAGACCACACTCACCGGGGTAGTTCCCGCTGACGGGATGCTGTCGGTATAGCTGATGACTTTATAGTCATAGGTGCCAGACTCGGTC
>JAGKWQ010000065.1 GCA_021151825.1 Cellvibrionaceae bacterium
CTGGTGAATAATCCGGGGGCAGCGCCCACGGCATTTACCCTGAATGGTGCCGCGTGTGGTGGCAACACCAGCCAACCGAGCACCAGCAGCAGTAGCAGCCGTAGCTCTACGCCCATCACCAGTACCAGCAGCAGCCGTAGTTCCGTTGGCAGCAGCAGTTCTGTAAGCAATGGTGTAGCCGCTCGCTGGTTGCTGGATGCAACCAACTCCACGTTCCACTTTGTGACCGTGAAGAAAAACACAGCCGGGGCTGAAACCCCTGAAAACATCACCTTCAGCCAGTTACAAGGTACCGTTTCACCCACTGGCCAGGCGACACTGACTATCCCACTGGCCAGTATTAGCAGTGGCGTTGATCTGCGTAACACCCGCTTGAAGGAAATCCTCTTCGAAGCGCAACACCTGCCCAGCCTGCACTTCACCACGCAACTGGATTTAACCGCCATTGACGGATTGGCTGCCGGCAGTACCAGCGTGCAATCCGTAACCGGTAATCTGGTTCTGCACGGGGTGGTGAAAACTGTCGTGTTCGATGCGCTGATCGTGAAGCACGCGAACAACGCCATCAGCTTCTCACCGCGTAAACCAATCGTGATCAACTCGACTGACTTCGAATTGAACTACGGTATTGAAGCCCTGCGCAGCCTTATGGCGTTATCCACCATTGGCGAGAAAGTCCCGGTGTACTTCAAGATGTTCCTGAGCCGTGACAACCCCACCAATACGCCAGCCATTGCACTGCCAACAGCACCAGCGAACCCATTGAACCTCCTGGGTACGTCGGTCAGCACCGGGGCAAACCTGAACTGGGCAGACACCTCCAGCAACGAAACCGGCTTCCTGGTTCGTCGTAAAGGTGCAGATGGCCGTTGGTTCACTGCGCAAAATACAGCGGCCAACACCGTTTCCTACCTCGATGCACTGACCGAGTCTGGCACCTATGACTATAAAGTCATCAGCTATACCGACAGCATCCCGTCAGCGGGAACTACCCCGGTGAGTGTGGTCTTTACCGGTGGGAC
>JAGKWQ010000066.1 GCA_021151825.1 Cellvibrionaceae bacterium
TAGTTAGAAAATAAAAAGCGCCCCGAAGGGCGCAAGGTCAACAAATTTTAGAATTCGTCGTCATCGCCAAACGCATCAAACGCATCGGCTGAAATACCAGCATCGCCAAACGGCTCACCATCGCGCACAAACTGCACGCCGTCAAGCTGTGCGTTTACACGTTTGCCGTACTGGTTATTCTGACCCCACAGCGACACGATAGCGTTCACGTAGCAACCAGCGTACACGATGTTGTCATCTTCGGTGATTGGTGACTTCTCACGGTCAATGACCAGCGGGCGTTTTTTGGTAGACGCCTTGATAGTCATTTTACCTTCGTATTCATCGCGACCCATGTCGTCGCCATCTTTCAAACAAACTTTATCAGATGCGACTTTTGACTTAATGTCGTCTTTCTGAATACGCGCAATTTCAGTTTCAATCTGTGCGATAACGTCGGCGTGTTCTTTCTTGTCAAGAATGAATGTCGCTTCGTATTTGCCAGTTGGAACGCCGCCAAAAGCAGCTTGTTGAAACAATGAAGGGAAAGACAGACGAACGTTTTGTAATTTAATTTTAGCCATTTTAGCTTCTCACATTTTGGTTTAAGTTGATTGTCATCGCTGACGGTTTTAAGCATAGCTTAACTGTTTAATCGTTGCAAGCATCAAAATCAGAAATATTTGCACCGATTGGCGGACGCTTGTCCGATGCTGGTGCAAGCGTTGGTTTACCTTGCGGCTTTGTTACCAATTCATGCAGCAGGTCGGCTTGCTTTTTGCCCAAAAGCTTTTCGGCATGTGCAACGCTGACAAACGTCTTTTTGTACAGGTCGGATTCTTCAAAGCGCTCAGACAACACTTGTTCGGCGTGCTGTTCATCAATCCATTGACGGATGCTACGGCCTTCGACCAGCTTGTAACCGCCGATGTTCTTGCCATCTAAAATCTGCTCTGTTGCGTACTGCTCGACAGATGACAACCAGCTTTCAATCAGCTTGCGATTGTCCAGTGCAAGTTTTAACTGCGATTCGGTCAGTTGG
>JAGKWQ010000033.1 GCA_021151825.1 Cellvibrionaceae bacterium
TGGTCAACGTGACCGATGGTGCCCACGTTGACGTGGGGCTTGTTACGTTCAAACTTTTCCTTCGCCATTGCGAGCGCCTCCTCAGACGTAGATGACTTTACACAGATAAAAAAGCTGCGAGAGAACACCCCTCGCAGCATATTTTTTGGAGCTCATAAGCAGATTTGAACTGCTGACCTCACCCTTACCAAGGGTGTGCTCTACCAACTGAGCTATATGAGCCTGATACCTTTTAACAATTTGGAGCGGGTAGCGGGAATCGAACCCGCGCCATCAGCTTGGAAGGCTGAGGTTCTACCATTGAACCATACCCGCTTGAATCAGATATTGGCTGCTAGCTCTCAGGCTTTTGCCTTTTCTCAAAAGAGAATTTGGTGCAGGGGGGTGGATTCGAACCACCGAAGCTCACGCGTCAGATTTACAGTCTGATCCCTTTGGCCGCTCGGGAACCCCTGCCGAAAACCGCCGGCATTTTCCGGCCCACACCGCCGACTGTCAATCTATTTTTTTAATAAATTCACACAGTTACGAACACAAGCCTAGTTAAAATTGGAGCTGGCGAGAGGAATTGAACCCCCGACCGGCTGATTACAAGTCAGCTGCTCTACCTACTGAGCTACGCCAGCTTTTTAACCACGGCTGTTTGTGGAGGCAGAATTCTAGTGAAACATTTACTGAGAAGCAACACCTAAACAGAAATTTTGTCGTTTTTCCAAGCCCGGTTGCTTTGAAAGAAGGTCACCCCATACTGAATCGCCTACTTTTTCAGCAAAACCAGCTTCAATCACAACCCAGGTTTCCTGTATTGTCTTGGGTAAACGCTTTATTTCCACCTCATACCCCTGGCTTTTTACCTCATTCAATTTGACCTCAGCGTCGGAATATTCAGCAAAACGCCCGAATGAAATTCCATTTGTTAATTCCCCTTTGGTAATCACATGGCTTTCAATGTTTTTCTTCTGCAATTCATACAACCGGCGCACAGCTTCTTTTTCAGACATTTCCGGCCTCAAGTACACCCAGAAAGACTCACCCTCCTGAATTTCAACCGGAGAAATGTGAGCGCTCGCCCCCAGAGCGTTTAGGCGCTCAACCGCATATTCAGCCTGCAGAAGCTGTTCATAGGGACCCAGCATTGTGCATAACTCAGAACTTTTCATTTCATTTTCTGTAGATTTTGCCTTGGCGATGCCCTCTGCTCTTTTTGTTAGATCACCCTGCCCATTCACTTCTGATAGCAAGCGTAAACTGTTCTTTGAATCACTCTTTGCCGCAGTCTCTTGATTTATTGATGAAACCATCTCACCTCCAGCATCAAGAAAATATTGATGAGAAAAAAATGCCAAATTTGCAATCAATAGCACAAAAAAAATCGCGCGCATTTTTTCTCCACTTACCTGGAATTATCAAAAATATAAGCAAGACCATCCAAAACCAATTCCGGCTTGTATAGCGCTCGAGGATAAAAGGGAAGGACTTTGGGAGCATCTCCTCCAGCAAAAACAATATCAAATCCGATATTAGGTGCGGCACTTTGCAATTGCCTCAGCCCATTCTCAACTAGCCCCACCAACATAGCAGAAATTGCACAATAAACCGCCTCTGTCGTCGAGGTTCCCGGGTGTAAATTAAATAATTCAAAATTGCGCTCCGGGGCAACTTGATGCGTGTTTTGCTGAAGAGAATCTAGCATAAGATTCACTCCCGGAGCTATGAACCCTCCGACATGTAGCCCATCCTCCAAGACAATATCCACTGTAATTGCTGTACCAAAGGAAACCAAAAGAAATGCCTTATTTAGCTGCTGATAACAGGCAATCATGCCCACCCATCGATCAACGCCCAACCGCCAAGGCTCTTCATAACCATTCACAACTCCTAAGCAGCTATTCGTAGATCGAGCAAATTCAGGAGCCACAGAAAGATAATCCATGCTCCATAAACTAAAGGACTGCTCCAGCGTAGCTCCAACCACACTAGCCACCAATACTTGTCTTATTTGCACCCTATATTCATCCAACGCCAAGACCAGCTCATTCGGCGCTCCTGACGTTGGCAGGGAGCCGCGATTTATAATCTCCTTCTCTTCACGTAAACGCCATTTGCAGCGCGTATTCCCCAAATCCACTTCAAGAATCATTGCGCAATCCTTAATGAAAGCTCACCACCATGATAAGCCTGTATTCCCGTTTCGGTGGCAAGCTGCAATGCACCCGATTCTGTAACTCCTAAAAAGGTGCCCTCTGATAAAGACTGCCCATTCCGCAACTCAACCCGCTGCCCTTTGTATGCAGCTACACTCATCCATTCCATTTGATAATCTGAAAAACCAGTCTTCTGGTAACCCTGCAGTACGCTCACCAACTCATCTAGCAAAGAGGCCGCCAGCTGATTACGTGAAATCAGTGGTGCATTTTCATCAGACAAAATTGAATTCAGCGCTATCCATGGCTGATCAATAGATTCAGCATGTTGTTCCTGCATTGAAACATTCAAACCGACACCAATAACAATCTGGCAATATCCAGCAGGATCACCGGTCATTTCGATCAAAATGCCTGCAAGTTTTTTATTTTGATACAAAACATCGTTTGGCCATTTTAAAGTTAAGCCAGACAATCCAAATTTTTTCAAGGTGCGAACAGTCGCCAATCCAATTGCCAAACTCAACCCATCAACAACAGCTACCCCCCCTTCAAATCCCCATCCTATAGAACAGTAAATATTTTGGGCCATAGGGCTAATCCAACTACGCCCGCGCCTCCCTCGCCCCGCAGACTGAAACTCTGCAAAACATGCCTTCATAGCAGGATTGTCCTGGCGCATGAGAAAAGAGTTGGTGGAATCAATTTGGGGGAAAACATGAATATCTAATGCAAGGGGAGATTCTAAATTGGTTTTTATAAAATTCTGGTCGAGCAAATCCAGTCCGCCGTGAATACAATAACCACGCCCCTTTACAGATGATAAAACAACACCGAAATTTTCTAATTTTTGAAGATGTTTCCATACTGCCGCACGACTAACACCTAACAATCCACCCAACTCCTCTCCTGAATGAAATTTGCCATCAGCAAGTCTTTTAACAATATCCCACAAAGCTCCCAATTCATTTTTGCCTGAGTCAGCCATGGCAAACTCCTAACAGATATTCACGCTTGTAGCGATCACCTAAACTGGTCAAAACTTCATAACCAAGCAATTTATTTTTTCTACTTAGATAATCAAGGGTAAGTTCGTTATTTATTACTTCAATATTGGATTGCAGCAATTGCTCATCCGATAAAGAGATACCAGAAACATCAAAAATAGTAACATCCATAGATACACGACCAATAGATTGAACTATCTGCCCATCCAAAACTCCTTTTGGGCTTCTGCCTAAACTATGATTAATACCATCTGCGTAGCCACCAGCCACCACAGCAATACGAGCACCCTTGGGCAAAACAGCATCAGCCCCATAACCTATGCTTGCCGACTCAGATAATGTACGTACCTGAATTATAGGTAATGCCAAATTCACAACAGCTTTCATTGGATTGGCTATGTCTGTGTTCGGCGCTATGCCGTAAAGAGCTGCACCAGGGCGCACCAAATCAAAATGCCATTGCTCACCAAGAAAAATCCCAGAGGAATTAGCCAGACTAAAACGGATTCCCGGCTTGATGTTTCGCATCAGGGAAACACATGATTGAAAGGTTTCACGTTGGGATTCATTAAGAGAATGATCAGGCTCATCAGCACATGCTAGATGACTCATCAATAAAACCGGATTAACTGTCTTTACTAAATTTTTATCGCTACAAAACACGTTGAACTCATCCACATCAAGACCGAATCGAGTCATTCCAGTGTTAACTTTTATTGCCGATGGCATCGTTAACCCCATATCAGCATTTGTTTTAGCCCAATTTTTTATCCCTGATACAGAACATAAAACAGGGATTAACTTTGCATCAATAAAGTCTCGCTCCATTCCATTACGAATACCGCCCAACACATATATAACTGCCTCAGCAGGTAAAAATTTTCGGGCAGCCAAAGCCTCATCGAGAGTTGCGACAAAAAACTCTCTACAGCCAACTGTATAAAGCGCACTTCCAACTTGGTCAGCTCCCAAACCATATGCATTTGCTTTAATCACTGCAGCTATCTGCGCGGAGGGAGCCAATGATTTAAGTTGAAGCCAATTTGATTGGATAGCATTAAGATCAATTGTTAACACAAAAAGCTCGATGATATGCAGGAAGGAAGGATCTATCTAAGCAGAGGAGCGACTCAAAAGCCACAAAAAATATAGGCAAAAAAGCACAGGAAGCTATAAATTCCCGTAGCTGGGGCAATATAAAGTTTGATAGGAAAATTTCATTTTGCAAAACAAAAACGCCCGTCAGTGTTCACTAACGGGCGTTTTATCATTTAAAAGCTTGACGATGACCTACTCTCACATGGGGAGACCCCACACTACCATCG
>JAGKWQ010000009.1 GCA_021151825.1 Cellvibrionaceae bacterium
GTTTTAAACATAGTTGTCCGCGCCTTTTTTGTTGTTGTGGGTCAGGTTGTCAATTGCTGTTGTCAGGGTGTTTAGCATCAATGATTGCGCTAACAAATTTGATGCAAAATTAAGAGCTTGGAAATTATTTTTTGTTTTATTGGTGAAATTTATGTCACTGATACTAATGAAAACTTAATTTTTATGGAAAAGGTATTTCTCATAAGCTATTCATGTATAAAAGAATTTTTATTATTTTTTCTTTGGTCTTCTATTACACACTATTTTTAATACTGAATATGCTTTTGTACCTTTATTTGCCTATCCCTGCTGAATAACTTCTTGGATTGAGTTTTATGATTATCTTTATCGATGCACAGTAACTAAAAATGACAGCGCGATCAATTTATGAAATGTAAAGTTTGTTGGTATTTCGGAGGGTAATGGGGGAATTTTGAGGAGAGTTTTGCGGGCCATTGGCAATAATGGAGATTTTAATCCATAGGTAAAATTTGATTTTTAACCATGGCAGCAAGTACTGCCATGGTAGTGTGGATGTTATTTATTAGCGCAGAAGCCTATATCGGTAATCGACTTGCCCGGTTGCAATATTGCGTTCCATTCCAGACCTTTCAGCGTAAGGGTGCTACCTGACTGGGTGGCTGTGGCGCCCCATATATTGTTAAGCGTACCTGTGATCGACAAACTGGTTTGCCAGTTAACATTGGTAGTTCCTGCGTTAGTCACGGTGACACTGGCGCAATAACCGGAATTCCAATCACTGGTAACTTTCAATGTTGCAGTAACTCCACCGCTAAGGCTGGATACCGAACTGGAAGTGCTGACTGTTGAGGACGGTCTGCTTGAAACAATCGAGCTGCTAACTGAGCTTGACGACGAGCTTCTCAGCGAGCTTGAGCTAACCGGCACAGAACTGCTGCTCAGCGAACTACTGCTGGAAGTGACTCCGCAAGCTGCCGCTACACCAAAAGGTGCTGGCTGGCTGGTACAGGTTGAACGTGAAATACAACTCTTATTATTTTCATAACCCCAACCGCTAAGTGTGGTTACGCATAGTGGATAGCTGGTTCCGTACCAATTGCACTGTTCCAGTGTAGTGGAGCAAGCACTTGAGCTACTGGAGGAAAGTGAACTGCTGGAGAAAAGTGAGCTGCTTGAGCGGCTTGAAGATGACGGGGCGATCGAGCTACTGGATCTACTGGATGAAGACGGTGTAATTGACGAACTGCTTGAAGCACTGGTCGCAACGGAGCTGTTACTGCGCGAACTGCTGGACAGGCTTGAGCTGGATGATGAACTGATTGCGCCCGCTGAATCACCGTAGAGTAAACCGCGGCCATTGGTCCCAAGATACAAACGACCAAAGATGCGCGGATCACCTGACACTGCATCGCCGAAGTTTCCATATTGATGTTGATCATCATTAATCCTTACCCATGAACTACCCTGATCTGTCGAGCGATAGACACCGCGAACCCCGTCAACCTGACCAATAATAAAGATGGTTGGATAAGTCTGGCCTGGTGCTGCTTTACCAAAGGTCACGTTATCTGCTTTTTCAACATTGGTTAATTTGGTAAAGGTTGTGCCTGAATCAGTAGAGTGCCACAAACCATACACACTAGTGTCGCTACCGCCAGCCAGCCAAATATCTCCCTCATAACCAAAAACAGCTTTGAATCTTCTTGCTGCAGGCAGATTGGTTGCCGGTGACGCTTTGAAGGTTAAGCCCTTATCGGTACTGACATAAAAAATATTGCCGGACCAGGCATAAAACTTGGATGGATTGACTCGGTCAGCCTCTACTATTGCCCCCGCAGGGAGTCCGGTAATTGCAGTCCAGGTGCTACCAAAAGTAGTGGAAACATACACACCGGTTGCGCCACCCGGTGCCCACACAATATTGCTTCCATCGGCGGATAATGCGACATTTCCGCCAGAGGTGACACCGGCCGGAACCTGGCCTTGCCACCAGTTACTACCGCTTGACGTTGTTAATGCGATACCACCGGTTGTGCTGGTAATCGAACCGACTCTCACCATATTGGCGGGTTTAAGCTCGGCGTAATCAATGCTGGTATTACCACCAAAGTTAGGATTGGTGTACATGCTGGTTGGCACTTTGGTGACGTCGTCATGTTTGAAGCCGCCGACGTCATACATCGCTGAATAAACAGGTGCGCCGACCGGCGGACTGACAACATCCAGAATAGCGGTTTCTTCCAGGCCTTTTACAGTTGGTTTGATCAGCACTTTACCGCCGGTATCCCATGCAGTCAGGTTCTCGGTGCCGTAAATGGTGGCGCCAGTTCCATATAAAAGGCGATTGGAATTGTGCGGGTCTATCTCGACAGATTCATTCATCCAGCCCAGCTTAACAGTGGGGACTGCCGGATCACTGGAGCTGGTAACGCCGAAGTTCAACCAGGGCACTTCGGTAATATCCAGTACATAGCGTTGGGTTTTGCTGGGGTAGCCCGCCCAATCCCAAATGCGTGTCCAAGTGATGCCGCCATCAGTTGTACGGAAGAAAATGGCATCCGGCCACCAGGAAACCTGTGTTGCGACCATTAATGTTTTAGGGTTTTTGCGATCAATGGTTAAACCGCTGTAACCAAAGTAAAGGTCGGAACTGCTTGAAAGAATAGGGCTGATATTGGTCCAAATTCCGGTACTTGCTGTGAACTTCCATACATCGCCTTTAGCGCCGTCATAAGGGCCGCCGGTGTCGCTGGTGGCGATATAAAGGATGCCATTTGCCTGATCATAAACACCTTTGTGAGGCAGGAATCCTGTCGGTTGGCCAGCGATACGGGACCAGGTAGTACCACCATCGGTGCTGCGATAAATCGAGTTTTCTTTGTCGGCCACACCAACATAAATAGTTTGTGATACAGAACCGGCAGTGCCTGATTTGGGGTCGAATGTAATCCAAAGGACGCCCTGGTTATGGTTTAAATAATCATTAACATCGGTTGGATCCTGGGCGTAGTTGCCGACATTGGTAAAGCTGCTGACTTTGGTCCAGGTTGCGCCGAAGTCGGTGGAGCGCCATAGGCCATTACCACCTTCTGAGCCAAAGTAGATGATGTTGTTTTTATTGGGGTCGATAGACAGGCGCTCACCCATACCTCTGCCCGGCATATTGCCGCCCACCTTGAACGGGAGTTTTGTAACTTGCCAGGTTTTACCCTTGTCGCTGGAGCGAATGATGGCCCCGTTATTCGGATCCCAACTGTTGGTATACATACCTACAGCAGCATAGACGCGATTGGTATCTACCGGGTCCGTCGCCATACTCAAAACACCGTTCCAGCCCCAATTGTCCCAACCCACCCAATCGAGCAGGGGAACCCAGCTTTTATTTGCTTCATCCCAGCGATAGGCGCCACCGATATCGGTGCGCGCATAAATCAGGTTGGGTTCGGTTTGGTTAAAGATAATTCCAGGGACAAAACCACCGCCATCAATGCGGACATTATTCCAATTGTAAGCTTCATATGGGGCAGCCATGCTGGCGTTGGTAAATAGTACCCCGCTTAAAATACTGCTAATGACGAGGCTGAGGCTAGAGCGCTGTTTCATCGTGTTTCTCCGTTATTGGTGTCGATTTTGCGCTGACACAAAGCTGTTTAACCCCACAAGAAAAGTGTGATGTTTTTGTATCTTTGTGTGCGTAAGTCGAATGAATGGATAACTACTTATTTTTGGTTTTGAATAAAACTGCTTATTGATAAACAAATCAGAAAAGCTAAAAAAGGCCTGAAAAAGCCCATTTTTTGCTAATTTTTAGTGTGATTTTTCATTGCAGCTACAGCGAAATAAATTTCAAATGCACGTTTTTTTATCAATAAAAATTAGCGGTTTGTGGTTGATGAGGTGCGCAATAAAAAATCTTTTGCGTCTTTGAAATCAGGAGGTAAATTTTTATGTGCGCAAATCGTATGGGAGCAGGAGTGCGCTTTTTAGTTATTAAATAAGGTGTAGCTGTTTTTAAATATAACGGAAAATTTATCTATGAATGAGTGATATTTATCACATAAATAGCCTAATTAAAATTAATAATTATAATTTTTATATAAGGGCTTGCCATTTGTAGACATTTGCACTACTTTTGACCCACTAAATTGACAGCGCTGTTTTGTGTTCGGTCCTGCTTGTTTTGTATATAAAAAATAACGGTAAATTCAAATAATTATAAAAGCCGGTTTATTGCAAAAGCTGTTCAATTTTTCAGGTCATACTTTTCTATGTTTGTTGAATCTCATTTTCTGTATTTCAGTAGATAAATCTTGTAACGAGCGTTGAGCGCAATCCCGGTTTTCCTTTAAAAGCCTTGTTTCAATCAGCTTTAGTTACAAATGATAGCGCTATCTTGTTGTTTGGCTCTTTCATGTGCACAAGTGTTCATTGAGAAGTTTTTCGCAGAATCTGAGAGTGAATTAATAGGATAATATGAGGCATACCACTACGCAGTTATTTATAGTGGCGTTTGTAGTTCCTCTATTTTTTTGGCGGTTTTCCAATATTTTCCGGGTTTTTTTTGTTTGTATAGAAATATTGCAGCCACCAATATTTTATGTCTGGTATCACGGCTTACCTGTTTGACCCAGTAATCACCTGAATATGTCTGTGTATTTAATAACAATAAATTTTTAGTTCAAATTAAGGTAGCGCAATCAATCCTTATCGTTGTACCTCCCAGATGGACCGCCTGGCCGCGGCAGTTATGCGGCGCCTTTCAGGATGTAAGGGTAAATCGGTGCCAGGTCGCTTGTTTTTCGACCAGGCGCAGAATAATAACGAGAGCGAATAGCTCTTCCTCACTGGAATCCAGGAGAACTTTAATGATGACTCCAATAAGAAAAGCCTGCGGTTTAGCAACCTTGCTAAGTCTCAGCCTGGCGGTAGCTAGCCAAAGTGCTAATGCTTCCTGTACTTATAAAATCAGCAATGAGTGGAATACCGGTCTGACCGGCGAAATTATTGTGACCAACAGCGGCACTTCTGCCGTTAGCGGTTGGACTATCGGCTGGCAGTACAATACCAATCGCCTGAGTGGCTCATGGAACGCAACTGTCAGTGGTAACAATCCTTATACCGCAACCAATCTGGGCTGGAATGGCACCTTGCAGCCAGGCCAAAGTGCAACGTTCGGTTTTCAGGTTGATAAACGTGGTGGTTCAGGTGAAGTTCCAACACTGACCGGCAGCATTTGCTCTGGCACTATACCGCCTGCAAGCAGCTCTGTATCAAGCGCTCCTCCTGTAACCACCAGTAGTTCACGTTCAAGCAGCAGCACGCCTATTGTTTCCGGTGAGCAATGTAACTGGTATGGCACTTTGTATTCCTTGTGCGCTAACACCCAAAGTGGTTGGGGTTACGAGAACAACAAGAGTTGTATTTCCCGTTCAACCTGTGCTGCGCAACCTGCGCCATTTGGCATTGTTGGACCAAACAGCTCAACACCATCTACTAGCAGTTCAACGCCGTCCACTAGCAGCTCAACGCCAGCAACTTCCAGTTCGCGTCCAAGCAGCTCAAGTGTTCCGGCAACCTCAAGCAGCGTAGTGTCGACATCAACTTCACGCAGCTCCAGTAGTGTTGCTGTCACTACATCAAGCAGTGTTGTGTCGACTTCAACCTCACGCAGCTCAAGCAGTGTAGTGACCACTTCATCTCGCTCCAGCTCAAGCACGCCGGTAATTCCGGGCGAGCGTTTGGATAACCCGTTTGTGAATGCTCGTTGGTACATTGACCCAATCTGGTCTGCTAAAGCGCAAGCTGAAACCAATGGTTCAAAAATCGCTGGTTACAACACCGCTGTGTGGATGGATCGTATTGGCGCAATCGCTCCAACCGATGGTTCTTACGGTTTGCGTGACCACCTGGATGCAGCTTTGGCGCAAAACGCGAACGTAATTCAAATCGTTGTTTACGATCTGCCAAACCGTGACTGCCATGCATTGGCATCTAACGGTGAGTTGAAACAAGGTGCTGAAGGTACTGCGCGTTATCGCACCGAGTATGTAGATGCCATCGCATCTATTTTCTCTGATTCAAAATATGCAAGTCTGCGTATTATCGCGATTATCGAGCCTGACTCATTGCCAAACCTGGTTACCAACCTGAGCGATCCTGAGTGTCAGCAAGCGACCGACGCAACTCACGGTTATGTGGCTAATACCCGTTATACCCTTGGCAAGCTTTATCAAATCAAGAACGTATACAGCTACGTAGATATCGGTCACTCAGGCTGGTTGGGCTGGACTGACAACTTCGGTAAAGCGGTTACGTTGATTGGCGATGCAATCAAAGGTGCAACCGGTGGTGTTAACTCTGTTGCTGGTTTTGTATCGAATACCTCAGGTTACACCCCATTGTATGAGCCATTCCTTGACTCACTGGCCAACAGTGCATTCCCAGGCAGCGGTGGTGGTACCCAAACCCGTCAAGCCAAGTTCTATGAGTGGAACCCGCACTTCAGTGAAGTGGCTTTCGTTCAGGCATGGCGTAACGCAATGATCTCTGCCGGTTTCCCAACCACTATCGGTATGTTGGTAGACACTGGTCGTAACGGCTGGGGTGGTCCAAACCGTCCAACCGCGCAATCAACCAGTACTGTTCTCGATACTTTTGTTGATCAATCGCGTCTTGACCGTCGTACCCATCGCGGTAACTGGTGTAACCAACGCGGTGGTATCGGTGAGCGTCCACAAGTGGCTCCTGTTGCCGGTGTTGATGCTTACGTATGGGTGAAACCACCAGGTGAGTCTGATGGTGCTGCATCTCTTGAGTTGTCGTATGACCCGCAAGATCCAGCAAAAGGTTTTGATCGCATGTGCGACCCAACCTACAACTACAACCCGGGCAGTGGTTCCAACGTAGACACAGGCGCATTGCCAAATGCTCCAGTTGCCGGTCGTTGGTTCAAAGAAGGTTTGCAAGTGTTGATCAACAATGCTTATCCGGCTCTGTAATAACAGAGTGAATGAGTGAGAGTGAGCCAGGACAGGCATTTGGAGAGATGCCTTGGTCATGGATGACTGTTTTGTGAAATGGAATCAGATAGGAAAAATTTTCACGCTCACACTTTTTATCTGATTTCGCGTGTTACCCCTGAAACAACTGTGACTTTTCCGGCCCTCACTGCGTGATGGCCGGATTTTTACAGATCCCAATGAATGAATAATCAATTATTAATATGAATCGGTACATGGCAAGAGCCATCAACGCCGGTAAAAATCTGCACGCAATCCTTATCCGAGTTAATGTCCGAATTTAGTACGGTAGTGGAACAGCTTTCATTTCATTCTCTTTTTTTAATGAGGGATTAATGTATGAAGAAAAAAACATTCTCGTGCCTGCCTGCCTATGGCTTAAAAAAATTATCCACACTGATCAGCGCAGCGTTAATGGTTTCTGCAATTAATGTGCAGGCTGAAGAGGGTAATCCCCGTGTAAACCAGATTGGCTATTTTCCTAACAGTCCAAAAATAGCGGTTTACAAAACCACGAGTACCAGTGCCCAACCCTGGCAATTAACACAAAATGGAGTAACTGTTGCATCTGGACTGACTGCACCATACGGAGTTGATGCTGCGTCTGGTGATAATGTTCACCGCATTGATTTGACATCCGTTACTGCAAACGGTGATGGATTAGTATTGAAAGTAGGCGCTGATGCCAGCTATCCATTCCGTATTTCTACCACTGCATTAAACGGCGCATTTTATGATGCGTTAAAATATTTTTATCACAACCGCAGTGGTATTGCGATTGAGATTCCTTACACCGCTGGCGGAACTTACACAGCAAACAGTAAATGGGCGCGGCCAGCAGGCCATCTCAATGCCGGTGCGAATAAAGGTGATAATAATGTCCCTTGTTGGACGGGCACGTGTAATTATTCATTGAATGTTACCAAGGGTTGGTACGATGCCGGTGATCACGGAAAGTATGTTGTCAACGGTGGCATTTCGGTATGGACGTTGTTGAATTTACATGAGCGTAGTTTGTATTCCAATAACGATATTTCTACTGTTGGTGCATTTAAATTATCCAATGCGTTAATCGATAATTCATTAAATATTCCTGAAAGCGGCAACGGTGTTTCTGATTTACTGGATGAAGCGCGTTGGCAATTGGAATTTTTACTGGCGATGCAAGTGCCCGCTGGACAAGCGAAAGCCGGCATGGTTCATCACAAGGTTCACGATGTAGGTTGGACTGGTTTGCCGTTGGCACCCCATGAAGATGGCCAGCAGCGCGCGTTAGTTCCTCCAAGTACAGCGGCAACATTAAATGTTGCTGCTACGGGCGCACAGTGCGCACGCATTTGGAAAAATATTGATGCCGCGTTTGCTGCAACCTGTTTAACCGCAGCAGAGCGAGCATGGACTGCTGCGCAAACAAATCCCGCTGATATTTATTCCGGTAATTACGATAACGGCGGTGGTGGTTACGGTGATAAAACCGTTGCCGATGATTTTTATTGGGCCGCCGCTGAGTTATACATCACCACTGGCAACAGTAAATATCTTTCTACAATTAACAATTACACCATTACGCGCACCGATTTTAGTTGGGCCGATACGGAATTGCCGGGCCTGATATCCCTCGCATTGGTGCCCACGGACTATACATCGAGTTTACGTACCGCAGCGAAACAAAAAATTATCAGCATTGCCGATATTCATTTGGCAACACAAAACCAATCTGGCTATTTGGTGCCATTATCTAATAAAGAATTTTATTGGGGCTCCAACAGCGGTGTGACGAATAAATTAATGCTGGTTGGGCTTGCTTACGATTTCACTGGCAATGCAAGTTATGCCGAAGGTGTTATTAAAGGCCTGGATTATTTGTTGGGTCGCAATACTTTATCGACATCGTTTGTAACTGGTGCGGGTACCAAAACGGTCACGCAACCTCATCATCGTTTTTGGGCCGGCGCGTTGAATGCAAGTTACCCATGGGCTCCTCCCGGTGCATTATCCGGTGGACCTAACGCCGGTTTGGAAGATGATGTTTCTGCAAGTCGTTTGAGTGGTTGTACAAGCAAACCGGCAACTTGCTGGATTGATAGCATCGATGCCTGGTCGACCAATGAAATTACTATTAACTGGAACGCACCTTATGCGTGGTTACTCGGATTCGCGAATGAATATGCCGGTGGTACAACGCAAACAAATTCATCGGGCTCATCCTCAAGTAGCAGTGTTATTCGCAGCTCATCATCAGCAAGTAGTATTGCCACGACGTCGTCTCGCAGTAGTGCAGCAACAAGTTCCTCATCGAGCAGTGTAATTTCTTCCCGCTCTTCCAGTTCTGTAGTGAGTGGCCTGCAATGTAATTGGTATGGCACATTGTATCCATTATGCGTGACCACAATGAATGGTTGGGGTTATGAAAATAACAAGAGTTGTATTTCACGCTCTACTTGCGCGGCGCAACCTGCACCTTTTGGTATTGTTGGAACTACCCCGGGTTCTGCATCAACAAGCAGTGCGAGCAGTATTGCTGCAACCAGTTCTGCGAATTCAACTGCATCGCGTTCATCCAGCAGTGCCATCAGGAGTTCAGTTTCCAGTGCCGTTTTATCCAGCAGCAGAAGCAGTTCTTCATCTGTTATCGCGGTTGCAAATTGCCAATATGTGATTAGCAATGAGTGGAATAACGGCTTTACGGCGGCGATTCGTATAAAAAATAATGGCACCAGTGTAATTAACGGATGGAATCTGAATTGGAACTTCACTGATGGCAGTCGCATTACCAGTAGCTGGAACGCCACACTCAGCGGTAGTAATCCTTATTCGGCAACTAATTTAAGTTGGAATGGCACTTTGTCTCCCGGTCAAACCATTGAGTTTGGTGTGCAAGGAAGCAAAGGTAGTTCAGCGGCGCAGATTCCGGTATTAAGTGGAAATGTTTGCCAGCCGTAAAATAACGCAATAGAAATACGGTGTTAACAATAAATAATCACTGCGCTTTTTATCGCTGCACTTTTTACCACTGCACTTTTTACCACTGCACTGAAACGAGTGCAGTGGTTGTATATTTTTGATAACTCTATTTGGGAAGTCTCTATTGTTTTAAAGGTCGACACACAGGAGTTGTTATTTCACGGAAGTAAATATAAAAATTTTTTCACTATTTCACAGCGGAATTATAACCATGCAATCTTTATTTCATAGAAAGATGCTGGGTGTTGTTGCAATGGCAAGTGCGGGTCTTTTAGCACAACCAACATTGGCACAGTCAGCAAATTGTAGTTACAGCATTAGCAATGAATGGAATACCGGCGTAACGGCCGCGATTACCATTACTAACACCAGTACTACGGCAATTAATGGCTGGAACGTAGGTTGGCAATATGCTACCAATCGTTTGTCCAGCTCATGGAATGCCAATGTGTCTGGTAACAATCCATACACCGCCAGCAATATAAGCTGGAACGGCACTATCCAACCTGGTCAAAGTGTTCAATTTGGTTTTCAGGTGGATAAACGCGGCGGCAGTGCAGAACGGCCGACAATTACGGGCAATGTTTGTGGTGGTACTACATCATCTACACCCGTGAGTAGCGTGAAAAGTTCTTCGTCTACTGCGATTAGCAGTTCTGTTGCTTCAAGTACTGTAAGTGGACAGCAGTGTAATTGGTACGGAACGATTTATCCGTTATGCGTAAGCACCCAAAGCGGTTGGGGTTATGAAAACAACAAAAGTTGTATTTCACGCTCGACCTGCGCCTCTCAACCTGCGCCTTGGGGAATTGTTGGCGGTAGCAGCTCACAAGTTGTTTTATCAAGTAGCAGCCGCTCAAGCTCTTCTTCGTCTTCATCGATTCCTTCGTCTTCATCGATTCCTTCTTCATCGTCAGTGCCTTCATCAGTAGCACCGTCCTCCAGTTCGTCATCGGTGTCTTCTGTGAATTCATCATCCTCAATTGCGACATCTTCGAGCAGTTCGCGTTCTTCCAGCTCGGTTAGTTCTGCAATTGCAAACAACATTGCGGTGAATGGTGATGTGGAAAATGGCACTACTAATTGGAGTACTCGGGGTAATGCCACCATCGTGCGCAGCACTGCTGACCGCTATGCGGGCAACGCAAGTTTGTTCGTCAGCGGAAGAACTGCCTACTGGCATGGTGCAACATTCAACGTGACCACATTAACTGCGGGTAATACCTATGAGGTTGCAGCCTGGGTGAAATTGGCTCCGGGTGAATTACCAGAGACTATTAAAATCACCGGCAAACTTGTTGATGATGCCGATACGGCTACCTACAACGAATATACGGAAATTGCGAGTGCGCAAGTCACTGCAGATGGTTGGACTTTGCTGAGTGGTACTTACACTCCAGGTAGTGCCACTCCGTTTGAATCATTTATTGTTGAGTCGGTTGATGGCTCGGTAAATGTCAGTTTCTTCGTCGACAATTTCTCCGTTGCCGGTGAAGTGGATGAGGAGCCAGAAGTGCCTGTCGGTACCGGCCTTTCAAGTCTGGTTGATTTCCCGATCGGTGTTGCTGTTGCAGCGGGAAGTGGTGCAGCTGACATTTTCACAAATACCGCTCGTCAAAATATTGTACGTGAAGAGTTCAGCCAAATCGTTGCCGAAAATATTATGAAAATGAGTTACATGTATTCCGGTAACAATTTCTCGTTCACCAATGCAGATCGTTTGGCTAATTGGGCCGCGGCTAACGGTAAATCATTGCACGGCCATGCATTGGTATGGCACCCGAGTTACCAATTGCCAACATGGGCAACTGATAGCAATGCAAATTTCCGTAGCGATTACGCTCGTCACATCGACACTGTTGCTGCGCATTTTGCTGGCAAGGTAAAAAGCTGGGACGTGGTAAACGAAGCCTTGTTTGATTCAGCGGATGATGATGGTCGCGGCTCAGCCAATGGTTATCGTCAATCGGTATTTTATCGCCAATATGGCAGCCCTGAATATATTGACGAAGCGTTCCGTCGTGCACGTGCAGCTGATTCAACCGCCGAGTTGTATTACAACGATTTTAATACCGAAGAAAATGGAACCAAAACCACAGCGCTGGTAAATCTGGTGCAACGTTTATTAACTAACGGCGTACCGATTGATGGTGTGGGTTTCCAAATGCACGTGATGAACGATTATCCTTCCATCGCCAACATTCGCGCGTCGTTGCAAAAAATTGTTGCCTTGAGCCCGACACTGAAAATTAAAATTACGGAATTGGATGTGCGCCTGAACAATCCTTACGATGGCAACGCCAATAACGATTATAAAAACCGCAGTGATTGCGCAACTTCCTGTGCTGGCCTTGATCGTCAAAAAGCGCGCTACAAAGAAATTATCCAGGCGTATCTGGATATAGTTCCGCCTGCGCGTCGTGGTGGTGTGGTTGTATGGGGAATCGCAGATCCGGATAGCTGGTTCTACACCCATCAAAACCTGCCGGATTGGCCGCTGTTGTTTAACGATAGCTTGCAGAAAAAATCTGCTTACCAAGGTGTGGCGGAAGCTTTAGCTACCGTGCCTCGCACCAGCTCAAGCGCATCAACCTCCAGCACACGCTCAAGTAGCTCCAGTGCAATCACTACGTCACGGTCATCTTCATTGAGTTCTAACAGTTTTCACTCAACCTGTTCTACCGGCTTTAACCCCTCTTGCGCTAGCAGCTTTTCCAGCGTGCCAGCGACTTCGAGCAGTACAGTGATGACCTCCAGCTCGCGTAGTTCAAGCAGTGCAGTGACAACTTCACGTTCCAGTTCAAGCAGTACTGTACCTCCAGTGCGTTTGGATAACCCGTTCGTTGATGCCCGTTGGTATGTTGATCCAATCTGGTCTGCTAAAGCGCAAGCTGAAACCAATGGTTCAAAAATCTCTGGTTACAACACGGCGGTGTGGATGGACCGTATTGGCGCAATCGCACCAACCGATGGTTCTTACGGCCTGCGTGACCACCTGGATGCCGCATTGGCACAAAATGCGAACGTCATTCAGGTTGTGGTTTATGACTTACCAAACCGCGACTGCCATGCACTCGCGTCAAACGGTGAGTTGAAACAAACTGCCGAGGGGAGCGCACGTTACCGCACTGAGTACGTTGATGTGATTGCCGGTATTTTCTCTGATCCAAAATATGCATCACTGCGTATCATCGCGATCATTGAGCCGGACTCTTTGCCAAATCTCGTGACTAACCTGAGTACTCCTGCATGTCAGGAAGCCACTGACGCGACGCACGGCTATGTAGCGAACACTCGCTATACCCTGGGCAAGCTGTATCCAATTACCAACGTATACAGCTACGTGGATATTGGCCACTCTGGTTGGTTGGGTTGGACCGATAACTTCGGTAAAGCAGTTACGTTGATTGGTAATGCAATCAAAGGTGCAACCGGTGGTGTTAACTCCATCGCTGGTTTTGTATCCAACACCTCAGGCTACACCCCGCTGTACGAACCATTCCTTGATTCATTGGCAAATGGTTCATTTGGTACTGGCGGCGGTACCCAAACCCGTCAAGCGAAGTTTTACGAGTGGAACCCACACTTCAGCGAAGTTTCTTTCGTGCAAGCATGGCGCACGGCAATGATCGCTGCCGGTTTCCCAAGCACCATTGGTATGTTAGTGGATACCTCGCGCAACGGCTGGGGTGGTCCAAACCGTCCGACAGCAGTGTCTACCAGTACTGTGCTTGATACGTTCATTGATCAATCACGTATTGATCGTCGTGCACATCGCGGTAACTGGTGTAATCAGTCTGGTGGTGTAGGTGAGCGTCCTCAAACTGCTCCTGTTGCCGGTATTGATGCTTATGTATGGGTGAAACCGCCAGGTGAGTCGGATGGTGCTGCGTCAAAAGAACTTTCTTATGATCCACAGGATCCTGCGAAAGGATTTGACCGCAATTGCGATCCAACTTACACCAATGCAGCGGGAACCACGACAGGATCATTGGCTAACGCACCTGTTGCTGGTCGCTGGTTCAAAGAAGGCTTCCGTGTATTGTTGAATAACGCTTATCCACCATTGCAATAAATGGCAGCGACACGTTAGAAACAAAAAACTCCCGGCCTTAAAACCGGGAGTTTTTTTCGCTGTGATTCAATCGATAAGAATTACAAAACCAGGTGGCATCGTTTTTTTTCGAAAAATCCCGCATGAAAATGCGAGGCGCTCTATTAAAGTGTTGATGATGGGCGCCAAGGGTAACTATCACCAACCATAATATGTGAAATTAGGATCTCAGACTTTCAGCAGGCATGAGCTTGGCTGCTTTCTGTGCAGGGAAAAAACCGAAAAATAGGCCAACGGATGTTGCAAAACCCACCGAAACTGCAATCGCGGAAAATTCTATTGTTAACGTATATGATGACAAGTTAGAGATGATTGATGCGATTCCAATCGAAAAAAGAATACCAATTGCTGCACCTATCAAACATATAATTACAGACTCAAATAAAAATTGACTAAGGATATTTTTTCGCTTTGCACCAATAGCAAGTCGTATGCCTATTTCGCGAGTTCTCTCTGTAACCGATACCAGCATAATATTCATAATTCCAATCCCTCCCACTCCAAGCGAAACTATGCTCACTGCGCCTAACATAAATGCAAGAGCAGACACTATGAGATTTGCCCCCTTTGAAACACTTGCAAGGTCCGTGATTTGGTAAAGATCTTCTCCAAACTTACTTTTGCCATGGTTCTCTCTTAGCAGGGATAATATTTTTTCACCGGTTGCCTTGGTTTGTTCGCTTGAGCGAGCTTGTAGAACTCCGTAATGAATTACCTCTGTGTTTGCGGAGTTCAATAAATAAATAGATGCTGCCGTATATGGAACAATCATCATTGTTCCTAGATTTGTGCCATCAAATGATTTCCCTGTGGTGCCAAGAACTCCAATAACCTGGAATGGTACTCCATCAATTCGCACGTATTTGTATATTGGATCTTGCAAAAAAAAGAGGGAATTCTTAATTGATTGCCCGATGATAACAACTCTGGAATTGCTTTTGACGTCCTCGGATGTTACCCCTGAACCACTTGAAAGTGTCCAGCCACGCAATGAAAGCATGGTTTCATCAGAACCTAAAACAGACGATTTAATATCACGTCCAGCATTGCTGACTATTGAATTAGTTTGAACAACGGGTGCTACGCCAAGGACTGATGGAAGAACCTTTAATGACTCTATATCAGAAATCGTTAATTCCGGTAACGCGATGCTACCAACCCGTTCATTGGCATTTTCAGTATTTGTTGACACCAGCAAAATATTTTTTCCAAGCATTGTGAGTTGCTTATTAACAATCGTTTGGATACTGGTTCCCAAGGCAATCATCAAGGTGACTGACATAACCCCGATAACAACTCCCAACATTGATAAGACAGTGCGCAATCTGTGTGCTTTAAGCGATGCTATTGATTCAAGATAAAGTTGAGTGATATTCATACCAATTCAACCTGCAAATTCACATCAGATTGCATCAATCCATCTTTAATCGTTATTACTCGTTTCGCGCTATTGGAAACAATATCTTCATGCGTGACCACAATGATGGTAAGGCCTTCTTTCTCATTCAATTCCGTCAGTAAATCGATAACAATATCGGTGTTAACCGAATCCAGATTTCCTGTTGGCTCATCTGCCAATAATATTTTTGGTTTATTGATAAGTGATCGAGCGATGGCGCATCTTTGCTGCTGCCCACCTGATAGCTGATTTGGATAACGTTCTGCGTACTCAAGCATTCCGACACGTTGAAGTTGCTCTTTCGCAAGCTTGTGAGCCTCTGACCGAGGAGCCCCGGCGTATATTGCAGGTAAGGCTACGTTTTCAATAATGCGCATTGATTTAAGAAGATTAAAGCTTTGAAAAACGAACCCAATCGACTTGCCTCTAATAGTTGCCAACTGGTCATCGTTGGCCTTGGATGTATCTATCCCATCAATTAAATATAATCCGGTCGTTGGTGTCTCAAGACAACCAAGTATATTTAATAGTGTTGATTTACCTGAGCCTGAAGCTCCAATTATTGCTACGTATTCCTTGGCTTTTATTTCAATATTAATATCTTTTAAAACAGTTTGACCAACGCCATCTGATTGGTACGTTTTTCCAATATTCTTTAGATCCAGCAATGTAGTCATGATCACTCACCATTATCGTCGGATCGTTCTTGGGTAACGATGGGGTCTCCTTCTTTTAAGTTGCCCCATACCAGCTCGGTAAATTGACGATTTCTTATACCTATTTTTACGGCTACCTGAACAAGTTTATCTTCAGTCCCTTTTTTGAAAACCCGATAATTTTGAGTATCCTCATTAAATACGAACAGGCTCCCGTCACCTTTTTGTGATGAGGCTACGATGTCTTTATCGATTTCATTTTTGATGATATCGGCGTTGTTAGTGGGTGAAAAATACAATGACGATGTAGGTATTCGCAGAACATTAGTTTTCAGCAATGTAACGATCTGTACGCTTGCGGTCATACCAGGAAGAAGTGAGTGATCCTGATTTTCAACACTTAAAACAACGTTGTAGCTGACAGGGCCACCAACATCAGTTGGACTCAAACGAATTTGTTTTACGACACCGTCGAAAACTCTATTTTCAAATGAATCTACTGTGAAACTTGCTTTCATGCCGGTTTTTATCGACGATATATCCGCTTCTGATATGTTGGTGTCTACTTCCATTTGCGAAAAATCTTGAGCGATCCGGAATAATTCTGGTGTTTGAAAGGTCGCAGCAACAGTTTGTCCCAAATCCACATCCTTTTTAAGTACCAAACCGTCTATTGGAGATCGTATATAGGTATTGCGTAAGTCGGTCTCAGCTTTCTCTAACTGGGCAAGTGCCAACTCATATTGGGCCGCAGACGAAATCTCAACCTGTTTCTCACTCTCATAAGTTGATGCTTGTATAAACTTCTTTTCGAACAAACTTTCACTGCGTTTTCTGTTTGATGTTGCCAAATCCATTGTGGCTTTTGCGGCTTGGAGATTCGCTTTTGCCTGCTTAACCTGAGAATCATAAATTGCCGGATCAAGTTCCAGTAATATTTGACCTCGTGCAACCTTATCATTGTAATCAACATTCAGCTTCGACACAGTGCCTGATAACTGCGTGCCCACTACGACAACTGACACAGGCCTGATCGTGCCCGTTGCAGTAATAAATTGGGCAATATTGCCCCTGTCTACACTACTTGTAATAAAGCTGCTTGAATTACCTGATGTGGAGTTCTCAGAGCTAAAGCTGCTCCAAAATACGACAATAATTAGAAGCGCTAAAATAATTAAAAAAGCTTTTATCCACTTTCCTTTTGATCTTTCGATATGATCCAAGCGTCACACTCCTGTCATGTTTAATATTGTCCCAAAGATCCCTTTTGTCTTGCGATGTTAATTGAAGCAATGAAGAAAATT
Source organism: Cellvibrionaceae bacterium (assembly GCA_021151825.1). Classification (GTDB taxonomy): domain Bacteria; phylum Pseudomonadota; class Gammaproteobacteria; order Pseudomonadales; family Cellvibrionaceae; genus Cellvibrio. Next base: position 17,439 of record JAGKWQ010000009.1, read on the forward strand.
ATACCAATGCCAAGGTACAGAATTCCGTTAAAAAGTAATGCCAGCTGCGTATCAAGCCCCAAGGTTTGTTTATTGACCATTATGTCACGTAGCGCATCAATTCCAGGGATAATTGGAAATATATAGCTCAATATTTTACTGAATTGTATGCTTTCATGAGGCAGCATAGCTGCTACAGCAGCAATTTGTGCAAGTACAAGTATCATGCGAATACGCTTGAGGAGCAATGCAATCCCGCCCAAAAAGAATCCAATACCGTTAGCAGTAAGATCGATGGAGATTAGGGGGACAATCACTTGATGATTTAGGTGCAACCTTGCGTTGCTTGAAAAGTACAAGACCATAAACAAAGCAACCAACGCCGGAATTCCAATTGCGAGAGCTGAAACTGATCTTGCAAGGAATATTTGAACAGGGTGGTAGCTAGACATAAACAAAGACTCAAGCGTGCCGGTTTTAGATTCTTCTTCGATACAATTGGCAACTTGGGTTAGGCCGCCCGTCACGAAAATCCAACACATAAATCCGATCAAAAAGCTTTCATCGCCATTCCCAAACCCAAGTTCTGCCCCAGATGAAACTTTTACTCCCATCAGAACCCCAAAAAATAAGGCCAGAAGAAACAAAAATGACAGTATGGACTCAACTTTGTATCGCATTGATATTTGAATTGACTTGCGCAATTCCGCAAACACTAAATTAGAAAAAGACGATGTTCCGTATACCATCCCCATATTAATCCCCTCCAACTACTATTTGACGGTGGAAAAATTTGTTTAGCGTGTTTAACACAGGATTCATGGAAACGACAGTTAGATGACTGGTGAGATTAATGATATCTGCCAATGTTGTGGTGCCTTTTACGAAAATCACTCGGTTTTCTTCAATGGAAATACCAGGTACATTTTGTAGCAATTTAATCTTATCAACTTCAAGGATTGGCATCTCATAATAAATCTCGAAAATTTCGTCATTTTTTTTGAGTAACTTTTTTAAGTCACCATTACAAATTATTTTTCCGTTTTTTAATATTGCTACATCTGACGTTATTGTTTCGATAATTTCTATTTGATGGCTCGTAACTACGACGGAGCACCCTTCGTTGGAGCACTGTTTTACCATTCCAAGAATTTCATTGGTAGATTCACTATCAAGACCCAGTGTTGGCTCATCAAGAAATATAATTTCAGGACTGTTGATAACGCTGCAAATAATGGAGACTTTTTGCTGCATACCGCGAGACAGGCTTTGTATTGGTGATTTAGCTTTGTGCATGAGGTTAAATTGATCGAGTAGTTTTTTGCCTCTTTCCCTTGCGTGCGATTTGAGCATCCCTTTGAGCCCACCGAAATATTCTAAATTTTCCAGCGGAGTAAGACGCCAATACAGATTGCGGTTTCCTTCTAATAACAAACCAACCTTGCTCAGATTATCCTTTCTGCCGGTGATTGATTTTCCTGAAATAGAAACTGATCCGGTGTCAGGCGCCATCAAGCCGGCACATACTTTAATAAGAGAGCTTTTCCCTGCGCCATTTTCTCCAAGAAGAGCAAGAATGCTTCCTTTGCTCACAAACAAATCAACATCACTTAGCGCAGTAACAATTTTTCCATTTGACTTGAATGCTTTTGACACACCATTAACTTCTAAAGAGTTCATGTGATCACCTGCCGACTATGAGCTTAGATTTTGCAATAAAATTCATAAGTGGGTCTGCGTCATTTGCTGCAACACTCCAGGCTGCTTCATGCTGCGCTGGTTTAAGATGCACAATAGCATCAATCGCTGAGAGTCGGGTGCGATTGCAAGGATGCTTGTTAGCAATATCCCACAATACATCAATAGAATTTTCATCACCCACAAGTTTCAACATCTCAATGCAGGATACTCGCTTAGTCGAAAATGACTCCACATATCCGTTGATGCACCCCTTATCAAGATCGAAAAAATATTGATGGGCAAGGGCAGTCCTTTCTTTTTGGTTAAACATGAGGTTCAAGGATAAAGAAAATTCGGCGGGTGGTATTTGCATATGAATATCTATGGACGGTCTATAAAGCATGACTTTGCCTTTTGGCAATGTGGTTTCCTCAAGGAAACGAATATCTACTTTTTCTCCAATGTAACCAATCACTCGTTCGGGATCATACTCATACAATCGCGTGGAATATCCAGGACCAAAATAGCCAACTGTCATAAATGTAAAATTATGATCATGTGAATCATAATAGGAGTATCGTTCGCACTCTATTTTTTGACGACGGGGATCGGCGGACAATAACGGCCAGACATTAAGCCTGACTGATGCATCTCCATTTACACCCAAAATTGCTGATTGGCTGGAGTAAAATGCCAGCAAATTTTTTGGAAGATACTTCAACTGGCTGTTAAACATTTCCGTTACAAATTTTGTATTATTACTTAATTTTTTTAGCAGTTCAGCAGAATTTGCAATGCTATCCAAACAGTTTGGATTTATATTGTTGCCAACATATTCCAGGTACTCATTGAATTCGATTGATTCCTCGGAATCACACTTGATTGTCAAAGCCATTTTCAAGATCCTTCTTATAAAGTTGAATTTGTGAAAGCGTTTCAATTGCTGATTGCCGAATGTGTGGGTGACTATCGAACGTCGCGTCTTTCAATCTTTCTTCGGCCAAATCCAAATCCAGCATGCCAAGGGTTCTTATTGCTTCCCATCGCACATCATGATTTTCATGTTCGCATAGTTTAATTACTGCCGGTAATGCGTTTTCTTCTCCAAATAACTTGAATATTTCGAGCGCAATCTTTAACTGAGTGTGTCCCAGCGTCGACGCAGAAACGCTCCAGCTTGAAAGGTTTTGGCGATCAAATGACCATATTTGATTCCATAGGGGCTCCATGATAAACGTTATCATAAGCAAGTTGGGCGAAGGCTGAATATCAGCAATATATCGGTCTCCGTGAATCTCTAGCAGTTCCTTGGGTTTAAGGGCGGTTTCATGTGAATAGGTCAATTTCCTACCCGGCTCATAAACCTCCATGTTTGGCACTATGAAGTTATAAAAATTCACAGCGACGGGGTTCTTACTTAATATAGAAACCATGGCATGTGAGCCATGAGTTGTAAGACTTTGATCGTTAATATCGACGGCAAAATTCCAAGAAAGTACCAATGAATAGGTTTCTTTTTGCAAAAGAAGAGTTCGATTAACCTGATTTCTCATGTCGCTCGAAAAAGGGTCGTCCAGCATATTGAGTAACAAGTGGCGGGTTATTTCTGCTGCGAAATTTGAATTAATCAATGTTTCAAAATCCGTTTTGCAGCTCCAAAATTTTTTTGTATCTATTGCTGTTAGCTTCTCGCTAACAGCTTTATCAAACGCCTTCAAACAATCGCTTTCATCTGAATTTATTTCTATAAATGGCATTTTAATGTCCCTTTTATTTAATTTAAAATTAGGGGGCAATACCCCCTAATTTTAATTTTTTAATCCTGCTTGTTAATCCATGCCTCGATCACGTCACCTACCGCTCTAATCGCAGTGGTAACAACTTTCGTGCTTACACGTGTTGCTTCAACAACACCAGCAGCATCCACAGGGTAAGCTAACTGCTGAATAACAAACTTCTTTTGACGTGCCATCATTTTGATGTTCTCCAATAAATTAAAAGTTAACGAAATCCCTATCAAGTGATAAGGCACAATCAAGTTACACCACCAAACTTTTCAAAGTCAAAATCGTTTTTTTAAAACAGTAAGAGATATAAAATTATTGTTTTATTCTTGTTTTTTTATGATAAATATTTTTGTCGTCTATAGCTTTTAATTTTTCATAAAACACCTACAGGATCTGGACAATATCTCACAGTTTTAGACGACACAAACTTTTCATAAAAAAATTAAAACTAAAATATCATCGCATATAGCTTTATAAATTATTGTTGTAATGCGAGGGGTGTCACAGAAAAAATTTGTTGACATTAAAGGCGCCAGCTTGGCCCACACCAACAATTTTATTGCCACAAGATGAGAAAGAAGTTCGGACTCCCCAGGTTCTAATGGACACGTTTAAGCTGCTCAACCTAACTTCAAATTACGAATTAGCTTTCGTGCGGTGTCTATGGATCCAGCGTATGTACTGGGTTTTCTACCTATTTTAAGAAAACAATCATTTTAGGTAAGAGAGCTTGTTCGCAGGTATTCTCAGAGGTGACTGTTCTGTCTAAGTAGGGTAGATCAGCGCCTAATAAAGTTGATTTTCTAAAGATAAGAAGAAGGAAAGCCGCTCGAAAGCGGTTTTGATGTTGCTGTATTATTGATGCCCATCATCAACACTTTAATGAAGCATCTCGATGAAAATGCGGGATTTTTTTTGCTAAAAATGTCATTCTTATGTGCAGTTAAATTTTCATCCTTTAATAAGATGTTTTTAATAAATTGGATGTGCGTTTAACAGTGATGACAGTTTCAAATAATAAATTTCTCGGCAGTGTTTTTTTAATAATAAAAATTGTGGTGTCCGGTCACTACGAAAAATCATAATCCCAGCTCCCCGGAGAAATTCTATGAAACTTCCGAAACTCAATCGTTTCAGGATGGCTTTCTGTCTGAGTGTTTTTGCTTCTGTTGTATCGCAACATACATTGGCACAAACCGCCAGTTGTGTTTATTCGATCGCTAACGAGTGGAACACTGGCTTAACAGGCAGCATCACAATTACCAATACCAGTAACACGGCAATTAATGGTTGGTCTGTCAATTGGCAATATACTACCAATCAAATTACCAGTAGCTGGAATGCAAACCTGACGGGATCAAACCCTTATACCGCAACCAATATTTCCTGGAATGGTGCAATCCAGCCAGGGCAGTCAGTGAATTTTGGTTTTCAGGTAAATAAAAATGGCGGCGTTGCTGAAAAACCGTTAGTAACCGGTACTATTTGCGGTGGTGCGGTTGTTAATAGTTCGGTAACAAATAGTTCTGTAGCAACCAGTTCGGTTGTTTCATCAAACATCGCTGCTACATCCAGTGCAACCGCAACCAGTATTGCTTCAACAAGCAAAAGTAGTTCGGTTGTATCAAGCAGTATTTCAAGCGCAGCGAATAATGCAATCAATCTTGCGCTCACCGCGACTGTATCGACTTCTTATGTCTCGTCCTGGGAAACACTTGCGGCAGTGAATGATAATTCGCAACCCGCAAATTCCAACGATAAATCCAAAGGCGCATACGGCAACTGGAATAATCCAAATTCCTATCAATGGGTGGAATACCAGTGGAGCAATCCGGTAACTATTTCAGCAACAGAAATTTATTGGTTTGATGACGCTGGTGGAGTGCTTACTCCCACAGATGCTGTACTGGAATATTTCAATGGTGCGAGCTGGGTAGCAATCGGTAATGTGCCGGTAGTGATTAATCGTTTTAACGTGTTGGCCGTGCCGAACGTAACGACGAATCGTGTGCGTGTACGCATGCTTAACTCACAACAATCCACGGGAATATTGGAATGGCGTGTATTCGGTGTAAATCAAACCGGTACAGTATCCAGCCAATCATCCAGCAGAAGTTCGGTAGCGAGCAGCTCGTTAATTTCAAGCAGTCGCTCATCAACAATCAGTTCTGTTGTTTCAAGTTCTCGCTCGTCGGTTGCTTCTTCAATTGTTTCTTCTTCAGTTGCAAGCAGTTCAGTGCGCAGTTCTTCAAGCTCAAGTGTTGTTCCACAAGCGTGCGTTACTCCAAGAGCCGATAACGTTTGGGCCGGTTCAACTTGTTCAACACCACCGGTCAATAATTGCGTAGCCGGTAATTGGGTTGCACCCAAAGATGGAGGCGAAAACGGTGCGCCTTTGCGTTTGGAATCCGAGCATTTTGCCGTGTATTGGAAAGATGGAACCAACATCACTACCGCCAATGCACAAGCAGCATTAACCACATTGGAAGGTATTTGGGATTCTTATTTCGGTGCGCCGATTTATTTCCCGCAACCGTATTGCTCATCCACCACCAAATATAAAGCCGCTGTGCATTTTGATAATGAATTTCCGTTGTGGGGTGGTGGTTGGTCGCGCAATGGTATCAATTACATGGGCATGTGGATTGGACCGGGTGCAGCGAATGACCCATGGGGATTAGCGCACGAATTTATGCACGGTGTGCAATCGACCACGCAAGGTTTTGGCGATTGCGGTGGTGCAGGTTGCTGGATTTATGAATCACACGCGAACTGGATGCCCCATCAAATTTTTAATACCAATGTGCATTGTTCAGAAATGCTGCCGAATATGCCGCATTTGTATTACGGCAATACGCGCGACCGTTATTGCAACTGGCAATTTTTTGAATTCGTAAAAGATAAATATTGTCACAGCGCAGTAAATAATATGTGGGCTTACAACGCACCTGCTGGCCAACGCGATCCCTGGCAAAAATTAATGCTCAGCCAAAACTGGAATATCGAACAATTAAATGATCGTTTCGGTGAGTGGGCAATGCATAACGTTACCTGGGATTATAAAGATCCGGACGGTGCGGATCAGGGCGCTGTTTATCGCCAGAATTACGGTGTGATCAATGCGGATGCAGGTAGTTACACTGCACGTCGTTTGCGTTTAACCCAGCTTGAATCGTTAGATAATAATTTTGCGCAGAACCGCCGTTTTGTATCGCCATATTATTGGGCACCGCAACGCTGGGGTTACAACGTTGTGCAATTATTCCCGGAAACCGGTGCGAGCACTATCACGGTGAAATTCCGCGGCGTTGTACAAAGCGGTGCAAATTCCGGTTGGCGTTGGGGGCTGGTCACTACTAACAGTGCAATGACGCAATCGCGTTACACAGAATTGCAACGAGGAACGGATGGTGAAATTTCATTGTGTTTAACACCGGGTGAAAATGTATTTTTGGTGGTGACCGCAACGCCGACAGCGTACCAAAAACTCACTTGGGATAATCCGGGCGATGGCAAAGCTTACCCCTCTATTTATCGCTATCCCTACATGGTGGAAGTGCAGGGCGCCTGGCCGCAAGGTTTTAAAAATGGTGCGCGCGATGCCTGCCCGAGCGGTACTGTTCGTCACAGCAATGGTGGCGGTTGTGCTCCGAATAACACTCCATCCACAGTGTATGTTGGCCCTTACGCAAAAATCCTTGGCGGCAGTGTAACGGGGAGTGCGCGTATCGATAACCAGGCAACGGTAATTAATGGCGCTGTGTCTGGCGGTACTGTGGGTGCGTTGAGTTTGATCGGTGTTGCCAGTCATCCCCATCACGGCGCGAGCAATTTTAATGTGAGCGGTTCGGCCAAGGTATTGGGGACTTTCTATCCGTTAGGATGGTTTGGCAATAACCAATCGGTGTCCGGTACGGCAACCCTGATCGGTGATCTGGAATTTGTGAGCAGCGGAAAATCGGCCAATACCTTCTACGGTTTTGTTGCCGATGACTGGAGTGGTGTGACTTCATCTACGGATATCACAGTTGCGCCGCCTTATATCTGGCGTCCTTGATATGAACTGATAAAACTCCCGGCCCAAAACCGGGAGTTTTTATTTTGATTTCCACCGAAACACTGGCGATACTGGAGGCCTGTGCTATTTCTTAACGGGTGCATTATTAACGGGCCAGTTTTTCTGACCAATTTTTATCGTGTACATTACAAGGCTATTTTTAATAATAACTAGCTTAATAATAAATAGAGAGGTAAATGATTATGCCTATCCCCAATGAATTAGTTGCGGAAATGCAAATTCTGCGGATGTTTACTGCTGACAGCCATCAATCCGGCCTTAAAGTGCATTCCGATGCAGCACCGGAATTGATTGCAGCTACCCGTCGCCTTTATGAAAAACAATTAATTACCCAGATAGATGGTGGTTACCCAACTTCGCTGGGCTATGAATGTGCGCAGCATTTACAGCAGTTGTTGCACATCCTTAATACCAAACCTTTGTTGTAATTTATTAGTTCTGCTAGTGACTTTTGCGAATGACAATGAGAGCATTCGCCGCCCCGTTTTGAGGGCAATTAATACATAAAAACAGATCTGTGAGAGAGCAAATATGTCCCGATTTCGCGCTTCTTTATTAAGGAAATTGCTCATTATGTTTGTCCCTCTCACATTGTCAGCGCATGCTGAAGTGGAAAGAATAATATTGGACAATGGAACTGTCGCCGTAGAGATAACGCCGGATATTGGTGGGCGATTATTGTCGGTCCACTTGGCAGGACAGCCTAATTTTTTGAAAATTGGTGACGCTGTTACCACGGAACCTGATCCGCTGGTTACTCCGGAAGCTAATAATATTGGTTATTTAGGCCATGAAATATGGGTTGGCCCGCAAAGCCAATGGTGGATGCAACAGCTGCTTAATGATGAGCGCCGTGCACGAAAAGCGGTGTGGCCACCGGATCCCTTTTTAATTCTGGCCAAAAATAACGCCGTAGAAAAAACAGCTCGACAAGTTGTTTTACACAGCCCCAATAGCCCGATTTCCGGTGTCGCCATTAAAAAAACCTACACATTGGTGGACGGCAAACCCAATCAAATCCAACTGAATGTTGAAGCAACCAATATCCGTGATACCAAGGTGTCCTGGGATATCTGGTTTAACACGCGTGTTCCCTACAGCACACAAGTGTATGTTCCTGTCGCCAATGAAAGTGATGCGCGCATCGAGCATTTTTCTGATGCAACCTACGATGGTTTAACACATAACGTTAGCGATGGAATTTTTGCTCTGGAAAATTCCAACTCTGCACAAAAACAGGGGCGCAAAGGAAAAATATTTATCCAGCCTTCACAAGGGTGGATGGCTGCATTTCGCGATAAGCAGTTATTAATTATCCAATTTAATTTGCAACCGAAAAGTGCGATTCACCCGGAGCAAGGGCAAATCGAGTTGTACCAGGAATTTTTGCACGCGGAAGCCGATGAGGGTTTATTGGAGCTGGAAGTACATGCGCCCTATAAAACCTTGCAACCCGGTGCAAGCATGAGTGCAGCAGAAACCTGGACGCTTTTACCCTATGACGGACCGGCAACGCGTGCGGCGCATCTGCAATTCCTGCAACACTTGCAAGCCAATAAAACGTTAAAACTCTAATTCAGTGTTGGAATTGCGATAATGTCGACGCATGTACAAAGTGATTTCACAAAACAACACGATGTTGCGCAACGGCAATCGCTGTTAATCAATGAACCGCAAGTAATGACGGCGGATAATCGCACTGAGGTAACTGTTCAGCGGCAATTGCAAAACATCATGAACAAAAGTCCGCACGTTGCACAAGCGAAAGCACAGCAAGCCATGATGAATATGCCCATTCAACGAATGAACGTCACGCCCAAACGATCTACGGCTGTAAAGAATGTGTGGGGTGATGGTGCGGATGAAGACAACGTAAACCAGTTAATTGTGTGGGCGAAAAGTGACAAAGACCTTAAAGAGCTACTGGAATTTGTGACAGCAGATAACATTGAGTTGTTGCTTGAGCTTGATCCTAAAAAGACAACAATAAAGAATGCGAAGGCTTATATCAGCAAGGAAGGCGCCGATGTTGAGGCCAAGCCAGCAACACCGGATTTTGCTGCACCCTCTGCGGACGATCTTTGGGATAGTGTTCAAGAGGCAGTTACTAATGCATTACCCGGGGTTGATATCCGCAGGGTTTCTCGTGCTGAGAAACGCAGCATGTCAGCCTTGCAATTGGAAATTGAAAGGCTGACCCATTTTATTAACTATGATGATAATGCCAAGGCCCGAAGAACCGAGCGCAATTTAAAAAGTGCTGAATTGGAAGCGGAAATCGTTGCTTTGGGAGCCAGGTTGCAGCATGAAGATGCTGAGCGGGCGAAAGACGCAACATTTGTGACACATAAGACGGCGTTGGCGGCGCGGCCAGCAGTACAGGCAAATGCCCATGTGGCCGCTGCCGTGGCCCAAATACAGCGGTTAGGAGCCACCAATACTATTTCCTTGCCTGGAATCTACTCTGCGGCAGAATTACGGGCCGCCTGTACTATATGGAACACATTGGCCGATGAAGGAAACATAACCAATTTTTTCATTCCCGGTGGTGCCAATCACATCAAAGCAAAGCCGCGTGGCGGTTTTATCGATGTGAACAAAGTGCTTGCCTGCAAAGTTAATAATGTTGACGTCTTTATCCATTTAACAGCGGATGCTGCCCTTACTGCACGAGCAACCGCAGCAGGGGTTGATACGGATATTTCTTTATAAGGGCTAGTACATCGGTGAAGTGTGATTGCTTGTATCAGTAAAGACTTTGCGCACTTGTTATTCGCTTCAGATGTTGCGTCCCCCCGCTTTTTTCCTGCCTCTTAATTGCGCCATTTTTTTGAGCTTATGGCATATATATCCAAAAGTAAGTTTGAGTCTGTTTGACAATAACCAAATAATGTTTGGTTATTGATTTTTAATCTATTAGTATTAATTAACATATTTAAATTATAAAATATTTGCTGCTAATAAAAATAAATGGCAGATAAAACAGAGTATCGGGAACTACTCCCGGTTTCAGGGGCAAACAGCCCAAAGTTACAGAAACATTCAGACAAAAAGATTTACCAATGAATTCCGGAGGAAAAAGCCTCCGCTTGTAGCTGCTATTGCTTTGGCAATCCAGCTGCAACTTCAAATTTGTGCGGTTACTGGTGGCAACCAACCAGTGAAGGGAGAGGGCGGGCCCGCTGGTAACCGTACAAATCTAGCCATACGCAAGACCACTAATCATTCCACGAATGTTAATAACAAGAAGCGCTAATAACGATAAGTTGCTTTTAACAGGAAATTTCTATGAGACTCAAAAAACTGACCGCAGGCATAGCCCTGGGGGCCGCACTGTTCAGCCCATTACTCAGCGTCTACTCAACCGCACAAACCTCTGAAGCCTACAACTGGGATAGCCTCGCCATTGGCGGCGGCGGATTTGTTTCTGCGGTAGTGCCCAGCAAAACGGAGCAGGGTTTGGTGTATGCCCGCACTGACGTCGGTGGCGCTTATCGCTGGGATAAAACCGCGAGCCGCTGGGTTTCCTTGCTGGATTGGGTATCAGAAGATGAGACCGGTTATTTGGGCGTAGAGTCGCTCGCGCTGGACCCTAAGGATTCTGCCAAAGTGTATTTGCTCGCCGGCATTAGTTATTTCAACAATGGAAAAACTGCCATTTTACGTTCCAAGGATTACGGCAAAACCTTCACTGTGATCGATGTCTCCAGCCAGTTCAAAGCCCACGGCAACGGCATGGGGCGCCAAAACGGCGAGCGTTTGCAGGTGGACCCAGGCTCTAGCAATGTGCTCTATGTAGGAACGCGCTGGAATGGTTTGTTCAAAAGTACTGATTCGGGGTCCAGCTGGACGCGCCTGACCGGTTTGAATATCACCACAACGCCCAATGAAAATGGCATCAGTTTTGTCGCACTGGATCCGTTGAGCATTTCTGGCGGGACTGCGCAACGTATCGTGGTGGGTGTTTCCCGCTTTGGCTCAGTGGGGGCAAACCTCTATCGCAGTAACGATGGCGGTGCGACTTTCGCCGCAATTTCCGGCGCTCCGACAGCCTATCTGCCACAACGCGCTGCTTATGCCAGTGATGGCAATCTCTATATCACCTACGGCAACGGTGCTGGCCCCCATGGCCATTGGGCACAACCTGAACCTATGGATGCTGGCCAGATCTGGAGATATAACGTCAGCAGCGGCGCCTGGACCAATGTAACACCCAGTGGTTACACCCGTGCCTTTGGTGGCATCAGTGTGGACCCAAATAACGCCCAGCGTTTACTGGCGACCACCATGAATACCTATATGCAGCAGGGCGATGCCTGGGGTGACCGCATCTTTATCTCCATCAATGGTGGTAGCAGTTGGACTGACGTCATCCAGCGCGGTTTTGCGCGCGATGCACAAGGCATTACCTGGATCAACGGCCATGCTATCCATTGGGCTGGCGCTATCGAGTTCGATCCTTTCGATGCCAATGCTGCCTGGGTAACCTCCGGCAATGGCGTATTTAAAACGTCTAATATCAATGCAACGACTACAACCTGGGCTTTCAACGTAAAAGGGTTGGAAGAGACAGTACCGCTTAACATTGTTAGCGTGCCTAACGGTCCTTTGTTTACGGTGATTGGCGATTACGATGGTTTCCGCCATACCGATCCCGCGCAATACGCACCTATCCATACTCCCCGAATGGGAACTACCACCGGCTTGGCCGTTGCTGCGCAAATGACTAACATTGTGGCGCGTGCGGGTGGAGGTGATACACCGGCACTTTATACCTCTACCGATACCGGTATCAGCTGGACCAAAGCCGCGAGCATGAACGGCAAAAATGGCCAGCTGGCGCTATCGGCTAACGGCAGTGTTTTACTGCATAGCCCGCAGGATTCCACTATCACTTATCGCTCCACGAATCTGGGTTCCAGCTGGGCTGCCGTTTCGGGCTTGAATATTAACAATGCGCGCCCGGTGGCGGACCCGGTAAACAGCAACAAGTTCTACGCCTACAACAACGGCACCATGATGGTCAGTACCAACGGCGGTGTTTCATTTGCGGCCGCGGGTTCCCTGGCATCCGGTGGCTCCAATGGGATTCGCGTTGCTCCGGGAATTGAAGGTGATATCTGGGTTGCCTTATATGGCGGTGGTTTGGCGCGCTCGACAAACTCTGGATCATCTTTCGCCACGGTCAGCGGCGTTAGTTATGCTGGTGCAGTGGGGTTTGGTAAAGCGGCAACAGGTGCAACTTATCCAGCGGTTTATATCTGGGGAACCGTGAATGGTGCGCGCGGTGTTTATCGTTCCATCAATGCTGGCAGTAGTTGGACGCGCATTAATACTGATAATCAGGAATTCGGTGGTCCAGCCAATGGTCAGTTTGTGATTGGCGATATGAACACCTTTGGGCTGGTATATATGAGCACAGCGGGACGAGGTGTTGCCTACGGTAAGCCGTCGGGTGTCGTGACTTCATCCAGCGTATCCAGCAGTATTGTTGCGACCAGCTCAAGCCGTTCTTCCAGTTCGGTGCCGCTCACCAGCTCCAGCCGCTCATCAAGTTCAGTAGCGGTAACCAGCTCAAGCCGCAGTTCCAGCAGCGTGCCGTCTAGTAGTTCATCCAGCAGCCGCTCATCCAGTTCGGTAGCGAGCAGTAGTGCAACCACCAGCAATTGCACTTATGTTGTGAGTAACCAATGGGGCACGGGCTTTACCGCAGCGATTCGCATTAAAAACAATCGCACCACCGCGATAAATGGTTGGAATATCAGTTGGGGTTATAGCGATGGCAGTACGGTCACTGGCGGCTGGAATGCAACCATCACCGGTTCCAATCCGTACAGTGCGGTGAATGTCGGCTATAACGGCACTATTCAGCCCGGGCAAACGGTTGAGTTCGGTTTCCAGGGGACCAAGCCTTCAAACCTGAACGCATCAACACCGGTCGTGAGCGGTGCAGCGTGTAATTAAGATCGTTGTAATAACATGTGATTTATTTTTCCTCATAGCTTGATGTTTGTTGTCGCCCGGTTGCAAAACCGGGCTTTTTTTTGCCTGCGGAAAAATTAACCAGCGTGATTTAAATAATGGCCGGACGCAGCATTCGCGCCGATTTAACAGTCATAGATTTAATCGGTACATTCGTCACATTGAGTTTCTGAACGTTTGTGATTATCGTTAGGCCCCAATCAGTAATCGGGATGATTGGCAAAGCTATCGCCAGTGAAACCATCACCGGTAAAACCTAGCTACGGATATGAGCGAGTTTATGTTCAGGAATATAAATCACTTGTTGTGCAAGCCAGTAGCAAATAGCGCGCTGCTTTTTTGTTGTTGCATCGGCGCTAATTCCTATGGCGATGAATTCAAACATGAATTGCAATTTGGTTTGGGTGTTGGCGGCCAATACTTGCCACATTATCGCGGGTCCGATGAAACCCATCTCAAAGTATTGCCGATTCCGGTAGTGGAATATCGTGGCCGGATTTTTAAATCTGATCGTGATGGCACGCGCGCAGAATTTTCACTCGCTGAACGAATTGAATTTAATGTCAGCGCAGATCTAGCGCTCAACGATGGCGCTGAAGATAATCGCGCACGTGAAGGCATGCCGGAACTGGAATCTGAATTCCAGTTAGGTCCGTCAATCAATATTGATTTAACCGGTCACGGTTTTAATCGCGGATTAATTTTGCGTTTGCCCATCAGGCCTGCATTTGCAGTTGGTAGCGGTGTTGAATACATCGGCTATACCGCCAATCCCATGTTGACCTGGGTTCAACCAAAAGTATTTGATAAATGGCGACTGTCACTGGACGTTGGTGCACTATATGGATCGAACGATTATCACGAACATTATTATAATGTCGCACCGAAATACGTTACGGCAATCAGGCCGGAATATGATGCTACAGACGGTTTTAGCGGCACATTTACTGAGTTGAGTGTTTCATCAAGGGAGGGGAGTTTGGTGTACGGTGTCAGCTTACGTTATGACAACCTGCGCGATGCTGTTTTTTATCCGGGCCCGTTAGTGGAAACTGGCGATTACTGGAGTTTTTCATTCGGCGTAGGATGGTTATTCAAGAGTTGGAGCTGGACTGAAAAAATTTAATCAGGTGTACGATATACGGTAAATTTTTCAGAATAAATCTGCAATAACATTCATTATTGCAGATTTGTTTTTATTCGGCTTTTTAAGCTGGCTGTTGCGCCAAACTGGAAAGTTTTTCAATCGTGCCATTTACCTGCAATGCCAGGTCAGCCAGCAATGCACTGCACACATTGTTTTCATCATTGCTATTTGCCTGATCAATTAATTCCACAATTTTTGTTTCAACCTCAATTCGTTGTTGCAACAGTTTACTGGTGTAGTCTTCAGAAACGGCAGCGCTAATATGATGAATCAACATTTCACCATCTTCTTTATCGGGATCGGGCATTGAAGGCAAATCGCCAAGTTCGCGGATTTTATTTTCGAGTGCCGGGATAAACTGTTTTCGTTCATCGGCTATTTTTTTAAATTCATTGGCAATTTTTTCATCCGTAAGCAACTGCACCGCATCGCGATAATGATCAACAGATTCTCTGCTGGTCACCAAAAGCTCGTTTAAAGATACTTCCAAATCGGAGAGTAAACGGAACATCTGTTAGCTCCTTTATAACTATGAAATTGCTGGTTCGAACTGAGCGAATTATTTATCCTCAAGGGTGCCGCAAATAACTTCCAGTGCCTGTGGAATAACTTCAAACTCAGCCGGTGTTTTACTGATTTGTTCCCCATCCGCATGAATTTCAAGGGGCGGGATAGTGGTAATCGTGATTTTTTGGG
The DNA here is from genome assembly GCA_021151825.1 of Cellvibrionaceae bacterium. Taxonomy (GTDB): domain Bacteria; phylum Pseudomonadota; class Gammaproteobacteria; order Pseudomonadales; family Cellvibrionaceae; genus Cellvibrio. Next base: position 32,788 of record JAGKWQ010000009.1, read on the forward strand.
TAGACAGTGTGCAGGTTTTATTAGTTAGTTGATGTTTACCAAAGCGAAGTAGCGGGGCGCAGGTCAACATTTGCCAAAACGTTAATGGATAAATGCTATATAAACACAATTGACCATCATCAATTTCAGATTTTTCATCAATGATATTTCCTCCGCCATAATAACGGCCATTCCCCACCGCTAACTGAATGGATTTCATTGAGCGAGTATTGCTGCCGGTTTGTAAAATAACACGAAATTTTTTGTGCCTGCTAAACGCACTGAAAATAGCTTTTAAATAACTGAATACACCCCATTTTTTCTTTAGGTCAGGGGTCAACTCCTGCGTTACCTTAACACCTAATCCAATATGGGCAACATTGAGAAAATATTTTCCGTTTACTTTGCCGAGATTGATACGACAAGTTTGCTGTTGCCGTATCACATTAAATGCTTCGGTTAGATCAGTAGGTATGTTTAATGTGCGTGCCAAATCGTTTGCGGTGCCTAAAGGTAAAATGGCAAAACGTAATTGATGTTGGTAAAGCTTTTCCAGTGCAGAATTAATAGTACCGTCGCCACCACCAATAATTACGAGTTGTACTTGTTGATGATATTCTTCAATGATTTGTGCAGTACTTGCTGAATCGTCCAGCGTTTTTAACAGGACTGTTATACCGGCGTTGTTAAGTGAATCGATACCCTCTTGTATTTCCACCTCATTACCGTTGCGGCTATGAGGGTTGATAATCAGCAGGGCAAATATTCTGGCTAAGGCACCCAAGATTTTCTCCTGTGTTTTAAATTATGCGTCCGCTGGTGTTTCAGCATCGCGGCTTTGCAACCACCGCGCTAATAACCAGCACGCCATTGCCCAGGCCGCACCGGCGGTCCAACCAGCCAATACATCAGTAGGCCAATGTACGCCGAGATAAACGCGGCTTATCCCTACGAGTAATGTGATAGTCGTACAAAATGTCAAAATAAAAACTTTTATCCGTTTGCGCCGCTGGGTAGTCGCTAGCAGGGCTCCCAAGGTTAAATAAGTGCTTGCCGACAGCATTGAATGCCCGCTTGGAAAACTCGCGGTATAGACAACCGTGTTATGGGGGACGAGGTCTGGGCGGTCGCGCTTGATAGTTTCTTTTAGTGTACTGCTCATTGCTAAAGCGCCCAGTGTTGCAAGAAGTACAACCAATGCCAACCTGGGTTTTAAATCCATCAATAAATAACCAAGCACTGCCAGGGTTAGCAATATAAGCACCGCATTTCCACCCAGTGCCGTAATATCCCTTCCGACTTCCTCCAGCCAGCGTGGCCCAAGAGGATCGCTCAAATCATCCGGGTTGCGCATCAATAACAATAAGTAGCGATCAAACTCATGGGGTGTATCTTGCACCGCGAATTGGGTTAGTAGCGCAAATATCAAAAGCGATGCAAATAATGCAAATATTGCCAACAACACTGGCAATTCCCGCTTCCACAACCAATCCCAACTTGCCATCAGCCAACTCTTTGAAAGTTGATTGATATCCTTGTTATCTAAGGTTGTTTTCATTGTTGGCTGTCTCACTTCTAATACTTCTCAAGCAGGGTTAAAAACCTATTTATGCACTACTCGTTAGTGACATTAGGAAATAAGAGCAAGTAGCGAGCCAAGGCGATTGCGGCAGGATTTAATTAACTCTTTGTATACGTTGGAACCTGTCAACTGGACGTGGAGGCTAGTAAAACACGGGGAGGTTGAATTGATCTGTCCGTTTTTGTAAACAACATATAACGAAGAAATTACACATTTATTCTTGTCAGCCATCTGTTCTTCCTAACAAACTAGCCATAACAAAAATAACGAAAGAGCCGCCACTACCATTAATAACAGGCAAGGGGTCAGCGAGAGATGCATTCCATTGCAAGAAATTTTAATTCACCATCCATTTTAGTTACCTGCTTTTTTTTATTCGGAAGCCAAAGTGTTTTCGCACGTGACATTGGTTTCTCCCAAATGTTGTTCGGAGGCGGCATTGCCATTCCGGTTATTCTTGCGTTATCTATTCTTGCGTTATCCGTTTCTATCGAACGACTAGTCCGGTTCCGCGAAAAATTTATAGTACCGCCAGATTTAGCCGAGCGTGTACGCCATTTATGGCTTGCAGGTGAGTACACTGAAATTCATACGTTGCTGGCAAAAGAAAATAATACGTTAGCGCGTGCGATTGATTTTATGGTGCTCCATCGGGAACAAAGTTTTGCCGCTGTTAATAATGGCGTCAGTGATATTGCCTCCCTGGAGCTGCGTTATCACCAACAAAAAGCTTACGCCCTGGCGATAGTGGCAACGGTCGCCCCCATTGTGGGCTTGCTGGGGACCGTGCTTGAAATGATTGATGCATTTGAAGCGATTGCCTTTGCGGATGGAATGGAGAATCCGGCGTTACTGGCTGGTGGCATTTCAATGGCATTGATAAATACGGCTGCCGGCTTGAGTGTCGCTTTGCCTGCACTGGGGATGCATCATTTCTTTAAAAACCGTGCTGCATTTTTAGGGTTGAATCTTGAAAAACAAATTAATCAATTACTTAATGAGTGGTTTATGCCGGTTGTTGCAACAGCACCGTACTTAAAGGTGGTTGAACATGCGCATTAATCTTGGTGATGATGAGCAGCCTGAAATAGGGTTGATTGCATTAATTGATTGTATTTTCTTCCTGTTAATGTTTTTTATGGTTGCCACCTCCTTCAAGAAAGCTGACGAACAGAAAAAAATAAAAGAACTACCTATTTCATTGCCTGCCGCTGCCGCAAGCCTGGAGCGCAGTGAGGCAATCGAATCGCCACTGGTTGTCGGTGTTGATAAAGAGGGCAATTTTTATTTTGGCGGGGTTCAAAAGACGACCCAACAACTACATGATATGTTAAAACTCGAAGCAGAAAAAGATAACAAACGTCTGGTGCGAGTTGAAGGTGATAGAAATGTCCGCTACAACAGTATTGTTCAGGTACTTGATCTGTGCGAACTGGAAGGATTTACTAATATCGCTATGCGCACACGGAATTAACAATGCCTGCGTATACTCAACATGAAACCGGATTGATAACCTGGATTCGCCGTTATCCCTGGTTATTTTTATCATTGCTCATTCACGTCATCATTATTGTTGTCATTTCCAATCGCAGCTCTGAAACATTAAAAATTCAGCAGCATAAACACTATGAGCAACAAAAGGAGAGGGTTAGCTCATCAATACAAAAAGCACAGCAAATAGAGATGGAACAGCGAGCTGACAACATCGATAAAATCAAATCGCTGATGGAAAACAGCATTCAACCAGATGCTGCAAAGCCTGATGCTGAAAAATTACCAGGCCCAAAAAAAACGGCAGGGAAATCACCGGAAGAATTACTCGCCTATGCAAAGAAAACCATGGCAGATATAAAAAAACTCGCCGATGTTGCAAGGGCAGAAGAGCTTTCCAGATTGTTGAATATATCTAAAGAAGAAGCGCGTGATAAGGTCATAAAAGAAAACCTGAAAAAAGAAAGCCTGGATCACCAAAAAAAGAAGAGTAATTCGTCATCTAAGGAAACTGCGAGATCGATCCAAAAGATTGAGCAGGAAGCCCACGCCATTTTAAGTCAGCGCCAAAATCAGCTGGATAAAATGAATATTGGTGCGGGGAGCCAAATGACGATTGGACGAAGGGGAAATGGTTTACAAGCAGGTGATGGTGCTGGCACAGGTCAAGCGTTGGAGGCCATCAATTTATTTTTGAGCAGAGCTACTTACGAAATGCCTAAATCCAGCTTCGTTAATATTGACTTCATTCCGACAGCAGAAGGCGCTGCCCATAAAAAAGCAGGCCGTGTTATTGGGTCAGGGGGTGAATATGCGGAGCGTATTTATCTAAATAGTTGGTATTTGATTGGACCCTTCGCCGGGTTATCGGGCGAGAAATTATTTGATAATCCATCCTACCCACCAGAACAACTGGTGGATCTTGATGCTGAATATTTTGGCAAGGATAATCGGGTTTTAACCTGGCAATATTTCAATACCAAACGCTATCCATTGATCCCTCCTGACCCGGCAGAGGATGCTGTGTACTATGGTTATACTGAAATAAAAATCGATAAAGCTACCGATATGTGGTTATGGGTTGGCGCTGATGATGATATTAAAATCTGGCTGAACGATAACCTGATTTGGGTCGGCGGGTATTCAAAGCAATGGTTTTTTGATGAGATTTATGCACATCGCGAGCAATACATTTCACAGTGGAATTTGAGCGAAGATAAAATCAGGATTCATCTTCACCCTGGCCGCAATAAAATTCTATTTAAACTTTCCAATGGGCCAAATGCTGCAGCCATCCATGGCTATTTTGCATCCCTGGTGTTAACAAAATAGAAGGCTATTTTGTAAGCGCGCAGGAATGCAATCCATTAGCGGGATTTGCTCCACCTATATTCTGTTGCAGGTTCCGTTTTTACATCCACCAAATAGGTGTGATCCAGCGAAAAATCTGGCAGCTTTTTATCCGTATGTATTAACGGTTTTTTAATGGCTGGTACAGAAAAAAACAGGTTTGGATTTTGGCCCCTGGCAGTTTTTACGACAAATCCATGTGCCTTAGGTAACGGTGCATAGGTACGCAAACGTAAATTGCCACCCAGTCGTGAAACAATTTTTAATTCAATAATTTGACCCTTGTCCCAACGCATATCTACAACGAAGCCGCCGCGCATTACCAACCCTTTTACTTCACCGGTTGGCCATGCCTGTGGCAGAGCAGGTAGAAGATGTATTGCACCGTCATGGCTTTGCGCAAGCATCTCAGCAATACCCGCTGTAAAACCAAAGTTACCATCGATTTGAAATGGAGGGTGTGCGTCCAACAAATTGGGATAGGTGCCACCTTCTTGTGACACTTGATCGGTATTCAATGATGCAGGTTTTATTTGCTCACGGATTAATTTCAGCGCGCGGTCGCCGTCGAGCATGCGCGCCCAGAAATTAATTTTCCAGTTCATGGACCAACCGGTGGATGGATCACCACGTTGTTCCAGAGTTACGCGCGCCGCTTTAAATAATTCCGGTGTACGTAAAGGTGATATTTGATTACTGGGGTGCAAGCCGTATAAATGGGAAATATGACGATGTGCATCTAACGGGTTATCCCAATCGTCTTGCCATTCTTGTAATTGGTGATACTGTCCGATTTGCATGGGGGGTAATTGATCAATAATTTTTTGCCAGCGTTTTAGTAATGATTTTTCTTCACTAAGAATATTGGCTGCTGCCATGCTGTGAGTGAACAAGTCAAACATCAATTGATTGTCCATAGTTACACCGGATGCAATTTTTTTACCCGTCGCAACGGGTTCATTTTCCGGGGACATGGACGGCGATACAACGAGCCAGCCAGTGCGTGGATCTTTTACCAGAAAATCTTCAAAAAACTCACAAGCGCTTTTCATAATAGGAAAAACGCCACGTAGGTATTCTTCATCTCCTGTGTATAAATATTTTTGCCATAAGTGTTGTACTAGCCAGGCACTGCTGGTTGGCCATGCGCCCCAGGACCAATCAACACCACCGGTGATACGCCAGATATCGGTATTGTGATGGGCCATCCAGCCGCGTGCACCATACATTTTACTGGCGCTTTGCTGGCCAGTTTGTGAAAGTTCGCGGATCATCTGAATGAATGGTTCTTCCAGTTCACCAAGGTTGGTAATTTGTGCGGGCCAATAATTCATTTCAGCATTGATATTAAGTGTGTATTTACTATCCCAGGCCGGGTCCTGACGGTGATTCCAGATTCCCTGCAAATTTGCAGGTTGGGTGCCGGGTTGTGATGAGGAAATTAATAAATAGCGACCAAATTGAAAGTACAAATTAATCAATTGCGGGTCATTGCGTTTGGTAAACTCGCGAATTCGTTGATCAGTAGGTTCAATGGAGAATTCATTGGAACCCAAATTCAGGCTGACACGATTGAAATAATTTTTATAGAAATTGCTATGAGCATTCAGGCGCTCTGAATATGCATTGGAGGATTCGGTAAATTTATTAAAGGCATTTTTCATGGTGCGATGTACGCGCTCAGTTGCATTAGCACTGATATCGTTATAGCTCACAAAGTTGGTAGCCATTGATACTAGAATAATTACCTCGGACGCATTTGATATTTTCAATTGTGTACTATCAGCAATCAGCTTTCCGTCGTGTTTTACCACTTTGACCAAATTGGCAAGTTGTACCTGGCCTTTGATACCTTCGTGGTCACGCGAATGTCCTTGCATTAATAACATCGAGTCAATCGCATTGGCACTGACTTGCATACTGTCAGGGTGAGTTAGCCCCAGCGTAAAATCCAGGGCACCTTTGTGGCTGGCATGAAGCCGTATGGCAATGACATGGTCGACAAAAGAACTGAATACTTCCCTTTGATAATTAACATTACCTATCGAATAATTGGTGCGTGCGACGGCATTGGCAATATCCAGTTCACGATAATAATTGGTTGCGTTTTTATGATTAGGAAAATGCAGAAATAAATTGCCCGCTGTTTGATAAGGCATTCCGTTGGAGCCTTGGCTGGTAATGGTTTTTTCGGCAAGATCAGAAGCCTCCGCGTGTTTTCCTTCTTCAATTAGCTGGCGAATTTTAGGCAGTGATTCACGTGCAGCCAGATTCAAATTATTATGTGGACCACCTGCCCAAAAAGTGTCTTCATTGAGCTGCAGGTTTTCCTGCGTAATTCCACCATACACCATCGCACCTAAACGGCCGTTACCAATAGGAAGGGCTTCTTCCCACTGGTTGGCGGGTTTATCGAACCATAGTTTTAACGGTTCTTCGTTTGCGTTGGTGACGTTGCTCAAGGAAAACAGCAAAATAAAACTGAAACGAATGATAGTGTTCTTCAGATGCATAGGGATAATCCTTGGTTTTTATTTTGAATTTTGTAATGTGTATATTGCATCAATCATAGCTGATATAAATGTTATGTAAGATTAATAAATGCAAAAAAGGTACTCTTTTCTGATTGTTGCAAAAGGGCAGGTGGAACATTACGTGCAATCTGATTTTGAACCCCGACATGACCGTCTCGCTAATTACAATATGAAACACTATCAGCGGAACGGGTTTTAATATTTAGTTTGCGCTCAACATAAATAGTTTTTTACACTAACGTAAAATGCATTTATTAATAGCGTGAGCTAGAGCAATAACTTGCGCGCTGAAAATGGAGAAGAGCTAATGAAATTTATTTGTTTGTGTTATTACGATCCGAATACCATTAATGCGCTCTCGCCTGGCGAAATGGAGGAACTTTCTGCAGCTTGCCAGCCTCATTATGAGGAGTGGGAAAAAACTGGTAAATTGGCGGTGTTGGGCGGTTTATCCGATCCGCAAGCCTGGAAAACCATTCGCCCTACAGATACACCTGATAACACACATAGTCGACCAATCATTACAAATGGGCCTTACCTTTCCAACAGTGAGCGCATTGGTGCTTTCTTTTTCGTTGATGCTCAGGATATCAACGAGGCAGTGGAAATTGCTGCGAAGCATCCCAGTGCACATACCGGAAGATTTTTGGGGGGCGGTATTGAAGTTTGCGTGTGTGAATCGTTTCAAGCACAAGCATCCGCTGTATGAGAGGTTGGCTCATTGAAGTCGCACATTATTTTTTTTACCTCAACGATTAAAAAGCGCGGCATAAATCCTTATGTTCCTGTTAGCGCAGAATTAGCTGCGCAACTAAAGGAAAACTGGCGCAAGCCCCTTCCTGTATTGGTGCAAGTAAACAATAAACCTGAGCCACCGTGGCATATCAATATGATGCCTGCTGGTGATGGTAGTTTTTATTTGTACTTAAGTGGTGAGGTGCTTAAAGCTTCCAATACACAGGTTGGAAGTGTTGTGGAAATAATGCTGCAATTTGACACAAATTATAAACCGGGACCCGCTGATCCGATGCCGGTTTGGTTCAGTGAGGCTTTAGAGCAAAACCAACTCGCCAAACAACGATGGGATGAACTCACGCCGAGCCTTCAAAAAGAAATATTGCGCTACATGGCCCGGTTGAAATCAGTTGAGGCGCAAACCCGTAATACGCAACTGGCAATACATGTTTTGTCAGGTGGTAAAGGACGGTTTTTGGCAAGATCATGGAATGAATAGCGCATGGACAACCTCATCTCGATCGATAGCTATTTCTTAAGATAACCCTCAATCCTGTCAAACACATAAGCAATAAGGTTGTATTCATACTGGCGTTGAATGTGGCTATGGTCTTTACTTGGTTTTTTGTTGGGGGGCTGATCGTTCTATAATATTTTCATTAGAGCGGGAATTTTCCATCTTTCACATTAACAGTAAATGGGCTCAATATACCTGAATGATTGTAGTGAAAGTGATTTGGGGAAATGCTATAAAAGCGGCTTATAAACTTGGATGGGAATTTTTTCTGATTGAAATGTGGAAGCTTTCCGTTCAATAAAATTGTTAAGCCTGTAAGTATTAAGAATTAGGGAAAATTAAATTATGAAAGATCTAAATGTGCTTCCTCCCGATTTGCCTGTGCCGAAAGATGACGGTGCATGCAATCACTTGGAAGGTGTTCTGATTCCGTCTCTATCTTTAATTGCTACATCTGGAAATAAAGTAGATATTGGCACCAAGCCGGGTTTAGTGGTCATCTATTTTTATCCGCTTATTGGACGGCCTGATTCCCCTCCCATGCTAGGCTGGAATGAAATTCCAGGAGCGAGAGGTTGCACTCCACAATCTTGCTCCTTTCGTGACCTTCATGCTGAATTCACTGAGCTTGGTGTATGTGTGTATGGTGCCAGTAGCCAGGCGCATTCAGACCAAGTTGAAGCATCGGAACGCCTTCATCTTCCTTTTGAATTGCTTAGTGATTTCTCGCTTGAATTAGCTTCTGCATTGAAGCTCCCAACTTTTGAGTACAATTCATCGACATTAATCAAAAGGCTGACTTTAATTATAGAAAATGGAATTATTAAAAAGGTGTTTTATCCTATTTTTCCGCCAAATGAAAATGCAGCTAATGTCATAGCTTGGCTCAAAGAAAGGCAAGCTTAATAAAATAATTAAACGAATGGTTTTTAAGTGCGTAGGTTGGATAGTCATGTCCAACATTAAAGTTGGGCATTGCTGCCCAACCTACTGGCTTGCCCACACCTATCTCAAATTAATCCCTTAATAAGAAAAAAACATCCTACGGTAAATAATAATACGGCAAAACATTTTTTAAGCATTATCGGGGATAACACATGTGCTGCTTTAGCACCTAACTTTGCCGTAAAGAAACTCATTATGCTAATACCTAAGAAAGCATAAATGTGTACAAAGCCAATACTATTCGGAACATTTGCTTGCTCCTTCATTCCAAAAAAGATAAATCCAAAAGCACCAGCAATCGCTATAGGTAAACCGCATGCGGCTGATGTTCCAACCGCTCTTTGCATTACCACGCCGTAATGATTCAGGTAAGGCACAGTTAAGCTTCCTCCTCCAATTCCGAATATTGCAGAAGCCACGCCTATTCCTGTACCTGCATAGAATTGCTTAAAAGCTGATGGTAAAACTGAATGTTGATCAGTTACATGCCTGGTACCAAACATCATCTTATAAGCAACCCAGATTACAAAAACTCCAATGATCAATTGCAAATTTGCCCCGGAAAGCAATCCTGCAATGCCTGCCCCTAAAAAAGATCCTATTATCAATCCCGGCGTTAAATTTCTGAATACGGACCATATCACTGCACCATTTCTATGGTGTGCAATTAATGAACTAATCGAAGTCACAATGATTGTCGCTAATGAAGTTCCCAGGGCCATATGCATGATAACTTCAGGCTCGTAACCCATGTGCGTAAAGACCACATACAAGAGTGGCACGATGATCAATCCACCACCAACACCAAAGAGCCCGGCAGTAAATCCTGCTAATGCACCTATTGCTAAAAAAATTATTAATTCCACGACATACTTACTTGAGAGTTGATGTTAAATCAGGGGTTGATGTTAAATAAAATTCGGGTTTAAGCTGCTTTTGCTTTAAGCACCTTTCGTTTTAAGAAATTGTTGCTTGCCCCACATGATGATAAGCACGATTAAAATAAACCAAACCTTGATCCTGTTGATTTTGTTGAATAGCTACAATCCGGCAAATAAAAATATCGTGTGTTCCGACTTCTTGAATTTGCTCAATATGACAATCAAAACTCACTAAAGAATCTTCTAAAACCGGCGCACCCGTTTTTAATTCTGTCCAAACACCATGTTTAAATCGCTCTATTGAATTCATTTTGGATGAAAATGCATTTGAAATAGGCTGATGATGTGCTCCTAGCACATTAACGCTTAAAATTTTATTCTCTACAAAATGTGCATGTAAGTAAGACGCTTTGTTCATACATACTAATAATGTTGGAGGGGTATCAGTGACACTACATACGGCAGATGCTGTGAATCCATAACGACCAGATGCCCCTATGGTGGTAACAACATTTACTGCACCTGTTAACAAAGACATTGCATTTCTAAAGTCTGTTGCTTCAATCATCACTTTGCTCCTGAATTGAGCCGTAGCGTTTTTCTTTAGATATAGCTATGCCACGCGATTTCATCACGTAGGCATATAATCTGAATGAGTTCTGAGTTGAAATGATGGATTTTCTTCATTGAGGCAAGCGGTACTGGTTTGATCAGGAATACCACACCCAATCAAACCGAACTATGCCACTACGAACCGGGTAATCCTTTACACATCAATATATCGGCTAGTGTTAGGCCGATAGTTCTCTTCGAACAATTTCTGCCCCTGCGCTTAACGCATTCAGCTTGCCCCTTGCTACGTGACGAGATAAGGGAGTCATGCCACAGTTGGTGCACGGATAGAGCTTGTCGGCATCTACAAACTGAAGTGCTTTTCTTAAGGTATTCGCAACTTCCTCTGGCGTTTCAATGGTATTGCTTGCCACATCAATGGCTCCTACCATTACTTTTTTACCGCGGATGAGTTCCAGTAGCTCCATTGGAACATGAGAGTTGTGACATTCCAGCGAAATTATATCGATATTGGATTTTTGCAGTTTGGGGAAAATTTCTTCATATTGTCTCCACTCTGAGCCCAAGGTTTTTTTCCAATCTGTGTTGGCTTTAATTCCATAGCCGTAGCAAATATGAACGGCAGTTTCACATTTAAGCCCTTCGATTGCTTTTTCTAATGTAGCAATACCCCAATCATTTACTTCATCAAAAAACACATTAAATGCAGGTTCATCAAACTGGATAATATCGACACCGGCAGCTTCTAATTCTTTGGCTTCCTGATTGAGAATTTTGGCGAATTCCCAAGCCAGTTTTTCACGGCTTTTATAATGGGCATCATAAAGCGTATCGATCATCGTCATAGGCCCTGGCAGAGCCCATTTAATTGGTTGCTTGGTTTGCTGACGCAAAAATTTGGCATCTTCAACAAAAACCGGCTTTGTACGGGAAACAGGACCAACGACCGTCGGTACACTTGCATCGTAGCGATCACGAATTCTAACAGTCTCACGTTTCTCAAAATCAACGCCGCTAAGATGCTCAATAAATGTAGTCACGAAGTGTTGGCGTGATTGCTCGCCATCACCAACAATATCAATACCGGCTTGTTGTTGTTCTTGCAATGACAAACTTAGTGCATCTTGTTTGCCGTCAATTAATTCATCACCTTGCAATTTCCAGGGTGACCAAAGTGTCTCAGGTTGTGCAAGCCAGGAGGGTTTTGGCAAACTGCCTGCAGTTGAAGTAGGTAATAATTTTTTCATAATCAATAATGTTTTCTAAGTGAAGGATCTTGTCTAAATGAATGATCTTATATGCGCTGGTTAATTAAAGAGCGCAATTAGCAGACCATTGCTCAAGAATAGGTTGGTATGGTTTGATGAAATGCTCCTCAGCAAACTTCCCCTGCTCAATTGCCAAACGGCTACGTTCTTCTCGATCATAAACAATTCGAGTTAGTGAGTAATCCTGGTGTTTCAAACTTGGTTGATAGGATTTTCCGGCTGCAGAATTTGCATTGTAAATCTCAGGCCGGTAAATCTTTTGGAAGGTATCCATCGTGCTAATGGTGCTGATAAGCTCAAGATTGGTGTAATCAATAAGCAAATCGCCGGAAAAATAAAAAGCCAAGGGCGCAACGCTATTCGCAGGCATGAAATAGCGAACCTGTAACCCCATTTTTTTGAAATATTCATCCGTTAAAGAATATTCATCTTGTAGGTATTCAACACCCAATACAGGATGCTGATTTTCAGTGCGATGATAGGTCTTACTACTCGAAACGCTTAAGCATATAACGGGCAGTTTATTAAAATGTTCTTTGTAAGTGTTTGAATTCACGAAGCACTTAAATAGCTTTCCATGCAGATCGCCAAAATTATCCGGAGTTCTAAATTCGAGCTGATTTTTATTGTGTCCCAGCAATAGAACACTAAAGTCATAGTCTCGCACGTAAGAGGAAAAGTTATTCCCTACAATGCCTTCAATGCGCTCATTAGTTTTGTGATCAACAATATTTGTTTTCAATATTTCAATCAAAGGAAGAGCATCGCCACTCTTTTCAGCGGCAACATCCATCTCAACGGAAATGATTTCAAGTTCGAGAGAATAACGATCGCCTTTGGGATTATCCCAATGCGCCAGAGCATTGAAACGATTGTTAATCATGCGCAGCGTGTTGCGCAAATTCTCCTGACGGCTCTCGCCCCTGGCCAAATTGGCAAAGTTGGTAGTGGTGCGCGTATTGTTTGAGGGATGATAATTTTCATCGAAACAAATGCTTTTGATAGTAAAGGTAAAGTCTTTATTCATTGCGATCTTGCAACCTGATTCTGAGATAAAACCTGAATTTCTTTCGGGCTCTGGACTTTCCAATTTTCTGGATTGCTTTGTGTCCAATTGGCCTAATTAAGAGCTGGTGTGTTTTATACCTGAATCACTGTATGAATAAAAATGATCTTATTTCACTAAAGCATGAGAAAAATTCATAATTTGGTATGGTCTGAGGCTCTCGTATGGAATTTGTCCGCGATATTGGGCACAAATGAACGTCGACCGAAGCTGCAAATGTGTTTCTCATCCTCGGAATATCTGTTGTTGGAACCCGCCAAAGCAGATTTCACGAGATGCCTACTGGAACTCCCTCAAACCATCTATAGAACAAATGAATTGTCCTGGCAGCAATTGGTGGCGATCTGCAATCAGCCGTTTTTTGGCCAAATACTGACCTTAGACCTTAAGGGAATTTTTGCTAAAAGCAGCCAATGAAAAGTTTCCCTGTAGTTAATAAAAAACGCTTCTTGCATTAGCAGCAAGAGGCGTTTTTATTTGGGCGTATGTTGTACGTAGAACCAAAAAAAACCGGCATAAAGCACGGGGTTTTTCATTTTCAAGGCTTAGTGTTTACAGATAACCCACTTTTTGTGCAAAAGAAATAATCGAACTGCCGTAATCACCACCCCAGCTATAACCGGTACGGCGCTCTTCCGACATTTGGGTAATGTCATAGAATTTGCTGCCGTCACGATCGCTGAAGAAGCCGCGATTGGTATTTAAATCGTAAAAGCGATACCACATTTTACTGCCGGATTTTGCAACGATAGGATTGGTTGACGCTTTGGAAGAGTCGTAGGTGTAATTGTTCAAATAGGTGTTGGGGCTATTGAACCAGGCTACACCGGCTTTTACCGCCGCTTCGATTTGTGCGGTTTGTGGTTGCGTCATCAGGAAGGCGAGTATGCCAACGGATTCGCTACCACTCAGTGATTCCAATTCATAGGCGCGCGCTTTTTTCGGTTGATAGTCAGTTGCGCCGTGTTGTGCGCACCATGCTGTCAACTTACCATTTTGTTTCCACTGCGCTTTTAAAATGTAATCCACACCTTTGGCAACGGCGGTTTTAAATTTCGCGCGATCAGAATCGGAGAAAACATCAGTATCAAATGGAGCGCGTTTGTTTACTGCAAAATCCAATACGGTTAACGCGTAAGCCATGCCGTTATCGTTAAAGGTCGCGTGATCTGCATAGCCTCCTTTCAGTGGATAAAATTGCGGTAATGCACCGGTGCTGTATTGTGAACTGACAATAAAGTTTGCGGCTCTGCGCACGGCATCGCGATATTTGGTGTTATTGCCATTTTTGTAAACTTCCGCGAGGTAAACCATTTCAGTGATGGTTGCGCCATTGTCGATGGTACCGCTATCGCTGCCGCCATTACCGGTGCTGACTGAATTGTAATCCAGATTTTTTGGCCAGCCGCCGTTGGATTGTTGATAGGAAAGTACAACATCGGCTCTGCTGGTATTCCATTTGGTTCTGGATTTATTAAACCAGTTTGCAGCGGGGTTGCCGTCCAGCGTTAATGTTTTTACTGTCGTCGTTGAACTGGAAGAGGATGAACTGGAGCTTGATTTAATCGATGAAGCAACGGATGAAGAACTGCTACTTGCCACAGTGCTGCACACACCGGCTTTGGTTTGTGCGCCGTCAATTTTTAACGAGTCGATATTTGCTAAACCATCGGCGGTTAATCCAGAGAGTTTTAAAATATTGTTGCCTTGCACCAAATCAATTTCGACAATCGCGGTTTGCCAGGTTGACCATGCACCGGTTACTGGTAATTCCACCGTGTAATTACCATTGCTACCACCGTTAATTAATAACGAACCGTTGCGATTTGCAGTACCACCATTAGCGAAACGGAAGGTCAATGTATAACGGTTGCTGTTGGGCGCATTGACTGCCCATTCAATTGCTGCACCTTGGGCGTTGTTAGCATTGGTGTAGCCGTTACCGGTGTAACCAGTGTTGGTGCTCTCAGTGGCAATGCCATCAACGCGACAGAAACCTGTTTGCTCTTCCTGGATAGTAAACGAAGAAACTGCAGGCACACTTGAACTGCTGTTCGATTTCGAAGTGCTGGTCGCCGCAACAGAGCTTGAAGATTTGCTGCTGCTTGATGTTGCCGGTGTGCTTGAACTTGCTACGCTTGAACTTTTTATACTCGAACTCGCAACAGTGCTGGGTGTTGAAGAGGTGCTGAAACCACACAAAGTGCCATTCACTTTCGGTGCACCGGCTGCGCCATTCGCTTGAAAACCAAAACTTGCAGAAGCTTTCGGTGCGAGTGTGCTGTTCCAGCTTAATGATGCAGCCGTGTAAGGATTTGACCCAGTCAGCGTTGCATTCCATGCGTTAGTTACCGTCGCACTGGATTCTTGCCAGGACACTGACCAATTATTGACGGTTGCTGCAGTATCGTTGGTGACTTTAATTTCGCCGGTAAAGCCTGAGCCCCAATTGTTGGTAACAGTGTAAGTACATCCGGCCCATGCAGCGGAACTCATTACCAGGCTTACGCCCGCGGCTATACACGTGCGTTGCAATAATTGCTGCGCACGAAAAATTGATGTTGAGCTTTTCATAGTCAATCCTGAATTAAATTTTATAAGTTATAAAAAATTACCCTGTTTTTAATCGGGCCATCAGCGATGGCCCGAACTATAAATTTCCTTGATGGTTTACTTGCTATAACTCGGCGTCCACGAACCAAAAATATTGCTGATGGTGTAAGTCGCCGCTTGTGCCGCCGTTAATTGTTTGGATTGCGCTGCGCGTGCAGAAGAATTAGCGCCCGCACCAGTGGTTAAATATTCGGAGAAGCGCGCGGTATCCAATGTGTTTTCACTCATCTTCACCCAGCCGACGGCAGAAATATGTTGGCCGAGTTCAGTGCGAATATAAGTTGCTGCACCGTAAGGTCTCCAATTGCGGCCCAACGCAACGGAACCTTTGGCAACAGTGGATGCCGCAGTGACTTTGCCACCGAGGAAAACCAAACCGTAAGGCACAGTTTGTTCCGTACTCGGTGCAGTTAATGCAGAGCCGCCACCGACACTGTGAATCGTATTATTTTGAAATACCGCTGTTGCCGCACCGAAAATAAAATCCACTGTGCCCTGGATATAACAATCGCGGTAATACTGCGTACCGCTGTGCGTATAGAGCGTGTCCTGGTTGCCGAGCAAACGGCAATTGCGGAATTGCAAGCGCTGGCCTTGTGCGAGTAATGCAACTGCTTGTGATCCAACACCGAATGAATTTTCGATCGTGATATTTTCTACCGAAATATCATTCGCTTTGATCGTTACACTCGCACTGCCAGATGTTCCAATAGTGCCGCCGTTGCCATTGGAAGTGCTGGCTCCATCGTTGTACGTCAAAATAGTTGATGAGGTTTTTCCGGTTTCACCACAGAACGTGACGAAGGGTTTGGTCACCGATAATTTTTCGCGATAGGTGCCGGGTTTGATGCGAATTTGTGTTGGTGTGGTGTTGGAATTGGAAAGTGTATTTAACGCAGCTTGCACGGTTTTATATTGGCCGGAGCCATCGGCGGCTACGCGCAAAATCGGTTGATTGGTGATGCTGTTGCAATCGGAAGTTGTTGGTGTAGTAGGGCAGGCTGCTGGTGTAATGCCATTGCCTGTTACACGAAGGTTATCGATATTGGCTAAACCATCGGCAGTGTCTGCAACGAGTTTGATGCTGTTGGTTCCGGCTTTCAGTGGAACATCAACATTTACCGTTTGCCATTGCGTCCAATTACTGTTGGTGGGGAAGTCCAGGGTTTTAATCTGGCTATCATTTACAACAACGGTTGCACGCCGTGCGCCGGTGCCGCCATTGCCGAAGCGAATTTGTGCGGTGTAAGTTTTTGCACTGGCTGCGCTGACGCTCCAGGTGATCGATGCACCGATGGCGTTTTCACTATCGATAAATCCGGTGCCGGTATAGCCGGAATGCTTGGTGTCGATGACGCCGGAGTTATTACAAAATCCCACCGCGCTTTCTTCAAAAACCCAACTGCTTTCTGCTGCAACGGATGAAGCGATTGATGATGCAATCGCTGAAGAACTTTTACTGGAACTGCTCACCACACTGCTTTTTATACTGGAGCTGGTGATTGTGGTACTGGAACTCGATTTGGATGTTGTTATTACAGCGGAAGATACTGTGGAAGAGGTTGCTGCGGAAGAAGTCGTTGCACCACATAAACTGCCATTCACTTTGGGGGCGCTTGCTGTGCCATTCGCTTGAAAACCAAAACTGGCGGATGCGCCCGGTGCAAGCGTTGCGTTCCAACTTAATGCGGTTGCGGTGTAAGGGTTTGATCCGCTCAGCGTTGCGTTCCAGGCATTGGTCACCGACGCATTGGTTTCTTGCCAGGACACGGACCAATTATTTACGGTTTGCGGTGTATCGTTGGTGACTTTAATTTCCCCGGTAAATCCTCCGCCCCAATTATTGGTGACGGTGTAGCTGCATGCCGCCCAGGTTTGAGGCGCAGCAGCGATAACTCCCATTGCTATCAGCGAATATTTCAATGGGTTCAGCAGTCGTGCTGGCATCTTGAACAGAGTGTTAGTAGTAGTCATAGAATTCCCGCTATTTAGTTTTTTAGATAAACGTAGCCCGGCCAATGCTGTGTAAAGCATTCGGGCGATACCAGATCTTGGGGGATCACAACGGTATAAATTGATTCAAACAGGCGTGGCTGTCCCGAGCCGATACATCCGGGATATCAACCGATTAACGAAGGTAAGTGCCGATTTATTGCATTTATTATGAACAGCGTTATGCAACATTTTATTGATATAGTTCTTGTGACTATATTTTTCGATTTTATAATACTAATGCGATATTAATCGTGTGGTGAGTAGCAGGGAGAAAGTGAATCGCGTGACATTTTGCGTTTTTAGCTCACTTTTCCCCTGAATAATCTGATTTTTGGTTTTCATATAAAAACACAAAACCGTTAATAAAAATCAGAAGTAAAGATGGGTTAACAATTACCTAACTGGTGATCCGGGCAAAAGGTTTGATTAGCTCGAATGCCCTCGCGGCGCGTAGTACGGCTGCATCGCCCAATGATGGCCCCACAATCTGCAAACCTATCGGCAAGCCATTGCTATCAAAGCCAATGGGAACAGAGGCTGCCGGTTGTTGCGTCAGGTTAAACGCACTTAAAAACGGCGCTTGCGGTGCGGTGCCGCGTTTGCTCACCGGCTGTGATTGCACCGGCGTAACCAGCAAATCGTATTGTTGATGGAACTTGCGTAACTGCACTGCCAATGCCGCGCGGCGCTCCTGGGCTTCCACCAGGTTGGCGATGGAAATCCCTTGTGCATTTTCAACTGACGTGCGAATGGATTGATCGACCAATTCCAAACCTTTCGGGCCAATTTCCCGCACTAAACGCGCGGCGCGTTCAGCGGCCAGGGCGGTGAGGATTGGTGTCGGGTCTTCAATAACCCGGTCCACTTCGACCACAGTCGCACCTTGTTCGGTAAATACACGCACGGCATTCGCAACGGCTTGTGCGATCTCGGGATGTACCTGAATCCCGTAAAGCGTTGGGCTAAACGCGATGCGCACACCGCGCAGGTTTAATTTGGGATCATCCAAACCTTGGGTCCAATCGCGCGTTTCGCGCGGCAAGCTGGTCCAGTCGCGGATATCCGGTGCGGCGATAATGTTCAATGCGAAAGCCGCATCGCGCACCGAACGGGTTAGCGGGCCGATATGGAACAGATTGCCATTCAATGCGGCTGGATAACCAGCGACGCGGCCATAACTCGGTTTGAATCCGAATACGCCATTCACCGCCGCAGGAGCACGAATGGAACCGCCACCATCCGTACCGATTTGCAACGGACCAAGGCCGAGCGCCGCCGCGACCGCCGCACCACCTGAACTGCCGCTGCTGGCATAGTCGGCATTCCAGGCATTGGGCGTAACCCCCGCCAGTTGGGATTCCGTTAATCCGCGCCAGCCAAATTCTGCCGTTTGGGTTTTTCCCAGCAACACGGCACCCCCTTCACGTAAACGTGCTGCAACTGGCGAATCTTCTTCCTGGCAGGTTGTTGCGGTTGCCAAACTGCCTTTGCGTGTTGGCCAGCCGCGCACGTGCAGTAAATCTTTGAATCCCACTGGAACACCATCCACAGCGCTGAGTGGTTTGCCTTTTTGCCAGCGCGCTTCAGCCGCTTTGGCAGAGGCGAGGGCAGATTCCGCATCCAGATGGCGATAGGCATTAAATTGCGGTTGCAGTTTTTCGGCGCGGGCCAGCACGGCGCGTGTCACTTCAACCGGCGATACCGATTTGGCTTTATAGAGTGCTGATATCTCATGGGCATCAGCGTGGGTAAGGTCAGTGGGGACGGGTAATCTGGGTCTTGCCATGGCAGAAAGTGCTCCCTGTGGGCGGCAGTAAACGTTGCGTGTGGGATTCCCTTGGGCAACTCTTATGCCACATACATTTGTGCCGGTATGCCTTGACCGTTGTGGTATTGGGCTGAATCAGCCTGAATAAAACGCAACATGTGTGACTAAGAGTGAGCGGAAAAGGGCATTGCACTGTTGCTTCCATAACACGGCGGCTGAAAATACAAATGACGATTTTTACGTCATACGCGTTGTGGTGCGCATCGCTGATGCCAAAAGCGTCACCTTAATCATCAGTGTTAAATCTTATTTTCTGAATAATTATATAAATGTCACTTAATCCTGCTTGTATACAACATCAATGAACGTTTAACCTCCTCCCCCGACAACAAACCAAATATAAAAATTATTTCAAAAATAAAATTTCATCATCAACCCGGCTTTCCAAGTCGTCACTGTAAATCATCGGTAATGGGCTGCCTTGCAGTATCAGGCAAATAAAAACGGTTAGTCGCCGGTCATTCGCTTGTCCGCAGTAAAGCGCAATGAATTCCCTGACTCGAACCCGTCGTGTGCTAACAAATTGGTTGGTGCATCGTGTGCCGACGTTTCCTTTTTTGCGGACGAGTGTTTCGGTCAGTGGATGTTTTAACCGCGGTATAACAACTACATCCATTTTGTTCAGAGGACACTTTTATGCTTGGGGATACTTTTATCTTTGGGGGCGGTGCAAAAAAATATCGCCTGTCGGCATTGCTCGGGGCTGGTTTAATTGCCAGCGCGTTAGGCACTTCGGCGAACGCTGCGTGCAGCTACACCGTTAACAATACCTGGGGCAATGGATTCACCGCCGCTATTCGGATTACTAACGACACAGCAACAGCGGTGAATAATTGGCAAGTTAACTGGGCGTACTCCAAAAATGCGATTACCAATAGTTGGAACGCATCGCTCACCGGAAATTACACCGCGACCAATCTTGCGTGGAATGGACGAATTCAACCGGGCCAGTCAATCGAATTTGGTTTTCAAGGCGTCACCGATGGTGGTGCAATTGAAACTCCACAAATTCTTGGCGCATTGTGTTCCGCAAGTGCATCCAGCATTTCCAGTATTTCACCCGTTATCAGCTCAAGCAGCCGCAGTAGCAGTAGTGTCGTGCCTGTCGTAAATAATATTGCGACGTTGGCAACCGCAACGACATCTTATGTTTCGGCGTGGGAAACCATTCGCGCGGTGAATGACAATAGCAATCCCGCAAATTCCAACGATAAATCGGCCGGTGCTTACGGCAATTGGAATAACCCGAATTCAATCCAATGGGTGCAATACGATTGGCCGCAACATTATTCGCTCACCAATACACAAATTTATTGGTTCGACGATAACGGTGGTGTGCTCACACCAACGCGCGCGTATGTTGAATATTGGAGTGGCAGTGCCTGGGTTAATGCGGGCAATGTGCCGCTGGTAAAAAATGCATTTAATAATCTCGCACTGAATGGAATTGTTACCAGCCGTTTGCGTGTGTCGATGCTGAATGCCACGCAATCCACCGGCATTTTGGAGTGGCGAGTTGCCGGTACTGCAGCGGGTGTAATGAGTTCTTCACGCAGCAGTGTTGCAGTCAGTTCAAGCTCTGTTATCAGCAGCTCAAGATCAAGCAGTTCTATTGTTGCAAGCTCTTCATCAAGAATTAGTAGCTCATTAATCGCGAGCAGTTCGTCAGTGCGTAGCAGTACACCCGCAGTGAGCAGCAGTTCGAGCAGCACACCCAATGTTGCGCAATGTAGCGCGCATGAATGGCCAAAATACGAACCGGATTTAAATTACGATTTCCGCACTGATTTTGGCCAGGTTGATACCAGCAAATTCAAGGTTTACAACGGCTGCCCGGCAAGTACTATCGCCGGTGTAAAAACCAAAGGCCGCTTTGCATTTATCTGGGGTAAAAATCGCAACCCGGCAATTACCGATGCCGATATTGATCGCGTACTTATAAATCTGAATGAAGATGCAGATTACATCCACAACGTAATGGGTTGGCCGGTGGATAAATTGCAGCAGGAAGGTTACTTCAGCAATATTTATCTTTACGGTTCCGGTTTGTGTACCGATAGTGCCGCCAACACGGAGAAAGGTGGATGGCAAAGTGGTATCAACGGTTATCCGATGGTGTTGTTGTCTTACTATCCCGTGGTAACGCCGAGTGAACGCGGTGGCATTACGCACGAATTTATTCACACCATTATGGCAACGCGTGGCAACAAAGCGGCGTGGTTTAATGAAGGTGGAAACACCTGGTTGCAAATGAATCTGGAAGCATCGCGCACTGGTAATTATGGTGTTGGATTTTTGGATGCAACCTCATTCCTCGCACCGCATATGCCCATCGAAAATTACAGCGGTTGGTTGCAAGATGGTTCGTTCGGTGGCCCGAATGCGGAAGGTGTTGACCGCCGTGTCAATGGCCAACAAATTTCTACCTGGCGCGATTACCTCGGCGGTAACCAATACAATTCGGCGTTCCCGCATTTCCTCGGTGTGCATGTTTCCAAAGGTGCAAATGCCTGGTTGTGGGCGAAAGGTGCGCACAATCATATTCTGCGTTCACTCGCCGGTGGTGTTGGCGAAGAACAAACGCAACGTATGATTATGGAATTCCGCGCGCGTCAGGCGATGGTTGATTTTGGGCCATGGAGTAACGCGTTTAAATCGCCCATCAATAATAACTGGGGTAGAACTATCGGCGCGGAAAAAATTCCTGGTGGCATTTTGCAAGAACCAACTGCACATCGTTTAACCTTCTATGCAGCAACCACGCAACAAGGCACAACACTCACTCCAAGCACCGATACTTTGCCGGGTTGGTCTGGTGCTAACCAGATTCCATTAAAAGTGACTGGCAATAAAGTGCGGGTGAATTTCCAACCTATCGGACAAAACATGCGTGTGCAATTGGCCTATCGCGCCGCTGATGGAACTGCTGTTTATAGCAAACCCGTTAGCAGTGGTGAAGCGTGTCTTGATCTTGCCAAAGCACCGAAAAATGGTGTCGTGGTCGCCGTAGTTTCCAACGTGGATTACCTCTATAACGGCGAAGAAACCCGTACCCGTAAACACGATTACCGTTTGCAAATCGTGGAAGGTGTAACGGGTACCGCGCCGCTCTACGACAAGCATTATCAATAATTAATTGATCCGTTGCCCAACCATTTTTATGGTTGGGCAATTTCATTTCGTCTCTCTGGTGTGATTGCGATTTATTAATCATCGCATTGGAGTTTTGCATCCATTTATTTTTTTGAATCCGAACCTGTGATTCGGATTCAAGAGGGATTTTTATGCGCACTTTGAATATTCAAAAACGTGGTTTAGCAACAATTATTGGATTAGCCTTAACCGGTAGTTTAATGGCAACCAACGCATCCGCATCCTGTGTTTACACTGTCAGTAATAGTTGGGGTTCAGGTTTTACTGCATCAATTCGTGTTACCAACGATACTGCTGCTGTCGTTAACGGTTGGCAAGTGAATTGGAGTTACGCAAAAAATTCAGTCACCAGTGCCTGGAATGCACAGTTGAGTGGAACTTATTCTGCAACCAATCTGGCGTGGAATGGCAATTTAAATCCCGGTCAATCGGCAGAGTTTGGTGTGCAGGGGGTAACTAATGGTGGGACAGTGGAAGTGCCTGCAATTACAGGCGCGTTATGTGGTTCATCAACAGCGTCGAGTGTTGCTTCCAGTTCAAATGTAGCATCGAGTACGCCAGTGGTATCCAGCAGTGCAAGTAGTGTGGTTCGTAGTTCATCAAGCAGTGTTGTACCGGTGGTAAATAATATTGCGACGCTCGCAACAGCAACTACGTCTTATGTTTCATCATGGGAAACAATTCGCGCGGTGAACGACAATAGCAATCCGGCAAATTCAAACGATAAATCTGCCGGAGCATACGGCAACTGGAATAATCCGAATTCCATTCAATGGGTGCAATACGATTGGCCGCAAAACTATTCGCTCACCAATACACAAGTGTATTGGTTTGACGATAACGGTGGTGTGCTTACACCCACGCGCGCTTACATCGAATATTGGAATAGCGGCGCCTGGGTTAATGCGGGCAACGTGCCGCTGGTTAAAAATGCATTTAATACGCTGGCATTAACTGGAGTTGTTACCAGCCGCTTGCGTGTTTCGATGCTTAACGCTACGCAATCCACCGGTATTTTAGAATGGCGTGTAGCGGGTAGTGCATCCGGCATTACGTCTTCAGTACAGTCCTCTTCAATGCAGCCATCTTCATCTGTACGCAGTAGCTCAGTGGTTTCCAGCAGTCGCTCATCACAAAGCTCATCTATAGTGTCAAGCAGCGTTAGAAGTTCAAGCAGTTCGTTAATTGTTAGCAGCTCAAGTAGTTCGCGTGCAGCAGTTTCATCATCAGTTGCGAGCAGTTCTTCGCCAGCCGTGTTTACACCAATTACCAACCAATATGAATACGAAGGCGTTAACACCAGCAATGCTGCATACAAGGATTCAAATCGTTTCCGTTTGTATTACGGTGCTGCGAACAAACTCGGTCCCAAAGGCAATCTGGGCACGCATTCTGATGCGGATGTAACGCGCATGCTGGAACATATGGAAAAAGTGTATGACTACTTTGTAACGAATCGCGGTTTTAAATCGCCAGCACAATCGATTCACGCAAGCAGACCCGGTTTTTTCAAAATTAACGTTTACTCGGTAACGGATATCGATGCCGGTGGCTTTATGGGTTACAACGGCACGGCGGGTTTAAGTTATCTGGTCATGCGTAGTAATTTATTAAATGTCGACAGTATTTCCACCCACGAATTTGGTCATGGCATCACATTGGCTGAAGCAATCTGGATTGATAAAGCGCGCACCGGCGCATGGTGGGAAACCACCGCAGAATGGTTCGCTGATGCGTACATTAGCCCGCTCAATAACACGACTAACTTTAATACTGAATCATTGCATGCGGGTTCTTATCGTACGATTGTCCACAAAGATAATTTATACGAAGCCTGGCCATTCCTGAATTATCTCAGCAACAACCCGGATAATTATTCCAACCTCGGTCGCGATGCAATCCGTAATTTAATTCGTGCGCACCAAGGCCAGGAAACACCATTACACAGTTTGGCGCGTCTGGTTCAACCGGTTTCAATACAAACATTGGTTGGTCGTTATCGTGCGCGTATTGCTTACGGTGATATTGGTCATCCACTGGTGCAATCACGCGTGTTAAGTGCGCAACGCGATGCCGGTTTCCGCACGCGTGCGTATCGCAATCTGGAGTCAGTTGACTCCACGACCTGGCGCGTTATCGCTGCACGTAAACCACAATACACCGGCAGCAATATTATTCCGTTAACCGCAACGGGTACTGGTCAAATTACTATTCAGGTTACCAATCTGGGTAATGGTTTGAGCGATAGTAATTTCACTGCGGTAGTTGCGATTAAAGCGTCGAACAACACTGTGCGTTATGTGGATCTTGCGAATGGTGCGGGCAGCTTCCAATTGGCTTCCGGTGAGGAGTCAAGTTTGGTCGTTACCAATACGCCTAATAATGTGTATCTCTACAACGCGTTCGAAACTACTGATACCAGCCCTGAAGCCGTTGGCTTGAATTATCAAGTACAAATTATTGGTGCGCGTCCGCGCGATTAATTTCTGTCAATTGTTAACAGTAAATTGACTGGCAGAAATTAATTCACATTTAGTAATTCACCGTCGCTATTGGCGGCGGTGAATTTTTCAGGAAGGAATTTTTTATGCAAAGCAAGATAAAAGATTGTAGTCAGCTGGCATTGCTGTTTGGTGTGATTACAGCAACCTGCGCAAGTTCCGCGAATGCGGCTTGTACTTATACAATTACCAATAATTGGGGCGCAGGTTATACCGCTGCAGTTCGTGTTACTAATGACACCACTGCACGTGTTAATGGCTGGCAAGTGAATTGGTCCTACGCAAAAAATACCGTGACAAATGCATGGAATGCGCAGCTCAGTGGTAATTACATGGCGACCAATCTTGGTTGGAATGGTGGATTAAATCCGGGCCAATTCGCTGAATTTGGATTTCAAGCGGTGACCAATGGTGGCGCCGTAGAAACACCGGTATTGAGTGGAAATTTATGTGGTACTTCTGCATCCAGTGTGAATAGTGTTTCAAGCCGATCTGTTACAAGCAGTGTAATCTCCAGCAGTATCATTTCAAGCAGTCGCTCTTTCAGTAGTATTATCCAGAGCAGCAGTACTATCCAGAACAGCAGTACTATCCAGAACAGCAGTATTGTGCGAACCAGCAGTTCAGCGAGCAGTGTTGCACCTATTGCAAATAATATTGCGACACTCGCAACTGCAACGACGTCTTATGTTTCTCCATGGGAAACATTAGTGGCAGTCAATGACAACAGTATTCCTGCAAACTCCAACGATAAATCTCAGGGCGCTTATGGTAATTGGAATAACCCAAATTCTATCCAATGGGTGCAATACGATTGGCCGCAAACGTACAGCCTGACACAAACACAGATTTATTGGTTTGATGATAACGGTGGTGTGCTTACACCAACACGCGCTTATATCGAATATTGGACTGGCAGCAATTGGGTAAGCCTTGGCGATGTACCGCTGGTAAAAAATGCGTTCAATAATTTGCCGTTAAATTCAATTGTGACGAACCGTGTGCGTGTTTCCATGCTAAACGCAACGCAATCCACCGGTATTCTGGAGTGGCGTGTTGCCGGAACTCCTGTGGGGCAACCAGCTTCTTCGTCCAGTAGTTCGCGTAGCAGTGTTGCAAGTTCTTCCACCAATTCTTCAACCGGAAATTGCACCGGACCATTAGCGGGAACACGTGGTAGCAATCCAATCCTGCCAAATATTTTTACCGCTGATCCCGCATCATTTGTTCACAATTGTACGTTCTACATTACCGCCGGTCGCGATGAAGGAACTAACGGTTTCTTGTTGCGCAGCTGGTATGTGTTGTCATCCACCGATATGGTGAATTGGACAGATCACGGCGCACCGGTAATGAATTTGAGCACATTTACCTGGGCGGATGCGAATGCATGGGCAGGGCAGATGATTGAGCGCGGCGGAAAATTTTATTGGTATGTGCCAGTGAATAAACGCGGTGGTGGAATGGCAATTGGTGTTGCCGTAGGCGATAGTCCGCTCGGCCCATTCCGCGATGCAATTGGTGCACCGTTAGTTGACGATACCATTGAGATGAAAGCGTTTAATTACACCGATGCAGGCCAAACGGTTTATACCATTGACCCTACTGTTTTTGTCGACGATAACGGCCAAGCGTATTTAACTTACGGTGGTTTCTGGCGGATGGTTACAGTTGCGCTGAATGACAATATGACATCCATTAAAGGCAACTGGATTGAACGTACGCCGCGCGATTTCTTTGAAGCGCCTTACCTTACTAAACGCAACGGCACTTACTATATGGTGTATGCCGCAGGTGCCAACCCGGCGACGATTGATTACGCCACTGCAACCAGCCCAACAGGTCCATGGACTTATCGCGGTCGTATCCTCGATAAATTACCGGCGTTAACAGGGCAGGATGCACCAACCAGCCACCCGGCAATTACCGAATTTGCAGGGCAATGGTATTTGGTATATCACATCAGTAATGGTAAGGGTGGTGGGACTTATCGCCGTCAGGTTGCGCTTGAAAAATTATTCTTCAATAGTGATGGCACGATCAAAACTATCGCACCATCAACCGGTGTGACGTTTTAAGTTTTAAAAATTGTTGTTGACGTTTTTTTATTGAAGCTGTGTGATTGCGGGCCCTGGTGGCCCGCTTTTTTAAAGTTAAATTAATCGAAATTTTATCACGCATCGTATTCATGGATCGCAAGACCTGATTTCCCTGGAGCAAAATCTGCGCGCAATGTCAGTGCCGGTATTTCGTAATCGCCTTTATTTTGGTGGCGAAATGGAATTGGTTTTGTACTCCATAAACTATTTAATCGCGCACCTAATTCATCACGTGCTTTTGCAAATACGGTTTCATCTACACGGCTTGTTCTGTATATAACGTAGGGTGGTAACACATCAAAACCTGGATAAAACAAGATGCCGTGTTGAATCGGAAATAAAATATCGTTAATCGGTCCATTAATTCCGCGTTCGCTGTAATGGGATTCCCAACCGCCGGTGGTGACTACCAGCATGGCACGTTTACCAGCGAGGTTTCCTTCACCATAACGATCGCCCCAATGTTTATCCGAATGCTCGCCTACACCATAAGCAAATCCATACGCATAAACCCGTTCTATCCAGCCTTTAAGAATTGCGGGCATGGAGAACCACCACAGTGGAAATTGCAAAATAACCGCGTCGGCCCAGCGCAATTTTTCTTGCTCGTGTGCAATATCTGCGCTTTGCGTACCGTTGTAAAACGCCTGTTTTGAATCTTCCGCTGGATCAAAGCGAATGCCTTCCTGTTTTTCGGTGTTGTCATCTGCATCCAGCGTCGCCTTCCATTGCATCGCATACAAATCTGATACTTGAACGTTATGACCGGATTTTTCCAAACGCTGAACCATAAAATCCTTGAGTGAGCCATTGAGTGATTTCGGTTCGGGATGTGCAAAAACAATTAAGACATTCATAGCTGTGCTCCAGTAGGGAATAGGCACAGAGTAGGGCTAGTTGAGGTATAGTAGAAATGAATTTCTAACATATCAGGTATTGCCATGAACAATTCCTTGCGGAACCTGGATCTGAACTTGCTGGTCACGCTGGATGCTTTATTGGCCGAGCATAATGTCACTCGCGCGGCCGAGCGTTTGCATTTATCCCAGCCCACCGTAAGCATCCAATTGGCTAGATTACGTGAAGTCTTTGGTGATCCTTTATTGCTCGCTGGCCCGCGTGGTATGCGCCCCACAACGCGGGCCGACGAATTACGTGAACCGTTGCGACAGGCATTGGAAGCGCTGGAACAGGCTGTCGCACCATCCACCCCGTTTGATCCGGCAAAGGCAAATCAAACCTGGCGGGTTGCCGCATCGGATTACAGCGAATCAACAATTCTTTTGCCAGCGATTGCCGGTTTATGCAAAGTCGCCCCGGCAACACGGCTCGCGATTTTGCAAATTGTTCCATCGCTGATTACCAAACAAGCCGAGCAGGGCGATATCGATCTCGCATTTCATATCACCGTAGAAGCACCACAAAACTTGCGTCGCAAATCAGTATTTATTGAAAATTATTTACTCGCAGGCAGAGCCGGACATCCCGGGTTAAAAGGTCGTCTGACACTGGAAAAGTTTTGCGCACTTAATCATGTAATCGTATCGCCAGACGGCGGCGGTTTTCACGGTGTTACAGATACCGCGCTCGCCGAATTGGGAATGAAGCGAAGAGTTGCTTTATCTATTCCGCATTTTTTATTTCTTGAATCTGTTTTGATGAACACTGATTTTGTTGCATTGGTCCCATCGCGTTTGGTCCGCAATAGCAACACTCTGCAAGTGGTTAAACCCCCATTAGATGTCCCCGGTTATGAAATGCTAATGCTCTGGCACGAACGCGTTCACCGCGATCCGGCGCACCAGTGGTTGCGGGAGCATATATTGAAGTCTGTGGCAATAATTTGAAAAAGTAGCGGTTGCTTTCTCGGGGGCGGTATCTTCAAGCAATATAAATTTCCTAACGTTCAAGGTTCGCCGTTTGATCATTGCCAACGGCCAGAGTGTTTTCTATGGTATTAATAAGAATTGCATATTCCCCTTGAATTGAATCACAATCTCCATCAGCAAGATACTTTGTTGATTCAACTTTCAAAAGCTCATTTTGTAACAAAATCCTTTTACTTGCGCCACAGCCAACGATAGAAAAATTCTGAGCACTTATTCGATAACTTGATGCAATAGATCCCCTTGTAACCTTTAATTGCTTTTTACTGTAACTTTTATCCAGCCTGGGATACTTACAATAATCATAAAGATTAAATTCTTGTTTGATACCGTCGTTAAGCACTATCAGGAATCGATCTCCAACAGCGAGATCGATTCTATTACTTAAGGATCCTATCTGGACTATCTCACCTTCGCTTCCGCCTTTGAAACTTATCTCCACCTGTAATTTAAATACATTGGTAAAACAACCTTTTTTAACTGATGGAAAATTAGCAACATCGGTCACTCGCCCCTGAACAACCAGAGAAGCATTTTTTAAAATGCTTGCATCCGATGGAGAATATTTCATTATGTCATTTGCACTAATACCGGTAGATAGAAGACAAAAAAAAGAGCTAGAAAGAAAAGCTGCACAGGTATTCATCATTTCGTTATATTCTTTAAGTTGAGATAAAAAAATGCTTGTAAAAAATCGACCTAGTTACTTTGGCGATGCGCGTGTCCAACCCGATTTAATTTTTTGCGTCAGTTCAGTGCATAGCCAAATGTTGCGAATAGATTAAGTGGTTAATCTATTCGCAAACTGCCCCACCGCACTAACAACTTTTTGCGCCCCATCCTGAATCTCCACAATAACATCACCGGCTTGTGCGGAAAGTTCGAGGCCTTGTACGGCCTGGCGTTTTCCATTTTCAATTATTTGTACGGCTTCTTCTGCCAGCTTCTGGTTTTGTGAAACCACGCTGACAATTTCTACCGTGGCCTGGCTGGTGCGTGAGGCGAGTTGGCGGACTTCATCGGCAACGACGGCGAAGCCGCGACCCTGGTCGCCGGCGCGCGCAGCTTCAATTGCAGCGTTTAAGGCGAGCAGGTTGGTTTGATCGGCAATACTGCTGATGCTTTTGATGATGGTGCCAATGATTTGCGATTGTTTATCCAGTGCAGCAATACCTTCGGCAGCGGCTTCCATTTGTGCGGCTAATTCGCGCATGACTTCTACGGTTTGTTGTACGACGCCGCTGCCTCTTTTGGCGGTGGCATCAGTGTGTTGCGAAGTGCTGTAAGCAATATCGGCGGCTTGTGCAACGGCTATTTCACCGTTTACTTGATCAGTGATTACCGTTGCGAATTTTACAATTTTATACAGACGGTTATGTGAATCGGAAATGGGGTTATAGGAAGCTTCTAGCCAAACAGTGCGACCGTGACTGTCTACGCGTTTGAATCGGTCAGCAATAAATTCGCCGCGACGAAGTTTTTCCCAAAACGTCTGGTATCCAGTGGAATTGTATTCACTCGGGTCACAAAACATACGGTGATGTTTGCCAACGATTTGATTCAGTGAGTAGCCCATGCTTTTTAGAAAACGATCATTGGCTGTCAACACATTTCCGTTTAAATCAAATTCAATAACCGCTGTTGAGCGTTGCAACGCTTCGATTAAATTTTGGTGTTCACATGAGGCTTCAATGGTGCGGGTAAGGTCGTTCGCATAGACTGAAAAAGTTTGGATTTGGCCATGGCTGCTTTTCACCGGTTGCACAATTGCCCGCAACCAGGCTTCTTCTTCATCTCCACGAACTATTTGTAGTGCACCTGCCCAGTGTGCTCCTTGTTGGATGGCGTTTTTCATGCGCTCGAAGTGATCGGTTTTTTGCGCATAGGCAGGAACCAGATCGATCAACTTACGGTTGAGAACTGCGCCGCTAGTAAACGCCATCTCAGCGTCAAAATTGGCGTTTGCGTAAATAATCCGCCCCTGCGGATCCAGATTGAGCATCAACATCTCACTGTCCAGGCTTTCGCGTACTTGCAGCATGGACGAGAGTTGTTCGGTCAAAACAGCTATCTCTTGTTTCAATCGTGCATTAAACATCGTGCTTTCCCATTTTTTACCTCTTGTGATCAGGAAAGCTTAGTTGGCGATTGTCGATCTGTACAAAATGGCGAATAACTTTACGTGCCCAATAAAAAACAGCAGCCGAAGCTGCTGTTGCTCAATAGACATTACTCTCGAAACGGGAAATTTTATTCGATAGCGCAGCCGCGAACCTGAGTCCACGCATATGTCCAGGCCCAACCTACACCGGGTACATAAGCTCCGCCGGTATTACACCAGCCGCTGACATTACACCTGTATTCATACCCGAAGTTTTGCACCAGATCGCCGTTCTTATAGTTGACGCTATCGCTATAGGTCGGTGAGTTGCAACCCAACGGAATTGATGAAACGCTTGATCGGCTTGACGAAGACAGCGTCGAACTGCTCCGGCTACTCGCCACCAATGAACTTGATGCAGAGCTTGTTACATTACAGGAGCCTAAATCCAGCCAGTGATTGTATTGCCCTGATGATTGCACGGGATTATTTCCCTGCGTCCAGTAATTTGCCCGATAACGTTTGCCGTTGTGTTGCACCTGATTGCCACCCACGTACACAGTACTGCTGTTCCAGTAAGGCAACGTACTGCAATGATCCACAACAGAACTGGAGCTATTGCTGACGCTTGATGACGAGTTGGGGATAGGTTGGTAGTCAACATCAATACATTGGTAATTTGCTTCCGCCGCATCCGATTTCCAATCGCGTTGCCAAATCGCGTAAACAATATGCTTGCCGCTACGCTGAGGTAAGTTGACGACATGGGTAGAAGTGGTTTGTTGAGGCTCGGGCCCGGAATCGTGAATTAATTCCAGATCGGACCATTTCAGTGGTGCACCGGCGGGGTCAAAACCTTGCTTGGTAATGTAATAACGAAAATAGGTGGTGCGGTGAGATGCAGTATTTGTCCAGACAAATTCACGTGGTCCTGGTGCAACAGGCGTTGCGGTCCAGTCGTTACGTGCGAGATCCAGGCCGGCAAACATATTCCGGTTGGCACTGCATAATTTTCCGTCGGGAATCCATTGTTGATGATCATCCTTGGCTTCATAGACGGCTACTTCCTGCGGGGAGTAAAAGGCAGACCCGCCAACATTTAACGCGTCTGCCGCTATACAAGCGGGTAGTGTGAGATTGCCAACGTTATCTTTGTTATCTTTATAACACGCCAATATCCTGCTTTGTGGTGAAGAGACATAACCGTGGGCGCTTAAATCAGTAATTGTGAAAAAGGATAAAGCCCCGGCGATAAATGCTGATATTCGCAAAGACGTCATTTTATTTATTTTCATTGTTTTCTCCCTAAAGAATAAAAACTGGAATTTGTGTAACGCATCATTACGCAAACTATAAATAGCACTGTTTATAGTTTGTGCGGCTGGATTCTAGGAGGGCACTATCTAAAAGGCGAGTTCGACTTTCGGGTTGGAATATAAATTACAGAATAAAGTGTAAATAGTATTCATCGAAAAAAGTCGCACCTCATTTCCGTGTTTTAAAACCGGGAATAAATATTCAAAATTATCTCAGTCTTATGCATTCGCTCATTGTGTAATTAACATTGATTGCAAATGATAATGACGTCATGACGATGTTGTTGTAAGGCGATGAACCCATGCGTACCTGTTTTTATTTAGAAAAAACCTGAAAGAGCATCCGCTATTAGTTACTAATAGAAACAGAAAAAAATTGCGTGGATACTTCGCGGCACAATGGAAGTTTTTTCGCTGTCATTGCAATTACAGGTACGAGTTTCCAGCAAAAGGTCTTGGTGCTCTGACCATACCTCATGGCAAATTCATATCAATGCAGTGATGGTGCGCTGCAGAAATTACTTATCGTTCAATTTCAAATCTGAATAGGTTGAGGTTCACTTTTTCGTTAGCGCATTTCCCCAAACTTCTCACCTGCAAGCCGTTTTCCTGTGCCCCGTTTTACTGGAGAAAACTGGAGTATCATTTTTTATATTTGAAAATTGTTCTATTTGTGAATCCATTCTCATTGTGTAAGTTGTGTCGTCAAATGCTTCACAAATGACGCATCAATAAATCCTATTATTCACACGAATAGGTAATATCTAGTCCTGCTGACTATTTGTTCGCAAGCTTTTTCTTCCCCTCGAAAATCTCGTATAGCGACTGCTGTATTAGTTCAAAGCAAACCCCCCGGCCATGGGCCGAGTTGTTCCCTGCGCCGGTTTTTAATAATTAATAACGAAGCAAAATAACCAACGGAGAACATCCTGATGAATATAACCCGGCTAAAAATGCTGGGCTCTGCCGCACTCCTGGGCGCCGGAATTCTGGCTGCACAGGCGACAATGGCGCAGAGTGCCAGTTGTAAGTATGTGGTTACCAATAACTGGGGCGGCGGTGCTACCGCAAACATTGAAATTACCAACAACGGTACCAGTGCCATTAATAACTGGGCGGTGAACTGGGCATATACAACTAACAGTTTGTCTGGCAGTTGGAATGCGACTGTATCCGGTTCTAACCCTTACTCGGCAACCAATTTAACCTGGAATGGCAATATCCAGCCGGGCCAAAAAGTGTCTTTTGGTGTGCAGGTAAATTCCAATGGCGCAGCAATTGAAACACCGGCAGTGACTGGATCGATTTGCGGTACCACTCCGCCAACATCGTCGAGTGTTGTTTCATCCAGTGTGCCTTCATCCAGTTCAATTCCTTCCACATCGCGCTCCTCATCCTCATCGCTGCGCTCGTCATCCTCCGTGATAAGTTCAAGCTCATCGATTCGCTCTTCCAGTTCAATTTCGTCGAGCGTTTCTTCAGCGTGCGCTGCGGTGCAACAATGTAATTGGTACGGCACTTTGTATCCGGTATGCACAACCACCACGAGTGGTTGGGGATATGAAAATAATAAAAGTTGTATTGCCGTTTCGACCTGTGCAAGCCAACCGTCACCTTTTGGTGTAGTAGGGGGATGCCCTGTTTCCAGCTCGTCACTGAGTTCGAGTTCAATTAGAAGTAGCTCGTCAAGTTCGTTGAGTTCTTCGAGTGTTCGTTCTTCATCGAGCAGTATTCTTTCTTCCAGCAGTTCATCAATTCGCTCATCCAGCAGCTCGTCAATTCGTTCATCGAGCAGTGTGAGTTCATCGAGTAGCAGCGCAGCGAGCGGAGTAATTCCTAACGCGACTGCAAGCGGTTGGCCATATTGTCGCTCTGCCGATTCAGATCCGGATGGCGATGGTTGGGGTTGGGAAAATAGTTATTCGTGCATTGTGTACGGATCTGCTCCTGATTCATCAGGCCCGGGCAATTTCTCTTACTGCATGATCGGTGCATCCAAATTGAATTTGTGCGGTACTGATAATGGCAGTTGGGGTTTCCAAAGCGGAGCTGTGTGTTTATCGAAAAGCATGTGTCCGGGAATGGGTAGTGCAACCCAGGCACCCGCACGCAATGTTCCGGTGAATGCCAATGCAAATGCGACCACCAAATCGGTGTTCACGTATCTGAAATCGATTTGGGGTAATCACATTTTGTCGGGCCAACAGGATCTCACCTGGCAAGAGAATATCGATCAATATCAACGCGTCATTAATGACACTGGCCGCGCACCGGCGATTATGGGTTACGACTTTATGAACTATGGTTTGTGGGCCGGTAACCCCGGCCTTAAGCAAACTGAAGAGGCGATTACTCATTGGAATCGCGGTGGCCTGGTTACTTTTGCATGGCACTGGCGCGACCCGAATGCGAGCAACAATAGCATCGGTGCTTTCTACACCGCCGATACCAATTTCACTATTCCGATTGCGAATGGCCAACTGGATACCGCGAGCACCAGCTATGCAAATATCGAAGCGGATATCGCTTTGATTGCTGCTGAATTACAAAAACTGAAAGACGCTGGCGTAACAGTATTGTGGAGACCATTGCATGAAGCTTCTGGTGGTTGGTTCTGGTGGGGGCGTTCGGATCGTACTGATGGAATTCCTGCTGCATATGCACAAGTCGTTTTGTGGCGGCATCTGTACGACCGTCTCACTAATTTCTACGGCTTGAATAATTTGATCTGGGTATGGAATGGCCAAAGTGGTGGCTGGTATCCAGGGGATGCTTATGTCGATATTGTCAGTCACGATATTTACGACGGCAGTCGCAACTATGAATCACAAGCATCGACGTTCAATCTCGCAAAAGCCTATTCACAAGAAGTGAAATTAGTTGCACTGAGTGAAAACAGCAATATTCCTGATCCGGATTTAATAAAACAAGACAATGCCTGGTGGTTGTATTTCGTTGTGTGGAATGACATTGACACGGCAGAAGGCGTAAGCAATTCCAGCAATTTCTGGACGGGCGAGTACTACAACACCAATGCTCATAAACGCCATGTGTATAACCATGATCTCGTCATCACCTTGGATGAATTACCAGATTTTTAATTAAGTTATTAAATTAAAAATATTGCGTAGCTTTATTCACCCGAACACGCGAGCCTCAATCGAGGCTTGCGTTTTTCACCATTCAGGGGCGATAAACTTTTACCCTGAATCGTTTAACAATAACGACAGGAGAAACACCTGATGAAAAACCTACAGCTACAAAACCTGCAACTAAAAAAATGGGGCGCAGCCCTTCTACTCAGCGCCGGGTTGTTTGCAGCACAAACATCACTGGCGCAAACCGCAACTTGCAAATATGTAGTCACCAATAGCTGGGGTAGCGGTGCTACTGCCAATATTGAAATTACCAACAAAGGCACCAGTGCTATCAATAGTTGGAATGTGAGTTGGACGTATGTTAACAATCGTCTTGCTGGAAGTTGGAATGCAAATATAACGGGAAGCAATCCGTATAACGCATCCAACTTAAGCTGGAATGGTAATATTTCTCCCGGGCAAACTGTCGCTTTCGGCGTACAGATAAATGCCAATGGTGCAGTAGAAACACCAACGGTAACCGGTGCGATTTGTGGTGGTACTAATTCCTCGGTATCAACTTCCCCGATATCAACGAGCAGGTCTAGTGCATCATCAGTTCCATCATCATCGGTACGTTCGTCTTCATCATCCATTCGTTCGTCCTCATCTTCATCCGTTCGTACGTCTGTTTCATCAAGTCGTTCATCCTCGTTAGTTGCTACAACATCGTCTATTCGCCCATCGTCCAGTAGTGTGCGCTCATCCAGTTCCATTGCAGGAAGTTCGAGCAGCGCAGGTGGATTGACATCGGTACAACTCACCAAATTAATGGGAATTGGTTGGAACGTTGGCAATTCACTGGATGCCATCGGTGGGGAAACGGCATGGGGAAATCCTTTAATTACCCAGCAATTAATTAACTCTGTAAAAGCAGCTGGCTTCAAAACAATTCGTTTACCAGTTGCCTGGAGCAAATTCTCTGATGAATCCAACTTTGTTATTCAAACCGCGTGGATGGATCGCGTTGAACAAGTTGTTAATTACGCACTTAATGCAGATATGTATGTAGTGATGAATATCCATTGGGATAACGGTTGGATGCAACCGACGAATGCACAACAAGCTTACGTGAACAATCGTTTGAAAATTATGTGGACACAAATTGCCAATCGTTTCAAAAGTTACGATAACCGCTTGTTATTTGCAGGCACTAATGAAGTAATGGTGGATGGTGATTATGGTACACCAACCGCTGAATACTACACTGTACAAAACAGTTTCAACCAAACATTTGTAACTGCAGTGCGTGCGACCGGTGGTAACAACGCTAATCGTTTCCTGGTAGTACAGGGCTTTAATACCAATATTGACCACACTGTGAATTTCGCAAAAATTCCAACAGACACCACCAGTAATCGCCTGTTAATGGAAGTTCACTATTATGATCCTTACAACTTCACACTCAACACCAACAGCAATATTACCCAATGGGGAAAAAATGCTACTAACGCCAGTGCTGTTGAAACATGGGCCAATGAAGCCTGGGCGGACTCGCAATTTCAGAAAATGAAAACCAATTTTGTGGACAAAGGCGTTGGTGTAATTCTTGGTGAGTACGGTGTTGTGTCGCGCACAAACATTGGCGATCACGAAGGCTATCGCGTGTACTGGAATGAATATATCACCAAATCCGCTTACACCCGCGGCCTAGTGCCCATCTACTGGGACAACGGTTACGGTGGTAATGGTGGTATGGCGTTGTTTGATCGCGCTTCTGGCACACAACTTTATCCAAACCTGATTCAGGCGATTGTTAAAGGTGATGATTGATTTATTAATACGAAACTTTAATAAAGGTTCCCCATTTTGAACTGCACCCCACATGTTGTACATTAGCCTGTGGGGTTATTTCAAAGATTGAGTTCGGTATTGTACCGGGCTCAATCCGTTTAATTTCAATTTAATCCTGTCATGATTGTAATCACGGATATAGGCTTTCAATGCACGAATAAAACACGTTACCGATTCAAATTATTTTCCATGGAAAAACTCGTTTTTGAGTCTCCCAAAAAACTTGCAATGACCCCGAGACAATTCCCTTTTCTTGATATGCAGCGCATTGTCTCAGGCGCAACTTGATGAGCAACAAAGCTATTCTGAATTCACAATAGTAAATTTTCTTGCAGGGTGATGATGATAATTGCAAATTTAGATAATGAGATTAATGGCTGCTTCAATGTGATGAGCGAGTTGCGCCCGCATTTGGTTCAGGATTCTTTTCTGTCCACTATTCGTTTAATGCAAACCCAGGGGTATGTGCTGGCTTATCTGGCTGATAACGAAATTGTCAAGGCAGTTGCAGGATTCAGGGTTTATTTTGACTTGTCGGTAGGCGTAAATGCTTTGTATGTATATGACCTTATCGTTGCGGATGGTGACCGATCCAAAGGTTATGGAAAGCAGTTGCTCTCTGACATAGAAGCCTATGCCAGATCAAATGAATGCCGTTGTGTTCATTTGGATTCAAATACTAACCGGCATGGGGCGCATAAATTTTATTTAGGCAATGGGTTCAATATTAATGCTTTTCATTTTTTAAAACTATTGTAATAACATTTTATCTTTTTTCTTAGCTGTTATTTCGATGCCATTTTATTTTTCCCCGCATTAAATTCAGTTGAAAAGTGCTTTTATTGGGTGCCTAATAAACGTCCATTTAATATTCTCTGTTAAAAAGGATGCTTTATGAAAATGCCCACTATTTTAAAGTTCTTACTGATACCTTTTTCTTTCATCGCACTAAATACTCAAGCGGTAATTATCGAAGGTGGATTTCGCGGTACGATCACCTCTTTTATAGATGGCTATGAGGACGAATATGACGGATATTTTGACAAAGACCTCTTGGGAACTGAGGTGTCAGGTACATTCTGGTATGACGTCGATAAAGCGCCGGGAAGTATCAGGGGGTCGTCTACCAGTCAGTCATACGAAAGCTACACTAACAACTGGCTTACTTTGGTGGTAAACATAAATGGTAAGGTCTTAAGCCCTTCTGTAAAAATAGAGGAACCGTTTTGGCCTTCACTTTTAATAGAAGGTGTGAATTACACCAGTGATGATATTGGGGATGGCTCTAATACAGAAGCTATCTATCTTTATGAACAAAATATTTATGTATATGGCGACACTCCGGACTATAAAGCCATGCATATCAGTTTAGGGATTATGAACTGGGGCGAGCATTTGTTAAACGGCTTGGGTCTTGTTCAAGAGTTGGAATGGGAAGCAGGCCCTGATACTTTTGGATATGTTTCAATTGGAATGCAGGATGAATATGAAATTGGTAGATCCAAAGCCTCGGCTATAGATATCACATTGGAAGAATTTTTTATGCGCAAAAGAGCAGTAACTAATGTTCCTGAAATCCCTTCAATCTATTTGCTTTTGATCGGTGCTTTCTCCCTTTTATATAAGCGACACTATTTTACCTTATCAAGATAAACACGGTAATTATAAACGGCACTTAATAACTTAAAATTGTTAAGTGCAGTTTTTTGATTTTATTGAATGTTTATCTAATGCGCTTTAGCCACACTGTGCAATACCGCGACGCCCACTTTTTGGCGGCGACTGCTCGCAATTTTCCAGTGACACCACGCTAACGAGGCGCTTATCAGGATGTAAAATGAATAGGCGCCTGACCTGGTATGCGATGGCACAACTATTCGCAACAAATTTAATAATTTGCAACTGGATGTGTTGGCTCAGTGGGATCTATGGGTTGAATCGGTTGGTCAGGCGTGCCGGGCGAATTAGGGGTTGGTTCCGGTGTGGGATCCGGAACAGGAACCGGCGAAGGTTGCGGTGGATCAATCGGGTTGGGTGTCGGTGGTGGTGTTTCCGGTGGTGTAGTAGTCGCTCTGCTATTTTGGTTTTGATTTGTCATTGCTATTTCCTCATCTTTTATTTAAAAGAAGCATTGGCTTCTTTACGAATTACTAACCAGCATTTGGTACATTGAATTTATGCTTTGTAATTTGGTTCTTCTACAAAATCGGAATTTTGCAATGGGCTTGTTGGAATGTTGTTGGTATGAAAAGTATCAGCCAGGTCTTGCGCCATCCTTAGGTGGTGACTTAACTGCTCAAGCGCGTGAGTAAAAAATGCTTCTATTTCAGGGTCTCCGAAATCCCGGATTTTTTTAAACAGTTTGACCATATCCTTGTGAGCGGTTAACTGATAATCCACATACTCTTCATCAAAAAACTCATCGTTATGTGAACTCATTAAATAGGGCTCGCCATTTTCAATGTAGTTATCAATAGTGGGTATGTAAATGTTTTTGGAGCGGGTAATTTCCGTTATCTTTTGATTCATAGCAATATGGTCATCAATCATTCGTTGCGCAAAAATTTTAATATTGGTTGATTGGGAGTTCTGTACTGCCAGTTTGGAGTTTTTAATTTCGGCAAATCCTTTATATACAGCCTTCTCGATCAAGTGGGTAATATCGGCTTGCTGTCGTTTGGGCAGTTTGGTTAATAAAAATCCCACTGTAAATGCAGCCCCTATCAGAAGTATGTTTTTTGTGCGCATATTAATATTCACCTGTTAAGTGTGAAGGTAGTCTCTATAAACGGTAGCCTCTATAAAGTGGACCTTTATATCTGGTGAATGATTCAATTAATTATTATCAGGCTTTCAGAAATTCATTAATTGTCATGCAAAACAACGTTTGATATTAACGCTGGATTATTGAAATGCATAAAAAATGGGAACTATCTATTTGATTTTGTTATCAGAAGTTAATGAGTGCATCTGCGCTTTTGCCAATCACTTGATTTGATGCATCTATATTCCTATTTTTTAAATAACGGTGTAGTCATGACGTATTATGGAAAAATCAAAAGATATGGAGAAATCAAAGGCTATGGAAAACTTAAAGAATGGGCGTTCATGTTCCGTGATACGTTCCTGCAATGGTTAGACCGCGATCCTTTCAGGAATAGTGCGGTAATATCTTTTTATACTATTTTCTCCTTGCCTGGTTTGCTCGTAATCATTATTAATTTGGCAGGTTATTTTTTTGGTG
Organism: Cellvibrionaceae bacterium; assembly: GCA_021151825.1. GTDB lineage: Bacteria > Pseudomonadota > Gammaproteobacteria > Pseudomonadales > Cellvibrionaceae > Cellvibrio. The sequence goes on from JAGKWQ010000009.1 coordinate 73,376, forward strand.
AAGAGGCGATAACACGGCGAATTAGTGCAGAAGTAGGGGGAATGATTGGTGGTAATACGGCAAAAGACATTGAAGCTATTATTGCCAATGCTAGCGTTCACCATGATTCCACCTTTGCCTCTATGATGGGGATTGCTACGTTGATCTTTGGTGCAACCGGTGTGTTTTATCAGTTGCAGCAAACGTTAAATTCAATCTGGGAGGTCAAGCCGCAAGCTGAGGGGAAAATCATGAAGATGGTGTTGGACAGAGTTTCTTCTTTCGGATTGATTCTTGCGGTGGGATTTATATTGCTGGTGTCGTTGGTGCTATCTGCAATGTTAACCATATTAAGCGGGTGGGTTGCGTACTATTTTTCAGAAACCTTCAACATTGTGTTCCGCTTTCTGGATATTTCATTATCACTCGGCGTCATCACTTTTTTATTTGCCGCTATATTTAAATTTTTACCTGATGCTGTAGTGCCGTGGCGTGATGTATGGACGGGCGCTTTTGTTACTGCGTTATTATTTGTGTTGGCTAAATTTGCATTGGGCATTTATTTTGGCCACAGCAATCCGGCTTCAGCCTACGGTGCAGCAGGTACCATTATTTTAATTATGTTGTGGGTTTCCTATGTTGGATTAATTGTACTGTTTGGGGCTGAATTTACGCGGATTTATGCAGGTCGCCGTGGCACCAAAGTTAAACCATTGGAATTCGCAGTTTCTACGTGTGATGCTGAGGCAGCAGTACATGATGAAAGAAAGCCTGCTTACGTGGAAGAGAGTGCAGCAAATACCGTTAATATTGCAGCGCCGATTTATCCGCTTACTAAAGATCTGGTATTAGGGCACAAAGCCAGTGAAGCGGCGAGCCCAATGTATTCATCAGGTGAAGAAGATCCGGGCGTAGGCCTGGAATTTTTAGTGACCAGCAATGAACCTAAAAAGTAAACTATAAATAATTCTTACATTTTATGGCCACGGGGCAGGGTTGTCATTGATGTATTGCGGGCCGCCTTCTTCAGGTTCTGCATCACTTAATGGATTGTCTGCTTTGATTTCACCGGTTGCTACTTGATGGAAATCGATGCGGACTTTTGCAAAATCGGCATAGGCAAGATTCGCATCTTCTATCGGACATTCTTTTACCGCCCACGCAATGACTTCATCCAGGCGTCGATCCAATTCCATACCGAATGCAGTTTTATCGAGTTTTCCAGTCATGGGATTTGCTCCATTATTTATTGAGGTTGCTATTCATTACATTTAACTTTGGCTCAGGTTTGATCGGGCTGTTCAGGTTCTGTCGAGCCTTTTGCTTCGGATGGATCAACAGAGCGCTTTTGATGCGGATGATCATTTTCTTTTTCGGCCATTGATATTGCTGTTTGCCAGTGACTATCCGATTGTCCCTCAGGTTTTCCTGCAGATAACCAGAGATAATATGCCAACTCTTGAATATGTTGATGATTGTTAATCATGGTATGCCTCTGTATTAAAAATTGAATTACAGCGTTAGATCACAAGCAATGTGAAAAATTCACATTGCGCTGGTGAGTAATTTACTTCCCCGCAAATGGCTTACAAAAATCTCCGCTTATGGCGACTATTCCCGATTTTTAAATTCTCTAAAATGGCATCCATAGCGTTGCAATAGAGCGCTACGCGGAGTTGACCGGCCTGTTATTGAAATGGTTTTCATTGGCCGATCAGCGACAAACTACTCACTCATATTTTTTGGATTTAAAAGGATGTTTGCTATGAAAGCACTTCGTACATTAACTCGTGTTGTATTGATATCGTCTGCAGTTTTTTCTTCAGTGTCGGTGATGGCGGTAGATTTTCCATTGCGTGCTGATGATCTTAATTTGAACCATCGTTATTCAACGGGCGAACATTGGTCTGGTGGTACTCAGGAAAAAGGTTTTGATATTGGCGCCGTTCGCCATGTAGGTAGCGATCAATGGAGTCACCTGAAAACGGACGGCGCTGACAATACGATTAATTCAAATCACATCATTTACGGCGCGAAAATCCGTGCAATGGAAGCGGGAACCGTAGTGGGGTGCTGGCGCAATTCACCGGAAAATAAAGCCGGCAGCAAGCTGCAAAAACTGCTGGATGGTTATATTGGTTTAGCGGGAAATCACGTGTGGATTTTGCAAGATAACGGTGTCTATGCACTTTACGCACATGCCCAGCCGGGCACAGTGCCCGCTGCGATTTGCCCGCACAATGCCACTTATTTGACCCATCCTGATACAGGCAATCCATGGACCCAGGATGGGCGTGTAACGGGTGGTGTTCGTGTTCAAAAGGGTCAACTATTAGGTGTGGTTGGTAACAGTGGTAACTCTACTGGCCCTCACTTGCATGTGCATATGGAGAAGGATGGCGACCCGGTAACGATAAAGTTTGATCATGGACAAACCACGCCGGTTACCAATGGCAAGGCTTCGGTAAACGGCCCCTGGTCATTGCTCAATGGCAAAGCTTTGCCTGCCGGTAAAGTGTTGGTATGGGCTCCCCATTCCGTTGGTTACTGGACGGTGAACAATATTCCGGATGAGCGTATGCAAGCATGGTTTAATCATTTTGCAGATTCCGGTGTGATGATTGATACCTTTCCATGTACTGATGGGGGCCAGATTTATAACACTACCTGGATTCCAGCGAGCGGCTCCTGGTACACCCACTTCGGTATGAGCTTGACCAGCTTCAACCAAAAATCAAACTACTATGCGAACCTGGGTTATACCCGCACTGGTTGGTGGTACTGCGGTTCGGTTTATACGGGTATTTGGCGCAAATAAACAATGGTTTATATAAAAGCCTGAATAAAAAAGGTGGGTGACTTTTGGTCCCCCACCTTTTTTAGTGCATGTTCAATAATTATTTTTTATTCTTCGGGTTGCTGCGAGGCCTAATAAACCCAGTGCTGTTAAAACCAGGCCTGCTGGTTCCGTTACAGGTATTTTTTCAATCTTCCATTGGCTCAATGCGTTGTTGCTTTTATAGGTAGCATCACCATAAGAGGCAATAATCCAGCTATCTTCGGGCCGCTCTATCACGAAATTTGTTTTCTCCTGAAAAAAATCGCAATTGCAAGTGCCTTTTCCTCCCTGGGAGTTTATATAGATTTTGTGATCTCTCATTTTATTAACAAGCGTATTTCTTGTTGCGTCATTGATATGGCTTTTAAAAATGAAACTCCATGCGTTAATCGTACCATCAGGATTAATGATTACTTTTGCATTCGTCGATGTTGTAAATTCCGGTTCCCACCAATTGCTGTCAAAAGCGCTATCAGTAAGAAGCTCTACGTTGGTAATAAAAATTTTGGAAAGGGCTGATGAGGAAATCAGTGTGTCATCCAGGGTAAACGAAAATTGAAAAGAAATGTCCCCATCATCTTCGTTAATAACTTCCTCTTCCCATTCGTAGCCCGCAATAAGTGTTTTTTCCCATTGCAACGGTTTGCTGGAGTAGGTGTATTGAATCAAACCTGCAAATGTAGACTGAGAGAGTGCAAGTAATCCAAAAAGTGTTACTAAATTTTTTACTAAAATGAACGGTTTCATAATTTACTCCTTTGAAAGTGAAAAGAATGATTGCCAACTCATTTGCGTAAAGCTAATTATTCAATCATGCACGCTTATGAATAAATGTGAGTTCAGTTGCACATATCGGTATTGGCGTTTTACTCATTACTTTTCAGTCTTCCTTCTGCCTGCGATTCAGCCCCAGCGCATAATTATTTCTAAACATGCTATCGGTGTGCCCCTGCGAGTTGCTCCTTCCAAAATTCATGCCCATGGAACTCATAAGCTCGTTGGTAATACTGCAGCCGTCGCAGTTGGTATATATCTGCAATCTTTCCCAGCTGCTCGCTGTAGCCCTGCATTGCTGCTTGTCGATCCGGATTCAAGATTGCTTGCGACAACATATGCGCACTTGCCAAAGCATTAAAAATTCCTTGCGAAGAAAGTGGATCGAAACTTAGTGCTGCATCGCCACAAGCGGCCCAATAATCTCCGTAAGGTTGTTGTAAAGACGTGGTGCGTGCTTCATTAATTTTGAGTTCCGCGTTGTGCAGGGTCTGTGAATTGATTTTTTTTTGAAGCAAATAGGTGCTGCTAAATTGCTTCCACCATTTTTCCGGTTGATGGCTTAGCTCGGCGGCGTACCGGGCACTGGTGTGGAAAATGGCGAGGGGACGTCCGTCCGGTAAGTGGGCCCCATACCACCAGCCGTTAGCCTGGCTTTCGGTAAGGGTTTGCGCCGTGTAAGTCTCAGCGGGTTGGCCGACAGCCCACAGGGCGACTAGTGGAGGGCCTTTTATGCGCATACTCCCCGATTTGCGGGCCAATACCGCAGTACGGCCACTGGCGTCGACGGTGAATTCGCTTTCGATACATTCATTGGTATCGATTTTTAATTGCCACCTTGTTCCATCATGATGGCTGTTATGGAGCAATGCGGGCAGTAATTCTGCACCGCTCTGTATTGCCTGCCGCAATAAATCTTTCTCAAACTCGATGCGATCCAATCGCCAGCCCATGCCTTGGGAGTGTTGTATGGAATCCTGTTGCAACTGTTCTCCTGCCCACAGGGAATCACTTCCGGGAATTGGCCGGTGGATGGTGGCATCTACGAGGTTGAGATTTAGTTTTTGCAAAAAAACATTAATTGCAGCGGGAACTGACTCACCCACCTTGGTGTATTCGAGCGATTTATTTTGCCCGGCGGGGCGGTCCAGTAGTGCGACCTTTTTGCCCGCGCGGGCGAGGCATATGGCGGCCAGCATCCCTGCCGGACCAGCCCCGAGGATAACCACATCAAAAAAGCGGTTGCGCATTTATTCCTCTATGCGTTTGCGCTGGCGCAGGCGGATGGCATCCTGCAAGTGTTGCTCGCTCGCCCAGCCGGCTTGCCGGACTTTGCTTTCTCTTGTTCCCGCTTCCACGTGAACCAGGGCGGCCGACAGTAGTTTCGGTACTTCAGCATAAGCCACGTTTTCCACATAGATTACAGCGGGGAAATCCGGATCATTCGGAACACCGGGCCGGGCTTCGATAATCCCCTGTTTACCAAAATCGGCGATCATTTTTTCCATAATCGCGGGAATTTTTTGGGCGGTGTCGATAAAACGGTTCCAACTCTCACGTCGACTGTATGCGGCGATGCGCTCGTTGCGCGGACGGCTTTCGTCGATAACAATCTGATAGTCGCTCTCGGTCAAAACCCAGTTAGGTACACGTGCCGGCCAGAACGTCGGTACGAACGGATCGTAATCCGGATCGTAACCGGAGCGACAGTAGGCCGTGTCGCCCTGCCACGGCAGGCCCATCCAGCGCGTAATACCGCCGGCCACCTGTGCATAGAGTGGGCCATCGGGTGCGAGTGCCTGTTGTTGGTTGAGGGTTGGCCCCCATTCATTGGGATTTTCCACTAGTGGATTTTCACGGATGCGGAATGGTTGGCGGTAGAGGCTGGCGTGACGCATTGGCCAGGTCATTTCGCAGCCGGGATGGAACGCATCTGCCAGGCAGAAATGCATAGCTGCTTGATCCAGCATCGCGGGCTGTTCCGCCAGAGGCACATCGCTGAGTTGCTGTGGCGGTTTTTGATCTGGCTGCCAGTCGTTATCGAATTTCCCCGCCGCCCAGCGTTGCAAGTGCATTTGCTGCAGGGAAGGTAAGGCGAGCATGGTATTGGGGGAATCCTGAAACAAGTCGCCACCAAAATCATCGCCATAAACCCAGGGCCACAGGCGAGGATCATTTATTTTGGGTTGGTAAGGGCGGAAGGTATTCAGTAACTGCCGACGCAATTCGCCATAAGCATCGTCGTTCGCGTTTGCCGGCTTCTGTGCAAGTTTGGCGATAAAGGCCGGGCTTTCGAAATCCATCGGGCAACCTTTGCCAAATAAAGTGGCAAAGCCTTTATTGACCCATTGGAGGTTGGCCAGGCGCTGCAATTGTGGCAGCACATCCTTACTGAACGATGTGACGGCGGGCACCGGCAACCATCCATTTTGGGTATAGACATCAATCATCAAGTCGTACATGGTGCGCCAGCCAATCACATCCGGCGCATAGTTGGGTGGAGCACATATCACCCAGGCTCCATCCACAGGAATGGTTTTTCCGTTGATGCTTACGGCGGCATTCACCGGCCCGTCCGACATATCGTCATACCAGTCTGCTGCATTATTGAAAGAGTCAGGGTTGGCTGTGTCGAATGGTGGTTTGCCCGAAGGCGATGCGGATGTGCCTCGTCCACCGAGGAACAGCAGGCGGCCGTTAACGTCAGTTTGCAATTCACCCAGGTCGACTGCCACACCTTTGAACTTACCGCTGTCGAAGCGATATTGCGGCCCGCTGGTAGAGCTGCCGCTAATGGAACGTGCGCCGGGATCTATGACCAAGCCTTCCCGTGCAGTACCCGTAATCTCCGTATTGCGCCGGTTAAGCACCTGGTTTGCTGTCTCCGGGATGTCCATCGCGGTGATAAAGTAAAACCAGTCCGCCTTGCGGTTGGCGACATGGACATTCCATTGGATTTCCGCGTTATCGCTTGTTAGCTCGCGCACCACGTCGCCCGCCGCGTTATAGCCGTAAATCCGGAAGCGCGCGGCCTGGCGTTTTAGCGAACCTTGTGCGGTGCGGTAAAAACCTTGTGGTGCTGCGGGTGGGTTGGTCACCTCTGGTCCAATAAAAAAATCCGTTTCCGCATTGCCGACCCTTGCCACCCCTATACCAGGGTGAATTGCCGCACGCACAATCACCTGATCCTTGCAGGGGGGAAGTACATCAGCCGGCTTGGCCGATGCGGGTTCGCCGTTGGGAACACCATTGGCGTTGCGGCGTTGTTCAGCGGAAGCTGCGTAGACGGATTTGCGGACCTCGGCAATGGACCCCTGGGGGCGGTGATCTTCTGTCACACGCCAGATATTCATACTGAGATTTTCGCCATAGGCGGGCTGGCCCCGGGCCAATATATCCTGTTGTGGAAAATGCACGTCTGCCACCGGAATAAAGGGGCTTTCCGTTTCCGGCCACGCCACCGTAGCCTCATCCAATGGCATGGTGTCCGGATTAGTTCGCAGTTGTATGCAAAATTCGAAAGTCACAGATTCCTTTGCCAATCGCGCAGCCATTTCCTGGCCGAGATAGGTTGGGTCAGTTGGTGTCGATTGTGGCGGCTTGTCTGTTAAGGTCGGTCTGAGTAGATATTTAACGAATTGGTTTGGGCCGAGTGAGAAGGGCAAAATTGCCCAGTAGGAAATGGCTAACACCGAACCAACAGATTGTGCCATTTCATCAAGTATTTTTTGTGTCGTCGGGTGTTTGCTCAGATCACTATCGTAATCTCCCTCGACTACACCAGCCCTCGTGAATTCACACATGTCTTTTGCGGTATCGACAAAAAAAACTGGATAATTTTGCAGAATAAAATCGAATGTAGTTTCTTCCGGTTGACCAAATATTTTGGGTGTCGGTGTGTTAAATAACTTGAGCCCGATACCGCAGGTTGTTTTGAAATCATTTGAAGTCGGAACGGTATCTGATGAAAATCTTGCCCACAGCGGATATTCAGATCCTGCAAATAAACCCACGGCGAGATTCGCGGGTAAATCAGGTTTGATTTTAAAAAGCCCCTGGGCGATTCCATGTGGCTTCAAAAATACGGGGCGAAGTGCAGGGCACTGACCACCATCAATACGTTTTTTTTGCACGATATTGACAAACATATTCACGAGCGATTCGTTGGGATCGCTGCATGAAGTGTTCAACGGTTTATCCTGGTTTAGATGTGACGGATCATTTGTCATAAGAAGAGCCTCATACCTTGGCATTAATTAAGTCAGTTAAATTTATTGCTGGTTAATATTAGGAGAGGTTGATACAAGTGAAAGGTGGGCTTAAGAATTTAGGCGACATCATTTGCTTTTGCTCCGCTGGAAAACCTTCTGTGCACGTGTAAGCAACTAAGTATGATTTTGGTATGGCGTTACGTCTTATTATTTATATAGGTTAACCAACACGTGATAAGTCCTTATGAAAACCCGCCAGAAGTTCTCTCATAACAAAAACAATTAATCTATTACTTCACATTACAAAAATAAGAGCCATCTTGCCAGGAGAGTCTTTTTGTGAGCCTTTTAGGTTGTGGCGCGATCATTACAAGCGGATTTCTTCCAATAAATCTCCTAATGGGATCATTGCGTACGTGCTGGAAAAATTTCCCAAAGATTATAAATTTCATATTTGCGATTGTTACCTTGGGTGGCTTATCTGTCGTCAGCCGTGATTCCTCTTTTTTTAAGTGTACCTATATACACAGTTGCACGCTGTGCATATCTGTGTATACTGTGTATATCTTATATATACAGTTGGAGTTTGCGTGACTGAAGGTCTATTTCTTTCGCAGCAAGATAGTCGGCCCATGTATGTGCAAATCATGGAGCAGATCAAACAAAAAATTCGCGCTGGTGATTGGCCAGCAGGTCACCCTTTACCTTCCATTCGCGAGTTAAGTGTTTCGACCAAAGTCAGTGTGATTACGGTGAAGCGCGCATATACAGAGCTGGAAACTGAAGGTGTGATTGTGACTCAGGCGGGGCGCGGCTCTTTTGTCGCTGATGTGGTGGATATACAGAAAAACCTTATTGAAACCGAGCTGGAAAAATACATCGCAGGTTTGATTGGGGCCGGGCGTGCGTTGGGGTTAAGCGATAATCGGATTTTGGAACTGGTAAAAAAGGCACTTGCTGCTGATTAATTGTGTCAATTCGAACTCGTATCGGGATGCGTTAAAACGGCGAGAAGGAAACTATCAATGAATGGTGTTTGTAACAATCAAGGAGTTTTTATGTGTAAGAACATTATTATCTGGATGGCGGGTGTTGCGCTTGCCTGCCTCTGCATAAATGCCACTGCAGATGTGTTGCCCAAGTCAGGCGAAATTAATCTCCAGTCGATCTATAAGGGTACTTCCATCACAAAATTTAATGACGATTACAGTCATGGCACTTTGACCGGGGTGACGTTTAATGAAATGGGGAAAGGACCTTTGCATTTGGGGAAAGCAGCTTGCTCTTTTTCTATTTTTACGCATAAAAAAATCAACAAGAGTGCCGGATTTTGCACTTATGAAGATACAGATGGAGACAAAGTTTTTATTCGATACACCGGTACAAGCGAGGCCGTTGGTAAATGGAATGGTAGCGACGAGATTATCGGCGGCACAGGAAAATTTGAAGGAATTATGGGGGGTGGTGCAGGCAGCTGTGCCAACACTGATAAAAGGGGCGAATTTCCGTGCACTGCAAAACTGGAATATCGCTTGCCTTAATTAAGTTATCGGTCCCTGTTAAACGGGTGCAGCATTTGTGTACCCATTACTATGTTATTTGTTTGGCTCGCAGGTAAATTGTTCGGGAGTGAATATGCAAAACGCCATTGAATTTCAAAACGTGTGCAAGCGTTATCCGGAATTTTATCTGGATAACCTCAGCCTGCAATTACCGCAAGGGCAGATAATGGGCCTGGTTGGTGTAAACGGTGCGGGCAAGTCTACGACAATGCGTTTGCTGATGGGGTTGATCAAGCCTGATTCCGGTAGTGTAAACGTATTAGGCTGTGAATTACCGCAACAGCAAGTCGCGGTTAAAGCGCAAATTGGTTTCGCATCAGATGATATGCGTATGTACAAAAATGAAACCTTGCGCTGGCATATGGAATTTATCCAATCCGTTTACAGTGGTTGGGATTCACGTTATGCCGAACATTTATTAACTGTATTTGATTTAAAGGCCGATCAAAAAACCAAAGGTTTTTCGCACGGGCAGCGTGTTAAAGCAGGTTTATTATTGGTGCTGGCACGTCGTCCTAAATTAGTGGTGCTGGACGAACCCACGACCGGGCTTGATCCGGTTGCACGCGAAGAGGTGCTAACTGAGCTGGCTGAAATCTTGCGTAATGAAGAGCGCAGTGTGCTTTTTTCATCCCACAATACCCAGGATGTAGAACAACTCTCGGATACCATCAGCTTTTTACACAAGGGAAAGTTGCTGGATTCGCAAGATAAAGAAATTTATCTGGATCGCTGGCGGCGAGTTTTGTGTACCGGCATCAGTGATGCTGCTAATTTGTCACTGCCAGGATTAGTCAGGGCAAAACAAAATGGTTCGTTGTGCGAATTGGTTTTTAATCAAAACCCTGACCGCGCTGTTGCGCGGTTAAATGAACTCGGCGCACAAATTTCGTCAGTTGAACCTATGTCGTTGGAAAAGATTTTTGTGGCAGCAGTTAAATCAGGAGTACATGTATGAACCACGGATTGAATATTCCGCTGATTAAAATCCTGATCGCTAAAGATTGGTATATACAGCGAAAAAATATTGCCATGTACATGGTGGGTGGATTGTTGGCCCTAAGCTTTATCAGCGGTGGCGAGTGGCAATTTTTTATGGGCACTACGCTGCTAATCAGCGCGTTGATCGGTTTAGGTAATCATCAAATCACCAGTTCGATTATCAATGAACGCAAAGAGCATACGCTGCCATTTATTATGAGTTTGCCGGTTACACCCATGGATTACCTGGTGGCTAAATTAATTGCCAATATGAGTTTATTCATATTGCCCTGGTTGGTGGTGTGTGCAGCAACGTTGGTTGTATTTTGGATTACGCCTATTCCTAATGGATTTATCCCGCTGACGATCATTATCGGAATTTATTTATTTTTATGTTACGGCGTGAGTTGGTCGGTGGGAATGATCAGTGAATCGGAAGCAGTGGTTATTTTTACCATGGTGTTTATGAATTGCCTGATTGGCCCGATTATGTATACCGTCACTCGTTTTAGTAGCATTTCCTCACACGTGGCTGCCGCTGAGCCAGTCTGGAGTGTAGAGGCAATCGGTGCGATTGTAGTGCAGATAATGATTATCCTGCTTGCATTGGCATCGGCGTTCTATTGGCAAGCGCGCAAAAAAACCTTCCTTTAATTTTCATTCATTATCCGCGAACGGTGGTTATTATGAATTCCACGGTTGAGTCACGCCTGCAAGAAACTGGCAGCGCTAAAAATGTCGAGAAAACGTTGCAACAACGCTATCACTATCTCGATAATTTGCGTGCGCTGGCGATGATCGCCGGAGTATTTTTCCATGCCGCATTAGCCTACAGCCCGATGTTACATACATTCTGGTTATCGGCAGATAGTCAGCAATCACCCCTGGTGGATATGGTTGGTTTTTTCATGCATTTATTTCGGATGCCATTATTCTTTTTAATCGCCGGATTTTTTGCTGCGTATTTGGTAGCAAAGCGAGGAATGAAAGGATTCATTATTAACCGTGCCAAGCGGGTGCTTTTGCCGTTAGTTATTTTCTTACCGTTATGTTTGTGGGCAATAGTGGCAGCTATGTTGCCGGCTGCTATTAGTGTGGAGAACAAATCCCCGATATTGGCGATGGTTGCACATGCAATAGCAAATCCTGCCGATGCACCGCCATCGCCACCCCCTACAACGATGCATTTATGGTTTTTATATGTTCTGATTTTTTTGTATTTATTAACCTGGGCATCGAGCGTTTTTGATTGGAGCCGAATGAGTGAAAAATTGATTCAACTAAAGCCACTGGTATTTATAACGGGGCTTCCGTTGTTGCTGATGCCTGGTTTGTTGTTAGTGGGATCACCCTTGCCAGCTCCCGATAGTTTTTTACCGCAACTATGGGCCTTCGGTTTTTTTGGATTATTTTTCGCCGCGGGTTATTGGATGTTTAAAAACGATGGCTTGATCGAAAAATTTTCCGGTTATTGTGTATGGTTGTTGGTTGGTAGCGTGCTGCTTTATACAATCTATTATCAATTAATCCCCAAACAGATTCTCATACCACCAGCTCCTGTGGAAATTTATATAAAAATTTTGTTAAAGCTATGCGAAGCATTTATTGCAGTATGGATGACATTGGTGTGTCTGGTGTTAGGGGGGCGATTTTTAAGTGGCGCCAGCCGTAGCATGCGATTTATGGCCGATAGTTCTTACTGGATTTATATTATTCATGTTCCGTTATTGTTTGCACTCCAGTATCAGTTAATGGATTTGAACTGGAGTTGGTTCACAAAGTTTGGGGTGTCATTGGCTGCTACTTTGGTCATTGGTGTGTTGAGTTATATATTGTGTGTTCGCTGGACGCCGATAGGCTGGATGCTGAATGGCCGTAAAAAATAATTCCGCATCATTGTGACGATAAATAAAAAGCCCGACATTAGTCGGGCTTTTGAATGTTGATAATACGTTTTTTAGCGCGCTATTTTTAACTCTTTAACCAGCGCATCCGCTTTATACACCTTTTTCAACGCTTCAGTGATTGCAGCAGGGTGAACCGAGACGGCGCGGTTCACTGCCTCATCATAAAAATAACTGCCACCCAGCGATTGGATATTGCCGTCAAAAATCAAACCGATTAATTCACCTTTCGCGTTAATCAGCGGGCTGCCAGAATTTCCGCCTACAATATCGTTAGTGGAAACCTGATTGAAGCGGGTTTTGTGATCCAGCTTTTTCTGTGCACTCACCCAGGTATTCGCTAATTTGAAGGGATCGTATTCAGTTGCACGACCAAACAAACCACTAATATCAGTAAAAGGTTTCACCGGTGTACCACGCTCGTCCCATCCGCGGATAACACCATGGGAAAGGCGCAATGAAAAGGTGGCATCGGGATAAACCGCTGTACCTTTGAACGCAAAGCGCGCTTTGGCGAGTTGTTCAACTGCAGCCTTTTGTACGGGTTCTATTTGATGGTCATATTGTTCGCGCAGTTTGCGGCCATATTCGTCCAGTAAGCGTGCCAATTCAATGGCAGGATCATTACTGTTTTTAACCGCGGCTACACCGCCTTCCCATAATTGTTTGCGCAAAGCAGCATCGCCTAATTTACTTTGGGTTACAATTTTTTGTGCAAGTGATTCAGGTGATTCCTTACCCAGGATACGTTTAACAACGGGATTATCTACGCCCAGTTTTTCGCGCAATTTACTCAATGACCAGCTTAATTTTATTTGTTCAAATTCAGGGTAGAGTGGTGTTTCCGCAAAGAGTCCTGCTTGTGCGCCTGGCAGTGCCGCCTGGGAAAATTCACGCAAACGTTCGGCATCCGCTTTTTCGCGTTCTGTAGTGCCGCGCACTAGTGTTCTCGCCCAGGCAACCTGTTGTGACATTGAACCCATACCCAATTCGATCATGACGAAATCCAGGTACAAATTGCGCCAGGCAGTTTGGGTATTGCCAATCGTTTGCCAAGGGTTGCCGAATTGTTGCTGGCGTGTTGCATCGGCATTTACCCAATTGCGAAATGCAGTTTCATCATCGCGCTTTTGCTGCATAACCGCCGGTGATAACAGTGCCTGGAACATGCCGGTGCGCGCCTTGATACCATTTTCAACCATAGTTAATTCGGTTTGGGCAATACGCGCTTGTTCTGCCCCTTCGCGCGAATACTGTAATAGCAAACCGCGATATTCCGACGCTAACATTAAGCGGAACGGTAAAACCAGGTCGCGTTGGGTTTCCAATTCAGTCATGGTGAGCAGGCGCTGGGTTGTGCCGGGATGCCCCAGTGTCATTACCAATTCACCTTCTTTGGCACCTTTGGGATTAATAGGGAACCAGTCTTTATTATTGATAGGTTTTCCATCAGCGTATACACGCAATAAACTCATATCCAGGTTGTAGCGGGGAAAATTAAAATTGTCTGGATCACCACCAAAAAATCCTGCTGCATATTCCGGCGAAAATGCGAGGCGCACATCCTGATAACGGGTGTATTGATAAACGTGATATTGGCCACCGCCATAAAGTTCCACGATATCGCAGCGGCGTTTATCACCGGCATCGCCAACGCATTCTTTTTCAATGCGCGATTGCTCCGCTTTTTTCGCATCGCTGAATGCTTTGCCAGTCAAACCGGTTAAGGCTTTTTGCATACGCGCTGTAACATCTTCGGTTTTTTCCAAGCGATTTACTTCAACACCCGGGCATTGTTTTTCTTCATTGCGCGCTTTAGCGAGGAAACCATTATTGACGAGATCCTGCTCTTTGCTGGATAAATCTTCTACACAGGAAATAACACAGTGATGGTTGGTTAACACCAATCCATCAGGAGATACAAAAGAGCCAGAGCAACCACCGGCCAAACGCACCGCACTGCGCATGGATTTTTGTACCCATTCGGCAGTAGGTTTGAATTGGTAATTTTTTTCCAGATCGGCGTAGGGGAGGTTATCCAATGTCCACATGCCTTCAGCGGCAAATAGTGGGCTGGCCATAGTCAAACCACTTGCAATTAAAAACGCCCTTGTCGCATTTCGCATACGCAAACTCCTGCTGATAACGGTTGATGAATGAAGAGTGGCTGAAGTGTAAACCAGGAACACTAGCGCTGCCTATGTATGCGTTACTTTTTGCGCAACAGCGGTTACTGTGTCGCACAGATTTTGCTGTTAGTATGTCTGCTTGCTGTTATTGGTTTGAATAAAATAAAGAGAACTAAACCTTATGTTGGGTCCGCGTATTCTGGTCATTGAAGACAATCGTGAAATTCGTATTTCTGCACATTTTGTGTTGGAAGATTTTGGCTTCCAGGTAGAAGCTCTGGACAATCCGGCGTTGGCAAAACCCTGGTTGTTGCAACATGCGACAGATTTAATTTTGCTCGATATGAACTTTGAGCGGGACACCACTTCCGGTGAAGAGGGTTTGGATTTTTTACGCTGGCTAAAGCAACAGGGAATGGACATTCCATTAGTCGCGATGACTGCCTGGTCCAATACTGAATTAGTAGTAAAAGCCATGCAATTGGGGGCAGGGGATTTTATTGAAAAGCCCTGGAATAACCAGCGTTTATATCAGGTGTTGCAACAACAATTGCAATTGCAGCAACTCGCGCGCGGCAATCGCGCATTGCAGCAGCGGTTGGAACAATCGCAACCGGAATTGGTGTGGCGTAGCGATATTATGAATCGCTTAATGGAACAGTTAACCGCGGTTGCTGCCAGTGAAGCGAGTATTTTATTAACTGGTGAAAACGGTACGGGGAAAAGTCATTTGGCGCGGTGGATTCATAGTCAATCCTCGCGTACATCCCAACCCTTTATTGCCGTTAATATGGGAGCCATTCCTGAATCACTCTTTGAAAGTGAAATGTTTGGCCATAAGAAAGGTGCATTTACCGATGCGAAGGAAAATCGCATTGGCCGCTTTGAATTAGCCCAGCAGGGCAGTTTATTTCTGGACGAAATTGCGTGCATTCCCATCGCGCAGCAAAGTAAATTATTGCGTGTATTGGAATCCGGTGAATTTGAAATGCTGGGTTCCAGCCATACCCTGCGAGCTGATGTACGTTTGCTGAGTGCAACCAACGGCGATTTTAATCAATTAATTAAAGATGGGTTATTCCGGCAGGATTTATATTACCGGCTTAATACATTGGAATTTCGTGTGCCTGCATTGCGTGAACGGCCAGAAGATATTGTTGTGCTGGCTAATTATTTTATCCGCAAGCATGGTCAGCGCTATCGAAAACCCGAGCTAACATTGGCACATTGCGCACAAAAATTATTATCTACTTATGCGTGGCCTGGAAATATTCGCGAATTAAGCCATATGATGGAGCGTGCGGTTCTCCTTGCCCAAGGTGCAGAGCTAACGGCTGCTGAATTTAATTTACCGGGTATGACAGCCTCTATTCATAATCAAACTTTCCATAGTCAGTCTTTGCCGATGATTACCCTGGATGAAGCAGAGTTACAACTTATCCAGCAAGCGTTGGGCTATACGCAAAATAATAAACAGCATGCTGCAGATCTACTCGGTATCACCAAATCCTCACTGTACCGTCGTTTGGAAAAATATGGTTTGATAAAAGCGGGCGATTAACAGCAAGCCTGAATATGGATAGGTTCTAATGAACCTATCCGCAAATCGACACAAGGTTGCTCAACAATTATGCGAGACCAATGCATCTCCTGTTGAGTTATTATTCATTTGCCAAGCCTGTTGCATGGTTAGTTTTGTTGCGATAGTTGGATGGTACAAGTCGGGTGCGCAACTTCATAAAAGGCGTTTCCACTACTTTAAAAAGTATCCAACCGGCAACAATGCTGACCACCACAATAATTCCCATACCCAAATAACCGTCCGTACTAATTCCGAGGTTATTTATCGGTTGCTTCAATAATTGATACAGCGGTTTATGGATCAAATAAATTGCATAAGACCAGAGCGCGAGGTTGGTAGCTCCGGGAATTTTGCAACGATATAGCCAGGACGCTGGCGACAGCGCGGCCAATACCAATAATGAAAAGCTAATAGCCAATAATGAATAACCGATGCTGGTTGTCCAGGCGCTGGTTCCTATACCATGCTGATAATGAGTGTTCAAAAATAAATAAAATACTACTCCGCTACTGATTAAACCTGCCACAAAAAAATGATTGCCGTACAGGAGCAATTTTCCAAAGGTTATTCGATGGTAGTTTTTGATAATGGCTAACGCAATACCCGGCAGCAATTCATCAAAACGGGAGTAGCTTGGGTAATAAATAAACTCATAATAATCCATTATATCTATTGCAGACTTTTCGTGATTATTAAACATGATTAAACGTAATAGCGCGGCAACCATAAATCCTGCCCCAAGAATAACCCACAGACGTAAGGCATTGGATGTTTTTGATAGTGCGAGCATGCAAATCAAGGGGAACAATAAATAAAACTGCTCCTCAACACACAGTGACCATGAATGGGTAAACGTTTCTCCCGGACGCATCTCCAGATTTTGAGTAAACGTTATAAATTGCCAAAAAGGGGCGGTTGAAGTTCCACTTAATACGACGGGAAACAATAGATAAAGTGCAAATACCACATAGTAATTTGGCAGTGTACGCAACAAGCGCCGCGCATAGAAATATTTCAATGAAAAATCTTCTTTTCGGATGTAGGCGCGCAGGATCTGGTCACCAATCAGATAACCGCTGAGGACAAAAAACAAATCCACTCCCACCCAACCGATTCGGGTAATGAAGCCAAACAGTAATTCGTTACTGACAACACTTCGATAGTGAAAAATCAGCACCAGAATAATTGCCAATGCCCTAAGGGTATCAAGGCCTTGCAAACGGGTATTATTGAATTGATTATGCATGTTATTCCCTGGGTTGATTTTGAATGGGGGTACGTACCAAGAGTTATTTTTTACTTCCTTATGAATTGATATTTTGGGGTAACTATAATTTCCAATGCAGGTTAATACTCATACATCCTTGTATAAGTATTAATTTTCTGCGGGGGATGAACACGGTGTTATATAAATTGTCGGGCGCTAATTCCGATAAAAAAGCAGACTTTATCTTTTAATAAAATTCCCAGGTTTTTCATATAAGCTTGCAGTAACGAAGAGTATTCAGCAGATGACGACTGCACTGATGTTGATAGTAAAAAACAAATCCAAAGTACTACCAGCATCACGATTATTAAACTGTTGATTATGCTTTTTTTGTTATGAATGGCACTGGTGTTGGGCATATTATTTAATTTCATTTCCAGCTCCTTAGATTTTATTGATGGCATCTTGTGGGCTAAGTTTGTGAACTTCCATAAGGGGAATTTTGCTCGCAAATATAACCAATGTAGAAAGGACCAGGGTTACAGTCAGCCCTATAGCGGCGATGCTCCAATAACTCATAATAATTAGCTGACTCATGATGCCGGGCAAAAATAGAGTAAAACATATTGCACCGAGTGCGAGCCCTGAACCCAATTTAATATAGGTGTCGCGCATAAAAAAATGGGTGATACGTTGATCCTCCAAACCCAATGCTTTCATGACACCGATATCATTGGTGCGTTGCAACATCACCCGCGCACTAATTGCATAAATACTAAGTGCAGACATTACAAAAGCGAGCAGCGTGGCAGGCATAAAATTAAACAATAAAATTTCAAAACGGCGGGAATTTTCGAGCAGTGCATTTTTCATACTGTATAGTTCATCCAGCGCGACACCTGAATCTATACCGCGCGCGACTTTTAATAATGGATCCACAAATTGATAAGGATCGTTTTCTGTTTTGGCGATTAAAAACATACCGCTCCACACCGGCATTATCTGTTGCATAGGGCGATAGATAGTTTCCATCCTGCTTTCAAAAAAGGATACTGGCGAGCCATACAGCAAATCCGGTGCTACACCTACAATGGTGAGCATGGGGCCGTTTTTATCCGGATTGAGGTGCATTTTTTTCCCGATTGCCGAGCCATTCGGAGAAAGTTTTTTAGCGAGTTTTGAACTCACTATAACCACCAGTTCGGAAGATTCCGTATCGGCATGGGTAAATGTTCTTCCTTCGAGTAATGGTGCCTCCAGGGTATCAAAATGATTTTCCGAAATTGGAATTTCGGTGGCTTGCAAATATCCCCCACTTTGGGTCAAGTCGACTTCAGTACTGTTAATTGTGCTCAAATAGCTGTAAGACCCTGGAATTGCACCAGCAAAGGCAATTTTTTGCACGCCTGGAGTTCTGCTGAATTCTTGCTTGAGTTTTTCGTAGTAGCTAATTCGCTCAGCGAGTTCGGTATATTGGGTGGCTGGTAATCTGACGTAACTTATTAAAAAATTATCGGCGTTAAAACCATAATCAGTATTAATAGCGTTGTAGAACGATGAAAAAGCAACCCCGGTAAATAGCATTAGTACAAAGGTGCAAGCAACCTGTAATGCGACAACGGAGTTCATTAATTTTCCAGCCTGATTACTAACGCCCCCTTTTTTTCCTGAGCTAAGTTGTTGATAAAAACGTTTGCTGGTAGCCATAACTACTGGAGCAATCCCGGTTATCATCCAGGTGATCAGTAAAAATAATAATCCTGCCAGGATTACTGGTTGATTGAATGACAGCTTCCACCAGAATGGGTCCCATTCGCTCGACACAAACCCGGTCGCATATTCGATCGCGAGTGCGCAGAATAATAGTCCCAGTGCTCCTGCAATGGCATAGAGGAAAAAAGATTCAACCAGTGGCAATAACATAATTTTTCTGGTGGGAACTCCCAACGCATTTTTTATCGCTGCCTCTTTGGCATTCGTCAACATTCGTACTATTACCAGGCTGCTTACACTAAAGCAGGACATCAGCAAAACGCAGATTGCTACCACGGTCATTACCTGAATCATCAGCATCACCGGAACGGCACGTGAACGCGTTACTGTTTCAACTTTGGTGGATTTCCCCCTATAAATTTTATTGTGATCACGTTCGAGTTCCGCTGCCAAACCCCTGAATTCCTGATCAGCCTGGGCTACTGAAACACCGGGTTTTAATTTGCCAATAATTCCCAGCCACCCCTCTACCGCATCAGCCGTACTTTGCGATGGTACATAGGAAAGCCATGCCGCTGAATTAACCGGAAAGCGAAAACCTTCACGCATAACGCCAGTCAGGATGGTGGAGTTTCCATCTACTTGTATACTGCGCCCGATGACTGATGGGTCGCCCTGGAAAATTTTTTTCCAGGCCTCATAACTAAGAACTATTGCCGGCGTAGCATTCGGTAAGTCATCGCTGGGTAATAATGTGCGGCCAAGCAGTGGTGGTTCAGCTGTCAATTCAAATAATGAAGATGTGGTTCCCATTCCCCATAGCTGATGTGTGCTGCTTTCCGTCGCAATAGTAAAACCACGTTCTTCCACCGTAGTGAAAAGATCAAGCGATGTTTGTCGCTGTTGAAAATAGTGCGCATCGTAATTTTGTAAACCGCCATTCAAACGCTGGCGATCACGTTCATAGCGGCTGGCGTAAACAATCTTGTCACCATTCGCGAAGGGTAGATCGGTTAACAGGCGAGTGTGTACCTGGGCATATAAAAACAATGAAATAGCAAGACCAAATGAAATCGCCATCACGATAATAAATGTGTATTTTTTATCTTTATATAAGCGTACAGCCGCTTGTTTTACATCAAACATATTTACCATAAACGACTCTTTTTAATATTCTGTATCCCATTTTTAACGGCACAGTGTCAGATTTTGTTGATGGCATCATTCGGACTAAGTTTATGTGCATCATGTAAGGGAATACGGCTTGCATATATCACGAGTGCCGAGAGCGTCATAATTACTAGCAGGGTAATTACTGCAATATTCCAATAGCTCACAATCAGTAACTGGCTTACCACATGGGGGAAGAACATTACTGAAAATATTGTTCCCAGGGTTAAACCGGCTCCGAGTTTTATATGGGTGTCACGCATAAAAATTCTGGTAATTTTTTGGTCATTCAAGCCCAATGCTTTCATCACTCCTATATCGTTAGTGCGTTGAAGCATTATTCTTGTACTGATTGCATAAATACTTAATGCCGATAATACGAACGCGAGCAATGTTGCAGGCATAAAGTTATAAAGCAATTGTTGAAAGCGACTGGCATTCGTACTGAGTGCATCGTTCATGCTGGCCGGTTCTTCCATTGCCACACCGGGGTCAATTGTTCGTGCAGTTTTTAACAAGGGGGCGACCAATTGATAAGGATCAGTATCGGTTTTTATAATCAGGTTCATGCCATCCCACACCGGCATTATTTGTTTGGCTGGTCGATATATTGCTTCATAGGGAATTCGATAGAAGGATAATGGCGGGCCGTAAACCAGATCTGTGGCTACACCGACAACTGTTAATAACGGACCCTTTTTATCCGGGTTCAAATGAATTTTTTTACCTATGGCCGATCCATCCGGTGCCAACTTTTTCGCGAGCCGCGCGGAAACAATCACGGTTTGTTCTGCACTTTCACTATCCAGATGGTTAAATGCGCGTCCTTCCAATATAGGTGCGCCCAATGTTTTGAAATAATTTCCTGCAATGGGTATCTCGATTACATGCATATAACCGCCGGCTTGCGATAAGTCGATATCCGTTCCGCTGATCATACTTAAATATCCACCACCGCCCGGCCGGGCAGATGCGTAAGTTACATGCTTTACTCCTTGAAGCCTGCTTATTTCCTGGGCCAGGTTTTCATAATAACTATTGCGATCTTTTAACTCTGCATAATTGGATTCCGGCAACCGAATGTAGGTGACTAAAAAATTATCGCTGTCAAAACCGTAATCATTATTGAGCACTGAGTAAAACGAAGAAAATGCAATGCCGGTAAAAAGCATTAATACCAGGGTACAAGCAACCTGCATGGCAACCACAGAGTTCATCAACTGTCCGGATTGATTACTGGCGCCACCTTTTTTTCCGGAGTTGAGGTGATGGTAAAAACGTTTGTTTGTTGCCATTAATATCGGCACCAAGCCGGTGATCATCCAGGCAACTAAAATAAAGGCGACGCCGGTAATAATTAAATGCGTATTGAATACCGGTTGCCACCAGAAGGGGTCCCACTGTAAAAGAATAAATCCACTCGCATATTTAATCGCCAGTGCACATAGCAATAACCCGATCATGCCGGAAAATACGTAAAGCAAAAACGATTCAACCAACGGCAATAACATAATATTTCGTACTGGAATTCCCAGCGCATTTTTTATTGCTGCTTCTTTAATATTGCTGAGCATGCGCACAATGACGAGGCTGGTAACGCTGAAGCAAGACATCAATAACACGCTAATTGCAACGGCGCTCATCATCTGGATAATCAGCTTTGCAGGCGCGGCGCGCGCGCTGGTATATTTTTGAACGCGAATGGATTTTCCGAGATAAGTTTGTGGATAATCTTTTTCTATTTCAGCGGCAAAATGTTTGAATTCTTCGTCTGCCTGCGCAACACTTACGTCCGGTTTTAGTTTGGCCAGAATCGCCAGCCAACCTTCAAACTCCTTGCCCTGTATGTGCGCAGGATTGTAGGCGAGCCAGGCTTCATGATTTAGCGGGAAGCGAAAACCGGTATCCATAACCCCGACCACGGTGGTCGGGGTTCCATCCACTTTAATCTGGCGGCCAATGATTGCAGGATCTTGCTGAAACAATCGATTCCAAAGTGAATGGCTAATCACAATCACCGGTGCCGCATTCGGTAAATCATCTTCCGCAATTAATGTGCGGCCCAATAATGGTGCTGCATTTGCAATTTTGAACAGTGGCGATGTAGTTGCAACTCCTATCACTTGTTGGGTGCTGCTGCTGGTCGCGATGGTAAAGGTGCGGTTTTCAATACTGGCAATATTTTCCAGCGTTGTCTGGCGCTGTTGCACATAGTTCACATCATAATTAAGCAGGCCACCATCCAACCGTTGCAGATTGCGTTCATAGCGGCTGACATAGACAATTTTTTCACCGTCGACAAAAGGCAATTCAGCCAGCAGGCGTGTATGCACTTGCGCGTATAAAAATAATGAGGTCGCCAAACCCAGCGAAATTGATAATAAAACGATCAGCGTATATTTTTTATCTTTATACAAACGTACTATCGCTTGCTTTACATCAAATAGGTTAACCATAAACGTTCCATCCCGTGAGCGTGCGATTTAACTAACTCGTAAAACATCTTTACGTTATTAACTAACCAGTGAACCATCGGCGAAATGAATTGTGCGCGTGGCATCCTGGGTGTAGCGCGGATCATGGGTAACTATGCATACGGTTGCGCCGTTATCGTGTTGTTGTTTAATTAAATCCATGACTGTTTCCGCGCTTTTGGAATCCAGGTTGCCGGTGGGCTCGTCGGCAAAAATAATGCTGGGATTCGTGACCATTGCCCGAGCAACGGCTACACGTTGCTGCTGCCCACCGGATAATTGCGTTGGGGAGTGATTTTTTCGATGGGCCATACCAACCTGTTCCAGACAGTGAATTGCGCGGGCTTTTACATCGGCTTTTTTTGCACCGGGGCGATAGATCAATGGCAACATCACATTGTCCAGTACGCTCATACTTTCAATCAAATTGAATGATTGAAAAATAAAACCAATTTCCTGGTTGCGGATAGTGGATAGTTCGTCGCGGGATAATTTGCTGGTCGCTTTTCCCCTAAAGAAATACTCGCCTTCTGTGGGGGAATCCAGTAACCCTAAAATGGATAATATTGTGGACTTACCTCCACCTGACGGGCCGGAAATAGCCAGGTATTCGCCACGGTTAATATGGAAGTTCACTTTGTTCACAGCAAAAGTTTCTACTTCTTCAGTGCTAAATACTTTAGATACATCCACAACTTCGAGCAGTTTTTCAGTATTCATTATTTTTTCCTTTTAATTAAACCGCGTTTAATTCAAGCGAAATGTTTGGCTTTCCCGGTCCGGAACTTCTGATAACACAATTTTATCGCCGGTATTTAATCCCTCAATAATTTGTAAGTAGTGTGAGGATAGGGCACCGGATTTGATAGTTTTAAGTGTGGCAAGGTTGCCTTCTTTATTCAGTAAATAAACGGACATAAAATCTTTTTCTGCCATCATGGAAGGAATTTCTACATACAATGCTTCAGTAATAGATTGGATATAAATGGTACCGGTCACATACATGCCAATTTTGGCATCTTCAGTGCGCTCATCGTTGAGATAAACATCCACTTCAACCGTGCTGCCTTTAATGTTGGGATCAACCCGGTGTACATAACCCTGGATTTTCTTGCGGTTAATCTGTAATTCAACTTTCTGTTGTATCGCGAGTTGTGTTGCCTGTATGGCAGGTACACTGAGCGTGATGTAGATAGAATCAGGATCAACTATTTGTGCAATAGGAGTAGAGGTATTTACACTTTCACCAGGGTTGAAATTGATATTCTGAACTATGCCATTGCGCGTCGCACGGATGGTTAAATCTTCAAATTGTTTTTTTATTCGTTCGGCTTCCTGTTGTTGCGCGTTAAAGCGGAATTCGGCCGCAGTGGTTTGTGCTTTGGCAATTTTATGAAAGCTATTGAGTTCAAGTTGCGCAACTTCAAGTTTTCCTTCCGCTTGTTCAACGCCGACCTGGGTGTTCAGGTATTCCAATTCCGGAATGGGAATGACACTGATGGTTTTTAAGCGGGTGAGGGCATCGTAGCGGGTTTTGATTTGTTTATGGTCAAGCCGTGCATGAATGACAGCCGCTTTCAATTCAACCTTGCGTGCGTCCAGATTGGCTAATAATAAATTGAGGTCTGCTTGTGCTGCTTGTAAATCCGATTGGCTTTTGGCATAGGTTGCAGCGATGGTGTCGTTGGATAACTCCAGTAACAGATCGCCTTTCTTCACCTGCTGGCCGGATTTTATCGGCGCGTTTAAAACCTGGCCTTCCACGCGTGCCACAACCCAGTCTGGGTTTTTTGCAGTGATTTGCCCATTACCTACGACTTGCACACTAAAGGGCCCGCGCTTGACTTCGCCGATTCGCAAAGTCCCTTTATCCAGCATCGGGCTACCTAAATGGCCAGTGAGCAAATAATAAACCGCAATGCTCACTAAAACGCTGCCTGCGAGTAGCATCGGCGTTAACGACAAAAGCGAACGTTTCTTGCGTTGGACAATTCTATCCACGGAGATTTCCTTAGCAATCCATAAACACACACTGCACTGGAGCAGGGTTTGTGCCAGATTCGAAATGGATTGATTTATAAGGAAAATTTATAAAATTGCGGGAAGGATCGTTAACGAGCAGTCCGGAATCGGACGAAAAAAATCCGATTTCGGACGCTTCACTCATGCAAAGGCAAATTACGTTGTCTTTGTATCCTGTGAGCGTTGCAACTTGTTATAGAGCCGATAAGTTTCGGCACCAATCGCTGTAAATGGTTTGAAGATTACTTCCTTTCCGTTGGTTTTTACTGTCCAGTCTGACGAGTTCTGTTTTTGGGCTCCAAGCAACTGTTCGCTGGTGTATTCATGATATGGAGCGTTCACCGGGAATAACACCACAGGTCCAATTAATAACGCCACCATTTCCGGGTGAGCGGTGTTGAGCGGCTCCAAACGTAAAGCCATATCAAATATTATTTCGATGCGATCATTTTGCTTCCAGGTTTTTGAGATTTCGAAAAAGCTACCGGCTTTTACCGGTGTTTTTATTTTTTGGCCATTGACTAAAACCTGAGTGGTATTTCCTGCCCAGCCGGGAATACGTAGCTTGATGCCGAATGCAAGTGGCTTTTTAGTGTTAATTATTAACTGGCTGGTATTTTCAAGCGGGTAATTGGTCTGTTGTTCAATTAAAACCGTTTGATTGGCAATGCGCATTTCAACGTGCGATGGAACATAAAGGTTCACAAAGAGGCTGTTAGCTTCTTGTAAATAGGTACTGATGCCATAGTCAGCGGTCAATTGGATGAAGGTTCCAGAGCAGCAGGGCCATTGTTCGCCGCGATAAAATTTTGTAGCACTATGGTTATAATCCGCGTAATAAAAAGTGCTGCCATCCGGTAGTGTGGGTTTGGCTCCTAATATGGTGTTATAGAGCACGCGCTCCATACTATCGCCATAGCTGCTGTCTTTAGTGATTTGCAACAAGCTGCGTGCAATTTTGAAATGGCCGTAGGTACCGCAAGGCGTTTCAAATGACCTGTGTGTTTCACTCAGTGAATTGAATAATGTTTCGGTATCATCTGCGGCAAGCAATTCTTCATTGGGGCCCCAGCCACCAGTTGCATAAGATTGCCGGACAATAAAATCAAAACCATTTTTTGCCGCAAGGAAATATTTTTGTTCGCCAGTCGCATAATAAGCTTGAATAGCAGAGTTCAGTGCATTGACATGGCTATAAGCATGTTTTCCTTTTAAAGGGCTGATGCCGTTAGCGAGAGGATCAAATAGCGCATCATTTTGCATATAACGCAGCGCAAGTTCTTTATAGTGTTCGCCCATGCCGAGTTGCCAGGCGATGAATAAATTTTCTGGCAAAGTGTAAGGCTCATCCCAGATTTCTGCTTCCTGAGTGTAAGGGCGTTGGCGGCGCTCTTCGCGTGTCAGGGATTTTTCCGGTAGAAACGGCAGTACTGCTTCGGTTAATTTCGCCAGTGCATCTTTCGCTTCCACAACGCCAGCATATTGAAATGCATCAATAAGGCCGATAGCCAGTTTGTCGTAGGTATATGCTGGCAAGTAATAATTTTCAAAGAATTTTTTTGAAATGGTGGGAATATATTTTTTAATTAAATCATCGACTTTTTTGGCAGTATTAACATCGTTGGTAATGGCATAGCTGCGCGCCAGGCCGGAAATATATTGTCCGAAGCTGTGCCCTGGTATGTAGCCGTGCCAATTTGCTGTGCTCCAGTCGTTGGGGTCTATATGAAAATCTCTTGAGTCATCGTACCAGCCCCCCATATCTTCGCCAGGTGCTGCCTGGCCCACACGTGATCTAAAAGGTTTTAGTAACTTATCGTCGCTAATCCCCATAAATAAATTGTGCTGGTATTTAAATTGGTCCCGCAATTTGCTTGTGCCTAACTGGATGTCGGCATATTTAAACAATACTAAATGACTTTCCGCTGTTGGTTTTGGTGGGGAAATTTGCAACGCTGCTTGCGTTGAAGAAATATAACTACCTGCAACTAAACAGGAACTATTTAAGAACTGGCGACGGGATATTCTGGGCATAAATCAATGTGTTTATCGTTAGGGGTTGATTTATCAGACATATTATATGAAATAATAAAAGCGTTAAATATCTTTACCTTTTTATACAGAGCGATTTTATTTTGTTGTTTATCAATGAAAATATCTGCCTGCAAATTCTGTTAAGTGTTAGTCGCGATGGGCAAACGAATTACAGCACAAGCACCAAGGCGATCCGTTCGGTTGTTTAAACTTAATTGCCCTCCCAACTGCTCGACAATATGACGGCTCAAATTGAGACCGATACCCTGGCCCTGGCTTTTGGTGGTGTAAAAGGGGACAAACAGATTATCTTCATTGGTGATACCCTGGCCTTGATCCAACAGCTGGATTTCACAAAAATCCAGCTGTTGTTCGCGAATGATATTCAGGCTTAACGCGATGGTACCGGGAGGGCTGCCGGCTTCTTCGGCATTTTTTAATAAATTAATCAGCACTTGTTGCAATAAAACCGGATCTGATTTTATTTGGATATCCTGACCTTGCGGCAGTAACTGTTGCTGCGGAAATATTCCGCGAATTTTTTCTATCAGGGAATGCAAACTTATCAAGGTCCTTTCGGTGTGAATGGGTTGTTGGAATTGTGCGTAGCGGGCGACAAAATCCCGCAGATGTTGGCAGCGCTCCTCAATTACACTTAACGCTTCTTTTTCCCGTGGCTGCGTGACTTTTTGTTGTAATGATTGTGCGAGTGCCGCGACGGGTGTGAGTGAGTTGCGAATTTCATGGCTCAATACCCGAATCAATTTTTGCCAGGCTTCCTGTTCCTGATGGCGCAATGCGGTTTTGATGTTGATAAAAATCAGCAATTGGTTTTCCTGTCCTTGATCCACAAACCGGCTGGTGCGTATTTGCCATTCCTGTTGTTTGGCTGCTTCATCAAATTGCCATTCAGATTTCTTTATTAAGCCTAATAGCTCCGGTGCCGCATGGCGCAGGGTTTGCCAGGGGCGGCCAAATAATTGTGCGAAAGCACCGTTGGCATAGCTGAGTCGCTGTTTGTGATCGAACACCAGAATCGGTGTGTTCAAGTGATCGATCATTTGGTAGAGCGCAAATAATTGCTGGTTGTAATGACTTTTATGGATCTGTAGTGATTCGCGCAGCGCGTTAAATTGTTGTTGGAATTCGGCGACTATGCCCGCTTGAAACACCGGTTTGGCCAGAATGCTGAAATCCTGGTGTTGCAATGCATCCAGTTGTGTTCCTATGCGTTGGAAAATTGAAAATATTTTACTGTACAGGCCGATAAATACACTGCAAGTGATCAGTATGCTGGCGATACCAATCAACGCCACTTGCCACCAGGGGAGTGCCATTAACAGAAGTGCACAGAGGCCTGTTTGCAGGATCAGGAAAAAAATAAAAATGCTTTTTAATAAGGATTCCAATGAATCACTGGAATATGCTTGCTGTTCTTTCATAAGGTCCAGCCACTTATAAGTGTGAGACGCCGGTGCAAATTTAACCGGTTTTATTTTCTGAAAAGTACTTGTGGGTAATGCTTGTAAATAGGATTTGTGAATAGTACTTGTTAATGGTACCTGTGAAGAATACCTGTGCAAAGCGCCGGCAAATAGTGCTGCAAGATAGCATCTATGAATAGTGCCTATGAAAAGTACCCATGAATAGCATCTATAAAAAAGTACTCGCAAATGTAGTCTGCCAATATAGCTCCAAGCGTGAAATACGAATAGACTTTCGCCTGTTAAGCTATGGTTGTGGGGCTTTGAAATTCACTGATTCTGCTAAATTCACTGATTCTGGTAGTTATTGCAATGAAAAAGACAATATTGGTTTTACTGGTCTGTGTATTGCCGCTGGTTTGTTATGCGGAATATCCAATCACTGGTCATGCACAAGTCTCTGGCGATAGAAAAGTTGCCGCAGCGAGCGTCAACCCTGATGCAACCACTATCGCGATGAATGTGGTGCAACGTGGTGGTAACGCAGTTGATGCTGCGATTGCAATTGCTTTCGCGTTGGGAGTTGTGGACCCGCACAACTCGGGTATTGGCGGCGGCTGTTTTATTCTGGTTCGTCTGGCGGATGGTCGTGTATTAGCGATTGATGGCCGCGAAATGGCACCGGCAGCGGCACATCGCGATATGTTTGTGCAGGATGGTAAGGCCAATCCGGAATTGAGTCGCACAGGTGCGCTGGCGATTGGTGTACCGGGTTCAGTATTGGCGTTGCATAAATTGCAGCGCGAGGGCGGGAAATTAAGTTTTGCTGAGGTGATTTTGCCCGCAGCAGAATTGGCAGAAAAAGGTTTTGCAGTGTCGCCATTGGTAGCCGATAGAATGGCAAGCACGACAAAAGATTTGCAAAAATTTCCAGCAACGGCTGCAATTTATTTGGATAAATCCCAACAGCCTTTTATTGCTAACACTATTATCACCAATAAAGATCTTGCGCATACTTATCGCGAGCTGGCGCGCCTTGGGCCGGATTATTTTTATCGCGGCGACTTCGCGAACAAAACCGCAGAGTGGATGAAGAAAAATAATGGATTGGTCACACGCGATGATTTCGCGAATTATCAAATTAAATTGCGCGAGCCGATTGTTAGCCAATTTGCGGGTTATACCTTATATGGTTTTCCCCCACCGAGCTCCGGTGGTATTCATGTGGCGCAAATTTTAAATATCCTGGAGAATTTCGATTTACACAAAACGACCAGCTCCGAGCGTTATCACTTGATGGCTGAAGCCATGAAATTTGCATTTGCTGATCGTGCCCATTGGTTGGGTGATTCAGATTTTGTCAAAGTGCCGTTATCGCTAACAGATAAAGCCTACGCTAAAAAAATCGCCCAAAAAATACAGCTGGATAAAGCAGTGAATAATGCAGTTCATGGCGATCCCGATTTGGATATTCCGCATTTGATGAACAAGCACACCACGCATATTGCGGCGGCGGATCTGGATGGTAACTGGGTCGCCATTACATCAACGGTAAATACCACCTTTGGTAGCAAGGTCGTGATTCCCGGTACCGGCATTGTTATGAATAACCAGATGGATGATTTTTCGGCGCAAGCAGGCGCAGCCAATGCGTTTGGTTTGGTGGGGTCGGAAGCTAACGCGATTGCGGCTAAAAAGCGCCCGTTATCCAGCATGAGCCCAACGATTGTCTTTAAAGATAACCAACCGGTAATGACATTGGGTGCCGCTGGTGGGCCAACGATTATTTCGCAAGTAGTACAAAATTTATTGTATACACTGGAATTTAATATGCCGGCGGAAGAAGCGATTAAACAACCGCGAATTCATGAGCAGTGGAGCCCGGATTTATTATTTGTTGAGCCCACTATGCATGAGCAGGTGCGTAATGCGTTGATGCAAAAAGGCCATGAAGTGAAACTCTGGCCGAATATGGGATTCTCCCAAATTATCCAATTGCGCGATGGAAAACTGATCCCTGTAGCTGAGCCGCGCGTAATTAAATAAAACTACCTGGCAGGGATGCTTTGGTATTTTTATGCCTGATCGATGTCATCGAATTAACACTAAATAAATACGATGATGATCGGCATGTAATACCTGAACAAGTAATGATTGAATAAACAGGAAAATGGCAGTGCATAAATTTCTGGTTCACATCAAGCAATTACTGGTTTTAAAAAAGGCGACTCGCCCTTGGCATATCCCGTTTATGGCGTCGCTGGCCATAGGTGTACCGGCATTGCTGGGCGCTTACTTTTCACGTTTTGATATGGGGATTTTGGGGTGTATGGGGGCAATGGTGTTCCTTTATATCCAACCGATTCCCATGTCGCAACGTATGATCCGTTTGATCGTGAGTTCCTTTGGTTTTTCTGTGTGCTTTGCGCTTGGTTTGATTACCGGTTTTAATCATTCCCTCGCCGCCATAACACTTTTCTTCGTTGCCTTCTTCGCCACCATCATCACTCGTCTTTATGCCATTCCGCCGCCAGGTAGTTTCTTTTTTATTTTGGTGGCGGTGATGGGCATGAATATAAAATTTGACCCTGCGTTGATTCCAGTGCGTGTTGGTTTAATTACGCTCGGGGGAATTTTATCCTGTGTGATGGCATTTTTTTACAGCTTATGGGCGATTCGCAAACAGCCCGTGGTTATTCCGGATGTTGTAGAAACGCCGCGTGTATATGCATTGGTGCTGGAAGCTGCTGTCATTGCTTTTTTTGTGGGTGGTTCGTATGGAATTGCGTTGTCGATAGGATTGGGGAATCCTTATTGGGTTCCTATTTCGTGCGCGGCAATTATGCAAGGGGCGACGTTCCGCATGGTGTGGCAGCGCAAGGTGCATCGGATTGTAGGAACGGCGATTGGTTTGAGCCTGGCCGCGTTTATTTTTAAATTGCCGTTGAATCCATATGAAGTTGCTTTGCTGATTATGTTACTTAATTTTATTGTAGAATTTTTGGTGGTGCGTAATTACGGTTTGGCGGTTATTTTTATTACGCCACTGACGGTTTTATTCGCTGAAGTTTCATCCGCTACTTTATTGCCCAACGTACTCTTGATGAATCGTTTGTTGGATATTGTATTGGGTAGTGTGATTGGTTTTGTCGGTGGCTGGTTAATGTATCAGCCAGCCATTTTTATTTGGGCTGAAGGTAAATTAAAAGCGGTGTTCGATAACATACATCATTAACGGCAACGAGCGCATTTATATCAATGGATGAAAAAAACCGGAGCAATATTTTGCTCCGGTTTTTTTCGCCAAACAATTATTTCATTAAAGGCCAAAGCCTCCATCAATATTCCAGCTGGCGCCAGTGACGTAAGCAGCTTCGTCGCTAGCAAGGAATGCTGTCAGGTTGGCAATTTCTTCCGCCTTACCGTAGCGGGGCAGGGCCATAATGCCACGCAGGGTATCGGCAAAATCACCTGATGCGGGATTCATATCGGTGTCTACCGGACCAGGTTGAATATTGTTGGCGGTAATGCCGCGTGGACCTAAATCGCGTGCAAGGCCGCGTGTAAATGTCGCAATCGCACCTTTGCTCAAACTGTAAACCGCCATGCCGGGGAAAGGCACAATGTCAGCGTTAATGCTGCCGATATTAATAATCCGGCCACCGGTTTTTATATGTTTTAACGCTTCCTGGGTTGCAATAAAAACACCCTTCACATTGATCGCGAGAATTCGATCAAACTCTTCTTCAGCGAAATCTTCCACACTGCCAAGGCCTAAAGTGCCGGCGTTGTTTACCAGGATGTCGAGCCCACCCAATTCTGCCACGGTTGCTGCGACAGAGTTTTTGATATCGCTGACGTTGGCGCTATCCGCTTGAATGGCGATAGCTTTGCCGCCGTGCTGGCGAATATCGTTAACAACTTGTTGTGCCGCGTCGGCACTGCTCGCATAAGTGATTGCAACCGCAGCTCCGTCGCTCGCCAGGCGCTTGGCAATGGCAGCGCCGATACCGCGTGAGCCGCCGGTAACCAGCGCGACTTTGCCGTTCAAGCGAGTGGAAGTGTTGGTATTAATGGTTTGGTTTTGAGTTGTCATGATAAAGCTCCGTTTAACGTTGGGAATCAGTAATGTTTTGCTACGAAGCCAGTGTCTGATATTTATTCGATGGAAATTAGTCGGTAATTCAGGCAATCTTTTTCAACCAGTAGTTGAAGATAAGAATGCTTATGGAAACCCTGACCAGTATTGAATCCTTTGTACGCAGTGCTGAAACCGGCAGTTTTTCAGCGGGTGCGCGCTTGCTCGGGTTAACACCGGCGGCAGTCAGCAAGAATGTGGCGACATTGGAGCGGCAGTTAGGAATTCGTTTATTTCACCGCAGTACCCGCAAACTAACGCTGACCGAAGCCGGCGAGCGGTTTTTACTGGAGGTGGGCGCGGGACTGGAAACGGTGCAAATGGCGCTGGCAAATGCCAGCCTGAATCAGGGTAAACCTGCCGGGATGTTGAAGGTCAGTGTTGCTTACGCGTTTGGCCTGAATTATCTGTTACCGCTAATGCCACGTTTTTTGGCGATGTATCCCGATATTCAACCCGATTGGCGGTTTGATAATCGCCAGGTAGATTTGATCAATGAAGGGTTGGATGCTGCAATCGGCGGTGGTATCGAGTTTTCTCCCGGCGTTGTCGCACGGGAGTTGGCGCGGCCAAATCTGGTGCTGGTTGCAGCACCCGGCTTTTTGGCAGCACGCAATCTGTTATCAACGCAGGATATGCCCAGGTCACCAATCGACCTGCATGGCTGGCCCGGCATCGTCCGGCGTTCCTCCAACAGTGGGCGTATCCAACCCTGGCAATTGCAGACCCGGCAGAATGAGCAGGCGCATGTAGAGCCCAAAGTGCAGATTGTGTTGAATGATCCCGATGCAATTTGCCAGGCAGCGGCCATGGGACTCGGCCTTGCATTAGTGCCCATGCCTCATGCATTACCTTATCTGGCAGAGGGTACGCTGCTACGTTTGCTGCCCGATTGGTACAACGATGTCGGGCCGCTCGCGATTTACTTTTCCAGTGCTAAATTACTACCCGCGAAAACCCGCGTATTTGTGGATTTTATCGTTCAGCATTTTCGGGACGAAGATCTGGCAACGAAATTTGCCGGTCATTGAAACGCATATTACTCATACTTCTGAGTAATTCCACGCATATCGTCTTTTAGCATTCTCCCGCATCATTTCTTCCAGGCATCAAGACATAGCTTGAACCTTCTGATACCTGAAATAACTCAATAGCGGATTCCGGTGAGAATGAAAAAAGCGAAACTTATCCTCGTATATACATTCTGGTTGATAGCCTCTGCGGTTGGTAATACTGCAATGGCTGAGGAATTCGTGGCTGCCGATTTTATCCGCTTTGCTTCCGCTAAAAGCATGAGTGAAGTGGCTGCCGCAAAACTTGCCCTGAAAACCTCAAACTCTTCTGAAGTAAAAGCCTATGCGCAGCGCCGGTTGGAAGAGCATGCGACATTACTGGCTCCCCTGGAGTCGCTTGCTCGGCAGGAAGGAATTATTTTGGATCGCCAACCCCAAGGGGCTTATGTTTTTATTCGCAAAGGCGAGACATTTGATACGGCTTATACCAATAAACGTGCTGCTGAATTAAAGCGCATGGTCAGGGTTGTGCGTAAAGCAATGCTTGCAGAGAACCCTGAAGTACGTCGCTATGCAGAGCAAGCCTTGCCGGTGTTGATGCAACATTGGTATCAAGTGCAACATTTGGTTCGCGCGTTGAATAATTCTGTTTCAACAGATTCTTTGCTGGCAACTCGCTAGTCTGCTCTTATACTTATGGGCCATAACCCATAATAATAAGGTGAAAGTTATGCCAAGGTTGATGTTCAGCCTTACAGCACCGTTATTGGCCATGTGCGCCTTTATTATGTCGGGCTCTGTTGTTTGTGCTGAAGAGCCTGTTAGTGCAACGCTTGAGCGCATTATCATTCCCCAAACCAGTTCCAGAGAGAACATTAATCACGAAGATTATTATTTTTCGCGGTTGCTCAGACTTGTCCTCGAAAAAACCGAGCCAAGCCATGGGCCATTTCAAATAGCAGAAACGGAGCAATGGTTGGTTGATAAGCGCCTGCGCACGGCTCTGATCCAGGGCAAAGTTGATGTACTGTGGTCGCCTAATAGCGCCGAGTTTGAACAGCAAATGTTGCCTGTGCGTATTTCCTTATTAAAGGAATTAAATAATTTCCGTTTGCTGTTGATTCGCAAAGGCGACCAGCCGCGCTTCTCGGCGGTGAATTCACTTGATGATTTACGCAAGCTCAAAGGTGGTATGAGCGCGCAATGGGCCGATGCCAAAGTGATGCGCCAAAATAATTTGCCACTGGTGGAAGCAGTAGGATATGGCAAATTATTTAAAATGCTGGCAGCGGGCCGTTTTGATTATTTTTCCCGCGGGGTGTATCAGATCCAGCCGGAAGTGAGTTTATATCCTGAACTGGAATTGCAAATTGAACAGGAGCTAATGCTTTACTATCACAACGAAGTTTATTTTTTTGTAGACAAAGAAAATTCCGCTTTGGCCTCTCGCCTGGAAACCGGTTTAAAGCTGGCATTGGCTGATGGTAGTTTTGATCAGTTGTTTAATAGCATTCCCCGATATCAATGGGGCTTGGAATTATTGCAGAACCACAAACGCAGGGTACTTAACTTGATTACTGAACCAACACGCATTGATGCAACAAGTAATGCACCTGCTAAATCCTCTGCAATTCCTGAATAGTATTGCGTTCTTATTTTTCATTTATTGCCTTCACCATAAAGAAAGCCGCTAATTAGCGGCTTTCTTTATTTAAGTTATTGATGCAATTTAGTGGTGATGATCGCCCGCAGGTTCAGCAATTCCAGCCCATGCAATTTTTGCCGGTGTGCCAGTTAGCTGCAAACTGCCGCTCACTTTTGCTTCATCCAGATCAATTTGTTTGATTTGGTTTGCAATCGGATCGCTCACATAAATTTTATGTCCCGGCGTTAACGCTAATTCAAAACGGCTGCCCGTTGGAAGTGCGGCGATATTGCTGGTAATCGCTTGAATGCGCGTACTGATACTCCAGTTATTGGTATTTAATAAATGGACTTTGCCCAAGCTATCCAGAATGACAAACAATTCACCGTGATCTGCAAAACCGTACGCAAGTGCAGTTGGTACTGTGGTGCTGGCAGCATCAATCCAATTGATGGGCGTAACAGATCCAGTGCTGGTATTGATCGCAAAAAATTGACCCGCAGCGATGCCAACAAACTCTGTGCGATGTTCATCACCAAATACTGTTCCTATACGTGTAGTGCCAGTAAAACTTGCGGGGTTAGCAATTTTTTTCGCGCTGAAACTATCGCCAGTGTGGGTGATAACCAGAACACCATCGGTGCAACCAAACGCGATTTGCGTTTTATTTTGCGCACTGCCGTGTAAACCGGGGCAAGTTTCGCTAAATACTTGTTGCTCGGTGTAAATGCCGTTGCTTGCTTTATAAAGGCCAACCTTATCGGGCAAGGTGCTGGTGGCAGTTAATGGATCGCGAATGGTGGAAAGCAAATAATCGCCGCGCGCTTGTGCTGCCCCGTGCATATGGGTTGTGTACTCCAGTGAATTGCCGGCCGTATTGTTTTTAATGTTGTCTTCGGTATACACACCGACTTGTGCCGGTGTTGTGGTATCGCCGTTGCCATCGTAAAAAATAACGGATTGGGTGTCGGTAAGGGTGAAATGGGTCGGGCGCGCGTTATCGCTACCAAATGCTAACCAGCGCGGTGCTTCAATAAGATCATGTTTATGATCGCCATGATCTTCTTGCGATAAACCACTATCTATTACATTCACGCGATTAGCTAAACGCTGGATAACAAAACCATAGCGATAACTTGGGCTTGCATAAAGGGCACTGGCGGGTTCAGTCAGTGTGAATTCTTCGAGCAAGGTTGCATCAGTAATATCCCAAATTCCCACTTTGGGTTGATCTTTAATGGCTACTAATAAGCGACCTTGATTGGTTGGTTCATCGTCATGGTCGTGATCATCTTCAATCGGAATCGGATCGCGCTCCACAATTTTCGTGTCGCCACCACCGCAACCAGTGAGTACGGCAGGAATTGCAAATGCAAATAACAAGGGTGAAATTTTTAATGGATTTCCAAAAAATTGTTGCAACATCTTCAGTACCTTTGAGTTATTAAGTATTTTTTGGGCGTAACAAGTCACTCAACGAATAAATGAGTGCGCCAGTAATTGTTTGATTTACAGCTAGTTAATTAAAAACGACCGGTAATACCTACTGCATAACTGCGTGCAGGCAGGGGCGCTTTATCCTTGAGGAAGGACGCGTGTACGCGAGCATATTCATCGGTAAGGTTGTTGCCTTTCAGATAAATTTTTAATCCATCGCTAAAGGCGTAGCTGACCTGGGCATCAACTAATGTGTAACCATCCGTTGAGGATTCGAGCGGTGCAGTTTTATCTTGCTCAAAATAATGTTGACCACTGAGTTCTGCACGCCATTTACCCATTTCATATTCAGCACGCGTGCCGATACGCAGCGGTGGAATACGTGGTAAATCGCCGCCGTCTTTTAATTGCGCGCGGGTGTAATCAGTCGTGAAACTTAATTTGAGTGGGGCACTTAGTTGCCAGTTGAATTCACCTTCAAAACCATAGAGTTCAGCATCGCGCGCTTGATAAATAAATACCGGCAATTCTGCTGCATGTTCGTGTTCTTCACCGGCGTGTTCTTCTTCGCCATGATCGTGCTCCACTTCATAAACCGCATTGGTCTCTGACAAGTAATAATAATTGTCGATCTGGTTGTAAAACGCGTTTAATACGAAACCAAAATTACCTTCGAATTTGCGCAGCGATAAATCCAGGTTGTTGGAGGTTTCCAATTCCAGATTGGTGCGTGCCAAATCAAAATGGAAATGATCATCTTCTTCGATTAATTGCAGAATCGCACCGACTTCATAAAGCCCGGAGCCGAGGTGCGGACCAAACGCCAGTAATTCCGCCGCAGACGGTGTGCGCTCGGCGTGCGTGTAAGAAAGGCCGATGTTGTAACCGCGTGTGAAGTCCCATACCACGCCAGCAGAAGCGCTAAAGGGCGTGGATTCGTGATCGAAATCAAAGACGCGAATAAATTCGCCGCTGTGGTTATGCTCATCAGCGTGATCGTGTTCATTTAAATCCAATTGGATATCGTTCGCCGAAATTTTTACTTGCTCAACGCGCGCACCCAATTGCACTAACCAATCGCCAAAATGACGTTCTTCCATTAATCCCAGCGCGAGCGTGTCGGTCTTGCTCGGTGGGGTGAAAGCCTCTTCACCAATCGCTTCAAAATTGCTGTGCTTGTAATGCAAGCTGAGTGCGCCGCGCCATTCGCCAATCGGGTGATGAAATAATTCCCAGCGTGCTTCAGCGGTTTCATTACGGAACGTGGTTCCTGTAACGCCATTTTCAATTTCGCTGTGTTCGTAATCGGTAAAACCAAAACGGGTTTTGGTTGCGCTGAAAAAATCGTGGTCGAGTGTTAACTCGCTAATAAATTGCAGGCGATCCTGTTTTAAATCGGCATACACGTCGACGTCTTCATCGCCGTGGCTGTGACCGGGAATACCGTATTGGCGTTCGAGGTGGCCGTAAGAAAGCCCAACAAAACCTTCATCCAGAATAAAGCTGCCCCCCACATTAATTCCTTTCGCTTCCGCAAAAGAATTGGCGAGGCGGCCAGAGTTGTCATGTTCATGACCTTCTTCTGCGTGTTCTTCAACGGATTCGATTTCTGCCGGGCCGGGAATTTTGTAATTGTCGGCATCGCGCCAGAATCCATCGAGATGCAAACCCACGTTGCCGATGCCGGAATTACCGCTGGCAGAAACGAGTTTGTCATCGGCAACAGAGTCCTGCTCCAAGCGCCATTCACCATTGGTTTCCGTGCTTTGCGGAACGCGATCATCGACGATGTTTACCACACCACCGATGGCGCCACTGCCGTAAAACAAGGTGGCAGGGCCGCGCAGGATTTCGATTTGCCGTGCAGTAGATGCTTCTGTTGCTACGGCGTGGTCAGGGCCGACGCGGGATGCATCACCCGCATCCAAACCATTCTGGGTAATTAAGACGCGTGGGCCATCAAGGCCGCGAATAATCGGGCTGCTTGCAACGGGGCCGTAATAACTGGAGTGCACACCCACTTCGTGTTTAAGGGTTTCACCCAATGTTGATGCCTGGCGATCGCGCAGTTTGTCGGCGCTAAGCACATTAATTGGCTGTGCTGATTCCATGGTCGATGCATGCCAGGGCAGGCCAATTACATTGACGATTTCAATACTGCTGCTCGCCAAAACCAGCTCAATCGGGCCATCACCGTCATGCACGTGTAATGTTTTATGTGTGTAATCAGGCGCACGCACATGTAACTCCACATGGTCATCGCGCTGGGTTGGCAAAGTGAACTCGCCGCGTTCATTGGTTTTGGTACTGAGTTTGGTACCTACCACCTCGATAGTCGCATTGCTAATCGGTTGGCCTGTTTCGTCACGAACCTGGCCTTGAATTTGGGCAAGGCTGGATTGGCTTGCTAACAGTATTGCGGCCCACAACAGGGATCTTTTCATTTTTGCCTCTTAATTCGATCGTACGACGCTGAACTTTCAGGCAATGTTATACTATAACGAAATTAAAAGTGAAGCCTTTTTATAAAGGTCGATTTTCTTGACTTGTCGTTACTGTCACCGTAACTTGCGCGCCCGAGGTGTCTGATAGATGTGCAAATCCATTTCGATGGATGCGTCCCGGATCAGAGTCAATGGGAAGTCGGTGCGTTTTACCTGTACAAGCCAATGCTTGTTAAATCGGTAATACAATCCCGACGCTGCCCCCGCAACGGTAAATGCTGCGATTCTTTAATCGCCATGAGTCCGATACCAGCCTCAATACCAGAGCTTTGCTCTTAATTGTTCACGATGTCGCGGAGGGCTACATCGGTGGAAATCTGTATTTTTTGGGCTTCTGCCCATACATCTTTTTTCCGCTTTCCCTCCCTCATCCCTAATTCAGGATTGAGGAATCTCATGTCTAGACAATCAACCGTTACGCCGACCGCATTTGTTATCAGTGCATTGAGCGCAGCCATTATTGGTTCACCCGTCGCGTTTGCTGCGACACAAAAAAATGACGAGAAAAAACTCGAAACTGTTTATGTCAGTGCGACTCGCAGTGAAACGGCGCAAGTCCCTGTTGCTACCCAAATTAAAATAATTTCTGCGGAAGAAATTCGTTTGAGCGGCGCTAAATTATTATCTGAAGTGTTGCGCACTCAGGCGGGTATTCAATTGACTGACTCTGATGGCAGCGGCGCACGTAACGTCACCGCTTCGATGCGCGGTTTGTCCGGCACTAACAACGTTTTAGTATTGGTTGATGGACGTAAATTAAATAACCCCTCGCTGGCGGCACCTGCGTTAAATACCGTTTCATTGAAAGATGTAGAGCGTATTGAAATTGTGCAGGGCAGTGCGGGTGTACTTTATGGTGATCAAGCGGTGGGTGGTGTGATCAACATTATTACCAAGCGTGCTGTTGCCGGTGAAGTTGATGGGGCAATTAGTGCTGCCCGTGGCAGTGATGGCCTTGAAGATTACACAGCCAGTGTGCGCCAAGGTTTTGAAAATGGTTTGAGTTACAGTATTTCTGCACAGAAACGCGATGCAGATAACTACCGCGACAATAACGATACTGCTTATGAAAACGTATTGGCGAATGTGCGTTACGATTCTGAATACGGATTTGTATTTGCCGATGGCCAACAAGTAAAAGATGAGCTGCGTTTGCCTGGTTCGATTTCTGATGCTCAAGCGGCAATTGATCGTCACCACACAAACTCTCCAAATGATTATAGCAATCAGGATACTGATACATGGCGTTTTGGTGGCGGCGTTAATTTATCCGAGCATTGGCAATTATTGGCTGAATATTCAGACCGCAATGAAGAAGGCATTTATTTTTATGATGATTATTGGGGTGGACCAACACCATCACCAACTGAATATTCTGTACGGGTAAAAAGTTTAACGCCGCGTATTATCGGTGAGTACAACACCGCGAATGGTACCGCGATAGCTACCATAGGTTATGACCATCTTGATAGTGATTATGAAAGCAATAACAAGTGGTCGCCGGTAAATTCCAATCAACAACAGCGCAGTTATTATGCGCAGTTGGTGTATCCATTATTGCCCAAGCTAACCGCTACTATTGGTGCGCGTCAGTCGGAAGTTGAAGACCAAAATTATTTGAAGAAGAAAGTTCAGGAAGATGATCTGAGCGCGAGTGAATTTGGTTTGAGCTACCAATTTACTGATGCCTGGCGGGGCTACGGGCGCTACGCAGAAAGTTTCCGTTTTGGTAATGCGGATGAAAATAATGCGGTATTGTTTGATGTAGTATTTTTGAAACCACAAACTGGTGACTCCGCTGAGCTGGGTGTTGAGTGGCAAGGTACCGATGCGCATGTTTCTTATGCGCTGTACAAAATGAGCCTGAATGATGAAATTGTGTACGATTCCATTAACTATGCAAATATCAATTTGCCAGATTCAGAGCGCCAAGGATTTACGCTGGATGCGGATACACGCTTGAGCGATGAACTGGCTGTGCGCTTTAACTACACTTATACCGATGCTGAAGTTGTCGAAGGCACTTATGATGGTAAACAAGTACCATTTGTTGCTGAAAATAGTGCTGCATTTACGGTGTTATTTACTCCCGTATCGCCATTGACCTTCTCGTTGGAAAGTATTTATACGGGATCGCGTTACAAAGGCGATGACGAAAATAATGCGCAGGCCAAGTTGGATCCGTTGACTGTCTTTAATCTGGCGGCAGTGTATAGCTATCGTCA
The DNA here is from genome assembly GCA_021151825.1 of Cellvibrionaceae bacterium. Lineage (GTDB taxonomy): Bacteria > Pseudomonadota > Gammaproteobacteria > Pseudomonadales > Cellvibrionaceae > Cellvibrio. The sequence goes on from JAGKWQ010000009.1 coordinate 114,343, forward strand.
GTTAGAGTTGAGCGCGCGGCTTAACAACATCACCAACGAGCTGTATGCCGGATACCATTCTGTGTGGGGTCAATACCCGCAGCCGGAGCGCAACGGGCAAGTCAGCGTGACTTATCGTTTCTAAGTAGTGATAATTAGAGCGGGCAGTGCGCAAGTGCTGCCCGCTTTTTTATTGCCTGTTTTTATTATCCGCTTGTATAGTCCAATGAGAATGACCATGACTGACGATATTTCATCAAACGACGCTACCGCAAATGACGGCAAAGCCCAACGCCATAAAGAACGCATGCAACAACGCAAGGAAATTGTAGATGCTGCAATTGCCCGCGCCGACGAAGAGCGCGGTGTGGTGATTGTGTTAACGGGGGATGGAAAGGGCAAAAGTTCGTCGGGTTTTGGGACGGCATTGCGTTGCCTCGGGCATGGTTACAAGGTGGCTATCGTGCAATTTATTAAAGGTACCTGGGAATGCGGTGAAAAGAATTTTTTAACCGAAAGCCTTTTTCGCGGCGCGAGCCCGCAGCTGGAGTATTTTGTGATGGGCACCGGGTTTACCTGGGAAACCCAAAATGCCGAACAGGATCGCGCAGCGGCTGAACAAGTGTGGGCGGAATGCGAACATGTGTTTCGCGATCCGGAAATTCATCTGGTTTTGCTGGATGAAATTACCTATATGCTCAATTACAAATACCTTGATAAAGATAAGGTGATTGAAGCGATCCAAAATCGCCCGCGCAACCAAAATGTGATTATTACCGGCCGCGGTGCTAAAAAATATCTGGAAGATCTGGCGGATACGTTTAGCGAAGTAAAATCGGTAAAGCATGCTTTTAATGCCGGCGTAAAAGCGCAGAAAGGTATTGAGTGGTAGCAGAAATGTATTGGGAGAAAAAAATCACTTCGATTCACTTTTTCCCAGAATAAGCTGCACCAGTTGCTGGTAATCCCCATCAAAGTGATGATCGCCGGGCAAATAAATTAATTGTTGTTTGTCTGGTTTTTGCGCGTTGTGTTCCTGAATTTCTTCACACAAACTGTTGTCAGTCTCACTATAAAAGCAACGTGTTGGCCATTGGTTCCAGTCTTTTACTGCAGGGTATAGCAAGTGTGCAGCTTCTTCAGCCGTTCCCAGCCAGCCGCTAACATGGAATACAAAGTCGACACTGGTGGATGGATTAAGCAAATTGATGCTGATGATACTGGCTTTGGTTTCGGCATCCAGCTGATTTACCATAAAGGGCATCACATCCGCGCCCATTGAAAACCCTATTAACAACAAACGTTTTTTGTTCCATGCATTGGTGTAGTAATCAATCGTTGCTTGTAAATCTTTTCCAATGACAGTTTCCGATTTTTCTTCCCAAAAATAATCCAGTGTATTCCAGCCAACAACGGCAATACCCTCTTGTGCTAATTGATTGGCAATATCTTTATCGATATTCGCCCAGCCGCCATCGCCGGAAATAACGATGGCTAATAAATCTTCGTTGTAGGTGCTATTTATTGCTGGTATTTCAATAAGCGGGAGATTAACGATGTCTTTCTTGTCTTCATCGGTTAATGGCTGGCTCAATGAAATTTCAAATGCTTGCTTATCAGCCTGCCAATTTTTTAATAATGGATAATCAGGCATCCATTGCTGGATTAGTGTGTGAGTATTAAATAATTCCCAAGGCGTTGCGGGAAGTGTATCGCTACTGAGAATTAAACGCTGTTGGCCTGAACTCCAGGATAATTGAGGGCTGTTATTACAGGGCGCAACGGCTAATGGAATTTCATTGCGCCAATCAATACTGTAAGCCCCGCGAAAAATCCCTTTTGGAATTTGCGCCAGCATTGCAAATAAATAACTACCGGCAGAACCAAAGCCAGTAATGAAAGGTTGGGTAAAACGCTGGAATTGGTGATGTTGCTGGATGTCCTGTGCATAAACTGATAAGGGGGTTGCTGCATCAAAACAATTGGCATTGCGTTGTTTTATTCCTGTCAGATAATTTTCAATCGTCAATATTGCGCTGAGATTGCCTTGTCGGCTTAGTTGAATAGCATAGTCATTTGCTTGCGATTGGTGTTCTTCATCAGTCAGGATTAATTGAACACCTTTAGTACCGCCCGCATAAATTAATGTATCCCCGAAATCACCCCAGCGAAAAATTTCCGCCTGGCTTTGAGTCACAAGTTGTGCATTACAAGAGGATGCAATAACGAGCAATAACCATAAACTTACCGATGTTGTTACAGCTTTGATCATTTGCTAAAGCTTCCACTAATGCCACCGGAGATTGCATTGGTGATGGTAAATATGACCGGCGCTAAATGACCACCGCGAGGCAACGCCAGATAAACCGGATTCCATTGCGGATGAAATTTTTCCTTGTAGTGATGCAGACCTTTGAAATCGTAAAACTCGTTACCCATCCTGAATATTGAGGAGCCCAATCTGTGCCAGATGGGTGCAAGCTCATCGTCATCAAGCCCGGCCAGGGGGGCCATGCCCAGGTTAAATTTATGGTATTGCTCTTCTTTGGCCCAGAGCATGATGTTGGAAAGTAAATAATCCATAGCGCCCTTGGGGGCTTGATCGCTGTAGCGCATCAGGTCGATGGAAATTTCATTGGGTAAATTGGTATGTAATAAATTGGCAAAAGCAACGATTTGTTCATCTTTGCTCACCACGGCAATATCAAAAAAGCGCAGATAATTTTCATCAAAAAAACCGAGCGAAAAACCTTTTTCGCGGGATTTTTTATGGTCCAGCCATTGACCGGATACCTGTTTCAGTACAGGCAAATGAGGCTCAATATCAGCGGCACGAATAATCCTGAAGGTAAAACCTTCTTTGGTAATTTTATTGATGGTGCTGCGAAATGAAGTCCAGGCATTGCCCTTGAGTGCAAAATTGCTTAAATCGACATGGGCTTCTTCACCGAGTTTGATCAGGTTTAAACCCAGGTCCACATACAGCGGTAAATGTTCAGTCGTGATACGGTAGAAAACCGGTTTTGCGCCATGCAAGTCTGCATGGGTGCGGAATTCTTTTACCAACTCTTTGAAGCTTGCACTGTTGCCGCACGGATCGTTAAGGGCAATCCAGTATTTGGTGGTAGTGATATAGGCAATAAAACAATCGCGCGCTTCGCTCCAGAATAAATATTTATCGCCGCTTAGGCTAATATAATGTTCAGTATTTTTTTGTGCCTGGATAATAATTTCTGCTTCGCGCAGCTCTTCATTGTTTGGCAGGTGGGGTTTGTATTGCCCGCGTGATAACAAATAATGTAGCAGCGCACCACATGCGACTATGCTAATTAATAATGTCGTACGCAAAAAACGTGAGGCATTAGCGTCCAGCTCGAACTGCCACCAGAGTTCATGGGCGTAATCCACGTCCTGATAGGTAATAAAACCGATCAGCGTGCTTAAACCGATGACGGCAACGATTAGAAGAATCCATTGCGGCGTCAGTAAATGCATGTCCAGTTTTGATTTGCGATAAAAATAAGATTTGCAGGGAATGAATAATATCAATAATACGCTGAGGAAAAAGGCTTCCTCATAATCCAACCCTTTAGTAAGGGAAAAGATAACGCCGGCGGCCAGAAAAATCAGGGTAAGAGGGTAAGCAGTATTAATACGCAACAAAATAGCGCGTGCAAGGATCAGTAAAAATACGCCGATCACGCTGCCCAATAAATGCGAAAGTTCAATGAGTGGCAGGTTAATGATATCGGTTAGTGTTTCCAGTCGCTCGGGCATGCCTGGCGTGCTTCCCGATAACAATAAAATTCCGCCCGCAAGTAGAGCAAGCATGGATAAAAACACCGGTAAACGGCGATGCAGGAAAATACTGGTGCTAGTAATGATGTGTTGCATACGAATAACTCCAGGAATTTTCTGCCAGTTCTCCCGTAACGCCTGGTGTTGGGTGATGGCAAATATAACCAGTGCAATTAATAACGGTAGCAGGAAATACATCAGGCGGTAGGTGAGCAGTGCGATCAGGACGATTTGGTGATCGTGGGCGTCGCCTACCAATAATAAAAATGCACTTTCAAAAATACCGATCCCGCCGGGGACCTGGCTGAATAAGCCGATCAATTGCGCCAGAATATAAATAGTAAAGAACCACATAAAATGCATTTGGGTCGCGGGGTAGAGCAAGCAATAAAGTACTACACCGGCAAATAGCAAATCGCAAATGCCCGCAAAGGTTTGCAGTGCAGTGATGCGTGCAGGCGGTAAACTGATGTTAATTTTTTTCCATTGCAAACGGTGACGACCACTTAATATTAGCGACCAATAAATCACCAGTAGCAAAAGAATTCCCCAAATAAACCAGGCGAGATGACCGCCTAATAATTCCGGATGATTGAGTTCATCCTGTGGCAAGAAAAAATAGGCTGCACACAGTAAAGTTACTGCACCTAATAAATACGTTGAACTGGAAAAAACAATAATCTTGCCGATGGACGTTGCATTCAATCCCAGTGCTGAATAATAACGAAAGCGAATAGCTCCCCCGGTGACAATGGCGTGGCCCGCATTGTTGCTCACTGCAAAACCGAGAAAGCTGACTAGCAAGGTTTTATGCCAGGGAATTTTGTAACCCAGATGATAAATCGCCAGTAGATCATAAGTGGCTAGTACCAGATAGCCGATCGCAGTAGCACCTAATGCTAATAGCAAGGTGCTCCATTGAAAATCCTGTAAAATTTCACCGGTAGTCGCCCAGGTGATGTTGTAAGTGTGTATCTCTCTGCCAACCATATAAAAAGCAGCAATTGCCGCTAGCAGGGAGATGGTATTAATAAGAATGTGTGAGTGTTTCAATCGTTGCCCGCCCTTGGGAGTGTGAGTGACAGTCTAGCTCATGACTGTACGAGTGCATCACAGACATTAATTGGGCTGACTGGTTGCGTTTTTACAGGTCGCCTAAATTTATTTTTCGTTTTTTTTACAGGTTGTTGTTCATGGCAAATCATAAAGCTCCATTAACACCCCGCGCACGGACATTAATGGTGCAAGGTACTACTTCGGATGCAGGTAAATCGACATTGGTGGCGGCACTGTGCCGCATCTTGAAAAACCATGGAGTGGCAGTGGTTCCATTCAAGCCACAAAACATGGCTTTGAATTCTGCGGTCACTCGTGATGGCGGTGAAATTGGGCGCGCGCAAGCATTGCAGGCCCAAGCTGCCGGATTACAACCCCATACGGATATGAATCCGATCCTGATCAAACCTACTAGTGATACCAAAGCGCAAATTATTGTTCAAGGCAAAGCCATTACTGATATGGATGCTGCTGTTTACCATGATTACAAAACTCGCGCGATGGAGTTTGTGCTGGATTCTCACCAGCGATTGCAACAGCAATACCAGGTTATTGTAGTAGAAGGGGCGGGCAGCCCGGCGGAAATTAATTTGCGCGATCGCGATATTGCCAATATGGGCTTTGCCGAAGCAGTAGATTGCCCGGTGATATTGATTGCCGATATTGATCGTGGCGGCGTGTTTGCCCATTTGGTCGGCACATTGGAATTGTTGAGCGAATCCGAGCGTGCACGTGTGATTGGTTTCGTGATTAATCGTTTTCGTGGCGATATTGGTTTGTTGCAATCAGGGTTGGATTGGCTGGAACAAAAAACCGGCAAACCGGTATTGGGTGTTATCCCGTATTTGCATGGGTTGTATCTGGATGCAGAAGACGCACTGACGAATAATGCACGCAAAGCCGATGCAACATTACGCGTGGCGGTATTGGCATTGCCACGTATATCCAACCATACCGATTTTGATGCATTGCGTTTACACCCACAGGTGGATTTTAGTTGGGTAGGGCCAAATCAGGCTGTACCTGGTTGCGATTTATTAATTATTCCAGGCAGCAAAAATGTTCGCGCTGATTTGCAATTTCTGCGTGACCAACAATGGGATGTGCAAATTAAAACCCATTTGCGTTACGGCGGAAAAGTCATGGGAATCTGTGGTGGCTTTCAAATGCTGGGCGAATATATTCATGATCCGTCAGGTATTGAATCTGCCCCGGGTAGTTCACCAGGTCTTGGTTATTTTGCAATGGACACACAACTGGAAGCACATAAAAAATTACAACAACGGAATGGTTTTCTGTGGAATAAAAGTTCAACTGTTGCGGGCTATGAAATTCATTGTGGTATTAGTCGTGGCGATGCCTTACTTAATCCTGTTTGTTTTTTATATGAAGGCGCGGAGCTTGTACCAGAGGGTGCCATAAGTCCTGACGGCCACATTGCGGGAACGTATATTCACGGTGTTTTTGATCAACCTGCGGCGTTGGCTGAGTTGCTAACCTGGGCGGGGCTTGAGGATGCACAAACGCTGTCGATTGATCATTTACGGGAAGAATCTATTGTGCGTCTCGCGACCGAAGTGGAGGCTGCTTTATTAAAAACATTTTTGGCGGATTGGTATTAACAGCTGTAACCAGTTCTGTCGGAAAACCTGCAAGGACAATATTAAGGGTTATACTTTCAGGAAGTTTGTGCGCCAACGCAGATTGGATTGGCATTCAAGGAGCCGTTATGCGACTGATTTCCATCATAATGTTATTCGTTATTTCCTCCGCAACATTTGGAACCCCAGCCGTTGCTGAAGCCCCCGCGATCGGTTCAGTGCCGGTGAATCTTGCCACCAATATCTCATCGGCGTTCAGTTCGGATTTACCCACAGGTAGTGGACAAAGTCTATTGCCGCATTTGCAATGTATTTTTGCTGATATGAAGCGCGATTTTACGGTGCAGGTTATGCCCTGGCGCCGCGCGTACCAGGATGTAAAAAGCAATCGCATCGATGGTTTTTTTACCGCAATTCCCATGCGTCAGGTTGATCCTTATGCCGTGCTTTCTGCGCCCCTGGTGTTGGAAAACTGGTATTGGTTTTGGCGTAGCGACACCATCGCGCCCGAATCATGGCGTGAGGGATACCGGTTGGGTTCGATTCTGGGAAGCCAACAGGAAACCTGGCTGGGTGAAACAGGTTATACCGTGGATATGAGCGCGAATAACTTGCCGCAATTGATTAAGTTGTTGCAGGGTAAACGGATCGATGTAATTCTCGCCGATCGTGAGCATTTCATCCGTGCTGCTAAAGAATTGAAATTGAATCCGGACAATTTTCAGTCACGTTTTTTTCGCTATGTGCCGCTGGGCGTTTATTTCAATGAGCAATTCCTGAATAACAATCCGGCATTTTTATCCAGTTTTAATACCACTATCAATCAATGTGCAACAGGGCACTTTGCCGTTTCCGATTATGAGAAGCAGCAGATCCGTGAATTATTGCATCGCAAAATTGAACGCTGGAAACGCTTACCAAAATTGAACGAATTATTGCATGCGCAAAACGCCAAAACCAAGCGCCTGAGTAAAAATGAAATTCTGGAGCGCGATAAAAAATGGCGTATTGCGTTTCAGGCGAACGACTTTGCTTATCCTATTAAGTTGATTGACCAGGAATTGTCAGCGCAACTACGGGAAATTAAAAAACAATCCCTGGATGTTATTACAGAGATTATCGTTACTGACGCGCGGGGATTGAATCTGGCCATTAGTGATATGACCTCGGATTATTGGCAGGGCGATGAAGAGAAATTTACTGGCGCTTACGATAAACCTGCTAGCACGCTTTACTTTGGTGATATTAATTACGATGAATCCACCAAACGTTTTCAAATCCATATCAGTGTGCCACTCTACACCGAAGAAAATTTTGAGCCGCTGGGTGTTATGGTGTTTGGTGTGGATGTAGAAAAGATTTTATCGCAAGCGCAATAATTCTCTATCGGGATAAAAAAACTGCCGCAATTGCGGCAGTTTTTATTTGCACACATCCAAATTTATTTCTTGTTTTCCTTTGGTGCGGTCAGTGGTGCAATCTTTGGAGTTGCCTGGAAGGCGCGTGCTGCAAGAATCCAGCTAAAGTCTGCGCCTGCGCGTTGCGCGCCCTGGTGGCAATTCATGCAACTATCGTATTGGTGGTAGGTTTCCATGGTGATATTTGCCAATTGACATTGCGGGAACGGCATACCACCAGCTTGCACTTCGGTACCATCTTCACAACCAAAATCATTGTCCGTGGGGGTTTTGGCCGAAATGGATGGCAATTGCGGCCACTGGCTGCCAATCAATTGATAATGCTCCCACACAGTGCCTTTCAGCATTTCACGATACATTTTATTCATTCCGGTGGTTGAATAATCGGTTTCACCTACTGCCGGTTTTGGTGTATCGGGAATTTGACTCAGACGCACTACGTTAATAGGTTCAGGGTTGAAATCACCCGAATCCGGAACGCGGTTTGATCCTGGATGTGCCGCCGGATTTGCGCGTAATACGTTCGGATATTTTTTATAAAGTTCCGGATCGTAATACGACGGCTGCATATCTTTTGGGGTGCTCGGATCTTCGCCCAAATTATCCACTTGTTCAAAGGTCGACCAAACCCACTGCGGGAAATCCGGCGTTTTTTGTGCGATATGGAGACCGACCAAACCTACTTTGGTGGATTCACAATCGCACACAATCATGCTGTTGGGTTTATCGCTACAGGTTTCCGGAATGGATACCAGCACATTGTCCAGCGTGAAAAAGCGGTGGTGGAATTTGGGATCGACTTTACGCAAATCGCGCCACGCCGCTTTTACCTCAATAACACCGGTAACTTCTTTACCATTGCCGGCAGGAAAGTTGACGCCGTCGCTGGGCCAATTGCTTTTATTGTAGTAACCGTTGTTGCGTACGTAATCGTATTCCACTTTATTCATGCGCACTTCATAGCGTGTGAAAATACCGGTTTGATCTGGCAACGGGCCGCCAAAGGCTTGATCGAGCTCATCCGCAACAGAGGTGAATTGTGAGCCGCTAATTAATACCGCGCGTTTATCGCCGGGTTTTATATTGCGGCAAACTGCCGTGCCATTATTTTTTTCCCACGCAATAGGCTTGGTACCATTTTGTGGAAATAAATCAAATGCCGATTTCCAACCCAGCCAAACCGGTTGCAAGTCTGAACTGTATTTGCCAAACACATTTTTATCGTGGGGTAAATAAGGAACACCGTGTGAATCCACCTTGCTGGGCCACATCAACGCAATAAAATTTTGCCAATTGAAATAATCAAAGTAGGGGCGTTTTACCACGCCTGATGCAGCAAAAGGTTGCGCCGGAACTTCATTTAAATGCTGGCCACTGATAGCTGGCTTAAGATCCTTATATAAATTATCTGTGGCAAATGCAGTGGAGCTGGTTGCTGCGAATAAACAGGAAACGAGAATTAATTTCTTCATTAGTTAACCTCGCAGGCTGCAGCAGCGGTGCCTTTTTGCTTAAACAGCGCCCATTCTTGCATTGCGATTTGCATTTGCAATGAGGTGTCCATATTCATTGCATCCGGATAATTGCCACCGGTATAAGCTTGCGGGAATTGAATGGTTTGGAAATATTCTGCGTTATCCTGGCTGTACTGTGTGCATAGTCCTTCAAATCCAAACACAGGTGGACCATAGGTTCCTTCAGAGAAGGTATAACCTGCGGTATTGGCAAAAGCGCCACCGTGGCAAGAGAGACAAGAACTGAGTTTGTTATCAACCGGACCGGCAAGGCGACCGTTGCAACCGTAATGTTCAAACGCGCTGATGGATTTATTCAATACACTTTGGCGGGCAGGAATTGATTCTGCTTTGGGAACGGCAGGGAACGTCCAGGAATCCATACCCCATTGCAAACCAACGGGTTTTAAATTGTCCCACACGGTTTTTCCTTTGCCATCGAGATAGGCAAAGGTGCCGTACACCCAGCGGCTTGGAGAACGTTCATCAACAACGGCTACATCGACTTGCACGAGACGTACGGTTTGAACTTCGCGTTTGCATTGAAATTTATTCTCGACTTCAACATGGCGATCCGCTTGCCACTCCGGGCTGCCTTTTAAATATGAAACTTCTTCTGGCGTGGCGGTGGTAAATAAAAATTTAACAACCACTGTACCTTGCATAAACGGCATGCCTCTTGTGGCTTTAACACCGTTAATGGTTTCAATATTCGGCGTGCCTTTTTTGCTCCAGCTTTGGCCAACGGTGTAACCGCCATAACTGTTGTACATACCGACGGCCCAGGTTTCAAAACCTTGTTCGTTGCCGGGTGTTGCACCGATGAGTGAATGTAAACCCAATCGTTCTTCACCGTAAAAATCGCTGATAACTGCTGTGCGTTCATTCGTTAAGCCATGCACAAATTCGCGCCCGGTATGTTTATCAAATGCCATCCAGGGAATATGGAACCATTCGGTTTTGCCATTCACTTGTACTTTAAAACCTTCCTGATTATTTAAATCCGGGGTTTGGCCTTTTTTAACATAATTGAGAATAGCGTTGATGTAATTATCGTAAACACCACCGTCTTTCCACACGGGAATACCAGCATCGGTAAAATTGGTTTTAGTGGGCAAATCAATTCCCAACCAAGGGCATTCGGCAACGCTGCACGGCTGTGGTTTTTTTTGCGGGTAATCGTGGCTTAATTTAAAAGTTGGCCCTTGCCAGCTCGCTGGTGCCGGCACGGCGGCGTTGCGATAAGCTTCAGTTTTAGCGCTTTCTGCAAGTGCGCTACTGGCTGCAATACTGCAGGCAATAGCAAAGAGTGCTCGTTTCATAACAAGATTCCGGTAAAAAATAAAGTAGGAAAATATATAAATCAGGGTGATAAATAATGATACTTAACTGGCAATAACTTCCAGGAAGGTGCGGTACACCGCACTGGCATTTGCCGTTAATGCAACATTCGCGGGATAACCATTTTTCTGATCGACAATGATCATGCCCGACTTATCATTTTCTTCATCGAGCTCCTGCTCAACACGAATTGAAAATGATTGGGTAGTAATGAGTTCCGGATTAGTGATCACACAAGCAGCGAGGGGATCCCAAAAATCGAGATAAGCGCCGATACCGCCTTTGATGGTACTGCTCTCCAGCACTTCAGTCAGAAAGTTCGCGATGGGATTATTAATTTTTGCGAGTTGTGCAACGAAATCGGTGGTGATAGGAACTTGTGACGTCGCATTCAATGCAACGAGGGTGATGGGAATACCGCTGGCAAAAATTTCCTGCGCGCCGCGCACATCCACAAAAATATTCCATTCAGCAACCTTATTGGTGTAATAGGGATTGGGCTGCATAGTGGGTTGGATATTACCTTCTGCGCCGGGTATTACAAATTCCGGCAACAGGTTTCCACCCATCATCACAATATGCTCCAGATTTTTATCCAGCGCTGCACGCAATTCCGGATCAGTCTTAGCCGAATCGAACAAACGCCCCCAATTAGAACCACCACCAATACACAACAGTGTTGTTGGTATATCGCCATTAATAAAATAATCGCGCAAAAATACTTGCGCATCATCGAGTGGAGCGATGGGATTTTGTGCAGGGAAGGGCGCTTCGTAATGAAGGTCAGCAGCATTTCTGGCATCGCCAGGAAAGGTGTTGCTGTAAATCATGGGGGCTTTTGCCCCGCGTGCAACGGGAATATTTAACGTGTCGCGATCATTTAATAACGTCAACATGTTGCTGACATTATTAACACCGGGGGTCAGGTGAACATCACCCGTTCCGGTGACGGTAATACCGCGAACATCAATGGCAGGGTGCTTGAGCAAATACAGCATTGCCATGTAATCATCAAAGTCGACGTCGGTATCAATTAAAACACGGATTTTATTTTCATTTTTTTTCATAACGAATCCTTATTTTTGGAAATAATTTTTAAAGGGTCCGCAAGTTGATCAACTCCCTGTTGCGCGGTGTTAATTGCAAATGCTGTTAGCACTTGCGTCAAAAAGCATAGTTGCTGGATTAGTGAGAAGTTATTACGTGTTATTACGCGCTAAAATAAGTTTGGGTTGATTTAGGTGACTAATTGTAGAAACTTTGCGCAGATGTAATTTAAAAAGAACAAACAAGTAGTTTTTTAATAAACTGAAACAGTAAATTTTTTTAAAATTACTACTATTTGTTCTTGATGGGATGAGATTTTAGAATTGCAGAAGCTGATGAAACTGAAAAAAGTGTTTCGGATATACACAACAACAATTTTAAAAAAATAATACGGTAATAAATAAAAGGAAATGATGGTGAGAGACATAAGCGAGGTTGTAATTTCGCGCAGCTGTATGTGAAACAGCAAATTGGATAAGTAAAGTGGATTTAATAATTTGAAACTGAACAAAAAAGAGGCAGCCATCTGGCTGCCTCTTTTTAATTTTTACTGCACTTGCTTACGCTTTCAACGGTTTATATTTCATCCGTTGTGGTTGTGCATTTTGGCCTTTACGTTTGATCAAATCTTCGTGATAGTCAGTGTAGTTACCTTCGAAGAACACGATATCTGAATCGCCTTCATAGGCGAGGATATGGGTCGCAATACGGTCAAGGAACCAGCGATCATGCGAGATCACCAATGTGCAACCGGGGAACGCCAGAATTGCATCTTCCAATGCGCGCAGGGTTTCAATATCCAGATCGTTTGACGGTTCGTCGAGTAACAATACGTTTGCGCCTTGCTTCAAGGTATTGGCTAAATGAAAGCGGCCACGCTCACCACCGGATAATTCGCCTACACGTTTTTGTTGGTCGGAACCTTTGAAATTGAAGCGGCCGATGTAAGAGCGTGAAGACACTTCGTAGTTGCCGATTTTGAGAATATCGGAACCATCTGATACGGCTTCCCAAACGGTTTTATTGTTGTCGAGATTGTCACGGCTCTGATCAACAAAAGCGACGCTGACAGTTTCACCGATCACTACTTCACCACTATCCGGTTTTTCCTGGCCGGCAATCATACGGAAGAGGGTGGATTTACCTGCGCCGTTACCACCGATGATGCCGACTACTGCGCCTTTAGGCACAGTGAAGGTCAGGTTATCGATCAACAGACGGTCGCCATAGGCTTTGGATACGTTATGGAATTCAATAACTTTATCGCCCAAACGTTCGCCCGGCGGAATGTAAATTTCGTTGGTTTCGTTACGTGCCTGGAATTCTTGCGATTGCAATTCATCAAAGCGCGCCAAACGCGCCTTGCTCTTGGCCTGACGGCCCTTGGGGTTTTGGCGAACCCATTCCAGTTCTTGTTTCAACGCTTTTTGATGCGCTGCTTCAGTGCGTTGTTCTTGTGCTAAACGGGCTTCTTTTTGTTCCAGCCAGCTAGAGTAGTTGCCTTCATAAGGGATGCCGTGACCGCGGTCCAGTTCCAGAATCCAGCCGGCGGCGTTATCAAGGAAGTAACGGTCATGGGTGATGGCCACAACAGTGCCGGTAAATTTTTGCAGGAATTGCTCCAGCCAGAAAACGGATTCCGCATCCAGATGGTTGGTGGGTTCGTCGAGCAACAACATATCCGGACGGGATAACAGCAAGCGGCACAGTGCCACACGACGTTTTTCACCACCGGACAGTTTGGTTACATCGGCATCCCATGGCGGCAAACGCAGTGCATCGGCGGCAACTTCCAGAGTGTGGTCTAGGTTGTGGGCATCCCACGCTTGAATGATGTCTTCGCACAATGCTTGTTTTTTGGCGAGATCATCAAAGTCGGCATCAGCTTCCGCGTAGGCTGCGTAAATACGATCCAGCTCAGCCAGGGCATCTACCGCTTCACGGACACCGTCTTCCACATTGCCACGCACATTTTTGGCGGGATCAAGTTGTGGTTCTTGTGGCAAATAGCCTACTTTAATGCCGGGCATCGGACGCGCTTCGCCGTTAAAGTCCTGGTCCACGCCGGCCATAATTTTTAACAGGGTAGATTTACCTGAACCGTTCAGACCCAACACACCGATCTTGGCGCCGGGGAAAAATGACAGGGAGATGTCTTTCAGGATTTCGCGCTTGGGCGGCACAACTTTGCCCAAACGGTGCATGGTATATACGTATTGAGCCATGGGGCTTAACCTCGCGGGTGTGACGATTGTGTGAATGAATAATCGCCAATGACAGGAAATAATTTTCGCGCGCGTACTATAAAGAAAGCCATGGGCGAGTGAAAGCATTCGACAGGAGAATCCCGTATTTATGACCCGAGATGAGTTTGATATAGAGGAAGCATTAACCCGCGCCGCAGGTTGGATTCGAGCTGCCGATTCGTTGGTGATTGCAGCGGGTGCCGGTATGGGCGTGGATTCCGGCCTGCCGGATTTTCGCGGCCCGGAAGGTTTTTGGCGCGCCTATCCTGCATTAGGTAAAGCGGGGATAGGTTTTTCCGATATCGCCAACCCCGCTGCCTTTTACCAGCATCCTGAAAGGGCATGGGGCTTTTATGGTCATCGTTTGAATTTATATCGCCACACTATTCCCCATGCGGGTTACCAGGTATTACTGGAGTGGGCGCGAACTATGGAGAAGGGCTATCAGGTGTTTACCAGTAATGTGGATGGCCATTTCCACAAGGCTGGTTTTGATCCGCAGTATATCCATGAGTGCCATGGTTCTATTCATCACTTGCAATGCATTAGCCCTTGCAGTGAACACTTATGGAGTGCTGATGAATTTGAGCCGGAAGTGGCTGTAGAGCAATGCCGCTTGCGCAATCATATTCCGCGTTGCCGCTACTGCAACAATATCGCGCGCCCGAATATTTTAATGTTTGGTGATGGCGACTGGATTGAAACGCGTACTCACACCCAATATATCAATCAGGAACGTTGGTTGGAGAAAATCCGTCGCCCGGTAGTAATTGAAATAGGGGCGGGAACGGCTATTCCATCGGTGCGATATTTTTCGCAACGGATGCAGCGTGAGTATCAGGCGAAACTAATTCGGGTTAATCCGGCGGAGTACTTTTCCCTGACTAAATCATTTGCTTCTATCCCGGAAGGCGCATGCACGGTGTTGCAACAATTGAACAAAAAATTGATAAACGTGCAGTGATTTGATTGCTTGGCCCGATCAGTTTAAAAAATGGGCCGATCTTGTCGGCCCGTTGTTATGTAATTAAATTCCACTAGTAGCAAGCCCTCCCAAGGGCGGTTCTATTGGCTCACCGCTGGAGTCTTCTGCCAACGGAAATTTAAAGGTAGCAATGAGATTTTTTCCTGTAGAGTTACGTATAGCCAATTCCTGGAATGATGATGTCTTGTTAATTTCAGACTTTCCAACAATGGTTAATGTTTGTTCCGTAAAAATGTTTTCTGATAACAGCGGATTGGTATAAATCTGGGTTAGTGCATCATAGGAAATCATATTCACTAAAAGATCACCAAATAATTTCCCCGGGGCTGGTTCCTGGGCAAATAAGCCCGGCAGGTATTCAACTGCATTGATATCGTTGTTATAGAGTATACGAAGCTCATCTGCGACTTCTTTAATTGACGTGATATCAGAAAAATCTTCGGCTGGATCAAGGCCAAACTGCTTACGGTATTGATTGTAGGATTGTAATTTGAAGTCCCTGGCCATTTGCAAACTGGCTTTTTCTGCGTGGCTTAAAAACGATGGGGTATTATGCAAACTTATTGCGCCTGCTGGATGTTTGGAGAGCGCGGTAACAATAGTTTCAAGGCCATTTCTTTCAAAGACTTCATTATTAAAGCGATACAATTTTTCCGGATAATCTACATCTACAGTGATTTTTTCCGGCACCATACTGTGCCAACGATAAAGCAAATTAAACTCCAGCGTTATCCAGTTGGTTCGGTACCATGGTTGCTTTTCAGCGAAACTTGTATCCAATCGGAAATTTGCTTTGCCGGAAATATGATTGATGTACTCTTCCAGTGTCAGTTTTAATAGGACACCAATATTAATTAAACGCGCCGTTTGGAAAACTCGCTCATCAAAATAAACCTGGTCGGAAAATCTCCATTTAGGATCATCCTTATAAGCGTCGATCAATAAATCGCAAATCCTGTTGTGCTCACGTAAGAAAATAGTTGTAAATGCAACATAACCAATGGATGAGTTGCCATTGTCCAATCCGGTTAAATAAATATGTTCTTTGCGCCACTCAGGCTTATCGAATGTGGATAAAAAGCTCTCTTGCTTTTCGACAAAATCCTTGAGGAACTTTCCTTCCGGTTTCTGCATAAGTGTGTCGTAATCCGATTTTACTTTCCAACCACCCGCATCATCTTTTTCATAGAGCCTTTCAGGATAGTGTTCCATAACGCCATTATTCTTTACTTCATGATATTTTAACTTTCCATTTTCTTTCTTGCGTAGAAGATTGGTCATGTCTTCGTGTAATCCATAAATCTGGCATAAGTCCACCTCGTGATTGGAGGTGTTTTTGCGTCGATCACTTTGATCAACACGAAGGACGCTATCTGTCAGCCATTGTGCAAAAAACATAAATAACAGGCTATTGCGATCTGTTTGCATGGATGACTTACGTTCGAATAATGCGGAAAGTTGATCGATGGTTGGTGAGTTTTGAGCAGTTGACAATGGCGGAAGATGACGGCTCGAATAATCTTTGCACGTTAAACTAGACCAAGCCGTAAAGTCATTTACTGGTCCATTAACTTTACTGCCTGCAGGTTGTGGCACGTGCGACCAGAGCGTATAGGGACGTGGGCGTGGGCTGGTTAGTTTTGCTATGCGGTTAGTGATAAAGCGATTTATCAAGCCACTGGTTGGTGGAAAAAACCAGAGAATTAATATCAATTTCTCTTTAATCCAGGTAAACCCTTTCTTCGTAGCTTTTATAACTTTTCTCATGATGTTTACACCTTTTTGTTGCAGGGATTAATGGGGGAAAAATTAACAAGAGAACAGCACAAAACAATGAGTATTTTTTAAAGTGTTTAATAATTCGACACTGCTAGGTACAAGGGGTTTTTATTTATTAATTTCGTGGATGGGAGCGGGAACAGTGTAGTGGGGGATAAATTTTTTACTCATCCCCCATATAGGTGGCATTTGCATATTATTTGGATTAATCTCAAGTAGCTTGCTTCTTCAACAGGGCACGGACGGTTTGCTTGATGACTAAATTTCAATTGGGCGAAAAAGAAAGCCAGTTACTGCATAGTATCTATGCTGCGGCGTTGGTTCCGGAAAAGTGGCGAGCAGTTATCGAAGCCATCGTGGTTCACATAGGTGCAGATAGTGGCCAACTTATTTTTTCAGATCCGAATTATCCCGAACGCAATTTAACTGAAACCGCCACTAGTAGTGCGTGCACAGCAATAGGTTCCGGAGCAATACTTTCCAGCCCCGCTCATTTGGACTTGAATGAAATCAAGGGGTTATTTAATAGCTGGCAGGAAGGTGTGGTTATTCTTTCGCAGCATTTTCCATTAACTACGAACGCCTTAGCTCCATCTGCTAATAAAGACTTAATCACCTTTGATAATGTGAGCGCTGTTATTCCACTTATCAATAGCAGCAATGTTGCTTCTTCTCTTGGCTTCTATTCTGCCGATGCTCAATATTTCCTAACTGCGGAGGCGTTGTTATTTTTGCAGCGCTTGGCTCCGCATATTTCTCGTGCGCTACATATTTATAATCAAGTAAGTGCAGTTAAAAATACAAATATTTCACTGATTGAATCACTTAAATGTTCGAACCTTGGAGTATTGTTGCTGGATGACCATTTGCAAGTTGTTTATTCCACTGCTGAGGCCGGACATATTCTTGATAAGAATCCTGCGTTACAAATCAATCGTTACAATCAATTGGAAATAAAGGACAGCAGGCAACAAATCCATCTGGATGAACGCTTGCGACGATTGCTGAAGGGAAATTGCGACGGTGACGATCTTCGCGCAAGTGAATTTACCATGCCACTACGGGTACCCGAGAAAACGCATCCGTTAAAACTCACTGCCGTGATTTTGGATAAGCAGGAGGTTGTAGGGACAAATAAAGTACGAATCGCTATTTTTTTAAATGATCCTGAACGACAACGGTTAGTGCCTTTGGATTATTTGCAACAAGCCTTCGGGCTTACCCGTACAGAAGGGGCCATCGCCCAATTGCTACTGGGTGGATACAGTATTGGCGACGTTGCGCAAAAAAGAAAAACGACAGTGGAAACTGCTCGTTGGCAACTTAAATCGATTCTGCATAAAACCAACACGGCTAATCAGGCCGAATTGACTCGCTTATTAATGTTGTTGAGCCATGACGTTGCAAATAAATCGTTGATAATTGATCAGCCGACGGTTCATACCACCCATTTGGGGGATGATTGACGTACGGCGTTTTCCTACTATGGATTCATCGCTAGCCTGCCGGAAGGATCGGATGATGCCTCACTATGAACTGGGTGATTACGAAAGCCAACTTATTAGTCGAATTTATGAAGCCGCGCTGGACCCAGGCTTATGGAGCGATGTTTTGCAGTCAATTACCGATGCTTGCGGAGCTCATCAAAGCACGTTGTTTTTTTATGATGCGCAATGCCGGGCACGGAATTTTGCAGTTGCGGCAAAAACCCGTGGCGGAATTATTGAAAAATATTTGTGTGAGTTTATCGATGTAGAAGCTGCGAGGATGCATATACAGCTATCCCAATTAAAAGAGGGGGAGCTGGCAACACCAACGGATTTGGTCCGGGTTACAGGCGGCAGTTATGAAGATCTGGTAGGGGTTGAATACATGGAAACGTTCATGCCCGAATTACAGTTTTGCGCCGGCATTATTTTGCTGCATGACAACATGACTTGTTCCGGGTTGGGCATTAGAAAGCATACTGGCTCATCCGATCTGGATAGCACAGCCGAGGATTTCTTGCGACGCATTACGCCTCACATGGTACAGGCAATAAAAATCCATGATCACCTGAGCAATGTTAAGCAGGTCAATCAAGCGATCAAGGAAGTATTGAAGCGGATTAACCAGGGTGTTTTTTTATTGGATCGAAATTTGCGGGTTATTTTTTCTAACGCAGAAGCTGCACGTGTGTTGGAATCGCGCGCTGTACTTGAAATCGGTCGGCAAGGGAAGCTCTACCTGACGGGCGATAAAGAGAATCAGCAGCTGCAATCTGTATTTCAAAGTTTGATCCAGCCTGCCCAAGGCATATTGCGCAAATCCAGAAAAGCAATTTCCCTGGCTGCAGGAACAGACTTTCAATCAAAGCCACTGAAGTTAACTATTACGCCAGTAGATACCCATACAGACAATGAGTTAAACAAGGAAGGTATTGCGATAGCGGTATTTGTTAATGACCCTGATCGCCCCGGCAATTTTTCGGATGCTTATATGCAGCAAGCTTATGCGCTGACGCCCACCGAGTGCAGCATTATGAAAGCCTTGCTAAAAAACAAAAATATTGGCGATATTGCCGAAATGCGCGGTACAACCCTGGAAACGGCGCGCAGCCAACTCAAAATAATCCTGCAAAAAACTGGTACTCACTCCCAAGTGGAATTATCCAGGTTGCTGGTGGCGCTGGATAATGATGTTTAACCCCGCTTTACCAACGTCGGTATAGGGAATTACCGGCGCCAGCTGCAATTGTCAAAAATTGTAATATCCCGTTAAATGGCGCGCTAAATCGCCAAAGTCCCCATTAATTGCTCGAAAAACGTCACCCTGTGGCGTTATATTAGCGCCCTCAATAAATGCCCTTCCCGGCAATCAAGCATAACAATCTAATCGGCAATCCAGGTCAAACCATCCGGCAATTGGAGTCATCTGTCTGGCAGATGAGAGAGAACTATTACTACGAAAATTAGAGAGCAGTACCAGCATGGATAAAGAGCGTATTCTTCAAGAACTTGACAGGGGAGCGAAGTCCTGGAACCTGTGGCGCAAACGCCAGGCGGTGGGTGAGATTGATCTGGACGGTATAGAACTGGTTGGTGTTAACCTGGATGATTATGACTTGTCCAAAGTGTCCCTGCGTAATTCCCATATTACCCAATGCAGTTTTAAAGGCGCTGATCTGATCCAAACCAATTTGCAATATTCATTTTTGCAGAACAACGATTTCAGCCATGCAAAATTAATCGCGGCCAATCTCGGTAACACCGATATGAGCGGCTCGATTTTATTTATGACCAATATGCTAACGGCTAATACCCGCAATGCACGCCTGGAGAATATTGATTTTCGCGGCCATGATATCAGCGGCTTGATGCTGCGCGAGGTATCGCTGGCGGGGAGTAACCTGGAAGGCCAGCAATTGGCGCGGGTGGATTTATCCAATTCCAATCTTGAGGGTGTGAATTTACAAGGTGCAGATTTGTCGAGCACTTTATTTAATAACGCTAACCTCACCAATGCAGACGTGCGCGGTGCAAATCTCAATGGTGCACTGTTTAAAGCCGCCAACCTTAGCGGTGTGGATTTAAGTAATCTTGATTTGACCAAAGCCGATTTCAGCGGTGCCAATCTTTCCCATTGTGATTTGCGCGCTGCCAACCTCAGTAAATCAAAATTGATTGGTGCCAATATTACCGGAGCCAGATTATGGAAGTTGGTGACTACCGGTTGGAGCATTGCCAGCGTCGAATGCAGTTATGCTTATTGGGATAAATCCGGTAAAGAAAAAACATTGTACCGTGCCCATGAATTTGAACGCATTTTTGCTGAAGCTATCACTATTGAATTGCGTTATCCCTATCGCCTTGTTGATCATGAGCTGGCAACGCTGCCAATTTTTATTGAGCATCTTACGGCAGTGCATTGGGGAACGATTATTCGTTTGAAATCCATCAGCGATGTAGCCGGTGGCGCCCTGGTTAAATTTGTTGTTGAAGAAGTGGGTGTGCATAACCCCACCGAATTAAAAAGCCAATTGCAAGCTGAAGCAGAACGGATTCAATTAGCGCAATTAATGTTGCGTACCAATACCCAATTGCATACCCAGCTCAAAGAAAAAATTGGTGCGATTCGTGAAGAGTTCTGGCCGCGTTTATTGGAATTGGCGGTAGATCATGAAAAAGATCAGGTGCGCAACCTCACTATTTTATTTATGGATTTGAAAGGTTTTTCCAAATGGGCGGAAGATGAGCTTTCGGAAAAGCTGTCTCTGTTTCGCGGATTGGTAAAGCCTATCCTGAAAAAATTTGCGGCCGGGCATCCGAATATGGAGGGGGATTCACTGCGTGTCACCTTTAAAAATGCATCTGCCGGGGTTTCCTGTGCGTGCATGATTCGCAATGTGCTACGTGCGGCAGGTTTTGAATTGCGTATCGGGATGGAGTTGGGAGAAGTGGCGGTCGTGCACAATGAAGTGACGGACATCCTGGATTTGGAAGGTGTTGCGGTGAGCATGGCGGCGCGTATGGAAGCGGCAGCAGAACCGGGTGAAGTGTTGGTCAGTCACAAAGTTCGACACTATGCCCAGCGCAGTGATTTATTTCAATTTACCCCGCGCCGTGTTCCGCTTAAGAAGGCAATAGGCTCAATCGAACAAGGCGATTACATCGAATGTTTTGCGGTAGAAACTGCTAAAAATTTACAGGATGCATTTGCCTGATAGGCGTTGATGATTAGCCTTGTTGTTATACGAAATAACAACAAGGTTCAATTTCCAGGATTTTTACCAATGCACTGTTAAAGGGTTTTACAACCAGCCCGATTTTCTAAAGCGGTAATACAAATAGCTGCAGATAATGGCGACCACCACCAGCGATACCGGATAACCATATTTCCATTTCAATTCCGGCATGTGTTCAAAGTTCATTCCCCATACACCGACAAACGCGGTAGCAACGGCAAAAATGGCTGCCCAGGCTGCGAGACGTTTATTAACTTCGCTTTCATCAATACTCACCATGGACAAATTCACTTGAATGGCCGTACTGATGGTGTCGCGAATAGAATCGATTGAAGTATTAATGCGATAGAGATGGTCGTGCACATCGCGAAAATAATCTTTGGTGTTGGATACAATCGGTGGAACACGGCCACCATCGAGTTTACTTACCGCTTCCATTAATGGCGCAACGGCATGTTTTAATGTGGTGACTTTGCGTTTTAATTCATAGAGTCGTTCGATATTGGTGCGCTGCGAACCTTTGGTAAAGATTTGGTCTTCGATAATTTCCAATTCCGTTTCCAGCGCAACTACTACTGGAAAATAACGATCCACCACTGCGTCCATCAACGCGTAAAATACAAATGCCGGACCTTGCTTTAAATGGTGTGGCTCGCGTTCGCAGCGCGCACGTACACCTAAAAATCCTTGTTGTGTGCGATTGCGCGTAGAGAGCACATAATTTTCGCCGACGAATACATCAACTTCCCCGATGTTGATTTCACCATCCACCATTTCGATAGTGTGCATTACCGCAAATAATGAATCGCCATACTCTTCAATTTTAGGGCGTTGATGACCTACCTGGGCATCTTCTACTGCCAGTTCATGCAAGCCAAATTCATGTTGCATCAGGGCGAGCTCTTCAAGGTTCGAATCCTTTAATGCAACCCACACAAAGCAATCGCTAATTTTCAGGTACTCGCTGATGTCTTCGGCAGGAATGCTGCAGAGCTTTTTCCCTTCCTGGTAAGCAACGCAATTGATCAGCATGTAAATTCTCCGTACAGGTAAAGGTAATGGCTAACGGGTTGAAGCCCGGGTAGTTATATAATCAACAAGTGTCTTAACGGAACCGGAGCCAAGTGTTTTGTGTAGCTTAGCCTGTGGTGAATTATCCGTCTGCAACTATATATCAAGGGTGAATGAACATAATGAGTCATAGCAAAACCAAAACCAGCTTTTACCGTCGCATTTATGTTGCCTGGTTGATTAGCCGGGGGATAAACACCGTACCTAAAATTATCAATGCTACCGGGATGCCACGGCGCACCGCACAGGATACTCTGGCGGCAATCCACGAGCTGGCGATTGAACTGGCAAATAATAATGGCAATTACACGCTTATCAATTGGGGCGCTGTGGACTCGCATTGGGTCGAGGCGAATATTGATCATTTGAAAGACGTATTAGAATACCCTTAAGGCGCAGCTTGGCTATACTCATGGGCATTACAACAAAAACAGGTGAGGGCATTTGATGTTGCGATGGGGGCGATACTCAGGGCCTTGCCTGCGGCAAACCTTAATTTCTATCTTTAGGCCTTTCTTCAGTTTTAGATCTATCTTCATTTTTAGATCTTTATTGTTGGGATCGCTATTCTTGCTGGCGTCTACGATTGCTGTGGCCGAGGAGCATCAAGTGCTCCTGTATTCCCAAAAAGAATTCCGTTACCAATATTACCTGGCATTATTGCGTCAGGCGCTCAATGCGACCGAAGATGATTACGGCAAAACCGATGTTCAAATCTATCAGCCCCATGCCACAGAAATTACCGAGGCGCGTGGTATGGCGTTGTTACAGCAACGACGCATTCATATCGCTTTTGTGCCAACCAGCCGTGAGCGGGAAGAGTTGTTTCGGGCGGTACCTATTCCCTTGGATCAAGGGTTATTGGGACTACGGTTGTTGTTAATTAAAGAGTCGTCACAACCACGGTTTGATCGCATTCAAAACGCTAAAGAACTGCGTGAAAAAATGCTTGGTGGATTTAATACCAATTGGTCCGATTACGGCATTTATGAAAGCAATGGTTTTAAAGTACTCCCGGCAACCAAATACGAAACCCTGTTCAAAATGTTGGAAACAGGCCGTTTTGATTATTTCTCGCGCGGTTTGATTGAAGTCTGGTCCGAGCTGGATAATTTTAAAAACCAATATCCGGACCTGCGTGTGGAAAACCGGTTTGCGTTTTACTACAACATTCCCGTGTATTTTTTTGTCCATAAAGATAATGAGCAACTCGCGCAACGGATTGAAGTGGGGCTTAAACGCATACAGACCAGCGGTGCATTTTCCAAATTATTTCAAGCTTATTATGGCGAGCATATTGCGCGCGCCAAACTCGATAAACGCCAGATTATTATTTTGAATAGCCCGCAAGGCCCCCAGGGAATCCCGGTAGTAAAACCCTTCTGGTGGCCTGCGACAGCATCATTTCCCATGGATGTAACAACCCCTAGTGATCGAGTGCATGTAAATAAACATCGGGATGACTAGACAAGGCTTGATGGACTTGCCGGGTTGCATCATCGGCCAATACCTGATGTGCATTTTGTTCGAGTCCATCAAACGTGCGCTCTGCGACCAGCTGCGGTGCAATTTTGTGAACATCCAGATCGCTGGTTAAATCGGTATCGATAAAGCCGACATGAAGGCCTAATACATGGGTGTGTTGCGTGCTCAATTCCTGGCGCAATGCATTGGTTAATGACCAGGCTGCAGATTTGGTGGCAGAGTAGGTGGCCAACAAAGGCCCCGTAACCCAACTGGCGATCGACAATACATTAATAATTCCTCCACCACCGTTTGCGGCTAATACCGGCGCAAAACTGCGTGAAAGTCTAAGGGGACCAAATACATTGGTTTCCATTTGGCGACGGAACATAGCCTCGGCATCATCACTTAAAAAACCACCGGTCTCGGCAATACCAGCGTTATTGATTAGTAGGGTTACATCGCTGTAATCGTGTGCGACCCGCGCAACATCATCAGGATTATTCACATCCAACTTTACCGGAATAACACCCTCCAGGGTGATGCTCGCCGGGTTGCGAGCAGCGGCGTAGACTTTATGCGCGCCGCGCGCCAGGGCTTCTTTTGCAAAAGCTAATCCCAAACCGCGATTAGCGCCGGTAATCAATACAATTGCATTCTCAAGTTTCATGATGTTTACCTTTTGTAGTTAATATGATTATCGTCATATTTTTGTTTGAAATAGAACGGCTTTTTGCCGTGGGTATCTAGTCTCGATTAACAATACTGAGCAAATGTTGTTTGGTGCTGGACAAACATGCCGTGACTTCCTGCGGATCTTCCAGATTGCGCGCCAGCTGCACTGCACCTGTTAGTGCGCTGACCAGGAAAAGGGCATCTGCGCGGTTTAATGTCTGGTTGCTCAACGCCATTAGCTTATCTGCAAAGACCTGGATAGCGTTACCGGCTTCCTGTTTGATCCCATCCTGTTGGCGGGAAAACTCTGACCCAAGTGCAGCCACGGGGCAACCTTCACCTTCAGCGCAAGCCTTTAAATGAGCCTCGGAAAGATAGGCATCAATATATGCCGCCAGAGGTTTTACACCTTGCTCAAGCTGTTGCATCACTGCAACAGCAATAGTGTTGGCACTGGTGCGTTTGGCGTAATCCAGTGCTTCTACCAACAGTGCATCGCGGTTGGGGAAGTGCGCATAAAATCCGCCATGAGTCAGGCCCGCTTGCTTCATCACATCGGCAACACCCAGTGCATCGAAGCCATCGCGACGGATAATCCGCGCCGCTGTTTCAAGGATGCGTTGATGGGTTACTTCTTTTTTTGTCGGGTTCGTCATGGCGATGTCTTTGTTTTAAAATATGATTGTCATCATATTTTTGGGGCGAGCATTAAACCAGTAAATTTTTTCTATCAGGGCAATTGGGCAAATCGGTTTAGACGATAAGATGGATATGTTTATATTTGTAATATTTATCGCAATAGATGACCTGTTAATGAAAAATACCCCGCAAGCTCGCGGTGCTACGGGCTAGGCTTAAACCTGCCGACACAGACTCAACCTACAATATATCTAATAAAAGCAGGAGAACTCATGACGACGATTCGGTTGTTAACTGCCGCTTGCCTGTTAATGGCGGGCGGCGCGAATGCAGAAACTTATAACGTCCAATCCCCCAATGCCCGTGTGCAAGTGGCGGTAACCAATGATGCCAAAGGCTTGAGTTACACGGTTGCGCTGGATGGTAATAAAGTCATTAGCGATTCCGCATTAGGGTTAATTATTAACGATGTTTCCCTTGGCAATCATGAATTGGATTTTCGTAGCAACAGCAAAGAAAAAGGTAAGGATTCATTTGAGTTATTTGGCCGCACTAAAAAAGTTGTAGAAAATTACAACGGTATTACGCTGGCATTTTCTGGCAAAGACGAACGCAAACTGAATTTAAATCTGGTGGTGCGTGCTTACGATAAAGGCGTTGCGATTCGCTACGTGTTGCCTCATCAATCCGGCCTGAATCAATTCACTATCCAGAATGAATTAACGCGTTTTGGTTTTGCGGATAATTACACCTGTTTTGGTTTGAACCTCGGCAAATTTGCAAACAGCCATGAAGGTGAATTTGATCCGATAAAAGCATCCAGTATTCGTGAGCATAATCTCTACGATAATCCGCTCGTGTGTAAAACCGGAGTGGGTCAAACCACATTTGCGTTGGCCGAATCCGATGTGCGCGATTATCCCGGCAGTTGGTTTATTGGTCGTGGTGATGGTGGGTTGGGGGTGGATGTTAAATTAACGCCGCGCTTTGATAGTCGCGCTGATGGCTTGGAAAAAGCCGCTGTACGCGCAACCATGACCGCAACCGGTATTAAATCGCCGTGGCGAATCATTATGTTGGGCGATACTCCAGGTGCTTTGGCTGAATCGTCATTAATTGCAGCATTAGGTGAACCCACCAAAATAAAAGATACGCGTTGGATCAAGCCGGGAAAAACGGCTTGGGATTGGTGGAATGATAATCAGGTTGTGCTGGAAAATACTTCAGTAAAACCGGGTATGAACACTGAAACCTATAAAGCCTATATCGATTTTGCGGCAACACTCGGCCTTGAATATATTTTAATTGATGCCGGTTGGCACGAAGGTGCAGCCTGGACCAATACACCCGGTTCGGATGTGTTAAAACCGATCGCGGCGATGAATATGCCGGAAATTTTGCGTTACGCAAAAAGTAAAAGTGTTGGCGTATGGGTCTGGTTGCAATGGAAGCAATTGGATTGGCAAATGGACGATGCTTTACGTACCTATGAACAGTGGGGCATTAAAGGTATTAAAGTTGATTTCATGGACAGATCCGATCAGGAAATTGTCGATTATTATCACAAGTTGTTAACCATGACGGCGAAATATCACATTATGGTTGATCTGCATGGTGCATATCCCCCGAATGGTCTGGTGCGTACTTATCCGCATTATTTAACGCAAGAAGGTGTGATGGGTGCGGAGTACAACAAATGGAGCGAGCGCGTTACCGCAACGCATAATGTGACGCTGCCATTTACACGCATGATTCTCGGCCCCATTGACTACACACCCGGCGGCTTTCGCCACGCAACACCGGCAGAATTTCCACCGTTGCGCCGCAACACCTTGCCGTATGTAAAAACCACGCGTGGCCAAGCAGTAGCAATGTTTGTTGTGTACGACAGCCCATTGCAAATGTTGGCGGACTCACCAATTACCTATAGCAAAACCAACGGTAAATGGCCGCAACCACAAAGCGAATGGGAAGATGGTCTGGAATTTGTAAAAGATGTTCCGGTGACGTGGGATGAAACGCGAATCCTGCAAGGCGATATTGGTGAATATATTGTTTCTGCACGTCGCAAGGGCAAAGATTGGTATATTGGTGCGATGACCAATGAATCCGGTCGCACAATTAATATTCCATTGAGCTTTTTGGATAAAGGCAATTACAGCGCACGCATTTGGCAAGATGGAAAAACAATTTCTTCATTGGAGAAAAGCGAAGCTGAATATATTGCCAAACAGTCAATCAGTTTGACGTTGGCGCCTTCGGGTGGAGCCGTAGTGGTATTGAGGAGGCGTTAGTAAAAATAATGCCCGGAGTTGTATTTGCAATTTCCGGGCATTTTCAAATTATTGTTAGTGTTTGTTATTAACTAGCTCGCTACTGCGCGGGCGCGGGTTATACCTAACATCTTTTCAAATTGTAGCGCTGGCATGGGTTTGCCATATAAATAGCCTTGGCCTTCATCGCATTTATCGTTCAGCAATGCAATGTGCAATTCATTAGTTTCAATACCTTCGGCAATCGTTTCCAGATTAAAACTGTGTGCCATATCAAGAATGGCGCCCACCACAGCCGCATCCCGTTTTGATGTCAGCATGTTTTGTACAAAAGACCGATCTATTTTAATGCGCGTTAGCGGATAAGTTTTTAATAAACTAAGTGAAGCGTACCCGGTACCAAAATCATCGAAGGCAATTGCCAGTCCGTAGTTTCTTAAACGTTCCAGCATGGTAAAAATAATTTCATCATTATCCAGTACGATATTTTCGGTCACTTCCAGTTCCAACGCTTGCGGTGGCAAGCCATGTCTATCCAATGCTTCGATAATTTCTGCAAACAAATCACCGGTGCGAAATTGTGCGCTAAATAAATTAATACCCATACGAAAATCAGCAGCACCGTTGCGGCGCCAATAGGCTGTTTGTGCGCAAGCTTCATTAATTACCCAGGAACCAACCGTCGCTGCCAATGGTCCGGCCTCCAGCGCGGGTAAAAACGCTGCGGGGGCAAGCAAGCCGCGTTTGGGATGATTCCAGCGTATCAACGCTTCTGCACCGGTAACTTTTCCGGTTGCCAGGCTAATTTGCGGTTGATAGAACAGCAGGAATTCACCTTCATCCACGGCGCGGTGAAGTTCCAGCCCATAGCGCCTTCTTGCTACCGCTTCTGCACGTAAATCGGCAGTGAATAAAAAATATTGCCCGCGTCCTGCTCTTTTGGCTTTGAATAAGGCGAGGTCTGCATCACCCACCAATTCCATCGCTTCTTGTGCTTGTGCAGGCGCAGAGGCGAGGCCACAGCTTGCAGTGATTCGCAGTAGCTGACCATGTACATTTAATGGTTGGGCAACCTGGCGCAATATGTCTGTCGCTAGTTGGGTCGCTTTTTGTGCGTCGGTAAGGTTGGGAATTAACATGGCAAATTCATCACCGCCCATGCGTGCGAGTACGGAGTTTTCGCCAGCCAGCACATTTAATCGCCGTGCAATTTCGCGCAGGATTTCATCGCCCACTCTATGGCCAAGCGTATCATTGATATCTTTAAAGCCATCCAGATCAATAATAAAAACGGTAGCCGGTAGCGGTGCAATCACCGTATCTTCTACAGCGCGATAAAAACGCGCACGGTTAGCGAGACCGGTGAGCGCATCCTGATTGGCTTGTTGTTGCAACAATTCTTTTTCGCGTTGATGTTCGGTCAAATCTTTCAGGATGGCTTCAAACTTTATTTGCCCTGCTTGTTTCCAACAAAATAATGAAAAGCCAAAATGCAATTCATTGGCATCCTGGCGCCGACCATTAATCTCGGTAGGAATCTGCAATCCATTTAATGACCCAATAGCAATTGCCTGATTAATGAGTTGATTAAGGGCAGGGCGATCTGCCGGTGCGATTAATTTATCAAACAACAAAATGTTTTTATCGTAACGCTCGTAACCGAAGCTTTTAATTGCAGCCTCATTCCATTCGATAATGCGTCGCTTTTCATCGAACCAGATAACCGGTGTTGAAGAACTTGCTGCATAGTTTTCAAAATCGGGGCGCTCGCGCTCGCTGTTGAATTTAATTCGTTGCAGCTCCAAACGGTCTGATACCATTTTGGATAACTCTTTCAACCGCGTGCGATCTTCATCGGAAAAATCGTGGTGGGGTTTATCATCAATAATACATAGTGCACCTAGCGCTAATCCTTCGGGAGAGTGTAATGGAACGCCGGCATAA
Organism: Cellvibrionaceae bacterium; assembly: GCA_021151825.1. Lineage (GTDB taxonomy): Bacteria > Pseudomonadota > Gammaproteobacteria > Pseudomonadales > Cellvibrionaceae > Cellvibrio. The sequence goes on from JAGKWQ010000009.1 coordinate 143,896, forward strand.
AAACGTAAATTGGCGGCGCCTGTGACTAATGGATTATCGTGAAAGCGATCATCAGTTCGCGCATCGGGAACCACCATGACATCATCCTGATTAATGGCGTGCGCGCAGAACGAAACATCTCGCCCCATATCCACTTCACCGACACCGGTACTGGCCGCAAAAAATACATGGTCATTGCCAATCATATTGACTGCGGAAACTGGCATATCAAACATTCGCGAGGCGATCCTCACGACGGGTTCAAGGCTTTGCAGTCCCTGTTGTTCGTCCAGGCCATAATTGGCAAGTGCTGCCAATCGCGCAGGTTCGTTAGGGAAAATCGCAGGGCATTTCATCGGCGCTTCCTCACATACGGGGTTCCATATTTAATGGAGTATAGAAAAGGAAAATAATTTCAGCGCTGATATAAGGTTAGATGCGCCAAATTTTTATGCGCGCATTTTCTCGTTACTCTATTTTTTATCATTTCACCATTACATGAAATTACAGCAATTTAATGTAGGAAATAATATTTGGATTTATTAATTGATAAAAGTTTTATTATATATTTCCTTCAACTATATAAAATCATAACTTGTTTTTTAAAATTTATTAATTAATAAAACCGAAAATAATTTTCTGTGTTTGCACTCCAGTAATCTGCACTATGCCCACCCATATTACTGTGCCATTGAACGCGAATCCCTTGTTTTAATAGGTGCTGATAGAAACGCTGGTTTACGCCAAGTAATGGATCGTTAGTACCCACATCCAGATAAATATCGGTATTACGCAAATCCCGGGATTGTGCCAGTAAAAATGGATCGCGCCGGGCGCGTAATTCGGAATTGGTATAAAGCCAATTGCGTTGCCCAATAAACATATCGCTGCTGCTGTAATCCCATAGTGCGGAACTGTGGGCGCCAATTTTGCTGAAGAGTTCAGGGTAGTTGAATCCCAGGTAAAGTGCAGCAAAGCCACCCATGGAATAGCCTTCAATAAAACGGGTAGTGCGGTCATTGCCAGTGCTGAAGTTTTGATCAATGTAAGGAATGACTTCTTTGATTAAATAATCTTCATACAGCCCAATAGTGCCGCCGCTGCTGTCAGGATTTTGTGCGATAGTGGAGTTCACGGCGAAACTGTTAGCGTAATCCGGTACTACCAGAATAGTTGGCTGCATACTGCCTTCTGCAATCATCCGGTCAGCCGTGCGGTTAACACTCATAAAATTATTGAACATCGAATATTCGCTACCGCCATAACCGTACATGATATAGAGCACAGGGTAGCGATGAGTCGGGTTGTAATCCGGAGGTAAATAAATTGCCAGCCCCATGTTTTTTCCAAGCGCCTTGCTCGCCACATGGTGGTAGCTAATATTGGAGCTTGCAGAATCACGGGAAGAAGAGCTGAGCGAAGTTGACGCGAAACTGGTGGAGGAGTGAGCGGTGGTCATGACCCTTGTGCCATTAGCGCCATTGCCGCCACATCCGGTAAGTGCTAATAGCAGTAATAAAATATGAACAGAATAAAACAGGGTTTCGTTCGACATCGCTATCACCTTCATCAATTATTTCCCGCCAGCCAGGATTCAGATTGTGCTGCGTACTTATATAAAAATACTAATTGCATCAGGCAATTAAGGCTCTTAAAGAATTCTTAATAAAGATTAATTTCGTGTGTGGTGCTATGTATGCAAGGATGCTGGACAATATCGGCAAGAGATATTAAGGTCGCTGCGTTTTATGAATGAGTGTTGGTTATGACCGAGCGAGTGCCTGTGACAGAACGTTTGTATCGTCCCCCATCCGGTGAGCGTGAATACCTGTTAGGTGATTGGCGCCTGTGTGTGAATACTAATAGCCTGCAACGTGGTGACACGAAAGTGGAGCTGGAGCATCGTCTGGTTTTGCTGTTGGTATATTTGATTGAAAATCAGGGCGAGGTATTAGGTAAAGAACAAATCCTGAAAACCATCTGGCAAGGCAAAGTAGTTAATGAGGATAGCCTTGCGGTTGCTATCAGCCATTTACGCAAAGCACTCGGTGATAATTCGCGCGCGCCGCACTATATAAAAACCATTCCCGGCGTTGGTTATCAATTTATTGCGGACGCAAAACCCGTCTGTAAAAACGCGCCAGTGAGTATAGATGATGCACTATCTACAGCGCCCACGCAGCAGCCAGCACAGCACACTTTATCATCGGAACAAAAGGATGCGCTGCGAGAGTTGGTTGCACCTGTTTCGGCCGTTAAAAAATCTGCGCGTACTCTAACGTTAATAGTGGTGGTTCTACTCTTAATATTGTTATCTATGTTCGTTTATTTGCGGTTGCTGTCTAAAGAGCCCGCTGTTGCGCTTTCAGGTTCCCAGGCATTGGTGCTTGATGAGGCGAGCAATCGTTTCACCCAAATAAGTCCGCAATTGGCGAGTTGGCAGCCAGCGGAGTTGAAATCTGCTATTCAGTCATTGCGTGAGTTGTTGCAACAATATCCTGATTTTTCCCCAGCCTACGCTGCGATTGCAGACGCTAAAATAAAATTATTAGGGGAGCAGCTATCTATTCGTGATAATTGCGCTGAAGTGTTGGGGTTATTGAATAAATCCATTGATCTTGATCCGCAGCAGGCCAATACCTTAATCACGCGTGGCAATGTTTTATTCTGGTGTGTGCGGAATTATGTGGCCGCGGAACAGGATTATTTGCAATCAATACAATTGAATCCCGAAAATGACCTCGCGCACATGCAATATGCGCAATTGTTGCTGGCGCAGGGGAAGTTTACCGAATCGCTGCAACAAGTCGAAAAATCCCGGCAATTAAATCCCCTTAATTATCCGGTGCCCACAGTGGTGTGGATATACCAAATGCAAAAACGTGATGACCTTGCGTTACAAGAATTGGAGCGTATTAATAAAGCAGAGCCTGGTGGTCGCGAGTTTCATATTTCCGCGCAGCGCGTTTATGCCCGCATGGGGTTGGATGCAGAGTCCTTACAACATTGGTTGTGGTTAATGCGTGATTCCGGTTACAGCGAAACGGATATTCAAACCGTGCAAGCAGAATTTACACATGGAGGATTAATTGCTGTGCATCGTTGGTTGCTGGCGCGGAAGGATGATGTTGATTTGGGGCAATATATTCCACCGTTATCCTGGGCGCGTTACGCACTGGCAGCAGGCGAGTTGGATGCGGCACTGGATTATCTGGAACAAGCATTTAACGCGCGGCAATCGCCACTATTATGGGGAAATGTTGACCCTGCTTATGATCCGGTGCGTGCGCATCCGCGTTTTCAAACTATTATGCAACAATTGCAGCAGCCCGAATTTTAAAGTTTTTGGTACTTGAGGAGTTTTTGCGAAGTTATTCGTAAGCTCCTTAATTCTTCTTCACATTCCTTCATTATTGATTTAGCCATTCTGTTTTTAAGCTCTCTCGTGGTAACGCCGGTAAGGATTACTTACATTAATAATCACAGAGGCTTTTGTTATGAAGCATTTATTATTACTTGGATCACTATTTTTATTGGGCTGTGGAGTTTCTGCTCCTCATGAAGCTAGCGCGTCTCATGCTGCTGATCACAAACTGAAAACACTTCAACTGGATTGGCAATACTCGCTCTATGCGCCGGTTGTCTCTACACCGGTGGTGGCAGGCAATCAATTAGTAGTGGCTGCAGAAAACGGCAATCTATATTCATTTGATTTATCATCGCGAAAGTTTTCCTGGTTGTACCATACCGAAGCGGGTATTGCTTCAACGCCTGCTATTGCCGATGGGAAAATTTATTTCCTGAGTCGCGATGGATTTTTCTATGCGTTGGAACAAACAACAGGTAAGCGCCTCTGGCGTTTTGCCACGGGCGGGGAAAGGCGATTTGCCGCTGTTGGTGGTTACGGTTTGCCTGCAGAAATGGGGCCGGTGCCTGACCCTTGGGATTTTTATTTATCATCTCCCGCCGTGCATAACGGCAAAGTCTATTTTGGTAGCACTGATAAAAATTTTTATGCATTGAATGCTGTAACTGGCGAGCAGGTTTGGTCATTCCCTGCCGATGAAGCCATTCATTCATCACCGGTGATCAATAATGGAAAGGTATTTTTCGGAACCTGGGGTACGAAACTATTTGCATTAAATGCAGAAACGGGTAGTGAAATCTGGCGTTTTCAGGGGGGCACAGATCCGCAATATTTTGCGATGCAAGGTATCACCGCTGCACCGGTTGCCGATAGCAATAATGTTTATGTCGGGGCTCGCGATGGTTTTGTTTACGCCATCCGCCAGAGTGATGGTGAAACGGTCTGGCGTTACGATGCTGCCAATAGCTGGATTCTGGCGAGCGCCACACTGGATGATAAAAATATTTATATCGCTACCTCTGACACCGGATTATTTTTGGCGTTGGATAAACAAAGCGGCGTAGAAAAATATCGCGCCGATACCCGCTTATGGACCTATGCCACACCGTTATTGGTGAACAATCGCTACGCGTTTGTGGGGACAATGGCTGGTGAGCTATACGGGTTTGATAAAAACACCGGTAAAAAAATATGGTATTACCAAACACCGGAAGGTCGAGCGGATATTAATGATATTGTTGATGGTAAAACCGGGAAATTGCGCGGAGAAAAATTATTTGCACCGGAAATGCAAACACAGGCAGGGGTTGAATTAGTAAAATCATTAGGAGCATTTATCGCCTCCCCGATTTGGGTTAACAATCAACTGATAGCGGTGACAGCTACAGGTGAGGTTTTATTATTTGGTGATAAAAAGCGTAACGATTAAACGTTAAAAGCCCTCCGGTTTTTGCATTGCCCATAAATGGGCGGCCACCAATGCTCGCCAGGGTGAAAACCCGGCGAGCCATTCTTTAGTTGCAGCCTCGCTAATTTTTTCTTCACTATTTATTGGCTGGCCAGCCGCTAATAACCATTGCAAGTTCCGTCGCACAGCGACATCGCCGTGAAGGGATCCATCCAGCCAACCAAATCCTCGCAAGAGTGCATAGCTAATTGTCCAGGGACCTACGCCTTTGACTTGTATCAGGCGGTCATAAATGTCCTGCGCAGGGAAAGAGGGCGAATTGTTATTCCAATAATCGCGCAACCAGGTTTCAAGCGGCAATTGGCCTGAATGAATCAGCCTGGCCAATTCAAGTATTGTTTGTGCTTTTGTTTGGGAAAAACCTTGCGCGCGCAATTCATCTACCGTAAATGCAATCAATTGTGCCGCGCCCGGGTAACAGTAGATGCCGGAAGAATGTTGTATACCTGCATAGCGAATTAAATTGCGGCGCAATGATATCGCGGCACTAACACTGATTTGCTGACCGGTAATTGCCCAGCTCAATGCCTCAAAAGCAGATGCACTTTGTGGTACACGCAGCCCGGATTGTTTGGCGATAAGAGGTCCGAGATGGGGATGGTATTGTATGAAAGATTCAAATTCATTTACGGCCTGATTAAGGCCCAGCATATGCTTTACGAGATGTCGCAGCTCTTTCTCTATCAATAAGGCGTCCAGTTTTTTACGCCCTGAATCTATTTGTAATTCAGCGGTGAGTTGCTGTTTTTTAAATGTCACTGTGAGCAGTGCAGGTAGATCGTTCCAGCAGATACCTTTTATTAGTTGATTATCTTTTACAATCTCCGACAACATTTGCACATCGCGTTGATGAAAAGCAAAGAAATTATCCCGTTGATAATTAACCGGCAATTTTAAACGTACACTAATTACTGTTGGCATAAATGTTATTCGTGAATGATATCGGAGTCTGTTCCAACGCTAAAACAGGTTAGGTTTTTTTAGATAATAACTCGCGCTCAAGCAAAATTTTCTTTCGTGCAATACCCCATCGATAACCGGACAAGTCGCCATCACTCCGCACTACTCGGTGACAGGGGATGGCGACAGCGAGATGATTTGCGGCGCAAGCACCTGCCACAGCACGTACTGCTTTGGGGGAATTTATCAGTGTTGCAATTTCGGCATAACTTCGTGTTTCACCCGGCGGAATCTTTTGTAACGCATCCCACACTTGTTGTTGAAAAACGGTACCGTGTATATCCAGGGGCAAATTAAATATTAATGTAGGACTTTCAATAAACTGGATTACTGTTTGTAGTTTTTCTTCAAAATCGGCAGCCCCTTGAATTAATGACGCTTTTGGAAAACGGTGTTGCAGATCGGCTCGCAAAGCCTCTGCATCATCGTCCAGTAATATTGCGCAAACACCTTTTTCATTGTGTGCAACTAATACTTTCCCCAACGACGATTTTCCGATGGCGAATTGAATGGTTATGGTGGTGTTTCTCTTCCGTTGTGATAGTTGATGTGCAGATTGTTGTTGACGATAGGCTTTTGCATAGGCTTTGGGGCTTAGACCAGTGGTGGATTTAAACAACCGCTGTAAATGGTAAGCGCTAATGCCGGCGTAATTAGCAAGTTCTGCCAACGTGGGTTCTTGTTCTGCTGCTTCGATATAACGGCACAGGCGAGTAATGCGCTCCGCATTTTGTTGGTCGCTGCGGGTGTCTTGCGGACGGCAACGTTTGCAAGGGCGAAATCCTGCTGCCTCTGCTTGTAGTGCATTATCAAAAAAGCGCACGTTATCCGGCTTGGGCTGGCGCGATGGGCAACCAGGGCGACAGTAAACCCCAGTGGTAATTACCGCATAAATAAATTGATCATTTGCACTGGCTGAAGACAATTGTTGCCAGCGTGGATCAGTGGTTATATCAGCAGGTTTAGTCATAGCAATCACAGTGCAGTTATTCTGGAATTACTCTACCGGTAAAACGGATGAACTACAGCGCAAATCTTGCTATGACATTCGAAATAATTATTCGAGGCTTGCTTCAGGTTTGCGCAGCATTTGTGGTGTGGCAAGCGCCAGTAAAATCAATGTGGCAAGTAATACAATTGGGCCGCTGGTAACGATCATAAATGGCGTCCAGTCTTTAACGGCATAAATAGTGCCAGTAAACGTTTGGGCTTTGAAGGAATCACTCTTGCTCAGGATCTTACCTTTGTTGTCGATAATAGCGCTGGGGCCATTGTTCGTTGAATACACTAGATAACGGCCAGTTTCCAGTGCGCGCATTTGCGCCATTTGCATAAATTGTTTGGATTGAATGGAATCCAGAAACCAGCCCAGGTTATTTACACTCAACAATACTTGAGTCTCTTTAGCGGCAGTAGCAATTAAATCGGGATAAACAATTTCATAACAAATTGCCGGTGTAATGCGCACACCATTGGCAATCAAGCCATGCTGGTCTTGTGGGCCAACGTGAATAAACGATGTCGGTAAGTTGAAGAATTCGATTAATCCGCGCAATTGATCTTCTAACGGAACATATTCGCCAAAAGGCACGAGACGGCGTTTGTGGTAAAAACCATAGCCGTTACCCAAACCGGCAACAGAGTTGTAGTATTTTTGTTGTTCACGGTCTTCATAAATGACACCGGTAAATAAAGCAGATTCATTGAGTGAGGCTTGTTTATTTATTTCTTCCAGGAAGGGAAGTGCATCATGATAAGTCAGCGAAGTCGGGATGGCTGCTTCGGGCCAAATTACCCAATTGTTTTTCCATAAATCATTGCTTAATTCGCGTAATTGATTCAATGCTGCAATAGTAGAAGCCTGATTAAAGCTCAGTTTAATGCTTTGATCGATATTAGGTTGCACCATACCAACGGTAATGGGTTTGGTATCTGGTTCGGCCCAGGTAATAGTTTTTAATCCTGCACCGATTACCCAAAATAAAATTGCGCAACTGCTGAGAATAATGAGTGGAATATTTTTAGCGGCATCATTTTTATAGCGCCACAACCAGTCAGTAATTACACCGGCACAGAATACAAGAATAAAACTGATACTGATTACACCGGCAACAGGTGCCCAACCGGCCAGCCAAGTATTTAAGTGGGCATAACCCAAATATAACCAGGGGAAACCGGTCAGCAGCCAGGTGCGAATCCACTCACCCAGTATCCAGCAGGCGGGTAGGGCAAGTGTTATTGCAAAGCGGTTGTAACTAAACCATTTCCCGTAAATATAAAACGGAATGCAAAATATCATTGCCATAAAGCAAGCGAAAATAAATACCAGAAAGGCCGCAAATAGCGGAGATGCACCACCAAAATTATGGATGCTGGTGTAAATCCAGTGAATGCCTGCGCAGTAAAATCCAACACCAAACGCAAAGCTTCGCCACAGTACATCTTTCAATGATTGTTCTTTTAGGAGCAACGCAAATGCAACAAGGCTCACCAGAGTAATTGGCCAGATATTGAACGGTGCAAAACTCAACGTGATTAATGCACCACTTATTAGTGCAATCAACAATGCATATTTATTGGATAAATTTAAAATATTCCTGGCGATCATAATTGTTTTCATTGGTTTAAAAAAATCCCGCCAGAAGGCGGGATCTTATTGGATTTAAATGGTAAAACTTAACCAAGGCTTGGAGGTTGTACGGTAACAAATCCCTTTACCAAATGATCTTTCTCTATTTCATAGTTAAAGAATGATTTGGCTAATCGTTTAGAATCGTCAATCGCAGTAAATGAATCTGGCGGTTATCAGCATAGAGCACACGGAATTGCATGTTATCCAGTTGAACAATTTCATTACGCTTGGGCAAATGGCCAAACTCCTGCATTAATAGACCGCCGAGAGTATCGAAATCTTCATCGCTAAAAATAGTACCAAAAAATTCATTGAAGCTTTCGATTGGTGTAAGTGCTTTAATGATGTAATCATTTTCGCTTACGCGTTTGATGTAATCTGAAGTTTCTTCTTCCTCGTCAGTTTCATCTTCGATTTCACCAACAATTTCTTCAAGAATATCCTCAATAGTCAATAATCCGGTAATTCCGCCGTATTCATCCATTACCAGGGCCATGTGGTAGCGGTTTTCGCGGAATTCACGCAATAAAATGTTTACACGCTTGCTCTCCGGGACAATGTTTGCCGGACGTAAAATGGTTTCGATATTGAAATTATCGGTGCCTTTAAGGGCGAGCGGTAGTAAGTCCTTGGCAAGCAAAATGCCGCGCACATCGTCAATGTTTTCACCAATAACCGGAAAACGGGAATGGCCTGATTCGATAATTTTCGGCAGATATTCCTGCGGAGAATCTTCAATACGAATAGCCACAATATGGGAACGTGGCACCATAATTTCGCGTGCCTGCAAGGAGGAAACGTCCATTGCACCTTCGATAATGCTCAGGGCTTCCTGATCCAGCAATTGGTTATCGGCAGCGTCTTTGATGATCTCCATCAATTCATCGCGGGATTTCGGTTCCGCGCTGAAGGCATGGAGGAGTTTATCCAGCCAGGATCGTTCGTGTTTTTCGGTGGTGGTGCTACTCGGATGTTCGTCCGACATGATGATAGTTCCCAAGGTCTTTATTCTTCAGCAGTGAGATAGTCTTGATAGGGGGCGGGGAATCCCAGCCCGGTGATGATTTCGGTTTCCAGTGCTTCCATGGTTTCGGCTTCGTCATCGTCAATATGATCAAACCCCAATAAATGCAGGCTGCCATGAACCAACATGTGGGCCCAATGGGCCTCCAGTGTTTTGCTTTGCTCTTGCGCTTCCCGTTCTACCACTGGTGCGCATACAACGAGATCCCCCAAAAGTGGAACACCTACTTCTTCGGGAATATCAGCAGGGAAGGAAAGCACATTGGTTGGCTTGTTTTTACCCCGGTATTGCGAATTCAATTCCTGGCTTTCGGCCTCATCGACTATATAGAGACTGACTTCAGCCTCGTCCAGTTCCTGACTTTTAAGCGCAGCAGTAATCCAGCTTTCCAACGCAGCAACAGTCGGTAAATGCTGGCTGCTGCTATTGGTTTCAATATCAATCTGGTACATATCAGTCGGCTTTTGGCTGCTTTTGTTCAAACGCATCATAGGCCTCTACGATGCGTTGTACGATTGGGTGACGAACAACGTCCTTTGAGGTGAAATGCGTAAAGCTGATGCCATTAACGTTGTCCAATACTTCAATCGCATGGCGCAAACCGGATGCTACACCGCGTGGCAAGTCAATCTGTGTTGGATCGCCGGTAATGACCGCTGTGGTACCAAAACCAATGCGGGTCAGGAACATTTTCATCTGTTCACGAGTGGTGTTCTGGCTTTCGTCGAGGATTACAAACGAATTATTCAGGGTGCGACCACGCATAAAGGCGAGTGGGGCAACCTCGATAACGCCACGCTCCATTAGTTTGCCAACAGTATCAAACCCTAACATTTCAAATAATGCATCGTAGAGCGGACGTAGGTAAGGATCGACCTTCTGCGCCAGATCACCGGGTAAGAACCCCAATTTTTCACCGGCTTCTACTGCAGGGCGTACCAGCAGGATGCGCTCGATCTCATTTTTAAGCAGGGCCTCTACTGCGCAAGCAACGGCTAAATAGGTTTTGCCGGTACCGGCCGGGCCAATACCAAAGTTGATATCGTGCTTTTGAACGGCACGCACATAACGTTGCTGGTTTAAGCCGCGTGGTTTAATAGTGCATTTTTTGGTACGGATAAGGGTGATACCTTCATCACCATCAGTTTCCTTTGCAGAAGCATCGTTTGCCGTAGCGGATAATGCCTCTGTATCGGCTTGATCAAGTTGTTGCATAAGTTGTTCTATACCTGAGGTTTGCAAAGCCAGATGAACTTCGTCAGGGGTGAGTTCGGCGTGTTCAGTTAATTGATAGAGGTTGCGCAAGAGTTCGGCAGCGGCACGAATGGTATCGGCAGGCCCGATTAGTTCGAAATCAGTACCGCGATGGCGGATTTCTATATCAAGGCGCTCTTCGATCTGGCGCAGGTGCTGACCTAGCAGACCATTGAGATTCGCAAGTCGGCGACTGTCACCCGGTGCCAGGCTTAGCTGGTAGGTAACGGTTTCCGGGGCGGAGGTGACGTGACTATTCAAAGCAGGTATTGATCTCTTTCAGCTTCAGTTAAGGTAAGACTAAACCATTCAGCAGGGAGGTTAAAGTACAAATTAGTCGCTGCAATGCTAATTAACGTTACCATTCTTATTGTTATGCTTTAGAAGTTAATCATAACCTTATGTATTTAAAGTATATTTTATTCAATATGTGGAGATGCAATGCATCCCCACATCTGCTTATTGCCGGTTACGATTTCACGTCCAGTTTATTCACCACATTTTTAACATCATTTTGCTTTGCTGCTATAGCTTGGGCAAGATCCTTTTGCGCCCCACTGTGTACTTTGCCTGACAAGGTTACAACGTTATTGTAGGTATCTACATTGATTTCCAAGCCTTCAACATTTTTTGAAGCCAATAATTCGGTTTTAATTGCAGCTGTTGTAGATACATCATTCACATATTGCGAAAAGCTGCGGCGAGTAGGTGTATCCGTGCTGGTTTGTGGATTGGCAGTCGCAGCTGGCTTTGCTGTTACTTTAAGATTGTTTTTAACCGAGTCGATACCCTCAATACCCAGGGCAATATTTTCTGCGAGTTCTTTTTGGATGTCAGAATAGACATCACCGCTTAGTGTGGCGACGTTGTTATCAACATTGATATCAATATCCAGTGCCTTAAGGTGCTTATTTAAAACAAGTGCAGTTTCCAGTTTGCTTTCAATCCACCCATCTTTAAATGCTTCTTTACTGTCTTTCCAGGTTTGTTTGCTGTCTTGTTTGAACTCCGCCCAATATTCCTTAGCTGATTGTTTGTCCGTGTGAGGATTATGTGTTTCATCAGCCGCATTTGCTGTGGGTATTGTCACTATTGCTACTGCAAAAATAAATGCACTTGCACGTGGTTGGAATTGTAGTGATTTCATGATTTTTCTCCTTTTCGCCAAAAACGGTGCTCATTGAATGATTGCGCCTTTCGTGCAGAACACAAATTTTATCAATGTGAAATGCACAGTTTCGGGATCAGCGGAATTTATGCCAGGTTAAATTGGAATGCAGTAAGTGTTTGTATATTCTTTATTTTTCCAAGTTGCAGATTGAATAAACGCCATTTATTTTTTTGCAAAAAATGCAAAAAATGTAACTTTTAGGGGCGTTTTTAGATGTGGTATGGAAATGGCAAAGGAATTGGGACATATCATGCAGGGGAAGGGCAATGAATACGCGGATCATTATTCATGAGGTAGAAAAACTACAGCAAAAAACGGTCATTCTCGCGCTAAAGTTTTTAGGCGTTATTGCGTTGCTGTATACATTGTATTTTTGCCGTACGTTGCTTTTGCCAGTGCTTGTTGCAGGGTTTATTGCCTTGTTTTCCAGTCCGTTAGTTCGATTTCTTGCCGGACATAAAATCCCCCATGCGCTGGCATCATTAATCGTGGTGATTATTTTATTTTTTAGCCTGATTTTAGCGGTTGGATTTTTAATTGAGCCTGCCAGTCAATGGCTGAATAATTTGCCTGCGCTTGGTGACAAACTCTCGCTACAAATGGACGGCTTATCTGAATCCTTTAACGCACTTAAAACGACGTTTTTGGCTACCCGCAATTCAGATAATACAGTTGCCAATATGATTGAAGGAGTAATGCTATCCGCATTTCCTATTGTTGCTGAAACGACGGCATTATTGGTGATGCAAATTTTTTCGGTATTCGTAATCACGTATTTTTTTCTGGAATATGGTGATGATCTCATGCGTAATTTGGTAAGGGCTCAGTCATCATTTAGTGAGAAAAAGAAAACAGTAATTATTTTTCAAACGGTACGCGATGACATATCGCGTTATGTGTTGGTGATTTTTGTTATTAACTTGGGATTGGGGGTTGCTACAGGAGTAGCGATGGCGCTTTTAGGTGTAGATGATCCACTATTGTGGGGAGCTTTGGCGGCGATCCTTAATTTTGCGCCCTATGTCGGGGCCTTATTATTGACAATAATTCTTACCGGTGTTGGGTTTATAGAATTCAATACTGTAGCGGGGGCATTAATGGTTCCCGGTGCTTTTATCTTTCTCAATTTTATTGAATCACAATTGGTAACTCCCACTGTGCTGGGGCAACGTTTTAACATGAACCCATTATTGGTGGTGTTATGGATGTTTGCCTGGGGTTGGGTTTGGGGCGTTATAGGTTTATTAATTGCCATCCCGCTGTTGGTCTGCTTTAAGATTCTCGCATCTCATTTAAATCTAATCGGTAGCTGGATAAATATCCTGGATTCAGAGATCGTCCGGAAATAACACGCCTGTAATAATTTCTATTTTTGCAATATTTTCAAGTTTTCAATCCATATAAGCCTGGGTTTTATAAGGAAAATTTATTTAGCGGTATGATGGTAGTGTCATTATTAACCTATTTGGCTGTAATCAAACGGTTTTTGGTGAAAATAATAATAATAGCGATGAGTTATCAAATATGGCACGCAGATTGAAATGAAATTGATGGAAATGTGTAATTGCGCAAATGTGCAAAAAGGAGAACTCTATGCTGTACTACTCAATAGTGTTTTTTATTGTCGCTATCATTGCAGCTATTTTAGGATTTGGTGGTGTTGCGGGAGCAGCAGCGGGAATCGCAAAAATACTGTTTTATATATTTTTAGTGTTGTTAGTGTTGTCGTTAGTATTTGGCCGGCGTCGATTTTGACCGGATGAATAAACTGTTCTTATTATTGGATAAGAGGTGAATTTATGGCTACTCAACCATCGTTAAAAAATATCGAAAATGGACGGCTCAATGATATTACTATCGCTGAAGCTATTGCCCAGTTTAAGGATGCGACGGCGCAAATTTATGATGCAGTCGGCCTCCTCGGTAATGCTTCTGCTGCTTCTGCCAAAGCCCAATTGCATGAAGGTAAGGTAAAAGCATTGGAGCTGGAAGAAAAGGCTGAAGAGGTAGTAAAGGCTCGTCCCCTGGTTGCTGTTGGTGTGGCCTTTGCGGCAGGGTGGTTGGTATCCCGACTATTGCAACGTTAAGTAAGGGGTATCGATCATGAGCATTCATGATCCCAGGCAGGAGCCTTCTGGGGAAAATACTACTTCAGAGGGCATATCTGGAGCATCAGGTGACCTGGAAAAGACGCTGCTACTTGGTGAGCAGATTCTTGGATTGGTGAGTGATGTTGTCGATCTGGCACGTATGGAGACCTTATTGGCAATAAAGTCTGCACCAAGGGTATTAATGCTGTGGTTTTTAATGATGCCCATCATTTTGCTAACCTGGTGTTCTTTTTCGGCGTGGGTGGCGTGGATGTTGTATTCGCTCGATGAGCGGCCAGGCGTGGGGTTATTCGCGTTCTTCCTTCAACAGCTTTTATTGTTGATTGTGTGTCGATGGGTCTATACCAAAAATCGGTTGCGTATGACGTTGCCTTACACGCGTGCACATATAGATAAATTCATGAAGGGGTTTGCTGATGGATCTGGTAGATCGAGTGAAGTTAAAAAATAGTCAGTTGGTAAGCCGAGAAATCGCCTTACAGGCTTGTTTGCAAAATAATATTAGATACGAGTCCAAGCATGCATCTTTCCTAATCTTCGTACTCGCGCCATTTGGCATCGGGTTTATCGCACAGCGCTTCGCTAGCGTTAAACTCTCGCCTGGTGCACAATTCATTCGCGTCCTTTTTCCTTTAATTTCGGCACTCTCGAAATTATGATCATTACAGCATTTATTTTTTAAAATAGGCCTCACAATTAAAATGTGTATGTTATTTTAAGTGCCGAATAAAATGCTAAAAAAGTGATGTAGATCGCTAACTTGTTGATTTAATCTAATTTCTCTTATCCGTGTGGTGCTAGAATCAGCCCCCGCGTGCCGCTAGCCAATAGTGAGGGTAGGAATCGTGGCTGACGTTTTATTAGTTGACGATGATAAACATTTTTTAGAAGCGACTGCCGAGCTATTAGGCCTTTTGGGTCATAGCGTGAAAGCAGTAGACTCTGTTGCGGAAGCGCGTGAGTTAATAGGCCGATATCAATTTACACACATGATATTGGATCTGATTTTACCGGACGGCAGTGGTTTACATTTGCTGGAGGCTTTGCCTGCAAAAAGCGAAACCAAGGTTACTTTGATAACAGGTCATCCTTCCGTTAAATCGATAGTTAAAAATTTGTATGGTTCCAATGTCAGTTATCTGATCAAACCTATCGATTTGAACCAGCTTCAATCATTGTTTGTGGATCATCAACCTATCGTTGGCGTGAATAACTCTGATATTCCGTTGCATTTTAATTTTCTTGTGGGTGAATCCGAGCCCATGCAACACCTGTATGAAATGATTGAGCGAGTTTCTTTGACCAAGGCAAATGTGCTTTTGTTAGGGGAAAGCGGTGTTGGTAAAGAAATGGTCGCGGCAGCAATTCATTATGCAAGTAAGGTCGATGGCGAATTTATTGCCACTAACTGCGGTGCATTTTCCCGTGAATTAATCAACAGTGAACTGTTTGGCCATGAAAAAGGCGCGTTTACCGGCGCTACACATCGCAAAATAGGTGTGTTTGAGCAGGCTAACAAGGGAACTTTGTTTCTCGATGAAATTACCGAAATGCCGCTTGATCTCCAACCTAATTTGTTGCGTGTATTGGAGACAAAAAAGGTTACTCGTTTGGGGGGAATTACCCCGATTGATGTAGAAGGGCGTATTGTATCGGCAACTAACCGAACAGAATTGGATATCGCTGAACAACATCGTTTGCGAGAGGATTTGTATTTCCGCCTGGCGGTTTTCCCCATCCATATTCCTCCATTGCGTACCCGTAAAAGTGATATTCCGTTGCTTGTAAGGTATTTCCTGGCAATTTTTAACCAGCAATACGACAGTAACATTGGCATCAACGAGCAATCGCTGCAAAAGCTAATAGATTATGATTGGCCAGGCAATGTGCGCGAGTTACGCCATGCAGTTCATCGTGCTTTTATTATGGCGGATCCTCATCAAAAACTGATAGTTCTCCCGGAGGATTTAACATCACCATTCTCCAAAATAAACCAGCAACATGCTGCTGGCATTGCGGTAGGAAAAACTGTTGAAGAAGTTGAAAAAGAGTTGATTGAAATTACTTTGCAACATTTTGATGGTGATAAAAAACAAACGGCAGATATGTTGGGTATTAGTTTGAAAACCCTGTATAACCGCCTAAATAGTTATGCGGATGCCTAATGGAGGAGATGTGAAATGTCAGATACAGAAACACATCGTTTGCTCCACGATCTGCGCAATCCGCTAAATAGCATTTCAATTAATGCAGAGTTGGGAAAATTAACGTTGGAGCGTACTGGCGATATACAGCGTGCGATCCGTATTTTCGAGATCATTCTTAACGAATGCCGCAATTGCAGTAATAAACTGGATGAGGTGAAAACTTCTTCAAACAAGTTTAGCAATGAGTAAACAGGATGAACGATGCCTCACATACCCGCGATGTTAGTTTTGGCGGTTTACCGGGATATGTCTGGCATCTGGTACTGGCTACAGTAATCAGTTTTTTTGTTATTAGTGCGGTTCTTTCCTATCGGTCAGTCAATATTATTGCTGAAAATAATCGCAGCATTAATAACACGTTGCAGACCATTAATCTTATCAAGGATTTAAAAACCGAGCTGCTCGCTGCAGAAAGCAGCCAGCGCGGGTTTTTATTAACATCCGACGAACAGTATCTTGAGCCTTACCATAAAACACTGCATGTCATTGATGATTTGCTGAACCAGTTAAATGACGCCTCTGAAGAAATTCCTGCCCAACGTAAACGCTATGAAGAGTTGTATTCATATGTGTTGGATAAAATTAATGAAATGCAAATGATTGTTGGTTTAACGGGTGAGGATAGATACAGAGAGGCTATTAATAAGGTTAGAACCGATGAAGGTATAAGGTTAATGCAGCTAATCACTGGTCTTATTGGTGAGATGGAAGCTGATGAAGCGGACAGGCTTAAGAAAAACAAAAGTCACGCGTTTAACAATCGGCAGTTTATTGTGGCCTCGCTCCTGTTAACCAATTCGATTGGTTTAGTTCTGTCATTAGGAATATTTTTTATTTTGTATCGTAACTCAGCCAAGGTGGCAGATTTATACCGGGCGCTTGAGCGAGCGAACAGTGAGCTTGAAATGAAAGTCGATGCCCGTACCCAAACGCTGATGCAATATTCGGAAGAATTGCAGCGTAGTAATAAAGAGCTGGAGGCATTTGCATTTGTAGCCTCCCACGATTTGCAGGAGCCTTTGCGAAAAATCCGTGCGTTTGGTGATCGTTTGCAACAGAAATTTGCTCCGGAATTGGGCGAGCGTGGTGCAGATTACGTACAACGCATGCAGGCGGCATCAGAACGCATGTCAGCGTTGATTGATGATTTATTGAGTTTTTCAAGGGTAACCACCAAGCAAAAACCGTTTGTACAAGTTGACCTTAATAAGGTCATGGCTCGTGTTCTGGATGATCTTGATTATGCTATCGAAGAAACCAGTTCCACACTGTTTATAGACCCATTACCAGTGATAGATGCAGATGCATCACAAATGGGGCAAGTCTTTATGAATTTAATAGCGAATAGCCTTAAATTTAGACATGCAGATACACCGGCGGTGATCAAGGTGATATGTGAAGAAAAACTAGTATCCCCATTAGTTGAAGATGTCCGGGAATGGTGTTGTATAAAATTTTCTGATCAAGGCATTGGCTTTGATCCTCATTATGCGGATCGAGTATTTAATTTATTCCAGCGTTTGCATGGGCGAGATGAATATTCCGGAACCGGTATAGGTTTGGCATTGTGCCGCAAAATTGTTGAACGCCATGGCGGTAGTATTGAAGCAGAAAGTGAATTAGGCGAAGGAGCTACGTTTATTATTCGCTTGCCAATGACACAACCTGTGGTTGAACCATTGGATGTTTAATGATTGTCTTTTGTAATATGCGAACTCTCTGGAGATAACGGTGAGCTTATGAATTTACCCAAAAAGACCTTGGTAATTTTAATGGCAGAAGACGATAAGGATGACCGTCTTCTCGCACATGAGGCTATGCATGAAAGCCGGGTATTGAATGAATTGCATTTTGTTGAAAATGGCGTGGAGTTATTAAACTACCTGCTTGGGAACGGTATTTATGCTGATCGTTCAATTTATCCTATGCCAGGATTAATTTTGCTGGACTTAAATATGCCTAAAATGGATGGACGTGAGGCGTTGGCAAAAATGAAAGCTGACAAAAACCTGCGTCGTATTCCAGTGGTAATTCTTACTACTTCCAAAGCGGAAGAGGATATGGTTAAAGGATATGATCTGGGTGCAGCTTCTTACATTACCAAACCAGTGACTTTTGATGCACTGGTTGAGTTAATGCGAGCTCTGGGCAAGTATTGGGTGGAGTTTGTTGAGCTGCCCTGATGTGGGCGCTCGGAGAAGCACTATGCAAACCGTAAAATTATTAATTGTTGATGATGATGAAGATGATTTTTTGCTCACCAAGGAGTTACTGAGCGAGATTAACCAAAATTATCAATTGGAATGGGCGCCCACCTTTGAAAAAGGCTTATCACTGCTGGGTGAAAATTCGCACGACTTGTGTTTGATGGATTACAAGTTAGGGGCACAAGACGGTATTGCGTTATTGCGACAAGCTCATGATGCTGGTTTTTCCGGGCCAATTATTCTATTGACAGGTATCCACAGAGCTGAGGTCGATATACAGGCGCTGGAGGCGGGTGCTGTTGATTATTTAGTAAAATCCGGATTAAGTGCAGAGCAACTTGCTCGCTCCATCCGTTATGCGTTGGCTCGTAATGAAGTTGAAAAAGAACGGGTAGAGCGTTTAAAAGCCGAAGCGGAGAACAGGGCCAAGAGTGAGTTCCTCGCGCATTTGAGCCACGAGTTGCGTACACCATTATCGGCCATTCTTGGTTTTACCGAATTGCTGATTAATAAAAAAACAGATCTTGAAAGCCTCGCCCATTTGCATATTGTTCATCGCAATGGCAAACATTTGTTGGGTTTGTTAAATGACGTTTTGGATTTATCCAAAATTGAAGCGGGTAAATTGGAACTGGAAAAGCAAACGGTTCATCTCTCTTCTTTTCTCTGTGATATTTATTTCCTGATGCGCGGTGCAGCCATCGATAAAAATTTGCGCTTGCGGGTTGAGGCTCCAGAACCGCTTCCAGCTGTTATTTATACTGATCCAATGCGCTTGCGCCAAATCTTATTAAATTTGATTGGCAACGCGATCAAATTTACCAACGATGGTGAAGTAGTTTTGCATATCCAGCGCTTGCAAGAGCAAGATCAGGAAAAAATTGCATTTACTGTTAGCGATACCGGAATAGGCATCAGTGCAGATGTGCTTGAATTAATTTTTGAGCCTTTCGTGCAATCTAAAGATACCTATGCGCATCCTCGTGCGGGAACCGGTTTGGGATTAACCATTAGTAAAATGCTAGTGGCTCGCCTGGGAGGAGATATTCAGGTAAGCAGCGAAGTGGGCAAGGGTAGTCAGTTTAAATTTACTGTTGACCCGGGTGATATCGCGCACACTGAATCTGAATTGTTGCGGCTCGATTTTGATTTAGCCAACGAAAAAAGCACAGTAGTTCCACGATTTAACGGGCGCGTATTAGTTGTAGATGATTTGCGGGATATTCGTTTACTGATTGGTCATTTTGTTGCATTGACTGGCCTTGAAGTGATGTATGCCAACAACGGTGAAGAGGTATTACAACTGATTGATACCGAAATGGCGCAGGGACGTAATTTTGATCTGGTATTGATGGATATTCATATGCCGGTTATGAATGGCCATGAAGCGGCGAAAAAATTACGTGCAAAAGGTTTTAATCCGCCATTGGTTGCGTTGACTGCTGCGCACATGAAAGGTGATATGGACCGGTGTTATGAATCCGGTTTTTCATCTTACCTGGGTAAACCGGTGGATCAAGCGCGCCTTTATGAATGCATGGCAAATTTTCTTCCCTCCGCACTTCCTGAGTTGCCGGATGAAAAGAAAAGCAATGGCCAATATATTTTAGTGGTTGAAGATAACCTGGATGCGTTGCACGCAATGGCGGCACTCTTAGGATTATTAGGATGGCAAACAATTACTGCGCGTGATGCAGCCACCGCTCTGGTTAAAGCAAAAGAATGCTCCCCCGCCTTTTTGCTATTGGATATTAATTTGCCTGATATGAATGGTTATGTATTGGCAGCACAAATTCGTTCGACCTTACCGGATGCGCGAATTATTCTTGCCAGTGGCGAAGAGTTGGATAAGGTCCGTGCAGGAGAGGCAGGCGTTAACGACTTTATATTAAAACCTGTTTCGCTTGAGCAATTACAAGACGTGTTGCAATGAATAGCTAATCACGGGATTTGCCAACAAAAAAGCCTGCGTAGTAACTGCGCAGGCTTTTTAATTTGTAGGTAGTTTTTTTGGAAAACTAGAGCGTAATCCAATCGTCATCCAGCTCGGAACTTATCAAGCTACCACGCAACGAATTTGGCAAGGCTTCTTCGATTAAGACATCCGCAAATTTTCCAATTAAATCGGCGTTGTCGCTACGGAAATTCACCACGCGGTTATTCTCGGTGCGGCCACATAATTGCCCCGGATCTTTTTTAGAGTAACCGGAAACCAGAATGCGTTCGGTGTTGCCTACCATGCGGCGGCTAATGGCCATGGCTTGCTGGATTAAACGATCTTGCAAAATTGCCAGCCTCTGCTTTTTGAGTTCTTCCGGTGTGTCATCGGGCAAATCTGCTGCCGGAGTTCCCGGGCGTGGGCTGTAGACGAAACTGAATGATGTATCGAAATCCATATCGTGGATCAGTTTCATGGTCGCCTCAAAATCAGCTTCAGTTTCGCCGGGGAAACCGATAATAAAATCTGAAGAGAAACTGATATTCGGGCGAATTTTTTTAATGCGGCGCAGTTTGGATTTGTATTCCAGTGCGGTGTGGCCGCGTTTCATTGCCATCAAAATACGATCCGATCCGCTTTGCACTGGCAAGTGTAAATGGCTAACTAATTCTGGTACGTGGTTGTAAACATCAATCAATGAATCAGTAAATTCCACCGGGTGTGATGTGGTAAAACGAATACGATCGATGCCATCAATCGCGGCGATATAAGTGATCAATTCAGCCAGATCAACAATAGTGCCGTCGGTCGAATCACCGCGATAAGCATTCACGTTTTGGCCAAGCAGGTTTACTTCGCGTACGCCTTGTTTGGAGAGGTGGATAATCTCGGCCATCACATCCGCTACCGGACGGCTAACTTCTTCACCGCGAGTGTAGGGCACAACACAGAAGGTGCAGTACTTGGAGCAGCCTTCCATGATAGATACGAAGGCGCTAACACCATCGGCATCGGGTTGGGGCAGACGGTCAAATTTTTCGATCTCGGGGAAGCTGATATCTACAACTACCACGCCGTTGTTCTTTTTGGTTTCCATCATTTCTGGCAAACGATGCAGGGTTTGAGGGCCAAAAATCAGATCAACATAGGGCGCACGTTTAGCAATAGCCGCCCCTTCCTGGCTGGCGACACAACCGCCCACACCAATCACCAGATCCGGATTCTTTTTCTTGAGTTTTTTCCAGCGGCCCAGCTCATGGAACAGGCGCTCCTGGGCTTTCTCACGAATAGAGCAGGTGTTAATGAGGATGACGTCGGCATCTTCAGGGTCTTCGGTCGGCACCATATTGTGCGATTCGCCCAACAAATCCTTCATGCGCGACGAATCGTACTCATTCATCTGGCAGCCGTGGGTTTTGATATAGAGCTTTTTGATGGGCGCTTCTGTGGTGGACATCGAACTACTACCTGCTTGAAATGACGCTGATTAATGCATGTTTCTGACTAACCTATTGATCAAAAAGCACGCAGAAAAAGAAGGCGCGCATTATAGCTATCTTATGGGGTAAAGCCTATAGAAAAGCCCTTGGCTTTCAGCGAACGATGCTTTAGCCTGCGGCGCCTATAGTTTGAATTCGGTCGTTATTTGGAATCTGAAATTTATGAATGAGCTTTTGTCGATAGTCGCTGATGGTTATCTTCCCTTTTTGCTCCTGGTTACTCTCGGGGTGGGTACTCTGGAAATAATGCGAGGTTATCGCTCGTTTTGGGTTAAGTTGTTTGCATCTGCTGTGCTGCTGCTGGCAGTAACGTTACTGGATTTGTATGTACATGTATGGACTGCTTTGGGTTTGGTCTACTCCATCCATACGGCAGTAGCGCTGGTGTTGGTGGTGTTCATTGGGGCGGGATTGCAATCGCGGATTGGCTGGGTGTTTTTATTGACCAGTTTACTGGCCTATCTGGAGTTGTTGTTTTATCTCGGTTATCGCACCTGGGGTGATATGGGGTCGACTGTTCTGGTGATAGGCATCGGACTGGGATTAATTTACCGCTTTTTACCTGGCCGCACCGCCGCGCGCACGTGATAAGATGCGCGCCCCGTATCGGACCCGTTGCATAACACAAGGTAAACCATGAAAAAGACGTTCAAACTCCACATTGAGGGCAAGCATCCTGATCGCCTGCTGGAGGCTATCAAGCACGAAGTGCGCAAATATGTGAAGCGCGAGCGCCGCAAAACATTGCCTGCGGGTGCAAACTATTGGGCATTTGATTGCCGTTTTGGTACCACTGAAGCGGAAGCACAAGACGTGCGCCTGGCTGATATCATTGCGTTGATGGATAAAGTGAAGGCCACTGATGGCGAAGCCTTCTATGTGGAGATCCTGGCGCGCGCCGCCCAACGCAAGCCGCGTGTGCACGCTGATGATCCGGATAGTGATGATGACTTGGAAGGTTAATTCTTTTTTCGATTCGCCATAAAAAAAGCCGCCTGTTGCGTAACAGGCGGCTTTTTTATTGATGGGCTTTTAATTATTAGCGTTTTTTCGGTGCAGATGGTTTCGCGCCACGTGTGGTTTTAGCACTTGTTCGTGTAGGTTTGCTTGCGGCGGGGCGAGCGCCGCTCGTGCTGTTTTTCGCCGGTTTAGCAAAGGCTGATTTTTTAGGATTGCCCGCTTTGGATTTATTGGCCGGCTTTGCAGCCAATTTCAACAAACCGCTTTTGGGTTTGGTGACGGCTTTGATTACTTGCTCTGTCACTTCAAAACCTTTGATCTTTTCGCGTTTGATTTTGGTGCCGATCACGTCCTCAATCAGCGAAATTTTATGTTCTTCCGCCGGCGTTACCAGCGAAATCGCGGTACCTTTTTTACCGGCGCGACCAGTACGGCCTACACGATGGACATAGTCTTCAGTGAAGAAAGGCAGATCCAGATTCACCACGAAATCCAGCCCTTGAATATCCAGCCCTCGTGCGGCGACTTCAGTCGCTACCAGCACTTGCAGTTTTCCTTCCTTAAATTCTTGCAGCGCCCGGCGACGTGATCCTTGTGTTTTTTCGCTGTGAATGACGGCTGCATCTACTTTGTCATTCTTCAATGTCTGGATCAGTTGTTCTGCTGCTTCGCGCGTACTGCTAAACACCATCACCTGATACCAGTTCTGGCTGTGTAATAGATGAATGAACAATTCGTACTTGCGCGTGCTATCTACAGGATAAAGCACATGGTCTACCGTTTCCGCGACTGAGTTGCGCTTGCTGACAGTGATCAGGGTGGGGCGATTCATCGCCTGTTTGGACAAGTTGGTGACCAGAGGAGAACTTGTTGCCGAGAAAAACAGGGTTTGGTGTTTACGCGTAATACTGGTGAGGATTGCGTGCATATCGACCACAAAACCCATATCCAACATGCGGTCAGCTTCATCCAAAACGGCAAATTCCACCTTTGCCAGATTCACGTTTTCCAGCTCGATATGTTCTTTAAGGCGACCGGGGGTCGCGACCAGAATATCCACACCGGCACGCAGCTTCGCACCCTGGCTTGTCACCTTCACGCCGCCATATACGGCGGCAATTTTGAATGGTGTGAATTGCGCAAACTCTTGCAATGCTTTAGCGATTTGCTCAACCAGTTCACGCGTCGGTGCAAGAATCAGGGTGCGTACAAAACCTGCTTCGGTACCTTTGGGTTTTTCCAGCATTTGTTGTAATACCGGCAGGCTGTACGCAGCAGTTTTTCCTGTACCGGTTTGGGCAGTAACCAATAGATCCAGTCCGCGCCTGGCTGCCGGAATTGCCTGCTCCTGGACGGGAGTAAGGGTTTTAAAGCCAATGACTTTAAGGGCGCGCAACAACTCGGGCGCAAGTCCAAGGGAAGTAAAGTTCATGGGCGTCTCCACCGGTCCAGCTGAAAAGGGCGCGCAGTATACCGATTTAACGGGCTGGCGGGTTAATTGCTGGCGAAGTTTTGAACATCTTATAACCAAAAACTGCCACTTCTTGTTTGCTCAGGACAAAGCCATCTTTTGAAAAATAGTAAGCTATGTATATTATATATTTAACTTGCTATGAGGATGGTTTATGAATCTGCCTGAACACGATGATATGGGGCCACTGGTGCCTGAACAGGAAAGCCTGGGTTTTCTGTTGGCAGATAACCTGCGCCTTACCCGTCGTATTGCCTCCCAATATTTTGAGCAATACCAACTGACATTGTCGCAGGCGAAAGCCTTGCTGGGTGTTCGCCGCTGGCAAGGCATCCGGCAGGTAGATCTGGCGGATTTTATGGATATTCAGCCTATTAGCCTGGCCCGTTTGTTGGACCAGCTCGCTGAAAACGGTTGGATCGAACGCCGACCAGACCCCAAAGACCGTCGCGCATTCCAGCTTTATCTAACACCTGCTGCTGCACCCATTGTGAAAATGATTACGGCAGCATCGACAGAGTTTCAGCAAAAGGCGCTAGCCGGTTTAACTGCTGAACAACAACAGGCTCTATTTGCCGGATTAAATCAGGTGCGTGAAAACCTGACGGCATTGGGTAAAAACGTTTCTGAATCCAAAGTGGTATCCGAGGTAAGTGAAAAATGACCGAAACATTGAAGTCACGCCGCTTTTTGTTGCTGGTTGTTATACCAGTTGTGTTGGGCGTTATTGGACTGGTGATTTATTTATCCGGCGGTCGTTACGCGACTACCGAAAATGCCTACACCAAGGCCGATGTAATTAGCATCCGCCCGCGTGTTGCCGGCGCTGTTGAAAAGCGCCTGGTTGCCGAAAATGATCACGTTAAAGCGGGTCAGTTATTGATGGTGCTGGATCGCAAACCCTACGAAGTTGCATTGGCAAAAGCGAACGCAAAACTGGGTGAAGTGCGCACTAATCTGGCAGCGCTGCATGCGAGTTACAGTGAAAAGCAATCCGAGTTGCAGTTGGCAATCGCTAACCGTGATTACGCTGTGAAAGAGCAACAGCGCCAAGCCAATCTGGCGGAGCGTAAATTGGTAGCCAAGGCAACTTACGACGAAGTGAGCCACACCCGTCGCATTAACGACCAACAGGTGATTACCATTGAGCAGGATTTAAAGCGTATCGCTGAATCCCTGGGAGGCGAGGCCGGTTTACCTATTGAACAACATCCAAGCTATTTGGCTGCTAAAGCAGAAGTAGAGCAAGCCCAGTTGAATCTCGAATACACCGAAATTACCGCACCTAAAGATGGCATCGTGACCAAGCCACCGGAAGTAGGTGAATTCCTCTCTGTGGGTAGCGCGGTGATGTCATTGGTGGCGAGCGATAACCTGTGGGTCGAAGCAAATTTTATTGAGACTGATTTGACCCACGTACGTGTGGGTCAGACAGTCAGTGTGAAAGTAGATACCTATCCCGGTGTTGAATGGAAAGGTGAGGTACAAAGTATTAGCCCGGCGACCGGTGCCGAATTTTCGGTAATCCCTGCGCAGAATGCGACAGGTAACTGGGTGAAGATTGCCCAGCGTGTGCCAGTACGTATCAGTATCAAACCGAACAAGAACGCTCCGGCATTGCAGGCGGGTTTGAGTACTGGCATTGAAATCGATACTGGGTACAAACGCTCATTGTTGGGAATTTCCATCTAATCTTTTGTCCTGAATTTTTCGCACGGGAGAGCTGTTGTGGCCCAGGTAGCGAGTGAAACATTACCCGAAGTGCCGACATCAAGCGTGTCGGCTAGCAAGCGCGGGTTAATTACCGCCTCGGTGATGTTGGCGACCATTATCCAGGCGCTGGATACGACTATCGCCAACGTTGCCTTGCCCCATATGCAAGGCAGTATGTCGGCCACCCAGGACCAGATTTCCTGGGTGCTGACGTCTTATATTGTTGCTGCGGCGATCTTTCTGCCGTTGACCGGTTTTCTGTCAGATCGCTTCGGTCGTAAACGTTTGATGTTGTGGTCGATTGCCGGTTTTACGATTACCTCAATGCTGTGTGGTGCCGCGCAAAATTTACCGCAAGTCGTGATTTTCCGTTTATTGCAGGGGATTTTTGGGGCGGCCCTGGTGCCACTGTCCCAATCAATTTTGCTCGATACCTATCCCAAAGAAAAACACAGCCAGGCTATGGCGGTATGGGGGATGGGGGTGGTGCTTGGCCCAATCCTCGGGCCAACCCTGGGTGGTTTGCTCACTGAACATTACAGCTGGCGCTGGGTATTTTATATCAACGTTCCATTGGGGATACTGGCATTACTAGGGGTGATGGCGGCGGTTAAAGAAACGGCTATTAATAAGGCCCGCCATTTTGATCTATTGGGTTTTGCTTTCCTGAGCCTGGGAATCGGGGCGCTGCAGATGATGCTGGACCGGGGTGAAAGCCAGAACTGGTTTAATAGCCCGGAAATCATCATTGAATGTATTTTGATGGGAATGGGGTTCTACTGGTTTATCAGCCATATCTTTACCTACAAACAACCGTTTATCGAGCCAGCGATTTTTAAGGATCGCAACTTTTCTATCGGCCTGATTTTTATGTTTGTAGTGGGCATTATTCTGCTCGCGACCATGGCGCTCCTACCGCCGTTTTTACAAAACCTGCTGGGCTATCCGGTAGTAGATGTTGGTTTGGTGATGGCGCCACGCGGGATGGGTGTGATGTTCTCCATGCTGATCGTGGGCAAAATCGCCGGTAAGGTTGACCCACGTATGCAGGTAGGGTTCGGGTTGATATTGACGATTATCTCTTTGTGGGAAATGACCTTGTTCAATACCAGTATCACCAGTTGGGATATTGTGCGGACCAGCGTAGTTCAGGGTATTGGTTTGGGCTTTATCTTTGTACCACTGTCAGCTATCGCTTTTGCCAGCCTTGAAGGGCGCTTCCGCAACGAAGGTACGGCGCTGTTTAGCCTCACCCGTAATATCGGCAGCAGTATTGGTATATCGGTGGTGATGGCAGAGTTGCAACAAAATATCCAGCGCAACCATGCGGCTTTTGCGGATTACATTACGCCTTACAATCAAGCGTTGGCGAAAGTGGGCGAGTCCGGCCACTGGGATATTGCGACTACCCAAGGATTAGTCGCAATCAACAATGAAGTACAACGCCAGGCGGCAACTCTTGCTTATTTGCAAGACTTTCAGTTGATGATGTGGGTAACTATCGCCGCTTTGCCGTTATTACTGTTGCTACGTAAACCGCAACCGGGCGGTGCTCCGGTAAATATCGCCGCTGATTAAGGCACTAATAACACAATCGACTAACGCCGGTGTATGCAATTTAGCCAGACGGGGCGAGAATAGGAAAGACTTGTGGTATCCTGCGCGCCCTTTGTCGGGGCTTCCAGGTACTTCGCCCCGCTGTTATTTGAGTGATTTTCCAAGAGAGAGTTATGGCTGCCAAACCCGTTTATAAAGTGATATTCCTTAACCAGGGCCAGGTTTACGAAGTCTTTTGCTCCGCGATTTACCAAAGTGAGATGTACGGTTTTATTGAGATTGAAGAGTTCGTATTTGGCGAGCGTACCCAATTGCTGATTGACCCCGCCGAAGAAAAACTCAAAAACGAATTTGCGGGCGTCAAGCGCTCATATATCCCAATGCACTCGATTGTCCGCATCGATGAAGTGGAAAAAGAAGGTCCGGTGAAAATCACCGAGATCAAAGGTGGTGGCGATAAAATTGCGCAATTCCCCTATGGTACATTCATTCCCAATCCAAAGCCGGTTGAGTAATTCTGCTCGTGCCGGTGCCAAGGCAAGGCAAAGATAATCTTTGATTTAAAGTCGTGAATACCTTCAGGGCCTGCCAGCATTAAATTGCGGTCATTTCGTGAACGCAAAACATGTTTGCAAATTGCCCGCTACACCTATGTAGGATTGCATCGGCATCCATGCTTTATGCGGTTTTAATCAAAGATTATTCTTTGCTCCCTGCATCGCAGTAAATTCTCGCTAAACTTGCTTTATCGTTTCAACGAGCAAGTACCATGAAAGAAAATCTCTATCTTGCAATAGATCAGGGTGGCCAAAGTTCCCGCGTTGGTGTTTATACCGAATCTGGCGAATTAATTTGCCAATTCTCCGCTCCCTGTGTGACAACTCACCATCAGCCTGAAAACTCTTTGCATTCTCATATCGAACAGGATGGCGATGAAATCCTGCATGGTATCCGCCAATGTCTTGATAAAGTTTTCGAACAATTGGGTGAGGCTGTCAGTAATATTAAAGCGGCAAGTTTTGCAGGGCAGGGCTCATCTCTTTTATGTTGGGATTCAAAAAACGGTGAGTCGTTGACACCGGTATTAAGCTGGCAGGATATTCGCGGCGAACCTTATCTCCAGCAAATTTTGCTAACGCACCCACAAGCGCAACATATTACTGGTTTACGAGTATCACCGCATTACGGTGCTAGTAAAATTCGCTGGTGCCTGGATAACTCCGATGCAGTTAAAAAAGCACTGAATGAAAACTCACTGTCTATTGGCCCCATTGTCAGTTTTATTTTTTGGCATTTGCTGGATCAAAAAAATCTGGTTGATCCCGGTCATGCACAACGTACTTTATTATGGAACTTGCACCGTAATGAGTGGGATGAGCGCCTGCTTAAATTGTTTCAAATTCCCATATCAGTTTTACCCGAATGCCGCTTTCATAATAGCGATTTCGGCAGTTTGAAATTGGGGACTCATTCGATTCCATTTTCCGCCAGTGCTCGTGATCAAGGCGCATCTTTATTTGCAGCGGGCATGCCCGATTTATCAGCATGTTATGTGAATATTGGTACCGGTGCTTTTATACAGCGAGTCAGTAATATTTTGCACGCACCTGACGGTCTATTAGTTAGCCCGCTCTGGGTTCCGCAACATAATCGTAATGAAAATCCAAATGCCTCACCCACGTGTTATGCAAACGAATTGGCTGATAAATCATGGTATGCATGGGAAGCAACTGTTAACGGTGCGGCTTCTGCAATTTCTTATATCCAGGAAAAAACAGGCTTGGGTGTAACTCCGAACGACATTGAGTTGGCCCTTCAGCTTAATCCCAAGCAGGATGTTTATTTTTTAAATGCAATTGGTGGTTTGAGCGCACCCTATTGGCGGACTGATTTACACACGCAATTTGCAGTGGACTTATCACCACAGGAAAAAGTCCTCGCCTGGATTGAATCCGTAATTTTCCAAATTGCAGTGAATATAGAATTAATGAAAAAAGCGGGTGAAATTCGCTACATCCGTATTAGCGGTGGTTTTAGTAAATCGAATCAAGTGTGTCAGCGATTGGCGGATATCAGTGGGTTAGATGTATATCGTAGCGATAATGCTGATGCAACGTTACAAGGCGCAGCTTATATGGCAACAGGCTTATCAGCCAGGTGGCAACCGGATTTTCAACAGGAAATTTTCTCCCCTGATATAAATACAGGTCTAAATAATCGTTTCCTGATTTGGCAAAATGCCATGCAAAAATGGTTAACACCGTAGGGGCGCAATTTATTGCATCCCAAAAAAATTGCCAGGAAAAAATCGTGTTGAATTATAGTATTGGCCAATAAAAAAAGGGCGCAATAAATTGCGCCCCTACAATTTGAATATTACGAAAGTCTATAATCATTCGGCTAATGTGCCATCCCGATAATCCTGAATTGCCTGTTCAATTTCCTCGGTGCTATTCATCACAAAGGGGCCGTATTGCACAATCGGTTCTTTAATGGGTTTACCCGAGATTACTAAAAAGCGCGCTTCAGATTCCAGAGCTTGCACACTCAATTGATCACCTTTACTGAGCAATCCGGTATTGCCTTTGGTAAGTTTTCTTTTGTCTTCACCGATGGCAATATCACCTTCATATACGTATAAAAATGTATTGTGATCTTCCGGTATTGCATGATGGAATTCTTTGCCTGCCGGTAAATGTACATCCCAATAAATAGTTTCAGTGGTTAAACCCTGGATCGGGCCGCTAATTACTTTGTCACCAATAAATGCAGTATTGGCAATAACTTTGATGCTCCCGCCATTGGGCAAATCGGTAACAGGAATTTCTGCCGATGGAATATCGCGATAGTGTGCGGGTTTCATTTTTTCTGCGGCTGGCAAATTCAGCCACAGTTGGAAACCGCGCATTAATCCGTGCTCCTGTTGCGGCATTTCCGAATGGATAATCCCACGACCTGCAGTCATCCATTGCACATCACCATCGCGCAAATGACCTTTGTTGCCCATATGGTCTTCATGCAACATGTGACCTTGCAACATATAAGTCACTGTTTCAAAACCGCGATGGGGGTGCGCAGGAAAACCGGCGATGTAATCATCGGCACTGCTGCTACCAAATTCGTCGAGCATTAAAAACGGATCAAAACGTGCGTAAGGATTTTGACCCAGGGTACGTTTTATGCGAACACCAGCACCGTCGCTGGTCTCGCGGCCTTGTACGATTTGCTGTAATTGGCGTTGCATAATTTTTCTCCAAAAATTGTTGCGTTAAATTTTAGCTTTGCGTTAATGCTACGCAAGAAGACGCGGCTGGTTAAGCCGCAACTTCCTGTTCGATTTCAGTTTTTGCCGCAGCAAAAGCTTCATCTTTTTGGCCCATGTTCAAACCTTCAGCATAAATAAAGTGCACATCTTTCAAACCGACAAAACCTAAAAAGCTTTTCAAAAACGGGCTTTGGCTATCGGCAGGCTGGCCTTTGTAGATGCCACCGCGAGTTGCGATGATATATACCGGTTTGTCATTCAATAATCCTACTGGACCGGTGTCGGTGTATTTAAAGGTTACACCGGCGCGAGCGATATGATCGAAGTAAGCTTTAAGCGCTGACGGCACACCAAAGTTGTACATTGGAACTCCAATCACAATGGCATCGGCTTCCTGGATCTCGGCAATGATCTTGTCCGAGTAATCCAGCACCGCTTGTTGTGCTGTCGTGCGGCCTTCCGCCGGGCTAAACAACGCTTGTACGCGTGTTGCATCCAGATGCGGCACTTCTTCTTTGGCGAAATCGCGCACTACCACATCGCCTGCCGGATTTGCTGCTTTCCAGCGTTGTACAAACTCATTTGCCAACGTACTTGAATTGCCATTGTCACCAAACAAACTGCTGTTGATCTGTAAGAGCTTAGCCATTTTCGTTTCCTCATCCTATTCACAATGTGTGATTGCTAGTTGTGTGGCGTTATTGCCATGTGTCCATTAAATGATTTGACGAATGAATGATAAATACGGATATTTAGCGGTATATGATCGAATTATTTAATTGATCGTCGAAAATGAGGAAAAATATGACAGATTCCGGGCCTGTGGCGGTTACAGCCATCAGCGAAAACAAGGTCACGCTGGAGCAATGGCGGGCATTGCTGGCGGTAATTGATGCTGGCGGTTACGCCAAAGCCGCAGAGCTTCTCAATAAAAGCCAATCGGCGGTTTCCTATTCCATCTCTCAATTGGAATCTGCGCTGGGTGTAAAGGTGTTCCAGCTGCAAGGTCGAAAGGCTGTGCCGTCGCCAGCGGGAGATTTGTTGTATCGCCGCGCCCGCCAATTATTGGAGCAGGCGGAGCGATTGGAAAAGTCAGCGGGATGCTTGTCGATAAAAGTGGAGCCGTTGGTAAAAATTGCAGCAGATTTAATTATTCCTCCTATCCGCGTGCTGCAGTGCCTGGAAATCTTTGCCAGGGATTTTCCAGATACGCGTGTAGAAATTTTTGAGTCAGTATTGAGCGGAACGGAGGATGCACTTTTACAGCGTCAGGTTGATCTCGCGATTGGCGGTCGTGTTCCTACCGGATTTATGGGTGAGAAGCTGGTGACGGTGACTATGCACGGTGTATCCAGTCCGGATCATCCGCTGCAAAAACTTGGGCGTTCCATCAATTTTGAGGATATGCGCCAGCATCGCCAGATCATTGTGCGTGATTCAGGGCAATACCGTCGTCGTACAGAAGGTTGGCAAGAGGCGGATCAACGGTGGACGGTTAGCCATATTAAAACGTCATTGGATGCAATTCGTATGGGATTAGGTTATGCGTGGTTACCCGATGCGTATACCCATGAAGATATTCTGGCCGGGCGATTACAATATTTGCCGGTAGAGGTTGGCTCTGTGCGTGAAGTGCCGACTTATCTCACCTTTGCAGATAGCGAATTTGCGGGACCTGCGACGCGCAGGTTGGCAGAAGTACTAAAAGAAAATTTACCGAAAATGTGTGGTTATTCAGCTTAAAAAAAATCGGCCTTCAAGGCCGATTTTTTTATTCGTAGCGGTTGTTTACGCTTTTAATTCAACCCAGATGGGACAATGATCCGACGGTTTATCCATACCGCGAATTTCGTAATCAATACCTGTGTCGACACATTTATCCAATAAACTTTGCGTCATTAAAATCAAATCAATACGCAGGCCGCGCTTGGGATTATCTTCAAAACCGCCGCTGCGATAATCAAACCAGCTGAACAGATCGCATACTTCCGGATTTTTTTCGCGGAAGCTGTCTTTTAATCCCCAGGCTAATAATTCATTTAACCATTCGCGTTCTTCCGGTAAGAAACTGCATTTGCCCGTGCGCAACCAGCGCTTGCGATTTTCTTCACCGATACCTATGTCAATATCCTGATGGGAAATATTCATATCACCCATCACAATAATTTTTTTATCGGGTGTTTCTTCTCCGGCCAAATAACTAATGAGGTCCGAATAAAATTTTCGCTTTGCTGGAAATTTAACAGCATGATCGCGGCTTTCGCCTTGAGGAAAGTAACCATTTAATACGGTGATTTCTCCAAGCGGTGTATCGAAAACACCACCGATAAAACGGCGTTGGGAATCTTCCAAATCACTGGGGAAACCCTTGATCACTTTTTTAAATGGATAACGGGATAGCAGGGCAACACCGTAGTGGGTTTTTTGCCCGAAATATTCAACGTCATAACCAAGTGCTTTTATGGTTTCGAGCGGGAAATCAGGATCGTTAACTTTAGTTTCCTGTAAACCGATAAAATCCGGGCGATGTTTGGTAATGACTTCTTCGAGCTGGTGCAGGCGAGTGCGGATACTATTAACGTTGAAGGAAACGGCTATCATAATTTGACCTTGTTTTTGTAAAAAAACACCCGGGCATTACTGCCCGGGTGTTTGCAATGAACGTAAGGGGTAAATTTATTGTCCGGCGACTTTAGATTCGGGTTCTTTTAGTTGCTCGATAAAATTCGCCAGTACATGACCTGCTTCCATTAAGTAAGGATCTTCTTTAGGTTTAATTTCTTTATCC
This sequence comes from Cellvibrionaceae bacterium, assembly GCA_021151825.1. GTDB lineage: Bacteria > Pseudomonadota > Gammaproteobacteria > Pseudomonadales > Cellvibrionaceae > Cellvibrio. Next base: position 177,468 of record JAGKWQ010000009.1, read on the forward strand.
GTTTCTTTTGGCGCAGCGTCTTCATCGTCATCACCGCCATTTGCTGTTTTCAGGGCAGCATAATTCGCATAAGGTTTCTCACCTTTTGCCGTACGGCGTTGATTTTCATTGTCCAGTGCGCGTTGTTCCATTTTCTTTTGCTCTTCCTGACGGGTTGCCAGGCGCAATGAAACTTCTTTTTTCGCCGAAGCTTCTTTGAACATCGCGCTTTGCTTATTCAAGAAAATAAATTCCGGATCTTTGGCCATACGCTCTTGATGTTCAGTTTCGATTTTTGGCAAATATTTGCTGATGTTGTAATAGTTTTGATGTGGAGCAGGGTGGATTCGATCCCATGGCAACACATTGTCATAACTGCTTTCACCAATTTCCGTCGGGTCTAACAAGGTTGGTAATTGCACATCGGGAATAACGCCGCGATGTTGGGTGCTATCACCGGAGATTCGATAGAATTTGGCCTCAGTAATTTTCAGGCGACCATGTTTCAGGTCAACCAAATTCTGCACAGAGCCTTTGCCGAAAGTGGTAGAGCCAATAATAATTCCGCGACCATAATCCTGAATCGCACCGGCAAAAATTTCCGATGCAGACGCGCTTAAACGATTGATCAATACTGCAATAGGTGCGCGGTATGCAGCTGGTTGATAGGCGCGATAGTTACGCGAAATTGTGTCATCACTTTGACGAATTTGCACAACCGGACCTGGGTCAACAAACAAATTGGTTAGCATGGCTGCTTCAGGCAAAGAGCCACCACCGTTATCGCGCAGGTCAATAATAACGCCATCCACTTTTTCTTTATTTAGTTCATTCAACAGATTCAGTACGTCGCGCGTAGTACTTTTGTAGTTGGGATCGCCTTTTGAGTAGGCCTCAAAATTCATGTAGAAGGTGGGGATATCAATAACACCCAGCTTGAAAGTTTTATCGCCATCCTTTATTTCAAATACGGCTTTTTTCGCGGCTTGATCTTCCAGTTTTACCGTTTCACGCTTGATGGTGATGGTTTTATTGGCGGTAGCTGTGGGATCAGATGGAATTACTTCCAAGCGCACTTGCGTACCCTTTGGACCGCGAATTAATTTAACAACTTCATCTAAACGCCAGCCAACGACGTCAACAAATTCTCCATCTGCACCCTGGGCAATGGAAACAATTTTATCGTTAGGTTTTAGCTGGCCTTGTTTATGGGCGGGTCCACCCACCACCAAACTACTTACTTTAGTGTAGTCCTCATCACTTTGCAGTACCGCACCTATACCTTGTAGCTCCAGAGACATACTGATATCAAAGTTTTCAGCATTTTCGGGTGATAGGTAATTAGTATGCGGATCGTAAAGCATGGTCAGTGAGTTCATCATCACACTGAATGCTTCTTCAGATGTTTGCTGTTTCAATCGACGCAGTTGGTTGGCGTAACGTTTACGTAATGTCGTTTTGCTTTCTTCCAGTTTTTTGCCTGAAAGCAAAGAGCTAAGCAAATTGGACTTTAGATATTGATGCCAGAGTTTATCGGCTTCAGCTGCATTAGCAGGCCATTTGGCTTTTTCGCGGTCGAGCTGAACTGACTCTTCTACATCAAAATTGAATTGGGTTTTCGGGTCGTCTAATTCTTTGACGACTTTTTCAAGGCGCTGGATCATGCGCTCGTTGAAACGATTGAAAATTAAAAAACTATTAGTGAGATTACCTTTTTTATAATCGTCATCAAACGTTTTGCGGAATTTTTCAAATTCGGCGATATCCGTCGCCAGGAAGAAGTTGCGTGAGCTATCGAGCGACTTCAAATATTCATCCAGATAACGAGAAGAAAGCGCATCATTAAAGTCCTGGTCCCGATAATGCTCGGCGTCTAATTTTAATACCAGTTCGATGGCTGCTTTACTTTGTTCTTCGGTGGGCTTCAGAACTTCTACCTTGTCGGCAAAGCTGAGCGACGACAAGCTGAGTAAAAGGCTGAACAGTGTGATTTTGAACGGTCTTACAACAACAGTTTGCATAAGGGAGCTTCTCGATAAGTCGGGCGCATCCAGTCAGTAGTTGCTGGAACAGGGCAGTGCTTACTATAGCGGAATTCCCTATTAAAGGCAGGCGCCAATTGTACGTTTATGGTGCCGATTGGCATCAGGAGTCTGGATTAAGATTCACATTTAATGGAAAAGTTGCACCCATCGCTATCCTGCGAACGCAGGATTGATTGCGTTCATTGAACCAATGCGGGCTGGTTTCCCATCAAATCAAGCCAGAGTTCTTTTCTATCCAATGGTGTTGCTTTCGGGAGATACGGGTTAGCAATACGTATAGCGCGACGATTTTTCAGGTCCGCTTTACCCAGGGCTTCTTTGACTTCAGAGCTGTTGTAAAAATAACGATCAAATGCTCCATCTTTTATTGCCGACTCCAGACCGAACTCAATATCTTTCGCTAAAGCCGGGTCTTTAGGAGATACAAAAAAATAGGTCGGTAGTGGATATATCAGAACCAGATTTTTCTCCACCGTCAATTTCAAATCAGGAAATGCAGCGAGCTCAGTCCAGACTTCATTTGCTCCACGTGGGAATGCATCAAACCGGCCACCGTCAAGCATGTAATAAAGGCTCGGTTTTTTTGTGGCTTTGATAACGTGTAATCCGGCACCTTCCAAAATAGATGCATCTTGCCAGCTGCGCCCTTGGCCAAATTTAACTTTTTTAAGATCGTCCAGAGTATTTATTTGATCGAAACGTGCTTGATCGCCTTCACGAATGAAAAACAGGCGGTGATTCATTAAACCGCGATAGGCATCTATACGGATTGGAATAAAATCACGCTCCATTTCTTCCGAAGTCCCACCCCACATCACCGAAATGCTGCCGGATTTAACGGACTCCATTACCCGCGGACGCGAATAAACCTCGGAAGTTGTGGAGTAGTTGTATTCTTTATTGGAATAGGACAGGGCCAGTTTCAACAAACCATTCATATAATCGGTTTGCACATTAGATTTCATGTTGGTGACAACTGTTTTTTTCTCGGCAGCGGTAATTGACCCGCTCAGAAAAAATACAACCAAAACAAGAGTTTTTGCTAATGATGAGTACAAGCGTACAAACGAAGTGGCAGTGACATGCATGTTTCCAGCTCGCAGGTTATATGATTATATGGCTAAAAATAGCATATAAATCTTATGCAGGCGGCTTTTACGGATAACATATTTTCAGCAAATAAAAATGCCGCAAGAATGCGGCATTTTTATAAAGCTAGTGATGTAGGGAATCTAGCAGCTGGTACTGCAATCAAACATCATTTGCATAAAATCGATTTGGTCCTTGTGAGTAACCGGTGTTTCGGAGACTTTAGTTACCTGACGGTTTTCCCATGCATAATCATAGCGGATAAAGTTTAATTTCCCTTCGGCGCCCTCAATAACACTGACAACCATGCTTTGGTGGGGTGAGGTATCTAGCAAATCCAAAAGTTCACGAATAGTTTTATCGGCGCGCTTAAGTTGCAGTAACTCATGAGGACCTTTGTGGTTTACAAAAATATAATCGCATCCCAGCATGGTACTTAGGCTCAATACAAACTCACCACGAGCGACTGCGCTGGCGACATCGAAACCTTTCAAGCCATGACTTGGGCATGAATCAGGCGTTCGATATTGTTCCTGATGGGCGCTTGGGCTGTGAGGCATACATCTCTCCGCAGGCTAATGGTTTATTGTTATTGCGTCCCGCAATTGGCTTTCCGTGTTTACAGAAATTAACCACGTAAAATCTATCAGTCACTGGCTTAAAAAACCATAGATGAAAACAAGAAAATGTCGATAAATTTAACAGTTTTTACGCGATGAACCTCTCAAAAAGGAATAAAAAAAGCGGCTGTTTAGCCGCTTTTCTTTTTGTATCAAATAATTAGCTGTAATAAACACTATTAGGTTTTATCAAGCTTTCGCACGTGTAACCAGTGCTTCTTTGATGGTGTTACGCATATTGCGCACTACTTTTTCAGTGGTTTCCCAATCAATACAGGCATCCGTAACAGATACACCATATTTAAGATCACACAAATTAGCAGGGATGTTCTGATTGCCTGCGCCAATATTACTTTCTACCATCAGACCAATAATGGATTTGTTGCCTTCTACAATCTGATTAGCAACATTTTCCAATACCAGAGTTTGTAGCTCATGGTTTTTGTTGGAGTTGGCATGGCTGCAATCGACCATGATGTTGGGTACAACCTTGGCTTTTGCTAATTCTTGTTCGCAAACAGCAACACTTACCGAGTCATAATTAGGCTTACCATTGCCACCGCGAAGCACCACATGGCCATAGCCATTGCCGCGAGTGTGGATAATAGATACCTGACCTTCAGTATTAATCCCCAGAAAACGATGCGGTTTGGATACCGATTGCAGGGCGTTAATTGCCACCGTCAAACCACCATCTGTCCCGTTCTTGAAGCCGACAGCGGATGACAAACCACTGGCCATTTCGCGGTGGGTTTGCGATTCGGTGGTACGCGCACCAATTGCTGACCAGCTAATCAAGTCGTGCAGGTATTGCGGTGATATCGGGTCAAGGGCTTCGGTTGCAGCCGGGAGACCTATTTCAGCGATATCCAGTAATAATTGACGGCCAATATGCAAACCTTCTTCGATTTTGAAGGAGTCATCCAGATATGGATCATTGATCAGGCCTTTCCAGCCAACGGTTGTGCGCGGCTTCTCAAAGTAAACACGCATAACAATATAGATAGTATCGCTGACTTCATCGGCCAACTTTTTCAGGCGTTGAGCGTAATCTTTGGCAGCGGCTACATCGTGAATGGAGCAAGGGCCAATTACTACAAAAATGCGATGGTCCTTGCGGTCCAGGATGTTGCGTACAACTTCACGGCCGTGGGTGACTACTTCGCACGCTTTTTCGGTCAACGGAATTTTTTTCTTAAGCTCTGCTGGGGAGATCAGCAGCTCTTGCGATACCACGTTAAGGTCATCGACTTGGGCACTGGTCATGATGTTATTTCCTGAAAATGTCAAATCGAGGTCATTCTACCGAAAACGAATCAAAAAGTGGGATAGTTTTTTTAATATAAGCCATAAATAAAGATAATTAGTCTGGTTTTTGTCGGTTTATGAGGCTAAATATATAGAAATTATAAATTAAATTATTCTTTTAATTATTTTATCCTCCTAAAAGCTAATTAATGGGATGCTTATCCTTTTTATTTTTATATGGTAGGAGAAAATTTAGCTATTAAATAGAGGGTTAGGTTGTTTTTTAATCGCTTGCCGCATTTAATTGGGGGATGGTGAAATGAATGCCTGATTGCTATGGTGCCATCTTTATTTTTCTACCCCGATCCTGAGAGTCTGGACATTTATTGCTATGAACATGCGAAAGGAAATAAGTACCCGTTTTATTCCTGTCTTTCTGGTTTGTTGTGGATTGGCAATGCCTGCCTATACGGCAGAGCCTGTCAGAACAGCGCTGGTGTTGGGAGGGGGAGGCGCTCGTGGTGCGGCACATATTGGCGTGCTGGAGGTTTTGGAGCGCGAACGGATTCCAATTGATTGTGTCGTCGGAACCAGTATGGGGGCGTTAGTTGCTGGTTCTTATGCGGCTGGTCTGTCGCCCAAAAAGATGCGTAAGAAATTGGCAGAAGCTGATTGGACCGATATTTTTCTGGATGTCGCCGATTTTTCGCAATTGAGCTATCGCAAGAAAAAAGTCAGCCAGCGCTATTTACCAGGCACTGAATTGGGTGTCACCCATAAGGGTTTTCAGTTGCAATCGGGGGTTGTGGCAGGTGAGAAAATCAAGCTCTTTTTCAACCAATTGGTGGATTCCAATCTGGGCGAACGCAATATCGAACAATTAGCCATTCCTTTGGCAATTGTTGCAACAGACATAGGTACAGGTGAACGCGTAGTGTTTCGCGAAGGTAGCCTCACCCAGGCAATGCGCGCAAGTATGTCGGTCCCTGGTTTGATGGCTCCCGTTGAATACAAGGGCCGTAAGTTGGTTGATGGTGGATTGGTCGATAACGTACCCGTTGTATTGGGGCGTGAGCTTTGTAATGCGGAGCGAGTGATTGCTGTGAATGTAGGATCCCCCCTGCGAGAACCGGAAAACATCGGTTCGATGTTCAGTGTGACTGCGCAAATGATTGGTACTCTTACCAAACAAAATGTGGAGCGTTCGCTATCCAGTTTGACTGGTCAGGATATTTATATTTATCCGGATTTGGGTACCATCAAAGCTTCCGAATTTGCACGTTATGACGAGGCTGCGGATGCTGGTCGCGCTGGTGCTGAAAAACAATTAATGTTTTTGCGCACGTTGTCCGTCGATAAAAATACATATTCTGCGTGGAAAAAGAAAAATAAATACGCACCCAAAACAGAAATTGTTATCGATGAAGTTCGTATTGCTCCCACCAAGCGCATACATCGTGATTATGTGGCGCGCCAGATTCAACAGTTGCCGGGAACCCTTTTGGATCGCCCTCAATTGGAGGGGGATCTAATTCGTACCTATGGTGATGGTTTTTACCAAAATGTGGATTATCGGGTAATCAATGAAAATGACAAAAATATCCTTGAGATCGTTGCGCGGGAAAAGGAAGCGAGTCTCGACTATTTGATTTTTGGTTTTTCTATTGATAATGAATATCGGCAAGAATCCAATTTTAATTTTCGTGCGGCGTATCGCAATACTTGGTTGAATTCTTATGGTGGGGAATTTTTTGCGAGTGCCGATGTTGGTGGAAAGCCGCGTGTTGAGTTGGACTTTTATCAACCGCTAGATACCCGACATCACTTTTTTGTTGAGCCGAATTATCTGCGCAAGCGCGAAGAAATTAGCATCTTCGTTGATGATGAGCGTATTGCTGAATATCAATTGGATACCTCATACACCGAGGTAGTGCTTGGTTCAAACCTGGGCGGGTATGGGCAATCCCGTTTGGGCTGGCGTGATTACCATGTCAAAGGCGCGGCAGATTTAAGCAGTATTACATTGCCGGATGTTGATGAGCGCTTCGGTGGTTTTTTGTATGAGTTGAATCTGGATAGGCGCAATCGTTTGTATTTCCCGTCCCACGGTTGGCGGGCGGATATCAGTTACTTTGATTCGCATCATGAGGAGTACAGTAAATTAGCTGCTGACTTGAGTGGTGCTTATAAGGTGGGTGATTATGTATTGAGTATTCGTACTGCGTACACCACTTCGTTAAAAGGCCAATTACCAATTTATGATGCGGTTATGTTAGGGGGCTTTTTGAAAATGTCTGGTTATGCCAGTAATCAGATTCTCGGTGATGAGGCATTCTACGGTCATTTGCGCACTGAAAAAATTATTGGCCGTATGCCATTGGGATTGAATGGTGATTTGCGTTTGGGATTTGGGCTGGAAGCGGCGAAAGTGGAAAAAAATTACACAATGTCGGTAGGTGATGATTGGCTCGATTCGGGCGTTATTTACCTTGGCGGTGAAACGCCGTTTGGGCCGCTTTATATGGGGTATGGATTCACGTCCCGTGGCGATTACAATTTATATTTACAGTTGGGTGCTTTGTAATTTTTGATGAAACGGGCCACAAAATGGCCCGTTTTTTTGCGTATTTTAGAAATGAAATACTGCTGCTGCGTAAGGGCCTTTAAGTTCCAGATTTGTTGTTACATCATCTTCATTAATATCAATTTTCATTGCGCGATAACCAACTTCAAGGCCGAGGTCCAATGCCGAATCAAACATGTAACTGATTTTGGCATTGTAGTCATGCAAATTATTGCCGTCATAACTAATGAAATTCCCTTCAACACCGGCAGAAAAGCCAGTGAGTGGTAAATCAAATTGAAATTTTCCATAAATAAGAGGCACAGTCGCATCTACATCGATTTCGTCGCTCAGTGTGAGTGCTTCAGCTTTTAAGTGTCCCGAATATTTTCTTAATGTTATACCGAGGTCAAGGTTTAGCCAGTTGTCGAGAAACTCGTAATAAAGTGATGCATCTGTAGAACTCAAATCAAAATCAGTTTTTACGCTGGTTCCCGCCGGGAAAATAACATTATCAATACTGAAATTGTTATTGATGGTGCCAGTTTGATCGCTGGTGATATTGTTTTGTTGCACCTTGAGATTGGGTAAAAAAGGAACTGGATGCTCAATGGCAATATAATAAAAGGTGTTGTTGTTATCCTTCATGCCCAAATCATCAGCAGTAACTTTTGGATCACCTGCTGAGCCTGAGTATTCGCTCTGCCAGCTGCCAGCGCCAGCATAAATTCCAAATACAGTGTCTGCGCTTGCGTGTTGGCAGAAAGCCAATGCCAAAGCGACGAAAGAAATTTTTCCTGCTTGTGTTATGTGTCGCATAAAGTTTTCCTGTGACATTAAGTTGGTTTTGTAATGGCAAGTGTGCCGAAATTTTTATAGCTTGCCCACTAAATGTTTCGCAGAAATGTCATCGCCCTGTAGCAGTGTTAAAAAAACACGTGCTGCATTATTTAACGTGCGTTGCTTATGATGAATGCAGCCCAGCGGGCGCATGATCGGTGGATGATCAACATTTAATATTTGCAATTGTTCATCGATGATTTTACGCGGCAATACTCCCCAACCAAGATTAATGCTGAGCAACATTTTTATGGTATCGAGATGGTTGGAAATCATGCCTATATCTAGCGGCAAGCGTTCATCGTCAAACAAATTTTTGATGAGTTGTGTTGTGTAAGTATTGGTGTCCGGCATTATCGCCGGGAACTGGCTTAAATCGGCCAGGCGAAGATGCGATTGCGTTGCAAGGTTGTTGGTTGCGAGGGAGTGAGAGGGCGCGACGACGAAGTGGAGTTGGTCGTGCCAGAGAGTGTGGCTTTGGAGTCGTGCGTCTTGCGAAAGCGCGAGCGTAATAATGGCGAGGTCGAATCTGCCTTGTAAGATTTCATGATATGCCTGCTCCGAATCTAAAAAATGTAAGTCCAGCTTCACTTGTGGATAGCGTGTTGAAAATTCACGCAAATAGGGCGGTAAATAGTGCAACCCCACATGGTGGCTGGTAGCAATGCTCAACTTACCTTGTATATCGCCTTGTAAGTCTGCAATGGCCCGTTGTGCCGCTATCACCTCGCCCAAGATTAGCTTTGCTTTGCTTAATAAGACCTGACCAGCCTGGGTTAATGCGACTTGCCGGCCTATCCGGTCAAATAACGGCGCTTTGAGCTGTTCCTCTAACAAGGCAATACGTTTGCTAATCGCCGGTTGTGTCAGATGCAACCGCTCCGCAGCGGCAGAAAAAGACCCGTTTTCAGCGATGGCAACAAATGCCTGTAGGTGTTGTGTATCCATTCGTAGAATATTTAGACTATTCCCAAATGGAATGCAATATATAAAAAAGATAAATTTGTTTTATGGATTTGGCGGGCGTAGCATGACGTTATTCTTATTATTAGTTTCATTGCAACCTTGTGAACTGGGCTCTTAGGGCTTTATTGGAGATCACCATGGCTAAAACGCTTTATGACAAATTGTGGGATGCCCACCTCGTACACCAAAGTGACGATGGCTCCGCGCTCATCTATATAGATCGTCACATCGTTCACGAAGTGACTTCACCCCAGGCATTTGATGGCTTGCGTATGGCTGGGCGTAAGCCCTGGCGTGTTGACTCTATCCTCGCCACCCCGGATCACAACGTACCTACTACCCAAAAGGAACGTGCCCATGGAGTCAGTGGTATTCAGGACCCGGTGTCGTTGATTCAGGTGCAAACGCTGGATGATAACTGCGATGAATTCGGTATCCTCGAATTCAAAATCAATGATGAGCGCCAGGGGATTGTGCACGTTGTTGGTCCGGAAACCGGCGCTTGCTTGCCCGGTATGACGGTGGTTTGCGGCGATTCCCACACCGCCACCAATGGTGCTTTGGGCTCGTTGGCTCACGGCATTGGTACCAGTGAAGTGGAGCATGTGATGGCGACCCAATGTCTGGTTGCTAAAAAAATGAAGAATATGTTGATTAAGGTGGATGGAAAGCTCGGCCTTGGCGTAACGCCAAAAGACGTAGTACTCGCCATTATTGCCAAAATTGGCACCGCTGGCGGTACTGGTTATGCGATGGAATTTGGTGGTCAGGTGTTCCGCGATATGAGCATGGAGGGTCGTATGACCGTGTGTAATATGGCGATTGAAGCAGGCGCGCGCGCCGGGATGGTCGCTGTTGATCAAACCACTATCGATTATGTAAGGGGTAGAGCTTTTGCTCCCAAGGGAGACTCTTGGGAAAAGGCAGTCGCTGAATGGAAAAGCTTTGTCAGTGATGACGGTGCTCATTTTGATTCGGTCATTGAAATCAATGGTACCGACATTAAGCCGCAAGTTAGCTGGGGTACTTCACCGGAAATGGTTGTTTCGGTGGAGGATAAGGTACCTGATCCCGCGAGTGAAACTGATCCGGTAAAACGCAACGATATGATTCGTGCGTTGCAATACATGGGGTTACAAGCGAACCAGCCGATTACTTCTATTCATGTAGATCGCGTGTTTATTGGTTCTTGCACCAATTCCCGTATTGAAGATATTCGCGCTGCGGCAGAAGTGGTGAAAGGCCGCCAAAAGGCCAGCTCTGTTAAAGAGGCGATTGTTGTTCCCGGTTCCGGTGCGGTGAAAGCGCAAGCTGAGGCAGAAGGTTTGGATAAGATTTTTATCGAGGCCGGATTGGAGTGGCGCGAACCCGGTTGCTCTATGTGCCTCGCTATGAATGCGGACAAACTCGGTGCAGGCGAGCATTGCGCCTCTACCTCTAATCGCAACTTCGAAGGTCGTCAGGGGTACGGTGGTCGTACTCATCTGGTGAGCCCTGCGATGGCAGCTGCAGCGGCAATTGCCGGTCATTTTGTCGATGTTCGCACTTTCAACTAAGAGGAGACAGCCATGAAAAGTTTTACTGTTATACAAGGCATTGCGGCTCCAATGGATCGTGCGAATGTTGATACCGATATGATCATCCCGAAGCAGTTTTTGAAATCGATCAAACGTACGGGTTTTGGTAAGAATTTGTTTGATGAGTTGCGTTATCTCGACGAAGGCAAGCCGGATCAAAGCTGCGAAGGTCGTCCGGTTAACACTGAATTTCCATTGAACTTCCCGCGTTATAGCAATGCCAGTGTTTTGCTGGCGCGTGAAAATTTTGGTTGTGGCTCAAGTCGTGAGCATGCGCCCTGGGCATTGGATGATTATGGTTTTCGTAGTGTAATTGCGCCGAGCTTTGCCGATATTTTCTTTAACAACTGTTTCAAAAATGGTTTGTTGCCCATCATTTTGAGTGAAGCAATCGTTGATAAATTATTTAAGGAAATGTATGCAACGGAAGGTTATCAATTAACGGTTGACCTTGCTGCGCAAACGGTAACCACGCCATCTGGCGAGAGTTTCGGTTTTGAAGTTGATGCGTTCCGTAAGCATTGCCTATTGAATGGTTTGGATGATATTGGTTTGACCCTTGAGCATGCCGATAAAATTCGTGCTTATGAAACCAGGCGTCGCGCTGAAGCCCCCTGGTTATTTGATGTAGTGAAATAAGAATTTTTAAATTTGGAGAATACTTGTGGGTAAACATATTTTAATTCTGGAAGGCGACGGTATAGGCCTGGAAATCGTACGTGAAGCGCGCAAGGTGCTTGATATTGTTAACGCGAAATTTGATCTTGGCTTGACGTTTGAAAACGATCACATGGGGGGTTGTGCGATTGATGCTTATGGCGTCCCTCTAGCTGATTCCACATTGGAAAAAGCACGCAAGGCCGATGCGATTCTGTTAGGTGCGGTTGGTGGCCCCAAGTGGGACAAATTAGATCGTGCAATTCGCCCGGAAAAAGGTTTGCTGAAGATCCGTTCGCAATTGGGTTTGTATGCGAATCTGCGTCCGGCGTTGCTGTATCCGCAATTGGTGGATGCATCTTCGTTGAAGCCGGAAGTCGTTTCAGGTCTGGATATTTTGATCGTTCGTGAATTGGCTGGCGGTATTTATTTTGGTGAGCCGCGCGGTATTCGTGTGCTTGAAAATGGCGAACGTGAAGGTTACAACACCTACAAATATTCGGAGAGCGAGATTATCCGTATTGGTCGCACAGCGTTTGAGATGGCACGCAAGCGTAACGGCAAGGTTTGCTCGGTGGATAAGGCTAATGTGTTGGAGGCGACCATGCTCTGGCGCGAAGTGATGGATACATTGCATAAAGAGTATCCGGACGTAGAGTTGTCACATATGTATGTGGATAATGCGGCTATGCAATTGGTGCGTGCACCGAAACAATTCGATGTGCTGGTGACTGGCAATATGTTTGGTGATATTTTGTCCGACGCAGCTGCCATGTTGACTGGTTCAATCGGTATGCTGCCGTCGGCCTCGCTCGATAAAGATGGTCGTGGTATGTATGAGCCTTGCCATGGTTCTGCGCCAGATATCGCCGGGCAGGGCATTGCAAACCCGCTTGCCACTATTTTGTCGGTATCCATGATGTTGCGTTATTCGCTCGGTTATCCGCAGGTTGCGGATGCGATTGAAGTGGCAGTTGGCAAAGTGCTGGATCAAGGGTATCGCACGGCCGATATTTATACGGAAGGTAAGACCAAAGTATCTACCTCACAAATGGGCGATGCTGTTGTTGCAGCTTTAAATGCATAGTTGCAGCGCTGGCTGGATTAATTAGCTTTTGAATGAAAGAGAGACTGAGATGAAAGTAGGTTTTGTAGGTTGGCGCGGCATGGTTGGCTCCGTATTGATGGAGCGTATGCAATCAGAAAATGATTTTGCCGATATCGAGCCCGTATTTTTCACTACCTCTAACGTAGGTGGTGCTGCACCGTCAGTGGCTGCTGGTTTGCCTGCATTGAAAGATGCTTATTCTGTAGATGACCTGAAGCAACTGGATGTGATTGTGACCTGTCAGGGGGGGGATTACACCAATGAAATTTTCCCGAAACTGCGTTCTTCCGGTTGGAATGGCTATTGGATCGATGCCGCTTCCAGTCTGCGTATGGAAGATGACGCTGTCATTATCCTTGATCCGGTTAATCGTGGCCTTATTGATACTGCTGTGCAAAAAGGTGTTAAAAACTTCATTGGCGGTAACTGCACCAACTCTATCATGCTGATGGGTATGGGTGGTCTGTTCCATGCTGGTTTGGTGGAGTGGGTTAGCTCTATGACTTATCAGGCGGCATCGGGTGGTGGTGCAAATCACATGCGCGAATTGTTGAAAGGCATGGGAGTAATTCATAACGCTGTGGCTGATGAGTTGGCAACACCTGCATCAGCTATTTTGGATATTGATAGAAAAGTCGCCAGTACCATTCGTAATGATGTGCCTCGTGAGTTTTTCCCTGCACCTTTGGCCGGTGGTTTGATCCCCTGGATCGATAAGCAGTTGGATAATGGTCAATCCAAAGAAGAGTGGAAAGGTCAGGCTGAAGTTAACAAAATTTTAGGTACTGACAGCACTATTCCTGTGGATGGTTTGTGTGTGCGTATTGGGGCTATGCGTTGCCACAGCTTGGCGCTAACCGTCAAACTCAAGAAAGATCTCCCGCTTGAGGAAATTGAGTCCATTATCAAGTCAGGTAATGATTGGGTGAAGTTTGTGCCTAATGATCGCAGCATCACTGAGCAAGAGCTGACACCAGCGTCTATAACCGGGGGTTTGAAAATTGGTGTTGGTCGAGTGCGTAAGCTCAACATGGGGCCAGAATATTTATCTGCCTTTGTGATCGGCGACCAATTATTGTGGGGTGCAGCTGAGCCATTGCGCCGTATGCTACGCATTCTGAAAGAATCAAAATAAGCATTCTTTTTATCGTTTTTTATCTGAAAACCCCGGGCCTAAAAGCCCGGGGTTTTTGCTTTATATAACTCTTTTGGTAATAAATAAGGATTTAAATGTCAGGCTTTTTTCACATTTTTGCCAAAACCTGGTGCCAACGCTTTAAAAAATCGGTTTTATGACAGCTTTGTCAAGACCCCGAGTATTGATAAAAACCTATTTATAATGAATACTTACGAAGGATACTGAATATTTATTCGAGGTTTTGAGCCTCATTAAAGCAGCGTACCTCTCCAGGTCGATGCTGTGTATATCAACTAAAATGTCTGGCTAATCATTGCAATTCAGCCGTGGAATAATAAAAGGATAGCGCTATGCGTCTTCGTCAGTTGGTTTTAGCCTGTGGTCTCGGCAGATTTTGAGCGCAATGGCGTTGATCGCTTGTTTTTCTACACTGAATTCCAATTTACGGTAGACCTTGAAGCGGCAGATGGGCCCAAGGTATTGATTACTTCGCGTAATCCGGTGCGTGAGCCTTACCTGAATTTCCTGATTGAGGCGCGTTGGACTGCTGGTCGTTTGCTGCGTGAATATACTTTGCTGATGGACTTGCCGACCTTTGAGGAAAATGGCGCAACTCGCGCCGTCCAGTCGGCGCCTGTTTCGACTCCACGCCCAACGACGCAGCCATCTCAATCTGCTACCCAAACTACATCTCCAATTGCATCACCAGCCCAAAGTACTCCCGTGACCAGAGCTTCATCTGGTTCAGGCGGTGCTAGCCCAAAGCCTAAACTGAGTGGCAATGACTATGAGGTTCGTGGCAATGACACACTCTGGGAAATAGCGTTACGCGCCCGCCCGGATTCGAGTGTTTCTGTTCATCAAAGTATGATGGCTTTGTATAAAGCCAATCCTGATGCATTTATTGGCGGCAATATTAATCGTTTACGTCGTGGTCAGGTATTGCGTGTTCCTGATGCGAATGAAATGAAATCATTGGGTAAATCTGAAGCTGTCAGCCAGTTTGCCTCTGCCAGTGGTGATTCCGCACTAGGTGCGCAAATCAATGCTTCTCGTCGTACAAGCACAGCACCCGCTGAGTCTACTGAGGTAAGCGGTCGCGTTAAGCTGGCTGCTCCTTCTGCGGGTAGCGGCGCAGGGAAGGGCAGTGGTGCGAATGACGGTTCTGGTAAGGCATTGGAATCCGATCTAGCTACTACTCTGGAAGAGCTGGATAAGTCCAAAGCTGAAAACACTGAGTTGAGTTCCCGTGTAAAAGATCTGGAATCACAAATTGAAACCATGCAGAAGCTGGTTGATGTTAGCAATGAAAAATTACGCGCACTCCAGATCGCTGCTGAGCAAAAAAATGAAGGTAAGCTTGCTACAGCTCCTGTAACGCCGGCGCCTGTCGAAGCTCCGGTTGCTGCTACTGAAACAGTTGTGGAAAACAGTGTTATTGCTTCAAGTGCAGCAGCAGTTGTACCACCACCTCAACCTGCTGCAACAAAACCTACTGTTCAACCAAAGCCAGCAACTACTCCAACACCTGAGCCCCAATCAGATTTGGTCGCAACAGCAATTGAGAATGCTCCCTGGATAGGTCTTGGTGTTTTAGGTTTGGCTGGTGTTGGTTATGCGGTCTACCGCCGTCGTAAACAGCAGGAAAACGAACAGCAAGAGTTTGAGCAGGAAGATGTTTTCGCGTTGGATGAAACTCCCGGTCAAATAGATGAGCCGATAGACATTCCAGATAATTTTGCTGACATTAATGAATCATCATTATTTGCGGAAGACCAGCCCGCGTCAGCTGTTGCTGAAACCAGTGATGTTGTTGGTGAGGCTGATATTTACATTGCTTACGGCAAGCTGGATCAGGCCGAAGAAATGTTACTCAATGCATTGAAAAAAGATCCTGAGTCAACCGACATTCGCATGAAATTGCTGGAGGTTTACGCGCAACAGCAAAATGCGTCCGGTTTTGACAAGCACTATGCAGCACTTTTGCCGTTGGCTGGCGCTGCAGTCCTGGCGCGTGCAACTGAGTTGCGTTCAGGTATTTCCGGCGCAGGTGAGTTTGATGCTGGTACTCCGGTTGCAGAAGAATTTGCACTTGATGACTTTGATTTGGATGATGATTTATCTATCCCTGAACAATCATCTGCGCCTGCTCCTTATGAGCCAGGTGATTTTGACTTCGCGTTGGATCTGGATGATGACGAGCCAAAACCGGCTGTAGCTGAGTCAGCGGCAAATGAATTTAATCTCGATTTGGATGACTCCGATTTGGCTAATGCTGAGGGGGATGATTTATCCGAGCTTTCTCTTGCATTGGATGATCTGGACAGCAACGTATTGCCAGCAGAGGATGTTGAACCTGCAATCGCTGCAATTGAAGATGAATTTAATTTTGATCTGGATGACGATCTTGCGTTAGATGAGGATCTGGTGCTGGATGATGAAACTGTTGCGCTAATAGATGAGCCATCAGATGCTCCAGCAGTTGCAGGTGCATCAGAGTCACTTGATGTTGCGGCGGATGATTTTAACCTCGATATGAATGTCGATGACATTGATCTGGCAGCGCTTGATCATGAAATGGAAAGCCTTGATGTTGACTTCGATGATGATGCTTTAGAGGCAGATTCTGCCAGTATCTCTGAGTTTGCCGCGCAGGAAATTGCCAAAGACCAGGCCGAGCTTGGGTTGGATCTTGATGATGATTTGCAGTTGGATGATATTTCATCGTCGGGTTTGAATCTGACCGATGCGCTCGATAGCGCTGATAACGCAGTTAATTTTGATCTGGATGATGATATTGCCGGCTTGGATTCTGAACTCGAAACTGATTTCTCAAATGATACTGATTTGGTATTGGAAGAAGACTCAGATGAGTTGTTGGATTTTGATAGTAGTTCCGAGTCTGCTAATGAACTGGCGGATCTTGAACTTGAGCTTGGTGATTTGGATTCTGAGGGTGTATCCCTTGATGATTTGGAGTTGGACTCCTCCTTTGGGGAGCCTGCGTTAACTGAAAGTAATCTTGCTGATACCAGTGTTGATTTGGAGTTAGATGATGAAATTCCTTCTGCACCTGAAGCGATAGTTGCTCAGGAAGAGCTGGTTTCTCCTGGGCAAGTTACGAATGTGGATCATCATGATGAAGATTTATTTTCACAAGCATTATCCGATTTCTCTACAGACTCTGATGACCTTGATCTGAATGAGTTTTCTAGTGATGAGGCGGCATTGGCCGATTTGTCGGATGATGATATGGATTCTGAGCTGGACTTTTTGGCTGATGCAGATGAGGCGGCAACGAAACTGGATTTGGCTCGTGCGTATATCGATATGGGCGATGCTGAAGGTGCTAAAGACATTCTCTCTGAGGTTATCAATGAAGGAAATGATGACCAGCGTAAAGAAGCGAATGAGTTGCTTGGCCGCATAGTTTAACTATTATTTTGCTTATCAAAGCCTTGTACCTCTGGTACAAGGCTTTTTTATTTTGCGCACTGAATTATTGGATATTGGTTGGTTATGAGCGAGAACTTTATTCCTACCTCAAAGCTTTATGCTCGAAATGGCGAGGTTGTTGCAGATACGCTATGGCCAGAAGGTATGCACAGAATTGCATTGGGTATTGAGTACAAGGGGGCAGATTTCCACGGTTTTCAGGTGCAACCCAGTGGTGTTAAAACTGTACAGCAAGCACTTGAGCACGCTTTATCCAAGGTGGCTGATGAAGAAATTACGTTAGTTTGTGCCGGCAGAACGGATGCCGGAGTGCATGCCACTAATCAGGTTATTCATTTTGACACGCTCGCAGTTCGCTCGGAAAAGGCTTGGTTGCGTGGTACTCGCCCATATTTGCCTGATACGGTTGGGGTGCGTTGGGCTAAAGAGGTAACGCCCCAGTTTCATGCGCGTTTTAGTGCGCTTAACCGCACTTATCGCTATTTGTTAAGTGATGCTAAAACCCCTTCAGCGTTATTGCATGATCAGGTGACATGGTCATCGCGCCCGCTGGATATATCACTCATGCGCAAAGCTGCTGCACATTTAGTAGGGCAGCATGACTTTACCTCTTTTCGTGCTACTCAATGTCAGGCAAAGAGTCCGGTTAGGAGAATTGAGTATCTGCATCTGGTCAGGCGTGGTGATCTCATTGTATTAGAAGTGCAGGCCAATGCATTCCTCCATCATATGGTGCGCAATATTGTTGGTGTTTTGCTGGCCGTAGGGGCGGGTGACAGGTCACCTGAGTGGGTTGCCGATGTTCTTGCTGCACGTGATCGCAGTGCGGGTGGAGTCACAGCAAAGCCCTTTGGTTTGTATCTCGTTAACGTTGATTATCCGCAAAATTTTGCCTTGCCTGCGTGTTTTCCGGGGCCTTTATATTTTCCGGAACCGATTGGAGGCTTTGCTACAGAGCTGTAATTGGTTGATTTTTGTGCTTGGTCTTTATGCGGTTTTTCGCTGTGAAGTCTGTTAATATCCCCGCCTAATTTTTAAAAGCTACCCTCTTTTATACGGCTGCTTTTATATTTTGTGAAGCTAACAGGAGCATTTCGGCGTGCCTGGTGTGAGAGTCAAAATTTGCGGTATTACCAATGTTGAGGATGCACGAGCAGTTGTTGATGCTGGTGCTCATGCCTTGGGATTGGTTTTTTACGAAGCGAGTTCTCGCGCCGTTGATTTTGAGCAGGCCCGCGAGATTGCCTTTGCTGCCGGACCGTTTATCAGTGTGACTGCTTTATTTGTAAACCCTCCTGCATCTTTGGTGGAGGCGGTAGCTTCCAGAGTTCCTGTTCAGTTGTTGCAATTTCATGGCGATGAAACAGCCACTTTTTGTGAAAGCTTTCAACGTCCTTATATAAAAGCTATTCGTATGCGACCCGATCTGGATGTTGTAGCCGCTATTGCTGCTCATCCAAACGCTTCTGGATTTCTGCTTGATGCATATCGCCCGGGTGTTCCGGGAGGCACAGGAGAAACATTTGATTGGGACAGGGTTCCGCGTGATTCCAGAGTACCTATTGTGCTTGCCGGTGGATTAACTCCCGAAAATGTTGCGGAAGCTATTCGTAAAACCGGTGTCTATGGGGTTGATGTTAGCGGTGGTGTAGAATCAGCGCCCGGAAAAAAAGATCACAACCAAATCAAATCTTTTATTACTAATGCCCGGTCAGCCTGAGTTTAATGGCGTTACCGGCTTACTACAGGTGATTTAATAGTGAGTCAGTCGATTGATTACAGCGCCTTCCCCAATGAGGAAGGTCATTTTGGCCCTTACGGTGGCCGTTTTGTGTCCGAAACATTGATTTACGCGCTCGATGAACTTCAGTCCATTTATTCGCGCTTGAAAGATGATCCGGGCTTCCAGGCTGAATTTGATAAGGACATGGCCCATTACGTTGGCCGTCCATCCCCGCTTTACCTCGCCGAGCGCTGGACCCGTGAACTGGGTGGTGCGCAAATTTATTTAAAGCGTGAAGACCTTAATCATACCGGCGCCCACAAAGTTAATAACACCATTGGCCAGGCATTGCTGGCTAAATTCACCGGCAAATCCCGTGTAATCGCTGAAACTGGTGCTGGCCAGCATGGTGTTGCGACGGCGACTGTTGCTGCGCGCCTCGGTTTGAAATGCCGTGTTTATATGGGCGCAGAAGACGTTAAACGCCAGGCGCTCAACGTATATCGCATGAAATTATTGGGTGCAGAAGTGTTTCCGGTAACGTCCGGTTCCCGCACGCTGAAAGATGCCATGAACGAAGCCATGCGCGATTGGGCAACCAATGTGGATGATACCTTCTACATCATCGGCACTGTGGCTGGCCCGCATCCTTATCCGCAATTGGTGCGTGATTTCCAATCGATTATTGGTCGTGAAGCCCGCCGTCAATCGCTAGAGCAAGCGGGTCGTTTGCCGGATGCTTTGGTTGCCTGCGTGGGCGGTGGCTCTAATGCAATTGGTTTGTTCCATCCATTCCTTACCGATGACTCCGTAAAAATGTATGGCGTTGAGGCGGGTGGCCTGGGGATTGAAACCGGCAAACACGCAGCGCCGTTGAATAAAGGTATTCCCGGTGTATTACACGGCAACCGCACCTATTTGATGGAAGATGAAAACGGCCAGATTATTGAAACCCATTCAGTATCGGCTGGTTTGGATTATCCCGGTGTTGGCCCTGAACATTCCTGGTTGAAAGATATTGGTCGTGTTAATTATGTAGCGATCAACGATGACGAAGCTCTGGCGGCGTTCCGCAAAATTACCAAAACTGAAGGTATTATGCCGGCACTCGAATCCAGCCATGCATTAGCTTACGTTGAAAAGCTGGCACCAACCATGAGTAAAGATCAAATTATCATTGCCAACCTGTCTGGTCGTGGCGATAAAGATATTTTGACTGTGGCTGGTTTGGATGGCATTACCGTTTAATAAATCTTTTAACAAAAACCAAATTTATTTTTTAATGTCACATCGCTGACAGTTATTTCAGGAATGATCGATGAGTCGTATTTCCCAGCGCTTGAATCAGGCCAAGGCCTCAGGCAAAAAAATTCTCGTCGCCTATGTGGTGAATGGCGATCCATTTCCGCAAGCAACCTTGCCAACCCTGCATGCGATGGTGGCACACGGTGTCGATGTTATTGAATTGGGTGTGCCTTTTTCGGATCCGATGGCTGAAGGCCCGGTAATTCAAAAAGGCCACGAACGTGCGCTTGAGCATGGCACCAGTTTGAAAGGCACATTGGAAATTGTTAAACAATTTCGTGCAACCAATAACAGCACACCGATTGTGTTGATGGGCTATGCAAATCCGGTTGAGCGTTTTGGCTATACAGAATTTGCCAAAGCTGCAGCAGATGCAGGTGTCGATGGCTTATTAACTGTTGATTTACCGCCTGAAGAAGTTGTTGTGCTTAAGGCAGAGCTTGATGCAAATGGTTTGGATAATATTTTCCTGCTTGCACCAACCACCACCGTTGAGCGTGCCAAAAAAATTGCTGCTCACGCATCAGGTTTTCTTTACTACGTTTCACTTAAAGGTGTAACTGGTGCCGGGCATTTGGATGTAACTGCTGTTAAAACCAAATTGGCTGAATTTGGCAAATTAACTGATTTACCTGTCTGCGTTGGTTTCGGTATTAAAGATCCGGAAACTGCAAAAGCGGTTGCTGGTCTTGCTGATGGAGTAGTCATTGGCAGTGTGCTGGTTGATAAAATGGGCGCACAAGCTGATAAAAACGCAGAAGATATTGCCGCATCTGTTGGCGATATTATCAGCAGTATCCGTAAAGCTATCGATACTCTCTAAATACAATTTTAACACTGGTTGTTCGTTACTGATCTGAACAGTCAACTAACTTGAAACAAAATACAGAGATGCAACCATGAGTTGGTTAGATAAAATTATTCCGAGTATTTCCCGCACTGAAACCAAGCGCAGCAACAAAGTTCCTGAAGGTTTGTGGGAAAAATGTGTCAAGTGCGATGCTGTGTTGTATAAACCGGAAATGGAGAAAACGCTGGATGTTTGCCCTAAATGCGATCATCACATGCGTGTTGGCGCGCGCGCGCGTTTGAATATGTTTCTGGATCCGCAAAATCGCCAGGAATTGGCGACCGAAGTTGAACCAATTGATCGTTTGAAATTTAAAGATGTAAAAAAATACAAAGACCGTTTGACTGCAGCCCAAAAAGAAACTGGCGAAAAAGATGCGCTGGTTGCTATGCGCGGTGAGTTAAAAGGTATGCCGGTGGTTGCTGTCGCATTTGAGTTTGCCTTTCACGGTGGCTCCATGGGTTACGTGGTAGGAGAGCGTTTTACACGCGCTGCAACGATCGCATTGAAAGAAAATATTCCTTTTGTTTGTTTTTCCGCTACTGGTGGCGCGCGTATGCAAGAGGCGTTAATTTCGTTAATGCAAATGGCAAAAACCAGTGCTGTAATTGAGCGTTTGAAGATGCAGGGTACGCCTTACATTTCCGTAATGACTGATCCGGTTTATGGTGGTGTTTCTGCGAGTCTCGCGTTGCTTGGTGATTTGAATATTTGTGAACCGGGTTCTCGTGCCGGTTTTGCTGGTCCTAGTATTATCGAGCAAACTATTCGTCAAAAGCTGCCGAAAGGCTTTCAGCGCGCGGAGTTTTTGCTGGAACATGGTGCTATTGATATGATCATTCATCGCCGCGATATGCGCGATAAGTTGGCATCATTGCTGGCGAAATTTACCCGTAAAGTAGCGGTGTAAATTAGTTATCTATGCAACTTGATTCGTTATCGGCGTGGCTTGGATGGTTGGAGCAAAATCATCCGCAGGAAATTGATCTGGGGTTGGATCGGGTTGCCTGCGTCGCCGCGCGGATGGCGTTGCTAAATCCAGATGCAAAAGTTATTACCGTTGCAGGAACTAATGGCAAAGGCTCCTGTGTTGCTGCAACGGCGGCTCTGCTTTCTTCGGCCAGCTACTCGGTTGGTGTTTACACATCTCCTCATTTAATCCATTACAACGAGCGTATTGTTGTTGATGGTAAGCCTGTTGCTGATGAAGAAATTTGTTCTGCATTTGCTGCAATTCATTCTGCCTGCCAGCAAGTTTCACCTGAATATCTACAGCCCATCAGTCTTACTTATTTTGAATACGGAACTTTAGCGGCGTTGGAGATTTTTCGTCGTCGCAATGTCACAGCTTTAGTACTCGAAGTAGGTTTGGGCGGGCGCTTGGATGCAGTCAATATTATCGATGCTGATGTCGCAGTTATTACCAGTATTGCGTTGGACCATATCGATTGGTTGGGTGATAACCGCGATTCTATTGGCTATGAAAAAGCCGGCATTATGCGTGCTGGCAGACCTGTTGTTTGTGCGGATTTTGCTCCACCGATAACCGTTCTTGATCATGCGATGGCATTAGCTGCACCGCTGTATTTAATCAGCCGCGATTTTGGATTTATGCAAGTTACTACGGAGCATTGGAAT
This sequence comes from Cellvibrionaceae bacterium, assembly GCA_021151825.1. Lineage (GTDB taxonomy): Bacteria > Pseudomonadota > Gammaproteobacteria > Pseudomonadales > Cellvibrionaceae > Cellvibrio. The sequence continues at coordinate 200,270 of JAGKWQ010000009.1, forward strand.
TGGTGGAGCAGTGCGCAAGAGTTTCGCGATCAACCATTGCCGCAGTTACCTTTACCGAGTGTTGCTGCTGCATTGCAAGTTGCGCATTTGTTGGGGTTGAATTTGCACGCGCTAAATGCATTTGATCGCGTTGCTACATTGCGTGTACCTGGCCGCTTTCAAACAATTCAATGGAATGATCGGCAAGTTATTTTGGATGTTGCACACAATCCTGCTGCAACATCATATTTAGTTGAGCGTCTTGTGCAAAATGCATCACCTTCATCCAGTGTTCATGGAATTGTGGCGATGATGTCAGATAAAGACCGCGCCCAAAGTCTGGCAAATTTAAAAGGACGGGTTAATCACTGGTATTTGGCGAATTTGGAATTTATTCCGCGTGCAGCAACTCTTGAGCAGTTGCGTCAAAATTTAGCAGATTTGAATATTGAGGCAGAGTTTTCCGGCAGTGTTGCTGAATGTTTACAGACCGTTTTAGGTAATTCCAGCCCCGGTGACCGTATTCTGATATTTGGTTCCTTTTACACGGTGGCTGCCGGTTTGCAGGCATTGGCTATCCCGGTAACGTGAATTGCGCTCCGGAAAAACAATAATCGCTTTTATTAACCTGTTTGATAAACGGTGCAGAGGTTTCAGGTGAGAGAATCCGTAAAACATCGCTTGATTGGTGCTGCAGTATTGGCTGCAGTTGCCGTATTGTTTTTGCCCAGTTTCTTTAAAGATCGCCAGCAATATCAAGTGAATACCGAATCGCAAATTCCCGGGCGCCCGAGTATTACTGCGGTGGATTTTAATGAGCCTGTTCAACCTGAAGGTGTCGAATCGGCTCCTGCGCCGGAAACTATGTTTGTTCCGGATGGTGGCGCAGTGACAGTTAATGAATTGGCTGTTCCTCCTGCCGAAAGTGCCGAGCCTCAGCAAGCGCAAAATGCAGCTACTGTTATGCAGGCGCAGACTTCTTCGACGGTGAGTGTTGCCGCGGCAAAACCTGATCAAGTTCCTGATTTGCCATTGAATGCTCAGGGGTTGCCTGATGCATGGGTTGTTCAAGTTGCCAGCCTCAGCGCGCAAGAGGGGGCCAATAAATTGCGCGATCAATTGCAAGCGGAAGGTCACAAGGCTTATGTGCGTTCAGTGCCATCTGCAAATGGGAATATTTATCGCGTGTTTATTGGCCCAAAGCAGGATAAAACTCAAGCACTTGCGATTAAATCGCAATTGGACAAGCGCCTTAAAGTGAATTCACTGGTTTTACCCTTCAAACCATGAAGCCATAACGTCTCACCTCTGGTAGAATGCGCGCCTCTGTAAACCTCTCACTTTTCTTCCGGAGCGGTCGGGCGAATGAATTGGGCTGATTGGGCCATTATCGGGATCTTTTCCCTGTCCTGTTTTATCGGTTTGATGCGCGACTGGTCTGTCTGGTACAGATCGTTTGCTCGGCATGGTATTCGGCGCAGCGCGCGCTTTTATTATCGTGATGGCAATTTTGATTTTATTACCCGGATTTATACCCGTTAATGAAGACGACTGGTGGGCACAGGCGCAACTAATTCCTCATTTTCAATCTTGCGAGGGGTGGGTGGTAGAAGCTTATGGTGATGTTAGCCAATGGGTCCAGACGCTCTTTGGTCGTGTAGAGCCAGTTCAGTCAGTGTGAGTTAGCGGGTTATTTCGTTATTAATTTTGTTCAAAGTTATTGAGGCAAGTTTATGTGCGGCATTGTAGGTATTGTGAGTAAGCGCGATGTGAATGTGCAGATTTACGATGCGTTAACCATTTTGCAACACCGTGGTCAGGATGCCGCCGGTATGGTCACCTGTGAAAACGGCCGCATGAGCCAGCAGAAAGCCAATGGTTTAGTGCAGGATGTTTTCAGGACTCGCCACATGCAGCGTTTGCTGGGCAATATGGGGATTGGCCATGTCCGTTACCCAACGGCTGGTAGCTCGGGGCCGGCACTTGCGCAGCCTTTTTATGTGAACTCGCCTTACGGTATTGCGATGGCTCATAATGGCAATCTGACTAATGCTGACAAGCTCAGCGAAGATATTTTTAAAATGGATTTGCGCCATGTAAACACCGATTCGGATTCCGAGGTGTTATTAAATGTGTTCGCACATGAGTTGCAATTGCAAGGCAAATTAAGCCCAACTGCGGAAGATATGTTTGCCGCTGTTGCCGGTGTGCACAAACGTGTTACCGGTGGTTATGCGGTTGTAGCGCTGATTGCGAATTATGGTCTCGTTGCATTTCGTGATCCGAATGGTATTCGCCCCTTGGTATACGGCAAACGTAATGCAGAAGAGGGAGGGGTTGAGTACATGGTCGCATCCGAAAGTGTTGCGCTGGATGTGCTTGGCTTTGAATTGATTGATGACGTTGCACCAGGTGAAGCCGTATATATCACCGAGGAAGGCGAATTGCATCGTCGCCAGTGTGCACAAAACCCGCGCTTGAGCCCATGCATTTTTGAACACGTTTATTTCGCTCGTCCTGATTCAATTATGGACGGCATTTCGGTTTATAAGGCGCGCTTGCGTCAAGGCGAAAAGCTCGCTGAAAAAATTCTGCGCGAACGCCCTGATCACGATATTGATGTGGTGATTCCAATCCCGGATACGAGCCGCGTCGCTGGTCAGGCATTAGCACAAAAGCTGGGTGTGAAATTTCGCGAAGGGCTAGTAAAAAATCGCTACATTGGCCGAACATTTATTATGCCGGGTCAGCAACAGCGTAAAAAATCAGTGCGCCAAAAACTGAATCCAATCGAATTGGAATTCAGGGATAAAGTTGTGCTGCTGGTAGATGACTCTATCGTTCGCGGTACCACTTGCCAGCAAATTATCCAGATGGTGCGCGATGTAGGTGCGAAGAAAGTATATTTCGCATCAGCCGCACCGGCAGTGAAACATCCTAACGTATACGGTATTGATATGCCGACCACGGCAGAGCTGATTGCACATGGCCGTAACGATGAGGAAGTCTGTAAAGAAATTGGCGCGGATTGGTTGATCTATCAGGATCTGGAAGATTTGGTTGCAGCATCTGCAGAAGGAAATAATAGAGTTACCGAATTTGATTGTGCGGTATTTAATGGTGAATATTGTGCGGGTGATGTGACTCAGGAGTATCTGGACAAAGTTGCTGCTGCACGTAATGACAGTGCCAAGTCTGGCAAAAAAAGCGTCAAGCAAATGGAATTACCTATAGGTCTGCATAACGGTGCTGCACGTGGTTAATCGGTAAAAAATTTTGGTGAATATTTGATGGATAATTTTTCTGAAGATGCTTTCTCTGAAGACCCACTATTCGGTGCAGCGCTGGATACACTGGCGATTCGCGCAGGCAGTACTCGTTCGTATGAAGGCGAGCACAGCGAAGCATTATTTTTAACTTCAAGTTATGTATTTGGAAGCGCACAGGAAGCCGCAGATCGTTTTTCCGGTGCGCAAGAAGGTAACGTTTATTCGCGTTATACCAATCCAACTGTGCGTATGTTTGAAGAGCGTATCGCAGCACTTGAAGGTGCGGAATCTGCTGTTGCTACTTCATCTGGTATGGCTGCTATTTTGAGTACGTGCATTGCTCTGTTGAAACCAGGTGATCATATTCTTTGTTCTCGCAGTGTGTTTGGTACTACCACTGTATTGTTCACCAAATACCTGCAAAAGTTTGGTGTGGCTACGACCTTTGTAAATCCTGTGAATTACGAAGAGTGGGATGCGGGGTTTACTCCGAATACCAGGTTGGTATTTGCAGAGACTCCCTCAAATCCATTATGCGATGTGATTGATATCCAGCGTCTTGCGGATCTCTCTCATGCGCGTGGTGCTTTGTTTGCGGTCGATAACTGTTTCTGTACTCCTGCATTACAACAACCATTAAAATTTGGTGCTGATTTAATTATTCACTCCGCCACCAAATACATTGATGGTCAGGGACGTTGTTTGGGCGGGGTAGTTGCCGGTGCAAAAGTATTAGTGGATGAAGTGCTTGGTTTTATTCGTAGCGCTGGTCCTACATTAAGTGCATTTAATGCGTGGGTATTTTTAAAAGGTTTGGAAACCCTGCGTTTGCGTATGGAGGCCCATTCCCGCAATGCTCTTGAGCTCGCGCAATGGTTGAATGTACATCCTGCAGTTGAAAAAGTTTTCTATGCGGGTTTACCAACACATACAGGCCATGAGCTTGCTGCTAAGCAGCAATCAGCATTTGGAGGGGTATTATCGTTTTACGTGAAAGGTGGTCGCGACGAAGCCTGGAAAGTTATTGATGCAGCTCGCATTATGTCTTTAACGGCGAATCTGGGGGATACCAAAACTACCATTGTTCATCCTGCAACCACTACTCATGGCCGTCTGTCACCGGAACAAAAAGCTGATGCGGGTATTACCGAAAACCTGATTCGAGTTGCAGTTGGCTTGGAATATATTGGCGATTTGAAAGCCGATCTCGCGCGCGGTTTGGGTAATCCCTAGGCCAGTAGCGGGCAAGGCGCAAAAAAATAGTTTTTGGGTCTTGTTCTCGCGGGTGTGCCTTGGTAAAGTGCGCGCCCTGTTACCCGTAAGGGTAAGCATCTTAGGACTATAGCTCAGTTGGTTAGAGCACCACCTTGACATGGTGGGGGTCAGCAGTTCGAGTCTGCTTAGTCCTACCAATTAAATCTAAAAAGGCGCTAATCATTTGATTAGCGCCTTTTTTATTGCCCCTGATTTTGATTAATATTTCTGCGCCAATTTCCAATCTATAAATTTCCGGCTAGAGTAAACAGGTGCCTTCTTTAATTGGAAATGGCATCGGGTTTCAGGATTATTAAGACAAACTAAAAGGCATAAAAAAGCTAATTTCGGTTAAAGGGGTGCTAAGTGAGCGCAGTCATGGAATACAATTTAATTTTCAAGGGTGAAGTTGAGGAGGGCTACGATATTTCTGTCACTAAAAAAAAGCTGGCCAATGCTTTCAAAGTGTCAGATGAGAAAATAGATGTTTTGTTTTCTGGCCGGCCAACGGTAATAAAGAAAGGGCTTTCTTTTGAGTCCGGTATCAAACTCCAGCAGCAATTGTTAAATATTGGTGCAAAAACAGATCTTGAACTTTCCGAGATAAAACAATCCCCATCCGCTTCTGTTAAACCATCGACGAGAATCCCTCCGGTTGCTCGGGCGAATCCTGTGAAAAAAGTAGAATTAGCGCTCCAGCCGGTTCAGGAAGTTGTATCGCCTGCAGAAGAGGAATCCGCCGCTGAAACAGAAACCGGGAGCGAGTCACGGTTTAACCTTTCACAGATAGCACTCTTTTTAAAGCGTACGTTGATAATTATCTTTCTCTTGCTCGGCATTGCATGCCTGATAGTGTATTCGCCATTCTCCGATCAGGTTATACGGATAGGCTTTTTACTGGGCGGATTGTTGGTTTTTTTAAGCTATCGCAAATTAAGGCAATAATAATTTTTCGGTTAAAGATAACGTTACGACAAAGGATGCTTTGCATGTGCAGATTTTTTTTATATTGCTTTTTGATTGCTGTAGCACCAGCTATTCAAGCCGAAATTTATCAGTGGACTGATGAGAATGGAAAAGTTCACTTTGGCGAAAAACAAGCGGCCAAAGATCAGAAAGAAGCCACTAAAGTTGAAGTTCGAGGCAAGTATCTCATTCGGGATGTCGAATCCCAAAATGCTATTTACTATTCTAATTCATCCCCGCATCGACTAATTGATTTCAACTCAATCAAACTTGCCTTGCCTGATTCTGAGCATGTTAATGTCCGGATTGGTCGTATCACTTGCGGTCAACCAATCGATTTGTATTGGCAAAAAGGAATCGTGGACTTTACTCATCCCGATATTATTAGGGGGAGCATATCAACTTTCACCAAGTTTGGTTACACCGTTCGTAATGGCATTAAAGGCGGAGCATCTGCTGCCAGTTTGAATCTTGAGGCTGAAATTGTTGATATAAAAATGAATAAATGCCCATCGGAAAAAAGTAACGACATTACCCAAAACGCTACTTACCTGAAAATAAAATGGAATCTCTATGATCCATTAGCAAAAAAAATGTTGTATTCAACTGAAACGATGGGTTCCCATAATGCGCTTGGTGTAAGAGCTATCAGGCATGGAGAGGAAATTAGCTTTGATGCGGCGCTGGCGCTGGCCACTAATAATTTGTTAGCAGACCCCGAATTTTCTAAAGTAATTGTACCTGTTGATATGACGACGCTGGTTGAAAAGTTCGATGAGAAATTAACTGTCCATATTGGATATGGTTCAGGCGCTGGTTCGTTTAAAGAAAGCGCTGACAGATTGATGAAAAATGCCGTTATCGTAAAAACAAAAGACGGATTTGGTAGTGGGGTGGTTATCAATAACGATGGTTATGTTCTGACAAATGCGCATGTGGTTGGCGATGAGACGAAATTTCATATTCTGATCGGAGATAATACCCTTGGTGCAGTGTTGGTTCGTAAAGAAGCAATCCGCGATGTGGCGTTGATTAAAATCAATGACAATTATTCGAAAATAGAAGGCGTTGATGTTGCGAAAAACCAATCAAATGTAGGTGATGAAATATATATTATTGGCGCGCCGCTTTCATTGGAGCATAGTCAAACTACAACCAAAGGAATTGTCTCCGCATATCGAGATATGCAAGGGCTCCGCTATTTACAAACTGACGCTAATGTTAATCATGGTAGTTCGGGTGGGCCAGTATTTAACGAGCATGGTGAATTAATTGCACTGACAGTGGCAGGCTTGTTAACAAAGGATGGTGCAGGTTTGGGGATTAATTATTTAATACCTATCAACGATGTATTTAGATATTTAAATTTAGGTGGTGTCGAAAATAAAAATGCGCTGTTGGTGTCCACTGATGGATGGCTGCAATCCAAACTGGCTACTGAAAAAGAAAATACATTTTTAGCAAAGGCCTATCGCACATTTGGCTCCGTATTAACGTGGCTGAATACACCCTTGTTTACGATAGGAAAAACAGCCGGCAATCAACCCTCAATGCGTGAACCTTTGCCACAGGTATCTGGTTTGAGCCAGCTACCCAATAAACTCAATAACAACATTATACTTCGAGCCAAATTTGCGGAAGCGCTGTCATACCTTAATCCATTGCGCATGCCTATTTCGATGTATTACGCAGAGCATAAAGAGTGGCCTGCTAACTTTGATGATATCAATGTAAATGCTGAAGGTTTAAATCATCCGGGATTGATTGAATCGGTCACTATGGATCTGAATGGGGTGATGCGCGCAGATCTATCTTCCGAGACTTTTGGTGAAGGTTACTATTTTGAAATGGTCCCGGATGCGAAAGAAACCAGTCTCACCATGGGTTGGACCTGCGTAACAAACCTTGATAAGAGCCTATGGACTGGGGACTGTACCGATGGTTCGTAAGTGACGGCTGTTGTCATTGGTAATATTTTGCTCCAGCATCAATTGATTAAGGCAATCAGAGCGGGCTTTTCCTGAGGTTATCGCAATGCTAAAGCGTAACCGGAAACGCCCATCTGATAGAGTGGAAAAGCCGAATCATCTCCGGTAATCCTGATTTGAATAATTCATATCCCCTTGAATTCCTTTCTCCATGCCCCATTTAGTCTTCACTCGCCTGTAAAGGCTGTTTCCCCCCGTAATTTCGTGCATGTAACCAGGAGTTAGACAAATGACCGTTGATGCCCGCAAAGAGACCCGTGGCTTTCAAACTGAAGCCAAACAATTGCTGCATTTGATGATCCATTCATTGTATTCAAACAAGGAAATTTTCCTGCGTGAGCTGGTTTCAAATGCCTCGGATGCGGCTGATAAGCTGCGTTTTGAAGCCGTTTCCAATGGCGATTTATATGAAGGTGATGCGGAGTTAAAGATTCGTATCAGTTTTGATAAAGAAGCTAAAACTCTCACTATCAGCGATAACGGTATTGGTATGTCGCGCGATGAAGTGATCGAGAATCTGGGCACTATCGCTAAATCCGGTACCGCGCAATTTATGCAAAAATTATCGGGCGATCAGAAAAAAGATGCTCAGTTAATTGGCCAGTTTGGTGTGGGTTTCTACTCGGCATTTATTGTTGCTGATCGCGTTGTCGTGACCACTCGTCGCGCTGGTGCAGCGCCCGATGAAGCGGTGCGTTGGGAGTGTTCAGGTGATGCGGAGTTTACTGTCGAATCGGTGGAAAAAGCCGGTCGCGGTATGACCGTTGAATTGCATTTGAAAGATGATGCGTTGGAATTTGCGGACCACTGGCGCTTGCGTTCCATCATCAAAAAATATTCTGATCACATCGCTATTCCGGTGGTTATGCAAAAGCAAACTCCGGCAGGTGAAGATGCAGCAAGCGCAGAGCCGGAAGATGAAGTTATCAATACCGCTACTGCGCTCTGGACGCGTTCACGTTCCGATGTGACTGATGAGGAATATAAAGAATTTTATAAGCATGTAAGCCACGATTTTACTGATCCATTAAGTTGGAGCCACAATCGTGTGGAAGGTAATCTGGATTACACCAGCCTGCTCTATGTTCCCGCGCGCGCGCCTTATGATTTATACAATCGCGATGCGTCGCGCGGTTTGAAATTGTATGTGCAGCGCACATTTATTATGGATGATGCGGAGCAGTTCCTGCCGTTGTACCTGCGTTTTATCAAAGGGGTAGTGGACTCCAATGATTTGAGCCTGAACGTATCGCGCGAAATTTTGCAGAAAGATCCTAACATCGATTCAATGCGCTCTGCGTTGACCAAGCGTGTATTGGATATGCTGAGCAAAATGGCGAAAAGCGAGCCGGAAAATTACACCACGTTCTGGAAAGAATTTGGCCAGGTTATTAAAGAAGGCCCGGCAGAAGATTTTGCCAACCGTGAAAAAATTGCCAAGCTGTTGCGCTTTGCTTCTACTCATACTGAAACTGCCGAGCAAAATAACTCGCTTGATGATTATGTGGCGCGTATGAAAGAAGGTCAGGAAAAGATTTATTACATCGCTGCCGAAAATTTCAACACCGCAAAAAGTAGTCCGCATCTGGAAGTATTCCGTAAGAAGGGTATTGAAGTACTGTTGTTGTCAGATCGTGTCGACGAATGGTTGATGAGCCACTTGCAAGAGTTTGAAGGCAAAAGCTTCTCGGATGTGGGTAAAGGCGAATTGGATCTGGGTAAACTGGATACTGAAGAAGAAAAGCAGGCTCAGGAAAAAGTGGCTGAACAACTCAAGCCATTACTTGAGCGCGTGAAAACCGCGTTGGGTGAAGAGGTTTCTGAAGTGCGCATCACTCATCGTTTGACCGATTCGCCCGCGTGTGTGGTGGTTGGTCAATTTGATATGGGGGCACAGATGCGCCGTATTCTGGAGTCAGCAGGTCAAAAAGTTCCGGATGCAAAACCTATTTTTGAATTGAACCCGGATCATCCATTAGTGAAGAAACTGGAAGTAGAGGCTAATGACGACCGTTTCGGTGATCTGGCGCATATCCTGTTTGATCAAGCAAACCTTGCTGAAGGTGCACAATTACAGGACCCTGCGGCTTATGTGCAACGCTTGAACAAGCTGTTGCTGGAGTTGAGCCATTAATCATTAAGTTATTAAGGCCATTTTTGGCTTTTTAGTGTTATTCAAAATGACCTTGCTATAATCAGGCAAGGTCATTTTTTTTGCCCGCCAATTTTTTACCTGCCAATTACGGCGCACCTTTTATAAGGTATAGGTTTATGGAATACAAAGAAATCAGTTTGCCTGCTGCAAAATCCATCGCGCTGGTTGCGCATGATAATAAAAAGAAAGATCTGCTGGGTTGGTGTCAAAAACATCGTGCAGATTTGCAGAAACACACGCTTTATGCCACTGGCACTACGGGAACTCTTATTGAAAAAGAAGCTGGGCTTGCGATTAACAAATTAATTTCCGGCCCGATGGGAGGCGACCAGCAGGTCGGTGCGCTGATCACCGAAGGCAAAGTAGATATGTTAATTTTTTTCTGGGATCCCTTCGAGCCAATGCCGCATGACCCTGACGTAAAAGCATTATTGCGTATCGCTGCAGTATGGAATATTCCGGTTGCTTGTAATCAGAGTTCCGCTGATTTTATTGTGGCATCGCCGTTATTTAACCTTGAGTCCTCCCATTCGGTTCCTGATTACGCGGCTTACATGGCCAAGCGTGCGCAAACTACTTAATTCATAGGCCAGATATGGACCTCAATACACTCCAACAAATTTATGCCGATGCAGAATCTATTTTTTCTTTGCAGGAAGTAGAGGCTGCGTTGGATCGATTAGTCGAACCCATAACGCGGAACTTTGCTGATAAAAACCCTTTGGTGTTGGGCGTCATGAATGGCAGTCTGGCAACACTGGGATATTTATTACCACGCCTGGATTTCTTGCTGGAGATTGATTATGTACATGCAACTCGTTATCAAGGCGAGTTGCAAGGAGATAATCTGGTATGGAAGCGTAAGCCGGAAGTGGCTTTGGCTGGACGACATATTTTGCTGGTGGACGATTTACTTGATCAGGGAATTACTCTCAAGGCAATTGTTGATCATTGTTTGAATGACGGCGCGTTGAGTGTAACTATTGCCGTTTTGGGTACCAAAAGAATTGCTGGATATACAGCACCTATTACTGCCGATTACAGCGCGTTGGATATTCCCGATAAATATGTATTTGGTTTTGGAATGGATTATCACAATTACTGGCGCAATGCGCCGGGCATTTTTGCTTGCAAGGAATAATAAATGCTCGCCGTTATCGGTGGTTCCGGTTTAAACCAATTTCCCGAGTTGGAAATTATCGAAGAACGTTTTTTATCAACTCCTTATGGCGAGTGTTCTGCACCGATAACATTTGCCCGCATTGAAAATCATCCGCTGATATTTCTCCCTCGTCATGGTAAAGGCCATAAATTACCGCCTCATTTAATTAACTATCGAGCGAATATTTGGGCGTTAAAAGAGGTCGGTGTTAAACAAATTCTTGCGATTAATGCAGTCGGGGGGATGAGCGAGGGAATGGGCCCAGGAACTTTTGTGGTGCCACACCAGGTAATCGATTACACCTGGGGGCGCGAACAAAGTTTTAATTTTCTGTTGGATGGCTATGTCAACCATATCGATTTTACGCATCCTTATTGTTCGCGCTTGCGTGAGCACCTCATAAATTCTTTAATGGAAATCGGGTTACCTTTTCAAGCTTTGGGGATCTATGGTTGCACTCAGGGGCCGCGCCTGGAAACGGCGGCGGAAATCCAGCGCCTGATTCGTGACGGTTGTGATCTTGTGGGGATGACGGCTATGCCGGAAGCTGCGCTTGCTCGTGAACTCGATATGAATTATGCCGCGCTGTGTCTGGTCGTGAATTGGGGAGCGGGTCTCGCTGATCAGGAACTGAGTGTTGCTGAAATGATGCAAATTCTTGCTTCAGGTATGAATAGTATTAAGAAAACCATTTTCATATTTGCAAAAAATACAATTTGATTTGAAGAAGCAACAAAAAAGTCACCTCTTATTTCCTGGTTTTGTTAATATCTGTTAACTCAGGTATTTTGGTTCTAATTACTAATACCTGTTAGTTCTGGATAGCTGCTGGCCTGCTGTGCTGGCGATCAACGGATGAGACAAACCGAGCAAATAACAATAAAGCATCAAGGCTGTAGAGGTGTTTCATATGACGACAGATCGTGAGATTGGCACTGTTAAATGGTTTAATAACGTGCGTGGATATGGGTTTATAACCAGAGGAGAAGGAGGCGAGGATATTTTCGTGCATTACCGAAATATTCGTGCGGAAGGTTACCGCTCCCTAGCTGAAGGTCAGAATGTTGAGTTTCAGCTGCAAAAAGGCGATAAAGGCCTTCAGGCAGAAGATGTAGTTTTGCTGGGCTAAAACGTTTTTCGAGAGTTGGAAAATCGAGAGTGACAAAATAAAAACCCCGGTTCTGCCGGGGTTTTTATTTTGTGGGGTTATTGCGCAGTTGTCGGGGTTGGTGGGTAAGGAGTGATTTGAACTATAACCCCCAATACCGGATGATCAATATAATGCACTTCACCACTGCGCATATCCCGTTCTTGCTGCAATAAAATAATTTGGCGAGTGATATATTCCGGTGCTGTACCATCAGTTTTAGCGGAGGTGTTTGGGCTCACATTAGCATTTATCCCTTGCTGGTTTTCTTTTGCCAGGGCCTGATCCAATTCGAGGTCCGAATCCAGTGATAGAGCACTTCCTCCCGCTGCTGAGTAATTGGGGCGTAACGGAATTTCCGGCCAGCTTTGAGTCACTTCTTGCCCAACATTCAAATCAAATTGTGAAAACCATAAATTGGTTTGCAATTCCAGATAAGTTGCCACACTCACACGAATGCTGCCCTCCAGTGCCTGGTGTTGTCCTGAGATCGGTCCACCGCTGATGAGAATTGCTTTGGAGGATTTTTTATTAGTAACGATTTGCCGCCACGCGCTGTGGAACAAAAGTTCAAAGCGGCCGTTGCGCTCCAGCTTTTGCGCCTGGGTATTGAGTTGACGCTCGCTGGCGGGCAGGCGATAAAAAGCTTCTTTCGTTAAATCAATTTTAACTTCGCTCGTTGCGGGATCTTTTAATTCCACCCAATCGCCTGGATAGCGCAATTTAATATTGCTCGGCCAATGTTCCTGTGATGAATCCTCCTTCCGTGCAAATACAATCAGCTCAACCTGGTACCAGCCTTCATGATTGGTCGAGGTTTGTTGAGCGTGAAGGGAATTGCTTATTAACAGCAGTGCGACTAATCCCATCAATGATTGGTGCAATTTTTTACAGAAATACATCATAAGATTTTTACCTGACTATAAGCGGCATTTACTTTTTTACATTAGAACGTTTTAGGTGAAAGATACGTTAATAAATCCATCACTGACTGGATACGCTTCTCTGTGCTTTCCATATCCATTGTAAATTTCAATTGGTTTGCACCTTCCAGTTTGTACATGCGTGGCTGGCTTTGCACCAGTTTAACAATTTGCAGCGGATCAACGCGGGTGTCGCTCGCAAATTCCACTTTGCCGCCGCGATTGTTGGCTTCCAGTTTGGTAATGCCGATAGTCTCTGCATTGATTTTAATCTGGGTTACGCGGAATAAATTTTTAATGGGTTCTGGCAATAAGCCAAAGCGATCAATCATTTCTACTTGTAAATCACGTAGTGCATCTTCGTTCTGCGCGTTGGCAAGGCGTTTGTACATAACCAGGCGTGTATGTACATCGGGCAAATAATCAGCAGGAATTAGCGCAGGGATGCGTAAATTAATTTCAATGGCTTCACTTAAGGCTTTTTCAAGATCAGCTTGCTTGCCTTGGCGAATTGCTTTTACTGCACGATCAAGCATATCCATATAGAGCGAGAAACCAATCGTCTGGATTTGACCACTTTGCTCTTCGCCCAGCAACTCGCCAGCACCACGAATTTCCATATCGTAAGTAGCCAGGGTAAAACCAGCACCCAGATCTTCAGCGGCACTGATTGCTTCAAGGCGTTTCACTGCATCGTCTGTCATGCTGCGGCGATCCGGCGTTAGCAAATACGCATAGGCCTGATGATGCGAGCGCCCGACACGGCCACGCAATTGATGCAACTGAGCAAGGCCAAATTTATCCGCGCGGTTGATAATAATGGTGTTGGCACTGGGGATATCGATTCCGGTTTCAATAATAGTGGTACATACCATGATATTAAAACGCTTGTGGTAGAAGTCACTCATCACGCGTTCCAAATCGCGCTCGCGCATTTGGCCGTGGCCAACGGCGATGCGCGCTTCGGGAATTAACTCCTGTAAATCACGCGCGATTTTTTCAATCGTGTCTACTTCGTTATGCAAATAATACACTTGGCCGCCACGGAGAATTTCCCGCAGGATCGCTTCTTTAATAGTGGCTTCATCATAAGTGCGCACAAATGTTTTTACTGAAAGCCGCCGCGCAGGTGGTGTGGCGATAATCGATAAATCGCGAATACCTGCCATCGACATATTTAATGTACGTGGAATCGGCGTTGCCGTCAGAGTGAGAATATCTATCTCAGCACGCATAGCTTTCATCTGCTCTTTTTGCCGCACACCGAAGCGATGTTCTTCATCGATAATTAACAAGCCGAGGTTTTTGAATTTAATATCCGGCTGCAATAATTTATGTGTACCGACAACGATGTCAACCTTGCCTTCAGCTACGCGCTCCAATACCTGATTCACTTCTTTCGTAGTGCGGAAACGTGAAAGCACTTCCACAGTAATCGGCCATTCAGCAAAGCGATCTTTCAGTGATTCGTAATGTTGTTGTGCAAGCAGTGTGGTGGGCGCGAGTATCGCTACTTGTTTACCGCCGTGGCTAGCAACAAATGCAGCGCGCATTGCTACCTCGGTTTTACCAAAACCGACATCGCCGCAGACGAGTCGATCCATAGGTTTATTCGATAGCATATCGCTAACGACGGATTCAATTGCACGTTGTTGGTCCGGTGTTTCTTCAAACGGAAAGCTTGCAGAAAATGCTTCGTAAGCAGTCTGTGGATTGGGAAAGGCAAAACCTTTGCGTGCGGCACGACGAGCATAAACCTCTAATAATTCAGCAGCGGTATCACGAATTTGTTCTGCCGCTTTTTTACGCGCTTTTTGCCAGGATTCACTGCCTAATCGATGCAGTGGTGCGAGATCATCTTCGGCACCACTGTAGCGGCTAATTAAGTGTAAGTTAGTAACTGGAACGTAAAGCTTGGCTTCGTCGGCATATTCCAGCGTTAAAAATTCATTGGTTTGGTTATCAATTGTGATCGTTTCCAAACCGCGATAGCGGCCTACACCGTGATCAATATGTACAACGGACGCACCGATTTTTAATTCGGTGAGGTTCTTCACCACCATATCGGCATTGTCTTGTGATTTTTGGCGGCGACGCTGTTGTTGAATTCGTTCGCCAAATAACTGCGATTCCGCAATCAATGCTAATTTGGGTTCTGCTTGTAGTAAGCCTTGTTCAAGTGGTGCAACGGTGATCGCCAGTTTTTCACTGCTGGTATAAAAGTCTTCCCAGTTATCAACCGATGCGGGGCGAATGCGGATTCGTCCTAGCAGCTCCAATAAGGTTTCGCGGCGGCCAGCGGATTCAGCACAAAATAATACGCGACCATCAAATTCCATTAAAAACGCATGAATTGCAGCAAGCGGATTTTCTGCTTGTGCACGAATGGGTAATGATGGGGGCGTAGTGGTATTGAAATTGATATTGCCTTCTTTTGCTTCCAGCGTTGCGGAGCTCACAAATGTTCTGCAGTGGTTTTTTAAATGACCGAATACTTCATCAATGGCCAGATAAATATCGCGCGGTGCCAGTAGTGGGCGTAGTGGGTCTACACGGCGGCTTTCATAGCGGCGCAGTAATTCAGCCCAGAAATTTTCGGCTGATTTTTCAATGTCACCCAGCGCATAGACTTGTGTATTTTGTGGCAGGTAATCAAATAAGGTGCTGCAAACATCAAAAAATAATGGCAAATAATATTCGATACCCGGCGGTGAAATACCGGCACTGATATCCTGGAATACCGGACAAGCTTTGTGGTTTACATCAAAGCGCTCAAGCCATTGCTGCTTGAATAAATTTATTCCTGCTTTATTTAAAGGAAATTCTTTGGCCGGCAACAGTTGGATTTTATCGACCTTGTCTATGGTTAATTGGGTTTCCGGGTCGAAGGTGCGCAAGCTTTCAATTTCGTCATCGAATAAGTCGATGCGATAGGGCAGATGGCTCCCCATCGGGTAAATATCCATGAGCGAACCGCGCACAGCGAATTCGCCATGTTCATAAACGGTATCCACACAATGGTAGCCGGCGCGCTCCAGATTTTGCCGTAGCTGATTGGTATCTATTTGTTCGCCCACTGACACCATCAGGCTATTGCCCAGTAAATAAGATTGCGGCATCAGGCGTTGTAACAGGGTTGTTATTGGAACAATTAAAATTCCCTGCTTAATAGACGGTAATTTATAAAGCGTACTGAGTCGTTCGGAAATAATATCTTGATGTGGTGAGATGGTGTCGTAGGGGAGTGTCTCCCAATCGGCTAAATGTAGAACAGCGAGATGTTCCTGATTTTTTGCAAAAAAAGATAATTCACTTTCCAGTCGAATAGCCGTGCTGGTATCTGCTGTGATGACCAGACTCAATCCTTTATAGGCTAAAGCAGCATTTACGATGGCAAGTGATTGTGCTGAGCCGTGTAATTGCCCCCATGATTGCCGATTACCAGGGCGATTTGACAATGGGGGAGTCGCAAGTGAATGTAAAACCATAGAGGACCTGGATAGCCATTAAATAAAAATATCGGATATGAATAGCTGCCATCAATGTGAACATTTGAATGTTGAAAGTGTTCAGCGTGGCTTTTAATAAATCGATTGATTGCAGGAAGACGAGATTCACTTTCATCAACTGGATCTATACTGATTTATCCGGCCAACATTGTACCTGTATGAAGACGGGCCTCTAGTATGAAATCGAACAAATAAAATCAAAGCGGTTATTTATTAATCGGTTTTTCATCGCGAATCGAAATTTTTTGCAGTAAGTACTTCAAATACATGAAACTTTTTTGTCATCGAGGTTTGAGTCTGGTTCTATAGTTGCTACAATGCGGGGCGTTTCTTTAGGCGGTCTTCAAAACACATTGGTTGATCAGGCATTTTTGGGCACGGAATGCGAATTATTACGACGGAATTTACGCCTTTTTTGCACACCGTTTATTGATATCCATAGAGAATGCCGGCCGATTTTTCTTAAGCCTCAATTTTTATAAGTCTTTTTTTGTCGAGCGTTTTTGCTCAATGACAACATAATAGACTTTGCATTCATCTATCGCAATAAGATTAATTATCATTTGCATATTATTTGCATTTTGCGTCGCTCGCTGTGGGAGATTACTTGATGTCAATTGACGCCATTGCGCATAACTGGTCCTTCGCTGTTTATATCTTCGGTGTTATTTTTATTTGCGTATTCATGCTCGCTATTCCTGTTTTTATGGGTGGTCGTAGCAAGGGTAGGGCGAAAACCGAGCCATTCGAATCCGGTATTGTTTCTGTAGGTGGTGCGCGCCTGCGTCTGTCGGCGAAGTTTTATTTGATCGCCATGTTCTTTGTAATTTTCGATATTGAAGCTCTTTTCCTTTACGCCTGGTCTGTATCGGTTCGTGAAAGCGGCTGGCCGGGTTTTATCGAAGTCTTTATTTTCGTTTCTGTTCTTCTTGTTGGCCTGATTTATATCTGGCGTCTTGGTGCCCTCGATTGGTCATCTGAAGCCCGCCGCCGTCGTATTAAAGACGAGGCAAACGCGAAGACCGCAGCAACCACCAATTCCAACTAAGTTTTAAGCATCCTGAGGTTTTCCTGATGGACTATACCCTGACGCGTATTGATTCCGACAATTCAGAAGTTCGCTACCCTGAGCAGCCCCGGGAGCGGGTAAGTGATCCACTGGAAGATCAGGTTCACAAAAATATTTATTTAGGCAAGTTGGAGGACATGGTCCACGGCGCAGTTAACTGGGGCCGCAAAAACTCTCTCTGGCCTTACAACTTTGGTTTGTCCTGCTGCTACGTGGAAATGGCTACCGCCTTTACCGCGCCTCACGATCTCGCCCGTTTCGGTGCAGAAGTAATTCGTGCATCACCTCGCCAGGCTGACTTGATGGTGGTCGCCGGCACCTGCTTTATGAAGATGGCTCCGGTTGTTCAGCGTTTGTATGACCAAATGCTCGAACCTAAGTGGGTTATTTCCATGGGTTCCTGTGCAAACTCCGGCGGCATGTACGATATTTACTCAGTTGTGCAGGGTGTCGATAAGTTCCTGCCGGTTGATTTGTATATCCCGGGCTGCCCTCCACGTCCTGAAGCCTTTTTGCAAGGTTTGATGTTGTTGCAGGAGTCGATTGGTAAAGAGCGTCGCCCATTGACATGGGTTGGTGGTGACCAGGGCGTATATCGCCCGGTAATGCCAGCACAGCGGGATGTTAAGCAGGCGGAACGTATTCAGGTAGTAAACCTGCGCGAGCCTGATGGCGTATAACCTGTTGGTTTGCGCCCCCCTTCAAAGAATTTTAATTTTAGTGATGAGCTGATAGATGGCTGAGAATGCGACTCTAGATATTGCTTTGCCTCCGGTAGTGAGCGAACTGTTTGCTGAATTTGGTGAGGGAACCTTTGTGGTTCAACCTACCAAAGATGACGTTCCTACACTTTGGGTAACGCGCGATAAGGTGGTTGAGGTATTGCGTTTCCTGCGCGATTTACCGAAGCCTTATTCAATGCTGTATGACCTGAGTGCGATGGATGAACGTTTACGTACTCATCGCTATGGTTTGCCAGCGTCGGATTTTACCGTTTTCTATCATCTGCTCTCGATTGAGCGCAACAGTGATATCCGTATCAAAGTTGCTCTATCATCGGATAGTTTGAGTGTCCCCAGCGTTATCAAAATCTGGCCAAACGCTAACTGGTATGAGCGTGAGGTGTGGGATTTATTTGGTATTGAGTTTGATGGCCATCCATTGCTGGTGCGCATCATGCTGCCGCGTACCTGGAAAGGGCATCCGCTGCGTAAGGATTATCCTGCGCGCGCAACTGAATTTGATCCGTTTATGCTGAATGCTGCAAAGCAGGAAGCTGAACAGGAAGGCTTGCGTTTTAACCCGGAAGAGTGGGGCATGAAACGTGGTACCAAGGATGAGGATTTCATGTTCCTCAACCTCGGTCCTAACCACCCGAGTGCGCACGGTGCTTTCCGTATTGTGTTGCAGCTGGATGGCGAAGAAATTCTCGATTGTGTTCCGGATATTGGTTATCACCACCGCGGCGCGGAGAAAATGGGTGAGCGTCAATCCTGGCACAGCTTCATTCCTTACACCGATCGTATCGATTACCTCGGTGGGGTAATGAACAACCTGCCTTACGTATTGGCAGTGGAAAAACTTGCCGGTATCAAAGTACCTGCGCGCGTTGAAACGATTCGCGTGATGATGGCTGAATTCTTCCGCATCACCAGCCACCTGTTGTTCCTGGGTACTTATATCCAGGACGTTGGTGGTATGACGCCGATTTTCTTCATGTTTACTGACCGTATGAAAGCCTATGACGTAATCGAGGCGATCACTGGCGGACGTATGCACCCGGCCTGGTTCCGTATCGGCGGTGTTGCTCACGATCTTCCCAACGGCTGGCAAAAACTGGTGCGCGATTTTGTTGAGTGGATGCCCAAGCGTCTCGCTGAATACGAAAAAGCGGCAATCAGAAACAGCGTTTTAAAATCACGCACTATCGGTATCGCCCAGTACAACTCCAAAGAAGCAATTGAGTGGGGTGTAACTGGACCAGGTTTGCGTGCAACTGGTGTTGATTTTGACTTGCGTAAAGCACGTCCTTACTCTGGTTATCAGAATTTTGATTTTGATGTTCCTCTTGCTCATAACGGCGATGCTTACGATCGCTGTCTGGTTCGCGTTGAAGAAATGCGCCAGAGCTTGCGTATCATCAAACAGTGTTTGGATAACATGCCGGAAGGTCCGTACAAAGCAGACCACCACTTAACTTGTCCGCCGCCGAAAGAAAAAACCCTGCAGCATATCGAGACCTTGATTACTCACTTCTTGAGTGTGTCGTGGGGTCCAATCATGCCAGCAGGTGAGGCGAGTCAGTTAATCGAGGCAACCAAAGGCATCAACAGTTATTACCTGACGAGCGACAACTCCACTATGAGTTACCGCACGCGTATCCGTACGCCGAGCTTTGCGCATTTGCAGCAAATGCCATCGGTAATTAACGGCAGCATGATTCCCGATTTGATTGCTTACCTGGCCAGTATCGACTTTGTAATGGCCGACGTTGACCGCTAATTATCCAGTAAACCAATTTAATTATTTGTACTGACTATTATGATTATTTGTACTGATAGCAACCGTCCCAATGTCGAGCCCTATATATTGGCCGATGAAGATCGCGCTGAAATTGAGCATCACGTTCATCACTATGATGATTCGCGTGCTGCTTCTATTGACGCATTAAAAGTGATTCAACGTCGCCATGGTTGGGTGCCTGATGGCGCTATTCAACCGGTTGCAGATTTGCTCGGAATTTCTGCGCCCGATCTTGAAGGTGTAGCCACTTTTTACAGCTTGATTTTCCGTCGTCCTGTTGGCCGTAACGTAATTAAAGTGTGCGACAGCATCGCTTGCCACCTGATGGATTTTGAAGTCGTTCAGGATGCAATCATCAAGCACATTAATGTTGGCCTTGGTGAAACCACACCGGATGAGCGTTATACCTTGTTGCCAATTTGCTGTTTGGGTACCTGCGATAAAGCGCCGGCTATCATGATCAATGATGATACCCACACCAATCTGACTCCCGAGCAAATTCCGGCACTGTTGGAGAAATATGTATGACAACTCTTTCCAACCTTGGCGAAATCAAACCGCTGACATACCGCATTGTTGATAATAAGCCGGTTGTCGATATCAACGAATACGAAGCGCTGGATGGTTATTTATCTGTACGTAAAGCAATTCCTGCAATGTCACCTGCTGATGTTCAGGCAGCAGTAAAAGATGCAAACCTGCGTGGCCGTGGCGGTGCAGGTTTCCCAGCGGGCATTAAGTGGGGCTTGATTCCCATGGGGCCAGACGCCGGTGCAAAATATCTCGTCTGTAATGCGGACGAAATGGAGCCGGGAACTTTTAAAGATCGCTTGTTAATGGAGTGTCTGCCGCATCAATTGGTGGAAGGCATGATCATCGCGGCTTACGCGATCCAGGCAAAACGCGCTTACATTTTCTTGCGCGGTGAATATGTTCTTGCTGCAAAACACTTGAATGAGGCAATTGAGCAAGCCAACGCAAAAGGCTATCTCGGTGAAAACATTTTAGGTTCCGGCTGGAGTCTCGATATGCATGTGCATACCGGGGCAGGGCGTTATATCTGTGGTGAAGAAACCGCATTGATCAACTCGCTTGAAGGCCGTCGCGCCAATCCAAGAGCCAAACCGCCGTTTCCGCAAATTGCCGGTCTATGGGGTCGTCCAACCATTGTTAACAACGTGGAAACCCTGAGCAACTTATCGCACATCATCAACCGTGGTGCTGACTGGTTTAAAGGTTTGTCCCAAGGTAAAAGTCCCGATGGCGGAACCAAGATTTATGGTGCTTCCGGCAAGGTGAAAAATCCTGGCCTGTGGGAGTTACCAATTGGTACTACTGCGCGTGAAATCATTTATGAACACGCTGGTGGTATGCGCGATGGTTTGGAGCTGAAAGCCTGGTTACCGGGTGGTGCGTCAACTGACTTCCTGACTCCGGATCATCTGGATCTGGCAATGGATTTTGACACCATTATGAAAGCAGGCAGCCGTATGGGTACTGGCTTGGTGATGGTTGTTGATCACACCCAAAGCATGGTGTCGGCGGTGCGTAACCTCGAGCAGTTCTTTGCGCGTGAATCTTGCGGTTGGTGTACTCCCTGTCGCGATGGTTTGCCATGGTCGGTGAAAATGCTGCTCGCTATTGAGCGAGGTGAGGGTAAACCGGAATATCTGGATATCCTGCAGCAGCTCACCCGTCAGTTAGGCCCAGGCAAAACATTCTGTGCGCATGCGCCGGGTGCGATGGAGCCACTGCAAAGTGCATTGAAATATTTCCGTTCCGAATTTGAACAAGGTATAGCCCCGGCAACCGCTGCGGCTAATGCGTAAAGGCTAAGTCATGGCTACGATTCACGTTGATGGTAAACAATTAGAAGTTAACGGTGCAGACAACCTGTTGCAGGCATGTTTGTCGCTGGGCCTCGATATTCCTTACTTCTGCTGGCACCCTGCATTGGGTAGCGTTGGTGCTTGTCGCCAATGTGCGGTTAAGCAATACGCCAACGCCGACGATAAGCGCGGCCGCTTGGTAATGTCATGTATGACTCCGGCAACCGATAACACGTTCATCTCAATTGAAGATGAAGAAGCGAAAGAATTCCGCGCGAGTGTTGTTGAATGGTTGATGACTAACCACCCGCATGACTGTCCGGTGTGTGAAGAGGGTGGCCACTGTCATTTACAAGATATGACGGTAATGACCGGCCATGATTCCCGTCGCTACGATTTCACTAAACGTACTCACCTGAATCAGGAATTGGGTTCGTTTATCAGCCATGAAATGAACCGCTGTATCGCCTGTTATCGCTGCGTGCGTTATTACAACGATTACGCTGATGGTTCAGATTTGGGTGTGTACGGTGCGCACGACAACGTTTATTTCGGTCGTGTGGAAAGCGGTACTTTGGAGAGCGAATTCTCCGGCAACCTGGTAGAGGTTTGCCCGACCGGCGTATTCACCGACAAAACCCACTCCGAGCGTTACAACCGTAAGTGGGATATGCAATTTGCCCCAAGCGTATGCCAGGGTTGTTCCGTTGGCTGTAACATCAGCCCCGGTGAACGTTACGGCGAATTGCGTCGTATCGAAAACCGCTATAACGGTTCAATCAACCATTATTTCCTGTGCGACAAAGGCCGTTTTGGTTACGGTTATGTCAACAACGAAGATCGTCCTCGTGTTCCATTTTTGCGTGCTGCTAATGGCCTTGGTGCAACCACATTGGATGGTGCATTGGATTGGGCGATTGCTGCGCTTAAAAATTCCAAAAAAGTGGTTGGTATTGGTTCACCGCGTGCAAGCATTGAAACCAACTACGCATTGCGTTCATTGGTCGGTGCAGAAAATTTCAGCGCCGGTTTTGAAGCGGCCGAGCAAAAACGCGTTGAATTGGTGTTGGACATTCTGCAAAACAGTGGCCTGCACACGCCACCGGTACGCGACCTTGAAAACAGAGATGCGGTATTTATCCTGGGCGAAGATTTAACCCAAACCGCAGCGCGTATTGCTCTGGCATTGCGTCAGGCAGTGAAAGGCAAAGCCTACGAAATGGCTGCCGAAAAACGTGTATCAGAATGGGCTGCTGAAGCAATTAAAAATATTGGCCAGCACGCAAAGAGCCCGTTGTTTATTGCCAGCTTTGAAGCAACTCGCCTTGATGATGCAGCGACTGAAACTTATCGCGCACCGGTAGAAAGCATCGCGCGTTTGGGTTTTGCGGTAGCCAATATTATTGATAGCAGTGCACCTGCTGCGAATGACTTGAGCGATGCAGAGCGTGCACTTGCGCAAACTATCGCTGATACATTGCTCGCCGCAAAAGCGCCGTTGGTTGTATCCGGTACTTCTGCGGGTTCAGAAGCGGTTATCAAAGCAGCTGCAAATATTGCGTTGGCATTAAAGGCGCGTGAAAAAGCAGTCGCAATTACTCTGGTTGTTCCAGAAGTAAATAGCTTGGGGGCAGCCTATCTGCGCGGCAAGTCAGTGATTGAGACTCTGAATGCGTTGAAAGATGGTGCAGCAGATACAGTGGTTATTGCTGAAAACGATTTGTACCGTCGTGCACCTAAAGAGCTGGTTGATGCTGCATTGTCTGCGGCGAAATCAGTAATCGTTCTTGATCATCAAGTGACTGCAGTGCAAGAAAAAGCGCACCTCGTATTATCCGGTGCAAGCTTCGCTGAAGCGGACGGTACCGTGATTAACTGTGAAGGCCGCGCACAACGTTTCTTCCAGGTTTATGACCCGGCGTTCTACGACGCTAAAGTACAAGTGAAAGAAGGCTGGCGTTGGTTGCATGCGATCCACACAGCAGTTGAGGACAAACCATTCTCGTGGACTCAACTGGATGAAGTTATTGATGCTGTTGTTACCGAGCTGCCAGCTCTTGCTGAAATTCGCGATGCAGCACCGAACGCTGATTTCCGTATTAAAGGTTTGAAACTCGCGCGTGAACCGCGTCGTTATTCTGGTCGCACCGCAATGCGCGCCAATATCAGCGTACATGAGCCACGTGCTTCACAAGATAACGACTCTGCATTAGCGCACTCAATGGAAGGTTATGTCGGTCCGGAAAATCCAGCGGCATTGACTTCATTTGCATGGGCGCCGGGTTGGAACTCACCACAAGCCTGGAACAAATTCCAGGATGAAGTGGGTGGCCATTCACGTAAAGGCGATGCAGGTAAGCGTTTGATCGAAGCGCGCGCTGATGCAAACTTCAGCTACTTCAACGATGTTCCGGTTGCATTTGTTCCATCTGATAGCAAACTGCGTGTTTCTCCGCTGTACCACATGTTTGGTAGCGAAGAGATGACTTCAAAAGCAGCGGTTATTGCGGACAGAATCCCGGCACCCTACGTAGCAATTTCTGTTGCTGATGCTGAGCGCATCGGTGTTAAAGATAACGCAACAGTGATTGTGCGCATTGTTAATAACAATCTGCGCTTACCCGTAAAAGTCAGCTCAACGCTGGCGACTGGCAGCCTCGGTTTACCAGTTGGCCTTAAGGGTATTCCAACATTTGTTGGCGAAACCTGGGCGCAAGTTATGCAGGAGGCTGTGTAATGTTTGATTGGGTAACGCCAGAGTTGGCTGAAATTTTCTTCACCGTTTTCCAGGCGGTTGTAATTCTGCTGGTCACTGTTTTACTTGCTGCTTACCTCAGTTTGATCGAGCGTAAATTGTTGGCATGGTGGCAAGATCGTTATGGTCCTAACCGTGTTGGTCCCTATGGTATGTTCCAGATCGTGGCCGACATGTTCAAAATGTTCTTCAAAGAAGACTGGACTCCACCCTTCGCCGATAAATTAACGTTCCGCCTTGCACCCGCAATTGCAATGGGAACAATTTTGCTATCAATGGCAGTTGTTCCAGTCACTGCAACCTGGGGGGTAATTGATTTAAATGTTGGTTTGCTGTTTTTCTTTGGTATGGCGGGCCTTGCTGTTTACTCGGTGATGTTTGGGGCCTGGTCATCCAATAATAAATATGCTTTGCTCGGTGGTCTGCGTGCGGCGGCACAAACCGTGAGTTATGAAGTATTTATGGGCCTGGCGCTGATGGGTGTTGTGGTTCAGGCGGGTTCTTTTAACTTGCGTGACATTGTTGAAGCACAATCCAATCTCTGGAATATTGTTCCCCAGTTCTTTGGTTTCTGTACCTTCCTTATTGCTGGTATTGCAGTAACTCACCGCCATCCGTTTGACCAACCGGAAGCGGAGCAAGAACTCGCTGACGGTTATCACATTGAATATTCCGGTATGAAATGGGGCATGTTCTTCGTTGCAGAATACATTGGTGTTGTTCTTGTTTCAGCGATGATCGTGACTCTTTTCTTCGGAGGTTGGAAGCCTCTGCCATATCTCGATTTCATTCCTTCATTCGTTTGGTTCGCAGTAAAAACCGCTTTCTTCATTATGTTGTTTGTATTGGTGCGCGGTTCTTTGATGCGTCCGCGTTACGACCATGTAATGAAATTCAGTTGGTTGGTTTGCTTGCCCCTGACGTTGATTAACTTACTTGTAACTGGCGCTGTTGTGCTGCTGAATCAGGGCTAAGGTAAATTATTATGGTGAAAAAAATAATCTCCCTTGTAAAAGGCGCTGGTACGCAAGTGCGCAGTGTGGCGATGGTTTTCAGCCACGGTTTCCGCAAGCGCGATACCATTCAATATCCGGAAGAGAAAGTGTATCTGCCTCCGCGCTATCGCGGTCGTATTGTGCTTACACGCGATCCGGATGGTGAAGAGCGTTGCGTAGCTTGTAACCTCTGTGCCGTTGCTTGTCCTGTTGGTTGTATCTCATTGCAAAAAGCAGAAACCGACGATGGCCGCTGGTATCCCGAATTTTTCCGCATCAATTTCTCGCGTTGTATTTTCTGCGGGATGTGTGAAGAAGCGTGTCCGACAACTGCAATTCAATTGACCCCGGATTTTGAAATGGCGGAATACAACCGTCAGGATCTGGTGTATGAAAAAGAGCACTTGTTAATTTCTGGCCCGGGCAAAAATCCGGATTACAACTTTTACCGTGTTTCCGGTATGGCGATTGCGGGCAAGCCAAAGGGCGCTGCACAAAACGAAGCCAAACCTATCGATGTAAAAAGTTTGTTGCCTTAATTCCGGCCCGACTGAAAAGAAGAGACATACGATGGAAATTGCATTTTACATTGCCTCCGCAATTGCGATTTACGCAACCTTGCGCGTGGTTACCAACACCAATCCGGTACACGCGTTGTTGAGTTTGATTGTGTCGCTGTTAGCGGTTGCAGCCATATTTTTTATGCTCGGTGCGCCTTTTGCCGGTGCGCTCGAAATCATTGTTTATGCCGGTGCCATTATGGTGCTGTTTGTGTTCGTGGTGATGATGCTCAACATCGGCCCGGCAGTGGCCATGCAAGAGCGCGCCTGGTTAACGCCTAAAACCTGGGTTGTGCCGGCGATTCTCGCTGGTGTATTGCTGGCGGAAATGCTTTATCTCCTTCGTGATGGAACCTGGCATCAGGCTGGCCATACGCTGGTGGATGCAAAGCAGGTCGGTATTTCCCTGTTTGGTCCATACCTGTTGGTAGTTGAGCTTGCATCATTGTTGCTGCTCGCGGCTTTAGTTGCTGCTTACCACTTGGGCAAACGCGAAGACTAATTGCGGTCGAAAACAATTTAAAAACTAAGCTGTCCGGCATCTGCAATAAAACCGGATAAATGGCAAAGCGCGTTGCGCGTAATCGAAAAAAGGTGTGCGTAAATGATAGCAATACCTATGGAGCAGGGCCTCGCGGTAGCGGGTGTGCTCTTTGTACTGGGACTGGCTGGGGTGATGGTTCGCCGCAACATTCTATTTTTATTGATGTGTCTGGAAGTGATGATGAATGCCGCTGCTCTCGCATTCATTGTTGCAGGTAGTCGCTGGGGTGCGCCGGATGGACAAGTGATGTTCATCCTGATCCTGACCCTGGCTGCAGCGGAAGCAAGTATCGGTTTGGCGATAGTGTTGCAATTTTATCGTCGCCATCATTCTCTGGATATTGACGTTGCGAGTGAGATGCGCGGATGAATTTTCTCTACTTAACATTCCTGTTTCCCGCAATCGGCTTTTTATTATTAGCCACATTGCGTACCCGTCTCTCTGAAAATGTGGCCGCTGCTATCGGTGTCGGCTCATTGGGACTCTCAGCGCTCACGACGGTTTATGTCGGTATCGATTTTTTAAATAACGTAGAGCAGGGCGGCAAATACGTTCAAACCCTGTGGACCTGGATGCACGTGGGCGATTTCAACGCGAGCTTTGGTCTGCACCTGGATGGTTTGTCCCTGACCATGCTCGGTGTAATTACCGGTGTGGGTTTCTTCATCCATTTGTTTGCTTCCTGGTATATGCGCGGTGAAGCAGGCTATGAGCGTTTCTTCTCCTACATGAACCTGTTTGTTGCGAGCATGGTATTGCTGGTGCTGGGCGATAATCTCGGTCTGTTGTATCTGGGCTGGGAAGGTGTAGGCCTGTGTAGTTATCTGTTGATCGGTTTCTATTATTCTGATCGCGCCAATGGCGAAGCGGCTATCAAAGCATTCACCGTTACCCGTGTGGGTGACGTGTTCATGGCTATCGGTATTTTCATCATTTTCCAACAGCTCGGCACTTTGAATATTGAAGAGATCCTTGTCCTTGCTCCTCAAAAGTGGACTGAAGGCGACCCAATGGTTGTTGCAGCCTCTTTGATGTTGTTGGGTGGTGCGGTAGGTAAATCGGCGCAATTGCCACTCCAAACCTGGTTGGCAGATGCGATGGCAGGCCCGACTCCGGTTTCTGCATTGATCCACGCGGCAACAATGGTTACTGCGGGTGTATACCTGATTGCTCGTACTCACACCGTATTTGAATTGGCTCCGGATGTATTGTTGCTGGTGGGTGTCGTCGGTGCGATTACTTTACTGATTGCCGGTTTCTCTGCTCTGGTGCAAACCGATATCAAACGTGTGCTCGCTTACTCAACCATGAGCCAGATTGGTTACATGTTCCTCGCGCTCGGTGTTAGTGCCTGGGATGCAGCTATATTCCACCTGATGACTCACGCATTCTTCAAAGCGTTGTTGTTCCTCTCTGCTGGTGCTGTAATTATTGCCTGCCATCACGAGCAAAATATTTTCAAGATGGGCGGCCTTTGGAAAAAGATCCCATTTGTGTATGCGTGTTTCCTGGTAGGTGGTGGTGCGCTTGCGGCGTTCCCATTCCTGACTGTCGGCTTCTTTAGTAAGGACGCGATTCTGCTGCAAGCTTACGCCAGCGGTCACACCAATTTGTTCTGGGCCGGTTTGGTCGGCGCGCTCTTCACGTCCATCTATACCTTCCGGTTGATTTTCATCGTATTCCACGGCGAAGAGAAAACCCATGCTCATGCGATCCACGGTATTTCCTACTGGTTGCCACTCGGCGTGTTGCTGGTACTTTCAACGTTCGTTGGTGCATTGATTCATCAGCCGCTCGAAGGTGTGTTGCCAGCGTTCACGTCTCCAACACTCGAAGAGTCCAAACACTTCGTTGAGATTCTTGCGATTGCGACTGGCCTGGTTGGTTTAGCGCTTGCGTTTGTGTTCTTCTGGGGCGAGCGTCGTATTGCCAAAGCAATTTCCGAAAGCGGCTTGGGTCGTCTGCTGTCGCCAATATTGCGCGATGGCTGTGGTTTCGATTGGTTGTACAACTGGTTGTTTGTAAAACCCTATTTGTTCATCGCAGCGATTAATCGCCACGATGTCATCGCCAAACTATTTGATTTGATCCCGTCACTGGCAAAACTGGGTAACAGCGCGATGAGCGTGACTGAAAATGGTCGCGTGCGCTGGTATGCCACCAGTATTGCGTTGGGTGCGGTGTTGGTGCTGGGCGCAGTCCTGGTTTTACAAGTTACATTTACTCATTAAGAAGGATAGGCCAGACCATGACTCTTTCGGCACTGATCCTGATCCCGTTTATTGGCGGCCTGTTGTGCTGGCTAAGCGAGCGATTAGGCGCAGGCGTCCCGCGGTGGATTGCCCTTATTACTATGTCTCTTGTTCTCGCCATTGGTGTAAACCTGTGGCTTACCGGTGATTATTCCAGCGTTGCAGGTACCGGCGGCCTTAACTGGCAAGTTGAAGAACAATACTCCTGGATTCCTTTGTTAGGCGTGAGTATTCATTTCGGCATCGATGGCTTGTCTCTGGTGATGGTATTGCTCACCGGTTTGTTAGGTGTTGTTGCTGTTGGTTGTTCCTGGAAAGAAATTAACAAAAACGTTGGCGCCTTCCACATGAACCTGTTGTGGAGTCTTGCCGGTGTGCTGGGTGTATTCCTCGCGCTCGATATGATGCTGTTTTTCTTCTTCTGGGAAATGATGTTGATTCCGGTTTATTTCCTGATCGCGCTGTGGGGAAGTTCAGCCCATAACGGTGCGGTGCGGGTGAAGGCGGCTACCAAGTTCTTTATCTACACCCAGGTGGGTGGGCTGATAATGCTAGTCGGTATCCTCGCGCTGGTTATTGTTAACTACAAAGCGACCGGGCAACTCAGTTTTGATTATGAAACCTTGTTGGGGGCTCATAAACTGATGAGCCAGGAACTGCAATTTATCCTGATGATGTGTTTCTTTATCGGTTTTGCGGTCAAACTTCCAATCGTTCCCGTGCATTCCTGGTTACCTGATGCACACGCAGAGGCGCCAACTGCCGGTAGCGTAGATCTTGCCGGTATCCTGTTGAAAACCGCTGGTTACGGTATGTTGCGTTTTACTCTGCCATTCTTCCCGGATGCTTCTCAGGAGTTTGCCAATACTGCGATGCTGCTCGGCGTGTTTGGTATTTTCTACGGCGCTTTCCTCGCGTTCGTGCAAACCGATATCAAGCGCCTGATTGCTTACACCAGTATTTCCCACATGGGTTTTGTACTTATCAGTATTTACTCCGGCAATCTGTTAACCCTGCAAGGTCTGGCGATTCAAATGCTTGCCCACGGTTTGTGTGCCGGTGGTTTGTTTATCCTTGCCGGTCAACTCTACGAGCGCCTTGGTACTCGCGATATGCGTGAGATGGGTGGCCTTTGGGCAAGATTCACTTACTTGCCGCCACTGTTGATGTTCTTCGCGGCGGCGTTGCTGGGTATTCCGGGTACCGCCAACTTTATCGGTGAATTCCTGATTTTGCTGGGCGCATTCAAAGTGGTTCCGGTAATCACCATCGTTGCGACGGCGAGTTTGGTGTTGGCCGGTGTTTACTCGCTGATCCTGATTCATCGCACTTTGTTTGGTCAGCCAGCTTCAGAACAAAAACTCGCAGATCTTTCTGCACGAGAGATCAGCCTTGTAGTGTCTCTTGCGGTGATTCTGTTGGTAATTGGTTTCTATCCTCAACCGTTGTTGAACGTGTCGGTGGATGCGATGACCTTTATCCAACAAACCTATGCACCGGCAGATGTATCAATACCACTGCCAATTGGGGGCGCAGCGGCCCCAGTCGCTCCATGAGGTCACTATGAATTTATCAATCGAAACTTTCTTACCCCTGCTGCCAGTTATCTTATTAAGCCTCACTGCAGTATTGGTGATGCTGGCTGTATCGATCAAACGTAATCATTGCGTCAGCTACTGGATTACTATTGCCGGTCAATTGGCGGCATTGATTTCTATTTTTGCATTAGGTGGCTTTGCTGAAGATCGCGTTGCAACTCCGGTTACCGATTTAATCCTGATTGATGGTTACGCCTACTTCTACAGCGCATTAGTCATTTTTGCCTCGTTGGTTTGCACTGTGTTTTTGCGCAACTTCATTGAGAGCTACGGCAACAACAAAGAAGAAGTTTATATGCTGTTGTTGATTGCTGCGGTCGGTGGTTTGGTATTGGTATCCAGCAGCCATATGGCCGGTTTCTTTATCGGTTTGGAATTATTGTCTGTGCCTGTATACGGCATGGTTGCTTATACCCACGAGCGCAGCCGCTCATTGGAAGCGGGCGTTAAGTATTTGATCCTGTCTGCTGCTGCTTCTGCATTCCTGTTGTTTGGTATGGCGTTGGTTTATGCCCAGACTGGCACCATGTTGTTTGCTGATCTTGCCGATAAGTTGACGGAGCACGGCGGCTACCTGGCAGGTTTTGGTATTGCGATGATTGTTATAGCCATGTGCTTCAAATTATCGCTGGCGCCATTTCATTTGTGGACTCCCGATGTATATCAAGGTGCACCAGCGCCAGTGGGTGCGTTGTTGGCGACTGCAAGCAAGTTGGCAATTATCGCTATCCTGATTCGCTTCCTTGGTCATGTGACAGGTGAACTGACCGCTGTTCTGCAACCGGTATTAGCTGTGATTGCGGTAGTGTCTATCGCTGTAGGTAACTTCCTGGCGCTGACGCAAACCAACCTGAAACGTATGTTGGCTTACTCATCAATTGCGCACATGGGCTATTTGCTGATTGCGTTGATTGCCGGTAATTCGGTTGATGTTGTCAGCGCTAACGTTTATTTGCTGACCTACGTTGTCACCAGCCTTGCAGCCTTTGGTGCGATTAGCGCCCTGTCTCACGGTGGTAATGCACTGGATGCAGAAGAAGTTAATCATTATCGCGGTTTGTTCTACCGCAGCCCGGCACTCGCTGTTGCATTGACGTTGGTAATGTTGTCTTTAGCAGGTATCCCGTTAACAGCTGGCTTTATCGGCAAGTTCTATATCTTTATGACTGGCGTTACTACTAGCAGCTGGATTTTATTAGCGGCGCTGATTATCGGTAGTGGTCTGGGTCTGTATTACTACCTGCGTGTGATGGTTGCTCTGTACGATCGCACAGGAAATACCCAGCAAGATAATGTACCCGCAGGCCGTGCCAGTGTTGCTATAGTAATTTTGCTGGTGGTACTGGTGTTGTGGTTGGGTGTGTATCCACAACCCGCACTGGAATTTATCAATACCCTGCATTAATTGCACAAAACAGGCTCCTGAACGGAGCCTGTTTTGTTTTAGCCGTCCGTTTTTCAGCCATCTGTAATTTGTACTCTGTTTGAATTCAGGCAAGTCACTGTTATCGATTTCCGGTTGTTATTGGCTCTGAATTGCCCGCTGAATGTAATCCATAAATTTACCGCGCCTTTTATAAATTTACTGCGCCTTTCTATAAATTTACTGCGTAAAGCGGAATGCTTGTTGCTAAACTAATCAGGCGCCAACATTGATAAATGAGGGGAAATAAATTGACTGGTCGTAAAAAATCGGCAGATCACAGCTACGATCTTTTGGTAATCGGTTCAGGGCCTTCCGGCGAAAGTGCCGCCATCTCTGCGTCAAAAATCGGTAAACGAGTGGCAGTGATAGAGAATAGGGCATTGGTGGGTGGTAGTTGTGCACACAAAGGAACAATTCCTTCCAAATCCCTGCGTCATGTCGTCAAGCAAATAATTCAATTCAAAAGTAATAGCCTGTTTCGTGAAATCGGCGATAGTCGCCGCCTGACTTTCCCCCGCGTGTTGCAATCCGCTGCGAAAGTTATTCCCAAACAAGTTGAGATGCACACTAATTTTTATGTGCGCAATCGTGTGAATGTGCACATTGGTCAAGCTTCATTTATCGATGCTAATACAGTCAGCCTTTCGCTAGTGGACGGCGGTGTTGAAAGTATTCACGCCGAAAAAATTGTCATTGCGACTGGCTCCAGCCCTTATCGTCCGGCCGATGTTGATTTTAATCATCCGCGTATTTATGACAGTGACACGATTCTGGAAATGGAACATACGCCGCGCCATATTATTGTTTACGGTGCTGGTGTTATCGGTTGCGAATACGCATCGATTTTCTCCGGCTTGGGCATGCGTGTTGATTTAATTAATAACCGTGATCGTTTGTTGTCATTCCTTGATGATGAAATTTCCGATGCATTAAGTTATCACCTGCGCGATAGCGGTGTAACTGTCCGTCATGGTGAAGAATTCGAAGCGATAGAAGCGAGCGATTGCAGCGTTACGTTATTTTTGAAATCCGGAAAGCGTTTGAAAGCCGATGCGATCTTATGGTGTAACGGTCGCAGTGGTAATACTGAAAATTTGAATTTGAGTGCGGCAGGTTTGCAAGCAGATCATCGTGGCAATTTAAAAGTAGATGATTGTTATCGCACTCAAGTTGAGAATATTTATGCGGTTGGTGATGTCATTGGTTGGCCTAGTTTGGCGAGTGCCTCTTATGGTCAGGGGCGTGCGGTAACCGGTGGTATTTTTGGTGATCAATGCCAATTAGTGCATGATGTTCCCACAGGAATTTACACGCTGCCGGAAATCAGTTCGGTTGGTAAAACCGAAACAGAATTAACCCAGGCAAAAGTACCTTACGAAGTGGGCCGTGCATTGTTTAAAAATACGGCGCGCGGCCAAATCAGTAGCGAAGATGTCGGCATGTTAAAAATTCTTTTCCATGTCGATACACTGGAAATTCTCGGTGTTCACTGCTTCGGCGCTGAAGCGGCGGAAATTGTCCATATCGGTCAAGCGATTATGAAACAGTCAGGTGAGGGCAATAATATCCATTATTTCCTCAATAATATTTTCAACTACCCAACCATGGCAGAAGCGTATCGAATAGCGGCGCTCGATGGTGTAAACCGCATCAGCCGTCGTTAATATGAGTTTTTTCGTAGGGGCGCGATTTATCGCGCCCTTTTTTTATTGAGTTCTTTTATTGGATATTATTGCCGTTGCTACTTTCGTTATTGTTTTCACTGGACGGCACTTTCGGATGAAAATTCCTCACACAATGAATCACCGTATTACTATCAAAATAAACCGTAAATTCCTGGTACTTCCAGCGTGAAATCGGCGGTTGTCCTTTTGCTGGAATGTCTTCCAGTGGTTCGCCAAATAAGTTTTTGACTCGCTCTTTACTCATGCCTTTAGTGGGCATATCTACAGCCGGTGCAGTTTTTGCCTGCTCACCAACCGGGATACGAATTTCTTCAGCAACGGAGTTTTGAACTTGAATAGTTGCTACGAGAGCCAGTACAAGGGTATGGGAAATAAATTTGATTCGAAACATGCTTACCTCGGAATCTGGATTGCCCCGAGCTTTACAGATGGCCTGAGGTTTTCGGAAATCGTTATTGCAGGTATTGTTGGCTCTTTCTGCGTTCAGCCATCTGTGCGCGCATTATCTGCTGGCCAATCAGCTGTTGTTGGCCATCGCTAACCCGATGAAATTTTGCCGCAATCTGGTATTCACCGGTGTTACTCGGTTCACAACGAATAATTTTGGCAAAAAGTACAAGGCCGGCATTACTGGGTAAAAAAATCAATCTCAAGGCGATGTGGCTGTTCATTTCCACCGCGCGGGAGCTGCCGAATGCAATGCCACCTTCACTGAGATTAACCTGTTTGATGGTTTTGGAGGGAGGAAGGGGTTTTGAGTCGGCCATTAATTGCTGGCTGATAATATCGATTTTGCGGTTCAAGTTATGCAAATACTCGCCCAAAGCACGGCTGGTTTCCTTGATTTGATGAAACAGATGGGCGTTGTCATTATCGATTTTACGTAATTCTGCAAACAGCTTTAACGAGGCAGTGTTGGGGAATTGCAGTTCTGCAGCGGCGGTATTTGCCGTTATCTCGTCTACCTCTTTAAACTCAATGGCGATACTTTCATCAATCCGAAAGTAACTACGACGTTCACTCATGACCTGAAGCTTCCAAAAACTGTGATGCAGTAAACATAGCACAAGCTACGTTGGTTGTTCATGTTTTACAGGAGGCAAGTTTTCGTGGAAATCGGGTTTTGTTGGAAGTCCTTCCGGTTTTGCTTGAGACTCTTGCAGTTTTGCTTGAGCAAAGGGGGCCAATTAGGTTTAATGCGCCCATGCTGAAAAATATCCCGCTTTACATTGGCTTGCGCTATACCCGCGCCAAACGCCGCAACCAGTTTATTTCCTTTATCAGTGCTTTCTCCCTGATCGGTATGGCGTTAGGGGTGATGGCCTTGATTATTGTGCTTTCCGTTATGAACGGCTTTGATCGGGAAATGAAGGAGCGCATCCTGAATGTCATTCCCCATGGCTTTATTGATCAGCAACCGATGGTTAGTGATTGGCAGGCGTTAGCTGCAAAAGTGAATGCCCAACCCGGTGTAATTGCTTCTGCTCCTTATATCCAGAGTTCGGCAATGGTCACTTATGCGGGGGGGGTAGAGGCGATTGAATTACACGGTATTGACCCGGCTGTGGAAGCGAAGGTATCGGTTGTCGATCAACATATGATTGTTGGCAATATGGCCCAGCTACAACCTGGTGAATACGGGATTGTCATGGGGCGAATTCTCGCCAGCCGGTTGATGCTTGCAACTGGCGATAAAATTCGTGTGACTTCGCCGGAAATCAATATTACCCCTATGGGGGCATTTACCCGCTCACGCAACTTTACGTTGGTTGGTGTGTTTGAAGTGGGCGCGCAAGTAGATAGTACGCTAGCGCTCATTCATTTAACGGATGCGCAAAAGTTTTTGCGGCAAACCGGTGTTCAAGGTCTCCACGTTAAAACAAAAGATTTATATTCCGCTGGTCCAATTATGAGTCAGGTTCGTGCAAATCTCGGCGATGAATTCCGTGTGCGCGATTGGAGCCAAACCCAGGGCAGCTTATTCCAGGCCGTCAAAATGGAAAAAATAGTCGTTGGTTCCTTGTTGATGATTATTATCGCCGTTGCTGCATTTAATATTGTTTCCAGCCTGGTGTTAATGGTTGCCGACAAACGATCGGACATCGCCGTGCTACGTACATTAGGTCTAAACGCACGGCAGGTAATGGCGATATTTATTGTACAGGGTAGTGCAGTAGGGTTTATCGGTACTTTTATCGGAGCGATTCTTGGGTGTGCCGTTGCTCTAACCTTAACGTCGATTATGTCGGTGTTTGAATCTGTATTGGGCTTACAAATTTTTGATCCCGAAGTTTATTTTATTACCCAATTGCCATCGGTATTGTTATGGCAGGATGTTGCTGTTATCTGCGGTATTGCTTTGGGTCTAAGTTTTCTCGCAACACTTTATCCGGCATACCGCGCTGCGCAAATTGAACCGGCAGAAGCGTTGCGCTATGAATAATTTCTTTCTTGTTGATGGTTATTGCTATGAATAACAGCAGCGCTGTACTTGAATGTCAGCAAGTCAGTAAACATTATGGCCAGGGTGCGTTGGCGGTCAGTGTATTGAGCAATGTAAATTTGCAAATACTGGCGGGAGAGCGCGTTGCAATTGTTGGTGCGTCGGGTTCAGGAAAGTCGACTTTGCTCAATATCCTCGGCGGATTGGATATTCCTGATCGCGGAGAAGTTACCGTAGCAAATCAAAATTTATCGCGTCTGAGTGCCGATGAGCGTGGTCGTTTGCGCAATCGCAGTCTGGGATTTGTTTATCAATTCCATCATTTATTGCCGGAATTTACCGCGCTGGAAAATGTGTCCATGCCGCTATTAATCGGCAAACATTCCATCGCTGAATCCAAAGAGCGCGCACTGAAATTATTGGAGCGTGTTGGTTTAGCCAAACGGGTTAATCATAAACCTTCCGAGCTTTCCGGTGGCGAACGTCAGCGTGTTGCAATTGCTCGCGCCTTGGTGACTAATCCGGCTTGTGTGTTAATGGATGAACCCACTGGTAATCTGGATACTCACGCCGCAGAATCCATTCAATCGCTCATGCTGGAACTAAATCGTTCCATTGGTACCAGCTT
The DNA here is from genome assembly GCA_021151825.1 of Cellvibrionaceae bacterium. Taxonomy (GTDB): domain Bacteria; phylum Pseudomonadota; class Gammaproteobacteria; order Pseudomonadales; family Cellvibrionaceae; genus Cellvibrio. Next base: position 236,929 of record JAGKWQ010000009.1, read on the forward strand.
TGTAATAGTCACTCATGATCCACGTTTGGCTGCGCGAATGGATCGCACACTCACATTAACGGAAGGCGAATTGCGTGCAGGCAACTTGCTGGTGACCGGACTTTAATATGTTCAAACGTTACATATTTTTAGTCGGCACGCGCTACGGCATTTCTCGCCGCCACAGTCATTTAGTGTCTTTTATTTCGCGTTTATCTACAGCGGGTTTGGTGATCGGTGTTGCCTTGTTAATTCTGGTGATGTCGATCATGAATGGATTTGATCGTGAGTTGCGTGAAAATATTCTGGGTGTAATGCCACAAGCAAAAATATTGCATCGCCAGGCAATAAGTGACCCTGAATCCTTAATTGCGCAAGTTAAACAGCACCCGCGCGTCATTGCAGCAACACCATTTGTGCAATTGCAGGGCTTACTAAGTCAAAATAAAGCAGTAGCGCCAGCACAAATCTTTGGGATTGATCCGGCGCAAGAGCACACAACTTCCAAACTACCGGAATTTTTACCTGCCGGAACTTTAGACTCACTTTCAAAAACGTCGGGCGCAATTGTTTTAGGCCGCGGTGTTGCGGAAAAAATTAATGCGGAAGTCGGGCAAAGTTTGAGTTTAATTATTCCTACTGAAGGTGCTGCGCCGCGTGTGAAAGTTGTTCATGTCATTGCGATTTTAAATACGCATACCGATATCGATAACGGTCTTGCGTTAATGGAACTACATCAAGCGGCGGAAATTGCCGGTTTTTCCGGGCAGGTATCGGGTGTGCGTTTAAAAGTGGATGATCTATTTGCCGCTCCGCAAGTAGTGCGCGACATTATGCAAAACCTGCCAGCGGATTATTACGGTTCCAGTTGGATGGCCACTCACGGCGGTGTTTATCAATCCATTCAGATGTCCAAAAATATGGTGGGCATGTTGCTGTTCTTAATTATCGCAATTGCCGCATTTAACCTGGTGTCAACGTTGATTATGGTGGTTGTTGATAAACAAGGCGACATTGCTATTTTGCGGACTATGGGTGCCTCTACCGTAGAAATTATGGGTATTTTTATGGTGCAGGGCGGTTTGATCGGCTTAATTGGAACCAGCATTGGGCTAGTGATTGGAATTGTTCTTTCTTATTTTGTTACCACTATTGTGCAAGGCATCGAAAAATTATTCGGCATCCAGTTTTTGCATTCTGATGTGTATCCGACAACCTATTTGCCATCTGAAATTGTGGCGAGTGATGTGATAAAAGTGGTAGCGACCGCATTGTTGATTAGTTTTTTTGTCACGCTTTATCCTGCATGGCGAGCCACTAGAATCCAACCCGCTGATGCACTGCGTTACGAATAATGATTAGAAAATAAATAACCATCAATAGAAAATAAAAAAAGCCCGCAACATTGCGGGCTTTTTTTTTCAATATTTTATTTATCGATCTTTGTTTTTTGTCCAGCACGTTTTTTCTGGCGCTTCTTCCAATTATGGTTCACATGCCAACGCCAATAGGCTTGCATCGAAAAATATCCCAGCGTACCAAATAATAATCCTGTGATGATTGAACCTGCTGCTAAAGGCTTCCAGAGATGCCCAAATTCATTGGCTAACCAATCCCAACTCAATTCCGGTGCGGTAAGGGTAATCGGGTCCAATTGCAGTACTAGCCTGCCCATTTGATAGGTGATAAAAAAGAAAAAGGGCATGGTAAATGGATTGGTAATCCAGGTAAGTGCTACTGCCAACGGAAGGTTACAGCGGAAAAAAAGTGCAGCAGCAGCAGCTACCGGCATTTGGCCGGGAATGGGGAGGATTGCAACAAATAATCCCCAAAACATAGCAACGGAAACAGAATGGCGATTTAAGTGAAACAGGTTAGGATCGTGCAACAAATCGCCTAAAAAATGGAACGCAGGGTTGCTTTTAATAGCAGCGGGGGTTGGGATATATCGCTTCAGTAAGTTTCGCGCCATGCCAAAAAACCAGGTTACTGTCTAAAAAAGAGGGGACATTATGCCCGTAAAATCCAGCCAAGGCCATGTTGATGGCGCTTGAGCTGGCCTTGTTAGCTTTCACAGGATGCCATAAGCTGCACGACAATCTGATGACAAGGGGTTATCAGTTGCGCCGTTAAGGGATTAACCTTATGCCTATTCGCTTGGTCCTGTTTGCTATTGGCGTTATCGCCGTCAGTCTTTTTCCGCATCTTCCCCCGCTCGTAATGCTGTGGGGGTTGTTTATCGTGTTGTTGTTGCTCATTCGATATACCCGCCACTATTGGGCAGTAGCATTGCTATCAGGGTTGGGATGGGGCATATATTCCGGCCATCAATTATTAGCAATACAGTTGGATGAATCTTTAGTCAGTAAAGATTTAACTATTGTTGGCATCATAGCTGATCTCCCGGACACTAATGATCGCCGTTCACGCTTTAATTTCAATGTTCGCCAAATAACAAATTCACAAGGCAATGCCCTTGATATTGACGATTTCCCCGACAAGCTCCAATTGAGTTGGTACTCCTCTTACCACAAAAACAACGACGCTCAAAAAACAACGCAATTACCAGAATTAATTGTTGGACAAGCTTGGCAGTTAGAGGTTCGCTTGAAACGCCCACGCGGTTTTGCAAATCCGGCTGGTTTTGATTATCACGCCTGGTTATTGCGACAGGGAATTGGCGCGACAGGCTATGTTATCAATTCAAATAATAATGTGATGCTTGAAAATCATTCAATAGCAATAAACTGGCGCGAATGGATTGATCGTCAGCGCCAGTTATTACAACAATGGATTTTATCACACAGCAATTCCAGTGAGCGTGGGATTTTAATTGCCTTATTAATTGGTGATTCTTCGTATGTAGAGAAAGAGCAATGGAATCGCATGCAACAAACTGGCACTAGCCACCTTATTGCTATTTCAGGTTTGCATATTGGATTTCTCGCATTATTTGGATTTTATATCGGCTTGGGCGCCGGAAAATGTATCCAGTTAGTGTGGCACTCATGCCCTGCATTTGTTGTTGCCTGGGCAATGGCAATTGCTTGCGCAAGTTTTTATTCTGCACTCGCCGGTTTTAACATTCCTACTGTGCGTACACTCATTATGTTGAGTATCTTCTATATCGCCTGTTTGGTACAACGCAGTGTGCGTATTGTTGATATTTTTTGCTGTGCGCTGGTATTGGTTTTAATTATCGATCCACTTGCTGCTTACGATATGGGTTTTTGGCTATCGTTTGGTGCTGTTGCTTTGTTGCTGTTTTATTTTTCCGGGCGGTTGATTTCTAAAAAAAATGAAAATCATTGGCATGGTTTTTCATTGCGTGATATGTGTTTGGGTTTTATTCGCTCTCAATGGGTTATGTTTATTGGGTTATTAATTCCCTTGAGTGTATTGGTTAACAGTGTTTCTTTGGTTGCTCCCATCGCTAATGCTATTGCAATACCGCTAATTACATTTTTTGTAGTGCCACTGTTGCTCATCAGCGCGGCATTGCAAAATACATCTTCTACCATCAGCGATTTTTTATTGAATGCTGCTGGTGCTGCCATGGAAATATTAAAAATTATTTTACAAAAATTCCTTGATTGGTCGGGCGACTATGCAAGCCCGATTGTTGCCTTTTCGCCGGCGTTATCGTTTTTAATTGCCTTTAGTTGTCTGGTGCTATTGTTACCTAAAGGGCTCATACATCGCGCCATTGGTTGGTGTGGTTTGGTATTGGGAGCATGGCTTGCCTATTTTATACCGGCGGTTAATGTTCCTGAATTAAAAATCACTGTTATGGATGTGGGGCAGGGTACAGCAGTGGTTGTACAAGTAAAAGATAAGACGCTTGTTTATGACGCCGGCCCAAAATATTCCGAAAGCTTTGATGCCGGTGGTGCAATTCTGGCTCCTTATTTATTTTCCCAGGCAATTTCTGATATTGAAGTACTAGTGGTCAGCCATAATGATATGGATCACGCCGGTGGATTGCATAGCTTTGTTGATAAGGTGGGCGTAGAAAAAATACTGGTGGGCGATATTGAAAATACTAGCCTCAACCAACCGGATTTTTCTGCGATAGAAAATTGCCATCAACAACAACCATGGCAATGGCACACGGTTTCATTTGAATTTTTATCTATCCCTATCGTGCGCAATGCGAGCGATAATAATAAATCTTGTGTATTGCTGATCAGTTATCAGGAGCAAACTATATTGCTACCTGGTGATATAGAAACCCGTGTTGAACATCAGCTTTTGAGTGAAAATAAAATTCCCGAAAATCTAACGGTGCTACTTGCTGCCCATCATGGTAGTCGCACCTCTTCGGGTATTAAATTTGTTCGCCATGCTACTCCGAAAGTCGTTGTTTATTCGGCGGGATATCGCAGCCAGCATGGGCATCCGCATTCACAGGTTCGTCGTCGTTTCCAAACGATAAACTCGCGTGAACTAAATACCGCAGAATCAGGTGCGTTATTGTTTGAATGGTACCAGGATAAGCCCGTAACAATTACCGAGTACCGGAGAGTGAACCGACGATATTGGTTTGAGTGATTCAACCTCAGGAAATTGTTAAATTGTCGTCAATATCGTTAAGATGATTTGCGTGCCCGAGGAAATATTCACTAGAATCACTGGGTATTTAATTAGATAAATGGAATAGGCCATGGACAATCCTCTACAGTGCTTGGCAGCACGTACTATCCACACTCAATGTGTTCTATATCTTTTCTTCTTGTTCATAACTCCGCATTACCTTCCGCTATACCCAATAGTTTTCAATTAACACAAGTGATGTATTTGCACAGAAAAACACAAAAAATCCATAAAACAAGTAACAGGAATGACTGATAATGAGAGTGTTGTTTATCCACCAAAATTTCCCCGCACAATTTGTTCATCTTGCACCTGCATTAGCGGCAGATGCTAAAAACGATATCCGTGTGCTAACGCCCAGCAAACGTCCCGCCCCTCGCGGCGTAAAGGTTCATCATTACGAAATAAAACGTAGCAGCAGTGAAAACATTCATCCATGGCTGGTGGATATGGAAACCAAAACCATTCGCGCGGAAGCTGCATTTTGGGCTGCACAAGCATTAAAAAAGCAAGGCTTCACTCCGGATTTGATCATTGCCCATCCCGGTTGGGGGGAAAGTTTATTTTTAAAAGAAGTATGGCCAACAGCAAAACTCGCCCTTTATTGCGAGTTTTATTATCAAGCGCAGGGTGCGGACAGCAATTTCGATCCCGAATTTTCCCAATATGAAGAAGATCTTGCCTGCCGCCTGCAATTAAAAAATGCCAGTTTTGATTTACATTTACTACAGGCAGATGCTGGTTTGTCACCTACACATTATCAACGCTCAGTATTCCCGGAATATTTTAAATCCAAAATATCTGTCATCCACGACGGAATAAATACCCAACTGCTAAAACCAAATCCCCTGGTAACCATGCAATTAAATGGAAAAACCATTACAAAAGGCGACCAAATAATCACCTTCGTAAACCGCAACCTGGAACCCATGCGCGGCTACCATATTTTTATGCGCGCCTTACCGGATATCCTCAAACAAAATCCCAAGGCACGAGTAATTATTGTCGGCGGGGATGATGTAAGTTACGGCGGAAAACCACCACCAGGAACAACCTGGAAAGAATTATTTTTACAAGAAGTCAAAAGCCAGCTGGATATGAGTCGCGTGCATTTCGTTGGCAAATTATCTTATCCTAACTTTATCCAGCTACTACAAATATCCACAGTGCATGTTTATTTAACGTATCCCTTTGTATTGAGCTGGAGCCTTATGGAAGCCATGAGTGTCGGTTGCTCCATTGTTGCTAGTAATACAGAACCAATCAGGGAAGTAATCAAAAATAATGAAACCGGTATTTTGGTGGATTTTTTTGATCAGCAAGAAATAGTTAAAAGTGTTACAGAACTGTTGAATAACTCAAAAGAACGGGAGTCTTTGGGTCGACATGCAAGGGATTGCATTATTGAGCGTTACGATCTGGTGGGTAAGTGTTTGATTGAGCAAAAGGAATGGGTGATGAAAGTGTAGTGGTAGCTTCTGTAAATGTTATCGAACTTTTTAAGTGGAGTTAGCGCTATGGAGTATGTAAAGGAAGAATATTTTAGAAAAACGGGTAGATTGCATAAACATTTCCATTTTTGGCTTTATTTTCCTATTAATTTTTATGGGACATATATGAGATGCATAGTTTTTTTCACGATGCTTATTTCTTGCAATGCATATGCAGATCTTTCGCTTGTGAAAATTCCTCTTTTTTTGAAAGGAAGTAATGATGCTTTTTCAGGCGAAAAATTAAGACCTTATGCGGGGCCAAAAGTTTCTAGTATAGATACAGTTTTTATTGAGGATTATCCAATATTTGAATCGTGGTTTGGTGATCCCTACATCTTTTCTGATAAGGGGCTGATTTATGTAGATGATGTAAATTTTTTGATAAAATTAGGGGTGCTTCCGGGCGGAACTACAAAAATTCCTACTGCTTTTGCGGGGTACGGACCTGGTTATAAATATTCATGTAATAACTATTTTTTGGAGGACCCTGTATTGAATGTTGAAAAAGTAAATTATTCTTATGATAGAAGATATAAAATAAATTCCATAGGCGTGTCTTTTTTATTTACAAAATCAGATGGTTTAGTTTTTTCAGATTTTTCTGATCATATTTATAAAATAGATAGCGGATTTTGCAAAATTATTAAAAATGAAGAGTTTTCTATCTTTAATAGAGATTTTTCTGAAGTTCTTGTGCATGAGGAGGCTTCCAAATTCAAAGGTATAATTATTAAAGGTGAGCGCAAGTTATTTTTTTGGAATGGAGGTGAGTTTTACAATTCTATTAAATGCGCTAAGTTTTCTGATTTTGGAAAGTATTTTTTTATTTTTGGGAGTGTGGAGACCGGTGATGGATTTATATACTCAAAAAATGGTTTGTGGCGGCTAAAGGATGAGCGGACATTGGAAAAAATTAATAATCTGAATATCGGCTCTGTTGATTCAATGTTTGATATTCCGGGGAGTGGGGCTTTTGCTTTTCTTGATGGAAATAAAATAAAAATTCTGAACGATAAAATGGAGATACTTGAAACTTTTTTACTTAATAAAAAGCCTGTTCTATTTGAGGCTATTCCGTTATATAGATTTAATATCACGGTGTTTAGATTGAATGATGGTGTGTATGCAATTAGTGAGTCTTCTAATAAAAATATTAAATTCATTCTAGATAAGTAAAATTTATGATGGACACACTTTATTTAGTGTTGATTCAGAAGGGGCTTGAGTATCTGCGCTTGGTAATGTGTGGGGTTTCATAACTGTATGCATATTAGCTTAAGTTCACAGGATAATGGGGAGTGGACAGAATGAATAAGGTATTATTTCAATAATAGAGTAATAGTAATCACAGAAAGGACGATTTATGTACTTAATTAATATTTTCTATCTGATTCTTTTGATCTTTTTAATTTTCATAGCGGGCTTTATTGCATGGAAATTTTCAAAATCAAAAAAGATAACAGCGATAACGGTTTTTTCGTTACTTTCTCTTTCTGCTATCGGGTTAATTGCTTACTCTGACCCATTAGTTTCTGATGAAAAAATGATTGAAAACTTTAAAAATAACAGAGCTGCCTTTCAAGAGCTGGTTGCTTCTTATTACAAAGATGGCCAACGAGCAATAATCTGGAAGGATATGCCACGAGTGATTGAGTTGAAACGAATAACTGGAGTAAAGCATGTAGCCGATGGTCCGGGTTATTGGTTTGAAAACCCATATTCTCCTGAGGCTGCCGAAAAGTTGAAAAAAATGCGCGACGAAAAGTTATGGGCTCAATTTCATGATAGAAAGTCGTTAATTATTTCAATGCCAGAAACTAAAGGTTACGGAGAATATACTCTGTATTATGGAAATAAGTGGAAGGGTTATTTTTATTATCCTGTAGACCCGATGTTTGAAAATAATCGTTTAGTGCTACCCAGAAGAACAGATGGTCCAGCTAAATTTCAAGGAGATGAAGTCTTGGATTCATTAAATTCATTTTCGCGCGGAAAAAATGGTTGCGCCTTAAGGAAAATAGAACCGCATTGGTTTATTAGTCGTTGCCATATTCGTTAATTAACGTGTTAGAAAAACATAGGGAAGGTATGTGAAATGAATTCGTTTGATATTGGTTTTGTAATTAGTTCTGCTGAGAAAGTATATCCAGACGCTTCGTTTGAATGGATAAGGGGGCTGAATGAAGAGATTGTGGATATAGCTGATAGGGTTGGAATTTCCCCCGGCGCAATTGCAGGCATAATGGCTGAGGAGCGTAAGGATTATGACAGGTCTATCGCAAGAAGCCTGATCGGGGATTTTATCGCTCAATACCATGTTGACCTATCAGCGCCAGTAATTTACGACATGTTTATGGATGATACTGGTGTTGATGCCCTTGATTTTTTGCTTTCGTTAATAAATCCGACCTTGAGAGACCATGCCTATTGGGAATCTGAGCTTGCAGTCGTTGATACATTGTATCCTGATATAAATCATAAACCTTCTTTGGATGATCAATTGGAACATCCCAGCTTTATTGATGTGGGTTATGGTAATTTCCGAATTCGCAAAGCCGTTGATTTAATTAAAAATAATTCGGCGTTAAGTGCACAACTAGGGCTTGATATATATACGAATGATTATGCATTGTTAGTTAACAATATGCTCAACCCGAATTCCGACGTCACTGCAAAGCTTTATGCCATGTATTTAAAAGAAGCAGAAGCTTGGTATATAAATAATTCTGCTTATGGAAGTAATTGGAGTTCTTTGCCAACCGAGTTTAAAGATGCGTTGTTGGTCACCTTTGTAAATTTGGGTGAAACGCAAATGACAAAATTGAAGCAAGAAAATCAAAGTAAAAATGATGCATTGGGGTACCAGCCGGTGCCTGCGCTTGGAACGGGTGGTGGTGTAAATCATCTGGTAAATAGCGCGGGTATAGGCGATGTATTAGGTTTGTCTGGTTATGGTGCAAAAGTGTTGGCGATATCGGACATCGAATCCTTAGCTAAAAATAATACTTCTGAAGGCTTGGCTGCTCGTTATGCGTTACTAAACTTACGTCCAATTATTTTGCCAAATATCGACTACAGCATTGTAAATCAACAACATGAACTTGATTTATACGTTGAAACAACAAAACTGGGCGAGTTAACGCAATCATGGATCCGTGATCGTACGCTATTTCTTAACGCAAAAGGGATATATGACCTCTCTGGTAGAGAAGATAATATTGTTGATGGAAATGGTATTTCAAACAGCATTATTAATCTGAAGGATTCACATTTTAATATTCATCTAACCTTGCAGCCATCAGTTGTTTCTTCAGATACAGTTACCACAAATATTTCTTTTGGGGGAAGGTAGGGTGACACATTGATAGGTGATCACAATGACGACCGTATTTACGGTTTAGGTGGGAATGACAAGCTCAACGGGTTAAAAGGCAATGACTTTCTTGATGGTGGTGCAGGTGATGATGAACTTATTGGCGGTGAAGGTTCTGATCTGTTGGTGGGTGGTAAGGATAAAGACATTCTCATCGGTGAGGCAGGGAATGATATTTTAAAAGGCGGTGAAGGCGACGATACCTATAAATTCACCGGCAATTTCGGTCGCGATATTATTATTGATAACGAGGGTTCAAATACCCTGGATATTAACGGCGCTATTGGTGAGTTAACACAAACCTCCAAAGACAGCCTGATTTATAACAATGCTTCTAACACAGTAGAAGTCATCCTGATTGAAGAGGGTGGTAAAAAATCACTGCTGATAAATTCCCTTTCAAATTCAGGCAGCAGCATTACGATTGATAATTGGGTATCCGGTCAATTTGGTATTACCTTAAAAGAATTCGAAAACGAAGAAAGTCCTTCCCTGCATATCATTAATGGCAACGCAAATGCCAATCAATTATTCCCCTATTTTGAAGAAAACCAACATTATTCTGCTTCTGAAATCCACGGTGGTGCGGGTGGTGATTTTATTCATGGAAGTTCTGAAGATGACAAGCTGTATGGCGGTGATGGTGATGATTGGATAACGGCGGGAAATAATCGCGGAAAGTTTTCATCTCTCGATCCAACAAAAATTATGATCCCTGCGGGTGGAGGTGGAAAAGATTTTATTGATGGCGGTGACGGTGATGATGTTATTTCCGGTATTGCAGAGGGATCAACGTGGCTTGGTGGTGATGGTAATGACATGTTGCTGGGCGGTAGCGTATTTCATATGTTCAGGTTCAATGGTCCCTCTGTTGATGGAACGAGCGATGATGTAAGGGCAAGCATTGCATGGCAGGATTTTAGCCAACATTTCAAAAAGGGATTTAAAGCCGATAAAAAAACAGTCGGAACTATAAATGAACATGGTTATTCCGCGTGGGCTGGTATCGAGCCAGGGACTTATACCGGCGTATCCGCCCACGGTAATGGATGGCAATATAAAATAGAAGTAACAAACAGTACGCCGCTTTATGACCCGGCTGCAATCAACGCCGGTGTTTCTCACTATTCTTACAACTCGGATAATTTTAACGCATCATTCAATATGCGCATCTACTATAGTCATCCATCTCGGAACGATGGTCAGTTTAGTTTAAGTAATGGTTTATATTTTGAATTTGGTTTGTTGCCAAAAGCGTTAAAAGATGGAATTACTTTAGAAAGCGTCGCTAATTATAAACATCTTAATTTACACGGTGGGAAGGACGATGATTTATTGCTCGGATGGTACGCCCGTGATGAATTGCAAGGCGGTGAAGGCAACGACGTTATATATGCAGACAAAGGAAATGATCTGGTTGATGGCGGAAGTGGCAATGATACGTTGGCTGGTGGTTGGGGTAATGACACGCTGATTGGTGGTGATGGCAATGATTTAATGCTAGGTGATAGCACTGATTCATCAGAAGTTGGCTCTGATGACATCATGTACGGCGGCAAGGGGAATGATTCATTACATGGAAATCAAGGTAATGATTTCCTATACGGTGGTGATGGAGATGATCAGCTGATAGGTAATACCGGCAACGATTATTTATATGGTGGAGAAGGCATAGACACAATATTGGGAGGCACTGGTGCTGATACTATTGTAGGAGCTCTGGGTGATACAATTTTAAATGGCGATGAAGATGACGATCTCTATATCATTGATACCTCCATCGCCACCGGTGCTGAAGTTCATTCATTTGCAAATACTGAAAATAATAATTTAGCGTTCACAGCAGCAAATTCTCCTTCATCAGACTCTCCAACATCTTCTGTTACATCGATTAATGATAGTCATGGAAAAGATACCATTTCATTCCTCGGTCTTAATAACCTGAATGATATGAGCGCAACCGCTCAAGGAAATGATTTGGTTCTGAGATATCGCGGACGAAGCATCTTTATTAAAGATGGATTGAATGGTGCCATTGATTATATGTCCACTGGTGATTCAATTGAGGCAGTCTCTGTTGCTGGCTCAGGATCTTCAGGTGCAACTGCTATTGAAAATTTCCTATTGGAAAACCTTGAGACTGCTATCACTCGTGTTGGGGGAGAAGGTGCACCACTTGTTGGTGGGCTTCTGGATGATAGTCTGACTGCTCACGCGCAAGGCTCAATCATTACCGGTGGAAAGGGAAATGATTCCTTATATGGTGGCCAAGGTAATGATGTTTATGTAATACGAAGTGGTGATGGCAACGATACTATTTATGAAAGTGGTGGCATAAATTCTATCCGTTTTACTGAAGGAATATTGCCTGAGCAACTAACATTACGTCGTGTAGGGAATAATTTATTAATTATCGTTTCCGAAGATCAGCGCATTATTATTAATGGTATTTTTAATGAGACGACGGGTGATGTTATTGCTGATAAGGCAATTCAGCGCATTGAATTTAACAACGGACAAAGCTGGGATTTTGCTCGCATCCTTGAAGAGTCGGCAAAAGGTGTCAATCTAATAGGTACTGAATTTGCTGACACTCTTATAGGATACGGAAGTGGCGACACCATCACCGGCGGAAAAGGTAACGATAAATTATACGGCGATAAAGGTGATGACCATTATCGCTTTGCAGCTGGTGATGGCGCCGATCTGATTGATGATGTGAGTGGTACTGATCATCTCCATTTTGCAGCAGGTGTTACGGAATCCCAGGTCAGTTTACGTAGGGATACCAGCAATAATCTCATTATCCGCATCAACAATACTGACAGCATTACCGTTCTCAATGCCTTTAATACTCAGGGCGAATTAACCGCGCATGCCATCGAACAAATTCATTTCGATAATAATAATGTGTGGGATGTGCAGCGCATCAATACCGAACTCGCGTTAAATAAACCTTATTCATTTACCGGCACAACGAGCAACGATGTGCTCACGGGCGATAACGCCATTCAAGTGTTAAATGGCGGAAAAGGTGATGACCAATTACAGGGCGGCAATGCTAACGATACTTATCAATACGCATTGGGTGATGGTAAGGATCGTATCGTCGATATGAATGGTACTGATCGTCTGGAATTATTGGCGGGTATTAATGAAAGCGACGTTATCGCGCGCCGCAATGGTGATGATCTGGTATTAACATTGAAAGATGGTGGTTCTGTCACTGTTCAGAACACGTTTGCGGCGAAGGCTGCAAATGTTGTTGACCCTGTCATTACCGCGCTTATTGATCAGCTACAAAGTCATTGGTTGTCCCAGGCTGAACAATTGATTGAAGAGCATTATGGGTTGATTGCAGGTGGGGATCTTACATTGGAGTTTGAGCGCGATGTAGCGGGTGGAGAAGCCGCACATGTGGAGGCCACTTATACATCTCCGGAGGCTACGGGAACCAATTTAAAATTGGTTATTGATCTGAATGATTTCAGTGATCTGCCAAATGGCAATTCCCCTTGGTATTACGATCGTGTTATCGCCCACGAAATGGTACACGCGATCATGGCCCGGAATATGAACGCCTCGGAATTGCCGAGCTGGTTTAACGAAGGGACGGCAGAATTTATTCATGGTGCAGATGAGCGTGTTAAAGGTGATGCAGATATTCTCGCCCTTGAAAGTAATTTCAGTGTTCTATTTAAAACTACTCCTGGCTCGCCATCGCATTCTGCTGCGTACTCGGTTAGCTATATTGCAGTGAAATTGCTGGATAAAGAAATTCGCGATAATGGTGGCTTGGGCATTAAAGATGTTTTCAACCATTTGAAAACAGGCAAAACATTGGATCAATCGTTAGCAGCAGTGAGTGCTGCTTATCCCTCATTATCTGGTTTGTGGAATAGCAAGGCATCCTTCGAATCGCATTTCCTGGTGGTTGGATTTGCGCAATATCCTTCATTATTAAATCTGGAAAACCAGGACACAGGATCAATCGCAGGTTCTGACTATGGTCATTCACCGAAATCAGAAGCTGCAATCATGCCGGAAGGCATTAGTGGTCCATCTAAAAATTTCAACGTAATTGTTCCTGCTGAATACATCCCAACCCCAGAGATTCGTGGCGCACTGGAATCAATTCGCTTTAGTAATGGTAATGAGTGGAATCAAGCCAGAGTCCTCCAGGAGGTCCTGAAGTCAACCAACGGTAATGACATTATTCATGCTTTCGATACCAATGACACACTCACCGGATCAAAAGGCAACGATCAATTATTTGGATGCGGCGGCAATGATGTTTATCGTTATTCATTAGGTGATGGTAGTGATGTCATTACTGATAGTGCAGGCACTGACCAGATTGAGTTTTCGGCAGAAATTTTGGCTGCGGATGTTAAGTTAAGGCGTGATGCGCAGAATAATTTAATTATCACAGTGAAAGATGGTTCAATCATTACAGTTAAAAATGCGTTTGATACATCCGGTAACTTCACGACAGGTTCAATAGAATCTATTAAATTTTTGGGCGGAATAACATGGGACGCTGCAAAAATTATGGAAGAAGTAAACAAGCCAAGTGAGCCTGTTATAAACATTGTTAATGGTACTGCCAGCAGTGAAACCTTAATGGGTTCTAGTGGCGATGACGTAGTTATTGGTGGGAAGGGGAACGATCAGTTAAATGGATATGCAGGTAATGATATTTATCGTTATTCATCAGGCGATGGCAATGACATCATCATTGATAGCGCAGGCACTGACCAGATTGAGTTCTCTGCGGCGGTTTTGGTCTCTGATGTTAAATTGAAACGGGACGTGCAGAACGACTTGGTTGTTACTTTAAAAGATAATTCAACAATTACTGTTAAAAATGCTTTTGATTCATGGGGTAATCTTACTGGTAATTCGATTGAGTCAATTAAATTTTTGAGTGGAGCAATCTGGGATGCTGCAAAAATTCGCGAGGATGCAAATAAACCTGGTGCGAATCTTGTCAATGGAACTATTGACAGTGAAACTCTCATTGGCACTACGGGAATAGATATTTTAACGGGTGGTAAAGGGAATGATTTACTGCAAGGCAAAAGTGGTAATGATACCTATGTGTACAACCTGGGGGATGGCAACGACACTATAGTGGATGATAGTGGAGTTGACGTAATTAACTTTGGTCAGAATATTTTTTCTGATCAAGTTATATTTTCTCGTTGGGGCTGGTACGGAGTGAAGATTGATCTGCAAGATGGCAGCTCAATTATAATCAACAATATGTTTAATTCTATTGATGTTGGGGCTGGCGCTGTTGAAGGTGTTCGATTTGCTAACGACGAGTTCTGGGATTTATCAAGGATCAAAGCGGAGATATTGAAACGTGAATCATCAGATGGCAATGATGTGTTCGATGGCTTTGGTGGAGATGATGTGCTTGAAGGCAAGGGCGGATATGACCGGATTTATGGAAGAGAAGGGAATGACCGTTATATATTTAAACGTGGAGATGGTGTAGACATCATTAATGACACTTCAGGCAATGATACGTTAGTGTTTGGTGAAGGGATTACGCCAGAAGATATTATTGTTCATCAAGCAAGTGGAAATTTATATTTTATTATTAATAATGGCGAAATGGTTCAGATAATGGGTTCGCTTATTGATGGCGCACCTGATGAATCCAAATTCATCGAAAAAGTTGATTTTTCTAATGGAGTTGTTTGGGATCAGGTAATTATCAAACAAAAAATAGCTGAAACAAAAATTAATCCTGATGTGCTTTTTGGGCGTAATATCTGGGATGATTTATATTCTGGTAGTGCCTATTTAATCCACGGGTTGGATGGCGATGATGAAATTCGTGGCGGAAGAAACACAAATTTCATCATGGGTGGTGGTGGACTTAACTTTCTTCAGGGTTATGGTGCTACCTATCTTATAACAGAGCAGCCTAGCTTAAATTTCATTGAAAATTTTCGAACTGATCAAGACCGAATTTTATTTGCCGAAGGTATTAAACCAAAAGATGTAAAAGTAAAAATTGTTGAGGCACGTATTGAAGCTGGTCTGGAAGATGGCAGATTAATGGGGTACACCCTTGGATCAGAGAATGGTCGATGGAATCTTGAGTTAACTACAGGCGAGGTCTCCATTTATCTTGATAGTCTTTTTACGGATGGAGCCTACATTGGCGCGAAGGTTTATAGCCCAGAGAGGGCAATGGGTACGGTTGAGTTTTTTGATGGAACTCGTTGGACAATAGATGATCTGCTAGTTCTTGCTTTGAATACTTCAGCGAATAATGATTGGATAAATGGAACAGGTTATAACGATAAGATATCGGGTAAAGAGGGGCATGATTCCATTTATTCCTATTCAGGGCAAGATCTGCTTGAGGGGGGCGTCGGTGATGATCGGCTTGTTGGTGGTGATGATGAAGATACGTTAATTGGGGGCAAAGGAAATGACGAGCTCTATGGAGATTCCGGCGAATTTAGTAATAGAAATAACGCTAATGATACTTACATTTTTAATGTTGGTGACGGCAACGACACTATTACAGATCTTTTTGGTTTCGACATTATTGAGTTTGGTGTCGGCATACAAAAAGAGGATGTTGTCATTACAGCTATTGATGAAGATCTGGTTGTTTCATTTTTAAACCTGGCAGATAGTATAACTATCATTAGTGGCGCTATTCCTGAATACAAGTTCTACGTTGGGGGTAAAATTGAAAATTTTAAATTTTCTAATGGAGATATTTTAAATTTTGATCTGAAAGATACCCCGATATTTTTAGAGGGAGATAATCGGTATAATTTCTTATTTGGAGGTAACAAAAACGACACAATAATTGGTGGTTTGGGTGGTGATGAAATCAGTGGGGGCGATGGTGATGATGAGTATAGATATAATCTGGGAGATGGTTTTGACAAAATAATTGAAACTGGTGGGAATGATAAAATTGTTTTTGGAGAAGCGATTACTCCTGATATTACTAAAATAATAAGGCACGATGGAACTTTTACCGTTTACGTTGATGGAGAACAAGCTTTGTCTTTCCGTGATTCGTGGTCTGACGTTGGTTCTATTGACTCTATTTTTTTTGCTAATGGTGAAATTTGGAATGTCTCGCAAATGATTTCCAAATCGCTGATAGCAACATCTCAATCGGATAGTTTATATGGAAGTGATTTCAACGATCTGATTAATGGCTATGAGGAGCGTGACTTCATTAAAGCGGGTATGGGTAATGACACCATAATAGGCGGGTTGGGGCATGATTCTTTGGAGGGCGGTTTAGGGGATGATATTTATCAGATTGGTTCAGGTCATGGTTACGATCAGATCTTTGACGAAGGCGGCATTGATACTATTGAGTTTGGTGTGGGCATTCTTCCTTCTGACATTTCGGTGCAGGTGGTAAGCTCCAATTTAGAGATAAAAATAAAAAATGGTGAAACGATAGTTTTATATTATGTGTTTGATAATGATCCCACGGGAGGGGCAACGCGGAAAATAAATACAGAAAATTTAATTGAAAAATTTACTTTTTCCAATGGTGAAAGTTTATTGTTAAGCCAATTTTTACAGAAACTATCAGTTGGCACAAACCTTCGGGATACTATTTATGGATCAGATATTAATGATTTGATGGATGGTCAAGAATCGAGTGATGGTATTTATGCCGGTGGCGGAAATGATACATTAATTGGTGGTGCTGGAAATGATGGGTTATATGGTGAAAGGGGGGACGATATTTTATATGGTGGTGATGGAGATGATTTTCTTGTAGATTTTTATGGAAGCAATATCTATGTAGGTGGTAAAGGCAACGATAGAATTTCATTGTCAAATGGTGATTCGGTTTTTGGTAGGGAAAGTGCTGGTCCCAGTATAATGCGTTTTTCTTTAGGAGATGGTGTCGATACAATCGATTGGGCTGTTCCTGGTCAAATGGTGATCGAGTTAGGCGAAGGAATATCGCCAGAAATGCTTGCATTTAAGTCATATAACGATGGTCTCGTGGATTTATTAATTCCTGGTACCACAGATCAAATAAATCAGCTGTCTGATAGGCGGGAATATAGCATCAAATTTTTTGATGGCACTTATTGGAGCCCTAGTCAGCTATCGGTAGCTGTTAATAAATCAAAAGCTTTTCTCTCCACTAGTAAGCAGACTCTTAGTGGTACTGTGCGGCCAAACTCTAAAGTTTTTATTTCCGCCTTAAATCAAAATAATACAATTACAAATTATCCAGTTATTCACTCTGATTCTTCTGGTTATTACGAGATTAATTTTGAAGAAAGGCTTTATACACACCAGATCGAAATTTTTTATGAAGATGTAGTGGGAAATAAACTGCCGCTCACCGTATTTGATGCTGTTGATTCACGTACGCCTCCTGCACCCACAGCTGAGATAGATGCTTCTGGTTATTTAATTGAAGGTTTTACAAGCCCTGGAGCTATTGTCAGTCTCTTAAATTATTATGCGTCTGTAGCATCAGATCCGATTACAGGGTTTTACAGTATTGTTTTGCCAGACAATTTTGTTAATGGTGAAGATATTAAGGTTGTGGCAAGTTTTAATCACAGCTCATATTCTTTACCTGTAGTTATTAGGGCGCCAGATACTACTGCCCCGATGCAAGCCTCCGGTATTCTTGATCATGTCGGGAGCAGGATTGAAGGGATTGCAGAAAAAGGTGCAGAAGTTACTTTGATAGATAATGTTGGCAATACGTTAGGTATAGCGACTGCAAGCGCTAGTGATGGGACTTATGCAATCAAGTTTCAGCGGCCTGTCGCAAATGGTGAATTAATCGAAATAATCACGCGCGATGCTGTAGGGAATTCATCATCCGGTTTCATTCGTGCACCGGATTTAATTGCCCCTGCTTCGCTATACGCTTCCATTAATACAAACAGAAAAACCATCAATGGATACACAGAACCAGGTGCTAAAATTATAGTTCGCTCACTAACAGGTTCTTTTTTGGGTGAAGTGGTTGCATCCGGTGAAAATGGAGCTTTTGAATTAACTTTATCTACAGCATTGGCTGTTAGCGATATAGTTAATTTACGCGTGATAGATGTTGCAGGAAACGTGTCTGAGATTATTCAATTAAAAGCCCCTGCTATAAATTCACCAATTCAACCTTCTGCAGCATTTGATGTGTTAGGAAAGACAATTTCCGGTGTTGGTGGTGAGGGTGGGGTTCTAATATTAAAAGATCAAAATAATCACGAGGTTTCCCGAACGGTTATTCAGGCCGGTGTAAGTTTTTCTATTGAGCTTGAAAAGTCTTGTATAAAGCGTGAAGTTTTTAATGTGACGTTGCTGAACGCAAACGGCGATATTTCCTTTATCGCCCCTGATAGAACACCTCCTAAAATCCCAAGTGCAATATTAGATGATTATAATTATGACATTGAAGGGTATGCTGAGCCTGGAAGTACTGTAGATATTGTTGATAAAGACGGTGATATCATTGCAACAGTGAATGCAGATTTAAAAACTGGGCGCTTTGCCGAAGTTTTATATGGAAAAGTGGCGGAAGGTGAGGACATTTTTGTTAGATCGGCAGATGGTGCGGGCAATATTTCTTCTCTTAAATTGACTGTATACGATTTAACTGCACCGTCACTTTCTGGTCATTTCGATGAACAAGGGCGTGTAATCAGTGGTATCACAGAGCCCGGGGCTTTGGTTTATATTAAGAACTCATCAGATTATGCAATCGCCAATGGAAATGGGTCTTACTCAATTGAGCTGAGTGAGCCAATCATCAGTGGTGAGTCTTTTGAAGTCCATGTGAAAGATAAAAGCAATAATATTTCTTCGATTTATGTTGATTCGCCTGATTTGACCCAGCCAATGCCTCCGACAGCGCAATTTGATTCTGCAGGAAAAGTTATTACGGGGGAAACCCAATCGACTTCCGCTGGAGGTTCTCAGGTTATTGTTATGGATAGCACTAATACAAGAGTTCTAGGTAGTGTTGTATTAGGAGCATATTCAGGT
Organism: Cellvibrionaceae bacterium; assembly: GCA_021151825.1. Lineage (GTDB taxonomy): Bacteria > Pseudomonadota > Gammaproteobacteria > Pseudomonadales > Cellvibrionaceae > Cellvibrio. The sequence goes on from JAGKWQ010000009.1 coordinate 256,384, forward strand.
TCTTTTAAAATAACATTGGCTACCGCATTGAAGAACAATGAGGTTGTTAATATTACTGTTAAAGATATTGCAGGAAATACATCTTATGCAACATCAATTAATGCTCCTGATAAAACCGCTCCCATAATTCAGTCTGTTAAATTTAATGAAACTGGAAAAATAATTATCGGCACCACTGAACCAGGTGGTATTGTGGTTGTGAAGGATCAATCAGGCCAGGAGTTAAAAGCAGCAATCGCAGATTTAACCAGTGGTAATTTTAGTATTACGTTAGATAGTGCGTTTATTAATAAAGAAACGGTGAATGTGACAGTAAAAGATGCGGCTGGAAATGTTTCGACAGTAAAACCAATAATTGCTCCTGATTTAATCGTGCCTGTTGTTCCAACTGCATCAATTGATGCTGCTGGCAAAGTAATAACTGGAGATGGAGAAAAAGGAAGCACAATTATTGTTAGAAGTGTGAATGGTGAGGAATTGAAAACGGCGACCGTCAATGCCTCAACAGGCAAGTATACATTGACACTTACTACAGCAATGATAAATAAAGAAACGCTACTCGTTTTTTCCAAAGACACCGCAGGAAATATTTCCGCCCCCACATCAGTTGTTGCTCCTGATAAAACTCCTCCGGCAATACCTTCCGCAGAGTTTGATGCAACCGGGCAAATTATTACCGGTTATACCGAAGCCGGTAGTACCGTTACGGTTAGGAACTCTTCCAATGTTGTACTTAAAACCGTTGCTGCGGATGCGGTATCTGGTGCTTATAGCGTCACCTTGGATGCCGCATTTATTAATAAGCAAACGGTGAGTATTACTGCAACAGATATCGCAGGAAATATTTCTGGTAAAAAATCCATCATTGCGCCGGATTTGACTCCACCTGGTATTCCAACGGCGGCAATTGATGCTACCGGTAAAATTATTACAGGTAAGGCGGAAAAGGGCAGCACAGTGATTGTGAAGGATGCGAATGGTGTGGAATTGAAATCGGTGGTGCTGGATGCTGCAACAGATGCTTATACATTGACGCTTGATGTGGCGAAGATTAATAAGGAAACATTGTTAATTACCGCGAAAGATCCGGCGGGGAATATTTCTACTCCAAAATCAATTCTTGCCCCCGATAAAACGCCACCCGCTGCTCCTTCTGCGGTCCTTGATGCGACCAGGAAAATTATTACGGGTACCGCAGAAATTAGCAGCAAGATTGAGGTAAAAAATGCTGCCGGGACTGTGCTGAAATCCGTTACTGCGAATGCAACCAACGGTTCATACAGTATTACGTTAACGACAGCATTAACGATCGGCGAAAAAGTTACCATTACAGCTAAAGACGCGGCATCAAATATTTCAGCACCGACTGTGTTAACGGCAGCTGCACAAGCTGTGTCTGCGATTTTTGCAGAGCCAGTGCCGGCATATTTGCTGGTTGAATCCTTGTTCGGTGAGGTTGTCGATATAAAAGTCTCCAGGACACCTACTGGTGTTAGCGACTATCACCAACAAAATGGTGCATTAATTCAGGCCATGGCTTCGTTTGCAGTGGTGGACGGTGTTGATACCAAACGATCTATTCATTATTTCGAGGAGCGACCAGCGATTCTTGCTCCGGCAATGTGATGTTGTAAGGTTAATCAGGGCGTAAATGTTGCAGTGAGCGTTTATTTTTTCTGCAATTTAATCTTAAAAAAAGAGCCTCATTCGAGGCTCTTTTTATTTTGCGATTAATAAAGAAAAAATGGTGCAAAGCAATAATAAAAATCCTGGAGTTTTCCTCGCAAAAAATTCGCTTGGGCACTCGCTAAATAGATGGTGAAGCTGGCGCGACACTTTTTTTGTGTTCACTGATTTTCTTTTTCTTTAATTCAAACAACAACAACGAATGATCCGTGACAACAAATTCGTGGCTGAAATGATAGAAATCATGTTTGTTGCGTTGCGGTTGATTGGTGTCTATCAAACAACTCCAGCCACTGCCTTGGGGAACGGTGGGGAGTTTGAAATTGACCGCTTCCGGTTGGGCATTCAGGATGAGCAGCAAGGTTGCATCCGAGCCGCGACGATGAATCCCGGTGGGTTGCGCGCGGCCATCCATGATCATACCGAAACAACTCAGGTTTGGATCATGCCAATTGTCTTCCACCATTTCTTCACCGGTGGGTGAAATCCAGCTTACGTCTTTTACATCCAGCTCTTCGTTGTATTCGCCCACCAAAAAACGACCACGTCGCAACATGGGATACGCATGGCGCAACCGGATTAATTTGCGCGTAAATTCCAGCATGGTTTTTCCCTGTTCCTTGATGTCCCAGTTAAGCCAGCTGATGTCGTTATCCTGGCAATACACATTGTTATTGCCGTTAAGTGTGTGCGCGAATTCATCGCCGGAAACCAGCATGGGTGTGCCTTGGGAAAACAGAAGCGTGGCCATCATGTTACGCATTTGGCGTTGGCGCAGACGAGTGATGTTTTCGTCGTCCGTTGGACCTTCATAGCCATAATTGGCCGAGAGATTGTTATCGGTGCCGTCGGAATTATCGTGGCCATTCGCCTCGTTGTGTTTTTGCTCATAGGTGACAAGATCGTGCAACGTAAAACCGTCGTGCGCTGTTACGAAATTAACCGACGCAGAAGGGCGGCGACCGCGACGGTTGAACACATCACCTGACGCTGTTAGGCGGCTCGCTAATTCCTGGATCTTGCCTTTATCGCCGCGCCAGAATTCGCGCACGGTATCGCGAAAACGGTCATTCCATTCCAGCCATCCGGGTGGGAATGCCCCGACCTGATAACCACCCATACCGCAATCCCAGGGTTCGGCAATGAGCTTTATCTGGCTGAGTAATGGATCTTGCCGGCAGGCGAGATGGAAACCGTGGCGTTCATCAAAACCGGTTTTGGCGCGGGCGAGAATGGTGCCGAGATCAAAGCGGAATCCATCCACACCCATATCTGTTGCCCAGTAGCGCAAGGAGTCGGTCACCATCCGCAGGACGCAAGGGTGACTTAAGTCGAGAGTGTTGCCAGTGCCGGAATCATTGATGTAATAGCGTTTGTTGTCGGGCATCAACCGGTAATAGGTTGAGTTATCGATACCACGCAGTGACAACGTCGGACCGAATTCATTACCTTCGGCAGTATGGTTGTAAACCACATCCAGAATCACTTCCAGCCCGGCTTCATGGAAATGGGCCACCATGCCTTTGAATTCATTGAGGTGGCCGCTCGCCAGGTAAGGAGTGTGCGGTGCAAAAAATCCAAGGGAGTTATAGCCCCAGTAATTTTTCAGGCCGCGTTCGAGTAAATGTTGTTCGTCGACAAAGGTATGGACTGGCAAAAGCTCCACACTGGTAACGCCCAGTGAGCGTATATGTTGCAGCAGATCAGGATTGCTCAGCCCGGCAAAGGTGCCACGCAAATGTTGTGGAACTGACGGGTGCGCCATGCTGATGCCGCGCACATGGGTTTCGTAAATGATGGTTTTATCGGGTGGGATGCGTTTGAACTGGTGGTTACCCCAAGTGAACGCGGAATCCACCACTTTGGATTTGGGTATGTAAGCGGCGCTATCGCGCTCGTCAAAACTCAAATCCCCATCGGGTGAACCAATGGTGTAACCAAACAAACTGTCATCCCATTTGAGTTGGCCGACCAGTTGTTTGGCATAAGGGTCGATCAGTAATTTATTGGGATTAAAACGGTGCCCGGCATCGGGTGCGTAAGGCCCGTAAACGCGATAACCATAAACCTGGCCAGGACGTGCATCGGGCAAATAGCCATGCCAGATTTCGTCGCTGTATTCCGGTAGTTCGATGCGTTCCAATTCATGTTTCCCACTCGCATCAAAAAGGCAGAGTTCGACTTTGGTCGCATTGGCCGAAAACAGCGCGAAGTTAACGCCTAACCCATCCCAGGTAGCGCCCAATGGGAAGGGATTTCCTTCGCTGATACGTGAGTGGGTTTTGATCATCGGAGCGGTTACCTGTGTGTTCATCAATCCTATCCCCCAGGCCTGTGTGCGACCTTTCATTGAAAAGGCATGCTATGAAAAAAGCATGCGCGGTAAAAACCATGCAAAACGTTTACCTGCCGGTTGGGCTTTGTTGTTTTAGTGCGGTTTGGCGGGTTTTTTGGACAGCTTTTTCGGAGCCGCCGCCGGGTCATCGATGACCGCTTTTACCCGGACTCGTGTCGGTGGCGGGGTGATTTCCGGATCAGCCGCTGCCATGGTGACCTCATGTTCTGCGGGCCCGAAGGGTGATATTCCATCAACCGGTTTGGCTGCTTGTTGCTGATCGGCAGGCTTAAAGTTTTGCGGATCGGTCAATGATTCCATGGGGTCGGCCGGGCCAGTTTCACCGGCGGCGAGTTTGCAGGCCATTTCCCAGTGGCGCGCTGCCTGGCCATCGGGTTTGCCTTCCGATTCCCAAATCTGGTGCGCGAATTTACGTACAACGTGTTCATTAGGTTGCATGATGCACCTCCGGTGAGAGTGATACATAGAGAAGGTTGACGGGAAAATCCGCGAGCAGGTCGCGGGCTTCCAATTGATCTTCCCGGGCTTGGTGAAAACGATTGGAGAACACACTGACGAGGCGTTGACCAGTCAGTGCAGTGGGCAGGGTGATCCGAGTGTTTTCCCAACGCGCTGCCGGAACCAGGGGCGTCGTTTCCTGGTCGGCCAATAACGTTGCTACCAGGCGCGGGGCAATCACAATAATCCACTGGTCGTTCAGCTGGCGGGCAAAGGCGATGATTCGTTCTGCACCCGCTCCTTCAATGGTGAGTGGCTCATAACTGCCACGGCTGAAAACCTCGGGAATCACAGTGCGTAATCCCAGGGTTTTGGTGATCAGGTATTGCTTGATATAGCCGTTGCGCCATTGTCTGACCAGGTCGACAGGAGCTACTTCGCTTTCCAGCGCAGCGAGTCGCGGGGCATAGTCCACCGGCCGCCGGTTATCCGGATCGACCAAACTGAAATCCCACAGATCGCAGCCTTGATAAAGATCCGGCACACCGGGTGTTGTAATACGTAACAGCGTTTGGCTGAGGCTATTCAACGCGCCCGCGGGTGCGAGGCTCATGGCGGCGGCATAGATATCAGTACGCAAGCTGCGGCTATCATCCGCGGTGAGCAAGCGGGTGAGGAATTCCTTGCAGGCCGATTCATAAGCCGGGTTCGGGCTGGTCCAACGGGTACGTAATTTTGCTTCGCGCATGGCTTTTTCCTGCCAGCCCAACACTCGTTCCAGATAAGTGGCGATGCCATCCTTGTCGTCTGCACCCAGTCCCAATGGCCAGCTGCCCAGCAGGATTTGATAAAGCGCCAATTCGTCGCCAGCAGAGGGCGCCGGGCCATCCTCCACTTCTGTGCGTAAGGGTTGGGCGAGGATGCGCCATTCATAAACCTTCCCGGCAAACCACACGGAGCGCTCGCTAATAACGGCGATGCGCGCGCGCGTATCTTCGCCGCGTTTATGATCGTGGGTAGCGGTGGTCAATAAATTATCGGGAAAGCTTTTTGCCCGTTGTTGGGCTATTTGATGGAACCGGGCAGGAGTACCGCTAAATCGCGCCGGATCAAAACCCACATCATTGCGCGAGAGCAACACGGCAGAACGGTAACAGGCGGTATCTTCCACTGCTTTGGCCGCTGTGGGTGAAGTCACTTGTTGGAAATGGGCGAGGGTTACACGCCGCAAGCGCCGCGCCTGGCCGGGGGGCAATTCATGCAAAGGTTGAGCCCCCAACCAGGAGTCCAAACGTTCAAGCAGCGGCCAATCACTTTCCTGCAATGTCGTTTTCGCACCGGCCAGCGCTTCGGAAAACACCGCCTGTTCTTGCGGGGTGCGGGCACAGGCATTGGAGTAGGTGCGATAGACAGGAAAGTGGACAATCAACTCCAGCAGAGCGCGGCGAATCGCGCCCATGGTGAGATCGCGGGTTTCTATATCGGTGCGCGCGACCAGCAATAGTTGATGGGCAAGGCTTTCGAAATCACCGGCGAGTGATGTGGAAAGTATCAGCCGTCGCGCTTCGAGCACTTCTTCCTTAAAGTTTGCCGGACGGCTACTTAGTTCTTGCCACAAGCCATGCAATTGCAACGTGCCTAATGGATCGTGTTGCAACAAGGAAGCCTGGTTCATAAATTCATAACCGGTAGTACCTTGCACTAACCAGTCGTCGGGTAGTTGTTCGTCATCCGCGAGGATTTTTTCTACGTAGATGGCAAATTGCTGCGGTTGTGGTGCTAATTGGTTAACGCGGCGACGTAACTTGCGGCAATAAGCGCGCGGATTAGCTAATCCATCCACATGATCGATACGCAAACCATTCACCACTCCTTGTTCAATCAACTCAAAGAGTTTTGCGTGCACCGCCTCAAACACATAACCCCTTTCCATGCGCAACGCGCCCAGCTCATTCACATCAAAGAAGCGTCGCCAATTGATGTCATCGGCGGCGGTGCGCCAACTGGCCAAGCGGTAATGCTGTTGCTCCAGCAATTGATGCAGGCGTTCCACCTGGTTGGAATATCCATCATGCTGATTGCCGCCGGTTTCCGGTTCCACCGTAAATTGCGCAATTGCATGCTCAATCGCAGCTGCAATGGTTTCGTGTTGGGCGAGCTGTTGCAATTCCTGCTGCAAGGGTTGAACGGCCACCAAATAATCGGTGTGCTGATCCAATGCTTTAAAACGTTTACCCAATCGTTTCAAATCATCGTTTTTACTGCGTGCCAGAATCTCTGTGTAAGTTGGTGGGTAAACGGGAAAGCGATGATCAAAATTCTCCAGATAAAATGCACCTGTTTCCGCCGAAAAGCGTAGCGGCAATTCGCCTGCTAATAACACCTCGCCATAATCAGTGCGCAAGAAAGGAACCAGCAATTGACCTTTCATGAGCGGATCAGGGGAATTCCAGTTGATATCAAAAAAACCGGCGTAGGGGCTGCGTTGCCCCCATTCCAACACACTCAACCACCAGGGATTACTGGCGCCGCCAACGGCCATGTGATTGGGAACAAAATCGACAATCAAGCCTATATATTCACGATGTAATGCATCTGCTAAACGGCGCAATCCTTCTTCGCCACCCAGCTCCGGATTAATACACGTAGGGTCTACCATATCGTAACCATAGGTAGAACCGGGGCGCGCCTTTAGTACGGGCGATGCATAAATATGGCTCACACCCAGCTGCAAAAAATAAGGCACTAAAGCAACGGCGTCATCAAAACGAAAACCGCTGTGAAATTGCAGACGCAGTGTGGCTCGTAACTCGGTCATATTGTTTGCCTCTCCCAATACATGTTCCGTTGTCGTGATTGCTATTCCCGAGCGTTTTGTTCCCGGTTATCAGAGTGGTACACGGTTAATCGTCATTCGCGCTTGCGATTGATTGAGGTGCATGTATCGATTCATCTTCATGATGATGTTCAAGGCTGGCGAGCGCACTGAATCCTGGCAAAATATTCTGCTGGTAGTCATCGGTACTAACGCGATGACTGTACAACACGCGATGACCGTTCCAGGGGGAATCTATAGCCACCGCTTTTTCGTTGAGATTAATGTCGATGCGTAATTCGCGCCCATCATTCAATAACCAGCGCGCGCTAACGGCTTTGTCACCCAAAATTTGCGTACCCGCAGCAACTGCACCGGGCAGGCGTGGAATGATTTCTTTGGTGCGTAGCGCGAGTAATTCGCGATACAACGACAAGCGCTCGCGATGAGCCGGTTGCAAACATTCTGCAAAATCCAGGCGCGACTGGTTAAACGTTTCAAGCGCATTGGGATCGGGAATTTGCTCGCGCACATCGTCGCTATTAAAAAAACTGAATGCTGCAAATTCATTGCGGCGGCCATCGCGCACGGCTTCAGCTAATTCAGGTTTGTGATCAGTAAAATACAGGAATGGTTGTTCTGTGCCCCATTCTTCGCCCATAAATAGCAGTGGCACCATTGGCGCCAGGAGTAATAAAACGGTAGCAGCTTCCAGTGCTTCTTTACGGGCAAGTTGTGGCAGGCGTTCGCCAAATGCGCGATTGCCCACTTGGTCGTGATTTTGCAAAAACAAAATGAACGATGTGGGTGGCAAGTGGCCACTGGATTCGCCGCGCCGTTTTCCATGGCGAGTTGCTTCGCCTTGATAAATAAATCCCTCACTTAAAAAGCGTGCGAATTTTTCTGTGGCGCGCTCGGAAAAATCGGCGTAATAGCCTTCGTGTTCACCGGTTAGTAGATGATGCAAAATATTATGGCCATCGTCATTCCATTGTGCGTTGTAACCCTGGCTTAACAAGGTTGCAGAATTATTTTCATTTTCCAGCATTAAATGGATGTGTCGTTCGGCTGGCACTGCTGCGCGAATTTGTGCGGCCATGGTAACGAGAAAATCTGTTTCCTGGATTGCATGGACGGCATCAAAACGCAAACCATCCACGCGATAATCCAGCAACCACATCAACGCGTTTTCGATAAAAAATTCGCGCACTTCATTGCGCCGGAAATCAATGGCAGCGCCCCAGGGCGTGTGCACATCGGGGCGGAAAAAATGGCTGGCGTAATTGTTCAGGTAATTTCCATCCGGACCGAAATGGTTATAGACCACATCGACAAACACCATAATTCCCAGTTCATGTGCGCAATCAATTAGATGTTTTAATTCGTCGGGTGTGCCGTAACTGGCGTCCGGTGCAAATAATAACGCGCCGTCGTAGCCCCAATTACGGCTGCCGGGGAATTCGTTCAATGGCATTAATTCAATGGCGGTAACGCCCAATTCCATTAATAACGGCAGGTGTTTGGTAACGCCGGCGAATCCGCCCATTAAACCCACATGCAATTCATAGATCACTGTTTCATGCCAGGGGCGGCCACGCCAGTCATTGCAATTCCATTGGTAAGTCGAATGATCTACCACCAGGCTCCAGTTGTGGACATCGTGGTGTTGTGCATTTGCTGCCGGGTCGGGCACCGGGAGTTCGTTGTTGATAATAAAACGATAGGCGTTGCCATCTGTCGCTGCAGCTGTAAGTTCGAACCATTCTTGCCGACGTTCCATGGGTAACGTATCGCCTTGGCGAAATTGTAAATGCACATCGCGCGCGTCCGGTGCCCACAATGAAAAGCGGGTGTAACCTTTGCCTTGAGTGACGGGGCCAAAATGTTGAGTCCTCATCGACATTGGCGTAATCCTCCGGCAATTAAATGTGCGGTCCCTGTGTGTGGGTAAGGCCGCTTATTGATAACTTGTTGGTACAACTGGTGATAAGGGCGAACCGACTCGCGCCAATATTGTGGTGAGTTCATCGCATGGCAGCGCATTGCATTTAATAATTCCGGGTATTCGTAAACATGCAATGCGCGCTGGATAGCTTCGTTGTAACTGCTTAATGTGGCCTCTTGAAAAAGAAAACCGTTAAGGCCATCTTCAATGGTGTCTGCAAGGCCGCCAGTGCAGGTTGCGATGGGTAGGGAGCCAAATCGTTGCGCATACATTTGGCTTAAACCGCAGGGTTCAAAACGCGATGGCATTAATAAAAAATCACTGCCCGCAAAAAAACGGCGCGATTCATTTTCATTAAACCCGATGTGTACACCGACTTGTTTTGGATAACGTTTGGCGAGTTTTACCAGGGCGCTTTCTAACGAAGAATCACCTGTGCCCATCACTGCCAATCGCCCGCCGGCGCGCACCAGTGAATCTGCAATTCCCAATGTAAGATCCACACCTTTTTGCGGTGCAAGGCGCGAAACAACAGCAAACATCGGCCCATCATTGGCGGCGAGATTGAAGCGATTTTCTACATAGCGTGTGTTCGCGCGTTTTGCTTCCCATTGGCGTGGCGAAAAACTTTCCACTAAATAAGGATCAGTGCTTGGTTCCCAACTGTCATCAATGCCATTGGTAATGCCTTGCAATTGTCCCTGTGCAAACTTTTGTTGCAACAATCCATGCAAACCGCAACCAAACTCCGGGCGAGTAATTTCGCGGGCGTAATTTTCGCTCACGGTCGTGATCGAGTTGGAATACACCAGCCCCGCTTTTAAAAATGATAGCTTGCCAAAAAATTCCATTTCTTCGGTATTAAAAACATGCGCTGGTAAACCAATATCATTTCCTGCTTCAGGGCTAAATAATCCCTGGAAAGCAAGGTTATGAATAGTGAATACGCTGGGGGTGGACTGGTTGCGCAATGCCATGTAGGCAGGGGCGAGAGCGCTTGGCCAATCATTAGTGTGAACAATATCGGGCCGCCAGCTTAAATGGCCTTTGCCTAACGCAATATCTGCAGCAGCAAGGCCCAAGCGCGCAAAACGAATATGGTTGTCTTCCCATTCATTGCCTTCTGGCGATGCATAAGGCGAACCGGCGCGGTCGTACAACTCAGGGCATAGCAAGACATAAATAACGGGGCCATTATCCATTTGTATTTGAGCAATTTTGCACGCTGGAATTTTTGCCAGGCCTTCAAGGCGAGCCACAATTTTCATGGGAAAATTTTTCTGCAAAATTTCGCGATAACCGGGAATTAAAATTCGTACATCATGCTGGTGTGATAATGCGCGCGGTAAGGCTGCAGAAACATCCCCCAAGCCACCGGCTTTAATGAGCCCGGTATATTCGGGGGTAACAAACAATACTTTTTTACGGGTAGCATGCTCCTCGCGAAATGTTTTTAGCCGTTCTGCAAAGGTGGGCTCCAGTTCGTTATCCCTTAATAATTTCCGGTTGACTGAATGGTTCATAAAATTCTCGCTATACCGGTGGTTGGCGCTCTGGTTCTGGATGCGCATCCACAGGTGGGGCTGGTGGTTCCTTCTCGCGCAACATGGCGCGCAGTTGCGGCAAGGAATCGGGATAATTTTTCATAATAAAATTAATCAGGTTCTCGCGCAGATAGCAGCGCAGGTCCCAATTTTTGGAAGAGTCGGTAGTACTGATTAAAACGCGTAACTGGATGCTTTTTGCATCGGTATCGGTAACTTGCACACCGCATACTCTGCCATCCCACAATTGCGGAACTTCTTTACATAAGCGGGTTGCTTCTTCGCGAATGGGTTCAATAGGCACGGAATAATCCAGCCACAAATAAAAGAACCCCAACAATTCGGTAGTTTTTCTTGTCCAGTTTTGAAACGGATTTTCAATAAACCATTGCAGCGGAACAATCAGGCGGCGGTCATCCCAAATACGTACCACAACATAAGTTCCAGTAATCTCTTCAATGCGACCCCACTCACCGGCAACAATCACCACATCGTCGAGGCGAATCGGTTGGGTAATCGCAATTTGCAAACCGGCAATTAAATTTCCCAGTACCGGTTTTGCCGCAAAACCCAATACCAAACCGGCAACACCGGCGGAAGCTAACAAGCTGGTGCCAAATTGCCGTGCGATAGGAAAGGTCATTAACATTGCAGCAATACCAAACAAAATAACGAGGAAGCTCAGTGTGTGAACTAATACTCTGGTTTGGGTTTGGATGCGGCGCGCATGCAGGTTATCGCTAATATTGATGGGATTATGTTTGTAAATGAGTTGTTGTACTGCATCCACCGCGCGCAAACCGAGCCAGGTTATTGCACCAATAATGGCGAGCAATGTTATATGGTTGATGGCGTTGATGCCGGTCATATCTTGCGGGGCAGAGCGCGATACGGTTTGTAAACCAATCAATGGAATGAGTAAGTGAATGGGATCGCGGATGCGCTCAAGAATATCGCGTGCAAACGAAAAAGGTTTAAAAATATGAGTAACAACTCGGCTGACAATTCGCGCGATAATAGCAAGAGCAATGAATACAATAATCGCAATAATTAACCACGTAAGTTCGGGAAATTGCTCCAGCCATTCGTTAAGCATAATTCTCTCTCGCTCCAAGTAATACAGTTAAGCGATGATCCTTCTATAAGGTAGAGCTTCTTTTTTTAAAAAACTCTACTTTATAAAAGACTCCTACATAAAAACACTTACAGCGTTTCTTCGAATTGCTTCAGAAAACTCCTTTAAAAAAATCCTTCTGCAAATGCATTACGATCCATGGCGTGCATTACGATCCATGGCGTAACGCCAAAATTAATTCCTGTTTATTCATGTTGGAACGGCCAGTAATATTTTTATTCCGGGCTTTTTCCAGCAAGCTCACTTTAGTTTGTGATTCAAGTGAGTTGGGATTGTCTTTTTTCTTGCGAGTATCAGCAGCGTTCTGTGCTGAATCCTGCCGCGCTTTGCGCTTTTCACTGGCAGGTGTGTGTACGCCTGACCCTGATTTTTCTCCACCGCCGGATTGTTTGTTTACGGTGGCCCAGGCAATTTGTTCAGCTCTAGCACTGGAAACGCCTTTTTCCTTGTAACTTTCCTCAATATGTTCGGCCTTGCGCTTTTGCTTGTCGGTGTATTTTGCTTTACTGTCGCTACTTTGAGGCATGATAGATTCCTCTTGTTGTCAACGTCATTTGTATCAGTTGTGAAGTGATTATCTGAAAGAAGTTAATGAACTTCTTTCAGATAATCTTGTCATCGCACAACAGCGATTGTGTTATTCAGTTTCAGCCTTGGTACTAACGGTTGGGCTGTTTTTTGCCAATTCGCTAACCAATGCTTCAGCTTCTTTCAAATGATGTTGGATTTTAGGTACAGCTGCTACCGCATAGGTACGCACATCAGCATCTTTTGACTTGGCTGCATCCTTGTAAAAGTCGAGGGCATCTTTGTGTGCGCTCACTTGATTGTTGGCATAAGCCACATCAAAGGATTCGCCATCACGTTGTTTTAAAATTGCTGCTTTGGCTTTGCTGGTTAATTCAGCTTCATCCGTTACTTCAACTTTTTTGCGAGTCGCCAGACTGCGTATTTCAGTGTTATTGGCGCTGTGTTCATTAATCATTTTTTGAGCGAAAGTTCTTACCGCTGGATAAGTTGATTTATCCAATGCCAATTTTGCTGTTTCAATTTCTGCAATATTTTTTGCAGCAGCTTCATCAACAAAATCTTCTGCGTCTATATCTGCCATTGCAGCAATGCTGCAGGTACCTAATGCTACGGTGAACAGTGAAGTCATAATGTATTTAGTCATTTTCATGGTTGTTGCCTCTTATTGAATAAAAAATTTAAAGATCATGAGCGAAGTTCTGGTTTTTGTATTTGTTGTGTACGCAACATTCAAGCCAAATTTTATTTCATAAAAAAATAATTCTGCTTTTCTATGAATAACTCGCGTCATGACGGTTATTTCTGGGGCATCCAATACACAGAGAAAATTCCCTAAACAGAAAAAATTTTCGCAAATGACCTGTAACTGCATCATTTTCTGCTGGAGTTATTGTAATAATTTCAATGGGTAGGGATTTTTTCAGGGTTAAAGCTATAAGCATTTTTATACGATAAGCAGTGTTTGATAACGCCATACGTAAAGTTTTCGCGGTGTTTAACTGAAAGGTGAATGAAAGTTTATTCAGTTATAAGGCTAATTTTTCGCTGGTCTATATTTTGCACCTGGCTTTCTTTAGAGTTTTTAATAGGAAGCTTATGGAAGAAATTCATAACATGTATTTTTCTAATAAGCCTGAATGAGGTGTGTGATGGCTAAGCAGAGTAATCGCAATGTGCTTTTAGGTGACTCTACCTGGTATAAAGATGCGGTAATTTATCAGGTGCATGTGAAATCCTATTTCGATTCAAATAATGACGGAGTAGGGGATTTTGCCGGGCTGATCACCAAGCTGGACTACATTGCCGAACTTGGCGTCACTGCCATTTGGCTTTTACCTTTCTATCCATCGCCCATGCGTGATGATGGTTACGATATTGCGGATTATCGCGCGATTGAACCTTCCTACGGTACCATGACTGAAGTGCGCCATTTTATAAAAGAGGCGCATAAACGCGGGTTGCGGATTATCACCGAGTTGGTCATCAACCATACCTCTGATCAACACCCCTGGTTTCAAAAGGCGCGGCTCGCGAAAAAAAATTCCAAAGCGCGTAATTTTTATGTGTGGTCTGACACGAATCAAAAATACGAAGGTACCCGAATTATTTTTTCGGATACCGAAAGTTCCAATTGGACCTGGGACCCCATCGCCGGCCAATATTTTTGGCATCGATTCTATTCCAACCAACCGGATTTAAATTTTGATAATCCCGATGTATTGAAAGAGGTTCTTTCTGTAATGCGCTTCTGGTTTGACATCGGTGTGGACGGTTTACGCCTCGATGCTATTCCTTATTTGGTTGAACGCGAAGGAACCTTAAACGAAAATCTGCCGGAGACCCATGCTGTCCTCAAAAAAATCCGCGCGGAATTAAATGAGCATTATCCAGATCGCATGTTATTGGCGGAAGCGAATTTATGGCCGGAGGATATCCAGCAATATTTTGGTAACGGTGATGAATGCCATATGGCATTTCATTTTCCATTGATGCCGCGCATGTATATGGCGATTGCGCAGGAAGACCGGTTTCCGATTATTGATATTTTGCGGCAGATGCCGGAGATTCCGGAAAATTGTCAGTGGGCGATTTTTTTGCGCAACCATGACGAATTAACGCTGGAAATGGTGACTGACCAGGAGCGCGATTATTTGTGGAATCATTACGCCACCGATAAACGTGCGCGTTTGAATTTGGGCATTCGTCGCCGTTTGGCGCCATTGGTGGAGCGCGACCGGCGCCGGATCGAATTATTAAAAAGTTTATTACTGTCTATGCCGGGAACTCCAACGATTTATTACGGTGATGAAATCGGTATGGGCGATAATATTTTCCTGGGCGATCGCCATGGTGTACGCACGCCTATGCAATGGACGAATGACCGCAATGGCGGATTTTCGCGCGCCGATCCCGCGAGCCTTACCTTGCCGCTGATTATGGATCCGCTGTATGGTTTCCAGGCAATTAATGTAGAAGCGCAAGCGCGCGATGCCCATTCGCTATTAAATTGGACTCGCCGCATGTTGTCGGTAAGGAAGCAACAAAAAGCCTTTGGTCGTGGCAGTTTAAAAATATTATCGCCAGCGAACCGGCGCATTCTTGCTTACTTGCGTGAGTATGGGGCAGGTGAAACCAGTGAAATTATTTTATGTGTAGCCAATATGTCGCGCGCGGCCCAGGCCGGCGAATTGGATTTAACTGCGTACGCGGGGAAAATTCCAATCGAAATGATTGGTGGTACTCGTTTTCCTGCGATTACCAAATTGAATTATCAATTGACGCTGCCACCTTATGGTTTTTATTGGTTTTTATTGGTCGATGAAAACCAAATGCGCAGCTGGAATGTAACTCCTGCCGATGTGTTACCCGAATTGCCAACGCTTATTATTAAACAGTCTTTGTTGGAAATATTTTTGTTGCCAGCGAAAACCGTGTTGGAACAGGAGTGCTTACCGGTGTATTTGCAAAATCGCCCCTGGTTTCATTATTGGGCGGGTGTTGCGGAAGATTTGCGGCTGAATTATCCCTTGTCATTTGGTGAATCCAGTGAGCCTTATGTGTTTACTGAACTGGAAATGATTAATGCCGCTGTAAGCGGTGCACGTTACCACCTGGCACTGGGAGTAGTTGCTGAACATTTGGCGAGCACGCTTTCCAAGCAACTAACGGTAACGCGATTGCGGCAAAAACGGGTAGCCGGTTTATTGGTTGATGCCTTTAGCCTTCCCGAATTTAATCGCAAATTAATTCATTGTTTTTATCAGCAATACGTATATCGCTACGAAAATTCGGAAATTCAGTTTTTAGCAAAAGCGGCGTTGCCGGAATTAAATGAAGCGCAGTTGGAGGATATTCAGATGCTTTCCCATCCCCACACATTATTGGTGTTGGTGGGAAATGCTGTCGTCATTAAACCGGTACGCACGATTATTTATGGCCCGCATCCTTTTGTGCAATTGAGTGATTATTTGCATCAACATCATTATGTGAATGCGATTAAAGTATTAGCGGAGATGCATCGCGTTGATCAGCAAGGCTCCAGCAGCCTGGCTATTTTGCAAGAGTATCTGGTTAACCAGGGGGATGCATGGCAGTGGACGCACAATACATTGGAGCGTGGATTCCGCGATCAAACCACCGCCGGGAGCTCGAGCATGAATGAGCAGGTACCGGCATTGGTAGAGCTGGAAAATTTTGCCGGTGTTATGGGAAAACGCCTGGGTGAAATGCATGTGGTATTGGCACTGCCTTCAGATCAACCCGGGTTTGGTGTGGTTATTGCGACTGCAGAAATGATTGCGGTGTGGGTAAAAAGAATCGTGGATCGTTTGGATGAACTGATTCAATTATTAAAACAGCATTCGTCTGGTGATGTTGTGGAAAGCGCGAATCGTTTGGAGAATAATTTGCCCGCTATAACGGAATATTTGGTATCACATATTCCCCAATTGGAGGGGGCTCCCCATATTCGCACCCATGGCAATTTACATTTGGGGCAAATTTTAGTGGTGCGCGGTGATGCATTCTTTGGTTGCTTTGATGAATTCCCGGCGGCATCGTTAATTGCTGCACGGTCACCTGCAAATCCATTTAAAGATGTCACCGATCTTTTGTTATCGTTTGATGACGCTGCGTCGGCCGCCGTGCGTAATATTAGCGACACCGATCCACTCGCGAATGTTGAACAGGCACAGGCATTGGCGGTGTTATATCGCCAGCGTGTAAAAACGGCTTTTTATAAATCCTATCAGTTGGCTACGGAATCAATCCCCGCCTTCTGGGAACAACCGGATCGTGTTGCGCTGGCTTTGCAATATGCGTCTGTGGAAAATCGTATCAATCACGTATTGCGCGGCGCATCCAATACCAGCCTCTTGCAAATACATCTGCATACATTGGAGGAGCGGTTGACTGGTATTTTCAGTAATAACGGAAATGGATAAAACCTGTTCAAATTACAGATATCTGTTCAAATTGTAGATAAATGTCGCAGGCCGGTTTTTAGCCGGCCCGTTTTTATAGGCAGCTTTTCACACAATCACAGACAAACTTCGTTCCCCCATGGCATTCCGGTCCGCATGTGGTATGTTACGCCGCATTTCCAGGCTGGCTCTGCGGGAGTTGGCTTGCGCGTCCCTGAAAATAAGAGGAAGTCATCTGTGATAGAGATTTTTTTAGCTGGTGGTATTTTGATGTGGCCGTTGTTGGCCTGTTCATTAATTGTGATTGCCATTAGTGCGGAACGTTATTGGACGTTGAACCCTGCCAAAATTGCCCCTAAAACCCTGCTGGCCCAGGTGTGGACCTGGATCAAAAATAATCAGCTGGATGCAACCAAGTTGCGTGAGCTGAAACAATCTTCTCCGCTGGGTTATATTTTGTCCGCCGGTTTGAGCAACTCCAAGCATGGTCGCGACATCATGAAAGACTCGGTCCAGGAAGCGGCCAACAAGGTTATCCATGACCTTGAGCGCTATGTCAGTACTCTGGGAACCATCGCCAATATCGCGCCTTTGTTAGGACTGTTGGGAACCGTGTTGGGGATGATCGAAATTTTCAACGGCATCATGCTGGAAGGTTCCGGTAATACCAATGTGCTAGCGGGCGGTATTTCTATTGCTCTGTACACCACCGTGGCCGGCTTGGTGGTGGCGATTCCGGCAACTATCGCGAACAAATATTTCCAGCGCCGTATTGATGCGATTGTGGTGACCATGGAAGAGGAGGCGATCAAGTTGATCGATGCTCTCCATAGTGAGCGTCGCGTTGATGTGAAAGTAGTCTAAGGTGGGAGAGGACTGTGCAGTTTCGTAGGCAAAAACGCGAAGACGACTTTATCAACCTGACGCCGTTGATTGATGTGGTATTTATCCTGCTGATTTTTTTCATGGTCTCCACATCGTTCACCAAAGAAAGCCATTTAGTAGTGAGTTTGCCGGAAGCAACCGGTGAGGTTCCGTCAACACCGCCGGAGCAGATTGAAATTATCATCATGACCGATGGTAGCTACGCCGTTAACGGGCAAGGCTTGGTGAATACCAAAATTGAGACACTGAAGTCAGCGCTGGAGAAAATTTCAGGTGGCAATAACAAGGCACCGTTGGTGATTACTGCCGATGCCAAAACCCCACATCAAGCCGTAGTACAGGCGATGGATGCTGCAGGCCAACTGGGCTTTGCGCATTTAAGCATCACTACTCGCCAGCCCGAAGCTAAAAAAGACTAGCAGGAACAGTCAGTCCAGCCTGAAAAAGACGAGTAAGTCAGCTACAATCCCCACCTAATTAACCATTCGGACTTTTGCCACTCGCAAAAGTCCTTTTGTTTTTACAGGCTGGCCAATTGAGTTCCCAATCCTCTTCAACATCTTCGACCACCACAACCAATTCCCATGATTCATGGCTGGATGCCTGGTACGGTACGCGGCGTTGGACGCTGTGGTTATTGCCGGTGATGTGGTTGTTTATCGCGCTCTCCGGCTTGCGTCGCTTTTTATTATTGCGCTATCAGCAAAAGCGTTTGCCAACACCGATTGTGGTGGTGGGAAATATTTCTGTCGGTGGGACTGGCAAAACTCCGCTGATAATCGCGCTGGTTAAATGGTTGCAACAGCACGGCTACAATCCCGGTGTAATTAGCCGTGGTTATGGTGGCAAGGCAACCCATTATCCTTATTTGTTGAATGCACAAAGTACAGCTACTGAAGCAGGTGACGAACCCCTGGCAATTTTCCAGCAAACCGGCGTAGCGGTGGCGGTTGGTGCTGATCGCGTTGCCAACGGCAAATTATTGGAAGACCTGGGGTGCGATATTTTACTGAGCGATGATGGTTTGCAGCATTATCGCTTGGGTCGCGATATTGAAATCGCTGTGGTCGATGGCTTGCGCGGTTTGGGGAATGGCTGGCGGTTACCGGTTGGGCCGCTACGCGAGCCGGTAAGCCGTTTGAAATCGGTTGATTGGGTTGTCGTTAATTCTCCTTCTGAGAATTTTGTATTGCCAGTAGTTAGTGGCGACGCAATTTTTTATGTGCCGATGCGAATCCAGCCTGGCGAATTGATTCACTTGAAAACAGGCAACATTATTACCCGCATCGAGTTATCTGATGAGGTTAACGCCGTGGCCGGTATTGGCAACCCCGAGCGTTTTGCGAATACCTTGCGTGAATTGGGTTTTGTGCCGCAATTGCATGCGTTTCCCGATCACTTTGCTTTTTCTGTTAACGACCTGGATTTTAAAAATTCCTTGCCAGTTATTATGACGGAGAAAGACGCAGTAAAATGTCGCAGCTTCGCGCAGGATAACTGGTTTTATTTACCCGTTAGTGCAGCTTTACCTGATTCGTTTTGGCAAGCATTCGGACAAAAGCTGGAGCGAGCTTCCGCGCAACAAAAATCCCGTTTTCCATTGCGGTAATTTTTAAGGTAATAATTTTTTGCATTATCAAATCGGATTAACACTATGAGCTTTTACGTTGTCATTCCAGCGCGCTACGCGTCCACCCGTTTACCCGCAAAACCACTCAAGGGAATTGCTGGCAAACCGATGATTCAACATGTGTATGAGCGAGCAAGTCAAAGTGAAGCCGCGCAGGTTATTATCGCGACTGATGATGCGCGCATTGAAACGGTTGCCAAAAGTTTTGGTGCGCGTGTTTGTATGACTTCTGCTGCGCATAATTCCGGCACTGATCGCTTGCAGGAAGTCGCTGCGCAATTAGGTTTAAAACCGGACGATATTATCGTTAACGTGCAGGGCGACGAGCCATTAATTCCACCGGAAGTGATTAACCAGGTTGCAAAAAACCTTGCGACTAATATCTACGCAAGTGTCGCTACTTTAAGTGAGCCGATTCACAGCCTGGATGATTTTCGCAATCCCAATATTGTAAAAGCAGTTGCCGATCAAACAGGTAAAGCGCTGTATTTTAGCCGTGCCCCGATTCCCTGGCCGCGCGATCACTTCGCGCAAGCGGAAGTTAGCGTATTGCCCGCTGAATTTCCGGCGCAGCGTCATATCGGTATTTACGCCTATCGCGTGGCATTGCTGAATCGTTTTATTACCTGGCCGCAAGCAACGCTGGAAAAAATTGAATCGCTTGAGCAATTGCGTGTATTAGCTAACGGTGAAGCAATTCATATTGCTGAAGCCTGCGCGCAAGTTCCCGGTGGTGTAGATACTGAAGCTGATTTACTGCGTGTAAAAACACTGTTGGAAAATTGAGTTAATATTGCGAGCAGAGAAAGCCATGACTAAAGTATTATTTGTGTGTTTGGGCAATATTTGTCGCTCACCCACTGCGGATGGCATTTTTCGCGAAATAATAAAGCGCGAAAAACTGGAACAAAAAATTATTGTTGATTCGGCCGGAACCGGTGATTGGCATATTGGTAAAGCGCCGGATTCCCGCACTGTCGCCGCAGCAAAACTACGCGGTTATGATTTATCCGTTTTGCGCGCGCGTCAGGTGATAACTGCTGATTTCGATGAATTCGATTATGTGTTGGCGATGGATAATTCCAACTTGCGCGATTTGCACTCGCTCAGGCCAACACATTTTGCCGGACATCTTGGTTTATTTCTGGATTTCGGTTCACGCAAAACCCATCGCGAAGTTCCTGATCCTTATTATGGCGGCAATGATGGTTTTGAGTTGGTGCTCGATTTGGTGGAAGAGGCCGCGGAAGGATTATTAACACATATTCGCCAACGACTTTATTAATTTATCTTACTGAAGGTTTGTGCTGTGCCACTTTTTCTGCCGCATTTTAATATCCAGAAATTCAACACCCTCGCTGTTCCTGCGGCAGCGAATTATTTTGTCGCTGTACAAAACGATGAAGAATTGCGCGAGGCCTTGGCATTTGCCAAAGCAGAAAAACTGCCATTATTAATTCTGGGTGGCGGTAGCAATATTGTTTTACGTGCGGACTTTCCCGGTTTGGTCATTCATATAAAAAATCGTGGTTTGGATGTGGTTGCTGAAAATGATGAATTTGTCTGGCTTAAGGTTGCAGCCGGAGAGAATTGGCACCAATTAGTGGAATATACACTGGATAACGGTTATTACGGATTGGAAAACCTCTCACTGATTCCAGGTAGTGTCGGTGCAGCACCGATCCAGAATATTGGTGCTTATGGTGTCGAACTAAAAGATGTATTCGCTGAATTGAGTGCGCTGAATATTCAATCCGGATTGATGGTGTCGTTTACCAAAGAGAGTTGCCAATTTGGTTATCGCGACAGTATTTTCAAACAATCGCTAAAAGATCAGTATGTGATTACATCGGTTACTTTTAAATTAAGCAAAATACCGACGTTGAATTTGCAATATCCAGCGCTTCGCGCAGCCCTGGCAGATATTCCCGAGGATGAGATTTCGCCAGAACAGGTAAGTGCAGCGGTAGTTGCCATTCGCCAATCCAAATTACCTGACCCGCAACAAATCCCGAATGTGGGTAGCTTCTTTAAAAACCCGATTATTTCTGTGGCGCAGTTTGAGGCCTTGAAACTGCAATATCCCCAATTGGTGTCCTATCCGGTCAATGATTTACAAGTAAAGCTGGCGGCGGGCTGGTTAATAGATCAAGCTGGTTGGCGGGGAAAGGACGTTGATGGTGTACGGGTTCATCCGGATCAGGCATTGGTACTGACAAACCCGGGTAAACTTGAAGGTAAACTTATATTGCAATTGGCCGATAGGGTGGTTGCTAGTGTACAAGAGCAGTTTGGCGTAATGCTGGAGATGGAGCCGCGAGTATATCCTGAGTGAGAAATGGTTATTGGCGCTTCATCATTTTGTTGCATAACCTAAAAATCTGAAGGATCAGGGATGCATAAAGTAATAAAAAACAGCGAGATTCCAGATTATTGGCATTTAACCAGGCTTAAAAGGGATATTTAAGAGTGGTAGTTTGTGTGGACTCTCACTACAATCTCTAAAAATGTGCCAGCAAGTTAGCTGGCTATTGATAACAACAATGTCTGGTATCCGGTTTCGGGTTTGGGGGCTAGTTTGACAAAGATTCTCGTAGTCGATGATCACGATCTAGTTCGCATGGGGATAGTGCGTATGTTAGCCGACATAGACGGCTATCAAGTGGTTGGGGACGCCAAGAGCGGTGAAGAGGCGGTCACAAAGGCGCGTATTCTAAAGCCTGATGTAGTCCTGATGGATGTTAAAATGCCGGGGATGGGCGGCCTTGAAGCCACTAAAAAACTGTTGACCGTGAATCCGGTGATTAAAATTATCGCGGTTACTGCTTGTGATGATGACTTGTATCCCACTCGTCTGATGCAAGCGGGCGCGGTTGGTTATGTCACTAAAGGGGCAGAATTTACCGAGATCACTGACGCAATCAATAAAGTGATTCGCGGTGATTTGTATATGAGCAACAGTATTGCCCAGCAACTCGCGTTGAAGACTTTCTCTGGCGGTAACAATCAGGAATCGCCATTTGAAAAATTATCCCAGCGCGAACTGCAAACGGCCATGCTGATTGCCAATGGCCAGAAGGTGAATGATATTGCTAACACTTTTTGTGTCAGCCCTAAAACGGTTAATTCTTATCGTTACCGTATTTTTGAAAAGCTTGATATCAATAGTGATGTAGAGTTAACGCTATTGGCAGTAAAACATAATCTTCTCGATCCGGAAGCAGTCGTATAAGCGACTGCTTTTTCTTTCTGCAGACCTGTTTCAATGACGCAAGACAGCGCTGAGCTTTTTGATTCCGTCCGTTTCCTTGCCAGTACTACCCAGCAGCCAGGTATCTACCAAATGTTTGGTAGTGATGGTGCTATTTTGTATGTGGGAAAAGCTAAAAATCTAAAGGCGCGTTTATCCAGTTACTTTCGCAAAACTGGTCTCACGCCCAAAACCCAAGCCTTGGTATCACGTATTGCTCGCGTTGAGGTAACGGTCACTGCCAGCGAAACAGAAGCGCTGATTCTTGAGCAGAACCTGATTAAGTCCAATCGTCCTCCATACAATATTTTGTTGCGTGACGATAAATCCTATCCTTATATTTTTATTTCCAGCGGCGAGGATTACCCGCGCATTTCCTTTCATCGCGGCGCCAAGAAAAAACGTGGCGATTACTTCGGGCCATTTCCAAATGTGGGTGCGGTAAAGGAAAGTCTGAATTTTTTACAGAAAACGTTTCGTATTCGCCAATGTGAAGACAGCGTGTATAACAATCGTACACGCCCGTGTTTGCAATACCAGATAAAGCGTTGCACCGCACCTTGTGTGGAATTTATCTCCCCGGAAGATTACAAAACCGATTTGCATCATACGCAGTTATTTTTAACAGGTAACAGTGACAAATTACTGAGCGAGCTTGCCGATAAAATGGACAGCGCAGCGCAGCAATTGCAATTTGAAAAAGCGGCAGCATATCGCGACCAGATTACCGCTTTGCGTATTGTGCAATCGCAGCAAGTAATTGAAGAGGGTAATGGTGATATCGATGTAATAGCCGCTGAAATGCGTGCGGCTGCGATTTGTGTGCATGTTTTGTTTATTCGTCAGGGGCGGATCTTGGGGAGTCGTAGTTTTTATCCGTCATCGACACTTGCGGAAACACCCTCTGAAATTCTTGCCGAATTTATTCCACAGTTTTATCTGGCTAGTACTGGCCGCGAAATTCCGCGCGAAGTTATTGTGAGCCATCCGTTAGATGAGACTGATTTGATCGCATCGGCTTTACAGCAGGCTGCGGGGCGCCAGGTATTTATTAATCATCAAGTGCGCAGTCACAGATCCAAATGGCTGCAGATGGCGGCAACGGCCGCATTGCAAAATCTTATTGCTCATGTGAACAGTAAGAAGAATTCGCTGGATCGTTTTGTTGCGTTGCAAGAAGCGCTTGGGTTGGATGAAACCCCACAGCGTTTGGAATGTTTTGATATTAGTCACAGTAGCGGCGAGCTAACTGTTGCAAGCTGCGTAGTGTTTGATACTAATGGGCCGCTCAAGTCTGATTATCGCCGTTTTAATATTGAAGGTATTACCGGTGGTGACGATTACGCAGCCATGGAGCAAGCCTTGACCCGTCGCTATACCCGTTTACAAAACGGCGAAGGCAAATTGCCGGATATTCTGTTAATCGATGGTGGTAAAGGCCAATTGGGTAAAGCCAAAGAGGTATTATCTGAATTGGGCGTGCAGGATGTGCAATTGATTGGTGTAGCCAAAGGCACTACACGCAAAGCCGGGTTTGAAACCTTGTTTGACGGTGATACCGGCGCAGAAATCGTATTGCCGGGCGACTCACCAGCACTGCATTTGATCCAGCATATTCGCGATGAATCCCATCGTTTTGCGATTACCGGCCACAAACAGCGGCGCGACAAAAAGCGCAAAACCTCGACCCTTGAAGATATTGCAGGTATTGGTGCAACCCGCCGCAGGGAGCTGCTGCGGCATTTCGGTGGTTTACAGGAAGTGCAAAACGCCAGCGTTGATGATTTGGTGCGAGTGAGCGGGATTAGCCAGAAACTGGCTGAAGAAATTTACGCGTTTTTCCATAATGAATAAGTTTTTAGCGCTTAACCCTTAAGTCGCAGGGTGTGAAAGCCGCCTTGCTGGTGTATTATCGCGCCCGTTTTACTGATTTGTTCATCTGGCCCAGAGAATTGCCTATGACGCTTGCCAACCAGCTGACCCTGATGCGGATTTTCCTGATTCCGTTATTCGTTGTAGTGTTTTATTTACCGTTTGGTTGGGCCCATTTTGTCTCCTCCGTGATCTTCAGTGTTGCTGCCATCACCGATTGGGCGGATGGTTATGTTGCGCGCAAATACAACCAAAGCACTCCTTTTGGTGCCTTTCTAGACCCTGTTGCCGATAAGTTGATGGTGGCAATTGCCTTATTGTTGCTGGTGACCTTGCATCATGATTCAGTGTGGTTCGTGGTCGCTGCTGCAGTAATTGTTGGTCGTGAAATTATCATCTCTGCATTGCGTGAATGGATGGCAGAAGTAGGGCAGAGGGCAAGTGTGGCAGTTTCTTACATCGGTAAAATCAAAACCACATTGCAAATGACGGCAATTATCGTCTTGTTAGCAAATATTCCTTTGCTGTTACCCATCGGCTACATTGCGTTGGCTGGTGCAGCAGCATTAACGCTCTGGTCAATGGTGCTTTACCTACGTGCCGCATGGCCATTCCTGCTACCAAAAACCCCTGACTAATAACGTCTTTTGATCGACCTGAGCAGCATTTAATCAAACCGTAAAAAACCTTGGGTTCAGTTATATAAAAGACTAGGATTTTCAAAATGAGTCCGCTAGAATTGCGGCCTCTCGAAAAGGCGCGATAGCAAAGCGGTTATGCTCTGGATTGCAAATCCAGCGAGTCCGGTTCGACTCCGGATCGCGCCTCCACTTTTCTTTACGTACCGACGTAAAGGCACTCTGCCCGAGTGGTGAAATCGGTAGACACAACAGATTTAAAATCTGTCGATCTTTTGGTCGTGCCGGTTCAAGTCCGGCCTCGGGCACCATGTTAAAAAACACAAACAATTGTTTGTAACAACAAAACCCCACAAATCAACGACTTGTGGGGTTTTTTGTTTGTGCTCAACTCGCATTTGCCCACACAAAAACGTATATTTTCACATGGTCATTACGTTTTATTACGTCGGGGATTACGTTTTTCTATGGCAACTTTCAGGAAGATCGGCGACCGCTGGAGCGCCGAGGTGTATGTAAATGGCGTTCGCAAATCAAAGCGGCACGATACAAAAGCGCAGGCTAAAAATTGGGCATCCCAAACAGAATTTGAATTAGGCCAGATGGCTGATGGTGTAAGCACTACGCATATGCTGCTTGATGTGTTCAAAAAATATGCGGAAGAAATTTCAGAAACTAAAAAAGGCGCGCAATGGGAAATTGTTCGCTTGAAAATGTTCGAGCGGTTTTCAATTTCAAAAGTGCGTTTGGGTATATCGGTTGTTATTGCCTTGTTTAATCAACTTGATATATGCACACACCATAACAACCCACACAACAATGCTCGTTGCTAGAAAAAATAAAAGTGTTATTTCTTGAGTGGTAAATACATTTAACTCTGGCACTGTGCTGCTCCTTTGGATGCTTAAGTCCTTATTCAACATGCGACTCTTGGGATGTGGTAGATAGTGGTGTGCCCAAGTTTATGGGCTTTTCCTGAATTCGCTTTTGCCGAACAGGTTTCTCCCTTTAGCATAGCCATGCAATTCGAGGCTTCCAAATTTCACCGTATTACACCAGATTGTCTTGAGTTGCATACTGACTCAGCGGCAGCCCGGCATGCCTTTCTGGCACCTGATGACGTGACGAAATCGTAAGTAATTGAAAAGAAAGTTAAGAGGTTGATTGCGAAGTCCCTATGTACGGACTATCTGTACAAATATCCTTATGTCCGAGGTATCCCATGGCGACATCCCGCTTAGACATGCGCCTTGATGAGCAAATTAAGGCTAGGCTGAAAAAGCCTCAGTATTGCTGGGCCATAAAAGCCTGACTGATTATGTTGTTAGCGTACTGAATGAAAATTCGACCAAGGTCATAGCTCAATATGAATCCATGACTGTAGAAAACGATGTGTTCGATAGATTTATGGAAGCATGTAACAAGGCCAGCAAACCCAATTCCGCGCTGACAAATGCCGTTCAATTTGCTAAAGAACAGGGATTTAAGTGAGCTATACAAAAGAGTTTGTAAGCCTGGATAAAACAATCTATGACAGAGAGTCTTTTGATTGTGGTGAGCAGAAACTAAATAACCTCATTCGAGGCCAATCCTCAAGACTTATAGATGCGGGCATCAGCAAAACTATGGTGTTGCCTGCATTCTTATCTTTACCGAATGGAAAAGTGCCTATCTGTGCGTTTTATTCCATTGCGCCATCATTAATAAAGCGTGAAGACTTGCTAGAAGAGGTCGCTAAAAAACTACCTCGCTATCCTATTCCGGTATTTCTTCTCGCGCAGCTGGCTGTGCACAAGGAATTTAAAGGGCTGGGCTTGGGTAAGGTTGCTTTCGTGAATGCGCTTGAATATTTCCACAACATAGTGCTCATATGCCAGCGCATGCTGTAGTAGTGGATTGTTTCAATAAAAATGCAGAGAGCTTTTATGTAAAGTATGGCTTTCAGGAGTTGTGTAAATACAATGAGCGTTCCCGATTGTTCATCTCTATGAAGCAGTTGTCTGAGCTATTCAGATAATTTTTGATCTCCTAAAAAGCAGAAGCTGAAGAATTAACTGTGTGAATCGCAGAAATTGTTTCAGCTTTTGTTAAAAATTTCAGGTTTTGAATGACGGAATAATCCAGGTTTTTTTAAGGCATGAGTAATCGAGTAAATGATAGCGAAGCTAATTTCCAATCATTACTTTCGTGTACATAAACTTCTGTGACCACCAAAGGATTGGTAACTTCTTTGCCACCTACTACAGCCAGAAGCGTAATTCTATTCAAGCAGATTGCAGTGTTACCAATAATGTTAACTGAAGCTTCATGAATATCCGCTTTCTTATAATGAATCCCTCCGCTTTTGATAATGTCCAATTCCTGCTGTCTGGACATAGTTCCACCCATGTGGACAAATACAGCTTTTTCATGAAATAAGGTTTCCAATTTTCCAATATTGCGTTCTGCCATCCATTGCCACTTTTCTTTTGAAAGATTGATGATTTCCTGCTCGTTACTCTTCGTGTGCATTTCTTTGGTTGTATTAGCATTTGCTGCCCACACTGACTGCCCGGCCATAATCGGAAGACAGACAAGTAAAATGATGGTTTTAAGCGCAGTAGTACAAGGTAACGAATATTTCATAATGTAATTTCCTGATTTGAATAGAAGGCATTAATTTTATTCAGCGCTTAAATATTCTTTTTCTGTTACTGCTTCTAGCCAGATTGTTCTGCCCTTGGGATGATTTGTCGTTGTGGCTATATAGGAGAAACTGCTTTTCGGAGTTGAGGCGTGCCAATGCTCGACATTAGGAAGGCATTTGATCACTTCTCCTTTGTGTACAATTTTTACTGGTGTGCTACGTTCTTGGTAGTAACCGGTCCCTTCGGTGATCATGAGAATTTGACCACCCGGATGGGTGTGCCAGTTTAATTTTGCAGCGGGTTCAAAGGTTGCGTAAGTCACGTTGTAATTAAAGTTGTTGTCTGCTTCACTCAATTCACTTAACCACACCGTTCCGGTGTGGTGAGTATTAGGCGCTTTTTCTCCCTTAGGAAAAAGCGTGGTATCTTGCGCAAAAGCGTATGTTGAAAGTGATAAGGTAAACCCAGCTAGACAGATTAATTTTTTCATTGAATTTTCCTCTGCGATGAATTTTTTTTGAGTATTTAACGAAAATAGAGTTATTTATTTAAGGTTAATCCAGTTTTTTTTCTGCTAAAAAATTTGATAGCAACTCTGCAATTTGAATGTTGTTTAAATCCGAAAATGGAAAGTGTGTATTACCGTAAATCCCTACCTCTGGTAAGTGAACAACGCGGGCATCACCGCCATGTTTATTTACTACCTCAGCCCATTTTTTTGCCATTGCCAAGCGCACCCGCCAATTGTCCTGACCAGGATTTTCATGTGCTGCCACAGGAATGTTATCGCCGTAGTAAATAATAATCGGAATCTTTGTTAGCTTTAAAAACTGTTCTAACTTGACCGGGGTAGGTGTAAGTGTGCCCGTTAAGCTTGGCATCGCTGCGGGAAGCTCACCTTCCGGGAAGACAAATCCGCTTCCTGGTTCATAGGAAACTATGGCTTTCACATTGTTGGATTTGATTGCTGTCCACCAACCGGGGCCACCACCTTGTGAGTGAGTGACTACCACCGATGGTCCCGAGCGCTTCAATACCTCCATCATGGAATCGCTAATTAACTGCTCATCATAAGCACCGGTATTCGGAGTCATTTGACGAAAATATTGATTGAGTGATTCTGCATCTTTAGGAAACTGTACGTTGTCAAAATAATTCGGATATTGGCCCACGCGAAACATGTTGAACCACATTTGATCTTGTGGAGTTGCCGTGATTTCAGCTGGAATGGTGGATTGTCCAGCGCGGCCCCTGCGTGGTTGATCAATAAGATAAACAGAAAAATGGTGGCGTAAAAAATAGTTTTGAAATCCTTCTCTCCCATCAGGTGTTGTTCCCCAAGTATTTGCTGATTGACCAGCACCATGCAAAAACACTAATGGGAAATGTTTGGGATTAACTGGAATCTGGTAGAACACAGATGCATGGTCTCCATGCAGCGTTTGCCCTGTGGAGTCCGTGATTTTTTTGCCGTCAAATGTTCCCGGTTTTTGGATAACGGTTCCACCGGCAGAGAAACTGCCTTGATCTGTGATTGTTATTGCTTTTGAGTTTTCTGTATCAGTGGCGCAAGCCGAAATTAGCAATGCCAAACTGAAACTACAGGTGATTTTAAAGAGCGAGTTGAGTTGAGTATTCATAGAGGCTCATTCTTCAGTTTATTTGGTTTGTGTTGCTTTCAGCTGCTGGAGAACAGCTGAGCTGTTTGCAGCAACATCTACATTAACGTCAACTTTGAGTGTGTCGATGATTTGCTGAAGTTGTGAGTCCTTAAGACCAAGATTTTGCACAACTTTAAAATGAGAAGTTAATTGGCTATTAACATTTCCAAGTGCCGCCAGGGTGGCGATGGTCACCAGTTCACGGTCAATGTAGCTCAGGTTGTCGCGGCTAAATAAATAGCCAAACAAGTGTGCTTTTAACGCGTAGTCAATTGTTGGGGAAAAGTTTTCAACTAAGGGTTTTTCTGCTGGCGCGTTTGTCAAATAACCTAATGTCTCTGTGCCTAGTTGATAATAATTAATGTCATTGGCCGTAGGCGTTGATGCTGCACCTATCGTGTCTTTAATATTTTGTTGCTGCCGCTGCTCCAACAAGCTTTTAAAAGTAAGTAAACCATTCAGGCTACGTGGAAAGCCTGCATAGGCATATTGATGAGCTAATGCTTCTTTGATTTCATTTATGGTTAAACCGGCTTCCAGTCCTTTCACCAATGCTGGTTTGAGACTCTCAAGATTTCCCGTCGCCGTAAATGCAGCAATTGGAATGAGGCTTAGTTGCCTGGTAGTCAACGGTGCGTTCGCTTTAGCTCTTTGCTTCTCGTGCGCATTTATTTCCTGGAGGTTTTGCGGTAATTCGACTTTTTCCAACCAGGTAACTTTTTCGTCTGCCGTTGCAACGGGAGAAATAGCAATATGAGTCATGCTGCTATGCTGGCTGGCTCCATGCCAGTGCTTCACACCGGGAGGACACCAAATAACATCACCTTTACTGATATTTTGAATTGGCTTTCCCCACTCCTGCGTGCGGCCTTCGCCATCGATGACAATTAAATATTGGCCATTGGGATGAATATGCCAGTTAGTGATCGCATTGGGCGCAAACGTTACTGTGGCTGGTGCTACATCACCATCTGATGGCATGATCGGCAATCGGGAAAAATGCGCTTTGCCGGAAAAGTTATCGGCGGGCGCATTTTGAATCACGTGCTGATCGAATTTGGTGATCTGTTGCTTTTGCTGATCATCTGCTAATGCATGATTCGATAACAAGGTCAACGCCATAACTACTTTAAATGGATTATTCATAGTTATTTTATTCACAGGCGCTCCAATTGAATTATTTGGATTTAAATTGGTAATCCTACTCAAAGATTTTTGCTGTAAAAGGATTGAAGGTGGCTTACCGCCTGCTCGACATATTTCGGCACCCAGTAGGTTTCAATATGAGTTGCGCCATCAATTTTAAACAGTTCTTTTTCTTTGGTGCCCGTTGCTAAATTAAATGCCTTTTCCGTCATATACAGTGAGTCAGCTTTGCTGCCCGCAATCATCAGTAGCGGCTGATTAATTAAATCCATATTACTGGTTGCATCAAAACGCATGAGATCCAGCAAGCTACTCAAGGTATATCTGAAGGTTGAATTGGGGTGCGCATGGGTCTTTCCGTAATATTCAAAACCTTGTCGATATAAATCAAAGGGCAATTTTGCAATTTGTTCGTCTGTCAGTTTTACATCACCGGTATAAATTATTTCTCCGCCAGCCGCTTCTTGTGCGCGTGCATCCGAGGCGAGTTTTAATCGTTGTTGGATAGTATCCAATTGCGAGTCCTGATAACCGTTGCGTCTCACCAAGCCGGAGTCAAACATGCTTAATGTGGCAATCGCTTTAAAGCGTTTATCAGTCTGCGCCGCTTTCAATGAGTATCCACCACCGCCACAAATTCCGAGTAGGCCCAATCGACTGGAATCTACGCCGGGATACTGCGTAATAAAATCAGCCATGCCATGGATATCTTCAATTCGGTTGGCCGGTTTATCGACATTGCGTGGTTGGCCACCACTTGCACCTTGGTAGGCTGCATCAGCGGTAATTGCGATGTATCCGAGCTGTGCCAAATGTTGCGCGTAGAGACCTGCGACTTGTTCCTTCACTCCGCCATTAGGATGCGCGATAACAACGGCGGGATATTTCTTTGTCGAGTCGTAATTAACAGGTGTATAAATGTTGGCGGAAATATCGAGGCCATTGAGTTTGTAAGTGGTGGGATGAATGTTTACTTTTCCTTTTTTATTTTCAGTGATAGCACCTTTGTACACCAAGCCAAAAGGATTAGTTTTGGCTTGATCGTCAGCTATTGCTCCTGTTGCCCATAACATTGTTGATATCAAAAAAGTAGTCAGTGTTTTTGAATTCATACGTATCACCTTTTTATACATCCGCCGTTACACATCGAGGGTGCGAGAGGTCAGCCATTCGACCATTGCAGGATCTCGGTGGGAGAAAAACGCACTGGTAGCAGTATCAATTGCAGTAATGCTGTTCATCTCCGAATCTGACAATGTGAAATCCAGCACGGCCATATTTTCTTTCATGCGCTCTTTGCGTACCGATTTGGCGAGAGAAACAATTCCACGCTGAAGCAACCACCGCAGTACAACTTGCCCCACCGATTTTCCATATTGATTACCAATGGCGGTCAGAACGGGATGGGTAAATAAGTTGTTCTTTCCTTCGGCAAAAGGTGCCCAGGCTTCAGGCTGAATTCCTTTGGACTTCATCCAGGGCGCGGCATGTAGTTGCTGATTGAATGGATTAACTTCTATTTGATTTACAGCAGGTTTGATGCGATTGAAAGCCATCAGGTCGGCCAGGCGATCCGGTTGAAAATTGCTGACGCCAATCGCGCGAATTTTTCCGGCTGCATGCAATTCTTCCATTGCACGCCAGGCACCGTGAATATCACCAAAGGGCTGGTGGATGAGATACAGGTCGACGTAATCAAGTTGCAGGCGATTCAATGAGCGCTCGAACTGCGCTTTCGCACCTTCGTAGCTGGCATTCCCAAGCCATAGCTTTGTGGTGATGAATAGCTCATCTCTCGCAACTCCACTTGCTCGTAATGCGTTACCAACCTGGGTTTCGTTTTGGTAGGAGGCGGCGGTATCGATGAGTCGATAACCTGTGTCCAGCGCATCAATCACGGCGCGCTCACATTCAGCAGGGTCAGTCATCTGGAATACACCGAAGCCCAGGACCGGCATCTCAATACCACTATTCAAGGTGATGGTACTCATACATTTTCCTCTCTAACTCATGTCAGCACTGACCTCACTATAGTCAGTTCCTCCACCTGTATTAAGTCCTATATTCCGCATAGACTTATAAGGAAATTTGATTAATGTGAGCTTTTTTCCATTGTTCATACTCGATAAACGGTTTATTTTGCGATTTTAGTAGCATAATCAACGCCAACGACTGTCGCTTCAAGGTGCCATCCAATGTCCGAAAACCTTAATGACCTGCGTGCATTTATCCTGGTCGCTCAAGCTGGAAGCTTCACCAAAGCAGCTGGTCAACTGGGTGTTTCCCAATCGGCATTGAGCTACACGATCAGAACCTTGGAAGAGCGGATTGGGGTTAAGTTGCTTAATCGCACCACGCGCAGTGTGTCTCCAACACAAGCGGGCGAACGCTTGCTGGAAGATATAGAGCCGCT
The DNA here is from genome assembly GCA_021151825.1 of Cellvibrionaceae bacterium. Classification (GTDB taxonomy): domain Bacteria; phylum Pseudomonadota; class Gammaproteobacteria; order Pseudomonadales; family Cellvibrionaceae; genus Cellvibrio. The sequence continues at coordinate 289,377 of JAGKWQ010000009.1, forward strand.
GATTAATGGCATCGATCAGAAGTTGGGGAAGTTAAATGCGTTTCGGGACCTCCCGCGCGGAACCTTGCGAATCAACAGCTCGGAGCATGTGATCAATACGCTGCTGTGGGACAAGCTTGCGTCGTTCGCACGTGACTATCCCGATGTTGTATTGGAGATCACGACGGATTATGCGTTTACGGATATCGTGAAGGACCGTTTTGATATAGGTATCCGCATGGGCAGTTCGGTGGATAAAGACATGGTCGCCGTGTCCTCAGCCCGCCATGGTTGTTAGTCACGCACATCTTTTAATGAGGGGGGCGATAGACGGATTGGGTCTCGCTTGGGTGCCTGCGACTATGGCGGAACAAGAACTTAACAGTGGAGCATTAACTGAAGTTTTAGCGGATTGGAAAATGACTTACGAAGGCTACTATATGTATTATCCAAATCGAAATTTGCCGCCGCTGTTTCGATTGTTTGTTGATGCATTAAAGTTAAATATAAATGAAATCCCTGGTACATTCGACGGCGTCAATCAAATTGCTGATTTGATCGGAAAAATTAAAAGGCAGTGAAGAGCTGGCCTATTTATGGCCAGCCACCCAGTCTTGTACCTCCGTCGCATACCATCTCGCATGCCCGCGCCTGCCTCTATCTGTCGGCAATTTTATAGGGGCTGGAAAATCAAAAGCCTTACTCATGCGGTCTGCAAAGTGACTCTCTCCAATGCCTATATAATCGGCACAATGTTTCGCAGTCAAAATAATTTTTGCTTGTGCGGGTAATGCATGCAATCGCGCCGCGATTGCATCGACAAGTCTTTCATAATCCATTTCGTTCATTTTTCTGATTTGCATTTTTAATGGTGAAATTTAAATCGCTGCTCGTTTATTTCTTGTCAATAAATACACGTTTGAATTCCCGACAATCTTTTGCGTCTCCCTTCGGCTATTAATGCTCCGTAATCTTCACAGTTAAATGCGCTGGGAGGGGTATTAATTGGTATGGGGCGATTTTCAAGTGTTAGTTATAAGCGCTCTTGAATGATGTCATTTGTGATATTGGCGGTATTTGCCATTATGATTCTCCTTGGTGAATGACTGGGGTTTTAAGATGTTGCCAATTGATGGCGAGTTTTTGAAAAATTTCATCGCCATTTTTCATTAAGCGTTATGGTTCTTTACCAAAACGGCAGCGAGTATCTATTACCACAAGTGCAGATAGATAATTCGTTGGGTCGAGTGCACACAGACCACCTAAATCAAATTTGTAGTCGTAGATGTTGTAGGTGTTCAGCGATATCGCCGCAGCCGTTTTACTTGATCACAGTGCTTATTAACAAGGGTTAGACGCTTCGCTACTGCATGAAATTGGCTGGGTTTGTGTGTGCCATAGGTGATAGATTTGTGCATTTTTCCTCGTGTTGGTTAATCAATAAGTCTTCGATCAGTTTCAATCCTTTGGATGCTGCGTCCGAGAGTGGTTTCAGCAATAACACCGGCGTGTTTCAATTGTTTCGCAAAAACTTTGACAGTTTTTACTGGCATTACCCTTGTGCAGGTAGAAAAAGCCGCGGAAAAATACGCGCGGGATCACCGGGTTTTTATGCGTTTTAGTCTCTAGATGTCCTCGCCGGGTCGATTGCCATTCAGGGTGGTGTATGTAGCAGAATGGAAATATATAAATGATAAAAAGCATAGGCGGAATACGATACCAAGCCGACGTAAAGTGTTACGGACAGCTATCGGTGTGGTATAAGTTTTATTTCAGCGTGCGTGAGCATCCCCGCAAATATAGCTAATCATGAATATTTTTTTGCAGATAAAAATGTATGCAAAAAGTTGCTATTTTTTGCAGATAAAAATGGGGGGGCAACAATTGTTATTTTTGCAGATAAAAATAGGGGCAGAAATTGCTGTTGTTGTCACAAGTAGTGTTAGAAGGTCCAGCATTTTACAGTTTCAGCGGTCCTTGACCTACCATAATCAAATATGGCCTAATCATGCTTGGTTAAGCCACCAGCTTTAAATATGGTGCTATGCAGAACTCTAAAAATAATCGTAACAATTTTGAGATTGTTAACAAAATAAATGGAGATAGCGAAGCTGTTCAATGGCTGGACGCCGCTGACGCGCTCAATTTTATTCAAAGATGTAAACTGGAAATGCGTCAGTTTTGCCCTGTTCAACCCGGCCAGCATGTATTGGATGTTGGTTGTGGTGTAGGGCAGGAGGTAAGGCGCCTGGCTGATGTTGTTGGTGGTAGCGGTTCGGTTATTGGAATTGATATCAGTGTCAATTTAATAGATGAAGCCCGGCGCCGTTACGCTAATCAAGGCCTCTCTTTAGAGTTTTATGTCGGGGGCGCTGAAAAAATACAGTTCTCCGATGATAGTTTTGATATTTGTCGAGCGGAACGCGTTATTGAATATGTAGATGATCCGCGCCTTATGTTATCGGAGATGGTGCGAGTGACCCGACCTGGGGGATCTCTATTATTATTTGATTTCGATTATCGTGGAATCATCGTTGATACGACTAATCGAGCATTAGCTAGAAAAATTAATGAAATTGTAGCGTTCTCTGTTCCAAATGCAGAGATTGGCGGTGCTTTGCCGCGATTGTGTCATGAGTTGGGATTGGTTGATATCAGAGTCTCCCCGCAGTTGTTTCAGATTTCGTTTTTTGTATATACGGCACTGGTTCAAGACGCAATGCTGGATGCGCTTAAGCAAGGTCAGTTGACGCAAGCGGAGTTTGATAGTTGGTGGGGGGAGCTGAGAGCGGCTGAAAACTCAGGGAGCTTTTTTGCAACGGTTTCCGGTTTTATTGTGGTTGGATGTAAGTTATCAAAAATTTGATTAGATGTAGTTAATTATTCATTTGTAGGGAGTACTAATGGAGTTTAATAATAATAAAGTTTTAGTTGTTGAAAATCTTCGAAAGACCTACTCAGATTCACAAAAAAAAATTGTTGCCGTTAATGATGTGTCATTTAGCCTGGCAAAAGGGGAAATCCTCGCCCTTTTAGGAGCAAACGGGGCAGGCAAGACCACAACAATTAAGATGATTTCCGGATTGCTCGAGCCCGATAGCGGTGCAGTAAGAATCGCCGGGTATGATCCTCATCGCGAGCGCGAAGCGCTACGCCATATAGGCTCTGTATTGGAGGGAAACAGAAGCTTGTACTGGCGGATGACCTCTCGAGAAAATCTTATCTACTTTGGCGTACTCAAAGGTATGACCATCAAAGATGCGCGTGCGCGCTCAATTTATCTCCTGAAGAAATTTTTTCTTGAATCCAAGGAGAAAGTGCAGGTTCAAAAATTATCCAGAGGAATGCAGCAGCGCCTTTCTATTGCTGTAAGTATGATGCATCACCCTAGTCTTCTGTTGTTGGATGAGCCAACCTTGGGGCTCGACCTGGAGTCGACAATTGATGTTAAAAATACAATTCGTGAGTTAGTGGATAGGAAAGAAATTGGTGTGGTTCTTACTACTCATCAGCTTGATATTGCCGAGGAGTTATCCAACTGGGTAGTTATGATGAAGTCAGGGAAGATAATTAATAGCGGCGTTACTCAGGATCTTGTGAAAAGTTATGCTACTAACGTATATGAATTGAAAATGATTGAGCCGGTAAGTGAAGATATCGGTTTGAGTTTGCATAGAATTGCAGATGTTAGTGTTTCTGAGGATAAGGTTTTGGTTCGTGGTGGCTCATCTGAGCTATATCGGGTTATTGCAGCACTTGATCCGCTGGAGATACATTCCATTCGGCGTCTGGATTCGGACTTGGGGAGTGTTTTCTTAAAAATAACATCAATGGAGTGTCCGCAGAGTGCTTAATTTATTTCTTGCTGAATGCTACAAGATCTGTACGTTAGAGTTGCGCTATCCGCTAAATTTTTTCAGCGGCCTCATTATGCTAACGCTATTTTTTTATGGATTATTGCTAGGTGCAAAACACATAGCCGGTGTGGAAAGTTTTGGTACTAACCTTGATGCTGTCTTGGTTGGTTATGCCACCTGGATGATAGCGTTATCGGGGCTTAATAACATGCCTACAGATATTCAAAATGATGCGCGGCGTGGAACCCTGGAAAACTTGTTTTTAAGTTATCACAATATATCTCATGTTTTCCTTGCCCGATCTATTGTGGGAGCTCTAATTGGCATTATTTTTACCGGCATAGTGCTGGCATTATTGTTGTGGTTAACAGAGCGATCTGTATCTCTTTCTTTTTCCGTTGCCCTTCCTATCGCTACAGTAATAATCTCCTCTGTCGGGCTTGGTTTTATTGCCGGTGGTGTTGCTCTGCACGCTAAACAAATTAGCCAGGTCTTGAGTATTGCTCAGTACCCGTTGCTGTTCCTTATGATGACTCCGTTCGAAAAGTTACAGCAGGAGCTTATTAATATGGCTGTTTTCCTACCTATAGTTCCAAGTGCCATGACGCTACGGGAAATTATGGTTGATGGAAAGAGTATTAGCGACAGCTATTTTTTGATTGCGTTGATAAATGCTGCATTTTATATTTTTCTGGGGTTATTTGTGTTCAGGCACTTTGTTAATAAAGTGAAGTTGAGTGGTAAATTAAGCGGATATTAATTTTTAATTAATGATTTCATAAATTGGAGAAAATAATGTTTAGTGACAATGAATCGCTGGTATTTCGAGTTGTAATGAATCATGAAGAGCAATATTCAATTTGGCCTAAGGACAGGGACTTGCCTTTGGGGTGGAACGAAGAGGGCACGGAAGGAGACAAACAATATTGTCTGGATCATATTGATAAGGTTTGGACTGATATGAGGCCGCTGAGTTTAAGAAAGCATTTGGAATCTTTGAAGTCCTAATGTTTATATCTGCACGGTTGTATTGACGATAACGTGAGTGTTCACCAATGCATCACTATTAACACTCCAGATATTAATATATTAGCAGTTGGATGATTATTTTGATCGTGACAGGCCGAGATGCAAATACCAGGTCAATTACCCCGGATACCAGTAGTAATTGGTTGGTAAGAACTCATAAAAATTCTTTCGCTCCGCTTCAATTATTTTGTTTTTCGTATGCAGGCGGAGGGGCTTCAATATTTTCAGATTGGGGGCTTCATTTAAAAGATTTTGTAGAGGTTCTGGCTGTTCAGTTGCCGGGCAGGGAAAGTCGGTTTCCTGAAAAGTTGATCAGTAATATAGATGAAGTTGTTAGCCAGGCTTCATTTCATATTAATAACGCGGTAGATCGGCCGTTTCTATTGTTCGGCCATAGTTTGGGGGCATTGATTGCTTATGAAGTAGCGCTTGCGTTATCTGCTCAATACTCCAGATGTCCACGGCAACTTATTGTTTCTGGAAAGCAATCGTTAGGTTCTTCACCGAGAAGAAAAAAAATATTCGATTTGCCTGAGGCTGGTTTCATTGAGGAGCTAAGGAAATATAACGGCACGCCGGAATTGATACTGCAAAACGAAGAGTTGCGTTCATTGATACTTCCGATATTGCGTGCGGATATTACTATGTTTGATTGCTACAAGCCTGGGCCCAAGCCAAGGCTGGATTGCCCGGTAACTGCGTTTGGTGGAACAGATGATCCCTATGTTTTTCCGGAAGATTTACAGGGATGGAAAGACACAACTAATTCAGCATTCAATTGCCATGTATTTAATGGGGATCATTTTTTTATAACTGGTGAGGGGCGTCAGCCGGTATTTGAAACGCTTAAATTTATAGCAAGCAATTTACGTTAAAAAATTTCTTCCGTGCGAACTCTCGTTGCGTTTAAAAGCGGCGTCAATTTTTATTAATCCCTGAGTGTTAAATCCATGCCGGTAATACGCAAAAGTTATCTATTGGTTTTAATTTATTGGTAGTAAATTTTAACAGCTTGCGTTGACGCTTAAAGTTGACAGTGCTCTCTGGTTTGCTTATATAATGCCAAAATTTTTAAAGATTGGAATAACTTCTGGTGACAAAAATAATAATAAAAGTAAAAGGTTAATTTTTTTAAAGTCGGACTTGTAGCATGAAGGAAACAACATGAGTCATAACGTGACCTGCACCAGTTTAATTGATTTAATATCAAATGCTTGTGAGCTATTTCCCTCGAAGGTTGCCTACACCTATTTACGTGATGGGGAGTTTTTGGAGGCAGCTATCTCATATCAGGAGCTGCATGAAAAATGCTGCTCGTTTGCATTGTTTTTGCGGGATCAGAATATTAGTCAGCGTAATATTTTGTTGGCTTATCCTCCTGGTATTGATTTTATCGTTGCCTTTTTTGGTGCCCTTTATGGCGGTTTTATCCCAATTCCAATTGTGCCACCAAAAAGCAGTCGAAATTTTGAATTATTTAAAAACATCCAAATTGATTCACAATCTGAAGTAATCCTGAGTTGCGGTAGTTTGGCTGTTGATATATCGCAAGCGATTCGAAATTTTGCAGGTGATAAAAATAAACCAAAAAATTTTATTGGTAATAATGATCTGGATTGTGAAATCAATTGCCGAGTGATTGATACTGATAAAATAAATATTCATAACGTGACAGATTGGAATAATCCGCAGATACCCTCTGACGATATAGCATTTATACAATACACATCCGGTTCAACCAGCAAGCCAAAGGGCGTCTTGGTGACCCATGCGAATCTTTTGCATAATTGTTATATGTTGATGAATTACTTTGAGTTGAGTGGTGAAGATATTCTGGTTAATTGGTTGCCGCACTACCATGATATGGGTTTGATAGGAAACATAATATTGAATGCCTATCTGGGCAGTCATTGTTATTTAATGGCACCAGGCGCGTTTGTAAAAAAACCAATAACATGGTTGGAAAACATGTCGAAGTATGGTGCAACTTATACGGGTTCACCAAATTTCGGTTATCAATTATGCGTGGATAAAATTTCTGACGAGCAGGCAGCGAAGCTTGATTTGAGCCGATGGCGAAATGCATATTGCGGATCTGAACCTATTCGATCTACCACCATGCGAGCTTTTGTGGAGCGTTTCAGTAAATATCATCTTCGACAGGAGGCGTTATATCCATGCTATGGCATGGCTGAGGCCACCTTGATTATTTGTGGTGGTAAGGTTAATGAAGCACCGAAAATCACCCGATTTAATGCTGAGAAACTACATCAGGGAATGGCTGATATCATTGTTGACGATGCATGTGAACACACAAAAAATATCCGTGAAATTGTTGGTTGTGGCAAGCCACATTTGGGACAAGAGGTAAAGATTGTAAATCCAGAAACGTTTGCCGTTTTGCCAGCGGGTAATGTTGGGGAAATATGGGTTTCCGGGCCGAGTGTTTGTAGTGGCTATTTTAACCGGCCAGAGCAAAGTGCAGCGATATTTTCTGCAAAACTGGATGGTGACGAACGCAAATATGTCCGTTCTGGCGATTTGGGTTTTATGCTGGCGGATGGCGAACTTTATATTTCGGGTCGAATTAAGGATTTGATTATTATCCGTGGCCGCAATCATTATCCGCAGGATATTGAGCTTGCTGTGGCGAATTGCCATCCGGCATTGCAAATAGATGGCGGTGCTTGCTTTTCTATTGAGGACGATGGCGAGGAGCGACTTGTTGTTACTCATGAAATTAATCGAAATTTTATAAAAAAATATAATTTCAATGAAATTCTTGCTGCGGTTAAGTCAACGGTCTCTGAACTATTTGAGATAGACGTTTCTGCATTTGTTCTTTTGCGTCCTGGGCGAGTGCTGAAAACCTCCAGCGGAAAAATCATGCGAAGTGCAACAAAAGCTTTGTATATTGAAGAATCAATAGATGTTGTCGAGCAGTGGATAAATCCGCAGCGTGAGCTTAAACAAAATAATGATGTAGCAAATAATGATGTAGCAAATAATGATAATCAATTGATCATTGACTTCGAAGATGAAGAGGTTGTGGCAAGTTGGTTTGCACAAAAAATATCGTTAAGTCAGGGAATTGCTGTGAAGGATATAAGCTATTTTACTCCCATCGCCACTTTTGGGTTGAGTTCAATCCAAACGATGGAGCTACTCGGAAATCTCTCTGTTGCCATTGGCAAAGAGGTTGAGGCAACCCTTATATGGGAGTATCCCACTATTGATCAGCTTAGCCGGAAGGTTGTCAGCCTTGGAAAGAACCTGGCTGAAGGGAGAGGCTGATGGAAACCATACTTGCTACGCAAAAAAATGAAGATTGTGACAAAAGGATAATGGGTGATATTAATCCATTAGCACTTAATCCTTACAATGAAGAGTTTCGGTTAAACCCATACGAACTATATCAGCGGATGCAGAATGAGTATCCGGTTTATCGTTATCGTACTACCGTTGGCACAGAGTGGATGGTCACCCGCTTTGAAGATATAAAAAAAATTCTGAATAATTCTGATTTTATTGTTGAAAATTTACCGGCTCGGGTGCCTCCTCACAATGAACTTATGCAATCTGAAAAGGCACACATTGAGCATTTGAAACAAAGTTTATCTCCTTGGTTATTTTCTCTGGATCCGCCCAGGCATAACCAGTTGCGACAGCTTGTTAGCCGGGACTTCACTTCGACAGCGCTTCAAAAAATAGAGCCCTATATTGAATGCCTGGTAAATAGCATGTTCGATGGGTTGAAGGCAGGTGAACTGGATTTGATTAATGATATTGCCAAGCCTTTACCGTTGCTGGTTTCGGCAAAATTATTAGGTTTATCTATTGATGATTTACCTGGATATCTTCGTTGTGCAGAAAATCTATTTAAAATATTTGAACAGCCTTTGACCTATCGGGATATTGGTGAAATGAGTAAGTCTGCTTTATTTTTCAGTGAGCGGATTGAGCAAGAGCTGTCTAGTCGTCGTTTCGTTGCTCCAAAAGATGATTTGCTTGCAAAACTGGATAAAAGCTCATTGAATGAAAGTGAGCTTAAATCGTTTTGTGTAATGTTATTTGCGGTTGGCCAAGAAACAACGGAAAACTACATCGGAAATGCGATTGCCGCATTGCTTGGTAATTCGGAGCAGTATGAATTGCTTCGTGATAATCCAGCGCTTATTGATAATGCAATATGTGAGCTTGCCCGATTCGATAGTGCGGTACAGATTATTAGCAGGGTGGCTAGCGCACCTACTAAAATGCACGATGCTCATATCGCAAAAGGGGATAGGGTTTATCTTTGTTTGGGAGCGGCTAATCGTGATCCAAGGCAATACGAAAATCCTGATAAATTGGATATTACTCGAGATTCAAAGGGAAATTTCCCGTTTGGTTCAGGGATTCATTTTTGCTTGGGCAGTGTGCTAGCAAAACTGCAACTTAAATATGTTTTAAAAAAAATAATAGCATTACCACAGTTTACCTTAAACACCAGCAAGCCCGCGTTGCGGAGAAAAACGGTTGTAATTCGTGGCTATCATTATTTGCCATTTACAATTCAATAAAAAATATAAATTAACTTGCGTTAAAAATTTAAAAATACACTGCTACTACAGTCTTGTGCCATTAAGGAACGATACTTCATGCGTAATGATTTAATCGGTGATCCGTACCCGGAAGGATTTAAAAACAGTATTAATTCCGCTGACATTTCTGCCAATGATATTGCTATTGTTGGAATGGACTGCAATTTTCCGGGTGGCGATGGGGTGATGCTATTTTGGGAAAGCTTACTGCAGGGTAAAAGCGCAATTAATGAGGTTCCAGGAAGTCGATGGGACTCTACATTTTACTTTGATTCTGAAAACAACTTTAAGCGTATGAACACCAATAAGGGTGGTTTCATTGCTTCGATTGATCATTTCGATCCTGATTTTTTTGGAATATCTTCTGCGGAAGCGGAATATATGGATCCGCAGCAGCGCTTGCTGCTTCAAACCAGTTGGACTGCCCTGGAGAATTCAGGTATTTCACCTTCGGAGTTAGAAGGATCGTTAACTGGAGTTTTTATTGGTTCTTGCAGCCATGAGTTTTCTCTTATGGCCTGGTCTGAAGCGCAGAGTATATATACGGCAACAGGAAACAGTAACAGCATATTAGCCAACCGCCTCTCTTATTATCTAAAACTGAATGGACCAAGTATTAGTGTAGACACTGCTTGTTCCTCCTCATTGGTGGCATTGCATTTAGCGAAGAGCAGTCTCATTAGCGGCGAATGTGACTATGCAATTGTTGGTGGCACTAATGTAATGATTACGCCAATGGTAACGGTTGGCTTAAGCCAGGCTGGAATGATTTCCTCCCACGGGGAATGTCGAGCTTTTGGTGATAATGCTGAGGGCTATGTTCGAGGCGAGGGTGTTGGTGTCGTTATTCTTATGCGAGCAATGGATGCGATTAAAAAACACCTTCCCGTTGTTTGCTTGATTCGGGGGTCTGCCGTTAACCATAATGGAAAATCTAACGGCCTGACGGCTCCAAATCCAGCGGCGCAAGAGTCGTTGTTTAAGCTTGCTTATAATTCTGCAAGGATCCGCTTTGCAGATGTGGATTATTTGGAATCGGCGGCAACCGGAACACAATACGGTGACGCTATAGAGATGAAGGCAATCGCCGAAACTTTTCTGCAAGAAAGATCCTCGGCAGAACCTCTGATTATCGGCTCGGTAAAAAGCAACATTGGCCATCTTGAAGGGGCGGCGGGTGTTGCGGCAATTATTAAGACAGCGCTTGTTGTTAAAAATGGCATTGTGCCAAGGAATTTGCACAGCGAAACGTTAAATCCTCTTGTTAAATCGGTTAAAGGACATTTTGTTATTCCCCAGGAAAATACGGCTTTATTGGATAAACCTGTTTGTTGGGGGGCCGTTAATAGCTTTGGTTTTGGTGGAACCAATGCACATGTTGTTTTAAGTTCATTTCACCAATATGCAGCCGCACCTGTTAATGACGAACGAGAAAAAATATTATTTATTTCAGCAAAAAACGAAGTTCGTTTGGCTGAGCTTATTCAACATCACCTGCATACATTCAATTCCGATAGCAATATAAATCTGGAAAACTACAGTTATACGATTAACACCGGCCGCGAGCAGCTTAATCATAGGTTTATTGTCAAGTATTCCGATCGCTTGGAATTAATTGAGCTTCTAAAAGATCATCAGCGCGTTAAAAATTTTATTGTCGATACATCAACAGGTTTGAATAGATTTATTCTTGGTCTAAGTGGGAGCTGTATAGCGCACCATGAGGCCATTAGAGCATTGTGTTCATTTAGCGATGCACTGAATTCAGAATTTGATGCATTCATAAAATATATTACTCAGGAAAATAAGATCGATATTCCTGGTTTCGAAAACGTTAAAAATGCCCATGATGTGTTCGATTTTTGTGTTTCAGTTAACTCGGAAAGTCAACGTGCCAAAATATTTTTTGAATTTTTGATGGAATACTGCGTTGCCAAATGGATGATAGGTTTTGTTAAGAATGTCGAGGGATTTTTGGCTAAAGGCTTGGGAGTAGTGACGGCCCTTTGTATTAATAACTACATAACATTGGACGATGCTATCAAATGGCTGTTAGGGGCAGTTTCAGCAAATAATATTGAATTTATCAACAATCAAACTGTAGTTAACATCCGTTTTGATAATAGTTTTTTTTGTAACGCCAAAGGGGAGTCACTGGATGTATTAACTCATCGCTTGTTGGTAAAGGAAGGGAAGTGGCTATTTCGTGCCCCGGTAATTTTTCTTGATCAGCCCTCAATTCAATCAGCGATATTGGTCGCGGAAGATCAGCTGGAGAAGAGTACATATCAAAGTAATTATACCGTTTTTAATTGGGGAAAAAGTTTTGAAGACTTTGTTCTACAGATTGCTTTGGTCGGGGCAGGGTTGAATTTCCGCAAATTATATTCACCTGGTCGTTATAGCTACTTGGTTGCACCCAATTACCCATTTGATAAAAAAAGATATTGGCCTGAACATAAGTCAATGAATCTTTACGCTGGAGCTGAATATATCCCGGGAACACTGGCATCTGATTTTTGCGGGAAAAAGATTTTTACAGGATTAACCCGTTCGGTGCATTACGATTACACTCTAAACTTGAAAAATAGCAAGTTCATTCGAGACCATGTTATTTTAGGGAAGAACATATTATCGGCTTCTACGCAAGTGGCGATGGTATTGTCCTGTTTGCGAGATGTTTCTCCAGAAAAAGATATTGTATTGGAGCACCTGGAGTTTTCTGGGCAAATACTTATTGATTCTGATGTTGATACACACTTGCAGCTAGTTGTTGCCCCATATGATGATAAACAATCGGGCCAGCTTCATATATTTGTTAATTCAGGTAGTGACTCCTGGGATCAGGTTTTCGGTTGCTTGTATTCATTTCATCATTCGAAATATCAAAATCATTTAATTGCAGCGCCAACTCACCTGCCGGAAGAAATCCGGTATTTGCTTGGTACAAAAGCAACCCAACATTTTTTGCCGTTAAGTGCTGATTTCTATAAGCAATTGAGAGCGGATGAATATGGTTTTGGCAGTAGCTTTCGCTATCTGACCAAACGAAATGAGATCCTTCCTGAATTGTTTGAATTATTCCAAAGCGCAGATGCCAATATATCCGATTCCACGCCGTTATTGCCTGGATCTCTGGATGCTGCATTCCAATCGTTACTACTGGTTGCTGAGCAAGGCTTTGCTGATGCTGAAAAAATATCAATTCCGGTATCCATTGCGTTTCTAAGGCTTTGCGCCAGTGCAACAGCTTCTTCCTTTAAGTTTTCATATATTGATCAATTGCGACAAGAAGAGAATAAGCGGCGCGCGAATTTTTCATTATTGAATGAAAATGTTGAGGTTTTATTAGAACTCAAAGATGTGAGTTTTAAGAGTTTTGTTAAAAAAGAACTTATTGAATACTGGAATAGAGTAGGGGAACAAAATTCGCAGCAACCTTCTGATGAGTTGGAATTGCTCAAATCCGGGCGATCAAACAGGGTTAAATTTTTTATGTCTCTTATGTATCGAGTGCTCGGGAGAGTGCTCGATGATCCGGAGCTAAATGAGTCCATGGTGTCGTTAGGGGTTGACTCCCTTAAATCCATGGAAATCCGTGCAGTAGTAAAAAAATATTTTTCCATTGATATTCCTGTTGCAAAAATTATGGGAGGTATCAGCGCACATGAAATCCTCTGTTTATTAGAAAATTCTACATCAGATATAGACAATAAAATTAATCTTGATGCTGCGAACCATAATGTGATGTCCAGGATTACATTTTCTGACGAAAGCTCCATCAATACCAAAATTATGGAAACGGACATATGAGTGAGCAAGCATTCCTCGACGAATTAAAAAGTTATCGTATTGAGCTTTGGTTAGACAATGATAAGTTACGTTTGCGCGCTCCCGAAGGTGCAGCGACACCGGCCATACTGGACAAGATAAAAGCGCGTAAGCCGGAAATCATTCGTTATTTGGAAGCCAATACTGGCAATGAGTTGTCATTTCCCCAGAAATCAATGTGGACCCTGCATAATTTATATCCTTTATCTCCAGCTTATAATGTTGCTTGCAGTATTTTTATAGATGCAGGTATTGATGAGCGCACGCTTAAACTTTGCCTTCACAAATTACTGGAGCGCCATATTATGTTGCGCAGTGTTATAAAGAGCACTGTAGAAGGACCGCGATTTACGACTCCACTGAATTTTGAGCTTGATTTTCATAAGCATGAATGTGCAGCTACGGCATCAAATAATGCTGAGCGCACCGATATTCAGTCGTTGATCAGAGGGTTAATTGATACACCGTTTAATTTGGATGGAGGCTCTGTTTGCCGCTTTCATTTGATTAACTCAACAGAAGAAAATATTACATATTTTGTTCTTGTCGCCCATCATATTGCGGTGGATTTCTGGTCGCTTGAAATTATTCTTAAGGAATTGAATATTTTATATCGTGCTGCCGAGGCAAAAGACGCGGCCTACCTCCCGGAGATAAATAAAAAATACAGTGATTTTGTGGTGGAGCAACAGGCTTATCTGGATAGCGAAGAGGCTAAAAAGGATTGGCACTATTGGTCTGAAAAACTTGCCGGTGATTTGCCATTGCTGGAACTGTCTGATCGTAACCTGCCGCAACATAAAGGACATCTGACGGGTTCAAAATTGCAACGTATTTGGACTAAAGAGACTTTTAATCGAGTTGTTGAAATTGCTCGCAAATATAATTGTTCTCCCTTTATATTTTCATTGTCCGCTTTTTTTATTCTTATCGCAAAATACAGTAATAAGAGCGATATAGTTGTTGGAATACCCACATCTGGTAGAACTAACCTCGACTTTGAAGGGCTTGTTGGACATTTCGTAAATGCTCTTCCTTTAAGAGAAGATATAGACCAGAACATCCGGTTCATAGATTTGCTAAAAAAAGTTAGCCAACAAGTTATCCAATCTCTCGAACATCAACGATATCCATTTCCGCTGATGGTTCAGCACCAGCAAGCTGATCGTGATGCATCAGGTAACTCGCCGATATTCCAATGCCTTTTTAACTGGAACCAAAATCGGGGTGATGAGGCGCTTGATAAAATATTGAGTTTTGGAAAATTGGATTTTGCTACAAGTAACGGTGTTATTGGTGCCAGCCATGAATTAACGGTCACAGTCGCCGAAATGGATGATGGATGCCATGTAGTATGGAACTATGCGAATGGATATTTCAGCAATGAATTTGTAGAACATTTGGCGAATTCATTTGAAGTTTTATTGGAGCAATTCATTGCTAATCCAGAAATAATTATTAGAGATGTTGTGCTCTATCAGCAGGCCTCTATAGATATTGCTAATGAATCATCGGCTGCTGCTTGCAATGTTTACCAAACCTTTGTCCAGAATCTGGAAACTCATTCAGACGCTATAGCGATAGAAGATGATAATGCGGCTTATACATATCAACAGCTTTACGAAAGAGCCCGGCAAATAGCGGTAACTTTGTCTACAAAAGGTATTGAAGCGGGAGATTGTGTAGGTATTTTTCTGCCCATGTCATGTGATGCTGTTGCAATAATGCTCGCATGCTGGCAATTGGGGGCAAGCTATGTGCCCATAGATCCAGCTTTGCCTGAGGAGCGGGTTTTATTTATCTATGACGATGCAAAGTTGGCGTTGCTCTTTATTCACAATGACGATCTTCCTGTGTTGTCGAACTCTTCTCGATGCATGCTGCTTTTATCGACGATTGATAATTTTAATTCAACAGAATCCCTGGGCGCTCCAGCATCAATTAACGTTGACTCATGCTCTTCTGAATTAATCGCTTATGTTATTTATACCTCCGGTTCGACAGGTACACCCAAAGGTGTTGAGGTCAGCCATAGAGCCCTGTCCAATCTAATAAATTGGCATCTACAAACCTATCAGGTCAAATGTAACGAAATTGCCAGTCAGATTGCCGGATTTGGTTTTGATGCGGCAGTGTGGGAACTTTGGCCATATCTGACAGTGGGCGCTTGTGTAAAAGTTGTCAATGAAAGTGTTCGCCTGGATACCAACCTTTTGATCCAGTGGTTAATTGATAACAAGATAAATTATTCATTTATGCCAACTCCGATGGCAGAAACTGTATTGATTCAAAATCGCTGTAAAGATTTAACACTTAAATACCTATTGACGGGTGGGGACAAACTTACTTTTAACCAGGCTGGAGAATTACCTTTCATCCTTGTTAACCACTATGGTCCGACGGAGTTTGCTGTGGTGGCCACCAGTCATCAGCTGCAAACACCTGAGTCAGGTGGAAATTCAACGTATAACGGTTTACCTCCAATAGGTACCGCAATTCATAACAATAATGCTTACGTGATAGACCAATATGGCTGCCCATTACCTGTTGGTGGAATAGGTGAATTGTTTTTAGCGGGTACCAGCCTTGCACAAGGGTATTTGGGGCGAGCGTCATTGACGGCAAAGCAATTCCTTCCAAATCCTTTCAGTAGCGTTCCAGGTGAACGCATGTACAGAACCGGCGATATAGTCAGAAAGAATTTAGATGGTTCTTTGATGTTTGTCAGCCGTGCTGATCAACAAATCAAGTTGCGTGGCTATCGAATAGAATTAGGTGAAATTCAAAATGTGCTGCGCCGCATAGATGGGGTTGATAACGCTGTTGTTCGCTTACACAAAGATGAAATGGGTAATGATTTAATTGCCGCTTATGTAATTGCTCAGCCTGGTAAACAATTGTTGCACATTGATATTACGCAGCAGATTGCAAAAGTGCTCCCAGCTTACATGATTCCAACATCAATCAATCAGATCGCTGAATTGCCGCTGACGGTAAATGGGAAAATTGATTACAAAGCATTACCTGCTCCTGAAATTATAAAAGGCGATGCCACCGTAGATTATGTTGCACCTCGAACCTTTACTGAAGAACTGCTGGCTGACCTGTGGGCCACGCAACTCAACATTGATCGAGTTGGTATTAATGACGACTTTTTTACTTTAGGTGGCCACTCGTTGATGGCAATGCAGCTCACTGCAAGAATTCAACAAGTGACAGGTTCCGATTGTTCAATCGGTTTATTATTTGAAAATAGAACAGTGGAAAAATTGGCTGCCGCCATGGCCACTAATAAGAGCAGTGATGGTAATCAATCAAACCGGTTACCTGAGTTAGTTATTGATGATGAAAAACGGTTTGATCCATTTCCTCTCAGCGGGATTCAGGAAACTTATTTTATTGGTAGGTCCGGAGCCTATGATCTTGCTGATATTGCTACCCAGGCGTATTGGGAAACAGATGCGGAATATATTGACCTGGAGCGTCTTGATGCAGCATGGAATGTGGTTATTGCACGGCATGACATGCTCAGAATGGTACTTACTGATGGCCAACAACAAAAAATATTGCCTTCAGTCCCGACTTACAAAGTGATGTTTGAAGACTTGTCTTCATTAACAGAAACGATGGCAACTGAGCGCCTGGAAGAAATTCGTGTGCAACTGTGGAAGTCCCATCGTGACGGCTATACATGGCCATTGTTTGAGAACCGTGTGACTAAGATTTCCGACGGAAAATTTTATTTCCATTTGATTATCGATGCGTTGTGCCTGGATGGTTGGAGTACTTTACTGTTGCTGCAGGAATTGATGGCGGCTTATATAGGAAAGGCTCAACAGTTACCGGAAATCAGGGTTCGTTATCGCGATTACCTACTCACCGAAAAAAGCATTCATGTAAGCACGCAATATCAAAAAAGTAAGCAGTATTGGTTAGAGAGAATCCCTCATTTACCATCAGCTCCCGAGTTACCTTTAAAGAGGAATCGGACGGACAAGGCTGCTGGTCGATTCCATCGGCGGGAATTTTCCCTTGATCAACACCAGTGGAATAAATTACAAAAGCGAGCCAGGCAGTTGGATGTTACACCATCAAATTTGCTGCTAAGTGCATATTGCTCCGTATTGTCAGTATGGAGTTCACAACCGCATTTTCTCATCAATTTAACCTTATTTAATCGGTTGCCCCTGCACCCGCAAATCAATGAAGTTCTGGGGGATTTCACATCGCTTACCCTGTTGGAGATTAAGGGTTCATCGAGCTTCAAAAATTTGGCGAAGTCGATTCAAAAACAATTATGGCTGGATCTTGAGCATCGTTATTTTGGTGGCGTAGATGTTTTACGGGAAATTGTCCGCACTAGCGGCAACCAGCAAAAAGCAACCATCCCCGTTGTGTTTACCAGCATGCTGGCAGCAGGGCAGCACGACTACCCGTTGTTGGACGATGTGCCCGAGGGCGATGCTTCTTTTGTAAACGGCAAGGGGCGGGGCAAATCACAGACATCACAAGTGTGGTTGGATCATGTTGTTCTTGAGCGGAATGGAGAGCTTTATTTAACCTGGGATGCGATTGATGATTTGTTCTACCCTGGAACGCTTGATGGAATGTTTGAGAGTTATCAGGGCTTTATCAAAAAATTATTGGATGATGATACGGATTTGAATAATTTGGGTATGCCAATACTCCCGCAATCCCAAATAGAACAACGACGCAAAGTAAATGATACTGGTATTGAGTTTCCTCTTGTACTTTTGCATGAGCTTGTAAAAAAACAGGTTGAAAAGACCCCGGATTTCATTGCGCTAATCGATGGTGATATAAACATTAGCTATGCGCAGTTGTGGCGTATTTCAGGTGTTGTGGCCAACAAAATTAGCGCTATAGGGGTAGGCCCCAACCAATTGGTTGCAATCCTTATGCGTAAAGGATGGGAGCAGGTAATTGCGTGTCTTGCTATTTTGCGAACTGGAGCTGCGTACCTTCCAATAGATGCGTCTTTACCCGAACACCGTATTAACCAGATTATGAGCATTGGAAAAGTACGGATTGCGATTACACAAGAGAAAATAAATGCAGAATATTTTTCTAAAAATGAAATATGTTCAGTAGTCATTGATGAGTCCACTTTAGCGGGTGCTGAATCTGCTGCGGATGATATTGACCTACCAGGCAAGTCAGTTCTGTCCGATCTTGCCTATGTAATATTCACATCAGGTTCTACCGGTGAGCCTAAGGGCGTGATGATTGATCACCAGGGGGCGGTCAATACCATTCTTGATATTAACCAACGTTTTTCCATATCGTCGCAAGATAGTGTGCTGGCCCTATCTGCGCTTAATTTTGATCTATCTGTATATGATATTTTTGGATTGCTTGCGGTGGGCGCGCGCGTAGTTATTCCTGATGAACAAGAACTCAGAAACCCAGGCTATTGGTTAAAGCTCATTGAGCAGCATCAAGTCACAATTTTTAATTCAGTGCCAGCGCTGGCGCTCTTGTTGACTGAGTATGTGCTAAATCAAAATCATGTATTGCCCGATTCTATGCGTGTGCTCATGATGAGCGGGGATTGGATTCCGGTGACTCTGCCTGCGAAAATTCGCGAGGCAAAACAGGGAAAAGATATTGCTATTTATAGTTTGGGGGGAGCTACCGAAGCTTCTATATGGTCAATCTATTTTCCAATTCACAGCGTAAATGATGAATGGGCCAGCATTCCTTACGGCAGCCCACTTGGCAATCAAACTCTACATGTCCTGCACTCCGATTTGAGCCACTGCCCGACCTGGGTTGAAGGCGATATCTATATTGGGGGAGTGGGTGTTGCCAAAGGTTATTGGGGGGACCAGGAAAAAACGCAAAAAAGTTTTATTCAGCATCCCCAGTACCAGGGCACTTTATATAACACGGGTGACCGCGGTCGTTACCTCGCCGACGGCAATATTGAGTTTCTCGGGCGTAAGGATGGGCAAGTAAAAATAAATGGTTACCGTGTTGAGTTGGAAGAAATTGAAACGCTATTGCTTAAGCATGACTCTGTGCAAAACGCAGTATCAAGTATCTATCAAAACCAGCAGGGGGGATCGAGTTTACTTGCGCATGTGGTTCTCAATAACCAAAATGCTTTGCCTGCACAAACTGGCTTCAATAACGCCAATGATGATCTGGATTTATCCACTGCAGAAAAATTGGCATTGAAGATCAATAAGCCTGCTATTCAAAATAAATATTCCTGTGAGCAGGCTATCGCATTGTCGAGGCCTGAGGCTGTCTATACCTTGGGTGAATGGTTTTTCGAAGACCCGGCTATTACACAAATCGAGGCATCCACCAGCATTCAAGAGCTTGGAAATTGGTTGGGATGTTTAGCGCAATACGTAACAGGCGATGCTGTATTACCAAAATATTTTTATCCTTCCGCAGGAAGCCTTAACCCTGTACAAACGTTTATCGTATTTCACAAGCACTTTAATGAGCAGCTATCGCAAGGTGTTTATTATTACCATCCTGTTCATCATGGACTTCATCGTGTTTGTGATTATGAAATCGTAAAAAGTTGCTGGCCCACAACAAATGCAACTATATCCAGCATATTCGTAGCAGAAATGGCTGCCATACAGCCAATCTATGGCCCGGTATCCAGAAGCTTCTGTGAAATGGAAGCGGGGTACATGATTGAACTGCTGAGACAGCATGGCTATCACCATCAGTTTTCCTTAACCAAAAATTCCTATGACATTGATCCGCTGGCAATCCGGAATGCCCTTAACCTGGTGGATACGCAAGAATGTCTTTGCATTGAAGATTGGTCAATTATTGGCGGTTTTACTGCACCAGAGAAGAGAGTGTTACAACTTCTGCAGCGTCAAAGCTTCAGGGAATTTTTGGGGGAAGAGCCAAGTCTGGAGAATATCCACAAATGTCTTGCTCCTTTGGCTCAATTGGTTTTTAACGATGCAAGTTATTTTGATAGCGTCAATATCTATCTGTTGAAAAAAATATTGCCCTCAACAGAAAAGCCAAATCGTGGCGAGTTATATAAATTTTCTGCGACAGACTCCGAACTGGTTTTATTAAAAGAGGAGGTTACCTGGAGAGATAGCTTCCAGTATGGAGAAAATGAGCTGGTTTTCGAAAGATCATCATTTGCTATTTTCATCACGGGGACAACAGCTAATAACCCATCCCATTTATTTTCGGCTATAGGTCGTATGGGGCAGGCATTGATGATGCAATCCGTTTATCACGGAATAGGGTTTTGTCCGATAGGTTCAGTTAATAGTGATGCATTGCAAGAAATTTTATCGTTTGGCAGCGATGCAAAAATTCTACACAGCTTTGTTGGCGGGGGAGTTACACCGGATCAGTGCCAACGTCTCTCAATAGAACCCCATGAGCCTGCCAAAGAGCCAATTGAAGAATTGCATCAGTATCTGGCAGAACGTCTGCCGAGCTACATGGTGCCCGACCATATTATATGTGTGAACGATATACCTTTATCCCCCAATGGCAAAGTTGCCAGAGATAAGCTTCCCAAACCGGAATTCAATGTTCGCACCCAAAAAGCCTACGTTCCCGCAAGAAATGATATTGAAGCAAAGCTCATCGATTTGTGGAAGAAAATTCTTGGTAACGAGCATATCGGAGTTCGTGACAACTTTTTTGAAGTGGGTGGTAATTCAATGCTGCTCATTCGCGTGCATGGTGAACTAAAGGGATTGTTTGGTATTGAGATACCAATGGTTGAATTATTCCGGAATTCAAATATTGAAAGCCTTGCTAAAAATTTTGGTGCAACAGGTAGTTCTGACAATGATTTTGGTCAAGCCAGAGAGCGTGCTAACAAAAAGCGGAACGCTACCCGGTTGGTAAGAAATTCCAAATCACGTTAGATACACAGATTGGATCAAATAAAATCAAGCCTTAAAGAGCGTTAAGAGAATAAGACTATGGATGATTCACGTTTTAGCGAAAATGAATTGCAATCCGTTGCCATTATTGGAATGTCGATTCGTTTCCCCGGTGCCGAAACTATTGCGCAATATTGGCAGAATCTGGCCGATGGTATTGAGTCAATTATTGATTTTGAAACCGCCGATTTGATTAATTTAGGGGTTCCGGAAAATCTATTAGCGCAGGATAGCTACGTAAAACGTGGTGGATGTCTTGATAATGTTATTGGTTTTGATGCTCAACTTTTTGGCATCGCCCCAATGGAAGCCGAACTGATGGACCCGCAGCACCGTTTGTTGCTGGAGTGTGCTTATGAAAGTATCGAGTATGCCGGATACAATCCATTTGGATTCGAGGTTCCAGTCGGCGTATTTACCGGGGTAAGTATCAGTGAATATTTAATTGCTAATCTGGTCAGCCGCTCGGACCTGATGGAAAAATTTAATGGCCTACAGCTTCTCGTTGGCAATGATAAAAGTTATGCGTCAACTCGTATCTCTCATAAGCTGGGCCTTCGTGGGCCTTCACTCGCGGTGGATTCCGCTTGCTCAACTTCTCTGGTATGTATTCATCAAGCGTGCCGCTCGTTATTATCGTATGAGTGCGATTATGCAATTGCTGGAGCCGCTAAGGTTTCTGTTCCCCATGGTGTAGGTTATTTATTCCAGGAGGGAGGCATTTTGTCTCCTGATGGACACTGCCGTCCTTTTGATATTTCCGCGGGCGGCACTTTGCATAGTAGTGGTGTGGGTGTGGTTTTCCTTAAGCGTTTGGTTGACGCTATTGAAGACAGGGATATTATTCATGCGGTTATTCGCGGTTCTGCAATAAATAATGATGGCGCCCACAAGATTGGTTATACGGCTCCGTCTGTTACGGGACAGGCGGAGGTTATTGCGGAGGCATTTGCTGTTGCCAATATTCATGCAGAGGATATCAGCTATATCGAGACCCATGGAACAGGGACGAGTATGGGCGATCCCATTGAAATTAGCGCATTACAGCAGGTATTTTCTGATGTTGAAGCTGACGTGGGACGTTGCGCTATCGGGTCTGTCAAAGGGAATATCGGACACCTGGATGTTGCGGCCGGGATCTCCGGGTTAATTAAAACTGTTCTGGCCTTGGAAAATAAAACAATTCCTCGCACGGTGAATTACCGCGAATCCAACGCTCAAATTGATTTTTCCAAACTTCCATTTTATGTGTCTGAAACTACTCGCAGTTGGCCTTGTGAAAATGGCAAGCGATTAGCGGGAGTAAGTTCATTTGGCATAGGCGGCACTAACGCGCATGTGGTATTGGAAGAGGCAGGCGAGCGGGCACCGTTAAAAAATCAACCCGGTCAGGATTTTTATTTGTTCTCCGTGTCCGCACAATCCAAATCAGGATTGCACGATTACCAAACTAAATACAAATCTTTCCTTCACCATACCACTGAGCGATTAGTGGATATTGCATATACATCCAATATTGGTCGCCCACATTTACCTTTCAGAAAAGCTTATGTGGTTGCTGATAAGAATCATTTGGCCTCTCTTGTTGATTCGACACCGGCTCCGGTGATGCCTTTATCGAAGCCAGCAAAAATTGCCTACTTGTTTACCGGCCAGGGAAGTCAATATGCGGAAATGGCAAAAATTTTGTATTCCCAATCTTCTGTCTTCCGTAAATATTTCTGTGAAGTTGCCAATTGTATAAATGCGTATCTCAATTATCCAATTGAGTCAGTGATATGGGGAATCGATGGAAACGTTGATGAAACATGTTATACCCAACCAGCACTTTTTGTAGTGGAACTTGCGCTGGCGAAAACCTGGGATTGTTTTGGGGTGAAAGCGGATTATCTGATTGGTCACAGTATTGGTGAGGTTGTGGCCGCTTGTTACGCCGGAGTTTTTAGCCTGGAAGACGCGGCGAAATTAATTGTCGCCCGTGCGAAGGCCATGAATGCTACAGCGGAAGGAGCCATGCTGGCCGTTGCTATGTCAAGGGAAGAGCTTGGCAGGTTATTGGAGCAACAGCAGTCCAGTTTGGAAATTGCTGCGGATAATTCAACTACTAATGTAGTTTTATCGGGATTACCGGAGGATATTGCTAACATCCAAAAAATACTGCAAGAAAAAGATATTAAAAGCACACGTTTAAATGTTAAGCACGCATTTCATTCCAGATTGATGGACAGCGCGTTGGACGGCTTTCGTAAAGACATTGGTGGTATTAAATATAAGCAACCAAACTGTAAAATTGTTTCAAATATAACGGCTGAAATAGCCGATGAAGTAATGCTCGATAGTGAATATTGGGTCCAACACGTCCGTAAGGCGGTTGAATTTAAACAAGGTATAGAATTTCTGGCTAATGAAGGTGTAAATGTATATCTGGAAATTGGCCCGAGCCCTACGTTACTGCGTTTCGCCCAAAATACATTGCCGATAACAGACGCGCTTTGGCTTAAAAGTTTGCAAAGAGATAAACACGATTGGGAAATTTTGTTGAACTCGCTTGCTCGATATTATGAAGGTGGAGGCACTGTTAATTGGGAGTCAATACATGAATCCTCGCTAACCCAGCGGGTAGCTCTTCCTACTTATCCATTCCAGCGCGAAGAATATTGGAGCTTACAAGGGTATTGCAGGCAGCGTTTAAAGTCCGGAGAATTTTTCTCGCGGGAGAACAATAAAAATCAACATGATGCCACCAATTATCACATGATGGAGGTGGCTCATAGCATTCAATTGGAAACCACATCCGATTCCCTGTCTTTTGAGTACCATTCCACGAATAAAATTAAGGATCAGGCTCAACAATTGTGGCGGGACGTGTTGGGTGTAGAGTCAATTGCCAGCTCGGATGATTTTTTTGAGCTGGGTGGTCATTCCTTGCTATTGCTACAACTTAATCAACGAATCACGTCAGTGTTTGGTGTTGCTGTACCACCGGTAAAGTTGATAGAAAATTCACAATTTGGTCAATTCTGTGACTTGTTGACTGACATTGTTAATCAGGGAGAAACGGTGGATGAGTATGAACAAGTAACGATTGATTTTGAAAATCGCCATGATGCATTTCCTCTCACTCCACTGCAGCAGTCCTTTCTTTTGGGGCGTGAAAGTGACTTCGGTTTGGGTGGAGTATCAACACATTTATATTTTGAATCACATCCGAAACTATTTAATTATTCTTTATTTTGTGAAAGTTTCAACGCATTAATAAATCGCCACGATATGCTACGAGCGGTGATTATTAATAATGAACAACAGCGCATACTTGAAAATGTGCCTTACTATGAAGTTCATTATTATCGTCCCACATCCGATGACGAGTTAAATCGCCATTTGGAACAATTGCGCAATGATATGTCCCACCAGGTGATGCCAGCAGACCAATGGCCGCTATTTGATGTGCGTGTGACAGAAAAGCTGGATGGCGATGTGATTTTGCATTTTAGTATCGATCTGTTGATGCTTGATGTTCACAGTAACCAAATTATTTTTCGTGACCTTGATGCGTTGTATGCACGGAAAGCAGCGCAGTTACCAGTACTGGATATGTGCTATCGCGATTATGTGTTGGCCGAGCATCGTTATCATAGCGGCCCGCGTTACGAAAAAGCCAAAGCTTATTGGCAAGAGCGTATTCCACATATGCAACTTGCGCCAGATTTGTCTCTTGTTAAAAATCCTGCCGAAATCCAACAACCGAAATTTATTCGTCGGTTGGAAGAACTGGATGTTGCCACGTCGGCTGGATTGCGCATTAAAGCAAAAGAAATTGGCATTACACCGTCGGTATTATTAATTGCCGCTTATGGAATGGTGCTCAGCCGATGGAGCCAGCGCTCCGCGTTTACCCTGAATCTCACCATGTTCAGTCGCTTGCCATTAAATGCCTGCGTGAATGATGTTGTAGGTGATTTTACGACGTTAACGTTACTATCCCTGGACTACACCACTTTTGAGAATTTTAAAATCTTAGCCAGGAATATCCAAAAGCAACTGTGGAGTGATCTGGAATACAGCAGTTTTAATGGTGTTGAAGTTATCAGGGAGTTAACCAGACACTATGGGGGCGATCACCAAATTACCATGCCAGTGGTTTTTACCAGTGCATTGCCTCTCGATGATGGTACAACTGAATTTGATATTGAAAACTCCCTAATGGATGGGATGGATGAATCTTTTTCTATTTCCCAAACTCCCCAGGTGTGGATAGATCATGTTGCTGCCGAGCGAGATGGATGCATTATTTTAAGCTGGGACAGTATCGATGAATTATTTGCGGACGGAATGCTTGATGCTATGTTTGGCGAATATACCAAACTTGTTCGCCAGCTTTCATCATCCACAGATATTTGGCAGCAATCCCGCATAGATTTGTTACCGGCGATCCAACGTATTCGTCGCGATGAGGCAAATAATACATCCCATCCATTACCAGGCGAAACTCTGATACATCATTACCTCAACAGAGTGGAGCAACAACCAGATGCATTAGCAATTATTCAGAGTGATTTGCGCATAACCTACCGGAACACTCATCAACATATTTTGCACTGGGCGAACTGGTTGCAGGAAAATGATATTCAACGGGGAGAACTGGTCGCTATTTTCATGGAAAAGGGATGGCAACAACCTATCGCTGCCATCGCGATTCAATTAGCGGGTGCCGCCTACCTGCCATTGGATGCATCGCTTCCCGATGACCGGTGCAAATCCATACTGGATTTCGCCAGGGTGCGTTTAATATTAACCCAGGACAAATGTAAAGCGCGTCTCGATTCCATTAGCGCTTCCAGCGCGAATAATTATTGTGTTGGTACTATCGATAATTCCAATCCGATCAGTGCATTGGAATTCAAAATAAATCCGCCAAAACTATCTGATTTAGCCTATGTGTTATTTACCTCTGGCTCCACCGGTGTTCCAAAAGGTGTGATGATTGATCATCTTGGTGCAGCTAATACCATGCTGGATATTATTGCACGCTTTGATATCTCTCCGCGGGATCGCGCCCTCGCAGTTTCCTCAATGAGTTTTGACCTTTCTGTGTTCGATATGTTTGGTGTCCTGGCGGCGGGAGCCTGTATGGTTATTCCCGAGCCGGAAAATGTGCGTGATCCAGGCGCGCTTCATACATTGATGACACAGCATGCGGTGACTGTTTTAAACACAGTTCCGGCGATGGTGCAGGCGCTGGTTGATTATCACGAAGTAAATGCCAGTCAATTCAACCCCGGGCTGAGGTTGATTATGATGGGCGGGGATTTTATTCCCGTTGAATTACCACAGCGCATTCGTGCTGTTTCGCACGATGTGGATTTACACAGCATGGGTGGGCCGACTGAGACAGCGATTTATTCGGTGTCCTATCCGATAGAAACGGTTGGTGAGTGTTGGTCATCCATTCCTTACGGAAAACCGCTGCGCAATCGCAAATGCTGGGTGTTGGACGACGAATATAATGATCGGCCGGATGGTGTGCCGGGCGAGATAATAATTGGTGGTGATGGTTGTATCGCGTTGGGCTATTGGGGGAATGATCAGCTCACGGAAGAAAAATTTATTATCCATCCTGAAACCGGCGTGAAAATGTTTAAAACCGGTGACTTGGGGCGATATTTGGCAGATGGCAATATCGAGATTTTGGGTCGACGCGATTTTCAGGTAAAAATTAACGGATTCCGTGTCGAGCTTGCTGAAATTGAAAATATTCTACAACGACAGGATGAAATCAAACAGGTTGTCGTCGCCGCAAAAAACCTTGATGGAAAACTGCATAGTCTGGTTGCTTATGTTGTGTTACACACTGCGCCTGATGATGAAAAATCTTTTATAAGAAAAATAAAAAATCAGTGTGCGGCCGCATTGCCTGATTACATGGTTCCTCATTATGTAATGATTATTGAGTGTTTGCCGTTGAGCGCGAATGGCAAAGTTGACCGCCGTGCCTTACCTATGCCCGATCTGCATCAAAGGCAGCGTGGCTACGAGGCACCGGTAACGCCTTTGGAAGAAAAACTTGTTGCGATATGGCAAGAATTATTAGGCAGTGATCAACTCGGTACCCGTGATAGTTTTTTTGACCTTGGTGGACACTCTTTAATTGCTGCCCAGATGGTAACCAGAATACGCAATAGTATTCATGCGGGAATGACAATTAAACTTTTGTTTAGTAATCCTTATGTCGCCGATCTGGCTGCGGCAATTTCCAGCCTTCCTCAGCAGCAAGATCTATTGCCCGCGATGGAAATTTTATTGCCGGACCAACCTCCGTTGCTCTCGTTTGCCCAGCAACGCCTATGGTTTATTGATCAGCTTGATAGTTCAGCGCAAGGTTATGGAACTGCGTACAACATGCCTATCCTATGGCGCATTGACGGGCAATTGGATATGCAGGCGTTTCGTCTTGCCGTGCAAAACTTGCTTGATCACCATCAAATTTTTCGTACCAGTATTGAAAACCTTGATGGTTATCCATTGGCCAGACTCTATGAAAATATTCCATTGCCCTGGGAATATATCGACGTCCGTGCAGAAGCTGATATTGATCAGCAGGTGGATATATTAATTCGCGAAGAATTAAATAATTCATTTCAATTGGATTCACCTCCATTAATACGCTTAACGTTGATACAGAGCGGAGCGCATACTTTCACTTGCGTCATCAATATGCATCACATCGTTACTGATGCATGGTCTGTCGGTCTTATCAGTAAAGAAATTTTCGACGCTTATCGGAATATTATTAAAGGTGGAAACACTGACTTTGAGCGTGTGCCTGATTCAGTAAGCATGCAATATAAGGATTATGCAGGTTGGCAGCGCAATATATGGGATCAGGGACTTATGCAGAAGCATGAGGAGTATTGGCTTGAGGTATTTTCAAACGTGCCAGAGCCATTACAGCTACCGACGGATTATCCAGTAGAAAAAAATAAAAATTACCGTGGAAATGCCCGGTTGTTTCAATTAACAACACAAAAAACTGACGCATTGAAAATATTCGCCCAAGCGAATGGGTTGACCCCTTTTATGGTTTTACTCGGTGCATACGGTTTGCTGTTGCATAGATATACCGGACAGCGGGATATTGTTATTGGTACAGATACTGCTAATCGCACTCCGGCAGAAACAGAAAATATGATTGGCTACTTCATCAATCAAATTGGTCTCAATCTGCATGTAGATGAAGAAAAAAGCGTTGATCAGTATTTTGCTGATATAAAAGAGTGCGTTGTCAATGGCTACGAACATGATGTCATGCCATTTGACCGGCTTGTTGAGAAACTCAATATTGATCGGAATCTTAATAGCAGCCCCTTGTTTCAAGTGAAGCTGAATTATCACTCAGTAGAAGATGTGCATCTTGATGTGCCGGGATTGGCGATCAGTCCTTATGTGCTAGCACCCGAAACAGTACAGTACGATATGGTATTAACGTTCAAGCTGTGCGGGGATAGCTTGCTCGGAACATTGCAATGTCGGAGTCAAATATTTACTGAGGCAACCCAGCTTAAATTTATCGAGCAATACACCAGGCTACTCGATGCACTTATCGACGCATCCGGTTTGCCGTTAAAAAATATTCCACATCAACATCAAGCAGCTCTGGATAAGCTGGTACAGCAGGGGCAGGCCAGTGAACATTATCCCCAGGTATTAAGCCTTATTGACCGTTTTGAAAATTGCGTTGCTCGATATCCGAATAAAGTGGCGGTTATTGACCACACACATATTAGCTACGGTGAATTAAATCGTCGTGCAAATATTCTTGCTAATGAATTGGTTAATCAAGGCGTTTTTCCCGGCAATCATGTGGCTGTGTATTTAGAGCGCGGTGCTCTGCAAGTGGTTGCAATACTGGCGATTCTTAAGGCTGGTGCTGCTTACGTCCCTCTGGATTTCCGGACACCTGCCGAGCGTGTGCAACTCATCCTTGAAGATGCGAAACCCTGCTTGTTAATTCATGACCAGCAAGCTTGGCAGGCAAGCCCATTGGAAACTGAAACGCATTTATTCAATCTTGATACATTGGATTTTACTGGTAATTCACCATGCACATTTTCAAATCGTTCACATCCAAATTTGCCTGCTTACATAATTTATACATCGGGTACAACAGGTAAGCCCAATGGGGTGGTGGTAAGCCATGCACATGTAGGGCGATTACTGGACAGTTGTCAGGTGCATTATCAATTCAACGAGCAGGATGTATGGACGTTTTTCCATTCTTATGTTTTTGATTTCAGTGTGTGGGAGATTTGGGGAGCGTTATGCTACGGCGGAAGTCTTGTATGTGTTTCTTATTGGACCAGCCGTACCCCACAGGCTTTTTATCAATTGATGCGGGAAGCGCGCGTAACAGTTTTAAACCAGACTCCCTCGGCATTTGGGCAACTTGCCAATGAAATTCTGAACAATAGGGAAGATCATAAAAATCTGCTTTCTCTGCGCTACGTTATTTTTGGTGGTGAAGCATTGGATTCCGCGTCGTTAGTTGAATGGTTTAACTGTTTTGGTGACCAGCATCCCCGGTTAATTAACATGTATGGGATAACCGAAACAACAGTACACGTTAGCATTCGACAACTTAAGCAATCCGATACTGGTGTTGCCGCCAGTGTCATCGGCCGCGCTATAAACGATCTGGATATGTACATTCTGGATTCGCACATGCGCCCACAAATCCCCGGGTGTTCGGGGCAAATGTTTGTGGGCGGTGACGGATTAAGTTATGGATATCTGAATCGTCCTTCTTTAAATGCCCAACGCTTTATTCCAAACCCGTTTAGCAAAAAACCGGGAGCCAGGCTTTATTGCACGGGTGATTTGGCTAAATGGAATAGTGATTGTTCAGATATACGTTACTTGGGGCGGATGGATTTGCAAGTTCAGATTAGAGGGCATCGTGTAGAGCTTGGTGAGATCGAACATGCCTTGTTAAGCCATGACTCGGTTAACGAGTGTGTGGTTCTGGATAAGCGTGACTCCCTGGGGCAAACAACGCTCAATGCATACTGGGTCCGCAAACATAGTGCAAGTCTGGATGGAGATGCATTGCGCCAATGGCTACAGGAAAAAGTTCCTGGCTACATGGTGCCTTCGCATTTTATTCAGTTGCCCTCATTGCCATTAACCATCAATGGAAAAGTAGATAGAAAGTTATTGCTGGATATAGAACCGGGCGCACAGTTAGGCGAGCGTTATGACGCTCCGCAATCTGAAATAGAAATTGCCGTTATCGCGATTGCAGAACAACTATTAAACATAGAGCGAATAGGTACTAATCATAATTTCTTTGCTTTGGGTGGCCACTCGATGCTGGCAACACAACTCCTCTCGCGTATTCGTGATCATTTAGATGTAGATGCAACCTTGAAGGATATTTTTGAAGCATCTGACTTCCAGCAACTGGCGTTGCGAGTCGAGTATTACCAAAAGCAACGGATACTCGAGCAACTGCTCGATCATCCGACCGGATTAAATAGCACCGCCGATGCAGACAACCAGAAAGCTGCCAATCACGACACCGTGGAATTCATACTATGAACTTAGCGACTTTTCTTAAAACGCTTGCGGAAAATGGTATTAAGATATCTCTCGCTGAGGATGGAAAGCTTAAGGTCAGCGCACCCAGGGAGGCGCTCACTAATGAGTTGCAACAGCAACTTATTGCTTATAAATCAGAGCTCATCGAATGGATATCAGTAAATGCTGTGGTAAAAACTGATACTCATGAAAATCGGCTACGCAAACTGCCAGCCCTGGTTTCACTGGGAAAATCACAGCTGGAAAACGTAAGTAGTACTGCAGATGGTGATAATTATGTTGCGCTGTCTTATGCACAACAACGCCTGTGGTTTCTGGAGCAATTGGATGGGCAAGGAAAAGGCACCTATTGTATTCCGGGTGCAATGCTGCTTGAAGGCAAGGTGTGTATCGAAGCCTTAACTAACGCTATTGAGTTTATGGTATTGCGTCATCCGGCATTGCGTACTCGCTTTGTGCAGCAAAAAGGACAACCTTTCCAGGTAGTACTGGATGAATATGAAATTGATTCCAGTCATTACGATTTTTCGACATTAACAACGAAGGTTGCAGAGGAAAATTTATCTGGCCTTCTACAACAAGAAATACAACAAGGTTTCGATTTGGAACTGGGTACACCATTTCGTTATCGCACGATTCTCCTTGGCCAGGAAAAGCTGGTACTGTTCCTGAACTTTCACCATATTATTTTTGATGGCTGGTCAAATAACGTTTTTTTCAATGAATTATTTCAATCATACGAAGCCTTGGTGCAAGGGCGCTCGTATTCAATGGATGAAATATCCATTCAATATACTGATTATTCACACTGGCAACG
Source organism: Cellvibrionaceae bacterium (assembly GCA_021151825.1). Lineage (GTDB taxonomy): Bacteria > Pseudomonadota > Gammaproteobacteria > Pseudomonadales > Cellvibrionaceae > Cellvibrio. Next base: position 320,980 of record JAGKWQ010000009.1, read on the forward strand.
CCAATGGCTGAATAGCGAAATCAAGAATGATTTAATCGATTATTGGAACGTCCAGTTGCGCGATTGGCAACGCCTTGAGATCCCTACTGATAAACCTCGAAGCCCATTGAGCCAACAAAAAGGACAAACCTTCCATACACAAATAGACCCGAATGTCAGGAATGTACTGGGTAAATTGGCAGCCCGGGAAGGGACAACATTATTCAATGTTCTGTTGGCGGGATTCTATATATTTCTGGGGAAATTAAGTTCACAACAGGATTTATTAATCGGAACAGATGTTGCCGGCAGAACTGCCACAGAGCTGGAAAAGTTAGTTGGTTTTTTTGTGAATCAAATTGTTTTGCGTGGGGATATATCAGGAAATCCTTCATTTAAAGAGTTTTTACAGCGCGTCAAAAACATGACCACCGATGCGTATGCGCATCAGGATCTACCGTTTGATATGCTGGTTGATGCTTTGTTAAAAGAGCGTGATCCATCGTTAACTCCGTTTTTTTCCCACAAGTTTATTTATCAAAACGGACATGCCTCCACGGGGCAGCTTTTTGATATAACTTTATCCCAAATGACGTTGCCGTATCAGTATGCACGCTTTGATATGTGCTGGTCCGTGGTGGATACCGGACAATCCCTAACGCTTGCAGTGGAATTTAATACTGAACTCTATCTTCCCAAAACAATAGAGGCATTTTGCCAGCAATATTTTTATTTGCTTGCGGAGATTGCTAGCGCACCGGACAAGAATATTTCTAATTACTCAATCGTCGACGTTTCCCTGCAACAAAAATACTATCCTTCACCGTCACTGGAAAATAATTACCGGCATTCCGTTGCGTCTGTAGGATTATATGTGGAGAACTACGCAGCTAAGACTCCGGATGCAATTGCCGTTGTCGATGCAACTGGCACTATGAGTTATGCACAACTCAATGTAAGGAGTAATTACATTGCCAGTCTGTTGCAGGGCTTGGGTTTGGGGTTGGAGGCGCGAATTGGCATTTGCCTGCCTTCGTCGATGGATTACCTCTGCGCTTTTTCCGCCGCGTCAAAAATAGGTGCGGTGGTGATTCCCTTTGATATGACCTGGCCTGAAGAAAGGATTAACAATATTTTAAGTGTGTCTTGCCTGGATGCTTTCATTACGTTAAACGATATTTTAGATAATCTGCCCGCATATGAATTAAGTTTCATTTCGACATTGTGCATGGATGATCTTGGAGTTCCGCAACCGGGAATGGATCAGTTTAAAGCCGTTGCTCCTTTAGCCAGTCAATTGGCTTATATAATTTTTACCTCTGGAACTACAGGCGAACCCAAAGGCGTCATGGTCAGCCATTCAGGTATATCAGCGTTATCTCATGAGCAACACGATCGCTTTTGCCTTGATGGAAATTCGAAAATTTTACAATTTGCTTCCTTGGGGTTTGATGCTTCAGTTTGGGAAATAATTATGGCTGCAGGTTGCGGCGGCACCCTTTATTGCGGTAATCGACAAGATACTATGCCCGGCAAAGCGCTGGAAAATTTTATCAATCACAATTCCATCACCCATCTGACCTTACCGCCATCTGCTTTAACCGTGATGGATAAAGCTTCTGTGCCATCATTAAAATATCTCATTCTTGCGGGTGAAGCTTGTAAGGATGAGATGCTTGGAAATTGGCATAAGCAGGTGAAGATCTTTAATGCCTATGGCCCAACGGAAACGACAATCTGTGCAACTGTGGAAGCATATCGCGATGATTGCGATGGCTTCGGCGGTTCTATAGGCAAGAGTATTTACGCCAGTGAAGTGTACATAGTATCAAGGGACGGAATGCTTGTTGGCCCTGGTGTTGTTGGAGAACTTGTTGTTGGCGGCCAATCCGTGGCGATGGGTTATTGGAGTAATTCAGGCAAGACTGCGGCATCGTTTATACCCGATTCTTTTTCCGGGCGTGCGGGGGCTCGCTTGTATCGTACAGGTGACCTTGCAAAATTCGCTGCAGATGGCTCTATCCAATTTATCGGACGCATTGATCATCAGGTAAAGCTCCGCGGATTCCGAATTGAATTAACGGAAATAGAACAACATCTTTTACGGCATCCGCAAATCAAAGATGTAGCGGTTGTTTTATCGCACATATCTGATCCCGCCATAGTTGCTTACGTAGTTTCACAGGGCGATTCATTGAAAAGTGAAATACTCAAGGATTATCTCCGCCAAAAAGTTCCCCATTACATGGTGCCGCAATATATACAGTTCATTGATGAAATTCCCCTGACTGTTAATGGCAAATTAAATGTCAATGCGCTTCCGACACCGGAAGAAGAGGCCATAAACCCCGATGACGTAATACCCCAAGGCCGATATGAAGAAATGATTCTCGACGTTTGGAAACAAAAATTAAAGAAGGAATCCATTAGCCGCAAAATAAATTTTTTTGATGCCGGAGGACATTCATTACTGCTAATGCAGGTACAAGAACAACTCACTACCGAATATGGGATACAAATAACTGTTGCAGATTTATTTAAATATCCGTCTATACAGGGGCTAGCTAATTTTATTGAACAAAAAAATACTAGCCAGGAATATGCCGGTAATCCTGATTACTTCGATAACATCAGCGATAGGGCTTCCAAACGAAGAGCTTCGCGCAGCTCACGGAAAGAGGTCGAAACCAATTGAATTACATTGCTAATGAAAACGCCGTTGCGGTTATTGCTATGGCATGCCGTTTCCCGATGGGAAATTCTCCAGAGGAATTTTGGGAAAACCTGCGCTCGGGCAAGGAGGCAATCTGCACGCTTGATCCAACTGCATTGGCACCATCAGCTATAGCTGACAGTAAGTTACCCGGTTATGTTTCGCGTGCCTCCATGATTACTGGCATCGAAGAGTTTGACGCAGATTTTTTTTCGATGACACCGCGTGAAGCCGAAATACTAGATCCTCAATTTAGGGTGTTGCTGGAGTGTAGTTATCACGCCCTTGAGAAAGCGGGTTATGCGGATTGCACACAGCCTCGCGATATAGGTGTCTACGTGGGAACAGGTGCAAGTCATTATGCGGGGCGCAATTTGTTGTCACATCCCGAAATTATTGAATCTATGGGATACATGGCACTGAGCATCGCGAATGAACGTGATTTCTCCGCGACCCAAATCGCTTATCGATTAAATTTGCGCGGGCCCGCGGTGAGTATTAATACCGCCTGCTCAACCTCCCTTGTTGCAATTCACCAAGCGGTATCTGCACTTTTGAATTTTGAGTGTGATGCTGCATTGGCTGGAGGTGCCACTGTTAAGCCGCAACAGAATGAGGGCTATCAATATCTCAATGGTGGAATTTTATCACCCGATGGCCGCTGTCGGGCTTTTTCAAATGATGCGATGGGTACTGTACCCGGGAATGGGGGCGGTATCGTTCTATTAAAGCGCCTTGAGGATGCAATTGCTGATAACGATGATATCAGCGCTGTTATTGTTGGTTCGGCAATCAATAACGATGGTGCGAACAAAATGGGAATTACCGCACCCAGTGTCATTGGCCAGGCCAGGGTTATTCGTGAAGCTATCCATGTAGCAGATTTGAAAAATAATTGCATGGATTACATAGAGGCCCATGGCACGGGTACTCTTCTTGGCGATCCTATAGAAATTCAAGCATTGAATGAGGCTTATAACCTAACCTTTGATAAAGATCATCGCTGTGCGATTGGTTCTGTAAAATCAAATATGGGGCATTTGGATACGGCAGCGGGCATTGCGGGATTTATTAAGGCTGTATTGGCCATCAAACATGCCCAGATACCGCCAAGCATTAATTTTTCAGAAGAAAATAAAAATATTGATTTTGGTAATTTCTATGTTGCTGATCAATTGAACGAATGGCCAACCAACCAACGCCCTCGTTTTGCGGCGGTGAGTTCATTTGGTATTGGTGGTACGAATGCGCATATTATTTTATGTCAATCACCTGTGGCTACCACCGCAATAGCTGCAAAACAAAAAGTTGATCCATATTTAATTTGTTTGAGTGCAAAAAGCGAAAAATCCTTGCGGTTGTATGCAGAATCCCTCGCAAAATATGCGAGTGATTCACCGGAGTTTTTAATGGCGGAGATTAGCCTGGGGTTATTGGCATCCAGGCCAAAATATCAGTACCGGATGAGTGTTGCCAATGTTGAGAAAGGTCAATTGGCTGATGCATTGTCCAGGGCTGTTATTTCTCATCATGAGGACGATGGCAGTATCAAAACGGTATGGTTATTCCCGGGCCAGGGAGCACAATATATTAATATGGCCAAGGCTCTTTATGAGCATTGCAATGAATTTGCGCAGGCTTTTGATGAATGTAACCAATACATAAAAAACTTTTGTGAAAAAAACGCTGATTATTTCGGTTTTCCTGATCTTTCCTGTTTATTGTTTCCTTGTTCGGAAGAAAATTCGCAACAATCAAAATTGCTGTTGGATAATACGAAATATACACAAATTGCAGTATTCGTAATCGATTACTGTACTGCACAATTATTATTATCCGCAGAATGCAAGCCTGATGCGCTATTGGGGCATAGTCTTGGTGAATACGCGGCGGCATGCATAGCTGGCATTTTCTCCTTAAAAGATGCAATTGAACTGGTAATGGTAAGAGGGCATCTTATTTCCAGATTGCCAGAGGGGGGAATGATTTCAGTGGCTGCCGGGGAAGAACGCCTTCAGTATGTTAATACAAAGGAGTTGGCACTTGCGGCAAAAAATTCCAGAAATCTCCTGGTATATTCCGGAACGCTTGATGCAATTAGTACGTTTGCGGGCGATTTGCAAAATAATAATTTAAGCGGAACAGTAATACCTGTTTCACACGCTTTTCATTCACCAATGATGCAAGATGCAATACCTTTGTTGCGGGAAGTATTAAAAAGCATATCCCTTGGCAAACCAAAAATTAATATTGTTTCCAATTTAACCGGAGAGTTACTCAGCGACCAACAAGCTACTGATCCGCAATATTGGTTGGATCATTTACTACACACTGTGAAATTTTCGGACGGTATTGCGTTCCTGGAACACAGATTTTCAAAGCCTATATATCTTGAGGTTGGTCCGGGGCTTGGTTTAAGCACACTGGCAAAGCGAAATGGCGTAGACGATTTCAGGGTTATCAATACATTGCCCCACGCGAAGAGTCAGGAAGAGGCTCACTTGAGTTTGCTTAACTCATTAGGTGCCCTTTGGTCCCGAGGGGCGGATATTAAGTTAAAGAAATTTTTGAGTGGTTTCTACGGCATTTCCCACATCAGAAACCTATCATTACCACCATATGTTTTTGACAAAAAAGTTTGCTGGATTGATTGCTCCGATTTTGATTTCAATGCTTTATCCACAAACCAATCCGCAATCGGGAGAACATCAATAAATCATCCCGACGACCAATATTTTCTCTATCACATCGCCTGGCGTGAAATGGCTTGGCCTCGATTACCTGATACAACCCGGGATGAAAATACCCGTGCTGTCTATATTTCTGACGATCCGTATTTCCGGGAGAGTACAAAGGACCATAGCATCTTTATATCAAGGGCGAATGAGTTTAATGAGCATGGTCCGACGCATTTCAGTCTTCGCCCGGCTGTGGTTGGTGATTGGAAATTATTGCTGGAGCGGATCAAGCTTGCCGGTTTAAAAATTAGATGTATTGATTATCTCCTGTTGCTTGAAGGTATCCAACAGCGAAAAGAAATCGGGACCGAGGATCTCTGCCAGCATTATTTAACATTGGCTGCATTGGCAAAAGCGCTCTCACAAGAGTGGGACGATATGTTACAACCGTGCCGCTTGAGAATTTGTACCACAGCGGCGTTCCAGGTATCGGGTCGTGATTTACTTGATCCCACTGCCAGGGCGTTAACGGCGGCAGTTCGTGTTTTGGCCCAGGAAGAGTCTGTAATCAATAGCTACATCCTGGACCTCGATCCGCATTTTCCTGACAGTGTTAAATATAATTTAATAAAAATAACTCCACCACAGTACGAGGATAAACCAGTGGTTGCCATTCGCGGCAATCATTTCTATTACGAATCGTTAAGTGATAATCCTGTTCCGCTGGAACAACATCGTTTTGAGCCTGACCAGCTGTCACTATATGTGAACGACATATTTGAGTGCACACTTGTAGAAAATAATTTATGCAACATTGCTGTATTCGTGGGCGGCTTGGGTAAAGCCGGAGCGGGTATCTGTGGTGAGCTGGCCACTCGTTATCAAAGGGTAATTGTAGTTGGACGGCGTGGTGTTGAACAACTTCCAGTAGATAAGGTGGAATTGTTATCGGCACTTACACAGGCATACAACAACATAGAATATTTTCCTGCGGATATTTCAAACGAACGTTCTTTAAAAAATCTTTTTGAGTCCATCCTGGAAAATGGTGGGGTTATTAATTTATTGCTGCATGGCGCAGGGGCAATGGATATTCCTGATCTGATAGCGTTTGCAGATACTGAGGAAGAAAATTGCCGGAAGCAGTTGACAGCCAAGGTTGACGGGACACGTTTATTGTATGAAATAGCCTGCCAATACAAGGTTGAGAATATCCTGTTAATGTCATCGCTTTCGGCGTGGATTGGTGGTCTTGGAATGAGTGCCTATGCTTTGGCGAACGGTTATATGGATGGCTTTGCTGAGGCGCTCGCGGTGAATTTCCCTGACTCTGCGAACGTAAAACCACGCTGTTTCAGTATTGCGTTTGATGGCTTGGAAACGCTGCAAAACATTATTCAACCCGAATTCATCAATCGCAAAGAACACCGTATTGTCAGTGCACACACGGTGGTATGTGCAATTGAAAAAACATTGGGGTTAATTGCCATTGAACACCGATTGCTATCGTCGGGTGGGCTAATTAAAAAATATGAACATTCGTTAAATCCACAACGATCGACATCCAAAGCGTTGGTAATCGATACTCAATTGCCTGCGCGTGAAATATTGCCTTTGGATGGTGACCTGGAAATCCAGGTTGCAAATATTTTTTCGATGTTATTGGGAATAACAACAATAAGTGCAAATGACAGTTTCTTTGAACTGGGCGGTGATTCGCTGTTGGCTACGCAACTGGTATCCAGACTGAATGCTGTTTTTCAGATTGATTTAACAATCGCCACCGTTTTTGAACACACTCGAGTACGTGATATTGCCGAACAAATAGTGCTTCGTATGGATGATTCTTCCGGAGAAAGCATTACAAGTTTAATTGAAATGATAGATACCCTTGATGATGATGAAGTGAACCGCTTGCTGACGGAATCACTCATTGACAGCGTTTGAACGCCCATAGATGGTTGACAAATATGAATGACGCTATAGAAAAACTTCGTAAGCTTTCTCCGGAAAAACGTGCATTGCTTGAAAAAATGATTCGCGAGAAGCAAAAAAATACTTCCTCTCCTGCGATGAAGGCAATTCCCACGGTTGGGCGTGATAGTGATTACTATGCCGTGTCCTCGGCCCAGCAGCGTTTATGGTTCATGGAGCAAATAACTGATTCCCAGGGTGCCTTTAATCTCCATGCGGCGCTCAGGTTTAGCCGTCCATTGTCGGTTGATTTACTGGAAAAAAGTTTTTATGAACTGTTGCGTCGACATGAAATCCTGCGCACGCGCTTTAAAAAAATTGATAGCCAGATTTTTCAGTGTATCGATCTACATATATCATTTTCTGTTAAGAATATTGAGCTTGGTGACCTGGCTCGAGACGGGCAGGTTAGTGATAGTATGCAGAATAGCAATCAGTTGGAGCAGCTAATCAGGCAGCACAGCCGGCAACATTTTTCATTGGAGACTGGCCCCTTACTGGCGGCAACGCTGGTTGATGAAAGTGAATCTTCACAGGTTTTACTCCTGGCTATGCATCATATATTGTCAGATGCATGGTCAATGACGATTCTGTTGAAAGAGCTGATGATTATTTATGACGCGCTTCAAAAAAATAATCCACCACAATTAAATACATTGGAAATCCAATATCTGGATTATGCGGTATGGCAGCGGCATCAATTAGTGTCAGAGGAAAACCAACGCCAACTTGATTATTGGAAAACAAAATTAAAGGGAGCGCCACAGGCGCTTGATTTGCCAATCGATTATCCCCGACCAGAGATCCAATCTTATAAGGGCGATGAGATACAGTTTAGAATCGCCAGAGAAACGCAGAATACGTTGAGGAATTTTGTTAATTCGGAAGGCATCACCTTATTTATGCTGGGTTTGGCTGCGTATGGAATTCTACTGGGACGATTGAGTAAGCAGGGAGATATTCTCATTGGGACCGATATCGCTAATCGGGAGGCCGTGCAGACCGAGCCGCTAATCGGATTTTTTGTTAATCAATTAGTACTTCGTTGCCAATTTTCTCCTGAGCAAACTGTTAGGTCTTTTTTGCAGAATGTAAAAAAGACGTGTCTTGAAGCCTATGCAAATCAAAATGTGCAATTCAACCAGCTTGTTGAAGTGCTGGATGTAAGCCGGGATACTTCAAGGACGCCGCTTTACCAGGCAAAGTTTATGTTGCAAAACACCCAGGATGTTGATGCTAATCTGCTCGGATTCGAGCCGGTCATCCTGGCAGAGGAAACATCGCAATTTGATTTGTTGCTTGCGCTTAAGGAAACTCCGACGGGTATATTGGGATCTTTGCGCTATGCAACTGCATTATTTACGCGCTGCACGGGCGATAGGTTAAGTAAAAAATTTATCGCCGTGTTGGAGCAAATACCTTTATTGGTTGATAAACCCATATCTGCATTGAATCTCCTGACCAGAGAAGAGCGCGATTGGTTATCGGACAACAACAATACCAGCCACACAACGATAGATGATGATCTATTTAACGCGCTGGAAAAATTTTCTGAAAACCAACCTGCCGCGATTGCAGTATCCCAAGGTAATCGACAGCTTTCTTATAAAGTGTTGCTACAAAAAGTTGATCGGCTTGCTAGCTATTATTACGCTTGCGGACTCAATGCCGGAATGCAAGTTGCCATTTGCATGTCACGTAATATTGATATGCATATTGCCATCCTTGCGGCCATGAGGGCAGGGATATGTTACATACCTCTGGATCCGGACTATGGTCCTGAGCGGTTAAAATATATTGTCGAGGATGCGAAGGCTGACGTGGTTCTGGTTTCCGAGGATCAACATTGGCTGATTGGTACTGCGGTACGTATCCAGAAAATTGATGCTGATTTGATTGACTCTCTTACAGATACCAATGTTTCCAATTGGCCCTGTCGCCATACCCAGCAGCGTGCCTACACGATTTACACATCCGGTAGCACGGGTAATCCTAAAGGTGTTTCAGTACCTTGGGGGGCGTTTAATAATTTTCTGCAAGATATGAAAGATCGCCTTGGTATAAATTCAGATTGTCGATTTGCTGCAGTTACCACTATCGCTTTCGATATTGCTGCCCTGGAGTTATTCCTGCCACTTTTTTGTGGAGCGGAAGTGGTACTTTCCACCAGACAGCAAGCCAGGGATAGTCGTGAACTTCTTGCATTACTTAATGAAAATAAAATTTCACATCTTCAGGCAACACCTGCAACCTGGCGAGGCTTGAATGCCGTTTATGAAGAAGCTTCCGCTATTAAAAAACTGGTGGGTATTGTTGGCGGCGAGGCATTGAGGCCTCTTGTAGCAGAGCAGATGCTGCAGATATGTGAAAAGGTTATCAACGTATATGGCCCTACCGAAACAACTATTTGGTCCACAAGCTGTGAGATAACCCGGGAGCATTTAAAATCCGCAATCAGTATCGGTGATCCCATATCCAATACCCAAGTCTATGTTCTGGATAACGATGGTCAGTTGCAAGGTTTTTCCTGCTCGGGAGAGCTATACATCGGCGGTGCAGGTGTGGCTCATGGTTATTGGAATAAACCAGCGTTAACTGCCCAGGCATTCTTGCCGGATCCATTTGGAACCATTCCCGGTTCAAGGATTTATCGTACCGGTGATCTGGTTCGTCGCACTGATGTGGGCCAATTAATTTACCAGGGACGAAATGATTCTCAGGTAAAAATTCGTGGCTTTCGAATCGAGTTAGGCGAAATCGAAGCGGTTCTGCAAAAATTTGATCCACAAGTAAATATCGCAGTGGGAACTCGTTCAGGAGCAGATCAAGATCTTGCGTTGGTTACTTTTTTGGGAGACTCCGACGTTTTGGAGTCAAATCGTTTTCAATACCAACAGGCATTAACGGAATATGCTGAATTGCATTTGCCTGAGTATATGTTGCCGAGAATATTTATTTGGCTTGATGCAATGCCACTCACCGCGAATGGCAAGCTTGATAGAAAAGCACTTCATAAAATTGCGGTCGATCATTCGTTAACAGCAGAAACCAGAAGTGGAACCCTGGCAAATACTGCACGTGAAAAATGCATTGCGGATATCTGGTTAACAGTATTAGATGTGACGCACGCTTATCTGGAAGACAATTTCTTTACGCTGGGTGGTCACTCTTTGCTTGCCATTCGGTTGTTGGACGAGGTGGAAAAAACCACCGGACAAATGGTAGCTTTACAGCAATTTTTCAAAAATCCCACCTTGGGTGGTTTAATAGATGTTGCATATAAAAGTAGGAAATCCGCGCGTGAATTTGTTGAGCTGATACCAGATCCGGAAAACGCTAGCCAGCCTTTCCCGCTTACGGATATTCAGCAAGCTTATCTTGTGGGTCGTAATGACGGTGTGGAGTTAGGTGGGATTGCCACACAAAACTATGTGGAAATTAATGTAAGGGATCTGGATGTTAATCGATTTATTCGCGCATGGAACCAGTTATTAAAACGCCACGGCATGTTGCGTGCGGTTTTTGATGCCCAGGGATCGCAACGGATTCCTGCTGAAAATACTTTTTATACAACAATCTATAAAGACCTTACCCTTTCATCAGGGGTAAATGAATATCTGGAACACATTCGCCTGGAAATGCAAACGCGGGTGTTATCAACGGATACCGGCCCTTTGTTTGATCTACGTATAACGCGTACCAGTGATAAGCTTTATCGTATCCATCTGGTTCTCGATATGTTGATTGTCGATGTATCCAGCACCTACATCTTATTTACCGAGCTGGGCCACTATTACAATGATCCGGAAACTGTCCTGCCTGGTTTGGATATAACCTTCAGGGATTACATTCTTGCTGAAAGGAAGTTGAAAGAAAGTAGTTATTATCTGGATGCAAAAAATTATTGGCTCTCTCGTGTTGATCACTTCCCCTCTGCACCCGAATTGCCGGTTGAACACGATATCCCCTTTGAAAATGACAGACAGTCCCATTTTGTTCGCAGGCAATATCATATTGAGCAACAAATATGGCAAGCCATAGTTAACAACGCCAAATCACACCAGATTTCGCCAACGGTAATTTTGTTAACTGCCTTTGGCGAGACGTTGAGTCGATGGTCCAAATCCCCGCATTTTGCCATTAACCTCACGTTGTTTAATCGTTTGCCTTTGCATGATCATGTTGATTCTATTATTGGTGATTTTACTTCTTCGCTGTTATTGGAGCAGGATCATCGCGAGGTATCTTCCTTTGATGATTCTGCCCAGCGAATCCAGAATCAACTCTGGCGCGACCTGGATAATAAAGTATTTAACGGAGTGGAGTTCATACGGGAACTTACCCGTAGGGAAGGAAGGGTAAATCGGGCCGTAATGCCAGTAGTATTTACCAGCATATTAGGTTTGGATAAAGACGCCGGGGTGAGTGAAGCCAATGTAAACAATAATTCTATCAGCGATATTTTTGATGTGGTTGATGAGGATGGATACAGCGTTTCACAAACATCCCAGGTATGGCTTGATCATCAAGTGGCGGAAGAAAATGGCGGAATTACGTTGGTCTGGGATGCCATGGAAAGTATTTTTCCTACCGGTGTTCTGGATGACATGTTTTCTGTTTACATCAGCCGCATTAAATCATTGGTAATTGCAGAGAATTGGGCTCTCCCGATTGTGGCAATTCCTCCACACCAGGCTGAGCAACGGGCATTAGTTAATAACACAGCAAGAAATTTAACTGCCCCAATGAAACATGCCACCACCGAACTGTTGCATAGCGGGTTCGAAAGACAAGTAAAAGTTGCACCTGATCAGGTTGCGATTATTACTGACCAATGTAGTTTTACATATCATCAGCTTGATCATATGAGCTCGGTGCTTGCGCTAAAACTAAGCCAGCTTTCTGTGCGGCCGAATACATTGGTGAGCGTATGCATGCGCAAAGGTTTTGAGCAAATTGTTGCGGTATTGGCAATATTAAAAGCGGGGGCAGCCTATCTGCCGGTTGATGCTAATTTACCGCCAGCGCGCCAGGAACAATTATTGGTCGAAGGGCAATGTCAAATCGCTCTCACACAAAGAGACACTGCTGAAGTGTGCCTTGCAAGAGGGCTCGCAGTGCTTGTTGTATCAACTGATTTGTTGGCGGAGCCTGCGAAATCGTATGAACCTGTAGTAAATAATGAACATGATATTGCTTACGTTATTTTTACCTCTGGCTCCACAGGTAAGCCTAAAGGTGTGGTGATAGCCCATCATGCTGCGCTAAACACTATCAGGGATATTAATGCGCGCTTTAACGTAAATGAATTCGATCGAGTATTAGCACTTTCCTCACTCAGCTTTGATTTGTCGGTATTTGACATCTTTGGGGTATTGTCCGTTGGTGGTGCCTTGGTGATTCCCGCGCTGGAGAATCTACTGGAGCCATCGCAATGGTGGGGTTATGTGGAACGCTGTGGTGTCACTATCTGGAATACTGTGCCGGCATTGATGCAGTTGCTGGTCAATCATTGCGAACAGAATTGTCCCGCCCATTTGGCAAATATCCGTCTGGTGATGATGAGTGGAGATTGGATTCCGGTTTCCTTGCCTGATCAAATAAAAATGTTATCGGGTTGCCAGGTAGTCAGCCTTGGTGGTGCCACCGAGGTTTCCATTTGGTCTATTTATTATCCTATCGTGGAATCGACTCGGGGATTGCGTAGCATCCCTTACGGAAAGCCGTTGGATAACCAGTCATTTTATGTGCTGGATAAGTCCTTGCGTGAATGTCCTGACTGGGTTGAAGGTGATCTGTACATCGGTGGCTTGGGTTTGGCAAAAGGATATTGGCAAGATCCGCAGCGAACCGGGCAGAGTTTTATCGACACTGTGCAATATGGAAGGATATATCGCACGGGCGATCTTGGTCGCTATATAGAAAATGGTGAAATCGAATTTTTAGGTCGCAATGATGGACAAGTAAAAATTCAGGGATTTCGTGTCGAACTTGGTGAGATAGAAAATCACTTGCGAACTCACCCCGTAGTTGCAGACGCTGTGGTGAATGCCATAGGGGAAGCGCAAGGAAGTAAAACATTGGTTGCCTATTTGTTGTTGAAAAACAAATTGGCGTTGACACAACATTCGCAACAAATATCGACAGATATTGCAGTGGCCAATGCGCCTGACGTTACAGGTGTTTTGTTATCCCCGATTGAGCGAAGTTTGTTTAAGTTGCAACAAAAAAGTGTACGGGTTTTATCGGATTCTTTAACCCGTATGGAGTTAGCCAAACCCGAAAAAGCACGTATTGGTTTACCTGACACAATCCCACAGCATCCCATGGGATGCTATCAGGCATTAATTAACCTGTTGGGATTTTTACGCCAGGAATCTTTAAATGGCCATCCGTTAGGGAAATATTTTTACCCGTCGGCGTCCAGTCTTTATCCGGTCCAAATCTATAGCTATTTGAATGAAGATGATGGGCAAGGGCAATCAGGATTTTATTATTATTCCAGCCGCGAAAACAGTTTAGTTAAATTAGCGCAAGAAAATTTGATAGAGCCATCGGTGGAATGCAAAACACCAACGGTATATCTATTAATTGATTGGGATGCGATCTTGCCGATGTACATTCCCGCATTGGCGAAAGTATTGGCGAAATTGGAAGCAGGTTATTTGTTTGAATTTATCCGGCAACAGGCGCTGCACCTTGGTGTTTCCCTGAGCAGCGATTGGTGTGAAGATTTACCTGCATGTGTGAATGCACACCTGCCAGGAAACAACGCATTGGTTGGAAAAATTTCATTGGAAAACATAACCGACTGGCAGCGGGAGCCATCCTTAAAAAGAAATGGCGATAACCGGGTTGATCAAGGGAACTCCAATAGCAATGTGATATTGCCAACACCCCAATCATTGCCCCGGGGCGACATGGATATCATTCAACGGCAAAGTTATCGCGAATTTCTTGATCGTAGTTTATCGCATGATGAGATTTCAGCCATTGTTTCCTTCATTGGGAATTTTAACTTGCGCACCATTATTTATCTTAAAGGTATGCAAAGTATTGAGGGTAATGGCTGGTATGAATATGATCCGGCTTCACATGTATTGCGCAGGCTCACCACCGATCTGAATCAGATGGATGTTGCGGATATCTATTTGCAAGGTGGTAATGAAGGTATTTTCCACAAGGCAGTGATCGGCTTGTACTTTATTGATGAATCCGGAAGCAGTAGCCTTGCTTCATATATTGAAGCTGGCCGCGCAGGCCAGCGTGTGGTCAGTAGTTGCTGGTCATCTGGAATTGGATTTTGTCCAATAGGAACAGTCAATAATGCCGCGTTTAATAAAATTCTGGGGCTGCCTGATCAAGCACAGGTAGTTCATAGTTTGTTGGGAGGGGCAATTAATTTTAGCCAAACACAGCAATGGAACCCAACCGATAGCAAGCCGGAATTACCGACGGAAAACGATTTTATTGAATACCTTGGATCGTTGCTACCACAGTATATGATTCCGAGAGTTTACATTCCTATCGAGGCGATACCTTTATCATCAAATGGTAAGGTAAATCGTGGCGCATTGCCCGTACCTGATTTTACCGATGTCTATGACAACGTATCGGACGACCACAACAGTGCATCAACACCGTTGGAAAGAAGCCTGGTAAAAATTTGGTCCCATCACCTCAAGCTAACCGCTATTTCATTGCGTGACAATTTCTTTACCCTGGGGGGGAACTCCCTGATGGCTATGCAAGTTGTTGCTGATTTGCGCAGTACACTCGGAATTGAAATCAGTTTACGAAGTCTTTTCGAAAATCCCACCATTGCCCAGTTGAGCAAAGTGATTAATAAGGGGGCGGTCGAAGGACCCGAATATGCAAGGATTTATTCGCTGGAGGGCGTTCGGCAGTCTGTTTCAAATGTGTATCCGGCCCTGGATTATAGTTATCAGATGTCATTGGCCCAGGAATATTTATACAGTGTGGCCGAGTTGCAAAATGATAAATCCGCTTACAATATTCCCGCCGCCCTGAACATTCAGGGTGTTGTGCACACGGAGTGTTTAAAGTCAGCATTGGAAATAATTCTTCAGCGCCATGAAGCATTGCGTAGCGTATTCCGGTATATCAATGGCGAGCTTTGCCAATGCACTATCAAGGATATGGCGCTAACCTTCAACGAAATAGATATTCGGCATGTCGATGATCCCGATGCGCGCGAACGTTATATTAATGACCTCCTTGAATCCGATGCTTTAATGGCTTTCGATTTGGCAAATGGCCCGCTTATTCGAACCAAGCTGATTCGTAGCGATGAAAAAAATTATGTGTTGATGTTGAATGTTCATCACATCATTTCTGATTTTCTATCGATGGATATTCTGGTTCAAGAGTTAGGTTTGCTATATGAAAACCTATCAACGGGGAAAACGCCACTGCTTCCGGAGTTACCTTTACAATTTGCAGAGTTCACTGCATGGCAACAATCCTTCCTCAAGAGTGAAAACGCTTCAGCGCAGCTTGATTATTGGTGCCGGCATTTGGACCAGGTTCCAAAACTGGTTTTTCCTGATGAAACAGCTGGTGCTAACCAGACAGAAGCAGGAGGCTGGCATACGCTGGAACTTTCTCCATCTTTATTGGAGCAATTACGAGTTAGTTGCAGAGCGCATGACATAACTTTTTTCATGCTTGGATTAGCTTCAATTCACCAACTCGTAGAGTTTATGACAGGCACCGCAGATATAGTGGTGGGTACGCCATTCAGTACACGTTTTAATGCGGATCTTGAGAAAGTAATGGGGTTGATGTTGAATACCCTGGCAATTCGCATTAACACTGAAAATGCAGCCACTGTCGATGATTTGATGCAACAGGTAAAGTCCAACTGCCTGGCTGCATTTGAGCAAAAAGATATTCCGTTTGAGGCTGTTCAAAATACATTGCGAAAAAAAGGACAATATCTGGACTTTCCTGTTTATCGTGTTCGCTATGTCTATCGAAAAATAACAGAAACTGCTATCGACAATCGTGAAACATATATTGCCGACCGTAGCATCAATCGCACCAGCGCAAAATTTGATTTGCTAATTAGCTTGAATGAGTCTGAAAACCGCTTGTTTGGTGAAATTGAATACCGTACCGATGTGTGGAATAAGCAAACCATTATTGCAATGGGCGACTATTTTGAACACATTTTGAAATGGTTTTCAAATAGCGAAAATCAGCTCCTGGGGAATTTAAAAGCAGACCTTACCCGGCAGCAGCAACATCGCATAGAGCAGAAAAGAGCCAGTATCAAAAACGATAGGGGACTCTCACTGGCTAGTTTGATAAAACAGAAAAATAAAAGCTAATGCCATGGAAAAGAATATAGAGCAATCTGTTAAAGCGCTTATCTTAACAATCTCACTTTGTGTGGTTTATGTTTATCTTGCTGCGCAATTAGGCGAGATGAATATATACAGGGTCGACAATAAAGGATGGAAAACGCTACTTAATAGTTTTGTGGTTGCCGCGTTGGTAATTCACGTGGCTTTATTTCTGGCAGGTTATGAAATAGCGCGGGATAAAGTTAAAAATGCCACTCATAACGAAAACAAGCCCGAGAGTAATCATCGGGCCGAGTTAATATACGGTCGCTCTAATCGCTGGGCTTTCGATGTTTTAACTTTGGGGTTGATATCCTGGTTGGTGTTGCTTGTTAATCCCAGTTTTTCTGATTTTGTAAGTCGTTATTTTTATCATTTGATTGTAATAACAATATTCATAAGTTTCTGCTTCAAATACAGCGTTGAAGTATTTTATTTTTATCGTGCACGGCGCGGGCATAGGCTCGTCCAGCCTGAGCCTGAGCTGGTTAAACCCTTGCTGTTGAAAAAATCCAAATATCGAAATTTACTTTTTTTGGTTATTTTTCTTGCGATAGATATCCCTATATTCTTTTTGTTAAAGCCCATTTTTGTATGGAACTATGGGTGGGAACCGCAACCGGATTTAGACCAGGCACCGATGGATGTCCAAATTTATAAAGAAGTGGATAACCATTTAACTAGTGAGATCGAAGAGCAAATGCAACGTTTGCAGGTCAGCATTGGCGCTCCTGCAATTTCCCTGGCAATTGCACATAATGGACAGCTAGTCTGGGCTGGCGCTCGTGGATATCGTAGTTTTCAAAAAAATGAAACGGTAAATATCCATACCCGTTTTCGCACGGGAAGTGTCGCTAAACCTTTAACAGCGGTGGCTGCTGCCAGACTGGTAGCCAAGGGCACACTGGATTTAGATCAATCAATTTACCAGTATGGCGTTAGGTATCAGGACCCGAAGGTTGCAATCAGTGCACGCCAGCTATTGAGTCATACTGCGGGCATTCGTAATTATCAATTATGTTTTTGCTTTCCTATTTGGGAATACTACAGCGATGATGAATATGAGGCGGTTGATGAGACTCTGGCAATAACACAAAGCAGTCCTCTGATGTTTACGCCCGGCTCAAACTTTAGTTATACCACTTACGGTTACAACTTGCTTGCTGCCACCCTTGAAGCAGCCTACGAGAAAAATTATTTGGATATTATGGAACAGGAAGTTTTCAAACCTCTTTCAATGACGGAAACAATTGCGGAGCGTCCCGGATTTATTCCTGAAAATACCGCCATGTTTTATGTGCGTAATGGGCAATCAATTAAAGAAGCAATCTACGTTGATAATAGTAATAAATGGGCCGGTGGTGGATTTTTAACTACACCCACAGATCTTGTTCGTTTGGGGTTAGGGTTTTTGGATGAATCATTTTTGGATGAAAAAACTCGAGAGGTTTTCCTGATCCCCCAGCAATTATCAGATGGTAAAAAAAATCCTCAGGAATATGCACTTGGCTTTCGAGTGAAAACTTCCAGTAGTAATGGCGAGCGTTTACTGCATCATGGTGGAACCGCTGTTGGATCCATAGCCTTCTTATTGATTCGACCCGCGGATAAAACCGTGATAGCTATTATGAGTAATGTGGATCGCGACTCTTCCGCCATTCTTGGTGACGCGGCAGAAAAAATAATAGAGTTGATTGATGGTGTAACACCATCTTCCAAATAATATAAATAATTAATAGTTCAATATACTTTTTGGAGAAGACCATGGAGTCAAATATCGTTCTTCGCGCGGTAAAGGAGAGTGGGAATAAATTACCGCTGGTCATTGAAACTTCTGATCGGCGAGGAGAGCTAGTTGCGTGGATTAAGGAAAATCGCCAGGAACTTGAAAGCCATTTATTAATCCATGGAGGAATCCTCTTTCGCGGATTCAGGGTTAATGGTAGCGCCCACTTTGAACGTATTATCCAGGAAGGATTTGAATCCCCATTGTTGGACTATGAAAATCGCTCAACACCGCGCACACAAGTGCGAGACAAAGTTTACACCTCTACGGAATATCCAGCAGATCAAGCAATACCCATGCACAACGAAAATTCCTACACTCGCGCCTGGGCGAAAAAGATTTTTTTCTACTGTGTGCTGCCTAGCGAAAAGGGTGGCGCTACTCCCATTGCAGATTCCCGTCGTGTTTATCAGCGTATACCAAAAGATATTCGCGATCGGTTTGAGGCTCATGGGGTAAAATACATTCGTAATTACAACGGCCTTGACCTGTCATGGCAAGAAGTTTTCCAGACAGAAAATAAAGATGAAATGGAAGCTTATTGCAGGAAATCCGGTATTGAGTTTGAGTGGATCTCCGACCAGCATCTGAGAACCTGGCAACAATGCCAGGCAAGCATACAGCACCCTGAAACGGGCGAGTACGTATGGTTTAACCAGGCCCAACTTTTTCATGTTTCCAGTTTGGGTGATGATATTCGCCAATCCTTGGCTGCCACCCTTGATGAAAAAGATTTTCCAAGAAATGCATACTTTGGTGATGGTAGTCCAATCCCTGACGAAGATATTAATGTCATCCGGAAAATATACGCAGAGGAGTCCGTAGCTTTCCCATGGCAATCCGGTGACATTTTATTACTGGATAATATGTTGGCTGCACATGGGCGAGAGCCTTATGAAGGAAAACGTAAAATTTTGGTTGGTATGATCGAGCCGTATCAATCCTAATCCAGGCTAAAGCTTCAGCATTCTAATTATTTGAGAACTAAAAAGTGGATAACTATAAATTAAGCCCTCAACAGAAACGACATGTTGATTTGGCAGGAAATGAACTTTATTCATCCTTTGCTTATGTCGAATTTTCTTACCCGGAGCAGCAACCGGATGTTGTTCGTATCAAGGAAAAACTGATTAGCCTTATCGACAATATTCCCTGTTTGCGTTCGCAGTTAACAAAGGATTGTTCAGCGTTAAACATTTCGCCACCAGAAGAGAGCTATTTGTTTCTCGATTATCAAATAATTGACCTTGATTGTTCCAGTACCGATCAAAGGTCGCTGGCGGCTCAAAAAATACAATCATCGTTCATCGATAATCCATCAGTAAATTTAATTTCCTATATTTTTCTGGATGGCCCTGGATCACCAAAGATGTATCTTGCTGCCAGGTCCTGGTTAAGTGATGTCAACTCCTTACTGCTGCTGGCTCAAGATTTAAGTGGTGATATCGATAATATTTGTTGTGATATTGATTATTTTGATTTACACACCTGGCTGTGGGACGCGGTAGAAGAAGGTAGGAATTTGGAGAATCAGTCAAGACTTCCAGAAGAGGTTTTTGGAGTATCTTCAGCCAGTGCGAGTAAAGGTCGTGTTGCTTTCGGTTCAGAAATAAATGGCCCAATAAAAATCATGGATATTGGTGAAATATCTGGCCTCAATAAATCCAATATAATGATTCCCCAAGAACTAATTCTGGCCTGTTATACACATTTGTTAGCAGGGCGAAATGAGCAAAACCGAGTGTGTGTTGCTTATGATGTTATTGGTCGTGGCTACGATGAGCTAAATGGGTTATTCGGCCCCATTGCCAAGCAAATACCCATTCAGGTGGATTTATCCACACATGTGTCTTATGCAGCACTTATTGAGTATTGCCGCGAAAAGATAGTTCAAATAAGTCAGGAAGCGGATACCTTTGATTGGATAAATACTGGCCGTGAACAGCATGAGGGTTGTGAGTACGGTTTTGCGTATTACGATAAGAGTGTATTTGGCAAACTGTTGGATGCTGTAGGTTTTGATACCGGCTATAAAAATAAACTACAAGTCATCGTAGGTAACTGTAAAAGCTCTTCAGATCTTTACCTTGTTTATGATGAGCGCTATTTTGATCAGGGGGCGATACGGTTTTTTGCACTCCAGTTTGTCTCTTTGCTACAAAAAATAAATCAGGATTTATCAAAAACAATAAATAAAATCCCGCTTATTGATAATGAGCTTGCCGATTTGGTGTTGCGCCTTGGAAATGGTGGCATTCAGGTTCTGAATCATTTGAACGATGAGCCTATTATAAATTTTTCCCATTATGTAGATTTTTATGCTCAAACCAAACCTGATGCACTGGCACTTTATGGTCAACGTCAACAATTGGTATACAGGGAATTAGCACAGCGTACGAACCAACTGGCAAATTTCTTTTTAGTAGAAGGTATTCAAGCGGGGTCTCGAATCGGTTTGTGTTTACCTCGATCCGAAGCCATGGTTATTTGCATGGTGGCTGCTTTTAAAGCGGGCTGTTCTTTTGTACCCATAGATCCAGGTTATCCTCCGGCGCGTATTCAACAAATCATCAATGGGGCCAAGCTTGCTGCGCTTGTTACTTCAACCGCCTATATGGATGTTGTAAGTGAATCTGTTGACGAGTTGTTATTGTTTGATCTGGAAAAGGAGGGCGCTTATATCAATGAATGTTCAGCACAGCGTCCGCCAATTGCACACCATGCATTGGAAGAAGCCTACACTATTTTTACATCCGGCTCGACTGGCATACCTAAAGGTGTGAGTATCAGCCACAAATCTCTTTTAAATTATGTGATGGGGCTGCAACAGCGCATAGATTTTTCGCAGATTGAATCGTTGATGGCGTTATCCACAGTTGCTGCGGATCTTGGATATACTGCAATTTTTGGTGCATTAGCGACTGGCCGACAGCTGCGTATTATCAGCGAAGAAAAATCACTGGATGCCCCGGCACTGGCCAACGAGCTGTGCGCCGTACCTGTTGATTGCCTTAAAATTGTTCCTTCCCATCTGCGCGCGTTGCTTGCGGTAGAGGACCCGATTAATGTGTTGCCCAAAAAAGTTTTGATTTTTGGCGGCGAAAAAATTTCCCACGATTTAATTGCGTTAGTGCAGTCAATAAATCCGCAGATCAAGATTTATAATCATTATGGTCCTACTGAAACGACCATCGGTGTCGCAGCAAGGAGCATCAATCTTGATGAGGTTAAGCTTTTAGCATCGATTCCTATTGGTACCGCATTAACAAACTCCCAGTTCTATGTATTGAATAAGACATTGCATCACTGCGGGGTCGGAGTAGAAGGGGAGTTGTATATTGCAGGCACCGGATTAGCGTTGGGTTATGTTAATGATCCGGCTCGTAATGCATTACTTTTTATCCCGGATCCTTTTGTATCAGTTCCCGGTTCACGTATGTACCGCACTGGTGATCGCGTCATTATGCAGGATGATGGTAGCGTGATATTCAAGGGGCGTACAGATTATCAATTGAAGTTACGTGGCTATCGAATTGAATTGGAAGAAATTGAAAACACCATTCTGAAAACAGGGCACGTCGATTCAGTTGTGGTAACTGTATATAAGGATGACGAGCAAGCATTAAATACAGGTAAGCTTATCGCCTATTTTTCGGGGCCAAGCCATGATTGTAGTGAGGCCATTGTGACAGAATTAAAACAATGGTTGCCAAACTATATGGTGCCTGGCCAATGGATATGGCTGTCAAAAATGCCATTAAATGCTAATGGAAAAATAAATCGAAATGCATTGCCAAAACCCGAAGTTGCTATTCGGAATACCGACTACGAAGAAAACAATCCTATTGAGCGCGCACTCTTGGGATTACTGGAAAAATTGTTGGGTATTAAATCTTTATCAAAGCATGATAATTTCTTTAGTGTCGGTGGAGACTCCATTACCGCAATTCAATTCGTCGCAAAAGCACGGCAAGACGGATTTATCCTAAAACCTAAACAAGTCTTTGATTTTCCTACCATAGAAGATTTGGCAAAAGTAACTGAAGTTGAATCCATAAAGGACGTGGTAAATATTCCTATTTCAGGGCAGAGTCTATTATCACCTATCCAGTCACGTTTTTTTCAACGCTTTACCACAGACTTGCACCATTATAACCAAGCGCTGCTTTTGCAAACCGGTATTGATGAGTCTTTTTCATTGGAAGAGCTAAGTGTGGCCATTGGTGAGCTATTGGCGCATCACGACATCCTGAGATTGACATTTGATACGAATGGACCAGAGGTGCTCGGTAATTATCAGGATATCACTAAGGACTTTGTTGCGAATTCCTGCCAATGGATAGAGTGGGAACAGTTCGATGATAAAACCTTTGAACAATATGTCCAACTGGAAGTTGAGCGGCAACAACAGCAATTCAATTTAACTACCGGTCCATTAGCCAGGTTTGTGGCTATTAGGAACGTACAAAAGAATCAGATGTTTTTATTTGTGGTAATTCATCATTTATTGGTGGATGCGTATTCATGGAATATTATCGAGGAAGACCTGAACATTCTTTTACGCAATGCGCAACAAAATAAAAAGGCAATATTAGGTCAAAAGTCCCAAAGCTATGACGCCTGGACCAAACGTATTGCACAGTGTAATCAGGATGGGTATTTTGCTAATGAGTTGGATTATTGGCGCAGGCAATTTCCTGAAGGCCCACAAAGCGCTGATTTTTTTAATAATGCTTCCAATTATTTACCGTCTGCCGAAAATGAAATTGTTTTATTGGATAGTGATCTCGCTCGGGAGTTAGTAGCGGGAAATACTCATGAAACCTTTAACACGAATGTTGTCGATATTGTTCTGTGCGCTTTTTTGCTTGCTTTTACGGAAAAGGTTGGTAGCCATGGTTTGCACGTTATGATGGAGTCCCATGGGCGTAGTAATTCTGGCGTGGACCTTGATGTATCCAGGACCATCGGTTGGTTTACCAGTATGTATCCACTTTATCTCCAGCTAGGGGGCACGGCTACACTCACTGACCTCCTGAAAAGTGTTAAAGAACAGCTTCGTAATGTTCCTCAGGATGGGTTGGGTTATGGGGTTTTGAAATATAACGAAAAAAGCTGCGACCTTGATCGCCCCGAACCAAAAATCTGTTTCAATTATTTTGGAAAAATTTTTCAGGGTGAAAAATCTGTAACTGTAAATTCCGGATTAGAAAAATCAGAGAAAATTCTACGGGTTTCCTCCTTGAATCACCTTGCGCAATTCAATACCAGGTCCATTAGCCAGGAGCGGGTATTTCAAATAGAAATTGTTGGGATGGAGGTTGAGGATGGCATTGCGTTCAATATTATTTATAACACGCAGGCAATCGATAAGCCTTTTATAACGGATATCATAAATAAATTTAAGCAAGGTATCGTTAATTTGATTCAGATCTGCAAGGAATCCCAAGGGGGTTTTACTCCTTCTGATTTGGCCGATTTGGATATGAACCAAAGCGATATTGACGCGCTCATTAACGAAAAGCTTGCCGGCTTAACGATTTAAGTTGCCAGAATTTCAAGGGAGAATCTAATGAATAAACAAAATATTTCCTCTATACATCCGGCAACGCGCATCCAATGCGGCATGTTATTCCATAATATGGCCCACCCGGAGACGGGTGTATATATACCGCAGCATGTAATCGAATTGATTGCCGATATCGATGTCGCCATCTTTGGTAAAGCTTGGCAATATGTTATTGATCGGCATGGCGTATTTAGAACACTGTTTATTAATCTGGATGCTGAAATGCCATTGCAAGTGGAATTAAAGCAAGTGCCAGTACCTATTGAATATAAAGACTGGCGAGCAATGGAATTTGTGGAGCAGAAAAATAAACTGGACGATATCAGGGGAGAGCAATGGTTAACGCCATTTGATATTGAAAAGCCACCGCTTATGCGCTTGCTACTGATCCAGTTGGAGGATCGTCGTTTTCAATTTATATGGACTTATCACCATTGTATTTTGGATGGTTGGTCTGGTTCCATAGTTCTAAAAGATTTTTTTACTGCCTATGAAACCCTGATTCTTGGACATAGCCTTAATTCTTCCAGAGCCGAATCCTATGTGAATTACATGCGTTGGTTAAAGCAACAGGATTATTTTGTGGCACAGGAGTATTGGCAGAATTTGCTCAAGGATTATCGTGGACACGGCAGTTTTGAAAATGCATTTTCCAATGGTGTTTCAACATTGCCTGCTGCCAGCCATTCAACAGGTAGATACGACACCAGTATCATCTTTCCGAAAACACTGAGTGATGTATTCCGACAAATTGCGCGTTGTAATCAGGTAACCCTGAATAGCCTGTTTCAAGCAGTAGTTGGCATTCTTTTACATCGTTATACCGGAGATAAGGATTTCGTTGTTGGTGTGACGGTTTCTGGCAGGCCTGCTGATTTGGCCAATGTGGAAAGTATTGTTGGGCAATTTATTAATACCGTACCCCTGAGAATAGGTGTAGATTCCAGAAAAACTATTAGAGATTTACTCCTTGATTTGCATAGCCAAAATTCAGCGAGCAATGAAAATTCCTTTGTCGCCCTTGTCGATATACAAAATATCGCTAGAAAGTCGGGAATTGAAAAATTATTTGATACATTAATTGTATTTGAAAACTATCCGATTTCCGGTGTGACGCATCAGACAAATGAAGATGTCAGTGTAAAGCATATATTTTCAGTATCACAAAATAATTTCCCGCTTTCCTTTGTCATAGTTCCTGGTGATGAAATAGACATCACTCTAAAATATCACCCCCGCCATTACACTCAAGAGCAAGTAGAGGGGATCGCAAAACAATTTTTGGCATTGGCTAATCGGATAGCGCAACTGGGTGAGGATATCCTTGCAGAAAATACCTCCCAGCCGGTTATTCAGCAATTGGTTTTTCTAGCGGATAATGAAGCAGCGGAAGCCTCATTGAAAGGTGAATTAAAAACATTTCAATTTTCCGATTTCACCCAGGCTTTCCTGGAGATTGCAACGCGTTGTGCAATAAGCACCGCACTGGAGTATGTTGAAGACAGCAAGTTAAAGAAAATTACCTATGAAGAATTGGATGTTCGGACAAAAAAATTAGCTGGGTTTCTTCTGAGTGAAAACATAACGATTGGTGATCGCGTCGCAATTTGCCTGCCAAGAAGTAAGGAATTTATCATTTCTATAATTGCCTGCTTGCGCGCTGGTATAGCTTTTGTGCCTATTGATGTAAAAAATCCTTCTTCACGGATAAGTCGCATTTTGTCGCAGTCCAGGGTTTCGGCTGTGATTTCGATAGGTGAGTTCCTCGATAAAGTCAGCGAGACAACGGAAGAAATTTCAATATTTGACTGGCAGAGCGATGCGGACCTTATGGCCCAGGGGGATGACTCTTATATTGACCCCCGAATCCCCGGCAATCTGCCCTCATACATAATATATACCTCAGGTTCAACCGGCGAACCAAAAGGGGTTGTCGTACATCATTCTGCCTTGATGAATTATTCATCGGCAATTAATTCCCGCTTTGATTATCCCCGGGATTTTGTAATGTCTGCTTTATCTACGGTAGCGGCAGACTTGGCGTATACCGCGATTTTTGGAGCACTGACATCAGGAAAGGCTTTCCGAATTATTGATGAAGAGAAGGCTTTTAATCCTGAAGCACTTGCGCAGGAGTTACAGGAGCATCCCATCGATAGCTTGAAAATTGTACCGAGCCATTTAGCTGCCCTGTTAAGTCACCAGGAACCTGCTGCGCTGCTACCAGTCAGGAATATTATTTTAGGTGGTGAAAAGTTAGAAGCGGTGTTGGTAAACCGAATTAAATCGATAAGACCGGATTTGGAAATTATAAATCATTATGGTCCAACCGAAACCACAGTGGGCGTTTTAACGCATCGGGTTGATGACGCGCTCATTGGTGGATCTAAAATGATAAAAACGCATGTTTTGCCTATAGGAACACCATTAGCAAATATACAAACGCTTATTCTCGATGACGATCTGCAACAGGTGGTTCAGGGGCGCAAAGGGTATTTATATATTGCCGGAGCGAGCCTCGCCACCGCGTATTTTTCAATGCCTGCGTTAACAGCGGAAAAATTCATTCCCAACCCTTTTACGGATATTCCTGGTGAAAGATTGTATGCCACGGGAGATTTGGCAAAAATTAATGAGCATGGAAATGTTGAATTTTTTGGCCGCAGTGATGATCAGGTAAAAATCAATGGTTATCGCGTCGAACTTGGTGAAATAAAAGCAATTCTTGAACTGTGCCCACTTATTCACGGTATTGCATTAGCTATTAGCGACACATCCCAACTGTTGGCTTTTATTATCGGCGATGAAACGGATCTTCATGCTATTAAGCTATTTGCGCAGGAGCATTTGCCTCAATATATGCAACCACAAAACTGGTTCGTTGTTGATAGGTTTCCGTTAAATGCAAATGGCAAATTGGATACGAAAGCGCTTAAAGAGCTTGGTAAGGGCATTGGTTGTGCTAAAGAAAAAATTATGCCAAGGAACATGTTAGAGCAAGATATCCACGATATCTGGTCGGCGGTACTAAATACGGAAGAATTTGGCGTAGAGGATAGTTTCTTCCAGGTGGGTGGTGATTCCTTGTCCGTTATTCGCATGGTATCCAGGCTGAAAAAAAGCGGCTACCCGTTAGAGTTCAGGGATATATACGAGCATCCGACAATAGCATCTCAGGCTGCTTTCTTTGAAAAAAATAAAAGTTGTGACACGAGAGCTGTGGAGGTATTTGACACGCCTGGTGTTTCCACTTGTGATGAGTCAGGGACAGCGTCGTCGCACGAAATTGTGTTGACGCCTACTCAATATTGGTTTTTTTCGCATTCAGGTCGGGAATCACCCAGTTGGCTTAAAGAAGTGGTCTTTGATTTTCCTATGGGGCTGGATGTGGAAGTGCTAAGAGAGGCAACTCACCATTTATTGGCTCGCCATGAAGGACTTCATTGTCGATTCTATATGCGTGACCATCAGGAAACACCGTGGGCGGGAGAAATTTTACCTGTGAATGTCGATAAAGTATTTAGCGTTATTGAAGCCGCCGATACTGAAATTGATAATCCCGAGGCGTTCTTGAAGATTCGTCAAAAAATAAAATCTTCGATTGGTTATGATTCAGGCGAGCTATTTAAAATAGTTGCAGTCGTCGCCGGTGCTACGAATAAAAATTTTGTAACGCATGACAAACTATATATTGTTGTACATCACTTGATATCTGATATGTTCTCCTTGCAGATTATTCTTGATGAGTTTTCTGAAATTTATAGCAAATTGCACCTGGATGGTAAGCCCCCCCGGTTCAAACCGATTTTGTCTCCCAATGAAATAGGCAGGTTCTGGAGCGATAAAACTAAAACTGATGCTATTTTTCTTGAAATTAAAGAATGGTTGCGTTCCTTTTCCTGGGACAGGGTTTCGAAAGTACCGAGGGAAATTTTTATTACTGGTAAAAATAACACCCATAACTCGGTGGTTTGCCACCATGCTGTTGGTGATCCAATAATGTCATCCCGATTGATCGGGTGTACAAAGGTCAATCATGTATTGACCGTGCCGGAAATTTTGCAACTAGCGCTCGCCAATGTCATTTGTCGGTGGACTGGAAAAGACTTTATTCAAATGGTAACCATCGATTCCGGTCGCGGACTTTGTGCGCGATACACGGGCAAAGACGCGTCTTCTACGGTGGGGTGGTTATCAATGGGGCGAATTTGCGTTGTTGAAAAAATGAATATCCAGGGTGGCTTTGATGAACTGTTAAATGCTTGCCTTAAATTAAAAAATGTTCCTCATAATGGGGTCATTATCCGCGATAAGGCGGATTATATAGATGCTGATGATTACGTGATTAATGATGAATTGATATTTAATTATAAAGGGATGTTTAATGGCGGGGCCAGTGGCGGGCAATCGGATGCCTTCCTTTATCGCGATGATTTAATTTCGAATGAAGATGTGGGAATCAATGAATCGGAACGTGAAACACAATTGCAGTTTGATTTTTTAATAAAAAATAATGTATTGGAAATGTTTATAATGTATAGCAGTAATTTGCATTATCCGAGTACGATTGAGCGTCTTGCGCATGAATTTATGCTGGTTCTCGGCGAAATAATTCCGTTAGTTTATCCTGTGACCATTCCCAATGATTATGCCGGCGCCGATAGGTCTTTGGCTTCACCTTCATTGGAAATAAGTGACTAAATATTAAGAGCCACGTTTATAGTGTTATTTAAATTAAATAACGAATGCAGCCCTGACACTAATAGTAAATTTTATGAGTAGCGATAAATATTTCTTGCGTAGCGATGTAAAAATAGAACCTCTTGTCAATTCGTGGTATGCGTGGTCATTTTTAATTTCGCCGATCACCTTCCCACTGGTAACAAAAAATCTGCATCTTAGAATATTGGATTCTTATTTGCGCGCACCTGCGCAACACCAAAAGGCGGTTGCTGATCGAGCACTCAAGGGTGGGCTTTTTGTTGACCACCAGGGAACTATCGATGAAATTGCCGGGTTGGTCAGTTATACCAATAAAGAGCTATCTGAATTATTGTCTTTTGCTGCGGATATCGGCGCTGCGTCAGAGACATTGTTACAACTTGCTGATGGCGCTTCGTTAAGGAGCTTATATCGGGATTTACCGGAGAGCTTGAAAGGGCGAGTTGAGTTGGTCTATGACTTGTTCAATCGTCCGAAAATACGTTTTATCGAAAACTTGTTTTATTGCAGCGATTTTTACAAGCCTTCATTACAGGCTGTGAGTTTGTCATTGCTTGATGGTGATAAGCGTCCATTTGTTCTCAGCAGCCCACGCTTGGCAACTGAAGATAACATTATTGTAAAAATTCCCTTTGCGGATTTGCGTTGGGATGAGTTTTTTCGATTAAGAAATGAAGCCCTGCCATTGGAGCAAATCAGTAAGTTAATTCAATTGGACGCGCTGCCTGCTGAAAAACAAGCGTTATTCATGGATATGCTAACCACTGAAGCACCGCATAAAAAATATTTAAAACCATCAGCAGGCAAGGTGCGGGTACGCTATTTTGGACATGCTACTGTACTTATTGAGACTGCTAATGTCAGTATTCTTACCGATCCAATCATAAGTTACGACATAAATAATAATCATGAGCGATTTGGATTCAATGATCTTCCTGAATACATCGATTATGTAGTGTTAACACATAACCATCAGGATCACGTTATGCTGGAAACGCTTCTGCAGCTACGTCATCGACTGGGTACTATTGTGGTTGGGAAAAATATTATTGGTGAATTGCTCGATCCATCATTGAAATTAATGTTGCGAGCCATAGGCTTTAGTTCGGTTATTGAACTGGATGAACTGGAAAGTATTGATATAAATGACGGAAAAATTACCGGTGTTCCATTTCTTGGTGAACATGGTGATCTTAATATAATGAGTAAGTTGGCATTCCACATAGAGCTGAGCGGCAATACATTTATTTTTGCTGCCGATTCGGACAACCTGTCTCCCGATTTATATCGTCATATACATACCAGGTTAGGGGATATTGATCATGTGTTCATTGGTATGGAGTGTGCGGGGGCCCCCTTGAGCTGGGTGTATGGTCCGCTATTTACAAAACCTTTATTACGCAAACATGATCAGGACCGACGATTGAATGGTTCAAACTGTGAAAGGGCATTCAAGCTGGTTGAACAATTCAAGCCTAAATCAGTATATGTTTATGCTATGGGAGCTGAGCCTTGGCTGGAATTTATTTCCAGTATCGAATACACGGAAACATCAGAACCTATTGTGCAGTCAGACAAATTGATTGCTGCTTGTCAGGAGCGGGGAGTAACCGCTGAGCGGCTCTACGGAAAAAAAGAACTGAACTTTTAAAATATATGGATCGTTACTACCCACAATATGCGAATCGGGAATAATTCTATGCAACTATTTGGCGAGCATTGCAACGAGGCTATCAATATGCTGCAGCGTAATGCTGTTGCATATGGCAACAAGCCTGCAATTGTCTCGTCTGGTTCACAGCTTGATTATCGCCAGTTGGGTCGTGAGGTAATGAGGCTCTCTCACATTCTAAGGGAAAATGGTGTAAAGCCAGGAGATCAAGTGGGTGTAGTGGGGGCACGATCTGCTGAAAATATTATTGTCTTCTTGTCCCTTATTAATATGGGAGCGGTATACGTTCCCATAAATGATGCATTACCCATCAACCGACAGCGTTACATGCTTGATAAGGCGAGTGTTGGATTTGTGGTATTCATTCAATCTGTAGAGAAGCAGCGGGAGAGTCTTGGCTATTTAGGAAAGCTTTCCTATCTCCAGCTAGCTTTGCTGGATGGTGTATGTCAAATACGTGATTCCGATAATAACCTCATCGATGAAGCAGGTTATTTTCCGCTTTTAGATGCAGATAGTTTTTCGTATACCATTCCGAGCGAAAGTGGTGCTTATATTATTTTTACATCAGGAACCACAGGCAATCCAAAGCCCGTATTGGTAAGCCGTGCAGCAATCATGGCTCATAACCATGCGGTCATTGAGCGGTATCAATTGCTACCTGAGGATCGGATTCTCCACATTTGTGCCAATAGCTTCGATATTTCAATAGAAGAGATATTACCGACACTGGCAATTGGTGCGTCTTTATTTATTGGGCCTGAGTCAGATGTATTGAGCGGCATCACGTTGCATGATTTTTTAAGTAAATCTGCTATTACTGTGGCCAACCTTCCTACTGCTTTATGGATTCAATGGTGCGATGCTTGTGAATTTGCTTCCTTACAAATGCCTGCATCTTTGAAAAAGATAATTATTGGTGGGGAGGCATGCCCTCCTGTGCGAGTGGTTAAGTGGCTTGAACGTAATATTAATTCGATTCAATGCCTCAATGCTTATGGGCCAACTGAAACTACTATTACAGCAACCGCCTGGGAGTTTTCACCAGTAAAAGGGCAATATACCCCGGTGGGAAAACCTATTGGTGGTGTATCTTGTTACATCCTTAATAGACAGCTTGAACCCGTGGCAGTAGATGAGAAGGGAGAGTTATTTATTGGTGGTGATTTGTTGGCTCTGGGGTATTTTCAGGATGCCCGGTCAACGGCGCAAAAGTTTTTACCTGATCCATTTTCCTCAATGCCGGGTGCAAGAATGTATTGCAGTGGAGATCTGGCTTATATTGATCCGTGCGGTGAGATTGTAGTAACAGGCCGAAATGACAGACAAGAAAAAATCAACGGACATAGAATAGAATTAGCGGAAATTGAAGCGCAGCTATATAAGCTGCCTATGGTTAAAAATGCTTATTTGACTGTCACCCAGGATGATTCAATTGAAAAACGCAAAAAGTTGCTTGGCTACTTACGCTTGGATCAAGAGAGTGAAGACTACCTAAGCGCGCCTCCAGGTTGTGGATTTTATCGTCGATCCGAACATCAATTACTTGAGCAAATTGACGCTTGCCTCGCCAGCAATTTGCCATCCTACATGCGTCCGGATATTTACTGCATTATTGATCAAATACCGTTAACGGCTAATGGAAAGTTTGATTATCAGGCTTTACCAAAATTTGTTGAGCCAGGCACATTTGATGAAACTTATCCATTAAATGAACAGTATTTTCTTGGTTTGCCCCAACGTTATATCAAAGATGTAATCAGGAGTGTCTTTGATTGTTTGGGCTATAGGCCTGCAAATTTCTCGGTTAGTTTTATAGCACTGGGCGGTGACTCAATTACGGCGATGATGTTGGTTTCAAGGTTGTGGGCCGTTGGTCTTGTGCTCGATAAAAAGCGTTTGCTTGGGCATGAGCCCTTGGTTGCAGTGTTAAATAATGCTGTATTGCGCGAGGCCGATAATGACATACTTCAACCAAAAACATTAGATGATCGTCATTTATGTATTAATGGTATAAGTTTGTTCGACGTTCCCGAATCTGTGTTGCAGGATATTCAAGCCTCACTGGTAACCAATGAAAAAAATGTTTGGTCTGGAGGGAGTGCTGCAATAAATTTTATAAGCCGTTGCAGTGACGCCCAGGTTGGAATGTTGTATCAGTCAATAATGGTTCCCGGTTCAGGCACTTTTATTGAGCAAGTTGAAGGGCGTGTCGATTGCCTTGATGAGGTCAATTTTGTATTGGCCTGGCAATTGGTTTGTGAGCGCCATGAAATATTGCGTTCTGCATTTTCTATTTCATTGGCTGAATATATTGTTCATCTTGTCTATGAAAATGTAGATATCAGTGCAGCCGAAATAATTTCCATTGAATCATTAGAAAATACTCCTGCACATGAACAATCAAATTGTATCCGGGAATTTTTGCATACCGATAGACGTATGGGGTTTGCCCTCGATGGCGGCCCCATGTTTCGAGTAACTTTATTTAAGCTGGATTCCAAACACTACCATTTTATCTGGACTTATCATCACGCTATTTTGGATGGCTGGTCTGATGTGTCTATATTAGGCGAAGTGTTCAAGATATATGACGATCTGACGCAAGGGAAAAAATCCGAGCTTCCCCCGGCAGGGCGATATCGAGATTACCTAATGTGGATGGCTACTCAAAACCTGATGGAAGATGCACAATTTTGGGCGGAATACTTAAAAGACAGTCATTCGGAAAAAACGCTTTTTGCAGGTTCTGAAAATAAAACCAATGACATCAATCGGAAAGTTTGCGACCTGATAGTTATTGATTCTGAAGCAGCGAATAAATTTAAAAATTTTATCAGGCAGGCTGGGGTAACTCTCAATATAGGGCTTGCCGGAATAATTGCAGTAGTAATGGCTAAACACTTTAATGCTACTGAATATATTATCGGTTCTGTATCAAGTACACGCCCCGAAACTATTGATAATATTGACCGGTTGGCTGGCCCATTAATTAACTTGTTGCCTATGAGGGTGCCTGTAGACGCGAATGTGGCGGTAGTAGCCTGGTTAAATAAATTGTTTGATCATTATCTGTCGAGTGAGCGATTCGTGCATGTCCCTTACGGCACAATACTTAAGCAACTCCAGAGGAATGTATCAAATGTTTTCTTTGACACTCTACTGGTAATCGAAAATTATCCTGTATCTGGCAGCGAACAAGTTAAAAGCTTAAGATCGCATACCCAAACAAATTATCCCCTTAATTTTATTGCCTGGCCAGGAGAACAATTTGAAATTGAAGTTCATTACCTGCCTGATATGGTTGAGCCTCACGTTGCGGCAGAGCTTAAAGCCAATTTATTAATTTTGCTTAATATGCTGCCAGAATGCAAAATGCTGGGTGATTTAATTCAAACTATTGCAAAGCCGAATTATTTCCAAAGAAAAGAAAACCTTGTAGAGCTCGAACTTTAATAATAATTTAAAAAATATTGGAAGGGAAAAATTCGATGTATGACGTAATAATAATTGGCGCTCGTGTCGCGGGGGCTTCGACAGCAATGCTGGCCGCCAGGGCTGGATTGAAAGTATTATTCATTGATCGGCACAAATTTCCGTCGGATACAATATCCACAAACTATATACATCAATCAGGATGTAGTTTGTTAGCTGAATGGGGCTTACTGGAGCAAATAAAACAATCCGGTTCTCCACCCATTAACCGTACTCGAATAGCAATCGATGATGTTTTGCTTGAAGGAAGTGTGAGTGACTTTCGCCAGCAGCGCCTTGCGTACGCGCCGCGGCGGTATGTGCTTGACCAGATATTAATTGATGCCGCGGTTGTATCAGGTGCGGAGCTTCGGGAAAAATGTCATCTTCAGGAAGTTCTCAGGGAAAATGACAATGTTATTGGTGTTAAATTAAAAAATGCCGACGGTACTTCGAGCGTCGAATACTGTCGGCTGCTAATTGGCGCGGATGGAATGCGCTCATCAGTTGTTGCGCAATTGGATATACCTTTTGTCAGGCGTGATCCGACGCTGACTTGTGCATACTATAGTTTCTGGCAAGGAGTGGAACGAGGTTACGAATTGTATGAATCTAATAATCGTTGGATGGGTGTTATCCCTACAAACAACAATACGATATTGATTGTCACTTACTTTCCACAAGATGAGTTTAATCTGGTTAGGGCCGCTCCTCTTGAGGCTCACAAAGAGACCATCAAAACTTTATCGCCCGGTTTATTCAATGAGTTAGATAATGCAACCCAGGTTGAAAAATTATGGGGAACCGGAGAGCAGTGGAATTATTTTCGCCAGGCTACAGGAAATAATTGGGCGCTGGTTGGCGATGCTGCTATCCATAAGGATTCGTTGACCGCCTTGGGTATCACTGATGCTATGCATCATGCCGCGTTATTGGCTCAGCATGTTTTTCCCGCGTTAACCAAATCTGATTCAATTGACTTGCAGTATGAATTGCAATCCTATGAAAAAGCGATTGTCGATCATACAACCCCGGGATATTTGGATACCCTGGGTTTGGCTACGTCCGGGGAGCGGCAAAATCGCAAGACTTTTGTCCGCGCTGTACTTGCTAAACCCTGGTGCATTCCCTTGTATTTTGATGCTGTGGCGGGCTTGTGTAATCAGCAAGAACTTATAAATGCCATGATGGGCATTAATCAAGAATTAACACCCCAAAATGAACTGGTTGAAATGGAAATATAACCATGTTCGATCTTGGATGTAACGTTTACTGGAAAATTAAAGGTACCCTGGATGAAAGAGAGCTTACAAATTAATGATACGAGCTCGACAGATAGAGTAATAAGTGTCAGGCCTGGATCGCGATTTAATAAATGGTACGTTAAATTACTTGTTGGTGCCTTTTTCTTATCTGTTGGTGTTTTTGTATATCCAAATTATCAAAATTGGCGAAGTACAGAGATTTCCTATGAGCGGGAACGGGTGCGAATAGCAGAGGTGACTCGCGGTGCATTTGAACAAAGTATTTCCATAGAGGGAAAAATTATCGCGATAGTAAAGCCGACGCTGTATTCTCCTGCTGAAGGCACTATATCCATGTTGGTAAAGCCTGGGGATTTTGTTAAAAAAGGTGTAGTTGTTGCCAGGATTTATCGCCCGGAATTGGAAGTTGAAGTTGAGCAAGGAAAGAAACAAGTTGAAGCTGAAAAACTTGAGCTTGAGCGGCAGATACTCCAGGCGAATCAAACAAAGATTGATATGGACCAATCGGTTGAATTGGCCAAAATCCGACATGATGCGGCGCAACGAAAGCTGAGCAGCTACAACGAGCTGGCTTCACGATCAATTGTCAGCAAATTGGAATATGAGGCTAGCCAGGACGAAACCCTGGTTGCAGTGTCAGAATTAAAAAAAATCAAACTTAACCATAAGTTGATGAACGAAAGAGCAGCCTTTGAAATAAAAGCCAAACGTTTACAAGTGGAACGCCAGGAATCTGTTTTAAATGATTTGCTGAGGCAGTTTGATGAAATGTCGATTCGCTCACCAATTGATGGGCAAGTGGGAACTGTGAGCGTGGAAGAGCGTGATTCCGTTGCTAAGAATCAATCCATTATCACAATTGTTGATTTGACGGCGTTTGGTGTTGAAATGGAGATTCCGGAAATTTATGCGGGCGTGTTGCAAACCAACTTACCAACTATCGTGAATTACAATGGCAAAGACTATAAAGGTCAATTAAGCCTATTGTCGCCAGAAATAGTTAATAATAAATTTGAGGCGCGTGCAAAATTTATTGAAATACCGGATGCTGAGCTCAAACAAAGGCAACGTGTATCAGTCAAAATTTTAATTTCAAAAAAGGACGACGCAATAAAAGTTCAGAGAGGTCCGTTTGTCGATAGTGGTGGTGGCAAGTTCGCTTATCGCGTCGATGGAAATATTGCTGAGATTATACCTATAAAACTCGGGGAACTTGGTTCATCAGAAGTTGAAATTCTGCAAGGGGTTCGTGCTGGCGATAAGATTATTATCTCTGGCACCGAGGTATTTAATAATGCATCTAAGGTGCTTTTACGATAATAAACCTGTTTGTGAAAACACAGGATTGTCAATTAGTTCTAGGAGAAAACTATTATGTTAGTACTGGAGAAGGTGTCCAAGGTATTTGTTGCGGATACGATTGAGACTCAGGCGCTGTCCGATATAAGTGTAACTATTCGCAAAGGGGAGTTTGTTGCTGTTACAGGTCCATCGGGTTCTGGTAAGTCCACATTTTTAAATATTGCTGGTCTGTTGGATACGATTGACGGCGGTACACAAAAAATTGATGGAATGGATGTGAGCCATTTGTCCGACAGCCAGCGAGCAAAGATTCGTCGATCAATGATCGGGTTTATATTCCAGGGTTTTAATTTGCTTCCTGACTTAAGTATTGAGGATAACGTAGCGCTTCCCTTGCGTTTTCAAGGGATGAATAAAAAAGAGCGCGATGATCGTGTTCGTGCCGCTATTACCAAGGTAGGTTTGGGGACTCGTATGACCCATTATCCTTCGCAACTTTCTGGTGGTCAGCAACAACGTGCAGCAATTGCGCGCGCATTGGCTGGTGATCCCAAGATTATTTTGGCTGACGAACCGACAGGTAATCTTGATTCCAAAATGTCGTTCCAAATAATGGAATTACTTCATGAAATCCATCAGGCAGGAAGTACTATTGTGATGGTGACGCATAACGAAGAACATGCAAAGAATACCCCGAGAGTAATTAGTATTCGCGATGGTAAAGTTCATTCGGACAATGCCGAAACCATTATTCAGCCGAAAGTTCAAACGGCGAGGTCCCATTCCGAATCAGAATTACAAGTTGAAGCCTAGGATAAACACCATGATTTCCCTTCTCTTTAGTTCAGTTTATGGCAGCATCAAAAGGACACCGCTGTTATCCTTTTTAATTATGTTGTTGATTGCTATTGGTCTTGGTATCAGCTTGCCAATGATTACTGTTTATCACAATTTAAAGAAAGATCCGCTTCCCGAAAAAAGTCAGAATATTTTCCGTGTTCAGTTGGACAATTGGGGGAAAGATCGACCATTTCGACAGCCAAATGATCCGCCATATGTAATTACGGCACAAGATGCGCAGGCTATTCGTGGTAATGCTATTCCCGTAGCGCAAGCAGCGATGTTTGGTGGTGAGGCAAGCATAGATCCTGAAGTCAATGGAGTTCGTCCATTTAACTCGTTGGCCAGAGTTACCGATCGCGATTTTTTTTCCATGTTTGATGTGCCTTTTGACGAAGGGTCAGCCTGGAGTTTGGCCGAGGAGCAACAGCACGCGTTTGTTATTGTATTAAGTCAACCATTAAAACAACGTTTATTTGGTAGTGAGCCTGCATTGGGCAAGCAGGTACGTGTTAATAACAATTCATATACTGTGGTCGGCGTGCTTAAAAGCTGGAGCCTCACACCTAAGTTTTACGATATGCAAAATCCTTTTGCTCCGGTGGAAGATTTTTTTGTACCGCTATCTGGATATCTTGATCATGGCATTGTGCCGGATTATTGGCGTAGCCCATATCAAAATGATACGACGTTAAATGAATCCAATTTTGAAAGTTTTTTTGAAGGGACTGAGGTGGTATTTCTGCAATATTGGGTTCAACTTAAAAATGATGAAAAATCTCTGTATATGGATTTCCTTAATTCTCACGTTGCAGAGCAGAAAGCATCGGGCCGTTTTCCGAGAGAGTTAAATAATAAATTATCGAATATTAATGAATGGATCGAAAAGAGATCGGAAGAGTCGCAAGATGCGAGCGGTGTGCAAGCTTTGTTGGTAGTGATGCTGCTATTTTTTGTGGCGTGCCTATTAAACTCCATGAACATGTTGCTGACCAAATTTATTAGAACCAAAGGCCGTGTAGCTATGTTGCGGTGTATTGGGGCCTCGCAACGATTTGTTTTCGCGCAATATCTGTTGGAAGTTACTGTATTAGCATTGGCCGGGGGGATATTGGGGCTTTATCTGGCTTATTCGGGATTGGACATCGCCAAATCGTTATTTGAACATGGTTCGACCCAAATGGCAGCCGGACTTAGTGCAGAAGAGGCCTTTGGCGATTTTTGGAAAATGGACACTGCCATGATTTTTATTAATTTTGGCCTGGCGTTATTCGGAGGCATATTAGCTGGTTTGTATCCCGCATGGAAAATATGCCGCGTCCCACCTTCATCAGAAATTAAGTCCTTATAGGGTTCATCATGAGTGAATTAGTCACAATTCCCAAGGTAATCATGCGGAATAAATCAACGATTGCCTTAACTGTATTCCAGGTAGCTTTGACGCTGGCCGTATTGGTCAACACCTATGCTTCAATTGATGGTTATCAAAAAATGATTGATGACGGCATGGGGATGAATCAAAAGCAGGTAGTAACAGTTGAAGTTGAAAGTATCAATCGGCCTACCGATGACACTCCGCAGCAAGTGCTGGATTTTTATCGCGATCACGCAACCCAGAATATCAATGAAATTAGTGCTATTTCAGGTGTTGTCAGTGTTGCTACTGTAGATTCCTTTCCGTTGAGCGACAACGCCAAAGTGAATCAGATTCGTTTGGAGCGCGGTTCGGAGGCGTCCACACAAATCACCGTTTACACAGGAGATGAACATGTAATTGATATTCTTGGTTTGCAGTTGATGGCTGGCCGGAAATTTCAGGAAAGTGATTCTCAATGGGTGATGGATTCGAAAATGCAAAGTCGCCAACCGGTGATTATCATATCATCAGCCTTGGCCAAGCTTCTTTTTGGCGAAGAAAATCCGCTGGGAAAACAAGTTTATATTGATGATCAGGCGTTAACTGTAATAGCGATAACCGATGTGCTGCCTGGCTTGCATCCTTTATGGGCAAACTCCAAATACAGCGCAATTGTCCCGGGAAAATTGGCATTGGTTAAGCGACGGTTTTTAGTAAAAGTTGAATCGGAATCACTCGTCAACCAAGTGATAGGGGATATCGAAAAAAATCTCTCGTCAGAAACTCAAAGCAGTCGATATATCGTATCGGTTTCAACACTGCAAGACATCAAAGAAGACACGCTGAAGACAGCCTCGTCAACATTAAAAATTCTGGCTTTTGTAAGTATATTGCTATTAATTGTTACCGCATTTGGAACCTATGGACAAACTTCATTCCTCGTATCTAAACGGCGTAAGGAAATAGGAATTAAAAGAGCAATTGGTGCAACAAAGTTGGATGTTTTAATGTATTACCTGATAGAAAACTCTTACGTAGCTGCAATAGGTGTTTTTTTTGGTTTAGCCCTCACGTATATGCTTAACTTCGTGCTTGTGAATGGTCTTGGTGCAACCAAAATTAATAGCGGTATTGTATTGCCTGGAATTTTGTTTATTTGGGCAGTTGGTATTTTGTCAGCGCTACTTCCCGCATGGCAGGCAACAAAAGTGCCTCCCGCATTGGCGACCCGGTTAACATAGAGGAAATATAAATGAAAATTATAATTGTATGTCAAGGATCTTATGGGGATGTACTGCCTTTTTTAACCGTTGGAAAAATCCTTCAACAGCAACGATTTGATGTTGAATTTGTTAGCTATTCCATCTTTAAACCCCTGGCCGATGACGCAGGTTTAAAATTCTTTGGTGTGTGTACTCAAGCCCAATATGAAGAAATGGTGTCTTGTGATGAAAATCTCTCCAATGAGGATTTTTGTTATCACCATTTTTCCAGTTGTAGCCAATACGCGATTCACCCTGTGTATGAGTTCATTGCTGATCGGCATCGCAAAGAAAAATGCATAGTAATATCTTCATTAATTTGTGATGGTGCTCTATGGGCTTGTAAAGATTATGCAATTCCATTCATTGCAATGTTGCTAAGTCCATCTGATATCTTGCGCAGGTTAGCAATGATCCAGAAGTTGGAGCGAGGCGAGAAAATAATCGATACTGATATCTCGCGTGAACGTCTTATTGTCGATAGTGTACGGGAGAGAATGGGATTGCCCGCGTTTTCCGGTGATCGAGAGCAATTGTTGCCTGACATAAAATTAACTATATGTTTGTTTCCTTACTCAATGGTAGAGGGTGCGCTTCCGGATGTTGACCTTGTAAAACATGGAGTACATTTCACAGGCTTTTTGAAGGACATGCAAAAGGTTCAAAAAAATACAGCCGACATTGATCCTGAAGTTGATATTGTTTATACCTGCGGTTCGGCATTTTGTGCATCCACTCAGGAGTTGGATTGTTTTGAGTTGCTTTGCGAATCCCTCGGGAAAAATGGTCTGGTTATTTCGAATAATTTCGATTTTGACGGAAAGGTTTTTTCTCCGCGAGTGAAGCTGGCTAGAAGTGTAAATATGCGTCGGGTTTTACACAATGCCCAGCTTATTATTCACCACGGTGGAATAGGTACTATCGCGGACGCCATTTACGCTCGATGCCCACAGCTGATTATGCCGCGTGCATTTGATCAGTTTTCAAATGCGGATATGGTGTCAAATATTGGAATAGGTGCCCGTTACGATCTTAATGCGATTGGAGATAAGGCTAATT
This sequence comes from Cellvibrionaceae bacterium, assembly GCA_021151825.1. GTDB lineage: Bacteria > Pseudomonadota > Gammaproteobacteria > Pseudomonadales > Cellvibrionaceae > Cellvibrio. The sequence goes on from JAGKWQ010000009.1 coordinate 362,000, forward strand.
TTGAAGCAGTCGTAAAAGAACAAATTAATAATCGCCAAATGATTCAGGAGATTATTTTGAAAAGTGGCCTCGATTGCATCGATATGTCAATGTTGGCTGATTTGTTAGGAAAGATAATTCGCGTACCGGATAATAGTAGAACTGAAAAACTTGAATATATTTGATTGATGAATCGACCAGTTCATCGTTCCCATTTATATTGCTAATCAATAGGAAAACGAATAGCAATGAAATTCACTAAAAAGGTAGTAATGTCTTTAGTTTGGGTGACATTTCTTTCGCTCACTCTAAGTGCTTGCGGTGTATTTGTCGATTCGAAAGCTTTGCCTGAACGCCATGGACAGGTTGAGTCCAGGCTTTTTATTGGAGAAAAACCTGGCCAGCCCTTGATTGTGGGTTTTGGTGGTTCAGAAGGAGGAAATGCATGGGCAAGCGATTATTGGAAGCCCCAAAGGGACAAGTTTTTAGCGAAGGGTTATGCATTTTTAGCTATCGGTTACTTTGGAACCCGTGAGACGCCCAGGCAGCTGGATAGAATTGCACTGGATTCAATTCATCGCTCAATTATTGATGCAACAAAAAATCCAATGATCAATTCACATTGCATTGCATTGATTGGTGGTTCAAAAGGAGCGGAATTGGTTTTGTCTTTAGCAAGTTATTACCCCAACTATAACGCTGTTGTGGCTATTGTGCCGGGGAGCGCTATTTTTCCCGCTTTAACGTTATCCATGGATACGTCGTCGTTTAGTTATCAGGGCGCCGAGCTTCCCTTTGTTCCTGTTCCGTGGAGTGCTACGCCTGCGTTGATTAAACGTGATTTGCGCACTGCGTTTCAAAAGATGATGGACAATCAACAAGCGATGGATCGAGCGGCCATTCAGGTAGAAAAAATTCAGGGCCCCATTATGTTATTGTCGGCTACGCGAGATGAAATGTGGCCATCAGCAGAAATGTCTGAGCAAATGATACACCGCTTACATGCGCATCAATTTATTTATCCGGCGGAACATGTTGCTATTGAGGGCGGGCATACTGAACCGTTAAAGCATTTTGATTTGGTAGAAAACTTTCTTGATAAAAATTTTTTACCGCAAAGTGCTACCGGGTGCAATGTAAACATTCATTAATTTATGGAACTCAAAAAATATCGACTGGACTATATTAAGTTTTACAAAGGGAAAAAATTATTCCGCAAAACCACAATTCATAGCATTTGCAAGAATGGAATGCTGTAGTTGTTAACCAAAGCAGAACAAAAAGCTAAGCACATTTTTCCAATTCAATTGGACTTTTATAACCCAATATCAAATACGGCCGGCGTGAGTTGTACCAGGTAACAATGTACGCCCGCCCATCCTGAATAGTATCTTCTCGGTTATGGTATAGTTATTCCTGATTCACTCACGTTTCAGACTACTAAAAAAGCACTCTGCTACAATGTGTTGTCCCAATAACGTACTCACACCAATATAATCTTTATTTCACGTTTATATGTAATGAGGAAACTTTCTTTGGATTGAAAGGTTTTTTGATTTTTTGTAAGTTCGATAGCGAACTGAAAGAAGCTTTGAATGAGTGTACCCTAACATACTGAATGCCTATTGTATTGCACTATCGTAATCCAGAGGCCGTAATGAATGAGGGTAAGATTATGAATAAATATGAAGCGTCAAAATCAGAATCACAACATCAGCGAATTTACGTAAACAAAATTCGGAAAAGCCAATTGGCACACGAATCCAAAAAAAACTATAACCCCCTGTATCCTAATGGAGTTAACAATAAGGCTAATGATCATGATGGCGACAGGTTGGTGAAGGATTCAGAAGCGTCAAACGAGGATGTATCCAAAAATCAGGAGCAATAGTAATCCGGGAAATGAAATCAAAATAGCTTCTACTTCAGCCCATTGAGCTGATGTATAAAATACTTTATTTATCAACACCTCGCGCAATTAAGAATTTTATTCAATAAAGATAAAAGAAAGGGTTTGACTGAGTATTGTCATATGAACTTGGTTTTTAATAATGCTAATTTATGCATATGAGATCAATATTACGTTATTGATCAGCATCATTCTGTCTAAAAAATATTTCTTACTTCACTAAGTACGCTGAAGCACAGACACTTTCCTCAATTATATTCATGCTACCTATAACTTTATTCAAGGTGGCGACGCAATGGCATTTATCAAAACTCAAGATAAAACTGATCTTTATGTGAAAGATTGGGGTAAAGGTAATCTGGTTGTGCTCATCCACGGATGGCCTTTGTCCGCTGATAGTTGGGATGATATAGATGTAGATTTAGTCGAGGCCGGGTATCGCGTGGTCGCTTATGATCGTCGCGGTTTCGGACGATCTGATCAGCCTTCAGCTGGGTACGATTACGATACCTTGGCTGATGATCTCGCTGCAGTACTCAATTATGCATTTACCACACAACCTATTGGAGACAAAGCAACGCTAGTTGGATTTTCAATGGGTGGTGGTGAAGTTGCTCGCTATATGTCTCGTTATGGCGGCAAAGGTGTAGACAGGACAGTGCTGATTGCCTCTATATTGCCGTTTCGTTTGCAAACCGAAGACAATCCCGCCGGTGTTGCCCAGGCAGAATTTGATAAAACAGAAAAAGCATTGCGTGTTGATCGTCCTCATTTTTTTAAAGGTTTCTTTGAACGATTTTTTGGTGTTACGGCTACTGCTCATCCGGTGAGTGTCGAGCTATTGGCATGGATGCAAACTATTGCGATGCAAGCCAGTGCTAAAGCAACATTGGCTTGTTTGCATTCCTTTTCGCGCACTGATTTTCGGGCAGACCTCGACGCATTTAACGTTCCCACTTTAATCATTCACGGGACGAACGATTTAATTGTCCCGATTGAAAACTCTTCACATCGCGCTGTAGAAAAAATAAAACATGCTGTTTTTCGTGAGTACCCAAATGCTGCTCATGGTTTATTTGTCACCGAAAGGCATCGGTTGGTGCAAGATTTATTATCATTTTTGCGCGAATAACTCGCATGACTATAGCGAGTTGGAGTAAAGCAATTTCACGGGTAATTCAATTCGACAGTAATCAGTGGCGCAACCTGTTTTACGGTTCTGATGAACACTCTGTCGAAAATCTAAGCCCATTGCGCGCGGAGCTATTCAGCGTTGATCAGATGGAAGCCTTTGGCAAAGCATTGGCGAGTGAACATACCCTCGGTAAAAATTCTGGCCGCGATTATTTACTGAAACGCCTGGATGAGAATGAGCGGGTTTTACTCAGTGGCTGCGCGTTACTGACGGTGGAAATAAAAAATCGGTTACGTATCGCACCAGCGGGTGAATGGTTGCTCGATAACTTTTACATGATTGAAGAGCAGATCCGTACAGCCAAACGGCACTTTCCTAAAAATTACAGCCGCGAATTGCCGCGTTTGGGTTCAGGCCAATCAATTGGTTTGCCGCGCGTTTACGATTTGGCACTCGCTGCTATTTCGCACGGTGATGGACGTGTAGATGAAGAAATGTTGAGCCGTTTTATTGCATCCTATCAAACCGTCACGCCGCTTACCCTTGGTGAACTCTGGGCGATTCCGATCATGTTGCGTTTAGCGCTGATTGAAAATTTGCGCCGCGTCAGTTTGCGTATCACTGACGCACGTACCTATTTAAATCAGGCCCGTGATTGGGCGAGCCAAATGATTGAGGTTGCCGAGAGTGATCCCAAAAATTTAATTATTGTTATCGCCGATATGGCACGTTCCAACCCGCCGATGGTAAGCGCGTTTATTGCTGAGCTAGTGCGTCGTTTACAAGGGCATGGCCCTGCGCTGGCCTTGCCACTTACCTGGATTGAACAGCGACTCGCCGAAGAAAGCCTGACTATTGAGCAAATGGTGCATGCAGAAAATCAACAACAAGCGGTTGATCAGGTTTCTATTAGTAATAGCATTGGCAGCTTGCGCTTTTTAGGTGCTTATGACTGGCGAGTATTTGTGGAATCCATGAGTATCGTCGAGCAAATCCTGCGCGAAGATCAAAATAATATTTATAGCAATATGGATTTTGCAACGCGCGATGATTATCGCCGTGTTGTTGATCGCCTTGCTAAATTCAGCAAGGTTGCAGAAGCGGATGTAGCACGCGCCGCGATTGATCTTGCAAATACAGTGACTGGCCCCGCGCAGGTAGCGATTGCGCCTGCACGCGCTGCAAGTGAATCGCCGCAGCTTGCGGAAAAAAATGGGCACGCTGTTGAAACTGAAACCTACACACAACATGTCGGTTACTACCTGCTTGATGATGGCTTGCTGCAGCTCGAAAAAAGTATCGCCGCGCAGTTACCATTTTGGGCGCAGGTGCGACGTGTTTGCGCCGGCGTGCGCTTGCCGTTGTATCTCGGCACCCATGTTTTGCTCACTATGTTCACGGCGGCGGGTTTACTGTTATTAGCACAGCACACTGGTGTATCCGGTTGGCAGTTAGTTGTGTTGGGCGTGTTAGCGGTGCTCGGTGGCACGGCGCTTTCGTCGGCGTTGGTGAACTGGATTGCCACGCTGGTGGTGTTGCCCAAGCGTTTGCCGCAGTTGGATTTTGCGCGTGGTATTCCCGCAGAACTGGCAACACTGGTGGTGGTGCCAACATTACTTACCAGCCAAAAAAATATCGATGATTTATTGGAGTCGCTCGAAGTACATTTTCTGGGTAACCGCGATGCACAACTGTATTTTGCGTTGCTTACAGATTTCGGCGATGCAGTAGCCGAATTATTGCCAGGTGATGAAGAGCTGCTAGCGCGAGTGAGTGCAGGCATTGAACAACTTAATGCGCGTTACTCATTAGAGCAGGGCAGTGAGGATGTAATTGATTCAATAAATGGAGATCGGTTTTTTCTGTTTCATCGCCCGCGTTTATGGAATTCAATCGCCAAATGCTGGATGGGTTATGAACGCAAGCGGGGCAAGCTGGCGGATTTAAATTGGCTGTTACGTAACGGATACCAGCACAGTTCTCCGCAAGCTTTTTCGGTCATTGTTGGCGATATCAACACCTTGCCGCAGGTGCGTTATGTCATCACCCTGGATAGCGATACCCAGTTGCCGCGCGATGCTGCCCGGCAATTTGTGGGCGCGATGGCGCATCCGCTCAATCGCCCTGTTTTTGATATTGAACGGCAAACGATTGCGCGCGGTTACGGTATTTTGCAGCCGCGGATGGCGGCAAGTCTGGCGGCAGATAATCGCTCGCGCTATGCGCAACTGTATGGCAGTGAACCGGGAATTGACCCTTACACTCGCTCGGTGTCGGATGTGTATCAGGATGTGTTTGGTGAAGGTTCGTTTATTGGCAAAGGTATTTATGATCTGGATGCGTTTGAACGAACGCTAGGCGAGCGTTTTCCCGACAATCGCATCCTCAGTCACGATTTGCTGGAAGGCTGCTATGCGCGTTCGGGTTTGCTGAGCGATGTGCATCTCTATGAAAATTCGCCGTCCCGTTACCAGGTCGATGTGAGTCGACGCGAGCGCTGGATTCGCGGAGACTGGCAAATTGCCAGTTGGTTGTGGCCTCGCGTACCTGATGCAAAAGGGCAACCAGTAGCGAATCCGTTGTCAGTGTTGTCGCGCTGGAAAATTGCCGACAATCTTTTGCGCAGCCTTGCACCGGCAGCCATATTACTGTTGCTATTGATTGGATGGACATTGGTGAGTGCGCCATTGTTATGGACACTGGCTGTATTGTGCATCATTGCATTGCCGCCGATATTGGCAACGCTGCTCGACTTCTTACGCAAACCTGACGAAGTGTTTTGGCGCAGGCATGTGATCGCGCTCGGCGATACCGCGACCCGCCAGCTGGTGCAGGTGTTGTTTCGCATCAGCTGTTTGCCGCACGAAGCCAGTTTCAGCCTGACTGCTATATTACGTAGCTTTTGGCGCTTGTGGTTTGCGCCAGCGCGCTTGCTGGAGTGGTACACCTCGGCTGAGCAAGAGCACAAAGCACGAAGTGATTTGGCGGGAAGTTGGAAGTTACTGTGGTCGGCACCGGCGATTGCAGTGATTGTCGCTGCGAGTTTGGCACTACTGCATCCCTCCGCCTTGTTAGTCGCTGCACCGATTTTGTGTTTGTGGTTATTTGCACCCGTAACCGTGTGGTGGCTCAGCCTTCCGCCGGTGCGTAAAGAGGCCAATCTATCGGCGCAACAGGCGCTATTTTTACGCCGGATTGCACGCAAAACCTGGGCGTTCTTCGAACGCTTTGTGGTGGCGGAAGATCACTGGTTGCCGCCCGATAATTTTCAGGAAAACCCCGGCCCGGTTATCGCTCATCGCACGTCACCCACCAATATGGGGTTGGCATTGCTGGGCAATTTATCGGCTTATGATTTTGGTTTTATTTCCGCCGATACCTTTCTGACACGTACGGCGAACACTTTCGGCAGCATGAATAAGCTGGAGCGTTATCGCGGCCATTTCTTTAACTGGTACGACACCTCCACGTTGCAGGCACTGTTGCCGCGCTATATCTCTTCGGTCGATAGCGGCAACCTGGCCGGGCATTTGTTGACCCTGCGTGCCGGCTTAATTGCGCTACCGGATCACCGCCTTCCCAATTCGCGCTTATTTGAAGGGTTGGGCGATACCCTTGCGGTCCTCACTGACAGTTTGCAAGCAGCCGATTTGCTAGCGGATTTGCCCAATGTCATTCAGGCCAGATTTACCCGTTTACGTAATTTACTAAATGAAGTGCAGGTTGATAGCGGGCGATTTAACAACTTGCTATCCATCTGGCAGCGCCTCGATGAAATTACGAATATCACATCCGGCATCAATGGTTATTTAACGGCGCTGCCCAATGATTCGGTTAAAGAGAGTTTTTCGGTAGTAGATGAAGTCAGGCATTGGGGGGATGCGCTGGTACAGCAAAGTCGTTCCGCCCATGATGAGCTATTGCATTTTGCGCCCTGGCTGTTATTGCGTACTGCACCGCCGACCTTGGGGGATTTTATGGCCGGCGTTGCACAGCAGGCTCCGTATATTGATGGAAATGTTGCCTCTACATTGCGCAATCTGGCCAGTTATCGCCAGACACTGGTGCCCGTGCTGGATGCAAAGTTGCTGAATCCGCTTACATCATTGGAGCAAGCGTGGCTGATGGAATTGCGCGAGCTAATCATTACTGCCAGTCAGCGCGCTGATGAGCGGATCGCGACCTGTATGGATCTTGCGGCGCAGGCTAACGATCTGGCGACCATGGATTATGAATTCCTCTATGACCGCACCCGGCATTTGATTGCAGTGGGCTACAACCTGGATGAATACCGCCGCGATAACAGCTTTTATGATTTGCTGGCCTCAGAAGCGCGCTTGTGTAATTTCGTTGCCATTGCCCAGGGGCAATTACCGCAGGAAAGCTGGTTCGTCCTGGGGCGGTTGCGCACTATGGCGGAAGGGGAACCGGTATTGGTGTCCTGGAGTGGCTCGATGTTTGAGTACCTGATGCCGCTACTGGTGATGCCCAGTTATGACGGCACCTTGCTCGATCAAACCTGCCGCGTGGCAGTCGCCCGCCAGATTGCCTATGGCAAGCAACATTCGCTGCCCTGGGGTGTGTCGGAATCCGGTTATTACACCTTTGATGCAAGCCTGAATTACCAATATCACGCCTTCGGTGTTCCCGGTCTGGGTTTCAAACGCGGTTTAGCAGAAGACATGGTGATCTCGCCGTATGCGTCAGTGCTGGCGTTGATGGTTTCGCCCGAGGCGGCTTGTGAAAATCTGGAGCGGCTTGCGAATGCAGGGATTGAAGGGCGTTTTGGTTTTTACGAAGCGGTGGATTACACCCCATCGCGCCTGACGCGCGGCCAAACCAGCGCCTGCGTGCGCTCGTTTATGGTACATCACCAGGGCATGAGTTTGCTGGCACTGGCGCACTTGCTGCTGGATCGACCCATGCAGCGCCGTTTTGCTGCTGATCCTTTATTTCAGGCGACGTTGTTGTTATTGCAGGAGCGCATTCCCAAATCCTCCGTGCTGCATACCCATGTCGCTGAACACGCCGAGGGGGCTGCGATATTCGACCAGCTGGATGCCGCCATTTACGCGCCCCTGCCAGCCCAAACCCCGACGCCGGAAGTTCAGCTGCTATCCAACGGACGCTATCAGGTGATGGTTACCAATGCCGGGGGCGGTTACAGCCGCTGGCGGGATTTTGCGGTGACCCGTTGGCGCGAGGATGCTACGCGTGACCATTGGGGCATGTTTGTTTACCTGCGCGATACCACCAGCGGCGAGTTCTGGTCGGCAACCCATCAGCCCACACTGAAACGCGCCGACAGTTACGCGGCGATGTTTTCCGAAGGTCGCGCCGAGTTTCGCCGCCGCGATCAGGACATCGAAACCTACACCGAACTGGTGGTGTCGCCGGAAGATGATATAGAGCTGCGGCGTTTGCGCATTACCAATCGCTCAGCGCACCCGCGCACCCTGGAAGTTACCAGCTATGGTGAGGTGGTGCTGACTGCTCCAGCTGCCGATGCGACCCAAACCGCCTTTGGGAATTTGTTTGTGCAGACCGAAATCCTGCCTGAACGCCATGCACTGTTGTGCACGCGTCGGCCACGTTCGGAGGGTGAACACACGCTATGGATGTTCCACTTGTTGGCGACTAACAGCGGCACTGTCGATAACTCCATTGGCGACGTGTCTTACGAAACTGATCGGCTACGCTTTACCGGTCGCGGTCGCACTTTGGTAGCACCGCAAGCCGTGATCGATGGTGGGTCATTATCTGGTAGCCAGGGTTCGGTACTCGATCCGATTGTAGCGATACGCAGCCAGATAACCCTCGCCGCAGGGCAAGTGATAGTGCTCGATTTCGTGACCGGTACCGCCGAGGGCCGCGATGCCTGCGTTGCCCTGGTGAATCGTTATCAGGATCGCCATTTGGCAGATCGGGTCTTCGACCTTGCCGCGACTCACAGTGGTGTTACCTTGCATCAGATCAATGCCAGCGATGCCGATGCCCAGCTTTATCGCCGCCTGGCCAGCGCCATGCTCTATGCTCATTCCGCCTTGCGCGCCGAATCGAGCTTGCTGGTCCAGAACCGGCGCGGGCAATCCGGGTTGTGGGGTTATGCAATCTCTGGCGACCTGCCCATCGTGCTGTTAAAAATTGCCACCACTGAACACATTGAACTGGCACGGCAGATGATCCAGTGTCATGCCTATTGGCGGTTGAAAGGCTTATCGGTCGATCTGGTCATCTGGAATGAAGAACATGTCGGCTATCGCCAGCGCCTGCAAGACCAGATCATGGGCTTGATATCGACTGGCAGTGAAAGCCATGCGATTGATCGCCCCGGCGGTATTTTTGTGCGCTCGGGCGAACAGATTTCCCATGAGGATCGTATCCTGTTGCAATCCGTTGCGCGCGCCATCATTGATGGCGCCCGGGGCAGTTTGGCCGAGCAGGTTAACTGGCGCGGCCTGATCGAGAAAAAAGTCCCGCGCTTGATTCCCACTCGCAAACGCGCTGTTGAGGCTCCTCAATCCCAACCGGTTGCGCCGCGCGCTGACCTGATCCTTACTAACTCCCTCGGTGGTTTTACTGCCGATGGTCGCGAATACGTTATTACCACCACACATGCCCAAATGACGCCCTTGCCCTGGGTGAATGTCATCGCTAACCCCAACTTTGGCAGCGTGGTTTCCGAAACTGGTTTGGCCTACACCTGGAGTGAAAATGCGCACGAGTTTCGCCTCACGCCCTGGTGCGACGATCCGGTTGGCAGTGCTGGCGGTGAAGCCATTTATCTGCGCGATGAAGACTCGGGTCAGTTTTGGTCGCCTGCGCCCATGCCCCGGCGTGGCACTTCGCCCTATGTGACCCGCCACGGTTTTGGCTACAGCGTCTTCGAACATACGGAAGACGGTGTTCGTTCGGAACTGTGGGTCTATGTGGATCTGGAGGAATCGGTCAAATTCTCGGTATTGAAAGTGAGTAATGAATCAGGCCGCAAACGACGCTTGTCGGCGACCGGTTATGTGGAATGGGTACTCGGGGATTTGCGCACTAAATCGGCCTTACATTTGGTCACGGAAATTGATGCCAGTAGCGGCGCACTCTTCGCGCGTAATGCTTACAACAGCGAGTTTGGCGGGCGCGTCTGCTTCTTTGATGTAGACGATAACGCCCGCAGCTTAACGGGGGATCGCACGGAATTCCTCGGGCGCAACGGCACTCTCGGCAACCCGGATGCACTCACTCGTGTGCGGCTCTCTGGGCGGCTGGGTGCGGGGCTTGATCCCTGCGGTGCTATTCACGTGCCTTTTGAGCTGGGTGAGGGGCAATCACGCGAGCTTATTTTCCGCCTGGGCGCTGGACAAGATCTGGAGCAGGCGCGCGCATTGGCACAGCGAATGCGTCAGCTGGGCTCGGCCCGCGCCGCCCTCGCCAAAGTACAACATTATTGGACGAATACCCTCGGGGCAGTGCAGGTGCAAACCCCTGATCCGTCGTTTAACGTTATCGCCAATGGTTGGCTGGTCTATCAAACCCTGGCATGCCGATTGTGGGCGCGCAGTGGTTATTACCAATCCGGCGGGGCTTACGGCTATCGCGATCAACTGCAAGACACCATGGCGCTGGTACATACCCAGCCGGGCATGATGCGCGCCCAATTACTGCGTGCTGCCCAACGCCAATACCCGGAAGGTGATGTGCAGCATTGGTGGCATCCACCGCAGGGGCGTGGCGTGCGTACGCGCTGTTCAGATGACTACCTTTGGCTTCCGTTAGTCACTTGCCATTATGTGCAAAGTACGGGCGACACCGGTGTGCTTGACGAGCAACTGCATTACCTCAGTGGCCGCTTGCTCAATGACGATGAGGAATCTTATTACGATTTACCGGGGCAGAGCAGCGACACCGGCAGCCTCTATCAACATTGCCAGCGCGCTATCGAACATGGTTTACGATTGGGCGAGCGTGGCCTGCCGTTGATGGGCTCGGGTGACTGGAATGATGGGATGAATCTGGTCGGCATTCATGGCAAGGGAGAAAGTGTCTGGCTCGGCTTCATGCTCTACAAAGTTCTGCTCGCCTTTGCGAGCATTGCGGACCAGCATCAAGATCCTGGTTTTGCAGGATTGTGCCTGGGTGAAGCAAAGCGATTGCAACAGAATCTCACCAGACATGCATGGGATGGTGCCTGGTTTCGTCGGGCCTGGTTTGATAATGGCGTCGCGCTGGGTTCAGCTGTTAACGATGAATGCCGTATCGACTCCATTGCTCAAAGCTGGTCGGTGCTGTCGGGTGCGGGTGATTCCAGGCTGGCTCGCCATGCCATGGACTCACTGGATAAATATCTGGTGCGCCGCGATAACGGCATTATCCAATTGCTTGATCCGCCTTTCGACAAATCCACCATGAACCCCGGCTATATCAAAGGCTATGTGCCGGGCGTGCGTGAAAACGGCGGCCAATACACCCACGCTGCCATCTGGGCGACCATGGCGTTTGCCGAATTGGGCGATAGCGAACGGGCGTGGGATTTATTCAACATCATCAATCCGGTTAATCATGGCAACAGTGCTGCTGCGGTGGATATTTATAAAGCCGAACCCTATGTGGTCGCTGCCGATGTTTATGCCATTGCCCCGCATACCGGGCGCGGCGGGTGGAGTTGGTATACCGGTTCCGCCGGTTGGTTGTATCGTCTGATGATTGAATCCCTGCTGGGCATCACCCGCCAGGGCACCGAACTCCATATCAAACCCTGCCTGCCAAAAGACTGGCCGGGTTACAGGGTGGATTATCGTTTTGGCAACACGCTTTATCGGATTGAAGTGATTCAAATCGATGGGGGTGAAAGCAACATCATGCTGGATGGTAGTGCGTTGGAAAGTGTTGGAATTCCGTTGGTGGATGATGGGCGGGAGCGTGGAGTGACGGTAAGGCTTTGTTCGCCAGCGCACTGACGTTCAGCGCTTGTGGCGGTTAGCCTTGGGCATTTCTTGTTTAAATGATGCCATCACAAAAAATCTCCGCAAGTAAATGATGGTGGAGGCGCTGTATGAAGCCCGATGTGCAAGAGTGTCTTTCCGAGCGTGGTTTTAATGCACGTTTATTCTCCATAAGTGATGCATTGCCGTTAGGTATTCTGGTGTCCGATATACATGGCAATTGTATTTACACCAATGCCGCCTACCACATCATTTCCGGGCAAGTTTTCGCCGAGACCCTCGGTACGCGTTGGACGAATGCCATTCATTCGGAAGATCGACAACGTGTCATCGCAGAACTGGGTATTGCAGTGCGCAACAACAAATCATTTCGCGCGGAAATGCGTTTTGTGCGTAGAGACAATAGCCTGGTGTGGATTCGCCTGAATGGAACATCAATCCGGCGCACTCACAAAAATAAAAAGTCGCAGGGTTATGTGCATATCGTGGAAGATATCAGTGCTTTCAAAGCGCTCGAACTTGTGGTGCGAGCTGCTGAAGAAACGTTGGTTGAACAGCAAGAGCGCGCTCAGGTGACATTGAATTCGATTGGCGATGCGGTACTCGCCACGGATGTTGCGGGCGATGTAAGTTATCTCAATCGCGTTGCAGAAGTTATGACGGGTTGGTCGGCTCAGGACGGTGTTGGCCAGCCTTTGGCACATGTATTTAAGGTGATAGACGCGAATACGCGCCAGCTATTAGCAAAGGTCGTTCGCGATACCATCAAAGAAAATAAGATAACGAAGATCGAACACAATTGCTTGCTGGTCCGACGCGATGGATCGGAAACACCCATTGAAGATTCCATTGCACCTATATACGACCGTAATCACGAAGTGACAGGTGCAGTCATTGTATTTAATGACGTTGGTGCTGCACTCGCCACAGCGCAAAAGATGATGGATATAGCGCAGCATGACTCTCTTACTGGTCTTGTCAATCGCATGCTTTTAACCGAGCGCCTTACGCGCGCGTTTGGTCTCGCGCAACGCAAAAATAAAAAAGTGGGTTTGCTGTATATTGATGTCGATAATTTTAAACACATCAATGATTCGCTCGGGCATGCAGTGGGTGATGAATTATTGCAATTGGTTGCGAGTCGCTTGCTGGGATTAGTGCGCGCTACTGATACAGTATGCAGGCAAGGCGGTGATGAATTCGTAATATTACTCACAGAGATCGAGCATTATAACTATGCAGGTAAAGTTGCTGACAAATTGATTGCTGCATTTGCACCGCCGCATATTATCCACAATCACGAGCTACATATCACGCTAAGTATTGGTATTAGTGTATTTCCAACAGACTGCAATAATGTCGAGACAGCCTACCAGCACGCCGATCTGGCTATGTATCAAGCAAAGAAATTGGGAAAAAATAATTATCAGTTTTACGATGAAAATAAAACTGATATGGCTCAGTCAAAAAATCATTTATAAATGTGCATTGACTTCAATGTTGCAGGCATTTTTATAGTTGCCGACAGCGGCCAACATTATTTCGCCAGAAGCCATATTTTCACCGATTTTTTAATGTGTGTGTTCTTAAAAAAATACTATCGATTTTCTGGCGGAATAAAGTGAAATGTAATTTTTATGACGAAAAAGTAACATACAATAAAAAAATAAGTATTGGCGCATCAATGGAAGTAATGATGCTCATCAGTGTAATAAGTAATTTTTTAAGTAGCAGACTACGATTGACATTACTTCAAACAGGAGTAGACTGGCTCCAGCTTGAAAGCACGTTTAGTATTTATGCCTCACACTTCGAAGTTCCAGTCTAGCATTTCGTCCTGTATACATAAGTAACTCCCGCATTTCCAGCACAATTCCCTTCGGGGCAAATCTACTTTTGTATATGATAGGTAACATTATGTCTAAAACTACCACTGGCACCGTAAAATGGTTTAACGAAGCTAAAGGTTTTGGTTTCATCCAACAAGAATCCGGTGCGGATGTTTTCGCTCACTTCAGTGCTATTTCTGGCACAGGTTTCAAAACCCTTGTTGAAGGCCAGCAAGTTAGCTTCACCGTAACTCAAGGCCAAAAAGGCCCACAAGCTGAAAATATCCAAGCTATCTAATTTGTAAAAATTGATTGACGACGCTGGTCGTTAATGGATAGTTAAAAGGCGAAATCTCCGGATTTCGCCTTTTTTGTTTTAGTGCATCGTGATCAGTCTGACGATAAAAAGTCAAACTTAAAATCAATTATGGTTCCCAAATTTTTACTGTATTTCTAAGTCAGGGAAAAGATGATGCTCATCCAACTCTCAAGCGGTGCTCAGCTAAACTATCACATCGACAGCTGATGAAATTTCCCATTTGTACTTGGTGATATGTGGACAGAGTCATCTTAAACGCCGGAATGGCGGGTAATTTTGCGATATGATATAAAAGAGAACCAAAAACTTAGACGGAAATTTTTCAGCATGTTAGATGGAAATTTTCCGTCTAATAACAATGTTATGTCCTATGAAAGTATTGAGATTAATATAATGATTAGTGAGTTAGTATCATTTTTTTGTCCGCTATTTAAGTTTTTTGAAGAGTATTCCGAGAGTCTTGTAAAATATTCATCAATGGGGCTAGCTTCATTTTTAGGTGCATATTTCGCGTTCAAATTCAACACAAGGCTTGCTGATAAGAAAGAAATTAAAGAACAATTAGAGGAGTTAAGAAAAGCTATATTTTGTATTTCTATAAAGTCAAATAAGCTTAGAAGTATATACAAACAGGTTCTTGCGCCTCACAAAGAAAAAAGCACAAGGTGGTGTAGTGTTCCTTCCTACCATCAAATATCTAATAATCAAATGAATATTGATTTTTCAAATCTTGGTTTTTTGCAATCGAAATATGGGAGGGAGCTTATAGAACTACATGTTTGTGAAGAATCATTTATTGTTGCAGTTTCTGCGCTAAATGAAAGATCTAAATTCCATCTAGAAAAACTACAGCCTGCACAAGAAAAAGCACTTTCAAAAAGTGAAGAAAATATAAATTGTAATAATTTGCATGAGCACATAGACATGGCTATTTTTGAGTTAATGAAAACAAATACAAATAGTTGCTATACGATATTTGAAAGTGCAATAGATAAGTACGAGAAAATACAAATTAAGCTATCTGAAATTTCAAAAGAAATATACCCAAAAGAAAAGTTCTTGAATTATCAAGAGATATTTGAAAAGACATAACAAATCGTTGCAGCTCGCACACTTCGTGTGCTGGACAGTTTCTAATTCGCAGTTTTATGGTTTTGCTTCGCAAAAGTATTCCATAAAACCACAAATTAAAAACTGCCGCTGAACTTGGCGTTAGGCAAAGCATGGAAAAACAAAATTTTGAACACAACATCGTAAAGCAAGGAACATTTCTTTACGATGAATTGGTTGAGTGTGATATTCGAATCGTTTTCAGCAAGATACATTACGGTACCGGTGATTATGAAGACCCACCAGAAATTGCTAATGATCTAGTGCAGGACACTTTTTATTTGCAGTACGGTTCAACAACTCAGCGCGGTGTTTATAACGCTGGTGGTGGGGGCTTCCCATCAATTGAGGCAGCCATAAAATATGCAGAGTCCGCAGCTGGTATTGGGCATACCATCAAATGGTTATAGTGTTAATGCTTGTAGAGCTGCCGTAGGTTTAATGCCTAACAAAGCAATCAAACGGATGGTTTTTAAATTGCATTTTTGCCATTCCGCTTCGCTCCATTTTATGGAAAAAGTGCAATTTAAAAACCACCGTTTATCGCGGCGTTATGCAAGGAGAATTGAGAGTTGCTGAAGTTGTTACTTAAACTGATTGTTGGCTTTATAGTTGCTTTCGTATTGCTAATTGGGCTTGGGGTAACAGGCGTATATTTTTATATATGGCCAACATTTCTCAATGATCAAGCTTTGAATGTAACGGACACAACAACACTAGAATTGAACAATCTCCTAAAAGAGAAAAAGTTCTATTCGTCGCCGTCAGAATTTTACTTTGGCACCCCAAACGAAAGTATTAGAATTGAAGCAGAATCAAAGGTTAACTTAGCACTTAAAGAAATAATTGCAGTTTCCAAAAACAATCCAAAAAAGTCAGAAGTTCTTTTTAGCATTAAGAACTCTCTTAAAACTTTCAAAGACTTTGATTCTGAGGAAAATGAACGTGCGCTGCACTATTTTGGTAGGTCACTCGAAATACTGAAAATTAATAGCTCAAATGAATTGTTTAATGTTTGGCGTTATGGCTTTCCATATGGCTGGTTTATAAAAAGCGCATAACAAAGCGGTCAAACTTCGTTCCGCTGCGCTCCACTGGACAGAATTTAAGTTGCGGCTTTGTGGTTTTGCTGCGCAAAAGTATCTCACAAAGCCGCAACTTAAATTCTGCCGTTTACCACGGCGTTAAGGAAAAAATTATGCGTGCTAAAATTATATTATCCCTAGCATTTTATCTTTTTTCAGTTCTTACTTTTGCGGAACCTCAGAAGTTGAATTGTGAGGTGGGCCCTGTAACTAAAAAAATCGGTGGCTCTGACTGGTTGGTTTACAGCTGCGGTGACTCCAAAAATATTATTTTTGTGACGGCTCCAGGTAGTCCTGCTATGCCATTTTTTTTATGTACGCAAATGGGAAGCTGAGTGGCGAAGGCGCCGGAAAAAAAGGATACACCGACTCAGCGTATTCTGAGTTAAAACAGCTGTCTTCGGCGCAAATAGAAAAATTAATTGAAGAAACCAAGAGCGTGAAGAAGTAACTTATTGGCTATTGGCTATTGGCTATTGGCTATTGGCTATTGGCTATACATGTACATTAAAAATAAATGCGAAGGTTGCAAAAACTATAACAAGTCGTTGCAGCACCACTACGCGCGCTGGACAGTTTTTACGTCGCAGTTTTATGGTTTTGCTGCGCAAAAGTATTCCATAAAACCACAACTTAAAAACTGCCGCTGAACCCGGTGTTATGGGGTACCATGATTTTTAGAAAATTGTTTGGTGTTGGGGCAATGCTTTATGGTGTTGTTACCATTCTCATTGCTAACTCCGACTTTCTGTGGAGCAAAAATTTACAGTTGTTTCCTGCTGGAGTTTTAGGGATTTTAGCAGCAGGGTATTTATATGGAGGTATTATGATATTTAGGGAAAAAAATAACATATCAATTGATACTGCAAAAAAATATGAAATATATTGTTACATTACATCAATAATTTATATTGTGTTGCCGTTGCTATCTTCTAATGATGTATTGAATAGCTATTATTCCCGCTTAATTTTCTTTGTATACGAA
The DNA here is from genome assembly GCA_021151825.1 of Cellvibrionaceae bacterium. GTDB lineage: Bacteria > Pseudomonadota > Gammaproteobacteria > Pseudomonadales > Cellvibrionaceae > Cellvibrio. Next base: position 379,287 of record JAGKWQ010000009.1, read on the forward strand.
AATGGCTTTATATTCGGAATGCCACTTATATCTCTAGCTGCAGCCATCGCTCTATATCGAAAAAGAAAAGAAAGTAAAATTCCAGCCAAGTATTACAAAAGACTTTTTTCGGTATGTATCCTGCTGGTTATGTATTCAATTTTTTTTGTACTGGCATCTATAATACATAAGCTTGGAGCCCTCGCAGGGGGGTAGTAAATATTCATTGCAAGTCGTTACTGCTCGCACGCTTCACCTGAGGGGGCGTTTTTAAATCGGAGTTTTTGTGGTTTTTCTGCGCAAAAGTATTCCATAACGCTCAACTTAAAAATTACCGTTTATCACGTTGTTAACCGCTGCGAGGTGCTCATCGACAAGCCAGCGGAGCGCCCAACTCGGAGTAAACTCGCATGGGACTTCTAACGTTCAGCCTTAACCTTACCCTGGACGGCTGCGTCGATCACCAAGAGGGAATTGCTGACGACGAGACACACGCTTTCTTCACCCGACTTATGGATGAGAGCGGGGCGATGTTGTGGGGCCGTGTCACCTACGAGATGATGGAGAGTTACTGGCCGGTGGTTGCCCGTGGCGGCGAAGCTCCGCTGGCGATGCGCGAGTGGGCAGTCAAACTGGAGGCCAAACCGAAGTACGTGGTGTCGTCGACGCGAACAGACTTCCTGTGGATCAACAGTCATCACATTGCCGGTGACTTACGCACGAGCGTGCAGAAACTCAAGGATGTTACTCCTGCCGGCGTACTCCTTGGTAGCGGCAAACTTGCGACCGAGCTGGACCGGCTGGATCTGATTGATGAGTACAAATTCCTCGTCCACCCCAGGATCGCCGGTCACGGCCCAACCCTATACGAGAGCGGGCTGCCCAGTGCACGACGGTTGGAGCTGGTCTCGTCGACGCCGTTCCGCAATGGCGCAGTCGCTATGCACTATCGGCGCGTACGCGACTAACAACAGTATGAGTGGCTAAATTTGCGTTATGCCAAACGGAGTGATGTGCCATAAAATTTACTATGAATTAAAGTTGGGTAGAAATTATTTTCGAATGAAAAAACAGGAAAGAAATACGAGGTATTGTTGACAGCGAATTGTTATTCGATTGCTATGGAACAGAGGAAAAAATAGAGTTCGCCGATATAAAAACGAACTCCACTAGTTGAAATAAATCTACGGTTTAAGGAATTTATTAACATCAAGCCAATGCATAAACGCATCAAACCATTTGTTACTGGTGCGATCCGGGTTGCCTAAACCAAAACCGTGCCCACCATTTTGGTATAGATGAAACTCCACGGGAATCTTCGCGTCATACCAGGATTTTATTAAGCCGGTTTCGCCATGAAACAGGAAATCATCAACCGCGATAGCAACAAACATTGGTGGAGCATTCTTTGGTACTTCTACGGCATCCATTCCGCCGTATATCGGTGCAATAAAAGCCAGGCTTACTTTTTTTGATTGCAGTGTGGTTGCCATGGTTAAGCCGGCGCCGGCAGAAAAACCCATCATGCCGATCCTTTTCATATCAACATTCCATTCTTTTGCACGGCTTTTGATTAAAGCATAGGCCGCTTCTACGTCCTCCAGCTGATCATCAAGGTTTCCCCGTGGCCTTTTCGAAGATGTTTTGTTATCGCCAGAACTTTTTGCTGCCTCCGCAAAGCGTTGATTCATTTGTGTTTCAAATGCTTCCAATGTTCCCGCTGTAGGTTGCAGCCGATATTTCAATACAAACGCATTGATGCCACGCGCAGCAAGTGCCTGTGCAACTTCCCAGCCTTCATTATCCATGGAAAGCCACATGAATCCACCGCCGGGCGCCACGATTACACTGGTACCGGTTGCTTTTTTGGGGTCGGCAAGGAATGGCGTTAGCGTTGCCTTCGAAATATTTCTCGCCATGGGATCTCCCCATTGGCGGAACCAGGATTCTTGTTCCGGCTGGTTATCCACACCGCCGGTATTCAATGGTATGGCCCCGGGCTCTTGCGGTGCATCTATCGGATACATTTTTCCGTCCTGGGCAAAAGCCGTTGTGCTGACTAACCAAATCAACACTGATGCAATGAGTTTTGAAAAAATAGTCGATTGCCAATGCATAAAGTTATCTCCTAACGTTAATTTTTTGAGGCAAAGCAATAGCGCCATCATTGATGGTGCCAGGGATAAAGCATTTGTTAATACGCTTGCGCAAAACCCGATACTTTTTTGGTTTAATTTCCTGTCGTTTTTTGCACAAAAATGGGAGTGTTTGCTTTTATAGTTATTAAGTTGAAAATCATCGCCCGATGAATTCACAGGCGATAATGGTTACGATAATCTGGATATATTATATTACAAGTTTGCGGTGAGCGATGGCCAATGAGGTAAAAAGCTGGTTCCCGTCGGGTAAAGAATATTTAAGTTATGTTGAAACTGCTGACAGGGTGTTTTAACCACGTCTCATTTCAATCCCATTAATTGGTGAGTCCCATTATCTCCGCGAAAACGTGACGGAATATTCCCGCTATTTTGCAAAAGTGGGACAAAACCAGAGTTCATTTTTTTGTAAATTTCTTATGTTGTTGCGGTCAGAAAATATGCCTATAAAACATTCACAATAAACATAAGGAGTCCACCATGTTTAACAAACGATTCATTTATCTGTTGCTAACAGCAATGTGCATTTCGTTATTCGGTTCCGGTTATGCGTTCGCAAAACCATACAAGGGTGCAGAAATTTACAGCGCTGAATCGACAAAGTACGGTCGCTACGTGATGCGCATGCGCATGGCGGAAGGGAGCGGATTACTCTCTACTTTTTTCACCTACAAAAATGGCTCTGAAGTGTCGGGTGCGGTGTGGGAAGAAATTGATATTGAAGTGTTAGGAAAGAACGATGCGTATCAAATGCAAAGCAACATCATCGTGGGGGCGCCGCGCCAGACAACAGAAGCTTTGCATACAGCATCGCAATCCCTTGCGGATGATTATCATACGTACGTACTGGAATGGACTCCGGATTATGTGGCCTGGTTTATTGATGGCCAGCAGGTTCGGAGAATCAATGGCAGCAATTTTGTCAGCGGTCTCGTTAATCCCCAGAGTATGCGTTTCAATATTTGGGCATCGACATCGGAATCCTGGGTGGGTGCATTTAATCCTTCCATTTTGCCGGTTTATCAATTCGTAAATTACATGGAGTATTACGCTTACAATACCAGCACCAAAAGTTTTACCTTCTCCTGGCGCGATGATTTTAATAATTTCGATACTAATCGCTGGAGTAAAGCGGATTGGACTTTTGATGGAAATTACGTAGATTTCGATCCCGCCAACGTCGTTATTCAAAATGGGACGTTAATTCTCGCGCTGACTACTGAAAATGCCAAAGGCTTTTCCGGTACTGTTCCGGTAGATGGCAATACCAGTAGCCGGGCAAGCAGTAGTGTGATTTCGAGTAGTCGGTCAAGTAGCTCGGTTTTTAGCAGCACAACTACCAGCAAAAGTAGCATCGCCAGTTCATCAGTTGCTTCAAGTAATCCAAATACCAACGGTGGGCAATGTAATTGGTACGGTACGCTTTATCCGTTGTGCGCGAATACCAGTAATGGATGGGGTTATGAAAATAACAGAAGTTGTATTTCGCGTAGTACCTGTGTTGCACAGCCAGCGCCATTTGGCGTTGTAGGCACTTCTAGTTCAGGTGCTTCCAGTTCCAGAATTTCCAGTTCAATTCAAAGCTCCATCATTCTGCAATCGTCGAGCAGGAGCTCAATCAGCTCCAGTGTATCTTCTGTAGCGAGTTCAATTAATTCTGGTGGATTAAATTGCATTGCGAGAGTGGTTAATAATTGGGGCAGCGGATATCAATTGGATGTAATTATTAACAATGGTGGAACTACAACGGTGAATGGGTGGAATGTGACGCTAAACTTCAGTGAAAATCCGCAGCGTACCGGTGGTTGGAATGCGACTATTAGTGGATCGGGTAATGTGGTGACGGCGAGTAATGTAAATTGGAATGGCACTGTCGCACCGGGACAATCAGTCAGTTTTGGTTTACAGGGCAATCACGATGGCTCTTTTGTTGCTCCAATGTGCAAGATTAATTAACGATTAAATAACACCGGCAGTTTAATGATTGTGCGCCACGTATTAACAATGCCATCGTTAAACTGCAGTGGTGTAATTCGTTTTAATTGAGGTAGTAGATAACTTGCGAAATTCCGTTGGCGAGACACCAACTAATCGGCTAAAGAAACGATGAAACGCGGATTTGCTGTTAAAGCCAGCCTGTGCATAAATTTCATTGATAGGAATGTTGAGCAATTGTGCATCCGACAACAGTCTTTTGGCCTCGTTGATACGATAGAGGTTAATGTATTCGTTAAAGTTCACGTGAAAGTGCTTGTTAATCAATGCAGAAACTTCGCGATAAGGAACATTGATATGCTCTGCCATACGCTCGATATTCAAACGCGGGTTGAGAAACAATTTTTCCACTTCCATGCAGTTAATTATTTTTTCAACAATGCGCTTCTCTGTATTTACTTCAGGAAGTGAATCCCTCAGGTCCAGGTTAATTGATAACTGTTTATTGATATGCACCAGACTATAGACAAGCAGGGCACTGATCAGCCCTGAAGTTATATAGTTATCCAAAATACCAAATTTATCAGCAAACGGCGCACCCAGATAGAATCCGAGCACATGAGTTCCCAGCGACCAGCCCCAATTAAATAAGACTCCCCACACCAGAATATCCAGCCATAGCGCGCTGGACGAAAGGTTTGAAGAATAATTTCTATAGTGCTTGCGATGCTGATGCACTTTATGTGCAGCCATCAGCGCATAAATTAACGGGATTATTTTGACGGAGTGCCATTCATAGAGAGATAAAGAACGCGTTAATTTATCACTATGTGAATACACCGTTTCCGCACTATGACTGGTCATGGCGAGGGCAAAAAAATAAATAACAATGGGAATTAAATGGATAAACTCGATCAGTTCAAACCGGTAATTTGGTGTAGTAATGGCAGAAACGTAGCAGTAGAGCAGGGGACCTTTTAGCAAAAGCGAACCGAACAAAATGTAAGGAATAACATAACTATCGACTAACGGATGTATTTTTATAGCGGGTTGCCAAAGCATTAATACAGAGCCTACACCAATGGCAATATCGATTAAAAAAATAAGCAGGAAATATTTCGCCACCCTGTTTTTACTGGGATAGAAAAATTGAAACATAGCGAGGAATAAACATAAAGCGACTGTGATAAACAGAGCTACGTCATGAATATTAAATAAGGATAGTTTCATGTCTGGATGCTTTCGATTAGAAAGGGCAGATAATCCTTATCTGCCCTTTCATTTAAAGCGTATCAACAATAGCGTTGATTAAATACGCTTAAAGATTGCCAAAACCAATAGCGCCATTGCAATGCAGCCATTCACTTCTGCCATTACCACCACCGCACGCATTATTTTGATAAACGCCGGTGTTGTAGGTTTGGTCTTCGGCTTGGCGAATGGAACCGTTCACGCTGATGTAGTCCACTTGCACATCGCGGTTGCCACCATCATTGGTATATTCCACCAGGCTACCGCCCGATAAATTGGTGGTCGCAGTGTAATTGTTGTAGCCAGTGGATAATGTCCAGGTTTGTACTGTCTGGTTGTTTACCTTGAGCGTAATGCTTTCACCACCAGCAGTTCCGCGCGCGCGCACCACAATGGTTTTGCTTCCGCCAGTTGACGGTGACGAGCTTGAGCTGCCTCCACCTCCATTATTGTTGCCACCTTCGCTTACAGTGATGTCGGAACTACCATTACTTTGATAGCCCTCGGTCGCCAATACCATGTAATTGTGATTGCCTAAATTCAGGCCTTTGCTTCTCCAGAAATTTGCATGGTTGGCAAAGGTGATGGTACCGGAAATATTTCCAAATCCTTTTTTTGGATTTCTCACGCTGAAGTATTGGTAAAAAGTTTGGTTGCCATCAATGGATGGTTGATTAACGCGTTGGCAACGGCGAACGTTATAGGTCGCACCGTCGCTTTGGAAGCTGCCGTAGTCAGTGCCGCCAGAGCAGCTGGCCGGGTTGTATGAACCGTAACTTTCAATAACGTAGTATTCAATCAGTGGGCTTCTGGTCCAGCCATAAAGTGCGAGGTAAGAGTTTTGGCTGTTGCTTACACCGTAGTAGCCTGAATAGCTCACCACTTTTGAACTACTACCGGGATTCCAACCCTTGCCGCCCACCCAGTTATTAGTTCCGTTATTCCATTGCGATGCATATCGGCCACCGGAATGTAATGTCATCGACGCATTGCCCGAGTCTTTCCAGAACGAATAATAAAATCCGTTATTGGTACCGGTTGAGTTGCTGGTGAGCGTTTGTGCGTTTACAGCGGAAGTGCTTAATGCTGCTGCACAAATTAATGAAGGAAGAAGACTTTTTTTGATGATGGCTTTGTTGTTAATGAATAGTTTCATTATTAGACTCCAGGTTTTTAGCCTTATTACCAATGCTGCCTGTAGAGGAGTAAAGACCGATTAGTAGTGACTCTGCCGGCGATGACAGAGGTATTACCGAATTCCAGATAGGGGGTCGTTGTTGTAATTAAATCGATCCGCAATTCCGATATTGGTTGTGTACAGCAAGCCCATCGCAACTAAAAAACACTTACCGATTATTATTGTCACTTAAAATATTATCTTACATTTGTGAGCGATAAATAAAATCCATACGGTAGTGCCGGCAGCTTAAATGGCTTGAGATGTTAACAATTGGTTTAATTGGCACTGCACAATGAGTGCCTATTATTTAATTCGGTTTTTATAATTTTTATGAAAAAAACATAAAATTAATTTTTAAATAAAATAGGTTTTTATACTTATTATTTCCGTGAAATAGTTACACCGCATTACATTTTATTTATCTAATGCGTGAACTATTTGAACAAACTCGGATGATATTTCACTGCCATATTGGCGTATTTTTCAAGTGTGCTGGAGAGTTCACAAATGGCCTTGATAGATTTATCCGGGGCGCCGGCCAACAGGCCTTCCAGGATACTGCTGTAAAGTTTAGCAATAGCAATGTAATCTCCACGTCGCCCTATTGATAACCTCAATGTTCTATCAATATTGAGTTTTTCTTTGAAAATAATTTTATTTAATCGTGGAAAACCATTTAATCCCGATAGTGCAAGGTAAAAATGATGATCTGCCTTAAAGAAGTCCGCATCCGAAAAAACGGTATCACTTTCAAGGGCCAATAAACTCTCGCGTAACTGGATTATTGCCTGTTCTTTTTCAATATGCTGTGTCTGCACATCTTTCACTACCGCTATTAATATAGATCTAACGATAAAAATCGAATCTAATATATTTCCCAGATCCAGTTTGCAAATAGTGGTACACCGTTGCGGAATGATTTGAACTAATTTGTCCTGTGCTAATAAATTGAATGCTTCACGGACTTTTGATCTTGGCGTGCCCAGTTCTTTAGCCAAATCCATTTCGGAAAAGTTTTTCCCTGGTGCATATTCCATAGATGCTATTTTGATTTTTATAAAATCGTAAATGGATACACTTAACATTTTATTTCCAGGTAGTAATTCGTATGTGCGCCATGACACTGCAACAAAAATCGTGCAGTACGTTTAAAACATATCCCAACATACAGCTGCATATAGCAAATTAAATGGATTTATAGGGGGCAGTTTAAAACCCGGTAAACTCATCTTGTGGTCAAAATTACCATAATTAAAACATACAATATTTTTATATGGGTTTCAACACAATGAAAAAATAAATATTGAAAATTGATAAACTAGTATGTAAGTAATATCAGTGTGAATTCGATTACATCGTGCTTTATAAAAATTTAACTTTTATAAAAATGATGAAAAATTATTTCCTTATGGGATTTGGTTTAGTGCAGGCGATAATTTGTAATTTAGGCGTGGTTTTTCGAATTTTTACAGTAATACGGAAGCGAACATTTCCAATTGGTTTTTATTAAAATAAAGAAGTTGACGCGAGATGATTTTATTAAGTAATAAATTGAAGTTTATATAAAGATGAATGTCGGGAGTATTTTAAAATTTAATACTTACCTTGATAAGTACTTGGTGATTTTAAGTGTGTTCCAGTGCTCAAAAATATGAGCACGGGAAGAGGTGGAACTACAGTACTTTGCTTTTTTTGATGAGCAAGCGCGCGTCTTTTCCGGAGGCTGCTTGCAGGCCTGCTCGCTGAACAGGTTGACCACCACCGACCCATAAGTTAACTGTGCCGGGAACAACCGCGCGCGCGCCTGCTGCGTTCACAGTACTAAGACTACGGTCATCCAATGTAAACGTAATTTTTTTTGTTTCACCTTTACGAATGTAAATCCGCTCGAAGCCAACGAGTGTCCTGATAGGTGCCTTCTCGATATCCGTACGTGCAGCATAGAGTTGGACAACTTCCTCTGCATCCATAGCGCCGGTGTTGGCCACATCTACCGATACGGTTACAGGTCCGTTGTTATTCCATTGTTTTGGTGACATTTTTATGTCGCTGTAGTGGAACTTGCTATAAGAAAGCCCGTAGCCAAACGGATATAAAACCTCTCCGGTGTGATATCGGTAAGTGCGATTTGCCATGGAATAATCATTGAATGCAGGTAACTGCTCAAGTGATTTGTAGAAGGTTACTGGCAGCCGCCCCGCAGGGCTGAAATCCCCAGCGAGCATTGATGCAATTGCCTCGCCGCCCTGGCCGCCGGGATACCAGGCTTCAATAATAGCTGTTGCTTTTTCATCTTCTTCATTGACTGTCAGTGCACTGCCATTCATCAATACAACAATCACAGGTTTTCCTGTTGCATACAACTTTGTCAACAGCTCGCGTTGAACGCGAGGCAATGATAAATCGGTACGGTCACCACCGCTAAATCCCGGCAATGGTACTGGCATTTCTTCACCTTCTACTTGCGCCGTCAATCCACCCACAAAAACAACCGCGTCAGAATTTTTTGCAGTACTGATGGCTGATTCCACGCTGGTATTGGATGGCAAGCTCCACACTAATTGCTCATTGCCTTGTTCGCCGCGCTGGAATGCTTCAATTTTTAAGCGATAAATTTTTCCGGCCTGTAAATCCACAGCGCCACTGGCAATTACCGGGCGCCAGTCCACATTCCAGGCATCAAGAATCAATTGATTATTTATCCAGATGCGGTAACCACCATCAGCGAGGTAACGCAGGCTGTAGGTGCCAGTTTCAGGTGCTTTTAAATATCCGCTCCAACGAACAGCACCGCTGGCAACTTCGTTGCTCCAACGGACATTTGCATTGGTATCAACGCGCTTCAGCACAGGTTTTTTATCAAAATTTTTGTCGGAAAAATATTCTCCATTCAAACCGGATTTTCGACATTTGGCATCAGTGCACAATATTTCATCAGGCACGGGTGTCTGTATAGGATCGAGCAAACCTGTGCCTTTTTCGTAGTGAATATTCGCTTCACCAAAACGTGCACGCAATCCTTTTAATGCCGTTACAGGTTGTGATGGACTGCCGTTATAATTTCCTACCAGTGCTTCAACACTGTCTGCATTGGGTCCTACCACTGCGATGGTTTTTATGGCAGATTTTAACGGCAAGAAGTTGGTATCATTTTTTAACAGTACCAGTGATTTCTCGGCCATAGTCCGCGCAAGTTGGCGATGTGCATCTGTGTCATTATCGAGTGCGGTAATTTTTGGAAATACATGGGCGCGTGGATCAAACTGGCCAAGGCTCATTCTTGCTGTAAACAAACGAATCAGAGATTTATCAATTTGCGCCTCTGTAATGAATCCGTTTTTTAATGCACTGCGAATGTTATTGGCCTCACTTGCGTCACCGCAAATCAAATCCATCCCTGCTTCAAAAGCTGCCTTAACGCCTTCTTCGGGGGATTTTCTGTAGTTGTGGTTTGCGTGGTGATAAATATCAAATACAGCTCCGCAATCCGATACCACAAATCCCTTGAACTCCCATTGCTTGCGTAATTTATTTTGCAGCAGCTCATCATTTGCGCAGGCCGGTACACCACTTACCGCGTTATAGGCGCACATTATTGACTGGGCATTTCCCTCAATAATTGTTGCGCGAAATGCTGGTAAATAAGTTTCTTCAAGATCTTTTGCGCTCGGATGAATGTCATCGCGATGTCGGCTGGCTTCAGGGCCACTATGAACTGCATAATGTTTGGGGGTTGCGATAGTTTTTAAATAGCGTGAATCGTTTCCTTGTAAGCCTTTTACAAAGGCAACACCAAGGCGCGATGTCAGGTGCGGATCTTCTCCATAAGTTTCCTGGCCCCGACCCCAACGTGGATCGCGAAAAATATTAATATTGGGCGACCAAATTGTTAACCCCCCAAACCAATCAGAGCCGCCGAATCGATGCTGTTCTGCATAATGTTTTGCACGAAACTCAGTGCTGATAACATCGGCCACTTTTTGCATCAGTGGTGTATCCCAAGCAGCAGCCATGCCTATCGCCTGAGGAAACACAGTGGCTTCGCCAAGTGCAGCCACACCATGTAGACCTTCGTTCCACCAATTAAATTCACGCACACCCAGCCGCGGAATTGCCGGGGCATCGTTGATAAGTTGTGGAATTTTTTCATCCAGCGTCATGCGCGATACCAAATCGTGAGCACGGTCTTCAAAATCGAGCGAGATATTTTGGTATCCAGGTACAACGTTTGGTGTGTCTGCATTAACAGACGATGAAAAATGTATAAGTAGGGATAAGACAAAAACAGATTTAGCAAATTTTTTGCGATTTGATTGTTCAGTTAGCAAGCCAAATTTTTTGGTAACGAATATAGTCATGGCAGATATCCCAGTGATTGTTCGTGATTAAAGCCGCATTGCAGGCTGCTGCAATAGCATTAACGAATAATCAACTTACAATTTGAAAACATCATTCAGAAACTTGACCATGTCCGTGACCGTTGGTTCAGAAAGATCCTTGAAGCAACCTTTGTTGTAGTCATTACATCCGCTGTCCAAAAAACCGTGACCTTTGCCAGCATAAATTTTAAATTGCACAGGCTGGTTGAGCTTTTTAAGCTGATCTACATAAGCGGTTGCGCGTTCCGGTGTTGTGAGCTGATCCAGTTCGCCTACCAATACAAACTGCTGCGGCAATGCATATTCTTTGTTGTTAACCAGATATTGGTTGGGTGAAACTGCTTGATAATATTCGGTGTTATCTTTCAAGTTGATTTTTTCGCCAAACATGCCACGCGGTTTGGCATTGGCCCATTTCCAGAATGGATTTCGTTCGGTTTCAAAATCACCTTGGGCAACTTCAACCAAACTGTAACCTGCGTAACTTAAAATAGCCGCTTGAATTTTCAATCCATCTTTGTGCGCGATTTCTTCCGCTGTTACGTCGTCGGGTAAATAAGTTGGCTTGAAGCGTAATGGTTTTTCATCAAAGCCATCGCTGCCAAGATTGCGCCCGGCAACGGTTACCATCGCGGCCAGATGACCTCCGGCGCTATCACCCGTTACTGCCAGTTTGTCCGGATCACCACCGTAACGTTTAATATTTTTTTTAACCCAAACAACTGCACCTAAGGCATCTTCAACAATCTCATTCACAGTAGTCGTGTTATTAACATCGGAAAGTAAGCGGTAATTAACATTGACGGTGATTATGTCGGTTCGAGTAGCAATGCTGTTCGCTAAATCCGTCATGATGGATTTATTGTTCAGTAACCAGCCACCGCCATGAAAAATTATCAATACCGGTTTGGCTTTGGTTTTAGTGGCGGGTATTGCGATATCCAGAGTCAAATTAAAATTGTTCGGGCTAGCCCAAACGATATCGCGAAAATGTTTAATTTCATGATTTGCAAATGCGGAAGAACAGAGCGATACAAAAAGCAAAGTAAAAACCGAATAGAAGGTAAAACGACGCATTTTATTTTTCCCATTTTAATTGCCGGATTTTTTATGTTTTATCAATTTGCTTCAGGATTATTGGTCCTGCAACAAATCATTTGGTCATTATTACTATATGATAAATAAAGCGCAAGTTTGGATCACTGACTCAATCGTCAAAAATGATTAATTTTCGTAAAACACTTGAAAATCAGGATAAAAATGAAAAAAGCCCAGTCGAAGCCGGGCAAAGTCCAGGAATGGTAGTATTAATTTTTATCAGAATTGTCTGATAAAATTCCATGCTTCAACGGGAATCCAGCTTTCGGGCTGGCCCGCATCATGCTGTGATGGCCAGTGACCGCCATCGAATGCACACCAACGCACTGGATAACCTGTCGTGCAGCCTTGATAAGAAGTACAAATGTGTGTGCCGCTACCATTACCCGACCTCTATTTTTGCTGAAAAAATTTCCCGCATTTTTTCAAGTCATTTTTGAAACATTTTGATCTGACTTTCTAAAGCCCAGCCATACAGCTCGGGAGGAAAAATTGATCTCACCAAAAATCGGCAATGCTACTTACGCAGCCACTAAACCGAGACGCCTCGCGACACTCGAAAAACTCAAAAAGCGCTCCGAAGAGCGCTATTTTTATCACTGTTGCCTTCGCCTCACGGCAATTAGAACCGATTAAAGAAGTTCCATGCTCCAGAACTATAGAATGACGGCTGGGTATGCCCACCGTTGAACGAACACCAGACAACAGGTTTACCCGATGAGCAGTTTTGGTACTCCACACAGGGAGATGGCTGCACCGGCACAGTCGTGTTAGAGCAACCGTTAGCCCTGAGATAAGCATCACGGGCTTGACTACCAGAGCTATGGCTTACCACAGTGTCGCTAGTGCCGTGCGCAATCCAGGCCGCAGTCGCCGAACCACTATCCACATGAGGCGTCAAGAAGGCACCTGATACAGGCGCGATAGCACGGAAGGTGCTTGGCAACTCGCGGCCCACCGCAAATGACATCATGCCACCGTAACTCCAACCGGTAGAGAAGATACGACTTTCGTCGATACACAGAGATGACTTCAACTGGGTTAGCATCGACTGCAAGAAAGCGATGTCGCGGCCGTTTTCATTCGTCCAACCGTCAGTACCCGGAGCACGATCAGGCGCCACGAAAATCGCACTGTTATTAGAGAGGCTTTTCATGCCGTAGTAGCCTTGACCTACAACATCGTTCGCACTGCCACCACGCCAGTGCCAACCGAAGACCAACTTGTAGGGATTGTTTTGGTTGTAGTTGCTCGGAATATCCAATACGTATTCGCGGTTCAAACCATTAACGCTAATGGTACGACGGCCATTGGTTAATTTAGCCGGGGCACCACAGCCAGCAGAACCGGCACCAGTACCGCCACTAGATGATGAACTGCTAGAGCTCGACGCGACAGAACTGCTTGAGCGAGGCTCGCCAGTGACGCTACCGAAATTGATATAACCCTCGCAATGCAACCATTCGCTGGGCGCACCGCCACCGCAACGGTTATTCCCCCAAGCTCCAGTGTTTTCTGTCTGCAATTCTGCTTGACGGGTTACACCGTTAACATTGACGTAATCGATACGTACATCTGCATTGCCGCCATCATCATTGGCAAAGGTCACAACCACATCGCCAACCAGAGCGGTTTCTACCGTGTAATTGGTCATGACGGTGCTCAACGTCCAGGACTGTACCTCAGTACCACCTACGCTGAGAGTGATGGATTCAGTCGCTGTTGTGCCAAGTGCACGCACTGTAATGGCGTTACGAGCACCGGTCGGAACAGATGAAGCAGCGAGCGATGAAGCGACGCGCGACGATGAACTTAATGCAACCGATGAACTGATTCGTGATGAAGACACAAGGGCTACTGATGAACTCGAACGTACTGAGCTGACCGGCGAGCTACTTGCGACAGAACTTACTGGAGCCGCTGAACAGAGGGTTCCATTGATTTGCGGGCGCTCGGCAGTATTGCCGTTTTTAGTTCCCTGAAACCCAAACGAAACCGATTGGCCTGCTGCAAAGCTGCCATTCCAGCTCATGTTGGTTGCCGTGTAGGGATTGCTGCCAGAGACATTGGCATTCCAACTATTGGTTACACGGTTATTGGCATATTGCCAATTCACGCTCCAGTTATTAACTGCAGCGCCGGTATCATTTTTAACAACGATGCTGGCCACAAAACCATTCGACCATTCGTTATCGATTTGATAGGTACATGCCGCTGATACTGTGTGCGCGGTGGTAGCGATTATTGTCACAATACCAAAGCTCAAGAGCGACTGTTTAATTTTATGCAGATTGCCGTCTGGTAAAATTGTTGATTTATTCATAATTCAAATCCTTAGCGAACAATGGAGAAAGCCGCAAACACTATAGGTTCGCGGCGGCGAATTCGGGGTTTGCTGACAAATCCTTATTTATTTTTTGTAATGTGATTTAGCTATTTTTACTACAGCGAAAAATGGCTTCCTTGCATCCGCGTAATTCACGGGAAAAATTTCCCGGCTCCGAAATTTATCGAAACCGGGACAAACAGGTTTTTAATTAAGCATTATTTCTTTAACCGCAATAAACCTAGCTTGTAAGGAATGGTGTTGTAGTCTGAACTGTTGCCGGCCTGGCCTTGATAGAGGAACTCCAGATTGCACGGATCAACAGTTAAACGTTCATCGTAGCCGGAGCGAACCAACTCACCGTGGCTGATGCCGTTAGCCCATTTGCCACTTGGCCATTCCACATTGTTATTGCCTGCAAATGGATTTGAATCGGTATCTGCCAATGGTGTCCATGGGCCATCAAGGCTGCTGGAAGTCCATGAACGGAACATACGTGGACCACTCGGCCAGGCTTCAACCATCAACAAATATTTATTTTGTCCATCGAGTTTGTAAACGTTTGGTGCTTCAAATAAATATTGGTTGCCGTTGCCACGATGATCTTCCATCACAATCGAATAGCCGGAGAAGTTGGGGAAATTACCGATAGTCGTTTTTGAAACGTACAACACACCGTCGTCGCGCGAGAAATATAAATAGCAGTGGGTATCGTTACAAATTACCCAGAAATCCAATGAGTTTGTCGGTTCACCTTGCAGTAATTTTTGTTTGGCAGACCAGTTGGGATTTCTAATATCGTCAGTCGTTGCATAAGTGCCTGGCCATTGGGTAATCAAATACCATTTATTATGCGGACGGAAGAAAAATACTTGTGGTGCAACGGCGTTACCCACACGGCTGCCATTCATTGATGTATGCGGTGCTTGTTGTGCGTTGTTCCAATCAGTGAAACTGGTGTACATCGATTTATAAGCGGTATCGTAGTAAGTCGCATACACATGGTAAGTACCGTTATATTTCACTACCGATGGATCTTTAATGGAAACCCAACCGGAATTTTTCGGGCTGATTAATGGGCCAGTAGATGTCCATTTCAGCGGTGCTTTTAATTCACATGTTTGTGCAGCGCTACTGCTGCTGCTTGAACTGCGCGAACTGCTGCTTGGCACCTGGATTACCTGGCCACCAATTGCAAAATCATCGGCGTAGTAACTGATCGTGGTATCGGTTGCTTCAATAATAAAATGTTGGAAGGCAGTACCG
>JAGKWQ010000067.1 GCA_021151825.1 Cellvibrionaceae bacterium
AGCGGTGATTAAGTCGGAACTGCACAAGATGACTGGCCGCGAATACCGCAAGCCTGATATTGATGATTCGACGGTGTTTCGTTACTTAGATCCAAAAATAATCAGCTTTCAAACCAAGCAACTGCAAGACATTTTCAAGCTAGTTACAACCATCCCTTTCCGCTTGGCCGACAATGGCTCTGTAAAGATGCCAGACGAGCTTGCAAAGGCTCAAATCAAAGTAGGCGATACTGAGTACAGCCTTGGCATTGGCGGCTTGCATAGCTGCGAGAAATCGCAAGCTGTCATTTGCAAAGACGATGAATTATTAATGGAGCAGGACGTTGCTGGCTACTATCCAAGTATTATCTTGCAACAAAACCTCGCACCTAAATCGATGGGGGAGCCGTTTTTAAAGGTTTATCAGTCGATAGTTGATCGTCGTTTAAAGGCCAAGCGCTCTGGGGATAAAGTGACTTCCGACACACTTAAAATTTGTGTTAACGGGTCTTTTGGAAAATTGGGTTCTAAATGGTCGGCGCTATATGCACCAGACTTGATGATACAAACAACGATTACCGGTCAACTTGCCCTACTGATGCTTATCGAGTCGATGGAATTGGCAGGGATAAAGGTTGTTAGCGCCAACACAGACGGCGTAGTCCTTCACATGAAAAAGCACCAAGAAGATGAAATGTTGAACATCGCATTTGATTGGATGCTAACAACCAGCTATGAGTTAGAAAGAACAGATTACAAGGCTATTTACAGCAGAGACGTGAGTGCATCAGATACGCCAAAAACACAAACAAAGTCCCAAAATCAGACGGTGCTAAACCGCTGATGGTATTGCCCACCACTTTCCCACATGACGTTGATTATGCACGATACATTGAAATGGCAAACGAACTATTGAAAGAGGTCGGTCATGCTTGAACGTGATATTGAAAAAGCGCTAGTCAAGCGCGTTGAGTCTTTAGGCGGCTTGTGTGAAAAGTTCACAAGCCCGAATCGTCGCGGCGTGCCTGACCGCATCGTTACATTGCCTGGCGGTAAAATTATTTTTATTGAGCTAAAAGCCCCGGGTGCGAGGCCGACTAAACTGCAACGACGTGATCACGAACGCCGAATTGCGCTTGGCTGCACAGTTTTAGTTATTGACAATATCGAGGTCGCAAATGCTTTCACGGGATAATTTGCACAACTACCAGCGCAAAGCCGCAAACTTTATTATTGAGAAAAAGCGTTGCCAGCTTTGGCTTGACATGGGACTTGGCAAAAGCGTAACGACACTGACCGCAATCACTGATTTGCTTGACAGCTTTTCAGTGAGTCGCGTCTTGGTCATTGCGCCGCTACGTGTTGCCAACAGC
>JAGKWQ010000034.1 GCA_021151825.1 Cellvibrionaceae bacterium
TTGCCAATTAACGCTCCAGTTATTAACAGCTGCACTCGTATCATTTTTTACCGTAATACTTGCTACAAAACCGCTGCCCCATTCGTTATCGACTGAATAGGTGCAGGCTGCAAAGGCTGTATTGGATAACGCAAACAGACTTGCGCCCAGGCCAATTACACCGCAGGTGTTACGTAACACCTGCGGTAATAATCTGGCGGAGTTTTTTTGCTTATTCATCATGTAATCTCCGTAAGTTGGAAAAGTTCTCTAGTGTTTTTAAAATTATTGTTGTTACTTTTATTGACCGAGCCGATTTTTATATTGATTCGATTTATTGACTGATTCGATAGTAGTCAAAATCCACATAGCCACCGATGGATTGCGTGGCGTAATTAAACAGCGCAAAGCGATAACCCATAAAATGCTTGAGATCATAAGTCATGCGCAGTGTGCTTCCGATGGAAGTCCAGTTATTGCCATCCAGGCTGTAATAAAATTTCGCTTGATCTATTTGATTGCGAAAATCCATATCGATACGGAAATAAACACGATCCTGGTACAAGCCGAGTCGAGTAATTTCTTGCGGAACGCCAGAGGTAGTATCCACCATCACAATGGATTTATTGCCGTTGGTTTTGGTAACGCCTACATAACCATAACGTGATTGCAGTGCGCCCAGACCAGCGTAATCACCATCTTTCATCGCCGCTGTTTCCAGTGCAATGCGCGCTGAACTTTGCGGGCCGAAACTGCGTTGTGTAAGGGAATTGCGCGCAACTTCGAAATTGGCCGCAATGCGTTTTGTCGTGAGCCGTAAATAACCGGGGCGGTTAATGAGCGACCAACCACTATTGTCCGGATTGTGATTCCACTGCCATTGCAACGGCAGCGTCGATGAGCCTTGGGTGCCCTGATTAAACTCGTCGCTTGTCACAATTCCGTTTAATCCTTTATTGCCTACGGCGAACCCCAGTTTTTGCGGAACTTTTCCGTTTATTCCCATTACCGGCCAACCATCTTGCCAGGTCACTGGAACCAGATAGGGGATGCGTCCTACCGCGCCGGAATCGCGAAATAAAAATGCGTACCAATTTCCCGTAGCTGTATCAATTAATCCGCCTTGGGCAACGCCCTGGTCTTGTAAGGCTACGCGCCCCTCATAAGGTCCCGTTAAATTACTGGAGCGGAAAATTAATTGTGTACGTGATTTCCCCGAAGGCCAGGTGATTAATGAAACGTAATAGCGACCATTGATTTTTTGCAAATGGGTGCCTTCCGGTCGCACGATAAAATCCGTTCCGGCAACAGTAGATGATTTGGCAATAATGGTTTGGTTTAAACCGCCGGATTTAATCGCCGAAGCATCGGCCGTGAGTTCGATAATTTTTATATCATCGATACCGTACGCCAAAAATGCGCGGCCATTTTCAAAAAATAATGAACAGTCGTGATATAAACCATTTAATGCCGAAACAGTCCAGGGGCCGTTTTCAATATCGCGGGTTTTATAAATGTAAGTTTTATTGGTGGTGTAGGAAAAAGTGCTTACATAATAAATACCATCCACATAGCGAATACTGCTCGCCCATGAACCTTTACTGTAAGCGTTCTGGCCATTTTCCAAATTTAGTGCATTGGTGTTATCCAAAATATTGTATGCATAATTAACCACCGACCAATTCACCAGATCGGTGGATTTCATAATGGGCACACCGGGATTCATATGCATGGTGGTACTACTCATGTAATACGCGTTGCCTACACGAATAATGGACGGATCGGGAACGTCCGCCCAGATCACCGGATTACTTGCCTCAACCAAACTGATAGTAGATGAAGAACTCGCGGCGGTTGAAGATACAATCGAGCTTTTTGAAGAAACAGGTACGCTTGTTGAAGACGTAACAAAACTGCTGGATGTCTTTGCATTGGAGCTTATGGCAGGCAATGAAGAACTGCTGGACGAGCGTACTGATGAAATAGGCACTGAAGAAGCTGCCGACGTTTCGCACGGCGCGCCATTGATAACAGGAATTTCTGCAGCGGCAGTACCCTTGGTTCCTTGAAAGCCAAATTCCACGGATTGATTCGGCTGGATACTTGCGTTCCAGGAAAGGTTGCTCGCTGAATAAGGATTAGTACCGGAAAAATTTGCATTCCAGCTATTACTGATTCGATTGCCGCTTGCATATTGCCAATTAACCGCCCAACTATTAATGGTTGTACTGGTGTTATTTGTTATTTTTATTGCAGCGGTAAAACCATCATTCCATTGATTAGTGATTTGATAGTGGCAGCTTGCATTTGCATTCCACGCGAAAAGCAATGCAAAACAGCTACCGGAAATTTTTGCAAGCTTTGCCGCATGGCGAACACCTGCGATGTTATTTACACGCATGGGAATTCTCCCTAATTATTTTTTAAATTAGTTGTTATTAAATGGATTGTGTTTAACCAAACGCTGCGGCTCATAAAATCCTGTTTATGAGCCGCGATAAACCCCTTTATTTATTGATGTAATTGTTGAGTAACCAGGTCATTGCCGGGCGTGGTGTGCCGTTGTCCTGAATCAAGCCGGAGCCTTCGATCCAGGTTCTGCCGTTCACATAACCCCAAATGGTAATACCCTTAACGTGAGGATGGTCCCAGAACACAGGGAAATGTGCCTGGAAGTTTTGCAGTTGGACTTGATCATTGGTATCGCCAATATCGTATTCAGAAATGTAAATGGGCTTGCCTACTTGATTCCAAATATTGTCGATCGCCGTTTTAACTTGCGCTGCCGTCATGCCCTTCAACTCATGAGCTTGCAGGCCGACTGCATCTATATAATTGCCTTGAGCTTTTGCGAGCGAAATAAACTCATTGTGCTGCCAGCGAATATTGTTGTAGTCGTTCAGAATCAGAATTGAGTTAGGGCAATATTGGCGAGCCAGTTGGAATACGCGTTGAATCCAATTGTTGCCGAAGGCTTTTTGCGCGTAACCCGCTGGTTGGTGACCAGGAACTGCTTCGTTAACTACGTCGATCATTGCGGTATCGGGGTAGCGAGCGCAGTAATCACGAATCCATTCTTCGATTTCCGCCGCTGTTTCTGTTGCACTCAAATTATTAATCCAGGATGGTGATTGCGCACCCCACACAAACGTATGCGCTTTGACTGGAATATTATTTTGACGAGCGTAAGCATAGATGCGGTCAACCGGTGCCCAGTTGTAAACATCACGGGTACCTTCAACTGATCCCCATTTACCTTCATTTTCTGGTGTAATCTGATTCCAGTAACGAGTGAAATCTGATCTCACTGCGCCGGAAGTAGTGATGTTGCCGATAAATTTTTTGGTGGATGCCGCACTGCTTGAACTGCGCGAACTGCTGCTCGGCACCTGGATTACCTGGCCACCAATTGCAAAATCATCGGCGTAGTAACTGATCGTGGTATCGGTTGCTTCAATAATAAAATGTTGGAAGGCAGTACCG